>NZ_JABBEA010000001.1 GCF_012912005.1 Paenibacillus sp. SZ31
TGAATTTCGTATCGTGTATTCATTTAATATAATTAACCCATCTATTACCATTTAATCAGTTTGAAGACACGCCCTAGGGAAAAAGGTTAAAAAGAACGAAGAAACACCAACCAATATAAAAACAATAAATATGATTATACTCAGCTTCAACAACATCCTCTTCCTTCATTTAAATGTGTCCCATGAATCCCCATAAAATCACTGCAAAGCTACATATATATCAATCTCATTGCTGGTACTTTCCGGTTGATAACGCTCATCCCAAATTTCAAAATCATAATCTTTGGGTTTAAGTCCGTTCTCACAGATCCACTGTCCATAGACATAATCGTATGTATCACCAATCTCTGACTCAATCCCTCGATGTGTGCACGTCACATATTTGCTGTCAGGGACCTCATGACTTATCATCTCGGATGGGACATTCTCCAAGCTAGTTACTTCATATCCTATTAGATGTGTAAATTTATCAACCTTTGCGTTGAAATCCTCTTTCATCGGATACATCTGCATCAACATGACGTTGTCATTTTTTCGATGTTGAATTTCATCTTTTCTCTCAACAAGCTTATGATAGTGGCTCTTGCCCAGACCCGATTCGAACTCTTCTATAGTCGCTTCGATTGAGTATCCTACAATGTGAAAAGCAGGCAAAGTGATGACTTTCATTTCCATAAGAATCTCCTCCAATTGATAAACTCAGATCTTAGATTAATTCTCCCTTTCAACAGAAAACCCTTCTGCCGCGAAAATCTCTTCGTTCAGCAAAAGGGTTATATTATGGGATCACAGTTATAGCAGCTTCACCCCTTCACGGCACTTCCGGCCACACCCTGGATAATATAGTGCTGTCCCACCAGGAAGACGATAATCATTGGAATAATGCCTGCCGTGGCAGCGGCCATCATGCCGTTGTAGTCTACATTGTTCTCCAGAATAAAGTTCTGCAATCCGAGCGGCACGGTGTACAGGTCTTTGTCGATCAGGAACACGAGCGCGTTCTCATAATCATTCCAGTGCCAAGAGAAGTCGATAATCGCCAGCGTAGCCAGCGCAGGTTTCGCCAAGGGCAGAATCAACCTGAAGAATATACGCAAGTGTCCAGCACCGTCGATGAACGCCGCTTCCGAAATTTCCGAAGGCACCGACAGGAAGAATTGCCGCAGCATAAACACCCCAAAGATTGTGAACATTCCGGGCAGGATCAAGGCCCAATGCGTGTTATATATGCCAACCCACTCAAACATCAGAAACTTTGGTACAAAGAGCACCTGCGGAGGCACCATCATCATCGAGAGATAGATCAGGAACAATGTCTCCCGACCTTTGAATTGAATCCGTGCGAAGCCATAGGCTGCAAAAGCCGAGAGAAATACAGCTCCGACCGTGCTAATTAGCGATATTTTTAACGAGTTCAGATAATACGTCGCAAAGGTATCCGCCCCACTCCAGACCTTGATATGATGCTCCCAGTTCAGGCTGGAGGGTATCCACTGGATGGGATAGGTGAATACGTCCGCAGGAGATTTGAACGACGTGCTGATCATCCAGATGAACGGCATAATCATCAGTAAGGCAAAACCGGCCATCAGAAGCGTCAGTATGATTCTCCGAATCTGCGTCAAGGACTCCATGCGGACTTTAGGTGATTGCGGAGCTGTGGGCTTCGCGTTCGAGGTAATTGGTTTCTCCATAACGATTCCCTCCCCTCCTTAATAGTGAACCCAACGTTTCTGACCGAGCCACTGCAAAACAGTGAAGATCATAATGATGGCAAAGAGTGCCCAGCTTATGGCGGCAGCGTATCCCATCTCGTAATATCGGAAGGCATTCTGGTAGATAAAAAGCGACAGCACGGTTGTACTGTTCCCCGGTCCACCTTGAGTAATTGCCTGGATAATACCAAAGTTCTTGATGGTCATAATCAGCCCGGTAATTAGCAGTAAAAAGGTCGTGGGACTCACAAGCGGCCAGATCACTTGGCGTATCGTCTGCCAGGGACGGGCTCCATCAATCCGTGCAGCCTCAACCAATTCCTCCGGAATTTCCTGCAAAGCGGCCAGATAAATAATCATGTTGTAACCCAGCATGAACCAGATCCAGATGATATCAATTGCATACATGGACCACTCCGTTGTTGATAACCAGCCCGGTGGATTCGTAATACCGATTCCCCGCAAGAAACCGTTAATCGGCCCCGACGTTGGCTGGAACAGCAGCATCCAGACAAAGGCGATGGCAACACCGCTGGTGATATAGGGCATGAAATAGAGGGCACGCAACGTTTTTTGCCAGTACACGGACTTGTTCAGCGCCACGGCCACGATAAAAGCCAACCCCATCGATACCGGAACCGCTAACAGAAATACAAATGTATTTCGCAGCGCCACCCCAAACAGATCATCATTCAACATTCTGCGGATATTGTCCAGTCCGACGAAATTCGTCTCTGGGCTCATGAATTTGTAATCAGTGAACATGAGATAGAACGAATAGACAGCCGGTATAATAAAAAACAACAGCACACCAATCATATTGGGCCCAATAAACAGATACCCGAGCCTGCTCTGCCGTTTCATCCAGGATTTATGCATATGCTCCCCCACTCCTTAACATCTGTTCTGGAATTAAGCATAACAAGATGTCCTCTAACATTTAAGGAACATAACCCTGTACCTGATATCACAGATATATGTATTTCGGCAGTGTCTTTGGGGAGGGAAGCAACATGGAATTGTTCTATTTCCTTTAAGCCCGGAAAGCCCTAGCTAATGCCATACATCTAATTCTCTATTGAACTATTACTTATATAGAAAAAACCGCCCCATTGGGACGGCCTTTGGACTCAGTGCATTCGCATTCTATTGATTCTGCTTCAGCCAGTCATTATGGCGTTTGACCATGTTCTGAACCGTAACTTCAGCAGTCTGGTTACCAAGGAAGAACTTTTCGTACTCCTGTGCACGCAAATCAACCACCTCTTGCGCAATGCTGCGAACAAACGTAGGTGTCTCATCACCGTACAACACGAATTCCAGTGACTCTTTGTCATAGGAATCGGCATAATCACCTAGCAGATGATCAATGGCAGTCTGTTGGTCAACCGCATTCGAGGAAGGTAGACGTCCACCAGCAGCCATCGGCATCATTCCTCCATCGGCGTACCATTTCAGGAACTCCCATGCAGCTTCTTTATTTTTCGACTTGGAATTGATCGCAATAAAGTCACCAAGTCCTCCACTCTTCACCATATCTGCTTCTTGTGCAGCCAGTCTCGGTACAGGGGCAAAGGCGATTTTCCAATCCCGCGGGAACTCGGTCATATTGTTTGATGTGCGGATCAGCCATTCACCGATATTAATCATGGCAGACTCACCGCCGAGGAACATGTTCTCCACCGGCATTTTGGAAGTCAACTGCTCGCCAAGTGGTGGCGTAGTTGCATCCTCCTTCATCATTCCGTTCAATGTCTCCATCCATTTTGTGACGAGCGGATCATCGAGGTTGGAAGTACCATCTGCCTTAACATAGCCATTCTTCACCAGAACGGAATCGAGCGGGTCTACATAGGAAGCGGTATGCTGCACCAATCCGTATTTGAAGCCAGCCGTCTTCAGCTTGAGTGCATATTCACGGGCTTCATCCCAAGTCCAGGCTGTCGGTACGCTCAGCCCCGCTTGATCAAGCGCTTTCATATTTAAGGCGAAGAAAGCAGCATTTTTCTTGGTCGGCATTCCGTAGTATTTTCCGTCCACTTTCCAGGAAGCCGCATCTTCACCCATTTTCTCATCAATGTTGTAGTCCGTGAATTCGCCCAGATCCAGTGCTGTTCCACCCTTGATACGTTTATCCAGATTCGTGAGGGTGTAGTTGACATATAAATCAACGTTCTGCCCAGTGGACAGCGCCGTATCCAGCTTCAGGTTGCCATCATCGTCATTCACAAACCGTACATATTCCACCTGAATATCAGGATTCTCCGCATTCCAGGTATCCACCACTTCCTGTGGACCATTCTCGGGCGGCACGGCGCCCCACATGGTGAGCTTCACTTTCCCACCTGCCGCTCCACCTCCGTTATCTCCACCGTTCGTCTCATTTTTACCTACACAGCCGGCAAGCAAGCTCAGCATCAGCGCACCTACGATTAACCCGGTTAATCCTTTTTTGATTCTCATCTGGTCACATGACCTCCCTGAATTGAAGTGTACCTTCCGTTACATCGTAGCAGGGACCTTGCTGGGTTCATAAGATACATATCCATGATTCGGATTGAACAAAAATACGGATTTACTTGTGCTTGCCTGAGTACTTGGTACACATATTCCTTCTACTCATCCTGTGAGTCACGAGCGATGGCGATACTGACTGGGCGTGCAACCGGTCCAACGCTTGAATATTTTGATGAAATAATTATCACTTCCGAACCCTACCCGATAACCAATCTCCTGTACAGGAAGATCCGTCTCGCGCAAGTATTCAGCCGCTTTCTCCATCCGTACCCCGTGCAAGTAATGAATGAGGGTATGGCCCGTTTTCTTTTTAAACAAAGCACTCACATAATTCTCGCCCATCATCACATATCGTGACATGGATTTGACGGTAATGTCCTGGTCGTAATGCTGTCCAATGTACTCAATTATTTTGCTAATCTCCGGATGCTTCACAACCAGCTCACGAACAGGTGTGAACGGAAGATCCGTCTCAGACGCGGGCGCAGAAGAGACCATCAGTGAAGTAGGCGAATCAGGCGTTGATGTGATTAGCGGAGGTGGAGATGGCACTCCATGATGGTCTGCATCCGTTCGAACTTCCGTCGAAGTACCAAGTTCCGCACTTACTTTACGCAAGGTATCGCGCAGTGAATTCACACTCATGGACAGCTTCAGAATATAATTGGAAGCCCCGTATTCCATTGCACGGCGTACATATTCGAACTCCCCCATACAGGTGAGCATCACAAATTTGGTCTTCAGCCCGGCCTGACGAGTCTGTTTGAGTAATTCCAGACCGTCCATACCCGGCATAACAATATCAGTCAGCACCAGATCCGGTGTATCCTGAATGATCATCGCCAGCGCTTCGGTCCCATTACCGGATTCTCCGATGACCGTGAAGCCCAGCTCCTCCCAGGAAATAATCTCTCGCACCGATTCTCGTACGAATACCTCATCCTCTACAAGTAGTACCTTCCACATTCCAGATTCCCCTCTCCAGTCGTCCGCGACGTGTCTGAAAACTCCGAAGCGCGAGTTTTCAGACACGTCTCTAGTCAGACCGCTTCTGTACGTAAGGCGTCGACAACAAAAAAGGAATGCTGAACCTCACTAATGTCCCTGGTTGATTATCCATTATTTCAAGTTTACTTTGACCTTTGAACAATAACCTCAATCGTTCCCTGAGGTTAGACAGGCCGATCCCCGGACGCGTCCGGGTGACCTGCAGACGCCGGGATTCCTCCATTCCGATTCCGTTGTCTGCCACCTCCAGCATCAGTGTTCCTGTGTCTTGCCTATAAATGCTGATACGGATCTGACCAAGCTGCTCCTGTGGTCCGACACCGTGGTGAATGGCATTCTCCACCAGTGGCTGCAAGCTCAGCTTGGGCACCAGCGCATACTCCAGCTTATCGTCAAATTCACAAGTCACCTCGAAGCTGTCCCGATAACGAATCCGTTGGATATGAAGGTAGGCTTGAACCAACTCGATCTCATCCTTCAGGTACACCAATTCGACCTGTGAATTCAGGCTGACTTCCAGCAATTTTCCCAGGGAAACACACATCTCTGAGATTTCTTCATTTCCACTGCGGATCGCACTCCATTTCATTGTATTCAACGTGTTCAGGAGAAAGTGCGGATTCATCTGAGCCAAGAGCATATGAAAATGTACCGCTTCCTTCTGCCGTTCCTCCGTCTTGAGTCTGTTGATCATCTGATTGGCATCATCCAGCATCGTATTAAACGTACGTGTCAGTTCCAGCACTTCGCCACGGCTGTGGCCTTCAGGAATACGAATCTTGAGGTTTTTGCGGACGACATCCTTCATCTGTTTCTGTAAATGCGATAAAGGGCGCGTAAACGTCGCCGAGATCATAAAAGCCATCAGCACAAATGCGCCTGTGAAACCAAAAAAGGTCAAAAAGTAACGCTGCTTAAGCTCGGATATCTCTGTAAACAGGATGGACAGCGGAATGCGATTCACCATATACCAGTCCAGTGATTCAATGTACACGTAGTTAATAAGCGTATCAGAGGCTGCATCAGTCAGATAAGCCTGTGCCGGATGAAGAGCTATTTCACGCGTAACCTCTGGGGAAAGCGCCGCTGTTTTGGATGAACGGGCAATGGTCTCTCCGCTACCTGTAATCAAAAAGTACTCCCGGTTACTCTGTGAATCCTTCAGCATCGTTTGGAACCAGTAGGAGTAATCAATGCTGATCCGAGCCAGTCCGTACCGCTTGCCGCCGCTATCTTTCATGTAGGCATACAGCGACAACAGATACGGGCTGGAGGACAACTCTCTGAGCACGTGGTTGGTATCCCGGGCATCCCAGCGATAAAAGAGTTCTTCTGGTTGAAGCGGGTGCGAATCTGCACCCGTTTTTGAGATAGTTATTTCTCCAAGACGCTCGCGGAATTGCTCCAAATAGGGGCCATAAGCCAGTGCTTTTTTGGGCAAATACGAAGTGTAAACGCTATCATAAAAATCCAGCAAGGTAAAGTACACCGAAGGATTGTATAGAAAGAAACTGTTGTTGATCATCTTGAACTTTTCTTCCACCAGCGACTTGTTCTCAAGCGGAGTACGACTGTCCGGGGAGGTGAGCACACTTCTTACCGCAGAATCCTGTTCCAGAAAAATGAGCGTTTTGAAGGCAATACTCATCTGATCCTCCAGAGAGCGGTACATCTGCACCAGCTGCTCATGACTCTGTTCACTGATTTTCTGCTCGACCAGGGATTCAATCTGCTGATAATTGTAGACATTCAATGCACTGAACGGCAAGAGAATCAACACCACAAATGCACCGAACAGACGGTACCTGAGCCGCTGTGGCAACCAACTCTTCCAGTTTGGCTTCTTCATTCCTTTGCTCTCGCTCCCCTACAATTAATCACCCCATTATAGCACCTGCCTGCCATTTACAGCCGGAGTCGAATGATTTGCATGGATTTGTGATATTCATTGTCTGCACTCAAGAGAAATGCACAGATATGTTCTATTGGTGTAAGACATAAATGGATGGAGAGGATGGATGGTCGGGACCCTTATCTCACACTTGATGTCGTCTCCGATACTCCGAGGGGCTGATTCCCAAGGTGGACGAGAATACGCGGCTCAGATAAAATCCGTTCTCATACCCACATCTCTCGGCGATCTGCGTAAGGGTGAGACGGCTATCTGCCAGCAAGGCTTTTGCCTTTTTGAGACGGATCGCTTTCAGATAATCGGATGGTGTTTCTTGAAAAGCCTCCCGGAACCTTCGGGTGAGCTGGACTGGACTCAACGCCAGACGCTCGGCCAATGCTCGGAGACTGACCGCCTCTCCTGCCCACTCCTCTAACAAAACGGCCGCTTCAGACATGAGAGCATCTTCGGTAAACTTTCGTTCCATCAGCCTACTCTGTCTGCGCTCCCATTGATACAATTGCCACAAATCCATCATCAGATGGGTTTTCCACCCTGTTGTATCCCCATCGTTGTCCTCACTCGCCTGACGCAGATAAGCATATGTTGAAGTTAGCCGCTTCGTATCATTAATCTGTGATTTGCCGATTGGCGGTAGAAGACACTCATGCTCTGCAGCGTCACAACTGAACTGCATATAGTGAAACGTTAGCGGGGTTATCGTCTCTCTGCGAAAAGGCACTTGGGGTGGACACAACACCAAATCAGCGAAACCCGCCTCTCCGGTCTGCCCCCCAATCTCGTAACGGAATACGCCCTCTTCAACAGCAAAGACCACCCAAGCGTTGTAGATATCTTCTGCCAGAGCAAATTCAGCTTTCTTCTTCCAGTAGATGTGATTAAGGAGGTCCATGACACACCTGCCTTCGTTGTGAAATAAAGTATATGCTCGATGATAATATAGTGTATTTGAAAAGTAAATATATAGAACTATTATGAAATTATAGATATGAAATGTGAGCTTAAGCTCCTTAACATTCAATGAGAGAGGTGTTCATATGAAACACGAACTCGTTAAACCAGATATCACCGTCATCGGGGGCGGGCTTGCTGGCGTATGCGCGGCTATATCTGCGGCACGACTGGGCCAACAGGTTGCTCTGGTGCAGAATCGACCCGTGCTCGGCGGCAATTCCAGCAGCGAAGTACGGGTATGGGTCTGTGGCGCTACCGCCCACGGCATTAATCGCTATGCCCGCGAGACAGGCATCATGGGAGAACTGTTTGTAGAGAATCAATATCGTAATCCGGAGGGCAATCCCTATCTATGGGACTTGGTGATTCTGGAAGCCGTTCGAGCTGAATCCAACATCACCCTGTACCTGAACACGGATGTCCATGAAGTCGAGGCCACTGGAGATGGAGAGGAACGCATGATTACCTCCGTTACCGGGTGGATGATGGGTTCTGAACGCAAAATCCGATTCGAGAGTCAGATCTATCTGGACTGTACGGGCGATGGACTGGTGGGCTTCCTGGCTGGAGCTAAGTTTGCACTCGGCCGGGAAGCCCGCAGCGAATATGGTGAAGAGTGGGCACCGGAGGTGGCAGATCAGATCACGCTGGGAAGTACGCTCCTCTTTTATACCAAGGATACGGGCGCGCCTGTCCGTTATATCCCGCCCTCTTTTGCCAAGGATATCACGCAGACGAGCATTCCGATTCGCCGGGTCATTCGCAGCGGGGATTCCGGTTGTCATTATTGGTGGATTGAATGGGGCGGTGAACATGACACCGTACATGACAATGAGCTGATCCGTGATGAGCTGTGGTCCGTAATCTACGGGATCTGGGACTATATCAAGAATTCCGGCAAGTTCGAAGCCGACCATATGACGCTGGAGTGGATCGGTTCGCTGCCTGGCAAAAGGGAATACCGCCGCTTCACGGGTGACTATGTGCTCACCCAGAACGATATTATTAGCCAGCGGGAGTTCCCGGACGCTGTTGCCTTTGGCGGCTGGTCCATTGACCTACATCCTCCGCAGGGCATGTATGCTGAAGCGAGCGGCTCGAAGCATATGCATGCCGATGGCGTGTATCACGTGCCGTTCCGCTCGTTGTATTCCGCGAATGTGCGGAATATGCTCATGGCCGGACGCGACATCAGCGCATCGCATGTCGCCTTCGGCACGACGCGCGTCATGGCCACATGCGCGGTCATCGGCGAAGCCGCGGGTACGGGCGCTGCGCTCTGCGCGGCCATGGGGGTGTCGCCGCGCGAGCTGCACGCGAGGCATCTTGCGGTGCTGCAGCAGACGTTGCTGCGGCAGGACGCATCCATCATCGGGGTGCGCAGCCACGATGAGCTGGATCTGGCCCGGCGTGCCAAGGCTACAGCCTCCAGCACACTGACGGGCATCGCTCTGGAGCAGCCTGGCAAGACGTACCCGCTAGGTACGGATGTTGCCCTGTTGCTGCCTGTGCATCCAGTGCTCAGCGGTCTGGAGCTGCTGCTGGATGCATCCAGCGATACCACGCTGACGGTAGAGCTGTGGGATACGGGGCGTAAGGAGAACTACGTCCCGCATTCGTTACAAGTCACGGCGACCGTTAACGTGACGGCGGGAACCGCGCAGTGGGTGAAGCTTCCGCTCGAATGGCGACCGGAAGAACCGCAGAATGCTTTTATCATCATCAAGGCGAATGCAGCCGTCACCCTCTACCATTCCACGGAAGCACACAGCGGGGTGCTGATCTTCTTCAGAACAGAAGATAACCACGTGTCCAAAAATCTGGAGGACCACGCCACAGATCAGCCTGTCGTATTATGGTCCATGCAAGGGTTGGCACGTCAGCCATTCTGCTGTCGTACCCTCTCTGAGACCATGGCCTATTCAGCAGACAACACAATCAACGGTTACCATCGCCCGTTCGGCGGGCCGCAGCAGTGGATGTCGCAGCCGACACAGTCTGGCAAGCCGGAATGGGTGCAACTGACATGGGAAGGGCCACAGACCTTGGCTGAACTGCACTTGACGTTCAACGATGATGTGAACGAGGACCTGGTTAATTTGCATCATCATCGCACAATATTCCGCGTCATGCCTGAACTTGTGCGCGATTATCGGGTGGAAGTATTGAGTGGGTCTGGGGAATGGATCGAGATTGTAAGTGTAACGGAAAACCGCAGAAGAAAAATCATTCATTCCCTGGATATACCTGTGGATGCACAGGCGCTTAGGGTAAGCATTGATGCCACCAATGGCAGCAGGTACGCGGAGTTAATCGAGATTCGAGCGTACGGGGAATCTACACGGTAGGAGGAATCTTAGCGTATCCTTTTTTGATAGCTGATCCTGGCACTGGTCAACATATACGATGAATGAGATCAGAATTCAAAGAAAACAGGTTGTCTTAACCTGCAAGACAGCCTGTTTAAACATTAGTCACATATGTGATGGCGAAGAGAGACGCGGTCTCTTATCTCAAGTTATTCAGTGTGTGTAGATAGCTTGTCGAGTTATTCTATTGATCCGGATAGGTTTCTTTGAGAAACCGGACAGACTGTACAACTAGCGCTTTCAACACATCCACATCGATGTCTGCTATCTTGTTGATGTACACACACGCTTTGCCTGTCATATGTTTTCCAAAGTCCTTTAATAGATCTTCTCGCTCGCTATCCCCTGTGGCAAAATATAAACTAATCTTCGCCTTTCGTGGCGAGAAGCCCACTAGAGGTGCATCCCCTTCGTGACCCGATTCATATTTGTAATGATATGCACCGAATCCAATAATACTCGGTCCCCACATTTTTGCATCATAACCTGTCGTCTCCGTGAAAATATCCAATAATTGATAGGCGTCCTCACGTTTCTTTGGATTCTCAATCAGTTCAATAAATTCAATGACACTTTGGTCTGTTATGGTTGTTTTTGGTTTGTACACTGAAGCCATCACTCCTTAATTAGGTCCAGTCATCAAAATGCTTTTCCAGAAAGGTAAGCTCTTTCTCATAATGTGCGAGATGACCTTCTTCTATCATTTTTATAAAAGCGAGTTCCCCGGCAGACGCACGATCAGTCAGTGTTTTACACATAAAACGGATACGGGATATGACCCATTCCTTCAAATCTGCTGGCACACTCAGCCCGTACGTAGTCATGAATAATGCAATACGTTCTTTTCGAACAGTTCCGTACTCCTGGCTAGTGTAAGGTACAACACCTTTTCCATCCATCTTTGGTGAAAAATCTGCGAGTGGAACGGATGTATACAAGGCATAAGCGATATCCCACATTCGCGGACCCGGACCTGCCATATCAAAATCAATAATTCCTTGAGGACGTCCACCCTTGTACACCGTATTATACGGCGCAAAATCGTTATGACATACAACTTCAGGTACAGTTATCCCCGGATATCTGTTCATTGACTCTGCTGTTGGTGTGAATCCAACAGTCGCATCATGGTAACTTCTCAACAGTTTAGCGATTTCGATCAAAGATTCGTCTGACCACATATACTCTTCGATCTCAGGGTATTCATTGCCTGGAACGATGCCCTCAAGGTAAGAAAGTACTTCTCTCCCCTGTTCGTCTATTCCCAGAAATCGAGGAGAATGGGTATAACCAAATTTTTCGAGATGTAAAAGCAGTTCATGCACATATGGATTTGGTTTCGCATGCCGGCGAACCGTCTCGCCTATTCTGATAACCTGATTCACATTACCTCCCGTAAATTCTTCCTCATGTTCGGACAATCTCATCCCTCCTAAATAAAGCTAAACTTCTTTGGTATGGGCATGATTACGATTTTTCTTATAACTCCCCGGAAATCCCGCTACCAATAGTACAAATCCAACCAAGAACATGAAGTATACGAGTAACCCTGTTGAATTATCATTCGTCTGAGCAAACTGAGGTACGTTATTCCCCCCTGAAGCATAACCTGCTTCTACAATGGCGGCTGATACTCTTATTGTAATTCTCTCCATCGTCGCAATAAACACACTGCCAAGCATGAGAATTACACCCAAAATCTTGTTGATATTATTCATGTCAAGCCTCCTTTTATTATCCGTCCACTATTTATGAAGTTATCTACTTAAAGTCTTTCGGTTCTCTATTCCATATTCCTGCATTTATATCAACGGAACCTCATCCAATTTCATCATAGCAAATAGCGTCGTCATTACTGACGGCGCTGTTGTACGCTCTCTGAACAGGTTACGTAGCTACTACGTGGTTCAGATCCATACTATTTTTGAAAAAGGCTGACCGTTCTACATGATACAGATCATAGATCTGCTCCTTGGCATTGATGAATTGATATACATCGGAGTAGACATCATTAGCTAATTTCACGTAAGGCAGTTTTTCTACCGCTTTTCTGGACCTTATATTTTGCTTACGAATCTTCATAAATACCGTTTCAATGTCATGTTCCAGAAATAGCTCAACGAAAAAGGTTGATTTCGCTCTTTGGCTGTACCCATTCCCAAAATAAGGCGATCCTATCCATGTGGCTAAGAAACCCATTTGATGCTCGATATGATACAGATCAATGGTACCAATAGGCTGGCCAGTTTCATTCAAAATCGTGCGGGAAATCACCGTCTTTTGTTCTTCTTCGGCCATCAATTGTTTGGTCAGGAATAGATATTCTTCATACGATTGGCATGCATAACGAACGTAAGGAGAAACTGCGGGGTCCATCATTAAGCTGTACAGTGAATGGCATTCCTGCAAATCACGTTTTTTTAACATTCTGTCTACCACCTAGTCCTTTTAGTCCGCTATATCAAGCAAATTAAGTATATAAAAGGTAGTGTGGGATTTAATGAATTCTGTATATGGCTTATGTAAAATGCATTGGTAAATATTGCTCATCTTCATCTTCGGGTAGCACAAAAAAACGGCATGTTCCTTTTGCAGGAACATGCCGTTTACACGGAAACAGATAGATAGGAAATTATTGAATGCCTTGCATGATCGCATTAATGATGTTTTGCTGCGTCACGGTATTGTTTGAACGGTTAAACAAAGCGAATCCATGTTGACCATTATGCCCGTTGTCCCAATAAACAGGAACCATTTTGTATTTCTTGGCTTTTGCTGTAACTGCTTTGGCGTAGGCAGCGCGATATACATTGTTGGTTGAATCGTAAGACGTTTTATCAATCGAACCGAATTCACCAATCACCACAGGATAGCCTTGAGTCACAAATTTATCGTACATGGACTTGAACTGTGATTCCAGATAATCCTCTTGTCCCCAAGTAGACTTTTTGGCAGGATTTGTAGCTGTTGCACCCCATTGTGTGATATTTCCGTTTTCCTCACCTGCGAAATCCCACGGAGAGTAATAGTGCGCCGAGATCATGATTCTCTTCTGCGAACTAGGAATTGCCGAGGATCTGAAATTATCTGTTGGGAGAGCAAAACCATAATTACCAACGGTGAAGTCAATATTGGTATTCCAGCCCGGAATCAGCAACCATCTGGCATTGTTGTTTCCTCCAGTCTGACGAACCGTATCCACAAAGATTTGATTGTAGGCATTCAGGTTGGCGTAATACGCCGAGTTCGGATTGCCATAGTTGCCATCGAATACTTCGTTCATGGATTCAAAAATCAGACGGTCATTGTAGTTGCTGAACTTGGTAGCAATCTGCTGCCACACCTTTTTATACTTTTCCTTGATGGCAGTCTGATTGCCACCATTCACGAGCAGCCATCCACCTTGTACGGAATTGTATCCATCGCCATGAATATTGATGATGACATACAGACCTTCATTGTACGCATAATCTACGACTTGCTGAATTCGATTCAGCCATGCCGCATTGATTGTATAGTTGGGAGCGCTTCCAATGTTGTTCAAATAGGAGACTGGAATACGAATGGACTTGAAGCCAGCAGCTTTCACTTTTTTGATTAACTCTGGAGTCACCGTAGGATTGCCCCAAGCTGTCTCATTCGGTGTACCGTTCACCGCTGCTTCCAGCTGGTTGCCCAGATTCCATCCTGCACCCATCTCAGACACGATTTGCGAAGCGTCCGCTGCTGATGCTTTAGCGCTCCATCCGGTAAAGGCCACCGTAGCCAGTAATACTAGCGCCAAGCTACTGATGCCAAACTTCTTCCATTTTTTGAACATACCCATACCTCCGCTTATTCTATTATTTTTTTCCTCAAGCAGTCCAGTTAATCTATTTATACAGATTGAATGATACGAGTATTCGCGCCCTCCTCTCTATCGATCAAACAAAAGAAATATTCTCTCACCACAACATAATAACACATTTTTGGAAAATAAAGCACTATCTTTCTCCTGATTTTTGACTATTTGTTACAAAAACCTCCATTTAACCATTTAATTTGATTGCTTGGATTCGCTCTTTATCAAAATCAACAATCATAATGTGATCTTGCAGGATGTTGTCTCCGCACGATATTGTTGCGCCGTAATCCGCTATGCTGTTAAATGTTATATCTACACGGTACACTTCAATTTCATTAAACCAGTCCTTATGTACCTTTTCATGAAGTTCGTTCTCATAGTATTCTCGAAAGACAGTCTCACAAGTTGAAAACCATTTAACATAGTCTTCTATTTTATTAGCAATCGAATCTAATTGTGTATTCGTGGACACATATATTCGGACGTCGTTTAAATCCTCCTCCTGTATGGAATGTTTAAATATTTGCACTGCATTTTGCAGAACATAGCACCGGTAACTCTCATCACTCTCTTCTTCAAGCTCAATGAATGGGATTAACAATATGATCTTGCTCCTCTCTAGGCCTCTTTTTAGAATACCTCTCGTAACCACTGTACAAATTTTTCTTTCTCCTCAAACTGTGGGTAATGCGCAGACTCATTGAATACAATGAAATCTTTGATCGGTGCATCCAATACATCAAAATAATCACGTGCTGCATTCGCAGTGGTCATATAATCATATTTACCCATCACAAAATAAGTAGGAATCTCCAGATGATCAACTATGTCGGGTAAATTTTGATTCAATGCTTCTCTCAGTAAGATTTCTTGTGAACCCAGAACCCCTGTATAATAGCGAATGATATCCAGCCCATTATATTCGGGATTGAAAAGGAATCCTGAAATATAATCTCTATTCTCATTGATAAGTCTAGCGGCACCACCATACTTTTGCACAAGAATTCTAGGTGTAAGTTCCTCTCCTTGCTCGATCGAACCTCGAACTAGCTCCAGTTTTTTAACGTCCTCTGCATTACCGGCTTGTTTCGCTTGTTCTAGCGTGTACTCCAAGCTTTCTAGCTCACTCTGAAGTGTATTTGCCATCTGCCCAATGCCTATATAAGCGTGAAACTGATCAGGTGCTTTAGCCGCAGCTTTCATCCCGATGTATGTACCAAATGAATGACCGATTAATATAACCTTCTCTTGACCTAACTCCTCAGTTACATAATTCCTTAACGCTAACAAATCATCTACTAATACATCTGTTGTCAGATTCGAGTAATCTTCAGAAAAATGATATGACTTTCCGCTCCCACGTTGATCGTAATGGACCACAGTGAAGTGTTGCTCAAGCTCCTGTTGATACTTCCTAACGTAAGGAATCTCAGAGCATCCAGGCCCACCATGCACAAAAATCAGGATAGGGTTACTCCGATCAACACCCCTGATCATGACTTCATGTGCTGCACCGTTAATTTCGACCTGCTCTAACATGCTGATGCTGTTTTCATCTTTAATTTTGGGTGTCCATGTAGGAAATATCAGAGCTACTATAACCAATAAAATCATACTCAATATGCTGTACTTGAGTATCTTACTTATTTTTTTGCGCATGTGATGCTCCTTAAATAATCAGTTTCAGTTGTAATTCTACCAACGGTTCCTTCACCGTAACGGATACAGCAATTCAACAGGTTCTTTCATCAGCTCTTCTTGGAAGATGTAATTGTGATCAGCTCCAATAATACAGAGTATTCTTTTTCCTGGATGAGCTTCAATTGTATTTTTGACTCTTTGAATCATAATCTGATTACGCACAACCCAGCGAAAGTTCTGTGCCTTCGGGTTTACCTGATACAATCATTCATATTTTTGTTTGGTTACGCGATCGAATTCATTTGAATTAAAAGGAATCTCGCCGAACCTATACGTCTCCATTTGCTCCGCAAAGCAGTCATCATCCCGTTGTTCAAGTTCTTTTCGTTCCTCGCTCGAATAGCCGTTGAATGGTTCAAAAGCATTCCACACATCCAATTCAAACCAATCAATTGGGACAAATGTGATATTCTGCTCCTCGCACAAAGGCAATATCAAATCCCAATACTCACTGGCCGGTTCTCCCCAGTATCCTCTATCATTTTTGTCCTTCAGATACCTCAACCAGCTCTGTGGATGAACTTCACCGCAAATAATATCTGGCTTAAACTCTTGAATCACATCCTTGTAAAGGGAAAGGGAACAATGATATCGCTCCCTGAGTTCTGGATTATGAATGGTTCCGAGTATGCCAACCGTTGTCATGTGCCCAGCTCCTTTATCATGTGTATGTCTTTCGGCTCTTTGTCGTAGAGTTCTGGATCAATATCGCTTGCAATCTGACTTCCCTGGCTTCTGTAAAAGGATACCGCCGATCTCGTCTCTGTGGAGGAAATATACAGATACCGCGCTCCACGTTTTTTGGCCTCTTCACTTAACTGGTTCAGAATACGTTTTCCAATACCTTGTCTTCTGTACGCCTGAGAGACATACATTAGGTCAATTTGTAATTGATTACGTTCTCTGCCTCTGTATTGATGTGCCAGCACCCCGAACCCAATTAATCGATCTTCAGCAAAAGCGCCATACGCCATGCCGCCTTGTTCTAGTTCATACACATATCGTTTTTGAATCTCCTCCAACAGCTTTGCATCCCAGTTTGAGCACTCATGATCTTGTTCTAGCTCTACCAATTCGTTCTCTCTCATTTCATATATGAGATCAATATGTTCCGAACGATCTATTTCCTGCAACTGGTTCACATCATCAAGGGTCAACGTTCTATACGTTATCATGGTCGTCGCTCTTCCTCCTTCCCGATTAATATTTCTAGACTCTTATGGTTTTATAGATCGAAGTCTGTATTTATCAAAAACTCTTTTATCGTACAAAATAGTGTATTCCTTGTTCTCTTCAATTAATTTTGACATATCCATTGGAACGGTTATTGTTCTTTCAATGTTATCAAAATTAATTACAATCATCTCATTCTCACTAATTTTTTGAACAGTAACTGCTTCAAAAATTGAAGTTCGAAAGGAATTCCACAACAAAACTAAAAGCAATAAAAGTAACAGTGACATGATGAGTCCCTTATTCTTATTCGCCAGTTCTTTTCATCTCCTATAAACAATTGTGGTACTCGTCCTATAATCTTTTCTTCAAAAAATATTGAATGATTCCATCAGGATATTCATCAATGATTCCAAACACGTTATAGCCCATATTCTGATAGAATTCCGGAGATTGATAAGAAAATGTACTTGTGTGTGAAAGCTTGTACCCTAATTGAGAAGCCATGCTTTCTGCTTGCATAATTAAAGATTTCCCGTATCCTTTCTTTCTGTGTTCTTCATCTATCCAAAAGTTATCAATATATAATGTCTCGCAATATGTAGCACAGAAAATCCCACCGACTGCCTTACCTGTCTTATCTCTCAAAAATAAATTAATACTTCTTCCGGGTTTAGTTAATAACCCTTTGCTTTCTTTAAGATTATAGTTATATAAGTTATTACAAACGGTTTTATAATCTTCTTCATTATCTTCAAATACAATTTGTAATTCGTCCTCATCATTCATACTATTCAATGTTTAAGCCCCCCTCACTTAGAAAACCAACTCATGTAATCGTATACACTTTCAGGATTTCTCATTTTATTTCTAACCTGTATATCACTTCATCATCTGAATTGGTTCTATTCTCACTAATGAACAACATGCTTATCTACCACGGTATCTCCTCTTTCAGCAACCCTTGATTACCTGTATCATTTTTTTTACTCTCACTCGCAACCACTTCCAAATGGTGTTCAATCATCTGTATAACTTGTTTTTTATTTCTAGTGATCATTGCTGTCTTGCTGTTTTCGTTAATCACATCTATAGCTGCAACTATATTATATTGATGGTTCCACTTCACAATCATCTGGCATAAGTTCTTGAATGACTGCTTATAATTCCACGCTTGCATACCCAATCTGGACAATACAAATCTCTTGATAATTCGATAATCTCTGATGAAAACATTAGGATTTAATACAAAAATCAAATCCGCTTTTTGTATGGATTTTAAAGTCCAATCTTTGTACTGCACTCCTTCGATGATCCAGGCATCTGAACGAACAATAGATAGGACGGAGTCATCCCTAACACTTTCAGGATATCTCAGATTTTCGGCGCTTCTGTCCCAGATGAGATTGTCTAATTCATAGTAAGGAATACCGTATTGATCCGACAATTCTTTGGCTAATGTTGATTTCCCACTCCCGCAAGATCCAATAATTCGAATTCTCATACACTCTCCTGGCAAACTGTTATCTTCATTCATCAGTCTGTTAGCTTAATCCGTTGGGCTTATAATCTTTCTTCAAAAATGCATAGAGGACATTATCAACAAATCGATCTTTCCAATAATAATTTTCTTTTAATATGCCTTCTTCACATATTCGTGAAACTTTCTACATCGTAGAATCTTGTTACTTCATCTGAAGAAAAAATATGAAATATGTCTTGGGAATCACTCTGTCTAATCTCTCTTAGCTGCAATCTTTTGGTTTCTAGTTCAGGAAATGGAGTCATATTCACTTCACCTCAATCGAGTAAACTGCTACATTTTTCCCAATGATGTCTACATCCTTCTCGTGTTTCATGCCATTCTTTTGCGCAACTTTCATAGAGCCCACATTGCCATGTTGAATTAACGATATTAATCGTCTCTGTTTCAAGTGATCCATACCATGTTCTTTCCATGCTTTTGCTTGTTCGTATCCGTAACCCATTCCCCAGTGTTGCTCTACAACCCAGTAACCGACTTCAAGCTCATCCGTGCCTTCAATGATTTGAGGAATGAGTCCAGAGGTACCAATTAGCTTGTTATTCTCTTTATTGAATGCGAGTAACAGCCCCTTATCGTCTTTATTCCAGTTAATGAACTTTTCCAGACTTTGCATGGTTTCTTCCTTCGTCCAGGGTCCTCCATGTCTTATAAACTTCATCATATTCGGCTCACTTGTCATCTCAAAAAGTAAATCAAAATCATTTTTGGTATATTTCCGAAACATAAGTCGTTCTGTCTCCATCATTCTCTCAGCTCCTTTTGTATTCACTTCAAAATCGTTTGTTTGCGATCTACTGTCGATGTGAAAAACGCTTGCCTTATCTCGTCACGAATTACTTCTTTATACCGATGTCTTCCAATCTGATCAAAACGGGCTTGAACTCGCTTTACGTGTTCTGTATCTGATTTTATCTTTTTCTCAATCTCTTCGTATTGTTCAAGGGTATCGTATTCCCACATCGCAAAAATTTCGCTGGTTTCATCGTCGATTGGTGTGTGCCATCTCCCAATAAGTCTTGATCCGTATTTCAATTGAGATGGCAGCAAAATATCATTAAATAGAGCGTTGAACTCTTCTACAAAAGAAGTCGCAATAATATAGGTTTTTCTCCGATATATCATTATCTTCCCCCTCATGCAATGTAATCGTATTCATAAATATTCAAATATGATAGAAGATTTTCATTCACTCACACCCTGGTTGATGAGCTAGTGAGCAGAACCCTCATAAAATGCCCATCATATCTTTTAAAATTGCCGTGCACTGATCGTTATATCAACTTTATGTCCTGTACTGCTGAAAACATAAACTTTGAAGTCTGTTGTTCTCCCTACAGCCAAATTCACTTTTTTTTGAGTTCCTTTATCAATCGGAACTTCAAGTGGAGTGTTATTGCCCACGGTAATTTTCATATAAAGATTGCTCTTACTGGTATTTTCAATCCACAGATGCGCATCCTCACCGTTATCAGGGTCCATTGTAAAGGTCTTTTCATAAGAAGCATAACTACTATGATTTGTAGAATGGATGAGTTGAACGGACGAGGGTGCATTAACTGAATTTGTGGGGAACAATAATGATAAAACCAGGCCAATTCCTACGAACATATGTAATGACAATGTATTCCGCTCCTCTATATCGTTACTATAAGACCAACCATTCCAATTACTTACATAATTGTACTACGAAAGCATGGGAGGGTCTATCCAACCTTAGCAGTTAATCCCATGCCCCTTTATCATCAGATCTATAATTAATACTTGTAGTTATCAATAAACTAGAGAAAATGATAAACTGATCTTAGTATTCATAACATATTGTAGGGGAAAGATTCTTCACACCAACGCAGTACTTTTACTTTATCTGCGTATAATTGCTTTATATTTTATGACTGGGAGGTCAACATAATGGATTTGGTGAACAAATTTTTAAATGGATTGAGAGCATCATTATCAACAGAAGAACTTGAAGAACTAAATACAGCGAGCGGTGCTACACAAGAAGATATAACTACATTAAGATCAAAATATCCAAATTGTCCAGAATCACTCATCGGTTTACTTGAAAATATTGATGGTACATATTGGAGGAAGTACGGAGATAAAGAAATTACGGTTTGTATTCTAGGCTCAGATGTTGGAGAAGGTAGATACCCATATTACTTACTCTCTACCCAACAAATGCTCGAAAGTTCAAAAAATGAAGAAGACGTCTCTTATCTTTTAGAATACGAAGATGAAGAGGATGCCGTTGACTCTAAGATCAATCGTGAGGGGCTTCTTCCAGGGAAATACATTCACTTTTCAGACTGTATGAATAATGGTGGAACATCCAGACTTTATATTGATTTTAACCCTACTGATGAAGGTGTACGTGGTCAAATTGTTCGCTTTTTGCACGACCCTGACGAATATGTAGTGATTGCAAACAGCTTTGACGAGTATTTACAGGGGCTTGTTGACAGTGGTTTTGTTTTTCTAAACGAAGAAGAGTAACTTCGGTAGGTTTGTATAAAGTTAAACATAAATTGGTTTAGATGAATAAAGAGACAGCTTTTTCGCTGTCTCTTTTACAATTAATCATACAAAGTGACGAAGTACGGATTATTTCAATCGATATTTCTCGTTATTTATAATTTCACTTACTATTTCAGGTAGTTGTTCTTCTGTGAAATGATTAGTATACAGCTTGTTATCTACTTTCACATCCAGATTATTTTCAAACTCATCAAGCAGAATTACACTTCTTTCTTTCATTTGATACTCTTCTGCTCTTAAGCGATCTCTACGAATAATGGTTTGACGATCAACCATGAGTACAACATAAATTATGCGCACATTATAGTATGCTAATTCTGTTATTAATCTATTAACGTCTTCCGGAAAAGCTACATAGTCCAAAACTACATCGTATCCATAATCCAATAGGTTTTTCACTAGACTAGATATATTTTTCCAAGTTAAGTCGTGTGTATCCTTATCAAGCCAAGGTTTACCTCGCCCTTTAACTGGAAAGTGACTAACCGCATCTCCAGAAATGTATGCACTTTTTTCTAAAGTCTGAACCAGCAGCTTTGAAGTTGTAGATTTCCCTACTCCAGCGGGACCAGATATAATATAAAGGTTTGTACTCATTTCCTATTCTCCTTACAAGATCTTTTGGAAACTTCCAATATCCAGTTTTCTATCAAATTTATATCCGATCTCTTTAAATAGAGCACATTGTTCATAACCATTTCTCTCGAATAATGATTTACTTCTGGTATTCTCCATGCAAATCGTCGCAATTAAGGTATGGAATCCTTGTTCTTTTGCAACCTTCTCAATAAAACGTAATGCTTGTTTCCCCAAGCCTTTTCCCAAAATGTCGTGCTTTAGATATATGGTGACTTCTCCGCAAATATCATATGCCTGTTTACTCTTATATTGGGTGATCAGTACATAGCCCATCATTTGATTGTTTTCAAGGATTACGTAAGTTTTATAACGCGTATCTTTGTTCATCACAGAGGTTTTAATCTGATCAAGATCTAATTCCTCCGTATGAAACGAAATGGTTGTATTCAATACATAGTAGTTATAAATAGCTCTAATTTCAGGGAGATGCAGCTCGGTTACCTCTTCAAAATTCACTATCGTCAATTACCATCCATCCTCTTCTGTTCATCTTCTTCAACGATACCAGCGTCTATCTAAGAAATCCGAACTCACTGCATTTCCTCTAAATCAGCAGGTAGCGAAAATCTCCCTTCTTCATTAGGCTCAAAATCATATGTATGAACCACCGCGTCTAGATTTAACTCACCGTAAATATGAGGATATTCCCTGCCTTCATTATACAGATCTTCCCATACAACTTTGGATTTTATTTTAGATGCATCCAAGCCAAGTAATACTAACCCCTTTGTCCCAAGGTAATTATAATTAGCCACAGCTACAATCTTATCTACAGGTGAGCAATGAATGAAACCTTCTTTTTCTAAGGATGCTGCTCTGTATACCCCATTGATCAACGCGGCTTCCCATTCTTTTCTTAAGAGTACATGTACAATCATCATCATAAACCCCTCCTATTAAAAACGAATGGTAATTATTTGGATAGGACTTTCTTCAATATGATATCTATGATTTCACTGGTCTCCAGATGATCTGTAGCAATGTGAGTTTGAAATTGTTCATCCTTGAAAGCCTCAACACACTTTGGTGCTTGTTGATGCTGCCAGCCTCCAAATTCATCTCCTCGTTTAGCCAAACGATGATAAATTGTCTCTTCTGTAGCCGTTAGGCAAAAATGATGAATGTCCTGATCGATCTCTTTTAACCCGTTATAGATGTAATGAAAGTTTTCCTCTTTATAGATGGTCATGGGGATGATTAAGTGTTTTTTGTATTTCTGCTTTACTTCTTTAGCCGTCTTTACGGTTAGAATTCTCCATAGTTCGATATCTTGAAAATCATCCGTCCGTTCCCTCTCCTCTCTGCAATTCTCCGGGAGAAGTTTTCTGAGCATGTAACCAATTTCTTCAGGATCATAGATCATACTGTTTGCTATCAAAGGCTGAAGCGCTTCTGCTGCCGAAGTTTTTCCGGAACCAAACGCTCCGTTAATCATGATGATCATTTCATCACTCCCAATCTGAATGTTACAAAAGAGCACAACTATGGAGTCGAGATTTTACTCGCAAGGGTATGCTCCTTCTGCATTAAGTGGCGTTTATTCTTTTCCATTCATCTTCTAAAATGCTCATCTCGATTAGATTCCAGAATGTATCTTCATATCTTCTGGCATCACGAATAAGTCCTTCTTGCACGAAGCCCGCTTTCTCATAACATCGGATGGCTGAGATATTAAAATCAAAAACACCCAAGCTGATCCGATGCAAATCTTCCTCTTCAAATCCAATTCGAAGTGCCTCATCAATCATTTGCTTCCCATATCCTTTACCCTGATATGGCTTGCCAAGGAGTACCTTACCAATGCGTCCTGAACGATTATATCGATCGATACCACCAAGAGCAATATGGCCCACAATCTCCTGAGTGAATTCATCCACCACTTTATATATGAACTTATTCGAAGTGTTCTTATCATTCGCACCATCCAAATAATCAGATAGTTGTTCCCTGGACAGTGGATACTGAAATTGAGGGCCGGCCCACTGGAGCAGAAACGCTTCATCCCCACTCCATTCGATCAGTTGATCAAAATCTTTTGGTTCAAAGTATTGGAATGTAATCATATATATCTGCCCCTTCCTTTTTTTTGTTATATCATATACTACTTCTGTTCTCTTGTATCATCATAATTATGAGCTTCATCAAACGCTCTGTTTCTTAAATTCATTTCACGAATGTAGTTTCGGACAACATTCATTGTACTAATTAAGCAGATGATGCCACCTAGAATACATATCGTCCCAATCCAATAATTAAGTTCAAAATCCACTTGATAATCACTCGGAGTATAACTGCCAGCTGCCGCTGACTGAAATGCCGCATAGCCTAACTTGGGAATCACCTCTTCAATCATCTTCGAGATCGTAATAATGACAATTCCTAACATGATAAATAGTAATGAGAAAATGAACTGTAAATGCTTCAGGACAAACTACCTCCTTTTATTTTCGAATGAAAATTGCTTTTCAAACCTACTCACATAAAATTCGATGCCAAACTAAACTTTTCCTTATCCTCCTTTTTCAAAATCTCGCAAGTCAGCTACGTTTATATATTTTCCAGTTTCTTATCCATTACTAAATGGTCTTCCCTGTGATACCCTGCCTTTTCATATGTGTTGATCGCTTGCATATTCTTTTGTCCTGTAAGAATCTTGACACTTTTTACACCAACGTTTTTGAATATGTTCTCCAACAATGTGATCATACGTAAAGCCAATCCGTTCCTGCGTTCAGATTCTAAAATGTACATTTCGGTTATTTCAGCTATAGACTCCTTGTAACAAAACGACTTAACAACTTGCCCACAAGCAAATCCAACCACTTGTTCTTCCAGTACAGCAACTACGATTGTTTCTCTTGTATGTATTAGTTCTTGTTGTACCTCATCTACATTTCGCCGAACTCCATTGAATAGGTAATTCAAGTCTACTAAAGCTTGCGCATCTGTTTGAACGGCCTCACGAACATAAAATTTTGTCATAAACATATCGTCTCCTTACTTTCACAAAGATTACTTTAGCATGCTGATCTTTTTTTTATCCCTCTCAGATAGTCAAAAAGCTGGAATACCATTTTATTGGATGCCCCAGCTTCGTTGTGTATTATTTGTTAGTTTCCAATGTTCCATGACGTGGTTTGAATAGGGAAGTAATAATCATTTCTGCACACTCTTCCGGTGTATTCACACTCGTATCAACCGAATAACTATAGTGAATGTTGGGTGCCATGATTTTATTTTGCTCATCGGATTGATCTTCTCTTCGATCCCCACGTTCGATATTCCGCTGACGACAAATGTCCAAAGGACAATATAACTCAACGATATCCAATGGGTACCCGTCAAAAATGTTTTTGACTTGTTCATAATGTGGCGTGAGCTCAGGTCTTTCGACAAGTATGCCATCGATCAGAACATGCTTCCCGCTATCTGAAAATAACTTTGCCGTGTGATACATCATAATGATGGCTTCACTAAGATACTTCCAGTAATCCCGTCTGGAGATGTTTATCTCCGATTGTATTTTCAAAAAGATCATTAGCCACAACGTAGAAAAATGGTTCAGAGTAGTCTTGCATTGCTTCCACGATTGAAGTTTTACCAGAACTGGTTACACCATTCAAAAATATAATTTTGCCTTTTTCCATCGTAATCATCTTCCTTTTACATAGATTATGTTTAATAAAAGTATCACTGTGGAAGACATAGATTTGATACTGCTCCATACCAATGAGCATCGAAATAGGAAGGAATGTCATTATAGAACGCTTTCAGAATACACCGAGTGAATTCGCTTAAGCCTTGCTTAGTTCTCAATAGCCTGATCTTCATCGGGCAGGAAGAATATATCTTTTCCATTATTGCTTTCATATATAAAATATTTAAGGCTCTTACTCGAATAACTCGAAAAATCATCAATGATTGCGATCTTGATTTGGTAGTTAATGAACTTTTGAAGAACTATCCCTTCCACAGTCTTATTACATCTTTTAATTCAAAATTTTCAAAACGTAATTTATAAATATCTGGCTTCTTTAATTGATCTAAAAAATCCAAACCATAACTTGAATCAAAATAATTCATCAGCAAAGTCATTACAACTCCATGTATTCCAATAGCTATTTTCTTCCCAGCGTGTTCTTTTAATATGTTTTTAATCACTGATATCGATCTATTCTGACAATCAGCATTAGACTCTCCACCTGGTAAAGAATAATCAAAATCATTAAACTTACCTCTAATAACTGACATTAACTCAGTATTATCAATAGTTTCTTCAGCAAAAAACCTTTCCCTTAGATCTTCATATGTTTTGATATCTAATTCAAAGTATTGTGCCAACCCCTCAACACTAAGGATTGCTCGGTTATATGGGCTAGATATAATAACATCTATTCCTTCTACTTTAAGTATTTCAGTAACTTTTTCAATATCCCTCTTGCCCTTCGTGGTGAGTCCTCTAGTAATTTCGCTTCCTTCATCGTATGGTGATTCAGCATGCCTAACCATATAGATGGTCGTCTTCATATGATCCTCCTTGGTATGCTGCTGTATTACGTTACCCTGTCTAATTTCGCTCTTTCCCTATCCATGAACAAAATAAAGAGTATCAACGACGCTGCATAGATAGGTTGTGAGGCGATTCTTTGGCATGCTCGAATATACTTGATATCAGCTCTTTATCCTATCACATATGATGTTAACTATTTCCTCAGTAGGTAATAGACCATCAATAATCAGATCTGAATTTGGTTTTATTGTCTTCAACATACTTTCATATCCACTTCTCCCGCCAGGTAAATAAAGACTTAAATCATCTAAAATAGCTTCTGCATTCTTGTTACTATAATCTCTTAATATTCTTCTTGCCATTGCTATATCAAGAGGTGTATCTATGAAAATAGTCAGATCAATATTTTTCAATTTGTCGTGTAACCTTGCAAATGGATAATCCAACAATATGAATTCCGTATCTTCTGAAGAAATAAGATTTCTCAGATCAGAAATTAGTGGCTCTAGGTTCCACTCATTACAATCAGCGCCTCGCTCAACCCAGTTAACAACATCGTCGGGTCCTTCTAAATCATACTCATCGAAATATAAGGTCTTTGCATTATTTAGCACTTGGGTTAGACATGACGTAATAGTGGTTTTCCCTCCCCCCAATACTGCTGCAATAGCAATGATCTTAGGCATTTTATTCCTCATTGTTCCTCAGCCTCCTGGAGTAAATCACTGGATATTTTTTCGGATTTCAAGAGTTTCGTCTAACGTTCAACTATATTTCTTTTTTAATATTTCTAAATATTCAAGTGGGACTTCCGTAATTTTAGAAATGTCTGATGTTTCAAATCCTAGTTTCAGAGCCCTTCTTGCAACCTTCAAGTTATGCTTCACCTTAGTAATCCTATCTTTAAGTAACATGTCCCCAAAATCCAGATAATCATCAGCAATCTCACCATTCAAAAAGAACTCTATGTCATAGGTTCCTATATGTTCTTCTACGTAAAATATATTAACCGAGCAAAATACCACTACTTCTGTTGTATTAAAACTATATTTCAGGTATATGGCACGCTCATCAAGACTTATAAATTCATCATATAACTTTCCCATAAAAGTATCATGATAATCGCTTTTATTTTCATCACGCCAATTTCTATAGGTCTTCCAGTAATTCTCTTTCGTTCGTTTCATCGCACTATGCTTTCTGTCCCATTCAAGTAAAATGTCTTTATTCACTCAATCACTTCCTGACAAAATTATATGCACCCAAATAAATTCTTTTTATATGGTTGCTGATCTACGATAACGTTCCTGTATTCATAAACCCGAAGGGTTGTCTGCTGAATTTCCTCTTCGTAATCCATCCCACAGCTTAAATACATTGTTATGTGCCGTTACTGCTTCGAAGCATCACCTAAAAACCTTTAATCCAGATTCCAACTCTATTTTTCACTTTGGTATAAAAACTCAACTTCACCATCTAGCAAATATCGATATTCAAATAATTGCATTGTTCTTTCCCTAATTCTCTCCCGTATAACTGTGCCTAGGCTTACCGATCCTTGTGATCCTAGGTAACCATTATTAATAAATGTCTTCTCTACAAATTTTGTTTCCCTTAAGTGATACTGTTGCCATTCTTTCTGCGATTCAATTAGTGCTTCTCTCGGTTCTTTATCCAACTTAGTAAGCAGCTTTTTATATATTTGATTCAACTCTTTATCCCAAATCTCTGTATATTTGCTTTCCAACGTCCCCCATTCCAATGTTGTAATAATCTCTTTGGAATTTTGAAATTCATTAAATTCCACTTCATAATCATGATCTATAGGATTTCGAAGCATTTCATCATAAAAATCTCCAGTCAAATCATAGTTCCCAATACTCATGAATAACACTTGATTGTTAGAAGGATCTGATTGACCTTCAGTTATTTCTTTCAATTCTGTTGGATTACCTGTACTCAATACATCAGGAGGCAGTTCAGAATTCATTATTGATTTAGTTTCGCTGTTCAAGGTAGTCAATTGACTACTATTTTGGCAGGATGAAAACACTATCGTAATAAATAATAAGAAGAGTATCTTACCTTTCATAAATTATCTCCTTTAATGACGCATAACGTTACTGTATCCACGACCCTCCCACCAACACGACCAATTGGAGCAGCCGCGATGCGGTTTACTCGGTACGGATGTATCCGCCCCTGCAATTCCCCTTTAGCGGACCGATGAGCCTTTAGGTTGCGAAGCACGGATATGATGTTAGATGATGTCTCACAAACGACCTCTACATATGCCCTCAAAGTCCTTAATGAGTCCCTTTGCTTTCCCAATATTATTTAATCCCCATTGGGCATATTCTTTTGCAACCCTATCATTACCTAGAAATTTATGCGTTCGTGCAATTAACAAAGCCAACCTTAAATCAAGAGGAGCTCCAAAATTTTCAATCTTCTTAGATCTAGCTATTATCTCGGCCAATGAAATTGATGTAATCACCCTAAGATCATTGAATTGAGAAAAATAAGTCATTCCTTGATGCAAAAATAACTGTTTCATTTCATGTATAGTAACTATTGCATCATCCTCTGTTTCTCCGTATTGAAACCATCTTTCACGTTCCACTGTAAAAAATCTCTTAAACCAATTTGGATTTTTATTAAGACGTTTTCTGAATTCACAATCATAGGTCGTGATTTCATTTGAAGACTTAAATTCACCAATAGAATTAGGGAGGAAATCTAGATGCACCCCCATCTCCATAACACAAGATCCACCGGATTTATCTGCCTGAATCACCAGAGTATAAATAAAGTGATTATCAGTCGTTTTAACAAAGTGATGATCGGTTCCCATAAACCCAACCTCATGTAGTTTCGGAGCAAAATACACCCTGATTAGCTTTCTAAAATCTTTAGTATTCACGTTCTCATATCCTTTGTGAGATTTCCGATAACGTTGTTGTATTCAATTAGTTATCGGATGAGTTAATCCCATTGAACTACCTACACATTCTTTCCAAATTCATTAAGTACTTTATTTACAAATTCGGTCTTCCCATCCGTATAGGACTGGCGATTTTCTCTATATTTAATAACCAGTTCTTTCTTTAGATTGGCATATTCAACTACAAATTCGGGATTGCTAATTAATGCATCTCTGAAGGATATATGTCTTAATAACTCTTTGCTATCTTTATTACAAACATATAAATGATGTTCAGATTTCTGTATTTTTACGATACTATAGGGAACATTTGCATCTTTTCTTGCAAAAGCTTCTCTGTTCTCAACACTCAAATTACCTTCATGATAGTAACCTAAACTTTCTAATCCTTGAATTACATCTGGAAGCAAGTCCATAGAATCAATTACTACATCCATATCTAAAATAGGTTTTGCCGCTAGTCCAGGTACTGCGGTACTACCAACGTGCTCAATTCTTAGTACTAGATCCCCGAGTCTATGTTCTATGATGGATTTCAGATCAAAAAACATTTCAGGCCATTGATTGTTGTATTCTTCAATAATTATTGTTTTTTTACTCATCCTTGAAATGCCCCCCCAAAAAATAAAGTACGAATGCCCGATGCGTTAATATGTTGTTATGAGATGGTGATGTTTTCTATGGATTACTTTCAAATATTACGCTAGAATATGGTTTTATTACTTGATCCGAAAAATATTCTTTAAAGAATTCATTAGTTGTTCTAGGAAATTTATAATGTTCTAAAGATTCATCTAGCCTATGCACTGTCCTCTTAATTTCATTAATGGGTAACCATTCAATCCCAACCTGTCCAACATCAGCTTGTAGGCTTCTTAATTCATTATTTAGGAAATGAGTGTTGCACTCATAAATAAAATCAATCGAATGAGCTTCCTTCATTATGAAAGAGTATTCATGATTGCGCGATATGTATTCTCTTACACAAACTAACCCACTACTCGATATTTCAATACCCAACTCTTCCATACACTCGCGACTTAAAGCCTGTTCCAATGTTTCGTTCTCTTCTTGAGCTCCTCCAGGCAGTACATAATAAATACCTATATTTGCTCTTCTTTTCTTTATTAATAGAAGATTGTCATTCTGGATAATCAATGCTCGTACTGTATTTGAAATCATCTAGAATAATCTCCCTCCATATAATGTCTACATCACTCTCTCATAAAGCTCCCGTATTCACGACCTAGGAACGATGAGTGTCCAGCTTATGTCGGGCAAATGACTAATATCCGTAGCGTGAATATATTGTTATCCGATGAGCAAGACATCTTGATTATTTCACTTTAGTTTGATGTAATCTATTACTTTATTTAAATATGTTTCAATTGGTTCAGAACTGTCGACAATAAAGTATTCATATTTTTCAGATTTCTTACTCTGTTGTATGCCATGTTTAAATGCTTCATATGTTGTGCTCTCTATCTGACTAATTTTTCTTTCTCTTGTTAATAATCGTTGCTGAATCAACTCGTAATTATCCACGCAACATTCTACATATTTGTATTTAATCTTATACTTTAAACACAGTTGCTCACCGATCTCTATCATTTTTTCATATAAACAAGGGACATCAAAAATCACACTATTCCCTTGACTTAAATAAAACTCAATTAATGCCCAATCAATATGATATGACGTTTTACCTAAGACATTCATACTTAGATTTTGATTGTCTAATGCCTCTAATAGAGCCGTTTTAGTGATATCATGATCAACTATAACTGCATTCGTTAATTTAGATATTTGTTTTGCCAAACTTGATTTTCCTGATCCTGGGAATCCGGACATTTGTAAAAAAAACATACTATTCCTCCTCACAGAAGATTAAGAGTATTATCGCTTGCCTTTCGAAAAACGTTCCTGTATTTACGAACCCGAGAATGCTTAGTTGTCTGCTGGATACTACTTCCTCGAACCCCCACTGGCAGACCACGGGGCGTAGCCCCGCAGCGCGAATACGGTGTTAGCAAGATTTCAGGGACTTCTTCGATTCAAAGTGCTTGATTTATTAAGATTGAGATATATTCATCATCTTTAAGCCTTGTCACCTTACAGTTCTCATTGGATTCAAATTCTACTATTCTCTCTTCAATTGTTTTATTAGTACTATCTTTAAATATATCCTCTCGATCATAGTGAGGAAAAATAAGCTTGTCGGTTACACCTACTGCCTTAAAATCCGTTAAATTCATGGTGTTCATCTGTGGAGTAAAGAAATCGACAATGTTAATATTCGGTCCCAGTAATAACGTTCCAGCACTTACTCCAACTATAATTACATGCTGTGCGGCCAGTGTTTTAATAATTTCATCCGCACCGCTTTTCTTCGCGAAATACAATAATGTAAATGGATTTCCGCCATTGATATATATAATATCTCTATGTAAAAGAATTTGCGGATCATCAAATTCTATATCTACAAAATTGATATGCTGAAACCCCATATCCTTGAACTCTTGCAATGCCCTTTGTGCATATCTATTATTTTCTTTCATGGGGGATCCTGTTGTAATAATAGAGACCTTTAATTGAGAAATATCTCCATCAATAAAATCCAGAAATTGATTTTTAATATCTTCAGTATAAAAACCACAAGAGGTTAGTAACAAGCTACTCAATGAAATCCCCGCCCTTAACTAATAGTTTATCTAATCTTTATAATTTAATTAAGCATTCCCCTGATTTTTGCAAACATTTTTGTGTTCACGAACTTACGCAGCAAGTTGTCACATGAATCAACTACCCTGCCAAAAACATCATTGTGACCAAGGGGTAGCCGAAGCTTGAATACGGTGTTATAGGATTTCAACGTCTTCTTCGATATAATTACAAAAGCATTCTATTTTCACTGATGTCTAAATATATTTTTTAATTCAAGTAAGTCGTCAATAATAAAATCCGCTTGGGCAAGCTCCTCTTCTTGGGCAAAATCAAATCGACAACCAATAGCCTTCAACCCATTTTTTTTTGCGGCATTGAAATCAGAAATCCTGTCCCCAACTACAGTTGCATTGCTGATGTGATGTTTTTTAAGAATATGACCGACTAAGTCACCTTTATTTTGAGTTCCTATTTGTTGGATGCTAAAGGTTTCTGTTACCCAATTATTTAACTTGTAACAGTTAACGATAGCATTTAGGTATTCGATTAGTCCATTGCTTGCTATAAAAATTAAGCAGCCTTCCTGTTTTAAAAAATCAAAAACTTCTTTGACATGCGGATAAAGTGCACCTTTGCCATAATTAATATTTGCAATTAACTTCTCCAAGAAGATTTCGTCTACCATTCGTCTGATTTCGTTTGAATGGTTCGGTAGTAACGTTTCCCAAACTACTGGTAGAGGAACTCCCATAATTTCACGATATTTTTGAGTTGGAGTTTCACTCGACCATTCATTACGAGACCTCAAGATAGAAAATGTTTCTTCTAACGATAACTCTAAGATTTTGTTTGTTTGAAATAGTGTGCCATCCATATCGAAAATAACCGCTTCCAGCATGATTTCACTCCTATTCAGAGTTTGAATAATTTATTTTGTATTTTTATATGCTGATTTCCTATAACGTTACTGTATCCACGACGCCCCACCGACTTAAGCCACGTTAAGGGCGACCGCGATGCGGTTAGTCCGTGCGGATGTGTCCGCCTGATTCCACTTCCCTGCCAATTCCCTTCGGGCTGATCGAGGGAGCCTCAGGACCCAAAGCTTGGATATAATGTTATCTGACGTAAACCTTTACTGTGAATTAGCTATAATCTTCTTTGTTAAGTTAAACTCATGACGGCATTCATAGTAGTAACTTTTGAGTTTATATCCCCCAGCTTTAAATACAGGCTTATGTTGATACCACACTATAATTAGCGTTCCTTCAAAAAGGATTCTACGAAGGATATGAACTATTCTGTTAAAGAGAACGCTTCTATTTTGAGCGAATTTATGAAGTGTTTCGGATTGAAACTGAACATGCTTCTCCTCATCACTTAAAATCTGATTACATAAATCTATTAATACTTCTGACTTTGTAGATTTTTGCAAGGCTTTATAGTACAACTTAGCAATGATCTCAGCAGTTAGTAGAACAATGACTGATTGTTCTAGACTCGAATATCGACGTAATCTTCTAAATACATTGTCCATCCAATGTCCACGAAGGAGTGGGATTCCCTGTACCTTCATAAATCTGCCTAGATCTCTAGCGTGCCTCTGTTCTTCTTTAATGAATTCTATAAGCGCTTCATAGTAATCCTGATCTTGTGTCTGATGTACATATTCTTGCGCACGTTTAATTAGATGTTTACCTTCAGAGTTTTCTCCTAATTGAAACTGTTGAATTGACTTGATGATTATTTCTTTTTCATTAGTTGTTAATTTATAGTTGTCATCCCAATGAATATATTTGAGGTTTTGATTATTTCTTCGATAATATTGCACCCATTTCGAGAAAGTGATATTCATTATTTGCTCCTAAAATGTAGTAGGTATATTTCAGATAACGTTCCTGTATTCATGAACCCCAACGGGGTTGTCTGCTGAAATCCCTCTTTGAGATCATTCCCGCAGACCAAGGCTCCATCGGAGCCGCAGCGTGAATATTATGTTATAAGATGTGGGTGTCTTCTTCGATTAACTTTCAAAAAATCATTTTTAGTTTTAAAGTTTGATTGTAACATTATGTTCGATAAGCACTTCTAAAATATTCTCAATTATTTCGCATTCAGCAAATCCATTGATTTCAATCGTAAAAGGTGGTTTCACACCAAAGCCTCCGCACAAGCAATCTGACAAGCTGTCCAGACATCCGCCGAAATACCCCCCGGGGCCATTGATGGATTCACCCAGTGCAAAATAAAAAGAAATCTTATCTGTGATATTTCGACCATCAACATAATACGTTTGATTAATGTCCTGAATATTACTGGAGATTTTACAACAATTATTGCGATTTCTGATTATCTCCATCCAGATCTCGCGCTGGTGGTTAGTAAATTGAGACCAAATATTGTTTTGTTTTAACTCTCTACCAAGATCCCAGAGTCTTAGAATTTCCATAGAAAGAGCAATTGGAAGATAACCAGCAATATTAACATCTCGCCCATCTTTTAAATCTGAAGAAGTAAATACTTTCTGAGTATTCAATACAAAATAATAATTACCTATCTTATTACCACAATGATCTAAAATAAGTATGTATAAATTACTTATGGGATACTTTCGGTTTGAGCAAATCTGTTTAAAGTCAGCGCTGAAATGGAAATTAATAAAACTGAGATCGTAGTAATCCCCATCCGCAGTTTCACTAATGTTCGTTTCTAATAATCCAGCAATATTATCGCAATGTCCGATAATTAAACTGCCATCCTCGTCGAATAGACTATATTTGTAATTCATAGATTTACTCCTATGTATTTTCATTAATTATGGTTTACTCTTTACGCCGATTTCTTATAACGTCCCTGTATTCATGAACCCCAAAGGGGTTGTCTGCTGAAATTCCTCTTCGAAATCCCTCCGCAGACCAAGGCTCCAAAGGAGCCGCTGCTTGAATATTATGTTATACGCTGTTATTGCCTTCCTGACTAATCTGAAAAAACTTTTTCATTTCCTAAATTCTTTCGAATTCTCTTTTCTCATCATTCCATTTTTTAATCACTTTGTTGTCATTTCGTATTAAATATTTGTTTTCCCACTCTTTAATTATTAGTTTGTAGTACTCATGTTTAATTATTTCAATATTTGACGGATCTAAAGGGTTTTCATCTCTAGTTATATCTCGTGCTAATCTATTAATATCTTCATATAAATTAAACTCTGCCATACATTCTGAGCACTTAAAAAACAATTGCCCGTTTCGACTATTTTTCTTTATCTCTATCCACCCTTGATTACATGAACACCAATCAACTTTATTTGAATATTTCAACATTTCTACTCCTTCATGCATTTAAATAAAATAATCATGTTTGATTTATTCAAAATGCAATAATTGCGTATAACATCATATCTACGAACTTCGTAAATACCTCTCTTTTTAACGAATATCCGAACTACATATAATATAACCCAAATTAATCCATATGCGAAGTCACGAACATACTCAAAAAAGCAGCCCCAGTGCGAACTGCTCCATTCGTTAGAAGAGACTAACCTGTTGGATGCAGTTTAACATTTGGGCTGCTCTTTCCTCACTCAAATTGCCGATAACCTTTAGGGATCAACCTTTGCTCTCCTTCACCTAAAACATTTACTTCGCTCCGCTACTCCACACCACGCGCTCGCTCATCGCTTTATGTTGTGCAATCAGACAGAGTTCTGCTGCTTTGAATGCATGTTCTTGTGTCATCGCTGTCTCGGTCCGGTCCAGACAATCGCGAATCAGCTGACCGAAGAACGGATAACCGACCTTGCCCTTCACGCTGTAGCGAAACTCGCCTTCATGGTTTACCAGATAGACCTGATCACCTTCTGGTTCTCTCGCTACATCGATATACTTCCGCAGCTCGATATAACCGTCCGTTCCCAGAATAACGGTACGCCCATCGCCCCATGTGCCCAGACCATCCGGTGTGAACCAGTCCACTCGGAAGTAACCGGAAGCACCGTTATCACCAATCAGAGAAGCTTCGCCGAAGTCTTCCAGCTCCGGGAACTGTGGGTGATTGAAGTTATGTACACGGCTGAACCCAACTTCAGCGTCCGTACATGATGCAAACGTCAGAAATTGTTCGATCTGGTGACTCCCGATATCACAGAGAATGCCGCCATACTGCTCATGCTTGAAGAACCATTCCGGTCGTCCGCCCGCATTCAATCGATGCGGCCCCGTCCCCATAACTTGCACTACTTTGCCGATTGCTCCCTGTTCAATGAGCTGCCCCGCATAGATCGCACTTTCTACATGCAGTCGTTCACTGTAATACACCATGTACTTTTTGCCTGTTCGCTTCACTTCTTCTCGTGCAAGTTTTAATTGCTCCAGCGTGGTGAACGGAGCTTTGTCTGTAAAATAATCCTTGCCTGCGTCCAATACTCTCATGCCAAGCGGCGCACGATCTGAAGTGATCGCTGCACTTGCCACCAGCAACACCTCATCATCTGCGAGCACCTCAGCTTCCGATGCTGCGACTTGAGCCTGTGGGAACTGCTTTCGAAATGCCTCTACCTTCGCCGGGTCCGGATCATACACCCATTTGAGGGTAGCCCCGGCCTCCAACAATCCCCCAACCATGCCGTAGACATGCCCATGATCCAAGGCTACAGCCGCAATGGTGAACTCACCCGGACCACATACCACCTCTTTTGTGACGCTCTTTGGCGCATAAAACATGCCATCTTTAGCCATGTCATCCCATCCCCATTATAAAATTTTTAATAAAATGAATTCGTCTAACAAATCGTCTTTATTTAAACGTCTGACTCAGATCAGCAGGTTGAGCGCCACTGAATGCCTTGTCTTTCTTCGTCGTTGATCCAGCAATGCGTTCCTGCAGATGCTCATAGAATAGATCCTCATCGATCGGCAGATCCACCCAATTATCCGTCCAGGTAGACAGCAGCATCGCGTTCGACAATGTTAATCCGTGTATACCATCCTCACCGGGAGCAATGAGTGGTGCGCCTGTACGAATCGCGTCAACCCAGTTGCGAATTAGGCCAGGGTGACCTGTTTCCACACCCGTAATCGGAATCTCACACTTCCAGCATTCAGGCTGTCCAAAACCTCCGGTAAACCGCTGATTGAATTCAGGCTCTGATTCGCGAAGTCTCCAGAACGTAAGCTTTCCGTCTTCAATAACGATTTTACCTCGGTCACCGTTGACCTCGAATCGATTGGTACCCGGTGCTTCACCTGTTGTGGTTACAAACACACCTGTTGCCCCATTTTCATATTCCACATAAGCTGTTACATCATCTTCCACTTCAATGTTCCGATACTTGCCAAACGAACAGAAAGCACGCATTCGTACCGGCATCATGCCGATGGTCCACTGCCACAGATCCAGTTGATGCGGGTCCTGGTTAATCAGTACACCGCCACCCTCCCCTGCCCAAGTTGCCCGCCAGCCGCCAGAATCATAGTAACTTTGGGATCGGTACCAGTTCGTAATAATCCAATTGGTACGCCGTACCTCACCCAGTTCTCCTGAAGCGATCAAGTCTCTCAGTTTAATATAGAGTGGATTGGTCCGCTGGTTGTACATCATGGAAAAGACTTTACCGCTGGCTGCGGCCGCTTCATTCATCTTGCGTACCTGTTTCGTATATACACCGGCCGGCTTCTCGATCATGACATGCAAGCCATGCTGGAAAGCCTGAATGGCTTGTTCCGGATGATCATAATGCGGCGTTGCAATAATGACTGCATCAATCGTACCTGAAGCCATCATCTGCTCAACATCCTGCCAATAGGTGACCGTTGCCGGAAGATGACTGGATACCCAGCTCTCCATCTCTCTTCTTACATCACATACGGCGACCAGTTCTGCACCGGGTACTTCTCCGGCAACCAACGTTCTGGCATGTGATGCTCCCATATTTCCAATACCAATCACCGCTACTCTTACGATACTCATGACTGCTCCTCCTCGTCCACACGACGCTCAATTTGGGCGAAAACGTCTGCAAAATGCTGTAACATCGCCTTGGATTCCAAGGCACCACTAAAGTCCTCAATTCCGTAGTATCCGTCATACCCAACGGCACGAAGATCCAGCACCATCTGTACCCAATCGATCATGCCTTCAGTCAGCGGCGTCCAGTGACATTTCCAGGCTGTATTCAGATTCACTCCGCTGCTCTTCTCAGTCACATTAGCCTTTTGTGATTCTTTCCCTTCTGCTTCAAACCACCCGGCATTTTTTACATGTACATGAGCCAGATAAGGCCCCAGCAACTCAAGTCCCATCCGATGATTCTCATATCCTTCATGCACCATATTGCCGGGATCGTACAATACACCCACATGCTGTGGGTCCAGTGATTGCACAAGCCGATAGGCCAGCGATGCCGTCGGTGCAATCGTCTGATGATGTGTCTCTACAAGCGCCTTGATGTTGTACTGTTTGGCCAGATCCTGCACTTCACTCAGGTATTGAACGGCTTTACGATACAACTCAGGATAGCTGGTCTTGCGATCATACCCGGGAACACCCACACGCATCATTGATGCTCCCAACCCAACTGCAGCCTGAAACGCCTTCTCTGTGGCAGACAGATCTCCACAGTTCAGATACGGCACCAGTGCGATGGATTTTCTGCCTTGCCCTTCCGCTGCTTCACGGAAAACTGGAATCTGTTCCTGCCAGCGGCTCGGATCTACCGAACATCGATTATTTCTCCAGTAAGAAGGTTCCTCGGATATCGCATCTTCAGGAATTCCGCGGAATCTCCATTCGATTCCATCGATCCCTGCCGCTGCCGCTGCCGATGCCAATTCTTCTGCATTCATATCAGGGGTAGCCACGGTGAATACAGACAGTTTCATCATGATCCATCTCCTTATGTAAACGTATTCATTTTATGTCGTAAAGGCATTGTATCACTCCACTGAACGTCACCATAGGGGGAAACGCCAACAGATGAATGACAGATAACGAACAGGGCATATTCCCCATTCAGAGATAACTTCCCAAGTGACAAAATGACCAAAAAACAAAAAAGACATCCCTGAAACAGAATCTGCCTCTGTTCAAAGATGCCTTTTAGTTTATAGTTAGCAATCCATGCATATCTCTCTAATCCCGGTCAAAGAACACATGTTCAGCCTGTATTTTCCCCTGATCTATGGTCATGATGCCAAATGAATATTGCTTCTGAAAACGCCGATCTGTAGGCGACCCCGGATTAAATACCAGTGTGTTATCGACGGTATGCATCACTGGGATGTGTGAGTGTCCGTAGATCACAGCATCCACATGCTGGCCTGCAAAGGTATGAATTGCATTCTGCTCTGTACCCTTTGACCCTAGATGACCGTGCACAAGACCCAGACGAAGTCCCTCTACCTCTACAATGCGGGAATACCCCAGCTTTTCAGCGATTTCGGACGGGTCTGTATTACCAGCTACCCCTTCAACTGGTGCATACTCACTAAGCAATGGATGTACACTCCAATCCGACCAGTCACCGGCATGAAGAATGAGATCTGCGCTCGGCAATACATCAAGGAGTTGAGTTGGTAACTTGCGTGATTTTCGTGAACAATGCGTGTCGGAGATGACTACAATTTTCATATAACAACCCACCTTTCCTTTACCTCTGATTACAATCTACTCTGACTGCGATGGGACAGCTAACATCTGGGAACTGGAACGTTCCATATCTTCAAGGGTAATGGATGCGAAGAACTGCTCCACCTTGGACTCTGCAACCTGATACAGATTGGTCAAGAGGCTGTCTATATGCAAGCCCACTTCACAATCCGGGTTACAATTGCCGTGAATCGGGAACAATGGACCTTCATCCTTGGCAGCCTGATAGATCATGTCTAATGTAATTTCATTGGATGGCTTCGCCAAATAGAAACCTCTTGTTCCAGGAGAGGAATTCACCAATCCTGCCTTTTTCAGCCCGCCCAGAATCCGTCTGACGACGACAGGGTTGGTATTCACGCTTCCTGCAATATGTGCAGACGTGATTCGTTCAGGCGCGCTGAGTGACAATAACAACAAACAATGCACACTGACCGAAAAATGAGTACTCATGATTAACCACCTTTTTTGAACATTTTAAATATCATTCTAGACATTCTGACATTATTCAGAGAACAGATCCTGTTCGGGACGTGCTCTGATCTTGAGTTGTCGCACACTGTATTCCAGTTGTTTCACAATATCATCCAGCTGTTTGCGATCAATCTTGGTCGGATCTTCCACCGGTTTCGCGGACGACTTGAGATCCCGAATCGTTAACTGCTGTTCTTGCCATTTGTCCATCAGATCTGCAATATTGGCATAGAAACGTTCGTAATCTTTGATGACCAGGTCAAGATAGGCGTCCACCTCATCCGGATCATAACCACGAAGTTTATAATTGAATTGTTTTTCATGAATCGATAACGCATCTAGCTGTACACCCAATTGTTTGAACAATTGTCTTTGTTTATCCAATCTTCGTTTCATATGTTCATCCATATTGACAACCTCCATTATAAGCCAAGCCGTGGTTCCTTTTTCCAGTGAAAAACATACGGCATTTTCTCTCTCTATTTTTTATAACACATAATCCGTCAGATATAAAACGATACGACCCTATTCGTCATGAAAATGATTGCTTTTCATCCGATTCGGGTAAGGACACATACACCCCACAACGGGAAAGGAGCATGTCCTTATGAGTACTTTAACCAAAGATCAACGTCAAGAACTGAAAAACGCCCTTTTGGAGCAACGCGAAAACTTGCAGCGTCATTTTGAATCCAGCATGGAAGACGGTGCTCCGGCCCAGTCGCTGAAAGATTCAACAGGTGAGCTGTCCTCATACGATAACCACCCGGCAGATGCCGGTACGGAAACATTTGAACGCAGCCGTGATCTGGCGATCGACGATACATTAACAGACGAATTCGATCAAGTGAACGACGCATTGGAACGGTTGGAACAAGGTACATACGGAACCTGTGTAACTTGCGGAAAAGATATTCCCTTCGAACGACTTGAGGCTATCCCCTATACCGCTTACTGTATTGATGACACGCCTAATCGGGAGATCAGCAACGATCGGCCCGTTGAAGAAGAAGTAATGACCATGCCTCCGAGTGGCGCTGGAGAAGTAAGACAACGTAACGCCGGCAAGTTTGACAACGCTGATGCCTGGGAAGCGGTCGAAGAATACGGTACATCCAACTCCCCTGCAACTGCAGCCAAACGTGATGTGAAAGACTATGATGAGAACATGTAACGTGGTTATGAACTGGAACGGTTATGCGTCAAAATTGAATTTGATTCAATAGGATACACCACCGTTATCCTGTCTTATCACGCATTAAAAAGCCGCCAATGGCGGCTTTTTCTAGTTTTCTCCAACAACATGGTCTCCCACGTTTGCCGTTACTTGTTTCCAGCGATAACGCTGAACACTTATTCCGCCCGTTATTCTTTCGACTCACTACCTGATATTGCAGAATCCTGCCGTTTAGAATCAGCTCGGGACGTTTTCGAAGTTGATTTGCCCTTACCGGAGGTAGCTTTCTTTTTCTCTTTTGCATCTGTCTTAGACACAGGTATTTTCACTATAGGTTTAGAGAGGGCAGAGAATAACTGAAAGACCTCATGTTCCCCTTGTTGATTCTCTTTTGTTGTATAGGGTTCACAGAGTTTTATGATGTTCTTATACAATTGCTCTACTTCCTCACGGGTTGCATACAGCGTGATGTCCGAGAGAAACATCCGATCTTCGTTTTCCGCCTGATGCATGAATCGCTGACGACTTTGTTCGAACATCTCATTTAATAGTTTGAGCGTTTCAGACCGAAATACCTGTTTCAATGGTGAGTTTTCCTTGTCTTCATCTTCATGACGAAGATGGATCTCTCCGGTAAACGGTTCGTAGTATTTCGCAATAATCCCATTAATCTCCCGCGTGGAAACGATGGTGAGCAGACCGATTTTCTCCAGCTTTTTCACATGATAATGCACTTTGGCTGGTACCTCACCCATCTGATCAGCGATCTCTTTGACTGTAGATGCTCTGCCCTGCTTGTTAAACATATTCATAATCTGAATCCGATACGGATCGGAGTAGATTTTAATTTCTTCAATTGTGGATAGAACTTTGTGCTGCATCCCTGTATCCTCATTTCCGGGGTACCTGTTGCTCATCGATGACTCTATTATACCGCTGTTTCAGGGCTTCGGTCAAAACATCCCAGAGATGACATGCTACATAAAAACGGATAATGATCGCTTCTGAATGTACTTCACAACGCAGTTCGAAAACTTTTGCTAAATAGCAGCATACCTGCTGACATGGCAAGCATAATACCGAAGACGATAAACAGAACAGGCATGGTCATCCAATCTGCAAGTGCTCCCGAAATCAGGCTTCCAAGTGGTGCAACACTCAAGACAAGCATACTCTGAAGGGCATACACTCTGCCTAGCATCTCGGAAGGGGTCACTTCCATAAGATAGGTAGCCAGCGGTGTTGTAGCCAGTGGAATCCCCATTCCCATCAGTAGACAAAAGGCCGCTGCAACCGGCAGTTGGAAGGACGTCATATAAGCTGGGAGTGCCGTCATGGCATAACTCAGACCCAACATGACAATACCGCTGATGACCAGCACACTTTTACGATAATTCGCTCCCCTTTGCGTCAACCACACACCACTAAGCAACATACCTCCCACCATCAGCCCACTGAGTAGACTTAATCCCCAAGCGCCAGCATGCAGCGTTTCAATGACATACGGTGTACGGAGAACATTGAACGGCATCAGGCAGAAATTAACGAAGGCAAACAGGATGGAGACGATTAGCAATAAGGCCTGTTTACGGAGAAAATGAAAGGCTTCCGCCATTTCGGAGAATATACTCTTTTTTTCGGATCGAAGAGAATGTATTTCAGTTGATGTCTCATTTTCACTGTTAGCAGATGTTGATACTCCAGGGTAGCCTACTCGGCTCATAATTAAAGCACTTAGCGCAAACAACCCCGCATCTACCAAGATCGTCCATGCAATGCCTATTGAAGCAATGAGTGCACCCGCCACTGCAAGTCCTGCGAGTTCTGCCACTCTGGTTGCGGAAGACGACATGGCATTACCGGAGAGCAGCATCGATTGGGGAAGCAATCTGGGCACACTGGACACTTCCGCAGGAGTAGTGAAGCATTCCAGCAAAGAGTTCAGAATCGTGATGACAAACAGATGCCACACTTCGAGTTGACCCAGTCCGAACAATAGGGCTGTAATCCCAACGAATAAACCGCGACCCGTATTGGTAATCACAATCACTTTTTTGGGAGACATGCGATCAACCAAAGCACCGGCGAAAAGACCCAGGAGGATATTAGGTAAGAAATTCACCGCCAGCAACGTACCCATCAACACTTTCGAACCGGTCAGAATATACACCATCCAGCTGTATGCAATCGAATCAATGGAATCACCAAATCTGGATACAACTCTACTGAGCATAAATTGCATATAGGGCCTGATTCGTATTAACTCACCTATACCTTGTTTGCCAACTGCTGTACTATCGTTCATGACTTTCCACTCCCTAACGTTAAAATATTTTTCATGTTAATTTTATTTTAACGTACATTATGCAGAAATCAATACCTCCGTGAAAATAATTTTAACGACAATTAAGTAAAGTAAAAAACTCGCTCTTCTTTCAGATGATTCGTAATCAACACAAAGAATTTTTTAACAACCTTTTTGGACAACCTCTATAACACAAAAAAAACAGACCACATGTGGTCTGCTCGGCTGGACGGATTATATTTGAACTGCCTTCATTTTCTGCCTACTTCTCAACAGTTAATTGAAACTCAGACTGCTCAGCCTGTACCTCCAACATCAAATCACGTACCCGGTCTGCTTCATTCCCCAGTCGTTCTTCGCTAATTCGGTAGTTGGTCCATTTTAACTCAAGTGGAAGTTCAATCGTACCCGTCAGGCAATCCCACAATGCATCGAGATTACCGCCATAAAAATCCGGCAGAGCCAGCTTTTCCTTTAATTGATGATGAAGCTCAGCACTACTCGCAAAGTCTTCTCCATCCAGAATCACAATATTCATGACTGCCCCTTCCTCTATTTTAAACGTGTAAATGATGCATAATGATCTGTCGTTTTGTAGATGAGTCCATCATTGGAATACACAATGCGATCCGAATTACGGAAGCCGGAAGTATAGTTGATATCCGCTTCGCGCCATGTCCGTCCGTTCGCTGCTGGCAGAAGCCCTTCCCGATTGCCGAATGTGTCTCCGCCGATGCTTTTCCCAGGAGCGACGACAGCCAAGTTTCCTTGTGAAGCTACCCAGCCGAGTCCTGTTGCCTGTGATTTGGTAATAAAGTTACATGGTAACGTTCCGTTTGCACTCAAATAGTTTGCTACACCCGTAAACGTATTGATGATGGTACATGTTGCAGCAGATGCCTTCTGCTGTGGGGCTGAAGTGAACTGTGAACCTGTCAAGAAAACGAACGTTAACAACAATGCCAGTAAAGCGGTTGATAGTAGTTTTTTCATCAATCCTGCCTCCCGATCCTCATAGTAGATGAACGTTGCCACATATGCATTGTGCAAGCTGTAACTGTCTAGTTATACGTTCTGCTAGATTATAGTAAACAAGTCATCCCATGACTATTTATATCACATGATTTTGGTATAAATATCAAATGAATACGATTTAATTGTAAAATATTATAATTCTAACATTTTAAGATAGAAAAAAGACTCTCATCCTGAAGATGGAGTCTGCATTTTCTAGTATGTTTGGTCTGGTACGAATTGGTCTAATCGATCAGCTGCACACGTTGACGAGTTCGCGCCGATTCCAGGCACGCATCAATGACACGCATGTTCTGAATGGTATTTTCCGGACTGAAAGGCAAAGCCTCTCCTTCAAGTGCAGCTGCTGCGAACGTCTCTACCTGAAGCACATAGGAATTCGATACCGATACACGTTCCTCACGACTGACCGAATCCGTGTGCACAATAATCTGAGGTGGAATATCGCTGTTCTCCCAGCCAAACACTTTTGGCAGTTCAATTCGCCCTTCCGTCCCGAGAATCTCCATCTCCGCTCGTCCTGAAGCCCACATGCCGCAGTCAAAAGTTAAGGCTACCGAATTCGGAAACTCTATTAGTCCCGATGCCATCATATCAACGCCATCATGCTCGTCCGAGAATAGCGCGTGTACCGTCACCGCTTCCGGTTCCTGTCCCAGATACATCCGGGCGGCCGAGATCGGATACACGCCAAGATCGAATAATGATCCGCCGCCCATCTCTCTTTTGAACCTTACATTCTCCTTATCATCAGCGGTATTACAAGTAAAGTTGCCATGGATGGCTCTGACGATGCCAATCTCTCCACTAGCTATAATCTCTTGCACACGTCTGTGCTTGGGATGATATCGATACATAATCGCTTCTGCAAAAAGAACGCCATGCTGGTGACATACCTCTATCATTTCTGCCGATTCATCTGCATTCAGGGCTGCTGGTTTCTCGCATAACACGTGTTTGCCGGCCTGTGCAGCTTTGATGGTCCATTCTTTGTGCATATGGTTAGGTAGAGGAATATAGACGGCTTCAATGTCCGGATCAGAGATGAGTTCTTCGTAACTGCCATACGATCTGGCAATGTCGAGTTCTTCGGCAAGGGTTTCCGCCTTTTCTTTGCTACGGCTGGCAATCGCCAGCACCTCACCACGTTCGGACTGCTGGATCGCCGGAATGACTGCATTTTTGGCAATGGTTGACGTACCGAGTACACCCCACTGTAACTGTCTATTCATGCTCATCTTCCTTTCGTACCGTAATTGTCCTCTTCTGCCTTGTGTAACATGCCTAGACAACGATCCAGATCTGTTTTGACCTGTTTCTTGTATAATTCGGCTTTCTCCGCACCATCATCCGTAAAATGATATAAAACGATTTCCTGAAAATCGACCTTCGGATCGTTACCCTTCAGCTTCTTCGTGCGATAAAATACACCCTGCTGTACCAATTCATGTAATGCCCGATATACCTCGCTCTGGGGTGGTACATAACCGTAGTCTTTGAATTCCTGCTTCATCTCCTCCAGCATCTCGTAACCATATCCCCTGTGCTGTTCAACCATCGTAATCAGATACAGCTTGATAAATGCCCGCTGTGCAATCATAAAAGCCACGTTCATTCCCCTCCTGTCAGAACCTATATATCTAGTATTATAAAACTTATGTTCGGGTTCTGCCATCTTTCTCCGCTTTGCCTCCCTTTTATCCATCTTCAAGGAGGGCGAGCAAGAAATCGTATGAATACGTACCAACATAGAGGAAGCACGGAAAAAAGTTTTCTGTTGTGAATTTTTCAGGTAATGAAATTTTAATTTTTATTCAAAAGAATCAATTTCATAATACCTTTAGCTGCTTCAATCAAGGCTGGATATAGATCGAAACGGTTCAATTTGTCTATATCCAGTTACAGAATTTCATTTTTAGTGAGTTATGAAATTGATTCAAAAGTTTGTTTATTTCAGGATTCAGGGAGTCGTGTAATCCAATTTTAATTACAAGAAAAACTGTGCAAAAGCTGTAATATCTGTGCTCCTGGGTTTTGTGCTCCTTGTTCCTATACTTCCGTACACATGTACACTTTTGTACAGCTATTGTAAACTATTATGAATTTTTCATATGTTGATGGATTCATTTGTTACGTGAAGATTTAGGTACGGTTCCCACAATCCATTTGCCCCAGCTTACCCGAGAGATAAGCCATGTCAGTACACAGGATAATGTGAGAGCCAACAACCAGGTAATGATCATTCGGACGACAGGGTTCCAGCCCATGGCAACATAAAACAGTTCATCCGGAATATAGCTATACCGCAGCATCAACATATGCATCAGATATCCGCCATACGATACACCACCAATCCATCCCAGCAATCGTGTAACCCTAAGGTTACGCAGTTTGCCGGCCAGCTGGTACATGACCATAATCGAAGCAATCAGAAAGAGCGCCATATCAGGCCGGATCAGGCTGACCGTGTAGAATGTAATTTTGATTCCCTCCGGCTTCTGAAACTCCAGCATTAATAAATATGTAAACCGAAGACCCAGCACGATAAACACCGTCCAATATACCCAGCGTAACCGATGAATCCATTCATTCCAGTGCTGGACAGATAACCCCGCAGCTGCACCAAGCACAAAATAAATAAAGAAATAGAGGAAATTACGGTCTGCATACGTTGTAAAAGCATCTGTCAGTACCGGAATATTCAGCCAGCCCATGAATTTGGCAATGTTGCCTAATTGATCTGCGAGCACCAGATACACAACGCCCGAAATCAGCAGAGCGATCATACGCCCCTTGGCCTCGTAGCGGTTATATACATAACGAATGGCTCGCAAGAAGAGCGGAAATAACAGATAAAACTGGATCAGCATAATAATGTACCAAAAGTGTGAAGTTGTTTTGCCAGTAATCAGCTTCAGGCCTAAGTCTGGGATGTCATTCCATCCAAATCCCGTCCAGCCCCGTGGTGCTAGTGTAAAGTAAATAAGTGACCAGATGAGATAAGGCACGATGACGTCGGTTACTCTTTTTCTCATAAACTTGCCGTAATGCAGCTTGTCTCCCGTGTTATAAAAAAGTACCATTCCTGTTATGAATATGAACAAAGGAACTGCAAATTTGGAGAGCATCAGCAGTATGGCCAATAACACGCCATCCTCCAGTTTCGTTTCCGGTACCAGAGAGTAATGTGCGATGGAATGCTGGAGAACCACTGCTGCAAAAGCCAGTCCCCTTAAGCTCTCGATTTCTGTAATTCGTTCTCTGCGAGGCATACATTCAGCCGTCCTTTCTTGGTTTTACGATAAGAGATATAATGAAATGAAGCCGTATATCTGATGAACGGGGTGATTCACATTTCTATAGCTGACAAGGACATCGCCACGATCGACTCCAAATATGTTCAGCAGCATCTGGCTAACGAACGAACCTTTCTGGCCTGGGTTCGCACCGGCATTGCCATGGCGGGTATTGGTTTTCTTGCTGCCGGATTTGGCTTTAACTCCTCGGCGTATGATCGTCTTGCACACATTGCCGCAATCATTACAGGTATCACTTCTCTGGTTGGCGGCATATCCATCATTGTGTATTCGGCAGCAGCCTATCATCGGAAGCGTACACAAATCAATGAGCAAACGTATCAGGCGTCGACCGGATTAATTCGTTTTCTGACCATGATGCTACTGGTGATTGGGCTCGCTTTGGCTGTACTGCTCTATGTATTGTTATTCCCTGCCTGACTGGGTAAAAACACCATTCGCCATTATTGATGCCCAAATGTCACACAGGGACAAAAGCCGGCTTCCCTTAAGGAAACCGGCTAATGACCATCTGGTGGATCATATATGTCATTCCATTTACAGGTATTATGTCATTGAGTTCTATTACATATCAACCGAATCTGTGAAACGATTACAGGAATGTATTGTTACCGAATCGCGTTGCCTTGTTTTGGGCTTCCAATCTGCGTTCTTCCATATCCAGGTCCGGGCGTTCGGCAGCCACATCTCCGCCATGGACTTGGGCTCTCTCCCGATTATACTGGCTGTTGCTGCTGAACACATCATACACATCCGTGTCCCGATCCGTAGAGTCTACGAGCAACAGGATTTTGCCATTCTGTACATACTCCTCATACTGTTTGGCATCCTCTTCCGGAATACCGAGACCAACCAGTCCACCCACCAATCCGCCAGCTCCTGCACCCACAGCTGCACCGGTAAATGCTGCTGCGATAGGGCCTGCGGCAAGAATTGGTCCTATGCCGGGTATGGCCAGTGCACCGATACCTGCGAGCAGGCCGGCTACCCCACCAAGTACACCACCTGTTGCTGCACCCGCAGCCACGCCTTCAGGGGCTTTCGTACCCGTCTCTTCCCGAATCGCCTTCAGTTCATCCCGATCCTGCGTAACAACAGAGATTTCGTCTGAAGTGAATCCTTGTGCTTTCAGACCCTCGATAGCCTGAGATGCTTCACGTTCTGTATTAAACACACCTACGATTTTCTTCTGCATAGTGAATCCCTCCTCATCTTATTGAGTGGTTCGCTATGTTATTACCCGCCTTGTTTTCTTTCAAACGCTTGCAAGTCAATATAATATGTGTGGATATCAATTAATTGCTGAGTTTCATTCCTTTTCATGCCTCATCAGGATGTGCCTTCAAACTCAGGCATGTGATACATTTTCAGGCATGCTCTACGTTGAAGGACGTGGGCGTCCAAACATCTTGAAGTATAGGCTGGCTGATCCTGGTGAATTATCCAGACGATTTTCTAAGGAACCGAGGACGTCTGATTTAGCCTTCGGGTCCTCATTTTATTTTGTAAGGAACCTGAGACACGTTATTTACCAAAATCACCTGACGAACACGCTGTTAACGGCTGGGTTTTCCAAAATAGCGTGTTTCAGATTCCTTAGATTTCTGCGGACGCTTCAAATCGCTGAATAAGACGTCACAGGTTCGTTAGCGCTCCCGCTGTTCAGCAGAGTCTGTGCCTGATGAAGCTCCCTTGGGAAACCACATAGTTGATATCTGAAAAAACGAAGTCATCGAGCTAATAACCCCGTGGTTTGGCCCGATTTGTGGCGACCGCTTCAAGGGGATTATCCGGCCAATAGTGCTTCGGATATCGACCTTTCAGATCTTTTTTGACGTCAAAATATGTCTCTCGCCAGAAATTGGACAAGTCTCTTGTAACCTGTACAGGTCGCTGCGCCGGTGATAATAAGTGGATGGTCAATGGAACTCGCCCACCAGCTATACGCGGTGTCTCCTGTTGTCCAAACATCTCCTGAAGTCTAACCGCCAGCGCAGGGTCCTCCGGTCGGCTGTAGTCTACGGGAATTCGGGAACCACTTGGCACCTGTATATGCGTCGGCGCTTCATCGTCCAGTTGTTGTCGCTGATTCCAGCTCAGTCCACCGAGCAATACATCATGCATCGACAATCTCTTCAGGTCCGCTACCGATCGCATGCCTGTCAGATAAGGGGCAAGATGTTCTGCCAGTTCTTCGGTCAGATCATCTTCGATCAGGTCAGGCCACTCAGGTAGATGAAGATGCAGGAACCGCAGCCTGTCCGCAAGTTGTCTGGATGTTTTTGTCCAAGGCAGACAATCCAGCCCTTCCATTCCTATTCCCGTTATCAGTGCTTCCAGCACCAGATCTTCAGGTGGCTGTGCAATACTGCTCTCTTTAATCACAAGGGCTCCAATACGAAGTCTCTTGTGTGCTCGCACACTGCGGGTATTGGAATCCCAGGCCACTTCCACTTCATTGTTCATCAGGTGCTGACCTGCCTGCAACAATGTCTGCTCCTGCAACGGCGCAGCCAGCAGGATGCGCGCATCTGCGCCCTGGTCGTCTGCCTCGGCTGCGACCAGATACGATGAACGGCTCAGCGATTCTGTCGCTGCGAGCCGTACGCCGCGGCCGCTGCTCAGCAGATAGCGGCCGTCCTCCCGGCGTTGCCCGATCCGGTCCGGATAGGCGAAGGACAGCAACAATCCGCAGCTGTCCTCATCCGGCCGCACCGGATCGGCCGCCGGGCCGAGCGCCGAGCGCAGCTGGCGGCTCTCCTGGAGCATGCGCCGCACGGCCGCGCCGTCTGCGACAGCCGCCGCCGCTTGCGGCATGCCGCTGCTGTCCGCGGTCAGCAGCGCTTCCACGCGCGGGCGGAGGTCCGTGCCCGCGCCTGCACTGCCACTGCTGCGGAGGCCGGCAGGCTCCTGCAGCAGTGCCGCCAGCATGCTGGCGTAGCTGGCCAGCCCAAGCTCCGCCGCGCGGAGCAGCATGCTGGCCAGTCGCGGATGCACGCCAAGCGTGTTCATCCGCCGCCCGAAGGGCGTGATGCGGCCTGCGTCGTCCAGGCCGCCCAGCTGGCGCAGCAGCGCCTGTGCCTGGCCGTAGGCGGCGTCAGGCGGGGTGTCCAGCCATTGCAGCTCTGCTGGGGACTGAACACCCCAGACGGCAAGCTCCAGCGCCAGCGGCGCAAGATCCGCGGAGGTGATCTCCGGGCGAGCTGCCTCAGGCAGTCCCCCATGAACCTCTTCGCTCCATAGCCGGTAACACACCCCCGGGGCAATTCGCCCTGCACGACCCCGCCGTTGATCGGCTGACGCCTTGGACACCGGCAGGGTGACAAGTCGGCTCATGCCCGTGCGCGGCGAGAATGCCGATGCTCGGCTCAGCCCTGCGTCCACCACAATCTTAACTCCAGCGAGTGTGAGACTGGATTCCGCAATGGAGGTGGACAGTACAACTTTGCGCGCCCCCTCAGGGGCCGGGCGTATGGCCTCATCCTGTTGTTCCACTGGCATACTGCCATACAGGGAATGAACTTTCACATGCGCAGGAAGAGAAGCGTTTAATAACTCTCGCTCTGTACGGTGTATCTCTCTTGTGCCAGGAAGGAAAACAAGCACGTCTCCCTCCTGCTCAGCTAATGCCCTGGTCACCGTCTGAGCCGTGAATTGTTCCAACTGCATAGCTGCCGGTCTAGGCACATATCGTGTTTCCACCGGAAACGTGCGACCCGGACAATGAATTGATTTTGTGCCTTCACCTAGCAATGCACAGACCGGAACAGGATCAAGGGTCGCCGACATCACCAGCAATTTCAGATCTGGACGTAACATCGCTCGCGATTCCAAGGCCAGAGCCAGACCCAAATCCCCGTGTAGATGACGCTCATGGAATTCATCAAATATAATCATTGCCGTGTCCTCAAGTCCCTGATCCTGCTGCAACATCCGGGTCAACACGCCTTCCGTCACAACTTCAATACGTGTTGCCTGACTCACCCGTGTATCCATGCGTACACGATACCCTATGGTTTGCCCGGCTTTTTCCCCTAGTGTAGCCGCCAATCTCGATGCAGCTGAACGCGCGGCCAGCCTTCGGGGTTCCAGCATAATGATTTTCCTTCCCGCAACCCACGGTTCCTCCAGCAAAGCCAGCGGTACAACAGTCGTTTTTCCCGCACCCGGTTCTGCAATTAACACACCTGTATCTTGATCCCGAAATAACTGCTTTAACTCCGGAATAATCTCTTGTATCGGTAACTCTATATGCATATGATCGCTCCTAATAAATGTACCCTACTACTCTTCAGCCTCAGTATTCGAATGTTAGCATTATAACAAAAAAAGCCGTCCCAGAGGAACGACTATCGCAGACATACTTATTTCAGCAAAAATAAAATTGATCCAGAATGCTCACTTAGCTGAGCAATGACTCGGCACCATCAATGACGATCTCTGCTCCGGTAATATGTCTGGATTCAGACGATGCGAGGAAGCTTACCAGATCCGCAACATGTTCCGGCTGACCCGGCCCGTCCGCAAGTGGCTGCTGTCCTTCCGGGAACTCCATTGGAATAATGATCTGCTGCAAATCATCCGTTTTGACCGTACTTTGATCGATATTCGTCGCAATCGCCCCTGGGCAGATCACGTTTACACGTATCTTGAACTTTGCCAGCTCAAGCGCTGCCATCTTCGCAAATGCAACCTGCCCTGCCTTGGACGTGCTATACCCCGACATGCCAAAGCTTGAGAAGCGTTGATTTCCGTTGATGGAACTCGTGATGATAATGCTGCCACCGCCTCGTTTTTTCAAGTGAGGCAATGCATATTTAACAGTGAAAAACGTACCATTCAGGTTCGTTGTCATAATCTGTTGCCACTCTTCAACCTGAATATCCTCTATGGGTGCCGATACTCCGTTAATACCGGCATTGGCAAAAACAATATCCAAACCACCGAATAATTCCACGGTTTCGAGCACTGCCTTTTCCACACGTGCCGGGTCGGAAATGTCTACATCGAATGCTCTTGCCACACCAGGCTGCAGCGCATTAATCTCAGCTTCCGTTTCCGAGATTCGATCATTCACTAGATCAAACAGTGCAACTTTTGCACCCTCTTTTGCCAGTTTGACCGCAGTAGCCTTCCCAATTCCGGAGCCTGCTCCGGTAATAATCGCAACCTTGCCTTGGAAACGTGACTTGCCGTTATGTTGTGTCATTATCCATTCCACTCCTTCATTTTAGCAATTATGTAAGAATGTACGTTCAAGCTCATCATTGGTACTGAAAAGCGACCTTTTTGAACACGTACTTAAAGTCAATTCTTCACAAGATTACCCAAAAAGAGTGTCTTTTAAATCAACACCAGCAAGTTTTTTCACAGTTGATCTACACCAATGTCACAGCAACATCAGGATCGGTCCACAACTTTATAACCGGCACTTACCATTCCAACTCAATGAAAGCGGCATCATCTTCAAGACCGCCGGTATGTGTAGCATCCAGCAGTACCTGAATGTGTTCATCGGGCACATAAGCTTGGATGGCATCCAGATCATTTAATCCATCCGTGTATAACTGAAGACGCAGTGAATCGCCTACGGACCCTTTCATCTCGCAGATGTGCGGCTTACCACCGACAGGTCCTTCAAGTGTAGACCAACGCTCATTCGTCTTGCACTGTGCCTGGAACATGTCAGACTGTTCCTGGTTATTACGCCAGAGGCGAATACGTGAATCTCCTTGCCACGCAAGCCACACACGGCTTTTGCGGCCTCCTCCCGTAAGCTCAATCCGTCCACACACATACATGGCCTGACTGCCCCGGCTTCGCTTCTCCATCAACACTTCACGCAGCAACAGAGGGGAGCTATCCAGTGGTTGTAATTTCTCCAGTTGCTCGGATGCGGGAAGGGTCAGATCATGAAGAAGACGCTCAACGCCCTCTTCCGTCGGGTGTTGCGTCGTTTCCAGCCACTCCAACAAAGCATTCCCCAGAAAACGTGCTGCAAAGTCTCCCAGATAACTCATGCCTACCCCATCACATAATACAAAATTGCAGACATTCCCATTCATACGTACCGCAGCAAAGTCCTGTCCGGTATCTCCCTGATTAACCGTCTCTGCCGCTCTGCCATAACCATACCTGCATTTGAATGTACCCTGGTAGCGGGTTAGTGGCTGTTCACCGGTCTGTACACTCACATAGCGAAAGTTGCCATGCCGTTGCTCGGCATGGCCCCCCTTATCTCCAGCAGACAATGTTGCCAAACGCATTGCTCTCATGATTCCCCTCCTATCTCACAGGCGTAGCAGCGGACATCTGGAACCCGATCGATACCAATTCTGCGCAGGTACCTGGCAGCATCATGAGTGCACCGGGTGCAAGCAAATAATCAGCTTCAACAAGCATTTCCCGATAACTTTCGGGCAGGACGGATGACATGTTACGCAACTTCTCTCCATGCTCATCCTGAAGATTCGTTTCCGAAGAGATTCCCTTCCATCTTCTAGGTTCAGTGATCGGCCCTTCCAGCAGATGATCGGATATAAAGATATTCTCCACCAGTACATTGCCGTCAGGTACACTCATGCCCATGATTCTTTTCGCAATAGGCTCAGGATCTTCACCTGTAGCTACCCCATCCGTCATGTGGCATACGAGTGGCGCAGGACAATCCTGCATATTCGGAATTTCGGCCTGTAGTATCTTCTCAGCCTGTAGGAAAGCCTTCGCAGAATCCGAAAAGCGTCTCGGTGTCAGATCAGGCAAAGAACCAACTGCAGCAATCTCGTCAATCCCTTTGATTCCGTTCAACAAGTCATATACATCATCGCTATAAGCTAATATGGCTATCCGATAGCGAGGTGTCAGTCGATTTCCCTTGGTGGACCGAAATACCATTTGGCGAATCGCGAGAGATAAAGCATCATAGACGACGTCAATCCGACGACGATTTTCCAGAACCATATTCATGGAGGCGCTAATATCAATTAAATATATAATAAGTGCAGGTGTACGCTGCGATGCTTGAATCGTGTAGTTCATCTAGGGTGAGTCACCTCCATCGTTCACTTGTTTTTTTATAAGTTAGGCAACGTATAACTGTTGTTGCTCAGGAATTTGTTAATGGCGCTCATTCGAGCGGCCACTTTGCCGACACCTTTGAAATAGGCAGCATCGGTATTATATAGATTTTTGAAATCACGGGCATACGATTCCGCATTTTCAATTTTTCTGCCTTTTTGAGCGTTATACGTTTTATTGTAATGAGCAATCAGCGTGACCACATTCTGGGCACGTTTTTTCTTGAGCGCGGCTTTCTGAGCGATCTCCTGCTGACGTTTAACTTCGGCTGCCGCCTTACGCTCTGCTTCCTGTTTGGCAAGCTTGGCATCATTCTCTTTTTTCCAGACCAGATAAGCTTCATATTTTGCCTGTTTATCGTATTTTTCCTGCTCCGCTTTCTTGGCAGCTTCTTTCTTCTGCTGCTCCTGCTTCACCAGATAAGCCTCATATTTAGCCTGCTTGTCGTACTTGGCCTGTAATGCCTTGCGTTCTTCTTCTTTTTTCTTCGCTTCAGCTTCCTTCTGCTTGGCTTCAGCGAGCTTTTTCTTTTCCTCTGCGTCCAGTTTTGCGGCCTCCGCAGCCTTTTGCTTCTCTTGCTCTTCCTGCTGCTTGAGTGCAGCAGCCTTCGCAGCTTCAGCCTCTTCCGCAGCCTTGACCTCCGCCAGTCGTGTGGCTTCCTGCTGTTCTTGTTGCTTCACCTCTGCCTGATCGGCGAGTATTTTGACCGTTGGCACACCACCTGCCAGCAATACAATAAGTACAGCAGAGGAGATCATGAACTTTTTGGATCTGTAGAATGGCACAGGTACGGGCTTGTCTGTGTCTTCTTTCGGATTGAGCTTCGCATCCAGTTCCTTGATTGCGGCTTCAACTTCCATCTGCATCGCACTGTTATGAGGAATGAAGTGATACAACGAGCGGTACACTTCCAGTGCAGCCGCTGGTTTATCTTCGTCCTCCAGGGCTCTTGCTTGCAGGAACAGACGGTTCACAACCGCTTCCTGATCAGGAGAGTGCTGCACTTGGGGATTTTTCCTATTTTTAGCATTCAACGTTTCACTTGCAGGTTCTGAGTTCTTACTCAGATTTGCATTAACAGCTTCCGGCTGGTTAGCGCCTTCTTCCAGTGTCGCAGCAGCAACCGCATTAGCCTGATGCACATCTACCGCAGCCAGTGCAACATACCACTCCCCAAACGTCGGACAACTGCTCAGATCGTGACTTTCCCAGGCGCGAATAAACAGCTCAGACAATTTGGAACCCCAACGCTTCTCAAGGGACTCCCGCATCGCATAATACCGTTCACTCACCGTTTGCATTTCATGTTGATCAAAATAGCTTTCGCCCCAGGCTTTCTCTACAATCACAGGGTCCGACCAGCTTAACATCTCAGCAATAATAACGGCTCCGGCAAATCGGTCAGCATATGAACTCCACAAACCACTGTGCACTGTTCGATGGGCCGCATAACCGGGTGACCCGGCAAGCAGGGCATCCGGACGATCCATCTTGGAACCATACATTTGCTCGACATCCACCAGTTCTACCGCAGACGTCTTCCCCAGGTTCTCCACTTCGGAAAAAAACGGAATCATTACATTGGGAGCGGACATATCGCAATGAGCCAGTCCACGTTGCTCCATAGCCGAACCTATTCCGGCAAGCGCTCTAGCCAGCTTCAGGCTCTCCTCTGCCGTCAGCTGTCTCTGATCGCTAATCACATCGAACCAGGTCTGACCTTGCACCCATGGCATCAACACCGCATATAACAGATCGGGATGTTTTCCAATGAGCGCTCCGTTTCTTTCCGGAGTGAGCACATCACGCTTGCATACCTGCAAACCTGGCAGTTCACTATAAGACTCCATATGCTCAGACTGATATACCATAGCCGGAATACGGAATTTAGGAAAAAATACTTTTAGTGCTTTGGCCCCATGAATGGGACCATTTCGGGGTATCAACTGATAAACAATCCCCTGCCTTCCGGCTTGGGCATAAGCCAGACCCGGCGCAGCCGGATGTTGCCCAATCGTATAGGCAATGTCGTTAATCACCACTTCATCCCCGGGATTTGGTTGAAAAGACATGCTTATCCCTCTCTCTGTCTTAGTGTCATAGTTGCAGCAAAAACCGGGTGTTGTGAAAACGCCCGGTTTTTGCTGTAGTTGTACATCTTCAGCTTGCTACCCACCTATAACTCAGGACGAACTCAGACTTCACATCGGCCTGATCTATGTAAAGCAGATTAACGAGCTTGGTCAGCTGTACGGAATTTGTTAGCAATAGCTGTAAGTTCAGCGCTGATGCTGTTCAGCGTTTGAACAAACGATTGCATTTGTTTGCTAGCTTCTTGGAACTCTTGGAAGAAGCGTTGCTTTGTCATACCTTCCCATTGTCCTTCCATGCTTGTGATGGATTGAGTCAATGTAGATACGATTTGCTGACTTTGCTCACCGCTTTGTTTAAATTGGTTGGAAACCTGATCAAGCTGCTCTGGGGTAACTAAAATACGTCCTGCCATTGGTAAATTCCTCCTTGGTTTGTGCAATTAAATTTTTACTTGTTCAAATTGTACTATACCAGGATCGATCGGACAAAAGCCGAAGGACCTACTCCTATTTACCCCATTTTCAGCACTTGAAACTTCTCCTAACAGCCTATTTACAAAAAAATATTCACTTCCTGCTGTCCTTTTTATTCACCCTGTTCAGGAAACCACAGGCTCGGTTCCTCTTCTTCCCCGAAAGGAAGGGTCTGTGAATCTCCATGCTACAGGCTCAGGCTGCATGGCCTGTACCAGTGTAGCCGGGGAGCCATCAGGCGGAGCGGCATCCTGTACACGATATACGGCCGCCATTGCGGAAAGGGGATCGGATACTACAGCTACAGTTGCAGAATGTGCAGGCATGATTTCTCCTGTACGGTTGTTCTGAAGAACATTCAGCATATTGACCGCATTACCATAGGCTGTGTTCACATGACTCAGCACGGAACGATACTCCATGTCTGCCTGCTGGAATAACAACGCTTTGCGTCCCAGCTGTACGCTTAAGTCCATCAATCGACGAAGCGCATCCTCGCCCAGTCGTTTACTGTGATTCCATTCATTCATCACCGCTGCGCGGGATTCAACCTCCCACTCCAGCGAATGAATCGCCTGATCCAACACTGCCATCTTTTGCTGTATTTGCTCCGCTGCATACTGAATCTGCCTGCTCAGTGCCCGAAGCACATCCGGTTCCACACGAATGCGCATTTACCATCACCTTTCCTCTTCCCCTGCAGGCTGTTTAAGCCAGTCCAGCAGCATCTCGTGAAACTGTTCTCTAGTCGTCAGTGCTGCAACAAGCCAATCATCTGAAGCGGCAGTGCTCATCCGGAACAGCCAGTTGGATACCGCACTTGCAGCAAATGCTGCTGACTGCGACTTCCATCCCTCTTCATTCCACACAAGCAACCGAAGCTCCCCATCTGACTCCTTACCCACCAGACAGCGTGCCAGCGCAAGTGAACCCTCAGGATCACTTGTCTCCTGAGCGAGTTCATCAGCTACCGTCTGTACCTCGCTGTTTTCCAGCTCATTCATAACATCATAGAATTTTTTCTTGGAGCACATTAATGCCGGTTTCTCTGCAGGAGAATGGCCGCTCCATTTCATCCGCTCTATCAGAACATCAATGGCTTCACGAACACTTCCCAGATCGCTGAGCCGGAACGAGTCCGGTACGTCGGCAACACGGGAAACTTCAACGACCCGCTCATCCGTGCAGTGTATATAACTCTCATACGACTTGCCGTTGATCGTGTAGCGAATCCAACAAGCTCTGTCGGACAGTCCGGCAATGGCTACCCTGGAGAAAACGGTCGGTGTCATGATCAGCTCATCCGTCTCCTGATCCTGAATCAGATATCCTTTGTCAAGCAGGGAGGCCTTGACGCGCTCCCACTCCATCGCGATATCCTCCGCCATATAGCCGCGAAACGGATCTTCCACACCAAGTAGTCGGTCTGAACCGAGAATACCGGCCAGGAAAAAAAGTTCTTTTGTTTGTAACGTGACTACCTTTTGCTTAGAATCATGAACCGTCAACATTATGAGCCACCTCCCCTCAAACTACAACATGCCATCGGTCACGAATTTCAGAAATCCAATCGGTCATTTTCCAGCTGTCATCACATGGAACTGCACCTTTAACCCTGGAATATTTACGTTTTACATAATAACCTTGACCCGGAGGCAGTACCTTCAGCCCACCTGTACTACCCCCGGATTCCGAATAAGGTATACGGAAGAACGAGAGATCGTTAGGGTCTAAAGTCCCGAACAGCATTCCGCTCTGGGAAGCCTTCACATCCGTTACCCAGTCAGAACCGAAGGTCGGGAAGTCTGCCGGAACCCCGGACAGAATCACGTGTACACCGCGATCCCTTCCTTGACGAACAATCGCTCCCAATTGATCTTTTACATTAAAATCGTTTAGCTGCTTGGACAAGGTGTCCGCATCATCGATGACGAGCACAAGTTCCGGTCCACCGGAAATCTCGCCTCTTTTCAGAACTTCATCGTACAACTGTTGAATCACAGGTGCAAGCTGTTCTTCTCGCGATACGTGTCCACGGACATGGGGCAGACTACTGATTTCCCCCAGTCCACCTGAGCCATAACGCATATCTACCGTGTATATTTGCACATCTTCCGGAGAAGCATGATAAGCCAGTGATAACATCCAGGTCAGCAAAAATGTCGTTTTGCCGCCTTCCATCGGACTCGTTACCATGAAATGTGGACCTTCACGCAGATTAAGCTGGAATGGTTCCAGATCATCCGTAAGCAATCCCACAGGCACCGTTACAGACGATGTATCCCAAGCCTGACCATATGATCCTGTCCGAATCAGCAGATCCTTGAGTTTGATCTCTTCCGGTAGTGGAGCAATCTGCGGCGCTTCTTCCCCTGTCCAGCCTTGGCGAATCTCAGCAATCGTACGGCGCAGTGCCGATGAACGCTTGCCCTCATCTGCCCCTGAAGAAGGTAATGCCGCCTGGAACATTAATGGAGGCACTTGCCCTTTGACCAGGCCTCTTCCTGGCGGAAGTTGGCTTGGCGCCTTGGAAGGTCTTCCCACGGCATAATAATAATCGCTTGGATCGGATAACTCAAATGAAACCGCATTGGGAATATTACTTCTGAATTTTTCAAATACATCTGTTACCCGATTGGCGGTGAGCACAAAGGTGATACCCAAACTTCCGCCTTCACGCAGGATCGTCTCCAGAAGTTCATTTTCTTCCGGATAGGCATTGCGGAATGAAAGATAACCATCGATAACGACCACAACCTGCGGGACAGCCGCGTGAGCTGTCCGGCGGTACGCCGAAATCGTTTTAACCCCCGCCTCCGAGATGATATCTTTGCGTTGTGCTGACAGCTTAAGAATATAGCGGAATAACCGCTTGATCCGGTCTTCCTCTTCAGCCATCATCACGCCACCGATCTGAGGTAGTGCTGCAAAGTCCTTCATCATACGGCCCATGTCGATAATGTAACCATGCCAAGGCTCAGTTCTATGGGAACGAGCCAGAGACATAAGCAAGGTCTGAACAAATGTTGTTTTGCCCAGTCCTGGCATGCCGTACACGACCAGATGGCCTTGATCCATAGGCAATGCAAGTGGCTGCTGACGCTGATTAGGGAGATCATCCAACAAACCAACCAGTGGTTTCAGACCACTCGCCCCGCCATCAAGCAACAGATCACGATTCTCTTCTTCCTGCCAGTCAGGAAGACTTTCCCATTCCAGTGTCTCTGGTAAAGGTGGTAACCATGGTCCTGGCAAACGACGGATACCTGCATCCGCTGCAGACTGCGCAACATAGTCAATAAACACCTGAAGCTGTTTCGGAACATCTTCACCTTTGAGAACAGCTCGGCGCTCTCCAGTTAACAGAGGTTCCCGCTTACCGTTCAAGCGTACTTCCATAACAGGTAATACAGTCGTTGCATCCTCCTGCTGGTTATAAGGCGCACCACTCCAGGCGAATTGCATTTCTTCAAATACTTCATCACTGCCGACCTGAAAATATCCACGCCCAGGCTTCGTAATCCAGGCAGCATTCGGAATCTTGATCATGTCCCTGCTGTCTCCCTCACTCTGTACGCGAAGGCAGATTCGGAAACGTGAATTACTCCATATTTTATCGTCCACAACGCCGGCTGGCTTCTGGGTTGCCAGAATTAGATGAACGCCAAGTGTCCGGCCAATGGCCGCGATACTGATCAATTCATCCATGAACTCCGGCTGGTCCCGCTTCAATTGAGCAAACTCGTCAATGATAATGACCAGATGTGGCAGTGGCTGTTCATGTCTGGAACGCAAAATTTTGTAATATTCATCAATGTGCTGGAGGTTTCCCGCATCATTTAATATCTTTTGCCTTCTGACCAATTCGGCACGAAGTGAGATATTCGCCCGCTCAATCAGATTTCCATCCAGATTGGTGATTGTACCGACCACATGAGGCAGATCGACAAATGTGTTGGACATCCCGCCACCCTTATAGTCAATCAGCATGAAGGCCAGATCATGTGGATGGAATTCAGCAGCCAGTGAGGCTACGATGGACTGGATAACTTCACTTTTACCTGAACCGGTTGTACCTGCAATCAGACCATGAGGACCATGACCCTGACGTTCAATTTTGTCATGCAGATTAATCGCAATTTTCTTGCCGCCAGCTCTTACACCCATCGGGACGGGCAGCGTGTCAGGATATCTCGTCTGTCCCCACCTGGACACCACGTCCAGATCCTCCACCCGTGATGTGCTCAGCATATCGAATAACGGGAGCACTTGCGGGATATCCGAAGCAGATGAACGCTTCAAGCGGATCGGTGACATATAACGGGAAAGCGCCTCTGCCATCTCTTTCGAGATCACATCGGGCTTGTACGTTTGTTGAATAACATCTGCATCTTCCGTTTTTTTGATATACACACCTTTGCCTTTGGAGGCATCCATAATCAATTGACAATGCATCGGTAGAGACTCTTTGCGATTAGCCAGTATGATGGTGCATACATCAATCTCCTGAGCCGACTCCAGCAGCAGCGGAAGCAACGGTTCTTCTTCAATTAATTGCGTATCGGAGAGAATCACAACGTAACACGGCGTTTGCACGCTTTTCTTGTAACGGTCTTCCTTATTGTTACGGCGCCGGTTCAACACGGAAAACAAGCTGTCCGCTAATTGATGCGCACCGCTGTGCCTGTCGGCCATATAGCGTTGTCCCTGGTCTTCATCCCAGATATGGGGCATCCAGCGAAGCCAATCCCATTCCTTGCTGTCCTTCTCTTCATAGAATACAGCAAGCTTGAGTTCATCTGGTGAATGCCGTACTGTCAGCTGTGAGATGATGACTCGCAGGGAAGCAAGAACTTCCTCCCGATCACCGACCAGTCCCATCACCTTTGATTGGAACAAAGGCAATGTAATGGAAGCATCCGGTACCGTCTGGAATTCAGCCGCAAGTTCATGAGCCGCTTCAATGAGCTCATCCTTCTCATAGCCATCAATCCGCGGAACCTGAAGTTTGATTCGGAATGGAATCTCTCCCGTACCAATACGCACCTGAAGGAAATCATCGTCCTCTGGTGAACGTTCCCACAAGGAACTGTTCCGGTTCTTCACCACTTGAAGACACACACCCGGATCACCATGAATTTCGTACAGGCTCTTTACTTGCTCCGCCTGCGCTTCCTTCAATTCTTCCCGGTGTTTGTCGAGTTGAGCAAGGTACATGGTTTTGCGTTCTTCCAATTTTTTGCGATATGATTTCTTGTTGCTCAAATACACGAAGAATGGAATGGTGTAAGAAGTAAGCATCATCATGACCGTCATCATCTGAAACATCATATAATTGCTGTTGTTCATTTTGCCGGTCATGTTGATATATACGTAGAAACCAATGCTGACCATAGTCATCATGATCGGCACAATAATGGATATCATGGAAAACGTGGGTTTGCTCGGTTCTGTTGGAGGCCTGAGTATTTCGAGTCCCTCTTCCTTGAGAACCGGTGTCATTCTTGGAGAACGCTGATATAACACATTCACGAAGAGAAGACCTCCTTTAGTTCGTTCAATAGAATGTATACGTTCAAAAGCCCTATTCGTTGCTGTCCTGCTGAAACAATGAACGTCTTCCATATACAGGCGCTTCTTCCGAAGTCGTTGAAAAAGCCCGCTGGACACGGACGCAACTACCTTGTCGCAACCCTGTTTCCATTAACTGCTGCGTGTTCTGCGGAGAGAACCACAGACCTTCCGGAAACTTGGCCTCAAGGATGTACTGAATGCCGTCTCCCGGTGCCTGTCCAAAAATCCGAACGCCGAGTAATGTCTTCAAATGTTCAATGGTACATTCGTCCGGAACCTCGATGTCGAACCATTCGCCTTCCTCGCGGCCGGAATACACGGTTAGAATCATCTGAATCCCTCCCATGGTCTCATATGTAAATTGTCCTAATGTCAGATTAAATCAAAAAAAAGAGAATGAATCGTTATATCAACCCTATTTTCTTACATAAACACCCTATTTGCAATGTGCCACCTGTAATTTTGTTACATATGACCCACGTATATATTAAAATATCGTACATTCGACTCAGAACTTTCGTGGCAGTTATGCATTTAAAACTTGCGAGGATGCGAAACTTTTTGTTTTCATTCCATTTAAATGGTAATTAAGTTCCGTTTTTCAGGACTTTTATTCCTTCGCCCACAATCTAATTGTGAACACTTTTCAAACATTACCCACCTTTATGTTTTCATAAGCTGATTTTAAGGTAATTTTAAGCATTGGTATTTAATATTACCTGTATGAAATAACAACCGTGAGGTGATTTCAAGTGAGAACCCTAATAACCTTTCAAAACAAATCAATCCCTGTATATTTTAATCAAGAAAACAAACAACCTATGCAGAAGACATTAAGATTGCTTAGCAGTGCTCTGGAGCATAAAATTAGCAACGGTAAACGCGCACTCCAAAAATGTCTGCATTCTTTAATTAGTATTGAGATTGTCAATGGAGAAGCCATTCTCCACAGTCGCAGTGAAAATGACTCCCTTGCTCTATCGTTATATTAAAAGAAGTCCATTAAGCCGTGTTCATTACAAGACATGAAAAAGGAAGCTGTCGTTATTAAACTGTACCCCATAGAGAGACTTTTTTTAAAGTGTCTACTCTATAGGGTACAGTTTATATAGACAAGCTTCCTTTTTTGAGGTGTATACACGTCAACAGTGGATCGCGGATCAATACCGGTCATCACTCAATTCAGTTTGCTTAGGACATAGGCGGCATCATGCTCTTCCGCAATCTCGGCTTTACGAATACGAATAACAAACAGTCTAACCAAATTGGCACGTGTATGTTCTTCCTGACAGGTATTCAGCTTCCTCAGAATAAAGCGGTCAATGGACATGAATTTTAAGGCCCCTTTGCCATTGGATTTACGGATCGGTTCTTCCGTGTATCCATAAATAACCAGATAGAGACAGCCCCAAACAGATTTTTCACTCTCATGTGAAACAGTATTTTTGTGAGGTGTACAATTGTACAAAAAGCCCGTACCACCAAGCTGGAGACGGACTTTCGCATGATTTGTCGATCTATCAGTAACCCGTTGCAATCATCCAAAAGTGACCCTGTTAATTCACTATTTTTCGACTTATAATACTCCAGGATAATCCCGATACTGGTGCTGAATACTGATCCAACGCGTACGTGTAAACTTCTCAATCGCCCAATCACCGCCGAAGCGTCCAATTCCCGATGCTTTCTCACCGCCAAACATCACATGTGCTTCATCGTTCACAGACTGATCATTCACATGTACCATGCCAGACTCAATTCGCTGGGCAACCTTATATCCTCGATTCAGATCTGTGGTGAATACGGAACCACTAAGTCCATACGGAGTATTATTCGCCAAACGTACAGCTTCCTGTTCATCCTGCGCCTTCATGATTACTGCCACTGGACCAAACAGTTCCTGCTGCACGATATCCTGTTCAGGTTTGACATCGGCAAGTACAGTAGGAGAAAGCACACTGCCTTTACTGGTCCCTCCGAGCAATAACCGCGCTCCTTCAGCTTTGGATTTGTTCACAAGCTCCAGCAATCGTTCTACCTCTTTTTCCCGAATGAGAGGACCCACCAGTGTTTTGGCATCCGCTGGATCACCTGCCTGCACATTCTTCGTTTTGGCAACAAATGAATCGACGAATTTGTCGTAAATATCGGCATGCACAATGATACGATTCAGAGCCATGCAGATCTGTCCCTGATGCAGAAACTTGCCAAAGATCGCAGCTTCGGCAGCACGTTCAATATCCGCATCTTCCAGCACAACCATGGCGTTATTACCGCCTAGCTCCAGTGCTGTTTCTTTCAAATGTTCACCCGCCAATTTACCGATCCCCTGTCCAACTTCTGTGGAACCCGTAAATGAAATCACTTTCGGAACCGGATGAGCGACAAAGTAATCCCCGATCTCGCTGCCACTTCCAGCAACGACATTCAGTACGCCCTCAGGCAGACCAGCTTGTTCAAACAAATCGGCAATAAGCCAGCCTGCCGTAATCGGAGTGTCCGATGCTGGTTTAATAACCACACCATTGCCAAGAGCAATCGCCGGAGCTACGGATCGCAGGCATAGATGCAAAGGGAAATTCCATGGTCCGATGACACCAATCACTCCCTTGGGTTCACGAACCACACGGTTCTCTTTGCCAGGAGTATTGGACGGGATAATCTCACCCTTCATCCGATAGGGAAAAGAGGCTGCTTCGTCCACAATGCGTTTGGCAGCTGCGAACTCCGCCTCCGTTTTGATGCGGGTACTCCCGGATTCCGTGATCAACAGCTGAATGATTTCCTCTTTCCGCTCTGCCATCAGGGAAGAAACTTTACGCAATACTTCTTCCTTCTCAGCGGGTAAAGACTTCGCCCATTCTATCGAATTTTTCTGAGCCGACTCATAAGCTTTATCTATGTCTTTCTTATTGGAAGAACGCCACGTGGCAATAACTTCTCCCGTATAAGGGTTGATATTCTCCATTGTTTTCTCGCCGGAGCCCTCTACCCATTGGCCATTAATATATTGTTTCGTCCATGTTGTATGTTCGGTGTCCATTAAAGTCATTGGAATACGCCTCCTGATCAAGTTTGAATGTCACACCTGCAATACGGTGTAATACATCATTAACCTTGTACAGAATTACGCAAACGCGTAGACCTGAATTAACCTTCCATTCCCTAAGCTTAAGGAAACAACACCATCCATACTATTCTGCAACCTCCTGCACGTCATTCATCTGTCAGGCAGGCTTTTTGTCTCCAAAGAAGCTCATATCTTCCCATCCGTAGCCAACTTCAATCAAATCTTGACCAGCGATGCGGATGGACTGTGTATGGACTGGAGTACCTCCCATCTTCTCATAGAAGCGACAAGCTGAATTACGCTCCAAGGCCCATATGATCAAACTTTTCATATTAAGGGTTCGCAGATGATTAACCACATGTGTAGCCATTCGCTGACCTAGACCCGTTTGTTGCACTTCCTTCAGCAAATATATGGCGTACAGCTCTCCATCATAAGCTAATTTGCCTTCACGCTCCTTACCCCCACAAGCAAATCCGACAATGTTCCCATCAGGCTGTTCAGCGACTACCAAGATCTGATCCTTTTCGCCAGAGCGAATATTCTTTTCCCACTGGGACAATCTTGATTCTGTAGTCAAATGATCCAAAAAATCGTCGGGCACAATTCCGCGATACGTTGTTTTCCAACTCTCTGTATGTACATGGGCTATTCCCTGCGCATCCCCTTCACGTGCCTGTCTGATCTGCATGGCTATCACTCGCTTTCTCTCGTAACTGCCGTAGCTTTACCATATTATATGTTCTTCTTTCTATAATTCCAAATTCATCCACTATGAACTACCTCTTATAAAGTAAAATCCGGCCCTACGGCCGGATCGTTACCCTCGTGCCTACAGATACCTTGGAAGACAGATCCAGTACATCCGAGTTGTACATGCGTATACAACCATGGGAGACGGATTTGCCAATAGACCAGGGCTCATTGGTTCCGTGTATGCCATAATGGGGAGCAGACAGTCCCATCCAGAGCACGCCAAATGGCCCACCTGGATTCGATTGTTTGTTAATAATAGTGAACTCCCCGTTTGGAGTCTGCGTGAGCATCTTGCCGGTGGCCACAGGATAGCCCTTGATCACCTGATTGCCATCCAGAAGATATAACATATGGTCAGACAGATCGACAATGATCCTATAATCTGGCATAATGACATCCCTCCTGACCTATCTTATGCAAGATAGCGGATGATGCCCGCCTGATTTCAGGCTTCCTCCCACTCTTTCACACCACGAGAGTGTTTGGGTTTGCGACTACTGGCCGGTTTACTGGAAGCGGTACGCCTTCTGGATGCCACTTCTTCCTTGCGCTGCTGATATTGCAATTCCTTCTGCATTTTCAGATAATTATTCAGTCTTTTTTCATCCAATGAACCATCCTGTATGGCCTCTTTCACTGCACATCCAGCTTCCCGTGTATGACTGCAATCCAGAAATCTGCACGTGCCCGCAAGTTCTTCAATTTCTCCAAATGCATGCGACAGCCCATCATTGCCCTCATCCCAGAGATTAAGCTCGCGCATTCCTGGAGTATCAATCAATACGGCTCCCTGTGGAAGTACAAACATCTCCCGGTGTGTTGTCGTATGTCTCCCACGGCTGTCTCCCTCGCGGACGGATTGCGTAAGCTGCACATCCTCACCCATCATCCAGTTCACCAGCGTAGACTTGCCACTGCCAGAAGATCCTGTCAGCGCAACAGTCAGCCCTGGCTGCAAATATCGTTCCAGCAAGGATTTCCCTTGACCCTCCACTGCAGATATCGCAAGCACTTCAACGCCTGGAGCAATCCCTTCTACACTTCGAATCTGTTCTTCCACATTGTTGCACAGATCACTTTTGCTCAGAACAATGACTGGCCTTACGCCACCATTCCAGGCCATCAGCACGTATCTTTCGAGCCTTCTAAGGTTGAAATCATGATTAAGTGCTGCAACGATCAGCAGTGTATCTACGTTTGCGGCGATTAATTGTTCCTTGGTCACCGGACCTGCCGCCTGTCTCGATACCCTGCTCCGACGGGGCACCAGATTGTGAATAATTGCTTCTTCACCTGCCTGACCTGTAATGGCCACCCAATCTCCAACCGCTGGTGCCAAGCTGGTCTCCAGACTATCATGACGCATTCGGCCCGAAATTCTTCCCCAGCATTCGCCCTCTTCTGTAATCAAACGTTGCAGATGTCCATGGTCTGCGATAATTCTGGCTGGCTTTTTCTCCTGCTCTTCCATCCCTGTCTCTTGCCACAGTTCCTGCCACTTTGCTGACCAGCCGTACTTCTCAATATGGTTATCTAAAATAAATATCCCTCCCAAAATAAGTTGTTTACTTCGTTCAAGCCGAGTGAACAATCATCTCCGGTTCAGATCAAAACAAAAAAACCACGAGTAGAAATACACCCGCGGCAATAAGTAGTTAGCCGAATTAAAGATCATCCCTCCTCGTAGATATACCGGACAGAATACTTAACCATCCGCTATAAGCAATTCAGGAACACCCTTTTACCGGCAAACAAAAAAGCCACGGGTGCGTCACCCGTGGCTTCATCTGAGCATGTGATACTTCACGTTACTAATGGATAATACTATCCAGCTAACGCAAAATTACATGCTTTGATCCGTTCCGGAGACGCTGTTCATATTCAAATTAACGTATACTGCATTTAAGTTTGTCATAAACAATCGCCTCCCTTGTAGAATTATCCATTATGTTACACACTAAAGTTTGCTGTTGTCAAGCCCAAATATATTTTACCATCCTTAACTTATTTGACCTGATCCCAACGCGTCCACATTTCCTTCGGATTCAATTCATAGATCTCCTCTTCCCGATACATGAACTGATGCATGATAAATTCCCGCCGAATGGTGGCGAAATCTTCATGATACTTCTGTATAAATGTATTGATTTCTTTCTCTGTGTACTTCCGACCAAATTCAAGTTGCTCTACCAGATGACCAAGTACAATCAACTTTTTCTTGTATTGAGCCGGAATCTGACGCAGTCGTCCATCTTTGGAGAAAAAATTTCTCATGACAGACGCTTTCAATGTTTCGTTCACATCACTCATATCCGTAACCTCCTCTCGATTAAAGATAAAATCAACCGAAGCCTGTGCATTTTCGCGGATAAACGAAGGATTGAGTGTGAAATACACTGTATTTTTCTCCCGTCTTTCCTTAATCAGCGCCGCCTCTCTCAGCTTGGATGCATGATGTGTCACGGTTGGCTGTGACAGATTCAGCCGCTCGGCAAGTGCCTGTCCGTGCAGTTCACCCTGTGCCAACAACAGCAGCATGCGAAGCCGGGTCGGGTCAGCCAACGCTTTATGATAAGCCACAATTTTCTCCAGCTGCATCATCGTTCATCTCGCTTTCAATTAGGTATATATCTAATTTGATATTAGTCTTTTCTTCTCTGCACGTCAATCCTTTTGATTCAAGGAAGCCTGTATGAGTTAAACTCACGCTTGAACTGGCATTAACCCGTTATTTACGGTAGGATTATATTGCTTGAAATAAGGAGGATTAAGAACATGGAAGATGTCATTATTATCGGCGGAGGCCCATGCGGTCTGTCTGCTGCCATTGAATGTGAGCGGCTGGGACTGTCCGCTGTGATTGTTGAGAAATACAATATCGTTCAATCTATTTATCTGTATCCAACCCATATGCAGTTTTTCAGCACAGCCCCGCTGCTTGAAATCGGAAACGTTCCGTTCAGCACACCTAATGATAAACCGTTTCGTTATGAAGCACTTGCCTATTATCGCAGGGTAGCCGAACATTTTGGCCTGCGTGTTCATAACTATGAGGAAGCCCGTGAGATCAAACGTAAAGATGATGGCACGTTTGAGGTACATACGCTCAATCGACGCGGGGAGGCCATCGTACATGTTGGACGTAATGTAGTTGTAGCTACTGGTTATTTTGACCATCCTAACTATCTGGGCATCCCTGGAGAAGACAAAGATAAAGTAACCCACTACTTCCGGGAAGCCCACCCTTATACCCGTACGCGTGTTGCCATTATTGGTGGAAGCAACTCCGCGGTGGACGCGGCTATGGAACTGGTTCGTGTCGGAGCACATATTGATATGGTTTATCGCGGTAGTGGTCTGTCAGAACACATCAAACCATGGGTACGTCCGCTATTCGAGAGCATGGTGACGAAAGGCCGTATCACACTGCATCTAGAATCACGCGTGAATGAAATATTGGATGATTCGATTCGTCTGATACACACGGATGGTTCCACAAGTGAACTGGATAACGACTTTGTTCTGGCCATGACCGGTTTCCGCCCGGATCGCCATCTGCTCGCTTCCGTAGGTGTAGAGATGTCCGATGATATGGATAAACCCGTGTATGATGCGCAAACGATGGAAAGCAGCGTACCTGGTATATACGTGGGCGGAGTCATCGCTTCGGGGCGTAATGCCAATGAGGTCTTTATTGAATCCGGACGCTGGCATGGAAGGTACATTGCGGAACATATCGTTAGCAGACAACGTGGACAGACTGAAGGGAAATGAAGACCATGGACATGACTTCCCTGCTGTTGCTCGGATTTGCGGCCCTCGGCATTATCAGCAACAACACACCGGTGACCGTAGCGATGGTATTTCTGTTGTTGCTACGCGTCCTGAACCTGAATCAGGCATTTCCATGGCTTGAAAAATACGGACTTACACTGGGCATTATCATTCTGACCATTGGTGTGATGGCACCTCTTGCCAGTGGCAAGATGAGTCTGCAGACGATCGGTGAGTCTTTCCTGCACTGGAAATCACTGCTCGCCATTGGCGTAGGATTACTGGTGGCATATCTTGGAGGACGTGGCGCTACGCTGATGGGTACACAGCCAACTGTCGTTGCAGGGCTGTTAATCGGAACGGTACTTGGGGTTGCCCTGTTCAAGGGTGTACCTGTGGGTCCATTGATTGCGGCGGGAATTTTATCATTGCTACTGGGTAAATCCTGATCCAGGTTGTACGGGTGTAACCTGACATGCTCTGCAGATTGGCTGTATTTCCCACCGTTGTGTGATATACTTCTATTCATGCAAATTATGTACACGAGTCTACAGCAGAATAATCCATTTTGTGGTTATGCTGTTGCAGGAAATTATAGATTCACTTTGCAACTATTAATGGCGCAGGAGGATTAAGGAACCATGTCACGTCAGTTTATTACAGAAGCCGTGATGGTGGCCATTTACGGTCAATTGCTAGCGCCGCCCGCGCCTGTTGAATATATTGTTCCTTATACCACCATCCTTGAGCTATATGAATTCCAGACCAGTCCTGATCCCATGATGGATAACCCGGCAGATGATCAGCATGTGAAATCCAAAATCAATGAAATGATTTCTTATTTCGAGGAACCGCTGAATAAGAAAAAAATAGAGCGTGCATTACTTGTTCCATGGGCCAAAAGCCCCTCCATTTTATTTGGTGACCAAGTATCCATTGCCATTATCAATGCAATAGATACGGCACAGTACGGGGAATATTTCGATCCCATTGAGACCGAACTGCTGCTGACATCTCAGCGCCTGAGTATCCCGATTCTCACCGATCAGGTTGAACTGATCGCACGTATTATTGAATCGGAATCACCTGTACAGGTATTTGATATTGATGATTTTGATTTTGCGATGGATGATGAACCACTGGATCAGGTGTAATTCATACATGGAGTGCACGGAAATCGGACAAAAAAATGACCTCAGTACCCACTTTGTCGTGGATACCGAGGTCATTTTTGCGTCAACACTTATTTTATTCCGCAATATCCTGCGTTAACAGGATTCGGCTAATCTCATTCAGAGGTGGTAACGACTCCAGCGCAAAAAACTTCAGACCCGCATCACTATTTACACGTGATTCCACAAGGTCATCCTGAATGATCTGTGTCCGGAACAAGGCAATGACATAATACTCTTCATCTCCGCTCGAATGCACATACCGAAGATCAGGCCCTGAATACAGACCTTCCAGTGTCATGATATCAGTAGTCCAACCTGTCTCTTCCCATAGCTCCCGATGTGCGGCATCTTCAATGGCTTCACCCGGACGCATCTCACCGGCTGGCATACGCCAATGACCATGCTCAGCGTGCTGAATCAGCAGCAATTCACCTTGTTCGTTCTCAGCCCGCACCGCCGCTTTTACAACAATATGAGAGCGTTTTGCGATATATTGGGCCAAATCTCGGGCTGGCAGATTCACTGCTTATCCCCTCCTCCTACTCGGAAGCCGGTGGCGACCTGTGATTCATCTATTGCTTTACAGACACACCCTATACTTCGGTATAACGATACTCGATATCCTGACCTTCATCAACGATATCCACATGCAGTTGGTGCCCTTTCAGATACCAATAATCGTGATCTTCCATAAAGAATTGAATCCCCGACACTTCGGTTTGATCGGCAGGATGTCTTGGTTTCTCCACAGCAATGCCGAGCGAAAATCCAGGATGAAGACCTCCGCCAGAGCTATAACGGGCAAAAAATCGGATGCTGTCTCCCTCGTTCAAATTCAGTTCTTCCTTGTACCAGCGAGCAGCTTGATCGGATACATGTATGGTACTCATTTGGTGTCAGCTCCTTCTGTATATATATGTTCCATCATATCTCTACAAGGACCTGAACACAAACCCCAGTGACCACATAAAGACAAAATAAGTTGTGAAAAATGTTTGACAGATTGTAAAAGCCGATGTTAAGATGCAAACATACGAGGTCTACATTGCATTTATTTCCAAAAAAAGAAAGGGTGATTACGGTGTTTAACAAACATATGATAGGTCAATTCAGCACACAATTAAATACCGGAGTACACCCGAAATCATTATTCTGTTCATAAGTCGGCATGACAAAGCGTTCTTTCATTAGAACCTCTGTGATGTTTACTCACAATCGAACTTATGTATGGTGGCGGCTCTGTTCTCGGAGCCATGCTGCCGTATGATTATATGAAGACATACCGCCTGCGTGCGGTATGTCTTTTTTTGTGGGTACATTTCGGCATACATGAACGGAATCTGCATTTCACGGACATTGAAAGGAAGGGATAACACTTGTTCTCTGTACTTAAAAACCTGGCCTGGTTCTTCCGGCTGGAACGCAAACGATACCTGACCGGTGTCATCTTGCTTATTCTGGTGGGCGTTGCCGAACTGCTGCCTCCCCGTCTTCTTGGCAATGCCATCGACGAGATTGTGCGCGGTTCCATTACAGGCGCCTCACTTACCCGTTATATCTTGCTTATTCTGGGAACGGTCATCATTATCTATCTGGTTACATACGTTTGGATGCACAAACTGTTCGGTGGAGCCAATCTGGTGGAACGGCTGCTTCGTTCACGCTTCATGGACCACTTGTTACGGATGACTCCGCCCTTTTTTGAGAAAAACAGAACAGGAGATCTGATGGCTCGGGCCACCAATGATCTTCGTTCCATTGCTACTACAGCAGGCTTCGGCATGCTGACATTAACAGACTCTACGGCCTTTCTGGCCACCGTATTGTTCGCGATGGGCTTCCTGGTCAGCTGGAAACTGACCCTGGCGGCAATCCTGCCTTTGCCTTTTATCGCCATTGCCATGATGATCTATGGTAAAGCTGTACATCAACGTTACACACTGGCACAGGATGCATTCGGAGATATGAATGACCAGGTGCTGGAATCCATCGCCGGTATTCGTGTCGTGCGTGCCTATGTGCAGGAACGTCTGGATGAGAAACGGTTCGCCGATGTGACCGAAGATGTATATCGTAAAAACCTGGCTGTTGCCAGAATGGATGCCCTATTCGAACCCACCATCCGACTCTTCGTTGGACTCAGTTATGTGATTGCACTTGCCTACGGCATATATCTTGTATTTCATAATGAAATTACCCTGGGGGATCTCGTATCGTTCAATATGTACCTGGGGATGATGATCTGGCCTATGTTCGCCATCGGCGAATTAATTAACCTGATGCAGCGCGGTAGCGCTTCACTTGATCGGGTCAACGAGACTTTATCCGTAGAACCTGCCGTACAAGATGTGGAGCAACCTGCTCACGTTACGAATCCGGAAGAAATTGCGATGCAGGATGTTACCTTCCGTTACCCTAGCTCCACTGTCGACAATCTTAGTCATATCAGCTTTTCGCTGCGACGGGGTCAGACATTGGGTGTTGTGGGCCGTACAGGTAGTGGTAAGTCTACTTTGCTCAAACAACTGCTTCATGAATACCCTGCCGGTTCGGGCACATTAAGCATCTCTGGTCATCCGATTCAGGATATCGCCAAAGATGACTTGCACAGCTGGATCGGGTACGTACCACAGGAACAAGTCCTGTTCTCCAAATCAGTTCGTCAGAACATTCAATTCGGTAAGCATGGTGCCAGTGATGAAGTGATCATGGAAGCCATTCGTACCGCCGCTTTTGACGGGGATCTGGGAACCTTATCGGATGGACTGGATACACTTGTTGGTGAAAAAGGAATCTCTCTGTCCGGTGGACAGAAACAGCGGGTATCGCTGGCGCGTGCCTTTATTGCTAACCCTGATATTCTGATCCTTGATGATGCCTTATCTGCGGTCGATGCACGTACTGAAGCTAAAATCATTGAAAATATTCGCAACAAACGCTCGGGTAAAACTACGCTGATCTCGACGCATCGCCTGTCCGCTATCGAACATGCTGACCGAATCATCGTACTGGAGCACGGGAAAATTACGGAAGAAGGTACTCACCAGGAACTGTTAGCCATGAACGGCTGGTACCGTGAACAGTATGAACGGCAACAGGTCGAGTCCAATTTGTCCACGTAGGAGGTCAATTCATTGAAGTCTAATACAGGCAAAAGGCTGCTTGATTACGCCTTAAAAGCCAAAGGAACATTTATCGCTGCATTAATTATGCTTACCATTGGTGTTGCGGCCGAGCTCGCCGGGCCGTTCATCGCCAAATCCATGATCGACAATCATTTGCTCGCGATTGAGCAGCCTTTCTATGAGACAACAGCTTCGGATGAAGCCGCAGTCTACAACGGTAAGAACTACAAACGCGAAGGCTTGTTCGAACCAGATGAAAGCAAAGGTTCTGAAGTGCGAGTATTACAAGCAGGTAGAAGTTTTTATTTTGTAAACGAACCAGTCAGTGCACCTGACGGAGACCGCGTCTATGCGGATGGAACCCTCACGGTTACACGCGCAGGCGAAGTGACAGGACAATATGCGGCAGCACCCCTGTCCGCTGGTGAACTCTTTGCTTTTTACAAACCGGAGATGCCCAGCATCTATCAATTAATTATGTACTACATGATCTTCCTCGTGATCTCGGTCATTATGGAGTTCGGTAAAACATTCTGGCTACAGTCTTCAGCCAATAAAGTCATTCAAAGACTGCGTAACGATGTGTATGCCCATATCCAACGACTACCGGTGCACTTTTTTGATAATCTGCCCGCAGGTAAAGTTGTATCTCGGGTCACAAACGATACAGAAGCCGTCAAGGATCTGTTCGTTGCTGTTCTTTCGAACTTTTTCTCAGGGATCATCACGATTATGGGTGTCTATGTCGCACTCTTCCTGCTTGATGTTCGCTTGGGTCTGATCTCATTATTCGTGGTGCCGATGCTCATTGCGTGGATTGTACTCTATCGCAAATTCGCCACTCGCTACAACACGATCATTCGGTCAAGGCTGAGTGAGATCAATGCGATCATTAACGAGTCCATTCAGGGGATGTCCATTATCCGCGTATTCCGCCATCAGAAACAAACCAAGCAGGAATTCGAAGATCTGAATGATGACTATATGAAACACCAGAACAAAATGCTTAACCTGAATGCCTTCACCTCACACAACCTGGTTAACGTATTACGGAATATCGCCTTTGCAGTTGTGCTGTGGTACTTCGGTTCTAGCGTGTTGGATGGCACAAGTATTATCTCACTGGGTGTTCTGTATGCCTTCGTCGATGTCCTGGGCCGCTTGTTCCAGCCGATTACCGGCATGGTGAATCAGCTAGCCAACCTGGACTCCTCCCTCGTATCCGCTGGTCGCGTCTTTGAGCTGATGGATGAAAAGGGAGAAGCCGTAACCGATGGCTCTATGCCAAGATACAAAGGGAATGTTGTCTTCGATGATGTATCCTTTGCTTATAAAAAGGACTTCGTGCTCAACAATATCTCGTTTAAAGCATCGCAAGGTCAGACAGTCGCTCTGGTCGGTCATACCGGTTCCGGTAAAAGCTCGATCATCAACCTGCTGTTCCGGTTCTATGATCCGCAAAAAGGCAAGATCACGATCGACGGTCAGAACGTCAAGGATCTGCCCAAACAGTGGATTCGGGAGCACATGGGTATCGTACTGCAAGACCCGTATCTGTTCACAGGTACGATTGCTTCCAATGTTAGTCTCGGTGATGAGAAGATCTCCCGTGAACGTATTGAACAGGCGCTGCGGGATGTAGGAGCTGAACGTATACTGGCTCATCTCCCTCAAGGCTTTGACGAACCTGTCATCGAAAAAGGAAGTACATTGTCTGCTGGGCAACGCCAATTGATCTCCTTTGCTCGGGCACTGGCGTTCGATCCCGCTATCCTCATTTTGGATGAAGCGACAGCCAATATTGATACGGAAACAGAAGCTTTGATTCAGAACGCACTCGAAGTCCTCAAAAAAGGACGTACCACCTTCATCATTGCTCACCGTCTTTCCACTATTCGTTCGGCAGATCAGATTCTGGTTCTGCATCGCGGGCGTATCGTTGAGCAAGGTGCACATGATGAACTGATGGAGCTTAAAGGCCGCTATTATAAGATGTATCAGCTCCAGCAAGGTGCGCAAGCAGCAGCGGGTGCAACCAGCGAGAATCCGTCGGGCGAGATCATTCCAACCTCAACCTCCTTTGCCGGAGGCAATGCATAATATAGTTAATACAGAAATTCTTGTACTAAACTAATCAGAAATGATATGCGCTCAACAAGCAACACAAAAACCGATCTACACGGCTACCTTAGGGGTTTGCGGTGCAGATCGGTTTTTTATTTTTATCTGGAGCTATGCTCCGATACTGAGTATTTCGCCCAGACAAAAAAACAATCCGCGCGCAACCTCACTGCTGCTGCGGATTGTCTATCCATCCTTTGATCGTATACCCCATGTACATCACGGTCTCTCTTGCGAGAAAAGGAAACTTGCTGCGCCAAGTTCGGTAAGCAGTTGTACGTGTCGGAGAGGGTACAGCATCCATACCCAGTCCAGCAGCCAGCTTCATGGCCCGTTTCATATGTAAAGGATCACTCACAATCGTATACGTTTCATAACCGGCCTGCTCACCTATTGGAATTGAATTGCTCAGATTCTCCTCGGTGATTCGAGATTCGGTCTCTACGCGAATGTCCGCTGGATCTACTCCTTGTGCAATGGCATACTTCCGACCAACTTCAGCTTCCGTATGCTCTCCATCATCACTTGACCCGCCTGTAAAAAGTAGGTTACGAACGGTACCCTGACGGTATAATTCAATCCCATGTTCAATACGTTCACGAAATACAGGTGAAGGGTTATCTCCCTCCACGGCTGCACCCAGAATGATCGCTGCATCCGATATCCTGGACGAATCCTCATCCGTATATGCTGATATACGCACTGCCGTAACCACAGTCCATAGAATTCCAAGCAATACTATAGCTATAGCCGTGATTACAATCCAGCGTTTCGTTTTGCATTTACTTTTCATTCATCCTCTTCCAAAGCTCTTGCGTGCATGCTCTCGGCATGCATACGTTCCAGCGTTTGCAAAGCTGCTGCGGATTCGGCATCCAGACCAAGCTCTGCAATCCAGGCACCCGTATATTGCTGAAGACTGATCTCCAGCTCCTGAGCGCGGTCTTTGAAATCCTCCAATTCCTTAATCATGCGTGATCGTCCTTCCGGACTGAACGTCTCATGGATTCGTTCCTTGAAGTAGTGATGTACGATACGATTACGTTGCTGCCACAATTCATTCAATTGGTGGGTCTCTTCCTCCGAAAAGGTGAAATGATGGCGTACCTCATGGATGAGTTGCCCCAATGAACTGCTCATCTTTCGTTCGTACAGATCTTCTAGATCCTCTTCAGACACGGCCTTGCCCTGAGACATTTTCATTAATAAAATCAGATTGACCAGCTGCTGTTCAAGCGCCTGACCGTAGTACACGGCCAATCCGTAATAGGCAAACAATTCCCTGGAGTGTTCGCTGTCCAGCATGTCACCATTCTGGATGTCTGTATTTTGCATATGCGAGCGCCCCCTTCAACCGTACCATGTTATCCATTCCATGTCCCTCTATCCTAACCAAACCAAGAGCAACATTCAAGTTATCGGGAAGCGCGGCTTCTAACTCCGTAAATCTCTTCTTCCGGACAGCCACACATGGATGATTAGTAACCCCGATGCATAGAGCACAGTCCATAGCGTAACCGAAACAAAGGAGCTCATTTTTGATTCATCGAATAACATCATCTCACGAACCTGATAAAAGGCTGGTGGCAGAATACGGCCAAGCCATTGTAACGAATCAGGTAAACGTTCACTTAAGGAACCCTGGATAAATGATAGTAATAGTACAATAATGAGGGCCGGCATACTACGACTGAGCATGGGAATGTATGATTTTTGAAAAAATACACCGATACCTAATCCCAGCAGTGATAGCCCCAGATGTCCTAACCAAGCCATCATCCACTCCTCACCTGTGGGTTGTCTATCGAACATTCCCGCGAACACGGGATACAGCACAGTGATTGCGGTGAGCATGAATTGCATTATCCAGGCACAGATGAGTTGACTTGTTACAACCTTACGTCTGCTTCCTGCATGAAGGACAAGCAGTTGATACTGCCTCGCAGGTTCCGTATTCATCACCATTACTCCGAGCCAAGCAGATGCCAGAAATAACAGCATAGCCGTGACACTGTAACTGTCCGCAATAGGATTAGGTTTGTAGGAATAGATCAGCAACATGGTAATGATATAAAAGATGACCGGTGCAAAATATTTCTGTGAGCGGATGTGATGCCTTAACAAATATCGCGTTAGACAGATCATTGGGCTTCTCCCCCCGCATCTGCCATGAAAGAGCCTAAGCCCACAGATTCAATGACACCTCTACGACTCGAATATACAGCTGGATGTTGTCCTTCCAGCAGACTTTCCATATGTAATTGACTTTCTTCCTGTTGTACAGACACAACCGAACCTCCGGATGCCAGAATCATTCTAAGAACATCATCTGTTGATTTCTGAACCACTTTCCAATCCCACAACCAAGAATTTGATTTTTCCGAGCTTGTATTACGAACTAAAGACAGCACTCCCGATTGTTTTAAAATGGATGGATCGTTAGCCAAATCCTCTTCAGTTTCCGTCAGACTTTGAATATGTACAACTGGCTCGCCAGCTTGTAATAAATCCTCACGACTCCAGTAGCGGAGTACGCGACCTTTCTGCAATACCATCACTTGGTCTGCCAAACGTTCAATAAGCAATGGTTCATGGCAAGCTGTAACGATGGATGTTCCTTCAACCTTCCATTGTCCCAATAAGGATACAATTGCCTCTTGAGCTGGGATATCCAAGCCTGACAACGGTTCATCCAGCAGCAAAAGACCACCCGGTCCAGGTAACAGGGCCTGAATCAAATTTACTTTTTGCAATGTGCCCTTGGATAATAAGGGTAACTTCTGATCGATCGCGGTATCCAGATATAAAAGTTCACTAAGTTCTCTAATCCGCTCACGCAGTATTTCGGGGCGGATTCCCCGAATCCGTCCCATGTCCCACAAGTACTCTCCAGAGGTGAAAGGTAGCCGTGGCAGGCCATCTACTGCATACCCATCAGAACCCTTCATTGTGCGCTGGATCGATCCTGTATCAGGTAACAAACTGCCCGCCAACATTCGTAGCAACGTGCTTTTGCCAGAACCGTTTCTGCCAACAAGCACAGCACATTCGCCCTGCTTCACTTCCAGATTAATTTGCTTCAGCACCTGAGCAGTACCTAATCGCTTGCTCACTTGTTGAAGTACTATACCTCGACCTGATGAGTCTAGTGTAGCTTGATCGGACTTCTTGAAAAAATTACGTGTACTCCATGTCATTGGGATCACATCCGTTCCGGAGCCTGCACACCAAGCAAATACAGACTGTGCGCGAGGCGTTCGGCAGTCCGTTCGGCCAAGGCCATCCGGAAAGATCTTACATCAGATGGCGCATCCGCAATCCGTTCGGCGTGATAGAAGCGGTTGAACGCTTGAGCGACATCTATTGTATATTTGGCAATGACCGAAGGCTCATTCCGATGAATTGCTTTTTCCAGATACTCGGGATAATCACCCAGCAGTTTCAGCAATGCCCAGGAGGTATCTCCGATACGGGATAGAGTGGTTACTTTGTCATTCTCATCATCCGCAAGGCTGGGGTTACTCAAAGGATTTTCATTTTCCACGCGGATCGCCTCTTCAGCTTTGGCAAGTACACTTTGAATCCGAGCATGCGTATATTGCACATAAGGTCCGGTCTCCCCTTCAAAACTCACGGCATCTTCCAATGAGAAGTCCACATCGTTTAACCGACTATTACGCAGATCACCGAAGACAATGGCACCTACACCAACCGCCTCAGCTACCTTCTGAGGGTTCTCCAGATTGGGGTTTTTCTCTTGAATAATCTGGAGTGCACGAGCAACTGCCTCATCCAACACTTCCTGCAAAAAGACGACTTTACCGCGACGGGTAGACATTTTCCGTCCCTCAAAACGCATTAATCCAAACGGGATATGTTCACACTTCGCAAACCATTCATAACCCATCCGGGATAGGACCGCAAATACCTGCCGGAAATGTAACTTCTGCTCGCCTCCGACCACGTATAACAACCGATCTGCCTTCATCACCTCATGACGATAGACCGCTGTAGCCAAATCCCGTGTAGGGTAGATTGTTGTGCCGTCTTTTTTGATAATGAGACACGGAGGCATGTTCTCGTCCTCCAGACGTACCACAAGTGCTCCATCACTCTCTTCAAGTAAACCTTTCACCTTAAGTTCTTCAACTACTGCACCCATCTTGTCATTGTAAAAGCTCTCCCCCAGCGTATGGTCGAATTGTACATTCAGACGTTCATACATCCGGTTGAATTCCTTCATGCTCACTTCCACAAAGAACGACCATAACCGCTGTGCTTCTTCATCCCCTTGCTCCAGCTTGCGGAACCAGTCCCGTGCCTCAATCTCCAGTGAAGGATCGTTCTCCGCCTCATCATGGAAGCGGACATAAAGCTCCAGGGACGTACGGATCGGGTCTGCCTGCAAGGCTTCCTCATTCCCCCACCGTTTGTACGCTGTGATCTGCTTGCCAAACTGGGTGCCCCAGTCTCCCAGATGATTCACACTTACAGAGTTATAACCTGCTTCGTTATACAACCGATACAGTGCTGCACCAATTACAGTAGAACGTAGATGCCCAATCCCGAAAGGTTTCGCGATGTTAGGGGAAGACATATCAATCACGACACGTGAACCTTGACCAAGTTGAAGCTTACCGAATGCGGTATTCCCCAGTTCTTTTAGCAGATTCGGCGCGAGCTGCTCCCGATTGAAACGGATATTTACATACGGCCCGGCGGGAGTCGCTTCAAGTCCTGCTTCCTGCAATCCGCTTGCGAGTTCGGTCGCAATTACTGCCGGTGCTTTCTTCAATGACTTCGCTAATGCAAAACAAGGGAATGCCGCATCCCCCATCTCCGCCTGCGGTGGGACCTCCAGTAATCTCATAACCTCTTTTTTATTCAATCCCGTTAAAGGGGCAATATCGGCCGCAGCCTGTTTCATCAACATATCGAACACTCCTTATCCATTCATTATTGGCTGAAAATAAACACAAAAAAGCTCTCGTCTCTACATAAGAGACGAGAGCTGAATTAACAGTTCCCGCGGTACCACTCTAAGTGAACAGTTACTCCTGATGTGCATCAACATACATGCCAGTAGAACCTGCTCCGCTCGATGCGTATAACGGTCGCAAGCCGAGTTACCCTCAGACAGATATCGTACATCCACGATCAGGATGTATATATCTTTTCGGATAACCATCTCACGGGTGCGTTTCACTCAGGTCATGTCATACCGGCTTCCACCTCTCCCGGCTCGCTGTCATGTATAGATCTGGCTACTCTCCCGATCATTGATATTCTTCGTTTCAATTCATTGCCATCATTATACATACCATGATCAGACTTGGCAACCTGCATTAAAAATCCCCTACTGAAGGCAACATGTAGGCACATCGTCTCAGATGCCTGTGTTCGTTGCTTTCCTTAGGGGACCAACATATTATCCGTTTTAATTATATATTCCAGAGAAATGATATTTACGCTACGACTGCCATCAACCGGCAAGCTTCTGCACATCTGCGGCACGCCTCTGCACACGCTTGGCAATGACTATGCTGGTGTTTACCACACTCTGCGGCACAAGCTTCACAAGCTTTCACACACAATTCGCATATTTCGGCAATGAAATCACTTCCACGTGTCATCGCTTGTGCAGCAAAACTGCAAATCTCCGCACATTCCCGATTCAAACGAATGCAATCACGCAGCATCGCCAGATCATATTCTTTCAAGCTCGATATGTAACATACGTTGCAAGCATTCATACACTCCAGGCAAGCATCGATACATTGTTGATATTGTTGTTGTGTCATTTAAAGTTACCTCCCAGGCAAAGTTTGCTATGCTTCTTAATACCCAGTACCGAGGAACATTGAATCATCTAGCCTACTTTATCGCTTCCAATTCCAGTAATTGGTCACGAATGACAGTTTGGTCAAAATGTTCACCTATAAACACAGCCACATTAGGGACATCTCCCTGAGGTGTGATCTTCATATAATCCGATTCACGGTAAGCATACTGGAACCAGAAACGGCTCGCCGTGTCACTAAACGATAAAATGCCTTTTGCTCGATATACATCCCGTGGCAATGCGGATACAAATTTTTCAAACGCTTCGCTGTTCACCGGATGACTGAAATAATGTGTATACACCATGACATGTTCATGTGATGCATGAGGAGCGGAATGCTCATGAGAATGGTCATGAATATGGCTATGGGATGCGTCAGCATTCGGAGCATCATCTTGGACTGTATGATGTGCATGTTCATGTCCATGACTGCATCCATGTGTTCCACAGGCTTCCGTATGCACATGATGCTCTTGTTGAGCATGCCTACCTGCTTCAGAAGCTGAATCATGGACGTGCACGTCTGCCCCGCTGCGAAGCAACAGATCCATCTCCACCTCACATTTAACCGTAGGAATTACAGGTGCGAAGCCATTCCATTTTTCCAAAAGCTGTTCCAGATCCTTCAGTTCCTGTACATTTACCCGATCTGTTTTGTTCAAGAGAAGCACAGACGCACAACGAATCTGCTCCTGCATCAGTTTGAAGGTCTGCCCCTTCTGCTCCTGGTATAGACCAGATAGATGCGCTGCATCCACAACGGTAATGAGACTTTTCAGTTCCAATCGCATGTAGAGTGAAGTCTCTGTGACCGCATCCAGAATCTCCATGGGGTTCGCCGCACCGGTTGCTTCTATGATGATCACATCCGGTGATTCCTCTTGAACGAGCTCAGCAAGTTGTAATCCCAAGTCGCCACGTACGGTACAACAGATGCATCCACCTAACATCTCTGTCATTGGGACGGTGGAATCCACAATCTGACCATCCAGATTTACTTCGCCCAACTCATTCATGACCACTGCGGGACGCAAACCCTGCTGTTGCCAATGTTTGATTAATTGAACAAGCAGTGTTGTTTTGCCACTTCCCAAAAAGCCTGACAGTATATATACAGGTATGGATTGTTCTTTTAAAATCGTTTCGTTCATCCTTAAACACCTCTCTAATTGTCCTTCTTGTAACCTAGTCTATCTATATCTAGCGAGTGTACACCATCCTGCATTCGTTGCGCAATAACGTTCAACTCTTCCCCAGTACATTGCCTGATTCTAACAGATGGTCTATGCTATGAGGACATGTTGATTGAAGGAGGAAGTTCATGACCAATTCTGTGGAACAACATCGCCAGGAGGCTCCAGACACGGTATCGTGCATGATTGTTACGGTGTCGGACACGCGCACCAAAGACACCGATACCAGTGGCCAGCTCATGCATCAGCTTCTGAATGAAGCGGGTTATCAGATTGTTGAATACATCATTACACCCGATGAAGCGGAGAACATTCGAAGCATCCTGCAAGATGCAGCCGTTCGTGATGATATCGAAGCCGTGCTACTCAGTGGCGGAACAGGGATTGCACCCCGAGATACGACCTACGAAGCGGTGTCCTCACTGCTCGACAAGGAACTGCCGGGCTTCGGTGAGATCTTCCGTTTTCTAAGTTACACCGAGGATATCGGTTCCGCTGCCATCCTGAGCAGAGCCGTCGCCGGAACGATTGGACGCACAGCCGTCTTCTCCATGCCGGGCTCCAAAGGAGCTGTCAAATTGGCCATGGAAAAACTCATTTTGCCTGAGCTACGGCATGTCATGCGTGAAATATATAAACCCGTCTGAAGAATCAGACGGGTTTTTCGGGTTTATTTTCAGCTGTACGGTACGAATTGAAAGGTTTGGTGCCCTCCCATCTTCTCCTACCTTAATTGCTCCAACACATGTTGGAACACCTGCATAACGTCCTGCTCATACTCATCCTTTTCCCCACCAGAAGCCGTATACACCAGTGAAACGTAATCTTTGCTGCGAATCGTTGTCCGGCCAAGCACATTCTCCAAGACAGACGCATCACCATTCTCACTATACATTTGTTTCATACCGGCATCCCGTGCTGCCTTATCACTGAAAATATGGACTTTCACGATGTGTCTGCCACTTCCATTCAACAAGTACATATAAGAGATCCCACCATGATTGTCATCGGCAGACATGTTATTCATCAGCTGGATGCCCTTTGCTTCAAAACTCTTACTGATCTCATTCACCAATGCACCGTTTAATCCATGTCCTTGACTCTGTGCCCGCACATTTCCTTCATTCGTCGCTTCACGCGTATAGACCTTTCGCTCCTGTTCAATGGATGATGCTGAACAAGCCACCAGGGACCAGATACTCGTGATCAACATTGCACTTACTAGTACCGACTTGATTGTTCTTCCAACCAGACTTCGCACCTGTCTACCAAACCACATGCCAATCCTTCCTTTCCAGCCACAGGTACTGTGACCCTATCAGGTAGAATTAGCATGTCTAGGGACCAAGAATCTTATTCGGCTGGCAGATCTGATATCGTATGGACCACGGTACGACCTACTGCACCACCTTGGAGTATCGTCTCCAGCGTATGAGGCAACTGGTCTAAGCAAATTTCACGGATTCCCAGTTCCAACGCGCGCTCCGGTTTCCATTCTCCGCCGAGCAGTTTCCATACCCGTTCCCGACGTTCCATCGGACAATATACAGAATCTATACCAATAAGCTGGATACCACGTAAAATAAACGGAAGTACCGTAGATTCAAAAGCTGTGCCTCCGGTCAACCCGGATACCGCAACCGCACCTCCGTATTGAACCTGTTTCAATCGCTCCGCTAGTGCCGGGCCTCCTGTTGGATCAACCACTCCCGCCCATAACTGTTTCCCCATGGCTCCTTTAGCTGGAGCATCAGCTTCTTCACGAGTTATAACCTCTGATGCCCCTAAGTTTCGAAGCAATGGCTCTTCCTGCTCCTTCTTGCCTGTGCTGGCTGTTACTTCGAAACCAAGCTTCGCCAAAATCGCAACTGCCATACTGCCAACGCCACCTGTTGCACCCGTAACCAGAACCTTGCCCATCTCCGGTGTGACTCCAGCCTGTAACAGCGCATCTACCGAAAGTGCAGCCGTAAATCCTGCGGTTCCAATCGCCATAGCTTCTTTCTCACTGAGACCCGGTGGCAGAGGCACCAGCCACTCACTGCGCAGTCGAGCATACTCGCTGTACCCTCCGTAATGGGATACACCTGGTTCAAACCCTGTACTGATCACCCGATCTCCTGGTGCAAAACGTCCGCTTACCGATTCCTCTACCGTTCCTGCCAGATCGATGCCCGGTACCATCGGATATTCACGAACGACACCGCCCTTTTCAAGGGTAGCAAGTCCGTCTTTATAATTGACACTGGAGTACTGCACCTGTATCGTTACATCTCCATTTGGTAGATCTTCCTTCTTCAGTTGCTCAATAGCAGCTTTGACACCGCCCTGTTCTTCTTTACGGACAACATATGCGTTAAAATGGTTTTTCATCGATAGCCACTCCTTCTTCGACTTTCATATATTTTTTCATTAAGCACATGAATTGTTCGCATTCAGGCTTAATGGCTCCTTTTACCTGTGGAATTCTTCCTCATGTTAATGATCAAGCTCTGTCTCTCCTTAGCGTCAACAGATAGATCAGTGGACCCACAATGGGGATGATGCCTACCGCTGCCCAAGCTGGTGAACGTCGACTCGCTTTAGCATCCCTGTATATCGCAATCATGGAAAGTAAGGTCAGTAGAACAAAATCAATCGTCATGATATGTACAAAGGAAGATTGATTGAACGCGTCCATATATACATCCGGATGACCTTGTGTCACTGCATAGAAGGCTGTCCCCAGCGTCAACAGCAGAAGGACTACATGCGTCAGCTTGTAGGCTGTTACCCGTCCAATTCCCGACTCCCGCTGACGACCAAAATGTAAGCTTGCGTAACCTGAAGCTCTATGCGCAGATGATGACCACGCATAATAAGGAAGCAAGGCAAATGCACCCAGTCCAAAAGAAAACAAGACAAAAGGCCAAGCGGGTACACGGCCACTTCGTTCTTTCACAGATGTTCTTAACAGCATACAGGCATAAACTGCCGGGAAAATACCTAACCACGAAAATACAGTAAGCAACCAAGGCTCCTTGCTTTGCAATGTGATCAGTTCTTTGAATATCGGATCACTTCCAGGTGACTGCCCCGGTGCCAACAACACTGCATAGGCAATAAAAGCGATCCAGACCAGTCCTAATATCCATCTCATGTCTGCACCTCCTCTTACTTTCATCCCCGGCAACTATGGGATTGAAACAATACTGGACACTCCGACCATTGCACAAGGGTAATTCTGAGAAGCAAACCAGTCTCAGTACCACGCAGTATTTGGCGCTTCCTGCGCTTTCCCGAGAAATAATTACTGCTTTTCCCCCTCTAAATACGTTCAAAAGTCTATTTTTGAACAACCTCTTGAACTGAACAAGACAAATTCCAGTATAGCCTGCTACCTGGGCAGTCTGTCCATGAGATTTCTTACACTCCTGATTCACATCATCAGGATCATATAAAAAAAAGTCTATCGACATACTTTCATAGAAGACAGACCGCATTTAGCTGAAGTTTTTCTTGCGATCATCGAATCGTTCAGCTCCGCTGAAAACGTATAATCTATGATCTTCAAAAAGGCATAACCAGTACTCCTCACTGGTTATGCCTCTCTGCATATTGTATGTGTGAATTATTCCTCTGTGGATTTCACATGTTCCGCAATGAGCTTCTGCTTCATATTCCATGCCGCAGGGCTGATGTTCACACGATAGATCTCCGGGTTGAGCTTCCGTTGGTATTCAGGCCAGAATAGATTCATCTGTTCCTTATGGTACGCCCGAATCTCATCTAAATTAGGCAGCTCATACACTTTGCGTCCGTTCACAAAGATCGGCTCCAGCATATTGACCGCTTCGTAGCGGGTAACGGTCTTTTTCAGATAAGGGTGTAGCGGGTTGAACAGCTTGAGCGGTCCACCCTGTAGCGGCTGTTCTTCCTCTGGATAGCAGATATAATCTGCAATCGCCTTGCCATGCTTCGGATCAATGATCCGGAACACTTCCTTTTTACCTGGAGTGGACACTTTTTCAGGATTGGCAGATATTTTGATCGTAGGCAGCATGGCACCGTCCACTTCACGCTCTACCAATTTGTATACTCCACCCAAAGATGGCTGGTCAGAGGCGGTAATCAACTGTGTGCCGACACCCCATGTATCAATTCGAGCTCCCTGAGCCTTCAGGTTGAAAATCGTATTCTCATCCAAATCATTGGATGCTACAATTTTCACATAATCCAAGCCAGCCTCATCCAGCATCTGACGTGCCTGAATCGACAAGTACGCAAGGTCACCACTGTCCAGACGAATCGCATTCATCTTTTTGCCTTGGCTCTCCAGCTTCTTGGCTGTCTTGATGGCGTGAGGTACGCCACTGTTCAACGTGTCAAAGGTATCGACCAGCAGCGTAACCTGATCAGGCAACACTTTAGCATACACGTCAAACGCTTCCTGCTCGCTCATAAAGCTCTGTACCCAGGAATGGGCATGTGTACCTGCTGTTGGAATCCCGAAGCGCTCTCCGGCCAGCATATTGGACGTTGCATGGAATCCTGCCACATATGACGCTCGTGCGCCCCAGATGGCAGCATCCGCTTCCTGTGCACGCCGCGTACCGAATTCGAGTAAGGTATCTTGTTGTGCTACCTGTTTGATCCGCGAAGCCTTGGTTGCAATCAACGTCTGATAATTCATGAAGTTAAGTATCGCCGTCTCCACCAATTGTGTCTCCATAATGGAGCCTTCTACCCGAATGAGCGGTTCGTCAGGGAAAACAATTGCACCTTCCTTCATCGAATGAATTGTCCCCAGAAATGAAAACTGGAGCAACTCTTCCAGAAAGACCGGATCGTAATTTTCCTCTTGTTTGGATAAAAATTTGATGTCGTCCATCGTAAACCGAAGCTGGCTGATATAGTTCACAATTCGTTCCAATCCGGCAAATACCGCATATCCATTGCCAAATGGAAGCTTACGGAAATAGGCTTCAAATACGGCCTTCCGCTTGTGTGTACCATTCACCCAATGGGCGTACATCATATTGATTTGATATTTATCCGTATGTAAAGCCAGGCTAGTCGTCTGCATTTGTCTCATCCTCTCTGACTTCCGCTCGTGCCCTCAGATTTCACCTGTGGACACGGGTTAACATATGGAGACTTATTCTTCATGATTCTGTTCATCCGTAATTAACAAAAACAAGTCTCCCGTACAACCCTATACACCATTCACCACATTCATCCGGTTCCTAACATTAGGTCACCAGACATGAATATTGATTAAATCACGCCAAGACCGTCTCGCTTGCCTTAACCACCGAGGCACCAAGGCTGGAACGAAAATGTCCGAGCGCCCACTCATGTCCTGCCGGATTGAAGCTGGCCACAGCATCTTCATATACCGTAATATGAAAACCTTTATTGTAAGCATCCACTGCCGTATGCAATACACAAATATCCGTACATACGCCAATGAGTGCAATATCTGTAATGCCACGTGCACGCAGTCTGAGTTCCAGATCTGTCCCACAGAATGCGCTGTACCTTGTCTTATCCATCCACCGAATATCCGTTTTCCGTTCCTCCATCACTTGGGCAAGACGACCATACAACTGTCTTCCCTCTGTATTTCGGATGTTATGAGGTGGGAAAAGCGCAGTCTCCGGGTGATACGGGTCATTCTCTTCGTGCAGATCCACAGCCATGATTACCTCATGTTTGTTCTTACAATAGGCCTCGGTTACAGCTGCAATCGTCTCTTCGATCTCTACTGCAGGCTGACCTACAGGCAAAGAACCTGTCACAAAATCCTGCGTAAAATCAATGACAATCAGTGCTTTCATCGTCAACACTCCCTTAGCCAAGAAATAGTTGATCCTGATTCAATTCAGATTGACACACCTACACATTATTACGTATAGATGGATAGGCGTGGTACGAGTTCTGTAAAACGATATAGCTGCGCCGGACGCTGCGAGTACTGGTTGGAACTCACCAGGTTCCCCTCTTCATCCCGTACTTCTTCCACAATGCCTTTGCGACTGCGGGTAGATGTAATCTTGCGAATGAAGTTTGGTTCTTCAAAATCCGGTACAACACTTTGAATAACCTGATATAATTCACTTAATGTAAAATCACGTGGCAGGAACTGACGGGCAATCGTCGTTTCCAGCATCTGCTGTTGAATACGTCGATAAGCATCTTCGATGATTGTTCTGTGATCAAAGGCCAGTTCCAGTTCTTGCAGTGCCTCCTGAATCGTGAACAACCCAACATCCTCAGCATCATCTGCCGCTTGGCGTTGATCTAGCATCCATTCTTCTACAAGCGCGAAAAATGCATGAGAGATAATCCAGCCCCTCGGGTCACGACCCGGCTGACTGTATACATTCAAGTACTCCAGATGCCCACCGTCCACACCTGTCTCTTCCATCAGTTCTCGCTTAGCTGCACCGTAGATGGACTCGTTCTCCTGACAGAATCCACCCGGTAACGCCCATCTACCGGCAAAAGGCCAGCCTTTGCGCTTGATCAGCATCACTTTCAGTTCCCGAATGGGAAGTGTCTTCGTCACCGTCTTGCGCTCCCGCTTGGTCAAGGTGAACATAACGATATCCGCAGGAACACCATCGGGTGTACGATATTTCTTGGAACTATAGGCACGTGCTGCCTGTTCGTCGCTCTCTGCATTGAAGTGTTCGTAGTTTTCGCTCATGGGCACCACCGACTATTTTCATTTTGATAATTTCATTATGACATAATAATATCTTTTGTCAACTACGGGATTCCTGCGTTATGTTCTTGGACGTGCTATACGGAATGTCGCCGTAGCCATGCATCCCAACGTGCCCGACGCATCACGTACTTCCGATTGAGTCGTAACACTGCGTCCAGCCTGATGCAGTACCGTAGCTGTCACCGTTAATTCCCCTAGTTTCATGGGTGCGAGAAAATGAACGTTCAGATTTGTTGTCACACAGCCATCTACTTCCATTGCTGCTGTTGCGACCATACCCATCGCCTGGTCCATCAGTGAAGTCAATACACCCCCATGAATAATCCCCATGGAGTTCGTATGATGTTCACCTGCTGTCAGCGCGATCTGCACTTCTTTGCCGTCTCCTTTAATATAACGACAGCCGAGAAAGCCCCAGAACCGTCCGTCTCCGTCTTCCACCATTTTGTCCAAAATACTCATTATTCATTTCTCCTTTATTGCACTGTACGTATCAAGCTCTTGATGTCATGTGCCTTTATCATTAAAAATCAGCGCGCCACACAAAATAACCCCACAGCGTGGAGCTTTGCTTGGAAGTATATTCCGAGTACTTGGCGATAGCCACCCCATGTTAACGATAATAATGTAATGTCAAAAAAGGCGCGGACTGCGTCCGCACCCTTCCGTCATTTAACCGCAACTGGTCGGAGGTGAATCCGTTCCAGCCTCCACGTTCACTTTTTCGGAAACCGTATCCCGGATTACAGAGATCACAAGCTGAAGCAAGTAGTTGATATCGCTTTGGCTCTGCTGGAATTCCGTAACCAATGGAATACTGTCCAGTTCGCTTTGCAGATCGTCAATTTCCTGTTCAATTTTGCTGACCATCTCCACATTTTTGAAGCTTTCAAAAGCAACGATCTCTTTTTGTTTCTTCTTGATGGTTGTAATCAATTGCTGGATGCGCTCATGATCACGAATTTTGGTTTCAGCCTGTTGAAACTGTCTAACTTCCTCACTCGTTCCGAGCATATCAGCCAATTCTTTGGCTTTTCCCATAATGTCGTCGCGTATGACCAGATTGCGCGTATCGTAGGTAGGCATTCCATAATGGTTGTACTGCACTTCTTCCTGCGCCACTGAAATCGCTCCATTCTATGAGATGATATAAGATGAAACTCACTGTTGCACTAAGTTCAGTCGACTGCTGAGTGACCGCTGCGGTGTCGGATCGTTCTTTTGATCGCTGTTGTCTCCGAATTTTTTCGATTGAGATTGTTCAAGGTTAAAATTCGGAGACAAAGGCGAACGCTTCGCTTCTACAGAATCGATTCCGTCACCTTCGCTACGCTCGGCGTAACCCCGCTAAGTGCAAAAAATCATTCATCTTATTTGTGTGTGTGTATTACTGATTGGCAGCTACCGGCTCAGAGAGCAGGTTGCCCCGAATATAAAAAGTCATCGGATCGGTGATTTCCACTTGTACGAAAGTACCGATCAAATCTTTGGGTCCTTCAAAATGCACCAGCTTGTTGCTGCGCGTTCGTCCTGCCAGAACTTCGGAATTCCGTTTGCTCTCGCCTTCAACGAGTACTTCAACGATTTTGCCGCGTTGCTCTTCATTGCTTCGATGGCTGTATTCGTTGATGGTTTCATTCAAGCGCTTCAAACGTTCCTTCTTCACTTCCATCGGTACGTTATCCTCCATCACCGCAGCAGGCGTACCTTCACGCGGGGAATAGATAAAGGTATAAGCAAAATCATACCCTACTTCACGAACAAGGGAAAGTGTATCTTCAAATTGTTCTTCCGTTTCCCCAGGGAAACCAACAATAATATCCGTTGTCAAAACGACTTCCGGAATGGCCGTTTTAATTTTTCCAGCCAGGTTCAAATAGTGTTCCCGGCTATACTTGCGGCTCATACGCTTGAGTACTTCCGAACTGCCAGACTGCACCGGAAGATGGATATGCTCCACCAGGTTTCCGCCCTTGGCCAACACTTCAATCAAGCGATCATCAAAGTCACGTGGGTGACTGGTTGTAAAACGTACTCGCGGAATATCGATTTGGCGGATGGCATCCATTAAATCACCAAAGCTGTAGTTCAGGTCGATGAAATCTTTGCCGTACGCATTCACATTTTGACCAAGCAGGGTGATTTCCTTGAAACCCTGGCGTGCCAAATCCCGTACTTCGGCAATGACATCTTCTGGACGACGGCTGCGTTCTTTGCCCCGTGTGAACGGAACGATGCAATATGTACAAAACTTGTCGCAGCCATACATAATGTTTACCCAACCGCGCATACCCTCACGTTTCTTCGGCAGGTTCTCAATAATATCGCCTTCCTTGGACCATACTTCAACAACCATTTCTTTGTTGAATAGTGCTTCCTGGATCAGATGTGGCAACCGGTGCACATTATGTGTACCGAAGATCATATCCACAAATCCATGCTTCTGCATGATCCGGTTGACGACGCCTTCCTCCTGGGACATACACCCGCATACGCCAAGTAACAACCCCGGACGTTCGAGTTTTAGCGTTTTCAGGTGACCAAGCTCACCAAACACCTTATCTTCCGCATTTTCCCGTATGGCACACGTATTGAGCAGAATAATATCAGCCTCTTTGCGATCCTCTGTAGCCTGATATCCCATAGACTCAAGCAGACCTTTGATGGTCTCCGAGTCATGCTCGTTCATCTGACATCCATACGTATATACAATATAATGTTTGCCTTTCCCTATGTTTTTCAGTTCATCGGGAACGGCATTTTCGTAAAGCACCTGGACGTCTTCCTTGCCCCGCTGTTTCTCCTGACGATGATTGGGTTCCGATTTGATGTTAATCTCACGGCCCCGGATTCTTATCTTTTTGCTGAATTCATCTTGCGAAATTACTTTGGCATCGGAGAAATCAAAATATTGGGAGTAATCCTTTTTTGAGTCTTTAGCCATTTCCTTCGGTCACTCCTTACAGCCTCTATTAATAAAAAATCGTTCATTCATCCCTGTTCCACATGAATTTGTCGCTTGGAACAGCAAAAGAGCATTACAGCAAATTATAGCATGAATTGGGCCGTAGTTCCACATCCAAACCACATGCGCCTTCGTCTAATCCGAAACCTGCAAGGCTCAGAAGAACTCTCCAAAAACAAATAAAAAACCTGAGCCTTGCCATCAGGGTTGGAATTAACCGACCTCGTTGGCTGTGCTCAGGTTTATACGTTATTCAGACCGCGTAATTCGCGGCTGAAGGCTGTTCATGTTATTAGTCGATGATTTCAGCAGTGTCGCCATTACGAGCGCCAGCAGCGTTAGCTTCATCTGTATCAATATGCATGTCCAGTGCGAAAGAATCGGATACACGAGCCAGTACATTTTCCAGTACCAGACCACGATCTCCGCTCAAGCGAACTTTCAGCAATTGTTTGTCCTCGATACCCCATTTAGCAGCATCAGAAGTATGGAAGTGGATGTGACGAGCAGCAACGATAACACCTTTATCAATTGTTACTTCGCCAGCAGGTCCTTTAATCGTGATTCCCGGTGTGCCTTCAATGCTTCCGGATTCACGTACAGGTGCTTTAACACCAATGGCAAATGAATCTGTCATGGAGATCTCCAGTTGCGTTTCAGGGCGAACAGGTCCAAGGATACGCACTTTATCAAACTGTCCTTTCGAACCAATTACCGCTACAGTTTCGTTAGCAGCGTATTGGCCAGGCTGGGACAGAGCTTTAAATTCAGTCAGTTCATAACCTTTACCAAACAAAATTTCAACGTGCTCTTGGGATACATGAATGTGACGGGCAGATACGCCCACAGGTACTGTTTTACTCATCGTAAATTTCACTCCTTGTTTATCTATGGCCTGTACTCAGGCTCTTAACAATCCAATGGTATTATACCCCTTTTTGGAGTGAAATGAAAACGAACTGGTGAAAATTCATGAAATACACATATTTCACCATCATTTCCCGCCTTTATTTGGAAAAATTCATTATAACCTTTCAGTCACACACAGCACTTCACTATTACAAGGAAGCCCCATTCATCTGCGGATTGCTCTCTGGCAAGTGTTCCCCCAGATAACTCATGGCATGCCCCCACAACCAGCCACGTACCAATTGTTCATCATAATGTTTGAGCAGGATTTCCGTCAGTCTCGGGTAATGCCCTGCATGTTCGAGTCCCTCAATGTACGATGAAATTCCATCAAAATCAGACCCCATCATCAGATGATGCTGCCCGCCGAGAGAACAGATCTGCTCGATATGAGGTAGCAGGTCTTCTATATGCACTTCCCCTTCCTGTTTAACAAACCAAGGGACAAACGTTAGTCCGATCCGCCCTTCTCGGGCAATGATGGCCTGAATCTGATCATCTTTCAGATTACGCACATGCGGACATACGGTATAGCTGTTGGAATGGGAAGCAATAAAAGGACGTTCACTCAAGTCAGTCAGTTCCCAGAAACCTTTTTCCGTCAGATGTGACACATCTAACAGCATCCCGATTTCGTTACACCGACGCACCAGTTCCTTTCCCTTCTCGGTCAGACCCGCTCCACGCTTCTCCATAATTCCATCAGCCGCCCAATTGGAATAGTTCCACGTAAGTCCAACAATTCGAACGCCCATCTGATAACATAACTCCAGATAGAACAGGTTGCCTTCCAGACCGTCTACACCCTCCAGTGTGATTAATCCCCACGGACCCTCTATTTGCCCCACCTGAGCCACCTGTTCGCGCCATAACAACGTCTGTGTGCCGTCAGGCAGCTTCTGGCTTCTCTCTACACGCTTACGATAGATCTCCAATTGCCCCATCACATGTTCAAACTTGCCACTGCCAAGTACTTCAGGCAAGTAGATGGCGAAAGCCTGCAAGCCTACTTTACCGTCTTTCAAGCGTTGCAAATTCACATCCAGTTGTGGAGCATCTTCGAATGAAAGAGCAGGCTGCATCAATATTTTGCTCAGTGCATCACAGTGTAAATCAGCTACACGCCAATCCGACAAGGACATCGTTAACCCTCCTTTTATATTTTGTTACAAAAAAAACGCAAAAAAACCTGTCTACATCATCGTAAACAGGTTCAATGCATACTGCATGTATTATCTGGGCTCCACAATCAGCTTAATGGCCGTTCGGTCCTCGCCGTCGATCACAATGTCTGTAAAAGCTGGAATACAAATCAGGTCAACTCCGCTTGGTGCTACAAATCCCCGGGCTATTGCTACCGCTTTGATGGCTTGGTTCAGTGCTCCCGCTCCAATTGCCTGCAGTTCAGCATTTCCACGTTCACGAAGAACCCCTGCAAGAGCGCCGGCTACAGAATTAGGATTGGACTTTGCTGAAACTTTTAATACATCCATGGTAAGTACCTCCCTGGGAATGTTGAAAGTTTGTTTCCACTTACTAGATGTTATTCGCGGGAGGCAAAAAAATTCCTTCTTTTTAGACGGGTTTCCCTGCAAAATGGGACAATACCCCTATTCCATGCGCCACTCGTCCTCCATCAGACGAATTTTTTCGATGCGTGTTGCCGCACCTGTGGCTTCATCAATTTCTACTAAGACACCATGGAAATGCCATTTACCGTCATCCACAACGAAACGTACAGGGAGCTGGGTGTAGAACTTACGTAGTACGGCCTCACGCTCCATGCCCAATATGCCGTCACGCGGCCCTACCATGCCCGCATCCGTCAAGTAAGCCGTTCCTCCAGGCAAAATCCGATCATCGTTACTTTGTACATGCGTATGTGTACCTACAACGAGCGACGCACGTCCATCCAGATGCCATCCCATGGCAATCTTTTCTGACGTCGCTTCGGCATGCATATCGACCAAAATACATTTATAGTCCTGGCGTAGCTCGTCTACAATCTCATCAGCCACACGGAATGGACAATCCAGGGCAGGCAAGAACGTTCTTCCTTGCAGATTGACAATCGCTAGCTCTTTTCCTTCACCTTTGACAACCGTGTATCCTCGTCCGGGTGTTCCTGGTGGAAAGTTCGCTGGACGAATCATGCGCGGCTCATCATCTATAAAATCAAAAATATCCTTATTGTCCCAGGTATGATTACCAAGTGTAATACCATGTACACCCCAGTTGAAAAACTCATTCGCGATTGCACCGGTAATTCCGCGACCCGCTGCCGCATTTTCACCATTTACAATGACCACATGTGGCTTATACTTCGATTTCAGGTACGGTAAATTTTCCTTTAATGCTTTACGTCCCACGTTGCCTACAATGTCACCAATAAACAAAACTTTCATTGATTACTGCCTCCTCAATTCCTGCAAAGTCCTCTTACTTCGAATGTTGAACCTTTGCAGGACTCTATCTCATGCTCCATAATTTGTTAGTTTGTACAAAAAGCCTTTTAACAGGCTATCAACAGGAAAAGTGGCCCACTACTGCGGCCACTTTTCCGTTTTGCTCTATTTTGCGTATTCAACCGCACGGGTTTCCCGGATGACGGTGACTTTGATGTGACCCGGATAGTCGAGTTCATTCTCAATCATCTTCGTGATGTCACGGGCTAAGCGGAAGGCTTCAGCATCATCGATCTTCTCAGGCTGTACCATAACGCGAACTTCGCGTCCGGCCTGAATGGCGTACGATTTCTCGACACCTTCGAAGGATTCTGAGATCTCTTCCAGCTTCTCCAGTCGTTTGATATACGTTTCCAGCGTTTCGCGGCGTGCGCCTGGTCTTGCTGCGGAGAGCGCATCTGCTGCGCCAACCAACATGGCAATGACCGAAGTCGCTTCGCAATCTCCGTGATGGGACGCGATACTGTTGATTACAACCGGATGTTCTTTGTATTTCTTCGCCAGTTCCACGCCAATTTCGACGTGTGATCCTTCCACTTCGTGATCCAGCGCTTTACCGATGTCATGCAATAGACCTGCACGTCTTGCCAGAGTTACGTCTTCTCCGAGTTCGCCAGCCATCAGTCCAGCCAGATAAGCGACTTCCATGGAATGTTTCAAGACGTTCTGACCGTAACTTGTACGGAACTTCAACCGGCCCAAAATTTTGATCAGATCCGGATGCAGACCATGCACGCCCACTTCAAAGGTAGCTTGCTCACCGTATTCACGGATGCGCTCATCCACTTCTTTGCGGGATTTCTCAACCATCTCTTCAATCCGTGCCGGGTGAATACGTCCATCAGCCACCAGTTTCTCCAGGGCAGTACGGGCGATTTCACGGCGAATCGGGTCAAAGCCCGACAGAATAACAGCTTCTGGCGTATCATCGATAATGAGGTCAATCCCTGTAAGGGTTTCAAGCGCACGGATGTTACGTCCTTCACGACCGATAATCCGGCCTTTCATTTCTTCATTTGGCAGGGTAACAACAGATACCGTTGTTTCCGCTACGTGGTCAGCCGCACAACGTTGGATGGCGAGTGTAATAATCTCGCGGGACTTTTTGTCCGCTTCTTCCTTCGCTTGTTGTTCAATGTCCTTGATCATTTGAGCCGTCTCATGACGAACTTCCTGTTCTACGTTGGACAGTATGATACTGCGTGCGTCTTCCATAGTGAGGTTGGATATACGTTCCAGCTCCGTCACCTGGTTTTTGTAGATCATTTCGATCTGCTGCTGTGTCTCATCAATTCGTTTCTCTTTGTTAGCCACTTGATCTTCTTTACGTTCGAGTGATTCCAATTTTTTATCCAGCGACTCTTCTTTTTGCAACAATCGTCTTTCTTGTCGTTGAATTTCGTTCCGACGTTCACGAGTGTCTTTTTCAGCTTCAGCACGAATGCGATGGATTTCATCCTTCGCTTCCAGCACCGTTTCTTTCTTCAGTGCTTCTGCCTCTTTCTTCGCGTTCTCCACGATTTGTACGGCAGCTTGTTCCGCACTAGAGATTTTAGCCTCTGCAAGAGATTTGCGAATAAAATATCCTACTCCGAACCCAATGATTAGCGCGGCCACAACGAGAGCGATCATGATTGCAGGTTCCATACTGTTCACCTCCTCGTTGGTTCCTCCAAGGCATTCCTTGGGTCAATTTGCAGTTTTCAAACCTTACATATGTTTGGGAATAACGAATACTCACGGCGATCCCCCGCCGATTTTCATTTCACATGTACATGTTTCCACGTACTATTCACTGTTTCCAGCGAACCCATAATTAAGAATGGTATAAATCTCAAGAAACCGAAACCGCTTTTTTGGAAGGAAAAAGGGTTGTCCATTTCTTACAGACTCATGTCCATTTTAGTATTTGACGAAAGAAATTGTCAAGAGAATGCAGTATAGAGACTCTACTCTGCTAATCCCATAACAACGCTTCGTCATCTTCAGGGTCTCCAGCCTCATCTTCTTCAATTAAACAATTCACGACCCGGCGCACCATATCCATTGAAAAACCACGTCTCATTAGGAAGGGAAGCGTTTTATTTTTCTTCTCTTTGACGTCCCCTTTGACCTGATTCCACTTTTTGCGTCCGGCGCTCAGAGCAGTCTCAAATTCCGCATCTGTACTAATACCTTCTAGTGCCTCAACAATGAGATCATTGGCAATGCCCTTTTGACGCAGCTCTTGCCTTATCCACAGTTTTCCCTTCCGCTTGCCCTCCATACGCTGTCTTGTCCATTCCTTCGCAAATAGATCGTCATCCACCAGGTTCTCCTGCTCAAGCCGATCTAGCGTCTCTTCAATCAAAGGTGCAGCAAACTCCTTCTGACGAAGTTTCTGACTTAGCTCATGACGCGTACGCGGTTTATGCTCCAAAAAGCGCAGAGACTGTGCATACGTCCGCTGTCGCTCGTCAGCTAAAATGATTTCTTCAAGATCCTTTTTCATGAACGTATTGCCTTGCGTCATCCTGTATTTAATCATCACATCTTCAAGAACCGTAATGGAGTGGATGCCAAAAGTGATTCGATAACGAGCTTGCCTGCTCTTCGTTCGTTCTACACGTGTAATAATAAGTTCTTCGTTGTCCGGAAATTGGGATAGGCCATCCTGTTCTGCTTCTTCATATAAATCCTCGTCATGTTGATCCATTCAGGTCTCCCCTTTCATAACATTTTCATTTTGACTACACTAAGCGCATCTTCACAGAAGACAGCAAATGCTAATACAAAAGGCCGGGAACTCAGCCCGACCTTTATCTCTACACTTACCGCTGACAGTCAGCGTGCTAACAGCCCCTGTCCATTGGGACAGGGGCTGTTAGACAACGAGAGCACTCCCACCATAATCTCTTATCCAGATCGAGCCAAGCTCAATCAGACAAGTTTACGGAGTCCAGAGGGCAACACCCTCGGGTACCTCCCTGTAAGGGAGGAATCAGGAGGATTACTCGTTGATTTCAAACAATTCTTGTTCTTCTGCTGCTTCTTTTTGTTGCTCTTCACTAGTTGGCGCAGGGACTGCAGTAACCAAGTTACTGGCTACACGAATTTTTTGTTCAATGATGTCAGCAATATCTTTATGCTCTTTCATGAACTGCTTCGCGTTCTCACGGCCTTGTCCTAAACGCTCGCCTTCGTAGGAGTACCATGCACCACTTTTATTAACGATGTCCAGCTCTGTCCCAATGTCAATGATACTGCCTTCTCTCGAGATACCCTCGCCATACATGATATCCACTTCCGCTTGTTTAAACGGAGGTGCCACTTTGTTTTTAACAACTTTAATACGAGTACGGTTACCAATCATGTCATTGCCTGATTTGATACTCTCAATACGACGCACATCCAGACGTACTGTGGAATAAAACTTCAGAGCACGACCACCAGGTGTTGTTTCCGGGTTACCAAACATAACGCCGACTTTCTCACGAAGCTGGTTAATGAAGATTGCGATTGTTTTGGATTTGCTGATTGCACCAGACAGTTTACGCAGCGCCTGAGACATCAAACGCGCTTGCAAACCAACGTGTGAATCACCCATTTCGCCTTCAATCTCTGCTTTTGGAACCAATGCGGCTACAGAGTCAATAACGACGATATCTACTGCACCACTGCGTACAAGAGCTTCTGCAATTTCCAGCCCTTGCTCACCCGTATCTGGCTGAGACAGAAGCAATTCATCAATATTAACACCCAATTTGCTTGCGTATTGTGGGTCAAGAGCATGCTCGGCATCGATAAATGCAGCTTGTCCACCCGCTCTTTGTACTTCAGCGATAGCATGCAATGCTACGGTTGTTTTACCAGAGGATTCAGGTCCATATATTTCAACAATACGGCCTTTAGGCAAGCCGCCTGTTCCTAATGCAATATCCAAAGCCAAGGAACCACTGGGAATAATTTCCACGTTCATATGAGTGGACTCACCCAGTTTCATGATGGATCCTTTACCAAATTGCTTCTCTATTTGACGGAGCGCCATATCAAGCGCGGCACGACGGTCTGACAATAAGCTCACACCCTTTACTGTTTATAAGATAATGATACCTTGTTTTAACACGTTTGCCAAGCTTTTTTTCGAACATACATTCGTTTTTTTTTATAAAGGGCGAGGCGCCTCTTCCTCTAAGAAACTTTCCATTAAACAGAAAAAAGAACCGTAAACAAGGCTGTACAGCCTAATTCTACGGTTCTTCCGTCTTCCTTAATTATACTTGCTTGGAACTATAAATGCAATCCAAGTGGTTAACTAATCAATCCATTGCCACAAGTTTTTGCCATAAGCGATAGAGAATCGCTTTAGCTGAACGAATGCGAACCGTCTCGCGATTACCATTGATGCGCAGCTCATGAATTTCCGTTTCTTTTCCACGTTCAGCAAGAGCAATAAAGACAAGTCCAGGTGGCTTGCGTTCTGAATATCCCGGTCCAGCTACACCGGTAACGGCCAGGCCAAAGTCAGCATCGCCAATCATGCGGATCTGTTCGGCAAGCACTTTTGCAACCTCCGGACTTACTGCCCCAGGTGCATCTTCACCTTCCAGATAATCATGAGGCACATTCAGCAGCTTTTCTTTAATTTCATTGGAGTAACACACAATGCCACCTTTAAGCATCGACGCACTTCCGGGTACAGAAGTCAGACTTTGCATGACAAGCCCTCCTGTACAGCTCTCAGCAGCGCTAAGCGTCAGACCCATGTCAGACATCATAGTTACAATTGTGTACTCTATAGGCACATCCTCGTTCGCGTAGAGATGTTCTGTCAAACGCTCCCGAATCTGGACCTCCATCGCATCCAGCTTCAGCTTCGCCTCTCCCTCACTGGCGGCCTTGGTGGAGACACGTACTGTAACTTCACCTTCGCTCGCGTAAGGAGCAATCGTAGGGTCTGTCTGCGCGTCAATCAGATCCAGAAGTCGATCTTCCAGAGCAGATTCACCAATACCTGCGAATTTGAGCATTCGGGAATAGATCGGCATTTCTTCTGTGAGTACATGCTGGAACAGCCAAGGCTTGACTTCCTGTTCAAACATTGGAATCAGCTCTTTAGGTGGTCCAGGCATCACAACATAATATTTATCATTGTCAGAGATCGCATTTCCTGCCGCAAGACCTGTTTCATTGGCCAGAGGTGTCCCGCCATCAATAACGATCGCCTGACGTCGGTTATTCTCTGTCATATCGACATTACGATCTCTGAAAAAGCTCTCGATTTTGTCCATAGCCATTCGATCGATATGCAATTTCCGGTTAAGAACAGCTGCAAGCGCATCCTTGGTCAGATCATCTTGGGTAGGCCCAATGCCGCCGGAGAATAAAATAACGTCTGCGCGGCCCTGCGCAATGCGAATGGCTTCACTGAGCCGATTCAGGTTATCCCCAACCACCGTTTGGAAATATACATCGATCCCCATCGCAGCCAATTCACGGGATAGGTATCTGGCATTGGTATTGACGATTTGTCCAAGCAGTAGCTCTGTGCCAACTGCAATGATTTCTGCCTTCATTGAGCATCCTCCTTGTACACATGGTGAGTGATCAAAGGGCAATAGGATAAATTCCTATTGCCCCTGACCCAATGCTTCCTTCATGATTACCCATTTTATCAACAAATAATTATGCTTTTGTTAAATGAAGCAGGTTTTTGTTTTTGATAAAGTAATCGATACCCGACCAGATGGTAATAAGCGCTGCTGCCCATACCGCGATAATATCGACGTGAATACCCGTGTATGAAAACGGGAAATTGTTCAACAGCAACAGCACAATCGCCACAATCTGCACTACCGTTTTCAGCTTACCCCACGCACTGGCGGCAACAACCGAACCATCCAGCAATGCAATTTGACGCAAGCCGGTGACTGCAAACTCACGACTAATAATAACAACTGCAATCCAGGAATCCAGCTTGCCCATCTCCACAAGCGAGATCAATACTGCAGTAACTAACAGCTTGTCTGCGAGTGGATCGAGCAGTTTCCCCAGATTGGTAACCATGTTATTTTTCCGCGCAAGATATCCATCAATTCCATCTGTGCTTGCGGCGATGATAAAAATAACAGCAGCAATCAGTTGATTATACGGAAGCGAAAAGCTTCCAAGCTGAAGCGGCTCTGGATAAAATGGAAAATCCACGAGCAGGAACACCATCAAAAAAGGGATTAAGCAAATTCGTGCAAGCGTAATCCGGTTGGGTAAATTCACAAGACGCCCTCCCTCATATCCTCCATTACTCCAAACATTCATCATAATCCCGTTATCATCATCCGGAACATGAAATGTACAGTTTCAATGTCAATCCAAATGAACATGATCCCACTATGTAGAAACGCAAAAAATAAAGTCAACCGCTCAAAAGCAAAACCGCTTTAAACGTTCCGGTGACTTCCAAAAGATGTACTGCTTTTCACAAAGTCAGCAAACGATGAGGACTGGACTTGATGCATGACTGCCAGCAATGCACACTTAGTATAATATACGCCCAATAACGTGTCAAAAAAACACTTTCATTACGAAAAGGCCATATTACTTGAAATTTGTATATTGCAAATCCAGAGGCAGGTTAGCACCGTTTAGCAGCTGCATGACTGCTTGCAAATCATTTTTACTCTTACCAGTTACCCGCAGCTGGTCTCCCTGAATCTGACTCTTCACTTTCATCTTGGAGTCCCGAATCAGGATATTGATTTTCTTGGCGATGTCCTGATCAATGCCCTGTTTGAAATTCAAACGCTGACGGACTGTACCAGAAGACGCTGGCTCTACTTTGGCATAATCAATGTTTTTCAATGGTAGACCACGCTTCGCCATTTTGGATTGCAGCACATCAATGACAGCCTTGAGTTTGGTCTCATCATCAGATACGATCGTTAACGCATCCTTATCCAGTTTCAGACTGCTCTTGCTGCCCTTGAAGTCATAACGAGTGCCAATTTCCTTCTCGGTTTGTGTAACGGCATTTGTCAGTTCTTGCAAGTCCATTTTGGACACGATATCAAATGAATTTTCTGAACTCAAACCAGTCACCCTTTCAGTTAATCGTATGTTCTGTAACATTATAGAGGATACCTTAAGCAAAAGTCTAATTTCAAGACATGTTGTACAAAGAAAAAAGCATTTTTGACCTCCACATGAAGTGGCTGCCAAAAATGCTTGCTGGTCCAGCTTCCAACTAGTAGCGGCTGCGGTTGGGTTGTCTGAACATATCGAGCACACCCAGAATCACATGTGCAAGTCCAAAACCCAATATTCCGTAACCCCAAGCACTTGGAGTCAGGTAATAACCCAGGAGGCTGACAATGATCCCTAAACCGGTTACGATCCAGCTGACTGTCATAGCCATCCACCTCACTTCACCAAAAGTTAACTGCAAGTTAAGACAACGTTATTGTCTCCTGCGGTTGACCCGGTTATTCGCTACCAGTGTTACCTTCTGTACTGTCCGTTGATCCATTTTCAACGCCTGTGGATGAAGCAGTACTGCCACTGTCTTCACCAAGCTGCAGACGGATCCGATTGGTCGCTTTGCCATCCGTTACAACTTGCCCACCCACCTCAATCGTGGTCGCAGCAGCGTAACCGGACTTAATGTACATGCCTGCACTATCCAGCTCAAAGGTAAAGCTGTCGCCTTCGGCAGTATTACCATACTCCAGTTTCTCTCCGCTAGAGTTTTCACCTTTGTAAACTTCCAGCCAGCTATGGCCTGTTGCTTTAATCGTAACCGTTACGGGCTGGCCTGCACTTCCGTTAACTTTAAAGTTCGTAATATTTCCTGATTTCCCATCTTCTGCAACCGTTACAGTAGAAGATGAATTATCGACAGGTGGTTCTGGTTCTTCCTCAGTTCCATCTGTCTGTCCATCCGTTTGACCGTCTGTCTGTCCTTCTGTGTCCGTACCGCCACCGTTACCACCAGCGTCCCCTTCACCAGTACCTTCAGTGCCTGAATCCGTCGCAGGAGGGTTAGACGCCTGTCCGTTGTCGGCAGGTTGATCCGGTTTATCCTCAGGCTGTTCCTGACTGTCAGTAATTTTGACCGAATCCAGCCCCGGATTATCTGCAGGATCATCCTTGTTCAACACAACGTATGCATACAATAAAACGACAATCAGAATCGGGAAGGTCCACATCAGTGCGACAGACATCCATCGATTACTACGTTCAACCGGACGGCTGGAACGCTTCTGAATAACCGGTTCCATCGTTGCTTCCGCCTCTTCTGCCGGTACGTCTTTTTTATGTCCCTCCAGCAGCTCATCAGGGTTCAGTCCCACAGTCTCCGCATAGGTTTTAATGAATGCACGCACATAGAAGCTGCCCGGCAGCACTTTGTAGTCTCCTGCTTCTATGGCCTCCAGATACCTCTTGCGAATTTTTGTCATTTCCTGTACATCGTCAAGACTCATCCCTTTTTGCAGCCGGGCCTCTCTTAACTGCTGACCCAGTTCAGACATGCCATCTCCTCCTTATGTTTATCTCTTGAGTTGTTACTAATCTATTCCATGATTCCGTACGGTTCCTTACAATTCGTCGGTGTAGCTAGCCGTAAACGTATCATAAATAATTTCTTCATTCGGAATGTTACGCAATTCAATAATAATATCAAAATCATTAAAATCATATTCGGATTCCTGTACAAAAATATCCGGATGTTCAATAACTTTGGTGCTAGGCATGGACATAATATCCTGCAACAGGTTGTAATGCCGCTCACTGGAACGAATCGTACTTACAATTCCGTCAATGATGAAGACATTGTTCGGGTTCAATTCGTCTTCGGACATTTGACTCCTTATCGTCTGACGAAGAAGTGTGGAGGAAACAAACGTCCATCTCTTCATTGCACATACGCTGCCCGCAATAATAGACTCCGTTTTGCCAACACGAGGCATTCCGCGCAAACCGATGACCTGATTACCTTCCCTCTTAAATACTTCACCCAAAAAGTCCACAAGTAACCCAAGTTCATCTCGTGTAAAACGAAATGTCTTGCGATCATCTGAGTCACGGTCAATGTATCTGCCATGACGCACGGCCAAAATATCCACCAATTTAGGTTGACGCAAAGCCGATACGGTGATGCTGTTTACTTTGCCAAGCATTTCACCAAGCAAACGGATTTTTTCATCATCATCCGATTCAAGCAGCATGCCTCGAGTTTTGCCTTCAACACCGTTAATGGTCAATATATTCACTTCAAGCATCCCCAGCATAGAGGCAATATCGCCTAACAAACCGGGTCTGTTCTTATGTATTTTATATTCCATGTACCATTGTTTAGATTCCATTTCAACACCCCGTAATGCATTATTCCACATTATTCGACAGCAACAGAACGTGTCCACTGGACAACAATCTGAGACATCTTCTAAAAATGGGTCACGTTAATGATATATAAAATGAAAATGAATTACAAGAACAGCTCTGTAATCCGTTTGTAATCATTAGAGAAAAGCCCCCTTGCGGGAGCTCTTCATCTGAAATCTTATGCGTTTTGTTTGGCCAATTTGACCATCAGGCACGCAATCGTACGACGCTCATCTGCATCGCCGACATCCCATAATTCTTTCAATGCCCGGTTGGAATGGTTCGCCGGATCGACTTTCTCATCGAGGAAGTCACCGATTTCATACGCAAGTTTGTTGATGGTATCTTCACTCATCCCCATCTTCTCCGCTTGCAGTACGCGGTCACCCAGGAACTTCTTCCATGTGTCAAAACTGGAGAGCACTGTTTTTTCTGTTGACATGATAAATCCTCCTTAGCTGTCGCATGAGATTTAAAATCAACAGTTGTAATATGTGCTTTCGAGACATTTTATATACGAGCATTTTGAAAATAATTGAGAGACGGTTTCTTCTAAGCAATCTTCACCTGTTTCGTCCACAACCAGTCAAGTTTTCTTGCTGTTTTACGTTAACCATCCACCATTTGGACTGATGATCTGGCCATTGATATAACCCGATTCAGGGAGGGCCAGAAAATAAACCAGTGATGAGATTTCATCAGGTTGTGCAAGTCTTCCCGCCGGGATTTCCTCTTCCAGCATCTTCAGTTCACTTTGATCCAGATGGTTCAACATGGATGTCTGAACTGCGCCAGGAGCCACAGCATTCACCGTTACTCCAGAAGGTGCCAGTTCTTTAGCAAGGGCCTTGGTGAATGCATTTACCCCGCCCTTTGTTGTGGAATACAACACCTCACAAGAGGCACCAGACAGGCCCCAGATCGACGACACATTAATGATTCGGCCATACCTTTGGGAGATCATGTGAGGCATCATTTCCTGTGTACACATAAACGTACCTTTCAGGTTAATCGCCATCACTTCGTCCCAGATCTCCTCTGTAACATCAGACAACATTCCATAGTGCGAGATTCCTGCGTTGTTTACAAGGATATCTGGCATGAGATTGTGTGACTCCAGCTTCTCACGCATACGTTCAATCTGTTCCCGGCTGCGAAGATCCGCAGACACGGTCATGATCTTGCCACTGCCCTGTTCCATGCATCGTCGGGCCGCTTCATTTGCTGCTTCATGCGATTTCATATAGTGTATTACAACATTCATCCCGACTCTGGCGAAACGTTCTGCGATAGCCGCTCCGATGCCACCGCTTGCTCCAGTAACCAGTACAGTCATTTCCCCGATTGCCTTCAATTGTCCTGTTCCCCTCTCCATATCAAGGACTCACGACTAGCGATACAGCCAGTTGATCCCAACGAATATGCTCTCTCAGTCTGAGATTCACATCTTCCAGTGTAATCGATTCATAGAGCGGAAGCATATTGAAGAAATCACCGCCACGGAATTGCTGACGTGTAAATTCATGTGCAATGTTCTCCGGAGAATTGAGCATACGCAAATATCCGCCTATTTTCTTTTTACGTGAACGTTCGAAATCCGTAGAATCAAACCCTTTTTGCACAATAGCATCCACTTCTTCACGTACGCGCGCGAGCAGTTGATCCGGGTCTTTCGTATCACCACCAATGGCTGAAAACGCGTATTGCGGCGAACTGTTATACTCATGTCCAAAGCTGTCCGAGATCAGGTCTTCATCGTAGAGCTTTTGAAATAGCCGCGTGCTTGAGCCGAACAGAAGATCCATCATCAACTGCGTTGTCGTATCTCGCCGTAACAGTTTTTCTCCAGTGAGTCCAACGTCCGTCTCTTTAAATCCAAATAAACATTTGGGCAGGGAAACCGCCAGTTTCGCTTCCCTTCTAGCTTCTCCTACGTGCTCAGGCTCCTGTTCAAAGAAGCGTTGAATACTCCCCTGTGGCTTATAATCCTTCTGTTCCTGGTTCGAACGAACCATATCAATGACTTGCTGTGGGTCTACACCACCCACCACGAACAAGAGCATATTGCTCGGGTGATAAAAGGAGTTATAGCAGGAATACAGCGTTTCCTTCGTGATCGTACTGATGGATTCCACCGTTCCTGCGATATCAATATGCACAGGATGTTTCTGATACATGGCTTCGATCAGTCCAAAATAAACACGCCAATCCGGATTATCAGCATACATGTTAATTTCCTGTCCAATAATGCCTTTTTCCTTTTCCACATTTTGATCCGTGAAGTAAGGATTTTGCACAAAGTCGACTAATGTTTGTATATTTTCATTCACATATTCGGTCGCCGAAAACAAATAAACCGTCTGATCAAAGCTCGTAAAGGCGTTAGCTGAGGCACCATGAGACGCAAACGTCGCAAAAATATCGCCCGTTGGTTCTTCGAACATTTTATGCTCCAGAAAATGCGCAATCCCATCCGGGACCTTCACTTCTTCCTGCCCTTCAACCTGAAAATGATTATCCACCGATCCATACTTGGTTGCAAACGTTGCATACGTTTTCTGGAATCCCGGTTTAGGCAAAATATAGACATGCAGTCCGTTATCCATCACTTCGTAATATAGTGTCTCCTGCAAATGTTCATACCGAATGCTCTCCACCGATTATTCCTCCTTCTCGTCCCGCAAGAAATAAATCGTATCCAGACGGAATTGTTCTGCCGCCTCACGAACATCTTCCTTGCTAATGTGTTCTACCTGAGCCAACAGTTCTTCAGCCGTTCTCTCTTTGCCAGATAACTGCCGATTGAAGTCATAAGCGATCATTTCAAAGGCAGAATCCTGCATTTCCTTAAGCAGGTTACGAATCATCGCTTTGGTTTGGGACATTTCCAGATCACTGATGGTTCCACTTTTCATTTCTTCCAGCTGTTGTTTGATGATGGTGACAGCCTTCTCATAGTTGGGGATTTCAATCCCGGATTGAATCGTCGCAATGCCCTTATGTCCGTCATAGCGCGAAGACGCGTAATACGCCAGGCTTTCTTTTTCACGCACATTCACAAACAGCTTGGAATGCGGATACCCGCCGAGAATCCCGTTGTACATTAGTGCTGCTGCATACTGAGGATCTCCATAGGTGATCGATGTGCGAAGTCCCATATTAAGTTTTCCCTGACCCACATTCAGTCGCTCAACTACAGTCTCTACTTCCTTGTCTCCTCGAACCGCTGCCTGTGTCTGGTAATCAGAAGAAGATGTTCGATCCACATTGAAATGACGCTGAACGAGGTTCTCAACCTCCTCCAGTGTCGTATCACCCACCACATACAGATCCATACTCGCCTGCTGTAACCACTCTTGATAAGATGCAGTCAGTGTGTCAGGCTCAATCCCAGGCAGATCCTTGCGCTCTCCCAGTGGGTGAAGACGATACGGCTCGTTCTTGCACATTTCCTCAATACTGCGTTCAGCGGCATAGCGCATTTTATCATTCACGATCGACTCCAGCTTTTTCCGAACCGTCTCTCGCTCTGCTTGTACATAAGACGTCCTGAAATGTCCATTTTCCTGTGCAGGTCGGGTAAGAACCTCTCCAAGGAAGGCAAATGAACGATCCAGCAGCTGCTCATCCCCTCCAACGAAGGAATCATTAATGGTATCCATACGGAACTGTACAATCTGGTAATCCCCGCGTTTATACACGTCAAAACCAAAACCGGCTCCATACAGATGTTCCAGTTGTTCACGAAATTGCGTTGTTTCCGGATAGGACTCCGTGCCGCGCCGCAGAACAAATGGTGTCAGCGCTACTTTGGTTACCGTATCTTCCCGCAAAGGAACTCCTGCATATAGCGATATAGCGAACGTTTTGAAACGTTTGGTCGGAAGCACATGTATACGAAACTCTCTCTTGCTGCCTCGTTCGAATCCTGATGTATTCAAATGTCAAAACCCCTTTACGGCGTCATTTATCGTGTACTTATGTTCAAGCTTAAACGTAACAACCATTTTAACCCAATCAAAAGGCAAGAAGCAACCGAAGTCACGCCTTCTGGTTGCTTCCAACATCATCACATACAAAAAATATGCTGACCGATTGTTTTCACCTGTGGACGGGTCCAAATCCATTTGGATGTTGCTGTCTTCGGATTAAAATAATAGAGGCATCCGCCCGACGGGTCCCAGCCATTCAATGCTTGTTCAACTGCTTTTTTGGCTTGTGCGTTCGGTTCCAGGTATATCTGTCCGTCCGCTACAGCCGTAAATGCACCTGGCTGAAAGATTACGCCAGAGGGCGTACTTGGAAAACTTGGTGAATTTACGCGATTCAGAATTACTGCTGCTACTGCAACTTGACCTTCAAACGGTTCCCCCCGGGCCTCACCATAGACTGCGTTAGCCATAATTTTGAGTTCATTCTCCGAGAGACCAAGTGCATTAGCAGACCCCATATTATCCTGCTCTTTGTCTGCTGTGTTGTTGCTGCTGCCCCCACCCCCACCTGAGGATTCCTTATGAAGTGGCGGTTCTGTTGGAGACCATTTGGTTGAAGCATTGTACAGCTTGAGCTTGGTTTCCGATCCAACCACACCGTCTGCCTTCATGCCAAACTCGGATTGAAACCATTTAACGGATTTCAGCGTGCTGCTGCCAAAATTACTGTCGATTTTACCATTGTAAAACCCCAGGTACTTCAGACGCCCCTGAAGCTCATATACATCCTGACCGTAACTTCCATATTTCACTGTACTGCTGCTAAACGTAGGCAAGGCCTTTTCTTCTACCTGTGGTGTATGTTCGGTTGAACTTTCAGTTGCTGTATTCCCAGGAAGCAAATAACGAATTCCCAATGCGGATATCAGCAAAATAGCAGTGAAAAGCCATAGATTCATTTTTCGCATCGACTGTGCTCTACCTTTCTCTTGTGGGATTAACAGAATCGCTAAGGTTATTATGACAAGCCTGCTTGCTTCCTATGCACCAAAACATCCGATCTTTGGAGTAGATGGCAAAACTTCAGTCCGATGGGTAAGCAAAAAGCCCTCAACCAATAAGGTTGAGGGCTTAAACGAATCGTTGTAACCATGTTACATGTTACACTACGAGCTTATTTTATTCTGCTGATACTGTTCAAGTGAAACCAGTACTTCCCTTGGTTTGCTACCCTCGTAAGGACCAATAACGCCCCGGGTTTCCATGGAGTCAATCAAACGTGCGGCACGGGTGTATCCTACTCGCATTCGACGTTGTAGCAGAGAAACAGACGCTTGCTTGGCCTCCAGAATAATCTGTACTGCCTTTTCGTATAACTCATCCTGTACTTCATCTTCAGCCTGGATAGAGTCGTCCACCTCAGGTACAAGGGACTCATCATACTGCGCTTCACCTTGACCACGTACGTAGTTTACAATATTCTCGACTTCTTCATCGCTCATAAATGCACCTTGTACACGAACCGGTTTTGATGCGCCCATTGGCATGAACAACATGTCTCCACGGCCCAACAGTTTCTCAGCCCCACCCATATCCAGAATCGTTCGGGAATCGACTTGGGAGGATACGCCGAAGGCAATCCGGGAAGGAATGTTAGCCTTGATTACCCCGGTAATAACGTCAACGGAAGGACGTTGTGTGGCAATAATCAAGTGGATGCCGGCTGCACGAGCCATCTGGGCAAGCCGCGCAATCGCATCTTCCACATCTCCGGCTGCAACCATCATGAGATCTGCAAGCTCGTCCACAATAACAACGATATACGGTAGAACAGCCGCAGGATTATCTTTCATCAGATTGTTGTAGCCTTCAACGTTCCGCGTACCGGATTTGGAGAATAGTTCATATCTTTTCTCCATCTCAACCACGATCTTTTTGAGCGCAAGTGATGCTCGTTTGGGATCTGTTACTACCGGTGCCATCAGATGAGGAATTCCGTTATATACGTTCAACTCAACCATCTTGGGATCGACCATCAAGAACTTCACTTCATCCGGCTTCGCTTTGTACAATATGCTGGTAATAATTCCGTTGATACATACCGACTTACCGGAACCTGTAGCACCTGCGACCAGCAAATGGGGCATACGAGCCAAGTTACCAATGATCGTCTGTCCGGAGATATCTCGGCCAAATGCAATGGTCACTTTGGATTCTGCATCCTGGAACGTTGCTGTCTCCATTACTTCACGCATCGTTACAACCGACACCTCGCCATTAGGTACCTCGATACCTATAGCGGACTTCCCGGGAATCGGCGCTTCCATCCGGATATCTTTTGCCGCCAGAGCCAACGCGATATCATCCGTTAGACTGACAATCCTGCTGACTTTGACACCAATATCAGGCTGAATTTCATACCTTGTAACGGCAGGGCCCCGGACCACTTCAAGCACTTTGGCACGAACACCGAAACTCTCCAGTGTAGCTTCCAGCTTGCGTGCTGTCTGCATATAATCCTTCTGGTCACCCGCCTTGCCCCCATTGTTTGGCTTGGCAAGGAGACGGAATGATGGCAGCTTGTACGGCTTAGGAGGTGGTGGTGGTGGTTTCACCGGTTGTGTGTCCTGCCCTTCAGGAGTTAAAGTATCTGTTCCCTGCATTACATCATTAGGTACTTCTTCTCCACTCTGAATCTCATCCACAGCATTCATCCCGTTTGTACACGCATCGGATGCAGACCACTCCGTCTCTACCAGTTCATCCGTTATTTTAATGGCATGCTCGCCCTGTTGTACTACGTTTGGATCGGCCAGATTATCCGGGAAAGGATACGCATCGTCCAGATCATCTTCAATGCTTGCCTCTTCTGTTCTGACGTGCTCGAAAAAGTCTCGAATGATCGGCGCTGAGTTAGGTTTAGCCTGAACGGGAACATGTGATGAAGCGGATTTATTCGCTACGTCTTCGGTTGCATCCTGCCAAGCATCTGGACGGTGATCTTGTTCGGCGCGGTATACAATCTGTTCTGTTTCTGCCGAATCCGCCTGATCGATTTCACGTCCTGATTTCGCCTGTTCCCGGTCAGCTCCCCATTTTCCAAACAATTGGAAGAATATTGGTGCTTTTCGTTTAGGCAGATGCTGTTCCTCTAATTCATCCTCATACTCGTCTTCATCATCTTCAACAGGGACAGGTACCACTTTACGGGTATTCCCTTTCTTCCTGGCATCAGGAGCTGAAGCAGAACGTGCAGAGGACCTCGACTCCAATTTTTTGTACATTGAACTCCCGGCATCCCAGACCTTCGTTCGAAATATTCGAATCAGATCCACATAAGAAAGATTCGTAATCAGCATAAAGCTGATGACAAACATTACGATCATAATTAGTCTTGCCCCAAGGCTACCGAACAGCCACAGGAACAGGGCAAATTGCCCAGCCCCGAGATAACCACCGCTGATATCCTTGTTAAGCATGGAGTCCCTCTCACCTGGCGCAGCAGGGGTTAGCAACTCGGTTTGCATATCATTATGTACCTGTGTAATCACAGCACCAGGCTCAAGCGCACCCACCGGAATGAGCTTCTGGTGCATTGCAGAGACGGTACTCATCAGGGTTAAAGCAAAGACCAGCAAAACAAGTCCTGTCTTGCGCGTGGTCCAGCCACTCGGCCATTTCCGGTGAATCATCACCATGAGACCATAATAAATACCAACAAGTGGAATCGCAAAATAAAACTTACCAAGCATCAGTCCGAACATCTTGGAAAGCGAACGTCCAACGGTGGCTTCACCCGATAATGCAATAACAGCAAGGGTAATCAGCACAATTCCGTAAATTTCATATTTTAAAACGCCACTAAAACCAGCGCCCTTTTTTTTCCTCTTTTTTCTTCTGGCCAAAATCAGGTCACCCCCAGAAGAATATTATACCATACAAATATAGTCCGTACATATGTTCTTTTTCTGCTCAATTTGTCTGAATTCGTCGCGTTATGCTGATCCCAAGTTACCTGAAAGCGGAATGGTCGAACCCGGCATATTGGCAGGATTGAGATAGGCTTCAAGCGGACAATCCAGTAAACGCACAATAACGGCTTCATTGTCATTCACAGGCCTCACTTGCATTAACAAACCATTCATCTTGATCTCCCTCGTATCTTCGCCCTCTTTCCACATTCCCGACCAGAGTTGTTCAGGAGGCATCACGGTGTATAGTGTCATTGTGTATAACCTCCCGCCTGCAGGGTTTGTCTCTTGTCTCCTATGAGCTGATTTAACTGAGCAATAGCCTGTCCAATTCCACCCACTGCATCCATCAATCCATGTTTCACTGCATCTGCACTTCCTACAGCTGTACCAATATCCCGATTCAACTCGCCTGTCTTAAACATCAATTCTTTGAACATCTCTTCAGAGATATTCGAATGAGAAGTCACGAATCGAACAACCCGTTCCTGCATTTTCTCCATATACTCAAACGTCTGAGGTACACCAATGACAAGGCCGTTCATACGGATGGGATGGATCGTCATCGTTGCACTTCCGGCAATCAAGGAATACGTTGAAGCTACCGCAATCGGTACTCCAATGCTATGCCCTCCACCAATGACCACAGTCACCGTAGGTTTGCTCAGGGAAGCAATCATCTCTGCAATGGCCAGACCCGCTTCTACATCTCCACCTACCGTGTTCAAAATGATCAGAATACCTTCAATACGCTGATTCTGTTCTGCAGCCACTAGCTGTGGAATGATATGCTCATACTTTGTTGTTTTATTTTGTGGTGGCAAAATTAAATGCCCTTCCACCTGTCCGATGATCGTCATACAGAAGATGTTCGATTCGCCTGCTGGCGACTGTGTCTGCCCAAATTGCTGAATAGTCTCCGTCACGGGAGAGATATCCTTGTCCTCTTGTATCGGGATCTCCGGTGCTTCAACCTCCGGCTGATTAGATCTTGATGCCTGCTTGCCATTCATACGTTCATTCATTTCATTAATCCCCTTCTCCAGAAACATTTAATGTATTTCCTTAGTATGGGGATTTTTCCAAGCGCCTTATACCCATTACATCAAATTGCTTCACATTGTGGCGATCTCCCTGAAAAACGCAAAAAAAGCCCCTTCTCTACGAGGAACCGTCCAATATTACTCGTAGAGAAGGGGCGACTGTGTGCCTGAATATATGTTTTTGTTTAGCCTATTTTAAACTTCCATAATGATTGGCAAAATCATCGGTCTACGACGAGTTTGCTCATACAGGAAGCGTCCCAGTGCATCTTTAACATTCGTTTTGAGTGAAGCCCACTCGTTAACGTTCTCACTCATCAACTTCTGCAATGTGCTGCTAACGATCCGGTTGGCCTCATCCAGTAGTCCTTCCGATTCGCGTACATACACAAATCCGCGAGAGATGATGTCAGGACCGGAAACAATTTTTCCATCCTGTTTGCTCAGTGTTACCACGACAACGAGGATACCATCTTGTGACAGCAATTTACGGTCACGAAGTACAATGTTACCCACATCGCCTACACCCAAGCCGTCGATCAACACATTACCTGCAGTAACTTTTCCTGCTCTACGCGCTGCTCCACCTTGAATTTCAATCACTTCACCGATATCCGTGATGAAAATGTTCTCAGGTTCTACACCTACAGATTCAGCAAGAACCGCGTGGCGACGCTGCATACGGAATTCACCGTGAATCGGCAAGAAGAATTTCGGCTTCATCAGGTTGAGCATCAGTTTGAGCTCTTCCTGGCTACCGTGACCAGATACGTGAACGCCACTGTTAGCACCGCTGTAATGCACGTTAGCGCCCAGACGGAACAGTTCATCAATCGTACGGCCTACATATTTCTCATTACCCGGAACCGGTGTTGCTGCGATAATGACAGTGTCTCCTGGCAGGATGTCCACTTTACGGTGCGTGGAACGAGCCATACGTGTCAGTGCTGACATTGGTTCGCCTTGGCTTCCTGTGCAGAGAATCACGACACGATCAGCAGCCATCTTGCCTACTTCTTCGGGTTCAATGATCATGCCGTCTGGAATCTCAAGGTAACCCAGTTCCGAAGCAATACCGACAACATTGACCATGCTGCGTCCGATAACTGCAACTTTACGTCCAGTTACTTCCGCTGCGTTGATTACCTGTTGGATACGGTGTACGTTGGAAGCAAATGTAGCTACAACAACGCGTTGACTTGCTTTACGGAAGATATCTTCCAGAACGATACCCACATTTTTCTCCGATGGTGTGAATCCAGGTTTCTCAGCATTCGTACTGTCGGACAACAGCGCAAGTACGCCATTCGTTCCGATCTGTGCCATACGCTGAAGATCTGCATATTGACCATTGACTGGAGTGTGGTCAAATTTGAAGTCACCTGTGTGAACAACTGCACCTTCCGGTGTTTCGACACATACACCAACGGAATCCGGAATACTATGGTTAGTAGCGAAGAACGATGCTTTCAATGCAGTTCCAAGTTGAATCTCGGAATCCGCATCAATCAGAATACGTTTTGTTTCACCCAGCAAGTTCGCTTCTTTCAGCTTGTTTTCTACAAGTCCAAGCGTAAGTCTTGTTCCGTATACAGGAACATTCAGATGTTTGAGAACATATGGCAGACCACCAATGTGATCCTCATGTCCGTGAGTAAGGATAATTCCTCTTACTTTGTCACGGTTCTCAGTCAGGTAAGAAATGTCAGGGATGACAATATCAATACCAAGCATATCTTCTTCAGGGAATTTAAGACCAGCATCTACGACTACAATGTCGTTAGCGTATTGGATGACGTACATATTTTTACCAATCTCGCCTACGCCGCCCAATGCAAAAATCATCAGTTTATCGTTATTATTTTTCTTAGACAAATGAATCTAAACCTCCTATGGTAGTTGGACGTCGTACCTTATTATTTATTGTAAGTTAAGAAAAGTAGTCCATACATTACATACCCACCTATCGGGATGAATGTAAAAGAACACCTTTATTCACGATATCTGGAAGAAGTTCTTCGAAGTTATTCCCTTTTACCAACAAGTTGGATTTGAAATTCCCTCTTAGCCGTTCCTTCCTTTTTCACCGCAAAGCTACACCACGAAACGATGTCGCTTTCAATTTCAAAAAAATACCGCACCCAGTCACTTGACATCATTATACATGATTAAAAACAAAAAAAACAAGTCACTCTCTCGTTAACCTGTAGGTTTCCCCTTAGCAATGAAAAAGAAACCTCACATTACTCGTCAAAAAAAGAACCGCAACCTCAAATAAGAGGAGCGGTTCTTTTGCTGATCTGATGGAAATTCTCATGATTAATAAAATAGTTCCATATGCAACCTAAATGATTACAAATTAAGCAGACCTTTGATATAGACCTGCTCCTCTTCCGTTGGCGGAATAAGGGGCAAGCGTACAGATCCAACGTTCAAACCACGCAATGTCAGCGCATATTTCACCGCTACCGGGTTTGGTAGAGGTTGTGGACACTCAAACAGACCTTTAAACACCGGGAACAGCTGCTGATGAATCTGAGCAGCTTGAACAGGCGCACCGCCATAGAAGGCATCGATCATTTTCTTCATTTCTGCCCCTACGACATGACTCGCTACGCTGACGATCCCATGGGCACCAACTGCAATCGCTGGCAAGCCTGAAGCATCATCACCGGAATACACTCTAAAGTGCTCCGGAGCACTTGCTGCAATCAGCGTAACCTGCTCCATAGACGCACATTCCTTCGTGGCTACGATGTTAGGAATCTGGGCCAGACGAAGTGTTGTAGCGGCCGACAGACTGGTTACTGTACGCCCAGGCACGTTGTAGAGCATAACAGGCAGCTTGGTTGAGCCCGCAATGGCTTCAAAATGTTTGAAGAGACCTTCTTGACTCGGTTTGTTGTAATACGGAACAACCAGCAATATGCCATCCACTCCGGCACGTTCAGCTTCCTGTGTCAAATGGATGGAATGTGCCGTGTTGTTGCTTCCCGTACCGGCTATAATTTTGCACCGACCGGCCGCATGTTTCACTGCAAATTCGAATAATTGAACTTTCTCAGTATCACTAAGTGTTGGAGACTCCCCTGTTGTTCCGGAAACCACGAGCGTCTCCGACTTTTGATCTACAATCAAATAGTCGATTAGACGTGCCGTTTCCTCCCAATGAATCTCTCCTTGTTCATTGAACGGAGTGACCATTGCTGTAATCAATCTTCCAAAGTCCAATTCGATTCCTCCTTCAAAACAGGTTTGGCTCCTCGAACTTCAGTTGCTTACAAATGAAGTTCGAATGAGGCGTGAAGTGCCCTCAGGGCCTGAACCATATCTTCTTTTTTTACGAGTACCCAGATCGTTGTATTCGAATCTGCCGATTGCAGGATCTGAATGTCTGCCAGTGTCAAGGACTCGACGATGCGAGCCATAATTCCAGGTACACCATTAATGCCTCCGCCAATGACGGAAACTTTGGCACAACCGGACAGGCTTTGTGGCTTGAGACCTATCTCCTGTAATACATGTATGGCTTTCTCGGAATCACTGTCAAAAACTGTATAGACAACTCCCGAGGGGGTAACATTAATAAAATCAACGCTGATTGAATTCTCGGCCATGGTTTTGAATACTTTTAGTTGCAATCGATCTGCACCACCAGGTACATCCACCGTAATTTGCGTTACATTGCTCACATAGGCGATACCTGTTACATAACGGTCAACAATGCCTGTCTGCACATCCTGAAATCCTTCCGGATGCGTAACCAGCGTTCCTTCCGTGTCTGCAAAAGTAGATCTTACCCGTACAGGTATCTGGGATTGCATCGCAATCTCGACCGCACGTGGATGGATTACCTTGGCCCCGTGGTGGGCCATGTTACAGATCTCTGCATAACTCACAACAGTCAGTGGACGCGCATCCTCAACAATCCGTGGATCGGCCGTGAGAATCCCGTTCACATCTGTGTAGATATCCACCATTTCGGCACGTAATGCTGCACCGAGAGCTGTTGCAGACGTATCACTTCCCCCACGACCCAGTGTCGTGAAGTCTCCGTTCTCCGTCTGACCTTGGAATCCGGTTACAATAACGACCCGGCCAAGCTGAAGCTGCTCCAACACACGAACAGGACGGACATCCAATATCCGGGCATTCCCGAAATTGTCGTCCGTCACAAAACCTGCTTGTGCACCGGTCAGCACTGTAGTTGGAATGCCTTCATGTTCGAGCAAACTGCTCAAAGTCGTCGCAGATATGATTTCACCACAGCACAGCAGTAAATCCTTTTCGCGTGCGGATAGTGCGTTTCCGTTCTGTGCAGCCCAGTCCAGCAACGTATCAGTCGCATATGGCTCGCCGCGGCGCCCCATCGCAGACACCACGATGACCAGACTCAATCCTGCCTCAAGTTCACGTTTAACGTGACGGAGCACATGCTCTCTCGCCTGAACAGTGGAGAGAGACGTGCCTCCGAATTTCTGTACCATGATACGCATCTTTATTCCTCCATTTGTGTACGCAAGAAGACTGGACACGGGTCAAATCAACAAATGGATCACTCTAGGGAGCGTTCTGATGCGATAATTTCAGCAATTTATACGGCATTCCATGCCGCTCCTTGTTTTTTTTGAAATTGTCTTGGACAATCGCAAATCAAAGGTCGCGGTTGTTATCGAGATCATGACGCATACATTCACAATAGACCTCTCCCGCTTGCTTAACCTTTACTGTCGGCAAGCAGGAATGCCCTTATAGACAGGAACGTGGACACAAGCAGCTGTTCAAGCCAGCATATCGTCCCCCATGATTTTCTTTGTCTCTCAAACCCCTTATTCATTTCTCCAAGCGCATAAACGTTGTCACCCTGTCATTGTTCCATCAAGCCTGTGAAGAACGCTCCACAATCATCGGCTGAAGCTGTTTGCCCTCAAGCGCACTCCAGCAAGCCTCTGGAATCAATTCCATTTTGGCGACTAACGAGTTTGGTTTTTTCACTGGATCGTCCTGCCCAAATGGCACAAAATACAAATATTTGGCCACGAGCAATTTGGCGATATTCGCAGCATTTAAGCCCAGACCGTCATTCGTGGAAATGGCGAGCACGAGCGGACGCTGATTGCGCATCTGCGCTTTGGCTGCCATCAGCACTGGACTGTCGGTCATCGCATTAGCCAGCTTGCTTGTGGTATTCCCTGTGCATGGAGCAATAACCAGCACATCAAGCAGCTTGGAAGGCCCTAATGGCTCCGCTTCAACAATTGTAGAAATGATATCATTACCTGTTATATCTTTCAACTGTTTTTGCCAATTTTGCGCCGTACCGAAGCGTGTATCCGTCGTCAGCACCGAATTGGAAATAATCGGAATGACGTTGGCGCCTTCAGCCACGAAGCGGCTAATTACCGGCATAACCTCTTCAAACGTACAATGAGAACCCGTAATTGCATAACCTACCGTTTTTCCCTGCCAGTTCATGATTTAACCTCCCGTGCGTTCTGTTCTTCCAAAAGCAAACGGATCAACGCGTCGGCAATAATGCCGCCAGCCGTTTTTGGAGCAACAATGCCGGGGAGGCCAGGCGCAAGTAGCGCTTTGATACCGCGTTTGTCGGCATACCTGAAATCACAGCCGCCAGGAGCGGATGCGAGGTCGATAATGACAGCCTTTTGCGGCATTCTGGACAGGATTTGTGCTGTGATTATCATAGTCGGTATCGTATTAAAAAGCAAGTCAACTTCCCCGGTTTGAGCGGCCAAATCCGTTGTCATGAAAGGCTTCCAGCCCATTATAGTCGCGCGAGCAACATCCTCTTCCCGCCTGATCCCTACCCGTACATTTGCCCCAAGTCCCTGCAGTGTTTTGGCCATTGTGAACCCTGTTCGACCGATGCCAAGCACGATGCATTCCGAACCATGGATTGTGAAGTCCGTCTCCCGAATAGCTATGGCGATGGCTCCCTCAGCTGTTGGAATAGAGTTGTAAAGTGCAATATCATCACGATCAAGTACTTCAACAAGTCTCAGCCCGTTATCTAGACAAAGTTCACGCAGAAACGGCTTCGCCATACCTGTGAACACAATGCAATGCTCCGGCAATGCTGCAACATGTTCCTTTTTCAAATAGATCGGCGTGTCACTGAACGAAGTGCTTACTTTTCCCTGATCATCGCAACCGACGACAGGCAGTACCAGTACATCTGCCGAAGCAAACACTTCGTCCTCCAGTTCCTGGTGTTCGATACCCGGAATGGAACGCTCCATTTTATCGAAACCCACTACACTTACCGTTGCATCCAGCTCAGCGCACTTTTGAATGACTTCAAGCTGCCGCGCATCTCCGCCCAGGACTACAATCCGGACTCCGGTCAGCATCGGGACGTCACTCCTTTCACCACATGTATGCCTTATCGTATGCAGGGGCCCACAGCGGGGTGAAAACAATAATTTCACTACACTGTCCGTTTCTCGAATGCAAAAAAGAGCCGCCCCCGTTAGGGACGACTCTAAAGAATGGATATATTTACGCTGATTATTTCCCGGTATGACCGAATCCGCCTTCGCCACGTACCGTTTCCGAAAGTTCATTCACTTCCGTCAATTCAACCGCAGGCACGGTTTGAAAGACGATCTGTGCGATGCGCTCTCCCCGTACAATCGTGAACGGTTCTTGACCGAGATTAATCAACAGCACTTTAACTTCTCCGCGATAATCCGCATCGATAGTACCCGGCGTGTTGAGACAGGTAATTCCATGTTTGAAAGCCAGTCCGCTCCGAGGACGGATCTGAGCTTCCAATCCAGCTGGCATTGCCATCGCAAGTCCAGTTGGAATCAGCGTACGCTGACCCGGTTGCAGGACAACGTCTTCCTGAAGTGCAGCTACTACATCAAAGCCGGATGCCAGCTCCGACATTTTTTGTGGCAACTTAATATCTTCATTGCCCGGCAGTTTCTGTATTTGAACGTAATGCAACAAAATCATCCCTTCTCAATCCAGCAATCGTCTTATCTGAAGCGCCAACCATAGCAAGTGCAAACGGCTCGGCAAACATCAGATCAAGTACCGCGTTAATATCGTCCATCGTCACTTGCTCAATCTTGGTGATCATCTCATCCAGCGTATGATGTCTTCCAAGCATCAGCTCGTTTTTACCCAGACGATTCATACGACTGCCTGTGCTTTCCAAGCTAAGAATCAGGCTACCCTTCAGCTGTTCTTTTCCTTTACGAAGTTCATCTTCGGACAAGCCATTTACAGCCAGGTCGCGCAGAACCTCTTTGGTCAGGTCAAGCACTTCTTTTGTCTGTTTCGGTGCTGTACCCGCGTATATCGTGAAAAGTCCACTGTCCGCATGAGAGCTATGATAGGAATACACGGAGTACGCAAGACCCCGTTTCTCACGAATTTCCTGGAACAGTCTGGAGCTCATGCCTCCACCAATGGCGTTATTCAGAACAACCATAGCGAATTGAAGCGGATCTCCGATTTTACAGCCTGGGAACGAGATACAGATATGATTCTGTTCCGTTTTCTTTTTATGGAAGAGCTGTCCGCTTTGGAATGCCGGCATCGTAACTGCTTCCGTTACTCCATTTACATCAAAAGCACCAAAATGCTTCTCCATCAGATCGATTACACTGTCATCAATATTACCTGCGATACTAATGACCGTGTTCTCAATTGTGTAATGCTCCTTCATATATGCACGCAGATGGCTTGAATCCATCGCTTTGAGGCGTTCTTCCGTACCCAGAATAGGGTATGCGAGTGGATGCTCACCATATGCGGCCAAGGCCATCAGATCATGAACCATATCATCTGGCGTATCTTCATACATCGAGATTTCTTCCAGAATGACGTTTTTCTCCTTGATCAATTCACCATCATCCATTTTGGAGCGGAAAAACATATCGGACAATACATCCACCGCAATCGGCAAATGTTCATCCAACACTTTAGCATAATAACATGTGTATTCTTTGGAAGTGAACGCATTCACGTTACCACCGATCGCATCAAACTGCTCCGCAATTGCCTTCGCATCATAACGATCCGTTCCTTTGAACAACATGTGCTCAATAAAATGTGATACTCCGTTACTCGCAGGTTGCTCATTGCGCGAACCTGTCTTGACCCATATTCCGAAAGACACAGAACGGCAGGTCGGTATCTGTTCCATGACAACTCTGAGGCCATTGCCCAGCTGAATTTTTTTCATGGTTGGCCCTCCTACATCTCTATAATTGCCTTGATCTCAACCTTGAAATTGAAATCGACATTTGGTTCCAACTTTTTGATATTAACAAAAAAACAACGTTCACTCAACCGCAGATGCAATTACACGTTCCGAAGACAACGTCTCACTTACGGTTCCGAGCACCAAACCTTTGGCCCGTATAGAATGAATCATACCCTTTAAAGCACCGGAAGAAGCAGCGGTAGGGTGCATTAAAACTAATGTACCGGCCTCAGTATTTTTCGCAATTTTAGCGACAACGGCATCTGAGCTTGGTTTACGCCAATCCACCGTATCCACTGTCCATAACACGGTTTGCAGCCCCATGGATGAAGCAATGTCTACGGTCTTTTGATTAAAATCACCGGAAGGCGGGGCAAACCAACGATTATCCACACCGAGTGTTTTATGGAGCAGATCCTGGGTTTTGCTAATTTCCAGCTTGGCCCTCTCTGCGCTCAATCGACTCATGTTAGGGTGAGAATACGCATGATTGGACAACTCATGCCCACGCTTCTGAATTTCTTTGGCCAGTTCAAGGTTTTTGCTTAACCAGCTTCCATCCAGAAAAAAAGTGGCCTTCACTTTCTCGGCATCGAGCGTATCCAGCATCGGTATAATAAATTCATTCCCCCAGGCAACATTAATCATAAAAGAAACCATCGGTTTGCTCGCATTCCCACGATAGATCGGATGTGCCCCCAGATCCTTAAGCTGAATCTCCGGCTGAATCTGACGATAGACGTATGCTATCTTGGTATTCAATGTTCCACTCAGTGCCTTACGGTATGTCGCTTCCACATCAATCTCCATGCCATTATATCCAGGAATGGCTTTCCATACCCGATCCACCCTGGCATTCACTGGAGCAATTTTCGTTTCAGCCGCTTTATCCCGAATCGCTGATAACAGCGCATCTTCTCCAGTTGCTTCCTTGAACATGTCAAAAGCATTCTGCGTACCTGGCCCATCACGGATCTCCGTAATGTATGTACGTACACTGCCAACTTGTCCGATCAATATGACCGCAGTCACACCCGCCAGAACAGCCGCCAGTTTTTTGGATTGGTTTCCCACAGCTCCATCCTCCCGCCGTCTTTGTCCCCATCATATGAGGACAAGGGCGAAAATATGAATAGAAAGCCATGATTTCATCCTTGCTTTACGTATTTAAACGTTAAAAAAAGAGCCAGAAATTCACATTCTGTCTCTTCATTCAATCTATCCATTTATAACCTGTCGCTTCGGTATCCTAGGATTGAGCCGGAGCTTCAGCAGTCAAAACTGCTTTACGGGACAAGTTGATTCGACCTTGTGGGTCAATTTCCGTTACTTTTACCGTAATGGAATCACCGATAGCTACAACATCTTCCACTTTGGCAACACGTTCAGTTGACAGTTGTGAGATGTGTACCAGACCTTCTTTGTTCGGAAGCACTTCAACGAAAGCACCGAATTTCTCAACACGTTTTACTTTACCGACATAAATCTCGCCGACTAGTACTTCACGCACAATACCTTCGATGATCGATTTAGCTTTATCATTCATTTCCTGGTTGGAAGAAGCGATAAAGACACGTCCATCCTGTTCAATATCAATTTTAACACCGGTTTCTTCGATGATTTTATTGATAATTTTACCACCTGCACCGATCACATCACGGATTTTGTCCGGATTGATATGCATCGTTGTAATTTTAGGCGCATATTGTGATAACTGCTCACGTGGAGTTTTCAAAATCTCGTTCATTTTGCCCAAAATGTGCATACGACCTTCTTTGGCTTGCGCCAATGCATCAGACAAAATTTGACGATTAATACCAGCAATTTTGATGTCCATTTGAATTGCGGTTACACCTTCTGGTGTTCCTGCTACCTTGAAGTCCATGTCACCCAGGTGATCTTCCATACCCTGAATATCACTCAGAATGGATACATGATCACCATCTTTGATCAGACCCATAGCCACACCTGCAACCGGAGCTTTGATTGGAACACCTGCATCCATCATAGCTAAAGTGCTGGCACAGATACTAGCCTGAGATGATGAGCCGTTGGATTCCAGAACTTCAGATACCAAACGAATCGTGTATGGGAAATCCGTTTCGGAAGGGATTACTTTGGAAAGAGCACGTTCACCCAAAGCACCATGTCCGATTTCACGACGGCCTGGAGCACGCAATGGACGAGCTTCACCTACGCTGAATGGTGGGAAGTTATAGTGATGCATGAATCGTTTCGTTTCTTCAAGACTGATTCCGTCCAAAATCTGAACATCACCCAGTGCACCGAGTGTACAAACGCTAAGTGCTTGCGTTTGACCGCGCGTAAACAGTCCTGTACCATGTGCACGTGGCAGCAGAGATGTATCACATTCAATTGGGCGAATTTCAGCAAGTCCACGTCCATCCGGACGAACTTTATCATGCGTGATCAAACGGCGCACTTCTTCTTTGACGATATCGTGCAGAACTTCCTTCACGTCTTTGAACAATTCCGGACTTTCAATATATTTCTCTTCAAAGTGAGCAACGGTTTCGTCATTCACTACATCGATTGCATCTTGACGAGCATGCTTCTCGGCGATTTTAACCGCTTCGACCAGACGAGCGCTGGCGAATTCACGCACACTGCTGTTAACTTCAGCATTAACGGTACGCAACTTAACAGCCATTTTTTCTTTTCCAGCAACTTGTACAAGTTGTTCGATTACAGCAATAATATTTTGGATCTCATCATGTCCAAACATGATTGCTTCAAGCATTACTTCTTCCGGTAATTCGTTTGCTTCAGCCTCTACCATCATGATGGCATCCTTGGTTCCTGCAACTACCAGCTCAATATCACTAACTTCAAGCTGTGCAATCGTTGGATTAATGATGAACTCACCATTAATACGTCCAACTTTCACGCCACCAATCGGTCCGCTGAATGGAACATCCGAAATGCTCAGTGCAGCTGATGTACCGATCATTGCAGCAATTTGTGGTTCACAGTCTTGGTCCACACTCATAACGATATTCAGAACTTGTACATCATTCCGGAAGCCTTCCGGGAACAATGGACGAATTGGACGGTCTGTCAGACGGCTTGAAAGAATGGCTTTCTCACTTGGTCTGCCTTCACGTTTAATAAATCCACCCGGGATTTTACCTACGGCGTACAATCTTTCTTCATAGTTCACCGTTAATGGGAAAAAGTCCAAATCTTTCGGCTCACTTGATGCTGTCACGGTACACAATACAACGGTATCCCCGTATGTTACCTTAACGGCAGCATTAGCCTGTTTGGCCAAACGCCCGGTTTCAAGCGTAAGCTTTCTTCCACCAAGCTGCATTTCAACACGCTGTTCCATGAAACCCCTCCTTTTATTCGTTCCTAATTCAATGGATTCTGCATATTCACAGTATTTCCTGCTTGTCCTGCATTCATTAGCTATGTATCATCTTGCAACATGCTAATCTGCACAACAAAAGCTCCTCACGGAGCCCCATCTACAAATATATGGCAACATGTTCATCTACAAAACAACCCGGCTGTAGTTCCGCTTGTCCTTTTAGACAAAAGAATGACGGATAACAGCCAGGTTGGTTTTGAAAACATGTACGATAATTAACGACGCAATCCGAGTTTTTCGATCAGTGCGCTGTAACGTTTAACATCTTTGTTTTTCACGTAAGCCAAAAGCTTACGACGTTGACCTACCATTTTCAAAAGTCCACGACGTGAGTGGTGGTCTTTCTTATGCGTACGCAAGTGGTCTGTCAAACTTCTGATGTTTTCCGTAAGGATAGCAACTTGCACCTCTGGAGATCCTGTATCGGACTCGTGAGTTTTGTGCTCGTCGATCAGTTGTTGTTTACGTTCTTGAGTCAATGCCATCCTGTTCACCTCCTTCAATATAATCGCCATTAGCCTCGTCACCGCCGGTGAGAGCAAGCAACCAAGCCAAGGTTATTGTTGTCTCAATCGACAACGTAGTACAGTATATCATAATTGCCCAGTCAAAGTAAATGTAAACATGCATTTAATCCTGAAGCTTAAGATAACAGGCGGCCGGCAGTCAATGCATCTTCACGAATCTGGCTAATTAATGCATCAATGGAGTCAAACTTTCGCTCTGCACGAATATAGTGAACGAGCTCAACCTTTAGTTCCTGGTCATACAAGTGTCCATCAAAATCAAGCAGGTGCACTTCAAACGTAGGTTTCATCCCGCTTTCGTGAAACGTAGGTTTCACACCGAGATTCATTACGCCATGCAGTTCCTGTTCTCCATGCTGCACACGAACAGCGTAAACACCCTTCGACGGTGTAACGTAATGGTCCGTGAGTTCAAGGTTGGCTGTCGGAAATCCAATGGTTCGTCCACGCTTCTCCCCGTGAATTACGGTTCCTCTGATGCTGTAAGGTCGGCCAAGCCACTGACTGGCCTCATCCATCTCCCCACGCTTCAACAGGCCACGAATGAGAGAACTGCTCACTTTTTCACCATTTAACAGGAATGGAGGAACGGTTTCCACCGTCATTTCTCCTTCTCCCAATGTACGAAGAAGTTGCTCATCTCCTGCACCCTTGTGACCGAAACGGAAGTCAAAACCAACCACCGCTGTTCGTGTCTGAAGAGGAATCAACAGGTCGTGTACGAATTGTTGCGGCGTCAGCCGTGAGAAGTTTTCATTGAACTCCACCACATAGAGCACATCAACACCCATTCCTGCCAAGATGTCTTCTTTATCTCTCAAGGGAGTTAAATAACCCTCGTAATCCCCTTTGCGCATAACTTCCTTCGGATGTGGATGAAAGGTCATGACCGCTGCCTGCATGCCCGTTTCCCGCGCAATGCGGACAGCTGATAAAATGACACTTGCATGTCCGAGATGCAGTCCGTCGAATTGACCAATCGCGAGCACTTGGGGAAGTGTGCTCAGCTCAGTCGAATGTAACGTCTGCGGATAGGTTAGCATTACGGTTTTCACAATCATTCACCTGCATTTCACTTGATAGGCCAAGCTTGAGCATCACCACAACTCCAAGCCCGAGACCTCTTTATTCCGGCAAAAAGACTTTAACTGCCCTCACCGTTGGTTTTAGTTCATCCCGTTCAAATATCCCCAGAAACGTACCATCCTGAGCATACAACCGCAGCAAACCAGGTTGCTCTACAGGCGGTTCCAGAAGACGTGCAGACAGTTTCTGACCTTGAAGTGCTCCTTTGGTCTGTTCTTCTCCGACCTTGTGGGATGGAATCGACGCAATAGCCTCGTCAACAGGAATCAGCGCCTCAGCCAAAGTCCCATCGGCCATAAGTTGTTCCACTTCTTCAATACGAAGACAACGATCTGCAGAAATACCTGCCGAGATCGTACGCTCGAGTCGAACCATGGTCGATGGATATCCGAGTTGTCGGCCGATGTCTACACACAACGTCCGAATATAGGTACCTTTTGAACACAAGGCCCGGAAGGATATATCGGTGGTTTCACCCTGAGTCTCAATCCCTGTAAGCTCAAGCTCATAGATTGTGACCTCACGGCTCTTACGCTCTACCGTTTTTCCTTCACGAGCAAGCTCATAGAGACGTTTACCGTCTACCTTTACCGCAGAATACATGGGTGGCACCTGAGAGATCGTGCCTAGGAACTGCTCTAGCACCTGTTGAACCTGTTCCTGTGTTACTTCCACAGTCGTTTCAGCCCGCTCAATGACTTCCCCTGTCATATCCTCTGTATCAGTAGACAGTCCCAATCTGAGCGTAGCCAGATATTCCTTTGGAAGCTCCTGCATATACTCTACCACGCGTGTCGCCCGTCCAAGACAGAGCGGCAGAACGCCTGTAACTTGTGGGTCCAGTGTGCCAGTATGCCCAATGCGCTTCATCTTGAGAATGCGACGCATTTTGGCTACAACATCATGAGAAGTAAATCCCGCCGGTTTATATACCGGAAGTACACCTTCAAAGGGCTTTACCATTGTGAATTCACCTGCTTCAGTACTTTTGCTACAATATCTTCAAGTCTGCCTTCCAGACGACATCCGGCTGCGAGTACATGCCCGCCTCCACCAAAGGTCTGTGCTAATGCAGCAACATCAATCTTGCCAGCCGAACGCAGAGAAACCTTGACGGCATTCTCGTTGATGACTTTGAAAAAGATCCCAACCTCCACGCCCTGAATGTTGCGCGGATAGTTCACTACCCCTTCAAGATCTTCATTAGCTGCTCCACAAGCGACCATATCATCTGGTGTAATAACAACCCAGGCTATCTTGCCATCATCTGTCATCTTCAGGCTTGATAGTGCTTGATTCAAAATCCGAACTTGTGGAAGAGTCACCTGCTCCAACAAAGTTTGGGCGAGATAGGGTCCATCCACGCCATGTTCAAGCAATCTGGAGGCCGTTGTCATTACATTTGGACTCGTATTGGCATAGCGGAACCCACCTGTGTCCGTAAGCAATCCTGTATAGACTGCCGTTGCAACATCTTTATCCCATGCTACTTGGAACAGGTTAAGAAAATCGAACAAAATTTCAGCCGTTGCAGCAGCATCTGACTTAATGATGTTGACTGTACCGTAAGCATCATTCGTAGGATGATGATCAATATTCAAAATCAAAGCATCTTCTTCGAAATAATGACGCGTCAAGCCTACTCTGGCAAAGTCTGCACAATCCACACAGATAACAGCTTTATATTTCCGCTGCGGTGGTTGTTCGGTCATGTTCACAATGTTGCCGGCTTCCCACAAAAATTGCATGCGTTGTGGAATTTCGCCTTCATTAATCATCGTGAATGTCTTACCCAGACATGACAGCAGCCAGCCCACCGTTACCGTCGAGCTGACTGCGTCACCGTCCGGCTGTACATGCGACACGACCAGGTAATCATCATGCTCCAGCAGAAATTGCTTTCCGGCCTGGAGCGCCTGTTCATAAGTGTGCATTGCCGTCTCCTCTATTCTGTTACTGGGATTCGTTCTTGTCGGAACCAATATCGCCAAGCAGCTTCTCAATTCGGCTACCATAAGCGATGGATTCGTCAATCTTGAATATCAACTCGGGAACATGCCGGAAACGGATACGTTTGCCCAGCTCGGAACGCAAAAATCCATTTGCTTTTGCCAGAGCTTTGAGCGTGTTATCTTTTTGTTCCTGTTCACCGAAGACACTCAGATAAACTTTGGCTTGCGACAAGTCTCCTGTCACTTCGACTCCCGTTACCGTAATAAAGCCGATACGTGGATCTTTCAGTTCAGACTGGATGAGCAGACTTATTTCTTTCTTGATCTGCTCGCCCACTCTACCTGTACGAATCTTAGCCATCGTTGTTCACCTCATGCTTCCTTGCTTATCGTTGTACTGTCTCCATAATGAAGGCTTCGATAACGTCGCCCTCTTTGAGATCATTGTATTTATCCAGTGTGATACCGCACTCGTAGCCTTGGGCTACTTCTTTGGCATCATCTTTATAACGTTTCAGGGAATCCAGCTTACCTTCGTAAAGGACAATGCCATCACGAATCAGGCGTGCTTCCGCAGAACGCGTAATTTTACCCGAGGTAACCATACAACCAGCGATGGTACCCACTTTACTGATGGAGAACGTGCTACGAACTTCAGCATGACCGATAACTTTTTCTTTGAAGATCGGATCAAGCATTCCTTTCATCGCTTGTTCAATTTCTTCGATAACACTGTAGATTACGCGATGCAGACGAATGTCTACTTGCTCTTGATCTGCAGTTGCTTTCGCCTGGTTATCAGGACGAACGTTGAAACCAATTACGATGGCATTAGATGCTGCAGCCAAAATGATGTCGGACTCAGTGATTGCACCAGCGCCGCTATGAATGATTTTCACGCGTACACCTTCAACTTCGATCTTCGCAAGGGAACCTTTCAATGCTTCAACCGAACCTTGTACGTCACCTTTGATGATTACGTTCAGATCTTTGATCTCGCCATCTTTGATGTGCTGGAACAGATCATCCAACGTTACGCGAGTATGTGTACCCAGATCGGATTCACGTTGTGTAATCGCACGTTTGTCAGCGATGGAACGCGCTTTGCGCTCATCTTCAAACACCATGAATGGATCTCCCGCACCTGGAACTTCAGTCAAACCTGTGATTTCTACAGGTGTTGAAGGTCCAGCTTCTTTCAAACGGCGACCTTTGTCATTGACCATTGCACGAACACGACCGAAGCAGTTACCTGCTACGAAAGCATCTCCGACTTTCAATGTACCGTGCTGTACGAGGATACGGGCAACTGGGCCACGTCCTTTATCCAGCTCGGCTTCAATCACCGTACCACGGGCACGTTTGTCCGGGTTCGCTTTGTATTCGTTCACTTCTGCAACGAGCAGAATCATTTCAAGCAGACCTTCCAGACCCATTCTTTGTTTCGCTGACACGTTAACAAAAATGGTATCTCCGCCCCACTCTTCAGGAACGAGTTCATAGTTAGTTAATTCTTGTTTTACTTTATCCGGATCAGCGCCCGGTTTGTCGATTTTATTGACAGCAACGATAATTGGAAGCCCAGCTGCTTTAGCATGGTTAATGGCCTCAATGGTTTGTGGCATAACGCCGTCATCTGCTGCTACAACAATAATCGTCATATCCGTAACCTGTGCACCACGTGCACGCATCGCTGTAAACGCTTCGTGACCCGGAGTATCCAAGAACGTGATCTTTTTGCTGTTGATTTCGACTTGGTATGCACCGATATGTTGCGTGATTCCGCCTGCTTCGCCGCCTGTTACATTCGTGGAACGAATGGCATCAAGCAAAGTTGTTTTACCATGGTCAACGTGACCCATGATTGTAACTACTGGTGGACGAGCCTGCAAGTCAGCAGCATCATCATTTTCTTCCAGTGTTTCGAAACGGTCATCTTCAAGCACAATCTTCACTTCAACCTCAACACCGAATTCACCTGAAAGCAAAAGGATCGTTTCGATATCAAGTTCTTGGTTGATTGTTGCCATAACGCCCATAGCGATGAGTTTTTTGATAACTTCGGAAGCATCCTTATGGAGCAACTTCGCTGTTTCACCAACGGTCATATCACCACGAACGATGATTTTCTTAGGTGTGTTATCAATTTTCTCACGTTGTTGGTACTGTTGTTGATTTCTGTTGCGGTTATTCTTGCCACCACGGTTACCGCGGAAGTTGCCGCCACGGTTGTCATCATAACGACGTCCACCGCCACCGCTGTTCGAACGGTTACCACTGTTGTTGTTGCTGCCAGTAGTACCACCTGGGCCGCTTCTACGTTGGCCTTGTCCTTGGCTCTGACCTTGGCCACCGCTACGGTTGCCAGCAGTACCTGTATTACCACCACTGTTCGGTCCTGAAGTTCTTACTTGACCGCCACCGCTGTTATTCGGACGTTGACCCGATCCTTGCGGACGGGATGCAGTACTGCTTTGTCCACCTTGAGCTGGTCTTGGACGGTTAGTTGATTGTCCTCCTTGGCTTGAGCCTTGGGAAGAGTTCGTTCTGTTGCGGCTGTCTTGGCCGCTGGGTCTTTGGGTGCCATTGTTATTGTTGGAATTTGGTCTATTGTTCATACCTACCTGCTTTTCCTGTTGTATTTTTGTTTGTACGGGACTACCGGATGGGTTACTGCTCTTCGGCGTGTTCACTCCGCCGGCCGGCTTGTTGCTGTCCACTGGTTTGTCACTGCGTACTGCCGAAGTAGCAACTGGTTTTGCATCGTTGCCTTGTTTCGAAGCAGCAGTGGATTTTATATCTTTAAAAAATTGTTCCACCTTACCGACTGAACCATTCTCCATGACACTCATATGATTGTTTACGGGAATTTCCAGCTTTTTAAGAATGGTTATAATTTCTTTACTACTCATATTAAGGGACTTCGCATATTCATAAACTCGCAATTTATCCTTGTTTTCTTGTTTACTCAATATACTCCACCTCCGACATTATACCGACTTGCTTGGAGATCATTTTTGCAAACCCTCGATCCGTTACTGCAAGAACAACACGCGTGTCTTTACCGATACTTGAACCTAGACTATCCCGGTCAAATCCGATCAACAGAGGAACCTTATAAGTTCCACATTTATCGCGAAATTTCTTTTGTGTATTGGCTGAGGCGTCACCCGCAACAATAACCATTTTAGCCTCGGAAGAACGGATCGCTTTAAGTACAATTTCTTCACCTGTTACAAGTTTACCTGCACGCATAGAGAGTCCCAGATAAGACAGCGTTTTAATATTAGTCATGTTCACGCTCCTGTGCTGCTTTGAATTCATCTTCAACCGCGATGAAGTCAGCTGCTAATTGCTCGTAAATTTCAGGTGAAACTTTGCCTTTTAACGCCCGATCCAAAGCCCGGTTTTTGAGTGCGAGTTTAAAACAGGACTCTTTGCCGCATAAATAGGCACCACGTCCGGATTTTTTGCCAGTCAAATCGATCAGCACTTCATCCTCTGGCGTTTTAACGATGCGGATCAGCTGCTTTTTGGGCATCATTTCTTGGCATGCCACACATTTACGCAGCGGCACTTTTTTTGGTTTCATACGTCAGCGCCCCCCGTACTTTACTTTAGTCGACGGAGACGGAATCCTGATGCATTTCAGAAGAAGAATCTTTTTCTCTGCCGAATTCCTGTTCCGCCTGGCTCTCGCTCTTAATGTCGATTTTCCAGCCGGTTAATTTGGCTGCCAATCTTGCATTTTGGCCTTTAATACCAATAGCGAGCGAAAGTTGATAGTCCGGAACGATAACCCGAGCCATCTTTTCTTCCTCAAATACATGAACTTCCAATACTTTGGAAGGACTCAGTGCATTAGCAACATATTCGTCTACCTGATCGGAGAAACGAACGATGTCGATTTTTTCACCGCGCAGCTCACCCACAATGGTCTGCACGCGCATTCCCCTAGGGCCTACACAAGATCCAACTGGATCAACTTCCTCGTTGCGGGAATGAACGGCAATCTTGGAGCGGAACCCCGCTTCGCGAGCGACGGAGCGAATTTCAACTACACCGTCAAAGATCTCAGGCACTTCCAGTTCAAAGAGACGTTTCAAGAGGCCCGGATGGGTACGGGACAAAATGATTTGCGGCCCTTTGGTCGTATTCTCGACCTTGGTGATATACGCCTTAATACGGTCACCATGAACAAACTTCTCGTTCGGCATCAATTCGGTTAGCGGTAAAGCCGCTTCGATTTTGCCCAGATCGATGTAGATATTGCGCAAATCCTGACGCTGCACCACTCCCGTAACGATATCTTCTTCCTTATCTACGAAAGCGTTGTAGATCAGGCCGCGTTCGGCTTCACGAATCCGCTGGGTCACTACCTGTTTGGCAGTCTGTGCGGCGATACGTCCGAAATCACGCGGCGTAACTTCAATCTCCGCAATATCTTCCAGCTGGAAGTGTGGGTTGATTTCTCGTGCAGCAGGCAATGAAATTTCGGTACGTGAATCCAGGACTTCTTCCACGATCAATTTACGGGCATACACCCGAATAACTCCCGTATTACGGTTCATGTCAACACGCACATTCTGGGCCGTGTTGAAATTCCGCTTGTAGCTGGAAATTAGTGCAGCCTCGATCGCTTCAAACAGCACATCCTTGCTGATCCCTTTTTCCCGTTCCAATTCATTCATTGCTTCAATAAAATCCATACTCATGAATGTTGATCCCCCTTTCAAACATGGCATCTCATACGTAAAACGGCGAAAGGCTCTGAACTCATGAGCACCTTGCCGTTATCGTGAGATGTGTCTTTTTCATTAATAAAGTGAACAAGGCACTTAAAACAAAATAGCTAGGCGCGCACTGGCAACCTTATCATAAGAAATAGCATGCTGTTTCTTCCCTGCTTCGATCACGAGTTCTCCGTCATCAAAGGATAACAGCTTGCCTTCAAATTCCTTCAATCCGTTCACCGGTTCGTAGGTTGTTACAAAAACATTTTTGCCTACAGCTTTGGTAACGTCCTCAGGTTTTTTCAGTGGACGCTCCGCACCGGGAGAAGACACTTCAAGGAAATAGATGGTTGGAATCGGATCGTTCTCATCCAGCTTGGCGCTCAGCTTTTCGCTGATCAAGACGCAATCGTCGATGTCGATGCCACCCTCTTTGTCGACATACACCCGTAAAAACCAGTTGCTGCCTTCTTTGACGTATTCGATGTCAACCAGCTCGAAGCCTTGTTCGTTCAAGTAGGGTTGGATCATTTCTTCCACGGTAGATTTAATGTTCGTTGTGCTCAAAACCAATAACCTCCAACTTAGGTTACACCAGCAAAATAGCACTGGCAGATTATTAAATACCCAAGATTCTTGTATACCAAAGACTAAAGAGTGGGTTTCCCCACTCTTTAGAAATTCGTACTATCTCGTTCACTTCAAAAATTATAACATAGTCTGGTAATAGTGACAAGTAAGCGATCTTTCAGGCAGATTACTTACTAATGAAGAAAAAATTACGTATCACCGATTAATCTCTATTCCCTGATTCAAATCTAATCCTAGAACAGGGAAAGCTGATTGCTCTCTGGCAAGCCACGGAAACATCCCATATTCGACAGGAGTTCAACAATCGTCTTACTCGCTTTCGATTTCTGTTGGAAATCTTCCACCGACAGGAATTCACCATGATCTCTTGCCGCAGCGATATTGCGAGCTGCATTATCCCCGATTCCTGCCAAAGCTGAAAATGGAGGGATTAGTGTTTTTCCGTCAACGATGAACTTCGTCGCTTCCGAACGGTACAAATCAATAGGTTTCAACGAGAATCCGCGTGCTGCCATTTCTAGACCCATTTCAAGGACAGGTAGCATGTTTTTCTCTTTCGGCGGTGCCTGGAAACCTAATTGCTCGATCTCTGTAATTTTTCGATAGATTGCATCATATCCCTGACACATCAGTTCAATATCGATCTCATCCGCCCGCACGGTAAAGTAGGTTGCGTAATATTCAATCGGATGATATAGCTTGAAGAATGCCGTACGTACTGCCGAAATAACATAAGCGGCCGCGTGAGCCTTCGGAAACATGTACTGGATTTTGAGACAAGAATCAATGTACCATTGAGGCACTTTGCAATTCTTCATCTCGTCAATCCATTCCTGTGGCAGACCACGTCCCTTACGAACACTCTCGGTAATCTTAAAGGCCAGACTTGCGTCCATCCCCGTTTTATAGATCAGGAACAACATGATGTCATCCCGACAACCGATTACCGTCTTAATGTTGCACGTTCCGTTCTTAATCAGATCCTGAGCGTTTCCAAGCCATACCCCTGTACCATGGGACAAACCGGAAATTTGCAGTAAATCGGCAAAAGATGTCGGCTGAGATTCGACAAGCATCTGACGTACGAACTTCGTCCCCATCTCCGGCACGCCAAACGTTGCTACTGGTGACCGGATCTGTTCCGGTGTAACGCCCAAAGCTTCGGTTGAGTTAAACATGCTCATAACTTTCGGATCATTCATCGGAATGCTTGTTGGGTCAATTCCTGTCAAATCCTGTAGCATCCGCATCATAGTCGGATCATCGTGCCCCAGAATATCAAGTTTCAGCAAGTTTTCTTCAAAAGCATGATAATCAAAGTGTGTTGTTTTCCACTCCGCATTAACGTCGTCAGCCGGGAACTGAACAGGTGTAACGTCTTCGACCTCGATATAATCAGGTACTACGACAATACCGCCGGGATGCTGTCCAGTACTCCGTTTCACCCCAGTACAACCAGAGGCCAAACGATTCAATTCAGCTCCACGCCATTTCTTCTGATGCTGTTCCTCATACTTCTTGGCAAAACCAAATGCTGTTTTCTCAGCCACCGTACCAATGGTCCCCGCACGGAAAACACTTTTCTCACTAAATAGCACTTTCGTGTAGTTATGTGCGTGAGGCTGATAATCACCAGAGAAGTTCAAGTCAATATCGGGAACTTTATCTCCTTTAAATCCAAGGAAGGTCTCAAACGGAATGTCCTGGCCTTCTCCTTTAAGTTTCTTACCACAATCCGGACATTCTTTCTCGGGAAGGTCAAATCCACTCCGAACACTACCATCCAGGAACCATTCGCTGTGTTTGCATTCCGAATTCACACATATATAATGAGCAGGCAATGGATTAACTTCGGATATACCCAGGAATGTAGCAACGACAGAGGAACCAACCGATCCCCGCGAACCTACCAGATAACCATCCTGATTCGATTTTTTAACCAATCGTTCCGAGATTAGATAGTTGGCAGAGAACCCGTATTTAATAATTGGAATCAGTTCTTTCTCCAGCCGTGCCACGATGACTTCCGGTAATTCCTCGCCATAGATGGACTTGGCAGTGTCATAGCAGGTATTACGGATTTCATCGTCCGCACCTTCCAGAATCGGAGTAAACAGTTTGTCCGGGAAGAGCTTAATTTCCTCAAATCGGTCAGACAATTCAATTGTATTGGTAACGACAACCTCATAAGCTTTGTCTTGGCCGAGGAACTTGAACTCTTCAAGCATTTCCTCTGTTGTTCTAAGATGCGCATCCGGTTTACGTTGATCTTTCAGTGGACTAAATCCTGTAATTCCGTGAATGGTGATATCCCGATATAGTTTGTCACGAGGTTCCAAGTAATGAACATTACCTGTGGCAATAACAGGTTTAGACAGCTTCGTCCCGATATCAATGACTTTACGGATTGCTGTTTTGATTTCTTCAGGAGTAGCCACCAAGCCTTTATCTACCAAGTGCATATACATTGTAAGTGGCTGGATCTCCAGTATGTCATAGAACTCGGCGATCTCTTCCGCTTCTTCGAGCGATTTGTTAAGCACCGCTTCAAAGAATTCACCTTTTTCACAGCCCGATATAATAACGAGGCCTTCACGCAAATTGATCAGTTTCGATTTGGGAATGCACGGTACCCGCTTGAAATGTTCCGTATGAGAGAGAGATACCAATTTATATAGGTTTTTCTTACCGACTTCATTCAGTGCATAGATTCCGCAATGGAAAGGCCTTGTATTCGACAAGTCAACACCTACATAATCGTTCAGGCGATCGAGCCTCGTCAATCCTTTCATCTGGGCAGCATCATTTAATAATCCGATCAGTATACCCGCGAGCGCAACTGTATCGTCAATAGCCCGGTGATGGCTTTCCAGTCCAACCTTATATTTATCCGCCATCGTATTCAGACGGTGGTTCTTATTTTTTGGGAATAACAATCGCGCCAGTTCCAACGTGTCAAGGACAGGGTTAGGCAGCTCTGGCATTCCAATCTGCTTCAGGGAAGCCTGAATAAAGCCCATATCAAAACGTGCATTATGCGCAACAAGTACACCATCTCCAGCAAACTGCACGAAATCACGTATAACAGGCTCCAGCTCAGGTGCGTCTTTTACCATGTCATCATTAATATTAGTCAATTGCTGAATGTTGTAGGGAATGCGTTCATGCGGATTTACAAACGTCGCATACCGGTCGATTTCTTTACCATCTTGCATCTTCACAGCGGCAATCTCAATAATTTTGTTCTGCGTAACCGAAAGACCCGTGGTCTCGATATCAAATACAATGTATGTCGCTGTTTGGAGATCCAATGGCTGTGGAGCCATGACGACCGCAACAGAGTCATTCACTACATTAGCCTCTAGGCCGTAGATCATTTTAATCCCGTTTTTCTTAGCAGCCTTGGAAGCCTCGGGATATACTTGTACACCACCATGATCACTGACCGCAATCGCCTTATGTCCCCACTCTGCCGCCATTTTCACGTATTTGTCGATCGAAGTTACAGCATCCATTGTACTCATCGTAGAGTGCAAATGGAACTCCACCCGTTTCTCTGGTGCATTATCTTTGCGAGATGGCGGTGCTTTGACTTCAATCAAATCTGAAGGAATCATGGCCAGTTCAGGAATTTGCATAAACCGGTCATACTCTACACGACCACGCACTTTTACCCATTTACCGTTAGCCAGCAAACTGAGAATTTTAACATCCTCTTTTGTTTTGGCAAACATCTTCATTTGCATGGAGTCTGTGAAGTCGGTCAGATAGAATGTAAACAGTGTATTTCCGTTTCGCAGTTCTTTACGGTCCAGACCAAACACCGAACCTTGAAGCGTGACCTTTTTCTCTTCATCCTGGATTTCCTGCATAGGCACTGCTGGCTCTTTAATATCATAGCCCATTTGCAAACGCACATCGCCTTGTTCCTCATCCACCGGGATTTCTGTGTCTACTTCACTCATCATCTTCTCGATGACCTCAAGTTCCTCAACACGTTTTTTGGCCTGGAACTGCTCCATCGCCTCTTTATTGTTGGCCACTTCGCCCACTTGCATCTTGATGCGAAGAGGTAGATGAAAATACTTGTCATAGAACGTCGTGATCGCCTGATCAATCTGTTTCTTGCGAGCCAATTCCATCGACGTTGCGTCACTCATCGTCAGTTGCAAAAGATCCGCTTCACATTCAAACGTAGTCCGGTTCATCCAACCATTCACAGATGGAATCTCACGTGTAACCCACTCCAGAAACAGATTCCAATATTCACTGACGATATCACCACTCTGTACCTTGTCCGTATATTTGAAACCAAATGAAATTTTGGCGATATGATTCATCTTCTCCTGAATATGCAGGCAAAAAGTGCGATAGATCGGAGCGGGTACCAACGTATCCTTCGCAATTAGAATATTCCATTCCCGATTACTTCGGTTGGTCTCTACTTGTTCAATCCATCCATCCAAAAAATAGGGCTCTAACAGACCAGCCGGCAGCTCCGCCTGTTTCATCAACAACTCAAATCGTTTTCTCTTCTCCTCGAATCCGCTCATCGTGTTCCTCCTTGTACCCCCTTAAAGCATGAAAAGCCCCTGCATTCAAAAATGTCACCGATCCGAACTCGCACCGACTCATTTTATCCGACAGAAGCTCTCCATTCATTACTTAACCGGTGAATAAGTGCTTTTCGTCAGGTTATCCTGACTTAGTATGCTCTTGCAAACACAACCGTGTGTTCTGCCTGTTCACCACAAGCCAGGCACGTATGCTTTTCTTCCGCAGGCTGGAACGGAATGTTCCGGCTTGTTGCGCCTGTAACTTCTCTTACTTTATCTTCGCAAGCTTCTGAACCGCACCAGCCAGCCAGTGTAAACCCGCGTTTGTTTTCCATCAGTTCTTTCATCTCATCCAGTGTATCCACGGAGTAGAAGTTATCCGACATAAATGTGCGAGCACGTTCCAGCATATCTACCTGAATTTGTGTCAGCATAGACTGGATTTCTTCTACCAGGTTCGCCTGTTCTACCACTTTTTTCTCACCTGTGATGCGTGATACGAGTACACAAACGCCATTTTCCATATCACGTGGACCAATTTCCAGACGAATCGGAACACCGCGCATCTCGTATTCATTGAATTTCCAACCTGGGCGAACATCGCTGCGATCATCCATTTTCACACGGACTCCAGCTTGTTTCAACTCAGTGAACAACTCATCTGCACGTCCCACAACAGCATCACGCGTTTTCGGAGGTCCAATTGGAATCATGACCACTTGCGTTGGCGCTACTTTAGGAGGAAGTACCAGACCACGGTCATCTCCATGAACCATAATCAACGCACCGATCAAACGTGTGCTTACTCCCCATGAAGTGGTGTAAGCCAGTTCCAGCACATTGTTCCGACTAAGATACTGGATTTCAAATGCTTTTGCAAAGTTCGTTCCCATGTAGTGTGATGTACCTGCTTGTACAGCACGTCCATCCTTCATCATGGCTTCGATCGAGTAGGTATCCACCGCACCCGCAAACTTCTCGGATTTGGTTTTCTGACCTACAATTACAGGAATAGCCAAATACTCCTCAACCACTTCACGATATATCTCAAGCATTTTCATCGTTTCTTCACGTGCTTCTTCTTCGGTCTCATGCGCAGTGTGACCTTCCTGCCACAGGAACTCACTTGTGCGAAGGAACGGCAACGTTCTTTTTTCCCAACGAACTACGTTAGCCCACTGATTGATCAATACCGGAAGATCCCGATAAGACTGAATCCACTTGGAATACATGTGACCAATAATCGTTTCGGATGTAGGACGGATTGCCAGACGTTCTTCCAGCTTCTCTCCTCCAGCTTCCGTAACCCATGGTAATTCAGGGTTAAAGCCTTCCACGTGCTCTTTTTCCTTTTGGAAGAAGCTCTCAGGAATGAACATCGGGAAATACGCATTGCGATGACCCGTTTCACGGAAACGACGATCCAACTCGTCCTTGATGTGTTCCCAGATTTCAAAACCGTCTGGCTTGAACACAATGCATCCGCGTACCGGTGCATAATCCATGAGATCAGCTTTTTTGATAACATCAATATACCAGCGTGAGAAATCCTCACCCTGTGGTGTGATTTCAGTCACGAATTGTTTATCATTTTCCTTTGACATAAGACTCCAGCGTCCTCCCATAACGACTATCTCTGAATGTCCAGAGCGTAGTCCAACCGTAATTATCCGTTAATTAAACGTAATATATCATTGTAAGTTACTGCCAGCATCAACACAAACAACATTGCAAATCCAATGAAATGCACCATGCCTTCGCGGTTTGGATCAACAGGTCTGCCGCGCAGCGCTTCAATTCCCAAAAATACCAGACGGCTACCGTCCAATGCAGGTATTGGTAACAGGTTGAAAATCCCAAGGTACAGACTCAAAATGGCTGCCCATCTCGTTAACTGCTCAATTCCTTGTTTAGCAATTTGCCCTGTCACTTCAAACGTACGAACCGGCCCGCCAATATCGTCCATGTTGAATTGATTGATCAGATGTTTGAACCCTTCAAATATCACTTTGGTTGTGTCAACCATGGCTACGCCTGATACCGTAAAGGTCTCTACAAATCCAACGGACCGAGTCGGTAACGTAGGAACGATTCCCACTTTTCCGCCCTCTTGCCCTTCTATTGCACGTGGAGTAATCGTTATATTAAACGTTTCATTCCCCCGAGTTAGCGTCCATTCCATCGGCTTGTCTTTGGAATCGGCAATCATCGTCACCATTTTTTGTGAATCCGTACCAATAGCAGTACCATTGATGGTTTCGATAATATCGCCCTTTTGCAGGTTCGCCTGATCGGCTGCCCCACCTTCAAGCACTTCACCAATTTCAAGATTCTTCGGATTTTCCACTGGAACTCCTGCCATCTGCGCATATACAGCAAACAGCACAAATGCCAAGATAAAGTTCATCAGAGGTCCCGCAAAAATAGCCAATGCACGCTGTCCAACGGTTTTGCTGCCGAATTGACGATCTTTCGGTGCAATCTGCGTTTGTTTACCACGACTTACCAACATCGCTTGGGGATGTATACGATACTCCTGAATCTCTCCATCTACATCGAGTTGAAGCTTCAGCGCTTTCTCCATATCAATGGAGATGACTTCACCACGTATTACATTTTTACGGTTATCCAGCTGGTCCAGATAGATCATCTTCACCTGGTCATCTGCTGATCTTACCGCAATGGTCTGTCCTTCCTGGATCTCTACCAGTTCCGGATCTTCACCTGCCATCCGTGCATATCCACCAAAAGGCAACAAACGCAATGTAAACTGGGTCTCGTTTCTTTTATATGAGAACAATTTGGGACCAAAACCGATCGCAAATTCCCGTACAAGAATACCGGCGCGTTTGGCAAAGTAATAATGCCCCCATTCATGAACCGTCACGATGACAAAGAACATGAGCACCGTTAGAAATACCACTTGTATGGTTTCCAATCCCTATCCATCCTCCTTCACGGCACATACCGCAGTCTGTCCCTCTAGATTATCATTATTCTCTGATACCGCACAAGAGAATCACTTCTTCCATTTTGTTATGAAAAAAGAGATTACAGACTGGACGCAAGCTTGCGACTCTCCTGATCACATCGGGCGATCTCCTGCAGATCAGGCTCGTCCACATTGTGGTGTGCTTCCAGCACAGAAGCAATAATATCTTCTATTTTAAGGAATGAAATCTCTTTACGCAAGAAACGGGCTACAGCAACCTCGTTGGCTGCATTAAACGCCGTTGTTGCGGTTCCTCCCATTTTACCACACTCATAGGCCATTCTTAAACATGGGAACCGTTCCATATCCATCTCACGGAAATGTAATTTCCCAGCTTGAGCAAGAGACAGCCGCTGTGCTGGTGATGGCAAGCGGTCAGGATAAGTCAATGCATATTGAATGGGAACTCGCATATCCGGATTACCCAGTTGAGCGATGATGCTGGTGTCATCAAATTCCACATAGGAATGAATAACGCTCTCCGGGTGAAGCAATACGTTAATCTGATCATATCGAAGACCAAATAACCAATGCGCTTCAATAACCTCAAGTCCCTTGTTTACCATCGTTGCCGAGTCTATCGTGATTTTGGAACCCATTGACCAATTCGGATGTTTAAGCGCATCCTCTATAGTCACGTTCTTCAACTGTTCACGGGTAAGATCACGGAACGATCCGCCTGAAGCGGTGAGTGTGATTCCTGTCAGGCGTTCTCTGTTTTCACCATTCAAACATTGGAATATAGCAGAGTGCTCACTATCAACGGGCAATAAAGAGACTCCTTTGGCAGCCGCTCTTGTCGTGACAATATGCCCCGCTGTAACCAATGTCTCCTTGTTAGCCAGTCCGATCTGTTTACCCGCGTCTATGGCAGCAAGCGTTGACTCCAATCCAACACTCCCTACCACCGCTGTAACAACCGTATGTGCATCGGTTCCTGCCGCAACTTCTACGAGTCCTTCGTTGCCGTAAAACAGTTGCGTTCCTGCTGGCAAATGTGGAGCTACCTTCTCGGCCAATTCTTTGGACCCCACCGAGACTTTCTTTGGTCGGTAACGCTTGGTTTGTTCGATCAGCAGGTCTGTATTGCCTCCGGCAGCCAGTCCTTCCACTTGAAAGAGTTCTGGATGCATGTCTACTACATCTAGTGTCTGGGTTCCAATGGAACCGGTCGACCCGAGAATCGCAATTTTTTTCATGCTGCACCTCATCTTTATTTATCCAATGCCTACGACGAACAAGGCTGTTATCTCAGACTCATGTTCTTCTTTAGTAGGGCAGTAGCATTAGTATATGTACGAATGGGAAAACAACAATCCAGCTGTCGCACCGATCAAGAATGCCTCCATGCCCTGGGAGAAGATTGCCTGAATCCTTAATATTATATACACGTTTGTATGCAGACTGGATCAAGTCACCCATCTGACCTACGACTGCACAGGCAATTCCGATCACGATCGCTCTCTGCCAGGAAAGCAAACCATCTGACACTAATGCAAAAACAACAGATGTGACAATTGCAATCAGGATGCCACCCAGTGCACCCTCTATAGTCTTGTTTGGACTAATGGAAGGCCACAGTTTGTTTTTACCAATTAGTTTCCCTACAAAATAAGCCCCTGCATCACTGGCCCATATGGAGCCCAGTAACAGGAACGTCCAGAACAATCCATGATGCAGATGTCTGGATTCAGCAATGTAATAGAAACCGATTCCTATATACAAAACGCCGAGGAAAAGCATGGCTACTGTATTCACGGGAACCTTATTCTTGGTGACAACCGAAGCTGTCATCAATACAAGCATTACAATCCAGATGACCTGAAACAAGGATAGCGGCCTTGCCTCCCAAAGCATTTCCCAAGGAAACACAATGGCAAACACACCTGCATATCCAATCAGGGCCACACCTGAAAAAGGCATCACCCCGGTCATTTTAACAAATTCATAATAACCGATGAGAGCCATAAGCAATACCAAACCATGGTACCAGGGTCCGCCCAGCATGCAAAAACCTAAAAACAACACACCTGCTATGATTCCTGTCGTTAATCGCTGTTTCAACGGCTTCATCCTCCATCTATTTCAAACCGCCGTAACGCCTTGTTCTGCGCTGATATTCGGCTACTGCTTCAAGCAAATGCTTTTTGCCAAATTCGGGCCAGTATATATCCGTAAACCATAATTCACTATATGCAAGTTGCCAAAGCATAAAGTTGCTTAATCTCAACTCTCCGCTCGTCCGGATCAACAAATCCGGATCGGGCATGTCAACCGTCAGCATATGTCTATCAATGAGTTCAGGTGTTATATCCTCTGCCGATAGTTCCCCCGATTTCACCTGCAGAGCGATCTGTTTAACACAGTCCGTCATTTCACGACGACTTCCATAGTTCATTGCAAAGTTCAAAACAAGACCTGTATTATGTTCCGTAAGACGAATGGCTTCCCGCAAGGCATTGATGGTATGAGAAGGTAAATGTTCCTCTTGGCCCATCATGCGAATGCGCACATTTTTTTCTATAAGTTCATCCAGCTCTATAGCCAGAAATTCTTGCGGAAGTCGCATCAGAAAATCCACTTCTTCTTTTGGACGCGTCCAGTTTTCTGTCGAAAAAGCGTACATCGTCAGATATTTGATGCCCAGTTCATCCGCCGCGATGGTCGCACGTTTGACCGCCTTCATGCCATTTTGGTGCCCGGCTATACGCGGGAGTCCCAAACGTTTGGCCCATCGTCCATTGCCGTCCATGATGATGGCGACGTGCTGCGGGATATTGTCCTCGGATATAGTCAGCGTTTCCTGCTTGTCAGCCCCATTCCACCACGACCGAACCCGTTTGATCATTCCTGTTCCTCCAAAATCCCTGAAGTTTCTTCATCTGAAGCTTGGAAAAAGAGACAAAACCCCACCGTATTGGAGGGGCTGCGCTTGTCTTACACTTCCATGATTTCTTTTTCTTTGGCAGCAAGTACCTTATCGACTTCAGCAATAAACTTATCGGTCGATTTTTGGATATCGTCCTGATGTCTCCGGGATTCATCCTCGGAAATGTCTGACTTCTCCATTTTCTTGATGTCATCATTCGCGTCACGGCGAATGTTACGAATCGCTACTTTACCTTCTTCACCGAACTTCTTCGTCAGCTTCACAAGTTCCGCTCTGCGCTCTTCCGTCAATGCCGGAATAGACAAACGGATCATGCTACCATCATTCGCTGGAGTAAGCCCCAGATCCGATTTCATGATGGCACGCTCGATGTCACCCATGGAAGATTTGTCCCAAGGCTGAATCATCAGTGTACGGGAATCCGGAGTACTGATATTAGCAAGTTGATTCAATGGCGTCATTGCCCCATAATACTCTACCTGAATTCGGTCCAGAAGAGCTGGAGTTGCACGGCCTGCACGCAAAGAAGCCAAGTCACGACGCAATGCTTGAATTGCTTTTTCCATACGCTCTTCGGCATGTTGTTTAACCGCTTGTGGCATTAATCTACACTCCCTTTAACGATTGTTCCGATACGTTCGCCCAGAACAACACGCTTGATGTTACCTTGTTCCGTAATGGCAAATACGATCAACGGGATGTTGTTGTCCTTACAAAGCGAGGATGCCGTCGAATCCATTACACCAAGGTCTTTGTTAAGAATATCCATGTAAGTCAACTGATCAAATTTGACAGCTGTACTGTCCTTAAACGGATCTGCTGAGTATACACCATCGACTTTGTTTTTGGCCATCAAGATAACTTCTGCTTCAATCTCCGCTGCGCGCAGTGCTGCTGTTGTATCCGTGGAAAAGAACGGGTTACCTGTACCTGCTGCAAAAATAACGACCCGGCCTTTCTCCAGATGACGAATAGCTCTACGACGAATATAAGGCTCTGCAATCTGTTGCATTGCAATAGATGTCTGTACACGCGTTGGTACTTCAATCTGTTCCAAAGCATCCTGGAGTGCTAACGAATTCATTACCGTCGCCAGCATACCCATATAATCTGCAGTTGCACGATCGATGCCGTTTTCGCTACCGGCAATTCCACGCCAGATGTTTCCGCCGCCACATACAATAGCAACTTGTACACCAAGTGCAACAACCTCTTTTACCTGTTGGGCAATCGACGAGATCGTATCTGCATCAATACCGTAGCCGTTTTGACCGGAAAGAGACTCTCCGCTGACCTTTAAGACAACACGTTTAAATACTGGCTGTTCCAATTATTCACCCTCCACTTTGAATTGAACACGCTCGGTGTTCAACCAACAAAACTTCTCGCGCATGGCCTCCTGCTTAAAAAGAAAGGAACACAGTTGTGTTCCGCTCTTTTAGGAAAAACGTTTAACCGGTAAGGCACTGTTTTCCTGGGATATAAGGGAGTTTACGCTTCGAAGTTTCATCATTCTTATATCTTCGAAAATCAATCCTGTTTGCCGGTTTTAAAAACCGTCTTATTTGTTTACTTGGGACATTACTTCTTCTACGAAGTTGTCTACTTTTTTCTCAAGACCTTCACCCAGTTCGTAACGAACGAAACGACGGATGGAGATGTTTTCACCAATTTGGCTGATTTTTTCGTTCAGCAATTGGGAAATCGTTTTGTCTGGATCTTTAACGAAAGTTTGTTCCAGCAGGCAATACTCTTCGTAGTATTTACCGATACGGCCTTCAACCATTTTTTCAATGATTTTCTCTGGTTTGCCTTCGTTAAGAGCTTGAGCTTTCAGAATTTCTTTTTCTTTTTCCAACTCTTCTGTAGGAACTTCTTCGCGTGTAACAAATTTAGGATTAGCTGCAGCGATTTGCATAGCTACATCTTTAACGAAATCCTTAAATTGATCCGTTTTACCTACGAAGTCTGTTTCACAGTTAACTTCAACCAAGACACCAATACGTCCACCAGCGTGGATGTAAGATTCTACAACGCCTTCAGTTGCTGCACGGCCCGCTTTGCTTGCTGCTGCAGAAAGACCTTTCTCACGCAACAATTCAGCTGCTTTCGTTACATCACCGTTTGCTTCTTCCAGTGCTTTCTTACAATCGAGCATACCAGCGCCCGTTCTTTCGCGAAGTTCTTTTACTGCACTCGCATTAACTGCCATTATAAATTCCCTCCAAAATTAAGTATTGTACGTACACTCTAAAAAAAGGGCAGTGAGAGGTTATCCACCTGCCAACCACCCTTTTCATTTAGTTTATTGCATATGTTCGAATCTATTAAGCGGAAGTTTCTTCGCCTTGGTTAGCTTCGATTACAGCGTCAGCCATTTTACCTGTCAGCAATTTAACAGCGCGAATCGCGTCGTCATTACCTGGGATAACATAATCGATCTCGTCCGGATCGCAGTTAGTATCAACGATACCAACAATTGGGATACCCAATTTGCGAGCTTCCGCAACAGCGATACGCTCTTTGCGTGGATCGATGATGAACAGGGCGCTTGGCAGGCCTTTCATATTTTTAATACCGCCCAAGAATTTCTCCAGACGATCTTTTTCTTTGCGAAGCAAGATTACTTCTTTTTTAGGCAATACAGCGAATGTACCGTCTTCTTCCCAAGCTTCCAACTGTTTCAAACGATCAATACGTTTTTGAATAGTTTGGAAGTTAGTCAGGGTACCGCCGAGCCAGCGTTGGTTAATGTAGAATTGACCAGCACGTTCAGCTTCTTCTTTAACGGAATCTTGAGCTTGTTTCTTAGTACCCACGAAAAGAATTTTACCATTCTCTCCTGCGATTCCTTTAACGAAATTGTAAGCCTCTTCGACTTTTTTCACCGTCTTTTGCAGATCGATGATGTAAATTCCGTTTCTTTCAGTGAAGATATAACGATCCATTTTTGGGTTCCAACGACGAGTCTGGTGACCGAAGTGTACCCCAGCTTCGAGAAGCTGCTTCATGGAGATTACTGCCATCTTCACACACCTCCTAATATGGTTTTATTGTGTCCTCCGCCGGCATCATTTTTCGCCAAGACTCTCCATCAGGAAAGCACCCTCAACAAAATTAGCACATGCGTGTGTTTTAACACCGTTATCTAATATAGCACAACTGACAACCTGATGCAACACTCTTTGAAACTAAATCTTCTTCCATACTTATTGCTTTTAACCTAGCAATCTATACTTCAACTGAAACTCAACAATACTTATTATTGGTTTTTCAAATTATACGATTAAATACGCAAAAAACCGTCCTGTCCGAGCATGCTCAGCTTGACGGTTCTTTCGTAATTTTTGCGATAATGGATTTGAAACTCTCGCCTTTTTCAAGCGCATAAGTACCCACTTGGATTTTGGTGTTGATTCGTTCAGCTTTGCCAGCCTTTATGAAAGCTTGTGCATCATCAACGATTCCAGCGGTTTTTAGGTTCGCTGCAACGATCGCCAGACTATTGCCAGAACGCACTTTGAATGATACCGTTGCGCCTTTCGGATTGCTCGGCGTTGCAGGTTCTGTTGTTTTCGGCTCAGTTATCTCTTTCTGCCCTTCAACTTCACTTGTAGCAGGCTCTTGTGGCTTCTCAGGCTCGGTAGGTGTCTCCGCAGAGGTTACTGTTTCAGGCGGTGTTGCTGTATTCCCCTGTAACTCACTGCTCTCCTGCTTTTTCTTCGCCACCCACTCTGCTTCTGTGTATAATTCCTCTTCAGAACCTACCAACTTCATATCCAGGCTTTTCGCGACTGTTTCCAGCTGTTCTTTCGTCATATTGGCGGTCTGCTCAGGGTCAAGATTACTATCAGATAATGCATTTTGTCCTACTGTGGCCAGTTGAAGCAAAACTGCACCAATAATCATACCGCTCCCCAGACCAATCCATAAGGATCGCTTGTCCATGACTTAGCTTTCCTCCCGTTCTGCCAGTTGCAGTATTAACTGTACCTCACCACGCTGAATACCTGTCTGCTTGGATATGGCATCCATCGACTTACCCTCTGCATGTAAATTAAAGAGTTCTGCATATCGATCTTTAATCGATTCACGCCCAGGCATAGATTCGACTTTGCTGGTCGGTAGATCTGCTTCTAACGCCTGCTGGGCCGCCTCTGCTTGCACACTTTTCACGAGCGCTTGTGCTTGCAAACCTTCGGAAGCTTGCACAGGTATATTACCTGAGTGTGGGAGAGGTGATGCGACAGGTTCGTTCTTTTTGCTCTGTTCCAGCTGATCCAACCGCTGCTGTAATTCCTGGAGTTGCGATTGCATACGTTGATCGGCTGCTGTCGCTTCTCCTTTCATTTCAGCTACACGCTGAATGAGAGCATCATTATCATTTTCGATCTCGGTCATGTAATGTTCAAGCGTAGATTCCATCTCCTGCACCAGTTGATGCCCAGGCTCCTGCGCCTTGTTTTTCCGGGGCATGATATATGCGTAGGCAATAGCGCAGGCTCCTAATATGACAATGATGATCCATGGTGACAAATTGGGTTCTCTCCTTCTAGTTCAACCATCGGTACGTAAGACTGCATGTCCATCACAATCACCTGTTATAAAGATAGATCAATGTGTTTTCCTTTGTAAGGGTGCTCCGCAGGTTTGACGGTTTCCTGAACCTGCGCAGTTTCCTGTCCATCAGAACCACTCTGCTGATTCTCATCATGGGTATGACCATCACGCACCGAAGTCTGTGAAGTTTCGTCCATTGCTTCACTTCGTTGCCTTGCTTCGTTTGCTTCTTTCGCCGTTTGCTCTGCCAAGAGATTCTGATCTGTAACCGGTCTCTGCTGGGCCTCACTCTGATAACGCCCTGCCTCGCTTGTTCGTGGTACCGCAATCTGCAACTCCACTGCTTTGAAACTCATACGCTCACCTCACGGTTTCGAATGGATTTCTTCATGTGCCTGAATGCTGTACTTAAACGTATGGAACCATCGTAATATCGCCATCGTGATAATAAAATGAAATTCGACTGACTGGATCTTTAATAAATTTCGTGTATCTGCCGATAACTATTTTAGAGCCTCCATAAATCGTCTTCAAAATATCAACACGAGCCATACTTGTATCTTCAAGTTCCTTTTCAATTTCGAAGATACGCATTTTCGTTTCTTCACTTATACGAAGAGCAGATTTCTGCGTAGCATTCAGCTTGATTCGCATCGACATCTTATCTGGGCTTAATTGTCCAGCGGCAGCTAACTGATCCAACAATGTCAAAGCCTTCTTCGTTTTGTCCAAGGAATCCATCTGCTCTCTAACTTCCTTGCGCAAATCATTCAGTTCGTTACGCAGCCTCGGCAACACACCAACTTCAATGGCAGTGACCGTGGACATACTGTTGCCTACAACACGCGCTGAGACGTTCTTACCAGCCTGGATTGAGCCGCCAACGATAAGACCTTTGGTTCCTGCACAGATGACACCATGGGCAGCACGAATATTGGAGTGCATAATACTTTGGGAAACCAGTACATCTTCACCTGCATCCACGTTGCCTTCTTGAATAAAGGTACATTTAACATTATGGCCTGCGTGTACAAGTCCTTTGTTATAACCAATAATGCCACCGGTAATTTCGATTGAACCACCTGCTTCCAGGTCCGCTCCTTCGACACCTCCGACGACACGAATATCACCTGCTGCTTTTACTTTAAATCCGGTAAGTACGTTGCCTCGTATGACAACTGTGCCTACAAAGTCGATATTACCGTTATTGTAGTCAACGTCTCCATTGACTTCATAAACCGGAAATACATTCAGTTTGTTACCGTCCGTTTTGGTAACGAGCCCATCCAGTGCAGCATACATCGCAGATCCGTCCGGGTTAATCACAACGTTTTTCCCAACTTTAAACCGAGCTTCTTTTCCGGGACGATAAGGAATTTCCTCACCTGTTACTGCCCTGCCTGGTATACCATCGCCAGGAGCAATTCGCTCTGCAATGATCTGACCACTACGAACATTGTTTAACCGGGTCACTTCTTTGTAATCAACGGTTCCATCTTCCGATTCGAGCGGTCGTCGCTCGTTCGTATCGTCCATCCCTATCAGGATCTTGATGAATCCATCTGTTCCCTGAATAGGAGCAACACCTTGGGCAATTTTATATTTATCTTTTACATAGGTTTCAGGGTTACTCACAAAAAGCAATAATGCCTCTCGTAATACACCTTGCTTGATGCCCTTGTTCGCCACAAATTGTTCAAGTTCATCGATCGTGCAGGCAAAGCCTTCTTCCTCTTTGGAAAATTCAAGGTAGGCTGTGCATTTGTCGTCCGATAAAACAATGTTTAAACATTGTTCCAAAGCAGTCCGCTGTGTCACTCCAGTTCTTCCCCCTTTTAGACTTTCCACTCCCCAAACTCCAATATATTACTTCTCTCTATTAATCTTTACGCATCAACAAATCTTTCTGTTTGTCCAATGTGCCGCGTAATCGTAATATTGCCTTGGAATGTAACTGGGATATACGAGACGGAGAAAGAGACATAACCTCCGCAATTTCACTAAGAGAAAGGTCTTCGTAATACAAGAGTGAAACAACTGTCCGCTCTTTTACCGTCAACTTGTCCAACCCTTGCACCAAAGCTTCCTTCAAATAAAACTCATTCACTTTATAATCCGGATTTTTAGCTTTCTCATCCACCATTAAAGACAGACGTGTCTCAGACTCTTCTTCACGAATTGGGTCCTCCAGCGAGCAAAGTGACATGACTGCCACTTCCTGAAGCATATGTTGAAAATCTTTGGTCGACACGTCCAGATACTCACTCATTTCCTCATCACTAACGGACCTGAGATAGCTTTGTTCCAGCTGCTGGTAGGCGTCTTCAATCCGTTTGGCCTTCTCCCGCACAGAACGCGGAACCCAATCACCTTGACGCAGACCGTCAAGTATGGCTCCGCGGACCCTCCATGATGCATAGGTTTCAAATTGCAGACCACGTTCATAGTCGAATTTCTCCAATGCATCAATCAATCCCATAACGCCATTACTCTCCAAGTCATCTTTAGGAACATTTTTAGGCAAACCGACTGCCAGGCGGCCGGAAACATAATTTACAATATGGAGATACTTTTCAATCAAAGTTTTCTTGGCTTCAAGATCTCCATGCTCTTTCCACTTTTCCCACAGATCAGAATGGTTCAAATGTGAAGCTTTACGCTCGTTCAATTGCTTTCACCCTCCTTATTTGTCTGTCAGGTGACGAACGGCCTGCGCCAATTCCTCCGGATCCTTTGTCCGGACAAGTTTAGGCGGATCCAAAGGGGCGAATCCCGTTGGAGCTTTCGTCTCAGATGGCGGAAGATCGTCTCCAGAGGAGGCGTTCTGTCCACTCTTGAGCAAGTCGTTCAGCTCTTGTCCATCGTCTTCGAGTTTGATGTCCACCTGTGAACCTCTTTGATCTTGAGCATTTGGTGAATCATAACCATATCCATTTCCCTGGGGCTGAGGGTTCAGCAGCAATCCCAATCCCCAACGTAAACCATATGCAAGGACAAACCAGGCTACGAATCCGATCAATCCGCGAATTAAACTGGTCGTCAGCACATTGCTGCTGTAAGCTACAAAAAAAGTAAGAATAAATCCAACGATGCCTGCTCCTAGATTAATGCGGTAGTTTCCTATCATAGTCTTATAGTTCCTTTACACCCATTTGTACACTTCGAATAGTCAAAAGGCCAGTTTCACAATCCATTTCAATCGTTCGTCCATAATTACCACCCGTATCTTCTGCAAGAAGGGGGATATTGAGTTTTTGCAGCCACTCTCGACAAGAATCTGCATTCCGTGGTCCAATGCGCATCGTATCCCCAGCACCGGCAAAGGCAAACATCTGAGAGCCTCCAGCCATTTTAGAAACGATACGAGAGCGAGCAGCGCCTAATTTTATCATTTTTTCCAAAAGCTCAGGCAACGCCGTATCCGCATATTTGGCTGTGTTCAGTTTCCCTTCACGGGCAATCTCGGAAGTAGGAAGCATGACATGCGCCATTCCAGCCAGTTTCAAATGTGGGTCATACATTGTTAATCCCACACACGAGCCCAGGCCAGTCGTACGGATTACGCCAGGAAGATGAGCGATGTTTAAATCCGCCATACCGACTTTAACGACGCTTTTGTCCTCAATCATGGCTCAGTGGCACCCCTAGCGATTCAAATATCTTTGCAAATGATGGCGGATCTGGAATCAGGAAAAACTGACCCTCAACCTGATCTTCACCTTCAAAGAAAGATGTGTCAATCAACAATGCATCGTCACCCATCTCGCCGAATTGCAGCAAGCCATAGCTCAGAATGGCACCCGCCATATCAATAGCAAGTCCAGGAACGGTTGGATACATGGACAACTTCGTGAAATCTGCCAAAGAAGAAAGATATGATCCAGCCAAAATATTTCCAATTTCGGAAAGGGCTGATTGCTCCATATCTGTGAAAGCGAGTCCTTCTTTCAAATCAAATCCAGCAAGTCTATTCAACAACATTTTAGCAGCCTCTGGTGTCATCATAAAGAAAAGATTTCCCGGTGCTTCCCCTTCTACACGAAGAAATACGGTAACAACGATGCGTTCATCTCCGCCCACTTTTTCAGCAACTTCTTCAAACGGGAGCATTTGTACTGTAGGTACACCCATGTCAATCGGTCTGTTGAGGAGTTGAGACAACGCCGTTGCGGCGTTGCCTGCTCCAATGTTACCGACCTCTTTGAGCACATCCATCTGGAATACCTCAAATCGGTTGAACATTTCCACGGTACTAGCCCTCAACACTTTCCAGCTGTACAATCTCGCTTTTATTTAATACTTCGTTCAGGTTAAGCATAATCAGCAAGCGTGAATCCTCCAATTTGGCCACACCACGCAGATATCTCGCTTTGACGCCGCCAACCACTTCTGGTGGACTATCGATCGCACTGCTCTTGATATCAATAACATCATTGGCAGAATCTACGATAAAGCCAACTTGCATGTCGTCTACACCTACGATAACAATACGAGTCTGGTCCGTATACTCCGATTCCGGAAGGGAGAAACGACCGCGTAGATCAATGACCGGGATTACAACACCACGTAGATTAATTACTCCTTTTACAAAGGAAAGTGTCTTGGGAACACGGGTAATTGGCATCATGCGCTCAATCGTCTGAACCTTGTCTACCTCAATACCATACTCTTCGGTACCCAATTTAAAGACGATGACTTTCAACTCTTCTTCCATGTAAAAAACCTCCCTATTAAATGTAAGACTTAGCTATATGCTTATTTAATAAATGCATTAGGATCAAGAATCAGGGCTACTTGTCCATCTCCGAGTATGGTTGCTCCAGAGATTCCTTCAATAGCAGGCAAATACGTTCCCATTGATTTGAGAACAATCTCACTTTGTCCAATAAATTCCTCAACAGCTACGGCTGCAAGACGGTCACCTTTGCGAATTACGACAATTTCTGTTTCCTGCTCATCAGCATCATTGAAATCCGGTACGGAGAACACTTCGCTCAAGGACAAGTATGGAATCAGTGACTCACGGAACGTGATCATTTTATTGCCGTGAATATTGCGAACCTGCTCACGCTGTACAATCGCTGTCTCAACAATGGAGGACAATGGAACAGCGTATTTCTCTGAACCAAGTCGTACAAGCATTGCAGCGATAATGGAAAGAGTCAACGGAAGTTGAACAGAGAAGTTCGTCCCTTTGCCTGGAGTCGAATGAATCGTTACATTACCGCCAAGCGAAGTGATTTTTGATTTTACTACATCTAAACCAACGCCTCTGCCGGAGATATCTGAAATAACATCCGCAGTACTAAAACCAGGTGCGAACAGCAGTTGATTCACTTCATCGTCGCTCATCTTGGCACCTTGTTCTTCAGTTACAACTCCACGTTTGATTGCGGTTTTCAGAAGCTTGTCGCGATATATTCCTTTACCATCATCTTCAATCTCGATAAATACGTGATTTCCACTGTGGAAGGCGCGCAGGTTTACTGTACCCATCTCTGGTTTACCTGCAGCTACACGCTCTGCAATGGATTCAACACCATGGTCAACCGCATTACGCAGCAAATGCACAAGGGGATCACCAATCTCATCAATTACCGTACGATCCAGTTCCGTCTCAGCACCTGTAATGACCAGATCAATTTTTTTATCAAGTGTCTTAGCCAAATCACGGATCATACGCGGGAATCGATTAAATACGGTATCTACCGGAACCATCCGCAATTTCAATACAATGTTTTGCAAATCCGTGCTTACTCTGCTTAAATGTGCTACCGTATCGGATAAATCATTGTTACCTGTCTCACTGGCCAGTTGCTCCAGACGGGAACGGTCAATCAACAATTCACTGAACAAGTTCATCAATACATCGAGGCGTTCAATATCGACACGAATGGTACGTGAAGGTGCCGCAGCTTGTTTCGGCGCAGCTGTTTTGGCTGGTGCCGTCTTGGCTTCTTCATTGGATGCAGAATTCTTATCTGGTGAAGCAACCTCAGCTACAATAGTCGGTGCGGTTGGTGCTTCAACTGTGGCTGCGACCTGATTAGCCATCTGCTGAAGAGTCTCCTGATCCAATTGGATCAGCTTCGCACTTTCAATTTCAGAGATACTCATGATGCCTTCTTCCAGTTCGTGCGCCTCTTTAGTTGTTATGTAATACAACGAGAAACTGCGCTCAAACTTCTCCTGCTCAATATCCTGAACGGATGGGTAAGCCTTTACGACTTCACCTGAACGCTCGAGCATATCAAAGACCATATAAGCCCGAACACCTTTTAACTGGCTATGCTCACTTACAAGCACATCTACATAAAATACACGGTGACCTTCAGCAATCGACTGATCCAGCACTGAATATTGGAATTCATCCAGCTCCACAGCCGACGCAATTGAAGCGTTAGCCGATTTGTTTTTTTCAGTTGCAGGCGCATCTCCGCTTGTCATTTCACCATTTTCAATTGCCTGAAGTGAAGCTACGATAGCGGACACATCCGCTTTACCTTGTCCACCTTCGGTAATATCCTGAACCATAGTTTCCAAAGCATCCAGACTCTTGAACATGGTATCAAAAATGAAATCTTGCATTTTCAACTTCTCATTACGCACCAGGTCCAGCACATTTTCCATTTTATGTGTCAATGATGCCAAATCTTCGAAGCCCATTGTTGCCGCCATACCCTTCAGGGTATGAGCAGAACGGAAAATGACCTGAACTATTCCCAGATCTTCCGGATTGCCTTCAAGTTGAAGCATGTTTTCGTTAAGGGATTGCAGATGATCATTAGACTCATCAATAAACATAGATAAATATTGGTTCATGTCCATTGTGAGGCACCTCCTCCGTGAGTTACACTCCGTTATTTCACTGCTTGAACAAGTTTAGACGCAATCTCCTGCAGTGGCAGAAGATGTCGAACGCATTGCAGCTCTACAGCAGAACGCGGCATACCATATACAACACATGTTTCTTCATTCTCGGCAAAGGTTGATGTAACTCCTGCTTCGTATAATCTCTTCATCATACGTGCTCCATCACTGCCCATTCCTGTCAGCAAAACAAGATGCCTTTGTAAAGATGTAAACGGCAGAAGCGACTCAAACATCGTATCCACTGAAGGTCTATGTCCATTCACTGGTTGATCTTCAGTCAACTTCACGATAAACTTCCCGTCCGCTGTTTTGTTAACTTTCACATGGAATCCGCCGGGTGCTATATAGGCGGTCCCTTTTTTCAGAACCATGCCCTCTTCAGCTTCAACAACATGCAGTGGACTGAACGTATTCAATCGTTGAGCCAGAGAACGGGTGAAATTGGGCGGCATATGCTGCACAATAATGACCGGTGCTGGCAAATCAGCAGGCAACTGCTCGAGCAATGTCTTGAGAGCTCTAGGCCCACCCGTAGAACAACCTATCGCCACAAGCTTGTTGAATAGCCCTTCTGGGCCCCCTGCACCTTTTGGAACAAGATTAGACTTGGTTAAATCCTTGGTTTTTGCAGAGGCAGAAGTTGCTGCTATTTGATCAGCTGCCACTCGAGCTGCATTAGGTAGTCGAATTTCCTTAGGAGTCTGTACTGGATTAGCTGACCTCACTGCTTTTTCTGCATTTGTCCCCGAGTTACGCTCTGACTTCGGTAAAGGCTCCGTTCTATTCTCTACGCGGCCTGGTTTCGAAGGTGATACTGGCGCAATTGGTTTCTTTGATTTGGCCTGAAAGACTTCAGTTCGCTCTTGTATAGAGCGTTGACTTGTCTGAGCAGGTTCGATCGTTTTTTTCACAGGCTCCGCTCGATCCCTGGCTGGCATTTCTTTCTGCACTGGCTGAGTCGGGGGAGCTACTGTTCCTCGCAACATGTCTCTATTTTTCATGGATAAATCACGATCAGCTTTTCGTTTGATCTCATTCATCGCAGCACGCATGCGTTCAACCAAGGCTTTGCCGACTTGAGCGATATCCTGGTCATGTACAATGGATGGTTTGCGAATGAAGTCAAATGCCCCTGCTTCAAGCGCCATAATGGTTTCTTTCATGCCTTGTTCATTGATACCAGATAGCATAATCACAGGAACGAAGGATTCCTTCATAATTGATTTTAATGCGTCCAACCCATTCATTTCGGGCATCTCAACGTCCATTGTGATAATATCAGGTTTCAATTCTAGCGATTTTTGAATCGCTTCCCTACCGTTTGATGCCGTTGCCGTTACCTTGAATTCCGAATCCGCTTCAATTAAATCCGTAACAATCTTACGCATAAAAGCGGAATCATCGACAACCAATACTTGATACACCGCCATGTTGTGTCACCCCTGTTTCCTTTATTCAGAAATCATGTTGTACGTTTAAGCCACTTATTCATAAATCCCCTGATTCCTGTCAAGGTTCCGGATTCCGGAGTTGCAGGTACAGCCAAATAACGAAGAGCAAGTTTCTCTATATCTTTGGAGGCTTTGGCATTGGGATACGCCAGACTATAGGGCATTTGTCTTTTAACCGCCTTGACTACCTGGGCGTCTTCTGATATATACCCAAGTAGCGGAATATCCGTCTGCAAAAACCGCCTTGCTACTCCAGCTATTTTATCTGCCACCCGTTCCGCTTCCCGTTCGTCTTCCACCCGGTTAACGATCATCCGAAAGGGTGTAGCATTTTCCTGGCCGTGCATAACTTTGACTAAAGCGTAAGCATCGGTTATTGAAGTCGGTTCAGGTGTGGTTATAATCAGGCATTCATCGGCAGCACCGATAAACGTCATATTCTCTCTGGAAAGACCTGCCCCTGTATCGAAAATGACATAGTCCATTTCCTGGGCAATATCCTCCACTTGACTGGCGAAGAACTCCAGATCACGGTCAGACAATGAAAACAACTCTTTCATGCCTGACCCTCCAGCAATGTAAGGCAAGCCGCTGGCACCAAGTTGTATGATCTCCCTTATGGATTTTTGTCGGTACAACAGGTGGTAAAGATTATAGGATGAAGACGTACCCATAAGAACATCGATATTAGCCATTCCAATATCAGCATCAAACACAAGTACCTTTTTCCCTAAAGCCTGTAATGCCAGTGCAAAGTTTAGTGTAAAATTGGATTTCCCAACACCTCCCTTACCACTGGCCACAGTAATGATTTTAGAGGAACGGTTAGCTCGTTCAATGCCTTCCATTTCCAATGGCTCCGACACCATACTTCGAAGTGAAGCTGCCTGATCCTTCATTGTGTCCATTCTCCCAGCAACTGTTTAGACAACGAATCTGCATCCGGCTTCAACAAATCGTCTGGAACATTTTGTCCATTTGCCACATATGCAAGCTTGAGTGGAAAACGATGTAGCAGGTTAAATAGCGGACCGCAACTCCCAGTCTCATCCATTTTGGTGAAAATCACCTTATCCAGGCCATATTTGCTGAAATGTTCTGTAATCTGAACCATATCAGCACTTTTGGAAGTCATGCTCATGACCAAAAAGGTTTCACTATTCTCGACAGGAGCAAGCAAACTTTGCAGTTCCGAGACAAGTAATTCATTTCTGTAGTTTCTACCTGCTGTGTCCATAAAGATCAAGTCACAATGCTCTAAACGAGAGATTGCACGTTGTGTATCACCGGGCGATTGTACCACCTCAAGTGGAACATTTAGTATAGAAGCATACGTTCTAAGCTGTTCTACCGCTGAGATCCGATACGTGTCAGATGTAATGAATCCAACTTTACGCTGTTTTTTGAACATTTGTTCAGCGGCTAATTTCGCAATTGTCGTCGTTTTCCCTACACCGGTTGGGCCAGCTACATAGACGATTCGAGTGGTAGGAAGAATGCCTTCATCAATACGTTCTTCCAAAAAGTGCATGACCTCAAGTTTTACCGCTTGTTCTACATCCTGTTCATTCAATCCATTCTCAGACCATTTTGCTTGTATCGAATCGAACCAGGATTCCCATACTTCAGGCCAAACCTCTTGTTCTGTCAAACGCTCTCGGATCGTATACAGTTCCTCTGGCACAGGGTCCGCAGAAGTACCTTGCTTTGAAAGCTTGGTCACCATCTGTTTAAGATCCTGCAATTCAGTCATCAACTTATCCTGCTGCAGGTCTGAGCCCGCATGCTTCGTGGCAGTTGTTGAACCCGAAAAATCCGCCCCTTGCGGTCGCGGTTTATGATCCGTGCTCGAAGAACCTAAGCTACTATCTATGTCTGAACCGATATTACTCGATTCAAACATAGACGACGCAGCCGCAGATTTTTCCTGAGCACTTTGATCAGCTGTATTCGTTGTAGCCGACTCATCAGAAGCAGCAACAAACGAACGAGCTGTTTGGCGATAGGCCTCAGGTACAAACGCACGAGGTACAGGTGTGAATTGATTTTGTGCTGGCTTCGTCGTTTGCTTGTTTTCTTCCTTATCCACTGCAGCTACAACTTCGATCCGTTTCTTGCGAAACATTCCCATCACACCGCCCACCTTAATCTCTTTAGTGGACAGAATGACGGCATCACTTCCCAGGTCTTTGCGAATTTGAAGCATAGCTTCGGGCATGGTCTCAACAACGTATTGTTTTACTCTCATAAGTTCACCACCCCGATACTTTGAATTTCAACATTCGGCTCCAACTCGCTGTAGGAAAGCACAGGAATGTCCTGCATAGTACGTTCAATAACCTGACGCAGATACATCCGAATGGTTGGAGAAGTTAATACAACAGGTTGTTGACCTGATTGAATCAAACGGTTCACTTGTTCACTCAGCTTCTGATATACACTTTGTGTAGAAACAGGGTCTAACGCAAGATAGCTGCCTTGATCGGATTGTTGCACACTTTCAGCAATTTTCTTCTCAAGACCAGGTCCCACCGTGATCACTCGAAGCGTCTCGCCTTTCTGTGAAAACTGCTGAGTAATCTGACGTGAGAGGGATTGTCTGACGTATTCAGTCAGGACATCCGGGTCCTTCGTATACGTACCATAGTCAGCCAGTGTCTCGAAGATGGTAACCATATCACGAATAGATATTTTCTCACGCAATAACTTGGCAAGCACTTTCTGCACATCACCAATGGAAAGTAGGGAAGGAATCAGTTCATCCACCAATGCAGAATAGTTCTCTCTGAGATTATCCACAAGCGCTTTCGTCTCTTGTCTTCCAAGTAACTCATGCGCATGTTTCTTAATCAATTCCGTCAGATGTGTCGCCACAACAGATGGCGGATCTACAACCGTATACCCTGCAAGTTCCGCTCTGTCTTTGGTTACTTCATCAATCCACAGTGCCGGAAGTCCAAAAGCAGGCTCTGTCGTTTCAATACCTGTCACGGACTCCTCATCATAGCCTGGACTCATGGCAAGGTAGTGATTCAACAACAGTTCTCCGCCGCCTACCACGTTCCCCTTGATTTTGATAACATACTCATTAGGTCTGAGCTGGATATTATCTCGTATCCGTATGACCGGAACAACCAACCCCAGTTCAAGAGCACACTGCCTCCGAATCATAATGATCCGATCCAATAAGTCCCCGCCCTGCTGATTATCAGCCAGTGGGATTAAACCATAACCAAATTCAAACTCAATAGGGTCAACCTGAAGCAGATTAATTACACTTTCAGGACTTCTGACCTCTTCAATCTGCTGTTCTTCTTCCAGCTGTTCTTCCGCTTCCTGTTTCAAATTCAAATTATTCTGCATGCGCCATGCGGCAAATGCCAGCACGCCTGCCAACGGAAGTGTGGTAATAATATGAATAGGTGTGAAGAAACCGAGCATGGCAATAACGAAAGCTACAATATAAATGAGTATTGGATATGTAAACAGTTGCCCCGTAATATCCTCTGCCAAGTTTCCTTCAGATGATGCTCTTGTAACGATGAGACCTGCTGCCGTTGAAATAAGAAGGGCAGGAATCTGGCTGACCAATCCATCTCCTATAGTTAGAACGGAGTACGTCGCAAGTGACTCAGCAAAATCAAGACCATGCACAGTCATCCCGATGATGAATCCACCAATCAGATTAATCAGGAGGATGATAATACTTGCAATTGCGTCTCCTTTTACAAACTTACTTGCTCCATCCATCGCTCCATAGAAATCAGCTTCGCGTTCAATTTTGGAACGACGCTCACGAGCTTGTTGCTCGTTGATCAGACCCGCATTCAGATCCGCATCAATACTCATTTGTTTACCTGGCATCGCATCGAGGGTGAATCGGGCAGCAACTTCAGCTACACGCTCCGAACCCTTGGTAATAACGATAAACTGAACGACAACCAGGATCAGGAACACAACAAAACCAATCGCAATTTGCCCTCCGGCAATCCAGCTACCAAAGGTAGCAACAACGGCTCCAGCATCCCCTTCACCAAGGATCAGCTTGGTTGTCGAAATGTTTAATGCAAGTCGGAATAGAGTAGTGATTAGCAGTAAAGCTGGAAAAATAGAAAACTGCAACGCTTCTTTGCTGTTCATCGCAACAAGGAGTATCATCAGTGCAATTGAAATATTGACGACGAGCAGCATATCCAATAGCCAGATTGGGATCGGGAGAATCATCATCAACACAATGCCGATAATACCCGCAAGGACAGCTAAATCTTTTGTTTTCAATGAATGTACGGCCTCCGATCCCCTTTTATTTCGTTCTGCCCTTTAGTTTATATACATAAGCCAGCACTTCGGCTACCGCTTGAAACAAATCGGCCGGTATGGCGTCACCAATCTCGGCTCTCTGGAACAATGCCCGTGCCAGCGGCTTGTTTTCCATTGTAATAACACCGTGCTCTTTGGCTATTTCCTTAATACGTAAGGCGACATAGTCCTGACCTTTGGCAATAATCTGCGGTGCCTCCATCTCAGATCCTTCATACTTTAACGCAACGGCAAAGTGGGTCGGGTTCGTGATGATTACATCCGCATTCGGCACTTCCTGCATCATACGCTGCATAGCCATACGACGCTGGCGTTCCCGGATTTTACCTTTGATCAGCGGGTCCCCTTCCATTTTCTTATACTCGTCCTTGATATCTTGCTTGGACATACGGAGTTTTTTCTCATTATCATACTTTTGGTACATGTAATCGAATATTGCAAGTACCATAAGTGCAACAGCAATCTTAACACCCAGACTTAACGTGATAGATGCAGCAAATTGTAAAATAGCATCCAATGAAAAGTGAGAAAGTGAGGCAATATCGGATTGGTAGCTTATAATTGTGCTGTAAACAAGATAACCGATGATGGACATTTTCAAAATGGACTTCGCAAATTCGACCACAGAGCGCATAGAGAAAATATTTTTGAATCCTTTAATCGGATCCAACTTCTCCAGTTTCGGCTTCAATCCTTCGCCCACGAGCAGAAAACCAACCTGCATGTAGTTAACGATTAAAGCAACTAGAACCGCACCCAACAATACCGGAGCAAGCAGTAACATCACTTCAATGCCATAACGCATCATAAGTATCATTACATTTTCACTGTTGATATTCATGTTCAGCCGGTTGATAAAAATATCTGTAAACAGTCGAACTGTACGTTCCTTGTAAAAATCACCGAAGACTGTCAAGATCAAAAACGAGAACAGGAGAATCGAAGCACCGGATATCTCCGGACTTTTGACAACCTGTCCTTTTTTACGTGCATCCTGTCTCTTTTTCGGGGTAGCTTTCTCCGTCTTCTCCCCTGAAAACAACTGGAGGTCGAGTTGAAGTTTCATCCGAGTCTTATCCTCCGTTTCACTCAGCCCGGCCTTTGTCCAATGGTTCCAAGCAATTTTTCCATGGATCTGAATATTGCCTCGAACAATTGACTAAATATAAAGGAGAAACTGGGAACCAGCAAAAGCAAAATAGCAAGACCAACAAGTAACTTAAGTGGCAATCCGACTGCGAACACATTAAATTGAGGAGCGGTTTTGGCCAAAAACCCCAATCCTACATCCGTCAAAAACAACGCCACTACAATTGGAGCCGACATCTGAAAAGCCAACATGAATGATTGACCTAATGTCCGAATCAAAAATTCTGCAATACTTCCATCTGCCAACCGTAGGAAAAATACATTTGATAACGGAACCCATCGGTAACTGTAAACTATCGCATCCAGTAAATAATGGTGGCCATTCATCGTCAGAAACAGAAGCATAGCAAATGCATACTTCAAGTTACCCGTAAGCGGTGCTGAAGCGCCTGTCATTGGATCAAATACATTAGCCATACCAAATCCGATCTGAAGATCGATAAAAGTTCCTGCAGTCTGTACAGCCGTCATTAACAGATAAGCCACAAAACCTAAAAGCAGGCCAATGAGAATCTCTCTGATGATCAACAGAACGTAGCTCATGTCTGTGGGTACGGTCTGATCTATTCCATAAATCAGATAGACAGACAATGTGACAAATGCAGAGATACCAATTTTAACTGAAGTCGGCACATTTCGAGCTGAAAAGACCGGCGCAGTTACAAAAAATGATGTGATTCGACAAAACATAAGCAGAGCGACAGGGAAACTTTGCAATAATGTCTCCATCTGCTAAAGCCTACCCTATATATCTGTAGAGATTGTCAAGAATGTTATACGTGAAATCAAGCAATATATTCAAGATCCAAGGTCCGAACACAAGTATTGCCAGAAGCACAGCAATAATTTTGGGTACAAAAGCCAATGTTTGTTCCTGAATCTGAGTTGTCGCTTGGAAAATACTGATTGCAAGTCCTACAACCAGAGCAAGTATAAGCATGGGTGCGCTGGCCAGCAATGACGTATATACCGCTTTCCCGGCCAGACCGATAATAAATTCCGAAGTCATGACCGTCCTCCTTTAACCTTCCGGCTCAAGTATTAAAACTCAGCAACAGTGACTTGACTACCAGATACCACCCGTCCACAAGGACAAAGAGCAGTATTTTGAAAGGTAATGAGATCATGACTGGCGGAAGCATCATCATCCCCATTGCCATGAGTGTACTCGCGACAACAATATCTATAACCAGAAACGGAATGAAAATCATAAACCCCATCTGGAACGCTGTCTTCAACTCACTGATTACATATGCCGGCACCATAACAGTAATTGGAATATCCTGGTAGGTATTTGGCTGTTCAGTCTGATTGTATTTCATAAACAGCAACAGATCTTTTTCTCTGGTGTGAGTAAACATAAATTTTTTTATGGGATCCGCTGCTTTTTCAAGTGCCTCGGTTTGCGTAAGATCTCCCTGGAGATAGGGCTGAAGCGCTACCTGATTTATGGAAGACAACGTCGGCGACATAATGAAAAGTGTCAGAAATAGCGCCAAACCAACCAGCACCTGATTGGGTGGCATTTGTTGTGTGCCCAACGATGTACGTACAAAACCGAGCACAATCACAATCCGAGTAAAACTGGTCATCAGTACAAGCATTGCTGGTGCAATGCTAAGCACCGTAATTAATAAAATAATGGACAGTGAACTCGTGCTTGGTGTCCCTCCGTCACCGTTTCCGATTTGAATATCAATATTCGGAATCGGTTCGGCAAAGGCAACCGTGACAGATGCCAGACTGATAAGTCCCATCAAACAACACGCTAACCAAATCTTTTTCTTCATGAATCCCTCGACCGATCTGTAGTATTGTCTTTATCCAGGAGCTTCTCCATCTTCTCTTTACGGTTAGGCATCTGCCGAAGTTTGGATTCAAACATTTCGTGAAAAGAAGTTGTGTCCTCCAGTTCCATTTCCCGCGGCGGTTCATCTTTACGGAAGCGTTTTGTGAGCTTGGCAATGAGAGGCGAGAGATTCCCTTGTTGTGCAGCGGCATCTCGTTCGAATGAATCAATGATCCTTTTCGCCTCTTCCAAATCCGAAATCTTATCTATCAACTGGATGTCTTCACCTACACCAAGCAGATATACACTTCCACCAATTTCCATAATTTGTAACGACTTGTTTTGCCCCAGTCCGACCCCGCCAAGGGTACGAATTGTGCCGTGCCGGAACATTTGCTGATTCCGTTTGTTTAAAAAACGGATCAGATAAACAATAAGGGCCAGGATGACGGCCAGGACAACAATCACCCATACAAGCTGTAAATAATAATTGCTTCCCACGCCAGCTCCTCCTGGAATATCACCCTGAGCCATCATCATGTCTCTTAAACGCCCAGTGTCTTGCTAATAGCTTCGATAACCCGGTCAGATTGGAAAGGTTTAACGATAAAGTCTTTGGCACCTGCTTGAATAGCGTCGATTACCATCGCTTGTTGACCCATCGCAGAGCACATAATCACTTTTGCGTTAGCATCAATCTTCTTGATTTCTTTCAAAGCTGCAATGCCGTCCATCTCAGGCATCGTGATATCCATTGTGATCAGATCCGGACGAAGCTCTTTAAATTTCTCAATTGCTTGTGAGCCATCTTGTGCCTCACCAACAACCTCATATCCATTTTTGGACAAAATGTCCCGGATCATCATTCTCATAAATGCAGCGTCGTCTACGACTAAAATTCGGTTTGCCATCTTGATTCAAGTCCTCCCTAAATTGTGCTTATTGTAATTTCTGAATTCGGTCCCATTGGCTAACGATATCTATAACACGAACACCAAAGTTTTCGTCAATAACGACAACTTCTCCCTTGGCGATCAGTTTGTTATTCACCAAAATATCGACAGGTTCACCGGCTAACTTATCCAGTTCGACAATCGAACCCTGTGACAGTTCCAAAATATCTTTAATTTGCTTCTGGGTCCTTCCTAATTCTACGGTGACTTTAAGGGGAATGTCCATCAATAAATTCAAATTGTTTTCGTCAACCTGACCATACGCCCCATTTTGCAAATTAGCGAATTGAACTGGCTGTACGTTAACATTCCTGTTTGGCATTCCACCATAATGTTGAGGTGCACCATAAGGTTGCTGCGGTGGCATACCATAAGGCTGCTGTGGCGGCATTCCTTGCGGCATACCCATTGGAGCCTGTCCGTATCCGTTATAGTCCTGAGCAGGCTGTTGTGGAGCCTGTGGAGGCTGCTGGTGCTGAACGGGTGGTTGCTCCGCAACCGGTGGTGGCGTTGCTGCTACAGCTGCTGGTGCTGGTTCAGGTGTCGGTGTTGCTGGTGCGCTTGCAGTTGACTCCTGAGCGCCTCCAATCAGCATGTCTACCATGTTTTTGGCAAAATGTACTGGAAGCAACTGCATCAGATTGGAATCGATCAGATCCCCTATTAATAGACGAAATGAAACTTGAATCAGGGTCTCATCTTCAGGAAGATTACTAACACCCTCACCACTCTCCAAATTGAGAATATCGATCCCAGGAGGAGAAATATTCACAAAACGGTTGAAGATCGTTGACATTGAGGTTGCAGAGGAACCCATCATCTGATTCATAGCTTCCTGTACGGCACTAATATGGATTTCATTCAGTTCTTCATCAGCCGGATTTCCTTCGCCACCCAACATCAAATCAGCGATGACTTGAGCATCTCTCTTCTTAATGACAAGTGAGTTAATGCCTTCGAATCCATCCACGTAATTCACATGAACGGCAACATGTGGTTTAGGAAAAGCTTCTTCAAACTGCGTTCGACTAATGATGGAAACCTTAGGTGTTGTAATATCTACTTTTAGGCCCAATAGCGTGGACAAAGCTGTTGCCGCGCTACCAAATGTAATGTTACCAATCTCCCCCAAGGCGTCCTGCTCCAGCTCGGTCAAATAATCATCAACCGTCTTCTCAGCAGGTTCCGAGCTGTTTATTGATTCGGATTGCCTGAGCAAAGCATCGATTTCTTCTTGGGATAAATAATCCTTACTCGTCAAATTCTTCAACTCCTTCGGTGACAATCTCGTCTATTTGCACAGCCACACGGTCCTTTATTGTTCCCGGACTGCCCATGTATTTCAGTTTGTCACCCACTTTAATGGAAAGTCCCTCATCAACTGGTTTGTTCAACGTAATGACATCACCAACAGACAGACCCAAAAATTCTGCAATTGAAATTCTGGATTCTCCCAATTCTGCAACGATGGGTAACTTGGCTTTGTTCACGCGCTCTCTTAGAGCATCATACTCCTCCGGAGCTCTCGTTTTCTTCTCCGAAACAAACCACTGATGAGTTGACAACCGTGACATAATAGGTTCAAGAACGACATGCGGAATACATAGATTGATCATGCCTGTCGTGTCACCAATTTTGGTACTGAGCGAGATCAGAGCAATCGTCTCATTGGGAGATACAATCTGCATAAATTGCGGGTTGGTCTCCAGCGCTTCCATCCTTGGGGAAATATCCAACACGGTCTTCCATGCTTCCTGCAAACTTTCAAATGCACGGCTGAATATCCGCTCCATGATGGTCGTCTCAATCTCCGTCATCGATGCGATCTTGGTCGGAGCACTTCCGGTTCCACCAAGCAGGCGATCCAACATCGCATATCCCACGTTCGGATGAACTTCCATTACCATTCGTCCCTGTAGTGGCTCCGCTTCAAAAATGTTCAATATCGTCATCTTAGGAATAGAACGGATAAACTCATCATAAGGCAACTGTTCGACCTGAACGACATTGATTTGAACGAACGTCCGCAGTTGGGCTGAAAAATAAGTGGTGAGAAAGCGTGCAAAGTTTTCGTGAATACGAGTCAAGCTTCGAATATGGTCTTTGGAAAAACGCACTGCCCGCTTAAAATCGTACGATCTAATTTTCTTCTGAGTATCTTCCTTCTTCAATTCTTCTGCGTCCATTTCGCCAGAAGAAAGGGCTGCTAATAGGGCATCAATCTCATTTTGTGATAATACATCCACCATGTTCTCACCCCCTTACAGGTCTACAGCATGTTCTGTTCATTTACATCGTTGCTATCACAATGGATGAAAAGCTTGTACTACTCAACTTACCCTCTGGTAAAGCTTCATTAATAAGACCAGTTAATTTCTCGTTAAATAGTATCCGACCCTTTGCTGTAGCCAGTTCATCAGACTTCGTATCTGCAAGCGTCTGAATGATGATCGGTTTCACCACAATTTCTTTAATCTTCTCAAAATCTTCCTTAGCTTTTACGTCAGCCAACTTGAATGAGAAGCTAACGACAATAACATGATCTGTATCAGCCAAGTTGGTTTTAATTTCTCCAAGCTCTGAGGAAACTTCTACAATCTCATCCGCAGTCATCTTCTTAGCTTCAGAAGCCGCAGCAGTATGTGTGTCATTCTTAGTCCCATTCTGTCCTTGCATAAATACAAACACAACCACCACAATGAGTGTTATTGCCAGCAACATTGTTGCAAGCCAGGGCATCATCTTTTTCATCAGGATTCCTCCGTTTGCTGCACTTTGATAGTGGCTGCCTGAACCCCGATTTCACGGTTGTAATCTTTAATTTTGGAAATAACTTCATCGGCCTTCTCAAGCACAATCAGTCTCTTTCCAGTTACCAGAGTAACATACGTGTCCGGCGTTTCTTCCACAATCTCAACCATCAGCGCATTTAACCACATGGGAGAACCATTTAACCGCGTAACCGAAATCATGCTAAGCCCCCTCGATCAGAGTGGGAGGAGCAAGCTCCTCCACATTTTAAAAATCACCAATCAGCTATTAACGTTTCAGGTTAACAACTTCCTGAAGTATTTCATCCGACGTTGTAATGATCCGTGAGTTTGCCTGGAATCCACGCTGAGCTACGATCATCTCAGTAAATTCACCAGTCAGATCCACGTTTGACATTTCGAGCTGTCCAGCAATGATTGCTCCTGTTCCGTCCTCAGCACTGTTCGCTGTCAATGGTTCAAGCGCCCCATCTGGATTCGCGTTCGCTGTCATACGGTACAAATTGCCTCCAATTTTCTCAAGGCCCTCCGGATTGACAACTTTACCTATCCCAATCTGTGGACCCGCTTCGATGGTTCCGTCTGCCATGGTCTGGTTAATCGTTCCATCCTGGCCAATAGTGAAGGAAACGACGTCATCTGGAATAGTAATATTTCCACCACCGTTATCCAGAACAAACAATCCATCCGATGTCAAAAGGTTACGAGCAGCATCCACATGAAAATCCCCTGCACGAGTCAGGTAGGGTATTTCCTGATCTTCACTCAAACGTACAAGGAAGAATCCATCTCCATTAATACGAAGATCTGTTGGATTATTCGTTGTCATTGGACTTCCCGCCAGATGCAGCGTATCAATTGAACCTACGGTTACACCAAGACCAATTTGTTTCGCATTGACACCACCAGTTGCATCGCCAGGGGCAGTTACCCCTGCCGTAGTTTGGCTCATAATATCCTTGAACATAACTCGACTGCCTTTGAAGCCAACCGTGTTCACGTTCGCAATATTGTTACCAATTACGTCGAGTTTTGTTTGAAAACCCCGCATCCCGGAAACGCCTGAGTACATTGATTTTATCATTTTAAAAAATCCTCCCAGTCTTCATTTGGTTACCGCATCAGTCGGTCAGCGGCATTCCGGCTCCCGAGAAGGGCCAACCGGTTAAGAAATGATTACGGCACTATCAATCTGAGTGAAGACATTATCCTTCATGCTCTCACTATCCATAGCTGTAACCACTGTACGATTTTTGACATTGACGATAAAAGCCATATCCTGCATCAAAATCAATGACTCTTTGGCTCCCTTGGCAGCAGCTTTGTCCAAAGCAGAACCAATCTGTTCCATTTGCTCCGTTTTGAGTTCAATACCACGCTGTTCCAATCGCTTGGCAGCATGATTGCTCAATTTCAGAAGATTATCTTCCAGGACCTTCGCAAAAGGCTTTTCGGGTATAGCTGAGCCTTCTCCCGTTTTGGGTCTTTGAAGCATATTCGGAGTAATCGGGCCTGCATATAATTGTCCAACCGTTATGCGATCACTCATATCGTTTTACCGCTATCTTCTGGATCACCCGTTTCAGCAGCTGATTCAGCTTCCTGGCTCTCGTTCGATTCAGTGGTTACATTCTGAACGTTATCTACCGGAGTTTGATTCTCTTCTGCCTGTTTTGGATAATTCACCTGAATAATCTCATCCAGCTTAATCTCGTCATTGCCCACTTTCGCGTATTGAACGCTATCTCTTACAATGATGGAATCCACAATACCCTGTCGAAGAGTTCCGTTGTCCGCTTTATTAGAAGAAAGCCAACTTACCTCCATGCCAATCATGCCGGATACCGCACCAAGTGACTGATTCAACGTTTTGAGTTGAGTCGAAATATTGACCAGTTGTTCCACTGAGCTGAACTGTGCCATTTGAGCGATAAATTCCTTATCCTCCATCGGCTGCATCGGATCTTGGTTCTGCAGCTGGGTAATCAGGATTTTTAGAAACTGATCTTTCCCCAATTCTTTTGTTGCAGCGCTTGTGGTTGCTTTATTAGCTGCCGAATAGTTCGGCCAGGTATTATTGGTTGAAACAATTTCATTAGCCATTTGCTCACCTCATTTCTATTTAAGCCTTTGCACTAAACGTATCTCTTTGCAATTCATTTCCTTCGACTTGCTCGCTACGCCAATTACGCAATTCTTCTTGAATGCCTGCTGTAGCTATAGCATCATCCGATTGTTCCTCACGCTCACGCGAACGACGCTGTTGCTGAGAGTTACTTCCCGGCTGACGTCCTCCATCCTGATACATCTGTGATCCGATTGAACTGTTCTGCGTAACCTCAAGTCGTTCTACTTGAATTCCCTGAGCTTGAAGTGAAGAACGGAGCTGCATCATTTGTTGTTCAAGCATGTCTTTGGCCATCGTATGCTCTGTCATGAACCTTGCAACCAATTGCCCGTTCTGCAAAGTAATTTGTACATCCAGTTTCCCTAGATGCTCAGGACGAAGTGAGATGGTTGCCTCAGAAAATCCTTTTTGCTGTACAATATCCAGCTTGCTGACAACAAACTGTGTCATTTCTTTGGCAAACTGTGATGTTTGCATGACAGGTTCAGCCGGTTTTCCTGCTGTTGTACCTGATGTACGCAAGGATAATTCTCCTGCAGTAATGATAGTTGAGTGATCCACTTCTGAAGCTGCATTTGCAGCAGATGTCGCCTCCGTGTCACCTTTCACCTGAATTCCAGCATTTGCGGCTGCCGCAACAAGAACTTGTGGTACGACTGAATCCTGTTTGGTCGTTTGAAGTGACGTAGTTGGAGCGACTTGTACAGCCTGATCCTTAACTGCAGTCAATGTATCCAGTATGGATTTCAGTTCAGTCCACCCTTTGTTGCTAGTGGTATCCACTCCAGCCTCTTGAAGCTGACTCTGCAGAGATTGTAGCAAATGCTTAAATTCGGGAGCGTTCTTCGCAACAGTACTCTCTGGTTCATTCATTGCAGCTACTAATTGTGTAAGCATATCCTGTAAAACAAAACGTACCGCTGCCGGATGCTGCGAGAGTTCAATTACAGGTACTGTATTGGCACTTCCAGCTCCATCAGAAGACTCATCAGAACCTTCTGTGTTAGTACCAGAAGCATCATTTAGTTGTGTATACATCTGTTGAATCAGAGTCTGTAAGCCTGCAAGTAGAGATGGGTCATTTTCCAAAGCTTCGTCAAGAGAATCCAAGTCCGTGAACAACGAATTCAGTATATCCGCGATTGAGGTCTCTTCCCCGTCTTCACTTGGGGCAAAGGAAAACACCAGTGGATTTGCTGTTAAGCTTCCTGTAGCGCTTGAACTATCACCTTCTGTAGATCCTCCGGATAATGACTGTGCAAGAGTTTGCAGAAATTCACCACCAGCACCTGAAGTTGAACCTTTTGATTGTGCTCCAGTCGTCTGACCAGTTCCTGCAGCTTTTGCAGATGCTGTAGATGTCATTTGGTATACGATCGACATTTATTTTCACCTCCTCTCGGTTCCATCAGTCTAATCAGATCTACCTGTTGCCCATTAATCTGTTCAAAATCTTTGCAGTTTCCACCGAATCCTCAGAAGACATGTTTTCAAGCAATTGAGAGCGTGTCGCATCGTCTACTGAATTCAGGATCGTCAATGTTTTATCAGGACTTAACTTGTATGTTTCCAATAGAAGCTTCGCACCACTTGAAGCAGACATCGAAGCAAATGTTTGACTCAGCTGGTTTTTATCCAGGTTTTTGCTCGTCGTTGTTGCTGCAGTGGATGTTGCTTCGGTTTCTTTCTTCAATCTGGACTGCAGTGCATCCAGTGCAAGATCTCCGGACGGTTTGGCATCCTTCATCATCATGGTGACATCGGCGGCTGTTTTCGGGTCCATCTTTTCAAGCACCTTAGTCCGAGCAGATGATTGCATGGCATTCAACAACAGTACCATTTCCTCATTCGTCATGTTTTGCAAAATCGGTGCAGCTTTGCTCGGGCTCATATCCGCATACATTTTAGCTAAATCTTTTATTTGCTTCTGATAATCAGATTCCGTTTCCGGCGTTGCCGCCGTAGCGGTTTCAGCAGCTTTTTCTGCATCATCCAACTTCTTCTGAAGGTCCGTCGCTTTCTTCGCTTCAGTTGTTGTCGCTTCTTGTGCTGCCTTGAGCTCTGTTTCTTTGGCAGTTACTTGGGACTTCAGCTTTTCAATTGTCGCTTCAGCACTTTCAACCTGCTGCTCGCTCTTCTCCAGCTTCTTTTTCTCAGGGTCCAGCACAGGATCAGGTACCCATTCCTTAACTACTGGAATCTTGTTGGCAAATTCAAATAAATTGTTACGAATATCTACATTAAAAAGCGTAAGCAATACGCCGAGCAATACTACCGTGAATACAATCGGGATTGAGATCATGAGAAATTTTTCCCAACCGCCTCCCGACTCTTTTTCCATGTCGTTATCGTCTTTAACAGCCATCGTTCATTCCTCCTTCACGAGACAACTTCGCGTCCGGCTCACATCAATTCGCGCGTCCGGCTTTGGCAGCGAAGCGTACAGTAGCCATCTCGTCCAGATCGTTCTGTTCCCGAAGGAGCATCTCCTGCTGAAATTTGATTTTCGCCTTGTCCCTTGCTCCAACCCATACTTTTTCGTCAATCATCTTACCGTTTAGAAAGGTCTGATTCCGTTGCACATTGACCTGAGCATGTTTAACATCACTGTTTTTGCGTGAAATGCACTCGTCAAGGTGATGTACATAACGCTGCATCTCCTGCAGACTGTTTACAGACGCTGTATTTTCCGTAGCAGATTGGATAATCCCCACCAGGTTACTTCTATCGTTCAGAAGTTGTATCAGATGCTCTTCCTCCGTCTGAAGTTTACCGATCGCTGTGGATAACATCCACTCTGCCTGTGTTTTCTCATTACTCTTCAGGTCAACAACTTTCTGGAAATGATATCGAAATTTCATCGTTTACCCATTCATCTCCTTGCAAATTCAAGAATCAAACGTTCCTGCACTTCACTTAAGGTGACTTTCTCATCGACTTTCTGCTTTGTAAAGTTCCATATGCTATCAATCTGGTCTATCGATTCATCTATGGCTGCATTTGATCCCCGCTGGTAAGCTCCAATATTGATCAAATCTTCTGATTCTTTGTAGACAGCCATCAAACGTTTCATATTATTGACGGCTTCCAACTGCTCTTCCGGGGCAATATCCTTCATGACACGACTTATGCTGGCCAACACATCGATCGCAGGAAAATGACCTTTATTCGCAATGGATCGGTTTAACACAATGTGGCCATCCAGTATCCCCCTTACCGCATCGGCGATCGGTTCGTTCATGTCATCCCCGTCAACCAGAACGGTGTAAAAAGCAGTAATCGAGCCTGTAGGCCCTGTACCCGCACGTTCAAGCAATTTGGGCAAACTCGCAAATACCGATGGAGTATATCCTCTCATTGCCGGAGGTTCACCTACAGCTAAACCAACTTCCCTTTGAGCCATCGCATATCGGGTAACCGAGTCCATCATCAGCATCACATTCATTCCACGGTCCCGGAAATACTCTGCAATAGTGGTTGCAATAACCGCTCCCTTGATCCGAATCAGGGCAGGCTGATCTGATGTTGCAACAATGACTACGGAGCGTTCCAGTCCTTCCGGACCCAGATCCCGTTCAATAAAGTCGCGAACCTCACGTCCACGCTCACCTACAAGCGCGATGACATTGACATCTGCCGCTGTATTACGGGCGATCATGCCCATCAATGTACTCTTACCAACACCTGAGCCGGCAAAAATACCTACACGCTGTCCCTTACCTACGGTCAACAATCCGTCGATCGCTCTTACACCAACACCCATAGTTTCAAGTACACGCGGACGATCCATTGGATTGACTGGTGTATTGGATGTAGAGTACATCGGCATTCTGGATGGAAGGAGTGAACCGTCTAGCGGTTGTCCAAGTCCGTCCAAGACTTTACCGAGTAATTCAGAGCCTACCTGAACGCCGAGCGGCTTCCCCGTACCGACTACATCACAACCAGGACCGATGGATTGCAGTTCACCCAGTGGCATAAGCAGCACTTTGTTATCTCGAAACCCAACGACTTCAGCCTGGAGAGGCTTGGCGGACTTACCAGGGTAGATGTAACATACGTCACCGATACTTGCATCCGGCCCTTCGGACTCAACCATAAGACCAATGACCTGAGTAACCTTGCCGTTAATGCGCACGGGATCAAATTGCCGCAAATGTTCCATATATCGCTGTGAACTAAGAACCTTCATGTTGATTTTTTCGCTCCTCATCCTCAAGTGCTATGCGGACCAGTTCTTTTTTAATCTCAGCAAGCTGTGTGTCAATTCTCGCATCCACACTTCCGAACGAAGAACGGATAACACATCCTTTATCTTTGACCGTCGAATCAGGCAAAATCTGTAATTCTGCCTGAGAGTCGATGGATAGAGACAATTCTTCACGGGCTGCCTGTACAAATGTAAATTGATCAGGAGCCACACACAGTGTGATCAAGCCCTGTTCCCGTTTACGTGACAAACTCTGACGAATCAGTTCCAACGTGTGATCGGGTTCAATGGTAAGTTGTTTATCAATGACTTTCTCAGCAATCCCGCAAGCGAGATCAACAAGAAATGGTTCGGCTTCCTGAATAATCTGATCTTTTGCTACATAAGCTTCCTGAAGCACTTCCTGAGCTTCCTTCATCATCTTTTCGATCATCACCTGGAGATCCAGTTCAGCCTGTACTTTGCCTTCTTCAAAACCCTGTTGGAAACCTTGTGAACGAAGTGCTTCGGTCAAATGTTCATCCTGTTGTCTTTGTTCCTGCCACCAGGTATCGATCTGTTCACGGGCTTCTTGAAGCATGCGCTCTGCTTCTTCTGAAGCTTCACGTACTTGCTTTTCTGCAAACTCCTTGGCATCTTCCAGCATCTCTGCGGTAAGGCGTTGTGTTTCTTCGTCCACGCGTGCTTGAAGCGTTTCTGCTTCAGAACCTTCAGCACTTTCACCATTTAATTCCGTTTCAGACTCCTCAGTACCACCATAATGATGATGATTTTCAAGTCTTTTGCGGTCATCAACAGGTACATACTGGAAAGATTTAATCAAATTAGACAATGATATCATCTCCTCCACCGCGTGCGATAATGATCTCACCGGCTTCTTCCAATCTGCGTATCGTTCCTACGATGCGTGTTTGAGCTTCCTCAACATCACGCAACCGCACAGGTCCCATGAACTCCATCTCTTCTTTGAATGTCTCGGACATCCGTTTCGACATGTTCCGGAACACGGCATCCCGAACTTCTTCGCTTGCCACTTTGAGTGCGAGTTGCAGATCTGCGTTGTCAATATCGCGAATAATACGCTGAATCGAACGATCATCCACATTGACGATATCTTCGAATACGAACATGCGTTTTTTGATTTCCTCAGCAAGCTCTGGATCCTGAATTTCGAGAGAGTCCAAAATGGTACGCTCTGTACCACGATCGACTCCGTTCAGAATCTGAACGATCGATTCGATACCACCCGCATTTGTGTAATCCTGCGTTACGGTAGAAGATAGCTTCTGTTCCAGAACCCGCTCCACTTGAGAGATAACTTCTGGCGAAGTACTGTCCATAACCGCCACGCGGCGAGCGACATCTGCCTGCTTCTCTTGTGGCAAAGATGACAGAATCGCTGCAGCCTGTTCGAACTGGAGATAAGACAGAACCAGCGCGATCGTTTGCGGACTTTCATTCTGAATAAAGTTCAAAATTTGATTTGGATCCGCTTTGCGTGCAAAGTCAAACGGTCTGACCTGCAACGTAGCCGTCAAACGATTAATAACTTCAAGTGCTTTGGAAGAACCCAAAGCTTTCTCCAGGATCTCTCTGGCATAATTGATACCGCCCTGAGAGATATATTCCTGTGCCAGACAGATCTGGTGAAACTCGGCCATGATCATGTCCTTCTCGGAAGAATCAACTTTGCGAACGTTAGCAATCTCCAACGTGAGTTGCTCGATCTCCTCATCACGCAGATGTTTGAATATCTGTGCCGATACTTCCGGACCTAATGTAATCAACAATATTGCTGCTTTTTGTCTGCCACTCAAACCTTGACTGCTTGCCTTTGCCAATGCGTTCACCTCTATTCGTCAGCAAGCCATGTACGCAACAGATTGACGAATTCGTCTGGCTTTTTCTTGGCCAAACTTTCCAATTGTTTGCGCACCTGACTTTCGTTCGTTACACTGTCCAGCGTAATGGACGGGAACTCTGTTGCTATTGGAAGAGGAATCTCTTCTTCTTCTACTTCGTTTTGTTTGCGGCGACGACGTACTAGCAAAATCACAACCGCTGCGATCAATGCCGCTATGAGTGCGCCTCCACCCCACATCATGGTCGAAGACAACTGGAAGCCTGTATTTGCTGCCGATGCAGTCTGGAAACCTTGTGACATGACTGAAACTTTCTTTGTCAGATCCGCGTCACTTATTTCAGTACCTGAGTCTGCCAATGAAGCGCGAACAATGTTAACCAAAATGTTCTCAATTGCATCTTGAACCGGTCCCTGAATTTCTGTTTCCCCATCTGGTGGTTCAACTGCAACGTTAATGGTTAAGTCTTTTACAGTATAAGGACTGGAAATAATATCCTTGGCTATGCGATTAACATCGTAGTTTATCGTGCTTGATGACTCTTCAGATGTGGAATTCCCTGCTCCATCAGCTGATGGATAACCTGGAACCTCCTCTTGCCCTGTACCAGCAACACCACCTGTCGGGTTGCTTGCCCCAGTGTAGCTCTTCTGAATCTCCTGCACACTGATCTCGATGCCTTTCATGTTCTCTACATCAACGGGTGTGACGATATTTTCTTTACGTGTTTCTTTGTCAAAATTAAGTTTGGAGGCTACCAAAACATTAACCTTGTCTTCGCCTACAATTTGAGAAAGAAATTGCTTCACATTATTACGAACATCGTTTTCAAACTTCTTCTGCAATGCCATATTTTCTTGAACTTCAGAAGACAACCCGCCACTACCACCTCGGGCAGTTGGAATCAGTTCTGCTTCATCCGTATTGGTAATCGTGATGTTCTCAATAGGTAGATTAGGAATTGCGGTCTTAACCAAGTTAAAGTATCCATCTACCGCTGCCTGATTTGGGTGATAACCCGGTTTAAATTGGAGAGCTACCGATGCTGACGCTTTATCCCGTTCTTCTAAACCAGCAAAGATATTATCTTTCGGCATATTGACCAGCACTTTAGCATCTTGTATCCCTTGCATCCGCTGAAGCAACTGTTCAACTTCTCCGTTTAACGCATTGTTGTACTTTACATCAAACTCTTTATCCGTCATCCCAATCGGGGATGATGATTCCTCGAATGACTTATATCCCAGTGAACCATTCTGAATAATCCCTTGAGATCCGACATTCACTTTTGCAATCGCAACACTCGTGCTTGGCACGGATATCGTCTTGCCATCTGAACTTAATTTGTATGGAATACTAGATGAATCGAGATAACTGATAACACCTGCTGAATCACTTGCATTCAAATCTGTGAACGCAACTTCATATTCGGTCTTGGACAATTGCATCGTGAGAACAACTGCAGCCAAAATCAGAAACAGGAAGGTGGATATAAATAATACTTTTTGCTTTTTGCTGAAACTATTCCAATACTGGGACCCCTTGTCCCTGTACTGGGCGATTCTCTCATTCACTCTGTCACCCCATCCGAAACTTTGCTTAGTCTGTCCTTACGCAACCCTAGCCGTTCGATAGGTCGACGATCAGGAGCAGCATCGCAGCTGCTTGTTGTAATGATCAGCGCTATTGCCTGAGCGCAAGTAGATTATTTTATAACTGCGTTCGCATAATTTCCTGGTATGCTTCGACCACTTTGTTTCGGACTTGAGTAGTGAGTTGTAGGCTTAACAAGGCTTGTTCAGAAGCAATCATCACTTGATCCACGTTCGCGTTTCCGACCAAAAATTGATTCGCCATTTCATGCGATTGAGTCTCCTGTCCAGCGACGGACCCTAATGCGTTCTGTAAGTATGTACCGAAGCTCTGAATGGTTTCGGCTGGTGTAGAAGGCTTGCTTTCGGTTGCGCTCTTCATCTGTAGCGGCTGTATCCCCTGAGTGCTAAACATGTTGTTCTGAATCATTAATGTCCCTCCCCTTCATGACTGGTTTATATATTTATTGTTTTTATTTCAAAGCAGATTATCTTCCAATCTCCAAAGCTTTAGAAATCATCGCTTTAGTTGAATTCAATGCTGTTACGTTTGCCTCATAGGAACGTGAAGCTGAGATCATGTCGACCATTTCTTTCGCAATATCCACGTTAGGCATAAATACATACCCTTCGGCGTTGGCATCTGGATGAGAAGGATCGTAGACAGGTTTCAATGGTGACTGATCTTCGCGAATCTCAGTGACCCTGACGCCATCTCCTGAACCGTTGCCTCGCATCTGATTTTGTAGCATGGTACCAAAAGACGTTTTATTCGGTTCAAGCACCACCATTTTGCGTTTGTAAGGAACCGCCTCACCATTGGATACGCTCGCGCGCGTCGTCTCTGCGTTCGCAATGTTGGAAGATATAACGTCCATCCGCAAGCGTTGAGCCGTCAGCGCTGATGCACTGATACTAAAACTATTACTAATGTTCAATTTAGGTTATCTCCCTTCCACGCCAACACGCATGATTTTAATTTGTTCGTTCACTTGCTGGATATAAGCGTTGTAACGCAACTGATTCTCCGCCAGAAGACTCATTTCTCTGTCTATATCGACATTGTTTTCGTTGTTATTCATGGACGTTGACTGGTCCATATTAACTACTGGCGCTGGTACGGAAGAGGAAGGACCTATGACAAAATGCCTTGCATCAGTTACTTTACCTTTAAGAACAGGCATATCTCCATTCATTTGCCCCTGCAACATTTCTTCAAAAGAAACGTTCGAGCGCTTGAAATACGGGGTATCGGCATTCGCGATGTTGTCAGCAATCGTTCGTTGTCTGATGTTGGATGCATCGAGTGCACCTTGCAATCTTTTAAAGCTAATATCGTTTAAAAGATTCACAATCTCCCTCCTCTCTTTAGAAGTTATGGAAAAAGATTGAATCTTTTCCCTTGAAAATTCTTATGTTTTTTCGACAAAAACATTCGCTTTTACACGGTTTTCTAGGACTTAAGTAGAATTAACACTGATGTTGTCGTATAACATAAGTTTCTTCGAGTTTGGGATATATTACAATAAGAAAAAAGCCCTATCTTTTCTGAAAGACGGGCCTTTTTGTGTATTTTCTGCAAATTATGAATTTTTTCGTAAATGATCAGTCCCAAATCAAAAGTATGTTAATACTCTCCCTGATTCTTCTTAAACATTTTTTAAATAAAAAAAACCTTTAGCGTCTCGACATGACTGTATAACGCCCGTAATTATGTAGAATTCCTAATATTTCATACTCGATTATGTTAGAATTTTTTACCGTTACAATAAGGGTTTAGAGACTATATGGTAGGTATACATACGAAGCTGTATATTAATCAATTGACAAGTTATCTTCCATGAATTAAGATTTCGCGCTTTCCCTGCCCAACACTTTCTTAACAATTAAGCAGGGTCATTATAATTTAATGTCCAGAAAACAATTGCTTGCTTCAAACTTTTCTACAATTTCCGTTTTTGCGCATTTACGCAACATTTACCATTCTATCAACTAAACCGATGACCAGACTTGGAATAAGAAAACTTCTTGTAATGGGAATCACTGGATATAAAAACGGGGAATAACCACCACTCCGATAGGGTTTAACTTGGTATGCATGCGGCACAAGTCCTAGGTTTTGTCGATCCGTATAACAACCCCACATCTTTTATCGGTTATAACATCATAATTCTGTAGATATAAGCAAAAATAAACGACATGCCTCTGAAAAGATGACATTTGCGATTCGATTAAGGAATGATGACCTTCGTCGATCTCGTAAGTGCTCTCTACTTTCCAGTGCATGCCGTTCATGGATACAATTAATTAAACAAATACATTACTAAACCTATGTTACAGGATATACTGACTTAAATCACGATCAAGTGCAATATCATTCAATTTCTCACGTACATACTCCGGAGTAATCACCATGCGTTCCAGCGTAAGCTCAGGTGCTTCAAAGGATAAATCCTCCAGAAGCTTTTCCAAGATTGTATGCAAGCGGCGGGCACCTATATTTTCTGTATTTTGATTGACGGATTCAGCCAATTTGGCAATCTCACGAATAGCATCATCCGAGAACTCAATCTCAATATTTTCGGTGCGCAGTAGATCAACATACTGCTTGGTCAATGCATTTTGCGGCTCAGTCAGAATGGATACAAACTCCTCCAGTGTAAGACTGCTCAGTTCCACACGAATCGGGAAGCGCCCCTGAAGCTCGGGAATCAGATCAGAGGGTTTAGCAACGTGGAATGCGCCTGCTGCCATAAAAAGAATATAATCCGTTTTGACAGGGCCATACTTCGTCATTACCGTTGAACCTTCAACGATAGGCAGAATGTCCCGTTGAACACCCTCCCGGGATACATCCGGACCGCTACCGCGTCCTTGACTGGCAACCTTGTCGATTTCATCAATGAAAATGATACCTGTCTGCTCTGCCCGGCGAATGGACTCTTGAGTAACATCATCCATATCAATCAATTTACCGGCTTCTTCTTGAATTAACACTTTGCGCGCTTCTTTAATGGCGAGCTTACGTTTTTTCGTACGACGAGGTAACAAGCTGCCAAACATCTCCTGCATATTCATGCCCATCTGATCATTACCCTGACCAGCAAACATGTCCATCATGTTAGGTGCGGTATCTTCCACATCGATCTCAATGATGTCATCCTCCAACTTGCCGGACAACAGATCAAATTTGATCTTGCGTCGACGCTCCGCAACTCCTGTATCCGGTTCTGGTTCATCCTGTTCCTGAACGTTGTTACCATTATTGCCAAAGATCATCTCAAAAGGATTGCGTTGATTCTTGGACTTGGACTGTGAGGGAGCCAGAATATGTACAATTCGTTCATTGGCAGCTTCTTCAGCTTTGTCCTTCACTTTTTCAGTCCGCTCCAGCTTCACCATCCGCAGTGATGTTTCAATCAGATCACGCACCATTGATTCAACGTCACGGCCAACGTAACCCACTTCGGTGAACTTGGTAGCTTCCACTTTTACAAATGGCGCACCCACCAGTTTAGCAAGTCGACGGGCGATTTCCGTTTTACCCACACCGGTAGGTCCAATCATCAGGATATTTTTAGGTACAATGTCATCCTGAGTATGCTCAGGTAAAAGGCTACGCCGATAACGATTACGAAGGGCTACCGCTACCGATTTTTTGGCTTTCTTTTGACCTACAATATACTTGTCAAGCTCTGCAACAATCTGTCTCGGTGTTAGCGCTTGAGTATTCATATTGCTTCCCTCCTACCAGTATGCTGAATTTATCTTACGTAATAAGGACAAAGAATCCCCTAGACGTCCTGGAGCAGATTACAGAATCATGCTCCACTACGGGAGATTTCTTTGACTTATAACTCTTCTACAATAATATTGCTGTTCGTATACACACAAAGCTCCGAGGCAATCTGAAGCGATTCGCGCGCAATGTCCTTCGCTTCCAGGTTCACAGCATGACGTTTCAATGCACGCGCTGCAGATAAGGCAAAGTTCCCACCTGATCCGATAGCAATAACGTCATCATCGGGCTCAATAATTTCGCCGCCGCCTGAGATGAGCAGCATGCCTGTTTTGTCCATTACAATCAACAATGCCTCAAGCTTACGCAAGATTCGATCCTGACGCCAATCCTTGGCAAGCTCTACGGCAGCACGCTGCAGGTTACCATGGTGCTCCTCCAGCTTGCCTTCGAACTTCTCAAAGAGGGTGATGGCATCCGCCACAGAACCGGCAAACCCGGCAACAACCTGTCCGCGGTACAATCGTCTTACCTTCTTGGCTGTGTTCTTCATCACAACGCTTTGGCCCATGGTCACCTGACCATCACCAGCGATTGCTGCTTTACCATTATGACGAACAGCACAGATCGTTGTAGCATGAAATGACATATCCATGATATCAGCCTCCTCCCACGAATAATTTATACGCGTTCCGGAACGGTTAGACCTTCTGCCTCAGCAAAACTGGTGATACCATCCAGGGCACGCTGTGCAAGAGCTTCATTTTTTTCCTTTTTGTTACGGATTTTCGTTTCCAGCTTCGGCAACAAACCAAAGTTTGCATTCATTGGCTGGAAGTGTTTGAAGTCAGCTGTTGTAATATACTGAGCCATACTGCCAAGTGTTGTTTCTACCGGTAATACTACCAGTTCCTGTCCAAGAGCTGCTTTGGCTGCGTTCATGCCGGCAATAAGCCCTGATGCAGCAGATTCCACATATCCTTCTACACCTGTCATCTGGCCTGCAAAGAACAGGTTTGGACGCTCTTTAAACTGATACGTCGGAAGAAGCAGTTTAGGAGAATTAATGAATGTATTGCGGTGCATTACGCCATAACGGACAAACTCTGCATTTTCAAGTCCAGGAATAAGGGAAAAGACACGTTTTTGTTCTCCCCATTTCAGATGTGTCTGGAAGCCTACCAGGTTATACAACGTTCCCGCTGCATTGTCCTGTCTAAGCTGAACAACCGCATGTGGCAGCTCCCCTGTGTGCGGGTTAACCAGACCTACTGGTTTCATAGGACCAAACAGAGCCGTCTGTTTTCCACGTTTCATCATCACTTCGATTGGCATGCAGCCTTCAAAGTAGATTTCTTTCTCAAACTCTTTCAATTGAGCAACCTCAGCTGTAATGAGAGCTTCATAGAAGACATCAAACTCTTCTTCTGTCATCGGACAGTTCAGATATGCTGCTTCACCCTTATCATAACGGGAGGCTAGGTACACCTTGTTCATATCAATTGAATCTTTTTCAATGATCGGTGCTGCTGCATCATAGAAGTAGAAATATTCCTCACCCATAAGTGCCTTAATTTGCTCAGACAATGCCGGTGAAGTCAATGGACCCGTTGCAACAACAACGATGCCATCTTCCGGCAGGGAAGTTAGTTCTTCATTCACCACTTCGATGAGCGGATGCTGGTGCAGCGTAGAAGTAATCTCACCTGAGAAGCCGTCCCGGTCCACAGCAAGTGCTCCACCTGCTGGAACGGCGTGCTTGTCTGCCGCAGACAATACGAGAGAATTGAGCATTCTCATTTCTTCTTTTAACACACCAACTGCATTCGTCAATCCATTGGCACGCAACGAGTTACTGCACACCAGTTCTGCAAATTTATCTGTATGATGAGCTGGCGTTTTCACCACAGGTCTCATCTCGTATAATTTCACGCGTACGCCGCGGCTTGCGATCTGCCAGGCAGCTTCTGTTCCTGCCAGCCCAGCACCAATAACGGTTACTTGTTGTTCATTCGTCAAAATCATTTACCCCCATATATACTAATCCGCTGATTCGTCATCCGGTTCATCCACCGGCTCCTGATGATCACATGATGTACACTGCAATCGAGCTCCCTTTTTGTTCCGCTTTTCAATCATTAACGATCCACAACTTGGACATGGTTTGGCTGAAGGTCTGTCCCATGAGACAAAATCACATTCAGGATACTTGTCACAACCGTAGAAAATACGTCCCTTTTTACTACGACGCTCAACAACATGGCCTTCCTTACACTTCGGACAAGTTACGCCAATATCCTTGATAATCGGTTTGGTATTCCGGCAATCAGGGAAGCCAGAGCAAGCAAGAAACTTGCCAAAACGTCCGAGTTTATAAACAAGCGGTTTGCCGCACTTCTCACAGATCTCATCCGATACTTCGTCTTCGATCTCGATTTCTTTCATCTCTTCTTCCGCAAACTCAAGCCGTTTCTCGAAAGATTCGTAGAATTCTGCGAGTACTTTAACCCAATCTTCGGAACCTTCCTCCACATGGTCAAGATCACCTTCCATGTTTGCTGTAAACTCTACATTCAGGATTTCTGGGAAAAACTCTTCCATCTGTTCGATGACCAGTTCACCCAGCTCGGTCGGCATGAATTTCTTTTCCTCTATCGCAACATATCCGCGCTTCTGAATGGTCTCCAGTGTTGGCGCATATGTACTCGGACGCCCTATACCCAATTCCTCAAGCGTCTTAACCAACCTTGCCTCCGTATATCGTGGCGGTGGTTGTGTAAAATGCTGTTTTGGCTCAATCTCCTGCTTCTCAAGCACATCTCCACTTTTCAGCGGAGGCAGCAGACGATCTTCTTCGGTGGTACCATCGTCGTTTCCTTCAACATACACCTTCATGAACCCCTGGAATCGAACCTTCGAACCTGCAGCACGGAAAATCGTGTCCCCCGCAGCAATATCTACAGAGAGTGTATCCAGGATAGCCGAAGACATCTGGCTCGCTACAAAACGTTCCCAAACCAGTTTATACAACCGGAACTGATCACGACTCATGAATGACTTGATTGAATCCGGATCACGTAGAATTGAAGTTGGACGAATCGCTTCATGCGCATCCTGAGCATTAGCTGCTTTTTTGGAATAATTTCGTGGAGTTTCAGGTGCAAATGGCTCCCCGTACTTCCCAACGATGTATTCTTTGGCTTCTTCTTGTGCAGATGCCGCAATACGTGTGGAGTCCGTACGCATATACGTGATGAGACCTACTGTGCCTTCTTTTCCAAGGTCTACACCTTCATATAGTTGTTGGGCGACCGACATCGTCTTGGAAGCTCTGAAATTCAATTTACGCGCTGCTTCCTGTTGCAAAGAACTCGTGGTAAACGGCGCGGAAGGGTTCCGACTCCGTTCCTTCTCTTTGACTTCCTTGATCGTAAAGTCTGCACCTTCGATCTGTTTCAGAATGGCTTGCACTTCCGCTTCACTACCCAGCTCTGTTTTGGCCCCGTTCAGTTTATTAAACTTGGCTTCAAACGGATTGCCGTCTGCTGTCAGTTTGGCGGTAATGCTCCAGTATTCTTCCGGCTCAAAATCATCGATTTCATTTTCACGATCTAAAATGATTTTAACAGCCACGGACTGAACCCGGCCTGCGGACAAACCTTTTTTAACTTTTTTCCATAATAATGGACTAATTTTATATCCAACGAGTCGATCCAGAATACGTCTTGCCTGCTGCGCATTAACCAAATCCATATTGATTTTCCGCGGCGTTTTGAACGCATCTTTGACCGCCTGTTTTGTAATTTCATTAAATACAACCCGGCAATCTGCCGTATCGTCCAGTTCAAGGGCATGGGCCAAATGCCATGCGATAGCCTCGCCTTCGCGATCCGGGTCAGCTGCGAGATACACTTTTTTCACTTTCTTCCGTGCATCCTTCAGTTCTTTCAAAATTGAACCTTTGCCGCGGATCGTAATATATTTCGGATTAAAATCATTCTCCACCTCAACGCCGATCTGACTCTTTGGCAAATCGCGAACATGTCCCATCGAAGCTTTCACGATGAACTTGCTGCCTAAATATTTGCCTATCGTCTTCGCCTTTGAGGGCGACTCCACGATTACGAGTGCATCCGCCATAGGTTCATCCTCCTCTCAGTCATGAAACTGTCATGTAACTGTTTCTGTAAGCTTATGCATAGGTTGATAACTTCAGCTAATTATATATTTCCACACGCTACATAGGTTGTAGCATCGTCATACCCTCGCATATTTGGTGCCTGGTAATTGGCTAATCTGCTTTTTTATGATTAAAGATAACAGAACTGAATGCAAATGTCCAAAATCCCAACCTAGCAGTTCAACCAGTTGATCTAACGATTGCTCCTCCTGTTCCAACAGATAAATCACACGTTGTTCATCTGGAGAGAGCTTAACCTCAGCGAATATCCCTTGCCCGGAAGGCTCAGGTGTTTCTGCCGAACGTCCTCTATTGTAAGGAAGTTGTTCTGCATTTGGCAAGTCCAAACGATACTCTTCCAAAACATCTGCTGCACATGTGACCAATTTGGCCCCTTGACGGATTAGATTGTGAGCGCCCCGACTCTTCGGCGATGTGATGGGCCCAGGAACCGCAAATACATCCCTGCCTGCTTCAAGAGCAGCATCTGCTGTGATGAGCGAACCACTGCGAATGTCAGCCTCAACGACCAATGTCCCCAGCGTCAGACCGGCAATGATTCGATTCCGTTCCGGAAATAGTCCTTGGCGCGCTCTCGTACCTGGTGGATATTCCGACAAAAGCAGACCCGTCTTTGCGATTCGCTCAGCAAGGCTTGTATTTTCGGGTGGGTATATATTATCAATCCCTGTTCCGAATACGGCAATCGTTTTTCCCTTAGCACGTAATACTGCCTCATGACATACGCTATCAATACCGCGGGCAAGCCCGCTCACGATCGTAAGGCCTGCACTGCATAATTGTTCGGCCAGCTTCTCACCAACTTTGCGCCCATACACGGTTGGCATTCGAGTTCCCACCATCGCAATGGACGAGTTGTGTAGCAAACTTATATCCCCTCGACAATACATTACCCAGGGAGGCTGAACGGTTTCCTTCATTAATATGGGATAATTCTGATCCAGATAAGTAATAACCTCTATCCCTTGATTGTAAACGTGTTCTCTTTTACGTTCGATCCAGTTGAGCGTAAATTGACTCGCTAAACGGGCAGCCTGATCTTTGCGCAAACCTGCCGCAGTCCAGTCACCTTCTTCATAATTCAAAAGATCGGACCATTGATGTTGTCCCAGAACCAGTTTTGAGATTGTTTTCTTGCCAATACCCTCCATCTCATGCAACCCAAACAAGATCCATCGTTCTTCCATACCATAAACCTCCCAGAGCGGGAAGAGTATCTTCCCTCATATTGTGTGTTAAGTGATCACGGAATGCAAGCGTTTACGCAGATGAGAAACAATTCCTCTCCCTTTTCACGTTAAAAAAAAACGCAAAAAAGCAACCCTTCGCCCTGTTTAAGGGCAAAAGGTTGCTTACCTTTTCCGTAACCATAATAGTCGGTCTAGCAGAAACAAATCATTTCCGAACCGTTTCTTCTATTATAACGAAAAAGAATTAATGTGTCGTGCACAAATTCAAAATACCGCGCTCTTCAAGTACACTCACCAAAGTCGAGCCCATCTCAGCAGGCGTTGGTGCTACTTTGATACCGCAAGATTCCAGCTTCGCAATCTTCTCTTTGGCTGTACCTTTACCGCCAGAGATAATAGCGCCAGCATGACCCATCCGTTTGCCTGGAGGCGCTGTTACGCCACCGATAAAGCCAACAACCGGTTTGGTCATGTTCTCACGTACCCAATCTGCAGCATCCTCTTCAGCCGTACCACCAATCTCACCAATCATGATGACCGCATGAGTCTGTGGATCTTCATTGAACCGTTTCAGGATATCAATGAACTCGGAGCCTTTTACAGGGTCTCCCCCGATTCCTACAGCAGAAGATTGTCCAATGCCACGAGTCGTCAGTTGATGAACGGCTTCATACGTAAGTGTTCCACTACGGGAAACAACGCCAACGTGCCCCGCCATGTGGATATAACCAGGCATGATCCCGATTTTACATTCGCCCGGTGTAATGACACCTGGACAGTTCGGTCCGATCAGGACGGTATCTTTACCTTCCATGAAACGGTCAACCTTGATCATGTCAAGAACCGGAATACCTTCCGTAATACAGATCACAAGATCCAGCTCTGCATCAACAGCTTCCATAATGGAATCTGCCGCAAATGCCGGGGGAACGTAAATGACGCTCGCTGTTGCGCCTGTAGCTTCCTTCGCTTCCTGCACAGTGTTGAACACCGGCAGACTGGCTACTGTACCGTCTTCCAGCGTGATATCCACATTCGTTCCGCCTTTACCCGGTGTAACTCCGCCTACCATCTGGGTTCCGTAGTCCAATGCGCCCTTCGTGTGGAACATTCCCGTTGAACCCGTAATGCCTTGCGTAATGACTTTTGTATTTTTATCAATCAAAATACTCACGTTGCTTCACATCCTTACGGTTATTTTTCAATTCCCGGACAGCTCCGGTACTAAGGAATGAACTTATTTTACGAGGGCAACAATTTTCTGTGCACCATCGGCCATGGAATCGGCAGGAACAATATTCAGGCCAGATTCGCCCAGAATACGTTTGCCAAGCTCCACGTTAGTTCCTTCAAGACGAACAACCAGCGGTTTGGTCAGGCCAAGTTGCTTCGCAGCTTCAACAACACCGTTGGCGATAACATCACAGCGCATGATGCCACCGAAGATGTTAACAAAGATTCCAGCTACTTTGGCATCGGACAAAATGATCTTAAATGCTTCAGTCACTTTCTCCGTTGTTGCACCGCCCCCAACGTCAAGGAAGTTGGCGGGGTCTCCACCGTAGTATTTGATAATGTCCATCGTCGCCATCGCAAGTCCCGCACCATTGACCATACAGCCGATGTTGCCATCAAGTGCTATGTAGCTGAGGTCGTATTTGGAAGCTTCGATTTCTTTTTCATCCTCTTCATCCAGGTCACGCAGTTCCAAAATATCTTTGTGACGGAACAGAGCGTTGGAGTCAAAGTTTAATTTCGCATCCAGCGCGATAACGTTTCCATCTCCGGTAACAACGAGAGGATTGATCTCGGCAATAGAGCAATCTTTTTCGACAAAAGCTGTGTACAACGCGAGCATGAACTTAACGGCTTTGTTCACCAGTTCATTCGGAATCTTGATGCTGTAAGCCAGTTTACGCGCCTGGAACACTTGCAACCCAATAGCCGGGTCAATAATTTCTTTGAAAATTTTCTCAGGTGTAGCTTCAGCTACTTCTTCAATCTCAGTACCGCCTTCTTCGGAAGCCATCATAACTACACGGCCTGTGGCACGGTCCACAACAACACCCACATAATACTCTTTGCGGATATCGCACCCTTCTTCAATCAGAAGACGTTTCACTTCTTTGCCTTCTGGTCCAGTCTGGTGTGTCACCAATACTTTACCCAGAATTTCGGAAGCATAGGCACGAACTTCATCCGTGCTCTTCGCTACTTTTACGCCGCCAGCTTTACCCCGGCCACCTGCGTGAATTTGCGCTTTAACAACAGTCACCGGACTGCCCAATGCCTCTGCGGCCGCAACCGCTTCATCGACTGTATAAGCAACCTTTCCGTTTGGAACGGTAACTCCATACTGTTTCAGTACTTCTTTTCCTTGATATTCATGGATATTCATTCTCGAATCCTCCTATCAACGTGACTGCAACAAGGCGGGTTGGTAGACTAACAAAAGACAAATGTTGACTATTTTCACTTAAACCCAATTCATTGTAACACGTTTTTAAAACGCTTTCCTTAAAAAAGTAATGATTAATAGACAGTATTTTGATATGAGTATGATCCCATATTGTGAATGTTTGGGTATATATGGAAAAACCTCAGCAAAAAGCTAAGGTTTCCTCGGTTCAATGCTACATTCTATTTTTTGGCTGCGTTTGTGTTGGTTTCGTGCACTTTTTCCAGTAATCCTTTGAACTGACCCAGTAAAGCTTCAAACTCCGTGCTGTTCAAACACGCGTCTCCCTGAATGGATGCAGGTACCGACAATGCCTTATTCCGAAGCTCACGGCCGGAATCGGTTAGTGTAATTAATACTTTCCGTTCATCCTGAGCCGAGCGTTCGCGATTAATAAGTCCTGCCGACTGCAAACGTTTGAGAAGTGGTGTCAATGTTCCCGAATCAAGGTATAGCGCCTCCCCGATCTCCTTAACCGTGCATTCTTCACGTTCCCACAACACCATTAGAACCAGATACTGTGAATACGTTACGCCGAGCACCTCCAGATAAGGCTGGTACATCTTTGTAATCTCACGTGAACAAGCATATATGGCAAAGCATAATTGGTTATCCAGCTTCAAACTGTCCGTCTGCATATGTCTTTCTCACCTGCCTATTGTGCATTCTATTCCTCATAAGAAAGGAACTACAAATCTATCTTATCACAAATTAGAAAAAAAACAGAATAATTGAGCACAAATGATTTTACCTTTCAATTTAATTATGTTAAATTAGATTGTGTAAAATATAATTATGAATAGATGACAAACAGTATATACACATGATTTAACAACAATAATAGATAAGTCCAGCGAATAGATTCACTCTCTCTAGAGCCGAATTTGATAACTATAATGCAAGTTTATACGGAAATCATTTTATATAAGCTATCTAATAATTTCTTTCCAGAAATAAAATCCAGGGATCAGGAATGATGACTACAACGATGATATTGACAGGTTGACTCCATGATTCCTTTTATATAAAATGCTTAGTAGAAGCTGAGGAAGCACCTTAATTCGTAGACTGGCCCGTGTTATGCGGAGTCAAGAATCGAGTGAGGTGTTTCTTTGTTATGTACGGGAAATTGCATAGTGCGTGTTTGTACGGAATTGATGGCGTTCTGATTGAGGTGGAAACCGATCTATCCAATGGTCTGCCACAAACGTCCATCATCGGATTACCAGATTCAGCTATTCGTGAGGCCGTTGAACGTGTTCGTGCAGCGATTAAAAACTGTGGATATCAGTATCCGTTACAGCGGATTACAATCAATCTGGCCCCCGCTGATCTGCGCAAGGAAGGATCTTCCTTTGATCTTGCCATAGCTATTGGTTTACTTATGACAAGCGGCCAGCTTGTACTCCCTCCTCAGGAACGAACATTAGTCGTTGGCGAACTGGCATTGAACGGTTCGATCAGGTCAGTGCCTGGCATTTTATCCATGGTGGATCTGGCCAAACGGCAAGGCTTTACGTCCGTGCTCCTTCCTTTGGATAATGTGGAGGAAGCATCATTGATTCGAGGTATTCAAGTGTTTGGCATTCGCCATTTGCAAGATATCGCACCGGAAAACTTAGATCAATCTGCGAGTTCGGTTGGAGTGCCAAATAAAGCTAATGCAGGACCGGTCGTATTAAAAAATTATGCTCACCTCGCTACTCCTATAACAGATAAGACTCAAAGGGTGGTGGATAGAAGGCCGGAACAAACGTCATTTTGCGCAGATGACTATAGCGATGTTCTGGGGCAGCATCATGTAAAACGCGCGCTTATGATTGCTGCAGCAGGCATGCATAACATATTGCTCGTTGGACCGCCAGGCACGGGCAAAACGATGTTAATCAAACGTCTACCTTCCATCCTTCCTCCTTTGTCAGAAGATGAAGCGTTGGAAGTCACCAAAGTATTAAGTGCCGCAGGCAAGTTGAAAGAAGCGCCTCAAGGCCTGATTGCAGACAGACCTTTTCGCTCCCCACATCACACGATATCCACCTCTGGTCTAATTGGAGGCGGTGGTATTCCGAAACCGGGTGAAGTGAGCCTAGCCCACCGGGGGATATTGTTTCTGGATGAATTACCTGAGTTCCAGCGCCAAGTATTGGAGGTATTAAGGCAACCGTTAGAGGATCGCACAGTGACGATTAGTCGGGCGCGGGCAGCATTCACCTTTCCCGCCCAGTTTATGCTCGCATGTTCCATGAATCCCTGCCCCTGCGGATATTTGTCCGCTCATTCGGAGGAGCAGCGCTGTATATGCAGTCCAGCCCGTGTTGCCGCGTACCGAGCCAAAATTTCAGGACCATTGCTGGATCGTATCGATCTTCAGGTCGAGGTTCCTCCACCAGGCGAGTGGCGTAAATCAGCTGCCTCACCTTCCTCTGCAGAAATGCAGGCAAAAGTCATCCATGCTCATCAAATTCAGGCGGCACGTTATGCCCAAAGTTCAGTCCGTTGGAATAGCCAGCTTTCGGGCACGCTTTTGCGACGAACGATCCATCTCCCTCAAGAGGCAGAGCAACTGCTAGAGCAAACACTACAAACGTTAAACTTGAGCATGCGTGCACATGATCGGATTATCAAGATGGCACAGACGATTGCCGATCTGGACCATGATGGTGAAATTATGACAGCTCATGTGGCTGAAGCCATCCAGTATCGTCAATTGGATCTTAATTTATTTTGAAGCTATTTTAGAAGCATATGGAGGAAAGAACAGGCCGATTTACCCAAAGGCAGTGAAATGGGCATGAGACTGTAAACAGCAGAGGAAGATCGGGAAGGATTCCTTATGCAGATTCTACAATGCGGATACGCCAATATGACAAAAAACGTACAAGCCCTTCTCTTCTGTGAAGAAAGGTACTTGTACGTGGATTTCCCTGAAACATAAGGGATCATAGATAGCTAAGGTTTTTAATAATTTATTATTCGAAAAGAGTGAGTTTCTCCTTAGCTGGTGTGCGTTCTTTGGCAGAAGGAATAACATCAGGGTATCCCATATAAATCATGCCTACAATCTTCTCTCCCGCCTCTATTCCAAGCGGTTTGCGGAATTTGGGAGCGTACAAGAATGGCTTGGTCACCCAGAACGTTCCAATGTCTTCACTCCAAGCTGCAAGCATAAAGTTCTGAACCAATGCACTGACCGCAGCGAAGTCTTCGTCCCAGATATTCTGTCTTGGATCTTCTTCCAGCACGACAAGCATAACAGATGGAACTTGCATAATATTGGCTGAGAATTTATTGTCTTCTCCCATTTCTGCATCAATAGCCTCAGCCAGTTTTTTGCGTCCATTTCCGGTAAACAACAAAAATCTCCAAGGTTCACGCAGTTTATGGTTAGGAGCCCAGACTGCGGTGTCCAGCAATTCTATAATCTGCTGTGTAGGAACAGCTTCTTTTTTAAATTTCTTCACCGTACGACGGTTTTCAATCGCATTTCTGACTTCATTCGTTGTTTTCGTAGCTTTACTCATCGGCCATACCTCCCTGTTTATAATTATGATCTGTACCCGTAAAGATGGCTTACGGTCTGGAACAATTCGTTTTCGTTTATGACAAATCAAAAGATTAGAACGCCCGATTACATTCTTGATTATACACCTATCTGATCACGAGATTCAAAGGAGGGGCAGAGGTCATTACCGTTAAGGTCATAACGAACAGAAAAGACGACTCTGAATCTTGATACACCACGAGGGATCTTCAAGTCAGAGCCGTTTTTAATCACATGTTATACATTCACATGTCATACATTCACATGTCATATCAACGAGTAATCAATCGTAACTCTCCCCTTCAAACGTGCCATTCCCTTCAAATGTGCCATTAACAAAGTCCATTTTATTGTACTTCTCCTGATTACCTGCAACATCTGTACTATAGTACTCTACCACCTTGACATCAGGGGCATAAAACTTGACGGGTCCTTCATAGTTCTTCCATGCCCCTCCATTAATTCGATATTGTGTCGTTTTTACGCCCGAACCTTTGACTTCGTCTGTTGCCTGTAGTCTAAATGTAAATCCTTTGATGTATAGCTTTCCATTAACTGTATCTGTAATAGGAACTAATCTGTACTTGGTTACTGGAGGTGTAATGTCTGCATCTTTCTTAAGTACGATATTAAACGTATTCCGATCTCCTTTTACAAGATTAACGCTTAGGCTCGATTTTAAGTATCCGGTTGCCTCCCCCGTTATTGTTCTGGTCCCTGTTGGCACGCGCTTAATAAAATAATTGCCTTGAGCATCTGTTGTTGCCGAACCTCCAGCATTAACTTTAGCCCCACTTATCGGATTTCCCGCTTCATCAACAACCTTTCCCCGTACGTGTGCTGCTTCAGTCAAAACAACATCTAATCTTAAGGTTCCTCCCTCACGGACACCCAAGCGATCCTGTTCATATAGCATATAATCATCGGCATCTACCCATATTGCAGTGTTCGGATTATAGGCGTAATCAATTCCTGTAACCGCATATCGACCTTGCTGATCAGTTTTCACTATACGATCAAAGACACTTGTTACTTTTATACGAGCATCTGGAACAGGTCTGCCTGCCTGATCTTTGACAGTTCCCACAATCGTGGAGGGTTCATAAATATAAAAATCTAGCTGTTTTTGTTCTCCACCGGACAATCCGTAGGAGCTATAGTGTCTGTACGTCACATAACCCTCTGCTTCAACTACAAAAGTAATGTCCGTATTGTCTTCAACGGACTCTATAATACGATACCGTCCATTCCCATCCGTCTTCACGCTTTTCTCTGACGTATCCCCACGATAATTAAGCCAATACTTGACAGTAGCGTCCTTGACAGGTAATCCCTGACGATCAATAACTTTACCTGACACACTTGCCTGGCTAGACGGTTCGGCTGCATAAGAAACTCCGGAATACATGATCCCAAACAAAATGAAACATAAAGATAGTGTACTTAGTCGAATTATCCGTTTGATACTTGTCTGCATCTTCTCACTACACCTCACCATTTATTTTTATAGATCAAACATTCCTCTTTAGCCTCTTTAATTAACTGACCATAAGTTCAAGCTTCCAGAATTCTCCGTCCCAAACATATTGCCAAATCCCCTGTCCACCGTTCATGGTCTCGCTGATATCCAGCACTTCCATCCGAGGGCACTCCCATACTTGTTTTACTGTGTTGTTCGAAGTACTCTGAAGCTCTTTCATACATCCCACCAACCTCTCTTTAAATTTCAACTTTCTTAGTTTATTACAAATGATACATTTTGTATCTATAAATTTCTGAATTAAAATGATTTTATTATTGATGCTCTCTCCTCTGTTTCGTGAGTCCATAGTTAAATCAAAAAAAGCCGCAGCTCCTGTATGATGAGGATCTGCGGCTTTATCATTTTAACTAATTTCAAAACTAAAACGAATGAAAAGATAAGATATAATTAAACTTGTACTTTGAAATAACCTATGGATTCACACCAAAAAAGATACATATCGTATCTTCTTTTTGATACAGCAATAACTTTGAGTATCTTGCTTAAAATGCATTAACAATATGATTCACCGAGACCGTCTCTCCCGCTTGATCAAGCATCACAGCAATTACATCAAAACGGATCTGATGATCCGTCTCTCCTGTCATTTGCAAATAAACGGATGCGGTTGAACGCACCTGCTGCATTTTACGCATATCGACCGACTCCTGAGGTGTACCATACTGAGCGGCTCCACTTCTGCTTCTTACCTCCACAAAAACAATCAGGCCCTCGCAGGAAGCAATGATGTCAATCTCACCGCTACGACAACGCCAGTTCTGTCTGATGATCCGATAGTCGTTCTCTCGCAACCAGTGACAGGCGGCTTCTTCGCCTAATCGGCCCTTCTGCTGTCGTGTAAGCTTCAGTCCCGGAGCCTTGCCTGATCTATGTTCTACCATGATTCATCTTCCTCACGTCCCGAAGCCAGTCGATCTGCACGATAGACATACGTTAGCACCTCTGCGACCAGCTGATACAGTTCTGCTGGAATCTGTTCATCCAGATCCAACTTGGAGAGTACTTCCACAAGTGCTGCATCCTCCTGAACAGCCACCCCGTTTTCCTTGGCTTTATCCAGAATGGCTTCTGCCACTTTGCCGCGGCCCTTGGCTACCACAACAGGTGCTTCGCTCTCTCCAGGAACATATTTTAGGGCAACCGCTTTTTTGGAGAGCAGGTCCGGTTGTGACGACTCGTCTTTCATACCTTCAAGTCCACCCCTTTGTAACGTTCAGGACTATAATCCGAGGCCGTCATTTTCCGCTCCGCGCCCGGCTCCTGGCCCACAGGCCATGGTTCAGCCTTGAAGGTCAGCAATTGATAGCCCAGCTTGTCCAATGCCTGATGGATTACCTCTCTTCCGCTCTCCAGGAGCGGTCCCATTCCTTCGCGATCATTCAATACACGCAGACTGACAATGTTGTTAACCACATGGACATCTACCAGTGTAGGCCCAAGACTTTTCATGTCCAGATCGAACCATAGACGGCAGTTGGACGCATCCAGCTCTCCGCGAGGTCCACGACGTGATTGAATCTGAACGGAAGCTGTTTCTTCCCCGTCCGGTCCGGTGATCGGAATAAACCAGTGCATCTGTGCAAATGTAGCACTGCGATCTGTCGTCAGCAATAACTGCTGACCTGTCAGATATTGCACCGCTTGTCCGGCGGCATCCTTGAGTGCCGCCGGCGCACCGTCGCTGCTGGCAAGCTGCAGCAGCAAGCCCTTCAGCGTGTCCGCATTCGCCGGACTCGCCGCATCCCCCACGCGCGGCTGCGCTGCCGCGCCGTGAACAGCCTGCTGCTCGTGCTCCGCACCGAGCAGCTTCAGCACGCGCCCCACCCACGGGTCCCCCTCGTGGGTGACAGGCGCGGGCACTGCCGCAGCTCCCGCAGGTGCTGCGGCACTACCGCCAGCCGGCGGCGCATCAGCGCCGGCTGGCAACGGCTGCGGCACGCCTCCGGCAGCCGCAGCCGTTTGGCCGCCCTGCGATGCAGGGGCGGCCTGTGCTGCCGCACCAGGCTGTGCCGGTGCGGCAGTGGACGCGCTGCGCAAGGCGTCCAGCAGCGCCAGCAGCTTGGGGGCCAGCTGCGCTGCCGTAGGCGCTGCTGGCGCCGCCTGGCCTGCTGCGGACGGAGTCCCCGCAGCAGCAGGCGTTTCAGCGCGGCCGTCAGTCCGACCGGCCGCGCCTGCTTCAGGCTGGCCTGCACTTACACGGCCAGCCACAGAATCTGCTGCCGCCCCTGGTGTACCCGGGCGGCTCCCGACTTGGCCCGCGTCAGCTCCGCGCGGGCTCTCTCCAGGTATTCCAGTTCCAGACGGAATACCCGCAGCCCCTTTGCCAGCCGTCTCAACGTTGCTGGCAACTGCCTTCGTGGCGGCTTCAGCATTCCCTGTGCCTCCGCCGGTCTGCACGTTTCCTTTCACCGCAGTACCTGCATCGTCTGCCCCGCCATCCGTCATGGATATAGCTCCTGCCAACGTCGCTTGTCCTTGTTGCGTTGACAAAGCAGGTGTTCCGGTTCCAGTCACCTGACGACCATTACCTGATGCAGCCAACCCTTCTTCCATCTGCGCTGCATTCGGCAATACAGGCACACCAGCCATAACAGTTGTTTTCAAGGCAGCTGATTGTTCTCCAGGCAATACCGGTTTACCTGTTGTTTGAGTCAGCATCGTTTCCAACTGGTCAGCCAACCCGCTTAACAACTGATGCAGAGGGGGGCCAAACACCGTCTGGTGTAATCCTTTTACCGTTTCCCCCGTAACCGGAAGACCACGCTGAAAAGCAATTCCCGTCGCCTGCACCCATTCTTCCACAGGTACCTGTGCTGGTTTAGCTGTCATCATATTTTGGACCATAGCCACATTATCCTTCGTGAGCGGTAATCCGCTACGCTGCATGGAAAGTAACAGTTCCCGATTCCCTTTTGTGTCCGGCAGTCCTACATCCTTAAGCAGGTTGTTCAGCGAAGCTTGTGGCAGCTCAGCAAGTGTTCCCGCCATAGGTTTCATTACCGTTATGCCATTTTCACCTGGAGGCTGTACTTGAAGCAACGTGGTCTCACCCGGACGGAGTGGAGTCTCCAACTTGGCGCGTACCTGCACACCTTGAATCTGCAGAACTGCTTCTCCCCCATCATCGGATACACTAACGACGGAGCCACGAACCACCTGACCTTCCTTTAATTCAAGCGGTTTGGCATTGCCGGGCTTACTATCTCCCATTAACCCCTTTATCATGGAACCGATATTCAAATCTCTCCCCCTCCTTCCTTCAAGCCTCAGTTAAAACAAAGATTGCTGCTCTCCAAGCAGATTGCCCAGAAAACTGCGCCGATGCATCGGGGTTGCCCCCAACGCCATAATTTGCTCCCGATGAACTTTTGTTGCATACCCTTTATGTATCGACAGACCATATTCCGGATATAACGTATCCCATTCTTCCTTACACAGCCGATCTCGCGTTACCTTGGCAATAATAGATGCCGCTGCGATCGATTGACTATTGGCGTCACCTTTAATAATGGACAGTTGAGGTACATTCACATCCACCTTCTCCGCATCCACCAGCATATAATGAGGAGCTTCTCCCAATGCTTCAACCGCACGTTTCATTGCGAGTCTCGCAGCCTGCTTGATATTAAGCCGATCAATTGTCTCTGCATCCGCGTACCCGATACCTACCGCCAGCGCTTTTTCCATAATGATGTCATATAATGCATCCCGTTTTTTCTCCGTTATTTTCTTGGAGTCATTCACGCCTTCCAGGATGAGATCCTTCGGTAAAATAACCGCCGCTGCCACAACATCCCCAAACAAACAGCCCCGTCCCACCTCATCAATACCAGCAATACGTTCAAATCCACTGTCCCAATACTCCCGCTCGTAGAGCAAAAGGTCTCGAGGTTCACTGGCTTCTTTTTTCTTCTTCGATCCAACCGGGGTATCCAGTAGATTCAACCCGATCTCTTCATTATTTTCAACCATAACGCTCATCTCCTCTACCCACGCTTCTTCAGCATGCGTATCACTTACAACTTTTTATAATATAGACGTAGATCCTCTGTCTTTGTTCTGTACAACCTGTATCTCTCAGCAAATATATTCCTTGAGGTTTACAATAATAAAGATAGTGATGTCTTCATTTATCGGTATTTGATGGTTAAAATTGAATATATCAGACCTCGTCTAATCTAAATTGCACCACCATTTATCATAGCACGATTTTGACACACCTGATATATAGGTCAAGCAATTCCATAAAGCGTACTGTTCTTCAAACCTCTTCCATTTTTACGTTTTCAACGTACATTCTGATTCTACTTCCACGTTTTTGTACACAAAAAACGACCGCTCCCGATAATCCGGTAACGGCCGCTTCTTTCGGCACTTGTATATATGAAATGAACAGATGAGGATGGTGATCTTCATCGTGTAGAGTCCATTTTTTTAATAAGGAGCTTCCATGGAGAAACGTCCCATTTTACCCGCTCGCAGTTCTCGCAGAAATGCTCGCGATGCCTTTTCCAGATCAATGCGTCCACCGCTTACAACACAACCACGGACACGGCCGACTTGTTCCATAATCGCAATAACACTGTCTGAATCATCTGCATCCTTGGAGAACTCCTGAAGTCCGTATCTCTTTTCCAGGGCGTCCCAGTAATAACGCATCAGGTAGCTGATTCCAAAAAAGGCGATATCCTCTGCATTCAGAATTTCCTCTTTGATCGCACCTGTTACGGCAAGACGATAACCTACATTTTGATCTTCGAACTTGGGCCAAAGAATACCTGGAGTATCCAATAGCTCCATTTCTTTGCCTACCTTAATCCACTGCTGCCCCTTCGTCACACCAGGACGATCTCCTGTTAACGCAATACTCCGTCCAGCCAGTCGGTTAATCAGTGTTGATTTACCAACATTCGGAATACCCACAATCAATCCGCGAACCGCACGAGGGTTAATTCCTTTAGCAATTTGACGATCAATTTTTTCTTTCAGAAGAAGCTTCGCCTGTACCGGAATGTCTTTAACATTAGTGCCTGTCGAGGCATCCACAGGAAAGGCGGTAATTCCCTCTTTTTTGAAATATTCAATCCACTCTTGCGTCACTTTGGCATCTGCCAAATCCGACTTGTTCAACAAAATCATCCGGGGTTTATCCAGCAATATTTCGTCAATCATCGGATTACGGCTGGAGACAGGCAGACGGGCATCCAACAGTTCGATGACCACGTCGATGAGCTTTAACTTATCCTGAATCTGGCGTCTGGCTCGAGTCATATGACCTGGAAACCATTGTATCGTCACCTTGTCTTCACCTCATTATTTACTTCAATTTCAGTGGTTGATCCACTTGATCTCACCGATCGGCCAGAAAATAACATCTGCACGACCAATAATATCTTCTAACGAAACATAACCGATCATACGGCTGTCTGTACTATTTGGACGGTTGTCTCCCATAACAAACACATGACCTGCCGGCACTTTGCCATCAGGGAACTGTTCATTCGGGAAATCCTTCACGTTATATGTTCCACCATTTGCTTCAGCTGCATCAATGGCTCCTTGAATATACGTTTCATCAACCTTTTTACCGTTAACCATTACGGTATCGTCCTGAACCTCCACCGTATCACCTTCTACAGCAATAACACGTTTAATGAAATCTCGACCTTCGGTTGGTACGTGGAAGACGATAACCTCACCGCGCTTCGGTTCTCTGATATCATATAAGATTTCGTTGACGATCACACGTTCACCTGTTTCAAAGTTCGGCTGCATGGACGGACCATCCACAACAAACGGTTTGAAGAGCAACCACCGAATCAGAATAACGAGAACTAATGCGATAACGATGGCTTTAAGCCATTCAACAATTTCATTTTTAGCTTTTTTGGATCGACTGTCTTTCTCTTCGGCAGGATTGCCCCGGTCATGTTGAACTTCTTGTTCCATTCAAGATCTTCCTCTCTTCACAGTACATGTTTATAGCAGTACACACATCCAGCATTCTGCATCGATCCAACCAATCTCTCATGGGGTGGATACAAAATATTCACATCAGTTATGTAATCTTTCTCCAAGCATTACAGTACATTTAATCCACAATTCAAATGCCTTCAAGAGGTTGTTCAAAAAGTCGGTACTGAAACCGGTCTTTTGAACACACACTTCAATAACTGATTTTACAAGCCTCCCGGACTATTCCCCGCATGTGTTGCCATACCATTTTACTCGGAAGTGTACCTCCGGTTCAACTTTTCCCGGACAAAAACGAAAAGGGCTTGTCTCCAAGCCCTTCCCGGTATCCGTTATATTAACGAATTTCTTTAATTCTCGCTGCTTTACCGCGTAGTTCACGAAGATAATAAAGCTTCGCACGACGAACTTTACCACGGCGAGCCACTTCGATTCTATCGATTTTTGGGGAATGAAGCGGGAAAGCTCTTTCCACACCTACACCGTAAGAAATTTTACGAACTGTAAAAGTCTCACTGATTCCACCACCACGGCGTTTAATCACAACACCTTCGAACAATTGGATACGCTCGCGAGTTCCCTCGATTACCTTAACGTGCACTTTCAAAGTGTCACCAGGACGAAAACTCGGAAGATCCTTGCGAAGTTGTTCTTGTGTAATCGCTTGAACGATATTCATCTATGACTCCCTCCTTCCATACAGGCGTTCATACTTCTTCCAGAGATCACCTTGTCTCCTTCATCATCCATAGAGGACCGCCGTATTCCACATAACAGACTTATTGTATCACGCAGCATATCAAAACACAAGAGAAATTAAACAAATGCCTATTGTTTAATCTGCCACTCTGAAACTCATCCATCACATGTTAACTTCATTCTAAAATACATTCTCCCATATGGACAGTGAATCAACGCTCTCATCTGCAAGTCAACCTGATACAGGAAAAAATACTGTAACTTCCAGTGTAGTAATATCGTCTATGATATAACTTATTGACCACTTTAAAAGGAGAATCCCAAGACTTATGAAATATTGGAAAAAGATCACACTTGCCCTACTCGCCATGCTCACATGCTCCATTACACTATATGCCTATGCCGTAACTCATCCGACGAATGCCATGTCACACAAAGCCTGTACCTCCTGGGATATGGTCAAAGGCAAAGCATTCCAGCTGTCACACACTGACTTTTCTAACCAATCTGCGCTGGATCGTTCTACCTTCAAGATAGAACAAGGTACGGCTACAGAAGTTCCTGTACTGATGTATCATTACATAGAGCCCAAATTGAATAATCATGAGACAGATAATAAATCCATCATTAATCTGGAGAATTTCGAGCAAAATATGAAATACCTGCACGATGAAGGCTACCGTACGATTACACTGGACCAGCTTGAACAATATGTTAATGGGAATATCTCACTACCACAAAAGTCCATTGTAATAACCTTTGATGATGGATACCAGAACAACTATACGTTAGCTTACCCTGTGCTTCAAAAATATAATTTTCATGCCTCGCTGTTTGTCATAGGCAGTAAAATTCAGGAGCAACCTTCGGTATTTGACCCTGCCAAAAACAGTTTCATCTCCAAACCAGAGATGCAGGCGGCAACTGATGTATTTGAATTCAATAGCCATACCTATAACCTGCATCACAAGGGATTCATGCGCTGTGGCAACAGTGTGCCTGTCGGTCTCGACACCAGTCTTCTGGATGATGATATTCAGCAAATGAAGCAAACCGGAATAGACACACCTTATCTGGCCTATCCTTTTGGTTATACCAGTACACAGATGATCTACAAGTTACAGCAACATGGTTATCGCATGGCATTTACAGTAAAGTCCGGATTTGTGCATCCAGGAGATCAACCTATGAAACTATCTCGCTTGACGGTCACGACAGGTACTGACCTGGCGTCCTTGCTTCAGCCTGAATCCAGTCCGCAGAATGGATTACCTGCATTGGAGAATGACCATTGAAATCTAGAGTTTAACTTCACCGCCTGGATACAGAGTCGAGCTATACAGCCTTTTAAGCTGTGGCTTGGCTCTTTTTGCACCCAGTAATGATAGTGTCATCGGAGAATTGGCGTAAACTACTGCTTCCTGTGCGTCATAGATGATGATCTGTTCTTTCCCCGTCTGAACCAGGTCTGCATGCACTGCATATCCCTCTTTCGGGAATTCAGTAAACGTTTTCATATTTCCATCCACCAAAGCAGGCAATACATCTCCACCTCGGCGATACGCCAAAATATAATCGAGTCCACCTTCATCCCAGTTACATACAGGCTCTATAATGGTTAACCAGCCACGAGTCGTGCGATTTTCCTTCCAAATTTCTTCCCCTGCGCTATCCAGCATGAACATTCCATCCTTACCATGCTCATCCCCGCGGACAATCCGGTCCAAGCCTGCAATCTGTAATCCTTCCATTCCAGTACAAAAATGGCCCAACGCAATATGCTGTGATTCAATTGAATCTTTATAGCGCCATTTCTCATTACCATAGCGGTCCATCATGACCGTGACACTGCCACCAATGACAACCTCGACTTGCCCATCGCCGTCAACATCTCCAAACCACATACAGTCGGCATGATCATCAAGATTCTGACAAGACCATAATAACGTTCCATCATGATCCAGCATGTCATATCCGGCCATCACTTCATCCTTCCCGTCTCCATCAATATCATATACCCATGGAAAATGCCCCGGATTTCCTTCATGCTTCCATAACAAATTAAAATCATGGTCGAGTGCCCATAATGTCTTATAGCGGTCTTTCAATATAATGTCCATTTTCTGCTGGTTACCCGTCAGGTTGGCAAGAATAATGCAGTCATGTGCTTCATCACCTGGCAGATCACGTGTTTCTTTAATCTCTCCAGTCTCACCATTCAACACGAGAAATTGTTTGTCCATGACACACAATACTTCATTATTTCCGTCACCATCCCAATCTACGATCTGAGCGGGATAGTCTGAGCCCGGACCTCCTGCATTCGGATCAGGCGTTCCCACCTGCCATATCAATGTTCCTTCCAGATCAAATGCAGTCAAACAACATACCTGATGCGGAACATACCGATCGTCTATGCCCCCATCTGCCTGTACAAGCAACATCTCAAGTCTGCCGTCTCCATTCAGATCTCCCAAAAGCATTTTGCAGCGTTCTCCGGCTTGGCTAACATCTACTCTGGCAATTTCATAAGGCTGGTTGCTCATCATCTTCCTCCTCAGCGTATCGTTAACATTCCATTACAGCTGAGTTCACCATAAAGAAAATCCCAGTTTTTCACAACCCTATTATGTGGTAATGCAAAAATGTTCAAAGCTGCAAAAAAGTGTATACGTTCACAATAACCGATTTAAACGAATGATTTACAGCCACTCTAAGAACTCAAGACGATTGCCAAAAGGATCATTTATGTAGAAACGTCTTACACCTTCATCTATCCTTGCTTCATCATCGACAATATGAATATGGTTATGATTCAGATGATCACGCAACTGATCCAAATGTTGTACATGAAATGCCGGATGAGCTTTTGTAGCGGGAATGAAATCTTTTTGTACGCCAATATGAACTTGGTGTCTGCCACACTCAAACCATACACCACCCCGTTTTCTTAGAGCTTCAGGTTTAGGAATCTCCGTCCAGCCCAACAGGTTATTGAAAAAATAACGCGCCTCCACCTCACAACCTTCTGGTACTGCGAGCTGAATATGATCAAGACCAATAATATTGTAAGTCATTCATACACCGCCTTTTGTTTCATTTGATGAAACTCTGTTTTAAAAAGGATAGTCCAATCGAAATCCAGCTTTCTTCTTACAATAAAAACAAAAAAAGCCAACCTGTGGTATCTAGGTTAGCTTTTCGAACTCTATAAAAAGATATATTTACGTGTTTATACGTTGCATCTATTTACTCTGTACTATTTTTACGGTTTGAGCGTATCTTTTTCAACCAAATGCGTTCTTTGTCCGTCAAATCCGCCGTTTCCAACATCTCCGGTCTACGCTCTAACGTACGAAGCAAAGACTGCTCTCTGCGCCACGCCTCAATGTTCAGGTGATGCCCTGACAACAGCATATCCGGTACTTTCATACCTCTAAACTCAGGTGGACGTGTGTAGTGTGGATATTCGAGGAGTCCAGTGCTGAATGAATCGGTTACTGCGCTTGTCTCATTGCCAAGCACACCGGGAATAAGACGTACGATACTATCAATGGCAACCATTGCTGGCAACTCCCCACCAGTGAGTACATAATCACCAATGGATAGTTCATCCGTTACGAGAAATTCGCGGATTCGCTCATCGTAACCTTCATAATGTCCACATATAAAAATCAGATGATCTTCCTGGACAAGTTCTTCTGCCTTTTTCTGTGTAAACGTCTCACCTTGCGGACACATTAAAATGATACGTGGAGCTTTCATGGTTGCCGCGGCTTCTCCGCGTTGTTCCAGCACATCTTCAACAGCAGCAAAGATCGGATCTGGTTTCAGCACCATGCCTCCACCACCACCGTAAGGAGCATCATCGACCGTATTGTGTTTATTGGTCGCATAATTACGGAAGTTGGTTGCACCGAGGGACACCAGCCCCTTCGTTTGGGCTTTGCCCAGAATGCTTGCTCCGAATACGCCTTCAAACATCTCAGGGAATAATGTTAATACATCCACTTTCATGTTACAGCAGCCCTTCCATCAGGTGAATCTTCACTTGCTGCTGTTCGATGTCCACATCAAGTACTACATCATCAATAACAGGAATCAGCACTTCTTTGCCTGCTGGCGTTTTGACAACCCATACATCATTGGCACCTGGAGTCAAAATTTCAGAGATGGTTCCAAGCGTTTCACCCTCTTCGGTGATGACAGAACACCCAACGATTTGATGGAAGTAGTATTCACCTTCCTCCAATTCAGCCAGATTCTCTTTCAACACTTTGGCCACGCCGCCTTTAAACTTCTCTACTTCATTAATATTGCCATACTCTTTCAGACGAAGAATATACATATTCTTATGCAAACGTGAAGATTCCACGTTAACCATGACTGGATGATTATCTGGTGTAAAGAAAAACAACTCCGCATTTTTCGCGAAACGCACTTCCGGGAAATCAGTTAAAGGCATGATTCTTACCTCGCCACGAATTCCATGCGTATTGACGATTTTACCTACATTCATAAACTCTGCCATATTTCCTCCTACGAAATTAAATCAAACTAAACAGCTACTTCGACTCTCGTACGGTCGTTCCGGCGACGGTTCGTTCTTTCGATCGCTGTTATCCTGACGCTTCTCCAGAATCGATCCCGTCCCCTCCACTGCTCCGAAGTCACTCATACCCAAAAATATTTTAATTCAATATCTAATCCAACATATTAAGTTCAGCATGCACGAAAAGGGGCTAGGACATGCATCCTAACCCCCTTTCGTATATCTTTAAGATATGATATCAACGGTAACCCGTTTATCCATCTTAACTGCTGCTGATGTGACGACCGTGCGAAGAGATTTTGCGATTCGTCCCTGTTTACCAATTACCTTCCCGACATCGTCAGGATGAACAGTTAACTCATAAACGACAAGCCGGTCTTTCTCAACCGTCCGAACCGTCACATCTTCCGGATGATCGACCAAAGCCTTAGCAATTATGCTTACTAATTCTTCCATAGATGACCCTCCGAATCAGCACTTTATTTAGATAATTTAGACTCGTGGAACTTCTTCATCACGCCCGCTTTGCTAAGCAAGTTGCGGACAGTGTCAGATGCTTGTGCACCGTTTTGAAGCCATGCCAATGCTTTATCTTCATCGATCTTAACAACAGCCGGTTGTTCAACCGGGTTGTAGTAACCGATCTCCTCGATAAAACGACCGTCACGTGGGGAACGGGAATCCGATACCACTACGCGGTAGAAAGGAGCTTTGTGAGCACCCATACGTTTCAGACGAATACGAACTGCCATTTGAAAATTCACCTCCTTCAATGAAATCTGTATATGATTTAGCTTCGCTTAATCAACGGAAAGGAAACTTCATTCCTTTACCCATACCTTTAAGCTGCTTCATAGCTTTGTTTTTACCGCCGCCTTTAGGTCCCATCATATCCGAGAACTGTTTCATCATGCGGCGCATCTCATCAAATTGCTTGATCAGACGGTTTACTTCGGCCAGTGATGTTCCACTACCTGTAGCAATACGTTTCCGGCGGCTATGGTTGATCATGTCCGGGTTGCGTTTCTCTTCAGTCGTCATTGAGTAGACGATCGCTTCGATCCGGCCCATTTGTTTATCATCAACCTTCAGGTCCTTAGCTTGTTTCATCTTACCCATGCCAGGGATCATATCCATGATCTGATCGATTGGTCCCAGCTTTTTCACCTGATCCATCTGCTCCAGGAAATCTTCAAACGTGAATTCTGCATTACGCATCTTCCGTTCCATTTCCTTAGCTTTATCGGTATCAATGTTTAATTGTGCTTTCTCAATCAGAGATAACATATCACCCATACCGAGAATCCGTGAAGCCATACGTTCTGGATGGAATGGCTCCAAAGCGTCAAGTTTCTCTCCAAGAGAAGCAAACTTGATTGGGCAACCCGTAACTGCTTTGACGGAAAGTGCAGCACCACCACGAGTATCGCCATCCAGCTTAGTCAGGACAACCCCGGTCAGATTCAGTTGCTGGTTAAAGTGTTCTGCTACGTTAACCGCATCCTGACCTGTCATGCTGTCTACGACAAGGAGGACTTCATCCGGATTCACTACGCTGTGAATCTGGCGAAGCTCTTCCATCAGCTCTTCATCGACATGCAGACGTCCAGCCGTATCGATAATGACATAGTCATTACCGTTATCTTTGGCATGTTGAAGACCTTGACGTGCGATCTCCACAGGGCTTGTCTGATCTCCCAGTGTGAATACCGGCGCTTTGATCTGCTCGCCAAGTACTTGCAACTGTTTGATCGCTGCCGGACGATAAATATCGCCTGCAACAAGCAATGGTCTGCTGTTTTGCTTTTGCAGCATTTTAGCCAGTTTACCAGATGTAGTTGTTTTACCAGCACCCTGCAAACCAACCATCATCAGCACCGTAGGCGGTTTGTTCGCTTTAGCCAGTTTCGCCTGGCTTCCACCCATCAAATCCGTTAGTTCCTTGTTAACGATGTCGATGATGACCATTCCTGGCGTGAAGCTCTCCATCACTTCTTTGCCGACAGCCTTCTCTTTCACCTTGGCGATGAATTCCTTGACCACTTTGAAGTTTACATCCGCTTCGAGCAATGCCAGACGTACCTCGCGCATAGCCTCGGCTACATCTTCATCAGACACCTTGCCTTTGCCGCGCAGCTTGCTGAACACATTCTGTAATCGGGTCGTTAATCCTTCAAATGCCATGATCCCACCTCCTTAAGCTTTAATACTGTTTTCAAGACCGATACGTTCCGCTCAGCCAAATTTTCATTCACTAAGCTGGGCAACGATATCGTGTATTTGTTTGTTGTTATCAATGGATACGCCTGCGCGTTCCAATGCATTTTGCAAATCTTCAAGATTGCGATTACGCCGTTCATGCTTTTCCAGCAAGGCTAGCTTGCTTTCGTAATTTTCCAGCACTTGTTCGGCACGCTTGATATGCTCGTATACCGCCTGGCGGCTGATTTCAAACTCGGCTGCAATTTCACCAAGTGAAAAATCGTCATGAAAGTAATACTTTAGAAAAGTCTGCTGTTTCTCAGTAAGTAACAATTCGTAAAAAGCAAACAGCAAGTTAATCCGGTTCGTCTTCTCAAGCCGGTTTTCTTGACTCACATCGGGGCACTCCCTTCGTCAAGGAAAAACACTTTACACTCTTGCAACGTTCCTAATAATACCTAAAACAAATCAGGTTGTCAAGCAAAAATACTTGTCACAATAAAAACAGCTAAGATCACGTCCCATTTCGGTACTAAACAGGTGATTTCTGCCCTTTTACATGACAAGCAAACCCCGATCTATAACCTTTACACTCTACCTCTATGTAAAAGAAAAACGAATGCGTCTCAGCCAGTGGAGATGCATCCGTTTATGTGATCTAGCGAAGTGGTGTCAAGTACAGCAGTACCATGAAGAAATGAAGAATACTGCCTGCTAACACAAAGAGATGCCAAATCGCATGGTGGTATGGAAATCCACGCCAAACATAAAAAAGCGTCCCCAGTGTATACATCAGACCTCCAGCTACCAGCAACACGATTCCGCCTGTAGGAATGGCAGCCATAAGCGGTTGCCAGGCAATAACGATGAGCCAGCCCATCGCAATATAGAAAATCGTGGACATGAATAAAAACTTTTTAGTGAAAAACGCCTTAAAGATTACGCCGAATAATGCGATTCCCCAGATTATACCGAACAGGCTCCATCCAAGTGTGCCGCGAACAGCAATAAACAAAAGCGGAGTATATGATCCGGCAATAAACAAATAAATGGATGAATGATCAAAAATCTCAAATAAATCTTTCACTTTTCCATCTTTCCATGCATGCACGAGTGTGGAGCTCGTATAGAGCAGTAACATGGTGATCCCATAGATCGTGAAACTGACCACATGCCAAGCCGTGCCTTTGATACTTGAAAATACAATCAATAGCACCAGTGCAGCTACACTGAGTGCAGCGCCGATTCCATGTGTCACCGCATTGGCGACTTCTTCACGGCGAGAATAGGTATAAGTATTGGCCATTTCAACCGTCCTTTCTAACCCTTTAGCATTGCCTTCTTTATTCCCATTATACACGTATTGCCAGTGACATTACACGTGACACTTATCACGTATATCACTGGCAATACGGTTAACGCTACTCATTTATTCTATTTATTAAGATCTAGGAATTAGCTTCCTCTTCTTCAGCACTTTCAGCTGGCTGTTCCTGGATCAATCCGGCGAACAAGGCATGCACGAATTGCTCCGAATCGAATGGCTGCAGATCGTCAATCTTCTCACCCAGTCCCACGAGTTTTACTGGCAAGTCCAACTCCTGACGGATCGCAACAACGATTCCGCCTTTAGCTGTACCATCCAGTTTCGTCAGTACCAGACCAGTTACGCCGCTTTTCTCACCGAAAAGTTTAGCCTGATTCAAGGCATTTTGGCCTGTTGTTGCATCCAGTACCATCAGTACCTCATGCGGAGCTTCCGGAATTTCACGCTGAATGACACGATAGATCTTGTTAAGCTCGTCCATCAGGTTCGATTTATTTTGCAGACGACCTGCTGTATCACAGAGGAGAACATCTGCTCCCCGTTGCTTCGCTGCCTGCACCGCATCATACATAACAGCTGCTGGATCTGAACCGGACTGCTGTTTGATAACATCTACACCGGCACGTTGTCCCCATACTTCCAACTGTTCGATAGCTCCGGCACGGAACGTATCTCCAGCTGCCATGATGACTTTTTTACCTTGTTGTTTAAAGCGATGAGCCAGCTTGCCAATCGTTGTTGTTTTACCAACACCGTTAACGCCAACGAACAAAATGACGGTAATGCCATCCGGGTTCATTTTCAATTCATTGTTCTGTTCACTGCGAAGAAGATCCGTCAGTTTCTCGGACAATACAGGCTGCAGTTCAGCCGCGTCCTCAATTTTACGTTTTTTCACCTCAACGCGCAGATCTTCGATCAGATTCATAACCGTATTCACACCAACGTCTGCTCCAATCAGAATCTCTTCCAATTCTTCATAGAACTCTTCATCGATTTTTTTGCGGCGGATAACGAGATCCGACACCTTTTCCACAAGCCCTTTACGTGTCTTTTCCAATCCATCCTTGAACTGTTTGGTCACTGACTCCGTTTTACTTGCAATGCTGTCTCTAAGCTTCTTAAAAAAACTCATAAAGCCCCTCCATCGTGTACATAATCTGAGCGTTTGGTAATGATGCTCAATCTAAATCAAATTTGAATGAATACAATGAGTTCATGTGTCTCGCAGGTTTGGATCAGATCAGGCAATTACAGCTTCTTCATCTTCCAGTTTAACCGAAACGAGCTTGGATACGCCGCCCTCTTCCATGGTAACACCGTACAGCACATCCGCTTCTTCCATTGTACCTTTACGATGGGTAACGACGATGAACTGGGTTTGTTCGGAGAACTCACGCAAGTACTGGGCAAAACGTACCACGTTGGCTTCATCCAATGCTGCCTCAACTTCATCCAGCACACAGAACGGTACAGGTTTGACATGCAGAATGGCAAATAACAAAGCCATCGCGGTCAAAGCCCGCTCCCCACCGGATAACAGCTGCAGGTTTTGCAGTTTCTTACCTGGTGGCTGAGCAACAATATCTATTCCCGTATCGAGCAAACGTTCAGGGTCCATCAGAACAAGGTCAGCACGTCCCCCACCAAACAGCTTGGTAAACACGGTACCGAACTCACGGCGGATCGCATCAAACGTGATTTTGAATCGCTTCGCCATCTCGTCTTCCATTTCCCGTATAACCTGATACAACGTAGTTTTAGCTTCCACTAGGTCATTCTTCTGTTCACTCAGGAACTCATATCGCTCATTAACTCGCTGGAACTCCTCAATCGCTCCCAGGTTAACCTCACCCAAAGCAGATATACTGCGCTTGAGCTTCTGTACCTCAGCCTGTGTATGTTCCACATCTTCCGGTACAGGATAACGCTCTTTAGCCAGTTCATAGCCCAGTTCGTATTCATCCGTCAGCTTCCGCAATATATTTTCCAGCTCAACATCCAGCCGGTTCACGGAAATTTCCGTCTGTCGCATCTGCTCTTCCACCGCTTTCAACTGCGTGCGCTGTTCTTTCGTTTCGCTCTCGGCAAGCTCAAGCTTTTTCGACAACTCACTTCGGGCAGCACGTTTGAAGTCCAGCTCCTGTGATGCTTCTGCTTTTTTCAGCTTGTACTGATTCAGATCTTCAATCTGCTTGACACTCTCGGTCTGTGTTTTCTTGAGATCTGCCTCCATCGAAGCCAGCAACGTGCGATTCTGACGAAGATCTTTCACCAGCGACTCCACTTCCCGCTCCAGACGCCGCAATTGTTCCCCATTGGAGAATCGCTCCTGATCGAGCTTGCCTTCCCGTACTTTCAATTCAGTGAGTTGGCTCTGCAATTCTTCCTTCGCGGATTCATTGGCTTTCCGAGCAAACTCAGCTGCATGAATGGCACGATGAGTCGCTTTTTCTTCCTCTTCAAGCTGCTCCAGCTTCTTCACAGCAACGATGCGAGCGGTATCCAGCTCTTTGATCTCTTCGGTAAACCCGCTCTTCTCCTGCCCGACAACAGCAACCTGTTCAAGCACGTGGCGAAGCTCATGTTCTACCTGTTTCATTTCCATCGAAGCCTGCTGTTCTGCATTTCGGGTATCGTCACCGGACTGACGAAGTTCATCCAGTTTGTCCTGACACTGCTCCAGTTGAACTTTTACATCATCCACACTACGATGCAGTTTCACAATCTGATTTTCCGTATCCAAAATATCCTGGTCTAGCTGATCCAGTTGCCGTTTCCGACTGAGCAGACTCACATTTTTCTTATGCTGGCTACCACCCGTCATGGAACCACCTGCATTAACGACGTCGCCTTCAAGCGTCACGACCCGGAAACGATACTGGCAACGAGCCGCAATTTTGTTCGCGACCTCCAGCGTTTCGGCAATAATAACATTACCTAACAGACTGCCAATGATCGAAGCATACTTAGATTCGAATTGTACGAGATCAGCACCGATCCCCACAAAGCCCTCCATGCCTTCAATCATGGAACGTTCAGCCGCGCCAATGGCACGTGGACGAATGACATCCAGAGGCAGGAACGTTGCACGGCCCAATTGACGTTGCTTAAGGAAAGCGATCGCCTGTCTGGAAACTGATTCATTTTCCATGACCACATGCTGCAAGGATGCTCCCATCGCTGTCTCTACCGCAAGTTCAATCTTCTCGGGAACTTTGACAAGTTCAGCAACAGCTCCATGAACACCGTTTAGTGTGCCTTTGCGTGAAGCCTTGAGAACCTCTTTGACACCCAGCATGAATCCGTCAAAATCATCCTGCATCTCTTTCATCGTATCGCGGCGAGAGACCTGAGCTTCACGTTTCTGTTCCCATTTACGGACTGTGCCCCGACTTTCTTCGAGCAGCTTCTGCAGCGACTGGAGTCGTTCGCTTTCCGTAATATAACCACCACGTAGATCACTGATTTCTTTGCCCAAACGAACAACCTTTTTCTCAATGTCCGCTTTGCGACTTTCCAGGGTCTCTTTCTGATCTTCCCATTTTCCAGATTCCTCAGCCGCGCGATTCATTCTGCGCTCCAGCGTTTCTTTCTGCTGGTCCACGTAACGAATTTCATTTCGTGTCTGGGCCATCTGATTCATCAGTTCCAGCAAGTTGCCTTTGAGGCTTTCCTCTTGCTGTTGGCTAATGCCACCTGTAACACCAATGAGTTTGGCCTCTTCCTGGGACAACTGATTTCTCACATCATTCAGTTCATGCTCAAGCTTGCCAAACTTCTCACGCAGTGCAAGCAGCTCGGTTTCCCGTTCGCGATGTCTCTCTTCACTAGCCGTAAGCGTTACTTTGAGCTGCTCCTGATTCGTTTGCAGATGGTGCGAGCGTTCCTTGAGCAGTTCCCCAAGCCCTTCACTTTTCTCCGTCGCTTCACTGAATTGCAATAAGGCGGATTGCAGTTGCTCTGTCTCTGTTTCCAGGATACGCAGCGCATTCCGATCATTTTCCAGCTTGGCATCATGCGTAGAGACAATCGCTGCGAGTCCAACCTCTTCCTGTTTTAGCGATTGCAGTCGCTCATTTGCCTTACTCCAGGACGCATGAATCTGTTCAATCTGGTACACATACATGGAAATTTCCTGCGATTTGAGCTGTGAACGAAGTTCCTTATAGTGGATCGCTTTCTCCGATTGTTCCTTAAGCGGACCAATCTGATCTTCCAGCTCGGTCACGAGATCATGAATCCGCAGCAAATTCTGCTCTGTCTCATCCAGTTTGCGCGTAGCATCCCGCTTGCGGGATTTATATTTAACAATACCTGAAGCCTCTTCAAAAATGCCCCTGCGATCCTCTGAACGGGTACTCAGAATCTCTTCGATTCGTCCCTGTCCAATAATCGAGTAGGCTTCTTTACCAATGCCGGTATCCATAAACAACTCCGTGATATCCTTCAAACGACAAGATTGCTTGTTGATAAAATATTCACTGTCTCCGCTGCGATGTACACGACGAGTCACCGTCACTTCACCGAAATCCAATGCAAGTGCGTGATCCTCGTTATCGAGCGTTAGCGAAACTTCACCGAAATTAACGGCCTTCCGTGCGTCACTACCTGCAAAGATAATATCTTCCATCTTGCCACCACGCAGCGACTTGGCACTTTGTTCCCCTAGAACCCAGCGGATGCCGTCCGATATATTACTCTTTCCACTTCCGTTCGGACCTACAACAGCCGTAATGCCACGAACGAATTCCATCTCCGTTTTGTCGGCGAATGACTTGAATCCACCCAATTCAATCCGTTTTAAAAACATAGGGTTTCTCGTCACCTCCTCTTGCAAATTTCAAGTATTGCATTCCAACGCCTAAATAAATTGAACCATTGCTATTACACATGACTACTTCGATTGCAGCACCATCCTCCGATCGCTCTTATCCCCAGATTTTCTTGATTCCCTTATCCAAGGGAAAAATCCGTTGATAAATGCGCACGCTTCGCTTCTTCAGATTGGTTCTGCACTCTTCGTTTTGTGTAAAATAAAGTTCACTTATTTAGTTAACGATCAGGTAACCTTCTCCTGAACCTCTTTACAAAAAAAAGAGCAAAAAGCAGTCCGGCCGATTACTTCCGCCGGGGCGGACCCGCGGGCTGCTCTTTGCTCTTCGTTTGTCTATGCGCTATCGGTTAAGCTCAGGCTTCCGGAAGCTTCAGTCGATCAAGTGCTGCAGATGCAGCCTGTTGTTCCGCTTCCTTTTTGGAACGCCCTGTACCTCTGCCAAGCCGTTCTTGACCCATATGGACCTCCGAGACAAACTCACGTTCATGGGCAGGTCCCCGTTCCTCAACGATACGGTATTCCAAAGCTCCCATATTGTGATGCTGAGTAAGTTCCTGCAGTTCCGTTTTGTAATCACTCATTTGCAGCTTGCTGCCCAGAACGATTAATGGGAATACATGCTGATCGAGAAATGTCCGAACAGGCGCAAGCCCCTGATCCAGATACAATGCACCAATGAAAGACTCAAACACATCTGCCAGCAAAGCCGGCCGTGTCCGTCCTCCAGTCAGTTCCTCACCTTTACCTAGAAGTACATACTGCCCAAAACCCAACGCTTCAGCAAATTTGACGAGGGAAGGCTCACAGACAATGGATGCCCGCAGCTTAGTTAATTCACCTTCCGGACGGTTAGGATACAAATGATACAAGTATTCCGATACAGTCAGTTCCAGCACGGCATCGCCCAGAAACTCCAGACGCTCGTTGTCCTGATGCTGACTGAACCGGTGTTCGTTTACATAAGAAGCATGGGTAAACGCTTGTTTTAAAAGCTGCCTGTTGTCAAATTTGATTTGAAGTTTGTGTTGTAACTGCTTCAGATCTTCACTCAAACGAACTAGCCCCTTATGCTTCAAATTTTTTGAGAATAATGGTGGCATTGTGACCGCCGAATCCAAATGAATTGGACATGGCAATATTGACTTTAGTTTGACGTGGAACATTTGGTACATAATCCAGATCACATTCCGGATCCTGATTTTCCAGGTTAATCGTTGGAGCCAGTGTCTGATGTGTCAGTGACAATCCGCAGATGACCGCTTCTACACCACCAGCAGCGCCAAGCATGTGGCCCGTCATGGATTTAGTAGAACTCACTGCGAGCTTGTACGCATGGTCACCAAACGCCTTTTTGATCGCAAGCGTTTCGGATCTGTCGCCTACAGGCGTCGAAGTTCCGTGTGCATTGATGTAATCCACTTCTTCAGGCTCAATACCCGCATTGCGAAGTGCCATCTTCATGCAACGTGCTGCTCCGTCTGGATCTGGTTCTGTCATGTGATGTGCATCGCCAGTCAGACCGTAACCGATCACTTCACCATAGATACGTGCACCACGTTTTTGAGCATGCTCCAGAGATTCCAGGATCAGAACGCCAGCGCCTTCGCCCATAACAAAACCATCACGATCTGTATCAAAAGGACGGCTTGATTTCGCAGGATCATCATTACGTGTTGACATTGCGCGCATCGCACAGAACCCTGCAAGACCCGTTGGTCTGATTGTTGCTTCCGCACCACCACAGATCATGGCATCTGCATCACCATTGGCAATCAGCTTGAAGGAATCTCCGATGGAGTGTGTACCTGTTGCACAAGCGGTAACAACGTTAATGTTAGGCCCTTTGGCACCAAGAGAAATGGACATTTGGCCTGAAGCCATGTTCGAGATCATCATGGGAATGAAGAATGGACTTACCCGTTTTGGACCTTTTTGCAGCAATGCATTATGTTGGTCCTCCCAAGTTCCCAATCCACCAATACCTGATCCGATAGATACACCAAAACGCTCTGCATCAATGTTCTCATTAATTTTCAGACCACTGTCTTCAACGGCTTTAAAACCAGCTGCAACAGCAAACTGTACAAAACGGTCCATTTTGCGAGCATCCTTGCGATCCATGTATTCTTCCGGGTTGAAATCCTTGATCTCGGCTGCAATCTGTGTCGTGTATTCACTTACATCAAACGCCTCAATCTGAGAGATTCCGGACTTACCTGCCATTAAACTGCCCCAGAACGTTTCCAAATCTTTTCCGAGCGATGTCATTACGCCCATTCCGGTAATTACTACTCTTTGTTTCAAACCGACTCACCTCTATATCGACTGCATTACGCAAGTATTTTGTGGGAATATCCGCAAACAGTCATCTATTCAACCAAGATCGGAAGACCTGCTTGAGTAGAGCTGCTTGCGGAATGAGAAAAACCAATGAATGATGAGAAGTCCCGCCTGTTCGAAAACATGTGCGGGACTAAAATGACTTTAGGTATGAGATTGTATGTACTTAACAACTTCACCTACGGTCGTGATTTTTTCTGCATCTTCATCAGAGATTTCCAAATCAAATTCATCTTCCAATTCCATGACCAATTCCACTACATCCAAAGAATCAGCACCCAAATCTTCTTTGAAAGATGCTTCAAGTGTAACTTCAGCTTCGTCTGCGCCCAAGCGGTCGACGACGATGCGTTTTACACGCTCCAATACATCGGACATCCGGTTCACCTCCTTCTTTGGTATTATACGAGAATCGCAGGCAAAATGCCATAGAAGACATATGCGGCTCCCGGCCGGGGAACCCGGCCTTTTTCCGGCATTTCGGATCGTCCAGCGCCTGTTCCCCGACTATTGTTCAAGTCCGGGAAGAATTACATGTACATGCCACCATCAACATGCAGCGTCTGCCCTGTCATATAAGATGAAGCCTGTGAAGCCAGGAAAGTGACTACACCGGCGATTTCATCCGGCTGACCCAAACGGGACAACGGAATACCACTTAGCATACCGTCCACCAGCTCCTGGGACAACTCTTTTGTCATATCTGTCTCAATGAAACCTGGTGCAACACAGTTAACTGTGATTCCACGAGAAGCCAGTTCACGAGCAGATGCCTTTGTCAGGCCAATGACTCCTGCCTTGGCAGCAACATAGTTCGCTTGTCCAGCATTACCGAGCACACCTACAACCGAGGAGATATTGATAATTCTTCCCGACCGTTGTTTCATCATTGGACGTGTAACCGCCTTAAGGCAGTTAAACACACCTTTGAGATTGGTTTCAATAACCTGATCGAATTCTTCCTCTTTCATACGCATGATCAAATTATCACGGGTAATCCCGGCATTGTTCACCAGAATATCAACGTTGCCCCATGCTTCGAGTGTAGCTTTGACCATTTGTTCAGCTTCATCCATCAGGCCAACATTGGCTTGAAGTGTAATTGCCTTGACTCCTTTGGCACGAATCGCTTCCGCCACTTCCTCAGCTGCCGCTTGACTGCCCGCATAATTCACGGCTACGTTCGCTCCAGCCTCAGCTAGTGCCAGTGCAATACTGCGCCCAATGCCACGGGATGCCCCGGTAACGAGTGCATTTTTACCTTCTAATGGTTTAGACATAATCATTCCTCCTTTCCCCAAATCTATATCAGTTCAACCAAAGAATGTTTACACTTGCCACTCCGATGACAGAATAAACTTCCGATCGCTGTTATCCCCAGATTTTTTTGATTCCCTTTTCTAAAGGGAAAATCCGGTGATAAAGGCGAACGCTCCGCTTCTTCAGTTTTTTTCTGTCCTCTCCGTTCTCGTGTAAAAAGTTTAGTTTAACTCATATAACTCCTTCTAATTCACTTGCCGTTGCTTCGAGCGTTTCAAGACTGTTCACATTATACAGTTTTACGGTTTTATCTGTTTTTTTAATCAAACCGGTCAATACACTGCCAGATCCAATCTCGATGAACGTATCCACGCCTTGCTCAATAAGCCATGTCACACTGTCTTCCCATAATACAGGAGAATAGACCTGAGCTGTTAACAAATCCTGAACTTGTCCATTCTCTGCAGGTCTTGCAGTCACATTAGCGACTACAGGGACCGCTGCCGGTGAGAACGTGACGGTTTTCAGTTTCTCTTCCAGCTTCTCAGCTGCACCCTTCATCAATGAAGAGTGAAACGGGCCGCTTACTTCAAGTAGAATGGCACGTTTGCCGCCAGCTTCTTTCACTCGTTCCGCGACCGCAGCTACGCCTTCCTTCACACCAGAAACGACGATTTGTCCAGGACAATTGATATTGGCAAGTTCAACCGCATGACCACTTTCAGATACGTCACGGCAAAGCACCCCCAGCGCTTCCCGATCCGCACCCAACACAGCAGCCATAGCTCCTTGTCCACCCGGTACTGCCTGTTCCATATACTGACCACGCGCCCGTACAATGCTCACTGCATCAGCAAACGAAAGAACGCCTGCTGCCACCAGTGCACTGTATTCTCCCAGACTGTGTCCAGCCGTATAGTCAGGCTGAATTCCTTTTTCTTTGAAAGCTTCAAGCAAGGCAATACTTGCTGTCAACAGAGCCGGTTGTGTATTTGATGTCTGTTTCAACTCGGTCTCTGGTCCTTCAAATACAAGATTGGTCAGCGAGAAACCCAATGTTTCATCCGCTGTACGAAAAATCTCGGTTGCCGCAGGCACGGACTCATATGCGTCTTTCGCCATACCTACAGCCTGTGATCCCTGACCGGGAAATACAAATGCTATTTTACCCATCCCATTCATCTCCCAGCTGTCTATTTTACCAAACGAGTACGGATGCGCCCCATGTCAGACCGCCACCGAATCCAACCATCAGAACGGTATCTCCGGCTTTCATGCGACCTTCCTCGGCTGCTTCTACCAAAGCAAGTGGAATGGAAGCAGCAGATGTGTTTGCATACTTATCCACGTTGACTACAACCTTCTCTTCAGGAAGTTCAAGTCGTTGCATCGCAGATTGGATAATCCGAATATTCGCTTGGTGAGGAACAAACAGATCCACATCCGTACGCTCCATACCAGCCTTGCGCAATACCTCGATGGTAGCCGTACCCATGACACGTACCGCAAACTTGAATACTTCACGACCGTTCATGTAGATATAATGCTTTTTATTTTCAACGGTCTCTGCGGTAGCAGGCAAACGGGAACCGCCGCCTTCCATCTGAAGAAGACTACCGCCAGCACCTTCGGCGCCAAGATCGAATGCTTTGAAGCCACGGCCTTCCGGAACTTCACCAACGACCACTGCTCCTGCGCCATCACCAAAGAGGACACATGTGTTACGGTCTGTATAATCCGTAATACGAGACAAGCAATCCGCACCAATAACAAGTGCGTTGTTGTACATGCCACTTTGGATGAAGCTCGTAGCACTCGCCAAGCCATATACAAATCCGGAACATGCAGCTGACAAATCGAATGCCGCCGCACCTTTTGCACCCAGTTTGTCCTGCAGAATGCAGGCTGTCGATGGGAACGAAGAATCCGGAGTAATGGTTGCAACAATAATCAGATCAAGATCACTGCCTGTCATGCCTGCAGATTCAAGGGCTTTAATAGCCGCTTCATATGCCAAATCGGAAGTTGCCTGATCGGGTGCAGCAATATGACGCTCTTTGATTCCTGTACGACTGACGATCCACTCGTCATTGGTATCGACCATTTTCTCCAGGTCGCTATTCGTCAAAATTTTCTCAGGCACATACTTCCCTGTACCAATAATCCCTACTGGGCGCAAATTATTCATGTCGTCACTCACTTCCCGCTAATTTCCTTAGATATGCTCTCTACCAGCTGATTCTGCACTGCAATCCGAGCTTGGCGCACAGCATTTTTGATGGCATTGCCATCAGCAGATCCATGACTTTTCACAACCAGTCTGCTCAAACCGAGGAGCGGCGCTCCGCCATGCTCCGTATAATCCAGCTTCCGTTTCAACCCACGTAGCTCAGGCATCAGAACAGCCGCAGCCAGTTTACTCTTGAGAGAAGATGAGAATTGTTCCTTAAGCAAGGCGAAAATGGCACCAGCTGTGCCTTCCAGCGATTTCAGCAGTATATTTCCTGCAAAACCGTCACATACAAGGACATCACAAGCACCGGTCAGCACATCACGTGCCTCTACATTACCGACAAACCGAATTGGGAGTTGCTCCAGTAAAGGATATGCATGTTTGGTCAACTCATTTCCCTTGCCTGGTTCTGTTCCTACATTGAGCAAGCCCACTCTTGGAGATTCTATGCCCTGTACTTTTTGCCGATACAAACTGCCCATCAAGCCATATTGTGCAAGATGCTCCGGCTTGGCATCCATATTCGCTCCGAGATCAAGCGCAAGCACTCCCACATCATCAATCGTTGGAATCATGGGTGCAAGCGCCGGACGTTCAATGCCTTCCATGCGACCTACAACAAGCAACCCCGCTGTCATCAACGCTCCGGTATTGCCCGCTGAGATCATCGCGTCCGCTTCGCCCTCTTTCAGCATGCGGCCTGCCACCACCATGGAGGCATCCTTCTTGCGACGTACTGCTTTAACGGGTTCATCATCGGATCCAATAACTTCGGAAGCATGCCGGACCGTCAGATTGGCAGGTCTCACACCTGACTGACTCAAAAGAGGCTCCAGCTTGGCTTCATCGCCGATCAGGACGATCTGTGTATCCGCCCATTCCGTGGCTGCGGCAATCGCACCTTCTACCGTTGATGCAGGTGCATTGTCGCCTCCCATGGCATCAATGACGATTTTCATTCCAAATGACCTCCTTCTCCGCTGTCTTCTCCACCTGAATGGTAGATTACAAAGTTGCCTTGAAACACCATCTCTTCACCTACATAGGTGAATACTTCCACTTTGGCTTTGCCCTTTTGACCCGGAATCGATCTCACATAAGCCTTCGCAATACACTTCTCTCCCAAATGAACCGAGCGGACAAAACGAATGTCTGCTGATGCAGTCAACGCAATCTCGTCATTAATAATCGCTACAGCCAAGGAGTTGGCCTGTGCAAAGACATAGTGTCCACGTGCAATGCCTGTTCTGGAAAATACGTGTTCTTCCTTAATCTCAAACAAGGAAATCCCGCTTTTGTCCAGCTGCAAATCCACAATATCACCGATAATCTCATGCAGGGGCAACGAGCGTACCTGATCATACGAGCGTTCTGCCATCAGTTTCATCCGCTCTCGAAGTTCGGGTATTCCAAGTTCCAGCCTGTCAAGACGAATCGTCTGAATACTCACCTTCAATTGGCGCGTAAGTTCCTGATCCGTCACAAACGGGTTTTCTTCTATCATTTTGGTTAACTGCTGTTGCCTCTGTCTCTTCGGTACACGTTCGATGCCTGACACCCCCCGCTGTATCGTTTACGGAACCGTCCCATCCGGCCAGTTCAACCATTCTTTCCTGTTGCTTCTATAGTTGCATCCCTGGTCACCAGGGTCGTTCTCAAACGGATCATGGTTCATCTATATGTAACGTCAAATCTTAGAACCTGGTACTAAACTATAGTATATCTCATCCCGTGTCAAAAAGAAAGGCTGGCCTAACAAAAACAATTCACCCTTGTGGCACACGAATTTCATGCCTGCTAACTCATTCTACCGACACCCTCTAATCCAAAAAAAGTAGCACCTCATCGAAATGAAGTGCTACTTAATGTCCAACTATTATTGAGAGATGATCTCTCTTGCTTTGTACGTTCCGCACACTTTGCACACGTGGTGACTAAGTTTAAGTTCGCCACATTGTTCACATTTCACCATGCCCGGTACAGCCAATTTAAAGTGAGTGCGACGTTTGTCGCGACGCGTCTTGGACGTTCTCCGTTGAGGTACTGCCATTATTCCCACCTCCTTATCAAAATCAACCTTTGCAGGTAGTCTTAAAATGTTCGATTTTCAATCATGCTCATTTAAAAAAATCCTTGAGCCCTGCAAGCCGCGGATCGATAACCTCGTTATCACAACCACAGTCACCTTCGTTCAGCTCATGGCCACACTTAGGGCATAACCCTTTGCATGTATCGCTACATAGCGGTATAAACGGAAGATCCAGCAGAAAAGCTTCCTCGGCATAACCCTTCAGATCAACGCTATCTCCATCCACATAGAGCGTATCATCGTCTTCGTGTAAATCCTTTGGCTGTTTTCCCTGCTTGAATTGCTCATGAAAATCAATATGAAAATGTTCATTGATTGGCTTAAGACAACGGGAGCACAACATGTCCACTCCTACAGTCAGCTTGCCATGAACATCCACAACGTCACCTTCTCTGAATTCTGCAGATAAGTCCGCAGTCAGCGGGGTAACGGCTGTGATATCTTGTCGGTTAGAAACCAGTTCCTTGATCTCCCACTGTTCGTTAAACTTCAGGGGACCATCACTGGTAGCCACTTTGCGAAATGGCATTAACATTTCCATCACTCCAAACGAAACCAATTTCATAATTCGTATCAAACGTATCACGACAGTTATACAGGTCAAGCCTGCTTTTGTAAAGCAATAAATCCTGACTGTATGTATTCTGACGATTCATCGTTAAAAGTATTATGAAATTGACTTAACAAACAAAAATCATTATACCGATTTTTCAAGACGTTTGTCAACACTTTTAACTTTACACCCTATTTTAAAATCAATGGCTCAGAACCGTTTACTCCATCTGGTCTATTATAGACTCACTTCAAGATAAACTACAAGTCGTCATTTTAGTTGTAGTTCCTTGCAAACACCGGTCACATTTCGTTAACGTTTAGTGTGATCTATATCACACAGACCCGCTTGCCCCCTATCTATACTTGCTATAAACCGAAGCACGATCAGCTCCATGACCGATTTATTATCCAACTATTTCATATTATATCGGGAGGGAAAATGTATGTTAAGCGAGCACACAATTAGAGTCATTAAATCTACAGTACCCGTACTTGAAGTCCACGGCGAAGCGATCACACGCCATTTCTATGAAACGATGTTCACAGCTCATCCGGAACTACTGAATATTTTCAATCACGCAAATCAGAAACAGGGACGACAGCAAGCCGCCCTCGCCAATATGGTATACACCGCTGCCCTGCATATCGATAATCTGTCCTCCATCCTGCCTGCCGTCCGGCAAGTTGCACATAAACATCGCAGCCTGGGTATCGTTCCCGAGCAATATGCGATTGTCGGCACCTATCTGCTGCAAGCCATCAAAGATGTGCTTGGAGATGCGGCAACGGATGAAATTATCACAGCGTGGGGCGAAGCCTACAATGTCATTGCAGATGCTTTTATCGGGATTGAACAGGATATGTATACGGAAGCGGAAAACCAGACGGGTGGCTGGGAAGGATTTCGTACCTTCAAGGTTGCCAAGAAAGTGCAGGAAAGTGAAATCATCACTTCCTTTTACCTCGTTCCAGACGATGGTCAGCCCATTGCCAGCTATGAACCCGGACAATATATTAGTATCAAAATCCAGCCAGAGGCACAGTCATTTACCCAGATTCGTCAGTATAGCCTTTCAGATACTCCGGGTAAACCCTACTATCGTATTTCCGTTAAACGTGAGCGAGGTGTATTAGAGCGACCTGACGGAGTTATCTCTACGCATCTCCACGATCACATTGAAGAAGGCAGTCAGGTAGAACTATCCGCTCCTGCTGGCGACTTCACGTTGAATACTGAGGATAAACGTCCTGTTGTGTTGCTTAGTGGTGGTGTAGGCTTAACACCAATGATCAGTATGTTAAACACGCTGGTTCAAGTAAACGATAACCGTGCAATTACTTTTTTACATGCAAGTCCAAATGGTCAATCTCACGCTTTCCGTGATCATGTGAACAGTCTGGTCGAACGTAATCAGGGTGTTCAAGCTTATTATTGTTATACACAACCTGAGGATGCTGATCGCGAAAATGAGTGTTTTCATAAGGAAGGTTACATGGATGCCACCTGGCTTCGTCAAGTGATTGATGAACTGGATTCCACTTATTATCTGTGTGGGCCAGTTTCGTTTATGCGGGCAATCTATACGGAGCTTCTGGCGCTTGGTGTTGCAGCAGACAACATTCATTTTGAATTTTTCGGACCCAAAGCTAGTCTTTCACCCGCACCGGAGAGCGTCTAAGCATTATGAATATGACAAGTTATATGCAAAAACAGGTAGTCTAACAAGGTAGTGAAATAAGGTTGATTAAATAGTAAAATGCGGTCACCAGCTTCTTCGCACCATTTTAATATCATAGGATTTATGCTTGAAGGCACGGTCTGACATCTGCTGATGTTGGATTTGTGCCTTTTTTCATTGGTCTGACAGATTCGGTGATTTGATCTAATAGAGGTCATCGCCTATGATGGAATGAAAAGCGTATACCCATTCATCTCATTTGAGAGGAGTACGTCTAATCATGAAAGCCGTAGGCGTCATTGTTGAATATAACCCCTTGCACAATGGGCATGTCTATCATTTGCAGGAAGCTCGGCGGCTAAGCGGCGCAGACGCCGTTGTTGCGGTCATGAGCGGCCCTTTTCTCCAACGTGGCGAACCCGCCATCGTCGGTAAAAGGGCACGCACCGAGATGGCGCTGCACGCAGGCGCCGATCTGGTGCTTGAACTGCCGGTGGCCTACGCAGTACAACCGGCAGAGTGGTTTGCCTTCGGTGCGGTATCGCTGCTGCACCGCACCGGCGTGGTGGACTCGCTCTGCTTCGGCAGCGAGTCCGGCGACCTGGACAGCCTGCAGCGCATTGCGCGCGTGCTGGCTGTGGAGCCCGCAGGGATGCGCGAGGACATCGCGCGCCGCCTGCGGGAAGGCGCCAGCTACCCCGCCGCGTACGCAGGCGCGGCGGCAGCGCTGGCGCCCGGCGGCGTCGATGCTCACGACGCCGCTGCACTGCTGGAGCAGCCCAACAATTCGCTTGGGCTGCACTACCTGATCGCGCTGCAACGACTCGGCAGCGCGATCCAGCCCTTTACGGCGGCGCGTACCGGTGCCGCGTATCATGAGGCGACGCCCGGGCCGGGGGCGATCGCCAGTGCCACAGCCGTCCGCCGCCTGCTGATGGCGGACGGGCCCGATGCCGCCGCGCCATACGTGCCGGCGGCAACCCTTGCCATTCTGCATCGCGAATGGCAGGAAGGGCGCGCTCCCATACACTGGGAGCGCTTTGCACAGCCGCTGTTGCACCTTGCGGCCACCCGACGTGCCTCCGAGCTGGAACGCATCGCCGAAGTCACGGAAGGCCTGGAACACCGGCTGACCCGTACACTCGCTCAGCTCCCGGAGCCTTCAGTCGAAGCACTCCTGAATGCACTGAAGACCAAACGTTACACACGCACAAAGCTCCAGCGTATGCTCGCCCACCTGCTCCTGAATCACACCAAAGCCGAGTGTTCACCAGAGCAATTGGCTGCCGGACCCGGATATCTCCGTGTACTTGGATTCAATGCTCAAGGACAGAGCCTGCTTAAACAGATGAAGAAGACCGCGTCGCTTCCTGTTGTGCTGAAACCGTCGACGTTCACACACAATCAGCTTGAACTGGATATACAAGCTCAGGTAGCCTATGGACTCGCTTGCGAGCATAAGGACACACGCAGGATGTTCAGTGATTACTATGAGTCACCTGTGAGACTATAACCCGCTTTTGATCATAAGGCTTAATCTCCTAAAGAGCTTCTCATTCCATCATCAAACAGATCATTGATATCCGCTATTCGACACTCAACTATACAAGTAAAAAATCCCCTTGTTGCGCGCCAATCAGGCACATTGCAACAAGGGGATTTCTTTATTAACTTCTCTTATTCTCTTCATTCATTTGGTTATCTTAACCCACCCAATCATTATCCTATGATTTCACAGACAGAGTTTTCAGGTAAGCCAGCGCATCATCCACCGTGCTTACAGGCACAAGTTTCATCTTAGTTCCGATCTGCTCAGCCTTGGCTGCTGCTTCCTTATAGTTATCCTTCGGCACGAAGAAGATCTCCGCTTCTTTCCGGTCAGCGGCTACAATCTTGTGCACTACACCACCGATTGCACCCACCACACCGTCCTTGGTAATGGTACCAGTACCCGCAATTCGATGACCCTTGGTCAGATCTCCAGGTGTTAACTGGTTATAGATCTCCAACGTAAACATCAATCCGGCAGACGGACCACCAACCTGGGTATCGGTGAAAGAGATCTGTTTGTCTGGATCTTCCGCTTTCACCTTCTGAACCGCACCAATCATTACACCGAGTCCCGGGCGGGTTTCACCCGTTTTACTGTCTTTGACCTGAATCAGTTTCACGTCCCGGCTAATGGTCTCTCCACCACGTTCCAGTTGCATTTCCACCGAATCTCCGACCTTTTTATCTTTTAACTGGGCAGAAAGCACCGTATTATCCGGCGTAGCTGTTCCGTTCACTCCCAGAATAATATCTCCCGGAGCAATGTCTCCTTCCGGTTTCGGATCTTCGGACAGTCCAAATACAAAGATATGTTCAGGTACAATAGAGTAAGCCACTCCAGCCTGCTCATATGCAGCCTCCATTGCGGAGGATTGTGAGTCACTCATGAACCACACCTGTTCGGCAGAGTATTCCGCTTCGCTTTTGCCGCGCAGTCGATCTTCCTTTTTATCCACTTGAGCATTTTGATTGAACAGAGAGGTTCCTAGCAAAAACACATTGGCATACGTTGCAGACACAGTCGTCATCATAAATACACCGCGTTCATCCTGGTCCCCGCCCTTAACAGTTACCATTGGTTTTACTTCATCTGCACTGCCAGGCATGTAGATAATATATGGCGTTGGCATGTACACGGCAACATAGACAACCAGAGCCACCACGATCACAAAGATCGAAGCTCTGAATCCGCCAGATTTCCGAATCCGATTCATCGCATGAGCCTCCGTTCTTTGTATCTCTATATAAGCTGAACTCTACACTTATTAGCGCTCGCAATACCAGCTTTTGAATATTTTTATTCTCCGGTTTGGTTTCGCACTCTTTGTCATGCAGATACTCAGCTCAGTTTTTTAATATTTATTTCAAGTCTATCACTCTGGTACCTGTGCATACAATGGTACAGGCCGGATAGGCCGCTGTATACCATAGCCTGTCCGGTCAAGGCCGAACCGCCCTTCGGGCGTCATTCGGCCGTCCATAACGATTCAGATGCCAAATCGGCGTTATTTGATATGAGGTGAAACGATGACAATACAGAGCAAGGTTAGAGACTCTGGCCCGTTACGAACGATACTTCTAAGTACTGGCGCTTTAGCACTGGTCATTGCAGTAGTTGCTTCCCCCAAAGAAGCGTTTGATGCCTCTATTCAAGGTCTGGATATATGGTGGAAAATCATCTTCCCTGCCATGCTGCCCTTCCTGATGTTATCCCAAATGCTCAATGCGTTTGGCTTCACCCACGCGATCGGTGCCTTGCTCGGACCATTAATGCAACGCTGGTTCAGACTTCCAGGCAGTGCTGGACTCGCTATCGCTGTTGGCATGTGCGGCGGATTCCCCGCAGGAGCAGATGCGGTATCCCGCTTATTTCAGGATAGACAAATTACCGCCAAGCAGGCGGTTGTCCTTGCAGCAGCAGCTCATTTTGCCAATCCGATGATGGTCATCCTGGTCGTTGGTGCTGCTTTTCTACACCAGCCTGCCGCCGGATATTTCCTCTTAGTGATTCACTGGATCAGCGGCTGGATTGCTGCCATCCTTGCAGTGCGTCTCCTGCCTACACCGGGTAAGCATAAAGGTCAAGATGGCTCAGCAGCAGCACAGACAGAGAGCAGCTCTATTGGTTCTCAGCCTGTAATTCCTGCAAGTTCCACAAGTCACTCATCCATCCCCCCTCACCATACTACGTTGAAACGGCGCAATATATGGTCTGAGATGACGCTTGCAGCCAGGGAAGCTCATAGTCGTGATGGGAGAGGATTTGGCAAACTTCTGGGTGACACCGTATCCCAGGCTGTGCAAACTTTGATGATGACCGGAGGATACATGATCGGTTTTGCCGTATTTATCCGACTACTCTCCCTTTATCTGACTCCTGGTTCTTCTGCCGCGCTGTGGCCAGCCTTTTTGGAGCTTCATTTGGGCACCTACCATTTGAGCCAAACTTCACTTACACCTGCCCTGCTGATGTCCCTGCTTGCAGCTGTTTTGGGATGGGGTGGACTATGCTCCCATCTGCAAGTCTCTGCTGTCCTGAAAGCAACTGGACCCGACAGCAAATCCATGTTGTACTTTGCCGGAGTTCGTCTGACTCATGGGATCATCGCCTTTTTTATCAGTCTGTTCCTCTGGATGCCGTTCAGCCGATATAGCACACAAGCCTGGACCACATTACAGACGAATGCAGACCAGGACCTGTCGACACCATTCAGTTGGCTATTCATACATAATCCAGGCAACACATACACAAATAACGCCATATGGAGCGCCTTCCCTGCTGCATGCATGGGTCTAGCGTTACTTCTTGCAATCATGATTAGTCTATCGGGTCTTACCTTCTGGTTTAACCGCCGGTTTTCTCGCTGATTTTCTGACGGAGCGCAACTTCCACTTCAGGTGATACAAGATCTGTTACATCTCCATGATAATGAGCGATTTCTTTAACGATACTGGAACTTAAATAGGAATACTTTGGATTCGTCATCATAAATATCGTTTCCGCATCCGGATTCAACTTGCTGTTGGTCGATGCCAATTGCAACTCGTATTCAAAATCAGTTACCGAGCGGATACCGCGAACGATGACCTGAGCTTCCTTTTGCCGGACGTAATTGGCCGTCAGATCGCGGAAACTGTCTACCTCCACATTCGGTAGATGGCGGGTTACTTCTGTGATCAGTTCCTTGCGTTCCTCCACCGTAAACAGCGGATTTTTGCTCATATTGTTCAACACAGCCACAATGACGCGATCAAATTGCTTCGACGCTCTGGCGATAATGTCCAGATGCCCCATCGTTACGGGATCAAAACTCCCAGGATATACGGCGATCCGTTCCTGTCGATGTATCATTTCAGTCATGAGGAGCCTCCTCTTCCGGTGTAATGGATTCTCCATCTTCAACTGCTTCAGGCGCATAATAATAGATGGATACTGCCGTCTCCCCATACAAAGCCTTGCGCGTTTGTTCAAACGGGCCGAATTGCTCAGGGTAATCATGTTTGGATTCATATTCAAGCACGATGGTTGCTTCGGGTTCCAGAAGTTCCAGTTCGTGCATGGTCAACATCAACTCGTGCCCGTTCTTCATGCGATATGGCGGGTCGAGAAACACCAGATCGAACGTTGTGCCTCGCTTGGCGAGTGCCTTTAATGCACGACCTGCATCATTACGGTATACAGCCGCCTGGTCTTCCAGCTTGGTCGCCTTCAGATTCATGCGGATGACTTCAATACTTTTCGATTCCAAATCAACAAAAACAGCCTTGTCCATGCCGCGGCTCAGCGCCTCAATACCGAGACCTCCACTGCCTGCAAACAGATCCAATGCTGTGCCGCCCTCAAAATAAGGACCAACCATGCTAAATAACGCTTCCTTCACCTTGTCGGTGGTCGGTCGCGTGCCTGTGCCAGGAACAGCCTTTAGCGGCCTGCCTTTTGCACTCCCAGATACCACTCTCACTGACGAGTCACCTTTTCTCTATGTAAGTTTATTGATACGGCTATCGTACCACATTCGGGTTCGGTTTGAAAAATGTGCGGTCTTCATTTCTCTTGGAAAATTGTTGACGAATTGTTGACGCATATGTATAAAAAGGAAACAATCGGGCGATTCTATAATTATCGACATCACAAGTGTCGTAGACAACCGCGGAGAAGACTTACGTTTCCCCATAAGCTCTTCGTCCGGTTTCTCCTCTCCCATGAAAAAGAAGCTCTCGAAAGAGGGCTTCTTTTTGTTGTTTATGTTTAATTTATTATGTTAGTTATATTTTTCTTCAAATTCACTTATTTCGGCTTCCTCTTCAGTCTGCAACCATCCGATCTCCCTCAGCCATATGCCCATATCTGCGATAAATTCATTCGCGTTTAGATGTTCAATCTTGTATCTCTCGATCTTTTCACTCAAAAAAGCATAGAACTCATGGCTAAATACATACCGTTGTTTGCTTTTGCTTAATGTCTTATACCGGTCCTCGCTGACCACCAGATCGAAATAGATGACATTCTCCTTCTTCACATGCCTGACCGTGGACCTTCTCTCGTATTCCTCAGGAAGGCATCTGAAAACAAAGAAGAGTTCAATATCAACTACTTGATATTTGCTTTCTGCTTGATCAAAAACAGACTGCAACTCATCCGAAAGATTGGCAACCTGCGTTAAACCTGAAGTGTCAGTTGATCGGCCCAGAATCATCACTAAACTCCTCCTTGTTCATTACTCAAACTCAAGAAGCTATACTAATTCATCTCTCGATGTTTCCGATTAGACCTTCGCAAATTGATCAATGGAATGATAAGTAAAACAACCGGTAAGAGAAGATTTATCGAACCATTCTTAATCATCATGAAGGTAATAAACAGCACGCCGAGCCAAGTCATAATCTCCGTCATTTCATATTTGGTTAACGTAAGCTTGAATGCTTTTCTCGAAATGAAACGAATCAATAAATAAGCGATCAAGCTATAGAACAGAAACATTCCCAAAATTGCAACAGTGATTATGAGGTACATATCCATCATAAAAATCTCACCCGACCCTTATATCATTTCCTTAATTTTACCATATAAGCAATAGGGTGTCATTGCAAATTCGGAACTAGCGCTTCTTCAAGACTGACAATTTACGCTTTACTTCTCTTCTACAACAATCGTTGCATTATAGATCACGACACGTTTCCCATTGAGATCGAATAATACTTTATTGCCGTATTCCGTATCTTCCACGTCAATTTTGCCATCATAAGTCTGAATCAATTCACCATTATTGCTATACACTTTAACGACCCGCTCCAGGCCGCCTGAGTTATTGGATCTCATCGTTTTGAGTGCACGTTCACCCGAAGCCGTATTGAAATACCATATGAAACATCCAACAATGATGCCCAGAAAGACCAACACCGTCACCCATATACCTGTCTTTGCTTTTCTACTCATCTTGAACCCCCTCTTATGTTTCCTGTCTTGTACATTACGTGGCCGGAGAGAGAACGGTTTCATAGATCACATCTCAATCCATTCATGGACATAACAAAACAGAGGCCTCCAACAAGCGAAGGCCTCTGTCCTTTATTGCAAATAATCTTTTATTTACAGTGCACGAATAACAAATTCAAATGTCAGTTCGCCGTCTGAAGGGATCAGATATTCAGGATGAACTGGAGCACCCCAGCTATCATCACCGCCGACACCCATTTGTTTACCTGCTACAGTCACGACCGTATAGTGCACAGGAGGCAATTCGTACGCATGTTGTGCGTTCTCCAGCTCAAATGCCGTATATGGTGAAACATTCAGCTCAACCGGAGCTCCAGAAGCTTCAATTTTGAAGCCACGTCCCGCGTTGTCTGTCAATTTGGCCCAACGTACGCCTGTACGGTTGCCCGATTCCTGTGGTACCAGATATGGAGCTACAGTATCAGCTACCTTGCTGCCGTGGATACCGAGACGTGCGCCAAATGCGCGGTCTGCATAGTTTTCTTCGGGTCCCATCGCGAGCCATTCCACGTTTTCGAAGTCAGGTGATGTTCTGAAGGACAATGCATGGATTGGCAGGTTCGGCAATCCGGCTGTACCTTTGTACGTATTATGCACACGCACGCTTCCATCTGCATGCACAATATAGACCACTTTCACTTGTACATCCGCCGAAATGTTGAGCTTGTATGTGAACTCGATCCGGTATTGATCCGGTTTCTGTTCTGCTTTCCACTCTACAGAACGTGGCATCAGGCTCGCTGCATACCAGGCACCCAGTTCGAAGCCCATCGCCATGCCTTTGTCATTATCCGTCATTGCACGCCAGAAGAGCGGTGCAGGTGGTACGGCAATGGTCTCACGACCGGACAATTTCAGGGAAACCAGTGTACCGAACTGTTTGGAGAATAGCGCATGCGTCTTGCCAGCACGAACTCCGATATTCACGTCACCTTCAATAACTTGTACATTACTTACAAGGTTCAGATCCACTTGATTTGCATCATTTACCTGATCCTGTGTGAAAATAAACTGTCCAAATGCCACTTCTTCGCCTTTGTCAGCCCACAGTGTAGCAGCTTTTAACACAAGTGCAGTGTTCACAGCATACTCGCCACCAACCAAAGATGCCGGATCCAAAGGAAGTTTCACAACCGTCTCGCTTTGCGCCTCCACGTTGACTTCCAGTGTTCCACGCAGCACTTCATGTCCCTCGCGCTCCAGGCTGTATACCAGTTCCAGTGCAGATGTATCTGCGAACAGATTACCGTTCACGATTTTAACGCCTTCACGGTCCGGGAACAGCTTGATGTTTTGATACAGGAATTTGACCTCCTGCATTTTCGCAGTTACTTTACGGTCAGCATGAACGATACCGTTACCACAGAACGAATAGTCTGATGGACGATCACCGAAATCTCCGCCATAAGCGAGGAACTCTTTGCCGTAACGGTCTTTTTTGTAAATGGATTGGTCGATGTAATCCCAGATGAATCCACCTTGATACATTGGGTATTTGTCTTCCAACTCCGTATATTTGTGCATACCACCAATAGAGTTACCCATGGCGTGCATGTACTCACAGCTAATATAAGGCTTGGTCGGATTCGCATTCAGGAATTCCTCAATGTCAGCCGGTTTGGCATACATGCGAGTCTCCATATCACTTGTCTCATCGAAACGGCGATCATGGAATACACCTTCATAATGCACCAGACGTGTTGGATCAGCCGATTTGAAGTATTGGGATACTTTGTAGATGACTTCACCACCATGTGATTCGTTACCACATGACCAGATCAGAATGGACGGATGATTTTTGTCCCGTTCTACCATGGATACAGCGCGGTCCATAACGATATCATGCCATTCCGGTTTGTCACCTGGAATAACCCAAGAAGGCTCAACGGCACCAAGCTTCTGCCAAGATCCGTGTGTCTCCAAATTCATCTCGTCAATAACATAGAGTCCATATTCATCACACAGCTCATACCAGAGGCTTTGATTTGGATAGTGTGACGTACGTACAGCATTCATATTATTCTGTTTGATGGTACGAACATCCCACAGCATGTCTTCCTTCGTAACTGCACGTCCACGACGCGGGTTGAACTCATGGCGATTCACACCTTTGAATACGATACGTTTACCGTTGATGTGCATCACTTTGTCAATCATTTCAAATGTACGGAAACCAACGGCTTGAGGAACAACCTCAACCAGTGTACCCGCAGCATCATATACTCGAATATAGAGACGATACAAGTATGGAATCTCTGCGCTCCACAGATTCACTGTACCAATGTCTTCACAAAGACTTACTTGTCCATCGTTAACCTTGGATTCAAACGTTTTAACGGTATTGCCTTCACGATCACGAAGTTCAGCCTCTACACGAGCTCCAGCAACGGCTTTTCCTTCCAGTTTCAAGTCTAGCTGCAATGTACCGTTCGTATAGGACTTGTCCAGATCTGTGCGAACATGAACATCACGTACGTGTGCAGTTGGGACGGTGTACAGATACACATCTCTGAAAATGCCGGAGAAACGCCAGAAATCCTGATCTTCCAGCCAGCTACCCGTGCTACGTTGATACACCTCAACCGCGAGTTTGTTCTCTCCATCCTGAAGGAATGGCGTCAGGTCAAAGTCAGACGGCGTGAAGCTGTCCTCTCCATATCCTACGAATTGTCCGTTAAGCCATACATAGAATGCAGACTCTACACCTTGGAAAGAAATATATACCGGATTCGACTCCCAACCTGTCGGCAAGTGGAATGTACGAATGTAACTACCTACGGGATTTTTGTCCTGTGGCAATGCCGGCGGACGAATTTCATTCAAGCCATCCCAAGGATATTGTGTATTTACATATTGAATCTGTCCGTATCCTTGCAACTGGATATGCCCCGGAACTTCAATATCATCCCAGCCTTCACTGGAGAAATCGGATGTATAGAAAAACTCAGAACGGCTGTCTGGACGAATCGCATAGTTGAATTTCCACGTACCATTCAGATCATAACGCATAGACATCGCGCCTGAACCTACAGCCTCATCCATTGTTTGGTAATAACGGTGATCGGAATAGGCATGAAGACGGTTCACCTCAAATACACTTACGTCTCCCAACCAGTTGATATCTGCCTTTGTTGCTTTCATCGGCTCTCTCTCCCTTTAAAACGTTATAGTTTGACTTATTCAAGGTTTCATCTGGATTTCCTTTTTGCTTTACATAAACAAACAAAAAAGACAGAGGTACGCCATAACTGGCGTCCTCTCTTCTTTCCTGCACCCGTCATTTGCACGGATTATGCTGTTTTCATTACTTCACGGAACCTACCATACCTGCAACAAAATGTTTCTGCATGATGAAGAATACGATTGCTGTAGGCAGTGTTGCAATAACGATCGCTGTCATGATTACCCCATAATCCGGAGCATACCCAGCACCAAGATTAGAGATCAATAGTGGAATCGTTTGTTGGTCAGGCGTTTGCAATACAATGAGTGGCCACAGATAGTTGTTCCAGCTACTCATGAATGTAATGATCGCAGCTGCTGCATAAGTTGTTTTCATTGTTGGCATGTAGATCTTCAGGAAGATCCCGAGTTCACTCAGACCATCAATACGTCCAGCTTCCAGCAAATCTTTCGGGAACATTTTGGTGTTCTGACGGAAGAAGAAGATCAGGAATGCTGTTGCGATGGTTGGCAGGATAACCGCTGCCATCGTGTTGATTCCGATTACTGGTGCAACTCCCGAAATTGTTGCGAACATGCGATATAGTGGCACCATGATCGCTGCAAACGGGATCATCATGGACAACAATAGAATATTAAATACGATATCACGGGACTTCGTGCGATATACCTCGAAGCCATAACCTGCCATGGAACCAATAAACAGCGCCAAGACAGTGGAGATTACAGAGATAATCGCCGAGTTTCCGAGAGCCTGTACCAGATTCGTCGATTCAATCAGTTTGTTGAAGTTATCAAGGAAGGCTGAACCCGGCAGCAATCTGCCCTTCGTTACATCAACTGATGCATTTGTTGCACTGACCAGCATCCAGAAAAATGGGAAAATGGATACAAAGGCGACGATGGATAAGAACACATATGTGAAAATCCGTTTTGCTTTAGCTTTAGCCATTTTTATTATCACCTGCCACTTTAAACTGGATAATGGACAATACAATGATCAAGATTACGATGGAATACGAAACGGTTGCTGCATAACCGAAGTCCGGTGAATATTTGAACGAAAGGTTGTAGATATACTGTGAAATCGACATGGTCGCGTTACCCGGACCACCCTTCGTAATATTCATGATCTCATCGAAGATTTGCAATGTACCAATCGTTGATGTGATCGATGTGAAGAGGATAATTGGTTTGAGCAAAGGTACTGTGATTTTGAAGAATTGTGTAAAGGCATTCGCTCCGTCAATTCTTGCAGCTTCATAGATCGATTGATCGATGTTTTGCAGGGATGACAGATAGAAAATCATGTTATATCCGGTCCAACGCCAAGTAACGGCGATTATGATCGTAATTTTAGCCCAGAACGGGTCTGTGATCCATTGGATTGGATCGCCAATAATATGCAGGCCCATCAAGAATTGATTGACCATTCCATCCGGTGCGAACAAATATTTGAATACAACTGAGTATGCTACCAATGAAGTTACACAAGGCAAGAAAATCGCTGTACGGAAAAAGCTCCGGAAGCGCAATGTGCTGTCATTCAGCAATACGGAAATAAACAAACCGAGAATAATCATTACAGGCACTTGAATGATCAAGTAGATGAATGTATTCGATAATGCTGTGCGGAACGTTGTGTCAACTAACAATCTTTTGTAGTTAGAAAGGCCCGTAAATTCAAGATTGGCTCCTACACCAGACTTGAACGATAAGAGCAGCGCTTGGATCATCGGGTAGAAGTAAAATGAAACAATCCCGACAACAGCCAGCAAAACAAAAGCCCATCCAGTCAAATTATTTTTCTTTTGGAGACTGTCTCCTGTATTCATGGCTTTCACAGTATGGCTCCTCTCTCTCCATGGAACATGGGTAGAACCCACAGAGCCTCTCGGCCATGTCCGTTCGACTTGCGCCGGACAAGGGAGACGGCTCCGATGTTTCCTGGGGTTCTATAAGTTACCTTGGGTATCTTAGTTTAATTGTGCTTCAGCTTGTTTTTGTGCATCAGCCAGAACATCATCAATTGCTTTGCCGTTCAGGAATGCTTGCATTTCTACAACCAGAATGTCTTCAATGGCGTATGTGTTGATACCATAGTTTACACTAGGAATTTCTGTAGTCCAGTTAGCGAAATCAGTGAAGATTTTTTGTCCACCAAAGAATTCATCCGCTTTAGCATATGCTTCGCCATCAACTGCTGGTTTGTACGTACCAATTGCACCGATGTTGTTCAACAGATCTTGATACAATTGTTTGTCAGAACCAAATGTTTTTGCTACAAAGTCAGCTGCTTGATCTGCACCAGGAACGTCCATTACATACCATGAGCTACCACCCAAGTTCGTTGCGTGCACAGAGTTCGGTTGACCAGCCATTTTCGGCATTGGAGCTACAGCCCATTGGCCAGATTGGGAAGCTTCTTGACGTATAGATGGTGAAATCCAGTTGCCAGTAGGAACTGAAGCTACGCTACCATTATTCATGTTTGCAATGAATTGGCTCCAGTCAGAGTGCAATTTAACAATGTTGGCATCCATCATCGCTTTGTAAGTAGTGAAAGCTTCTTTCAGTGCAGCATTGCCAGCAATGTCAGGTGTTTTACCATCTTCTGCCGAATACCATTTGCCTGCTGTTTGAATCATCATACGAATGATTCCGAGGTCATTTGGATCAAGAGAAAGAAGTTCTTTACCTGTTTTTTCTTTTACATCTTTACCGATTTGGATGTAATCATCCCAAGTGATGTCTTGCAGGTCAGCAGCTTTGTAGCCTGCTTGTTCCAGCAAGTCTGTTCTGTAGTACAAACCAGCAACGCCGGAGTCAAATGGTACTCCGTATTGTTTGCCATCAAATGCTGTTGGTCCGAGTTTGTAATCTGCAAAGTCGGAAGCCGTGACGTTGGAAGAAAGATCTTTGAACGCATCAGGATATGCATTCAGGAAGCTTTGTGAGCGATAGTCTTCAATCAGAACTACGTTTGGAAGACCGCTGGAAGTTCCGGAGTTAAGACCCGTGTTCAGTTTCTGAATGATATCAGCTTGAGCATATTCAATGATGTTAATTTTCACATCAGGATTTGCTTTTTGATATGCCTCTTTTGCTGTTTCCATTGCAGCAACGTTAAAGGCTTTGTCCCAAGCCCAGACCGTAATTTCGTTTGTTTTTTCGTCCCCACCACTGGCAGAATTACCTCCACCACCGGATGAACATGCGGACAACAGCAGTACTGTAACGAGCATCAATACCCACATTTTTTTCAAAACATTCAACTCCCCTTCGACCTCTTTGTGTGTAATTTGTTTGCGTTTTCTGAAAGCGGTTGCTTTCGATGTATTCATCTTATCATTCCCATATCTCCATTCGTTAGTAATAATTTTGTACGGATTTGTCATCTTATTGCTACAATGAAAACCTTTACAGAAACCGTTTGCATTAAATTTGGTTTTTTGTAATTTCTTTTGATTTTGTAATATCTTGATCTTGAAATAGTACAAATATGTATTTTGATTTCAACTTTGACATATGAAAATCCCCCGCCTCTGTAGAAAACAGAAGCGAGGGATCTCATTTTCAGGTGTATTCAATCTTAATTAGTTACGATTCAACTCGTGATTAAAGGCAGTGTAACCGTTACTCTCGTCCCTTCCCCAACGGTACTCATAATGGTGACCCCGTAGGGTGAACCATATAATAGCTCAATGCGGTCATGCACGTTGCGAATTCCGATGCCGCTGAAGAGTTGACGATTGTTTTTTGGATTAGGCAAGGTTTCTCCCATAACGAGCCCTTCAATTCCATCACCATTGTCCATGATCTCACAGATAAGTGATTCACCTGCTCTGGAAACCATGACATGAATCGTGCCCGTTTCTTTTTTGATAAATCCATGGAAAAATGCGTTCTCGATAAACGGCTGTATGACCAGCTTCGGTACATGATAGTGTGTACAATCCGGAGCGACGTAGAAGGCTGCTTTAATCCGTCCACCGTACCTGACGTGATTAATGAAGACATAATTTTTTAGATTCTCGACTTCCTGTTCGACTGTGACGGTCTGACTCACATCACTAATCGTATTTTGCAGCAGTCCAATCAATGCATTAATGGTCTCTGCTGCCCTGTCCTTGTTACCTTGTTGTACCAGAACTTTGACAGAGGCAAGGGTATTGTACAAGAAGTGAGGATTAATCTGACTCTGTAATGCCGCAAGCTCTGCGTTACGTTGTTCACGTTGGGTCTGTACTAGCTGATCCACATAATCATGCAGTTCATCAAGCATGTAATTGTAAGCATGGCCCAGCTGCCTGCTCTCGTAACTTCCGCTGACCGGAATATAGTTGTCCAGGTCACTTTTCGTAATGTTGGACATCTGCTTCACAAGCCTGCGCAGTGACTTGGTAATCTGGCTGGTGATGAGAAACACGAGGATGAGTGCTCCCACGACAATAGCTGCACAGATCAGGGCAACCGTCTTCATGTCGATGAGTTGACCCATCGCCAGATCCTTATCCACTACATTGACAATGTAAAACCGATAGAACGGTAAATACTCGGATAGAACAACGCTATCCTGATCCATCACACGGGCATTGATACTTCTCGGAGAGTTTTTGTTCATTTCTCGGGCATACGATAACAAATCCAGCTGGGTTGTCCCGATCCAGTCTTCACGATTCGAAGATACAATCTCACCTTTTTCGTTCATAATGACTACGTCATTGCCTCGACTTGTAAAGCTGGCATAGAACTGCCGGAATGCATCCTCTCTCATGGTGACATAGAGCGTACCATATATTCGGCTGCGAGTTCGATCTGTCAACGCCTTCGTGGCAGAAACCATCTGCTGACTTCCGACAGTTTCATCGTTTTGGTAATCATCAAAGATAAGACGACTTGGCGTCTCAGCGGCTTCCATCGTGATCGGCTCCTGTTTCAATTCATCCACTGACATCTGAAGGTGGGCGCGATTGGTGGAATAGCTGCGTCCATTAATCCCGATAATCGTTATCCCTACTTCGTAGGATTCTGTTATGGATTGAATCCGGTCCATCGTTTCCCTCATATTATAGAAGGATTTCGCCATGGTGAGGGAGTCGGCATCCCCTTCGGACAGGAATCCTCGAATCGCTCCACTCTGCGTCACATTGTTGGATACGGCAGCAATAGCTTCATTAAATGATTCAAAATTCGTCTTGATCTGGTTAAGCACCTTAGAGTTCGTGATACTAAACGTCTCGGTAAACAGATTGGTGGACATGTGAATGGTCGTCCATAAGATGAGTACAGAGACGAGAACGATACTGACGACCATAACCAGAAACAACTTGGGAAATAATCCGAGACGAGATAATTGGTTCATCCATTTCTTCATGATCTTATCCTTCTGACTTTATGCCCAGAATTTGCGCCGGTATCGGCTTGGTGATAGTCCGGTGAATTTTTTGAACACTTTGCAAAAGTAACTATGATCGGAATACCCTACCATGCTGCTAATCTCCGAGATCGTTACATCATCGGATCGGAGCAGTTCCTCGGCTTTTTCAATCCGAATTTTATTCAAATATTCATTGAATCCTTCTTTTTTGTGAGATGAGAAATAGCTGGATAAGTACGATGGATTAAAATGAAAGTGCTTGGCTACTTCAGTCAGCCCAAGCGGCTGATCAAAATGCTCATGCATGTAATCCAGCAGCATCTTCATATTCGGATCACTTCGTTTTCCACCTGTACCCACAGCACACTCCTGAACTTCCATCATGAATTGATCAAGCACGGTCATGACTTCAGACAGACTCGAAGCCCCATCCACATTTTTAAAATACGTATATTTGCTCTCTTCAAGGCCTGCAGACTGAACATCCATATCCGCGAGGGTAATCGTTACGTTGAAGATCAGGTTACCGAGGAAGGACTTGATCTCAAACACATCCGCAATATAATCCCGTCCAAGGGTTGTCGCGTGATCCTGCAAGTACTCTCTTGCCGCTTCAACCCGGTTACGCTTCACATGCTGCAAAAACATATTCACATTGAACTGATAACCTGCCGGATGCATCGGCGGAAGTTCACCATACACCAAGATTGGTCGATCCTTATAATAGAAGCGATACTCCATTAGCTTGATCAGGCGTTCACGGTATACGATACCCATCTGTTCAAATGAAGTAAAGCTGTCACTCAGCACCCATCCAGGATTACCTTGTCCCGCTGCATTTTCACTAGCTAGCTGTCTGATCCGTTCAACCATCCATTCATCTCGCGCAGGATCGACATTGAGAAGCATGACGGGCAGTGTGCCCTCTGCCGGAACCATTGCACATTCCACTTCAGGCAGATCACTGCGGAGCCTGGATTCGATCTGTTCCTGATCCAGCTTCAGTGGATTCCCGTCAGCGTCCATCGGTCTATACACTAACAAGCGAAAAGATTCGTGCGGAAAGGTGTCTCGAAGCATCGGCATCTCGCTGTCTTCGTCCAGTGTAAATCCGGACAGCATCTTCTCCATCAGTTGACCGAGTCTCCAGCCATCATGCGACGGCTCAAACTGTAGCTCCGGAATTTTACCTGCTGTGCGTTGAAGGACCTGCAATAATTCATTCGTATCCAGCTTCGGTTTCAGAATATAATCTGCTGCCCCGTGCTGAAGCGTTGAACGTACATATTCGAATTCACTAAAGCTGCTAAGTACAATCACTTCAATCTGCGGATTACTGGCTTTTAGTGTACGGACAAAAGTCTCGCCATCCATGACAGGCATGACAATGTCGGTAATCACAATATCCGGTTTTAACAGACTCACCTGCTGTAATCCTTCTTCACCGTTGGAAGCTTCACCCACAATGATAAATCCTTCGGCTTCCCAGTTCATATGGTGCTTTATGCCCTGTCTTACCAGAAACTCATCGTCAACAATCAGCACCTTGCATAACCGGTTCATGATCGCGACCCCCTTGTCTAATCTTTTCTCTATATCTGTACAGGCTATACCATCATCTATTATATATCGGTTATAAACACTTTCCAGTGTTAGCGGTTACATTAATTTTAAATTAATTGTACATCTTTTTATATCCTAAAACGATTGTTTAAGCAATGGTAACTCTCTATAGTTTACACTATATTTCGACAAAATAAGAAGCCCTGAATCGCCTTTCGATCATTTGGCGAATCAGGACTCCTATTTTCAACCCTTTATTTCGTTAAATTGCACACTTAAGGTTCGATTCCCCATTGAAGACTTCCCGCGATATAACCAGTGACTTTGGACCAGTCCGTATAAGAAGTCTGACTACCTGCAAAGGAGTAATCATCGGTTTGCGTGTAGTTGGTCCAATTGTTCTTGGAGATGCGAGTATGGATTTCCGTGCTTTGTCCCGCAGTCAGTGTTCCGGCCGAAGCCGTAAAGCCGATCTCAAGTACGTGGTCAGCACCTGTCCGTACTGGGTTGAGTGCACTGAACGCGCCTGTTACATTCGCACTGCCAGCTGTCGCCCAGTCAGCGAAGAAGTTCTGAGGCTGATCACCGTTAATCGTGTAGTAGTATCTGATTTTCACATCGGACAGATTCAATGCTGTAGTGCCCGTATTCGTCAGTTTGAATTTGGGACTGATGGAGCTGCCCGTCGCCGAAGTGTTGCTATTAAACATCTCAATGCGTATGGTTCCAGCTGGTGCAGCTGTCGTATCTTTGATGAGCAGATTCAAGGTCGCCTGAGTGCCTGCGCTGAATTGAAAGGTTAGTCCCGCTGCGCCATTTGGCAGTGAAGCCAGGTAGTTTTTACTCAATATGACCTCATTGCCTGTCAACGTGTAATCTGTACCTGAAACCAGCGTTGCACTCCCGTTACGAATGGATACAAGTGTATTACCGTTCAGCGTTAACGTGACTGGAATGTTAACCTGACTGTCTGCTTTGCGATCAAATTCGGCAGTGACCGGTGTAATCACAGAGTTGGTCACTGGTGTACCGCCGTCTCCTCCGCCATTGTTACCTCCAACACGGTCAGCATACAAAATTCCGCGGCCATTCGTTCCGAGATATACTCTTCCATACAGACGCGGATCACCCGTAATCGTGGTTACACGAGCATACTGATGCTGGTCATCGTTGATCCGAACCCAATTGGCCCCACCGTCATCGGAGCGGAAGAATCCACGTGTTCCATCGATCTGTGCAACCGTGTATAACGCGACAACGCTCTGACCAGGGGCAGCTTTACCAAAACCGATACTATCTGCTTCCTCTACATTGGCAAGCTTCGTGAATGTCGCTCCTGAATCCGTGGAATGCCATAATCCGTATGGACCTTCTTCCTCACTACCGCCAGCAAACCACAGTTCGCCTTCCACACCCGGAACGGCATCCAAATCTGCATTTCCTTCGATCGGAAGTCCAGTCGCAAGCGATGCCGTGAAGGAAGCACCACCATTCACACTCACATAGATTTTACCCGCTGCAAATCCATAGAATTTGTTTGGGTTTACACGATCCGAAATCACTTTCGCCTGTGCAGGTATGCCCGTACTTGCCGTCCAGGAATTGCCACCAGTCGAATAATGTACGCCTTTGTCTGACGTGCTCCATACCAGTCGGTTACCATTCGCAGAGATGGCTACAGTACCGCCTCCAGTTGTGCCAGCAGGTTCTGCATTGGCTTTATACCACGTTGTACCTCCATCACTGGATAAACCAATGGATTTCGCATTTGGATCAGCAGCATAATCTGCTTTACCTACGCGAACCATCGTATTCGGACTTAACTCTGCAAAATCCAGACTTTCTGTGGAAGAATAGTTCGGATTCGTAAATATGGTAGCTGGAGCCTGATCCAGATTGTTATGACGGAATCCTGAAACATCCCCCACTCCACTTAACAAATGCGCACCACTTGGCGGGCTGATTAGATCCAGTACCGCAATCTCCTCGACACCCTTCGCCATCACTGAAATATTGATTTTTTTATCGTCATCCCAGTCCGTCAGGTTCTTCGTTCCATAGATCGTAGCACCTGTTCCATACATCATGCGATCCGAATCAAATGGATCAATCTCCAGATCACCGATCATCCAGCCCAGTTTTGGGGATGGTTCGGGCGGGGCAGGCGTGATCCCAAAGGTGAGCCATGGCGCTGCCGAAATATCCTGTGTATACCGTAGTTTCCGGTTCGGATATCCGTCGAATTCCCATATGCGCGTCCACGTCGCTCCACTATCTGTACTGCGGAACAAGGTGGCATCCGGCCACCATGAATTCAATGTCGCAACCATCAATGTACCGGGATTCTGTGCATCCACAGCCAACCCGCCATATCCAAAATAATTATCCGTGCTGCTGCTTGGCACAGGGCTGATGTTGGTCCAGACACCTGTCGATGTGTTCAGTTTCCATACGTCACCTTCCTCCCCATCATAGGGTCCCACACCATCGCTATACGTGATATAAAGGCTTCCATCGGAATCAAGCACACCATGATGCGGAATATAACCTGTAGGTTGACCAGCAACAGCTGACCAAGTCAGACCACCATTCGTGCTGCGATATACGCTTTGATCTTTATCAGCAACACCCACATAGATTGTCTGAGTTGCCTGCCCTGCCGAACCTGTTGTTTTGTCTAACGTAACCCATGCCAGACCTACAATGTCACTGGTATATTCATTCGAAGGATCTTGCACATAATTTCCCGGATTCGGGAAGCTTGTGACTTCGTTCCAGGTCACACCGTAATCGGTACTTTTCCAAAGTCCATGACCACTTCGTGCACCGAAATACAGGATACTGTTATCATTCGGGTCCACGGTCAGACGTTCTCCCATCGAACGTCCCGGCATGTTGCCGCCAACTTTGAACGGAAGTGTTGTGGTCTGCCATGTATCTCCACGGTCTGTAGAGCGCAAGATAGAGCCATTATTTTTGTCCCATGAATTCGTATACGTCCCCACTGCCATGTACACCCGATCGGGATCAACCGGGTCCGTAGCCAGCGCGTCTACACCGTTTTTGTTCCAATCATCCCAGCCAACAAAATCCGTTAACGGGATCCAGCTCTCGTTAGCCGCATTCCAGCGATAAGCTCCCCCGATATCGGTACGGGCATAGATCAGATCCTTTTCCGACTCGTTGAAAATGATACCCGGTACAAATCCGCCTCCTGCGCCAGTCACTACATTTTTCCACTCATAAGCCTCACTCGGTGCCGCTGCTGTGGTTCCAGCGAGTCCTCCTAGCGAAGCCGTTACCACGGCAACCGTCAGACTCATGATCCGTAATTTCCCCATAAACGTTCTCATTTTTACACAGCCTCCTCTTCAACTTGGTAAATGTATTCCGGTCTTCCCGCTGTCTCATCGTGCTGATGATGGCGTGTCAGACGAATTCATGCATGCATGATTACAAGAAATCTCACCCCCTTTCATCCTTTTTGTTAAGCGCTTACAAAACCACTCTTATTTCGTCGTTATATGGATAATACTCTCAATAAATAACATTCGATGGCAAACGCCAAACCCCTTCGTCTAAATTCCTATTTATGTAAAATATTTTCAGTGTTTTATCTTGTTTACACAACAAAAAAGATGCTGTTTTAGCAGCATCTTTCGACATTTCATATGAAAGCTCAAAAAGTAGAATCGTTTCTTCCCTGGAAAACTAGTCAGAAGTTCACTGCATGACCGGCAACCGTTTATTTCTGGCTACCATACGCGTGAGTCTCCTGGCCTTTAACCCCTGGTCTGATGACAAAAAGTGAGCCAGCATCCGGTGTCTCATTCAGACGTTCTTCCTTAATCCCGGTACGTGCTGTTGTAATGTACAAATCTTCAAGCTCCGGTCCACCAAAACAGCAGGATGTTACTTGATCTGCGGGTACTTCGATCTGCTGTAACAGTTCTGATGTATCCGGGTTCCAGCGTGTGACTCTCCCTCCACCCCAGTGCGCAACCCACAACATGCCTTCACCATCGACCGTCATGCCATCCGGAAAACCGAATTCTTCGGGTATGTGAATGACGCTTGTCCGATTCTGTATCGTACCGGCTGCCAGATCAAAATCAAACCGGTCAATAGCACGTGTCGGGGTATCAATATAATACATGGTCTGCCGATCCGGACTCCAGCCCAGGCCGTTGGATGTAGACACGCCTTGTACCATCGTGCGCACAGGTTGTCCTTGTTCCAAACAATACAGTGATCCGGCTTCACTCTCATTATTCAAGCTCATCGTGCCTGCCCAGAAGCGCCCCTGTGCATCACATTTGCCATCATTAAACCGATTGGTACCCTTATCTTGTTCAGGGTCCTCAATGGCATGCAGCTCACCCGTAAGCAGATTATACGTGTGGAATCCACTACGTAAAGCAACCACAACCTCGTCACCACGATACGGAACAACCGCGCCGACATGTTCACCGACATCATAAGCCTGATCCTGCCCTGTGACCGGATCATACACATGCACCTTGAAGCTTTCAATATCTACCCACAGTAATCGATTGTTCTCCGCATCCCAGCTTGGGCCTTCACCCAGCAATGCCGGAGTTTGAACTGCTACAGTTACGTCGCTCATGCCATCACGTCCTTTTTAAGATTTGACGCCGCCTGACCATTCAAATCCGATGGCATCCAAGAATGCTTTGGACAGTACCATATGCCCTGTTGCATCCGGATGTACCCGGTCATAAGTCAGCACAGCCGTATAGAAATGATCCCAAAATGGAGCAAATGCAGCCTGTGTATCCACATACACCGCATCATACTCGCTGGCTACCCTGCGTACCGCTTCTCCGTAAATATCCATCGTTGCCCGCATCGGGTCTTCCGGATTGGCCTCAAGATAGTAAGGCGACATCAGTACCAGACCCTTCAGATTGGGACGAACCGAAGCCACCAGTTCACGCAATGTGGATTCGTATTCTTCCAGAAATACATGGGAGTCTGTTGACAATGGGTTGTCGAACTGACGCCATACATCGTTAATGCCGATCATGATCGTCAACCAATCCGGTTTTAGGTCCAGCACATCACGATCCCAGCGCTGTTTCAGATCACGAATCGTATTTCCACCATTACCCACATTCTGGATACGCAACATCAATTCCGGATAGATGGACCGCAACAGTGCATGGACTTGCGCAACATAACCATGGCCCAGACCTGAACTGCCCTCGCCTACAGGATGTTCCCGACCACAATCCGTAATCGAATCTCCGATAAACAGAAGCTTGTCATTTTTCTGCAATTTCATCGTCATTTTCTCCTTCGCTCAAGAGCGCTAATATGATTACCAGCCTTGATTTTTAAGCCACGTCAAGCATAGATCAGACCATGCCCGAACCGCATGGTTGTCTTCGGCCAATCCGAGACCATGTGAACCTTTCTCAAAAACGTGCAAGTCATAGGGAATGCCATGCGCACCTAGTGCAAGTGCGTAACGCAAGCTATTCTCCACAGGTACTGCCTGGTCATCGCTAGTATGCCAGATGAACGCTTCTGGAGCATCCGCTCTCACCTGTTGTTCCGCACTGAATGCCTTGATCTGCTCAGCAGACGCATTCGGCCCAAGCAAATTTTCACGGGAACCAGCATGTCCATAAGACTCCATCGTAATGACCGGATAACAGAGGATAACCCGATCCGGGCGTGAACTTTGGCGTTCAATCCGGTCCTCATGATCCGGTTGGCCCTCGTCATACAACGTTCCTAGTGTTGCTGTAAGATGCCCGCCTGCGGAAAAACCAAGTACGGCAATCTTGGCAGGATTGATGCCATACTGCTCGGCATGCGCACGAACATAACGTATGGCACGCTGACCATCTGTTATCGGTGCAGGATGCTGGTGAGGTGCTACACGATATTTCAGAACAAATGCGCTTATGCCCGCACGATTCAACAGCTCGGCTATTGGAGCACCTTCGTGATCAGCCAAAAAACCATAGCCACCACCTGGACATACAATGACAGCGCTCTCGGAACCCGGCTGAATAAATGGAATCAAATGTGGCATTTCGTCTTCATGGCCCTGGGCTGCATAAGGTGCAGCATGATCCCATAAGGGTATCGTTGTTGTCATCTTCAATCATCCTCTCTAAGTACAACGGATACATAGATCCGTTTAAACGTTTTCGAATCTCAGGAATCGATACCATCATAACGGCAATGACCCTCATGCATCAATACCTTCCTGGCATCACTTTTTAATCATTTAAGTACAGATTAGTACAAATTGCGGAACTGTTCGGGAGTTACTCCCTCAATCCTGCGAAAAGTAGCAACAAAATGGCTTGAATCCCGAAAGCCCACCCGAACTGCGGTTTCCCGGATGGTCAGGGAGGTATCCCCAGTCATGATTTCCTTGGCTTTGCGAATGCGTAGCAAAATGAAATAACTATAGGCGGTCATGCCAAAGGATTGTTTGAACAAGGTGTTCAGGTGTCGGGATGAGATTCCTGTGACGTCAGCCATATGTTCGAGACCAATCTCGGGATTCGCATAATGCTGTTCCATGAATGCAATGAGCGGAGCGAGTCTCTCCACGGCATGAGAGATGGAAGACCGATTGCCTGTCATGCCATGTTTTTTGAGCAAAATCAGAAATCGGTATATATCCGCTGACGCTTCGAGTCCCGACAAGTCCTGATCACTGCTGATCGAATCCAGCACTTCCTGGCCGTAATCGTTGAACGGGCTGCGCTGCTCCCACTGATAAAATGCTGCTTCACCCAGACCCAGCGACTCCATAATTCCCGGACACTGCGAACCGCCAAATGTAATGTAAAGTGTCTCCCACTCTCCCTGAGCGCGCACATATTCATGTGGCTCATTCGGCGGCAACAAAATACCCGATGCTTCCCCCAGTATGACCGTGGACCCGGCAAATCTGAATTCCCCCGCTCCCTTCACGGTCTGAAGCCAGTGGTAACATGGATACCCCACAGGTCTGGACACCTTCTCCTGATTGCCATTATAGCCAAGGCTCTCAATATATAGGGGCAGCGGCTGATCACGTGATGTCATGAAGTAACGTTGATGTCGGGGTGAGATGAACATGCGATGCCTCCTTGGATATACGCCGAAATATACTTCCGTATTCTTATATAAGTCATTACTTTTATTATATTTTAAAAGTCATATGTATCATATAATATAGGATTATTCTTATACAAGAGGTGAAGACATTGATTAGCAGCAAACTACCCAAAATGTTCTATGGGGGCGATTATAACCCGGAACAGTGGGATCACGAAACCCACCTTGAAGACCTGCGCATGTTCCAATTGGCAGGCATTGATATTGCCACAATCAACGTATTTTCATGGGCACTGATTCAGCCTGATGAAGTTACTTATCAATTTGAAGAACTCGACCAACTCATTAATCGTCTATATGAAAACGGTGTCTATATATGCCTAGCAACGAGCACTGCTGCCCATCCGGCTTGGATGGCGAAGAAATATCCTGACGTACTTCGTGTAGATGCTGATGGACGCAAACGCAAATTCGGTGGGCGCCATAATTCCTGTCCAAACAGCCCGACCTATCGTAAATATTCCGAGAAGATTGCAGATAAACTGGCCGAACGATACAAGGATCACCCCGCTGTTCTCGTATGGCACATCTCCAACGAATATGGCGGTGACTGTTACTGTGATAACTGTGAGAAAGCATTCCGTGTATATCTGAAAGAACGCTATCAGACCTTGGAACAGGTCAACAAAGCATGGAACACGAATTTCTGGGGACATACCTTCTACGATTGGGACGAGATTGTTCTACCAAGCAACCTGAGCGAACACTGGGGTAATAATAACTCCACGTTCCAGGGAATCTCGCTGGACTACTCCCGATTCAACTCCGACAGCATGCTGGATTGTTATCGTCTGGAGTACGATGCAATCAAGAAACACATTCCCGACTCTGTCGTGACTACCAATCTGATGGGATTCTTCAAGCAGTTGGACTATTTCAAATGGGCAAAATATATGGATATCGTCTCTTGGGATAGCTATCCTGGTCTCGCTACACCCGTCAGTTTCACAGCAATGGCCCATGATCTAATGCGCGGACTAAAAGATGGTCAACCGTTCATGCTGATGGAACAAACACCAAGTCAGCAGAACTGGCAGCCATATAACTCACTGAAACGCCCTGGCGTCATGCGTCTATGGAGTTACCAGTCTGTTGCGCACGGGGCCGATACCATTATGTTCTTCCAGCTTCGCCGCTCCATCGGTGCCTGTGAGAAGTATCATGGTGCAGTTATTGAACATGCTGGTCACGAGAACACACGTGTATTCCGCGAAGTCGCTGAGCTGGGCAAGGAATTGCAGATCCTTGGTGACACCACGCTGGATGCATCTGTTGAATCCAAAGTAGCCATTGTGTTCGACTGGGATAACTGGTGGGCCATTGAAAAATCAAGTGGACCTACGGTTGCCCTGAATTATGTAGATCAGATTCATAAATATTACGCCGCTTTCTTCCGCCGCAACATACAGGTAGATATCGTCAGTGTGGATACGGATATTAGCAAATACGACATCGTTCTCGCGCCTGTCCTTTACATGGTTAAACCAGGTTTTGCCGCCAAACTGGAGAAGTATGTTGAAGCAGGTGGAACATTCCTGACGACCTTCTTCAGCGGCATTGTCAATGAGAACGACCTCGTGACCACAGGTGGGTATCCGGGAGAGTTACGTAAGCTGCTCGGAATCTGGGTGGAAGAGATTGATGCCCTGCTGCCTGAACAAAAGAACAGCATAGTCCTCAAAGAAGCCTACGGTGATCTTCAAGGAGAGTATGGCTGCGGCATACTGTGTGACCTGCTGCACAGTGAAGGAGCTGAAGTCATCGCGGAGTATGGAGACGATTTTTATAAAGGCATGCCTGTTGTAACACGTAACACCTATGGTGAAGGTGAAGCCTGGTACGTTGCATCCGACCCGGATGAACGTTTCCTCGATGGTTTGCTGGGACAGCTTGCAACAGCCAAGAACGTAGAGTCCCTGCTGGAGACACCGGAAGGTGTTGAAGTAAGCGCACGTACCAAAGACGGCAAACCCTACCTGTTCGTCATGAACCATAACGCTTCCACACAATCCTATGATCTGGGCACAGCCAAGGCACATGATCTGCTCACCGATCGCGAAATTTCGGGTAGCGTTGAGATTGAAGCCCGTGGGGTACAATTGCTTGAAATGAAATAAGGTATTTCGCTACATTGGTAATATATAGAATTATATATACAAAGGAAAAACACGTGATACAAAGTGTCACATGTTCATCCCTTTTAAGCTTATTTTTGTCTTCAATGAGCATATTGGTATAGATTCCAGACCTTTATCATCTTCTGTAAGCCAAAAGCTGCTACTTCCCGTATCCGTCTACACCGGATGCGGGTTTTTGGCATGATCTTTGGTCTTTTTGATAGAAGGAAATATCAGTATGCAAAGCGAATTGGACGAGAAACACATTTTAACAACGCCTGCCGGAACATGCTTGTGAATCCTGATGCTGATCCATTATAAATTAATGAACAGTTGAAATATTGGTGACACTCATGATGTCACTTATAAGCTGTTACAATAGAATTATAACTACGACATCACTTTCCGGCGGCGCAAAGATCGAAACGGAGTGGCTGACATGAACAGAACAAATCGGCTTGCTGCCATCGTTATGGCATTACAGCATGGTCACGAAACGGCACACTCATTGGGCGAGAAATTTGAAGTTTCCCGTCGCACCATTCTACGGGATATTCAGTCCCTCTCCGAGATGAATGTGCCCATTATTGCCATTTCCGGTCCGGGAGGCGGTTTCAGACTTATGGAGGGTTACGTATTGCCCCCATTACAGCTGGACCCGGTTGAAGCAGCGACGCTCATATTCGCTCTTGAAGGTCTAAGTCGCTACGCCGACACACCCTTTCATGAGAAACGCTGGACCCTGATGAACAAAGTTAAGGCCATCATTCCGGATGATATCATGTCGCGAATAGATCCCATGCTCCAACAGCTGCATCATCATATTCCGGACCGCAATTACATCCTTCCTCATCTGGATGCACTCCTGGCATGCATACCCGAACATGGGTGGCTGAATGTGCTGTATCGCTCCGTATCACGTCAGCGATGGTTGCGTGTCTGTCCCACACGAGTATATGCTTCCTCCGGCTTCTGGTACTGTGAAGCATATTCCATCGAACATGGTGAACAGCGTCTGTTCCGTATCGACCGAATTATCGATGTCAAGGCGATCGAATCACAGGATGCACAGGTGCTGAACGAACACGCGCAGCAACAGCAGAGCAGGCCGCTCCCTCCAGAGCAGCCGCTAACCCGGGTTACAGTGCGACTAAGTTATCGGGGAATGATTGAAGCTGAACAGGACGAGCATATCGGCGAAAAGATGATTGAAATTGCCCCGGATCTCTGGGAATTGTCATTCCTTTGTCCACCAGGAGAGTGGGACTGGGCCGTACGATTCTTTTACCGATTGGGACGTGAAGCCGAAGTGATCGAACCTCTCCAACTTCGCAGCGAGATTCGTCAGCATGCCGAGGAAGTAAGCCGGATATACCTTGCTTCAACCAAGTAATTGCTTCACCATACTGCCTAAAGGAGCCTGCTGATATCATGACATATGAACCCGTTGTAACGTACGAAGAAGCAGTACAGCGTATCCAGTCTATAGGACTGCTGCCTCTTGCTCCCCTATTTACCGAATACCCTTCACTGTCATCGCTAACCCCCAAAGAACATTGGCACAAGGATGATGAATTGGATCCCTGGTTATGGCGTTCACGCCTGGCTGAAGAGGGCGTTGCTGCATATGGAAAGTTCGTCAAAAAGAAAGCGCTTCTTATCTCGAATGAATACTTCCCTTGGATACACCGACTGCTTGCCGACTCTAGAAGCATCGAGGAACAGTATGAAGCAGGTCTATTGTCCCGTGAAGCATTCAAACTCCATGCGTTAGTTGCAGAACAGGAAGGTATCGATGGACGTGCCCTTCGTTCTCAGGCAGGATTCGGAGCAAAAGAAGACAAAAAAGCATTTGACCGTGGACTTCTCGACCTTCAGGGCTGTGCAGCCATTGTGATTAGTGGCACCAAAGAAAAAGAAGGGCTCGCAGAAGGCAAAGTTGCCTGGAACAGCTCCGCATACGAGACTGCTGGTCACTGGATGGAACGTCACGGTATTAAGCCGTTTGAAGGTAGCGTTGCAGAGGCGCGTGAACTGCTGGTTGCTCAACTGCAACAACATGCTTCACCAGCCGCATTATCAAGCATCGCCAAAGCCCTTGGCATCCATGGAATCTAAATAAAGCCAATCCCGGTTGTAGTGCACATTTCAACCGGAATTGGCTGCAGTTCATCATATAATATATCGCAGATGATATTGCAGACGATAAACAACATCCAGCCAGAATGGGTTCAGAGAATTACGCCATCCTTGAATATGGCAATCTCTCGGAATCCATGCTGCTCACTGAGTGTGTGTGACCGTCCTGAAGCAATGTCAATCAGTTGACTGAACAGCTGTACTTTGACCTCATCCATCGTGCGCCCTTCCAACAGCTGGCCCGCGTTGAAGTCAATCCAGTGTTTTTTGCGATTCGCCAGATCGGATTGGGTCGCAATCTTGACGGTAGGTACCGGACCTCCGAAGGGAGTCCCCCGCCCTGTTGTGAAGAGCACAATATGTGCACCGGCCGCAGACAGCGCCGTTACAGACACCAGGTCATTACCCGGTGCTTCTACAATGTTCAGACCGGTTTGAGATACACGTTTGCCATAGCGCAGCACGTCAACTACGGAAGAACGTCCTCCCTTTTGCGTACATCCAAGTGACTTTTCCTCTAGCGTCGTGATGCCACCAGCCTTATTACCAGGTGAAGGATTCTCATAGATGTTCTGGCCATGGTTCACAAAATATTGCTTGAAGCCATTCACGAGGTCCACCAAATCGTGAAATACCTGCTCATTGGCAGCCCGGTTCATTAAGATTGTCTCCGCACCAAACATCTCCGGAACTTCCGTCAGAATAGCCGTACCCCCGGCAGCAACCAGCATATCCGCAACTGCACCGACCAGCGGATTGGCTGTAATGCCAGATAAACCATCGGAACCGCCACATTTCAAACCAATTTTGAGTTTACTGAGCGGAAGCGGCTGTCGTTGTTCATGTTCGGCGATCTCCACAAGTTCTTCCATTAGTCGAAGCCCTTCCTCAAGCTCGTCATCCGCTTCCTGCGCTTTGAGAAACCGTACTTTGCCTCGGTATTCCGGAGCAATACATTCACGGAACTCGTCTACTTGGTTGTTCTCACAGCCCAGACCGATGACGAGCACGCCCCCTGCATTCGGATGCTCCACCAAGGAGGCCAGCAGCTGTTGTGTATACTTCAGATCATCGCCAAGCTGTGAACACCCGAATGGATGTGGAAAGTGATATACCCCATCTACCCGGCTTCCAAATTGAGAATGACCCATACGCGCCAATGCTTCACACACTTTATTGATACACCCGACCGTATTCACAATCCAGATTTCATTACGGATACCTGCTTCACCATTGGGACGCAAATATCCATCGAATGAGAGTAGATGTTCCGGAGGCATGTCCGTCTGAACCTGGGCCCCCGGTTGGTATTCATATTCAAGCAATCCGTGCAGACCCGTCTTCAAGTTGTGACTATGAATCCAGCTTCCCTGCTCAATCTGCTCTTTGGCAATGCCGATGGAGAAACCATACTTCATCACATCATCACCCGGTGCCAGGGTATGCACAGCAATCTTATGCCCTTTGGGCACGTCATCCAGTAAGGTAAAAGAAACTCCGTCTGGCAGGGTAATGCGTTCTCCTTTGGCATAATCCCGAAGCGCTATAATGACATCATCCTGTGGTTGAATGGCAATCCAATCATTTACTATACTTGTGGTGTTCATTTCCCTTCACCTTCCAACAAACCGATTTCATGAACAAGTGCTGCACGCAGCCCGTCTCTTGCATCCAGATTCTCGCCCCAGATCAGGGTGTCCGACAACACAGCCGCTACCCGGTCACCCAGTTGGTTCTGATTCCTGTTAAGCGTGTCATAACCTTCCCAGTGTGCAGCCAAAGCAGCCAGGACATCCGGGTCATCCCGCAGCAGAATGTGCTCCCCATTCAGTCGTTGTGCCTTGTAACCTTCCTGCGTATTTACAGGACGATAGAGACACAGTAATCCAGCAAACCCCTGAATTAAACGTTCTGGCCAGCTGCCCTGATTTTCTTTATAGGATAGCAATGTAGGCAGCACACGAACCTTGAATTTTCCGATCGTATTTAATGCAATATCTTGCAATTTGTGATCAATATACGGGTTAAGGAAACGTTCGAATACTTCTTCCGCGTACTGATCCAGCTGATGATCTGGCATATTCAGAGCAGGTACGATCTCCTGATGTACAGCTTCCCGGATCCATGGGCCAAAATGTGAATCTTCCATCGTCTCTCTCACATGTTGCTTGCCTTGCAGAATTCCGAGTGATGACATTAGGGTATGTGCTCCATTCAAAATCCGAACCTTGCGTATCTGAAACGGCTTCAGATCCTTCACCCAATGTACATTGAGGCCCGCTTGCTTGAGGGGTAGCTTTTTGTCCAATGATTCATCACCCTGAATGGCCCAGAAATGATATGGCTCTGCCGTATTAATCAACTGGTCCTCATAACCCCAGCGATTCGTCAGGGAATCGGCTTCCTCCTGGGTCGGTGCACCTGTGACGATTCGATCTACCAGATTGTTCAGGAAGTGATTATGGTTCTCGATCCATGAGCGGAAGCCATCCGAATACCCATAATCTTCGCTGTGACGAAGGACACAACTGCGCAACACATCACCATTGCCTTCGAGCAGCTCGCATGGCAGATGAATCAAACCTCTGGATGGATCCCCATCAAATTTCAAATATCGCTGATGCAGGAAAACCGTTAATTTTCCCGGAAATGATTGAACGGGTTCACCCTCGATATAGTCTGCCTGCATATATTTCAATCCTGATTCGGTTGTATTGGAAATAACGAACTCAAGCGAAGGCAGTTCCGCCAAATTCAGAAAGGCATCCCATTCCTCGTACGGATTAATACACTGTGAGAAAATGGAGATCAACTCTGTCCGCTCAACCGGCTTCCCTTGAGACAGCCCACGCGTGATCATGGTATATAACCCATCCTGATCGCGAATTTGCTCCAGCTTGGCTTTGCCTCCCGGTCGTGGCTGGGTAACAGCTACACTTCCATGAAATTTGCCTTGTCTGGCACTCTCATAAAGCATCCAGTCTGCAAATCCCCGCAAGAAATTACCTTCTCCAATCTGCAAAACCTTCACGGGACGCTCCATAATCTCCTTGCACTTGCGCTGACCATCGCTCCCAAGCAAATTCAGCTTCAACCTTGGTCGTTTCGTGCTTGCCGACATGGACACTCACCTCATCGATTATTTGTACACTCTGATTGCCGCCCGAAGGCTTGCACCCTTATATTGTAAACGCTTTAAATTCATTGTATCATCAATAAAAGGAAATTAAATTGCTTATATTGCGGTAAATATACTCTCTCATGACTAGCTATGACATCTTGTTGAAGACGCTGGTTTGGAAAGGAGTCTCTATGGAGCGTTCACCTGTTCGTACGACTATTCAGGCAGAATCCGGTATTCCGTTCCGCCTGGTGTACAGCGACACAAAATCCCCTCAGAACGAATTGCCGGATCACCTTCACGATTGGCATGAGATCATCTATGTATATCGTGGTCAGGGCAGCATCTTTATTGATACGGGACTTGAGGATATGCATGAAGGAGATCTGTTTATTATTCCAGGCAGTACGGTTCACCGCGCCTTGCCGGATGCAGGCAATCCTGTCACATCTTCCGCATTGTTCTTCAGCCCGGGATTGCTAGCATCGACGGCTGGGGGAGCTACTTCTTCCTTGCTAAGTCTGTTTGAACGTTGCCGCAGACAACGGGTGTATAAGAGACATCTGGACACAAAGGAGCGATCACAGGTCGCCGCCCTTATTGATGATATTCAGACCGAATTTCAGCTCGGACATCATCTGAGTGCACATGCGGCCCTGTTAAGGCTGCAACTATTGCTTATTTTTCTGGAACGTCTGGAAGCCTCGGGGCCTGCGAATCCGAGTAAATCCACTCCAGGTCCCTCGTGGCTCTCTTCTACGATCTCTCATATTGATGATAACCTTCGAAATGGCCTTTCCCTGCATGAACTGGCTCAGTATGCCGCGGTATCCCCTGCCCATTTCAGTCGTGCCTTCAAACGATACACGGGTATGACTCTAACGGATTACGCATTAGCGCGAAGGGTTATTATGGCGAAAGAGCACCTGGTGCAAGGCGATGAGACGATGGCAGCCGTTGCTGATGCTTGCGGGTTTGACAGCCTGCCCCACTTTTACCGTCAATTCAAAAAATTAACCGGCACAACACCCGCAGCTTACCGCAGAACCATGAACAGTTCACGTTAAAATAGAAACAGCCCGGAGCATAGGTCCCGGGCTCTAGGGCGTGTATCTGAAAACTCCACGAGTTTGGAGACACACCCTAATCATATATATCCACATATTCTTCCATATGGAAGATGTGGTATGATAATCTGGATTATTACTTGTCGGAAACATTGCATTCCGTTGTCAGAGGAGCTTAACATTCCATGTTAAACGAATTAAATCGCAGGAATATCGGCATCTTCGCCCATGTGGATGCGGGGAAAACAACCACCACCGAGCATATGTTATATGAGAGTGGTGTTGTCCGCAGTCCGGGACGTGTGGATGACGGAACAACAGCCACAGACTCGCTGGACATTGAGAAAGAACGTGGCATATCCGTCCAAGCAGCTATGACCTCCCTGATATGGAAGAACACCATCATTGACCTCATTGATACGCCTGGGCATATTGATTTCAGCTCCGAAGTAGAGCGAGCACTGCGCGTAATGGATGGCGCTATTCTGATTCTATCCGCAGTGGAGGGGATTCAGTCCCAGAGTGAAGCCATCTGGCATGCCCTTCGTTCACTTCGCATCCCTACCATCATCTATATTAATAAAATGGATCGGATTGGCGCGTCTGCCCCAGCGGTAATGGAGCAGATCCGTTCCACCCTGTCCCCCTTCGCATGCGAAATCCAAACGTATCAACGCCATGAAGATTCATTTCATGGCATCGACTCCCTATGGAATGAGAATCAAGATACGCTGTCCGGTGGCATACCTTCCATTCCAGGTCTGTTCGAGATGCTTGCCGAGTTGGACGAAGAAGTCATGGAAGCCTACATCCAGGAGACTCCGTTATCTCAAAGAGATCTGAATGAGGCATTCCTGCGGTATGTGCATCAGGGTGAGATGTTCCCTGTGTGTTATGGTGCTTCCGGCAAAGGAATTGGCGTCACGGCATTGCTGGACGCAGTCCTTGCATTCCTGCCCCCACCTGCACAACCAGTGGATTCTCCTGTATCGGGTGTTGTATTCAAGATTGAACGTGACCGTACGATGGGACGCACGGCTTACGTCCGTATGTATGGTGGCAGCTTACACAATCGGGATACCATCCATAATTCGACGCGGAAGCTTGAAGAGAAAGTGACGCAGATTCGCCGCATGGATGGACGGAAATGGGCGGATACCGGTACCGTTCACGCGGGGCAGATTGCTGCGCTGTACGGACTGAGTGACACCCATGTGGGTGACATTATCGGCAATCCTGAGGGTGTACCTCCTCTGCCACAGATGGCTGTGCCTTTGCTGACCGTACAAGTACATGGCAAGGACCCGGCACGTTACCCCGATCTTGTGGCTGCATTGCAGGAGTTGACGGACGAAGACCCCTTGCTGGATCTGCAATGGTTGCCGGAGGAACGTGAACTGCATCTCAAGGTCATGGGGACCATTCAGCTTGAAATTTTATCCAGTCTGTTAATGAGTCGTTTCGGACTGGATGTCGTTTTCGATCCGCCATCCGTCATCTACAAGGAGACGCCCCGTATAGCCGGAGAAGGTTACATTGCCTATACGATGCCCAAGCCTTGCTGGGCCATCCTGCGCTTCAGGATTGAACCTTTGCCTCGCGGAAGTGGTCTAATCTATGCCTCAACGGTAAGGACCGATCATTTGTTGTTACGTTATCAGAATGAAGTCGAACGGCGGATTCCCGAAGCACTGTCTCAAGGCATGCTTGGTTGGGAAGTAACCGATCTACGAATCACGCTGGTGGAAGGGGAACATCATGTCTGGCATACCCATCCGCTGGATTTTGTCGTAGCCACGCCTATGGGAATCATGGATGGATTGGCTAGAACAGGTACCACGTTGTTGGAACCCCTCCTTCAGTTCAGACTTACGGTCCCAGAGGAATATGGCGGAAAAGCCCTCAGCGATCTGGTCCATATGCGGGCAACCTTCGAAGCCCCCGCCATCGGTAACGGGCGTTGTATTATTGAAGGGCTCATGCCTCTTGCCACCTCAATGGATTATCCAGTGAAGCTGCGTTCCGAGACAAGCGGTCGCGGGGTGTTTACGACTTCGTTTGCCGGATATCAGGATTGTCCTGCGGATGTGACTCATGTTCGCAAACGGAGAGGGATTAACCCGCTGGATCAATCGAAGTATATTTTAAGTGTACGAAACGCGATTACATCATAAATGGAGTTGACCTTGTGCTTATTAAATTTCTTATCTTTGGCCTTCTGTGGCGGATTATAGGTAATCCGTTCATTGCCATTCTGATTTTACTCGTTATACTGTACTTTCTGGATCGTCGCTATGTTGGCGTATTCCCAAGCTTCACGAAACCGCTCAAACGTATGCGTAACATCTCACGGCTTCGGCAACAGCTTGCGATGAGTCCCAATGAAGTTTCTTCCAAGTTGGAGCTGGCTCGCCTGCTGATTGAGCGCAAACGTTACAGTGAGGCACATGCGTTATTGCTTGAACTGGAACGCCCATATGAGCAATCAGCTGAGTACTGGGAGGCATTAGGGACGACTGAGCTTCATTTGGGAAACATCGAAAAAGGCGAACGTCACATTTTACAAGCCCTCGAGATCAACCCCAGAGTCAAGTACGGTCGTCCGTATCTCACTCTTGCTGGAGCCTTCAAAGATACGCATGAGGACAAAGCGCTGGATTATGTGCATCAGTTTCAGGAGATTCATTCTTCTTCCAGTGAAGCTTATTATCTGCTCGGCTCGGTTCACCGTTCCCTCGGACGTAATGCAGACGCGAAGCAGGCATACGAGCAATCGTTGAACGTTTATCGTTCGTTACCCAAATACAAAAAACGTCAGGAGCGCCGCTGGGCTGTCCGCAGTTGGTTCCGCAAACGTGGCTTGTAGAATCGTTCGATTTACGCTATAACACGCAAATATATACCTTCTTTAACCAATAAATAAAGTGCACTGATCTCTGCCCTCGTTTGAGAAGCAGAAACTGTGCACTTTATTTATAGCAACGATATTAATACACCAATATCTCACGCAGTCGGTCTTCATGCAGACGCATCCAGTCGATCCGGTGTTTGAGCTTCACAATCTGATCCACAGCCACTTCCGGCTCATCTGTACCTTCGAACATGCGACTGATAAAATGCATGACCACATCCAGACTACGCAGTAAAATCAATCGAGGTATAGCCAGCAACTCTTCCGGTTTCAGGCTGACCTGTTCCCGAAATCCCCTGATCAGTCCCTCCTGTGCCTGCCACATCCAATCTTCACTCTTGTCCATGGTAAGGAGGTCAGACATCGGAACAGCCAGCTCCATTACCCGCAAATCCCATGTCGCAAATTCAAAATCCAAAATGGCACAGATTTCACCCTGCTGATCTGCCAACACATTCGAGGCATTCACATCCCCATGAACCAATTGATGCGGCAACTGTTCCATACCCCGCAAGGCTTCAAACAGTTCTGGCAGCACATGCCTCAACTGCTTCAGTTCATTCGCACATGCGACCAATTGCTCCGGCGGCGATGTACATAACTGTAATAATCGTTCTGGTGAACAGAGCGGATACGCATCCTGAATTCGATAATATGGTGGATATACAGGTTCAAGTGCTATATCCAGCGTAGCCATAACAGAAGACAGCGCCCCCGCAGCTTTACCGAGCCCTAGCAATTGATCTGGTGTATGCCAGATGGGATTGACGCCTTCCCGATAATGAAACAGAGTCGCGATTTTGGTGTGACCTGTGAGGTTATCTTTTACAGCAAGAAATGTACCTCCCGCACCAGTTGATCGTCTTACAGGTGAAGGTGTATCAAGCTTAAAGTTCGAACATTGGAGGGCTTCCAGCACCTCGTGTTCAAAGGCGATTTTCATCGGATCATTATGTGTTTCATATTGTCTCAGTACGTAACTTGCCCCGTCTACATCGAGCATATAGGTAGAATTATTCATTCCACCCTTTCCACGCTCACCTTTCCAGTCCGATGTGAAACCATATAAGGCCAACACTTCGGATATACGCTGCTGCTCTGAATGATGGAGGGAACCGGAATCGATGTTTTGCACCAAATATTAACCCCTTTATCTCACAAAATGGAACTGTCTTCTATTTATCTTAAAGGAAGTCCATCGCTCGGTCTAGTTCTGTTCCATAGTGATCAAGAGAATGGATAGTATCCCGTCCGATTAAGCTGCTCTGCAATGACACGATACCCTCTTGCATTAGGATGCACTCTATCCCAGAACAACAGTTCACGTTCACGACCTTCGAACCTGTCATAGACCTGAGCACACGCATAGTTTCCTGATCCGGCTCCATTCAAAAACGAATTATATTGGCGCACCCAGTACGCAGCTTCCGTCGCTTGTGGATACGGGTTGTACAATCCGATGGATCGGACCATATACTCACTGTTTCCCTTTAACTGCCGAATGTGCCGCATGATCTGGGATACATTACTGCGGGTTTCTCCGAGCACCTGTGTCATTTTGCTGGCATTTGGAATGCCGTTACTTGCTTTAAACGTACGAATCAGATCATTCCCGCCAATGGATATGGTAATGATATCTGCTTCACGAAGTGATTGCCGCACACGGGGATGCGAAGAGATCATCTGCAACATTTCCCCCGACGTCAGTCCATTCACGCCCATATTTTCCATGGATACAAACGTACGAACATTCATTTCGGCCATTCGCCGATATAAAGGAACAAAGCCGGTGCCCAGCAACGCTCCTGTACCTACCGTTAATGAATCACCTATAGCCACATATCGATATACCATCCCGTCGCCCCTCTCTGCTGTGATTTGTCTGAACAATAATGAACTGCTCTATATCTTATGATGAGCGGCAAGACAAGGCGCGGGATGGTGTCCTTAGGCATGCACCTTTCTTTTTGCATAAGATTGTAGTTTTCCTGTAGAGGTAAAAAAAGAAAAAGCCCTGCCGCATAACGCGGCAGAGCCTAATCCATTGCAATGCATTACATGCCTATGGTCCGATCCGACTCAGCGGAATCCGCCTGTTCCTTGTTCGGGAACGGCCACCAGTTGGCCCGGCCAAACATCTTCACCATCACTGGGACGAAGAATGGCAGGAACAGCAGAGAGTACAAGATCAATCCGCTAAGGACTACTGTAGCAATCTGCATCATCGAGAGAACACCGGATGGATACATTGCAGCAAATGTACCGCTCAGAATGACCGCTGCAGATAGAATAACGGTCCCCATGTTCTTCATCGCGTACAACATCGCATCCTGTACCTTCATGCCTTTGTTCTCATTGAAACGGTCCATCAGGAAGATGCTATAATCCACACCAAGTGCAATCAGCATGACAAATCCGAAGAACGGAGTAACCCAGCTGATGCCTGCGAATCCGAGGATATTAACAAAGATCACTTCGGTTAACGCCATTGATGTGAAATAAGCCAGTAATAAGGAAACGATCAGATACAATGGCATAATGACCGAGCGAAGCAGCACGACCAGAATAATGAATGTACCCGCCAGCATCAGCATTACAGTACGTGTATAGTCGTTATTCGAGATCTCCTGCAGATCTGCAAATGTACTCGTAACTCCGCCTATGGCGATGTCTGCTTTTTCAAGCGTACTGCCTTGTACCGCACGATGTACAGCCGCCTCAATGTCAGGCACACGATCAATGGCTTCGGTTCCGTATGGATTTTCGGCGAAAATAACATCAATCGTCATCGTCTTCCGATCTTGGGACAGATACGTATCAAATACCTGTGTGAAGTCTTTGCTGTTCAGTGCTTCATCAGGAACGTACCAGCCTGCCAGATCGGAATCCGGTGAATTTTGTAATTGCGTCAGGTAGTCCTGCGCTGAATCCAGTCCTCCGGATACCTGTTTAATACCATCGACACTTTGATTCAACCCATCTGTCAATTGTGTCAGCTGTCCACTCAGATCCGAGAAGCCTTGCTGGATTTTCTCCTGTCCACCTTGAAGCTGACCAAGCCCGTTCTGGATGGAAGGTATCTCCTTAATGACTTTTCCTTGACCATCAGCGGCCTGTTTCAGACCTGTCTCAAGCTGACTGATTCCCGTTACAATCTGGCTTAGACCATCGGCAAGCGCCTTCTGTCCGGCTGCTGCGGAAGCAAAGCCTTCATTGGCCTGATTAATTCCAGCAGCGGCTTCTCCCAGCTTAGTCTTAATCTGACCCAAACCTTGAGCAAGCTGCGCTGTGCCAGAACCTGTTTCACCAATCGTACCTTTGATACGCTGGTAGTCCGCATCTTGCTGCAATTCAGGATAACGTTCTTCGAGTGCTGTGAAGGATTCAGACAGACTGGTTAAAGCCGTTGAAACCCCATTAAGCTGTTGTTCCAATTCACGGGTTCCATCGCCCAATGCAGCGACTCCTGCTCCCGCCTGACGATAGGCTTCAAGCAACTGATTGTTCGCTTGAGCAAGTTGATCTGCGCTCGTTTTGGCTTGCTGCAGTCCTGCTTTCAGATCACCCGCACCTGCGGAACCATCTCGAATACCTTTTTCAATCTGCCCAAGTCCCTCACTGAGTTGCGTGATACCCGATTGCAACTGGGTGGTTCCTTTGGTAAGTTCACCTGCCCCATCGGCAGCTTCTTTTAACTGTGGTTCATTTTTACTTAACTGACTGCTGGCTTCACTCAGACCATCACGGATTTTGTCCAGACCCGTCTTGCCTTCACCCAGTCCATCCGATAATGTTCCCACTTGCTGTGTAACTTCAAAATCTTTGATCTCATCACCCGTAGGTCGTGTCATACTGCGGACACCAGAGATCCCGGGTACTTTCTCTACTTCTCTGCTAATTTTCTCAGCAACGGCCATATATTTCGCATTATCCATCGCTTCATCGTTCTGAATAACGATCTGACCTGGCAATGATTCACCCGGACCGAAGCTGTTGGAGATAATGTTGAATGCTTTTACTGAATCATACTTCTCACCAATCTCATCGAGACTGTTGAACGACAGTTTACCATCGTAGGTTGCCAGAAGTGGCACACAGACAGCTGCCACGATGAGCAGCGCAGCCCATGGACGTTTCAGCGAGAAGCGACCCGCTGCACCATAGATCTTGCTCTCGGCATGATCAAGTGAACCCTTCGACGGCCAGAATAGCTTCTTACCCAGCACCGCCATGAAGAATGGTACGATGGACACCAAGGCAAGCATCATCACAGCAATACCTACAGCAACGGCAACCGCAGAGCGGTACAACATAAACTGGGCAAAACCAATCGCAATGAATCCAACCAGCACGGCAAGTGCGGAGAAGAGTACCGTTTTACCGGCAGTACGATAGGTTGCAATGATGGCATCCCACGTATTCTCATGATGAGCCAGTTCTTCCTTGAACCGACTGATCAACAGGATGCAGTAATCCGTACCAATCCCGAACATGACGGCGACCATAAAGATCTGTGTAAACGTGGATATCGGGAAGTCGAGCCCATCCACCAGAAATGCGACAATCTGTTGCGATACAATGTAGCTGATCCCCACCGTCAGTAGCGGTACAAACGGAGCTACAAACGAACGGAACACGAGGAACAGAATGAGTAAAATAAAGACAACAGTAATATATTCCGATTTCTTAAGCCCCTCTTGGGAACTTTCAATGGTATCTTCGTCAATTAGACCTTTACCGGTTATGTAGTGCTCCACATTGACAGATTTCAATGCTTCATTCAGGTCTTCCCGCATTTCCTTGACCGTACGATCTCCCTGATCAATGGATAGCGACGTTAAAATGGTTTTGCCGTCAGCTGAGATCATCTTCTCGGACAACTCAGGCTGAGAGAAAGGTTCCAGAATGGACAGAATGCCCAGCTTCTGCTTGTCGGCTTCCAAGTTCTTAATAGCCTTCTCTGCCTCTTGTTTTCCCGTGGTACCCAGACCATCCGGATTATAAAATACAAGAGCAATCTGGCTGCCTTGCTGTTCTCCTTTTTGCGCTGCAGCTTCATTCAGAATCGCTGCTGCCTGGGTGGAAGAGTATCCTTCCGGAACCGAAAACTGTCCCTTTTCCCGAATCAGTTCACTCATGTTAGGGGCGGTAAACATTAATACGGCAGCTACAACAACCCATAGCCCCATTAACCACCATCGTGCTTTCAATATCGCTCTCATTCGTTCTCCTGTCCTCCTTCATGCGTTAGCAAAGCTGCAAGCTTCTCAAAAGATTCAATGAAATTACGAACCTCTTCCGGTTGAAAATGAACCAGATATGGCTCCAGAATCTGCTGAATTTCTTTTTCCGTTTCCCTGTACACTTCCCGTCCGTTGTCCGTTAGTGTCAAATACACAACCCTGCGGTCGCGTTCATCGCCAGCCCGATGGACCAGATCGCGATCCACCAACTTGTTGACCAAAGCAGTAATGCTGCTCTTGCCTATGCACAGAAGCTCTGCCAGATCAGAGGGTGTGCAGGAAGGTTTCTCCTCAATCAGACGAAGTGCGCAGAACTGATCGGTCGTTATCGTCAGCCCCACTTGTTCGCGTATCCGCGTATCAAACCGCTTGTTTACCAGAAAAGAAGCATCCAAATAGCGGTTCACCAAACTTTTCGCATCTGGTCTGTTCATTCTTCATTCTCCTTTCCGAATCAATATAGTTCACTTAACGAACTATTCTTCTGTGAAACTATTCTATAATGAAACAATCTTATAAAGCAATACTTTTTTCCTGCTTTTTTGATGAAAACGACAAAAAAACAGGACGTCCGACTCAGCTCATTGCCAAATCCAACATCCTGTAATGATTATGATCCATATATTTCTTAAAGTAATAAAATGCCTCTGTGCTACTCTTCGTCTGTATCTTCCTCTTTTTCAAGCACACAACGGAATCGCTCCACACCTGGGTATAATTCACCCAGACTATATACCACAAACCCCGTATTCCGATAAAACTCGACGGCTTCCAGCTCGGTCTCAGCAATCAGTCTATCAGGGTTGTATGTTGCCAACAGTTGTGAGATCATACCACGTCCATAATTTTTAAAGCGGTTTTCAGGCAAAACCGAGATATGATGAATGGTAACCTCACTTGTTCCTGTCTTCTCATATCCAATCAGACCGATCAATTGTCCCTCATCTTCGTAACCTCCCATTTGCAATTCGTCTTTCTCTACATATTGTTGCAACGCACGGTTCAGATGATCCGGATCAGGAAAGACCGAGTAAGACAATAGCTCCTGCACTTCCGGCTCCTGTATGCGTGATTTCAAATTAATTAACACCTTGATTCCTCCTATACCTTGCTTGTTTCCGTTATCGTATTGTAGTCGTTAGCCTCTCAAAGTTCAAGTCGTATAACGATTCAGCTCGCATTGAAGCATAGCCGGGATGTTATCCGACACCTTGATTTGCGCCAAATGATAGGCATCCAGCAATGCACCGCCAACTGCTGACAAGTTGCTGGTTATGTATTGAACTCTTTTCCCTTTGGGCCTATAGGCAGCATCCAGTCCTTTCCGAACAGCATCCACCATATATGATGAACTTAGACAGCTTCCGGTAAGCGTCATGGACACTGTTGGCTGATCGAAACAGGATCCTAGCATGAGGATTCCCACAACAGCCGTATCGGCAGCTGAATCACATACCTTAACCGCGAGCGGAATATTCCGGGCAGCAGCTTCGGTTACCAAAGGTGCCATTTGACCAAACCTCCGATTGGTGGCCTGTTTATTTTCAGCAAAACCAGACACCCCCAGCGCAGCAAGCTCTCGAATAGAGCTTACATGCCAATACGTTAACACCTGCTCAATCCATTCCTGATCCTGCAGCTCATAACGTCCTGCCAGTATCGCGTGAACCGTGTCGTAAGCCAAAAAACGTGCTGCTGTCGGCGCATAATGACCAAACTGATCGTTGCGGAGCCAAGCTCCCTGTTCCGTTCTGCCAAGGATCAGAGAGCCTGTACCTCCAATGGCGACAATACCTGGCTCATCGTTGAATGCCGCTGTATGTGCGATAAGCGTATCGTTTACTGCACTGATTCTGCCTGTAATCCCCGTTCGAGCAAGTAACGCTTCAGCCCAAACCGTATCTTCAGGCTCATTCAAGCCTGCCATCCCTGCCTGAATGGAGGCGATCTGATCTAATTGGACTCCAGCCTGAGTTATGGCTTCAGCGATACCCTCCAGCACATTTTGCTCGGCATGGGTATCGTGATAGCGGTTGCAACCATTCTTTTGCACATAGGATAAAATCTTCCCGTTCTGATCTGCGACAGCCACACGCGTGTGGCTTCCTCCTCCATCCATCCCAATCACGTATGTATTCATCCTTAACTATCCCCTTCCCAACGAACAATAAGAGTGCCGGGCTATTACTAGGTCCCGGCAGAGAGTTTATTGCTTTTGTACAGCGAAACGAAGCAGTTCACAACGAAACTGTGTTGGTTCATCATACTTTTCTTCTTCAATCGTCTGTGTAACATGTTCTTGAAGTAGAATATTCCAACCTTTGTAGGCATCCTCGAGCAAAGCGATCGCTTCAACTGTCGGCAGATTCAGTTCAATTAACGGCTCAATTTCGCGGCCTGTATTGATTTCTGTTTCTTCCACATTCGTACTCATCGTAATACAATGAATGCCACCGATTCGAGTTCCCGCTTGTAATCGTTCAAGCGTTTCCATGAAAGCTTGCTTATTCGACACATGCTCCAGACAAGAACAAGCAGCAATATAATCAAAATAGTTTGCCTCAACAGCATAATGCTCAACGTCTGCTTTTACTGCCTTCACGAGATGATCAACCTGATATTCTTTCGCATACTTGCAAAGCCCATCTACAGCCTCGTCCAGCAAATCCACACCGATGACTTCACTGTTCGTTTGTGCAAGACGCTGTGCAATGGGTATGGCATGTCTCCCGACTCCGCATCCCAGATCAAGGACACGCAGTTCCTGCTTGTGAGCAAGTAGACGTTCCAGCATATCCATAACCATTGGCATGGGCCTAGACATCCAGGTTCCTGAGGCAAATAATTCATTATTCTGATAGAAGTTGGAATGATAAACTGCCTCTGCTTTTCGCGCAGCCTCAAATTTTTCATTGCCCATCAAGACACCCCCATCGTTTAGAAAATCAACTGCACTTCTACTTAATACCCGAAATGCCACACAGAAATCAATTCATTTCCGAATACCTTTTCATGAGGGATGTACATGACTCAAGGTCACAGTTTCACTTAGCTTCTGAACTTTCGGATACAAAGCTCGAAGGTGACAGGTTCTTTTCTAAGAAGGATTCCAATACCGCTTCATATCCGGTACGATCCACCTGAAACGCTGTGCCATGACCTGCACGGGGAACGGTCAGCAATTCCTTTTCGGTTGGGCAAGCTTCATACAACCTGTACACCATTTCGGTTGGTACGAACGTATCGGCCTCACCATGGATGAACAGCACAGGCACGTTGACTTTGGCAAGTTGCTTGAGAGCGGAGGCCTCCCTGAAGGAATATCCTGCTTTCCACCTGGAGATTAGACTGGTGACAGGTATAAACGGAAATGCAGGAAGCTTGTATAATTGTTTCAACTGGAACGTCAGTTCTTCTTCCACAGATGTATACGCACAATCAGAGACAATCGCTTTCACCTGAATCGGCAGCGATTCACCACCTGTCATCAGTACGGTTGCTCCTCCCATGGATATGCCGTGCAATATGATTTCCCCTTGTGTACCCACTTTTGCAAGCACCCAGTTGGTCCACTGAACATAATCCTTCCGATCTAACCAGCCGAAACCAATGATGTCACCTTCACTCTGTCCATGACCCCGATCATCCGGCATTAACACGTTATATCCATGCTTCTCCGCATAGAATCGGGCAAATCCGGCCATTTCTCGGCCTTTCCCCGAGTAGCCATGTGCCAGAATAACCGTCTGATCTGACCCGCTATTGGAACTAAGCCATGTACCGTGCAGTTTTAATCCATCATGCGATTGAATAGATATCTCTTCTGTAGGCTGAGCATCCAGCCACTTCAGGTCAGCAGCACTGCTGATAATTTCATTGTCTGGCTCAGGCATCAGATTCGGGTTGTCTACCAAAAATGTTTTGGGCGTACGCCGAATGGCAGTTTTGAAAAAGTAGAGCCCCCCTGCCCATAGAAGAGCAAGAACGATCAGGACTAGAGCCCCAAATACGTAGAATAACATGAACGTGTCCTACCTTTCTTTCCTAATTAAGATGTGATCAATCTTTACTTACTCGTTGCAGCGCAGCACATGCCACTTGATAGGCGGGGAGCAAAGCATCAAGCAACGGTTCTGCTTTACGTGACTGGTCTTCCTTCGCGAACTGCTCTATCTGAGCGAACAAAGTCGATAGATAACGAATCCCCAGACTCAAACTCCCTGATTTCAAATCATGGGCTACCTCGGTTGCTGCTAAATGGTCCCCCGTGACAATATGTCTGCGCAGCACTTCGATCTTGCCAGGTGTGTCAGTTCGATACATGTCCAATAACATACTGAGGAGTGTACGATCACCATCTGTGTTCAATTCCGCGATCTCATGCACGATGCTCATATTGAGTACCTCTGTCGGTTCAGACGATTGCTGCCACTTCTGGATCATCGTACTTAGAATCTCCAGTGTGAACGGTTTGCCAATGAAATCATTCATCCCGGCTTCCATACACTTGTCTTTCTCTCCTTGCATGACATTTCCAGTCATCGCAATGATTGGCGTGGTATGACGCATTTCATCCATTTCTATCGAACGGATTTTGCGTGTTGCTTCCAAGCCGTCCATTAATGGCATCATATAGTCCATCAGAATCAAACTGTATTTTTTGCTAAGAAAAGCGGCTACTGCCTCTTCCCCATTCGAGACGGCGTCCACTTGGGTTATTCCCAATTTTTTGAGCTGCAACATCACAAGCTGCCGGTTAATGACATTATCATCGGCCAGCAAGACAGATACGGAAGGAGTTTCATCACGCACAACCTGGTCTTGAATCTGCTGAGACGAAGATGTGCTAGACTCGTGAACGGACTGGTTAACGTGTTTCTTGCCCAGTGCAAGTTCGAACCAGAATGTTGATCCTTCACCCTCTATACTGTCTACTCCAATCTGACCTTCCATTAGGATAACGAGCGATCTACAGATCGATAGTCCAAGACCTGTTCCTTCATACTCTCTCGAGCGTCCTCGTTCGGTCTGCATGTAGGGTTGGAATAATCGGGGCTGATCTTCTTCCGAAATACCAATGCCCGTGTCTTCAACTTCAAATCGAATCGTTTGTGTTCTCTCATCATCTCTAACAAGAGCGACTCGTATCCCTACAGAGCCTTCTGATGTGAATTTGTTCGCATTCTGAATTAGATTGATTAGAATCTGCGTAATTCGCGTTGAATCCCCTTCAAGTAAAGCAGAAATTCTGGGATCACAATCAACCGATAACTGATTTCCGTTCTTTCTGACTTGGGGGTCGAGCAAACGAACAACATAATTTATGGTCTCATGCAGATGCACTTCTCCCAGTTCAAGTTGCATCTGACCTGCCTCAATTTTGGACACATCCAGTAGATCCTGAATCAGCTTAAGCAGCAGTCTGGCAGCATCCTGTATAACAGAAACGGAATTCTCCTGTTCTTCAGACAATGGAGAAAGCTTAAGCATCTCAGCCATCCCCAATATGCCATTTAATGGCGTACGAAAATCATGACTGATACCTGCAATAAATGTGCTTTTGGATTCACTTGCATCTACTGCTTTCTGACGTGCGGCTTCAAGACTAATATTGTTCTTCGCAAGCAGACGCTGGAGTGTAACCAGTTCATTATTCATATCCGAGAATTCCGCAAGAGTCCGTTCCTCCTGCTCTCTGCTACGGATCATCTGATCCGATAACTGCTCAATCGTTCTGCGTAGCCTCTGTATCTCTCCGTTCTCATTAGACAACACATCATCCCTCTCCTAATCCCTAACCATATCAAGATGATTACATGTATCTGGCTGAGCCAGCAATTGTTCTGCAACCGCTACCGCTTCATCGGCTCCTGGCGCATAACCATCTGCTCCTATCGTTTTCCACAACTCCTGATCAATATTAAAGGGATATCCCCCAACCATAATCTTCACATGCGCCGTTGCCGGATGATGACGAATCAGATGAATCAGCTCTTTCGCCAGATGAAGATGATACGTCATCGTGACTGAGATCGCAACCACATCGCCCTGATGGCGTTCTATGGCCTCTACTACACTTCCATTGGGAACATTGGCTCCCAGATAGTGTGTATCCCAACCTTCCATCTCGAACACATCTGTGAGCATACGTAGTCCGATCTCATGTTGTTCACTGCCTACACAGGTAGCCACTAGTTTTTTATCCTGACCCGTATGAATCAGCCAGCGAGAATAAAGACGTGATATGAATGACTGGGTCGCTGCTGTACAAAAGTGTTCCTGCCCCACACTGATCTGATTGCATTGCCACAATCGACCAATTTCGTATTGGGTGGGCTGAAAGATATATCGGTAAATATCACGAATCGTCACTCCGGCTTCTAACTGAGTTTCAATGATCTCGAAGGCTTCTTTCCGTTTATTCTCAAGCAAACACTGCAAGTACGATTGTGCGGCCTCTCCATATGGCATGGATTCGTTAATGTAACCCGCTTGTGTCTCCATTTGTGTTGTTCTATATATTCCCATCTCCAAATAATCGAGCAGAAACGCCTTTGACGGATGGTCAAATTCTTCTTCCAATGTCTCTTTAATCAGATGGAGATTAATCGCCAAGTCTTCTGACGATACCTTGTAACCCTTAAGTAGAACTTTCAGCCAAGCAATATAATGCGTAAACAGTTCAGGACTCTGTACAAGCGCACTTTCAGCCAAGTAGTTCAAGCTGTACTGAGAATCCTGTTTGGTTCGCATTTTTCCGTTCTCCCCAAATCGCTCAAGTAAATCGGGCTGTCTGAGATACTGCTTTTCCGTTATTTTATCAGCCAAATTACCTGCTTCTTGAAGTAAACGTTCTCCTGCTTCTTGATGACTCATAGACGCCCCCTCCTCTACCCGCTTCACACCTCATTCATCATTGGTGACTAATCTAAAATGAGATCGATGTTAGCTAACTTCCAATCGGGATAGGTTCCTCTACTTATCCAATCCATCCATTCCGCCCTTAATAGTTATTCCATTATACATGAACTTTCGATGAGCATGTATTTACGCTATGAATGTATAGAATAATCTTCCTATATTATGGAGAAGCGTGCAAGTCACTCAGCCAGTATTTGTCTGCACCTTTCGATTTTCATAAAAAAAACTGACCTGCGTTAAGAACGCAAGTCAGTTTTCCCTTCTGCAGCCAGTCCCAGTTTCTTCAACATCTTAATCGCATCCACTTTCTCGGAAGGATCAAGTCCCTCCAAAGCATCAATGATGACCTGATGATGTTGAGGAAATATCTCTGTGAACAGTTGCCTTCCTTCCTCGGTTAATTCAGCGTAAATAACACGCCGATCTTCCTTGGATGGCCGACGAAACAGCAGTTTTTTATTTTGCAACTTATCTACAACATACGTAATATTACCACTGGACATTAACACCTTTTCACCGATCTTTTGCAAAGCCTGCGGTCCCTTATGATATAACAAATCAAGTACACCAAATTCTGTCGTATTCAGTCCGTGACTCTGGATGTCCCGATTGGAACGTGAGGTCACAGAATTGTAGGCTCGAACAAGAACCACGAATAATTGTAAAGACAGTTCCCGGTTGTCCTCCGTGTTCAGCATTTCAATAATCCTCCATCAGTTGTTTACATTTCGGCTCGCATTAGAGGACAGCTTCTGCTCCCACTCCTCGCGAAGCATTCCCATACGAATTGAATCATAGTACTCCCCGCGAACGATACGACACTTCCGCATTCGCCCCTCCACCTGTAATCCGGCTTTTGCAGCCGAGCGCATCATTCGTTCATTGCCAGACCATGTGGTCAGTCCAACCCGAACCCACTTCCATATTAAGAACGATGAAGCTCTTCGATACTTCCGTCTGCATTGGCAAGAATGACTGTGCTAGCCATATCCACAAATAGTCCGTTATCAACAACACCTGGTAACATGTTCAATTGAACATTCAGTTCTGCAGCATGATCAATCACTTCCATGTGGCAATCCGCAATCAGGTTTCCGTTGTCTGTCAGATAACGCTGCTCTCCATCCATGCGCCACTGTGGTCGACACCCCAGTTTTTCGAGCGCCTGGTAGGTCCACTCTGAAGCAAATGGAACAACCTCAACTGGCAACGGGAATTCACCCAACTTTTGCACTGCTTTGCTGCCATCCGCTACAATAATCAGTTTGTCACTATTGGCCGCCACGATTTTTTCACGCAAAAGAGCCCCGCCGCCACCTTTAATCAGGTTAAATTCGGGATCTACTTCATCTGCGCCATCAATGGTCAGATCCAGACGTCCAATCTGGTCAAATGGAACGATGGGAATACCCCATTCCCGAGCAAGCTTGTCCGAAGCTTCCGAAGTGGCAACCGCTTGAATATTCAATCCATCGCGTACCCGCTCACCGATCCGGCAGATGGCATAATAAGCTGTTGAACCTGTACCTAATCCAACCTTCATCCCATCTTCAACATATTCTGCCGCACGCTCCGCTGCTATCTGTTTAAGATTCATCTATAAACCCCCGCCTGCTCATAATTTGAGAAATGCATATGTAGTTATTATAGATAAAACCGCTTCCGATGTATATCCGTGCCTTATGTTGCATCTTTGATCTTATTTTTTCCAATGTTTAAGGATGTATTTTTGCCCACCATGTTATAGAATACAGAATGAAGCTAAAAAATGGGAAATTTTTAAATAAACAGTTCTAAATACCTATAATTCATCAGATATGTCCATAAATACGTAAAATATTAAAAAAAATTTAACGATACTATTCAATTTAACGACATTTTATACGACATATTAATTATAGATGTGTTTTAATAATTAGACACCTATGGTTCATACGGTACATAAGTCTCTACGAAAGCGACTAATAAACCAAGACCATGGTCGCATAAATTTCCTTTGGAGGGGATAACGGAATGATCTAGTTCACTGTACCAAAGCAACCCTAAAGTTTCTTAATTCAAAGAAGATCAGGAGTGGAATTTAGTGAAATCATTAAGTTGGAAAAGCATGTCGTTTTTCTCCAAAAACTTGTTACTCTCATTTACCAATATCATTATCATCGGGGTAGCACTGATTGCAAGCAGTTACTATTTTCAAAAAACAGTTCTTGTTGATCAGCTGCATGGACAGGTGGAACAAATTACCAAAAAATGGGCTGAAGATATCAATCCCACCGAAGTACAAGCTGCTATTGCGGAAGGCAGCTATGATGGAGCAACACAAACAAAATTACGAGCGTATTTCGATGAAATGCAAGAATATTATCCTAACATTGCACAAGCCTACATCTTCGGTGTTGAACTTGGTGGCGATAACAAGAGGCTAACTTCCCTTGTAGCGATGCCGACCAATCTAAGAGAGGCTTTTCAAAGTGAGAACGTAAATATCGGTGACATGTATGAGCAGCCAGTCGTTGTAGCCAATGCGCTGAAAGAAATGCTCAATACGGATCGTCCAACCTTCACAACGTTCTATTCTGATGATTTCGGAACATGGACAACCATTGCATATCCAATTAAAGACAGCAACGGAAAGATCTTCTCCTATTTTGCCATCGATGCAGATGCAACAGCCGTACCGGCAGGACTGAACTCCTTGCTTAAGAACGGAATTATCATCTTGGTGGCCTTCTTGCTATTATTCCTGATTATCCAATACCTTGTGGTTAAAAACACACTTTCCCCTATCCGTCACTTGATCAAAGGAATTGATGACGTAAGTCGGGGTAATTTGAATGTCAACATTCCGACAGGCAAGGACGATCTGGGACTCGTTAACGAGAAGTTCAACACGATGGTTCGCAAAATCAACGATACTATCGTAAAAGTGCAAATCACATCGCAAGAAGTGAATCAATCTGCCAAAGAACTATATGAAGTTTCTGAACGTAACAGTGAAAATGCAGATTCTATCAATAACAATGTTACCCAAATCACGTCCAACATTCGTTCACAGGAACAGGCAACCCGGGATAGTGCACGTGCCATGTCCGAGATGGCTACTGTAATCCAGACGATTGCCAGCAGCTCCGCAAGTGTAGCGGATGAAGCTTATGAGATGGAACGTCGTTCACAACAAGGTAACAGCGTTGTCCGTCAGGTATCTGAGCAGATGAATCTGATTACGGAATCGGTTAAGAATACAGCTTCTGCCATTGATGTTCTGGAGAGTCGTTCACAGGAAATCGGCGATATTCTTAATATTATCTCGGGAATCTCAAGCCAGACGAACTTGCTTGCCCTTAATGCATCCATTGAAGCAGCACGTGTCGGTGAAGAAGGAAGAGGATTTGCAGTTGTCGCAGGTGAAGTACGCAAACTTGCCGAACAGTCTGAACAAGCGACCAGCCAGGTGGGCGTATTGATCCAAGAGATTCAAGCTGGAATTAAACAAGCTGTACGTGCTATGGAACAAGGTACGTCAGAAGTAGATACAGGGCTCAGTGTAGCCGATCAAACAGGACAATTGTTCGAAGATATTTTAGAAGCAGCGAAAAAAGTGTCTAATCAGATTCAGGAAGTTTCAAGCGCGACAGAGGAAATCTCTGCAGGTACGGAGGAAATGACCGCTACAGCAGATGACTTGTCTTCAAGCGTAAGTAAGACAGCAAATAGCAGTGAACAAATCTCCTCATCTGTTGATGAGCAAAAAGCATCTTTGATTACACTGGTAGACTCCTCCACACGCCTTAATAACATGTCTGAGGAACTCCAAGAACTGATCTCTCATTTTAATGTAAGCAAACAATAATTCAAATCCACAAACATTCGGTTTGAACCAAGGAGGAATAACTGAAGTGATTGAAAACCAATCATCATCTTCCCATTCCATGGAATCTAGCTTGCCGGTTCTGCAGATTCCACTGGATTTTGGGCGACGTCAACAATCATTCTCTTATCAATCTGCTCAAATTACATTAAATGCTTCTCTGAGTCGTGATCTTAAACAGAAGTTTGGAGAACAGATGGTGTACCCGGTACTCCTCTCAGCTTATGCAGCCTTGTTATTCCGATTGTCAGCTGAACAGGAACTTGCCATAGGTGTACTAGCTCCCGATCAGGCAGCTTCCTATCTCTCATTACAGATTCAAGGCAAATTGACCTTTGGCGAACTATGTCATCAGGTTTCAGAGCAGCTCAAGATTGACTACACGCTGCAAACCGGTGGATATCCTGAAACGTTGTTTATGCTGAATAGCGTACAGTTGCCTCAAGCGCCTCAAATATTGAATTGGAACGTTCGAGATGATCAGAACATGCTCATTCTCGATCTGTTCTATGACAGTTCACTGTTGAAAGAGTCTACCGTGTTGAGATATGCAGAATACTATCAGACTCTTCTACTTGCCCTCTTGCGTGACGGTGAAAAAGCAATCGGTGCGGTGGATATTCTTTCCGCCTCTGATCGGTTGCTGTACCGTGAAATGAATGATACTTCCGTTCTCGAACCAGCGAATCAGACGGTTCACGGCTGGTTTGAAGCAACGGCGGCAGCATATCCGGATTCACCGGCGATTACCTCGCCATCCGCACGTTATACGTACAGAGAATTGAATGAACGAGCTAATCAGGTTGCACGTGTTCTAATATCCAATGGATTGCAAAAAGGTGAATTCGTCAGTATCTTTATGGATCGAAGTCTGGAAACCATCATCTCCCTGCTCGGTATTCTAAAGGCAGGTGGTGCATATGTTCCGATCGACCCAGAGCATCCACAAGAACGTAACAGCTATATTGTGGAAGATACGGCGTCATCATTCGTTCTGACAACGGAGGCTTCTTATGACCAAGCTTCCAGCTTGTTCTCCAGTATAGCTACTGTCCGCCAGATTCTCGCTGTGGATGGTCGTCTAGCCGGATTTGCGGCAAGCAACCCCAATCTCGATATTCAACCAGATGATCTTGCCTATATCATCTATACGTCAGGGTCAACAGGTAAGCCCAAAGGTGCGCTGATTGCCCATCGGGGTGTAACCAATCTTGGCAGTGTCGTTCAGCGTGATTGTGACATTCAACCAGGTGATGTATTAACCCAGTTTGCTACATACAGCTTCGATGCATCCGTGTGGGATACCATTGGCGCCTTGTTCTATGGAGCAGAATTATATCTGTTGTCTGCGGAAGAACGCGTATCTGTTGAAGAATTCGCAAGTGCAATTGAACGGACAGGAACAACCATCATTACAATACTGCCTACGATTTTCTTTAATCAGCTCGCTTCCTACTTATCTGAAGAAGGTTTCCACAAGTTGGCCAAAGTCAGAATCATTACTGTAGCCGGAGAAGCTCTCTATGGTGAACAGGTTCGTGCCTTCCAGCGCAAATTCGGAAACCAGATTGATATTGTTAATGTGTACGGACCTACCGAATGTACAGTAGCCACAGCCACTCACCGCATCAGTGAGCAAGTTCCCGAACATGTAGTAAATATCCCTATCGGTAAACCGATTCATAACTACAAAGTATACATTGTGAATGAAGAACATCAGCTCTGTCCGGTAGGTGTACCTGGTGAGGTATATATTTCTACCCCTGCACTGGCCAAAGGTTATCTGAATCAGCCAGAACGAACAGAACAAGCATTCATTGAGAATCCGTTTGCGATAGGTGAGAAAATCTACAAGTCTGGCGATATTGCCAAATTGCTGGACACGGGGTTACTGGAATATGTCGGTCGCAGTGACTCACAGCTAAAAATTCGTGGTCACCGGATTGAGATCGGAGAAATTGAAGATCACTTTGCTCGCCTGGATCAGATCCAGAACGTTGCCGTCATTCCGAAGAAAGAATCCGACGGACAAAATATGCTGGTGGGTTACTTTACATCGAAAGATGGCAGTACCCTATCTGTTGCGGATATCAAGGCAGAATTGACAGAAAAACTGCCTTCTTATTTTGTACCAAAGTGGATCTGTCAGCTGGATGAAATGCCGATTGCTCCGACTGGGAAAATCAATCGCAAAGCGATGGTATCCCTGCCTCATGTGGAACGACATGAAGATCGCCCTGACCGGGTCATGCCTGAGACGGAAACGGAATCCATTATCCTGGACGCATGGAAAGAAATTCTTCAACACGATGACTTCGGTGTCGAAGACAGCTTCTTCAATGTAGGTGGTGATTCTCTCCGGGTCATTCATGTACTGGTCATTCTGAAGCCGCATTATCCACAGCTGAAAATTGCCGACTTCTTTGCCGAGAAAACAGTCCGTGCTCTCGCTCGTCGCGTGGAAATACTATCTCAAAGTGCAGCAGAAGTTACGCATTCGGCAGTGACGGATGGCATGATTACTCAATTATCAGAACATCCTGTGGAACTGGCGTCCCAGTTGGGGTATCCGCTCATTCGTGAACCTGAGCATGTGTTACTGACCGGAGCAACTGGTTATCTGGGCTCTCATGTGCTGCAACAGTTAATTCTGAATTCCAGTACACGAATCTACACGCTGGTTCGTCGACCATCCAATGGAATAACTGCAATGGAACGTTTGACTAAAGTGCTGGAAGGATATTTCGGCAAACAACTGACTGATCAACTCGCGGCTCGCGTGGAGATTATTGAAGGGGATCTCGAACAACCTAATCTCGGTCTGTCGGCTGAACAAACGGCTTATGTCCAGGAACGAATTGACCGTGTCATCCACTGTGCTGCAGACGTACGTCATTTTGGGGATGCCGAGCAGTTCACCAAAACGAACGTGGCAGGAACAGTCGCATTGTTGGATCTGATTCGCAGCAAACCAGGGGCTTCCTTCCACCATGTATCCACGATGGGTATTCCGGAAGATCTCGCACTCAGCGGACAATGGGAATCCTCACTGCAATATGATCGATTCCCGGCTGACTTGCATGTGGACAACCTGTATTCAGACAGCAAGCTTGAAGCCGAGAAAGTGCTCATGATTGCCGCCGAAGAAGGGGTACCTGTCAGCATCTATCGTGCAGGTAATCTCACGTGTCACTCTGAGACTGGACGCTTCCAGTCCAATATTGATAGCAACGCCTTCTATCGTATGTTCAAAGCGATGTTGTTGCTCGGCAAGGCGCCTGCTGCTGATTGGATGGTTGATTTTACACCTATCGATTATGCAAGTGAAGCTATCGTTCATCTGGCCTTGCGTCAGGATACAGCCGGTCGTGTATTCCACATCTGTAATCCGGAGCCAATCCGCTATGATGAGCTGATCCGTTCGGTGAATCGGGCTGGTTATGAAGTCGAAACGCTACCTATCGCGGATTACACACGTTGGTTATTCGATGCCAGCATCATCAAGGAGCCTGAAGCTCTTCAGTTGGCTATTGCGCAGCTTGAAGGAGACGGAGCCAAGGATTCAGCTTATGTCTATGCCTGCCCTGTCACAACGGCTTATGTGGAACCTGCCGGAATCTCATGTGCGAAAACAGATGATCGCTTCATCTCCGCCATGTTAGACTACGCCGTTCAGATTGGATATTTCCCGTCTGCAATCCGGCGCCATAACGGCACTTCTACAGCAATGGAGTAAGTTCCGTGAAGTTCAACTTTAACGAATAGGAACACGCAGAAGCCACCTCATCGTCATTCACTGACGAGAAGGTGGCTTCTTTACTTCGCATTTTCAGACATTTTTAACGTTTCTAGATCAATCTTTTACACCCAGCGGATTATTGCAATGATGGCGAGATGCGCTGGATAGAAATAACGCCACACCCAACGCGGCCCCTTCATGCGGAATCCTGCTTGGTAGTACTGAGCAATGGCAATGCCAGCGGTTGCCAGCACGCTATACATTTGCACAGAGCTGTTATGCAGCAGAAGATATAGTGCATTTAACACGACATGTGCCACGACAAGCACAGGACCCTGGAAATAACGGAATAACAGGACCAATAATAACCCATATATCCCGTAATCCATCTGGCTAATTTCCATGAACCAACCTGCTCCAATGACGATTGGAATAGACAATAGACGGGATGGCAGCTTATCGATAACAAAAAGTACCAAAAGAGCCGACCACAGGGTCCATACTACATTCAAAGAGTAATGATTAAACGCCGCCATGAACGGCACTTGCGATATAACTGCAATCCAGAACAACCGCCATATGTATTTTTGTACGTCTCGTGTATGTTTATACCCGATATACACTGCAAAAGCATAGATTGGAAAAGCGATACGACCTATGATTCTCAGTTCTATAATATGCGGAAAAAAGACAGCCCCTATATGATCAATCAACATCGTGATCATGGCAATCCACTGCATCATGTTGCGACTCCCCTCCCTCTTTTCCGACGACACGATTCTGCCATTCATTTATATAATGCGTCTTTTTGAGCAACCTCTTATACATTAAGTTCATAATACATGAATTTGGTATCCTGTGCATATCCTTCGGATTCATATAAAGCTTGCGCTTGCTTGTTAGTTAATTCAGTAGAGAGCGATATACGAAGGACTCCACGCTCAAATGCCAATCGTTTGGCTGATTGCAACAGTTTCCTTGCAATGCCTTGCTGACGATAATCCGGATGCACATACAGATCATTAAGCACCCAGATAGGCCCCATCGATACCGAGCTGAAGCTGGGATACAGTTGAACGAATCCGGTACAATTCAAGCCATTCGAGAGTGCCTTATCGTTGCTTTCAGGTGTGTCATGATCACTTACCACATCTGTTTCTGCTACCAAAATTACTGATTCATCGCGTTCCATTCGTTCTTTAATATACTGACATGCTGCCTCAATGTCAGCATGTTGGTTGTAGAACATCCGGTATTCATTGAACAATCGTACCACTTCGTTAAGATCCGCAAGACCTGCATGTCTGATTCGGTGCTGCACTATCATTCAACTCCTTTGGGATAGAGACCAATCGTCTCATCGTTTGTGTGCCTTTCTATTGTAAAACAATCCCTTCCCTTTCCCCATTCATCATCTGCATCAAAGTTTGTAGTATCTTGGACATTGATTGGCTATTCGTTCATATGCTCTTCCAATTTGCATCTTGCTTATCGAGTCCATGGAAATTATGTACAATTGTTATATTGACTTCGTATTGGCAAAAATAAAAAGGCGACCAAAGCATCTGCTGCTCCGTCGCCGTAATTCTTCAGTTCGAGTTCGATCCAGCATTCTGCTGTTCCTGACCAGGATCAGCATCGGGGAAAATGACACCTTTCTTCAAAATCAGATTGGCATATTGCGCGCGCTCACCAGTTGCAACAATCACATAGGCACGCGAAGCACGTTCATAAAAATCAAATCGCTCTTCATGTTCGAACGCATCCGTAATGCCTTCGTATTCTTCAATCAACCGGCGGTAGTCTTCCCATATGATCGGTATCACCTGATCCCCTTCCACAACCTGCATGACAGCAGCGGGACGCTCGGCATAGGTATCCAGTGGATATAATTGCAGGATGGCTTCTAGCAGTTCGACGACTCCCAGTGCATCACAGCGTACCAGTCGCTCGGCATGACTGGCTGCCGGGAAATTGCCATCCGCCAGAACCAGCTCGTCACCATGCCCCATTTCAGACATGATTTTGAGTAACTCCGGAGGAATTATTGCGGGAATATTTTTTAGCATGCACAGCTCTCCTTGGTCATCTCCAACATCGGTTAGAGCGAATTGGTTTTCTCCATTCTTTAAGCACTCTGGACATTGCTTCCATAGAAGCGGTTTCATTACTATTCTAACAGTATTTTTGGATCATTGCACAGCGTACACGTTGGTTCGATATGAGAATATTTCATTTTGACAAAAATACTTGTTTACCATATAGTTGTTATAACAACTAATTGATTGGAACATTTTATAATAGAAAGCGAGGTCTCACAATCACATGGACTATACACTGGAACAATCTGTTGGATTCATGCTGGGTTTCACGCATCGTAAAGCAGTAGCTTTACTTGCTACGCGGTTCAAACCTTATGATATTACGACAGAGCAATTTTCTGTCCTTTTTAATGTTGACCGAGGTGAAGGTGTGAATCAAAAGGAGCTCGCTGCACGTGTCTTCAAAGACCAACCCACCACGGCCCGGATTATTGATCTGCTTGAGAAAAAGGGTTGGGTAGAACGTCGGACCAGCGAACAGGATCGCAGAGCCTATCTGTTATATCTCACCAAGGAAGGCAAAGCGTTAATTGATATCCTCGTTCCGATTGAAAGAGAAATGAATAAAGAACTTGCTGAAGGTGTATCGGAAGACCAGATGGAAGCATTTAAACATACTCTTTCCCTCATTAACCGCAATCTGTAATGAATCACAACTCAGGGGGAATACATCATCATGAAAGAACAATCTACACAAGTTAGGCTATGGACCACCGATTTTATTCTGCTAATGCTGTGCAACTTTTTGCTATTCTTGCAGCTGCACATGATCGTCTCTCCACTTCCGTCCTACGTTCAGGAACGATTTCACGCGAATGCGTTTGAGGTCAGTCTCTTCACCTGTCTGTTTGCACTAAGTGCCATTGCAGCCCGTCTCTATTCCGCCAAAGCACTGGAGAAAGGCCTTCGTAACGCCATGATTTATATAGGCCTGTCCGTAGCCCTGCTGGCAACGCTCGGCTATTATTTTGCTGCAGGTATAGCTGTACTCTTATTGCTGAGAATGTTGTTTGGTATCGGGTTTGGTATGAGTAGTACCGCTTTTCCAACAATGGCCTCGGACATTGTGCCCGTTAAACGAATGGGTGAAGGTATGGGTTACTTCGGGCTCTCGACTAGCTTGGCTATGTCCATGGGTCCAATTATAGGGGTCACTCTGCTCCAGGGTGCAGGATTCGTAACCCTGATGTTATGTACTGCGGGTGTCCTCGTTGTCATCTATCCACTGAGTTATACGCTGACACGCAAAAAAGCTGCCAGAACCGATAACATTGCGACCATTATGCCACAGGCTACAGCAAGTGCTTCAGGTTCGCAACCAAAGCAAAAGACGCCTTTCAACCGCAAGCTGATTCTGCCCAGTGTGTTGAATTGCCTTTTATCCATCACATATGGCGGGCTTGTTGGATTCATCGTCTTGTATGGTAAGGAGGCCAATCTGGCCAATCCTGCGCTGTTCTTTTTGTTCAATGCACTCGCTGTGCTACTGGTTAGACCATTTGCAGGACGAATCTATGACAATAAAGGTCCAAAAGCCCTGCTCATTCCAGGGGCCATATTCATAGCTGTCGGGCTCATTCTGCTCTCATATGCAACCTCTATGTCCACCCTGTTCATTGCTGCTTTTATCTACGGGATTGGCTATGGTTCCATGCAGTCATCTCTGCAGACCTGGATGATTCAAGTTGTATCTCCTGCTCAGCGGGGTATGGCTAACGGTATGTTTCTAAACTCGCTCGATCTGGGTATTGCAACTGGCGCACTTCTGCTCGGTGCCATTGCGTCCATAACCAGTTATACCGATATGTATCGTTACTCCGTGATGTTCATGATTCTGTTCTTGCTTATATATCTGATTCAGGGAAAACGAAGCGGCAGCTTCTCCATTGAACCTCATGCGCTGCTCGCTCATACTCATATCCCTGCAACGGAATCAGAATCAGATCAAGATCCATCCAAAAAGTCACAATCTGGAACCAGCAACACTGAAGCGGGCCAGTCGAATAAAAACAGACACGAATGATTCGTTAATCATGCTGCTCATAGAAACGCGTTTACACCGAGAAAGCAAAAATATCTGCTTTCTTTGGCGTAAACGCGTTTTTTTTCGGAACAGATTCGGTTGTTTAACCTTAAGGCAACATTGGAATGAACATGGCTTATCAGAAACCTTCTATCTAGAATGGACTTTTTTTGCGACCTATTGGAGCATACCCTCTACTCGTCTCGATCACATCCATAGGTGTTTCATCCTGTTTTGGCTCGCTTCCTGAAGTAGGTTGGTCGCCGTGATCTGGCTTGACTGCGAACAAAGTGAGTAATCCGCCCACTGCACCAGAAGCGGCGAGCACACCAAAAAGCAGAAAATGATGAGATCCAATTAGCAAAGACACCACAGGTGGACCGAGAGATACGCCAATGAAGCGCATACTGCTGAATAGAGCTGTGATCGTGCCCCGCTGTTTTTTGTCCACTCCCTCTGTAATCAAGGCGTCCAGACACGGCAACGTTGCACCTATTCCGGCACTTCCCAATGTGAAGAGACCTACTACAACATAGATATTATCGAATAAACCTATAACGCCAAGGGAAACCGTCAGAAGAGCAAGCCCTGTGAAGCCAAGCCATTTCATTCGCGTTTTGTTCTTGCCAATCCACTTCCCTGCCAGAAATGAAGACAGACATAGCGCTGCCAGCGGAATAGCAAGAACAAGCCCTTTAAGAACACCTTTCAAGGCAAATTCGCTCTCGAGCGTCTCGGATAGGTAATAAAGCACGCCAAAAATGACAAACATGCAAATACCGCCGATTGCAAACAGCGCATACAACCAGCGTCCCTTTTCTTTCAGTACGTCACGAATGGAAGCCACGAATTCCGTAAAGGTAGGCGGTTTTTCTTTTTTCTTGGGTGTTTTGACCAAGAAAATAACCAGGAGCAACGAAAGCACACAAAGTACAGGGATAGCCATAAATGGCGCATACCACAACCAGACCGCCAGCGCTGCACCCAGAATCGGACTTATGACTTTACCAAACGTATTCGAGGTCTCAATGATTCCCAGGCTTTTACTTACCTCGTTCTCATCTTTGAACATATCTCCAACCAATGGAATGACAATAGGAAATGCGCCGGCTGCGCCTATTCCCTGCAAGAACCTGCCACCCAGAATGGTCCAGTAGGCTATGTTTCCGTTCAGCATCCATGCTGCCACACCAGCCACAGCACCTCCGACGGCTGCAATGACAAGACTGGGAATGATCACTGCTTTTCTGCCGAAACGATCCGACAAATAACCTGCGAGAGGAATAAGAAGGATGGCAACGACGGCGTAGACTGTAATGAGCATGCTGACCTTAAATGCAGATACCTTCAATTCACGTTCAATCTGTGGCAGGATCGGTATTAGCATGGAGTTACCCAAGGTCATAATTAAAGGGATGGAAGCAAGTGCGACAAGGTCCCACTTTTTATCGTTCATACCACAACCACCTTTACAGATTCTACACACAACAGCATTATTGTGCTTGTTTCGGAGGTTGATTATGCAGGACATGTTGGATGTTACCGCTTGTTCACACAAAGAAGCCGCCTGCACGCATTCGTGCAAGACAGCTCCTTTGGTTCAATGATGTCTACAACTACAACAATCTAAAGTGCCGTAACGCTGCTCCACCTTTGAAAATAATATATAGCTCATTCACCTTATGTGACGCCTCAAGCGAACACTGGACCGTTGTCCACTTCATATCTTTCCCATTCACACTGCCTCCAGGTCCGGAAACTTTACACACACCGAGCAGTTCGCCCTCCAGTCCTCCGGAACGAATCTCCAGTCTGCCTTCTTCCCCGAAAGCTGCCACTCTAGCTTCAAATCCATGCAGTTCCTGAACAGCATTATGGTTAAATGATATCCAGGACGACTGACCCTTTCGATATAAGGGTTCTTCCCGAGTGATTGCCCGGACTGCCGAACGTCCTTCCAGACATTCATCTAATAGAACACCTGCACATGCATCGTAATTCTCGGCCAAGGTAAGTGAGTCCAGCGGACGATCCGGAATCGTCTCACCTTCAATCTCAATATCGGCCGACTGGCGGATATCTGCGGAAGAACGCCCTGCCAGTATGGCCCAGCTCGCTGTCTCCAGGCAGTATCGATCTCGGGTAACATCCCATAGCGCCAGCTTCTGAACAGGAATTTCGAAACTTATCGTAACACGCGTCCCCGCCTTCACATGAACACGACGGAAAGCAAGCAGTTGCTTCTGAGCGCGTTTCACACGCGAGGTATGTGAAGATCCATAGATCTGAACGACTTCATCACTGTCACGTTCACCCTTATTGTATACCTCCACTTCAATCTTCAATTGATCTGTGGTGGTGGTTTCCGCCGTAGTATCAAGACTTACACGAATCGCCTCGTATTCGAATTCCGAATAGGTCAGACCATGTCCAAATGCATATTGAACCGGTCCTTCATGATACATATAGGTCACACCATTCTGAATGATGTCATAGTCCATCATGTCAGGGAGCTGGGATTCATCTTCATACCATGTCATGTTCAATCTGCCTGCCGGGGCATAGTGACCTAACAACACATCTGCAAGCGCGTTCCCCAATTCTTGACCTGCATGTGTCATATAAACGATTGCCCGGGCAATGTCTTTCAACTCCTGCAAGGCAAATGGATAACTGCCCATAATAACAACCACCGTATTAGGATTAGCCTCGCACACGGCTTTGACAAGCTCAACCTGATTCGGCGGAAGCAACAGACTTGGGCGGTCAATTTCCTCTTTGCCGTTGATGTATGGGCTATTGCCGACAACAACGACAGATACCTGACTATTTCGTGCCGCTTCTACGGCTTGTTCTATTCCGCGTGTCACGATGTCGATCTCGAAGGTCGCAGATTTTGGTGTGTTGCTTGGTGATTGACTTGTGCGTCCAGAATCACCGTTATCATCCGGAGTTGTACCGGTCGCTTGTTCTGTCTGCGGCGGTACTGGTGATAAAGCAGAACGTCCCTGATATTCGCTCAGTCCAACGGGAATACTATTCCACGTGCGCAAGGTGTTGCTCCCGTCCGCTTGGGGATCGAATTGTACAACTTCTTTCACGAACCAACCACCGATCTCTGGTGCATTCGCCTTATATATTCCTTGCTCGGTTAAGCTTACATATCGATTATTGTTCACACTTCTCAGCGTATGACTTTCCCAGCCCCAATCCTGATGTACGAACTCCGCTGCAGGTGCACTACCTTCCGGTACAGCGACGAGTGTGCCTTCCGCACCAAGTGTTATAACCTGTCCATCTGCCTTCTTCAGAGCAATACGGTCATTCCCATCGGCATAGGTCACATCTACTTCAGGTAGCCTATTACGCAAGCCATCGAGGACGGATACACGATAGGGAAGTGTGCCACTGTACCAATCGGTATAGACGACATCTGCAAGTGGTCCAATCACACTGATTTTCTGCAATGCTTCTGGTTTCAAAGGAAGCAAGCCATCATTTTTTAGCAAAACAATCGATTCAGCAGCGGCACGATAACTGAGTTTGGCATGCTCTGGTGCACATAATACCGACTCGGGTATAAACGCATAAGGGTTAAGTCCCGACTGATCCAGTTGTCCAAGTCGCATCCGTACACCGAAGATGTTGCGAATCGCTCGGTCCAGATCAGCTATCTCCAACAGATCCCGGCCAAGAGCTTCCTCCAGAGCAGATACGACAAGATCAACTTCATCTGTGAGACAGTCCACTCCTGCCTTCAACGCACCTGCTGCTGACTCGGCATGGCTGGTATGGTAACCGTGATAATCGACCGTCTGGGACAGGTCCCCACCATCACATACAATAAACCCAGGCATCGACCACTCACCCTTAACCACATCATTCACGTATGGACTTTCAATGGCAGGTGTACCATTAATAGAATTGTAAGCTGTCATCATGGACAAGGCTCCGCCTTCCACAAATGGCGTCTCAAATGCTTTTAAATAATATTCACGCAGATTGCGCGGATCGATGCTGGATGAACAATTCAGCCGATCTTTCTCATTATTATTAGCAAAAAAGTGTTTCAATGTAGCTACCATTTTCAGATAAAAAGGATCATTTCCCTGCATGCCTTTGACGAGTGCAGCCGACATCTCTCCCGTCAGGACCGGATCTTCCCCGTATCCCTCCTCCGTTCTGCCCCAGCGTGGATCACGCTCTAGGTCAACTGTAGGTGCCCATAATGTTAACCCGTGAACCTCAGGATCACGGTGATGGTATGCCCTCGCTTCATCGCCAATAACGGAACCAATCTCCCGCATGAGCCGCGTATTCCAGGTACTTGATAGACCGAGAGGTTGCGGAAACACCGTTGCTTCCCCTTTCCACGCCACCCCATGTGCAGCTTCGCCCCCAACGTTGTAGGCTGGAATGCCCAGTCTTGGCACAGCTGCTTCGCGAGTAGGAATTAGTCGAATTTTCTCCTCCGTTGTCAATCGTGCAATCAGGTCATCCAACCGTGCCTCAAGTGAAAGTGACGCATCCCACATCGGGTATTGATGATACTCCTTCATCCGTCATTCCTCCTACAAATTAGTTGTGTTCAAGTTGCTTCCATTGCTCCAGTAAATCCAATGTGCGCTGTCGATACTTCTGACCATCTTCGAGTTGATTGACCTGATGTTCATGAACGTAAGCATTAAAATAAGATGACAGTATTCGGTACGCAAGCCTGCGTGCCTGTCCTTCAGCAGATGAATCGAGTGCACGATTATATCCCTCATGAAAAGCCACCGATTCTGTTGACAATATGGCTTCAAACTCCCTGTCGGCAAACATGGAACGATCTCCGTCGATGATGGCCGCAATGTTTAGCTCACCGTTTTCCTCATGAACAAGCACGTTGGCTTCCCACAGGTCATTATGAACGAGTACCGGACGGGTCACCTGATCGAATAAGTCTTTATTTTTCATGAAGATAGCTGTGATTTCCTCCCCCACACCTGGCATATACTCGGCTTGTGCTGCTTTAAGTGCCGTTTCTTCTGCAAAAGAGTGCAGCACCTCGGACCATTGATCCGAGCCTTTAATTGAACCGTCCACCTGCGGCCACCCAAACGATGCACCCTCGACCTGATGCATGATGGCGGTATAGGCGCCAAGCTGATGGTACAATCGCTCTTTGTCTATGTCTGAAATCGATGCGTGATCCAACTGCTTGCTAGGGATAAATTCCATAAACATGTACGTTCTCGGAATGATTGATCCACTGTCATCGCAGGCTATAATGTTTGGAGCAGGAATCCCTGCGTTACGGTAATATTCATACACGGCCGGTTCAGCCGCCATCATGGTACGTTCGAACGAAAAAAGGGGATCACTCACAGAACCGGCCACCATCTCTGCCCGCTCTGGTGCCAAACGCAAAATCACATCCGAGTATGATGCATTTTCAAGTTGAATCCGATAGGTTGTATTAAAAAGTCCACCTTGCAGAAGTGCAAAGCTTTTCACAATGGTAGCGTTTCCAAAATTATTCTCCACCAAGTGGTGCAGCATCTCTGACGATATAGTGCAGTGCAAACCCGAATTTGTTGTGCTCATTTCATTCAATCTCCTATCATGGTAGACAAACAGACGGCACCTTGCGGCACCGTCCTTTCTTCTACTATATCATTTTACAGTTGAATTGTGAGCGAAGTTGCACCTGTTGCTGCCGTAACGACAACCCCATTTGCACCAGACACTTGGGAACCACCTTCAACACTGGATACACTCTCAATGCCGCGAAGCACCAAGTTCCATGGTTTGCCTGCGCCTTCAGCACGAACTTCAAGCACTGAACCATTACGTGTAACGTTAACTGTGAGTTCCTGTTCAGCAGCTTGGTTCACAACGACAGCTTGAGCCGTTTGACCATCAGCCAGTTCGAACAAGTGCAAGGAGACATCATCCGCAAAGTCATAATCCGGTTTGCTATCTACAGCACCTACAGCGATCAGACTGTTTGGCTTAATCATCATTGGCAGTGTTTTGAAGTCATGGTTTTCACTGATCCAGCGTCCACCTTGTACTTTCGCTCCTGTCAGATAGTTCGTCCAAGTTCCTTCAGGCAGGTAATAACGAACATCACCCTCCTTGTTGAAGATTGGAGCCACCAGAATCGAATCACCGAACATGTATTGCGTATCTAGGCTGTATGTTGTTGGGTCCTCTGGGAAGTCCAGCAGCATAGCGCGCATCATCGGAATACCTTTTACCGTTGACTCTACCGCAGAATTATACAGGTACGGCATCAGGCTGATTTTGAGTTTGGTAAAGTCACGGACAACGTCCACGGATTCCTCGTCAAACAGCCAAGGCACACGATACGAAGTACTTCCGTGCAGGCGGCTGTGAGAAGATAACAGTCCGAATTGTACCCAACGTTTGTAGACATCAGGGCTCGCTGTGCTTTCAAAACCACTGATATCATGGCTCCAGAATCCGAAACCGGAAAGGCCAAGCGACAAGCCGCCCCGAAGGGATTCAGCCATGGATTCATACGTTGAAGAGCAGTCTCCGCCCCAGTGAACCGGGAACTGTTGACCACCTGCTGTTGCAGAACGTGCAAACAGGGCAGCTTCGTTTTTGCCAATTTTCTCTTCGAGCAATTCAAATACAGCTTTGTTATAGAGCTGTGTATAATAGTTGTGCATTTTAACCGGATCAGAGCCATCGAAGTACACGACATCGGTCGGAATTCTTTCGCCGAAGTCTGTCTTGAATGAATCTACACCTTGATCAAGCAGGACTTCCAACTTGCTCTTATACCAGTTCACAGCATCTGGATTCGTGAAGTCAACCAGAGCCATACCTGCTTGCCACATATCCCATTGCCATACGCTGCCATCCGCTGTTTTTACCAGATAACCGTTCTCCATACCTTCATCGAACAAGTAGGATTTTTCTGCAATATATGGATTGATCCAAGCGCAGATTTTAAGACCCTTTTCTTTCAGACGTGCAAGCATGCCTTCCGGATCCGGGAACATCGCTTCATCCCATACGAAATCAGACCATTGATATTCCTTCATCCAGAAGCAGTCAAAATGGAATACAGACAGCGGAAGATCACGTTCTGCCATGCCATCTACGAAATGGTTAACCGTTGCTTCATCATAATCCGTTGTGAATGATGTTGTCAGCCACAGACCAAATGTCCATGCTGGTGGAAGCGCTGGTTTACCTGTCAATTTCGTATAATTATCAAGTACATCTTTCGGATTGTCACCGCCGATAATGAAGTACTCCAGAGTCTCTCCTTCTACGCTGAACTGCACTTTGGATACATTCTCAGATGCAATCTCATAAGATACGCGTTCAGGATGGTTTACAAATACACCATATCCTTTATTGGACAAGTAGAACGGAATGTTCTTATAGGACTGCTCACTGCTTGTACCGCCGTCCTCATTCCAGGTATCGACGATTTGGCCATTCTTAACAAACGGCGTGAAGCGCTCACCGAGTCCGTAAACATATTCACCAATACCGAGATCAAGCTGCTCGCGGAAGTACGCTTCCTTGCTCGGACCTGTAATATAACCAGCTGCTCTTTGACCACTACCTGTAATGCGTTTTCCTTCATACAGGAAGCTGACGTCCCAACCGTTTGTTTTGTCGATTTGAACTTCCAGGTTGCCGCTTTTCAAAACTGCGCCTTGTTCATTTTTCGAGATGTCAACGTTCGCATCTTGAGTGTTAAGCTCAAATACAGGCCCTTTTTTCACTCCGCCTTTATGATGATTCAAGGTTACACGAATAACATTAGGCATAGGTGAGCTGTACGTTGCTTTAAGCAATGTACCGTTCAACGTGTCGCCTTTGCTGCGAATATATTTAGTTGCCGCATATACGGTCAAAGAATTATCTTTTTGCACAATATCACGAATGTCAGTCGGGTTTTGAATTTGGTACCCTTCACGAGTCATCCAGAATCCATCAGTAAATTTCATGTTTTCTTTCCCCCTTTGGTTATACTATAATAATATTGATATTAATAATGAATTTCTTCTCTTATTTTGACCAAATATATCACGATTTTGATATTAACCATGCGATTCTTGAACATCAGCACCAAACTTTGGAAACGATTACATTAATAATGCAGTAAAAGGAGGCGTTGATATGGAACGTGAACGATTACGGGAAGACCGAATTCACGGCAATGCCATGTATCCAGTCAGTGTGTACCCGGATATCCAGCAACTTAATGGAGATAGCATTCTCGATTGCCATTGGCATGATGAGATGGAGTTCACTATGGTTACCGAAGGATGTGCCGTCTTTCAGATTGATATGAACACCGTTGAGGTTCAAGCTGGAGAAGCCATTTTCATCAATCGAGGTGAGATTCATGCGGGTTATCTGAAGGGCGATGTTCCCTGTGTATTCTCTTCTATTGTGTTTAATCCCGAGCTGCTCGGCAGCCGCACTTTCGATACGGTACAGGAGAAATTCATCGGTCCACTGATTCGCAAAACCGTGATTCCCCCTTTTCATATCAAAGCAGATGAGGATTGGGGACAAGAAATTCTGGATCACCTGCAACGCATATTCGCGGACCATGCTGCCAGAACAGAAACGTGTGAAATGTCAACGAAAGCGTATCTATATCTAGTATTTGCCCGAATGTTCGAACATATGAGACCTGCCCCGCTCAAAGGCACTGTGGCTACAGGGAGTCATGACAAGGTAGAGCGGCTGAAATCCGTGCTCGGCTATATCCACAAGCGTTATCCCGAACCATTAAAGCTGAAAGAACTGGCCGATGAGGCCAATATGAGCGAAGGACACTTCTGCCGTTTCTTCAAACAGATGGTGCAGAAAACCCCTGTAGATTACATTAACTATTACCGCGTTCAACAGGCCTGTGTTCAGCTCGAGAATACGGATCATAAAATTGTCGATATCGCCATGGATGTGGGTTTCGAGCATCTAAGTTACTTCATCACTACGTTTAAAAAACATAAAGCCACTACGCCTTCACAGTATCGCAAAATGTTCTATGAGAACGTAGCCATGGAGTCTGCCCTGGTTCAGGTATAGAAGAAGAAGGTGCTCACAGCTCATCAGCTGCAAGCACCTTCTTTATTAACTTTGCTGCGAACGAGTCAGATAACGCTTTGATCTGAGCCACTTTGGCTGAGTTAGAACTCATCTCATTCGCTGCTATCAGAGCTATAATTTTGAAGCTTAACATTGCCTCACTTTTTCATTGTCTTCCATGAAGTGTACTCATGAACAGAGAACCCGTTAAAGGACGCATGTGCTGAAGCCATTTTTTCGACCAACTTCAATTGTGCTTCCATATAAGTAGATCCCTCTTCATAAAAGGTAATGAAGTCGCCTTCCTTACTTTGCTTCGTTTCCACGGCTATAGAGATCGTCTTGCCAAGCAGAGCCGCTTCTGCAAGCTCATCCTTCGCTACACTATAGATCGCAGCCGCTGTATCGCGGTACGCCATGATGGTGATGGAGTCAAACTTTCGGATCATCCAGCTGCTAACCGCCATCGTTGAACCCGGAATTTTGTAGTTATCCAGCCAGAAAGGCAGATCAGCGGCTACCGGCATCTTCATCCGTGATGCTCTGCCAACAATATACTCCACATTGCCTTGCCACTGCGTGATCACACTAGCCTGATTGATTTTCCATTGCGGATGCACATGTGGCTCAATATCCAGATGAATACCAGCAAATTTCTCATTAGGCAGAGCCTCTGCCTGATATGCTTCGATCCAGTCTAAGAAGGAAGCAATCTGTTCCCGACTTTCCGTCAGCCCCCAGGCTGATCTTCCATCCATAACGTCAACCGCAATATTCTTGGCTCTCGCCTGACGGATAAAGCTTTTATAATCCGGAATTTTCACATCCCGGTTCATCTGCAGATAGATGGTATTAATTTTGTTCGTTGTCGCAAAATTCAACACTTCTTGAGGATTGCTTCGAATCTGGGTCGTGTCCCACACCCACGTCGCTCTTACCGGCACATCAAGATTCCCATGAATCGTTTCATAACTATCCACAGAACCAATAGCAACGGCTTTCGAAGTATAGGCTGTACTCGCACACAGGATCAAACAACTGAGTAATAAGATAAAACGGTAACCTCTTTTGCTTTTCATATTTGTACACTCCCTCTGAAATTATCAGCTCTGACGTGCAAATCCGGATGAAATTGTGTCGTTTCATATTCATTTTATGGAGACTTATTTAAGTACGACGAATTTGGATTGCTTCTATATGCAATATCATCTCTAAGACTTACGACGAAAGAATCATATAACATTATTTCGGGAATTCACAGTTCTGTATGTATAGTTCAAAAGTCACAAATATCAGCTATTATATAAATTAACCCTACTTTCTTCACGACTTCAGTCATTATTGCCATATGTAAACCAAGCCCCAGAAGACCTAGAAAGCGTTTTCTCCATAAAAGCACAAAAAAACCGCCCTAAGGCGGCTTTGCATGTCTCTCGATTTGATGATGCTCTAGTCAACATTTCCGTTCATTCATTACCCACTGAAGCTACCGGTGTACCGTCGACCACTTCATCGAAAAGGGACACCAGTTCAATGCCATCTGCTGAGATCCGCACAAGCCCCTTGTCGGACAAACGTAATTCTGGAATCACAACCAGCGCCAACAAGGAGAGTGTCATAAATGCATTATTCAACGTACAGCCTGCGGATTGTAAAGCTTCACTGACTGCTGCCGATTGGGCTGCAACCACTTCGAAAGACTCCGTTGACATCAAACCTGCGATTCGCAGCGGGAATTCAGTTATACCTGTAGCTGTTACCACGGCTACCCCACCTTGCATGCGAATGACACGATTACCGGCTTCGGCCATCAAAGCATCATCATTACCGATAATCAACAGATTATGACTGTCATGAGCAACCGTCATCGCAATCGCCGCTGGCGATGTGAAGCCAATACCTCCAACCAGCGCAACCGCGCGATTCCCAGTTTGTTTGTGACGCTCTAATACCGCGATTTTGCATACTTCCCCTGAAGTTGAAACCACAACCTTGCCGTTCTTCACCGTGACAGGCAGGTGTTTCTCCTTCGTATCCACATGGTTCTCTGTCACATGAATGATTTTTGCACCAATCGTACCCTCTGTAATCGGTGCAGCCAGTTCCAGATCCTCTGGCTGAATATTGGCTTCCAACTTCACCGTGTTCAGTGCTTCCTCAGGATACGTGAAGCTGTCCCAGACCGCCGTCATTTTCCCATTCTCGGCCACAACTTGCCCGGCAGCAATCGTCAACCCCACACGTACATCCGCCAGACGGCCGTCCAACAGAATAATGTCAGCTATATTGCCCGGAATAACCGCACCAATGTCGCGCGCAACCCCGAAGCGCTCAGCTGTGTTAATAGTAGCCATCTGGAAAGCCGTTACCGGCTTCACGCCTTGGGAGATCGCTAGACGAACAACAAAATCCATATGTCCTTCTTTGAGCAGCGATTCAGAGCTGCGGTCATCGGTCACCAGCATCATCCGGCGTGTATCCAGTCCAAGCTCGGTACAGGCTTTGATCGTCTCGGCCACATCATGCCATGCCGAACCTTGGCGCATCTTCGCATACATCCCGAGGCGCAGACGTTCGACCACATCTTCCTTGGTCACACATTCATGATCCCCTGTTACGCCACTCGCTGCGTAAGCTGGCAGACGCCAGTCATCTGCTGCCCAGGTAAAGTGACCGTCTGCCACTTTACCTGCCCGGAGGGTCGCCTGTATCTCACCGATCATCGTCTCGTCCCCGTAGACGACCCCAGGGAAGTTCATTACTTCACCAAGACCAATCATGTCTGGCCCCCAGGAAAGAGCCTCAGCCACCTCTTCAGGCCCTATATAAGCACCTGTTGTCTCCAGTCCCGGATGGGTGGAAGGTACACAGGAAGCCACCTGCATATATGCAGCCATCGGTGTGGTGCGTGCTTCATCCAACATCAGTCTCAGACCTTTGAGACCAAGCACGTTAGAGATCTCATGTGGGTCGAAGAAACCTCCGGTCGTGCCTGAAGGCAATACCGCTCTCGCAAACTCGGTTACTTTCATCTGTGTACTTTCGATATGGCAGTGTCCATCCAGCAAACCAGGAGCGATATACTTGCCGTTCGCTTCAATAATCCGCGTATGTTCTCCGATGGTGTGGCTTACATCTTTGCCGACATAAGCGATACGAGCTCCTTGTACAGCTATGGACATCTCAGGCAAAATCTCACCCGATATCACGTTCACTAGCGTACCTCCCCGAATGACCAAAGTCGCTGGTAGATCTCCCCGGGCTGTAGCGACCAGATCCGGTACACAATCGGCCATAAGCGGCCGTTCAAAAGATGATTTGTTCATATGGTTGCCTCCTTTAATAAACGATCCCAAAAAAAAATATATTGTTACGATTATATGAGTCCAGACCTCATGTGTAAAGAAAAATCACATCCATTGTGCTTAAATACAAATTATGAAGTTATATTTATCCATGGAACCCAATCCTTACGAATTCACGTCAAGTTTTTTGTTCAATACGATCACCTCTACCTGGCTGGAACCTCATCTCGTATACTTTCTTCGCTAAGCTAGCTTCTTCCTGATCTATATATCATATACAAAAAGACTCCCGTTCCATTGAACGGAAGCCTTCTTCATGCATATGAACGTATTATGTCAGTCCACTTGCGCAGTAGACACCTTGCCAAGATCGTACCATTCTTCCGACTGGGAGGTAATGAACGGACTCGGTGTGCCCACACAATAGACATGCAGCAAATGCATCGCTCGCGTACAAGCCGTGTAGAACAACTTGCGTTCATGTTCTTGGGCATACTGCTCTGCAGAACCGTCATAGATTAGGACAGCATCGAATTCCACACCTTTGGCCAGATATGCCGGAATGACATGAACCCCCTGTTCAAATGCCAGCGTCGTTTTCTTGATTAACTTCGGTGCTGTAGGCAGTGCCTTGCTCAATGCAGCATGTACTGCTCTGCTCTCTTCGGCGGTCTTGCAGATGACTGCAACGGATTCATACCCTTCCTCAATCAAGTGCTTGAGGTCTGTTGTGATGACGTTCATATGACGCTCCGGATCTGAAGAAACGATAACTTTAGGCTTCTCGCCACTGCGGTTAAATGGAATAATCTCTTCCCCGCCAGGCACCATGCCACGGGTAAACTCCACGATCTCCCGGGTAGATCGATAACTTCTGGTCAACTCAATCACTTCCGTATTGTCAGGTCCATACAGGTTAGTCAAAGGTCCTGTTCCACTAAGCACGGAAGAGTGGGCATAGATTGCCTGATTAAAGTCACCGAGTGCTGTTATTTTCGCCCGTGGGAACAATCTCTTCATAAAGGCCAGCTGAAATGCAGAATAATCCTGTGCCTCATCAATAATGACATGACGAATATTGGAGTTAATATGGAATCCAAGCATAAGCTCACGTAGGTACAAGTATGGCGTAATATCTTCATAGGCCAACTCCTGAAGCTTCAATCTTCGTAAAGTCATTTTACAGATGTCTTCCCATTGGGCAGGCAAGGCTTCATCCCCCAGCAAGCGGACCATCTGAGCCTCATCATTGAACAAATGTGCATATAACTGTCGTACATCAACGAATCGTAAGGACTTAATCCATTTTCGCAACGGTTTGAGTCGGTCACTGACCACCATACGTGCCAGAATTTCTCTTTCCTGCTCAAAGTCATTAAACGTATGGGTCTTTCCTTTTTGCTTGCGCTTCAACCGTTGATACGCACGTTGCAGATCCTCCGGCTCCATCAGATCCAGCTGCTGATCGACCCAAGGCGCATCCAGTTCACTTTTACCAAAGGCAGACAGTTCTTTCAACATCCAGTCCCGCAACATCTCCAGTCGGCTCACCAGCTTAACTGACGACTCGAAACTGTAGAATTTCTCAGCCATAGCCTCTGACGTGACAATTGCTCGGCCTTGAAAGCGAACCGGCTTGAACTTCATGCCCCCTGACAGCATGCTTTCCTTATAACGTGTAATGACCTTCAGGAAAGATTCGGATGACTTGAACCGAATGCTGGACATACGAACATCATAATCGGAATCTTCCGTCCCCGTAAGTACATATTCGAGCTGAATGAACGGATCTTCCAGTTGATACTCACGACCCAAACGGCGTTCCAGATACTCCTGGAAGGTCGTTTGCAACATATTTTCCTCCCCAAGCTCAGGCAGTACCGTAGAGACATAACTATTGAACATCGGATTCGGCGAAAAAAGAACCATCTGATCCGCTTGCAGATGCTCGCGGTATTTATAGAGAAGATAGGCCACACGCTGGAGCGCTGCGGATGTTTTGCCACTGCCGGCTGCGCCTTGCACAATGAGCATGCGTGTCCGGTCATTGCGAATAATCCGATTCTGCTCCTTTTGAATGGTCGCTACAATACTCTTCATCTGCGCATCCGAAGTTCGACTGAGCACGGCCTGCAACAACTCATCGCCAATCGTAACCCCCGTGTCGAACATAAAGCGGATACGTCCGTCCCGAATGACAAACTGCCGCTTCATCTCTATATCACCGCTAATCTCCCCACTTGGTGTATGGTATGTGATCGGACCCGGCGCCCCGTCATAATACAGGTTGGAGATTGGCGCACGCCAGTCGTAGACCAGAAAAGATTCCTCTTTTTCATCCAGCAACGATGCAATGCCCAGATAAATACGTTCTGCATTTGGATATCCATCTTCTTTGAAATCAATGCGACCAAAATACGGTGAATGATGCAGTCGTTTCATTTTGTCCAACGCACCCGCTGTATTCAGATGGCTACGCTCCCGATCGGACAGTACCTGTGACTGCTGCCGCATACTGGTTGAAGTCTCCCCGACATCGTCCGCTTCGCTAAAGTTCATTGTGACTTCGTCCCAGAAGTCTTTTCTCATGCCAACCACTTCGTCCCGGAAGGAACCTACTTCATCTTCTAACGTTGTGATCTTGCGCTCAATCTGATCGGTCACCGTGTTGACCCGTTGTTGTTCCTCACTCCACTGCTGCTCTGTACTCATATGTTAATAGCCCCTCTTTCCCCGGATTGTGTCCTCAAAATCCCATTTGACAAGCCCGAAAAGGCAATGGTATAGTTATTAGAAAGTAAACATTTTAATTTTATGTTAATTAGTTCTAATTTTCTGAAAACCATTTTTTATTGTACCAGTGACAACGTCCCGATGCAAGCGGAGGCGTTTTTTGTTGTTTTCTTCTTCATTATTACCCAATCACCGGGTCCTCAACTGACTTAGCAACTCATGTCTACTTTCGTAATTCTTCAATTGTCTCTTTCCAGCGGGTAATTGCCACAAGTTCATCTTTTAATTGAAATGTAATTCCTGAAGTGATCTCCGCATATGGCGCGTGATCTACACGTACATGAAGCACCTTGGCTTCAAAACGATCTCTCGGATGAACAGCCCCCTTCATCTCAGGCAGCAGCTCTACTTCTATACGGATATGTAGCAATCGCTGTCCTTGAACCGCAATCAAGGTAGCCTTGCCTGTTTTGCTCATGTTCATACTGGTCTGTGTACCTTGCCACAGAGCCAGTCTAAGCTGATGCGGACTTAGCGCAATGACTTCACCCATACTGATCATCGCCTGATACGGCCACTGATCCTCAGATACGGTCAGGAGTTGCATGGCTTCATGCTGTTTATGCTCCAGATTTGTCCCACTCAACCATTCCATTAATTCAGCGTCCAACTGCTCTATAATCATGTCTCTATCCCTCAGTTCGTTAATATTCATTCATGCCATTCAGCCCTATGTATGACAAAACAACCCGGACACGTTTGTCCGGGCTATGTTGTAACTCCATTGTATATGATCGCCAAGCAGGTGTGCAATTCGCACTTAGAGGTTGTTCAAAAAGTCTAATTTTGATTACGAATCATGCCTAACGGCATCATCAGCATCGAATATGAAATTCAGCCGAAATGTCCGTTGCTCACGTAGTTTTCCTACGCTCCGCTACTCCATTTCTATCTTCATTCCATCTTCTTGGTACTGAAAACCAGACTTTTTGAACTTGAATTTAAGGCCACTTAAGCCAGTTCAAAATTTTGTCCTGTGATTCTTTGTCCTCACTGGAGCTATGCACATGTTCGGCAAGTCGATTCAGACGTTCCAGCTGATACCCGTAATCATAGATCGCAGCAGCCACGATGGATAATCGTAACATCCCGTCCTTGTCGATATCAAACTCAGTGATCGCCTGTTCCATGAAACGATCATTGTCCAATACAAACTGTGCGGCCTCTTCGCCGTTCGGTTTCAGCTTATCCTCGAACTTGAGCAGTGCATGCTCATGGAATTTGATAACCAGTTCCAGATGGGAGTCAAAAAACAGATCCATGGCTGGTGTCCGCGGTGCCTGGAAATAGTGGCGTTCCACCGAATCCAGCACCTCGTATCCTTTTTGCAGACTCAGCAACATCTGTTTGTAGACCACCATCTGCCTGGTTTCGCTGAATTTTGAACGCTTCATCTTCTTCTGTTCCTCTTCGAACAAGTTATACTTGTCGGACAGAGACTTAATGGAGCTGCCCAGGTTGTTTTTCTCCTCCCGGAACACGACTTCCTTAATCTCATCCGAAATCGAGGTTCGCAGAAGCAACGACATGCCGCTGAAGACACTCTGGATCTGCTTGACGAACTGAACCTTCGGTTTCGGAGGAAATACCGTAATGTTGATGAGAAACGCCGATACAATACCCACCAGTGTCAGCAGAAAACGATTGAGTGCAAAATGCCAGTCACCTGAGGCTTCCATAATGGATACAACCGTGACCAGTGTCAGTCCAACCGTCTCGCCCATATTCAATTTAAGACATATCATGATAACAAGTACAATAATTAATCCAACAGCAATTGGCTCATTGGACAACACCATACCTCCCACCAGAGCCACAATAGCTCCGAGTGTGGTCGTTTGCAGCTGATCCAGGAAGTATTTCCAAGAACGATAGATGGAAGGCTGCATGGCGAATATAGCCGCGATTGCGGCAGGCACGGGAGATTGCGGGTTCAAGAACAGGCTGCTAAGGTACAAGGCAAGCGTGACCGCGATCCCCGTCTTAAGTACACGTGCACCAAACGACATGGTGGTGACCCCTCCTCTTTACCGAACCTGAAATTTTACATTTGATAATCATGTTCATTATTACCCCATATTTCTTTTTTTGCCTGAATTCATTCAGGAGAACGATTTATTGTACCATGGAAGACCTTCCGTTGCCATGTCATAAGTCGTAAACCTTATTTTAATCATTTCATAACTCACTAAAAATAGATTATTGATTCATTTATGTATGTTAATACACATTATTAACCCAAAATGATGAACCTAAAAAGAAGCAAATCTTCAAAATGGATTTTCGCCACTTCAAAGATTCGCCTCTGTTACGTATGAAACCTCTGTGTAATCGTCATGCTTATCAAGCCTGCCTACCGATCCGTGCCCTCCCATTCCCTTTTGAACTGCTCTACGAACTGCACCATATAATGATGACGCTGCTCCGCCAGTTCCTTGCCATAGGAGGTATTCATCAGATCTTTGAGCTTGAACAACTTCTCATAAAAGTGATTTATCGTGGTGCTGCGCCCATTACGATATTCCTCACGGGTCATATGCTCCCGTGGGGGAAGAGATGGATCGTACATCTCGCGCGCCCTCGCTCCTGAGAAGGCAAAGGTGCGCGCGATTCCAATCGCCCCCAGCGCATCCAGACGATCCGCATCCTGTACAACTTGTGCTTCAAGCGAGCTGACCGCAGGAAGCTGGCCTCCCGCATAGGAGATGGTGCTAATAATACCCACAACCGCTGCACGTGTATCCGAATCAAGCGGCTGGGTATCCAGCCAGTCATTCAGTTTCGCCATCCCGGCTTCCAAACTCTCATTCAGCTTCTCATCCGGTACGTCATGTAATAATGCAGCCAGTTCACAGACAAATGGATCTGCACCCATGCGGTGTGCGAGTTCGACCGCAAGCGCAGTTACCCGTTCGATGTGCGGCCAGTCATGACCGTCCGTATGCTTGGATGAGTCCCCTTGTACAAAAGATCGGGCAGCGCGCAGTATAGCTTCTCCTGCGATTGTTCCATCTACATTGTCCAGCTGTTCTGGTCCTTTTACGCTCTGGCTGGATGGTTGAAGAGGGTTCTCTGGCATCTTACGATTCCCCACCTTCACGAGCCTGCTCACGTGGAATACGCCGCGCTACACCCGTCTTAACAGCTGCTTCAATGACGCGATTACGCATCGATTTGACCACTTTATCATTGAACACACTAGGAATAATGTAATAGCGTGTACGCTCTTCGTCCGTAATGGCCGAGGCAATCGCTTGAGCGGCTGCCAGCTTCATTTCTTCATTAATTTCGGTAGCCCGGCAATCCAGAACTGCCCTAAATATGCCTGGGAAACACAACACGTTGTTGATTTGGTTCGGATAATCGGATCGTCCTGTCGCCATAACAGCCACAATGTCCTCCACCAAAGCAGGCATAATCTCAGGCACCGGATTGGCCATCGCAAACACGATTGGATCTTCGGCCATGGTCTGCACATCTTCACGAGTTAACAGATTGCCGCGTGACAAGCCAATGAACACATCGGCTCCACGAATGACTTCACGTAGCGACCCCGTTTCCAGTTCCGGGTTGGTACGAGCCGCATAGTCACTCCAGACTTCATTCTCATAGGTTTGTGTCCGTACAATCGCACCTTCACGATCGACACCAATAAGTCGACTGGCTCCCGCAGACAATAATATGTTGCTGCATGCTACACCGGCTGCTCCAATACCGCAGACCACGATCTTCACATCATTAATCGACTTGCCTACCAGTTTGAGCGCATTGATCAGACCGGCATATAACACAACCGCTGTGCCATGCTGATCATCATGAAATACCGGGATGTCCAATTCCTCATTCAGACGACGTTCAATCTCGAAACAACGTGGTGACGAAATATCCTCCAGATTAATGCCGCCAAAACCAGGTGATATCGCTTTCACAGTACGAATGATCTCCTCGGTATCCTGCGTGTCCAGGCAGATTGGGAAGGCATCCACACCTGCAAACTGTTTGAACAACATTGCCTTACCTTCCATGACGGGCATCGCTGCACGGGGACCAATGTTGCCCAGTCCAAGTACCGCACTGCCATCGGATACCACGGCTACCGTGTTCCGCTTGATTGTCAGCGAGAAAGCTTTCCCCGGTTCTTCCACAATGGCCGAACATACCCGAGCCACATCCGGGGTATACACACGCGACAGGTCTTCCCGATTCTGAATCGGGGTTTTCGGTGTCACTTCGATCTTGCCGCCCAAATGAAGCAGGAACGTTCGATCTGATACGTTAATGATGGATATACCTTTGAGCTGGCGTACGCCTTCTATAATTTTGCTGTTATCCTGTGCATCTGTTACCGCGACGGTCAAGTCGCGCACACTGACATCCTGATTGGTCGAAATGACGTCAATGGCAATGATGTCTCCACCAGCTTCCGAGATGGCCGAAGCCACTTCGCCAAACTTGATATCTTTAGTTGTCATTTCCAGCCGAATAATAATGCTGTTGCCGTCCAGATTTCTCTGATTCATTTCAATTCCTCCCAGACTGAAAGTCTTGAGTTACAAGTTACCTGATTGTCTTCGCTGCGCGGACACGTTTATCCTTTATCTTGTCCAGAAAAAGTGGTTCAACAGCCAAAAACATAAAATAAAAAAGACACCCCAAACACCGATAACAGGTGTTCAGGGCAATCTCTTCTTATACTATTTCGTTTATTCAATTATAAATGGAATGTATATTATTTCCGGGAAGCCGGTCTGCGAAGGACACGAATGTCGTATGGTTGCAAGCTGAGACTGGCTTCCACAGCATCACCACTGAGCAGATCCGTATAGGACTGTCCATCTAATTCAACCAGCTTCTCATCTGGTGTGTAGTTCTGTACAAACACATAATCAGCCGTACCATCTGTACGCGTATGTGCTGTTGTACCAGAAGGCAGTTCGGTTTCAAGTCCACGCTCAATGTTCAGGTCAGTGATTAACTGTGCATAAAAATCATCATAGAATGGCGCTTTCAGACGTGTCGCCACGTAATACGCTTTTCCTGAACCCAACTGGTTAACCGTCAATGCTGGACGTCCGGCATAGAAGTCAGAACGGTACGTAGCCAGTGACTTCGCACCTTCCAGATGAATCAGATCACACAATTCAATTGCATCATATGCTGTAGTGAGCTGAAGCTCATTGCCCTGCTCAGGAATGATCCCGTTCAGATCACGATCATGCAGTCCGTCAATTTCCTCGGACCAGATTCCAAGTGTCTTACGGAGTGGGCCTGGGAATCCACCCAGGAAGCACAGATCATTTTCGTTGACAATTCCAGACCAGTAGGTCGCTACAAACGTACCACCTTGTTCCACAAACTTCTCAATGCGTTCGCCGACACCTTCACGTACCAAATAGAGCATTGGAGCGATCAGCAACTTGTACTTGGACAGATCTGCATCCATATCGATAACGTCTACAGCAACTCCCTTTTTCCAAAACGCTTCGTAATGCTCTTCCACCGTCTGCTCATACTTCACACCGATATTGCGCGGACCCTGTGAATCATTAACGGCCCAGCGATTTTCCCAATCGAATATGATCGCGACTTCTGCCGGAACCGCTGTTCCTACAATAGCTTCCATGCCTTCAAGAGCCGTACCTACGTCCGTCACATCCTGGAACACGCGAGTGTGCTCTGTTCCAACATGGTCTACCACTGCGCCATGGAGCTTCTCACTGGACCCCCGGCTCTTTCTCCACTGGAAGTACTGTACACTATCGGAACCGTGTGCCACTGCCTGGAGAGAAGAGAGCAGATGCATACCAGGTTTTTTCAGCTTGCTAACCTCTTGCCAGTTGGTTGAACTTGGCGTACTTTCCATCAGCAAGAAAGGCTGTCCACCTTTGATGGAACGAACGATGTCATGCATCATTGCGATCCGGGAGGCCTGTTTTGCATCGTCATCTGCATCATGCCACGTTGGATAGCTGTCCCAAGACAGGAAATCCAGAATATCGGCGAACTTCCAATAGTTCAGACCGCCGTAAAATTCCATCAGGTTCGTTGTGACGGGCAGATCTGGATTCTGAGCTTTCAATGGTTTCGTTTCATGCACGATAAAATCAGCTGTCTGATCGGTAACGAAACGGCGCCAATCCAGGTTCATTGCATGTACTTGTGTCTCACCGTGTGGAGCCGGCGACTCGACTTGACTCCAGTCTGTAACCGTGTGACTCCAGAATGTGGTCCACCACGAATGATTCAGTTCATCGAGTGTCTTATACTTTTTCTGAACCCAACCACGGAAAGCTTCCTGACAGTAATCGCAATGACAGTCTCCACCGAACTCGTTAGAGATGTGCCAGCCGATAATAGCCGGATGATCCGAATAACGTTCTGCCAGTTTTGTATTGATCGAAGTGACTTTCTCACGGTATACCGGGGAAGTATAGCAATGGTTATGACGGAAACCGTGGAGATTGCGTACACGTTTCTCGGAGACACGAAGCACCTCTGGATACTTGGCAGACATCCAGGCAGGTCTCGCACCACTTGGTGTAGCCAGGAAGGCATAGATGCCATTAGCTGCAAAACGATCCAACACCTGATCCAGCCATTCAAACGTATATACGCCTTCTTCCGGCTCAAGGGATACCCAAGAGAAGATACCAATGGACATCACGTTACACTTGGCAAGCTTCATCAAGCGAATATCTTCTTCCAGAATTTCAGGATAGCGGAGCCACTGCTCCGGGTTATAGTCTGCGCCATGCAACATGTGCGGGGCTTTGGAACTTACCGGTGGAAATTTGTATGTCATAAGGACAACTCCCTTGCTTTTGAATACCATTTTTATTGGATACAACGATATTGACGTCTTGTTTTACGTCAGATACAACTTGCGAACTTGTGAGTTATTACACGTATGTCTCTGTATCTGATTCTTCTACAGAAGCGAGTGCTGTAAACGATTCCAACTTACGACCTTTAAAATCAAACATTGTGAGGTTACCCCAGTTATTCGGATGTCCGACGGACCATTCTTCTTTACTTGGTATCCAGGCAGGTTCCCAATAATAGAATCCATGACCCAAACCACCAGGAACTTCACGAATAATCTGCAACAGATCCTTCAGATACTTGGTCTGCCCTTCTACAGTTGCAGGGTATCCTGGCAACAACAATTCTTCCTGATTCAAAATCCATTCAATGCCTTCTGGCTGTTCCAGCGTCCACGGATAAGCGGTTTCAACGACATTGACGGGTTTGCCATAACGCTCAGCCAGATCATGCAGATTGTCACGTAACGCGTCGAGTGTGCCATGCCACCAAGGATAATACGAGAGTCCAATGATATCGAACTCCACACCCAGCGCTTCAAATCGATCGTAGAACTTGCGGCTCTCGGCGTTATCTCCACCACGATCAATATGTATCATAATCTGGATATCCGCGTCAACGGATTTGACCGCAGCAATTCCGTACTTTACAAGACCTGCAAAACGTTCCCACTGTTCATCCGTGTCATGCTCTTCTCCACCAACACGTCCCTCATTCCATAACATGCCTGGTGTAATCTCGTTGCCGACCTGCACCATGTCTGGAAGAGCATCATGTTCCTTCAATGTTCTCAGGACATCAGCGGTATACGTGCATACCGCACGTTGAAGCTCCTCATAGGAGAGATTCTCCCACGCCTTTGGTTTCCACTGATTAGCCGGATCAGCCCACCGATCGGAATAATGGAAATCAAGCAAAAACTGCAAGCCCTGTTCCTTAATCCGTTTGGCTACCGCCACCGTCCGCTCCAGATTGCAGAACCCCCCTACAGGATCATTCCATATCCGCAGCCGAATCGCATTAGCATCATTAAGCTTCAGGATGGACAGCAAGTCTTGTTCCTTGCCGTCCACATCACTGTAGGTCCCACCATGTTGTTCAATCTCATCCATAAAAGATACGTCCATTCCCAGAACGAATGTCTTCTCCTCCAAGTTGCTCACTGTATCAGCCTCCATTTAATTTGTGATACAGGCTCAGCCTTTAACTGAGCCCAACGTCATACCTTTAACAAAGAAACGTTGCAGGAACGGATACACAATCAAGATTGGTGCACTGCCGATGAAGATCTGAGCTGCTCTTACCGTCGTTTGAGAGAGAGATTCCATCTCTTTTGGATTCATGCTCATGCTGCTCATGTCACGTCCGATAATGACCGTTTGCATAAATGTAGCAAGTGGGTAATCCTTGGCATTATTCATATAGAGCAATCCATCAAACCATGAATTCCAGTGAAACACCATGCTGAACAATGCAATAGTTGCAATCGACGGCAAGGAGATCGGCAGGAAGATACTGAACAATGTTCTGAAATGGTTGGCTCCATCCATCAGTGCCGCTTCCTCCAGCTCTTTCGGAATACCGCGGAAGAAGTTCAGCATCAGGATGACAAGGAATGTGTTAACTGCCCCTGGGAGTACTAGTACCCAGAAGGAATCCATCAGCCCGATTTTCTGGATAACCATATAGAACGGAACCAGTCCTCCGTTGAAAATCATACTGAATACGAAAATCCAGGAGTAGATCGTTCTGCCTTTGAACTCACTATTTTCTTTGGACAATGGATATGCCGCCAAGAATGTAATCAGCAAGGTAATCGCTGTACCAATCACTGTACGTAACAGTGAAATCCAGAGCGAGTTCAAGAAAATCGGATTGTTCATCGTCTTTTTGTAAGCTTCAAGTGAAAAACCTACGGGCCAGAGATTAACCAGATTGGCATCGGCAGCAGCCTTCGTACTAAAAGATACAGCCAGTACGTGAACCATCGGTATGATACACATGATGGCAATCAGAATCAGAAAGCAGGTATTGACTATATTAAACACGCGATAAGGCAATGATTTATGATACATCGTGGTCCCTTCTTTCTCTGTTCATTCGATTAGAATATGCGGTATCCAGCGTATTTTTTGGCTAAGCTGTAAGATACGAGAATCAAGATCATACTAATGACTGATTTGAACAATCCGATCGCTGTTGCGAAGCCCATCTCACCATTTTGCATCGCAGAACGATATACGAATGTGTCAATGATGTCACCCGTTTGATATACGAGCGGGTTATACAGGTTGAAAATCTGGTCAAATCCGGCATTCAGTACGTTACCCAGAGCCAGCGTTCCTACAACCATCAGCATCGGCACGAGCGAAGGAATTGTAATGTGCAGTGTCTGTTTCCAACGTCCTGCTCCGTCAATCTCCGCTGCTTCGTACAATGCTGGATTAATTCCGGCAAGGGCAGCCAAAAAGACAATCATGTTATAGCCAAATTCCTTCCACACATCTGTCAGAATGACCGTAGATCGGAACCAACTGTTGTCTCCGAGGAAGAAATATGGTCCGAGTCCAAAAGTTCCGAGAACCCGGTTCACCAACCCTCCGGTTGACAGCAGATCTATCAAAATCCCGCCCAGAATGACCCAGGACAAGAAGTGAGGTAAATAGACAAGTGTCTGAATGGTTCGCTGTACAGCCATCTTGCGAACCTCATTCAAAAGAATGGCGAAAACAAACGGAATGAATAAGTTAAAAATCAATTTAAGTACAGCAATAATCAATGTGTTCCAGATGACCTGTAAGCTATCTTCACGTTCAAACAAATATCTAAAGTTGTCCAGCCCGACCCATTCGGAGCCGCTAATTCCAAGCCATGGCTTGTAATTCTGGAATGCCATAACAATCCCGCCCATAGGCACATAACTGAAGATGATCAGAAAGATAATGGCTGGCAACAGCATAACGTGGAATGGCCAAGTGCGTTTCAAAGTTCTCATGATTGCTCCCCCTGTATTTCTTCCTACTCAAGTACTCCCTGAGTGGCTTATAATGCGATTATATCAACCTTTTACAGGGTCCAAACAGCACATAAAAGCAATATAAATGGCACAAATTCAACCACTTTGCTTCAGCTTGAATAAACCAAAAAAAGCGCCCAGACGACGATCGTCTGGGCGCTGCTTCAAACTATTTTTTCACACCGTCATACCATTCGTTGACCTCTTGCGTGATCTGGTCACCGCCTCCGGATTTCCACGTTTGTACAAAGGTATCAAACGCATCAGCCGGATTTTTGCCATAGATAATTTCGTTAAATGCCTGATTCTCGATTTTGTTCAGGTAGTCCAGCTTGGATTTCATCGTCTGCGTTGTCGGACCTGTGAACATGTTTTTGAATGAAATTTCTTCTTGGCTCAGCAACACTTTTGCTGCCGCTGGCGTTTCTTTACCATAGTTTACAGCAACATCTTTCTCCAGCTTCGTTTCCGGCTCTTTGCCATCCGCCAAATTCAGAAGCGCTTTCATCTGTGCATCTGGAATACGAGCACCGTCACGAACAAGCAAATAACGTACAACGTTCACGTATCCGCCTTCGATCTCGTCAATCGGCATTTGTTTTCCATTAGCGTCCAGTTGATAATCATATTTCTCAAACAAACCGTTATCATACTGGCTTCCTGGTGCTGGATCTGCATAATTGTCGAACAGGTAGTTCTGATACGTAAAGAAGGCTTCGGGGTGTTCCATGTCTGCCTTAATCAACGTAACACCATTAACGAACTGTGTTCCGTGACGCATCGCTTTACCTTCAGGACCCGTTGGAATCTCAATTGGTTTCCAAACAGCACTTGGTACATTTTTCACGGTATCCAGAAGCGGCCATCCGCTCATCCAGTAAGGACCTGGAATAATGCCGGCTGTACCTGCAACTGCTGGTTCTGCTGTTTTGTTTTCATCCCATAGAGCTGCTTCCTGCGGGATATAACCTTTTGTGAGCCATTCGCTCAATTTGGTCAAACCTTGCTTCATACCCGGATTGATGGAGCCATACTCCAGCTTGCCATCCGCAGCCAGATTCCATTGGAACGGCAATGTTCCGTATGCTCCGAAGATCCAGGATGGGTCTCCCATCCATGTGTTCATGGATGTTTTGAAGCCAATGCTGAGCGGGATGACCTTATCCGGAGACAATCCATCCGGGTTTTGGTTTTTGAATGCATCCATTACGGTTTCAAGCTCATCGATTGTTTTTGGAGCTTCCAGCTTCAGCTTATCCAGCCAGTCCTGACGAATCCAGAGCAAGTAATCATTGTTGTATGCATAGTCCAGAACAGGGATACCCATTCTTTTGCCATCACGACTATACTGGTTCCACACGTTAGGATCTTGCTCCATCGCTTTTTTCCATGTGTCCGAAGCATATTTGTCGAACAGTGGACCGACTTCCTGATACATACCGGAATCAATCAGATCCTGCGCAAGCAGATTATCACCCACGTTTACGATGTCAGGCATATCTTGACCAGAAGACATCGCCAAACGAAGTTTGGTTGCAAATGCCCCATTCGTATCCGTTACAGACCATAGTGAACTGATATTAATACCGAATTGATCCTTGGCCCACTTGGTTGCCACGTTATTTTCCATAGATTCACCATTTTTAAACTTCAGCTCAGGGTCAATTCCCCATGCAGTCGTAATGGTTACTTCCGGATCATATTTTTCTTTGTATTCGTTTTGGGCTCCAGATGTACTTGGTGTGGCACTATCTCCGCCCCCACTGCCTCCTGAACATCCTGCAAGAACGACAGTTAGACACAGCGTTGTAGCGAGAAGCGTCAAGAATCTCTTTTTCGTTGATTGCGCTCTCATGTTGTTCCCCCTTAAATCGTTTTGGTTACCCTTTCATTATAGGCTGACCAGGCCTTTGAGCCTATGATACGAAATCAAGATTTCTGCACCTTTGCCAACCTATATTCTGGAATGTTGTTGAAATTATGCCTGATCCCGAAATTCATTGGGTGTCATACCATAATGCTTTTTGAACATTTTGCTGAAATATTGCGGATTTTGATAACCTAGCTCACTTGTAATCTCGTATATTTTTTTATTGCTATTCTTGAGCAGATACAGCGCACGCTCCATACGCATACGAATCATGTAATCTCCAAGACCTTCCCCTGTCTCTGCCTTGTAAATCTTCGATAGATATACGGGGTGCAAATATACCTTGTCCGCGATCATCTTCACCGACAGATCCTGTCCTGTATCTCTTGTCACCAGTTCCTGAACCTGCTTGATCACATGTCTGCGGCTCTGCACACCTTCCTGATCAGACAACTCTGCCTGAAGCTTCGCTAACATCTCGGTGGCCCAGCGCCGCAGTTTCTCGGGCGATTGAATCAGTTGATGAGCAAGGAGCAGATCGAATCCCGCATGATCAATCTCATGCACCAGATGTCCCTGTTTATGAGCGATATACATAAATGCATTGGTTACTGACAGATACATCTCATACACATGTTCTCTCGACAAACGCACCTGCTCTGCCGCGTCAAAGACCGTGTTCAGCTTGCGTGCTGCCGCTTCCCATTGCTTGGTCTCAAGCAATTGTGGAAGTACAGGCGGTTTGTACAGCTCTTCGAGGGCCTGCGTCGCATCATTCTCCGGTCGTTTGCTGAGTGCCTGTTCCATGTCCATGTATATAATCTGGTGTTCCTCCGGTCCGAAAAGGACAAGGGAACCCAGACTTTTTCGATAAGCTGCTGTCAACTCATTAAATGGAAATGAAGGTGTAACCACCATGGATAGATCTCCCTGCAAATATCGAATGACATGCTCACGGAAGGTTTCAGCAGAGATTCTCAACGTTTCCAAGTTCATCTGCGGAGCTTCAATCTGTCCCTGACTCTGTAAAAACATAACCAGACACTCATGGGGGCCGCGACCAAACCACACGTTAAAGTGCTCTCCGAGCACTTCCTCCGCTATATTACCTACCGCAAAATCCATTAGATCCAGAGACTGCTGATCCATTGACGAGAAGCGTCCTGTAAGGCGAATCAGCATCATCACTGCCGATTGTTCCGGATCAATATGGATCTCATATTGTTGCAGTTGTTCCCGAAGTGCCCGCGCCGTGATCTCACGCCCAAGCAGCAGATCATGCATGAGATTTTCCCGTAAAATCTTATAGTCAGACTTCCGACTGTATAAGAGCCGGTGATATTTATCGAACTCATCCCACTCATCGCGAAGAGATGTAATGGCTGCTGAGACCGATCCCATAAACTCATCATCGTTTACGGGTTTGAGAATATAATCAGCCGCTTGCAATTGAATGGCCTTCTTCGCATAAGCAAAATCACTGTGACCCGTCAGCAAAATACAACGAATATGAGACCAGCGCTTGGTTACCTCTGCAATCAGATCCAGTCCCGACATGCCAGGCATTCGAATATCCGTGACCACGATATCTACTGCATTTTCCTCCATAATCTCTAATGCTTCCTTACCGGAAGCTGCACGCAGCACGGTCGTTACCCCAAGTTCTCCCCAGGGGATCGTGAGTTCCAGACTTTCTGTTACATACGTTTCATCATCTACCAGCAGTATATCTATCAAGCAAGTCACTCCCTATCTCGTTCATTCTGCAATGGATTCTATGGTTCAACATGCGCTACATGTTCCAGATGTTCATCCTTCGTTCTCCAGAAGATACTCCTGCTCAGCAGGCCACGATAATGTAACGCGTAATCCACCAAGTTCCGATTCCGTTATATCAATCCCTGCCTGCTCCCCATATCGAAGCTGGAGTCTCTGATTCACATTCCACAGGCCACAGCCCATCTCCTGATCCATTGTTCCCCTGAGCTTATTCAGAAGCGCCTCACGGGCCTCCTGCGTCATACCTTGCCCATCATCTTCTACCACAAGAACCATGACACCACCCTGTTTTTCCCCGGATACTCTTATTTCTCCAGCTTCCGCATCCGCTTCAATACCGTGAATTACCGCATTCTCCACCAGTGGCTGCACGATCAGCGGTGGTACTTCCTGTCTCAGCATCTCGTCGGACAGATCAAGCTTGTAATGAATGCGGTCCATACGCATCCGTTGAATCTCCAGATAACAGCTGACAAATTCAATCTCCTCTGTCAAAGGTACCAGATCTCGCTCCTGTCTTGTTGTATACCGATAATATCGCGAGAGATTATGCGACATTGCTACAACGGCGTCCATGCGCTTCAGCTTCGCCATACTCGTAATGAAGGAGAAGCAATTATAGAAGAAATGCGGGTTAATCTGCGATTGCAGCTGCTTCAACCGGGCTTCACGCACATGAATCTGTTCCAGATAAACGTGTTCAAACAACTGCTGGATCTGCTCCACCATCAAGTTGAAACGTTCGGACAGAAAACTGAATTCATTGCGGCCCTTCGGCTTAATCCTTACGGAATAATCCTCCTGCTTCAACCGTTGGAACCCCCGAATGAGTTGTTTTACAGGCACCTGCACCTGAACATATAACAAGTACGCCACACCAAAACTCATCAACAACAAACAAATCATGGAAGAATAGAACAGCATGTTGGATTGATGAATGGGCTTCAGAATATCTGATAGCGGCATATAGTCGACCAAATACCAGCCTGTTGTACTGGATTTTACAGCGTTGACCATGTAAGGCTCATTCCCGATCACCACTGTACGGTTATCAACGTCCTGAAGTTTATGGATGGACAGTTCTTCCATCAACTGATTCGTTAGTGAACGATCTGAAGTCCGGTTATAGATAACTCCCGATTCTTCACGGAAATAGAAGGGATCATGCCTGCCATCATCCTTGAATTTGTCGAGCATATCCCGAATGTTGTCACTATCAAACTCCAGTTTAATGATCGTTTCCGCATTATTAACCGGGTCTTTAATACCGTATGGAGATACCGTAATCCAGCTAAACATGAACCGATCATCTTCCCCATCCTGAATTTTGCGTACATCCCAGCCGGAAATGATATTCTCCCTTAACGCTTGCTTATCGTAAGAACGTGCATCCCTTTCGGAAACCACCCTGCCCAGCGAAGGGGAATACAGATATAACTTTGTTGCCCAATTGGATGAGCTCTCCTGAATACTCAGCTTATTTTGAATACGCTTAACCAAATTAATAGCATCAAGATCAAAATATTTACTGTCCGCATAAATTCTTCGGAAGCTGGCAATATCAGGATCGTGTATGAGCAGGTTCGGCCATGAGGATAACAGCTCAATGTGTGTATTCACCTGATTTTGGAAAAATTCAAGCTGGTTGCTATTAGATCGATTCAACTCATCTCTGAGAACAGCCGTCGTTTTGTGATTGGAGTACCAGTACAGAAGCACAACTGGAATTAGCATAATCAGAATTAGAATGACCATTTTGGAGAACAGGTTTGTCCGATATGACATCTTTTCATCTCACCTTGTCTTTATTTGTCGTGACATTAATTGTAATGATGTAAGCGGTAAAGACAAACTATTTTTTTGAGACAAACTGATTCCCATTATCTAGCGTAAGCGTTACCAATTGTAGGGGGAAGGAGACAAAACCAATATTTCTGCACTAATTGCAACTTTCACGCACAAAAAGAGCGGACGATTAGCCCACTCTCGATCAGATTTCAACATACGTCTTTCAACTTTCTATTCAAATCAACCTTATTCTACTTCTGTTTATGTAATCATTCTGTTTTACTATACATATTAACTATGGAATATTGTAATTAAACACCGTATTCACTCCATCTACGCCTACATCCAGCACAATATCCATAAGTTTTCCACTGACGAGCAGAGGCGATTCCGCTTCCCCGTAAAAATTCAACTCGCCCCTAAATGTTCCATGGCGTTCAATCTCAATATGTACTGGCCTTAATTGGACAGACTGCAAGGCTTCCAATAGTGGGTCGTCCTTAAACTTGTAACTGCGCGCGAGATCAGGCAATAGCACGGCGGAGACGTTATCCCTACCGTAATTTTTGAGTGTCAGATCACAGGTTGCTCGGGTCTCACCCGTTTTCAGCACGTTAAAGGTACAGGAGCTGGCATTCTGTACATAAGATACACCTTCAATGCCGCTAGCTCCCCACTTGGCTACATACATCCATTTATCCGTCATGTACGAATAACTGAGAACGATAGCGAGAACTACGATCCATAAGCCTTTCGCAAGACCCGGGAACGACTTCCCAATCTCTTTGCGAGTAAGGTAGAAGCCACAAGCAAAGATCCCCAATCCGAGGAAAAGTGTGATATGAACCCCACTTAAATAAGATGTAGTATACGGTGATATACCTATTGCTGACAGCATGGTATCTCCAACAGAAAAACCAAGATGGTGGTTAAATGTAAAGATGATAGCAAAAAGCAATAAAGCCCCAGAGAACACAAGTCTGGTTCTCGACACACGAACACCCCCAATCAACCACCTGATTATATCATATTTTTCCTAATTATGATTAACAATCCAAATCAAAAAGGAACAATAAAAAAAGAACGTCATCGGTTGTTCACCGAAAACGTCCTCCATATTCACCGCTGACAAGAGCTTGTAGTAACACAAGTCTCACTGTCATGGCTGACGATCATTTATTGCTTAGACAAGAATGCATCGAGTTGTTCTTGTTTGGCAGCAATAATTTTATCAATGCCCGCTGCTTTGAGTTTCTCCAGATATTTCGGGATCATCTCGTTCGGATCAACAGCGCCCGATGTCATACCCGGCTTGAACTGTTTGTTCACGTTGTTGACCGCCGCAATTTCATTTTTGACAGATTGGCTGTTGAACGTAAAGCCCAGTGCTGGCGACTTCACACCTTTGGCGTTAAACTCTTTGAACTTTTCCCATTTCTGTGGATCTTCATTATCCCAGAGGAAGTTCAGGAACTGGTTACCCAGCTGCCACTGTGCACCTGGATTGTAGGTACGACTATTGGCATCAACGCCATCAGGGAGAGCAATGATATTATCCTGTCCGTCTTTTTTCACAAAATGTGTACCTTCAATTCCGAAGTTCAGCAAGTTGTTAATTTCCTTGTCGGAATGCAGCAGGTTAATGACCTGCATCGCTTTCTCCGGTTGCTCCGAAGAACGGGAGATTGCGAGCATCGCTCCAGATGCATCACCCGTCGTAATGGTCGGCTGTGTCATCTCAATCTGAGTCAGTGGGAAACCCACATACCCTTCTTCTTCTTTATCCTTGCCTGGCTTCATACCATCCGTCCAGAGAAATGCTTTTCCAGCCTTCGCCTGGTCTTTCGGGAACACATTGGAAGTCGCAGCATCACTGTTGATATATCCCGCTTGATACCACTTGCGAGCGAGTTCAGCCGCTTCTTTGAATTCAGGGGTCTCCACTTCATTCAGCACCGTTGTTCCGCCTGCTGTTTTGGAGATGACTCCAGGTACGGAAGCATCACCGAGATAATCCCAATCCAGATTCTCCAACAGCCCGTTACCATTGGTATTGGACATATAGAATGGTGTGATGGCTGGCTCATTTTCCTTGATTGTTTTGAGCAGAGGCTCCAGATCAGCCCAAGTCTTTACAGCTGTCAGGTCCAAGTTATACTTGTCAGCCAAATCTTTGCGTACCAGCACACCACGTGTGGCAGCGAGTTCCTTATTCGTAGGAACGCCGTAGTTCACGCCATCCACCTGGGAACCTTCCAGAAAGGCAGGGTCGAGGTTTTTCTTGATATCCTGACCATGCGCATCAAGCAGATCATTCAGTGGCAAGAATGCACCTTTAGCTACATTCACCGTATAGTTCTGCCAAGCAGCTGTGAAGATAATGTCCGATTTTTCGCCCGACGAGATCATGAGATTCAACTTGTTATCCCACTGTCCCCAGTCAATCGCATTGATTTTGAGCGTGGCCCCGATCTTCGGTTCCATCTTCTTGTTGATCTCGGCTTCCACCAGAGCGACATCCTTCTGTGGTGTCCCCGGGTAGAACAGCGTCACTTCATAGGGCTTGCCCCCACCCTCACTTGCTCCTCCGCCTTCGGCTGCAGGTGTTGTTGTTCCACCTTTGTCTGATGAGCAAGCTGCCAGCACCAGGCTCAGCGCCATAACCGTTGCCATCATGCGTGACCATACCTTTAATGATCTAACCAATTGAACCCCTCCTGTCATGTGTTGAACCGTACAGCCAATTGCCCCAATTCACAATGAAACCTATAACAACTTCTATATATGCCCTTTCAGTCCATCTTCATTTACCATGCCCACTCCGCTAACCGGCCAGAGTTATCCCTTCACAGCGCCAACCGTAAGACCTTTGATGAAATAACGTTGGAAGAATGGATATGCCAGTACAATTGGACCAATACCGACCACAGCCATCGCCATTTGCAGTGTTTTGTTCGGCAGATTCAGCAATCCACCCTGCGACGAAATCTGTGAAGAGACGTTGGAGTTGGTTGTTAGATATTGAATATCGAGCAGCGTCCGGTACATAAGGTACTGAAGGCTGATCGTCCGGTTATCCGATATAAAAATCATACTAAGGTACCAGTCATTCCAGTAGTTCAGTGTACTAAACAACGCGACGGTTGCCATGACCGGAAGGGATAGTGGGAGCACGATACGTGTAAACGTTCTCAATTCTCCTGCACCATCAATCCGAGCCGATTCCAGAATGGATACCGGTATGGAGTTCGCGAAGAATGTACGCATGACCAGTACGAAGAATGGGGATAGCAGTAGTGGCATAATCAGTGCCAGTATGGAGTTTTTCAGATCCAATACGTTGACATAGACCAGGTACCAAGGTACCAGACCCCCATTGAACAACATCGTGAAGAAGATGAAAAAGGCGAACCATCCACGATAAGGAAGATCTCTCCGCGAGAGCGGATACGCGTACAGTGCAGTCAGAGCCACACTTGTAATGGTACCTACAACGGTAACGATAAAGGATATACCATATGAATGGAGGATCTGATCCATATCTCTGAACAGAAACTCATAGGCCGTCAGGCTGAACTTCTCTGGAATAAGCTTATACCCATTTGCAATAACTGTTGTCTCGTCCGAGAATGAGATGGCGAAGACAAGCAGGATCGGCACGACACAGGCAATGGCGTAGAATAGAAACATCGCATGAATAACGGATGCGGAACGCTTCGATACGGCTAGTGGATCACGTGATTTCACAGCTGACTTGCCTCCTCTCAAAATAATGCATTATCTTTATCCATCCGCCTAACGATGGTATTAGATACAAGAACCAGCACGAATCCAACGATTGCTTGATATAGACCGGCTGCGGATGACATCCCGATATCTCCACCGATAAGGAACGTTCGATATACATAGGTATCAAGTACATTCGTTACAGGGAACAGTGCTCCCGACTCGAGTGGAACCTGATAGAACAAACTGAAGTCAGCATAGAAAATACGGCCTATTTGCAATAACGTCATAATCACAATCAATGGTACGAGAAACGGAACGGTGATGAAGCGTATCTGATGCCATTTGGTTGCTCCATCGAGCACAGCAGCCTCATAATATTCTTCATCGATCCCCACGACAGCTGCCAGATAGATGACGGCATAATATCCGATATTCTTCCACGTGTTTACCAGTGGCAAAATATAAGGCCAATACTTTGGCTCGGAATACCAGTCGATCGGTTGCCCCCCGAACATCGGAAGAATAGTAGAGTTCATGAATCCCGAATCCTTACCGAGGAAAGCCAATACCAGATAACTGACCACAATCATGGACAGGAAATACGGCAATAGCATAAGCGATTGATACAACTTGGACATCGCCTTGTTCTTCACTTCATTGAGTAGAATAGCAAGCCCGACACCTACAAAGAGATTGAGTGCAATAAACACAGTGTTGTACGCGATTGTATTCCGGGTAATTTCCCACGCATCACTGGTGGAGAACAAATACTTGAAATTGTCCCATCCACTCCACGGGCTACCCCAAATACCATCAGCATAGTTTACATTTTTGAATGCGATCAGAACGCCGAACATCGGCATATAGTTGTTCACCAGCAGAAACAGGACGCCTGGCAAGAACATGAGATACAGCACCTTGAATTTGCCAAGATTGTGCCATACAGACTTGCGCTTTCGGACTGTTTCTCCCTGTATTTCCGATATCCGTACTCCCTTACCCGCCTGGGGTTGTGTCTTCATAACTTGTTCTCCCTCACTCCTCTTGAATTCTTCCTCAGGATGAAGCTCCGTTGCGGCTCCTGTGGTTCAAGTATACGGCGGGGCGAGGAAGACCTCTATCTGCTGTGGTGACCTGTTAACTTATCAAATTATGACTTTAGTGCCAAAATAAACAAAACAAAAGGCGCAGCATACTGCGCCATGAGTTATACGGTACGTGACTGTTTGCGGAACTCCTGTGGTGTGATACCTGTGCACTTTTTGAACATTTTGGTGAAATGCGAGTAATTGTAGTACCCCACCTTGCCAGCGATATCCGTCACCTTGACGGTGGACTGGGACAGCAAGGTCTTCGCTTTGGCTACTCTTCCTTGAAGGATAAACTCGGACAAGGACATCCCCTTCTCTTTTCGAAACAAACGGGATAGATAAGCAGGATTGAAACCGGCAAAAGCTGCAAGTTCCTCTCGCATGAGTTCTTCGCCAATATGTGTTTCGATATAAATACATAACTGATCCACAATAGTCATTGGACTGTGATCGTCCGGGTATAACACCGGGATGACACGATCTATCAGATCAGACGTCCACAGCTTCAACTGTGGCAACGACCTTGTGACTACACTCTCTTCCGGCTCCCGTTCCCCCGGATACAGACTGCGTATGGATACATTTTTCTGATGAAGTAACGGATAGACCACATGCAACATCGCATGGTAGTAGAGACGAAGTATTTCAGGAGACAATCCCTCCTGGGCAGCAAGCAACTCGAAGATCTCATCCACACGTTCGCGCAAATCCCCAACTTTACCCGTCTCAAAAAGAATGGATAACTCCGAAAACCACGGAATAGGCAAAAAGCGATCTTCCTGATCTCTGCCCCGCTCATCATAAACAAAGACTTCTTCAAGCTCCTTAATATTGCGTCGTTCCATATCCATCAGTTCATTCAACATGCCTTGCAGCTCCGTTACAGCCACCGGGACACCAACATAACAGGACAACCTACAGTAGAAATACGTACCACATTCCTGAATGTACACCTGACAACGTTCTGCCACTTCGCTCGCACTCGGTATGATGCCATCTTGCTCGTAAGCAAGCACAATATTCAATCCACTATGATCCTGAAACACCTCACCCGGCTTGTCGCCAAGCAACATCTCTCTTCCTGCATTACGAAGGGCATATTCTAATACCTCTTCATCGCGCAAATCGAATTCACGCACCCACTCCTCTACCGAGATCACAATGGGTAATACACGAGCCTGTGGATCAATCTCGGCACCATACAATTCTGCGAGCTCTTGCAGCCGTTGCTCAGTTAACGTGATCCGCTGAGAGATGGCATCTTTCCAGAAACGTTCTGTCAGGAGCGGTTTATGGGTCTTCCAGCGTTTGTATACGGTCTCATAAACTTCGTTGGTACGGGTACGCTGCTCCCCATCCTTGATCTTCTCCACCGCCTGGCTTACCACCTTGATCAATTGATCCGCTGGAGCCGGCTTCAATACATAATCAAAGCTGTTCAGCTTAATTGCCGTCTGAGCATAATCGAACAATGCATGCCCTGTCAGGAAAATGGTCAGCATGCCTGGATCATGTTTCAACACCCAGCTCTGCAGATCAAGCCCTGTTTCGCCAGGCATCTCAATATCACAGATCATGATATCAATGGCACTTGCCTTCAGGACCTTTCTCGCCTCTTCTGCATCACAAGCACTGAACACCTGGTCAATGCCGGCCGCATGCCAGTCAACACCTTCCACCATCGCTTGTAGTGCATACACTTCATCATCCACGATCAACAGGTTACGCATGGGCTCCCCCTTCTTCCTCTTCGGTCTGAGCGGGTAAATCAATGATGACTGCAGCGCCGTTATCCGCCTCATTTCTAAACTGCAAACTGGCTTGATCACCATACTTCACTAACAGCCGATGAGCCACGTTCCATATACCGATGTGCTGTCCACCCGGGTCTTCAGCGTATTGTCCCTGCTGTAGACGTTCCAGCAGTTCCTCATCAAATCCGACACCATTATCCACAATCATCAGTTGAAGTACCGTCTCATCGATTTGACCGGATAACATCTTCCCATGGCAAGCCACAATCCGAATGACAAATGGCTGCGTTCGCCGCTGAAATCCGTGAATAATGGCATTCTCCACAAAGGGCTGAATCGTTAATGGCGGAATCACATACTTTCCGAGATCCGGTTCAATATCCAGTTCAAAATCCAATCGGCTTGGAAACCTCAGCTTCTGAATTTCTAAATAATGACGAATGTGCTCCAGCTCTTCATCCAGACGAATAACACGTTTGCCTGCACGCAGACTGAATCGGAAATAATCAGCCAAATGCCCAGCCATCTGCTGCACTAGCTCATGCTTTTTCAAAGAAGCCAGACTATGAATTATATTGAGTGAATTCAAATAAAAGTGAGGATTAATTTGCATCTGTAATTGTTTGAACTCCGCCTCCCGTGTCCGCAATTGTTCCTCATACACATCAATCTTGAGATGACGGATCTCGCTGGTCATCTGATTGAAGCTTCGTGTCATAAATTCAAGCTCCGAGGAGGATGGCGGCTCCAGCTTCACATCGAGATCTCCGCGACTCACCCTTCTCATGCCTCGGATCAGTGAATTCATCGGACGGAATAACAGTTGACGCAAAAAGATCAGTGCAGTAACCAGAATTACCGCCGCACCAATGGGAAGAAGACGAATGATCTGCTGGAAGAACGGGAGGTTACGCATCATATCTTCCTCAGGCAGCAGCACGATGTAATTCATCTCGGACATGGCTGAGGCAATACCCAGCATCAAATATTGACGTGCTTCTCCCTTGTTCATGACTTCAGAGATGACCTGATACGGGTTCTTCAGGCCGGGAAGATGTGCCGATGCAAGCTGAATCTGTGCAGTATTCAATGTGGAATCCGATAATGCCCCACCGTCGGTTCCAACAATGACTGCGCCTCCTCTGTCACCGGATTCTGTGAACTGTTGTGTGTGATTCAGTGCATTCATATCAACAAGCGCGCCTGCATAGAACTGCTGGTTGATTCGCACCGTTTTCACCAGCGCATTCCATGTTCCCCCACGCACGATGCTCCATTCGGGCTTCTGGATATCCCCTTCCAATTGCTGCATCTGGACCGGCATACTCTCCTGCACAACCGACTTTTTGACATCATAATTGCCCGAAGTGGCGAGCAGCAGATCATCATTAACGGCATCATATAGAAAAAAAGAATCGATTAGATTATAGAAACCGATATCTGTCATGAATTTATTCATAATGCGTTGCTTCGCAATGATATAATCCCCACTGCCGTATTCCAGAAAAAACAGGGATATAATATCCGGGTCCCGCTCGCCCAGACTATATAAATACCGATTCGTCTCCTGTAATACACGTTCATTCTGTTCCACACTCTTGGCAAGATGATTCATATTGGTGAGAGATACCTTGTCACGTACGACTTTCATGGCGTAGACGTTGTTGTAATAGAGCAGCATGAATAATGGCAGCATGATCAGTGTAAGACCCACAATAAATTTAAAACGCAGTGAACGGATCACATTCATGGATTAAGGATTCCCGCCCTTTTCATTTAACATAGCGTGCTTTTTTTCTAATTTCTTCCTTATGATGGCATGTTTATTGTAGTCACCCCTGCTTGCCATTGTCTATGCGGTCCCGTGACCTGCACATGTCAATTCTGGTGACTTCTATCCGCTCCAAGTTTGGATAACGCGCTTCATATTGTAATAAATTCTCCAGTTGTAAAAAAAATCCTTCATTTATAGCTCAGAAGCTTCTCCCTGAAAATAAATGCTGCGGCAAGCCCCAGACTCCACGAACGCCCGATCTTGACATGCATACGATATATCACTCCTCGGGTTTATCACCAGGATGTAGGGAGGCCTGTTCGATGAATATTCAACTCACTTCGTTACACTATGTCTATCTGGCATTTATCGTCTTGATCATTGCCGTAATGATCCGGCGCAGGGACACCACCATCATCTGTGTCGCAGGTATTATGACCATTGGACTTCTGGCAACGGAAACCTTAAGCGGGTCAGTCTCTGGAATCTTCAGCAGTTTTATCTATGCGACGAAAGAATTACTAAGTACGATCTTCATCATCTCGATCATTGTGGCGATGAGCCGTGTTCTGATCAGAACTGGCATTAATGAGGTCATGGTGACACCTGTCACCCGGTTTATCCGCTCTCCTCAATTGGCATATTGGGGAATTGGACTGATCATGATGGTTGTATCGCTCTTTTTCTGGCCTTCTCCGGCCGTAGCTCTGGTTGGTGCTGTACTGCTTCCTGTAGCGGTGCGAGTGGGACTTCCTCCGATTGGAGCTGCCATTGCCATGAACTTGTTCGGACATGGGATTGCACTGTCGGGGGATTACATTATTCAAGGGGCTCCCAAACTTACGGCTGATGCGGCGGGTCTACCGGTTACTTCCGTCATGACGGCCAGCATACCTCTGGTCATTGTCATGGGAACGGTATCTACACTTACAGCCTTCTGGATGCTGCGCAAAGAGATGAAATCAGGTACAGTGACAACGGAACCTTCATCCTCATCAGAGGCTGTGTCTACTTCTCTACCTGGCAATCTGCCTGTTGAACATCAAGCCATGTCACCTCGTTTGCAAAAAGCATTCGCTCTGCTTATCCCTCTGTTATTCGCAGTGGATGTGATTCTGATGTTTGTATTGAAGCTGCAAGGCGGTGACGCAACAGCACTGATTGGCGGGACGGCTGTGGTCATATTGATCGCCATCACCCTTGCCGCACATCGACATGCGGGACCAGAGGAAACGACTAACTATTTAATAGAAGGATTTCAGTTCGGATTCAAAGTATTCGGCCCGGTTATTCCAATAGCCGCGTTCTTTTATCTGGGAGATGCTGCGATTACGGAGTTGTTCCACAATCCTCTTCCTGAAGGTTCACACGGGATTGTGAATGATCTCGGGGTTGCACTTGCTGGACTGGTGCCACTGAATGGTACAGTGGGCGCCATTACGATGACGGTGACCGGAGCGGTCACGGGCATGGATGGTTCGGGATTCTCGGGGATTTCCCTGGTTGGCTCGATTGCGTCCATGTTTGCAGGTTCGGCAGATTCCGCACCTGTGCTGACCGCACTGGGGCAGGTCTCAGCCATATGGGTAGGTGGGGGAACTTTGATTCCATGGGCATTGATTCCTGCTGCTGCGATCTGCGGAGTCAGTCCTTTTGAACTTGCAAGACGCAACCTGAAGCCTGTACTACTGGGACTCACGGTAACTACGATTGTAGCCATTTTTTTGATCTGATCAAAGGTTATGCTGAAGCGTTTATAAAGACGTGCGTGAACGTGCCCAGTTCCAGAGATCTTCACGCTTCATCTCTGCCAGATGCAGCATATTCACATAGGGATCTCCCTGTAGTCCAAGTACAGAAGCAAATGCAGGCTCCGTCTTCCACCCTGCCTGTTTCAGTCTGCGGATCTCAAGGTGTCCCGCGTCTCCCCACAGTTGTAACAATCTCCACTCCACGAGCATATGTAGGTATGCATTCTGCCTGTTGACTGGCACGGATTGGGCAAAAATCTCCACAGGCCAATGTCCCACTTGCAAATTACAAGTCACATAAGGACGTTGGTCTGGAAGATTCCCATCCCCACGAATACATCGAAACTCACCGACTGCTTCGATCTGATCATGCATCTCAGCTTCAAAGGCATCCAGATCCTCTGCATAACACAGCAGATCCAGATCACTGCCTGGAACATCAATATCAATCGGTACCGTCCCGGCCGGATATGGGTGGTAGTCAGCTAATATATCTAGCAGTCCACTACTCTTTAACACGCGGTATGCGTCCTGCTGACGTTCGTTACCTGTAGCCAGATGTGCCATTACATCTGCGGTAGTGATCATCTCCCCGCTTTGGGCCACAGTTAGTTCGCGCCTCCTGCAATGACCTGTTTCACACGTCCCACGTGGCCGCTCGTCAGTCGTACTTTGATTCCGTGTGGATGCGTAGGTGACTTGGTTAACAGATCCTTAACAATGCCCCGTGTCAGCTTACCTGTAGCTTGATCCTGCTTCAGCACAATGTCCACTTCCAGACCTGGTTTAATATTTACACGTTGTTGTCCATTCATTATGTTCGCTCTCCTCTATGTCGTTAATTCATATCTTGTATACTATATAACCCTTAAACACAAAGCTTCATCTATTGTAGACGTTTTGGTTTCAAAACGAAAGCTATGCAGGCAACAACCTCCTACTTCTGGTTCAACGTTTTATATGGGGCTACATGGAAACCAATATAAAGAAACCGCAGGTCTCTACATCTCGAGGCCTGCGGCTTTTGATTGAATTACCATGTTTAGGGCTGTACCTGCTTCAACAAAGACGGTGAAGCTCCATCCTTCGCGGCTTCGCGTGCCTTCACAGCAAGTAGCTCAGACACCGTCACGAATTGGTACCCCTGCTGCTGCAGTTTAGGCAGAATCGTTTTGAGTGCTGCTACCGTATGCGACTTGCCTTCCACCTTATCGTGAAAAAGTACAATATCCCCATTACGTGCGTTTTTTAACACTTTGTTAACGATAGCCGATACACCTGGAGAAGCCCAGTCCCGTGTATCCTGATGCCAGGACCAGAGTACAATGGTATACCCTTTTTGTTTGGCAGCCTGAATGACCATGTCATTGTAGTAGCCGCCCGGTGGCCTGAACAACAGGGGACGCTCCGCCCCTGCTTCAATGATGGAATTTTCCGCTGCGTTCATATCCTTCATGTACTTGTCCGCACCTGTTGACCGGACTGCATACGTGTGCGCATACGTATGATTGGCGATTTCATGCCCTTCGAGCTGCTCCTGCCTAATCAGTTCAGGAAATTTCTCTGCCCATTTTCCAAGTACAAAAAAGGTTCCTTTGGCTTGATATTGCTGGAGCAATGCCAGAATCTGCGGGGTCTGAATCGGATCCGGTCCATCATCAAACGTCAGGGCGATGAGTTTATCCTGTGTGGGAACCTCCCACACGATCTCTCCTCGCTCCTCATAATACTGACGGTTCTTCTGTACAGGCTTCGCATAGGCAGAACTGCTGCCCAGCACAATAATCAGCGTGAACAATCCGATGAATCGGGCTGCCTTCAGGTTCATGTTGTGTCCTCACTTTGTCTTCATACGTAAACTCCCTGTTAGCATTTCCCGATTCACCTGAACTAATTAACGAAAGATCTGATCCACAACGGCGATTTCCTCAGCAGTTAGCTCTACATTCAATGTTTTCAGATTATTAATCACTTGCTCCGGTTTCTTAGCACCCGGAATCAATGCATCAATAGAAGGCTGAGTAAGGTACCAGGCCAGAACCAGATGAGCGACCTCAACATCCTTGGATTGTGCTATGCTGCGCAGTTGCTCAACTTTATCGAGATTTTCAATGAAAGCTTCACCTGTGAACAGCGGGTTCTTTGAACGTCCATCCTGAAAGGTTGTATCACGATTATATTTCCCGCCCAGCAGTCCCGCTGCCAGAGGGAAGTAAGGAACAAAAGAAATGTTATGCTCAGCCGTATACGGCAACAGCTCTTTCTCCGCATCTCTTTTGAACAAATTATATTCAGATTGCAGTACGTCTACATGCCCGTCCTTATTGGCTTCACGCAACTGATCGATGGAGAAGTTGGATACACCAATGGCCCGAATTTTGCCAGTGTCTTTCAACCGTTTTAACGTATCTACTGCTTCATCCTTCGGCGTGTGCTCATCCGGAAAGTGGATGTAAAAGAGATCAATATAATCGGTTTGCAGACGTTTCAACGCCTCATCTACAGCCGTTTTCAGGAAAGCAGGTGAGTTATCCACGACAATCTTGCCATCTACAAATTTATGGGCCGCCTTGGTTGCAATGATGGTATTCTGACGCTGACCGGTTTCCTTCAGTACTTCACCAATGAGTCGTTCGGAATGCTCCGGTCCATAGATGTACGCCGTATCCACAAAGTTAATGCCTTGTTTCAAGGCTGTACGAACCACTTCCTTACCCGTCTCATCATTCAGCATGTCCGGATAGATATTATGTCCTCCTACTGCATTCGCACCCAGTCCAATGGGATTCACGATCAGATCCGTCTTGCCCAACCGAATTTGTTGTTCTGCCATGTCTCATCTCTCCTTCACTGATCGATATAAGTACATTTCTGTAATGATGCGTGTTTCTTGTTACATATTATATCAAACCATTTAGCATATTTAAAATATCGGGTTTATCGGATTAAGTGTTTTTCAACGCAGTGGCTTCTACATCGTTGATAAACCGGCGTAGTTTCGCTGCCACATCACGATTAATTTCGCCGTTCTCATACAGTTGTTGCACCGTATTACGCTGTTCCTGAATCGCCACCATCTGCAATTCGAGCTTCTCCTGATTGAACGGATCTTCCGTTATGCCCTGGTTCCAGGTGCGCAATTTGGCAATCACCCGCTCATACTTCGCGATGACCGACAACGCTACCACTCGATTACCATCATTTATATGGGCACGGATGGCTTTAATTGCCGCTTCAGAGGTGCGCAGCTTCACCTGACGGAACAGTTCTGCATTTTCAAGCATGAAAGGTTGGCTTGGTTTCTGGGACCGATTGGTGAACAGATGTCCTAACACACGCCCAATCTCGCTGACCGAGGTCATAAATTGAGTATTGGTGCGATTAGCCAGCATCATTTCCTTGCGATCCAGCCAGCTGTCACATTTGAAGGCCGCATCAGAAGCAATCGCATTTTCGTCCAGCATCACTTCGATTTCTTTACGCTCCGCGCGGGTGGCAATCAGGTTGATAGCCGTTTCTTGTTTCTGAATATCTTTGCGTTTACCAGCGGTAAGCTGACCTGCGGCCTGCCTGATGTACTTGGACAAGTCGGAGACAACCGCCAGTGCTGCAGCTTTGTTCTCATCGTTCATTTCGGATTTTACAGCTCGTATTGCCGCATTCAGCATAATGTCATGTGCTTTCCGTTCTGACTTCTGCGGTGTTTCTTCTGTGGATTTACCATCATCCTTAGCCAGAACCGGAAGAAACACACTCGCGGCAATCAGGGAGAAGAGAATAACCCCTGCCGCCAGGAAAATAATAAGATCCCTTTCAGGGAAGGGCGATCCATCCTGAAGCACGTAGGGAATGGAAAAGGCACCCGCCAATGTCACAGCCCCACGCACGCCGGAGAGGGAAATAATCGTAATTTCCTTGAATCGCGGTCTGCCAATAGAGGATTTGGTCCGCAGCAATTCATTACCCTGCCAGAACAGATAGATCCAGAGAAAACGCAGAACCAGCAGAAGCACCGAGATTAGCCCCACATATCCCAATACTTGCAAGTTATTAAACGAAACATTTTCAAAAATGGTACTCAGCACATCCGGAACCTGTACGCCGAGAATGACGAACACCAGACCGTTCAGGATAAATAAAATGACAGACCATGTGCTCGCAGATACCACCTGCATCTTCAACTGAACCGATTCTGCGCGGTCACGCTCAATGGCGTGAATAATACCACCTGCTACGACCGCCAAAATGCCCGATACTCCAATCTCTTCACTCACCAGATAGATGACAAATGGAGTCAGGATTTGCAGCAGCATGTGAATGGTTACATCTTCCATGCCCAGCCTGCGAATCCACACCCCGAGCCTGATTAACAGAAAAGATAACAATGCCCCGACGAGAAGTCCGCCAATCGCAATCAGAATAAAACTGAAGGTTGCATTCGCCAGGGAAAATACACCTGTAACCGTGGCTGCAATCGCGAATTTGAAGGCCACGAGGCCAGATGCATCATTCATTAATGCTTCACCCTCAAGAAGCCTATGTATGCCTTTGGGCAGATGTACCCGACCCGCCATGGCACCTACGGCTACCGCATCTGTCGGGGACAGTATGGCCGCAAGTGCAAATGCAGCAGGTAACGGAATCGTTGGAATCAGCCAGTGAATGGCATATCCCGCCACGACTACTGTCACGAATACAAGCCCTAGCGCAAGCAGAAGTATCGGTGCACGCAGATTCCATAACTCATTCCTTGGTGTTCGCTTACCATCGTTATATAACAATGGTGCGATGAAAAGCACAAAAAACAATTCCGGATTCAAAGGCAGATGAACACCTGCGGGAAGCAAAGCTATGGCTACACCGAGCACGATTTGAATGAGCGGAATGGGAATAAAGGGTACAAACCGGTTTAAAATATTGGATAAACCGATCAGGACCAATAACACAAGTACGGCAATAAATATTTCCATGATGACAATCCCTTTCCGCTATAGAAGTGGTGAAACCTTTGTTGTATAGGTTTATTTTAACATAATCCAGACTTTGTTATAAAAATGTTGTCATATTCATATACCCATTCAACTGGCTTCAGACCAGTTTTGATTAAAGATTTCTGATGGATTCTGTATATAAGATGTTACAATATGCTCAGGACAATACCCGTTTGGAAAGGAACTTGCATCTATGGCATTTGGAATTAAACGACAGGAGCTTGCTGCGTGGAAAGAACAAGTGGCTCGTGGTGAGATTGCCTACCTTACTCATTTCTGGATTGACAATCGATTCCCCGGCATTACCAGTGTCACCAAAGTCGGCTGCGCAGATCTGGAACGTCTGGAGCGATGGTGTAACGATCATGGACTGAACCCGCGATACATTCATCGGCGGCAGCCATTTCCCCACTTTGACCTGATGGGCAGCAAGCAAAAGGAGATTTTGATCCAGGAAGGCTTGACGGATCATGTGTTTCGCTTTCATTTGTAAACCAACTCAAAAACGCCAGTCTTCAAGGTTCATCCCCCCGCAATTAGGGACGAACTCATGAGGACTGACGTCTTCGAACCATCAAGTCATATATGGACTACCGATGAATCTGTTCAAAAGACTTCATGTTCTCCAGCAATTTCAGCTCAATTTTCTTCAGCATGCCGAACATCTGCTGTTGCTCTTCCTCGGAAAGTGCTTGCAACAATTCCCATGTCATTCGGCCGCGATTCGCATTAAGTGTCTTGGCGAGCTGCGTACCCTCATCCGTTAGGGACAGCCACACAATTCTACGATCTTCTTCACTGCGCACACGCTGGATCAACCCTTCTGTTTCCAGTTGATTCAGTACAATGGTGGTTGCGCCGGAAGACAAACTGAGTTGTCTGGCCACATCCACTGCCATGCAGCGTTTTTCACGTAAAATCATGCCCAATATATGACTCTTTGTCGGATTCAGTTTGCAGTTGGTTTCGGTCTTCTGCTGCTGATCCAATACTTTATTTTTATATCTGAAGAAGGCCTCCAACAATTGATCTACATTTGCCAATTGAGAGTTTCGCTCCGTATCCGGGCTCATAAACGTTCCTCCTGCCTTTCATCATAACCTACCTTTTATTGTAACATATTTACACTATTATGTTTGTGAAAAATGCGCTTGTTTGGTATACCCTATACTTGACCGGAAGACTTGTGTTTTATTTTGACATACACCTATTGCTTTCTTGCGATGGGTTTGTTTATAATAATTTATACCTTTAAGTTACTTTTAGTTATTAAATAATTTTATTAAACCTGTTGTTATAAAGTAAATAAAGCGTCACCATTATATTGCAAGGGACTTATGCACATGAATCAGAATACACAATCTCAACTTAAAACAGATGTTTGCATCGTCGGTGCTGGTCCTGGCGGTGCTTTGCTTTCGTATTTACTGAATCAAAAAGGGATCTCCACAATTCTCATTGAGCGGCAACCGCACCTGCACAAGTCGTTTCGCGGGGAGTTACTCAATGGGGACGGCGAAGCGATCCTAAGTAAACATGGCCTCTATTCACTCGTCCAGGAACGCGGAGCGCTACTCTTGGAGCAGATTCAGTATTGGGAAAATGGTCAAATTATTCATACGGTATCACCGGGTAATGGAGAATCCCATGTTGGTATTCATGTACCCCAAGACCATCTTCTGGAAGCCATCGTATCGCATGCTCAGCAGCACAACTCCAATGAACAAGTATTGTTTAATACCATCATGACTGGCTTGCTACGAGACAAAAATGGCCAGACCGTTGGTATTAACATTCGGCAGAATGGCGTTCCTGCCTCCATCGAAGCATCCGTTATTGTGGGTGCAGATGGCAGATATTCTGCTGTACGCAAACATTCCGGCTTGAACCCCGAGATCCGCAAGCACGGGTATGACCTGTTATGGGCGCGCATTCCGGCACCCTCAGGATGGGAACCAGCTGTTCGGATGGCCAGTATGGATGGGCAACAGCTTGCGCTGTTCTCCCAATTCGGCGGTTATGTTCAGATCGGATGGAACATTCCCGAGGGAGCATACTCCAAGCTGCGACAGCAACCGATTGCTCCATTTGTAGATAAACTTGTGTCCGCATTTCCTTGCCTGTCTGATTCTGTAGCTGCCAACATTCAGAGCTGGAGTGATTTTGTTCTGTTATCTGTCGAAAGCAGCTATTGCCAATCGTGGGCACAGGATAATGTAGTACTCATCGGCGATGCCGCTCATACGATGACGCCAACCGGTGCGTTTGGATTGAATGCAGCGCTCGAAGATGCAGATGTGCTCTCGGAGCTGATCGTTCGGATGGCTGCGGATCAATTCGAGTCCAATTCACAACTTCAGGAACTTCAGACGATTCGCGGGGCAAAAGTTCAACAGCAACTTGCGAGACAAGTAGAGATGGAATTTTCTTTCCAGCAGCGTTATGAATCCTTTCTTTAAAGCCCATTAAACCGGATAAAATAACCGATTAAGCTTCAGACAGGATACAAATACCTCCCAAATGCCCGAACAGCCGATCACTTCCTCAAGAGAAGAATCGGCTGTTCGACTTATTGGAATTCTTTTTTATGTAATTCATAACCTTCTTCATTTTCGTTTGCGCGGAGCAAATGAGTCTTCTCTGGGAGCCTCTTCTTGCCCAGTATCAACGCCCTTCTGATTGGACAGCAAGCCTTCTTTTTCATATATCGCTTTCTCCAGATTGCTTAAGCGGCGCAGTACTTGTTTGCTCTTACGAACAATATATACAATACCAATGATCAACAGAATCAGCACCAGAATGAATATAATCATCTCCGGAAAAAAGATAAATGACATGAATCCACCTCCTTTGAGAACGATTTCTCTATAATATTCTAACCTTAATGTACCAAGATGTGAACCCGACTGGAAGTTTCGCTTGTGGTGTAGGAAAAAAACAGCCTGACACGACGACGGTATCTTCTCACTTGGTCCAAAAGTAAAAAGGTGGCATCCCTGATCAGGAATACCACCTTAAACCTTGAATAAGGATCGACGTCTGTTATCTCACCCTTCTCTACCGTTTATGGCACTAACACGAAGTTCCGTCAGCGGCAGAGACGACTGCTCTGGATGACGAAGTCTCACTGTTCGACTCTCACCAGGGAGCAGATCAAAATAATTGTCACTGAATCTCATACGCCCAAGGGGAAGTTCCAGCTTCACCAATCGTGCTATCGCACCACTGGCCGTAACCGTTACAGACTGTTCCTCTTCGTTCACATGCACACTCAATTGAGACTCTGGCAATGTCACATCCTTAGGATCACGCAAGAAGTACCGATTGATTGGCGCCGCAAACCCTTCGGATACCAACTCAATCATCACTTCCTCCGCACGTCTGCCCTGTAGCACCTCTGCTTCAGTTAATTCAGCAATACACAGTGAGGATTGTGATATGACTTCAACAGCATGTGTGCTGGAATAGATCTTCTCTCCATGCAATTCATAGACATTGAGCCGCAGCTGCCCTTTCAAGACGTCACGTGTATCGTTCACGACCCACAACGCAAGCGGCTCACCCGGCTCATGTTCCAATGACAACAGGACAGGATGAAAGAATATTTTCCCATAGTAAAAGGATGCCTTCGGCAACAGTTCATAGTCGATCATGGACCAGCTTGTCCCCGGCCAACTATCGTTCAATTGCCACACGAGCGCACCGCTATTACGATGATTGATTCGCCGGAAATGTTCAATCCCATAGCGTAATCCTTCTGCCTGTGTCAGCATGGAATAGTTCATGTACTCTTCTATATTTTGCGGGATGCCTGTGTAACCCTCCATCAGCAGAATACCTTTCTGGTGATTGGTATCCTTGTTACGGTAGGCCATCTCCGGACTGCCCCAGTAAAACTGCCCTGCGGGCATATTTTTCTCCAGCGTGTAACGATTGGCCGAGGCATGCATACCGAATTCACTACTGAACAATGCATGATCGTTTTTGTAATTTTTGAACGTCACACCTTCAATGCTATAGTCAAGCAGCGGTGACTCTCCATGCTTCCTCGGATAGACCGACCCGTGCCATACCTGCCAATTGTGGCGATCCCCTACATCCGGATCATTGGCATCCTGACCATTGCTGTCCCCGAACGGAGAAGAAGGCCAATACGGACGGGACAGATCCAGTCGTTCCAGTACCTCAGGGATCAGCTCATGATAGATCAGTTCACCGTAGAACGGGCTGGTTATATCTCCACTTGCAGACTTCATATCATAGAGCCAGTCTATCTCATTATTACCACACCAGAGGGCGAGCGAGGCACGGTTGCGAAGGCGCAAGACATTATTTTCTACCTCTTGCCGTACATTGTCCATGAAATCACGATTAAAGTCCGGGAACAATGCATTCGCGAATGCAAAATCCTGCCAGACCAACACCCCTTGCCGATCACACTCATCGTAGAAGACATCCTTCTCATATATACCACCCGCCCAGACACGAAGCATGTTCATATGCCCTTCCACCGACAACTCGACAAGCTCACGATAGCGAGAGTTCGGGATGGCGCCAATCAGATGATCAGCCGGAATCCAGTTGGCTCCCTTGGCGTAGATCTTGACTCCGTTCAGGATAAAAGCAAATGCATCTTCACCCCGTTCATTGTGAAGAGCCAGCTCAATCGTTCGTAAACCATAAGGCTCGCTATAACGATCCACCTCAACGCCATCTGCATGCAATGTAACCTCCAGTGTATACAGGTATGGCTCACCCAGATCATGAGTCCACCATAACTGTGGTGACATAACATTCAATGTGGTATCCGCTTTGCCTCCCTCTACGGGTAGTTCAGTGGCACATGCCACCTCCATACCGCTACGATCCAGTAGACGAACAATACAGGACGCAACCACAGCCTGCTCTCGCTTCTGTCTGCTACGGAAAGACAAGACAGATTTCACATCTGCCGTGACACGCAAAACAGCCATCTCAGTACTGACTGATTCCGTTCGAGCATACACACTTTCCAGCTTGGTGATTGTTCGTTTTTCCAGCCTTACCGCACCCCAGATCCCCACCGTAACCATACGTGGCCCCCAGTCCCAGCCAAAGTTCATCGCCGCTTTACGCAACCATGGCCGTTCCTTCGTATACGAGGACCAGTCGAAGGTCTCTTTGTCCCGGTGATGCAGGTGAAGCGGATCAAACTTGACAGCAATCGCATTCCAGCCGCTACGTACCAGAGACGTTACATCAAATGTATGTGACATGAGCATATTGGCCGTTCTTCCAACTTCATGGCCGTTCACGTAGACCGTTGCAAACGTATCCAATCCTTCGAACACCAGTTCCAAATGTTCCTCCGTCTCTGCATCTCTGACCAGATTGAAGGTTGTGCGGTACCACCATTCCTTCTGCTCGATCCAGCGACTTTTGGCATCATTATGTCCGTAGTAGGGCGGGTCGATGATACTGCGCTCCACCAGTGCGGAGTGTACATCACCTGGCACCTCAGCCCCAATCCAGAAGCGATCATCCAGTGCAGCAGCTGCCACATCCATTGCCCGCTTCTCTCCAACTTCGAAATGCTGTATCTTCCATTGTCCTGATAAATCCTGACTTGAACTATGGATCTTCATCATTACACCCTCACTCCCCAAGAGCCCTGAGTTAATACCACATCGAAAACGTTTGCAGAAATACAAAATATGTTTCGTAATCCGCTCACTTCTAACTTCCGGAAGGCTTGAACGACAATGCCTCCTCGCGATATTCACTCGGGGTCTTGCCCGTATGTTTTTTGAACAGCCTGCTAAAATACTTTACGTCTTCATAGCCGCTGATGGCAGCGACTTCACTGACCTTCGCTGGAGACACCGCGAGCATATCCATCGCTCTTCGTATACGCATATCGGTGACAAAATCACCGAAGGTCACACCCATTTCTTTTTTAAAGAGTTCACTGAGATGACCTGGATGCAAATGAACATGTCCGGCTACCTGCTGTAAATTAATATCCTGCGCCAATGAAGATTCAATATAACCAATGGCCTTTTGCACATGTGCAGCCTGTCCCTGACCCATTCGGCTATGATAGGCATGCATCAGACCATACAGATGATGGAACAGCATATCCCCGAGTTCCACAGCGTCTGCATCCGGTTCTGGCAGCCAAGGTTCAAGCCTTGCAGATTCTTCACGTCCTATGGCTCTCATCGTGCGGGTCAGCCAGCGATGGCCTGCAATAACCGCAGAGTGTAGACAAGCACTGAACGATTCTGGCGTGACTTCCGGTTCTTCCATAAGATTAGCCACAAGTTCTCGCGTCCATGTCGTTAACGTGACCGAATCATTATCCAGCAGCAACGTGCCAAGTGTGGTCTCCTCTTCGTGCGTAAGAACGGTTTTACCACCTTGACGATCTTGAACATGCTCATAATGCCATATTTTATAATCCATCAAACCTCGATATCGGAATGCAGTTGAAGCAGTTCTATAGCTCTCGTGCAGATCTGCAGATCCACGAACAGGCAGACCTATCGCTGCGCGCAGGGTGCACTTCAATAATTGCTCCACCCGACTTAATGCACTCTCCAGCCTGAACGGATACTCCTGTTCAACAGGTGGCCATGAGACTACACAGATAATTTGCTGTTTCTCTACATGAGCAATGGCACCAGGTAGCACATCCTCCAGGGTATTCTGCACCGCAAATCGTAATAGTGCATCTGAGGATCGATCCCAGCCCTCTGCTCGAAGAACCATGACTTGTCTGAGCATCTGTGCATCATTCAAACCATTAATCGCTTCCTTCTGTACACCAGACTGCAAGAATGATGGACAAGGGCCAGAAGCAATATCACCATCAATGATCCATCCGGCAAACAGCCTCTCTCGGTTCTCCCGCATAAGCTTTCCCTCTCTGGATTTCTCTGCCCACCGTTCTGTGATTCGCTGTTTGGCCTGTAACACAGTCTTGATAATCTCTTCCGGCTTGCTTGTTTTGAGCAGATAATCCGTAACACCTTGGCGAATCGCCTGCTGGGCATAAGAAAAGTCATCGTATCCGGATAAAATAATGACTTCCAGCTCAGGTAGCAGACGCAGACCTTCTTCTGCCAGTTCCAGTCCTGATCTGCCTGTCATCCGGATATCCGTCATCAGGATATGTGGGCGTTCCTCAGCCATGCGTGTTAACGCCTCCTCTGCCGAGGCAGCAGGTTGAAGAAGCTCAATTCCGAGTTCATGCCAAGCGATGACGCTGGCAAGCCCTGTACGAATGATCACTTCATCATCAACAATTAATAGTCTCATGGCGATCCCTCCAAGATTGGAATGGAAAACGAAATCCGGGTACCTCCACCAATCCGGCTGTCCACTTCGAGCTGTGCATCCGGTCCATAATGTAGCAACAGTCTCTCATTGACATTGCAGAGTCCATAACCTCCTTGGTTTAGGTGTCTTTCCGGCTGTTTTCCTTTCCATTCCCTAATGCTTATCCTTAATTGCTCCAGCCTGTTCGGCTCCATGCCGACACCATCATCCAGCACCAGCACATTCATATGTTCATTATTCGAATCCTTTCGAATCATAACGGTGATCGTGCCCATGCCCGCTTTGGGCTGAATGCCATGAATCATCGCATTCTCAACGAGCGGTTGCAGCAACAGCTTCAACATCATTCGCTGCTCAAGCGCTGGATCTACGATATAATGCAAGACGAATTGATCTGGGAAACGAATCGACTGCACACGCACATAATGTCGGATATGAGCAATCTCCTGTTCCACAGGACAGTAATCCCGACCATTATTCAAACTGATGCGCAGAAAATCACTCAGGCCCTCCACCATATCCGCGATTCTCTTCTCTTCAGACATCAGGGCAATCCAGTGAATCGAAGAAAGAGTGTTATACAGAAAGTGCGGGTTAATCTGCGCCTGAAGTACTCGGAGATCTGCTTCTTTTTTGCGAGCTTCACCGCGAATAATCTCTTCCTTCAACAACTGAATATGTGCACCGAGCAGATTGTAACTCTCCCCCAGCCTGCCGATCTCGTCATCACTTTCAGACCGAAACAGAGGAAGAGGGCGTTCCGGATCAATTCGGGACAGATGCCGGGTAAGTACACGAAGCGGCCTCGTCACACGGCGGACGGTAAACCAGACCAGTCCAGCACTGATTGCAGCAGACATGGCAACGGCGCATCCGGTCAGAATAAGGATATACCGATTTTCGGACTTGTACTGGTCGTATGGAACAGCTCCAACCAACGTCCAGCCCGTCAGTTCTTCGGGATAATAGAGCAATGTCCGTTTATCCTCACCACTGCCATACGTGGTTGTCCCGCTACCAACATTTTGAATTAACGGTGTGACCCCTGGTTCGACATCCTCCAGTTTAAGTCCAAGCCGGGATTTGTCCATGGAAGACAAGATCTCTCCCGAACTGCCGATGAGTTCCAGTCTGCCTTGCCCTCTACCCAATCCCAGAGCAGCCCATCCTTTGGATATGGCCTTCTCATCCAGACTGATCGCCAGCCATCCGATAGGTCGATAATCATGGATACTACGGATCGGTCGAACCAATGTGATCACATTTTGTATACCTGCATAATTCTGAACTGGATATACTCCAGTCCATTTTTTCACCGCTTCTCCGCTCGGTACAGGTGGATAAGATAAGCTTGAATTATTGGATTCATACCAGGTAGCCGTAGACAATGTGGCATCGAATCGGCTTGGATATATGGCGATGTTCGCAATATACTTCTTGGAAGCCGCCAGATTGGTCATCCTGCCCAGGATATCCACCCGGTCTAGCTCATGATCTTCATTGTGGCTAAGATACTGCTGGATGTCCCGTTCTCCAATCAGGAAAATAGACAGGTTCTCGGCATCCTGCAACATATAACGGAGATTTGCTTCTACCTGTTTCAGCGTATCCATGCCGGAAAGCTTTGTTTTTTGCTCTGTGATGCGGGAAGAGATCAGAAAGGCGAACAGGCCCAAGGCCAGCAATGGCACAATCATTGAAGCCGTCACGACGACCGATAGCTTCCTTTGTAACGAAGATGTGAGCCAACGTGCCAAACGTTTCTCCTCCTCTGGATGCGCTTTCGCTTACCCTTTGACTGCTCCGGCAGTCATACCTTTCATAACCTGTTCCTGGAATATAAGATACAGAATAATGGTTGGAATGACCGACAGGGTCATGGCAGCAAGCGTTAATCCGTAATCCGTCTGGTATCCATCTGCAAAGTTCGCAATCGCCAGCGGTAGCGTTTTCAATCCAGTTTTGTTGATGAACACAAGCGCAAATGAAAAGTCATTCCACGCATGCAGGAAACTCAGGATCGTAACCGTCGACAACGCAGGCACAGACATGGGCAGCATGATTCGGGTAAATAGCCCCCATAGTCCTGTTCCATCAATAAAAGCCGCCTCTTCAATGTCACGTGGAACACTCGTTAGATAGGCAGTAAGCACGAAAATAGCCGTAGGCAAGGCAAAGGCCGTATACGGTAAAATTAATGCCCAGTACGTATTCAGCAGGGACATCTGTTTCATCAGAATAAATAAAGGGACAAGCGTACTATGAATCGGAATGAGCATGCCTACGACAAAGAAAGTCATGATTAACCCTTTCCAGCGAAACTGGAAGCGGGCCAGGATGAATGAAGCAAGCGCTGCAATAAACAGCGTCAGAATTAATGATCCGACCGATACAATGAGTGAATTTCCAAAAGCGGTCCCTAGCTTGGAGCTTTCCCATGCATTGCCAAAATTGGCTACGTTCCAGTTTTCCGGCAATCCAAAAGGCCTGCTATAGAAATCTTCATTCGTTTTGAACGCACTAATCACGAGCCAGTAGAACGGATACAATGTTAAAATACCATAGACCGTCAGCAGCGTCCAAACAATTCCGCTGCGAAGACGTCGAATGGGATGATCCGAGCCACTTCGTGGTGATGGTATGGTTACAGGTGTTGCGCGCATGTCAGTTCCCCCTCTCTAATGGTTCTCTTTTCGTTTGCGACTGGTTACCCACTGGCTTGTTCCGATCAGCAGAAGCGAGATCAGTACGATGGTTGTCGAGATGGCACTTCCGAAGCCATAACGGTATGTGGTAAAGGTGGAATTGTACATATACGTAGCGAGTAGTTCTGTGGCATGCGCCGGACCACCCTTGGTCATGATGTAGACCAGATCGAATGATTTGAGGCTACCCGAAATACATAGAATGATCGCAACCTGAACCGTTCCCCAGATCATGGGCAAAGAGACCGAGACCAGCTTCCGAATTCCTGAAGCACCGTCTATTTTGGCAGCATCATGAATCTCGCCAGGAATATTTTGCAGAGCTGAGATAAAGATAATCAGATACAACCCGACAAAGCTCCAGAGCAACGGCGGTACCAACGAGAATATCGCGATTTTGTCATCGGATAGCCATTGCAGCTTCCAACTCTCCAGCCCCAGTGCATCCAGCAAAAAGTTCAATATCCCGATCTGTGGATGATAGATATACTGCCAAATCATACCGATGACCACCGTGGATAACACCATTGGCAGAAATACGGCTGAGCGCAAAAACCGCTGTAATGGATTGCTTTTGTGTAAGATGACCGCCAACATCAGCGCTAACGGAATTTGCCCAAATACAGATGCCAGCACAAAAATAACGTTATTTTTCAGTGCCCGCCAAAATACAGGATCATGCCAGATCTCAATGTAATTATCCACACCAATATATTTGGATGCCCCGATGCCGGACCAATTGAAGAACCCGTAGTACGCTGACCACACGACCGGTACAAATACAAACAATGCATAAATGATGACTGCCGGGGCCAGCCCCAGCATAATAAAACGTCGACTTCGCAGTGCGTTCATCTGTTCACTTCCCCTCCCTGAATGCCTTTCCCAACTTGCAACTGACTATCTCAGCCATACCTAAAACCCCTCCCCTGCCGGGAAGGGGTTCTGACGAATCGTTACTGACTAACAGCATTGGCTTGAGCCGCCTGAATCTTAGCCGCAATGTCTTCGGCCTTGCCGCCCATAAGCAACTCTTGTAATGCATTATTAATAACCTCAACCGTTGCCGATCCCAGCTTGGAATCGTATACCGGTGTAATCTTCACTTCCTGCATCAGATCATATAATTCAACGAACAATGGATGTGCCTTGGTTTTGTCCAGATCAATCTTGTAACTCACCAATGTGCTACTATCCAATGTGGCCTTCTGACCGTCAGGTCCTGCCAGCGCGTAGAACAACTCCATCGCTGCCTCTTTTTGTGCACCGCTCAGCTTCTTACTTACACCCAACCCGGTTCCCACAACACCAGATGTTGTTCTTGGTTCACCCTGACCTCCGTCCACTGGAGGAAGAATCGTAATATGGGTGTTATTCAACACTTCTTCAGGTGCATTGTTCACCAGGTTCGCCAAGGCCCATCCGCCGTTCATGACCATGGCTGCCTTACCTTGGAAATAAAGCTGCATCATCTGTGTCTCGTCAATACTGTTGAATCCATCCTGGAATGCTTTGGTGTTGCCAAGCTCCTGCATCTTATTCAAGGCTTCAACAAATTGTGGATCGGTAAAGCTTGCACCCTCTTGTGCTGCCGCTTTCAGGAACCAGTCTGTGCCGGTGATCCGGTCAGCCAGTGTACTGAATATTGTCGATTGCGCTACCCAGTTGGCCTTGTTACCAAGCGCCATGGGAATGACTTTATTTTGATTAAATGTGGCGATCGCCTGTTCCAATTCCGCCCACGTCTCAGGTACTTTCACGTTGTACTGTTTGAAAAGTGCTTCGTTATAATAAATGAAGGAACTTGGTGCCAGATTCATAGGCACGGAGTAGATGTTCCCGTCCAGGGTATATCCATCCAGTGCATTCGGGATAAAGTTATCTTTCCACTCCGGCTTCGCGTCCAGCTCTGCATTAATGGGCTGTAACAGGTCACCTTTTACGAATTCCTTCGTCATGGCATCCGGCCACATCACGAACAGATCTGGCATCTCGTTGGCAGCTGCCACCGTGCGAAGCCGGGTTTTGAGACCATCTGTTGGCAAGCCTTCATCCACAACTTCAATGTCTGGATGCGCCGCGCGAAAATCTTCAATAATTTGGCGCATTGCAACCGCCTTTGCATCCTGTCCGGTCCAGTTGTGCCAGAGTGTGACGGTTACTTTGTCATTGCCGCTGCCTCCTTCTGAAGTGTCCCCACCAGCACAGCCAGCAAGAATAATGGAGAACAACGCTATTGCCAGGAAACCCGAAAGCCATTTTTTCAACATCTCTATAATCCCCCTCGGCGATTTGAATACACTTATTGTAAATGGTAACGCTATCATACCGTAAGGTGACGATCCACGGATGCAGGGGTGAAAAATATCGGTTCCCCTATTTGGAACTTACTTTGTTGACTTACTGTTCGTAACATATAAAAAGAGCTCTCACCATTGAGAGCTCTTTCTTGTTGCAGCCATCGGCAGCTTACACCCAGGCCATATATAATGTATAAGTGCTAATTCTTATTGAAAATGGATTAGTGATTATTGAATACTGTTCTTCACCAGTTCTGCAAAAGCTTCCGATCCTTGCGTAGTGAGATGCACGCCGTCTTTTTCGAAATATTCGTCATGTCCTTCACTTGCACTGTTCCAGTCAATCAGCGAGACATTACTGTATTTGGATGCAGCCTCATTCAAAGCCCTGTTCACCGTTCGTTCCCACGGACGAGGTACGCGCACAGTAACCAGATATACATGATCCTCATCCTTCAGATAATCAAGCACAGCATTCAAGTTTTTGGAGTTAAAAGAACCATTTGTTCCAAGCTCCAGCACCACTTTGCTGCCCATTTGGTTGTTTCGCTTCAAGCCTTCCAATACATCGGCAGCCTGCCACATCTGACGGCCGACATGTCCGTCCACATGCACTCCCGATATACTCTGCTCCAGATACGGTTTAGCATCCAAAATCACGGAATCTCCAATGACCGTATAATGAACCTTGCCGTCCTCGGCAGGAGGAGCCGTGTCTTCATCTTCCTGAGATGAATCAGGTGCATCATCTGTACCATCGGATTGGTTCACTCCAGCGTCGTCCGGAGCCTCATTCTCGTTAGTCACGGAGTCATCAGACGTCTTGTCATCAGACTGACCATCCTTGCCCGAATTTGCTAAAGCGTTCTGGTCGTCAGGTTTCGATTCTGGAGTAGACTCTCCTGTCGGCTTCTCATTTTCCCCCGAATCATCTTTTGTTCCTGCTTCCGGTTTATGGCTATGAGCATCGTTCTTTTGGCCAGAGCCTGACGTCGCTGTAATCGCTGGTACAACATCCTGTCCCTGTTCCTCTGCTACGGAATTCTCTCCATTCAATGTGTTGGACATTGATACCGAATGGGAGTCAGAATTCGCTGCATGGGAGACCATCATCTGAGTTACCGTATAAGACAACAGCAGAATCGTCATCAACAGACCTGCCCGCTTCCACCACACATTACGTATACCGATCGATGACCGCCCTCTTCCCCATAAACGGGACCAAGAATCACGGAACCCGTTGTATCGGATCGGGTTTTCAATATATTTAAGAGACAATGAGGCCAGTACAACCGTTGCAGCAACCTGTAAAATGATTCGCACAGGATGTGCTCCTCCCGTATCCACCGCGGGATTCGTTAAAATAATGACAGGATAATGCCACAGATATAATCCGTAGGATCGCTCTCCGATCCAGCGTAGTGGCTTCGCTCCAATAATACGTGCCAGAAAAGACGATGGGTGAGCCAACACGGCTACCAGCAACGTCGTTGCGATAGCCTGAAGCACCATGCCCCCTTGATATAGAAACGGATCATATTCACTGCTATTCAGCATCATATAGATCAATAGTGCGAGCGCAGCCAGTCCCGACACATCGAGCACAAGCCGGTTCATGCCAGGCAGAGAGTTCGACAGCTTGCGACTAGGCCACACCACCGCAAGAGCAGCACCTGCCAGCAGTGCGAATGCTCGCGTGTCTGTTCCATAATATACACGGCTCGGGTCCAGATCCGGATTATACATGATGGCCATTGCGCCAGCAGACAATTCAGCTGCGACAACAATGAAGACGACCAGCCATCCCTTTCTTTTGAACACTACGATTGCTGCGATCAGTAGAAGAGGCCATAAGAGGTAAAATTGCTCTTCCACAGCCAGTGACCAGAAATGTCCAAAGGGTGATGGCGGGCCGAAACTTTCGAAATAGGAAACGTTGTGAAAGATATACCACCAATTACTTATGTATAATACACCCGATACGATATCACCACGAAGCGCAGCGAGCCGGGATGGATCTGAACAGGCTAGCCAGATCATCACCACAGCTGTCATGGTCAGCATGCCTGGAAGCAGACGCCTTACTCGCCTTACCCAGAAATCGCCGAGAGAAATGCGTCCATGTTCCTGCCACTGTGACACGAGAATATCTGTGATCAAATATCCTGAGAGAACAAAGAATATCCCTACACCGAGCAGTCCACCCGGAATAAAATCCAAATTCAGATGATACGCGATTACCGCAAGTACAGCGATGGCTCGCAAGCCATCCAGTCCGTTCATATGTCGCTTGTTATTAGGCGATTGTGACATGCATGCCCCTCCTTGTTACTGTGAGTCAACAACATCGGTGTTGGGGGCATAAAGGAACTCCTGATCGTTCTGGTTGTCATTAACATACGTATTGCACCTTCCATCTTTCATTTACAACATAAGAACAGCTTCTGATCGAAGCCCTATCCGATGATGCTACATTCTGGGTGAATTCTATAATCTTAAAGAAGACGTTTCGCCTATCCATTAAGTTTTAATCATTACGACATTCTTTATATTAATCGTGGGTTCACGTTTAGCATTATACGCTCGAAATAAGCCTCATACTTTACAGTAATAGTTACAAACGATTAAACCGATGTAACCTTTCCTGCCAGCTCATACAGCTGTAAAATCATACTCTAATTTTGTCGTTAAATATAGTACTTTTCATCGAGTGGCTAAAATTACCTGACCCGCTTGCGCAAACCAGCATACCCACGCACACATCGATTGAAACAATTGAATTCATAGCAAAAGGCCGCCGACTTGCTCAGCAGCCAATATCCATTATAAACCTATGTCAGACCGGATTGAAAGTTTTGCTCATAATTGCTTCTTCTTGCCTAGGACCCAAGTTAGTTAGCTAAATCACAAAAAGGCATTCCTGACTTCATGATGGATCCATGGAACGCCTTTTCTCTTTTACTTTTTTCAAAAGATATTTAATTGCATTTACTGTACCCACAGTTGCTGCATGTTTTGCAACCTTCCACATTCATCAGGGATGCCGAGCCGCATGAAGGACATAAATCTCTCGATTCGGTAAAGGTTTTCTGATCCTCCACTTTTGGATACGTGCTCTCCACTTGATTCTGTTCTTGTAATGCTCCAGTTTCATTCTCCTGCACATCGCTCTGTACATGACTTTCCAATGCTTTGGCGACTGCATCTGCAATCGACTCCACCCGTTTGGCACCGAAGCCGATCGCTCCCGAACCGCCAATACCCTTGAGATGTTTGATCAACAGTTCAACCTTGTGCCCGTGATCTCCGTATCGCAGAAACAGGGAGCATACCCGACCGAGTGCCTCAGCCATCGCGAACACATCCGATCCTGCTTTGCCCACGTTCAGGAAAATTTCACCCGGGGTTCCCTCCAGATCATTGATCGTAATGTAAGCCATACCGAATGGCGTATTGATTTTGTATGTCGCACCGCGCAGTACCTGAGGACGGCTTCTATATTGTTTATCCAACACTTTAGCAGACGGAGAGGTTTGATCGGAAGAAAGAGCCCCACCATCAACCTCGCTAGTGAAAGATCCAACACCTGCCTGCCCTCCGATATTATTCGGGTTATCTATTGCAGATACGACATTCTTCTCTCCTGCTTCCACCGTGTTCTCATCTTCGATCTTGGTCTCTTCCTTCTTCGACGTGGACAACACCTGCACATCCCTGCTACCATCGCGGTATATCGTTACTCCCTTGCAGCCAAGATCGAAGGCTAATTCGTACAGCTCAGCTGTATCCTCCACTGTAAAATCAGCCGGACAGTTGGCCGTCTTTGAGATTGAGCTATCCACCCATTGCTGGATCGCAGCCTGCACCCGGATGTGATTCTCAGCCGACAGATCCATCGCCGTCACATAATAGTCTGGTAATGCTTCACCCGGATGTTCATCCAGCCAATCTTGCGCAATCGGTACGAACTGTTCATCATAACCTAGACGGCTTTGACGAAAATACTTGAAGGCGAAATACGGCTCAATACCTGTGGAGGTGCCCACCATCGTACCTGTACTTCCCGTTGGCGCCTGTGTAATCAGTGTGACATTTCGAATGCCCTGTTTACGAATGGCCTCTCCCACTTCAGGGTACGTCGCAACCATGTTTTTCATGAATCCACTCTGTAAATACGGTTCAGCTTCGAAAGCTGGGAAAGCTCCCTTCTCTGCTGCAATCTCTGCCGATGCCAGATAGGCCTCCTTCGCCATGAATCCATACAGTTTATCCAGAAATGCAAGAGATTCAGGACTGCCGTATCGAATACGCAGCTTAATCATCAGCTCTGCCAGTCCCATCGTGCCAAGCCCCACCCGGCGTTCACGCTGCTGATTCAGTCTGTTTTCCTCAAAATGATACGGTGTTGCATCGATGACATTGTCCAAAAATCTAGCCGAGATCCGAGTGGTTTCCGCCAGTTCATCCCATGCCACATCATGATTCGTCTCATCGTAGAATTTGGACAGATTGATCGCTGACAGATTACATACACCCCAGCCAGGCAAGCCTTGTTCCCCGCAGTTATGAGCAACAATTCCACCAGCAATCAGGGAGTGAGTCACAGGCTCAGTTATGTCATATACAGTAACTTGCTCTCCCTTTTCTATTGTTTTGACTTTCGACATAAACTTTTCTGATTTTCTAGATGGTCTGGCGATTCGTTCTAAAGCATGCTGTTTTCTTGTTACAAATTTAAAACCAATCTTCTCTTTAAACGTAAGTAAGTTGTTCCCTGACACGACCAATTCATAGAAACCATTACTGGAATATGTCCTGTGATCTCCATCTTTTGTTGTGTATTTAAACATGGCTTGTGATGACTTTGGGCGTGCGTAAATAGAGCTGTTGATTCCATAATTCAGCAAAAGTAGCTGAACGCCCTGCAATAATTTCTTGGAAGATGAAGTTAATCTTGCTGTACGATGCATCTCATCTCTTTCGTATACAGTGCCATCCGCACTAAATAAAGCCTGTAAAAAAGCGGTAATGGTTTTCTTCGAAGAAGTAAATATTATTTCTGGAACTTCCTTCTCAGGTCCTTTAACTGCCTTCACACCTAATCTTAGAATTTCTTCAATCAGCTTTTTACGCCACCAATACACTTGTTTTGTTCCATTCGTTCTTTGATACACTTTTGCTCTTACGCCTGATATTTTTTCTCCAGCATCAATCAACTGTGGAATAACTTCCTCATCCTCTGCACCAAAAACCATACCAACTTCACCACGCTTAGAGACCCAACCATCTCCGGTTAACCATCCCAGGAAAAGTCCCCATTCCTCTCCTAGCTGATCTTCATTGGCAAAAGCTCCCTCGGCTGATTGGATATAGATATAGTCTTCCAAAGTCAAGTCTTTAGCTTGTTTCCAACCTGAATCAGTATATAACTGATGATCAGATGTCACGTTAATTTCCAATCCATTTTGAAGGTGAACTGTTAACGTCTCTTTTATTCCGGTTGGATAAACGCTTGCTGTTCTCATATGCAATCCCGGAATTTCATATGATCTGCCACCTACAATCTTTGCCTGCTCAACAAGACGATGATCTGTTCCAACTAGAAATGATTTGCCTGCTGTCCGGTTATATAGTTCTTCTATTGTTATAAGGCCGTATTCAGTTGTAATTCTGGTCTTTGGATGAAAACAAGGATTAGTACAGATGATCGGATTAAAGTACCAACTGTTGGACATCTGGTTGTAGTACTCCATGAATACCACACCAGGCTCTGCCGATTTCCATGCTGATTCAATAATGGTATGCCAGATTTCGCGAGCCTTCAGCGTCCGATAGTGCACGACCGAATGACCTGCCGCTTTCCACTGCTGCATATCCCCATTCCACTCGGTGTCATAGTCCGGATCGTTCGTATCAGGGAACACCAAATCCCAATCTCCGTCCTGCTTGACAGCCTCCATAAATGCGTTGCTCACACATACAGACAGATTGGCATTGGTCACCTGCCCCATCGTTTGTTTCACGGTAATAAAATCAAGCACATCCGGATGCCAGTCATTCATCATGAGCATGAGCGCACCCCGGCGGCTTCCACCCTGTTCAATCAGTCCAGTCGTATAACTGAACAATCCGCCCCACGATACGGAACCGCTGGATGATCCGTTGACACCTTTCACCACCGCTCGGCGAGGACGCAAAGAGGACAAATTAATGCCAACACCTCCCCCACGTGCCATAATCTCCGTCATCTCGGTCAAGGTTCTCATAATGCCACTCCGACTGTCTTGCGGAGACGGGATGACATAACAATTGAAGAGTGTCAGCTCATCGCTTGCTCCCGCACCCGCAGCAATGCGGCCTCCGGGTACTAACTTCCAATCTTCCAACACAGAGCGGAACTTGGACTCCCACGTTGCCCGCTGATCGGCTGTGGATTCGACAGAAGCCATCGCTTTGGCAAGACGGTTCCACATCTCTTCCGGAGTTTTTTCTATGTTGAGTGTCAATTTCTCCACGTTTGTCTCGATGATCTCTCCGCTTCGAGTCCTTACCTTTACAAGCTGACCCTTACGTTCTATGATTTCGCCCACTTCCTTGGTTGGGAACTTGGGATCATCCTTCGTTAATACCAATACAACATCCCCGACCTTGGCATGATTCGAATCAGCGTCCTTCCAGGCGTATCTGTCCAGAAATATTTTTTCGCTGAGTCCTTCTAATTGGTACGATCGTTGGTTCGATTTCATCGCTACGTTCAACCTCCCCAGAATAAAGCTCCTTTTTCACTATACAACTAAAATATGATAAAACACCACATATAGTGATATGAATTAAGTATATTACACCATATATTGATTTTCCATGCGACTTTTATCATAGTCCATCTTCATAGACTCCCCATGCTCAGACAAGTTTCTTCACACACCCTCAAACTCACGCATACAAAATCTGTGAATTTTTTGGGACAGAAAAAACCTGGGGATAACAGCGATCGGAAGGTTGAGTTATGAACTGACTCTCATTCGTCCATACTATTACCTACGAATAAAACGTCATCACGTATGGCAGGGGAGGAAGCAACATGAACCGGAAAAACCCGCACCACACAAATCAACCTGTAGCCGAGCTGCCCGTTCCGCTGGAATTTGATCGGAGCTGGATCAATCAGTTGGAATCACGACTGGATAAAGGAGGTCCTTGGGGGGATTACCGACTCTTTCAACTCGGTATTCAAGCCGAAGAGACCAACCTGATTCCCAATTTTGACGAGATCCAATGTTTGAAGCATCTACAAGGCCTTACCCCACTCCCTCACCAGATGGACACTGCACGCAGAGTATTATTTGAAATGTCAGGCCGGGCCATTCTTGCCGATGAGGTAGGTCTGGGCAAAACCATTGAAGCCGGCCTCATTCTGAAAGAATATATGGTTCGGGGTCTCGTATCCAAGGTACTCATTCTCGTACCAGCCTCTCTTGTATTGCAATGGGTACGGGAGTTGAATTCGAAATTCGGAATCCCTGCCATTGCCCAGAAAAAGGCCTATTCCTGGCAGAATGAAGTGGTTGTTGCTTCCATGGATACAGCCAAACGTGATCCGCATAAAGATATGCTGCTGAATACCGATTACGACATGATTATTATTGATGAGGCTCATAAGCTCAAAAACAAGAAAACAACCAACTATCAATTCATGCTGAAATTGCGCAAAAAGTATTGTCTGCTGCTCACAGCTACACCTGTGCAGAACGATATGAGTGAGTTGTTCAATCTGATCAACCTGCTGAAGCCGGGTCAACTAGGTCGTCAGGGTGATTTTGCAGCCAACTTTGTCGTTGACAAACGGGTTCCGAAAAATCAGGAGCAGCTTAAGAACGAGTTATCCAAAGTCATGATTCGTAACCGCCGCGGCGAAGGCCCCGTCCAATTTACCAAACGGAACGTCTCCAATGTGAATCTGCAACTGTCGCCCGAAGAACAGGCGCTATATGATGGCGTGACTTCCTTTGTTAAAGACCAGTACCAGGAAGCCGGCGGCAACTTGAGCAGCATGCTTTCCCTTGTTACATTACAGCGGGAAGTGTGCAGCAGTCGGGATGCTGTATTCGTAACACTGGTTAATCTGTCGAAGAAACTTCCGCTGGACTCTCCCCTTCGGGACAAGATTTGGGAACTCGTTGCCCATATTAAAGCGATCAAGGAGAATACCAAAGCGGAGAAAACGATGGAACTGGTTCGGAACATGAATGAAAAAGTAATTATCTTCACTGAATACCGGGCCACGCAGGAGTATCTGCTGAACTATTTCCGCAACAACGGGCTTACGGCTGTCCCCTATCGGGGTGGCATGAATCGGGGCAAAAAAGACTGGATGATGGACCTCTTCCGCGGGCGTGTGCAGGCCATGATTGCAACCGAAGCGGGTGGTGAAGGCATTAATCTGCAATTTTGCCATCATATGATCAACTTCGATCTGCCTTGGAACCCCATGCGGGTAGAGCAGCGAATCGGTCGGGTGCATCGGCTGGGACAGCAGAATGACGTGAACATTTTCAACCTGTCCACAACCGGAACCATCGAGGAACATATTTTGAATCTGCTGCATGAGAAGATCAATATGTTCGAGATGGTGATCGGCGGGCTGGATGTCATTCTGGAACGGCTGGAGAAGAAGGAGTCTATTGAGAAAAGTTTGTACAAAATCATGCTTGAATCACAAAACGAAGAAGATATTCGCCGCAAAGTGGATTCACTTGGGCAATCGCTGAGCTCCATTCAGCGTGAAGTCGCGGATGAGGGCCCTACTGTGTCCGGGTTGGATCTTCGCAAAGGAGGTAGCTAATCCATGACCATGTCCCCCCATGAAGTGCAGGCTTATGTTCTCACCTATCTGGAATCACTGGATTGTCAGATTATGGAGCGTTCCCCTGCCCATGTGACGGTCAAACTCTCGCCTGAGGCGGACAAAGCGTTGACGAACCGCCCCTATTATTGGGGGTTTGTGGAGCGAACCGGAGCACCAGCTGAGACCATGTCTTTCACATTTATATTCGATCCCGACAGCTATCAGCAGGCCATTGAAGCAGCAGAAGCCAAAGCAGCGCAATCATCACCTCCGGTTGTACCTGACCCTGCGGGAACGAATGGCGTAACCAACGGGAACACTCCAGGTGAGCCACCGAAGGATACCATTCTGGGGCGTTACTTCGGCATCACGCCATCTCTGCCCCAGCTGGGGCCAGGACGTATATTGCGTGAAGATGTGGTGTACGGCAGTCGCAGACTACAACAGATTTTCGGCGCAGCCCGTGAAGGCGGTGCCTTCGTGAATCTGTTCGAACAGGCAGCCAAACGGCAATTGCGCGCTACAGCGCCAGCCGTATATGAGCCTTGGCTCGGTGTCTGTTTCAAGGTGGAATTCGCCTGTGACTTGAAACGGGAGGAACTGCATTTTCTCGGCATCTCCCTTCGCTCAGGTGAAATTATAGAGAAATTCGGCACCAAGCTGAATCGACGTGACCTCAGTCCGAGGCTTGCAGAGAACATGCATGTGCAGACAGCTAAAGTTTCGTTATCCGATGCCGGAGCTGCTTTGGAAACTCATTTGACGAACCGCTTGCAAAAACTCGATTACAGCTGGGCAGAGAAAGCCCAAGAGCGACTTGATCTGGAGCTGGATGTGTTGGACACATACTATGAAGCGGTACTCCGGGAAGATATGCCTGAAGTAGAGTTAACGGATAACTTAACCTCCGGCACGGAGACTGGTCATTCTGATCGCACGACACCTGTACCAATGAGACCCGTTATTGGAATAACTCACGCTGAACCCATTGGAGCAGATGTAGAACTTGCGGCAGAGGCCGCAGTACAGATCGACACCGAGACAGATACCGAAGAAGAGAAAGCGAAACAGGCGGTTATCGATCGTGAAGCCATGAAACTGCAATATGAGACCCGCCGATCCGAGATGATCTGGCAATATGAACCCAAAGTGAAAGTGACTGCAATTAGTAGCGGCATGTTTCACTTAAGATAGACGAAAGATAGACGAAGACACTACTTTTCCTGCAAATGCTGGCAAAAGTAGTGTTTATTTATGATCAGACGCCCGACAGGTTGCAGCAACCTTTGCATAGCCTGTCCCCTAGAATGAAATTAGGACCACTCAGGCAATGGATAATGGAAAAGAAGGTGTTAACTTGAAACGATTCTTTCATATGAGATGGAACAGCGTTCGGAGAACAACTTGTATGACCTTGGGCGTACTCGGTTGTGTTGCCCTTTTCTCCTTTTGGTCGATTGCAAATGCTGAACAACAAAAAAACACCTCACTCGTGCTCGCATCATCAACAGGGGACAGTCCCGAACATCTTGCCTTTGAGAATGACAAATTAGCTCCCGCTGCTGTACAACGGTTTGCAGAGCAACAAGCTGTTGCACTGGGTACGGCTAACGCCGAAGCACATTGGAAGAACGCCGAACTGGACTTCTACCCTCTGGGTCCGGGTACACATAGCTGGCTCGTGCATGCTGAGTTTGAAGGCAAACCGATCGGATATATGATTATTACCACCACAGAACAGGGACAGCTGCTGCTTAGTGAATATGGTCAAGGAGAATCCTCACCGTACAACAATGAACTTCTTGGACAAGTCTTGGATCGACAACATGTCAACCTTGAGATGTTACTTGCTAGCGGAGGAGAGCTTCATCTTCGTTATGCTCTTCCCCTGCTGGCTTATTGGAAAGTCGAACAACTGAATCATCCCGCACTTTATATTGATGCTACGAACGGAGATGTATTACCGTCAGAGTTCCTGAATCGGCTGGAGACTGACTTCAAACAGGTCTCTGCCAGCATAACTAATTTATCCACAACTTCATCTTTAGCAGTCGATCCACTTCATCTGAGACCTGTATTCGATCCGGATGACAACTTGTTGTGGATTACATCCAAGCCTGTTGCTACGGACCGTGTACAAGATATGATACAGCATGAAAAGAATCAAGAGATTGTTTTCTCAGCGGATAAACATAATGTCATGTACGGCGGTCCTTTGCCTATTAGCGGTTATCAGGTATGGCATAGAGATCAGGATTTAGAGTCCATTCCGTATGTAGCAATTGGCGGCAATACGTCCATTCAACGCTTTGTGCCTTTGAGCACATTGCAACAAGATGGTCATTTTTACATCGTGGAGCCTTGATTATAAACTCTTAAGACACAACAAATAAGACGCCTTCCCATATTTCAAAGGGACTGCGTCTTTCTTTTGGTTTACATCAGCGAAATCAGGTTAGCGGTAGTCACCCTTTGCCCGAAGAACTTCGTTTATGAGACTGTGACTCCAACGCTTTTTCCTTTTTCCCCACCCACAGGGATACAGCAAACGGAATCATACCGAACCATTTCATTGCCCACGGCTCTTTCTTTTTGGCGCGACCTTTCCGCTCATCCTTGGGTGTATCGATATAATGAACAACACGCTGCGTAATGTATTTTACCAACTCATCACTTTTGGCCATAACCTCTGCCTCCTCCGCTCCTGCTCAATCACGGAGCTTACGATAGTTCTATTGTGTGCAGGATGTGCAATGGTTAAACATTTTTTTGTTGAAAGGAGTATGAAAACCCTCAGAATGCACAGTCTAATGCCAAAGGTATCCATACAGTCATTAATCTGCATCTGATACCTATTTCATGAAGGAGTGTGTATTCCCATGTATAAGCTGCTGACCGCTTCGGTGGCGTTGCTAATCAGCTTCCATTGCCTTCCCATCCTGCTCGATGTCGCTTATGGACAAGCAGCCTATCTTGATTCTCCCGTATCTCAAAGTTCAGCTCAGTCCACTCCGTCCCAGAATAGTCCATCCATGCTACCGGTGACCGATGGAGATGCTTATCGTTCCAGCCATCATGCCTTTGCAGCACCGGTTATCCTGCTCGACGTAGGCCATGGAGGAATTGACGGTGGTACGTCAGCCCAAGGTGTGCTGGAAAAAGATATTAACCTCGCCATTAGCCAAAAGGTGTATCTCCTGCTTCGCAGCAAAGGTTATGCCGTTATCATCAACCGACTTGGGGATTATGCACTTAGTGATGAGAACCGCTGGCTGAACAGCCGCTCCCGTCATACTAGGGATCTTGCCCAACGTAAGAGCCTCAGCGAAGAAGTGAGTACAGATATCGTGGTCAGCATTCATGCAAACTGGAGTCCCAGAGCATCTGCACACGGACCGGTGGTGCTGCACCAGAAAGAAGGCAGAAGTTACTTGCTAGCCCAATCCATTCAGAACGCCATGAACGAATTGTATCGGACTGGGCATGGGGTAGTATGGGGCAAGCCCTTTTATTTATTGAATTACGTGAAGCAACCTGCCGTCATCGTCGAAACTGGATTTTTGAGTAATGCGGCAGATCGAGCCAGAATGAGTGATCCCGCTGAGCAAAAACGAATTGCCCAATCCATTGCCAATGGCATTATTTATTACCTGTCGGTAGTGTAGGGGCAGCATGCCAGTTCCACACTTCGCGCACCAGATCACCAATACCTACAAACTCAACCTGACCCTTAAGACGGGAGACTGATTCTCGAACCACAGCAGATGTGTTTAACCCCGTATGGCCAACATGACCAATGACAACACAACGATCCTTGTCGATTGCATGCTGAGCTGCCAGATCCATTTGCTTGCGAATGTGCTGCTTGGAGTTTTGATCATCCAGAAAAACGTCATTCCCTACAGGTGGCATATTTTTGGATATCGCAAGTTCCCCCACCACGGAGCGAAAATTTGTACGGCTGTCTACAAAAAAGAGGCCCCTCTCCTTGCAAACGTCGAGCACAATTGACATGATGCGTTTGTCGGAAGTGATTTTAGAACCCATATGATTGTTCATGCCAATGGCGTGGGGTACATCATCAATCGCTTTCTCCACGCGTTCCCGTACTTCTTCATCCGTTAGATTGGATGTGATTGCACCCGGGCCCAGCCACTCAGGTCTTCCTTTCTTGGGTTCCATGGGCATGTGCACGATCACATCCATTCCCTTTTCATGTGCAGCTATCGCATCTTTCTTCGTTGTTGGCAAAAAAGGCATCACCGCTACCGTCAGTTTAACTGGTATCGCCAGGATCTCTGCTGTTCCCTTCATGTCATTACCGACGTCATCAATAATAATCGCCATCCGTTTATGATTCGATGGGGACTCAGAAGCTGCGGCTGCAGACCCTCCTGCCGAAACACCAACGTAGATCACAACCAAAAATGTCATGCAAATGGCCAAAAATCGATAATGCTTTCTCTTTTCCTTCATCATGATTCCCTCCCCGTAGATCTGTGTTCTCATTGTTTGATAATGAAGGGAGTTATATGTAAGCCAAAGCCTTCCTTAAATATCAACATGCCTCCGTTGGATAACTCCACTTCTTATGTGCATCAAAATAGATATTATTTAGAAAAAACACTGTAATTTGTCAGGTTTTCAGTTTAGGAATAATTTAGTAGAATCAACAAATGAAAGAAGCTACAGTGCTGTATATCTTTCCTATGATTTATGGAAGGAGGTTTTGAAAGGGTTTACATAAATTAAATACCAGACCATCAGCTATTCTACTATTGGTTATTAGAGGAGGATGAAAGTAGTGAAATTCAAATTAAAAAAGACGATTAACGTTTTTTTGGCCTGCTTAACAGCTCTGCCCCTCATGCTTAGTCCTACACAAGTTTCGGCAGCAAGTGATGCCACCATTAATTTATCTTCTGAAAAACAGCTCATTCGCGGTTTTGGTGGTATCAACCATCCGGCATGGATCGGTGACTTGACTGCCGCGCAACGAGAAACTGCTTTTGGCAATGATCAGAACCAGTTAGGCTTTTCTGTACTCAGAATCTACGTCGATCCAGACCGAAATAACTGGTCTCGTGAGGTTGCCACAGCCAAACGTGCTATTGAAAAGGGTGCTATCGTATTTGCATCCCCATGGAATCCTCCGAGCGACATGGTTGAAACCTTTAACCGCAATGGAGATACCAATGCCAAACGCCTAAAATACGACAAGTATACTGCATATGCACAGCATCTTAATGACTTTGTAACCTACATGAAAAATAACGGCGTGGACCTGTATGCCATTTCGGTACAAAATGAGCCGGACTACGCACATGACTGGACCTGGTGGACACCTCAGGAAATCCTTCGTTTTATGAAAGAGAATGCAGGCTCCATTCAAGGTACAAAAGTGATGGCACCCGAGTCCTTCCAGTATCTCAAAAACATATCTGACCCAATTCTGAATGACCCGCAGGCGCTCGCTAATATGGACATTCTGGGGGCACACACATACGGGACACAGATCAAAGATTTCGCATATCCACTCTTCAAGCAAAAAGGAGCCGGTAAAGAACTCTGGATGACTGAAGTCTATTATCCGAATAGCGATAGTAACTCCTCAGACCGCTGGCCCGAAGCGCTTGACGTTTCCTATCACATGCACAGCGCTATGGTCGAAGGGGATTTCCAGGCTTATGTATGGTGGTACATCCGCAGACAGTATGGTCCGATGAAAGAGGACGGAACGATTAGCAAACGCGGTTATAATATGGCTCACTTCTCCAAATTTGTACGTCCAGGCTATCTTAGAGTAGATGCCACCAAGAACCCGGATACGAACACATTTGTTTCTGCCTACAAGGGGGATAACAAAGTTGTCATTGTGGCGATTAACCGAAGCACTTCTGCAACGAGTCAGAAATTTGTTTTGCAAAACGGTAATGCTTCCACAGTATCCTCATGGGTAACCGATAGTAGTCGTAATCTGGCAAGCGGAGCACCAATTACGTTGTCCAATGCAGCCTTTACTGCACAGCTCCCTGCTCAAAGTGTGACCACGTTTGTTGCTAATATTACGGGCAGTGGTGGTGGCAATACAGGTAGTGGCACGACGTATGAAGCAGAGACAGGAACAACTCTCTCCGATGCTGCAATTGAGACGATCTATCCTGGCTACACAGGATCAGGGTATGTTAATTTTAATGCTCTGACGAACTCGGGCATTCAATGGAATAACATCAACAATGCGACAAGCGGCACCAAGAACGTAAAGTTTCGTTATGCGTTGGAAAGTGGCACCCGTAACCTTGATGTTTTCGTGAATGGGACCAAAGTGATCAGCAATACCCCATTTTCTGCAACGGGAAGCTGGTCCACCTGGGGTGAAAAAACAATTCAAGTACCCATGAACTCGGGAACCAATACCATTAAAGTAGTCACGACCGGTACTGAAGGTCCGAATATCGATAGTATCCAGGTGTCCGCTCAGTAACTCATTTGACGATACAAGTTGTTTATGTACAAACAAAAAGGTTCCTCGAAGGCGTTAGCCTAACGAGGAACCTTTTTTTCGATGCGGTCGAGAGGACTCGAACCTCCACGGGGGTTAGCCCACACGGACCTGAACCGTGCGCGTCTGCCAATTCCGCCACGACCGCATAATATGTATCTCCGTGATATGCATCTCGGCGACAAGAAATAATATATCATGTGCAATCTATCGTGTCAACACTGAAAATAATAACAGTAAAGCCCGAACCAGACGTCCATGTCTGGTTCGGGCTTTACTTATCGTTACTAGGGATTAACTCTATGAAACCTGAGGCTTATTACGAATTACAGCTTGGAAGGCCAGTTGCCATACCATGCATAACCGCCTCTTCTTTCTTTATCAATATCACTTAATTTGTATCTAACTACCCCGTCACGACCAATAAAGATCGGTTTATCCGTTCCCACTTCATAGAAGCGAGCCCAGATCGGTGCAGCTTTGGAATCAGCGATAATTTTACTGTCTCCGTTTGCTCTTTCATACTTGTAGCCCGTAATTTTCACTTTGTTAAACCAAGCCTCAGCTGCTTTAATGGATGCTGTAATTTTAGCGTTAGCAGGTCTGGTTTTGAGGAATTTAACAATCGTTACACTCTCTCCAGCCGTCAACGAGGGTACTTCATAGATTCTTGCGCTTGCCGGTTTAAGGGAACTGGAATCATGTTGTTGTCCCCATACTGTCAGTTTACCGCCTGCAACGACCTGTGTATTCAGAATCGCATCCACACCTTTGGCAACTGAATTTTTACTACGGTTAGCAAGTGTGCTGTCGATAAACGAGAAGTCACCTTTGCGGGTTGCTACTTCATCCAGCATAATCATTACATTAATCATCGCATCATCATTGTAAGTGATGTGTTTGTGATATCCCGAGCTTTGGTAGACTTGTGGCCATCCGCCGTTTGAATACTGCATGTTGATCAAAAAGTTAATTCCTTTGATTGCAGCTGTGGAATAACGCGGATCATTGGTCTTTTTGAATTCCTTCGCCAATCTTCTAATTTCTGAGTATGTAGCCTTGTTGTCAATGGTGGACTTCGCCCATTCTCCACTTGTTTGTTTATAGTCTTTTCTCCAACCTCCATCTGGCCGCTGGTTCTTCAGAATATCAGAAATACTTGCTGTCGTACCTGTTGCATCAGCAGCTGACACCGTTGTTACAGGAAGAACCGCCATTCCAACTGCTGAGAAGACCATCGTGCATGCCAGAATAAAAGTAACTATTTTTTTTGCTTTCAAAGATAACACTCTCCTATGTTTGTTTTTATAAATCTCCCACTTCTACCTTACTTATGATACTAGTCCCTTAACCTCCTTTATTTGAATTTATAACACAATAAAATCAATTTTCATCCAATATGTGGATCGGATAAGAAGATAATATGCAAAAAATCGATTTTTGTCAATATATGCAACTTAATGAATATAATCTCTTAAATTGAACATTACGGAATAGTTCTTTTAACTCATGACAAACCTATTTATTTGTCCAAAATCGTCTTAAGCGAATCAATAATGACGTTTTTGTCATGAATGATACCCAAACTTGATCCCTGCTTTCATATAAAAACCGTAATTCCGCTAACATTGAGGTATTACGAAGGGGTTTAAATGGGTTTGACAATTACGCATTTATGCAATATAGTTTCAAATAGTTACAAAAACTTAATTATTCATTGCCGAGTTTCATGTTTGAAAACGGGGGAACCATTTTGGGTGAATTATTCTTATACATAGGAAATATAGGGAACCTTCTACCGAACCCTTAGCTAACTCCGTAGGCATCGAAGGGAGAACATTGATTTTGAAAAAACTGATTATCTCCATTTTTGGAGCAGCTGTACTATTTACATCCGGGGCTACAAGCACAGAGGCAAGCAGTATCAACTCCGTAGTGAACAACATGACAGGTATACCTTACAAGTGGGGTGGCACGACTGTAGCCGGCTTCGACTGTTCCGGGTTTATGAGATATCTTTTCAACAAATACAGCATTGAATTGCCACGTACTTCGCAGCAGCAAGCCAAAGCAGGTACTCCGGTATCCAAAAGTAACATTCGCACAGGTGATCTGGTGTTCTTCAATACGATGGGCAAAGGCATTTCACATACAGGTGTATATATTGGCGGCGGACAATTCGCACATGCCTCCAGTAGTAAAGGCGTAAGCATTACTAAGTTATCGAATCCATACTTCAATGATCGTTACGTGACCGCACGTCGGGTAACTGGACAGTTTATGTACGATAAAATGTTGGGTAAAATGTAGGTATGATATAGAAAGAGGAGGCTCCGGATCACCCGGAACCTCCTCTTTTGTTTGTCTAGACATTTATGGACTAATACTACTACCCTTTACCTAGACTTAATGCAATGCCTTTTGCACTCGCATCGCGCCCTGAGACAGGGCATGTCCGCCTCCAACAGCTCCGGCGACGGCAACGGTCTCCATGATCTCCTGATCTGTAGCGCCCTTGGCACGGGCTTCTTCTACATGGTAGAAGGTACATACCTCATTGTTGGCGAACAATCCAATGCCGAGCGCAATCAGCTGTTTTGTCTTCGCATCAATCACGCCAGGCTGAAAACATTCTCCAGTAAACTCATGATACGACTTCACCACTCCTGGCAGCACATCGCTTAATGCTCCAATCTGATCCTTGTAGGCATGAACTTTATCATTCATCAATGTCATGGCTTGTAGCACACCCTCTCGGCTATAGTTACAGATTATCCTCACTGTACCTATCTTCTCTCCCGAGTGAGCCAATTATGCCAAGAAATCATGGTAATTCCAAACAATTAAACGTTCATGGCTCTGCCGTGACTATAAGTGGTTACTCACTAAGTGCACTCTGGCGCGGCTCGCTGAACAGCTGATATCGGTAACCTCGATCCAGCTTAACGACACGTCGATTCTGACGACGGATAAGGACCTGCTCGCCATCCCAGGCAACCACAATCCCCGTTACATCGTTTGATTCCAGTTCGTCCCGTACTACTCTTACTTTCTCACCTGACAGACGCAGGGCGTCCAATTCTGTATCACTAATCATGTTCATGGCTCCTATATTCCAAATTTATTTACAAAAAGAGACCTAAATGAAATGTCATTTAGGTCTCACGTGACTGTATTGGACTGTCATGTCATTCGAAATTATGTCCCGACTGAGAGTTACCGCTGCGCGTGCTCTTTGCTGTCGTTCTTCTCGAACCAAAAATCAAGCACTTTGGCGGACATCACACGTTCTTCAAGGTACTCCACTTGATGCGGTGTAAATTGTTCTTTCCAAGAGAAGGACAACTCTTCGCACAAGCCTACAATCGTCAGTAATTCTGACCAGGCAACATAGCGTTTGTACCAGAAAAATTGAGGATGTTCAATCATATAGGGATAAAGGTCATCGAATTCCGTATGTTTACAATCCAGGGCACGTTCAAAATGAACTTTCGATTCCGCCAGCTTATCAATAAAAAATTGTTCTGTTGCCGGTTGGTTCCCCATGGTGTTGCCTCCTCTCCCTAACATAACCCCATTATAAATGAAATCCGCGGTCATGCAAAGGCATAGTTCAAAAAATAGGCCCTATTCCTTTAAAATGTCACATTTCGTTATCGTCAAATTGTACTGTTCCATCGTTCAGGGAACGAATACGTACCAAGGCTTCCACCGGAATACCCTGTTCACGAATCGTGCGTGCCCCTGCCTGAAAACTTTTCTCGACCACAACGCCGAATCCGACGAGTTCCGCCCCGGAACGCTCAATAATCTTAATGACTCCACGAGCGGCATCTCCATTGGCGATGATATCATCAATGAACAGAATACGGTCATTCTCATGAATGAACTCGCGGGATACCATAATGTCTGTTACGATTCCTTTGGTAAAGGACGGTACACGTTCACAGTAGGCATCAGGATCAGCCAGAAGCGTTTTTTTGCGACGGGCGAATACAAGCGGCACCCCAAGTTCATGAGCTGCGGCAAAAGCAACGGGAATCCCTGAGGATTCTACCGTAATTACCCGAGTTACTCCACTTTCACGAAACCGTGCAGCAAACTCCCGTCCCATCTCCATCGTCAATGCAGGATCAATCTGGTGGTTCAACAGACCATCCAGCTTCAATACCTGATCCGAGATGACAACACCTTCTTGTAAAATTCGTTGTTTTAATACTTCCATGATTTGACCTCCCAAGCCTATCCTATGAGGTAAAAGTATCATATATCTATCTATAAGTTCAAGCGAAATTGCCCGAGGGCTGTCCTTAAGATGTAATTCCGGCCAGAGCTTGCTATCGATTGTCATGTCTTTCGTGGGTCAAGCATACCTTGTACCATGGTACCCGCATGTCCAAACTATACAGGGGCCTGAGAGGGGAAACACATGAAACAGGCATTTCGGGTGCTGCAGATCGCATTTACATACATCGGAACGGTTGTCGGAGCCGGCTTCGCCACAGGGCAGGAAATATTGCAGTTTTTTACCCAGTATGGCAAATGGGCCACCATCACCATAGGCTTATCCACCATGCTCTTTGTCTGGTTAGGTACCAAAATGATGCTGATTGCTCACGATACCGGTTCCCGCTCTTATGAGGATCTGAACAAACATTTATTCGGCCACAAGGCAGGCAAATGGATCACCTGGGTGACCCTTCTCATTCTTATTGGCGTGAACAGTGTTATGCTCGCCGGAGCAGGTTCCGTTTTTGTCGAACATCTGGGTTTACATTATCAGACGGGTCTGATTGTCACACTTGTAGGGACTTATCTGCTTCTTGGTCGGGGCATTCAGGCCATCCTTCAAATGAATAGCATCGTAGTGCCCATGATGCTCCTGTTATCCCTGCTCATGATTACCAGCACACTCCATCATCCAGGTGCTTCCCGATTCATCACACTGACGACAGACTCAAACCCCATTCAGGTGTGGTTGTCTCCACTGCTGTACACTTCATTCAATCTCGTGTTGGCTCAAGCCGTTCTTGTGCCTGTAGGTAACCAGATCCGCAGTCGCAGTGTGCTGAAGTGGGGCGGCGTGCTGGGAGGCATTGGCGTAGGCTTCATGCTGATGGCAGCTCACTTTGCCATGTCAGCACAGATGCCCGGTATCATCCAATTCGAGATCCCGATGGGCAGCATTGCTTTTCAACTTGGATGGGCAGTGCAATCTGTATATGTATCCCTTATTTTCATGGAAATATTCAGTACTTTTGTAGCCGATATCTATGGAATGACCTTACAACTCAGACAACATATACGCGTGCATCCCCGTTTCATTACATTAACCATTATGCTGTTGTGTTACTCACTCAGTCAGTTTGGATTCAGTTCTCTGCTATCCATTCTGTACCCTATCTTCGGAAGTATGGCACTAATCTGGGCTGCCAAATTGGTGCTCAACCGCTGGGGCGCCTTTCGTGGACGCAACAATACATAAACTTTACGGTTATGTATTTCATGAATATGAGCATCATTTGGTTCATGACCATAAGTCATCGCGCTTATTATTTTCCTTAAACATGACAAACAGCCGCTGTTTAGCACAGCGGCTTGCACTTTTTGCTCTCCGTTTTAAGCTTGGCTAGGGAACTGTAGGTACATCTTTTTCAGCTCATTCACCGATCTGCCGAGCGAGTAATGTGTTTTGGCTTTTTCACACGCCGAACGTGCAAGTTCATAACGGTAAGCCGGGTCCAGCATCACTTTTTCAAGAGCTTCAGCCAGCGCAGAAGGATCTTCTGCCGGTACAAGCAACCCGTTGCTACCGTTCTCAATCTGTTCCGGTATACCCCCTACATCCGTACCCACAAGGGCAAGACAACTCAGTGCCGCTTCAGCAAAGACGGAACCAAATGCTTCTGCCCGTGAAGGAAGTACAAAAATATCAAAGAATGGCATGAATTCCTCAGGGTGCAGTGTATAACCATAGAAGATGGTCTCATTATAGATTCCTAACCGCTGCGCCAATTCTTCCAGATCAGGACGAATCGGTCCGTCTCCAATAATGTGTAACACATAATCATGACCTCGGCCCTTCAGTTCCGCGCAGGCTTTGAAAAGAATATCCAGTCCTTTTGCCGGAACAAGCCGACATACCGTGACCAGCTGTGGTATGGCATTATCATGTGGAATTGGCTTAAACCGCTTCTCATCGAATCCATTGGGGATCACACCGATGACATCCGATTCCTTCACATAGGGAGCCAGATAACGACGGAACGAATCCGACACCGTCAAGAGGCGCTCTGCCTGGTGCTCCAGCTCACCATATATCGCAAGCAGGAATCGATGTTCTGGTCCATCCGTTTCAATACGTCCATTAAGAATTAATTCTCGTTCATAACTGGAGTGAATCGTCTGAATGAGGGGTGTATCCGGGAAAACCGTTTTCATCGCGAGTCCTGCAATCGGGTGGTGGGCATGGATCAGATCATAGGGCTTCTGAATGCGCAGTTTGGTCCACCATAGATAATCACGATAGGTTTGAATATATTTCTGGACAACAGGACTATCCTGATATTCGGTCCAATCAAATGTTTGGAACTGAACTTCCTCTCTGCCCTTGTTGCGAATTCGTTTCGGCAACGAGAACAGATCCATTTCCCACCTCGGGGTTGTAAACCTCTCCTGCATATACGGAATCATAGAGGATACACCTCCGGGCTGCTCCGGAGGAAAGAAAAGCGCCTGCAGCAATTTCACCGTTAGTTTCCCCCTTTCTAGCTTACGTTCTTTCAATGCATCTACATCCATAATATATCAGAACATATGTTCAGTAAAGATCTAAAATGAGAATCCCTCTCAATTGGACTATCCTCTATCCAATGCTCATCCCTTTATTTTGTCTGGGTACTACTCTATTCTCCATTATGACATAGGGAAGCCGGAACATCCAAGTCGTATATACAACATATTCACGAACAGTGCCCCTCAGAAGTAAAAGCCGCGATCTCTCCGTCAATCTCACGGTTGTCTGCAACGTAATCATCGGATAACCATAGCCAGCATTTTACCTTAACATCTCTACTGGCTTCTCATATGTGCTGAAACCATCGGTCTCCCCCAAAAAAGTATAACCGTTCCGCGCATAAAAGGCGTTCAACGTCGTGTTGCTCGCTCCGCAGTCCAAGCGGACCGTATGTTTGCCTTCAAACTGTATGCCGCTACTGGACCATTGCAATATCGATCGCCCCAGACCGCTCTGAGCATATTTTCTTCGAATTGCCAGCCGATGCAGATAGATTGCGCCATCCTCCGTGTGAGCTTTTGAACCCCAGAGTTGAACATCCCACGGGCTTGGCTGAACCATAAGGATGACCATGCCCGCTACGTCCGCACCTTTTTTGAAAACAAACACATCCCCACGCCGAATTGCCCCTGCCGTATCATGTGAATCTTCTCCTTTAAGCAAGCCGTTCCACTGAGTAGACCCTTGGCTCTGTAGCCATTCAGCCGTCTCCACCAGCAGCGAGATCACATCCTCCGTATCTTCTGGCTTCGCCTGAACAGCATGAAAACCATCGTTAATATATTCGCTACTAATCCTGAATGAGTGCATGATTGTTCTCCTCCGCTTCCTGATCTCTATTAAACTAATGGTACTATAACGGGAAATGAATTTTTCGTCAAAATGAAAACAAAAAAAGGTAAAAGGCGACTGCCTTTTACCCATCTATTCTGGCTTCATCAATAATCTGATTTCGATATAACATCGTAAGATGTAGCGTATCAAACTCCATTTCCTTGTCCAACTCCTGCATCAGTACTTCGACCAGGCTCTTTCGCTGCACACTGGTTCCGGGAACCTCGTAATCGATGTATCCCGTCAGATCAGAATGAGAAGTGTCTATGGTTGCTGTTCCCACAGGCAATCCACCACGCTCCTGAAGAAACAGCTCATATACCCGGAACTCCCGATCCTTACGTTTCAGCATGACATAACATGCTTCTTCGGCAGCTTCCAACTCATTCAGGTCCGATTCATTCGTATCCTCAAACTCCTCGGAGAAATCGCGATGTATCCACTCTAACGCCTCGAGTTCGTTGCCCTGATGCCACATGCGGATCGTAATCGTATCGATGATATCCTCATCCAGTTCTCTGACCAGCAACTCTGCCGCGGCTTCCAATTGATTCTCTTCAGGCTCGTCATACCAGTGTATTTCACCTTGCGCATCAGCACCATATTGTTTTAAGGAAGCTTCCGCAAGTTCCTGCCCATCCACATCATTGAATATATACGTTGATATGCTACGTCCGGCACTTACCATTTCCATTTCCAGAACATGATCCCGATCTTCATATGTAAACGATTCGGCTTGTGAACCAGGGATTACCTTAACTTCACTGCTGTCTATATCGTCATAACGTTCCTCGTCATGAACCATGTCTTCGGATGACCATGCGGTCTCTGACTCAGGCTTGTGCAGAACCGAATGTAGTGAACCACAACTGACCAGCACTTCATAATATGCAGCTTCCAACGCATCTGCAAGAGAACGGACATAGGCATGCACTTTTTCCACGATACGTTCTTCTGTATCATCTGGCAGAGACTCCTGCTCGATCTGAAGACTACCAGATAAGCGATCTCCTTCTCTATATACAAGGAACAGTGAGCCTGCATATTGACCATTGACCATCACATCCTGCACTTCTCCACCTGATGTACGCAGGTCAGTAACCAATTCCACATCATGTTTCATTACCTGTCCTCCTCCATTCCTAACGTTATTCTCTTAGGATACCCCTGAGGACGGTAGATTATGAGGGAAGCGTGCATTTCAAATATAAGATGTAAGGTTAGACGGACAACACATATTTTTGGATTGCGTGTGCCACACCCTGTTCGTTATTGGAGAGTGTCACCTCGTCCGCAGCAGCTTTCACCTCATCCGGTGAGTTATCCATAGCGATGCCTTTACCAGCAAAAGTCAGCATCGTAATATCATTGAAGTAGTTGCCAATCGCCATGATCTCCGAAGGCAAGATTCCCTTGGATTCGGCAAGCCGTTTGAGCGCAGCGCCTTTGGACGCTTCAGGATGCATCAGATCAATAAAAAAGTCACCACTCCGCGTCATATAATAAGGCAGATTCCAGGTAGACCACTCTTGCAGTACCGCATCCATCTGTTCAATCGGACCAAATGCAGTGAATTTGGCCAGTGGCTCTGTCATGTCAACCCACTTGGGTAGCTTCAGTGGCTCCGCCAAAAAGTTGTAGTACATCTCACGCACCTGCAACCCCAAACCTTCCGGTTGATCCACATACAGACCAAAAGCCGTATTGATATCAAAATGCACGCCATTAGTCCGGCAGTAATCGATGATCGGTTCCAGTCCTTGTCCATCTAATGCAAAATGATGAACCACCTCACGGGTATCCACTTGTGCCGTTACAGCACCATTATGTGTAATCACATATCCATCCAGTCCCATCTGCTCCATAAAAGGAATCGTGTTCGCAGGACCTCTGCCTGAACACAGAACGATCTCTGCTCCCTGACGGGAAGCACGGATCAAGGTCTCCTGAGTCCATTCGGTAAATTCATGATGATCATTCAGTAGTGTTCCATCTACATCAAGCGCAATTAATTTATAGGTCATTTCAGCTTCATCCTCATTTCTGTAGTAATCGCACCCAATCAAACCCTTACTTCCGCAGAAGGCTCAACTCATCTACGGTTAGTTCACGATAGCTTCCGATCGCAAGATCCGAAGCCAGTTCCAGATCACCCATGGCTACCCGTTTCAGATAGATCACTCGCTTGCCTACTGCCTGAAACATACGCTTCACCTGATGAAACTTTCCTTCGTGAATAATGAGTGAGATCGACGAGATCGTGCCTTCTTCTGTTTCTTCCTGACCGAGTATAGTCAGTTCAGCAGGTAGTGTCTCGTATCCGTCATCCAGCTGTATCCCAGCTTTGAAACGTAGTACATCATCCTCATCTACGTTACCCAGTACACGAGCTTCATAGGTTTTAGGCACATGCTTGCGTGGAGATAACAGATCATGGGCAAGGGGACCATCATTCGTGAGAATGAGTAGTCCTTCCGTATCCTTATCCAGTCGTCCCACAGGAAACGGATTGAAGACCCGTTCCTCTTTGCGCAGTAGATCCAGCACGGTCTTATCTCTGTTATCCTCGGTAGCAGACACGACACCTGGAGGTTTATGCAGCATCAGATAGATCATCTCCCGATACACAATCCGCTCCCCATCCGCTTCAATGACGTTAACCTCCGGATTCACCTGTACACCGCTGTCTTTTACTGCTTTGCCGTCCACATGGATTCTGCCTTGCTTCACCATCTTTTTAAGTTCACTCCGTGTTCCCACACCCATATGACTCAATATCTTATCTAAACGAAGCGTTTGTTTCCCTTTTCCACTCATATCGATGTCCACCTCCAGCCTGCCGGATATTCATTCTTCAGCACACCATCCAGCCATTTTCCCCAGCCAGCAGCATAACCATCTACACATACAAGAACATACCCTTTGGCAACTATATCTGCCTTGAGCACCACTCGTTCTTCTTCAATATTCAACGTTTCACCCTTAAGGTACCTCACGGCTTCGCCAGCAGCGGATGACAGATTCACACTTCGCCGTGCCTCGGATGCATTCAGAGCACACGCAAGCGGGTGGGACGGAACAAATCGGCCATTCTTGATCGTGCCCATAAACCAACCTGGACGAATGACTTTCAGTCCCTCCAACCGAGTCGCACCAACCGAGGATTGATACACACGGTCTCCGTAACATACCGTTTCTCCGACGAGCTCAACCTCCAGTTGTTCTTTCATAAACTGAGTGTAGATTGCAACCGGGTCAATACTCGCCTGATCGACTCCGCGTCCCTGCCCCCGTTCCGCTTTACGTCCACCGTAATCTTTACCTTTTTTGCCCTGTCTGCCCGAATTCTTGCCACCACCAGCCTGTCTGTCATGGGACTCTCGGGATTCGATTCGCAACAAACGTTCCTTTTTACGATCAGCCTTGGTCATAGCAATTGAAGAAGCAGCAATAGAGTGATCCTTGTTCCCCTCTACTTCAATCCTGGACACATCCACGACCTGTCCATACTCCATTGCTCCTTCTTTAACTACTCCAGATTGATCTGTTTCCAATCCTTGCCCTGCACGATGCTGCAATACAGCGACGTAATGCCCCTCTCCTTCCAAAAGGTGAGGCCACAATCTTGCGGTGCCACGCGTTTGATCCAGTACAGCTTCCGTCTCTTCTGCCTTCTCTGGCATCATCTGACGTACCCATTCCGGACGTCCTGGAGCAAATCCTGTCTCTTCAGGAATGTCCATGACAATGAAATCACGGTTTACATTCAGGAACTCGGCAATCATCGCTTCATTTTCCTCCGGCGCAAAAGTACATGTTGAATATACAATCGTGCCTCCAGGGGCCAGCAGCCGTGCCGCAGTCTCCAGAATATCCCGCTGCATGAGTACACATTTTTCCACCGAATGATGTTCCCACGATTTCACCATGTGCTCATCTTTACGGAACATACCTTCACCTGAACAAGGCGCATCAATTAATACTTTGTCAAAATAATGAGGAAATGCATTTGCGATCCGCTCGGGCGACTCATTCAACACAACGGCATTCCGCACCCCGTACAATTCCACGTTCTTGGCCAGCGCTTTCGTGCGTTCAGCATGAATATCGTTCGTGACAAGTACACCCTTGCCTTGCAGCTTTGCAGCAATCTGTGTCGTTTTTCCACCCGGAGCAGCACACAGATCAAGCACGCGATCTCCAGGTTCCACCTGCAATAATTCAACTGGAGCCATAGCACTTGGTTCCTGTATATAGTACAGACCTGCATGATAATAAGGGTGCAGACCCGGTTTAACACCATGAGGTACATAAAACCCTGTCTCACACCACGGAATAGATCTTAGATCAAACGGAGCAATCTCATCGAATTGTTCCATTGATATTTTCAACGTATTCACTCTCAGCCCCGCATGTGGAGACTGATCATAAGATTTCATGAATTGTTCAAACTCATCGCCCAGCAAACTTTTCATTCGCTCGGCGAATATTAAAGGTAGCTTTACACCCATATTCCCACTCATCCTGTCTTGGTAAGATTGCATTATCATTTTATTTTATCATATCCAAGCTTTGCTTTCCTATCATATCGTATCTATTCCACTACAGCGTGTAATGTAGTATAATGGCAAGTAGATTGATTCCTGAGCAAAAATTCGGGTGTTTATGCATATTATCCCAACCTCAATTTTTGCCAAAACTATATTTCGATATGATCGATGGGGGATGTCCAATGAAATCCAAGAAGAAAAAGAAAAGTGCTGCGATCCTGATTTTCCTGGGTATTTTAATTATTATGATTGCAGCACTGGTTGTCGTAGACCAGCAATCCAAGAAACAGATGGATTCGGTGGAAAATGCTTATGGCATCGCTGCTTCCAAGCTCAATCCAGCTACACGGGAGCTGCTTAATGATTCAAACTATCAACAAATTATTGTACCAACTGATCTCAAAGCCAAAATTGATAACAAAGATAGCTTCTTTGTGTATTTCTTCGCTTCCGACTGCTCTCACTGCCGTGCCACAACTCCTCAGTTGATGCCACTGGTTGACAGTGAAGGTATCGAACTTCCGCAATTCAACCTGCGTGAATTCGAAGCGGGATGGACCGATTACAACATCGAGTTCACGCCTACGCTCGTCTATTATGAGGCTGGTGTCGAGAAGGACCGTATGGTTGGCGGACTGCAAGAGAATGGCAGTGACCAAGGCTATACGCTAGATGATTACAAACAATTCTTCCAAAAATATAAAGGCAATGCCACTCCTTCGGCAAGCTAACGGATAGAAATATGATGCAACATTCAAAAACACCCCGACCTTTCCCTTTACAGGAATCGTCGGGGTGTTTCATATACATGGAACTTCATATCCATGGGATGCTCATTTGAATACTATCACTGATAACGTTTCAACTCTTACCCTGATCCATCGCCTTCATCTTCTCTTCGTATATTCGTCCTCTAGTCGGACTCCGGCGTTGCGGAATATTAGGCTTCAGTTCAAGCGATCTCCTAAGTATCTCCTGTTCCAGTGCCTCATCAACAATACGTATGGACAAATCCCTGTAAGTCACAGACTGAGCGTCGGGTTCAGACAGTTGCTTCACGATTCCCTCTACTTCCTGTACTAACATCCCAAGGTCAATGCCCAGAGTCGTATCTGGATAAGGTTCCAGAAGATCAACTGAACTCTGTAACATCATGAAGCCTCCGCGTAGATTGCCATTCCTGAAGTGGTACAGACCAACAGCAATCTGCAACAATCCCTTATAGAGAGAATCCCGGTCCCGCTCAAGCCACAATTCTTCCAGCACCTCATGGCACTCGAAATAATCCTGATCCCGATTGAAGTAGATTAAGTAGTCAATGTACAGTGGCTCATAGCTGCTCATCCGGATTTTCGCCCTTTCTGGCGTTGTTCAGAAGTTCTTTCACATCATCCAGCAAGTCTTTGAGTCCTTCCATATCATGTCGTTCCCAGTAATCGTTAAAGCGCTTCTGTGCTTCAATCGCTTCACTGACAAGATGGTAGAAGTACAGTTGATGAATGATATTCAATGTTCTTGACACGATATTCGAATCATCTTCAAAGGCCTTCTGTGCCTCCAGAATTTGCAGACGAATCGCAGACATCTCATTATCCAGTATAAACGCGGCCTCAGCCGTTTTTTTCAGCCTGGTTCTCATCTCATCAGGTAACCCTTCCCGAAACTTGTAACTCAACGAATGTTCAATAGTAGCCCAGAAGTTCATGGCAAGCGTCCGGATCTGTATCTCGGCCAATACTTTCTTTTGTCCCAGAGCCGTCTGAACGGGATACTCAATAATCATATGGAAGCTGCGATAGCCGCTCTCTTTGAAATTCGTAATGTAATCTTTCTCAATGAGTACCGTGAGGTCCTTACGACCTCGAATATACTCGGCAACCCGCCGGATATCATCCACGAACTGGCACATAATGCGGATACCTGCAATATCCTCAATGCCTGTTTCCACGTCATCAAGCGACACATTCAGTCGTCTGGATTTCTCCAGAATACTGGATATTTTTTTGACACGACCGGTAACGAATTCAATCGGGGCATACTCTTCCCGTTTCTTCAGTTCCGCCCGCATTGTCTTAAACTTGACTTTCAATTCCTCTACCGCTTGTTCATAAGGAAGTAAAAATGTACCCCAGTCTCTACCGTCCATGCTTATGCCTCCTGTCTCTATAGCGTCCCCTGTTCTATTCCATTATACATGATGTTTGGTGGGGGGAAGAGTCCCGAACCATTTTACGCTCTTCCATGCTTCTATATTTTCACTCCGGGGATTCACATTCTTTCTTAACGATGTTCCGCACCAACCGCTTCGGAGATATGACGATAACCGTCTTTGCGCAGCAACTCACGCAGTCCTGCATGAATGCGCCGATTCACCTCAGGTCCTTCATAGATCAATGCTGTATATATTTCGACCAGGCTTGCTCCGGCTTTAATTTTCTCATATGCATCCTCACTTGTGAAAATGCCACCTGAACCGATGATTGGAAGTTTGCCTTCGGTCTGGCGATAGATCTGGCGAATAATCTCCGTTGAACGGTCACGCAATGGTTTACCGCTCAGACCACCTGTTTCCTTCGCATGTTGGTGGGAAAGTCCTGCGCGGCTGATGGTAGTGTTTGTAGCAATAATGCCTGCAACGCCACTGTCTGCAATCGTGCGAACCATATATTCAAGTTCCTGATCATTCACATCTGGTGCGATCTTCACCAACACGGATTTGCTCGCTCCACCCGCTCGTGCATGTTGCACGTTCATCTCGTTCATGACCGCAGCGAGCAGTTCCTTCAATTCATTCCCATGTTGCAGATTACGCAAATCAGGTGTATTTGGTGAACTGATATTAACTACAAACAGGTCAGCAACATCGTATAGCGCCTGAATGCACTTCGAATAGTCCAGATGAGCTTCTTCATTAGACGTTGCCTTATTTTTGCCGATGTTAACAGCTACTGGAATGCGACGATCCTGAAGACGCGCCAACTCACCAGCCATGGCTTCCGCACCGAGATTGTTGAAGCCCATCCGGTTTACCAAAGCCTCATCTGGAGGTAAACGGAACAACCGTGGCTGATCGTTACCTGGCTGTGCAAGTGGCGTCACCGTTCCCACTTCCATGAATCCAAATCCGATGGAAGAAAAACCCGTTACGGCCTGTCCGTTTTTGTCCAGGCCCGCAGCCAGACCGACAGGTGTAGGGAAATGACAACCAAACATGTCAACAGCCAGATCAGACGTTTCACGAACGCCGTACATCACACGCAATCCGGAAGGAACCGGACGGATACTGCCCACGCCACTAAGGCCGCCAATAATCAGATGATGGGCCTGTTCAGGGTCCATTTTGAACAACAAAGGTTTAGCAAGACTTCTGTATAACAAATCACTCACTCCGTTCTGGTCCGGTACGCCAAAAGGCCGTTTGCCGTCTTTTCATATGTAAAAATCACTCTACACACAAGTCTATCTGTTTCTTATTAAAAAGGAAAGTAGTTTGCGCATAGACAGCACAAATCGAATAATGCAAAATGCTCACAAGAAATCCACTCGCCTACTGGAAATGACGAGTTGAATTCTTTACAATGAGAGCATGGTTACTCTACACCAGTTCTATTCCAATAAGGAGGAATAACTCATGGCTCCCAAACGTAAACCACCTGCATTACAGCAAAAGAAAGAAGAAGTGAATCGCAAAGCCATTGCATGGACAGCAGCCAGTGTAGGCGGCTTGATTATCATCATTGGTGCTCTTATCATTATTGCCAACTTGTAGATGATTCAGGCTGATTCCATCTGATTCTACATATTCAGCAGATCAATTCAGCCAGTGATACGTTTTGTTCGGATTATTCTGCTTTGGCACAAGCGTATGCTGATAACGCTGCTTCGCTTCTGGAACAAGCGTAAGATCTGGCAGCACATCTTCTCCAATGCGTACCGGAGTGCCTTGCGGAGCGAGAGCGAATAACTCTTCTACATCTCCTGTACGCATTCTCACACATCCAAGGGACTCATCTAGCCCGATGCTGTCTGGCTCGTTGGTTCCATGGATGGCATAATTCGTATTCGAGAGTTGCATACCTCTGCTGCCGAACTCCCCGTTCGAGCGTCCATTCGGATTGACCACTTTATCTGTAATGACAAATGAACCTTCCGGTGTTCGATCACCGCCAAGTCCCACATCATACATCCGAATAATGGTATCCCCACTGATTAATGCAAGTTTGTGTTTATCCTTATCAATGACAATCTCAAGTGGTTCCTGCAAAAAAGGCTGACCTCCCAGCGTATCTGCAAACGCGACATTTTTGCCTTGAGACGAATTCGAAGTCGTTGAACCATTCTCTTGACCACTCGAATCGTTCTTTCCTTCCTGTGCCTTTCCTTGATGCAAAGCTAGCAGCTTCGGAAACATTTCGGTCATACCTGGCGCAGTCTCTCCCAGAATATTATTCGGAAATGGCTGGGCCATTTGCGTTACACTCTTGGGCCAAGCGTCATTTTTTTTGCGATAGGCAACGATTGCACTTGATAATGATGCAGCGGCTTCCTGCTTGGCGGTCCACGCCAAGGCCATCTTTTTGATTTTCGGCGTGACTTCAGGAGGTTCACAGTTACATTGCTTGGCATCATAACTCTGTGCAGTTAATTTTCCGCTTGTATTGGTTTGTACTATGTATTTCACAGGCATATTTCTCTTCCATAAAGACCAGTCATCCGAGGTTTGCATACCCAGTACAGCCGAAGTCTCTACTTTTTGGCCTGACCCGGACCAGGCAGCTGCGAGCGCAGCCACGCCATGGTTGCCTCCACCAAATGCCGCAGCCGTGAACACATTACTTGGCGCAATGGATGCAGTCCCAACCTGTTTATCCGCTTCTACAGGCGCTGCGATATCATCTGTGGATTCCAGTGCGGCTGACAGCGCGTCGGCTGCTTCACGACTGAAGCCCGGAGCGTCCGCAGGTGGCAGACCTGCCAGCACAAGCAGCATTAATAACGTAAGCCACATTTTGCGTCTACGTTGTTTTTTCTCCTTCTGCTCAGACATCTCCACCAGTTTATCCTGATAGTCCACCCAGATGTCAGCAGGAGCCTTACTACGTTCAAATGCTTCGTAAACCTCGCCCGCTTGCTGGAAACAATAGTTGGCTTTAGCCTCCTGCCCTTCGCCCAAGTACTCCTTTCCGAGTAAGTACCAAGCCATTTTGTTGTCGGGATGTTTCTTGACATATGTTCTTAGATGAGTATTCTGCATCCGATCCTCCACTATTTCGCCTTTTTACGTATATCATTATATATCGGCATAATCAGGCGTTAATTCCATAGGACTTCAGTACCCGGTGGAAAAAATGAGTTTTCGACAATGTTCGTCCTTGATCCACAGATCATAAAATCACATTTGGATGGAACCAAAAAAGCACCTTCCCTTGTCATTAAGACAAAAGAAAGTGCTCTGTGTTCATAGGAGAAATACTTAGCCTTCTTTATTGAAAGGCTCGTCCGCTACTTTGATGGAATCTGTAGGGCAGCCGTCGCATGCATCCTGCATATCGTCAAACAAGTCGTCTGGAATAGCTTTGACACCATGGTTAGAATCTCCGTCAAAGATAACTTCTGCCAAACCTTCATCATCGTAATCGTAGATGTCAGGAGCCGTTGCTCCACAAGCACCACATGCGATGCATGTGTCTTTTTCAACCCAAGTATATTTACTCATTTACATTCTCTCCTCCTAAAATTCGAAACGTACAGTGTTTTTATCTAGAAACATATTAATACAAAGTAAGAATAATTACAAATCATTTTCCAACCACAAGTCTCTATTATCCCTTATTTAATCAAGACTTTGCAAGTTATCTTTTTGCAGGGAAGTGCCCCGTACTTTATGATTGCGAAGCAGCACGGAAGGATCGTCCCCAAGCATGCCTGCGGTCACAACAGCATTCTCACCAAATTTATCACGTAACTGATCCATAATTCGAATCAAATTGTCCTTCTTGGGCTTCTGCTCATATTCGAACAAGTCCATCTGCACAGCGGACTCTTCTCTTGGAATCAGGTTTTGAAGTGTCACGCCCAGCATGCGTACAGGCTTACCACTGCCCCAATGCTTCGCGAATAATTGACAAGCTTCACGGTAGATGATCGATGCATCCTCCGTTGGGACTTCCATTAAACGTGATCGGGTGATCGTCTTCATATCCGGTGTCCGAATCGTAATCTGAATACCCTGGCTAAACATTTCGTGCTTGCGCAATCTCCTGGCTACCTGGTCACTTATATTGAGGAAAACCCGATGAATATCGTTCATATCCGATACATCCGCCGGTAAAGTGGTCGTATGTCCAATCGATTTATTGGCTTCCCGTTCAGCGTGAACTGCGGAATGGTTAATTCCGTTCGCAGAATTTTTGAGCCATGCCCCATTGACCCCAAATAGTTCGGTCAACATGTTCTCATCTGATTTGGCCAATTGACCAATCGTTTCAATGCCCAGTTTCTTCAGCTTTTCAGCCGTCTTTTTGCCAATGCCAAACATCTCGTTACATGGCCTATGCCAAAGAATCCGAGGTACGTCCCTCATACGCAAAATGGAGATACCATTGGGTTTTTTCAGATCTGAAGCCATTTTCGCCAATAATTTGTTGGGTGCAATGCCAATGGAACAAGGCAGCCCTAATTCATCCTTGATTCTCCGCTGAATGCTCTCCGCAATCTCCATTGGATTCCCAAATTGCCTTGAGCCTGTAATATCAAGATAACACTCATCAATGGACGTCGCCTCAAGTTGAGGGGTATAACTATACGCAATCTGCATGAAAGCTCTGGAATATTGACGATATAAATGAAAATCAGGACGAATCACAATGAGATCAGGGCACTTTTTCATGGCTTGGTGCACAACCATCCCTGTTGAGATGCCTCGATTACGAGCGACATATGAGCAGGTTACGATTACTCCCTTTCGCAGTTCACTGCTGCCCGCAACGGCCGTTGCTTTTCCTCTATATAAATCTGGTTCCTCGGCTTCATGTACAGAGCAGTAGAAAGCATTCATATCCACATGCAGAATCACCCGTCCGGCTGTAGGGTAGTATTGATCCACATTCGCTGGAGGATTGCCTTCTGAAGACATCATGAACCCCCGCCCTTTCATGCACACTAATTAATGAAAACTAAATTACTTTCTTCTATAGTATATCAAACCCGTTATGTTAATTCAGTCACGAGCATTTATTTTCTGCGAGATCTGATCAGAGACCGAATAATCAACCAGCCTACACTCAAAAAAAGAACCAGAGTGATCAGGAATATAATCGTATTTCCCCATAAAAAAGTCAAAATCAACCCTCCTTTTCTTCCATATATTCCATTTAAAACTCAATAATAGATTATAACATACATCCGGATTATGCTTAACATCCTTCTTTTTGCTCTAAAATTCGATAATTGTTACATGAAACTGCGATTTCTATGTAGCATTTGGCTATAATGGTGCTATAATAATTAATTATACAAATTGACGACTTTAGGACAAATCAGCGCATTAAGTTTAACACAGTGTAGCGTTGCCGAATCGAAGGATTCGTCCACTAACGTACTTAACAGATTTTTTCAACTTACCATCCAAACTTCTAAAAAAGCGCTTTATCTCAAAGGAGGATCTTCATGTCAAAGGCCATTTCCATCTTCGATACGACTTTACGTGACGGCACACAAGGGGAGGGTGTCAGCTTATCGGCAGACGACAAACTCAAAATTGCCAAGAAGCTTGATGACCTGGGTGTCCATTATATTGAAGGCGGAATTCCCGGCAGCAACACCAAGGACATTGAGTTTTTCAAAAGAGTCAAGGAATTGAACCTGAACGCAAAGGTTGTTGCTTTTGGCAGTACCCGCCGAAAAGGCAGCGTTGCTAGTGAAGACGCCAACCTGAAGCGCATGATCGAATCTGGTGCTCAGGCTGCAACTTTGGTCGGTAAATCATGGGACTTCCATGTACATACCGCTTTGCAGACTACATTGGAAGAAAACCTGTCCATGATCTATGATTCCATCGCCTATCTGAAACAGAGTGGTATGGAAGTGATCTTTGATGCAGAACACTTCTTTGACGGATTCAAACATAATCCAGAGTATGCTCAAGCTGTCTTGACCAAGGCTCACGAGGCTGGAGCGGACTGGCTCGTCATGTGTGATACGAACGGTGGGACTATGCCGAACGAGGTACATGAGATCGTATCTACACTGCACAGAAGCCTGCCTCATGCACATCTCGGCATTCATACACATAATGATTGTGAACTGGCTGTGGCCAACACACTCAGCGCTGTACAAGCCGGAGCCCGTCAGGTGCAAGGAACGATGAACGGTTATGGAGAGCGTTGTGGTAACGCCAATCTGGCGTCCATCATTCCGAATTTGCAACTGAAGCTTGGCTATGAATGTGTTACGGAAGATTCAATGAGACAACTTACGAACGTGGCTCGTTATGTCAGCGAAATCGCTAATGTGAATATGCCGATTAATCAACCTTATGTTGGTAATGCTGCTTTTGCTCACAAAGGTGGCATTCACGTCTCTGCCATCCTGCGAGATTCCCGTACTTATGAACACATCGTGCCTGAACTGGTCGGCAACAAACAGCGTGTGCTGGTTTCAGAGCTTGCTGGACAGAGCAACATTGTGTCCAAAGCACAGGAATTGGGTCTTGAGTTCGATCCAAGCGGTGCCAATTCACGTCAGATTATTGAGAAAATCAAAGATCTGGAGCATCAGGGTTACCAGTTCGAAGGTGCAGATGCCTCGCTCGAATTGTTAATTCGTGAAGCGAATGGTGACATGAAAGAATTGTTCACTTTCGAATCATTCAAAATGCTTGTAGAGAAAACGGCAGGAAAATCCGTTGTTTCTGAAGCTTTTGTCAAACTTAATGTGGCTGGAACAAGTGTCTATACAGCTGCTGAAGGAAACGGTCCGGTTAATGCACTCGATAACGCTCTTCGGAAAGCGTTGGTACAATACTTCCCTTCACTTGCCAACATGCACCTGTCAGACTACAAAGTGCGTGTACTGGATGAGAAGGATGCCACAGCTGCCAAAGTGCGTGTACTGATCGAATCCAAAAACACCGAAAACACATGGAACACTGTTGGTGTATCCGAGAACGTGATTGAAGCAAGTTGGGAAGCTCTCGTGCACAGTTTCCGCTACGCGTTACTTCAAGAAAAATTGCAGGATGAACCGGGTACACTCCCTATTCCTGCTCACGGGTTAAGTAACCATTAATAAGGCTTATTTCCCGGAAAATAAAAAGGAAGCCTCTGCATCCATGAATCATGGGTAACGGAGGCTTCCTTTTTTAACTGAAAATTAGTTTGCGACAAGCTCTTTAATCTTACGTTCCAACTCTTTTTCGGGTAAAATGCCCAGGATAATCTCCTGTATAACACCTCTGGAGTCAATCAGAACATTCGTCGGAAAAGCCACTCCATTGTATTGAGCATATACCGTCCCCTTCTCGTCCAAGGGAATAGGGAACGTCAGTTGGTACTCATCCACAAAAGCTTTCGCATCCTTGAGTTTATCGTAGGATGTTACATTAACACCATACAGATCAAGCTTATCCTTGTATTTCGCAGCCATTCTATTCAATTCCGGAGCTTCCTGCTTACATGGCTCACACCAGGATGCCCAGAAACTGACGAACGTGGCCTTATCTTTGGCGCCACCGACACTGTACGTCTTCCCATCCATTGCTGTTAGAGAAAAAGCAGGAGCCAGAAGACCCGCACGAGGTCCCATCTCTGTAGGGATGGGTTCATCCTGCTTAAATACTGCGGAAATCCCATCCTCTGTATTACGGGCCATTGTAATACTAACAAGCAATATAACACCGAGGAGTATGTATTTGTTTCGTTTCATAACCCGCCACCCTTTTATATAATTAGCATATTGGAAGTAAACCGTAATTTCTGTAAATGCTAAATGTTCTCTTTAATATTGTACCCTTTTCCTTTAAAATTTTACAATCCGGATCACACAAAATAAAATGAAAAAGGACTCCTGCCTGAGCAGGAGCCAAAGAGAGAGGGGTGAATACAAATGGCAGCACTTCACGGGCAGCAAAACGTCTTTTACATCCCTTCTTCCGTAGAACAAGAGATGTCAAAGCACATGTTCCTTTCGCTGCCGCAAGAAGCCTGCGGGGTTATGCTGGGTGAAACCGCAGCGGGCGGCATACGAATCAGTCGGTTTCAGCCCATTCGTAACGTAGCACCTGACCCGCTGCACCATTTTGCACTGGACGATGCCGAATGGATCCGATGTGTATTCTCGGAACCTAGACTGATCGGCATCTTCCATTCTCATCCGCATACAAAGCCTGTTCCTTCCTTAGAGGACATGCAAGCTCTTCCGGCCTTCGCCGGTTTGCTCCAGATGTACCTCATAGGCTCACCTGACCTTACACCCGGATTACAATCTCACATGCAACTGAACGGTTATCAGATTGAATCCTCGAAGATACAACACGACCAGTCATACCACGTTGTCCCTTCGTACAATCTGCTTCCCGTTCCATTATGCGTGACTTAAGTGGGTATACAGATCACCCAAAGTCTCCACATTTTTACGAGTCATGTCCTCCAGATAGCAGGACCATAACTGTGCAGTCATTTTCGAATCTTCCAGCGCATGATGACGTCCATAGATCGGAATACCTCTGGATTCCAGCAATTCATCCAGTCCATACCCCGGCCGGCTTGGTTCAAGCCAGCGGGCCAACATCATCGTATCGATTAAACGATGCGTCAGCCTTACCTTTGAAGTCCGCCACAGAGCTGCATTCAGAAAGGCTCGGTCATGCGCACTTGCGTGTGCAATTAGAACATTTCCGCCTACAAAAGACATGAAATCATGCAGTCCCTCCAGCAAAGTTGGTGCGTCCAGCGTCATCTGCTGTGTGATGCCTGTCAGTTCAGTAATATGTTCCGGAACCGCAGTCTTGGATTGAACCACCGTATAGAACTGCTCTCCTTCCAGCACTACACCACCATGTATACGGACTGCACCAAATGAGATGATCTCATCCCCATGCTGGGGAGAAAAACCCGTCGTTTCCAGATCAAATACAACCGCGTCCAGCTCATTTAGAGGCGTATGCAGTACTTCAGGTCTGCGCTGTTCTCTCATCATAGAGCGGATAAACGCCATGTGTTGCGCCGTAGGGGCTCCCATGATGGAAGCGATGGCGGAAGGAACCCCTCCCTGACGCAGCGAATTCCAGAATCCTGTATTGCCCCTTGCCGGCTCTCTCATGGACGTCTCCTTTCTGCAAAACGTAACTGTCTTTGCAAAGCACGATGCACTCGTCGTACCAACCCGAGCGTATCCCTGAGCTCATAATGAATCTGTTTTTGTTTCATCTGCTTCTCATCCAGGAACCCACTGCTATGTTGCAAGTCCCGTTGGATGACCACTGGTGTACTTCTCCGAAACTTCAGAGCAGCTATGAACGCCCGCTGGCATGCATCCAGTAATGTAAACGGAACCGCTTCAAGTGTTGTCAGTCTCTCCATTCTTTTTAACGTAGACGACTCCTTGATCCCATGTTGCAAAGCCAAATAACGGGCACTGTTCACCAGCGGAATATACAAACCATACTTAACATCAAATCCGCCTGCATGTTCACCAAATCGCTCTGTGACCACACGACCAAGTACATTTAATGTCGCTTTATGTTTAACTGTATTGCGAAGAACTGCATCCGAAAGTTCAGGAATCAGTCTAAACTGTTCATAAAAACTGGTTATCCATTCCTCTGCCAGACTTTGCTCCCCTGCTACAAAACGCATGTCTGAAGCAATGATCAGATTACGAACGGGCTCCCAATTCAAATCCGAGCTCCAATCTGCTAATTGTTGTTTCCATGACGCCAGCGTTTTTCTCCATAGTGGCTCTGAACACATCACTTTGCCTTCGCATTTAGCGTAACCCAGCTCTTCCAACATATTTGACATTCGCTGTCCGAGCTGTGCAAAATATTCATCTTTACCTTCATGCGGAGTATCACTAATGATCATGCCATTATCCTGATCACTCCATAACGTTGCTTCTTCCCTGCCCGAACTGCCAAATACGATAAAGGCATAGGGGACGGGAGGTTGGCCGAAGCCTTCCTCAACCATCCCCTGAATGCATAACTCTACTGCTTTCCGTGCAATCCGGTCATGCAGTTCATTTACCGTTTGGTACCACTCGATCGGCGACAAGGAAGCGGACAACAATTCCTGGAGCTCGTTCTGTAATATCACACGTGCCTGGCGCAGTTCTTGAGAAGACACCGCGCCATCGATTCCCTGATAAGACCAGAAATAGTTTGTATACGAGATGGGTTCCATCATGTCCAGCCTCCTTGAAGCATGTTTCAGCATTATTCACCTCAGGAGCTGAACGTACCACCATTGGATTTAGAATCTACATTTTTCATTTGTTCAGGGTATCCGTAAGTACCGTGCTCACTGATATCCAGACCCATTGTTTCTTCTTCTTCAGTAACACGGATGCCCATGATCGCTTTCATTCCGCCCAGGATAATGAAGGACATTACCAGTACGAAGGCAAAAGCACCTGCCAGACCGAGAAGCTGTACGCCCAATTGGTGGAATCCACCGCCATAGAACAGACCCGCTTGACCTACACCCGCATGCTCAGCAAGTTCTGGTGTAGCGAACAAACCTGTGGAGATTGCTCCCCACATACCAGCAACACCGTGTACGGAGAAAGCGTAGATTGGATCGTCAATTCCTTTACGATCGAAGTACTGTGCTGTGAAGAATGTGATAACCCCAGCCAAAGCACCGATAACCAAAGCTGCCCAAGGCTCAACGAAGGCACAAGCACCTGTAATTGCAACGAGTGCCGCAAGCACACCGTTCAACATGCTAGGAATATCGGACTTGCCAAGAACTGCCCAAGAGATCAACAGTGCAGCAACACCACCAGCTGCAGCAGCTACGTTAGTAGTCAATGCAACATAACCAAAGAATCCATCGTCCAAAGCAGTTAACGTACTACCTGGGTTAAATCCGAACCAACCGATCCAGAGGATAATTACCCCGAGTACGGAATACACTTGGTTGTGACCTGGAATGATGTTAGGTTTGCCGTCTTTGTTGTATTTACCGATACGTGGTTTCAACAAGATGGTCGCTACCAATGCTGCAGTCGCACCAGTCAAGTGAACAACCGTCGATCCTGCAAAGTCTTGCATACCCAGCTCAGCCAACCAGCCACCGCCCCATACCCAGTGAGCAACAACCGGATACATGATAATGGTATACAGTGTACCGAATACAATATATACGCTCATTTTTGCACGTTCAGCCATACCACCGCAGGCAATGGCCAGAGATACCGCCGCAAAAGCGAGGTGGAATACGAATTTAACAGTCAATGGAACATCGGAGAAAGCCAGTGATTCGAAGGAAGCAGCCATTTTGTCACCGCTCAGGAAGAACCCTGTTGTTCCAAAGAAGCTGTTACCATTACCGAAACCAAGACCGAAGCCCAAAGCCCAGAAAGCAATAACTGAAATTCCCAATGTCAGGATAGTCTTACCCGCAATGTGTCCTGCATTCTTCATTCGTGTTGAACCCGCTTCAAGTAAAGCAAATCCCCCTTGCATCAAGAACACGAGTACAACAGCCAGAAACGTAAAGGCTGAGTTCAAACCACTTTGAAGTTCAATGTTAGTTGGCCCCTCCGCAGCTGCGAATGCACTGACCGGAAAAGCGAATAAAGTAAGCATTACTAACACGGAAACTAACCATTTCTTTCTCATATACCCCACTCCCTCTTATGTTAAGTTTCTTCACATATCGTGAAACTCTTAATGTCATTATAAGCAGAAGAGAGGAAAGTTGACAAGAGTATTTTCATCAAAATTGAAAATTATTTCTGGGAATAAAGTCATACGTCTTTTTCTTGCACTTAAGTACATAATCACATTCTATGAGTACATAGATATAGAAATGAAGAATGCTGATTACCAAAGCATAACGTTTGACTGTACGGTTAAAGATCATGTATCATACTTATTAGTAAGAAAAATTGGGCGTAGTATATAAAATTCGCAAGCGGAAACTACAATTCCCTACATTTGAACTTGCAAGCGAGGTGAATATCATTGGGGATATGAAACTTTTTCGGATTGGCGAACTGGCCAAGACCGCTGGTGTTAGTGAACGGACGATTGATTATTACACGAAACTTGGACTGATCGCTCCCGAAGAACGTACACAAAAAAATTATCGTCTCTATAGTAATGAAACTTTAACCAGGCTTGAACGTATTGTACAGATGAAACAAGAGAAGTATAGTCTCGACGAGATTAAGCAATCTCTTGAAAAGTGGCGTCTGGTTAGCACGGAAGAACAAGTTGCCAGCAAATTGACAACATTGGAGCTTCACGTGCAACAACTTGAGCGAGAGGTTAATGAACTCAAACCGCTACTTGGGGAGATGAAACCTGTACAAGCACGCAAGATGATGGCAGGACTACTTACCAAAAGTGCCGGTACAATGGAGGCACTGAAAATCTTGCTTGAGAACACCATGATGTAGCTTATTATTAGAAAGCGGAGGAATGAATATGAGTTTTAATAACGGTATGTTCGTATTGATCATTATCGCCTTTTTGCTCTCTTTATGGGCGCAATTTCGCGTAAAAGGTACTTTTAGACGTTGGTCAGAGGTACCAAACCAGAATGGAATCACCGGTTACGATGCCGCTCGCCAAATGCTCGACGCTAACGGCCTGCATGATGTTCCAATTGAGCCTGTACGCGGAACACTCTCTGATCACTATGATCCGATCAATCGAGTTGTACGCTTATCGGAACCAGTATATTATGAAAACTCAATCTCAGCTGTTTCGGTAGCGTGTCACGAAGTTGGCCACGCCATTCAGCATAAAGAAAGTTATCCGATGCTGGCACTGCGTCACCGGATCTTCCCAATTGTAAACTTTGCATCCGGATTAGCTCCGTTCCTGTTGATTGCAGGATTCATCTTCAATGCTATGAACCTTGTAGGTATCGGTATCATCTTCTTCTCCGTAACCGTTGCGTTCCAACTTATCACATTGCCGGTTGAGTTCAACGCCAGCAATCGCGCAAGAGAGATTATGGTATCTGAAGGTTATATTCGCAATGAAGAAGAAAAAGGTGTTGCTAAAGTTCTGAATGCCGCGGCTTTGACTTACGTTGCTGCAGCGCTGATCTCACTGCTTGAATTGATTCGTTACATCGGAATCTTCAACAGCCGCGATTAATTGGATACTTAATACAACAAAAACAAAAAACAATACCCCACCGTTAATCGGATGGGGTATTGTTTTGTTGTAAACCGAAATAATCAAGCAAGAATGAACGAAAGGACTGAGCAACCAGCGGCAGTTTATCATGCGCACGATGAATTAACCCTATAGTTCGCGTTACTTTTGGATGAGAGATGGCCACATGTGCCGGCTGCAACGGGTTCGTCTGGAACAACGCCATCTCAGGCAACAGACTGACCCCCATACCCGCAGCGACTAATCCACGGATGGTATCCGTCTCTTCACCTTCAAATGCGATCTTGGGTGTAAAACCAGCTTCCAGACAGGCATGCCACACAATAGGACGAAGAGAGTAACCTTTACTGAATAATACGAACTTATCATCCTTGAGCTGTTCGAGCGCAATCGTCTCCTCACCAGCTAACGGATGATTCGGAGGCAGGATGGCATGTAACTCTTCCGTGAGTACAATATCGCCATCCACTTGATCATGCTTCTCCGGAAATGGAGAAATGAATGCCAAGTCTACTTCTCCCGATAACACATCACGAATGAGTGTAGGAAACATCCCCTGCTTGAATCTGAATTTCACGTTAGGGTAGCGCTGGCGGAAAGCAGCAACAACGGAAGGAATGAGATGAATCCCCAAACTATGCGGAAACCCGATTCGAATCTCCCCATGTTCCGGGTCCAGAAACTCATGAACTTCCCCGACTGCCTTATCCAGATCTTTCAATATGCCTTCAATTCGTTTGCAAAAGAGCTGTCCTACTGCAGTCAACTGCAGGTTTCGCCCCTTTTGCATAAAAAGGTCCACGCCCAGCTCTTCTTCCAGCTGATGAATCTGACGACTCACCGCCGACTGCGCCACATGCAACTCTTCAGCAGCTTGTGTTACATGTTCCTTCTGTGCCACTTTCAAAAAGTAATGCAACTGTCTTAATTCCACTCGCCTGATCGCTCCAATCTGTTATACCCTACTTATCCTTGATTGCATTCCATCTTGAGAACGTTCTGACTACCGCTTTAAGCTGCGGGGTTTCCACAATCTGATCAACAGTCCATAAATAAAGAATCCACCCAGCAATCCGCCGAGATGAGCCATCCAGTTGATGCCCGACATGGCGAAGGAGAATATAATTCCGAACACAAGCAAGGTGTACATCGTTTTGCGCGAAGCCTCATCCATCATGGTGCGCTGGAACAGCGCTACATACAGGAATGCACCATAGACGGCATAGATCGCTCCTGAAGCACCCACCGAGATAGTAATACTGCCAACTGAGTTGTACCATGCAACAGCAAGAATATTACCCAACACACCACCACCCAGGTACAACACACCATACCTTACCGATCCGAGTAACCGTTCCATCGGTGGTGCAAATACAATTAACGCAAAGCTGTTGAACAATAAATGACTGAAGCCTGCGTGCAGGAAGATGGATGTAATGTAGCGCCACCACTCCGAAGCGAACAGTTCATAATTCGTAAGCGCCCCGAATTTCAGCAACACCATATTGTTCGTTGAACCACCATTTACCGTTAACACGATAAACATCACTACATTGGCAATTAAAAAAATCGACGTCAAAGGGAAATACTTCAAATAACCTTTCCAGTTCTCATAGCGAATAAATATCATAAATTTCTTCTTTCACTCCACCCTGTTCAGATCGGACTTACATCTCTGATCCATCGTAATGGTACATGCCCGAATTGGACAATGCCTTTCATAAAAGATTATAATGGATTTTGGCACGGATCACCAATTTATAAGGAGGAACATTATTATGACACAAGAACGTACAGGCGCAGCCACATTTAAAGGCAACCCTATTACATTGATCGGACCCGAATTGAAAGCGGGCGATCAAGCACCCGATTTCACACTGAGCAAGAACCTGGTTGAAGATGCATCCCTGAAAGACTTCGCAGGCAAAATCAAATTGATCAGCGTTGTTCCTTCCCTGGATACTGGCGTATGCGATGCGCAAACTCGTCGTTTCAATGTTGAAGCTGGAGAACTCGGAGACAATGTTGTTGTCTTGACAGTAAGCGTTGACCTTCCGTTCGCTCAAGCCCGTTGGTGCGGAGCAGCTGGCGTTGACCGCGTAGTAACATTGTCAGACTACAAAACACGTTCTTTCGGTGAAGACTACGGCGTTCTGATCAAAGAATTCCAGTTGGACATGCGCTCCATTTTTGTGGTGGATGCTGAAGACCGGATTACATATGTGGAGTATTTGCCTGAAATGACAGACTCCCCTAACTTCGAGCAAGCGATTGCTGCTGTAAAAGCTTTGCTGTAGAAGTTATCATACGTTCAGAACAAAAGCGAGGAAGGTTAACCTTCTCTCGCTTTTTGTTATTCATCATCTATTTCAATCATTTGCTTTATACTTACTCAGCTTTTTATCCAGTACAGAGAATAAGTTCATAATCGTCCGATAGTTAGAGCCCAAGTCTCCAAGTGAACCACGGGAAGCTGAATACATATCCACTGCACTACGTACAGGACTTACCGAGATAATGGAAACTGTAATATCCATCGTCCGTCCAAAGGTAGTCCGCTTCTCCAGTATAACTTCTCCAACAGAAGGCACTTCGTGCAGTACTTTATAACCTGGAATCTTTTTGAGTGTCGAAGAAACCTCTTCCCAGGCTCTGTCTTTGGATAAGTTATAATACCGTGTTTTTAATTTGGGATCCTTGGCTCGATCGCTGGTCCCCTCCATGCTGCGGATGATACCGACGAGCGTTCTCTTTAAGGTCAAGACCCTTCCTCCTTTGAATGTAACCGTTCCATTTATGTATCTTAGTGTAACATTGTTCAAGTAGTAACAAAAGGGTAAGCATCATATTTATCACAAAACCAATCAAAACCATTCATTACAACATAAAAACACCCTGAAATTCCTTCAAAGAGGAAAAGTCAGGGTGCTGTACATGAAAATTTAGAAACCCGCCTATGCCGTCCGGCTACATTGTCTTATGAACCTGCTTGGCAGGTGGGTGACCGCAAAAATGCTTTTTGAAGTCCCCATGTCGTATAGACAGGGCTTTTCAGCAACATTCTGTGTTGATCTCCCGAAGACGTCATCATTGGTTCAAAACAACGAATAACCGAAACGTACATCGCAGGATGTACAATTATTATATCCCTAACTGTGTAAAAAGTAAATGGCGATCCATCATGTTTTATTTTTGCAGTGTAATGTTTTTGTCGTCTGATGGCTCAGATGCTTCACCGTTCTCTGCTGATTCCTCAGCCAGCGCAGCGGCTTCCTCTTCTTCCTTCTTCAACTGCATCTTCTCCATCTGCTCCTGCATTTTATTGAAGGTTGCGTAGAAGTTGAAGAAAGCAAACCAGGCGATGATACTGATAATGAAGAAAATGAACAATACCGGATAACGGAAACCGATGTAGAACAACAGTCCGCTTCCCAGCAATGTGGAGAATACACGGAAAGGTCTGATCAGCGTAAGCAATACCGCATTTTTGATAATGAGCCCGATGGACATATGGTAGTGTACAACCATCGAGAAAAAGTTAAAGAGTGATACAAATAACAAGAGAAGCAGCACAAGCATAATGATTCCCACGAGCTGCATGTTGCGGAACTGCGTCATGTATACCGTATAATCCAGATACATAATTGCGAACAGCAGTGTGTAAAAAATGCCCCCAATTAAACTTTGCTTATAGTTTTCCTTGTAACCTACAAAGAAAGTACGGAAGATCGGCACATCCGTATCGCCCATATTCCATTTACGAACAACCGTAAACAGCGCCGACGTCGCCGGGAATAGTGTAAGCGGTGCCACAATGGCTATAGCCCAGTTCATTTGCAATGATTCGTTGGCGAGGTTCTGCTGCATAACGAGCAGTTTCATAATCAAGAAAAACAAGAACGGCGACGAACAAATAGCCCACAACAGATTGGTTGCGGCCAGTCGCGTAATCCACTCTGTAAGCCGGTATATCCCGCCCATAGCTCCTTTAAATTCCAAACATTTCTCCTCCTCCGCAGCCTTGCGTATACCTAAAGTCTAATATTAATATACCTTATTATCGATAGGAAAAGCCAGCACTTCCCGAAAAGAGATCGGCCAAGCCCCTGACCAGTGCTTTTGCCAGTGAGCAAAAGACGATACAGCCATTTGAAAACAAAAAAAATGGAGCAGTTGCCTGCTCCATTTTCCAGTTCATACGTTTATATTACTCGAAAGAAGAATCTTTCGCTGGACGACGTCCTTCGTTGCTGCTTGGACGCGGTTTGCGGTCACGATTGTAACCACCTTCTCTGCTTCCACTACCAGTGCTGCTGCTTCCGCTGTTACGATCACGGTTGTAGCCGCCACGTCCGCCGCCACTGCTGTTGCGATCACGGTTGTAACCACCACCACTGCCGCCGCTACCACTTGTGCGGTTACCGCTGTAACCCGATGGTTTACGTCCGCCTGAGCGAACATCTGGTTTACGACGCTTCGCACGGATCGGATCTTCAGGAGTCAGATCAACTTGAGCATCTTTTTTGTCACCTGTCAGGAGCTTCAGTGCAGCCGACAACAGTTGAACAGAATCATATTGCTCAAGCATTTGAATCGCGATACCTTTGTATTCGTTCAGTTCGCCCGATTGTACGATTTCCAGCAAACGCTCTGCTGTCAAACGTTGTTTGCCTTCAACCGCTTCTGCCATTGTTGGCAGTGGTTTACGTGGAATACGGTGACGTGTTACACGCTCGATGAAGTGCAAGTGATCAATCTCACGCGGTGTAACGAAGGACCAAGCAGCACCCTCTTTACCCGCACGACCTGTACGACCGATACGGTGAACATAGCTCTCCGGATCTTGCGGAAGGTCAAAGTTAACAACATGAGTTACGCCAGATACGTCGAGACCACGTGCAGCCACGTCTGTTGCAACGAGTACGTCAATGCTGCCGTCACGGAACTTACGCATTACCGCATCACGTTGATTCTGGGACAAGTCACCATGAAGACCGTCTGCAGAATATCCACGTTTTTGCAAAGCTTCAGCCAATTCGTCAACACGACGTTTTGTACGTCCGAATACGATCGCCAGTTCAGGAGATTCCATATCCAACAAACGGCTCAACGCTTCGAATTTTTGACGCTCAGGTACTTCGATATAGGATTGGTCAATCAATGGTGCACTAACATGTTTCGGAATCACAGAGATGTGCTCAGGATTGTTCAAGAATTGTTGTGCCAATTTTTGAATATTAGGAGGCATTGTTGCTGAGAACAGCATAGTTTGACGCTCGTCTGGAACTTGTTTCAGGATGGATTGGATATCCTCCATGAAACCCATGTCGAGCATTTCATCTGCTTCATCCAATACAACAGTTTGTACATCATCAAGTTTGATTGTTTTGCGGTTGATGTGGTCAAGGAGACGTCCAGGTGTACCAATGATGATCTGTGGTTTTCTTTTCAGTGCACGGATTTGACGAACGATATCTTGTCCGCCGTAGATTGGCAGGGAGCGCAGACCTTTGAAGCGAGTAAGTTTTTCGATCTCTTCAGCAACTTGAATTGCAAGTTCGCGTGTAGGTGCCATAATGAGGGCGCGGATTTTCTCGTCACTTTTCGTGATTTTGCTGATCAACGGAATACCGAATGCAGCTGTTTTACCCGTACCTGTTTGAGCTTGACCAATCAAATCTCTGCCTTCGAGTGCCAAAGGAATCGCTTTGGATTGGATCGGTGTTGCTTCTTCAAACCCGAGCTCAGTGATGGCTTGCAGCACCAGTGGTTCAAGATTGAAATCTGTGAAATTTAAATTTGTCAAAATTATTCATGCTCCTTTTATATGGTGGACATGGTGGACAATCCACTTTGTTGTCTGTATTCTTAAGTAGCGTTAATATTTATAGGGTATCCCAACGGGACGAATTATTTTCACGACGAATATAATTCCATTGAATGGGTCCCCAACATAAGACTAAAACTACATACATGTGTTTGAAACATTTCAAAATTTTATTGCTCCATTTAGGAAAAGTTTCCTACTCAAGAATATCCACAAATTATTATATCACAAAACAATTCAAGATTACCAGCAATCTGGTTTTAAATATAAATGAGGTGATTAAATTGCCCAAAATAATTTGGCACTCTTTAGTGATCATTTTGGGTGCTGCAGCTATTGCCTGCGGCTTCAACTGGTTTTTGGTTCCCCATCAGCTTTTAAGCGGCGGGGTATCCGGTATTTCCATGCTTCTGGGTTATTTCACGACTTTGAATCTTAGTATAATGTATTTTGTTCTCAACATTCCCCTGCTTATTGCAGGTTGGTTTATTCTTGGACGACGCTTCATTACATTAAGTATTCTCTCGGTAGCAGCCACTTCCTGGTTCATTGCGCTTCTGCCTGTTTTTGCTGTGGCTACAGACCCTTTGCTAAGCTCTGTATTTGGCGGTGTACTTATTGGACTGGGCACTGGCGTATCCTTCAGAGTCGGCGGCTCCACAGGCGGTCTGGACATTGTCGGTTCCATTTTCACGCGTAAACGAGACTTTCCGATCGGTACGGTAATGGCTGGCATGAACGGTACCATCATTATGCTCGCGGGATATCTGAGTGACAACTGGAATACTGCCTTGGCCTCTATGGTGTCCATCTACATTACAGGCAAAGTGCTTGATCTGATTCATATCAGTCACGTCAAAGTAACGCTATACATCATTACAAACGAAACCGAATCCATGTTGAAGAAATTACTTGTTCGACCACGTGGGGTTACCAAGATTAAGACTCAAGGCGCGTACACGGATATTGAAAAGGACATGCTTATGACCGTTACCACCCGTTACGAGTTGGTTGAAATCAAACGTATTATCAAGGAAACAGATCCAAACGCCTTTGTTAACATTGTGGAAACGGTTGGTGTTATGGGCTCATTCCGCAGAAGTTGAGACACCTGTACGGTTAACAATTCACAACATTGTGGTATAATAACGGTGTACGGCTCCTAAATATGTTGTATAGCAGGTTCAACCCTTCAATTTTCACAGGCCATATGCTTTCCCGAATCGCGCCGAATGACTTACCATTTTGGAATTCGAGTAGGAAAGGGTGATTAATGTGGATATGGAAACGGTAAAACTGTTTGAGATTGTCAACAGATGGTGCCCGGAAATGCTCCCTTTCTTGAAACCGAATGAACTCGACTCGCTGATTGTCCTCCGGGATGGGCTGGGCATCCTGGAACAGGGAGATGCAATGGAAATCATTCAGTACAGTATTTGTGAGCATCAAAATGAGATTTACATTCAATAATTTTTTTCAGACTGATTACGCCGCTTCTTGCAGGGGATTTCCTCAGCAGGAAGCGGTTTTCATTTTTTCCATGTGTTTCATTACTTGATTAATATGGTTAAAAGCCCGGAGGCTTTAATGTATAATTCATACATGGAATGCACATAAGGGAGTGGAAATGAATGAACATGTTTTGGGCTTTACTGGCTATGGCCTTTGGAGGCTTTGGTGGTGCCCCGGCAGTGGCAGATCAGGGAAATCCTCAATTCCAATCGTTAACCAACAGTTTTAACACCGCAATTATCCAATCTCAAAAAGATCAGGTTGTTATTGATGCCGATAATCCACCTGCTAAAATTGACCCACAACCTGATGCCCCCGTGGTCAAAGGTATCTATGTAACGGCCTACAGTGCCGGCGGCGCACGTATGAAAGAATTGCTGGAGCTGACAGACAGTACGGAACTGAATGCCATGGTCATTGATATCAAAGACGATCTCGGATACATAACTTATCCCACAGAAAACAAAGCACTACAGAAAATGGGCAAGTCCCAACCTTTTATTCGGGATATCGATGCCTTGATGAAACGATTACAAAAACATGAGGTTTACCCAATCGCACGTGTCGTTGTATTCAAAGACACCATTCTTGCGAAGAAGAATCCGGAGCTTTCTTTCCGAAACAAGGATGGTTCGGTTTGGGCGAATGGCAAAGGCGACAGCTTCGTAAATCCATACAGCAAGGAAGTATGGGACTATAATATCGAGATTGCCAAGGAAGCGGCCAAACTGGGATTCAAAGAGATTCAGTTTGACTACGTCCGTTTCCCGGAAGGTTTCGAAACTCGTGCGGATGTACTGAAATATACCAAATCCGACAAGTCCCGCGTCGATATTGTGGCTGAATTCGTGCAATATGCACGCAAAGAACTGGCACCTCTAGGTGTTCGTGTCTCGGTAGATATCTTCGGTTATGCGGCTTCTGTACCTGCGGCTGAAGGTATTGGACAGGATTTTGTTAAAATATCCGAAAATGTGGATGTGATCTCACCAATGGTATACCCGAGTCACTATTCAACTGGCTGGTATGGGGTGAAGGACCCTGACAAAGATCCTTACACGACCATCAAAGGCTCGATGGAAGACACACACAAGAAACTGGACCCTACCAAGGAGCTCAAACCTGTCATTCGTCCCTGGATTCAGGATTTTACAGCAAGCTGGCTGGGCAGTGGACATTACATCAAGTATGGCAAGAAGCAAGTGGAAGACCAGATCAGAGCGATGAAGGACATGGATGTGCATGAATATCTGCTCTGGAATGCCTCCAACCGATACACTTCAGGTGTAGATTATAAGTAATCCGGCCTCTTTCATATTTCTATATTTCACTCAACCTCGTTCTGCTTGAAGCGGAGCGAGGTTTTTTGGCGTTCATTTTTCTTAGTACGCCCCTACGCTTCTGTCCCTATTCAAAACGGACAAAATCCACTACAATAAATAGCTGTCCATATATGACACTTGGATGACATCTCTTTAGAATAGCGAGGCACTGCCAGTGAACATGAACACAACAAGCTTTTCCCAAAAAGTGAAGCAATTCCTGATTATATTTTTGCCCATCTTCACCACTCAAATCGCCCTCTCAGCCATGTCGTTCTTCGACACGAATATGTCAGGCAAGTTCTCCCCTGCAGATCTTGCAGGAGTGGCCATCGGCACAAGTCTATGGTTGCCCGTGCAAACTGGGCTTAGCGGCATTCTGATCGGAATTACGCCTGTCGTTTCCCATCTGCTAGGTTCCAAACGGAATGATCAGATCGGGTATAACGTCATACAAGCGTTGTATCTTGGTATTGCTGTTAGTCTACTCGTTCTTGGAGGAGGGGCGCTGTTACTTGGCCCTATACTGAACGGAATGCCTCTGGAACCCCGGGTTGCCCAAGTTGCTTTCTATTTCTTGTGTGCACTTGCTTTTGGTATCATTCCGCTCTTCGGATATACGGTACTGCGCAGCTTCATGGATGCTCTTGGTCAGACGCGAACTACGATGTTCATTACGTTGGTCTCCCTGCCCGTTAACATCTTTCTGAATTATCTGCTGATTTTTGGCCGTTGGGGTTTCCCGCAATTGGGCGGAGTTGGTGCTGGTGTCGCTACAGCATGTACCTACTGGCTCATCTTTCTTATTAGTCTCTTTTTTGTCCATCGGGTCGAACCTTTCGCCCAATACGGCATTTTCCGTCAGTGGACCCGTGTATCCTTGACCAAATGGAAAGAGTTACTCAAAATCGGGGTTCCGATTGGATTCGCGACTTTTTTCGAAACATCCATCTTCGCTGCGGTGACCTTAATGATGAGCCGTTTCGACACCACAACAATAGCTGCCCATCAGGCGGCACTGAACTTCGCTTCTACGCTCTACATGTTGCCTGTGAGCATATGTATGGCACTTACGATCCTTGTGGGCTTTGAGGCAGGTGCAGGACGTCTGAAAGACGCCAAGCAATACAGTCTGCTCGGAATTGGTGGAGCCATCGGGCTTTCATTGCTAACAGCCATCGTGTTGATAGTGTTCGGCGAACAGATTGCAGGCGTGTATTCAAACGATCGAGAGGTCATTGCACTCACACAGCATTTCCTCGTCTACGCGATCTTCTTTCAAATCTCGGATGCGATTGCTACACCGACCCAAGGAGCATTACGTGGCTACAAAGATGTTAATCCGGCACTGATCATTACGTTCGTAGCGTATTGGATTATTGGTCTGCCTGTAGGTTATCTTACAGCTACGTATACTTCACTCGGCGCCTTTGGATATTGGATCGGACTCATTGCCGGCCTTGCTGTAGGAGCAACTGCGCTTCTCTGGAGACTCTTCCTGGTACAAAAACAAGCCGCACTCCGCAAGGCGTAGGCATCTCCTATTCCACCGAACAACAAAAAGAGCACAATCCTCGTCAATACGGGATTGTGCTCTTTGCTTCTGAATTGAATTATTGGGACAAACGTTGTGCAAGCTCGTAAGTCTCCATATCGAAATCTTTTTTCGTGTTAACCACTTTATCGATATCCGTCAGGGTAAGCTCACCCTTGATAATGCCACAACCTTTGTCTGTCTCGCCTGCAATCAGACTGCGAACAGCGAAATCGCCCAGACGACTTGCCAGGTTACGGTCGAAAGGTGTTGGTGTACCCCCACGCTGAATGTGACCCAGAACGGTTACACGCGGCTCATACGTCGGGCAACGTTCCATCAGTTCTTTCGCTACATCCTCACCCTTGCCCACGCCTTCAGCAACGATGATAATACTGTGACGTTTGCCGTGTGCGAAGTTAGCTTTCATACGATCTGCCACTTCGTCCATGTCAAACGGAACTTCCGGCACAAGAATCGTTTCAGCACCCGAAGCAAGTCCTGCATGCAGGGCGATATCCCCACAATGACGACCCATAACTTCAACGATGGAAGAACGTTCATGTGAAGACATCGTATCACGCAATTTGTTCACTGCATCAACCACTACGCTTACAGCTGTGTCAAATCCAATAGTATGGTCGGTGAATGAAACATCGTTATCGATCGTTCCTGGCAGACCCATGGTGTTAATGCCCAGTTTGCTCAGTTTGTTCGCTCCGTTGTATGAACCATCTCCACCGATAACAACCAGACCGTCAATGCCACGCGCACGCAGAATATCCGCCCCTTTTTGCTGACCTTCAGCGGTGTAGAACTCTTTGCAACGTGCCGATTGAAGAACCGTCCCCCCACGTTGAATGATATCCCCTACACTCCGCAGATCCATTGGGAAAATGTCATTATTCAAAAGACCCTGGTATCCACGTTGAACTCCGTATACTTCGAGACCGTGAAACAGTCCACTGCGAACAACCGCACGAACAGCCGCGTTCATCCCCTGTGAATCACCACCGCTCGTTAATACTGCGATTTTCTTTACTGCTGTCATGATGTTTCTTCCTCCTCTAGTTTCACTTCAGGCTCCGCAATAACGCACCTGACTTACATATTTTTCCGTATCCAGCGACTAAAAATGAAGAAAAATATTCTCGTCATTGGACTATTCTTCATCAGACGTTTGGACACGACGCGAACTTCCTGCTGTTCGCTGACTTTGGGATCAGACAGGTAAATGGCAATTAGTCCTTCGATGATCATCCGGTGAAAGGAGCTTCCCGGAATCTTCTGCACATCGCTGCGTGCCATCTCCACAATAAAAGCAATTCGGTCCAGCATTGTCTCTACATTCTCATAATAGTTGCAGAAGTTGAGATCTCCCCCGATGCGGTCCTCATCCTGATCAATTAAGTAATCGAGCATAATGTGCAATGCGCATACATGTGGGAAATAGGCCGTGTGGATCGAGGCCGCTTGCTCTTCAGTCAACTGATCGTCACTCGCAGCCAGAAACAGCATGAATACGCCCAGTGTAGAGCCAGTTGCAGCAGCAAATTCGTTCCAACGAAACTGAGGTGTGCGATGACGGTGCTCCGACCACCATTCGAGCAGTGCCGTTTCTCTCAGTTCCGGCTTGATATGCTTATATACCTGCAGGTCCGTGTATAGGCCTGCCAGATCCTGAATTTGGGGCTTGGCGGACGCATAGCCTGGTAACTGACGGGTCAGTTCCTGACATGTGGTCACCAGATTCCGCAGATATCCACCGTCATCCTGCTCCTCACGGAGGGCATAATAATTGACGGGAATCGCTTCGGGATCTACCGCATCAAGCATGGATTGATGGAGAAGACGAAAGTCATCCGGGTCCATCGAGGTGCTGCGGTCGCACAGATTGTCCAAATAATCACTAATAGTTTGATATGAAACGATCAGCGGAATCAGAATGTGCCTGTTGGGCAAATCAGCTAAAGCGTAGACGGTTCCGCCTTCACAGTGAAACTGTTTATCCTTCAGACTGGCAAGTGCCTGCGTACGTAATTCCTCATTCGGAATCGCCTCAGCTTGGGCACGCCATCCATTCAGTGCCTTCCGTGTTTCCGGAATGGTGTATTTGTACACCCCTCTCATCAATGCCAACGGTCCACGCGGATATTGATGACGTTTTCGATTTGATTGGCTCAAAATAAATGTGCCTCCACTTGGTTGAATACGTATTAGAGCGATTTTTAACCATTCCTATTATAATATGATCCCCTTAATTGTACAAATGATCTGCCGCATATTCCGCACAAAAAATCGCATCGGCGTTCAAAGCTTTGTGATATACTATCCATATTTCATCCATCAAAGGAGTCGTTGACATGTCGTCAAGTGAATCACTTTCGTGGAGACGGTTATTTTCTTTTTTTGTGCCACTTGGCATTTCCGCCTCTCTCGTCACCATTTCTCACGTCATTATAAACAGCACATTAGCACGTTCCGCTCATCCCGAGACGGTTATTGCCAGCTATGCCATCGCCGGTAGCTTGTTAACCCTCACGGAACGCCCCTCCACTCTGCTGCGGCAAACCTGTTCCGCACTGGTTCGCGATCGCCTTTCCTTTCAGGCCCTCACGTTTGTGACCAAAATATTTCTTGCCTGTGTGCTTCTAATTGGTTTTCTCATCGTTTATTCCCCCTTGGGTACCGGGGTATTCAAATACCTGTTTGGTGTAAGTCCGGACTTGCTGACCAAAGTCATCGACGTATATGAAATTCTCATGTATGTGAGTATCTTTTCAGTAATCCGCAACATCTATCAGGGGATCATCATTACGAATAACCGCACCAAGTGGTTAACGATCGGCATGGTATTCCGTTTAGCCGGCATGTATGGACTATCCCTGTATTTCATATATACAGACAGCATTGACAGTGGACGTGTAGGCGCTATCATTTTTGCTGCTGGCATGATGATTGAAGCGCTGGTCAGCTTTCTGGAGGGAAACAGCATCAAGCGCAAGATGCCAGCCAAGCTTGAGGATCATCCCGTCGAGAGCAAGGGAGACGTATTTCGCTTTTATAAGCCGCTACTGCTATCCAGCTTTGTAGCCCTGTTTATAGGACCGGTCATTAACATCGTTCTTGGCAAAACGACCGGAATCGCACTAGCCATTTCGTCCTTTGCCATAGCAAGCAGTCTGATGCAGTTGATGCTAAGCTTCTTTACATACATCCATCAGATCGTGCTTAATTTCTACCTTGTGGACGCCAAACTGGTACGAAAATTCGCGCTTGTCACCGGATTTATTCCGTTTGCGATGATGGTGTCGATTGCCTATACCCCCTTGGGACCATGGGTACTCGAAAATGTTATGAGCGTTCAGGGCGAACTGTTGAAACAAAGTCTCTGGACCCTGCGTGCGTTCGTCTTATTTCCGCTGATCTTCCCTTTTCTGGATTTCAGCAATGGCCTCATTCTGCTTCGCGGTCAGACGAAAACAATGTTTCGTTCGCAAACCGCGAATGCAATCTGCACGGTAATCGTGCTGCTTATACTGGTTAGTATCTTCCCTGCGTGGAACGGCATGATTGGAGCTGTTGCCCAATCCCTTGGCCTGCTCGCCGAACTTATCATTGTCTGGCTTGTCATCCGGCGCACGCAGCAAGAACCTACCATGTCCGTGCCGAAAGCTGGTAAATCATCATCCCTGAAAGGGTAATAAAATCATTGAACTGTTATCAGGATTGGAGTCTCTCATCATGAAATTAAGTCACAACGCCCGCCCAGATCAGAACTGGCTGCGGGCTCTCATGTTCACCATCTTCGGTTCCACCGTTCTGGTGGTATCCTACTTCCAGCTGTACTTCAGTCATCTGGGCTTCAGTCGGGCTGAGATCGGTTATCTCTACGGGATCGGCCCCCTCATCTCTGTTTTCTCCAATATGTTCTGGAGCATGGCCAGCGACCGTTACCAGACGGTGCGCAAAGTGATGATCATTCTGCTTGGTGGTCAATTGATCACAGGTATCATGCTCGCCAATGCGACGACTTTTGGTCAGGTATTTGTACTCGTGACCCTGTTTTACTTTTTCTATTATCCGGTCTATCCACTCTCCGATACGATGGCTATTACAACGGCCAGCAAGTATGGTCGAAACTTCACTTCCATTCGAGTCTTCGGATCGATTGGGTATGCCTTCTTCGCATTAAGTATCGGGTATTTTCTCGGATCTTTTGGTCCAGGATGGACGATCTGGCTTTGTGTCGGTCTCGCTGCCACAACTCTTCTAATCAGTTTTCAATTGAAGGATCAGCCTTCGGGAAGCAGTAGCAAAATGGATCTTTCGGGGCTGTGGGCTATTTTGAAACGCAGAGATGTGCTCACCTTTTTTGGCTGTGTATTTTTGCTTGCCATGGGACATCGCATGAACGAAGCATTCCTTACCATCACGCTAAAAGATCTGGGTGCCAGCGAGGGCCTGATCGGCTGGTCTTTGCTGATCTCTTCCGTAAGTGAAATTCCCATTTTCCTGCTACTCAGCAAGTATGGAAACCGTTATAAAGAACTGCCGCTAATTGCTTTTGCTGCACTGATGTATACGGTTCGTTTGCTTCTCATGTCTGTCTCCGATACACCTGCAGCTGTTGTTGCGATTCAGACGATGCACAGTGTTACCTTTGGTATTTTCTACGTTACGGCGGTCCGCTACATCATTCGCCTAGTTCCGGACGGCTACAGAGCTACAGGTATGGCTTTGTTCACCATTGTCTGGTCCAGTGCTTCGGGACTTCTTAGTGGAACGTTGGGCGGACTGCTGCTGGAACATGCAGGCAGACAAGCCTTCTATCTCACCGCTATGGCTTTCTCCCTGGCTGCACTAATCGGTTTCGGATTGAAGTTATGGTCCAGCATGACCAATCGTGTCTCGTGAACACACAGGGAAACCCAGAGCGTATGTACCCGATATCCACACCGAAAATGTAGAATCAAAAAAAGCACAGCCTCCCTTGAGGGGACTGTGCTTGGGTTCTTAATATTCAGCTCTAAATTTATCATGTATAGAAGTCCGTTAGCCGGATAAATTCTTACAGTTTGTTTACGTTAGCTGCTTGAGGACCACGGTTTCCATCAGTGATTTCGAATTCTACCGCTTGACCTTCTTCCAATGTTTTGAAGCCGTCTCCTTGGATTGCGGAGAAATGTACGAATACGTCCTCGCCGCCTTCAACTGAAATAAAGCCATAGCCTTTTTCTGCATTAAACCATTTAACTGTACCTTTCAAATGAAAAACCTCCTAAAAATATCGCCATCTATGGCGAATACCCTTATTATACTGTATGGGCTTCCATTTTGCAATTTATCTTTCCATAAATGTCGAAAAAATTTGCTTTGAATCGTAGGGTACGGTATCATTTTACCAAAACCGTTAGTTTGGAGACTACTTATGATAAAAAAACATGAAATATACAAAACAGACAAGTGGAATATGATGACCGTAGAAGTTCAAGGCAAATATCTCGTACTGCGAGAAATTTCGGAAGAGTGGGGCGAAGAATGCCATACATTCCTTAGCCGTCCTGCGTTAATGCACTGGGCTGAACGCCGTTTCCCAAAAGCAGATTTTGAGAACCGTGAGGATGAATGGCGTCAATTGATGGCTGCCTTCAAAGGGGTCTAACCCATGCCGCTTGACTCAAGCAATGTCGTCATCTTTATTATTCTTGCCTTTTCCCTCGGTATTGTGCTTATTCTGGGACGCAACTCTATCCCGGATCGACTAAGACGGGGAATGGCGCTTATTGCTACCCTGCTCATTTGTTTCGCCTTTTTCCTGATCGTTTATTTCTTGTATAACATGGGAACCTAATCACAAGGAACCCTGATGTTCAAATATTTCAACGTGCCTAAGGTCATACTATACGAGATTATTCGTATCGTAAGGAGGAAGGCCGTTGAAATACCAGAAATCACTATCTGTTATACTGGTACTTAGTCTGATTCCTTCGTCTCTCTCCGCACAGGCGAGCACGACGAAGGCAGCTTCGTCCATACATTCATCAGATCATCAAAGGAGGATTTCCATGAGTCAATTATTGAAACGTTCCGAGGTGCCAGCCGAGCATAGCTGGAAACTGGAAGATTTATTTGCCGATCAGAACGCCTGGGATCAGGAATATGAAGAAGTATCGTCTTTGACCAAGAAGGCCTCCGAATTTCAAGGCAAACTGGGTCAACCTGATGTACTCAAATCTTGCTTCGAATTTGAAGATGAGATCAGCCTCAAAATAGAACGCCTCTTTGTGTATGCACGTATGCATCAAGATGAAGACACAGCGAATCCTACATATCAAAACCTGTCCCAAAAAGCCCAGAAATTAGGCGTACGGGTTGGTGAAGCACTTTCTTTTGTCACACCGGAGATTCTCTCCCTTCCTGACGATGAGTTGGACGCGTTCATTGCGAACGAAAAACTCTCTGCTTATACATTTACGCTGGAAGAGATGAAACGGGAAAAAGCCCACGTTCTTAGCCAAACCGAAGAGGCTTTGCTTGCTCAGGTGGGCAACCTTTCACAAGCACCACAGACGATCTTTAGCATGCTGAATAACGCCGATCTCAAGTTTCCAAGAATCAAGGATGAACATGGTAATGAAGTTGAGCTGACACACGGCAGCTACATTCAGTTCCTGGAAAATCCTAATCGTGAAGTTCGCGAACGCGCCTTCAAAGCGGTATACGAAACCTATGCCAAACAGAAGAATACGATTGCGGCTGCCTTGAATGCAAATGTAACCAAAAATATGTTCTATGCCAATGTTCGGAAGTACCCTTCCGTAATGGAAATGTCCCTCTACGGAGATAACATTCCAACGGATGTGTATACGAATCTGGTAGATACCATTCACGAGAGCCTTCCGTTATTGCACCGTTATATGGACCTGCGCAAAAAGTTGCTTGGTGTGGATCAATTGCACATGTATGACCTGTTCGCCCCGCTCGTAGATGAGTACAAAATGGATATTACCTATGAGGAAGCGAAACAAACCGTCAAAGATGGCCTGACACCACTCGGCAAGGACTATGCAGACGCATTGCAGACTGGATATGATAACCGTTGGATCGATATATATGAGAATGAAAATAAACGTTCTGGCGCATATGCCTGGGGCGCTTACGGCACTCACCCATATGTCTTGTTGAATCACAAAGATAACCTGAACAGCATGTTTACACTGGCACATGAAATGGGTCACGCTCTGCACTCACATTACTCGGACACAACACTTCCGTATCGTGATGCACAGTACACCATCTTCCTGGCCGAAGTTGCATCTACAACCAACGAAGCGTTGCTCATGGATTATCTGCTTAACAAATCAACAGATCCGAAGGAAAAATTGTATCTGTTGACCTATTATGCCGATCAATTCCGTACAACAGTATTCCGCCAAACCATGTTTGCTGAATTCGAGAAAATCATTCATGAACGTGCGGAACAAGGTGACGCATTAACACCACAATTATTATCCGAGATCTATTATGATCTGAACGTTAAGTATCACGGTAAAGACATGGTTGTCGACAAAGATATTGAAATGGAATGGGCTCGTATTCCCCACTTCTATAACAGCTTCTACGTTTACAAATATGCTACAGGCTTCTCCGCAGCGACCAGCTTCTCCAAGCAAATCCTGGAAGAGGGCCAACCGGCTGTTGACCGTTATCTTGGCTTCCTGAAGAGCGGTGGCAGTGATTACTCCATCAACATTCTGAAAAAAGCAGGTGTGGATATGTCTACACCACAGCCAATTCGTGAAGCTATGAGTGTCTTCAAGGAATTGATTGAACAGATGGAGCAGCTAACGAAATAAGGTTGTCTCTCCATGTGACCTGCATCCCTTGCCCATTTGGGCAGGGGATTTTATCATCAATGCAAGATGCAACATACCCGAATATGGGTAATGCATATCTAGTTCTCAATTGTTCAACAAGGAGGCAACACCATGAAAATGCAATGGGCACTCATAGCAGGTCTTGTTTTTGCACTGCTCACGGGGATCTTTGCGGTCATTAATGTGGATTCCGTACAAGTTAACCTGTTATTCAACACGGTACAAATTCCGCTGATCTTGCTCATTCTCGGTTGTACACTGATCGGTGGAATTATTGTAGGTTCATATGGTATTTATCGCCAATACCGACTGCAACGCGAGAACAAGCAATTGAAATTGCGTGTATCTGAATTGGAAAGTTCCGCGACAAGCAAATCTACGTTGGATTCTTTCAAATCGATGGATTCGCTTGACTCAAATGAATCCGACAGCCTATTGGAGAATGATTCGATCCAGAGTCAGCGCAAAGGAAACCCTACGGGAACACTGTAACCAATCAGAGACAGCCTGCTGGCGAGTCAGGAATGGTAGTATCACATTCGCTCCCCCAGACAGGCTGTATTTTGTTTCACACCATACCCACGTTCCAAGGAGGAAATTAAACAATGAGTTTTACGATTGATGAATCTTACGTTCTATCTTTTCTGAAAAAATTGCTGGACACACCAAGTCCAAGTGGTTACACAAATCATATTATCGAGATGATCCGCAAGGAAGCAGAATCACTGGGCATCGCCTGTGAGCTGAATAACAAGGGCGGTGCAGTGCTTACATTGCCCGGACAGGACTCTTCCAAGACGATTGCTTTGAGCGCCCACGTGGATACGCTAGGGGCCATGGTGCGCTCCATTACATCTTACGGCACATTGAAACTGACCTCTGTTGGTGGATTTTCCATGCAAAGTATCGAAAACGAATATTGCACCATCCATACTCGGGATGGAAAGACATATACAGGCACCATTCTCTCCCTTCACCCGTCTGTACACGTCTATCCGGACGCACGCACCTTTGAACGGACCGAGAGCCATATGGAAGTTCGAATCGATGAAGTCGTCTCTTCCAAGGAAGATGTGTTGAAACTTGGGATCGCTGTTGGTGATTTCATCTCCTTCGATGCTCGTGCAGTCATCACGCCGAGTGGTTATATCAAATCACGTCATCTGGACGACAAAGCCAGCGTAGCTGCCCTGTTCGGTATCCTTGAGTCTGCACATCGCGAGGGCTGGAAACCATTACATAACGTCTCTCTGCTCATCTCGAACTATGAAGAAGTCGGACATGGCGCATCATATATCCCTGCGGAAATCAGTGAAATGATCGCTGTTGACATGGGAGCCATGGGTGATGACCTCAGTTGTAAAGAAACCGACGTTTCTATATGTGCCAAAGATTCTTCTGGCCCGTATGACTATGATATGACTAGCCGTCTCATTGAGCTGGCCAAACAAGATGGAATGGATTACGTCGTCGACATTTATCCCCACTATGGCTCAGATGGCAGTGCAGCATTACGCGGAGGAAACAATATCCGAGCAGCACTGATCGGTCCAGGGGTTCACGCGTCTCATTCCATGGAGCGTACGCATAAGGATGCTGTCCTGAATACGGCACGATTGCTCGCTGCCTACATTACAACCAATTAAACAAAATCAATTACCTACGAAATCATAATGGATGACATCTATATGTCTCGTCTAACCAAAAAGGACACTTCCAAGCACAGCAAATCGGTGTGCAATCGGAAGTGTCCTTTTTTTGTCTGTCTCTTAATCTGCCTGTTCCACATATGCATGATATTTACCATTCAATATCTCTAACTCTGCCTTATGATCACGTATTTCATTTCTTAGCACATGCATGGTCTTCCGAACGGCACTCAGTCCATCCTTCACCTGACGTTCGGCTTTGCGAATTTTGTCCTGAACCATCCAGTCCACGAAGAGGTTATCGAAGAAATAGTCTGCGAATGAAAGCAGACCTCCCAGATGCAGATCCGCGTGTACAGCCATCTCTACATCCTCCAACTCCTTCTGGAAACGTCGTAGACGCTTACCTGCATCCATGATGGCGACCTGAGCGTCATCCATTCTTCCTCGCTTGATATGCGTGGAGATGACTCCACCGCCCATCATGTCATATATCCCCCAATTACCTGCCGAAGACAAAGCCTTCTCGGCACGTTCAAGGGCATAGAGCAGATATTCTCCCTCCCGGAAAGCTTCATCCAGTTCCTGTAGCTCGCTCGCCAGATGTTCCCGATTCTCAGCCATCTGTTGCAATTCCGCATCCTGGTCCAGCAGACGACCTTCCTTCTTCCCCCACAGCGCGTTGTAATCGCTCTGCCAGTACTGATACTGCCGCCCGCCCTCCAACTCCTGCTCCACATGAATTCGTTGCTCCTGTACGTCTTGTAACATGCGACAAGCGGTGTCGTATGCAGCCTTGCTCTCCATGAGTTCCAGTTCTTCCTTCTCCAGCCGTTCTGTCTTCTTGCCAATCAGTTGATAGAAAAATGCTGACAATGTCATACTGTTCAGTCGATCAACGTCCTTCTGTTCCTTCTGGAGATGCTCCAGCCGACGATTTACCTTTGCTTCCCATTCGCTTTCCTCCGTTTGAAGCTTCTCTAGACGCTTGGTCCATTTCTCGTAAATTCTCCCCTTTTCCTTGAGCACTGCCAACTGTTCATTCATTTGCTTATACATAAGTGTGGTGTTCTCTCCCTTCTATGGAATTCTTTACTTATACAACGTAATGAATATACTAAACGTTTCACATTAAATCGCAAATTCGCAGACAAAAAACGCCCTCTCCTCCTATGCGACATAATGTCACGAAGGAAAAAAGGGCGACGGTTAATCATAAATCAAGACTTACTCTGTTCAATCTGCTCTGCAAGTTCATTCAGAACGGTCCAGCGTTCCATCAATTCGTCCAGATGACGCTCAGCCTCAACCTGCTCCGCCATCAACTCCTGCAGACGGGCAGAATCACTAAATGACTCTTCCATCTCTTTGTTAATCCGGACAAGATTGGCTTCGGCCTTCTCAATATTTTCATCAATCTGATCGTATTCACGTTGCTCCTTGAAGCTGAATTTCAACTTCGGTTTAGCCGCTGACACAGCAGGAGTCGTTTTCTCCGATGACTGCTTCACCTTCGCTGCTCCTGTGTCACTCTCTTGATTAGTTCCAGGTGCATTTTTCAGCATCCATTCCGCATACTCACTGTAGTCGCCGACGTGTACACGTACAGCACCGTTGCCCTCAAAAGACAGCACTTTATCCACAGTACGATCAAGGAAATAGCGATCATGGGATACCACAAAGACAACACCCGGGAAATCATCCAGATAGTCTTCAAGTACAGCGAGTGTCTGGATGTCCAGATCATTCGTCGGCTCATCCAGCAGCAATACATTCGGAGCGGCCATCAACACACGCAGCAGATACAGACGACGCTTCTCTCCACCAGACAGACGAGAGATTGGCGTCCACTGGGATGCCGGTGTAAACAGGAACCGCTCCAGCATCTGGGATGCTGTAATCAGAGAGCCATCAGCTGTTTTCACATTCTCGGCCACTTCCTTGATGTACTCAATCACACGAAGAGATTCATCCATCTCCTGATGCTCCTGTGTGAAGTAGCCCAGATTGACCGTAGGACCGACGTCAACCACGCCTGCATCGGGTTCCAACTTGCCAGATATCATCTGTAGCAACGTGGACTTACCACTACCATTCGGCCCAACAATACCTACCCGATCTCCAGGTACAGCAATATAACTCAGATCTTCGATCAATTTGCGACCACCGACGGATTTGGAAAGATGCTCAATCTCCAGAATCTTTTTACCCAAACGAGTGGAGCCAACCGATACTTCCAATGAACCCGAGCGCTGAATTCCTTGTTGATCTTTAAGTTGTTCGAAGCGATCAATTCTCGCTTTTTGTTTCGTTGTCCGTGCCTTGGCACCGCGACGAATCCACGCAAGCTCTGTCCGAAGCAAGTTCTTACGCTTCTGTTCGGAAGAAGCTTCCCGTTCTTCCCGCTCCGCCTTCAGTTCCAGAAAACGTGTATAGTTGGCTTCGTATCGGAACAAACGTCCATGATCCAATTCCAGCATGACATTCGCCACACGATCCAGGAAATACCGATCATGCGTAATCATAAGCAGTGCGCCGCGGCGCTTCTGCAAGTATTGCTCCAACCAAACGACCGAATCGTTATCAATATGGTTCGTCGGCTCATCCAGAATGAGCAGTTCACAAGGATGAATCAGCGCAGCAGCGAGTGCTACCCTTTTGCGTTGTCCACCAGACAATGTGCCCATCAGTGCATCGAATTGACGAATACCCAGTTTGGACAAAATGCTCTTCGCTTCACTCTCCATCTGCCAGAGCTGAAGCTGCTCCATTTGCTGATTCAAACGTAATAACCGCTCTTGCAACGCTGGATCGGACGAATTCAGTTCCAATAATTCCATGGTTTCCGTATATTCACGCACGGTTTTCATTTCCATGCTGTCACCTTCGAATACTTGTTGCAGTACCGTATTATCCGGATTGAAGTCCGGATTCTGTGCCAGGAACTGAATACGTACGTCATTACCAATGGAGATCTGTCCCGCATCTGGGGGTTCCATACCAGAGATCACACGCAAAAACGTGGATTTTCCGGTTCCATTTACCCCAACAACACCAATCTTGTCCTGATCAGCCATGCCAAATGAAGCATCCTTGAACAATATTTTTTCGCCATAACTTTTTGCAATTTGCTCTACCGTCATTATGTTCATTGTTCGTACCCACTTCTCTGTAAATTAAAATTCAATATCACGTACATCCGTGCACTCACTTTACACTTGTAAAAAAGAACGGCATCCATCCAGAAACAATGCTGCTGCAAAAGCAATTCGTTTGTTCAAATGTTCCTCATTAAACTCCGGATTCAACATAATATCCATCTTAAGCCGGTCTAGAATTCCAATGTAGGCTTCAGCGAGCAATACAGGCTCAGGTACACTTGCACTTTCCAATACCTCACACACCATGCTCATGTATTGGTTCATAAATGCCTTCATGAATTTCATCAGATCCGGATCATTATTGGGTGCCATAAAGAAGAGCTTGGTATGATTGCGGCGCTCATAATAATACGTAAGGTGGGTCTTGGCTATTGCTCCAAGTTTATCACCTGTGTTCTCATGCGAGTTCAAAGCATATTCAAGACGGCTGATAAAGCTGTTACAGTCCCGCTTGGATACTGCGATAAAAAGTTGTTCCTTGCTTTTGAAATATAAGTAAATGGTGCCTTTTGCGATGCCGGCTTCGTCTGCAATATCAGACATTTTCGTCTCATAAAAACCTTTCGAGCCAAAAATACCATAGGCCGCATCCAAAATAGCCTCCGATTTGTCTCCCTGTACAGTGCTCAAATGTACTCCCCCTTACAACGCCAAAATGTTACCTAAACCAATCGCCACACATCCACCGATCACCGAGCTAAGCACGTTCACCAGGTCGTTACTCATCCATGCCCAGCCACGAGCCCGAACCGTCGGATGCCCGCAATGTTCATGTACCTCAACTTCACGGCCACACACGGTACAACGATACATCATCTGCACGGTTGCGCCCAGATAGGAATCGGCAAAAGCACCTGCCAATCCACCTACAAGGCCGACAAAAGTCCAACTAAACAGACTAAGCCCTTCTATCCCGGCGATCCAGGAAAACAAGAATGCTCCCGCACCAATCAGTGCCCCGCCTACGGCTGCAGCCACGGTGCCAAGAAGTGAGACACCTCCTGAAGCACCTGGCGTAAGTACCTTCCACGTGAGAACAGAGCGCGGCGGCTTGCGACTGAGACTCCCAATTTCGGTTGCCCATGTATCCGATGTAACTGTAGCCATTACACCAATGAAAGCATATACCCATGCCGGATGTGGAAATATCCAATATCCCAGACATAGGAACATGCCCATCCCACCATTAGCCATCACTTGTCCGGCATCCCGATTTCCTGACTTGGCATAGGATTTCTCCAGCTCCTGCTTCCGATCTTTACGAAACCTGGAGAGCAACGTTGAAGTAATGAAAAACAACAATAACGTGCCAAACCAGAACAGGTTACCCGCTCCGTAATATATCGTTCCCATCATGATGGCTGCCAGGCAGCCAGACAGGGTTAGCGACTTTTTCACATAGGCAGCACCTGCCACCATAGAAGCGCATACGGCGCCAATAATCCAATCCATAATGTCTCCTGCATGCAGCGTATGTACAGCCCGCATGACGTTTATTGTATTTTTGAAATTCAATTATACCACGGTTTGATCCCAATGCCGAAACTCCTTACGCCAGCACACAAAAAACCTGTTTTGGTCTCGTATAGAAGTACCAAAACAGGTTATTGATCAAACGTCAAAACAGATAAATTCCCTTTTACGTAACCTTTGTAATTCAGTGGTCCTATGTTCTAATTCAAACCCGCTTCGCTCCGCCAATGACTCCATATCGGTAAAGTACTCTGCGACCAAACCAGTTGAACAATCGATCCGTCAGGAATCCCATAAAGCCCAGGGAAATCAGCCCGACAAAGATCCAATCCGTCCGGAAAAAGAGTCTGGAATTCCAGATCAAGTAACCGACTCCTTCATTCGAGGCAATCATCTCCGCACCGATTATGGCCATATACGAGGTTCCCATGGCCAGTCGCACACCTGTGAAAATATACGGGGTTGTCGCCGGAACAATCACATGTAGCAGAATCTGCCGTTCATTGGCTCCCATACTGCGAGCCGACCGGATTTTATCTTCTTCAACGGAGAGCACACCTGTCAGTGTATTCAGCACAACAATGAAGAAAGTTGCGTACATAATAAGCGCGATCTTGGATTGCTCTCCAATTCCGAACCACACCAGGAATAAGGTAATAAAGGCAATTGGCGGGATAAAACGTATAAAGTTAAGGAACGGTTCGGCGAACAGCCGGATGATATGCACCTTGCCAATAATCAATCCTACCGGAATAGCAATGATGCTTCCCAGTACCCAGCCCGCCAGTACACGAGTGAAGCTGATTCCGATATACTGCATCAGTGTACCATCAGCAATTAGTTCGCGTGCTCCCAGGATCGTGTGCCACGGACCAGGGATTACGTCAGGCCCATAGATGAGGGCACCAAGCTGCCAGATTAAGATGACCGTTACCCATAGAAGCGGGATAGACACCCATTTTTTCTCCAACCATTTCATCTCACATATCACCTCAGTTATTCTTCAAAGTGGCCTTGAATTCGGTCATACAGGGTGTTGAACTCAGACGAGGCGATGTTCCTTGGGTAAGGCAATGCATTGTGGTAAATATCTGTTATATTCGAAGACGGACCTACGGACATAATGCCTATGCGCTCACCAAGCAATAACGCCTCCTGAATATCGTGGGTGACAAAGATAACGGTCTTATGAGTTTCTTTCCAGATATTCACCAGTTCCTTCTGCATAGTCCTCCGCGTCATCGCGTCCAGCGCGCCGAATGGCTCATCCATCAGCAAGATCGCCGAGTCATTCGCAAGTACGCGGGCCAATTGAACCCGCTGCTTCATGCCACCTGATAGCTCTTTTGGAAATTTGCCCTCATGAGCACTCAGTCCAACAAGCTGAATGTAACGATCAGAGATCTCACGCCGCTGTGTCTTAGGCACCTTGGACATTCGAAGCCCGAATTCAACATTCTCCCTCACGGTTAACCATGGAAAGAGAGACGAATCCGCCTGCTGAAATACCATCGCCCGATCCCTGCCCGGTCTGTCAATCTCCTTGTTATCTACCTTGAGTTGTCCCCCCGACTTGGAGATAAAACCCGCGATCATGTTCAGCAGCGTTGACTTTCCGCACCCGCTGGGACCAAGCAGGACAAAGAATTCTCCTCCCTTGATGACCAGATCGACATCCTTAATGATATAATGCACATCCCCATTGCTTGGGGCATGATACGTTTTCCGAAGCTGTTCAATATGAATGGTATGCTGAGTTGCAGGTAAGGACATAACGGACACCTCCCATTTGAATATAAATTATTTACGGTATGTCACTTTATCCGGCAGCGTCTGTTGGAGAGAAGTCAGATTGAGTTTGGTGTCGAGATCAAAATCCTGTTCGATGATTCCGGTGTCCACCATATATTTCTTCTGACCTGCCAAACTATCATAAGCAGCCTGCGTAAATCCAACTTCCCATGGATTGAATGGAAGGTCTTTCAACGTGGCATCTTTAGGCTGTTTGGTCTCTTGATACATCAGATCTGCAACCTCTTCAGGATGCGCTTGGGCATACGTGGATGCCTCATCAAGCGCCGCAAGAAAATCACTTACCGTCTCGGAGTTTGCCTGAATGAATTCATTACTCGATATCAGCCCCATACCAAGGCGTATAGGCGTATGGGACATATCCGTCAGCTGATGTACTCCTTCGAGTGCATCGAATTTATCAGTTAACGCGGAACCGATTACCCAAGTGGCATCAAGGGCTCCCTGTTTCAGTGCGATGTAGGACTCATCAAAAGCCCCCTGACCAATTTGCGTCACATCACTGAGCGCCAATCCCTGATCCTTCAAATATTCATCCCATAGATATGGAATAAATGTGCCTCGAATGAAGCTTACTTTCTTGCCCTTCAAATCCGCTCCGCTCTGAATATTCTCCCTTGCATACAACTTCCAGGCGGCTGCCGCTTCATCCGTAGCCTGACCTGCAGAAGCGATGACTGAATACTCCCCTTTAGCCAGAGCATTCAAAACGGGGAAATCTGCCCCATACGCAATATCTACCTGTTTGATAAATAGTGCATTTACACCTTCAGCCGGCGAACCAAACGTAATACTCTCTGCATCAATGCCCCTGCTTTCAAAGAAACCTTTGGCAATGGCTACCCTGAACGTTGGGTTTGTACTCGTATCTGCGATTCGAATTTTTACATTATCGGCATTTTTGCCGGTAGCGGCTTGGGTTCCCGATCCTGCTGCGTTTGAACTACATCCGGATAATAGGAGTGCCGTAGCCAGAAATAATATCAATATACCGTTTACTATGGATGGTTTTCTCACAATATACACCCCATTCGATCTAGTCATGATTCTTGACGCCTAACCGCCTGACTTGCCTTCATCCGACGTTGCCACGCAGGCCGCCCCCGCCACAAATGGAAGAGTTGTCTCTACGCTCACGATGGATGCAGAACCTTTGGGTGCTGCTCCCGGTACCCTGTAGGTGGAGACATCAATAGCTTCGATGGCAATCTCCTGCGGTTTTTCCAACTGCGGAACCCACTGATAAGGAACTCGATACGAGCGATAGACCATATTGGTATTCCGCCCATCGGTGTAAGGAGAGACATACTCCCATACCAGCTCATGCTCCGCTGTCACTTCGAACAATCTGCCATTGGAACCCTCGGTTATTAGGGTGTTGCCGTTAGGTAAACGCTGGGCGGAACTGATGTATGGGCTATAAAATTTATAAGAATCCGTCGGAACCGAGAAACCTGCTTCTGCCGAGGTATATTGCCAGACAATCTCCAGGGTGACCGGGTTAATCTCCAGTACACGGGAGTGATCCCGAATCGCATGTTTCAATCCAAACGGAGAAGCCGGATTGGGAAGGCCGTAACCTGCCCAGCCGCCATTGTCGAATACGAGCAAATTCCCTTCACCCGGTAGACCTTGTGGAATGATATGTGCATGATGCTGCCCGATAATCGTGCCGATGTGCTTCGCTTCAGTTGAAGTATAGTCGGGACCTAGTCTCCACACGATCTTTCCGCTCTGTCTATCTGTAATAGCGATAATGTTAGCTTCTCTGGCGTCCCAGATAATATTGTCGGGGTGGAACCGTTCGTCTCCGTCTTCATAGAAACGGTTAGGTCCAACGTATGAAGCAGAATTAATATGTAACCAGTCACCGACACCACCGCCCAGATGACCGAAAGAGCGTGTATTCGGGTCACGGAACAGAACATTTCGAGCAGCTTCATCAAAACCTAATTCTTCAAAGTGCTCGTTAGGCAGCCACTCCCAGAGCACCTTCCCCTCCCAATCCACTTCGATGATGGCGTCATCAAGCAATGGCTTATCTGAAATTTGCGGGTTACTCACATTTTTGTGAGCAAGGATGAGCGTTTTACCACTCTTCGTCTTCGGCGCAAGGCCAGGTGCATAGTAACCTACCGGATTACCCTCACGCTGATAATCATGATGCTGGCGGGCATACCATAGTGGCTCATACCCCGGATCTTCGATATGTTCGTAGCTATTGTATTTCCATACAATGTTGCCGTCCCAATCCACTTGGACCAGATCGACATTGTCCTGAATACCAAACTTCGGATCTCTCCGACCCGTGCTGCCCAGCACGTAGCCGCCAGGCAATATTTTGGCAGGAAACCCTAACAATCCTTTCCACAGGTGAACCTCCTTGCCATTCATATCGATCAACACTACACCTTCCTCACCTGCCTGATAGACGGTATAACCGCCCCAAGCCTTATCCGGATTGTATAGCGTTGCTCCAGTTGGATATATTGTTGAGTGTCCCATGGATCATCTCTCCCCTAGCATGTTTGTGGAATTTCGAATATCGCTACTTGATTCAACTTCAATAACTGAGATAGTTACTCTTCTCGGTATTGTCCCGCTGCTTCTGCTCAAGGTCACGTGTGGAAGACTGCTCGTGTTCTTGTATCCCATTGTTCTCCGCCAATTCCAGCACCGTGTCCGAGAACCCCTCCAGGTTCGCTACCACCCGCTCATAGAATTGACTTTGCTGCTCCAGCTCCTCCGTTGTAAAACCCTCAAACAGAAGCGTGATACATCGAGCACCGATATTGCTGTTTCTCGCATACATCTCCCGCCCGCTGGATGTGATGTCCAGTAAAACCGTCCGCCGATCGTCTTCCTTTCGTCTGCGGATGGTGAGTCCCTTTTTCTCCAACTTATCGGTTAGAGCAGTAATGGCACCGGATGTAAAATCCAATTGTTCTGCCAAATCTCCAAGCCGTTGTTCTCCCTCACGTATGATCTTGTGCAGGATAAGCATGCCCGGCAGGCTGATGCCCTCTACAGAGATGCGATCCCGCTCTTTGACAAATCGTCTGACCATTTTGCGGAATAACCAGTCCGTCCGCTCCAATGCTTCCCAATCTCTATCGCTCATTCCATATCCTCCTTATTCAATTGAAGCTTCAACAGCGCACAAAAAAAGGCCCCCGAGGACATTCCTTAGAGGAGTAGTCCCGGGAGCCTTTGGTGGTCCAATCAGCTCACTTCTGTTTTCAGTTCAAATTATCTCACTGTTCATTTAATGAGTATTAAAATAATTGAGATCATCATATAACCAACTAACCCAACCTGTCAAGTAAGAATTATGTTAGTGATCTTTTCTTTTTGCACTCATTCTCGCTAAGTTGAAATTACTTATCCTGTTTTAAGTTTCAATTCAGGTTTCCCGTTTACACTATTCTCAGATCGAAACATCTACAATTACGTCTACGACAAGCTACGATTCAGTTCGTACTCAACTACAGAAATGAGGATTATCCATATGAACATGAAAAGAGTCATTATTATAGGCACAATGATTGTCACTATGTCCTTCGCCGGAACAGCATGGGGCCAATCGGCCATCTCTCCCATACCTACTGCTAAATGGTCCATCGTTGATTTGGATACTCGTGAGGGAAACAGTGACGAGCTGCTCAGCGCTCTGAATCAGCCTTCAGAAGCGGATTTGTATCAGGAACTGTACAGCGGCAAATCGCTGAGGACGATAACGGAAGAAAACAATGGGAACTTGAATGAGGTCATAGCTATACAAGTAAGGCAGCTCAAGGAGCAGTTGGATGAGCGACTTGCAAATCGAAGTATCAGTTCAGAGCAACATGCTGCACAACAAGCCGAACTGGAAGAGTTGGTCACAGAGAGTGCGAATACAGCATACAGCTTGGCGTAAATTAGTAGCGTATCTGTACGATAGAGGTTTGAACCTTCCTAATAGTACAGCAAAAAGGAGCGTATGCACGCCCCTTCTTGTCCCCTATTCACCTCAAGCAGGTATGATGTGTAATCCTTATTGCGCTGCCCCAATCGTACAGACACCCAAGGATTTGCCGTCCCATGCCAGTTCGAGCACATCGCCTGCTTGTGTTGGTCCAACACCTTCGGGTGTTCCTGTAAAAATGACATCTCCCGGCCCCAGGCCGTAATGGTGACCTACATAATCCACAATATCCTGTAAACTGAAGATCATATTACGAATGTTACCACGCTGAACTTCCTCACCATTTTTGGTCAATGTAAAGTCTTTCTCCAGCAATGTTGCCGCACCTGGGAAAGCCTGAAATGCAGTAACCGGCGCAGAATTTTTGAATCCTTTGGCCGCTGTCCAAGGGTGACCCTTTTTCTTAATCACAGTCTGTACATCACGTAACGTAAAATCAATACCAAACGCATACGCATCCACCAGCTCATCTACCGCCACACCCGGCTCATAACTACGGCCGATTCGCACGACCAGTTCAGCTTCATAGTGAACTTCACCTTGGGTAGCAGGTAATTCAAGGGTTTCACCATTCAGGGATACGACTGCGTGAGAAGGTTTCATAAAGATCATCGGCTCATCCGGAACCGCGTTACCCAATTCTTCCGCGTGAAGTTTATAATTGCGTCCTACACAGTATACATTGCGAATGTCAGTCAACATGGGTATATAACCACCTTTATCGGATTCATTAGTGTATATAGAGTAAATTAAGGTCTGAAGAATCGGCTGCTCGTCTCCTGAAATGCATGTTCCCATACATCAGGTCGGTTTGTACACAACATAAGCTCTGGATCTACTGCCGCCAGTCTCTTCATAATCGTCTTGTCATCCACCGTCCAAGCCATCACACGAATGCCTGCACTCCGCATCTCGTTCATTAAGGATTTGTCTACATTGGTATATCCAATCGAGAGGAATGTGCAATTCATTTGCCGCAGTGCGGTTAACAGATCACCTGGTCGCGCATCAATAATTAACCCCGTCTGGATCTCCGGTGCAAGTTTCTTCACTTCGATCAGAGCAGCGGGTTCAAATGAAGTGATCACCACATCATTCTGCATATGTCTTTTTCTCACTTCATATATAACCGCGGCAGGCAGACCAGGGTACATATCTCCCTGCGTTTTCAGTTCGATGTTCAAACGCACTCTGCCGCACGAACGATCAAGCAATTCACTTAGAGCCGGAATCCGCTCACCTTTGTATGTCTTGTTTTTCCATGCTCCGGCATCCAGCCGTTGCAGATCAGCCCAATCGGTTTCCCGAACCAAGCCCTTGCCATTCGTCGTGCGATCCACTGTAAAATCATGAATGATCACGGGCACACCATCACGCGACAACTGCACATCCAGCTCCATCCACTGAACTTCTGGCCGTTCCATGGCCATCAGGAATGCAGCCATCGTATTCTCTGGTGCAATGGAAGAAAATCCACGGTGCGCTACACAAAGGTTGTTCATTCGATTCCCTCCTCAAAAAGGTTCTCAATTGGGCGAAGCGACTCCACTCGCATCATATCGAATGCCTGGAGAAAGCTTTGCCATCTGCTCCAGCAGCAGTCTGTTCGCCTCATCAATCATCGGAATGGCCTGGCCAAGCCCTGCCTCATAAGGGATGACTTTCATACTGCAATTAGCATCGCTACTACAGCGTGCCTGAAATACAGCCGTTTTCCACGTTTCTTCGGTTGTGGATCTGGAGAAAATAAAATTCCCCGTACTATATGCAATCCACTTCCCTTTATAGTACTCCAACCCTTGCAATACATGCGGATGACCACCTATGACCAGATCCGCACCCGCATCTACAAACTCATGAGCCAATCGAGTCTGGTCACTATTCGGAGTACTTACCCGTTCCTCTCCCCAGTGTGCAACCACAATGACCAGGTCCGCCTTCTTACGGGCCTCCTGAATCGCTTTGACTGCCCCTGTGGAATCATAGGCTTCAGCCACGCCAGCCCGATTGCCCTCAGCCTTCCAACTCGTTTCAGGTACCACTCGGGAGAACCCCAGCAATGCGATCTTCATGCCTTTGCGTTCCAGGTACGCTGGTGCATAGGCCTCATCTCTGTTCATGCCAGCCCCGGTGTGGGCTACGCCATACTCCTTGAGATAGGTTAGCGTATCCACCAAGCCCTCTACACCTTGATCCAGAATATGATTGTTAGCCAAATTCACAGCATCAAAACCCGCAGAGGCCATTGCCGCCAATGCTTTGGGCGAAGATTTATATACATATGTTTTGTCAACTGCACCGGTACCACCCAGGGTTATTGGTGTCTCCAGGTTACCGATGGTAAGATCATCATCCTTGAATAACCTGCCGAGTTTAGCAAAGGGATAGTCATAACCGTTCTTATCCAGCAGTTCGGCAACTTTACCAGAGAACTGGATATCGCCAACAAAGTTAATCGTGACATCCTTCGCTGAATTGGAAGGTTTCGACGTCCCTGATTCGTTATCCACACCTGCATTTCCCTTGGTGCTGGATGGTGTCGAAGTTGCGGCAGGTTTTTTCGTTCCGGAATCGGATTTTCCAGTATTGGTGTTGCCTGCAGCGTCAGATGTCGCTACGCCGGATGTTTTTTCTGCATCCTCTGTTGTCTCTTCATCCGTTGCTTTAGGACCTTCTTCCGAAGTCTCATCAGATTCCGCGTCTGGAGAACTTACTTGATCACCGCCTTTGGCATCAACTCCAATGGAAGGCTGATCCTGATCCACTATCTCTTGCTTCACCGGCTGGTCTGCCTGTTGCTGACGTGTATTAATGACATAAAAAATGCCCACCAGACCAATTGCCATGATCAATACAATATTAACTATCCTTATAATTCTGCTACGGGCACGTTTAACTTTTTTCTTCTCTACACTTCGCTCTGATCTTGGGGGATACATAAGCAACTCCTCTTCTTCTTCACAGCCATACATACCATTATATCAGGCATATTCTGGATTTCCATCATTCCTTGGAACTGTATCGATTCGAAGGGTATTAACTCGGTGAACTTCCAGATATTCATGCAAAAAAGCCGTCTCTTCTGTAGATAAATCTACATTCGAGACAGCTCTCTTGCTGTACTTATTCTGCCGCTAGCTCTTGTGTAGCCTGAACAGACATTTCCTTCGCTTGTCTGATGCAATCAGGCAAACCTACACCCTCATAACCGGCACCTGCGATGTACACGCCAGGTAATTTGCTGCCAAGATCCTCACGAAGAGCGGCAATATGTTGGAGGTGTCCCACCGGATACTGTGGCATCGATTTGCGAAGCCGTGTAATCTCGGAGAAAATCGGCACCGCTTCGATGCCCATGGTCTCTCTCAGATCTTTGAGAACCAGATCCGTGAGCGCCTCATCCGGAAGCTCTACGTTCTGTTCGTCTCCAGAGCGACCAACATAACAGCGGAGCAATACTTTATCATCCGGACTGGTATGCAGCCATTTCGTCGATGTCCACGTGCAGGCCGTAATATTCCGGCCCTCTTTCCGCGGAACGAGGAAACCCGATCCGTCGAATACATGCTCGACCTCTTTTTTCTCAAAAGCGAGTACCACATTGGCTACAGACACATAGTTAATCGCATCCAGAGCTGCTGTATCGACGTGAGGCTTCAACAGCTCTGACGCAATATACGTCGGCACAGTAACCACTACATCATCCGCTTCTAGCTGTTCACCATTCTCCAGTTCAACACGGTATCTGGTCTCCGCTCCGTCAAGTCGCTGCAGCGACTTCACCGCAGTGTTCAGACGTTGATCCACATCCTGCAACTCATGTACGAGGGCGTGAACAAGGCTCTGCAATCCCTGGCGAAAGTTCAGAAAGGCACTTCGTTTCGTTCCGGTATGCGTCTCAGCCGGTTTACGACCAGTCATCATGCCCCGGATCAAGCTTCCGTAATCGCGCTCTACTTCTCCGAACTGCGGGAAGGTAGCCTGAAGACTCAATCGCCGCATATCACCCGCATAGATTCCCGCGAGCAGTGGTTCCGTCAGGTTCTCCAGCACTTCTGCTCCAAGACGACGTTCAATCATATAACCGAGCGATTCATCTTCTGTTGTACGACGCGGCGGGATGACAAAATCCATCAACGCGCGCAGTTTGCCTGCCGGAGAAACCAAGCCACTTCTCAGGAATGGTCTTAGTTCTGTCGGAATACCAAGAACGAGTCCTGCTGGCATAGGATGAAGTTTGCCACGCTGCATGATATACGTTTTCTTCGACTCCGGATTCTGACTTACCAGCTCATGATCGATCTCCAATTCTTTGGCAAGATCAATCATTGCTGTTTTGCGAGCCAGAAAAGAATCCGGCCCTTTTTCAATCACAAATCCATCCCGGTGCAGTGTCTCGATCATGCCTCCCATGGACGAGGTTTTCTCGACCAAAGTAATCACGGGTTCAACGCCCGCTTCCCGGTAATGCTTGCCGATATAAAATGCCGCGCTGAGGCCAGTGAGGCCACCGCCGACAACAACAACACGGCGTTTCTTGTTACCCATTACTCATCCGACCCTTGCTGCCATTGGCTTATAATAACGTCGCTTAATGTCTCCATGTATAGAGGATCGCTATTGAGAGAATCAATACGCATGAGGCGCATGTCGATCTCTTTGGCAATCGCTTTGGCCTCAATATCGAGATCATAGAGGACTTCGAGATGATCCGAGACGAACCCGATTGGTGCCACAAGTACATCCTCTACCTGTTCACGAGAAAGTTCCTGTAACGTATCCAAAATATCCGGTCCGAGCCACGGCTCAGCTGTTCGTCCAGCACTTTGCCAAGTAAATTGCCAATTGGTAATGCCTACACGTGAGGCAATCACTTCCGAAGTCTCCAGCAATTGTTGCGGGTATGGATCACCCATCTCCACAATACGCGCCGGCAAGCTGTGTGCACTGAACAACACCTTCACATCTCCGCGTTTCGCTCCAGCTTCCTCGAACATATCCAACTTCGCACTGACTCGCGTAGACAACGCCTGAATTAACTTCGGATGCAGATGATAGCTCTCAATAAAGGACATATGAACACCCAGCTCTTCTGCTTTTTCACGCGCACGCTTAATATAGCTGCCTACACTCATCGTTGAGAAATGAGGCGCCAGTACAATGCCAATTGCTGTCTGAATTCCATCCTTCGCCAGCTGTTCCACACCATCCTCAATAAACGGATAGGCATGCTTCAGTCCTTGATAACAACGGAATTCCACACCATTGCCACGCTCATCGCGGTTTAACGTCTCCTGAAGAGCCTTGACCTGATTGTCCGTGTTTTCCCGAAGCGGGAATACACCACCAACAATGGCTTCATAACGATCCGTCAGTTCCTTTAATTGCTCAGGTTCAGGCGGACGTCCTCTGCGGATATGTGTGTAATACGCTTCGACACTCTCCAAATTTTCTGGTGTGCCATATGACATCACCAGTACACCTATCGTATTAGTCATTCGTTACCGTCACCCCAGTCTTCAATGCTTCGGCAGAATATTCATGAATATAAGCCGTTAGTTCTCTGAGTTTATCAAGAGATGCTTCAGGAAATAGTCCGTGTCCCAGGTTAAAAATGTACCCCGGCTCCTTGATTCCTTCGTCAATGATCACTTTGGCTTGCTCCTTGATCAGTTCCATCGGTGCAGTCAGCAGATAGGGGTCCAAGTTACCCTGCACGGCGAATTTGCCGCCAAGTCGCTCACGACCTTCCGAAATCGATACTCTCCAGTCCAGTCCAATCACATCAGCTTGCAGATTATGCAACGCTGGCAACAATTCGCCCGATGCGACACCAGGGAAATAGATCTTCGGTACATTCAAATCCGATAATTCGGTAAAGATACGAGTAATCGTAGGCAACACATATGTTCTGAAGTCTTTCGGAGAAAGTGCTCCAACCCAGCTGTCAAACAGCTGGAATGCTTTACCGCCATTCGCAATATGCGCACGGACATATGTAATAACCATATCACCAAGCTTCTGCATCAGCTTATGCCACACCTCAGGCTCGCTGTACATCATCGTTTTGGTGCGGATATACCCTTTCGAAGGTCGGCCTTCGATCAGATAGCTCGCAATGGTGAAAGGTGCACCCGCAAATGTAATGAGAGGCACGTCAAGCTCCTTATCCAGAATTCGAACGGTCTCCAGGATATGTGACAGATCTCCTTCTACGTCAATGGGACGCAAACGATCCACATCTGCAGCGGATCGAATCGGATTATCGATGACCGGTCCAATGTTTTTTACAATGTCAAAATCAATGCCCAGTGAGGCAACCGGATTCATAATATCGGAATACAAAATAGCCGCATCTACACCAAGTTTACGTACCGGCATAAGTGTAACTTCAGCCGCCAGCTCGGGTTGTCGGCAAATCTCTAACAAGGAGTACTTTTCTTTAATTTTGCGATATTCAGGATCGTAACGTCCAGCCTGACGCATGTACCATACCGGAACACGGTCTACCTGTTGTTTGAAACTTGCCCGAATCAGTCGATCATTATAGCTCATATAAGAAGCCTCCAATAGTTTTTGGACTCATAATTACCATTATGCCCTTTTTAAACTGCCGTAACAACCACATGCAGATGCGTTCTACGTGACAATACTATGACATTCCTTACACCCATCCCCCATATGCCAATTATGTTATAATGAAAGAATGGTGTTTTTTAGAGAATTACAGAAATATCTTTGAAAGGAAGTGAAAGCACTTTGAAAACGTGGAAAGTAAACCTCATTGTGCTTTGGTTCGGACAATTTTTGGTCAATTCGGGCATGACCATGATTACCCCATTTTTGTCCCTTTATCTCGCAAGAGATCTGGGCGTTGTTGGGGAACATGAAATTGGCATATGGGCCGGATTTATATTTGCAGCCAATTTCCTCACCTCATTTTTGTTCCAACCGCTCTGGGGCAAGTTATCGGACAAGTATGGTCGAAAGGTGATGCTGCTGCGTTCAGGATTCGGGATGGCCATCGTGATTGCCCTCATGGGTCTGGCACAGAATCCCTGGCAGCTTCTCTTATTGCGTTTGCTTAACGGTACAATCTCCGGTTTCAATCCTGCAGCTGTTGCGCTGATATCGGGTACCACTCCGAAAGACCGGATGGGTTTTGCCATGGGAATCAGTCAGTCCGGGCAGGTTGCCGGCACAATCCTGGGTCCGCTCATTGGTGGCTTGCTAGCGGATGCGGTAGGCTTCCGCCCTATTTTCTACATTACAGGTGGACTGATCTTCGTCGCTTCCATGCTCGCCATGTTCTTGGTGAGAGAGAAATTCGACCGTCAAGAAGCAGCCAAACTGCCGGCACAATCCGTATTGTCCGGTCTGAAAGAATTGAATAAGTCACCTCAACTGCCCGCACTGTTTGCTGTGACGTTTCTGTTACAGTTTGCGATGATTAGCCCCATGTCACTCTTGCCGCTGTATGTGCAGAAATTGCATGCTTCGGATGTAAACGTGGCCTTCTGGGCAGGAATGGTCGGTGCAGTTACAGGACTATCCAATATGGCCATGTCTCCGATTCTCGGGAAGCTGAGTGACCGGATCGGCCCTCACAAGGTGCTTACGTTCTCACTCATAGGAACAGGACTCATGCTTATCCCGCAGGCATTTGTTCAGACCGTGTGGCAGCTCATTCTTGTTCGTTTCATGATGGGTGTGTTCATGGGTGGCCTGCTTCCAAGCGTCAATGCCCTGATCCGTTCCTATACATCAGATAGCATGATTAGCCGGGCATTCAGTTTTAATACGAGCACTCTGGCGCTAGGCAACATGCTTGGAGCGATCATTGGAGGTTTTATGGCAGGATTCATCGGGATTGAAGGTCTGTTTATCGTCTCTGGTGGACTGCTGCTGCTCAATATGGTTTGGGTCAGATTCAAATTGTACAACAAACCTGCTTCGATTCGGGAATCCTGATTCCCTACCTATTTTTAAACCCATTCATATTAACGTTCCATTTGAAAAAGCCGCTTCCAGCGCCTAATTGGCCTGAAAGCGGCTTTTGTCATTCATGTGCCATTCATTATTTATTTATTAGATTGAATTGTATCGGATAATGTTTCACACCAAACACAAAGGCACTTTGTATCGGTTGCAGAGCCGTTCCCGGTACAAGCTGAATGTGCTCCATGTGCTGAAGCAACGTATGCAAAACTACCCTTGCCTCCAAACGAGCAAGCGGTGCACCCAGACAAAAATGAATGCCAAATCCAAATCCCATATGCTTGTTCGGCTTGCGATCAGAGATGAAATCTTCTGGGCGTTCGAATTGCGCACCGTCCCGATTGGCTGATCCAACCCAGGAAATCACCTGATCTCCAACTTGTATTGTCTGTCCATTCAGCACTACATTTTCCTTGGCGACCCGCCCAATCGCGACAATTGGCGGATAATATCTCAGCGTCTCTTCAATCGCAGAAGTAATCCGTTCTGGATGTTCGCGCAACTCCTGTTGTAACTCAGGTTGTTCAGACAGAATACGAACCGCATTGGTAATCAGGTTGGTTGTTGTTTCATTACCGGCAGCAAGTAAGAGAATACAGAAGCCTACCACTTCATCTGAAGTCAATTGCTGATCATCAATCTCCGCAGCAAGCAGTAATGAGATCAGATCATCCTGCGGATGCAACCGACGTTCTTCCATAATGCCAGTGAAATAGATATTCAACTCCTGCATATTTCTTTTTTTCTCCTCCAATAACTCCTGGAAAGCCTGCTCACTGTCATCTCGCGCACCCTTTACCAACACATCAGACCAGTCCTTGAACTTTTGACGATCCGTCGCAGGGACTCCGATCAATTCAGCAATCACTATGACGGGCAATGGCGTCGCAAGGTCATCAATAAGTTCCATATGCCCTTCTGACAGGTGTGGAGCAATTAACTCATCTGTGATTTCCTGAATACGCGGAGCCAATGCTTCAATGGCCTTGGGTGTAAACGCCTGATTCACCAGATCACGCAGTTGTTTGTGCTTGGGAGGGTCTGTCGTCAGCATGCTCGTATTGGCACGATCACGTGCAGAAGAGAACAGTTTCGGATTTTTAAGAACGTACTTCACATCTTCATAATTAAAAATATCCCAACATTCTCGATGCTCATCATATCGGACTGGAGTGTTATCACGAAGCTCTGCGTACACCTGGAAGGGAGATAGCCGCTCTTCCACACTCTCTAATTCACGAATCGGAATGTAATTTGCATACTTTCTGGGTGCCTGTTTCATCGTTTTTCCTCCAATCAATATTATATATTTATTTACATATGATAATCACCCCTATTATAAACATAACTCCATAACGAAACCAATCTTTGGAACGTAATTGAGACCCATTACCTATCTACGCGCTACTAATTACCTCTCGTTATACTAGCCTGTGTGCTAAATATTAATTGTGGAAGGTCCATTTCTGCTATAAACCCGCATTCAACATTCCCTCTCTTGAAATACTTCGTTTTATCAGGACAAAAGCCTCAATATGTAATATTAACTAACACATAAATGTCTAATTATTCTTCAAAACTACCAAAACCATCTCTGTTCTAGCTTTATTAGAGTGAATATTCTTTCATTTCCCCTTATAAATAATCAATATACTCGCAATATCTATGAATGTAACCGATTACTCTATCCATATCTACAATTGTCATATTACTTAACATGAAATACAATCATTTTGAAATGGTATACATATTCTTCTCAACAAACTTAACATCACACTTACTTGAAGGAGAGTGCTATTCATGAGAAAAACATCCAATCTTCGTCCCTGGGCCGTATGGAGTACTGCAGCTTTAACAGCGTTAACGATCTCGTTGTCCCCCATCGGAACCTACGCTGCGCACGCAGCTACCGAGGTAAAAGGTACAACAAGCGCTGTTCAGACATCAACTACTACTCCGGCTCGCAACACCTCCATCCCTGCTGTACCGGACTCCTCCAAGCAATCTGCACTCCCCAATGTATTGGTGATCGGAACTGGCGGAACGATTGCCGGTCAATCCGAGGATGCAACCAGCTTCCAGAACTACAAGGCAGGTACGCTTCCCATTGGAGAGATGGTAGACGCCTTACCGGATAAGCAGAAGATTGCTGATGTTAGCACGCTCCAATTCGGAAATTCAGGTTCAGGCTCCTATAGCATGGCTGATCTCTATGACTTGTCGCAGACGGTGGACAAAGCTCTTGCCCTGTATGACAGCGTTGTGGTTACCACGGGTACAGATACAATGGAGGAAATCGCCTATTTCCTCGATATGACGGTTCAAAGTGACAAACCCGTCGTGATTACAGGCTCCATGCGTCCATGGACTGTCATCGGCTCTGACGCTCAAGCCAATCTGTACAACGCCATCAAACTTGCAGGCAGTGGTCGTACCACTTCATTCGGAACGGTACTGATGTTGAATGACACCATTCAACTCGCACGTGGTGTAAGCAAAACGAATGATTATCGGACAGACACGTTCGAAACACCGATGCTCGGTGCTGTAGGATATATTGATGAAGAAAACATTCGAATCTACCGCGCTCCTGCACGCGCCTTGAAACCCGAAGGCACAGCGAAGCCTGTATTCGATCTGAGTAAAATCACAAAGGCTGATCTGGCCAAAGTAGAAATTGCGATCTCTTATCAAGAAGCTGGAGGCGGAGCCATCGAAGGGTTCGTGAGCAACGGTGCACAAGGCATCGTAACCTCCGGCACAGGAGCTGGCGGCATCTCCAGAGCTATGGGACAAGCCCGTACCAAAGCCATTGAAGAAGGTGTAATCTTCGTGACCACCACTCGGACGGGTTCAGGAAGTGTGTATGGCGGTGGCAAAGGTATTATCGCAGGCGACAACCTGAGTCCACAACAAGCTCGTGTATTATTGATGCTGGGCTTGTCCTTCAGTGATGATTTTGACACCATCAAAAAATGGTTTGAAACGTACGGAACACCGGAAGTATAAGAAAGCACTCATCCTTTATAAATCTGGACAAAAAGAAGAGACGACACTCCCCTGACATTCAAGGTGTGCCGTCTCTTCTTTTTGTTACCTCAACCTCTTCTCACTTCACCCAAGCAAGTACGAGCCCATCGTAGTCCGGCAACATCGTCGTCACCAGACGCGGGTCACTTGCCATCTGTTCATTGAAGCGACGAACCGCAAGCACGGCCGGACCCTGCTTGTCCGGATTCAGCGTACGACCACGCAGGAAACAGTTATCACCCACAATGACCGCACCTGGCCGAGCAAGCTTGATGGCATAGTCGAGATATACCGGATAGTTTTCTTTGTCTGCGTCAATAAAGAAGAAATCGAATGTGCGACCTTCCTGTTCCAATTGTTCCAGGCTGTCTGCCGCCGGGCCAATCCGGTACTCGACCTTTTCCCCAAAACCGCCTTCTTCCAGATGACCACGCGCCATTGCCGCATATTCCTCTTTCAGTTCCAGAGACGTCAGGGTTCCTTCCTCACGCAATCCGCGTGCAATGCATATCCCACTGTAACCGCCTAATACGCCGATTTCGAGCGCAGCTTCCGCTTTGGATGTCTTGGCTAGAAACGTGAGCAAACGTCCATACGCTGCAGCAACCGAAACTTCCGGCATGCCGTTCGAACGGATGGCCTCTTTCACTTTCAGCAAAAGGTCATCCTCTTGAAATAATTGATTTACATATTCATCAGGGGTCAGATTCACCACTAAAATCCTCCTTGGACACTTGGACTGCTTTCCATATGGATGCCAATGTTCTATAATAAATGTTTGTTATCAACACAGGCGGTTGACTGGTGCACTCCCTCGAAAGAGGAATGCATACGTTCACCGCATTTCTCATTGTAAGTTTTTTCACGGAAAGCGGCAAGGCCGCACCGTTACTATACAGCAGAGAGAAGGATTTCCCTTCTCCAGCTTGAAATGGAGTTGAAATGAATCACATGGCTCAATTGCAATTGATTGCGACCTCGGCGATGGGACTCGAGGCTGTTGTTGCCCGGGAACTGAAGCAACTGGGGTATGAGGATGTTACGATCGACAATGGACGGGTTTTCTTCACTGGGGATTATATTGATATTTGCCGGTGTAATCTGTGGCTGAGAAGTTCGGATCGGGTATTGGTCAAAATGGGTGAATTCCCTGCTACAACATTCGACGAATTGTTTGAAGGCACCAAAGCACTTCCATGGGAAGAGTGGATTCCTGCTGACGGCGAATTTCCTGTAGAGGGTCGCTCCCAAAAATCTCAGTTGAGCAGCGTGCCTGCATCACAAGGGATCGTGAAGAAAGCAATCGTAGAGAAACTGAAACTGACTTATGACACGGAGTGGTTCCCAGAGGATGGGTCTCGTTATGTGATTGAGGTCATTCTGCTGAACGATCGCGCCTTGCTTACTTTAGATACGACGGGACCAGGTCTGCATAAACGGGGGTATCGTAAACTCGTAACCGAAGCACCACTGAAAGAAACGCTTGCTGCAGCTCTTATTCAGCTCAGTCGCTGGAATGTATCCCGTCCCTTCTATGATCCATGCTGTGGATCAGGCACAATGCTGATTGAAGCCGCTATGATCGGATGGAACATTGCACCAGGACTTCGTCGGACTTTCAACTCCGAGGACTGGGCTGTCATTCCTGAAGAATTGTGGGAACAGGCGCGCGAAGAAGCATTCGATGCTGTACGTGACGATATCCCGTTACAGATTTCAGGTAGCGATATCGATCCCGAAGCGATTGAAGTTGCTATGGCAGCGATCAAAAGTGCCGGCTTCGCCAAAGATATTGAAGTTAGCGTCCTGCCCGCTCATCGCGCCAGACCACAGGGTGATTATGGTGTCATCATTACCAACCCTCCATATGGTGAACGTTTGAGTGAAGAGAAAGAAGTTCAGAAGTTGCTCCGCTCATTAGGGCGCAGTTACCTCGACATGCCAACATGGTCCTTTTTTGCAATCACGTCAACCAAAGCTTTCGAGGAGTATTTCGGTCATAAGGCAGACAAGCGTCGCAAGTTGTTCAACGGACGAATCGAAACCCAGTACTATCAGTATTTGGGCCCACTGCCCCCACGCAATAAAGCACCACAATCTTCTTAAAGTATTGCAAATACAGAGTGCTCCTTGCCATCCATGGCTTGGGCACTTTTTTGTGCGCTTTTCCGATCATATGAATCAGCCGTCATTGGCCTTCGTTTGGACAGAAATCAATTCTCCCTGGGGCATAGTTGAAAACCCATGAGGCCACGCTATAATGGATGGAGCCCTATTTTACATTCCGATTACAAAACAACGAAAGCAAGGGGGACATACATATGGTTGTCACTCGGCCTACGCGCAGCTCCATGCCACGCGGGCTTCTAAATCATCCACTAACGTTATATCTTATTTTTCTTGTGCTCATGATGCTCAAACTCATCTGGCTCCATCACAATCTTCATGCCTACAACATTACGATGGGACTGCTGGATAAAGTCATTGCCATTGGATCATTACTGCTCCTGTCCTTCTGGACCTGGTGGCTGCCTCGTAGAGGCATGATCGTCTCTCTGGCCGTGCTTAACCTGCTGCTTACCGCACTAATCTATGCCGATATGGTGTATTATCGCTATTTCCAGGATTTCTTGACCATCCCGGTATTGTTACAGGCCAGACAAGTTGACGCATTAGGGGACAGCATCGCTACACTAATCTACACAAGCGATCTCTGGTTCTTTGCTGATTGGCTTGTCGTCATTCCGTTCGCAGCTATCGTACTATTCGGCAGACGTTACCGTTCGAAGCATTCCAGTGCATCTGATCATGGCTATGGAGGTTATTCGTACAATGATGGCAAGGCACGGTTACGCCGTCGTCTTACCGCTGGCAGCATTGCCCTTGTGCTGGGACTCGGCCTCGCTGTCGGCCCGATTTATTTTTACAGTAAAACATGGGCCAAGGGCCTGTTCGATAACAACTGGTGGAATGTATCCATGTACAATGTGACCGGACTTCTCGCTTTTCACGGTTATGATCTGTACAACTATGCCAAAGACCACATTGGCTCCGGGCCGCAGGCTGAACCCGCGGATGTTGAACAAGCAAAGGCATTCTTTGCTGAAAGGCAAGGAGCTGAACCACAGAACGATACTTTGTTTGGCAAATATAAGGACAGCAATGTCATCATTGTCCAGGGTGAGGCTTTTATGAACTTCATGATTGGCCAGAGCATTGGCGGTCAGGAGATCACACCGCATTTTAATGAACTGATGAAAGAAAGTCAGTATTATAGCCACTTTTACCACCAGACAGGTCAGGGCAGAACGTCAGATGCCGATTTTGGAGCAAACATTTCCCTACATCCGCTTCCGGTTGGATCCGCGTTTGTACGCTATGCAGACCATACGTATGATTCCCTTCCTTCTATTCTGAAGGATAACGGGTACAGCACCAACGTATTTCACGCTTATGAGAGTGGCTTCTGGAATCGATATACGATGTATCAGAACATGAAGTACGACAAGTTTTATAGCAAAAATGATTTTGCACAGGATGACCCGCTTGGCTGGTCCTTGTCTGACGAATCCTTTTTCCGCCAATCCGTTGAGAAAATGAGCAGTGAGGTTACCGAACCGTTCTATTCCTTCCTCATTACACTCAGCAGTCACCATCCATACGCCTTACCTAAAGAAAAGCAGCAGCTGGATGTAGGCGAGTTCCAGGGTACGATGTTCGGTGATTATCTGCAATCCGTTCATTACGTGGATTCGGCGCTCGGCAAGATGGTGGAGGATCTAAAAAATCGGGGATTATGGGAAAATACCATCTTTATGTTCTACGGGGACCACGACAACTCGATTAAAGAACAATCCCAATACGAACAGTTCCTGGGACGTTCACTGAACGAACTGGATATGGCACAGATCATGAACGAGGTGCCTCTGCTCGTGCATTTACCGGACGGAGCAGCTGCCGAAACCATCGACGAACCTTCGGGGCAACTGGACATCACGCCATCCGTGCTACATCTGCTCGGCTTGTCCGACAAGTCCTATTATCATATGGGTAACGACGTATATGATGGGTCTGCACGTATGGTTGTGCTGCGTAATGGTGCATTCTCGGATGGTTCTGTGTTCTATATTCCATCGGATGATTATGTCTACGAGAATGGCGCTTGTTATGACCTGTCCTCACGTGACAAAACAGATATCAATGCTTGCCGTCCCGCCCATGACGAAGCAACCAAACGATTGCATGTCTCGGACACCGTGATTACCTATGATTTGATTCAGCGCTTCCGAGAGGAAGACAGTTCAACAGCAACATCTCAATGAGCAATATCGTAATGACAAGCTAAAAAGGGGAACTCTCATTACATGACATCACACACAGGACCATTTAATATTGAAAAACAATTGTTCGATGCAGCCGCAAACTTTTACAGCAACGTTATCCTCAGGGATGGGGCGGTGCGGGTGCAGTCTATACCGAAGCTGGTTCCCTGCTGATTAGCGTAGCTCCATAGGTCATCAACGATGCCACGCATCTGTGTATGGAAACAGGGGCTTATCTGGAGGCCCACAAATTGAATGAACGCGTCACCCACTCCCTCTGTATCGCTCGTGATGACGAGCATTCGGAATTCAAGGTCCTTACGCCCTGCGGCGTATGCCAGGAACGATTGTTATATTGGGGTGAAGAAGTTAAGGCTGCCGTATATGATCCTGCTGGTCAGTTGGTCTTCAAAAGACTGGACGAGATTCAACCTTACCATTGGTCCAAGGCATACAGGGATAAATAGCAAACTCCTTGCGAATTATAGAAAGTGGCTTTATAATTGTAACTATATTAGTTTCAACTATATGGATGATGGAGGTTTTAACAATATGAATATCGAGATATGGTCTGATTTTCTGTGTCCATTCTGTTATATCGGCAAACGCCGCCTAGAGAATGTATTGCAACAATTTCCACATCGTGATGAAGTGAAGCTGCAATTCAAAAGCTTCGAGCTTGATCCAAATGCTGCATTGAACCCAGGCAAAACCAATACGGAATATTTGGCTTCCAAATATAATATTAGCGCGGAACAGGCACAAGGCATGAATGCTCAGATGAATGCCAATGCTCGCACAGCAGGACTGGAATACAATATCGATGCCATGATTCCTACCAATTCTTTCTCAGCTCACCGGTTAACGCATTGGGCGGATACACAAGGCAAAGCGCTTGAACTAAGCGAGCGGTTATTCCAAGCTGTGTTTATTGAAGGTAAACACTCCGGCGACCCTGAAGTCTTGGCTCAGCTGGCAGAAGAAGTAGGTCTGGATCGCGATGCAGCTGCGGCAGTACTGTCCAGCGATCAATTCACCGACAATGTCCGCGCTGACCAAGCAGAAGGCGAGCAACTAGGCATCCGCGGTGTACCGTTCTTCGTGTTCGACCGCAAGTTCGCCGTATCGGGCGCTCAGCCGGACGAGGTATTCCTGGATGCCATTCAGAAAGCATGGGACGAACGTTCCCCATTCACCATGGTTGAATCCAGCACAACAGAAACAGACGGCAGTGGCATCTGCACAGATGACGGATGCGAAGTCCCGAAAAAAAATTAAGCCAATTCAAAAAAAAGCAGCAGGATTAGGGAATATTCCCCGATCCTGCTGCTTTTTTATATGCTAAACACCACTCTAGCTCATTGTATATATTTGTGTTTGATGAACAGTTACTGTGGAGGGGAAGGAATCGATTCTGAAGAAGCGGAGCGTTCGCCTGAAAGCTTTCTGCAAGAAAGCTGCATCGGAAGCATAAGCTGTCTTCAAATTTTATCCTCTGAGAAGAGGAATCAAAAAAAAATTGGAGACAACAGCGATCGAAAGAACAATCCGTAACCGGAACAAACACAAGTAGTTCATCAAATACTTATATTCAATTAGCGTCTACCCACTCAATCCCAAAACATCTGATCCGGATGTGGACCCGTCCGCTTATCCGAATCCAGCGCATCAATTAACTTCAACTCATCAGGTGACAATTCAAAGTCAAAGATGTCCGCATTCTCACGAATCCGCTCGGGGGTAACCGACTTCGGAATCGTCACAATCTGGTTTTGAATGTCCCAGCGCAAAATAATCTGTGCCGGTGTTTTCCCATATTTCTGGGCCAATGCCTTAAGTGTCGACTCTTGGTTCAGCTTACCCTTCATAATAGGACTCCATGCCTCCAGTTGAATTCCCTGCGCCCCGCAGAAATCCTGAAGTTCCTGCTGGATCAGACCCGGATGCAGCTCTACCTGATTCACCGCAGGCACCGTTCCACCTTCATCTATGATATCTTGCAAATGATGTACTTGAAAGTTACTCACACCAATCGCACGAATGCTTCCTTCGCTATATAGACGTTCGAACGCTCTCCACGTCTCCTTGTACTGGTCTCTGCCAGGCCAGTGAATTAAGTAAAGATCAATCACATTCAGTCCCAGTGCCTTCTGACTGGCTTCAAATGCTCTCAACGTTGAATCAAATCCCTGATCCTCGTTCCAGAGCTTGGTCGTCACAAACAGTTCGTTACGGGCAACACCACTGCTTGCGATAGCTTGTCCCACTTCTTCCTCATTGCCATAGATGGACGCGGTATCAATACTCCGATACCCGACCTCCAAAGCCGTCTCGACCGCCTGTTGCACTTCCTTGCCTTTTGCTTTATATGTTCCAAATCCTAGCCATGGCATCGTTACTCCGTTGTTCAGAATCGTACAATCTGTAATATGTTTTGTCATTCTGTACCTCCCGTATGGAATTTTGCCTGCTCTTGTTCTATTAACCTTCTCACAGAATTTTAAGCGACCATTCGACATACTGTCGGAGAAGGACCATGGATCGGACTCGGGCCTTTCTTATTTCTCTTTTTCATTTTTGTCGTAACCTTAACCTGTCTTGCTGCGTTTATAAGGTACCCATCCCGGTTTAGGAGGAAATCATTTGAAGAAAATAGTATTGACTCTGTGCATGTTGCCCATGCTCATTTGGATACAAGGTTGCGCTCCTGCAACATACGAGATAACAGGCTATACGGGATCATACATTAACCCAGACATTCCAGTTCCAAGCAATGCCACGCTTATTGAAGGCATAGCTTATTCCGATGATCCTAACCTTAAAAAAGGCGCTAACTACGAATTGAAACATATTGGGGGTGAGCAAGGACTATACCCACCAATGGATTATTTTCAGAAGTTAGCGGATACAGGTTGGGTCGAATTGGAGGAAAAACGAATGGGACATGTACATTTTCTGAAAAAGGATACTACCGTCATAGCCATTGAAATTCGAGAAGATACCTTCGAAATTACTGAAATGATCAAAGACGCTATAGAGTAACACATCTTTTCACTCCTACCCAAACGCAAAAAAGGAGAGGCACATCGCCCCTCCTTTCCGATGTGTGGACAGTTTTCTCCACTCACCTTGTTACATCCTATTACTTCACGAACTTTGCGACTTTGGCGAGCACTTCTTCTTCTGTCGGAGCACTAATGTACCGACCGTTGATAAAGACAAACGCACGTTTCGCGCAAGGTCCGCAATAGGATTTGCACCCAATCTTGATCTCCGTGTCCGGAGCCATTTTCTGCAACTTGGGCACAATCGATTTCAGTCGGACATGATTACATTTTTCGCATACGCGGATATCGTTAGCCATGAGTTCCCCTTCTTCGCGCCCTTAGTGGTCGCCGTGATTACCTTGGGACGGATTCGTAATAACGAAGCCCTCTTCCGGGAAGTAGAGGTAGTCAATTTTAACACCGTTCAACAAAGGCTGATCATTCGCGAGAATGACATCAATCTCTTTATCGGTAGATACAACCGTATCATTTTCTTTTGGTGTGTCGATATCCAGGCCGTAGTGAGCATGGTCACCATGTGCATGGGTGATGACAACGCGCAGTTTTTTTCCTTCGTTCTCCGGCTTGTCCAATTCAAGCTTCAATACTTTAGCAGCATTACGCGTAATTTTGCAGTTCATTCTCTTCATCTCCTATATTGTAATTGCTGGTTTCAACAATTTCAGCATTCTTAAACTACAGCATCTATTGTAAAGAAAGTTACCGCTCTTCGCAATAACATTGATGCGAATTCATTGTTAAACCTATCCATTTAGGTACAAATTAAGAAGGAGCCCCTTCCTGAAGCACAGGATATTTGCGTTCTGCACGGCTTACAAACCAGTTCATCAGAATCAACGTCACCCCGATATCATCGATGGGCATAAACGGCATGACGTCCGGAAGTACCCAGTACAACAAGGCTGGAATAATAAACAACAGCTTTTCTCCCAAAGGAATCTGCGGAGCCCGGAGCAACCGGGGGAGCCTTTTGAAAACTTGTGTCCATCGTTTGAACGACAGCAGTCTTCTCCACTTCATATGAATCCCTCCGTAACATTATATATGTCGGTAAAACGACACGCACATCATTATCCGTTCTTGAAAAACCATTCAGAACCAATGAAGTAGTATGTGATTTCAAAAAAAATAAAAACGGAACGTCGCTTATAGCGTCCGTTCCTGTTATACGAATAATCTACCGTTAAGTTTCACACCTTCTTAACCAAGCCCTAACTTCATTACCCATTGGATAACAGTTCAGCCAGCAACATTCCGACTTCTATACAGATATCATCAAACTGTTCTACGGGAAGCGGATTAACACCCAATCCGACTTCCACCGTGAAGCCCGGTTTACCAAACGCTTGGATAAACCAGTCTTTGTATCCGGCATCACTACCGCCAAGCTTCACTGCCTTGTAGCCCGAAGCTTTGGCGAGTCTGCGTGACAGCGGCGCACTCTCTCTGGGTTCCAGATCACGGTAGTTCCAATAGATCTCCTGTCCCTGACTATGCAGAGAGACAACCGCAGCGAATGTGTGCTGCTGCGTCCACTGCGCAAGTGCCTGCGCCTCCGGTTCTGTCAATGGAGCTGTTCCTGCATAATCCCGGGGGCCAGGTGAGGTCACACCTCTTCTCGCTGCCTCTTCATCCCAATGGGCGGGAAATTGATCATTCAGATCCACCCCTCTGATGTTAGCCTTCCAATGTGTAAAATGAGATCTGCCAGCATTCCAGGCTAACAACTGCTGTGCATGTGGATGCTGATTGACCACACCTTCCTGAACTAGTTCGACCCCGTCCGGATTAACCATCGGCACTGCCCAGAGTGTTGTCTCTTGCATCCAGCGTTCTGTCTGAAATTGATGCCATGCCTTATGCGTGCTATATGCCTGGGCATATTCTTCAATAAATTTCATCAGAACTGCTGTTGTCAGCCACTCATTAGCATGAACGGAAGCGTTAACATGAATATGTCTCTGCCCTTGCCCGATACGCAAATAAGGCAGTGACTTACCCATGACACTTGTTCCGATTGAACCCGTCTCGATAAATGGGTATTCATTCTCAAGCTTGTCTATATCCCTGATTAATTCTCGATAACCATACTCTCCCTGAATCTTCACAATAGTTTTTCCATTCGAAGCCGGAATATGAATACAACGCCCAACCCAGTCGGCAATATTGGCGATTTCGGGATTGGCCTGGCGTAACACCTCTTCGTCCAGACCAAAGCGCGCTGCAATCCCCCCTACACTTTCTCCAGGCGACACAGCGTACCTGCGACCAGTCCCGGGGACAATACGTAACATCTGACCTGCCAGAAGGTAAGGCTGGGAGGCCGCTTCTGGGTTTAGTGCAGCAAGTAACTCTTTGGTCATATGGTGTGCTGACGCAATTCGCGACAGCGTATCTCCCCGCTGAACGATAATCCACTGCTGTTCCATGTTGTGCTCCTTTCCACAGGAAAAGACGGTTCTCCTGTCCGGTTCTCACCAATCACCAATTTCGTGTCTGTATTATATATATGCAAGTCGGGTTGTCCGTCATGTGACATGAATCATGTTCATCGCCTCTTCATGCGGAATTATGACAAAAAATCCCGGAACTCCACAGTTCCGGGATGTCGCACAGCCAATGGCATTATTTTATAAGTCCTAACCTCGCATACTTAAGCGTATAACTATGGTAATTGCGTCACCTGCCAGACCACAGGGGTCTTCGAGATCTGCTCTCCCAACCATCGGCGGGTGATATTCTGGAACATGCGTGGGTCGCCAGTGCAGAAAAATTGATGCACCGGGGTCTCATCCCCACTGGCCAGCTTTCGTTTATCATATAAAATCGTACTGATTTCCCGTGCCGTTTCATCTGCCGAACTGATCAGCTTCACTTCCTGTCCCATAACATCCTGAATGGTGTCCATGAGAAAAGGATAGTGCGTACAACCCAGAATAAGACAATCTATTGGCTGCTGTTTGATCTCATCCAATGATTGCTCCACCGTATGTGTCGTGTGCTCGGAACGAAATTCACCTTGCTCCACCAACGGCACCAGCGCCGGACAAGCCTGACTGACCACATCGATGTAGGGGGACAATTGCTTGAGTGCCGATGTATAAGCCCCACTGCCAATGGTACCCGTGGTACCAATCACACCAATACGTCCTGTACGTGTCGCTGTGATTGCGGCCCGCGCACCTGGATGGATAACACCGATGACAGGCACATTCACCTTGGCACGGATATAATCCAGCGCGGCTGCTGTCGCTGTGTTACAGGCGATAACGATAACCTTCGGATCGAATTGGATCAAGAAATCAACGATTTGTTCCGTAAATTGTTTCACTTGTTCGGACGAACGGGGTCCGTACGGTGTCCGGGCAGTATCCCCAAAATAAATGATCTTTTCCCGCGGGAGCTGACGCATCACTTCCTTGGCGACGGTCAATCCCCCCACACCGGAGTCTAATATAGCGATTGCTTGCTGCACGAACACACCGCTTCCTTCTTCATTGAATTGGTTCTCAAACGATTGTTTCCAAAGCTTTCTTCCTACCGTATGAACATTCTGGCAAAAAGGTACCTACATCTTACCCGATTTCATCGCAGGGTTCAAATAAAATCCCGCGCACTGTGTCATCTATGTATGGACACACAACAAAGCAGGCTCTCCTCTATATCGAGGAAAGCCTGCAATTCCAAGCTTTGCTTAGTTGTCGTCCTTGGACTCATCCACAGGAAGCTTCGCTACAATGTCGATCCCGGACTCATCTGCTACTTTGTCCGTATCGGGTTCTGTAATGACTGCGGAAATGCGGATTTCTTTGCCTTCAGCGCAGTTCCGCCAGGATTGAATATCCTGAATTACGACATCCGCGGTCTCTTTGACCTTGGATACGATCTGTGAGCTTTGTTCCCCCACTTTGCCAGCCAGTTCCTGACCTTTCTCTGATACTTGACGAGCACCTTCCGTAATGTCCTGACGAAGTTCACGTCCTGATTTCGGTGCCAGCAACAATGCCGTTACTGAACCTACCACGGAGCCGATCAGAGCTCCCCACAACAAACTTTTGTTAGAATCCTTCACGTCACATCTCTCCCTTTACTTTCGTTTAAGTACCGGATCAGAAGCAACGGCCTGTCGCTCACCCATCCGGGCGAATGCCTACTCTGTTGATGCATTATAAGCAGCACAGGCTTGACTTGACACTCCAGATGTTAAAAATAATCTGAACGTGCTCTTTGCACCTGTATTTTCTCAGCATTTCACATAAACTCAGGTCTGACGAGCCGGCTCCAGATCAGCCGCCGCATGCTCATCCCCAGGGTGCAAATCAACGACATAGCGTCCTGGTGCAATCAGTGCCGCCTGATGCTCACAACGCCAGCGGCGTCCGCCGGAAGAACCCAGTGTCTGTCCATCTTGCAGAACATCCCCCTGATCAAATATGTAATACGCTGCGCCCAGTAAGGTCTGGGCCACCGTATCCGGATCAAGACCGACGAAGTGACACTGTACATCAGGCACACCCAGTGCAGATAATCCTACTGTGTCCATGACCAACTCACGCTGTTCCTCCGTACCTCCGGCCTGATACATTCGAACGTTCATGGCCGCATACAGATGTTCCTCACGTTCCTGTGCTTGTGCATATGCTTCCGGTTCAACCAACTTATCACTGCCGTACCAATACAGCGCATCACAAGATAAGCTCTCCATGGTTGCCAGTACAGTCTTCTGGAACAGCTCGAGGCGCTCTTTGCGAGGCATGGCTGCTGTGAACATGTCATGTATCCGAATGGAGTAACGCGCAGCTTCTACAGCTTGTCCTGCTTCCGGCCAATGCCATGCTTGCTGCAAAGCTCCGCCAAAGCGTGCACGATCTGCAATTTCATTGACAGGAAGCATACAGGTCTGTGCAGGGATATCTCCTTCCTGGAAAGATACCTTGTGGTTCAGATGATAGAAGACCAGCATTTCATGGTCCTGCTCTGCGCCGCCTTGCTTCACATCCAGTCGGACTTGTCCTGTGTGACGAATCATCGCCTCCTGCAATCGCAGGCGATCCACCTCCGGACGTTCCCGGAACAAGAGTTCAACCATATATACCGGATGGAATCCGGAAGGTGTTTCATTTGTATCTTTGCTTTCAGTATTCACTTCATTGAATTCTTTTGATTCATTTGTCATGCGATTTCCCTCATTCCTTACGCTGTCCCTCGGGCTGTGCCGCATTGAAAGGACCAAGTTCTTTTTCCACGTAGTCGCTAACCTGTGTAATAAAATGTTCAAGTACACTCGGTAACTCTACGCTAAGCGGATGAAGCTCAGCCCGCTCCCAACTGTAATAATCCTGCACCAGCGGCTTACGTAACGTGACAAGCTGACGCAATACCTCATAGGTCGCATTATCAAAAACCTTTTCTTCATAATTAATCTGAATAATATCATCATAGCTGCTCGCATCTCTCATGATGAAGCCGTCAATCAGATAACTCCCCACATCGGTAACAATTTCAATCGCCAGGTGAAGACAACGTTCCTGTACCATCCCCAGCATGAGACTGCCATCCCAGGCCTGAGCTGCCCGGCGAAGCCCTTCGGCCACTTCCGGTACAGCAGCAAGCCGGCGGGCAATCTGTTCTCTGTTCACATAATACATTCGTCCACTTCCCGTTCAGTGAGTTATCGGTTACGTTTCCCTCTTCGCTTAAGCCAGAATATCATCACAGGACAAGCGATCAGAAACACAATAAAAATATATAGAAATTCCATAACGTCTCTTAAATCGCTCATGCAGAGTCCCCTTTATCTCAACGTAGTGTGAATGACAGATTAGATTTCGTAGTCCACTGCAATCGACTGTTCTCTGACTTCATTCATATACTTGATTACTTCCTGATGGAGCGGGTGCACCTGATACGCCTGAAGATCCTCCAGTGATGCAAATTCCGCTGTAAGTGAAATGTCGAATGATCTTTCCGAGCGAAGCACATCAATCCCGATTTCAAGTGAAACCAGAACATCAATTTTACCATCCAGATTGCGAAGCACCTGGGCAGCGGCTTCAATACTTTCTGGTGAGCGATCTTTCATTTTGAACAGGACAATATGTTTTATCATCTGAGCAAGCACCTCGTTTAGTATAATAGTAGATATGAATGAATTTTCGTGTATCCAAAATATATCATAACGTCCTCTATTACGAAAGGTTACTTGCAAACGTTCTCTTGAGATGAAAAACTAATCCGAACCGTTTCCTTTCGGTTCGGATTTCTCTTGAGATCCATCCTCCGTCTGTTTCGTGGATTCATTCTGCGAAGTTTGTCCTGTTTCAGACTGTGGCTTGATGCTGTCCGTGGTTTGCTGCGGTTTGGACCATTCCCGATTCGTCAGATACTCCTGATCTTCCTGCTTCTTCAACACGGCAATGGCCTGTCTGAGCTTCCCTGGCAATGGAAGTCCGATTTTGGCATAATTCTCGGTAATCGAAATCAGTTCATTCACCAGATAGAAATAAATGGCTCCGCCTTTGATAATATCGGTTCCCATCAGCAGGTCAATTCGGTGGGCAAGCAAGACAACGGTCAGCATGAGCCCTTTGCGAGCAATCCCCCAGAACCCAATGTTGCTATTCAACCCTGTACCCGTTCTTACCGCCGCTGCCAAACCTGTGATATAATCCACAGCCATTGCGACCGCGAGCAGGCTCAGCAGTTGATCCCACCCGCCAAAAGCAAACGTAACAAATGCTCCCGAGATAGCAGCAAAGGCATTCACAGATAGATTCACGTTCCTCACCTCTCCCTTACACTTGAGTACCCTACAATATATGTAAGAGTAAGAGATTTGACAGGTCACATGTCATGCTGAACTTGCGGATTTATCATTTCAGATTTGTGCACATCCTCTATGCAACCGGGTAACGAAAATCACAGGTTTTTGGGGAATTCAGGGAAATAAACCGCATCATATCAACAAAAATAGATAAAAGTTCTTTAGACCTACAAATGAGTAATTAGAACTATATTATTTTTATTCCTGTTCAATTTGTTCCCTCATTTTTAGTGAAACATTGTAATCTAGGAATATACTAGGATGTGAATTGCGCATGGTCTAGTTCGTAGTTCCCTCTTTATTGTGAATTGACGCATTGACGCATTTGTAACCGGTAAACCCGGCACTTGAAAGTACCCCGTTGTTTATTGTAGTATTTGGTTAAAAAAAATCGGAGGAAATATGCCTAATCAACCAGAACAACATTCCATCCAGGCGTGGTCTCTGATCAACCGTAAATACTTGGGAAAAGGTGTCCGTGTTAAACGATTCCGCAAACCGACACGCTGTCAAATCCGCAATCGTGTTCTTCTTGCCGTGCTGATGGCCAATGATATCAAGTTATCTCAGCTCGCTGAAGACCTCTCCATCTCTTCACGCAGTGTCAGTGCGTGGGTGTATGAAGGACGGATACCCGGCAGTACCAATTTGGACAAGACTTGCCAATTACTCGGCTACCCGCGTCATATTCTCTTCAATGAAGAAGTGGTCCGCAATAGCCCTGTCATATGTCAACCCGAGTCATCTCGCTTCATGAAGCGTACAGTGACCCGTTCTCCGGTTAGTAACCGTATTCTGACAGGCTTGTGTATGGTCCATGATTTGTCGGTGACAGATGTCAGCCACTGGATCGGGGTTCATCCCGGCACTTTCCGCAAATGGCTGCATCAGGGAACGCTGCCTTCTGCTGCGTTTCAGGAACAAGCGGAGCAATTTTTCCGCATCCCGAAAACTATTTTGTTCGCAGATGTCATCTTGAAAGATCGTCGCAACAACTAAATAAGCGAACAGCCAAAAGGCTCTGCTCTCCCTTAAGGAGGCCAGAGCCTTTTTAAATAAACTGCATCCCTTCTCTCCCGAACCTGAAGTGCTCTCCTGGCTCTTCTGGCGGTAATGTCAGATAATCTACCCTTCTTCGCCTTTTGCTTCCAACCAGAGCCATTACAGTGCTCTACAAGCTAAGCTTATACAACTCAAGAAGACCGTTCTTCATGAAAGTCATCCTTACCTTGTGTTCAACACTTCATTAATATATTTCAATCCGGTATATCGAGGACGAAGCGTATGCGCTGTCGTGAACGCATGCTCCACCATCTCCGAAGTTACACCCAATTGTTCAATAGTCACAGGTCCGCCTACTTGTTCCAACCATTCGATAAGCTGAGAAGGCTCCGGCAAATGGTCATATATCCCAAACACGGGTTCGCCCGATGTCTGTGCAAGTTCTTTATATTTTACAGTAAGTAATGTACAAGCTACGCCAACTTTCGCACCATGCAGAACCGGTCTGTCACCCGCTTGCATCAGATCCATCTCCAAGATATGAGATAGGTGGTGCTCACCTCCAGATGCTGGACGGGAATGGTCAATGATCAGCATGGAGATGCCCGAAACGATCAGCGCATCCATTAATACAGCTACTCCCTCAGCTCGTCCCTCTGCAATCGCTTGCACATGTTCTATACAGCTGTTCAGCGCTTCTTCTGTCATCCGATAAGCGACTGGACAGAACGGTTCCCCGCCCAGATCACGAGAAACAATCCAGTCTGCAAGGGAAGTATATTTGCCAAGCATATCTCCGAATCCGGCAGCCGTCATCACTTGTGGAGCTTGCTCCAGGATATTCATATCGGCAAAGATGGCCTCAGGCGGAACAGCCTGAAATGTCTGTTTGATTCCGCTTACAATTAAGGGTGCACCTGCAGAGGTAAACCCATCCACTGAAGCCGCTGTCGGTATGGACAGAAAAGGCTTGTTCATTTTGGAACATACAAATCGCACCAGATCATGGATGGTACCTGAACCCACGGCGATGACAGCCTGACTTTCCAGGTTCACACCCAACATGACCTGTACAATAGCTGCTTCATCCGCAACGATATCACCCGTACGATTCTCCGTCAGAGCGATCTCATCCACATGAATTCCCGCTTCCCGTATACTGCTCAAGACATCAGATCCAGCGGCCTGTAATGTATGTCGATCATAAACAACCGTCACCCGACCGTATTCTCGCTCAGACAAATAACCTGGTAACCTCTGAATGGCCCCAGCTTCCAGATGAATCAGCATATCCACCACTCGGTGTTGATGGCCGCAAGTGCACTCCTGTGCTTCCTCATTCCACGCTGCAATTCGTTCGTTCATAATCATTCGCTCTTACCCTCCCATATGAAATATCATGCATAATTACCTGGTTAAAACCACAAAATGAAAAAAGGAAATAAAATGTGATGATTTTCCTGATCACACTTTACTGCCTGTACCCAATATTTGCAAATCCATATCTCACATTTCCAAGTAGGTGAATCGATGAAATTAACCAAAAAATTAGGAATTTCGCTCGGATTTCTCGCTGGAACCACTTTTGGCAGTGGTGTAGCATTTTTGTTTCGTCTCCAGTCGCTCGAAGTGGTTGCCAGTGTTACGCTATTCGGTATTGCAGGAGCCATTGCCGGGATCATCACGGCAGTCATTCTGCGCCAGCGGCAACATGAGAATGCTAGCAGCAAAATGCCGGATTCACACTAATGATCCACAAAACAAAAAAAGGTTCGTGAATTGCCCTAGAGCAACTCACGAACCTTTTTTTGTTAGATGCGGTCGAGAGGACTCGAACCTCCACGGGGGTTAGCCCACACGGACCTGAACCGTGCGCGTCTGCCAATTCCGCCACGACCGCATAATATGTATCTCCTCATCCATCGATGAAAAGCGTTCCGGTGAAGCAATTCCTTGTTTTACCGTAATTCAGAGTATACATGCTCCAAAATAAAAATGCAACTTCTTTTTTCTTTATTCATGAATAGGACATATGTCCTTTTTTATCAATTTCAAACACCCTATCGTAGAATTAAACAAATACTCCACTCATACGAATGAAAAATAAAGGAGAGATCCACTTTGAAGACAGCTAGTCTTTGCTTTATCGGTGCAGGGTTTCATGCATCCACGAATATACATCCTTCTGTTGTTGAAGCCGGAGCGCAGATTCAGGCCATTGCCACTCGCAGTACCGAACGTTCTGAAGCAGCTCTGCTGCGTTTTGGCAGCAACGGAAAAGCGTATGACAATGCTCAACTTATGTTACAGCAGGAAACTTGTGACGGAGTCGTTGTGGTTGCACAGCCTATAGATCAGACCGCTCTTGTCCTTGAATGTATTCAGGCTGGCAAGAATGTATACGTGGATAAGCCGCTCGGATGGAACGCAGCGGAAGCCGCCACTGTAGCAGAAGCTGCCGAAAAGGCTGGTGTTGTCGTCATGGTCGGTTTTATGAAACGTTATGCTCCGGTATATATGAAGCTCAAGGAACTCATTGATGGTGGTTCGTTAGGTAAGGTACGTTCATTCCAGATGAAGTTCGCTGTTGACAGTACACCATTTTGCAAGGATGAGGAACAATTCATGAAGCTCGCTGCCATTCATATGGTCGATCTGATGCGTTTCCTGTTCGGAGAAGCCGTGCGGGTTACAGGCACAACCGTGAAGGACGGGGAACATATTAACCAGAGTATTTCAATTTTATTCGAAAATAACGTCGTGGGCAGTGCGTACTTTACCGGCATGAGTGCATGGTCAAGAGAGAGCGAAAGTGTGCTCGTCACCTTTGATAACGGATTTGCGTCAGCTGAAGAGATCAACACACTCACCGTTCATCAATCCCGCAGCTCGGACAGCCTTCCCTGGAAATCTCTTGAAGAGCAAGATACTGTTTATACCCCTTCTGGCTCTCCCATGTCTGGAGCTTATCGAGACCTTTATCTGCGTGGGTTCGTTGGTGAAATGGCTCATTTCATCGAATGTTGCCAGAATCAGTCTATCCCACATTCCAGCGCCAAGGATAATATTGGAACGATGGCGCTATGCGACTCTATTCTGTCGTCACTGAAGTGACGCATTTACGTTCACCATTTTATTCATCCAGAGAAGAGGAAATAATCATATGTTGGACACAGGCCTACTCATCATTCGTCTCGTAATTGGTATCATTATGGTCGGACATGCATGCAAGAAACTGTTTGGCTGGTTTGGTGGCGAGGGTGTATCAGGGACGGCTGAATTCTTCGGGGCGATTGGTCTGCAGCCTGCCAGGACCATGGCCGTGTGTGCCGGACTTGCCGAATTAATCGGTGGATTCCTGTTTGGAGCCGGTCTATGGATAATCATTGGTGCCGTTCTGCTCATGATTACCATGATCGTAGCGATCCTCAAAGTGCACGCAGACAAAGGACTATGGAATCTGAATGGAGGATTTGAATATAACCTTGTGATGCTTGGATCGTTACTTGGTGTTGCCCTTGCTGGTGCCGGGGCTTATTCCCTCGACGCCCTGCTATTGCTATAATATACCGTTTTATCACTACGAACCTCGGATGTTTCGCCAGACGTATACAAGACAAAAGAAGCTGTCCCTTGTTCCTAGGGATCAGCTTCTTTGCTTATTTGATAACCGTCTGGATCGTAACCGTACGATTACGCCCCTCTTCCTTCGCTTGATACAGTGCATTATCTGCCAAGTGAAACAATTCTGTCGCTGTTGTGGAGTGCTTCGGATATTCAGCAATCCCAGCCGAGATAGTGACGGAACGATCTATAGGCAAATTACTTTCCTCAACCGTTATACGGATACGTTCAGCAATCTCAAAAGCCACGTTGGACTCGGAATTCCTTAACAAGACTACAAATTCCTCTCCACCAAACCGAGCGCAGACATCTTCTGGTCGAACAGACAATTGAATGATATTGGCAATGTGTTTCAGCACTTCATCCCCTGCATGATGCCCGAATGTATCATTAATGGATTTGAAGCGGTCAATATCCAAAACAATAATGGAGAATGGAACTTCGTTCTGAATCCAATCCTGGATAACCTCTTCGAAGGTTCTACGATTGTTCATGCCTGTCAAGACATCTGTTCGGGCGTCATAGGCTAGCTGGTTCGTCTGTTTCCTAAAGTTCGCCATCGCGCCAACCACTGTTCGGGTGAGAAGATCCGCCTCTCTGTTCCAGTGAGGCTTCATCACAGGCAGCTCCACTTGTCCTTTATCAACTTGATTCACCAGATCCGCCAACATAGCAAAAGGACTGGCCAGTTTGCGTGCAACCCGCACTACAATAAGGGTCAAAATCAGGAAAGGCACTGAAGTATACAGCAACAACATACGAATATGATGATTCAACTGATCATACACCGTTTGGGTTGGAGACACGATCACGACGCCCCAGTCTGTTGATGGGACTTTGTAATAACCCGCAAGGGAGTCTACACCTGCCAGATTTTTGTACTGTTCTTTCCCCGTCTCGTCTTGTAGCAGCTTCTGCACTACTTCATTTTTACTGACATTTTCACCAATTCGATTCGTGTTCGGATGAAATAACAAGGTGCCCTTCTGATCTACAATAAAAAAGTAGGAACCATTGCTTGTCTTGAGTTGACTCCCAAAGGAGAGACTCAAGATATTATCTTCCTGCAAAAAAATATTTCCACCGATCGTCCCTTGGTACGCTCCTGTCGAATCAAAGATCGGTTCACTGACAAATACAATTCGGCGCTTCGTTCTTGGCGTCTGATACGCTTCGGAGATATATGAAGCCCTCGATTTAATCGCTGCTTTTGCTGCATCAGAACTCACATGCTGACCTACGCTGGCCTGTGAATAGGGGGATATGGACCTGACTACTCCCGTTTCATCCACCAGAGCGACAGAATTAAAAAAATTGCTGCTATTCCGGATCAAATCTAGGGTGGAATTCAACTGCTCCGTATCAGAGTAGTCCATCTCCGGGAAATACTTGGCTGCATATTTCAAGCTATCCTGCATGGAATAAAAAAGCGAATCCAGCGTTTGGCTCATTTGCACTGCGCTCGCATAATTTAGCGACAGGGTGTTATCAATGAGTGACTGTTTCTGAGATGTATAAGATGAGATAACCATGATGGTCAACGTCATTAAAACTGAAATGGTGACCAACCCGCCGAGCAAAGCCGTAAGACTGATCTTCTTGATATTTTTGATTTTTCTTCGTAATCTGGATGTTCTGTTCTCTGCGATCATTTTATAACTTCCCCCGGATTTTCATGAAAAGGCATATTCCCTCTATCTTATACGAAAGTTGTTAAGATCAAATAAAGAGTTTATGAAGTCTTAACAATTACATCGTAAGATTGACGATTTAATGACATTTTACTTTCCCTGGAAGAATCACTGTTCAGAATCGCCCTAATCAACAATGATATATCCTTCATCTGGCTCTTGTTCAACAAACCCTGCCATCTGACGAACCTGAAATTCGATCGGGTGATGACTACCCATTAAAATGCGATTTTGAACTTCATCCGCTGTTTCTGTAGGCAATGCGAATGCACGTGTATAGGCAAACTGTCCCTGAAGTGTCGTATAGATCGCATTGACAAGCCGATCGTTGCCCGCACGCCCGAACACATTAAGAATCACAGATCCATCCGAGTCCAGCTTGTCCTTGACCATCGCAAAAAAATCACTGGATATAAACTGCTCGGGTGTACCCGTTGCCGTAAAGGCATCAATAATAATATAATCATATGTCCCAGCAGGTTCCTGTCCTAATAATTCACGACCATCCCCAATGAGCACAGGGCTTCCCTCATATCCAAAAAAGGTCTGGCTCAACTCTGCGACTTCTGCGTCCAGCTCAGCCACCTTGACCTGACGATCAGACAAGTAGGTTGGCAATGTGCCAATACCATGTCCCACCACAAATACGGTATCAAATTCAGGATCATTCCGCTCCATTAGATGCACTATCGCTCTGGGATACTCCAGCACCATCCGGGCAGGCTCATCCAGATCCATTGCACCCTGCACAGCTGCGTTGGAGAATTCTAATACACGAAACCGTCCCTTCTCTCCATAAAGCCTTTTTATATCATATACCGTCAGCTCATGCTGTTCACTTTTATTTCGATACAGAACTCTCACTAACCGTTCTCCCTTCGTACGCTTACACCTATTCGACAGATACCTTCATTCTATTACACGGGATGACAACATACCAGCCCATACTTGAACGATCATAGTCGAACAAAAAAACCGTTTCCGATCATACGGAGACGGCTTTTCTTATGAACCTTTCAACATCATTAAGACCCTATGGCCTCATGCAGTGCCTGTACATATTCTACGCCCAGATTCGAGAGAGAAGTACTCTTGTGACTTATCCATCCTACATTAATGGTTTCCTCGCATTCCAGCGGAACAGGAATAATCTCATTACCGTTCAAGTCGGAGCTGAGTACTCCAGTAGATATCGTATAACCATTTAAACCAATCAACAGATTAAACAACGTTGCCCGGTCATTGACCTGTATGCTTTTGGGATGAGATAACGTACTGAGAATTTCTTCGGAAAAATGAAAGGAATTGTACTCTCCCTGGTCAAAGGACAGGTACGGATAATCCTGCAGTTGCTCAATCGCAACCGATTCTTGCTTCGCCAGCGGGTTCTTCACACTGATAAAGATATGGGGCTTGGCTGTAAACAGGCTCGTGAAGACCAATCCCGCGTCTTTTAACAATTTGTTAATTACCTTGGCATTGAATTCATTCAAATACAGAATGCCAATTTCACTACGCAGGCTTTTCACATCCTGGATGATCTCGTAGGTCTTCGTCTCCCGAAGCGCCAACTCGTATTCATCCTGACCATATTGCTGTACCAGACGAACAAAGGCATTCACTGCAAACGCATAGTGCTGTGTCGATACGGAGAAATGCTGCGGCGATGGCTTGGCGTTCAGATACCGGTTTTCCAGCAGTTCGGCTTGCTCCACCACCTGACGTGCATAACTCAGAAACTCGACGCCTTCTTTGGACAGCGATATGCCCTTATTGGTACGTTCAAAAATGGTAATGCGCAACTCCTGCTCCAAATCTCGAATGGCATTCGACAGGCTGGGTTGCGAGATAAATAGCCGTTTGGCCGCTTCATTCATCGAGCCACGCGTAGCAACCTCAATTACATATTTTAATTGTTGTAGGGTCAAAGTTGAACTCCTCTTTTCACTGTCAATTGTACCATCAGGAGAAAATGTTCTTTTTCTCCAACATAGACATCTGGTTCTCCCCGGTAATAGGGCATTCATCAGGATACATACTTCGTTTATCCAACTTCTCGTCGATAAAATCAACCACCTGCTGTAGCGAAGCAATCTGTGCTTCAACTTTCTTTCGATGGTTCACCAGCATCTCTCGTTCCTCCGGGAAATCTGCGAGATCCGATTCCATGGACATCTGTAGATAAGGCTTCATTTCCTCCAGAGACATGCCAGTTTTTTTCAGGCAAGTGATCAACTTCATCGTATGAATATCCTCCGGGCGGTATACCCGATGGCGATTGGCTTTGCGTTCAGCTCGGGGAAGCAGTCCGATTTTCTCATAATAACGAATCGTATCTTCTGATAATCCGGCCTGGTCCGACGTTTCTTTAATGGAGAACACAACATTCTGGCTCATCCTATGGCCCTCCTCCGCATTCATCTCTCTCCATATTACAACTTGGAGTCAGCTCCAAGTCAAGCATGATTCGTTCCAATCTACCCTCTTGACTTGGAGTCGACTCCAAGTTATAGAATGAGCGCAGCATACAGATTCGTTCTGTAATCCCATTCTATCTGGAGGTATTTATGAATATACAAAATCAGCCTCGCACCGCTCTCATCACAGGTTCAACATCAGGAATTGGCCTCGAACTGACACGCAGGTTACTGGCTGAAGGATGGCAAGTGATCGGTCTCAACCGTTCCACTTTCCCGTCCGACGATACTGAAATTCAGAACGCCTTACGTTCGGGCCAGCTCCGTTTGGTTCAGGCTAACCTGACCAACTACGACAGTTTGAGAATGGCACTGAATCAGATTAAATCCGATACCGATTCGATTGATGTTTTGTTTAACAATGCCGGAGGCAGTGCTGCCGAACTTCGGTTTTCTGACCAGGAGCATGAAATGCACTTTGAACTTCAGACTGTTGTCCCATACATCATCTACATGGAAGTAGTTGAGCTATTACTCAAAGGGAAGATGAAAACAGTCGTCAATACTTCCACCACCGCGTTTAATATGGTCAAACAATTTGATCTGAACATCCTAGAACGTCCAGCTGAATTCAAAAAACTGTTTGGTCCCTATGCCACTTCGAAGCTCGGCCTATCTCTATGGACACGCGAGGTTGCCAAGTCTGCCAAAGCGGATGGCATACACCTGCTAAGCGTAGACCCCGGAGGAAATAATACGCTAAGGGGCAACAAAACATCCGGCCTGCCCTTCTACATCAAACCCGTCATGAAATGGTTCTTTCCTCATCCAAGTCATGGCGCTTCATTGCTCTACAATGCGGCCTTATATCCAACCAGACACGAATCCGGTGCGTTCCTGGTTAAAAATAAAGCGAAAGCACTTCGTTTCACAGAGCAAGGTCCTGCCGTTCTACATCGAGTAAATGAGATCTATGAGCAGCGTTTTCGTACAACGCAGTCTGGAAAGGCCACAATCACTCCATCTTAACCATGATGGCCCGCAAGCAGTAAACATAACAAAAAACACGCCATAGCGGCGTGTTTTTAGGTTTATGGGCTTTATGGTTTTTTTCCTTGTTAGATAAAGACACTTAACAATAACACCATGCCGAAGGCGGCGAATCCCAGAATGGTCTCCATGACCGTCCATGTCTTCAGTGTCTGCGGCACAGACAGATTCAAATACTCTTTGACAATCCAGAACCCTGAATCATTCACATGGGACAGGATAATCGAACCCGCTCCCGTTGCGAGCACCAGCAACTCCGGACTTACCCCCGGCATCGTCATGGCGATTGGAGCCACAATACCCGCCGCTGTTGTCATCGCCACCGTAGCTGAACCTACCGCCGCACGAATCAAGCCAGCAATGACAAAGGCAAGTACGAGTGGCGACAGATGCGCACTTTGAGCAAACCCTGCGATCGCATCACCTACACCACTGGCAGTCAGAATACGGTTGAATCCTCCGCCTGCACCGATCAGCAAGATGATCGAAGCTACTGGACCCAGACAATCATTCGTATATTTCAATATCTGCTGTTTGCTGAAACCACGTGCATATCCAAAAGAATAGAAGGCAAAGAGCAGAGCCAGCAACAGCGCAATAATCGGACTACCAATGAAATCAACGACCTGACGGAATCCGTTTGTCTCTGGTAGAATCAGATCCACAATCGTAGCGAGCAACATCAGAATCACCGGAAGCAAGATCGTAAAGAGGGTGATGCCGAAACCAGGCAGTTCCCGATCTTTGGTCTCGGTGAACTGTTCCATCAACTCACTTGAAGTCTCGACTTTGATTCGCTTGGAAATCCATGTTCCATAGAGCGGACCTGCAATCACTGCGGCTGGAAGGGATACAATCAGAGCCAGGAATATCGTTTTACCAACATCAGCATTGAAGATTCCTACAGCGAGCATCGCCGCCGGATGAGGCGGGATCAGACTATGCACCACAGCAAGACCTGCGACAAGTGATAGTCCGATTTTGATCAGCGACGTCCCTGTATGCTTCGCAATAACAAATACCAGCGGGAAGAGTAGCACGATCCCAACCTGGATAAATACCGGAATACCACAGATCAGCGCAACAACCATCATCGCCCAGTGTACGTTCTTCTCACCGAAGACACGAACGAGTGTCTGGGCTATTCGTTCAGCCCCACCAGACTCGGCCATGAGTTTCCCGAGCATCGTTCCAAGTCCCAGAACAATCGCGATAAATCCGAGAACGCTTGCAACACCTTCCTGATAGGATTTCACGATATCTGTGAACGGCATACCCGAAATCAATCCCATAAAGATAGCGCCCACGATCAGGGCAACAAACGGGTTCATTTTAAATTTGGCAATCAACAGAATCAATCCAAGAATGGATATCAGTGCGTAGAGCAGCAGACTTGCATCATGACTAAGACCGAATACGGAATACATCCGAATAGCCTCCCCCAAGTTGTTATGTTGTGTCAGTACGCGGTATTACTCTGGTCCAAACGACCAGAACCCGCGCGCCTTCGTAATAAGCTTAAGCTTCGATCTTTTCAACTGTTTCCAGAAGGGCTTTTTCCCCGCCAACATTCCCCGGAAACACGATATAAGGGATACCACTGAATTTGGCTTCTTCCCCTGTCAACCATACCGGAATGCCCGCAGCCACTTGACCGAGCACCCTTGCTTTACGTATGGCCAGACCTTTTGTTGCCACATCACTGGATGTAATGCCACCTTTGGCAATAATGAACTTCGGTACGACTTCAAGGGATTGTACAATCTCGACCAAAGCTGACGATACCGTCTGACTGATCTTGAAATTGCCCTCATGTCCTTCTACGGTGATGAGCTTACGGCTGCTGTATACAACAACATTGTTCCCCTCCGCAAGCTGTCTGTTCGCTTCACCAATCACACGTCGAATTTCCTCCGTATATCCATCCGGCGTTAATACACGCTCCACATCGATCTCGAGACTTATGATGCCCGGAAACGTAAGCAGTTGTTCCAGTTGACGAGTCGTCTTCTGCACATAGGAACCAACAACAACGATTCCGCCATGTTGTTCCTGTCCGCTTGCGATCAGCTGTTCTTTCGGCAGAAATGCCTGATCCGAGATGCCTGCATACGATTTGACAAAGGAGGCCGCCGTCCGGAAAATAAAAGCTTTCCCCTCATCCTCTGCTTGCAGCAAAGCCAGAGAAAGTACATCCATGTCTGCATAAGAGAGCGCATTCACGATAATCGGTACATTGCCTTCGGCTTTTAGTAAAATCGCTTTGACCTCATCGACTCCTTGACGGATCTCCTCCAGTGAAATGGTAAGGCAGCGACTAGCCTGAATACGGCCTGAAGTCTTCTCCTCGACCCAGGATGGCAGATCTCCATGCTCATACCCGAATACTTTATCCTTGGCGAATTCCGTCTCATGAACTGGAATCAACTGTTCACCCTCGACCATATAATGCGTGTTGCCTATCGTAACTCGTCCCGCCTCGAAAAAGGCTGGAATAATCAGTTGTCCGTCATATGCACGTCCGCTGACACACGCCACTTCTTCGGCTAGTACATCCGTCTCGAGCGGATAATAACCACGTAGCATGGAGTCACTACGACTCACAAAGGTGAAACTCGTTCCGTCCTCTGCTGCAACCTCTTGCACATTGCGGGCAATCTCCCGATTAATACGTTCCGCTGTATTCGCATCCAACCCTCGTGTATTGGTCAAAATATAGAACAACGATTCAGAGGACCGAAACGCCTCCTGTAACAGTGGCTTGTCCCACTGCGTCAACACATCAATATCATGAACTGTCTGCACGCCAGTTGGGTCATCATCCAGCACGATAATTTTACGAGCCCTCGCATCCTGCAACCGTTTAATTTGTCCTCGCAATCCTTCAGAAGAGTTGTCCGTCCGAAGAGCTGCGGGAATATCCGATAACGTCTGATAGGTCATGTCTCTCCACCTCATATCTATATCTATTCAAATTCTTTTTTCTTTTTTTAATTTTTTATTGGACCCGATTCACTTCTACACCTGCGAGTTTCTCAAAATACTGAACGATTCCGCCATGGTCATCTGCGGCTTTCCCATCAATCTTCAGTGCATGGAAGATCTCCAGCAACTGACTGCTGAGCGGTAAAGGAACTCCGATATCATGTGCCGTTTCCAACACATTAGTCATGTCTTTGAGGTTAATATCAATCCGTCCCCCTGCGACAAAGTTACGATCCAGAATGAGTGGCACTTTTGCATCCAGCACCGCACTTCCAGCGAGCCCGCTGCGGATCGCCTGATACATCTTCTCTACATCAATGCCAGCCTTGGCTGCAAATACAAGCGCTTCGGACATGGCGGCAATATTCAGGTTCACGATAATCTGATTCGCCAGCTTGGCTGTTGCACCTGAGCCATTATCCCCCACTCGCGTTACATCCTGTCCGACCACTTGCAGAACCTCTTTCACAGATTCAAAAATCATTTCATTGCCACCCACCATGATAGCGAGTGTACCATCTATAGCTTTGGGTTCACCGCCACTTACGGGCGCATCCAGCATATACAAGCCTGATTTGGATACAAGTTGAGCCAGCTCTTTGGAAACGACCGGCGAGATCGAGCTCATATCGATAATGATACTTCCCGTATTCGCTCCTGCCAGCACACCTTGTTCGCCCGTTATAACGGTTCGGACATGTTCTGAATTGGGCAGCATCGTAAAGATGACATCACTATGCTCAGCCACCTCTTTCGGTGATGCTGCTCCTCGCGCTCCCAGATCAGCCAATGACATCACAGCCGTTTGATTAATATCGTATACGCTTACATCATATCCCGCCCGGATCAGGTTCAATGACATAGGACGTCCCATAATACCGAGTCCAATAAATCCAATTCGTTTCTTCATCTTGCAATCCCTCCAGCCTAAATTCTTCGCTTTTCACTCATGTAATCGTTATCATTGCTGTTCACATTGCTTAATGTACACAACATTTTAATTTTTGTATACAATTTTATTGTTTATGTATCCAAATATTTAAATTCGGTTTTTTATCCGGTTGTTTATTGGCTTCATTTTCGCTAAAGTAAAGATAGAGGTGAAATACAATGCAACCAAGTACGGACAAGTCCCGTCCAGCCTATCAGCAAGCCTATGAAGTGCTGCGGGACATGATTTTGCAAGGCACCCTTTCTCCGGGAACCAAACTTGTGGAAGAGAAGCTGGCGACCGATCTGAATGTCAGCCGGACCCCGATCCGAGAATCCATCCGCCGCCTGGAACAGGAAGGATTAGTCGTGAACAAACGGGTCGTCAAGCTAACCGAGACCGATCTAAGAAATACGTTTGAATTACGGAAGTTACTGGAGGGACATGCGGCTCAATCTGCTGCTGCCTTCTTATCCGCTCAGGAAGTAGCGGCTCTTGAGCATTGCGTTCAAGTGGGACATACCGGAAGCAAAGAAGAGATTATGGAAGCCAATAAAGAGTTTCACGAAATCATCATGCGCGCGAGTAATAATGCATTGATGATTGATCTGTTCGATAAAATGCAATCCGTCATTTATCTATTCCGTCAGACGGTTGTGTATTATCAGCGCCCCTTCCTCATTGAAGAGCATCATCAGATTTGCGAAGCGATCAAGGCACATGACGGTACTACTGCTGAACGATTGATGAAGGAACACCTTCAATCGGACTTGGAATTCTGCCTTCATCTGATTCGATAGCCGGAATCATGAATTGTTCGACTTTCTCACATACGTAAAAAGACGTGACCGCATGCGGTCACGTCTTTTTTGTCGTTTGTCCTTCATATTATCCAGGCCCTGATTCATAGGTGTAAACATAACGATACAATGTCGCGTGTGACATGCTACTGAATCTGGAGGGATCACTCAATGAGCAAAGGACAGCAAACCAACGAAAAACCTTTCATCATCCCGCAACCTATTCGCAGTGATGGCGCTGGAGGACCTGATCTGGGCCCCAGAGACGTCATGAGAGATATACAAAACCCTGATATGCTGGTGCCTCCAGCTACGGATAACGGGTTATTGCCCAATCTGAGAATGTCTTTTTCTGATACCCATATGCAATTGAACCATGGCGGATGGTCACGTGAAATCACCGTACGGGATCTCCCTGTTGCCACTACACTGGCTGGTGTGAACATGAGTCTGACGCCTGGTGGTGTACGGGAACTGCACTGGCATCAGCAATCCGAATGGGCCTATATGATCTGGGGAACGGCAAGAATCACCTCGGTAGATCAGAACGGACGTAATTTTATTGCCGATGTCGGGCCTGGGGATCTCTGGTTTTTCCCTAAAGGTCTGCCCCATTCCATTCAAGGACTGGAGGATGGTTGTGAATTTCTGCTCGTGTTTGATGACGGGTCCTTCTCCGATCTGAATACGTTATCCATATCCGATTGGTTTGCCCATACACCACCAGAGGTATTGTCTGTTAATTTTGGCGTGCCCGAATCCGCTTTTCAGTCGATGCCGAAGGAACAGGTCTATATTTTCCAAGATACCGTTCCGGGTTCCATTGAGAGCCAGGAAGTTCAGTCTCCATACGGCACCGTTCCTCTCACATTCAAACATCGATTGTTAGCCCAGGAACCGCTGATCACACCCGGCGGAAGCGTGCGGATTGTAGACTCCACTAACTTCCCCATTTCGACTACTGTTGCGGCAGCACTCGTTGAGATCCGACCTGGCGCCATGCGCGAACTGCACTGGCATCCCAATGCGGATGAATGGCAATACTATCTGACAGGACAGGGAAGAATGACCGTCTTCGGAGGCAATGGTATTGCTCGTACCTTTGATTATCGGGCTGGAGATGTCGGATATGTTCCCGTCGCAATGGGACACTATATACAGAATACTGGTACAGATACCTTATGGTTTTTGGAGATATTCCGAAGTGATCGCTTTGAGGATGTGTCACTGAATCAGTGGATGGCGTTAACCCCACGGGATCTGGTCCGCGACAATCTGAATGCACCGCCTGAGTTGCTCGATGCCTTGCGTAAAGTAAAATGGCCTGTCGTTTAATTCAGTATATAAGAAAATAAAACAAGCAGATCTACCTATTCAAGGTATTCTGCTTGTTTTATTTTTATTGGTATACAACCTTTTACTCATGCATAACTGCTTTGCTAAACAGTTTGTCTTGCCTTATCAGATATGCGTAGGTTTAATCGCCTGAATATACACACTTTCTCCTTGGAAGCTGACGAGCTTCCCGTGTTCTGTCACTTCAAAGTTAAAAAATTTTCGGATGATGGAAGGTGCACTCAACATGCTTGCTTCAAGTTCCTCCCTCTCCTGCTCGGGCAGTGCTGCACGGTTACACCACTCTTCAAACTTAAAGCGTTTCTGGAAGGAAAGCATCGTTTCCGTTCGGAATCCGGCATACTCCAGCATGTGAATCCACTCCGTCTTGCGCCATGCCCGAACATGGCTTGCATCTCGGCACTTCTCCACTTCATTGTAAAACTGGTCATTTTCGTCGCGTTCAGGTGCCACGTTGTCAATCAACAACAACCTGCCACCAGGCTTCATGACTCGTAGTGCCTCATTGATAAACGAAGAAACGTCCGGAAAATGGTGAGCAGCGATTCGGCAGGTCACAAGGTCAAAGACATCATCATCGAATGGTAGCTTCTCTGCATCTCCGGCAACAAAATCTACATTATCGCGTCCATTCCCCTGGATAAATTGTTCAGCCACCTGTAGCATTTCCTCCGTTAGATCGAGGGCTGTCACCCGCTGAACAAGTGGAGCCAATGCATTAGCGACATGCCCTCCTCCAGTGGCGATATCCAGCACGTTCATATCCGGAGTGGCTTGAGATGAAGCCACGAGCAACGCGAGATCCTCACCTTTGGCATGCCCCGAACTCGTCACGTATTTACCTGCATTTTTCGCAAACTGCTTCTGCACCTGACTTTTAATTACATCAGACATTCCAATTCCTCCTGCATAAGTTTCATTAGACGAAACATAGTTTCAAAATATAATTATATTTATTTTACCATAGATGAATGTAAAAGCTAAATAAGCATTTTACACAAATCCGGAGGCAACTTTCCACTACCTAACCAAAAAGCTGAAATAAAAAACATCCCCCAAGTGAATTTCACCTAGGAGATGTTTCTTATATTTGTTACTTCACAAGCGTTGGTGACTTCTTCCACAGTCCCAGAATCAGACCGGAGATCACAGAACCAATCGCAACAGCGAGCAGGAACAATAATGCGTGGTTCGCCAGTGCTGCAACAAAAATCCCGCCATGCGGAGCTGGTACATTAATGTGCCACAGTTGTGTCAATCCGCCAGCAACAGCGGAACCCAGAATACAAGAAGTCAATACACGCAATGGATCAGCCGCAGCAAATGGAATTGCACCTTCTGTAATGAAGGAGAATCCAAGTACATAGTTAGTCAAACCTGATTTGCGTTCTTGCTCTGTAAATTTGGATTTGAAGAATGTTGTTGCAAGTGCAATCGCCAGAGGAGGCACCATACCGCCTGCCATAACCGCTGCCATCCATGCACCGTCTGTGTTACCACTGGATGTGAATACCCCAATAGCGAATGTGTAAGCCGCTTTGTTGAACGGTCCACCCATATCGATAGACATCATGCCGCCAAGCAGCAAGCCCAGCAATACCGCATTACCTGTACCCAGATTACCAAGTGCATCTACAAGCCATGTGTTCAGGGAACCAAAGATTGGATCAAAGACATAGAAACTGATTGCACCCACGATCAGCAAGCCGAATACCGGATACAGCAAGATTGGTTTCAAGCCGTCAATCGCTTTTGGCAAACCTTTGAACAGCTTACGGAGTCCAATAACTACATAACCCGCCAGGAAACCGGCTGCCAAACCACCAAGGAAACCAGCGTTCGAGTTAACCGCCATCAATCCACCAACCATACCAGGCATCAGGGCCGGACGATCACCAATACTCATCGCGATAAATCCGGCAAGGACCGGAATCAGGAAGTGGAATGCACCTGTTCCGCCACCGATCGTTTGAAGCAACTGGAAGAGGGGATTATCCTCGCCCGCAAGCTGTTCGATCAGGAACGAAATAGCCAGGAGGATTCCTCCACCTACGACAAACGGAAGCATATGTGAAATCCCGTTCATTAGATCTTTATAGATTTTGCTACCTACACTGATCTTGCCAGCGCTTGCGCCCTCTTCCTTGGCATTTCCGCCCTGACTACGATAGATCGGTGCATCGCCGTTAACAGCCTTGCGAATCAGCTCTTCGGATTTACGGATTCCATCGCTCACCGGTCTTTGCAATACCGGTTTGCCATCGAAACGTGCCATCTCCACATTTTTGTCTGCAGCAACGATAACCCCTTTGGCACGGGCAATTTCATCAGCCGTCAAAACATTTTGTGCTCCTTCGGAGCCGTTCGTCTCTACGCGAATATTGATGCCCATTTCCTGAGCTTTCTTTTTAAGTGCGTCTTCAGCCATAAATGTATGAGCTATCCCTGTTGGACAGGCTGTAACCGCAACAACAAAATCTTCCGAATTGGCATTACCTACAATCACACCAGAAGTATTCTGTTGCTGACCAGTAGTAGTAGCGGATGCCGCATTCGCTGCTTTTTCAGCTTTTGCTTTCTCTTTGGCTGCTTCCTTCTCAGCTGCTTCCGCCTGTTTGGCATCAAACAATGCACTAACTTCCGCAGGTGTATCTGTACTCATCAATTGTGAGATGAAATCGCTATCAATCAACAACCTGGAAAGAGCTGCAAGCGTACGCAGATGGGTATTACCTGCGCCTTCTGGTGCCGCAATCATGAAGAACACATGAGCTGGCTGATCATCCAACGCTTCAAAATCAAGCCCTTTTCTACTCTTGGCAAATACAACTGTTGGTTCGTTCACCGCTGTTGTTTTGGCATGTGGCATCGCAATTCCGCCACCGATCCCCGTGCTGGATTCAGCTTCTCTTTTATAGATCATTTCCTTGAACAGAACAGGATCATTAATACGTCCGCTTCGGTTCAGGCTTGCAATTAGTTCATCAATAGCCTCAGCTTTGGTTGTGGCTTGCAGGTCCATGATCATCGTTTCCTGGATCATCAAGTCTGTTATTCTCATCTTGGTACACTCCCTTAAGTTCTATCGGCCTGCAATGTGCAGGCCTCACTACATTACAATTACAATGAAAACCTTTTATATGACCGTTAGACTAGATCGTCGTAATGGTTACTTGATTGCGCAGTTCATCAATCCATTCACGTGTTGCCAGATCATCCGAGAACGCAGTTGCGCTTCCAGATGCAACCCCTGTGCGGAAAGCTTCCAATAGATCTCCACTCTGTACGAAGGTACCTACGAATCCGCCAATCATGGAGTCTCCGGCACCAACGGAGTTTTTCACAGTGCCTTTTGGCACGTTCGCATGATGAACTTCCGCTTTGGTAATGAATAGTGCACCTTCGCCTGCCATGGAGATCAACACATGTTTGGCACCGGCTTCAAGCAACTTACGCCCATATAACACCAGTTCCTCGCGAGTCTCAATGGTTACTCCGAACAGTTCAGCCAGTTCATGATGATTCGGCTTCACCAGCAATGGTTCATGTACAAGAGCTTCCATTAGTGCAGGTCCAGTTGTGTCAATTACGAATTCGGCACCCGTTTGCTTGCAGACTTTAATGAGACGATCATAGAAATCCGTTCCAAGTGACGGTGGCACGCTTCCGGAGAGAATGACAATATCTCCTTTTTGCAATGAAGACAATTTGTGTAGCAACTGCTCCGCCTCTTCTGCACTGATTGCAGGTCCAAGACCATTAATCTCTGTCTCTTCTCCATGCTTCAGCTTAATGTTAATGCGAGTATCGTCCGCAATCGTGACAAAGTCTGTCCGGATGTTATCTTCTTGCAACTTGTCATTAATGAAACGTCCGGTGAATCCACCAAGGAAACCAATGGCGGTGTTATCTGCTCCAAGTTGATTCAGTATGCGAGAAACATTAATGCCTTTGCCGCCCGGGAGCTTCAAATCCCGATTCATTCGATTCAATCCGCCAAGCTTCAGCTCATCCACTTCCACAATGTAATCAATGGACGGGTTTAGTGTTATCGTATATATCATCGTTATCCCTCAATTATTTTAGTTTTCTGGGCGATTCCAGGCCGCCAGTGTTCTGGCATCTGCTCGGTAATCAAATCGGCCTCCTCCAAATCAAACAATTTGGCAAAAGTAATTTCCCCTATTTTGCTGGAATCAGCCAGCACATAAGATTTTCCCGACAATTGATGTGCACGCCTTTTAATCAAGGCTTCCTCTGGATCAGGTGTTGTATACCCCATTTCGGGGTCCACTCCATTGCTCCCAAGAAAACATTTATCAAAACGGAAGTTATCCATGTTCTGTAATGCAATACTGCCGATGACTGCTTTCGTATGAATTTTCATCATACCTCCGAGCAAGTAACTGCGAATACGCTTGCTTACCAATGCCTCAACATGTGAAAGTCCGTTGGTAACCACCGTTACGTCTTTAGCTTCAATAAAAGGAATCATGGCTAACGTTGTCGTTCCTGCATCCAGATAGATGCATTCGCTATTTTCGATCTCTTGTGCAGCCAAACGGGCAATCGTTGTTTTCTGTTGAATGTTTTTGAACGTTTTTTCTTCCATGCCCGGTTCTAGCGTTTTTTCATTCACCAGTGCGGCACCGCCGTGGATGCGTTTGAGCATCTGACGACTCTCCAGATCAATCAAATCACGTCTAATCGTTGATTCAGAAGCACCTAGTACATCAACAAGCTCTTGTAACTTCACAATTCCCTGTAAATGTAAGCGCTCTATAATTGCAGCATATCGTTCTTCAGTCAGCATCTTCATTCCTCCAACTGCTTCTATAGTATCATAAATCCCTCAAAAAACAACCACTTTCATTCAAAATAATTTAAAAACCTTCAAAAACCCGCATCTTTCGACTTATTTTTTTGTCCAATTGTCCCTTCCGCACTCCTGAACACGCATCTGATAATCTAGTCCCTATTTTATCCAAGGTGGTGACCTGATGACAGATCGTCCACACAAACGGCGAAAACCCTGTGCCCTGCATCAGAAAAAGAAAGATTCCTCTCCTCGCTTTGGATGGATCTCCTCCAACTGGAGTGGCTACGCTCGAACGAAGTTACTTACTTCATGTTCTTAAAGTTGGGATTCCGTGCCCTTCATATCTCCATTAAAAATCCTGCAGCCTCCAGCGCTTGATGCGCGGCGTTGCAGGATTTTGCTTTTCATCGGAAATGTACGGCGTTTATGACTCTACAACCATTGTATCCGGTTTGGGTTTAAGCCATTTGCCATCTTCATTAATAAAAGCACCCTTGAAGCGGCCCATCTCCAATTGTTCAATTAGCCTCTCCTGGTCCATGACCAAAATCTCAGCGAGCTGCCCCGAGGTGTAATAATGAGCCGGATTGTAATCGAGCAGCACAGGAACCGACGTATCATATAGTTCTTTGATCAGATTCTCAAAGGAATGCCTACCCAGGTTCTCCATGTCTCTATAAAAATGCAAATGTTGGGACACCATATTACGGAAAGATTTATTCTCCAGATGCATCCACAACGTATTGCAAGCCTGAACACTCATATGATTTTGTTCCACATCGTAAAACTGAACTTCTTCAATCTTCATGTATTTCTCTTGAAATGCAACGATCTTAATCAAAGGTACATTTCGTTTACGCGACACTTTCTTCAAATGGGCTCTAAATTGCTCATAGTTCATTTCATTCATCTATTATCCCTGCCTTTAACATGTTCCAACCGACATTTTACAACAAATTAAAGACAAGTGTAACCTTCATCATATAAAAAACAAAAAAACGTGCAGCATCAGATGCCACACGTTCACAATATTATAGAGTGCATGTACTCAGCCAAGGGCACCACTTTTCACCCACGTAGCCGTAAATTCCTGTTCTTCATAAGCATAGAATTGTTGCAAAATAACCTCCCGATCATCGAGGAACAACTGATCCGCTATTGCAGAGACCAGCTTCGGAACTGCACTCTTGGTCCCCGATATTGCCGATGCGGACAGACCACAGCTGGCTAGTGCAGAGTAATTGAATACAAACAATCCATGCAACTGCTCCTCACCCTGCTCACTTCTGCTGGTCAGCGCAAACCCCGAACTTAGGTATGGATGTGCATCCAGCAAGGCATTGCGATGCTCTGCTGGAGCCTGATAACAGTCCTCCCAACGCGCGATATGCGACTCTATAAGTCTGAGTTCAGGCCGAAGTGCCGGATCACTAAGCAGACCTGTGCTAATAATCAGAAAATCAAACGTAAACGCTCCCTGGGCCGTATGCACAATCGCGCCTTGGTTCGTTGCTTCTACACTCAGCCAGGGCGAGTTCAAATGCAGTTCGAATCCAGGCCAGGCTGCCGCACGATTAAACGTATCGTTGGTAGGCGGTTGATTGAATTTGAAGAAATGAGAGATCACTTCATATTTATCAGCAACCGGAAGAGCGTGGTATCGCTCGATCATTCCAGATTGTTCCATCTGACGAATAGGATTAACACTAGGCAGCTGTTCGCGCCGGACAAATACATGAGCTTCCGCCACACCGGTGGCAAGCGCATAACTGGCATTATCAAAAGCAGAAGCGCCGCCGCCAAGCACAGCAACCCGTTTACCTTTTAGTCGTTCAAAATCAATCGCTTCAGACGTGTGGGCATACAGCTCCCGAGGTAATCTATCGGCAATCATGGAAGGTACATGCCACTCTCCGCCCCCTTGTATTCCCGTAGCAAACACTACTTTACGAGCAAGTATGACATCCATCTGAGTTCCTGCCTTGCTCACATGAAGTCGATGTATACCGTCCTCTGTTGGCTCAACCAGTGTCAATTTCACCTCATTAAGCACAGGCAGATTCAATATTTCCCGATACCAGCGCAAATAATTCATCCAGTCTCCACGCGGGATCTTGTCTACTTCTTCCCAACCTTCGGGCCCTACCTGTGCTTCACACCATGAGCGAAAGGTTAACGAGGGGATACCCAGATCGATGGAAGTCAGATGCTTGGGTGTACGCAAAGTAACCATTCGCGCATAAGTCTCCCAAGGTCCTTCAAGCCCCGATGTATTCTCGTCAATGACCACAATATTGGAGATCCGTTCACGAAGAAGCCCAAATGCCGCCCCTAATCCACTCTGGCCTCCACCCACAATGACGACATCATAGACATGACCATCCGCATGTTCTCTTGGACGTACCCAGTTCGCGCCACCAAATGACAAATAATCCAGATCAGTCTTCACACGTTCATTCAAAGCTTCCAGGCTCATGATTGATCAACCCTTTCGAGATACATATATGAACTATTCTTTCTTGATTATTTGTGATGTGAGTTTATTGTCAGTTATATCGGAAAAATTATGATTCCACCTTGTATTTCTGAAATATATTAGCGTTATTATATGAGTTATCGGGGATGAATTGAAGTTCGCGGCAGCTTTATTGTCATCAAAACTAAAAATATCTAACATGCTTGTTAATCTGCACGAAATACCTAACGGGACGGTGCCTTCGCCCTCTTGTGCGCTTCCTTCTAGACGGGTGCTTTTGCAGAAAATGAAAAAAAGACAGACCAAGATGTAACCTTGGTCTGTCTTATTAGAGGAATGCTATTGGCCGGCTTGTTCACGGCGCTGCAATTTTTCATTGGTTAATTTCTCAGGGGTCACATCATGACCCAGCGGGTCCACAACGGATACTGCCAGCATGGTTGTCAGCACCTGACCTCGAATAGCCTGTAAATATTGTTTTCTAAGCTCCTGCTGCTCGCTTTGTTCTGCTTTTGTCAAGCCGACGCTGCTGCGTTGTTTTCGACTTAATTCATTAATGCGTCCCAAAATAGGAATCATGCAATCCACCTCACTTGTTAGTCCAATTTCCGAAAGATATTTCGAATATCTTCAAACTAACTTATTACAACTTCACGAATTTGTCCATAGGTGCAATCCGTTAAGAAGTTTTTAGGTGATCTCATGCACAGACCACACAATGCCATTCGTAGCACCACTGCCCAGGTTCAAGGTGAGCGTCAACCCGTTTGCAGCATAGAACAGTCCAATCACATCTCCCGCATTCAATGCCACTTCTACCGCCAAAGTAACTGCACCGCTTCCCAGTACTGCCCTCAGTGTTAGTAGTGTAATCGCCACATTTAGTACAGGCAATAAACCACTAACTAGCGTTGTAACTGTCGGTGATGTCCTCTGTACAAGAAAGGCAGGGTTAACCCCAGCACCCAGTGATAGGGCAAGCGCTGCGGTCGTTGCATAATTGATCGTGGCCACAATGGAATATCTTCCTGTTACCGGGACGGTATAATTTCCTGTGGTTGCATTGAAGTTGGCATTACCGTAATAAGGAGCCGTAGTCGTCCAGTTGGTTAATTGTGCGCTCGTTGCTGTCGAAAGGGTAGCCAGGAAGGCCGAGAACCCTTGTGTTGCAAAGTTGGGCCCGGTTGGGCCCGTGGCTCCTGTCAGCCCCGTTGCCCCAGTCGCACCTGTAGTTCCTGTTATGCCTGTTGCTCCAGTGGCTCCCGTAGCTCCAGTTGCACTAGTTACACCAGTTATACCGGTAGCTCCTGTAAGTCCATTAGCACCAGTTGGTCCAGTCGGGCCGGTTGGACCTGTGATGCCTGTGATGCCTGTAACCCCAGTAGTTCCGGCAACCCCAGTGACCCCAGTTGCACCTGTAGAACCAGTAGCTCCCGTAATGCCTGCTGTTCCGGTTGTTCCTGTAACTCCTGTTGTGCCGGTGCTTCCGGTGGTGCCTGTTACGCCTGTAGTTCCTGTTGTCCCAGTTACACCCGTTAGTCCTGTTGCTCCGGTCGCGCCAGTTATACCTGTAACTCCTGTTGAACCATTACTTCCGGTGGCTCCTGTTACACCTGTGAGCCCTGTAGTTCCTGTAGTTCCTGTTGGACCTGTTGGACCTGTTGGACCTGTTGAGCCTGTGGCTCCTGTAAGTCCGTTAATGCCTGTAACTCCCGTTATACCGGTACTTCCTGTAGCCCCAGTTGCTCCGGTCGCGCCAGCAATACCCGTGGTTCCGGTAATACCAGTTGAGCCCGTAACCCCGGTTGGGCCAGTCGGACCTGTAATTCCTGAAGTACCAGTACTTCCAGTAGCTCCGGTCACACCCGTAGTACCGGTGACTCCCGTTACTCCAGTCGTACCCGTTGTACCTGTCGTGCCGGTTATGCCAGTAACTCCCGTTGTACCTGTAGTTCCTGTTGTGCCTGTGGCTCCTGTAGTTCCACTTATACCAGTAATTCCTGTGGTTCCAGTCGCACCGGTCGGGCCGGTAACGCCTGTTGCACCCGTCTCTCCTGTAATGCCCGTGGTTCCTGTTGCTCCAGCTAATCCCGTAACACCAGTTGGACCAGTGATTCCTGTTAGACCTGTTTCCCCTGTGATGCCAGTTGTGCCCGTTACGCCAGTAGCTCCGGCTGTTCCAGTGCTTCCTGCTGCTCCAGTCACACCTGTAATACCCGTAGTTCCGGTTATGCCGGTAACTCCCGTAGTACCCGTGACCCCAGTGGCTCCAGTAGCTCCTGTTGTACCGGTAACACCAGTTAAGCCAGTCGTACCGGTAGCGCCTGTTACACCCGTCTCTCCAGTAGCTCCAGTCACGCCAGCAACTCCCGTGGTTCCCGTGGCTCCGGTCGCACCTGTAGTACCCGTAACACCAGTTAAGCCAGTCGTGCCGGTTATGCCAGTGGCTCCGGTTGGTCCCGTTACACCTGTTGTACCGGTAGCGCCGGTGGGTCCCGTCACACCAGTCGTACCTGTGACCCCTGTTAGACCCGTTTCCCCTGTGACACCAGTGGCTCCGGTCGCACCCGTTGGTCCTGCCGTGCCGGTTATGCCAGTGGCACCAGTTGGTCCCGTTACACCTGTCGTACCGGTAGCGCCTGTTACACCTGTCTCACCAGTTTGGCCAGTTGTGCCGGTGGCGCCTGTAATTCCAGTAGCTCCAGTCACACCCGTAATGCCAGTTAGTCCGGTCGTGCCGGTTATTCCTGTTTCACCAGAAATACCCGTTGGACCGGTTGCCCCTGTAACACCTGTAAATCCAGTTACCCCAGTAATTCCAGTAGCACCAGTCGTTCCTGTACTAGCTGTCGCACCCGTGATGCCGGTAACTCCGGTGGGACCCGTACTTCCTGTTACTCCGGTCTCTCCAGTGATACCTGTAAATCCGGTTAGGCCAGTAATCCCAGTAGCACCAGTCAGTCCAGTCGCACCTGTGATCCCAGTTAGACCCGTCTCCCCAGTGAATCCAGTAAGTCCAGTTACTCCCGTAACTCCAGTAACTCCGGTTGATCCTGTCACACCAGTTTGACCAGTAATTCCAGTAGCACCAGTCGGCCCGGTTACGCCAGTTATTCCTGTGGAACCCGTACTCCCCGTTGCTCCTGTAACCCCAGTGAATCCAGTTACTCCCGTCTCACCAGTTTGGCCAGTAGTGCCGGTGACACCTGTAATTCCAGTAGCTCCAGTCACACCCGTTATGCCAGTTACGCCGGTCGTGCCGGTTGGTCCTGTTTCACCAGTAATACCCGTCGGACCAGTTGCTCCTGTAGCACCTGTAAATCCAGTTACGCCAGTAATGCCAGTCGCACCGGTTGGTCCCGTTACACCTGTCGTACCGGTAGCGCCTGTTACACCCGTCTCTCCTGTACTGCCAGTGGTTCCTGTTGCTCCAGTAGTCCCGGTGGGTCCCGTCTCACCAGTCGTACCTGTAACCCCTGTTAGACCCGCTTCTCCAGTGGCACCAGTTGCTCCCGTCGTGCCGGTAAATCCGGTATTACCTGTAAGCCCAGTAAGTCCAGTTACTCCCGTCTCACCAGTTTGGCCAGTTGTGCCGGTGGCGCCTGTAATTCCAGTAGCTCCAGTCACACCCGTAATGCCAGTTACGCCGGTCGTGCCGGTTGGTCCTGTTTCACCAGTAATACCCATTGGACCGGTTGCCCCTGTAACACCTGTAAATCCAGTTACCCCAGTAATTCCAGTAGCACCAGTCGGTCCAGTCGCACCTGTGATCCCGGTTAGACCCGTCTCCCCAGTGAATCCAGTAAGTCCAGGTACTCCCGTAACTCCAGTAACTCCGGTTGATCCTGTCACACCAGTTTGACCAGTGACTCCTGTTAGACCCGTCTCACCAGTTTGGCCAGTAATTCCAGTAGCACCAGTCGGCCCGGTTACGCCAGTTATTCCTGTGGAACCCGTACTCCCCGTTGCTCCTGTAAATCCAGTCATACCTGTGACTCCGGTTATGCCAGTTGTGCCAGTGGAACCGGTTGGTCCTGTTACACCTGTCGTACCTGTAACGCCTGTTACACCCGTCTCGCCTGTGATTCCCGTGGTTCCTGTACTTCCTGTTGCTCCAGTTAATCCCGTAATACCAGTTGGACCAGTAATTCCTGTTAGACCTGTTTCCCCCGTAATGCCAGTTGTACCCGTTACGCCAGTAACTCCGGTGGGTCCCGTGCTTCCTGTTGCTCCAGTCGTACCCGTGAGCCCAGTTATACCCATTTCCCCTGTGACACCAGTGGCTCCGGTCGCACCTGTTGCACCCGTAACACCAGTTGGTCCTGCCGTGCCGGTTATGCCAGTGGCACCGGTTGATCCCGTCGTGCCGGTAAATCCTGTAGTACCTGTAACCCCAGTGAATCCAGTTACTCCCGTCTCACCAGTTTGACCAGTAGTACCGGTGGCGCCTGTTTCACCAGAAATACCCGTTGGACCGGTTGCCCCTGTAGCACCTGTAAATCCAGTTACGCCAGTAATACCAGTAGCACCAGTCGGTCCGGTAATGCCCGTAGTTCCCGTAACACCAGTCAGTCCAGTTGCACCTGTGATCCCGGTGAGACCCGTCTCCCCAGTGAATCCAGTAAGTCCAGTGACTCCCGTAACACCAGTTGGGCCAGTAGTACCGGTGGGGCCTGTTTCCCCTGTGACACCAGTTACGCCAGTAACGCCGGTTGTACCCGTGCTTCCTGTTGCTCCAGTCGTACCGGTGACTCCTGTTGTGCCGGTGGGTCCTGTTAACCCTGTATCACCAGTAATTCCAGTAAATCCAGTCACACCTGTGTTGCCCGTAACTCCAGTAACTCCAGTAACTCCCGTAGATCCGGTCGCACCAGTCGTTCCGGTAATCCCTGTTAGACCTGTTTCCCCTGTGGCTCCAGTCGCGCCAGTTATACCGGTCGTCCCAGTTACGCCAGTAATTCCTGTGATACCTGTCGTACCGGTTGGTCCTGTTTCGCCAGTGACTCCGGTTGTGCCTGTGACCCCGATGGGTCCCGTTAGACCAGTCGTTCCGGTAACTCCTGTTTCACCAGTACTTCCTGTAGCACCGGTCACGCCTGTGATGCCCGTGGGTCCTGTTACTCCAGTTAATCCTGTAACACCAGTTGGGCCAATAGTTCCTGTTAGACCCGTTTCCCCTGTGACACCAGTTACGCCAGTTGTGCCGGTCGGTCCTGTTGCGCCGGTGACCCCGGTTGCCCCTGTTTCTCCAGTTGAACCAGTAGCTCCGGTGGGCCCCGTAATGCCCGTTGTACCCGTATTTCCCGTCGCTCCTGTAGTTCCAGTTCCTGTAGCACCTGTACTTCCAGTAGCTCCGGTCACACCAGTGATTCCCGTAACGCCAGTCAATCCTGTTGCTCCTGTTTCGCCAGTGACTCCGGTTGTGCCGGTTACACCGATGGGTCCCGTTAGACCAGTATTTCCTGTCGCTCCGGTGAATCCTGTCACACCAGTCGTGCCTGTGGCACCTGTTAGACCCGTTTCTCCAGTGGCTCCGGTCGCACCTGTACTGCCCGTAAATCCAGTAATTCCTGAAACACCAGTATTTCCAGTCGCTCCCGTCTCACCAGTTAATCCAGTTGCCCCCGTAGTGCCTGTTATTCCAGAAGTACCCGTGCTTCCTGTAACCCCAGTCTCACCCGTAATACCTGTTAGACCCGTCTCTCCAGTGACACCAGTAGCTCCTGTCGCACCTGTGATTCCAGTTACTCCGGCTGTTCCCGTGGTGCCTGTAGTTCCAGTTGTGCCGGTGATGCCAGTAATCCCTGTGGTACCTGTTTCTCCAGTAGATCCATTCAAACCTGTCTCTCCGGTTGGGCCGGTCGTTCCTGTAATACCAGTTTCGCCTAAAGCCCCGGTCAGTCCCGTCACTCCTGTCGTGCCGGTGATTCCAGTTGGACCCGTCTCTCCAGTGGCACCAGTTGCCCCGGTAGCTCCAGTTATTCCTGTAGTACCCGTATTTCCCGTTATTCCTGAAACCCCTGTAGGCCCTGACACACCAGTTGTGCCAGTGGCACCAGCTGCTCCAGTAACACCTGTAAATCCAGCGATACCTGTACTTCCCGTGGTTCCAGTGGTTCCAGTCGTACCTGTTACTCCCGTTTCCCCAATGACACCAGTGGCTCCGGTCGCACCAGTAAATCCAGTCGTTCCTGTGACCCCTGTTAGACCCGCATCTCCAGTGGCACCAGTTGCTCCGATTGCACCTGTACTGCCGGTAAACCCAGTAATACCTGTCGTACCGGTTGCTCCACTCATTCCTGTTGTACCCGCAATTCCAGTAGCTCCAGTGATACCTGTGGTTCCTGTTTCCCCGGTGGCTCCTGTCACACCAGTCGTACCTGTGATTCCTGTTAGACCCGTCTCCCCTGTAATACCGGTCGCACCTGTAGTACCTGTAACACCAGTAACTCCCGTGGTTCCAGTTAGACCGGTTACCCCTGTAACACCTGTGAATCCAGTTATCCCAGTAGTACCAGTCAGTCCGGTGACACCAGATGTTCCGGTCACACCCGTAGTTCCTGTAAATCCAGTAATACCTGCTGTGCCAGTGCTTCCTGTTTCGCCAGTAATACCAGTCGCGCCTGTATTCCCTGAAGTACCAGTACTTCCAGTAGCTCCCGTCACACCAGTGATACCTGTAACGCCAGTTGCGCCTATCGATCCTGTTTCGCCGGTGGCTCCTGTCACGCCAGTTATGCCGTTGGCTCCGGTTACACCTGTTAGACCCGTTTCCCCTGTGACACCAGTTGTGCCGGTTACGCCAATAACTCCGGTTGTACCTGTGCTTCCTGTTGCTCCAGTCGTACCTGTGACTCCGGTTGTTCCCGTAACGCCGGTGACTCCGGTTGTGCCAGTGGGTCCTGTTAACCCTGTATCACCAGTAATTCCGGTCGCCCCAGTCGTTCCTGTAATTCCTGTTAGACCTGTTTCCCCAGTGGCTCCAGTCGCTCCTGTTATACCTGTCGTCCCAGTTACGCCAGTAATTCCTGTGGTACCCGTACTTCCTGTTACTCCTGTTACCCCAATCGGTCCTGACACACCAGTCGCCCCGGTTGGTCCCATTACACCTGTCGTACCTGTTACGCCTGTTACGCCTGTTACACCCGTCTCACCAGTGGCGCCAGTCAGTCCAGTGATGCCTGTTGTTCCAGTAGAACCAGTGACTCCCGTACTTCCCGTTTCCCCAGTACTTCCCGTTATACCTGTTAATCCAGTAATACCGGTTATACCAGTCGGTCCAGTTAGTCCCATCACACCAATCCCAGTTGGACCAGTTGCTCCAGTGAATCCGGTAGTTCCAGTCACACCTGTGGTGCCCATCAGTCCGGTAACTCCAATGGAACCTGTGACCCCAGTTATTCCGGTGCTTCCCGTAATTCCAGTTGAACCCGTAGCTCCAGTTACTCCAGTCCGTCCTGTTAAACCGATTGCTCCCCTTTTGCCTGGATACCCAGGGTCTCCGGTTAACCCGGTAGCTCCAGTTGCCCCGGTGTATCCTCTCTTTCCCAGATAACCCCGTGGGCCGCGAAGGAAAGGAATCCTGTGGCTTTTCTTTTTTTTGCACGAACGTATGTTTTTCTTACAAGACTTACTCTGCTTTGGGATAGAGTGCTTTTTTGATTTTTTTGCTTTCCGTTTAACTGTGCTGATTGAGGAAATTTTGCGTTTCTTTTTGGACATACTGCTCACAAGAAAATCCCCCCTCCTTGTACACCACGTCAAATCTCCGCATTTTACAATAGTACACTCTATGCCCGGGACTAGCTTTGTGCGCCCCCTAATCAATATGCCTATGAAACCACCATAGTTAGTGATCAATCAATTACTATTCTCTAAAAAATATATTCTCCGCTACTCACCCTGTAACTCATTAATCGTCAACGCAATTCCCTCTTTAAAAGATGTTGCCACAACTGGGCCAATCTGTTCCTCATATTTCTGTCTGCTCAAGATCAGGGGTTCCTCGGTCAGATATAACATCTCTACAATTTCTTTCATAACCGGTACACCCAGTCCAATCAACGACAATCCCACTTTTCCTAACGCCATCACAGGTTTTCTTATCCCCGCAGCCTTCTGTGCCATACGTACAATCTCATGACCCGAGATGATCCCCGTTCCAGGAATGTTCCAGTTCTGTCCATACGTCGTCTGCCTGCTTGCAAGTTCTACCACCATAACCGCAGCATCCGGTAAATAGATGTACTCTCTGGGAACCTTCATATTTCCGATAAAAAAAGCCATCTTGCCTTTCGCTATCGCTTCAAGCGTTGAACCCAGATAGGAAGCCTGATTAGCCGTTGGGCCATAATAGTCCGGCAAACGAACGATCATCACCTGAGCTTTGCTCCATCTCTTGCTGAATAACATTTGTTCATAGGCAAGTCGTGTCTTGCCTTTTCGGGTATGTGGCTGCTTCGGATGTTCTTCCGTTACCTCGCTCATTTGTCTTCTACCATAAGGGTAGATTCCGTCTATTACAACCACGTTCAGACCCAGGTGTTCTGCCGCCACCATCACAGATTCGCCCAGCGGAATCAGCCTGCTCTCCATCTCGTTATACGGGACGTTTGCACAATGAAATATAACATCCGTTTTCTGGGAAGCAGCGATAATATCATCCGACCGAAATGCATCTCCCACTGCGATTTGCAGGTGATTTGGAGATCCCAACTTTACCGCAAGTTGCTCCAGTTTTTGACTGGAGCGCCCAAATGCAATCGTAGAAATCCCCCGTTTAATCAATTCCTCCGTAATTGCCGCACCTGTTCCACCTGTGGCTCCAATCACAATAGCTCTTTTCATCTTATACCGACCTCTTCATCCATTTAGTGATTGATCAATAACTAAAATACAAAAAGGGACTTTAACTCCCTCTCTAACGATCCTTCAGCTCCGGCATATCCAATGCAGTAGATAAATTACACAACATCCCAATCGCTAAGAAAATCATGGTTCTTTTCAGCGGTTCAGCAATTCCTGCAACGGTGAAAGCTTCAAGTACCATGCTTCGTACATCACTAATGCCTTTTTGCATGGCCTGACGAATGACTTCTTCCCGAATCGTTTGCGCCTGCATCTGAAGCAAAATTTCACTCTTGTGAGATTCGAGAATCTTATCGTAGGCTTCAATTAGATCATTCTCCAACTGATCTGGCGTCGCCGTCTCCACCACAATTCGAAAAGAATCAATCACCCGAGTCCACGAGACCTCAATTGCAGTTAATAATAAAGCTTCTTTGGTTTTGAAAAAACGAAAGATATACGGCTGTGAAATCTGTGCCCGTTCAGCCACTTGGGCTGTAGTCGCACGATAATAGCCAATTTCTGCGAAGACATCGATTGCCGCAGAGATAATATCATTTCGCCGGTTAACCGACGCTACTGTATCTTTAGCCATCATTTTCCCCTTCCAACGCACAGTTATGAATTGATCAATAACCAGAAGTATATCTGATTCATGTAATCAACGCAAAACGCAACAAAGTGAAAGGATATCTATCCTTTGAGCTTACTCGGATTATAGCCATACGTTTGCCTGAAACGACTGATGAAATAACTGTTGTTCACATACCCTACCAGATGGGCGGCCTCTGATACACCAACTTGCCCACTCTCCAGTAGCTCACGTGCCTTTTCCATCCGTTTCTGAATGACGTACGCATGAATGGATCTGCCGTATTGCTGCTTGAATGCCCGTTTTAGCTTATTTTCATTCATCATGGCCGATCGAACCAGCTCCTTTCCCTTATGGAACATGTTACACGTTATACAACTTCAAAGTCATGATCTAGCCGCACCTCTCATGAGCGAACTGAACCAGATCCAGCCGTTTCCTGATGCCATCATCGTTCGTCAGGAATTGCTCGTCAGTACACCAGGCAGTAACTTTCCCGTCCAAAACCAACAAACCCGCAGACGCTGGCTCAAGCCGCTGCAGGTTGTGGAACATGTCGATGTTCAGCAGGATTCTTTGGAAGAATTCCGCAATATCATGATCCATGGGAATAGACCGGCTATGAATTTCATTTTGAGTAAACGGAAATGGTGCCAGTTTCGAAGAGAACATGGATCGTCTAAAAAAGATTCGGACGATGCGATACAAGAGTGTAAGTTCACTGCTGTAGAAGATTACGCAATAGGGATTCCGAATCCAGCTTCGGACAACTGTTGCAATAACCATGTGAATGACTTCCGTCTCCAACCTGATAAGCCAAACAACAATATCGGCGTATCAAGAACGGCGGTCCTTGCCACTCAGGGTGATCAAAGCGATGCAACTTCATGGCAAACGTAAATGCATTTTCATTTTGTTCGTCAAGCCATATGCTTTGATCTTCCTTGATCTGTGCAAGCCGTTGATCCGTCTTCCATATTTTCCGATCATTGATCATACGTACATACAATTGTTGCACATTATGTGCAACCAAAGACCACATGACTTTATCACTCGCCCCCGTACCACTGGCTACCGCTCGCAGAACAGTTTCCAGATGTAGCAGCACTCTCTTCTTGAGCGAACCACTCTCTGACTTGCGCTGGACAGGATCTTCACCTTCCAGAAAGATTCTCTGCAGCCGAGTTTCGTATCGCATGCCGCCTGATCCATTCAATTCAAACCGTACATCATCATCGGCCATGCTAAGTGTAGTGTCGTATAGACTGAATGCGGAGATCACAGACATAACGAATACCGAATAACGCTTGGCAAAAAGTGTACCGACGGCCACACTCCCTTTGCCGCCAAGCCGGAGCCCTTGCTGTATCGCCTGTTCACGTAATATCGAGTTTCGTTTCTCTTCATCCAGCAGATCCTTCACATGGAAAGGATACTTGAAATCATGACCGTTCGCTCGGATCGTCGTCACGAAAAAATGCTGTAATGTTCCCGACATCTCTGAATGGTTACGCCCTGGATAACGTCCCATCTATTGAATCATATCTTCAATTTCATTAATAATTTCGCTGCGACCGATTGCTCCCCAGCCTTTAAACAACCAGAATGAGTCTGTCGTATAGACCTGTTCTGCACCAACAGCCGGTACTCCCTTCCAGAGTGAGCTTGCATTGATACTATTTAGATACTCCTCGGCATTTGGATCAATCTCAAGAACTACGAAATTGGCATCAATATCCGCGATTTTTTCCATGGACAGGTCCTCGCGTTGTTCGGCTGGCGTCACAGCAGTGGGTACAAACCCAAGATCATGATACAATAATGTGTTGGTTGGATGTCCTTTTGCTGCATATATTTGCAAGGTCTTCTCTCTTACACGCAGATAAGCCAGCTTTTTCTGATCCAGTTGTGCGATCTTCGCCTTTAATTGCTCCGCCTGTTGCTCTACCTCTGCAATCTTTTCTTTCGCTAGATCAACCTTATTGTACATTCCAGCAATGGTCAACAAATCCTGAGTCCAATACGTTGTGTCATCTTCATAATCCAACCATTCGTTACCAAGTACAATCGTCGGAGCGATTTTCTCCAACTGCTCATACGTGCTCTCAGCAGTTCGACTCTCAATAACGATGACATCTGGATCGATCTGCAGGATAGCCTCCAGGTTAGGACTATCTGCGGAGCCCACCGTTGGAACACCGGCAAGCTGATCTGCAAGATAAGGTAGGTAATCTCCTCCATAACGAACTTCTACATTAACGCCTGCTGGTTTTTCACCAATCGTTAACATGTGATCGATGTAATCGGCGGATAATACAACCATGCGTTCTATCTTTTGTGGTACAACCGCTGTTCCGTTAAGATGCTCGATCGTTTGTGTACCGCTCTCTTCTACAGGCGTATCCTGTTGCTGAGGCGTTTCTTCCGCTACTTCCGAAGCCTTGCCACATGCCGCAAGAATAAGCACAAGCAGGGTCAATAATAATATAGATGCTACTCTCTGTCTTACCATTTGTATTAAATCCCCTCTACTATTTAATAATAATAATCATTATCATTATAGTAGGGAAAAGAGTACACCCTTACCATGGATTATTCCACTCTCTTCACTTGCACAATATCATCGCACAGTAACACCGAGTTGCTCTGCGACATATCGCATGGCCCACATGCGTCCAGTTGGACCTAACGTTTTGAAGAAAATATCTCCTGCATTATAGATACGGCCTTCTTGAACAGCTTTTAATGCCAACCATGCACTGGATTGCTGCAATTGGCGTAGTTGAGCGTGCGCCTCTTCCGTGGGATCGACCATTACAAATATATGATCCGCGTCGTATAACTGCATGTCACCAACATTTGTCTCCACAGCCCACTGTTTTTCCGGAAAATAACGTGGCAAATGAAACCCCAGATCGTCATATAACAGAGCCCCTGTCTGGTTATTCAATCCATACATTCGGTAGAATTGAGAGGACACCCTGATGAACATGGCACTCTGCTTACCCCACCTCGATTGAATGCGTCCTCGAAGAACAAGGCTTAAGTCAGCATGCTGATCAATCCACTGTTCAGCCCGTTCGGTACGGCCCATAATGTCCGCCATGTACAGAAGTCTCTCGCCAAAATGGTTGGTGTGCTCCAGCATAGTCGTGGGTGCAATCTGATGCAGGAATTCATTCGGCTCCAGACGATCACTTGTAATGATCAGGTCTGGTTGGACTCGCCTCAACCCGTCATAGTTCTGATTGAAGCTATCCAAGATAAGTCCCTGATGACTGTGCGCCTGAAGCGCAGGAACAGCAACGTGTCGAGCCACTCTCTGACCATAGGATAATGCGGACACTGGCGTCATACCAAGTGTTATCACATAATCGTCCAATCCATAATACAAGGTGGCAATGCGACTCACTTTATTTTTCATATACAACGTCGGGGCGACACCTTCGTTCTTCTTAAAGACTCTGCTAAAATAGTGCTCGTCCCGATAGCCTACTTGCTCTGCAATTTCCTTGATTTTATCTGAAGAAAATAACAGCTGCTTGGCCTTCGCCATACGTTGTTTCAGAATATATTCGATCGGGGTCATGTTTAATTGCCGTTTAAACGTTCTTATAAAATGATTCACACTAAGCCCTGCCATGCGGGCCATCTGTTCGACTCGAATGTCTTTCATATACTGATGCGTCATGTATTCAAGTGCCCGATCCATACCTGCTACAGGTGGGGTTTCTTCTTTCAGGTGCATCATTAATTGAATCAACAACTGATGCAAAAGATGTTTCCTGCGCGTCTTTTCAAGACTCGTGAAAGCGTGTTTCCCACTCACCAGCGTATCCATCATCTCCTGAATATCACGTGCATTGGAAGAAACATGAAGCTTGCCGGTAACAGGGAAATCACATGCCTCAGTATGCAAAGCCTTCCGACTCCGGGTAAGTGCCACGCAAGAAAATAAAATGATCTGATATCGGACAGGTGCTTCCATATCCGTCTGAAACTCTACATGCATTCCTGGCTTCAACAAAAACCACTCGTCCTGAGACACCGTATGTACAACGTTATCCATAGACAAAGATCCCTTGCCAGCGATAACCCTGCAAAGGGCGAACCTTTTCCAGATTCTGCGCTGGACAGCCCCTGGATTGCTGGAGTAATGGCAGACGTGGACAGCAGTGAAATAGAGTTGCTCCAGTCGTTTTATCCAATCATTTTCTTCCATGCTGACATCCCTTCCCTGTTCGGATCAAACCCTGTAATCACCTGATTAAACTCTATTTTTTAGCTTTCAGTAATATATTTGTAACTGTATCTAGCTGCAATTCCAGTGAATATGGATCTTCCATCACGAACTCATCGCCTTTGTCTCCAAAGGAACCATACGCATAAACCTGACCTTTCTGCACAGCGGGAAGATGTTTCCACACTTCACTGTTCAGTACCTCTTCAGCGTCTTCGTCCCCCGAACCATATACGAAGATATGATCTCCCATATACTCCGGTAGCACTTCAAGAGAGATACTTTCGAAACCTTCCTTCATCTCCAGTGCCTGCTGGGTAGGAGGCAGTTTCAGCATCTCATAGATGGTAGAACTACCGTAGTTACCGCCATCTGCAGCCATGACATACATTGCTTTGTTACCTATCTGTACAATGGATACGGTCTCGCCATCTTTAATAATACCATCGATCCGTTTCTGGGCTTCTTCAACATTATCTTCATAGGTTGTAATCCATGCCTCAGCTTCCTTCTCTTTCCCAAAAACACCAGCAATCCGGCGCAGTTTCTCCAGTGGACCTGAGGTTGTTTCACCCTCCCAATAGGGTAAAAAGACAGTCGTTGCAATTTTCTCGTAATCCTCGATATTTTTATCAATGGAACCGATGATAAGATCTGGTTCAAGCGACACCAGCTTCTCCAGATTCATCGGGAATTCTCCTCCCAAATCTTCAATACCCGCTATGACATCTACAGGAATATCAGACTTCTCAATCCAAGATTCATTCAGCATGAACGTTCTCACACCAACCGGTATAATGCCCAGTTTCAGCAGGTACCCCATATATTGATCCGAAGCAACACGCTGCGGATTAGCCGGGATCACTACATCTCCTCTCAATGTAGAGACGGTCCGCGTCTCTGGCAGTGCAGTCGATTTCCCTACCTCCGTTGCCTGGTTACCCGATTGTGTAGTAGCCGCATTGGTCTCTGTTTGTGTACCACTTGCTGACGGTGACGGACTGGAACAGGCCGCGAGTAATAGCGTGAGACACAGCATCATGCTTAGTGCTGTCATTTTGAATTTTCCTTGCATCAGTAATTCCCCTCCAACATTCTTTTGATATTGATAATCAATATCATTATATAAAGAGGAATGTAGTGGATGAAGGGCATTTTCTTGCATCACACTGGGCAAATCTTGCTCATAGTTCAATTCCAATGCCTTTTGCGGCTTAATTAACCGTTGGCTTAGTCCTTTTTTGTAGCGAATTGGAGATAGTCCTTTGATTTTTTTGAAGCTGCGACTCAGCGAATGCGCATCCGGATAACCGACCTGTTCAGCAATCTGTTGCAACGTAGCACCCGTATGCACCAGAAGATGTGCTGCCCTCTCCATTCGGATCTGTCCAAGATATTGGATGGGACTAATGTTCAACTTTTGTTTAAACAATCTGGACAGGTGCCCCACACTAATTTCCAATGCTTCTGCCATTACATCAAGAGCTATAGGTTCATGCAGATGAGCATTCATATATTCAATAGCCTGTGTGACCGTATCCGGTTTATATGGCTGAATGGATTGTCTATGTAAGTCTTCCAACAAAAAATATACCCATTGATGAAATAAAGTTTTGGCATGTAACTTTGCGAGTTTCGTGGAAAGTTCCCACTCCCGTTTCAATTCCTCCATACATTGATACATGTCCAGCGGACGGGTTGGTACAAGTGCATATTGGTCCTGAAACGGACGTTCATGGTCCATCAGATGCTGAATTTCCGTACCACAGGGCAACGCCAGAATGGCTTTGTACAAGATCATATAATACGCCACGCCCGAATCCGTCTCCATGTTTAAGTACGCCTGCTTGCCCCCATGAACAATGTGGAACCCATCCACGATATATCTGTGTTGATCCATTCGTATCCTTGCACTTCCGTCGATGATATATAGATAGGTACTGGCAGGCAGTTGATAATTCTTCAGCTTCTCTCCAGGATGCAAAGCGTTTTGGCGCACATCCAGTATTTTCACAAAAACATGATTCCACAGCCTGATGTGATCATTCAAATTCATATCCTCTGTACTTACCCTCCGATCCAGATGCACCTTCATGCCTTCTCAGCTTTTGTATGAACTACCTGTTACGTTCGCTCGTTATGTACATTTCCTTTTATTATAAATCAATTGATAATAATTCTCAATAACTTGTGCAATCGATATAAGCTCATGCAGATGGACATCCTATACAGACGATAATGCTTATGTACCGGGATAATACAGGTATAATCATCCTCTTCTTCTGAACCTGTTGCAAAATGTTAAAAGGCATGATATATTAATTGAGCCATCAATGATTGAGGCATCAATGATTGAAGCATCAACTATTGATACATCAATGATCGAGAGCATCCAAATAATCATTAGGCAATGGCATTGTATACTGCAACTTTAATTATTGGTTAACATACGCCGTTGTTCATGATTCAGATTCACCCGGGAGGTCTAGTCATGACACGTATTGTTTCCAAAGAAGAACAGATCATCAACCTGCTGAACGTGTTGGGCAACAAAATCAGTCCCAAGTTCGAACGCTGTACGGGTATCAGTTCCTCTCGCTTTGAAATTCTGCATGAGCTGGATCAAGTCGATGAGATTAACCAATCCATGCTGCAGAAAATCATTAACATTGATAGTGCTGCGATTACACGCCACTTGAAACAGCTTGAGGCGGACCTGATGGTTACCAGACGCAAGAACCCCGAAGATAATCGGGTAACTTTTGTTCGTCTGACGGACCATGGTCGGAAGCAGATTGAAGGCTACAAAGCAGAGAAAACCAATTTCATCAACCAGATTTTGCAGGATTTCAGTGAAGACGAAGTTCAGGCTCTCGCCGATTACCTGGAACGTATGCAGAATAATTTCTAAACCTATATATAGAGGAGAGATTTATCCATGAGTACAATTGAAAGTAAATTCCAAAAGACAAATGATTTTAACGAAATTACTTACGGCCGCCGTTCTGTTAAGCTTTACGATTCTGAGGTAAAAATCAGCCGTGAAGAAATGACAGAAATTTTGGCAGAAGCTTCACGTGCACCTTCTTCCGTTAATATGCAACCTTGGCGTTTTCTCGTTGTAGATACAGCTGAAGGCAAAGAAACACTCGCTCCTCTTGCTAAATTCAATCAAAATCAAGTGTTGACTTCGGCAGCTGTGGTTGGCGTATTTATCGACATGAATAATGCTGAATACCTGGAAGAGATCTTCAGCAAAGCGGTAGAGCATGGTTACATGCCACAAGAAGTTAAAGACGCACAAGTTCAATTTGTTAAACCTTACTATGACAACATGCCTGCTGCCGATCTTCGCGACGTTAACCTGATTGATGCAGGTCTTGCTTCCATGCAATTGATGCTTGCTGCACGTGCTCATGGTTATGACACCAACCCAATCGGTGGTTACGAAAAAGATCAAATTGCAGAAGCATTTGGCATGGACAAAGAGCGTTATCAACCGGTTATGTTGATCTCGATCGGTAAATCGGCCAAAGATGGTCACCCTTCTTACCGTCTGCCAGTAGATACAATCACAACTTGGGCATAATATCAGGGACTGTTTCCCTGTAAGTTACGATTGAATTGGTCAATAAGCATACATTCTTAACACAATTTAAACACTATATGGAGGTTTTATATTATGATTATCATTCACGCTCATCTGCAAGTTAAACCGGACCAAGAACAAGCATTCCTCGCAGCTACGAAAGAACTGATTGCTGCAACACGTCAAGAAGAAGGCAACATCAGCTATGACTTGGCAAAAAGTACAGAACGCGAACAACAATACACGATGATCGAGCTTTGGAAAGATGAAGCTGCTACAGCTTCCCACAATACAAGTGCACATTTCCAAGCTTTTGTACAACAAGCAGCAGCATTCATGGCCGCTCCAATGAACGTTGAAGTATTTGCTGGAGAACAAGTGAAAGCTTAATAGCTCATTGACTGGCATGCGTAGTTGGCATGTAAAGAAGCCGCTCTTGGTCTTATGACCGAGGGCGGCTTTTTGGTTCCCTTTTGAAAAACCGTTCACTTCAGTTCCACAATTACTTGATGTACAAATCTTTCATTAATTCGCGGTTTTTCTGAGTAAACAAGTCATTGTGCGAGGAGACCATCCCGTGTGCATTCGCATCAGGTGCCACATGCAACTTCGCCCGGTTCACAGCATTGGCTGCGTCTTGGAACGCTCCGGCAATCAGATGAAGCTTTCCTTCATGATGCAAAATATCACCCGCAGCATAGATACCCGGTACGGATGTCTCGCTGACCGGCGTTCCTGCAATCCAATGATCCTTCATATCAATCTGAATATGACTGTTGACCAGCAATTCCTTATCGCGCTCATAGCCATAGTTAATGATGACCTCATCCACTGCCAGCTCAAGCGTTGCGCCATCTTCATTGCGTTTCAGCACAACCGTCTCAATCTGTTGATGATCTTCTGTGGCGACCAACTTCTCGATCGTTGTATTAAGCAGGCACTTGACCGAACTGTTGTTAAGACGAGATATTTCAGCTTCATGCCCCTTCAGTGTATCTTTCCGATACGTCAGATAGACTTGTTTGGCAATAAGTGCGAGTTCATTTGCCCAATCAATCGCCGCGTTCCCTCCACCCGAGATAAGAACTGTTTTGTCTTTGAAGCGGGAGAGTGATTTGACCGTGTAATGTAGATTGGTCACTTCAAAACGTTCTGCTCCCTCAATCTCCAGTTTGATTGGCTTCAGGATTCCTCCCCCAATGGCCAAGATCACAGTTTTGGAGTAATGCACCTCTGTGGAGGCTGTGTGCAGTGCAAAATAACCCTCTTCATCTCTGGATATGGACGTGATCTTTTCTCCAAGAACCACCTCTGGTTGAAATGTCAGTCCCTGATTGATGATCTGTTCGATCAGCTGTGCACCGGGAACAGGTTGTAACCCGCCAACGTCCCAGATCATCTTTTCAGGATAGACATGTACTTTCCCGCCCAGATAGGGCTGGAATTCAATAATTTTCGTTTTCATCTCACGCAGTCCACTATAAAAAGCCGAAAATAAACCAGCGGGTCCTCCGCCGATAATGGTTACATCATACACTTCATGCTCTTTCATCCTAATATACCCTCATTTCTAAATATGTTCTGCCCAATGATGGGCGGGTTCGCGTATTGGAAACATATATTAATAATGATTCTCATTATCATTAAATATGATAGCAAGGATGAGCGCTCATGCGAATACACAAATCACGAAACCCATATGTATTATTGTCTAATTTAATTTAAGTACATGTTGAAATTAGTATTAATGGTTTTCTAACTGATCCGCATATGCTGAGGGAGATATACCGAATTTATTTTTAAACACTCTGCTGAAATATAACGGATTAGGATACCCTACACTGATGGCTACATCACGGATAAGAAAATGCCCCGACTTCAGCAAGTCCCTTGCCCTCTCCATACGATGATGGATGACATAATCAATGGGTCGAAATCCCGTGTACTTATGAAAAAAATAGGAAAACTGCTTGGAATTCATTCCATGTGTCTCTGCTAACTCGTCCAGTGTCAGCGGATTCATGTAATTGACATTAATGTAGGACAAAGCTTCCTCAATCACCTGTTCACTTGGAGAAGTTACACTTTCCCGCTGCCTGTACCCCATTAGAACCTCGACCATGATACTCAGAAATAGTTGCTTCACTCGAAGTTTTTCCATTCCCCCCGGATGATAAGCATGTTCTTGCAGCATCGCCAATAATTCTACGATCCTCGGATTAACTGCCTGATCCATTTTGAAATGGACACCCAATACATTGTGGACGTCTTGTTCTTTTTCATCATCCATCTTGTCCGGCCCATAGAATACAGCGTAGTATTCATACTCGGTTTCACTGATCACTCGGGAATCCATCTTCATGCCTGGGGCCGCATGACACACAGACCCCGGCCGTAATTCATATATCGTTCCATTGACCGTCATTCGTGCTTCTCCACGCATCACAAAAAGAAACCCGTACTTCTCGGTTTTAAATTCACGCAGTATACTTCTGGGCTGGATCACCAATCGGTTGACCTCATGTATCTCATAATGACTGCTTGCAAATGTGTTGGCTAACTGATCTACATCAATCATGGCGTGTACCTGCTCTCTATATCAATGAGTTGATTTCATTTTCGGTTTTGGCATTTATACTAACATACATAGCAAAAAACACGCCAATTAAGGCGTGTTTCTTCACTCATTGAATAGGAATTGAACAGGTTACAATGGATTATACTCTCCGAGCCGGCGTGATGCTTTGCGGATTGTTGAACACATTTTTCGGATCATACTTGGCTTTGACTCTCCGCAGTCTGGCATAGTTGGCTCCATAGTACACTGGACCGGAATTCTTGATCCCTTGGTCTGGAACGTTGATATAGGAACCCACAATGTATGGTTGCAATTTCTTGCGAGTATTACGAGCGAGTGCGATATTTTTGGCGGCATGGGATGGTTTGAGCCACGTACTGGTCCATTCCACATAGAACTTCTCTTTACGCCAGAAGAAGGCGGTTGATCTAGGTGATTTGCGACTTACTGCTCCGCCCCAGTTGAGGAAATAGAACCCGCCTGGTCCCTCTTCCAAGTTCTCCAAAAATGCACGCATCGATTTAATGGCTTTGTCAGGGAATGGTTTCTGTCCAAAACCGGACGAGAACTGGTTACTGTACCTTTGAGTCTCAATTGGATCAGGAAGCAATAAGAACTTTACCACTTCCGTGTAAGGTAACAAACGAACAACGGAGCTCGTCGGTTTGCCAACACTCGTAATTGGCTGTAATAAACGGAGAGCCTCTGTTTTAGAGCCTAAGAACAGCCCTTCCATAAGGACGTTGCCACCCTTTTTCGGTCCGATGGACAACTCGCTGCCCAGTCTCGTATCAACTGAGGGAGCCCACCTCTGCCATACTTTAAGTACCTCTTCGAATTGAGACCATGGCCAGGTGATTTTAAATACAGTAGCCTTCGCTGGAGCACGGCGCACTTTGAATTTGTAACGAGTGTATACTCCGAAGTTACCACCGCCTCCTCCCCGCGAGGCCCAAAAGAGATCCGCATTGCGATTTTTATTGGCCCGAATCACTTTTCCGTTCGCATCCACCATCTCCACCTCAAGCAGGTTATCACTGATGAGACCGATGGTACGCTGGAGAGGCCCAATTCCCCCACCTAACGTAATTCCACCGATCCCTACAGAGGGGCTGTCACCAAAAGGAGCTATAAATCCTTGCTTGGCGAGGGTATTCGCAATTCTTCCAACTCGGTTACCCGTACCCACAACAACGGTTCCATTTTTTTTATCAAGCTTGATGGAATTCAGATCACTGACATCAATCACAATTCCGCCGTTAACCTGTGAAAGATTGACCTCAAGCGCATGTCTACCACTACGCGGCCTGATCGGTACATTGTTTTCACGAGCCCATTTGATGGCATTAGAGACATCTTTCGTTTTTTGGGCAAATACAAAGACTTTAGGATATTTGTCGGTATGCGGGTCCCAGTTTTTGCGCGCCGCTTCATATCCCGGATCTCCTTTATAAATAACCCGTCCGGTAAGCTTTGTTGATGATTTCACACGTCCCACTCCCTATTGAACAAATGTTCTACAGTATTGCAACACAAGGCACTTTATACTGTATGAAGGGCATTCGCGGAGGGAATGGGCGAATGTATAAAAATAATCTAACCTTCTAAAAATTAAATCGAGGATGGCCCGAAATCGTGTATCTATCGTATCCTTCCAGTTGAAGCAATTTTTCTTTCATCTTTAATCCACCACTATAACCAGTCAATGTTCCGTTCTTGCCGATGACACGGTGGCATGGAATGACAATTGGAATCGGATTCGCTCCATTGGCACTGCCCACTGCACGTATGGCTTTGGGATGATCGATCATCTTCGCGACCTCCAAATAACTGCGAATCTGACCATATGGAATCGTCATTAACGCTTGCCACACTGAAATCTGAAATTTCGTCCCCTGTAGATCAAGAGGAATCTCGAATGCCTTACTTTTCCCCTCACAATACCATTGCAACTGTTCCACATATGGAGAAAGCCTGTTCTGATCTTCAACTAGATTTGCATGAACAAACTTCTTGGTGACCCATTCCTTCATATTCACATGGGTATCATCCGGCATAGATATCAGGCATAATCCTCGCTCCGTTGCAGCTACATTCACCGGTAAGTCGTTGAACAGGCTGTGTGTAAAAGTTGTCCAGTAAATTTCAGTATGAATTGACTTCATTCTCTTACCACCACGTAGCTATTGGAGCTGTACCTGTATGTGTCGGAAATAGTGGCAACACTTCCTCCGCCAACTCCTGGATCACCTCGGCGGGTGGCCGACTCGAAAATTGAATACCAAGTGCAGCATGATTAACGCCGACTGCTCGCCATTCCTCCAGAAGCTGAATCAGACCTGCCCGTCCTGTGCGTAATATGTACCCGCCACGAAGCGGTGTTCGAGGATAATTGACATCTTCCACAAGATCAATCCATTCGTTCGTCATATGTGGCTTGAACATGCCGTTAGGTATTTTTTCACGCCATGCATTGATCTTACGTCCGAGCATGCGGGGGCCGGAATCATTAGCCGTCGCTTCAGGATAGGTAAGCCAACCATCACTGTGCTCTGCGATCCAATCCAAGGATTGCCTACTTGAACCTGTCACAACAAGTGGTATACCACCTGTTGCAGGCTTAGGTAACAAATCAAGCCCACTCATTTGACCCAGCGAAGATTGAATGGTGGGACTGTTATGCTGAATCAGTTCACGAAAGAATTTTACGGTATCTCGAAAACGCTCATCCCGATGATCCACATGTAATCCATATGCCGGAAACTCAGCAGGACGATCACCTGATGCAATGCCTAGTACAAGTCGTCCGCCCGACAGTACATCAATAGAAGCGGCTGCCTTGGCTAAATCAATCGGATGACGAAGCGTGAAAATGGCACTTCCTGTTACCAAGGATACGTTTTTGGTCCTTGCAGCAAGGTAAGCCAGATAAACAAATGGATCGAATACCTGCCCGGCATCTCGGAATCCAGGATCAAATAGCGGAACGTCACGCACCCACACGGATGCAAAATGTTGTTGATCGATTATATCCACCAGGTCAGCCTGACCTTTCAGAACATCCATGTTACCCGTATAAAATCTAAGCGGTAGAAATAGGCCTATTGTCAATTGATCCGGGGCAAACATACGCCGGAAACCGGGATGATTATGAAATGCATCCACATTCAGTGCGGATTGTTGACCTCTCTCCATTTGTCCAATGGAGTCTATTTTTTTATCCAATTCAAGTCTCCTCCTAAAGCAATGGTGATCCCCGTCTTGAGTGATGTTCCCACCCAGACAGGACGTGATATAATTGTAATCGTCCATTGACCCCATAAGTAGTGACAAAACTAAACTATATTATAGGGTCAGTGAACAAAACCAATAGGAGGTTATAGATGATCGATTTAACCTTATTGCTGAAGAGAGATTCTGAAGAACCGTTATACACCCAGCTATATCAATATATTAAGAAAGAAATTATGAACGGAATGTTGCCAGCCCAGACACGGCTTCCATCCATTCGTTCCCTGTCTGCACACTTACATATTAGCCGTAATACCGTTGATCTGGCCTATCAACAGTTATTAGCAGAAGGTTACGTTCTAAGCAAACCAAGAAGTGGCTTATACGTTATGGATCTGCAATTGGATTCCTTACCTTCATCTCATCATGTTCGTAAACAAGCATCGGAAGATCAATCACCGGCTCATCCAACGATCCAGTACGATTTTCGATATGGTGACGTGGACGCTGAGCATTTTCCACTTGCGACTTGGCGTAAGTTGTCCAATCTAAGCTTACAGCAGAACCATCAGACCTTATTTTCTTATGGTGATCCTCTCGGAGAACCTGGACTCCGAATGGAAATTGCCAAGTACCTGCACGGATCAAGAGGCGTGAATTGTTCACCAGATCAAATCATGATTGGTGCTGGCATTCAATATCTACTTGCCGTGTTATCTGGATTATTAAAACCCGATAACCGCAGTATAGCGATGGAAGAGCCTGGCTATGACGGTGCTCGAACGATTTTTCAACATCATGGTCTACAACTTAGTCCGATTCCTCTGGAAAAGGTTGGGCTTCATATTCAGCAGCTCTATGAGAGTCAGTCCCGCATCGTGTATATTACGCCGTCTCACCAGTTCCCCTATGGGATGGTCATGCCTCTCCACAAGAGAATGCAATTACTGAAATGGGCAGCAGATCAAGATGGCATTATTATTGAGGACGATTACGATAGCGAGTTTAGATATGTTGGGAAGCCGATACCTTCCCTTCAGGGCTTGGATACCCATCAACGTACAGTATACCTGGGGACTTTCTCAAAATGTCTGCTTCCTTCATTACGTATTGCCTACATGGTTCTGCCTAAAAACTTGCTGGAGCTTCACAATAAGCAAAACTACCGCCTGTATGATCAGACCGTTTCACGTTTTCATCAGAATACCTTGGAGCTTTTTATGAGAAATGGACATTGGGAAGCCCACATTCGCAAAATGCGCAAAGTATACCGCCAAAAGCAATCCACACTAATCTCAACAATTCAGCAACTGATGGGCTCTAACGTGACAATCATCGGTCAGGATGCAGGACTTCATATTTTACTGCGTGTACATAATGGAATGCATGAGCAGCAATTGATTGCCACTGCTGAAAAGGAAGGTACCCAAGTCTATCCTGTATCGCCCTTCTGGGCACAACAAGCTCAAGCTGAGCAATCCATGGTTCAGATCGGTTTCGGTGGTTTGAGTATGGAGGATATTCAAGAGGGAGTACAATCGCTTCATCGCGCTTGGTTTGGAGATCGTGAACGTTGAGATTGCATTGAGTCTTTCGCGGCAATCGGATGAATTGAGGGCTAGTCTGGCAACGCATCATGGGATAATTTAAGTACAAAACAAAAAACACGCCATCAAAGGCGTGTTTTCTTCCCTATTATATGGAGCCTAGGGGGATCGAACCCCTGACCTCATCGCTGCCAGTAGATTATTGCGGTTGTGGATTCGCATGCCGGAACGTGGCTTTTAGAACAAATTTCAGCTATTATTCAGTTCAACCAAAATCCAATCCTATATAAAATTTAATAGTTTCAGCATACGAGAGAGAAGTGTAACCATTTCTGCCCGAGTTGCTTCTGATTGAGGCTTGAAATTACCTTGCTGATCGCCTTTAATGATCCCTAAACTAAGCGCTTGATTAATAGAATCCTCCGCCCATGATGAAATGGATTCCACATCTGTTAAAGCTAACACCCCATTATCTTTCTGCAAAGAAGGATTAGCATTAGTAATAGCTCGAGTAAGCATAACCGCCAACTCCTCACGTGTCACACGGTTGTTGGGACGGAAAGTCCCATCACTATATCCCTTGATTAATCCCGCCTGCTCAGCTGCGATAACATCTGCTTCATACCATTTCCCATCCACATCAGAAAAGTTAAATTCAGTGTTATTCAACGGAATTCCTAATGCACGTACAAGTAATGCAGCTGTTTCTGCTCGGGTAAGCATACCATTCGGATCAAAATTCATTTCGCTACGCCCCTTAACGATGAACTTAGCTGCAAGTAACTCTATATCCGACTTTGCCCAATGATTCTGCATATCTACAAAGCTAACTCGACGATCCATTACGAAAAAGTACCCGTTTCGCATACTCTTCACAATTGCTGTGACTTTACCATTCTCATTTATGAATTGAGCAGGAACAAAGGTGAACAATTGCTTCTCTTCATCCCAAAATACAACTGTAGCAAAATCAGACTCTTGGCCATCAAGCTCAATTTTTCTTTCAACATAAGCTGTGAACGCTGAAATCTCAGAGTTTCTACCTTGATCATCAAGTCTATTAACATTGAACACAACTGGCCCTGACCAAACATTTGCGCCAAGACTCTTCTTAACTTCAACAAATTCTGTTGTCGTATCTGTTCTGCCTATTTTAATGGTTAGATCATGAGTATCCCCTGCAATCGCCATCTCTTGAATGGGTATGGTAATTTCATCTTTTAATGTAATGAACTGCAGTTTCATGGAAGGCGAAATAGCCGTTAAATGCGTTAATGTCTCTTTACTAATAATAAACTCTGCGAATTCACTATCTGATTTGATTGTAGCAAATCCTTTTTTCAAATCATCAAGTTTTAGTTCCACTCGTTGCTTTCCATTAGCTAACACAGTCTCAATGTAATAGGATACTCCAGAACTTGTTCCAGAGCTTGTTTCAGAACTTGTTCCGGGGCTTGATTCAGAACTTATTACAGGAATTGTTCCAGGGCTTGTGTTGCTGCTTGCAATAATGATTAAAGGATAAATTGCTTCATAAGTAGCACCATCAGCTGTTGTCGTCGCTTTAAGCGTTACGCTCTTATTCCCCTCTGTATAGGACGGGCGTTGTACATAACCTGTCGCACCATCTACCAATTGATTATTTGAGGAAACCCATTGAATGCTTTTACCTTCCTCATCGGTTGCTGGAAGACCGAGAGGTCCAATAACTGATGAAGCGGTATCGTTAGTAGCATAAGTTAATTTCGGAATATCATACACGATGAGCTTCGCAGTATTGCTCGTAACTTCATAGTTACCTACACGTTGATTAGGATCAATTATTTCAGTCTCTATCGTATAATTTCCAATTGGGCTGCTTTGCTCTGCAAGCGTCACATATTTCACAGATATATCGTCATTGTTCAGCACACCTGTTACAACACCGGTCAGGGTGGGATTCCCATTGTTCACCCAACGAGATATTGGGTGAGCCGTCACTGTCAGCGGCGCTTTTGTAACAGATAGACTACCTGCAGTTTTGGTTACTTCGTAATTTCCCAGCTTATTATTCGGGTCAACCAGTGACCCTTCAATCGCATAGTTCCCTACATCACTTGCCTGATCGGCACTCGTAGCATAAGTTGCTGTAATCCCATCTGACGAGAAACCGCCTGAGACCGTTCCTGTGAAAACTGGATTGTTCGTACCATATTCACGCGTCGCACCATCTGCGGTTACCGAAAGTGACGCTTTCGTAACAGATAAACTACCTGCGGTTTTCGTTACTTCATAATTCCCTAACTTGTTATTAGGGTCAACCAGTGTTGCTTCAATTGCATAGTTCCCTGCATCACTTGCCTGATCGGCACTCGTAGCATAAGTTGCTGTCATGCCGTCTAACGACAAGGCGCCAGTTATTGCCCCTGTGAAAACAGGATTGCTCGTTCCATATTCACGCGTTGCATTATTTGCTGTAACTACAAGCGGCCTCTTATCGACCGTCATCATAGCAGAACCAATCGAAGCAAGATGAGTAGGGTCTCCATCGAATAGCGCTGTTAGTATATGATCCCCTATTCCCGTATTAACCGAATAGCTGAATACGGCTTCACCATTGCCATTCGTATCAGATGAACCAAGAACGGTTCCATCCAGAGAAAATGTGATTCTTTTATTCGATACTGCCTGATTTTGAAAATCCAGCAATGTAGCTCTGATCTCCTCTGTATCACCATAAGTTGTTGTAAGCTGATCCAACTGCAAAATAGTCGAATAGTCCCTCTGCTGAGAAGCTACATACGTCCTGAATGCAAAATCAAAATTGAAATTATTCCAATGTCCAAAATAATACGGTGTACCGCCAGTATATGCACTAGGAGTGTATATTCTCCAAGTGACTTGGTTTACTTGATTTGGGTCATTATTGGTTGTCTCCATCATCATGCTATACTCCTTATTAGACTCCACGTAAATCCCTTCGTCAAAATTAAACCGAACCCATCCTCCCGGAAAAACAGGCACAATACTACTGCTTACCTTCGCTACGCCTAGTACTGTCCCATTAATATCGGCGCCTTCATGAATCGTCAAGCTTATCTCCCGCTCAGCAGCTGAGGATTGAGCAAGAAATACATCGACATCGTACATCCATCCCGTTTTGCCTGCAGTAAAGCTTTGTCCTACTCCCTTTGATCCGCCATGCGAATCCGGGATCGTATTGTCTGTATCCGTTGTTTGATCAATTGGATCAACGGATGACGCTAGGCTAGATTCCGACATTGCGAAAGCAATCAATAAAATACCAATTACGATAAGAACTCTTTTTTTTAAAAGGTTCATCTTTCTTGCATGTAACATGGTTGCAACGCTTCCTTCCATTTTAATTTAGTATGTAATGGGAATGCTCTTATCTTGAAAATAAAAACGCACATAACTGTTAACATTATAATACACCATAATCTTTTCACTACTAGAATTAATCTATAAAAAAATTCAAAATGAACTTGATTTTTACTTCTACAAATTTCTATAACCTATTATGCATAGATGCGAGATATGCAAGGTTCTTCGCCCCTAGTAATTTCCCCCTATAAAACACAATCAAATGTTTTAACGACAAAAAAGCTATAAATCACCAAATGAGGTTCACAGCTTATTAGCTTCATATATAAAAAAAGTTGTAGCTTAAACATTTGAATAATAATGTGGTATTACTGATCGTGGTGGGAGAGAGTAAATGCGATCCAAAACATGGAGTAGATGAACTTAGCCACTTCACGCGTACTCAAACTACCTTTATACATGTGAGTGATCGCCTCAGCTTGATGAGTATATATTCCGATTAATAAAGCAATAAAAAACCCTTGCTCCGCAAGGGTTTTCATCATTTTAAGTTTGTATGGAGCCTAGGGGGATCGAACCCCTGACCTCATCGCTGCCAGCGATGCGCTCTCCCAGCTGAGCTAAGGCCCCAGGATATGAAATGAATAACTTGTTCAGCACTGCTACGTTCCGCAGGCGACTCCTATATCATATAAAATCAAGCTTTCGCTGTCAATCAATTTTTCATGATCCAAAGTGATTGGAGAAGAACAACCGATTTCACTGGCACACACGGACTGGAACCCCAGACTGCTCTTCTCCCCTTACCCACTTCACTAATCCTCCAGATCGTCTTTGGACAACAGGGATTTTAGTTCTTTCATGAACATATTGATGTCTTTGAACTGGCGATACACGGAAGCGAAGCGTACATATGCCACTTCATCGACTGGAAACAGCTGTTCCATCAATAGCTCACCAATCTGGCGACTCTCGACTTCAGCATCAGCTGTATTACGCAAAGACTTCTCTACCTCAGATACCATCATCTCCAGCGTCTCTACAGAGACTGGGCGTTTCTCACAGGCACGAATAAGCCCACGGAGAATCTTGTCCCGACTGAACTCTTCCCGGCTGCCATCTTTCTTAATAACGATCAGCGGTGTTTCCTCAATCATCTCAAACGTTGTAAATCTTCTGGCGCACTGCTCACATTCACGACGGCGACGAATCGACTTCGATTCATTAGCTGGCCTTGAATCAAGGACTTTGGTGCCCAGAAAAGCGCAATAAGGACATTTCAAATCAGATCACTTCCCACGTTTTACTTTTTACCACATATTCCCTGTACTCATTTTGTAATGAAAAACGCATTGCCGACACATAATACTTTTACCAACCCGCGAGGAGGTGAACAGCAATGGCACAAAGCAACGGTAACTCCAACAACTTGGTGGTAACTAAAGCTTCCGCAGCCCTCGAACAACTGAAATACGAAGTTGCTCAAGAACTCGGAATCAGCATCCCACAAGACGGATACCAAGGTAACATGACTTCTTACGAGAACGGTTCGATCGGTGGATACATCACGAAGCGTCTGGTAACAATTGCAGAACAGCAATTGGCAGGTCAATACCAATAATATCTGCATCGTAATACGCTACACAGAGGAGCATGGAGCGGCCGGTGAACAACCGGCCTGCTCTGTGCTTCTACTTATATACTTAGAACGTATTATAGATCTTTACATACTGATTATAATAGTAAATGACCCTTTGTACATAGTGACGCGTCTCACCAAACGGAATATCTTTCACCGTATCGAATGAGCCATCCCATACACCATCTCTAAGCCAACTGTTCACTTTACCTGGACCCGCATTATAGGCAGCGATCATAACGGCTTCATTGCCATCGAATTGATCGGACAAATTCCGCAGATACCATGTACCTAATTGAATATTTCGTTCTGGCTCGTGCTTCAATTCCTCCAGTGAAGTGTGAGGAATTTTGGCTTGTTCCAATATCCAGTTCGCCGTGTCCGGCATCAGTTGCATGAGCCCAATGGCACCTCGTTTGGATTCCTTGCTTGTCTTGAAATTGGTCTCCACCTTGATAATGGAAGCAATCAGAAACGGATCAACCTCGTAGCTCTGAGATTGGGCACGAATCTCTTCCTTATAATGAATCGGATAGAACCATGCCATCCAGTTTGTATTCAGAAATAGCACGAGTACAAAGGACACAAACATCAACAGCAGTACACGTTTCTTGCGTAATATTTTCATAACAAACCCTTACGCTGTAGAAATGAGTCAATTTGCTGCTCCGTCTCTGACCATATGTTGCTGTTATCGATGACAATGTCTGCAAGCTGCTTTTTGCGCTCAATATCCATCTGTACATCCATCCGGGCCTCAGCCTGTGCCGCAGTCATTCCATCCCGACTCATCAAGCGATCTCGTTGGACCGACCTGGGAACATATACAACCATGACTTCCTCGAAACCATCTTCCAGACCCGATTCGTACAACAAAGGAATATCAGATACCACAAGTTTATCCGGATGTTGCAACGCGTATGCGGCAGCCCGTTCACGCATCTCTCTACGGATCGCCGGGTGTGTGATAGCCTCCAATGCCTTTCGTTCCTCTGGTTGTTGAAAAACAATACTTCCAAGCTTTTTCCGATCCAGTGTTCCATCTTCGTTCAGTATGGCTTGTCCGAACCGCTCAACAGCGGCGGCCAACACGGGATGCCCGGGCATCATAACTTCCCGGGCAATAACGTCTGCATCGATGAGCAACGCTCCCTTACTGGCGAGATAGGCGGAAACACTGCTTTTGCCTGTCGCGATCCCGCCGGTTAAGCCTATATTCATCGTTTCACCTCATAACAGCTTCATTATTCCCATAATCATTAACAATAGTGCTGGCAATACAGACAGTCTTCGCATCCAGCGCAGAGCTGAGAAACGCAGTCCAACCTTCATGCCGAGTGACAGAAACGCCCCACTAAACAGTGCAATAATGAGTGCCGTCCATAGTGTAGGAAATCCCAAAAGTGCCGCTCCCAATCCTGCCCCAAACGCATCCAGAGACAGTGCAATACCAAGCCACATCGCTTCCTGGGCAGATATGCTCCCTGAGTTATCCATATCCGCCTTGGAGGGACTGCGAAGGATCTGAATGACGACCCCCAGCTTACGCAGCTCCAGTGTAAATACCATTCGTTCCAACGAGCCACCAGACGCCGATTGCTCCAGATCCAGCGCAAGCACCTGATTTCTACCCTTTGAATCCGACAGCGTCTCTTGTGTTTCTCCAACTCCAGTTACCTTGGTTTCCGTTCCCTCATTCGTTCTAGTGTCTGTTTCCAGCTGTTCTTTGCCTTGCTTTCGAATAAGTTGCAACAGTGACCATGCACCTATACCTATCAATATAACGGCTCCCACAATCGAAGCGATATCCGGTGACACCACATGGGACAACAGCACACCTACTTGCATCGACAAGGCAATAACCAATCCCGAACAGATCGAAATAACAGCGATAGATAACAGGGGAATCTTAGTCCTCCGTAACCCATATGTAATCCCGACTCCAAAACCATCTAAACTAAGCGCCAAAGCAAGCGCCAGCAATGAAATAAAATGATGCAGCACCCCGGATTCCTCCTCTGTGCGGTACTCGTGCCAACTGAAGATGCCAGTATGGGTATACGCCCGCTTATTTCTGCCATATCAGTATATGGAGGGAGGAATCCAAGGGTGCTATGATTTCATCATTTCGTTCATTCAGTTCATGTTCAGCGGCTGACAGTTCGGACAAAAATGCGTACCACGGCCACCAACCACCGTTTTTTCGATTAACGTACCACATGTTGCACAAGGTTCCGATTTGCGTCCATAGATTTTCAGTTGATGCTGGAACATGCCCATCTCACCCTGTCCATTCACATAGGATTTGATGGAAGATCCGCCTGCATTCACTGCATCTTGCAACGTAGCCACAATCGCTTCATGAAGCACCGTTAACTGAGCTTCGGTCAGTGTCTTGGCGATGGTCTCGGGATGGATACCTGCGCGAAATAGAGCCTCGTCCACATAAATATTCCCGATGCCGACCACATATGCCTGATTTAACAGTACAGCTTTGATTTTAGTTGTCCGCTTGCCAACTGCCTCACGGAATGCAGTTACCGTAAAGGCCGGATCAAGCGGCTCCAGTCCCAGCTTCAGCAAAGGTTTCGATACCAGTTCCTCACCTGCATTGAACAGGTGCATCGTACCGAACTGGCGCACATCCTTATAACGTAATTCCGTACCATCATTAAAATGGAAGATCACATGGGTATGCTTCTCCACATCTTCATGCTGCTCGTACACACCGTATCTTCCTTCCATCCGCAGATGGGAGACAAGCACAAGCCCGTCCAGCAAAATACGCAAAAACTTGCCTCGGCGCTCCACCCCAATTACGGTATGTCCCGCGAGTTCCAGTGCAAATGCATCTATGTCGTCCGGCCGCTGAATAATCCGCGGCAAGCTAACGGTAACATGATCAATGGTCTTGCCTACAATAAGCTGATTCAATGTTCTTCTGACTGTTTCGACTTCCGGTAATTCCGGCATGATGTTCTCACCTCCCCTATATTATAACGGAAGATGGCGCTCAGCGGGACCCTTTTCTTATATCGAAAACATGGAAAGGTCTATTGTAAAATACCGGAAAAACCGCGCAGTACATGATTTATTTTGCTTCGTACCAGTTATCCCCAAAGCTGACTTCTGCTTTCAGCGGAACAGACAGTTCCAATGCTTTTTCCATAACAGAAGGTACTAGTTCTTTCATTAGTTCCAATTCATCCGCAGGCACTTCGAATACAAGCTCATCGTGCACCTGAAGCAACATACGGCTCTTCAAATTGCGTTCCCGCAGCGCTTCATCCATCTGTACCATAGCCAGCTTGATGATATCTGCCGCTGTTCCCTGAATAGGGGTATTCATCGCCGTACGCTCTGCGAAGGAACGCAGGTTGAAGTTACTGGCGTTAATCTCTGGCAGGTAGCGACGTCGCTCCAACAACGTTTTGACGTAACCATCCTGGCGAGCTTCCTTCACAATGTCATCCATATATCGGCGTACACCCTGGAAGACTTCAAAATACTGATCAATAAACTGTGCAGCCTCTTTACGCGTAATGTGCAGGTTCTGGGACAAACCATAATCACTTATTCCATACACGATACCAAAGTTAACTGCCTTGGCGGAACGACGCATATCTCCATCCACATCCTCAGGCTTCACGCCAAATACATCCGAAGCGGTCTTCGTATGAATATCCATATCGTTGACAAATGCTTCCTTCAAGCGCTCATCGTCCGAAATGTGGGCCAGTACACGCAGTTCAATCTGGGAATAGTCTGCTGCCAAAATAGACCATCCAGGCTCGGAAGGAACAAATACCTTCCGGATTTTGCGACCTTCCTCCATCCGAATCGGAATGTTCTGCAAGTTCGGGAACTGACTACTAAGTCTTCCTGTTGCAGCAATGGTCTGACGGTAATACGTATGCACCTTGCCATCCCGATTGGAAATCTCTTTGAGTAATCCTTCCACATAAGTGGATTGCAGCTTGGCAAGCTGACGATATTGCAGAATATGCTTGACCACATCATTATAAGGAGCCAATTTCTCCAATACTTCCGCATCTGTGGAATAACCCGTTTTTGTTTTCTTCACCACCGGCAAGCCCAGTCTATCAAATAAAATCTCACCCAGTTGCTTCGGTGAATTCAGATTGAATTCCGTTCCAGACAGCTTATAGATCTCCGCCATCAACCTGCCGATCTGCTCTTCAAATTCACTGCCCAAAGCCTGCAGATCGGCTGTATTGGCCTTGATACCCAGTTTCTCCATGTCTGCCAATATGCGTGACAACGGCATTTCCAGTTCATGGAACAGCGAATTCATCTCATCCGTTTCCAGCACCTGCTCCTGAAGTGGAATAATGGCTGCTACTGCAGCAGCTTTGCGGCATAGGAAATCGCCCAAGATCTCCACTTCCGGTACCTTGTACTTTGCCCCTTTGCCCATAACCGTGTCATCCTCTACGAGCGACGGCAGACCATACTTGGTCGTGAGTCCACTAATCGTCTGATTGGATTCCGTTGGATCAAGCAAATACGCTGCCAGTTGTACATCAAATGACGCACCTGCGAATTCAATGCCATGCGCATGAAGGGCCAGGTCTACACGGTGAAGATCATACCCGCGCTTCGGCTGCTCTGAATTGCCAAGCCATGCCCGCACTGGGGCCGCTGCCTCGGAATGAAGCAACTCAGGAGATATGAACGTATATGTTCCAGCGGAACCTACAGCTAGTCCAATCAATTTCGCTTGGTGCGGGTTATCCCCATGTGTCTCCACGTGGAGCACATCAATGGAATCCAGAGAACTGAACAGCTCACTGATGTTATCCTCTGTTGCAATGGAAGATTCCACCTCAGCAGCAGGAACCGCTTCCTGTTCCGAACCGATGCTACCACTGAACGACAGGCGTTCGAGCAAAGATTTGAATTCCAGCTTGGCCAATGCAGGGCCAGCATGTTCTTCTTTTAATCCGGCGAATTGCATATCCTCCCACGTCTGCTCTAGTGGAACTTCCCGGTGAATCGTCGCGAGTTGTTTGCTCATCCGGGCATCTTCGGCGTGGGCCTCAATCTTCTCCTTCATTTTGCCTTTCAGTTCACTTGTGCCATTCAACACATCTTCTACCGATCCGAACTGGTGCAAAAGCTTCAACGCTGTTTTCTCTCCTACCCCGGGAATACCCGGAATATTATCAGACGCATCGCCCATCAGGCCCTTGAGATCAATGATTTGCAACGGCGTCAGACCATAGCGCTCCTTAATCTGAGCAGGATCATACAGCTCGATATCAGTTACCCCTTTACGCGTCAGCCCGATATGTACATGTTCGGAGGCAAGTTGCAGCATATCTTTGTCACCCGATACAACGAGCACCTGTCTGCCCGCTTCATCTGCGCGTTTGGTTAACGTTCCGATGATGTCATCCGCTTCGAATCCAGCCAGCTCAAACTGAGCGATGCCAAGTCCTTTCAGCAGTTCTTTGAGCAACGGGAATTGCTCTGACAATTCTGGTGGTGTTTTCTCCCGACCGCCCTTGTATTCCTGGTACCCTTCGTGGCGGAACGTGATTTTGCCTGCATCAAAAGCGACCATAACATGTGTAGGCTTATGCTCTTCAAGCAGTCTCAGCAGCATCGTGGTGAAGCCGTATACCGCATTGGTATGCAGACCTTTCGAGTTGGTCAGTGGCGGCATTGCAAAAAACGCCCTGTAAATAATGCTATTTCCATCTATGAGAATAAACTTGTCCATTCCAGCACCTCGCGTATCATATGGTCAACCTTTTCAATTTACATCTACTCTCATGATACCATACCCACCTGTCACATCAAAAAGAATAGCCATCTTTTCACTTCAGTTTTACCCGCAAAAAAGAACCTTCTCCACAGACAGCTGTACACAGCCTACCTGAGAGAAAGTCCTTTTCCATTCATATGATTGCATTACTTAATCAGCACTGATTCCCCAATTCCATAACAATGCTCTTCCTATTGATTCAGATCCGGACGTTTACCTGTTACCAGGTATACCGTGCTCTCACCAATGTTGGTCGCATGATCGCCAATACGTTCAATGTAACGTCCAACCATCATCAGCAACATAGCCTGAGAAGCCTGGTTTGGGTGCTCCGTCATTAATGTGTAGAGATCACTGATCATGTGACTGTACAGTTGATCGACCTGATCGTCCGTTTGAGCCATTTTATAGGCCAGGTCTGTGTTTTCTTTCAGGAAAGATTCGATGGATTCATCAATCATGGATTTCACGATTTCTGCCATTTGCGGAATATCCACCAGAGGTTTAATCAATTTCTGTCCGTCCATCCGAAGGGTTACCTTCGCCACGTCGAGCGCGAGATCTCCCATACGCTCCAGATCACTGGAAATTTTGAAGGCAACGATAATACGTCTGAGATCCTTCGCCACCGGTTGTTGTGTGATGATCAGTTTGGAGCCAAGTTCCATAATCTTGTCTTCAAGGGCATTCAGATTCGCATCATTCTTGATGATGACCTGAGCTTTCTCCGCGTTCATCGTCTGCAGACTCTCAATGGCACCATCCAGTGCCGCTCCTACATGTTCACCCATTTGCTTGAGCAAGGTACGTAGCTCTTCAAGCTCCTGATCAAATTCTTTTCTGCGAATCATAGATTTCATGTCCTCCTTATCCATCATCTCCGGGTATGCCGGGATCGTTGCAATTCAGCTCGCTTAACCGAACCTTCCGGATATATAATCCTCGGTCCGGGAATCTTGCGGTGTGGAGAATAACGTCTCCGTATCAGCTGCCTCCACCACTTCACCATTCAGGAAAAATACCGTACGCCCAGATACCCGTGCCGCTTGGTGCATATTGTGGGTAACCATAACGATCGTGTACTTATGATGCAATTCCTTCACCAGTTCCTCAATCTTCAATGTGGAGATCGGGTCAAGTGCCGATGTCGCTTCATCCATTAGCAGAACGTCAGGCTGGACAGCCAGCGCACGTGCAATACAGAGACGCTGCTGCTGTCCGCCGGACAGACTAAGTGCCGACTTTTTCAATACATCCTTCACTTCATCCCACAGTGCCGCATGGACAAGACTCTGTTCCACCAACTTATCCAGTTCAGCCTTTTGGGTTACCCCGTGCAAACGCGGTCCATAAGCCACGTTATCATAGATGGATTTCGGGAAAGGATTCGGTTGTTGAAACACCATGCCGACCCGTTTGCGCAGTGTCTCGACTTCAATCTCATTACTGTAAATATCAGATCCATTCAGCATAACCTGTCCTTCCACACGAACTCCCGGAATCATGTCATTCATCCGGTTCAATGTGCGAAGCAATGTCGATTTACCGCAACCTGACGGCCCGATGAACGCAGTAACGGTTTTTTCCGGCAGATCCATCGATATATTTTTAAGCGCGTGATGCGTATCATAGTATAAATTAAGATTTTCAATGTGAATGAGGTCCTTCATGGATGTTCACTTCTCCTTCGCTGCAGGGACACTGAAACTCCCTTTACGTTGAGACCGATGCTGATAATCATTCATCGCTGCTCGGCCATCTTTAATATCCTACCCTTTCATTGTAAAAACAGTATCACTTTCATGTTAACGGAATGTAAAAAGACATCCTTAACCTTCATGATCTGCTTAATGGATCAATCTGATTCCTGATGCCTGCCTTATTGATTTGCTTATATATCACTCGCTATCCGAAACCATCTCATCCAGCCTCATGCGTATATGCTCTGCGACTTCTCCAGCTTTCCCGCCTTCCATGGCTATCTCCTCTGCTATCCGGGACAGATCTCTCACTGCACTGTTCAGTTGTCGGAACGTTGCTCCTCCAGAGGTCACATGCACCGAACTATCGTCAATCTCGGTTCCGCTTGCCTTAACCAGCTCTACCGTCTGAAGGGTCAAGCCACCAATATTCTCAAGCAATGAAGACATATTGCCTGCAACTTCACGGGTCTGTTTCGCGAGCGCGCGGATCTCACCTGCAACAATCTGAAAGCCTCGTCCATATTCACCCGCATGAGCTGCTTCGATGGAAGCATTCAGGGCAAGGAGGCCACTCTGATCTGCCAGGGAACGAATGGAATGTGCCATGCCTGAGCCTGTTTTGATCGAATCCAGCATGTAATCCGCATGTTGACCTTGGCTATCCATATGCTGATGTACGCGGTTATACGAAGCATCGACGTGCTTCAAACTCTCTTCTCCATGCTTCGATAATGCCATGATCTCACGGGCTTCATGTACAGTCTGATTAGCCGCTTGTACCAGCTTGGTGACCGCATCATTGATTCTGGATATCTCTTGTCTGCTCTCGGTAACCGTACGTACGCGCTCTGCCGAAGAAGCCTGTTGCAGTGTGCGGGAGAGAGACATTACGTCACGCATTGTCAGCACACCGAGCAGTCTGTCTTGTTCCGTAACGAGCAGACAGTCGTAGAAATGCTGTTCATTGCGTCCAAGTGCAATATCAATAATCGTTGTGGCTTCCATATGAATATCCGCAATAACCGGAGATGCATTCGCTACTTGTATGACCGGTTTACGGTAGAATAGATCTGCGGCAAAACGACCATTCAACATCCGATATAACGTCTCTCGCATTAATAATCCGGTCGGTTTCATCTGCTCATCACATAATACGATGCACGGGTGCTCCTGATCCTGATTCATCATGGTCGCCGCTTCTCCACAGGTCGTATGGACCCCGGCGACAGGAACCTGACGATAATATTGATGCAAATGGATTACAGGTTCTTCGACGATAACAACCGTTTCTTCATTATGTAAAACAACAACAGGCTGATCGGGTTTCACTTCGAGCAACATGGGCATAAATGCGCAATCTCCTTTACGTAATACCTCCGCCTTGAGGCGGGTTATGTAGGTACAAAGTATCACTCAGATAAGTCCATGCTACTCCCTCTACGTAAAGAAAAATCTTCCTTTATGTTAAAAGAACGTAAAATAAAACTCCCCGATCATTGCTAACTTGAATGATGGGGAGTTTTTCTTTTGACAACCAATTTATATCCTACACCGCGAATGGAATCAATGTGAACCGATTCCGGGTCTAATTCCAGCTTTTTACGTAACGAGCTGACGTGAACGTCTACGGTTCGTTGACCCCCGATATAATCGAAGCCCCACACCGCGTTCATCAGATCATCCCTTGTCAGCACCACACCCGGCTTTTTGGCCAAATATAGCAGTACTTCGAACTCTTTTGGACGTAGACTGATGGATTGTCCACCGAGTGTCACTTCATACTTCAGAGGATAGATCTCCAGCTCTCCCAAAATAATTCGTGAACCATCCTTGTCCTCAGGCTGTGGTAAATCTTCACCATTGGAATAACGTCTTAATACTGCATCCACTCTGGCTAATAACTCCGATACACCAAATGGTTTGGTAATATAATCATCGGCACCCGATTTCAGTCCCTGTACAACCTCGGCTTCACCGGTCTTCGCCGTCAGAATGATAACTGGTGTACTGACACCCTGAATTCTTAACTTGTTCAGTATATCCAGACCATTCATACCCGGAAGCATCAGATCCAGTAAAATGAGATCAAATTCCTGAGACAAGGCCCGGTCATATCCTGCAGATCCGTGATCCTCAGCTGTAACGTCATAACCTTCTTGTGTCAGGTTATACGTGAGTAATCTTGATAATGTAGGTTCATCTTCAATAACTAGCAAACGCTGTGCCATGATACCCCTTCTCTCTTCATAGGTTGTCTGTTGCCACAACACTTTTTCTATCATAGCACTAATTTGTTAACGCTGTGTAAAACAATACATACTTTTTACATTGATACCTGGCACCTACATCTCTTCGTCTTGAATGAATGGGAGAATCACACGGAATGTTGTGCCCATGCCCAGTTCACTCTCTACAGACAATTTTCCATGATGTAATTCCACCAGATGTTTCACGATGGAAAGCCCAAGACCCGTGCCTCCGGAATTACGGGATCTGCCTTTATCGACGCGATAGAATCGTTCGAAGATTCGCGGCAAATCTTTTTTCGGTATGCCAATGCCTGTATCCGACACCGCAAACACAACTTCATCATCGTTATCCATCGTCACCTGCAACTTCACCCGTCCACCCTCTGGGGTATAGTTGATTCCGTTGGATAAGAGATTGATGAATATCTGCTTCATCTTGTCCTCATCTGCTTCAATGTACAGTTCTTCCGGAACATGCATTTCCAGACGAATCTGCTTTTTCTCCGCCACTTTGGATAAGGTGCCCAGCACCATTTCAAAGAAAGAATGCACATGAACAGGGGAGCATTGCAGCGGCGCACGTTTGGATTCAATTTTGGATAACTCCAGAATATCCCCGATTAATCGGTTCAGTCGATCTCCCTCATCATAGATGATTTTCAGGAATGAGCGCTCCGTCTCCTTATCCTGCACCCCTCCACTAAGCAACGTTTCGGCAAACCCCTTGACCGCAGCAACAGGTGTCTTGAGTTCGTGAGAGACATTCGCAACAAACTCACTACGCATCGACTCCAGTCGACGGATCGCTGTCACGTCCTGCAAAAGGAACAACATGCCCCGATAACCACCATCATCTTCGGACATCGGTACCCCGTCAATGCGAATCAGTTTTTCCTCCGGGTTGAACACACTCACTTCTTCATGCATCCGTTCTTTGAGGGCAACACTCTCTTCAATGGTGCGGGTTAGCTCGTAGTGTCTCTTCAGTTCAATATAAGGCTTACCTGTAACCTTACCTGCCTGAATACCCAGCATACGCTCCGCTTCCCGATTAACCAGTGCAATGGATTGGCCTGCATCAATCATGACAATGCCTCCGGTCATATTCGCCAAGACACTCTGTAACAGCGCCTCATTGTCACGGATCGTCTTCAGCTGAGACTGCAAGCTGTCTGCCATTCCGTTTATCGCAAGCCCCAGCTGTCCGATCTCATCTCTACGCGTGACATCCACTCTCGCATCGTATTCCAGCTTGGTAATTCGATGGGCCACTTTCGTAATATGCTCAATCGGAGAGGTTAATCCGCGTGCAACCCGATAACTGACAAACGCGACAATCAGGAACAGCAGTCCAAGTGCAGCAAACATGATCATCCATCCACGCTGAAGACCCTGATCCACAGCCTGCAAACTCATGGATAGACGGATGTAGCCATCAAATTTGCCGCTCGGAATTTCAATCATGTCACTTTGATCCGAATTCACAGGTAGTGCCACGTACAGCATGTCCTGTCCTAACGTTTCACTATAACGTATAGACTGCCCGTATCCATCCCCAACAGCACCATTAATCTCCTCCCGGTTCAAGTGGTTATCCATCGATGCCGGATCACTCTCGGAATCTCCGATGACCGTGCCGTCTTTATTGATGAAGGTTACCCGCGAATCAGTCAGACGATCCAATTCCAGCGCTCGATCTGAATAATATTTTCGTGTTGCTTGCGAGGTTGGATCACTTGCATCATGGAATGGGAAGGTTGCTTTGAGCAAATTAATTTCACGCACCATCGTTTGCTCCAGTGCGGTAGTATGTGTAGTCTTAAACACTCTGCCCATCGTATATCCAGCCACAATGACGGATACACCGATCAGCACCATCATTATGATGGCAAGGCGAATTCGGAACGGTCTCATCTATCTCTTCCTTTTATGATCAGATTAATTAATATCTAATGACTCACGCTACAATGAATCCAGTTCAATTCGGTCCCCACGGGTACCAGGATTGGAAATAACGAGAAATTCCACTTCTTCGTCGCTCCGGTTCATCATCTGATGAGGCTCTCCCGGAGGGATCTCTATTCCTTCATGGGTTTCGAGCACGAACGTTTCTCCATTAAGCTCCATACAGGCTTCACCGCTGAGGATGAAAAAAAACTGACGGCTTATCGAATGATAATGTCGGATTTCAGACGTTCCTGCAGGCATTCGTTCATGAATAATGCTGAGTGTTTCATTTTGAACGAGGTGCCAACCATCGCACTTCCCGCCCCATATATAATGTGCTGCATTTTGTTTGCTCATTTTCATATGACTGTCCCCCCGAAGTAAACTTGCTCGGTCTATCATATCACAGATGACATGGTGACCATTCCCATCCATCAGGAAACATATCGATATGGACTACGTTCAACTCTATACAGGGCTAATCCTAAAATATCATGGTTGTATGAAGACTGATCCCGACTTTTGTAAAAAGAAGACATAGATATTTGATCTTCATCGATTTACCGAAAATTCGAAATTTATTCGAAATTAGACTGCTTCATGATACAAAGTGTATTCCTATGCTGCTTGGGCTGATGTACAATGTACAGTATACAGATATGCTTTAATTATCATTACAGGCTTGATCATTCTAACCTGACATGGAGACCTGACAATGGAATCGCACATTAATTCATATATAACACTTGTAGCCACTTCAGCCGTGCTGAATGTCTTTTTGTGTTTATATACCTATTTCAGAAGATCCGAAATCCCAAGTGCCAAAGTATTCATTCTCTACACTGCAGCACTCTCCATATATACCTTCGGGTATGCCATTGAGCTGGCCAGCAACACGCTGGAGCAAATGAAGTTTTGGACCACCGTGGAGTATATAGGCATGCCCTTCTCCGCATCTCTTGGTCTCATCCTGATGATAAAATATACCGGAAGAACGTTATCCAAAAAGGTAACTGCCGCGCTGTTTGTAATCCCTTCCATTACGCTATGTATGGTAGCAACCAATGATTTTCATCATCTTTTTTATAAAAAAGTATGGCTAAGAGAAGATAGTCCCGTACCCCTGATGGATATCGCAGTAGGCCAATGGTATGTTGTACACGGTGCCTTCACGTTCTCCTGTTTGTTGTGTGCCTGCCTCATTCTGATTGGGCAATGGAAACATACCAAGAAGATGTATCGTCGTCAGTTACTTACTCTGATTACTTCACAGATTATTCCCATGGTCGCAGCTTTCCTGTATTTGCTTGGTTTGACGCCAGGCGGGATGGACCCTGTACCGGTGCTCATGTGTATCACATCTGCCATGTACATCTGGGCGATTCTATCCTCTCGTCTCCTGACCATCGTGCCGATCGCCAAGGACAGTATTTTCGAGAGCATGCGTGAAGGTGTTATCGTACTGGATAGCTCCAATCGTCTGGTCGATTACAACCGATCTATGCGTGACATGTTGCCAGAGATTAATCCGACCATGATTGGGCGACCCTTGGATGACATATGGCTTAACCTCGCTGGAGAGACTTTTCCGGTTGAATACGGCAGGGAAGGATTGCAAATGGATCTGTACTGGCAGTTAAATGGAGAGACCGTATGTTATCAGGTCAGGACATCTTACGTTTTTAACAAGGATGCACAGACCGTGGGTAGTCTGATTATGCTTATCGATATCACGGAGCAACGTTTCTTGCAAGAACAACTGAAGCAACTGGCTTATTTCGATGGTCTGACCAAAATTTATAATCGCACTCAATTTTTGCATAAAGGTCGGGAAATTTTAAGTGAAGCTCACCTTAACCTGCAACCTGCCTCATTTATATTATTTGATATTGATTACTTTAAACGCATCAACGATACGTACGGGCATGATGTTGGCGATCAGGCCATCATTCATGTTGTCTCCGTCTGTAATCGTTACCTGAACCCTGAGATGTTGTTCGCACGTTATGGAGGAGAAGAATTCGTGATCGCTCTTCCGAATACCTCACTTCAGGAAGCCGAGAAACTTGCAGAGCAACTAAGAGTTGCCTTGTTGAATGAACCGCTCGATGTTCAGGGAGCCCCTATTACGCTGACCTCAAGCTTTGGTATTGCTCAGTATAATGGAGGTGCGGATTCGCTGGAGTCCTTGTTACGCGACGCTGACACTGCCTTATACGAGTCCAAGCGCAATGGTCGGAATGCAGTTCGTGTACATGCTGTAAGTACAGTCTAACCAATACAGACCGTGTCTGATGGGATATGTTTAGGGATATGTTTGATAGCCATCTCTGTAACTCCATTTCACATACCCTGACTGTCGACCTCATCATGGCAACAACTAAAACAGACAGCCCAAAAGGCTGTCTGTTTTTCATTTGTTAACGTAAAGACCATCTACATCTCATCGAGCTTGTCCTTATTACGTGTGCAAACGCTTAAGATACCGCTATCAATACATATCTTAATGATGAATTAACCGTGCACAACGTGCTTAGATCACCTGGCTATTCACCATCAGGTACACCATGATTAGCAAGAATACAGCCAAAAGTGTACTGAACATACGGATCTTGCTTTGTTCTGCCCCTACATCACGCTTGTTTTTCACACCTTCTGCAGCAAGCCGCAGCGGTTTACCCATAATTCCTCCAATAGCCGCAATAGCCAAGAGCAGAACGACAACAACAGCCATCCAGATATGAGAATACTCACCTTTTGTCATCAGGTAACCGCCTGTAAGAAGTTGGATCACAAGTCCATATTGCGCGACTTTGTTCAAAGAACGAAGCGACGCAAATGCTCCCTCTTGTGCTGCAGCATTCAAAGTACGGATTTTACCGACCACGAATGGCAGAATCAAATAGAATCCCATCGCCAGCGCTCCAACAATATGGAGCAGATACATAATCATTCCCAAAATTTTCATCCTCCTCAACATTTTCGGTGTGCTATACATCACATCCCATTATACTGGGGAACTTATCCAAAGAAAAGAAAACCTCCGGGTTTACCGGAGGTTTTCTCTCTGTTTCTGTTCAAAAAGTTTTCAAACTTACAGGTTTACTACCGAAATGACGTTGCGAACCGAATCAGCTGATTTGTCCAATCCTGCTTTTTCTTCTGCGGTCAGTTCAAGTTCGAATATTTTCTCAATGCCGTTACCACCTAGAATGGTTGGTACACCGAGGAACAGATCATTGTAGCCATACTCACCTTCAAGATAAGCGATCACTGGAATGATGCGTTTCTTGTCCTTCAAAATCGCTTCGGTCATCTGAACGAGTGAAGCCGCCGGTGCATAATATGCACTGCCGTTACCGAGCAGATTCACAATTTCACCACCGCCAACGCGTGTGCGCTGAACGATGGATTCGATTCGGTCTGCCGGAATCAGCGTATCGATCGGAATGCCACCTACGCTTGAATATCGAACGAGAGGTACCATATCGTCTCCGTGGCCACCAAGAACGAATCCACGAACGTCTTCAACAGATACATTCAGCTCTTGCGCAATGAAGGTACAATAACGTGCTGTATCCAGAACACCTGACTGACCGATAACACGGTTTTTAGGAAAACCCAGGGTCTGATAAGCTGCATAAGTCATCGCATCAACCGGGTTGCTTAGAATAATGACGATGGAATCAGGGCAATATTTTTTCACATTTTCACAAACGGACTTCACGATACCCGCATTCGTATTGACCAGATCATCGCGGCTCATACCCGGTTTACGGGCGATACCCGCCGTGATGATTACAATCTCAGAACCTGCAGTATCTTCATAGTTGGAAGTACCGACGATATGACTGTCAAATCCTTGAACCGGACTTGCTTCCGTCATATCGAGTGCTTTCCCCTTCGTCGGGTTCTCCAGTTGAGGAATATCAACCAGTACAACATCCCCGAGTTCCTTTTGGGCAAGCATCAATGCGGTCGTAGCTCCGGTAAACCCGGCGCCGACTACTGTGATTTTTTTGCGCTGAATAGTCAAGATTCACATCTCCCCTTACAGGTTTTTAATGATTTGATCAGCGAATTCAGAACATTTCACTTCAGTAGCGCCGTCCATCAGACGTGCGAAGTCATACGTTACTGTTTTATTGTTAATGGATGTTTCCATACCTTTGTAGATCAGGTTAGCGGCTTCCTGCCATCCCAAGTGCTCAAGCAACATTACACCGGACAGAATAACGGAACCTGGGTTCACGACATCTTTGTCCGCGTATTTAGGTGCAGTACCGTGAGTCGCTTCGAAGATAGCATGTCCTGTTACGTAGTTGATGTTCGCTCCAGGAGCGATACCAATTCCTCCAACTTGTGCAGCAAGTGCATCGGACAGATAGTCACCGTTCAGGTTCAGGGTTGCGATTACATCGAACTCGCCTGGACGAGTCAATACTTGTTGCAGAGCGATATCGGCAATCGCATCTTTCACGATGATTTTACCAGCATCTTCAGCGGCTTTTTGTGCTGCATTCGCTGCATCTGTACCTTCGTTTTCTTTGATGATGTCGTATTGTGCCCATGTGAATACTTTGTCAGCGAATTCTTCTTCAGCCACTTCGTATCCCCAGTTTTTGAAGGCACCTTCGGTAAATTTCATGATATTACCTTTGTGTACCAATGTAACCGTCTTACGGTTATGGTCAATTGCGTACTGAACTGCTGCACGTACCAAACGTTTCGAACCTTCGGAAGAAACTGGTTTAATACCAATACCGGAAGTTTCAGGGAAGCGAATTTTGTTAGCACCCATCTCTTGTTGCAAGAACTGGATTACTTTTTTCACTTCTTCAGAACCTTCAGCATACTCGATTCCTGCATAGATATCTTCCGTATTCTCACGGAAAATGACCATGTCTACCAGCTCAGGACGTTTTACCGGAGAAGGTACACCGTCAAAATAACGAACAGGACGCAGGCATGTGTACAAGTCAAGCTCTTGACGCAAAGCTACGTTCAGAGAACGGATACCGCCACCAATTGGCGTAGTCAATGGTCCTTTGATTGCTACGATATACTCGCGAATGGCTTCAAGCGTATCATTCGGCAACCACTCACCGTATGTATCGAATGCTTTTTGTCCAGCAAACACTTCATACCATGCAATTTTTTTGTTGCCATCGTATGCTTTTTCAACAGCTGCATCCAATACACGTTTGGAAGCTTTCCAGATGTCACGGCCTGTACCGTCACCTTCGATAAATGGAATGATTGGGTTACTAGGTACTTGAAGTGTACCGTTATCAATTTGAATTTTTTCGCCTTCAGTTGGGTGAGCAAATTTTTCTAATTTCATAGTTAAAATTCCTCCTAGGTTTTGTATATGCAGTATTCATCATACCACTAGTCTTGTTGAAGGAAGGGTCCTGAGAGCCCAAGTAAGTAAAGCCCCTGCTTTCCAACCCTTCACCTCGTCCTTATTATTATACTGGTTTTGCGTCTATTAGCGAAGTTCAATAGAAACGTATTTCTGTTCAGTAGGGCCTGTGTACTCCGCACGTGGACGAATGATGCGATTGTCCGCAAGCTGTTCCAAAATGTGCGCAGTCCAACCAGACACCCGGCTGATGGCAAAGATCGGCGTAAACAATTCCTGTTGAATCTCCAGTTGGGTATATACAGAAGCAGAATAGAAGTCTACGTTTGGCTTCAGTCCTTTTTGTCCTGTTACCAGTTCCTCGATCTTCACAGACATATCATACAGGCGTGTGTCATTGTTCAGCTCGCCCAGTTCTTTGGACATCTTCTGCAGATGTTTAGCACGTGGATCACCGTTTTTGTATACGCGATGTCCAAAGCCCATGATCTTTTCACGGTTGTTCAGTTTTTCCTGAATTGCCGCTTCCAGACGATCAGGCGTACCGATCTCATTCAACATTTTCATAACGGCTTCATTAGCACCGCCATGCAGTGGTCCCTTCAGTGCGCCAATGGCGGAAGTTACACCGGAATAGATATCCGACAGTGTCGCAACCGTTACACGGGCTGCAAATGTCGAAGCGTTCAACTCGTGATCCGCATGTAGGACAAGCGCTTGGTCCAATGCTTTTACTGCGGTCTCGGATGGTTCTTCACCAGTCATCATATATAAAAAGTTCTCTGCGATGGAAGCGCCTTCTTTTGGAGCCACAGGTTCTTTGCCCTTACGAATACGGGCGATGGCTGCCACAATCGTTGGCAACTGTGCTTGCAACTTAACGGCTTTGTTCTCATTCGCTTCCGTTGTCATCTCATCCGCTTGCTCGTCATACAGTGCAAGTGCTGAGATTGCGGAACGAAGTGCTGCCATGGTGCTGACGTTTTTCGGATACAATTGGATTTGTGCAATCAACTCGCTCGGAATCGGCGCGTAATCGCTCAGGCTTTTGCGAAGGGATTTCAGTTCATCTGTTGACGGCAATTTACCAAACCACAACAAATAGGCAACTTCTTCAAAGCTGGCATGTTCAGCCAAATCGTCGATATCGTAACCACGGTATGTAAGCACACCGTCTACAATAGAGCTGATCGAAGAGGTTGTTGCAACGATGCCTTCCAGACCTTTGGTAGCTGTCATATTACATCTCTCCTTTAATAAGCGAAATCAGGAACCATTCCAGAGTGTCATATAAGTGCCAAAATGCACCTATCCTCTTTTTGTAAACATTTTCATTTTGAAATTACCAAATAATCCAAAATACGGTTTTCCTATCTGTCAATCGGTATTTACTTATAACATCATACTGGATTTTGTCGTTTATGTGAACATGATGAGAGATCATTCGCACATCAAACTTCTTTATCGGTCCGATAAAGCATTTTTGAAAGCCTTTACAAAAACAGGGTTGACATTTAATGTTTTTTAACCAATTCTGTCGTATGAAGAACTTTCTGTTGCTATATTCTGTAATACTGAGGCATACTCTAGGCAAAAGAATGATTTGGGTAGAAGCTGTTCAAAAGCCCCTTTGAACAGCTTCTGGTAACATCCCGGCGTTTCAAAATCTTGTAAATGCTCTATATTAATTAAGATAGCCATCTATTTCTAATACTGTTTCATGGATCATACATAGGTCGGCTTAATTGAAATAAGGAGAGTTGATGCTTGGATAGAATTATAATGAAACGTCTGCTCCGCGGCTTATGGGTGATTATTGCGACCGTTCTGATCGCCGTTTCCATATACTTACTGTTTCCGCTCTTATACCCTTTTGCGATCGCCTGGATTATCGCTTACGCCATGAATCCATTGGTGAAGCTGCTTCAGCATCGAGCACGATTCCCCCGCTGGCTGGCTGTGACTCTTTCATTGATCCTTTATTTTGGAGCCATTGCGGTGGTCCTGTCTGCGGCTATTACCCGTATGGTGAAAGAAGTCATTTCACTGACGACAAGCTTCGATCTCCACGTTGATGAGATCAAAGACACGTTTGTGCGCTGGACTCAGAATGACACGATTCAGAGTTTGATTGCGCAGATCAATGAGTTTTACAAGGAAAATCCGAACTACCAGGAAACCATCAACAGCAATATTAGTAAAACGACGGAAACGGTGGGTACAGCCGTGACAGATCTGGTCACCGGATTTTTCAACATGATTCTAAGTCTGCTGACCTCCCTACCTAACATGGGCGCAGTATTAATCGTTGTTCTATTATCTACGTTCTTCATTAGCAAAAGTTGGACCCGGCACAGCATCACCGTCTCAGGTTGGGTACCCTCTTCCATTCGCAAGCCGATATCCGACATATGGACTGACCTTAAGAAGGCACTATTCGGATACGCAAGAGCACAATTGATCATGATCTCAATTACAGCACTATTCGTCATGATTGGACTGCTTATACTGCAAGTCAATTCAGCCTTCACCATCGCTCTGATGATTGGCTTGGTCGATCTGCTTCCTTATCTGGGTGTTGGTCTGGTCATGGTGCCTTGGGCAGCATACCTGTTTATGAATGGGGATCTGTATCTGGGGATTGGCATTAGTGTTATCTATCTTATTTTGCTGATCGCCCGTCAGATTATTGAACCCAAGGTACTTGCCAGCAGTGTAGGACTCGACCCGCTCGCCACGCTGGTTGGCATGTTCGTAGGTTTGAAGCTGTTCGGCGTTCTGGGTTTGATTATTGGTCCTGTCAGTCTGGTCATCCTCGATGCATTCAATCGAGCTAACGTATTACGCGACCTCAGAACATACATCATCAACGGACGTGTCCGATGAGGCATGACCATATGAGCACGCAGGAAAAATAGAAAAAAGCTTCGCTCAACAGAAATTATCTGCTGAGCGGAGCCTTTTTTGCATAACAACTAGGTCCTCATTTCGGACGACGATAGAACGTGATGTTGCCACTTTTCATTTTTTTCTCCAGCCAACCCAGGAAGAACAGACGGTATACCGGACGTGTTAACGGAAACACTAGTGTAAACCCGATCAGATCCGTTACAAAGCCTGGAATCAAAAGCAAGAAACCACCGACAAAAATAAAAAGACCATCAACCATTTTTCTTCCAGGTACCTTGCCGCGCTCCATCTCGGATTTGGCGTCCACAAGTACTTTTCGCCCTTCAAACTGCAACATTGCTATACCAATCAAGGACGTGAGAATCATGAGAAGCAATGTCTTTCCGGCTCCAATCCAGTCACTCATCAGAATGAAACCAAATAATTCTATCACCGGAATGATTAATAGTAAAGCCCACATCCATTTTCGCATTGACGTATTACCCCTTTCCCGAAAGCCACACCTTTTCAAGCGCGCTGTATAGCTCAGAGGCTGCCTTATCCAGCCGAACCGGCTTCCAGTCTCCATTCACCCATACATGCTGGGTAGAACCTGTAACCAGCCGTTCACCGGGGAGTGATTCATCAGCTGACCATACCCGTTCTCCAATCGCCATATGCTCATCAGGTTCTTCAGACATGCGCCTTATGTCGTACTCATAGTTCAGTCGCAGACCACTAAATGCAGCAATACGGGTGAAAATGATAATCTCATCATCATATCGGGCAGGTTTGTGATACTTCACATCCAGTCCGGTTACGGGAAGCAGTAACCCCTGTTCCTCCATTTTACGATATGTATACCCCATTTGGCGAATCATCTCAGTGCGACCGATTTCAAACCAGTTCAAATAGTTCGCGTGATAGACCACGCCCATCTGGTCACTTTCTTGATAGCGTACACGAAGACGTGCCGCATACCAGCTACCGTTGATCTGTTCTTGCACGTTATCGGCCTCCTTCGCTCTACCATTCATACGTGTTACATCCCTGTAAAGTGTCATTAAGATGGAAAAAAAGCAACGGGACAATAACGCCCCATTGCTTCTTTCCTGATGCTTTTCCATCCAAAACGCAATTAAGCGTTGTTTGGAATTTGGCTTACTTTAATCAGGTTCGTAGAACCGGAACGTCCCAAAGGTACACCTGCTGTGATCACAACGAGGTCTCCTTCTTTAACAAGTCCGGATTTTACGCCGCCTTCAATTGCATTTTCGAACAAAGCATCCGTGGAATCAACCAGTCTTCCTTTGACAGGAGTTACACCCCAAGCCAGAGCCAAACGACGGGAAGTTCTGTCTTCCGTTGTCACAGCGATGATTGGAGATTCTGGACGATACTTGGAAATCATGCGTGCAGTGTGTCCTGATTCAGTCGAAGTAATGATCGCTTTCGCGTTCAAATCTTGAGCTTGGAGGGCAACAGATTGGCTGATTGCTTCTGTAACGGTTGTTTGTTGAGCAACACGTTGTTTCAGGTACAGCTCTTGGTAAGGCAGAGCAGATTCTGCTTTTTCAGCAATACGGGACATGGTCAGAACGGATTCAACTGGGTATTTACCCGCAGCTGTCTCACCGGACAACATGATTGCGTCCGTACCGTCGAAGATCGCATTCGCCACGTCACTTGCTTCCGCACGTGTTGGACGCGGGTTACGCTGCATGGAATCCAGCATTTGTGTAGCTGTGATAACCGGTTTACCTGCAACATTACATTTTTGGATCATGCGTTTTTGTACCAATGGTACTTCTTCCGCAGGAATCTCAACACCCAGGTCTCCACGAGCAACCATCAGGCCGTCAGACACTTCAAGGATTTCATCGAGGTTGTCGACACCTTGTTGGTTTTCGATTTTGGAGATGATTTGGATATGTCCAGCATTGTGTTTTTCGAGCAATTCACGAATCTCAAGTACGTCACTCGCTTTACGAACAAAAGAAGCCGCGATGAAATCGACACCTTGCTCAATACCGAATACGATATCGTTAGCGTCTTTTTCAGTGATACCCGGCAGAGAAATGGCAACGCCCGGAACGTTAACACCTTTTTTACTTTTGATCGATCCGCCGTTAACGATACGGCATTTGATCTCGGTGCCTTGCACTTCCACCACAGTCAGTCCGATCAGACCGTCGTCGATCAGAATTGTAGATCCCGGTTCAACATCATTCGGAAGATCTGTATACGTAATGGAAAGACGTTCTTTGGTGCCCAGAATTTCTTCTGTTGTCAAAGTGATGTACTCGTCTTGAACCAATTCAATCGGCTCAACTTCGAGTTTACCTGTCCGAATTTCCGGTCCTTTGGTGTCCAGCAGGATCGCTACTGTTTTGTTCAACTCTTCGCATGCTTGGCGAATCGCAATGATCCGTCCGCCGTGCTCATCGAAATCACCGTGGGAGAAGTTCAGACGGGCCACATTCATACCGGCCATAATCAATTTTTTGGTGTTCTCCAGAGATTCACTGGATGGACCAATGGTACATACAATTTTCGTTTTGCGCATTTTGGGTTTCCTCCGATTTTAAAGGTATATCTCTTTATCTATTTTTCTTTTTCCAACTATTAAATTTACTATACTTTTACTCATTTGTATAGGAAATTCGTCACATTATTCAGCATTTCCCGACAAATTACTCGCCACATCGACTTCTACAGGCTCTTGAGGGGCTTCAATGGGCGCTTGAGGTTCAAACGTGACCGATCCAATTTTACGGAATTTCTCATAACGATCCTGTTTCAGCTGATCCCCGCTCCAACCCTTCATCTCGTCGAGATGACGGACCAAAGCTTCGCTGATGAAAGCAGCAGACGCTTCATAATCCCGATGAGCACCGCCGCGTGGCTCAGGGATAATATCTTCAATGACTTCCATCTCTAGGAGGTCTTTGGCTGTTATTTTCATCGCTTCAGCCGCCTGATCTGCCTTGGATGCATCTTTCCAGAGAATCGAAGCAGCCCCGTTCGGAGAGATCGCAGAATAGATCGCATGTTCCAGCATCAACACACGATTACCCACAGCCATAGCGAGGGCACCGCCGCTTCCACCTTCGCCGATGACCACAACAATAACAGGGACCGAAAGTTTCGCCATTTCCATCAGGTTGCGAGCAATAGCTTCCGATTGACCTCTCTCTTCTGCAGTATTACCCGGATACGCCCCTTTAGTATCAATAAACGTAATAATAGGACGGCCAAATTTGTTCGCTTGTTTCATCAGACGCAGCCCTTTTCGGAAACCTTCCGGATGAGCGCTCCCGAAAAAGCGGGCGATGTTATCCTTCGTATCTTTCCCCCGCTGTTGTCCAATTACCGTTACTGTCTTTCCATTCAACTTGGCAAGCCCACCAACAACCGCAAGATCGTCTCCGAACATGCGGTCACCGTGCAGCTCAATGAAGTCCGTAAATATCAGCTGGATCAGGTCCAGCGCCGTTGGGCGCTGCTGATGACGAGCCAGATGCATCTTCTGAGCTGCCGTTATGCCAGTGTAGATCTCTTCTTCAAGTCTATGGTAACGTTCTTCCAGGCGGGCAATCTCGTCCGTGAAGTCGATGCCTTTTTCCTGTCCAAACTGTACGAGTTCATCAATCTTTTTGCGCATCTCAACCAGAGGCGCTTCATATGGCAACTCACCCGCCATTTAGACCCCTCCTTTTTCACTATGCATATCCAGAAGCTTGCCAAGAGTGGCCCGTAGTTCTTTCCGGTGTACAACCATGTCCAATTGACCGTGTTGCATATTAAATTCAGCCGTCTGGAAATCATCAGGCAACTTCTGACGGATCGTCTGTTCGATAACGATTCTGCCGGCAAAACCAAATACAGCGCCAGGTTCGGCAATATTAATATCGCCCAGACTCGCAAAACTTGCCGAGACTCCACCAGTCGTTGGGTCCGTAATGACCGAAATGTACAGCCCGCCCTGTTCATCCAAACGGGATAAAGCTGCGCTTGTTTTGGCCATTTGCATAAGACTGAGAATACTCTCCTGCATCCGTGCACCACCTGATGTGGAGAAAATAATCAATGGCAAGCGTTTCTCTGTTGCATGTTCAATGGCACGGGTGATTTTCTCCCCTACAACCGAACCCATGCTACCTGTGAAGAAATCAAAACTCATAACAGCCACAACTACAGGCAGGCCATCAATAGTTCCTTCCCCCGTAATTACCGCTTCCTTAAGACCCGATTTCAGGCGCTGTTGTTCCAGTTTGTTGCTATATCCGGGAAAGCCAAGTGGATCAACCGATATCATATCAGCGTCAAACTCAACAAACCCTTGATCATCAAGTACCATAGCAATGCGCTCCATAGCGTTAAGGCGCATATGGTAACCGCAAGCAGGACATACTTTCAGATTTTTCTCCAATTCCTTGCTATATTGAATGGTGCCGCATTTGCTGCACTTGTTCATAAGCCCTTCAGGTATTTCACGTTTTGGGCGTTCTAGGACTTCCTGGCCTTCGCCGGGAAGTGCACGCTCGGAAGGTATGGTAGCGTACTTCCGTTTCTTCTGGAATATATCTTTGAACACAACTACACCTCTCCAGCCGTTGATTTGATGGCCGCAACCTGCAGTGCGCTGCTTGGGGCAGCTTCATCCGCGTGCTACGGTAAACCGCTTACGACCCACACGCTGCCATGGGCCTTGTCCAGCATTCACAACAAAAAAATCCGCCGGTACAGGGCAAGGATCAGCGGCTTCTGTCAGCACGATTGATGTTACCTGCAATAACCGAAAGATTGTTGCGCCGATGTTTGAATCTATCTTGGTAGGGTCTCCGGGAGCAACCAGGTCGGTCCTTGTCCTAACAAAAAAAGAAGGAAGGACAGCAGCATACAATACATGCAAGTCGATTCCTCTCTCCGCTTACGCGATTAGTCCCTTATGTACCGATGGTACTTCTTCATCTGCCAAGGCACGTCGATGTCGAACGAATCAGGAATGCAGAATAGAATTCAACACTTCCTGGACCTCTTCCAATTCCCCAGAAGGGACGCGAATCTCAAATTGCTGCTTGGATAAACTGATGGGACGGGTCTGTACCAGAAAACCTTCTTCCGAAAGCTTGGTCTTGATCTTGTCCGCAACCTTTGCTGTCGGCGCAATGTAAATCACCGTCCACATGCCTTGTCCGCCCCCTAAGCTAATGTTCAGAGCCCGTATATTGGACTAATGATAACATACCTCACTTTTTTTCTGCAAGAAAGGGTTCGGGACCTTTGGGGAGAATTCGGGATCATGAGGGACGTTTGTCCCCCACGAATAACTCATATGGTTGACGAAATCTTATTGTTCATCCCCTTCGATAAGCAGCATCAAGCCTATCAGGGCAGCCTCAGCCGCCCTTGATGACTTCATATGAGCCATTGGAGTGACAACAGCATATAAGCATGGAAATGCAGGAGGTTACAGGTCTGAGGGGTATTTTTTGGCTTTAATATTTTTGTGTGCAATCCGGGCAGAAGCGGCAGCCGCCACCCCTGCGACCAGATCATCCAAAAAGACATGAATGGCTGTTGCGTGTTCGTTCAGATCATGAATAACACCTATTTTTTCTTTATCCAGATAACCAAAACTGGTTAAACCGATCATACCATACACATGAGTAATGCCGAGGGCCAGAGTCTCGTCCACTCCATACAGGGATTCATCCGCTTCCATAATAGCCTGTAACGGTTGGGGCAAGAGTTTTTTCTCTGCAAGTTCGTCGAGAGCAATACCGGTATAGAGCGTATATTGCACCTCTCGTTTCTGCAGAACGGATTTCACGCTGGTTACACAGTCGTCCAAGGTCAGTTCGGGGTGGTACCCTTTTTGCAGACGGTATACAATTGCTGCGATGGCATCAATCCGTACACCCCGCCGGGCCAGCATGGCTTCTACGATTTCATATGACATATCTCGACCTCCCGCATCAATCCCCCGAGGACCGCAAGGTCCTTCGGTGTTCTCAAGTGTATGCAGCTACCTGTTAAAATGTTCATAAAATGTGCGGATAGTTGAGGCCAGTAACATCCTGGACATGATATAGGATTGTACATTCAGCTCTGGCCTGTAGCTGGTCTGCAATTCGAATGATTAAACCATTACGTCAGGGAACCACGCTAAAACAATCACCAAAAAACCTGTTCAGCATTTAGCCAAACAGGTTTCATATTATGGGAATAAGAGCTATCACTCATTTGAGGGACCGCTTTTTATTTAATTTTGACCGTGCCCTCACCCAGCATCTTCTCCATACCGGAGAACAGGGCTGGTGATGGCTTGATCCGATAGGCATCACTCAGCGCAAGCAGCTTCTGTTGCTGCTCATAGAAGAGCACCGTCGCCACAGGTCCGGGATGCTCCTGAAGCAGCTGCTTCAGACGTGCCAGAAGCTCGGGCTTCTCCGCATGCGGGGCGATCTTCACGAACACTCGCTGCTCCACCGCCCGCGGTCCGCGGCTCTGCTCCGGGCTGCCAGCCGCCTCTGCGGCACCGCCGGCACGGGAAGCCGCCGCCGTGGCTGCGCCCGTACCCGCCGCATCGCTGCGCGTCGCTGCCGAGCCTTGGCTCCCGCTGCTACGCATAGCGGGAGCCTCCCCGCCTGCGCTGCTGCGCTGCGCTTCGGCTCCTGCGCCCGCTGGCCGACGTGGCGAAGCCGCCTGCGCCGGGCGCGAAGAGCTGCCGCTGCCGGGCTTGCCACGCCGGTCACGGCTGCGCAGCTGCTGTTCCAGTGCCGCCGGAGACAACGGCGCCACTTCCTCAGCCAGCAGCTTAAACCCTTCGTCCTGCTGCTGCACTTTGGCACGCACGACGAGCAGTTCGCCTTTCCCGACATGCTGCTGGCTACGCCGCCATACCTCGGGAAAGAGAACCACTTCGCAGCGTTCAATCTGGTCTTCCAGCTCCATGAACGCCATGGCTTTGCCCTGTTTCGTCGTAATCGACTTCACGGACACAACCATTCCCGCAGCGACGGTCATCGTGTCGTCAGCCGCCTCGGTCAGCTCCATGATCCGGTCAGCCCCACTCGATTCCAGCACATCTTCATAGTCATCCAGCGGATGCCCGGAAAGATACAAACCTAACAACTCACGCTCTAGCTCCAGTTGCTGCCCTGAGGAATAAGGGGGAATTTCCGGATATTCGATCTCCCAGTTCGGCGTCTCAACGAAATCGAACAATTGAATCTGCAGATCCTCACGTTCCTTACGCCATTTCAGTGCGGCTTCAACCGTCTCATCCAGCATCGCCAGCAATTGGGCCCGGTGTCCAGGCAATGAGTCAAAAGCTCCTGCCTGAATCAGCGATTCAATCACACGTTTGTTGCAAACACGTAAGTCCACACGACGACAAAAATCGAGCAAACTGTCGAATGGTCTCTCCTGCCTTACGATCATGATGCTTTCCATCGCCTGGGTACCGACATTTTTCACAGCGGCCAGACCAAATCGTATTGCACCCGTTAATTTTTCCTTATCATCATCCTTATCCTCATTTGCATTAGACACTGCATCGTTTTTCTCCACAGAGGACAGTTCACCTTGCTCTGTGTGCGAAGAAGATGCTTCTTGCCCCTGGTCATTACCATTTTCCGTTGAAGCAGCCGTCACCAATCCCGGTTCCTTCCGGTTGTCGGATGCCTCAGGCATGGATGTCGCTGCTTGCCACTCATATCCGCCACTGCCCTCTTCCGGTCCAGGACCGGGATCATCCGGCAGAGGTGCTTCACCATATTCGGCTTGTCCCGAATACCCATCATGCTCATGAAGGGAATGTTCGTCAAACGAACTTCCGTTACCGTTACCGGCATGTTCTTCGTCAGAGCTTAGGTTATCACTCTCTGCATCTGCTCCCGCAGTCTGCTTGGATGAACCCTGATCCCCGTTTCCTGCGCTGCCGGACGGCACAAATACAGGCGTAAACAGAATACCGCTCTCATTCACATCCGGCGGAAGCACCTCCATGTCCATACGTCGACACTCCACCACGTACTCTGCCACTTTCCGATGGCTGCCCATCACAGCTGTCAGCATGGATGCCATAAAATGCACCGGATAATGCGCCTTCAGATAAGCCGTCTGGAACGCGAGCACACCATATGCCGCGGCATGAGCACGCGGGAAGCCATAGTTGGCAAACTTGACGATCATATCATAGACCAGGTCTGCCTCTTCTTCGCTATACCCTTGTTTCAGACTGCCCTGTACAAAGTGTCCACGCTCCAGATCCAGCACTTCCCGTTTCTTCTTGGAGACCGCTCTGCGAAGCAAATCCGCTTCACCCAGCGAGAAACCCGCCATCCGTGAAGCAATCTGCATGATCTGTTCCTGATACACAATGATCCCGTACGTATCTTTCAGGATAGGCTCCAGATCCACGTGCGGGTAATCCACCTCGATCTGTCCATGCTTGCCCTGAATGTATTTCGATATGAACTCCATCGGACCCGGACGGTACAAGGCAAGTACAGAGATTACATCTTCAAAACTACTTGGCTTCATCTCTTTCAGCACACGGCGTACCCCGGCAGATTCCAGTTGGAATATGCCCATCGTGTCCCCTCGCCCAAGCATCTCGTACGTTAACGGATCATCATCGGGGATAAGGCGGAAATCCGGAATTTCTCCATGTTCCCCAATCCAGCGCACACATCGCTCAATGATCGAGAGGGTACGCAGACCCAAAAAGTCCATCTTAAGTAACCCAATAGACTCCAGGTTTTCCATGGAATACTGGGTTAACGCTGTCCCTTCACTGCCCTCCTGAAGCGGCACCGCATCGGTCAGCGGATCGCGGGAAATAACCACTCCCGCTGCATGCGTCGAAGCATGACGTGGCATACCTTCGACCTTCATCGCCATATCCAGCAGTTCACGCGTTTTCGGCTTGGTTTCATACAGCGCCTTCAATTCAGGCGTAGCTTCCATGGCGCGCTCTATGTTAATGCCGAGCTGCGCTGGAATCAGCTTCGCAGCCTTGTCCACTTCGCCATAAGGCACATTCAGTGCTCGCCCAACATCACGCACAGCTGCCCGTGCAGCCATCGTTCCAAACGTGATAATCTGGGCGACATGGGCTTTGCCATATTTATGCGACACATAATCAATGACCTCATCCCGCCGCTCATCGCTGAAGTCAATATCAATATCCGGCATGGAGATCCGCTCAGGATTCAGGAATCGTTCAAAGAGCAGGTTGTATTTCATCGGATCAACATCGGTGATGTGCAACGTGTACGCTACCAGACTACCTGCCGAGGAGCCACGGCCTGGTCCAGTAACAATGCCTTGCTTATGCGCATAGGCGATAAAATCCCAGACAATCAAAAAATAATCCGAGAACCCCATGCTGTCGATCACACCCAGTTCATACGCCAGGCGTTGTTCGAGTTCGGATCGAAGCTGCGCGTCTGTCCAACGTGTGGACTGCGCATAACGCTCCTCCATTCCTTCTTCGCACAGCTGACGAAGATACGCCGAAGGGCTGAGTCCATCGGGAAGTGGTCTGTATTCCGGCAAAATCGATTTGCCGAATTCCAGCTCCAATTCACAAGACTCCGCAATGCGGACGGTGTTGGCCAGAGCCTCGGGCACATGAGGAAACAAACGAGCCATCTCTTCTTCACTTTTCAGATAGAGCTGGTTGGTTCCAATCCGAAGCCGAGTCTCGTCATCTACGGTCTTGCCTGTTCCGATACAGATCAGCACATCCTGAAGCTCTGCATCCTCTTCCGACAGATAATGCGCATCATTGGTCGCTACAAGTGGAATCTCAAGCTCAGCAGCTAGTTTGATCAACTGCGGATTTACCCTTTTTTGCTCGGAAAGCCCATGATCCTGAAGTTCCAGATAGAAGTCGGCACCAAAGATATTTTTGTAGCGTAACGCCGCACGTCTTGCCTCTTCTTCTCGTCCATGCAGCAGATGCTGTGGTACTTCACCGCCCAGACATGCACTGAGGCAGATAATGCCCTCGTGATGGGCAGCCAAGCTTTCCATATCTACACGTGGTTTGTAATGAAAACCTTCGAGATGTCCAATCGAGCATAATTTCATCAGATTACGGTAACCCGTCATGTTTTTCGCCAGCAAAATCAAATGATGAATCGGTTGATCCTTGCGACTTCCCCGCTCTTTACGGGACCCTGCTGTCATGTATGCCTCGCAACCTATAATCGGCTTAATGCCTCGTTCCATACATGCTTTATAAAAAGGAATTGCACCATACATCACGCCATGGTCGGTCAGTGCGAGTGTTGTCATTCCAAGATCTGCAGCCTTATTCACGAGATCCGGAATACGCGCAGCGCCGTCCAGCAAACTGTATTCGCTGTGAACGTGCAAATGCACAAAAGAACTCATGTTTTTTCTTCCTTTCGCCGCAGATAGTCGCAGCATCGATCTTCTGATCCGTCTACTGCCCTATCTCTCTCATATATATGAATTAAATAAATAAAAAAATGGAATCACCTATTAAAATTCGTGACAACCTCTTAAAAGGAGACTTTATTATTCTATTTTATCATAACGTTCGGGGGCACGCCCATACAATAGAAGTACAAGCCGCTCCCCCTGTGACAGACCGAAGACAGGAGGTGTGCTGCTGGGTCTGAAAGGGGTGTTGCCAATGAGCACATTTTTGTCCAAAGCCATTCTTGATTTCTTTATTGCGTTTGGGATCGTGCTGGGCGGCGCGATGATCGGAGGGATCGGAGCGGTGATCTCGCTTCAGCCTCCAACACAGACGATGCTCGATATTTCCGGAAAAATAAAGATATGGGCACTCGCAGCTGCCGTTGGCGGCACAATAGATCCCATGCGTGTCATCGAGAGCAATTTCCTGGATGGTAACCTGTCTCCGGCGGTCAAACAAATCCTGTATCTGATCTCTGCTTTTATGGGCGCGCATATGGGAACGGAACTCGTGAAATGGGTGTGCGGCGGAGGCCGGAGCTAATATGAAACAGGAACAGCGTTCATGAGAATTCCGCCATTCTCCCGTTACCGCCCGCTGATGCGAATGACCGCTGTATTTGTTCTGGGAATGATCGCTGGATGTGTCGTCTACAACGGTGTATTTCACCTGAGTTACAATGCGTTGTGGCTGAACAATCAGGAGCTGCAGCTTCAGCTGCATCAGAATGAGGAGGATATCAAAACGCTGAAAAAATACAGTAAACGCCAAACCGTTATCAAGGAAATCAAGGTCCGTGCTGAAGAATCGGATAAGGGGCCGGACGAGGCTTCTCTGAAAGTGATGTTACAGAAACTAGGGGACGAACTTGAGGTACTGCGGGGCAGAGATGTATTCAACATCGACGAGTATAGCAAAATGACGCGAATTATGCTGAATCAGAAAGTGTATTCTGTCAGGGAAAAAGAGTACACCGTTCAGGTCAAAACAATGCTGGTTATGGAAGGCGTACTGCAAGTCTGGGTACAGATTCGCATGCACGTTCCTGCGTAATAGCAAAAAAACTGCGCTTGTCTTCATCGCTGCATGATACAATAAGGGCAGTAAATGCTTTCCAGAAAAGGAGCTGCGTCTTGGTGTTCATCGATGTACTCAAATATGCTCTGATCGCTATCTTTGCTGTTGCCATGGTCTTTGCCGCGCTGAACAGCATTCATTCACGCAGAACCTCGGATGCTGCCAGCGCTGGTCTTTACCGCTCCTGGACGAATATCTGGATGGGTGGCATGCTCATCGTGCTTGCGCTAATCCTGATGTTTGTCTTCACGGGTTCCACGTTATCTGTGGTTGTGGAAGCGCTTTTTCTAATTATGGGTGCATACAATGTATTCGCCGGAATACGTAACCGCAGTTACTATGCCAGACTTCAACAACGGTCCAGTAATGGATCGGGTAAAACCTCCGGACAATCTGCATGATATTGTGAAGTACAATCATTGTATCTGCAAAAAGAGAGTACTGCCCTACATCGAGCGAAGCCTGAACCGCGATTTCAGCGGAACTCAGAAGTGCTTCTCGATCAGGGAGTACTCTCTTGGTCTATTATTAGAATCATTCGTTCGACTAGGCATGGTCAATGGATTGCAATGTCATCACCGCTTTGCATACCACACTGCCTTCACGAGTAACTACAATGTCCATCTTGCATGTACGACGGCTCGTTTCCAGAATAACCGGTCGAACCAGAATCTGGTCCTCAATCTGTACCGGCCGAACAAAATAAGTCGTCACATTATCCACCACATGGTCGTTTCCCGTCACATCCCAGGCTGCCCGCCTGCCCGCCTGTGTCATCACATTCAGCAGAACACCTTCCGAGATTGTACCCAGGTCCGTCGCCATCTGGGGAATGATGAATCCGTGAAATAACAGTTCGTTCTGTTCTCCGCGTTCCTCAGCAAACCCATTCCAGATCAGATGATCAAACGTCTCGCCCAGTTGGGGCTGCTTCTGTGCATCCCGCATGGCCTGCAGCACTTCCTTACGCGTGACGGACGCAATCAGTTTGCGGTTCCGATCCACGATTGGCAGAAAATCGATGCCTTCCCAGGTCATAATCTGGGCTGCTGAAGCGAGTGAAGTCTGCAATGAGGCCGTAATCGGGCGGCGTATCACACATTTCTCAATACTCTGATCTGCCGTAAGCTCACTGACATCCTTCAGACTCACAATGCCAATGACCCGGTTCCATTCATCCACGACCGGGAAGCGGTGTTCACCCGTCTCCGACACCAGCATATGAAAATCTGCGGCTGAACTGGTGACCTTCAGCACCTGTAAGCGAGGTTTCTGACCGATAATATCCTCAACAAGCATAATTTTTTTCTTAATCAGCCGGTCGAAGATCGCACGGTTAATCATTGAAGCCACCGTGAACGTATCATGTCTGGATGAAATAATCGGTAGCCCAAGCTCATCAGCCATAATTCTTACTTCACGACTTGTCCCGAAACCACCTGTAATCAACACGCCCGCTCCCTGTTCGAGGGCAAGGGAATGAGCGTCCTCCCGGTTACCTACAATCAGCAAACTCCCAGCGTCAATATAACGGGCCATCGCCTGTTCTTTCATCGCACCGATCACATACTTGTGCAGCGGTTTGGCGAGGCCGTCGTTTCCGCCCAACACATGGCCCTCCACAATGGTCACGACATCCGCAAAGGTCAACTGTTCCGACATGCCCCGGGGTCTCTTCTCGATCCGCACGGTCCCAATTCGTTCCTTGGTCACGACCAGCCCGAAGTTCTCCGCCTCTTTCACCGCACGATAAGCTGTACCTTCACTTACGCCTAGCTCCCGTGCAAGTCCACGTACCGATATTTTACTGCCAACCTTCAGTTGTTCAATATGTTGAAGTAACTGTTCATGCTTCGTTACGTTCTCTTCTTGTCCGTCCATCTGTACCACCCCCGAAGATGCATCTGTACTATACTGTATCTATTATAACACGCCCTTAGGAAAATAACCCCATCTCCTACCCTATTCTCCTAGGGAAATCCACCGCTTGAATTCAATCATCCGATTGATCCATAATCTTATATGTACCAAAAAGACCGGACCCCCTGATGTGAAAGGGATTCCGGTCTTATTCCAGAGGCAGAAACAAAAAATGTCGACCCTGCCCTGGCATACTGAATGCAATTCTATTCCTTATACAGACTTGCTCCGCTCCTGCTTGTCCAGCAGTTTCATTTCCCACTGCCGCAGCTTCGCCCGCCGAACGGCTTCCAGCGCACGTTTCTTTTCTTCATCCACACCGAGAATAAAATGCAGATGTGCACCAACGATTAATAAAGAGAACAGCACCCATACGATGCCAAAAATATTAACCCAGTCCATTCCTCCGGCAAAGGAAATCCGCGGCAGTGCAATGACCAGCATCGACAACGCGATAAGCAGATAGATCACATGTTTTGCTTTTTTCAACCTCTTCACCATTCACAGCTCCTTCGTTCTTGATCGACTCTATATGTCTAGTCTATGAACGATAAGCAGCTAATATGAAAGGTTCAGGTAAAAAAACAAGACAAGCATTTACGCTTCAGCGCCACCGTACAGATGACCCAGACTGTCTGCGATAATTTTGTTCACGTCTTCAATGATCACACTGAGGCGACGCTCTGCATCAAACAAACGACGGATGTTCAGGTTCAAGCTCAATACTTCAAACAGCTTTTCCATTTTCTCCATCTCATCCGGAGCTGGCATATCCCCGCTCATCATGCGTTGTTGCAATTCCATTTGTTGATCACGGAAGTTATCCAGCATTGCTTTTGCATCCGGATCAGTTTCAATCAGCTTCATCGCGGAAGTAATCTCTTCCACCTCGCTACTTTCTCTTAGTGCTTTGGCCAAATCATTGGCTTTGTCATAAATGTTCACTATTATTCCTCCTCAGATTGGTTTGTTCATCCGTGTTAATACACGCTTTTCTCTCCTGTCAAACAAGGACGATCTGAAACAAGCCTTCGATACCTCGCCCCGAATCAAATGCATTTAATCCATATGGGTCAATCACCAAGGGTTATATGTCCTCATATGATGAAGCACATGCCATGTTCAGATGCCGTTCAACTTCGAGATCAGACATCAAGTTGCCGCCCGGAAGGAGATCCGTGATGTCCACTAAAAAAGTAACGATTCAGGTTACCGGCTCGGGCATCCTGCAGGACGACGTCATCATGCTGGGCGAAGGGGTGCTCAAGGCACTTAAAATCCCTTCAGGAAGGCCGCTTCAGCTGCAATTTGGCTCTTTCCGCCGAGAAGTCACTGTCATTCCGGTACCAAGGTATGACGGACTGCGCATCAATCAAACGGTTGCCAGCAAGACCGGTCTTGTTCCGCGTTCGGTCCTGAGGGTATCCTATCGTTCAGCCAGCCGTACGCTTCGCCTTGGACCTTACATCAGTGTACTGGTTAGCCAGGATTATCCCGATCAGCCCGATCGGCCCTTTGGCTCCATCACGATGTTCTGTCAAGAACTGGTGAACGCCTGCCGTAAGCAAGGCGCCTATGTATCCTTTTTCACACCGGAGGATATTGGAGCGGTAACGGGTTATATGAAGGGCTGGGTGTATGATGACGGCTGGAAAAAGACTGTTCTGCCTGTAGCAGACGTCGTCAATAACCGGCTAACGTCCCGCAAGCTTGAGAACAAACCTAGCGTACAGCATTTTATGAAAGAAGTAAAATCGCTCTACGGCACGCAAACCTTCAATGAAAAGTTTCTGGACAAAAACGAAGTATTTGACGCACTCAAGTCCATTTCAACGCTTAAACGAGTTCTTCCCGAGTCCCATTTACTCAAGACATCCTCCATGCTCAAGACAATGTGCAACCGACATCCGGTTGTATTTCTGAAGCCCGTACGCGGTTCATTGGGCAAAGGCATCATCCGGGTCTCACGTCAGACGGACGGAAGTTTCCTGACTCTGGCGACTGGCGTCGGGGGTACCCGGAAACAAACGTATGCATCTTTGGATAAACTGTATGCCAGTATGTCTGGGAAAATGAAAACAACACGTTACCAGATCCAGCAAGGGCTGACTCTCATTGATCACAGTGGCAGACCTGTGGATTTCCGTGCGCTCGTGCAAAAAAACCGTACCGGTAAATGGAGTGTAACCTCCATCGTTGCCCGGATTGCAGGCGGGAGTCACTACGTATCCAATCTGGCACGGGGTGGAAGTCTCAGCACCGTGAAGGAAGCCGTTGCCAAAACACAGTTGTCCGGATCGGCCAAAGCTTCCGCATATGCAGGATTGCACACCGCAGCACTGGATATCGCAAAAGGGATCGAAAGTGCCATTCCTGCTCACTTTGGAGAACTTGGTATTGATCTGGCTCTGGACTCCACTGGACGCGTATGGCTGCTCGAAGTCAACTCAAAACCATCCAAGAACGACAATACACCATTGAGTGAGAGCAAGATCCGTCCTTCCGTCAAAGCCATGTTGGAATACTCCACGTACCTGGCCGGGTTTTGAGAAGTCATCTCCTATTGGAAACAAATCTGATAGAGGAGAGGTGCAGCGTAATGTTTCCATCAGCTCAGACAAAAACACTGGCCATTCTGGTACGTGCAACCGAAGGCTCACCTCCCTTCACGGATGAACTTTTCTGCCGTCGTCTCAGTCTGGGGAGTATGCGATATGCCCTTCAGGTTATTGTGATCCCGATATCGGTTGATGCAGCCCATTCTCCCCTGCAATGGGGATATGCCTATCATCAAGGAAAGTGGAAGAAGATCCCTGTTCCTGGAGTCAACCTCATCATGGACCGTTGTCTTCGCCCTCTACCCAGGAACGTCAGAGAACAGCTTAAAGAACGGATATCGACCAATGGCACAGATCAGCACCGTTATTGGTCTGCTTCCCTGCCAGGAAAATGGGAAGTGCACCGTGTGTTGTCCCGAAATCCTGAATTGCGGGCAAAACTTGCACCGACAACCCGGATCGGATTGCATATCCCCTGGGAAACATGGTTGGAACGTTGGCCCATGGGACTGTTCTTCAAACCTGTATCAGGGACTCATGGCAAGAATACCTTTCGCCTGTCTCGGGGAGCGACGCCAACAACATGGATCGTAGAGGGCCGTAACGCGGATAATGAAAAATTTTGTCTCACCTTCAATCACACGCAGGCCGTATCTTCCTGGCTGGCAGTACATCAGGCTGAGCACAAGATGATCGTGCAGCCCTATCTGGAGCTTAGCCATCTAGGAAGAGCGTTCGACATACGGGCTTTAATGCAAAAGAACGGGCAAGGTCGCTGGACGTTGACAGGATGTATGGTGCGAGAAGGACCCGAGGGTTCCCTCACGTCCAATCTTCACGGAGGGGGTAGAGCCTACCCTGCCCACGCCTATCTGCTCCAGCGTTATGGAACGGTACGCACAGAAGCTCTGCTCAAGAGCATCCGGCAGACTGCCGCTCTTATCCCCACCCTGCTGGAGAGTCGTTTCGGCAGGCTAGCCGAATTGGGGCTTGATTTTGGAGCAGATGCAGAGGGCCAACTCTGGCTAATCGAAGTCAATTCCAAACCAGGCCGCACCTCATTCGCAGAAGCGGGCGACCGACGCATGCATGCCATGACGTATACTCAGCCGCTTGCCTATGCCCGTTATCTGTTGCAACAACATGTTCTCACGGACGTCATTCGTCCAATGAAAATGCCGAATACATCCAGCAAAGCTGGCCTGAAACCCATCCCAATTCACGGCGGCTGAGGCCCGCAGCGCCCGCTTGCCATGGAGCACAAGGATCTTTTCAGGATAGGAGGATAAATCATGAGTTTGACCTTTTGCAATCTGCATTTCACCAAGCAACCGGATAAAGTGGTTTATGTATCCAACGCTTTAATGAAGAGCCTCAACCTGTCTGGCAAAAAAACGGTTAACCTTCGCTTTGGGCGTGACCGGGTGCCTGCGACGATCAAACCAATCAAAAAGGCAGGTAAACATCTCTATCTCGCCTCAGGTATCCGTAATCTGATGAACGTTCCCAAACGGGGCAGTATTTATCTCCGTAACTTGCAAAATGATGAAGTCCAGTTAGGTCCACTGATCGGCGTACTCTCCGATGGGCCTTCGACAAGCACGAATCCATTCGGTTCCCGTACAGGTTTCATCAAACAGTTACTCCGTGAAGGCAGCCGGAAATCCTATATCTATGCCTTTACTCCCCGGGATATCAATTGGCAGAACGAGACCGTATCCGGTTTTTTTCTGAATGATAACGGAAGCTTCACCCGCAGAACGGTACCTCTGCCCGATGTCGTCTACAACCGGTTGCCGAGCCGCCGTTCAGACTTCTCACCAGCGATTAACCAACTGCGGGAGCGATTTATTCGCCGGAAAATTCCGTTCTTCAACTGGAGCTTCTTCAACAAGTCGGATATCTATACATTGCTGGAGAATGAACCGACAGCAGGACGGTATATCCCTGAATCGATTACCAATCCGTCGGTGGAACAGATGAAAGAAATGCTGGAACGCCATCAGTTTGTCTACTATAAACCTACTGCCGGAAGTCTGGGGAACGGGATCTATCGCCTGACCTATTCACCCAAACGTGGATATTTCGCACGTTATCGCAAAAAAGGCGGTAATGCACTCCTGCGCTTCGGGTCCTTCAACAGTCTGATGCGTATGCTTCAGGGAAGACACGGCAAACAACTTCGCGGATATGTCGTTCAACAGGGAATACGACTGATCGAAATTGATGAATGTCCGATTGATTTTCGTTTTCACATGCACAAAAATGGTAACAACCAATGGGTTGTTGTCGGAATTGGCGCCAAAAAGGCAGGACGTGGCAGCGTCACAACACACATCAAAAATGGCGGCTCCCTAATGACCCCTGAGCAGGCTCTCAGTCGCAACTTCGGCGACCGTTCGGGAGAAGTTCTTCAAAAGGCCAAATCCGTCGCTATTACACTGGCCCAGGCGATTGAAACCCAGCACCAGCATTTGATTGGTGAGATTGGCTTTGATCTGGGCATTGATCAGGAGGAACATGTATGGATGTTCGAAGCGAACGCCAAACCCGGCCGCTCCATTTTCCGTCACCCTTCGCTCCGGGTGGAGGGAAAATCGTCGGTGGAGCACATTTTGGAACACTGCCTGTATTTGAGCAAGTTCCGGAAGAAGGAAGACATTTGATGAGCCTTCATGATGATTTCAAACCTGTCATTGCTGTTTTGACCATGCATGATAATCAGCGCATGTTCAGGGGAAATCATCAAAATTTTCAGGATATTCTGCAGACAGGCGAGAGCATGGGATATGTGGTGTACATCGTGACTGTACGGGATCTGAACGTGAGTGGTCCCACCGTGAAAGGATATACGTACAACAAGGGGAGTGGAAAGTGGGTTTCACAGCCTTTCCCCCTTCCCCATGTGCTGTACAATCGTATTCCCAACCGGGAAGACGAAGGAAAACCTTCCGTTCAGCGTAAAATTGACGAATGCATGCAATCGGGAATCGAACTGTATAACCCATTTTTCTTCAATAAATGGAATCTGTTCGAATGGCTCAAAAAATCCAAATCGACTCAGCAACTGATTCCCCATACCCGGCGGATGCGCAGTGCTTCTTCTCTGGGTGCCGTTCTGCGGACACACCCCTATCTGTACCTCAAGCCCGAGAGCGGCAAAGCTGGCAAAGGAATCATGATGCTGAAATTCCAGGAAAAAGAGCGCCTTCCCTATCGACTTAAAATACAGACCACACGGAAAAACACGACCTACAAGACGGCTACACTTGCCAAGTTATGGGCACGAATTCGCAAAGAAACCGGGCATACGCCTTATATCATGCAACAAGGCATTGAACTTGCTTCGTCTCGTAAACGTCCCTTCGATTTGCGTGTTCTTGTACAAAAGAACAGCAAAGGACAATGGAGCGTGACCGGTGTAGGTGCGAGACTTGCTGGCTCCCGCAGCATAACCACTCATGTGCCGCGTGGAGGAAGTGTAGAAGACCCCGAGAAGCTGTTGACCGAACTTTTCGGAGAAGAAACGACAACCACCCTGATGAAACGTGTGAAATCCACTTCATTGATGATTGCAAGACAGGTAGAACGGGGATCGGGTTACACGCTCGGAGAAATGTCCATGGATTTGGGCATTGATGACCTGGGGGAAATCTGGTTCTTTGAAGCCAATGCGAAGCCCATGAAGTTCGATGAACCACAGATCAGGCGGCGGTCACTGGAACGTATATTTCACTACAGCGCTTATCTTGCCCGTCAGTCCAAACGATGATAGACAGGAATACTGCAAAAAGAAGGTGATTGTTTGTGTCCTCACCTGTTCTGGGCATTATGACGTTGTACTTAAATGAACATCGCGCTCTTGAAGAACGAAGCATCTATCGCAGAATGATTCTTGAGGGGCGCAAGCGGGGACTCGATATCTATGTATTCACGCCTGCCGACGTACACCCAGGAGGCAAACAGATTGAGGCGATGGTTTTTCATGAGGAAAAAGGCTGGTCTCGGGAATGGCGATCATTCCCGGATCTGATCTTTGATCGCTGCCGGATTCAGCGTAACCGCAGATTCCAGCAACTGCTTGCTTTTCGGGAGAAATATGGTCACCTGCTCTTTCTGAACAGACCACTGCGTAATAAATGGACCATCCATCAGACCCTTTCGGAAAAAGCCAACTTTCGCGAACACCTGCCGGAAACGGTGTTATTTCAGGATATGTCTGATGTGAACCGCATGCTCAAAGCGTCTTCTCTGGTTTACCTGAAACCTATTAACGGCACCGGCGGACGTGGTATTCTGCGCGTTGAACGCAGCAGTAGCGAGGCGAATACCGTGCTTGTTCAGGGACGGGATCAGAAGCGTCGTATTATCACGCCACGTAAAGTCCATCTATCACGGCTTGGCGCGCTGCTTCAGCACTGGAACATGAAAGACAAATATCTTGTACAGAAGGGCATTCAACTTCAGCTCCCGAATGGCCGGGTGCATGATTATCGCATGCTGGTTCAGAAGAACGGCGAAGGACAATGGGAACTTACCGGATGTGCAGGACGCATGGGTGCAGAGAAAAGCGTAACCTCCAATCTGCATGGCGGCGGTCAGGCTGTAGCCATGCATCGTCTCATGAAGCAATGGATCGCTGACGAGGAACTCCGAGCAGAAATTAACACGACTGCAGAGAAGTTTGGCATTGATGTTGCTTCGTTTCTGGAAGATACGTATGGGGACTTATGCGAGCTGGCACTGGATTTGGCGATTGACAAGAGCGGAAGTATCTACCTGCTCGAAGTTAATCCCAAGCCTGCACGTGAAGTATTCGCTCGTATCGGTGAGCGTGATATCTATTATAAAGCCATCACCCAGCCGCTGGACTATGCCCTATGGGTATACCGCAACCGGGCCAGTCGCCCGGTTAAACAAATCAGAACCACCCGGCTTGCAAGCAACAGAACATCTGCATTGAAGAAAGCACGCAAAAAGAGATGATCTGTTGATCACGAATAAAAGAGCGCCCAACCCGCTGATACATATCGGGTTGGGCGCTCTCGTATGATTATCGACACACTTAATCGATGACTGGCTTATTCTGCTTCCGCTTCATCATATAGACGCAGCAGTTCCGTAAAATCAGAGATCAGCGCATCCGAGCCTGCAAGCTCCTCATCACGACCGAATCCGGCATAGGCACAGCCGATGACCGTCTGATGGTTCATTTTACCCGCTTCCACATCAGAGGAGCGATCCCCGACCATCCAGGCGTCCTGAATCCGATGTTTCTCCAGCAGGATCTGCACTAAATTGATCTTGGAGGGAGTCTTGTACTGGCCTGCACTATATACCCCTTCAAAGAAAGGCATAATCTCGTGTGCAAAAGCCACACCCTTCACATAGTCCTCCAGCCCGTTACTCGCGACAAAAAGACGCACTCCTTGTTCTTTCAATGCTTGCAGCGTTTCTTTCACGCCAGGATACAATTGAGAACTTCCTTGATCGAGCCCCTCAATCTCCAGTTGAAGCAGCAGTTCGTCTGCACGGCGATGTGCCGCTTCAGACGCCTCGGGCATAACGACTTTCCATATATCTTCGAGCAACATGCCCAAGCTTCCCAGCATCCGTTCCTCTGGTGGGGTTTCTCCTTCAAAATGCCCTTCGGCACGTAATGTATCAAATAACTGCTGGTAAGCTGGCAACAACAGGGTCTCTGTCTGGAACAGCGTACCATCCATATCAAAAATCATCGCTTCCGGTTTGCGCAATATCGTCTCTTTGGTCATGTCCAATGTTCCTTTCGGATTGGGATATGTATATGTAATCTGAATTGTTCCCTTTCCATGATAAACATAACATTTGAACGTGTAAACCAACGATTGTAAAACATCGGAAGCCCTAACCTTATACAAAAATAACTAACGTTATATGATAATTAAACAAACTATGTACAAACAAACTTTCTTTACGTATAATACTAAAAAATAGTACTTTAGACATCCAATCTAAAGACCCAAAAAAAATTATTTTTCCAGTTTTTTCGACATTTACATATACCCCATAGAGAGGAATATTAAACATGAATAAGCGCAGGACCTTCAAAATTTTTTATAAGATTGGATTGGGATATCTACTTGTACTGGCTGTGCTGGCTGGTTGTATCCTTCTGATTCAGAGCAGTACAAACAAACTTCAAGAGGAACTGGATTTTCTGGTCGATCATGATATGAGAGTACACGCCCTGACTTATGAACTCGAAAAAACCATGGTAGATATGGAGACGGGACAACGCGGTTACGTCATTACTGGTGAGGACAATTACCTCGATCCCTACACCAAAGGAAAAGAAACACTGGGTACTTTCAAAGATGAACTTGCCGTATTAATTTCGGACAACCCGGCCCAAACCGCACTCTTGAAAGACATACATAGTAATATGGAGAGCTGGATCCAGGTCGCTGGTGAACCTGTGATCGCCCTTCGCCAAGCCAATAATACGCAGGCCATTCTAGATTTCTTTGCCGATGACCCGGGTAAACGAGACATGGACCAGATTCGCGCCGCCCTTGCTACGTTTCGTACCAACGAGCTTACGTTGACCGATACCCGTACAGAAGCACTCAAGCAGAAAAATACAATACTGAACTTGGAACTGTACGGGGCACTTATCGTTGTCGCCATCATCTCGTTCATCACTGCGTTAATTTTGTCCCGCGCCATTGTTAGAAACATCCGTACCGTAAAGCAGGCCGTGAATGACATTGGTTCTTCCAATGGTGACCTGACGCTGCGAATCGCTACGCCGATGAAAGACGAAACTCGTGAACTCGCGGAGTCAGCCAATGTGATGCTCGCTGGTTTGCAGCAAATGATGCTGGACGTTCAGAGCAATGCCATGATTCTGAGCTCAGCGTCGGATCGATTGGATAAAGGGGTCTCCGATAGTCATATTGCCGGAAAAGAGGTTGCCACTGCCATGGAACGCGTCGCTGAAGGCGCTGACGAACAGGTTGCTTTGACTCAAACAATGGTAGCTGCGATGCAGCAATCCCTCACTGGGCTTAATCGTGTCGCCTCTTCGGCAGCTGACGTGGCTGAGCGTGCAGTACGTACAGAATCCATTGCTGTGGATGGGCAACAGCGTATTGATAATGCGGTAGGCAAAATGAGTTCCATTGAGCAATCCTTCCTCTCTGTGCAGGAAGCCATTAACGATATTTCGAAGATGTCTGATCAAGTGATTAATATTGCAGATGCCATGTCAGGAATTGCGAGACAAACCAATCTGCTTGCACTTAACGCCGGAATTGAAGCTGCTCGCGCCGGGGAAAATGGACGTGGATTCGCCGTTGTTGCCTCGGAAATCCGTAATCTGGCGGACCAAAGCGCAACCTCAGCCAAAGAGATCACAAGTATATTGGAAACCGTAGTAGCGGGTGTTCAAAGTACGGTACAGGTCGTTGATGAGAGCACACTTCATGTGAATGAAGGGTTGCAAACCATCGAGGATGCAGGTCATGCTTTTTCAACCATTACTCAGCATATTCATAACCTCAGTGGTGAAGTTCTGGAGGTATCCGCTGTTGTCGAAGAGCTAACTTCTGGCAGTGAGGCCGTAATGAAATCCATTAGCGAAGTATCCGCTGTTGTGGAAGATACGGCATCAGCCACGGAAGAAGTATCCGCAATGACAGAGGAACAACTTGCTTCTCTCCAGGAAATGTCTGACACATCCAAACAGTTAAATGAAATGTCCGACGCGCTTGATCAACTGGTTAAACGATTCAAGCTTGCGTAATCCGACTCAACCTACTGATCGAGTATCTATACAGCTATATCCGTTGCATTTAACCAAAGGAAAGAAGCATCGCAGACAGGCTCACACGAGCCTCTGCGATGCTTCTTTGTGTTAAGGAGAGCTGAATCAGGAAAAGGTGCATCAGGCACCTCTATCTGAAAAATCCTGTACTCCTTTTCTTATCTCGATTGTTCCGTGTTACGTAGCGCTTCAAGTATCAATTGTGCCTGATACCCATCGTTAAAATCATATATTTTACCTGGTTTGCCTTGTATACGGGCAATGACATGTTTAAGTACAGGCAGTTCACTGGCGGATTCAAGCACTTCCACCGGAGAAAGGGGCTGCCCCACCAGGCCACTCTTCAATTCATCCCAATTTTCCAGAGCAATTGTACCTTCCGTGCCGTACACCACCATGGATACACGTTCTTCCCCCGCAAATTGAGAAATACCGTTTAGCTGAATTCGGGTGCCGTCTTCCAGTTCCAGGGCTGCCTGCACTTCAAGCTCACAATCCCCATTCTCAGGATATTGAACCTGAGTACTTACGACCCGGACTGCACCAAACACTTTTTGAATCATATGAATCCAGTGAATTCCCACTTCAAGAATAAATCCGCCTTGTTCACGACTCGTAATCCATGCATTCTGTTGCCATGTTCGAGGCCACTGCGGGAATTGTAGAATGAGATCTATTTTGCGAATCGTACCCACGGTGCCCTGCTCAATCATCTCTTGCAGCTTCAGCACGGAAGGTTCATGTGGCATAGAAAAATGAATGGCGTGAACGACACCCGCTTGTTGCGCTGCATCCAGCATCTTTTTCGCTTCTTCCACACTATTGGCAAGCGGTTTCTCACAGAACACATGAATTTTGCGCTCCAGCGCTTCCATGACAACCGGATAATGAAATTTTGGCGGAACTGCAATATACAGCAGATCAATCTGATGTTCATTCATCAATTGCTTGTAATCCGTATACGTTCCAACCCCCGGATGAGAAGCTGCAAAAGCCGCCAGACCTTCCTCATTCGCATCACACACCGCTACAAGTTCAATCTTTGTGTCCATCTTCGTATTCTCGACTTGATGAACCATATGTAAACCCATTTTACCCAGCCCTATCAGAGCCATCTTTATCACTGTCATTCCATTCACCCCAATCCATTCCAGTATAGCAGAAAGCAACGTATTGCCAACGCTATAGACTATTGCGAAAAAAAGATGTCGCTCTTAATGCGATGTCATCTCGCAGGCTAAAAAACACCATTTTCAGTCATTATTTTACATTATTTGTTTACAATTCTTAACTGGGTAATTTGTTGCAGGAATATATAATCATTTATTTTTGCTTTACCCAGCAACACTTTAAGCGTTACCAACTTAAGAATCAGGAAATTAGACTCATAAAATAGATTGACAAAAAACCACAAAAAAAGATACTCTTCCTAATAACAAACATATATTTCCTCTGACAACCTTAGAAAACGACTTGCATTCAAATAATGGAATACGCGTATGGTTCTAATAACCTATTTCATGAAGCGAGGTGTCCCGCATGAGAACAGTTGCGGACTATTTGGCAGAAACTCTGCGTAATCTAGGCGTTACTCATGTCTTTGGTATTATTGGTAAATCCATCTGTCCTGCTGTCCTGAAGATGGTCGATTACGGATTAGAATTCATTCCAGGCCGTCATGAATCCAGCTCAGGTTTTGCCGCATCCGGTTATGCCCTTCAGACGGGCAAGCTTGGCGTTGCTTTTGCCACATCCGGTCCTGGCGGAACCAATCTGCTTACCGCTGCAGCCCATGCGAAGGCCAACAATCTGCCTGTACTGTTTATTACGGGTCATCAATCCATTCAGGAACTGGGGCTACCCCAGTGTCAGGATTCCTCTTCCTATCTGGCTGATCTGGCAGAAATGTTTAGGCCTGCCACACTGTTCAGTAACCTGGTTGAGCGTGGAGATCACTTCGGCACCCTACTGAATCATGCCCTATCCATTGCACTCGGCCCCAATAAAGGCCCTGTTCACCTTTGTCTACCTTTTGACGTACAGACTGAGTTGTTATCTCAATGCCGAATTGTCATTCCCGAACCGGAACCTCTTCTTAGCGTATCTAACCTGAATCGCATTCTCCCTCTCATTCAACAGTCCAATCGTCCCTTAATTATTGCTGGTAAAGGTGTTAGTCGCGCCCGCGCCCATGATGAACTGCTTCATTTGGCTGAATCGTTCAACATTCCCGTCATTACTACGCCTGGTGGAAAAGGAGCGATTGCGTGGGACCACCCTCTGTACCATGGACCTTGTGGTGTTGGAGGTTTCCCACATGCAGACGACATGCTGAACCAAAGTGATCTCTATATCGTGCTCGGTTCACGTCTAAGTGATATGACCATCTGCAATCTGAAGCCTGAGAACCACCCGGCACACCTCATTCAATTTGACGCTGATCCTACGTTTGTCGGTAAGATTCTGAGCGCTCAAACCTTACATATCACCGGTGATTTGAAGGACAACATGCACTATTTGCTGGGCACACTCGTAGACCATTCTTCTCCAAAGAAAACCACGGCCCCCATAGATTATACTGTCCCTTTACCGGATCTGCCCCGCCTGTCTTTGGCTTCTGTGCTGGATGGGATGAGTGAACTGCTTCCGTACGATCATAAGCTGTTTGTCGATGATGGCAGCCATGGATTTCATGCGGTTCAGCGATATAAAGTCAAGAAACCCGGCAGCTTTGTGTTTGACGCGTACTTTGCATGCATGGGTAATGCCATTGGTATGGCGATAGGTGCGAAGGCCGCTTCACCTGAAGAGACGGTCGTGTGTATCACCGGAGATGGGTGTTTCATGATGCTTGGAACAGAGATCAATACCGCAGTATGCAACAATCTGAATGTCATATTCATTGTCGTCAACAACAAACAACTGGACATGGCACTCAAAGGAATGGAAAAAACAACAGGCAGAATCGATGGCACCCTGTTTGAAGTTCCTATGGACGCATCTAAGTTTGCCGAATCCCTGGGTGCTGTTGCGTTCCTGGCAGAGACCCTTGCTGAATTCTCATCTGCGCTGAACACAGCACAGACGTTGAATCAGGTGACTGTCATTGAGCTACTGACCGATCGCGACGAGATTCCACCTACAGCTCACCGCACCGTAACTTTGAATTAGGAGGAGCATATCATGAGTGAACATGTGGCTCAGGGCCTGGACCGTTTTTCTAAACTTTCTGGTGAGTACGGCGCTAAAGCCCTCGCACCCATTAAAGAGCATTTTCCCGAATTATCCGAATTTATTATGGGGACGGCATATGGGGATATTTTTCAGCGCACTACGATTACGGATCAATGGAAGGAAGTTGCCATTATCTCCTCGTTGATCACCCAAGGACAGTATGAACAATTGGGGGTGCATTACACGATGGCTCTGAGCGTGGGAGTGACCGTGGATCAGCTCAAGGGAATATTGCTACATCTCGCACCTTGTGTGGGTGCTCCGCGCATTATAAGTGCATTTAATATATTGCTCGCCACCTTGGAAGAAATACAGTAATTCACTTTTCTACATTTTTATACATGATTCGACTTTTTTATTGATCTTTTTACATTCCTACCTTTATAATATGGTTAAATTATCCTTCGAACCAGCTCGCATCTTAGAGGCTTTCAGCAGAGGTCCTATAGGGCTGTGTATCCATTAGCAGGATAGCCTTAACTCATTTAAAGGAGAGAGATCAAGCATGGGAAATTTCATTCTTAAGACTGACGTTCCGAACAAGGTGTTAAACATTGAACTGGAGGGTTCTTTCTCTCAAGAAGACGGTTTGCGTTCCATCTCGGCCTATCAGGACACGATCGCTCCAATTAACACTAAGGAATATCACCTGAATATTGATTGCAAAAAGTTGAATGTCACTGCTCCTGAGATTGTGCCTCTTCTGGAAGGATGCCTTCAAATGTTCAAAAAAGACGAATATAAAAAAGTCGTGTTGACCCTCGAGAACAACGCGATTCTAAAAATGCAATTGTCCAGGCTGGGTCGGTCTGTAGGCCTGAACAATCTCGAAATCATATCTACCGTTACCACTTAATAAACCAGGCGGACAAGCTGTGAATTCACCCTTCCGCTCAAGAGGAGAATGAAGATGGCCGGAATTCGTATTGTAGATATCGATATCTATCATCCAGCAACCAAGGTGCACAATGATTTTTATATTGAACATTTTGATGCAAGAGGTGTAGATATTCGTGGATTGTTAAAGGCACTTGGTCGTGATACACGTTATAAAATTGACAACGATGACGAAAACTCACTAAGCATGGCCTTTGAGGCAGCCAGTAACCTACTGGAAAAAACCGGACTCACCGGTGCAGATATTGATCTGATTGCTTATGCAAGCCAAACGCCAGAATACATCTTTCCTACGAATTCCTTGATGATTCATCGCCTGATTAATGGCGCTTCTCACACGATCTGCATTGACAGCAACGCTAACTGTGCAGGCATGACCGCAGCTTTCGAACAGGTTAGCCGGCAGATGCTGGGTAATCCTCGAATTCGCCGTGCATTAATCATCGGCTCGGATTACGTGGCTCCTCACGCCAGTCCGGATGATCCCGTATACTTTGCCAACTTCGGTGATGCAGCAGCGGCGGTTATTGTAGAGCGGGATGAACATGCTATCGGTTTCATTGATTCAATCTATCAGACCGATACTTGTGTGTATGGTAATTCACTCTTTCCTGCTGAAGGCCTTGCGAAACTGGGCCAAACGGGTGTAGATGCAGGGGCCTTTCATGTGAAATTCATCCCATTTGATGATTCGATCTGTGTGGATGCCGCTTCGGAGTCCATTCGTACCCTCCTGACACGCAACGAGATTGGACCAGATGAGATCAAAGCCGCCTGCTTCTCCCAACTATCCATTGGTAACATTCGGGCTGTATCCGAGAACGTTGGCATCGGTGATGATATTGCCGTCTACATCGGAGACGAATTCGGATATACCTCCACCAGCAGTCCGTTCATCGCATTGCATCGGGCGATTACATCCGGTCAGATTCAGCGAGGTGACAAAGTGTTGTTCTGGACCGTTGGAGCCGGGTGGCAAAATGTTGCCATAGTGGTTGAATACTAGGCCTTTATTCGCCAAAATAAAAACAGGACGATCCCTTTTATTTTAATTAAAATGGATCGTCTTTTTTATTTGAATGCAATCCACATTTCAGCATGCACACTCCTTCGGGCTCTCTATTCCTTCAAAGCAAAAAGCAGCCCTCATCGGACTGCCAGGTTCCTATTTCCACCTGTTCAGAAAATCTTCTTCGTCTCCCGATCATCTTTCAGAATCTCCACAGCCTCCCGGAAACGTAAGGAATGCACAATCTCCCGTTCCCGCAGAAACTTCAGACTATCCTGTAGATCCACGTCATCGGTCAGGTCGATCAACCATTGATATGTAGCCCTGGCCTTCTCTTCTGCTGCAATGTCCTCGTATAAATCCGCGATCGGGTCACCCTTTGAAGCGATATAAGCTGCCGTAAATGGTACTCCCGATGAATTCGTATAAAACAAGGCAGAGTCACGCTGCGCATAGTTCGGCCCAAGCCCGGCTTCTTGCAACTGTTCTACCGAAGCGTCTTTTGTTAACTTGTAGATCATGGTGGCAATCATTTCCAAGTGGGCGAATTCTTCCGTGCCTATGTCGGTCAATAACCCGATAATTTTGTCCGGAATCGTATAGCGCTGGTTCAAATACCGCAGTGCCGCCGCGAGTTCCCCATCCGCTCCTCCATATTGCTCCGCTAGCAATTTCGCCATATGAGGATCACATTTACTAACCCTTACGGGGTATTGCAATTTTTTCTCATATACCCACATGCCAGACGCCTCCCTCTACGTTATCAAAATACACCCCTTCTTCGGCCCCCGAGCTTCCCGAACTTGTAGTCTTTCAAGGAAGCCGGGGGCTGATAACATCATACTTGCCATGGCCAAGGTGTCTGTGACCATTCCCACGGATACTTGGAGAACGCATGCCCAAAGTTCATCAACGGTCCGTACAACTGCTGAAATTCATGGGCTACCCGAATTCGCTCTTGGCTGAACTTGTTGTACTGCTCAATGCTTTGGAAGTCTCCTGGATGGGTGTCCAGGTACAGATTCAGTTCCACTAACACAAAATCCAGCGCCTGAAGTTCTTCAAGCAACTCGTAGTATTTAGCGTCACAGGGTTTCGGCACTTCAGGTTCCATCCACTTCCACCTTCCTTCCCTTCGATCTCGCTGGTGTATAAGGGCTGTATAATGCAGGCCATAATGTTCCCAATCTTAACGCTTCTGCCGGACTGTACTGTGGCCAGCCCATCGGCTGAAATGGAATAAATAATTGCGGAGGTACCAAATACGTCCGAATCGCTACCGGCGGACAAGGATCAAACGGCCCCACAAAAGGGGCGTAAGCACGAAGCTGCGGATCTTTCACAGAACAACGCCTCCTTATTACATCGTTGGTGCAACTGCATATCATACCACTAAGGTCCTTCCCGTTTCCCGTCTCTATAACCATATGACGCTGTATCCAAAGTTAATCCGAAATTCGCTTGAACGAAGCGCAGAAATTCTCCACTTTCTCTCTTCAATAAAAAAAGACCCCCGGTTCGTTACCCTTTCAGGTAACGAACCGGGGGTCTCTATCATGGCAGATTTCTGTAATCTGCATCATGGCTTACTCTTGCTCCATCTCATCTTGCTCCTGCAACGAGAGAACTATTCTGCCGGTTTTTCTTCCGAATTCATATCTTCAGAGACAGACTGCTTGTACACTCGGACCCGGGTTATTCGCAAACGAGTGGATTCTTCCACTTCAAAGACGTATCCGTTCATTTCCTGCGTTTTGCCCTTGGCCGGACTGCCTCCAAGCTCTTTAAACAACCATCCGCCAATGGTATCCACTTCGTCATCCTCAATGACGGCTCCGGTCCACTTATGAACCTCTTCAATAAGAGATCGACCATCAACGGAAAATGAATCACCACTGCGTTCCATATGCGGACGCTCATCCTCAAACTCGTCATACAGGTCTCCAACGATCTCTTCCAGAATCTCTTCGGCTGTCAGTAGTCCCGCTGTACCCCCATATTCATCAACCACCAGCGTCATCTGGGAATGTTTCTTCTGCATCAGACGCAGCACATGGCTGATTTCCATGGATTCAGGGACGTTTAAGATTGGACGGACAAGTGAAGCCAGATCCTGTTGTTGCTCCGGGTCAGCCAGCAGCAGATCAGTGATGTGGATAAATCCGATAATCTCATCCTTGTCTTCTACTGCCACAGGATACCGGGAATGTTTGGTTGCATTAATAATCTTCAGGTTCTCTTCCAAAGACATATGGGTATATAGACAATCCATGTCTGTACGTGGCAGCATCACTTCACGTGCCAGCATATCGGAGAAATCAAAGATGTTGTCCATCAGTTTGATCTCATCCTTATCGATGACACCACTTTTGGCACTCTGCTTCATCAGAATACGAAGTTCATCTTCCGAGTGTGCTTCTCCTTCACTGGCAGGCTCGATACCCGCCAGACGTAACAATGCATTAGCCGATACATTCAGAACCCAGATGAACGGGAAGAAGATTTTATAGAACAACAGCAAGGGTGCAGATAGGAACAATGCCACTCCGTCTGTTTTTTGAATTGCCAACGATTTAGGCGCAAGCTCACCCAGCACAATATGCAGAAACGTAATGATACAGAAACCGATAATGACGGACACCGTCGATATAAGCCCTGTATCTCCTACGCCGAGCTTATACATGAGTGGCTCAACGAGCAATTCGGAGATGGCCGGTTCTCCCAGCCACCCAAGTCCAAGCGATGTCAGTGTAATCCCGAACTGAGTTGCCGATAGATAGGAATCCAGTTTACTATTCACCTTCAAAGCGTAACCGGCCATACGGTTTCCTTCACTCTGCAATTGAGTTAAGCGTGTCTGCCTTACTTTCACAAGGGAAAATTCCGCTGCAACAAATACGCCATTCAAAAACACGAGCAAAAAGACACAGACCAGATTAAATACCAGCTGCCCAAGATGAAATTCGGTATGAATATCCAAGTTGAAACTCCCCTTTTCTATCTATTTCAGGAATACACCTGGAATATCAACGTGTGATTGCCTTTCTCGATTTGAAATCCACACCTTTGTAATACATATCTGCCACCAGCAGGTTTGGCCCGCAACAGGATGCGATGTCACAATGGCAGTTGACCGTTTGATTCAACGGATGTTCAGCTGACCATTCATGGAACACATCATCCAGTTTACGATCACGAATGTTGCCAAATGCCGGGATGTCTGCAAAATCCGTCACATACACATTGCCCGTAAACATGTTGACGTTAACGCGGTTGCGTCCGTCCGGATCATTACGTACCGTCACATTAGGCTCGCTGTATAATCGGTTGATCAGTTCCCGATCTTGCTCTGCTGCACTGCATGCGAAGAATGGCAGGGTACCGAAGAGCATCCACATATCCTTGTCGCGTGCATCAAGCAAACGATGAATCGCTGCTCTCATATGGTCCAGTGATAACACGGGCAGTGAAGAAGCAAAGTTCGAATTATACATTGGATGCACTTCATGACGGACACAGCCCATCTCACGAATCAATTGATGAATACCATCCAGCTTGTCGTGTGTACGGAAGTTAATCATGGACTCCGCAGAAATGAACATACCTGCTTCACTTAATTTGCGGGAATTTTCAATCATTTTCTCATACATCTTCACCGCTACTTCACGTTTTACAGGTCTGCCACTATTCGCAAATCCGACTTGATGGAAATCATCAGCATTCAGGTAGTTGAATGAGATATGCATAACGTCCAGATACGGCAAAAGTTGCTCATACCGGCTGATATCCAACGTTAAGTTAGAATTGATCTGGGAACGGATTCCACGTTCCTTGGCATATTTAAGCAGTGGGATAATCATCTCATCCACTGTTTTCTGGCTAAAGCTTGGCTCGCCGCCCGTCAGACTAATCGTCTGCAAATGCTCGACTTCATCCAATCGTTTCAGCATCAGCGGTAACGGAAGAGCCGGCGCTTCACGCATCGTAAGCATATCTCCTACGGCACAGTGCTCACACCGCATGTTGCACAGATGTGTCACGGTCATTTCTACACTGGTCAACACATGGCGTCCATATGTACGCAGAGAGCCGATCGGATCCCACGGATCATTCGTCGGCGATAAAGGCATCGGTTGTACCGATCCTGAGTTTAGCATGGTCATTGTTCTTCACCTTATTCCTTTTATTAACCTAAAAAGTTTTATTTACATCATACCTTGTGTTTCTCTTTTTGGAGTTATCTTTTATCATAGCACAATTTTGAATGCTCCGGCATACGTAGACCCTGTCCATTACATGACAAAAAACACTCAGGTAACTCCGGGCCGAATTACGAAACGGCCCCGATATTACGACATGAGCGCTAATCATCTTCCAAACTTGTTCAGCTTTCTAACCGTTCACTTTGGGCAGATGAAGGTGTATCCTCCACACCCTCTACACCTGTGATCATCACAGACAGTGCTGTCGACAGGTTAATTTCGTAAGGCGAAGATAAGGTCTGGCCATCCGCATCCTTGAGCACCCGGATCAGCGGACGTTGAGGAACGCGTGGATGAATCGCTGCGACCACCCCAACCTCTCCCGTACTGAGCGTGACCGATAGACCCACGGGGTAGATCGCTACACAATCCCTGAATCTCTCCAGCATTCGTTGTTCATAAAGCGTTCCTGAGCCAGTATACAGCACCTCTACGGCCTGATGTGGCAGCAAGGCTTGCTTGTACACCCGATTCGTTGTCATGGCATCATACGAATCAGCAAGTGCAATCCACTTGGCATATTCATGAATCTCTTTGTCCTTCAGGCCAAAGGGGTACCCACTGCCATCAATTCGCTCATGGTGCTGCAATGCACAATGTGCAGATAGAAGCGGTATACCTGGTTCGTCTTTGAGAATACGATGTCCATATGTAGTGTGCTGCTGAATGATTTTAAACTCCTCGTCACTCAACTTGGAGGGCTTATGCAGGATTTCTGGTGCAATCTGTGTCTTGCCAATATCATGCAACAAGGAACCCAGACCAATCTCCATTAATTGCTGGCGTGTGTAACCCGAAGCGACACCAAGAACCAGCGTGTACACACATACATTAAGAGAATGATTATACAGGTCAAAATCACTGGAGTTCATGTCCATCAGCATAATCATGGCTTCCTTCTGACTGCCGATGTCTTCCAGAATGGTATTCATCACCCCACTAAGCGCTTTGCCGAAATGAGGAATTCGATTCTTTGTTTTCATTCCGGACATGCTCTGAAATTGCTGCTTGATCTCTACCAGTGCCTTCCTTCGGGTCTCTTCCTGCAACATATCTGGAACAATGATATCCTCGGTCGCAGCATCTTTAATATACACATAACCGACCCCAAGATCCTTGAGACGCCCAATCAGTCGGGTCGTCAGCTCTACATCCTCACTAAGTAATACCAGGCCTTCTTCACTATATATACGTTTCCCCAGCTTCATGCCAGGCTGCAATAAGTTTATATGTACTAAACGCACAGCCTATCCTCTCCCGCTCCGTAGATGTAATTACCACTAGCCGCCGCTACAGCAGAAGGCAAGTACTTTATTTAGTTTCATGCCAGCGGGCTCGCAGGCTGTCATCCAGCGCCCCTGGTCGTTTTAATTCCAGTTCCAGCAAATCACGTATGAATTCCGGAAGATGATAGAGCGTACCGGTTCCATGAGCCAGAGAAGGATACCCCACATTGAACGTAAACATGTCCAGTGTTCCAACGACATACTCACATTGATCGTCCATAGGCTCCCCATTGATGTAAATGGTCTCAATTTTCTCATAGGCTGGCGCATGCGGATTGTACTGAACTTCCATTCCATCCATACACAGCGTGCCGAGAAGTTGACCGCGAAAACCAAATCCGACAATAGGTTTACCGGAAAACTCATCCAACAATGACTGCTCAAGTGCTTCACGAATATGACTTCCACTCAAGCATATTGTACAAGCATTTATAGGAGATGGACATAGGGAATGCAACATTCCTTTTGTAACATTTCCCTGTGGCAGATCTCCGAGAAGCTGACCCGCATTCACCAGAGACAACTGAGCTCCCGTAAAATGACGTACGGCTTGCGCAAGTAATGTGGCAAATGCAGACTCCCGATCATACTGGATGGGCAGCATCCGGTCCGTGATCACGGCCGTCTGATCCAGCGCTCTCTCGGCTTCCGTGCGATTCGTGGCGATTGCCAGCGCGACCTGATCATCCAGTAATATACTCTCGGCAGCAACACATCCGCTGCTTACCAGTTGAAGAGGTTTTGCCACACTTGTTCGTTCCAGAACCACTTTCCCAAGCCATTGACCGAATTTGCCGGCTGCGCCCAGCACGGTCTGACCAATGACTAATGGTTCTTCAAGAACATGATGGGTATGCCCGCCGAGAATAACATCAATTCCAGCAATCTGCTCCGCCAGTCTCCGATCTGTGGAGAGTCCCAGATGTGAGAGAATAATCACCACATCCACTTCATGACGTAATACTTCAACCTGAGCTTTTAACGTCTCCACCGGGTCCAGAACATCCCACCCCAGAAGTTCATAGAACGTAGTGAAGGGTGCAGTGGCCCCCAGCAAACCAATGCGAAATGGACCTTTCTCCACGATAAGAGAAGGTTTCATCCATACTGGCGGAAGGCCGGTGGCTTGTTCCACGACATTGCCGCATACTACAGGACACAGAAGTCCAGCGTATGACTGCGCGAGCTGATCAGGCGTAAAGGTCAGTCCTTCGTTATTTCCGATGGTTATGGCATCGTAGCCAGTCAGATTGATCACATCGACGTTAGCCGTGCCCAGCGTCCCTTCTGTCTCAACAGCCATCCGGTCCATATGGTCGCCAATATCCAGTACAAGCACGTTCCCACCTTGTTCACGTTCCTGATTGATCATAGCGGCGATGGTGCTCATGGAGCCGAAGTGACTATGGATGTCATTGGTGTGCAGAATCGTCAATGTTTGCTTCTCTCTGGTGCTCATCACACCGCCTCCCCCGCTCTTCGATAAACGTTCATTCTTCTAATGGATAAGCATAACATTTTCCGCGTCGTTATGATATATTTAAAGGGTTTAGAGATCAAAAAGAGGTGAGTCATATCTATGAAATTGACAATTCAACTATTTGCAGGCATCGCAGAACGTTTAAATACATCCCTTCTGGAGTTTGAGTACATTGGAGACGCTCCGACTGCTGCTGATGTAAAAGAAAAACTGAGTCTCGCCTATCCGGAGGCAGCTTCTCAGATACGGACATCCTTTTTGGCAGTTAACCAGCAGTACGCTCCTGCCAATACGATACTCAAGTCAGAAGACGAACTTGCGTTAATTCCTCCTGTCTCCGGAGGCGATGGTACAGATAAGTCCAATGAACAGCATCGTTCTACTTCTCTTGAGCATCGGACTGAAGATGGGTTATTTCTCATTACCGAGTCGGCCTTGTCTGTGGAAGCTACAACGGCGCTAGTCATTACTGCAAATCACGGAGCTGCTCTTACTTTTGTAGGTACGACTCGCGAAATGACCGGTGAACAGCGCACCGTTCATCTGGAGTACGAGGCCTATGTGCCAATGGCTCTTTCTCAGATGGCAGCCATTGGTACGGAAATCTCGGAGCGCTGGCCTGGTGTATTGTGCGCGATCAGTCACCGCATCGGCAAAGTGGATGTGGCAGAGATTAGTGTCGTCATTGCCGTTTCATCGCCTCATCGCAACGACTGTTATGATGCAAGCCGCTACGCCATTGAAAGACTTAAACAGACGGTCCCCATTTGGAAAAAGGAAATATGGGAAGATGGATCTGAATGGAAGGGACATCAACTAGGACCCTGGAACCCCATGGCTAACTAAACAATGAGGCCTTACACCTTCTTCGACAGAGTTACTTAATAGTAAATAAGTCGTTGTCAACCCATTTTTTTCTTGTTATTATAATGATATGTGTCGATATTAGTCGAGGAAAAGGTGGTTTATACGTGAGAGTGCATGTTACTGATCTTAAACCTGGTGACCTGTTAAAAAATGATGTATACAACAGTTCGGGTCTCCACATGCTGATGAAAGGTTCCACCCTCAGTGAAGATGACCTATCCAAACTGTTGCAACATGGAATCGATTACGCAGATGTAGAACATACAACTTCCGACCTACACTCTGATGAACAAACCTTACCTTCCGATCAAACCCGTCTGTTAACTAATCTGTTTAACGATACGATCAAAGGTACTGAATCTCTATTTCAACAAGCGATGGAGAAGGGTTTTATTGATGAGACACAGGTCGATGAGATTTTGATTACCCTAACGGGACAGTTGGAAAAACAAAAAGATGTTGTCTCCTTGTTGCTTATGCTGGACGGGGATAGCGATTATACCTACAACCATTCATTGCAAGTCGGAATGCTCGCTTTTTATATCGCCGGCTGGATGGGCTACAACCCCGAGGAATGTCTAACGGTAGCCAAAGCAGGATATCTTCATGATATAGGCAAGTCCAAGATTCCTTCTGAAATGTTACATAAACCGGGTAAATTGACCACGGAAGAATTCGATGAAATGAAGAAACACACGTTCTATGGATACGATATTATTAAAGAATCCACCCAGGATGAAATTCTGGCAACGGTTGCCCTTCAGCATCATGAGCGCGAGGATGGAAGTGGTTATCCGCATGGACTGCGAGGGGATGAGATCCATCCATATTCCCGTATAACGGCTGTAGCGGACGTATACAGCGCCATGACGACCAATCGGGTGTATCAGACCAAACAGGAGCTTATCTCTGTTCTGTGCGAATTGTACAGCCTCAGCTTCGGTCAGTTAAATGGTGAAGCAACGCAGGAACTGATCAAGCACATGCTACCTAATTTTATCGGTAAAAGGGTTCTGCTCACCACGGGCCAGACGGGACTCATTGTCATGAATAATCCTGCAGATTATTTCCGACCACTCGTCCAGACCTCTACGGCCTTTATTGATTTAGCGAAGGAAAGAGATATTGCTATCGTTGAGATTTATGTCCAGTAAGTATACGAAGAATTAAACATTAGCTTCATTAACCAACTTATAGGTTGGCATATGTAAAAAGGGAAGCCATAACGGCTTCCCTTTTGTCTATCTCGATTCGTTCATGCTGGATTACACGCAGAATGCTTTCGTGATGATAACCAACAGAATGAACAGTACCAAGATCGCACCAGTGTTTGTGAACATATTGTATCCACCAACGCCGCCTACTCCGCCTACGTTGCCCCCACAGCCATATCCTACTTCGCTCATGTGATTGCCTCCTCTTCATCAGGTATACCCTAACATATGACGTTTCCGGTGGAATGAACCGGGCGAACAGGCAACATTCGATAAATGGTTGTCTGCCTGCAATCTTCCTGAGGATCAGTCTTGTGCTACTCCCTGTTCTTTGCAGGGGTCTATATGTCAGAATCCGAATGAACCTGGATACCCTTTTCCTTGCGGTACATAATGACGAGTAATCGCCAAAATTCATAACTGCCTGTGTCGTTCATAATATACGGTCGATAATAGTCAAGCGCTTCCTGTGCCCATGCGGGGCAGGCCATATTGGAAAGTTGCTTCTGTTGCTGAATCCATCCTCCCTGAATCTCCAGCGTCTTCTGCATGGCTTCAAACATTCTCTTCTGCTCAGTGGTCATCGGCGGAGCCTCCTGTTCCTGAGATGCAGTTCCGTATTCAGCTTGTAGATATGCTCCCGGTTCCGTCACACCATCTTCACTGGCTGTATAACCGTACGATGGCGCACTGGTTTTACGAATCTCATAATGTACATGCGGACCAGTGCTTTGACCCGTGCTTCCCTGATTACCGATAAGCTGACCTCGCTTCACGCGTTGTCCAACAGTTACAGCAATACGCGAAAGGTGCGCATAACAATGTAAATAGCCTCGATGATCCTGAAGTGCTACTGTAAGCCCGTAACCGCCGAATCCAGAGCCTGTAACTCCCTCGGAAGCAAAACGTACCCTACCCTCCATAAAGGCATAGACGGGGCCATTCCATGGCTCTGTTACGAGATCAATTCCGCGGTGAAACGTCTGTCCACCATGAATGGGATGAATTCGATAGCCGAATGAACTTGTAATCCGATATCCCTCGAAAGGGTTCACGCTCATACACTCACATCCTTTTCTATCATTAGATGCTTAAATCTATGAAATGGCTTGTGCTATTGGTCTTATTTTATTACAAAAAAACACCGCTCAGAATAGCATGGGGAAAACCTTGCGGTCTCTCCAACGTATATTCCAAGCGGCGTGCTATGCCGTCGTGAACAATCTATGAGATGTATATATTATTATTTCATTTTAACCACTAATCACTCCTAATTCAGGTCTGTATTTGACACCGAGCTGATCCAACCCCTGTCCTGCTCTTCCAATAAATCCGGCTATATACCACCCAGCTGGTGCCCCAAGATTGATTTCATCCGAAGTTTTTTTGTCCGCCTTCGATTTTATTTCCAAGATTGGTGGACAACTCGATGTAAAAAGATCCGTTTATCTCCATTTCGTGTCCCCTGACCAATTGTCGCCTGGGTTAAATACTCTCCGTCTGCCAGGTTCAGTGTGGCAATGTTCGATTGGCCGCCATGGTAGATCATTGCTCGTACGAAAATAAAAATACCCCGTAGAGAGACTTTTTAAAGAGTCTGCTCTACAGGGTATTCAATCACATGTACTGTATCTGCCGCTTAACATCAGCAGCAAGGTTCAGTTCACGGCTTCGAAAGGCGTTGCATTGAATTACCCAATGGAGCCTTCCATTTCGAACTTGATCAATCTATTCATCTCAACGGCGTATTCCATTGGCAATTCCTTCGTGAATGGCTCAATGAAGCCCATGATGATCATCTGTGTAGCTTCTGCATCCGTCAGACCACGGCTCATCAGGTAGAAGAGCTGATCCTCGGACACTTTGGATACTGTAGCTTCATGCTCCAGCATGATGTTATCATTCATGATTTCATTGTAAGGAATCGTATCAGATGTGGACTCATTATCGAGAATGAGTGTATCACACTTGATGTTGGATTTCGCGCCCTCAGCTTGACGTCCAAAGGAAGCCAAACCACGGTACGTTACTTTACCACCATGTTTACTGATGGACTTGGATACGATTGTAGATGTTGTATCCGGAGCCAAGTGGATCATTTTCGCACCTGCATCCTGATGCTGGTTTTTACCAGCTACAGCGATGGAGAGTACGGAACCTTTAGCTCCACGGCCTTTCAGTACAACCGCTGGATATTTCATCGTCAGTTTGGAACCGATGTTACCATCGACCCATTCCATCGTTGCATTTTCTTCAGCAACCGCACGTTTTGTAACGAGGTTGTAGATGTTTGGTGCCCAGTTTTGGATCGTAGTGTAACGAACACGGGCATTTTTCTTACAAATGATCTCAACGACCGCACTGTGCAGTGAGTTCGTGCTGTAGATTGGAGCTGTACAGCCCTCTACATAGTGAACGAAGCTGTCTTCGTCCGCAATGATGAGTGTACGCTCGAATTGGCCCATATTCTCGGAGTTGATCCGGAAGTAAGCTTGCAGAGGCACTTCACATTTAACGCCTTTAGGCACGTAGATGAAGCTTCCTCCGGACCATACCGCACTATTCAATGCAGCAAATTTGTTATCTGCTGGTGGAATAACCGTTGCAAAATATTCACGCAGGATTTCCGGATGCTCTCTCAGAGCCGTGTCCGTATCCATGAAGATTACACCTTGGTCTTCCAATTCCTTTTGCATGTTGTGGTATACAACCTCGGACTCATACTGAGCCGATACACCTGCCAGGAACTTTTGCTCTGCTTCAGGGATACCCAATTTATCAAAGGTTTCCTTGATTTCGGAAGGAACTTCCTCCCATGTTTTACCTTGTTTCTCCGAAGCACGCACATAATACTGAATTTCATTGAAATCCAATCCGTCTAGATCTCCGCCCCATTTCGGCATTGGCATCTTTTCGAATTGTTTCAAAGATTTCAAACGGAATTCCAACATCCATTCCGGTTCATTCTTAATCTTGGAAATCTCGGTAACCACTTCTGCAGTCAGACCTTTACCGGTTTGAAAGATGGATTTGTGCTCGTCGCGAAAACCATATTTGTACTCTTCCATTTCTGGTGCTTTTTTAGCCATCTTGCTCTACCTCCCTATCGTTATTGTACTTTGTTCTCTTCGTCAATCCCTTTGCGTAATGCATTCCAGGCCAGAGTGGCACATTTGATGCGTGCAGGGAACTTGTTCACACCGGATAGGGCTTCGAGATCTTCATAATCGTCGAAATCGACTTCTTCACCTTTCATCAGTGAGGAAAAACGGTTAGCGATATCGAGTGCCTGTTCCATCGTTTTGCCTTTGACAGCCTCTGTCATCATCGATGCCGAGGACATGCTGATGGAGCAGCCTTCACCCGTATATTTGGCTTCCTGAACGATTCCGTCTTTCAACAAAATTTGCAGTGAAATCCGGTCGCCGCACGTTGGATTATTCAAATTCACCGTGACAGCTTCATTATCAAATGTTCCGCGGTTACGCGGGTTTTTGTAGTGGTCCATTATAACACGTCTGTACAGATCATCAAGTTGCATCGCCAAAATACTCCTTTGTCTGGATTAAGGCGCTGACAAGCCGATCTACATCTTGTTCGTTGTTGTATAGATAGAAGCTGGCACGAGCTGTTGAGCTAACTTCAAGCCAGCGCATTAGCGGTTGACAGCAATGGTGTCCGGCACGAATGGCTACGCCACTCGCATCCAGCACGGTTGCCACATCATGCGGATGAACATCCCCCAGATTAAAGGTAACGACACCCACATGCCGCTTGGCTGGGCCATAGATGGTTAACCCATCGATCTCAGCCAGTCGTTCTGTTGCATAAGCTGCCAGCACACTCTCATGATGTGCGATCTCATCCATACCAATCTGCTCCAGAAAATCAATGGCAGCTCCCAAACCTACCGCACCTGCGATAATTGGGGTTCCACCTTCGAACTTCCAGGGAAGCTCTTTCCAGTTGGATTCGTACAGACCCACATCATCAATCATTTCACCACCGAACTCAATGGGTTCCATGGACTCCAGCAGCGCCTTTTTGCCGTAGAGTGCACCGATTCCGGTTGGTCCGCACATTTTATGACCGGATAATGCATAGAAATCACAGTCCAGATCCTGAACGTCCACCTTCATATGAGGTGTGCTTTGTGCGCCATCAACAACGATGACAGCACCATTACGGTGTGCAATTTCAGCAATTTGTTTCACAGGATGGATCAGACCCATAACATTGGATACATAAGCGATTGCTACAATTTTAGTATTGTTCGTAATCGTCTTCTCAACATCAGCCAATTCAATATGACCGTCAGGCTGAAGCGGAATGTATTTCAATGTTGCACCTGTCTCCTTGGCAACCTGCTGCCAAGGAATCAGATTACTATGGTGCTCCATTTGCGTGATAACAATTTCATCGCCTTCTTTGCAATTGGCGCGGGCGTACGATGAAGCCACCAGATTGAGGGCTGTCGTTGTCCCGCGAGTAAAGATAATCTCCTGTGTACTGCGGGCATTGATAAACTTGGCTACCTTCTCACGTGCGCCTTCGTAAGCGTCCGTTGCACGGCTTCCAAGGGTATGAACACCACGGTGTACGTTGGAGTTCTCATACTCATAATAATGTTTGACTGCTTCGATCACAGCATGAGGCTTCTGTGAAGTTGCAGCACTATCTAAATATACGAGCGGGTGTCCGTTAATTTCCTGGTGGAGGATCGGGAACTGCTCGCGAATGGATGGGTTCATTGTCCCAGCTTCTTCTCAATCAGGGACTGCAATTGGGTGCGCAGTGCTTCCAGAGGAATATCCGCCACCACCGGAGCTAGGAAGCCATAGATGATCAGGCGTTCGGCATCCGTACGGTTAATTCCGCGCGACATCAAGTAATGAATCTGCTCGGCATTGACTTGACCAACAGAAGCCGCGTGACCTGCTGTTACATCATCTTCATCAATAAGGAGGATTGGGTTCGCATCTCCACGTGCTTTAGGGCTCAGCATCAACACTTTCTCTGTCTGCTGTCCATCGGCTTTGGTAGCGCCTTTCTCAATCTTCGTGATTCCGTTAATGATTGCAGATGCTTCTTCACGCATAACTGCACGTGTAATCATCTGACTTGGTGTATTCTTGCCGAAGTGACGAGCTTCTGTGGTGTAGTTGATTTTCTGCGAACCGGAACCTACAGCGATGACTTTGGAATCAGAACTTGATCCATTGCCTTTCAGCACGGTCATCGTGTTGCTCGCTGTGTCGCCATTGTTCATTTCGCCTACAATCCACTCGATGGAAGCATCATTCTCTAACACTGCACGACGGAATGAAACATCAGTTACATTCACACTCAGTTGATGAACCGATGCGAAACGTACTTTAGCACCGGATTTTGCGAATACTTCCACAACACCATTATGGAAAACAGGTGCGGACAATTCGCCAGATACATAGTTATCAACATAAGTTACTGAACTGTTTGCTTCTACAACAACAAGCACGTGAGGTGCAAACGTTGCAGATGCGTCATCCGTAAGCAACACTGCTTGCAGTGGTACTTCGATTTCGACATTTTTCGGAACATACAGGAAGACCCCGCCATTCCAAAGTGCCGCATGTAATGCAGCGAGGGAATGCTCATCCGCTTTAACTGCTGTGTTCAGATATGGTTTTACCAGATCGCCATGTTCGCGAACCGCTGTAGCCAGATCCGTGAAGATAACTCCTTTTGCTGCCAGATCAGCAGACACCTTGGAGTATACCGTACCGGAATTGCGCTGGATAACCAGACTGCCTTCAGCTTGATCCTGAACCAGATCTTTAATAGAAGCAGGTACTTCTGTCAAAGAAGAAATGGCTTCACTTGTTTTATATGTTCCGTACTCGCTGACATTCCAGCGTTCGATTTTTTGTTTTTCCAGTTTAGGAAGCGCAAGCCCGCTCGCAAGCTTCAAAGCTTCGAGCCGCTGTTCGGTCAACCAGCCGGGTTCATTGTTGCTTTCCGACAAGGCGCGAAGCGCTTCAGATTCAACCGGAAGAATTGTTTGTGTAGTCATTGATTAATCCTCCTCCGTTTTGTCTTTACGCTTCTTGACCTACAGTTTCGTCTGTAATTCCCAGCTCTGCCTTTACCCAGTCATACCCTTCCGCTTCCAGACGGTGAGCCAATTCAGGTCCGCCGGATTTCACGATACGACCTTGCATCATTACGTGAACATAGTCAGGCGTAATGTAGTTCAACAGACGTTGGTAGTGAGTGATGATCAGGAAGCCACGATCTTCGCTCTTCATAGCGTTCACACCGTCAGCCACGATTTTCAAAGCATCGATGTCCAGACCGGAGTCGATTTCATCAAGTACTACGATTTTCGGATCAAGCAACATCATTTGCAGAATTTCGTTACGTTTTTTCTCACCACCGGAGAAACCTTCATTCAGGTAACGGTGAGCAAACTCAGGGTTCATGTCGAGTTCTTTCATTTTACCTTCCATTTGACGAATGAACTTGATCAGAGAGATCTCGTTACCTTCGCCACGACGTGCGTTAATTGCACTACGCAAGAAGTCGGAGTTCGTAACACCAGCAATTTCACTTGGGTATTGCATAGCCAGGAAGAGACCTGCACGTGCACGCTCATCTACAGCCATATCCAATACATCTTCACCATCAAGTGTAATTGTACCGTCTGTTACTTCATATTTAGGGTGACCCATCAATGCAGAAGCCAGAGTGGATTTACCTGTTCCGTTCGGTCCCATGATTGCGTGGATTTCTCCACCTTTCATTTCCAAGTTGATGCCTTTCAGGATTTCCTTACCTTCGATCGTCGCTTTCAGACCTTCAATGACGAAATTCGTAGCCATGTGTATTGTTTCCCTCCATTGATTAAATTGATGTTAGTTGTCGAAAACGAAAAAGCGCCTATTATATCTGAACAGGGCTTCCCCTGAATTTCTCCTGTACTCGAATCTTCAAAGCAAGAACACTTTAGAATAATTCTAAACTGATTCTCAATGATAATCAAGTCATTTCCTAAGAACCTTTGTCCCTTGCAGGAAACATTATTCTTTCTGATTCTATATTAAAAGACAAATTGAATCAAATTAGAAAACATCTTACGCACAAATGTACAGTGAGAAAAATCACAGCAATTTAAGATTTTATGCCATCTGCTGTACACTAATCCAAAAAAGGACTTATCCATATTATGGACAAGTCCCTCCGTTAATAACGTTACCATTTACAATTTGAGCATCTCGTTAATCTTCTGTACCTGTTCGTCAAAATCCGCAACGTCCACCACCGGCGTCATTTCGCGCGGCACCGGACCATTCGGAATAGAAATCCATGAACGGCAACCATTATATTCAGGCAGTACGGGGATCTCCATCGGTTCCTTCAAAAGGTACACACGTAAAATCAATACATGGAGCGGATCTTTCCGTTTCCATTTCAAACGGTCTTCGGCAAAATCCGCTGTCCACATATGAAAGTCAAGAAGTCGATCCAACATCTCCTGATCTCGTATCTCCAGATCCTGCGTTACTTCAGCATATGCCGTAATGCGGATTGTCGAAGCTTCGGGCACCCATTCGGCCAATGATTCTTCAACATAGGATTGATCCGAGGACTTAATCAGTTCTTTACGCTGATGTTCATAAGTCGGATACAGGTAAAACGCTGGACTTTTCAGCTCAAAATGTCGGGTTTCCTCTACGATCCCACCTTTGCGCATCACCATAATCTGGCGACCCGTTTCCAGTGCTTTGATTGCAGAAGCCCATTCTTTTAAAGCCGGTATCGTTGGTTCTAACATAAGCGGTTCCCTCCCCTATCGTTCTTGTCAGCAGTATAGACGCTCAGGGTGTTTCTGACAACATGATCCGGGCTTAGAAAGCTTACGTAAAAGACACACTTGTATTAGGCTTAAATCGTAGATGTATTAACCCAGGAAAGAGCGAAGCATCCACATATGTTTCTCCAGATCAGCCTTGAAGCCTGTCAGCATATCGGATGTTGGTTGATCTTCAGCTGTATCTGCAACTTCGATACCCTCCTGATATTCGTTCGAAAGTGTAGCGAAGTCCTCAATCAGGTTTTGTACCATTGTTTTCGCGTCTTCGCCACCTGCTGCTTCCTGGATAGAGGAAAGCTCCAGATACTCTTTCATTGTAGCCGCAGGGCTACCTTTCAGCGTAAGAATACGCTCAGCGATTTCATCCATTTGCACCGTAACTTCGTTGTAGAACTCTTCGAATTTCACATGCAGCGTGAAGAAGTTAGGTCCTTTAACGTACCAGTGATAGTTATGGATTTTGACATACAATACGTTCAGGTTAGCCACCTGACGATTAAGTACTTGTTCCACCGATTTTGCTTGATCTGTTTTGTTTGTTGTAGCCATATTAATCCCATCCCTTATTTAAAATTAGTCTGTCATGCAGCGGTAAGCAGGTTGTCCTGCACTGTATAACAGAGAGTTAATAATATGTCACCGCTTGGTAGCGGAGAGGCTTGTGAACAGCGTTTTTCTCAACTGTCCGGCCTATTTGTTTTTACCCTTGAACAGGAAGTTCGAATCAGGATCGACTTGGCTTGTCTCAAAAAAAAGTTCAAAAACCGCGCTATTTCCGATATACTGACATATACCAAGCAAAGAAGTGGGTTTTCCTGTTTCTTCATATATATGGAGGTGGCACCTTTGTCCCAATATCACCCTTTTACCCCCCAGGATGCAATTGAACTGGCCAAAACATTACCGGGTCCATTTGCGGCAGATGCAAATCTGGATTGTCACGAGATCGGCGACGGCAATCTGAATTTGGTATTCCACATTACGGATCAGAACTCCGATAAAAGTATCATTATCAAACAGGCGCTTCCTTATGCGAAAGTGGTTGGAGAATCATGGCCACTCTCTCTGGTACGCGCCCGAATCGAACGTGAAATTCTGCAAGAAGAGCATCGTTTGTGTCCAGGTATGGTACCCGAAGTGTATCATTACGATGATGACCTTGCTTTAACGGTTATGGAAGATCTGAGTGATCATGTGATCATGCGCAAAGGCCTGATCGAAGGTGTTACCTATCCTCTTTTTGCACAGCATATTGGGGAGTTCATGGCAAGAACGCTGTTCTTCACATCCGACTTGGGCATGGATCAGCAGTTGAAGAAGGAACAACAGGGCAGATTCATTAATCCGGACCAATGCAAAATAACGGAAGATCTGATCTTTGATGAACCCTACCGGATCGCCGAGAAAAATAATTATGATGTTTCCATTGAAGACGAAGCTGAAGCCCTTCGAACAGATGGAGAGCTTCACCTTGAAGTGGCTTTGCTGCGGGAAAAATTCCTTACACATGGGCAGGCACTGCTCCACGGAGATCTGCATACAGGCAGTATTTTTGTTACACCTGAATCTACCAAGGTCATTGATCCCGAATTTGCGTATTATGGCCCCATGGGATTCGATGTCGGTGCAGTCCTTGCGAACCTGCTCTTGAATTACGCATCCCTGCCAGGATGGATTCAGGATGAGACTGCTTTGCGTGAGCGTGAGACGCTTTTGCTGAATATGGTTCGTGATGTATGGATTGAATTCGAATCTCGTTTCCGTGCCCTCTGGGCTACTGACCTGGTTGATCCAATGGCGAAAACGCCGGGGTACCAAGATCTCTATGTACAACAATTGTTCAGAGATTCGATCGGCTTCGCAGGTGCCAAAATGGTTCGTCGTATCGTCGGCCTCGCTCATGTGGCAGACATAGATACCATTTCGGATGCGACTGAACGTGAACGTTCTCAACGTAAATCATTGGCCATTGGTAAAGCGTTAATCAAGAACAATCGTCGCTTGAATACCATCGGTGAAGTGCTGGATATTGTATCTACAGCTGTCTCAACTACTAAGGCTTAACATAAGGAACGGAGGAACCATCCATGACAACCCCTGAATATCAGCCTCTGTCCTCTCTCATCTGGAAAAAGGACAAGCTTGAAATGCTTGACCAGCGTCTGCTGCCCGAAACCATCCTCATGCTGAAATTGTACACACCCGAGGAAGTATGGGAATCCATCCACTCCATGAAAGTACGCGGTGCTCCAGCAATCGGTATCGCTGCTGCATTTGGTGTTGTACTGGGTGCGAAGTCATATGACGGATCGACCATTCAAGGTTGGCTGGATCACGTAAAATCCATATGTGCTCATCTGGCTACTTCCCGTCCAACAGCGGTGAACCTTTTCTGGGCACTGGATCGTATGATGCAAAAAGCAAATGAGGTCATTGAATCCGGCCTGAGTCTGGAAGAGGGCAATGCTGCTCTTGAAGTAGAAGCTCTGTTGATTCAGAAGGAGGACGAAGAAGTGTGCCGCATGATCGGCGAGAATGCACTACCTTTGTTCGAAGATGGTATGGGTGTACTCACCCACTGTAATGCAGGCGGACTGGCAACAGCGAAATACGGTACGGCAACTGCTCCAATGTATCTCGCGCAGGAACGCGGCATTCACCTCAAAGTATTTGCAGACGAGACTCGTCCTGTACTTCAAGGTGCACGCTTGACTGCATTTGAGTTACAGCAAGCTGGCATTGACGTTACGCTGCTCTGTGATAATATGGCAGGCATGGTCATGTCCAAAGGCTGGATTCAAGCCGTTATCGTCGGAACTGATCGTGTTGCAGCGAATGGTGACGTAGCGAACAAAATCGGAACCTACAGCGTAGCCGTGCTAGCCAAGGCTCACAATATTCCGTTCTATGTAGCCAGCCCATTGTCGACCATCGACTTGTCCACTCCATCCGGCGACCTGATTCCAATTGAGGAACGTGCTGCGGAGGAAGTGACCGAAGGATTTGGCAAACGAACAGCACCGCAAGGTGTTAAAGTATACAATCCAGCATTTGACGTAACGCCTAACGAATATGTAACAGCTATTATCACGGAAAAAGGCGTTGTTCGCGCTCCTTTCCAAGAAAACCTGGCTGCCTTATTCGCGAAGGATGAAGCTTAATTTAATAAGAGTATTCAAGAAGAGTTCGTGTATAGCTTTGGTGGCTACAACGTGCCAAGCTCTGCATTACAACGCTAACAGAAGGGCTTCCCATATGGGGAGCCCTTCTGTTAGTGATTAGATCATTTTCAACAAAGCCTCTACGCCCGTCATGCCAACCGTAATGCCCATGGCCTCGGCTTCTGTTGTCACCGACTCCATAGGTGCATGCAGCAATTGCTCCAGTGTACGCACACCAACCGCCCGAGCTGCAATAATTTTGCGATCCCCGAGCTTCTCATTAAGTAATCCCACGTCGAGTGCTCCGCACATGATATATCCTTTGGATGTGTTAATGGTCAACAACGTTGTTTTGGGCAGTTTGACTTCTACCCCAACCAATACATGCTCTCCAACTACAATAGGCTCCATCGTCACCATAATTTCCCGATCCACCTCCTCTTCCACAGGTCACGATAATTGTATGCCTCATTCTGGATTGTCGTGTGGACACCTGCCGTGTTTGAGAAAATGTAGGTACTTACAGTTCGGATACAATGTTGGTAATTCTCTTCGCAGACTTAGATAGGAGGGATATGCTTAATTCGAAAATAAAAAGCTACCTCAAAAATGAGGCAGCTCCTTCACTGATTTAACCTACACTTTACATAGAATCCATTAGTTCATCGATATCGAAGTCCAGAGAGTTATCGCTGTAGATTACTCGATTAATTAAGAAGCTTCCAAAGATAGAGAGGGAAAGACTAATATGTGTTTTTTTCTTATCTACTATCCAATAGCATTGGTAGCTTATCTTTCCAGCAGCCAAATCTTTCTCTTCGCCTTCATATGGAGTAACACGCTTGCCGCTCCGATTAAGTATGTCTCTGTTGTTAATAGATCCCTCATATGTATCAAAGAGATCTCTTTTTAAACTGAAATATTCACTAATCAAGTCCCTTGTAGTTCCATTTGTATTGTTTGGGTCAAATACATACATTGCACGAACTAATTTGTTTTTGTAAAACAAGTAATACAAATTCGCATTCTTTCTAAATCCTTTTGTTTTATAAACTAAGTAGGTGAAATCTTTACTCTCTACTGTTTCCAATATCTTCGATTTTTCTTTCTTTTTAACCTGATTAACAGTCATGCCCCAATTTACGTTTTTGAAATCATACTTAGTAGCTGCTGTCGCTGGTGCGGGTGCATATGTAGTTGAAATGATAAATAATAATAAGGCTAAAAACGATAAAACCAACTTCTTCATACGTAGACCTCGTTTCCTAAATTATGGAATCATCATACCATGCCAAAAGGAGTAGGTCTATAGGATTAGATATCAGAGATTACAACGCAGAGAATAAACTCCATACTAAAAAGCCACCTCACCCAAGGTGAGTCAAATTAGGCCTACCTTAAAACGTATGTTGATCATTCTTTAATCGCCTTATCTCCGTCAAATCTCTTCTAATTCCCAGTACACGTCTATGAAGTGCACTTCGATCTATTGATTCAGCTACTGTCTGTTTGAACTGGATATCCAATTCACTTAATTGCTCCTGAGCTAGTTTCTTTTTATGTATTACTTGAAGTTTTTTTGTTTCAGGCTTGATACGCTTCAATCTCTTCTGCTTCATAATCTGTTCAAATACGCTGTCCTCTTGACGCATGGTCTTCATTCCTTAATATGTGATGAACATATTGTAACATAACGAGAAGACGACTGTTACACAATAAAGTACAGATGCTTAGAGTTGGGCAAGAGCCTAAACGCAAAAAAAAGAGGGCCAATGCCCTCTTTGATGATATATCATTTTATAGAATGTAAAAATAGGCTTGATTCCCTGGACTCTTCACAATCACTGTGGTCACTAAATCACTAGCATCCCGTTTACGGATACTTGCGATTGAATCTAACTCCTCATTTGCAATAACTCTTGGTAGGATATACGCGGCCAGATCAGGCATGGAAATTGTCAGTTCAGTAGCCATATCAACAATCTGTCTCACATCTACTGTAGACTGCATATCCTTCCACTCTCGCACCTGAAGATAGCCATCCAAATATTCTCTTTCCTTGATACTAATGTGGCTATCCAAAACATCCATATACTTGACTTCAATGCTGGAAAGTACATCAGGTTTGGAGATATATAATTGCCCAGGCTGTTCTTCCAGATAAGGAATCTCAAGACTGCCTGCCCTCTCATCATGTTCTAATGATCTGACTTGAAGGACGCTATTCAGATCAGGTTTATTAACCATAATCTCCGAAATCACAGTCGAATCACATTCGTACATGACCATTAACAAAGACCCCAACATCGAAGTTGCTTTTATATAATTGGAGACTTCCAATGAAGCATGAAGATCAGGTATGGATACAATTAAACTCGTATCCCGTCCATCATAGAACAACTGTGATATCGTTAACGTACTGACCAGAGACATCTGTCTATCTACCGTAATAACTGAAGGTAAGTCAGGATGAGACACTGCGATTTCTACAGTTTTTTCTTCGTCCAGACCTGTTCTAACGGTAAGATTGCATTCTGTATCTCTAGTTGTTCGTATGGCGGTAATGAACTGAGAATGAAGCTCGGGCTTAGAAATAGAAACCCATGTTTCCTTCTCTTCTGTCCTACTTTCAGCAATAGAGATGTTCGAATCTAGTTCCGCATCTACACGTTTAGCTATTATCAGATCTACATCCAGGTCCGGACGGCTGACCGCGATTACTTGAGGTATATCATGATGCATGTGATCCTCATAGCGGTGAACGTACAACTGGGATTTGAGCCAGTCCAGCCCAATATCACTGTGTACAACTAACGTTGAAGCTATGTCTTTGCGACCTGCACCATAAATAAAAACTTCACTTTCGATTTCGGTTCGACCGATGGAATAGATCTGAGAAGTGATATATTTGATCTGCAAAACAGGTGGTTTGGAAGACTCACGAGTGTTGAAATATATCGGCGTGTTACCGCTAGACTGAATAATCATTCCAACATTCGAAAGAATACCTTCTCTCCACATTTGAAGTAATGCCATCATATCAAACTCAACATAACGTTCAGTCGTATTCATGATATAACTGGACGATAAGAGCTGAATGGACTGAGGTCTGTTCGCATACGTAATCCCGTACTCACGCCACAACGTATCAGGCTGATGCAGCTCAATGTGTGCTCCAGGTGCCAGGGTTCCTGTGTAATATAACCTCAATTTCGCGTCTTCCAGATATAACAGATCAGGTATTCTAGTATCCAAATCACCGAAATGTATAAGCGATTCGAATTGCTCCATCTCGTCTCTGCCGATCATCATACGCTGTGTATCACCAAAATTGATCGTCTGCAAGTGAGTTTGACTTCGCGTGGTTGCATCAGCAACAGGCTTAAGATTAACAGTTACACGCGGTGCTTCCAGTAATTCATATTTGCCGTGTGCACGGTTATGTGGGCGAACGTACAGCATGCCTTCAAGATCAACTTTGGATGCCGCTTGAATGGTTGCGCTCAGATCTCCTTGCGACCTGTACATCACCGATAGCGAATTGCTCAATTCCTGTGACCGTCTGACACGTACGGATACACTGGAGACGATCTCGGACACTTTTCTTGTAGCAGCTATTAAGGTCGAAGGCAGTTCTTCATCTACTTGATTGTACAGGATATACTTTGCTGCAAAACGATTTGCCGGACTTTTAATATGTATATAACTTTCTAATAGAGTCTCCCCGTTATTAATTCCACTCACTTCCTGTCTCATTGTATTGAGAGCTACACCCGGTCTGCTGTGACCTTCATTTCAAAATTACCATTAGGATTCGGCTTGGCATGAATATCTGTTGCGATACGAATATAAAAATCGATGCTACCCTCCGGTTGAATCAGACCATAGGTCAGATAATCGATCGGAAGAAACGGATCGGCCTGTCTGGACAATTGGACGTCAACACCATCCGTTTCGAATTTCTTATCCATCTCCAGGTAAACATGATCCACAGCATATCCAAGCAAGTTTTTAATTCTGACTTTCTTCGTTAATGTCGTCTGTCCGGCAATGATCACCCCATAATCAAGTTGTTTCAAAATACCCCCAAAGGTATCTGAAAGAAAATCTCCAGACTCATCCATAAACATTAATCCTGAATACGATCCGATAAACTTGGTTTCCCGAGAGTCTACTGCACCCCAATAGTCCTGAAATTCAACCTTCAATATATTCTCTACGCCAAAATTAACATTTCTCTCGTCAATATTGAGTTCAATATTGAATGGTGAAGCTGCTAGTCGCGTAAAATTGCCATCCGCCGGATAATACGTTTTACCGTTCAACAACACGCGGTACTTAACCTTGCCTTGATCTGCATCATCAAGCACACCTGTAAGTTTGTTGCCAGAGAAGGTCAGGTCGATTGTGGCAGTGGTGTTTAACAATTGCAGTGACATATCTCTAAACTCCACCGCATTACGCGGTGCATCAACGATCATCTTCACTTCGTCCAGCGAATAGCTGTTTTCATAGTGCTTACTGCTATCGAAGTAATAGGCGATTCGTGTTAAAGCTATTAAATCCTTTTCAGGGATGGCGTTGAGTGTGTCCAGATTCATTCCTTTTCTCTTGAATAGGGTTGTATTCTGAATATCCAGATCAAGCCACTTGTTGAAACGGTATGTCTTCCATGTGAGCCCTGAGTCGAACGAAGCAGCCATCCTTAATATACCTTGCGGACTGTTCTCCGTTACTTTCGTAGCAATAACCTTTTTGACATCTCCATATAACGCTATGTCTGTTGGTTGCACAATTAACTGTTCAAACGGTAGCGCGTTATACGTCAGCACCATGTCCCGATTTCCGGCGATTACCTCTTCATCATTCGTCCACGTTACCACGTCAAAATCTCCCTCAAGTTCATCCAATGGGGAGTAGTTAGCCGTAATATTCAGTTCCGCTGATGTTTTGGATGGATCATCTGTGTAGTATAGAACGTCTGCACTATCACCCAACTCATCGTAGAGGGTAAATGGTTCGGTTTCGATTGTAATCGTTGATTCGGTTTGATTTGGGTCATCGGTGTATTCGATGATTTTGATCTCTTTGTCTTCCCATTCTTCGGCTAGGGTGAAGGGATCGGTTTCAATTGTGACTACTGATTCTGTTGCCGTTGGATCATCAGTATAATAAAGTACTTCAATATCCTTGTCTGCCCACTCTTCTTCGAGAGTAAAAGGTTCGGTTTCGATGTTAAAGGATGCATTCGAAACTCTTGAATCTGTTGTGTAATAACACAATTCTATTTCGCCTACCAATTTCACCCACATGTCTTCTGGAATAGTAGTGATATCATCTATCCCAAATTCTTTATAATCATTTTCCGTTGGAATTGCATTAATCAGAGTTGTCCAGCTCGTACCATTGATATATTTATATTGATCGGCATGGAAGACTAATGTTTTATATGAACCAGTAGCACCAAACTCACCAGAACTATCAATATCAATAGCATCTATCCAAATATTTGCGTTTTGATTATTTTTAATTTCAACAGTGTGGACTTTATTAATCAAACCTAGTTTTTCATAAGTAAGAACTTGATAAACTAATCCAGCATTCTGAGTGGTTTTTTCAACTACTCCATCTATGATGACACTAATATCACTACTACCAGTTGTATATTGAGCTCCGATTAACCTAATTTTAGTACCCTTAAAGGTAAACTTAACAGTACTATCATTAGTCGATGCTAACATCGCTGTGTTGTTATATAAATCGCTAGATGCTGGTTTTGACCAACTACTTCCAGCGTAGGTGATTAGCTCATGTCGATCATCAATTCTCTGCCAACCCGATTCTGGAGATGGTAAAAATTGTCCTATTGTTGCCATTGTCTCACTCCTCTCTAAATTCTAAATCAAACAATCATTTCACATGCTTATGTGATTGATGCTTTCTTGATTGGTGTTTTTGATGTATCTATTTTTTGCTTGAAGACTTTTCCCGAACCAAGCACTATTGAGTTAGGAGCAATTCCCTTCCACACTCTGATCTGACTGTTCATGTCTATTTCGTAATTTTTATTTAGCCCATGATTAATATAGTCATTTTCATTTAATGAATTTTTATTTATTACATCATAAGACATTGGAATACTAGCTATGATATTAAAGTCACCTAAAGACTTTCTTCCATTTGGATTAGCTGTGACTTCAATTTTATAGTAATCATGAGATTCATTTGTAGATAGAGGGTACTCTTTGTAAACTCCAGACACCCAATCCGTAACTCCTCTTTGCGAATCTAACACCTTCCAATCAACACCATCATGACTCCCGTAGAAATTCCAATCCTTTGGAGCATAATTGATATCTGACATACCAGCTAGGAAACCTTGAATGACATAAGAAAAGGGTACTTTTTTATTGCTTGGCATGTGCATGACTATCCATCCAGCTTCTAATGCACTTGTCTCTGAAACCCATGCAAGACCCGAACCGCTCGCTGTTTTTCTGTCAAACGCACCCCAAGCATGCCAAGTAGTGCTAGTCCTAGGATCTCCAGTAAGGGTTATGCCGCTGGCGCTGTCAACATTGGAAGTCATTATTGGAATAATGTATTCACCAGTGCGTACTTTTGGAGAAAATGATACATACTCATCTCTAGATGAAATCAAGAATTTATTCAAACCTGAAACAATTTCACCGTCAGAGTCGATGTCTATGGCATCAAGAGAGAAGTTATTGCTTGTACTTGTTGTTGTTAACTTTACTTTGTGAAAACCATATTGTAAGTTTAGTCTTTCGAATACAATTACCCTGTATTTGTTTGTAGAGTTATTTGGATTGTATGAAGATATAACCCCATCCAATTCTACTGTTACGTTATTCACTCTGTTTGACCAATACATATCAATTATTCTTAACTTTGTTCCATAGAAATAGAATTCGATTGAATTTGTTGTTGCTCCACTCAGAGTAAAGTAATGAGCTGTTCCTGCATACGTATTTGGATCTCCCGTAACAGAAAGCCAGTTGCCATTGTATTTGATGTTCTTATTTGCATCATCAACTCTTTGCCACCCAGATTCGGGATTGAGCAGTTGATCTCCTACTGTTGCCATTCAACCATCTCCTTTCAAAATAAATAGAACACACCATATAGATATGTTCATAAATTTAGCCTAATATAATCTTGTTCGCTTTGTGCTTTGACCTGTCGATTGGTTGCCTGAAAAGTTTGCCTGATCCCAGCGGAATTGAATCCTCCTTAATTTGTTGCATAATATTCAACTCTTCAACTGTATCCATTTGAAATCCTTTGTCCATACCATTCCGAATATAACTTCCCTCGCTAGAAGGACATTCTAATAGAATAGAAGGCATCAACCCATAAAACTGAACAGAAAAAATACTCACCCAAGCATTTCCACTAGTCGCTAATGTCGCTTCTAGTTTGTAATAGCTATAAAATTTATCATTCTGTATATCAAACGTCTGTATTGTTGAAGTATTCGATACTAGTGACGTTTTGGTATCAAGGGTATCCCAAGTAGTACCATTATTAGATGCCATGAATTTAAATGTCCTCAGACCAGCCAAAAAAGAATATCTTTTTACACACACAGGTTCATTGAATCTGAAACCTACATAAATTGGTTTTGACGAGTCTGGTATGAAATTAGTGCCATAAGCGGTAGTATCATCATTATCAAAAGCCTTCCAAGTGTAACCTGTCGAATAACTTGCTGATCCAATAACACTACCAAATGCATTATCATATCCATCCATCAATGGAACCAAGGGTTTGCCAACTTTTTTGTATAATGAATATGTCGTCTCTCCTGATGAAATCAAGATTTTTTTTAGAACTGGGTCAATTACTTCATTGTAAATTTCAAGCTCATCTAAAACTCCTTTCCCAAATCCACTCGCTACTGAAGCGAATCTGCCAAGTGTAAGATTGTTTGAATAAACTCCAGATTCAAGACTTAATGCCGTTCCACTATGAACTAGAACATTGTCAATGTAAATCTTCACTGAATTTGATGATAATGTTCCATCATAAGTGTACAAAAAATCGTGAAAAGAATTATCGTTATAGTGCCCACCAGCCCACCTAAAATTAAATGTACCTGAAGTTCCTCTTGATACTTGAAACACTATTCCACTAGGATTAGTTGCGAATAAGAATCCTCGTTGTGCAGATGTTCCTCCACAATCAATAATAGCAATATCTGTACTTGGGATATCAGAGTATTTAAACTTAAAACGAATACTTTTTTTACCTACAGGTACTACTGGAGCATTAAAAATAACATGGCTATTTGTTCCATTGAATGATCTTGCATTTCCACTGAGTCCAGTTACTACATTTGATCCATTATTAGTCCCAATAAAAGAATCTTTACTATCCACCAAATTTCCAGATTCTTCATCCATCTTAAACCATGCAACTCCACATTTATCCATCAAATATTTTGTATATGCAGGATTATGACTTATCATTTAAACAGCTCCTTTCAAAATAATATAGAACACACCATATAGATGTGCTCCTCATAAATTTAGCTAAGTGTAATTTTATCTACTCGGCGTTTTGACATGTCAACTGTGTGTTCAAAGGTCTTGCCTGATCCAAGCGCAGTATTTCCTTTTTTTAAATTTTTCTTTGTTTTTAAAATTTGATTGAAATCATTTAAATCTCCTACACCACGATTCAAAAAATCTGTTTCGGTTGCAGATTCCATTTGAACTAGATAAGATGGTTTCATTTCAAACATTTGAAGTTCATATATAGCTGGTAAAGTTACACCTGAGCTGAGCACAGTAATATAGAGCCTATAATAAATATAAGATTTTCTATTCGGAATAACATAATCCAATACACCACTAGCTCCTCCAACAATTGAGTGAAGAGTGTCATAGTTAACACCATCATTACTTCCTTGAAATTCATAGTTACGAGGATAATAAGTTGTGTTTGTAACATAAAGCCTGTACTTTACTATCACTTTTGGTTTTATGAATTTATATCCTATCCACTTTGGCATAGTAGTAGGAAGAGTGTTGTTTCCCCATCCAGTACTTAAACCTCCATCGAATGATTCCCATCCAAAAGTTTGAGTTCCATTAGGCGTATTACTTACAAGAACCTCACCTTCAGGAGTTGTATTGCTCGTCATTTTAGGTATGGAGGTTGTTTCTTGAATTCCATCGTTTATTAGAGAGTAATACTTATCCCCTGACGAAAGTAAGAATTTACTATGTGGATTTCTAAACTCACCTGTTGAATCAATCTCAATTGAATCGATAGCTAAAACTTTCCCTGTCTCACTAGATGGAATTGATATTTCTACATAATGATATTCTAATGCTAAATCAGTAATTTCAAAAACCATAACTTGGTCTAGAGCACTCGCGCGGTAAGCACTATATATCTTACTTACTCCATCTATAGTCACACTATTTTTTGTTGATCTGTTTGCACTAGCATTATCATAAATACGTAGCTTAGTACCATAAAACCAAAATCCCATTTTACCAAAAGTGTTAGTTGCGGTTGAGACAAGTGTACGCCCCCATCCATTCGTATATGCGTTATTAGCATTCCAAGTTCCTTCGAACATAACGTTTAATAGTTCTGTCGTAATATCATATCTTGACCATCCTGATTCTGGAGTAGTTGATACTCTACCAAGCAAATACCCATCTGCATCAATATCTATAGCGTCAAAAATAAATAGTGCAGTATCCACCGTTTTTATTTGTACTGTGTGTACACCCTCTGTTAGCCCTGAAATATCAAAAACTAAAGCTTGTGTTAATCCACCGCTTGTGGATGTCTCATTAATTGTGCCGCGAAGTGTTCCATCAATAATTACTTGTGTTGTTGTTGTCCTGCCAGCTAACCTTGCACCTATAATTCTTATCTTTGTGCCTTGAAAACTAAAGTTAACGGTAGCTCCATTGGTTTGCGTAAATGTAGCTGACCCATTATAATTGGAAGCCAAGGTCTCTGTTTGCCAAGTCCCTGTGTAGGTAATTGCAGAGTATAAGTTATCATACCTTCTCCAACCATCTTCTGGTTGTGGTAGCCTTTCCCCCAAAGTTGCCATATAAACATCTCCTTTCTAATTGAAATCATTAATTTACATACAAAAAGAAGTAGAGCATCTAAGCCCTACTTCACACTTATATTCGTTATTTCAAAATACTTTTTCAGATCGATACTCTGTTTAAATAACTTACCTGATCCTAATGATCCATTGGCAGTCATGGTCTGAACGAAATCTTCGTTTTTCCTATCAAATACAGATAGATCATCCATTCCGTCATTAATAAAAGTGTCTTCTGAAGGTAAAGTTGCGGATATTGTATTCCATTTGGACGGAATTGCAGGAACAGCATTTATTCTTTCCATCAACTCAATCTGCCATACTGAAACGTAAGAGGTGTCGCCGCTATTTAGTGTAATTCTTATGCGATAGCAAAGATAACTGTTGACATTGGCGAATGTGAATTCTTTCTTCGTATTCATAGCCCACCCCGTAGTTCCTGCTACAGAGTCAAGCGTAATCCAGGTTCCATCAGAACCGTTTGTACTATTATTACTACCTTCTAGAATCCAGTCTTTTGGACTTCTTGTGAGGGTAGAAGTATTGTCTGATGGGGGTAATATAGTGTATTTGGTTATAACAATAGGTACATCAAATCTATAGCAAATCCACCCAGTTCTTGCATTGCATATCCATGCCATGTTACCCGAAGGTTTATCGCTAAAAGCTTGCCAAGCATCATATGTACTCGCATACCCACTTGCACTTGCAAATCCAGAAGGCGTGATGCTTGATGTCATTGGTGGAACGCTATCGGTGGATGCATGTGTTTCAGGTATTTCAGGCGTTCCAGCGTAAAGCCTTTTATACGATCCATCGTAATGGATAAACGATCTGTTCATGGGGAGAGTCACTACTTCCAAGACAGGACTAAATCCAGCAGAGGAACTATTATTAGAAATTGTATAACTTGTTTCTTCGACTTTAGCATTACCTCTTACGATTCTAGCGTTTGACGTAGAAGGAGTGGTAGTGCTTGTCCAAGTCACTCTCTTCCAATTCCATACTTTGTCGTCTCCAGCAGTGATTTTTCCATTTAAAGTAGAGTTTACAATATACTTATCCCATTCATTATCTTTATCTGATGCATTTATTCCACCTGTCAATAAACGAATTGAAGTAGCGATTTCTTTATTTCCACTCAATGAAATTGGAACGCCACCAACCATACCACTTGCATTTATACTATCCCAGCTAATAATTTGGATGAGCCGATCAGCCACCAATATCTTTCTGCCATTCCAATCTTCAACCATAATAAAGTAGAAGTCACCATTTGGAGTCGTGGTACTTGCAATAGGAATAAGATCAGATGATTGCTTCCCCAGTCCACTAAATGACCCAATTGTATTTACTGTTAAAGCTTGATAATTGCATCTAATACGCTTTCCAACCTCAAGTTCGGAAATACTTGTTACTTCGTCTGGATGAAACAATCGTCCATCAGAATCAATGTCTACAGCATCAAGAGCCATAAATTTATTTGTTGAAGAAGTTGATTTATTCACCATTTCTATTCGATGTTTTGCTTTCGGCAATCCCACTATTTCAACTAGAAGTACTTGCGCCAATTCTGATCCTAGTTGCGAATGAGTCCCATGCAATTTCCCATCAACGTAAACTTCGATTAAATCACTTCGATTGGTATATCGCGCTCCAATTAATCTTAACTTAGTTCCCTCAAAGTCAAAGACAATCTTGTCTCCTATTGTCGAAGTGTAATTAGAGTATCCATTGTATGCACCAGCACCAACACCGTTAGTGAATGTTCCAACATATTGAATTGAAGATTCACTATCATCATACCTTTTCCAACCCTCATCTGGCATGGTCAATTGAGAACCAATAAGTCTTATCATACGTCCAGTTGCATTAATGTCTATGGCATCAATATGAAAATTACTTGCGCCACTAACTTTCTTAACTATAACTTCATGAATTCCATCAGTTAAACCTAATTGCTCAAAAGCTATCCTTTGAGGTTGATATTGAATAGAAGATGATGAAGTTGATAAATTGATATATTGTATGACTCCATCAATACTTACTTCAACATTTGTGTCATATGCACTACCATACTCTGCAATGAGTCTAAGCTTGTCTCCTGTGAAAGAAAATTTTAAATAATTCCCAATTACATTACTATACTTAACAGAACCTCCTTCGAATACACGTCCTGTGGAATTAACTACTGTCTTCCAATCTGTACCTAAATACAGTGCGTAGTTATCCGTGTCATACCTAGTCCACTCTCGTTCTGGTGTTGACAGTTGTTGTCCAACCCGCGCTACCAAATAACCATTATCATCTATGTCTAAAGCATCAATATCCAATCTCCAATCTCCGTTAGTTCCGCTCATAAACTTAACTTCATGAATACCTAATGGTAGATTAGTTTTCTCATAGGTTACTTTCTGTCTTTCGTCTGCTGTTGTTGGCATTCTTGGATTAAACTTCTCAGTAACTCCATCAATGATCACTGAATTATCATTTGAAAAAGCCGGACCTATGCTTGATATTAATCTAAGTTTGGTTCCGTAAAATTTAAACCTAATTTCAGTGTCACCTTTTCCTTGAGATGTATAGTGGTGGCTATTGTTGTAAATACCTTGATTTGCTCCTGTATAAGCAATCCAATTCGCTCCAAGATAAGCAAAAGAATCGTGTGTATCATCAAATCTTCTCCATCCTGTTTCAGGGGAGGTTAGAGCGTGTCCATACAGATACCCCGTTTCATCAATATCTATAGCATCTAAAGTGAAATTTATACGATTATGACCTGTTGCAATAGTAACCGTGTGAAATGCAAGAGGTAATCCAGTCTTTTCATACACTATGGATTGCTGAAGGCTAGGGGAACCTACTGCACGAAACGCACTATACATCTCTGTTACACCATCTATCGTGATATAGTTATCAGAATGCCTATCTGAGTAAAAGTCAGAGATAATCCTAAGCTTTGTTCCGAAAAAAGAAAATGTAACATAGTTATTGTCGACAGCTCGGCTAGTTACTCTTATACTGCCACCATAATAAACTGTATTGGATGGGGATGGGGTGGTCCAAGTTCCTGTATACTTTAAGCCAACATGTGTATCATCATATCGTCTCCATCCCGATTCTGGTAGTGCCAGTTGATCTCCTACTGTAGCCACATACTACACCTCCTTATATTCAAATACTGGACGAAATCCAATATAGTTTTGAGATGCCGAAGAACCTGTAAAAGCTACACCACGATTGTCTGACCTTGATTCATATCCACGTACAATTCTTGAAGTATTAGTTGCACTTAATGTTGTTCCAGCATTTGTAGTCCATCTGCCAATCGCTGGAGATTCTTTAGCCCAAGAAAAAACATTAAAATGATGCCAAACATTATCGTCATTGGGCTTTACTTTCCCACCCAAACGACCATTTTTGATATACTCATCCCACTCATTAATTGTAGGGAATGCTCCCAACCCTAAGTCTTTCATGCTCAGTTTTCCATCCTTGTCTGCATATCCTACTCCACCAGATATACTACGGACAATTCCTGAGACACCACCAAAGGTTTTAGGCAAACCTTCGATAATCTTATTTGCATTCATTGAATCCCAAGTGACAGTATGATGTCTAATGCGATCAGAGATTAAAAGACCTTTATCTACTTTAATAGCGTACCAGTAGTAGTTATTTAAACTTGTAGTACCAACCAACCCATTTACAGGTATTTCGTTTATTCCTAGAGTGCCATCTATAAATTGCTCTCCAGAAGAATCATATCTCCATACAATATAGTCGCCAATCTCCATATCACTTATATTCGATCTCAATACGCCTGTAGTCGCTGGAACTGCCATAAAATCACCCCTTACTCACTCTGATTCTATCTACTTTTTGAAATTTCGCTTTTTCAACCTTCTGACGTAACACCATGCCTGTTGGAGTGTCAGATACTCGTTCCATGTTCAATTGATATATTTTCTTTAAGCCTAGTGAACCATTTTCACTTTCAATAAAAGGATTACTGTATTTATCCTTCTGATTAAAATCGTCTATGTAAAAGTTCGAATATTTCTTTTCTGCAAAAATCTCAATTTTCACCTTCGCATACTTTGCAGGAGATTTGGACACAGCGCTATTAGATGAGACTTCCTCATACTCCAACCACTCAAAGCCGTCTTCAGATGTACTCCAGTAAATCTTGTATGCTGCGCCCCCCGCAACATCTACCTTTGCAGCCACACCTTTAAATGATGCGATCTTATCTTGAATCCGAATGGGAGTGGACTCCCAAGATCCAGTAACAGGATAGATTGAATTCCCGTCCGCATCATGACCCAGTTCTCTTAATTTCAACTTCTGATCCTCAACTATCGTATCTTGAAAAACACCTACAGACAGATCTATATCTAGTAGAATTTCTTGAATCGCCATACTCTCACCACCTATCTCATCTCAAAATCCAGCTCAACGAATGTCCCAGTTTATGATCCCAGCATGATTTGCCTTCAGAGGGGCTATGATTCGATCTACGACAAATCCATTTTTACGAATAACGAGTTGCCCAGGCAAATCCATGTTAGAAGAAATTTTTATCTGAAAGAATACAGATTCCTTTAAAGGCAGGGAACAAACGCATTGGAAATTAATTTGTGCATCATTCAAGTTCATTGTTTTTTTGTAACCAAAGTTAAAACATTCAATCGTATTTCTGAAAGCCCCTGAATTCCCTTGCCCTGAAAATCCAGCCATATTCGCTTCTGAGGATCCATTTTTGAATTGGATGATGTCATTGTACACAAATGTTCTCCCGGTTAAAGGGTACTCCTTCTCCTCACATTCATAAGATATGGAGTAACGATCAGCATTAATGTAAAAGACCCCATTAGCAACATTGTAATAAACTTGGGATCCTTGGCCCATCAATCCGAATAACACCAACTTCTCTTTGTTGATGTCATAAAAGCGGTGCGCATGTTGTGTCTGAAGATCATACTCACTCAGATATGTTCCATCATAATAATCAGCAATCCATATATAAGCTTGAGATACAGGTGAACGAGAGTACTGTTTCTGACCTAAAATCACAGTTTTTCCTCCTCATAGATAAATAAAAAGACAGGCTACAATAGCCTGTCTGCATCATTAACTTTTCTTACACGTAACGATAGGAGATACGTTTCTTGAACTCTTGTTTACCACTACGAGCATTCAAGGGTACTTCACATTGAATAGACAGCGTTACATAGTTACCTGCGGCGTCTTCTTGATCTCCATTATTATTAACTCCCAATATCTCTTTTGCACCCGGTACTAGCGGTGTTGCATAAGGTGTTCCAGTATGATCCACCGTAGTTTTGCCCGTAGTTCCAATTGGCTTCGAAAAGTCCTTGCCTACACGAGAGCTCTCTTCATCCAAATCGTTCTCCCCAAGTGAGTCCACTTGCACATGAAACCAGTTGTTTTTAACAGCTTCAATATCGTATTTAACCGTATCACCAGTCCCCCCATCCATATCCCGTGTTGTAAAGGTGCAATCCTCCATTTTGGACACATCTGTCGCACCACCTTTATTGTTCCACACATTAAAAATACGAATTTCACTTTTGGTATCTGCATCAATAACACCATAATCAAACGGTGCTACAATCTCCTTGCTGTGTGTTGCGTCCATCCATGTAATAATTGGTTGTGTCATAATAATCAATCTCCTTTTTTTATGTTCTTATGGTTAATTGAATTGTAAGATGTTGAATATCAAGTCCTGCTTTGATAATTTGAATCCGAAATAAATCCCCTGCCGAAACTTGTTTGTTACTAAACTTTGCCTTTTTGTTGTCAACATGAGCTAGTGCATTAAACTCCAATGGAGATTCCATAATATCCACCCAGTTGATTAGATCTCTGGATTTCTCAATTCTGATCTCCGTCTCTGTTTCTCCATAGACACCACAAAAACCCTTCACATCCAGGATCTCACCATGGAATGGGAAAGGAGCTACTACCCCTATGACTTCCTGAAAGACATAAGACTCTTTGCAAAATACAATTACGCGGTCTTGGACTTCCAGTGGAATTTCGTTTAACTTCAAATGCTCTGCCACACTCATTAAGCCATCCCTATATGGATTAACCACCTGCAAATTCTGGCCAAATAAATCAATCTCAATCCAGTTGTTTCCATCATAACGATATCTTTTGCCATCCTTGTAAGTTTGGACCGTCCATCCTATCTCAGGAAAAGGGTAGGTGTCCCGCAGTTCACGAAGATCCGATACCGGACTTTTATACACGAGTCGAGTCGTTTGATAGGCATCTTTTGCTCGATTCGCAGCTTCTATCGCTTCATCTGCTGCCTGGTTGGCATGATCCGTAGCACGCCGGGCTTGCCCTGTTTGGTCTATCGACTGCTGAATGACTTCTTCTACTCGTTCCATCGCCAGCTGCGTCTCATCCAGCTTACGCTGTGATTCTTCTATAAAATCTTGCAATGTTTTGATAACATCCGGATTACGTGTAATCATTGCATAGATTCGTGAAGCAGGATACATAATGAGTCCTCTACCTTTATAGCGACATAGATGAACCCTCCCTTCTTGAGAAGGGTGAAATTGAATGGTACCCATGCCATAATGAACGAGAAACTCATTCTCTGCCAACTTCTGTTTTTTCTCATATACATGTTGGTCAATCTCAACAAAACCACTAATAACAACCTTATCGGTAGATGAAGGGATTTCAAGTAAAGTGATCATGCTATTAATGACAGGTAACGAATCTGTTCGATCCACATATGGATCTACTGCATCCCCCTTGCGGGCAATAATTGTGAGGGGATCATTATACTGCATATGTGTATGTAAATTTGACAATAGTTCACCTCCTTTCGTTCAATACTCAGTTTGTATATACATTGCTGCTTCCAGTCGTGATTCGGGCCGAAGTCCCCAATGATGTGGTAACTGTTGAATTGACACTGCCAATGGCTTTAGCTCCTGCAAATACAGTCGTACTCCCTGATGCAACTCTCCCCTGTCCACTGCCCGATGTTGCGGGTCGTATGTTAATATATCTTGTTGAACCATTACTCGTTGGTACAGCAGGACTTGCGGTCCATGTATCTGGAGAAGGGTCGTTCACACATGTAACTGCCCGTCCGTTCACATATACCGTGGAGTTGGATGCTGTCCCCGATGAGGTTATGACTGCATTGGTGCTTCCACTACCAGCTGATGTCCAGTAGCCTCCCCATTCTGTAGGAACCCAATTTTCAATGTCGTATGTAACATGCCCACTTTTACTTGTCTGACTTACACTTGAACCGTTATAAGCTACTCCAGTCATATAACCTCCTACTGTAACAACTTGAATTGATATCTGAACTGGATTCGTGCATCTCCACGAACACGCAAAATATTTTTCCCCACAGACAAACTTAGAAATTGATCGTTAAAATCCTTATATCTATACGTTACGGGAAGAGAGGATTCTATATGTTGTCTCTCGTTATCCACATACACTTCCTCATCATGCACCAGATTCTTGAAACGAAACACTTCAGCATGCTGAGACTGATTGTCAATCTGAAAATCACCGTTCCCTTGCTTGTGAATCCAAATTTCAGGCTTACAGACCTGATCTCCTATATTGAACAGCACAAGAACCGGTTCAAACGAAAAAGTGATTTCTTTCAATTTCGGTGATTTACTCAAGTCACTTGTATCAAACAAGACACGATACATAAAATGGTGCTGATCGACCGCTGTGTCTTCATTCAGTCCAGGTACAATCCCATCATTAATGCACGTTTCCCAAGAACTCCATTCCATTCCATCCATTGAATGTCTCGTCTGTACGGTAATTCTGGAACTCTCCGAACTAGCTTCACTAACCCAACTCACCCGACTTAACACGCCTCCCGATTCAATAGGAATCTGAATTGGACGAGATTCATAATGACCTTTCTGATGTGTTACTGACAGCCAATTAGCCATATAAACACCTACTCAATCTTCCCAAAAGGTCGAAACCAGGCAGCTGAACCGATTTCTTTCCATTTTGCGATTCGATGGGTGGACCAGACTGCATTCTTGTCATACGTTGTTGTTCCATCAATTGTAGTCCATATTGGCTCTTGATCACCGGACTCTCCTGCCTGGATACATATGTAGTATCTGCCGTTATCTATTGAAGGCAGCACCATATCATTTTTCTGATACAGGGTGGTTGAAGCCCATTGACTCGTTGCCCGAATATCCTGAAATTCAGACCCTTCTGATATTGGGAAAACAGGTTCCCGATAACCGGAGTAACCGGACTGGATGCATTGATACACATGACCATTATCCACCGTTGGCACGATGTAATCTCCATTTTTGTAAGAATGTACACTCTCCCACTTGGGAGCAGCTTTACCCGTACGTGTGTTTACCCAGCCATAATAACTGCCATATACGCAGTTGGCATTACGTAATGTCGCATTTTGCAGATAATCTCCGCGAATAGGGATGTCTGTTACAAAGTCATCGGATATCTGGTCCAACTTTTGAAAGTTTTCACCCAAATCTCGAATGGTGTTCTCAATCTCATCTGTAAACGCTGGTATTTTTAATTGAAGCTTGGATGTATTTGTTGACATAATTCTCTCCTTTCCGAATTCAGTTCAGTTCAGTTCAATCCATGTTGTATATTTGGGGTAATCGCTCCATTTAGGTCGGTTCGTATTTAGGGTGAGATGACCTTCTGAATTCACAATCACCGATTTGGAATCTATCCCTGTTTGAAAAGTCGGTTTCCACTCATAGATCCGGTCTTTCCATTCATACGTTCGCGTTGTCATTACCGGAGAGTAGGCATACGGTGAATCACACCTGAACGTCAATGTAATGTAACCTTGCTTTAGTCCATTGTGTATAAGTGTTGCTTCATCTACAACGAGTGCATAAAAAATCCTTTCAGGATTCACCCCTTCCTCGGTAGTAAATGTTAATTCCTGATAATAGTCATGCTGCGTTAACCATCTCGCCACTTCCCTGATCTTGTCTGAGTCCCAACCCTCTTCAAATGCAAAAGATACCGAGAATTGTAGCGGTTCAACCTCAGTTCTCATAAAATAAGGTTGGTCCCTTCCCTTGATTTTCTCTTCCACAATACTCCGGGAAGGAACAAAATTTTCTTCCAACATACCACTGCTAAGGTTGACGTTAATGATGCCATAATCCACAGATTTTTGGCCTGCATACGAAAAATAAAGTGCATCCCGAATGGTTATCGTAATCACCTCCTTTCCAGATCTACTGTTAATTCAGGTCTATACGTTGGCCGTTAATTTTAATATTGCGATTAGCTTTGATTTCAATATCACCATCGTTTTTCATATGAATGGTTGAACCAGCTTCTGTTTTGAAAATAATTTCTTTGCCACTCACTTCAACTGGTCCGGATTCAGACTCCATAATTAATTTGTCATCCATGAATTTCAGACTTCTTCCTCTTCCATTGGATTGTGCCGAATATAACAGTTCGAGGGACCCATTGGGTTTGGTTATTAGACCTTTGCCATTTTGCCTTGCGTCTCCCTCACCCATACTGATAATCGGATAGGCCGTCTGTCCATCTCCTTCAAAATACAGCTTCATTTTGGTCTTGTCTGTCATTCCATAGACCATCACTGGCCAGCTGGTTACATCTGTTGTCATTTCACCAGATTGACTGGCATTACGCCAATATAACTTGCGCCCATCTGATAACGCTTTATGCGTACCCGTTCCCGCCTCAACCACACTCGTCAGAAAGGTTAACTCTTTCCCTTCAATCTTGATGTAGTTGGACCATCCTTGTACTGCTGCGCGCGTCAAAGTCGAAACTTTGCCAGAAACGATTGAACTTATGAAACCATCCTCTGCCGTAACCATCGTTGCTGCGATCAGTTCTGCATCGATCGCTCCCGCACCAACAATGTCCCATTGATTCATGAATATCTTACGTTGCTCCGAATCAATCAACAGCGTGTTTTGATTATCCGTTATCTTCAGCTTTTTGAATTTGGCAGTACCGTCCATGGCAATGGATGCAACAGCATCTTCAAACTCTTCTGCGCCAGCCCAGAATCCTTTCAATGGGAACATTTTCATCACACCTGCCCCATCTCGCAAGGTTAATGATGATCCTTCGATCTGGCCATCTTTGAACAAAGAGTTTTGAATCTCCGCTGAATCCGCATAGAGTTTATTCATCCAAACATTGCCGTAATAATCCGCATGAAAAGGAGCCCTCGCCCATACACTGGACCCGAGAGCCAAACCATTTTTATCTATTGTAAAGACCTGATCATCCACGCCAGCTTTGACAAACAGATCACCATCAAGCGAAGTACCGAATGTTTTATCTGCAATCCCGTTACGAAAACGTTCGATAATGAATCCTTCATCCGCTGTCATAGAAACGCGATTAACTTTGGTGGTATCGTTACAGTTAGAGGAACCATACCTGTTCAGGAAAAATCCAAAACGATCCGGTTGCTCCGAGAGCAATCCGAGCTTAACGACTTCACGTCCACAACGGTCATCGATCATCAATCTGGACCCCTCAATGGTAAACACACCTGTTGTATCCCCTATCACAACCCGCTGACCCAGAATGATCTTGCCTAACACCATTTCAGCAATCAGTCCATCTGCCGTAATGGCCGTTTCATATCTCAGCCCCCCTGATCGTGTAAGTCCCAGTGCACCATTTGTCAAACGTAGAAAACGTAATGGATCATCCGGATCAGTAATGGTAATCCCCTTGTTGTTAATATCCACTGTGTTGTTAATGGACATATTAATTTCATTCGTAACCTTATTCCAGAATCGGTCAAACAGCTTACTCATATCGGATGAATCAACGACAGCTTGACCCCATTTTGTCTTATTGGTATCAACAATGATCGAGGTATTCTTGGTTTCATTTAGAAACTTCTCAATTCGGGTAGATTCATCATTTACATTTTTGATGTTGGATAACGTTAGACTGATGGAAGATGAATCATAGTTATATTGAATCTCACTGATACGGGCGGTCACACCAATACCAACTGATTCATATTTCACGTTTACATAATCCCCCAGATTGAGTTTATCCCAATTAAGCTGCTCCTCCACAATCTCCAGAAAGTTAACAATGTCTATATCCACAGATAGTTGAGGTACCTGCAGTTCCCTGAATTTTTCGAGAGCTGCCTCGTACAGATCCTTTTCATCAATGTACTTGTCTTCATTAAATTCTCGTTCAATAACAAAGTAGTTGAGCTCCTGTAATTGCTCTGAGGAAAAGTTGTTCTCTGCCGTTAATAAGGTCTGTAGCTGTGTAATTTGTTGCTTAACCGCTATAATCTTGCTATTCAGGTTTGAGATTTCGACCTCTTTCAGGGAGATTTGGTTCTTTTTCTGATCCAAACTATATCGATCCACAATGATAGCTTCATTGGAAGAGGTATCGTATTCACCAAGGCTTATGGTGTTTACCTGAATGAAGCAACTTGCTGCACCCCCGTTTAAACTTACCGTAACCGAATCAGTTCCCTTAGATCTGGTTAGCATCGTCCATTTTCCAGATACTGTATTGACCCATGTTCCATTCACTGAAATGGATACTCCAGCAGCAGGCTCAAGTCGTATCATGACAGCATATGCATAATCTGAGTTAAGTTGAAACGTTCGAGATGAGTTGCCCGAATGAGTATATTTATCAAAAAACATTTTATCAGCAAACTGTTGGGAAAGTGTCACTTCCTCCAAAACAGCCTCGTCGTTTTGCAACTTGTTCAGATCAATCTGTAATGGAATCAGATTCTTTTCATACTGTTGGAGTTGATCCAGATACTGATTAAATTTCTCCTTGTTAGACTCAACCAAGTTATTGTAATCAAGTAAAGCATGGCACAGTCCATCAGACATCCAAAGACTTGAGGTAATGACTTTACGAGAAGAATCGCGTTCAAACGGATACAACCAGTAGCCAAAATTCTCAATATAATTCTGTCCTGTAGGATTCACTTTCTGAATTCCTAAACCATCTCTGCCACTGGCATATAATCTCGTAACCATTTCCTCAGCACTTGTCTCGCGATTCATGCTTTTTAACAATTTCCCATAACCCACGGTGAGTCCTCGATTTATTCCAGTCAGTTCTGGCTTGGTCATACTGATTAGTCGTTTTTCTGTATTAAAATGAACAATCGCGTTATATGTCTCTGCTACCGAGAATACAGCCTCAAGCGCACTGTTAGATGAAAAATCGAATGTCCTGTAACTTAATTTAAAATCGGCATCCAGATCATCAATGTTCCAAAGCGTGTTGGCCAGAAGTTCCGTCAACACTTGTTCTGCATGATACGATTCTGCAAGATAACTATGGATACGCTTGTCTGACAATTCCCTGGCTAGTGAGTAACATCGGACGTTTAACATGTCCGCATCACCCAGATCATCCCCTAAGCTATTTACCGTAAACCACTCTATCTTGGTTCCTTGCACCATTTTTATTAAATAGCGTTCTTTGATCAGATCTACATTTTTGTTTCTGTGTAAGACATGGGCAATATCCAGTTGGTACGGTATAGAGAACGATAACTCGCTAACATCATTTAAGCGAATACTCATGGAGTCATGACAAATCTCACTCATTTTGCTAATGATCTCCCGATTCGGTTTTGCTAAAAAATATTGGGGCTGTATAGGTTTTCTTAGATAATCTATAACACCTGGCAATGACTTCACTCCTTTCTGCAAATATAAAAAGGAAGGGCTTCTGCCCTTCCCTAAATGGTTCTCCACTTTAATTTGTTATTCAACGCTTCTTCGAATTTTCCAAGCAAGTTCATTCCGGTATCGTTATCTTTAGCCATAATTTCAACTTTATCAATCTGGATTCGGTTATCCGTATTTCCGGCAACTCTGTTCTCAGAAAATTTAAATGTGCTGAAATCAAGACCGGTCTTGATTCGATCTGTGATCCCCCGAACAACATCTACGATCTTCAGAAGATTGGATGTATCCGATTGATTCAGAATCAACTCTTTCTCATGGGCAAGCAGGAATTTTCCTCCTGCAAACGACGGAGTCATACCACCAGTATTCGCAGAGAAGATATTTAGCTTAGCCAGTTCCGCGAAGCTATTGTCAGGGAATTTATATTTGTCCCGGTATCCCTGGTTCTCCTCTTGCAGTTCTTTGAATTCCTTCTCCAGTTTCTGATATTTATAAGAGTCTGTATTATATAAAGACATTTCTTTTCGGATTTTTTCAGCTTGATCCTTATTACTCAGATAATGTGTCCATGCTTTTCTCGTTTCCATCGTGCCTTGAATTTTAAATTCATTGGTTGATCCACTATTATTGTTACCCTGTGATCCTGAATCGGATGATGAATAGTCTCCTGCTTTAAATTTCCCTATGCCTTCCATCGATTGCTGAAAGTTGTACGTCATATTCTGCATTTCTTGAGAGGTTTCAAATGCATGCTGCTTAATGCTAGCAAATAATTCGTTATACCTGTCTCCTATTTCGGTTAATTTTGCACTGACGACTGCAGCATCGTTACTCATCAATCCTTGCTTCAAATCATAAAAATACTTTTGGTCCTCAAGGATGTCCTTATAGTAACGTTCTGTTTTCTTCTTCTCATCATCCAGATTAGCTAGCGTTGTCTCATGAAGATCGCTATCTTCTTCTTTTAGCTTATCTGTGTAGTTCTTATGATCATCAAGTTGGTCCTGTAGTCCCTGCTTAACAAGCTCTCTTTCACGATCACGTTCGTACTTAGCGATTTCTTCATCTACGGTTGAGAGTTGCTCTGTCAGATCTTTTCGTTTTGCCTTAGCCTCCATGGAGTTATCCAAAGATAAAACGTTAAGTTTGTCCACAATTTTCTGACGTTCGTTCTTTTTCTTGGTCAACTCTTCCTCATAATTGACAGAAGAATTTTCACGATCCAGTGCTTTTAGCCGTGCATTAATATGCGTTTCGAACTTCTTCTGCTCATCATCCAGATGTTTATTTCGCTCTTTATGACGTTCGTCTTCAGCTTTCCGCTGCTCATCAATGGCATCGATAGCAAAGTCGCGTTGCTGCTCAATGACTTTTTTGAAATCTTCAATAATTTTGTCTACGGCATTTTCACGCAAGGCTTTTAATCTCTCATTTACGTCACTCATAGCTGAATTGTTGTCTATTAGCGCAATGTTTAAATCTTTCAGCGTATTGGTATATTTAACAGTCTGATCAGCGTTTAATTTACCACCTGAAAGCAGGTGCTCTACATATTTAATCTCTGCTTCTGTGATACGGTTCTTCTCTTGTAGAACAGGAATCTGGCTTGCAAGTTCCTTATTATATTCTGCTGATCCTTCGGTCATGGTCTTCAATTTTGCATTGGAAAGAGAAACTAGATGATCTTGTTCCGAAAGCTTGTCATTATAACTTCCGATATAAGAATCAATCACTTTCTCTCTTTTAGCATAAATTTGAGATTCATCCTCTACATTCTGGGCTTCAATATCTGCAATTTTTTTATTATAATTTTCTGATGTAATTTCTTTATCATGAAGCAATTGCTTAATCTTGGCTATCTCTTGCTCTCTCAATTTAATTTGTTGACCAACATAACTAATTTGTGTTTGTTCTTCTTTGCGCCATTCATCAGAATTACTGTATAACACGGATTGTTTACTTGTAGATTTTGCAATCTTTGTCTGTACCTTATCGATTGCCAAATCATATGATTCAATCCATGAATCAATATAATCGTAACGTTTATCAATCTGTAAGCTGAGGAGTTCAGCCATTTCTTTGTTTCCTTCTTCTTCTGCCTTTTTCTTTTCTTCTGACGTTGCTGGTACTATTTCAGATGTACTACCAACACTCTTTTTTGTTGAAGGCGCAGCGACCTTAGGTGCCTTCCCCTTAATGGTGTCATAGTTATTTAATACTTTTGGAACATAATCATAGGTCTCTTCAAATGGAATTTTATCCATATTCCCATTTTTGAGCCATTCGTCAACATTCCCAAGCCCCGCATTATACGCAGCTAGAGCCTGCTTGACGTTCCCTTTGTATCTGTCTAAGAGATACTTAAAGTACTTGGTGCCGCCTTTAATATTCTGCTCGGGATCAAAACTATCTTTCACCCCCTGTTCCTTAGCCGTAGGAGGCATTAATTGCATTAACCCTGCTGCTCCTACTGGGGACTTGGCATTAGGCTTGAAATTGCTCTCTGTTTGTATGATAGCTGCTATCAATTTCGGGTCAATATTATATTGCTCTGCATATTTGTTAATATACTCTGCATACTTACCTGAGTAACTCCCTGATGATTTCATTAAAGTAGAGACGTTCTCAGAAACACTATCATCTGATTCCTTAGTTGTTTTTATCTTGGTAGATATCAACTTCTCAGGATTCTGAACACCTTTCTTCAGGAGGTTTATCTTCTTCTCAATCAGCGAGTTTTCCTCCATCAAAGATTTTCGATATGCAGCAGAACTGGTTTCCATGTGCTTTTGTCTGTTGTGCAGATCATCCAAGGATTTATCTACACCTTGAATTCGTTTCTGAAGTTCGGTTAGAACCTCAGTGGTCTCTGTATATGTATTATTGGCTTGTTTGGCGGAGTTTGCAGCCTTATCAGAGGACCCCGCGTTTTTCTCATTACTAATACCCAAAGAATCCAGTGATGATGTCAACGCATTCATAGTGGCATTTGTGTTATGTACAGTTACTAAAAATTCTTCATAAGGGGCTGCAAGATTCTGGAGATCCTTATTAAACTTGTTACGCATCCCCTGATTTTCTGTTCCTAATCCTGTGTAATCCTCAACTTCAACGTCTGCAGCCAGTTTTAACCTGACTTGGGCTTTTGCAGCATTTAGTTCCGCAACCGTCGTAATGGCTTTGATTTCAATTCCCCAAGCTTTCAGTTTACTTGCCAGTACTTGGTTATTATTAATCAGCTCATTTTGACCTAGCAATTCTAATGTTTTGAAATAATCAACCTTGGTTTTCTTCAAGTTTTCCAATGCTGATTTCTCAATTGTATAGCCATCTTTGGTTTGTTTCACATGCTTAGCAAGTTCGGGATACTTCAGAATTAATGCATTCATCTCATCTGCAGACAAAGACTGCCCTTTGGATAGGTCATGAATAACAGAATTCAATTTGCCAATCTCTGAGGTAACACTATTGACCTCACTAGTGAATTTACTTAAATCGGTATTTACCTTGATAGGTTCCTCTAACGGTGCTAAATTAATCTCAGCGATTGCTTGATTAACTTTATTTAACGTATCTATAGTCATATCACCAACGTTAGGCAACTGCTGTAGAAATGTCATTGCTTCTTGGGGTGTTTTAAATTCATGATTCTGGAGAGCGTTAAATATTTCTTTGGCATCTTCACCAATTTCCGTAGCTGTAGCTTCACTTTGAGCAGCCATTTCAACATAGATATCGACAAACTTTCGGGTTGAGGCCTTAACCTCTATCCCTTCTGATTCTTGTAGATCTATATAGCTCTGATAAGCTCCTTTGATTGCATCTGCTTTAATATTAATATCTTGTTGGAACTCTTGATTTAAATCGGCAAGTTCTTGACGCAATTCTTCATATTTTTGAGCAGCAAATTCACTTTCATTAACAGCCTTATTATAATCAGTCTGATTATAATTTTCTGGACCCATCCGATTATACTTCTTTAATTCATTTTGCCAATAATCATAGGTGTCAGACTTGTATTTCTTTACTTCTTCCTCCTTGTTATTAATTTTTTCTTTATTACCAGTTATTCTTCCCTCGATGTCCCTTGACTGTTTGTTATATGCCAATTCAGCCTTGAATCTTTCGTTCTCAATTTCTGTCTCAAGTTGTTCGATTTTCCCTTTAATTGCTTCTGTATTCTCACTTAGAGATTTGGTCTGACCATTAAGTGACTGAGTTGTAATTCCGTATCTGGTAGACAACTCACTTTCAAGTTGAGCAAGCCTTGTTTTTTCTTCATAATTAAGCGAACTCTGGTTTGAGAGTTCCTCATACTCTGCTGACAAAGATTTCAAACCATTGAGATCGTATACCTTCTGATTCAACGCTTCTGTTTGATCAGAAAAATCCTCGGTGGCCTGAGTCGCGTTTGAGAACTTATTCATTAACCACTCTAAACCTGTACCAATCAGCGCAAACACAAGTCCTACACCCGTGCTAGCTAGTAATGCCTTAAAAGAATTTTTTAATACAGTAAGACTCATGCTCAACGCTTTGGTACCCGCACTCGCTGCAATAGTTGCAGCAGGAATTCCCATTAAACCAAGAACAGCCTTCGCAATCTCCACTACCAAAATTCGTAAAGACGCGCTTAACAAACCTACGGCCATGCCTAAGAGACCAAATAATGCAAAGCTGCTATTTAGTTCGGCCATCCAGTTCAGTAAACCAGTAACAAGTGAAGTAATAGTGATAATGCTGTCTGATACCAATGCGTTACCCAGCGCAAGTGTGAGTGACTCCCAAGCGGTCTGCATATTTTGAATTCGTGCGCCGAGTGAACCCATATATTGCTCATTATCTTTCATTGCCGCCCCTTGGGAATGAAGGGCTGATTCCGATGCATTCACTGATGTTTGCCAATTCTGCATCAACGCAGTAAACGTTGTTGTCTGATCTTGTCCTGCCAAGCTGAAAGCCGTATTTTGCTGCTGAGCTTTCGTTAACTGATTCCATTTCCCCGCCAGTTCATCCAGTACCGTGATCACATCTTTGTCAGCTTTGGAGATCCCTACGGATTGTAGAGCCCCGGCAGATTGTTCATCCGAGCCAACTCTAGTATATATCGCCTTCAGTCCTCGTCCGACGACATCCCCACTTTCCCGAGTAATACTGCTAATAGCTGCTGTATTTCCCAGTAGCTCCTCAATCGAAACTCCAAAGGATTTGGCTGCTGCGCCAGCTGAAGTTAAGGATAATGCCAGATCCTTACTTGAAACACCGTAGTTCCCACTAACCTCCTTGAGCTTATCTGCAATTCCCATACTCTTATTAGCTTCGATGTTAAATGAAGCCATTGCGCCAGTAAGCGTATTGACCGAATCACCTGGCGTCAAGTTGGATATATTCTGAAGCACACTTGCAGCTTTCCCAAGACTTAGTGTATCTGACTCGTTAAATCCCTGATTGGCAAAGCCGATTAAATTCCCGTTTACCTCAGACATGCTACGTCCCGTAGATTGAGCAATATTGATACTACCATCCAACATTCGCTCTTCGTTGAATGACTTCCCTATTGTTCGTCCTAACTGATTCATCTGACCATCAATTTGAATGATGGATTGAACTGCTTTTCTTAAGACATCCATGGGCTGAATCAATGAAGTTACATTTCTCATCCATCCCCCAGCCATGGTTGAGGCACCCTGCATAACCTCACCCAAGGTTTTGATTTCTCCGCCTGCTGCAGAAGACGAGCGCGTAGTTGCTTTAAGCTGCTCGTTGACTCTAGCTAAATGCTCCGCAGATGCTTTATAACCAACCGTAGACATGGATGAGTTAAGTGTCAGCATTTCATTGCTTAGAGATCTTAAGCCATTGGATACTGTTCCATTCAAACTGTATTTTTGACTTGCCTGAGCGATTCTTTCTTCTGTTTCCTTAATGGAATTACGCAGGTTTGTATCCATTTTTGCATTCTGTTGCAGTGCTTGCTGATGTGCTCGATCTTTGGACTCGTTGTTTCGGCTTGTTTGCTGTTCCAAAGCTCTGCGCGTGGCCTGTTCTTCACTGAGTATGATTTCGCGTTGCTGGTTCAAGCGGTTTTGTTGATTAAGGAGACGTTGCTGTTGACCTACACGCTCCATAACTTTATCGTAATTTCTTACTTCACCGTCGTTATTGGTATTCACGGTAAGAAGTTGACCTGCATCATTTTTATATGTTTTAGAGTAGCCGGTAATTTCACCCAATTGATTTTTGTTTGCTTTACTCTTGGTCACTGTATAGCCTTCTAGATCTTGTTCCAGACGTTTAATGGATTTGCGTTGTTTCTCATAAGCTGCTGTCTCAGCATCGGTCATATGACGCTGACGTTCTTGAATCGTCTGAATTCGTTTATATTCATCTAGTGAACTCTGCATCATCAATTGATTCTGAACCATGGTACGATTCAATCTGTTCATGCCCTCTGCATAAGAGTTCATTCCTTGTACAAAACTTTGATCAAAATCCACTTTGACCTCAAGTTTGCTCATTTTATTTGAAAGTTCTCGAAGAGCTTTATTCAAATCTGTAATCATTTGATTGGTATCTATATTTAAATCCAGTTCATTCTGCATTCATTAATCACTCCTCTTATGACAAAAAGAAGCAATTCAACGAATTGCCCCTATTCTGCGTATTGTTCGAACTGTTCGCACAGTTGGTCGTAGACATCCGCTGTTTCTCCCTCCAACTGCAATGAACAACTCTGCAGGATTCCGTACATCGCTTGTAACATTGGCATACGTTCAGCAGTGGACTCGATCATCACTTGCTCTTCCAGCAGCTCCTGCAGCTCTGTTTGAAGTGTTAGTGAATCTCGTGGCACCATGTTGCCATTTCTTAAGACAAAACTGCCGTCTTCGTTCTTTAACATGTGTTGCTCCTTCAGCTCTTCCATTTCTTCATGAAACTGCTGATAGTGTTCAACCAATAGTTTTTTAAACCGAGTCCGTATACGGCTTTCCTTGGCTTCCAGCTTGAGCTGGTGAAGGAATACAATGTGTTTTTCCAAATTTGCTTTCAAAAACACTAACATGAGTATTCTCCTTTTATAGATGTATTTCGTTAAATAGTCTCGTCTGTTGACTGTTGTGCACGTGTCATAGCCAACTCGGATACCATTGTTGCCATTTTCTCTTGCAATGCCTTGAACTGTTCTTCAAGCTTTCTAAGTTCCACATCCGGGAACTGTGTCAGTACTTCTTCCATAATTCCGTTATCTAATAACATGTTGGTTACCTTGATGAGTTTTTCCACATCCAGCTTTCTAGGAATCGGAAGATCCGAGAATTCTTTTAGAAGAAGTGTGTTATATAACCCGACTGTATCTTTGATGACTTGATCCGTAACATCTGTTTTCTGTCTAAGTTGATCAATTAGAGATAAATAATTGGTGTTGACATTATCAATTAGCGATTTCCGAAAAAAGGTGTGAATCTGGACTTCATATTGATGGTCTGTTACATAAATCGTTTTGCGCTGATTGTTTTTTGCATCTAGCGTACTTAGAGCTGCTGCCGTTAATTTTTTTGTTTTTGTCGTAGTCAATATGATCACTCCTGATTCTGATTTAAGGGTCCGATTAAAATAAGAACTTCCTGATATTACGGCTCTGTACTTGAGCAAATTATTAATGATATCAGGCGAAACATAGAAAAAGCCGCATGATCATGAATGAAGACACGCAACATTTCAAGCATATGACGAGGTGATATAATTCTGTAAAATGCTCAAGCTACTTGGGATAATCACAGAAAAAGGCTGAACCAATGGTTGGTCCAGCCCCATCCTTGCATCTAAGTTTTAGTCTTCCAGTACGTCGATAACAACCATTGCTTTGGAATGAGTATCCTTCAGCACTTCACAAGTAAATGTAAATGGTTGCGGATCGCCTGTTGATGCCATACCAATCGAGAATCCAGGCATGACTTTCAGTTTAGGAATAGTGTACACAGCCTCTACGTCGAAGCCATCTTCATTCTTCCAATTCGTCGTACCTTCAAGAAGGTATGTTCCTGGGAACACATCCGAAGCAACCGTCATACTTTGCGTGGTATCTGGCGCTGCGTAGTAATAATCGGCAATAACTTTATCTCCCTCATTGAGAGTGGCTTCTGTAAATGTCACAGCAGTACCTGTAATAGGAGAGGCAGTGAGTTTGGCATCCATAGATGATCCGTTTGAAGTTTTGAAGAAATGCGCCAACTTGGATGTAAGTGGAGTATAACTAAGTTTGATTTCTCCTGTCTTACTCACTTCAAGAACCTCTTTTTTATGCACAGGTTTAGTTCCTTTTACAAATTTAGATCCTGTAAGAACAGCGAGGGATTCTTTGGAGATCAACGCATCTTCCATTGTCATGGTTACATCCTTCTCGGAATCCCAACCAATTAGCTTCGGATGCCCTTTTCCACCACGTGCATATACGGTCTGTCCAGCAAACTCCATGGACGATGTCGTCAAACTTTCCAAATAAACGACCGGTTCACCAGTCTTAACATCTTTCAATACTACATCCAAAATTTCACGTGATCCATATCTGCTCATAAAAAAATACCTCCGATAGTTTTATATAGTTTAATTTGATTGGTAAATCTGCTTGTTAATTCAATGGAGAAATCCAATGTTTTAACTTGATACTTTTGGAATCCGCTCCATGTAATAAAGCCTGAATGTTAACTTCATAATCATCTAACAGCTTCATGCGATTAAACTGATCATTGAATTGAAAGAAATTCAGATCAAATACATTGAGAATGTTGATTCCATTGGCGTTAGAACTCAAGATGGATATCAAATCGGTAAAAGTTAAAGCGTCCTCCGACGATGAACTTTCTTTTAATTCACGCACTCTGCGTTTCCGTGCAAGCATCTTTTCTCTTAATGCACTTGCTCTTTCATTGAGTGGATTGAAATCATCATCCTGCTTAGTCACTACACAATGTTGAATCTGAATAATTTTGACGATATCTTCCAGATCCGAATAGGACAAGCTGATGTCACCAGCCATAATACACGAATCCGAATAATTGAATTGAATGGCAACGTTAAGAAAATATTGAAAGGCATTCAGATACGTAGCAACCAAGCTTTCGTTCCTGCTGTACAATAGTAGTTCGACCAACGTACCATCATACTCTTTGAGTGAAAGGGAAGGATAAAGATCCTCTATCCTAAGACTGACCAGATTTAGCTTTTCATTAAAGTCTTCATAGCCTTCCTCAACGATTGCATCCAGTAACTTGGGAAAAATATTTAGACCTTGAAATACGATGGGTTTGTTAGCTAGCGTTCTTAATTTGATATACTGTACATTCATCAAGCAAAATCCAGCATGCGATAGGCAATGCTATCCCCATAATAGTTCGAGTTTATGTCCAGAACATCCATCTTATAAAACTCCAATCGTCCCAAGCCTAAATCCTGATTCCTGGCGAAAAGTTTATCAATTGTACTGATAATATAATCCGTGCGTAACAGTTCACTATTGGACTGACATAGCTGACGATGAGTGTACACATTAAAACACAGAATTCCTGCTTTATACTGATTCTGAACAGGTTGAATATTCTCAAGTGAGATAGAAACTACAGTTTTCAGTACATCTTCATTTTCACCGGGAATCCACCGGTGCGGGAAAATCCGTTTGTATATGTATTGTTTCGGATCAACTACAATGGATTGTTCTAGATAGTCTGCTGTATCATAAGCAACAGCCTTCATCAGATCCTTTGACGTCAGCAACTTGTCAATAATCTTCTCTCTCGTGCTACTTAATTGAATGAATGTGGATCGAACCATACAACACCTTCTTTTTTGAGTAATGGAGCAGCCCTGACTTGTGTCTGCTTGAAATAACTTTTGGCAGAGCAACTAGGATTCATTTCCAATTGATGTCCCCCTTCTACATAAATGGTAAATAAACAGCAAAGGTCCCTTCGTAGAAGTCTCTTCACTTGACTATCACTAAACGCTCTCTTGAATAAACGTGGAAACCCTTGGTGTGACTGGCCTATAGGGTATTTCCTAACGAATCGCAGACCTGAAAATAAAAAAAAACCATGATCAATATGACCATGATTTCCTTCAGGAACTGCTCTTTCAGATTAATGAACGGTAACTACGCCCGCTTGATGATATCCAGCCTTCTTGCAGTCCTTACAATACTTCATTCGATTGGACTTGGCCAACATGCGTTTCCCACAGATGGTACAGACCTTAATATTCTCGCCTTTCCATCGTAGGTACTCTAACACAAAATCATCGAAACGCTCCAAATAAAAAGCAACGTTATCATTCTCGCAAGCAAACTGCACTTGTACATTTGTGGAATCAACTCGCTTGCTTCCTATGAGATAACCCTGTTGAATCAGTTTATACACCAGCAGCCCCTGATCCTTTTTACTAACTGCCATTTGACTATCACTGTAGACTTCTTTCAAATCATTATTAACCCAATAAGTACTATTTTCATTGATAAGGTTGTTGATTTTGCTATATACCAGCATTACAAATGATAATTTCTCTAATCGTATGCTTTTTAATGCTTTGATCTTTTGGAGTTCAGCATCTGTTACAGGTATTTTATTAATCTCAATCATTGTACTTTTCTTATCTTCTTTTCTCTTTTTTATCCAGCTTACGGTCTGATTGATGACACGTGTTAAATACGTATCCCATTGAACAGTATTATAATCTGGATAGTGTTGGATCATAAATTGGTCTAGCGACATATAAACCTCATGCTCGCTCTTTCCTTGTTCATATTCATATTTGATTAGGCATGCCAACGTTTTAGTTGGCTTCTTATCCATTTTCCCATGTGCAATTGCTTGCTCGGCATGATGACGTTCATTCAGAATGATTTTCAAGGGCGTTGCTCCTTCATATGCATTTGGGTCATTTTAAAGGTTCTTCCCGCGTATTCAATATCGCCCTCCGGATCTCTAACCGGATAATGGATGATATGATCATTGCTGAGCAATAGATTGCGAATAATCTGATCCCCCGAAACATCCCATACAAATTGCTTCGATTTCTCCGCATTTCGATAACACATGTCCACAATCATATTGCACAGATCTTCTTCGTTATTACAGATCTCCAGCGCCTGCTCCTTAAAGCGTGAAACAAACAACTGCCATCGGGCTGATCTTTCTTCCTTTTTCACCTTGCTCTTGCGCAAGTTAGTCATATAACTACGTAGCTCTTCGTTATGCATCTGATATAATCGTTGAATCTCTTTGTAACGAGCCTGGGAATATTTCTTGGTACTCATCAATATCGTATGATCAAACGGACGCTCGGTCTGTTTTAACTTTAACTTGTTGAACTCGTCTTCCACTTGATGGCATAACCGGTTCATCACAGAAGGTGCCGTGGATACAGGCATTCTCTGTTCATACTGTGCAAGGAACTGTTCCTGATCCGGAGATAGCTCCTTCTTTGAAACTAATTCATCAACAGTCATGCCAAATAGCTGCAAGCACTTCTGACTCGTTTTTTCTACATAGTTGGTATATTCTTTTTTCTGTTCCGGATCATTGTATATGAAAAAATAAGGCTTCTTGTGCGCTACCATTTTCAAGGCCGACTCGTCCGTTACCGCAGCGCGAATATCATACCAGTGCTTCGGCATTTTTTTACATTCAATGCCTTTAGCCTGGTCGATAGCATTTTGTTGATAATGCTGACCACATTGAATTCGATACATCATTTCCTGATATTCTGCACTATGCTCCTCATAATTGGCTAATACATCGAACATCGATGTGATTTTGTTCGTTGTAAAACCGATTAGATCACCGAAACTGTCTTTGTTGGCCTGGATCAGATCCTTCTCATCCGGAATTTTTTTCGCAGAGGTTTTCTGTACACATACAATCGCATCAAGCTCCTGAATTGAACCAAGAATCGTTGTGTTATCTGTGGTTAAGACCTGATCACTATCCATATCTGCACCATTTAAAGAGTGCGTCGTCGTATCCCATGAATTCAAGATCGTGACCGTGTTCATATAGCGATACCATTGCTGCATCTCATCCGTGTTTTGGAAACGAAGCACCTTGATATTGTTATGACAAGTCATTGGAGCTCTGAAGCAAGCCACGCGGTCTACATGCCGCTCATTCCAATATCTGGAGTAAAACTCACCCGAGCTCAGTAATCCTGTTAAAGGTAAGCCAAATATGCTCTGACACAATGTATAGGGATCACCAGAAATAATGCTGAAATTGCCCTTAACTCTCAAAACCCCGATCTTGGCTTCATTCATTCGCTTGCGTATTAATGTATGGATTTTGCTCCGTACAAAAGGATCATCTATAAGTCTCGGTTCTACCATCAGCCCTTTAATATAATCATCCGGGCTATTTCTATAGTCATTCTCGTGGATATGAATTCCTTTGAGGAATAACAGTGCCTTGCGATAGTCCTCACCCAGTACATCTTTAATCGAGTTAACCGTGGGAGTAATGAGTTCACCAATCTCGTTATCATCTAATTGAAGCGACTGAATAAACTGGTAGTTTAAATGACGCTCGTCCTCCAGTTCTTCAGGAGTGACTTTCGTTACGCTGAACGTGTAGCCATAATAACCGCAACATAACAGATAATCGTCGATACTATTGTATGAACTCCAGAGTTTGAGCATGGACGTTGTGATGATTAGATCTACCTCTCGAATATCCACAGGGTTACCCCAAGCATCATCCACCATATACTTGCCTGCAACTTGATCAGCAAATGCGTGATAATCAAATGTAAATACCATACCTTTACAGAAGCTATTACGAATACAAAATCCACTCGGGATATACGCATGCCCCAACTCGGTTGCCCATCGTTCACTAAGTGCAGGAGAGATTAGACCAAATCCATCACTCATGTTCATCTGAATAGGCTCATTTTTCCTACTCTCAATACGAGGGAACTCTGTCTCTGTATCATCAATCTGAATGATATCTGCCCCAAATTCGGTTATGCAATCCTGAACTACCAATACACGTTCGGGATGTGACACAGGCGTGCTTGTACTGCAAGCTAGGGCCTTATATGCCTCCAGTTTGGCAGGAACCAGCTCCTTATTCGGATCTCTGCCGTTATTCAATCTTTTCTCCAAAAGCGGGTGGATATCCTCACTCACATAGATGACGGTTGAACTTTTGGCGCCACCTGTTGTAGCCAATAGACGCTTATATTTCTTGCCGTTAATGGAGAAGGCTTTCGATGAATTCAGCCGATCGTAGTCTTTATTATTTTCAATGACCACCAGCAGGTAATCATCGACAAATTTAAGATTTTTCAGTTCTTCATGTAACTTCTTCATTGTTCTTTTATGCTCAGCATTAGTTTTTAAAGCTTTTAATCGCTCTATGTCCAGCTTGATTCTAGCCAGATCTACCTCTCTCTCCTTGTAGCCTCGAATATGATCTATAAAACGAAACACCTGATGGCTTCCAATAGATGCTAATTCCCCATTTACTGTCGCTTCTTGATAGGTCAGACGGAGATTATAATCCGCTTTTCTAATTCTCGAAGATGTAACTTTATATACGTACCTCAATCGATCCTGATATGCATTGCCCATTTCCGATTCCCCCTGTTGCTTCCTGTCCTGTTATATAAATTATAGATTAGACACGCACGACTGACGCAGGCAAACAGGATGATCAGGGGATGAAAAAGGAAGAATATAAGTTCTATTATGGGTAGAAATTAAGGGACACTCCGGGTCTTGATTCATATCGTTTCTACATATTTCTGCGTCTCTGGCACTATGATTATTGCCTTTTTAATGATATAGTGTATTGAAGCGTTTTATATGCTGACATACTTTTTAACGGGGCTGGGATGAATGAAAGAAACCTTATCCAATCAAGAGGAAATCGGCTTTTTATTTAATGTCGATATACTTATTAAGAGCCGCTCAAATGCATTGGCACTACAGTCCCTGTTGGAATTCATAAACAAAGAGGAACAAATTGCGGACTTTCGGATTCAATCCGGCATAGAGCTAGGCAAAATTATTGAAGCGACACTCCAGTCCAAGAAGGACTCCTTCGTCACCCTTCACAACGAACGTAAAAAATCACAAGCCAACGCAGCACAGAAGGCGTCCACTGCAACACAGACACCTGCCTCACCTGCTCCAGTCAAAGCACAGAATCAGCAAGAAAAACCAGTTAGCGAGAAAAAGCCTGCCCCCCAAACATCCAATGTTTCCGAAGGAAATTCGTTTGATGCGTGGATTGACACGCTTATTAAAGAAAATCGTCTAACCCGTATTGTTGTCAACAACAAAAACGGTAAACATCAGAGCATTCCTTGCCGCATTTTGAATTTTGATCGGGATACCAGTGTGGTGAGCATTTACCATGTAGATGAAAAACAAGTGTATACGTTCCGAACGAATGAAATCGATGAGTTTCTGTAACTAACTTAATCCGATTAAAACAAAAAGCAACTTGCGTTAGAATGACGTGACATTCTAACGCAAGTTGCTTTTTCAGTTAATTCATTCAGATAACAAAGGAATTTCTTACTTTTCCATATATCGTTATCATTGATTCCTTTGGCTGAATCACGAGCGATCCTTACCTCGCTGCCATACATCTAATGCCAATAACAACCATCCAGCAATGAAAGCTACCCCACCAATCGGTGTGATGGCACCCAGAATCTTGATACCGGAAATGCTGAGCACATACAAGCTGCCCGAGAACACGATAATTCCGATAAACAACAGACGTGCGGCCCATTTCAGTTTCGTAGATGCCCCAAGCTGACCAGCCGTCAAGCCGATAATGAGTAAGGCCACTGCATGAATCATGTGATATTGCACACCAGTCTCATATGTAGCTATGGCCGCCGGCCCAATTGTATCCTTGAGCATATGTGCACCAAACGCACCGATCGCAACCGATAACATGGTCATTACAGCTCCAAGCATCATCCATCTTCGTTGCATGTAAGTTCTCTCCCTTAATTCAACTCTTCCCTCCTTTTATTGTAGCGAATCCACTCACCCTTTACCAGTCGGAGCGGAGCTTCATAGATCATATGTCTGTTTATACTTACTAATACTATCTCTACCCTATATATCGTAGAAAACTGGCGCAAATCCTTGATTTTTATCGATAATTATGGAAAAGTAAACAGGTATGCAATCTTTATATTAAATAGAAGATCATTATACGCCGATTAGGTTAATAACACTCAGTACGTGATTAAGGAGGGATATTAAAATAATGGATAATCACAATATCTATGAACCATACCCGCCAGATCATGAGAGGGAACCCATGGCTCCACTGAAACATTCCGGACCTGGAATCGCCAGCTTTATCATTGGATTGGTTGCAATCGTGGGTTACATTCTGATATTTTTTACTGCAGCTATGGCCCTAAACGATTCAATCGAAGTCCTCACCCCGTTGCAGGCAGAAGAACTGGCCTTGCATCCAGCCGTAATTCTGGCTTCATTAGCGATTCTGGTCTGCCTGATTCTCAATCTGGCCGGAGGCATCCTCGGAATCATTGGTCTTATCCTCAAGAATCGCAAGAAAGTCTTTGCCATTATAGGGACGCTGATGAATGGAATCATCATTCTGGCATTCATTGGTCTTATTTTGGTGGGTATGAACATGATGTAACGGTTTGCATCAGCGTCATGTTTCCATATAATTAAAATGAATGGGTTTACACATGGATATAATCTATATTATTTTGCTAAAAATTCTTGTATTTCAAAGGAGATTGACATGTCACGAATCAAAATTTTTGCGGACAGCACAAGTGATCTGGCTCCCGAATGGATCCAGCAACACGATATCGGCATCATCCCCTTGTATGTGGTGTTCGGTGAAGAATCATTGAAAGACGGTGCTGAGATTAAGCCTGAACAGCTATATGAACGAGTCAGTCAAGATGGGCGTCTTCCCAAAACAGCTGCACCTTCACCCGCTGATTTCATGACGGCATTTCAACCTTACATAGACCAAGGGGATGAGATTCTATATATCAGTTTGTCCTCTGAACTTTCTTCTACCTACCAAAATGCACGACTAGCGAGTTCTGAGTTCCCGGAAGGACGAATTTCCGTCATCGACTCACAGAATCTCTCATCCGGAATTGCCCTTATGGTGATGAAAGCAGTACATGCAGCCGATAAAGGACAAAACCTGACTCAGATTACACACCTGATTGAGGCGATGAAACCGAATGTGCGCACGGAGTTTGTCATCGATACACTGGAATATCTGCACAAAGGCGGACGTTGTTCGGGCATGCAGAATCTGATTGGCAGTCTATTGAAGATCCGCCCTGTCATCCGGGTAACGGATGGCAAGATGGCGCCCGCCTATAAAGTACGCGGTAAACGGGAGAAAGCCCTGGAACAAATGCTGCAAAACACGCTCAGCGCGAAGGAACAGATTGATCCCGACCTGCTGATCGTTGTGCATACCATGGCTGAAGAGGATGCGCTTGACTTGCAGAAGTCTTTGCAGGAACAGACGGGTGCCCGGGTGGAACTGACCACTGCCGGTTGTGTAGTATGCAGTCACTGCGGTCCCAAAACGATTGGAATCATCTATAGCACTGTTCTATAGTATTACACACAACATGGTATCGTATGACTAGATCCTGTATTGTGGGTCTGTATGTGGTCACATCCAATTGCACTTGATAGATCGATACAACATAAAAAGGGCATTCCGAGCTTAATCGCTCAGGATGCCCTTTAATATTTTGCTTAACTCAGGAATAACCTTAAGTGTACGCCGATGGGTCATGATGATAATGCATCAATAACTTTTGGTCCGCAAATCATCCAGACTTTTAAATGCATATCCTTGCTTACGCGCCTCATCGATAATGGAACCCAAAGCTTCCGTGTTGTCTTTGGATACGGAATGAAGCAAAATGACAGCACCCGAATGAAGTTGTTTCAACACCTGCTGATGAGCATATTGTGCACCACGCTGCACATTCGTATCCCAGTCTTTATAAGCAACAGACCAGAACACATTCACATACCCTTGGGCATGACTCTCTGCGAGCGTACGATTGTTAAAAATCCCACGTGGTGGCCGCAAAAAGGTCGCCTGTTGACCCGTTAGCCGATTCACTTCCGACTTGACCTTATCCAGTTCCACCCTAAGCTTCTCATTGGAGATGCGGGTCATGTCTGGATGGCTCCATGAATGGTTACCCACAATATGACCTTCAGCCGCCATGCGTTTGACCAAATCAGGTTGATCCTTGAGATAATGACCTGTCACAAAGAAAGCCGCAGGTACCTTCTTGGCACGCAAAACATCCAGTATGGCAGGCGTGAACCCATTCTCATACCCGTTATCAAACGTGAGATACAATTCCTTCTGCTTCGTATCCCCCAGGAAAATAGCATCGTTATGTTGTAAGATCGATTTGAAGCCTTCCTGATCAATGGAGGGCAGCTGACCATTTTGACTTTTCTTGAAGCCAAAGTGATAAGCTCCGGTAACCGGCGATGCTTCAGCCTGTGCCGGTACCATACTAATGGATAATAGCCCCAACAGTATGTATAGAACCATTCGCTTCATTCTATCCGCTCCTGTTCCTGAAAAATTCGGTTAGTCGTTTGTACACGAACACCTTCAGGTAATATGCCACAGGAACGGCTAATGTATGTAAATGCGTATTAGAGCGTGTCTTGAAACTCGCTGAAGTGCATCTTTTACCGCCTTTTCGCCCCCTGCTTCTTCACTTTCCCTTGACGTGCCCCGGCACGCCTGCGGAAAACTTCCTTGCTTGGAACGAAAATTCAGCAAAATCTGCTTCTTTCGGAGTTTCAGACACGCCCTAATCGAAACGTTTATTTTCATGTTGTGGCGGAGTTTGATGAAACAATTCGAGCAAAGTCTGGGGTTTGCCACTGGAAGCGAGCCACTCCCTCACAGTCTGTATGGCACGGGTCTGCCCATCTCCCCGATCACGCCAAGTAAGTAGCTCGATGACTTTGATAATCAAGGCCGACATATTGTGATTATCCAGTTCAGACCGCTCTGCCCTCAGCTTGTGATACAAAGCCTCCTGCTCCCAATCAAGTAGAATCTCATCACCGATGGTTGGTTTCAATAGCGTATACGCTCTGTCACAACCTTTACAACGAACCGTGCTAACCTGTTCATATATAAATTCCGCTCGGACATCCTGCTGGCAATCCGGGCACTTGAATCCAACCTGTATGTTTTGTATGTTATCACTCATGACATTGTTCCTCCTGCTATGTATGTACTACATCTATACCCGATATTCTGTCGATTCACGCTTATTTTGAAGAAATTGATAAGGTGCTATAATATTGAAAATATGTTAAAATGTTATGCATATCATGGTAGGGAAAAGGCGGGATACTCATGTCAAAGGAAGAGCGCAACATAACCTGGCAATCATCTAGCATCAACAGACAAGACCGGGAGAAACATAATGGACACCGTAGTCGTGCCATCTGGTTTACCGGGTTATCGGGTGCAGGAAAGTCATCCCTTGCATTTGCCCTGGAGCAGTATCTCTACGACCAAGGCGTGCGTTGTTATGTTCTCGACGGGGATAATGTACGTCATGGTCTGAACCGGGATCTCGGTTTTACAGCTGAGGATCGTCAAGAAAATCTGCGGCGAATTGGTGAAGTATCGAAGTTAATGGTAGATGCCGGGTTGTTTGTCCTTTCAGCCTTTATCTCTCCTCATGAACAGGATCGTGAGATGGTTAGACAGTTATTTGAACCGGATGATTTCATTGAAATCTATGTGCGCTGTTCGATTGAAGAATGTGAGCGGCGAGATCCCAAAGGCCTGTACAAAAAAGCCCGCAACGGTGACATCCCTCATTTCACAGGCATTTCCGCCCCCTATGATGTACCGAAATCTCCTTCATTCATCATCGATACGGAGCAATGGTCTATTGAGGACGCCGTGCAGGAGATCGTACAGCATTTGGAGCAGATTGGTGCTCTTCAACTGCCACTCCCTACGAATACAGCGCTCGTTCATTAATTCTTGCACATCACACTAATGACTTACATGAAAGGCGCGCCATCGTGGCGCGCCTCTTTACGTTATGACTTGCCTACCTACTGTCCCACAACACCCGCTTGCATGTTCAGAAGTTTGCTGAACGTGCCTACCGGGTCTGTAGATAACTGCTGATATCCGCCCTCTTGGATGACACGACCTTCGTCCAGCACAATCACACGATCTGCCGTCCGAATGGTGGACAATCGGTGTGCAATCACGATAATGGTGACATGTCCTTTTAACCGTTCCAGCGCCTCATGAATGTACTGTTCATTCTCACTGTCCAGCGCACTCGTTGCTTCATCCAGCACTAGCACCGAAGGATTCCGCAGCATGGCCCGGGCAAGCACCAACCGTTGGCGTTCCCCCCCAGATAGTCGAATACCTCGATCACCTATAATCGTATCCAGACCCTGAGGTAACTTCCGTACAAAAGCCGCAGAAGACGAAAACTGCAATGCTTGCCACATCTGTTCTTCACTTGCATTCGGATCAACCAGACGCAGATTCTCCCGAATACTCGTATGAAACAGGAATGGGTCCTGAGAGACATATCCGATGGAACTCCGCCAGCTCAGTAATCGTTCTTCTGACAACGGTACACCGTCAATCAAAATGCGACCACTCTCGGGTCTGACGAGGCCCATAATCAGATCTATCAGCGTGCTCTTGCCTGCTCCGGATTTGCCTACAATCGCGGTCATGCCCCTTGCCGGAATAGAGGCTTGCACATTCATTAATGAGTACGTATCACTGCCCTCATAACGATAGCAGACATCCTGACACGTGATAGATTCCTTCAGTTTCATAGGTTGAATCTCACCAATTCCAACATCTTTTGCTGAGGCAATCTCTTCACTAATCTCACGACTCTTTGCCGTCTGCGCTTGCAATTCTCTTACCACCCGAAACGCAGGCAGCATGGAGCTGATGTACTCCAGATTGGACTGAATCGCCGTAAACCTTGGCCATAAGCGGGAAAAGATAAGGATAATGAGTATGAGACTTGCCGGAGGTACTGTCATTACACGGAGAGAAAGATAGATGAATGCCGCAATAATGATAGCCGCGGACATCCGGTGAATCAGCTGTGTGCCACTGTTCAATTGGCTAAATTGAATGACATTGCGTTCAATCTGTCTACACATGCGCTCAAACCAGTTCATGTGTGAACGCTCGAGCATATTGCTCTTAATATCCTTAATTCCGTTGAAATGCTCGGTAATGCCGTTATAATAACTTTGCGAAAATTCAGAAGTCTGGTCTCCAATCTGCTTGGCCCGCTTGACGAATTTTCTCAAGACGATAAATAATACCAATCCACAGACGAGCACAAGTGCCGTCAACTTGGCAGATAACCAGAAAGCTAGACCAATCTGAATCCCCGTAAAGATCAGGGAAGCAGCCATTTGCAGCATAATGCTCGTTCCTTGGCTCACACGTGCAAGCTCAGTCGTTAATATATGGTTAAAATCGGATTTTCGTTTTTGGAGAAAAAATGACCATTGCGCCATAATAATGGCACCATAGGTTTCCATGCGCAGCGTTCGTACAAATTGCTGCTGAATTCGCGTATTACGGATCGTCTGGAGACGCTGCATCCAGGCCTGTCCGGAGACAATCAACACAAAGGTGAACAATACGAGTAACAATTGGCTATTTTCAGAAAAACGATTCAACACGTCGCCAAGCCAGGGAATGTTTAAGCCTGTGGAGCCCATCTCAAATATGCCAATCAGACTCAACATCGGAACAAGCATGTAGATGCCGATCCCTTCCATGAGACTGATACAGATCATTCCTAGCAGATTCCAATATAGAATGGGCCCCGTAACATGATGCAGCTTTCGCATGAAATACTTTAATTCCGAGATCATACTTTACCCCTTTCCGTCACCGTATACCTTTTAATTCGCCGCCAGAACCAGAGAAACGGACGTAACGGAAAGTACAGAAAAAACAAAGAACGTGGAAGCGGCAATTGATCCACATCCCATGTACTTGGATATAAACGTTCAATAAAGAAAAACCATTTCTGCTTCGTACTTCGAAGTTTAAACAGATACGATTGATAAGACTTCATATCAGCTGGACTTTCCAGCATGTCATTCATGAACAGTGCGCCTTCACTGGCTAATCGCTTGCCTGTATGATCACTCAAGGACATTAAGGACCTGTACTCTGCATCCAGCGGTGTGTTAAATAAATTCGAGGTCAAGCAGAGCGCCTGCGAACCGATCGATAAACGTCCCTCCGCTTTCAGACGTCTCTCTACTTTCTTCACATCGAGTGACATACTGCGAATCATCTGGTCGATATCCAGCAACCAGCGTAGTCTGAACCATCCGTGCCGCGCTCCATGAGTTACCAGATAAGCCCACAGATCTTCTTGTTCGAGCATGCGGACAGGTGTCTGTGTGTATGAACTGAACCGGCTGCGTTGCCACAGCAATTCGAAATCGATTTCTTTGCCCGAATCCGGGTTAAGCCGCCAATGGATCTCCACTTGAGTCTTCTTGACCGGATGTGTGTAACAGATATGATGTTCCCGCCATTTCCAGCTGCGCACCGTAGGTGCCCGCTCCCCTTCCTTGGATACATATCCGAGGGTAGCCAGAATGCCTTCAGCCGCTTCCACATCATCAAACGGAATCAGGATATCCAGGTCTTTGGAGGTTCGCATCGATACATCGCCATAGAGATCATGGGCGAGCGCTGGTCCCTTTAGTGTAATATTGCGGATACCGCGTTCACGAAAAGCTCCACACACCTGCTCCATTTCAGCTGTCAGATGTAACATGCGGAACGTATTGACCGTATATTGTTGTCGCAGACTCTCCATAACATCCGCCGGAATGATCGTGGAGTTCAGTTCTTTCATTTTCAGGTAAAGGACAGAGTACAAGCGGTGATGATAGACAAGCCGCAGAAAGAGCTGCCAATCTGTTCCCTGCAAACGCGCCTTGAGTTCTTCAGGGGATAGAGCCGTCAGATCACCTCTAATCATACTCAAAATCAGTTTAAGCTCCTTCGGAAATCCTGATGAATAGAGTTCACTTTCATGTATCATAGACAATCTCCCCAGATCCCTTCTCCGGACACCGTTTGCCAAACACGCCGACAACCGTATATTGGTCCATAGTATCAGCTCCGGTCACGATCAATTTACCACTTCGCAGCCAGGCATGAGCCATCATATGTCCTTGCTTATTCCGTGCAGTCCCCATGTATAACGTGCTCTCTATCTTGCGTCGCTCAAGCATCTTCATCCCGGCAATCGCCATCACCAGGCAGCGGCTTTCCCATAACGTATATTTGCTGGCGAGCACAATCGCTCTGGAAATATTCCGTATCGCAATTACCTCACTGCGGTCGAGTCCGGTCATCGGTGTTTCGACCATGGGCGTCCCCAGCCCGGGTGCGATTTTGGCAAATGGCATAGCCTTCAGGATTCGCGCCCAACCCAGGAGGACATAAGCTTCCCAGACCAGTCGGCGCATCGCGCGCGGAAGGGAGAAATAGGCCTTCATTTTTCGCAACATCATTCTACACTCCGCGAACAACGTCGATTAATCCCTCACGGGACAGATGTTCCAGGAATTGCACTACCTGCTCACGACATACATCCGGCTCAATCTCATACTCCGCAGCAAGTACCTCCACCAGTTCCCCCAGCGTACGTTCCTCTGCGATCAGATCCCAGATTCTCCCGCCCGTACTCCCGAGATTATAGTACTTTCCAGAGCTAATGCTCATCATGACTTTCTCACCGCCCATATCACTGACCAGATTACCTTCCTTCCGGGTTACCCGGTCTTCCACATTCATCGGTGTAGTCGCTGTCATTGTCCTGTATGCACTCCTTTGCGTATATGATCTGTGATCCGATCCACCATCTCAAATGCTGTAAACTCAGCGCCCGTTCTGGTCAATCTGCCTATTTCCACACTTGCCGAGAGTCTTGAGACGGTCTCGAATAGCCATTGTGCCAACCCTTGCCTTGCAGCGAGTCCACCACGGAACGTATTGGAGCATAACAGATGCAGTCGTTCCAGCCCTGTCACTTCAACCAGTTGAACGGACGTATGGTCTTCTTCCGGTTGTGGAGCAAGTTCAAATACCCCTGCCAGTGGCACAGCCATATCATGAAAATAGTGCTGAACAGGTATCGCATACTTCCTAATCTCTGCGTGAACCGTTGCATAATCCTGTTCCTTCATGCCGAAGCCATCCAGACTGGGCTGCCATAACTTCTGTTGCGGATAACCAGGTGATACGATGGCTCTTCCCCCAGCATCCCAGGTCAGTGCGACAACATCATCGGTGAGAAGCGGATATCCGCGTGATGCGAGTGCAGCCGACAGCGTTGATTTCCCTGCCCCCGAATGTCCGACAAATGCGTAAGCCCAGCCATCCATAACAACTGCACTACCATGTAGTGGAAGAATGCCACGTTGCATCATAACAACCGCCATACAGGTGCCCAGGATGAATAATCTAACCTTCTTCTCATCTGCTCCCGGCTGTGAGCATACAACGATGCGCTTTCCTTGCTCCATTAGAAACAGACCTGTATCTTCGATTTTGAAAAAAAGGCTGCCTTCCCGTGCCACAAAGTTGTCGTTGCCGAGATCCCACTTCTCCCACAATGTAGTCAGATCTGATGACTCAATGTGTACATCCGCGACATCAGAACGAATCTCTGCATCCATGGGTACGCTCTGCAGTTCAGGCATTGGAATTTGGCTCGACCAGCGCAAACCATACGCTACATAATGCACAGGCAACAATGAACGACGCCTCCTTCGTAATAAAATGTAAAAAAAAGCCCTTATATTCGTGTTGCTCAATATAAGGGCGGAGGCGAAAAGCTGGATTTGTTGCATTCCGCCCTTTAAGTATGATGACACTTCATAAAACTTAATAACTTAGGAAGTTGGATCGTACAGATCTGCATCGTGAACCGTTACCCAGTCAATTTGTCTGTAGCCAGTACCGGCCATCGTTTGATTGACTTCCAACACTTCAAGAGCTGGTGCTTGCCATTCCTTTTTTTCCATTTGCATCGTATTCACCTCCTTTCATGTGCCCTCATTCAAAATTTCCGAATGAACCGATAGACGATCAGACTATGCATCATCAATCGCAGATCTGGATGAGACGCAAGTTCAGGTCTCGGACTCGGAAAATTGGCCAGAGCAGACTTGATACGCTCCGTGTTTAATATGCCAGCGACCTTGCTGTCAGAACACAAGGCATGCAACTCGGCCGTAAAGGCATCCCAATTCGGAATGATGCGATGTAACCAATCCGCCGGCTGAACACCCCGTACCCGCTGATTCAGTCTGACCTTATCAGGCAACTCCGGTGAAGTAGCCCGGCGAATCAACGAACGATCCGTCCCTTGTTTCACATATTGTTCAATCGGTACGGACAGGCAGAACCGAATGACTCTGGCATCGCTTGTCGGGTCACGCTCCCAAGCCCGGTAACGGAGAGAACATTTCGTGGCGACAGCACCGTTTTTGTTCGCAATGGCCAGATTATTGAATTTCTCGGCACGCACTTTGAGCGCATCCGCCTGGGCACCGCCCTGCAGAACGATAATGGATTTGAGTCGTTCCAGTACACCCGTTCTCTGCGCAAAATCAGGATGAATCAACTGTACGGATGCGGCCTGGCTGGCTCCTTTGGACTGAGCCTTGAACCAATCCGGATATGCCTTTTTCCCTGTGATCTTGGCTATACGGGAGAAAGGCATGCCAGTGCGTTCACTATACTGCTGCATCTCACGGAACCAGCGGTACCAACGGCCACTTTTCAGCAGACTGGCGTAATAATCCAGAGCCGGACCCCAGGAGATGGTGAAATTACCACGTGCCCCTGTGAGTAGAATGCCTGCATCCTGCTGGCTCGCTTTTTCATAGAATCCGCGTATCCAGAACGAATTTTCAAAGTATTTATAGGGCATCTCCATAATGTCGAGCCAAGTATCCACTTCACTGAGAGGACTTCTGCCTTCAAAATCAAGATAGTTCTCTGTGATATTGCCGACGTGATTAATCGTGGAACGAATGAAGGGTCTCTCGTCTGCCAGCAACGTTTTCGATGTATAATCAGTGAAATCCGGCACGGGAACATAACTATAGGCATGCAGTCGTTTGCCCTGACTTCTCAGTGTTCCGGAGGCAAAACCAACAACGGCTCCCGAGTCGAGCCCTCCACTTAATGCAGCAGCCACTTGCCTGTGAGTTCGCAATCGTGATCCGACCGCCTGCCCAAAGACCTCTCGAAACGCTTCTACATATTCACCGTCGGATTTAAGCCTTAGAGGCTCCACTTCATCCCAGCGATGATATTGCTTTAGTTCCAGCCTCCCGTCCCGGAAGACAAGTGTATGTGCAGAAGGCAGCTGACTTATTCCCCGGTATACGGTCGAGTTGATATCTGCTGAATCATGCATGTCAGGAATGGCAAGGAACTCAGATAACCAGGTCTCATCAAGTTCTTTATGTACCCCTTCAAGTCCGAGCAACGGATTCATGAGTGTGCAGAAAGCAAAACGTGAACCATCATGTCGGTAATAAAAAGCTCTCATGCCTGTAATGTCTCTTGCTGCATATAGTTTGCGATTCCGATCATCCCAGATGGCAAATACAAAATCCCCTAGTAATCGAACAGCCACATCGTCTCCCCAACGCTGATAGGCACGCAGGATCAGTTCACTATCCGCCAACATAGCCAGTTCTGCTCTGGATATCTGTAATTGATCTGCCAGTTGTTCCCGATTATCCAGGATCGCATCTGCTGTGATGGTCAGACCACTATCCTCATCATATAAAGGCAGCTTCTCGCTTACCGATTCCGGTGTAATCCACTGGGCATGACAGCTAAGGAACGCCTCATTGCCTTTCCAGACCCCTGTCGTATCTGCAGGCACATGCCCCAGGCTTGCGTACAAACGCCAGCTGTCTTCCCATAGCGCCTGCTGACCATCGTTGTGAACAATTCCCGCTATGGCGCTCATGATTTTCCTCCCCGTAGAATCTTGCGCTGTGAAGCCCAAGCGCTGATCTGATGACCAAATGGTACCCATGATTTGATACGCTGTATTTTGCTTTGAGCAGAGGCCAGTTGGAGTTTCAAGCGCTCCCGCTCGCCGTATCCCCGTTCCAGTCGATGATCTGCTGCTCGTAGCGCGGCCTGTAACTGCCTGATCGTTGCCAGCGCAGCCAACGTCGGATCTGTCTTTTCCTTTCCTTCGACAACTGGATCATTCCGATTCGCGAGCGAATCACGAACAACAGAATCAGCTGGCTGCATCCGGTATTGTTGCTGCCACTGGCAACCGGTCGCTACCGTCAACTGATGCGTGATTCGGTCAATGACTTCCTGATCCGGACTTGCTTCATAACGAACACCCGTCCATTGTTCAGCTTCCGCCAGCTGTTCACTGTACCCCATCCGGTGGAACAGATCTGCACCCATAACACGGCAATACAGTTCAACTTCTTGTGGATCTAATATACTTTTCCAGTTGTTAACAGAACCCTGATGAGCCTCTTGATGCGAAGAGAGGAATGGATCACCAACCCCCATACTGTAGAACATGTCAGATTTTGCACTATCCAGAAACTGTCCATACTGTTCCATACCCTGTTCATATCGAATCCCCAGAAATGCACATAGTTTCTCGAGTTCTTCCTGAGGTCTGGCGACCAATTGTTCATATTGCAGTTCATGCGCATTGGTGTGTGGTTCGGCAAAATAATCATTCAGGCGGAGCATACCCAGTGTGAGATCTACGGCTTTCATATTTAATTTGCTACTCTGCAGACTATGAGTCAGGTCGAATGCTTCACCTGTATGACGGTTTACCTTTTTGAATGATGCTGCTATAGCCAGAGGATTACGCTGGAGATGAATGCGCTTGGACTGCGGGAACAAACGATCCAGCCATTCAAGCATGTAATAATAACGCGGAGATTTATCAACGATGAAGTCTGCTCCACTGCCTTCCAGGAATCCATTGTAGATCTCAAGAGCAAAACTTCTGCACGCCTTTTCGAAAACATCCTCAGATACCATGGCATTGTAGAACTGACGCATGATGGAGCTGCCACCGTAAGCACGTGAATCGGTCTTTGGCAGATCGACAAGGCTCATCAGAAACCACATTTCCTGGGTGGCAAATATACGACTGTGATTTTGTAGCATGACGGTGGACAACGAGCTACCACTGCGGGGAACACATAGTAAGAAAACAAGTCCGTTACCTTGAGCGTCGATCAATGGCAGCCTCTCCTTTGTTCATTAAAATAAGCATGCAGCCGGGATAGACCAGACTCTACTTTTGTGTTTGGCAAAACGATTACTACGCACGCTATAGTTCAGCATTTTGCAACATTCCGTCGGAATTTAATCCAAGAGTGATGCAAAATACATGTATTCTTTCGACAACTCTCAGATACATTATGTATTCATAGTTTTACTCTATGATACAAAATGTATCATGTCAATCTTTTATTTTCACCTTTTCATAAATTGTTACTCTTTCACTGTATTCTGCTGTCTGTCGTTTAAGCACTTATTCATAATCAATTCTGAGCAGGATGCACAAACGCGAATAAGCTCCAGACATGTTCTGCGAGGAACAATGCCTGAAGCCATGAGAGTAATTCATTAGAGAAGTTTGATATGAAAACCGATGAACAACTAACCTGTAAACCTTACATTTGAACTTTTCCCAGCAGCTCTGATACTCCCATTTCGCTCTTCTTCCTGATCTGCCCGTGTAGCATCCTGCATCCCGTTCTGTACCTTCACGGTTAACAATACAGCAATTCCCGCGACGAAAAAGAAGATGAGCGACAGAATACCCCAACGCGTGGAACCAGTGATCTGCCCAACATAACCAAACACAAATGGACCGAAGATCGAAGAGAATTTGCCTGTAATATTCACAAAGCCAAAATACTCTCCTGTTCTGCCAGCTGGCATCAGATTGCTAAACAGGGAACGAGCTGTGGATTGACTCACACCCTGCACGACACCAACCAGCCCAGCTAGTATATAAAAGTGGCTCGCTTGTGTCATGAAATAACCGAGGATCACGATACATATGTACACGGATAAACTCACGATTAATACCTGCTTTGCGCCCCAGCGCTGCGCCCATGCTCCCAGTAACAAGGTGCACGGGAAACCGATGAACTGGGTTAGCAGCAGTGCGAGCATCAAGTCGGCTGTACCTATGCCTATACTTGTCCCATAGATCGTAGCCATCAGAATGATGGTATTAATGCCGTCATTAAAAAACCAGAACGCCACCAGCATACGAATTAACTGGGGAAAACGTCGCATCTGACGGAAGGTTTGCCGCAGTCTGCGAACGCCCACCACGGCGTAACCTTTCCATGATCCAGGCATGTCCGGTGATGCAGGACGTCTCGGAGCATGGCGAAAGATCGGTATCGAGAACAGTAACCACCACAACGATACAGAGATGAACGCAAGCCTTGTACCTGCCAGTGTACTGCTCATCCCAAACCAGCCCGGTTGCTGGATCATCAGCATATTCACGGCAAGCAGCAAGCCTCCTCCAATATATCCATAGGCATAACCTTTGGAGGATATCATGTCCCTTCGTTCCACGGGAACCAAATCCGGCAGCATCGCATCGTAAAAGGTGTTACCACCCGCAAAACCAATGGTGGATATGACCAGTAACGCGGAAGCAAGGAGCCAGTCCCCTTCTCCGATTGCGCTGAATCCCAACGTGGCAAGGACTCCTATGATTGCAAATACACGCAGGAAGTCGCCCTTCCGTCCTGACAAATCAGCCAACGTGCCAAGCAACGGTGTTAGCAGAGCTACGCACAACATGCCAATGGAGTGTGTGTAGGCCAGGTAGGAGGCTGCGGTATCCGTATCCAGCGTTGCTGCAGCTACAGAAGCATAGAATACGGGCAATACTGCCGCCAGTACTGTTGTTGCATACGCCGAGTTGGCCCAATCATACATTATCCAAGCCTTGATCGCCTTTTTATTCACATAAATCCTTCCTTTACATGCATCTCTATTATTTGATCGATGTCTTTCTCCTATTGTAAAGGAAGGATATCACACTTGTTCACTGTTTCTGTAAAAAATGGAGCAGATTCTGTTCTTACAACTCATCTTACCTCCGAGGTGAATTTGCGTAATTGTATCATTTTATATCCACTCTCATCACATATCGTCCTCGCCCGTGAATATACTTAATTACCGACAGGCCAAACTGTGCCGCGTAATCAATGGGGGGTGCCTACATGTCAAATTCACACCAGCCTTACTCGTTCGTCGTGTCGAAGGAAGATTGGTCGCTTCACCGCAAAGGGTACCAGGACCAGCAGCGCCATCAGCAAAAGGTGAAAGATGTCATCAAGCAGAATCTGCCTGATCTGATTACGGAAGAAAACATCATCATGTCTGATGGAAAACAAATCATCAAGGTACCAATCCGCAGTCTGGATGAGTACCGTTTTGTGTATAACTACCAGAAGCAAAAACATGTCGGTCAAGGAGACGGTGATAGTCAGGTCGGAGACGTCATCGGTCGTGATCCCTCTGCTTCGCAGAAACCCGGCAAAGGCGAAAAAGCTGGTGATCAGCCTGGTCATGATATTGTGGAAGCCGAAGTTAGTATTGAGGAATTGGAAGATATGCTCTTCGCTGAGCTGGAATTACCCGATCTGAAGCAGAAAGACAAAGACCTGATTGAGACACATACGGTAGTTTTCAACGATATTCGCAAAAAAGGAATGCAGTCCAATATTGACAAGAAACGTACCATTCTGGAAAATCTGCGTCGCAATGCAACGACCGGTACGCCAGGCATCCATCACATCAGTCCGGATGACCTGCGCTACAAGACATGGGAAGACAAAATTATTCCACAATCCAATGCCGTTATTATTGCCATGATGGATACATCCGGGTCCATGGGTTCATTTGAGAAATACTGCGCGCGCAGCTTCTTCTTCTGGATGACCCGTTTTCTACGCCGTCAGTATGAGAAAGTTGAGATTGTTTTCCTCGCCCATCATACGGAAGCCAAGGAAGTAACCGAAGAAGAGTTCTTTACCCGTGGCGAGAGCGGAGGCACCATCTGCTCCTCTGTATATATGAAGGCACTGGATATTATTGACAGCCGGTATCCACCTTCAAGCTACAACATCTACCCTTTCCACTTCTCTGACGGGGATAACCTGACCTCGGATAACGAGCGGTGTGTGAAGCTGATCGGTGAGTTAATGAAGCGTAGTAACATGTTTGGGTACGGCGAGGTGAATCAGTACAACCGCAGCAGCACACTGATGTCGGCTTACCGTCATATCAAGATGGATCAGTTCATGTATTATGTGATCAAAGAAAAAGGCGAAGTGTACAAAGCTTTGCGCAGCTTTTTCCAGAAAAGGGAAGGAGGCAGCGTTAGATGACAGATGAAATCCGCGACCTAGAATACGCCATTGCCGAGATTATGGAGATTGCCGATGGATTCGGCCTGGATTATTACCCCATGCGGTACGAAATCTGCCCATCGGATATTATTTATACATTTGGAGCTTACGGCATGCCGACCAGATTCAGTCACTGGAGCTTCGGCAAAACATTTCATAAGATGAAAATGCAATACGACTTTGGACTCAGCAAAATTTATGAGCTTGTCATCAACTCCAACCCTTGCTATGCCTTCCTGCTGGATGGCAATTCCCTGATTCAGAACAAATTGATCGTGGCCCACGTACTGGCGCACTGCGATTTTTTCAAAAATAATGCCCGCTTCTCCAAATCCAATCGGAATATGGTCGAAAGTATGGCCGCTACAGCGGATCGGATTAGTAATTATGAGATGGAGTACGGAACGGAAGCGGTTGAAGCATTTATCGATGCCGTGATCGCGATTCAGGAACATGTGGACCCACAGCTGATTAAACCCCGCCATTTGGACAAACAACGCTACATGGAGATGAAAATGCGGGAGCAGCGTGGTGAGAAAGCACCACGGCCTGAAGGCCGCTATGATGATCTATGGTCACTTGACGATGTGCAGACCGAAGAAGCACCTGCCGAAGGCATTCAGGTCCATCACTTTCCGCCTGAACCGGAGAAGGATGTTATGTGGTTTATTCAGGAATTCTCGGAAGTGCTGACCGACTGGCAGCGGGATATCATGAGTATGATGCGTGAAGAGATGCTTTATTTCTGGCCACAGATGGAAACTAAAATCATGAACGAAGGCTGGGCCTCCTACTGGCATCAACGCATTATACGTGAGCTCGATCTGAACAGTGAGGATACGATCGAATTTGCCAAACTCAACTCCTCCGTGGTGCAGCCATCCAAGCAAAGTCTGAACCCGTATTATTTGGGACTGAAGATTTTCGAGGATATTGAACGCCGCTGGGATAACCCAACCCGTGAAGAACAGGAACGTTGGGGCCGCAAACCGGGCCAAGGTCGTGCCAAAATGTTCGAGGTGCGTGAATTTGATTCCGATACCTCCTTTATCCGCAATTACATGACCAAGCAATTAACCGAAGATCTCGACCTTTACGTATTTGAGAAAAAAGGGCCTGATTGGAAAATCACCGACAAGGCCTGGGAGAACATACGGGATCAGCTCGTATTTTCACGTGTCAACGGAGGTTCCCCTTATCTGGTCGTGCAGGATGCCGATTATTTGCGGACCGGAGAACTCGTGCTGAAACATCAATATGAGGGCATCGAGCTGGATCTGAAATATATGGAACGCACCCTGCCCTATCTGTATCGCCTCTGGGGGCGTACGGTACATGTGGAGACACGTGTAGAGGATAAACCAATCTGGTTTACGTATGATGGTAAGAAGCACCACCGCAAGTTTTTGTGAGGTTCCAATAGCCCTTTCCCTTTTGACAAAGAGAACCTTAGTATCACGCATGAAGAATGGCGACATATCATAAAAAATACAAAAAGCGGCAAGTTCCCGAGACACGCGGGGACTTGCCGCTTGGCATTTCAAAATCAATATTTAAAATTGCGTTTCATCGCATTATGAGATAGAGCCACATTCATCTAATTAAAAAAATTAAAAATCCGATAAATTACATTAATGATCATTCACTATATTGATCAAAAGCAAGGGGGGGCAATCGTGAGTTATTTGATGAAAATGAAAATCGCTTTGTGCACCATCATGGCTGCTGCACTGATAACAGGTTGTACTAATCAGGATGCACAGAAAACAGAAGAAACGTCAGAAACAGGCCAAAAAGTATTAAAGGTTGCCTGGTGGGGAAATGATGGACGCAAAGAAAGAACACTGAAGGTTATCGAGTTATTTGAGAAGAAATACCCTGATATTAAAGTGGAACCATCGGATGGCCCGAATGGTGAGTATTGGACAACGCTTGCAATGAATGCCGCAGATCAAGAATTCCCTGATGTCATTCAAATGGACTACAAGTATATTGACGAATTCGTGCAACGCAAGCTGTTGTTGCCGCTGGATGAGTTGGTTTCTTCTGGTGATTTGAATATAGCTGATCTGGATGCCTCTTCACTTGCTTCAGGGAAGATCGATGATAAACTGTACGGCGTGGTAACAGGTATTAATGCACAAGGGATCATTTACAACCCTGACTTTTTCACGGAAAACGGTATTGAGCCGCCATCTCTAGGCTATACATACGAGGATCTTGCTGAGATCTCAAGGCAGTTGAAAGCAGCTGTGGATCAGCCCGGGTTTTATCCGATTGGTTCGGGAGAATTGGATTTCCCTTATTATTTGAGACAACGGGGAACTTCTCTATACTCGATTGATGGTAGTACGCTTGGTTATGACAAGGATGAATACTTGGCGGATTTCTTCAAGATGGAAAAGCAGTTCATTGATGAAAAGTTGATGGCTAGTCCGGAAGAGACCAGAAACCGTACCGCTGACAAAGATAAGCTTATCGTAAACAAGTTAGCAGCGTTTCATATGCTGACAAGTAATAACGTTGTAAGCTACAGTAAATCGACAGAGAAAGCATTAAAGCTCATTCCACTCCCTGGTTACAAAGGCGGTTCAGAAGGCAACTATGTTAAGCCATCCATGTATTTTTCCGTCTCTGCTTATACGAAGCAGACGAAGGAAGCCGCATTGTTCGTTGATTTCTTCTTTAATGATTTGGACGCAAACGACATATTGCAAGCTGAGCGTGGTGTTCCAGCTACGGCGAAAGTACGCGAGCATCTGCTCAGTTCGATGAAGGAAGAGGATAAAGAGCAGTATAAATATATGGAGCACGTCGAGCAGCATTCCAGTCCAATTGATCCACCCGTGCCACTTGTAGCAAACAGCATTAATATTTTATTCACCAAGGCAAGAAATCAAATGCTTCAGGGAGACATCACACCGGAAGAGGCTGCGAAACAATTCAGAGATGGCGCAACAGAAGTGTTCGCGGAAGTCGTCTCCAATGGGGAAGGATCTAGCTAAATGAAATTGACGATTAGCAAAAAACTATATAGCGGATTTATATCGATTTTATTATTATTGTGTCTCATTGCCACAGTCAGTTATCTTCAAATTAATTCTATTGATACAACCTACCAGAAGCTCCTTAGTGATCGTGCTGATATCGTAAGTAAGGTTAAAACACTTAGTCTTGCTATCAAGGATGAGAATTTAAGTATAAACACGTTTTTACTTATGGGTGAGGAAGATGACATCACATCTTATCGTGAAGCGGTGCGAAGTTACGCTATGGTCAGTCAGGAGATTCAATCGCGGACAACGGATCCGAATGATTGGCTACTGCTACAAGGACTAGATTTGCTGCAACAGAATTTCACAAGTAATGCGGAAGAGATCATTGAATTCAAGAAGCAAAATGAAGTAGAAAATTATATGAAGCTCACCCTTAAAAATGAGCCGATCATCGATAAGTTTATGCAAACGGCTGATCGTTACATAAAAATACAGGAGGACGCTTTGGCGCAAAGTCTTAATGATACGCAAAGTAGTATTGCCGATTCCAAAAGATTTGTTATTATATTGCTCATTGTAACCATATTGGCTGGCATTGGTATTGCTTTCTTCATCAGTCGAATGATCACGTTACCAATCCGAAGAATTACCTCAGTAGCTGAGTTAATTGCAGCCGGTGATTTGACAAGCGAACCGGTTAAAGTGAAAAACCGGGATGAGATCGGTTCACTTGCTGTATCTTTCCAACGGATGACTGAAAACTTACGAAGTCTTATTGAGCAAGTATCGCAAAATGCGATGCAAGTTGCCGCCTCGTCAGAGCAATTGATGGCAGGTGCAGAGCAAACGACCAAAGCAACGGAGCAAGTCGTCGAAATTATCGAGCAGGTAGCCAGTGGTTCAGAACGGCAAATAGCTGTCGTTCAGGAAAGTGTAGCTTTTGTCGGTAATATGTCAGTAGAGTCAAGGAATATCGCTCATAGCGCCCGCGAAGTCGCTGAGAAATCGAATGTTGCAACACAGACAGCTGCAGATGGCACGATAGCCGTACAGTCTGCTATACGTCAGATGGAGGATATTCAATCAACAGTTAAGAAAATAGAGGATGGCGTTCATGTACTTGGCTCTCGGTCCAATGAGATCGGCCAAATTGTTGAAGTGATTTCAACGATTGCCAAGCAGACCAATCTACTTGCGCTTAATGCCGCAATTGAGGCAGCGCGTGCTGGTGAAGCGGGTCGTGGCTTCGCTGTCGTATCGTCAGAGGTACGTAAGCTTGCGGAACAGTCCTCACTCTCAAGTAAGCAAATCGCTGAGCTCGTGCGTTCCATTCAAGCAGATACTCAGGTGACGGTCCATAATGTCAGAGAAGGTAATGAAGTTGTCCAAGCTGGAATTATAGCGGTCTCGGCCGCAGGCGAATCATTCCTGCATATTCGGGAGGCTGTCGACTCGGTCACTTCCCAAATTAATTCCGTATCCGAAGCGTCTCATCAATTGTCGGAAGAAACCGTTAAGCTTGCTGAAACTTTGCAGGGAGTAGCATTAGTAGCAGAAGAAACTTCTTCCGGTACAATCAGTGTATCAGCTGCGACAGAACAACAGCTGGCAACGATGGAGGAAATAACCTCTTCGTCTCAAGCGCTAGCTCTAATGGCCGAGGAATTGCTTCATTCTGTTAAGGATATTAAGCTCTAGGACAGAAGAACATGGTTATATTCAACTGTTTGTACGATATGTTGTATTGAACTATACTTTTACCCAGTATTATATATAGATAAAAGTAAACAAAAAGCGGCAAGTTCCCGACACACACGGGGACTTGCCGCTTGGCATTTATAGGATTAGGATTGTACCGGTGGTGTACCATTGCCCTGCAACCGCAGCGGTACAAAAAAGTCATGCTCCACTTCACTTGCCGGCAGTGGACGACTGAAATAATACCCCTGAATCTCGCGGCAGTCATTCTGCATCAGAATATCCAACTGCCCTTTCGTCTCAATGCCTTCGGCAATCACTTCCATCTGGAGATTTTGAGCCATCGAAATAATGGTTGCCACAATCGCCTGATCGCTCCGATTTTCCGTAATGTCTGTCACGAATGAACGATCAATCTTGAGCTTATGAATCGGGAAATGCTTCAGATAACTCAGTGAGCTGTATCCCGTACCGAAATCATCCAGACTGATCTTGACACCCAGTGCTGTCAGTTCGTTCAGGATCGCCGTGGATACTGTTGCATCCATCATCATGCTCTCTGTAATCTCCAGCTCCAGATATCGTGCATCCAGCCCTGTCTCATGGAGTGCATTCTTGACCTGTTCTACCAAATTGGATTGATGGAACTGCTGGCTGGACAAGTTAACCGATACCGGAATGAGCGGCCCACCACTGGCATGCCAGAGCTTCATCTGCCTGCATGCTTCCCGTAGCGTCCAGTTACCAATCTCATAGATCATACCTGTCTCTTCAGCAAGCGGGATGAATACATTAGGTGCGAGCAGACCTTTGAGTGGATGATTCCAACGAATAAGAGCCTCCACACCAATCATGCGGCTATCCTCGGTACGAATCTGCGGTTGATAATACAGGACCATCTCATCGCGCTCCAACGCTTTACGCAAGTAACCTTCCAGCTCAATACGTTCATAGAGTTCCGAATCCAGTTGGGCGGTATAGAACTGAAAACCGTTCTTGCCATTCTTCTTCACTTCATACATGGCGGAGTCCGCATGTTTCAGCAAAGAATCTGCTCCCACTCCATGGTGCGGATACATCGCAATCCCGATGCTGGCTGTCACGTAAAAGTCATTTTCCTTCAATCGGTAAGGTAACTGAATGGCTTCTACAATCTGTTTCGCGAGTTCGGCCACCCGAACCTCAGTCGCTTGATCATGGGTCACCACCAGTGTGAATTCATCACCGCCCATACGGGCCAACATGACATTTTTCATAGCTTTTGGATCGGAGGCTTCTATCGCTGCTATAATTCGGTTGCTGACTTCTCTTAGAAATACGTCCCCGACGGAGTGTCCGAGGGAGTCATTAATCATTTTGAAACGGTCTATATCCATTACCATAACAGCAAAAGAATTTCCTTTTTCTTCAGAAGCTTGAATCGTACCCGCCAGCATATCATCCAACTTACGCCGATTGGGCAGCCCTGTCAGTGGATCATGCAAAGCCTGGTGACGGATGCTCTCCTGAGCCTGCTTCTCCTCCGTAATGTCCTTGATTAGAATGTGGCTTCCCACATGTTTACCATCAATGACAACAGGAACTACAACAATACTAAGGTCCAAAAGTTCACCCTGTACGTCCCTCATTTTGGCCATATAGTGCACCTGCTCCAGACGATTATCATCCCAGTCGATGGAATCAAATTCACTGATCCACTCTATATCGATCCGCTGAGCAATCTCGTCAATGGAACGATCCATAACCTCTTTTTCAGGATATCCGGTGATCGTCGTTACAGCAGCATTTATCCCTTTGACAATGCCTTCCTTGTCCACTGAGATAATGGCATCCGAATGGTTATGATACAAGGCCTGATACCACTGCTCATTCTCATGAATCCGCCGATCTTTCTGAGACATTCGCTGATTGATAAATATGCCAAACAACGTCAAGCCCAGTGCAATAAACGTGCCCGATGCAATCAAATAGGCGAGAATACCTGGCTCAATCTGCATTCCTGAACTAACCACTGCGCCATGTGAATGATGGAACTGTGCGGCTGACATCCCGGTATAGTGCATTCCGGAGATCCCCACACCCATAATAAGACCGCTACCCATCTTGTAAACCCAGGTATGGCTGGATTGACGATAACGGAAGAAAAACATAAGCCATAATGCCGCGAATGAAGCAATGGCTGCAATTAGAATGGATAACACCACTCTGCCTGGTTCATACGTAACAGGGGTCGACATGGCTGACATGCCCACATAATGCATCGAACTGATCCCTGCAGTCATAAGTACGCCAGCAATCATAAGCTTTCTTATCTTGCCCGATTGTCTACCCGCAATGTTCAAGGCCACCCCTGATGCGACAATAGCGAGTAGAACAGATAAAACAACCTTACCGGTGGAATAGGAAACTTGCGTAGGCAGAACAAATGCCAGCATACCCACGAAATGCATGGACCAGATTCCCAGACCCATGGAGACTGCACCGCAGGTGAGCCATACATTCCGCGCCACCCCGCTAGCCTGACTGACACGGCCTGCAAGGTCAAGCGCTGCGTACGAAGCTAGCGATGCAATAATATAGGATAAAATAACAAGTTCTAAGTTGTACGTACCATGTAGGTGATCCACTCGCTCTGTCCTTTCAACCGGGAAATGCCTCATATGTATGCAAAAATGTAAAAAAGAAGCGAGTGCGCTGTCTGGATGACAGGCACTCCCTCCGCATCATTTGACTTGTGAACACAGACTTAGTTCAAGCCGGTGTCATACATCGGAACCCGTTTAATATGAATGTATATAGTCTAAACGTCCTAGCCTTGAAAATCAACACTTTTTTCCAGAAATACGGATGTTTAATAGCTGACATTTTCGTATTCAAATCCAGATCTGATTATCCTATTTGCGTGTCAGTAGCAAACTGCCAAAACCGGAAGTATCTTGATAAGAATTACCTGATGCATCACTCCAGATGGAGACACTGCTTCGCTTGCCATCCCCGGCGCCATCATCATTCACCTGAAGATCGAATCCAATCCATCTTTTCCCTTCAGCCAGAACGCTATCCAGTGGGATCGCCACCTCAACTATATATCCCCCACTTGTTAATCGGGTGGCTGATTGGAAGCTTTCTTTCCGTGCATTTCCTCCAAAAGAACTCTCATTATCAAAGTTAACCCGGTACTGGGCGTCATCCTCCTGGTAGTATGATGTCTGATCTTTGCTCGGGTCGATAAAAATCTCGATCGAATCCTGCTCATGTGCATTGGTGCTTAATTTGCTCCGCAAAGGATCTTTCACGTCTGCCAGTACATATACATACTGTTCATCCCATAGCAGCTGTGCTGTTGCCGTTGCCCCTGAATCCCCAAGTGCCCATACATCTGTGGTGATCGATGTTGCTTTTTTCCAGATCCGATCCTTCTGACCATCTATAACCGGCGTGCCATAAGTAACCTTCGCGTGTTTCAGTGCAGAGCCCAGCTTCAATTTGCCCCAATTGGCAGGTATATTCGGCTGCTGATTAGAAATATCGTTCCATACGATCGTAGCTGTCTTTCCAGCAGCATATTCATCCATAATTCGAAAATCAAGGGATAGTACCTGCCCTTCTGTTAATAAAGCGCCTGACAAAGGCACTGCTGCGTATACAACATAACCCGTTTTTGTCTCCTCTACGCTGTACACATTTTTATCCTTGCCTTTACCGCCCTCTCGTTTGAACGTACACTGACCATTTGCAGGCGGCGGATTTTTCTTCTGGGCAGATAAAATATCTCCAGAAGATGCAGCGACCGTACCCTGCGTTTCTTCCGCAAGGAAAACCTGAACCTGATCACCTTTGCGACGTGTGGTATCCTTTACTTCCACTCTTAAATTCACCTTTTTGGCATCCCATAGTACTCTCGCCTCACCGGTAACCCCGGATGTACCATCTGCCAGATGATGAATATTTAGCCCTCTTACAGCTCCCCAAAGCATATCTTCCTGCCCTTTGCGATCCGGGAGAGAAGGACTAGCTTTAGGCGCTGTCCATTCATTGCGATATACCGGAAGCGCGGACGCGTCCACCAATGCCCAATAAGCCGGTTTCGCTTTCAATTTTCGATCAAACAGCAATGGTGCATCTTTACGCCCCTTCACCGGGTGATTATCAAGCCATGTACCATCATCAGCAAGTCCCCACACGGTCACACTATCCAGTACACCTCGTTCATCGAATTCGTGGAACAAGTCGAACAACTCCCGGTAACGGTAAGCCTGCTCTAGCATTAACTCCTTCGTTACAGCTTTCTCCTGTTCCGAAGACCCTGAATAGATGGAAACGTCCAGTTCCGTCACCTGAATGTTGACACCAAGCGCAGCTACCCTGTTAAAAGCTTCTCGAATCTGTTGCACGTCCGGCCCATACATGGATACATGCATCTGAAAACCAACGGCATCAATAGGTGTTCCTTTGGCTAGCAGCTTCTCAACAAGTTCCACCATGTCATTCAGCTTGCTTGCACTACCCTCCAGCCCGTAATCATTGATGACCAGCACAGCATCGGGATCGGCCTCACGCGCATAACGGAAAGCCAGCTCAATATAATCACTGTCATCCCCGTCACCGTCCACATCCCCAATGATGTCTCTCCACTTGGAGCCGCTCGCCTCATTGCGCAGTCCGCCTCCGTCCGAGATGACTTCATTGACGACATCCCATGTGTGTACTTGCCCTTGGTACCGATTCATAATCGTCTGAATATGCGTCTTCATCCGAAGAAGCAACTGTTCTCGCGTGGCAGGCTGAGATGCATCATCGGGATGGGTAAAGAACCATTCTGGCACCTGGCTGTGCCACAACAACGTATGTCCTCTCACCTGCATGTTGTTTGCTTCAGCAAAGTTCACCAGACGATCCGCCTCGGACCAGACAAACTGCCCCTCACGCGGTTGCATGGCATCCATCTTCATAAAGTTACCTGCGGTAATACTGTTAAAGTGTTTCGTTAACAACTGGGAGTGTGGATCTTGTTCATCCAGTGCAGATAAGTCAATCGCCGCTCCCAGTGCATAGGATGTTGCAAGCGTACTTGCCAGATTCGGAATATCTTCCTCAATTTCAATCTGCTCCGCAGCTGTAATTGATACATCATCAATGTAGAAAGGAATGGTGTCAGCCGGGGTAACCTGCTCTGACTGCTTCCATGGAGTCTCGGCATACACCCTTAATCCGGTTATTCCGCTGTTTTCTCCCGGAACGACGATGTCTGCCTCAATTTTCTTCCACTCGCCTTTGTTCAGCGTCGTAGAAGCAAACGAAGCATATTCACGGCTTGCGGAGTCATCGTTATATTCCTTTTCCAATGAACCGTTAATAACCTGACTCGCAGGTCCTTCATCATACATCGCCCAGAACGACACATGAACGGTACTTCCCTTTTGCAGATGATCCAGCACCTCAATCAGCGGTCCGTGGAACGTCTCAGTCCGAGATGAGGTTTTTAGGCTGTGTGTGCTGTTATGACCGATTCCGGTTACCACCTCCAGATGCTCACTGCCCCGTGAACGCCAATTGCCAAGGTTACCGTCTTCAAAATCAGCCGTAAACAGCTGTGCACCAGGTTCACCAGGCTCGCCCGGATTTTCCGGTGCAGGTGTCACCAGACGTACGTTGAACGCATCCAGCAGATATGCACTGGTCGGATCGGCACTCTCCAGATACAACAACAGGTCCGTTCCTTGCTGGAAACTGTACTGCCCTTGCAGTTTAACCCACTCCTGATCCGTTACTTGCTGAGCTGCATTCACTTGATCGTACTGCGCAGGCTGGTTGCCATCCCGACGTTCCACCGTAAATTTCAGATTGGCAGGTACGGAACCTGCGACCAGCTTCACATATCCGGAGATCTCAATTACTGCACCTTTCTCTACTACACCTGTCAGAGATAATGCAGGTCCATTCCATGCCGCTGTTCGTCCCGTGGTCTGAAGTGAATATGCCCCTTCATATGCCTGATCCCCGGTAGCCGCGACAGTTACTCCGCCTCTCGCCATCCACCCTTGGGTCGTACCATCCTCATACGAGTGAGCCAGTAACGCATCCCCAGCTGCTGCAGCCTTCACACGTGACCCTTCTGTACCGATACCAGGTAACAAACTGAGAAGCATCACAGCTGCCATGCATAACCTTAACCATTTTCCGCGCATTCCATCTCCTCCTCGTAGGTTCATGTCAACATCCTATGATTCTGCCAAGCGTCGGACCTTTCACAACAATGTACTGCATACATGGATACACTCTATTGATCATTACGCTGGCAACAATCTTCATTGTTGCACGGATGGCATCAGGGACACCTAATGCATGGTCATCAACCTTTACGAGTGAGTATGACTTATGCCACTCATACTTACTTTTTCAATATTAAGTAAGCGGTTACAAATAAATTTATGTTATTATACCTTTTATTGTCAATACACATAATAAGTGAAAATATAAATCCCGTTAGAATGTTGTTAACCTTCTATCCAGCGGTGAAAATTAATGAACGATCTATCATCATAACAAGACGACACGATAAAAAAGCACAGCCTATGGCTGTGCTCTTGTTTGTTCCGAACTATGATTCATTGACTGGCGCTGTTGTCTGACGGATAACCAGATTGGAGGGTTCCGTAACAACAGGAGGAGAATAAGCCGGATTCTCGATCATGGCAATCAGATATTCGATGGACTTAATGCCAATGGAATAGATATTCTGATTCACCGTGGTCAGCCCTGGTTTGAACACCTCAGCATAATACGTGTTGTCGAATCCAACAACCGAGATATCTTCCGGTACACGCAGTCCATGCTTTTCAATTTCATGAATTGCACCAAAGGCAGACATATCCGAAGCACAGACAATCCCCGTTGGCTGATCCTGAAGTGCCAGCAATCGCCGGGCGGCCTTGCTCCCGCCGTCGAATGAATAATCGCAAATCTCCAGGTATACCGTAGAATACGGAATGCCGCATTCTCGCAGCCCTTCCCGATATCCTTCCAACCGCAGATTGGCTACGGCAGGTCCAAGTGTCCCTGAGATATAGGCAATCTTGCGATGCCCAAGCTCATGCAGATGTTTGACACTCATCGAGATCCCGTTCGCGTTATCCGTTGTAATGTAACCGGCACGCTTGCCTAACATGTCTGTATCAACAAACATCGTCGGAATCTCTGCATCCACCAGTTCCTGAATACTCGCGTTTTCTCTGCCTTCCCCGAATACTACAACGCCATCCACATTGCGACTGCGGCAATGTTTGATGAACGAGTATGTCGGGTCATCGAATCGAGTAGACAACCGGACAAGATCATATCCACTATTCTCCAGCGCAGTCTTGATCCCTTCCAGCAACTCCGACACAAAAGGGTTCGTAAACGGAACCGTTAACAGTACACCTACCGTCCATGAACGGCGCTTGACAAGTCCACGTGCGACCACATTGGGTTGATATTTCAATAATTCGATGGCTATATTGACTTTTTTGCGCGTTTTTTCACTTACATCCGGATAATCGTTTATCACTTTGGAAACGGTTGCAACAGATACTCCCGCTTCCTTGGCCACATCATGGATAGAAGCCATCTGATCACCTCAACCTCTTTCAAATCCCCTGTCTCCGGCTGCATTTTCTATAACATCGGCAGGTTTGTCTACCCATTATAGCTTAAAACAGCCTGAAACGGTATGGAAGCTTCCTAATGGTTTTAACGTCTATTCCTGCTGTTCCAGTTTCTTCAAATCCAGAGACAGTTTCTCCATAGTTGTAGCAAATACAGCGAGTTCAGCCGAGCGTGAAGCTTGGCTACGTGCACCACGGGACGTATGATCCGACTCTTGCTGCACACTGTTCAGTTTCTTCATGATCTGCTCCAGATTAGACTGAATTTTACCCTGGGCATCCCGGGAACTGGCTGCAAGCTTGCGCACCTCACTGGCGACCACTTCGAAGCCTCGTCCAAACTCTCCTGCATGAGCAGCTTCTATCGCTGCATTCAGACCGACAAGATGACTCTGATCCGATATCTCGCGAATGAGTTCACCCATTTTTCCAATCTGATTGATCTCCCCTGTTAATTCGGTGAGCAGAACTTGAGCCTGATCCTGAGAAGCCGCTGTTTCTTTCGCTACACTCGAGATCGCCAAGGCATTTTCATTTAATTCACTAATCATGCCTGTAAGCTCTTGAGTGATCTGCGTGATTGCCTGCAATGTATGTTGTTGATCATCGGCAAGCTGGTGTAACTTTTCTTTTTCTTTCTTCTCATAGGCCTCAAGGACAAGCTGTGAATCCAGATTGAACATTTTGCTAAGCGCCTGGATGACAAGATGCCAGGAATCAGGGATAACCTGTTGGAATATGCTCGTTGCAATATCTAGATAGACCATGTAGGTGCCCAGATAATAATCTTCGGACAGACCAATCCGGGAATGCACAAGTCCAATCGCAATCCGTTGCTCAATATATGCGTCATCAACGATCCCGTCCGTCATCGATAACCAGTACATCTTCTGTGTTTCTTTTAGACGATCAATCGTAGAGAATCGGGCGATCAGATCTACCAATTCAGGATAGTTCCCCACATGATTGTAGAAATGATCGACCACTTCATTAACGACTTTTTTAAAAACAGGCCGATGATCGGCAAGCAGAGTTAGATCCCCTGCGGTTAATCCCATATAATCAAGTTGCTTCTGTCTTGTTGCGGAAATACTGCTCATATCTGGTTCAGTCAGCTCCTTAATAAACACGATATTACTTTAAATTGTAAATATATGTATCGATTATAGACTAAAATACCTAAATATACATATACCATTAGAACTAATTCTCTTTAAAATTAACCTTATTTGTCAGCTTTTTAGATTGATAAGACCCTCATCGAACTAAAAAGGCCCTGACCCTGCTGTGAAGGAGCCTCACAGCAGGCATCAGGAGCCTGATCCGGAATGGTTCTTTGCCGATTAGCGATTAAGCAGACTGCCCACATAACGTAGCAGTTCATTCGCACTGGCTGCGGTATATCCATGTTCCTCAATTAACCGTTTAATCACTTCATTCATACGTTTCAATTGGGTTGCATCCGGTGTTTTGGTTGAAGTTGTGATCTTGACGATGTCTTTCAGGTCAGTAAACAACTTCTTCTCAATGGCTTCACGCAGACGATCATGGCTGCTATATTCGAACTTGCGCTCCTTGCGGGAGTATGCCGAGATTCGGATCAGAATCTCTTCCCTGAACGCTTTCTTCGCATTTTCGGAGATCCCGATCTGCTCTTCAATGGAACGCATCAGACGCTCATCCGGGTCCATCTCTTCATCCGTGAGCGGATCACGAATCTTGGACCAGTTGCAGAATGCTTCAATGTTATCGAGATAATTCTCGAACAACGTTCTAGCCGACTCCTCGAACGAGTACACAAATGCTTTTTGTACTTCCTTCTTAGCCAGTTCATCGTACTCCTTGCGTGCAAGAGCGATAAAGTTCAGATAACGCTCTCGCTCTTCCTTCGTAATCGAAGCATGCTGGTCCAGACCGTCCTTGATGGCTCGCAGAATGTCCAGCGCGTTAATGCACTGAAGATTTTGCTTGATCAAAGCACTGGATATCCGGTTGATGACATACCGTGGGTCAATGCCAGACATGCCTTCATCCAGATACTCATTTTGCATCTCGCGCAGATCGGCTTCTTTGTACCCTTCCACTTCTTCACCATCATACATCCGCATTTTTTTCACGAGATCCATGCCCTGTTTCTTTGTTTCCTTCAAGCGGGTAAGTATGGAAAAAATGGCTGCAGTCCGCAGTGCATGCGGTGCAACATGAACATGCTTCATGTCACTTTGCTGAATCAGCTTGGCATAGATTTTCTCTTCCTCGGACACCTTCAGATTGTACGGAATCGGCATGACAATCATCCGGGATTGCAGCGCCTCATTCTTCTTGTTGGAGATAAATGACTTATACTCCGATTCATTCGTATGCGCCACAATCATCTCATCCGCACTGATTAGGGCGAAGCGTCCTGCTTTGAAATTACCTTCTTGCGTGAGTGACAAGAGATTCCACAGGAATTTCTCATCACATTTCAACATCTCCTGGAACTCCATCAGCCCACGGTTTGCCTTGTTCAACTCTCCATCAAAACGATAGGCACGTGGATCGGACTCGGAACCAAACTCCGTAATGGTGGAAAAGTCGATACTACCGGTCAGGTCGGCAATATCCTGTGATTTCGGATCAGATGGACTGAACGTTCCTATCCCCACCCGATTATCTTCGGAAACAAGGACCCGTTCCACCGGTACCTTGCTGATATCACCACCATATTCGGTACGGAGTCTCATCTGGCAGGATGGGCAAAGGTTACCCTCAATGCGGACTCCAATTTCCTTCTCCACTTCAGGACGAAGCTCCAGTGGAATCAGATGCAGCGGTTCCTCATGCATTGGGCATCCATCAATGGCGTATATGGCACCTTTCTCTGTGCGCGAGAATTGCTCAAGCCCCCGCTTCAGCAGCGTCACCAGCGTTGATTTACCTCCGCTTACGGGACCCATCAGGAGCAAGATCCGTTTACGTACATCCAGACGGCGTGCTGCCGAGTGAAAGTATTCTTCGACCAGCTTTTCAATCGATCGATCCAGTCCGAAGATCTCCTGCTCAAAAAACTTGTACCGCTTATGCCCACCTACTTCTTCCACGCCAAACGATTCAATCATCTCATACACTCTGGCGTGAGCCGTCATTGCCGGAGTCGGGTCCTCTCTCAACAGCGCAATATAATCTTCAAATGTTCCGTTCCATGTCAAACGGTCACTCTCTGCCCGATGTTCCGCAACGCGTTCAAAAATATTCATGCTTGGTACCTCCCATGGCTCCTTTAGTGTGATTGTCAACCATTCCGAATGGTATGAAGAAATCAATAGAATTGCGGCTCCTGCTTGAATACCAATCTTGCGGTCCTGTTTAGTCCCGCCACCCTCTGTCCAAACGTCTTGTTTTGTTGTGAAAAGTGTATTACATACCTATGCGGCAATTCGGATAAGTTGACCTCTTTTTTTCAATCAACCGTTTCGAATTTTGGCTTTTCCCTGTTCTATCAGACATCTTGTGCCCTCAGAAAAAAAAGAACGAATATGATATAATGAGGGTTCTAAATTCAGGAAACCGGACAACACATGGCCAGAGGTAGGCCACTTCAGGAAAGGAGCACGGACGATGGCAGTACAATACGAAACCGAATTATATTCGCCTGTGAAGGCTTTCTTCGAGCAGCGTGGCTTCGACGTCAAGGCCGAAGTCAGACATTGTGACCTCGTAGGGGTTAGATCGGACCAGGACGAACCACTAATTGTGGAAATGAAAAAAACATTCAACCTCTCCCTGTTGTTGCAGGGCATGCAGCGCTTGAAGCTTAGCCCGTTCGTGTATCTGGCCGTCGAGCGCAACCGTAGCAAACGCGGAGCCGTGAACCAACGCTGGAGCGAACTGACCGCACTATGCAGACAACTCGGCCTGGGGTTGCTGACTGTCACATTTTACAAAACCAAAGCTCCCCTGATTGATGTACTGTGCGAACCATCTGCCCAGACGGTTCTCACTAGTCACAATCAAGTTGCCCGCAAAAGCGGTGTCCGGCGGAAACGCTTGCTCAAGGAATTCGACGAACGCAGCGGAGACTACAATACGGGAGGCAGCACACGCAGACAGTTGGTCACCGCATATCGTGAGAAGGCCTTACGCGTCGCATCCGCTCTACGGACGAACGGAGAAGCCTCTCCCGCCAACCTTGCCAGACAGACCGGTGTAGGTTCTGCCGCGGCGATTCTGCAAAAAAATTATTATGGCTGGTTTGAACGCCTCTCCCGCGGAAAGTATATTCTGACGATCAAGGGAGTACAGGCGTTAACCGAGCATGCACACATGCTTGAGGATAATAATATGATTGAACGAACCATTAATGAACTTGATGTAACGTATACGGGATCTGCTGACAACCAGGACGACCTTTCACACATTGCTGAAGCAGCGGAGCAGTACTTGAAAAATACAGGCCATATCTAATTCGGAATCATCTGACGTAAAGGATGCGAAAAAATGAGAACGCAAAAACACCTGTAATCTCCAGTGGAGACTACAGGTGTTTTTGTATGTTCTATATAGAAGAATGCTATTAGAAGCTTGCTGCTACTTCGGAAGCCAATTTCAGACCTGCAGTAACGATTTCTTCAGCACGATCTGCAGAAGCGTTATGTCCTTCAACGATAACTACTTCTGGGCTTTGAATGCCCCACAAGCCGAGAACTGTTTTCAGGAAGTTCAGGGACATTTCAGCAGCTGCCATTGGGCCTTCGGAATATACGCCACCACGTGCGTTAAGCAAAGCTACTTTTTTGTCGCCAGCAAGTCCTACAGGACCCTCAGCAGTGTATTTGAATGTTTTACCAGCTTGGCTCAGGTAAGCAATGTAGTTTACCAATGGAGCTGGAACAGTGAAGTTCCACAGTGGGAATGCAAATACAACTTTGTCAGCTGCAAGGAATTGATCTTGCAATTGTGCTGCAAGTGAAGCTGCTTTTTGCTCGTCAGCTGTCAGTTCAAAACCGTTAGCTGCTTTGTAAGTACCAGTGATTGCAGTGTTACCGTAGAATGGGAATTCTGTATTGTAGAGATCCAACTCAGTAACTGTGTCACCTGGGTGGGACTCTTTGTATGCGCTCAAGAATGCATCGTACAATTTAACGCTGACTGCTTGATCTGCAGGACGGTCATTTGCTTTTACGAATAAAATATTAGACATGTTGAATTTTCCCCCGTTAGATAAAATATATGAGCGCTTTTCCTGAACTCGCCACAATTGCAGCTTATATAAAGAAACCAACAACTCATTAATTCATATTATATATAAAAATGTTAGTGGATGCAATAACGTAATCACGATGTTCATGAACCAATTTGCAATTTGCTACAATCTATTTTCGATTCGACTCAGCTGCGAGCCGTAAATTCGGATATGGCTTCACTGATCAGGTTCATGCCGAGCAGCAATTCATCACGTCCCGGATGGCTAAAGTTCAATCGAATGTAACGTTGATCCTGTACACCTGTGGAGCATAGCGATCCTGGAAGAAAAGATACACCTTTGGGCAGAGCCGCCTTGAGCAGGGCACCACTATCCAATCCTTCCGGCAACTGTACCCACAGATACATACCGCCCTCAGGGATGTTGTACTGACATCCTTTCCAGCCCGGTCTCTTCAACAGTTCAAGCATCAGTTTGAGCCTTGTCTTATACTCCCGGTTCAGCATGGACAGGTGATCACTCCATCGAAAAGGGGAATGAGCCAGCAGTTGATACAACAGCCGCTGATTCATCGGACTGGACTGACCATCTGCGATCCGTTTAACTGAGGCCATGGCCTGAATCAGCGCAGGATGTCCAGCAGCCCATCCGGTCCGAAGAGCGGGCGCTACCGTTTTGCTAAACGAACCGATGTAGAGAACATGTCCACCCTGGTCGGCAGTATCCAGTGCAAAGAGTGAAGGATATTTACGATAAAAGTCCGCTGGCTCAAGGCCGTCGAAATGAAGCTCTCCATAAGAATCATCTTCCACAAGCAGCACACCATAGCGCGAACACAGCTCAAGGACAGCCTCCCGCCGCTCCATACTCCACAGCGCACCGGTCGGATTCGAGAAGCTGGGTGCAGCAAAAAGCAGCTTCGGTCTCACCTGCTGCATGTGCTGCTCCAAAAGATCTGGCAGTATCCCGTCCCGATCACCCATCACGGGCACTATCTTGGCGCCTTGCATCTCCAGAACCTCAAGACAGCCTGGAGATGTAGGATGTTCAACCAATACGGAATCCCCTGGCTCAAGCAATAGACGCATCACCAGATCGATGGCCTGCTGGGTACCAGTGGTCAACAGAATCTGCTCGGGTACCGTTCGTATGCCTTTGCGTGCATTCCAGTCTTTGTTCAACCACTCTCTCAAGGGTGTGTAGCCTGCTGGCTCTCCATATTGCAATGCGGAGGGGCCTGAACTAAAGACAGACACCGCTGCTTCTTCCAGCAATTTGAAAGGAAACAACTCCTCCGCAGGCAATTCTTCTGCCAGAGAAATGAAATAATCCCTGCCAGACATCTCACGTATATCCCTCAGCGGTGATGACAAAAGCCTGTTGGTACGAGAAGCAAAGAAATATTTCATCGATCCGATCCCCTTTCATCCCTATCGAAACTGAACTCGCAGTCCGCAGCCCTACAACCTATTCCTGCTCGCCATCGAATATGACCGGATGCACACCTGACCTGTTATGAGGATGGGAAGAACTAAACGGGTTCGTCAGGATACCGTCTTCGCCTGCCTTGCATGCAAGGCATAACGTTCAATGGCCTGTGCTCTGCTGCTTACTTCCAGCTTCACGTATATTTTACGCAGATAATTATCAATCGAGCGCCTGCTAACGTTGATCTCACTCGCTATTTTATCATAGGTTACACCCTGAACAATTCTTTCCATGATAAAAGTTTCAGTTTCCGTTAATTCAATGACACGTTCTTCGGTTGGAGACTCCACAGGTTGCGCCCACTCCGCACTGTTTAACCACGATAATGGAATGGATACATGTCCCTCACGTAACCCCGAGATCAGATGAATCAGCTGGCTAGGGGAAGCCTGTTTCGATAGCATGCCGCTTGCACCAAGACTCATCAGATGACGAAACAGCTTCACATTGTCTTCATCCGTCAAAATGATGATGTGACTATGTGCCGACAGATTCTTCATCTGGGCAATATATTGATCTGCCTGACCCTCCGGAAGACGATAATCCATGAGAATCAGATCAGGCTGGTGAATGTTCACCAGCTCGAGCCCTTCTGTTCCGGTCGAAGTCATGCCACGTACCGTCAGATCCTGCTGCTCTTCCAAAATCAATTTTGTACCGAGCATGCTGGTGGGGTGGATATCTACGATGACCACCTGCCATACTTTTTTCATTGTTGTTCCCCCTGTTATGTATTGGACAAATAACTTCTACCTTCTGCCATGATGATTCCATTGTCTATGCGACAGTCCGAGTATAGAAGAAGCATAGGTCGGATTATGTCGAAAAACGGAAAAATACAGGGTAAAGTTGCTAAAAAAGCTCTATTTCCACTGTATTTTGTCATAAAAACACCATGACGTTCATCTTTCCATGCCCGGAAAGGTCAAAATATAGTATAAATTTCCTGCATTTCTATCTAAAAAAGTCGAAAAACCTGCCCAAAGTTCCTACTTATTGCATCTATAAGAAATTGTATCCTAGGACTTCCTTCCGATGCAATCTCTTTTTACTCTATTAAGTAAAGAATTTCATTTTTGCGTAATCAATAGGGGCATGATAGAATGAGGACTGGAAAAATTTTTGTACCTATAAATGACCAGGAGTGATGATATGAAACCATCTGCCCCGCCCTCTGACATCCATCACACCCGGAGCGCCAAAGGCAAGGCCGGATCTTCAATCAAGCTGTTTCTGGTAATGTGGATTGTTCTCATTGCACTAGGAGTCGTTGGAACCTACTATTATAGTAACCATCTCCAGCAACAGATGATTAACCAGCTTCAGGCCCATAATCAGCAGCAGATTGCAGCGCTAAAAACCGACTACGAAAAGCAGCTAACAACGATATCGAAGGAAGTCGCAGACCTGCAAGGGCAAGTGCAATCCTTCAATGAATTGCTGACTTTTACCAAGGATAATGCAAGTGACAAAACGGATAACAGCAACAAACTGTATACCCAGCTGAGCGAAGTCAAAAAACAACTGGAGACACTCCAGAAAAAGATGGACCTGCTCAAATGATTACACCCGTCAAACAGGTTAATCGTTTTTTTATGCTTGCACTCGCTCCTTTTGTTGGATTAATAGTATGCTTGCTGCTGCTTCGTCCTCCACTTGAACCCGGAGGTTTGCTTCCTACCGAACTGTCAGAGGACACCATCACACCCCGGACCCAAGCAATTAGCCAAGAACTTGCGGGGGCAAAAGACGCTGCTGTCCAGACTTCTTCTTCTATTAAAAGAACGACGCAGCTCTATAATAAAACAACAAGTACGATGTCTACACTTGTACAGAAGGCTACTGCCCAGGCAGATCGCCCAGAAACCATTTATAACAAGCGTATTTCATCCAAGCTGGGCGTTCCATTTGAACGGGTAGACAGTGACCGATTGACGATTGAAATGTACAGAGTGAATCCTGGCAGCTATAAGGGCTATGCCATGAAGATCAAGCTAAAAGATCCCACAGCCATGCAGATGGCTCTGGACAGCGAACCTGGACGATCTGAGACAACCATGCAGGCTGTGAAACGTAACGGTGCAATTGCCGGGATCAACGCAGGCGGATTTGCTGACAGTGGTGGCAAACGTTATCCGCTCAGCACAACCGTCATGGACGGAAAATACGTGAATGGTTTTCAGGCCAGCTTCAAAGATCTGTTCTTTGTAGGACTTAACGATACCGGCAAGCTGGTCGGAGGCAAGTTCTTCGATAAAAACTCCCTGGATCGCCTACAACCGCAATTTGGAGCTACGTTTGTCCCGGTGCTACTACAGAACGGGCGCAAAACCGCGATTCCCGCCAAATGGAAGGTATCACCCAAACGAGCTCCACGGACAGTCATTGGCAATTATAAAGACGATCAGTTATTAATCATTGTGGTTGACGGATATAATGAGGGTGGAAGTTCCGGTGCTACCCTTGAAGAGTTGCAAGGTCGGTTGTACAAGCTTGGGGTCATCGACGCCTATAATCTGGATGGCGGTGGATCTTCCTCGCTTATACTGAATAATCGGGTTGTGAATAACCCTTCAGATGGCAGCCTCAGACCGGTGCCCACACACTTTTTATTTTACAAATAATAGGGTGAAGCATTTCTTTTCTACCTATAATGGGTATAATAGAAGAAAATGAGCTTGTGCAGGAGGTGCGAAGGGTATGTCGTTTTCACTGACATTCTGGATTATTGCAGTCGTATTGACTCTCTTCATTGCAGGCATTCTCACTTCATCCTACAACAATGACAAAACAAAAGGTCTGTAAAGGCTAAGCCTCTCTCCGGAGAGGCTTTTTTAATGCTTTAATACTTCATCCTCGAAATAGCAAGAGACAAGGCTTAAAAGAATGATGCAATTCTTCTAAGCCTTGTCTCTTGCTGTATTCGGGATCAATAGCTAACCGCCCTGTCATTCCGCATGGATATCACAGATTCAGACTGATTGGGTCCACTCACCGACCCACCTTCAACCAATGTCACGTAAATTCGTTCGTGGTCGACGGGTTCTCCAGCAATAATCTTAATTAATTGTTCAGCAGCGAGCGATCCCCACTTGCGTTTGGAATAATCAATGCTTGCCAATCTCGGCTGCACGTATTTGCTCAGTTCAATATTGTCGAATCCAATGACATCAATCTCCTGACCAATGCCAAGCACACTGTCTGCCAGACGATCACATAGACCAATAGCCATCTCATCATTGAGGCAGAATACCGCTGCAGGTCCGTCATATACCTGTACAATCTGATCTGCGGCTCGTTCTCCACCACTCTTCTCAAAATCCCCCGTGATCTCAATCCATTCCACATCGGCTTCACGTTCCGCAACCTGTCTTACAGCCTTTAAACGTTGCACAGAGTCAAACGAACCTTCCGGTCCAGTCACCACATAGATTTTCTTATGTCCCTGTTCAATCAGATGCTCCATGGCAAGTGTCGCCCCGGCTTTGTTATCCAGCAGAACCTGATTAATGTTGGGATGATCCATCTCCCGGTCCAGTACAACGATTTTGTGCCCTCGATCGGCATACTGCATCAGTTCCTCACTCGCAAACGTATGATCCAAAATGATCGCACCATCAATCATCCGTTCTGGAAGCATACGATGGGATTGTTTGCCGCTGCAGACGATCAGGTCATAACCTTGAGCATTACATACGGCTTTCATGCCACTCAGCAAATCTCCATATACATCTCCGCTAAAATCGGTCAAGAATACACCCAGAATTTTGGATTCCCTTTTCTTCAGTGTTCTTGCAGCGGCATTGGGAACATAGTTCAGCTCTTTGGCAATGGCCAAAATTTTGGAACTCGTCTCATCGGTCACTTTGTTGCTGCCATTCAGCGCATATGACACGGTGGAGATGGAAACTCCCGCCTGTTTGGCGATATCCTTGATACTGACCACATTCTTCGCTCCCCTGTTATGTTTATCAGGCCTTCCATAGCGAAAGGCCTGACACATTACTCTTTCCATTTCCCGGATTAAACGAGTCTGAATGATTTCTTCTGGGTATCCCGACTGTTTGCACCTACAAGAATATGGAACTCGCCTCGATCACTGCGATGACTTAAGTCCGAATGGTGATAACGAAGCTGTTCTTCATTTAATGTAAACGTGGCTGTACCACTCTCGCCTGGCGCAAGTGCAAGTTTCACATATCCTTTTAACTCACGCATCGGACGAACCACTTCACCCGTTACATCACGAACATACAACTGAACCGTCTCCACGCCTGCACGCTCACCCGTGTTTGATACACGTACCTGGATGCTTAGGGACTCATCAGCAGTCAACTCATTACTTGAGACTTCAAGATCACCATAAGTGAAGGAAGTGTAAGAGAGACCATAACCGAACGGTAGCAACGGTTCATTCGGGCTATCAATGTATTTGGAAACATAACGTTCTTCCGTCTTCTCCGGGTTCAGAGGACGGCCTGTATTGAAATGGTTGTAATAGACCGGAATCTGACCTACAGACTGCGGGAAGGACATCGTCAGACGGCCCGATGGATTCACTACACCTGTAAGAACATCTGCAATCGCTGCTCCGCCTTCACTACCCGGGAACCAGGCTTCAAGAAGGGCATCCGATTCATCGATGACACCATGCAAATCTAATGGACGGCCGTTGAACATAACGGTGGCAATCGGTTTGCCGGCTGCTTTGAGCTGTTTGACCAATTCCAATTGGGCCGCTGGCAGACGGATATCCGTGCGTGAGCCACCTTCTCCGCTCATCTCGGAGTCTTCACCCAGAGCGAGAACAATCAGATCTGCTTTGCTTGCCACTTCCAGGGCTTCGGCAATCTGCTCAGCTGTAATCGTATGAACATCACTACCTTGGGCAAATTGAACTTTCCCACCCGTCAGGCGCTCTTGCAGAGCTGTTCCCAGCTTAAGTGCATCTTCCTTGACCCCTTCACAGGACCACCAACCCAGAATGTCAGGACTCTGTGCAAAAGGCCCCATGAGGGCTACATTAGCTTCCGGTTGAAGTGGAAGTACATTGCCATCATTCTTCAAGAGGACAGCTGATTTGGTTGCCAGTTCATACGACACCTGACGGTGCTCTTTGGAGAACACAATCTCGCGCTCACGTTCCGGATCGGCTGCACGTAGCGGATTGTCGAACAATCCCAGCTTTTCTTTCAGTTGCAAAATTCGCAGAACGGCTTCATCAATGAGCTCCTCTTCTACTTCACCGCTCTCAATCAACTCAGGCAAATGATGAACGTAACAAGGTGTCATCATCTCCATATCTACCCCTGCACGAATGGCACGATACGCCGCTTCACGGTCATCTTCCGCAGCGCCGTGTGCAATCATCTCGCGAATGGAAGCCCAATCCGAGATCAATACGCCATCAAAGCCCCACTCTTCACGCAAAATGCCACGCATTAACTTCTCATTGCCACTTGCCGGAATACCGTCAACCGTATTGAACGAAGTCATGACCATTTCCACACCTGCATCCAACGCTGCTTTGTACGCTGGCAAATAGTACTCACGCAGGTTACGCTCGGACATGTCCACCGTATTGTAATCCCGACCACCTTCAGCCGCTCCATACGCCGCAAAGTGTTTGACACAAGCTGCAAGGCGATCAGGCTCCTCTTTCAAGCTATCTCCTTGATATCCTCTTACAAATGCAGCCGCGAACAAGCTGTTCAGATAAGGATCTTCTCCTGTCGTCTCCATCACACGACCCCAGCGCGGGTCACGAACCAGATCCACCATCGGTGCAAAGGTTACATGCAAACCGGATACAGCCGATTCCCGTGCTGCAATTTCAGCACTTTTCTCAGCAAGTTCGGTATCCCATGAGCAACCGATCGCCAGCGGAATCGGGAAGATGGTTTTGAATCCATGTACTACATCAGCCATGAACAAGAGCGGAATGCCCAGACGACTCTTCTTCATATAAGCTTGTTGCACATCAATGATGGCCTGCGCACCGGACAACCCCAGGATGGAGCCACTGGCATCCACGGACTGCTCCGTGATTCCCATCTCTTCCATAGGTCCTGTGATCTGACCTTCAACATTCGTTCCTTCATAAAAGTTGGCAGTCAACTGAAGAAGCTGAGCTGTTTTTTCCTCCAACGTCATCTGTTTTACCAGGTCTAGTAACTGCTCGTTATTCATCGATAATATCCTCCACTACAAGTTGTTGAAATAAAGAACCCGGCTGCGTTCGGGGAGAGACCGCGCACCGGGTTCAAAATTAATTACTGAACGATTACTAGAATTTCTCGTTTAGCTCATCCAGGTAAGGTTGAACCAGGGACATTTTACTGTTTACCCATTCTTTCCAGTTCGCTTCCAGATCTCCGTTTTTGAGGATCAGGTTGGCATATTCGTTCTGGTAATCGAATGAAGCCTGACTCTTAGCTTTGGAATCGTACAGATTGACATCCCAATCGTATGTTGCAAGTGAGTTGCCTTCTGTACCGAGTTTTGCTTTTTCTTCGAACAATTTCACGGCTCTATCACGGTAATCCTTTTGGATTGCAGGGTTTACAACACTGAAGTCGTCACCGAGCAGGTAGAGACCTTCGAAACGTGCTGGATATTTATCTTCCAATACTGTTCCTTCTGGCAACAAGCTAACCAGTTCTTGGTTCTCATCATATTTCCAATCCGTTCCTTCAAAGCCCATGTTAATGAGCAACTGTCCTTCTTTTGTCGTCGAGTAGTCAATCAGATCCATGATCCGTTCGAATTTCTCGTCACTGATGTCCGGATTGAAGATCAATGCAGACCAGAAGTTAGCTTGCTCCATGTTACGGTATTTCCCGTCATCGCCCACTACGATTGCTGTGTGTACCAGTTCATCACTATCTACACCGAGATTCTTTCTCATATCGGAATCCAGACCTTGTCTGTACGAAGCCAGTCCGCCCAGACTTGTTACTGCAGCTGTACCTGTTACTTTGAAATTATTTTGACCTTCATTGTTTTTCCATGTGTAGAACTCAGGATTAAGCAATCCATCTTTGTATGCTTTTTGCATCAATTTCAGCCCTGTAAGTGTCTCAGGCTCCGAAGGTCCCCAGTGGAACTGGCCATCTTCACCTTTGTAGAACGGAGAATCGGTCATGGCATGCACACTGTTCGGCATAATGATATTTGTCATCGCATCTCCGGCATTGTAGGACAGAGGTACAAGTTTGTTACCCACTTTGCCTGGATCTTTTTCTTTCACAAGCGCAGCATATTCGTTCAATTCGGTTGTTGTATAAGCATCTTTCAGTTCAAAACCAACCGCTTCAGCCCAGTCTTTACGAAGCGCAATGACACCAATTTGGTTCGTCAATGGGTCAGCCGGTTTGTTCTCGAAATAGATTGGTCTAGGCAGGACGTATGTTCCACCCGTCAATTCTTCCAACTTATCTCCAAGACCCGTCAAATTGTAAGCTGCTGCCACGTTAGGCCAGCGTTCTTTCCAGTCATCCGGGAATTTGTAGAACAAGCCTTGTTCAATACTGTTCATGGCATCGCCATGCACGTAGTTCCATACCGCTACATCCGGCAAGTCGCCAGAGTTAATCCACAAACGAAGCTTCTCGCCCCATGAATCCCAATCGATATAGTTGTAATCCCATGTTACATTGAACTTGTCTGTCCAGAATTTATGGAACTCATTATCCAAGTTCCCGTTTTTAATTTCCGTCAGGTTTGCTACGGAGATGGTAAGGTTATCTGTATAATTTCCTTCAGCATCCTTCTCGTTACTACCTTCAGAACCACCACTGGAACAAGCTGTCACCACCAACATCAACAGACAGAGTGTGATGGCAAAAAGAGATTTAACTGACAACTTTCTGTTCGTTTCCATGCTTTTACCCCCATGTTTTTAGTCGAATTTGTAGTCCAAATCCTATGTGTATATCAGGTCTTGATTGCCCCTGTTAATACCCCTTTTGCAAAGTGCTTTTGCAGCATTGGGAAGAAACACATAATCGGCACCATCGTTACAAATACAGCCGCCATTTTCATACCCATTGAGAAATTGCTCGCTTGGGCAGCATCCACACTGGATGCATTGGATGCGTTCGTCTGAGATGTGACGATAATATTTCTGAGTACATTCTGCAGCGGCAGCTGATCCGCTTTTCGCAGGAATATCATCGCATCGTACCAACTGTTCCAGTAGGCCACACCGTAGAACAATGTGATTGTAGCCATAATTGGTGTAGCCAGCGGAAGAACAACCGAGAACAGAATTCTCCACTCTCCTGCACCATCCAGTCTCGCCGATTCCATCAGCGATTCAGGCAAGGTATAGAAGTAGTTCATCATCAGAATCATGTTAAAAGCACTGAAGCTTCCCGCCAGAATAACGGACCACAGCGTACCTGTAAGATGAAGTGATTTCATGATCAGGTACAGCGGTACGATACCACCATTAAAAATCATGGTGAACAATACCAGGAAAAAGAGAAACTTCTTGAACGGGAATTTGCTGCGACTAAGGCCATACGCCATGCTCGTTGTCAGGAACAAACTGAGCGGCAAGCCGATGGCGAGCAAAATAATTGTATTTTTGTACCCCGACAGAATCGTTCCATCAGCGAACAGTGCTCTATAGGAATCCAATGTGAATTCTTTAGGGAACATCAAAAATGGATTGTCGGCATACTCTTTTTGTGTTGCAAACGAGATCATGATGACATTCCAGAATGGAATCAGAATCATTAAGGCAAGCACAAGTAATATCGCAAATATGAAGTAATCGAGAAGTGTCATTCTTTCCGTGCCAATTCTCGGCTTTTTGTTAGCTTTCTTGCTCATCTCATTTCTCCTCCTCTCTTATCGGAACAAACCGTCTCCGCCAAGCCACTTGGCAAATCTGTCAGCAAGAAGCAGCAAGGCCATATTCACCAGGGAACGGAACAAGCTGACCGCTGTCGAGAATGAGAAATCGGTTGATGACTGGAACGTAATCCGATAGATGTATACATCGAGTACTTCCGATACATTTTTGGTAGCGGCATTCGCCAAGTTGAAGATCTGGTCGAAACCGGAAGACATCAATCCACCAACGGACAGAATAAACATGATCGTGATGGTTGGAAGGATGTTCGGTAAAGTAATTCTGAACATCTGTTGCATACGGGAAGCCCCGTCAATCTGCGCTGATTCATACTGATCCTGGTCAATACCGGAAATGGCAGCCAAGAATATAATCGCGCCCCATCCACTTGATTTCCAAATATCAGTTAACAGCAACATGGGTACAAAGTTAGATTCGGATCCCAGGAAGTTAATCGTTGGCAATCCGAGTAATCCGAGCGCGCTGTTTACCAATCCGTCATATGCCAGCACATTGATGACTACGCCGGATACGATGATCCAGGATAGGAAGTGCGGGAACGTAAGAACGGTTTGGAACAATTTTTTCCCTCTACGCATCCGCAATTCATTCAGCAACAACGCCAGAATGATCGGGAACGGGAACTGAATAATCAGTTTCAGAATATTGATGTACAGCGTACGCCATACGGCATCGATAAAGGTTGGATCACGGAAAACATATTTGAAGTTCTCGAATCCGCTCCATGGACTTCCCCAGATGCCCAGGTTGGCCTTGTAATCTTTGAATGCCAGAGACAGGCCACCCATCGGCATGTAGGCAAACAGGATTAGCCAGACAAGCCCCGGAATAAGCAGGGTGTATGTCATTCGGTGCTTCCAGATTTCAGTCCAGAGCGAATTGCCCTTCACGTTTCCCTTCAGCTTTTTGCTAGGTCCTTCGGCTGCAGGTTTCACATTGCATCTCCTCACTCTACTGTGGTCTTGTCGTTGTACAGAAAATCAAACATCGTTCTCAGGTGGTGCTCCCAAAATCTCCATTCATGAGCCCCCGGCGTCTCCACATACCGAAAATCAAAGGCCGTCCCCTGCATGTATTTCGCATAATCGTGATTCATCTCCACGAAGGGGTCACTGTCGCCGCAACAACTGAGGATATCCGGTAAAGGTACACCCTGCTCCAGCAGCTTGGCCGACAGTTTGTAAATATCCTGATCGGCTTTTACCTGTAACCGTTCTCCAAAAACCGCTTTCATTTCCTTGATCATGGTCGCTGGCATATGGGGATCATGAAGCCTTGTCTGGATATCCGTAACGCCGGATAAAGACACTACTTTACGATATCGCTCTGGATAAGTTAGCCCACATTTCAGTGCACCATATCCACCCATCGATAAACCGGCAACGTACGTTTTCTCCGGATCAGGATTCAGATTGAGCAGACGCTTGCATACTTCAGGTAACTCCTGAGTGATGTAGTGGAAGTAATTCAGGCCGTATTCCATATCGGTGTAATAGCTTCGATTCGCTTCTGGCATAATGACGGTACAGCCGTATTGCGCTGCATACATCTCAATTGTGGTTAAACGCTGCCAGGTACTCGCATTATCGCCTGCCCCGTGCAACAGATATAGTGTACCGCCTGAAGTCTCTCCGGAGTCACTGGACACAACATGTATGCTCGTATTCATGCATAAGGTTGGCGATCCAGTTTCGATCGTTATATGTGCCATAATGTAACCCCTCTCATCAGCGCCTGCTGTCTTTACTCATTCGTTTCTCTGGCGTTGGTTTGCAGGCTGTTGTAGATTCCCTTGTATTACGATGGGTTATCGAAACGATTTTCTCGAATCGTTTCAAAACATAGCCAACGTTGATTCACATGGACTTCATTACAACACTTTTGATGTGGAAGCGATTTCTTCGAATCGTTTCGAATAAATCATAAGCCCGATGAGTAAATCCTGTCAATAACCTTTTTACAAATTTCGCGTTATTTTCTCGAAAACATGCTTTTAAAAGTCTGAATTTGCGTCCAAAGACACTATTATTGCGAAAAAATGAAATTTAAGTCAGTGCTATTACAACTTTAATTGACACCAAACCAGGTTTATACTAACATGGGTTCTGATTTTGCATTCGAATTACGGAAACGTTTCACCAACCGATTTTACTCAGGTTTCACCTGATATTAGGGAGGTTAATATGTCTAAGCAACTTAAAGGCTTCATCCAAACGATTACCGAGCAACAATTGAACGTTTTCTCCATTCGCATATTACAAAAAGGGCAGTTGCTAGCCCATTGGGACCGGGATAAGGATCAGCGCCGGGTACAACATTCCATTAGCAAATCCTTCACCTGTATGGCCGTTGGGCTTGCGCTCGAAGCAGGTCTGATACATCTGGATGCCACACTTGGTGATTATTTCTCTTATGATCATGTACCCATTTCAGAACATAATCTCTCCTCGCCGCGGGACCTGAAGTTACGTGATCTTCTTCGAATGTCTTCAGGCCATGACTCGCCGCCTCTTTGGGCTGATGAACGAGCTTCATTGATCGAGAAGGATTGGGCGAAACATTACATGTCTCTACCTCTGGACCGGATGCCTGGAGAACAATTTACATACAGCAGCGGTGATACGTTTATGATCTCGGCCATGCTACAGGCTGCTACCGGCCAAACCGTAAAAGATTACCTGACTCCACGGTTGTTTGAGCCGCTTGGCATTCATGATGTAGAGTGGGAAACCTCTCCACTCGGCGTAACGCTTGGCTGTGCTGGTCTTTGGATAAGCAATGAGGAACTAAGTCGATTTGGTCAGTTATTGCTGCAGGAGGGCTACTGGGAAGGCAGACAGCTTGTACCTGCGGATTGGATTCGACAGGCTACGTCCCAGCAGATCGAAACGACTGGAGATGGTGATTGGGGAAAAGGTTACGGGTATCAGTTCTGGATGTGTTCTCATGATGCTTACCGTGCCGATGGTGCCTATGGTCAGTTGTGCATCATCCTTCCTTCAAGGGAAGCGGTCATATGTATTAACAGTGAGGAAGAAAATATGCAGGGCATCCTGAATGCCGTATGGGATGAGATTTTACCTACATGCTTTTAACGCAAGTTTACGTATTTTCCTTTTGTTCAATGAAACCGTACCATCGGCTGGATATTAAAACAAAAAAAACGCCACGGGGTCAATGGACCCCATGACGTGATTTCTTACCCGTGCTGTGGAAGCTGAGTCATTTCATCTAAACATTGTGCGCATATGTAACGCTCTTTGAACTCGTTGACTTCCTCGATGGATCCGCAGAAAATACATTTCGGACGATATCTCTCCAAGATAATATGGTCCCCTTGTACTAAGATCTCTACAGGATCTCCCTCATTCATTTGATACCTTTTACGCAAAGATTTAGGCAATACGATCCTACCTAATTGGTCAACTTTGCGAACTACTCCAGCTGGCTTCATAGCTACGGCACACCTCTCCTATCTTACTCTAAATTTCTAGGTACATTTGTACTATGTTTATAGATTCGCCAAGATTTTGTCGAATCCTGCTGGAAATAAACATTTTTTGTCCTTTTTTTTGAAAAATGTTTTTTTACCGAATTCTAGCCGTCATTAATAACCCGAATTTAACCCTCTAACCCCGGAAAATTAAGCTGACGCAATGCTTCATACACAATAATTGCTGCCGAATTGGACAGATTTAATGATCTAACGTCACCAGTCATTGGCATTTTCATACATGTGTCGGGATTCGCAGCAATTAATTCAGGCGGCAGGCCTTTAGTCTCTTTACCAAAGACAAGGAAATCCCCATCTTGAAATTCAAAATCACTATATCGGTTCTTGGCCTTCGTAGTTGCGTAGAAGAAACGACCTTCCGAGTACTTCTCCTGAACCTCTTCGAATGAGTCGTGGTATTCAATATGAACGGCATGCCAGTAATCCAGCCCTGCCCGTTTCAATGTAGCATCATCTGTTCGAAATCCAAGTGGACGCACGAGATGCAGATGGGTGCCGGTCGCCGCACAAGTACGCGAAATATTCCCTGTGTTTGCCGGAATTTCTGGTTCAACCAGAACGATGTGTAAAGCCATATGTGTTCAATCTCCTTTTCATTTCATGTTGACGACAACCCTCTAATCTTAAAGAAAAGCCCTCCACACGTCAATGTGGAAGGCTCTGGTAAGGCACAGGATTAGACACGAAGGTCCATAACACAGTACCTATACTAATTTATCCATTTGTCTTCTGGAAGTGGCTCATGAAGTCTGTCAGCGCCTTAACACTTTCATAAGGAGCAGCATTGTAAATGGAGGCACGGAGACCACCGACACTGCGATGTCCTTTCAGACCTACGAATCCTTCTTCCTCGGATGCTTTAATGAACTTTTTCTCCAGTTCCTCCGAAGCAAGACGGAAGGTTACATTCATGAGGGAACGATCTTCTGTCTCCACACAACCACGGTAGAAATCACCGGAAGAATCAATCGTGTTATAGAGTAATTCCGCTTTTTTCGTATTTTTTTGCTCGATACCAGCCAGTCCGCCCTGTTCTTCGATCCATTTCAATACTTCATTCACCATATATACGGAGAAGGAAGGTGGCGTATTGTATAAGGAGTTGTTATCTACATGCGTGCTGTAACGAAGCATGGTTGGAATCGTTTTAGGCGATTCACTCACCAGTTCCTCACGAGCAATCACAACCGTAATTCCGGATGGACCCAGGTTCTTCTGTGCACCGGCGTAGATCATGCCGAATTGATTAAGATCGAATGGTTTACAGAAAATATCACTCGACATGTCCGCAATCAGAGGTACTGAACCGGTATCCGGGAACGACTTGAATTGCGTACCTTCGATCGTTTCGTTGGAAGTCAGATGCACATAAGCCGTACGTTCAGGCAAACTCAGATTCGAAACATCCGGCAATTTCATGAATTTCTCTGCTTCCGAAGATGCAGCAACATGTGTCTCGCCGATCAGCTTCGCCTCAGACAGAGCCTTCTTGGCCCAGCTGCCAGTCATTACGTAACTTGCTGTCTGTCCTGCTCCGAGCAGGTTCATGGGCAGCATCGCGAACTGAGTGCTTGCACCGCCCTGCAGAAAGAGAACCTTGTATCCTTTTGGATTGCCTAGAAGCGACAACAAGCGCTCCTGAGCTTCATTATGTACAGACTCGTACACCGCTCCACGGTGAGACATCTCCATAATCGACATGCCTGTATTACGAAAATCTACAAATTCCGCCTGTGCACGCTCCAGTACCTCAAGTGGTAACGCCGCAGGCCCTGCATTAAAGTTATACGCTCTTTTTGTCACAAAATCCCCCGCCCTTTCCATCCGTAACTGACATACAAACGCATTTTGCACAATTCGATTAGAATCGCTCACGGGTATAAGAGTTGGACAGGAAAAAGCATCCTGATCCAACCAACGTATAGACGAATTGAATCATTTCGATCTATATCTTACCTATTGGAAGTCGCTCTATGGATTTGTGCCAAATGCTCTCAAACTAAATATTATCGCTATGATATCAGTATTCTCTATCTGCTTCAAGGGCAATATGCACTGAAGTGTTGAATTCAGGTCATCAAATTCCTTTATCACCCTGCAAAGTTAAAGCGCTACATTGTTTAATTCAAGGAAAAGCCTCCGAGAACGTGTCCCGGAGGCTTTAAGTTGGAACAAGAGCTGTTCCGACCCCGACTGATTAGCAGTCGAAGTAGAGGCTGTACTCGTGCGGATGAATGCGGATCGCTACTGCTTTCGCTTCATCACGTTTGAGGTTGATGTAATTTTCAATGAATTCTTTCGTGAATACGCCGCCTTCAGTCAAGAACTCGTTATCAGCTGCCAATGCATCCAGTGCTTCTTCGAGGGAAGCTGGCACACTGCGGATGTTTTCTTTATCCGCATCAGACAGGTCATAGATGTTTTTGTCGAGCGGACCATATCCAAGCTCAGTTGGGTTGATTTTGCGTTTGATTCCATCCAGACCAGCCATCAGCATTGCGGAGAATGCCAAGTACGGGTTAGCTGTGGAGTCAGGTGTACGGAACTCGATACGACAACCTTTAGGAGTCACAGCTGCAACCGGAATACGAACTGCTGCAGAACGGTTACCTTTGGAGTAAACCAAGTTTACTGGTGCTTCGTAACCAGGTACGAGACGTTTGAACGAGTTCGTACTAGGGTTAGTCAAAGCGATCAGTGCCGGAGCATGGTACAAGATACCTCCGATGTAGTGCAAAGCCATTTCACTCAGGTTAGCATATCCCGTTTTGTCATAGAACAATGGGGAATCGCCATCGAAGATGGATTGGTGAACGTGCATTCCGCTACCATTATCACCGAACAATGGTTTTGGCATGAATGTTGCTACTTTACCATATTGACGTGCAGTGTTGTGCACGATGTATTTGTATGCAAGCAGGTTATCTGCTGTTTTCTTCAGTGTATCAAAACGGAAGTTGATTTCGGCTTGACCCGCTGTCGCCACTTCATGGTGATGACGTTCGATCGACAGGCCTGCTTCTTCCAAAAGGCGACACATTTCGCTACGAATGTCTTGTTGTGTATCCACTGGCGCTACTGGAACATATCCGCCTTTCGTGCGAACTTTGAAGCCCAGGTTTCCGCCTTCTTCTTTGCGGTTCGTGTTCCAAGAAGCTTCTTCGGAATCTACGAAGTAGGAAGAGCTGTTCGTGCCGCTCTCATAACGTACATCGTCGAAGATGAAGAACTCGGATTCAGGTGCGAAGAATGCCGCTGTACCTACACCGCTCTCTTGCAAATAAGCTTCTGCTTTAACAGCGATGCTACGTGGGTCACGCTCATAACGCTCGCCATCCGGAGTGAAGATATCACACATAACATTCAATGTAGGGTGTGCAGTGAACGGATCGACATAAGTCGCTTCAGGATCTGGCATCATAACCATATCGGACTCTTCAATTCCGCGGAAACCTTGGATAGAAGAACCGTCAAAAGCTACTCCATTTACGAACGTGTCTGCATCAACAGCCGAAGCTGGTAACGAAATGTGATGTGCACGACCAGCTAAATCTACAAAACGAAAATCTACCCACTCGATGTTGTTCTCTTGAATTGATTTCAATACGTTTTCAACCGACATGTATTCGTCCTCCCAAATATTCCGAACATTAAACAACCCCACTAAGAAAATGTCTAAATTCGAATTTTTTTCTGTCGTCATTATAAATTTTAAAACATGACATCGTCAATACTTATGTAAGGTATTTTTTGCGAGTATGTTAGATATACTCACATTTTATAAATAACCTAAATTCATATAACAACGAATTGAATATACATTTAACTGGTTTAATGCGGTAAAGCGACCCCTATTTTAACCTAAATCATGGAAAAAACTTCACATCATAAATGTTTCTTATCACTATTGATTAATAAATACGTTCAAAACTGCAAAATATGCAAAAAACCGAGCATCTATCTGATTCCGTCGCAATGAACGAGACCAGAGGAGATGCCCGGATGATGATCCAGACCCTTGACCATGAAATTCTTATTACACCCCTACACGTGCCGGGAAAAATTCTGCCGGTTGTTTGGCTGTACTGAATGATTTACCCACGATTGGTGCCAGTTTCTCCAGATCCTGCAACAGGTTGGCGAATTGGTCAGGGAACAAGGACTGCACACCATCTCCTGTCATCGAGTTATCCGGATCGGTATGCATTTCAATGATCAGACCATTGGCACCCGCAGCAACGGAAGCTTTCGTCATCGGTTCCACCAGTTCACGGCGTCCAGTACCATGGCTCGGGTCTGAAATAACCGGCAAATGGCTCAGAGACTGCAGAACAGGAATTGCAGACAGATCAAGAGTATTCCGTGTGTAGGATTCAAACGTACGAATACCACGCTCACAGAGCATGACATTCGGGTTACCACCCGCAAGAATGTATTCAGCCGCATTCAACAATTCATCGTATGTCGCACTGAAGCCACGTTTCAACAATACTGGTTTGCCACACTCGCCCAATTTGCGGAGCAGGTCAAAGTTCTGCATGTTACGTGTACCTACTTGCAGAATATCTGCGTACTCGGCACAAATATCCACATACTCGGGTGTCATAACTTCTGTAATGGTCAGCAGGTCATGTTTCTTGCCTGCTTCTGCCATCATGATCAATCCCTCTACACCCGTTCCCTGGAAGCTATAAGGACCTGTACGTGGCTTAAATGCCCCCCCACGCAACACTTGCCCACCAGCAGCTTTCACAAGCCCGGCAATCTCATCAATCTGCGCAGCGGATTCAACCGCACATGGTCCGCCCATGACAACAAGTTCTTTTCCACCGATATCTACACCTTTGATGGAGATCACCGTATCTTCCGGATGGAAGTCACGGCTTGCCAATTTGTAGGACTTCGAGATTTTCACGACATTCTCGACACCTTTCATTTGGCGAAGATGCTCCTGCATTTTAGGTTCAACTTTGCCAATCAAACCAATGATGGTACGATCCTCTCCGCGAGAGATGTGCACCTGAAGCCCTTCTTTTTCAATAACTGCAACGATATCCTGAATCTGTTCCTCCGGAGTAGCCTTGCCTGCAATAACGATCATATTAATTCCCATCCTTCCTTGTATGAGAGCACAATAATCTCTTAACGTGCGTCTGATTAAATTTGAAAACTCTGTCACGCTTAAACGCTTGTTCGCTTTTAAGCTTTTATTCGTTAAAGCAAATATACCATAGTTCTCCTATTGCGTCAAGGTACACATTCCTTATCCATATACAAAAAAGAACCCTGCTCCGCAGGCTCCGAATTCGGTTCCGCGTAACAGGATTCTTCTTATTTCGTTTACAAATTTTGCGCTTCACTTACATGTGCTTGCCCTATGGTGTACGTGTTTTTTCTCTAACTGGTGGCAGCAGTTTGCTCATGTTCACGGTACGCTTAATTTCCCACGTCTCCGGTTTGTCATGTTCATACTGCTCCAGATAAAGGATGACTTCCTTCGTAATCGGTGTTGGTGTTGAAGCACCCGAAGTAACCGCCACCTTATTTACACCTTTCAGCCATTCTTGCTGAATCTCTGCCACATCGGATACACGGTAGGCCGTAACCCCCGCGATTTCCTCCGACACTTGTGCCAGACGGTTAGAGTTATTGCTGCGAGGATCACCTACAACAATGACCAGATCAGACTGCCCCGCCTGTTCAGCGACAGCTTCCTGACGCACTTGAGTCGCCAGGCAGATTTCGTTATGAATCTCTGCACCCGGAAACTTCTCCAGCAGACGGCTCATAATGTGTTTGATATCCCACTGGCTCATCGTGGTCTGATTCGTAATAAGAATTTTGCCTGGAGGAACGTTCAGTTCATCGATCTCTTCTTCCTTCTCGATCAGGTGAACGAGGTCTGGCGCAACGCCAACAGCCCCCTCTGGTTCAGGATGATTCTTTTTGCCAATATAGATGATCTGATAACCTTCTGCCGTCTTTTCCCGAATGAGGTCATGGGTCTTGGTTACGTCAGGGCATGTTGCATCCACTGTTGTCAGACCTTTGTCCCGTGCCAGCTTCCGCACTTCTGGAGAAACGCCGTGAGCTGTGAAAATAATCGTGCCACTCTCCACTTGGCTCAAAATATCCATCCGGTTCGGACCATCCAATGTAATAATACCTTCATCTTCAAAGGAATCCGTCACATGTTGGTTATGCACAATCATACCCAATATATAAATAGGTCGTGGTAAATCCAGATTGCGTGCCGCTTGACGCGCGAGCACCATCGCATCCACAACGCCGTAACAATATCCCCGCGGTGAAATTCGCAGTACTTCCACTTGGTTGCCACCCGCTTTCTTTCTCGGCAACGTTGCCGATGTAATTGCAGTCCTGTCTATTATACCTTTATTCGATAGGCGGAGCAAAGACAACCGGCAACCAGATAATAAAGGTGGTTCCTTCTCCACGTCTGGTCACAACCTCAACCGATCCATGGTGTTCCTCAATGATCCACTTGGCAATCGAAAGTCCCAGACCTATGCCTGGTGTAGCCCCGCGCGATTCATCTGCCCGATAGAAGCGATCAAAGATGAACGGTACTTCGTCCCGATCCATGCCAATACCGGTATCGCTGATGCGCAGTCCTACCTGACCTTTGTACAGTACGGCATCAAGTGTCACGGAGCCTTCTGGCGTGTATTTAAACGCATTTTCGATGAAAATAAACAGCATCTGTTGCAGATAATCCTTGCTGCCGTTCACATAGATACCGTTAAGAATCGACAGATCACCTGGACGCCAGTCCGCATGATGATCCAAGAATTGCGATCTTCGCGCGACTTCCTGCACCAATATCTGTAGTGGTACCGGATTCAGTTCAATTTTCTGCCCTGTATCCGCTCTCGCCAATGACAGCATGTCACTGATCAATCTGCTCATACGTTTACCTTCATCGGCCATGTCTTCCAACGCCTCGACGGACATCTGTCTTACCGTTTCTTCATCCAGATTCGGTCGGTCTGTGCCCTCCTGATCCCACAGCTTCTTCAGGAAGTCCACGTTCCCGCGAATAGTCGTCAGCGGCGTACGTAGTTCATGCGAAGCATCAGATACAAAACGGCGCTGGGCAGCATTCGTCTCTTCCAATCCACGGAAAGACAATTCTGTACGCTCAAGCATGTTATTCACCGTTTCGATCAAACGCCCGATCTCATCCTTCGGCCCCGCATATTGAATTCGCACACTAAGATCATCGCCGGATTGGATCTGATTCGCAGCATCAATAACATTCACAAGCGGACGCATCGACTTCCGGGCCAGAACAAGACCTGAAGTTATAGCCAATGCCATCGCCACCAGCCAGCCAAAAACCAAAATATTAAGCAATGCCTCCAGCAAGCGCTCCTGTGAACTTACATTGGCGCCTACCTGAAGAATTCCTCTGACCTCATTGGTTCCCTGAAGAGACAGTGGCAATTGATTCACCAGAAAAGGCGTCCCGTCCACATAGATCTTGGATATCCCCCGCTCTTTGAGAATTTCATTGGATTTCAAAACCGGAAACTGAATCCCTAATTTCTCCATATTACCGGAAATCCTGCCCGAACGGCTCTGATAATCCCAGAGTTGAATATAAATTTGTGCCTCCTGAAGCTGGCTCTCTGTAAATGGGTCCAGATCCAATGACTGCGAAAGAGGATTCACACCAATTTGCTCCGTAATCCGGGCACTCTTCACCTTCAATTGCTGTTCAACTTCCTGATAGGAGTTAAAATAAACAAAGGCATAGATCACAACGCCCCAAAAGATAAGCACGGCCGCCAAAATGCCAGAATACCATGCGGTTAGTCTTAACCGAATGGACATGTCAGGAGTCACCTCTCAGAATATAACCGGCTCCCCGGATGGTCTGGATGAGACGTTTGCCACCGTATTCTTCAGTCTTCTGTCTGAGCATGGCAATGTACACTTCAAGCACATTAGACTCACCGCTGTAATCATAACCCCAGATTTTATCCATAATCAGATCGCGTGACAGTACTCGTCTTGGATTTTGCATAAACAGATTCAACAGTTCGAATTCCTTGGCAGTCAGTTCCAGACGTTGACCATCTCGTACTACTTCACGTGAGTCATTGTCCAGAATGATATCTTCATACATCAGACGATTGTCTGGTGTACCCGCAATATCTGACTTGCGGCGCAGCAATGCACGGACACGTGCCAATAACTCTTCCAACGCAAACGGCTTCACGAGATAGTCATCGGCCCCTGTATCCAGTCCAGTCACCCGGCTCTGTACTTCATCCTTGGCCGTAAGCATCAGCACAGGCACTTTGCTACCTGCTTCCCTTAATCTGCGACATACCTCAAATCCGTCAATCTGCGGCATCATCACATCCAGAACAACGATGTCCGGCTCCTTGTCCATCAGTTTGCTGAGACCTTCAGCTCCATTGGAAGCGGTCTGTACCTCATATCCTTCAAAAGCCAGCCCGCGGCGGAGCATGGACACAATTTTTTCGTCGTCATCCACAATCAAAATAGTTGAGCGCATGGTCTTTCTCCTTTATCCTAACGTTTTATCCCATTGTAACAGGCAGAAGCACAATCTGCATCTTCAAGTAAGAGTCTCCATTCAAGCATGCTCCATTGTTATCCCGTTAGTTCTGGGCAAAAAAAACGGAAGGGCCTTCAAACCCTTCCGTTCTTCCAATCCTTAATCTAATATTATGGTTGTTGCTGCTGTTGTGTATCCGTTGTTTGTGAAGTATCAAAATCATTTTTGTTGCCGATTTTGATTATCAGATCCATCTTCTTACCGTCACGAACCACGTTCAGTGTCACTTCACTGCCGATTTCCTGTTTCTTGATAAAATCAATCAGATCCTGACTTGTGGCGTACGGTGTACCGTTGGCACCTGTAATGATGTCATATGCACGAAGATCTGCTTGGTAAGCCGGTGATTGGAAGATCGTGCTGGCTACGACAGAACCTTCGGTCACATCTGTTCCCATTTGTTTAGCGACTTCAGGTGTGAGAGCCATCAAAGATGCACCGATAAATGGTACGGGCTCTTTGGGAACTTCTTTGTTCTCTTTAAGATATTTAACCGCTTCAGAGATGACGCTTGATGGGATCGCAAAACCAATCCCTTGTGCATCTGCACTGACTGCAACGTTCATCCCGATAACTTCCCCGTTCAGGTTAAGCAACGGACCACCAGAGTTACCCGGGTTAATGGAAGCATCCGTTTGCAGCAAGTGGCTATATTCACGTGTTTTACCTGTTTCTTCATCCGGAATGCTGATTGTACGTTCTTTGGCACTGAGTACACCTGCTGTAACGGTGTGTTCGAAGCCCTCAGGGTTACCAATAGCTACAAGCCATTCACCGACTTGCGTACTGTTGGAATCGCCCAGTGGAGCTACAGGGAACGCATCGTCACCACTGTTTTTCTCAATTTTCAATACTGCCAGATCCAGATCGAAGCTGCTTCCGAGCAGTTTGGCTTCATAAGGCTTGCTGTTGTTCTCCAGCGTAACCTGAATCACATCCGCACCCTGAACCACGTGCTGGTTCGTCAGGATATATCCTTCTTTGTCAAAAATAAATCCAGAACCAATGCCTAGTGGAACCAACTGATTACTGCTTTGCTGTTGTTGCTGCTGGCTCTGGCCTTGATTGCCTTCCGTTCCGCCACCATTACCGAAGAAGTATTGGTACAACGGATCGCTTGTATTCGATCCACCCTGACCAGTACCTGTGCGTGAGGACTGCTTCGCAAGTGTTTCGATTTTGACGACTGCTGGACTTGTACTCGTTACTACGGAAGACACATCTTCTTTACCTGTTGGCAGTAACGACGCTGTCACATTGTTGCCTCCGCCTGTATTCGTGGACGCTTCCTGCCCCGAGCTTTCATTGCCTGTGTTCGTAAGTGCAGTCTCCGGTGTGAACATGTTCGTTCTGTCGGCTGTGTACATGAGAACGGTAATGACCAGCATGCCGGCAATAAAGGAGAACAGAAGTGATCTTACGGAAGAACGCGGCTTTCGGTTATTATAATTCCAGTTGCCTTTGCCGCCATTCCCTTGATCCCCACCGTTACCTGAGCCGTTTCCGCCGCCTCCGGACGATCTTTTCGCTTGCTCGGATGGTTCACTATTATAGTAAGTAGGTACGGGTCTCACCGGATCAGGTTTTGTAATCTCTACATTACCTTCTTCACGCTGATTGTTGCTTCCCATGTGATTTGCTGTATCTTCCTGATTCACGGACTGAAAAGGTCCATAAGAATAATAATAGGAGGATTCGTCCGTTCCGGAAGAATTGCGGTTCTCCGTTTGTTTGGTTTCGTTTTCCTCGTCTTGACGGTTCGATCTATAATTACGTTCGTCCATGCCTCTCTACCTCCCAATCTCTTATTCCCAAGAGATATTCTTTAACTGTCCTTATTTTGTACTTTAAACCTTAACCGTACCTTAAAAACAATTAAAAAGGAGATAAAAGCACGTAAGAATAGATTATTTACCCCGTCATGACAGCATTTTACCCTTTCGTTTTCACCCAGCCCTGACGATGCGCGTAGATAGCCAATTGTGTACGATCATCCATCTCGCATTTCATCAGCAGGTTGCTCACATGTGTTTTGACGGTTTTGATACTGATATGTAATTCTTCTCCAATGTCTTTGTTGGTCTTTCCCTCTGCAATAAGCAACAGCACTTCCTTCTCCCGTTCAGTCAGACCTGATTCACTCTCTCTCGCTGTACGCTGTCTGATTCCCCGAGTCAATGCCTGCGATACATCACCTGTCATCACAGGCATGCCTCTATAAGCTCCTTGAAGAGCATAGATCAGTTCTTCCGCAGAAACGGTCTTCAGCACATAACTGACCGCTCCGGCTTCAATCGCTTGAACAACAAGATCATCCTCCAAGAAACTCGTGAGCATTACAATCTTCATCTTCGGAAATTCAGTCATAATGGCTTTTGTTGCTTCAGCGCCATTCATTATAGGCATCATCAGATCCATCAGGATCAAGTCAGGCATTTCACTATCATTTAACTTACGCAACTGATCAAGCGCATCCTGTCCATGGCCCGCTTCTCCCATCACATGAAAAGTAGGCTCCAGCATCAGATACGTTTTTAACCCCATTCGCACCATGTCATGGTCATCCACAATCATCACGTTTACTTTACCGCTCATTCCGTCTCCCCCTCTAGTTCACTCAGGAACGTTCGGGAATTTCGGGATGAATACCCGTACCGTTGTTCCCGCTCCCGGCTTCGATATAATCTGAACTTGCCCACCAAGCTTCTCCGCTCGTTCACGCATGGTGGATAATCCGTAGGACCCTGGACGCTCAGCTTGCTGCAAAAATCCCTGACCATCATCGCTGATGCTCATGCTGATCTGATGTTCACTCTCCCGTATGGACAGACTGACCATCCCCGCCTCTGCATGCTTCACTACATTAGCAATGGCCTCCTGAATAACAAGAAACAGCTGGTGCTCAATGGCATCCGAGATTCCGCCATCCAGTTCCAGCTCTTTCACACCTTTAAGACCATTCTGCCTGCAATAATCAGGAAACCAGCTATCCAGTGCCGCGGACAGATCACGCCCTTCCAGCTCCACTGGTCGAAGTTGGGCAATCAGTCCACGCATCTGACGTTGTGCAATATGTGACATCTGAATCAATTGGTCCAGTACTTTACCGCCATGTTCCGGATTCTTCTCTAGCAGACGCGGCAAGGACGAAGCCGACATATGCATCGCAAACAGCTGCTGGCTAACCGTGTCATGGAGGTCTCTTGCCATTCGTTTGCGTTCTTCAAGCACAGCCCGCTCCGAGGCTTGCTCCTTCTCAATAACTTCCTGCTCACCGAGACGCTGAAGCAGTCTCATCTTTTTCTCAATCGAATCCATCATGACATTGAACTCCTGATAGACACGACCGAACGAAGCGTCATCCGCATCAGGCATGCGCACCGCCAGATTGCCCTTGGACACTTTCAACATGTTGAGATCGAGCAGGTCAATCTTGCGCTGAAGACGCAGAGCAGCAATGTATCCGGTGATAACGGTGGCCAGCACAACAACGGCAACATAGGTCCATGCCCGCTGACGACCAGCCCCCATCAATACCTCTCCATATAATAGATAGAATCCACCCAGCGTAATCAGACCGGTTAGCGCAAAATACATCATCAGTTCCCACTTATTGGCCTTGAGAATGGTTCGAATCATGCATTAACCCACCTTATTGACTTTGACGTCTCCGATAAACACACTTACAATAATCCGTACCTTTTTGCTTGCTTCATGGTAATGGGCCGTTTCAGCCTGGGCACTACTCAGGAATCCGCCGCGTTTCTGGTTCAACAGTGACATATCTCCAATGAAGGAATTTGTCGTCACCGTCACACCCAGGTCCATATCTTCTGGAACAAATACTTTCACATCCCCAATAAATGAAGAAATGACAATCTTCGTCTCCCCATAAGGAATCTGTGCTTTGGTCAAATCAATCACCGTATCTCCGATAAAAGCCGAGATGTTCATCGGTTTCAACGAGAACACTTCCTGTCCCATGTACAGATCGCCAATGAATGCTGATTTATTAATGGTATTGCCACCGCCACCATAGTAGCTAGAATCATCATACTGGTCATTGTCATCATATTTTTCATATTTCTTTTGAGTTGAACCGTGAGCGTTGTGCTTCTGATACTGCTGATGTTCATAGGAAGCCGGGTTTTCCTTAGCTGTATTGAACGAGCCATATGAATCGTTCTTCTGTTCCTGTTTCGGTTTGCCAAATGTTTTCTCGAATTGTTCGTCAAACGAAGATGGCATCTCCAGATCCTCCGGAGACAACGGTTTATAAGGTTGCTCCGGTGCTGGAGGTGGCTGCATCTTGTCATGATGTTTCCGATCACGACGTCGTGGCCCAATCAGTACGAACAATCCTCCGCCAATCAGCATAACCGGAATCAGATAACGGATGAACTCCCCCATGGAATAATCAATCCATCCCAGGTTACGTGCAAGAAAATATCCACCGATCGCCAGGACAATTACCGGTCCAATGAAGGCGTAACCCCCATTGCGACGAATCTCGGAAATTCCTTTGACCCCCCACCAGATTAAAAATAACGGCCAATATGTTCTGAAAATATATCCTACATCAATGTCATATCCCAATTGTCTGAACAAGATCATCGCACCAATAGCAATAAGAGGTATACCTACCCACCAGCGGTCACGCGTAGATCGTTTCATCGCTCATGTCTCCTTCGTCTGTATTATGTATCCAGTGTAACTCAGACAAGACAATGAGAACAGCGGCGGCAGATGGAAGTCTTCTCGGTCTCGAGACTGAGATGGGAGGATATTTTTGTAAAACTTCACATATGTAAAACACCCCGGAGCAGCTGCTCCAGGGTGCTGAATCTTCATTTAATTTAATGAATCTTCAATTATTTTTTGTATTTTGATGCTTTGCCTTGGCTTGTTTGGCCTGTGTTTTCTACACCAAACTCGGCATTATATTTTTCATCAGGTGTTTGGAAATTATCTTGTACTTTGTGTTGAGCGGATTGCTTCACTTTAGATGCTGCATTCTCTTCTCCAAACTCTGCATTGTACTTCTCGTTTGGCGTTTGGTACCCTTGTGATTTTTTAGCCACAACGAATCACCTCTCTCTTCATATTTACGCTGCATTGCTGCACCGCGGGGTTCGTCCCCAGTCAATATTATGTGAAGAGAGCACTTTAGTTATTCATGTGAACATGTGAAATTAAATGGCCTTGTCCAACCAGGAGTCCGGTACGGATTTGTACACGTCAATCGCATCTGCCAATTCGCTGAGCATCTTTTCTGTACACTTGCCAGCGCCTTGCCTGATCACCTGTACCTCCACATCCTTTTTGCCCCATTCCTTGTACACTTGCTTGGTTGTGGGGAAATACAGATCGATCTTATTGCCTTTGATCGCTGAACCCGTATCTGCAACAATCCCGTATCCATAGCCCGGAATATACAGAATGGAGCCCATCGGGAACAACTTCGGATCAGCTGCAATCGTGGAAACTGTTTCTTTATCACGGCGTACTTTGACACCGGAATACGTAATTCCATATTGGGGATGTTTAGGTCCTTTTCCTGTAGACTCCACCCCTGCTGTATATCCTGTTGCTGTCACCTTCTGTGTACCCAGCACCTGTTCTGAACGTGGCGCAAGCACGGGCATAGCCGGGTCAACCACCTGTTTCTCGGGAAGCTCATGCCTTGGGATGACCATCGGTTGTGGTGACCATAGTAAAGCCATATACACCATCGTTGTCAGCTGGGCCTCATCGCTGTATTGAACGCTGAGCTGTTCCGGAAATTCCTGAATAGGCTTGCTCGAAGTCTCAATAATCGGAGCTTCACTGCTGCTGCGACTCTCGACATGCAGTACTGCACTTTCCTCTTCAAATGTATAGGCATCCGCCTGATTCAGGCTAATCGTCATCCCGGCGAACATTACACAGCCAACCAGTAAACCCCGTATATGTTTCTTTTGAATTGAGAATTGCTTTTTCATTGTATAACCTCCCCCTCACTGCAAAGGTTTTCCAAAAAGCAATTAGTCTATACTTTTCACAACAAACACTACGAAAAAACGCCTGAATAACATAGGTCAATCCCATGTCATTCAGGCGTTTTTCTGATTAGTCAGGCAACTTATGCACTGGTTATCTGATAGATCATTTGTTCATTTAGACCAGACGTGTTGCAATTTCCTCTTTCAGTTGAGCAATGATCTCATCGAGCGGTTTCATACCCAGATCGCCTTCTCCACGCTTACGCACGGATACCGCTTCTGCATTACGCTCATTCTCACCGACAACAAACATATAAGGCATTTTCTCCAGCTGCGCCTCACGGATTTTATAGCCAAGCTTCTCATTCCGCAGATCGGCTTCAGCAGAGATCCCCGCACGTTTCAGCTTCGCTTCCACTTCACGCGCATAATCGTCGAAGTTTCCGGATACCGGAATCACTTTCGCTTGAACCGGAGACAACCACAGCGGGAAAGCTCCTGCAAAGTTCTCCAGCAAGAATGCTGTGAAACGTTCCATTGTACTAATTACACCGCGGTGAATAACGACCGGACGATGTTTCTGTCCGTCATCTCCCACATATTCAAGTTCAAAGCGCTCAGGCAACAGGAAGTCCAGTTGAACAGTAGACAATGTTTCTTCTTTACCCAGTGCTGTTTTGATCTGCACATCCAGCTTCGGACCGTAGAACGCCGCTTCACCTTCTGCTTCATAGAATGGAAGGTCAAGTTCTTCCACAACTTCACGCAGCATGCGTTGGGACATTTCCCACATCTCGTCGTTCTGGAAGTATTTCTCGGTATCCTTCGGATCGCGATAGGACAGACGGAAACGGTATTCGTTGATCCCGAAGTCTTTGTACACCGTTTGAATCAACTCGATAACACGAGCAAATTCTTCTTTGATCTGATCCGGACGTGCAAAAATGTGTGAATCGTTCAGTGTCATTGCGCGTACACGGTGCAGACCTGTTAACGCCCCCGACATTTCATAACGGTGCATCATGCCAAGCTCGGCAATCCGGATTGGCAGATCACGGTAGCTGTGCATGCTGGACTTGTACACCATCATATGGTGAGGACAGTTCATTGGACGGAGAACGAGTTCCTCGTTATCCATAACCATTTTCGGGAACATATCATCCTGGTAGTGCTCCCAGTGTCCAGATGTTTTGTACAATTCCACGTTACCCAGAACCGGTGTGTAAACGTGCTGGTATCCAAGGCTTTCTTCCAGATCCACAATATAACGCTCAAGAGTCCGGCGCAGCTTCGCACCATTAGGCAACCAGATTGGCAGCCCTTGTCCGACCAGTTGGGAGAATGTGAACATTTCGAGCTCTTTACCCAGCTTGCGGTGATCCCGTTTGCGAGCTTCTTCAAGGAAGTGCAGATGCTCGTCCAGCTGTGCTTTTTTCACAAAAGCCGTACCATAGATACGTTGAAGCATTTTGTTTTTGCTATCTCCGCGCCAGTATGCACCCGCGACATTCATCAGTTTGAACACTTTGATTTTGCTAGTCGACGGTACGTGAGGACCACGACACAAGTCGAAGAATTCGCCTTGCTCATAAATCGTGATCACGCTGTCTTCTGGCAAGTCACGAATCAACTCAAGTTTGTATGGGTCGCCAACTTCTTCGAACGTTTTAATCGCGTCCTCGCGGCTAACTTCCTTACGTACAATTGGCAAGTTCTCGTTTACAATACGTTCCATTTCCTTTTCGATCTTTTGCAGATCTTCGGGATTGAGCGCTTGTTCAAGATCCATATCATAGTAGAAACCATCTTCGATGACTGGGCCAATGCCGAGGCGTACCTCTTGGTTACCATATAAACGTTTCACTGCTTGAGCCATCAAGTGAGCTGTACTATGACGCATCACTTCAAGTCCTTCTGGTGAATCCAACGTGACAATCTCCACCAATGCTCCTTCATGAAGCGTTGTGGACAAGTCCACCACGATACCATCCAGCTTGCCGGCTACGGCATTTTTGCGCAATCCGCTGCTAATCGAAGCGGCTACGTCCTCAATACTGCTGCCATCTGCGTACTCACGTACCGAACCATCCGGTAGTTTAATGTTAACTGCCATTTGTCTCATTCCTCCTGTAAATGTAACCTTCGTGTCCAGATGTTCATGGACTGATTATCTATTGCTATTCCAGTCATTTTGCAAAGGAACGCAAAAAACACCCGTCCCGGCAAAGGGACGAGTGATATATACTCGTGGTTCCACCCTAATTCAGCTGATTCATCCCTATTCGGAAATACAGCCCTCATTGGCATGACGATAACGGGCATGACCCGGCAGATCCTTACTCGCGGATAATCCCCCATAAAGGCGATATCTAACTCCACTTTCAAAATTGCAGCTACAAAGGGGTAAACCATACGGGATATCCGGAGGAAATTTCAGCCAGGGTTCCTCTCTCTGCACCGATCTATCGTGTGGTTGTTGTCTTTGTCAACGCTTTTGGTTCAATGGTTCACATGAAAAATTCATGGATCAACAGTTATTATAATTGCCGAGATCACTTGCGTCAAGACCTGTCAACAATCCTGAACGCAGCACTTCACATTCCGGGCATTGATGACATATTTGCACCTTGTCTTCAAAGATCTGGCATATGGTCGAGATGATCGGCAGTTCTGGGGTGCGCGTATGCAGCATGACTTTCTCAGGAGAGATTGAAATGAGTGTACTTACAATCATATCTTCAATATCCATCTCCAGTTCCAGACCCGGCATTTCCACAACGACCTGTTCATCCTTTTTCACGGGTAACAGATTAAGTCCGGCATCAAGCACCTGAAATTCATGCATTCCCTTGTGAACAAGATGGACCAGAGGTACTTTGGCTTCCTGAAAGAATACAAAATATTTTAACAGCCCCATAAACTCTTCATACTGCCGATCCATCCAGAACTCATCCAGCGCATACTCCACTAATTCCTGAAGCTCCTGCTTATATGGCCGTATGCGGAAATTGATAATGCCTTCAAGGTGAAAAAAATGAACATCCTCCAAATCCTGCCTTAGTCCACTGGCCAACGTAGTACGGCGGCGTTCCCGAAGTCCGGGTTGATCCAGATCACCATTTAGTAGTAGAGGCATGCAGATTCGATTAACCTTCTCCACCTCATGCTCATCCATGACAGAACACGCCTTGGCGATCATATCCTCCACCATGCTGCGTTCTTGTGTCTCCATAATGAAGTCAGCGAGTCCAAGGGAGAGCAGATCACTGATCCGAGGAATCCATTGCTGGAAGTCTTCGTGATTCTCATTCCCTCTGCACACCCAGGTTGCTCTTCCATCATTATGTTTGAAGGTGAGCCGAAATCCTCTTTTACTTATATGTAAACCTTTGATTTTTTCCTTGACACAACGATAAAATTGATCCGCTTCCTCTTGCCCCGATACATCGGTCCATACAGCGAACAGTTCCACAAGAATCACTCCTTTCCTTCCTGTTCAAAGTATATGGCAAGGCCGATGGGGATATACGAAGCGGATTGATGGAAAGCGTGTCATGATTTCTCAGTATATTATGAAGAGGTTTGGAGTTAAGACAAAAATGTGTTATTATTTTAATAACAGTATGTTTCACGGAAAAGGAGGGAAGCCAAAATGAGACAACAACCTAGAATACTCCACTACACCATTATTATCATTTTGTGCGTTTTCCAAGCCTTGTGCTTCCCTATTCCGATGCAGTCCGAATCTGCCGTTGGGGTGTCTGTTGACGCAAATTCCAATAAGGAAGTGTTGTTACAAATACCCGAATCCCAGCAGAAACCTGTCATTCGCAAATATCCACAAGTTATGTCCAAGCTGATTGCGGTTACGCATAATAAGCCTGTCTTTCTTGTCCTCGCATTGTTATTGATGCTGCGAATCCCTACAACGGGTCTGTCCTTTAAACCGTGGTATTGTCTGTTCAAACGCAGATTATTTTTGCTGCCTATTAAGTTTACCAGCATGTATGTATCCCTCACCCCGATGGCACCCAAATACGTGAACGCTCTTCACTAGCCGTTACGACGTATTTACAGGTTGCTTTTGCATGGAGACACCTCTGTATTTAAGACGGTGTGCTTGTGCATAACTTATAACCCTTTTAGCACACGTTAGATAAGCCAATGTTTATAACAGTACCTATTTTTGTTATACCCACACCGACAAATTCAAATCATATGGCTGTGTCAGGAATTTCTGGCTCTGTTTACCCGCATCATTTGATGTGCCTTGGAGCAACAGATGATTCATTTTCGGGAAATAAGCCTGTCTTCTGTGGCCAGCCCCTAATTATAAGGAGGCAACAATCCATGGATGTACGCGAAACAGACTTGCCGGGAATCGGCAAAAAATTTCAGATTGAAACAAGCAGCGGTGATAAAATTGTCATTATTATTCACGATGACGGTCGCCGGGAAATGTACCACTTCGAGTATGATGATCCCGATCAAAGTATCTCGATGATTACGCTTGACGATTACGAAGCACGACAGATTGCTGCTATTGTTGGCGGATTGACTTACAAACCGAAGCAGCTTGAAAATATTGAAGTCACGTTTGATGACCTGATTATCGAGTGGTACAAAATCGAACCATCCTTCGGAAGTATCGGTAAATCCATCGGTGAATTGGACGTACGTCAAAACTCTGGGGCAACGGTGATCGCCGTTGTAGAGAAAAATCACAAAAAACATATCAGCCCAGGTCCGGAGGTAGTTATCAGTGCAGAATCCACGGTGGTAGCCGTTGGCGAACGCAATCAGCAGAAACTGTTTAAATCCCTCCTCCTGACTGGAAGGGGGTAAATAGATGGATCATCTGATATTCGAAGTAGGTCTGGCCCTTGTGCTCATTGCAGCAGCCGGCCTTTTATCGGCAAAACTAAGATTTTCGGTCGTTCCATTTTATATTCTGATCGGGATGGCCGTTGGGCCACATGCCATGAAAATCTGGCATCTGGACTTCCGTTTTATTGAGAGTCAGCCTTTTATTGAATTTATGGGTCGGATCGGTATCCTGTTCCTTCTCTTCTACCTTGGACTTGAATTCTCGGTAGGTCGTTTAATTAAATCGGGTCGCTCCATTGCAGTAGGCGGCTCGATCTACATCGGCATTAACTTTACGCTGGGATTATTATTCGGTTTTATGTCCGGCTTCCCGGCCGCAGAAGCACTTATTATCGCAGGTATAACTACCATCTCTTCCAGTGCCATTGTAGCCAAGGTACTCGTCGATTTGAAACGAACGGCCAATCCGGAGACAGAGATGATATTGGGTATCATTATGTTCGAAGATGTATTCCTCGCTGTATATATCTCGATCTTGTCCGGACTTGTACTTAGTGATTCATCCTCCATCGGAGGCGTCTTCATGTCCGCACTCATTGCCCTCGGATTCATGCTTATTGTGATTATCCTTGGACGCAAAGCAACACCGTTACTAAACAAATTGCTTAAAATTCGATCGAATGAACTATTCTCTCTCGTTGTATTCGGAGCCTTGTTCCTGGTAGCCGGTTTCTCTGAAACCATTCATGTTGCCGAAGCGATCGGTGCATTGCTTGTTGGACTGGTGCTTGCTGAAACAGAACATGCGAAACGGATTGAGCACTTGATTCTGCCGTTCCGTGACTTCTTTGGAGCAATCTTCTTCTTCAGCTTCGGATTGTCCATTGATCCGTTGTCCCTGGGTGGCGAAGCCGTGTGGCTGGCTCTGATTGCAGTTGTTATTACATTGTTCGGTAACTTCCTGGCAGGTATGCTGGCTGGACGCAGTGCTGGACTATCGCCCAAAGCATCGGCCAATATCGGATTAACCATTGTGTCACGGGGTGAATTCTCCATCATCTTGGCGAACATGGGTAAGGCCGGTGGACTGTTACCAATGATTCAACCGTTTGCTGCATTGTATGTCCTGATTCTGGCCATTCTGGGTCCTTTATTGACCAAAGAGTCCAAACACGTATTCCGTTTATTGGATAAAATATTTAAGTTCAAAGATACTCGGAAAAAGAAAGAAGAACCGAAGGTTCTGCAGAAAGAAGGATAATTCCTATGTCTGTACAGAACAGACATACTATCGTACTTCGCGGCTCTACGCCGATCTTTCTGTGATTAACCCAGGGAGAATGGCTCGAAAGCCGCACAAAGGAGGATGACCTATGAAAGCACCTCTGATATCGGCTAATCCGGTGCCAAACACCGCCAAGACCAGAATATCATCTACCCGCCGCTGGTTAAACTTGTTGCTTGTGATTGCGGGCGGAATTCTGGCCTCCGTGGGACTTGAATTGTTCTTACACCCCAATAAGATCATTATTGGAGGCATTACAGGCATTTCCTCACTGTTCGCCCACTGGACCGAAATGAGGATTGGATTATTCCTATTTTTATTCAATGTTCCGTTTATATTTCTGTCCTACAAGATTGTGCAGAAGAAATTTGTACTGGTAACTGTTCTAGGTCTGGTTGTCTTTTCGATCGGTGCCATTGTGCTTCATCCCATGCCGCCACTTGTAGAGCACCCGCTGGCTGCCGCCATGTTTGGCGGATTATGCCTCGGACTCGGAATTGGGCTCGTCGTGCGGTATGGTGGGACACTGGATACGCTGGAAATCGGTGATCCGTCTTCCCGTCCACCTGAACGTGTATTTAGCGGGAAACGGATGCTTATCGAAAAAATAATCATGCTGCTTAACTTGTTGATACTGACAGCCGCTGGGGTTGTCTTTGGCTGGGACCAAGCGATGTATTCCGTAATCGCCTATCTTATTGCTTATGAAATGGTGTACATTGCGTTCAGGGGCTTCTCTTCCAAACGCAAAATATGCATTCTGACCACGCAAAGCTCTCAAGTTGAAAAAGCTGTACGCAAACGGCTGCGCCGTGAACCTGGAACGCTGGAAGCAGCTTCTGACTCAACACAACTCGCTATGGCGGAAGGATGGATCAAACAGATCCCGGGTGCACTTTATTATGAGGTACACGTGCTGGAGATGATCTGGTTGAAGTCCATTGTGCGTCACATTGATCCGCATGCGGGCATTGTGACGAATCCGGAAAAATAATAGCTCATGTAAGTTGAACTAAAGATACTTACACTGACACTACGATGACAGAACAACCTTCCAATCGCTGTTATCCCCAGATTTTTTCTATTCCCTTTTCTCAAGGGAAAAATCCGGGGATAAAGGCGAACGCTTCGCTTTTTCAGGTTTTTTCTGCCCTCTTCGTTGTCGTGTAATTTTAATTCAACTTACAAAAAACGCTCTCTTCCCCTATGGATGGACAGTATTGTCCACCAAGGTCAGAGAGCGTTTTTTTCTGTTATTATAATTAATTGTTATTATAGCTCAACGATGGCTTTGACTACATGTGAATCTGGCAATAACCATTGGTCTATTGCTGTAGGTAACTCATCAAATTCCACGCGGTGTGTGATATAACAATTCATGCTTAACTTCTTTTGACGCAAGGTCGACAGGACATGTTCAAAATCTTCACGGGTTGCGTTTCGACTGCCCAGGATACTCATCTCTCGCTTGTGAAACTCAGGATCATGAAAGGTAATATCCGCTTTCACTAGCCCTACAAAAATGAGCTGACCACTATGCGCCACATATTGAATGGCCTCATTCATGGAATTCACATTACCTGTTGCGTCAAAAACAGCCGTAGCATAGTCACCTCCGGTGATTTCAGCCACTTGTTCTACAGTACGTTCATTGGCCTGAACCAGATCATCCGCCCCAGCCCAAGTACGACTGAGCTCCAGCCTGTCCAGATTACGATCAACGGCAATAACACATGCCCCCGCCTGTTTGGCGAATGCCATGACGCCAAGTCCAATGGGGCCAGCTCCAATCACAACCACATGCTCACCAGGCTTGATTCCTGCTCTCCTGACGGCATGGGCACCAATGCTTAATGGTTCTACCATCGCCGTCTCATCCAGCGTCAAACCTTCTGCTGAAAGCAGATGTGAGACAGGCACGCTGATTCTTTCTCTCATGCCTCCGTCAACGTGCACACCCATGACTTGCATGGACACACAGCAATTGGTTTTTCCATTGCGACATGCAATACAATGACCGCAGTGCAGATACGGAATAATGCTTACCTGATCCCCGGGCTGCAGCCCTGCATCGTTCGGACCGATCTCTTCAATAACAGCCGCCAGTTCATGACCGAGTACGCGAGGATAGGTAAAGAACGGCTGATTGCCTTTGTACGCATGCAGATCCGTTCCACAGATACCAATCCGTCGAATGGCAATCAATGCCTCCCCTTCTGCTCGTTCCGGTTGAGGAAGGTCCTGCAGCTCCAAACGGTCTATTTCTTGACATACAATGGCTCTCATCGTTGTTCCCCCTTGGATGCTTCTGATGTCATGTTGTTATGCTCTGTATTATATTCAGGACGTCCGCTTGACCACGTCTCATTATGCAATGGGGCCAAAATGCGCAACACTTCATCCAGTAGGCCCTGATCTATCGGTTCTTCTACCCACGTTGCGTTATTGATGATATTGCGCTGGTTGGCACTGCTCACCAGTGTTGTGGGAATGCGTTCATTCGCCGTCGAGAATTGCACAGCCAGCTTGGCAATGTCACTGCCTTGTTCTGCACAGAAGCGGGCAGCCTTCAAGCAGAGTTGTTTCACCCGTTCATCTGCCGGATGCCAGGCAGGAGCACCTCGGGTACTTAACAAGCCCATAGAAAGAGGCGAAGCATTCACGAGGCCCACTTCCTTCTTTTCCAACAGGGGCAACAACGATAACAATGAGGTATCATTCAATGAATAATGACAATACGAGATGATCGCCTCGGCATCGATCTGTGGCAGAACCTTCTCGAACAACGGCAAGGGCAATCCGCATATCCCCGCATGACGGATAACTCCCTGCTCTTTCAGCCGCAGCAACGTTGGAAAGGCTTCTTCGATAATAATCTCTGCTGGTACAAATTCAATATCATGCAGGAATAAAATATCAATATAGTCCGTATGCAGTCGATTCAGACTCTCTTGCACACTATTCAGAATCCGCTGACGAGAAAAATCAAACTCATTTTCCCCATACCGTCCGGCTTTGGTTGATAAAAAGTACGAACTGCGCGGCAAGCTACGAATGGCTTCACCCAACACCGTCTCCGCCTTCGTCAGTCCGTAATAAGGTGAAACGTCTATGTAATTTATCCCCGCATCTACGGCAGCATGTACGGTACGAACCCCTTCGTCCCGGTCAATGTCACGAAATACTGAACCGAGTGAGGATGCTCCAAAGCTCAATACAGGTACGTCCAGTTCTGTCTTTCCAAGTATTCTTCTCTTCATCGGTTGGCTAGCCCCTTCCCAGCATGTCTGACTACACAAGTTCCTTCTCATTGTAACAGTTCAATTTCAATATAAAATATCGGCAATTGCGTAAGATGTACTGTTTAATGACCTTGATCTGCGGAAAAATCAAAAAGCCCACCGTCTCTCCAAACGGAGTAGTCGGCGGGCTTGGCTTTATAAACACTCATCTACGATTAGCATTTATAACATGTATAAGCGTAATTTCAAATAATTAATATTAGTTCTGCATTACGAAATCTTCATGCACGGAATTCTCTTCGTCGAACATGCGCACGATGTCATATCGGGTGTTACGTTGTGCCGGAATATAACCGGACTCCCGAATCAAACGGAGAATGGATTCAATGTTAACTTTATATGTTGCACCAGCAGCAGATACGACGTTCTCTTCGATCATCGTGCTACCGAAGTCATTACAGCCAAATTCAAGCGACTTCTTACCGATCTCAGGACCCATGGTTACCCAAGAGGATTGAATATTCTTGATATTATCCAGCACCAGTCGGCTGATGGCTACAGTCTTCAAGTACTCTTCTGGCGTCTGACGCTCCAGCTTGAGGTTTGTATTATCCGGTTGGAAAGTCCAAGGAATGAACGCCAGGAAACCTTCGGAGTCATACTTGTTCGCAATACATTCGTCCTGAGCTTCACGTACACGGAGCAAGTGCAATGCACGCTCTTCCATCGATTCACCAAGGCCGATAACCATTGTTGCTGTGGTGTTCATGCCGATGCGATGTGCCGTTTGCATCACGTCCATCCAATCCCGCCATGAACCTTTCAAGCGGCTGATTTTCCGGCGTGTGCGGTCATCCAGTATTTCAGCACCACCACCAGGCAGGGAATCCAGTCCAGCTTCGTGAATGGCACGAACAACCTCTTCCAATGTAAGACCATCGGATACTTCAACCATTTTCATAATCTCAGCAGGTGAGAAAGAGTGCATGGTGATGTTCGGGAAACGCTCCTTGATGGCTTTCAATAGGTCTGTGTAATAGCTGAAAGGCAGGTTCGGATTCGTTCCGCCTTGCATCAGAATCTCGGTACCATTCACATCTTCCGTTTCCTGAATCTTCTGGAAAATAACTTCGTCCGGAAGCACGTAACCTTCATCCGAACCAGGTCTGCGATAGAAAGCACAAAAACGGCAGTACACATCACACACGTTCGTGTAGTTGACGTTACGCCCAATTACAAATGTTCTGTATGGTTCAGGGTGCATGCGTTTCATAACGACATTAGCAGCTGCCCCGATTTTGTCCACTTCATTGGATTCAAATAGCTGAATCGTGTCTTCCAAGTCCAAACGTTCGCCCCGAAGGGCTTTATCTAAGATACGGTCTACCGTACTCATCGTAAAAAAGCCTCCCTCATGAAGAGAAATTATATAACGATCCGTCCCAACTTGTTTAAGAGAAGCAAGTTCTGGTGGCAACATCGTATTTCTGTACTCCACATATCGTAACACAGGTTACATGTGAAAAAAAGCACCTTATGTACAGGTGCTTTAAAAATAAGTAAAAATTTTTACATATGGAATCAAATTCATTCGATATTAAACGATACACCTAGGCGTATTCGGGTACCCACTTTTCCTATGATTCCTGAAGTGCTTGTTCCAAATCTACAATCAGATCTTCGATGTCTTCCAGACCCACCGAGAAACGCAGCAACCCATCTGTAATGCCTCGGTCATGGCGAACCTCAGCCGGCATTGCCGCATGAGACATCATCGCTGGGTAAGACAGAATGCTCTCCACAGCTCCCAAGCTTACAGCGACAATGGGTAGCTTCACCCGGTTAAGAACTGCTTTTGCGCGATCGCCTGAACCAACGTCAAACGAAACGACAGCTCCATACCCCGTTGACTGGCGCTCATGTGCCTCACGGCCCGGATGATCCTCCAGTCCAGGATAAAAGACAGCCGTAATATCACTGCGCTCATTAAGCCAAGCTGCCAGTTTGGCTGTGCTCTGTTCGCTGTGAGCCATGCGAGCTCCCAAGGTTTTCATGCCGCGCATCAGAAGCCATGATTCTTGAGCCCCAAGTACAGTTCCGAGTCCATTTTGCAACTGTTTCAGTTGTACGCCAAGTGATTCCGTGCGGGCAACGGCTAACCCTGCCAGTACATCACTGTGACCTCCGAGAAACTTCGTAGCACTATGTACGACGATATCCACACCAAGCTCAATTGGACGCTGATAGTAAGGTGTCATAAAAGTGTTATCCAGAATCGTGATCAGGTCATTTTCCTTCGACCAGTCAGTCACAGCAGCGATATCCGTGATTCGCAGTGTCGGGTTGGACGGTGTTTCCATATAAACTGCCTTGGTGTTCGGCTTGAGCGCCGCTTTTACTTCATCTATATTGGTCATGTCTACAAAGGTCGTCTCGATCTGCATACGGCTCAATATGGAAGTAAGCAAACGATACGTACCCCCATATACATCTTCCGTTACAATCATGTGATCCCCTGCGGAGAACATCATGAACACACTGGAAATCGCGGCCATTCCCGATGAATAGGCGAATCCTCGCGCTCCACCCTCCAGCAGTGTGATGTAATCTTCCAGTGCCTGACGTGTCGGATTACCTGAACGACTGTAATCATGTTGAGGCGGATTGAAGATATCAAAATGATGGAATGTTGAAGCTTGATAGATCGGTACACTGGAAGCTCCAGTCGTTTTGTCGATCTCATCACCGAAATGAAGCAATTTGGTATTGAATTTCAACTCGGAATTTGGTTTGTTGTTGGACTCACTCATGAGTGCACGCCTCCTTCAATTTCCTGTTGTGCAGCGGTCAGAGCATTGCCGAGATCTGCAATCAGATCATCTGCATGTTCAATGCCCACGGAGAACCGAAGCAGACGGTCATCCACACCTACAGCGTCACGAATTTCAAGAGGTATATCCGCATGCGTTTGTACCGCCGGGTAAGTCATAAGAGATTCGACTCCACCGAGACTTTCGGCAAAAGCAATGAGTTTGATATGACGCAGCAATGGTTCAACATAACGTGCATCCTTCACTTTGAAAGAGAAAATACCTGTGTTACCTGTGGATTGTTTATTCTGCACCGCATACCCAGGATGATCCGACAGGCCTGGATGATACACTTCACCCACTGCTGGATGCTCAAGCAAGTATTTGGCAATGGTAAGCGCATTGTACTCGTGACGCTCCATGCGAAGAGCCAGCGTTTTCATGCCTTTCATTAACTGGTAAGAGTCACTTGGAGACAACACGGCCCCAATGGAATTATGCAGGAACGCCATTTCCGCAGATAATGCCTCACCCTTGGTTATGATTAATCCGGCTAACACATCATTGTGTCCGCCCAGATATTTGGTAGCACTATGAATGATGATATCGGCACCCAGCTCAATCGGACGTTGGAAAAATGGAGTCAGCAACGTGTTGTCAACAATTGTCAACAGGTTGTAACTTTTCGCCCAGGAAGCGACGGCTTCCACATCTGTAATCATCATCAGCGGATTCGTTGGTGTCTCGATGAATACAGCTTTGGTATTCGGTTGACGAACATTCTCCAGTGCTGCAAGGTCATTCGTGTCCACATAACTTGCAGTTACGCCGAAACGAGACAGGATGCGTTCAAGCAGACGATAGGTGCCGCCATACAGATCCAGCGATACAATCAGATGATCCCCTTGACCAAACATGGCAAAGATGGTTTGCAGCGCGGCCATACCTGAGCTACAGGCAAACCCTGCATCACCGGACTCCAGCGCTGCAGCTGCTTCTTCCAACACTTTGCGTGTTGGGTTGGTCGTACGAATATAATCAAACCCCGTGCTTTGACCAAGCTTCGGGTGGCGAAACGCAGTGGATTGATAGATCGGAAAGTTAATGGCGCCTGTTACCGGTTCATTGATGGACCCAATTTGTGCTAAGCGGCTTTCGATTTTCAACTTGTTGTTGTCTTCCATTGCTGCATCCTCCTGTAATCTCGATTAGATTTGCGGGCCAATATCGTAAGGTGTTTCTTGATACACATAGTAATTGAGCCAATTAGAGAATAATAAGTTGGCATGAGCACGCCAAGTAGCCGGTGGCACACGGGAAGGATCATCATTCGGATAATAATGTCTAGGTAATGCAATATCCATCCCTTTCGCTGCATCCCGGTCATACTCCCACTTTAATGAGAAAGGGTCATACTCGGCATGTCCTGTAGCAAAAATCTGTTTGCCGTCTTTGGTAGCAACCAGGAAAATACCAGCTTCCTCGGATTCAGCCAAAATCTCTAATTTCTCATTCTTTTCAATATCTTCGCGTCTCACTTCCGTATGACGGGAATGTGGAACGTTGAATACTTCATCAAATCCACGCAACAACGGAACATGAGGCTTGTTGATGGTATGTGGGAAAACCCCAAAACACTTTTCATCAAGCGCAACCTTGGGTACATCGAAATGATGGTATAAACCTGCCTGGGAAGCCCAGCATATATGCAGGGTTGAAGTCACATTGGTTTTGGTCCATTCGAAGATCTCCTGGATTTCATTCCAATAGTTCACGTCTTCGAAATCCATCTGTTCCACAGGGGCACCCGTAATGATCATTCCATCGAAACGACGATGCTCAATCTCATCGAAGGTTTTATAGAACAGATCCAAATACTCCTGAGACGTATTCTTCGACGTATGGGATTTGGGATGTACCAGAACGACATCCACCTGAATGGGCGTGTTTCCCACCAGACGAAGCAATTGTGTTTCGGTCGTTTCCTTTGTGGGCATCAGGTTTAATATAGCGATACGGAGTGGACGAATATCCTGCTGGTATGCAGAAGTTTCATCCATGACGAAGATATTCTCTCCTTCAAGGACTTCTTTTGCTGGTAGCGTATCGGGTATTTTGATTGGCATGGGTAGTCTAACTCCTCCTTGTGCATAAATAGATGCAGCCACTGCTGGCTTGATGTCTTCACATCAATACAGTTGTAGGCTGCCATGAGCTTGTCTACAACCATTGGATTGAAGTTCCATCCAAAGTTACGACAACCTCAAGTTCCTTAGCGAAAATCACTGCTGAGAAGTCGGGGCATATGACAAAGACCTTCCTCGGATTTCGAGAAAGGTCATATGTAAATAGATATGCGCCTCTCTCATCTCTCAGTTACAACAGTGCCACTTGACACTTGGTCGCTGCAAGAATTAGCACCGTGCGGTATACCGCCGGTTGCCGGGTTTCATCGGGCCAGTCCCTCCACCTACTCTTGATAAGATTTCGCTGTATTAGATTGTAATTTAATATGGTTCACCGTCTACTTTATTACATTAATGCCCTCACGTCAAGTTGCAGTTCTACGTCTGCTTTCCAGATCGGAACCGTTCATCATCCGTTGTCATACACTGCCTCAGGGCGCGAAATAGACACATTTTTGCGCTTGAAAGCACCTTGTACCAGCGGTATACTAAACAAGGTGTTATAAACCCTTATGTGAGAGGTGACATATTAAATGGATGGCGACCCGAGGCCTGACTGGCAGCCGAATTCCGACAAACTGCATAGAGAATTGACATCAGCATGCCGGCAGCGGGACGTGACTTCCGTTTGAATATATAGTGAACGCAGCCCTGATCTCCAGGCTCCGCTGCCGACCGGCTGATTTGTTCTTTTTGCGCCCATAATGATAATATCCGCCAAGTTGGCGGGTGCAGAAGGAGTAGATTAACAATGAAAATCCGGTTGGTTAACAACGGTGTATTTATTCCGGTGGACGACATTCAGCAGGCGCTGACTCCACCAGCGGAAGGATTTTACTGGATTGATGCGGACGTAGACGATTTGGCGGTACTTCAGCCGCTGTTCTTGATGCATGATCTGGCAGTGGAAGATTGCCTCAGTGATGAAGAACAACGTCCGAAGATTGAAATTTATGAGAACCATTACTTTATTGTGATTAATAGCATCCGTTTTGATGATGAAGAGATTTTTCTACGTGCGGTGAACTTGTTCCTCGGCAGACATTTCATTATTAGTGTTACGAAGCAGAAGGTCAGCGAATTGCGCACCCTGAAGCCCATCCTGTGGGAACAGGAAATTAGTACACCGGATCGTCTGCTCTACCTGCTGGTTGACTTGATTGTTGATAATTATTTCACCGTAGGTGACCGAATTGAAGCTCGGATCGAGAAGCTTGAGGAAGACATTCTGATGCACACCAAAAAGTCACATCTGAATGAAATCATCGGACTGCGCAGTGAGATTCTGTGGCTGAAAAAAGTCCTTGGACCTCAGAAAGAGGTCATTAATACACTAAACAAAAAAGATCTGCGTCTCATCGATGATCAACTGCAAAAGTATTTCAGTGACATCTATGAGAATGCTGTAAAAATATCTGAAACCTTTGAAACATATCGCGACCTGATGGGCAACTTACGAGAAGCCTACCAGTCCAGTATTGCGAACCGGGCGAATGAGATCATGCGTGTGTTTACTGCCATTACCACGGTCTTCATGCCGCTGACGGTCATTACGGGTATATACGGAATGAACTTTACGAATATGCCAGAGCTTAACTGGAAATACAGCTATTTTGTTGTGATTGGCCTGATGGTTACACTGGGCCTGAGCATGTTCTTCATTTTCCGCAAAAAAGACTGGGTATGAACTCGTATGAAATAACAAAGACGAAGCGCTCCTGTAGGAGAAACGCCTCGTCTTTTTTTCATTTCCTTCACCTAACCAACATTCTGCTCTGTCTCTGCATGCCGACGAAAACGGATTCGAATCATGCGCAGTCTTTCATAGACCTGCTCCAGACTTCCTCCGTCAGGCTTCTCTCCTCCATACACCTTATGTAATACTGGCTTCAGGAACGTATCTCCCAGCTCCTCATACGCGCTCCATACGGCCTCTTGTTCGTTCTCTGGCATAACCGCCAACTCCACATCAAGAAGACAATCGGTGTCATAACCTTCAAGATCCAGTGTCTCTAACAGCTCAATCAACTCACGTCGGGATAATCCGGATCGATTAACAATCTCCTCTAACGTAAATCCTTCCTTCATACCTTCAAGCACTTGCTTACGCGTGGTGAACTTGTCGAGTTCCTGCTTGTACTTCTGCTCTCTCTGCTTGTATAACCAGCTCTCATACTCTTCTTCCTTCAGCGCCGTGTATACCCAGTCCAGCGGGAATGTCGTTGAACGCTCCAACCCGTTCGTAATCTCCATCCATTCCGTACCATACTCGGTTGCTTTGCTCTCTCCTACGCCGGGCAGTTGCATCAGCTCATCCATCGACTGTGGAACAAAGGCACTGATCAAACGCAGCAGACGATTTGTTGCAATAAAATACGGTGCCTTCCGGTCAGACACAGCTCTCTTCCTGCGCCATGTGCACAGATCCGTATATAACTGCTCGTTGCCGTATAGTTCACTATAACAATGGAGCCGCTGCCCACCATAACTGCGTGACTTCAGATCATCATTCTCGTGGAATAACCCCTGCAACTGCGGTCGGTACCCCTCACTCATCTGTATGGCAAGCTGATGACGGTAGATATGAAGTAGCTCCTCCCAAGAGGTCCCTTCGTACCAAATGCTGTCCTCACGTTCTCCTTCCTCGTAGCGACTCCATCCCAGCTGCCAGCTATCGTCCTCTTCCCCAATCCATAGCTGCGCATACTCTGCATTCTGATCTGACATTCTGGACAATCTGTTCATGAAAATGACTTCCATTTTCCGTTCCCTCCCTTTGACATTTCAGCCTATACAGGTTAGATATGCTACCTACAGGCAGCAAAAAAAACACCTCTCCTGCAAAATTCATGCAAGAGAGGTGCTTCCTCATTAACCGTACTATGCTGTTGCCCATATCATACCACAATGGTAAAATTCGTCAATCCCTTATTGTACTACTTGTTCAGCGCTAATTTGGCAAGCGCCAGCGAACCACACAGTCCTGCATTGTCGCCAAGTCCTGGTGATACAATATACTGGTCAATATCGGATTGAAGTGCCGGATGCTGAACATATCCTGCAAGCAACTCCTGTAGTTTGCTACGAACCATTGGGAACAGATGCTCCTGCTTCATTACCCCGCCACCCATTACGATTTTCTGCGGTGAGAGAATCAGAACATAGTTCATCAGTGCGTGTGCCAGGTAATGTGCTTCGATCTCCCATGCTTTATGATCTGCGGGCAGTTCATAAGCCGGTTGCTCCCAACGTTTGTTAATGGCCGGTCCTGCTGCAAGGCCTTCGAGACAGTCACCATGGTACGGACAGAAACCTTCGTATGTATCCTCCGGATGTCTGCGTACAATGATATGTCCCATCTCTGGATGTGACAATCCATGGACCATTTTACCGCCAACTACAGCACCTGCACCAATGCCTGTACCCACAGTGATATACAGACAGCTCTCAAGACCTTGTGCAGCCCCCCAGGTTGCTTCTCCAAGTGCCGCGCCATTCACATCCGTATCAAATGTCATCGGTACATCAAAATGCTCCTTGAGCTTGCCAATCACGTTATACTGTCCCCAATGTGGTTTAGGTGTTGTTGTGATATAACCATACGTTGGGCTTCCTTCAATCGGATCAATCGGACCAAATGAACCTACGCCCAGCGCTTCAATGCCTTTGCCTTCAAAAAACGAAATTACTTGAGCCATGGTCTCTTCCGGTGTCGTCGTGGGAAAACTTACGCGTTCCAGAACTTCTCCATTTTCCGTGCCAATACCACATACAAATTTTGTTCCGCCTGCTTCAATTGCGCCTAAGATCGTCATGTTAGTCACACTCCCAAGTTAGTTTAATAGGAATTGATATTATTTTAATTGATGACACTATAATTACCCTGCTACTTAATCTCCAGCTTGGACAATCGTTTCATTAACGTCTGCCTCCAGCTGTCTGACAGCGCAGGAATGGCCAGCAGCGCCTGAATACCTTCGGCATTTTCTTTCCCCTGATGCATAATTCGATTGGCTTCAAGAACCGTCATTGAGGCTGGATCTGTGTTAATCCGTCGAAATACCGACGAAGGCCTTACCTCCCCTTCTTGCAGTACACGAAAGTAAAAACCGGTATGTCCACTCTCTTGAAAATAAACAGGCAGCTCCTTATAGTCATACCTCACACCCAGCTTGAAGCAAGGTTGTCTGGGCTGACTGACCTGCACCGTGGCTTCGCCCAACTCGTACACATCACCAATCCGGACGTCTTCTTCGGCACAGCCTTCAACCGTCAGATTTTCTCCACAAGCTCCCCAGTCCAGCTTGCGATTCATCAGCTGTTCCAACGCCGGATAACGACTGTAATCGTATACACAAACGGCCTTGTCAGGTCCGCCATGATGCACCAGATCCGCCTGCGCATCCCCTGTCATTCCAGTGAATGACAGGAAAACCGCGTCGGATACAGGATGTTTGACAATGCCGCTCATCACTTCACGCTTCTGCCCAGGGAGCGCCTGCGGCAGTCCTACATTAATGGCCAGAACTGCTGTGTTGCCTCCCCCTGGCTTTCGATCCGATGTGAGTGTCATTTGCATCATACCTCCCATAATTACTTTCTTTTAACGCACAGAGCCACCAAATACCAGTGCATTACTCAAGAGCCGGCCTGGAGAAGTCAGCATTTTGCCCCCGGCATACATGCCCGAGGATGCACCGCCATCCAGATTCATAGCCTGTTTGGCACCAAGCTTCTGCATCACCGCTGCCCACTCCTTGACTGTCGCTCCAGAAACGGTAGCCAGCATGACAGAACCATCCGCCATGATGGCGATACCACTTCTGGCACCGGATGCGGTAAGAATCTTGGCATCCTTGAAACCTTCGCTCGTCGGATTTACAGCTACCTTACCGTCTTTTACCAGACGTGGTCCTGCTCCAACAGCAGTCACTACATCTTGCCAAGGGATCTCTTTGCCTGCTGCGTTCGTATACTTATAATTCATTTCTACGGTTGAACCAACGGTGAAACGGTCCGAAGAAGACTTCTGATTACCTGTGAAGACCAATACTGAGCCATTCTTAGGAATCGCTACATTCGTATTGGGTACTTTTTTGGTCACGACACCTTTTTCCATGACAACCGCAGTGCCACCTTTGAACCCGACTGTAGCACCTCGTTCAGGCGTATACAGCATCGTAATGCTGGCATTCGCTGAAGGTGTTCGATTAATAAAGGTGGCATACCAACTGCGTGATTTGCCTTTCGTATCCGTCACTTTACCTGTCAGGCTCACCTGAAGTGAATCCATGATCGCCGAGCCGTCTTCCTTAAATCCGATGGATGTTCCATATCTACCAATATGTATGACCTTACCATTTGCTATTAACATGCCATATGGATCTGGTGCTCCGTTATATGCTTCAAAAAATGCTCCGTTAATGGCTGCTTGTGCTCCATAGGCTTTCACGATCGATGGCAGTGTTGCCGTCTGGCCCACTTGCTTCTTCGCGAGTCCCACCGTAACCGGTGTTCCCTTAGGAATCGTAACCGTCTGTACGGTAAAATTGCGTCCTGCTGCTTTTACTTTCTGTACTTTGGTGCTAATTGCTGCTTTGGCATCCACTGTCTGTGGCGCACTTACTGCTCCCGAAAGAATTACGGGTAAGGCCAGGACGAGGGCCATAGCCCCTGTCCACCACTTTTTACCTGTTCGTACGTTCTTCATGTTGCTCACCCTATTGCCACTCCCATCCAAGAGCCAAGGCTCTTCATCTCAAGTTGTTCAAACTTGTCCATCACCATATGCGGATCAAGACGCAATTCACAGATATCCAGCGCACAGGCAACCGGAACAGCACAATGAATCTCTGCCAGTTTGCGGGACAGATGAAGCATGTCCAAATCATTCTCAATCTTGTTACGCACCGAAGGGGTCAGTTTATCCATGTTGCTCAGAATCCCTTCAATGGAGCCGTATTCCTGTACAAGCTTCAACGCTGTTTTCTCACCAATTCCCCGTACTCCGGGATAATTGTCGCTGGCATCTCCCATCAGACCCTTCATGTCAATCACTTGACGAGGTGTCAGTTGTTTCTCTGCCATGAGCGTCTCAGGGTTGTACACCATGTAGTTGCCATGGCCTTTTTTCATAATAATAATACTTGTGCGATCATTAATCAGTTGCAGCATGTCGTGGTCACCCGTCAGTACCATAACATTCATATCTGTCTCTTCGGTGTAATACTTCGCAAGCGTCCCGATGCAATCGTCGGCTTCGAATCCTTGTGCACCTATATTCGGAATACCCAAGCTATCCATGACTTCACGAATCAGGGCAAACTGGGGAATCAGGTCATCCGGAGCTTCTGCCCGGTTGCCTTTGTAAGCTGCGTATTCTTCACCGCGGAACGTCTTACCGCCCATATCCCAACAACATACGACATGACTTGGCCCAAAAGTCTGAACCGCATCCCAGAAATAACGGATAAATCCGTAGACTGCGTTGGTAGGCAATCCTGCCTTTGTACGTCTGATATATCCGCTTGCAGATGTCGCATAAAAAGCACGGAACAACACCGCCATACCGTCTACCAGCAACAAAGTAGGTTCATTACGTTGATTCACTTGAATTTGTTCTCTCCTGTCCTGATTCTATAGAAATTAAACTAAAGTATATTTACACTTACCATTCCGATGACAGAACAACCTTCTGATCGCTGTTATCCCCAGATTTTTTTGATTCCCTTTTCCAAAGGGGAAAATCCGGGGATAAAGGCGAACGCTCCGCTTCTTCAGGTTATTTCTGTCCTCTCCATTTTCGTGTAAATGTTTAGTTCAATTTCTATAGCAAATAAAATATCGAACTAATTCTATCATTATAGCATAGTTCCGCCAACCATCGTTCAGCCAAAAAAGCCCTGAATTTTGAACAATTCAAGGCTGATATTCAGCACGTTTATGCGTTATTCCATTCCTGCTCATACGTTTCTTCCTTGAATCCAACCGTTACCTTTTCTCCATCCGTAACGATCGGACGTTTGATCAGACGACCATTGGAAGCCAACAAACGAATCTGTTCATCAGCGGACATGCCCGGAAGCTTGTCCTTCAGTTGTTGTTCCTTATACACTTCCCCGCTCGTATTAAAGAACTTCTTCACTTCCAATCCGCTTTTTTGGATCAGTTCTGTTAATTCAGATTCTGATGGCGGTGAGTCGAAAATGGGGATTAGCTCCAGCTCATGTCCTTGAGCTTCAAGCCATTTCACAGCTTTGCGGCATGTGCCGCATTTGGCATATTGATATACTTTTAAATTACTCATTTTGTGTACCTCCTAGTGTGTGGCTCCGGTGTGGCTCCGGTTTCGACTTCTCGCTTCCCTTGGTTTGCTTCGCAAATCCAAAAGTCGCTCCAAATCGATACCATCGCCATGTAATTTTACTGACTTTTGCGAATGAGATCAAAACACATTCGCTATATTTTTTGGATCAAGACCTTACAGCTTTAATATCTTTAAACGCTTTTACAGATTAGAAATTTTAAAATATTTAACATGAAACTGCTAATCATCAATACATTAGACCATGAAACCGTAAGAATAGCCTACGGCATGTTGTTCGGGTGCATGAAGCATCCCTCACACAAGTTAGCCAACCAGCGTTGTCCCAATCAGGACGGGCCGTGCAAAGAGCTGCGACATAGGGTGCACATCTAAGGCCCCGTCGCAGCTTCCTAAAGTTCTTCCCTTGGAGCTGCCTCCTCATTCAAACGCTTCTCCAGCGCAGCCATATCTGCTGGAAAAGGGGCTTGGAACGTTATGCGTTCCTTTAGAATTGGATGTTCGAACGTCAATTCACAAGCGTGTAATGCCTGGCGTTCGATCCAGCTGTCCCGTTCCTCCCGAACAGCTATGGTCTGCTCATCGATCTCGTGCACAGATAATGTCTTGTACATCCGGTCACCGATCAACGGGCATCCGATGGACGTCATATGTACCCTGATCTGATGGGTTCTGCCACTTTCCAGCTTGAGGCTTATCGCACTGGCGCTTCCCCCTGACCAACGTGTTGTGGTCGTGTACAACGTTCTTGCAGCGTAGCCATCAGGTGTTACGATTCGGCGGTGTGGCTCTTCAGGATCGCGATCGATCGGGCCATCCACTGACCCTTGTTCCGGGAGAGGACTGCCGTGCACAAGTGCAATATATTTCTTGTCCACTGTTCCAGCGATCATCTGCTCAGACACATGCTGATGCACATAGGGATTCTTGGCTATGGCTAGCACTCCTGACGTTTCCTGATCAAGTCGATGAATCGGTCTGAACCGGAATCGCTCGCCCTTGGATTTCCAGTAATGAACCACCCCATTCGCCAAAGTACCTGTGTAATGACCATGTGTCGGATGAACAATGATGCCCGCATCTTTGTTGACAATAAGCAAGTGCTCGTCTTCATACAGAATAGTAAAGGGGATAGGTTCAGGCAAAATATCATCCGATTCCTCTTGCTCCATCCGAACTTCAACGACATCACCCGCAGCTACCTTGACGCTAATGTACACGCGCTCTCCATTTAGCATGACGCCTTGTTCTGTCAGCTTGATTTTGGACAAAAGCTTGCGCGACACCAGTAGCCGGCGCTGAAGCACGGTCTTCAGCAGCCAGCCATCTTCTTGCTCGGTCACCGTGTAGACAATAGGCGAATAGTAGTGGCTCATTCTTTGCGGCGGAATACTTTTTTGCTCCGCACATATTCAATATCGGCCACCTGTTGTCTCGCATTGGCTGTCCGCGCAACCACGAAGAAGTAATCAGACAGTCGGTTTAAATACCGTCGTACAGACGGGTTAATGTCCGTATGTTGTCCCAGTGTTACCGTGCGACGCTCTGCGCGGCGACATACGGTCCGGCACACATGTAGAGCAGAAGATAGCTGACTGCCACCGGGAATAATGAACCGTTCCACTTTCGGATTCTCTGCATCATATTGGTCGATCCATTGTTCCAGGCGCGTGACCATTTCATCTCTTACCTTATATTTGGACTCGCTAATCTTCACGAAGGCCAGATCGGATCCGCAATCAAACAGTTCCTGCTGAACTTCCAGCAGATGTTCACGCAGATCTTCGAATTGCCCTTGAGCAGAGTCAATCAGGCTGATCGCCTGGCCGACAAAACAGTTCAATTCGTCAATCGTGCCATAGGCCTCAACTCGATCATCATCCTTGATGACACGTCCACCGATAACCGAAGTCTGCCCTTCGTCACCTGTTCGTGTATATATACCCATCGTTATCCCTCCAATTGTTAATATAATAATGAATACGAGAATGCCATTTTTTCAGAAACCAGTCTATCGCTTTACACGTATATAAGAATTGGTGTGCTCTGCCGAGTATACGACAAATCTTTGGAAACCAAAAGTAAAGGAGACGATTATGCAAAACTGGATAACCGATTTCATGGAACAATACGGCTACATAGGCATTGCACTCATTATTGCTCTTGAGAACGTATTTCCCCCGATTCCATCCGAAATCATCTTGCCGTTTGGCGGATTCATGACCACCTATACCAGTCTCACCCTTCCAGGTGTGATTATTGCCGCTACCATCGGCTCCGTCCTTGGTGCTGTGATACTGTATGGTATTGGACTCCTCATTGACGTCGAACGCCTTGAGAAAATTGTGGAACGATGGGGACATGTTCTGCGCATCAAAAAAGAGGATATTCACCGTGTCGATGCATGGTTTGACAAATATGGCATGTGGACCGTATTGTTCTGTCGAATGGTTCCCCTCGTCCGTAGTCTCATCTCAATTCCTGCAGGCATGTCCAACATGAAATTTGGTTTATTCCTTCTCTTTACAACCATTGGCACACTGATCTGGAATGTCATTCTTGTCTCCGTTGGCGCTGCACTTGGCGCATCATGGGAGAGCATTTTGCACTTTATGGATGTCTATTCCATTGTAGTGTATGTTATCCTGGCCATCATTGTCATCGGATGTATCATCTGGTGGATCAGACGTAGCAAAAAGCAGAAATAAAAAAAGGATAGACTTCATAAATAAAGCCTCCTTGCCACCATGATCGTGGTCGAGGAGGCTTCTTCATATCACCCGTTTATATCATCTCGTTACCGTTCGTCTTCATACCGCATTGCCTGACCCTTCAGATCAATAGCCAGACCGGATACCAGCATGTACATCTTTTCAGCATGGATCTGCAGCATCCGGTTAACCGAGGCCATTCTCGCTGTAAAAATCCGTTCTTCCTCGGTAGGATGTAATGTGCCATGCATTTCATTCGTAATCACAAGCAACTTCCCCTGATAAGACAACAATGCATCGAGCAAAAGCTGAGTCTCTGAACGCTGATGATTCAGATCATCCGTTGCCCTGAAACCGGCAGCCATCCATGAGGTCAAACTGTCCACAATTACAATTCGCTGATCCGCCAAAAACAGATTGGATTCCCGATTAATCTGGGTGATCACCTCTGTCAGTTGCTGACCGTTCCCGGCATGAATGGCACGATAATGAGCGGATGGTAATTCGGGAATAACGGGATCATGATCACCAGTGGATAAATATACGCCCTCTCGGCTAATCCCGGCTGCGTAATTGAGGGCAAACCGGGTTTTACCACTACCTATGCCGCCTGTGACCGTAATCAGCAATCCGCTTCCCTCCTTCCATAGCCATTCTGTATTTTCTCTACTCTGTCAGCGCCTTCAGCACTTTCTTGGATTCTTCGACATTAGACGTGGATACCGGAATGGTGGCGAACAAATTGCTCGCAGCATATTCTACATCTTTAAACATTTTCATATCTTCGAGCGGAATGCCATACAGATGTGATTCTTGCTTGAGATCTGTACCTTCATCTCCTTCACCTTTCTCTACCAATACACCACCCTCAAATACACCCCGTTCAAACTTCTTTGGATCAAAGGTATCATCCAGCGGAATGTTGGAGCCATTACTTCCGTATTGTTTCATGTCGGATTCAGGCAAGATGAAGATATCATGTCCGCCAGCCGCATACTCTACCATAATTTTCTGAACATCATACATCGCACTGGTGATCACTTCCACCTTAGGTTCCTCGCCCAGTTTCTGTTGCAGATTAGCCTGCAACTGCTCTGAGATTACAGATGGATTTCCTTGGTTATCGATAATGAAAATGGAAAAACCATCTTTACCACCACAACCCGCAAGCAGAAAAACAATAGAAATGATCGCAGTAAGCCCCCAAAATCTTTTCATTCCAGTTCCCCCTTTAGTCTCCTATGTCCAATATATCACAATTGTTCCACGCAAAAAAATAAGCTGTCTTATCGGGGGATCACCCTTGCTTTACACACAAAAAAAGAAGACCCTCTCAGGTCTCCTTTCTAACTCAATAAAATGAAACGTTTCAATTCAACGAAAACGTTATTTTCCTTTAATCGGGTTAGCCTTCATGTATTCATTAATCTTTAGATCCAGCAAACTGCTGATTTCAATTACTATATCGGATGTGAATGATTTCTCTTCGAGGAAGATCTGTTCCATCTTGCGACGAAGCATATGAATCTCATCTTCCAAGGAAATGTCATGCAAAGATGCGTTATCAGGTTTCACCGACCATCGGTCGCCATGATCGCCTTCTGCCAGATAGTGCCCACGATTAGTCGATAAATCATATTCAACACAAAACAAAGCCAACCCCTCCTTGGAAAAATGGTTTCCAAATATATGAAAACTTATTTCAAATTGAAATTATATCACAATATTTTGTAAAAGAAAGTTATTTTTTTCCAATGTTAACAATGTCACATCTGTTAAAAGATTCTACTTTAGTATTAACCCTCTTTTTGAAGTTTGTAAACAAAGTTTCCGATTCGTTCCAAAGCTTCATTCAATTGGGTTACGGAAGTAGCATACGAGCAGCGCAAGAAGCCTTCACCCTGAGGACCAAAAACATTCCCAGGAACAGCAGCAACTTTATTCTCCGTTAACAATCGCTCCGCAAACAGGTCGGAACTCATGCCTGTCTTTTGAATACTCGGAAATGCATAGAATGCGCCCTGAGGTTCATGACAATCGAGTCCAATATCCCGGAATCCCTGCACAATCAAACGTCTGCGTTGATTATACGATTCTACCATCCGGTCTTTCTCACCCAAACCGTTCGTCAATGCCTCAAGTGCAGCAACTTGGCCCATGGCCGGCGCACACATTACCGTATACTGATGGATTTTGAGCATGGCTGCAATAAGTTCAGGATGACCACACATGTACCCGATCCGCCATCCTGTCATTGCAAAAGCCTTGGAAAATCCGCTTACCAGAATGGTCCGCTCCTTCATGTCCGGAATAGCTGCAAAGCTGACATGCTTTTGCGTATACGTTAATTCAGCGTAAATTTCATCAGCGATCACAATCAGATCATGCTTTTTGATTACTTCAGCAATAGGCAGCCACTCTTCATACGTCATAATGGCTCCTGTGGGATTACTCGGATAACACAGAATAACCACCTTCGACTTCGGTGTGATGCCAGCTTCAAGTGCTTCGGCCGTTAACTTGAACTGATCTTTCGCATAGGTTTCAACACCGACCGGTATACCTCCACCGATGGAAGCGATTGGTGAATAAGCCACGTAAGAAGGTTCAGGAATGAGAATCTCGTCGCCGGGTACGATTAATGCACGCAAAGCCAAGTCAATCGCTTCACTGCCACCCACGGTAACAATAATCTCATCCTTGGGATCGTATTTGGTATCAAACTGAGTATCCAGATAATCGCTGATGGCTTCTCTCAGCTTCGGCATGCCTGCGTTGGATGTGTAGCTGGTCATACCTCTTTCCAGCGAGTATACACAGGCTTCACGCATATGCCAAGGTGTAACAAAGTCAGGTTCACCCACACCCAAAGTGATTATATCCTTGTTGTCTCCAACCAGATCGAAAAATTTGCGGATTCCGGATGGAGGTATCTGTTGCACGAGAGGTGCCAGATAAGACGTCATATTCTTGTTGTTTCCGGTTGTCTGTTCATTCACTATCATGACACATCTTCCTTTACGGCGAGATCATGAGACGGTTGTCTTCCTGATGGTCTTCAAAGATAATCCCGTCCTGCTTATATTTTTTAAGAATAAAATTCGTTTTGGTTGAAAGCACAGAGTCAATCGGAGACAATTTCTCCGACACAAAATTAGCGACTTCACGCAGGTTGCCACCTTCTACTTCAACGAGCAGATCGTATGCACCTGACATGAGATATACGGATTTCACTTGCGGATAGAGATAAATTCGTTCGGCAATCCCTTCAAAGCCACGACCACGCTCCGGCGTGATCTGCACCTCAATCAGGGCTGTTACTTTCTCATCATCTATTTTGCTCCAGTTCACGACGGTTGCGTATTTCACGATGACGTGGTCTTGTTCAAGCTGTGCCACGGCGTTCTTGATCTTGTCTTCCGACTCCCCCAGCAGCGTCGACAGCAGTGCGGGAGTCCTTCTCGCGTCTTCCTTCAGCAGATCCAGAACTTTTAATTGCAGATCGTTCAAATCTTTCATGGTTTTCCCTCCAGCGTCATCCAGGTTCCTGAAAATGAATTAATACTTATATTACATGAATTTAACGTTGATGCAAAGACAAAAGACCGCCTGCCCTGAATTCAGGCAAGCGGTGGTATGGTCTTGGTTAGCCAAGTGCTTCAAACCTCTTTTACACAGGTTACATGTAATAAGGGTTACCGTAATTCGGCTGATGCTGAGGCACATTAGGAGCTTGGCTATATGAACTGTTCTGCGTGTTCTTTTCCTGGATGAATTGCTGACACTTCTGTTGCGTCTGGTGTGCAGACTGGATTTGCTTGTCCACGTCTTGACGAAGTGCCTTGGACGAGACAGAATACATGTTGTTTTGCTGCATCAGATTGAACAGTTCCCCTTGTAATCTTAGGGTGTCATTTGTTAAATCTGTGAACATTCGGCGTGTCATGGGGCAGGCAGCTTCCGTTGTCGCAGTCGTATATTCGCGCGAGGTTCGTCTTAAATCTGCAAGAATCGACTTCAGCAGATCCTGCTCCTGCATAAAAGCGCCATTAGATGATAAAGATTGAGAATACATGCGTTTTCCTCCTATACAGTTAGAGTTGACTTCAGTTACTGAACTTGTGCCGGTGCAAGAGATTGATGTTGCTGCAGCGCATTGACAAGGGTATTCAGATGCTGTTCATGTGAGCGAACATAGTGATTCAGTGCCTGTTGAATTTGTGGGTTATGTGTGATGGAAGCTGTGGCTGCACACTGCTTGATCAGCAGTTCTTCATTGGTGATCGAGTCCGCAATGTAGTTCAATTCCTTGGGACTCAGCGCTTGCATAGCTTGATTCTGCATTTCGGTGGCCTCCTCGGCATAAAGTTTATGCGCAATTATTGTTAGCCCGGTCACACAAAAGTATACAAATATAAATCATTAAGGAGATGTTTCTGATGGATCTGGTCTATGGCACACCGTTCTGGCCTTCCACTTTTAATTCAACTTTCAATTATCCTGCTCTTCGAGAAGACATCTCGTGTGACTGCCTTATCATTGGCGGTGGTATGGGAGGCGCGCTAACTTCCAAACTACTCACAGAGCAGGGTGTGAACACAGTTGTTATTGATAAGCGAGATATTGCCCAAGGCAGTAGCTCTGCCAATACAGGTCTCTTGCAATACACGAATGACAAGACCCTAACTTCATGTATCAACACCTTTGGCGAAGCAAAAGGCGTACGATTTTATGAACTTTGCCGGGAAGCCATGAAACAACTTACTCAAATAGCAGACACGTTGGATACGGATCCTTGGTTTATTCCACGAACAAGTCTTTGTTTTGCAAGCAGTGAAGATGATGTTGCCCTATTGGAGGAAGAATATCAGACGCTGAAGCGCTACGGCTTTGAAGCCGAACTGTGGAATACCGACAAAATAAAAACACACTTCCCCTTCAGCAAACCAGCTGCACTGTATACGATGGGAGATGCGGAAGTGAATCCCTATCGATTCGTTCATGCCTTATTTGAATCTGCCAATAAGCGTGGGGCCCGAATCTATGGTCAGACCGAAATGGTACACTGTGATTACGTTGAAGATGGTGTAGTATGCCACACTTCCAACGTTAAAATCCGTGCCAACAAGGTCATATTTGCTGCCGGTTACGAGACACAGGATATCAAAAAGGATCGCGGAGCCTATCTGAAGACGACTTATGCCATTGCTACCAAACCGTTGCCTGATCTTAAGGAATGGTTTGAGCACAGCATGATTTGGGAGACAGCACGCCCATATTTGTATATGCGAACAACACCGGATGGAAGAATTATCGCAGGCGGTTTGGATGAAGAAATACCTCCGGAGGATCAACGGGAAATTCGGGCAAAACACCGGGGAGATACACTTCTGGAAGAGGTCCGTTCCTACTTCCCTCTAGATGGTCTTGAAGTCGATTATGCCTGGGGTGCCGTGTTTGGTAATACGAATGATGGTCTACCACTGATCGGTACACATCCCGATTATCCGCATTCTTACTTTGTGGAAGGGTATGGAGGTAACGGAACGGTGTACAGCATGATTGCTGCTTCCCTGATTGCAGATGCCATTACTGGCAAGCAGAATCCTGATATGGATCTATTCTCACTCACACGTACAAGTAAACCCTCTCCTGTATAACATCCGATTTGAGCTGTAAATGAACTAGGTATGAGTTATAAATCATTAAGGGTACAGTCCCAGGAAAGAGATAACTTTCCCGGAACTGTACCCTTTTGGTTAAAAACCTATATATTGATGGCCCTCTATGTGGACGGCTCTTGCCCTTCCGTTCGATTCAATAATTTGTGCATAAAGATCCAGCCGATTAGCGGAAAAGCACCGAGGACAATAATAAGCCAGGTTAACATGCGTAGAGACGGAGCATTCATGACCGTTACAATAAATACGGCCAATCCAAAAAGCCTGCCAAGCATCAGGCATAACTCTCTCAAAACGACAAGTTCAACCCTTTTCTCCACATTTTCGCCACTCGTGCCCATCATGTCGAATCCCGCTGATATCATTGGCAATACATATAGTGGCATTGCGACAGCACTCCCAATCCCCATGATTAACAACGTACCATAGGTGACTTTCCAGAGAAGAGGAAGGAGCACCACCAGCAGAATCAGGGCACCGATGAACATGCCTCTCGATCTATACTGCGGTTTAAACCATTTCCCTGCTGCCCAATAACTTACTAATGCCACGGCTGAGGTGATGAGTGAGAACTGCCCCAATTTGTACTCCTGTGCTGTAGCCACGTAGACAAGCAGTGCAATCAAGAAGGCAAAGACACCCTCACGCGCACCCTGAGCGAACAAACCCAAAGCCAAGGTTCTCCAGGGACTATCCGGTTGGGATAGCTGTGTCCAGGGCTCCGACCACCGGTATGTACCGCTCACCTTTCTTTTCTTGAGAAAAAAACTGAAGACTACCGCTATGACATAAATGACGAGCGATATCGTAAATATAAACCGATACCCCGTGTTGTCTGTCATACGGGTAATAATAAGACCGGAGAACCAAGGACCTATAATTCCTGTCATCGAGCCAAGTAACCCAACCCAGCCATTGAATAGATCCCTGTTTGCCCGATCCGTTATTTCAAAATACACGACATTAAATGCGATCCAGAATAACCCGAGCGAACAACCCAGCAGTATGCCCAAAGGCCAAATCCAGTCTACAGCTTTGGATCCAGCCCAGAGGACAATCATATAGAAAAGGCCGGACAGCGCAGTACCCAGTCGTAACGCACTCATTTTATTGTGTTCCTTAACCCATTTGCCAGCAAGCCAGAACGTGAGTCCAATAGCCAGTTGCTGACTGATGGTAAACCAACCTAACATGGCATAATCCGGACGGCTTTTCCACAGAAACACATTCAAAAAGGTTCCTGACAATGCTCCGGCTAACGCAAACAATCCATTCACGCCCAAAAGCAGAATGGATTGTCGGCCTAAAGTAATCTTCATCTGCTCCTCCTTAATCCACCTGAAGTGAACTGTACACAGGTAGGTCTCAGGGTTAACGTGCCCCAAGCAAGAGGAAAACATGATGAATCTTCAGGATTGCTATGAAATTAGTTTAAATCTCCAGAATGCTTATTTCTGCGTACTTAGATTCTGGATCAGACGCAGACGATCATTCTCAGACAGACTGTATTGAACTTGGAAACATCCAGAGCACACATAGGTTAGCACCTTAAAAGGTGTGGACAATAGTGACCCTTCACCTGAAGCAGCGTTAGCAACTGGTGTGAAGTTATCCTGCGTTGCAGCTTGTGTACCTGCGAGAATCATGAATTCCCGGCAATTCGGGCACTCTGGTACTTCTTCCTGATGATCAAGTTGCTTCTGTACACCTTGTTCATACTGAATGAGATCATTACCTTCATCCGCGTATTTGGTTAACGTTCGCAACTCCGGCAATTTGAGTTCGACTTCATCACCCCACAGATCAGAAAGATCCGTAGTCTGTTTCTCGTTCGTTACATCGTCTACATCATAGATGTCATCCTCAGTTTCATTCTCTTCATCATCGATGTTAATATTTAGCGTACGATATCCTTTTAACTCATTGTGGCAATAAGGACACTCTTCTTCAGGACCGAGCTCCTCATCCCATACAATCTCCGTCTGACACCAAGGGCATACTGTTGTTTCCATATTGATCAACCTTTCTCTTTCATATAATCATGTATTCATTACATAGATGACTCCAATGGCAAAGAACACAATCGATGCCGCAAACAGAATCCGTATCAATATTTTCATGACCGGTCCCCCTAGATAATGCTCGCGCCAATAACAAACGACAACGAGACGGAAATAATCATGGATATCAATCCGACAGCTCGGTTATCCGCTTCGATCTCCTTATCAATGGAGAACACGGGTGTGAGGAATTCGAACAAAAAATAGGCAACAAGCAGAAGGATAAATCCGACAAACGACCACGTCATGGCTTCATACACCGAAGATTTAGCCTGTATGCAGAAACGCAGTACGTTACAGATCCCGAAAATCTTGCCTCCAGTGGCCATCGCAACGGCCACATTGCCCTTCTTGATCTCAGTCCAGCATTTATATTTGGTCACCAGTTCGAAGCAAGCCAGAAACACAAGCAGCTCCATAATCGCTACCGAGAAAAAACCGAGTACCATCCCCAAGGGATGAGACAGCAATTGGTCGACGCTTTCTTTCACGCACCGTTCCCCTCTCCACATCTGCGACCTTCATGCATAAGGCCGCAGAATATCATTGATTCATGGTCCGGCTATTCCAATTCTGCGACGGTCACACCGTTCCCGCCTTCTCCGTAATTGCCCAGCCGGTAACTTTTAATATGTTTATGCTTACGCAGGTAATCCTGAATACCGGAACGCAAAATTCCTGTACCTTTACCGTGAATAATATACACTTGGCCCAAGTTGGCAAGGAAAGCTTCATCAATGAAACGGTCTGTCTCCATCAGAGCTTCTTCTAGGTTGGTGCCACGCAGATCCAGTTCACTCTTCACGTTGTCATCACGCGTGCGCTTCATGCCAGTTACCGGTTTTTGCTTCGGTTTGGCTGCGGGAGCAGATTGCTGCAGTTCCAGGTCATCCAGAGATACTTTCATTTTCATGATCCCCAGCTGCACCATGGCGTCTTTGCTACCCGACATCTCCACAACATGGCCTTTTTGATTCAAACTATAGACCAGCACTTCATCACCAGGACCGATGGCACGCGTTTTCGGTGCTGCTGCCGTCTTCTTGACGGTCTTCCGGCGCTTCTCCGGTTCAGCTTCATCCAGCTGTTTACGGGCGGCAATAAGTTTGTGCTCCTTCACGGAAGCACCTTCTTCCATAGCCAACAGACGAAGATCTGCGATAATCTTCTCCGCTTCGGCACGAGCCTTGTCCACAATATTACGTGCATCATCTTCTGCTTTTTCAATCCGACGATCACGCTGCTGTTCCAGCTTTTCCAGTTCCGTCTGATGACGACTGCGTAATTTCTCCATGTCCTGGCGCAAGCTCTCTGCCTTCTCACGCTCTTGTTCAGCCGTAAGACGGTTCTCTTCAAGAGAAGCAATCATGTGCTCGATCCGTTGATCCTCTTCCTTCACTTCGCCACGGGCGTAATCGAGAATGTAACCCGGCAGTCCCAGTCGCTCTGCAATGGCAAATGCATTACTTCGTCCAGGTACACCCACCAGAAGGCGATACGTCGGACTCAATGTATTAATGTCAAATTCCATGCTGGCATTAATGACGCCTTTACGCTCATATGCATATGCTTTTAGTTCACTGTAGTGGGTGGTTGCAACCATGCGACACCCCGTCCGGTGCATATGCTCGAGCATGGAGATCGCCAGTGCGGACCCTTCAGCCGGGTCTGTTCCCGCTCCAAGTTCATCAAGCAATACTAGGCTTTTTGGCGTCATGTTCTTCAGAATGCGAATGATGTTCGTCATATGGCTGGAAAAAGTACTCAGATTCTGCTCAATACTCTGCTCGTCCCCAATGTCTGCATAGATCGCATCAAATACACATAGCTGGCTGCCATCCTCTGCCGGAACAAATAAACCGGACATTGCCATCAGGCTCAGCAAGCCAATCGTTTTGAGCGTTACCGTCTTACCACCCGTATTCGGACCTGTCACGATAATGGATGTGTAATCATTGCCCAGCTCAATGTCGATTGGAACCACGTTTTCGATCGGTATCAACGGATGACGGCCTTTTTTCAGTTTGAGGAATCCGCGGTCATTCATGCGTGGTAGCGTTGCTTTCAGTTCACGAGCCAGACGTGCTTTGGCAAAAATAAAATCAAGCGATCCCAGCAAGTCGACATCATACAGCAGCCATTCTCCCTGTTCACTGACAAGTGCCGTCAATTTCTGCAAAATAATTTCTATTTCGCGTTCTTCCCGAATCCGGGTTTCGCGCAATTTGTTGTTCATTGCAACGATGGATTCCGGCTCAATGAACAATGTGGCCCCCGAACCGGATTGATCATGCACAATCCCACCGAAGTACGAACGATATTCGGCTTTCACGGGGATAACAAAACGATCCCCTCTGATCGTGATCAGCTGATCCTGCAACATCTTGGATACGGTGGAGGATCGAATCATGGAATCCAGCTTCTCACGAATCCGCGCTTCTCCGCCTCGCAGCTCACGACGAATCTGCGCAAGCGTTACGCTTGCACTGTCGGCAACTTCTGCATTATCGTCGATACAGATTTTAATGGCATCCTCAAGCGTCTTTTGCTCTGACAGTTGATCACTGATATAGAACAAGGATTCAATGGGTTCATCTTCATGCAGAGTAGCAATCAGACGTTTCAATCGTCGTGCCGCAAAGGTCGTATTGGATATTCCCAAAAGCTCGTGAGGGTTAAGTGTGCCTCCAATTTCAGCACGTTTGATGGAGGCCGTAATGTCTACAATCCCTCCAAAAGACGGCGAGCCTTTCAAGCGATCAAATGTAAAGGCTTCATCGGTTTGCTGAAGCAACCGATTCACTTCTTCAAGTTCACTGATCGGTTCAAGTTGCTCCGCTTTCTTTTTACCCATCGTGGTCTGGGCATAGCTAAGCAATGTATTTAAAATTTTGCGATATTCCAGTGTGTGTAAAATTTTCGTGTCCAAGTGTACAACTCCTTCCAAACTATATCTGTATTATAACGAAAGAAACTTTCTTGCGCTATTTAACGAATCCTTCCACACATAACTTCAACCATAGCATCACAAACTACAAGTGTCAGGATTGTGCAACCTCTCCGAGCCCCTTGGAGTTGCCATGCTCAGTTCAATCCGAATAAAAGGAGGTACACACCATGAATTTCCTGGGACATGTCGTGCGATTTGTCATCGCTGCAATTGTATTAATGGTGGTCAGCTGGATCGTTCCCGGTTTCGCCGTTGGTGGCTTCTGGAGCGCTCTGTTGCTTGCTCTCGTCATTGCCCTGCTCGGCTGGATCGTTGAAGGTATCTTCGGCAAAAGGGTCAACCCGTTTGGGCGCGGTATTGTCGGATTTATCGTTAGCGCACTGGTGATTTGGCTAGGTCAATATGTTGTAGATCATGTTGAGGTCAGCCTGCTCGGCGCCATTCTCGCTGCGCTGGTTATCGGGATTATCGACCTCTTCATCCCGGTATCCACCCCTTTTGATGCCGGACGAAGCTCCAAAAGCTAATCCCAGCTTCTCCTTTTCATCCCCATGAATGCTTCTAAACCTCTGAAGGCCTGTGCCGGATGAGGTTTATTTCATTTGAAGACGTAATGAACCATTCACTCAAGCATGTACAATTTTCAACAAAACGACATACGCAGCGTGTACAGGCATCCACATATTGCGGTATGATGACTGGAGCAATCATTCACATTTTATCCATATCACGCTTAAGGAGGCACATGATGAAGAAAGGCATAGCATGGCTTGCTGCCTGTATGTTAATTCTCGTCCTCGCTGCATGCGGAGGGGCGAATCAGTCTGCAGACTCTGGCAGTAATGGGTCCGATTCTGGTGTTACAGCCAGCGAAGAACTGGTCATCAAGGCAAGCAACTACGAATTCGATCAACCCGAGTACCATCTTAAAAAAGGTGTCCCGGTTAACATTGTTTATGAAAATGTAAACGGAAATCACGGAATACTCGTGCCTGAGCTGAATCTTATGCTGGACACCAGAAACAGTTCCAAAGTGATTACCCCGGACAAAGTCGGTGAGTTTGAAATGTCCTGTTCGGTCTTCTGTGGTTCGGGACACAGCAGCATGATCTCCAAAATTATCGTTGAAGAATAGTATTCAAGACAAGGAGCCCCCGCAGCGACGGGAGCTCCTTCTTTAGTATAACAAATTGTACCAGAGTGCGTTGCCCACGAGCCAGTTCTGCTACAATCATTCCGCTAGGTCTGGTCCTGTTCAATCAATTCAATCCATTCGTTATATTCCGTCTGCAATTTCGTATATTCATCATGCAACTGACGATATTCCGTATTCAGCTGCTCTGCCTTTTCCTGCTCCATCCCACGTTCAACCTGCAACAAACGTAATTGATTGGCCGCTAGTTCGTAACGTTCACTCATCTCAAGCAGTTCATTTTCCATGATCTGTTTCTCTTGAGTCGCTTCTGCCCGTGATTGGTCCAGCTGCTGTCGTTCTTGCTCCAGTCCCTCTAGCAACTCGCTACTTGCCGCACTTTCTCTCTTCCATACTGTCAGTTCATTCTCAAGCGCAGCCCACCGTTCCTGCCAGGATTGTTCCTGAGCTGCCCATTCATCTGCACGGCGTTGCCACACTTGGTCGTTCTGCTCTGCTTGTGCAACGCTGGAGCGGAGTTCTTCTTCACGTCTCGTCAACTGCTCCAGACGGGATGACAACTCGGCCTGTTTGGCTGACAACTCTTCGTGTTTGATCTGCCACTCCAACGCTTCTTCCTCAGTCTGGGCTAGCCGGCTCTCTTGCTCCGAGTAGCGCTCGGACAGTTTCGCTGAAGATTGTCTTGCTTCTTCAAGCGCTCTTACAATCTCTTGCTTCTCCGTACTCAATTCATCCAGCTTGGAACTGTAATTCTCTTCTCGTTGTAATGCATCACTGTAGTCGTTACGGATTTGTTTATAATTATCCTGAAGTCGGTTCAACTCTTCCCGCACAACATTTAGCTCCACTTCAAGCTGTTTGCGTTGTTCTTCTAAAAGCTCTGCTTCCTTCTGATAATGCACAGCCTCTTCATGGTTGAAACGAGACTCTTCCTTCACCACGGATAATTCATCATGAAGGGATTGCACACCAGACTCCAGCGTTTCATTTTGTTCAGCAACTTCGAGAATCTGATTCTCCAGGTCGCCGATCTCAGCCAGTCGCTGCTCAGCAAGGTCTTTCAAGGACTGCTCACGTTCCGTAAGTGTGCCGATCTCATTCTGCAATGTACGCACCGCAGCATGAGCCTGTTCTAGCACCTTATGCAACCTGCGCTGTTCCTCTTCCGACTTCACTTCAGCCTCACGAAGGTTTTGGGCTTCCTGTTCAAGCTGTGTATGTTGTTCCTGAAGTTTGCGCAACTGTGCTGTGAGAGAGGTTTCTCTATCCACAGTTTCGTTATACTTCTGCTTCCATTGTTCCTGTGCATCACGGGATTGCTGGGCAGCTTGCTCCGTCTCACGCAGAAGCTCCTGCAACTGGGAACGATCCTCTTTTAACTGTTCCAATTGCTGCTCCAGTTCCGTGATTCGGCGAGTCTGAACTTCCTGCTCCTGTTTACGGACCCCATGCTCATGACGCAATGTTTCCAATTGACCACGCTCGTGCTGAAGCTGCTGTTCTTGCTCTGCAACCACGTCCTGTGCACTGATGAGCTGAGTCATCACTTCTTCCAATTGCTCTTCGACATCTAATAGTCGAGTCTCCGCCTGTTTACGTTGTTCCTCAAGCTGCTGCTTGAGCTTGCCACGTTCTTCTTGCAATAAGGCCTCTGCCGCCGATGCGGCTTCTGTTGCGCGGGATGCTGCTGCTTCCTTGGCTTGCTGCAATTGTTCCTCGAGGGCTGCTTCTTTCTCCATCCATTCGAGTTCCGACTGCTCGGATAACGCTTTGAACTCCGCATTCAATTGATTCACTTGAGTCAGGCGCTTCTGCTCCGCTTGCTCCTGCAAAGTAGCGCGCTCTTGATTCGATTGATCCGTCAGAGCCTGAGTCTGTTCCAGCGCTTTTTCTTCAGCCTGCTGGAGGCGAAGTTCCATCTGTTGTTGAAGTTCATTATATTGCAGTGCCGCTTCTTCCTGGGCTTTCTTCAAATTGGCCTCAGCCTGCTCCAACTCGGACAGTATGGCGGATTCGGCTTCTTCCTTGGCTGTCTGAACTTGCTGTGCAGCCTTGGCTTCAATTTGTTGACGTTCTGCAACGGCACGACTTTCGGCTTCTTTCAATTGAGCTGCAGTCTTGTCCTGCAATTCTTTATATTGCGCGGCAGCTTTGGCCTGTGCTTGTTGCAGTTCGGCTACAGAACGATTCTGAGCTTCTTTAAGCTGTGAAGCGGCCTGTGCCTGTGCAGTTTTAAACTGATTTGCCGCTTTTTCTTCCATTTCCTTCAGCTGTCTCGCTGCCTTGGCTTCTGCTTCCTTGAGTTGTGCCGTAGTTTGAGACTGCAATTTCTGCACTCGCTCTGTTGCCTGGGCACGCTCCTGCTCAAGCAATGTGTTTAACTTAGCCATTTCTGCTTGCTTGTCCGTTTCGGCCTTCTGCAGCGCCTGCTCTGCTTGAAGCTTCAGCTTCTGCAATTCAGCAAGAGACTGGTCACGTCGTTCCAATTCTTGTTGATGTTCATTTTGTATGGCGTTCAACCGATTCAATTCGTTTCTCAGTTCTGTACGTTCTCCAGTAAGCATCTTCAGTTCATTCCGGATTTCCTGAGTCTGAAGAGACTGTTCAGCCATATGTACAGCCGCCAGTACCGCAATACGCGGAGTATCCAGACGGGAATTTTGCTTGGAGATCGCGCTCATACGCTCATCTACCAGGTTAGCTACTTGTTTCATATAGTCGGCACTGCTGCCAACCAGTTTATAGGAAGTCCCGTATATATCTACGGTGACGCGTGTACGATCAGGTGTAGTCACAGTTGTGCCCTCCTTCAAGTCTGTATGTTGATTCTAAGCTGTAATCACAAAAAAGTCACATCGATCCTCTAATGCTAAGGATTCGATGTGACTTCAAACAATTCCTGCTAATCTTTGTTCAAAAAATCTTCTTCTGGCCTATTTACGCAATTCCGCTCCGAATTGCTCTTCCAGACGAGCCACTACACGGGCATGAACTTCAGTAACTTCCTCATCAGTCAGTGTACGTTCACGATTCCGGTACACCAGCGCCATCGCCACGCTCTTCTTGTTTTCGCCCAGTTTGCTGCCCGTGAATATATCGAATACCTGTACGGTTTGCAGCAACTCACCCGCTGATTCACGAATGGCGCGCAGCATATCTCCAGCTTCAATATCCTCATTCACAACAACCGCGATATCACGTTCCATGGCTGGGAAACGCGGAAGTTCACGATAACGTATGTCAGCGTCTGCTTCATTGTAGATCGATTCAAGTACAATCTCTGCGATGTACACATCATTCAGATCATACTGCTGTTGCAGTTCCGGATGCAATTGACCCAATGTACCGATCAATGTGCCTTCTCCGCCATCCTTCCCTTCCAGATAAACCGATGCAGAACGTCCCGGATGGAAACCTTCAGGACTGTTTGCTACCAAGCGAATGCGTTGTTCCAAACCCACATAGGCGAACAGATGCTCAAGCGCACCTTTCAGATCGAAGAAGTCTACTTTCTCCGCTCCAACATTCCATTGCTGGCTTGCACGATTCCCGGTAAGCAGCAAGCCCAATACCGGAATCTCATGTGGTTGCTTGGTCAATTGATCTTCTTCAGTGAAGAATACATTGCCCACTTCAAATACAGCCAGTGAATCCTGTTTACGGTTCATATTATACACCGCTGCATCCAGCATTTGCGGCAAAATACTCGTACGAAGCACACTGCGGTCCTCACTCATAGGCATCGCGAGCTTCACGGCTTTACTTCCTTGTGTCAGCGCCGGGAACAGAGTCGCTTTATCCGGGTGTACAAAGGAGTAACTAATCATTTCCTGCCAGCCACTGCCTGAGAGCAATCCACGAATCGTACGACGCATCGCTTGAGAGCGTGTATACGCACCCGGAGTCGTCGGTCCTTCAATCCAAGTGGTTGGAATGTTGTCATATCCGTACAGTCGTGCAATCTCTTCAAACAAGTCTACGTCGAGCGTAATATCCCCTCTGCGTGTGGGTACTTCCACATCCAGCAATCCTTGATCAGCATCACCACATGCAAAGTGCAAGCGAGCGAAGATGGTTTTCACCTCAAGCAATGACAGATCTGTTCCCAGATAACGATTCAGTCGGTCCAGCGACAATTGAATTACACGTTTCTCCGCAGCTTCTGCTCCAGCTTCCACAATTCCCTGGTGCACTTCACCTTCAGCATAACGCTGAATCAGTTCAGCCGCACGATCCAAAGCCGTAATGACCGCACCCGGATCTACTTCCTTCTCAAAACGCATGCTTGCTTCGGAACGCAGCCCCAGTTGGCGCGACGTTTTCCGAACGGTTCCGCCGTCGAACTTGGCGGACTCCAGCAACAGATTTACCGTGCTTTCCGACACCTCGGAATTCTCGCCACCCATAACCCCAGCGATGGCTACCGGTTTCACGCCATCTGTGATAAGCAACATATGTGGCTCCAGCTTACGCTCTTGGCCATCCAACGTAACAATCGTTTCGCCTTCGTTGGCCATCCGCACTTCAATATGACCTTTTTCCAGCTTATCCGCATCGAATGCATGTAGCGGTTGGCCGTATTCCAGCATGACATAGTTCGTGATATCAACGATGTTATTGATCGGACGAACACCTGCAGCCATCAGACGGTTTTGCATCCACAGCGGGGAAGCACCCAGCTTAATGCCGGTTACATAACGAGCTGCATAGTGACTGCATTGCTCTTGTGCCTTAATCTCTACCGAGATATGATTCGCAGCCGCATCACCAACCTCAACCAGTTGGTCTTTGGGACTCGGCAGCTTCACTTCACGACCCAGGATGGCACCCACTTCATAAGCTGCACCACGCATGCTGAGACAGTCGGAACGGTTCGGTGTCAGGTCCAGTTCAAGCACATGATCGTCGAGACCAAGAACCTGGCTGATTGGCGTGCCAACCTCCGTTTGTTCTGGCAGAACGAGAATACCTTCCTGCTGATCTTTCGGCAGCAATTTGTCGTTCATGCCCAGTTCTTTGGCGGAACAGATCATGCCCAGGGAGACAACACCGCGCAGTTTTGCTTTTTTGATATCCAATCCACCAGGGAGCTTCGCTCCAACCAGGGCTACGACTACTTTTTGGCCTGCATCCACATTTTTCGCGCCACACACGATTTGCAGATCTTCTTCCTGACCAGCATCGATGACACATACATTAAGTTTGTCGGCATCCGGGTGTTTCTCCTTGCTCTTCACATAACCCACAACAACTTTATTCACGCCCTTGTTGCGGTTCTCCACTACATCAATTTCTACTCCCGCACGGGTGATTTTCTCTGCCAATTCCTGTGGCGTCACACCTTCAAGGGAAATATAATCAGACAGCCAATCTGTCGATACTCTCATGGACGTTCACTTCCTTCATCTATAAATTGGTGTTCACGGTTCATTCGCTTGCTCTATATGGTTAATCTATTTTGTCTTAAAATTACAGCCGTCCGAATTGCTTCAGGAAGGTCAGATCACTATTGTAGAAGTGACGGATATCATCCACCCCATACTTCAGCATGGCGATACGTTCTACGCCCATACCAAATGCGAAACCACTGTATTTCTCCGGATCATAGCCGCCCATTTCAAGCACTTTCGGGTGAACCATACCGCCGCCCAAAATTTCGAGCCAGCCTGTTTGCTTACACACCCGACAGCCGCTGCCGCCACATTGTACACAAGTTACATCCACTTCCGCACTTGGCTCTGTGAACGGGAAGAAGCTTGGACGCAGACGAATTTCCGTGTGGGAACCGAACATTTCGCGCACGAATTGCAGCAGGGTTCCTTTCAGATCGCTCATACGAATGTTTTCGCTGATGACCAATCCTTCAACCTGGTTGAATTGGAAAGAGTGCGTCGCATCGTCGTCATCACGGCGGTATACTTTACCTGGGCAGATGACTTTGACAGGCACTTCGCCCTTCATGCTCTGCATGGTACGTACTTGAACCGGAGACGTATGGGTACGCATCAACAAGTCTTCTGTAACATAGAAGGAATCCTGCATATCGCGCGCCGGGTGATTCTTCGGGAGATTCAATGCTTCAAAGTTGTAATAATCCATTTCGACTTCAGGACCTTCCGCTACGCGGTATCCCATACCGATGAAAATATCTTCGATCTCCTGTACCACTTTGGTCAGTGGATGCAGTCCGCCTTGACGTCCACGACGTCCTGGCAGGGTCACATCAATTTTCTCGGATTGCAGACGCTTCGCTGTCTCTTCCTTCTGGAACTGATCCTGCTTGCTGTCGATGACTTCCTCAATGGCAGCCCGAACATCATTGGCTACTTGACCAATAACTGGACGTTCCTCTGCACTAAGCGCACCCATTCCGCGCAAAATTTCAGTCAATGCACCCTTTTTCCCCAAATACTTCACACGCAGATCACTGAGCGTCTGCGGATCATTCACACCAGACAACTGCTCCAGCGCTTCGATCTTTAATGCCTCTAAACGTTCTTTCATGTGTAATTGCCCCCTTTTTGTGGTGTTTTTGCAACAAAAAAAGGCCTTCTCTCCCCTGAAGGGACGAAAAGACCGTGGTACCACCCTTGTTAGATATCCCTTGCTGCACGGCCCCTTTGGCCTGCAACTCGTTCTATCTCACTTTGTACGGAATAACGACCGTTAACCGTTTGCCCCTACTGTTGCCTCTGTGTCTGCACACAAACAGGTTCAGGGAACCGCTTCGGAGTGAATTTCGGCAGCCTTGTTCTACAGAAACGCTCTCAATCTACGGCGCTTCCTCCCTGTCCAGAGGCACTGCTTACTTATCTCCATCATCACGTTTGCTTTTAAGTTAAACCTCTAGAGGTTGTCAAAAAGTCCGCTTTTGATTACGAATGATGCCTTGTGGCATCATCAGCATCGAATATGGCATTCAGCCGAAATGTCCGTTGCTCACGTAGTTTCCCTACGCTCCGCTACTCCATTTCTATCTTCATCCCATCTTCTCGGTACTGAAAACCGCTCTTTTTGAACACATACTCATATCGATGTAATCATCGATGATCGTTCATAATTATATGCAAAATAGATCGAAATAGCAAGCCGTCCATGTTCTAATTTATGCTTGCACCCTTATCTTTCAATTGTTTCAGGCGCTGCTGGATTTCGCGAATCTCCGTTGCCTCGACTGCTCGTTCACTCTCGTGTTCAGGCAGTGTCAGACTGTCTTTTCCAGCAGTGCTCACAGGAGACAGTAACTCGGATAAGCGCATCTCCAATCGCAATCGTTCGTCATCGGATTCCCGGGTCTCGAGCGCCAGCTCCCGAAGTTTAATGGACTCCTCCCAATCCGGCACACTTCCTTCAAACAGGGTTGCTGTGCCACCAGCCTCCAGATCGCATAACCGATTCGCGAGTGACTTCGTCAGCATCCGGTCATGAGATACAAGTACCAAAGCACCTGAAGCTTGTTTCAGTACATTCTCCATGACTTCCTGGGTATCGATGTCCAGATAGTTGGTCGGCTCATCCAGCACCAGCAGATTCGCTCCGCCAAAGTACAGCCTCAGAAATGCCACTCTGCACTTTTCTCCCATACTCAAATCCCCGATCTGCTTGAACACATCATCCCTGGAAAACAGGAAACATCCCAGAATGGTACGTGCCGCACTTTGTGTCATGGATGGAAGGGTAAGCAAGCTGTCCAGCAGCGTCAGATTCTCGGGAAGTCCTTCCAACTCCTGTGAAAAGTAACCGATTCTCAGCTGATGATGCCGCGTCACCTTGCCTTGCGAGGGTTCCAGCTCACCAATCATCAGCTTCAACAGTGTCGTCTTGCCCGTTCCATTAGGACCTCGTACGGCAAGACGGTCTCCACGTTCAACAGTGATTCGAAGGTCGCGAAGCAAGGGCTGGTTACCCGTATATGAAAAACTCACCTCTTCCAGCGCAAGCAGCTGGCGTGCAGCCAGTGTATTCATCTGCAGTTCCATGTTTAACTTGGTGGCTTCACGCGGTTTATCCACCCGTTCCTTTTCCAACCGCTCCAACTGTTTTTGTTTCGCATGGTAACGTGAAATATTCTTGTTGGCTTTGGCCTTGTAGAAGCTCTGGGTGATCTTCACCTCCACATCGGTCGCTGAGTTATGCGCTTTATGGAACCATTCCTGATAATTACGAATCGTCTCTTCCAGCGCCTTTCGTTCCAACTCCTGCCTGCGGTAGATCGTTTCCTGTTCCCGTAATTCACGCTCTTTGTGGATCTTGTACTCGGAGTACCCGCCCTTGTATTTGGTCAAAGCCTCTGAACTGAACTCAATCACTCCTGTTGCTACCTGATCAATAAACGTACGATCGTGAGATACAAATAACAGCGTACCTTCATATGAGGATAACCATTCTTCAAGCCAACGCATGCTTCCCTCATCCAGATGATTCGTGGGTTCATCCAGGATCAGGAATTTGGGCTTGCTGACGAGCAGTCCTGCCAAACGAGCCTTTGTTTTTTGTCCACCGCTCAAGGAATGATAGGGTCTGTTCCAATGCTCTGCGGATAAACCAAGGCGTGTCAGTACCTTCTCTACCTCGGTCTCCCACATATATCCGTTAAGCTGTTCATATTGATCCATCACTTTTGTGTAGGCTGCAAGTAGCTCATCATCAGCCTCACTGCTGATGCTCAAGCGTTGTTCCAGTTCTTCCAATTTCCATTTCACTTCATAGATCTGACCGCTCTCACACCGGACCGCATCCAGTACATTCATGCCATCCTCAATCTCCGAGCGCTGGCGCATGAATCCCCATTCCTGCTGCGGGATATGACGTTCAATTCTTCCACCACCATGCTCTTCACCCAAAATGATGCGTAACAACGTTGTCTTGCCGCATCCGTTGCGACCTAGAATGGCGAGTCTCTCGCCCTCATTAATCTCCAAATTTAATCCTGTAAACAATTCAATACCGTTCCACTCTTTTGATACTTCATGTAAGCGTACCAATGTCATCATGAGGCCTCATCCTTCCTGCATCCTTTTTGCTGAACAAAAAAAACCGCTGGCATCAGCCGGCGGTTTGGCAATTCAGGGTTGGATCAAGCATTCAAAGACAGATCTAAGGTAAGCTACGGCATGAACAAAGAAACCCCAAATACAGGGTACACGTAAACCTCAAAGGCTTACTTGCTCCATACCTTTTCCCATAGCTGAATTTGGACACACGAATCCCCTCATTGCTCAGCCGCTCTGGCTGACTGCGTCATAAAACCGTCTGCAGTTAACTGGGGTTCAATTCATGTGTTTTACTTCATGGGACGTATGGTTACCTCTCATTCATGTGTAGTATCAATTTCTCCGTTATTGTACCAGATCATTGTTAAAAAGCAAAGGTTACCCTCATATTTCTTTTCGGGCAAAAGAAAAAGCCCCTGCATCGCAAGGGCTCTGGGTACTGCTTCGTTAAGCGGGTGATGGGAATCGAACCCACGCTATTAGCTTGGAAGGCTAAAGTTCTACCATTGAACTACACCCGCATGATTGACGATCAATTGTTAAGTTCCGTTCAGAAGTTAACAGTGATTTTACAAAGAATAATATACCATGATCCTCCATAGCATGCAAGTCATATTTACCATTTTTTTCATTACGCATCCATCTATAAAAAACAGGAGCACTCACGTGCCCCCGCTTTTCTCTATCCTGTAGGTTTATCCACATCTCTCAAAAACCGCTTTTCAAAATCAGCGGCTTCAATCGGTTTACTGAAGAAATATCCTTGAGCCTCGTGACAATGCTGATTGCGAAGAAAGACCATCTGATCTTCGTTCTCCACGCCCTCAGCTGTTACTTTCAGATGTAAATGATGTGCCATTGAAGTGATGGTGGATACGATCGCAGCGTTATTGCTGTCCTCCATGACCTCATTAACGAATGAACGGTCAATCTTAAGCCGATCAATCGGCAGATCCTTCAGATAATGCAACGAGCTGTATCCCGTTCCAAAATCATCAATACTGATATGCACACCAATTTCTTTGATTTTACGTAACTGCTCGAATGCCCGGTCTTTATCAAATGTCATACTTTCTGTAATCTCCAGTTCAAGCCATACCGGCTCAAGCCCAGTCTCCTTGAGAATGCCATTGATATTGTCCAATAGATGCGAATGCCTGAACTGTCTCATGGACAGATTCACCGATACACACAGTTTACGATAACCGGCTTCCTGCCACTGCTTATTCTGTGCACATGCTTCACGAAGCACCCATTCGCCAAGCGGTACAATCAGCCCACTCTCTTCTGCAAGAGGAATAAATTCAGCCGGAGATACCGAACCTCGCTGCGGATGCTGCCAGCGCACCAATGCTTCCATACCGACGATTAACCCACTTTGCAGATTAACCTGCGGCTGGTAGACCAGGTAGAACTGTCCTCGATCCAACGCCTTGCGCAGATCATTCTCAAGCTGCAAACGCTCCTGTGCTTTCATCTGCATCGCATGAGCATAACGGTTCAATTCCATGCCCTGTTCTTTGGCATTGTGCAGAGCCGTATCTGCATTCTGAATAATCTCCTGTGGTGACTCACCATCATGCGGGAAAATCGCCATGCCGATTCCAAGTGTAAGATGATACTCATTACCGTCAACCAGGACCGGCTTCTCGAAGAGTTGTAAAATAGATCTTGTTCTCCGCAACGCTGTATCGGTTGTGCTGAAATCTGTCATCGTCAATGCAAACTCATCTCTTCCCAGGCCAAATACTTCTTCTCCTGGAAGTGACGAATGTTTCAGACGTTGACCTACCTGGCGAAGAACCCGGTTAGCTGCTTGCTGTCCGAGCGAATCATTAATGGTCTTGAACCGATTAATATTCAGGACCAGCACACCGACAAGCTGTTCCTCCACCACAGCATCATCCATCATCATTTTCAACCGCTGCGAAAGGCGACGACGGTTTGGAAGCCCCGTCACATCCTCATGATGAGCAATGTAATTCATCTTGGCTTCAGCAACCTGCTGTTGCAGAAACGGCGTGTCCACAACGGACGTGTACAACCCTTTTTGGATGAAAAAATATGCCATACAGTTACTCAACAATCCAAACAGTAGATTGAGGTCGTTCACCCCTGTTGCGGAAATAAAGTAACATTCCCCAAAGAAGAAACACAGAATACCGCATAGAATGGATGGCAAGTCACCATCCTTGGTTTTTTTCCATTGTACAAACAAAATAACGGCAATAATGCCATACAGCAATCCGACCATAAAATGAACCCGGGTGAAAATCCCGCCAAGTACTTCACCCTCAAGCATATTCGGCAATATACTCCATTCCTGAATAGCCAATGTGTATAGAATAACAAAGGTACCCAACGTCCCACTGAACAGTAAGAATTTGCGTGGTAATGCAATTTCCTTCTCAGTTATGGTGTACACGAGCAGTAAACCTACTGAACATACCAAAGACCCCATAGTAGACATCATCAAGGAGAATTCCGATTCCATCATCGCTCCGTTCGGAATCTCTTCTGCAAAAGAAACGATATGAACCAGTTCAAACAGTCCAATCAATAAAAAGAGTGTTGTCAATAACACCCTCCGAAGGGTCAGCTTCTGCGTACGAAACAACCAGCTTTGATTATAAATGCCGATACAAGCCGCCGCCGCAGCGAATCCACCCAAGAGTGTCAAAACAGGGTAACCCGATATGATCAGATCAGAGCTTGAAGAAGAACGAAACCATTGACTTGCGAGGAAACACAATAAGCCGCATATAGCGACCCAACCTATTTTTCTCTGATCTTGCAGATTAACCTTCATGCCGTGTTTTCCTTCCCGGGATCACCTATCCAGAATTACATTAACCAAACTTGCCCTGCCCGCTACACAATTCGACAAAAAAACATATTTACCAACGTTCAATTCACATGCATGCACATGCTATCTGGTACATAATAACATTTAATTCTGTATACGTGAACTAAAAAATAGTTACTCCTAGGAATATTTATTCATAAAAATGGAGAAAAACAAGGCATTAAGAACTAAAAAAACATGGATCTCCAGGGAGATTCCATGTTTTTCTCGTTTGCAACTGTATTTCAGACTATATTACTTGTCGAAATTCACTTCTGGTGTTGTTAATTTATCATAGAAATCAACAACCTTGTCCTTGTCTTCCGATGAACGAAGCGCCATCGCCGAACGTGGATGCTCGTCCAATGCACCTGTGATCATGTAAGGCAGGATGTAGCCCCACTCTTCTTTTTCTCTAAGGGGTACCATCAACTGTTCCAGTACACCGAGGACTGGGCGCAGATTGTATTTCGTACCTTTCAGATGAGCTACGAGCAATTCGGTTGGGCAGTTACCTGCCGCACGTCCCATACCATATACAGAAGCATCAAGCAGTTCAACTCCCAGTTCCGCAGCAACCAATGTGTTGGAGAACGCGAGCTGCATGTTGTTATGGGTGTGAACGCCAAGACGCTTGTTAGGCAAATGAGTTTTGAACTTCTCTACCAGGTATTTCACATCATTATGATCCAGGCTACCGTAGGAATCTACAATGTAGACCACATCTACGGAGCTTTCTTTGATCAATTCAAATGCTTCCAGCAACTCATTCTCCATAACATTGGAGAGTGCCATAATATTCAGTGTTGTTTCATATCCACGATCATGGAATGTTTGAACCAGTGCAAGTGCCTTGTCTACATCTTTGCTGTAGCAGGCAACCCGGATCAGATCCAGCATGCTCTCGCTGCGAGGCAAGATGTCGTTCTCATCCACACGTCCAACGTCAACCAGTGCAGACAGTTTGGTATTACCTTTTTGAGGAATAACTTTACGCAAGAAATCATCATTAAGGAAACGCCAAGGTCCTGCTTCCTCCGCACCTTTCAGCAACTTCGGAGAGTTCTTATATCCAATTTCCATATAATCAACGCCAGCTTCATTCAATCCAGCATACAGCTGTTGAACAAAGTCCACGCTAAAGTCCCAATTATTCACCAATCCGCCATCACGGATCGTACAATCTACAATTTTGCAATGATTTGTCTTCATTAATGTCTGCTCCTTTTCTGACCAACTTGTGTATTCCTCTCATGATACTTGAACGTGACAAGAAAAGTAAAGGGATTCCGGACTTATTTACTTCGATAAGATTTCCAGATTCGGTCAATCTCAACCATATCGGAATGATCCGGAACTTTTCCTCCATAACGCACGCTGTTATACGTATCTGGCAGTCTCGCAGACAGCTCATCTTCCTCTTGCTTCACACCATTCTGAATAATGGTCTGTGCAGCCTCCAGCGGAGTGTGCGTCCCCTGTATTCCCACTCCTCGATGAGCAGCCTTATCAATCCAAGTCCGATAGTAATACCGGACACGCTCAGCATCCTGCACAGGTGGCACTTCTTTCTTCCGAAACCAAGTCTTTCGAACTTTCTCCGGCGCCTCAAGCGTCTCACTGACATCCATATACTCCGTCCGTGGTTCTGCTTTCTTTACGCCTGGTTGTAACATCCCCTTGAATCGATCCAAAAATCTGTTTATCGTTTTTTGTCCGAACCTCAGAAGCAGCCACAGGATTGCTCCTGCTAAAGCACACATCACTACCCATCCAAGAATGTTCCATAAGATTGAGGGCTCGGAGGGCGATTCTCTCCACTCCCTCGGTATATTTAGCGGCTGATTAGGGGCGTCCATTGGTAGTGGTGGCTCCTCGCCGGAAATCGGGCCAAACCATCCCCTGATCCATGCGAGTAAACGGTCGCGTAGCGGTCTCAACCATGCAGCCAAACTTGGGAAAGCACCAATAGCGACGATGACAATAAACATCCACATGAACCGCTGATGATTCGCACGAGCAAAATCGCGCAATACTAATTTTCGCTTGCCATCATTAAGTATTGCCCGGTCCAGTTGTAATATATATCGTCCAACCAGCCAGAAGGCAAAGCTGATTACTCCTGCAATATAGATCCACATGGTGTAGGCTTGTATCGGCTGCATAAACTCCAAGCGGTTCGAAGCAACCGTAAGCACGATCGCACTGATTACCCCCACAATCTGCAAACGCCATAACAAAACAGAATGAAAGGCTGGCTCGAAGGTCAGACCTGCATAAGCGGAGATGACTCCACACAATACCAATGTAATGATATTCGGCAACGGGAGAATGAGGCTCATTCCAACAACGAGTCCGAAGAGAAGCCCTATGACGAGTGCCGTTACTCCACGAATGAATGTACTTTTCTCGCTAAATCCCGGGATTTTATGCTGAATGAATTGTCCCAACCAACCCGCGAGAACAACCAGGATGAATAATGTGTACGGCAAATGTTCCATGGCGTAGAATGAAGCAAGCGTAAATATCGGAAAAAGGTATATGGCCGCCATCAAGACGGCAAGCATCGCTATAAGTCCCTTAGTCGTCGCTACCTGTCTGTCCCTCATGCACTCACCGCCTTCGTATCACCCTTCACGTCCTCTACCGGGAGAATCGTCACGCGATGCCCTTGTTCGTGCAGACGCGCAATCTCGTGCTCCATAGCGGCAGATACATAGGATGTGATCAGCAGATAGCTGCGGATTTGCTGTGCTTCTTCATTCAGACGTACTTCATCATTCAGGAATTGCTCCATGGGCACCATGCATTTCAACTCGGTCTCAGCCATAGCTTCCAGTACCCTTTCCAGATGAGGTGTTCCATAATCCGGCTCAATCCGAACTGCATCGCGACCTCCACCCACATGATAACCATTATGGGCGAAGCCTGCCGGCAACCCTCTACTTATGGCATCCACTGCAGCCGTGGCAGCGTAACGAAGTGCCCGTTCAATCTTCTCTGGTCGAGTAACTACACTCCACATATCTGCAGACTCCTGAATGTTAACTACAATCCATGATTGCGGATCTGCTGTCCATCCCTGCTTGTAGACTTGTAATTCACCCGTACGTGCGCTCGCTTTCCAATGAATACGATTCATCGGGTCGCCTGCACCATAAGGGCGAACACCAAGAATCAGGAACGGATCTTCGACGATCCATCGCGATACTTCTACTTCCCCCTGCCACACTTGATAAATGGCGGGAAGATCCTCTGCATTCACTAGTGATGGATATACGACCATGGACATATGCAACGGAATCGGTTTGGTGGAACGCCACACGCCAAAGAGGTCCCCACCTGTCATGCTTGCTGTATTGAGTGGATAGATGCCACGCTGGGTACATGCAAACGGATGCTTGCGTGTAATACGCGTAAACGGTTTCAATGTGAAAATACTCTTATGGTTCTGATAGATTTCGCCTTGGCTAATATCCATACCTGAACCAGAACGAAATACAAACGACACAGGCATCATTGCTTCAAGTCTAAGCCACGGAACGGAGACTCGTTTTTCATTCGATATCGTCTCCACCATCTCAAGTTCATCTCCAGCATAACAACGCAGCTTGCTGAATTGTCTGCTGTACTTGAGCTTTCGCAGTGCAGGTCGTCCGAACCATACACCGTGTATGCCAACGACAATGCCTCCTACAAGGACAAGCCATAATAATGCCATAAGACTAACGCCCGCTTGTAGCGAGGTTCTCCGTTGGCACTTCTGTCTGATTCAGAAGTTCCTGGATGATACGCTCCGCCAAGCCTTCTTGTTGTCTGATCCGGTTACGGAATACAAGTCGGTGGGCCAGCACAGGCTCCGCCAGAACTTTAATATCATCCGGCAAAACAAAGTCTCTGCCATGCAGTGCAGCCCAAGCCTGACTTGCCTTGAGTAATGCCTGAGCCCCTCGTGGACTTACGCCAAGCGAGAGCTCGGGATGTTGCCTTGTCGCTTCGGTTAACTGAATGATATATCGTAGCAAATCTTCGTTGATTTGCACTGTTTTATACATATCCTGTGCCTTCAAAAGTTCTTCACGACTGATCACTGCCGACAAATCATCAACAGAGCGGCTTGCCACCGTACGTCTCAAAATTTCTACACTCTCTTCACTACTTGGATAACCCATACGAATTTTCATCATAAAGCGATCCATCTGCGCTTCAGGTAGCGGAAAAGTTCCCTGGTTATCTACAGGGTTCTGGGTGGCAATAACGATAAATGGCCGTTCCAACTGTCTCGTTGAACCGTCGATACTGATCTGGCGCTCTTCCATGCACTCCAGCAAGCTTGATTGCGTACGCGGTGTAGCACGGTTAATCTCATCGGCTAATACAAGATTAGCGAACAAGGGGCCGGGTCTGAACTCAAAATCCCCTTCTTTTTGATTAAAGAAATGAATCCCTGTCAAGTCAGATGGCAGCAAGTCCGGTGTGAACTGTATACGCTGGAATGTGCAGTCCAATGAGGAGGCTACCGATTTGGCGAGCATCGTTTTCCCGGTACCCGGTACATCCTCCAGCAACACATGTCCTGAAGCTATGATCGCTGTCATCACCAGCTCTATGGTATGCTCTTTGCCCACGATCACTTTTCCCACGTGATCCATCAATTGTTGATTCATTCGTTCCATTCCTTGGATATCCATCGTATCTCATCCTTCCGTTAATGGAGCTTATGTATTCGCATTCATTACTAACTATAACCCTTTTTGGCAACAAAAAACAAAGGAGTCGGCCAATTGCCGACTCCTCTACGTCCCGCTCTTCTCAATATACCAAAGGTAACATAATCATAAACCGCGTACCTTCGCCTTTTTTGCTATCTACCGAGATGGTACCTCCGTGGTTCTTGATGATCCGGTAACTCACCGAGAGTCCCAGTCCCGTTCCACTTTCCTTGGTCGTGAAGAATGGATCAAACAGACGAACAAGTGTGTTATGGTCCATCCCCTGACCGTTATCGGCGATGGAGATCTGCACGAATTTATTTTCCGTAGCAGTAGATATCCGAATCAGACCGGTATGTTCTTCGCCGACTTCCTCAATAGCATCCATTGCATTTTTCACCATATTCAAAATAACCTGCTTAATCTGTTTGACATCGATGGACACATTCAGCGGAGCATTCCCTTCATCCAACGTGATCTCGCATCCCTTCATCAATCCTTCGCTCTCTGTCAGCAAGACCACCTCTTTAAGCAAAGAGTCGACAGACATCACAGTCTTCTGTGGCGCTGACGGTTTGGAAGAATTCAAGAATTCGTAGATGATGTCGTTCGCCCGATCAATCTCTGTAAGTATGATGCGAGCGTACTCGTCTTTGCCAAGCTGCAGCAGATGGGGCCGAAGCAACTGGATGAACCCACGGATTGCGGTTAACGGATTACGAATTTCATGAGCAATAGATGCTGAAATGCGCCCCAGCATCGCAAGTTTGTCATTTTGATAAGCGGTCTGTTCAATCTGTTTATAATCAGATACATCCTTGACACTGAACAAGAAGTCTCCGTCCATCTGATCCCCGTACGTCACAGTAACCAGCCAATGCCTTCCGTACTCATCAATCAACTCATGATAGCGCTTACGGTGGAAGATGGTTTCCCGATAAATACGTAAAATTTTCTTTTTCTTGAATCGGCTCATCTGGGGATGATGCAGCATTTGCATCAGGGTGCAGCCGCTCAACAGACTTCTGGGAAGTTCCAACAACTTTGCCATCTGAACGTTAATAAACGTCAATACACCGTGACTGTCAAACAACATAATACCGCTATCCAGATGTTCCAGTACATTCTCATACTTGTTGTTATCCAGATGTACGGGCGGGAATCCATCCGTTGGTTGAGGCACTGTATCCTGAAATTCACTAATCATGTCAGGTTCCTCCTTTTCACGTAAATGATAAACTTGCCATTCGGACATCATATCATCACAGAAACAGGAAGGGCCGATTTTATTTTTCATTACCGGTGCCCTTTCGTTGGGGGGCTGAGCCGAAAATATGGATGGCATGTCCGGAACTCAAGCTGGTCTATTCCCGGTAACCAACAATCGATCCGGAAAATCATATACGTTTGTTCCATTCTGACATTCTCCTATTCCCAAACACGAACATTTTTTGCTCCGCCTCTTTTGCAAGTCTGTTTTTATCATAGACAAGTTTATAGAAGAGAGTCAATCGGAGAAAGTGTCGAATGGAAATTATTTTAAAAAAAACCTCGAATTAGTTCCAGATCAATGCACAAAAACGAAGCCATTTCACCCAACGGGCAAATCAGCTTCGTTTCTATTATCTTTACGTTATGAAATATCCGAGATCATCTATAGTCCGGTCTTATTATGCTGAATTTTCAGTCTGCGCTGACTCATCACAGCTAATCGACGTTTAAGTTCGCTTTCCCACTTCTCGTCTTTTGTTTCTTTCGCGAGCCTGAGCAGATCCAGAGCCATATCAATCTGGCGCTGCACAATGACCATAGCATCCTCACTCTCACGGTTTACACAGTTTTCGAAAATCGCATCCTCATCTTCTGTTACATAATCTTGAAAATCGATCTCGGACGCACCGTCTCCATGCGCATATTCAGCGAGAATTTCATATTCATTTTCTACTTTATAATGCACCTCAACCCGATGACACACCGGGCAAAACAGCAGGGGAACATTATGAACCTGGGTGCGGTAATGCTTCAGCGTGCCCTTCGTTCCAACCATACTTGCCCCACAACAGTAACTCATTTTTGTTCACCCTCCTTATTACGTGCCGGGACTTTTTATTTAAAATGCAATCCCGTACACTTCCAGCACTTCCGAAAAGGAATAGTTCCATCAGTGTATCACATTCATGTACAGATTATAAATGCAGAGCACCGGAATATTTACCGGGTTTCCATACCCTATTCGCCTTGAAGGCCATCAATTCCTCTTTCAACAGATAAAAAGAAGACTTTCTTCTAATACATCATTAACACGTTTAGCTGCTTGTTCAAACACTTTTAATTAACTTCGTGATAACTTCCGGCAAAAGGGTGCAAAAAGCCCTCAATCCCTAACGGGATGAGGGCTTGAACAAAAAACGTTCAAGTTAACCTGGTTTACAGGTTAGTGTCGCCTGGTTTCCAGTTCATTGCACACAATCCACCGGATTGCAGTGCTTGCAGTACGCGAAGTGTTTCTTCAACACTACGGCCTACATCGTTGTGGTTAACTACTTGATATTTCAGTTCGCCTTCTGGATCGATGATGAACAGACCGCGCAATGCTACGCCTTCTTCTTCGATCAGAACGCCGTAATCTTTAGCCACTTGCTTCGTGATGTCGGAAGCCAATGGGAAGTTCAATTGACCCAGACCATTGCTGTCTACAGGTGTATTGATCCAAGCTTTGTGGCTGTGTACGGAGTCTACACTCACGCCAAGGATTTCAGTATCCAAAGCTTTGAATTGCTCGGAAGCAACGCTCAAAGCTGTAATTTCAGTTGGGCACACAAATGTGAAGTCCAAAGGATAAAAGAAGAATACGAGCCATTTGCCACGATAATCGGACAGTTTAACGGAACCAAAGTCTTGTCCGTCTCCCGATACTGTTTCCATTGCGAAATCCGGTGCTGGTCTACCTACCAAACGTTCTGCCATAACTAAAAATTCCTCCTTTGGGATTATGTAAGCATCCTTGCGGATTGCTCATCATCAAGAAAAACGCGTACGCATTTCCTGTAATTAAAATGTTTGAACCTTGATAACAAGTACAAGTAAAATGTTATCATCCGGACTTCCCAAAGTCAAGATTATAAACATTATTTTTTTATAATCATTATAAATAAGGATTTTTCGTGCCAAAATTATAAAGGAACAGCCCTCTGTACATTCCATAATTGGAAACAAAGGGCTGCCATGTTGTTGGGAATATAATTACGCCTGTTTCTGAATAGCCGCGACGATCAAATCGCCCATTTCAGTTGTACTGATCGCTGTGCTCTTGTCTACAGCAATATCACTCGTGCGATGTCCTGCGTTCAGTACATCAGACACAGCTGCTTCAATAGCATCCGCGCCTTCTGCATAACCAAAGGTTGTGCGGAACATCAACGCCAAAGAGAGAATAGTTGCAATCGGGTTAGCAAGGCCTTGACCTGCGATATCCGGTGCAGAACCGTGTACCGGCTCATAGAGTCCAAAGCTACCCTCTCCCAGTGATGCAGATGCCAGCATGCCGATGGAACCCGTCAGCATCGCTGCTTCATCACTCAGGATATCTCCGAACATATTTTCCGTAACGATAACATCGAAGCTGGCTGGACGGCGCAATAATTGCATCGCGCAGTTGTCCACAAGTACATGCTCCAGTTCAACATCCGGATAATCCGGTGCTACCCGGTTCACGACTTCACGCCAGAGACGGGAAGTTTCCAATACATTGGCTTTGTCTACCGAAGCCAGCTTTTTGCGACGTCCTTGCGCAATTTCGAATGCCTGACGAACGATTCGCTCCACTTCCGTTACATTATATGCACAAGTATCTACTGCCTCTTCGCCCTGTGCACTTTCACGTCTGAACTTCTCACCGAAGTAGATCCCACCAGTCAACTCACGTACCACCATCAGATCCGTACCTTCCAGTACTTCAGGCTTCAGAGTTGAAGCATCCTTCAGGCAATCAAATACGACAGCCGGACGCAGGTTAGAGAACAATCCGAGCGCTTTACGAATACCCAGCAAGCCTGTTTCCGGACGAAGTTCCTTGCTGTTGTTATCCCATTTTGGACCGCCAACCGCTCCAAGCAGGACCGCATCTGCACTTTTACATACCGTCAGTGTTTCTTCTGGAAGAGGTGTACCCTTCTCATCAATCGCGATTCCACCAAACAACGCATGCTCTGTCTCAAAACGGTAACCGAATACTTCCTCTGTACGTTTAAGAACTTTCTCAGCCTCAGCTACGACTTCAGGACCGATTCCGTCACCTGCAATAACTGCAATTTTTTTCACGTCTGCCATGGGTTGTCCACTCCTTATATTTCATTCATTAATTATTCATAAAGTAACGTCTCATATTAACTCTCTCTTTTGTATCATATTCCAAGGTCATTTGACCAAGATATACAATCTATGACTTTAATAGATTTTACCTATAAGCTAATAGAGATTAGCTTTCTCAAGTTGTTCCCGACCCTCCCGGTAGGGTAAAATATAGCTGAATTCAAATCAGTACGCAGGAGGGATAGTTAACATGCAATATTCGTATTTGGGTAAATCAGGCCTTAAGGTCAGCCGAATCTGTCTTGGTACCATGAATTTCGGGCCTGCTACAGATGAGAAAGAAGCTTTCCGCATTATGGACGCAGCACTCGATGCAGGCGTGAACTTTTTTGATACCGCTAACATCTACGGCTGGGGTGAGAATTCCGGACTTACCGAAGAAATTATCGGACGCTGGTTCAATCAGGGCGGTGGCAGACGTGAAAAAGTAGTGCTGGCCACCAAAGTCTATGGCTCCATGCATGATGATACAGACGGCCCCAACAACGAAGCCGGACTATCCGCCTATAAAATCAGACGTCATCTGGAGGGTTCCCTCCGCCGCTTGCAGACGGATCATATCGAACTGTACCAGATGCACCATGTGGACCCTGCCATATCGTGGGACGAGCTGTGGGGTTCGTTCGAGAATGCCGTTCATCAGGGGAAAATCGGTTATGTAGGGTCTAGTAACTTTGCTGCATGGCAGATTGCAATCGCTCAAAGTGAAGCCAAGAATCGCCATTTCCTCGGCCTGGTTTCCGAACAACATAAATATAGCCTCAACTGTCGTTTGCCTGAACTGGAAGTATTGCCTGCCGCCAAAGAACTGGGTCTCGGCGTCATCCCATGGAGTCCACTGGATGGTGGATTATTGGGACGTAATGCGCTTCAAAAACTGGAAGGAACACGCAGCGCAGGCATCGCTGGACGGATCGAGCAGCAGCAAACTCAGCTTGAAGACTTCGCAGCACTCTGTCGTGATCTCGGTGAACCACAGGATACAGTAGCTTTGGCATGGGTTGCAGCCAATCCCGCAGTGACTGCCCCGATTATCGGACCGCGTACACTGGAGCAATTTGAAACCGCACTCAAAAGTCTGGATGTGACTTTGGATGAAGCCGTACTCCAACGTCTGGATGAGATTTTCCCGGGTCCAGGTGGACATGCACCTAATGCTTACGCGTGGTAACAGCTTGATAGCGTAAGCTGAAGCAATAGATAGCCGTATAACATGCACTGTTGTTCTACTGCCATAATCATATAAATAAAAGCAAAAGAGTCTGACCCTCCATAAGAGAGTCAGACTCTTTATGTACCTCACTGAACGGAGCAAAGCAGGCCGAACGATCTTCTATATCCATTAAGATTAAAACAGATCATCCTGGCAGTTTACATGCGTTCCAGCTTGAAATTCAGTTCAATGAAGGATTCGTGCTTACTGCACCGGAACTTACAGGTTCACGTTTACACGGTTCGTATATGTTTTGCGTTTCTCAATCAATTGGTTCAGACCGTCCACATAGGCACGTGCACTTGCACCCAGTATATCCGTGCTCACGCCACGTCCTTGTACCGAAACCTGATTTTGAGTCAGCACAACATGTACTTCACCCAATGCATCCTTACCGTGCGTTACCGATTTGATAGAATAGTCAGACAATGTTACCTCTTCCCCACTCACCTGATCAATCGCATTGTAGATTGCATCTACCGATCCATTACCCTCTGCTTGCTTCTCAACCGTATCCCCGTCAAGCGTCGCAATGCGAACTTTGGCCGTTGGTACCGATTCATCTCCGTACGTAACGAAAATCGATTCCAGTTTATACACCTCAGGTGCATCCTGCAATTTCTCTTCAATTACCGCCAGCAGATCTTCGTCAGTCACTTCTTTCTTCTTATCAGCCAGATCTTTGAACTGGGCAAAAGCGCGATTCAACGCTTCTTCTTCCAGCTCATATCCCAGATCAATCAACCGCTCACGGAACGCATGACGACCGGAATGTTTACCCAGTACGAGCTTGCTTTCTTTCAAACCGATGGACTCTGGAGTCATGATCTCGTACGTGGTTTTTTCCTTCAACATACCATCCTGGTGAATACCGGATTCATGTGCGAAGGCGTTTGCTCCAACAATGGCTTTGTTTCCAGGTACAACCATACCTGTCAAACGGCTAACCAGACGACTGGTCCGTGCAATCTCAGACAACTGCAACGATGTTTTTGCCTGGAAAAATTCCTGACGTGTCTCCAGCGCCATAGCAATCTCTTCGATCGCCGTGTTCCCAGCACGTTCACCAATGCCATTGATCGTACCTTCGATCTGATCGGCTCCGTTGAGAATGGCTGCAAGTGTGTTGGCTGTCGCCATACCCAAGTCATTATGACAGTGGGCACTCAGCTGTACCTTTTCAATACCGTGCACATTCTCCTTGAGATGTTTGAAAATGTTTCCGTATTCATATGGGCTCAGGTAGCCGACTGTATCCGGAATATTCACCACAGCCGCACCCTCTTCAACAGCCATATTCACCATTTCTACGAGGAAATCATACTCGGTACGACCTGCATCCTCAAGTGAGAATTCGATCTTCGAGAATGTTTTCTTCGCATAACGAATTGCGGAACGAGCTGTATCCAGTACTTGCGCTTTGTCCATACGCAATTTATGTTGGCGGTGAATAGGTGAAGTTGCCAGGAAAACGTGAATGCACGGATCCTGTGCACCTTTAAGTGCTTCCTTAACCGCATCAATATCTTGCTCTCTGGAACGGGACAAGCCAATTACGGTCACATTTTTGACCGCATTTGCGACTGCATTGACAGCTGCCAGGTCACCTGGAGATGCCGCCGGGAAACCAGCTTCCATCCGGTCAATGCCAAGCCGCTCGAGCTGATGGGCAATTTCCACCTTTTCACGAGTGTTCAGATTGACTCCCGGGGATTGCTCTCCATCACGCAGCGTTGTGTCAAATACATAGATTTTACGCACGCTTCGCACCTCCTGTACTTGTATTATATTGTTTCTCTGAACCAGCAATAGCGGCTCACGCATAAGCACGGCCGCTATTCCCAGTTAAAGCTCTAATTTTACTTAAATACCTTAAAGTGCATGTTTTAAAAGTTAATGCTTACTTCTTGATCCAGTGCATCATCTCACGCAATTGTCCGCCAACCACTTCGATTGGGTGTTCAGCTTCGTTACGACGAGTAGCTGTCAAGAATGCACGTCCGGATTGGTTCTCCAGGATAAAGTCGCGTGCGAATTTACCTTGTTGGATATCCGTCAGCACTTCTTTCATTGCTTTCTTCGTATCTTCAGTTACCACGCGAGGTCCAGTTACATAGTCACCGTACTCAGCTGTGTTACTGATGGAATCACGCATGCTTGAAAGTCCGCCTTCATACATCATGTCAACGATCAGCTTCAGTTCGTGCAGACATTCGAAGTATGCCATTTCAGGAGCATAACCCGCTTCTGTCAATGTTTCGAATCCAGCTTTTACCAACGCACTCACGCCACCACACAGAACCGCTTGCTCACCGAACAAATCTGTTTCTGTTTCTTCACGGAAGGAAGTTTCGATAACCCCTGCGCGTGTACAACCGATACCTTTAGCATAAGCCAAACCGATTTCTTTAGCTTTACCCGTTGCATCTTGCTCGATCGCGATCAGGCCCGGTACACCAAAACCTTCCACATAAGTACGACGTACCATGTGACCAGGGGATTTAGGAGCTACCAGCAATACATCACTGTTTTTTGGAGCAACGATTTGACCGAAATGAACGTTGAAACCGTGTGAGAAGAGCAATGCAGCGCCTTCTTTGAGGTTTGGTTCGATTTCGTTTTTGTATACAGAAGCTTGCGTTTCGTCAGGCAGCAAGATTTGAACTACATCTGCGCGGCTTGTTGCTTCAGCCGGGGACAGAACTTCAAATCCGTCATTTTTTGCAGTGTCGAAGGATTTACCTTCACGAAGTCCGATGACTACGTTCAATCCGCTATCACGAAGGTTTTGGGCTTGGGCATGGCCCTGGCTACCATAACCGATTACCGCGATCGTTTTTCCTTTCAATACGTTAAGCTCTGCATCCTGTTCATAATAAGTAGTTACTGGCATGTTTATAAGTCCTCCTTTGTATTGTAAAGAACCCTTCATTAATGAGCGGGTGTCTCAATGGACCGGCTCGCTTGGTGTGTCGAAAGCGTCTCAGGTCTGATCCGATCCGTTCAGACACCCGCCCATTAATGCGGGAATGTAGCTATATTTTCAAGCGTTACATCACTAAAATGTTACATTACAACTGTTAAGGGACTGACACTCTCACATAAGATCAACTATATATGTTAGCTAACCGTCGCCCCTTTTTATTCATTATAACCTTATACGTTGCCGCGTACCAATGCAGTTATACCTGTACGAGATAATTCGCGAATGCCGTATGGCTTGAGCAATTCAATCATCGCATCAATTTTATCCGTATCTCCGACTACCTGAACAATCAGGCTGCCTGGACCAACATCTACAACAGATGCGCGGAATGTTTCAACCACACCCAGAATTTCTGGACGTTCGGAAGGCTCAGCTTTTACCTTAATCAATGCAAGTTCACGAGCTACCATCGGTTTCAGGCTGAAATCAACCACTTTAATGACATCGATGATTTTGTACAGTTGTTTCTCAATCTGCTCCAGCGTTTTATCGTCACCAATGGTGACAATTACCATCCGGGAGAGTCCGGGTTCTTCCGATTGACCTACTGTAATACTCTCAATGTTAAATCCGCGTCGACCGAACAACCCTGATACACGCTGAAGGACGCCTGGCTGATCGTTTACCAATATTGAAATCGTATGTCTAATCATTCCTCAGCATCCCCCATCAACATTTGATCAATTGTTGCTCCCTGCGGAACCATTGGATACACATTTTCATCCTTGCGTACTACGAATTCGACAACGACTGGTCCTGGTGTATCCAGAGCTTCCTGCCAAGCACGCGCCGCTTCTTCTTTATTCGTTGCACGCAATCCTTTCACGCCATATGCTTCAGCCAGTTTTACAAAATCCGGACTTCCTGCCAGATCAATGTGGCTGTAACGGTTCTCATAGATGAGTTCCTGCCATTGGCGAACCATTCCGAGTACCTGATTGTTAATGATCACAATTTTTACCGGTATATTGTTAATGGCACAGATTGCGAGTTCTTGGGAACACATCTGCATTCCGCCATCACCGTTAATGGAGATAACGAGTCTGTCCGGATTGGCCATCTGAGCACCAATGGCAGAAGGGAATCCAAAGCCCATCGTTCCGAGACCACCCGAAGTTACCCATGAACGTGGTTGATTAAACTTGTAATATTGTGCCGCCCACATCTGATGTTGTCCCACATCCGTAGTCACAATCGCTTCACCTTTGGTTGTATCATTCAACATTTCAACAACCCACTGCGGTTTCAGCACTTCGTCTGAATCCTTATAGCTGTAAGGCTTCTCTTGTTTCCACTGCTTGATCTGGTCTCTCCATGCATCTGCACGCTCTGCACGTCCAACTTCTTTGTTGGCTATTTCAAGCACCGTCTTCACATCACCAACGATTGGAATATCGGTTGCAATGTTTTTACCAATCTCAGCCGGATCAATATCGATATGAACGATTTTGGCATGTGGAGCGAATCCGTCCAGCTTACCTGTTACCCGATCATCGAATCGTGCCCCGATGTTAATCAGCAGATCCGACTGTTGGATGGCCAGGTTAGATGTGTATGTTCCGTGCATTCCCGGCATCCCTGTCCATAGTTCATGCCCACTTGGGAATGCACCAAGACCCAGAAGGGTTGTCGTAATTGGAATGCCTGTCTTCTCAACAAACTCGAACAGTTCTTCATGTCCTCCCGAGTATACCACACCGCCACCGGCCAGAATCATTGGACGTTCTGCTTCCTGAATGGCCTGAGCCAAACGGTCAACCTGCAGTTTGTTTGGTACTGTCCGTGGATTGTACCCTCTTAATGTAACAGGTTCAGTACTCGGTTCAAACAAGGTTTTGTTGGCTGAGACATCTTTCGGAATGTCGATCAGTACAGGACCTTTACGGCCGGTGTTGGCAATATGGAATGCCTCATGAATGATACTCGACAAATCTTTAACATCTTTTACCAGATAGCTGTGTTTGGTGATCGGCATTGTAATCCCGGTAATATCCGCTTCCTGGAAAGCATCCGAGCCAATCAGGCTGGAATTGACATTTCCCGTAATGACAACCAGCGGCACGGAATCCATATATGCCGTGGCTATTCCAGTAACCAGATTGGTTGCTCCCGGCCCGGAGGTAGCGATACAAACACCGACTTTGCCGCTTGCACGTGCATATCCGTCAGCTGCATGAATTGCACCTTGTTCGTGACGGGTTAAGACGTGTTTGAAGTCCTCGAAACCATACATTGCATCGTAAATGTACAACACTGCGCCACCCGGGTAACCAAATACGCAATCCACACCTTCAAGCAACAAGCTTCTCAGCAAAATCTCGGAACCGCTAATGACCTCCGGCTTCATCCATTTTTCACGTAATTCATCTGTCGATCGTACTTCTGGAATTTGAGCTCCCATTAGTCATCCTCCTCTCGGAATTTACACCATTCTGACATTTAAAGTTACAAAAAAAACCTTCCATCCCCTGCAAACAAGTTCATGCTTGCGAGGGACGAAAGGTTATCGCTTCCGTGGTACCACCCAACTTTGTCCGAAATTTCGCAATAACGGACCTTACCAGGTATAACAAAACGAATAGCTCAAACGAACATAGTCGTTTCCCATACCTGTTGTCTGTAACGCAGACATACGATTTTCCCTAATACGCGAAAGGAGTGACATCCAGTGCTTTTCAGGAAAACAGCTCCGAGGTGAGCTCGTATATAAGGGATAATGGTGGTGGTTTCAGCAATTCCAGCCACTCTCTGAGCAAAAGAGCCCTTAAAACTTCGTCCTCTTCATAGCCGATGAAATATTCTCGTTAAATGTTAGGAACATTATATGATTCCTCTAACCGATAAGTCAATACCTGTTTTGCATAAAAATTCAGAGCACCTTCCATCCTCCCTCTTCAGCCTTTAAGGTTGCCCTAATCCCAGCGCTTCATTCAGTCACCTTTTATCTTGCTTCGGGCATAGGATATACGAGCAGCACGACTGGTCCTGAAAGGAGGCTCCGCATGGTGATTCGGCAACGCACATCCAAGCTGGATGATGGCGCCATCATGAAGCTGATTGACACTCAACTTGTTCCTTTATCCCATATGAGCGAAAAGGAAATTAATAAAATCCGCAAAGAAATACCCCTGCGAATGAACAGGGGCATGACCTTTGTTGTCTCGCCGGAGCCAGACAAAGCTGCTGTGGCATTCATCCATTTTCTCATGCATGGGGAATTGCTCTATGTCGATATGATGGCTGTTAGTCCGAAAGAACAACGCAAACGTTATGGGCAAACTTTGTTGCTCAAAGCAGAGAGCTTTGCGGCGTCTCGGGGGTGTAAAAGATCGAAAGTTATGGTGGATGAAGGCAATACCAAAGGACTTCATTTTTATCAAAAAAATGGATATATTGCGATTCGATACATTATGATAAGCCGTTGCTACGAATTGGAAAAAACATTATAGAATGTCCTAGAAAAATCCTGGTGGGCGTGGACCTGGACCATAAGGGCCGAATCCAGGACCCGGTCCAAATCCGCCACCAGGTCCTCCAGGTCCATATCCCGGTCCGTAGCCTGGACCATATCCAGGGCCTGGTTTTGGTCCAGGTCCATATCCGGGACCGAAGCCGGGACCACCTCCATAAGCATAAGGCAGAGTGGCAATAGCAAGCAGATCAAACAATACCAGTGGCAGAATCGCTTTTGTACGTACTTTTTTGCCATTCAAACGCTTCAGTACCAGTTTGTTGCCCGATACTTTCAACAGCTTTCCCGTAACCCGAGTGCCGTCTTTTTTGATTGCAACAATATTTTTACCTATTAATTTCATCGCTTCATCACGCGTAACTTGTTGTTTCATACTTTCCCCTCCTCCTCGGATCGTTCAAAACAGTGTATTCGTCCATCACTGAATTCGCCTGTTTCTTTGTCCCTACCTGAAAATATGGGTATCTGCACGAGAACCAAGTTAAGCATGTAAAAGTCGATGGGCGTTCAAGAAAACAAAAAAGGCCCGCACAAGGCGGACCCTTTATCAAAACTCTGAATAGCTAAACTGATATGGAAAAGGTTGTTACCTTTTACCCGGATCATATGCTTCACCGAGTGCAGACGGAGCCGAAGAACGTCCAACCGCTGCAACGAGAACGATGATGGTAAGCAGGTAAGGCAACATAAAAATAATTTCCTGGGGAATACTTTGTGACCATTCAAACAACTGTACATAGTTTCGGATCGCTTGTGAGAATCCAAAGAAGACAGCCGCACCAAAGGCACCAATCGGATTCCACTTACCAAAGATCATAGCTGCAATGGCAATATAACCTTGGCCGGAAACCGTATTGTGTGAGAATGTACCCGTAGTCGTCAACGTAATTGCAGCTCCACCAATGGCCGCAAGCGCACCACTGATCATAACGCCAATATAGCGATAACGAAGCACTTTAACACCAACCGTATCAGCCGCACTTGGATGTTCACCTACAGAACGAAGGCGCAGACCAAATGGCGTTTTGAACATGATGTAATACGTTAGGAATACGAACAGAATAGCCAGATATGTCGTTGGATATACGTTCTTGAAGAAGGCTTCTCCAAGCAAAGGAATCTCTTTCAACAATGGCACATCAAACTTGCTGAAGCCTTGAACCAACGGTGAATCACCAGAACCTTCAAACAACAGTTTAACCAAGTACAACGTACTTCCTGCTGCCAAAAAGTTAATGACGATACCACTGATAATCTGGTCTGCCTTAAATGTGATAGACGCAACGGCATGAATCAGCGATACCAGTACGCCCAATACAATCGCGAGCAAAACCCCCATCCAGGCCGATGTCGTTCCACCCATGCCCGCTTCTTGGGCATAATGCGCCCCGATTCCAGCTGCAAAGGCACCAAAGACCATAAAACCTTCAAGTCCAAGGTTAGTTACACCTGATTTTTCCGAAAAAATTCCGCCGAGTGATGCAAAAATCAATGCCGTAGCAAAGACAAGCGTCGTATTGATAATTTGCCCAATTGTCAACAAGTCCATCTACAACACCTTCTCTTTCTTACGCTTCGAATAGAACGGTTTAAGTATCCAGCGCACGATGCCTTGTGCCGCAATAAAGAAGATAATCGAACCGATCACAATCCGAATAATCTCAGGCGGAACATCCGCAGCAAAACTCATACCTGCAGATCCGTACGTGAGGGTACCGAACAGCACTGCTCCCAATAACACCCCAAACGGATGATTCAAACCAATCAGGGCAACCGCAATTCCGTCAAAACCTGTTCCCGGTGAACCTGACATTACAGTCTGGTACTGGAACACCCCGAGCACCTGGAATGCACCACCAAGACCTGCAAGCATACCACTGATGAACATCGCTTTTACGATATTCCGGTTAACATGCATACCTGCATATTCAGCTGCATTAGGGTTGTAACCTACCGCCCGGATTTCATAACCCTGTTTTGTTTTCCACATATAGATATAAAAGAGCACAGCCATCACAATGGCAATCAGCGTTCCCATGTGCACACGGGAGTTGCCCATCAGTTCAGAGAGCCATGTCAAACTAATCGAAGCCGATTCGCTGATATTCACGGAACGATTCTCACCTTTTAACAGCAAGAATTGGCGAACGATAAGATTGGCCAAATACAGACCAATCCAGTTCAACATGATACTACTGATAACTTCATTGACCCCACGTGCTGCTTTCAGATAACCAGCAATCGCGGCCCAAAGACCACCAAACAATGCACCGGCAATCAAAGCCAGTGGCGCATGGAGGTAGATCGGCAAACCTGCAAACTTAACACCAACAAATGTTGCAGCGGTCATACCGACGAGAAATTGACCTTCTCCCCCGATGTTGAACAGCCCTGCACGCGATGCAAATGCAAATGCAAGTCCAGTCATGATCAGTGGTGTCATTTCACGTACCGCTTCACCAAAGTTGTACATGTCTCCAAATACCTTGGTGAACAATGCGCCATAGGCTTCAATCGGATTGTAACCACCGATCAGCATGACAACCCCACCGAGAATCAGACCCATAACAATGGCGACTACAGGCAAAATAAATGAATCTCGGGTAAACCATTTCAATACGTTATTCATGCGCAGTACCTCTCTTTTGGGTGCTGCCCGCCATCATCAAGCCGAGCTCCCTGTCATTGGTTTCTTCTGGCAGCACCTCGCCAACGATCTGGCCTTCATAGATAACAGCAATTCGGTCAGATACATTGATAATCTCATCAAGCTCAAATGAAATCAGCAGAACAGCCTTGCCTTGATCGCGTTGTGCAATCAGTTGCTTTTGCACGAACTCAATAGCCCCTACGTCCAAACCACGCGTTGGTTGGGCAGCAATAAGCAGTTCAGGGTTTTTATCCACCTCACGGGCGATAATGGCCTTCTGCTGGTTTCCTCCGGACAAGGAACGAGCTTTGGTCTCGATGCTTGGTGTACGCACGTCAAATGCCTCCACAAGCCGCTTCGCCTGCTTTTTGATCGCATCGAAGTTAAGGAACCCTTTACGGGTGTATGGTGCCTTATAGTACGATTCCAGAACGATATTTTCACTCACTGAAAAATCAAGTACAAGTCCGTGTTTATGTCGATCTTCTGGAATGTGGGCTACACCCGACTCCGAAATATGGCGCGGAGAATGATTGGACAGCTCCTTGCCCTCCAACAGAATCGAACCGCTCTCTACTTTACGCAGTCCGGTAAGAGCTTCAATCAGTTCACTTTGACCGTTACCATCCACGCCTGCGATTCCGACAATCTCTCCTGCACGTACGTTCAGGTTAAGTTGGTTCAGAACCGAAATGCCTTCTTTATTCTTGGCGGTTAGTTTGCTGACTTCGAGCACATTGGCTCCAGGTGTAGCCGGTTTTTTGTCCACTTTGAATGTGACATTCCGACCTACCATCTTCTCTGCCAATTCATTCGGATTGGTTTCCGATGTTTTGACCGAATCAATTACTTTACCCCGACGGATAATCGTTACCGTATCGGAGATTTCCATGATCTCTTTCAGTTTGTGCGTGATCAGAATAATCGATTTGCCTTCGGCAACGAGCTTCTTCATGATGGTCATCAGTTCTTTGATCTCTTGAGGAGTCAATACGGCTGTAGGCTCGTCAAAAATCAAAATATCTGCACCGCGATACAACGTTTTAACAATCTCTACACGTTGCTGCATTCCGACAGAGATATCATGAATTTTGGCATGAGGATTTACCTTAAGTCCATACTGTTCGGACAGACGCTGAACTTCAGCAGCTGCTTTTTTATAGTTAATATTGAGACCCTTCGTTGGTTCAGATCCCAAAATAATGTTCTCTGTTACCGTGAACGGCTGTACAAGCTTAAAGTGCTGATGCACCATGCCGATGCCAAGATCGATCGCTCGGTTAGGGCTGTCGATGATGACAGGCTTGCCATTCACTTCAATGGAACCTTCATCTGGCTGATAGAGACCAAATACAATATTCATCAACGTTGACTTACCAGCGCCATTTTCGCCCAGTAGCGCATGGATCTCGCCTTTACGAAGCTGAAGGCTGATGGCGTCGTTGGCAACAATGCCTGGGAAACGCTTCGTAATTTGTTTTAACTCAACGACGGGGGTTGCTGCACCCATGTAATCACCCTTATAACTGATATAGTGTGGTTCCGCAAACGAAAGAAAAGCTCCTACCGGAGCGTTGATATACAGTGACCTTGTACAATTGTTATGATGACTTGATCAAATGTTCCTGTTCTTGCAATCATAAGGCCGGTCAAGACCGGCCCCAATGATTATTCTTTATGACACGAAGATCAAATTACTCAGTAGGTACTTTGATTTCGCCGCTGATGATTTTTTCTTTGTACTCTTCTACTTTTGCAAGTGTATCAGCAGATACGTTCGCAGTAGAAGTATCAGCAATACCTACGCCGTTTTCTTTCAACGTCAGGTTTTCGGAACCGCCAGCAAATGTACCGTCGATTACTTCTTGGTTAACGCGCTTAACAGCTTCGTCAACTTTTTTGATCATGGAAGTCAAAGTGATCTCATCACCAAACTCAAGAGATTGGTCTTTGTCAACACCGATAACCCATACATCTTGACCTTGTTTCTTACGAGCACTTGCTTCGTTAAACACACCGTTACCTGTTGCGCCAGAAGCGTGGAAGATAATATCTACGCCTTCATTGTAAAGTGTTGCTGCTGCTGCTTTACCCAAGTCAGGTTTATCAAAAGCACCTGTGTAGTTAGAAATGAATTGAGCATCAGGGTTAACTGCTTTAACGCCTTCTCTGAATCCTACTTCAAACTTTTTGATCAGTGGGCTTTCCATACCGCCTACAAAACCAATTTTGTTCGTTTTTGTTGTCAGACCGGCAACAACACCAACCAAGAAAGATCCTTCTTCTTCAGCAAATGTTACGGATTTAACGTTAGGAACATCAACTACGCTGTCAATGATCGCGAGTTTAGCATCAGGATTTTGCTCCGCAACAGTCTTGATTGCATCAGCCAATTGGAAACCAATACCCCAAGTCAGGTCATATCCACCTTTAACGAATTCGTTCAGGTTAGGAATGTACTCTTCATCGGATTTACTTTGCAGATATTTAACTGCAGTACCTGTTTCTGTTTCAGTCGCTTGTAGAGCTTCCCAAGCGGATTGGTTAAAGGATTTGTCATTAACTCCACCTACGTCAGTAACCATACCGATGTTGAGATCGGATTTCGCTTCAGTGGATGTGCCACCTGTATCTCCTCCGGCATTTGTTTCTTCTTTCGGTTTGCTACCGCAACCTGCGAGCATAACCGATACCGCCAGCAACATTACCAAAGACAAGCTGAGCATCTTTTTCATTTCTCTTTTTCCCCCTTAATGATATATCCTCATTCCAATCCAGCCTACAATTGAACGGTTAACAGATAGCAGGAATGACTTTTATGCAGAATGTATGGTTTCTTCGACATTAAAAGCGCATTCTCACCCTTGAAGCATCCAATCATCTGTCGAAAAACCGAACATTATGACATGGAGAGAAAAATTAGGACTAGCCTACTAGAGGTGATTATACAATCAACCAGTGTTAAAATCCAGATGTTTCATCACCAAATATCACATATTTTTGTTCTTTTTTTATTGAAAACGCTTAATAATTTAGCGATTTAACACACTAACGTTACAGCGATGTGATGTTATATAACAAAAACATACCGCAAACTTTAGTGATGTATGGAATTCACCTGTTTTCGTTTGTATTATTTCACCGTTCGTATTTTATGTATTCCCATGGTTTGTTATTCACCAGTTATCTGGTTTCATTGTTCCCTTGCAGACTATAGCCTATTCGCTCTACTCATTCAGAGATTCATCTTCGATTTCTTCCAAGCCGTAAAAAAAGCCGCCATATAGGTACGGCGGCTTGTATCATACAATTTAAGCGTTGATTTTGCCTTTAGCTACAGTAGCCAAAGAGTTGAACGCATTGATGTCGTTAACGGCCAGATCAGCCAACATTTTGCGGTTCATGTCTACTCCAGCAAGTTTCAAACCATGGATCAGTTTGTTGTAAGACAAACCATTCATACGTGCTGCAGCATTGATACGAACGATCCACAGTCTGCGGAAGTTACGTTTCGTGTTGCGACGGTCACGGTATGCGTATACCAGGGATTTCATTACTTGCTCGTTAGCTGTTTTAAAAATACGGTGTTTGGAACCGAAATAACCTCTTGCCAGTTTCAAAACCTTTTTATGACGACGACGTACTACAAAACCGCCTTTTACTCTTGCCATATCAAAGAACCTCCCAAATAAATATAAATGTATCCGTGGTATGTGTACGGCCGTAGCCGATCCCCCATACGGAATGTACTAATTAGAATTAGCCTTTCAAGTTAGCCAAACCTTGTTTCAAACGTCTAACATCCCCGGCAGCCATAACTGGGTTACCGTTCAGAACGCGCTTAGCACGTTTGGATTTGTGGGAAAGCAAGTGGTTTTTGTGAGCTTTGTAACGAAGGACTTTACCGGAACCGGTAATTTTGAAGCGTCCTTTCAAACTGCTGTGTGTTTTCATTTTAGGCATTTTGTGTTTCCTCCTCCAATGTTATCAGGCTTTAGGAGCCAAAATCATGATCATACTGCGGCCTTCCAATTTCGGTTGACGTTCAATAGTACAAAGTTCTGCAACTTCTACCTTCACGCGCTCCAAAATCCGTTGACCAATCGCGGCATGTGCAATTTCACGTCCGCGGTAACGAACAGAACATTTCACTTTGTCGCCTTCGTTCAAAAACTTAACTACATTACGAAGCTTCGTTTGATAATCGTGCTCCTCAATATTGGAACGGAACCATACTTCTTTAATGTCAACAATTTTCTGGTTCTTACGGGCTTCTTTTTCTTTCTTTTGTTGCTCATAGCGGAATTTGCCATAGTCCATAATGCGACACACCGGCGGTTTAGCCTGTGGTGCCACATTGACCAGATCCAAATTCAGGTCAATCGCCATTTGCAGTGCTTCGCGAATGGGCGTAATCCCAATTTGTTCTCCTTCAGCTCCGACAAGGCGTACTTCCTTCGCCCGAATCTCATCATTAATCATGTGATCTTTACTAATAACCGTCCACCTCCAGGTCATTTTGAATATCCTGTTACACAAAAATAAAAGGGATGCCGGTCAAGCTACCGACATCCCTGTAATCAACACAATTCTTCATGAGTATACACTTCATAAATTATTGGGATCGTTGACCAGCCAACATAGTGTTGATCAGGTGAGAAGTCGGACTTCTACTTGTGATTCCATTGCTATTCGTTTCAAAGCCGTTTTAAAGCACTTGAATACTATAACACCCACGAAATGCATTGTCAACATCTTTATAACTTCATTTTCGAAAATTATACATTTGTTTATATCAGATGCCGACAAAGCATGCTTGCATGTTCCTTACCCTTGTTTGCTCTGTACCTCATCCAGCCGAACAACACGAGTGTGTTGCGTGTGGCTCCACTGTTTGTTGTTCTGCGTAAAGAAAGCGTAGAACGTGATCGGGTACCATGACAGCAGGTAAATCGGGAACAAAATCAGGTATAGATACACTTTGGCAAAGGTAACTTTCTCCAGCGCCATGGACAACAGGAACGTCAGAATATTCAGACCAATGGCCACGAATCCGACCCATAACGGGAAGTATCCATAAATATTCGCAATATGCGGACCTTTGAATATCGCCATGTCTACCCACATCGCAGCAGTCATCAGGAATGTAAGCAATACAACATAGACATTGGCTCCATAGATAGCAAGGTCGAATTTCACCAAGCTTCTTTCCTTAATGGACTGCCAGAGCAGTGGGAAGAAGTATCTACGCGCAACTGTAAAGTGGCCTTGCATCCAGCGCAGACGTTGTCGCGCTGAAGCTTTGAACGTTAATGGTTTCTCATCAAATACTTTGGCGTCATAGTTGAAAACAGGATACACATTACGTTGCACACTGCGCATCGTAAACTCCAGATCCTCAACCAGACTTGTTGCGCCCCAGCCAATTTCCTTCAACAGGTTGGTTTCAAAGCACATTCCGGTGCCTCCGAGGAAGTTCGCCATATTCAAGTTATGACGAGACAACTGCCACAGACGGTTGATGTACCAGTAAGATACACCGTATGCTGCAGTAATCCAGGAATCCTCCGGATTTTTCGTATCAATGTATCCTTGGATAACACGCGAACCATTGTTCAAGTCATCATTCATCTCAAGCAAGAAGTTACGGTCAACCAGGTTATCCGCGTCAAACATGACAACTGCGTCATACTGACGTGGCAATTTCCACAGGTATTTAAGCATCCATTCGATGGCATACCCTTTACCTCTCAGATCGGCATTGGTACGTACGCAGGCATTCAACCCATGTTCTCTGACAATTTGAGCCGTACCATCCGTACAGTTGTCACAGATGACGAACACATCATACAGATCTTCCGGATAATCAAGTTGTTTCAAGTTCTCCATCAAAGCACCAATGACCTGTTCCTCATTGTGTGCTGCGACGAGTACAGCGAATGATTTTGTCGCCGGATAATGTTTCTTTTTCTTTTTCTTAATCAGACCGAACAGCGAAAACGTGAATTGGTACACGGCTAGCAGTGCCAGAATGACCTGCATCGTGACGAATATAGCGTCCAACATCGTTCTCTGTTACCCCCTTTTTTTCAAAACCCAGTTTACTTAAGCATTTCTCTTCCTGATTCTGCAATTTTTTTTTTTGTAATCTGCAGAATATGACCCTGTTCTTTTGTGTACTACGTGAATATATCAGGCAATGTTTCAAAGCTTGGTTGCTATCAGTTGGCTGCTTTATCGATTCTGTATTCTTTTCAGTCATTTGTCAAAACCCCAATTCCACTTTCTGAAGCAGAAATGTGATCTTTAAACGCTGAATAGACACTTCGTGATACCACAACCTCGCATTCATGCCTGTTATATCTTATTTTCAGCCTTTTACTTGATTTTTATTTCTAAAGTCCCTGCTTTTTTCATCAGCATGTTATTCTTCGTCAGAGGCTCTATAACAAATAACGCAACCAGACCTCAAAAAGTTTAAACCAAAACTCACATTTTTTTTACCTCATTTCAGCCATGTTGAATCATTGTATCTTTTTTGGCTGACCCAAGTCAAAAAGTTAAGATGGGTATATATCCACTCTTTAACATGAATTTTACGTTCTTTACATGTGTTCTTCTTGAAAAGGACAACATTTAAAAATATGATAAACATATACCTGAAATAACCTCAAGTTCTCGAAAAACGGTTATATACTAATCAGGACGAAACCGGATGCAGAAAAATCACCGGAAATACTGCCGCCATTACGGGCGGCCTGACTGGCAGGAGGCCAATATGAGCCGTTTATTCTTAAAGTTTCAAGATTATGATCGAAATGTTTTTATGTGGATCAACGGCCGACTTCATAATCGTTTTATGAATTTTTGGCTGTATTATTTCACCCATCTGGGTGGAGCAACTTCTTCTATTGCAGTATCCTTGTTAATCTGGCTGCTCGCTCCAGCTCCATGGAGCACAACAGGACTTCAGGCTTGCATCGCTCTTGCGGTCAGCCACATTCCTGTAGCCATCGCGAAAAAATTGTATCCCCGCATTCGGCCTTATCTGGCCTTGCCGGATACCATCACGTTCCGTAACCCCCTGACGGACCACTCGTTTCCCTCAGGACACACGACTGCCATTTTTTCGGTCACGGTTCCATTTATGACCACTGATCCAATCTTATTGCTAATATTGTTGCCTGTGGCTCTTATTGTCGGATTCTCTCGAATTTATCTGGGATTACACTATCCTTCCGATGTTCTGGCAGGTGCCACAATAGGTACTTTAGTCGCACTTGCAACAGTTGCATTCTGGTCTTAAAGCCGATATGTTAGACTCAGAAAAACCTAGCAGGAACAGGTGAAGCAAGCGTGGAGAAAAAAAGAGTATTACTATTATCTGAAGGCTTTGGTACGGGTCATACTCAAGCCGCCTATGCACTGTCCAGCACTTTGCGAAAGCTGTCGCCAGACGTGCAGACGAAAGTGCTTGAACTTGGGAGTTTTTTAAATCCCAAGGTTGCACCTCTTATTATAACGGCGTACAAAAAAACGGTTACCAACCAACCCAAACTCGTCGGATATGTGTACAGACATCAATATAAAAAATCATTGAACCGGCTGACAACACTGGCGCTGCATAAACTGTTCTATACCCATACACGCAGCGTCGTGCGTCAGTTACGTCCCAATGTGATCGTCTGTACCCATCCGATCCCAAGTGCTGTCATATCCAGACTGAAACGTCTGGGTGTGCAGGTTCCCCTATGCACAGTCATCACCGACTATGATGCACATGGGACATGGATTAACCGTGAAGTAGATCTTTATCTGGTTTCTTCAGATGAGGTTAAGTCCAAACTAATGCTGCGTGGCGTACCAATAGACAAAATTCGAGTCACAGGCATTCCTGTGCATCCAAACTTCTGGGAGCATCCAGGACGAGATGAGATCCGAAGCAGATTCAACCTCAAGAACATGCCCACTGTACTGGTCATGGGAGGCGGTTGGGGAATGTTAAGTGACAAATTGGTCCATCCGTTGCTCACTCGCTGGCACGAAGACATTCAAATCATTTTTTGTCTCGGTCGCAATGATAAAGCGCGGATCAGCATGGAGCAGAACTCCATGTATCGCAAAGAAAACATTCATATTATCGGGTACACAAACGAAATCGACAAATTGATGGAAGTATCAGACCTGTTGATCACCAAACCTGGGGGAATGACTTGCAGCGAAGGCTTGGCCAAAGGAATTCCAATGTTGTTTCACAATCCCATCCCCGGTCAGGAAGAAGAAAACGTCCATTATTTTACCGCAAGAGGTTTGGGAGAACCCATAACTTCGCTCGACGTAGTGGTCAAATGGATGAACAAACTGCTGCATCACTACCCGGATGTCGTACGTAAACGCAAACGCCATCTGGCGGAAATCGCGAAGGTTCATCCGATGGAGAGCGCTCAAAGTATTATCGATCTTCTGGAAGACGTTCGTCCTTCATCCGCAGAAGAGGCTCGTTTATGATTTTATCTCAAACGGGAAGATGCTTCCCGCAGGTTTCGTCCAATCAAGCCTCTAACCAACGGCTTCAAACAAGCCTGCAACCACATTGAAAAGGTGCCTTCGGATCTGAAGGCACCTTTTCTGTATGAAGGAAAGTACAAACTATTGGATGCCCGCTGACTTCAAGTACTCCTGCCACTGCTTGGTATACTCTGCCTGAATTTTTTCCAATCCTGCTTGCTTAGCCTTCTCCATGAATGTGTTCAATCCAGCCTCCACGTCTGCTACCAATCCCACATTAAGTGGATACAAATATTGTTTTTCCACTTGCTCTAATGCAGCCTTCTCGGCTTGGTACGGAGTCCAGTCTTCAGCAAATCCGGTGAAAATATCCGGCTTTTTGATTTTGTCGAGATCTTCAAACATGGTCAGTACATCATCAAAGGTTTTATCATAGAGCATGAATTCCGGATTACGCCATGCCCAGCCATTCATGCCTTCACGCGGGAAGCCGTTCGTTTGTGCATCACCGACCATTTTGTAGTAACCATTATCCACCTCAAAGTTTTTACCCTCAACGCCGTATTCAGTCAACCAGTTGTAGCGTTTGTCTGTCACGAGCTTCTCATAAAACGCCAATGCTTTTTCCGGGTTTTTACTGCTACGCGGAATCGCAAATCCGTTATGGATCGGGTGAACCGGTTGTGCAAACCCTTTCGCATTCGGATATGGGAAATAAGCCAGTTTCCAATCTGGATGCGTAGACTGCACCTTGATTACATCTGCATTAAATTTGTTCGGGTTCTCCCCGGAGAGAACAACTGCCGCTTTTCCATTTTGCAGCAACGAGTTGGAAGTATCCTTTACATTCAGTACGTTTTTCGGGAAGAAGCCTTTGTCCATCCAACGCTTGTATGTTTTCAGGTCTTCCAGATGCTGCGCCGATCCCCAGTAGGACGTCACGGTCGATGGTGAGTCATACATAATATCCAGTCCATATGGGAGTTGACCTGCTGTATTAACCAGCTTTGATGTCAATTGACGGATACCATGAGTATGGTTGGCATTGCTATCCGCAATCGGAATCATATTGGGTTCGTTAGCTTTGATACCCTCCAGATACGCTTCGAGCGTCTCCAACGATTCCGGCTTCGGAAGATTGTACTTCTCGCGCAAGTCCTCACGATACGCAATTCCCTCTGTTACATACTCAATCCATGTCGATGGAACCGTATAGATTTTGTCATTGATTTTGACTGCATTCCACATATCTTCAGGTACATGAGCCTTCAGTGCTGGCGCTGCTGTTGGCAGCATTTCATCCAGCGGCAGGAACGCACCCTTCTTCGCATAGGACTGGTAGAATGTCCAATCCGCTGTAAAGATCAGATCGATCGGCTGTCCGGAAGACAGCAGCAGTTTATATTTTTGATCCCAGTCGGTCCAGGAGGTGTAGTTGAATTTCACATTGACGTTCAGATCAGCCTCAGCCAGCTTGTTGATCTCGGATTCAATGACAGGCAGATCTTTGGGAGCATCCCCAAGCATGTAAAATTGAAGCGTTACTTTCTCGCCTTTGCTCTCGGACGCTCCTCCCTGCTCACTTCCTTGCGTCGATCCCCCCGAACCGTTATTACATGCGGCAAGCACCCCGGCGAATAACATCAGGGCAAGTACCAGAGACAGGTGCCGAATTGTTTTGTTACGCATACGCATCCTCCCTTTTTGTGGTGAACCTTTATATGTTAGCGCAGACTCGCCATGCTTCAGACCGAAGATGATGCCAATGGCCTGACACCCACAGCGTGTTCACGTTCTAACCTTTCACTGCACCAATCGTAAGTCCTTTAACAAAATAACGTTGTACAAACGGATAAAGGAACAAAATCGGCCCCGTCACAACGATAGCCATCGCCATCTTGGTTGATTCCGTAGGCACATCCTGACTGAGCGTGATCCCTGTGCCAATCGCCATCTGGTCAATAAAAGTAATCGTGTTCATCGTGTTATAGAGATAAAATTGCAGCTGGTACATATCCGGGTTGTTAATGAAAAGGGATGAAGTAAACCAGTCATTCCAGTAACCCAGTGCCAGAAATAGACCTACGGTTGCGATACCAGGCATCGCCAGTTTCAACACAATGCTGAAATAGATGCGGAAGTCATTCGCTCCATCAATTTTAGCGGACTCAATCAACTCATCCGGCACAGCCGAACGAATAAAGTTTTTCATCAGGATAATGAGAAATGGCGTCATCAACCCCGGGAAAATCAGTACCGTGTACGTATCCATAAGGTTGAAATAGTTCGCCAGCATAATGTACCAAGGCACGAGCCCTCCACCAAACAACGTTGTGAAGTAGATGAAAAACGAGAAGGTATTCCGATACTTGAAGTCCTTACGCTGGAGTACAAATCCGGCCATCGTGATGAGGAAAAGTCCAAGCGTAGTCCCCACAACCGTTGTAAAGACCGTTACCCCATAAGCCTTGAGTACCTTTGTTGGGAATGTAAAAACCATTTTGTAGCCTTCCAGGGAAAAGTCCGTCGGAAAGAGGTGATACCCATCCCTCACAATGGACTCGTTGCTGCTGAATGAACCCGATAATATTAGTAGAAACGGTAGCAGACACATGATCGATAAAATGATGATGACGCTGTAGGCAATCAGTTGAAACATGAAGGTGAATTCCGAATCTCTGAGACGAGTATTCGTTCGCGTGTGAGTATTCATTGGCGTGTTCATGATCGTTCTCCCTCCTGCCCTGCGGGCGTTCTAGAACAAGGCGTAGTCCTCATTTACTTTGCGAATAATATAGTTGACGGTCATGATTAAAATAAATCCGAATAACGACTGATACAAACCGGCAGCTGTTGCCATCCCGATATCAAATGTTACTTTCAGTGAACGATACACATACGTATCAATGATATCCGTCGCGTTGTACAGCACCCCGTTATTACCGATCAGTTGATAGAAAAGGTCGAACTGACCCTTCATAATGCTGCCGAGCGAGAACAACAGCAGGATGACAAAGGTTGGCTTCAGCATCGGTACCGTGATGTACCAGATTCGCTGAAAAATATTGGCCCCATCGATCCGGGCAGCCTCATAGTACTCGTCACTGATCCCCGTTATCGCAGCCAGATAGATGACCATACTGTATCCAAGATTTTTCCACAGATAAAAAATGATGATCAGGAACACCCAGATCCAGGGTGTGTTATAAATGTCGACCGGTCCGGCCTCGAAACGTTTGAGCACCGTGTTCACGAAACCTGATTCATAGTTAAACATGTTGTAAGCGATTACACTTAATAGTACAAACGAGATGAAATACGGCAAGAACATGACGGATTGCGTAATTTTTTTGAATAACCTACCCCGGATTTCGCTAAGCATGATCGCACAGAAGATCGCCAGTCCGTTTCCTAATATAATGAAGGCGAGATTGTAACCCACGGTGTTGGTTGTGAGCTTCAGCAGCATTCCGGATTGCCATAGGAACTTAAAGTTCTCCAGACCGACAAATGGACTGCCGAATAATCCTCCTTCAAAATCATACCGGGTAAACGCATAATAGATGCCGACCATCGGAAAATACGAGTTAATCAGAAAAAAGATCAGCGTGGGCAACAGCATCAGAAACATGATTTTGTTCTTGTTCAATTCTTTGAGCATGGCTCGATCCCTCCCGAATTTCTTGCGGTGCTGCGTGGTGGAGCTCTCTTTTTATTGTAGATGCTCGCTCCGCTCACGGATACTGAAGCTTCCCGTCAGAAAATGAACGATTCTGCGAAATGAACTATGAACAAAACGAACGAACCATGAAATGAACAGACATCCTCACACATCCGTTCACAAATGTTGATATCGTGCATAGGCTAAACCTAGTGAAAAATCCAGCGAAAGTTGAACTTTATATAGAGAAAGCAGGCAAAACAGCCTGTCCAGCATTGATGTAAACGCATACATAATATATAATTCAAGATACTCTTGCTCTTCTGCTCATCCATATATGAAATCTAGCGTATGTATATGAAGTTCTACGTTGTTCACCCAAAACAGAAGGTCCGAGGGGGAAAGGGAATGCGTAAACGTTCAGAAGACAGTCAGAAGGTCTTCACACGGATTCTGATCGGCATTATTATCAGTACCGTTGCGACCTTGCTTGTGGCTTCTGCCATTTTGTACGTCAATTATAATCGTATTGCTCTTCGTCAGGTATATCGGACAGATATGAACAGTCTTACTCAAACCAGCCGTGAAGTGGCCAAAATGACCGAGACTGCAAAATCATTGTCATATCAGATTTATCAAGACTACACCATCTCTTCATTGCTGCTCTATTCCAAACCGAATATCTATGAGATCACATCGGCGATGGAGCAGCTCGACAACTACCGTATGTCCCTTCCTTTTATCGAATCCATCTATGTCTATAACTCCAAAAGCAATGAATTCTTTATCAGTTCCAACGTGCGCAATGGGCAGCAGTCCCTCTCGGAGATCGACGATCAGGGGATTACAAGTATCCTACAACGCTTCCATGACTATAAACCTTTTGTGCCCATCCCGCGTACATATCAGGTTGGCTCTACTGAAGCAACAGAGGTTAACAGCTACACCTATCTCTGTTATGACACGATCAATGACAACGCCAAATTAAACTATGCTGTCATCGTTAATATCAAGGATGATTGGCTCAGTCCGAATATGAATGCTGTCGATCAACCAGGCAAGACCTTTATCGTGAATGAGAATGGAGACCTTTTATCTGACTTTGGCGACCGTGCATTGATGAAAAACCTCTCCAGCGAAGCATTTATGCAGCCGATCATGCAGGACATGCAGCAGTCCGCTTACTTTACGGAGGAGGTTGACGGAGAAAAATCACTCATTACGTACACCGCTCCTGATGACCTGGGCTGGCGTTATGTGAGAATAACACCGTATGATCTAATTACCTCAGATATACGGAGTATGCGCACACATACCATTCTGTTTTGTGTCGGACTTCTCATCGCAGGCTTGCTGCTCTCCTACCTTGTGTCCCGAAAACTGTATCATCCCATTGATAAGGTGCTTGTTCGTTTGCGTGTGATGGAAGCGGAGCGACGTGGCAGTCTTCATTTGTTACGGCAGGATTTTCTGCGAGGGGCTCTGCAGGGCCGTGAAACAGTAACCGGAGGTATGCTGGAAGAACGAATGAAGTTCTATGGTTCCTCCATTGACGTTCAACATGCATCCAGGCTGGTGCTGCTGCGCATTGACCATTTTACCGAATTCAATGAAACGTATCGTGACGAGACCCAGCTTGTAAAATACGCCATGATGAACATATGCACCGAGACGGCGGATCTCCACTACAATGCGGAAGCGGTAGACATGGGTGGCGATCTGATCACACTCATCTTCAATGAAAAAGAGGAACTCCCTGAACTCGGCCAACCTGCTCCTAACCAGATCGAAGAATTGCTACGTATGATGCAGGCTGCTGTAATGACCCATTTAAAATGCTCCATCTCCTGCACCATCGGCACGAAAGAAGATTCATTGGAAGACAGTATTGCATCCTACACCAGATCAGCCGAAGCCTCACTGCATCGTTTGTTCATGGGACCAGGCTGTCTAATCTATACCGCTGACATCATGGCTTATCACACCAAAGAATACGCATTCCCGGCAGGTAAGGAAAGACAACTTGTCGATTATCTAATGACAGGCAAGACGAGAGAAGCCAAACAAGTCTATGCAGACATCGTCGGCGAGACAGCCGCATACCCGTTTACCGTCTTCCAGCTAGCATTATCCCATCTGACAATGACACTGAATCATGTACGGAACACCCTCAAGAAGAACAATCAGCTTACGCTTGATTCAGTCTCGGATGGTCTAATGCTTCCTGTCAAAGACGCTGAAGACATCAGTGAAGTACATGAACACTTCTATCGGATGTTCGATGAGCTTGGTTCCAAAGTCGAGGAGAAACGCACACTGAAGCATGAAGAGTTGATTCGTAAAATCAATGGCATTATCGAGCGGGACTATGCCGATCCCAATCTCTGTCTAACTTCGATTGCAGATGAACTGGGCATGTCGCCCATCTATGTGAGCAGGCTCTACAAACAACTCACCCTGAAAGGGCTCACGGATGTGATTAACGAAACCCGGATAGCTAAAGCTCAACATTTGCTGGTAGAGACAGAGAACTCCGTTGCCGATATTGCCGAGAGAACCGGATTCACCAACAGTTCCTACTTCTACCGCATGTTCAAAAAGTTCAACGGTGTTACACCGAACGATTATCGCCGCAAAGAGTTTCATTCAGAGAACTTTTGAATTCATACCAGACATGAGTTCTATAGAGCATTGTCCATTGAGCGTTGACGCAAAAAAGAGCGACCTATGAGAATGAACCATTCACCTCATCTGACGCTCTTCTTGTATAAATTTAATTTTGATTTCGATTTTATTCCTGATCCTGATCTTCGCCAGACTCATCCGAAGCTTCACGAACTTTATACTTGTCCAGACGTATCTGCTGATACTCACGCAAGGCCTCTTCACCAACGATCACTTCAACGCGGTGAATGTTCATGCCTTTGCCCATGAATTTCTGTTCGTACTCCGTCATCACATGTTCTTCATTCAAGCCATCACGATGCAGATTCAAAGAAATATTGGTCATTTGCAGGCCAAAGTCGGAAATCGCGTTGAGCGAGAAATCAAACAGCGTCTCCGAATCGGTTTTGAAATGAATCTGACCTTTGGGATTAAGCAATTCCGTGTATTTCTTCAGGAAGCGCGGGTGCGTCAACCGACGACGTGCATGCTTTGCTTTTGGCCAAGGATCACTGAAGTTCAAATAAATGCGCTCCAGTTCTTCCGGTTCAAAAACTTCTTCGATCTGTTCGATATTTGCCAGCGCAAGCTTCAGGTTAGGGGGTGTCCCCACATCAGCCTGACTCCACGCATTACGAGCTTTCTCACTGGCACGACGCACCAGTTCATCATACATATCAATACCGATGAAATTAAATTCCGGATATTTATAACTCATTTGGCTGATAAATTGACCTTTACCCATACCAAATTCCACGAAGATCGGGTGATCATTGCCAAACAGTTCAGACCATTTTCCTTTATGTTGCTTGGGGTCCAGTACAACAAGATCAACTTGCTGCTCCAGATTTTCTCTTATCCCTTTTCTGCCACGTAAACGCATTTTATTCCTCCGTTTGTCCCATACTTGTCTCAGACTTATTTTGCCGAAGAACTGGCAAATTGTAAAGAGCAATGAAAAGGGAATCTTCGGATCTGCCACTTTGGGCAAATCTCAAAGATTCCCTCTTCGATTTATTTGGAATTGGGGTCCAACTACTTTAGTAGTTCATAGTCTACCTTATCTTGGTGTGAAAAATCAAATGTCTTTTCGAAAGCATCGCGAACTTTTTGTCTTGCAGCCGCTTTCACTTTCGGATTTCCATTAAAACGAACACCTGTTAAAGCCAGTGCTTCTTCTGCCGTCAATTCAACAGACACATAATTCAATTCATTGTTTTTAACTTGGGAATTCATTCATATCACCTCACGGTATAGTATGGTCCATGACGTCAACGTTGATTCAAATGCTATGATGAATAATACCCATTAGATGGTGTCTGACGTTGATTTAAATATAACACAAGGTGTAAACTATAGCAAGCAGAAAACCTTGATTTTACGGCCTATTTTTGCGTTTCGATTCCCTTTTTTTTTAGTTTTTTGATACAATGATAAATGTTCATGAAGACACCTATTATCGCTATCGAATGTTATTGATGGAAATCGCATAGCGCTTCTTCTTTTGTTCACGTATGATTACGGTAATTTGACAGCCAAAGGAGTACCCTGAAGATGAATGCACCTGCATTACAGTCCCCTCTCCTGTGGGGAGATAAACGATTCCATACCTGGAATTATGAGATGCGAGATCAATTTAACAATAAGGTTTTCAAAGTGATGCTGGATGCCGGATTCACCTGTCCCAACCGTGACGGTTCCATTGCCAAAGGTGGTTGCACCTTCTGCAGTGCGCGTGGATCAGGCGATTTTGCTGGCAGCAGACGTGAAGATCTGGTCACCCAGTTCAATACGATAAGAGATAAACAACATCTCAAGTGGCCTACCGCCCATTATATTGGCTACTTTCAAGCCTATACGAACACGTATGCTCCGGTTGAGGAGCTGCGCGAATATTTTGAAGAAATTCTTGAGCAACCCGGTGTTGTTGGTTTGTCCATCGCCACTCGCCCGGATTGTTTGCCAGATGATGTTGTTGATTATTTGGCTGAACTCAATGAGCGCACCTACCTGTGGGTTGAGATGGGGCTTCAAACCATCCATGATTCCACATCGACATTGATCAATCGGGCGCACGACACGAAGTGTTACGAAGAAGCGGTTGAGAAACTGCGCAAACGGAATATACGTGTGTGCACACATATCATATATGGTCTGCCTCAAGAGACGCATGAAATGATGCTGGATACTGGACGTGCCGTCGCCAACATGGATGTGCAGGGCATCAAGATTCACCTGCTGCATCTGATGCGCAAAACGCCGATGGTGAAGCAATATGAAGCCGGACTTCTACGTTTTCTGGAACAAGACGAGTATATCAAGCTGATCGTGGATACGTTGGAGATGCTACCACCGGAAATGATCGTACACCGTCTTACAGGCGACGCACCGCGTGATTTGCTGATTGGACCGATGTGGTCCCTCAACAAATGGGAAGTGTTGAACTCCATTGATCGTGAGCTGCGAGAGCGGGATACATGGCAAGGGAAGTATTGGAGGCGAGCATAGATGGGCTTTCTTTCGGTTCTCAGCTGTGCGCATCAATGGATCGCTTCCCGTCTGCAGCCTGGTGATCTGACGATAGATGCAACCGTCGGTACAGGAGCAGACACATTATTTTTGGCACAACAAGTAGGCAGACGTGGACAAGTGATCGGATTCGATATTCAAAGTGAAGCCCTCACGCTGGCACAGGCCCGCATACGAAAACAAGACGACGAAGCCAAGCTTGGCTCCATCTCCATGCTTCAATTAAGCCATGATCGCATGGCAGAAGCGGTGCCTGAGTCATGGGTTGGTGAAGTTGGTGCGGTCATGTTCAATCTGGGGTACCTGCCTTCAGAAAGTGCAGATTCCTCCATCATCACCGAGACAGACAGTACAATTGCTGCGTTAGAGGCCGCACTCGCTTTATTACGTCCTCGAGGCATCATTACAGTTGTGCTCTACCCCGGCCATGACGGTGGGGCGCAGGAAGCAGCAGCCGTATTGGAATGGTCCTCTGCCCTGCCGGTAGAACAGGCACAGGTTGTGCTGTATCGCCAATTACAGCGAGAAACTTCTCCTTTTCTGATCGGAATCGAGAAAAAATAATTTCCTTTGTTCACCAAATACAATAAACTAGACACAATCGCAAGGTGAGCCATTACTGGCCTTCTCTTACTGCGGTCTGTGTTCTACATACACATATGCAAACGTATTCACTTGTTTGTTCATGGCGACTAGATGCCCATGACTGATTAAAGCGATCCACCATTTCATATACTAGAGGAGAGATTACTGATGTCTACGCCATATCCATTACAATTCCAACCTGAATTCAAAGAACGTGTGTGGGGCGGTCGTGCGCTGGAGCAATTCGGTCTTACGCCCCCTGAAGGACATATCGGAGAAGGCTGGATGATTGCAGATCATCCCAACGGTACAACCAAGGTATTAAATGGAGCACTTGCTGGCAAGGGTCTAGATGAAGTTCGTGAGCAGCTAGGCACCGAATGGCTAGGAACCAAAGGCGTTTCCGAAAAAGGTGGACGTTTCCCCCTTTTGATTAAATTGCTCGACTGTAACGATGACCTGTCCGTTCAGGTTCATCCGACAGATGATTATGAGGCACTTCCTCCTGGCGAGCTTGGCAAAACAGAAATGTGGTATGTACTCGACGCGAAACCGGGCGCACACATCATCTATGGCTTGAATGAAGGCGTGGACCGTGCAACATTGAAAGAAGCATTGGAGAACGGTACGGTGATGGATACCCTTCGTCAAGTTCCTGTTGAAGCTGGCGATACGTTCTTTATCCCAGCTGGAACAGTACATGCGCTCTGTGCGGGTGTGGTTGTCGCTGAGATTCAGCAAAACTCGGATACGACGTATCGGATCTACGATTACAATCGTCCAGGGCTGGACGGCAAGCCACGTGAGTTGCATGTTGAAGACTCGCTGAATGTAACCGCCTATGAGGGCGCAGGTGCCTCAACGATGAAAACAAATAACGCCACGCCTGGTGAATGGCTCAAGCTTGCGAAATGCCCTTATTTTGTGGTTGAAAAAGGCATTGTGACTGAACGTTGGGAACTTTCCACCAATCCTGACAGCTTCACGATTCTCGTTGTCTGTGAAGGCGAAGGAACACTCTCGTGGGCACATGCTGAATCAGACAACATTGAATTGAAGGCCGGACAATGTTATCTCTTGCCAGCCAATCTGGGTTCTTATACATTAGATGGCAATACCACTGTTCTTCGCTCTTATCTGCCATAAATCAAGCTTATATGTAACCTGTGAAGGAGGAATTACACGAGATGCAGGATTCTACCTTTGCCTTGGTCGGTAGTGAAGGTACCCGTATTCATGTGTACCGCTGGCTTCCCGATCCGGAATGCAACGTTAAGGGCGTCGTGCAAATCGCACATGGTATGGGTGAGACTGCGGCCCGATACGCCGAATTTGCTGACACTCTCACCAGACACGGTTACGCGGTCTATGCCAATGACCATCGGGGTCATGGCAAAACCGTGGAGAGTGCCAGCTTGCTCGGTAATGCTGGTATCGATGCCTTCCGCTGGATGGCGAGTGATATGATCAATCTGGGCGAAGTAGCCGCCAAGGAAAACCCTGGGGTGCCTCTGTTTCTAATGGGGCACAGTATGGGCTCGTTCTTGGTACAGCATCTCATGTACGCTGGTCATGAACGGTACCATGCCTTTATTTTATCCGGGACCAATGGCAGACGTGGTCTTCTCCGGGTTGGAGAGAAACTGGCCTTCTTGCAGTGTGGCATTCAGGGGGCTACTCATCCCAGCATGCTGCTTAATGCGATTGTATTCGGTGGATTTAACCGCTCTTTCCGCCCTGCGACAACTCCGTTTGACTGGTTGTCCCGGGACACGCAAGAGGTTCAACGGTTTATTGATGATCCCATGTGCGGAGCGGTCTGTACAGCAGGATTCTTCCGCGATTTCTTCAAATTGCTGCTTGAAGTTCATCTTCCACACAATATGGAGCGTATACCGAAACATAAACCCGTATATCTGTTCTCCGGTGAGAAGGACCCTGTTGGACTTCATGGCAAAGGCGTTCTTAATCTGGTCTCTCAGTATAAGAAGTTTCATCTTGAGAATATTGAGTACCACCTGTATCCAGGTGGACGCCATGAAATGCTGCATGAGACGAACCGAACAGAAGTGGCCCAGCACGTTGTGAGCTGGCTAGAGCGGAATACACCTGACTCTAGTGAACATGACGTTGCAATGAGCCCTGCTGAGATGGCTGACTCTGTATAAATGGTCGAAAAACATATAACCAAGCACAAGAACAAGAAGCCCCTGAATCGGATGTACAGCTCACGCTGCGCTCCATTCAGGGGCTTCTTTGTTAAACAATATGAATAATAGCTATGATCAAACCTTGTGGATTAACCTTCAATTAACAGCGATTCCGGGTCTTCAAGCAGTTCTTTTACGGTCACCAGGAAACGTACAGCTTCACTGCCGTCGATAATCCGGTGATCATAGGACAACGCGATGTACATCATCGGACGATTCTCCATCCGCTCTGCATCAATTGCCACTGGACGAAGCTGAATCTTATGCATCCCTAGAATACCTACTTGAGGTGTATTCAGGATTGGTGTAGATAACAGGGAACCGAATGTTCCACCATTGGTGATGGTGAACGTTCCACCTTGCAGATCAGACAACGCCAGCGTGTTGGAACGAGCTTTGGATGCCAGATCCGCAATGCCCTTCTCGATCTCGGCAAAGCCCAGACGATCAGCATCACGTACAACTGGTACAACCAGTCCTTCCTTCGCAGATACGGCGATGCCGATATCATAATACTTTTTGAGCACAACGTCTTCGCCATCAATCTCTGCATTAATTGTTGGGAATTTTTTCAAAGCTCCCACAACTGCTTTGGTGAAGAAGGACATGAAACCCAGATTGATCTCATGCTTCTCTTTGAACTTGTCCTTACGGCGTTTACGTACATCCATGATGGCAGTCATATCTACTTCATTAAACGTAGTCAACATGGCTGCTGTCTGCTGAGCCTCTACCAGACGTTTGGCAATGGTAGCACGGCGACGAGACATGCGTTGACGCTCCACTGGTTTGGTATAGGTTGAACTTCCCGCTGCCGGAGCACTTGGTGCCGATGGAGCTTTAGTTGCAGGTGGAGCAGCAGGAGCAGGCGCCTGATTACTGTGGCTCTTCACATCATCCTGGTATACCCGTCCAATCGGATCTTTGCTCTGAACCTGATCCAACTCGATACCACGCTCACGTGCAAGTTTACGGGCAGATGGTGAAGCTGTCTTGCCACTCTCGGATGACTCTGGTGCTGCAGCAACAGGTGCCGGTGGTGTTGGAGCTTCAGGTGCAGGAGTAGCGGCCTTTTTCTCTTCAGCTGCTGCCGGTTCGGAAGCGGGTGCACCGCTTCCTCCTCCAGATCCAGCCGAGAGTGTACCGATCGTTTCACCGATCTCTACAGTCTCCCCTTCCTGACGAATGATCTTCTCCAGCACGCCACTTTCTTCTGCGCTGATTTCGATATTTACTTTATCCGTTTCCAGTTCAAGAAGTACGTCACCCTGATTAACGGTATCCCCTTCTTTGACCATCCATCTGGATACAGTTCCCTCAGTTATTGACTCACCCATTGCAGGTACTTTAATTTCACTCACAGCTGTTACCTCCCCAGTGGAATATTATTCTTCGTCGTTTGCTTCAACGCAGATGTAATAATCTGTTGCTGTTCCATACTATGCACAAGTTGATAACCGCTGGAAGGACTTGCATGTTCCGGGCGACCTTCGTATCTAACGGTTGTACCTTCCGGGGCGACTTCACGAAGACGAGGCTCCATGTATGTCCAGGCACCCATGTTTTTGTTTTCTTCCTGCACCCATACCAGCTCTTTTACATTGCTGAAACGTGCGAGTACACGTTTGATCTCTTCTGCCGGGAACGGATAGAGCTGTTCCACGCGAATAATGTGAAGCCATGACCAATCCGCTTTATCTTTTTCAAAAGCATCTTCCAGGTCAATGGCAATCTTGCCACTGCACAAAATAATGCGCTCCACGCGATCCGGCTGTGTACCCAGTCCAGCTTGCTCCAGCACAAGCTCAAACTTGCCTTCGCTGAATTCAACTGCCGGTGAAGCAACACGCGGATTCCGAATGAGACTTTTCGGTGACATCATCACAAGTGGACGAGCATCTTCTGTTTCAGTCAACGAAGCTTGACGACGCAACAAGTGGAAGTACTGGGAAGCACTCGACAAGTTGGCAACCGTCATGTTGTCTTCTGCACAAAGCTGCAGGAAGCGTTCCAGACGAGCACTTGTATGCTCAGGTCCTTGACCCTCATTCGCATGTGGAAGCAACATGACCAGACTGGATTTCTGGGACCACTTGGCGCGACCCGCTGATACAAACTGGTCAAAAATAACCTGTGCACAGTTGGCAAAGTCACCGAATTGGGCTTCCCAGATAACCAGTGTATCTGGTGAATATACGTTATATCCGTATTCGAATCCAACAACGGATTCTTCTGATAACGGACTGTTATAGATTGCAAAGGATGCTTTTGCCTGTGGCAAGTGATGCAATGGGCAGAACTTTGCTCCATTCTCCGAATCATGCAGTACCAGATTCCGATGAGCGAATGTAGCACGCTCGGCATCCTGTCCACTAATCCGAATTGGCTTGCCATCTGCCAGAATGGTTGCGAATGCGAGTGTCTCCGCAAGGCTCCAATCCACTTTTTCCCCTTCATTCAGGGAAGTACTCCGACGCTGCAAAATCCGCTGCAACTTCGGATATACATTGAAATTCTCAGGCCATTTCAGCAGATCGGCATTAATGCTGCGCAAATTCTCCAGTGGTACCGCAGTCGGCGTAATCGTAACGGCTTCCGGCTCGCTGATTTTTCGTTGGTAATATTCATGTACTTCATTTTTCTTCATCTGGTCATAAGCTTCTTTTAATTTGTTCATTACTCCATCACGAATGCTCGCAATAGACGCATCATCGATAACCGATTCTTGCTTCAAGTGATCCTGATACAAGTGGCTTACCGTTGGATGGTTTTTCACCTTGTCATAGACGGTAGGCTGCGTCGTTTCGGGATCATCGGTTTCATTATGGCCGTAACGACGGTAACCGATCAAGTCGATCAGGAAATCCTTTTTGAAACGATTGCGATACTCTGCCGCCATACGAATGGCTGCAATACAAGCTTCCGGATTGTCCGCATTCACGTGTACAATCGGAATTTCGTACCCCTTGGCAAGGTCACTTGCGTAGTACGTTGAACGGGAATCACTGCTATCTGTAGTGAAGCCCAGACGATTGTTGACGATAATATGAATGGTTCCGCCATTCTGATAACCTGGCAGAGCTTTGAAGTTCAGCGTCTCTGCAACGATCCCCTCTCCAGGGAATGCTGCGTCACCATGCATTAAAATAGTTGCTGCCTTCGTTACGTCCTGCTTCGGATATCCAGGGTCACGACGGTCATCCTGAGCCGCACGCGCAAACCCTTGTACAACCGGATTAACGTATTCCAGATGGCTCGGGTTATTCGCCAGAGTAAGGCGAGCCTGCACGGTTTCCCCGTCTTTTACAAAACGGTTGGCACCCATGTGATATTTGACATCCCCCGTCCAACCATAGTTGATTCCGGTCGAACCTTCCGATGGAACCAGGTCTTTGTTCGGAGCATGATGAAATTCAGAGAAAATTTTGCTGTACGGTTTGCCCAAGACATGAGCCAGTACATTCAACCGTCCACGGTGGGCCATCCCCATCAGAATGTGGCTTGATCCGGCTTCTGCCATGATGCGAACAGCTTCATCCAGCATCGGTACAAGCACGTCGTTACCTTCAATGGAGAAACGTTTCTGCCCAACAAATGTTTTGTGAAGGTAATCTTCAAATTGCTCGACTTCAACCAAACGTTCCAGCAATGTCTTACGTTCCTTCGCCGTAAGTGGAGCCGGTGATGTCCGTGATTCCGCACGGCGATTCAGCCATTCGCGCTCTTGAACTTCGTGCACATGACTGAATTCATAGGCCATGGGTCCAGTGTAAATCTGGCGTAAGCGTTGGATTGCATCCCATCCGGTTGCTGTCTGCCCATCTGCACCTTCCCAGATCAGAGAAGCAGGTAAGGCTTTCAGATCTTCTTCGTTTAATTCAAAATGCTGGGGCTCCAGCAAAGATGTATCTGTATCTTCACTGATTCCAAGCGGATCTATATCTGCAGCAAGATGACCATAGGTACGGATATTCCACACCAGCTTCCCCGCTGTAACCGCTTTCTGTAATAATTGAATGTCTACGTTTCCGGAAGCCAATTGGGCGTTGCCGGAATTCGAGGTTGTACGTGCATCCCTGCCAGACATCGGCGGTGCACCCCATTGTTCAAATAGTTCCCGATAGGCCGGTGTAACCGAACCAGGGTCTTGAGTGAATAATTCATATTGTTCCTGTACGTATCCCATATTGGGGCCATAATAACTTTCCCAGGGCTTCTTGTTGCCTTCCACGATCGTCATCGACGTTCCCTCCGTCTTGATTTAGTCATAAGTTTTTGACGGAAATCATTGACTAAGCCGTAATTTGCGTTCGTTCAACATTTTAAGCGAAATTTTTCATGAAGTCCAATAATCGTGCTGTTGGTGGTAGTAACGTTAGTCCGACGCTCCCGTCAAGGTTTGTCTGCGTTTTCAAAATCATAGTAAAACAATGATTGTATATACCGTCGCACAGATGTCGAATACTGTCCTTATCCGTTCGAAGGTTACACCTTCTCCTCTTTTTCAAGTGAAGTCCGTGTTCTAATATCTATTCTATAAACTTTTACGCTCAGGAGCATTTCCTATTTTTAGTTCAATTGATGCATAAATTAGATGAATCGAATAAATCGAGCAATTTGAGCAGAACAACGAACGCTTAATTACATCAAAATAGGCATAGGTTCTCCCATTTTACCTCCTTAATTGAATTGTGGTCCATTATGTTCAAAAACAAACCGTCAAGTTAAACATTAACCAATTGACATCACATTCAACAAATAATTGGGTTTTTCTTCAGGAGACCAACAGAAAAAAGCTGGCCCAGACATAACTATCCGAGCAGCTTCTTTGGATACAGCAAGTTGGAGTCAACAATATAGTTGATGATGCGCATCAAGCTCTACTTTGACTAATCATATACTCTGCAAACGGCGTTAGGGAAAGATTTCTTACCTGCTCCAGTGTAAACCACTCTGCGCCCAATGAATCTTCACCATCGGGTTGCTTTTTGATACGATTCGGCTGACTGGTTGCGGTCAAAACGACATCATACAACATCCCGATGTGGTGCAGCTCTTCCGGCTCACCTTGATGCACCCATTCAAGTAGACTAGACTCCGCAGAACGACTTACCAATTGTAAATGGGTTAGGCCCGTTTCTTCTTCAATCTCACGATGAAGAGCGGTTTCTGGCCGCTCACCAAATTCCAGCCTTCCGCCTGGTAAATCCCATTTCCCTTGATATGCTCCGCGAGCCTTATGAATCAACAGGAATTGGTGCTCCCAAGCGACCAAGCCATATACCCCAATATGCGTATACCGTTGCACTTACATCTCTTCCCCTCGTCTGTAAGATGGTCCTTACTCCCAGCGAATATCTCCTATTTCTTCTCATCCTCTGTAACAGCATCCAGATCTATGGCCATACGAATCATATCTACACAGCGGATGCCATCCTCTATAATCTCTTCCTCATAATGCCTCACAAAGAAGTCGCGATCAACTCCGATAATGCGGAATCCGCAACGTTGGTATAACTTCAATTGATGAAAGCTTGAGTTACCTGTCCCAATCTCGAGAATTCGGCAGCCCAGTCTCCGTGCAGCTTCCATCGCTTCCTTAATCATATGTTTACCTACCCCTTGTCCCTGCAGTTCTTCCTGTACGGCAATATTAACAATCTCCGCAGTCTCCGGACGAGTCTTCAACAATACGAACTCCCCAACCATCTCTCCTTCATACTCGGCAATAAAACAAACACCCCGGCTCAGGTATTCGTCAACAATCGCTTTTGAAGGATCAGCCATCAATAAGAGCTCATACGGTTTCTCTTCTTCCCAGTCCAAAATCCGGAACGACAATTTCATGCCAATCTCCACCTTTTCATCGTACAATATTCATTTACGTCCTGTTTGCAGAAGCCTATGTATGGCGAATCTACAAATATACTATTCTTCGTTCCAACAAACTAGTTCACTCAATCTATTAACCACTTTCTGCTCCGGATTGATTTTGATAATGTCACTCGTCATCTCCCATAAAAAAAGTAAACTTCATTATATCATAATATCTGGATATAAATATATAGATAGGGATGATACAATATGATCCATCATGTACTGGAAATTTTACATGCTGTATCCAACCTTTCTATCAGCTTATCTAACTTCACTATGTTCAAGAACCGAATCGCTATACACCATAAATGTCTCTTGCAGGGTACGTCCTGATGACTTCTCCCAGATCACACTCCGCTCAAAGGTACCCGCCTGGAAAAAACGCGGGATACGTTCAGCAAACCAATCCTGCATAGGTAACTCGAACACCTGCTTCACAGGCACCCATAACAGTTCGCCTTCGGGAGGATCTTGCAATAACTCGCCTTCAAATGAAGTTGCCAAATAGTTGAATACCATGTATCGCAATCCTTGTTCGGGATCACAGAACTCATCAAGTCCTTTATACGTAATCTCATTCACCGTTAGCCCCGTCTCCTCCAAAACCTCTCGCACGGCACCGTCCACGATACTCTCTGGAAAATCCACCTTCCCCCCAGGAGCGATATATCCCGGAAATCCTTTGCGATCCGGCCGATTCATTAGCAGCACATGATCATTCATTTTGTCCCATACCATACACATCGTTAATATCTCTATTCTGGTATTCATATTCGTCCTCCCGCTAACATGCGCTTCTCTGCTGTACACTAACATTTCTGGGAATAACCTGTGTTTTCCTTCTTTATTCCCACGCTGATTCATTGGTATTTTCATCGATCTCGAAGTGTAGTCCATGATGATATATATGCATACGAAAGGCGGACGCCCTGTACATCAGAAGCCCGCCTGTTTTGTGATATTCTATGCTGTGCATTCCTCAAGCTCGGATGTTCGAGTTCTCACTTCAATTCCGTAATCAACACCCGGCGTTCCTTCCACTCCGCCCGGCGATAAGCCTGCTGCATACCAAATTTGCGGATACTTGCCTTCGGTACCGATTTGTAAGGCAAAACAACCGTAAAGTCCTCATCAAACGGGAAAAAAGACAGCCCTACTTTCTCATTGGATAACCACTCTGCCTGAATCGGTTGTCTGGAACACGCATCAAACGTACAACTGAGGCCTTCTGCAAAAAAATCATAACGCGCAGCAGGTGTTCCCGGTTCCTCCATACAGAGAAACAGACTGAGCTGATCACAGAATAACATGATTTCCACATCGCTTTGCAGCCTTCGTTTCAATGCTTCAGCATCACCACCAAGCTGGTTCTCCCAACTCAACTGATGTTCCAATTCTTCATTCAGATAATCTCGGATGTCCTCATCATCCTGAGCATTGGCCCCCAGATTTTTCTGAAATAGCTCCGTATACATCAAGCTACACAGTAACCCGGCGTAAAGGTTTTTCTGCCGAACTTCTTCAATGCCTTTATGGTAGAATACAAAACGCGGACGTAGCGGAAAATCACGAAACGAATACGGCGATTGACTGTAATCATTCCAGAACGGAGATGAATCCAGTTCGATCCAGCCACGGTCATGTTCTCTCGACGCCAGGATTAAATCATCCCGATGCGCAGCATCGGCAAGCAATTCATTTTTCCAGTGGGAAGCCATCTCTCCGGCTACTACTCCATGCTCATGCTGTGCGGTCAAAACAAAATCATGCTCTCTCTCATATACGATCATTTGCTGTCACCCTTCCGCATGGTATACGTTGACTTTAACATAAATTGGGTTAAACTTTCCTATAAGTTGCTTTTCACTCCATTTTGACGAAAGGCATTATGGAATGCACAATGTAAAGGTGTTGTCAGTTTCCTGAAATTTGGTACACTAAGGGTTGTGTCCACGATCATATTACATACAGAAAGCGGGATCTCATGAATTCATACTCTCCTTACATCGAGTTTAACCGCAAGGAATGGGCTGAACTTAAAGAACATCAGACCACTCTTCCACTGACGGAAGCCGAATTAGAACAGTTAAAGGGATTGAATGAAGAGGTATCGATTCAAGAAGTCGAAGATATATATCTGCCTCTTACCCACTTTATTGACTTATATGCAAGAGTTTCACGAGAACTGAATCGACTGACGGCCTCCTTTATGAAAAAAGAAGCTCTCCCCACCCCCTACATCATTGGAATCGGGGGAAGTGTTGCCGTGGGCAAAAGTACAGCGGCCCGCTTGCTCCAGGCACTGCTCGCCAGAGGCAAGAATAGCCCAAAGGTTGACCTGGTCACAACCGACGGTTTCTTATATCCCAATGCCGTGCTGCAAGAGAAGGGCATCATGAACCGCAAGGGATTCCCGGAAAGCTATGATATCAAATCCCTGATTAAATTCATGGGCGATGTGAAATCAGGCAAACCCGAAGTGAAAGCACCGGTCTATTCTCACCTCGCCTACGATGTCATTCAAGGGGAAGAGAAGCAGATCTGTCAACCGGATATTCTCATTATTGAAGGTATCAATGTGCTCCAGATCAAAAAGGAAACGCCTTTGCTGGTCAGTGATTTCTTTGATTTCTCCATCTACATCGATGCGGAAGAAGAACATATAAGACATTGGTACGTTGAGCGTTTCAAGCTGCTACGCAATACAGCGTTTCAGAACACGGATTCCTTTTTCCATCAACGATTCGCCAATATTGATGAAGAAGAAACCGTGCGTACAGCCAACCAGATCTGGCAGGATATCAATGCCAAAAACCTGCATGAAAACATTTTGCCAACCAAAGGACGTGCCAGGCTGATTCTGAAAAAGGAAGCCGATCACTCCATTGGGCAGATTCAATTGCGCAAACTCTAAACAACACTCATGCAGTACGAGTACACCTTGATGTTGTATCTAATTACCCTTAAAAGGAGTGAAAAACACATTGCAAACCCTGATTATCCTCGGCAGTATTATGATGTTTCTGGCTGTCGCTTTGGGTGCTTTTGGAGCACACGCGCTCAAGCGTAAATTATCCGCTGACATGATCAAAATCTACGAAACCGGTGTTCAGTATCATATCGCCCACGGACTTGGAATCATCCTGATCGGACTGCTCGCAGACCGCCTCGAATCCTCTTCACTCGTCATGCTTGCCGGATGGCTGTTGTTCGCCGGGATCATCCTGTTCTCGGGTAGCCTGTACGCTTTAAGTGTAACGGGTGTTCGCAAATTGGGAGCCATTACCCCACTTGGCGGAGTCACATTTTTGGCTGGATGGGTTATGATCATTATTGCTGCACTATAAATACGCCCAATGGATAAACGAAAAGAGTGTTCTGGCTGATATACTATCGCTGGAGCACTCTTTTGCTGTTCAATCTGTCCAAATTCTGCGAATGGTGGGTAGCCCTGTATCTGGCCGTTGTCGCTCCAACACATACACATCCGGGTTAGACAGTTTGGTCCACTCTCCATAACCAAAGGATGGTTCATACTCACGAATAAGTAGTGATAACAGGTTTCCATGAGTAACCACGGTCCCGTGCTGTTCCGGTCTGCTCCACAACTCTTCTAGGAGTGCCATCCCTCTTGCAGCGGCGGTTCTGGATGATTCCCCACCTTCTTCCACCCAGTCCACATCATCGTATGTACGTTTCAGCACATCCATCCAGTTAGGCAGATTAACGGAGCTAAGTATCCTCTCCTGGAGACGTTCATCCGTATGTATATGTTGCAGCGTTGCTATGCCCAGTGGCATAGCCGTCTGAATGGCCCTTTTCCATGGACTGGAGACAATATACGTTATGGAATGATGAGCCAAGATATTGGCAAGTTTTTCGGCCTGCCTGAGCCCTTCATCTGTAAGCTCTGCATGGGGTTCCTGCCCCGTGGCCTTGGCGTGACGGATAAGATAAATGGACTGCAACGGCTATCACCTCCTATGGTGTAACCTACATGGAACTCTTCTCAAGATATTGAAGTGCACTGTACATCTTCTCCTGCTCTTCCGGTCGGCCTGATGAACTGAGGAAGGTAACTTGTTCCCCTCTTCTGCCTTCAGGCTGAGCCACCAGTCCAAGACGCTGCTTCAGGTGGTTCACCGTGCCTGTACTGCCATCAATAATCTGTATATGATCTGGCAGAACCGTGCGCAGAATGGACGTATAGAATGGATAATGCGTGCAGCCAAGCACCACTGTGCCATACCCTTGAAGATCGAGATCTGCCAGCTTGAACCTGAAATAATCAGTGATTTTGCTCGGATCAAAGTCTAGCTGTTCGCACCACTCCACAAGTTCCGGCAGCGCAATGGAATCCACACTGTGGTGATCATCAACACGCGATACCAGTTCGTTATACTTGGTTTGGCTCAAGGTGAGGGCCGTAGCAAATACAAGCACTCTCTTCCCACTGTCACGATTCATCTCTACGGCTGGTTTCACCGCAGGCTCCATGCCAATGATCGGAATATCGTACTTGGCGCGCAGATCCTTAACAGCCAGACTGGTTGCTGTATTACAAGCAATCACGATTGCTTGAACATCCTCCTGAACGATGGCTTCCACACAATCAAAAATATGTCCTCTAACCTCATCCGCAGACTTGGTTCCATACGGGACATGCAAGGTATCCGCATAATACAGAAACTGTTCTTCCGGAAACTGTTGTAATGCCTTATGCAAAACGGTTAAACCACCGATGCCTGAATCAAAAAAAGCAATTTTCTTAGTCAAGGATTTCACCTCTATAATGTATTCTTTCGGGTTCCAGGAACCTCTCAATGCTGCTCATGCTGACTGGAGGTGAGGTTTGTTATTCTACGTTCATTTTATACTGCCTGAGCCAGTCCTTGCCACTATGCCACGCCTCAACAGGGTTATGCTCTCCAAGCAGTTCAGTACTTGCCTGAGCCATAATCCATTCCTTGAGACCATTATCCGGACTGGATTCGAGCTGCTGTAGCAGCAGATGCAATCCTTCCTCACCCGTATTCAAAATGTCATCGTAAACCTCCCGGTTACCAGCAATATAATCATTGGGATTGCTGCTGGTCAGGAGGACAGGGTCGCTAACCATCTGCTGCAGGTTGCTTTCAATGGTTGCTGATAATGCTTGGTCTTCTGTCCGAGTCGAACATGCTACTACCGTCAATGCTGTGCATACGGATAACAAACCCAGAATCAGTCTTCTGCGATTCACTGTACCCCTCCTTTCAACAATGAGTTAAGACAACCGATTCGTCTTTCATGCTCAAGCCCACGGCCAACTACAGAACAAGTTCCCATTGTTCTTCGGTAAGCTCCTGGCCTGACAACATCTGCTTGCGGACTTCCTTCACTTCAAAGCCCAAAGATTGATATAATCTGCGTGCTCCATCCAAAGACTCGTTGGTCCACAGGATAATAGATGTGTAGCCCTTTTCTTTTGCAAAAAGAACTGCCTGTTCGATAAGCTGTCCGCCCCATCCTGCACCACGTGCTTCCGGTTCGATCAGGAACCAGCGTAGTTGAGCCGTATTATCATTCACTTGAGTAAGACCTATGGAGCCTGAAGCTGAATGATTCAGCTCAACGATCCACAACATCTCCCTCGAGTGATTGCCCGTAAGTCCAAACAAATTCACCGCATTCGTAATAAATTCAGCAAAGCTATCATCATAATTATACTCTTTTCGATAAATACGGATATGCGCTTCAATGACATATTGCAGGTCCTTTTGTACGAAAGTGCGGATCATTAGAGGTCACAGCCCTTGCTCGAATTCAGAGTTGTGATGCTGAAATCCACACCGAACTGAATTAGTCCCAGTTTACGGGCAACATGCTGTGAAGCGAGATTATCCCAGGATGTACTGTAGATCGGCATGCGTCCACGCTCCTTAACATCATACTGCCAGCACTTTACGGTCTCCGCTGCATATCCATGTCCTCTATAATCGGGTGCCGTATACAGGCTCGCCTCTACACCATGAATGGAGACCCTTGCGGAGCAGCACACTGCCACAGCTGAACCCTCAATAGCATAAGCGGCAACAGGGCTTTTTTCATGCAAGTGTTCCGTTAATTCCGGAAAATGCTCCGCCAGCAAATAACGTTGCTCATGACCAATTAACTGAACCTTCAGATCCCACTCATCTGATGTTTCAGGAAAAGCATAGGCGGGTCCCATCCATACATGGTTAACTGGCTCAAAGGTTTCCACCTTTCGAATCAGTTTCGGAATATCCAATGGAAGCTCGCTATCCTTACCCAACTCACCCATTAGATTCGGCGGTAACTGCTCATGGTAATAGGTCAGTGAACCGGCAGAAGTCATGCCGATAAAAATGGCTGGAGCCTGCCCACCACCCGGTTCGTTAATGCTTAGGAGGCGCTGTTGCTCGTTGATCGTATATAAAGTATTCGCTTGTATTTTCAACATTTCGATAGGTGACAGGTTCGATTCTGGAAGCATAACTAAGAAGTTAACCTTTGCAATAATCGTTCGCCTACACTGCCTTTACCAGCTTCCTGCTGCTCAAGAAATTCGGATAATTGACGTAAATCAGCCGGGCGATATCCAGCCCCGCACCCGCAATTATGATAGGTAAAACCATGACGATACAGCATCATGACTTTGGTCCATTGCTTGGTATCATTTTGCTTAGGTGCCTGGAAATCCTGACCCATGCTAACCATAGATGCGGCACATTGCGGGCACTTATATTCAAGCTTTGCAGCCACTACAGGACTCAGATCATATCTGGAAACTTGTTTAAATGATTTGCCACAGTTGAAACATGCATAGATGTCTTTATATGGTCCTGACAAGGCATATCTGCACATCATCTGCACCCCCTTAATAATTTCCATTATACGGGATTTCACACGCACATACGAATGGATTTTGCATATTTGCGAAAATTCCACCCACTCACTCATTGACCTTGCATCGCAGCTTCTTTCCAGGCCTCACCAAGTTCCGCAATCGTTGCGTACCGCTCGGACCGCTCGTCGCTCACTGCACGTTTCACAACCTGATACAATGCTTCTCCGGCATCCCATCTGAAATAGGAACGATCTTTCTCCCCGCCAAGCAACCCGAACGCCATTGCCCCCATATTGAATACATTGGTAACCACATCTATGGGCGCGCCTAGCTCAAACTCTTCGGGAGACATAAAGCGGGAAGATCCCCACATGCGCCCCATGGTATTGGTAAAAGAGCCCTTCCGATACAGATCGATATCACAAATTTTCATCGCGTGTTTGTCAAAATCATAGATCAGACTGCCATCATACAAATCAACAGCCACATAACCTCTTCGTTCCACCTCGATATGAAAATCCAGAATCTGTTCCATCGCCCGAATGCGTATCTCCACTGGAAGCTGTCTGAACCGATAATAGGGCGAACGCAGATCTTCATATTTGGCCGGAGGCGGAAAATACCAATGGGAGTGCAGACACTCGCCATCCACCCAGTCGAAGACACAGGCATAGCCATCATCTGTTGCAAAATGATCCGTTAGTCGAATCAACGTGTCATGCGCCAAATCTTCATAAACGGAAACAGATGATTTCAGATTAAGAATGGCTTCCTGGGGACTTCCCGTATGATTCGCATGAATTGTATGTGCTCCCGCATACTTTACGAACAATTTCTTTCCATCCTGTTGCACAATACCGAAGGAGAGATTCCCTGAATCCTGCTGATCGAATACGCGAAAGACCGTACCCAAGGGCCGTAACCAATCGAAAGAATGAGACTCTTTTAAGACAAAGGAAACACCATCGATCTCATGTTCAACATGATCTGTCATAGGGCTCCTCCTGTTGTGATATCATCATCCAATGTTGAACGCTCCGTATAAAAGTAATTCATATGCGCCTCATCATATCCCTGACCATGGACTTCCAATGCGTTTCGCTCAATGCCGTATACTTCAAATCCATGTTGTTCGTATAAACGTCTGGCTGATTCATTCGTTGTAACTACACTCAGATTAATCTGCTTGATGCCCTCCAGATGTCTTCCCCGATCCAGCACCTCGCGGAGCAAGCGCGAAGCCAGCCCACTTCCCCGATATTGCGGAGCTACATAGACGCCCCAGATCATGCCTTTGTGCCTGAGCTTCAGGCCATGTTCCCTTTTGAAACCCATCATTCCCGCCAGTGTTCCTTCTGCTGTGTATGCCCCGAGAATATAATCATCGGGCTCATTATGTATGCGTTCCTGCACTTCATTCATGGGGATCTGAATGGACAATTCAAACGAAGCCCCGAAGGCTTCAGGATGTGTTTTCAATGCTTCCAGTCGCAAAGGCCAGTAGATGTCTGCTTCATCCCGCTGAATATTACGAATGATATATGTCTCTTGCTTTCCATACTCGTTCATTCTTCGACCACTCCCTGCATCTCATAAGGATAATCGATCTGAAGTTTTACATTCGCTGCCGCTTCCTGTCCTGCAAGCAACCCAACAACATAAATCCCCAGATCAATGGACGTGGCTACTCCACCGGCTGTAATTACATTTCCATCTTTTACAATCCGCTTCTGAATTACCTCAGTGACATACGGCTCAAGCAAATCATATGCACCGGGATGTGTTGTTGCTTTTCTACCGGATAAAAAACCAGCCGCACCCAGCAGCAGAGAGCCTGTGCACACCGAAACCTTCAAAGGCACAGACTCAGCCTGTTTCAGCCAACCTACGAAGGCCTCGTCATATCGAAGCTTGCGCGTTCCCATGCCCCCGGGGATAAACACGAGATCATACTCCGACAGGTCAGGCTTCACTCGATCCACCTTCAGCGTTAAACCAGACTCATCCGTGACCTGATCTGTCATGGCACAGGTTTCCCACGTCGTTCCTTTGGTGGGTTCAAAGAAATTCAACCGATTGATCACATCATAAAATCCTGCAAAATCAAGGAAAGTCAGCCCATCAAACAAAACGAATGCCATTTTCATTGGTAACCTCCGCGTTTTAATTTGGTGCATCCTGATTATGTTTCTGATTCCGATCCCGGTCCATTGCTTCCTTCACCCGGTCACGCACTGGCAACTTGCTATTGATATGAAAGAGCAGACCCACAATCGCAAGAAGTAAAATAATGACGATGAATTCGAATATGGCTTATCCCTCCCAATCGGAATTATGCAATCGTATCTCCTGCCTAATCGCTATTTTAAGCTACGGGCGATGATCCGCTCCAGCCACTTCCAGGGTAGCAACGCTTTGCCAATGATGAGCACACGCGAACCTTTTCCCAGCGCATATCGAAGCCTCGGTGCACGCATCCGCGCAATTCGGCCGATCAGATCTGCCACTTCCTGTGGGTCAGGTGCAGTCTCACTCGCATGTTTGGAATAACGAAGAACCGCATCCAACTTATGCTTATACGGAGAGTCCTCGCTCCGGTGAATCTCACCCAAACCTTTATTCCAGATCGGTGTGCGATAAGAGCCAGGCTCAACTAATACCACCCGAACACCGAACGAAGACATCTCATGACGCAAACTTTCCGTAAATCCTTCCACAGCGAATTTGGAGGCAGCATAGGGCGCATACCCTGGGAAACCGGACAACCCGCTGACGCTGGACAAGTTAATAATCAGCCCCTGCTCTTGTTCACGCATCACAGGCAAGACCGCACGTGTCACAGCGATTAATCCAAACAAATTCGTTTCCATCTGGCGCCGCCAATCCTCCATCGATACTTCCTCAATGAACCCGCCCACCGCAAATCCCGCATTGTTCACCAGCATGTCGATTCGACCATTATTGTGAAGTACGGTCCCCACAGCTTTCTGCACCGATTCAGTATCGGTCACGTCCAGTTGCACATATTGCAAACGTTCGGTTATCCCCGCCTGTTCAGCCAGTTTCACCAATTCTTCTCTTCGACTCAGATCACGCATTGTAGCAACAACGCGATACCCCTGCTTGGCAAGGGTGATTGCCGTAAGCATACCAAAACCACTGGAGGTACCCGTAATTAAGGCAACCGGAGCGTTATCTCTCTCCTTTGTCTTACTCACTGAATCAAGACCCGTGTTAATTCGTCCTTGCTCGTCCTCTGTTAAGTGTTCATCAGCTGTCACGGTGTGTCCTTCTTTCCTTGGTAAATTACTTACTTCCGTTCCTACCATACCGCACGGCCCCTATTGCTTAATCCGCCACTCCGTTATGCCGTCTCTCAACTCTGCGTAGCTTTGTAATTCCCGGTTCAAACGTATATGGAACGAATCTGACCTCAGGCAAAGTACACTCCAGACGCTCTCCCAGCTTCATTAGTTCCAACAGTACATTGGTCTCAACCTGAGCCATTACTGCGTTCCCGCCAAGCCGAAGGGATACTTCCATTGATCCGTCCCCCTGCTGCACCACACGATAATGTTCAATATCCGGCGAAGCCGCAATGACCGAACGAGTGACGAAATCAGGAAAGACCGGTACCGCCTCACCCGTATGCAGTTGTGAAAAATAAAGCGTGTCATCACAGCGGCCTTCAATCCGCTCAATGGCGGTAAACGGGGAACCACAGGCACACGGCAGCGCCGCCTCGGTCAGAATATCATTCAGCCGATACCGGATGATCGGCTGTGATGTTCTGGAGAAGTCCGTAATAATGGGCACGAACCGCCGGGTGGCGGGATCAATGAACTCTTTTTCAATATGAACGATGTCTTCATTCAAATGCAGTGTGCCATAGCGACAGGTCGCACCCAAGAACCCTTCTGTACACTGATAGACTTGATGAACGGTCTGTCCGAAGACCTTCTCCAACACCTTGCGATCCAGGGGGTCCAGCACCTCGGCAACAGAGATGATTTTATCTGGTACAGCGGTCAAGTGGCCCGCCACATAAGCGTCCGCCAACAAACGCAGCATGGATGGAGGAGCCACCCACACGGTAGGTTGGTAGGTTTCCAGCCGTTTCACCAAGGTCTCCACACGCTCCAGCAGATCAAAGTACTGAAACTGCAATTTGCCACGCTGCACCGATTCATACAGATTACTGTTAGCCCGCAGGAAAAACGCAATCTTTGCAGGTTTCCACAGTCCACCAGGCAGCAACTTAGCTAGTACCGTACCCGTCCACGCATCCTGCTCGCGATCACTCACCAGAAATATCCCCCGGTTCCCTGACGTGCCCGAAGACAGTCCAACCGTCACGCCTTGAATGGAAGGTTTGAAGTCACGTGTTTCTTCACTTTCGCCTGCAAGAGCCAGCGCTTCGTCCTTGGTAATGCCCACCGTGTTCAGTGTATCGAAGTGCTCCATCATGATCGATTTGTCAATCAACGGAAATCTTCTCCAGTCGGATGCGTTCAAGCTACCCCACCACTTCCGGTAAAATGGAGATCGGGCACGGATCTGATGAACATGCCGAATAATCCGGCGCTCTTGCCAGCGCTCCAGTTGTTCTCGCGTTTTCCATGTTCGCAGCCCACGTGCGAGCGCATAATGAACCACAATGCGAAGGGTATTGCTCATCGTTTCAGCCCTCCTGTACCCCAAGCGTCCAGTACATCTCGACAATGACTCGGCACAATCCGAATGTGGGGAAACTGCTGATGCAGCTGGACCAACTTGTCAAAGTTACGGTGGTATTCCTGTCGATTCGACATAATGATTCCAGCAAGAATATTCGGTCTGCGCTGTTCACGAAAAGCCCGACTCGACCATACCGCGTCCGCGCAGAGAAAATAGTCATGTTCTTCTGTACGCAACAGCAGTCCCATCATGCCTTCCGCATGACCGGATACATCCACCCCAAGCAGACTGCCATCACCAAAGATGTCGTAGACCTCATCAAAAGGGAAAGCTTCCCCCGCTCTTGTCCATCGCTCAGGCTCACACGTAACTGGCAATGATCTGGCCATAAAATCCTCGGGCAACAACCCAGCAAGAAAACCTGCTTTTACAGCCGCAATCGGACCAAGTGAGCGCACAGCATCATAGGCCCTTGGCAGATAGATAAATTGTGCCTCCGGGAAATCTCGTACACCCGCGATATGATCGCCGTGAAAATGAGAGAGGATGATATACCGAATATCGGAAGCTTTCAGTCCAAGCCCAGCCAGAAAATGAACGGCACTATCCTCTTCACGATAGACCACAGGTGTAATATGACGATACAGTGCGTTGGGCAGACGAGCCGTTTCTTCAAATAAGCGGGAGCTATATCCCGTATCCAACAGGATCGGTCCATGTACGGGATGAATGATGCAAGCAAATCCTGCCGGGAAAGGTACTGTACTCAATCGACCACCACGCAGCGTCAGAAACTCTGGATGTGTACAGTAACCCGCCGCACCCAAATATATTTTCACCGGAGTTGTTGTCAGCATGATTCAGCCCTCCACCAGTCTGCAAATTGTTGTAATCCCTCTTCAATGGACACCCGAGGGATGTACCCCAATTGCTCCCGTGCATCCGTAATATCCAACGTCTGTGGGATGGATAAGGAGCCGACTGTATACCGTGTTAACGCAGGCTCACCCAACGCAGGAATATAGCCATGAACTCGCTCCAGCAACGCTGCCACACCATATGCCATCCGATAAGGAATGTTTCGACGACGCAAGGGCATATCTAGCATGCCAAACAGGCTGCTCACCAACTCACTGAACTCCCTTGGATCGCCATTGGAGATATTGTAAGCTCTTCCGAGCGCTTCGTCAGAGGCATCGCGACACAATAATAGGGCATCCACCACATTATCCACACATGTCAGATCGATTAATGCCTGTCCACCACCGATCATGGGCACGCCTGATTTTGCGTTTGCTGCGACAATTCTGGGAAATAACGTCTGATCATACGGACCAAAGATCGCTCGCGGTCGAATCATGATCGACGGAAGTCCCTTCGCATGCCCCTCCATTACAACCTGCTCAGCGAGAAGCTTCGTAGCTGCATAATGATTGGCTGGTTTGGATGGCAACGGATCATTCTCATGTACGTTATATCGCGGATTGTAATTAAAATATATACTCGGAGTTGAGACATGTATGAATCGCTGTACTTCATTATGCAGGCATACATCTACAAGATTCTGCGTCCCTTCCACATTGCTGCTATAAAAGTCACGATATCGGCCCCATGGCGAAGATAGAGCTGCACAGTGAAACACCACATCCTGTCCCGTACACGCTTCGTTCACTGCAGCCTCATCCCGTATATCTCCATTCAGGAATCGGATTCCTGCCAACTCAAGTTCTGCACCAACCTTTGGCTGTCGGCCCATGCCAGTGACTTCCCATCCGTCTTTGGCAAGCCGCATCGCGAGGTGCCTTCCCAGACATCCCGTAGCTCCTGTAACCAATGCTCTATTCATTGTTGTTCACCGTTCCATTCTATGTCATGAGTCAAAGCTTCAGTCAGCGAGCACTTCTGCGATCTTGCGAGTCGCCATGCGGCCAGCACCACTCCGAATTGTTCCATTAAAGGTTGAAGATCCTGTCGTGCATAGACCACATCTCTAGCTCCACGCCACGTAGCTATCCATTTACGGAGCTTCCCTTTACCGAAGATCTGCTGCACTCCGTTTCCCAGCATGGGAAGCATGAGCATGGCTTTGCTGCCCTGTGCCGGCATGATCATTTTTCTTTCTTTGATTAATGTCTCAGGTTCAGTCAGTGCACGTACCAAGTCACCTCCGGGGTGAAACAGATGAATCCCACTCGTTGCCCTCGGATTACACTCAATTGCGTACACTCGCCCATTCTGACCTTCTATAAAATCAAACCCAATCTGTCCGCTAAACCCCGTTGCCTCAACAAATTGTCTCACCCACGCAAGGGAACCCTCATGTTCCACCTGTTCAAAAAAAACACTCGCTCCCACGCTACCTGTACGATAGCGGCTGTCGTAAGTGGAATGCGCAACCAGATGCCCTTCATGCGCTATGCTGTATGTACATAACATCTGACCAGGAATGAATGCCTGTGCAACCCAAGGTGAAATAGAGGATAATTCCCCTTCGTCCGGAGGGTCGTTACGGATATGTCGACGGCTCTTTTGGCTTACGTTTCCTTCCTGATCCGTCCCTGCCCCAGCGTCATCGGTCATGAGTGTTGGCATGCGAACTTTTGCTGCGAAGCGGGAATACACCGGTTTCCATACCCAATCCCCCATCGTTTCCAGAACAGACTGAGCTTCCATCCATTCCTGCCGACTGTTGATTAGACGCGTATCCGGAACCGCAAGACCGAGTGACCCTGCAAGCTGGATAAAGTTATATTTATGGTGCAGCTCATGCAGCTGCTCCAGTGAAGAAACCAGAACACGACAGTATGAACGCAGACTGTCTGCCCCTTGAGCCACGTAGAAAACTTCTTCACACATCGGAATTAACAGGTCAATCTGCCAATCCTGAACCAACCGTTCCAGCTCCGCCAGATACGCACGTGTGTCATGACGTGGTGATGGGACCACAGCACACTGTTCCACTGCACTGGATGATTTGGTCAGATGCCGTACGGCACTCTCCGCAACATAGACCCGATGGCCTGCCCGATGAAGCATGCGTGCCAGATCGAGCGTTACGGGGGCCCTTCCGCCTGTAAGCAGTACACGGAGAGAAGCAGATGTGCGATGTCCGGTTTCCCCAGATCTAGTAGTCAAAAATGAGTCCTCCCAATGATAATCCGGCAGCCGTGCCAATCATCAACACCCGATCTCCACGCTGAATACGCTGTTGTCTAATCGCTTCATGCAGACCCATCGGGATCGATGCTGCAATCGTATTGCCGTGATTTCGTGTGATGTCCATAAATCGATCTTCAGCAATGCCAAGCTTCTTGCGGATCAGTCTCATCGCCATGGCACTCCCCTGATGAGGAATAACCAATTGGAAATCCTCCATCCGATTCCCGGTCGCCTGCAACATATCGCTGATGAATCCGGGCAGAAGTCTGGAAGCCATGCGGAAGATGGCCTGTCCATCCATATGAAAAAGATAGGGCTCCGGCTGATCTGCCTTATAATTCGAAGCATGCAACCGTGTACCTCCACCTGCAATCTCCGAGAAGCGGGCACCTCGGCTGTAGGTTTGAAGGGAAGCATGTACAATCTGAGAGGATGACCCTTCAGGCGAACGCTCAATAATAACAGCGGCCGCTCCATCTCCGAACAGGGCCGCACTCTCTTTATCTGACCAATTCAGTCCGGCCGAGGCAATCTCGGTGGCTACGAGCAGTACTCGCCGGTAACGTCCGGCATCTACCATATAGGAGATCACATCGAGTCCGTTCAGGAAACTCAGGCAGGTTGCATCCATATCAAAAGCAGGTACGCCAGAATCTTGCTGACCCATGGCCTGCTGGATAAATACCGCCGTACTTGGCAACGGTTGTTCCTTCGTGCCACTGGTACACACCAGACAGTCGATATCCCCGAATTCCAGTCCTGCATCCGCCAGTGCAGCTTCGGCAGCCCGCGCGCCCATGAAGGAGGAGGTTTCTTCACCCGAAGCATAATGTCGCACACCTACGCCTGTTGCTTTGCTGACCCAGCCGGCAGGCACGCCCAAGCGGCGATCCAGTTCCTCATCGGTGACTTCCTTTTCAGGCAGGTACTTCCCTGTTCCCGCGATCCTTACTCTTCTAAGTTGCATTTCCCCAACCTCTTTCTGTTCATCTGACTGATTAATATGAAATTTACACTCCACCTTGAATGGCGAAACCCCATCAAATAGAAGCTTTGAAATATATAATAAAAGGGCAGATGCCTCTGCCCTTCCTGTTGTGTTTTCTTTTGTTATGAAGTGTCATTTCCCTTATTCAAAATCTCCGCAAGAGTAGTATCTAGCGTACCGTATGTGAAAGTGAATCCTTCCCTCTCCAATCGCTCGGGAATCACCCAACGACTTTTGAGGACAAGCTCTGTTTCGGTCTGAATAAAACGTGCGCCCACTTCAAGCATCCAGCGAGGGGAAGGCAGTCCGATCCGAACACCCATCTGTTCTCTCAGGCTCGCCATCAGCTCGCGATTCGTAACGGGATGCGGCGAGGAGGCATTGAACACACCATTCAGGTGTGGATGCTCCTGCAGATAGATCACCATGCGGAACAGATCCTCGATATGAATCCAGCTGAACTGTTGTGTTCCTGCACCTTGCGATCCACCTAGGCCAAAACGGACCAAGTTCGTCATGGGCACCATTACGCCGCCCTCACCCAGCACAATCGCAATCCGCAATGCAATCTGACGCGTAGACGGCAGACTGAATTCAAAGAAAGCCTGTTCCCATGCCTTGGCAACGTCGACCGAGAATCCGGAGCCAATCTCGCCCTCTTTTTCCGTCATGGGACGATCTTCGGCATGTCTGTATATGGTTGCTGTACTCGAATTAATCCATAGTTCGGGAGGTTGATTACAAGCCAGGACGGCTTCGCCGAGAATGCGCGTTGTACGGGTTCTGGATTCCAGAATGGCTTTGCGATTCTCCTCCGTATAACGGCAGTTCACCGATTTACCTGCCAGGTTAATCAACATTTCTGCTTCTTCCAACGCCCCTATGATTCCTGCACGATTCTCCCAGGCAATATGACCGGTCTGACGCGAGATGATCAGCACCTCATAACCCAGCTTCTTGAACCTTTGGGCAAAATCCTGTCCGACAAATCCCGTTCCACCAGCCAATACAACCTTCTTCACGGTATCCCCTCATTTCCCATACTGGGTAAAGAATTCGCAAGATATAGATTGGAATGCTTCTATGCATGCACAATGCTTATATTAGATTAAACACCGCTGGTGACCATTTGGTTTGATTAATTCGCACCCAGAGCTGCGTACAAGCGAACCCGCTCTTCTATAGCCCATGCGTTTGCAGGGTTTTGTTCCAGTTGATATCGGAGTTCATCATAAAAATCATGGATCATGAATCCGTCTGGCAAGTTGCCCAGCATGGCTGTAAAGTTGTATTCTGGTAGTGTTTTCTTTCCTTCACTAATCTTCCTCAACCAGTCCATCCACTTCGCAAGAGTCAGCACTTCCTCCTGCCATAACTCAGCTTGTAACCCAAGCGCATCCTGAAGTTGCTCGTACGCCAATGGATCAGCGAAGGCACGGCAGGTCTGAACAGCCAGTTCATACAACTCGGTTACTGCACGACGTACCTCATGCTCAAGTTCGACCTCCAATCCCCCCATGTAATCCTGAACCTGAATGCTCTGTCCATCATCATATAGTAGCGGTGCTTGGGCCAACAGGCGTACAATCTCTTCCATCTCGTGCATTGAAACTTTCTTCTGCTCATATAGAGCAGGTAATTGATATGCTGTAATGATCATTCACTCCTACATCGTTCTTCTATTAATGACGTATATTATAGCATGGTTTGAGATTCAAATATTTGATTCAATTCAACTTGTGCAGAGACAATGACAAAAAGACAACATAAACTCTATTAGGAGAGTCTAACGTTGTCTTTTCGAATATATGCCAATCGGTTAGATAAATGTTTTGATAGTAGCAAAATATTCACGAATCATGTTGACCGGTTTCAGATATCCCGGTGACGGGGCCGATATGCCGTATTCTGCCGCATAACCGTTCTTGGCAGCGATATACTTGGAGCGGAACATATGATAGTCACTCGTGACAATCATGATTTCGGGGTGCTCCAACCCGGATTCAAGAATAATTTTTTTGGAAAAAGCCAAATTCTCCTGTGTACTTGTGGAGCGATCTTCCATAATGACTTGGGAGGGGCTAATCCCCTGTTCAATCAGATAGTTTTTCATAGCGAGCGCTTCGGGAATGGATTCCCCAGGTCCCTGCCCACCTGATACAATGACGGGTGTCTGAGGGTGACTGCGAATGTAGTCCAGACTGGCATCCAACCTTTGCTTCAGGGTCAAGGACAGCTCTGTTCCTCTGATGCCCGAACCCAAAATAATGACATAGTCCGCTTCTTCCGGATCATTGGCACCAAGTTGCGTGAATACAAGTGCTTCAATAATAACAAAAGAGACGGCAACAACGCTAAATCCGGTAAGGATAATCCGTTTCAGAATAACATGCTTCTGATAGTCAATCCGTCTTAGAACGATAAAAGCCACAGTGATCATTCCGAAAAACATGACTGGAAATCTTTGGCCCCAGAAGATCAGAAATGCCACAAAACATGCCAACAGGACAAGATCAATGATCAGTCCATTTTTTTGTAAGAACTTTTTTATCAAATCCGTAGACACTCCTTCTTGTACTCGCAATTCCGCATATCCCTTATTATTCAGGCTGTTATTATCGTTAGTTGCGGCCATTGTTCCTGCCAGCACTTCTTCTGTACGCGTTGATTATAATAGTCAGCATCCGTGAAGAACGGACTTTTGCGGACTATGAGGTGATACAGATCATGCAGACCATGCGGAGCGCAAATCCTCACCTGGTCTTCTTCATCCAGCTGTACTCCTACGGCAGTCACAACTTCTGGCCAATAGCGAAGAGCATCCTCAGTAGATTGATAAGGAACTGTGCGATTGCGCAGATGCATTCTCGCCTGATTTTTGACCGACCACTTGGCACTACCTGTCAACTCACGAAGCTGACGCTCCAACTCTATGTCTAGTTCCTCACGCAGGTCTGATGCATCATAATAGACAACATCAATATCGCTATGCAGCTCGCGAAGGGCATATCCATGAAGAAGATCCCAGATATAATTACGAACATATCCTGCACCTATGTAACATTGAGGCAATTGCAGACTTCGAACTCGCCGCAGGTCGTGCATTAATTGCTCGTGATCCATAATCGCTTGAACGAATTTCCCCTCATGCAACATGCCTGCCTCCTGCGGTTCACCTTATTGTTCTCTCATTGCGATAAACCCTTATTCCAATATATCATGTTTACCTATCTGTAATACAATGAACAACGCTTGAACATCCTCTTCGCTACTTCGCATTTCTGACCAATCACAACCAAATAGCCCGTAAACAGCTTCGGTTATCCGACTGTCTATGGGCTTCATTTGTATAGCGTTTGAGACGGTTAATATTTATTTAATCGGTATCCAGATTTGCGGCGGTTGGTTCGGCCCTGGGTATACTTCCAGTTCTGGCATATACGCGTGCTCATAAGGATTGGATGGAAACCATTCCGAAATAATCTGTTTCCACAGAAGCTGCATGCTCTCCGGCATCGGGCCTTCTACTTCAAATACACTCCATTTGGAAGCAGGCATGGTGAAGCTTGATAATCCATCAGGTACCTCCCCATCGTAAGCCGTAGCAATCCAGTATTCCAGTTGCTTTTCCTTGATTTCGCTCTGATCCACAACAACGCCAAGCAACCCTGGAATATCTCCATTGTTCAGTTCAAACAAACGATCCTCTGTACCACTCGTCCAAGCTTCCTGCCACATCTTCCCGATCCCTTGCAGATGTTCTCCATCTACATATGAGAAAGCCTGCTTCACTCCTACTAAAGTAAATTCGGGATGTTCAACGATTTTATATTTCATCGGTTCTGCTCCTTTTAGACTCACTTGAATCACCAGACGATTATACGATGTGACAGCGTTACTATTTTTGCTTGCCTCACTGGGTGCGATACCGTGTTGTCTACGAAAGGCTTTGGAGAAAGATTCCGGTGTGTCGTAACCGTATTTAAACGCCAAATCGATAATTTTAACATCACTCTGTAGCAACTCATGTGCCGCCAATGTCAATCGTCTGCGTCTTATGTACTCGGATACAGTAACATCAGTTAATAAGGCAAAGGTACGTTGAAAATGAAAAGGAGAGATATGAGCTTGCGCTGCAATCTGCTCCATCGTCATATTTTCGAGCAAGTGGTCTTCCATATATTGAATAGCGACCTGTAATGAGTTGATCCAGTTCATGTGTTAATCACTCCTTGATGTCTAATATAACTGAAAAACAACCCAATAACCTGTCATGCTGTGCTCTCATTTGTCCGGTTATTCTACCCGGCGAACACTTCCGGTCACCCCATGTTGAAGCTGTACATTTGTAAAAGTAACCGTCGTCCCCTGCCCAATGGGGGATTGGGCCACAATGCCAACTTTGATCTCTTCCGGGGAGTCGAGTCCGAAATAGCGAACCAGCTTCCACTTCTCTCCATCCTGAGAATAATGGAAAGCAAAGCTGTTGCCTGCCCGGGCTACACGTAAATAAGGCTTGCTAACCTCTACAGGTGCTGATACACAATCATCCGAGTTACCACGAGTCACGACACTGAGAATGGACGGCTGTTCTTCGAAATACTCAAAGCAAACTTTAGCCCAATTCGTATCGTCCACTCTCACCATTAGGCAGCCCGAATCATACTGTTCTTTCATGTCCACCTGTACTTGAGTGACGATGCTGAAATCTCCCTTGATGATCGTATGTAAAAATGGAGCTGAGGCTTTGACCGGGTCACCTCCCGGATCAATAAAAAAGTCACTGATCGGCGAAACGGTTATCGTTACTTTGCCGTCTTCAATGGACCAATCTGCTGGCTCGTTCAGCCATCCCAGATTAGCAGATAATGTTTGACCTGAACATTGTTCGAATAGATTCGTCATGTGGCACACCCTTTGTGTTTGAGTTTAAGTTTTCTAATTCCTCTATAGTTCTCTTAATTTGAGTTTATGCACGCGTGTACGGTTGAATGATACGCTCGTCCCACACTTGTACTTCAATATATCGTTCCGGACCTTGATCGCCTAGACGGTTCCATTCCTGAGGCCAACCAAAGGCCTGAATAATTTCCAGGATTTCATCCTTGGTGTATATCTGCTTACGGTAAGGTTTATCATCCATATATCGCATTGTTGAAAAGAGGTCTCCATACGTGAAGCTCACAACTTCGGCAGGCAGATCTTCCCACAGAATCATCACTATATCCGGTTCGGTATACCAGGATGACAGCCATTCACATGCACCAAGGGTCAGATAGTGGGGATATCGATTGGTGGGGGTTCCTCCCTTGGCCTTAAACTGCTCGTACGCTTTATATTCAAGTGCTCTACGGATGGTCATATAGTCCGCTGATCGCTTACTGGCAAAATTCCGGCCTTGATCACGGATTTGTTGAGTAACTATTTCGGCTTCTTCATTAGACAGGCTAGAGAGATTGCGGAAAGGTCCAAGACTTTGTTCAAAATAATGATACGCCTTCAAGTCCGTCATAGGAATCTCACCACCTCCAACAAATCGTTCCGTATCCATATTCGTTAGTCATAGTGTACATCATGCCATCATTTATGGAAATATCTGTAGCAAATTATTCATTGTGGAGATAAGTTACGTAGCGAACTATCAGCCGTTCGAATAGGAGCAGCATATGGTGCCTCCGAAACTATCCTGATCCGTACTACCAATCAATCCTACATTCTGTTCACTTCCAATGAAGCGTTGTTTCCGAAAATTAGCGATTTGGTATCCAGCACAGCAATTTAGTTCATTCATCGAGACATGCATCCATTCGCATGGGATCGTTTCATATAAAAAGCGTCAGCATTGGCATAATTCTATCATGCCTTGCTGACGCTTTTTGTAAGTTGAGTATCCTTTCAGATGACAGCCCTACAACCAACTCCACTTCGGTAACTGATCGAGCGTAATGACCTCTTCGTTGTTATACACTCTCTTCAAAAACCCCACATCATTATGCGTCCCATCTCTGAGGAATCCACCTGTCCAAGTACAGAACCAGCTCCAGTGTACATCCTGTTCCTTCATTTGCTTGGGGTCAGGGATGGAACCGTTCTCGGCCAGTGCAATGATTTTGCTATCCTTCACAAGCTCACGCAGGTTGGCGTAACGTGCTGCCAGCGGGCTGTGATCTCCTGCTTCCGGGTACACATCCACACTGACAATATCCACGATATCATCCCCTGGATACCATTCGGGTTTTTCCGAGTTCCACACCCAGAGGAGATTGTGCAGTTTGTGCTCGTGAACCAATCGATCATACAACAAACTATACAACTGTTTGGCAGGTTCGGGACCTTTCGCTCCCCACCAGAACCAGCCACCCTCCGCTTCATGAAGTGGTCGGAATAATACAGGCACACCAGCATCCTTCAGCTCCTGTAAATGTGTAGTAATTACATCGATATCCCGGATCAAAAGTCTGTATTCTTCCGACTCAGGATTTGCCAGCGCTGATGCTAGATCATAGGTGGTCGCGTTCGTATAGAATCCCCGCCACCACTCTTTACCTGGTTCATCGATCAGATCCGTCGGTGCATTCCAGTGCCAGCACAGCGTCACGATTCCACCTTGTCGGTGCCATGCAATGGCATCCCGAATCTCCTGGGAGACCGCCCCCCGCTCTGTTCTTGAAGGCGAATATTCCATGAGATCAAAGCCAATCACAGCTGGTTTCCGGCCTGTGTTTTCATTAATCCAGTTCAGATTGCTGTAGTCCTGCTGACCTGACAACATCCCTTTCCCATAACGCTCGACCAGAAACGCCATTAGCTCTCTCGCTTCAGATGTTGCTGCTTCATTCACCGGAGCACCGTTGATCGTACGCACCGTCATCGCTAACACCTCCAATTGGGTTTACCCTGTTAACCCACTACACCGGAACGTTCAATACTCTCCACGAAATAGCGCTGTACAAACAGATACAAAATAATCAGCGGTGCAATCGCCAGCAAAATGCCTGTATCCACGATCATCGCCACATAGTTCGGATCGGCCTTAATGCCCGAGTTTGAACCAAATCCCATCAGTTGCGGAATCAACTGGTTCGCCTGAGCAGGTAAGGAAGCCACCTTCAGCGAGATCAGTGGACTTTCACTCATGAATAATGCCGAATAGAATGTATCGTTATACTGCCATACAAAGGAGAACAAAATGACCGTAATCAGTGGCGAGATCGCATTGGGCAACATGATTCGAGCAAACGTTTTGAATCCACCAGCGCCGTCAATCAGTGCGGCCTCCTCAATCTCCTTCGGCATGCCCTTGAAGAACTGACGGAAAATATAGATGAACAACCCCGCCTTCAGTCCTCCCGCTGTAGCAGCCGTAATCATGGAAGGCCAATACGTATTCAGCAGATTGATGCCATTCGTTCCAGTGAACAACTGGATGATGCCCAGAAAGTCGAAGCTGCGGAAATGCAGATACATCGGCACCATAAGCGTGCTTGTAGGCACCAGAATCGTAAGAATGACCAGTACAAAGAGCACATTGCTGCCCGGAAAAGAAAACCGGGCGAAGCCGTATCCTGCAAGCGCACAGGACATGGCTGTCAGAAGCGTTGTGATGGTAACGAACAATAACGTGTTCGCCAGCAAAGGTAGGTAATCCATCACTTGCGCCGCAAGCCGAATATTATCCAGCGTAAAATGCTGGGGAATCATATAAATCGTCGGATTGTAGATATCCTGCTTATCCTTGAACGCGACTGACACTTTTAGAAATAATGGATACAAAATAATAAATGAAATGCCGATGACCAGTGCATATCTGAATATAGAATAGAGAAGGTCCGATGTCTTGTTTCGCACCCGATGCATGTGATAATTCTGCTTCGGAACTACCACCATGCGATCTGTCCCTGATGCAGCCATAATCTGAAGCCTCCCTTAATATTAACCGTCAGTTGTAGTGAACCCGCCTTGACAAGACCCAGCCCACTACGATCAGTACAAGGCCAATCACCAGTGTATACAGCCAAGACATCGCCGAGCTTAAGCCAAAGTTCTGGGTTTTGAATGCGGTTTGGTAGATGGCCTGTGTGACTGGACTCCCGGCAAATGAATCAATGATCGTATAAATAACATTCGTCAGAATCAACGGACTGACCATGGGAAATGTAATTTTCCAGAATGATTCATAGGCTGTCGCCCCTTCGATCTTCGCAACCTCATACATCGATCCTGGTACTGATTGCAGTGCGGCGAGGAAGATCAGAATCTGAACGCCTGAGCTGCTAATAATCTCATAGATCCGCATGATGGCTTCTACGATGTAATCCACATAGGCCATCGGCAATCCCACATCCGCCAGCATCCGCACAATGGATACCACGTTGAACGAAGCACCGCCATCGGCTGCTGCATCCACCGCACTCGCATCCCCCATCAGATTGATTAATCCCGCAGATTCGGCTGCAGCTACTGCACTGGAAGCCAGAATAACCGGTAGAAAAAAGATCGCACGCGCCAGCGTTCTGCCTCTGAACTTCTGGTTAAGCAGTGTCGCCGTAAACAGACTGAAAAATAGTATCATCGGCACATTCAATACCATTGCTCCAACTGAATCCACCAGAATCCGGTTAAATGTAGCGTCAACCAGAAGCGCATCCTTGAAGTTTTTAAATCCAACGTATTCCAGAACATATCCGCCCGGAGCAACGGACAGATTACTCAGACTGAACCGAATCGATTGCAGGAGCGGCGTAGCAAAGAGGAAGATGAAACCGAGCAGCCACGGGGAAATAAATGCAAGTCCAAGCAGTGCTCTCCGTGACTTCAGCGATAATCGAATGGTTCTCATCGGTTCACTCCTCCCACCACATAGTCCGTCCCGCCAACCGTTGTTCCATCCACAGTTACTGCATCCGCATTGTAATTCACAAGGATGGATGTACCGCCAGTATAGGTGATCTGGACCACGCCATCTTGAATACGTTCATGCTTGAGAATCTGCTCATTCTCCAGCTCTCCCAGCACTTCATTGGCCTGCTTATACAAGGTAACAGCGTCATCCACCCAATAGCCATACTCGGTCGCATAGGCCGAATCATAATTCGTCAGCTTCAGCCTGGATGATGGTTCATAGGTCCATTGAAAATACGGAGCTGCCCCAAGCTCCAGGCTGCGCAGCAACTGTTTGCGGAGATCCTGATCCCCCGACGTGTTCATCGGAGATGCCGCGTAGTTCATGTATCCATGAATGACCATCGCATAAAAGGGAACTTCTTCATCGGTAATATTGAACCGACTCGACCCTGCAGGCACATTCACAACATGTTGTGCACTCCCCCAAGCGTAGCTATTTGCGGCAGATATCATCATGTTTGGATAGTACTGTTCCAACTTGCCAAGTTGCTCCTTCACAATGTTCTTCGCCGTCTCCCGATGAATCACCCGACTATCCCGGTAATCAGAAGTCAGAACCTGCCCGAGATCACGAAGGGACAATCCGCCGAGGTCCAGTTTATTGAATTTGTCAGCAAACTCACTCACCACATAAGGAAGCTTGGCCGCTGAAAGCAAATAATAGCTGTCCTTACTCTGATCCATGCGATTAAGCGCAGGATTGTATGGATACAGTTCTGCTATCTCCTTCGTTACAAACCGCGCCGCATCCGAAGAGGGAGCAAAACGCATATCATCGTGATACATATGCTGGAAAGCCACATCCGGGAACAATGCTCCGCCAGACTGCTCAAGCTTAGCGGACAACGCTTGCAGTTCGGAACGACTACCTACTTCCCTGTCCAATTTCACCCGGGTTGGCGTATGATGGCTGATGCCACCACCGAACCATCCCTGATAACGCATTTGTACGCGGTTCACACCTTCCTGCTGTAACTTCGTCGCCATTTCGGTGGCCTGTTCGTACGTCGTCATAGCTAAGGTGGTCCGATAGGGAACGCTTAGGAACGAAGCCTTTTTGTCCACTGCACCAAGCACATCCACATAGAACGGCAACTCCGTCTGTTCTGCGAGCGGCTTCAGTACATCCTGCTCGATCAACTGCTGCTGATACAGGCGGGCCATACCCGAGTAACTGGCCTCTTCTCCTTGAAGAAAATGATAGCGCACCTGAATATCTCCACGGAAAGGCTCATCGCTAAGCAGCTGAATCTCCTGCATTTTCTGCGAGGTGTACATCTCCAGCTCATCCTCTCCGCGCAGGGAGAAGGTCGCGTGTACATGGTTGTAGCTATTCTGTCTGCCTCCAATATCTGCGGAGATACTGGCAATGCCGTCCCCTTTTTCAATGACTGCAAACCAGGCATTCTCCCCGTTCTTCAGACCAAACACAGGCATATACGCGGATTCACTAACCTGAGGACGACTGAGCGAATTATCATTCGGGTCTGTGCCATAGACGCGCTGTACATACTGCTCTTCTTGAATTTTCCCGTTGTTCAGATGGATCAGGCTGCCTGAACCGTCGGGCACGAGCATATAACCCTCGCCCTTTGTATCCGCAGCACCAAAATAAGCGAGCAAATCAATATTCCGAATGCGGTATTGCCCACTTTCTTCTAGTTGGCTCAGAGGTACAGTCACAACAAGTGCCCCTTGATCCAGTCGGTATTCTACAGGAATGACGAAGCTGGGCTTATCGGATACATCTCCGCCTTCGATTCCATTCTCCTGATTGTCATAAGCCAGATCGTCCGTCGTATAACCCGCCGTCTCAAATGCACCCAGCATCTTGTTCAGCACAAGTTGCTTCGAGATCTGTCCATCCAGCCGTTCCAGAATATCCGGATTGTTCTTGGTTGGATAATATCGGGCAGATGTGTACCTTGCGACAGTAGCATCCAGCTTGGAAAGCACTTTCTCCTCCAGACGCTGTTTGCTAATCAGTTTAGGCAGCGCATCAATGCCAAGTGACGTATCACCAAGCGTATAGTTCACCCGAATCCCCTGATCGATGTGGCCCACTGTGAATTGTTTGTTGCTAATGCTGGAACTGAAATTCGGAAAGTTCTCCAGTGTGCCCATCGCATCCCGGAAAGACACATTCAACTGGGAGGACAGCACTTCTTTTTCATACGCGGAAGCAAGACCGTCCTCAGCCCGTTCTTTCGGGTTACTGTACCAGATCTCTCCACTTTTCCCGTCACGTACTGCAATTTCCGTTGTCTCCTCGTTATAGTACAGGGCTAGTCCCTGATCTTCGGCGACCAGTTGCATACCAGGCACACCCTGCGAGGAGTCGCTAAGAAACTGCAACGGGTCCTCCGTGACGGGCATGGCTTTGGTTGTCGTATCCAGGTAAGCCGCGGCTTCTACGGCAGGAACCCCCCTGTTGTTTATATACAGCAGCCCGGCTGCAATCATGATTACAGCTGTACCACCAGCCAGCACCGTATATAATCGTTGCCTTTTGTTCACGGATGCCGCCTCCTTTAGGTCCGAAAAATCAACTCGCGGTAAATGTTATAACCGAATTCGTACAACTGTTGCAACATGCTGAAGACCAGCGCGCCAAGGAATACGATAATGCCCATCACAATGAGCGTCAGCACCATCGTAATGATTGTTCTAATCACCGTGTACTGGTGTACCGTCATCATGCCAATGAACAGAAGCAGTACAAACCAGAAGAACGCGATACTATTGAACAGATAATAAAAAGCAGTCTCCTCCTGCACCATAAAACGGCTGATCACGATCATTGGGGCATAGATCAGAATAACCGGAATGAGCGAGTAACCTGTCGCCAGAACGATTTCCTTGAACTTGCCTTCCCCTTCCATCAAAGTTGTTACCGCCCAGTTGGCCATGCACCATAGAAAGAAAGGTACTGCAACCGTGGCGATTTCGATGATGCTATTAATCGTACGAGGATCGATGTAATTAACGAGAAACCCTGCGTACTGCTTTTGCAAAACCATCATAACAATGGTAAGCGCCAATGCTGCAAAAGCAACAAACAGCCGTCCCCGGTTATCCGACTTGAGGTCCCAGAATGCATCAATGGGGTGAAAAATGAGATGCAGCGGAAACTTAATGAAATCCTGCTTCACGATCAACCTGCCTCCTCCGTCTCCATTTAACTGCTACCCGGGTCAGGATCAGAATGACAATCAGCGCGATTGCAGCGGTCAGGAATGTACCAAAATGTTCCTTCATCATCTCCCGCCGATGCCTCTTGAACGCGACAGAATAACTCTTGCGGTCCATTCCAAGTTCGAAGTAACCTAGCGCTTCCTCGTTTTTCTTCTCCATTAATAAGGACTTGCCGATACCGATATAAGCGATGTCATAGTTGGCATTCAGCTTCAGCACTTCTCTCCATATATTCACGGCCTCCGTGTCCTCGCCCCGATAGTGGAGTACCACCGCTTCATTCACACGGGCACCAAAACGGGTTGGCGCATAAACGACAAGGTTGTTCTTGCCCCGATCCAGAACCAAGTGATGCTCACCCGATTGTTCAATCGCGACAGGTGTTTTGAGCGTGCCCACCTGATTTCCTTTGCCACCGTATATGTAGAGCAGATGACCTTCATCGTCGTACGTGAACACCCGGTTCTGTGTCGCATCCAATACACTGTACATGCCATTGCCAAGCACTTTCACATCTATCAGCTTGGATGGACCCGGATTGTTACGGAACCGGATATCGCCTTTGACGTCATAATAACCAAACCGCTTCAGCACATCTTCACCAGACGGATTCAGCCGTTTGATCGGTTCATTCGAGCCGGGATCAATATTCGTTGCATATACGAATCCTTTGTGGTCGATATCCGCATTGGAGAACTCCGTTGGAACAAACAGGACCATCTGTGCACGCTGGGCTTTGGTGGATAACATGCGCCAGATATATTCGCCGTAGTCCCGCTCCACTTTATTGGTACCGACGTATCCGATAAATTTCCCGCTCTCGTCAAACTGCATGATGCCTTCGTAGACTCCCTGTGCCACAACGTACACTCGGCCTACATGATCAACCGTCAGCTTCAAGGGCTGAAACTGGAATTGAGTCGATAGGATATCTGACTCGGGCTTCGTGATGGTTTGTATCAGCGTCCCCTCTCCATCAAGGACAACCACACGACTGTTTCCCGTATCGGCGACATATATGCGTTCTTCTTCATCTACAAACAATCCACCTGGAAGGTTAAAGGTCTCCTTGCTACCCTCCATCATGAATCCATCGATGACGCGCAGCAGCTTAAAGCCTGGGTCCAAGACGACAACTCGGCTGTTACCACTATCCAAAATATAGATCAATCCAGAGGGAGAAACGTTCACATCACCAGGGTCTTTGAACTCACTAATGCCGAGGTCACGGCCTGATATGGTACGCTCGGGCAGATAGGCATCTGGTGAAGGAACAGCCTCTTTCCAGTAGTTGTAGTTATAACTCTCATACGGCGCCGGGGAGGCCGCCGCAGGCACGGCATTCACCAGCAGCAGAGATACTGCCGCCAGGAGAACAAGCCATCTTTTCACTGTGCGTGCCATATCGTTCCCCCTTAATCCTTCATGCCCGAGCTCGCCATCGTCTCAATGATTCGGCTCTGAGAGAAGATAAATAGCGTGATCGGCACACTCATCAAAATCAGTGCTACCGCAGCACCCGCTCCTGCCCGGGATATTCCGCCTTGAATAATCTGACCTGCTGCATAATGCAGGGTCTTGAGTTGCTCGCTGTAGATATATCCATTGCCATCACTGCCCCATAACATCTGGAACAGCAGAATGATCAATGTCAGCCAGGCTGGCTTCACATTGGGCATAACGATGGACCAGAAGATCCGGTATTCACTGGCACCATCAATCTTGGCTGCTTCCAGCAGCGCATCCGGGATCTGCTCCATGAACTGCTTCATCAGATATAACCCGAGTGAATAGGCAAATGCCGGAATAATGACGGCCCAATAGGTATCGATCCATCCGAGCCATGACATGATCATATAGTTCGGAATGGCCGTTACCGCAGGTGTGAACATCAGTGACAGTACGACCACTTGGAACATGAATACTTTGCCTGGAAACTTGTGTTTGGCAAGCGGGTAGGCCGCTGCGGAAGCTAACAGCACATGGCCTACGATTCCGATGCCTGTGATAAATACCGTGTTGAATATATAACGTGAGAACGGCACCCACGAGTCACTCAGCAGATTCAGCAGATCTGTAAAGTTGCTGAACGTGGGATTTTTGACAAACAGCGTTGGTGGAAAGGTGAAAATCTCATCCAATGGTTTGAATGCATTGTTGATCGCATAGATCAACGGCAGCACCATGAAGGCACCAAATACGAGCAGAAGGGCAAACAGGGAGAGACTTCCCGATAGCGAGCGATTCACCCGCTTTTTGCCTGTCGCAATTGCAGCCATAGTTATTCTCCCACCCTTCGAAGCAGTTTCTGTACCAGCAAGTTGGTGCCCACCATAATCATGAACAGCACGGTGGCAATCGCCGATGCGTATCCCATCTCAAACCGTGTTGTACCAAAGTCGATCAAGTGGGTGACCACCGTCTCTGCCGCATAGTTCACGCTCGGGAACCCGGCCAGTGCGATCGACACATCGGCCACGGCAAACGAGGTTGTGAGCTGAATGACTGCGCCAAACATGAGCTGTGGACGCATCGAAGGCAGAGTAATATACCATAGCTCCTGCCAGCGATTCTTGATCCCATCCACCGCTCCCGCTTCGTATAATGTCCGGTCCACGGTCTGCAAGCCCGCGATAAACGCCAGAAATCCGGTTCCGAGACTCAGCCATAACTGCACAAGAATGAGGATCGGCATAATGTAGGCTTCTGTCTTCAGCCACTGGATCGGCTCCAGCAGAAAGCCCCATTTGATCAACAACCCATTAGCAATGCCATAACGATCCCCGGAGAAGATCATCAGCCAGATAAAATACACATTGCCCGAAATGGAGGGTGCGTAGAAGATCAGCGTCATGAACGCTCTCCATTTCGGTGTTAACTCATTAATGATCCATGCAAAGACGAAACAGGCAATATAACTGATCGGTCCGGTAATAATGGCGAACAGCAACGTATTCTTGATCGCAATCAGGAATACATCATCCTCCAGAAACAGGCGAGTATAGTTCTGCCAGCCAATAAAACGTGGAAATTCCAGCATATTAAAGTAGGTGAAGCTGAGTATGATCGAGATGACAACCGGAATCACGGTAAACATGAGGAACAGGAGCATATAAGGTGCAAGCAGGACATAGGAATGTTTGCTGGCCTTCATTTCCTGGAGCTTCCAGCTCCACCACGATTTCATGCCCATCCTTGACGCTTTCTCAGGAGGACTGTTTTGTCCGTCTCGGAGTGATATTTGTGGCACGATTAACCCTCCCTCTGCTTACGGAAGACCAAATTCATTACGCTTGACGCGAATCTCGTCCTGAATATATTGGGTATAATCCATGATGGATTCCCTGGCTTCCACTTGGCCAACAACAGTTTTGTAAAATGCATTGAACAGATGGCGGCCTGTAAAATAACCACCGGGTACTTCGGGAATGCCCTTCACCGTTTCAAATTGCGCTTTGAGATTGGCGTAATCCTCCGCAGGCCACGGCAGGGAATCCAGTGCCTCGATGTTGGCCGTTGGATAACGGGCAGCCGCACCCATCAGTCCTTCCATCTCCCGTCCGAATTCAGCTTGAACCGGCGTACTGGTCCACCACTTCATGAACTCCCACGCCGCATCCTGATCCTTGGCACTCTCCAGCATCATGACCGCGCTGCCTCCACCCGGTACGTCCCGATTCAAGGTTCCATCCGCCTGAACGGTTCCCGGGACAGGAACGAATCCCCATAGTCCCCGAATCTCCGGTGCAAATACGGACAACTGGTTGTACATGGTGTAATCCGTTAGCCCAATGGGCATCTGTCCTGTCCGGAAACGGTTGGCAAAATCATATTCCCGCTCTAGCTTGTAATCGGTATAAAACTCCGTCCACTGCTTGAACGTCTCGATCCCGATCCGGGAATCCAAGTCCGACTCCTTGTCATCATTCCGATAGAAGGCGCCTCCGTTCTGAAGCAGCATCGTTGCATACTGCGAGTTCGGGGGGATATTAACACCCTGCATATTAGCTTGGGTCACAATCGGCATACCGAATTCCATGTGATTTTTGCTCAGAATCGCGAGTAGAGCTTCGACATCTTCCCAGTTCTGAGGCACTTCAAGACCGAGTTCTTCGAGCACGTCTTTACGATAAAACAGCATGTTAAAGGTCTGTGTTTCCGGCAAGGCATATACGCCTGAATCATAGGCATACGGCACGATCGCGCTTTCCCTGAACTCCTGTTCTACGGTGCTATAATCACTGAATTGCGTCAGATCTACAGCCGAGTTCCGCATCGCAAAGTTCACCGGCAGATCGTTGCCGATCTGCATCGCTACATCCGGTCCTTCACCAGACAAAGTCGCTGGCAGCAAGGTTCCCATATTCACCAGCTTCAGATTGACATTGATACCACTGTCTGGTGTAAAGGTCTTGTCAATCATCGCTTTCATCGTATTCGCCTGGTCACGTCCACTACCAATCCAGACTGTTACCGTCCGCTGATCTTCCGATGTGGCTACATTACCGATCTGGTTATAATCAATGAAGAACGAATGATAGAATATCTTCGATTCATGACCGAGCTTCGCGAGTGGCCCCATGCCTGTGCCGGGAATATCTTGGTCAATCGAAGTGACGTACAGTGCGTCAATCTCAAGGGGCTGCTCTCGTGCCTGCTGCACCCATGTGCCGAGACCACCTGTGTTAGTTTTGTATGCCGCAAGCCGTCTTGGAATGGTATCTGGCTTGTCAATCATCTCGTCCAGTTGCAGCGCCATCGTCTTGATCAGCGCTTCCTGATCGCTGGACTGTCCTGACAGGAGACGAAGCTGTCCAGCCACGTCCTTGAGACGTTTACTTTCTCCGCTGAATACTTCCAGCAGGTTCGGGATCTGCTTTTCCACCCGGTAATCTCGGAATTCATCAGGCTTGGTGCCTGTAATCATCAGAATGCGTCGGTACATGGAGTTCAAGTTGTACAGACTGTCCTCCACATTGCGGATAAGGGGTGCAAAGTCACCGAGGCTGTTCTCCAGCCGTAGCACATGTTTTCCTTTGTCCAATTGAAACTTGTATGCTTCCTTGCCGCCCATGACGTCAATACGATAGTCACTTTGATAACGGAAAGGTGCTTTGGCCATCTCTGCAAACGGAACTTCACCACCGATGGTCAGTTTGCGTGTAGAATAGATGCCTTTGACAAAATTCTGCTGTGCGGTAAAACCGATATGATAAAGTCCGCTCTCCGGTACATCCACTTCCCATTCAATCCATTGTCCTGGCAGCCGCCAGTTAAAGCCACCAATCGTATTGATGCGTACTTGGGAAGCGCTATAAGGAGATACAGCAGAACTTGACCTTTCGCTCGTTGGGTATAACGTAGGTGAAGATTTGGCAATCGCGGCTTCACCTTCGATGCGAATAAGTACATCCTTCGGCTGCCCGGAGGAATCCGATTGTTGTGCCCCCGCAGTCTCCGCGTAAGGGACCGCTGTCTTCTCATTGAAAAGACGTATGGACCGGATCACCATGGGTTCACGCGATGATTTTAGCGTTAGCGTGTGTTCCCCTTTTTCCAAATAAAACTTGAATGGAGCCTGTTCGTACCCGTCTGAGTCCTGAAACGTTTCTTCCATCCAGCGAGGTTGCTCGACTTGTCTCGGGCGAAGGTCATTGCCTTGGTTATCCTGTTCAACGACATCTTTCTCATTCGCCCATACCCGGTCAAACTGCAAATAGGCGGCTTCCGCAAAAGGAAGTTCACCATCAATGTACAATGCACGCTCAATGGCCGAACTCTTGCCTTCTACGGGAAAATAGATTGCGGACAGGTTATACAGCCCGGTCTCCGGCACATTAATCGTCCAATCGACTTGTCCGGTCTCTCCGGTATGGAGAGATACACCATCCATTCCCTCATAATTAGTCAGTTTGCGGACGTCTTCACCTTCGGCTTTTATGTAATCCACTGCTTCAATGGTGATGTCCACATTCGGCTGTGTAGCCTGATCCGTTCCGGATCGATATTGTTCGTATCCCTTTTTCTGCCGGGTCTGCTGCAAGACTGCATCCACTTCAATGGCAGGCAGACTGCCAGGTGGAATGTTTGCACTCTTCACATCAGCGCCGGAAGTTACATATAGAATGATGCAGGCTGCCGCCACGATGATTACTGTGGACAATATCCATGTCTTACGTTGTAGAATTCCAGCCATCCTACGAGTCCTCCTCATCAAGGCTGATGCCAGCAATGCCGATTTGGTGGTTCAGGAAAAAGGGGCTCCGTGCAACATTGCCGACACGAGCCCCTGCCTGAATCGTTTGCTGGTGTTAAGTGTTCTTACTGTTTGCCGAGTTTATCAATGGCAGCTTGTGCCTGCGCTTTGTATTTCTCAGCTGTTGCTGTCACGGAAGCATTGTTTTTGATGATATCGTTCACATAATCCCCGAAAGGGTATCCTGTGTAGGCATCATCAAGCAAGATACGGCCTGTTCCAGCGATGTGCTCGCGAATGATGGCAATATCCTTCTCATCGGTATAGCGACTCTCCAGATAATCCTGACCTGGATACTCTTCAATCTGCGGGATGTCAAAGGTCTCTTCATAGATTTGGTAGACGATCTTCGGATCCTCCACACCTTTTGGTATGAACTTCGCCGCTGCTGCGTTATTGGCGTAGGTTACCTCTTTGCTACCCTGTGGCCCGTTTGGAATCGGTACAACACCGACTGCAAAGGTGAGATCGCCCAATTGCCATTCGGCGGCGGTGAACAAAGCTACGTCTCCATCCTTGAACGTATTGCTTTCCTCCCAGTTGGTTTTGTCGCCGGTTTTGACCTTCACGACATTTTCCACGTTATACAGGCGTTTGACGAATTCGGCAGCTTCAATCGTTTTCGGATCGGATAATCCTTCTTTGCTATTTGCATCATCTACGATCGTGCCACCATTGGCTGCGGTAAAATGGCGAACGACATCAAGGGCCCAGCCAGAAAATCCGTATACGTCGATTTTGCCATCGTTATTGGTATCTTTGGTTGCCTGTTTGGCGAGTTCCATGAATTTGTCCCAATCCCATTCGCCTTGGTTATACAGTTCTTGCGGGTCAGGCAATGATAGTTTTTTGAACAAGTCACGGTTATAGTGAAGTCCCAGACCGATGCTGGTAGGAGATTCAAAAGCGTATTCGTTGCCTGCAATGGCAGGGAATTTAGCAATCAGGTTTGCCTCTTGGTTGATGTTGTTCTCAGGTGTAGTGAATTCGGAGATGGGCAACAGTTGCCCTTTGAGGATAGCGGGTAGTGCGGATTTGTATTCCATCTGAACGATGTCGGCGAACGGTTCGCCAGCCAGTGCAGACGTTGTGAATTTGTTCATGTACTCTTCGAAAGGTACGTTGATGAACTCCAGTTTTACGTTGTATTTCTTCTCGACCTCTGCAATTTTATCGAGTCTGGCCTTATCGGAGGCCGTCTCTCCTGCTGGTTTCAGATCCCACCATGCCGCAAGCTTGATGACACGTCCACCCAGATCAGGAACATCAACCACAGCTTCTTCTACTGCGCCTTCTTTCTCTGTCTCAGCGACTTCGGTGCTGTTGCCTGAGTTCGTTGTTCCCTCTGCATCAGTCCCCGTCTGCGCTGTCCCCCCACCACTGCAAGCGGATACAAAAAGCATCACAGCCAATAACATCAGAGGTAGAACATTCCATCTTCTCATCATGATTTTAACAACCTCCCCGAATGTGTATACCAATCATGGTTCACCCTACATCCTTAACCCCGCTCATCAACCAATCGAAAATAAACGACCACCACCATTTGTTATTTTCTTGTTTGTTTTTGACAAACAAAATTTAACACAGCAAAATGTAAGCGTCAACATTTTTGTTGTTAACATTTTCTATTTATTCTGATAAAATGCTGATTAAGCTCAAATTTTCCTGTATTACAGCTTATTCATGAGTACGTCCACTAAGTACACGCTTATTGAAAGCAGTGGTCATTTTCGTTATTTTGTTATTTTGTAAAAATAACAAAATAATAATTCACAAGACAAAATTCGTCATACTATCTGAAAATGTGCTTACCTTCATGTTCAATGTCTATCGTAAAATGCTGTGCATCACTAACATTTTGAATTCTCTGTCCGTTATTAGATTAAGAGAAATACATCATGCTATACTAGGGCGTGTCTTAAATCTCACTTAAGGGCATCTTTCACCGCCTTTTCGCCCCCTGCTGCGTCACTTTCTCTTGACGTACCCCGGTACGCCTGCGAAAAAGCTCCTGGCCTGGAACGAAAATTCGGCAAAATCTGCTCCTTTCGGAGTTATAAGATACGCCCTAGAATCAGTTGGATATCGCTCCAAATAAGGAATACGGCAGAACTACGAGTGTAAGGATGGTATGATGAAGACGAAGGTAACAATTCAGGAAATTGCACATTTTACGGGTTTGTCGAAATTCGCGGTATCACGGGCTTTGTCTGGAAAATCGGGAGTTAGCGATCAGACGAGGGATGTCATTCTAAAGGCCGCCGGCAAACTTGGATATTTTAAAGATAACAGCATGTTGTCTGGTGAACTGTATAACAGCAATGAATCTCAGGACCCGAAGAACACCCGTTCAAGCGGTACGATCTTAATTTTATTTCCCAATGTTCGGTATCAAAATCAAGAGTCCGTATACTGGGGACCTGTATTTAACGGGATCTCGTCCAAGCTGAATCAGAAAGGCATTAATATTCTGACGCTAACGGAACCATCAGCAGACCAGTTGTTCACCTTGTTAAATCCGGATGCCATTCGGGGAATCATCACCGTCGGCTCCATCTCCACGCCAATTCTGCTTGAAATCAAGCGGCTTGGTATTCCGGTCGTGATGGTGGATCATCTGGACCCTGTTTTCCACAGTGACAGCATATTCACCGATAACTTTGCATCCATGCGGGAGATCATGCTCTATTTGCTCCGCAAGGGCTTCAAGACCTTCCAGTTCGTCGGCAATATCAGTGATGCTCATAGCTTCTATGAACGCTGGATTGCTTATACTTCTGTGCTCATCGGTCACGGGATGGAAATAAACCAGATTCCCGAGCTGAGTAATCAGGCCTTGGATGAGTTCCGCCAGACGTTCACTTCGGTGATCCATAAGGATAACCTGCCTGAAGTTTTTGTATGTGCGAATGATTTCTATGGGCTATACACTATAGAAGCCCTTGAGAGTATGGGGATTCGTGTACCCGATCAGTGTGTTGTCACCGGGTTTGATAATCTATACGACAACATTCCATTACTGGCCACAGTCAATGTGAACAAAGAGTTGCTGGGCTCACGTGCAGTGGATCAGATGTTATGGCGCATTGCGAACCCAGAGAGCAGCGTAGAGAAAAAGCTGATTCTTGCTGATGTCATTATTCGTGAACAGTTCGGCAGACATAGTGGATAAAAGCACGCCAAATACCCCTTTAACCGTATTCGTGCGGCTATAGGGGTATTGACATTGTTGTATGTTGTGTAATATCCCGATCTACGTATCTGTGCGCACATCATCCCAGTCCTGATCCAGGTAACAGATCAGCCAGTTCAATGCACGGTGACGCTCATAAGCCACTCCGCCATTCAGACCAGCAGGAGGTGTTTTGTCATTTACACGACTATCTACGCACACCCAGTTGTATCGGTAGATCAGATCTGCTTCATCCAGAATCTCGCTCTTGCTACGCAGAGATGCATCCGAGAGAAAGTCCCTAAAGCTATCCTTCTGCTGCAAATAACCGACATCCTTCCCTACGTTACACAACTCCGTTGGTGCACCCAGTTCCTTCACATAACCAAGCGCCCACAACATCACGTGGTACGCTTCATATCCCCAGGAAAAGGAGATGATCTCCTGCTGCTCTGCTCCGTGCTGGTTGATAAACCTCTTCTCTACGGGTGAGAAAAAGGAGTCAGCCTCATACTTGTTGATCACTTCCTGAACCAGTGCTGCGGTATCATCCGCACTTTCACCAGCTCCCAGACACTCTCCCTTAAGCGCGGCAAGACATAGGGCAACCGCACGGCGCGCGACTTCCTCTTTACTCCGAGCCGTGGTGTGCTCGTCGCCGGATCTGGCAGGCAAGTTCGCATTAAACGGAATTCCTTGTTCGGTTAAGCGTTGCTCTGACCTCGCTTTACGTTGAACCGCAGACTCCGACTGCGGTCTGCTACCATCAAGGAAACTGGTGTGCGCTGTCACCGTGTAATCCTCTACCTCAGATTCTCCATTCATATCCAGCAATAGCTGGCCTTGTGCGTTCAGCAGAGATCCACCTCCCCAGAAGATAACAGCATCTAGCGCATCAGCCAACCGTAATAACTCGCCGAAGAATTCTTCCGAGATATCCTCTTCCGTCTCAATACCAACCACCATGTTCAATGTGGAACATTTGATCAATACCTTTTCCTGGAGCGCAGCATTGCGCCCCTCAATCTGACTCAAAAATCCAAGCATCCCCTGAATCATTGTCGTAAATTCCTCAGGATGTGTCTGGCTGGTCATGATATTAAAGCCCTTTGTTTTCTTACTAAACCATTTCTTCTGAGTCACTTGAATATGTGTCTTGTCTTCCCGGCGCTCAATCGCATCCTCTGGATAAATGGATTGAACTCGTTCAAACAGCTGATCCAGGTCAAACTGAGAGCTATATATCGCACAATTTCTCATGAAGTTCACCCTCTTTTCTGACTAATCCTTATACGGATCGAATTCATTGCCTCCGGCCATGGCAACCCCTACCGGGCGCAGTACATGGTTTATTTTCAGCGTATTCGCATGTGCGTTCAGTACGTCTTGCAGTGTCTTGTACACAAACGGACTTTCGTCCGTGCCTGCTCCCCGCAGTTCCACGCCATAGGCGCGAATCGCCTCATGCATCTGTGCTTCGCTAATCTCACCGCCCATGCGTGTGCGCAGCTTGTAATTCATTTTGCCAGCCGCCTGGGTCCTGCTCATCGTACGCCCTGCTCCGTGCACAGTGCTGCGGAATGATTCGGTATTCTCCTCGCTATGGATACCCTCCACAATGACCGAGATATCGCCCATACTTCCTCCAACAAAACCAAGTTGCCCAGGTGCCAGCGGCGTTGCGCCTTTGCGGACCACGACTACCTCTTCACCCATGTGTTGTTCTTTCCAGGCAAAATTATGATGGTTATGTATGGCATATTCGGCACTTGCCCCGAGAATTCCGAGCACCTGTTCAATGACATAATCACGTCCTGCATAGGCGTATCGGCCCGTCAAGGTCATTGCGTCCCAATACATATCACCCATTTCACTATTCAGGTCAAACAATGTAGGTGGCTGATCCATCGATTCGCCCGGAGCTTTGCCACTGAACTGACGTCCAGCAGCAAGGTTAAGGAATCCACTTGCCACTTTGTGACCGAACCCGCGGCTGCCAAAATGATTCGCAATCCATACCTTTCCCGTTGCCTCTTCTACAAAAATATCCACGAAATGATTACCACTGCCTACGGTTCCGAGTTGGTTGCGTGCGAGGGTATTCAGCTTATGCTGTAATCCCGGCTCTATGGTATCAAACAGCTTCCAGCTCGCATCGTCGAACAGCTCATGATCCACGGGTGTTGGATTGTTGCGGCCCACGCCGAAAGATATGGTCGAATTGATGTCATCCATAATCGTTACAATCTGATCCCGAATATCGTCCCACATCAGATTTGTGCGCACTGCTTTGTTGCCACAGCCAATATCATATCCGACACCTGACGGACTGATCATATTCCGATAAGCGACAACACCACCGATGGGTTGCGAGTAACCTTTGTGATGGTCAGCCATTAGAACCACACCCAGTACATCTCCATATTGCGAGCAAGTCACTGCCTGACTTACGGCGTTCTCCAGCGGCTCCCCCCAGACTTTAATGTTATCTACGATACGCATAATCGTGTTAACCTCCTATGTATTTTTTTGAAAATTCATCTTATATTTCTATCTGTTGCTCTCATTAGTTTAACAAAGATCAGCTCAGTTAATTAGAAATGCTTCCGATAACCCTGAACCTTCTCATCCTTGAAACCCAACTTTTCATAGAATATATGCGCTTCCTTGCGCTGATCGCCAGACACCAGAATCATGTAACCACAACCAAGATCTTTCGCAATCCGCTCAATCTGGAGCATTAATTTCTGCCCAATCCCCTGTCTGCGTACCTGATCCGATACAATCACATTCTCCACAACCATGAACGGTTTGCATGGGCCCACCAGATCCATACACTCAATCCCCATAACGGACCCGACCAGTTTGCCATTGTAAAATGCCCCAAGCACATGATAATGACCATTCTGCTGTATGTAATGAAACATCTTTTTCATCTGCTGCTCATTGGTAGGCATTCCCATCAACTCATCATACAGTTTGCTTAAACCCGGCAGATCCTGTAGTTCAATGGCTTTGATCGTAACCATACTCAATATATCCCCCTGACGTTCTCTCTTATTTGGTATTATTTGGTATTCTATATTCTATCTTAAGCGAGATCTTTCTTGAAATAATAATGGCAATGCCCTGTTGGAGCATTCTCGATGGTTGTGATCAATTGGTATCCGTGCTTCTTGTAAAATTCCGGAGCCTGGTATGAGAATGTATTCAGCATAATAAAATCACAGGATTTCTCACGCGCAATGCCCTCCACCTCAAGTAGCAATTGGGAGCCGTATCCCCGATGCCGCTGATCGGAGTCCACCCAAAGGATATCAAGCTCTAGCCAGTTCCAGCAAAGGGTACTGAGCACTCCTGCGACAATTTCACCAGCCTCATTTTTGATATTAAAATTCAATTCTTCATACCGATTCTTCAGTTCATCGCTCACATGAGCTGCATTATATGCGACTAATTGCTGACGAACATACGCCGATTCTTCTGAAGTACTTTGATTAATGTTTAACTGAGACATCTTCTTTTCTACTCCCCTCATTTCACCGTTATACATGAATCAGAATCATGGACTCCTGTAGATACGATTACTGTTGAGGTGATGCCTCATGGAGAGAGTTCCGAGATGACATTTACACAACATATTATCGTTCCCCATGAAGAAGGCTGGACTAGGGACGATATTGAAAAAGCAATCCGTGAATACAACAGCGGTTCTGAGCAGGGATGGCATATGATGTTCGAAGGTTTAAAACAACTGCTCGAAACGGGTGAAATCAACTACCCATCCCAATAGAAAGCAAGAAAAAAGGGCAGTCTGTGCACAATACAGCTGCCCTTTACTCAATCTATTTTGATATATCAGCATACTCCTGGACCCAATTCTATAGTGCTTCCTTAATTACCCGCTTATAGTACCACACAGACAGCAGGCCAAAAATCGAATATAACAATGTATAGACTATCATGACAATGACCGTGGGTGTCGCCAGTTCCGTACCAAAGAAAAACCAACCTGATTTCACGGCAAAGTAACTATGACTCAACCCCACCACAAGCGGAATACCAAAGTTAAACAACTGCTTGATCTGAATTCCTCTCAACAGATTGCTTTGCGTGAATCCAAGTTTACGAAGAATGGTATAATTCCCCTTCTCCTCTTCACTCTCGTTCATTTGTTTAAAGTACAGGATACATCCCGATGTAATCAAGAATGTTAGACCAAGGAAACCAACAATGAACATAATCAGTCCCATATTGTTACGTTGGTTATTTCTGAACTCAATCTGGGAGAAGCTCGGTGCTTCCAATTGCTGCTCCTTATATACGGCATATGCCTCTTCAGCCTGCCCTTCGTTCAGAATACGCACACCATAGTAATCAGCCCGCTCGGGTTTCTGAAGCTCGGGATCGAGATCCTGTCGCAGCTGCTGATATACCGTTTCATGCACTACCGCAACCGGCGTACCCCCAGTATAGTACGAAGGAAGTACTCCCTGTTTGGTGGTTCCGATCAGGTGCTGGTCCAGCGTTCGCTTCAATCCATGCAAGACGATTGGACCTTTCTCCTGAATGGTAATCAACTGCTGAATGGCATTTCCATATCCCATGAAAACCACTTCACCTGGCTTCAGATCAATATTATCTACTATCTTGTCACTCAACACACTACTGAACAGGTACTGGTCCGCCATGGACTCATCCATCACTTCATGAGCATCAATTTCAATGTAAATGGGCTGTCTATAATTCTCCTCATATGGAATCTGTTTGTGTTCCAACTCCGCTACAAAGCGATTTTTCACATCTATCTGAGCAAATGAAAAATCCTCCGGCAAGCTTTCCTTGGCCTGAGCCTCTGCCGAATAATACGAAATGTAACTGAGTGACAGCATGCCAATAGCAAGCGCCGACACGGTTGTAATAATTGTAAGCAGCAATGCGTTGGACTTCATGCGGAACATGATTGAAGACAAAGACAACACCTCATGAATGGTAAGGTATCCGTTTTTACTTTTGCGAATCAGATTAAAAATAAAACTTACCGAACCCTTATAGAACAGGTATGTCCCCAGTATGACCGAGAAGAGAATCAGGATCATCGTATACATCAACTGCTGCATATCCATTGCCTCACCGCTAAACAGCCGTGCAGACATGAAGTATCCATACACAATCAGAGCAATGCCCAAGACGCCAACAATCATCTGTCCGACAGACATCTTCTGCACCTGCAGCTCCGAAGTGGCCGACACCCGAAAGAGCGAGAGAATGCTCTGTCTCTTGATAAAAGTGTAGTTCATCAGCATGATGAGCAGGTATATGACCGTAAAGACAATGACCGTTTGCAGCAAGGCCATTGGTGAGAAGTACAGTTTCGTAATCGCATCGACACCGAGAATTTTGAACAAGATCATCAATACCAGCTTGGACGCAAGAAACCCAATTAACACACCAATAGCCATGGAGCCAAAATAAAGGATACTGTTCTCCGCACTCAAAATGCCAAAAATTCTGCCCTTCGTCAGTCCAATCAATTGAAATAATCCAATTTCTTTGCTACGCCGCTTGATAAAGATCGTATTGGCATAGAGCAAAAAGATGCCGACAATGACGATTAACAGTACCGAAGATGCGCCTATAGCCGCCGCACCTTTCGTTGAAGCAGCCACCTCATCCATGGAAGGATCATACTGTAACGTCACAAAGGAAAAATATAAGGCCACACTGAACACAAGCGCAAATACATAGAGATAATAATTCTTCAGATTTTTCCTGAGATTGCGGAAGATAATATAATTCAAGCTCATTGCTGCACACCACCCAATACGCCTTGGGTTTTGATAATATCGTTGAAGAACGATTGCCGTGACTCGTCTCCTTTATTCAACTGGGTGTAGATCTGACCGTCTCGAATAAAAATTACTCTGCTGCAATAACTTGCGGCAACCGGATCATGGGTAACCATAATAATAGTCGCCTTTCGTGCGCTGTTCATGTCACTTAACTTGCCGAGCAGATCCGAAGCGGACTTGGAATCCAATGCTCCTGTCGGCTCATCCGCAAAAATGATACTCGGCTCGTGGACAAATGCCCGTGCTGCCGAAGTCCGCTGCTTCTGACCCCCTGAAATCTCAGATGGATACTTGTCTTTCAATTCGTAGATTCCCAGTTCACGGGCAATCTGTTCAAACTTCCGGTGTGCCTCCTGCTTCGGAATGTTCGTGATCGAGAGCGGCAATAATACATTTTCCTTCACCGTAAGGGTATCCAGCAGATTATATTCCTGAAAAATAAAGCCCAGATGATGTTTGCGGAACTCAGCCAGCTGTTTCTCCTTCATTCCGGTGAATTCCTTACCCTCAATATCAATCGTACCCTGGCTCACCCGATCGATGGAGGAAAGTACATTAAGCAGCGTTGTTTTACCCGAACCCGAAGGCCCCATAATACCAACAAACTCTCCCTTGCTTACCCCAAGATCAATCCCCTTCAGCACTTCCTGTTTATTCAGTTTATTACCGTAAACTTTATGAATTTTTTTGGCTTCCAGTATCCACATATCCCACTCACTCCTCTTAGATCTTCTGCAAAATGCTCATGTCTATATCATAGGGGGAATGTGCAGTGTTATCGTGTGATTCACCGAACAAAACCAAAAAGCATGTGACATTGTTGTCACACGCCTGCAAGATGCAACATGTCGTTTTTTCGCGGAAAAGTAAGTGTGACGGTTGTGCCCTCGCCAAGAGAAGATTCTACATGAATGTTCATATGAAGCGTCTGGACCACCTGACGAACCAGATACAGCCCCATTCCGGTAGCCGCTCCATCCATTCTGCCTCGGGTAGACGTAAAACCTTTATCAAATATACGCGGCAGATCTTGAGTCTCAATCCCTCGCCCGTGATCCTGAATCATGAGTATGATGTGTCCATCCTGTTCCCGACTTTCAATGAGGATGTCCGATGAATCGCTATATTTCACCGCATTGCTCAACAACTGCCGGAGGATGAAGCCTAACCATTTGCTGTCTGTCAGCACGCGAGTAACCGTGAGGGAGACATCGAAGCCAATGCCTTTGGAAATGCACCACGATCTCAGGGCTCGAATCTCTCCGTTCAGCACCGGTTCAAGTTCCGTCTCTTCGATGAATAAGTCATTATGCATAAATGGAATCCGCTTCTGGTGAAGCTGCTGATCCAGCAACTGATGAATTCTTAACCATTCATATGTCATTTGGCTCTGTAACTTGTCATCTGGCAAGCGCTCGATCATCAGTTGCAACGCAGTCAGTGGGGTCTTCACCTCATGAATCCAGGACAACATCTCGTCCTTCTCCTGTTCCAGAGCGATAAAATGATGTGACGACTCCTTACGATACCGCTGTGTCTGGGAACTGACGGCCTCATGTACAATCTGCTCATATGGACTTTCGGCGATATCAAGTTCTCTTAGATCATAGGTATGATCCCAGATGCTCAATTTTTTATAGAAACGGGTCTCTTTCAGGTATCTCGCCCAGATAAAAACAAGACATACCACTACATTCAGTCCTACGATATACATCACAGATTGGAATGGAATGGACGAGTCCAGGTAGGCCACTAATAAAATAATAAGTTGCATGCTTACCAGTAGCCAAAACCAACTAGCCCTTTCTCGTATGTACTTTCCGATCATGCTTCTGCCTCTTCCGTTGCCATGTACCCCTGGCCTACTTTGGTTTCAATGTACCGCTCCAAGCCGATGGGTTCAAGTTTCTTCCGTAACCGATTAACGTTAACCGTCAGCGTGTTGTCACTCACGAAATGCTCATGATCCCACAAACTCCGGATGAGATCCTCACGGGTAACAATCTGATTTTTGTGCTCGACCAGCACTTTAAGGATGAACATCTCATTTTTGGTTAACAGGACAGATTCATCCCCGCAGGTCAACGTATTCTTCACATATTCAATAGCAGCACCGCGCCAAGTTCGGAGTTCAATATGCTCTGTATTATAGTTGTACACCCTCCGCAAAGTCGCTTGGATCTTGGCAATCAATACATCGAAGTGAAAAGGCTTCTGGATAAAATCGTCTGCACCCAAATGCATGGACATAACCATATCCGCAGGATGATCCCGTGAGGACAAAAAGATAATCGGCACATTAGAGTACGAACGAATAATCCGGCACCAATGGAACCCGTCATATTGGGGCAACTGAATATCAATAATGACCAGTTGCGGCTGAATTACGCTGTACTCCTGCAATACCTTGCCAAAGTCCTGCACACCATACACGTCATACGACCACTGGGTTAAGCGTTCCTTGATTTCACTGAATAACGATTCATCGTCTTCAATGAGCATAATTTTAAACAAGAGACTTCACCACGTTTCTGATCTTCTAAGGTTGAATAAGTAATTAGACCCCGTTGTTACAGGGTCACCGTTACGACCACGAATCATTGCTCCGATCGCTGTTATCAGTGTACAGGGAAGTTGGGCTTATATCAAAAAGGTTTCCACACTTCGCAAGAAAACGAGCTGAAAGACGTATACCATATTAGCTCTCCGTGGTGTGTATAACATGGCTTGCATCACTGTGTTCGTCGATCCGCTCAATCAACTGCTTCGCCACATCTCGTGGCGATTTTAATTGGCCAGCTTCATATACTTGATTGAACATACCTGCAAGAGCGAACTCCTCTGTACTTTTGCCTCGTGCAGCAGCCTGTAACTCCGTATCAACCATCCCCGGATCAAAAGCAATAATCTCAACAGGGTTCTGTTTACCCGTTTGTTCCAAAGATACGCATTGGGTGAACATGTTCATGCCTGCCTTGGATGTACAGTACACTGCCATTGAAGGCGCGGGATAACTTCCCGAACCGGAAGAGAGATTGACAATTTTACGCCTAGCGGACAGATGATTCGTTTGTTGAATAAAAGAGGAACTTAATATCATTGGCGCTGCAAGACTGATGTTGAGACTCTGACTTATCTCTGCCGCACTGCATTGATCGATAGGTCTTAGAGGCTCCAGCATTGCTGCATTATTAATGAGTCCAATACAATCGGCTTCCTGAGACGGAATTTGGCTTAATACACGTGTAATCAAATCATCAATCCCAGTCAGGTCGGCCAGATCATACTGAACATGGCGGTAATGCCCGCTCCATTCCTCGCCTGATTCCAACAGATCCGAACTCGCACGTGAAATACCATAAACGTAGTCTCCCTTAGCCAATAATAACTGCGCAAGTTGTAAACCGATTCCTTTCGATGTGCCTGTAATGATAAAGTGTCTTCTTCCTGTTCCTGTTCCTGTTCCCATTCCGATACCACGCCTCCTCTATTTTCATTGCATGTAATTCTCTATTCTTACGAGTTTTTCTTTCTCCACAACGTGGCCCATAGAAAAGGTACACCAAAACACGGTTCATGCTGCTCCATCGCCTTCATCGCACGGAACTCGACACATTCGAAGCCATCTTCCAGCATGTAGCGAAGCTTCTCCTCCGTGAATGCAAGACCACCTCGCATCGACTTCTCTTGATACACCTGCCAATCATTCATAACGGTTTCCGGCCCACCAATATCGCCAAAACCCGGAGCAAAACAAGTCATTCCAAAATATCCTCCTGGACGGAGTGCATTATGGATCATATCTATGTAGGGAATACGCTGATGTGGTAACAGATGGTGCAGACAACCCGAGTCGTAAACAAGATCATATTCTTGCTCTGGTGCCAATTCGAACACAGATTGACATTCAAAATGCACGTCCAGTTGCTCTTCTACCGCCCTTTCATTAGCCCAGGCAATCGCTGTTTCCGAAAGATCATAAGCATCGACCTGATATCCTTGGCGGGTTAAATACAACGCATTTCTGCCTGGACCACACCCTAGTTCCAGTGCCTTGCCACCGCTTAACACACCTGCGTTCACATGCGCTACCAGATTTTCATCCGGTTTGTTTGGGAAAAAGGGGATTGGTCTGTTCCGATCCTCATAGAAAGGTTCCCAAAACTGCTTGGCAGATCTGAAATCCGCATCGAGCATATCATATAGATCCTGCACACGTTTGATCGTCTTTTCCATAACCACATTCCTCCTTCGATTCTCCGTTCCAATCCTGATTCTTCGCTATCAATTTCTCGTTATTTTCATTTAATCAGCCACACTATATTATAACATTTTTACCCAGTAATTCTCTATTTTCCTTGTATTTTATATTCGAAAACAAAAGCTTTCCCCAACAAAAAAACGACCGACATGGGATGTCGATCGCTTGAATTAGGAGCTGTTTTCAGTTGCACTTTACTTCGCCCGTTCCAAGACTGCAAAGTAATTCCCTTCGTTATCGGCAAAGTTGAAGACACGCCCCGTTGGCATCTCGACAATCTCTCCGACCGTTACATGTTTACTAGCCAAGTCGGCATATAATTGATCCAGATTTTCGGTGAAGAACATTAACGAAGGTGTGCCCAGATTTACACCCGCCGACATCCGCTCCACAAACTCCTTGTCATGAAGAATAATGCTCGTCTGCGAATTTGGGGTAGGCGCAATCTCAATCCATCTCATACCCTCGTCAAGGTTTACTTCATCCACAATATGGAACCCCGCAATTTCCGTCCAAAATGCCAATGATTCATCCTGATTGTTGACATACAACATAATCTGGCCGACTTTGCTAAACATGCATCATTCACTCCTCTAATCATCTAATCTCTCAACATCCTGCTTATCATTCCTCAAATTCCAATAGAGTATAACATGCAGGACAGCTTTTTTATCATCTTTCTTTGCAAGTACTAAGTACATATTACACTTCTTGCGCAGCTTTTAACTTCTTCGTAAGATACAGTACAACATCGTCGTCCATAATTGTTTCTTCACCCGGCTGAATGTAATGATCGTGCTTGTGTACACCCTGACCGTCTGGTATGTATCCGCGATGGGCATATAGAATTTGCGCTTTGCCATAATCAGAAAACACGCCTACACCAATGCCTGCTACATCCGTTCGTTCCAGAATAACTTCCTCTGCTCGGTCCATAAGCCGCGAACCAATACCTTGGCGCTGGTACTTCATCAGCACATTAAAATCGTTAATTTCGGGAATGCCTTGTTCCCTGAAAGATGGGTAGCTGGAATACCACAATACATTCACGTATCCGGCAAATTCTCCATTCAACTCGGCTACCAAGGTTACGCGTTCCCCATTCTGTTGTTCAGCCAGGTAATAAAAATACTGCTCGGCAGATTTATGCCATCCCTGCGCTTGAAAAGCCTGCGAGATTACAAGTGGATCATTCTCATTTAAGAGCCGTATATGTATATCCGTCATGATGCACTCCTTTCATAACAGGTCTATTGCTTCTTTAAATTCCCAGTCTATCCCGAAGCGATGTGATATGAGCAACATGGTGTTTGCCATGCCAAGCATACATGCCCAGATTATAATCCAGTCTCGTCGTTTCTTGCGATGAGGGATGATAGAATTGTTTGGCATAATCTGCATCTGTCAACGCGTTTAACAGAAACACCCAGCGACGATGGAGCGCATCCAGAATTTGCAGCGAGAATTCGATATCCAGGTCCCTTGAATCACTCAATTCAGCCCAGCGCTCTTCATAATAAGGCCGAATCGTAGGGGTGTCCTCTGTCAGTGCCAGCTTGAAACGAATCATGCTGTTCATGTGGCTATCTGCCATGTGGTGAATCACCTGTTTGAGCATCCATCCACCTTCTCGATACGGCAGACTTAATTGCTCTTCACTCAGTCCCTTTACCGCTTCACGCGCGTGTTCAGGCAGCTCAGCAATATCCTGAATCCACTGCTCTCTCTGTGCAGGCGTAACCTCACCCGTGTGTACAAATGGTCCTATTGGAAATCTCTCATCCATCCATTATTCCTCCTTATTTGTATGATTCAAAATAACTTTAAACAGCATCTACAGGGAATATTCCATGAGCCAACAGTCTCTCATCTGTCCTTCATGCTGCTCATGTTTCTCTAACAGCTTCATCCTTTGAAAACCACATTTCTCATAACAAGATATGGCTCGCAAATTCCAGGCTTGAGGGTCCATGACTACTTTTCGAGCATGCTTTTCGTTAATCAGAAAATTAAGCATGGACTGCACCAACTGTGTACCTATCCCTTTATTCCAGTAATCTACCTCTCCAATAAACTGATCCGTTCCATAGATGATCTCATCCGTATCCGTGTTTCCATAACCATACGCCGTTCGCTCTTCTTCCTCAAGCTTATAGAACTGAATGTATCCAATAGGGTCTCCTCTATACTCCACGATACAACGAGTAGCATCATCCTCCAGATTGTAAAAATGTTCTCTTACCCGTTCCCGATCATGCGGCCGATCACGCCCTTCATAGTATTGAAGGACTTCTGGATCAGACAGCCACTTCACCAGGTGGTGTTCATCTTCTGTTTCCAAGAAACGTACGGTGATTTCATTCGATTCATATACATTCATCATTCTGATTACTCCTTAATGATCTCCAGATTCTCACCCGTAACCCAACTCAGATTCTTCCCTAACAACTGCTCGTTGTGAACATAATACACCATGGGATTCTCAAGCGGTTGAGTCGTTCCATCCGAAGATCTAAGCGTTAACCGCAATTTGTAGCTCCCTATCTCATCAGGTATCGCAAATCCCATCAGATTCTCAGCTGATTTCCTCGTTTTCCCCTGTGTCTTCAGATACTTTTCCAGAATGACTTGATCAACATAGGAGCTGCCAACAGACGAAGGCAGGTACCACGCATCATCTTGTTCTTCAGTGAATGTGACCCCCTCCCATCCAGGGACAACGGGATACACCATATGTTGATCCTTGTCTTCTCTTTTTCGCGTTATCTCTAACTCTACCTCAACTGTATCCGTATCAATCTGCCTGATTGTGCCTGCCATCACAACATCCTGTGCATTCACACTTGGAATAACATAGTTGTAGATGAGCAGAGTCACCAAGATGATTATCGTTATTCCCGTAATCCAAAATATTGTACTTTTACGCATCTGTCTGAACCTCCTGCCTGGCTAATCATACTTTTGGAGCAGCTCCTTCTCTGTTAAAGATTGCGTTAACCTATCCAGCTCAGGGGATGCCGTCCAATCACTGGAGGTATTGAGTCCATGTTTGATGGTATGGATCGCGCTATGTGCAGACATATATATATTATGGTGGACTCCCGGCTGGACAACGATGTGCGCTCCTTCACGCATCACTTGAATGGAAATCATCCGGTCATCTCCATAACTGGCATACGCAATCCATCCGGTTTGTACCACATAAAACTCCGTTATATTGACGTGTACATGGCTGTTTTGCCAAGCTCCCTGGGATAAAGCAACGGTTCTACAATAATAACTATCGTCTTCTGCTATCATTTTATATTTCTGTTCCCCGTTCGCCATCTGCTCGAAGCTGGTTTTCACACCCGTCTCACCATAGTTCTGTTCTGAAAATTCTGTGTTCACTCAGTTTCAACTCCTGACGGCCTGCCAGATATACTTGTGTCTGAGGAAATCCTGACAAAAACTTCCTTCTTCCAAAACATTCGACATCGGTAAGTCGATTCTCCTGTTTTGATAGGGATATATCTTTACTAAAATTTGAAACGCTTCTCTTCCAGTTTCCGTATTAAGGTCGAAGTCGTATTTATCCCCAAATAGTAAACCATCTGATCTGGAGGTTGAGCGCATGTCATTTTTCAAGAAAATGTTAGCCAGTGTAGGTGTTGGAGCAGCCAAAGTGAATACAGAATTGCATACACCAGAGGTCACGCCTGGAGGAATCATCTCGGGGGTTGTGTACATTGAAGGTGGAGATGTGGAACAGAACGTAGATCGAATCTATCTTTCAATTAAAACCCATTACATACGGGAGCGCGATGATCGCAAAGTAAAAGAAACAGCTGTTATAGCCAAATATTTGCTCACCGAAGGTTTCACATTGCAGCCTGGAGCCAAATTGGAGAAAGAATTCTCATTTGACCTGCCAGAAAATCTGCCTATTACACTGCATCGTGCAGAAGTGTGGGTAGAAACGGGCCTCGATATCTCAAGCGCCGTGGACCCATCCGACCGGGACAGACTACATGTTGTTCCTAGCAAAGACATGAATACCGTGCTCGATGCAATCGATATCCTTGGCTTCAAGCTGCGTGAAGTGACCAACGACTATGCGCCGAAGCTGGGCGGCAATCTGCCATTTGTGCAAGAGTTTGAATTCGTACCAACAAACAAATTCCGTGGGCATTTGGATGAGCTGGAAGTGCTGTTCTATCCCATGGGCGATTCGCTGGAACTGTTGTTACAGATCGACCGCCGCGCTCGTGGACTCAGTGGAATATTCTCCGAAGCGATGGGGACGGATGAAAGCTTCGTCCGCCTGCATCTGTATGAACGACATCTGCAGCGGGGTGCGCATTCTGTCGCTCAGGGTCTGGAAGAAGTCATATCCAAACATATTTAATCTATAGTTTGTGTAAACGAATAAAAACCGTCCTCTATCAGACAAATCTGATGAAGGACGGTTTTCCCCTTTCGAAAAGGGGATCAGAAAAATCTGGGGATAACAGCGATCGGAAGGTTATTCTGTCATCGGAGTGTCAGTGAAATTATCCTTAGTGAACTTATACATTAATACACTTCGGTACTTTTTAGACTCAACGTTTCGCATACAAGTTGGGCAAAGGCATCGAAGCTGCCGCAGGATCGCAGGCTTTCCAGCTGCTCCTCCTGTCGGATCAATTCTACAAACAGATCATAGATCCCCATCGCCTGTTCGTAATCCTCTTTGCAGATGGATAACATAAATACAGCATGTACTTCATTCTCCTCATCCCACGGAATCGGCTTCTCGAGCAGACATACCGATACGGTCGTCCGGGTTGAACTCAGCTCCATCGGATGCGGAATCGCCATACCTCTTCCAAGCGCGGTTGAAGCCATTTTTTCCCGCTCCTGCACAGCTGGCCAAAATTGCTCCGTTACAATTCCCTTCTCCAGCAGTGCCCCGCTCATCTCAGCCATAAGTGTCATTTTGTCAGGCTGATCGGACCGAAATACGAACAACGCTGGATCAAAGTAACGCAGCAGCGTCATTTCCTCCTGCTCATCACTGGTTCGCACCAGATGAGTGATCGTTGCCATGTCGCGTTCCGATGGAATTGCAGCAATGACAGCCGACGGTTTGCCTTTTGACTCCCGTAACCGGATCGTGGAAATGACCAAGTCTTCGGGGACACTCCCCATCTCCTCGTATTCCCTTAACGAAACTACACGTGAGACCTCCAGCTCGGCAAATAAAGAGCGTAATCTGGATTCAAGAATACGGGCTGTGCCGTATCCTGACCCACAGACGAGCAATACGGATTTCCGTTTGCGATGAGGAATCTGGTATTTACGTTCCAATGCTGCACCAATATGAAGAGCCAGGTAACCAATCTCGCTGTCATTGATTTCATGAGGTACGTATGTCTGTAGCTGTTTCACTGCACTGATCGTAATCTCATAGGCCAGTGGATAATATTTACGTATATGTCCCAGCAGTGGATTCCGCATATTCATACCATGTTCTAATCTAGTAATCATGGGCTTCAGATGGGCATAGAGATCATTCGGCAAGCGTTCATCATCCCGCAGATCATAGGTGTACCGATCATAGATATGACCCAGCATCTGCTGTACAGCAACATATAATGGGTCACTGCGTAGTCCATTCCAATCGGTAGCGGTCATTTTTTTACTAACAATATGAAGCAACAGATAATCTCGCTCTCCGACTGGACAATGAATGGAATATAACGACTCCAGATCCTGAATAATCTGTTGTGCAAGTTGTTGATCCTGCGGATTCGCCTCCACTTTCTCGAATCGCTCCAGTTCATGCCCTTGTTTAATACGCAATACCATAACAGCCAGATGCGTAATCAGATCTTTCAGTGCCACATCTGCAATACGAACATTCTGTTTGCCTACATGGCGAATGACGATCTCGCGGATGTGCGCGGGTTCAATTGGATACAGCAAACGTTCCTGTGCAGCAGTCATGCCTTCCGGTCCCAGTTCTTCATCTCGCGCATCGGCGTATTCGGCAAGGCAATAGCGGAACCTTTGCTCGTCTCCGACGACCTTCACACCATGTCCTGGCTTGATCTGAAGCTGAAGCTGATAGTTCTCCAAAATCTGACGAATGATTTTCAGATCATTGTTCATTGTTGCACGGCTTATATACAGCTGATCAGCGAGGTCTTCCATCTTAATATGACCCGGTTCACCAAGCAGCTTGAACAATTCATAACGGATACGCTCATCAGGCGAACCAGGTACTGGCGCACCTTTTTGCAAATCATCCTTCCGTTCCTCCAACAGCTCATTATACCGCTTCGCATCATGCACACGAATGGAATAACCCCGCCCACGCTTGGATTCCAGGCTCCCACCATGCCCAGCAAGGATATGATCCAACTTTTTCAGATCATCCCGAATAGTACGCACCGTAACTTCCAGCCTGTCTGCAAGTGCTTGGCTCGTCCAAGCCTGTTCCTGCCCTTCACCATGAATGAGGTGGAACAGCTTTTTCAACCGTTTAGTTGGAAAAATCATACCGATATCCGACCTCCCTTCTGATCAGGATTGTGTCATACTAAAGCTCACCTTATATGGATACAAGTACCGTCATTAATTTACAATGTGCAAGTTCTGGCAAACGAACGACCTCTTCTCCCTCGGTTAACCTCTGCTGAGGCTCCAGTGGTTGTTCACCAAGAGATACACGCTCTGCATGTACAGGTTGATTAAAGTGTATGTTCACGTTTGCAGACTGCGCCAAATATGGATTGAAGACACGTACAATGTAACCCTCACTCTGCTCTGCTTTCTTGAAACTGCTTAACACCACGTTGGAATCGTCGCTGAACGACATCAGACTGTAATCACGTTCCAGCACACGTTCCTCATCACGGAAAGCAAAGATCAGTCGTCCGTTCAAAAAGTCACATAGCTGATAACTGCTGATCGGTGTCAAATATTCACGCGCAGCACGAGCTACATTCGCTTCGTCGAAACCCGAAGTCTGGATATGCAGGCCAAAGGTAAAGGAAAGCTCGCCAAGTAATTGCGCGTCTGGTGTTGCTACAATTTTCTCACCGGAAGCCCGGCCAGGACGATACAACAGGTTTTCCTTACCCATGAAACCGAACGTACGGAACAAGGTCAGGGCAATGGTATCCATTTGCTCACCAACAATCTCGTATTCACGTACACCTTCCGTCATCACAGCCATACCATGGGAACCGTTGTTCAACCCAGCATAACTCTGCATCGCTTCAATCGTGATCGGTTTCTCCTGCCATTGTTCGCGCTCCCATACGTCCACTTCTGGCAATGAGGTTGGACGAGCAATCACACCAAACGGTTGGTCTGCAATGGATAGGGCGGAAGCAATTCCTGTATCAAAAAGGACACGCAGACGGTGGCTGAACACTTCATTCTGCACCTGAACGTGGAAGCGGATCAGCTTTTCTCCTTTGCGAAGGGATATCTCCACCTGCATTGGCAGTGCACCCGATGTGATGCCTGCGGCCCGCTCTTCCAGATCGTAGGGGACATCCAGCGTGAAACGCAGGGACAGTGTCTGGGATACAGACGTTTGGGTGGTCGTTGTGCTCATCTGGGTGCCTGCGGAAGAAACAATCAGGTCACGCTCAGGTGGAGAATAGTTGTAGGAATCTCCGTCATCCCCATTATCTTCAAAGACCATTTGATCTGCATACACTTGGCCTGATCGCTTGTCCGTAATTTGCAAGGTGCCGTTTGCTTGCAGCGCAACGGTGAAATGTTCATTTTCAATCGTGTCTCCGTTACGTCGCTCCATGACAGGTGCAGCGCCCTGACTGAAATCAAACACAATCTGGGTGTAGCCCATTGCCGGGATCTCTTGCAGATCCACCAGCAATTTGGCGCGATATACCCGTTCCGGCAGATGCACTTTGCGGCTTGGATTGAGATCGATGTGCTGTCCAAGCACATAATCGGTCTGGTCTACTTTTTCCACAATGGTATAGGCCAGCTCGCGTCCCTTCGTGTCCCGAATCACAAAGGATTCTTCCGGAATATAAGCTTCAATCTCCGTAACCCCGCCTCGCACATACGGTAGCGTGTTGAACAGGGTGAACGCAAATGTCTCCTCCTGCTGAATCGTTGAAGCAATCATCCGCATATGCAGGTCGAGCAAATTCAGTGCGATATCATAGGCCTGTTTGTAACGGAACGCAACGTCCTGATTCGTTGTATCGCTGTTACAGCCACCGATGCTGTCATGTGCCGCATTCTCAAACAACAGCTTCCAGATGTCCTCCACAATGCGATGCGGGTAGTCATGCCCGAGAGAATGGCTAATCGCAAGTACCGGTTCTAGCGTGTTAGCAATCAGATTCTCAATCCGGTTATTCTGTTGTTTGAGATCCGCACGGGTGGAAAAAATGGACTTGTGAATCCGCATGTGCTTGGCTTCCATTAATTCACCCCGAAGTACAGGCAGATCCTGACTATCCGCTTCGATCTCCGCCAGAAAACGCTCCGGTTCATTCATGACATATTCGCGTTCTGTATCCAGTGCATTGAACCGTTCAATCAACTCCGGCAGATTCAATCGCACAGGTGCCTGATCAAACCCATTAGGGAAATAGATATGTTTGGTCGAGGCTTTGCGTTCCAGCGCACCAATCTGTTTCTCCAGATAAGGAATTAGATCTTCCTCATTTTCCGGAATGTTACCGCCGTAGTAATACCCGAATGGCATCTGTACAGCAAATACACGGCTGCCGTCCGATCCTTCCCACGTAAACTCGGTATGTGGATTTGTATTATCTGAAACGCCTCTCCAGAACAGGAAACGTTCAATGCCAAACTCGCGATAGATCTGCGGCATCTGTGCCGATTGTCCAAATGCATCCGGAACATAACCGACTTTCATCGCATGTCCGTACTTTTGTGCTGTTTTCATACCATAATACAGGTTTCGGACCATGGATTCACTGGAAATCACCAATTGATCCGTCTGTGTATACCAGGGTCCAGTCATCAGTCGTTTGGCTGAAACCAGTTGGCGGATACGTTCCTCATCTTCGGGACACCAGCGGATGTAATCATCCAGCAGCGAGCCCTGTGCATCCAGCAGGTAATAATGAAATCCTTCAATATTCTCCAGTGCATTCAATACTTCCTTGACGTGTTTGACGAGATACACTTTGGAACGGGAGGTCGTAAAATACCATTCCCGGTCCCAGTGTGTATGTGGAATCACATGTACTTTGGTGCGATTGCTCTCACTCATATCTCTATATCCCTCCAGATGCTTTTTAAAGGTTGTTCAAAAAAGTCCGCTTTTGATTACGAGGGATGCCTGTTGGCATCCTCAGCGTCGAAGATGGAATTCAGCCGAAATAAGTGGATGCTTACGAAGGTTGTTTCCTTCGGAAACATTGTAGTTGCTCACGTAGTTTCCCCTATGCTCCGCTACTCCATTTCTACCTTCATCCCATCTTCTCGATACTGAAAACCGATCTTTTTGAACATGTACTTTTAGTCAAAAACGAGTTCGATTTCTTCCCCGTTTTTCTTCACCGAAGCTTCCTGAGTCTTGGCAGGTTGTTTCTCTTCTTCATCACGGAAGTTCACCAGCATGGTGCCCCCCGCTACGATCAGTGCACCGACAATGCCTCCGGTAAGATACGCGATTGGGGTACCTACCGATACAGCTCCATATAAGCCGCCGATCGGTGGCATGATGATATGCGCTCCCAGCAATGCAGTCAGGGCAGCACCCGTTGCACAGGCAAACATGTTGACCAGAATCATTTTGGCAGGGTTACGCAGTGTGAACGGAATTGCACCTTCCGTGATGCCGATCACGCCCATAATCACTGCACCTTTGCCCGCTTCCTGATACGTTTTGGAAAAACGTTTCTTCATCAGCAATGTTGCCAGACCATAACCAAGTGGCGGAATGCAGATGGCAATGTTAATGAAAATATTCGGCAGATAGACACCGGACAGGAACAGGGCGTTGCCTGCCATCCAGGCGGCTTTGTTGACGGGTCCACCGAGATCGAATCCGATCATCGCTCCCAGAATAATCGCAAGCACAACGGTATTCGTTCCGCTCTGGCTCATGTTTTGAACCCAAGCAATCAGATACTCATTCAGTGCGCCCAGCGGGCCACCCAGAATGACTGCCATCAGAAATCCGGTTAAACCGACAGTAATCAGCGGCAAAATGATTAACGGTACCGAGCCAGCGGCCGGACCTGTAATCTTGACTTTGTTTTTAACCCACAAGGTGATGTACCCGGCAAAGAAGCCTGAGATCAACGCGCCGAGGAAACCGGCGTTGGTCTGCTGTGCCAGCACTCCGCCGATCAGACCTGCGGCCAGCGCAGGTTTGTCGGCAATGGAGTACGCAATATAACCGGACAGGACAATTGTCAACAATCCGATGCCGCTCCATCCTACATTTTGCACGAGATATAAAACATGCAAGAATCCGCTTCCATCTTTGTACGGATCAAGATCGGTAATGCCCATCGATAGTGCAATAATTTTACAGATGGCAACGACCAGGGAACCCGCGATAATGACCGGCAGCAGATAGGAGATACCTGTCATTAGATGTGTTTTTGCTTCACCGAACCATTTTCTCATCGTACTCTCTCCTCATGTGGAAGGTGGGGTTAAGCTTGTGCGTTCACAGCCTCAACGGCTTTGGTTAATACCGCTTCTGCCTGACTTACGGCATGACCAATTTTGACACGCACGACTTTTTTGTCTCCAAACCGATCCATGTCTTTCACCGTTTGATCCGCTGCAATCAGCACAAAATTTGCTGCAGCAATATCTTCTTCCGTCAGCTTATTGACTTGTCCCATAGCTCCCTGCTGTTCCACTTTGATCTCATATCCCAGTTGCTGAGCTGCTTTCTCCAATGCTTTGGCGGCCATCGGGGTATGGGCGAGACCTGCGATACATGACGTTACACCTACGATTTTCATTATGACACCAGTCCTTCCGTATATTGATGAAGCAACGTATATACATCTTCCGGCTGCACCGCTTCTGCGATGGCCTCTTTGAATGAATCTTCCAGCAATAAGGTGGCAAGTGAAGAGATAATTTGCAGATGGGATACGTCTACATGACCTTTAGGCACAAGGATGGCAAAAATATATTTTACCGGCTTGCCGTCATGTGATTCCCAATCAATGGGCTCCTGCAATCGAATGACCATCACCGCCGGACGTGTTACAACTTCACTCTGGGTATGGGGAATCGCAAAGTGATCCTGAAGTCCGGTGGAGTAGACACGTTCGCGTTCCCACAAATCAGCCGCAAGTTGAACACGGTTTGTAGTGATGCTGTAACGCTCTGCCTCCGCAGATATGAAATCAAATACGTCCTCTTTGCTATGCAATGTCTGATCGAGATAAATTTGATTGGTTGTAATCATGATCTCTGTCTCTCCTCCTCTCTCTATCCAAAACGATAAGCGCTTACAAGATCATTGTAACGGATTCTTCCTTGACCTTGGATCTAGAAAATTTCCCCTTCGAAGCGGAAAAACATTAGCCATAGTAAAAGCCCTGAGTCTAATAGACCCAGGGCAGTTGCAATTGGTGTGTTACAGAGATAGCGTAAGTTCACTGAACGTGGGGCTTAAGCCGACAATACTTCATGAACGCTGTGTCCAGCGCTGCATTCCTGATCGAAGACCGTAATATGCAGCGGCGAGCAAAACGAATCCGGCAACAGCCATAATCATGGATGTTGTATCCCATTGAACACGGCTTCCAAAAGCAATCTTAGATTGCAATGGGGTACCCGAAGAAGCGATGTTCGTCAGATCAGGTACGTAATTCATGGTCATGATCATGCCTTGAACGACATTCCAAGCTACAAAACCGATGATGAATAAAAGGGTAACCAGAACGGATTCCATCGCTAATCTTTTGTTCATGTTTGTCATTTGTCTCCTCTTCCCATTCAATTAGACAAGAATTGCTGCATCTCCTGTTTCAGACGATCTTTATTCGCATCCACATACTGATACAACAGGTCGAAACTTTCTTCGTTATCCGATTGCATGCTTATATTGCCGGCTTCCAGCTCAATTTGCTTCAATACCTCATGAATCTGTTCTCCATGTGTTTGCAGACTTGTCGTGATGTCATCTTCGGACAGGCCATTCACATTATCTCGTAATTGCCCGGGCGTTACACCGCTTTCGGACAAGATCTGCTCGATCTTCTTCAGGATCACGGTATCAGCCTCATTACCGATCCGCTCCATCGCTGCTATTGTCTCACCGAGATACTGCCCGCTGGCATTCTCAAGGAAACCGGTCATCCCGTTCATGGACAACTCGGTATCCAGATCGATGATTAGAATGGTATCTCGCAATACTTGCGGAAGATCTGGTCCACTCTCTCGAATCGTCGCAAATTCAGCCCGATAAAGGTCCATGGCAATCCCCCCCACCACTTCTTCACCTGACATCTCCTCAAGCTGATCAAGTGGTAACAATTCCTGCAGTTCTTCTTGTAACTTGTTCATCTTTCTCTGCCTCCTGTATCTCTCTGTCTAAATATACGCCGACACGTTATTACATCATAGCAGAATACGCTATATAAGTTGAACTTGTGGAAGTTGGCATTGCTTATTTTGTTATCAAATTTACAGGGAATATCGTCAAGTTAACGTGCACTTGACCTCTGGAAAATGTTCCGCTGTTATGATCTTGGCATCACGAGTCTTGGGAGGGGTAATGATGCGCCTGGCCTTGTTCACAGACACCTATCTTCCGGAAACCAATGGTGTTGCTGGCACGCTCCACCGCTTGAGTAACCATCTGAACCGCAAAAGAATCGAACATCTGCTGTTTACTCCGAACTCCGTCATTGAAGGAAGCTATGAGACTCAAGTCAGATCGGTTGCTAACATTCCTTTTTTCTGTATCCCGAATGCCGTATCGCTCTACCTAACAGAGCAAACACGCACAAGCAGCTACAAGCCTTTCAGCCCGATCTGCTGCATATCGCCACGCCTTTTAATATGGGGCTGCTTGGCCTGAGGTATGCACTCAAACATCATCTTCCGCATGTTGTCTCCTACCATACCCACTTCGATCGTTATCTCGAATACTACCGGTTGAAAAGCATGATTCCGCTCTACTGGAAATATATCCAATGGTTCCACCGTGCCTGTGATGCAACACTCACCCCATCGCAGGAAACGTTGAACACCCTGCAAGCTCAAGGCATTCAGCGTCTGAAGCTTTGGTCCCGCGGGATTGATTGCAACCTGTACTCCCCTGATAAACGCAGCTCGGATATCCGTGAACGATATCAGATCACCGCTCCCCTTATTTTACTCTACGTTGGACGCATTGCCCCGGAAAAAGATATCGCTACGCTCACGACTACCATGCAGCAGTTGCCACAGGAAATGCAGTCCCGAGTACACTGGATTATTGTTGGCGATGGCCCATCTCTCCCCAAAATGCGTACACAAACCCCATCGAATGTCACCTTTACAGGATATATGCATGGCGAAGAACTTGCTGTTATGTATGCTTCGGCAGATCTGTTTGTGTTTCCTTCCTCTACGGAGACATTTGGCAATGTGGTGCTGGAAGCAATGGCTTCAGGACTTCCAGTGGTGGCAGCCAATGCCGGAGGTGTAAAGGATCTGGTATCCCCTAACCGCAATGGTGTGTTATTCGAGCCAGGTCAGGCTGATGCACTGATTCGGGAGATATGTCTCTGGGGAAATCACGGGAACCAATTGAGGATGATGGGACTGGAAGGCAGAAAACTGGCTGAGCAGCGGTCGTGGGAGCATATTTTTGATACACTGATCGGGGACTATGGTGAAGCTATTGAACAACGGAACAGACGAACGAAAGATCGAATTATCACAGCCTAGTCTGACGAAATCAGTTTCTTTCAACAACCCATAACAACCGCCTCTGTCTCTGCAAAGTTAAAATGGTTCGCCCGTTCAGGCTGCCGCAGTATGTACACGTTGCTACGGTCAGCCTGAATAGCGGATACGCTGAACGTTAAGGTGTGACCCCGGAAATCAGGTTGCCATTCTGATGCAGAGTTACCCTGTTCCACACATCATAGGAAGTCTGCGTCGGACGGAAGGAATAGTCGTTATTTTCGTTGAAATTGCCCCAACTATCCTTGTGAATACGGAGCTGAATGTCTCCCGTCTGACCTCCCGCTGGCAGAGAACCTGCACCCGAAGTGAAACCAATCTCGACATAGGTATCTGCATTCGTGCCCGTGATACTTCCGATGTTGGCCGTGATGTTGGCTGCTCCGATCTGTGCCCAATCGATAACCGTATTTAACCCCTCGGAGCCGTCTTTCGTGAAGTAATAACGGATCTTCAGACCACTCAGGTTAACAGCGGAGGTACCATTGTTTTTGATATTAAAATAGGGTTTGATATGATTATTCGTTGCATCGGTATCTGCGGCACGATATTGCAGAACCAGATTGGAAGTTGGCGTGGTTGTACCCGCCTGCGGTGTCGCACTCACCTGTACCGAGCTTGGGCTGGTACCCGCGCTGTTCACGGCTTTGATTTTGTAATAGTACGTGGTTCCATTCGTCAAAGACGTATTGGTGTAGGTTGTGCCGCTCACATTCGTAGCTACATCAGTATAGGTTCCTCCGCTCGTTGTCGCACGCTGTACAATATAACTCGCTGCTCCGGGAGATGCGCTCCAGTTCAGAGCTACTTGTCCATTCCCCGGCATGGCTGTTACGCCTGTCGGCGCAGCCGGGATCGTGACAACTCCCCCACTATCGTTATCTGGCACCGGCTGATAGCCAGGGGTTGTATAGATCGTATTCAATGCAGAGGTTGCTAGCGTACCGTTCGGTCCATTGACCACCGTCTGTCCCCAATCGGTCAGGGAACCTGCTGGACCATTGTTCAGATCAAGGTATTCTACACCGCCACCGTTACCATACCAAGACCAGGCTAACCAGCCGACTCCCTTTTGCTCTGCGTAGCTCAAGATCGTCGCTTCATCCACATCACCACTGGTGTGCTTGAATCCGAATTCGCCTACAATGACAGGTACGCCAATCGCCAGCGCATGATCAATGTTGCTTTTGACTGTTGCTGCATCGCCGCCTGCGTATTCATACATATGAATGGAGAAGATGGTATTTGCCAGTGGGTCCGCATTAAACACATCCAGTCCACGATTGAAAATCGCTGTAGGGTATTGCCCCCAACCTGCGGTATCTACGACAAGCGTATTCTTGATGCCTGCCTGACGGAGTTCAGGAATCACTTGTTGATATCCATCCGCCCACACCGCGGTTTCCCATGATCCGTACCATTCATTCGCAATGTTCACGATTACGCGATCTTCCTTGCCAATCAGGGCATCTTTGATGCTGATAAAATAATCCGAGGCTTTCCGCAGTTCCGCAATACTGTCCGACCCGGTGGCATCATGTACTTCCAGCATAACGGTTAATTGGTACTGGTCACACAGCGCCAGAATCTGCTCCACATCCGCCAGTGAATCTGCCGTCCAGCGACTACCGTTGGACAATACGATACGCACGGTGTTGGAACCTGTGGCAGCAATGGCCGGAATAGCCGCTTGCAGATCATTCTTAAACCAGGTATGGGCATGATTCACCCCACGCATGACAAAAGGTGTACCTGTAGCATCCAATAATTTGGTACCGCTTACATTAAATCCTTTGACAGGCCCGCTTGCAGCTGAAGCCGGATGAGGTGAATACACGATAGACACCAGCATTAATGACAGAGAGAACAGCATTGCTTTTCGAAACATGTTTCCAATACGCTTCATAACAAAACCTCCTTCTTGGGATGGGTTAAGCTATTCACAAGGTATGTAGACACATAGAAGCCGAACAGATCACCAACATGGATTATCTCATCACTCACCTCCCGAACACTCTTAATATACTATAAAATGTCAGAAAATGTTGGAATTTTTTAGATTATTTTAAAATATTTTATAGATCCAAAACCCACCACATGACTTTATGAAAACCCGACAATTTATCAGGAATCTGCCCCACTTCAGTAATCACTGGATCAAACTTTGGATTACCATCTCTCTCATAGATGTGAAATGACCCATCCATAGGAATCTCGTGTCGAAACTTATATAAGGCTGCAACATATCTCTCACTCGAGTCTCCGATAACATAGCCGCTCTTGTCTTTCTTCAGTTTGAGATCATCTAAGCTGATGTCTTCCAAATGCTGTATAGCATTAAATCCATCTGTGGCCTGAACCACAATATGTGTCCCCGATGATTGAGGAAAGAGTGCGATTACCAGACACATCGTCAGCAATTGGGTTAGTACATATCTACGCTTGGTTAACCGAGCGTGATTCTTACCTGTTTTTTTCATCATAGCGTAGATCAGGGCTGCATTCATCAAAACAATGATAGGAAACACGACTATGACCAAGATTCCTGTATAAGGGAACAGTTGGCATAGTACAAATAAGAGCAGGATTGTTGGTATCAGCAGCAATATTCCTCTGAACAGTTGGCTTTTCGGTCGCTGAGGTTGGGAATTCATCGCAGAGTTCTCCTCCAATGAAGACGCTTACTATTTTCAAACGTTTATTCGTATCAAATTAGAAAATTTGCGGGGCATTCCTTGGCTCAAATGATATCGTTTCCTGCATTTTGTTCCATATTACCTGTGGAGTACCCTTTAGGTCTGTTCCGTTCTGTACGTTGCCAATCCAGATGTCCTCCACTTCAGGGTGTTGTAAATAGTGCCTAAGTGTCGCTTTGACCAAAATAGACGCATGTAAATCCAGCACCTCATCCAGCGGTATCCAGAACAACTCCCCTTCATCCGAGGGTACAAACCGTCGATGCCTCGTCTCTCCGAAATATACAAATTGCTGCCAAATCTCACCACCACTGACCTCTAACAAAATATATCGAAGCCGAAAGCGTTCGACATCCTCTGGCTTGAATCCAGTCTCTTCTTCAATCTCCCGACAGCTGGCGGTCATAGGCGTGTTCAGTTCTCCTTGTTCCAGATGCCCGCCAATGCCACCCCAGAATTCAAAATCAAATAGTCTGCTGCCTGCCTTCTTCATCATCAACATGTCTGAGCCATTGCTCAAAAACGCTGTAGCCATCTGTCTAATCTCCATATGTACCTCGCTTTCCAAACTGTGATATTGAATTTACTTGTCTATATAACCCGTCTTCTAAAGCAGTCTCTTTAGCTCACTTAGATGCTCAATCGTATGTAACGGACCTGTCGTAATGCTGTCCTGCCATGGCTGGTTAACCTTTATCCAGATCGTACTCATGCCAACGCTTGCCGCTCCTTGAATATCGTTCACCGGATGATCGCCAATGTAAATGCATTGCTCGGGAGTGAGACCGAAATGATTGAGTGCAAGCTGAAATATCCGAGGATCAGGCTTTTTGACTCCAGCCTCTTCTGAAACAATAATATGGTCGTAATCCTCCCGGATACCGAGTTGATCGATTTTCCCATACTGAATATCGGTCTGCCCATTGGTAATTAACCCGGTTCGATATTTCCCCCGAAGATGCTGAACGACTTCTCGCGCCTGTTCCATCAAAACTGAACTTCTCACATACTCTCTGCCATAGAACTCCATCAATTCTGCATGTGGCGGATGCTCTGCCCAAGGCAGTTCATGCAACAACTCGTTGAACAGAAGGGATTTGTCCTTATAACCATCCTGGTCGAGTTCAATAATTCGCTTACTTATACCTTCGGTTGACTCAAGATGACCAAAATATGTCTTGATTAAACGCTGCGTAAAGCCGTCAAAGGTCGTCGTTCTGTTCAGAATCGTATTGTCCAAATCAAAAATAACCGCTTTAATATGATCCATCGCTTCTTTCCCCCAGTTCAAGAATGTGAAGCCGTGCTTATTTTTTCTTTTTGTGATAGTGATAACCCGTGCACAGGCCCTTTTGTTTGGATTTGGCTGAACAGTTATGTCCACCGTTCTTATCCAGTCTGCCTGGATGAGCATAAGCGGAAGAGGATACACCAACAAGTACGACAAGAGACAGGATTACGATAACAACCTTTTTCATAAGTCACCCTTCGATAAACACCCTATGCTTTAGGGCTTAATACGTGCTATATCATTCTACATGAAAATCCACAATTGGGATATCCTTCATCTATTTATTGCATACATCTCATAAAATTTTAAATTGCTTCAACGCATGGGTGACTCCGTCTTCACTTGCCCGCAGGGTAACATAATCGGCGCTTTGTCTAATTCGTTCTCCACCATTTCCCATCGCAATTCCGATTCCCGCATACTCTAGCAGATCCACATCATTCTCCCCATCGCCAAAGGCCATTGTATCCTCTCTGGATATCTTCAGGTAGTCGAGAACTTTCCCTGCGGCTACAGATTTGCTGACTTCACTTGCTTCCAGCACATTCACTACGTACGGATGGAATCTCACGAATCGTAAGGAAGGAAATCTGGCTTGGAATTTCTCCGTCTCCTCTTCATCCGCATATAAGCAAATGCAATATACGTCCTGTTCCAACGTGCTGATTTTCTGCGGGGAATTCAACAGTCCAAGCGTATCTCTTAAGGCGTTAGTAACACGACCATCTGCTGTACACAACCCGTTCATCTCAAATGACTCGGTAAAATATGAAATACTGTGCCCGTGTAACTCGGCAAACTCACTAAATTCTCTAACCATCTGTTTAGAAAGAACTGACTTATGTATCACTTCATCACCCGCTTTAATCAATGCTCCGTTGGCCGAAATGATCGTATCGATTCCGAGATTTCTGAATTCTTCGCATAAACTATAGGGCCTGCCTGTGACAAGTACGACTTGAACGCCTTTACGAATCAATTCCCGGATCGACTCGGCTGTACGCGGTGATAAACTCCGATCTATTTCGCTCAGCAACGTACCGTCCACATCAAAGAACACAGCTTTAATCAAAATGTTCTTCCTCCTCTGTTATAAAAGTATTCAAGTAAAAAGAGCAAGCACAGAATAACCTGATGCGGTCTTCCTGCACTTGCTCTTGTGTTTAACGGGTCTGAACATCTTGGGTACGTCCCATGTACCATGATTGAAATGACTCCGCCGTATCCAGGGGGATGTCATGTGCCCGATGATGTAGAACAGGTTTGGCACGGTTTACCGTATGAATGGAAGCAACACCAAACCAACGCTGTAACACATTACGGGTGATCTGCACTTCGATGACTTTCTCACGTTTGGAGATGAAGAGGGTTGATGTGAGCGCGCCGGTCCGAAGTTGAATGAAATTCTGATTCAGAATGTATCTGGTATGGAAAAAGTCCACCAATCTGCATGTTGCAATCCATACTAACAGAATCGCCGAAATCATCCACCAGGCATGCTTCTGTCCTAACACGAATGGTTTGAAATACCACAGTAAACCCGTGATAATGATCCATCCCCAACTTGGTTTAAGCAGGCGCAACCATAATGATATTCTCGGAAGTCTTTCCATTTCCTGCGTAACCCGATAGGATGGCAGGATCTCCTCTATCATCGTATAGGCTTGCTTCACAGGCAAGAAGGGATAGAGTGAGTTTACCTCCTGAGCGGATTCTCCCAGACTACCTGCGGTGGTCAGTTCTACTTCCGCTAATCCAAGCAGCCTTTTCATCGGAGACTGTGTGATCTTCACGGCTTGGACTCGCTCTTTCAGGATTGAAAATGACGTTTGCTCCATCATGCCCTTTGTAATATAGATCCGCTTGGTATCCGAGGTGATCTGGAAATTTCCATACTTCACGAAGGTTCTGACAATACCCAGAGCAATAGATATGATCAATAAAACTAAAATCATCAAACCGGCAATCCACCAGGAATCGAGCCAGGTTAATAATAGACTTTCGGTTACTTCTTCATCGGGGAAGAAATCTTTCACCCAAGAATAAAGCGTGCCCAGAACCGGAATAAGTACGAGAAAACTAAGCGAAGTAAAAGAGGCTTTGAATATATCCTTCCGGGTGGAATGATAATGAACAATCCGTTCCTGTTTTTCTTTTACAGGTGAAGACATCACTTCATCCGTTATAACAGGTTCAGATTGCACCTCTCCCTCTTCCATGGACTCAACAGCATCCAACGTAACAGGTTCCTCTGTTGCTTCTACTGTTTCTGCGTCTTCTGCCATGTAACCTGCTACAATCTTCTCTAACTGTTCGGCTTCGGAAAGTGAAACAACATGTAACTGAAAAGTAGCATCTTCTCCCTTGATTCCAGTCTCGAATCGAATTGACGTTACCCGGAACAAGCGATGAAACACTGTCGTATGACGATTCACATTCTGGACCTTGGTATACGGTATCGTTCTACGAGTACGGTTGAACACACCACTATAGATATGAAAAGCCGTATCATCTGCTGTATAACGAGAGGTAAACCACTTCCAGATGATCGACACGATACCGATGGAAATACCTGCATAAAAGGCAATCCTTCCATAGAAGAGCCATTGGGACTCTGAGCCCTGACGGAAAACAAACAAAAACAGGATGATCGCGAACGAATTCTTCACCAGTTTCCATAAGCTCCACAGCATGGTTAATGGGTGATGTCGTTTCATATCGATCATTCATCCACCTCATTAATCCGCGCATAAGATGCGATCTGATGACGGAGTGCGAGCGCTACTTCCTCCGGCAATGCCGGGATATCATGGGATGAACCCATCGTGCCCACCGATACGGAATAAAGTCCATATTTTCGCATCAAAGGTCCTTGATTCGTTGTAACCGATTGCACTTTCGCCATAGGGATGATCTGATGTACCTTGGTTAGTGCCCCGTGCTTCAGTTGCAGGAACTCCTCATTCACACCATAGTACCAACGCTTGTATAACCATGAAGGCTGGATGAAAATATCCCACACCGCATAAGGCACAGATATGGCCGTAACGCCCCACAAAATCCAACCAATCCACGTCTTCCATCCATAGATGGAGTCAAGTATTAACAGTACGGCAAGTATCAGAAGACCTATCATATTCCATATGATAGCGCTAATTCTCCACAGGTTTACTGCATGAGGAGATAACCGTTGCTCGGGTGGCTTCCACTGCATTGACATATGTTCACTCCTTTTTTCCTCGGGTACATAAACACACACATGATACACTGTACGAACAATCGTCCACGATCGATGCAGAAAGATTCCGTTAGGGCGTGTCTCAAAACTCGCTGAGGTGCATCTTTTACCGCCTTTTCGCCCCCTGTACAGTTCAGGTCGTCATCTCTTTTGTTCATTTCAGTTTACTACATAATCCTGTACTTCACACAAAAGGAGCCTATTCCTTCCTGATCGAATGCTGTAGGGTACGAAGTTGTCGTTCTGGTAATTCGAACTGTCCGTTGATATACTGGAGTGGCATCTGAAGGAGGGGATATGTCTGAATATGAATATCTTTATTATTGAGGATGACTCTCTCCTCTTGGAAGCGCTTAGAGGAGGATTAAATCAGTGGTCATATGAGGTAAGTAGTCCTACTGATTTTTCACATGTGATGGATTCCTTTGTAGATCATCGACCTCACTTAGTGATTATTGATATACAGCTTCCCAAGTTTGACGGCTTTCATTGGTGTAGAGAAATACGTGCCGTGTCCAAAGTTCCTATTATCTTTCTTTCATCAAGAGATCATCCGATGGATATGGTGATGGCGATGAACTTAGGGGCGGACGATTACGTTCCTAAACCTTTTCATATGGATGTACTGATCGCCAAGGTACAGGCTATTCTTCGTCGAACCTATACATATGAAGAGGCTTCCTCCAATGTCTTGGAGTGGAATCAAGCGATTCTTGATTTAAAAAGCGGTGAAATTCATAAGGATGGGCAAACCATTGGCCTGACAAAAAATGAATTTTTTATACTATCCGTTTTAGTTAAATCCAATAATAAAATTATCTCACGTCATGAACTGATGAAAATGCTCTGGGATGATGATCAATTCATCAATGACAATACGCTCACAGCCAACATCACAAGATTACGTCAAAAGCTTTCCTGTCTCAACTTAGCTGATGGGATTGTGACTAAAAAAGGTCTGGGGTATATGGCCGTTACTCTTTAGGAGGTTCCCCATTGTTTATCGCTTATCTCATGTATAAAAAAAGTTGGATTGTCTTGATTGGGTTACTACTTCTGCTCACCAATGCTTTAATACAATTGGATAGTGGCATTCGTGTGGAGCCTCATTCTCTCATCTATCTAAATTCGTTGTTCCTAATTATCACTTTGAGCTTTTTTATTTGGAGGTATAACAAGGAAACCGCCTATTATAAATCCCTTCGCACCCTTTCTGATGATGTCGGAGAGGGCTGGTTTGAAGATGTGCCCAAACCTCACAGCTCTTTTCCTGACCCAATGGTTTATACTCTTTTACAAAACATTCATCAACATTATCAAAACAAGCGGCGAGAGGAACAGTCTAGCCAACTCATGGAACATACGGATCTTGCTTCATGGGTTCATGAGATGAAAACACCCCTCACAGCGATGAAGATAACCATTGATGCTCATCGTTCTAATGAGCTAGCTCAAAGGTTAAATGCGTCTTGGCTTAGAATGCACTTATTAATTGATCAACAGCTATACATTTCGCGATTAGCCAACTTGGACTCCGACTTACTCCCCGAAAAGCTGGAAGTGAAAGATTTGCTAAGAGAAGAGATTCGTGAGCTATCCACATGGTGCATGGAAAAGAATATATCCATTGATTTGACGGCGAATACGGTGTCTGCCGTGTACACGGACAAAAAGTGGTGCAGGTTTGTGATAAGACAGTTTTTAACGAATGCGATTAAGTACAGTCCAACCAATGGAAAACTATTCATTCACATGGGTCTCCATGAAAATGAGTCCGTGATCGTAACCATTAAAGATGAAGGACCTGGCATTCAGGCACATGACCTGCCTCGCATATTTGATAAGGGCTTTACGGGCGAAAATGGGAGGATACAGAACTCAGCGACTGGAATGGGACTCTATCTTGCAAAAGAAATATGCAAGAAGTTACATGTTCGACTTGAAGTTGATTCGGCTGTTGGAGAAGGAACATCTATTTCGATGGTATTCACGAGTGATAATCCGTTTGAAATGCTTAGACGAACTTTACTATAAACCGGGTAATCATAAAAGCAGTCAGGATATGTATAAAGCCTGACTGCTTTTTCGTTGCAATGTGACGAAAATATCACATTCGAGCCTGTTTTATCATCTAGAGCTTACGACCTGAAGGTTTAAAAGAACTACACTGTATATAGAACAACTCGATTGGAGTGTATGGAATGACACATCAAATGACACCGAAAACCGTTTTAAATGCTGAGGGCGTGCGTAAATCTTATGGTTCAAAGGGAAATGCTCAACAGGTGTTACAAGGAATTGATCTTCGAGTGACTGAGGGTGAGTTTGTCGGAATTATGGGACCTTCAGGCTCAGGTAAAACCACTCTTCTCAATACGTTAGCGACCATTGACCGAGCCACAGATGGCAAGATTTTTATACATGAGCACGAGATTTCTAAAATGAAGGATAGGCAGCTTTCCGATATTCGTCGTCAACATTTGGGCTTTATCTTTCAAGATTACAATTTGCTCGATACATTAACGGTAAAAGAAAATATTTTGCTGCCTGTGTCTTTAACAAAAATAAGCAAAATTGAAGCTGAACATGAGTTTAATGAGATTGCAGAGATTTTAGGCATTCATGAATTGGCTGATAAGTATCCTACTGAAATTTCAGGCGGCCAAAAGCAACGTACCTCTGCGGCACGAGCGTTAATTCATTCGCCCTCGCTTGTATTTGCGGATGAACCTACCGGTGCCCTGGATTCCAAAGCAGCCTCCAATCTGTTAGAGAATTTACATGAGATCAACCAGTCACGACAAGTCACCATTGTCATGGTTACTCATGACCCGCTAGCGTCTAGCTATTGTAACCGGGTGGTCTTTCTAAAGGATGGCAAAGTATTTGCTGAATTGTACCGGGGAGAGAAAACGAGAGAATCATTTTTCAAAGACATTCTGGATATGCAGGCCGTTCTTGGAGGGGGCAGCCCGAAATGAACATACGGAAACTAGTGATGCGCAGCATGCGGAAAAACATCAAAATGTATTATCTTTATTTTTTCGCGATGATTTTCAGCATAAGTTTATATTTTATCTTTTCTACCCTGCAAAATGATCAAACCGTTGTTGAAACGGTTCAATCTAGCGTGAACTTCTCAACGGCTTTTCAAATCGCAGGCATATTACTCATTCTTATTACGATTGTGTTTACGATGTATGCGACAAACATCTTTATTAGAAGGCGCAGTCAAGAAATCGGATTGTATCAGTTAATTGGCTTGTCCAAGGCTTGGGTCGCTCGGGTACTGATCCTGGAGCACACGATTCTTGGTCTAGGTGCTTTATTGATCGGAACGATAGTTGGAACTTTACTCTCGCGACTGTTTCTCTTACTGTTAATAAACCTGTTAGGGCTTGATGCCAAGTTTGGCTTAACCTTCTCTACCCAAGCACTCATTCAAACGATTGCTGTGTTTACTTGCCTGATTGCGGTTACATCCTTACAAATGATATGGACGGTGTATCGCAGTACATTACTGCAATTGTTTCAGGCTACTCATCAAAATGAGGCCTTTGTCAAACGTCCAAGCATCGTTTCAGGCATTTTAGGCTTAGCAGGCGTAAGTCTGATCGGATTTGGTTATTATGTGTCTACCTTTATTGGATACAATGCAGATGCTCTCATTTTTCTGATGTTAATCGTTCTCGTCAGTACCATACTTGGAACCTATTTAGTCTTCCATACAACCATAAGCTGGATATTATATATTTATCGAAAAAAGCAAAATGGGAATCTCGGCTTGGTTAATAGCCTTTCGGTAGCACCATTAATGCACAGAATGAAAGGTCACGCCAATTCGTTAACCTTAATCACGATATTGTCTGCGATGACGATTACGATGATTTCTCTTTCCTATTCCTTATATTATTCCATCGAAAAGGATGTAAGATTGGCGATGCCTTTTGATTTTGCAGTGGAAAATATGCCGGAGGAAGCCGCTGTGATATCAAATAAGTTAAGAGATGCACAGATTGAATTCGATCATTATCAAGTGAATGCCATCCGATTTAATGGCGCATGGGTGGATCAGAATCAGAATTCAAAACCAAGCCATCGTAACAGACCGTTTTTGCTTTTCTCAGCAGAGCAGATGACTCAGGTTGGAGTAGATCTTGAGCGTCCCCAAGATGGTGAAGCCATCTATCATAGTTCGCGAGCCATTATAGAAGGAATGGAGATTTCATCTCCAAAAGAAGTGCAATACGCATCAAATGATGAAACAAATCTACTAACCGTCTCCAAGTATAAGCTTAACAATATGATGAATTACATTAACTATGGCTATCAATTACTTGTTTCTCAAGCAACTTTCGAAAGAATGAGAAGCAGCATTCAGGAGGATGAATCCAAACAACTTTTGAATTTTGAGGTTTTTAACGTATTAGATCGTGAGAAAACAGATACCGCTTCGGACATCTTTCGAACGAGTGTAGACAGTGACCTGTTACTCAGGGACTTTTATTCCACTTACGAGGGATCGCGTCAAAACTTCGGGCTGCTCATTTTTATTGCCGGATTTTTAGGCTTGGTATTTATCCTTTCAACGGGAAGTATTTTGTATTTCAAACAAATGACAGAGGCTGAACAAGAAAAAAACCATTATCGGACACTGCGACAACTCGGATTTCAAGTAAGCGATATGATGAAAGGCATTATCCGTAAACAGCTCTTTGTTTATTTAATTCCGCTGGGTATCGGATTAACCCATGCTGCTTTTGCCTTGAAGGTAAGCTCTATACTCCTTGCAGCAAGCATGCTAACCCCAATCCTCATAAGTATGGCAGTATATGTTCTTATCTATCTAGTGTTCACCGTCGTTACCATCCGGTATTACAAAAACATCGTCACCAATGCTCTATAGAAAGGAAGAAAATGATGAAAAAAAGGATATTCATTTCTTGTCTCGTTGTAATTGTTATGATTGCTTGCCTCTATCTCTTCATGCGTGAGCCATTTGATCGTTTTAATCCAATGATTAAAGAGGAATATGTATATGTTAAGCTTCAAGATGAACCTGTAGATGATAACGGTAGATATAAATATAGGCTGCAAGGAATCACCGAAAGCGGAGAAATTAAACGAGTGGTATTTACCACCAGCAGTACACTTAATCAAGGCACCTTCTTAAAAGTGCTCGCCAAAGGTACCTATACTGAAAAATATGAATTGATCGCTGAAAATGAAATGCCATCGAAATAAGGAAATAAGAATGATCACATGTAACAAGGTTGATTCTCCAAGATGAACGCAATAAAAAAGATGACTCCTGTTGCCAAGCAGGTGGTCATCTTTTACATCTGTTTATTTTATCAGCAAAATCCTGCACTCTACACAACCAAACCATATGATCTGTTCCTTCGTCCCAGTAGTTCTTCGCCACGACATAGGGTTCACCGAATTTGCGTTGCCACTTCTGCTGTGCAATTTGATAGCCGCTATCTAGGCAGAATTGTTTGATTCCAAGCCGCTGAAGTTCAGTAACCAGTGCTAGAATGAGCGCCGAACCAATCCCTAGACCTTGAACCTCTGGCAAAACGTACAGGCTACCCAGTTCTCCGATATCATTCAGCCGGTGATCTGTACATTCTCGAATCTCCTCACCACAAGGTCCATACGAGATTGTGCCTACGATAACATCGTCCATTTTGGCCACGAGGAAAAATACATTTGCTTCTTTGTTGGCCTTTGGTTGCAATGCAGTATGAATTAATGCTCTCTTATGTGCTATTTCATGCTGGATATCATCTAGAAGCGAGCCTATTCCCTCCTGTTCGAATGCTGCGGGGATCGTTGTTTCAAATACCTGACACGCTGCATCCGCATCAACTCGAGTCAAAGGTTCAATGGTAATTTTTTCATCCACAGGTTCTTCTCCGTTCCATATACCTTCTTAATCTGTACGTCGCTGAATCAATCTTCTTAATTGGTTAGCATCCTCAAGGGATATACTATACCCAGTAGACGTGTCTTCCTGGTTTACTAACAGGCCTTGCATCTTGGGATCCATTCCTAATGAAAAATCATACCGTGTTACCACGCCATCCGCATTCGTTATGCTCATGTTGTACTGTGTGTCATAATCGAGATTACCCGGCAAACGCTCAGCTTTATGTATGGCCTCCATCATGATCCGAATCTCGTCAGCTCGATCAAACTCAACATCTTGGCATGGTTCCAAAGTGAGGTTTGGATTACAGGTTAAGGTGATCAGCACAGGAAGCCCTTCTTCCGAGTCCGGTTCATTCGGTTGACTACATCCTGTAATGAACGTAGCAATGACGAGTATCATCAAGAAACCTACATATTTCACCATACCACCTGCCTCCCTGACATAGTAATGAATAGATACGTAATAAATACAGTATCTAATGACACAACTGCACTAACTTTCTGTAGTCATATCCAGTTACGTAACTCCGGGTCCCATGAAGACAACATAGAGATCAGTCGCTCAACAGTCTCTTCCACAAATGCTTGAACCCTCTCACCCGTAATGAACTCATGAGTAATTCCCGGTTCTTCCCCATTTAGAAAAGAAAATGTGTGGTCCCGCCAGCGAATAATCTCATCGGCAGTTAAACGATTCGTCATGTCATAGCCTGGTGAACTGTTGAGCACCTGCCACACTTCTTCACTCCAACTTGAACCTTGATAGAAATGAAAATCGATCTGGTCCGTCTCCTGGTAATATAAACGCGCCAGTTCATCCTTCGATCTGCTAATGCCTCTATGTTGGTCTGCCTTGTTGACCCGTTCGACGAATTCAGGATGCACACTTCGGAACCAGTAATAGTCTGTCAGCACATGCATAAAGTATCCTCGCACAAACCACTTCCATCCTTCATCGGCGAGTTGTTGCATATAAGATGAGTAGAGTTCCTGCAGTCGTCCAACGTGATCTCCTTCATCCTTTGGGTTGAAATGGGTGTATTCCTTATCCTCTCTGGTTGTGCCTTCACGCATATGTATGGAATCCGGGGCGATATTCCCCAGATAGAATGAACCTCGATCAGACTGCATTCGCAGCGAGTCTGCAATTCGATTAGCAATATTGAGATGAAGCATAGGTAGCGGCATAGGGATGATCTCCTTTTATCGGGAAGTATTCATACTATACTTAGGAAAAGAAACGATATAACCTACTGGAGAAACGTGTAAATGGCTGGAATAGTGAGCCTCCGCTATGTTCCACCTTTTTTCACCGTAGATGCGTGATTATCCCTGTATTCTCTCCAATTGCATCCGGTCAAACAGCTGCTCCAGATCCGTATGGTACTCTGGGTGCTCCTTCACAAGCAGACTAATGTATTCCGACCCACATTCATAGAACATCAAGCGGTTAAACGGGGCTACGTCTCCCATATGATTGCTTTCCTGCCCAAATTTTGCCCGAATCAGATTCTCAACATACCTTGCATAACCTTCGTTCCACTCCAGCCAGCTCCAGTATTCGGCTTGTTCTTCATTTAATGCACGGAACAACACCTTTCTAGCTGTTTGTACTTTCGATAGGTCTTTACTCTTCAAAGCTGACAACAATGAGTTAATCCGCTCCACAACGATTTCATCTGCATACGGAAATTCATAATCCAGTTCCCATGTTACGCGCTTCAGTTGGTCCATTTTGTGCTTAATCTGAAGACGGTTTACGATCCGTTCATCATATTTCTCATATACATAGCAATGAACATATTCATGGAATAGATAGACTTTCTGCTCCAGATCTTTGAACGCTGCATCCGTTAAAATTGCACACATTCTTCCGTCCATATGATGCACCGGCATTGCGGCAAGGCATTCATCTGGAATATATAAATCGTCCGGTACTGTCTTCACCCACTCATACTGCTGCGTTTTGGACGAATAATCATAGATATATAATAAAGCTTCATAGGCTACAACCACTGGATAATGTTCTGCAAACAAAGGATGTAGGCTAACCAAGTCTTTCTGAAGCTCGTTTAACTCATTAATTTGCTCTAAAAAAGCCTCCATGTTATTAACCCTCTCTTTACTCTAATGATGCGTTAATCATACAAGAATAGAAAAGATAAAACACTGAGAGAAAAATGATAATTCTGTTCGAGTATGAGTTGCTGAACGTTAGAAACGTTCTCCGCGTTTCTCATACAGGTAGATATCCAGTGCCTGAATCCCGCGTCGGGCAAGTTTAATAAACAGGATCAGCGCATATATACCCAGTCCGTACAACAACACATTAATCAACATTAGAAATATCGTAATCATCATTGTTATTCCTCCTATTTGACTCTTTTAAATGTTCACTCCCTATTCTAGCATATTTTTCCTCAGTTAACTTTTTGGGTAGATGTGAGAGTCGCTTAGCGTGCTTATTGGTTGAAAAACGAAAAAATCTCCCAGACCATATGTTAAAGGTGGAAGATTTATAAAGAGGAGCTAAACTTTTATGATTTGGTCAAGATTCCCTGGTCCACAGATTTCTGAATAAGCTGCTGCGCATACTCCCACAATGTTACGGAACCGTTCGCAATTTCACGGTTTCTGTTTAATACCTGATCACTGGTAATGTTATATTTCTGCCAAGTATCTCCCTCATTCTGATGATTATGGATCAAAGAGGCTGCAACCGATCGAGAGATGAGGCAAATTGTGCTTCAGGCGTCTGCTTTACTTCAAACTCTAACCATAATTGGAGTAGTTCTTCAGCCTGTTCCTTAGGCAACATACCAAACAGCCGATGAGCCGCTTTGAGTTCACGATCATATTTATCCGTATTCCCCACCGAATCGTAGGCAAAAGTATCGCCGGCATCGATCTCAACCAGATCATGAACGAGAAGCATCTTAATGACTTTAAGCATATCCACATCCTTGTTGGCGTGACTCTGTAAAACCAAGGCCATCATCGCCAGATGCCAGGAATGCTCTGCATCATTTTCAAGTCTCTCACCATGCATAATTCTCGTCTTTCGTTCAATCGTTTTGAGTTTATCAATCTCAATGAGAAATTGAATCTGATCCTGTAATGATTCGCTCACAGCACATCCTCCTTCATATCCGATACCCCTCTACGTGGATAGATTATACCAGTAAACTCTATAGTTAAAATCCAGTGACATGCCCACACCCTGTGCCAGACGAATTGAGCCCGCATTGTTCGGTGAACAATCCCAATACGGATGTATACCTACACGTCCGCATTCTTCTACAAAAGCTTTTGCCACAATCGCACCATAATTTCTTCTTCTGTATACTTCAACCGTTTCAATATCAACCGCATGTGTCTGATCTGCAGTAAATGCCGAAAAGCAAACACTCGCGATATCATCGTTATGCACTGCAATGTAGCCAAAGCCATGTTGTAAAAAATCATCTATTGTCGTCCAGAAGTGAGAGATTTTATCCTTCAGAAAAGAGGAATTATTATACCTTTTCTCTCCTAATAGTACTTCATCTATCCTGAGAATTCTGACTTCCTCGTCCTGAGAAGCACATACGTCGAGAGTTACTTGATAACTTATCGGATTTGGATTCAATTTGTATACATGCTGAATATCACTGGAGATCTCTCTTTTCCCAGAGATGTGCTGAAGAACATCTTCCCAGGTTTCATCCACCACACCAATTTCAACAGCATGAATATGTAAGTTCAATAACTCAGGTTCAATACGTTCCCGCATGTACTCTTTCAATTCATTTAGAAAGGGTTCTCTTCGAGAGTCTCCGATCAACTGAAAACCAGATTGTCCATGTATCCAAATTAGTGCTGCTGTTATATTCTCTGCATCATCTACATAGATCCGTCCCGGGTTCAAGCCATACGCCACCGCTTTGACTTCAATATTCTGACACCAGTCTGTGAGATGTTTTACTTTGTGGAATTCATGTTTATTAATCTCGGTAATCATAGGTTCATTCCTCCTATAACAGCAGCTCAGAAATTATTACATCATTCGTGTAATCAGATCAAGTATCTATTAAGCAACTCTTGAATCTTAAGATTATGCTTTTCCAGCCAATTCATGTTTCTCTCAAACTGTTCAATCATAAACGTGAAGTTGTGCTCAATCGTTGCTCCTGCATAATGCTGACCAATATAAAAATGAAGTACTGCTATATAATAGATTTGTGTAAGTAAAGGTAAGTAACTAAACTCAAGCGCTGAATGCTTGCGTTCACTGCCATATCCCTGAAGAAAGGACTCGATCATTTCCATGGACCCTTGGGATTCCTGAACCACATGATTGAAGCTAATTACAAATTCTATAAACGCAGCATCCATACCAATAAAATCAAAATCCAGTACGCCTGTGATCTCCTCATTCTGAGCCAGCAAATTATAAATCAACAAATCATGATGAACCAACTGTTGTGGTAACACCTCTAACTGCAGATTGGAACTCTCAATTTCTGTGATCATTTTCTGGTAAAAGGTAACCTTTGAGACTGATAATTCAAAAAGTAGATTTTCATAAAAAACCGTAATCGATTGACGATTAGCTAACGGATGAATTTCGTACACTTTAGTAAATGAAATTCCCCTGTAAATTTGCTTGCCTATTGGGAACCCTTGCATTCGTGTCGAAAACTCACCCACCAGCTGCCCAAACTTCTTAGATTTGTCTACGCTAGACAATTGGGGTACAGTACCTTCTAGAAAGGTAGTAATCGCCGCAAGCGTCCCGTCTTCTAATAATAAATAAGGTTGGACATCTATAGCACTATGAAAGAGTGGGATCTGAAACGAAGAATGAGTGCTTTCAAGGAAAGCTGTCACTTTACATTCCAGTTCAATACCATCGATCGTTTTGAGATATCTGTTATAGATACGAACGATAAACCTCTGTCCTTGTATTTCAAGGATTTTGGTCGTATTGGTCAAGCCAAATGGAACGGCTCCCAAGGTATACTCGGTATCTTCGAAATAATGAGAAATGATTTCATCAAATCTTATACTCATAGATTCTCGTCTCTTCATCATCAAGCAGATATCCTTTACCGATATAGGCCCAGTTATTTTTCTCATAATAATCGGTCAGATCAGTACACAAATACAGCTTGTCATACCCTTTAGCTTTCACCTCATTCATTGCATGGGTCTGAAGTTGTCCACCCAGGTTCTGGCCCCGATATTCCGGATCAACATGAAGACACGCAAACCATGGAAAGAGATCCTGCCTGCTATTCAGATCGCTTCGTAACAATGCGTACCCACCAATAATTTGGTCTCCGTCCAGCATCACATAAAATCTTGGCACATCACTCTCTGTATCCACAGAACGCTCTATACAATCTCGATAGAAATGGAAGCTCGTTTCTGAGCCCCATTGTTTCCAGAAATACTGTACTGCTTCTTGCAGCACGTCCGGCTTCTGCCGAATATCAATAATTTGCAAAATGTTAATCTCCCTTCATACTTTTATATTTTCAACGTTAAGTTCACGGACAAAAACAGCCGTCCCCTTAATTCTGACATCCATATCCTCACCATCCCGAATCACACTCACTTGAACCTTTCCATCTCTACCAATCTCATGCCCTTGTTCTACCACAAACTGTACCTCATCGATCTCCGGTTTCACATAGGTTAAATAATAAGCACCCATCACCCCGGAGGCCGTTCCAGTCACTGGATCTTCTGTAGTACCTGAGTACGGTGAAGAGAAATGTCTCGCATGCATCATCGCATCGGAATCACGGGTCTCGAAACAAAAGGGATGTAGCGAAGCTTTGGGGTTTTCAAGTAAAATACCAGGGAACAGGGAAGAATCCGGTTTCATTTTCATAAAAGAGCTTAGTTCACGAATTGAGATTAATAACGTCCAGGTTCCTGTACTTCCATAAACGATTGGCGTAGAATGGTCGACATCATCCAGAGTGAGGTTTATTGCGCTTACCAGCTTCTCGATGTCACCCTGGAACGGTACAAACTGCGGCTGATCCTGTTTCATTTCCATGTAAATGGTGTCGGCATTCCGCTCAAATCGTATGGGTAATATGCCTACATTGGTTTCAATCGTGATTAACTCTTTGTCACCCAACATACCACGTGTCTTCATACCATACAGTGATGCCATTGTGGCATGACCGCACAGATTAATCTCATGACCCGGCGTAAAATAACGTAATCTGACGTCAGCTACTTTAGAGTTCAACACAAATACCGTCTCATTAAAACCAACCTTATAAGCGATCTGCTGCATTTCCGTCTCACTTAAATGATCCGCATCAAAAACCACTCCTGCAGGGTTACCTTGGCCGGGAACTGTGGAGAAAGCATCATAATGATAGACCGTAACATCACTCATGATCAGACCCACTCTCTCTGTAATGTACGAGACGTATATTTCCATATAACTCTACATTTTCACCATCAATTATAACCCCGCCACCATCCTGGCACGCATAGACCGTTGTACGGTTAACACGCGTGTATTCTCTTAATGAATTCAGAGTCACTTCCGAACCGTCCCAATGCGGTGCAAACTCAAATTTAACGAGCCCCAGTGCTTTCATATCATCCAAACCCACATCGTTTTCATCTGCATCTTCACCATACCCGGCTATCTCGATCGTAGGTGTCGTCAGAATACTGCCTGCACTGACCCCGATCAAAATGCCGCCACTATTCACATAGGAACGCAGCAAACCAAGCGCATTTCTCTTCTGTAATAAACTTAGAAAATAAAACATATTTCCGCCGGACAGATGAATCGCATCACTTTCGAAAATAGCGCCAAATGTGCTCTCCTCATACTCCAGATCAAGATCATAATATTGAACGTTATCTATTCCTATTTGATTATAGTAACGTCTTGTGTGTTCAAAATACTTTCGCTCCGGGTCGGAACTTGAAGGGATATATCCGATGGAAGGCTGTTCACTGTCGAATAAGCTTCGTATTCTCTGATCCAATTTATCCTTAGATTCGAAAACCAAATCACTTAGCAGAACCAACGTAGTCATCTTATTTCCTCCCGTACCTATTAGACTTGCTTAAACTCTCTATCCAAAATCGAGAAAAAAAACTGGTCTGTCCACTGATTATTCCACAATAGTTCTTCCTGGAAGACGGCCTCCCGTGTCATACCCATATGCTTCATCAGTGCGGCTGAGCGAACGTTTTGTGAATTGCACATGCCGACGACCTTATGAGCTTGTAACTCTTGAAACGCAAATTGTAACAAAAGACGTGTAGCCTCACTCCCATATCCGTTGCCAGCGTATTCTGAAAGCACACCGAATCCAAGTTCCCAGCTTTTTCGGTAATCCACATAACTCCACATTTGAACAATACCAAGAGGTGTATCTTCCAGATCATTCAAGCGGCGTATAACGAAATCATAAGCATACGGTTTCTCATCTGCGACAGCAAAATGGCTGCGATATTTCTCACGGACCTTCTCCTCGTCCGTCTCAACGGTCTCTTCAAAACTCCATATGCTTGTATCACATTCCAGTTGACCTATGAAGTCGAGGTCCTGCTCTGTGACTGTTGTTATTCTGACCTTCTCTCCCACAAATTCCATGTGGATTCATCTCCTTTGGATTAAGATCATTGCTTCGGAATCTCCCACTCTGTATCAAACAAACCTCTACCGATGTTCCATTTGGCAAGCAAAGCCCTCTGTCTGTTTTCCAGATCAAGATAGGGTGCTGCAACGCAGGATAGCGTGTCAAACATATGGATAAAATGAGGCCCTTCCTTGAAACGTCGAAGCCCTCCATACTCTTCATCATCTGCTGCCCATACAATCTTTTTAATCCCCGACATTAATATGGTGCATGAACACATGGGACAAGGCTCACAGGTAGTATAAAGCGTCAAGTCTTTCTTCTTCGTGAATCTCTTCTTGTCTACATCCAGCAAATGTTTTCCTGCCCGACGAATAGCATCAACCTCTGCATGTGCGGTGGGGTCGCAATCCGAGAAGACTCGGTTTCTGCCTTTACTCACGACATTCCCATCCACATCCACAATTATCGCACCAATCGGATACGTTCCTTCAGTAAGTGATTGTTCTGCTTCTTCCAGAGCCAAAGTTAAATATTCATAATCCGATAACTTCATTGAAAGTCCCCCTAAGTACAGTTATAGATCACCTACAAAACATATCCCTCTATTTCTGAATGAAGTGTTTGATACCTTTTGCATCGGGGAGATTAGTCAGTTCCTTTCTCAAAAACACAGGATAGACTTCCATCTGCTCTAGTTCGTCCAAGGAGAACCATCGGAAGATTAGCTTACCGTTGTCTTCTAGGCCATTGAACTCAACTTGGCTATATAGCTTATGGGCTTCCGGCAATGTGATGACATAATAAAAACCAACTTCATGATACTTCAGGCCATCATATTCAAAGAAATCTTCACTAACATATGCGAGCCTTTGCGCTTCTACATGAACACCCAGTTCCTCCATCATCTCTCGCACAATAGCCGCTTCTGTTGTCTCGTTCATTTCTACCCGCCCTCCGGGCAGATTCCAGAAATCATCCTTTTCCGTCGTATGTAAAAGAACTCTTCCGGCATCCATCACAATACCTGCCACACGAAAGTTGAATTTGTTATTATACTGCTCATACGATATATTTTTGTTTTTTGAATTACTCATCTCGCTGACCATCCCTCAGACAATCCATCCATGAATCCCATGATGAATGACGGGATGATAAGTACGAGCAATAAAATTAAACTGGCTATGCCCCATTTAAGCAATGGTTTACGTTTCGTTTTTGCACCGAATACCAACAATAGAGCCGTTACAACGATTAATGCTACTTCAAAAAAAGCCATGAAAATAAACCTCCGTTATGTATTATGATTAGCAGTTTTCATATGTGCTCTAACCTGTTCAGCAAACTGAACTTCTTCCGTCTCAGTTTCAAAAAATCGTTTTGGAATCACATGCGCACTTGCCTTATTAATGAAAATAAAGAAATAGTGTTTTGTCTCACTGAAGCTCTCCAAACCTTTCCATTGTGTTGCACCTGAAGTCATATCATTGCTCCAGCGAATCTCCTGCTCTGAGATTTCTAGCTGATGATCACCCAGTATCCCTTTGCTCTCACGTGCCAATTTCTTGATTTTCTTTTTGGTTCGTATGTAGGTCATACCATTGGCGAATATACTACAGAGTAGCGCAGCAATAATGGCTTGTACCCATGAAAAATCTAATTGTCTAAATATTATGGCTATAGCTACAGGCAGCACACATACAGCGATCAGCATCCCCTTCCCATACACTTTAAACATCGCAAATTTGTTCATTTGCCAGTAATCTTCTTCTGTCAGCTGAATATGCATCATGTTACTAACTTCCTCCACTCGTTTTAATCTACCAATCTACTCATAAATCTTGCCCATATACATGATCTGAGCACATCTCTTCCATGGGTTATCCGGCTTCTCGTAATGCAGTAATCCATCCACTGACTCTTGCCCCCACTCGGCTGCCGCTTCCAGAAATGACGCTATCGAATCATTCTGCCATTCATCTGCATGATCTTTCCGATCCTTGCTTAATTGTTGCAGGAAAGCCATAAAGGTCACTTCATCTTCGACTTCATTTGCAAGCTCAAATAACGTTTTTTTCATGTTGTTTTGTTCACCTGCTTTCGATAATCCTAGCACCGTATGGTTACTCCAGAATCTTTTCTAATTTGCGCCTAGAAGCCTCGCGGTCATAATCCGAATTGTCCAGCCATACCTTATCCATCTGAAGTAACCCATAGATTTCGGACTCCAGCTTCTTTCTTTCCTGCAAAACCCGTACCGTACCCTGAACACCCTGATAACCCTGTGCTTGCCCAAAACCCTGATTCGTATAATAATTAATGAAGCCCTCTGACCATTCTTTTGGTCTTTCACTGACCGTCTTATCAAATGTATATGATATGTCCTTCTGGTCGATATAGATGAGAAGCGGATTCAGAGCAGGAATGATACGCCCCAGTTCCAATACATACTGCACGTTCTGTGCTTTGGATTGATTACATTTGACAAGACCCATGGTCATTGGATTTTGGATAAAACAACACTCAAATATCGTGATGCAGTCATCATTCGTGTTTAACAGGTTTTCAGTGAAATTCTGCCACTTCTCGGTGATCAATTTAACATTTTGTTCAAAAGGAATTTCGTAAATATCCCGTCTGAATATATCCTGTAAGACATGGTCGGGAATATTTATTCCCCACTGTTCTTTCATCTTACGGTATGGAATCAGGAAATCTTGATCATAGGCAATCGCATTACTTTCCAGAACCTCTCTGTAATCTTCATGCGTGCTCAATAAAGCCTCGAAGTCTCCAGCATGATAAAAAGATACGCCCTCATAATCAGCAGGGTGATCCAGGTTTCCTTCCTGAAATAGTTGTACCTGCTTGCCTTGTCCTATCAGAATTTCGGATACCATCTTGGCAATCGTTGACTTACCTGAACCCGGTAATCCTTCAATGAGTATTAATCTCCTAGCCATCATTACATCATCCTTTATTTTGTGTGATGATATGGATCTTCCATCTATCAGCCGCTATGCTATTAATCGATATCTGCAAAAATCCATTGCGCGTTATCGCCATCTTCTTTCTTTTTCCAAAATACCATCGTACTTATATATTCCTTGTCGTTCTCTCTTAATTCAGTAATCGTTACAGCTCCCTGGTAAAGCTGCTTTTGCTCTTGAATGATGATATCGCTTATGGAGGTAATCTTGCGAACTTTGTATCTTCCTATGCCCGATATAGGAGACTGTGGATCAAAAAGATTCATATATGCTTTTTCATCCTTTTCGTATAAATAACGCACCCGGGCATTCATAAGTTTGACGATTTCCAACTCATCCCCGGTATAATTTGTTTCATCAAGGTACACAGGTGGAATGTCTTCCTTCTCTTGGAAAGTCGGTATTTCTTCATCCTGCTGTGCATCTTCAGTGTTTCCTTTGTTCTGACAGGCCACCAGAAGAAGAATTAATAATGAAATTACGGTTAACTTTTTCATAATCAGCCCTCCATTTAATCATGGATAACGCTCCCCTGGTAAAGACCTTAATGCATTTTATTTAGAACGAAGACTTCCTATCTATGTAAAATTTTCTCTCAAGGTACATCATAACCCATAATGTGGAATTTGCGAATAAACGAAGTAAACCATCTCTGTTTCTATCGCATTTCACACAAAAAACACGCTGCTCTGCACAAGTTACATCATGCAAAGCGCGTGGATATCAGCAGAACTTTCATCAAACTTTTGTAACTGTCCACAATCTATCTAACTATCTATTCCATAACATATTGATTATGCCGACCGCTTCAATCTGAATCTCCTTTTCTTCATTATCCGCAAAACGGTAACTATATGTTGAAAAAATCCCCATATGACGTATATGTCCGCCTTTATAGTGAAGCTTCTTTTCCTCACCATCGATCGTCTGCGTAAACGTCCTGCCATCATTCACATCATACGAAGCATGGATGTCATGTTCACTTGCGAGCCATGCAACAAAATCTTCTTCGTTTGGATTGATCATTACTAGAATTACGAGCAGAACAACCAGCACAACAATGCCCGCTCTTAGTCCCGCACCCCTCTTGCTAACGTGCTGCTTGTGCCCACGCTTCATCCCGTTCACCCCGTTTCTTGAACAGAAATCTCTACGTTCTTCGCCAAAACCCAACCATTCAATCCATACGAGGATGAGATCACCATGTACTTGTATTTCTCTTCTATCAGCCGAGTTTGCAATTCTTCATAGGAATCATAACTGACAGGCCAAGCTTGACCCTTCCCTGACTCTAACAACTCTCGATTATAAGGGATAAAATGCTCTATGTCCCACTCATCCAGATCGAAAATAATACTGCCATGCAGCGGTGTATCAAACGCATGAGCCATTACACCAGAGAATAAGACATCCATATTTTTCGGCATCTCATGACTCGAACGAGTACACATCCTGATCCTTTCGTTCTCTAAATCAACTTCGTAGCTTAATATGATGTTGTCATGCAAACTTGGCATAGTACCTCTCCTTCTGGTGTGCTCATATATTAATCACCGTAATATTGTTTATAGTCTGAGACCCATTCCGCTTTGGAAAAATCAACAAAGTCATGCGGCTCGCACTGTCTAAGGTAAAGCAACTCTTCATGCGCCTGTTCCCCGTCTATTTTTTCCAGATAAAATAAAGTCTGATCATATCCCGCACCACATAGTAACTGCACATCAATATAACTACCCGCATCCTGATTCTTTCGTTTAGCTTGCCAGATCAGCGTGGTGTCCTCCACATTTCCGATACAGAACAACATAATGCACAACAATTTCAGAATTTAGTTATCCTGTGATTCTCGGTTCTCAATCTCTTGCTTCAACAGTTCTCGGATCGGCTCTCGATGGATGTCATCAGGCTCCAATTCGTATAACTCCAGCAGTTCTTCCTCGTTCATACTTGTTCTCCTTACCTTTACTTGAGAATGTTATTTAACTCTTCCGCTTTTTTCCTGCTATCCATTCTAGCATAAAAATAAAAAGCGATGACGTGCAGCACGATAGATAACAACCACATGCCGGGGAACCAGGGAGCAATGAACTGGAACATGTCTACCGAGAATAACCATACCATTGCCATACCTCCTGTAATGCTTAAGGTAGAAGATATAACAATATTCCACAATGGTTTCAACGTAAAATGGTTCCAGAGCACATTGTACATCACAGCGTACAGCACAGCAGCAATAGTCGAAATTCCGGCAATATTCCACAGGTAGCTCATATGGATAGGTTGATCACTATAGAATAGGGTCAATAGCAAGGTCACCCAGAGTGAAGTAATGGTGAATACTTGAAAAAAGGACAACCTAAGCTGCATCATCATGATAATTTCCCCCTAAAGTTTTTAATATAAAATCGACTGACAAAGTAACTGGAGCTATCGCTCAGATCTACCTTAATCCGAGCTTGGTCTGTTGCAGAGAATGCGGTGATGTACCGCGTATTGATGATCGTTTGATTATTGATTTTCACAAAATGAACGTCATCCAGATCCTCTTCTACAAATTTCAAACGTTTGTTAAGCAGGTATCTCTCGCCTGTAATCACACGTACACAATACATCCGATCCTCCGACTCAATGGCGACCACCGAGCTCAATTGGATCTGTACATTGCGATTGTTCTTGGCATGGATGACCGTTAGTTGGGTTTCCGATTCGGAGATCGCCTTCTGAATACGGTCCCACTTCGACTTCTCTGCCGGATGTGTAATGACCTTGGCTAAGCTTTTTTCAACTGCCGTGTCCTCTTCAAAAATGACTTTCATGCGTTGCCCCTCCTCTCACAACTCATATTACAAGCATAGTTACGTCAATCCCACTGTATTGCGTTTTGTTGCATGATTTCGCAAGTTTGTTGCATTGGCATTGCTTAGATACTAAAAAGAACCACTCCATAGGAGCAGTTCTTCCATGTACTCATCCAGAGCATTCAAGGCATGAGCTATTCTTTTTTATCAAGGTGCTGCCTTAACCTACTCAACCTCCAGATACATCTCCTGATTTTGCAGGATTATCTTATTCATGTGTGCAATAGCTACTTGCGCCATAGTCTGATAGGTTCCATATAATGCCTCTGTTCTCTGAAGCAAGATCGGGTCCTTCTCCAGATCCGTTGCTAACACCTCACGCCACTCTTCACCCACTCTGTTTTTATCCGTGATCAGACTTTCTATCTGGTCCAGTACAGTTACCATTTCATCTAAATGAAAAAAGTGCATCCCATTTTTAATTCCATTCCAACTCTTGATCTCGATGATGTTATATGCCGAAAACCAATAAAACTCTGCCAGACTCTTCGTGTGATTGTGATAGGAATAGAACAGAAATAAGGCTTGTTGCCCTTCATGTAACTGTCGGTATATCTCTGTTTTGGCGGTCATATCTCTGCCCCGTACAGAAACAAGCATCGGTTCAATACATAACCAGCTAAGTTGCTTTGAATGTATATCTTCTACTCGCACTCTAGCCTTCAATAACATCCCCCTCTCTGTTCAATGCTTTAAGACTTCTCTGGTGCTTCCACTGCCGGGTCATTCTCTCCGCCCATTCTGCGTCTGGATGTCTCCATTTTCCCTGTCGAAGGCACATGGTCAGACGCTTTAGCTAATCCGAATTTTGGCATGTTGGCGTATATGGTCTCAAAGGAACCTGACTGAGCCTTGTATGTCTCATGATAGATCCCTACGGTTCCATCAGAACCAATGGAACGGTTGAATCTTTTCCAAGCTTCCAAGTGCAGTCCACCTCGTGCGTATTTCTCCAATTCATCGTAAGAGCGCCAGTATTGTAGTAGCGTCACCCCACGCCAGCTTATAAAATACTCTGTACTCAGAAATCCGGTCTCCGGATTCATATACAGTTCTTTAATCATCGGGCCCATGGACTTAAAAACAGGCAGCCATTTATGTATAGCCCACAGACGATTGATCCTCATTCCGATGATAAAAACAACAAATTCTCCCTCGATCTGAGCTGAATATCTTCCCTTATGTACGTTCGCCACGTCACTCCTCCTTTTCGTCAAACACATTCGATTTCATCGGATCTGAACGATCCTTCCTATCCGCTCATAGGCAAGGTTCGGTCTGCATGGTCATGGTTACCTCCGTGGCTCCTTTGTGCAATGCAACGAATTGACGTGCTATCTCATCCACCGCATCCGACAAAAAAGAAACCGGAATCTCAATCTGTTCTCCCTGATCAGGTTGAACCAGGATATCCAACCATCCGTGCGGTTCAAGCGTCATAACGATGTCCATAGCCATCCTCCTTTATGTGATTCTATGATGCAGGATTAACTGAAGATAATGCCTTTCATTACAAATATTCTAATGAGTCAGGTGGTAAAGCCACACCCCGATATCCTTACCAAAGGCATACACCAAATTCAACACAATGATAGATAATAAAAATGCTGCACTCTTGGGATATTTTTTCATCAAATCAGATAGTTCTATTATTGTTTTTTGCATGATAGGGTCTCCTTTTCAAATAAAAATTACAGTCGTATTCTTCTACATTGTCACTTCAACCGAATTATAAAAGTTAATGAGATTAGGTGAAGTAGTGAACAAATTCTTGTCGGTAGGTGCGTCACTAAGATGTACATACAATCCGAATTCCTTGATATATTCTGCAAAATCCGGCTCTTCTTCATTGGAAATGGTTATCGTGTATACCTGCTCATCCAATGTAGGGAAACTCCATTTGGCCCACGCGAGCTCGCTTAGTCTCACTTCAGCTGAAAGCTTAGCTACTGCATATTGTCCTTCGACTTCGATTAATTCAGCGATAGAATACTTTCTTTTGCTGGACTCCGTGAAAACCAACTGACGATCTTCGTTTCCTATACTAATCTGTGCTACTGGACCAGTCATGTGATATGACTTAACATATTGCATAATGGCTTCTTGGGCAGTATCGTACTTTTTCAAACGTTGGATCGGATCAATCTCTTTACTTGGTGAACTGCATCCAGCGACTATAATCAACAGCAACATATATATGTAGAACGTCCTTTTGATTTGTGTTCACGCTCCTTGTTATTATGTTTGTTTCTCTGCCATTAAAATTCTTACGATACTTGTCGTGTTTTTGAATTTCATTCTGTTATTCTTCTGTTGGTAGTCCCACCCATGTTTTATTGCATATTGAATAAGGTTGGATATCAGTTTAGGTTCATAGACAAATATATCCCATGTATCTTCCCAAGCCACATCGAACTCTACAAATGTAGAATTAAATGTATTTGAATAGATCCGAATAACAATATCGTATGCTTGCTCATCCACAACATACAAAAACAGTGTATCATTCACTACAATTTTGCGGACTTGTTTCCTGTATACCTTCAGGTAATTCCCTCCCTTACTTACATATTGCTGCGTAAATCTTTATACACATTCCATTCTGTATACAATTGTTTTAGCGCCAATCATGTTGTATGTATGAACTCTTCCATAGCTTCCATGGATAAAATATTTAAATCACCCAAGGGTTCATTGTCAGAGTTAGCTAATAACTCAAGTTTCTCTCCCCTATACTGATACACCTCAGATTCTAGCAATCCACCTAAATCAAATGCTCTTCCCACGTTCAGCTCATTTAACCATTCATGGGCCCCGTTCCAATTCCGTAGAATCATAAACTCCAGCTTCGTGACATCCTGCGTATACACGCTTCTTCCATTGGGATGAACTTCATATGTAGGATAAATATCGAATGTCCACACGCGGTCCGTATAGATATGGGCGATGTAACCGCACAGATATTGCATGAATTTGGGATCACTATAAGCCAACTTCTTGTTGCACTCAAAAAAGGCTTCAAGCTCTTCGTCTGTTGCGAACCTTCCTGCCTCTGGCATGAGGTGAGTTTTTGCCTTTTCGGTACGGGTGTTGGTTCTTACATGGATAGAATCAGGAGCAAGGCTTCCCAATAACAATTCAGGGGATGGCTCGGATATCAATTCGGATGCAATTGCAAAATGAACCATTGGCCAAGGCAATATAAATACTCCTTTCTTTATTAAAAGGCTCCACTATGATGTTCTATGAACTACAAAGCTAAGTGCTCACTATCTTGTACATGTACCAATTCAATATCCTCACAATAGAATCCTAATATTCCGTTCTCGTAGTCCTCCACGTAACTATACAGATTCAACCCAGCAACCCTTTCAAATTTTGAACAGAAAATGCTGGGATAAAAGTTTGAATTAATTCCATGTTTTTCATCATGATCTAACCTCAATTCATTTTGAGTTATTCTATTAACGCTGTCACTTCCGTAGTAATTTAGACTCTCCTTGCTTCAAGTCTACAAATATTGGCTTCTGCACATTGTTAATTGTGGAAATATCAATCTCATCTAGACTTTTAAAAACAAGCTGTAATGACTCCTTTTGTTCATCTTCAAATAAAAGAGTTAGCTGATCATCACAGAGTTTTCCTTCCAACTCCGCAATAACGTCAAATAAAAACATTACAAATACTACTTTATTTCCATCCGGATACGTATAGTGCATCCTCTCGCCCGAATAGATTGAGGCCAATTTATAAGAACTCACCTCAAGCCCTGTTTCCTCTTTCACTTCTCTAATCATGGTTTCTTCGATTCGTTCGCCTGGCTCCATACCACCCCCAGGTAATCCCCAATCTCCATAATCTGATCTCTTTTGTAGCAGAACCCTCCCCATATGATCTCGAATAATAGCTCCACCCGTAACTACAATACGACTAGTCATTACTCTTACTCCTTTCTGTTAGGTTGCTTCTCAACAGATCACAAAAATTTCAATCAGGAAACTTTCCTATTGATTCATATTCCAAAATGCACAATACATCTGCCATTTATCTCAGCATACTTTGCCATGTTCGCAAGCTTGTGTAATTCGTTGATTAATTCTAATTTGTTGTACACGAGTTTCTCGTAATAGCCCTTCTGTTCTTCTCCATCAAAACAGTAATTCCCTGTAAGAACAATCGGATCAGTCGCATGGCTGAATAGATCCATCCAGGCTCGAATCAGTTGATAAAATTTCAACAAAACATCCTGCTCTTCAATCACGGTTATTCCATAGTTGTTCAGTCCACTACATCTCATTCCGGTAGATGGATTCCATGTATCCAACCAACGAAGGGAATCATAGATGTACACAATGAACTCGTCTTCCAAGGTTGCATAATTCTCTGTTGTTAACCCACTTTTATGTATCATGCCATGAGAATCCCAGGAGTAGAAAGTATGATTATTCCCATTTACTCGCTTTTTGTTTTCAATAACAAAATGATGCTTTGGCATATTTAAGTACTTCCACCTTCCACGGTCACTCCCAATGACTCCTCTTAATTCATCATAACCCATGTATTGGAAAATGCGAAGTTGTTTTGAATCGAAAACATCAAAAAGCCTCCACAGTCTTATTCGACAGTGGAGACTCTATTTGCTTCTACACTTTCATCAGAAAAGTCACTAATGAAAATGGTCTTCATACTTAAATATTAAGGTGTAACAGTAATCTCCCCCATACCCACCGTTTGAGTTGCTGGGGCAATATAATTTCCTGCATCAGGTCCTGTAAGAGTATACTTAATTGTTATTACTTTACTGGTACCAACGGCTGCATTATTGTATGTCGCTACAGCATTTACTTGTACATCATCCCCAGAGATCACGTTAGTTAATACACCTGGCGTTACATTTGCAGTAACAGTTCCGTCATACACTTTGGAGAGTGTTAATGTCGGATCCGTGATCATCAATTGCTTTGCAGTGATCCCACCAACTACTTTAATATCCTTTGGTGGTGAATAATTCCCTACTTCTACCGGTGGTCCCAATAGAGTATACGATATAGATATCTGCTTATTCGTTCCTACATTTTCATTATCATAGACTCCTGAAGCACTTACCGTTACGTCATCCCCAGGACAAATACCTTGTTTATTTTCTCCACAAGATCCTACTCTAGAACCTGCTATTGCAGTTGTTGCGAAGGTTCCATCATACACTTTGAAAGTGGTGATTAGGTCTATGATCGTCCCCGTATCTGCACTAGATTGTACATAAACAGTGTATTTCGTATTAATAACCGGAGCAATATATTTGCCACTATCCGTACCGGCTATTGTGTAAACCAAAGATACAAGCGCCGCTTTAGGCGGGGAAGTTGTATCATATACCGCCTCTGCACTCACCGTCACATCCTCACCTGGAACAACCCCAACTAATGAACCTGCAGTTACGACTACCGATGAATCTCCATCTTCCTTCTCAATAACATCCAACATTGGCTCCCCGATCGTCAACTGTGCGGCTGTAATGGCCCCTGTCTGGATTGTATAGTTTGCAGGCGCAATATACTTGGCCGCATCTGCTCCGCCCAACGTATAAACTACAGTTATTGTTTTACCTGTGCCTATTATTGCATCATTGTAGGTGGCTGCTGCACTCACGGTTACATGGTCTCCAGCAGCAACTCCGGTTAGTGAATCTGCTATTACTGTAGCCGAAGACGTTCCATCGTACATTTTCTCGGTTGAGAGTACTGGAGTCGAAACGGTTAACTGATTTGTACCAATAACGATCTCTGCCGAAGCCATCGATATATTGTTCGCGAGATCAACGGCATATACGACGTACGTACCTGACGCTAAACCTGCTGTATTAATTGTGGCATCTACGTTTGCTGTTACCGATTGCTTCTTGCCTAACAATCCTGCAACAGATTGATTTAAACTTGTGATTGTTTTTGGTGTTGCGGAAGGAACCAGATACACATATCCATTTTCATTGCTTCTACCCACCACAGGATCTCCACCTGCAATAGGACCACTCGTTACATTGGACAGATTAGGAGCAATTGTATCCGTTCCACCAGTGGAAGGTCCAGTCACGGGTACATTTGTAGAAGTAGTTGGAGGAATTGTAGTTATAACTTTATCCAACAGTCGAATTGTAGTTTCAAAAGTCGTACCATCTTTAGCTACGGAACTTAGTGTCACTTTTTCAATAGTTCCTGTGCCTAGAATCTTAGCTACCGCATCTAAGAAAAGGTTTACAATCGTTGCGTCCGTCCCTAAGTTAAGTGTCGTGCCCGTTGCTGTTACTGCTGCGTTAACGTCCTTAACACGGCCTTCAGGAATATCCACCTGAACCCCACTGCCTTTAACCGTTAGGGAATCAAATGTTCCTTTCAAACCTACTTTTGAACCCGCAGGTAATCGCTCGGATAACGTAATTTTGCCGAAGCCATTCCCGGTAGTATCCGTTTCTTGTAGCGTAGCAGGGGATTGAATGGTTACTTCTCCAACTGTCGTTGAACCTTCTACAATAATGAGAACGGGTCCTTTTTTCTTATCAACAATAAGGGTAGATGTTACGGTATTTTTTAAATAGATGGTACTAACTCCCCCACCCTCTACCCGTGTCACACCTTTAATCGTAACATTCGTAAGGTGTACATCTCCTTCTCGGATACCTTCACTAAATAATAGGTTCCCGTTAATGATCATGTTCTTCATTGTAACCCCAGCCGCGCTAATGAGCACATCACCATCAATAGTCTGCGTTCCCGCCTCAGGGCCATATGTTCCAGCTAAGCTGTAATCCGTTGCTTTCGCATTGACTGAACGATCCAGCGCAACGACTGCTTCAGCACGAGTAATCGGTTTATTCGGGTTGAAGTTATTATCGTAGCCCTGCAAGATCCCTTTAGCTACAGTAGCATCCACCGAATTTTTAGCCCATGAGGCTATTGCATTCGAATCCGTAAAGTGCTCCCCAGTACTAGCTTCATTCGATAGATCTAGAAGATCATCGATAATAACTGCAACTTCTTGTCTACTAATGGGTTTATTGGCACCGATAGTACCGTCCCTATAACCCTTTATATATCCAGCTTTCACAGCTTTGGAAACCTCAGCATATGCCCAGTTAGATGAAGTAACATCCTTGAAGGTTACAGATGCTGTTTCAGTAAATCCATATGAACGATTAACCAAGGAGAAAAATTCTGCTCTTGTTATGGTATTGTTCGGTTTAAAGCTGCCGTCTTCATAACCATGAATAAAACCTTTGTCGATCCATTTCGTAATTTGGCTTTCTGCCCAGTTTCCCTCAATGTCTGATGCCGAAGATTCGGCGGCACCAAATACTACATTAAACGATGAAAACAACATAACTGTAATCAATAGAGTGGTCACAAGCTTTTTAGCACAATTCATGATATTAGTCCTCTCACTCATAGTATGATTACTGGATCTTATTCGCTCAACTTATCACAAAGATCAGCAATAGTATACATAAAATACTGACCATGAAATATGGCTACAAAACCCAGTCTGTTAAGTGTTTATAGCTCTACTTTTAGTGCATACAGTATACATTTTATTCGGCTCTTCCCTAACATAATCTGCAACTGACATATAACAAAAAAGGACACGTCATTGTCGTATCCCTAGGTATCCTCATGTATTAAATTAGGTCGTATACTACTTCATTGAATTTCTGGGTTTCCCGAGTTCTCTCATTTAGAAAATCCTTCGTTTATCCAGAAACGCTGTTCCCTCTTTACAATACATTTTTATAAATTCATTGGTCACATGATCATGTCTCAGCATGCCCATATAGTCTGAACCTGGCTTCTTTGGTCTATAATCTGAATCCACCGTGTAGATATTGAATTGCACCTCATCTTCATCCTCAGATACTTCCGTATGATCAAAAAGTGAAATCACTTCATCTTTACAGAGAAACCTAAATGGAGATGCCTGACGCTCTATAATATAAAAAGGATATGTGATGTTCTCTATCTGAATGAATTCATGGTACGCCTTATGCTCATCAGGTATGAGATCCATATACTGTCTAGCTACGTCTTCTGCCTGAAATACTCCTGAAATCCACTTCAATCTCCCTTGGTTGCTACGATAATAAACAAGCTTATCACCTTCTAATTTAAATATTATTTCTCTTTACCACTCACAAAAGTCTGAGACAAAATCCGGTGGCTGCCAGCGATGTTGTCAATCTCAATGTTATATTCAGACTCAGTATGTTCAATCTGGTGTTGCTCATAATATCTTTTCCAAAACGAAACAGCTGCTGCATTGTTAGCGAGCTGTTCTACTTTGAATGTACCCTCAAATTGAGTAAAAACCAAGTCAACCGCTTGTGCTGCCAGGCCCTGTCCGCGATACTTTTTGACCAGGAATAGCTCTTGCACCGTATAATCCACATCTTCTGGCACATATGGAGGTGAGCAGACCAGTACGAATCCAATGACCTTTCCTTCATACTGAATCAAAAACGGATGTAATTCATCGCGTTCCAGATAAAGATAGGTGTTCGTTGGATCGTATGTACCTTTTTCAAGCAAATCTTCGCCCGAGAATTCGGACAGATCATATAAATACAAGTTGTACAGATTGAGAAACAGTTCCTTCTGTTCTGGCAAAATGCTCGTGATTTGTACGTTCATCTTCATTGCACATCTCCCTTAGTTAATTAGTTAGTCAGTGATCCATACACGGACCTTAACGCTGTCCACAGCGCGGTTCCTATGCCCTGCTTTCAATATATCCTTTCAACCCCCAGCAGATATAGGCAAAGTTTGATTTAAACCATGAAGTAACCTTAACTGTCGTAGTGGAAATGTTTATTTGTACAAAAAAAGACTCCTTACAGAGTCTGATTATGATTCTTATGTTTATTTTTAACCAAGTATCCATTAGCACTTAGCTAATAATTATTGAATTTTATAGGTTCAACTAAACTTTTTACACAAAAACGGAGAGGACAGAAATAACCTGAAGAAGCGGAGCTAAAAGCTTTCTGAAAGAAAGCTGCTTCGGAAGCATACACCTCGCCTTTATCACCGGATTTCCCCTTTTAAAAAGGAATCAAAAAAATCTGGGGATAACAGCGATCGGAAGGTTGTTCTGTCATTGGAGTGCTCAGTGTAAACCTCTTTAGTTGAACTTATATAGATAATCAACTACAGGATATGAGATCACATTGCGATCTCTGTACATTGAAGCCACCGCTTCGGGATGGGTACTAAGAATTCCATTTTGTAACATCACCGGACGGAAACCTCGCTCCATTGCTCCGTTGTAGGTGAATAGAACACATTCTTCCGCAGCAAACCCGGCGATGATTACCAATTCAATTCCATGACTCTTCAACACCTGCTCCAGATCAGTTTGCCAGAAGGCATTTGAAGCTTCCTTGGTAACGGTGAGATCCTTCTCCGTCACATCCACCTCGGGAATAATACGATACTCTTCCGGTTCTGCCTCCTCCATGCCCTCCACATCCTGCACGTGAACAACTACATGATCATTCGAGCGCAGCACGTTAGCCACATGGTTAATGTACTCGCAGGCATGGTCTATCGATCTCTGGTCCATCTTTTTCCGTACAATACTTTCTTGCATATCAACAATTAGCAAACCTACTTTCATCCCATCTCTCCTCATAAATGAATTTCACGCCTCATGGTATAGTAAACTTCCCTTACTTAAACTGAGAACTTAATCCTTAAACAATTCATTCAGCATCCGGTCACGGTTCTCCAGAAAGCTACGGGTAATCTGGTAGTGATCAGTATCCTCATAGGCTACCTCTTGAATATGGCTATCGTCAAAACTTAAAATTTCCGCCCCCGGATATCCCAGCAAGATCGGTGAGTGCGTCGCAATAATGAATTGCGAAGTTCCTGACAGATCATGGAGAATCCGCAATAAGGAGAGCTGTCTTGCTGGAGATAAAGCGGCTTCAGGCTCGTCGAGCAAATAGATGCCTTTGGAACTGAAGCGGTTGACGAACAGGTTGAGAAAAGACTCCCCATGGGATTGTTCATGCAATGAACGCCCGCCATAATATCGAAGCGACTCCGGCATCTCATCCACATGTGATGCAAACTGATAGAAAGATTCCGAGCGCATGAAGAAGCCATTCGTTATTTTGGGAAGCCATGCCAGTCTCAAGTAATTCCCGAGCGAGGATTCCGAAGCATGTGTCTCATAAGCATTATTCCTGCCGCCCCCTGCGGTATTGAATCCACATTGATGAGCGATGCCTTCCAGCAGCGTAGATTTCCCAGAACCATTTTCACCTACAAAAAAAGTAATGTTATTCGTAAACTCCAAGCGCTCCAAGGCTTGTATCGTGGGGATGTCAAAAGGATATTGGTCCCGATTCTCGATCTTGGCCGACATGAGTTCCACACTTCGAAGGTACATAATCATCCTCCCATTATTCCTCTATTTCAATCTACGATTAATTTTCACAGTAATAACGCAAGTCCTTGCGCACTCGATTCAATATCGTTTCACGTCCATTTCGCCTTGATCTGTGATCACTGCTTTTCGTTGACCCTCCTCCATCGTAACCTATTTCGGGGTACATATGAAACCGTTTTAACCAAAAAAAGAGCAAGCCATAGGCCTACTCTGTCTTCAGGGTTAATAGACAAATCTGCGCTGCGCCCAATAACTGAATACGAAGATGGATACTTCAGTCAATAACTTGGCTGCGAGCAGCGGGATAATTAGTTTTTCATTATAAAAATACAGTAAACCATAGTTTAATAGCAGCACCAGTAGGACAAGTGAGAAGTATTTGGGCAAAGACTGCCGAACCTTCGAGGTTCGTCCTGCGGAGAACACGTACTTTCGATTAATCATATAGTTGAAGATGGAGCTGCACAGTCTTGCTGCGACAACCGACAGAAACAGATTGTGCGTGAAATACTGGATGACGAACAGTAATCCAAAATCAATCAGTGCCGATAGCACCGAAGATGTGCTGAACATCAGGATTGGCATATAGATCCTGAACGAATCGACCAACGGGCGGAAATGAGAGGACTCATTGTGATCCAGATACACCGTATCTATGAACTCCTCCGTAATTTCATACCCTTCCTTGTGTGCCGTTAACAGCATGTTCATCTCGTATTCAAACCGATCTCCCGGAATCTGGTTCAACCAGTCCAGCATGGAGTAAGGAAAACCGCGTAGACCGGTCTGCGTGTCATATACTTTGGTACCTGTCGTGAGTGAAAAGACCGCCCGTGTGACTGTGTTGCCAAAACGGCTGCGTACTGGGATTTTTCCGCTGAAACGACGGCTGCCGAGTACAATTCCCGGTGTCGTTTGTGCGAGCAATACTTCGAAGATACGCTTAATATCATGTGGCAGATGCTGTCCGTCACTATCTGCGCACACTACACCGCCCTGAGGTCCGTACTCCTTAATATACTGAAATCCCGTCTTCAACGCCCTGCCCTTACCCAGATTGACGGGATGTGTCAGGACCGTACAGCCATAGGCTTCTGCCGTTTCAAAAATCCCACGGTAACCTGGGCCACTGCCATCATCCACAATCACAATGGGTCCAAGTTTAAATGTTTGCAGTTGAAGAACAAGATTCAGTAAACGTACATCGGGTTCATATGATGGAATTAATATCGTCATGATCCTTGTCCCTCCGTCAGATATAGAATGTCACTTACGCCACGTTCCTGGTTACGCCCCAGCGGGTTATTGACGACTCTGCCCATAAAATACATCGTGGATGAACCGCCACCGTCCAGATTGTAGGCTTCCGTTGCTCCAAGGCCTTTCATGACATCCGCCAGTTCTGCTAGAGTCATGCCACGGCTATCGTCCTGCCGTCCGTCCACCACCACGAAGACGTAATGATTCGGAGCAATCATGCCAATCGCTGTTCTTGGATTCGTATCCTGAATGGAGCGGTTGCCAAAGTTGTTATCGATTTTCACACTGCTAAAATCACTGACGATCTCGCCATCCTGAATCAGAATGGGCCCAAAGGATAGTGTATTAGTTGCACCTTCGGCCAGCAGTTCCGAGGAAGAAATCTCATTCTCGTTATATGTTTTCATCGTACCGTCGTTGAACAGGGCAAGCGCATCCCGCGTTGGGCTGTCCCGATACAATGTTCCATTTCGGATAATGACACCATCGTCGCGGAATCCGTAGTAATCACCGTTAATCGCAAAAATCGCATTATTGGCAGCGGCAATGTCCGATGTATTTTCGGTAATGTTCGTTCCAAAACTATTGTCTGCCAGCGCAGTTCGCAGGCTGCTAGCATCCGTTAACTGAACATCAGCGACATAATACGTAATCTGATCCGAGCCTGAACCAGTCTGTACCTTTTCAATACTGACTTTCATATCATCACTCGAATAATTCCAATCATCTGACGTTGCATTCACCTCAGTCGCTGTGGTGGAAATGTTGGTGGAATCATTCGCGTTGTTCGTTGTTGCCGTTGCCGTGTTCTCATCTGCCACAACCACCTGTACATGCCGGATCAGGTAACGGTCAGCCAGACTATACAGGATTCCACCTACCGCGAGCACGATGACAAGTGTGATGATGAGCCATCTGCGCTTTCTTGGGGAGATGGGCCTTTTATGTGGGTCTTTCCGGGGTGGTTTCTCATCAATCTTCATCATGTGAAGCTCACCTCTTCATCTAAGTTCTTAAGGCCATATTAGGCCGGATAGCTTAAATGAATCTGAAACCAAATGAAAGATATCAAAAAAGGTCATCCGTTTTCCCATTGAGGAAATCAGATCACCTTGATTTTAATCTATACAACCCTAAAGGCCACTAATATCATGTAGTTATTCGTTCAACATACATATCACATATCTTCAACAGGTCTTCCTGTTCTGTTATGCATCTGCAAAAAGAGCATCGTATGCGGGACAAGGCCGCTTTTCCAAAAATTCCGTTAACGCCGGTGGCTGCTGGGCATAGATATCCTTCAACGATGTTCCGTTGTAGATGTTGCCAATCACAACAGGATGGCATAACTCACAGATGAGAATATCCCCGTTGCCGTGCAGGTGCAGCTGTTTCGTGCCATCCACACAATTAGAGAAATACACACCGGGTTGTTCACGCAAATTCAACTGTTCAGCGAACCGATCCATACAGGTAAAATAGAGCGTTGTATCTGGTTTCTTATGTTCTATCAGTTCCGTTACAGATCGAACGAGAGACTCTTTGGATACAATCTGACTCCAATCGGTATGCGGCATCTTAATGCTGTTCTGGATCTCATGGATGCGCACACCCAGGTCATACACCTTATCGCTAATGGCCTGCATGTTCGCTTGATTACCTTCAAACAGTAACGTTTCCAATACCGTTTCCAGACCGGCTTCTGTACACAAACGGATATTCTGCTCGAGTCTCTCATACATGCGAGGATGCACGCGGTAGTACGCAGCATAGGACTCCGCATCCGTATAATTGAACGAGATATGAATGTTGGACAAGCCTGCATCACGCAACGCGAGAATCCGTTCTTCTGTCAGCAGACTGGCATTACTGTTCAATTGCGTATCAATACCATGTGCCGTACAATACTTCACGATCTCCAGGCAATCCTGGTATTTTAGAGTGACTTCCCCACCGGACAATCGAACTCGCTTGAGATGAGGCAACTCACTAATAATACGGATCACTTCCTGACTATCAATGCATGCTCCATCATCCCGATTGTAGGCGCAGCAATAGTCGCATTTATAATTGCAGTTCGATGTCACTCCCACCTCAAGCCCTTCCAATTCATATACGCCGGGGGTTTCCAGTTCGAGTGATTTATATTTGTTTTTGGCTATCAATTCGTTGTACCTCCTGGTTCCTTCATTCAATCCATGTTTTAATAACTTGAAGATTATAGCGGAAGGCACCCGGTTGACGATATGACATTATGTACGTTGGTTGCTGAAAACAAAAATAAAACCCATTTTCTTAATGATCGGGAGTGATATAAGGTAACCCCATAATCCTCTATTGTATGTCATCCATATTGAGCTCAGGATTATAGGCAAACTCATGGCTCGCCAGCATGATGAATGACACACGCCCATTTTGATCAAAATTCATGGACAACCCTTTCATGTTCTCAAATCCTCCTTCCAATATTGCATGATCAAATGACGGTATGACATAGTAATTGCCTTGTTTATTTTTCTCCATGACATATGTAATACTTTTTAAACTTTGCCGGGTCATCAATCATGATGCCATCCACAATGCCATATTTGTAATGAATTCTCATATCTTTGTACTGGTAGACATTCGTATAGTTGAAATAATCAACGTGGGGTCCAAGTTGCTGCTCAACCACTTCACGAGTACTTCCTAATTTAATCGTAATATCTTTGGACTTAATCTCAAATTGGAATTCATCCTCAGTAAATATCTTAGTTGCATGAGATGCAGGAGGTTCTTTTGAAACGGCATTACGATTGTAAGCCACTTCTGAGCTACTTAAAAAAGTCATCAATAGAATAAAATACAGAATTCCTTTGTTCAACCTCGATCGCCCTTTCAAAAATACGTTCTTTATTTAATACGAGTATAGAAGTCTTCTTTTAAAATAGCATACATCTTCAGATCCTGAAGTTCATTTTTCACTCTCATGTATTTCCTCAGCACACCTTCGAATTGCATGCCTGCTTTCTCCATGACCTTGGCGGAACCTGTGTTTTTCACTAAACATCTGGCCTGGATTCGCTCGAGCCCCACTTCGTCAAACCCAAATTGGATGATTCGTTTCACTATTTCGGTCATTAAGCCTTGATTCCAATATTGATCAGATAACACATATCCCAGCTCAACTCTCCTGTTATCGCTGTCACACCCTAGATAGTTACAACTACCAATCAGTCTCTTAGTGTGTTTATCTTCAATCCCCCACGGGCCTATTAGATCCGTCTCATAGCGACTCATGACAAAATCTAAAAAAGCTTTGGTGTCTTCTTTGCTCTGATGCACGTCCCAGGTGGTGAACTCCGATACAGCAGGTACAGCGCAATAACTGTACATATCATCCAGATCATCATAGGTAAGAGCCCGGAGTAATGTTCGTTCGGTTTCTAGGTGTACAATCAAGGCCTCTATAACTTTAATCTAATATACGAAACGATTGCCGTAACTCCAATTGCTGCAGTTGATCTAATTTTTAATTTTGCTATTTCTAAACCATCTGTTGGCGGATGAACAAGCATAATATACAAATAATAGAAATACACAAAAATCGAGACGACTAACACTACATTTGTAATTCTTTTTATCAACAATAAAATAATCCCTTTCCTACGTATTATCAAAGATGCCCTGCAGAGTCTGCACTCCCTGATTAAGTCGACTTATAAGCTCGTGATCCAGAGTTTGTTTTATGTCCATCCAAGTTCCCTCCAAGGTAAAACAACTAATCTAGATGACTTAACACATTTACGCTGCTAAATTTCCAACCCTGGGCTCCCTTTTCAACGGTATGAACACTGGTGTTGTCCATGGGATAAAAGCTGGACTTATTGCTCCACTCCCTATTTTCAAGCAGATAGTACAGGATGTTAATCACGCCACCGTGAGTAATTAACAGAACATTGGACTTGACTGTTTGTTCCTCTACATCTCTAAGAAGATTCTCGAAAGATATGCTTATCCGGTCATAAAAATCTCTCGGACTTTCTCCTCCCGGAAAAGGTGAATCCATCTCAAGGGTATTGAAATAAACCCCTGGGTAATGCTCTTCCGCATCCTTATGGAGCATGCCTGCCAATTCTCCGTTATTCATCTCCCGCCAATCTTTCATTAAGCTAGCCTTCATGTTTAATTGTTTCTCAATTTCCCGTGTAGTCTGTACTGCACGAGGAAGATCACTGCTAATAATCGTATGTATATTGTACTCCTCAGCATGATGATGCAAATGCTCTCCCAGTTTCCTAGATTGATTGATCCCCTGTTCCGTAAGTCCACGATCGCTCCATCCGCCTCGATATCCTTCCTCGTCCATCCCATGCCTTACCAGATAAATCTTCAAGATCTCTCCTCCTTCTCACATTGAACAGGTTAACTATATATGTAACTGGTTTCGTTTGTATCAAATAAACCCGACCTCAGATAGCTTCTATCCAAGATCGGGAATTTCCTGCCTACTATTTATCTTACAAATGTATTATAAACTCGCTCAGATTTGATAAAGTAAGGAATCCAGATGGCGCAAGTGATTACAGATTTAGCAATTTCTCTGATCGAGCTTCCATCTTCCAATTCTCTTGCTAACGGAATCTGGAGTAATAATAGGTAATCAATAATTCCAACAATCAGACTGAGACCATAGAGGATGATCATCAGACGGGGTAATATTGCTTTCTTGCTATAAAACGCAAAAATTGTGTAGACACTGAATAATAAAAACAGCGTATTGTACACCATCTCAAAAATAAGTACTGGACCCCATAACGGGTGATAGTAGTCCGATTGTTTGGAAGTTAGCATTTCCCAAGTCTCCGTAGTGAATGTGGGTATTATCTGTTGAAATAATTGCACTACAAGCAGAATTACCGTAAGAAATAATCCAATCTGGATGAGAATCAGCCAACCGCCCAATCCCGAGACGCCTAGTGGACGGTAATCTGTCTTTTGCTCTTCAATATGTGGTTCCATTTCGTAACACTTCCTTAACCAGTTTTGTTTTTCTGAGATGAGTCTTCCTTGTAATGTTGCAAATTGAATCTACGGGTAATTCTTTCTCCCTACTTCACGTGCGTTGTATGTATCCTCACACTCTCCTTACAGGTACCTCTCCATCCTTCTTTTATATATAATTTTACACAACTTCCTTATTGTACTACGAGTGTCAAGTACGAAGCAGCCATTTCAAAACATCGTACTCATAGCTGTCAAAGCCAAAGAAGACCTTCGCTATACTTCCGCCATGTTCAGCAAAGTACGCGTACGTCATAATGCTCTTATACAGATGCAGATGGTGACTCTGCATTGGGACTACGAAGGAGGATATGGATATGCCCAATCCTAAAGTAAAACTTTTACCTTTTGCCGACATTTCGAATTATGTCGAGGGCTTCGATATCGTTTCCACCCAGTGGGGCGGTGATGGCCTTGCTTATGTGCTGCTGCTGAATCAGATCCCTGAAAGAAAACGAGGTATGTTCGTCCAAAGTACATTGAATCAAAGCTATACGTACAAAGTGCTTATTGTGACAGATCAAACTATCGAGGAAGTTGTCATCTGGGGACAGACGTTCAATTATCATTACGTACAACCATTACATGATCATCTGCTGCTCGTCGGAGCACGGTGTGCGAATTACGGAAATGAAAAGTATGATCTAAACGCCAAAGTGTGTGATCTGGACGGAAATACGATCCGCGAGTTTCTGTTGGGAGATGGTATCCAAAGTCTACAGGTCGCAGAGAAGGGAACGATCTGGACCAGTTACTTCGATGAAGGGGTGTTTGGTAACTACGGATGGAGCGATCCAATTGGATCAAACGGTCTGTTGGCCTGGGATGAGCACGGTAATAAAGTGTACGAAAACCGCGCAGCTGACATTGCAGATTGTTACGCACTCAATGTGGTGAATGAAAAGCAGGTCTGGTTCTACTTCTATACCGATTTTGAACTCGGTTGTATCTCAGGGGGAACCAGTGAACCCGACGTTACATTCATGAATCCAAACATCTCCGGTTCCTCCGGCTTCAGTACGGATGGTTATCATTTCTTGTTCGATGCCGGGTACGGTAAACATGGTACGTTTGTACTTAAAAAAATGGAGAAGCCCGGAAAATTGAGCAAGGGGCAGAAGATTGATTTGCTAAATGAAGATGATCAGCCCTTCAAGCAGGCACGGCAAGATTTTCGCCAACATCGTCTGCTACTTAGTGAAGGTAACTTGTTATATCGGGTAACGATGGAGGAGATTACTTCCGCTTCTCGTTAGGATTAAATGACAGGAGTGAAGAGGGTTATTTCTTAAAAGACAATCCCTCTTCTTCCAATGCGTTCCGCAGTTTGGGCATGGCAGACGGTCCGATTCCGTGCAGCTTCAGGATTTCTTTCTCCCTGTACTCCGCAAGTTGCAGTAGTGTCGTAATGCCTTCATTCTCCAAGGCACGTCTGGCGGGAGCAGACAGCAAGGCTAGAAATCCTTCTGTCCGTTTACGTTTAGCTTCGCACGTCGGACAGGTTGGGCAATCACTTTTTTTATAATACGAATGTCCTTGTTCGCATGTTCTGAGTGTTCCTTTATCGTTTGCCATGTGAGTGTCTCCTCCTGAATTAAAGCTTACAATCTATACTCGGCAAAAACGGTTGCATATTTCTTTTCAAATATGGCCCAGCGCTTTTCGGTTCCGTATTTGGCATGCAGTTGCTGTAAATAATGCTTGGCTTCTTCCGTATCACCGGCTTGTAGCAGAAAGCGGAAAGTTTCTTCACTTAAATGTAGCGCTGTCTTCGCCATATAATAATGGACTATATCTCTGGCACCTGTTAGCGAGTGTAGGAATGACATGCCCTCTTCCAAATGTGACACCAGTTCTTTCGATAAAGCGTCTGGATCGATATCAGGCGTTAAGGTATAGTGGGCCGGAGCGGAAGGGGCTATTTCTCTGATTCGGCAGGTGAAGTGAGATACGAACTCCAATATGTCTCCATTCAATCCAACGGAATGCAACTCCGCAAGTTCGGTGGAATGAACACCACAATTAACATAAAACTGGACTTGACTACTGGTGTTATACTTTGCTCTTTGAATGTTGAACTTATATGCGAGGTTTCCATCCGCTTTGTAGAAATTCAGATTTTTCTTGGAATAGCCGTGTTTGGCAAATAAGGGTTTGACTTCTGAATTGATGATCTTCTTAAAAAGTTCCTGCATTAGATATCACTCCCAAGGCAAAGTTCATTTAATTCGTTGTTACCCTTTTTTGTTCAGAATCATGCTTGTTCTATTTTATAAAAATACTATTTAGCTTCTTCTCGCAGCATATAAGCCAGTTTGTACATCTCCGCAATGTCATGCCTGTTCTGTTCCTGGAATCTTCGGATTGCCTTATCAATCTCTACCACTTCCACCGCAACCACCTGCTCGCCATCTTCCGGATTCAGCGGATCACCGACAAGTTCAACATCTCCATATCCGATGATTCGTACGAAATGGGGATGCGGGATATGCGGTCGATACGGTTCCAACGCACTGGATGTACAGTGGAATTGACCGAAAATCTGATAGGACCGCATTTCTGCTCCTAGTTCTTCCATCAGTTCACGTTTTAACCCATCCATATACTGCTCACCTGCTTCAAGCGTCCCTCCAGGCAGCTCCCAATCTCCATTATCCAGTTGAAAGACAACACATTGATCCCCGACAAACGGAATGATGCTAATATTACTCACCAGCGTTTCATCCACGATCTCGTTCAATCTGAACTCCGCCTCAATAATTCCCCAATGAATTGACGTACTCAGCGCCGGAAATAATTCCGCACTCAAGCTACTCATCCGCACCCGATCCTCTCTATCTAATTCCACTATTCTTCCAATTATAGTCGAAAACACAGAAAGAAGGCCACCTTCCCACCGGGAATACGTGACCCTCTTCTTACGCGCTCTGCCCTTAAGCCTTGGAACAGTGTTCTTTCCAGAATCTCAGGCCATTCTCCTTCTAATGCTGCACCAGCTTTCCATTTTCCAAAAAAAGAACCCGGCTACAGAGCGGCAAGATCCGCTCATCATGCGTAACCATCACTGCACTCTTGCCCTGCTCTTTCACGAGCCGTGCAATCATACCGACAATATCCAGTCCACGTTCCGCATCCAGACTGGCTGTCGGTTCATCCGCGAGCAGGACAGCTGGATCGTTCATCAAGGCCCGTGCAATAGCGACCCGCTGGCGTTCACCGCCAGACAGCTTCTCCGCATACGCTTTCCGTCGATGAGTCAAGCCTACCGTATTCAGCAGCTCATCTACTCGCTTCTCCGCCTTGTTTTTTTCCGTTCCGGCGAGTTTCGCGACCACCATGAGTTGTTCTTCTACTTTCAGATACGGAATGAGGTTAGCACTTTGAAAAATAAAACCGAGCTGCTGAAGCCGCATATCGGATATCTCCTGTTTGCCTTTGCCCATAATAGAGGCCCCATCCAGTAGAACCTGCCCCTCCGTCGGTTCAAGAAGTGCGCCAGCAATGGACAGGAATGTACTTTTACCCGAGCCGGAAGGCCCCATCACAGCTACAAGTTCCCCTTCAGCAACCTCAAGATCCAGCTTGTCCAGAATCGTGCGTTTGCTACCGCCATCTTCAAAGGTCTGTGTAATTCCCTGCAATACCAATCGGTTTCTCATGCTGCAGTCCTCCCAATCGCATCAAGCGCATCAATTTTGGTAACCTTCCACACCGAGAATAATGAACCCGCCACAGACATGAGTATGAATAACACACAGGTCAGAGCGAGGGTGGACAAGCCTAATTGAAACGGCATCGATGCTGGTAGAATGGACTCGAACAGTCGAACCAATAGTACGCTAATCACCAGACTGCCAACCGACAGAACTAATACTTGTAACGAAACACTACCCGCCAGATAAGCATTCCGCGTTCCAATGGCTTTCAATATGCCGAACTGACTCGTTTTCTGAATCGTGATGACATAGAAGAATACCGCAAGCACAAACGCCGAGATGACATATAGAAAAGCGATCATCATGAGCAACGATCCCTGCTCTTCCTTATATCCAGGGATGGCCGATACGGCATCGGACTTCGTGATGACTTCCGTATTAGGCATGGCAGCACTCAAGCCGTCTACCTGCTCGCCTGCACCCTTAATCGCAATGGCATTGTACACCGGAGCATTAGCATTGGTGTCTGCTGAACCTTGCGAAGTTCGCGAACCTCCTTGAAGCGTAAGCCATTCCTGTTCATTCAGGAACACCACTGGGGAGTGACTGAAGGACTCATTTTGGACAAATCCACCAACGGTCCACTCCGTTCCCGAAGCTTGGTCGACCAGGACGGTACCAATGGTGACGCCAGATTCAGACAACTTATGGTCCACCACAACCTGCCCGTTCGTCTGACTCGTAATCGGAGACCCTTCGGTAACGGTTGGAGCAAGCCAACCTTCCGGATTAACCATGAACAGCGTGACATCGATCTTTTTTGTGTCGCCGGTTGGACTGACGGTTGTCATTTTCACACCCAGCGGCTCAGCGTTCTCTTGCCCCACTACGGAGCGAACTTGATTAAGCTGATCCTGATCCACTTGTGACCGGGTAAACCGATGATTCGAATCCTGCTCCAGCACAAAGTGGGTTGCTGCCATATTTTTGATCGAAGCCGCGTTATCATACGCCAGCCCCTGTGCAAGACCTGTAACAAACAGTACCAGAAATGAAACCAGTACCATGATTGTAGCAATTAAGGCATAGCGCCCTTTGGCATACCTCATTTCCCGAATAGCCAAGTACATGTTCTGTGACCTCCCTCTTGATAACCCAAGTATAGGAGGCGAAAATGAACGGCAAATGAATAACAGATTACATCTGCGGAAGTGTCACGGTGAAGAACGTACCCTCAGGTGAACTGGAAACCTCGATCGTACCGTCATGAATTCGGATAATTTTCTGCACAATGGCAAGTCCAAGCCCCGTTCGTCCAGAAGAACGTTCACGTGCACGGTCCACCCGATAGAATCGATCGAACAGGAAAGGCAGATGCTCTGCAGCAATCCCGTCTCCTGTATCCCGAATCTGAATCACACACTGGTTATCCGTCTGCTCGGCATGAATCTCGATGCTTCTTCCCTGCGGCAGATGATTCACCGCATTACCCAGCAGATTCATCCAAACTTGCATGAGCAGCACTTCATTACCGACTAGCTGGATGGATTCGGGCACCGAAATCCGAAGCAGCAGCTCCTTTTCTTCCAATTGCCATTGCAGCACCTGAACCGCTTGCCGGAATTGATCTCGCAGAGAGAACTTTACTTTGGACAGATCTTCGTTGCCTTGTTCAAGGGAGGACAGGAGAAGCAGTTGTTTGCTGAGCAAAGAGAGATGACGGCTCTCCTCCTCAATGATCGACGCATAGTGCTCTCGTTCCTGTTCAGGCAGATCTCGATCCGCCACCAATTGGGCAAAACCCTGAATCGAGGTCAGCGGTGATTGAATCTCATGCGATACATTCGATACAAACTGCTGCCGCGCCTGATCTACCCTTTCCAATTCACGGCTCATGGTCATGAAATGCTGGGCCAGTTGTCCAATCTCATCCCGCCTTGCGGTAGGCAATTTCAGATTATATTTTCCTTGCGCAATGCGCTTGGTCGCCTCGGACAGACGTTCAATGGGATTGACCAGATAGCGGGTACTAATCAGAAAGATCACAATACTAATACCCACCGTCAATGCTCCAATCAGCGCAAAAAAGATTCGTAGCTCCCCGAATTGCAGGATTACATCCGGACGCATAAAGAGAGCGTAATTCGCATTGCCCAGCTGTAGATGAACACCCACGGTATTGCTTAATTGATTATCGAAGAAGCCGGTAATGAACGGTTTGCTTGGAAACTGGGCGACGCCATGGTATACCTCACCATTCAACACCAGTTCTACAACTTGCTTGTCCAGATCTTTCTCACGGAATTCGCGGCCGTAGAATTGGTCGTTGCCTTTTCCATCCGTCACATAGATTTCGTACCCCAGTGCGGCAGCATTGTTCAGATAATCCTCCATTGTACCGGGTTGCTGTTCCACAAATTGCTTCATTTGCATCGCGATGCCCACCAGCTTCTCATCATTAAAATCCTTGAGCTTTGTATGATAGTAGATGTTGGACAAAAGAAAACCAAGCATGCCGCTGACCATAATCACGGCAATTGTAATGAGGAATACCCGGACGTACAAGGTCCTCAAGGTGCTTTCACCTCCATCTTGTAACCAATACCCCGCACAGTCTGAATGACAAAATCTTCCGTATAATCGGCAAAACGATCACGTAGCCGCTTGATGTGCACATCAACGGTACGGTCATCTCCTTCGTAGTCTGCTCCCCAGACGAGCCGAATAAGCTCATCCCGTGAGAACAACCGGCCCGGAAACTGGGCAAGCTGTGAGAGTAATTCAAATTCTTTCATTGGCAAAAAGAGAATGGATTGCCCATCGGTAACCTCCACATTGTTACGGTCAATGACGATTCGGTTCATACGGATGATATCGCTGGATGTGCGATGGTATCGACGAAATAACGCTTTTACCCGATAGACTAACTCTTCCGGTTCAAATGGCTTGGTCACATATTCATCTGTTCCTTTCAAATAACCATCTCTCTTGTCAGATAGCTGATCTCGAGCCGTCAGCAACATAATTGGAATGTCATAATGCTGCCGAATGAAATCACATAACTCCAGTCCGTCCATGCCTGGCATCATGACATCGAGAATCGCCAGATCGATCGGCGTTCCTTGCATCAGTTTGACCGCTGCCAATCCATCCTGCGCTTCATGGACCCGGTATCCTTCCTTGGTCATGACATGCCGCAGGAGTGCTCGAATATTGGCATCATCGTCTGCCAGCAGCAGATGTTTCATATGGTTGTCCGCCCTTCTATGTAACAAGTACATCTCACTTTGATTCTGCACAGATGGTAGCATAAAAACAAACGCATTAGCTAGTACATACGCGCTGAGACACACCGGTCATGTTTATATTTCCTTAAATCTGGTTGACACTACTATGAGGCAGAATTATAATAAAACCATAACATATGAACAAACGCTCATATATTCATTTGTAGGCAATTAATTATTGTTAAGAATCATTTATAGCCACATCAGAAATCATATTACATAACGGAGCAAGGCTCCAAAGGAGAGGATTTTATATGTCCGGACATCATCACAGTCATAACCATGGGCACGATCATGGACACAACCACGCTCACACCACCAATAATAAGAAAGTGCTGTTGTTTTCCTTCATTATTATTACCATCTATATGATCGTTGAAGCCGTTGGTGGATTCATCACCAACAGTCTCGCGCTTATCTCGGATGCAGGCCATATGCTGTCCGACTCCATTGCACTTGGGATCGCTTTACTGGCGTTTACCTTTGGTGAAAAAGCGGTGAATACTGGCAAAACGTACGGATACAGGCGCTTTGAGATTTTGGCTGCTACGTTAAACGGAATTACGTTAATCGCCATTGCACTCTACATTTTCTACGAAGCGATTGGTCGTTTTATCAACCCGCCAGAAGTCGCAACCGTAGGTATGTTAATCATCAGCGTCATTGGATTGCTCATCAATATTCTGGTGGCCTGGATCATGATGCGTGGTAGCGATACGGAGAATAACCTGAATATGCGTGGTGCTTATCTCCATGTCATAAGTGACATGTTGGGATCGGTTGGGGCCATTGCGGCAGCACTACTCATGATGTTCTTTGGCTGGGGTTGGGCCGATCCACTTGCGAGTGTAATTGTCGCGGCGTTGGTATTGCGTAGTGGGTTCTATGTCACCAAATCATCCTTGCATATCTTGATGGAAGGTACTCCGGCCAATGTCGATGTAAACGAACTGGTGCAGACCATCAAACAAGTCGACGGCGTCAAAGGCGTTCATGATGTGCATGTCTGGTCCATTACCAGTAACCTGAATGCGCTGACCGCACATATCGTGGTGGATGGAACGATGGATGTCTATGCATCCGAGATCCTTGTTCAGAAGATTGAACATATGCTGGAACATAAAGAAATCAAACATGTAACGCTCCAAGTGGAGTCCGAGAAACATCTGCATGACACCTCGGTACTATGTACCGTCAAAGGCGATGCACCAGATGCTCATGCGCATCATCATCATCATTAATTAATTCCACGTTACTGATAGTGCAAACGAAAACAGGGCAAAGCTCCGTAAGATGGAACTCTGCCCTGTTATTTATTTAGTAAGTACTTCCCTGCAAACCGGCTGTCTGCCACCAAAATTATATTTTACATTCAATATAACTTGTGTAAATAACGTGCCAGCATCTGTTCCTCCACAGACAACCCAAGCGAAACAAATCGGTTGTGGATCGCTCGAAACACATCACTATTATCGAATCCTTGTGCCTGAACATCTCGTAATAAACTAAACAGTCCTACCTGCTCTGCACTGGAAATATAGGATATAAGCTGTTCATCTTGATCATACGAAATTTCCTTCTCATGCCACGGATGAGGAACTATTCTCTTGGAGTAATCCACCAATGCATCTCCCACTCCAACACCAAGACCATCTAAGGTATCTAAAATAACTTCATTTCGCCTTGTTTGCCGAACTTCCTTACTATAGGAGTATCCGTCATGGATAAGCTGAAATCCAAAACGTTGCACAGCCAAATCTCTCACCTTCTCTTGTTCTCGGTCCCACTTTTTCTTGTCAAAATACTCACTTTCGCTCGTGTTGTCCTCTTGCTCTTTCACGTAGTCAAAATATTGTTGTTTCGATTCAAATTCATTCAGCAGAAGTCCCTCATGTCCCGAGAACCCAAAGGCAAAAAAATCTCTAATATTTCTAGCTACAATCCTCGCATAACTTCCAAAAGCCATGGGATCAACCCGAACAATAGGCACTACACTCAAATCAGTAACATTTCCAAAATCAGTCAAGAAAGAGAAGTGAATACCACCCATTCCTGTACGCGCAAACATGATTGCGTCAACTGGAGAACTCATATACCCGCCATTATCATGTGGATCAAATTGCAGAAAATAACCTGTTGGTGTCTCCAAATAAGGAACTTCCTCTTTAATCTCTTCCTCCCATGTGATGATTTCTTTGAGCAAATGGGGTATCTCGTAAAAATTTGTCATATAATGATTGCTCTCCTTAAACTGTCATATGTAATCTTTATAGTACACGTCATCAATCTCCAGTGAGCGCCTCAATAATGATATGCTTATCTGCCCTTAAAGGAGGACTATTTAATCTCATTTTGATTGGACATATAATAGATGAACTTACCACTTTCAATTCAAGAGTTATACCTTTCCACTGTTATCACATAGCAACTATTATACTACTTATCAACATCAACAACGTTACGGGCGCCCAAATCCTTCGTTCCCATACACTTCTCGTGATTAGATTTAATAGGGTCCCCAGCACCAAATACGCGACGATAAACCAAATTGCTATATCTGAGAACGAAGACCATCGTGGTAAAAGTAAGCCTGATTTACTCAGAACAATGATACCCATGAATGCCAAAATCGCGATCTGAAATATGCAGGCAAAACGCATAGAAATGGGGTATTTCCCGGGAAACTTCCCACCCATGGCGTACTCTCCCCAGGGCATACCCGCAGCCAATGCAATCTGAAAGAGAATCACGATCAGAATCAGGACGATGAACACGATTGCTGACGTCAATACGATCATGACCACACTCCTACATCCATAGTCATAGTGTTGGCTCTTCTGCTACTCTCTTGGGACATCCAGTGTAAAATAAAACTTAACCCCGCTCGGCGTGTTCATCACACCATAAGCTTGCTCATGCAGCTGCATGATTTCCTTCACGATGGACAGCCCCAGTCCAGTTCCCCCGGCTTGACGAGTGCGAGCATCTTCCTCTCGATAGAAACGATCCCATATCAAGGATAACTCACTCTCTGCAATCGTGGGCCCTTCATTTTCTACAGCAATGCAGACTTGGTCTTTCTCTATATCATACTGGATATGCATCTGAATGATGCTTACTTCGGCACCATTTCGAATGGCGTTACTCAAGTAATTAAGGAGCACCTGCTCTATTTTTTCTGCGTCAGCCCAAGCATGTACGTTCCGATCTCCTTGAATCTGAATCTGCATTTGTTTGGCCTTGGCGAGTTGCTCCATCTTCTCCACGGACTCTAATGCGAGCTGGTCCACTGGGAACAACGCTTGATGCAACTTCACCGCTCCAGCTTCAAGCCGAGTAAGCTCCAGCATGTCCAGCACCAGCTTCTCCATCCGATCCGCTTCTCTTAAAATCGTACGGATATAACGCTCTCTTTTATTTTCAGCAATCTGATCCAGAAGTCCCTCGGCATACCCTTTAACAACACTAATCGGTGTCTTCAGCTCATGAGAAGCATCGGAAACAAAGCGCTTTTGCAGCTCTTCCATCCTGCTCTTGTATTCCATCTCTAGCACCAACTTCTCATTGGTCAATTGAAGCTCCTTCAAGGTACGATCCAGATTGGAAGAAAGACTGACTAAGCTTTCTGAGAGACTCCCCAGCTCATCCTTGCTATGAATAGATGATATCGCCGAGAAATCGAGCTTCGCCATTCGTGCTGCGTTGCGATTCAACTCCAAGAGCGGACGTGAGACCAATTTGGAGAATAAAAACGAAAGAACCACAATGAGCAACAGTCCTCCCGTAATACTGAAGAAAGCATAATATACCTCCAGTGCGCCAAATGCCTCCCCAAGCTGTGTTAACGGGGTTAAGGCAAATAGGTACTCGACCACCTCACCATTGCGCAGAATCGGCTGCACAAACACGAGATTGTGCACTCCGCTGACCGGTTCTTTCCACTCGATATGGATGGCTTCCCCCCGGTTCACCTGATCGTTATATTCTTGTGGCAAAGGAAACCACACCTTCAGCGCAGCTGCCATAATGCCTTCCCGGTTATTCCACTGCCCCGCTGCCGGGAGTAATAACGAGTCAATCGTTCCGTTTAGCTCGATCACACGATCTTTATTCGCATTATTCGGAAGTGATCCCACTGCTGCGGAGCCCTTCTTGTGAATAACATAGGGGGAGAATAACGAGTGCCCTTGCTCCGCATAGTATTCTCCTTGCACGGTTATACGGTCACCAGGATGTAAGCCATACTCCGTTAAGGCCGAGATATCTGGAAAGAAGGAGACCGCAATAGACAACGGTTGTCCTGTATCTGTATGTATTTGAATACGGAAAGGATTATCATAACGCACCTCTCCATCCTTGCTTAGAATCGCCATCTGCACATGATTCTGTGTAATAAAACTCCCCATAACCGTTGGTGTTTTCTCAGGAACCCATTTCTGCTGGGTGTAATCTGAAGCGAATGAAGCTAACTTTTTCCCTAGATCTGACGTTCGCTCATGCTCGTAAAAACGTTCAAAGAACCAGAAATGCCCTGCCACAACAGCCGCGAAAAAGACGATATAAAAGATCAGGTTCGCAACAAAAAGCTTAAATACAATACCTCTGGGTTTCATGATTCGACCTCAAATTTATAACCGATGCGAAACACGGTCCGGATGTAACGAGCATCTGCCTCCAGTTTTTTCCGCAGGTTTTTGATATGCGTATCTACCACGCGGGAATCACCAAAATAGTCCACTCCCCATACCTGATTTAACAGATGTTCACGCGTTAACGGGAAGTTTTTATGTTTCAGCAGATGCAGCAGCACATCATATTCTTTATAAGACAGGTCGACTGGCTGGCCGTTTAACTCAACCATACGTTTTCTTTCGTAGACCACCGTATTGCCAAATGTGATCATCGGATCTTCCTGTCCCACTGTGTTGTCCACACGTTTCATGAGTGTCTCTGCACGGGCAACCAGTACTCTCGGGCTAAAAGGCTTGGTCACATAATCATCAGCTCCGAGTTCAAAGCCAAGCAATTTATTCTCTTCCTCTGATTTGGCAGTAAGGATGATGATGGGCACAGTGGATCGTGAGCGAATCTGACGACACACATTCCAGCCACTTACCTTCGGTATCATTAGATCAACAATAACGAGATCCGCTGGACCGGTTTCAAATAACTCCAGTGCCTCTTCCCCGTTAGCCGCTTCGATCACATCCCAAGAGGATTGCGTAAAATAATCGCTTACTAGTTCACGAATGGATTCCTCATCTTCTATTAATAAAACGGAACGTTTCACAATTTTCCTCCTAAAAACACATGAATCACACAACTGTTATGTATTATAGCAACAATGATAATCATTTTCATTAAAAACGCAAAAAGGGGATGAAGGTAATCCAGCATGTTCCTTTCACTTCATAACTCATCTCGTTCCTCTTCTGCTCGGAAGCGCTTTGCTATGTCAAAAAAAGGTTGGATCAGTCTGACGTTAGTTGTCCTTCTTCTGTGCGGGTGTTATCTGGCCATGATATTTCATCTGCAACCCAGTCGTAAAGACCCCATCCTGTTCAACTGGTTTGGCTGGTATGATAACGAATCACTGATTCGCTCCGTAACGACGATTCGTCTACCACGAATTATAACGGCAGCTCTCGTTGGCGCTGCGCTTGGCATAGCTGGCTGTCTGTTACAGTCGTTAACATCGAATGATCTAGCCGATCCCGAAGTCATGGGGATTAATCAGGGCGCCAATATGGCTATAGCTGTGCTGATGGTGCTGCTCCAGTTCCAGACGTTCCGTTTCTTCACCGTTACAGCTTCCATGCTGGGAACAGCGCTTAGCGGCATATTGATCTATGTACTCAGCTTACGCAGTCGGTTCAGTTCCAGCAGCGTGGTGCTAACCGGACTCGTCAACAGTCTGTTCTTCAGTTCGATGACCACTACTCTGATCATCTTCCATGACACGGACCTGTATCAGCTTCTTCGTTGGATGGCTGGAGATCTGTCTGGCATGTCCTGGGACGATGTGATCTTCTCCCTATTCACTCTTGTGCCTGTATGCATCGTTTGCTGCTTGTTCGCAGGCCAATTGAATGTGTTATCCATGGGTGAAGATACAGCCATCTCCGTGGGACAGCGGTTAACGGTCATTCGAACCGGAATCATGGTTGGCATTATCATACTGGTAGGTGCAGCAACCGCTGTATGCGGACCGATTGGGTTCATCGGTTTGATGGCGGTACATATTATTCGGAATCTAGTCGGTATTAATTACCGAATTATTGTACCTCTTGCAGCGCTTACGGGCAGTGTTCTACTGGTATACGCTGACTTGATTGGACGCATGCTTTTCTACCCGCTGGAATCACCTGTAGGGCTAATCACAGCGTTCATTGGAGCACCATTCTTCATTGTCCTTATGCGCATGCGTGGGAGGAAGAATTCATGAAAAGTGTGAGAAGTCTAACCTTACGTAGCAACAGTTATCCGGTTCTAATGACAACAGTCCTGGTCATGATCGTATTGGTATTTATTCTATCGTTACGTTTCGGGGCTACCCCCGTCACATTCAGCCAGATTATAGCCCAGTTCCAGGCTCATTCAGGTACCATCTACGAACTTCGTTTACCACGCGTCCTCTGTGCCATTCTCGTGGGCATTTCTGCCTCTGTGGCGGGAGCCATTTTGCAAACGGTACTTCGTAATCCACTTGCATCCCCTGACGTCATAGGTGCAACAGCGGGTGGCGGACTTGTCACGGTCGTCGTCATTCTGCTCGCACCATTAACGCCGGCGATCTGGCTGCCGTTTTATTCCATGGCAGGTTCCGTGGCGGCAAGCCTGATTATTTTCCTTTTGGCTTATCAGCGTCAGGGCAGTTCCATGATTCGGCTCGCGCTCGTGGGAATTGCCGTTAGTTCGGCATTACAGGCCGTTATCAAAATGTTGATCGTCAAATACGCCATGAGCTCCAGTCAGGCACTGGTCTGGCTTAAGGGCAGTCTTTACGCACGTAATTTGCAGCATGCCGAGCTATTATGGCCATGGACGGTTGCGGGACTCGTAGCCGCCATGCTGCTCGTGCGATACCTGAATGTGTTGAAGCTCGATGAATCCGTGCTTGTCTCATTAGGCACCCGAGTTCGTACTGTCCGCACATTACTGCTAATCGTGGCATTGGCCTTGTCCGCAAGCGCTGCCAGCATATCGGGTAATCTCAGCTTCGTTGGACTGATCATTCCACATCTGTCTCACAAGTTGGTCGGTGAGAACTTCATCCGTTCACTGCCATTTACCGCAGCTCTGGGTGCGTTACTCGTCATGCTGGGAGATCTCATCGGCCGTGTTCTCGTACCACCGATGGAGATTCCGGTCGGCATCATTACATCGTTAATCGGCGCACCTTATTTTGTATACCTGATCATCAAGCAAGGAAAGAAGAAATAATTACACATGGAGGAATCATACACAATGAACCGTAAATCATTACTTTGGAGCTTTATCCTGATCATGACATTAGTACTCGCAGGTTGCGGAGGACAGACAGCGGGAAACACCGCTGGAGTTACCGAAGATACCGGGCAAACAACTGCTGCTGATAATTCGTCGGCTCAAGACGCAAATGATACAAATGCAGCAGGCGGTCCATCTATTACATCCAATACGGATGGCTCTTTTGTCGTGAAGAGTGCCTGGGGAGAAACCACCTTGCCTAGCTCGCCTAACAAAATCGTAGCGCTACACTTTTCCTTTACGGATGAATTAGTATCGCTGGGAGTTACTCCTGTAGGGATTGCAGGCTCTTATAATGCGGAAGTGCTTGGTTATCTGAAAGATAAAGTCGAGAACTACACATTTGTAGGTAATCACCAGCAGCCCAATCTTGAAGTAATCTCTTCACTCCAACCTGATCTGATTATCGCCAATGCCGATGTACACGGAGCCATTCGTGATGACCTGGAGAAAATCGCGCCAACCATCGCGCTCTACACCAACGGTTATGGAGACATGGAACAAAACTTTGCTGTGCTGGGAACGTTACTTGGCAAAGAAAAAGAGCATGATCAGGTCATGAATGATCTGAACCAGAACATTGAGCAAACTCATTCTCAAATGAATGGCACACCTAAAGTCATGGTTGTTAAAGTGCTGGAGAAAAACTTCTACATTTGGATGAAAACGTCCTATATTGCTACTTTGCTGGAGAATATCGGTGCGGAGTACAGCTTCGATGAAACCAAATCCAATCAGCAACAAACGCCGGGCAAGATTGACGTTGCAGATGTAGATCTGGAGACGCTCGTACAGGAAAATCCGGACTACCTTGTCATCTACGGCGCCCAAGCCGACCTCGACAAGTGGATGGGCAATAGCAGCTTCCAATCCATCAACGCGGTTAAAAACAACCACGTCCTGGTTGTCAATGATGAAGTATGGGCTTTGGGTAAAGGCCCGTTGTCTGGAGCGGAGATTCTGAAGGAAGCTTTGCCGTTCTTTACGAAATAAGCGTTGTAGTATAAGCGTTGCGTAATAGAGACTTTCTATCTCCTCTGCGTTCGGTTATGGCAGAGAATGTGTGGCTCGTGGTGGATGATGACTTGTGATATGTGGTGTAAAGCTACGTTTTACAAGGGGTCGCGCCATGGGCTGTTGATTTTTTTAGCAAGTGCCGTATTTTATATTTGTGGTTTATCATTTGCATAGTCACGTTTTGCTTATTTTAATAACTGGATACCGTAAAGTACCCTGGCTTGATCACAATTCAATGGTTCAGTAAAAGGTACTTCCAAGAAGTATTCAAGTTGCCACTGCTGCGTTTTGAGAGCCTGCTTACTTGTTGGATTGTCCCAGGGCGGATATACACGTATAGCCCGCTTGCCACCTTCGCCTTGATCCGATAGGATATCTCGCTGTAACAATACATGCTTCGGAAATACAAACTGACCAAAGTGGCTGCCTGCGCGCGTACTAATGACATACACATCTGCTGGATCTGCTATGTCATATGGCTGTGTCGATCCATCTTCACTCCGCTGCCATAGGGTAACAAACTGTCCAATCTTGGTTGGCGTGGTTTTGGCAACGCGGAATCGAATGGAGAGAGAATTTAAGGTGAACACATATGCCCCATATTCTGCATTTTGTGCTTCTTCATGTGGTTGGGAGCAAACAAAGCCACATTTGTCATAGAGAAGTTCTTTACTGGCAAGCAAGTCGCCATGAAGAATATCGGAGGTCGTCCAAGCATTCGGACGATTCAAACTATTTTTATTATCCAACTTGTGATATCTCTCCTGTCTTGTTTAGTTTAGTCTGAACTGGAGCATTCACGATAAGGTGAAAACTTTACTATTTTAACATCCCTGACATAGTCGTTTCCATTCCTGCCATGCCTTCAAATATTTAGGCAGATCATCAGGATGATGCTTGTTACTCAGCCCAATTCGGCAATACAGATGGACCAGAGCTTCCTCTATCAATCTGGATTTATCCATTTTCACCTGTTCCAGAAGTTCGAATGTAGCAAATAATGTTTCGGTGTTGATATCATCCGGCGAGGAGCTAAAAGCATACAAAAAATCATAGAGGATAGGTCCAACCATTGGAGATGGGTCAATGACACCGATGAGTTCATTTTGAGCAAACACAAAATTATGAACACCTGTATCGCCATGCAAAAGAAACTTCTCTTCTTGCTCATGAAACAGGCGGTCCACTATAGATTGAACCAGATTATAATCATCTGTCGTTAAAATACTTCCAAGATTCATCTTTGCTTCCTGAACGCTAATCTGATTGAATTCTTTCCAGGTCCTCTGTGGGAACTCTATTCTGCCCCATGATTCCGTATCTGAAGAACGCACATATGTATTGAATAGCTCTTTCACCAGACGAGATAACCAGTCTCTTTTTTGTCCCCGATTGAAATGGGTCGTGCCTTCCATATACGTATAGATAAAATAAGTGTTATCCGAATCAGTCAACAAAACTTCAGGCAGTAACGAAGAATTCTTATACGTGTCCAAAAACTGCTGGGCGATGTGGATCTGCTCAGGTTCATCCGATTTCAGAATATATTGCTTATTCAGATTCGTACTCAACCGATAAACACGTCCAGCGGTGGTACCTGACAAACTTTGAATTCCAGATATTTCTTCGTTGATATGATGCATCTTGAATAGGTCATTGATCTCATTTATCGTTGGATTGATTAACATGTGGTTCTCCTCATAATAACTAGGATCTGAATTCATTTGGTAAACATAAGGTGAGTTTAGATTCCAATTGCACAGTCGGTTGGGTTATCTTTCAAAATGGGCTCGTTCTTCTTGGTTGGAGCTAAAAATGTAATCTGGATACTGGTTTGCCACGGGTGGGCGCTGATCCTCAGGGAAAAACTGCAAATCCTTCATCTCTTCATTATCGGGCGTGAGTTGACCAGATTTGATCCTGCATTCAAATACGATAGTCAAATATTCAACCTGATGATCATTGCTGTATGTAAACCGTCTTGCTTCACCCCCGTATACTCCGATAATCTTCTCCGCTTCAACAACTAGACCTGTCTCTTCCAGTGCCTCTCTTACCATCGCTTGCGCCGGTGTCTCACCAAGCTCGATTGCTCCAGCAATCAGCCCCCAGGTTGATTCATTATGTTTACGGCCGAACAGGATCTCCCCTTGTTCATTTCGGATAATCCCAGCCACACCCGGCATAAAAATAAGCTCGTTGCCGATCTTTTCCCTCAGGTTTTTGTAATAGTCTGACATGCCCATACAAGTCTACCTCCGTTTTCTTCTTATATTTTTTCGTCAATAATATGCTTGCTGTCAAAATAATAAATAGTAAAACTCTTCCGAAAACCAAAACCATATGATCCCTAGTGTAACCATAATGCTTCCTAGCACTTTTAAGATCACTTCTATATGTTTAGGGATATCACTGTTAGGAGGGTTATCTTCAAACTCGTGATTCGGTTTTATTTCTCGATATCTTATCAGAACAAATATTTTGTATAGAAAATCAGGAAAGAAGTAACATGCAATGCCCGCGACAAATACGGGAGTAGATAAATAACCAAAGGTACTGGTGGTCCATTCCATCTCTATTTCCTTCATCCTCCTTTTTCCTTACTGAATTCCTGCTGTACCAAACGTATTTTCGATGGCCTGTTTATAATTTTCCCAACCAAAATAAAACGGGCCTACCTGTAGGTTCTTGTCGTTCACTATGAAATCTCTCCAGATCACAATATCATCTTCCCTATCAATCTTTACAGAAATAAATCCACACTCCTCATCTCCACACCAGGGACACACTTCAGGATCGAACTCATTGTATCTTGAAGCTAATTTGGTTTCTAGGGTGCTAATCTTCACTACATTGCCTCCTATTTTGCCTCTTAAGCTCTCTCATTCTTCCTCCATGAGAATGTCAACACAGCGATCATTGGTTAATAGTACCATTTTATTAAAATTAAAATAAAGGAAATATCCTTTTTAATTCATTAACGGATCCGTTCTTGTTAAATGTACATTTAGGACATATTTCGAAAAAGGATCATTTTCACTCAAAAGTCCATTGAATTAATCCGTCCTGCTACTTAAGATAAGCAAAGCACCTAAATGAGAATAGATATCAGTAGAAGGAGTGGCAGATGAATGACATTTACTAAAAAAGGCTTTTCTATAATTAGCATGATCTTTGTGCTTATCTTCGTACTTACTGCATGCGGCGGGGGAACTGTGAAGGAGGAGGCTGGAGCGGTACAAACAGAACAAGCACCGGCATCATCTGAAAATACATCTACAGGACCGCGTACTGTGGAGCATATTCTTGGAAAAATTGAAGTGCCTGCCGAGCCTCAGCGCGTTCTTGGATTATTCGTTGAAGACGAGATGAGTGCACTTGGTGTTAAACCAATTATGCAGTACTCAAGCGGGACCTATTACCAGACCTATCTTGAGGATTATTTAAAAGATGTACCGAAGTTCGACACAGCTGCATTTAACTTTGAAGCAATCATGGCGGCACAGCCAGATCTCATTATTCTGGGCTTCCAAGGTTGGGCAGATGGCGGCACGTATGAGAAATTGTCTAAAATCGCTCCCACCTATGTTTTTACAGGCAGCGAAATTCAGTACCCGCAAAACTGGAAAAAGAACCTGCTTACTGTAGCTGATCTACTCGGAAAGACAGAACAAGCACAAGACGTAATCAAGAAGCGCGAAGCAGAAACCAAGCTTGCCAAAGAGCAATTGCAGGTCGCCGCTAAAGGCAAAACAGCCGCTATGATTCGCATTCATGTCAGTAAAGAAATGCGATTATATGGAGGTCCCGGAGGTCAGGTAGGCACAGCATTATATGGCGACTTTGGTTTGGAGCCTGCCCCGATTGTACGCAAGTTGGCATGGGGAGAGGATATGGATATCCAAGCCATCTCGATGGAAACTATTCCACAGATCGATGCAGACTATATTTTCCTCGCTGTAGATGAAGGACGCGAAGAACAGGCTACAGAGCTTAAAGAAAGCAAGTTATGGAAGACGATCCCTGCGGTTAAACAAGGGCATGTCTATGAAGTCCGTGGTGATGTATGGATCACGAATGGTCCACTCGCTTATGAGAAAAAAATGCAAGATGTCATGAAGGCGATCATTCCTGACTAATATCAATCACAAAGAAGAAGCTAGTTCACCTCATGGTTGACTAGCTTCTTCTTTGTCATTTAATATAATGATAATAATTCTCATTGTATGCAGGAGGAATCTGTGACTTCATGAACAAAAGCACCGCGAATAGGAACTCCCCCCACCCTCCTACTGCCTTTCATTCATATTTCTTTAGGTTTGTTGATATTGAATCCGTAACAATTAACACTACGCATCAGCTACTTCCCGACGTTAGTCTGAGTTACAGGCTGATTGTTGTATCTGAAGGCTCAGGCAGCATACATATAGACGACAGTTGTTACCCTGCTATCACTGGCAATTGTTATGCGGTCTCTCCTGGCGCTAAGCTCGTCATCACTTCAGCTGTTGAAGAAAAGGAGAACTTGCATTATTTTAGCGTGACCTTTGACATCATTTCTGCTCAGTCTGACGACGGCATGCGGCATCCTTTCGCGAATAACAAAATTACCATCGATCCTTTTGTTCGTACACTTGCAGTGCTACGCAAGCTAATTGCCCTGAAGCATCCTGAGAGCGAAGAAGAACATCTAAGCTATCATTTCCGTTTCCAGAAATGGATGCATACATTACTTAAGCAAAATATAATTAAATCCGAAACCGTGACATCTTTGCAAGCGTTGGAACAAAGTGTTTTATTTTTGAAAGACCATTTCAATGAAGAAATTAGTACAAAACAATTGGCTGAACAGGCCGGGATTGGTGTCAAGCAATTTATTCATTTGTTCAAACAAATCACTGGCGTAACGCCTCATGAATATATATCAACGCTCCGTATACGCAAGGCAAAGGAACTGCTGATCGTTTCCAGACAACCGCTTGCTGAAATTGCAGAGCAGGTCGGCTATCTGGACAGTTATTATTTTAACCGTCGCTTTAAGCAGATCACAGGCGTCCCGCCGCGAGTATATGTGAACACGAAACAGTACAAAATCATGTCGATGAGTTATGTATGTGCGTTGCTGGCACTTGGCATCAAACCGATTGGCGCACCTGCCTATCATTTGGGTTATTATGCTGGGCGTTTAGGACAGAACATTACGAACATTGGAGACAAATCGTTCTTTTATTATGACAGAATGAAAGCTCTGAAACCGGACCTTATTATCAGTTGTGACACGATAGACCAAGAAACACAACAACAACTGGAGCATATCGCTCCCATAGTGACGATCCCTTGGATGGATCTCCACGCCACGGAACATTTACAAGCCATTGGTGATGTATTTGGGATGGAGAAACAAGCAAAGAGCTGGATTGACGATTACGAATTGAAGCGCGCGGTGGCGCATCAGCGAATCAAGAGTTATGTAAGTAAGGATGAGACCGTTGGCCTGCTCGTGATTGAAGGGTCAGAAATATATGTGCTGGGAGACCGGAATGCGGGCGAGATCATGTACCGTTCCTTCGGATTGCAGCCACCGCCACTTATTCAACATTTGCTTGTAGAACACCCTAACCAGTATGGTAGAAAAGTAGAAGTGGAACAGCTCTGGCAATATGAAGCAGACCGGTTATTTGTCATTGTATATGGGGCCGAAGCTGCCCTAACCTATAAGCAACTGCAGCACAACCCTGTGTGGAGGCAGTTGTCCGCTGTCCGTCAAGGTAAAGTACAAACCATGGATTCGGAAAAATGGATCTATTATGATGTTCTATCATTATCGGGACAATTGGATGACGGGATTAATATACTCGCGAAACGATGATACATGTTCTTCACGTTTCAAACCGTTGCAAGATACACCGGATTGTATACTTACCTTTCTCATCAGAGTCGTCACTTTTTTTGGTAGAGTTCGTGGTGCGCACTTATTTCACCCAATTGACGACTCTTGCTTAGCATCACTGCACCTTACTCCTCTTCTACAAGAATGTCAGCACAGCGCACAATCAATTCAGGCATATTTTCTCCACCAAATAGAACATGAAGCTCATATCCGTTATCGATCCGATACAGCTCTTGATACAGCCAGTAACTGCCTACAATCTCACCGTCTTGCTTGATGATTTCGGGTGCAACCAGCGTAAGTTTATTTATATCGGTGAAACCCCCACGGGTGTCAAAACGAATAACCACTTCATCCCCTGTCAGTAGTTCTGTCACTGTACAATCATGATATTGAACCCGGCCATGTATTTCATCGGGGACCTCCTGTGCCATCATTGTTTCCCTGTATTGGGTTGATACGCGTTCCATCTCTCTCCTATTTTCTGCACTCTGTTTCTTTAACTGTAGCATTACTTCTCTCGTGCAATAACCCAACGTAAATACACGGATATCCGCAATTTGTTCAACGATTTCCTGTGGCAAATTCTCCGCCTTGTATTGAAAATTCCACTCCATCGATTCTTTGTACTCTTCCTTACATTTTTTCTCATCAAAAGGAGGGCGCACATCATATTCTGCAATGTGTTTCTCGATATGCGCTCGTTCTTCCGGCGGCATGTGAAAAACCATTTGATCCTCTTCTGTCACTTCTTCTCCGCTAAAGATTTTCTCTACACGAGTCATGACCTGACCATCATGCTCCAGCATGAAACGAGGGTCCAGATCATACATTCCGCGTTCCTCTTTCACATGCGCTTTTTCCTTTTTTTTATACAGCCTTAAAAATAGATTTTCATCGAACTCGTAAGCTCCGTTATGTACTCTTAAACCAAAATGAAGATGTGTCTGCTGACACAGCTCATACCATTCTTTCGTTAGATATTTCATATGCATCTCTCCTGCTGATTTTAGAATCTACTTCAATAAGCGTGTCAGCGATAACAGATCTCGTAAAGCCTAACACCTCGACCACTTCAGATCGATCTCGTTAGAAATTGCTCTATTGTTTGCATCGCTACGCCTCCAAAATCCTCAGCCTCAACGATTCCTTATATTCACAAACGCACTGTTCTACGCCAAGGTTTGAAAAAATTTGTGTTTGATTTCTTTGTCGTTTCGCCCCACCCATTCATGCACAGCTTCTACGCCTGCGGACTTCTGACCTCGTCGAAAATAAAAACATAGCTCCATCGGCACTAACCGTTTACCATAGAGTTTGATGCCAATCCGTCTGTAATTCATATAAATACACTCAATCTGAGATGCATCATATCTCTGATGTTTCATAGAAATCACATGATCACTTTCTAGCGTAATACTGGGTTTAGTGAAAAACAAACGCCAGATCAGAAAAATGATATAACCCAGAATAAAGGTCAATATAACGATCAGGGAGTACTTCGAAATACCATTTTTATCGTAAATACCATCCCTGAAAAGTATAGCTTCAATGACCAACATACATAGTAGGCTCAACCATGCTCTTGGATAGATCGTCTTGTATGTGATGAGTTCCACCTCCTAATCATTCTCTCCATTAATCCGAAGCCACTCGGAAGGGGCTTTTCTGGCAAAATGCTTTTCAACAAAATCCAAAATGTTATCAATTCCGGGCAATGCCGCGTTTTCTTTGGCTTCGTCAAACGTCATCCATTGGTACTCCGTATGTTCATGATTTAACCGGACAGGCTGGCTTTCATCCACGTATCCTACGAATACGGGAGCGGTATAGATATACTCCCCCATGGGTGAATAATATTGTTCGAATTGATTGGCAGAATACAACCGGACTTCCGTAATGCCGGTTTCCTCGTGAACTTCTCTGAGTGCAGCTTCCCATGCCTTCTCACCCTGCTCTATACCGCCGCCAACATAACACCACTCATTATGCAACATACGACCAGCCCGCTTCAGCATCAGTACACGGTATTGATCGAGGCTCTTCTTCAACAGAACTACAGCAACACCTTCACAACGAATGGGAACTGCCTGTTTCACGTGCTCTGTACCATCCACCTTCTCGTGCCCCTCTCTTCAACTTTCCTGAGAATCGAAATCCTCCAATACTTTAAACTTATCCCCGTGGATTTTGTCCAGATGCTCTTCTCCCCAATAACATAAATGGTCCAGCGCAGGCTTGAGTCCCCAACCGTAGTCCGTTAACTCATATTCCACTTTGGGAGGAACCTCCGAATATACCTTTCGCTGCACAATCTCGTCCTTTTCCAGACCTCTGAGCTGTGTTGTCAGCATTTTCTGCGTAATGTCCGGTATCAATCTTCGAATCTCCGACGTACGTTTCCGACCTGTCATCAAGTGGTAAATAATCAAAGGCTTCCATTTTCCACCCATCACTTCCAAGGCCGCTTCCACCCCAACTTTATATTTCTTTGGAGTGCTTGTTTCTCCGTGTTCCGTCATTTTTGAACCCCTCCATAATCAGGCTGTATCCTAAGTGAAAATATACACTTTTTGCTGTTCTTCTTTATATTATTTAAGCTCAGTTCGAGGCAGTAATTCAGGGTACTTTGATGTTCCTATGGCACTTCATTCTTCCTATAGAACATCAAAGTGCGTACTTCCAGATGTTTTCATACCTGTTTATAATAGCATCAGCCATTGATTTATGGCTACAAGACCGCAATCCAGAAAGGTAGTGAAAGATAAGATGAACGTACTCGTAGTAGTATCCCACCCGAGAAAAGATTCCTTGACCTTCCAGGTTGCTGATCGTTTTGTACAAGGTCTTACCCAGGCTGGTCACGGTTATGAGATATTGGATTTGCATGGAATTGGATTCGACCCGATTCTTCGAGAGATGGATGAACCGGACTATACCCAAGAAAATCAGGTGTTCTCGCCTGAGGTTGAAACGGAGATGGCGCGATTGAAGAAGCACGACGCTGTGGCTTTTGTGTTTCCTCTCTGGTGGTGGCATCTGCCAGCCATGCTGAAAGGTTATGTGGATCGTGTCATGAACAACGGATTTGCCTACGGCGCGAACAAGCTCTCTCATAAGCAGATATTGTGGATTGCTCTTTCCGGAGTGACGGAAGAACAGATGCATAAGCGCAACTATGGGCAATCGATCGCCAATCTGCTCAATGTGGGTATTGCCGATTACTGCGGTGTATCCCAATCAAGGGTTGAGTTTTTATATGAAACGTTGGAATCCAAGCCTGAGCATTATGAGGCACTGCTGAACCATGCACATCACTTGGGACTGAACTATGCCAACGATACTTCGACTCCATGATCGTATGAGAAAAAAGGTATGACCCGAATATGAATTCTGAAGTTTTGTGGTACGTTCAATGGCGAATCACTACGCTTGAACACGGCAAAAGGGTCGCTCCGAAGAGCGACCCTGCCTGTGTGTCTTGCATTATTTTACTGTCGAGAGAAGAAACTTCTCCAGCATAGTGATATCGGTAATACTATGGTTGCAAGCTGTGTTATCCATGCATACGTACTGGGCAATGGAAGAAAAGTTGTCCGGCGAATGAGCCTTGGTCTTCACGTTGAAGAATCCGAGCTCCTGATGACGATGACAGAACATACAGTACCCTTTTTTGTTCGTGGGTGTAATCCGTCCCTCAATACCGAGGAATCTGCCTTCGTACGGGTACACGATGAACAAACGACTCGTCGCAATGTCAGTCCATCTCAGATAGGTTGTATGTGCATAATCGATGGATTCGAGATCGGGTACTTTGAGCTTTTTGGCCTTTGGGAACAGCTTTTGGATCTGCTTTGCCGATATTTGCGGATAAGGAATCAGGTATGATTCAATCCGGTTCAGATGCGTCTGCAGTTCATGCGCCGTCTCATACGTCGATAACTGCTCCAGCAGTTGTTTTTGTTCCGGAGTCAATTCATTGAAGATGCCAACTGCATTCGTGCCGACCGTATAACGGACGGTTTCCAATACTTTTCGATCCACGACCGAGCGTAGCGTTTTGAGCAGGAAATCAGCTTGTTTTTGAATATAATTAAATTGATGATTCTGAATAAATGGTGTTTGCATGGCGTTCAGCCCCTTATTTTTATTGGAAGAATAAATAAGGTGCAAAACCTGCGGGATGAACCATTATGTTGATGTTGATTCCAGGGCAAACGATCTCATTTTTGTCGCGCCCTACACAAAGTCCGCCCCTATTCAGGCTTTGCGTAAGGCTTTCTAGCGAACGAGCAATCCGGCATCATCGATATTGCCACGTCATAACCCCCAATACGATAGATATATCGAAATTATAGCAGGACTGAGTGCATGACTACAATAAGAGTGTTCATCACTCGCTCTTAGATGTCTCGATAATTAAAATTTAGAAACGATTATGCTCAGGGTTAATTCCAACAAAAAAGAAGGATTTATACAAAAAGCGACGAAAAATGTAAGAGTAATAGAGGAAAGACAATCAAGTTAATCGAAGGAAAGAAGGAAAACTGTATGCAAGCTGCCCTTTTAGCTTTAAACGTGATCATCTTGTTAGGGATTGTCGCCCTTTACTTGAGAAAACAGAATGGGAATTACCTAAACGAACTTAGAACGGAGTTAGAGAAAACAAAAGAAGACATACGAAGGTTGCTTGTAGAACAAGCCACTCAGAACCGACAGGAAGCGAATGTAGCAGCTAAACTGAATCGAGAAGAGCTTGCTAAATCAATTGGAAACATGAATCAATCACTAATTAACAACATTGGAGAAGTTGCCTCCCAGCAAAAGAATCTGCTAGATAGTTTTTCGAAAAGATTGTCGGATATGACCGCAATGAATGAAACCAAATTGGAGCGAATTCGTGGAACTGTTGAAGAGAAGTTAGTTCAGTTGCAGCAGGATAACAACCAAAAGCTTGAGCAAATGAGAGCCACAGTCGATGAAAAGCTACATGCAACTCTAGAACAAAGATTAGGGGACTCCTTCAAACTGGTTAGTGAACGATTAGAGCTTGTACATAAAGGTCTTGGAGAGATGCAGACTCTCGCTAATGGAGTTGGAGACTTGAGGAAAGTTTTGACTAATGTCAAGACAAGAGGCACACTAGGCGAGCTACAATTAGAGAATTTATTAGATCAAACACTAACGGTAGAACAATACGATAAAAATGTAATAACCAAAAAAGGCAGCAATGACCGGGTAGAGTTTGCAGTTAAAATTCCTGATAAGAATAATAAAAATCAAATTATACACTTGCCTATTGATTCCAAATTCCCACTCGAAGATTATCATCGACTTCTGGATGCTTATGAGGAAGGTAACAGCCAAGCTATCAGCGAAAATACTAAACTTCTGGATACTAAAATTAAAAATGAAGCCAAGTCCATTCGAGATAAATACATTGATCCACCGAACACGACTGATTTTGCCATTATGTTTTTGCCTATTGAAGGACTCTTTGCCGAAGTTTTACGTAAACCTGGACTTTGGGAAAGCATTCAAAGAGAATACCGAGTCGTTATTGCAGGTCCTACTACGTTGACTGCTGTTCTGAATAGTCTACAGCTAGGCTTCCAAACTCTTGCTATCCAAACACGTTCTAGTGAAGTCTGGCAGGTACTTAGCGGGGTTAAAACAGAGTTCGGGAAATTTGGCGATATTCTTGATAAAACGCAAAAAAAATTACAAGAGGCTAGTAACCATATTGATCAAGCTTCAGTTCGAACCAGAGCTATTGAACGTAAGTTAAGGAACGTTCAAGAGCTTCCTAGCGCAGAGTCTTCTCAAAATCTTTTGGAAGCTGTCATTGAATAAGGTACTTAAACATTAAAATAGGGCGATGTTTCCCATCATAAGGGATAGCATCGCCTTTTTACTACTCACTTCCAGTCCTTAATCAGCACAGCCAAAATGCCAATTACAAAGTACTGTTGTAGGAACGGATACATCAATAACTGTCAATTAGTATACCAGTACATGGGATAAATTCACAAAAAAAAAGAAGCCACCTCCCTGGCCTTCCCCAGTTCAGTGACTCCATTTTACAACCCTATTCTAACCCCTACATTCAACTACTCCTTCACAGCTCCAACCACGATTCCCGTTACAAAATAACGTTGCAGGAACGGATACACAAGCAGGATCGGCAGTGCGCTGATAAAGATCTGCGAAGCCCGAATCGTCCGTTGGGACAGGTTCGCAACTGCTTCCGGATCAAGCTTCGACATGTCAGCCTGCACGATGATCGTCTGCATGAATGTCGCGAGTGGCAGTTTTTCTGCATCACGGATGTAGATGATCCCGTCAAAATACGCGTTCCAATGCCCGACCATCATGAAGAGCGAAACCGTTGCAATAACGGGTACAGAGACGGGCAGATAGATTTTGATAAACGTCTGAAAGTGCCCTGCGCCATCGATAAATGCCGCTTCTTCCAGATCCTTCGGAACGGTACGGAAGAAATTCAGCAACAGAATGATGTTGAACACCGCAACCAATCCTGGCAGGATCAAGGCCAGCAATGTGTTCATCAATCCCAGCTTCAGAATCAGGATGTACCCCGGAATGAGGCCACCGCTGAACAGCATCGTGATGACAAAATACCACAGATAGATGTTACGTGCGCGGAACACCCGCGTCTCCTTGGAGAGTGCATAGGCTGCAATCGTATTAACGATTAACGCAAGTCCAGTACCGAGTACCGTCCGCTCCACAGATACCCATAAGGAGGAGAGGAAGTTCGTATTGGCAAACGTCTTCGCATACGCCTCCAGTGTAAATCCAATCGGCCAGAACGTTACGAGACCCGCATTTGCAGGTGCAGATGCGCTAAGTGATACCATGAGCAAGTGATACAAAGGCAGCAAGCAGAGCAGTGAAAGGATGGTCAGTAACACATTGTTGAATATGCTGAATATGCGGTAAGGCATCGTTTTATGGTACATTCGTTTGTCATCCTTTCTAGAAAATTCGATATCCGGCGAATCGGTAAGCCAGTCGGTACGAGATCACAATCAGGATCAGGCTGATGACCGATTTGAACAGATTCACAGCGGTAGCGAAACTGAACTGCCCACTAAGCAGACCTTCTCTGTACACAAACGTATCGATAATATCTCCTTGTTGATAAATCAACGGACTATATAAGTTAAAGATCTGGTCAAAGTTTGCGTTAAGCACATTACCCAGTGCCAGGGTTGCGATTACGATCCCAATGGGAATCAGTGCCGGGATGGTAATATACATCGTTTGCTTCCAGCGTCCTGCCCCATCCACTTCAGCCGCTTCATAAAGTGCAGGGTTAATGCCGGACAGTGCCGCGAGGAAGATGATTGTGTTGAAACCAAACTCTTTCCAGACATCGCTCGCAATAATCGTGAATCGGAACCAGCTGCCATCCCCCAGGAAGAAGATCGGCTTGATGCCAAATACGGATACCAGGAACTGATTGACAATACCCGTCTGGGCCAGAATGTCGATCAGAATGCCTGATAGTGTAACCCAGGACAGAAAGTGAGGAAGATACACGAGCGTTTGAATCGTTCTCTTCAGTGCCATCTTCCGTACCTCATTGAGCAATAAGGCGAATACAAACGGAATAATTAAGTTCATGACAATCTTAGAACAAGCAAAGAACAACGTGTTCCACGTAATTTGCAGGAAATAATCATTTTCCCACATGTACCTGAAGTGCTTCAGTCCTACCCATTCGGAATTGAAAAATCCCAGTGCAGGTTTATAATCTTGAAATGCCATCAAAATCCCGGACATCGGAATGTATGAAAATATAAAGACCATAATGGCCGCCGGCAACACCATAAAGTGCAGAATCCATGGCTGTTTGTAGCGTTTTTTTCTCTTTTGTTCCAGCTTGTTCCCAATGTTTGCCTGCGGGATCCGCTTACCCTCCAATTTAGCCTCCATAGCGCTTCTCCTGTTCCCAAAAAAAGTTTTTGTGTGTGATCGGGTTCTCTGATATAAATAGTATCAAGCCATTCTGAGGTCTGCTATATAACATTGTTAGGCTTGATAGTGTTTTGTTAGGGTATCATCAGAAGAGGTTGTTTACACACGAATTAGAAGGAGACTTTTCATGCATATATGGAAGCGCTTAATGCCTTTTCAAGGTAAAACCAGATCCCCATTCAGTCTGTTTGCCAAAATAAACTTGTTAATTGTAGTCTTATTCATCCCCATTCTAATCGTGTACACCTACTCGAATAACGTCACCTATGATGTCGTCAGCAAAGAACTGCAGATCTCCAACACGAAACAGCTCACGTTTCTGTCCAGTCAGATCGACTCCCGCATCAATCAGATGATGGATTTCAGCCTGATTCTCTCCAGAGACCCCAATGTCAGAGCATTCAACGGCCTCAACATGTGGGATGATCGGTATGACCGGATGCAGACCCGTTATGTGATACAAGAGAAGATGATGCTGCAAACCGGCGTTACGGATATATGGCCCACTCGATATGCGGTGCATTCACAGCAGAATGAGGATGTCATCGCCAACTACAACCGAACTACAGGGTATGATGAAGCGTATTTGAAAAAGAATATGAGCGGACAATGGACCTATGGGGACCAGGGTGCGGAATCAAAAGACAAGCTACAATCCTTCTATTGGTTCTATACCGATTCCTTGGCGCAGCCGGGGATGCTCACGGGAAGTAATCTGGTGATTGAAGCCAGCTTCAGTTATGAAAACATTCAAAATATGCTGGATACGTATAAGGCGGGCGGACAAGGCGATCCTTTCTTGTATCACAAAGGAAATTCACCCATTCTTAATCGAAGCGCGGACAAGCAGTTATCCGCAGAACTCATTCAGTATCTGGATACGCATTCCCCAGAAGATACCACCCAAGATGTCGTGAAGCTGAACGGGAAGAAATATCTGGTTAGCTCTGTAAAGTCCACCTATCTGGATTGGCATCTGGTGGACGTGATCCCGCTGTATCAGATTTTGAAACCTATTTCGCTCAGTCAGAATCTGTTCTACACCTGTATGATTTTGCTGCTGGTGGTAGGAATCTCTGCTTCAATCCTGCTGTACCGGAATGTGCAATATCCGATCAAAAAACTGATCAAAGGTTTACGCCGCGTCGAGCAAGGGGATTATTCTGTCCGACTGCATAGCAAAAACCAGAATGAGTTCTCATTCCTGTTCCGCCGATTTAACGATATGTCTCATCAGATTCAAGATCTGATCGAGAATGTGTTCCATGAGAAAATTAGAGCCAAGGAAGCAACGCTAAAGCAGTTGCAGGCCCAGATCAACCCGCATTTCCTATATAATTGTCTTGGCTATATCATCAACATGGCCCAGATGAAGGACGAGCAAGCCGTCGTCTCCATGGCGCATAACCTAAGTGCGTATTATCGCTACACCACCCGTATGGAACGGGAGACGTCGTCGCTAGAAGAAGAGATCAAACTGCTGATCAACTATCTGGATATCCAGAAGCTGCGCAATGGTCGCATTGAGTATCACATCGATATCCCTGAGGATATGCTTGCCCAATCGGTGCCACGATTAATGCTTCAACCGATGGTCGAGAATTCCGTCATACACGGCGTGGCGAAGTCCTATTCTTCCGGGGAGATTCGAATTACCGGGGAGCGCTTGAATGGTTTTGGCAGAATATATATCGACGACGACGGCCCCGGCTTAAGCCCAGAACAGTACGAAGCGCTGAACTTGAAGATGCAGGAACCTTTACAAGAAGAAATGGGCTGCGGCCTTTGGAATACGCACCAACGAATCACGCACCTATTCGGCAGTCATTCCTACCTCCTATTCGGCCCATCCCCACTTGGCGGATTCCGAACCGAAATCATCTGGGAGATACCGAAAGAGGATACAGATTCCGATAAAGGTAATACCGATAATATACGTTGACTATTTGATTTTGAACGAACCATTTACACGTGAACGTAGAGGACAGAAAAAACCTGAAGAAGCAAAGCGTTCGCCTTTCAAGCACCATTTTAACCTTACAATCTTCTAATTCAGAAAATGGGGCTTGAACAGCGATCGGAAGGTTGTTCTGTCATCGGAGTGGCAAGTGTAAATATGCCTTAGTTCAACCACCAAGGGAGACATTATAATGCACATGATGATCGTAGACGATGAAGCACACTGGGTCGATAACCTGTCCATGACCAAGCCCTGGCATACGCTGGGGATTGAACATGTGCATAAAGCATACTCGGCACACGAAGCACTTCAAATGATTGACACGCACCCCATCGATATCGTGATCTCAGACATTCAGATGCCTGAAATGACAGGTATAGAACTGATCGAACGCATCCGCATACGGGACAAAAAAATAAAATGTATTCTGTTATCCGGATATTCCGAATTTGATTACGCCAAAAAAGCCATCCAGTTCGAAGCCGTGGACTATCTGCTCAAGCCCCCGACTGACGATGAATTAATGGGTGCTGTTCAGAAAGCCATTGATCAATTGAACAACGAATGGGAACTGGTCAGTTCACTGACACGAACGCAGTTTACGTTGCGAGAGAATCTCCCCCATTTGCGGGGACGACTGCTCCTAGGGGCGTTGCAGGGACAGCGAATCGCCGCTGCGGAATGGGATCGGAAGCTCGCTAATTACAATCTGCCCTTTCATACCGGGGATGCCGCGTTAATGTTGGTTCGTTTGGAAGAAGAATTCGGACACTATGACAGCAATGATCAGACCCTGATCGAATATGCCATCATCAATATGGCGGAAGAGATTATGGGTGAGTTTATGGAAGTGTGGGGCGTGAAGGAGGAGCACGGATATCTGGTGTTTTTACTTCAGTTGAAAGAACGGAAAGGCGATATTGGTAAAGAAACCATTCTGGAGAAGCTGTCCATTCAGCTTCAATCCAAAGTAAAACAATTTCTGAAAGGCTCCCTCTCCATCGTTATCACCGAGTGGTTCACCTTTCCGGATCAGCTTTACGATCGTTTCCGTCAAGCTTCGGCCTATTTCCGACAGATTGTTGGAGACGAGCGCGAATTTGTCATGCGTGTCAGCGATGTCGAGACACCTGCGGCACAAGGTCCCTTGGATGTCCTTTACACCCCGCCCACCTTTATTAGTTTGCTAGAGAGCGGACAGTGGGATGCTGCCGAAGAGAAAATCCTCGCGGTCTGCGCAGAGCTGGATGAGAAATGGTCGGAATCATGGGAGCATTGCATGGAGGCTGGTTTTCTCATTACGGCTTCGTTCACCAATATTGCCCACCGGAACAAGCTGACTCTAACCACTTTAATGGGCAATGATGTCGAGGGTTTGCAAAGTGGGGAAGTTTTCGCTACCATCAGCAAATTACGGAAATGGTCGCTCAGTGTGCTTGGCAAACTCAAGGAAGGCACATCCAACGAGATCAAGGATATCCGTTCCGAGTATGTGAAGAAGATTCAGGATTTTACGGATAAGAACCTGCATCTGGATGTGTCTTTACGTGTACTGGCTGACCATGTCAATCTGCACCCGACCCATTTATCCAAGATCTATAAGATCGAAACCGGCGAAGGTATCAGTGATTATATCTCGCGCCTGCGTATGGATCGAGCCTGTCACAAGCTGGTCACGACCACCAAAAAAGTGTATGAAATCAGCATGGAGATTGGTTATATGGACCCGGCTTATTTTATCAAAGTGTTCAAGCGTCAGTTCGGCGTTACACCGCAAGAGTACAGAGACCAGCACAAATAACATGACTGAAAAATGTTCTTTTCGAACATTCACTAATAGAGTCCTATCGAAACTAACAAACTCATATAGATGCCCTCCCGCCCAAATTGGTACAGTTACATTGTAGAGGTTGTTCAAAAAGTCCGCTTTTGATTACGAAGGATGCCTAGCGGCATCATCAGCATCGAATATGGAATTCAGCCGAAATAAGCGGGGGCTTACGAAGTATGTTTCCTTTGGAAACATTGTAGTTGCTCACGTAGCTCTATCTACGCTCCGCTACTCCATTTCTAGCTTCATCCCATCTTCTCGGTACTGAAAACCGGCCTTTTTGAACACGCATTTGTAAAGATCATACACCGTAGGGGGATTGAACAATGATCAAATTCAAAACATGGTGGTCACTGCTCATGGTTATCGCGCTCATCACGATCACTGCGTGCGGAAGTGGCGAGACAGCTAGTGACAATGGTAGCGATAATACGCCGGGAACAGTCGGCTCAGCGGAAGCAGAAGCTGCTTTTGCTAAAGGAAAATATGATCCACCGATCGAGTTCAGTTCGGTATTAATGCCGAAGAAATACGTGCAAGGAGATACCAAAGAAAATAACGTGCACGATCGCTGGATGCTCGAAACGCTGGGTATGAAGCATAAAGATACTTGGTATCCGGCCAATGACGATCAATACAGACAAAAGCTGCAACTGGCTATCGCCTCTGGCGAGAAGCTGCCTGATTTTGTATCCGTACCCACCAATGCGGTACTGACGAATCAGCTGATCGACTCCGGTCAATTCATCGCCATCGATGAGTTGTTCGATAAGTACGCGAGTCAGACCCTGAAAGATCACGCAGCAGCACATCCTGAACTGTGGTATCCGTTCACCAAGGACGGCAAGAAATACAACATGCCGATCATGGAGTACACCGATAACGACGATACACTGCTCTGGCTGCGCGAGGACTGGATGGAGAAGCTGAACCTGGAAGCTCCAAAAACCATCGCAGACCTTGAGAACATCATGGACAAATTCAAAAACGAGAACCCGGACGGTCTGGCTCCAGACAAAGTATTCCCTCTGGCGATCTCACTGAAAAATAACACCAACACCTGGATGGGTCAGCTCGACTGGTTGTTCGGTGCATACGGCACAATCGAGGAGCAATGGAACAAAGACGCAAACGGCAACCTCGAGTACGGCTCCGTTAACCCGGGTGCCAAACAAGCCCTTGCCAAGCTGTCTGAATGGATGGATAAAGGTTATATCCACGCTGACTCCGCTCTGTGGGACGAAGGCAAATCCGCTGAAAGCTGGACAGCGGGCAAAGCGGGCATCCTGCCTGGCGCAAACTGGGTACCGGACTGGCCTGCACCTGACCTGCTGAAGAACGTACCTGGCTCAAAATATAAAGCTTACCCTGTTCCAGCTGGCCCAGACGGCAAGATCGGTACGAAGTGGCAGAACTCTGGTGTCAACGCAAGTATCATGATTAACAAGGATGCGAAGCATCCAGAAGCTATCTTCCTGTACTACAACTACTTGCTCGATAACCTGGCTAACCCGGCTGCGGGCAGTGAGTATGAATACGGCTTCGCCAAAGGTTACGACTGGGATATCATTGACGGACAACCGACCAGTGACAAAGAGAAGATCAAAGACTTCTCCAACGAATTCCCGTTCCTGACCGGCCCGGCACGTATCCCGGATCTGTACATGAAAACACTCGTGAAGCTGGCCAACGGCGAGAAGCCTGAAACACCTTACGAGAAACAAATGGCCGAATTCCGCAAACCGGAAAACTGGTATGCAGGTAAAGTCGTGATGTCCCAGATCGACGTCCGTAAACAAAACTATTTCACTGGCGCTGCAACACCAACCATGGTATCCAAATGGAACCTGCTCCGCCAGTCCGAGATGGAAACCTTCAACAAAATCATCTACGGCAATCTGCCAATTGATGCCTTTGACCAATTCGTCGCCAACTGGAAATCCAATGGCGGAGATCAGATCACGCAAGAAGTGAATGATTGGTTTAAGTCGGTAAGTGCGAAGTAAGGTTCTGATGTTGTGAAAAGTAAAGCATTAAAACCCGAGCCGAAGCGGTTATTCACGCTTCGGCTCGGGTTTTTAAGTGAAGATCAGGGTCGCTCCCCCATGACATATGGATTCGCGTTAGTGGATCAAGCCTTCGTATCATTCTCCTCCGGCATTGACTGCCCCAGCAAGGAAACTGTGAGCTGAATTCCGTCTTTTAGCCCTTGCATGTATAACCGCTCATTCTCTATTCCTTTACTGACAATGTATCGGCTTTCCCACTCAGCATATTCAGGTGTTTGCTCGATATCCTTGCCAGCAAACAATCCATCGAACGCTTCGTCCTTTTCCTCACGTACACGGCTCAATACAGGGTCATGCTCGATTCGGGCAGACACCTCATCCAGCCTTACCTGAATTGCTTGTTCCAACCACGGTGGAAAATTCATTGTTTCTCCTCCCCTACGCATTATGTACCTCACTCATCATCGTACAACTCGGTGATGTCTCGCCTTCATTTCACTAACTCGTGCCACCAGTTCATCTACCCTTCGGCTCTGTTCCTGAACCTCTGGATTGTTCCACAACGGAATCACTTGCTTCAAGGATGCCTCACCAAGCTGATTAAGCTTGCGCCGTTCCTCTTCCAATAAGTCAAGCAACCAGCTCATACATCCACCTCTCTGATGAGTCTAAACTGCACCATGTCTTGTTAATGCTAGACGTGAGCAGTCATTTTAATGTGATTATCGGTTTATTTCATTTTAATTCGATATCCGCATTAAAAGAACCTTTAATTCTCATACAATTTGGTTGAAATGAGGGGTGTACATAATGAAGCATAGACAAGAACCACCTGGCGACAAAAATATTATCGGCTCAAGAGTCGTAGCTATTCGTAAAGGTAAAGGAATCAAACAAAGAGAATTCCTCGCCAGATTGCAAACATTGGGTTTGGATATCAGTCAGACCAGTCTTTCACGTTTAGAGGGTCAGTATCGTCTTGTTCAAGATTATGAAGTAGTGATGATTGCTAAAGCTTTAGAAGTATCTGTGGGGTATTTGCTTGGGGAAGAATTAGAGTAAAGTAAGGTTGCACGCACGCCACTCCCATCAATGCTGGTACTTCTAAGCATTTTTCTTATTATTTAAAACATGAATCAGTATTCTATCCACTTAATTCCAAAAGTACAAGAAAAAACTAAATTAAATTTTAGATTTGACCTTCGTACATTGATGTGATCTCTATGATATCTCAGAATTAATTGTTAAATAGGATTTCAATATTTTTCCTATCTGTGTTTTCCTTGTCATCTCTCCATAAGTATTTAATAAATGTCTCTTTATCAAACCACAAACATAGATTTATATAATCCATATCTTTCTTAGTATAATCATTGACATTCCTGATTTTTAAATACTTTCCGCTTTCTAATAACGCATGTCCAGTCAAGCTAATAAATAAATCGTGACAACCCTTCATAGTATCAAGATTAACAATAGCTAGGACATTGGGTACTTGATTATGTGGATTAATACTCTCAAATTGCTTTGCAGCTGTATGAAAATGTCTTGTAATTGCATTGTATGTCGAATCATTTTTGCAACCTTCAAAATCGTCCTTATCCAAGGTTTTTTCTTCACAATAGAATACTAACTTACCGTTCTTATATACTTCAAAATCAGGTGTTTTGTTTTGAGATTCAGGTATCTTACTCACTTGAAACCCTATGTTTTCTAGAAAATTCCTCACTATTTCTTCTCCTAATTCAGCCATTTTCATTCTCCTTCCACTGGGGTTTCACATAACGTTCCTGTATTCACTAGCCAGCATATGCTGAGTGACTGACGATTGCTATATCAAGGGCAAATGTCCGTAGCGTGAAAATTTTGTTATGTAAAATTCTATCCAAAGTTATTTTTCACTCACTGCTTTTAGGAATTCTTTTCATTATTTCCTTCCTTATTTTTAACAACATTCTTTTTGACGGATATATCTTTTTATCAGGAAAATCGATTAAATTAGTATTCCATTGGTAGGCATAAAACTCAGGAGATCGTTCAATAAACTCTGCGAGAATAGGGTTCACTTGAGGATCGCTAGAAGCTTGAACATGCATAACGAACTTATCAAATATTTGTATCAAAGCAATCCCATGCTGCTTTGCATATTCCGCTGCTCCGCTTTGAAAACCAGAAGTAGAAATTAATATTCCTTTATGTGCTCCTATACTTCGTACCTTATCCGCTAAAACCACGATTTTTTCACGTTCTACAGGTCTTGTATAACGCTTGCATTCAATAATAACTTTAAAACTTACAGATAAGGCCATGAATTCAGCCATAATATCTATTTGATATTCTCCATCGTTGGTCTGAACTTTTTGGTTATGAAGTATTGAGAAATTCTTAAGATCTTCAGCCTCAGCATAAGCCTTTAACACTTCAAGACAATATTTTTCAAAATCCTTGGCTGAAATGCTTGCGACAAATTCACGGTATGGGTTCATTTCCATCACCTACTTTCATTTCTCTGAAGCCATCAACTTAAATTCAACTTTATTTTTCAGACTTTAAAAAGCACTTGATAGAATTTCACTTAACGTTCACTGTATTCACCAGACATAGGGCGTCTGCCCGCTGCTTGAATATTAAGTCAATTCAACTCTGAGCAGCAATCAATAATCTTCTAAAACAAAGAGTCCTCACTGCTTATCCCAACACCAAAGTTAATATCTCTTGTATTCCTAATCTTCTTAAATTCATCAAGACCAGGATAAGGTTTATTTATTCTTTCTTCATTTCTATACTTCGTACGATACTTATGGAATCTCATATCCGTATAAGGACCAGATTCAATTATTAATAGTCCTTCATTCATACGATACGTAGACATTAAAAATTCTCTTATTTTGTCGCATATATAATTACCCGCTCTAGTCAGTTCAAGGATTAAGTCTTGAACTAATGTTATATGGAATTCATATTCTTTGGCTAAACGGTCGTATCTTTCTACATCCCATTCCTGAATTTTATAAAATTTTTCAATACAATAATCGTCCCCCTTCTTTTGACTATATTCATGAAATACACTTAAAAAATCCCCCAATATTTCCCTAAAATTTTCAAAGGAATCATTTAACTCGAGGTATCTATTAGGCCATACACGAGAAAATAAATATGATTTAACTTCTTGCAATTTAGCTTCCATTTCAATTGACATAGATGTACTTCCTGCACTAAGTAACCAAGAAGTCCAGTCTTTCCAGTTATCTAAGTCACACAAATTAGACCATTTTTCAACAAATGCCATATAAAGTTCTTCTTCTTTTTGTTTATTAATATCAATGTTTAAGGAACTTCTTACCCACTGTTCATGTTCCTCTTTTATTTTGTTAAGTTTTTCAACAGTATAATGTCCCGGTTGATCATCAATAACTTTATGATGGATTTTACATAATAAAAGTAGGTTGGCATATTTATCTCTTTGATCAGAGTTCTTTATCGATTCCCCACGTGGGCCATCATCTTCTCTTGCTACAATATGACACTCATCTCCGATTACTGATTCATCGTCAGTTTCAGTCTCGTCCATAACCAATTCCGCTCGGCATATTGCACATCTATTCGCTGCACGTCCCCAAAGCATTTTTCTTGTTTTTGAAGAAATACTCATGATTCATTCTCCTTTATCAATTGATTTCACCTAACTTTCCTGTACTTATGATCCCCGCCTATGCTGGGTGTCCAGCGTGTGCCCACAGCTTAAATATCATGTTAGAAGAAGTTGGCTCTTCACTAAGTAATTTCACAGTTGTATTCGATACTTTAACTACTTAATCTTCTTTCACCTTAAAACTTATAATTTGACTTTTTAACTAATGAATTTCATCTAACGTTCCCATATTCACGACCCAGCGTATGCCGGACCGCAGGCGTACGCTCACAACGTAAATATTATGTTATGCGAAGTAGCATTTAATTCATTGATTCTTTTTCTATAGTTTTTATTCTTCTCAAAATGTCTTGCATCCCTTCTTGATTCATATTGTTTTTTAAGTACATTTCCTTCATTTCATTAGTTAATTGATCCAGTTCATCAATTTGCTTTCTGGTAAAATTACTTTTTCCACTTTCACCAATTATTTTAAGCACTTCTTCACTCACTTCCTCTTGATCAAAAAATACATTTCGAAATGCATTATTATATTGAAGGGCGTTATGATAATTAACCATGTAGTTCTCTTCGATATCTAAGACACCAAGTTCCTTTGCTTTAAATACCTCACTAGCAAAGCTATCTTCTATTGTAATTAGAATTTTGCGTGAAATCGGATAGAACAATCTATCAAACACGTATATGTTTTTAGTTTCAATGCAAGTCTTTCCTGTATTTTGATCTTGCAAAATGACTGGATTATCAGATGTATAATAATCCAGTTCAGTTTTATTATAATTTATGATCCAGTTCATATTTAAAAGTTTATTACTCCAGCTACTTATCGCATTTACATCTAGTAGCAATACTTTATGTAGAGTAGAATTGCTTAAAAAATTCTTAGTTTTATTATCATCAAAAAATAAATATTGAGAAAAATTTTCTCTAAACGTTTTGGTTCTAAACAATTGATATGTTATTTGAATTGCGATACTCTTTTTAAAATTTGGACTTAAAACCACTTGTTCTTCCTTTCTTTGATAGATTGCCATTTCAATTTTGTCTAATTGAACTTTAAGATTATTTTCTAATATATTTGAAAACATATTCTCTATAAACTGTGTAGTCAAATTTGGGAAATCCTTTTTTAAAGCTTCTCTTTCTTCTTCGCTAAAATCATAAAACGCGTCTTGACAAGCTACCCTATCGATAGGTTGGTTCTTTCTATACTCCTTTTTTTCTTTATCAAAAAGATTGATTTTTTTGCTGCCAAATCTATATAAATAGCTTTTAGGAACATAATGTTGCTGTTTATTAGTTCTTTTCATCTTAAACTCCTTCGCTGTATGTTATTTCGCATAACGTTCCTGTATTCACGAGCCGACGAATGTCGGACCAAGGGCGGATACTCGCAGCGTGGATGTCAGCTGCTTCTTTGAAATACTAAAATCCTCTGTTTATCCTTTTCATATTATAAAAATCTAATAATTTAGTTATCAAAATAAAGCTCTAAATTTTGTTCGCTCAAAATGTATGCCTTATAGCAGTTATCTTTTAATTTATTATTGTAATAGAATAGCTCTTCTTTAGAGAGCTCTCTTAAAATATAATCATTTTGATTGTCGCCTTTTGAAATTCTACAAGCGATTTTCGGGGTCAATGGAAAAATGTACTCCGTAGCTCCGTCATCATTTGTAAATCTACACACAGGATTATCACTCGTTAAAAACTCGAATCCATCAGGTGCCAAAAATAATTCAGTACAAAGCTCATTAATTATCTTTTTTGCTTCAAGCATTATAGGTCCTTTTCCATCGAGGAAATCACGGAATAATTTCAGAATATAACTATGAGCCATTTCGTCGTACCATGTTTCTAAAAATGGATACAAACGTTCATCCTCAGGAATATGAATGGATTTAAAGTCAAACACACTATTACAAAAGGCATCCAAAATTCCACTTAGTACTGGATGATAAGGTTTCGTTCTCCACTCTAACGAAACCATAAATTTGATAAGATCATCACGTCTAATTGCAATGAACTTTTCAACGCCAGGATTTTCGTATACTTTTTTTGAAATATCCGTAACAATTGAATTCCAATAATTCTCGTATTTTGTGTTCCAATCGCCTTCAATATCTCTAATGTGAATAGACAGAATTTTATTTTTTAAATCTTTTTTTTCTGCTTTAGTTATAAGATCGCCGTTAGGCCGATAGATACTCCAAACATCAAACTCATAAAATCTATTATTCATTTCTAACGTATCATTAATTAAGTCGTTATCTAGCTTTACTTTGTAGTCTTTCAGTGGTTCAAAAAATCTTTCGCAATCTTCTTTAGTCCGAGAAAGCGAACCTGCTCTTAATGAATGATAATGCTCAATACCTCCAAACCTTTCTGTACTTTTCTCACTTCCAATACTTTTAGTTCCTTTCTCTACTAAATATATAGAAGATTTATTATGCTTCCATCCTCTCATGTATGTTTGAGGTATAAGGTGATGATATACTGCTTTCGATTCCAAATGAATTCTCCTTACTTTTAGTTTTGTTATATGCTGATTTCCTATAACATCTAATGTATTTACTTCGAAAATACCACATATCCTGTCTGATAATTAAACTATATATATGATAACCTATGCGGTTTTATTTGCGAAGAAAAATTTGGTGAAAAAGGGAGATATATAAGGATATTCAATATCCCATGTCCATACGGTCCAGTGGGCTTTGAATACGCTGAGTATTTTTAAAACTAACATCCGTTTATCGCTGTGTTTTTTTGCACTCGTATGATCGAGTAGCTCCTGAATATATCCATTTTCCAGCAAATGAGTGGCTAAGGGCTTGAATACTTACCTTTTTCACAATTCCATCACGCCGTCATGCTTCTTCAAAAACCTTCTGCACAATACCTTGGCGAGATTTGAAAGAAGCATCCCCTGATCCTTTTGACCCTTTCCCTGTCTCACGATTAATGTTTGCCTTTCAATATCTAACCGCTGCAACACAGACGCACAACTTCATCTACAGCGAAGCCCGTAAGAATATGCTGTACCCTCGTAACTTTTACGCATTCTGAACGGTTCTTTGATCAATTGGTTGTTTACTTACTAGCATTTCATTCGGAATGAAACAATCTACTTACAGATAACGGAAAATGCTGTTAGAATAAAACGAATGATAAAGTTGTTTTAATGCAACGGTATTGTTACTAGTACAAACATAAGGATTGGGTTTATTTGAATAACAAGAAGTTAATATTTAACATTTTTACACTTTGTATTCTACTCATCTTTAGTTTTCTCAGGTGGGATAATCTTGAATCCAGCGCAGACTTTCATTATAAGTATGATCGATGGGCAGGTCAGAAGTGGGTAGAGTTCTATCCGCCGCTAGCTGCTTCTTCCAACAGCATGGAGTTTCCACTTATTTATATAGATGAAATCCATCAGAATGATATAAATAAATATTTAGAAAAACAAGCTCTCACCGGAGAGTTAGTGAACAAATGGATTGAACGAACAAAGTTAACGGATGGATATATAGGTCTATTATTATTGAATATTCTAGTGGTCATTTACAGTTCCATTAAATTATTTATTTTGAGAGACAAAAAATAGGATGTTCTTGATCCCCCTTCAATATGCCGAGGCACACGTTGCCAAAGGGCATACTAACACAAAAGCAGCAGTCCCACATAAGGAACTGCTGCCTTTACTCTTTATAATTTTCCCCACTTATAATATCAATGATGTATAGAAGTCATCTGCGGGCCTTTGTAATATTTGAAATATCTATATTCAGCGTTTACCCTTCTAAACATACAAATTCCATCCCACAACAAAAGCAGCCAAGATGAACGCCGAGATGCCAGACATGATGTACATCACCTTTTGCTTTTTGCTGTAATTGCTCTTCCGCAGTTTGTAAATAAGCAAGCCAAGATACGCCACTGCTAGAACCACATAAAGTAGATTAAACATTAAATTGATCCGTAACGAAGAATACGCAGGATAATTAGGAAACCTCAACTTCGTCTGTAGGATGAAAAGATTAAGAAGGAGTGCCACACCAGCAAAGTTAATTGCAAGATGATATTTATTAAAATTGGTATTAGGATTTCCTCGTTTATATAGCTTGTTAAGAAGCATCCGGATTAAATAGCCGATCAAAGCAATTAAACTGAAAATGATGGCTAGTGCAACCGGAATAAGAGATATCTTAATCAAGTTTACCTTTACATTCGATACAGGCAAGTAATCAATGTAAGGAGTGACTGAAATTTTCTCAACAATACCATTATGCTCGACAACATTATAAGACTTTGCTAAATCAGCTTTTGTATATTTCGTTATATCAAGAAACGTAAATAAATTAGTAAATCTAGCGGCTGCCAGTCGTGCGGGTTGAAAATATCCTCCCCCCTCCGAAGTAACTCTATTAGAATTGACGTTATCACCGAAAATCTCTTTAGTAAGTCCATAATAATAAATTTCCTCAAAAGACTGGTTTGTCATGACTACCATCCCAAATTTAGATTCGGGATCAAAAACAAGTTTACTGGAGAATGCTTTCAAATTCCCCTCGTGCATCAGTGAAGGTGTCCAGTATTCCATCTCAGCGAACCCATGCGCAAATCGCGGAGTAGAAGTCCCGTCATAATATAGACTTGTTGACAACATTTCGTCTAACGTATCCCTCTTCGCAAATAATACATGGCTATCATCTACTGGCATCAACGCTGCAAGGAATTTCCCTAAATCTTCTGCTGTCCCGATCGCTGCCCCTGTAGGATAGAACGTTACGTATACTCTGTTCTCAGGGATCAGTTTCAAATCTTTTGTATACCCTTCAACCTCATTCCTTCTTTGCACAAGATCTGGACGATCTTGCCCTGTTGGATGAACCGTAGTATCGTTCATATGAAGAGGTTCAAAAATATGTTGATTAACATATTCATAATAAGGTTGGCCACTTACCAATTCCACGATGTAACCTGCTAAACCAACGCCGTAGTTCGAATAACCCACTATGCTATTCGGTTTATAGATCTGTTTCGGCTCATTTTTACGCAATGTTTTTCCTAAATCATAATTTTTATTTTCTTCGTAATAAAACACCTCGGCCATTGTTTGATCTTCCCAACCCGCATTGTGATGCATCAGGTTCATTAGGGTAATCGGCTCATCATATTTCAGCTTTTTGAAAAACCCCTCTGGCAGATATTCTTGGATATCCGTATCCAAATCAAGCTTTCCTTGTTCGACAAGCTGCATCACACTTGTATAGACCAGCAGTTTAGAGATGGAAGCCCATTCAAAAACAGTGGAGGTATCCGCCTTCCGCTGATTCTCAATATCTGCGTAACCATATGCCTTATTCACAATGGTTTCACCGTCTTTGATAGCCACAACCGAAACGGCAGCGGTATACTTCTCATACGAGGCAACATAAGCATCAATCGTTTCCTCTAACTTGGATAAAGGAATCCTGGATGGTGTAGTCTCCACCTGTTTCTCTTCAGCGTGGGCGGGTACCGCTATTGCCATAATGATAAATATGAATGACAGAACACAAGCGATTACTTTGTTTACCGTGTGATGTCTACAATTCATCTGCATTTGCTTCTCTCCTTTTATTTTAAATGTTAATTACATTCTCTTGTTTTCACGTATGCGTTTTCAAAAGAGTCCACACGAATCTAAGTTATTTCTCCAATGCAATTACACTCCATTTAGGAGAGATGTCGGAGAATTTCGCCTTTCCAATTAACGATGTTTATTTCTTTATCTTTCAAGAGACACCAATCAATAATTTCACCTATCAATTTTGGCTTGATAATCTCATCGCTCCATTGCGGTGTTAGTACTCTTCTGTATCCTATATATTCTGTTGTCCAGCCTTCGAACTCTTCTCCGATGATGACTATCAATGGGATCTTGTTCTTAATACTGTGTTGTCCCACTTCATAAGTGACGATTACCTTCTTATCCTCAGAAATGATATGTAATTTAATTTTTCCTTCATCGTCAATATCCGGTTCAACATACCAATAAAATAATCGATTGGAGCGAACGATTTTACGTTTATATTTTTTTCTTACGCCCATAACGCACCTCGCATATTTCTTTTCCTCTGTATGCAGTATTTTGACAGTTATCCAAGACACAGCTAGAGTAGCTTGGTATCTCATATCAAAAGTCACACTGAGTTTAAGGAGTAGTACTCTTGTAAAAATCAATGACTCTATCAAAAATCTCGACTTCTCGTTTTTTTATGTCCGGTAATGTTTCGCAATGGTTTACAATATGATGTATATTATCTGCTACAGTCTCTGCTTTATAAATCCCTACATATCCTGGTACCAGTTCATTAAGATAATGGAAGTACCTCATTTGAGGTTCAATCAGGCGTAGATGTTTATCAAAATTCCTTCTGGATCGAGTCTGATCCATCTCCTTTCGCTTGCGCAGCTCATCTTCTTCTGCCCAGAAGAGTACATAAGCATCCGGTAATGATATTTCATTCTCCAATAACTTTGCTCTAAAAAAGTTCGCTGTTTCACCTAAAGATAGGTGCTCATAACCATATATCCAGCTGTACCAAATCTTAAATATATCGCCATCCAAAATCACATACTCATGTTGTTGATTTTTCTCATATGCTATATGCCATCTTTCGATTTGTCTCTCCAGTAACCACATCATAAGTTCCCTATCTTCAAGCTGAGGATATTCAAACAGAAGCCCTGTTTCTGGAACAATAAATGCATCATATTGTGTAGCGAACTGTTGACAAGTGGTACTTTTACCTACAGAACTGGCACCTTCGAGACATATTATCGTCACTGCATTACCTCCTGATATTACAAACAAAATTCTTCGTTTCAAATAAACCGTGCCATCCACTTCAATGAGTCTATCGCCAAATTTAAATACCATATCCTTGCAGTCTTTGTGATACTAGTTTTCTCTTGTTTCTGACCACTCCGTCTTGTCCCACATCATAAACACTTTGTTATCCCATATTAATGAGCCTTAAGATTCGTTTATTCCTACAACTTGTTCAGTTGCTATATTAAATTCGTTAACATTAATGTTTAACTTCATTATTCCTTCTTTATCAAGCCCTTTTGTATCTAATCTAAAAGTACCTGTCAGTGCTTCCGAGCTATTACCATCAATTTTCATATTTATATCCAATTTGATATCCCTATCAATTAATCGCTCCTGAATATCCTTACTTAAGATCGGTTCAACTGTTTTTAGCATTATTGATGTATTGGTTCTATTCCGAAGATTGAAATTGTATGTTACGACTGTAATACCTGCATCTTCTTCGCTTTCTCCCAGTCCAATTGTAATCGAGTTTATTATTAACCCGTCCTCAACAATTTCATCCGCCTTCACACTGTTTGAACTACAACCATTTAGGGCTACTATTATTAAAAGAAATAGCAAAATCATTAAACGCGTTTGATTCTTCAATTCGGAAACTCCTTTAATTTTTCTCTTCATTTTTAAAATCCGTGTTTGCTTTCAATTATAGGTTCATCATTGGAGTAGTAACGATCAATTTTCACACTTGTAAATGTATCGTTATTATTCAGCAACGAAAAAATGTCTTCCTTTGTTCAGGTGTCCAGAATAGTATATAAGCGGTTTGCAATCTATGAATAACATTCATTCAATAGTCTTTTAAAATTTATATCTTATTTCAACCTTTTGTTCTCTAAGTACTTGAAGTATCGTTTCTACAGATTCTGATTTGTTAGTGTATCCCCTAAATTCAATTGCAAATGGTGGAACTACACCGAAGCCCCCACTTAAACAATCTGACAAGCTGTCTAGACAAGCGCCAAAATAACCCCCTGGACCATTAATCGCTTCACCGAGAGAGAAGTAAAAAGAATTTTTGTCTGTAATATTTCGACCATTAAGATAAAAAGTTTGGTTAGTTTCATCTTGAAGGTGCAAACAGTTTGCATAAGTATTATGATGATTTCTAATGATTTCTAACTATAAATTGCGCTGTAGCATAGAGAAATTTAACCAAATATTGTATCTATTCGGTATAGTATCTCTCCATAGATCCCAGAGTGATATTGTTTCTTCAAATAAAGCGGTTTGCGAATAGCCTTCCAACTGAACATTCTGACCATCAATTAATTCTGAGTTCATTAACGAATTCTTTGAACTCAATACGTAATAATAACTTCCAATAATACAACCATTCTTATCCAATATTAAAATATATACATTTGTAATAGATCGCCTTCGATCTGTACAGTACTGCCTAAACTCATTAGTAAAATAAAAATTGATAAATTCAAGATGATCATTATCACCATCCTGAGCTTCATCAATCTCCATCTTTGGTAATCCACTAATGTAATTGAAATGACCAATTACTACATCGCTCTCTTCGTCCTTTAGAGCATATCTATAAGGCATCATGTACTCCTTATCTATACATACAGAATTATAATGATCTTTGCGCAAGATATATCTCTTGGTCTTTATATACTATTTTCGTTATCATTTTTGTATATTTTAATCTCGTGATTTCAATCAGATCATTTGGCTGCATCATATTCAGAATAGGACTATCTTTGATTAAAACTTTGCTATTACCTCGTCCCAATCCTTTAACTATAATGATATTTTTATTCTTCTTCACATCTACAATTTGTCCGATCGTTATGAACTGCTCTTGTTTCTTGAGATCAAGGCAAGTTACAAGGCCAAGTATACAAAATATAAGAAAACTAAAAATTGATAACGCAGTTGTCCATGCAGGAGGATGATATGCCAAGTATCTGGTAGTTAATTGAATTCCTATTATAAAAATAAATAAAACGATTAGTAGCAATTGCGTTTTTAGTTTCCCTCTAACTTTTTCGTTCATAGTCTCTCCTTACAGGTTATGTGGTATTGCTCCCCCTACAAGTCACTTAATTTCTCGCTACGTTTCTTATCATTAATTCTGGTGACGACTTGGTAGAATAATAGTCAAAATGAGAATGTCCAGAATCCGAAGTCGCAAGAAATAAGCAACTATGCACTAACATTTCAAATCCAAGCTTTGTTGAATTAATTATGGCTATATCTTGATCTGCCTTTACTCTAAGTTGTTCATCGTACTTCCAATGCTCCCATGTGTCCCATATGGTTTCATCATATGTGTCTAGTAGAGGTAAATGATATATTTCTGATTTAGAAAATTTCATAGATAATCTAATTGTTTTCAATTCTTTTCTTGCTAAAGGATTGATGGCTCCGTTAAATATAAATAAGTTTGTAGCCTTTGGGTCTTCTCGTGCTAAATAAATCACATCACCACTTTTCATTGAATGATGGAATAAACTCGCCAATAAAAACATTTCATGAGAATCGGCTGTATCGATTATTAGTAAGTGACCTAGTTCTTCTTTAACGATGATATTAATTTCTTTTTGCTTTAATATCATTGTGGTGATGTCCCTGGAACCTAATTTAGTTATTACTTGCTTTATTGGAAGTGATTTATTCATTCTGTTTCTCCGGATTTTGAATTGATTACGCTGGTTTCCTATAACGTTGATATTTTGATAATTTGTAATGGTTTCATCGGTTCTTTAAATATCATTGCCTTCCACAAAATGCTTATAAATTGTATTTCATTTTCATTCTTTCATATAACTTATAGTCCGTATTTCGATTTACAATCTCTCCAATTAACTCTTTCCATTTGTTCTCAATCCACTTAGGACTTTGTTCTTTCAGAATATCCTCGTTAAATTGACTATCAATATACGCCAAATCTTGTTTAAGCACTCCTATATCCTTAATCAGTTGATTTCTCAATTCTTTTTCTAGCGATATCTTATTCGATAAAATTTCGCCTATGATTTCTACATTTATATACGTATACATATCTCTAAACACATTATAGATTAAGTGAGTTGATGATAATTGATCTTCCCTGAAGTCGGATTTCAGGAACACGAATGATTCTTCGCCAACTTTCAAAGATACCGCCACATTTCCTAAGGCATGTATGACTGTTTCCTTGGAAGAGCCTTCCTCTAAGCTTTTTATCACATTATCTAAGTTGTAGATGGATTCTTTTATACCCATTTGAGTTCCATGATTTAGTTTAACCGCGTAATCAACTTCTTGATTGTCTTTGTACGCTTTGAATTGATAGTTGAAAAACATGCTTATTATCAAGCCAACCATTAGTATGATTATTGCTATATTTTTTTTCATTGAATTACCTCCTTCTAGTGCCTGAACTACGTATATAATAACCCATATTGTTACAATTGCGAAGGTGAATTGGCGAATAAGGGAAATTTATTAGTTTTCTCAAACCCTTATCCAATCGATCCAATGGGTTTGAATACGCTGAATATATGCAGGGTTGTAAAGGATGCGAGTATGCAGTTGGAACCTTTTGTTATAGTAATAAACCAAAAAAAGGCCCTCTTCATCCCATAGAGAATCCGACGACCTTCCGATGCTTTTGGAACTATCCACTGTTTAAAAGGTAGAACGTACCGTCTTTCGTTGCAAATGGGCTAGCGCCAGCAACTACCTGGACAAAAAAAAGGAACAGGCAGACCCAGATCACGCTACAGCACAGCGCCTGTACGATCCGAAGCGAATATATACGGACGAATCGGCACCATGAGCTGGAATTGCAGCCTCCAGTTTTGTTACATCGCATTGGCCGAGTCAAAATCCTGGCCTTTGTAGTACGTGCTGCCAACATGTCTGTCATATTCAAAAAGTCCTCCTGCACCTACTGAATCGTTTGGCTGAACGATGTTCACCACTTTTTTATTATAGTAACCTTCGTTCACTTTCGCCAAGCTTGCATCGTCCAGCAGATTGGTTACACTCGGAGCACTGTATGTCATGGCCGACAAATCCTGTCGCGTTGCCACATATTGCGCTAAACCACCTCCAAGCGAATGTCCCGTAAGAGAGATACTTGCGTCAGGATATTTTGCTTTCACTTGTTCATAAAGCACTTCCGCCTGATGAAATTGATTGTTCTCCCAATCGATATCGTTCTTAAAGGATTAAATAAAGCTTTTCTTGAAAATGTTATGATGATTAGGGTCAGTTACGGCATCCTCCAGTTCTCTGGTGCGCCCACCTAAAACATCAAACACGTCTGTTTCGTAATCGGCTGCTCTCCCAAGCCAGCTCCCACCTGGCTCTGTTCCACGGTAACCGATGACAATCTGTTTCGTCTGATTGTTGTGGAGCTTCGCACCTTCAGGTTCAATGACCTTCCATTGTGCATAATCTCCCTCTTCTGTAAGCGGTGCTCCGGCAGTAACGTTGTCCTGGTAGGCAAGATATTTCCTTATACAACTCATCGCTAATGTAATCGTTCGGCATAAATACCTCCTGAATTGAACATTTCCATATGATTATGTAAACTAGTGATAATTCAATCTTTATAGTATATTAATACCAGTTTATAATATTAGAGGTGTCCATTTTGAGAAAACCTTTCTTCCTATTCGTACTCTTAATCATCTCATCTCTCTTACTCGGAGCATGTGCCTCCGAAGAGGAAAAGATGATTGTATCCTCCGCCGAGAAGTTCGCTGCAAATTATGTTCTTGAAAAATACGGTGTAACCGTTCGTTTTACGGAGTATAAATTCTCTCCTCCCGATCTAGCCAATTCGTTAGGCCTCCATGGCTACATTGAAGGCGATAAGAAAAAGAAGGTATTTGTTTTCGTGAACTACGATCCTTTAAGTATTCAGACACTATCGCTTCCAGAAGGTATATCCAAAAAATCAAATGCCAAATAGAGAGTTGAAGCTATTTTTAAAACGATGATACATCTCTGTTTGAAGAAGTTCTCCACTAATTCGATGAAATCTGAATATACGGAAATAGGGGAGTAATTGTATAACTCCCCCTCACCCCAACAAAGCCTGCTCGATCTGACCCACAATCCCCTTAACACCTATCGGCCCATAACAGCCGATCCATGTTGCAGCATCAACAGAATGTACACACTGTTGCTCGCCCCCATCCAGCATTCCCAAAACCCTCGTCTCTGTCGCAGATATCCCATCCTGCATAAGCTTATTACTCAGTAAAAAGTAGTGGCTAGCTTGTACTGCAGGTAATCTTTCAACCGAGATATGATAGGCCGTGTCGGTGGTATCTGCAACAAACAACGGAACGGGTAGACCCAGATCCCGGTACAGCACAGCGCCTGTGCGATGAGCAGCAGAATGGACGCGCACGAGGGAATCCAGTGGACGGATCAATGCCACACTTTTTCCTGCCAATACCGGAGCCAGTTCCTCAGACAACAAAGCCGTTCGACGGTGATAATCCACGATAATCTGCTTGGCTTCTGCTCGCTTGCCTGTCAGTTCACCGAACAGACTTAGAATCGTCTGCCAGTTTTCGTTACGCTTGAACATGAGTACTGGAGCGATTCCACTTAACAGTTCATGGTGCTGATCATGCACCTCGGTGCAAATAATCAGATCCGGCGCAAGTCGCTCTACCGCCGGGAGATCGGGGTATTCATACGTACCAAGTAATGCTGTATGCTGGAGTCCTGCCCGGAGTGATTGAGGGAACGTTAACACGGTACTTCCTAGTCCGACACTTCCTACCGGAGACAAGCCCAGTGCAAGCAAATGATCAGCATATTGCACATCGAGGACAGCGATACGCTGTGGTATTTCGGTGACGGTGTACTCCCCGCGCATATGGCAGATGACCGGGCCTTCTGCTGATTCATAGGAAGAAGCTGTGCGATTTTGCAGCAAAGCATTCGCATAGTCTGCATCTCTTCTCGAAGCGGCGGCATGCCGGTAATGTAGCGGTGGGACGCCATTATATTTTTTAAATGCTCTGCTGAAGTAATACATATCGCGATAGCCCATTTTGTCCGCAATTTCACCGATGGAAGCATCCGTATGACACAACATGCGTGAGGCACTTTCCATACGCAGCTGAATGACGTATTCCATCGGTCCAAGCTGCTTCTCTTGTTTGAATCGTCGCTGCAGCTGTCTTACACTACAGCCCGCCAGAGCTGCCAGCTCTTTTAGCTCCAAGTTTTGACGATAGTGCGATGTGATATAAGAAGCGACTACATCCACCATGTCGGACTCCGCTCCCCCTTGACCACGTTCATACTCCATGATCAGCTCGTAGATCATTCCTTGGAGCAAAGCGTTGGCATAGAAACGTTCCAGTCCTTCACCGCGTCGCCATTTGGCAACGATTTTTTCGGCGTTTTCGATCCATTCCGCATGGGTTGCCGAGTTTTGAACAAATGACCTGCGCAGCGGATGCTTGCGATATGAAGGTACAACAAGGGAAGCTCCCTCTATGGAAGAAGCCTTGTACATAATGACAATATAATGAATGTCCTCTGATCTGGCCGTCAGCGTAAAGGATGATCCCTTCACCACATGACAGGCAAAAGAAGCTCCAATGTGGCAACACTCGCCATCCATTGCAAGCTCCCCTTCCCCTCCATATGCCAGCAGCAATACATTTGAAGTTAAATCCGTTTCGTGTAAAACGCTGCCTGTCTGCAAAGTACCGCTATACCCGTCAAGCATCTTGATCGTCGTATCACTCCATAGACTTGTCTGTTCTTGCAGCGGCATTTCTCTCATCTCCTGACAATAGCAAAGGTAAAGTTGTTGCTGTTGTCATTTTAGTTGAGATTCTTTCTCATTGTCAATTTTCGGACATTTTCTGCAATATTCCCCTGACATCTGATAATAAAAACAACAGGTGATCCGCTCGCTTTTCGCAACGGGAACATTGTCCTTACAATCGGTGAAGCGGGTCAACGGATTCTTTCTTACACCAAACACCTGCCCGGACGCCACTTGCGTCAGATATGAAAAGTCCGCCTGGATGTGCCCACTATCCTGCTCTACCACATCTTCATCAGGTGTATACAGTGGGCCAATGCGTACCATGATATTCTCCCAGAGAATACTCATCGAAAGTGGCGCAATCGCAGCAAGCGTCTTTAACAGCGGTGTAAGCTGTACCGCAAACATCTCCTCGATCACCTTTTCCCGCCACACTGCCCTGTCTCCCGTTAGTCCTTCAGCCTGAAGTCCATTCACCGCTAGAAAAGGAAATCCTGTTCCGCCCTCATGATCTGAGAGCGCCGGATGATAGAGAAAGCTGTTCTCCAGCTGAAACGAAACATGCTGATGATGAAAAGTCATCGCGGTCACCAGCGGAGCCGTCCACAGATAGCCAATTCGCTTGGCTAACATGGAAGCGGCAACCTTCATGTCAGGCGCATCGATGTACTCCTGAAACCAACTGATATACTCTCGGCATGCCGCTTCGTCATGCAACTCACTTAGAGCAATGGTACGGACACTATGTTCAGGCGGCTCACCGAGCAAGATCGAATGATCCTCCACTGTCTCTTTCCATAAGTCTGTCGAGAGATAATGGGTCATATTAATTCGATCCGAGCAGGGCTTCCGATGCCTGATCTACAATAAGATTAATAGCAAGAGGTCCGTAGTATGCAATCCAAAGTGTTGAGTTTACGTCATACGTGCGGTTATTCTTCACAGCATCAAGGGACTTCCACACTGGATTACTCACCATAGCCTCTGCCTCTGCCGCAAACAGCTCATCCGACAGCACAAAATAACGATCTGCCCCAATGTCAGGAACCTTCTCCATCGAGATTTCAACAGAGGTATCATCCTTGATTCCCTCAACGAGTGCAGGCATTTTCAAGCCCAAATCCTGATACAGAATGCCGCCTGTGCGATGCTCGATACCATGAACACGAATGCCTTCTTTTCTCGGACGAATAAGGGCTACCGTTTCATCTCCCATTTTCTCTGACAGCTGTGCCTTCAGACCAGCGACTTTCTCTTCATAAGCCTTACGCACCGTCTCTGCATCGTCCTGCTTGTCTGTAATCTTAGCCACTGTGGCTAACGTATCACGCCAGTCTTCGTAAAAATCAAGTACCAGGGTAGGTGCAATTTTGCTTACACTCTCATACTGCTTTTCCTGGAAGTCCGTCATGATAATCAGATCCGGTTCCAAGGCTACAATCGCTTCCAGATTAGGCTCGTCCCGTGTACCCAGAACCTGTACGTCACTCGGCTGATCGCCTAAGTATTCTGGAAAATCAGTGTTACCTCCAGCGATAACACTACCTGCTGGCTTCTCGCCAACGGCTAACATTTGATCCAGAAACTTAACATCCAGCACTGCAATTTTCTGTGGTTTTTCGTTTAGAGTGATGTCACCCTTCATACCCTTGATCGTTACGGGAAAAGCTCCTTCCGTCTGCGTTTCCGCATTCGCAGGTGTCTCCGCTGGCGTTGCAGCAGATTGCTTACCACTATCTGTACCTGTTGCGGCACCGCAAGCCGTCAGGACTAGAATAAGGGCCATCATCAAGCCCATGAGTAATCGTGATTTGTGAGCAGTGTAGGCTTTGTTACCAGCCGTTTGCTCCTTTGTTCCTTGTTTCATTTGTAAATCCCCCTTATGTATACTGGTGATAATGATTTTCATTATCGAAACATAAAGAGAGTATATACGATCTTCGTATCGTGTTACCATGTACTTTTGCGACATTTCAGCCGGACTAATGCGACATCGCGAGCTGCTTATCCGCCCTTTAACATTTCTGCAATGTACGCTTGCAATCGGTAGATGTCTGAAAGAAGCTCTTCTTCCTCCGGCGTATTTCCATACTCCCCTAGCCAGCGCGGTGTGCGGATATGCCACTCGTTAGACATGTATTGCTGTTCATCCCGGTAGGCTATCATGTGCTCCATGAAATACGCCAAAGAGCCGAAGGATTGTTTACCAGTATCGTTGATGATGGATTGTGTTTTTTTAATGATCGCCTGTAACATTTGTTGAATATGATCTTCGGGATTCATAACGTTCTCCCCCTTGTACACCAAAGGTTTAAAAACAAATAGGAAGGTCCTTCTCTACTCCATAGAGATCAGACAACCTTCCAATCTTCTTTTCAAGACATAAAACATAAACATGTATTAACACATCTGATATAGAACTCATCATTTCGAAGCTACTCTGGATATTCCCTTGATGCCTCGATCAATTTATCTTCTTCATCAAAAACGTTCAGCACTCTCTCAATGTCATCCACTTCATAGCTTCTAACAACAATCAGTTGCTGCATATGAAGACCTGGTGGGTCTATGTCCGGTCGAGACAAGTTATTTAGCAAACGTTCTGGTGTATATAAGATGCTCCATCGTCTGGAACCATCTGTAAAAACTATCGTGATCTCTATCCACTTCCATTCTTCCAAGTTATCCGATCTTACCTCATCATCAAAACGCCAGCTTACCAGCCTTGGTCTTAAATTCATTTCTTTTACGATGTTTTTACCTCTCTTCTGCTTAACTTCTTAAATGCCGAGTATTCCTGATCGGACTTCATATAACTTAGTATCTTTTCCGCACATTCAGCTGAACTAAGCTCTTCCGTGTTCACTTCCAGATCATATTCATCATAGGAGTAGATGTAGTCGAACTGGGAATGGGCCAGTCCAATCGCGCGATCTCCCCTGCTCTGCTCTCTTCTGGTGAGTTCTTCTTTGGAGCAATGCACGCCTACAAACAATATCGGATAATCCGATAGTAAATTATAAAAATCATTAAACCACTTGTCATTGCTGATGACCGTATCCACGATGACATTCAAACCCATTTCCGAAAACAGCTTAATGGTTGCACAGTACAACGAATTGATGGGGTCGAACAGGATATCTGTCATCACATGGTGTTCCACTTCTCTTGTTGGTTTCATATCTGGATATGTATTGTCGATAAACTGATCATAATTATGAAGAAATTGATCTACAGATAGATGATGGAACGGAATGTCTCCCTGATTTTTCATTTCCATCGCAATGCTTGTCTTCCCCGAACTTGACGTTCCGTTCAAAAATATAATGAGTCCTCGTTCCATATCTATCACCCTTATCATTAAAATTATTGCTGCAATTCAGATCACATAACAATGAAAATTTCAACTCATTTGATCCAATGTTTCCAAGTTGCTTCACTAATTTTGTGTTCTTTTAAGAACATTTTCAAAAACTTTTCTATTTCGTCTAGTGATTTCTCATAATGTATCGCATTCAATCGCTGAAGCAAACTCATTTCCATCATGCTTTGACTTGTAATCTCAATCCCCAATGCTCTTTATCGCCTGCCGATGAATAGCTTATTTTGAGTCCAATGAAGATTATAACCATAACGATATAGCTCAAAGTAAGGTTGCAGGCAGTCTTCAGCCTCCTGTAGACCTTGATAGCGGGGCCATTGTAAGTAGTAAGCTATCCAATAATCGCAAGCGATGGAATAGTATGCTTCGCTTAATAGCTCGATTGTTTCATCGTAATCACTGCGCGAACTGAGGAGCTCTCCGAGTGCTTCGTAAACGACCTCGCCATCTTCTTCATCCGTGCCTTGAATCAATCTTTGCTCCAGCTTGTTAATTTCGCCTGTCGGTATTACAACGACCTCCGTCAGACTTGCCAAATCTTGTAATGCTTCATTTGCTACGTCTGCCACTTCGTCATCTTCCGGTACTTTGGAGAACAGACTCTTCAATCTTTGAATGAGCTTCTCCCCCAGACCACGCAACGTTTCCTCAGAAGCAGCCTCATGTCCGCCGTTGAAATATCCTGGCACATATTCGCCGGCGAAGTCCTCAGGATTCAACATCTCATAAATTGGACGTATTCTATCCAAAAGACGCTGCCCGTCTGGAATCGGCTCAAACACACGTTCAACGCCTGCTCCCGATGGCATAAACCACTGAAAAAATCCGTATAGATGGTCTGCTTCAACCTCATCATCATCTGCTGGCTTAAATTCTTCTCCACCCATCGCTAATAAATAGCGGCCATATTCCTGTTGATTCAATCGTACCATCTCCTCTTCTGTTAGCCCGTTTACCACTCTCTCCATTCTTCCGTAATATCTTCATCCTCCTCAATGTCTAATCCAGCCAGCCTAGCTGCCTTGTCGATAAAATCGGCCAATTCTTCACGTTCCATCGTTTCAATGAAATAGCCATTTTCCTCATTCATCTCATTAAATGTAACCACAACTTCTTCTACAGCTTTCATAATATGCTTAGGATGTTTCGTTTCTTGTACTACTATTAACTGGTTTAAAAAGATATCCAAGGCTTTGTCAGACATGAGTAATCTCTCTTCTGTAAAAATCTCATCTCCGCCTTCGATCATTCTTTCGCTCCATAGTTTGGTTGGTTTTTCATGAAATAAGTTTAGCAAGGTCATTGGGATCATTCTCCTTCAAGTTTTAATTATGTATATATTTTATCTGTAACCATCCCTACGTACAAGCGTTCCCACCTTTTCAATGGTTCCACTATATTTTCGATGTTGAATTTAATAGTGATATTCTACTAGGTTTATATTATTAATTCACAATAATTATCAGATATGTGTATAGTAGAAATGAAGCAAAATACTAAATCTAACGGAGAGGATGATATCATGTCTTTTTTCAAAAGGAAGGTTGTACTAGTCTCTGTATTAATCTTATCGGCTATCTTCTCTGGTGCAATCGCTTACGTAAATGGTCAATCGAAACCGGACGTAGCCATTCATAAAGTCGTCAACCTTTCGTCCAACTCCTTAACATTTCATAAAATTGATAAGCTGGATGCGTTCGCTGAACTGATCGTCATTGGTTATGCCACAGCAGATGTCAGAGATCGAGAGCATGTTATTACTGCATTTGATGATGGGACTATGCAATCCTTTCACACCAATACAAACATCAAGATTGAAAAGATATTAAAGCAACCGAACGATTTTCCTACTGATCAGAACGAATTAACAATCATTGAACCCGTCAGCCTGGAAGGAGACGTCAAGTACACAGTTAATGACTATGTAGAACTGCAGAAAGGTGATAAAAGTGTGCTCTTCTTGATGAAAAACTCCTTTGGTGATTATGGATTAATTAATGATAACTTAGGCAAATTCAGCCTTGAAGGGATAAGTCAATATAGTGTACCTCAATCCTCCACTGCACAAGCGTTATCAGAATACGAAACTTTCCGTAACTCTGTCATGAAGAAGTACCATTTGAATTGAGGCTTACGTCAAAGGATGAAGTTATCGATTTTTGTCTAAAATCATTGGGTATCACTTTAATCTCCACGTTTAGATGTATAGATTCAGGCAGATTCATTTGAGTTATATTCTCACTACCAATGAAGTAATAATGCTTTTCGTCCAGTTCTATCAAACCGCCACCTGTTGAGCCAGAAGTTGAAATCAAATTCCCGTCACGATAAAGCTCACAAGCAATGTTATACTCCATCAAACTAAACCCTTTCACTTCATATCCAACCTTGATTTGATTTTCCGTGTAATCAGCATTTCGTAAACTAATCGCACCACCATCGACCATTTGGGTCTGAATTGCAATATTTGCCTCGGGCATCTCTGGTTTCCTTAATAAATATCCCACTTTTAGGTACCATATAGTCCCCAGTACAACTACAGCAAGTACAATTATAGCAATAATAAAATTCTTTTCTTTTTTATCCATAATCCTTACTCCTTACATCTGAACACGGTCTTGGTTCATCGACCATGCATTCCATTAGGAATTATGTTCGATTAAATTTCAGGTTTTCCGCATTATCCTAAAAATACATTGTTAATTATCTCTCGATCATAATCTAGAATCCAATCGTTATATTCTTTATAGATACCCATTAGTTCTTCCCTTGCTGCTGAAATAACATCGCAACCTCTATCATCATAGATATGAAATATCGTTTTCTTACTTATATTAATGAAATACACCCTATGATAAATCTTTGGCTTAATTCCAACATCATGATTACATATAGCTTTGATTAACTGATTGTATTTCAAGTCCTTAACTCTGCATCTAGTCCAGTACCTATACATGGTGTTTCTTGGGTCTTGGATGTCATCTGATTCACAATCCAAACCTGGAAATATCTCAAGGCTCAGGGCTCTAATCGGCCCTTTCTTCTTAATATATTTTCTGTACAGGTTCAATTTTTTCACTTTGTGTTTAGGCTTATCTCCCAAATAAGCTTGAGTTATGAATAGGACTTCATCTTCTTGATCATGAAGAGCCTTAAATAATTCAAGTGATCGATGATAAACTTGTTCCATGTAATACTCCGTACTCATTCCAAACATCAGAGAATTGCCAAGTTCGAATCGTATTCCAACATCCCCATTATAAAAAAGCGGCGGTTCTAAGGTCAGGTTTGGAAAATGCTCTGCGAGATATGTCTTCAGGTCCATTCTGTGTCCTCCATTATTTTTTTTGGATTACATCTAATTAATTCTTTAGCTCTCCATTTCCTATCTTGTTTAAAGCTCTTTTACAAATAATACTTCGCCAGGTGATCAGGGATTTCCTCAACAGCCGAATAGGCCTCCAAATTCTCTTTAAAGATGGTTGCCAGTTTACTGGCCTGATTCGTTCTAATTCCATTGACCGTTAAACTTAATCTGGAGAAATCATTCATTAACAGATTATGAATGAATAGACGCTCTCTGTAAAACGTACTCAAATGACAAAACAAAAAAGAAACCGTTCTTTGGTGAAATGGAGGTACCACCCAACCATTGGATAGAGACGGTTTCTTTTTATAATCAATATACTATGAATCAACTTTTCTTGCCTAATGATTCACCCACCCTGCTTCACGTATCGATTAACAGGCACTGAAAGTCCCATATTTCCCCGCAGCGTATCATGCTCGTATTCCGTACGGAACAGTCCACGCTGTTGCAACACAGGCACGACCAACTCTACAAAAGCTTCGAGTCCATCCGGTACAGTCGGCAGGATAATGAATCCGTCCACTGCCCCCTCTTCGAACCATAGCTGCATCTTGTCGGCAATTGTTTCAGGTGTACCAAAAAACGGGGATCGGGGCTGTGCAACATGTAACGCAACCTCGCGTAGTGTCGATCCTTGCTCCCGTGCTTCCCGCTTAATCTGATCCGTAAAACTTCGGAATCCATTGGAACCAAAATCGCCTAAATCCGGAAAAGGCTCATCCAGATCATATTGGGTAAAATCATGATAATCAAAGTAACGACTTAAATATTGAACCGCATCATCAACGGAGCCCAGATGGAGAACCTCATCATATTTACGCTGGGCTTCCTCTTCGGTATGTCCCACAATGGGTGCAATGCCCGGCAGAATCAGTATGTCTTCAGGCTTACGTCCGAAGGAGACCGCGCGCTGCTTCAGATCATCGTATACCGCCTTGGCTTCCTCCAGCGATTGACCGTGGACAAATACAGCATCAGCCGTTTTTGCAGCAAAATCCCGGCCCGATTCCGACGCGCCTGCCTGGAAAACGACGGGATGCCCCTGCTTCGAACGCGCAATGTTCAGCGGTCCGGCCACCTCGTAAAATTCGCCTTTATGATTCAGCTTGTGCAGCTTCTCCGGATCAAAGAACACACCGCTTTCCTTGTCCCGAATCAACGCATCGTCTTCCCAGGAGTCCCATAATCCCCGTGTTACCTCCACGTACTCTTCCGCCATACGATAACGGGTTTCGTGGTCGGGATGGCCTCCCTTGTTGAAGTTGTCTGCTACACCTTCCGATGGCGAAGTCACCACATTCCACGCTGCACGTCCGCCGCTGAGATGATCCAGGGATGCAAACTGACGAGCCACCGTAAACGGTTCGCTATAGGATGTGGAGAGTGTTCCTGCCAATCCAATGTTTCTGGTCGATGCGGCAAGAGCAGACAGGACGGTAAGTGGCTCAAAACGATTCAAAAAATGAGGGATCGACTGCTCTGTAATATGCAAGCCATCGGCAATAAATACAAAATCAAGCTTGCCGGCCTCCGCCTGTCTAGCCTGCTGGATGTAAAAATCGATATTTATGCTTGCATCTGATGGCAGCTCGGGATGTCTCCAGCCCGAAACGCTGGAGCCGACGCCGTGTAGTGATGTTCCCAGCCTTAATTGACCCTCTCTCGACATTACGGTTCCCCTCTCAGTTAATGTAATCTCATTTTTATATCCGTTCTATCTGCAAACGTTTTGTTCAAAGTGCTTCTGCTGCTGTCGGCTGCTTTGCATAACGATTTTCCGGCACAGGCAAACCCAGATGCCCCCGTAGCGTATCGAATTCATATTCCGTGCGAAACACACCGCGCTCCTGCAAAATCGGCACGACGTCATCCACAAAAATATTAAGATCCTCCGGTGTAATCGGGTGTACGATGAAGCCGTCGGCTGCTTTTGTCTCGAACCAATGCTGCAGCGTATCCGCTACCGTCTCGGCCGAGCCGATGAACGGAGAACGTGGGGCCACCGCTTCAAGAGCAACCTGCCGCAAAGTCTGTCCATGCTCGCGGGCTCTTGCTTTGATTCGGTCCGTGCCGCTACGAAACGAGTTCTGTCCGAGATCACCCAACTCCGGGAATGGCTCATCCAGTGCATACTGATGAAAATCATGATGGTCGAAAAACCGGCCCAACACGTCCAGCGCTTCCTCAATCGGAGTCTGTCTCGCAGCCTCCTGATATCTCAGCTCCGCCTCTTCATCGGTTTTACCAATAATCGGAACAATGCCTACCATAATGGAAAGATCGTCTGCCGCGCGTCCTTCCTCCACGGTACGCCGCTTTACATCCTCATAGAATGCTCTTGCGTCCTCAATCGAGTTCTGTCCGGTAAATACTGCATCTGCACCCTTCGCCGCAAGCTGTTTTCCAGGCTCCGACGAGCCAGCCTGAAATACTACAGGTTGTCCCTGCTTCGTACGTGCAATGTTGAGCGGCCCCGCTACCTTAAAATGCTTACCTTCATGATTAACACGATGCAGCTTCGCAGGATCAAAAAAGACGCCCGTCTCCTTGTTTCGCACAAAGGCGTCCGTCTCCCAGGAGTCCCACAAGCCGCGCACAACGTCCAAAAACTCCTCGGCAATCTCGTAACGCTCCCCGTGGGTCGGATGCGACTCTTTGCTATAGTTTGTTGCCGAGCCTTCTAACGGCGATGTGACCAGATTCCAGCCTCCGCGCCCCTTACTGATATGATCAAGAGAAGCAAACTGACGGGCCGCATTAAAGGGTTCACTATACGAGCTGGACAATGTGCCAACCAGCCCGATCCGGGTGGTAACTGCCGCAAGCGCGGACAAAATCGTAAGTGGCTCGAAACGATTTAGAAAATGAGGAATGGATTTTTCAGTGATAAACAGCCCATCGGCAATAAACACAAGGTCGAATTTGCCTCGTTCCGCCGTTTGGGCCTGCTGTGTGTAAAACTCAAGATTAACGCTGGCATCCACCGGCACACTGGGATGACGCCAACTGGACATCGTTCCACCAACACCCAAAATAATGCTGCCTAATTTAAGCTGTTTCGCTTTACTCATGGTCACCCTCCCGCATTGATCCATTTATTGAAGCAGTGTAGTATCAGCCAACTGCAAACGATAGCTTTTGACTAACGTCTGCCCTGTAGTAAACTCCTTATCATGGGCTCGTTCAAAGCCCAGTCGCTCATAGAGACGGATGGCCTCTCCCATCATGTCCGAGGAATGAAGGTACAACGTATCCGCACCTTGTTCTCTCGCAAGTTTGGCGCTCGCTCGAATGAGCTCTGTAGCCACACCTCTGCCGCGCGCCTTACCAGTCACGCCCAGCAAACGGATAATCGGGGAATGGATGCCAAGCTCTGCATTACCGTATGCTGTCTCGGATGAGGCATATACAAACACACTGCCTACAACTTCTCCGTCCAGTTCTGCTACAAGCTTGGCTATCGTTGACGATTTATTAATAGCTTCTACAATGCTTGCTTTATAGGCAAGCCATACATCCTGAGGAAGCTCTTGTTCATATTGGCTGTATGCCTCAAACAGGATGGCCTCCAGCAAGCGAACGTCATCGGCTGCCGCTTCCCTGATGATCAGTTCCCGGCCGTCATTGCTCGGATTCGGTTGTTGCCTTTCCGTTGATTGCGCCTCAGTCTTTCCCATCATTGCACCTGCTTTTCAGCCGCTTCTTGCTTGATTCTGCGAATCTGGTTGAGATGGTTCTCCACATGAGCTACAAAAGCCGGGATGATCGCAGAAAGAGATACCGCCTCCCCTTTGAAGTTGATGCCGGTTTTGCTCCATTCCTCATCGCCCAGGCGCTCCAGTAGCCCTGAGTTGTATTGAACCAGGCCATGAGCAATCGTAATCAGGCGAGAGATTTGCTCCTCATTTGCTTTCTGTCCAGCAACCCACGCATCCTGGTTAAAACCGGGTAGCGTCGCTTTTGATCCTGCTAGTATTTCACGAATGCGAAAGGAAACGACGATGCTGTGGTCCACCAGATGCGCCAGCACTTCGGTAACACTCCAGGAGGATGGAGACGATTTCCATTTCAACTGCCGCTCGGTCAGTCCCGCGATTTCCTGTTCAATCTCTTCATAAGCGTCTACATACGCCGATATGATTGATGTTGTCTTCCCTGTTGTGTTCCCCATCATTACCGCTCTCCGATCTGTATTATGAAATGGATTCGATTATAAACGTTATTAACGTTGCACTAGTTCCTCTGTAAATGCTTCTCTAAGCAACTGGAAGGAACGAGTCCTCTTATCAAAATCAGGAATAATCGTTGTGAATACAAAACTGTTTACACCATACTCCTCTGACAGCGCGAGCAGCCGCTTCCGCACCGTTTCCTTTGTGCCGCGTGTAATGTCCGCCTCGCGCTCAACCGCCGTATAGGATTCTCCGGCCTGCCTTGCGAATTCCTCTGCCTGCTCCAGCGTCTGCACATTAACGGTTTTGCCACTGGCCAGCGTCACACGCACACTTTTATGCTGTCCCGCCAGCGCATTAGCCTCTTCTTCCGTCTCTGCCGCAATCACAGACAAGGCCAGAATCGCTTGTGGCTCCCCGCCTTGCTCAGCGTTAAACTGTGTGTGGTAAGCATCCAACGCAGCGCGTGCCGTCTCGGGATCACTGTTAATAAATAGGGCGAACGCATAAGGAAGCCCCTGCCTTGCCGCCAGCTCTGCACTGGAAACGCTCGTACCCAGCATATAAATACCCGCTGGCTGTCCTGGTAACGGATGAGCCGTCAGCCCTGGCTGCGCATGGGATTCACTCGCCGGAGAATGCAGGAAGTCCTTAAGTTCCACCAATTTGTCCTCCAACGTTTCCGGCTCTGCGATTCCCTTTTGCAGCGCCTTCGTGGAACGAGGCAAGCCGCCCGGCGCTCGCCCGATGCCCAATTCAACCCGTCCCGGGGCCAGCGTCGCAAGTATATTGAAGTTTTCCGCTACCTTATATGGACTGTAATGCTGGAGCATTACACCACCGGAGCCGACCCGGATGGTATGGGTCTGTGCCAGCAAATACGATACGAGCACTTCTGGCGATGATCCGGCAACACCTTCCGAGTCATGATGCTCGGCTACCCAAAAACGATCATAGCCAAGAGACTCCGCGAGCATCGCCAGTTCTACTGTATTGTTCAGCGCCTCCGCAGCCGTCTGGCCGGGAAACACGATGCTTTGGTCCAAAATTCCTAATGTAAATGACATGTACAGTCCCCCTCCAATGTTCCTTGAATCAATTTCATAACTCACTAAAAATGGTTTTTTGTAACAAGATATAGACAAATTGAATCGTTTTGATCTATATCTTGCCTTGATTGAAGTAGCTAAAGGTATTATGAAATTGATTCCCTTATATCGAGTATGCGGTGTCAGGCGTAATGCGTTTGAGAAATTGCTTCGTGCGTTCTTCCTTCGGATATCGGAACAACTGCTTCGGATCGCCTTCCTCCACAATGACACCGCCATCCATGAATACAACATGGTTCGCTACTTCCTGCGCAAAACCCATTTCGTGAGTAACGATGATCATCGTTATTCCTTCCTCCGCAATTTGGCGAATGACAGCCAGCACCTCGCCTACAAGTTCCGGGTCAAGAGCAGAGGTCGGCTCGTCAAACAAAATGACCTCTGGATTCATCGCCAACGCCCGTGCAATACCGACGCGCTGCTGCTGTCCACCAGACAGCTCGCTAGGGTACGAATCGAGCTTGTTTCCGAGGCCAACTTTCTCCAGCAAGGCCGCACTGCGCGCCTTTGCTTCCTCCTTCGGCACTTTACGGACAGCGACAAGCCCCTCCATCACATTTTGCAGCGCCGTTTTGTGGCGAAATAAATTATATTGCTGGAATACCATCGCCGATTTTTGGCGCAGAGCATGGATATCCTTTTTGTTATGCTGCTTGTAATTCAGGGTAAAGTCTCCGATGCTGATATGCCCGGAATCCGGCTTCTCCAAATAATTGATGCAACGCAGAAGTGTTGTTTTGCCAGAACCGCTTGGTCCCAGAATGGCAACAACCTCTCCGCGCTTTACACTCAGATCAATTCCCGAAAGCACTTTATTGTCCCCGAAGCTTTTGTGTATTTGCTTAAGTTCAATCATGACACGCCTCCCCGGCTGTACGCCCTGAACCGCTTCTCTGCCAGCGCGGTCAGTCTTTCAATAGTTATGGTCAGACCCCAGAAAATGAGAGCTGCCGCCACATACGCCTCAAAAAACTTCCAGTTGGTCGATGCGACAATTTGCGCCTTGGCGTTAATCTCCACCACAGAGACCGCAAATGCTAGCGTTGAACCATGCAGCATACCAATCAGCATGTTCGAAATGTTGGGCAGACTCGCCGCAAAAGCCTGCGGCAACACAATTCGGCGCATCGCCTTCGATGCTGTCATGCCAAGGGAATAAGCAGCCTCGATCTGCCCGCGATCAACCGAGAGCAAGCCGGATCTAACAATCTCTGACGCATAAGCCCCAGCCGTAATCGAAAATGCGAGGTAGGCAAAGCCGATCAACGGAATCGACGCGGAGTTGAATCCAAGTCCGAGCGATGCTGTCACACTGTCAATCACCATGGGCAGACCGAAATAGATCAGAAGCAAATGTGTAATCATTGGCGTACCGCGAATAAATGTAACGTAGGCAGCCGCCAGCTGACTCAGCACAGGAATCCGAAATTGGCGGACAAGCGCAACGGCTGTGCCGATGATAAAACCGAAGACAACCGATACAGCGGTAATCGCCAGCGTAATCGGGATGACACCGAGAAGCTCCACGAAAGCGGTCCATACAAAGGAAAGATCAAAGCTCATATCGGAGCAAACCCCCTCTTCTGTACTTTCCGCTCAAGCACACGGAACACCCGATCCAGCACAAAGCTTAGAACAAAATAAATGAGAGCCAGTGAGATATACGCTTCGATAAAATGACGAGAGATCGTTGCCAGTGTGGAGGATTTGCCGGTCATCTCCATGACACCCACACTGAAAGCAAGTGATGTATCCTTCAGGCTGCCAATCACCATATTGGAGAATATAGGCAGTGCCGTCACATATGCCTGCGGCAATACAATCCGGAAAAAGGCTTGTGGGCCAGACATGCCCAGCGCATAAGCAGCCTCGACCTGCCCCCGATCCACCGATGCGACTGAAGCCCGAATCATCTCCACCATAAACGCTCCGCTATTCAACGAGTAAGTCATAATGACAAAATACAGTGCAGGTGCACGATTGGCATTAATACCGAACAAACCTAAAATTTCCGGTACACCGTAATAGAACAAAAACAGCTGAATCAGGATCGGTGTACCGCGAAAAAAGGATACATACAGCTTAGACAGCTGTTTCAGCACCGGAATATTATACATCTGCGGCAGTGCCGCGATGGAACTGATGATAAGTCCAAGCACCATTGCACTAACTACAATTAGAAGCGTAGTACTGATAGTGGGTAGGAGCTTTACAAAGTAGTCAATGACATAACTGAATTCAAATGGTGCACCCATCGCAGCGACCTGCCTTTCCTCTACGTGTTATTTGGCTTCCGATTGCGTAGCGTCAAAACCAAGCCATTGCTCGCTCAGTTGCTTCAATGTGCCGTCAGCCTTGATTTCCTTCAGCACTTCATCGACACGGTCAGCGAGTTTTTGCTGCTCAGGGTCGTTTTTGCGGAACATAAACAGCGTGTCTGATTCACTAAGCGGCGCACCGACCAGTTTCAAATCGTTGTTTGGATCGATAAGTGGAAGGGTAAAGTCTGCAGCTATAGACGCTACAACCCGTTTGGACTTGAGTTGTGAGATTAAATCGTTGGCCACACCACTTGAATACACAATTTCAAGTGCATTGTCATGCTCCTTGTTGTAGTTTTCCAGCAAGATGGCTTGTGCACTGGTTGCTGTAGTAAATACTTTCTTGCCCTTCAAATCGTCAATGGATTGAATGGAGTTGTCATCTTTAAGAACGGCAATTTTGTTTTTCCAATGGGAATACGCTTCTTTGTTGAACAGATATTTCTCCTCGCGCTCCGGATTTTTTTCCATTTGATGTGCAACCATGTCAATCTTGTTCGTTTCAAGGCTCAGCAGCAAGTTGGTGAACTCCAGCGTCTGAAACTCGAACTCGTAATCATCAAGCCGTTTATCAATTTCTCTGACCAGTTCTACATCGTAACCCGTCAGCTTATCATTTTCGTCAATAAAGGCTACATTCGGAAACTGTGTGCCTGTTCCCACAATAATCTGGGTTGGTTCGTTTGCCCCCTCAGCTCCCGATGCCGTCTTCGCTTCTCCCCCGGTGTTGCATCCTGTCAACGCCAGAACTAGTGCAGTAGTTAGTGTTAAAACAGACCATTTTTTCATGTTTGTATCCCCCGTTATGTTTTATATTATTTTTAAACCACCAATTCATACATGTTAAGTAGGAATTAATTGATCTAAAAATATCATCCCAGTGGGAATATCGTCAACGGGTATACTTATAGAACTATTCTATATGTAAATTCAATTATTCAATGTGTGCGATTACACGATTCCCTATTCACTATATTTTGTGTCGGGAAAGTCTCTTATTGTGAGAGTTTAGAGACATAGGATCGACAAAAAAAGCCGGACATTTAATGCCCCGGCTTCTTTGTTTTCGCAAGTATACATTCAGTTCATTCAAACCATTCATACATATGTTAGTGCTTTCCAATCAACGTTCACATCCGATCGTCAATTTTCCATCCCTCGTTTTCGAAGAGTATAGAATACGTGGATTCATCTTTTTGGCCATCTTCCCATGTTCTAGATACTTCAATTAAGATCTCATCATTTTCACTTACTTCAATGTTATTTATATCTACCGATTCTAACTTAAGAGAATCCTTGTTCAATTGATAATATACTTTAACCATCTCATCGACTGTTGCTTCTTCTGTATAGTCTCCTGTACACCATGCATATACGCTTTTCACATATGTTTCTGTCGTGTAGTCTTTCCATCTCCGGATATCATCAAAATGTTGAAAGTAGTTATTCACAGTAAGCATAAAATCATGATTAGGTATTTCTTGCACATTATAATTAATTTCTATCATTTCTCTTGTTCCACATCCCGTACTACACAAGATGATAAGAATGAGTATAAGACATGCTTTAGAATATTTCATATAAACTCCTTCTCTTGCTTGTATCGTTGTTCCAACAGACTACTTCCTTGAAATTCAACTCGCAGACCAAGGCTCCATTAGGAGCCCCAGCTCGAATGTTCTGTTATCAGAAGTACTCCCCTTCTATGTACTACCTACAAGAGTCGTTTTAGTATTACTTCTACTTCTTCTCTTAATTCACTTTGTATCTCATCACTTGTTGGGTAGTCCCTTATTCTTTCTAGCTCTGGTTTAAGTATTTCTAGTGCAATTGGCCAATTCATGTCTTGTTGCCATATAAGTAAATCAAGGATCGAATATCCATATTGGTTCACCACTATTCTTTATTTGAATTTACTTTTGATCTATAAATAAATCTCATGTGAGTATCTCTGATCATAAAAACTCGTCTTTCCAAAACCAGTAAAACATCTTTTGCTTCATTCGATTCGCTATGTCACCATTTCTTACCTTAATCCATTTATATAGTGGTTCTTCTATAAATTCCAATAAGTCCTTTTTGCATTTCTTAAGGCTTTCTGCCAGCTCATTATAGGTAAACTTAATGCATACGAGTTCTTCCTTAAGTGGTTCCGGATCATCTGACCATACTAAGGCGTAATCATCAAAATACTGAATTCCAGGCGATGGGTCATGCCCAAGCCATGGACTTTGTTTAGCTTGAATTGAATGTTCTATTGATTGTATTTCTTCTAGCCCACAACAGCAGCTAGGCATGATACATGTCTCATCATCCTTTATAAAAGCTGCCCCACCTAGTAGCGCTACTTCATCTTGCTCAAATAGCTCTTCAAAAGATTCCTCGAAAGACTTCGATACATCAATGCTGTTGTATCCAAATAAATGCAGTAAAAACAATTCAACTTCAGCTTCACTACTTTTTGAGGATAAAAAAGTAAATTCCTTTCGATTCACTTCATTCTCAATCCAAATAGGTTTATCGTAATAAGGTTCTCGGATTACTGGTTTCATATAAGACAACTTAAACTTCACCTACTTCATCTTTTTATCTCGTTTTCAGGAATTTCAGCTAACGTTCCTGTATTCATGACGCTTGGCGTATGCCAAGTGTGTCCGGCAGCCTCTGCTTTCCTGAAATGCTTCTGCCGGACCGAGGGCGTATGCTCGATGCGTGAATATATTGTTATCTGATTTTCAAGGTAATCTATGAATAACTTTCAATAATGTTTCAACTATGATCTTCAATCAATATTAACTTCTTATCTTTCATTTGAAATATTGATTTCCCTTGAAGTTTTAATGTTTCTCCTGCCATCATTCCATTAGGGAGATCTCTGGACAATACTCCCTCATAATCAATGTCAACCTCTGCTTTATCTCCTGCGAAAGTAATGTTCTTTATTACTTGACGCCTTTGAGAAAATACCTGAATTGACTGCTCTGCTAATGTGCGAAATTCCTGAATCCCCTTTGTTTCCGAATTCACTTCACCTTTAGAAATGTTTCGAAAATGAATATTCTCATTCAAAACTCCTATCATTCCATCAATGTTAAACGTATTATATGAGCTCAGGTATTTTTCAATAAGATCTTTTAAATTTGAGTTCTCCAAGTCGAATCACACTCCTAGATTTTGATATTACATAATTGTCCTGATTTCAGATAACGTTCCTGTATTCACGACCCAGCGTATGCTGGGTGTCCGGCGAATACCAGACCAAGGACGAATGTCCACAGCGTGAATATTATGTTATACGACGTACTAGCCTTCCTGATTACTCTCTCTAATTCCCATAAGTATTTAACTCACCTAAAACTCTAAGTTTTTCGAAAACTTTTTTATACTCTCGATCTATTTTCTCAACTATAAGATCTCTTGTAATATATTCTAAGTTAGTTTCTATCATTTCTTTATAATTATTTCCAAAGACTTCAACAAGCAAAATACGATAATCAAATTCTATATGATCATATGTGCCTAATATATAATCCAAATTTAAGATATCATGTCTTACTTTCTCCATTATCCCGTACAATCTGTTTATTACAGATAGTTCTTCTGGATTTAATTCCTCACTAAGTGAGACGATTATTGATGAATATGCTGTGTTCATTGGTAATAGATTAGGGGCACGACCAACATGTTGTCTTTTTTGCTCTTTGACTATATTCAATCCCTCATCAATAGCATTTAAAAAATCAATATAAATAATTTTTGCTGAAGTTCTTTTATTCTCAAAAATTCTTCTATTCTCTAACTCACGAGTTTTATTATAGATTTCTGATTGAGCCTTTATACTATCTTGAGTCGCACTTTTACTGGCCTTATAGCTTAAGAAGCCACCGATCATAGCACCTACTAAACCTAAGCTAGCAATAATTATGTTACTTATATTTAAGTCCATAATTTCAATTCCCCTTTGTTGCTAGTATGTTGTATAACGTTCCTGTATTCACGACTCAGCGTATGCTGAGTGTCCGGCGAATGCCGGACCCAGGGCGTATGCCCGTAGCGTGAATATTATGTTAAGCGTTGCTTCTATCTTTATGATGTTAGTATTGAATTTTCGTTACCATGCATATCCCAAATGCAAGATATTTTCTTGGATAAGATTTATCATGATTATGAATACTACTTCTTTCAGTGTGACTTAAAAACAAATAACTTCGAATTTTTATCTGAATAGAGATATTCTTTTAAAAATAGTTTAAGCTCTTCATTTTCGGTATCTAACCACTGATCAACCTGTTCCACTTCTTCATCTTGTTTTTCCACTTTCCATAAATCTTCTCTATTCTCAACCATTTTAATCAAAATATCTTCTTCGAATTTGTGAACTAATCTTCTTATCCATTCTTGATCAAAGAATTCAAGAGGAGATTCCTCCCGCATACTAATATGTGCTTGAGCCATAGACATATAGGCATATATTGAAGGAGAAACATCCATATCTAATGTCACTTCTGGATCAACAATTTTAATGTCAACAGGCGAATTATCATATAAATTAAAAAAGACATTCACTCCTAATCCTGAAAATCTAGTTTGCTTTGCTTGTCGGGCTGTCGACACCATCTTATTATTGATACTAGATTTAACCTCAGTTATCGCCACAATTTTAAGATAGCGATTAACTATAATAAAATCTGGAGTTGAAAATTGCTTTTTGTTGCTCTTACTTACTCTAAGTACGCCAAATGGAGAAACATCGTCCAATTGTTCAAGCAGCAAGCGAGCTATACCTTCACCATAACCTGCAGAAATCTTTCCCTTTCGTTCAGACGAACAATTTAATACTACATCCTTGTTTAGCCACAACTTATTCGAATCCGTTATTAATGGATGTAAATTTAATACTGGGCAATACGGATTTATGAAACCACTACTTAATAAGCTTCTTTGATACTGAAAGAATTTCACTAACATCTCCACATGCATTTGATGAAGCTCTAAATATGCTCTTCTATCATTGCTTATCAATTTCAATCTCTGATAATTTCTAAAACCCATATCATAAACGTCAGTTAAATAAGCATTTAAATCTATTTCTTGTATATTAGAATCAAGTGTTTTCAAACTATTTTCCACTCTTTTATACAGAATAAGATTTTTATTAAAAGTACTTTTAATAATATCAGTTTGAATTGAAAAAATATTTGTTCCTGAATTGAAAGTTGACATTCCTACTCAAATCCCCAATCTTCAACTTAGTATTTTAGCTATATTAGAAATTAACTTCTCACTTAAAAACTAAATGTAATATCAAATTTTAATTTTGTTTTCTCTTTGAAATTTGTGCTAAAGACTTATTCCAGTTTTGAATTTCACTAGTTTATTTTTTTAGACTACTCTTAAATTTGATTTTAAGAAGTTACGCTTAACGTTCCTGTATTTACGACTCGACGCATGTCGAGTGTCCGGCGTATGCCGGGCCAAGGGCGCATACCCGCAGCGTGAATATTATGTTATCGGATGTTGCTGTCCTCTTAAATTATTCAAAGCTTCCTTTCATAACTTCAAATTCTTTTCTGCTTTTTAGTAATTCATCAAAATCCAAATTCTCAAGCAAATGTTTTGAATGATGTTTTAATCCAACAGGAACTGGCACTATACATATTATTCCGTATGAATAATCTATGTTTAATGCTTCTCTTGTTTTTTGTGTCATTTTGAGAATTGCAGGCATATATTCATGTAAATCAATTTTCTTTAATACTTGAAGAATATATTTAAAAACTTCTCGTCCGTAATCAGTAACTTCTTCAGTTGTTGGTATGTAACCTTTGTGAATTACTTTATTTCTAAATTCTATATTCCTTTTATGCAAAGGCATCGGAACTTCTTTAAAGTGCAATAAATACGCTGTGTAAAATGCACCAAGTTGTCTTTCAGATTGGATACTCATCAATTTCCAAGTATCTGTGAATTGGTGCGAGTCAATTTCATTCCGAATTGCAATAAGTTCAATGATATATTCATAAAACCTTTCTAGAGAAGCTGCAAAACTAGAAACAGCTTCTCTGGTGTATCCGTCTTTCAAAGCCATTAATGCCATTTCAAATAGTATTTCAAACTTCCATTCTTGTAGAATAATATTATTCTTATGACCATTCTCACATTCAAACTTGTAGTAAATCCCATCAGTTAAATCAATTGATTTGAATCGTTCTTCTTTGCATCCACGACAAGCTAACTTTATCTTCAAGCAATTCTCTCCAATCTATTTATGCTCTTAGCAATTTCCGATAACGTTCCTGTATTCACGAACCCCGAAGGGGTTGTCTGCTGAAATGCCCCCTCGAAATCCTTCCCGAAGACCAAGGCTCCGTAAGGAGCCACAGCGTGAATATTATGTTATGAGATGTCTTCGACTTCGTTGAAATACTCAAACTACATGTTACTTCCCTATAATAAATATACTTCTTTTAAGCAGTTCAATAATAAAATTAATATTCTTAATAACATTGTTAGGACTTAGACATTCTTGAAATTTTTCTGTTTCTAATCCATTTTTAAATCGAGTTCTTACTAGTCCTGGAATGTTTGGGGATTGATTATGTGTAATTTGGTTCCTATAATTAATAGCATTTTTAAATTCTGTATCATTAATAATTTCATTAAGTTCAAAATACATATTGGCATCTATCTTTTCTAGAGAACTTACAACGTCTCTGAAATACACTCTTTTCGTCTTTAAATCATATTGTATATTGAGAATATGCCCCAGCGTTTCCCAACAAGAGAAAATTTTGAAGTAAAATACATCAGTACAGTTATCAAATCTGGCTTTGATTTGATAATGATGTTCTTCAAAATCATTAAATATATCTTTATTATTTCTTTGTTCTATTTCATCAGGAATCCCCAACTCATAATAAAAACTCAATAATATGTAACTCTCAATAAGTGCTCTAACCCTTTGTATTAGTAGAAATCCATTTGAGTTCAATATAGGCGTATCAAAAACATCAGTTATTTCAAAATTCTTATCAGCAAAGTCCAATGAGGAAAAATTAAAGTCTTTGAATGGACTTCTATTAAAAATATCATTCCATTCTTCTTGATTTGGGTATCTTACATATCTCATCTTAATACCAACTTTCACGAAGATTTCTCATAACGTTCCTGTATTCACGACTCGACGACTGTCGAGTGTCTGGCGAATGCCAGACCAAGGACGAATGTCCGCAGCGTGAATATTATGTTAGAGGATGTAACCTGACTTCATCGAACTACTTACATTGAATTCCTTGGTTTGTATAATAATCGTACCTTTTAGAATTGACACCAATCCTAGATAATGACTTATCAATTAAATTATCTATTTCTTCTGATTTTAAAGAACAACTCAAAAGTAAACTTATGCTTGTAGAATACTTAAACTGTGTATCTTCTGGAGTATTCAATGGTTTTATACTATAATCGAGTAGTTTAGAGTTATTACTTGTCTGTAATTCATACGTTAATTTCTCTACAAATTCCTTGCCTTCCCATTGGACAGAAGTGCTAATAACCCCATGTACTCTAGTCAGTACCATATCTTGTTCAGTAGTTTCATTTTCTATATGATCCTCTTTAGTGTATGGTTTTGCACTATTTATTTGATTACCTATATTATCGAGTCGTTGATTAATCACTTCTATTGTTGTAGAGATGCTCCCGTGTAAATCCTGTGTACTATTGTTTTGAATAAACGAATATATTATTGCAACAGCGCCTAAAATAACTGAAATTAGGCTTCCACCAATTGAGAGTATATTGGTTATATCTTGATTGTCACTTAATCTCATTGAAACTACCATAATATTAGAAATAATTAAAATTGATACTAACCACACCATGTCTCTAAACTTCCATTGTAATTTTTTTATGAATTTCATTCTTTACTCTCCTTCAGATTAATCTACAGGTTATTTCCTCTAACGTTTCTGTATTCATGAACCCCGAAGGGGTTGTCTGCTGAAATCCCTCTTCGAAATTCATCCAGCAGACCAAGGCTCCACAGGAGCCGCAGCGTGAATATTATGTTATATGCTGCCTGTACCCTTCCAAATTCTCTTAATATTAATTGATATTTTCCTATTTTAATTCTAAGCTTTCTTTGTTTCTTTTTATAATACTTTTTAGCATACTCTATCTTTTTTCCTTTTATTAAATTCGATTCTATTTACTGATCTGAAGCAATCTTGTTTATTTAGTCTCTTTTTACTTAATTATCCTTTTTAATTATTTTTGTTCCTTTTTTCTTAATACTTTTAACTCTAAACTAAAAACGCCGAGTTCCTAATCGGCGTTTTGGTATTTAACTTGTTAATTTTATCAAGAGTTTAAAATACCATCGAGTGTAAAGTAACTTATATCAGCATTTTCAGTTTCAATTTGCTTACCAAAGTAATTAGGTCTTGCTGTAACTAAATAGGTTTTAACTGTATATTCATTCTCTTGCAGGTTCCATGCAGTAATAACATCGTCCATATTTTCTCGTACCCATGCTGCGCGACGTTGGATTTTATCAATATCATCAAAGATTTTTTTATCTTTCTTTAAAATTTCAGTTAATTCGCTTGCGGGCTTATAATACTTAATCTCAAAGATAATTACTTCTTTTTTGACCTTGTTGATAACTACTGCATCTAAATCTCCTAGATCCTGATTTGAGCTATTCACAATTTTTTTTCTAATGCCGTTTCCTTGAAACATTTTTATATTCACATAAGGAATATCTTTTTCAATGATAGGTACATAATAATCATATTTATTTTGAAAATGTAACGCGATTTTGTAAGCAATCAAAGTAGAAATTTTTTCTTGCGCTTTTTTAAATGGTAATGTTGCTCTGCTACCAAACATTTCCTCAACAAAATGATCACTCATAGCTAAGTTTTTGAATACCGTTATACTATTAGCGGAGTCAAAAAAGCCTATTGCAATAAAGTTCTCATATTTAAAAATAAATTTATAGTCCATGTGAGGATTAGATAGTCTGTACTTGGAATCCCCTTTTGATTCATATTTAAAGTAACTTATTATTTGATGTATCTTTTTTATAGAAAGACTCATTTCTGTAAACTGACTTTCGAAAATAAAAGAACATTTCATAGAATAACCATTTATAGTAGGTGAAATATTATGAATTTGTTCATGATTAGTTGAAATTCCGATTATCTCATTTCTAAAAGTATCCAAGTCTTCAAAATTGAATCCGTATAGCATTTCAATTTCTTTGCCTACATCTTCATTTAATTTTTCCGTTTCCAGATTTCTTTTTTTGAGATATAGTTTTAGTTTAGCATTTTCTTCGAATTCAATTTCTTCAGGTTTTATGAGTTCTTTAAATTCGAACATATTATGAAACCATTCTAATCTATCGTTCTCAATCTTTGTTTTTAACATTTCTTCTAAACCAACATTCCAAGAAAAATAGTCATTTAATTTTATATTATCAGAAATTGTAAACAACTCTTCACAAATGACTAAGACATTAATAAAATCTTCTTCTTGGTTAATCATATAATCGCCAAAGTATTTCTCTTCTGTTAACTCTAACAATGTAATAAACACATGACTTAGATTTCTCAAACGCGAAGAATCCCATACATCATCACTAAAAATGTTCCAAGTTGCGATTTCTCGCAATGCTAAAGCCATAAAATATAAGTCCTCTTTAGCATACCCTGAAACAAGTGCTTTAAAGTCTTCGATATACCTATCAACAACTATTTCTGCACCTTTTTTTACTTCTCCCTTATATGAAGCTATAAAAGGATTATAAATTCTTTGATGCACATTGCTAAAATATGTTTCCTGATTTTGATTAACCTTTAGATTTGCAATAAACATTATTTTCAATAAATTTCCAATATAATAATAAAAATCACAATGCGGACAAGTTTCCTCCGTAGGAAAATCCAAATTCAAAGACAGATTTTTATTGCATTTGGGGCAATTCATTCTTTTCTTCCTTTCTATTTTCGATGATGTAAACCCTGTAGAGTTACTACATTAAGAATACTAATACTGACCCGTGATCAATTTTTGATTTTAACTTTTTTTAAAAATAATTTTTATTATTTTCTTTTTCCTCTCTGTCATGTAGGTTGCATATAACATCTAATTTATGCACTTCGTAAATACCACAGATCTTGCCTGATATCCGAACTACGTCTATGATAACCGATGCTGTGGTATTTGCGAAGAATAATTTGGTGAAAAAGGTAGATTTATAGGAGAACTCACTCTCCCAGATCCAAACGATCCAGCGGGCTCTGAATACGTTGAATATTTTTCATACTCACATGCGTATATCGCTGAGTTGTTCGTGCACTCGTATGACCAAGTAGCTCCTGAATGTAGCGCAAGTCTGTTCCGTTTTCCAGTAAATGCGTAGCGAAGGAGTGCCTTAAGGCATGAATACTAACCTTTTTTACAATACCTGCGCGTTGTCTAGCTTCTTCAAAAACCTTCTGTACGCTGCGTTCGGTAAGATGCCGATCCGAAGATTGTCCCGGAAATAACCAACGATTGGGTCTATACTCCGTAATGTATTCCTGCACAATTTCCCAAGCTAGGTTAGAGAGAAGAGTTCTCCGATCCTTCTGACCTTTTCCCTGCCGTACAATAAGTGTCTGACGCTCAATATCCAGATCGCTGCATTGAAGACGAACGACTTCGCCAACACGAAGACCAGAAGAATACGTAAGAAACAGAATCGTCTTATGCTTTAGATTGGTTACAGATTTGAGCAATTGAGCAACTTCTTTTTCTGACATGACTTTAGGTAATTTCATCTGCTTTTTGGGACGAATATACTGGATATCTGTAGAATGATGGAGTACATGTTTGCAATAGAAGCGAATTGCGCTTATCGTCTGATTCACGCTTGAATGGGAGATCCCTTGCTCTAGCAAACCTAAGCAATAAGTCTGCACATTGGATGCAGTCATATCTGTACTTTCACGAGGAATGCTCCTTAGAAAACGTTCGACCTGATTACAATAGGCTTTAATCGTTTTGCGGCTGTATCCCCGTAATGTTAATGCCTTCTGTAGTGACTCTTTACTCCATACATTACTTCCCTTGCTAGTTTTCCATTGCTGTAGATCCTCGCTTTCCACCCACAACTCCGGGGCAATCTGAACATCTTCTGAATCAAATTGATTCATGAACTCCTGTATAGCAGCTGTGGTGTAAGGGATAATCCACACTTTTTGTTTGGATTCCCACGTTCTGCCCTTGATCCGACGAATGCGCTCAATATATGCAGGGTTATACGGGATGTAGATGTGCAGTAATTCAGCGGAACCTTTTGTTATGGTAATCGTCTCTGTGGTAGTAGCATGTTCATTCATAGGAAACTCTCCTTCGATTGGATTGATTATGCTATTGCTTTCATTCTGAAAAACAAAAAGGAAGGCCCTTCTTCATCCCCTAGGGAATCAGACGACCTTCCGATGCTTTCGGAACATATATATTTGGGTTAAAAGTGAAGCGGAGCGCGACTTGTGCAATGACAAGCCGCGTAAGGATGAGGTGCTGCGCCCAATGGGCAGCACCTCATGGAGAAGCACCGCGGTCAATAGCGCGGTGCTCATCAAGTCGGGCATCCCCCGCACATAGCGGTGATGCCTGCCCCAAACGTGCCACGGACCGTAAAGCCGTGGCACATCTTACTGCTGAATGATGCCAATAGGCCATGCAGCTCGTGTCAGGCTGCTGCACCTACATGGCAGCAGCTTCTTCTCCCAGCGGCAGCGTGTAATACTGCGCCTGCTGCCCTTCATGCTGCTGGTACACAACGACCAGCAGCGTCTGGCCTTTCGCGGCAAGCGGGCTGGCGCCAGCTAGCACACGCTCAAGCCGGAACGGAAGCACATCCAATACGGTGTGCTTCTGTAGTTCCTTTTCGCCGAGACCAAGGTCGGCGAAAGCACGGGCACCCATGACCGTCTGTGCGGTCATGGCCGAGGTCATCGGCAACGCACGCGAAGCGTTGCCGTCCACCATGTCCGCCGCTCCATCGACGGCTGACCCAACTGCGTCGCCCGCAACGCGCGACGCTGTACCCCCGGCTTCACTGCCGATCACACCCGCCGCATCTGCGGCAGAGTCTTCTCCGGCAGCAGCCGAACTTCCCGCAGCGGCACTCGCACCCGTGCCGCTGCTTTCCAACCATGCCGTGCCTGCGGCGCCGGCAACACGTGGCAGACGAACGTCTTCTGGACGTTCAGCCAACGTTTTCATATAACCCGCCCACTGGTCTTTCTGAAGCGGATCTTCCCACCAGATTTTGCGCGGTTTGTATTTGTGGCCGAGGAAATAGTCCAGCTTCATCAGGCCGAGCACGATATCCATATGCGGCGTATTCCGCGACTCCAGGAAGCTGTGCAAACGAGTAAACAGATCCTCCAGTTGGTGACCAATCTTCTGCCAACCTTGACCTTCCCAATAATCCCCAAACGCCTGGAAGAAATCAAACGGCGAGTTGAACTCCTGCTCCATCAGATATTTCAGCGTATGGTCCATCCGGTGTGCGTTCCAGTATTTCTCCAACACATCTTCCAGCCGCTTCAGGCGTACGATGTCGCTGAACGGCAGCACGTCACTACCCAGAATCTCATACGGTGCGTGATCCATGTACGTATAGTTGTACTTCTCCGCATCCAGACGCAGACCTGTACCACGTAGCATTTTGAGGAATCCGAGCTGAAGCTCTTCTGGCCCCAGTGCAAACACATCATTAAACGTTTTGCGGAACGTATCGTAATTTTCCTCCGGCAGTCCGGCGATGAGATCCAGATGCTGGTCGATTTTGCCACTAGCTTTCACCTTGTTTACGGTACGGCTCAGCTTGGCAAAATTTTGACGGCGTTTCACCAGTTCATTTGTCGGATCGTTCGTGGACTGTACCCCGATCTCGAACCGGAATGTACCCGGTGGCGCATTCTCTGCCAAATAGTCCAGTACTTCGGGACGCATAATATCCGCCGTAATTTCAAACTGGAATACTGTCCCCTGATGATTCTCAATCAGGAATTTAAACATTTCGAGCGCATAATCTCGTTTGATGTTAAACGTCCGGTCCACAAACTTGATCAGCTTTGCGCCCTTCTCAATCAGGTACAGAATATCCGACTTTGTCCGCTCAATATCGTAATACCGCACGCCGACCTCAATACTGGAAAGACAGAACTGACAACTGAACGGACAGCCCCGACTGGTCTCAAAATAAACAACGCGCTTCCCAAGCTCCGGGATATCCTCATCAAATCGATGCGGTGACGGCAGATCGTTCAGATCCGCTTTCGGGCGTCCTGGCATGAGAATGACCTCTTCCCCTTTGCGATACGCCAGTCCATAGACAAAGTGGAACTTCTTGCTTCCTTCCAGCTCCGTCAAGAGCTGATGCAACGTCTCTTCCCCTTCACCCATCACGATGAAATCCACATTTGGAATGCGGTTCATCCAATATTCCGTGTCATAAGACACTTCCGGCCCGCCCAGCAGAATTTTCACGTTCGGCATAACCTTTTTTAGATTATCAATAACCTTGATTGTCTCTTCAATGTTCCAGATGTAACACGAGAAACCAATCACGTCCGCGCCGCGCTGATACAGATCAGACACAATATTCATCACCGGGTCCTTGATCGTATACTCCGCCAGGTCAATATCAAAATCCTTCTCACTGTACGCTTTCAGACACCGCAAGGCCAAAGAGGTATGGATGTACTTTGCATTTAATGTAGAAAGAATAACCTTCATGGTTCACAACCTTTGCCTGGACACCCAGACCACATATTTTTTGATAAAAGGAAAGCATCGCAGCCATCCTGCCCCGGATGCTGTTCATCTAAACCCCTTTTGTACTAGCCATTCCATGTATCATGGACATATTCAACTTTTGTCTTTCAAAGAGTGGACACTCTTTTCAAAAAGGCATATACACCCCACCAAACGAAAACTACAACATATAGTATGAAAAACACATAATAAAACTACATGTTGTATACGATGCGATCAGCCCTTTCTAACGCCAATGTCCACCCTTTGAAAGACAATTCGCCACCATTTGTCCACTCTACAGAGACACGATAAACAACTTCAACCTGTAAAAGACCTCATTCGCATTCATCCGCAATTCGATATCCACATTTTACTGCCTTGAGCCTTTAGCCTCGAACCTCTGCCGAACACTTCCTCCGTATCATGGACGAACCATCGACTTGCATGAAGCATATCTATCAACTTTTAGATCAATTAAGCTTTACGTGTCACGAACTTCAAAGACTTGAAAGGGCGAATATAAAAAAATTCTCACTCCATCCCAACCAGCCAAGCTCGCTCACAATCAACTCATACTCATACTTACTTATACCTGCTCATACCTACTCATACTCGTAAAACGCATCATCATCCGTATCCACTTCTTCGCCCGATTGCTTCTGGAAAAACTCCAGGAACGGCAGTCCGTACTTGCGGTACTTCACCTCACCGACCCCTTTGATATCCAGCATGTCACGTTCTGTCTGTGGACATACCACACTCATCTCGCGCAAAGTCGCATCATTGAAAATAATGTACGATGGCACATGCTCTTTCGCCGCCAGATCACGCCGGATCAGACGCAACTGTTCGAATACAGTCTCGTTGACCGCAGATGGCATCGCATCGCGTCCACGACGTCCGCCGTAGTTCGTACCCGAAGCCGTTGCCGCTGTCTTGCGGACCACACGCTGCATCACTTCACGCTGGCCTTTGAGTACTTCGACCGCCAGTGGTTGCAGACGAACGACCGGATACTGTCCCTCGGACAGCATCAGATATCCTTCGGATACCATCACGTTGATGATCTCCGAAATTTCACGCTCCGTACGATTGCCCATCACGCCATAGGTTGGCAGAGAGTTGAAGCCGTAATCGAGTACCTTTTTGGCACGAGAGCCTTTGAGCACCGAAGCAACCAGTGATACACCATAACGTTCACGCATGCGGTGAATGCAGCTGAATATTTTCTGTGCATCAATCGTCATGTCTACCAACTCACGGTCGTCCGTACAGGAACTGCAAGTACCGCAAGGTGTATCGTCATGCACCTCACCGAAATAATCCAGCTGCGCACTGCGCAGACAACGCGTCGTGTAACAGTAATCCACCATCTGCTGCAGCTTCCGGTAATCGTTCTGTTTGCGGTCGCCGTCCATCGGATTCTGCTCAATCAAGAATTTCTGGGTGATAATGTCCTGTGCCCCGAATAACAAAATACACTGGCTTGGCTCACCGTCCCGACCCGCACGTCCAGCTTCCTGCACATATGCTTCCATGTTCTTCGGCATGCTGTTATGAATAACGTAACGCACGTTCGACTTATCAATCCCCATCCCGAACGCATTGGTCGCCACCATCACCCGGATATCATCGTACAAAAAAGCTTCCTGGCTCTGGGACCGTTCATCGTCCGTCATCCCGGCATGGTACCGTCCTGCGGGCAATCCGGCTTGCAACAAACGCTGATGCAGATCGTCCACGTCCTTACGGGTCGCGGCGTACACAATGCCTGGCTCGCTGGCATGCTCGCGCGCATAATTCAGGACAAAGTCCTTCTTGCTCTCGCCGCGCAGCACGCTAAACGCCAGATTATCCCGCCCAAGTCCGGTCACATATGTCTGCGGATCCTGCAAACGCAGCAGCCGCAGAATATCGCCCATGACCTCGGGCGTCGCTGTAGCCGTAAAGGCCGCAACCACCGGCCGCTCCGGCAAACTGTCCACAAACGGCGCTACCGCCAGGTAGCTTGTCCGAAAATCATGCCCCCACTGCGATACACAGTGGGCCTCATCCACAGCAACGCAAGAGATCGGCAAATAGCCCATCTCCTCGCGGAACCAATCCAGCTCCAGTCGCTCAGGCGCGACATAGAGCAACTTCAGCTCACCGCGCTGCGCCGCGCGGATGCGATCATTCACTTCTTTGCCGCTAAGTGTACTATTAATATACGCGGCAGCAATTCCGGCGGTCGTCAACGCATCGACCTGATCCTTCATCAATGAGATCAACGGGGAGACGACAAGCGTCAGTCCCGAATACAACAGAGCGGGGATCTGATAACAGATCGACTTACCGCCCCCGGTTGGCATAATACCCAACGTATCCTCGCGTTCCAGTAGGCTGGCTACAATCTTTTTCTGTCCCTCACGGAAGTCGGGGTAGCCATAATATTTTTGCAGGAGACCCTGCGCTTCTTCTAATGTAGGTGTTTGCACACTCATGTAAAGACTCCTTACTTATCACCGATGTTCTTCCACCAGCTTGGTCCGATCCGTTTTGACATCCGAAAGCGGCACATATACCGCATCCTTGACAACAAAATGGCGTTCTCATGACTTGTCCGTCAAGCAAACGCCGCTCCCTTTAGTTTAACGGCCCAGCCCCGAATGAGCAACCGCGTTTTACTGTAAAACGTTTCACTTCATCAAAATAAAAACAACCGCCCTGCCCTAGTTGGACAAAACGATTGCATTAAACTTATATTTACGTGCCACGCTAGTGTATCCGTACCAATTCATCTGGTGAACTTACTACACCTTATAACTTTACTTTAATCTTTTAACGACTCTACCTCAGATTCCGGCAAGCCACTTGCCTTTGCAATAACAGAAACTTCAATTCCTAGAGAAAGCATGTTTCTTGCTATTTCAAGAGCTTTTTTACGTTCGCCCTTTTCCGTAGCCCATTCAATCATGGAAGCTTCGTCATGTAAATATTTCTGCCGCTCTTCATATAAACGACGCGCTTCCCGATCCTGACTCAAGAACTCCAGCGTATCCATCGCCTTCTTCAAAGTAGGTTCATTCATTTGCAATACCTCCCAATTGGATTTATCAGCACCTTTCAGGAACAAAAGCCAGTTAATCAGCCCGCCTTCCATCGGAACGGATTGATCGTCCAGTTTGGACAGCTCCATGAAATGCACTTCAAGATCATCACTAAGTTCAAGTCCGGTGTGGTCTTCCCTCAGATGAAAAACATTATGATAACGCTCATTCGCGATAAACGAGTAATTCAAAATATTAATGGTGACGCACTTTTTCAATTCTTTGTATGTCTGACCTTCCTGCAGCTGGCTCGAATAACGCTTGCTCCAATAGTATAGGGTACGCTTTTCGATGTCATATTTATTAAATAACTGCATTTCAATGTTGATCAGCTTACCTTCAGCTGTTTTCGCCCAGATATCAAATATGGACTGTTTATCCAAAGGAGCATCTTTATCGGTATACGGGTTAAGTAGTACGATCTCTGTCAGTGGCTGTTCACCCGACTCTGCAAACGTTCGGTTCAAGAACACAAGCAGGACATCTTTATTTTCCTCACTGCCAAAAATACGTTTGAAAACAAAATCGTTTCGAGGATCGAGCAAATCAGACATCTGACCATCAACTCCGTTTTTTCCTATTATACCATGCTTGTAATGATTAATTGCAGCATCAACCTCCTTTATGCAAGTTAAACATTCCATACCAAATACAATCTCTTATTGCTTATTTAGTCATGAGGATGCTGTCTTTCTCCATTTATAATTTAGTCCCTTTTGAACTAAGGGTAATTTTAACTTATTTGTTATTAATAAACGCAGTGTGTTACCATTAATTTAATAAATTGCTTAAAGAGAAGACACCAATATATCTATATATCCAATTCCTTATCTCGTTCCTACCCAACATCTCTAAAGGAGAGCAATTTCATGAAACAATACTCTCAAGCTAGTGACTCTTCAAACATCTCACTACCAAAATCGTGGATACGTAGACATCCGATTTTCACTACATTTGCATTATTGATTCTTGTACTGTTTGCCGCCTTATTCTTGTATTTCTGGCTCCGTCCCTACTTCTCCACCTTTGACCGTTCTGAGAAAGGAGAATTGAGCTATTCGATGCCTTCGCGGAATGGTGAATATACCGCCGAGATTTATGGTATGCCCTATGGTGGTGCGGCAGGCGGGGTTACGATGTGGGTCGATGTGAAGAAGACGAATGCCCCTGAGGACTCCACAGTAAAAACGATCTATCGTTCCGAGCACCACGGAAATAATCATCTTGAATGGGAAAGTGAAAACACACTCCGAATTGAAAACTGGAATGAGTACACAGATGAGAGCATTACCCTCAACACTGATGAGGAAATATATGATGGCAGGGGCTGGGCGTGCAAAAGCTTGCGGATGAAAGACCAGTATGTGCGATGTCTGGCACCTGAAAAGTAAAGCAATCTCGCCGCAAAATGACCTCCTGACTACATGGCTGATCATCTTGATGCGTGCGTAGTACTCACTGCATTCACTCATCTGAAGCCTCACACGGTGCAAGCAGTTTGAAGTACAAAACATAAAGCAAGCCCCGCTCACCGACTTCCTCGGCAAGCGGGGCTGCTCTGCTCTTGTTCTACATATTTCCCTTTATCTGTTTATACTAAATTGTGGTCTGTACATGCTCGTTCACACTAACAATATCGTAGCTGTCGCACTTAAAACACATGACAACTCATACTTTCTCTTTCACATCTATTCTACCACTTAATCTTGAGTACCTTCTGCTTCTGCTCACAATTGTGCCTTACACTCTATTTCTATCACTTTCAGCTTGATCGCATCTTACAACAACAATTAGTTTTTGTTGTCCTTGTCACTTCTAATTCAATCCATTTTCTCTATCTCTACTCCCGCTTCAAACTCTTCTGTTCTCATTCGTCCTTATCCGTCCCAGTTCGTCTCCCTACTTACGCGGTGACACTTCACCACGTTCTTCCCGCTCTTTCATCTCTTTGCGTACCACCACTTCGAGCTTCTGCCGATTGGCAAGTAATCCGGGATCGTTGGGCAAGTACTCACGGGCTTTGGTGTTATGCATCAGTGCCTGCTCCCAGTTGCCCAGATGGGCATAGCAGAGAGATAGTCGGGCATGTGGCAGCCAGGTACGACATGCCACAGGCACCGGGCGCAGACCGGGATCGTGGCTGCTAACGTCTACCGCCTGCATATACCAATAGATCGCCGAGACGGGTTCCTGCCGTTCATGGAAACAAGCCGCAATGGCGCAGCAAAAATCGGCATGCGGCAGGTCATATTGAAATGACTGCAGCAATGCTCCGAGCTTACGGCCCGGCTCACCCAGTCGTTCATAACATTCCGCCAGCCGCGCGCAGGCAATGAGACGATCCTCGCGGTAACCGCTGGGCTGCTCCAGCAGCTTCGCGTACCCGCGTGCCGCCGCCGCATAACGCTGGCGGTCATAACATTCGCCTGCATAATAGAACAGCAGGCGACCTTGGGCTACGCCCTCTTCGGCGATCCATTTGCGCAGAATGCGCACGTTTCGCGCCGAATGATGTCCCGCTTCGCGGCGGTGCGTGACGGCAATATCTGCCGTAATGACCCCGCTCGGCGGGAAGCTGAGCTGCTCGTGCAGCCGGCCATGCCAGCGGTACCCGGCATCTCGCTTGACCAGGCGAAGTCGTCGGTCCGTCACAAGCGGACTTCCCTCCGGCCCCTCGGCCAGCGTGTAGTTCAAGATCACAGCCGCCGTCTCCCCCTCAGACGGCAACTGCTGCTTCAACACCGCAAGCTTCGCCCGTTCCGCGGGCAGCAGCACATCGTCCGCATCCAGCCACAGGATATACTCCTGCGTGGCCTTGGCGAATGACTCATTCCGCGCTGCGGCAAAGTCTTCCTTCCATTCATACGTGTAGACCTGGTCGGTATACTGCGCAGCGATGTCCATCGTACGATCTGATGAACCGGTATCCACGATGACGATCTCGTCCGCGATGCCGGCAACCGAATCGAGACAGCGTGCCAGCGTGCGTTCCTCGTTCTTCACAATCATGCACAAACTGATGGTGATCACGTTTTGAGCCCCTTCCTGTCGTACGCGTATTGCGAAATTTCATAACGGATTTCAGCCAATTGGAAAATCTAACGAATCTGAGGCGCGCTATTCTCGCATTTTAGGCAACCATTGGTCGTTTATCGCAGCTTTTGGATGAAATAGCGTCGCTTAGATTCCTTACATTTTTCCCCTTTCCAAAATCACCAGCATAAGGCGTGTGAGATTCGTTAGAACATAGAATAGCTCTGTCGTCACACTAAACAACACCGCTACACTTCCCCACTCCCCTGACGGCGAAGACGTTTCACCTGCTCCACTGCACTGTCCAATGCCTTCTTACGCTGCTTCATTGCGCGTAGATGCTGTTGTTCCACCTCAGCAAAATGGATATGATCCAGCTTCATCCACTCCATCAGTTGATCCAAAGTCGGCGATATGTGAGGCTGCGTTCTCCGCCGTCTGCGGGCCACGCAACATAGATATTTATGATGAACTTCCAGTTTCAAGACTTCGAAATACGGCATCAGGCACATCGCCAGGCTTCCTGCATAGAACGTCTGCTTGTGATCATAGAACGGATGATAGCCATACGGCACGGTTACAACCAGCGTCCCATCCTCTTGCAACAGCCGATGAATCTGGTTCAACAACGTCTCCGGATGAGCAAAATGCTCCAGCACTTCTCCAAGCAGTACCGTGTCAAAGGTAGTCCTTACTTTCCATTGCGTAATGTCCAGCATTCGAAAATCCACATTGTTCCTAACTGGCTTGGACTCTTTAGCAAGCTCGGCTTGCGCGTATCGGATACTTTCTTCTTCCAAATCGACCCCTGTTACACGAAATCCTTCACGCGCCAGCAAAATGGACGTAATGCCCTGACTGCAACCAACATCCAGGATGCGTTTACCTGTGGTCTCGCGGCACATCCAGTGGACGCGTGTCCGGGTCGCTTCATGAGAATCTTCCGAATTGATTTCGCCGTAATAGCGTTCACTCACCCGGTCATGATTTGCCATAATCTTCTCCCGTTTTTCCTTGCCGAACAGGTTGGCCCAGCACCACAATATTTCCCCCGTGACATCCGGCCGTTGCATTGCGTGTATCAAAAATCAGCTTTGCATGATCCGCCATCTCCTGATAATTGAATCCCGAATGATCCGTCGTAATGATCACCAGATCAGCCCATGTCCACAATTCTGGCGCAGCAGGCCGAGACTGGAGTATCGTACCGTCATCCTTACGGAAGACAGGCACCATTGGATCGGTGAAAACCACATCTGCACCCGCTGCGCTCAGTAGCCGGAAGACGTCCAGCGCTGGCGATTCGCGCAAGTCGTCGATGTCTTTTTTATAAGCCATACCCGCCAGAACAACACGCGCTGCCTGAACAGATACACCATTCTGCTCCAGCAGCTCCATTGCACGCTTCACCACTCTCTCTGGCATTTGCCGATTGGTTGCATCTGCCAGCTGGATGAATTGCAGCTCCGATCCCTGCCGGTTTGCAGCCCAGGACAGATAGATCGGATCGATTGGAATACAATGTCCGCCGATGCCGGGACCGGGATAGAATGGCATATAACCAAATGGCTTGGTGGCCGCCGCACCCAGCACCTCCCAGATGTTTACACCCATCTGTTCACAGGCCGGAGTCAGCTCATTCACGAGTGCAATGTTGACACTGCGAAATGTATTTTCGAACAGCTTCGCCGTCTCCGCTACCGTCGTTGAACTGACCGGCACAACTTCGTTGAGAAACGAGCCGTAGAACTGTTTACCATAATTCAGACATGCGGGTGTGGAGCCACCAATGATCTTCGGGGTATTTTTCACTCCATAACTCACACTGCCCGGATCTACCCGCTCTGGAGAATAACAGACGTAGAACTGTTCTCCAGCTTGCCAGCCGTTTGCCGCTTCAATCGGTTGTTTCACGCGTTCCTCCGTCGTGCCCGGATAGGTCGTGCTTTCCAAAATAACCAGGCTGCCCTCCTGCAAATAAGGAGTCATGCCATCCACCGCTGCCGAGATATACGAGATATCCGGTTGATGCTCGGCGGTCAGCGGAGTCGGCACACAGATGACAATGACATTGGCTTGCGCAACCACTGCGTAATCGGTACTTGCCGTGAACAACCCTGCCTGCATCAGAGACTGTACAACATCATCTTCTATACCGATGACATACGAATGTCCGGCACGCAGCTTGGCTACCTTGGAGGTATCGATATCGATACCGTGTACCTGATAACCTGCCTGTGCCATCTCCACAGCCATGGGTAAACCTACATAACCCAGACCGACGACAACAGCTTTCAGGGAGCGGTCATTGATGTGTTGCAGTGTATTATGTTGCCGCTCCCCTTCTTTTCCCCCGCGCTGCTCGTGCTGATGATTCTCTTCCATTCCTTCCACCTCCAAACGCTCCACCTCCCTTCGGTGGGCGTGTCTGAAAACTCCGAACGAGTTTTGAGACACGCCCTAGTCGATATATCCGCCTGCACGCAAAAACTGGGCGATCGCTGGCTTGTTCATCATGGCACTGTCCGAACGATACTCGGAGAAGTTCACACGAGACAGGCTGCTGTACTGATCCGTCAGTCCCTTGTCCTGATGCTCAGGCAGGATGACATAATACTGTGCATCGTATTGATACGTGCGCGGTGCTTCATAGGGCGAAATGAGCACTTCATGCAATTTCTCGCCTGGACGTATGCCTGTCACCTTATAATCGAAGGATGGACGACCTGCCTGTTCCAACATGACGGATGCAAGTTCCGTCATCTTGCAAGCTTTCATTTTCATCACAAAAGTCTCCCCGCCCACGGCCGCCTCAGCCGCCTTAAGCAGTAAATGTATGGCTTCGGTACGCGTTAGGAAAAAGCGGGTCATGCCTTTGTCCGTAATGGTCGGGCTCTTGCCTTCATCGATCTGACGACGGAACAAGGGCACGACACTGCCGCTGGTTCCAAGCACATTGCCCCCGCGGATGCAGACAAACCGAGTGCCTTCACTCAGCCAGTTGGCGCGAATCATCATTTTTTCACCCAAGGCCTTCGTCATGCCATATACGTTAATCGGATCTACCGCCTTATCGGTGGACACATCAATGACTTTGGGAACCTGCATGCGGATCGCAGCCCGAATAATGTTCTGCGTCCCGATCACATTCGTCTTTAACGCTTCATCTGGCTGGTCCTCGCAGACTGGAACATGCTTCAACGCAGCTAGATGGAAGAGCACATCTACGCCTTTGCACGCATCTTCCACTGCCCGATAATCCCGGATGTCCCCAATGACGAATCGCAGACGCGGGTCATGGTTGAACTCACGCTGCATCGCAATCTGGGCGTATTCATTACGTGACAGAAGACGAATCTCAGCCGGGTCCTGCTCCAGCAGCACCTCGGTCAGCTTTTGACCCCAGGAGCCTGTTCCTCCGGTGATCAGAATCGTTTGTCCTTGAATCATGGATGAATCCCTCCCAGCTCAGATCATGAATTCGCGTAATACCTGTGCCATCTCATCTCGGCTTAACCGGTCATTGGGCGGTACCCTTTTGACTGAAGTATTATTGGAATGCACGATGTTGACATAATTGCGCGGAGCAAGCAGCTCGTGCGGCAGTTCGATGACATTGCCATGTGTACCCCTGCCCGGAAGCTTCACCCGGTACCCCGCTGCATATTCGGTCGTTTGGTACAAGTAGACATAGAATTGCGGAGAACGGTGAAATGCCGGGGCCATCTCATTATTCACGCTATCCCACAGATAACCATTCTGATTAATTAGGGCCATCGTCTGCGGTTGTGGCTGAATATCGTAGAGCTGTTGAACAAAAGTCTTATGGTACAGATCATCCGAATCCAGACGGGCAATATAGAGTTGCTCCGCACCTTCGGCAAATGCCAGAATGGCACGCACACTCTCGATATTGGTTCCAAAACGAATATTGGAAGGAAGCGGCTCCTGACTTGCCAGAATTTCCTGCATCAAGTCCCCCGATTCCTTGGACAGCTTCACCACCGTTAGGAAATCCTGATTCGTCTGTGCCTTCAGGCAATGCAATGTGAACGTGCGGAAGATGCTCATCCGACGCTCCAGCCATTCCCGCGTCAATCGCTGCGGGTCCATCCCGTAATTGTTGAAGTTAATCTCAATCACAACTTTCCTGGACATAACATTCCTCCTCATGAACGCTGCAAATTCCGTTTACCGGATACAGACCTTTTTCAATGTGATGATACCGTCTTCTACGAAAACCTCTTCTACCTGACTGATTGCTTACGAGAAACATCCCGCTCACCAACCCAGCACTCTATAACATATGAATCGCTGATAGAAGCGGTAACGACAGATGTACTACCTTTCAACGAAATAGATTGATATACACTTGAAGATGGTGCCCTGCGGGTCGAACGTACATATCGTTACTGTAGCCGCAACATAGAATAGAGCAGTTCAATTTTCAAAGGGGGCAACCACTGGAATGAATTCGATCTATCTTGAAATGGAAGGTGTGCTTGATCAGCTTGAAGCGGCGCTTCTTGAACAGCGTCCTCTCTCTCTTGTGCGAGTTGGCGATGGCGAGAATATCGTCATGTCTCAAGAAACCGTATGGCCCACAGAACAGGTTCTTCAGGAGCGTTGGGCCATTAAGGCCAATTTAGGACAAAAAGGACTGAGCCTTCCCAACCCGCAGCTACGGGATGAGGTCGCGGCCTCCTTGCAACGGGCCGATATCGTCGGCATTCTTCCCCGCGGTGATAGCACCATTAACGCTCCGGATTATCTCAAAAGACCCCTGACCGATATGGTGTTTGCACACTTTGGCATCTCTCCTCCACTGACTTGTCATGCCTGTGTCAATCGGGAGCTGGCGCAGAACCCGCGTTTCTGGCAGATGCTTGCAGGCAAGCGTGTTCTTCTCGTTACCCGTGAAGTTGAGGCACTGCGTGCCACGCTCGAACAGGAGCCGTATCATCTGAACATCGTGACTGCACTGCCCTTCGACAGCTATGATCAGAAGGAGGACATGTTGCAATGGATTCAGACAAATCAAGATACCTTTGATGTTGCTCTCTTCTCCTGCGGTGTTAACGCCGTTATTCTTGCTGAGCGAACAGCTGCACTCGCAGGCAAAGTTGCCATCGACTTTGGTAAAGCCAACAACATCATTCTCAAGGGTCGCGCCAACTGATCCACACGGACACCTCCTTCAGATGAGCGAGCTACATTGAGATGTACTGATGCTTGTATGACAAAAACCCCCGACTCCTTGAGCCGGGGGTTTCATGCTGAGCGCTAGTCGAAACCTATCGCTACATTGCCTTATACTTCTGGGTTTCTGGGTTTGAAGCGAACTCTGCCGTGGGCGAAGCGATATTGAAGCACTCTGCTGTTCTCACATTACGTCCTTCACAACTAGTTGGTGGCTGCAATGCCATAAAACAATTCCGGCCCGGTTCTTACTGCTGTGGACACCCCCGAGATGAACGAAGTATACACGCTTTCCATTGCTGGTGGTGCAGACAGATCCTGAGCTGTGAACGAATGAAATTCGGCACCGCCGTTCTGTCCAACCGTACCTTCAGCACGGTAGATGACATAGAAGGGATCATATAGGAATCCCCGTACCAGCTCCACAACAAAGGTATCTCCCAGTTCTCCAGTAACACCTACTGTCCCGTTCAACGTAATAATGGGATTCGCCACGCCCTGTGTCTGAAGACCAATCGCGCCGAATGCTTCCGGGGATGGACCTAGAGATATTCCGGGCTGTCCTACGGTTCCCGAGTTCATCGAAGTTCTCATATCGAGAAACACGCCCATGAGTAACACCTCCAATGCTATGGGATACCATATCCTATGAATCTCACAACTCTTCGGATTGGATGTATAGCAGATTCCATGAACCTATTTTTATTTGTCGACTGTTAGTGGTATATTGAACTGCATAACGAAATGAACGGATCGTATGCACACAAGCGGTACAGGCTGTTCAGAAGGAGATTATTATTCATGAATAAACGCAAACGTCCAACAGGCAAAACATCGGCTTCGGCCAAGGGGAAATCATATGCTGGTTCTTCCACAGCACGTTCCGGCAAGTCTAACTTCTCATCCGCAAAACCATCAGGTGCTTCCGCATCACGCAATACAGAAGAGAACAAGAAGCCATTAGCCGCGAAATCGTCGGCCGCGCCCAAGAAAGCCGGAGGCAACAAATCCAAAAACGCCAGTGCTTCTAAACGCCCGGGCAATTCCTATTATCGCAAGCAGGAACCACCACGCCAGTATAAAGTAACGGAACCGGATGAACTGTTGAATTTCTTGCTGCAACATCTGAAATCGGGACGTAATGCGGTAAAATCCATTTTGGGTCGCGGACAGGTATCCGTGGATCAGAAAGTCGTAACCAAGTTTAATGAGGCGCTGACGCCAGGCCAGATTGTATATATTAGAAAAGAAGGTGCAGTCGCTGCCCCGTCCTTGACAGGCATTAACATTTTGCATGAAGACGATGATATCATTGTGATCCGTAAGGAAGCCGGACTGTTGTCCATTGCTGCTGACAAGACAGATGACCTGACGGCTTATCGCCAACTGACAGAGCATGTGCGTCGCACCAATCCGCTGAACCGGATTTTTGTCGTACATCGTCTGGATCGGGATACGTCGGGTGTCATGATGTTTGCCAAAAGTGAAGAGGTACAACAGAAGCTGCAAAACAACTGGAAAGAAAATGTACAGGACCGCGTCTACGTTGCCCTTGTTGAAGGTTCGGTAGCGAAAGAAGAAGGTACCATTTCTTCCTGGCTGAAGGAAACCAAAACGCTGAAAATGTACTCCAGCTCGCGTCCGAATGATGGACAACATGCCATTACGCATTACAAACGACTGAAATCGAACCGGGAGTTCTCTCTGCTGGAAGTCCGCCTGGAGACAGGTCGCAAAAATCAGATTCGTGTGCATATGGAAGATCTCGGACATCCGATTGCGGGTGACAGAAAATACGGCGCACGTACAAGAGACCTCGGCCGTCTCGGACTTCATGCACGTATACTCTCGTTTATTCATCCGACAACCGATGAACTGATGTCATTTGAGACGGATATTCCGAAGCCATTCCTGTATCCGTTCCGTGCAGAAACTCCACCCGCGAAATAACTGCATCGTTATATAGAATCGACTGATCGATTGATCATGCCTGAAAGGAGGATCGGACACTGAAAAACCTGTTAATCACCGGTTACCGGGCACATGAATTGCAGATTTTTGGACAGAAGCATGAAGGTATTCCTTTTATCAAAAAGGCCATCTCCTCCCGCCTCACACCTCTTGTCGAGGATGGTCTGGAATGGGTGCTGACCCCGGGACAATACGGTGTGGACCTGTGGGCCTGCGAAGTGGTGATTGATCTGAAGAAGACGTATCCGCATCTGAAGCTGTCGATCATCACTGCCTTTCAGAACCCGGAGGAGCAATGGAAAGAAGACAAGCAGGAGTATTACCGTTCCATCCTCTCGGGTGTGGACTATTACGGTGCGATTAGCAATCAACCTTATATCGGGCCGTGGCAGTTCACTGCACGGGATGACCTGTTGCTGCGCAAAAGCGACGGTCTTCTGCTCGTCTATGACGAAGATGCCGGGGAAGGCAGTCCGCGTTTTGTGAAGGAAAAAGCCGTGAAGAAACAGCAGAATGAGGACTATACGATCATCAGTGTCACTTCAGAGGATATCCAATCGGTCGCTGAGGATGAGCGTATGAACGATATTGCCGACTTCGACGATTCTTCATTCTGAAAAAAAATGTAGATTATCTGAAGTCCATTCATGCATAGCTTTCATCAGAGGGGAATCGTATTTCGAATGACGTACATATGTTTTTTTTCGAGGCAGGTTGGGTATAAGTAGTATTATAACTGCGATGATATGTCGTATGGGATAAGGGGAACTGCAACCATGACAATTACGCCAGAGCAGCGCATTCAACTGCATGGATTTAACAACCTGACCAAGTCGCTCAGCTTCAATATGTACGATATTTGTTATACCAAAACCAAAGACGAACGCGAAGCTTACATTGAATATATTGATGAACAGTATAACGCCGCCCGGCTGAGTAAAATTCTAAACAACGTCTCCGATATCATCGGAGCCCACGTTCTTAATGTTGCCCAGCAGGATTACGTGCCTCAAGGTGCGAGTGTGACGATGCTGGTCTCCGAAGGTCCAATCGTGGAGATCCCTGAGGAATCACTCGATGAATCTCCCGGCCCTCTGCCAGATAACGTCGTTATGCAGCTGGATAAAAGCCATATCACTGTGCACACCTATCCTGAGTTTCACCCCAGTGAAGGTATCAGTACCTTCCGTGCAGACATCGATGTCTCCACCTGCGGTGAGATCTCACCGCTCAAGGCGCTGAATTATCTGATCCACTCGTTTGATACGGACATTATGACGATGGATTACCGGGTACGTGGTTTCACGCGGGATACGAGCGGACGCAAGCTGTTCATTGACCATGAGATCGGCTCGATTCAGAATTATATTCCAGACGAGATCAAGAGCAGCTTCGACATGATTGACGTGAACGTCTATCAGGAGAACATTTTTCATACCAAGTGTAAACTGAGGGAATTCGATCTCGATAATTATCTGTTTGGGTACACCAAGGATAAGCTGAGCAAGAAGGAACAACAGGAGATTACCGAGTGGCTGAAGCTGGAGATGGATGAGATCTATTACGGCAAAAACATCAATCGTCCCTCCTAAGAGGCTGTTCAATGGCTGATCTATGAGGGTGCAGTCTAAGACAAGATATCATGAAGGCAGGGTTCTTCTATTCAGGGGACCTCCAACATGTGCTTGTCTTTTTCTCTTTTTCTTTGATTTTGTTGACAGTGTACAACTTTATTTTTTATTATAGAAGTAACTGTATAATCTGCAGTGAAGGAGACTGAGCCCGTGATCGAAACCAATACGACAAGACGTAACGAATCACTGTTACAGGCACTGACTGCACAACACAATGCCATCACCAATAACATTGCCAATGCAGACACGCCCAACTACAAAAAGAAAACGGTAGAGTTTCAGGAAGAGCTTAGACGTATCGTTGAAAATGGCAAAACAGATCAGCTCGCCATGAAGCGGACTCATGACAAACACTTTCCTATCAGTGATCCCAATTCTTCCATCGTACAGTACCGAATTGTCGAGAACAACGACACAGCCATGAATAATAACAACAATAACGTTGACATTGACAAGGAAATGGCGAATCTTTCGGAGAATCAGCTCATGTATAACTACATGGTCGATCGGGTCAGTGGACACTACAAAAAAATGAAGAATTTACTGAATGATTTGAAATAATGAATGTACAGCAGCCTGTGATGGCTGCTTTTTTTTATGGTCTTTTCCCCTGAGTGTACTCGTTTGGTGCCATTTTTCGGTATCGACTCCTGTTCGTAGTATAATGGGGAGAAACGATTGATTTCATATCGAACAAAAGAGGTGCAACATGGCTCCACGTCATTTAAATGGTTTTCAAGGTTCCAAAGTGAGGCTTGCGGCTCCATGCCCGGAAGATTGCATGCGTCTCTCCCGCTTTACGGATGATTATGAATATTTGCGCAACATGGATACTGATATCGCTATTCCGTTAACGCCGGATGAAACGGGTTCTTCGTCTGTCCGTCGAGACAACGGTTTTGAATTTGCATTACGTACACTGGAGGGTAATCGATTCATTGGCTTCACGGCCCTTTACCGGATCGAATGGAACAATAGGTCTGCTCGTCTGGCTATCGGTATCGGCGAAGAGAATGATCGGGGTAAAGGATACGGCAGCGACGCCCTGGCTCTGATTCTTCGGTATGGCTTCCACGAATTGAACCTGAACCGGATTGCGCTGGAAGTCATCGAATACAATGAAGCGGCTAGACATGCGTACCTAAAAGCCGGATTTCGGGAAGAGGGTCGCCAGCGTTCTGCGGTATTGCGGGATGGCATGCATTATGACCTGATCTCAATGAGTATCCTTGCGGAAGAATGGTCTGTACAGTCTCAGCTTCCATTGTCATTCCAGTCTACTCGCACGCCTCAATCTGGGGAAATGGACGTGGGTGGCTTCTCACAACGTCAACAACGTCATGCGATCGAACAAGCTGCGCTGTCCATGTCGGCGTTAAGCTCAGATCCAAAAGATGAATCTGAAATTACGCCTCGGATCGGCGTAGGCGCGGTCATCCTGAATAAGCGGGGCGAAGTGCTTCTCGCCTGGCGGAACCGCCAGCCCGAACAGCACACCTGGAGTATTCCCGGCGGGAAAGTCGATCCCTACGAATCACTGGAAACCGCTGTTATCCGTGAAATCAAGGAGGAAGTGGATCTGGATATCGCCATCGACAGTCTGCTCTGCACGGCGGAGACGATCCAGCCAGAGCAGAAGGAACATTGGATATCTGTTCTCTATTCAACCAAGGTGATTGGCGGTCATGCTCGTAATCTGGAAGAAGGCGGCGCCATTGGTGAGATCGGCTGGTTCCCATTGAACGATCTACCCTCTCCACTCGCCTGTTTTGCCGTACCTGGGCTGGAAGCTGCGAAGAAGCTATATAATGAATCCCTGTAATTCTAATATTCCATCGGATGGAGGTATTCGCTATGATTCATGCAGAACAGATGAATGATCTATTCCAGGCGGTACAGGACGGCCACGTTGAGAAACTGAAGTCACTGCTTGATGATGACCCGGAACTCGCCAATACTGAGAATCAAGATGGCCTTACGCCACTGGGATATGCCTCTCATTATGGACAAGCAGGAGCAGTTCGTGTTCTTCTGGAGCACGGTGCCAATGTTAACGCCATTTCTCATTCCAAGATTTCCTTTATTCCATCCAATACTGCACTGCATGCCGCACTTGCCGGAGAACGTTCGCCAGAAGTGATCCGCCTTTTGCTCGAACAGGGGGCATCTACGAGCATTCTGGATAGTGATAGACAATATGCACTGCACTCGGCAGCATTTCATACGGATCAGACCGAACTCATCGAGATGTTACTCCAACATGGTGCCGATCCGAGTGCATTGAACTCATCAGGTCTAACCGCATTGGACATTGCACTTGAACGTGGTAACACATCTACAGCTTCGTGCCTGCAAGCAGCCGTTGCAGCTAGATAGCAATAATGTTCAGGTAGCGTGAGCAATACCGTGAGTAACCGTCAGGACTCTTTTTGGAGTAAAAAGAGTCCTGACGGTTATTTGTTGTCCTCTACGTTCTCGTATACATACGTAGTTCAACTTCTATAGAAATCCCGATACATTATATTTTTTAGAAAATAAGAACCGTTTGGTGCCTTACGCGGTCTAATACTCAACATATCCATGAAAGGAGTAGCCATGTGACCCCTACTCAGCTCACCATCGCCGCACAAAAAGGGGATGCCGAGGCTTTTGCAGCCTTAATGGAATTGCATCAGAGCCGACTGTACCGTATCGCCTATGCGTATCTGCACAACGAAGGTGATGCGCTGGAAGCAATTCAGGAATCAACCTTCAGGGCGTTCCGCAAACTCAAAAAATTAAAAGAGCCCTCCTACTTCGGTACGTGGCTCATCCGCATACTGCTCAACTACTGCGCGGACGAACGCAAACGCAAAAGTCGGTTCAGTCCCGTCACCGAGATCCATGAATCCAGCAGTTGGGATCGTCCTGCGGACCCCGATCTTGCTGCGGCTGTATCTACCCTTGATCGGGATTGCAAACAGATTATTATCCTGAGTTATTTCGAAGGTTTCTCCTTAACTGAAGTCGCCGATATTCTCGAAATTCCAACCGGAACCGTAAAATCCCGATTACATCGGGCACTCGGACAGCTCCGTGATCAACTTGAAACGAAAGGAGATGCATCCTCATGACGGATGAACAAAAATCATTCGAGACATTGGAAGAACGTCTGAATGCTCGCAAGACGGAATACGAAACAATGCCTGTGCCCGATGCCGCCGCCGATCAGGCTGTGCAGTCCGGAATCCGCCAGGCTGCCCGTAAGCGAAAGTCCCGGCTGCGTTGGTATATGAGCTCCATCTCAGCAGCTGCCCTCATCCTGCTATTTACGGGATGTATTCGTGTCTCTCCCGCCTTTGCGTCCTTCGTGGAGCAATTGCCTGGCATGGAAGGCATTGTGAGCATGATTCGCCAGGATAAAGGATTAATGATGGCGATCGATCAGTCCCTCTTACAGAAGGTCGGTGTCAGCGACGAGCATGATGGTGCTTCCGTGACCGTTGAAGGCATTATCACAGACGAGTCACGTATGGTTATTTTTTACACGATGAAAGGCATGAAAGATCCCGAGAAATTCAACTATGACATTGATTTGCTGGATGAGAACGGTAAAGATCTGCCTGTTGCATTTGGTTATTCTTCACCTAAACCGACTTCAGACGAGAATGTATATGAGAATATGATTGACGTGATCTTCTCGGATGGAGCCTCTCCGCCTGAAGAGCTGAGCGTTGTGTTTAAGCCAAGAGATACAGCAAGTGCTGAAAAGTGGAAAGTGACGTTCCCGGTAGACAAAAATCTTACCAAAGGCATGAAAAAAGTTATTCCCGTCAATCAGATGTTAACGGTGGATGGGCAGCGTATTGAAGTGAAAGAGGCTACTCTGTATCCAACCCGTCTTGTGCTTGATGTGAATTTTGATTCAAATAATACCAAAAAGGTATTTGGACTCAGCGATCTTCAACTGGTCGACGAACAAGGACGCGCGTGGAGAACAGATACTTCGAAAGGTGGGGATGAACGCTCCATTTACTTCGAAAGCATGTACTTCTCCATACCAAAAAAGCTGACCTTACAGGGATCTGGCTTCTCGGGATTGGATAAAGAGGATCTGGGTCTAACGCTTGATCTGAAGTCACGTCGGATTACAGGTGGCCCTCCTGGATTGAAGATGCTTGGCAGCAAGGTTGAAGGCAAAGATCTAATTATCGACTTTTCTGTTGCTGGTAGTATGAACGGTGGGTTCGTTCTCTCTTTCGGAAATGTTACAGACAGTGCAGGGAAATCATATGAGGTTCCTGGCTCCAGTTGGAGTAGTGGGGAGGGAACGGATGACAGTCACACGATTGTTTCTTCTACTGTCGAAAATGGAGCCAAGTTAAAAGGTGAAGTGCTGATGAACATCTCCACCTATCCGATGAAAGTGAAGTCCCCATTCTCATTGGAGATTTCTGTGAACCCTTAATCTGAACACAACGTGCTTTCAATAATCGGATTAATCTATATAATGGAAATATTCATGAAGATGAGCAATATTCACAAGAAAGGGTGTTTCCACAATGAATCAACGTTCCATCCGTTATCCGCAGCCACTCGCTCCGGGAGACATGATTGGTGTGGCAGCACCCTCCAGCGGTGTAGGCGAATCCCTGCACCATTATCTTGAGGAGAGCAAACGCAATATGGAGCGCCTTGGTTTTGCCGTGCAGGAAAGCCCATCGCTCCGCCACAACATCAAATGTGTGAGTGCCTCCAAAGAGGATCGCGCCGAAGAGATGAATGAGTTTTTCCGTGATTCAAATATTAAAGCCATTATCCCTCCATGGGGTGGAGAGTTCTTGATGGATATCTTGCCCCTGCTAGATTGGGAAGCCTTGAAATCGTTGCCTCCCAAATGGGTCATGGGTTATTCGGATATCAGTACCTTCCTGTTTGCCTACACCCTGCTCACTGGAACAGCAACAGCGCATGGCACCAATTATGTTGATTTAAGATCCAGTGCCATCGATCCGGTGACTGCGCGCTGGATTGATGTTTTACAGACGAAACACGATGGAGAGATCACACAATCGTCTTCCACGCATTATCAAGCGGCATGGAAACCGGAACTGCCTGGATTTAACCTGGATACACCTTCGCGCTGGAAACAGCTCGGGCAACCGGAGGATATAGACACCTCAGTATCGTTCTCCGGTCGGCTGATCGGCGGCTGCATGGATACGATCTCCAGTCTGATTGGCACGCCGTATGCACCTGTTGCATCCTATCTGGAGCAATACTGTGCAGACGAAGGAACCATCTGGTATCTGGAGAGCTGTGAGATGAACGCGGGAGATATCTACCGTCATCTGTGGCAGATGAAACAGGCCGGCTGGTTTGCAGGTGTGAAAGGTTTCATGTTCGGCCGACCTGCCGGTTATTCCGATACAGCGGATTTCATTTTCATGGATGCCCTCTCCTCTGCACTTGGAGATCTGGATGTCCCTGTACTGTACGATGTGGATCTCGGTCATATTCCGCCCCAGTTAACCTTTGTGAATGGAGCTCTGGGCAAAGTGGCTTATGAAAATGGACGCGGAAGCCTGGAAATGGCGTTCGTGTAATCACCTTTTGTAGGCAGATGCATACCTTGAAGTAAGAACTTATTTTGAGGAAGGGTTGTGCATCATGTCTGAATCCACATCCACGCCGTCCACGCGTGTCGTGTATCAAGCCAATCAACCGATGCTTCAATCCGTGCAAAATGTGCGGAATATGCTTCATCATACAGCCCGGCAGCATGTAGGCAAGAAGGTACAAGTCCAGAATATCGATGGGCAGGTATGGGAAGGCGTTATCATCAGCGCAGACCGGGGAATTCTGTATCTACAGGTTACCCCTATGCATGGATACCCTGAACCGCGCGCCTTGTTTGGACCGACGATTTTGCCACTCGTGCTGTATGAATTGTTGGTTATTACACTGTTGATGTAGCTGGTATTATGCGTCTGTTTCCGAACCCGCTTCAAGAAGCTTCGCTCCTGTGACAATCAAGTCTTGGGAACGAAGCTTTTTTAACGTCATAGCGCTAGTGCGGTATGATTCCTTACGGGGGTGTGAAATATGATACAATGGTGTCGGCACCACGCCTTATCTCATATGAAACGGAGCTTGATCCGGTTGGAATACATACGTCATGATTCATCACCCGTATCTCAGACCGAGACGGGTATGATTGGCAACAACCCTACTGAACAATCCCGCGTGATTGCAATCTGTCTGCTCGCAGGCAAAATCATGCTGCAAAGCGGCGGTGAAACCTACCGTGTGGAAGATACGATGAAACGTATGGCGGCAGCGCTGGGTTTACCCCATTCACACAGTTACGTTGTGCCAACAGGCATCTTCTTCTCTGTCGATGCAACCGAACCCGCCAAGCTGATTCGCATCTCGGAGCGTACGACGGATCTGGACAAAGTATCCGAGGTGAACGCGGTCTCCCGCCGTATCGGACAAGGGGAGCTCACTGTGCAGGAAGCTCATGATCTGTTGGTTCAGATTGAAGGCAAGCCCTCCTCCTATTCAACGGCTGTGCAGCTTGCGGCTGCAGCGTTATCCAGTGGGTGTTTTACCATTATGTTTGGCGGGGGCTGGAGCGACTTTCTTCCGGCGCTGTTCTGTGGTGGTATAGGTTATGCAGCAGTGATTGCCTTTCACCGATTGGTACGGGTCAAATTCTTTGCCGAGCTTACAGCATCCTTCGTCATTGGCTTGCTCGCTTTTTTCCTGATCTACATGGGAGTGGGTCATGAACGGGACAAAATCATTATTGGTTCGGTTATGCCGCTAGTTCCGGGGCTGCTGATTACTAACGCTGTACGCGACCTGATGGCCGGACATCTCGTATCCGGATTATCTAAGGGAGCTGAGGCATTTCTGACTGCCTTTGCCATAGGTACCGGTATTGCGGTTGTATTTTCACTTTTTATGTAAGACGGAGGAATGCAGGATATGCTCCATTTTATTGAACAAGCCTTAACCAGTTTTGTCGCTTCAGCCGCGTTCGGGATCATCTTCAACGCACCACGGCGCATGCTGCTCCACGGTGGATTTGTCGGCATGATCGGCTGGATTAACTATATTGTGCTTGAATATGCAGCGGATGCGGTTCCTGCTACACTTGCAGCGACCATAGCCGTAGGTGTCATCAGCCAAGTATTCTCTCGCATGTTTCGTGCACCCGTCATCATCTTCAGTGTCGCAGGCATCATTCCTCTGGTTCCTGGTGGACTGGCGTATAATGCGATGCGAAGTTTTGTGCAAAATGATTACGGTGCAGCCATGGAGATGGCAGCCAAGGCACTCATGTTATCCGGCGCCATTGCCGTAGGCCTCGTGCTGTCCGAGGTATTAAACCAAATGATACGCCGAATTCCCGGCTCGATACGGACAAAATCATCATCGAAATGACCTCTATCGATATCTTGGTTGCAAAAAGGCCCACGGTATACAAGCTTAGCGCTTTGTATGCCATGGGCCTTTTCATTTGGGTTCTCTACCGTGTCACTAGCGAAGCAAGTTACTTCACGAATGTATTCTTCACACGAATTGACTTTAGAAAATACGGAATGAAGATACAGCACACCAGAACGGATCGTACGATCAGATGAAAAGCCGGTGTTGCATCAAGCACATGCTGTTCTCTTGGGATCTCATTTCGTGCAATCAGAATCCAGGTCGCGATGCTTATGATCACATTCATCATGTACATTACCATCATCATGCGTGGAAACTGTCTCTTCCGTTTATATAAAAGAACGAGGTTCACGATAACGATCATCAATAGAATGCTGCTGCTTATGAAGCCAAACCATAAGAGTGGACGGATCATCTCCGCGTAGATCTGAGGATCGACACCTCGGCCTTCTTCCCATCTGGCAGGGTCCATGATGACATTCACCTGCGATACATCCGAGATGAGAAACACCAGCGCAAGCCAAAGACTGATCTGGATTAAAATAAGCCATCCACCCAATCCGGAGATACCAGGCCGTTCCGGTCTGATCCCGGTTTTGGGTTGCAGCGAGCTTATATCCTGTTCCGATTTTCTATATTTATAGTCCATTCCTTCCTCCTTTTACGCTAGATAAAAAAACATATTATACATTAAAATCTAGAATCTGTGTTATTCAATATAAGGAAAGAATCGTGCCCGACTTCCCGTGCCTTGACCTCACGGATACGTTCAAACTTGCCGGAATTCTCCGTGTTTCAAGTATAGCTTGTAGTATTGTTGGATTGAAAACCGTTCTTCTTGAACACGTACTTATATGTATTCTATCCGTTCCTATCATTATCGTATGTCTAGTATTGAATAATACCTTTCTATTTAAAAAGCACGGATTTGGGTTCTTTGCCCGTCAGGGTTAGCATCGTATACAATTGTCCCCTGTGATGATACACATGTCCCATAATCTCAAGTAACCACTCTAGCCGACTATAGGAAGCTCCCCAGTATGAATCCGTCACATGCAGTAACTCTTCGGTGTTAAACTGCCTGTACCGTTGGTACAGATACATCTGGTTATCAATCAGAGCTTGCTTGATCTGACTTAGCGAATGAACCTGGTTCTCCTCATAAAATAAAGCCATCTCTTCTTCCGAAGCACCTTCGGAAATATAGACATCCGCTCGGCAGATCACAGACAGATGGGACAGCAGTTCACCAACAGGCCGTTTGCCCTCTATTGGCGTCAAAGCCAAATCTTCTTCTGACAGCTGATCACATATATCAATTAACGATGTTACTGCCACATCAATATGTTTGAACGCAGATTGAATCAACAGATACACTTCCTTTTTATCCCATTATACAGAACATATGATCGGTTTTCAACCAAGATATCCCTCCTTAATATATAAACAAACTACACACCAATTCTAACAATATTCGAACAAAAAAGTCCTTCCTCCTTCATATAGACGGGATTCAGGACATTTTGTTGCCTATTTGTTTTCAAATCTTTGCTCAACTTGAGTATAACGAACAATACGTTTGCTCGAATCGTCCAGCCTCCAAGTCAGACTTGCGAATGAAAAATTGCAGTTCCCCGCAATCCCACCATTGGAAACCAATAGCATCATGTGTATCTATCTTCAACAGCAGTAGCGTATCGGATAGTTCCTGCCATGTCCGATCCTCATCACCGCCGTAATGTTTGGTCAGCTTCTTCTCACACTCCTGCTCATTATAATCGTACTCTTCTCCCAGTGCGATCTGTAACAAGGCACGATGCTCGGCATCCGGATGCTGCCCGTCAGGATATCCAAACATACCACCCCAATTCAGCGTACTTGGATGATTCCAACTCGACTCGAATTCAAGGTAACGGTCATACAGACTCACTTCCGCTTCGGCCTCATCGGTCTCAAGCAGAGAAGGCGAGAGCTCATTCAGCGCGTTGGCGTCAATATATGCATATGTAGGAAACTCAAGATTAGGCAGCACAGTCACCGAATGTGCAACAAACGGTGCTCCATCCAGCGCGGTATCACCTTCAGGCTCTCGCCTTATGAGGTTATGAGAACTTGGCTCAAAAATCACACGATGTTCAATGGGACAAGCAGATTCATCCTTGCCAACGAAAAAGTATAACATTCCACGTTCAGGCAAAGTCCCGCGCCCATCATTCGGCGTATACGGCGACAAATCCACCAGGTTCAGTTGGGCCAGGAAAGTCATTGGAACTCCTTCTTGTGTTACGGGCCATTCCATGCGACTTGGCAAATCCGGATGTCCACCCACACGTGAGTTTCCTGTTCTGCGATATTCGTCCAGTGTGGATACATCGAGGCGAATTCCCCAGCGGCTTGAGGACAACAGCAGATCGGCAGCAACTCCCAAACCATATTCCTCAAGTGTTTTACGGGCTTTTCTGGTCAGACGTTCACATTGTTCTGGCTTAATCATATAGATCCTCCCCTTTTGACAATACACCTATGCTGAGACATATTCAGGTTCACACCTGTATATTCTTCTGCCCGGACGTCTTTCCCTGCTTCTGTATAAATTGAACTTAAGAATATTTTACACTTACCACTCCGATGACAGAACAACCTTCCGATCGCTGTTATCCCCAGAATTTTTTAGATTCACCTTTGCAAAGGTAAAAATCCGGGGATAAAGGCGAACTCTTCGCTTCTTCAGGTTCTTTCTGTCCTCTACGTTCTCGTGTAAATATGTAGTTCAATTTATATAGAAAAAAGAGACTGACACTCCTTGTCAGTCTACTTCCTTATCCTATATTCCATTTAACGATTTGGATCAGAAGACTTTTCCTGGTAAGCACGCATATGCTCCTCACCATCCAGGAATTCATGGGCCTGATGTGCTGCCATCACACCATGATAACTGATATCCAGACCCAGATCTTCCTCTTCTTCCGTCGAACGTACAGGCACAATTTTGCCAATCAGCTTCAGCCCGATCCAGGTCATGGCGAATCCCCAGATGACCAGGGCTGTAAGACCAAGTGCCTGAACACCCAGCAACCTCCAGCCGCCGCCCATGAATAATCCACCATCCGTGGCAAACAGACCTACAGCAATCGTGCCCCACATTCCTGATGCAGCATGTACCGGGAAAGCACCAACCGGATCATCAATCTGCCGACGGTCCAGCCAGTTGGTGGCAGCCATCATCAATAAACCGGATACTGCCCCAATGAATATGGCGGCTACATCGCCAACAAATGCACAGCCCGCCGTAATTCCGACCAGTCCCGCAAGCGAACCGTTAATGACCGATGGCGCATCCGAGCGATTGAAGCGGAACAAAGTGTACAGTAACGTAACCGCACCACCCGAAGCCGCAGATAACATCGTAACAATCGCAATGTGACCGATTCTTACATCCGTCGCACTCAGCGTACTGCCGGCATTGAAGCCAAACCAGCCGAACCATAGCAGAAATGCACCTACAGAGGCCAGTGGCAAATTACTCGGAAGCGCAATGGCACTTACGCCAAGTGGCGTGTACTTCCCTTTACGCGGACCAATGATAATCGCAGCAGCCAGGGCCGAGAATCCCCCAAGCGCATGGATGACAGCCGAACCGGCAAAGTCCTGCATCCCCAGCTGACTAAGCCAGCCGCCGCCCCATGCCCAGTGTCCACCAATCGGATAGATGATTGCCGTCATCAATATGATATACAAAAGATAAGCACGGAAGTTGATCCGCTCGGCTACCGCTCCCGAAACGATGGAAATAACGGCAATGGTAAAGGCCGCCTGGAACAACCAGAATGTCTCCAGAGATACCGGCACGTCCAGGTGAGACAAATCCCCATTCAGGAAAAATCCCGTTACTCCCGCAAAACCGCCAACGTCCGAACCATACATCAGTCCAAAACCGATCGCATAGAACAGTAACGTCCCAATCGTAATGTCAGCAAAAACCTTCATAATAATGTTCACACTATTTTTATAACGCACAAAGCCAGCCTCGAGCAGGGCGAATCCACCCTCCATCAATAAAATCATCGCTGCACTCAGTACGACCCAGACCGTATCAATCCCGGTGCTTAACGTCTCCAAAGTCATGCTTGTACATCCTCCGTTTCACTAAGCTGTCTGAGCTCACGGATTGTATCGGGCGCAAGCTCAATCTCGTCCCGCTCAATGCTGTCCGGATGCTTAATTCGTTCTGCGATCTGATCCAATTCACGGATGCGTCTGCGAATCTGTTCCATCTTGCGAAAACGTTCCTTCACCTGCACCATATACTCCACCGCCTGATGATGGGATGCTGGACGTCCCGCAAACCATTTGCGTACGGGCGACAACGATTGATAAGCAACCTCTTCCGCTCGACGCTTCTGTTCGAACTGTTCGATCTTCTGCTTGAGCGTTTGGATCTCATTTTCTTTTTTGACCTTCAGCCGTTCGATAAGGTACAATAAATCGGACGATGATATTTGCAATGCTGTATGGTGATACACCTCGTCGATTACTAACATATCATGTCAGGACTCCTTACATATCAAGTTACTTGTACCGATTATAGTTTGCCGGGGTCTGCCCGTCAATCTTTTTTTGGACTTCGTAATAATTGAAACGAACCGTTCATGGAGAACGGCTTTTTTATTTTGCAACACATTACACCTAACAAGGTTAATCATGCCTATGATTCGCATTCATCTATTCAATTCTCTATGCTTATAGAATAAGCATCCACATTTGGGGTAATGGACATACACAGACTATCAACATTATAGAACCCATATAAGGAGAGGATTGCACGATGTTCACTCGTAATGACGATATACGCAACCAAATCTGGGAAAGCGTCTCAGGACTCGAAGAAGAACAACTGAACCGAAAACCTTCACCCGAACAATGGAGTATCATGCAAGTACTGCGTCATCTGAATCTGATGGAACATGTCATCGGGAAACAAGTGCGTCTTGCGCTCGAGAAGGAACAGACTGTATCTGTGGACAAAAAACCTTATGAACTAACATTGGACCGTAGTCGCTCCGTCGAGGCACCACCCCATCTTCAGCCTCCAGCAGCGCCCGAAGCACTCGCAGACGTACGTAGTGATCTGGATGAATCCCACCAAGCGCTAAACAACTTTGCATTGGGTCATGACCCTGACCTTCTGCGCAGCAAGTCCTTTTCTCATCCTGTATTCGGTGAGATGGATCTTACCCAATGGATTGACTTTGCAAGTTATCATGAGGAACGTCATCTGGGACAGATTCAAGGAATTAAGCATCAGCTTGGCGTATAAACACAACCTCCACTTTCACATAGCGAAGAATATAGTTGTACGACAAAAAACCTCCAATCCTATTAGTTTAGGTTGGAGGTTTTCAATGTTCTTATCTCACGAACAAGAACGACACTTATATTTTTTTGCCCAAAATCGCCAGATCTCTATTCACGCCATCCAGCACAGCCACTTCGGGATAATACCCCCACTGTTCAAAACCATGCTTGCGCAATAATCCCAGACTCGGTTCATTATGTCCAAAGACAAATCCGAGAATCGTCGTAATTCCAAGTGCAGGACACGCCGCAAATACAGTTTCGAGCAAACGTCCGCCAGCCCCAATTCCGCGGCATTGCTGATCCACGTATACACTGACTTCAACCGTTCCATTATACGCAGGGCGTCCATAGAACGAGCTGAGACTCGCCCAAGCTACCACCCGACCTGCCTGCTTCATCACCCAAAGCGGACGATGATCCGGTGAATGTTCCTCGAACCACGGAACACGTTGCTCCACCGTCACCGGCTCCAAATCCGCTGTCACCATGCGGCTCTCAATGGTGGAATTATAAATTTCCACAATCCTCGGCAAGTCCTCCAGCCGCGCATATTCAATCTGCACATCTTCCAGTTTCATCGCTATTCCTCCATCATTCCAGATCAAACCTCTAATTATAGAAGATATTATAACGGAGAAGAGAAGTTTTCGTCATCCCTAACATTCTGACAGAGCACTACTCTGGAAGTCCCTGAATTGTGTTCCCACGCGTTAACTGCTGAGTCTGGTCTGCCCAACGAATGTTGATTGAGCGAGATGTGAACAGATCCGGGCCATCCGATACCTGGAAATGCAGATGAGCTTCACTGGAGTTACCCGAATTCCCAAGCTCACCGATAGGGTCTCCTTGCTTGAGCTTATCCCCTTTTTTGACCGAAACACTGCCTTCCTTGATATGTCCTGTGATGCTGTATTCACCATTTCCATGATCGATGACCACATAGTTACCCGCCGGCTCATCCGGATTCATGACACCCGGTACATTGTCCGGAATATCGTTCTTGATTTCGACGACTGTTCCGTCCGCAGCTGCATAGAGTGGTTCACCAAAAGCATAGTAGTTTTCGTTTGCCTTTGTATCGCCTTCATAACTTGAATTATTCTGTGTACGAACAATATCCAGGGCGTAGCGCTGAGTTTCATACGCATAATGATAGTTGGACAACACATCATTGCCTCCCCAGAATACATACCATTCCCCCTTCATGGGGAATTGGAACTCTGTTTTGGTGAATTTGGCATCCGTGTCCTCATAAGTTTCCAGCGGCTGAATTAAGAGACCTTCAATCTGATTTTCTTCAGAAAAATAAACTTGAACACCTTTCGTTCCAGTCTGATCCTTCCAGCTATACTCGGTTATTTGATTCATTTCCGCATCTACCACTAGCTCCCAAGATTCCACACCCTCCAGAAACTGGTTAGCAGCTTCCTTGAATTGTTCCAACGTTAACGTTCCCTTCAATTCCGGAGAAAACTGACTATAGATTGCATCCTTTGAACCACTCATCAACGTATCTATGAAATTGTCCGGTGTAACCATCGTGCTCACTTCTGAACTTGAGTTCTGCTCCTGATTGGAGTTCTCGCTCGCTTCATTATTGGACGCCTGTTCGGCTGACTGCTGCTCCGCCTGGTCGGAAGTAATCGAGTTGCTGTTGCCGCAAGCAGATAATATCACGCAAGCTCCAAGGGTAATCGCAAGCACCTTCCAGCCTTTTCTATGCTGTAATTTCGAATGTGTATTCTGTTCTGATTTCAGATGACCTTCTCTGTTCATTCTCAACATCCCTTCCAGTTAATCGTTATACTACCCAGTTAAGTGTACAGAATGAGTCTTATCCTTCGTCTAACCCCAACTTACATGTAGTTAAACTTGTCATGCCTTCTGAGGCTGCATAATTAAGATTCCGTTAAGATAGCTCGTACGCTATACATCCCTCTTGGATGGTATGATTAACAATAAACACAACGGAAGGATCAGGAGGTCATTTTTAAACTATGGATAACGTCTCATTACTGCTTGTGGATGATGAACAGGCTATTCTGCGTATGCTCAAAACCGTTCTGCTCAAAGAGCAGTTTCTCGATATTGATACCGTTACAACAGGCGAAGCTGCCATGGAGGCATGCAACAACAAGACGTATCATTGCATCGTGCTCGATATCATGCTTCCTGGCAAAAGCGGACTGGAAATCTGTCCTTTTCTACGACAGGTCACCGATGCGCCCATCCTGTTTCTGACGGCCAAAACAACGGATTATGACAAATTAACCGGGTTCGCCGTCGGTGGCGACGATTATGTTGCCAAACCCTTTAATCCACTAGAAGTGGTTGCTCGAATTAAATCATTACTGAAGCGTTATTTACCCACTAAAACCACAGCGATCCCGGATCACGTCCCATCTAACGTAAATACGTCATCTCCCAGCACATCGGAAGGCGTGTACGACTTTGGACGATTCCAGGTGCTGGAATGGGCTGGTGAGCTTCGGGTTGAAGGAGAGTCCGTATCCTGTCCGGCACTTGTGTTCCAACTACTGCTCTTTTTCTGCAAGCACCCCAATCGAATCTTCACCAAATCAGATCTATATGAGCGAGTCTGGGGCTCTGAAGCCATTAGTGATGACAATACCGTGATGGTTCATATTCACCGCATTCGGGAGCGCATTGAAGCCGATCCTTCCAATCCGGTGTTTCTCGTGAACGTCCGGGGTCTGGGTTACAAACTTATTCAGCCGGAACATGTGTCACGCCCATGAGTATTCGTCGCAGGTTAATGACCCGGTTTATCGGGATGCTTGCCGGTGCAGTCGTTCTTATCATCCTGCTTGGGTCTATAGCGACTTACTGGGTCGTGCAAAAGGTAAATGAAGTGAATCTGGTAGATGATTTTGCTGCCAACGGTCTGGACCAATTAATTAATACAGCAGAGATCATGCCAGATGATACCATCCAATATGACCCCGAATTGCTGAAGCAAGTGGACAAAAATCAAGGTTGGCTCCAAGTTCTGGATGAACAAGGTTACGCCATTGATGAATACCACACCCCCGCCGATGTTCCTAATCACTATAAGCCAGGGGAGTTGATTGCATACTGGGAAAGCCAGAAGCCGTTCCCTTATCAGATTGTCATGCTGATCCGGGAGAAGAACGGAAAGGATTTTACCTTGTTATATGGGGAGCGTAACCCGGCCAAATCCTTAATGAATAACATTCGTTCAGATCTTGCTCTCAACAACGGAAAGCTTGATCTTCAGCCCGACCAACAGGAAGCCCTTCATGCTGCCAATGCTTATCTTCAAATATTGGACCCGTCAGGACGCGAACTCTCCTCTTTCAACAAACCAGCCATGGGCGTACCGACCGAATACACCATTCAGGAACTCGTTCTGCAAGTTCGCTATCCGAGTCGATCCGGCCTGTCTGTTGCCACGTGGTACGATGAACAGAGTGAAACCACTTGGCTGATTAGCATCCCTGTTGATCCAGCGGCGAGCAGTGATCAGAACCCCTACAACTTTATTTTGGAGCCGGCATTGGTCGTATTGATTGTATCCATCATCATGCTGCTCATTTTGCTCGCCTTCTGGTATGCCAACCGATTCGGCTCGCCCATGCTGCATATGCTCCAATGGTTACAGCGTCTGGAGCGAGGGCAGTATGAGGAGCCTACCGGAGCTTTCGGAGTGCCTCGAAGTCAGCGTCGTAACGGAAAGTGGAAACGGAAATATCACGTGTATGCTGAAGTGCTTCGCTCCATGCAGGCCCTATCCCACACGTTGGAGCAAGATGAAGAACTCCGCAAACAGACCGAGTCCCTGCGGGAGGAATGGATTGCTGGCATAACACATGATCTTAAGACGCCCCTATCCTCCATCCAGGGTTATGCCCATATGCTTGAAGCAGATAAATATAGCTGGACCGAGGAAGAAGTCAGGGAATTCGCAGGTATAATGCTCGATAAATCTATGTATATGGACAGGCTTGTCAATGACCTTGCGATGACCTATCGATTACGTAGTGGAGGATATCAGCCTGTTGTGGAAGAGACTGACGTAAATACGTTACTTCATGATTTGATTCAGCGCGCTGAACGGAATCCGGCATATGGAGAAGGTCGCATCCTATTCCAACCTTCCGAAATGCCTGTGTATGGACTTGTTCACATTCCATCGTTTGAACGAATCGTGGATAACCTGACCGCCAATGCCCTTCTCCATAATCCGCCCGAGTCCACCCTGACTGTCAGTGTTCATTCAGGTAAGCAGGCTGATGAGTTCAGCATTCAGTTTGCCGATAACGGACGAGGTATGGACTCCGAGACGGTATGGAAGTTATTTGAACGATACTATCGCGGTACAGACACAGGTACATCGGATGTTGGATCAGGTCTGGGCATGGCGGTAACCAAAGGTTTGATCGAAGCCATGAAAGGTCGTATTGAGGTACAATCCACGCCTGGTGAAGGAACGATCATTCGCTTAATATGGGATGGACCATCCGAAACCAATTAAAAATGTTCCGCTTGACCTTTCCATTTTCAGTCTATATAATCGACACTCAACAACACCTGTTCCAATATATTGATATTGAATGCAACACATTTCAGGATAACTTTAATGAGTTGATCTAACATATTTGGCGATGACCAGAGACATGATTTCGTTTGCGTGCTGCCCAGAGAGAGAGGGGATTGGTGAAACCTTCTTCAGCGAACGGACCGGAATTACCCCTCTGCAGCCGTGACCTCGAACCTCAGCATTTCGAACTTCCCTCGGATGTTTGGCATGCTGCCAGTAGAGTTCACCGCCTGATCCCCGATAACGGATTCCAATGAGGGTTATGATGTTTCCTGTTCACGGCGGCTGGTCGAGATCAGGGTGCACCATAACCAAATTAGGGTGGAACCACGAGCCAAGCGCACTCGTCCCTTCTCCGGGACGGGTGTTTTTTGCGCTTTCATTTTAAGAAATGGAGAGTGGTTCACATGAGTAAACAAGAAAACAGTAACTCAGCAAGCAACAAATCAGGTAACGAATTAGACAGCCAAGCAAACGATCTGCAACAATCCAGTCATTCCATTGAGGTCCGTCTGCAAGGTGGCGCGATACGTTCTTACGAAGCAGGCATCACTGTAGGTGCGGTCGCCTCGTCCATCAGCACAAGTCTTGGAAAACAAGCCATTGGCGGTATTGTAGATGGTCAGAATGTCGATCTTGATTGGGTGCTTGAGCAGGATTGCGAACTCGTCATCGTTACTTTGGACAGTGTGGAAGGCCTGTATCGTTACCGTCACAGCGCAGCACATGTGCTGGCACAGGCGCTCAAACGCATCTACGGTGCGGATCAAGTGAAACTGGGCATTGGACCCGTAATCGAAGACGGTTTTTATTACGATGTTGATCTGGAGCATGCCTTGTCCATCAGTGATCTGGCTGCCATCGAGCGGGAAATGAACAAAATCATTCAGGAAAATGAAAAGATCAGTCGCCGGGTGGTTAACCGGAAGGAAGCCCTCCGTATCTTCGGAGAGATCCAGGACCCGTACAAGCTTGAACTTATTCGGGATTTACCCGAGGACGCCGAGCTTTCGATCTATGATCAAGGAGAGTTCTTTGATCTGTGTCGTGGTCCCCACCTTCCATCCACTGGTCGGATTAAAGCATTCAAACTGCTGAATGTCGCTGGTGCGTACTGGCGGGGTAACTCGGACAATAAGATGCTGCAACGCATCTACGGCACTGCTTTCCCGAACAAAGCCCAACTGGATGAACACCTGCACATGCTCGAAGAAGCGAAAAAACGGGATCACCGTAAACTTGGCAAAGAGCTTGAACTGTTCATGTTCTCCGAAGAAGCGCCCGGCATGCCCTTCTATCTGCCCAAAGGTATGACTGTTCGCACTGAACTGGAGCAGTTCTCCCGTGAGTTGCAATTGCAGGAAGGTTATCAGGAAGTTCGGACTCCTCTCATGATGAACAACCGGCTGTGGGAGCAATCCGGTCACTGGGAGCATTACAAGGACAATATGTATTTCTCGGAAGTGGACGATGCGACTTTTGCACTGAAACCGATGAACTGTCCTGGACACATGCTGATCTTCAAAAATACACTCCATTCCTACCGCGAATTGCCGATTCGCATGATGGAATTCGGTCAGGTTCACCGTCATGAATTCTCAGGTGCCCTGAACGGCATGATGCGTGTACGGACGTTCTGCCAGGATGATGCCCATCTCTACGTCATGCCAGAACAGATCGAGGACGAGATTAATCAGGCGATCTCACTGATCGGACGTATGTACGATATCTTCGGATTCGAATATAAGATTGAGTTGTCCACTCGTCCGGAAGATTCCATGGGATCAGAAGAGCTGTGGGATCAGGCGGAACGTGCCTTGCAAAATGTTCTGGATCGTCGAGGCGTGGAATATCGCATTAACGAAGGAGACGGTGCCTTTTATGGACCGAAAATTGACTTTCATATCCTCGATGCGCTGAAACGCAGCTGGCAGTGCGGAACAATCCAGCTTGATTTTCAAATGCCGGAGAAGTTCGACCTCACTTACATTGGCGAAGATAGTCTGAAACATCGTCCTGTCGTGATCCATCGTGCCATCTACGGTTCCATCGATCGTTTCATCGGCATCCTGACTGAACACTATGCAGGAGCGTTCCCACTCTGGCTTGCACCTGTACAAGTGAAACTCCTACCTGTATCAGATCATTATGCAGACTATGCACTCCAAGTACAGAGCCAGCTCCGGGCTGCGGGCATTCGGGTAGAAACAGATCTGCGCAGCGAGAAGCTCGGGTACAAAATCCGTGAAGCCCAGATGGAAAAAGTGCCTTATTCGCTCGTACTTGGTGAGAATGAGAAAAATGCCTCATCCGCCTCTGTCCGTGCATACGGTCAGGGAGATCAAGGCATCCAACGTATTGAAGCTGTTATTGAAATGATCCAACAAGCTGTGAAGGCAAAAGTATAAAAAATTAGCGGCTCTACTCTATGGTCAATCGCTTGCGTTAAATTACAACTTCTCGTCAGGCTTTAGCCCCACCTGTTCTTCGCTCCACGTCCAGAAACGCTCAGCTGAAGCATCATCAACGGCATGTTTCTTCAGCTGCTGCTCTTTCTGTTGATAGTAGTAACGCCCGGTGATGCCGACAACTTCAGGGCTTGTGGCCAGATAAACAGCCGTTCGCGCCCCTTCTTCAGGGGACAGAAAGAATGGAAGCTTGCCTACAAAAGCCATAATGCGTGTGCCAAATCCGGTATTGCGATCTACGCCAATACTCGTTCCTACCGCACCAGGGTGTAGACAGTTCACCTTCACAGACGTACCCGACATTTTGCGTGCCAATGCACGAGTGAACAGCACGTTAGCCAATTTGGATTGAGCATAGCTTTTGATCGGATTATAACCTTTGTGCAGATGTGGATCTTCGAAGTGGATTTTGCCGGCTTTGTAAGCCCCTGACGAAACGTTCACAACCCGTCCCTGCTTTGCAGCTTTTAGAGGTTCTATCAAAAGTAAGGTCAGCAGGAAATGACCCAGATGGTTAATACCGATACTCTGTTCGAACCCGTCTGAAGTTTCCTTCCGCTTGACCATAACCACCCCGGCATTATTAACCAGAACGTCCAGGCGATCATGGCGCTCACGGAATGTGTGGGCAAACTGGCGTATGCTTTCGAGTGCACCAAGATCACACAGCATCAATTCAATTGCAGAAGAGCCGGACTGACGCACAGCTTCCTGAAGTGCCTCCTGTCCGCGCTTCTCACTGCGGCATGCCATAATTACGCGATATCCTTGCCTTGCAAGTTCAATGGTAGTTGCCAAACCCATACCTGAGTTAGCTCCTGTTACAATTGCTGTCTGAATGGACATGAGGTAATTCCCTTCTGAACCTGAGGTTCCGAAATTAGAGGCGCTACAGCGTACAATATGAGATAATGATAGGATCACATCTCGGTTTCCATGGGAGGACAAGTATGCTGACCAAAGAAGATTTTAAAAAAGTTAAACGACAAGCCAAACTTGAAATCGCACTACTCGAACAGGAATATCAGGAGATCTTGCAGAAAGATGACTCTACGCTTTATGAAAAATACGGTATCTTGGACGACGAAGAAACACGTGAGCTCACCCGAAAACGCAAAAACCGAAGATATGCTTCACTGGTCATCGAACTATGCGCCATTACTGAACAAATGTTAAATCAATTGTATAGACAGGTATATCAGAAGAAGTTTAATTCGACCCAGCTGATGAAAACTCCTGCCTACCGTGCGCGTTCCAATATGGAGATCATCCAGGCCGAACTTAGTAAAGAATTCATTGCCCTTGAATCCGAAAAAGAACAATTCGCTGAGGCCCTTAGTCAGGTGTTTCAGACGAGAAACAAGCTCGTTCATGATAACTTCTCGTTTGTATCCATCGTTAAAGACGGCAGTAATGAAGAAGAAACGTTCGAAGCGCTACTCCATACGGTAAAAAAATATAGAAAACACTTGAAATATAATCGCCCTGAATAACAACAATCATCGCTAGAAAAGAAAAGGAGGTGTACCGGACTACGGTCCGGATAACCATGAGCCATCCAACAACTTCGATTACTGCACTACATCTTCATATTCCTACACCTTCAGGGAAAAACCCCATATTCCCCGTCATGCTTCATGACGAAGATGGCGTTACCCTGGTAGATACGGGCATGATTGGACAATTTGCAGAACTTCAATCCGCACTGGAACAAGAGGATGTACAGCTCTCGGACGTCAAACGTGTGATTATTACCCATCAGGACATCGATCATATCGGTAACTTGGGTGCTCTTCTGGATGAAATCCCTGATCTGGAAATCTGGGCACATGCCGATGAGATTCCATATCTAACAGGTGAGAAACCTTTGATCAAATTCACTCCAGAACGTCGCGCTTTGTTGTCTGCCCCCGTATTGGCACTGGCAGACCAACTACTCTTGCAGCTGCCGGAAGTGAACATCAGCAGAACGCTGGCGGACGGAGACCTGTTACCCCTTCAAGGCGGTACACAGGTCATTCATACACCCGGACATACCCCAGGTCATATCAGCCTGTATTTCGGAGAGCAACAGTTCCTGCTCGCTGCCGATGAACTTCGTGTGGTTGATGATGAACTGGTTGGCCCTGCGCCACCCGCGACACCGGACATGCCTGAAGCGCTGCGAAGCCTGAAGAAACTGACCAACCTTAAGCTCAATAAGGTTCTCTGTTATCACGGTGGAGAGTACACGAATGATCCCGCTCAGCGCATTGCCACACTTGCGAAGGAGAGCGCAGAGTAAGTAACGAACGCGGACTTGTGAGTGTTTTTGAAATGACACAAGCATCCTATTAACGCTGTTTCTACTAGTGCGGCACTGTGCGTTGTATCGCATTCAGCATTAGGATAACACATACAGTACAATCAAGGAGCTGTCCCATTTGTCATGAACTTGACGGGACAGCTCCTTTAATTAATTAACCATGTACTTCTACTACTGCACTGGTGTTGACCGTATGGTAGCTCCTATTGCGTACGGTATGCACGCAGTATCTTATATTGCATCACGACATGTGCACGCTATCTTTCCCCTTACTCCTGACTCAGCTCTCCGGAGTAAGCACTATCAGCTTGTCATCCCCATCTCGTGGTGATCCTCGTCCATCCCGATTGTTCGTAAGCACGTATAACTTTCCGTCCTCACCAGCACTCACATTACGAATCCGGCCCCACTCATCTTCGAAGATTGGTTCCACCTGTTTAACTTGTGTACCATCTTCCGACAGAGTAACCTTCAGCAACTGCTCTCCACGCAGATTCGCGGCAATCAGTGATCCGGCCCAAGGTCCTTCTTCAACAAAAGCTACACCAGACGGCGCCCATGTATCATTCCCACTATGTGCAAGCGGAGCCTGATATGCGCCATTGTCATCATCGTCTCCTTCTACCTCGGGCCAGCCATAGTTCTCACCAGCTACAATCCGATTAATCTCATCATGATTCCGCTGACCATGCTCGGTAGAATAGAGATAACCGTTGTCCGGATTCCAGGCCAGTCCCTGTGCGTTCCGGTGTCCCATACTGTATACAGGCGAATTCGGCCATGGGTTGTCTGCCGGGATCGATCCGTCGAGACCTATCCGCAATATTTTACCTCCAAGGCTATCTTCGTTCTGTGACAGTTCCGGTTCATAACGTTCACCTGTCGTGATATAGAGCAACTTGTCCGGGCCAATCTTGATCCGCCCACCGTTATGATTCGTTCCGCCTGGAATGTTACCAAGCAACTCTTGATCTATGACGGCTTTGCCATCATTCACCTTGAGGCGTAACACCCGATTGGCAATATCGTCGCCTTCCAGATAGGAGTGGTACGCATACAAGTAACCATTCTCCTCAAAGTCCGGATCTGCTGCAAGACCCAACAGGCCTCCTTCGCCTTCTTCATTAAACGGAGCTGAGAATTCAATCAGTGGTTCAGGGGCAAGTTTTCCATCCTCAATGATGCGAATTGCACCAGGGCGCTCCGTTACAAACATCCGACCATCAGGCACACTCACAATCTCCCATGGTGCATTCAATCCTTCAACTAGAACGGAAGCCTGATACGGAATAACCGCCTCTCCCTGCGCTCCACTCTCGTTTCCACTCGCACTGCCATTGCCTCCATTGGCTGTCTGTCCCTGACCTGTTCCCTGCCCCTGAGACGTCTGTTCTGTTCCTCCTGTAGAGGGATCACCTGAAGAGCATGACGCTGTCAACAGTGCCACACTTAATAATGAAGCATACAGTGGAACGGTTACTCGATTATTCATGATTACATCTCCCTTCGCATATCGTTTTTTTGTTCTCTATAGTTGTGGTGCTATTATTATTCTGTAAAGCGGTTTCGCCCTGTATTACCCTTCATACCAGCCACTCAAACGGCGAATTCAAGGGATTCGAAGGATATGAAATCACTGTAGTTTGGAATTCCTCCATAATCTTTTATAATAGAAGGATAGTATGAATGGAAAGGTGGACATATACACTCATGAATCAAAACCCTTTATCTCGTCTTGAAGCCGATCTGTCCGGGCAAGGATTGGACGCCATGCTGATCACAGATCCGAAACATATCTACTATTTAACTGGCTTTGCGAGCAATCCGCATGAACGTTTCCTTGGCCTAGTTCTCGCACGTGGCGAAGAACCCTTGTTGATCGTACCTGCGCTCGACGCTGAAGCTGCCGCAGCCGCTTCCTCGGTATCCAACATTGCCACTCACACGGATACGGATAATCCGTACGCTTTGTTCGAACGTTATCAGGGCCGTCTGGGCAGAGTAGGTCTCGAAAAAGAATACGTGACCGTCTCACGTTATGAGCAACTAACCGCTGCTCTGGGTGCTGCCAGCTTTGAAGATGTTGGCCCCTTACTTCGCACATTGCGTGTGAAAAAAACACCTGATGAAGTAACCCGCATTCGTCACGCCATTCATCTAATTGAAGAAACTTTGCGTCAAGGCCTCACTCACGTTCGCACAGGCGTAACCGAGATCGAGCTTGTCGCCGAGATGGAGTATCAGATGAAGAAACTGGGTGCAGATGGCCCTTCCTTTGATACCATGGTGCTCACGGGACCCAAAACTGGTCTGCCACACGGTACACCGGGTGAACGGAAACTGCAACATGGTGACCTGTTGATGTTCGACATGGGTGTCTATGCTGGAGGATATGCCTCGGATATCACACGCACATTCGCCTTTGGTGACATCTCACCTGAACTCAAAACCATCTATAACACCGTGCTCGCAGCGAACGAAGCTGCCATCCAAGTGGTCAAGCCAGGCATTACCTGCGCCGAAGTGGATCGTGCAGCACGCCAGGTCACGGAAGAAGCGGGATATGGCGAGCGCTTCATGCACAGAGTAGGCCACGGATTGGGTATCGACGTGCATGAGTATCCTTCCCTTCATGGAGAAAACATGGACATCCTGAATGAAGGTACCGTATTCACGATTGAACCAGGCATATATACCGCAGCAGGCGGCGTCCGTATCGAAGATGATGTAATTGTAACCGAGACGGGTGTCGAAGTTCTGACGACATATCCAAAAGAACTGCAAATCCTTACCGACTAATCCAATTGGAACTATGTCAAAAACAAAATCCCGCAAACCCATAATATCATGGGTCTCGGGATTTTAATTAATACGAAGCATATCCTACATTACTCCGTCTGCATTCTACGTGATCTTATTCCTGCTCACTCATTTACCATTAATCAAACTCATGCGTGATATCATGCCAGGATTCCAGCTGTGGCAGCTGTTGCTTCCCCCAGTAATCCAGAAACCATTGAATAATCACAGTCGTATCTGCTGTGCTGTAGCTGTAATGCCGGAAACCGTCCTCACCTTCCTGCAAACGAATCTCCGCCACCATTTGCCCTGGTTCCTCAAGCGCAGCAGCCTGCATATACATACTTCCCTCCACCAGCTCCGAAGGTTCAAGTACTACGTATTCCTGCAATTCCAGATTGGAGATCAACTCCACCAATAACGAGGCATTAATGCTATCATTCTCATAGGTTGTTCCATTGCTTTCCAGTTTATAACGCAGTGTAGAGTACATGTGCGATTCCCCTTTGTATGAAATCATCGTTGGCTAATGATACACGCTCATAACGACAGGTCGTTTATATTATAACTTTTTCATAAAAATGTAAAAAGGATTATTCTTGTTTCGGGGAAATGTGTTTTCTATAAAAAATCCCCTTGCAGAGTCCGAATTACAATTGACTGTGCAGAGGGGGATTTTAAGGGATACTCTTTGAATATGGTCTAGGCTTCATCCTTAAACTTAAAGCTACGTGCAGCATACAGAAACGGTGTTCCGACCGCAGTCAGTACGAATTTGATGACATACGTGGTCAGGAAGATTTCCAGCCAGATGTCCCAAGGGTAGATGAACGCAAACGCGATCGTGCAGAACACCAGTGTATCTACAAATGAGCTGATGATCGAACTACCATTCGTGCGTATCCACAACTGATTGCGTCCAGGCGCTACCTTACGTAGCCAGCTGAACAGTCGCACATCCAGGAACTGACTGATGAAATACGCGGTCAGACTTCCGAGTGCCAAACGTGGCAGCAGACCGAACAGCTTCGCCATGGATTCCTGTGCAAAGTCCGTCGGTGCCGGATCAAAGAACAACACCATCTGCATCAGAACCGTCGTCATGATCAACGTGAAGAATCCGAACCATACGGCCTTCCGCGCTTCACCCGATCCATACTTCTCATTGAGAAGGTCACTGGTCAGGTACATACTGACATACATCGTGTTGCCTAACGTCAGCACGATCCCCATGATATCTATCGTTTTGGTCACCTGAATGTTGGCTATAACCGTAGCCACACCAATCCAGGCATAGAGACCTTTTTTACCGAACAAGCGGTAACACAATAGGAAAAATCCATAAGTTACGAGAACGAATACCGCTCCCCACCCTAAATTAAACATAAATACATACACTGCCTTCCTAGTTTTGATTACGCGGGATGGTTACGAACCGCGGTTTGGCTCAGGGCCAAAACATGAATACTCTACCACATTTCTCGTCCCTTGAACAGCACTAAATAACCCCAAGCCTACCTACAGTGACTCCCAGTCCCTTTTATATAACTCCTTTGTCTCTCTCGACCATACTACGTTCTTCCTACCTCCATCTCTCTTACCACGTGTAACAAAAAGTAGACGACTTCGCACACCGAGCACAGGTATGGTGCGATTGCTACAAAAAAACCGCCTTCCGGATTTCTCCGAAGGACGGCTTTACTTGCTTGAACTGTAGATGGCTTTGGCTCTTATATGAGCCTCTACCTGATCCATTCTGTATTACACCTGAACAGCTGAATCCAGTTCACGGCTTTGATCATTGAAGGTGTCTTGATCATTTTCTTTCAAAATTTTGCTGGTTACAAGTCCAGAAGTCATGGACCCGTTCACGTTCAATGCTGTACGACCCATGTCGATCAGCGGTTCAACGGAAATCAGCAATCCTGCCAAGGCTACCGGCAGGTTCATGGTGGACAATACGATCAGGGAAGCGAAGGTTGCCCCGCCGCCGACTCCAGCTACACCAAACGAACTGATCATAACTACGAGGATCAAAGTCACAATGAAGTCCCAGCTCAGCGGATCGATTCCGACCGTTGGAGCAATCATCACCGCCAGCATGGCCGGATAGATCCCGGCGCAGCCGTTTTGCCCAATCGTAGCACCAAAGCTTGCAGACAGGTTCGCAATCCCGTCCGATACGCCCAATTTCTTCGTCTGTGTCTCTACATTCAGCGGAATGGCTGCCGCACTTGAACGGGACGTAAAGGCAAATACCAGTGTTGGCAGAACCTTTTTCAGATACGTCAGTGGGTTGAAGCCAGACAGCGCAATGATAATCAAGTGAATGATGAACATAACGAGCAACGCCACGTAGGATGCGACAACGAATTTGATCAACTTCAGAATTTCATCTGGATTCGTGGTCGCCGTTACCTTCGTAATCAGGGCCAAGATACCGTATGGCGTCAATCGAAGTACCAACGTTACAATCCGCATAACTACCGCATATACCGCATTAACCATGCCTCGGAATGTTTCCGCCTGCTGTGGTTTTTTGCGATCCAGTCCAAGTACAGCAACACCGATGAACGCGGAGAAAATAACAACCGCCAGCGTAGATGTACGACGTTCTCCAGTCATATCCGCAAATGGATTCGAAGGAATGAATTCCAGCACTTGCTGTGGAATCGTCTGATCCTGTACATCAACAAGACGTTCCTCCATGCGTTGTCCTTGTGCAAGTTCCCGATCTCCACCCTCGATCTCAATCGAAGTCAGGTTGAAGCCAAGACTCGTTACAATGCTGACTCCTGCGGCAATCGCCGTTGTGATCAACAGGATCGCAATAATGGAGACACTCATTTTACCGAGGTTTTGCTTGCCTTTCAGATTCATAATAGCCGAGATGATCGATACCATAATCAATGGAATCACGACCATTTGTAACAAACGAACATATCCTGAACCAACCAGATTGAACCAATCGACCGACTTCGTGATGACATCAGAGCCGGATGCATAGATCAATTGAAGAATTACACCGTATACAACCCCCATACCCAAACCCGCAAATACGCGTTTCGTAAAGGAAATATGTTTCTTCTGCATCCAGTAGAGCACACCCAAAAATGCCAGCATGATCACTACATTCAAAATGACTAGAAAAGTATCCATTACTATAAATCCTCCTCAACATGTGTAACCGGAACTTATCCGATTTTCTCTTCTATTTTTTATACGACCAACAAGACATTTTACAATATACCATATATCAAACTATTCTGGTAGGTATTAATTGATATTATGTAATATGCATGTAACAGATTAATCTATTTCTGAAAAAAATACACCAAATCGTGAAAATTGTTCTATTCAACCTCCGGTTAATTCTGTAATATAGGTATATCCGCTTATTCCCAAGTTTTCTCAACGTATAAATTAGGCCTTTCTTCATTGGTATATAGGTCTTATGATAACGGAAAAGCGACAATGTTAATGAACATGACGTGAAAGGATGATTCTATGTTTCGTAATCGCACCGTTGCCGGTAAAATTAGAGGCACTTTGTTCCTCGTCTTGCTGGTTGCTTCCCTGTTGTTCAGTATCAGTTTTTATGCCGTATCGATGAATATTATTCAAAGTTACGTGCTCCCGCAGTTCGATAAAGTCCTAAACACGTCCATTCAGGATATATACAAGAATACCTCTGCTTCAAAGATTCTACAGGTACAGAGTGGTGGAGCCGGTTCCGAAGGTGCTGCTATGACCGTAGAATCGTATCTGGCAGATAAAGCAAAAGAACACAATCTGGATGCCGCATACATTGTTGCCATTCAAGATGGATCAGCCAAAGTGGTGGTTGCCAACTCTTCCTCAGGCATGAAAGCCCAAGATGAAATTAATGTAGAACCCACAATGAATGCAGCGATCGAGAACAAACAAATGGTAATCAGCGAGGTCTACTCCGATTCCTTCGGTGTACATAAAGCAGCCTTTATGCCAATCGCAGGAAGTAATATGATTATGGCTGTAAGCATGGACGCCCAGTTCATTCAAGACAAGATTACTCAGGTCTTCTGGTTATGTCTTGGAATTACAGCATTAGTCTTCGTGCTCGGCTGGCTTATCTCAACTAGTATGATCAAAAGAGTAACCAAACCCATCATCAAGCTCGTTCAACATAGTAAACAAATATCCCAAGGCGATCTGACCGCTGAGCTAGAGATCAAAGGTAAAGATGAAATTGCCCAGCTTGCCGCAAGCTTCCAGACGATGACGCATAACCTGAAAGAAATGATTAGCCGTGCCTTGTCCACGTCCGATGAAGTTGTGTCAGGCTCCAATGACCTGCTTCAGCGGGTTGAATCGATGTCCGGTATGGTTCGTAACTCCAGCCGCTCTGCTGAAGATGCAGAAAAAGGCAGCATCAGTATTGCTTCCAGTGCATCCGAGAACGCCAGAGCCATGGAAGAAATTACGCAGGGTATCATGCATATCGCTTCTTCTTCTGCTGAAGTGTCTGAGCAAATTGGCGAAGCAGCGAATGAGGCGGTTAATGGTAACCGACTGGCTCAGAATGCCGTTGAGCAGATGGAACGTGTAGGACATACCGCAAGCGAATCGTTGCGGTATGTTGAGACCATGAATGAACGTTCGGTAGCCATCGGCACCATTGTTGCTTCCATTTTTGAAATTACCAAACAGATTAACATGCTGTCACTCAACGCCTCCATTGAAGCAGCACGTGCTGGAGAGCACGGACGCGGATTCGCTGTCGTTGCCGGAGAAGTTCGCAAACTTGCGGAGCAATCCAAGACAGCCACCGAGGAAATTTCGGATTATCTGGGTACCATTCGTGAAGACGCTGAACGCTCAGTTGACGCCATGAATCGCGTAACCAAAGAGATTGGTTCAGGTACAACTGTCGTTCAACAGGCAGGTTCAGCCTTCCAGCAACTGAATGAACTGATTCAGAACGTCAACCTGACCATCCAGACTGTCTCGGCTTCTACGCAACAAGTATCCGCTGGTGCAGAAGAAGTGAGTGCATCTGTTGAAGAAACGGCACAGATTACGTCCAAATCCCGTGAGAGCATGCTACAGATTGCTTCAACAGCAGATCTTCAGCTCAGCGAGATGGATTCACATTCGAATACGGTACGGCATCTGCATGAACAAGCTGTAGAACTGCAATCCGCTATGAAGAATTTCAAAATAAACTAACAGGTATACCATTAACCCATCATTCCCTGTTTTAAACCCCATTTAGTCATAGGATATGCAATACCCCCATGCCGCTAACATTCCGTTTCTAGAAAACGGGTTGTCGGACATGGGGGTATTTATGTATAACAACTTACTCCGGTGCCTGAACACCCATAATCTCGTACACACGCTTCATATCCAATGAGGACCGCAATGATTCGGCTACCCTATCGAACTCATTCTCTTTACGTTCATGTGCACTATATGTCTCCTGAAGTGGAGCTAGTCCCTTTCCTTCACGCAAACCATTAAGCCACGAACGTCGGAATTGATCACTTTCAAACAAACCATGCAGATAGGTTCCCCATACGCTGCCATCCACTGTGCCCCAGCCTTCATGGAATGCTTCACCACCTGGATGGGAGATTTCAAATAGTGCGGTTACACTTTCAGGTTCGTGGCACTCCGTAACACCCATATGAATCTCATATCCGTTAATAGGTAGTGGAGATGCTTCCACATCTGCTTCACCATACAGACGAATCGGATTCTGAAGTTGCACCCGTCCGGAAGCCCTCACCGTCTGCTTTTCCTGAAGAAATGTTGTCGATAGCGGGAGCCAACCGAGTCCCTTCGCTTCCTGGATCTGATTCGCCTCTACTGCAAACGGGTCCTTCAGATGTCTTCCAAGCATCTGGTATCCGCCACATATCCCTACGAGCTGAACGTTATCACGTTCGGTCTGGCTGGCAATCGCTTGCTCCAGTCCAGACTCACGCAGGAAAGCCAGATCACCTATCGTATCCTTCGTACCCGGTAGAAGAATGGCATCAGGACTTCCCAATTCCTCTGGCGAAGTCACGTAACGCACATTCACATCCGGTTCACGGGAAAGTGCATCGAAGTCTGTAAAGTTGGAAATTCGCGGATATCGGATCACCGCCAGATCCAACTCTGTCTTGCCGGATTTTCCATGACGCATAGAGTCCAGAACCACTGAATCCTCTGCTTCAATCTGAATATCTCTTATGTAAGGCAATACACCCAATACTGGAATGCCTGTCCGTTCTTCGAGCCAGTCTAGTCCGGGCTGCAACAGGGACAGATCGCCGCGAAACTTATTAATGATAAAACCTTTTACACGCTCGACCTCATGTGGCTCTAGCAGCTCCAGTGTACCGACAATGGAAGCAAATACGCCGCCCCGATCAATATCAGAGATCAGAATGACTGGAGCATCGGCCCAACCTGCCAGATTCATGTTGACGATATCCCGGTCTTTCAGATTAATCTCCGCAGGACTGCCTGCTCCTTCCATCAGCACCACATCATAGGTGTCCCGCAACCGGTTCAGCGCATCCATGACCGTCTGCTTCGCTTCAGGCAGGAACTTCTGCCGATAATCTGATGCGCTCATCTGGGCAAAAGGTACACCGTGTACCACGATCTGCGAATGCATATCGCGCACCGGCTTGATGAGGATCGGATTCATATCCGTCGTTGCTTCAATACCACAGGCTTCTGCCTGCGCGCCTTGGGCCCGGCCAATCTCCTTGCCGTCTTCCGTTACGTAGGAATTCAGTGCCATGTTCTGTGACTTGAACGGGGCTGGCTTGAAGCCATCCTGCTTGAATATACGGCACAGCGCCGTCGTAATCACGCTTTTCCCCACATCTGATGCCGTCCCTTGCAGCATGAGTACTGCCGCCGGTTGTTGTACAGGCGTATCTTCCATGCACCATCACCTCAGTCTCCTGTTAGTGTCTCACCTTACTCATTCCTTGCGTTTTTCACAGCCAAAAGAGTCCCTGAAGCACACTAAGCACGGTGAGTAAAGCCGCTTCCAGCAGCTCATTCATCGCTCCGTACGTATCTCCTGTAAGTCCGCCCAGCCTTTCACTGATGCGTGCAGCAACGAATTTACCAATGATGTAACACGCAAAAGGTACAACAATGACAGCCGTCACAGGATACAACCACCATGGCAATGTTCCCAGGCTACTCACCATGGCATCTGCGGTGCCTATATCCGGCCCAAATATCCATACAGCAACAAACGTAATTACACCCGCAAGAAGGGTCAACCCAACCGCAGAGCTGCGTGCTCGCTGAACTTCCTTACGCTCACCCAATCCCTTGAATAATACTGCAAGTCCATCATCTCCACGTGCATTCGGCCAGGCTGAGATGGCATACACCATGAACCAACGACTCCAGACCATGGGCAAGATCAACAGCGCACCATAGATCCAGTTGCCACGTGCGATAAAATCGGCGATCAGCGCTGCTTTCATCATCAGCAGTAGGACGCAGGCGATCACGCCCATAGCTCCTACACGGCTGTCCTTCATGATTTCCAACATCCGCTCACGTGTACGATAGCTGAGTAGTCCATCTGCCGTATCCATCCAGCCATCCAGATGAAGGCCGCCAGTGAGCCATACCCATATTGTTAAGGTTAATACGGCAGCGGGAAAGGCGGGAAGTACCGCACCCGTTAAGGCCCCTGCGAGCCAAACGCATATTCCAATTGTTGCACCCACCAGTGGATAAAACACGACACTTTCCCGCAGTAGCGACGGGACGAAGTCAATCTGCATTTTTACCGGAAATCGGGATAAAAATTGAAAAGCGGCCGCAGCCGCATGTTTACGTTGATGAGTAAGATCGGTCATAAACGATACTCCTTGCTTTTCAGCTCAATCGCAATACCTACAGTCACCAGGAACACTTCACGACATATGGCTGCAATCCGCTGATTCAATATGCCCGCCAGATCCCGATATTTTCTCCCAAGCGCATACTCCGGGACAATACCGTCCCCCACTTCATTTGTGACAAGCACGAGCAGCCCCGGGTAAGACTGGATTGCTTCCACCAGTGCATCCATATGATCTTGCAAAATCTGCTCATCTTCGTGCTCATGTGCAAGCAGAACATTGGTCAACCAGAGCGTCAGACAATCGACCAGAATCGTGGGTGCAGACGTACCCGTATGGTCTTCTCCCATACGTGTAATGAGTGCCGGTAATGCAAGTGGTTCCTCCAACGTATGCCATAGATAACCTGATGCCTCACGCTGATTCTGATGTAGACCTATACGATCGCGCATCTCGTCATCATATGCCTGAGCCGTAGCCACATACCAAGCCTCAGAGGAACGTTGCATACATAGGCGCTCGGCAAACGAACTTTTACCACTGCGCGCTCCACCCGTCACCAACACACTCATAGCGATACCTCTCCTTGAACCGTCGAAGCACCTGTAACATCAGAGTCTGCTACATCACCCTCGCTTGCGTCCACCTCGGCATCCGAAGCCTTGTTCGTTCCATTCGATACCCCTGCACTTGCAAAGGTCGCCATCTCATTCAAAAGAAGACAGGCTGCATCAATCAGATGAAGACTAAGCACACCTCCGGTTCCTTCGCCCAACCGCATATCCAGATCCAGCATCGGTTTCAGATCAAGCTCACGAAGCAGAGCTGCATGTCCACTTTCATGTGAAGTATGAGAAGCAATCATATAAGCCGTGCTCACGGGAGCAAGCTTTCTTGCAATCAATGCGGCAGCAGTGGAGATGAATCCATCCACAACAACAGGACATCCGTTCGCAGCTGCAGCAAGAATGACACCCGTCAGTCCGGCAATCTCCAGTCCACCCACTTTACAAAGTACGTCCAGTGCATCTTCCCTATTTGGGGAATTCACGCTCAGTGCCTGGCTAACCACCGCGGCTTTACGCTGTAAACCCGCATCATCAATACCCGTTCCTCGCCCAACCGCTGAAGCTGGGGCGATCCCGGTTAATGCACACATCACCGCTGCACTCGCGGTTGTATTGCCAATCCCCATTTCTCCAGTAACGAACAACTGCGTTCCCTTTGTCACCTCTGCCGATACCACGTCGACTCCTGCAAGAATAGCCTGAATCGCTTCATCACGAGTCATTGCGGCACCCTTAGCCATGTTGGCCGTACCTTTACGAACTTTGCGGGAAAGCAGGTCAGGATGTTCCAGATCGGCATTAACCCCGATATCCACACAGATTACATCGGCTCCGGCGTGGCGGGCAAGCACATTGACAGCAGCCCCTCCAGCCAGGAAATTAAGGACCATCTGCGGCGTTACCTCGGCTGGGAAAGCACTGATACCTTCCGCCACCACGCCGTGATCTGCGGCCATGACAATGACGGCTCTGCGATCCAAATGTGGACGAGCCTTGCCAGTGATTCCTGCAAGACGAATAACCAGCTGTTCCAGCTTCCCCAGACTGCCGGGTGGTTTCGTCAATGAATCCACATGTGCGGAAGCCTCCGCCGCAACTTCTTCATTAGGACCCACGATCCGACCCAGTAACTGTTCCAACACCTGTTCATTATTCATACAACCAGCACTTCCTTTTTCAAAATAGGGGTTGCCCCGCTTCATTCATTCCTTCTCCCGCCGCAGCAAGAGCTGAGGTATTCCATTGTCAGGATGAATCACCATCGCAGGTTTCACGCGAAAGATGTCCTGAATATTGTTCTCGGTCATCAAGGTATGGGGCGTTCCATTCCCCACCACTTTGCCTTCTCGCAGCGCCAGAATGTGATCGCAGAACTGCGCAGCCAGATTCAGATCATGCAGCACAGCCACAATCGTAATTCGATTCTTTTGCCGCCATGTCGATAATAACTCCATAAATTGCAATTGATATTTGATATCCAGAAACGTAGTGGGTTCATCCAGCAATAATAACCGTGGTTCCTGTGCCATGACCTTGGCGAGTGCCACCCGCTGACGCTGTCCTCCACTAAGTGCATCCAAAGGCCTTTCAGCCATATCGGTCAATCCCAATTCTTCCAGTACCCGGTCAACCACAGCCGCTCCATCTGCTGATTCTCGCCCAAGCCAATTCTGGTATGGATAACGCCCCATCTCCACGACATCCCTTACTGGATAGGAAATTGCAGGCAGACCATCCTGTTGTAACACGGCAATCATGCGTGACAGATCTTTCCGACTGTATGAGACAATATCCCGGCCATCAATACGTATGCTGCCCGCGCTTGACTGCTCCGTTCCAGCAAGGAGCTGGAGCAGGGTAGACTTACCACTGCCATTTGGACCAACGACACCCCACCAGTCCCCCTCCGTTACCTGCCAGTCCACCGCGTCCAAGGCTTGATGACTGCCATACATTTTACCTGCCCCGGTAACTGCGATTAGCGGTTCGCCCAAATCCCCACTCATGGCATCATCCCCTTCCGCAGTTTTTTGTTCCGTTGTAACAGGTAAGCGAAGAATGGTGCACCTACAAAGGCCGTCACCACACCAAGCGGAATTTCAGTCGGCGCCAGTAAGGATCGGGCAATGGTGTCTGCCCATACCATGAAGATGGCCCCACCAATGGCGGATAAAGGCACCAGCAATCGATAGTCAGGCCCCACAAGCAGCCGAAGCATATGCGGAATCACCAATCCAACGAAGCCAATAACACCGGATACAGAGACTGCTCCTGCGGTAAGAAGTGTTCCCACAGCAAGCACGGACAACTTCAACCGATCAACGCCAACCCCGATATGCGCAGCTTGACGTTCTCCCAGCGCAAGAACATTCAAGGAACGTGCACGGCTCCAGAGAAAGATTAGACCTAACAGAAAATACGGGAAAAGGATGGCCGTATACGACCACCCACGCAGAGCCAGACTTCCCATCGTCCAGTATATAATTTCATTAATGGTCTGTTTCGACATGGTCGACAGGAAGGAAACCACCGCTCCCAAGAAACTTTGCATCACGACACCAGCCAGAATCAGACTGTGTGTTGGTATTTTGCGCCCTTCACGAGCCAGGGACATGACGAACCATAATGTGAGTACACCCGTCAAAAAAGCTACCAGCGGCAACGTCCAGATACCAATCAGTGCATACTGCAATCCGAAGAAAATCAAGAAGGCTGCACCCACTGAAGCACCGGATGATACGCCCAGCGTGAACGGGTCTGCCAGCGGGTTCCGCAGAACCCCCTGGAATCCCGCACCGGCAATCGCCAGCGATGCTCCCACGAGTACAGCAAGCAGTACACGCGGGAATCTGACCTTCCATATAATCTGTTCGGCTGCTGCACTCCAGTCCGGCGTGATCCAGTCTCCGATCCATGGCAAGTGATGAAGCAGGATACCCGCAATGTCACGAATAGGCAAGGAAACCGAACCGATGCCCGTGCAGATGAGCACGGTTAACACAAGCAGTACAATCCCTGCTGATGCGTACACGGCCAGTTTTTTACTCATTGGAACAGGTCAGGATAGATCGCTTTGGCTACTTCTTTCAGACCTTCAGTTACTCGTGGTCCTGGACGGCTGAGCAGATTCGCATCGAGGCCAATGACTGCATCGTTCTTCACAGCCGTGATTTGATCCCAGCCACTGCGAGCTTTAATGATCTGATCCAGTGTTTTGGAGTTTTCATCAATGACATCATTTGCATACAGAATCACATCCGGGTTGGAGGCAATTACGTTCTCTTCATTAATTTCATACCAGCCCTCTTTGTCCGAAGCAATATTGCTACCACCGGCTACAGTAATGAGTTCATCCATAAATTCGCCTTTACCCACAGTCCAGCCTGGGGAGAATTCAACGTATACATTTTTCTTCTCTTCCGGTTTAACTGCCTTCACCGCTTCAGCTACAACAGTCACATCCTGTTTCATCTGTGTGATGATCTCCTGAGCTTTTTCTTGATGATCCGTGATTTTACCGAAAGTTTCGATATTGTTCATTACATCATCGATCGATTTTGGATCGGTTTTAAAAATGGTGATACCCAGATCACGCAGCTTCTTCACTGCATCTTCGCTCATCGAAATACCTGTAAATACGATATCGGCTTCAGCGGCAATGATGGACTCTTCGTTCGGCTTGGACACGCCGCCCATTTTCGCTTTGGTTGTTGCAGCTTCAGGATAATCATCATAGTCGGATACCCCTACAATCTGCTCGTCCAATCCAAGCGCGAATAGCGTTTCGGTCTCAGCTGGAGACACGGATACGATTTTGGCTGGTGCCTTTTCAAATGTGAACGATTCACCCGTTGCATCGGTAATTGTAAGTGGATATTGTGTTTTGAGATCCGTCTGCGCCTGGCCTTGGGACTGCTCCTGTGCCGGTTGCTGTGAAGTACCTGTGCCCTCGTTCGTTGTTGCATTACCGCATCCGGCCAAAGCCAGTGCCAGTGCCGCTGCACTCAGCAGGGACGCTACGTTTTTCCAATTCTTGAAATTCATTCTGTTATTCTCCCCTTCTCTATTTGTACTATTTTCTTGCATCGTGCTCGAGCTTTAGTACCCTTGCCTTGGTGTTCCTGTATAAGTTAAACCCATCCATTTTACACAAGTCCACTCCGATTGCAGTACCATCTTCCGATCGGTTCTGCACTCTTCGTTAATGTGTAAATGTCTGGTTCATCTTATATGAACAATAAAAAATCCCTAATCCTTACATCAGGATCAGGGATGACGTCTCGCATATGGCGATCTGTACGTGTTCAACATATTGTTGTGCACGCACATAGAACTGCCCGAAACGCTGTCCTTTCCTCGAAGGAACACCGGTTTGAACGTCCAGGGCAGGTAACCTGACTTACAGGAATTGTTCCTGATTTACAGTGGCGGGACCGTGCCGGACTTGCACCGGCTTCCCTATTTCACCCGTATGCCATCCATGACTGGATATAGCCATGAACCATTACTGCATGCACGCGGGACCCTTGGTCGCTGATATGGATTAACCATTCAAGTGAGCAATCTGCATTCGTATGCAGGCATTATTGCCTGTCACACGAAACTACAGTGCTGTCACACTTCTGTTGTGATTATAGGTTATATTGCACATCCTTACAACCCGATTGCCGGAAAAGTCACCCTCTCGCCAGCCCACTGATCTCCATGTTGTTCCAGCCGCACTTGTATCGCTTGCCCCGGAATCACCTGCGTATCCCAGAATCCCAGATCGGCAATGAGTCGGGATAAAGCATACCGAATCACACCGCCGTGGGTGACTACAATAATGGTGGGCACGCCTGACTCAGGAGAGAACATGGACGAACCATCCGACCATATGTACTCTTGCAGAAATGAATCGATCCGCGCAGTGAACGCTTGCCATGACTCCCCCTCAGGCGGGGTGATATCCTGCGGAGCATCGATCCAGTCCCGGTACTGTTGGTTGTCCTTGAGCTGAACGTACGTCATCCCCTCCCATTGACCAAAATCAACCTCTCGCAGACGTGGGTCCAGCTTCACATGCCCTAATAAATGGGGCCCGGTCATTGCCAGCGTCTGCTGACAACGGAGCAGATTACTGCAATATACCGCATCCCACGAGACGTTGCTTAATTGCTCGCGTAGCGAATCCAGTTCTCTTTCTGTATCAGGCAGCAAAGCGATATCGGTATGCCCCAGATATTTTTTTTCCACATTCCACGCCGTTGTGCCATGACGTATAAACAGAATGTTTTTTCGTTGCTGTGATCCATTCTGCCCTTTAGTTACTTCCATAACAACGTACCTCCAGCGAGCCATATCCCAAGCGTTACCAATGTACACAGGATTACAAAAGAACCCGCCGACCAGAACATGAGACGTGTCGTTCGCACAATATCCTCTGCTGCCATCGGACGTGTTGCCTCACCCATATAGGCACGAAAAGAAGCTACGCCATGGTACACATTATGTCCACCAAGTCTGATCCCCAGTGCTCCGGCCACCGCCGATTCGGGAAAACCACTATTCGGACTTGGATGCAATCTGGCATCCCGGGTCACCATACGTGCTGCGCCTTTGGCATCCAGTCTCATGACCCATGCGCCCACGATTAGCAGGATGGCGGTAAGCCGTGCGGTAAGCCAGTTTGCCCAATCGTCCAGACGGGCGGAAGCCCAGCCGAGATGCAAGTACTTCTCATTTTTATAACCAACCATGGAATCCAATGTATTCACGGCACGATAGGCCATCGCAAGTGGCGCGCCACCAATTAACGCATAGAACAAAGGGGACACGATGGCATCCACAATATTCTCCGCTACCGTCTCCACCGTTCCTCGCACAACCTCCGGTTCATCCAGATGAGCTGTGTCACGTCCAACAATCATGCCAAGTGAACGTCTTGCAGCAGGCCAATCCTTCTGAATCAGATGGTGATACACCTCCATCCCTGCATCCTTTAACCCTTTGGAAGCAATGGTAGTCGCAATAAGCACAATTTCAGCCACTACCGCTACGACGGGATGAATGAGACCCATCACATATACGAATGCCCAAGTAATTACAAACGCCCCACCCGCAATTAGAAACGGAAATAATAGACCGGCTCTCTTCAGCCCGGAATCCGTGCTCACACGGGAACGAATACTACGCTCTAGCGCAGAGATGGCCTTCCCCATGCCGATCACCGGATGAGGAATCCAGCGTGGATCACCGATGCATCGATCAAGTATGTAAGCCCCTATCATAATCCAGGCACCCGCCATTCCCGTCCAAAACGGCCAGGAGGCCAGTTGCCCTATCTGAAATGTCATTTCACCCTGTTCCTCTCTTTCCACTGCTGTCCTGCTTGCAGGCTTTCCGTGATCGTGTCATACACCAACCTGCCGATGGCTGCACCAATAACCGTAGCTGTTCCCGCATAAGCAATTAGCGGTTTGTGCTCATGCACCTGACTGACTGCAAGTACAATAGCATCCGTTGTCGTCCCTGTGGCCAGCAGCCCGTTCTCCGAGTCCACAACACCGAAATCAGCCAGCGCCGCCGCTTTGGCTTCCACCGCAGTCTGGATCGCATTCACCATTGCACCAGATGTCATGCGTCCGTTCAACCATAACAGGACGTTAATCGTGCCTGGGACGTAAGGCTTCATGATTTGAGATTGGGTTGTGGATTTTAAAGGTCTTACAGCAACAGTCTCGTTTCCCTCCGTATCAAATACGGTTCTTACGGAACCTGCCCGCGCAGCATTGGACACCCCGGCTGTTGTACAACACAGAATTCCGAATTCTTCACTTGTATATTCCTGAATGGAGGTATGCTCCAGTCGAACCGCAGTCAGCAATCCCGCACATTGATCAGGCTGCTCCTTCCATTCATTCAGAGAACGTTCGATATCACGAGGAGGATCATCACAGCGATAATGCCGATCCACATAGATGTTAAATATCCGATTCAGTTCAAGCATCCCGCCACCATATACCGCACTGGAAAGTGCATTTGCAACAGAAGGACTTGCAGCTCTGATATGTTGATCGTGTGCAGTAATCTTCAGCCCGGGCCACGAAGAGGAACGGTATTCGTTCTCGCCTGCCTGTGCATTCTTGTAGTAATTATAAAACGGCAGTGTCATCGCACGTTCCCCCTGCTCCGATCATGTGTCTATTGAGATGTGGCTGCCCCATTACACTTCCTAACACTTCGAGTAAGCGCTCATTGGCTTCTGCGTCCTTAACTGCCAAGCGTACATGTCGTTCACCAAGTCTTGGATACATGGCACAGCTACGGATCAGAATGCCACGCTTGCCCAGCGCTGCCTGCATGGATGCCGCAGTCCAAGGTTCTGGCAGTCGCACCAAAATAAAATTCGCTTCCCCCGGTGTTACCACACAACCATACGACTCCAAGCCTTCCGTTAAACGTGCACGTTCCCGTGCGATCTGTGCCAGTGTGTCCTGTTCGAACCTTTCTCCGCTGCGCAGACAGGCTTCACCTGCAATCAATGCTAATCCATTCACACTCCAGGTTACCTGTTTCTTCGTCATCGCACGAATCCATTCCGGACGTCCCAACGCATATCCCAGACGCAGACCCGGAATAGCGTAAAACTTCGTCATTGATCGAATAATGATCACCTGTGGATATTCGTCCAGTCTGGGTGCAAGAGATTGTCGTCTTAATTCAGGAATGAAATCCATAAATGCCTCATCGATGACCAGGACAGTACCTGTTTTCTCTGCTTTGCGAGCCAGACGATGCAATACCTCCACCGAATACTGTACGCCATTTGGATTGTTGGGCTGACCGAGAAACAGCAGGTCTACCTGTTCTAACAGTTGTTCAATGTCCTCAGGTTCAGCACGCCACTCCAGCTCCTCTCGTCCCTCCACATGCTGGACTTCCGCACCGAATTGTCGCGCTAAAGAACGATATTCTGAAAATCCTGGTTCCACTGTGCCGACCTTCTGCGGAGCAAGTCCGAGCAAGATCAACGCCATGCTCTCAGCAGCGCCATTGCCTACCGAAATATGGTCCTGTGGCACACCCAAATGTTCACTGAGTAATGATTTGAACCCTCGATGACCCGGATCAGGATAGCGAAGAACCGACTGCAATCCTCGCTCCAAAGCCTCCAACACTTCCTTTGGCGGGCCCAACGGATTGATGTTTGCGCTATAATCGAGGAAATCCGCAGCGTTCCCTCCAAAACGGGATGCGGCCGTCTCCACGTCACCGCCATGTCCGAAAACTTCAATATAATCGGTCATTCTTCCGTCACCCTTTCTACATGTCCTTTTTATTATGGATGGCGTGGGAGGTACGGGTCAATCCCGTTTTGGGTGTGTTCCTTCCAATCCCGGCAAACTTGTCCTAATTCCTTTGTGTCCCATCCACAATTCGTTTACAATAGAGAAGGAATTTCAGTTCTCACAGCATCACTACATAAGGGATCTCAAAATCCCTCACATATATTAATGGAGGAATGACCATGCTGTTTGTTGATAACCAGGGCATTACAGATCCGTCTGTAAACCTCGCGATTGAGGAGTATATTCTGAAGCATCTGCCGATGGAGGATGACAGCTACCTGCTGTTCTACATCAATCGCCCGTCCATTATTATCGGAAAACACCAGAATACCATTGAAGAGATTAATATCGAATACGTGCAGGATAACGGTGTGCAGGTTGTCCGTCGTCTCTCGGGAGGCGGAGCAGTTTATCACGACCTCGGCAACCTAAATTTCAGTTTTATTACAGCCGATGACGGTCAATCCTTCCACAACTTCCGCAAATTCACCCAGCCTGTGGTTGAAGCCTTGCAGGAACTTGGAGTCAATGCAGAACTGACCGGCCGTAACGATCTTCAAGTGGGAGAAAAGAAAATTTCAGGTAATGCCCAATTCTCCACACGCGGACGTATGTTCAGTCACGGGACATTGATGTTTAATCTGAATCTGGATCATGTTCAGGCATCCCTGAACGTGAATCCCGAGAAATTCAAATCCAAGAGTACCAAATCCGTCCGCAGCCGGGTGGCCAACATTCGTGACCTGATCGACAGTAACCTAACGATTGAACAGTTCCGCGATGAGCTGTTGCGTCACATTTTCCGGATGGAGCCGCAAGACGTCCCGCAATATACACTCACAGAGAAAGACTGGGACAAGATCAAGGAAATCTCTGCCGAGCGTTATAGCAACTGGGACTGGAACTATGGTCTGTCTCCAGAAAGCAATGTGAAGCATACCCGCAAATTCCCTGTCGGCATTATTGACCTGCGCATGAACATCAAGGATGGACGAATTGAAGATATCAAAATCTTCGGCGACTTCTTCGGCGTAGGCGATGTGGCGGATATCGAAGATATGCTGCGCGGCAAGCGTTATGAGGAATCCGAGGTGCGGACTGCACTTGAGGGCCTGGATGTAAAACACTACTTCGGCAACCTTGAGCTGGAAGACTTTATCGGCCTTGTTTTTCTGGAGGAATAGGATTAAAGGTAATTATAGTTTTAGAACGAAGTCTAAGATTACACGTTAACGGAGAAGACAGAATTCATTTGGAGAAGCGAAGCGTTCGCCTAAAGCTTTTTGAAAAAAAGCTACATCGGAAGCATATGCTTATCAACGGATTTCCCCTTAGGGGAATAGAATCAAAAAAATCCGGGGATAACAGCGATCGAAAGATGAATCTGTATTCGGAGTGGCCTCGTGTAAAACTTATTTTTTCGTTCGTTAGTATAGATACAGATAAAAAAGGAGAGAAACTCAGATGACCTACAAATTAATCGCAATCGATATTGATGACACCCTGATCAACGATAACAAGGAAGTAACCCCTGCCACGCAAACTGCGCTGGAACAAGCGGTTGCCCATGGTGTAACTGTAACGCTGGCGACTGGCCGTGCTTATGCTTCCGCACAAGCGCTTGCTCGTCAGACCGGACTTAACGTGCCGATCATTACGTATCAAGGCGCATTGGTGAAGAACTTGCTGGACGAAAAAGTACTCTACGAGCGCTACGTTCCACAGGAGGCTTCCCGCAAACTGTACGATTATTGCCTGGAAAATAATCTTCACCTTCAAACGTACATTGATGACAAGCTGTATGCTCGTGAAGAAAACGAGAAACTGCGTGATTATGCCAAATTGAACGGCACACAATATTACATCGAATCTGATTTCATCAAAGTAATTGAACAAAAAACACCGAAACTGCTGATCATCGATGAGCCGGATTACTTGGATAAGGTTGCCGTTGACCTGCGTGAGTTGCTTGGACCACAAGTGCATATCACGAAGTCCAAACCTTACTTCCTCGAGATCATGCACAATGAGGGAACTAAAGGCCATGCTCTTACATTCCTCGCAGACCACTTTGGTCACCAATTGAGCGAGTGCATTGCCATTGGCGACTCTTGGAATGACCATGAGATGTTGGAAGTTGCAGGACTTGGTGTAGCGATGGGCAATGCAATCCCTGCTCTTAAAGAGCTGGCTGATTACATTACGGCAAGCAATAACGAAGATGGCGTAAAAGAGGTTATCGAGAAGTTTGTACTGAACGCAGAGTAAGAATTTCAGAGAAGCGTATTTTGCATCAAAGTGTGTTTTGATTAAAACACAAAATAAACAGCCCTACACAGCGATAACTCGCTTGTGTAGGGCTTTTATCATAAGTATCAGTATGTATCAATTTTCTAAAAACTCATTTTTTATTGGCTATTTTCTCTAGTGCTCTAACGGCACGCTCTCGTTGTTCACTACTCACAGTCGGGTAATGAATTGCAACTCTTCAACACCGCTAAAAAACCTCAGGGCAACCCAATCAAACTGTTCACGATACTTTGAACAGCCTGATTCCTCCAGAAAAAATATAAGGAAAATGTTAAAAACAAAAATACTGCGGAGCTCAATTTAAGATGTTTGAATACAAAGTGATCAAATTATCTACTTGTCTTCCAGAACATTTCATAGGAATGAACTTCGTTTTGGAAGCTATTAAAAAGATCATTGGACCTATGTCAAAAAAGTAGACACTACGCTGCGGATTTGTCCGTAAATTTCATCGCAAAACGAGCAGGGGAAAGA
>NZ_JABBEA010000010.1 GCF_012912005.1 Paenibacillus sp. SZ31
TATGCTCGTATGCTCGTATGCTCGTATGCTCGTATGCTCGTATGCTCGTATGCTCGTATGCTCGTATGCTCGTATGCTCGTATGCAACAGTTTACCGCTCCCCCCAAAGGAAAGCAAAGTCCATCCTGTGAAAATGCATCAACAAGACTGCACCAAGCACACAATAGTTTCATCCCTTAACTTCTATAAAAATGTCCGATTCCAGAAAAACCTATGTTATAATCAGTTATTATGTTATTCCAATTATTCAGTGAATATTAATACAGAAAGGTGTTCATGCATGCTTGCAATTCTACTCTTGGGTTCACTTCTGCTCTTTAGTTTTTTATGGTACACCATTTATTGTGTCTCCAGACGATCTAACGATCCTGATCGATCAACAAAGCTAGTCCTACAAATTATTTTATTTATTTCAATACTAACTTTAATTATACAGGACTACATTCTAAAAGAAGATCCTTATAACAGCACTATAATTGTAGTTCTAATCATAACTTTAATATTCATCAGCTCTTTTAAGGATAAAAGTAAAAGCACCGCGGATAAAAATACATAAACTTTCGATTTCAAACCCAACTAAAACCTTCTTCATCCCTATCTCCACCAAAAAAAGGGGTGTTCCATTAGTCAGATGACTTAATGGAACACCCCTTCCTAAATTACCAAACAATCATTCGATGTAATTTTGGCTTTATAAAATGAACTCCAGCTACACAGTAACGGAGAGTGCAGAACCAATCTGAAGAAGCGAAGCTAAAAGCTTTCTGAAAGAAAGCTACTTCGTAAGCATCATCTCGCCTTTATCCCCGGATTTTACCCTTTAGAAAAGGGAATCAAAAAAATCCGGGGATAACAGCGATCGAAAGATGGTACTGCACTCGTAGTGCCCCCGTGTAAACAAAGCTCTTTAACCCACCCAACATTACATCGAATCCCTACCTAAACATCCCCCACAGCTTAATCAAATGAAACGTATTGTTTGGATCAATCTTCTGCGCGAGCACAAAAGCAACAAACTGCTCCTCCTGAGCTGTAGAGAAATTCTCATTCATAATGACTGCCGAAGACTTGACCAACCTTCTGACCTTGGCCTTATCTTGCAGATCAGACTTGGTCACGCCATCAATCAACTTTTTGATACGCTCTTTGACAGCGGGATTTTTCATCTTTAATTTGATCCGCTCCACCAGCTGCGGACTGATTCCATATTGTTGGTAACCCAAAACGTACAGCACCTCCCAAAGAATAAACTCACTTCTTATTCATATGTCGGGAGGGCTTGTACACTTGTCTTTTTTTACAAAGGTAATACGAAAAACCAGTCGCCATGGGCAGCTTTAGTCAATCAGATCACCTTTAAATACTTGCTGTTGCTGTAGAAAATCACGCAGAGGTGTATAGTCCACAGACGTCCAGAAATCCGCTTCTGCAATCAACTGGGATACATCATCTCTGGCCTGTTCCAACACAGCAAAATCAGCAACCATGTCGGCAAGACGGAACTCGGGCAATCCGCTCTGTTTTGTACCAAAGAAATCACCTGGACCCCGAAGATCCAGATCCCGACGCGATACTTCGAATCCATCCTCGGTTTCCGTCATGACCTTCATCCGCTCCTGTCCAACCTCCGTCTTGGGATCAGCAATGAGTACACAATAGGATGCATGGGCCCCACGACCAACCCGACCACGAAGCTGATGCAGCTGGGATAGACCGAAACGATCCGCATCCATAATGACCATTAACGTGGCATTCGGCACATCGACCCCAACCTCCACAACGGTAGTCGAGACGAGAAGCTGAATATCATTGCTGTAGAAGTCACGCATCATCTCTTCTTTCTCCGCAGCCGTCATCCGTCCGTGCAACAGACCTACACGATATTTCGGAAAGTTCTGCTGCATCTGCACATGCAGATCAATGGCATTCTGCACATCAAGCTTCTCCGACTCTTCAATAAGGGGACAGATCAGATAAGCCTGACGGCCCTGATCCACTTCTCTGGAAATAAACCCGAGCACCCGCTCCATCATATCGTGCTTGACCCAATACGTAGAGATCGGAATCCGTCCCTTCGGACGTTCTGAGATCGTGGATACTTCTATGTCACCAAAAGCCGTAATGGCAAGTGTCCGTGGAATTGGCGTAGCCGTCATCGTTAACACATCTGGATTATATCCTTTGCGTCGTAAAACGCTGCGCTGATTCACCCCGAAGCGATGCTGCTCGTCCGTCACCACAAGACCCAGATCACGGAAGAAAACATCTTCCTGAATCAGGGCGTGTGTACCCACCACGATATCAATCATGCCCATTTGCAACGAGGCGATCAGATCTTTACGTTTACGGCCATTTACACTGCCTGTTAACAGCCCTACGGTTACCCCAAATGGTTCAAACAGCTTTTGCAGTGAGCGCATATGCTGCTCCGCCAGAATCTCCGTAGGCACCATCAGAGCCCCCTGAAAACCGGATCGAACAGTTGTGTATAGCGCAATCGCCGCAATAACCGTTTTACCCGAACCTACATCGCCCTGCAATAACCGGTTCATTGCATAGGGCGAACGCATATCATGCAAAATTTCAAGCTCCACCTTTTTCTGAGCATCTGTCAGTTCAAAAGGTAAGCTACGTACAAACTCGCGAATCGTCGTATTATCCGTAGTATGTACCACGCCATCCATGCGATTTCGATTCAACGCACGATAAGCCTGCATTTTCAACTGGAATAGAAACAGCTCTTCATACACCATCCGCTGTCTCGCCTGCTGACCTTCCCGGTTGTCCTGCGGACGATGAATCCCCGCAATTGCCTGCTTGCGTGGCATCAAACTGTATTTCTTCATCAACGATTGGGGCAGAATCTCGGGAATCATATCACCGAATTGAACTAACCCCTGATTAATCGTTTTGCGCATCCATTGTTGCGTCAGTTTTCCGGTTACCGAATATACAGGTTGCAGTGTGCCTGAACGCCCGTCCCCTTTATCCGGGAATTCCGAGTCAGTCACCGTCATCTGCATACGCTTTTGTTCCCATTTCCCTGTGATCACAATCTCCCGATTGGGGGTAAGCTGTTCTTTGAGAAAATGGCGATTGAACCAGGTGGCGGTAATCATCCACTCTTCCGTCATGATCTTACAGGTGAGACGGGACTTTTTGCCGTATCGTTGTAATACAGGAATACCCATTACCTGTCCCTGGACCGTAATCTTGTCCCCATCCTTCACTTCACTAAGGGAACGCAGACGATAATCCTCATAACGGAACGGATAATATTCAAGCAGGTCTTTAACAGTAGAGATGCCAAAGGCGTGAAGCTCTCCCTCTTTGAGAGCACTCACGCCGTTAATTTGCTTAACTGATATTTCTTCCAATTTCATGTCTAATCCCTCATTCCGGAACAGGCCACATAAAGATCGCAATGACACCCGGTCCAACATGACTGCCTATTACGGCTCCAATATTGGTATAGATCACTTCATTCAGTGTAAAATGACCACGCAGCTGCTCTGCACAAGCGATCGCTGATCCCGGGTCAGCGGTATGACCTACCGCCAGGTTAACCCGTTTGCCTGCAAGATCCTTCTGGAACAGTTCAATAATGCGTGCCATTGCTTTTTTATGACCTCTGACTTTCTCAACTGCGTAGATCACGCCTTCTTCATCAATAGACAGGATCGGCTTAATGTTAAGCAGCGTTCCCAAGATGGCTGAAGCTTTGCCGATCCGACCACCCTTTTGCAGATACTCAAGGGTATCCACGAGAAAGAACAATTTACGAGATTGTTGCATCCCTTCAATAGCGGTAGCGATTTCGGCTGCTGACTTGCCCTGTTCGGCAAGTTCAGCAGCCTGTACTACCATCAGACCGTATCCATACGATGCTGACTTCGAATCCAGCACGGTGATGTCACCCTCACGCTCCAGCAAAGACTTGCCGAGCATGGCCGATTGATAGGTACCACTCATGCCGGATGACAGGTGGATCGATACAATCGGACGTTCGGGGTTCTCATCAAGCAGTGCTTGATATACATTCATGAAATCGGTTGGAGATGGCTGTGAAGTTGTAGGCAACACAGATACCTTCTTCAATTTTTCATAGAACTGTTCCGAAGTCAGATCAACGCCGTCCGCATACGTTTCTTCCCCGAACAGAACACGCAGCGGAACAATGTGAACCCCGTATTTGCGAATGAGTTCTTCTGGAATATCTGCCGTACTGTCCGTTACAATTGCAACCTTGTGGCTCATGACTCTCCTCCTCTTCGCTAAAGTGCTATAGTGCATGTTCAAGCAGTCAATTGGAGACTTTTTGAACAACCTCTATTAGGACTCCACGGAGAACAAGTAATAGTACACAGGCTGTCCTCCAAGATGTACCTCTACCTCAGCATCAGGATACTGTTCTTCAAGCCATGCAGCGAGGGCAGCGGTAACCTCAGGGTCAGCTTCTTCCCCTTCAAGGATCGTCACCACTTCATCTCCACTCTCCATCATCTGCTTGAGCAGACCTTCACATGCTTGAAGCATGGTTTCATCCGTCGCTACAATTTTGGAGTTATGAATACCGATATAGTGCCCCGCCTTAATATCTAATTCATCGTATTGCGTATCGCGAACCGCATGAGTCACTTGACCGGATTGCACCCGGCTAATCGCCTCGAGCATCTGGTCACGGTTCGTTTCTGCAGACTCATCCTCTTGGAAAGCAAAAGCCGCAGCCATTCCCTGTGGAATCGTCTTGCTTGGAATGACCGTAATCCGACGCTCGTCTTCAAGCAATTCACGAGCCTGCTCAGCAGCCAGTACAATGTTAGAATTGTTCGGGAGTATAAATACCTGCTCCGCAGCAATGGAACGAACGGCTTTCACAAAATCCTCCGTACTTGGATTCATCGTCTGTCCACCAGACAGAACGACATCGACGCCAAGACTTTGGAAGATCTCTGCAATACCATCACCGGAGGATACCGCAATAAAACCGTACGGTGCCATCTCATCCGCAGGAAGCACAGCCTCTTCAAGGCTACGCGCTGCCTCAGGTGGAATCTCTGCAAACAATTCAGGTGAAGGAGCAATGTCCATACCTGCCGTCAGGAGATCCCGATGCTGTTCACGCATATTGAGAATATGAATCTGTGTGATTTCACCATATTGAAGTGCCAGGTTTAAAACATCCCCTGGTGTCTTGGAATGGACATGAACTTTGATCACTTCATCATCGGCAATGATAATGATTGAATCCCCATTTACTGACAACGCTTTCCGGAATGCTTCGTCATCGAATGCCACTCCTGCGTTCTCTCCAAGCTCACGATTAATGAAGAATTCCATGTCATACAGGAATTCAATATCTTCCGTTTCCAATCTCGCCTGAGCGGACAACGGCATCTCTGGTGCAATCACCTGCTGCTGTGCAGGTTTCTTGACAACCACTTCTGCCAGTGCAGCCGGTTTCAAAGCAGATGCTGCCACGGATGGAGATACTTCTTTCTTCAGAGAAGTACGATTCACTCCGTCACTTTGAAGCAATACTTCCATAAAGCCCTCGTAGATATATACAAGCCCCTGACCACCTGAATCCACAACACCAACCTGTTTCAGTACAGGCAGCAATTCCGGAGTCATTGCCAGTGCTTCTTTTGCTTTTAACAAAACTTCATTCATTAATTCAGTAATATCATTCGTCCGTCTTGCGTAGTAATTGGCATGTTTAGCCGCTTCCTTGGCTACGGTAAGAATGGTCCCTTCAACGGGCTTTACGACAGCTTTGTAAGCTGCATCAACACCGTTCTGCAGGGCTGCTGCGAATTGGAGCGTATTCAGTTCCTCATAGGGAGCAGCTGAACGACTAAATCCACGGAACAATTGCGATAGAATAACTCCCGAATTTCCCCGTGCGCCCATAAGCAAGCCTTTCGATAAAATACCGGCAGCTTCGCCGATGGAGGCAGAACTTTTTCTTTTAATCTCTGCAACTCCTGCACTCATTGTCAAATTCATGTTCGTTCCCGTGTCACCATCCGGCACAGGGAAAACATTCAGGGAATTGACGTGCTCTGCATGCTGTCCAAGTTGTTCCGCTCCGGCAAGTACCATTGCGGTGAAATCTGTTCCATTTAAAGAACGTATACTCAAGTGAGAATTCCCCTTCCTAGCTTGATACACGAACACCTTGCACCAAGATGTGTCTGGTCTGTTCATGCGCTAACGCGGACTGCGTTATTCTTCGTCCATACCTTGTCCGGCACAGGCATACAATACATAATGTCAGCCGGATTAACGGTCTGGGCGGCCGGGCTACCAATATCCTGCACTCTCTGCACCCCTAACTTCGGGGCATACGGATATGCACCGGTATCAAGAGCCGGCATGAATGCCGCATGGAGACTGGTGCCAATGATGGAATGCCGCAGCTCACAGCGTTGCCAAAAAGCAGACCACCGACCTCTAAGTACGGTTTATTCTCCGACTTCCTCGCGGCAACAGCCTGTTCACCACTGTATTATGGACTATTCAACATTGTACTATATTAGACAGGAGAAATAAATAAAGTTTTTGGATCAGTTGACGAAGCTTTTTTGATTATGATATTATATTCAAGTATTGTTTTATGCAGGTTAAGTAATGGAAATGATCCGGTCATGCCGGCTTAAACAACACCATTAGCTACTGAAACCTGATCTTCTCGGTCAGGAAGAACAATTTAGTCCTTATGGAATGACTTCTCGTTTCCGAAGGCAACTGGTTATTTTAGGATAGGAGGTGTAATCTATGTCTCGCAAATGTTATGTGACAGGTAAGAAACCGGGCACCGGTAACCACGTATCCCACGCTAACAACCGTAACCGTCGTACTTGGGGCGTAAACGTTCAGAAGGTCCGCATTCTCGTTGACGGTAAACCAAAACGTGTATACGTAAGCACCCGTGCACTGAAAGCCGGTAAAGTGACTCGCGTATAATCACGCAAAGCTACTATAAATCGGGTAAGCAAAAAGCACCTTGTTCCTTGCAGGTGCTTTTTTGGTATTCAAAAAAGGAATACATGAATACGCTCATTAACATGTGAATGGCCGCCGCATGACGCTTCGCAGGTACGAATTCCAGATAAGCCTGAGCCAAAGCGGCGGTATTCCCTGTTACCTCATCAATCTGATCAGTTCTTTTGAAACGTATTAAGAATCGCCTTTACAAACCCTCCCAAAAACTTCGGCAGTTTGAATGTGTAAAATTTCATAATTCACCCTCCCCATCATGCTCATGCGTCCGCCGTATCCTATGCTTCAGGCCTTCTTTACCTCTAACACGACAAAAAAGGCTACATGAGAAACCTGCTCATGTAACCATATTTATGCGGAACCTTCGATCCCTATTCCACAATGACAAGCCCGAAGATCAGGTCATTTACGATTGGGTAGGAATATATTGATAGACAGCGATCATGAAAACACTCAGTAAATAATACAGTATGCTGAATATGACAAAAGTAACCCGATGTCCCGTACGATCAAATTTGCGGAAATACATAATAACAACGCCAACCCCGATCAATGATGTAATGGCGTTATACGGGGATTGAATAACCGCAAACAAAGCAAGCACAAGTCCCGTCGCGAGACTCGCAGCCATCGTCCACAGCGTCTCCTTGAGGGTCATAGATCAGCCTCCGTAGCTACGACGGATTTCAGTAATCGCGGCAGCACGATCCTCACGACCAAATACGGCACTTCCGGCAACGAGTACATCTGCTCCAGCTTCCACCACAAGCGGGGCTGTATCGGCAGCAATTCCGCCATCTACTTCGATATGTACATCATGGCGCCCCTTTTCGTTCAACCAAGTACGAATCTGCTTGATTTTGTTCATGGTACCCGAGATGAATGCCTGTCCGCCAAAACCAGGATTTACTGTCATGACAAGAACCATATCCACATCATCCAGAACTTCGAGAATGGCTGACGCTGGCGTTCCCGGATTTAGGGCAACCCCTGCCTTCACTCCCTGCTCCTTGATCAGATGAATAACCCGGTGCAGATGCACACAAGCCTCAGCATGAACCGTAATTACTGCTGCTCCCGCTTTGGCAAATTCCTCAACATAACGCTCCGGATTCTCAATCATCAAATGCACATCGAGCGGCAAACTTGTATGTGGAGCGATCGCCTTCACAATCGCAGGTCCAAGCGTAATATTAGGGACGAAATGACCGTCCATAACGTCAACATGAATCCAGTCTCCTCCTGCAGCTTGGGCTTCTGCAACTTCAGCACCAAGTCGGGCAAAATCAGCTGATAATATCGATGGGGCAATTTTAATCATGTTAATACCTCCGCTTCTTATCTTTCATTTCGGTCAGGAACAGCACATAGTGTTGATATCGGCTTTCGGAGATCAGACCTTCCTCCTTGGCCACAAGCACACGACAGCCTGGTTCATGTGTATGGGTACAACCTCGGAATTTGCACTGATCTGCAAACTGGGCGAATTCCCGGAAACAAGTGGAGAGTTCCTCCACACCGATCTCCAGAAAGTCCAGTTGGCTGAATCCTGGCGTATCCGCAACAAATCCACCATTATCCAACGGAATAAGCTCCACGTGCCTAGTGGTGTGTTTCCCTCGTCCTAGACGCATGCTGATCGCACTCGTCTCCAGCGTCAGCCCGGGCATCAATGCATTTAACATGGATGACTTGCCTACACCGGATTGACCAGAAAATACGCTAATCTTACCAGCGAGACGGTCTCTGAGCAGTTCACTGCCTTCACCGGTACGTGAACTTGTCGAGATTACTTCGTAACCAACCTGTTCATACAATGCTTTCACTTCAGCAACAGTGTCTTTGGCTGGATCAGCCAGATCCTGCTTGGTCAGCACAATCAGAGCATCCAGCCCAGCCTGCTCGATGTGAACGAGGAACTTGTCCAACAGATTCAGGTTCATATCCGGTTCTTTTACTGAAAATAACAGAACCGCCAAGCTTACGTTGGCTACCTGAGGACGGATGAGTTCCGTCTCACGCTTCCGGATTTCATCTACCGTTCCTTCTCCGTTCTCTGTCAGCATGTAGCTGACGCGGTCACCTACAAGCGGTGACGTTCCCCGTTTTCTGAAGATACCTCTGGCTCGACATTGAACGGCGGAACCTTCAACCGAAGGAACCCCGTTGTCTTCCACTGGCATGACATAATAGTAACCGCTTAGCGCTTTAACGATGATACCTTCTGGCATAGCTCCGTCGCCCTCCTTTAGATGGTGGTACATTTACTCCAGACGCCAGCATAAGCCGCCCTTATGGACGGCTTGATGCGTTAATGACTTCCTTTTTCTTCTCTTTTTCCTTACCTTGCCCTTTACCATTATTCATGGCAGAAGTGTCTTCATCTACATTGTCACCCTCACCGTCTGCCGGTGTGGACTCAGGTTCACCTTCCTGATTGGGATCAACACTGCCCTCATCTACGCTGCCTTCACCTGGATCAGGCTCATTTTCTGGCGGCGTTTGCGTGCTTTGTTCCGGGTCAATGGAAGGTACATTCACTGTTCCGTTTTTGGCTTCACTGTAGGAGACTAGATACGTATCCAGGAACTGTCCATCGCGATATACGGACACAGCCCCATTTTCATTTGGAGCGAGCACAAGTGGAATGGTCAAGATCTGGGTTGAGTTCACGGTGCGTGTTCCCCATTCCTGATTCTTGCCGCGTGCATCTTCATATGTGATACGGATTTTACTATTTTTGCCCTCTTCTTTGGGTGATACATTGATATTAAAAGGATATTGCAGTGCTTCAGGCGGATACCCTGTACTGATAAAGATCGTAATCTTATCGCCAGGACTCACCTCTGCGCCCGCTTCCACAGGCCATTGCTGCGTCACTTTGCCCTGGTCCACCGTATAACTTGATTCTTCCTGCACCTGAGCAAGCACAAGTCCCGCAGATTTCAGTTTTTCTTCGGCTTCACTGCGGGTAAGATTTTTCAGATCAGGCATTTTGACCGTTTCGGTACCTTTACTTACGGTTAACTCAATCTGAACTATCTCAGGATCGAATTCCTCATTGACACCAGGTGTCTGGGAAATAACAGTACCTGAAGCCACATCATTGGAGAACTCATCTTTTCGCTGAATCTGATCTTCTTTAATACCAAGTTTAGTCAATTTCTTGACAGCCTCATCATAAGGGTCTTGCTTGACATCAATCATCTTCACCAGTTCTTTTTCTGCACCAACACTGATCTGGACCTCGGAACCTTCTTTGACGACATCGCCTTCTTTTCTGCTCTGCTCAAAGACAATCCCGGGTTCGACATCTTCCTGATACAGACGGATGACCTCATCACTGACGACGAGTCCTTTCTCCTCAAGCATTTCCCGAGCCTTTTCTTCCGTCTGGGTAATCACGTTAGGTACGGTTACTTCAGGTACAACCAGCATCCCCTTGACATACCATACAACGCCCACCATGGCGATTAGAATAAGAACAGTTAATGAAATGAGTAGTGTTGGCTTCTTCCAGCTCTTGGCTTTCGCCTTACCCTTGCCAGTTACTTCGTCAGACTCCATCACAGGCACTGCCCCCGTCGATGTAACTCCGCGCGGTTCAGGCTTGATGGCTGGCATAACGCGAGTCTGGTCTATGTCATCCTCATCCGGAAAATCAATCTTCGTTTCATTACGTCTCTCCGGCATCAGGCAAGTTTCCAGATCCGTCTGCATCTCTTTGGCCGACTGATAACGTTCCTGCGGATTTTTACGCATGGATTTTAAGATGACATTTTCCACACTTTGCGGAATCAATGGATTGAATTTACGTGGTTCATCGAACTCTTCCTGCAAATGCTTCAATGCTACACTGATTGGACTTTCACCCAGAAACGGAAGTTGCCCAGTCAGCATTTGATAGAGTACGATCCCAAGAGAATATAAGTCCGATTTTTCACCAGTAACGATGCCTTTGGCATGCTCCGGTGAGAAGTAATGTACAGAACCAACTACAGAACCCGTCTGTGTGATCGTTGTAGATGTAACGGCACGAGCGATCCCGAAATCCGTTACCTTCACGCGGCCATTCCGGCCAATTAATATATTATGGGGTTTGATATCCCGATGAATAATTTGATTATGATGTGCATGATCAAGAGCATCTGCAATCTGGGAAGCGATTCGGACCGATTCGTCCACCTGCAGAGGTGCGCGCTCTTTAATAATTTCATTCAGGTTTTTGCCTTCCACATACTCCATGACAATATAATGAACGTCATCTTCCTGCCCCACGTCATAAATACTGACTACATTCGGATGAGAAAGTGATGCTGCCGATTGTGCTTCCCTGCGGAAACGGCGAATAAACTCTTCGTCATGCACAAACTGTTGTCTAAGGACTTTGATCGCTACATTCCGGTTCAGCAGAAGATCCTGAGCTTTGTACACGAGAGCCATGCCGCCACCGCCGACACGCTCAATCACTTCATAGCGTCCGCCTAGCTGGTGCCCAATCATGACTCACACCCCGTTTCCGTATCCACGGAACCTTCCTTCTGCAACTCAAACAATGCAACCGTGATGTTGTCATCTCCCCCAGCAAGTAAAGCCAACTGAAGCAGTCGGTCTGCACGATCTTCCAATGCCAGTTCCAGATTGCCGGCAACCTGAATAATCTGCTCATTGCTAACCAGGTTACTGAGACCGTCACTGCACAAGAGCAGAACTTCGCCTTCCTCCAGCTTGACGGTATCCAGATCCACCTTCACTTCAGCATCTGTTCCAAGGGCACGCGTCAGCACGTTACGACGGGGATGATGAGACACATCCTCTTTGCTGATCTGGCCATTTTTGAACAATTCATTCACCAGTGTATGGTCTTCGGTTAGCTGGATCACAGCTTTGTTCGCAATTTTGTAGGCTCTGCTATCACCGATGTGTCCAATAACACCTTCCGTATCGTTCAATAAAGCCGCAACCACCGTTGTTCCCATGTTGTGATACTTGTCATCTGTTGATGCCGTGCGGAAGATAACTTCGTTGGCATGCAAAATAGCATCGCTGAGAGCCGCAGACAGAGACGCATGTGACAGACCTGGTTCCAGTGTTCCCAGATCTTTCACCAACGTCTCTACTGCCAAGCGGCTTGCCGTATCCCCTGCAAGATGTCCACCCATGCCATCGGCAACAATCCCCAGAATATATCCTGTATCGAGATTACGAATCCAGGCTGAATCCTCATTCACCGAACGCACTCGTCCGATATGGCTCACATGAACTGTTTTGATCAAAACGTTCTCACCTCAACTCCATATGCTTTGCACGAAGCTGACCGCAAGCGGCAGCAATATCATGTCCCTGTTCACGACGAATGGTTACATTAACACCCTGTTCCGAGAGAATCTTCTGAAAATTGAAAATGTCGCTTCTCGATGTTCTTACATACTTGCGTTCTGGAACATGGTTAACCGGAATCAGATTCACGTGGCACAACATGTTCTTAAGCACGCTTGCCAGTTCTGCTGCGTGCTCTGGCTGGTCGTTCACCCCACCAATGAGTGCATACTCAAACGTAATTCTCCGACCTGTTTTGGCCAGATAATAACGAAGAGACTCCATTACATCTTCAAAAGGAAAACGACGGTTAACCGGCATCAATTTCGAACGCAATGCATCATTTGGTGCATGGATCGAAATGGCGAGGTTAATCTGTGTATCTTCATCTGCAAACTTGTAGATGTTCGGAACGATTCCGCTCGTGGATACCGTGATGTGACGCTGACCGATGTTCAGCCCTTTTTCATGAATCATAATGCGCAGGAAAGTCATCGTAGCTTCATAGTTTTCGAAAGGCTCACCCGAACCCATGATTACAATGCTGCTGACACGCTCGCCGCGTTCATCCAGAATTTTCTGAGCCTGCACAACCTGGGCAACAATCTCCCCAGCCGTAAGGTTACGCTTGAGTCCACCCAATGTGGATGCACAGAATGTACAACCAATACGACATCCAACCTGTGTGGTTACACAGATGCTGTTCCCGTAGTTATGCTTCATGATTACTGTCTCAATAGCATGATCATCATGAAGACCAAAGAGGAATTTAACCGTTCCATCCTTGGATTCAAATTTTGTAATTTCCTTAAGCGTTACAAATTCAAATTGCTCTGTCAGCTTCTCACGCAATGGCTTGGACAGATTCGTCATTTCACTAAAATCATTCACGCGTTTTACATAAATCCAGTCAAAGATTTGACCACCGCGAAACGCCGGTTCCCCATTCTCCACAGCCCATTGCTGCAGTTCTTCCAGGGAATAATCATATATAAAAGGTTTCATTTTGTTGTCAACACCTATTCCTTCTTTTCTTTTCGTTTGGCTTCCATCTTTTCGTTCCATTCGTCCTATTCTATCACAAAGACCGCTTTACATCCATGTATACCCTTGATATCTGTACTTCATGCATTATAACACCTCAATGCGACCATCGCACCCTGTCATCACTTTTCTCTGACAAATATATCGAAGTCCCATCACAAAGAAATCCGCCGAAGTTCCCCTCGGCGGTCATACTTCCGTGCTCTATTAAACTGTTATTCCGCTGTTTTTGTCAACCGTGCGATGAAAAATCCGTCGCTGTGAGCGTATTGTGGCAAAAGCTGAATACCACCGTTCACAACCTTCAAGTTCGCTGTCTCCGATTCAGACCAGACGGATGTTTCTGCTGGACGATATTCCGGATGTCGATTCAAGAAGTCTGCAACCATATCCTCATTCTCAGCAGGCTCAATCGTACACGTGCTATACACCAGAATACCACCTAGTTTTAACAACGGCGCAACATGATCAAGCAATTCACGCTGCAAGCCTGCGATATCTTCGATATCTTTTACGGTTTTGGTCCATTTCACATCAGGCTTGCGGCGAATAACACCCAGACCGGAACATGGTGCATCCAGCAAAATCCGGTCAAACGACGCTTCCGGGTACCGTTCATTCAGGTCTAGCGCATCTCCAGTTACAGCATCGATACAGCTCAGACCGAGACGCTCCGCCTGATCCAGGATCAGCTGGCGCTTGTGAGCATGTAAATCGTTAGCGACAATACGACCACGATCGTGCATTTTCTCCGCCATGTGAGCTGTTTTACCACCTGGAGCTGCGCAGCAATCCAATACAAGTTGGTCTTCTTCCGGCGCAACCGCTTCAGCTACGAGCATGGAACTTTCGTCCTGTACGGAGAAGAAGCCATCCCGATACCAGGACGTTAGTGCCATATTCCCGCCACTGCGTACAAGAATTCCATCGGAACTCAGCTGGGAAGCTTCAACAACTGCACCTGTGCTGGTCATCTCATGCATCAGTTTCTCCCGCGTGATCATCGTGGTGTTGACCCGAACACTCACCGCTGGCGGCTCATTATTCGCACGACAGATGGCTTCTGCCGTCTCCTCACCGTACTGGGCAATCCAGCGCTCAACCATCCATAACGGGTGGGAATGCTCAAGAGAGATACGTTCGGCAACGGGTAGATGTTCTGGAATACGAAGTTCATCCCGATTGCGGATCATATTGCGCAGCACACCATTCACCATGCCCGAGATCCCCTGATGGCCCAGTTTCTTCGCCAGATTAACCGCTTCGCTAACCACGGCATGTTCCGGAATACGATCCAGGTAGATCATCTGATATACACTGATCCGAAGCAGGCTACGAACCCAAGGTTGTAGTTTGGATACTCCTTTTGCAACGAAACGTTCCAAGTAATAATCAAGTGTATTCAATCTAGCGATTGTTCCGTACACTAATTCGGTAGCTAGTCCAGCATCCGCAGGGCTTAAATCCGCCTCTTTCAGACGACGGTTCAACTCCAGATTACTATATGCTCCATCTTGCTCAACAGCGCTAAGAACCTTCACCGCCAAAGCACGAGCAGAAGTTTTCGGTTTCTGGGAGCGAGATGCACCATTTGCGGAAGCATTTCCTGCGCCACCCGATTTCCCCGGATTCGGACGACGATTTCCTTCGCGCCCAGATGCATTTGCTACAGCTTTATGACCTTGTCCTGACGAACGCCCTGGTGTATTACCGCTCATCGCAGCACCGTTCCAGGTTTCAGTGTACCGCCACGGGCAAAGTCAGCGGCTTGCATCACCTTTTTCCCCGCAGGTTGCACCTCAGTCAACCAGAGAGATCCATTGCCTGTACACACTTCAATACCTGCCTTATTCAACTGCAGCACCGTTCCCGGCTCTGCTTGTCCAGCATCCGAAGAAGAGGTTATGTTCGAATGATCCGGATTGGCGGCCGCCCAGACTTTGAAGACCTGATCATCCCACATCGTAAATGCACCCGAGAATGGCACAAGACCACGGATCTGATTGAATAATTCGCGTGATGTGCGACTCCAGTCCATCTTCTCGTCTTCCCGAGTCAGATTGCGCGCATACGAAGCCTCGGCATCATCCTGAGGGACAGCCGTTGTTTCGCCTGCAATCAATCGTGGCATTTCAGCCAGTAGCAATCTAGAGCCTGCCTCACTTAGTTTGTCAAACATCGTTCCTGATGTATCTTCATCCGTAATCGGCAGTTGCACATACGAGATCATATCTCCCGTATCCAGGCCTTCAGCCATATACATTAATGTGACTCCTGTCACGGATTCCCCGTTAATAATGGAACGTTGGATCGGGGCTCCCCCCCGATATTTCGGCAAAAGAGAGCCATGCACGTTCACACAACCGCGAACAGGCATATCCAGCACGGCTTTGGGCAGAATCTGCCCGAATGCCGCGGTAACGATCAGATCCGGCTTCCATTCAGCCAAGCGAGCTACGGCTTCCGGATCACGCAGTTTAACAGGCTGAAACACCGGCAGACCGTGGCGTTCTGCTGCGGCCTTAACCGGTGTTGGCGTAAGTACTTTTTTGCGCCCCTGTGGTTTATCAGGTTGAGTCACCACACCCACCACATTGTATCCCTCTGCCATCAGCATATCGAGAGAAGGAACTGCAAATTCAGGTGTTCCCATAAAAACAATATTCAAATCAATCACTCCTTAATTACGACGCGGTCCCGTTTGATCTGCTGCAATTTCGTACACTTTCTCGGCGATATCCGTAAAGAGTACGCCATCCAGATGATCAATTTCATGCTGGAATGCACGGGACAACAGGCCACTACCCGTAATAATCAACTCTTTGCCTTCACGATCCAGACCCTTGACCGTAACGGTCTCAAAACGACGAACGTCACCATTAATTCCAGGGATACTCAGACAACCTTCCGGTCCGAATTGCTCTCCCTCACTTGCGATAATCTCAGGGTTAATCATCTTGATCAGTCCTTGCTCATCACCAGCGTCAATAACGATCAGACGTTTCAAAATGCCGACCTGTGGCGCAGCAAGACCCACACCTTCCGCATCGTACATGGTATCAGCCATATCATCCAGCAATTTTTGTACATTCGGTGTAATTTTCGGTACTTCTTTGGCTCTCTTGTGGAGCACCTCATCTGGTTCTTGAACGATAATGCGAATCGACATGTTGTAAGCACCTTCCTAATCCTCATCATAATTTCAGGACGATATTCTTTATTTTTGGTGTATTCATTTTTAATCTATGTTTATACCGCTTGTTTACATCCGCATTGCTGCAAAATGCTTACATTAACATTTGCGGGTCTACATCCAGACTAATGAGCAGTTTTTGCGCCTGAACATCATCGTCCATGCGCCGGGCTGTTGCCAGAGCAAGTCCGATGGCGTCTACATCCCCCCGCCATTTTATCATACATTGGAATCTGTATCTATTCTTGATCCGTGGAATCGGGGACGCTACCGGCCCAAGCACATCAAAGGCATCATTGCTGAAACGATCCAGACTGCCGAGCCATCCTGCTGCATTAGCCTTCTCCTTCAGTATTCGCGTGTAGTTCTCGGCAAGACGAATCAATACCGGAAGTTGTTCATGCGAAAAGGTCACCAGAATCAGGCGACAGTATGGCGGATATTGCAGATTGCGACGGTGCAGCAACTCCTCACGTACAAACGACACATAGTCATGCTGACTCGCATGCCCAATGGAGTAATGCTCCGGCGTATAGGACTGAACGAACACCTCACCAGGCAGTTGGTGACGACCCGCTCGGCCAGCTACCTGTGTTAGTAACTGAAACGTTTTTTCCGCAGCACGGAAATCAGGTAAATTCAGTGCTGAATCCGCTGTTATCACGCCAACCAGGGTTACATCCGGGAAATCAAGTCCCTTCGCAACCATCTGGGTGCCTAGCAACACGTCTGCTTTTTTCTCACGAAACTGTTTCAGCAGCTTCTCGTGAGCCCCTTTTTCCGTTGTCGTATCCACATCCATCCGAATGACCCGAATGCCCGGAAAGAGCTTCGCAAGCTCTTCCTCGACCCGCTGTGTACCAGTACCGAAGTATCGAATATGCTCACTTCCACAATCCGGACACACTTCAGGAGCCGCTTCCGCATACCCGCAGTAATGACAACGGAGATTATTCGAGCGCTGATGATACGTCAATGAAATATCACATTCGGGACAACCTGCCACATATCCACAACTTCGGCACATCACAAAGGTCGAATATCCACGGCGGTTCAGCAGAAGCACCGTCTGTTCACCACGTTCCAAGCGCTCCTCCAGCCCTTTGTGCAAAGCCCTGCTGAACATGGAACGGTTGCCATCCTTCAATTCTTCGCGCATGTCAACAATTCGTACTTCAGGCAACTTGTTCCCCAGTGCCCGTGTTGGCATCTCCAGCAAGAGTGGTGCAAAATCATCGTTGCTCTGCGAGCGTGCCGCATAGTAACTTTCCAGCGAAGGTGTCGCTGAACCCAGAACAACCACGGCCTGATGCTGCTGTGCTCTTTTTACGGCTACATCCCGGGCATGATATTTTGGAGTTTCCTCCTGTTTGTAAGAAGTCTCGTGTTCCTCATCCATAATGATCAGCCCTAGCCGACTGAACGGAGCAAATACGGCTGAACGCGCCCCAATCGCAACCTTCACCTGACCCTCACGAATCTTGCGCCATTCATCATAACGTTCACCACCAGACAGACGACTGTGCATGACAGCAACCTGGTCGCCGAAGCGTCCTTTGAAACGTTCTACCATTTGCGGGGTCAGTGCAATTTCGGGCACCAATACGATGGCCTGTCGATCCTGCTCGATGCATTGTTGAATGGTTTGAAGATAGACTTCCGTCTTGCCACTGCCCGTGACACCATGCAGCAAAAATACCCCATGGCGTTGTTCCTGCAATCGGCCATTGATATTGTCGTAGACATGCTTCTGTTCATTGGTCAGAACCAGAGGTTCAGTCGCTTTGAACTTCCTGCCCTGATAAGGGTCACGGAAGACCTCAACGTCCTCGGTGACGATCAGTCCCTTTTCCTCAAGCCCCTTAATCGTTGCGGCCGATACCTGCAGTGTAGATAACACTTCTTTCATCGGCATGGGCAGCAGTTCTTTCATTTCCAGCAAAAAAGCCAGAATCTCCTTCTGGCGCTGTGCTTTCGCCGGGAACGATGCAAGTGCTTCCTGAGCAGCAGCGATATCTACAGCCAGATCAACGGACTTCATCGTTTTCTTATTCAATTTGTCCTTGATGGCCTGACTTTCCAGCAGTACACCACCAAGCAATAATTTCTTAATTAGTGCAGCATGATTGGGATATTTTCGACTCAGTTGTTGCAGCGGTACCTGACCCCGACTTTTGACAAAACGGATGATATCCTGCTGTACTTTCTCGGTCGTAGACTCTTCTCCCCAAACAAATAACACCTCATCATCCGGTTGTGCACCCGCCATCTGTCCATCAAGTGCATCTCCCAGCGAGATGTAGCGTTCTGCTTTCCCCTTCAATGCCGTCGGCACCATGACCTGCAATGACAAAATCCGGTTACTGGCATATCGTCCACTCATCCATTCGGCCAACTCAACCAAATCCTTTGATAACGGGGGAACAATGTCCAGTAACTCCTGAATCTGCTTAAGCTTGAATGTTTCCTCTCCGGTACGCGGCACAAGATCAATCACGAATCCCTGCACCGTCCGATGACCAAAAGGTACACCCACCCGGCTGCCAATCTCGATCCATTCTCTCATCGATTCAGGTACCAGGTAATCAAACGGCCGGTCTGTTTCCTTCACGGGAACATCGACTATGACCTTGGCAATCTCCATATCCTAATTCCTCCCGGCAATGCGCTCCGCCGCAATCCGGAGCAACCGATGAGCCACATCGTCCTTGGCTATCACTGGAAGCTCCTCCACCAAACCCTCCCGGTCATAGATATGTACCGCGTTGGTGTCTGTTCCAAATCCTGCACCCGTGCGGGTTACGTCATTGGCTACGATCAGATCACAATTTTTCCGTTCCAATTTCTCACGAGCATACATCTCAACCGACTGAGTCTCCGCAGCAAAACCAATCAAAAACTGATGGGTTTTCTGTTTGCCCAGTGTTTCAAGAATATCTATATTTTTAACAAGTTCGAGCGACAGCGTGTCGCCTTTCTTCTTGATCTTCTCGGTATAAACTTCCTTTGGACGATAATCGGCAACTGCCGCCGCCTTAACCACGATATCTGCATCGTCCCACTCGCGTGTTACCGCTTCATACATATCCTGTGCAGACTGTACAGGGATCAACTCAACATTCTCCGGTGGCTTGGCTTGGGTACTGCCCATAACCAATTTCACATCTGCCCCCAGATCACGCGCAGCTGCGGCTATGGCAAATCCCATTTTGCCAGATGAATCGTTCGTAATATATCGTACTGGATCAATGCGTTCAATCGTACCTCCAGCCGTAACGACTACCTTCTTGCCATGTAACAATGGAGCTTGTCCCTGCCGACTAATGTCTGCAGACTCGCGCTGTTCAAAGAAACGTTCCACCACATCCACAATGCTCTCCGGTTCTTCCAGACGTCCCTTGCCCACATATCCACACGCAAGCAGACCTTCACCCGGTTCAATCATCATGGCGCCCCGTTCAACAAGCAGGCTCATATTATGCTTTACAGCTGGATGATCATACATATGTACATTCATAGCTGGTGCAATCATGACAGGGGCTGTCGTGGCAAGCAACGTCGTTGAGAGCATATCATCTGCCATGCCATGCGCCATCTTGGCAATCACATTCGCTGTAGCCGGAGCAACCAGAACAAGATCAGCCAGATCGGCCAGATGAATATGAGATACGACTGCCGGCTCACGCTCATCAAATGTATCGGTATATACGGTGTTTCGGGTCAACGTTTGTAGCGTTAATTCGGTAATAAACTGTGTAGCGGAAGCTGTCATAATTACATGAACATCCGCTCCCTTTTGCACCAGTCTGCTGCATAATGTTGCCGCTTTGTAAGCGGCTATGCCGCCTGTCACACCAAGCACGATTTTTTTACCGTTCAACATGTTTACTTCCCCCGATATTTATACGACGTCTAATTATTAAGATTCCGTTAAAATATGCTTATTCGTAAAAAAATAACAACCTCGCGGTTGTCAATTAATCCGGCTTACGCCGTATGCAGTTGAAGAGCAGCCGCAGGCGGCTTACTCTTCTTCTTCGTCCTGTCCTTTGATGACAACGAGCAGGTCTCCATAGATTTCTTCCAGTGCAACGCCAACTTGTTTATGGGATCTCGCACCTCTTAAATCCGTTTTTTCACCTTCACGTAGCTGTCTAGCCCGGCGGGAAGCAGCAACAACAAGGGAATACTTGCTGTCGACTTTGTTCATCATTTCATCAATAGAAGGATACAGCATATTAACAAACACCTCTTCGCATTAGTATAATCGCAAGTTGCCGCCTGACAGAACTGATGTGGCATGTCTTCACATTCAGGCAGTCCGAGAGGACTACTTGAGTATATGATATGACAACTGCCCCACTTATATCGCATTCTGCAGCGGCAAAAGGGATTATTTATTGATCTTACAATGTTCGGCGATTATGATGCTTTCTATTCTCTTGCACGCCAAATCAATTTCATCATTAACAACAGCGTAATCATACTGCTCCAGCAGACTGATCTCATCGACCGCCACAGACATCCGGTGATCAATGGTCGCTTGACTTTCAGTACCACGACCCTGAATGCGATCTTTCAGCTCGTCCAATGAAGGAGGAAGCAGGAAAACAAAGATGCCTTCCGGGAATTTCTCTTTCACTTTTAACGCGCCTTGAACCTCAATCTCCAGAATGATGTCGCGGCCTTCGTTAATCGTTTTCTCTACAAAATCACGCGGTGTTCCGTAATAATTACCGACATACTCCGCATGTTCCAACAATTGATCTTCAGCAATCATGTTCTGGAACTCTTCATGACTTCTGAAGAAATAGTTCACACCATGTTCTTCACCAAGACGAGGCTGACGGGTTGTCGCCGATACGGAATAGATCAATTCCGGCACCCGTTTGCGCAAAGCGCTGCATACTGTACCCTTCCCGACCCCAGATGGGCCGGACAACACTACTAGTAATCCCTTAGACATATTACACTCCATTTTATTCGTCGTTATCATCATCTTTCGAAGAAAGACGATGGGCGACCGTCTCCGGCTGAACTGCAGACAGAATGACATGATCGCTATCCGTAATAATTACGGCACGAGTACGTCTTCCGTACGTTGCATCAATCAGCATGTGACGATCTCTTGCCTCTTGTATAATTCTCTTGATCGGCGCCGATTCCGGACTCACGATGGATATAATCCGGTTCGCCGATACGATGTTACCGAATCCAATGTTAATGAGTTTGATTGCCATAATCAGGTTCTTCCCCCTATACATGCGACTCTTATGCCGAAATGTGGCCGTTCATTCGATATTCGCCGCTTGCTCACGAATCTTCTCCAGCTCCGCCTTCATCTCGACAACACGGTTCACCAGAGCCAAGTGGTTGGCTTTTGATCCAATCGTATTGACTTCCCGATTCATCTCTTGAATTAGAAAGTCCAACTTACGACCTACCGGTTCATCACTCTTCAGCAGTTTCCTGCTCTGTCCAAAGTGACTGAGTAGACGCGTAAGCTCCTCTTCTATGTTAGAACGATCGGCAAACATTGCAATTTCCATACCCAATTTATGCTCATCAAAAGGGAAAGAGCCTTCTTCCTGCATTTCCGTAAGCCTCTGCCTTAACTTGTTGCGGTAATCACTCACCACAGTCGGTGCAAGAGCAAGCATCTCGGTATGCAGTGACTCCAGACGGATAATCCGCCGTTCCAGATCACTGGCCAGATGAAGACCCTCGCGTGCGCGCATCTGCTCCAGACTGGACAGAGCCTCTCTCAATCCTTCCTGCAAAACTCGCTCCCATTCGTCTTTCTGCTCTTCGGGAATGGAACTTGTCCCATCCGAATGAACCATGACGTCCGGCAGCCCAAGCATATCCACAATACTTGGTTTTCCGTGCATTCCATATTGAGTCTCCAGTTGCTCTGCAGCCTGCAGATAGGCCCTGACCGTCTGTTCATTCAGAACAGCGGGAAGAGCCTGGTCTTCCTCTTTTTCTTTCATTACATAAACATCAATCCGCCCACGTTTCAAACGACTCTGTACGATCTTCCTCAAACCGTCTTCATAATACGTCCACTCTCTTGGCAGACGCATCATCACTTCGCAATAACGATGATTAACAGATTTGATCTCTAATTGTACCTTATAGCCGCCAAAATGAAAGGCGGATTGACCGTATCCGGTCATACTGAATGACATCGGCATCACATCCGTTTTACTATTGTAATTGATTATTAGGGTTGAAACAAGTAGGACATTGATGCTCCGACTTCTCCCATACATATTGAGTCAGTTCAGCCGTCATGCCGTAGAACATAAACGGTGTCATGAGATAGATGCCTTTGAAATGCGCTGTGGCTACGTCCAGCAGTTCCTTAGCAATTTTTACCCCCATCGCACGACCCTCTTCACCTTCCAGACCTGCCATCCGGGAACGCACTTCATCCGAGAGCTGGATTCCCGGAACCTCGTTGTGCAGATACTCTGCATTCCGTCCACTTGCCAGTGGCATCACACCTACAAAAATGGGCACATCCAGATGTTTGGTCGCTTCGTGCATTGCTACAATCAACTCAGGATCATAGATCGGTTGTGTCATGATGTAATCAGCGCCAGAGGCAATTTTCTTCTCCAGACGTTGTACAGCTTTCTCCAAATATTTCACATTAGGATTAAATGCCGCCCCGATGACAAAGCCAGCTTTCTGCTTCAGCGGTTTACCCGAGAAGGCCACCCCATCGTTCAACTGCTTGATCATGCGTATGATTTCAAAAGAAGTCAGATCGTATACCGAGCTTGAACCTGGCAGATCGCCAAATCTTGCAGGATCACCTGTAACAGCCAGTACATGATTAATGCCCAGAGCATCAAAACCCATCATGTGGGACTGCGTTCCAATCAGGTTCCGGTCACGGCAGGCAATATGCACCAGTGGACGAAGGCCCGTGCGATCCTGAACGAGGTGACCCAGCGCCATGTTGCTCATCCGTGTAACCGCTAATGAATTGTCCGCCAGGGTCAGGGCATCCGCTCCTGCTGCTTTCAGAGTCTCGGCACCTTTCATGAACTTGGCAATGTCCAGGTCACGTGGCGGGTCAAGTTCAACAATGACTGTGTGACGTTGCTTGACCAGATCAACGATCGTAGGCTGTCCGCCACGTCCGGAACGCTCATCCACATTTTCATGCAGCACGATACGCGCTTTGGTTTCTGACGGATCAGGCTCCAAGATGGGCGAAGGGACATAGTTAGCGAGTGCCTCTTTCATTGCGGTAATATGATCAGGTGTCGTACCACAGCAACCGCCAATAATACGAGCGCCCAGTTCAGCAAATTGCACTGCCGTCTGACCAAAGTACTCTGGAGTCGCACCATAACGGAACTGACCATCGACATAGTCTGCTGCACCCGCATTCGGATAAACAGACATCGGAATACCGATACGTCCGGAAACGGTTTCCATGGCTCGCATAATCCCGTTTGGACCTGAGCGACAGTTAAAACCGATCACGTCTGCGCCCTGCTCCCGCATGATCCGGAATGCTTCAGGCATCGTATATCCGTCCAGTGTGTGTCCTACATCCTCTACCGCGAACTGTCCAATCACAGGCAGATCGCTCAGCTTGCGCGCTTGCAAAAGGGCAATATCCATTTCCTCGATATCATAGAAGGTTTCAAGCAGAATGCCATCCACACCTTCATCAAGCAAAGCAAAGATCTGTTGTTGATAGAAGCGTTTCAGTTCACTTGTAGACACGTTCGTCCGCTTGCCACCTCGAATGGAACCAACTGCACCAAGCACATAACCGGTATCTCCAGCTATCTCTTTGGCAATGCGTACGCCGGCACGGTTCACGTCCTCCACCTTGGACTCCAGACCGAACTTGGACAACTTGTCGTAATTGGCAGAATACGTATTTGTTTCAAATACTTCTGTACCTGCGTCCCGATAACGGCGATGTACATCCGCCACCACTTCAGGTGAAATCAAGTTCAACTCTTCATATGAAATCCCTACCGGGAATCCCATTTGGTACAGAAATGTTCCCATGGCCCCATCTCCAACGAGAACCCGTTCCTGCATAGCTTTACGCAAATCCGCCTTCATCCCTTTTCCCCCCGCCTAGCTGTGATCATTTTCATACTAATGTAACACAAAAAACGCTAAAAAACGAAGAAAAACACAGGTTTTTAATGAGTATCCAGCTCATATGGACTTTCTTGCCATACAGCCCCCAATATGTCTCTGTACAGGAGACACGACCTGTCCTTTTTGACAAAAAAAGAGGCCCGCAGGCCTCTTGTGTTACACCGTTCACTTGATTATGAAGTGATTCCCTTAAAAACAACTTCAGCAGGTCCGGTCATGTACACATGATTGTCAGCTTCATTCCACTCAATATGGAGATCTCCACCCTTGAGGCTGATGATGGCTGTACGATCTGTATGTCCATTCAGGACAGAAGATACCAGTGTTGCACAAGCTCCGGTTCCGCAAGCAAGTGTTGGACCAGCTCCCCGTTCCCATACACGCATGTCCACATATCCACGGTCACGAACTGTAGCAAATTCCACATTGATTTTTTTCGGGAACATCGGATGTACTTCAAGAAGTGGGCCCCAAGTTGTGAGATCAAAATTCACAGCATCATCAACGTAGATGACGGCATGCGGGTTACCCATGGATACGGCAGTGAATTTGAATGCATGTCCATTCGCTTCAATGTAGTGATCAACCACTGGATTCGCATCCACCGTTGTAGGTACTTGAAGGCCGTTCAGGATCGGCTCACCCATGTCGACACGTACCGTTTCCACTTTACCATCACGAATGTTGAGACTTACAGGTTGTACCCCTGCACCAATCGTTTCAATGGTGATCTGCTCCTGGTTCACGTGACCATGATCGTATACATATTTGGATACACAGCGAATCGCATTACCGCACTGCTCTGCTTCCGAACCGTCCGAATTCATGATGCGCATCTGAAAGTCCGCCTTCTCTGAAGGCAGTATATAAACCAGGCCGTCCGCACCGATACCGAAGAAACGGTTGCACCATTTCACAGCCAATTCTGCTGCATCTGCCGGAAGCTCCTTTTCACCAAATACAACGATAAAATCGTTACCAAGTCCATGCATTTTCGTAAATTCCATAATCTTGCCCACTCCTTTTGGCAGTCTGTTGCCAAAGCTATATTCTTGCTCTTCTACAGGATCACCATAGAAATTCATATTCAACATTTGCACACAAAAAAGCTATCCTGCAAAATGCCAAAGCTGCCGCTTCGAATCATTTTGAGGATAGCATACCGAAATGGATCAGGAAAAGCTATTGATTTTATGCCGAAAACTTTGTACTTTTCGGTACGAAGCGGCCAGAACCACCCATGCGACGGCGGTTACGACGACCACCCCAGACGCTGCCTGCGCCCATAAGAAACGTCGGGATACCCGCAGCAACGATACAGATCGCCCATTCACGTAATCCCAGAGGTACGGTTTTGAAGATCGGCTGCAGCGGTTCAACGTACATTACAACCAGCATCAGTACAACCGATGAAATAACCGCAAGAACCAGATATTTGTTCTGTAGCGGATTCCGGTGGAAGATGGACCGCGAACTACGGCAGTCAAAGACATGAATAAGCTGCGCCAAAACGAGTGTAGCAAAAGCCACCGACTGTGCCTTGATCAGTTGCCCCGGGTTATCCGGTGCAGCCTGAAGGGTAAGCCAGAACGCTCCGAGTGTACATAATCCAATTAATACACCCCGGCTGACGATTTTCCAACCTAGTCTACGGGCAAAAATATTTTCCTTGGCGCCACGGGGTTTGTGTTCCATTAAATCTTTCTCAGGCTGATCTACCCCAAGCGCCATTGCAGGCAACCCATCTGTCACCAGGTTAACCCACAGAATTTGAATAGGCACGAGGGGAAGCGGCAAGCCCATCATCATCGCAAAGAACATTGTCAAAATCTCGCCCACGTTCGATGCCAGCAAATACCGGATAAACTTGCGAATGTTCTCATAAATATTACGTCCTTCTTCAATCGCAGCCACAATGGTTGAGAAGTTATCATCACTTAGAATGAGCGCCGAAGCTTCCTTCGTCACATCTGTGCCTGTAATGCCCATCGCGATCCCGATGTCAGCCGCTTTAATCGCCGGAGCGTCGTTCACTCCATCCCCCGTCATGGCGACGACATGCCCTTTGCGCTGGAACGATTTCACGATGCGAAGTTTATGTTCAGGAGATACCCTTGAGAACACGTAGATGCCCTCAACCTGTTTATCCAGTTGCTCGTCCGTCATGCCTGCCAGTTGCTGACCGCTTAGCGAGGCACCTCCACGTGGAAGAATCCCCAGCTGATGCGCAATGGCTTCTGCCGTTGTTCCATGATCACCTGTGATCATGACGGTACGTATGCCCGCCTTGCGGCATGTTGCAATCGCATCTCGCACTTCACGACGCGGCGGATCAATCATACCTGCAAGTCCGACGAAGACAAGCTGACTTTCGGCGGCGTGTTCGTCAGCCACTTTTTCCTCCGGTCGCACTTCACGATAGGCCATTCCGAGGACACGCAGTGCCGCTCCGGCCATGCTCTCGTTGGCTGCCATCACTTTTTGCCGCAGTGTTCCGGTGAAAGGTACGACCTTGCCTTCCCATAAAATATAACTGCAGTGTCCGATCAACACATCCGGTGCACCTTTGGTATAGATCATTCGTCCTCCCTGGTGATGAACCAGGACCGACATGCGTTTACGCTCCGAATCAAACGGGAACTCCTGCTGGCGGGCATACAACTCTTTGAGGCCAGTAGGCGTAAGCCCCATTTTGGAGGCCAGTGTAACCAGTGCCCCTTCCGTCGGATCACCCTTCAGCTCCCAGAATACATTATCTCGCTGGGCCGCTTCTTCTTTGTAATCATCTTTTTTTGTATTTTTCTTTTTGGTATCTTTGCCTTTTTTCTTGTTTCCTAATTCGTTTGAAACACTCTCCACAATACTCGCATTGTTGCAAAGTGCGCTGATCTGAAGCATTCTGCGTAGAGATTGGTCACTCTTCAATTCCACCGTTCGACCGTTCTCCAGCATCTGCCCCTCAGGTGCATAGCCATCCCCGGTAACCTTGATGCTGCGTCCCTCCAGCCACACATCCGTTACCGTCATCTTGTTCTGGGTGAGTGTGCCTGTCTTATCCGAACAGATTACGGACGCACACCCAAGGGTTTCGACTGAAGGCAGTTTGCGTACAATGGCTTTACGTTTGATCATTCGCTGCACGCCAAGTGCGAGTGCAATGGTTACAATGGCCGGCAGACCCTCCGGTATGGCTGCCACCGCGAGGCTGACCCCTGCCAGAAACATGCCAACAGCTGGTTGTCCGTGCAATATTCCTGCGACGACGACCATGACGGTTAATCCCAATGCGACAAAAATCAAAATTTTGCCCAGTTGTTCCAGCCTGTGCTGTAGCGGTGTTTCCTGCTCCTCCGTATTCTGGATCAGATCGGCAATTTTGCCCATCTCGGTCTCCATTCCCGTACGGATAACCACACCTTTAGCCGTACCACGCGTGACCATGGTACCCATAAAACCAATATTCTTCTGGTCGCCCAGCGGAACGTCCTCGTCGGCAATCGGAAGGCAGTGCTTGCTTACGGGAACCGATTCCCCGGTAAGCGCCGACTCCTCAACATCCAGACTGTTCGTTTGCAGCCAGCGTACATCAGCGGGGATGCGGTCACCGCTTTCAACCATGACAATATCCCCGGGTACGAGCTGTTTGGCGGCAAGATGTACTTCCTGGCCCGATCGAAGCACTTTGGCAAGAGGTGCGGACAACTGTTTCAATGCTCGAAGAGATCGTTCTGCCCGGAATTCCTGCACAAACCCCAGAATGGCATTCAGTACGATAATCGCCACGATCGTTACTGCATCCAGATACTCACCCAGCAATCCGGATACCAACGTTGCTCCCATCAACACCAGTACCATAAAATCCTTGAACTGATTCAAGAGCAATGTAATAGGAGAAATCCGTTTCCCCTCGCTCAGCTCATTTGAACCGACTACTTTCCTCTTCTCTGTTACAGCTTCATCCGTCAATCCTTCCTGCGGGCTGACGCCAAGAGTGTTACGAAGCTCTTCATCACTAAGTTGATGCCACTTGGTATGTTCCATGCTTCAAGGTTCCCTCCCAGTCTGTATTTCATCTGCAAAATAAGCTCACATGCTTCACCGGCGCGCTGGTCGACAGGCTGTACACTATGCCGGACAAACTACCTGCTCTATATGTATTCGGACAGGTCTGTGATTAGCACCCAAGAGGTGAATCCTTTCCCTGATGGACAGAATAGGCTAAAATAAAAGTCTGCGATGTTCTGCGCAGTACCGATTCCAGCGTTCAACAGGCAAGCAACGAAGAATCTGCATCCAGTCCTGTTTTTTTTACATAACCTGGTTGCTCATTTCAGTTATATAGATGAAGCATTTGGCATGATGATAAAATGCAGATGCTCGATAGAGAGAGGAAGTGGAAAAAATGGCATTGGACGGCATCGTAACACGAGCCATTGTTCATGAATTGCAAGGCTGCATTGGTGGACGTATCAGCAAGATCCATCAGCCGAATGGCCATGACGTAGTTCTCACACTGCGTGCTCAGCGCGGAAATAGTAAATTGCTTGTTTCGGCAAGCCCGACATATCCCCGTGTGCATTATACGGAAAAGACATTTTTAAACCCTACTGAAGCACCCATGTTCTGCATGCTGCTCCGCAAGCACTGTGAAGGTGCAATCATTGAGGAGATCCGTCAGATTGGCATGGAACGTATTATCCACATCAATGTGCGCCAGCGTGACGAACTGGGAGATGTTTCAGTTAAACGGATCATCATTGAATTGATGGGGCGTCACAGTAATATTATTTTGCTTGATCCTGTGACAGGAACGATTCTGGATGGCATTCATCATGTGACTCCTTCCATCAGTAGCTACCGGGTGATCATGCCCGGATTCTCCTATACCGCTCCGCCTGAACAACATAAAAGTAATCCGCTCGAAGTGAGCCGGACTGCATTCGAGGACAGCTATCATGCCGCTGAAGAAGAGGCATCCCGCTGGCTTGTGAATTCCTTTAGCGGTCTTAGCCCGCTGATTGCGGGAGAGATTGCCGCTCGTGGGACTTCTGCTGAAGACACGGTAAGCACTCAGGGGGTAGTGGAGGGTGAGAGCCGGATTGAGGCGGGGGCACTCTGGAACGCTTTTGAAGCTGTGATGGGACCTGTCAGAGATCATATCTACACGCCTGTAACCGGAATGAACGCCAAAGGCAAAATGATTTTCTCGGCCGTTCATCTTCAGAGCATTCAGGACTTGGAGAAAACCTATGACACGATGAGCAAGTGCATGGAGGATTATTACGGAGACAAGGCTGAACGGGACACGGTAAAACAGAGAGTAAGTGATCTGCTCCGTTTTCTGCAGAATGAGCGAAGCAAAAACATCAAAAAGCTGGACAACCTGAACAAGGACCTGCTGGAAGCGGACGATGCAGACAAGTTCAGACTATGGGGTGAGTTGCTGTTTGCCTCCCTGCATCAGGTCCACAAAGGGGACAAGAGTGTGGAGCTTGTGAACTTCTACGATGAAGACCAAGCCAACATTACTATTCAGCTTGATCCGCTGCTCACACCGTCTGACAACGCACAGCGTTATTTCAAGCGTTATAACAAATACAAGAATAGTCTGGCTGTCATTCATGAGCAGCTTGGCAAAACCAAAGACGAGATTGACTATCTCGATAATCTGTTGCAGCAGCTGTCCATCGCATCGATGAACGACATTGAGGAAATTCGGGATGAGCTTGTGCAACAGGGATACCTTCGTGACCGTAACAAAAAGGGTAAAAAGAAGAAAAAAAGCGACCGTCCGACCGTACACCAGTTCACATCCTCCGAGGGAATTGATATTCTTGTGGGCAAAAATAACCTGCAAAATGAGTATGTGACCAACCGTCTCGCTTCTTCCAACGACACTTGGCTGCACACCAAAGACATTCCAGGTTCCCATGTCGTCATCCGCAGTACGGACTTTGGTGAAGCTACATTGGAAGAAGCAGCACAGCTTGCTGCCTATTTCAGCCAAGCCAAGGAGTCCAGTAGCGTGCCAGTGGATTACACGTTTATCCGTCATGTACGCAAACCAAGTGGTGCGAAGCCCGGTTTTGTCATCTATGATCATCAGAAGACCTTGTTTGTCACGCCAAATGGTGAATTGATCAAGAGCCTGCCATCCACCATTAAAAATGGATAGTATATTATAGATGAAACAGTAACAATAGAAAAATCCCCTGACCATTAGCGGTTCAGGGGATTTTTGTTATTGCATTATTTGTTTGAGTGATAGGTGAAGTTCAACTTATTTATTACTCTTATTGAATATTAATTCATTTATATGTATAATAATTCAATTGTGATGAATAAAATTTGTAGTTAAAGGAAGTGTACCATGACCATACATATTCGAGAAACGCAACCTGATGATCTGAAACCCCTGATGGCATTAATGCATGACTATGTGGTGGGATTCTACAACAACCCCTGGCCTGGTGATCAATCCATCCAGCTCTTGATTAACAACCTACTTAATCAGCAGATCGGCGCTCAATTCGTGGCAGAACAGGACGGGGAGCTTATCGGATTTTCCACCCTGTTCTTTACCTACAGCACGATGAAAGCAGAGCGTGTCGCCATCATGAATGACCTTTTTGTTACGGAAACATTCCGAGAGGGCAAAGCGGAAGCCCAATTATTTGCACACTGCCAGCAATATACGCGTGAACAAGGATGTGCTTATATGTCCTGGATCACAGCAGTAACTAATGAGCGGGCACAGCAATTATTCGAGCGTCTTGGAGCTACACGTGGCGATTGGGTAAATTATTCGATTACATAGACTCTGATTAACACAAAAAAGGACATACACACATGAAGGTTTAGGTCTATCATGTTTGCATGTCCTATACTCCTTCGACCTTAAAATATATTCCAATAATGCAGAATTCATTTAGTCAGATAGAGCTTTACCACGTTTCGCCTATACTCCCTTTTGCTGTGAAGCAGCAGCCTTCAGCCTCTCCAACACATCAAGCGTTACGGTCTTGCTACCGAGATCCCCGTGGAAAACAACACCTTGCCGTTCACCGTGATAATCCGATCCACCAGTCTCAATGAGGTCATATTCCCGGGCCATCTCAGCATACCTGCGTTCCTCTTCCAGGCCATGGTCCGAATGAAATACTTCAATGCCATCTGGATGAGAGTCTTCGATGATGCGGCGTACCAGTTCATCATCATGATAGAGACCCGGATGGGCAATCACAGCGGCTCCACCTGCGACTCGGATCCACTCGCATGCATCCTTGGGTGCAACTCGAGGTACAGATACGAAGCCAGGCTTACCTTCCGCAAGATATCGATCGAATGCATCCCGCATGTCGATAGCATATCCCTTCTTCACCAAAACATCAGCCATATGAGGTCTTCCGATACTCTCATCCGGCTCTAACGGCCGTCCCAGCTCATCGAGTACCTCTTGCCAGGTTATATCAAGCCCGAGTTCCTGTAGCTTGCCAATAATCAGATGATTCCGCTCATCTCGCGCTTCTCGTAATCCGCGCAACCGTTGCAGGAACTGCTCATCCTCCGTATTTACGTAATAGCCCAGTACATGAATATCTTTGCCGCCAGCCCGGGTGCTGATCTCCACTCCAGCAATGACATCAATTTCGAACTCTTTCCCCGCTTGCTGTGCTTCTGCTACACCAGCTACTGTATCATGGTCCGTTAGGGCAACCGCAGATAGTCCTTTTTGTTTGGCAAGCTTCACATTATCAGCTGGTGGCTGCATTCCGTCGGAGGCCTGACTATGGGTATGAAGATCACAGCGTCCTTGGTGTTGATCCATGTACAACAACTCCTTTGTGTAAGTCATTTGGGTTAAATCTCATCTATCATTGAGTTTCCGGCTATTTTGCCTTCCCCGTCTTGTGTTCTGGCTCAGGTTGCTCCTGTTGACGCAGATAGTTCAGGAATGCTACAGCTGACAGGGGCAACAAGGACGATTTTAGATGGATGGCATAGAACTGCCGTTTGAATTCGAGTCCACGGATATCCACAATATGAACGAGTCCCAGAGCTAGCTCATGCTGCACGGAAGAAGGAGATAACATCGTAATGCCTACCCCTGCCTCCACAGCCGATTTTACCGCTCCTGTACTGCCAAGCTCCATCACCACATTCATATCCTGTGGATCAATCTTTTTCTTTTGCAATTGGTCTTCCATCACCTGACGGGTACCCGAACCCTTCTCACGCAGCACAAAGGGATAATTCATCACATCTTCAAGGTTCACTTTGCTACGCTTAGCCAGATCATGCCCGGCAGGTACAATCAGTTTTAGCTCGTCCTGCATGACAGGCTCCACAATCATGTCCGGGTGGTGTACTGGCGCTTCAATCAGACCAAAATTAAGCTGGTGCTTCAATATATCATCCATAATTTGCGTTGTATTCATCACTTTCATGACGATGGAAATATCGGGATACTGAAGCGCAAACGGTCCGAGCATTCGTGGAAGCACATACTCCCCGATCGTTAAACTCGCTCCAAGCTGGAGTCGGCCCTGTAACATCTGGGTAAACGCCGACATCGCTTCATCCGTCTGTCGGACCAGTTCTACGCTCCGTTTGGCATGAGGCAATAAAGTCCGGCCAGCCTCAGATAATTCTATTTTTTTGGTGGAACGATGCAATAACTTGGTTCCGAAATAGTCCTCCAGTGATTGAATCTGCATCGTTACTGCCGGTTGAGTCATATGTAATGCTTGTGCAGCAGCTGAGAAGCTGCCTTTCTCTGCTACCGTATAAAAAATATGCAATTGGTGAAAATTCATATCTTCGCCCCTCTTCGATTACACTCTCTACATTGTAGCCGATTTCCCGCTTGGCAACAAAAAAAGCATGCAGCTTGTCTGCATGCGATAATACTTGAATCTATGATTTCAACATATTGAATCTACTCAACTTACTTATGCTTGCGGCTATTTTTGACCAGCGTCATTCTTCTTGAATGTCTTAACCATGAATAATATGACTTCAGGTCCCTCAACTCAATGGTCTCCGACATACGTCCCAGAAACGTAACTACAATCATTTTGTGCAGCGGGTTGCCCGCAATATCATATTCTCCTTCAAGTTCGGAAAATTCGGCGACCACAACCAGATCCTCATCAATCAGGTAGACGTCCTGTTCATTACGGTAGTATGGTGTTATACGGTCCTGCTTCAGACACTCCCATAACCACGCTGCAATATGGTCATCATCACTACGTGCAGGCTCAATACGGTCTGCATACCGCATCTTGGCATGATGGGTAATGACGATGTCGGCCACTTTCTTGTCTCCAAGAGCCACGAAAAACGGCTCGTAGGTGCTCCAACGTTGCATCACCTTATCACGCATGGGAATCACTCTCCACCAGATAGGACTTTCTATCTATTTATTACCAAATATATTACAACATAAGTCCCGCAACCTCAAGGCGTAAGTTTAACTTTTTTTCACAAAAGTCCGTTTGTGCATAATTCAAGAAAGGAGCGACCCCAAAGGGCCCCTCCAGTTTCTCGTCTATATTCCGTAAAAACTTGTTTTGTCCATGGTTTTGCTGGCATACTCGGTTTTAATCTCATTTCGATACGAGCGTTCGATCTTGCGCACATAGGAAAGTCGCTTCACATTTTTCATCGTATCTTCTGCCCGTTCTGCATTAACATACATGACCACATAATGCATACGGCGGGAGATATAATGCACGGTGCCATATTTTTCGAGATTACGGGCAGCCTTCAAATCACTGACCCAAATAATGAATCCAGTCCTTTCCGCAAACATCATCGTTCCCCGCCCTTCTATAATGATTACTTAACTGCAACCACACTTGCCGCCACTACCGCAGCCGCCCTTCGGATTCGGATCGTTGCTCGGTACCTTAATGGTCGTTGACACTGCGAATGCAATGGTCTCTGACATCTGGAATAACATATCATCCAGGGACTTCTCTGCCTGTTTGAAGCGGATTACCGCCTCGAAATTTTCCAACTCCTGTTCCAGAGCCTTCACCTGATCTTTCGCTGCATGGTAATCCGGGTGAAAATGCCCAAAACGCTGTGTTTCTTCAAACAATTCCTTCTTGGCATTCAGCTTCCGAATCCCTGTCTGAATCTCAGGGGTAGTTTCGACTTGCTGCTTCCAATATAAATAATCCGATACTTCGGCAGATTGGTTAATCATGTCGCCCAGTTCATATGCGCCCGTTAACACTTGGGCCATATCGACCGTGTTCATTTCCGCTACGCTCATGAAATATTCATCCTATCTATATATAAAGTTCTACTTAACGTAGACTATCTCATCATAGCATATCCATGAATAGTTAAGAAGAGTTTTTCCTGCAATTAGAAATAAGGGGAATTCGAAAATTCGCCTTTCAACCTGATATTCATTTGAAATAGTCAGGTTATGACATCATCTGGTAGGATAAGACGCATCGTATCCCACTCCGACGGGGAGAATGTACGCCATTCTATCTCAGATGTACGTTCACTTGAATCCAAAATACACCAACCGCTTAATGTCCATTCTTCACGCCCCTCCACCTGATGTGGAATGAGGTATTGAGTGCAATCATCCTGTTGTATCCCCAACTTGGTCTGCCACTCAATGGCTTTGGCAGCAATCTGTCGTGCTGTTGAACTATGATATCGACGCCACTCCCTGTACCAGGTCTCCGGTATCTCCTCAACCCCCAACAGAGAGACCGTCTTCTCGATTACTGCATGATCACGTTCCATCCCATGCAGCAATGCAGGCACATCAACCAGACCTTGATTACCAGGTGTGTAAAAAGAAGAATATACACCGCTCAAGACATCTTTTTCGAATAACTTCTGATTCTCTGTGGGGCCTGTACTTGCCTCCATTACCTCCATGTTCCGCTCTACAGCCACTGATGCAGCATCAGCTTCCTTCCCCCAATCTGCTAATGCAATACGTACATTCTCCGGCACGCCTGTCAGGGCATATTGATCCAGAAACTCCATCACTTCATGTAATGCATGTCCTTTGGCTATGGCCAAAATGATCCGCTCTCTTGTCATGCGGTAGATGGATATCCGATCACGCGTCACCCGCTCTGCGCATTGCTCCAGCATCCAGATTACATCAGGGCCTGCTTCCGGTGGCACCAACATTTCGAAATCTGGCTGCATGTAAAATCCACACGACTCCGCCTCACCTACCGCCTCTTGACGTAAATTCAGCAGGCTCTGTGGTTCAATTAACCAACGGAATGCCATTGCTCCTGACTGATCTTCTCCAACATCACCATAACCCCAACCGGCCAGTGCATAAAGCCAGCCCCTGATCTGAGGTTCCAATGTCGAATTCACTGTACGACACCATACGTTCTTCCCTGGAGCAAGTACGGCCAATTGATGACGGAAATGCTGTAGCGCAGGCTCGGTATTCCCGTATCTGTCCACACAAGCTTGATATACCTCCCGATGCATCTGTCCCCATGAAAGCTTCAACCACTGTTGTAATTGATGATCTACGATCCGAATTCGGCCATCTTCCTTCTGAACCAGATTCAGACTGAGCAATAGATCGAGAAGGATTGCAACGTGGATCGGATACAGATCCGAATGTTCATATCGGATGCCCAAACCATCAAAGTCTGTCGAAGATAGTACGGTGATCACACTTAATTTTTGAACACTTTTTTTATGTATAGTGCCCTTCCCTGTCAAAGGAAGTCCTTCTCTTTCGATCCACGCGATCAGATGAAGCAGCTCTGCAGCAATATCCGGCTTTCCCTCCTGTAGTACTTGAGCATGCTGTGCCATCTGTTCAACGGTTATGCCTACTCTTTGTGCGTAAGCAATCGTCAATGTCTCCATCAGCGAAGCAGGAATATAGAATAATCGCTCCCCCCAACTCTTATATACAGATTCAATCCATCTTTGCTGCCTAAGGTTGACGAATGAAGAATTGGCTTCTGCGACACTTAGTCCTTCGATGGCCCACTGTTCTCGCGGCAGGAGGGAGGAAAACGGCTGACCGGCATGTTTGTGAAAAATTGCACCAAGCACTTTTTGTTCCACCGAAGCAAGCTTTGACCATGAATCAAGGTTCAGTACCACAGGCTCATCTATTGGTTCAAATGAAGACATATCCCAATCCCTCCTCTTTTCGCGAGTATAAATGGACTATTCGTTCTCGTACACAATGGCATATTCATATCCCTGCTCCACCAAGAACATCTGACGGTTTAAAGCAAACTCCTGTTCCTTACTATCCTCTGATACCAACGCATAGAAATATGCTTTGTTTTCTCCAGCTTTTGGTCTCAGAATTCTCCCCAAACGCTGTGCCTCTTCCTGCCTTGAACCGAAACTACCGGATATTTCAAGTGCTACAGCGGCATCAGGCAGATCCACAGCAAAATTGGCAACCTTGGATACAACAATCGTTTTAATCTCTCCACGTCGAAAAGCGGCAAACCATTTTATTCGCTCTTGCTGCGACATTGTTCCTGAAATCAAAGGTGCTTCAATTTCCCGGGCAATCAACTCAAGTTGATCCAGATATTGTCCAATTACAAGTGTAGACAGATCGCGATGACGCTCCAGCAAACGTTTGACCACATGTACCTTCGCCGGATTCTCGGCAGCCAATCGAAATTGATGCTTAACCTCGGCTTGCAGATAATTCGATCTTAGTTCTGGGGAGAACGGGATACGGATCTCCTGACATTGTACATCGGCAATCCATCCTTGCTGCTCCAACTGTTTCCACGGCATATCATAGAGCTTCGGCCCAATCAACGAGAATACATCCTGTTCACAGCCATCCTCTCGAACCAAGGTAGCCGTTAATCCCAGTCTTCGAGTAGCTTGAATATCCGCAGTTGCACGAAACACCGGGGCTGGCAGCAAATGCACTTCGTCATATATGATCAGACCCCATTGCCGCTCACTGAGCAGTTTGATATGGGTAAAATCAGCATCCTTGGATTTCCGATGTGTAAGAATCTGATAGGTAGCTACAGTCACAGGTTTCACCTGTTTTTTCTGACCAGAATACTCACCGATCTGTTCGCTGGTAATCGTTGTTTTGTCTTGAATTTCCTGAATCCACTGTCGCACGGACGTCGTATTGGACGTTAAAATCAAGCATTCACATTGAATCCGCTCCAGAACGGCCATGCCAATGACCGTTTTGCCTGCCCCGCAAGGCAGCACCAGCAATCCGCTTCCTCCCATGCCCTCACTGCCTTCGAATGCATCCACAGCCTCTCTCTGATAGGAACGCAACGCAAATCGCTCTGAGTGGTCCCCTGAATCATTGGTTCGCCACTCGAATGAAAGTTTGGTTCCCTCCCGATATCCCACATAATCAAGTACCGGGTAACCCAGCCTTGTTAATTCCCTTTTCAATAACCCTCGTTGCTCTCCTGAGAGCAGAAGCTCATGAGCGTCTGTTCGTTCCATACGAAAGGCAGCTATTGTTTTCAATCCGCTTAACTCATCCAGCAACCGCTCATCCTCACTGTAAAGGCGCATTCTGGCATGATCTGCTTGGGAATGCAGCTTTAATTTGCCGTACTGATCCATAATCCTCTGAACATCCTGTATGAGTGCAGCAGGCACGTTCCAGCGAGATACCAACTCCAGACTTGCGATGACCTGATCTGCATTCCATCCCAGTGCAGCGGCATTCCAGAGCGACAACGGAGTGATTCGATAGGTATGAAACGCCGCCGGTGTCTTGACCAGCTCTGAATACTTCCCGAGCTGCTCTCTTGCTCTTTCGAATCCGGGGTGTCCGACTTCCAGCAAAACCGTAAAATCCCGCTGAACGATACAAGCATCCGTTCTCTCTGTATGTTCTGTTCCTTCCATTCGAAACTTCCTCCTATCACAAAAAAGTCCAGTTCCGGCAGCTTCCGAAAATGAACCTCCATAATTTCGAGTTCAAAAAGTCTAATTTTCAGTACCGAGAAGATGGACTTTTTGAACAACCTCTATAAAAATCCACAAAAAAACATCCTGCCCATACCTAGGTATTAACAGGATGCCCAACTGCATCTAAAGTCATTCGGCTGTGTAACCCTTAGCCATGGCGATAAATAATCTAACGGCTGTCTGCATCGCATCTTCATCAAAATCAAACATCGGATGATGATGCGGATAGATCGCATTTTTATCCGGATTACCCGCTCCAACAAACATAAAGCACCCTGGAACCTTCTGCAGATAATACGCAAAATCTTCCGCTGGCATCAGCATCGGCGACGTTTGCACTCGTTCTGCCCCAAATACTTCTGTAGCCTCCCTGAAGAAACGCGCTGTTTCCAGTTCATCATTCACCACAGGCGGATATCCCATAATATATTTCACTTGAGTCTCGGCCCCGTACGCAGCCCCTGTCTGGGCCACCATAGTAAGCACCCGCTCTTTCATCCCATTTCGGGTCTCTTCATCAAACGTTCTTACCGTACCGCTCATTTTGCACTGCTCTGCAATCACGTTTTGAGCGGAGCCAGCCTGCATTGTGCCAATGGTCAACACCGCCGGTTGCAATGGATCAACCGAACGACTGACAACGGTCTGAAGCTGCATCACAAGCGCAGAACCCGCGATAAGACTGTCTATCGTGGATTGCGGCATGCCACCATGTCCACCTTTTCCTTTGATCTCAATGTAAAAGTCGTCCGCCGCTGCCATCATCGGTCCTGCTTTACTGGCAACAACACCTACAGGCAACGGGGTCCACAGATGAATGCCGTATATGACGTCCACGCCTTCAAGCGCACCATCCGCAATGACCTGGACTGCACCGCCCGGAAGCAATTCTTCTGCTGGCTGGAACAAAAAGCGAATCTCGCCTCGGATCTCCTGCTTGTGACGACTGAAATACAATGCCGTACCAAGCAAGATCGAGATATGACCATCGTGGCCGCATGCATGCATCGCTCCTGCTTGTTGTGACGCATATTCGATATTCTTCTCATCCTGAATAGGCAATGCGTCCATATCGGCCCGCAGCATGACGACAGGCCCTGGCTTGTCCCCACGAATCGTACCGATGACCCCGTGACCGCCTACATGACGCTTCACTTCAACGCCAAAGCTCTCCAACATATCCGCTACAAAAGAGGATGTCTTCTCCTCATGAAAGGAAACCTCAGGATTGCGATGAAGGTGACGCCGCCATTCCACCATGTGGATCTGCAGATCTTCCCACCATATATTATTAGTCATGTCTCTCCACCCTTTCAATCTTGAACGGGACTTTGATCAAGCCCGAACCTTCCTCTTCAAACCTATTGCTGTATATTGTAGCAGAATTGGAAGAAAACCGATACGAAACACCCCTGGAAAGCTTGCACGGGAAGGGGAAACATACTATCATGAACTAGAGAAATGCACGAGAAATTACACTCGGAAGCTTATGAGGAGGATCAGACGCTTATGATTTTTGAGAATACAGGCTTGGATGGCTTGAAGAGCGACTTGGCATACCTGGATGAGAGCGCCGAGAAAGTCGGATTTGTCCGGTGGCAATGGGAATATTACCGTGCTACATATGACTACAAAATTGAAGATGAACAAACCAAATCAGAATACTTTGTACGCATTAATACCCGCGCAGTGGAAGGAAAATTGGAAAAACCGGATACCGTTCTTGCTGTTGAAGCCGTTTATCTTGGCAAAGCCACCTTCCCTCACGGTCTGGATTATGACTCTTCCGTTCCACAGCCAGTCGTGAAGCTGGCAGCCGAAAAATTACAGCAGCTTAAAGAACTGCTGGAAGCATAGGCTGGGCCAAACGATGAAACAACAATCGGCCCAAACGAAAACGAAGAGAGGCACGCCGGATTTTCAACTGCTAATCCTCACTTTATTGTTGGTGGGCTTCGGACTGGTGATGGTATTCAGCTCCAGTTCCAGCATTGCAATCGCAAGCGAAAGATTTAACAATGATGCCCTGTTCTTCACGAAAAAACAACTTATGTGGGCGATTATCGGTCTATTTGGCATGTTCTTTGCCATGAATATCCGCTTCAACAAGTACAAAAAGCTCTATGCACCCTTTTTCCTGCTCACTACGGTCATGCTGGTGATTGTATTGATCTCAGGCGCAGTATTGAACGGTGCACGAAGCTGGATTCACATTTTCGGGTTCAGTCTTCAGCCTGCAGAGTTCGCAAAAATTGCTATCATTCTATATCTCTCTGCTCTTATCACCAAAAAAGGTGAGAAATTCAGGGTTTTCAAGACAGGTTATTTCCCCGTCTTGTTCATCGTTGGATTCATCGCAGGACTGATCATGTTGCAACCAGACTTTGGTACCACCTTCATCCTGGTGTCCACCTGTGGTCTCTTGATCTATGCCGGTGGCGCCAGTATGAAACATATCCTGGGTTCGATTCTCTTGGTTGTACTCGGTGGAGCACTGGCGTTCGGAGCGAATTCCCTGTTCTCTTCCATGTCTCCTTCAGACACGACGACTGCCACAACAGCAGTCACTGCGGAGCAGAACTACAAGATCGGACGTATTCAGGCTTTTCTTGATCCATTATCTGATATTAATGGCGGAAGTCTTAACCTCTATCGCTCTCTTGTGGCCATTGGTGATGGCGGCATGACGGGTTCCGGGATTGGACAAGGTACGATGAAGCTGCACTATTTGCCAAATGCGTATAATGACTTTATTTTCTCCGTAATTGGGGAAGAACTCGGATTCATCGGAAGTACATTATTCCTGCTGGTTTATCTGTACTTCATCTGGCGAGGAATTATTGTATCTCTACGTTGTCCCGATCCATTCGGAACACTAGTCGGCATAGGCATCATGGGACTGATCGCGATACAGGCATTCATCAACATTGGCGGTGTAACTCAGACCATTCCGGTTACAGGGGTCACACTTCCGTTTATCAGTTATGGGGGTACCTCACTCTTTGTGATGATGGTCGCCATGGGCATTTTGCTGAGTATCTCGCGTACCAACAACCTGGATGTGATCAAGGAAGAGAAAACCAAGTCCGTGACTGTACAGACACAGACTCGCACCTCTCCCGCTCTTCGTTCACGGGAGTCCATCCGTCGGATTCGGTAAACGGGACTGGTCATCAAGGAACGGAACACGTCTCCATTCAAAATAAAAAGCTAACACAAAAAAGGCTGTGCACCCCATCGGATGCGCAGCCTTCTTGTGTGTACTTGGTACACTCTGTCTATCAAGATGAAGAACAAAGCCAATATCACCTCTGTACTCCATTGCGGATTGCGAAATTTTACAGATCGTCGCCTTTGAAAGATACGCCTTCTACCTTTACATTGACTTCAACCACACGTAATCCGGTCATGGTCTCTACCGCTTCTCTTACATTCTGCTGAAGCATACGGGAAACTTCATGAATCGGGGTTTCGTACAGGACGATGATGCGCAGGTCAATGGCTGCTTCTAGCTGGCCGACCTCAACGCTCACGCCTTTCTGTACGTTTTTACCGCTGAGTCGCTTCGCCCAGCCCTCTGACAATCCTCCAGACATTGCGGCAATTCCGGGCGTTTCCATTGCAGCCATTCCGGCAATTTTCGCAACCACGTCATCGGCAATCCGGATGTTTCCGCTCTCCAGTTGAAGTTGTTCTGCCATGCCACATCCTCCTTCACTTCGTTACTCGTATTTTAAATCCTTTCCACCCCAAAAAGCAAATTAAACTCAAAAAGATGCGTTTACAACCTACCACCATTTGGTTATATTGAAATATGAAAATAATCTCATAAGCGTTTTACAATGCAATTTCAAAACAAAATATTTTATGACCGAGGTGTTTGTTGTGAGAAACCGGATTTCATCCATTTTACTGATTGCTTTCTTTGCACTCAGTGCCATCGCCCACTACATGAAATGGGATTCGATTCTACAGTTCGTGATTTCAGCCATTTCGGTTATTTTTGTGGCCGGTTTTTTAGGCAAAGCCACCGAAAATGTTGCCCACTACGCCGGACAGCGGCTGGGTGGATTCTTGAATGCGACCTTCGGCAATGCCGCCGAATTGATTATCGCCATTTTCCTCGTGAAAGAGGGACTGTTCGACATGGTCAAAGCAAGTCTGACAGGCTCCATCATCGGAAATTTGCTGTTAGTGCTCGGGTTAAGTATTTTTGCTGGAGGACTCAAGTTTAAAATCCAGAATTATAATGTTTCACTCGCAGGTCTGAATGGTTCCCTGATGATTGTTGCCATCATTGCCCTGTTTATTCCTGCAGTCTTTCTCAATACACATTCCATTACACAGAAAGACACGAATACACTAAGTCTCATTGTGGCCGGGTTGCTCATCCTCGCGTACATCGCCTGGTTACTGTTCTCCATGGTGACGCACAAGAACTATCTTGCGGACGTCACTGAGGATCGTGATGAAGAGCTACCGCATGAGCATGCTCCGGCATGGTCCAAGAAAAAATCAATTCTCTACCTTGTGCTCGCGACGGTCATGGTTGCCTTTGTCAGTGAATGGCTGGTCGGCACGCTCGAAGTATTCACTTCGGAATTTGGTCTTAGCGAACTGTTTGTCGGTGCATTCCTTGTGGCAATCATCGGTAATGCAGCGGAACACAGTGCGGCCATCATGCTTGCCATGAAAAATAAAATCGGAGCAGCCGTCGAGATTGCTGTCGGCAGCAGCTTGCAGATTGCACTCTTCGTTGCCCCTGTTCTGATTTTTGTCAGCTACTTCACAGGCAGAACCATGGATATCGTGTTTACAACGATTGAACTGGTCGCCATCGGCGTATCCGTATTTATTGCGAAGTCGATCACCCAAGATGGTTCTACGAACTGGTATGAGGGTCTACTTCTGCTCGTCGTATATATCATTCTGGGCGTATCTTTCTTCCTGGTATAACCCTTCCCTCAGCAAACTAGCATTAAAATAAACAAGCCATAAGAGACAGCTCGAATATCCATATCGAGCTGTCTCTTCGCTTATACGCGTCTTCGGAGTGACTTGCATCACAATCAATTCAGACGCACAAAAAAAGCATGCATTAACGCCTGCATGCCTTCTATTCTGACCCGCACAATTGCAGGCTATTGCTCATTCTTTTTGTTCAAGGCTTCATATAAAATGGCCAAATTCCGCTCAAGCGCGCTAACCAGCTGCTTACCTGCACCTTCTGGAAGGAGCCCTGCACGAACAGCAAAGTCAACTTCCTTGGAGAACCCATACATCTGTGTATCCAATACTTCCTCATAGAGAGGGCAGTAGCGGGTAGCCAGATTCTCCATCTGTACTTCAATAAGCTTCTGTATTTTATCTGCATCTTCTTGAAGAAGACTGATCGCTTTCAAATTCAGCTGGTCCTGCAGATCAGATGAAGTCATGCATTTTTCCCCCCTATGTCCCAAAAATCGCGTAAAGACGTTCTACCTCTAATATTAGACGAAATGGAGAGCTAATACAAGAACCTGACCAAAATAAGCCCACAAAGTGAAGCCTTCTCTTGTAGCTTATTCCCCCTGTTCCAGGGATGTCCAGATGAGTGCTCAGGTCATGTAATGCCAAAAAACACCCCTGCCAAAAAAGGCAGAGGTGCTTCTTGAGAGCTATTACTCAGATGCGATGCTTACATTCAGTCCATGCTTGGCAAATACTTCTGACATGGCTGCTTTCGCTTCAACTGCATCTGGTCCATGAACATGCAGTTCATAGCTGTGCGTGCTGATCAGCGTTGTAAACAACCCGAGAATGCTTTTCACATCGATATACTTGTTCTCCGAATGAAGCACGATTGAAGAAGTAAACTTGCCTGCTGTTTGAGCAATTTCCACTACAGCCGCGTTATTACTCGACATAGGAATCCCTCCGTCTTTTTACTTTGGTATCATCTATTAATTACCACTACATGATACCGTGAATCCGCTTTCCTAGCAACAGCAAAATCCTGTTCCTATTTCAAACGGTCCGGATTGAGGCATTCCAGCTCAGGAATAACAAAGATACCGTCTTTACGAATCAGTACATCGTCAAAATAAATTTCTCCGCCGCCATAGTCTGGACGCTGAATCAATACCAGATCCCAGTGAATAGAGGAACGGTTTCCGTTATCTGTTTCTTCATACGCCTGACCTGGCGTAAAGTGCAAGCTACCTGCGATTTTCTCATCGAACAAGATATCTTTCATCGGATGCAGAATATGCGGATTAAATCCAATCGCGAATTCACCGATATGACGGGCGCCCTCATCCGAATTCAGGATTTCATTCAAGCGCTCTGTATCGTTGCTTGTCGCTTCGACGATTTTGCCATCCTTGAATGTGAACTTGATATTTTCAAAAGTCACTCCATTGTAAAGGGTTGGCGAGTTATAACTAATCGTTCCGTTCACGGAATCACGTACAGGGGCACTGTACACTTCGCCATCCGGAATATTTTTTTGGCCAGAACATTTCTCTGCACCGATATCTTTAATGGAGAAGCTCAGCTCTGTTCCTGGTCCCGTGATGCGAACTTTGTCCGTACGTTTCATCAGGTTAGCCAGTGAGTCCTGTGCTTTGTCCATTTTGGCATAATCCAGGTTACATACGTCAAAGTAGAAATCTTCGAACGCTTCTGTACTCGTATTCGCGAGTTGCGCCATACTTGCGTTAGGGTAACGAAGTACAACCCATTTCGTATGTTTGACACGTTGTTCACTATGTACCGGGTGGGAATACAAAGAATTGTACATTTTCATTTTTTCTTCCGGCACATCGGACAGATCATTCACATTTTCTCCCGCACGAATACCGATATAACAATCCATCTGCTTCATACGGTTCAGATCAATCTCTGCCCACGTTTTCATCATTTCTTCTGTCGCATTTTTCAACATCGCACGCTGTACGGTCTTATCCGTCAACTGTACAAAGACGTTACCACCTTTTTTGCCTACCTCTTCAATAATGGCGTTAATCAGATCACGTTCTGATCCAATCATCTCAACCAATACATTTTCACCAGGCTGCACATCTACAGAATAGCCCACCAGGCTTGCTGCAAGCTTTTGAATTCTCGGGTCCTTCATCTTGGTAAAATCCTCCTGTCATCTGCCATGCTTAAATTGAACAACGGTAAATTACGATACTATTGTAGCACGCGAACAGTCATCCCGTCAGCAGGCAGTCCCTCACTTCATTTATTGATATGACTTGAAGTTTACATCGGTGACAAGAGCTTCTTTGTTGCTCTTACGGTTGTTGTCCGTGTAACTCACCTGACTTTCAGAGGATAAGCGAAGAGGCAAACTGCTCTTCCGATCTACCGTGAGATGATATACCGTCTGCACATTAGCTTTTTCCATCATCTGTTGCATCGTTGTTTCACCCTGTTTCCATACTTTCTCCAGATCCCTCTCAAGCTTCTCTTTGCGCACTCCTTTCACCGTAGCTGCCTTATGCATATATTCTGCGCGAATAGCGTTCATCTCGTCGTTTAGCTGGGCTACAGCCCATGTTTTGGCGTCTTCCGCTGCAAGTTCAATCCGTAACGTTCTGGTTCGACGCCCGGACCCATACTCGGATTGAATCGTTTTGTGCATCCCGTCGATCTTCTCCAATTGCGCGATTGGATTAAACCGAGAAAGAGAACCACGCAGCGGCTCATGCTGTGCTGACAATGCCATCCATTGCCCTTGTTTTCGCTCGAAAGAAGCGCTAAATCCACTGGGCTGTCCGTTATTGTTTACGGCGGTTGTATGAATACCTGTGCCCACAGCGGTTACCTCTCCAGGCAAACGGGTCTGAAGGGTAAGACGATCATGATTCTCCAGCTTGCCTTCAAATTTGAACTGATTCTCGAACAGCCCACTGTCCTCCCGTCGCAGTCCTGCTTCCCCTTCAAAACTTAACGTTTCTTTACCCGCTATCCCGGATAAGGCCAGGGAAAAAACTTCTTCAGGTGTTCGATCTCGCTGAATCAATCCACAACCCGGAACACCAATAATCACGATGCTCACGAGTAACCATAACGTACATACCGATCGGCGGTTAAGCATGTCCATCTTCACCCTTCCGTCAACTTTCTCCTTAGATTGCCCTGCCCGTATTTGCTTATACTTCCTTCTATAAACAACTTGGACTCCAAGACATAAAAAAAAGAGAGCACGACTCCGCAATTGGAATGGCTCTCTCTTAACGTGTTACTTCCTGTTCTTCTATAACAATTCTGTTCCGACCGCCATTCTTTGCGCTGTACAAAGCCATGTCAGCCCGATAAAACAAAGACTCCACACTAACCTTCTCATCCATCCAATTCCACTCGGCGATGCCACTGGATACCGTAACAAAAGGTCTGGTCTCCTCCGCGACTCTCCTTCGGATCACTTCCGCGTATTCTAGCGCCTGATGCACACTTACCTGCGGCATATAGATGGCCAATTCTTCTCCACCCCATCTGGCGCAGATGTCTTCCGGACGAACAGAGCTGGTGACAATTTCACTCACCTGCTTCAGTACTTGATCCCCCGTCTGGTGTCCAAAGGTGTCATTCACCTGTTTGAATTGATCAATATCAACCACAATGAGAGAGCCACAGAACTCATGAGCCTGACGCTCGTGAATGACGCTATCGAGATAATGCCTTACGTACAATCCTGTCAACATATCCAGATTAGCCAAACGTCGAACCTCGGCATGCAGCGTGGCATTCGACAGGGCAAGCCCGATATGAATGGACAACATCTGCAAAAGCCGATAATTATCATATGAAAAATATTGCTCTCTGCTGTGTCCCAACAAAATGGCACCCTTCACTTCACCATTGACTCTGATCGGTGATGCAATCAGTGACATGGATCCGGTATCTTCCATGAAAAAGGAGGACACTTTATCATATTGCGCATAATTGGATATAATTAGAGGTTCCTCTGTTCGATACACTAAGCCTGCGATACCGTAGTCTACAGAGAATGATTGGTGAAAGACATCTTTCACGTTAGAAGACATGACTTCAAAGTCATTCGTACTGTCATTGAGTTGAAGAATGCAACACGTTTCAGCCCGAAATATTTCCTTTAACTCTTGCTCTGATAATTGATAGATCTCCGAAAGATGCAGGCTCTTGTTCAAGCGCTGTGTAAGATCATTGATTAGACGAAGTTCCTGTATCAACATATTGGATTGTTCGTGCAACTTGGCATTCTCAAAGGCCGTGCCTGCGGTATCTACCATCATCGTAATCAATTGCAGATCTGATTCTTCCATGATCTCTTCGTTCATTTCGATATGGAACACACCGTATATGCCTTGTTTTCCTTTCAAAGGAAGACCTACCTCTACGATGCGATTCTCTCCATCATCTGAACGAGCAACGATCAGCTTGCCTTCCATAAACGAACGCACACATATATCTTCCCCTCGTTCTTGGACAAGCAATGGTTTAATCCGTGGATTAAAGTTGCTCTGATCCTGAGACATATAAAGTGTGATATACGTGGCCGGGTACAGATAGTCCATACTGTCAAATACCTCATCCAATATGGTGTCGACATCCATTTTGTCATGCATTCGCTGAACAATCTGAAAGAGAATAGACCTCCGGTGTTCTTCACGCGCTGTTTGTTCATGAGCATGTAACAGGTCCGTCATAAATATGTATTCAAATCTTCGGTAAAAGCAGGTGCGGTAATGCAATGCCTCAGATCGAACCACAGCTTCAGACGTTTCATATCGATTGGAATCATAGATTACAGCAGTAAATACGGCAAACATATCCTTGTTCGTTCTGGAGAATAAAGGATGTGTTAACAGGAGATATTCTCCACGTTCGCTAGTCCCTCTGCGGGACAGGGCCTGTCTCTTATCCAAACATTCCAATACAAGCCTGCGTGCATCCACGCCCGGATCAGCAGCAGGATCACTATCGTATCCTATACAAACGCCTTCCGTGTTCCATACACTATAAAAGGTTGATCTCCTGTCCAGGTCCGAATCTACTTTGGAGTTCCAGTCACTGTAAGCCTGCTCTAGCAAGCTGCCCAAATATGAAAAATCAAAAGGTGTGATATCCATTTTTTGCATCCACAACACATGCTCTTCATGAGGATGAGGAGCGGCAAAAGATGCGGAATCGCCCGAACTTCGTGAATTCAAGCTGGCAGGTAAACTTCTTAGATGTTCTAACATGTCAGGCGCTCCTTTGCACCGTTTTTGCATCCACCAGGATGCATTAATCTGCAGACGTTATCGCAAACCTGCAAATTCGTTGCGATAACCTTGCTACATAAAGATGATTTAAAGTTAAGATACAATCTATTTTACTCTGTTTAAAGCTTTTTTGCATCCATATTTCAGAAAATTGTCCCATTATTTTAGGCCCAATGACCTATCGACAAATTTAGACGTTTTTTTACTTTTATTCTACGCTTGACTTTGGTTCTCTTAAACTGTAATATAAATTGTTGATGAAGACTACTAATGGGTCTTTAAATTTGGGCATTACCGGTTGTGTCACCCTCATTCTTTTTGTTGCTTTCAGGACAGCGGCTGAACTTTCCTGATCGTTCTATGCGAGGCCAAGCCCGCATCAACAAATTGGAGCGCAAACAGAGCCCTAATATGAACTTTAACTAAAAAGGAGCTACTTTAAACATGGCACGTTACACTGGTCCTAAATTTAAATTGAGCCGTCGCCTCGGCATTTCCCTTAGCGGAACAGGCAAAGAATTGAAACGCCCTTTCCCTCCAGGTCAGCACGGAGCTAACCAACGCAGAAAAATGAGCAACTACGGTATGCAATTGCAAGAAAAACAAAAATTGCGCCACATGTACGGTTTGGGCGAGAAGCAATTCCGCACACTGTTCTCCAAAGCTCAAAAAATGCAAGGTATTGCCGGCGAAAACTTCATGTTCTTGCTTGAGTGCCGCCTTGACAACCTCGTTTACCGCCTTGGTTTTGCTAACTCCCGCGCTGGAGCGCGTCAGTTGGTAGCACACGGTCACGTAACTGTAAACGGCAAAAAAGTCGATATCGCTTCTTACCAAGTAAGCACTGGCGATCTAATCGGCTTGCGTGAGAAGAGCCGCGCTCTTTCTTCCGTTAAAGAAGCTTTGGAAGGCCGTTCGCATCTTCCAGCATACGTTGAATACAACGAAGCAGCTGTAGAAGGTAAATTCATCCGCTTGCCTGAGCGTGCTGAATTGTCCCAAGACATCGATGAAAAACAAATCGTCGAGTTCTACAACCGTTAATCGTTGCAATCACATTAAAGTTTCAATCCAAACAGCTGTCGAGATTTTCTCGGCAGCTGTTTTTCTATGCTTTTTTCTATTTATCTTCATTATAGAAGCTTAAATATCGATATAAAATATAGACTCCCTATAGGAGAAGCACACATCCATACTAACATCACTAGAGTAACATCGAGGGGGATTAAACATGCATTTTTTTCGCAATCGCAAGCTCGCTGTTAAGCTCGGACTTTTACTCGGAGTAGTATTACTCTGTTGTATTGGAGCCTTGATTGCATTTAACACCAAATCCATTTACGACAAAAGCCTGCAGTACGGTGAATCCGTTGCTGGAAAGGCAGCAAATCGGGCTACGAACGAGTTCATGACTGACATTAATCAGGTCAAAAATACATTAGACACCATGAGTACCACGTTATTGGATGCCGCTCAGAACGGGTCTCTCAACCGCGAGGAAGTTGTTAGACTCCTTGAACAGTATCTGAAAAAGGACGAGAAAGTTTTCGGCTTTTATACAGGCTGGGAACCTAATGCCTTTGATGGAAACGATGCGGATCACGTGAATAAAAATGTATATGATGATGCTACGGGTCGATTCGTTCCATACGCCATACGGGACGGTAACTCTCTGTATTTTGAACCTCTGACTACCTATGAGGGGAACAGCGAAACCAGTACGTACTATCAACAACCCAAGAAAACTAAATCCATCTATTGGTCTGAGCCTGTTACCTATACAGTTGGCGGAAAAGAAACACTACTTGTTTCGATTGTGCTCCCCCTATTAGATGAAAACAAAACGTTTTTGGGCATTGTTGGGGCTGACTTTACCATTGACCGTTTTCAGCAAAATATAGCATCGCTCAATCCGGATCAGGGTTATGCCATGCTGATTACTGGTGAAGGACAGATGGCTGCTCACGGCTCCAAGCCGGAACTGGCCAATGAAGGAGCCGTAATTCCACCTGAAGTGAAGACAGTCATTCAGCGTATACAGTCTGGAGAATCCCAATTTTATGCTACTGACCCCGAAGTAGGTGAAGAATTATTTATTGCCGAGCCCGCCAGGTTGCAAGGAACAGATTCGAACTGGTACCTCGTCTCGGCGCTGCCAAAGAGTCATATCCTTCAACCTTTCTATGACAGTTTGAACTGGTCCATATTGATTGCTGCACTGGCTGTACTTCTGCTTGCAGGTGTGGTCACCTACACCATCATCTCCATTGTAAGGCAGTTGAATCAAGTCAATATCGTCGCTGGACAGCTCGCTGGCGGAGATCTGACACAAAAGTTACCCGTACGATCCAAAGATGAATTCGGTATCATGGCAGGCCATATGAATCAGATGATGGATACATTGCGTCATACGATATCGGTTATTTCCGAACATGCGTTATCTGTGGGCTCCACCTCTCAACAGTTGACCGCCGGAGCCGAAGAAACAGGTAAATCCGCCGAGCTGATTGCATTAACAGGACTGGAAGTTGCAGATAAAGCAGGTAAACAAGTGCAGGAGTTGCAAGAATCCTCCCGTTCCATGAATGAAATATCTGCGGGAATCGGAAGAATTGCAAAAGCCGCCTCCGATGTATCCGATTCATCTCGAGCTGTGGCTGAGCGAACAACCGTTGGAACCGATAAGATTCAGTCCGCCATGCGCATGGTGGATAGTGCCACCTCTTCTGTGCAAACGTCCATGACTGCACTCGAGAATTTCCGTCAACGTTCTGAAGAGATTGGCCATATTACGGGTATGATCACGGAAGTTAGCCGTCAAACCAATCTTCTCGCACTTAATGCTTCCATTGAAGCATCACGAGCGGGTGAACACGGACGCGGGTTTGGTGTTGTTGCCTCCGAAATTCGTAATCTGGCTGAACAATCCAGAATATCAGCAGCGCAGATTGCAGCGTTGATTCATAGCGTTCAGCAAGAGGTCCTTTCTCTCGTTGAAAATATGGAACACGGGAACTCCGAAGTTAGTCATATTGCGGAAGTGATTAATGAGAGTGGTGAACTATTCCTCTCCATCTCTTCACAGATTTCAGATGTTAATGAGCAGATTGAGCATGTCTCAGCCATTGCGCAGCAGATGTCAGCTGGATCGCAACAAGTGGATGCCACGTTGGTGCAACTCAAAACCATTGGACATGAGACAGCCGATCATGCGACTCGTGTTGCCTCTGCTTCTGAAGAACAACTTGCATCCATGGAAGAGATCACAGCAGCATCTGCATCGCTAGCTAACCTTACCCAGGAACTATTGGAACTGATTCAACGCTTCAAAACCTGATATAGAAGACCTCAAATACGACACATCATTCAGGCCATCCTATGCACCACAGCATGGAGGTGGCCTGCTTATTTTGGCTTACAACTCATGAAATGTGCTTCAATATCGCATGATATATAGCATAATCCATGGCAGAATGGCAAATTTCGACCATTACTTGTATTTCTCAGGCATGCAAACCCGCCTTTTTATGCTATAATAAGTGCTGTTAAAAGGAGGAAGACACTGAATGGTTGATGTTAATAAGAAAAAGCCCGATGCACAGCCTGCACGCAAGCGTAGCTTTGCCCGCAGACTGGGAAGTTTCGTCAGTTGGATGGTTGTCCTTGGCTTTATGGGGGCACTATTTGTAGGCGGTGCTTTGATGGGATACGTCAGTTCCATTGTGAAAGACGAGCCTGTCCGTTCAAGGGCCCTGATTGAACAAAAAGTCAGCGAAAACTCCATCACAGGCTTTGCTTACTTTGCCGACGGCAGTCCGATCGGTCAATTACGTACGGAAGAAGACAGGCGTCCGGTCACTACGGACCAGATCCCACAAAAGGTTATTGATGCTGTCGTTTCAATTGAAGACAATCATTTTTACGAACATAAAGGTGTAGACATGAGCGGAACGCTCCGTGCCGTGAAACAGAAAGTGCTGAAAGAATCAGTACAAACCGGCGGTAGTACACTGACTCAGCAATTGGCGCGTCGTGTGTTTCTGAATTTGGATCGCACAGAAGATCGGAAAGTGAAAGAAATCTTGCTCTCACTCCGACTCGAACGTTTCCTGACGAAAGATGAGATCATGACAGCCTATCTGAACAAGGTTCCTTTCGGTAACGGTTCCAGCGGATATAACGTTTACGGAATCAAGGCCGCTGCTAAAGGTCTGTTCAATATTAATGATCTTGAAAAAATCAACATCGCTCAGGCTGCTTATCTTGCTGGATTGCCGCAGCTACCCTCCTCTTACTCTGCCTTTAACGGTAAAGGCGATTTTGTAGAGGAAAATTTTGACCGCGCAATCAACCGTCAGCATCTGGTATTGCGCCGTATGCTTGAACTGGGCAAAATCAATCAGTCCCAGCATGACGAAGCTCTAGCTTTTGATATCAAAAGTTCACTCGCTCCGAAGACCATCAAGGCTTACAATACTTATCCATACCTTATGATGGAAACGGAACGACAAGCTGCACAGATTTTGATGAAACAATTGAATTCCGATACAGCTGAATCCACAGATAAAGGTACGGATGCGGACACACCTCAAAAGGAAAGTAGTGCGTTATTAGAGGAAGCTCAGACGCAACTGCGTACAGGTGGATACCGTATCTATACGACAATTAACAAAAGTATCTACAAAACGATGCGTACCATTGCGGAAGATGACAGCAATTTCTCAGCAGATGATCCTGTCAAAGGGAAAGAACAAACTGCTGCCATGCTGATTAATCACAAAACGGGTGCTATTCTAGGCATGATTGAGGGACGGGATTTCCAGGATGAACAGATGAACTACGCAACGCAGATGGTGCGTCAGCCAGGTTCAACGATGAAACCTATTGCCGCTTATCTTCCTGCGCTAGATGAAGGTCTTGTTCAGCCTGCTTCAATTATTGATGACTCACCGATCATCTTGAAAAACGGTCCGAGCGGGTACCACATTGCAAAGAATGCCAATAACCGTTATCAAGGACTTGTCACAGCCCGGAGAGCACTGAATTATTCACTTAATATACCGGCTCTGAAGTTGTTCAATGAAGAAGTAGGTATCGACAAGGCTTGGGCATTCGCCAAGAAACTAGGAATTACTACCATTCAGAAGGAAGACTATCAGGCTCAGACAGGTGTTCTGGGAGGTCTCCAATACGGAGTAACCGTTGAAGAACTAACTAGTGCCTACGGTGCTATCGCCAATAATGGTGTGTATAACGATTCCTACATGATTAGTAAAATTGTAGATTCCAAAGGCAACATCGTGTATAAACATGATACTGAACCTGTCCAAGCCTTCTCGGAGCAGACAGCATACCTGATGACCGATATGCTGCGGACCGTTATTACGGAAGGTACGGCAGATAAGGTACGGGAAAATTACAAATATTCCAAGAGTGTGCCGATCGTAGGTAAAACGGGCTCCACTCAAAACTATGCAGATGTCTGGTTTGAAGGCTATACGCCAGATGTCACACTTGGTGTGTGGGTTGGATACAAACAGCCAGTGAATACGCTGGAAAGCAAATCACAGAGAAAACGTGCGCAGCAACTGTGGTCAAAAATCTTGAATGAAGTAATTGATACGCAAAAAGATCTGTTCGTGACGGATTCGTTCAAAAAACCATCTGGCATCGAAACACGGACGGTATCGGCTTACAGCGGCAAATTGCCAACCTCCATGACTGACAAATTTGTTACGGATATTTTCAACAGCAAATTTGTTCCGAAGGATAGCGATGACGGCGTCGCCAAAGCCAAGTACATTACTTACAATGGTGTAAATTACATTCCGCGTGATGGAACGCCTGCGGACATGTTGAAGGAAAAAACGGTAATTAAGCGTAAAAAACCGATTTCTGATCTCATCAAGGAATTGCAAAATGCATTCTCACGCATGAGCCGACATGAGTCACTTGCTTATTACCTTCCTGAAGATGCTGATGCAGACATGCCAACACAGGTTGATCCAAGAACAGATAACGGCAAAGCTCCTGATGCACCAGGTAACGTACGAATCTCTACCTCGGGTGACAGAGCAGTCATTACATTTAATGCCACACCTGAAAATGATGTCGTTGGTTATCGTCTGTATCGTTCTGTAAACGGTGGAGGATTCCAGAATCAGGGTCAAGTTGTCCTGACCGGTGAATCCAGATCATTCTCTGCATATGCAGCGCCAGGCGGCAACTTCGCCTTCTATGTAACCGCAGTAGATGTTGCGGGCAGAGAGTCTGCTCCTAGCGCTACCGTAAATAGTGCTGGAAGCGTAGCCCCTCCTGTGGAAGAAGAGATTAACGAGCCGATTGAAGTTCCAGGTACAGTCATTACTCCGGGAGAAACGCAGAACGATAATACGACAACGACAGCCCCAGGCACACCTGGTCAAGTCAGCGTATCTGCGCTCTCTCAAGGACTGCGCATTCAATGGGCTTCCAATCCAAATGCAGATAGTTACACTGTATATTACAGTGAATCGGGCTCGGCTCCTTACACGAAAATTGGAACAACGTCGGGAACGACCATGGATTATGGAGTGCCTGAAGCGACCAGTGGATGGTTCAAAGTATCTGCCAGCAACAGTGCGGGTGAATCCGAACCTTCTGCAGCCGTACATTTTCAACCCTGATTCAACATAGTGATCCACAAAAAGCCGCACGCTCAGACCGTATCTGAGGGTGCGGCTTTTTCATTTGCATTTGCAGCAGCTAAAAAAGCCTGCTTTCATGCCATTGGCATAAAGCAGGCTTTTACAACCGATTTAAATGCGTAGAGTCACCGTATTTGGATTCGTAGAGTATTAACTTCTTCCCTGGTCATTTGTAACGACATCGATATCCAGACATGGATGATCTTAACACTAGCTCGCTAGTCTTCAATGGTGGATAGATCCCCTGCTGGCAGATCAAGCTCCCAGGCTTTCAGTACCCGGCGCATGATCTTGCCGGAACGTGTCTTGGGCAGTTTATCCTTAAACTCAATCTCACGCGGAGCAGCGTGAGCAGACAGGCCTTCTTTTACAAATCGATAAATCTCTTCTTTTAGCTCCGGGGTCGGCTCATATCCTTCACGAAGCGCTACAAAGGCCTTGATGATCTCCCCACGTGTCACATCAGGCTTACCGATTACCCCCGCCTCTGCTACCGCAGGATGCTCCACGAGCTTGCTCTCCACCTCGAAAGGTCCGATACGCTCGCCTGACGAATTAATTACATCATCAATCCGTCCCTGGAACCAGAAATATCCTTCTTCATCCATGTAAGCAGAATCGCCAGACACATACCAGCCCGTAAGCCTGAAATACTCCTCGTATTTCGCAGGATTATTCCAGATCTTAGCCATCATAGATGGCCAAGGTGTTCGTATCGCCAGATTGCCCATGCTGTACGGTGGCAATTCCTGCCCGCGATCATCAATAATAGCTGCCTCAATTCCAGGCAATGGACGTCCCATGGAGCCAGGCTTGATCGGCATTCCGGGATAGTTACAGATCAGCTGTGCACCTGTTTCGGTCATCCACCATGTATCATGAATTCGCTGACCATAGGTTTTCCAGCCCCAACGAACAACCTCCGGATTGAGCGGTTCACCGACAGACATCACGTGACGCAGACTGCTCAGATCATGCTGGGCAATCGTCTCCTCCCCTGCTCCCATCAGCATACGGAAGGCTGTTGGTGCGCTGTACCAGATGGTGACTTTGTTCTTCTGGATGGTGCTGTACCAATCTTGAGGACTGAAACGCCCGCCACGTATCACATTGGTCACTCCATTAAGCCACGGAGCAAAGATCCCATAAGAGGTACCTGTCACCCAACCAGGATCAGCTGTGCACCAGTACACGTCATCCTCACGTAAATCCAGTACAACCTTGCCTGTATAATAGTGCTGAATCATGGCATTCTGAACATGGTAGACCCCTTTGGGTTTACCCGTAGAGCCTGAGGTATAGTGAATTAACAAGCCATCCTCACGATTCAACCACTCCACTTCCATCTCATCCGAAGCTGCAGACATTTCTGCATCAAAATCAATGAGTCCTTCTTCAGTCTGTGTGCCGCCACCCACAATAAAGATATGTTTGAGTTCAGGCAGTTCGGAGCGTTTGATCCGCCCCAGCAATTCCGGAGTCGTGACGAGTGCTACAGCCCCGCTATCCTCCAGCCGATCCTTCACAGCCGTTTCCATAAACGCTTCGAACAAAGGGCCCGCGATGGCTCCGGCCTTCAATATACCCAGAAGACTAAAATACAGCTCTGGGCTTCGCGGCATAAAAATAAACACACGCTCCCCTTTGGCTATGCCATATTTGCGGAGAACATTCCCGAACCGACTCGACTGTTCACTCAGATCAGCAAAGGTATAGGCCTCTTCACGCGAAGCATCACTATACAATAAAGCGGTTCTTCCGCCCCTTCCTTCCAGTACATGACGGTCAATCGCTTCATGTGCCATGTTCACTTTTCCGCTGGCGTGCCACGTAAAGTGCCTTTCCACCGATTCCCAATCGAACCGGCTTCTCGCCTCCGTGTAATCGCCCAGGTTAGATTCGGACACAACCGTTTGCAGCATCTCACCATGTGCTTGACTCATGCTTGCCAGCCTCCTTCAACTCGACATTTCGATTCCCGTTATGGGTTAATTCTCATTGCCTTTGTGTTGACTGAACTTCCAGTTAGCGCTTACATTAGTAGAGAGAACTTCTCATCATGTACTTGCTCTGCCAAACAGATGTTATCCATACTGCGATCAATTGTGAACATTTTTTGTCTACGCAATTATAGCAAATATTTTCAATTGTCGTCTATGGCTTTTCATTTTTTTGGATTTTTGCTATAGCGGACTTTTTGAACAACCTCAAAAAGAGGGGGAGAGAGGAGCGTGAACCATGGAACATGTCAAGGAATATCATATCCGGTCCATCCTCAAGTCAGGACACCGAATTACGATTGAAGGCCCCGTGCAAGCTGAGGAGATAACCAGTCTTGCCTTCCATCCGGATCTGGATGCCTTTCGGCGCCCAATCGAGCAACAAGAAGCATTGGCTGAGATCGCAGCATTGCCAGAAGGGCGAATCATCCTCGCACACGAAAATGAAACGATAATTGGATATGTAACTTTTCACTATGCGGATGAATGTGAACGCTGGTCCGAGGGCAACATGACTGATTTGATTGAGCTTGGGGCAATCGAGGTTGCGGACGACTACCGCTCGCTTGGCATTGGACGTGAAATGTTGCTTACCGCTCTGGAAGATAAACACATGGAGAACTACATTATTTTCACAACAGAATATTATTGGCATTGGGACCTCAAGGGCAGCGGACTAAACGTATGGGATTATCGTAAAATGATGGAGAAGCTGATGCAGACGATTGACATGACCTGGTATGCAACAGACGACCCCGAAATCTGTTCACATCCTGCGAACTGTTTGATGGTGCGAATCGGAAGTCATGTGCCCATAACATCGGAAGAACAGTTCGATCGTGTGCGCTTCCGCCATCGGTTCATGTATTAATTCAATGATCTGTTCGAAAACGACATACATAACAAAAACCGCCTCTCGCAGCGTTGCTCCATAATTCATGGAACAGCTAATCGAAGGGCGGTTTTTCTTGATGTTGCCATTACATATTTTCTAACATATGCTCCACAATGCGGTGTGAACGCTGCGAAGACTCCACAGTAAATTCAGCAAAGTTAACATGCGCCGAGCCATCCGCTTTATCTGACATACCACGCAGGACAACAAATGGTACACGATTCATGTAACAGACCTGAGCGACTGCCGCCCCTTCCATTTCGGCACATGCACCGTCCATTTCAGTATATAACATGTTAACCGTATCTTTATTGGCGATAAATTGGTCTCCCGATAACACTTTACCAATCAGGTAATTGGCTCCCTGAGCTTTACATGCCTCTTCAGCCAGCGCAATAAGCGAAGCCTCGGCACGGAATGCTGATGTCTCCTGGTAAGGAATTACCCCGCGTTCGAATCCCAGTGGCGTTACATCCATGTCGTGCTGTACACACACGGACGATATAACCATATCTCCAATGTTTAGGTCTGGGTTAACTGCACCCGCAACACCTGTGAAGATAATGCGATTAACCTGAAAACGATCAATCAAGATCTGTGTCGTAACCGCTGCGTTTACTTTACCTACACCAGATTTACACACAACGATTTGCTTGCCAAGCCACTCGCCTGCAACGTATGTAATCCCGGTTTGTTTGACCGTCTCCAGCTGCTTCATACCTGCCAGCAAAAGCTCAACTTCCTCATCCATCGCTCCGATAATACCAATCGTTTCACGCATCTTCTGATACCCCCTGTTTTCATTATTAAACTCATTCAGCACAAAAGCTCCGTCTCCGGAGCTTTCGCATATCCACTATGTAGAGAGAATGACTTCTCCCTTTCCTGTATATATTCCCGATTAAACTACATCTGCGTGACTTACAGACAGACGAAGAATCGTTTCATGTGGCAAAATAACCCGTGGGTTCTCCACATTTTCCTTCTTCATCAGCTTGGTCAGCAAACGCATTGCTACCGCGCCAAGATCGTACATTGGCTGAGCCACTGTCGTCAACTGAGGACGCACCATGGAAGCCATACGGATGTTATCCACACTAATAATGGAGAAATCATCCGGTACTTTCAGGCCTTCATCCTGAATGCTGTGAATGGCACCAATCGCCATTTCATCTGTTGCAGCAAAGATCGCCGACGGTTTCTTCTTCAGTCCGAGGAAATACTTCATTGCTTCCACACCTGATTCATAACGATAGTTACCGATACGTACCAGATCCTCTTGATATTCCATGCCTGCTGCTTCCAGTGCTTTCTTGTAACCTTGGAAACGAGCATATCCATTCGCAGGATCTTGCAGTGTACCACTGATCATTGCGATTTCCTTGTGTCCATGACGAATCAAGGTGTTTACCGCGTCAAACGCAGCTGCCTCATGGTCAATATCCACAGAAGGGAATGATCCCTTCTCATCACTCGTTGCACAAAGTACGATCGGCACAGCCGCAGACTGGAACGCCTGAATGTGTTCGTCCGTTACTGTTCCGCCCATGAAGAGCAGTCCGTCTACTTGTTTTTCAAGCAGAGTGTTAATAACACGAATTTCTTTTTCTTTCTTCTTATCCGCATTACACAAAATAATATTGTAGTGATACATATTCGCAATATCTTCAATTCCGCGGGCAATCTCCGCGAAGGTTGAGTTCGAAATATCCGGAATAACGACCCCGACCGTGGTTGTCTTCTTGCTTGCCAGACCTCTGGCTACCGCATTTGGACGATATCCCAACCGCTCGATGGCTTCATATACTTTTTTCCGCGTTTGCGGTTTGACATTAGGGTTATTATTAACTACCCGTGATACCGTTGCCATAGACACTCCAGCTTCACGTGCCACATCATAAATGGTTACCGTCACAGTACTTCTCTCCATTACCAGTAAATTTTCATACCATTTTCATTAAGATTTATATTACGACAAATTTTTGCATTAATCAATTAAAATAGGCTTTAGGACTCACTCAAAACATTCGTAAGTGTGGCGCTAGTAATATCTGAATGGGAAGTATGCCATACAGGAATTCCCTTTTTAATCAGGATCGCCTGTGGAGATTCGTGCTTAACACCCAGCTTGTCAGCTGCTTCGTTGGATACCGAGCGATCTTCCACAACATAGATGATGCCATATTTCACTTGTTCATTGGGATTGTTCTGCAAATAATCGTTCATCTCCTGATAAGCATTTGAGCTGATCGGGCAGCGTGTACTGTGCTTAAACAGAAGCAAGGGTTGATCCTTGGTAGCCTCCACTGCGGAGTTTAGCTGTTCAATACTTGTCATTTTAGTCATGTCAGCCATTAGATATACATCCTCCTTTACCAGGAATACCGCTATGTTGAGCGTTTTCACTCTTCGATATCTTAACAAAAAGTGCGCGAAAAAGCCAATTTTCATGAAAACAAGCATTTCACACGTCAAAATTAGACAGCATTCGAGAAGTACTCCTGCCACACAAATCCCGATAATTGACTTAATCTGCGCTCCGTGGTCTCCATCCACACTGCATCTCCAGACTTCGTTGCGTACCCCATAATGTCCAACAGCAGATTAATACGTTCCTCCACCGCTTGCTGCATTCGATATTCCATCTCCCGATCCGTCGCATCCGGCCAGGCTAACAGTTGTTCATGAAACAGATCTGCCAGTTCATTCCGTTCACCAAAAGATACATCCTGCTTCACGGGTTGTTCACCCAGTGTGCTTATGCATTCTGTTAAGTCCGGCTTGACCGGTGGAAGCACTTCGTATGATACACAGTCTGTACACGCAAATACAGGAACGTTTCGAATCTCCACCTTTTTGGCGTATACCACGGTTCTTAACTCCAACTCCATTACATGTCCACATCTGCACGACTTGCGCACAACCATCACCTCATTCGTTCTGTACTCTTATATAAGTACCATTCGACCTATTTCGGCTCAAATCCTGCTGCAAATGAGAGGTTGCACAAATTACCACTCCCACCAGAAGAAGGTTGTCGAATGCAGGTAGCCCTTGACTTGTAATCGCTTCCTCAAAAGTGAATATGCACTTCCATGAACTCCCACGGAGAATCTGTTACAATGAAAGACGCGACATCCCTAATCACCACAAAAAGGAGAGATGGATATGAGATTAACCGGTAAAAAAGTCATCGCTCTGGTCGATGAAGAATTCGAAGATCTGGAATTGTGGTACCCTGTGCATCGTGTTCGTGAAGAAGGCGCAGAGGTGCATCTGGCTGGAGAGAAAAAAGGAAAAACCTATATTGGCAAATATGGTGTCCCTGCTGAAGCTGAATACAGTTTCGATGAACTCGACAGTTCACAGTATGATGGTATTCTCGTGCCAGGCGGCTGGGCGCCGGACAAGCTGCGTCGTTATCCCAAAGTACTTGAGCTTGTGAAGGAAATGAATGCAGACCGGAAACCGATCGGACAAATCTGTCATGCAGGTTGGGTTCTGATCTCCGCCAAAATTCTGGACGGAGTAACGGTAACCTCTACACCAGGCATTCGGGATGACATGGAAAATGCAGGTGCCATCTGGAAAGATGAAGCAGTTGTTGTTGATGGACATATCATCTCAGCACGTCGTCCACCCGACCTTCCACCTTACGGTAAGGCATTCTGTGATGCACTCGCTGACAAATAAAAATAACCCCGTTGTGCTTGAGATCAGCACAACGGGGTTATTTTACTATGACAAGTTTCTCAACAACAATTTATCACAAATGTAAATATATTAACTTAAAGGTGTTTATATCCAATTATCTGTTTCATGATGCATTCGAGCCACTTTGTTCGTCTGGACTACCTGTGGAATCATTAAAAACCTGTAGGCGCTCCTCGATATCTCCGCTGGTTCGCAAGGCAAAGCACTTACGCGCTTCTTCTTTGGCTGCCGATGCCGTTGTGTTCAGCACTCTGTGTTTCACACGCAGCAGGGATTGTGGAGACATACTCAAGTGGCGAATGCCAAGCTCCAACCAAAGCGGAATGGCACGTTCGTCCCCTGCCATCTCTCCGCACACACTAACATCAATTCCGGCCGTATGAGCCGCATCCGCTGTGGCACGAAGCATCCGTAGAACAGCCGGATGATACGGATGATACATATGGGCAATCTGTTCGTTCATTCGATCTACTGCCAATACATATTGAACCAGATCGTTCGTACCAATACTGAAGAAATCCGCTTCCTCAGCGAGCAGATCTGCAATCATCACCGCTGCTGGAACTTCAATCATAATCCCCACCTGAATGTGAGGGTCATATGATAATCCCCGCTCGTCCAGATCAGACATCGCCTCACGAAGAATCTCATTGGCCTGCTGAAGCTCTTCCACCGAAGAGATCATCGGATACATGATTTTGACATTACCGGCAGCGCTGGCACGCAGAATGGCTGTAAGCTGTGTTTTGAACAGATCCTTGCGGTCCAGACTAATCCGAATGGCACGGTATCCCAGAAAAGGATTGTCTTCCTCTGGCAGTTCAAAATAATCAAGTTGCTTGTCACCACCAATATCCAGTGTACGAATGACAACGGATTGGCCTGCTGTTTTCTCTGCCACAAGGCGGTATACCTCATACTGTTCTTGCTCACCTGGGAACGTAGCCCGATCCATATACAGGAACTCTGTCCGGAACAAACCTACGCCTTTCGCTCCATGTTTCAAAGCCATGTCCAGTTCCTTCACGGAACTGATATTGGAAGCAAGATGTAATACGGCCCCGTCTTTAGTTACGGCATCTACCGTAGCAAGCACTTGAAGTTGTTCCTTTTTCTTCAACTGCTTACTGCGCAGCATCGTATACCGTTCAATTGTCTTGCGGTCCGGATCGGTAAATACCAAACCATTATCACCATCTACCACAAGCATATCCCCTGTCTCTACCGGCATGCCAAGACTCGCTTCCAGACCGGAAACGAGAGGAATGCCAAGTGCACGAGCCATAATCGCAGAATGTGATGTTTTCCCACCAATCAAGGTTACAATACCTAGCACATGAGTGGGATTCAGATGTGCCAGTTGAGATGGCGACAGCTCTTTCGCAACGAGTACATAAGGCTGGGTATCCGAAGGAAGTGTAATCTCGGGTGCGCCGAGCAAATGCTTGAGCAGACGGTTACCCACATCCTTGATGTCAATAGCCCGCTCCTTCATATACTCATCTTCCAACAGATCAAACATCGTCACAAAATGGTCAATGGCTTCTTTGACCGCCACTTCTGCCGCCTTGTATTGGCGTTCGATAATGCCGCGAATTTCGTTCATGAATACCGGATCTTCGAGGATCGCCAGATGTGCATCAAAAATACTGGACTCCTCTGGACCAACGACTTCCTTGAACTCATTTTTGATATATTCGATCTCATCCTTTGATGTCCGTATGCCCTCATACAACCGTTCGAACTCCTGGGCGAGATCCACCGAATCCATCTTCTGATCCGGCAGATCCCATTCCCAACTGGGCAGGACAAATGCTTTGCCGATGGCTATGCCTGCAGCTCCGTTGATGCCTTGTATCTTCATTCTACCCCTCCAACGTTCCTGTCATAGAGCACCACGGACATAACGGATGCCTGACCTTTCTTAACTTGCTTAAATGGAGCAAAACTCCATGATTTTACACGATCCGGATTCGTAATTACCATTGGTGTTGTCAGTGACGCCGCTTGCTCGCGAAGTACTGCCAGATCAAACTTGATCAACAACTGCCCTGGCTCCACCGTATCGCCCTCCTGAACAAAAGCTTCAAAATGGCCTTTCAACTGAGAGGTATCGATGCCGATATGCAGCAACACCTCAAGCCCTTCCCGGGTGGAAATACCCAGGGCATGCATGGTCGGGTACAAGTGCATAATCGTTCCGTACACGGGTGAAACCAGCTCTCCCTTTTCCGGAACAAAGGCTACTCCATCCCCAACAAGCTTGGCTGCAAAGATCTGATCCGGCACCTCTTCGATCGGTAGCATTTTACCCTGAACGGGGGCACAGAATAGAACCTGTTGCAGATCTCTTTCTAGCAGCTTCGCGATTTCTTCCCGGATCAATTCCGAGTAGGTACCGAATACCACCTGTACGTTACCGCCACCCAGCTTGATTAGTCCAGCGGACCCCATACTTTTCATGGCACCCGTGTCGATCAGGCGGTCATCATGAACAGTCAGGCGAAGACGTGTAATACAGGCTTCAACCTGCACAATGTTACCTTTTCCACCCAATGCTTCGAGAATCAAAGGTGCCTGATAAGGAATGTTACCTACCCAATCTTCCAACATAGACCCCTCTTCACGTCCTGGTGTTGGTATTTTGAACGTACGAATCGCCCATCGGAACAGGAAGTAATAGACCAGCCCATATAGTATGCCAACCGGAATGAGCTTCCAAGCATTCTCCGATAGATGGAAATTGAGTATGTAATCAATAATACCTGCGGAGTAAGAAAAGCCGTGCCGGATATCGAGCCAGTAGCTAATCCACATGGCAACACCGGACATGACTGCATGCACGATGAACAGATAAGGTGCAGCGAACAAAAAAGCAAACTCAATCTGCTCCGATACCCCGGTCAGAAAACAAACGAGTGCCGATGTCAGAAAGGTTTTCTTAATTTTCGGTTTCAGATCTTCTCTGGCTTCCTGAATAATAGCGAAGGCTATTGCCGGAATGGCGAACATCATGATGGGAAACAAACCCGCCATAAAGAATCCTGCGGTGGGATCACCTGCAAAAAATCGAGGCAAATCCCCTTGCACAATGTTACCATCAGGCGTTTCGAACGTCCCTAACTGGAACCAAAACACATTGTTAAGCAGGTGATGAAGCCCGAAAGCGACCAGCACCCTGTATAACACACCGTAGATGAACAGTCCAAAACCCCCGAGACTGTATTCCCAAGTGGCGATGGCGTTCAATCCATGCTGCAGGATCGGAGCAAGCCATAACATAAAACAGGAGAACAGTGCCGAACAGAGTCCAACAATGAGTAAAACAAACCTAGAACCCCCAAAGAATTGTAAAATTTCAGGTAGTTTAATGCTTTTAAAGCGATTATGCATTCCCCCGGCAAGCGCGCCGAGTATGATTCCGATTAAGGAAGCGGGCTGAACGGTGCCGTCACCGAAGTTGCGAGTCACCTGATCATATATCACGATACCAGCCAGCGCAGCTAGTCCCGCTTGTCCGGCCTGGTTGGAGAGTCCCAGTGCTACACCGACAGCGAACAAATACGGTAAGAAATAAAAAATACCGTGTCCGGCCACGGTAGACACTTCACCGACAACATCCAATCCCCAGGCGTCCCAAGGCAGACTGCCAACACTGAGCAAAATTGCGGCGGCGGGCAGGACCATTGTAGGCAGCATTACCGCTCGTCCGAGCTGCTGCAAGGATCCGAGCCAATTCATGGCGACCTCTCCTTTCTATCCTAGATGGTAAGCTTTACGCAACGTTTTGTCAAAGCAAAACAGTAACCAATTGGTAATTAATACGGCAAAAATGGAACAGAAAAAATCCCGTCAACTTCAAGTTAACGGGATTCATCCTATAATCATTCAATTGGGTGAGATCAGGAGATTATCCGATCACAGGTGAACGAGCCTCTCAGCCGCGTCCAGCGCCGCGCAGAACGATGGAATCCTCTACCTTGATACAACGATTCGTTACCGCTGTCATGCCGTTGTCCGCAGCAATCTGGACCGCTTCATCACTATGGATGCCAAGCTGCAGCCACAGCACATTCGCTTTGATGACAGCAGCGTCACGAGCTACATCTGCGCAAAACTCTTCGCGACGAAACACATTGACGATGTCTACCGGCTCTGGAATATCCGCGAGTGTGGCATATACCGTCTCTCCAAGGATTTCACCTTGCACCTGTGGATTAACCGGGATGATGCGATAGCCTCTGCTCTGCATGGCTTCGGCTACCATATAGGAAGTGCGATCCGATTTGTCTGATAAGCCGACGACTGCGATGTTGCCTGCATTGCGCAAAAGTTGTCCAATTTCTTCACGAGTAGGGTTGTTAAATTCCATGTTCAAGCACCATCCTTTTCTGATTAAAGTGCGTGTTCAAAAGACAGGTTTTCAGTTATTTACTCTTTTACCCATTGAACCGAGGCGCCAAGCGCCTGCAAATGATCGAAATATTGCGGATAAGACTTGGCTACATGGTGTGCATCCCGAATACGAAGTGGTTCCTTGGAACGCAGGCCAACAACTGTAAGCGCCATAATTACGCGATGATCGTAATGAGCGTTAATCTCAACGCCACCTTCAACGCCTTCCGGACGCCCGTGTACGATAATCTCAGCCTGACGCTCTTCGACGTTCGCTCCTGCCTTCCGCAGCTCGTTCAAATAATCGGTGATTCGGTCACATTCCTTGTAACGCAGGTTCTCTACATTATAGAACCGTGAGGTGCCTTCCGCAAACACTGCTGCGGCTACCATAGCCAAAACGGCGTCCGTCGCGGCATCCCCGTCGAATTCGATCGCTTTCAGTCTGCCATTGCCTTGAACGTGAACGACATCGTTCTCATGTGTCAACGGTACTTCCATCATGCGCAACACGTCAACGATGGCACGTTCACCTTGTTTGCTCTGCTCCATCAGGCGCAGAATTTTCACATCAGACTGTGTAACCGCTGCTGCGGCAAGAACCGCTGCTGAGCCAGGGTAGTCCCCTTGAACCGTGTAGGTTGTTGGTTGGTAAGCCTGTCCACCTGGTACACGGAATAACATGTAATCATCACTTGCATGGATAACGATGCCTGCCTGCTCCAGCACTTCCAGCGTCTGTCCGATAACGACTTTGGACTTCAGGTCATTCAGTACTTCAATGGTGCTGTCTTCTGCAAGCAAAGGCGTAACAAACAGCAATGCGCTCAGATATTGGGAGCTGACGGAGCCGGATACACGAATGTGTCCACCCTTGGCATTGCCACCTTTGATCGTAATCGGTAGGCGTCCTTGTTCATGTTGTACTTCTACACCCAGTTGACCCAGCGCATCGATCAGGTCATCATGTGGACGTTTGCCCAGAGAATCCGGGTACGTATTCACAAAAGTAACTTCAGGGCAGAGCGCTGTAACGCCCATCAGGAAACGAAGTACAGCACCTGCATTCCCTACATTCAATTCACGCACATCACGGGGATGACTGCCAAAGCCCTGGATCACAATCTTGCTGTCGTCTTCTTCAAGCACTGCCCCCAGATCGCGAATACATCTGCGCATGGCGTCACTGTCTTCACTGTGTGCCGGGAAATGAATGGTACTTGTACCTTCTGCCAGCGCAGCAGCCAGCAAATAGCGAGTCGTGTAGTTTTTGGAGGACAGTGCTCCGATTTCCCCGTTCAGGGTAGGGGTTGGTTTAACAATAACGTCCATGGATGAAATTCTCCTTCATTGATTATATTGTGGCCAAATTGACATTCCGTGCATCGCTTGGGTATCATTATAGGCGTTAAGTCCATACAGAAAAGAGGACCTGAATATGACACAAATAGCTGAAATTGAAACATCTGAGCTGCGCCGCCGTTTACAGGCGGGAGAGAAGCTGCAGATGATAGACGTCCGCGAGGAAGATGAAGTGGCACAAGGCATGATCGAAGGAGCCAAGCATATCCCGCTTGGACAGATTCCGGACCGACTGTCTGAGATTGATAAGTCAGGCGAGATCGTAATCATCTGTCGTAGCGGTTACCGCAGTGAACGTGCCTGTGAATATCTGCAGCAACTCGGATATGAAGGCTGTACGAACATGATTGGCGGCATGCTTCAATGGCAACAGGAAGACTAGAGAAACTCGGAGCGGAGCAAAGTCATTGTAACCTTGTGACCTCTACTCCACTACTAGAAACGGGCCATATGGCCCGTTTTGTTATATCCGCCACCTATCTATCAACCAACAAACTTCGACGATCACAAGCTTAGACGCGGTAATGCACTAAAATTAAACGAGTCACTTCAGCAGCGGATAACTCGGTTGTATCCACTGTATAATGCGCGAACCGATATGCGTCTTTCCGTTCTTCCATAATCGTCTTGATACGTTCCTCTGCATTGCCTGCAAGAAGCGGACGATTGTCACAGCCGCTAACACGTTCTACAATCACTGCTGGATCAGCAGTCAGGGCAACAACCCAGCCATTCTTCGACATCACGTCACAATTATCCGAACGCAGCACCACGCCACCTCCGGTCGCAATGACCTGTGACTTTTTCTCCAGTACCGAGCACAACATACGGCTCTCGGCATCACGGAAATACGTCTCTCCCTTGTCAGTGAACAGTTCTGGAATCGTACAGCCTTCCTCTTTTTCCACCGCGGCGTCCACATCAATCAATCGGTAGCCAAGCTCGCGTGCAAGCATGTCAGCGACGGTTGATTTGCCAGTTCCCATCATGCCGATGAGAATAATATTGTTAGACTTGCTCAAGGTGTACACTCCTTTAATTCAAGCAATTCGTGAGCACTTTTGTCCTATCATAACACAGCCCTGCGGACTGGGAAAGACCATCTCCTTACCGACTTCCTTTGGAACATCCGCAAGCACTTTTGAGCTCTATACTTTCACAATCAGTAACCAACCACCAACCTAACGAACTCCAATGAGCTTATTCAAAAAAAAGAGGCCTGGCGTTAACCGGCAATCACCGGAACACCAAACCTCTTTATGAGCCCTTCAACAGGCCAAAGCTGCCACCTAAAGGGGCACTAGCCAGATCCCTTCGACTCGTATATGCGGTGGTACTACTCCATCCAGTTGTGGTGGAAGCTGCCTTCTTTGTCTACACGTTTGAATGTGTGAGCACCGAAGTAGTCACGTTGTGCTTGCAGCAAGTTGGCTGGCAAACGCTCCGTACGATAGCTGTCGTAGTAAGACAATGCGCTGGAGAATCCAGGTACTGGAACACCTTGTTTTACAGCAGCCGCTACAACTTCACGCCATGCGCCTTGATAAGACTCAACGATGTTTTGGAAGTACGGATCCAAGAGCAGGTTTTTCAGTGCTGCGTCTTTATCATAAGCTTCCTTGATATTTTGCAAGAACTGCGAACGGATGATGCAGCCGCCGCGGAAGATCATGGCAATGTTGCCGTATTTCAGATCCCAGCCATACTCATCGGAAGCTGCACGCATTTGTGCAAATCCTTGTGCGTAGGATACGATTTTACTTGCAAAGAGGGCTTTACGCACGCTCTCGATAAATGCTTTTTTGTCACCGGAGAACGCTTCAGTCGCTGGTCCATTCAGGATTTTGCTAGCTGCTACACGCTCGTCCTTCATCGCAGACAAGAAACGGGAGAATACGGATTCCGTAATCATGGACAATGGTACGCCGAGATCCAGCGCGCTTTGGCTTGTCCATTTACCTGTTCCTTTTTGTCCAGCCGCGTCCAGAATAACGTCAACCATTGGTTTGCCGGTTTCCGGATCATATTTGGAGAAGATATCTGCCGTGATTTCGATCAGGTAGCTATCCAGCTCTCCTTGGTTCCATTCCGTAAAGATTGCGTGAAGCTCTTCAACGGAAACGTTCAATACGGATTTGAGCAAGTGGTACGCTTCACCAATCAACTGCATGTCTCCGTACTCGATACCGTTATGCACCATTTTCACATAGTGTCCGGCACCGTCAGGTCCAATATATGTACAACATGGATCGTCACCGACTTTGGCCGAGATCGCCGTCAGAATCGGTTCAACCAGTTTATAAGCACTTTCCTGTCCACCTGGCATGATTGAAGGGCCTTTCAATGCGCCTTCTTCACCACCGGATACGCCTGTACCGATGAAGCGAATGCCTTTGTCTTCCAACTCTTTGCTGCGACGTTGCGTGTCAGGGAAGTATGCGTTACCTCCATCAATGATGATGTCGCCCTCATCCAAGTGAGGCAGCAGTTGTTCAATGGTAGCGTCGGTCGCTTTGCCGGCTTGTACCATGATCAAGATTTTGCGCGGGGATTCCAGGGATGCTACGAACTCTTCAATGGAGAATGAGCCTGTCAGGTTTTTACCTTCAGCTTCTTTCAGAAGATCATTGGTTTTCTCCGGGGAACGGTTATATACCGATACCGAGAAACCTCTGCTTTCAATGTTAAGGGCCAAATTTTTGCCCATGACAGCCAGGCCAATTACGCCGATTTGTTGTTTTGTCATCTGGTCCTCCATCCTTTGCTCCAATTAATTTTATTGAAATAAATTCTCAACAATACTCCTATTTTAACGGTTTTATGTATAGAAGTGAACCCCGTGGCACAGTTACGCAACGAGAAAACACCCCAATCTGATGAGGTGTTCATCGTATTTTCATAAATACGGCCTTTCTTTGATCAACCTTCCAACATTAACAGATGTCCAGACAGCTGTTTTAAGACTTCACGACAAGCATTGGCTTTTTCAATATTATCCATCTGCATGGCGGTGTACAGGCGCTCCAGCTCATCATCCACTTCCATGCGCAATAACATGAGTCGCTCCTCGCCTTCGCGCGAGAGGAACATTTCTTCCATCTCTTCCGCCGTCGGCGCAGGTTCCTTTTGAAAAATGACACGCTGTTTGAACCCAGACACTTCCACGAGCCGAATGACTTCACCGAATAAAATGTTCTCCACGGTCATCTGCTGATCCTTGAACCGCTTCACAACCGCATGCCCGCGTGTATCTCCAATCAGCTTCTCAAGCCACTCTGCCAGCTTCGCGTCCTTGATAATATAATCACCTGTCATCTTGTAGTTCCCACTGCGTGTCTGTTGAAAACGGAGCTTTACCAGCTTACGGCCGGTACGGACAGACAGGATAAAAAAGGATTCGTCCTCGCTCCAATATAGTGAATACCCCTCACGAATAAGGTCTTTGATCAAATTTTGGATATGCCGACGGTTGAACCGCAGCTCCAGATTGCAATATTCAACTTCATAACTCTTATTCACGGCACTCCCTCCATCTGTACCGGAATTGCTCCGGCCCTCGTCTTCAATCGCTTCTACTCAATCGGCTTACCCTATTTTATACTTCATTTTATGTAAGGGTACTTGGTTATTTGACTATTTTTCACCGAAAGAGCCGCAGGATTGCAGCTTTCCGCGGGAGCACAGGGGCAAGCCCCCGATTTTGTTGATATAATGGACGCGAAAAAGGGAGCTCCACAACCACTACGGTTGACGGAACTCCCTTTTCTCTTGCTTATTTAGCTGGAGCAGTACGGAACGGATTCCGAGATAATACAAAATGCACGACTGCAAGTCCTGCCATGACAATGGCACTTCCGATGAATGGAGCCGGATGGCTAACATGGTCCCACAGCAGTCCGGAAACAATGGGGCCTACAACCATACCTGATCCTTGCAGTGTAAGGAAAAATCCCCAGATCGCTCCCCGCTCCCCTTTGGGAATCAGTGTAGCTACAAAAGCATTCCAGGCTGGTAAAATCATGGCGTAACTGATTCCCACCAGCATGACAACACCGAACACCACGGGAATGGATGTTATGGAGGAAAACGCGAACAGACTCGCTGCCGCCATCAAAAAACCAACGTTCAGGAACGGTTTCGTGCCGAACCGGTCTACCATTTTACCAACAGGCAGCAAGGCAATAACGGTTATTCCACCACCCGCAATCAGCAACAAACTGTAAAGGTTCGGTGAGATGTGCAGATCTGTGCGTGTATATAGCGTGATTACTGGACTGAGCAGCCCGATGACAAACGACTGCATAAACAATGCAGGATACACGAGTGGATTGACATTAAGCGTACTGCGCACTCGTTGCAGTGTGTCCTTCACACTCTTTTGCAGCCGGATGAACGGTGTGAGCAAATTCGGTTTGGCTGGATATTTCACATCACTATTCTTCGCTGCTTGCTCGGCATGCTCTCCTTCAACAATGACACGTCCAGGAAGAATCATGGCCACCAGGATAACGAGAATGGCACAACCCATCAGCACGAGGAATATAGTTCGATAATCATGATGCGTACGCTCCAACAGCCAGTTCATGCCTATAGGTCCAAGCCCCGTTCCGCCGAGAGCAGCCATCTCCAGCGCCCCCATTGCTGTACCATTCTTGTTCTGCGGGCCTGACATCGCCGTCACCCCTGTCATGGCGCAAGGCCAGAGTGGTGACGTACCAATGCCAAGAATGAGACAGGCCATGGCCAGTCCAAAGGCACTTTTGAGAAAAAGGATCATAATAACAGCGATTAAGGTACAGATTAATGCTGTAACCATCGTTGCACGAAAACCGATCCGTTCTGCAGCCCAGCCGGAAGGTGCCCGGAACAGATTATCTCCAAGATATTGAAGGGCAAAGGCCACACCGATAACACCAGCGGACAGGCCCAGTATATTGTCCATATACACAGGCAGAACAGCTACCAACAGGGCCCCTTTGATAATTTCAACTAGAAAAAGTGTCAGCCACATCGCGATAAAAAATGGTGATCGCAAAATTTTGGCTGGTTTTGTGTCGGTTTGCATTCTTTTTCCCCTTTCGGCGTTCATTAACCCATCCCTTATCCTTAGTGTAACCCCGGGGAATGTGCCCAAATCTCGGCAATTTAAAAAATTGTCGATTATACTGTTGCATTCGGTTCTTAATTTGCTATACTCATCTTTGTTTACCAATTTTATTAGGAAGGGTTGTGACAGCACTGATGAATCACCACCGTACGCCGCTGTTTACCGCTTTAAAAAATCATGCGGCACTCAATCCGGTACAGTTTCATATTCCGGGCCATAAAAAAGGATTGGGAGCGGATACCGAATTCCGTGAATTTATTGGCGATAATGCCTTCTCCATAGATTTGATTAACATCGCACCGCTGGATGATCTTCATCAGCCAACGGGTGTCATTCAGGAAGCACAGATCCTGGCAGCAGATGCCTTCGGAGCCGATTATACCTATTTTAGTGTACAAGGCACAAGCAGTGCCATTATGACCATGATCCTGTCTGTATGCACACCGGGTGACAAAATTATTGTGCCCCGTAATGTGCATAAATCGGTTCTTTCGGCCATTATTTTTTCAGGCGCCAAACCTGTATTTGTCTCACCTTCACAAGACGTCAATCTAGGTATTGATCACGGAGTGACCACACAGTCTATCCGTCGCGCACTTGAGCGTCATCCAGATGCCAAGGCATTGCTCGTGATTAACCCGACCTATTACGGTGTAGTTACCGATCTGAAAGAGATTGTTGAGCTGGCACACAGCTATCAAGTCCCTGTGCTTGTTGATGAAGCACATGGCGTACTTATTCATTTCCATGAGGATCTGCCGTTGTCAGCGATGGCAGCAGGTGCCGATATGGCTGCAACCAGTGTTCACAAGCTTGGTGGCTCCATGACACAGAGCTCCGTACTCAACCTGAACACAAAGAACGGGTTCGTGAATCCACAACGTGTACAGACGATCTTGAGCCTTCTCACTTCAACATCAACTTCATATATTTTGCTCGCTTCACTCGACACATCCAGACGTAATCTGGCACTCCACGGTCGTGAAATTGCTCAGAAGGCGATTGAATTGGCTGAGTTCGCCAGACGTTCGATTAACGATATGGATGGACTGTATTGCTTCGGCAAAGAGCTGCTGGGTACAGAAGCTACCTTTAACTATGATCCCACCAAAGTAACGATTCATGTCCGCCATCTAGGCATTACAGGGTATGAGACAGAGAACTGGCTGCGTGAGCATTACAACATCGAGGTCGAACTTAGTGATATGTACAATATTCTGTGTCTCATCACGCCAGGAGATACGGATGACAGCGTGGATATTTTGCTGAACGCTTTGCAGGATCTCTCCCGTACCTATTATCAAGTGAACCCGGCCCATGAACTGGTGGTTAAAGTTCCGGATATTCCACAGTTGATGCTGACTCCACGGGACGCATTCTACGGTGACACCGAAGTCATTCCGTTCAAGGAATCCGCAGGACGTATTATTTCGGAATTCATCTATGTCTATCCGCCAGGAATTCCGATTCTGTTACCGGGTGAGGTTATTACCCAAGAGAACATCGACTACATCATCGACCATGTCGAAGTTGGATTGCCTGTCAAAGGACCCGAAGATCGCAGCGTAACCAACGTTAAAGTGATTGTGGAAGCCGATGCTATTTTCTAGAACAACCCCATTTGTGCTGTAAATGGGATGGACTTAAAGGACCAAGCCTTAAGCTTGGTCCTTTTTTATTTTATGGGACAATCGAGTTTGCATTTTCCCGTCTATTTCGTCATTCAAACCGTCCATGAAAATACTCGTCTACCTCTTGAAAACAAACAAAAGGCCCCCTGAAATCAAGGAGCCTTCATGTTATGTTCCAAAAGAATGACTATTCTTGTGATGCAACGAGTTCGTTGTAAGCCGCTTCAACGCGGTTCCACTCTTCTTCGTCTTCAATATTGTAGAGCACCATTTCCTCGTCTTCTTCTTCCATACGCAGAATGATGCCGTCAGCTTCAGGATTGTTACGTTCCAGCAGGAGCGCATAAACATGCTTCTCCACGTCAAACGTCTCCACCAAAACCATCTCCACGTCTTGGCCGTTCTCGTCTGTTAATGTGAGAAGGACTTCTTCATGCTCGTGTTCGTGGTCGTGGTCTTGCCCGCATCCGCAGCCATCGCCGTGTTCATGTGTGTGATCGCTCATTGAAATACCTCGCTTTATAAATAGAAATTGTGTAACCTTGCATATCGTAACATGTTCAATGACCCAGGTCAATTTAACTCACAGGGTAATTTTCGCTTCAATCGTTCAGCGCTGTAATGATTTTCTCCGCTACCAGGACGTAGCTGCTGTTTGCATTTTCTTTAATATGAAAGCCGACCTGATACTTGCCAGCACGACTGAAATCGTACGTAAAATCATATGTGCGGAACCAGAAGTTATCCTTCTGGGTCGTAAGCTCCTGAGACTGGATATCCTTCACCTGACCGCTCGGGTTAGTAATCGTTACTTTCACGGCAGCTACATCTGCTGTTAAACTGTCCACTTGTGAAAATACATTGAATTTCAGCTTACCTACGTTAACGTTGCCAAATACAGTGTCTCCCTTGAAGAGAAAAATATGTACATTCGGTTTGATCACCGTTACTCTCTTGTTGCTGCTATCCCATTTGACGACGCCTCCGGCTTCTCTTACAGGTACATAGGTCGTTCCATCAATCAGATAACCTCCATCAGCTGCTTCCTTGCCGTTAATGAGAACTCGAATCTTCTCGTTCACCGAATCTGCAAACAATAAAGACCCGCCGAGCAAGGAGAATACCGTGACACAAAGCAATATTCGTTTCCATTTCATCCCGTCAATATTCCCTCCCCTGCTGCTAGCTGTTGTACATTTATACTGCAGAGTCATCCACAAAGTTGCGCTGTTTTTCATCATTTTTCATTTTTTATCCAGAATTTTTTCCACCCCTTGGAATGCTCAAAAAGAGGCGATCCTCATTAAAGGATGCCTCTGTCCAATTATTGTTATATATACGGGATTATACGAAGAGTTACGAAGAAGTATGGCGGGTCAATATACAGGGAACGCCCTTGCCTAATGCCCCTTCAATTCTCATACGTGCAGCATAATCCATTCCTCGCGTACATGGTGTCTTGCATCTCTCACATACATCCGAAGTGACCAACTTCATGGATACACGAATTTTGTCACTCTTTAACGCGGGAGCTTTCTTTCCTTTTGCCTTTGCCATCCCGGATTCCCCATTTCCCCAAGTGCTTACTGATGTAATGCATCATATGGGGATTCGCCCGGTTGTGTGTCAAATGGAATGATCGACTTCCTGATACTCAGTTATGTTAAATAAAGCCACCATTCACTCGAATCGTCTGACCCGTAACCCATTGAGACTCTGGGCCTACCAGAAATGAAATGACACTCGCAATGTCTTCCGGCTCACCCAGACGACCGAATGCATTCATTTTACGTATTCCTTCCAACTGTTGCTCTGTCTTGCCAACCGAGAACAACTCTGTATTGGGACCTGGTGCGACTGCATTAATCGTAATCTGTTTGGAACCAAACTCCTTGGCGAGTTGACGGGTAATCTGCTCTACCGCTCCCTTGGTCCCTGCATATACACTGTAACCAGGAAACATCTGTCCTGTTACCGAGGTAGAAAAGTTCACGATACGTCCTGCATCTTCCATATATTTAAGCGCTTGTTGGCAAGCAAAGAACGTGCCTTTGACATTAATGGCAAACTGCTGATCAAATTCTTCCTCTGTCACTTCCGCTAGAGGAGTTGTCTTCATGATGCCTGCATTATTGATTAGAATATCCACTTTCCCAAGCTCGCTGATCGTTTGAGAAAACAGACGTTCCACATCTTCCTTCCGCGCCAAATCGGCTTGCACGGTAATGGCACGAACTCCTTTTTCCCGAACAATCTCAGCTACCTCTTCTGCTTTGTCCGGACGACTTGCATAATTAATCACCACATCGGCTCCGAGCTCCGCGAGTTGCTCCGCAATGGCACGCCCAATACCTCTCGACGATCCTGTGACCACAGCAACCTTACCTGTTAGTTTATTCATTCGATCTCCCACCTTCTTCATTCATATTAGATAAACCGTGTTCGACTAATAACCATACTTGTGCAAATTCATCATCTATCGTATCGCTGCACCATTCATAGGCATGTGCCGGGTGATGGAAACGAGCCGTTGCATGAAGAATAGCCGTTGCTGTTACCTTAGGATCACTGAACTTAAACTGGTGATTCTTTCGAATAATTTCGCTTAGATGGTGTATAAGATGTTCCACATGTTTGCGGATCAGATCAGCCGATTCCTGCGTAACCCGGGCATACATCTCAAATAATTCGGGATCTGACTCAGCATAATGACGTTTAAGACGTATTAATGTTTCTATATATACTTTCAGATGATGTGTGCCTTCCCTTGTGTTGTTCTCATCCTGAGTTACCAAAGTAAAAGGTGTGATGATTTCATCTTCAAGCCATTGTTCAGTCACACCTTCAAGCAATTCCTTCTTGCTGGCGTAATGCCTGTATATCGTTCCATGACTGACTCCGAGCAATTTGGCGACATCGGTGACGGATGTTTTGGCAGCACCGAAGCGTCTTATCGTTTCCTGCGTAGCTGCAATAATCTGCTCTTTGGTGAGAAATTCAGAAGTTTTGTCTTTTACCATATGAACGAGATGGTTAACACCATCCACTTGCCACCTCCATTGAGATTAGATTAACACACTCGATAACAAATGACAATTATTGATTTTTGTCATTTGTTATTATTTATCATTTTAACATTCAATGAAGTCACAACAAAAAAAGAGCCCTTTAAAACTTGGCTCTTTTGCTTCCTTATCATATATATCAACACGCTTTAAGATTTACAATAGTTTAGTATAGTCACAATTGATGCACTTAGAAAACGTATTTAAATAATAAAAATATGACAAGGAGGATACCTCCGAGAATGAGCCAGTTGCTGATTTCGTACCAAATGCCCTTCCCTCCGGATAGGTATTTCTGTTCATTCTCCTGATGACGCTGACGATGGGTATCGGTCTCAGAGCCATGGGGTGGTTTGCTAAAATCCATCATAAGTACATTCCCCTTTCAGCAGTTTTGTGTAATCTTAATACCATTATAACCCACAATTGAGTATGATATTGATTTTTATGCATAAAACACCAAAAAAAGCCTCCGATTTCTCGGAGGCTTCTTATCAACAACAAATAGTATCAATGATTACGCGAGTTCCACGTTAACATTCACGTTTCCTTTGATTCCTTTGGAATATGGGCAGTAGTCATGGGCAAGTTTCACAAACTTCTGTGCTGTCTCCTCATCCAGACCGAGAATTTTAACTTCCAAATCTACTTGAAGTTTCACACCGTTATCTTCAGAGTCCGTCACTAACATTACGGTTGCAGCTACAGTACTTCTTTCAATTTCAACTTTGTGTTTCTTCAATTGAAACTCCAGGGCGGAGTTAAAACAAGCACTATACCCTGCTGCAAACAACTGCTCCGGATTGGTAGCTGTTGTCACTTGTCCTCCAAGTTCAGGCGGTGCAGCAACATCCAACATAAACACGTTATCTGGAGATTGTACGATTCCTTGACGTCCGCCTGTATTGATGACTGTTGTTTCATATAATGTTTTCATTTGTGAAAACTCCTTTAGTTAATTAGATTTATTTTTTGACTAAATTTCGATCTCTCTTTTATCGCTAACAATTACATTGTACACAATTAAATTGTGTATGTAAATAGTTTGTGTTAAAAAATAATATAGTTTAATGCTGCGTTCAAATGAATGACGATGAGGATGATTATAATATAGCTATCTGTAGAGAAAATTGTCCTTCCTTAACTGACATCCATCAGATAACCTAGGTCGAACCGTTAAGGAGGAATAACACGTTTGGAGAATAATTTATTTCTAACCCCGGACAAGCCCAAACATAAAGTCAGAGCACTTTATGAGGTGTTGGCTGTATCAACCAAACTCGGCCTGACTTCATTTGGAGGACCGATCGCTCATCTTGGTTACTTTCATGAAGAATATGTTGTCCGTAGAAAATGGATGGATGAACGAAGCTATGCAGATTTAGTTGCGCTATGTCAATTTTTGCCCGGGCCTGCCAGCAGTCAAGTCGGGATTGGAATTGGCATCATCCGGGGCGGTTTGCTGGGGGGACTAATAGCTTGGCTAGGTTTCACACTTCCTTCTGTCATTGCGTTAGTTTTGTTCGCTTTCCTTCTACAAGGATTTGATATCAGCCGTACTGGCTGGATTCACGGCCTTAAGATTGTTGCTGTAGCTATTGTTGCTCAAGCGATATTGGGCATGGGGCAAAAACTAACTCCTGACCGTTACAGGGCAACCATCGCTATCTTCACTGCAGCGTCGACTCTTGTGTGGCAGACTGCGTTCACTCCAATCCTTTTTATTGTTATTGCAGGTATGGTAGGCATGATCCATTTTAGAAAAATGACAGGTACTAAGACAGTAGACTTGTCTATCCCAGTGAGTCGTAACTTGGCAATATTCTGTTTGGCTTCGTTCTTTGGAATCCTGATTCTTCTACCGGTATTCACACCATTTGATCGTTCGGGATGGCTGTTATTCTTTGATAGCTTCTACCGTTCAGGATCACTTGTATTTGGTGGAGGGCATGTTGTACTTCCGTTACTGGAACGTGAATTCGTCCCTACAGGTCTGATCAACAAGTCCGACTTTTTGGCAGGATATGGAGCAACGCAAGCTGTTCCAGGACCATTGTTCACCTTTGCCGGTTATTTAGGAGCGATGATGCGTGGGGTTACGGGTGCTTTGGTCGCAACGATCGCTATCTTTTTGCCAGCGTTCCTTCTGATCGTAGGAGCATTACCCTTCTGGAATTCTTTATGTAAAAGCTCGAAAATTCAAGGAGCATTTATCGGAATTAATGCAGCCGTTGTAGGTATTTTGTTGGCTTCGTTGTACGATCCGCTTTGGACAACTTCGATCCTAACTCCTGTTGATTTTGCACTGGTATGCGTGTTGTTTCTAATGCTCGTTTTTTGGAAAGTACCACCCTGGATCGTTGTCATTACTGGTGCAGCAGGCGGTACAATCATGAACTTTCTCTAAATAAAAAAGGTACCCAAACACTGCACTTCTTTTTCAAAGCGTCCGTGTTTAGGTACCAAATTACTGCAAGTATGTCTTTTTACCGATGCATGCAGATAATCTATTTATTCTCTTCGTCATTCCAATTAGTTACTCCAGATATCCACTTTCATCTGTGCACACTTGAAATACTTGGCCTCTGCCGGGCTTGTTGTCAGCTTCAACAGACATTGTAGGTTTCCATGTTGGAATATCCCACCACTGAGGTCAGCAGCAACACCGCCATACTGGTCATCCGCACCAAGCCATACGGACGGTCTCTCGAACCCAGCTGAGAACTGTAATCCCGTGCAGAGCAGCACAGTCAGGTTCTTACGGTTTTGTGCCTCATCTCCTGCTACACCATGTGTGGTGAAGAACACCATGTTTTGCTTGAAATCGGTGTACGTTCCATCTGCTTTATAGGCACGGACCATACCATACTTCTGATTCACGTTCTGAAAAAACGTGATTCCAGCCTTGCTATCCTTCGATTTAATGCCAAGCTGAACTGAAATTCCAATGTTCCCGTTCAATTGGAGCGCTTCCAAGGTAACTGCAATTGCGGTTACTTTCGAGCTGTCAATCAGATGTTTCATTTTTAACTCTGCCGAAGCTCCTGCCGTTGCCGGTGTTGTAACTGTAATGGTTCCTCTGTCGGGCAAAGGCTCAAACGTAGACGTTCCCACCACCTCAAGCCAATCCGGTAACGTTCCGTGAAGAAAATCGGCCACAAGCTGTTTGTGGACCTTTCCAAAGGGCACGATCTGACCCGCTGCATCACGTATAACCATCTCTACACCTCCACCGAATAGGCTACGCCGATATTATGATCGGTATTGTAATACACGTACACTACACCGTCCATAACGGACACCATCATGGATTGCATGTTCGTCGTTTCCCAATTCAATGCCGGAAAATGTATATCTGAAGGTTTGTCCAGCAGTTGACGAAAATCTGCACCGATCTTGGCAATAGCAGGCCGAGCTACCGTCGTAACCCCACCGGAAGCATAAGCCGATAACATGCCCAGCCACCACATGCTCCCTTTGTACATAAATACACCAGCATTGGGTCTCGAAATGTTTTCCCCCGCGTTTAAAGTGGCATCATTACCTCCCATTAATGGTCTCGGATCAGCTAGCCAGCTGCGCCCATCATGAGAATGCCAGATACATTTACGGCCAAAGTCACCGCCGCCCATCACCGAGAAACCAATCCATTTGCCACCATTTCTAAAGCATGAGAAGTATCCGGTATGACCATCACCTGGGAAACCTGGAGGTTTGTCCAGAATCAAACCCACTCTTGTCCAGTTGATCATGTCTACAGAGGTCGCGAGTGCCGTCGATTGATTGATCCCCAGTCCGTTTTGTTGATAATACATGAAGAATAATTGTTCTTCATCGTTCCAGATCACAAATGGAGTTTCCGTTGAATTCCCAACCACGGTATCGAGATATACCTGTCCGTGTTTGGTCCATGGTCCTGTTGGGCTGTTGGAATACGCCAGTCCAATTCCGCCGATCCGATTGTGGTTGGTTGAATACGTGGCATAATAATCTGCTTTTGCATCAGGGATAAGCCCCTTTACCTTGATCGCCCGAAACCAATAGATTGATTGTAGACCCGCCATTGCAGCGGTATACATAGGATTGTCCATCTTTTTATCAAATTGAGGTGTGTACATCCGTCTGGATTCTGCATCGCAATAATCGTATGGCGCAATAGCCCTATTCGCCTTCATCGCTGCATCGAGTGCTGCCTGAGCAATATTATCAGTCATAGACATGAGAACTCAACTCCTTCGTGAGCAGGGTATTACCATTTACCGGTGACGAATATAAACTATCCGAAGTGTCTTTTAATAGGATTGAACAATCAACAACATTACCCACATTCGTAGCTGGTTCCTGAGTAATACGAATGATAGGGCGAATATCAGCATTATATGAATACGCTTTCATTTTGTTGATTCCTTTACTTCTCTTACCGTTGTGATTAGCAAACCTCCTTTTCATAGGTACGCCCGGATAATGTTGATCCTTCATATTAATCCCTCCTATTGTTTTCTCCCGATAAGTATATTCATGAAGTTGCCTTTATGTTAAAGCATCATGCCCATCTTGCAGCCTAATATTCCAAAATGAGCTATGAATCATTTAGAACAATCGCCGAACAAAAAATGAAAAGAAATCTGGAAAACTTATTCTATTCTCTATTACTAAAACTTCTGTCCCCAAAACTTATTTTACGCCTTCTTCACAGTTCATAAAAAAAGAAAAGAAGCCTTACATTGTAAGGCTTCTCGTGTATGATCTGTAGTGGGCTCGAACCACTGACCCCTACCCTGTCAAGATAGTGCTCTCCCAGCTGAGCTAACAGATCATGATATATAATTGTTTCCCAATCAAGTAACAGTATCATATCAAGTAACCGTGTTCATTGTCAATAATTTATTTAGTTATAATTCACCCAAAATGGTGCACAATAAAGGAAAGATTACCATTTCTACAGCGAGGTGAATTCCCTATGAGAAACATAACAAAACGTCCACCCCTCAATAAATATACATTCACCAAATGCTTCTTCCCCTTCGTTGGGCTTATGGTTCTGATTACAACCGTTACGGGTTGCAGCTTGGAGCGGGATGAACATACGGTACAATTCCAACAATTACAGCAGCCCAATGAAAAGGGTGATTCTCTGCCTGTCTGGTTAGACGTGTACTCCAAATCTGTGATTCAAGATGTATATTCTCCGCGAGGGAGCAGTGAAGTCTTACCGTGAAGGTTAACAGGTGAATTACTCATCTTCATCCCACTTCCTTGAATATGCTTTCTTGGTCACGTAATACAACAGAGCAATCATTCCCGCCGACATTAGCAATGTAATTACCATAATGCCTGCCATGCCCATCGCCAGCCCCTCCTCTCCCAATATGTTCCAGACTTAACTATACAGGAAAAGCATTTTTTTGTATAATTCAGTCTGATATGTCGCGCAAGAGCAGAAAGAAGGAATGGAATTGGCAGCTGAGATTAGTTATGTAACGACGGAAGAACAACTGGAGCAAGCCTTGGGAATTCGCCATCACGTTTTTGTGATCGAGCAACAGGTGCCTGCTGAGATTGAGATTGATCAATATGATGTCATCAGTCCGGATGTGCATCATGTATTGTTAAGTACGGATGGGCAGGCTGTGGCCACGGGGCGTCTGATCTATTACAGCAAGGATACGGCCAAGATGCAGCGGATCGCGGTACTTGAGTCTCATCGTTCATTTGGTTATGGACGTGTGCTTCTGTTGGCTATGGAGGAGCGGGCTCGTGAACTCGGCTTATCCTATTCTATACTGGATGCTCAATGTCAGGCTCAGAAATTCTATGAAAAACTGGGCTATGAAGTGATTTCGGAAGAACCTTTTTATGATGCAGATATTCTGCATGTTCGTATGAGAAAAAGCCTGTAAAACCTCGGGTTGGCAGGTCTTTATCAGCATATGGTGCATACTTCCGATGAATTCGGATAGGCTAATCAGGTAAACAGATTCCTATCTCGTCATATAAGGAGAGTGTGACATCATGGATCAAACGACACGCGAGAGTTTCACAGCAGTACAGAAAAATGGTGACGGTGACCTGACGGCCTTTCAGACTTCAGCAGGACGTGTACTGGATTACCAACAGGCACTTGCAGAAGTAAAAGCTGGGGCTATTGCCGGCGTGAATATATTTAAAGGCAAGGATGGAGAAATGTACATTCGCGGCGATGCCGACGGCGACCCAACCAATAACCTGGATCAACTTCCCCATTTCTAAAATAGATGCACACCTCGTACGTGTGACATAGTAAGCGCCGATCCGGTTATCCGGGTTGGCGTTTTCTTATTATGACTAGTAGTCCGTAAAATATTTTACGTAATCCCCGGCAGGCTGGCTTTTGCGAATCGGCTGTTGTACCTGTTCCCATGCCTGCAAAATCTGTATACCTTCGAGAGTAGAATGGTTATCCCACGCGATATGCCCGGTCCGTTCAAGCTCCAGCAATGACTCATGAATAAATGCTTTACTTCGTCCCGTCTTGTTCTCCAATTCATCCATACGCGGCAACCGGCGCCGTTGTCCTGCATAGTTCACCATAATTCGCAAAATCTTGCGTTCAAAGTCGTTCAGCATACTTTACCTCCCCGTTCAGATCCGTAACAGGACGCCATGCCAGAATACCTTGCTCCAGAAATGTTCGAGGTGAGCCTTCTTTTCCTGCTGATGCCCTAATCATCCCGCCACGTACACTGTTAATTCGAATCTGTCGCTGCGTGATCTGCCCTGCACGATCCATGTAGACAAGCTCCACCATCTGGCCAATATATTTCCCTAGCATAATCATCCCTCCGATAAGAACGTTTGTTTGTATTTATTATATGCGAACATAAGTTCTTTATTCAATAGTAAAAAAAGGGTTTTGTAAAATAAAAAAACCAGACTTCACCTTAAAGATTAAGGCAGTCTGGTTCAACCCATAGTGTAGCTAATATGAAAACAATGTATTGTAATCACTACGTTCATTAACAGATCAGTGTCGATCCGATTCCGAAAATTGTACTTTTTTCAATTGCTGTGTAGACGGATTAAAATCAACATTCACATAGACTGCGAACTGCTTGCCGTCTTTTGAACGAACCCATAACTTGAATTGTTCCCGTGATTCGTCCGCTGTTAGAGAGGTGCGACCGATATGCTTGTAGTCCAAAATATCCACATTATATTTGGTTTGTGTTTCTTTGACCGCGATAATTCCCCACTTCGCATAATCAGGGATAGCGGCGCCTGTTCCTGATGTAATGCCAGCCAAACTCAGGACTACCGACATGACGGTAACGATGAGCATTCTCATTTCACTCACTCCTTGGGACAATATGTTTCTGTTATATTGCCCGTCCGGGTTTTATTTTACACGAATAAACGAAAGATCCAGGCCAGTGGCCGTAGGGAAAAAGGAACCACATGAACAAGTCGGTCAAACGAATCAGGAGGCTCCGTCCGGAAACTCATTCCCCAATCACCCGAGAGAAAGTGTTGTTGTGTCAGTGGCTCCTGAGGACGTTCCAACCCGTATTTCTTTTCAATTAACTGCCTCGTTTCTTCATCCATCTGAACCTCGTTCGTAACGACATATGCTGTGATAGGCTCGCTGCTTATGTACATCAGAATCATTAGAAACATCAAAATCCACACCATTTTTATCCAACGTGTATTCATCTCTTACTCCTTTAAAAATCATGGTTCTCATTTAACTGGAAGACTCGTTTGAGTGTTTGATTATACATAAAATTGACCGTATTGGAAATAACAAAAGGGAGAAGATATGAGGTGAATTCACGATCTGAACCTACACGATCTGCAATACCACTATGAGGAGGTTACACCCGAATGTTCAAACGCTTGGATGAAATCCTGATTGAGATTCCCAATGTCGAGAAGCCAGATCCGAATGCAGCAGCAGCCATACAAGAATTGCTCGGTGGCAAATTCGGAGAAATGTCAACGTTGAACAACTACCTCTATCAATCGTTTAATTTTCGCTCCAAAGAAAAGTTGAAGCCCTTCTATGACCTCGTCATGAGTATCACGGCCGAAGAATTGGGTCATGTTGAGCTGGTGTCTCATGGTATTAACAAATGCCTCAGAGGATCAACCGAATACAAAGAACCCGACGATACACCGCTTGGCTCCGTGAAGGATGCTCGTCTGTCGTATCATTTTCTGGCAGGTGCGCAGGGAGCGATGCCTTTCGACTCCATGGGTAATCCGTGGACAGGAGCACACGTCTTCAACAGTGGCAACCTGGTGGAGGATCTGCTCCACAACTTTTTCCTTGAATGCGGAGCGCGTACCCATAAAATGAAAGTATACGAAATGACCGATCACCCCGCAGCCCGGGAAGTTGTCGGTTACCTACTGGTGCGTGGCGGCGTGCATGTCGTTGCATATGCAAAAGCACTTGAGATTGCAACTGGCGTAAATGTAACCAAGCTGGTTCCTATCCCTTCACTGAACAACAAAGCCTTCAATGAGGCTCGTAAATATGAAGAAAAAGGGGTACACACCAAGCTGTATACCTATAGTGATAAAGACTTCAACACGATCGGTCAGATCTGGAAAGGAACTCACCCCGAAGATGGACAACCTTTGGAAGTCATTCAAGGGATACCTGAAGGGTACCCGATTCCGGAATCTCCAGCAGTGGAGGAAGAATTTGCACCAGGCATCTCTCAGGAAGAATTCAAAGAAATTGCTCGCCGTCTGAAGATGGCAGGGAATATTGTGGATTAATTCAGCAAAGTAACAAAATAAGCCCAACCTTCAAAGGTTTGGGCTTATTACAGTTGTAACAAGATTTCAATATTTCACTTTGCTACAATATACCGAAACAATCATCTGAAAACTCACCATTAATCTTATATTCAATTAAATATCGTTATCCGAATGTTTCTTAATCATCTCCAAGAGCTCTTCTTCACTCTTCAAACGTATAGAATCCGTATATTCCCATCTAAAATAAGGAGCTAGGTCTTTGGCTATTTCTTCCCAAGTCTCTCCCTGATGCTGCGTCAGAATTTGCTGAATGGTTTCCGTAATCAATTCAAAATCTAACTTATTAACAATAAAATGCCTCATACCCAATACTACGTTAATCTCGTTTTTCAGTTCTCTTTCTAATGCTTTCGGAGTTATGATTGTAAAATCAAAATTATCCTCACCTTCAGAATCTTCCGTTCCAATACAGGCTGTACCGGATAAGTAAAAATCGTCTCCGATATCTTCAGTCTCCGTGAATTGTAACTTGCCATGAATATTCGGATTTCCAGTAATAATAAGATCTTTTAAGATCGGCTTAATCACGTTTTACACCTCTTAGGTATCTAGTTCTTCCATTAATTGCTATTTTTATTGTTGCAGTGTTGCATAGCATATTCCATTTTCTTAGAAAGCTACTTACCAATTTCTATGTATCCAAACTTCCATATCCACCTATCTCTCGTTGGTCTCCCTTCATCTTTTCCAAAAGCTCCAAGATAACCTCATCCAACTCCTCAAGTACCTCACTCGGTGTAGGAGATTCCAGTATCCTTACCAAATCCGTCTGGATCAAACTTAGATGAGATATAGGTAATCGATCAATTAATCCGACCAAAATGAAATATTCCCACTGTGGATCTTGGGTTTGCAATACATCCTTAATATGAGGAATTAAGTCTTCGCCCAGTCTCAATAGCAGATCCTCTATCGGCTTAGAGATAGGCCAATTCCCGTCTTGCAACCACTCCATAAGCTCTGGGATGATAACTTTTAATTCGACATCACTAAATTCACTTAACTTGCGCACCGCTTCAAAATCAGACTTATCGCGGGGAAGATACTCCCTAATCTCCATTTAAATCCCCTCTCCCATCCCATATAAATACTTTTGTTCTCTTCTATTACTCGACTGACTCTACATCCTCTACTCTGATATCAATATCATCTTGATTCTCCGTCGTTGACATCGCATCTCTCATGCGAATAGTCCACCCCGAATTGCGTCCGCCTCACTTAGATGAGCACCATCTGGAGTATTTGGACAAGATACCGCTATCGTTTCTGCTCTGGCCTGCCCAGGATAGGGTTCGTTTTCCGGGCCTCCATCCGTCCAGATTTCAACATAGGAGCCGATCTGCTGATTAGGCGCGTTGGAGAACCATTTTGCCGGATAATACCGACTGTCTCCCCCATTGGAACTGTAATCTTGAAATGCGGGATCAACAACAAGAATAGAATCGTCTTTGCGTTCAACCACATAACCAGTGAAACCTCTATCATCTGGTACATCCGTTGTAGTCTGCGCCGACTTACATGCATTTTGTTCCGCACATCCCGTAAGACATCCTAGCAAGATTGAAATTGATATGAAGGCTGTACGAAGATTGGACATATGTCCGTCCTCCTTAACTATATTCCCTTTCTAATGCTAACGTCCAATACCAAGTTATTGTTGCAAACACAGCCTTCAACTCATCCTCGTCTCTCACACGGCTCGTCTCAAGCAATCAGAATACTTCACTTCTTAATGTTTCTCTTATACAGATACCTGCCCCATACCACCAAAGCCGTACACAACAAGATCACACAATAGGCCCACACAAAAAACATGGCAAGCCCCAACCCGATGTTGGCATCCAGGCGCTCATCAAAGATCTTCGTGTACAACGCAAAACCGAGTGGCACGGCGCCAACAATGAAAAGTCCAATAAGCCATCCACCCCAGCGTCGGAAGCTGGAACCCCTGCCATTACCGGTATGCTTGCGAATTCCTTGAATCAGAAACCACAAAATCAGAATAAATAATAGACAGGTCATAAGAATTTTCTGCATATCGCTCAACTGCATCTCGTTCGCCTCCTACGTCATATATAATGATGAACATATTAACTCATTGAAGTTGAAGACTTAACTATCATTACCCGATTCTATGCCCATGATCACAGGCAGACAACAGCATGGCACCCCAGACCCACACAATAATTATGAAAAAGAAAATAACGCCACCGTCCTGACTCCTTCCAAGTCAAGAACGATGGCGTTACTTCTCATATTTACATTGTTACATCCACATCGAATAGGTTACGAGCCAAACTGCGCATAGTGAAGGCGACTGTACACCCCACCTGCCGCGAGTAATTCTTCATGACGCCCCTGCTCCGTTATGCCTTGTTCAGCAACGACAATAATGCGATCTGCATTTTTGATCGTAGCCAATCGGTGAGCAATGACCAGTGTGGTCCGACCCTCGGACAGCTCAGCAAGCGATTGCTGAATCGCTGCTTCCGTTTCTGTATCCAGCGCTGATGTGGCTTCGTCCAGGATCAGAATTGGTGGATTTTTCAGGAACATCCGTGCAATGGACAAACGCTGTTTCTGTCCACCGGACAGCTTCACGCCGCGTTCACCAATTAACGTATCCAATCCTTCGGGCATCGATTGAATCAAAGGTTCCATCTGTGCACGTCTAGCAGCCATCCAGATTTCTTCTTCGGACGCATCCAGCTTGCCATAGGCAATATTCTCGCGAATGGATCCATCGAAGAGGAACACGTCCTGTTGTACAATTCCGATATGACTACGCAAGGAATCCAGTGTCATATCCTGTATCTCCTGCCCATCGATCGTGATACGACCTTCCAGCACATCATAGAACCGTGGCAGCAGACTGCATAGCGTTGTTTTACCTGCCCCCGATGGACCGACAAGCGCTACAGTTTCACCTGCACGTACGTTTAGATCAATACCTTTGAGCACAGGTTCCTGATCGGAATAACCAAAGGTTACTTGCTCATAACGAATATCTCCACGCAAATGGGATACCGTAACGGCCCCTGGACGATCTTCCACATCCGGTTCCATATCAAGCAGCTCCGTATAACGTTTGAAGCCTGCAATCCCTTTTGGATACGTCTCAATAACCGAGTTGATCTTCTGGATCGGTGTCAAGAACACATTGGATAACATAATAAATGCAATGAACTGACCGTAGGTCATACTGCCTTGAATGACAAACCACGTTCCACATACCAGGACAAAGAGGGATACCAGCTTCATCAGCATATAACTGACAGAGGAGTTCCAGGCCATGATTTTGTATGCGATTAGTTTGGTCTGACGGAAACGACCATTGTTCACAGCGAATTGTGCTTTTTCATGCTCTTCATTAGCAAAAGCCTGAACAACTCGGATACCTGTGATATTGTTCTCTACACGAGCGTTGAAGTCGGCAATATCACCGAACATTCGGCTGAATGCCTTGGACATTTTGCTACCAAAGTAGAGTGACAGATAAATAATCAACGGAACGATGATAAAGGTTAACACCGCCAGATTTCCATTAATGCTCATCATGATGCTGAATGCACCAATCAGTGTCATCACCGCGATAAATACATCCTCTGGACCATGATGGGCAATCTCACCGATATCCATTAGATCGTTAGTCATGCGGGACACGAGGTGTCCTGTTTTTGTATTATCGAAGAAACGGAACGATAGCTTCTGCACATGATTAAACAGACTTTTACGCATATCCGTCTCAATGTTAATGCCCAGCTTGTGTCCCCAATAGGTAACCACAAAGTTCAGAAATGAATTCAATAAGTAGATGCCCAGCAATGCCAGACAGGCCCATAGAATCCAGTCCCAGCGGCCGCCTGGCAGCAGATCATCGACTACCCGGTTGACCGCCAGTGGAAAAGCCAGCTCCAGCAGAGCGACTAGAATCGCACAACTGAAGTCAAGAATAAAGAGCTTTTTGTAAGGCCTGTAATAGGCAAAGAAACGGCGAAGCATGGACTGAAGTCCTCCTTATGCAACCACACATTGATGATTACGTTCTATTTCGTCTTGCTTAAGAGGTACAGGAAGTATGGCGCACCAATAATGGCAACCAGTATACCCGCAGGTATCTCTGAAGGCTGTAGAATGACACGGCCCAGCGTATCTGCAACGAGCACGAGCAATGAGCCAACCAGTGCAGATGCGGGTAAAAGGAACTGATGTTTTGGACCCACCAGACGACGCGCCAAATGCGGTCCGATCAGACCGACAAAACCAATTCCCCCGCTCACAGATACACATGAGCCTGCAAGCCCTACGGCAGCCGCAAGCAGAATCAGACGCTCACGCTCAACCGGAGCCCCGAGTCCACTCGCAGTCTGGTCACCCAGATTAAGTACGTTCAATACTCGTGCCTTATACAGAACAATCGGTACAAGCACGATTAGAAACGGCAGCAATGCCGTTACAAATTTCCAGTTCGAGCCCCAGATGCTGCCTGCCATCCAGGTAGCTACAAACTGATACTTTTCCGGACTAAGCCGCAAGGTAAGCACGATCATGACCGAGCTGATTCCTGCTGCTACCCCGATACCCGTAAGTAACATCCGAGTGGGCATAATGCCCTCTCCTTTTTTGTAAGAGAGCACATAGATCAGAAATGCAGCAAAACCGGAACCGATCAGGGCCAGAATTGGCAACAGAAATACCGGAGCCGCTGTGGTTGTCGGGAAAAAGGAAACAAATAACATAACGACAAGTCCAGCACCTGCATTAATCCCGAGGATACCCGGATCTGCCAGCGCATTGCGAGATACCCCCTGCAAAATACAACCAGATAACGCAAGTCCTGCACCGACCATTACCGAAATAACGATACGCGGCAGACGGAATTCAAACAGGATCAATTCCTGTTTCGCCGTACCTCCGCCAAACAAGGTACGCATCACCTCAAGCGGCGAAAGCTTGGTAAAACCTGTGTTCATGCTCACCACAAAAGCCGTAATAATTAATAGGGCAAGCACAATGAGGACAATCGCGCTCTTGGCTCTCTTTTTGCGCTCTGCTCCAACTATTGTTGAGGATTCCATCGTTACAGAGTCCTCCTTTCTTTACGCGCCAGATACAGGAAGAATGGTACCCCGATGAGGGCAACCAATGCGCCAATTGGCGTCTCGTACGGCGGGTTAATCATACGTGCAGCCAGATCCGCAAATACAAGTAACAGACTGCCCATTACTGCGGAACATGGAATAATCCAACGATAATCTACCCCAACCATCTTTCGAGTAAGATGGGGAATAATAAGTCCAACAAAACCAACCGCACCCACAACGGACACAGCCGTACCCGCGAGGATCAGTACAACAATCAGACCCACGAGCTTGATCAGCCCCGTACGTTGGCCCAAGCCAACGGCAATATCTTCTCCGAGGCTAAGCAGAGTAATGGAACGGGAGATGAGAAGACCTGCAATCAGTGCAGCGAGTACCCATGGGAACATGACCTCCAGTTGAGACCACTTCGTTCCGGCTACACCGCCGGCTGTCCAGAAAGCCAGATCTTGTCCAATTCTGAAATACAATGCAATCCCTTCACTGAGTGCTGATAGCATCGCTGATACAGCTGCACCTGCAAGCACAAGGCGTAGAGGTGTAAGACCCGATTTGGAAGCTGCGCCAAAACCGTACACCAACAGAACACCAAGCCCTGCTCCAATGAATGAATACATAATGATGTACATAAACGGCAAGCCTGGGAAAAAGGCAAAACAGATCGCAAGCGCAAATCCAGCGCCCGCATTCAGCCCAAGCAGACCAGAATCGGCCAGCGGGTTACGGGTCATGCCTTGCATGATCGCACCAGCTACAGCGAAGCATGCACCTACCATCGCCCCGCCAAGAATACGCGGCAATCGAATCTCCCATATGATCTGATGCGGAGTTAGCTCAGGATTGAAATCAAAGATGGCTTTCCAGACAACACCAAGCTTAATATCAGCAGCGCCAAAAGAAATGGACAATGCCATGCCCAGAGCGAGTAGTAAAACTCCCCCTGTAAGAATAAGTGTGGCTGCCCACGGACGAGTGTGTATCTTCGCTGTGGGTGATTCCGGATTATGATTTGCTGGTGAAGCTTTTGAACTCATACGCGCCCACCCTCGTTATGAGTGGAGCTGCTCAAACCTATGTACATAACAATCACCTCTCTATAAATACCGAACTTTAATGATATTGATTCTCATTCCCATAGACCATTGTAAGTGAATCCACGGACTCTGGCAATGGACAAATGGGACATGTTTATTGCATATATGAAGATTTGCACACAATTTTGCACGCAAAAAGGCTGTGCAGGAGCCAAAAAGCTCGAACACAACCTTGTGATTGCTTATGTAGAACACATGTATAACACAGACTCGATTAACGGGCAGGTACCCTAATTAAGGATGCCAGGACATCAGGAACATCGGTAATAATGCCTTGCACACCCATGTCAATCATGGCTTGCATCTCGGCAGGATCATTCACCGTAAATGGATAGGTAACAACGCCATGTGACAATGCTGCGGCAACATCTTCATAGGCAACAGCCAGCTTGTAGGGATGAAGGCCGGAAGCTTCAACTTTGACGGCATAGTCATAGGGACGATACAACTTTTCCATATATAGAAGTGCTGTACGAATATCCGGGGCAAGACGCTTACACCTTACCAGCGAAGCATGATTGAAGCTAGACAGAACGACCTGTTGCTCCAGTTTCCAGTCCCGGATCGCCTGTATAATCTTCTCTTCCATTCCCTTGTAACTCACAATACCATTTTTCAACTCCAGATTAAGCAAGGTTCCTTTCCCCTCTACCAGCCTGAATAACTCCTCCAGAGAAGGAATGCGTTCCCCGGCAAAATCGTTGTGAAACCAGGACCCAGCATCGTATGTGCGTAATTGATCGTAAGTTATATCTTTAACCCAGCCCTCTACACCCGCAGTCCGGCTTAACGTCTCATCATGAATCAGCACCAATCGGCCATCACTCGTCATCTGCACATCGGTTTCCATGCCTGTCGCTCCAAGCTCCAGGCTACGTTCAAAAGCAATCATCGTATTCTCCGGGCATACGGCAGATGCACCACGATGGGCAATAATTTCAAAGTTCCTCATTCCAGCGCCTCCTGCGTTCAACGTTAACTCTATGATCTACACTATAAACACCGTTTGTTAGACCTGTATTAACAGAGCGTTTAATTGGTTGTTTACTTAGTCAATACATGCAGTATGGTTGAACATCCAACGGGCTGGGGATTCACTCATTTTTGCGAACTCAATCTGAAAATCGACATAATATAGTATGAACGAACGATGGAAGCACTGCACTCCGTTATAAGGAGGTTGACTATTGAATCCCTCAAAGAAAAAATCGACACCTACGCGTCCTCGCACATCCCAGTTACAGTCGGCTTCCAGGCTTTCCAGATCATCTGTCCATATCAAAAACAAATCCGGCAAGACGGCTAAACAGCGTTCCTATAACTCCAGTTCACCCAACACACTGGATCAGCTGGCTATTGTTGCAGCTATACTTTCCTTAATTGCTGCCGCCATCGGGCTATATATCGCCTGGAAATCGTTAAGTAATCCGAATCAAACTGCTGTTGTGGTGTAAGCTGCTTAATACGCAGCTATTGGCTCAGGAGGCTCTCTCCTGCTTCTGACCTTATTCAGGGGCAGGTTTTTGCTTTTTCAATCGCTTAACGTATGCTGGAAACGTCAAAAAACCGTTCCCTGAAACGCCGGCATGTACCGGCGTCTCTTTGGAAAGGTCATTTTGTATCCGGGCGGCTGCCTCTGCAGCACGATCCCTCATCTCGGAATGTGGACCGAATTACAGAATGAATGTACGAGAGATGATAACCAACAGAATGAACAACACCAGAATTGCTCCTGTCGATGTCCATGCTCCACCACTGAAGCCTCCGCCGTATCCGTAACCTGTGCCTTTAAGTTCGCTCATGAGTGACACTCCCCTCTTCACTAAAGTACACTATAGACTATGTCCGATAGCGCAACTTGCTTGGGCAGATTGAAATTTCTCCTCAAAAGCGATTGGTTAAAGCCCTCTATTCTTGTATAATCATTGTCCGTTCAGCTGTGACCACTTCTGGGTCAACTCTGCCGGAATATAGGATGACATCTGATTGAGTAGTTCAGCTGGATCGGATTCCAGACTCCACAGACTAAGATGTGATGTGTTGGAGAACCCTTCCTGTACGCTATGCTCTACCATCTTCATCAGCGGGCCATAATATCCGTTGACGTTCAATAAGCCGACAGGCTTGCGATGAATGCCAATCTGTGCCCAGCACAGTACCTCAAAAAGTTCTTCAAATGTCCCCATGCCGCCAGGAAGTGCAATGAATCCATCGGATAATTCCGCCATCGTAGCCTTCCGTTCATGCATGGTTCCCACTTCAATCAGCTGTGTAAGCCCTCCATGGACAACCTCACCCCGGAACAATCCGGTAGGCATGACACCAATCACTTCTCCACCTTGCTTCAGAGCCGCATCGGCAACTGCGCCCATTAAGCCCATGCAAGAACCACCGTAAACCAGTGCATATCCGCGATCAGCAATCTGTTTGCCCAGTTGAACAGCCTTCTCTGTATAATCGGGGTGATTTCCCGGATTGGAGCCTGCAAAAACAGCTATACGTTTCATTGGGTTTCACTCCTTCTCATGATCTTTTTAGATTGAACTAAAGAATATTTACACTTGCCACTTCGATGACAGAACAACCTTCCGATCGCTGTTATCCCCAGATTTTTTGATTCAATTTTACAAAGGTGAAAATCTGTTGATAAAGGCGAACGCTCCGCTTCTTCTGGTTATTTCTGCCTTCTACGTTCGCGTGTAAATGTTTAGTTCAATTTTCTATTTTAATAATATATAACATGAATGTTATGGGTATGTACAACAGGTTAACAGAACAAATGGATAAAAAAATACCCGGCCGTTTGCAGCCGGCCGGGCTCCCATTTCAATACATATCAATTTAGAAGGGGTTGTTACTACCTAATATACAGACCGAACATTAAATCCGTATGATCTTTGCATGAAATGAATATTAAATCTTCGTGGTACTAACGGATCCCACGGCGTGAACGCACGACAAACATATGCTTGTCTTTACGCAGAATCCGGCCATCTGCAAGTTCAACCTGATCCTCATCATGACGCAGAATCGTCGTGGATAACGCTACAATTTTGGCCCGGCGCCAGATCATAACCTGTGACTTGAAATAGATGGCATTTTCGAACTGAATCGCCTTTTTCATCACATATCCAACCTTGTGCACTTCAGAACGTGCTTTCTTTAAGGGAAGACTCTCTTCGGGAAGAGGTCTGATCATTGCGATATTGTCAAACGACACCTTAATCCGTTTCGGTCCGATTCGTACACATTCCCCTTCTTCATCCCACTCGACCAGCGTTCCCTTCAAAGGCTCTCGTATGCCTGTCGCACGATATACCGCTACTTTTCGTCCTATCCAATGTCGCAATGCTCTCACCTCCATCTGTCTAGTTTTCAGGTATCTTCCAATCGATCGGTTCAATACCTTTGGAGGTCAAGAAGTCATTGGCTTTGGAAAAGGGACGACTGCCGAGGAATCCACGATGCGCAGCCAGCGGACTAGGATGTGTAGACTCCAGTACCAGGTGCTTGTCCCGATTAATAAATGCACCTTTCTTCTGGGCATGACTACCCCACAGCATATATACCATCGGCTCTGAGCGTTCATTCAGCGCACGAATAACAGCATCCGTAAACGTCTGCCAGCCCAGTGCCTGATGCGAATTCGGCTGACCTTCACGGACCGTCAGAACAGCATTTAATAGCAGGACTCCCTGCTGTGCCCAATGGACCAAAGATCCATGATTCGGAATCGGCAGGTCCAGATCGGCCTGAAGTTCCTTATATATATTTTTCAGAGAAGGTGGTACGCGAACTCCCGGTCTAACCGAAAAGCTCAATCCGTGAGCCTGACCCGCTCCGTGATAAGGGTCCTGACCAATAATAACAGCCTTAACCTGATGATACGGAGTCAACTTCAGTGCGGAGAACAGGTCTTCTTTGGGCGGAAAGACCGTCTGCGTTTTATACTCGGCGGCGAGGGTGTAACGAATCTTGTTGAAATATTCGGCTTCCGTCTCTTCCTGAAGCACCTTGTCCCAATCGTTTCCAAACATATGTATAGGCTCCTTTCCCCTGATGAATACAGTTTCGTGCAGCCCAACTACTGGGCTCTTCCTTCTGAGAGCCGCATGTCATGCAACTCATAGACTATCCACCATTTTAACATAACCGGGGACAGCAGACCAGAATTGCGCATCAGGTATAAGTCCACCTCAAAAAAAATTGTATTCTTGCTACATTCAGTATACTCATACAAAAAAGTCACCTCGCTATTGCGTGGTGACTTGATGACTTTATACTTGGACGGGCACCTCTTCGACTTCTTTCACAAGCACACTACTGATTCTCTGTAATCCTTCCTGAAGCACAGAGCGGGGACAAGCCAGATTCAACCGAATGCAACCCTCACCATTGGCTACAAACATATGACCATCTTCGAGCAATACACCCGCTTGCTCAGCGAAGAATAAAGGTAAACTTACATTTTGTGGAGCATATGCCGAGATGTCAATCCAGGCCAGATATGTTGCCTCCGGAATGTGAAAGACAGCCCGTGGCAGATGTTGTTTCAAATACTGTTCTACGCAGTCGAAATTGGCGTCTAAATAACCTTTTAATTGTTTCAGCCATTCATCACCCGTTTCGTAAGCCGCTTGAGTGGCAGCGATGCTCAGTGGGTTTTTAAAACCATAATGGCGCGCCTGCCAGATGTCTCGAAGTGCCTTGTTGGGAATAATGACATTGGAGAACATCAGACCAGCCATGTTGAATGTTTTGCTCGGAGACATGCATGTAATGATTCGATCCGTATCCGGGAACAGCTTCGCGAGTGGCGTATGTCTCTTGCCAGTCCGCAGCAGATCACAGTGAATTTCATCCGAAATGACCCATACGTTGTTCCGCAGGCATATCTCACCCACACGTTGTAACTCTTCGGTTGTCCAGACACGTCCAGACGGATTATGGGGGTTGCAGAAAATACATACCCTTACCTTCTCATCCTTCGCCTTGGCTTCAAAATCCTCAAAATCAATCGAGTAACGTCCCTGATCGTTGATCATATCCGAACACACCAGTTCAAGATTGTTATGCTCCGCTGCTGACTTGAAGAAACCATAAGACGGGGTAACAATCAGTACTTTCTCATCCGACTGACAGATATATTCCACCAGTTCATACAAAGCGGGAATGATCCCGTTTGAGGTCTCCAAATGCTCCTTCGGGAAGGACCAGTCATAGTATCTTTTCATCCAGTTCGAGACAGCTTCGTAATATGCCGGATCAAATACCTGAGAGTAACCCATGATTCTACGGTCCAGACGTTCCTTAACTGCATCCAGAATCTCGGGAGGTGTGGCAAATTCCATATCTGCAATCCACATGCGAATGAATTCTTCATCCTTAAATGGAAATGTCATATCTTCTGTGGCGTTAAAAATATATTGACGGAAACCATCCGTATTCATGGCATTTGTTCCTGTGCGGTCTATAATCTCATCAAAGTCGTATTTCATAGCTTCTACTCCTCTATCTGCTTTACTTTTTCATTGTCGTTTCATGTCGTATTACACCTATTATTTCATGACGCAGGAATTGCATCAAATGCAATACAATCTATTCTGACGAAACAAATAAAGTTTATTGTTTCTCCAGAATAGGTATTTCCGTGAAAAAGTGATATATTTCTCATATAGAATCATTTTTATGAATGACTTTCATCATTTTCACGTACTCTCAAGAAACATTGCATAAGGAGAACCGGTCTATGAACAATATCAATCAGGAAGTCGGCAAGAAAATACGAAACTTTCGAAAGTGGCGGGGACTGACCATTCAACAGCTTGCGGATCAGATCTTCAAGAGCAAGGGCACGTTATCCAAATATGAGAGCGGAGATATTACACTTGATCTGGTCACGTTACATCATATTGCAAACGCGCTCAACATTCAGGTGGAGCAACTCTTGTACCAAGAACCCAGGCATGCATCTCCCCTGATGAATGCAGTGCCGTCCAGCTTTTTCAAGAACTCCACACGTTTCTACTCCTACTTCTATGATGGGCGGAACAACAGTCTCATTCGTTGTGTCATTGACATGATGGCCCAGTCGGATGCCAACCGTTATCGCACCGTGATGTATATGAATGTGAAGGATTTTGAGAACTACCAGGAATGCGAGAATATGTACTGGGGCCACACCGAGCATTATGATACACTCACCACGCTGATTTTAAAAAATCAGGCCACCCCGCTGGAGAATCTATATATTAATATTTTGGCGTCTTTTCAGGAATCGGAGAAAAAGTGGGGACTCATGGCAGGTGTCTCGTTCAGACCTTTCATGCCTATCGCGCTCAAAATGTTATTCTCCAGAACCCCGCTGCCCGAGAATCAGGAGTTATATAATGAATTAAAAATCTCAAAGGAAGATCTACGGACTCTGAAAATATACAACATGCTCGCCGTCACCTGAACAATGCAGCGTGTCACACATTCTCATGTCATATGGAAATGGAGACAGTCCCTCCCCATTAGAAAAGGCACTTTTATAAGCTGTTGAAACCAGCTCATAAAAGTGCCTTTCGCTTTGACGCTTATTGGATCGTGGAATAAACGAGACTAGCGCTTAGTTTTTAATTAAATCCAGCGTTTCGTCAAACATTTGCTTCTGTTCCTCTATCTTGTTCTCATTACCGATCACGCAGCGCTGTTGCTGTTCAAGTATGGCCGATAAAAGCTCAGCAAAACCGATAATGTCACTTTCCTTCGTGCTTAACACTTCGTCACGTTCCTGTTGCAGATCCGCTTCAGTCACATTCGACAGATAACACTCAAGAGAGAATGCCCCTTCACCATAAGGCGTTCTCGGCGTATCGAGATCCTGAATCGCACCAATGATATAACGCGTCATTTCCCGCTCGTCTGCCCGGAAGTCGGTCAAATATTGCGGTATCTCTTCATATACTTTGTACGTTTTATCGAGATTTGGATCACGGTACGATGCAACGTAGCTGTCTCCGTTCCGTCTGAAGCCTGACATGCAGCCATAAGCTCCACCTTTGGCCCGGATATTGGTCCATAAGTAATCCAGGGACAGAATGCCCTGCAAGACCCGCAGTGAACCCGTGTATTGATATCCTTTGTCGATATAATTGCCCGTTTGCACCACGTACTGCACCTCCGAAGGAGAACGGAATCCTTCCTTATGAGTAGCAGGTGTGAATGTAAATTCTTCCTTGGCAACCTCATGTGTGAACAGCTTCGCTTTCAGATCGGATACCTGTTGCTCCAATCCTTCATATCCCTGTTCATCGGCAGTGTAACTGACAAGCAAGTTCTCCGGTCTGAAAATATACCCCGTCAACTCTTGCAGGCTGGAGGATAGCTCTTCTTTTCTGGCCTCAAAGTTTGCCTGAAGATCCTCAAGCCACTGGTAAAAGGCAATGCCACTCACAGCTTCTCTGAAATCCGCAACCGCTGAATGTTTGGACGAAGACCGGCCGATTCCCGCCGAGTGTCCGCTATTGATCAGATTACGTTGCAGATTACCTTTCATCTGAGAGATGATCTCATACAACCGCTTCGAATTATCGAATCGGGATGTGAACACGATTTCTTTGATCATATCAAAGGCAAATCCAAGCTTGTCATACAACACTTTCGCGTTGAACTCATAGGTAGCCTTGAATTCATTGTGCTTATGCGCGTTAGCATAAGAGCCAATCCCGCTATGAATACCACCCGAATGGATGTGGATTTCATTGGACAATTCATTGAACGAGTAGTTTTGAGTATCAACGTAACCCAGTACATTTTTCAACAATCCTGCATACGGAAGGAGATGACGTGGCACTTCTTTGATATCGAACAACAGTCTCAGATAACCAATTCCGTTGGTGTAGAGGTTATGATGCAGAATAGTTGTGCCATCGACCTGATTCACCGTTTGATGCAACGTAGAGGCCTTCGGTTCAATATCTTCGATCGATAACGTCGGAATGACCTGCTGCTGCTCTTTGGTTGAAGGTGTATTCTGATACTCGGCGAGTGCTTCCGTTTTTTGAATCAACGTCTGAACTTCTTCCTCACTAAGACCGGCCTGAATAGTTTTCAGACGTGCTTTCAACGCCTCATCCTTGCGTGAGTTCAGCCCTTTATCCGGGGTAAGCGCCACAAAAGAAGTATGTGTGTTCTGCAAAATATATTTCTCAATAAGTTGCTCGAAGTAACCTTCGTTCATTTTTGTCCGCAGTTCAGCAAATACGTCATTGGCTTCTAAATGAGTGAAGGGTGCTTCTTCATCGTACAACCAGCTTTGTAGGGAGGAGAATCCGTAGATCAGGCCCTTCGGCATTCTGCCATAGTCCGCTTCCCTGTGATTGAACTCATACGAGTTAATGCCTGCAAGCAGCGCTTTCGGATCAAAACCTTCTTTCACCACACGCTCAAGCACTTCTTTTACCGTTCCCAGGAAATCCTCTTTGCTCGCCAGATTGCTCTTCTTCAGTCCCACCGTGAACACAGGCTGATACAGGCTGTCATCATATGAACCATAGACGTCCTTCGCAATGCCTTTATCCAGCAACGCCTGCTTCAGTACCGCTCCCGGAGCATTCAGAAGGGCGTATAACAGAATTTGGAACGAAATGTTCAGTTCCTTATCCAGACTTGTGCCGATTACCGCGTTATAGGTCAAGAAGCTGTTATCCACTTCCGATTCCGTACTTCCCGCAGAGTAAGTCTTAACTGTGTCTACCCGTTCTGCAAAGGCAGGTTGAAGTTGAATGGCAGAATCAATCTCGATTCGATCATATGCGCTCAGGTAGTTTTCATCCAGCCATTGCAGTTTCTCTTCCATATCCATATCGCCATACAGATAGATGTAACTGTTGGACGGATGATAGTATCTCGTGTGGAAATCCAGCAGCCCTTGATAGGTTAGGTCCAGAATAGCTTCCGGGAATCCGCCAGATTCGGAGGAGTATGTGGTATCCGGGAAAAGGGAGTTCAGCACTTCTCTGCGCACCATTCGTTCCGGTGAAGAAAAGGCACCCTTCATCTCGTTATATACAACTCCGTTGTAGGTTAACTCATCGTCAGCAGAGGTCAGGTTGTAGTTCCAGCCCTCTTGCAGAAATATCTTTTCATTTTCATAAATATTTGTATTCAATACTGCATCCAGATATATATCCATCAGGTTATGGAAGTCGTGGTCATTACGACTCGCGATCGGGTAGATCGTCTTATCCGGATACGTCATGGCGTTAAGGAATGTATTCAAAGAACCTTTCAGCAACTCAACAAAAGAATCCTTGGCCGGAAATTTCTTGGACCCACAGAGCACGGAGTGTTCGAGGATATGGGCTACCCCTGTATCATCTTCCGGAGGTGTGCGGAAACCGATACTGAATACTTTGTTGTCGTCCTGATTGGATAAAAGTACAATTTTGGCTCCGGATTTCTGGTGTTCCAGCAGATACGCATCCGATTTCAGTTCTTCGATTCTGCGCTCCTGTAACACCTTGTATGGCTTAAGCTGTTTCAACATAAACTTGAGTCCTCCGTCCATAAGATTGTTTTATTGGTTTTGTGACTTATCGTTCAGCAAGGTAAAGGTAATATATGCCTACGGATAGTATACACCATTGTTCCGTCTCTTCATAAAAGTCAGATAAATGTACCTTCTGATATGTATTATGCAGGGTTTATGTTTATGAACTGCATGGTGATGTGGTCAGTTATGACATGACATTCATATTAAAGAACAAAAAAAAGATCGCATGCAGCTTGGTTAACAAGCGTCATGCGATCTTTCCTTTAAAGATGCCGAGGACCGGGATCGAACCGGTACGGTAGTCACCTACCGCAGGATTTTAAGTCCTGTGCGTCTGCCAATTCCGCCACCCCGGCAGGATTATGTATTTCTTGGCGACAAGAAATATCTTACCATGAACTAATTAACTTTGCAACACCTTTATTAAATATAATCTAACTATATAAGTTTAACTAATGATTTACACGATAACGGAGAGGACAGAAAAAACTGAAAAAGCGAAGCGTTCGCCTTTATCACCGGATTTTCCCTTGAGAAAAGGGAATCGAAAAAATCTGGGGATAACAGCGATTAGAAGGTTATTCTGTCATCGTAGTGTCAGTGTAAATAATCTTTAGTTCAACTTATATACATGAAACAGGCACTGCAAGCGTCAGCTCACAGTGCCTAGAAAGTCCGAGTTGCGGTCCCGGACTTCCGGTAAACCAATCTATATTAAGGGAGGTGTGATATAAGAATACCTCCCCAACATTAAAGAAACCTAAAATCAGCCTTAAATTAAACTAAAAAAGTAAAATAGGTCGAACACGAGCCGCTTCTTCCTCACTGCACTCCACGATAACCAAGATATGATCCTTTAACAGCCAATCTTCATAATACCGTGCGTCTTCTTCCGAGATCCCCGCTTCAGTCAGTGTAAGCACCAAATCATCGGTCTCACTTCCAATCTCATTGCCAGCGAGCCTGCGCACTGCATTTCCGATCGACATCGTCTGATCCATCCGCTTCCCCAGACCAGCCAATATACCTTTCAGAGCGCCAAAGGCACCATCCGTTCCTGCACCCTTCAAAGGTTTAGGCAGCCCCGTCTTCTCGCTCACCAGCTCCAGATTGAGTTGTTCCTTCGCCACCGCTCCCAAATATTTGTCCTTGATGCCTTCCTTTTTCACCTGATTCAGCATCAATATAGCTTCGTTTTCGGTACGTGCAAGCCCAATGATTAATTGTGTCATTCCGTTCCCCTCCTTTTACCCTAATATAACCCCGTAATCCCCATTCAAAAACGGATAAAGCCTAGCTATGACAAATCACCTAGAAGATTGTTGATTTCTCTTCTGGAAATCTATACCTAGTTCTGATAGACTAGATAAAGAAGACAAATTAACCATTGAAAACATTGACATATGGATTTAACATCTCATAATCAGGAGCAATGACTTATGAAAAAAGAGGTAGAAATTGCCATCCGGCGCAAACAACAGATCATGGTTCGTAATACAAGCGGTCAGACGGTAACCGGATTTCCCGAGCGTACCGCCGATACATCCATTCTCTCCTTACGTACCGTTCACGGAAGTCTGTGGATACCGTTCGATGAGGTTGAACATGTTACTCGTCTGTTAAGCATCCGGTCTCATCATTTAAGTGGAATGCAACTCGTTTAGTCGGATCTGTAATCATAGAAATCAGTTCTCGTATATTTACATCAACAACATTTATTTATGCCAGCACTTCATACCAAAAAAACCAGACGCATGAACGTCTGGTTTTTCTCTTCCACTTATCCTGTCGTTACTTCACTACAAACTTCACTCGTGTTCCATCCGGATATGTACTTAACTGATTCCCCACCCATGAACCTGCACCGCGATTATCCTTCGGGGTAATGTACTGGATATCTGCGCCTGTGCCTCCCTCAGCGCACATCGCCATCGGCCACTCGTCCCGATCCTTACCCTTTTTGACCGGAACACCCTTAAGTGATAAATCCCGATTGCCTTCCGCTCCATTACGATCAATGGTGCATACATCCGAATGCCCTGCCTTGATAGCTGCTTTAATATGATTGGCTGTTTCGGGATAACGCTCTGAAGGGAACGTGATGGTATGGTCTACACTCTTATTAGTCCCTACGAATGGATTAGGTATCTCCTCAGGCCATTCTCCCCCAGCCCAGGCATAGAGGGCTACCAGCAACATCGCTACCAACGTCAGTACCTGCTTTTTGAAACCTTGCTTACCTTTGCGTTTTCGTCTTGTGCGTCTCTTACTCATGCTGTGTCTCCCCCATTCAACACTTGCATTATAACAGAACGCCCGTTCGTAAAACAATCCAATATAATAAAAAAAACAGCCGAGACCGCCCGGCTGTCATGCTTGATTCATTATCCTACATTGGGAATGGCCTGTTGGCGCAGCAATGGCAGTGTAACCTCAAACTGTGTACCTTTCCCTTCGGTACTCTCCACCGAAATCTGACCATTCATCAGTTCCAGCAGCTCTTTGCAGATGGTCAGGCCAAGCCCGCTTCCACCAAATCGGCGTGCATGGGAGATATCCGTCTGGGTAAATGCGTCAAACAATTGTTCGATCTGATGCTGAGGAATACCAATTCCCGTATCACGCACAGAGAATACCAATACAACGGTATCCATCCGTTGTTGCCTCACATCCACCTGTAACTGCACTTCACCCTGTTCCGTGAACTTGATCGCATTACTCAGCAAGTTATCCAGTACCTGCCGAAGTCTCAGCGGATCACCGATAAGCACATCAGGAACACTCAGATCAGCATGGCAGAGCAAACGTATTTGTTTGTTCTGCGCCGCAGGCTCATGTGTCTTCACAATCTGTTGGATCAGCTTCAACGGCTGAAATTCAATGTTTTCGACATCCATTTTACCTCTGCCCAGCTTCGCCATATCCAGGCTATTGTTAACGATGTTCAGTAGTGCCTCACCCGATTGACGTGCAAGCTCCAGATATTCTTTCTGCTCATCCGTGGTTTCACCCATGCTAGCAAGTTCAATCATACCCATAATGCCGTTAAGCGGGGTACGAAGCTCATGATTTAGCTTACCGATGAATTCCAATTGCCCTCTGCTGTTCATCTCAGCCATGGAAGTTGCAAACTTTAGCTGCTGATCGGCATACTTTCGTTCTGAAATGTCGTATTGAATCCCCACAAAATACAGACACTCTCCTGATTCATTAAAGATCGGATCAATATTCAGTTCGTTCCAGAACTTCTGGCCACTTTTTGTATAATTTAAGATATCAATCTTAATGGACTCTTGTTTTTTTAATGCATCACGAATCTGTATTACCGTCTCGGGGTCTGTATCCTGTCCTTGCAGAAACCGACAATTCTGTCCGACAGACTCTTCATACGTGTATCCTGTCAGCCGGGTAAAATGTTCATTTACATACATGAGCGGAAGCTCAGGCAGGGTAGCATCGACCACGGTAACAGAGGATTTCACTTTCGAGATGATAAATTCCCATTGTAATGAGAGTTGATTATGTTGGCTCATGCCTTCCTCCTTCATCTCACACACGTTAATGTTTATATATTCAGCATTCGTACTTTATATGGAGATAAAACTAACCAGATGGTATGTGTTGATATAGAAACAATATATTTTAATTGTAACACAGTTATTCAAGTCATGTGGTTTATGGGTAATAGTTGATAACTAACATTCGACAATAACCTAACTGTCATCAGGAGGAACATACATGAAATTTCTGTTAATTATCATCATTATTATTCTGATCGTAGTCATTTTTTCCAGACGCAAACGTTAAGATGAGATCCGTTATGTAAGTTAGGAAAGGAAGATGGGTATGAGAACCCTCTTTTTTATATTCATGGTACTCTGTATTATCAATCTCTGTTTCCCAAAATTCGGTTGGTATCTGCGGTATGGCTGGATTTCCCGGGGTGAAACCGAGCCCAGCAGACCTTATATGGCTATGGTCAGAATGACCAGCCTTTTAATGTTGCTTATCGCCTTCACACTCGCTATGGCATGATCTATAGACATCCGAAGACAACTGTCCTATTGGACAGTTTCTTTTTTTTTTGCGTTGAAATGACGGGAAAATGATAACTTTGTTTGTGGTGCGAAGATGACAATGCCCGTAATATAGACATATCGTTTCGGAAAGGACATCATTGGCATGAACATCGCATTTTATCCATACTGGGCTGCCAAAACGCTGCTCTCGCTCATTAATGTCATATATATCATGGTTATTACTACGTTTATTTATAGTCAGACTGGATCGGTACTCTACGCTGCCATGTTTCCATTCATTCGAATTATCGCACGCATAACAGCGGAATTTACTTTGCCATTACTTGTGAAGCGTTTCTCATTCTCCAGACTGCTGATCAGTATTCCCGTAGCCAAAGCATTCCTCATGACTGGGATAGCGATTTCGTTGAATCACTTGACCTCACAACTGCCACTTCTGTTGATCGGAGTTGTCATTCTATCCTTTTTGGAAGGCTGGGAATCTCCGTTACTGGATACTTTAACGCCACGGTTGGTTCAGGGAGAAGATCTGGTGAAGACCAATAGCCTCCTCTCTTTCTCCAATCAGACGGTGACCATTGTCGGGTACGCCATGACGGGATTTGCCGTGATGAACTGGGGAGCGTCACAGACCTTCTGGGCAGCTACAAGCCTGTCCTGGGCCGTTCTGATCTTCCTGATTGCCCTTGGATCGCTCACACGGGATATAGAACAACCCGAGAAATCGATCGTCACACAGAATGTACTGCGAAAAGGCTGGAGCATGCTTTGGAAGAATCCAACCTTACGACTGATCACACTTATGGACATCACCCAAGGTCTTGTGAGTTCCATCTGGATCGGAGCGATTACGCTGGCCTTTGCGAAAGAAGCTCTGGCACGAGGAGAAGGTTGGTGGGGACTCATGAACTCGAGTTACGCTGCTGGAACCATGCTTGGAGGTATTCTGGCTCTTGCTCTGGCCAAACTGATTCAGAAGCACCTGATCGCCAGCATGACCATGGGTTCTCTTCTCCTCAGCCTGATGACCATCGTTTATGGTCTCAACAGCCTGCCATGGCTCGCGCTGGCGTTATGTATACTTATAGGCCCTGTCTACCAGATTCGTGATATGGCTCAACAGACAGCGTTTCAGAGAAGTGTGCTCGCTGAATCCTTGTCCCAGGTATACGCCGTACATGGCGTCCTGATCTCCACGGTTATGAGTGTATCCATAGTCATCTTCGGTCTAGTCGTCGATCAACTAGGCGTTCGATGGGTATACCTGATCGGTGGAGCCTTGTTTATCGTGTCTGCGATATGCTCTATATCGTTGAGCCGGGTTCACAGGAACGAGTATATTACTAAACATACGAAAAATATGTAAATCAAAAAGACGAGCAACATCTGCTCGTCCCTCACAATCTCAATCCAATCGATAATCTGTCAGCGGTTTGCCTTGTTTATAATACAAAGTGGGTGACAATATATTGAAGAAAATATGCACATCCGGCATGTACGCTTCTTCCAGAATAGCCTGCAACGACGATGCAATCCGATTATGAATCTCCTGATCACGTTGAAACATCAGAATCTCTATAGAAGCTGGAGAAGGTGTTAGCGCTTGTACATCATGACGCTCTGCCTTCATTCTCTCCCGTGGAATATGAGTAATTAGGGCCATCTGCTCTGTAATTTGGGGTACAACTTCCTCTAGCTGAGGACCTGTGAATCCTTTAAAGCGAATAAACGGCATTGCTATCCCTTCAATCTCTGTTAATAGTCTCTTATGTGATTTTAAGCACATTGTTTTCAGTTGTCAAATGTCATTGAGGGCATCTGTTGCTTCTTATAATAGGAAAAGCCCCGCTGGAGTCCCAGCGGAGCCATTGCCTGCACGATTTCTATACGTGACTTACAGCCAGAAAGATTTTGTGATGATCACGAGCAGGATGAAAAGCACGAGAATTGCACTTGTGGAAGTCCATCCGCCGCCACCAACATTACAACAACCGTATCCAACTTGACTCATTTGATTGGCCTCCTTTGAATTTCAAGGTATGCCATAACATATGCGTATTCCGCGGAAGTGACCGGGCGAATCGGCAAGTTCAGCAGCCCATTCATCTGGGATTCATGCCCGGTGACTTAAACGGATGGGGCGATGGTTATATTCACTCGGTTTTGTAGCGACTTCTGAGATGTTGGGTCTGTACTCCCTCTGGCCAGAAGGATTGTACGAGTGCGTGTATCACTTCGGGATGCCAAAACAACTTCTCCATCAGGCGCTATACAATACGCGATCGGAATGGAGATCTCGCTATCACGATACGAACCATCCGCATGACTTGTCCCCATAACAATACATTGATGCTGCAAGGCAATCTGCCGGGCCTCTTCGACCCATTCACTGTATTGTTCTTCGCTGAACATCCCCACACCAATGGAATGCATAATGATATCCACACTTCCTATATTTTCGTTGCGAAATCCTTGCAGGACCAGCTCATCACACAACAACGTGCTTATTGTCCAACCCTGCTCCTCAACCGTCTCAGCAGGTGTATATTTGGCTTTCTCCAATACGATCTCCCCGGCCTTACTGATGATGATTGATCGGTCCTTCGGACGTTCGTCCAGTCTGCGATGACCTGATACAATCATAGTTCCATATTCAGCTGCCAGGCGACAAGCTTCCTCGACATTCTGGTTCAGATAACCTTCAGGAAAAAACAATACATCTGCATCTGTATATTGCTTGAGTTCGGTTTCAAGCTGCAACACATGCTGTTCCAGCCTCGGTTGTGCAATGATAATCTTCAACTGGCATCCCCCATTCATAAATAAAAGCCGGTTCATACCCGAATAAGGTACGAAACCGGCTTAAAGGTTGTACGGACAGAACACTGCTCATCGTACTTCGCTTCAAGAGTAATTGGTTCTCATGTTATTGCTCGGTGAAACAATTACTTTTACAGTTCAATGGTATGTAGTTAGGCGTTTCTACGTTCAATACTATCATAGATGGCCTGCCCATCATAGCTTCGATCTGTAGCGATATCCTTAGCCAATAGGACACTGTTTGCATTTCCAGACAGAACACTAAATGCCCCCAAAACCCACATTAATGGATATAATGCAACGGATAAGGCTTTTTTCATGTCTTTGTCTCCTTTTCTGTTGAAATAGATGATTGGTTGAATATCCCATTAATACGATAAAAAAGAACATAAGTTTCAATTTTAATAATCAAATAATATCGTCCATGCATATTAATCCGAGTATCACTTCTCTTTATCCAACTACCTTCAATCCCTAAGCAAAGAAATAATCTCATCTACAACAAGTTCAGGACTCTCTAAATGTACGTAATGGCCCGAATCTTCGACAGTAATATGATTGGCTTTATCGGATAGAGTAGCCAGATCTTCTTGCAATTCTGCCCACTTCACTTCCATCTCAGGACCCATTCCGTGTTCCGTCGCCGAAATTACCGTTAATGGAGTATGGCGCAAGGCATCATTTTTACGTATTTTATCAACAAATGAAAAGCTCTTTGTCACTTCCGCATAGTCACCTTCTGCCGAAAACTGTGACTTGTACAGGTCTATAAACTCTGGTGGCAATGTTGCCAAAATTGCCTCTTCCTGATTCTCATGAGAAGAATCTAACAGGACTGCTCCAGCTACCTCAGAAGTATAACGATCAGCAAATGCTCTGACATTCAAACCTCCAATACTATGTCCAACCAGTAAATATGGACCAGGTACATTAGCTTTTCTTAGCAACTTATGTAATTCTTTTACTTGTTGTTTTGTCGTTTTATCTTTATTTGTTTCTCCACTAAGTCCAAGTCCAGCACGATCATAGGATACTGTCAAAGTATGCTTCGCCATCTCAGATTGAACTTCCAACCAGATAGTTGAACTATCTCCATATCCACTAATAAAAACTACCGTGGGAAAAGAATGTTTTATTCCTTGTATTTCAGCATACAACGATACTCCGGTACTCACTTCATACATACCACTCGAACCGACCTGGCTTGGTTTTCCTTCTACTAATTCTGAAGGAATTAGAAACACGAGACAAAACGTCAGAATTAAAACCAATTTACTTTTCATTTACATATCCTCCTTAAAATATTGAAATAGAATATATGAAAAGTATATCTTTAATGGGTCATTATGTAAAATAAAGAATTATATTCTTTCATTTTTATCTCGACTGATTTCAGACCAATACAAAAACAGCGCGCCCCCTTATTCATACGGAGCCGCACTGTTTATTAGCCTATAAAAACATCATTCGAAACTTCTCAGTAAATCTCCTGCCTCTTCATGATCAGGTTCCAGGGCCAGTACTTTATGGGTATATGACAAGGTTTCTTCTTCCAGTTCAAGTTCATAACAGCACACAGCCAAATCGTACAAGACTGCCGGAGTATGGTTACTCGGATCTGCGACCAACGATATCTCCAGAAACCGTTTCGCATCCTCATACATATACATTTCATATAATAACTGCCCTGCCAGAAATGCCAGTCCCCCTTGCTGCTCCATCACATAGTAGGACGACCACATCGTATGAATGCCAGACTGAATATCGAGCATTTCCTCATCACTTGCATCAGGAAGAAGACTGGAAATGTGCGTAGCACTGTGAATCAAGAACTCAGCATCATATCCACCCAGACGCCAAAACGGCAAAATATGCTTCAACTCCATACTCTCTATTCGAGAGTCTACCCATTGTTTCATACTGAAAAAATCATCCGGTCCAAAACGTTCAACAAATCGATGGTAGGCCAGCCGAGTGTTCACATAACGGATCGGTTCGTCCACCATCAGCATGCACCCAACGTTCAGATCTTTATAATGATGCGTCGTGAATCGAGTATGTGCGCCCTGTTGTTCCAGGACATATTGAATGGCATGGTAGTTGGCCGTTAAAGAAAAACTCCCGTGAAGAACGAATTCAGGTGGCTCTGCGAACTTCCAGTTATCCAGTCGATGATCCCCTTTATCAGCGGTAATCAACACATAACCTGACTGAGACAGCTTGTTCAACCGTTCGAGACAGGACAAGCCGATTGCAGGGAAAAGGATGTGTGAATCCTCCAGCTCCGCCTTGTACAATGTGATCAGTTCCGAATACGGATAGTTATCTGCACTGTATTCGGGCGCCCGGCGATACTCGTAACTCAGTGTCATGTTCTTCAGCATCTCAGCGGGTTCAAGATCATGACGACGATCCGGAGACTGAACAAGCAGATCACACTCATATATCTCGCCGTCACCAATATAGATTAATTCCTGCGGAATGCTGTCAAAAAAGTAATTGGCAATCAACAACAACGGTTGTTTCAGATCGCCTGGCCGTATAACTGTACCCGCGACAACCAGTTTTAGCTCCGTATCCGCTACAGCGTCAAAACGCGCAAAATCCACTATACCTTGTTGAATAAAGGATTGCATGGATGGATGCTCTCTCCAACCTTGCACATTCTCCGCTACGAGATCCGTCATCACATATCTGAATGGAGGTAGCTCTATTCCAGCAAACTCCTTTAACTCAATCAGTTTAAGCAGGACTTGGTGTGCCAAACGCCCTACGCCCGCCCCAAGTTCCAGAATGGTCACGGTTTCGGTAATCTGTCCCTTGTTTGCGAGGTCCTGAAGAAATCCAAAAATCATCTCTGCATACGCCGTGGCAATCATCGGATTACTGGTAATATATTGAGGGACCTGATTCTCTGTCCAAGCCTCTAGCCCCTTCTGTTCATAATAAGCTCTCTGCCAATCCCAGACCGGAGCTTCGCTGTAACGAAAACGTTGACTTTCATTTGACGTCATTAAAGTGGAAACCTGCTTTCTATAACTAATTTCATAAGATTCTCAGATGTTCACGGACTACTTGATTTCGAATACCATTCAGTCTCTGTAATGCATTATATCATAGAACCCTGTCTACTCGATGGAGTTGAGTTTTCCCCTTTAACAAGAAAAAAACCTGCTTTTGAGGGCAGGTCTGTGATGTCCTTCATTATTAGTCGGAAAACAAGACTCCGTCGAAGTTCTCAGGGCCTACACGCACTGTTCCCAACAAGTTGGAGCTAACAAATGCAGTGTACGTCAATTGAGGTGTAATTGGTGGGTTGAAGTCATCCGCAGAGAAGGTAATAATCTGAGGTGCCAGGATGCTCAAGCTAAACGTAGACGTTGCGGAATAGATAACAGGGTCTGTTGGCAAAGTTCCTCTGACAATCGTAATGGTTATACCAGCGACGGCTAATGGAAGTTGTACAGACACAGTTCCCTTGAACTGCACCCGCGGGTTTGTTCCAATACCAGCAGTGGTTATCAAACCGATTTGTCCAAATAATTGAGGTGTGTTAATTACAAGGATTGGTATAGCAATTGAGTTAGCCAAACTCGCATTCTGCGAGGTTCTTGCATCAATAAATTGACTCATGAAATCTACCTCCTATGGGTTGGGATAGGATAGTATATGCGAGATTTGGTGTACGGCGTGGACATACACTGAATTGCGCAAAAAAGGGCAGATTAGAAAGACACCATTAACAAGTTACCTTATACTCTAGCACCTAAATGAAGACAGAAAAAAACCCTTGCTAGGCAAGGGTTTTAAGAGTATGGGCCCTACAGGACTCGAACCTGTGACCAATCGGTTATGAGCCGACCGCTCTAACCAACTGAGCTAAGGGCCCTAGACATAATGTATAACGTGCAGATGATGGCTGTGAATCATCCAAGTGAAACTAAATTGCGGGGGCAGGATTTGAACCTGCGGCCTTCGGGTTATGAGCCCGACGAGCTACCGGGCTGCTCCACCCCGCGTCAGTAAGAAATATTAAAACAGCGACTTAATTAATATACACCATTCTATCCTAATAAGTCAAGGGGTAATGTCAGGGAATAAATCGAACACCATAACGACCTTTGCGTGAACGATACACTTCGACTTCTGCCGGTTCATTGTAACCGTAGATCCACCCGTCCTGCTCCATTCGTTTCGCCAGACATCCTGCTTGAAATTTGGTTGCATACAACTTGCTGAAATATACCCAGTGCATACCGCTCGTCCTTTCCGGAGTCGTCATTTATTCCTGCTTTTTGTAGAATACCCCATTTCCATAAAAATAGCCGCCAAAGATTAAAATCTTCAGCGGCTATCCTTAAAATCTTGATGTGACTATACATCATCAAATCTTATTGAAACGTAGCTTTAGGGTCTTTTTTCAATTTCTCTAACATCTCGTTACCTTTAGCTGCCCATTCGCCAAGCGCTTCTTTTGGTGTCTTTTTGTTCTCAAGTACTTGATTGAAATATTCCATGCCTTTTTCGTTTACTTGCCATAAGCCTGGGGATTTTTGATAAAGTTTATCCAGGTTGGTATTCGTTGGTGGGATCGGCTTCAAAGAATAGAATGCTTGAATGTTATAATCCAGGCCATCTTTTGGCTTGATGAAGCTCTTCCGGGATACCATCTCATAGCTGCTACGCGCCTTGATTTTCGCCCAATCTTCACTGTTCATGTACTTGATCAGTTCCCAAGCATCATCTGGGTTCTGAGCCGCACTATTGATCGCCATCAAGTTGCTCAGATAAATGTTGCCTCCGATTTCAGGCGCTTCCGGGTGAACTGGAGGTGTGACTACATCCCAATCCACTTTCGTAAAGTCTTTCATCTTATCTGCATTTTTATTTGCATCAATTAATTGATTAATATAACTGTAATCACCAATAACCATGGCTGACTTGCCACTCAGGAACAGATCACCCTGCATTGGATTATAACGCCCACTCGGGTCCTGATCCTGTGGTTCGTCGCCTTTAGGAATAACTTTGTCAATCGCAAGTTTGCTGATCGTGCTCCATACTTTCTCCCATTGAGGAGAATCCACAGTCATTTTTTCAGCTTTGTCATCAAACGTCTTCAGCTGCAACGAGCTGTAGTACTGCTGCATGGAGTAGTACGGCGAACCACCCTGATATGTCGTGAAGGAGAAGCCAAATACATGATCTTTACCTTCACCTTTCGTTAGACGGGTACCCAGATTGAAAATATCGTCCCAGGTCATGTTGTCCGTTGGTGGTTCCACACCTGCTTTTTCAAACATACCCTTGTTATAGAACAAAGCCGATGAGGAGAACGTTGGTGTCAATGCATAAATGCTCTGATCCCCAAGGTCCTTAATTCCCTCCAGTACACTAGGCACGATATCACTGGTATCAAACTTATCTTCCTGCATCAGTGGGTCCAGCTGTTTCACCAGATTCTCCTGAATTAATGATTTCACTGTAGCGGTATCGGCCACGATAACGTCAACCGGGTTATCCCCAGTCATAATCTTCTTCAGACTTTCCATTGTATCTGGAACTTCCGGCTGTTCTTCCGTGTTGCCATACCCATACATACTGCTCTGATCAACAGCAGCTACAATTTCGATGGTTACATTGGGATGTGTCAATTCAAAAGCATCGGTAAATTGCTGACGGAAGTAACTGTCATCCTGTCCTCCCCACAACGTAGCCACACGTAATACACGCTGCTCCGTATCCTTGGCCTCACTTGCCGTACAGCCGGCAATCAGCGGCAGTGCTAGCGTCGCAGTAGCGATGACAGCCAGCACACGTTTTCCCCACATACTATTCTTCATTTCCCAGTTCCCCCTCTTAATTATCTTGGCGGTGTAATGACAATACGTTCACCGTCAAATTCCAATGTCGCCCGGTTATCAATGGATAAGGCCTCCAGATACTCTTTTGGCACCTGAAGTCGTCCTGCACGGTCTATAATGACAAATGCTTCATGAATGTCTGGCATACCCGCCTCGGACAAGTTATGCTCATCATCCAGATTCGGGTTGCGCTTCACAAACTCGGTACTGGTCAAGCCGTCCCGAATCGCAACGATCCGGTCTACCTTGCCAGCAAGCGTCAAGTCATGGGTAACGATGACAATCGTAACGCCAAGTTCCTTGTTCATTCTTCGGAAAATGCCCATGATTGTATCACATGTCTCGGAATCGACCGAACCGGTAGGTTCATCTGCAAGCAGAATTTTGGGACGATTGGATAATGAGATCGCAATCGCTACCCGTTGTTGCTCTCCCCCTGACAATTGATGCAATTTGTTATGCATCCGATCCTTAAGGCCTACCCATTCGAGTAACTGTTTCGCATAAGCACGATCACGCTTACCTCCCAGAATCATGGGTGTCTCCACATTTTCCAGTGCAGTGAGGTAAGGCAGCAGGTTACGACCGTTATTTTGCCAGATAAAACCTACGGTATGACGCTTGTACTCGACCAATTGGGCATCTGTCATCTTCAGCAGATCCCAGTCTCCTACAACAGCTGTACCAGCAGTAGGACGATCAAGCCCGCCCAGAATATTCAACAGCGTGGATTTACCACTACCACTGTTACCGATGATCGCCATCATTTCACCTTGATTGACAGTCAGGTTGAGGCCCTGAAGGGCAACGACTTCCACATCGCTGGATTTAAAAATTTTGACAAGTCCTTCGCATTGGATCACGTTTACCTCTCCTCTCCCATTTTGACTGCCTGGTGAACTCGCAATCTGCGAATCTGCCAGAGCAACATCGTTGCACCAATGACCAGCATCACCACGGTGACCCCATACAGTTGCAACATATCCTGCTGTTCAAACACAATCCGGAACGGAGGTACCTGAGCAGATACATTATCCGTCGTTTGCAGGAATGGCAGGAATAAACGACTGGATACCTGACCAATCCCAATACCTAGCAGGATCGACAGTCCCGCTGTGAACACCTGTTCCAGCAGTAACATGCCGCTCAGTTGTGCCCGGGATAAGCCCATGGCACGTAATACACCAAACTGCACAACACGTCCGGACAGGTTAAAGAACCAGTACAGCACGTATCCGATCAATGAGATAATAACCGATACCAGGAACCCAAGGCTTAGAATCCCGAATACGCCACCTCGTGACGGATGTTTAGCCTGAGATACCAATTCGGTGCGTACGTCACGTACAGATGATAACTCAATGCCTTCTGCTGCGAGTTTCTCCATTAGTGGAGCCACTTTGGCATCCGGTTCCATTTTCAGCCACACCTCATAAGGAATCAGAGGCACCTGATCATAGATATAATCCAGATTCGCCACGAAGAATGGCATCTGATCTGGATACTGGGCTGGCCAGTAAGGAATGATCCCAAACACGACGAATTCAATCGCCTGCCCCTGTACACCCATGGAGACAAGATCTCCGGTTTTTAACTTAAATTTGTCAGCAAATTTCGAAGAGATCAATACAGCCCCTTCATATTTACCAAGCAAGTCAAGGTACTTGTAGGGATGTGCCGGGAACAGGTCGTTGCGGAACCATGCCACTTGAGCAAAGTCCACATTATCAATTCCGACCAGCATTCCCTGTCCACCCGATTTACCAGAGACGATAATATTGCCCTTGGTCTGCAGCACTCTTGCTGCATGTTCCACACCATCTAATCTGCGGAATACTTCGAATGGAGGTTCAGAGTAGATGACTTTCGATGGCTGAGAAGATCCACCGCCTCCACCTGGAGCACCTCCACCGCCATTTCCTCCGCCGGGAGCGCCTCCACCACCAGAACCGCCGCCTCCGCCTTGTTGACCTCCACCTGAACCGCCATTCTGTCCGGAACTAGGCTTAATCTCAGGCGTTCCTTCCCATACGGTCTGCATGATCACATCAGAACCATAACGGTACAGTGTACGCTCGGTGGAATTCAGATCAATCGTCCGGGCCGCAGCCGAGTTGTACACCCCAAGTCCCAGTGTTAATACCAGCAGGATCATCAATGGATAATAGGAAGACGATGAACGCGATAGCTGCGTTAATGTCAGGTACAATGGGACTGGGAGAAACTTGCGACCGATTAGCTGAATAAGCTTCAATATCCACGGGAACAAGCGCAGGAAGAATAATCCTAACGCAAAGATCGCGAGTGCGGGTACAAAGAACAGAAACGGCTGTACCTGCAGCTGATCGGTTGTCATACCGGTCTGGAAGGTTAACATCTGACGTTCATAGAACAGGTAGTATCCATAGCCGGCCAGACCCAGCAACACAACATCCAGGAACCAGCGTTGCCATACTGGAGCGCGGTCTGTACGCGCTTGTCGCCGCTTGGCTGATACAATGGTTGCCCGTGCATAGGTTATCGCAGGAATAAGTGATGCGATGATGGCAACAAGGACCGCTGCTACGCCCAGCAAAATAGCTTCTTTCGATATACCGATCGGAATGGACTTCCGGTCTACGAATGACAGGAAACCGCTTGCTGAGCCGATACTCTTGGCCATAAACCAACCGAGAAACGGTCCAATAATCAACGCAATAACGCCCAGGAATATACCTTCAAGCAGGTAGAGAGAGAAGATCTGCCGAGCTGAAGCTCCACGGCTACGCAATACCGCAATATCACTCTCTTGCTTCTGTAATGACTGTCTGGCGTTCATCGCAATAAAATAAAAGACCATCGCAATCATCGGTGCTGCCAAAGTAAACAGCATGGTCTGCAATTGCAGACTCTGACTACGGAACTGCTTGAGCAGATCACCGAAGGTAATGTCTACTTTCGTATCTTTCAGCCGCTGATACAGATCGATATCCAGCCTTTCCAACATGGAAGTCAGACCCGACAACTGGCTGGTTTGAATTTCTTTCAGATCAAAGGCATAATACCAGCGTGAATTCTGAAGTGGAATGCCTTTTTCCTTCAGTAAAACATCATTAAAAACCGATTCATCCACATAAAGTCCATTCATCATGCCGTCAAATCCCTGCACCCAGTAAGGACTGTTCGGATCATCTGCCTTGAAGGAACCTGTAATCTTCACACGTAATGTGATATCAAGGCCGCTATACACCGGATATTCCAGAATATCGCCGATATGCAGATCGTTACGGTACATACCTTCTTCCAGCATAACTGCCTCGATAATATCGTCCTTGACCTGATTGCCAGGTTTCACTCCGGCAGAGTAATTCACCTGTGCATCCAGTCCACTCATCGTGCCCATACTCATACTGCGCACCCGGCTGGCGTCCACTTTCGTTGGATCTTCGGGGCTCACCTCGGTGCTGCGAATGGATCTGGAATTCACATACGTATGGAAAGGAAACCCGATGTCGCGAGGGACATCCTCACGAATATAACGATCTACTTCGTCCAGACCCCTTGTGTCTGTTTTCACACCACCAGGTGCCTGATAACTCATCAGCAACGAACCCGCTGGCAATCCCTCACTGTTATCCTGTAGCGTCTGCGCGACGACCCGTTTCAGCGCACCATCGGCATACATTGGAATACTGACGGTGAACGCAACCGCCACAATCAATCCGATCAGTGTGCTGAAGGTCATCCAGCGCGTGTTCCACATTTTGCGGAACAGCAGCCGAAGCAATGGCAGCCCCATTAGCGTCCCACTACTTTCTGGCCTACGGTCAGACCTTTCAGAATCTCGACATCCGTCGACGTCTGCTGGCCAACTTCAACGTCCACTTCACGCTTGCTGCCATCACTCTCGACGACTTGCACGTACGTTCTTGAACCGATGGAGCGTAAAGCGGATACAGGAATCACAATCGCGTTCTCGGTACGCTGCGTTACGATGGAGACCGATAGAGGTGTTCCACGTTCCACGCCTTTTGGCATTTTTGCAAGTGTAACAATTACATATTGATCCAACGATTCTTTGACCGGAGGTGTTGCTCCTTCTCCCGATCCTCCACCACTGCCGCTTCCCGATGCTTCAGCGATAGGCATGACTTTAATTTTGCCAGCGACTTTACCCGCTCCATTAATGTCTACTTCCGCTTTCATACCCGCTGAGAACTTCTCCAGATCTTCTTTGGCAAAGGTTGCTGCCACAACCAGATTGGATGTATCCGCAATCGTAGCAATCGGATCATACGCTTTCACGGCTGCACCCTTCTCTACCTGCACAGCAATAACAGTGCCTCCAAATGGAGCAGTCAACGTGGCTTTGCCCAGTTGTTCCTCCAGATCAGCGAGTTCCTGGCGTAGTTCTTCAAACGCAATCGTTGCTTCTTCGAACTCTACCGGGTCCATCTCATCCTTCTTGCGAAGTGTTTCCTTCATTTGAACTTCGGATTTGCGAATCTGCAGTTTCTTGCCACGGATCTCCTTCTCTACACTCTCCACATCGAGCACGGCGAGAAGTTGACCCTTTTTCACTTTATCCCCCGGTTTAACATTCAACTCTTTGACATGCATGCCATCGAGCGTGAAGTACACCTTCTCTTCACGCTGACTCATCATCTTGCCGCTACCACTTACTTTTTTCTCCAACGTTTCCGTCCGAACTTCATATTCCGGTTTCTTGGAGATCGTTGGCGGCGTAATTGGCGGAAGCACTTCTTCCTCTGTTTCTGACGGCAGCAATGAGCAGCCGGACATCGTTGCAACCATTATCGCACCAAGTACAATAACTGCTGCGCGTTTCCCCCTCTTCGGAGCGGCCCCTCTACTTGATAAATCTGCCGTCCGCCATTTCATAAACATGGTCCGCAACCTCCAAAATTGTAGGATCGTGTGTAGTCATACATATCGTTACTTGTTCTACTTCAATAATATTGCGGAATACGGCCATGACCTGTGCGCCCATCTTGGAATCCAGTTCTGCCGTTGGTTCATCCGCAAGCAACAATCGGGGTCTATGGGCAATGGCCTTGGCTATAGCCACCCGCTGCTGCTCGCCCCCAGACATCTCGAAAGGACGGTGCTTCACACGTTTGGACAGTCCAACCAGATCCAGACAATGGCCAACCCTGTCCTTCCATTCCGCTCGCGGTACATCCGCCATACGCAGCGACAGTTCTACATTTTCCCAAGCAGATAATAAGGGCATGAGTGCATACGCCTGAAAAATAAAACCGATCTCCTTGCGCCGCAAAGCGGTCCGCCGTCGGTCTCCCCAATCCTGAAGAGGCTGGCCGGAGAATAGAATATCTCCACTTGAAGGCTGATCCAGTCCACCGAGCATATTCAGCAAGGTTGTTTTGCCTGAGCCTGATCGTCCCTTCAGCATGACCAACTGTTGCGGATTCACTTCCATATCAATGCCTTTGAGCACATGGATGATGCGACTCCCTGTCTGAAAACTGCGATGTACGTTACGCACCTCCAATACAGGTCCATCATATGGAGGCAACATATCCTTCTTCGGTTTGATCTTCTTTTGGGGTTCATCAACGGTAGTGACAGCAGCCGCTGCCACTTCATCCGAAGCAATTTCACTTTCAGGTGAAAGAGGTTCACTCGTCGGGGGAACGTGCTCATTGTTGTATGTATTTTCTCCCGATTCCGTCAATGCCTCCAGCGGTGATTCCCCCTGTTGATGTTCATCGCCTGACTGGCTCTTGGCAGGTCTTTGTCTGAGAAATAAATTCTTCATGCCAGCAATCACGCTCATCCTTTCCTGAAATCCCGTTCATTTCTTCAAAAAACCTAAAATTAGAAATCTGTTCCATCCTACACTGAATTATAAACGACCGATCACAACTAAAAGTTACAAGCTTTTTACAACGGTAGAGGGAAAAAGTTAATATTTTGATGAAGAAACGAAAAAAGCACCCCATAGTGTGGGATGCCTCTTGTATATTCGATGGTTTTGCCGCTATAACGGCAATCATTACAATTTTGATACCGTTCATTCCTGAACATTTTTCCGGGGTATCAATGATATTATTTACCAAATGAAGAAGGATCTTCACGCCAGGATTTAAGCAGTTCAAAATCACTCTCCTGAATCGTTCCCTGAGCCAAAGCCACATCCATCAGAGCCGTGTAATTGGACAGCGTCTGAAGTGGAATTCCAGCATCTTCGAATGCTTTAACACCTTTATCCAGCTGGTAGCTGAAGATCGCAAGCACGGCGAGAGGTGTTGCACCTGCTACACGTACAGCTTCGGCTGCTTTGATTGAGCTTCCACCTGTGGAGATCAGATCTTCGATGACAACCACTTTCTGTCCTTCAGTAATCAGACCTTCGATCAGGTTCTCCTTGCCATGTCCTTTCGCTTTATCGCGAATGTAAGCCATCGGCAGATTCAGTTTCTGAGCTACCCAGGCAGCATGCGGGATACCTGCGGTTGCCGTACCTGCGATGACTTCTGCATCCGGGTACTGGTTACGAATAATCGTAGCAAAAGCTTCAGCGATATCGTTACGAATCTCGGGATAGGACATCGTTAGCCGGTTATCGCAGTATATCGGTGATTTGATGCCGGATGTCCATGTAAATGGTTGCTGCGGACGCAACGCCACGGCTTTGATTTTCAACAGTTGGGAAGCAATATGATTTGGAATCTCATTCAGTTCGATCATGCGTTCAACATCTCCTTCAAAATGGTTTCTGCCGCTTCTCGCGGATTGGGAGCGCCTGTAATAGGTCTGCCTACAACAATGTAATGACTGCCTCTAGCGATGGCTTCACCCGGCGTCAAGACGCGCGTCTGATCTCCCAGACCACTACCCGCTGGACGAATTCCCGGTGTAACGGTGTGAAAAGCACTGCCGCACGCTGCCCGAATTGCGGGCACTTCCAGTGGAGAAGCAACAACCCCATCCAGTCCGGCCTCTTGGGCCAGTCCAGCATAACGAACCACTGCAGCTTCCACACTTCCTGGAATGCCAATCTCGGTATTCATCGTTTCCAGACTCGTACTGGTCAGTTGGGTGACTGCAATGATCTCGGGCTTGCTAAGGGAAGGATCAGCAGCTATGGCTGCCTCAGCCCCTTCACGTGCAGCACGCATCATGATGGTTCCGCCGGCTGCATGTACATTGAACATGTCTACACCCAGACGCGTGATACTCTCAGCACCGCCACGAACGGTATTAGGAATGTCATGCATTTTCACATCCAGAAAAACGGAGTACCCTTTGGATTTCAGCTCCCGAATAAAGTCCGGTCCTGCTGCGTAGAACAGCTGCATGCCAACCTTCAGATAACAGGGAATGCCTTCAAGGGCTTGTACCAATGCTTTCGCTTCTTCCGCTCCAGGGTAATCCAGTGCCACCATCAGACGGCCAGCCATTTCATTGAAATTCGTGTCATTCATCACCAGCGCTCCCCTCCACTTGCTCATTTTTTCCGTTTTTGTCCGTTATAAAGGACATCCCGCCAGCCCGCAGGCTGACTGATGTCCTTCATCAGAGACTTATTTATTTTACAAAGACAGGCATTGCTTCCGAAGAGAAGTTGATCGTTTGCAGCATGATCAGCAGCGCACGAATCGTATCCAATGAAGTCATACATACAATGCCGTTTTCTACCGCTTCACGACGGATACGGAATCCATCACGCTGCGGTGTTTTGCCTTTGGTCAGTGTGTTGAAGACAAAGTTTGCTTCGCCGCTGCGGATCATATCCAGAATGTTCGGCGAACCTTCACTTAATTTGTTCACAGTCGTTACCGGAATGTTTGCTGCTTCAAGCGCAGCTGCTGTTCCGCCGGTAGCCATGATTTTGTAACCCAGTCTGTAGAAACCTTCGAGCAAAGGAACCGCTTCGTCCTTGTCTTTGTCTGCTACAGTCACAACAATCGCTCCGGTTGCCGGAATTTTCATTCCTGCTCCGATGAGACCTTTGAACAACGCTTTAGCGTAATTCGGGTCACGACCCATAACCTCACCTGTGGATTTCATCTCAGGTCCGAGGGTTGGTTCTACACGACGCAGCTTCGCGAAGGAGAAGACCGGAACTTTAACAGATACATGATCCGATTCAGGCCACAGCCCGTCAACATAACCAAGATCTTTTAGTTTCACACCCAGAATGGCTTGTGTTGCCAGGTTCGCCATCGGAATGTTGGTTACTTTGCTCAGGAATGGTACGGTACGGGATGAACGCGGGTTCACCTCGATAATGTACACTTGGCCATCATGGATAACAAACTGGATGTTGACCAAACCTACCGTTTTCAGTTCTTTCGCAATTTTGATGGTAATCTCTACAATTTTCTCTTTCAAATCCTGGGACAGATGTTGAGGAGGATATACCGCGATGGAGTCACCAGAGTGAACCCCTGCACGCTCGATATGTTCCATGATTCCCGGAATCAATACCGTTTCACCATCACAGATGGCGTCAACCTCAACTTCTTTACCCATCATGTAACGGTCGATCAGGACCGGATGCTCTGGATTGATTTTAACCGCCTGTTCCATGTATGTCAGCAATTCAGCATCGGAGTATACAATCTCCATCGCACGACCGCCGAGTACATAGGAAGGACGAACCAGTACCGGGTAGCCCAGACTTTGAGCTGTTTCTACCGCATCATCAACGGAAATGACCGTTTTACCTTTTGGCTGTGCAATCTCCAGACGGGAGAGCAGACGCTCGAACTTCTTGCGATCCTCCGCCTCATCGATGCTTTCCAGATCCGTTCCGAGAATGGTTACACCTGCATTACGCAGTGGTGCTGCCAGGTTGATAGCCGTTTGACCACCGAATTGTACGATAACCCCTACTGGTTTCTCCTGTTCAATCACGTTCATGACATCTTCGAAGAAGAGCGGTTCAAAGTACAGGCGATCCGATGTATTAAAGTCCGTAGACACCGTCTCCGGGTTATTGTTGATAATGACTGCTTCATAGCCTGCTTTTTGTAATGCCCATACTGCGTGTACAGTAGAGTAGTCGAACTCGATCCCTTGACCGATCCGGATTGGTCCTGAACCCAGCACCACAACTTTTTTCTTGTCTGAAGGGATAACTTCATTCTCTGTCTCGTAAGTTGAGTAGTAATATGGCGTTGTTGCTTCGAACTCAGCTGCACATGTATCTACCATTTTGTACACTGGGCGTAGGTTCTCTGCTTCCCGACGAGTTCTAACTTCCGCTTCAGTTGTTAATGTGCCTCCAGGTTGACCTTGCGCACGCAGTTCAGCAATGGCGCGGTCCGTGAATCCAAGGCGTTTCGCTTGATACAGAATGTCGGAAGACAATTCGGATTCTTCGCGAATGCGATCTTCGAATGCGATCAGACCTTCGATTTTGTCCAGGAACCACCAGTCAATCTTGGTCAGGTCCTGTAGTTGTTGCAACGTATAACCTCTGCGGAATGCTTCGGCAATCAGGAAGATACGCTCATCATCCGCTTTGATCAGACGTTCATTCAAAGTAGCTTCATCCAGCGTTTCTGCATCCTTCAGGTAAAGGCGGTGTACGCCGATTTCCAGGGAACGAACTGCTTTGTGAATCGACTCTTCGAATGTCCGGCCAATCGCCATCACTTCGCCTGTTGCTTTCATCTGAGTTCCCAGTTTACGGTTCGCCGAGATGAACTTGTCGAACGGCCAGCGTGGGATTTTGCTCACGATATAATCCAGCGTAGGCTCGAAGCAAGCATACGTTTGGCCTGTTACCGGGTTCACGATTTCATCCAACGTGTAACCCATGGCAATTTTGGCAGCCATTTTCGCAATCGGATAACCCGTTGCTTTGGAAGCCAAGGCCGATGAACGGCTTACCCGTGGATTTACTTCGATAACATAGTATTGGAAGCTGTGTGGGTCCAGTGCAAACTGTACGTTACATCCACCCTCGATGTTCAGGGCACGGATGATTTTCAGGGAAGCTGAACGCAGCATTTGATATTCACGGTCCGACAATGTTTGGCTTGGTGCTACGACGATACTGTCGCCTGTATGAACACCTACTGGGTCAAAGTTTTCCATGTTGCAGACAACGATACAGTTATCGTTTTTGTCCCGCATCACTTCATACTCGACTTCTTTCATGCCTGCAATGCTCTTCTCGACCAGACATTGCCCAATCGGGCTGTAACGAATTCCCGCTGCCACCGTCTCGCGCAGCTCTTCTTCATTCGCACAGATTCCGCCGCCTGTTCCGCCCAGTGTATAGGCTGGACGCACAATGATTGGATAACCAATCTCATTCGCAAATTCAAGTGATTCTTCAAGTGTAGTTACGATTACACTCTCAGGTACAGGTTGTTCCAATTCACGCATGAGGTCACGGAACAGATCCCGATCTTCCGCTTTCTCGATGGATGTCAGTTGCGTTCCGAGCAATTTCACATTTTCACGTTCCAGCACACCTGCACGAGCCAGCTCTACAGCCATGTTCAGACCTGTTTGACCCCCCAGTGTTGGCAGCAAGCCATCTGGACGCTCTTGACGAATGATTTGCGTTACAAACTCCAGAGTGATTGGCTCGATGTAGACTTTGTCAGCCATGTTCGTATCCGTCATGATGGTCGCCGGGTTGCTGTTAATGAGTACAACTTCCACGCCTTCTTCTTTCAGTGCCTGGCAAGCTTGTGTACCGGCATAGTCGAACTCGGCCGCTTGACCGATGACGATTGGACCGGAACCAATCACCAGAATTTTTTTGAGATCTTTGTTAATCGGCATGTTATTGTGCTCCTTTCACTGCGGCTGCCAGTACGGCTTGACGCGGCTTTTGCGGGTTAGTGATTTTGTGCTCGCGAATCATCTCGATGAAACGGTCGAACAGGTAGCTGTTGTCGTAAGGACCCGGGGCTGCTTCAGGGTGATATTGAACCGAGAATGCCGGGAATGTTTTATGTTTCAGACCTTCAATGGTCTTATCGTTATTGTTGATATGTGTAACTTCCAGGTCTGTACTCTTCACAGACTCTTCGTTTACGGTAAATCCATGGTTCTGGGATGTGATGAAGCAACGTCCGCTCTCCAATTCTTTCACCGGGTGGTTTCCTCCGCGATGTCCAAACTTGAGTTTTTCGGTGTCTGCTCCTGCCGCAAGTGCGAACAATTGGTGACCCAGGCAGATGCCGAAGATCGGGTATTCGCCAAGCAGTTCACTGATCATGTTAACTGCGTGAGGTACGTCTTTCGGGTCCCCAGGGCCGTTGGACAGTTGAATGCCGTCCGGGTTCAAGCGACGAATCTCATCTGCTGTTACATCATGTGGAACAACGACAACGTCACAGTTACGTTTGCTGAGTTCACGCAAGATTCCTGTTTTCGCACCGTAATCCACGAGCACAATACGTTCAGCCGTTCCCGGGCTGTTGTAGACATGCTCCGTAGAAGTCATAGGCACCTGGTTACGCAGCTCGGCGATGGTGGTGTCTCCCATCATCTCCAGCAGTTCTTCCACAGGCTTCGATCCTGTTGTGAGAATTCCCTTCATTGTGCCGTGGTGACGAATCCGGCGAGTCAACATGCGTGTATCAATTTCGCTGATTCCTACGATACCGTATTCCTTGAGCAGATTGTCTACGCTGTATTCCGCACGCCAGTTGCTTGGCGTTGGCTCATGGCGACGCACGACGAAACCGTGCACGTATGGACGAATTGACTCAAAGTCATCACGCGTAATGCCGTAGTTTCCGATCAGCGGATACGTCATGGTTACGATTTGACCGCAATAGGAAGGATCCGAAAGCACCTCTTGATAGCCTGTAATTCCCGTATTAAAAACGACCTCACCTGTCGTTTCACCTTCAGCACCGAATGCTTTCCCGGTGAACAGTGTGCCGTCTTCCAACAATAATCTTGCCTGTGCCTGCATCCCATTTCACTCCTCTGTGTTTATCAACGTTGAATGCATTGGGGTTGAACTTTCTGGAAACTTCGTGCGGCTCCGTGGGCAGAAAACCCTTTGATCGCTGTTATCCCCGGATTACTTTGATCCCATTCTTCAAATGGAGTAATTCGGTGATAAAGGCGAACGCTTTGCTTCTTCGGGTTCTTTCTGCCCACTCCGCAGTTACGTTGGTGTCCAAGTTCAAAATCATGACATTCAACTTTGCTTTGTTTCGTATGTTAGACTCTCGGCATGATTTGCCTCGAGTTAGTTGAAAAGATGTTACTGTGTACTAATTTTTCAATTTACTAAATTACCGTTTTACTGGTGTACCGTGTTTTGCCATACGCTTTTGCCATCCACCCATGTTTGTGTGGCCCAGCCTTTAAGCTTCCAGCCTGTGAATGGTGTGTTTCTTCCTTTGGTTGCAAACGTTGCAGGATCAACTGCTTTTTCCTCGTTCAGGTCAATCATCGTGATATCCGCTGGTGCTCCCTCTTCAAGTTTGCCTGTATCCAGTCGGAATACACGTGCCGGATCAGCAGTCATGCGTTTCACCAGGAAGTCCAAGCTCCAAAGTCCTGTTTCCACAAACTTCGTGTACAGCAGCGGGAAGGCTGTTTCGAATCCAACGATTCCGAAGGGTGCCAGCTCCATGCCTTTGGCTTTCTCTTCTTCACTGTGTGGCGCGTGATCGGTTACGATCATGTCCAGCGTACCGTCCAGCAAACCTTCGATACAAGCCTGCACATCACGTGGTGAGCGTAGCGGCGGGTTCATTTTCCAGTTGGCGTCCATGCCCGGGATATCTTCATCCGACAACACCAGATGGTGCGGACATACCTCAGCAGTTACTTTAATGCCGATGGACTTTGCCAGACGAATCAGGCGAACTGACTGCTCTGTACTTACGTGGCAGACGTGGTAATGAACTCCCGTTGCTTCTGCGAGCAGGATATCACGGCCAACGTGGATGGCCTCGGATTCATTTGGAATCCCTTTGATGCCGTGACGCTTCGAAAACTCGCCTTCCGTCACATATCCACCGACAACCAGTGAGTCATCTTCACAGTGTGCGATAACTGGCATATCCATGCTTGCCGCAAGGCTCATGGCATCCTTCATCATTTGAGCGTTTTGTACGCCTACACCGTCATCCGTGAATCCAATAGCTCCTGCTTCTTTTAATGCGGCAAAATCGGTAAGTTCACGACCCAGCTCGTTTTTTGTAATAGCTGCATAAGGCAACACTTTAACCAGATCAGCTTCTTTGGCTTTATCCAATACCAGTTTCACAACTTCAGCTGTGTCTGTTACTGGTCTTGTGTTCGGCATGCAAGCGATCGTTGTAAATCCGCCTTGTGCTGCTGAACGGGCACCTGTTTCGATCGTCTCTTTGTGTTCGAATCCAGGTTCACGCAGATGCACGTGCATATCGATCAATCCGGGAATGACCAGTTTGCCTGATGCGTCTGTCACACTTTGCGCTGACTTTTCGGCATCCAATACGGCTTGGTCTTCCAGACCAGCGATCTTTTTAATTTTACCTTCATCTATAATGATGGTTTTCCGTTCAAGTTCCCCTTGTTGGTTCAAGATGTTCGCGTTCTTTATAATCTGTAGCATAATTGCCCTCCGCTTCGGTTCTGTCCGGCTTACCAGGCAAGCCGGGTGATTTTCTTTATCGTGTACTCTCTTATTGCTCTATAAGAACTACCGTACCGTCAGCCTATGACCCACAGCCAGACCCTGTTACAGTTTCATCGCACGTTCCATAACCGCCATGCGGATTGGAACGCCGTTTGCCATCTGCGGGAAAATCCGTGATGCTTCACTCTCCACAACCGCGTCATCTACCTCGACGTTGCGATTCACAGGAGCAGGGTGCATGATAATGGTTCTTGGTTTTAGGCGTGATGCCCGTTCTTCCGTCAATCCGTAGTGTTCGCGATAATCCTCAGCTGAAGTAATTAAGCCATGTTGATGACGTTCCAGTTGAACACGGAGCATCATGACTACATCTGCATCCAGCGCTTCTTCGAGACCGACATAAGGAGCATGCTCTGCGAGTTCCGGTGCCTGCATCGTTTGCGGTGCACAGAAGCGTACATCTGCGCCAAACTTTTGCAGTGCCCACAGGTTGGAGCGCGCTACGCGGCTATGCAGAATGTCACCGATGATGGAGACACGCAAGCCCTTCAGTTCGCCAAATGCTTTTCGCATCGTGTAGAGGTCCAGCAGTGCTTGTGTAGGATGCTCATTGTTGCCGTCTCCAGCGTTCACGAGCGGAACACTCACTTTCTGAGCCAGTTGTTGCAGAACGCCTGCCGGTTTCAACCGGATCACGCCTGCATCAATGCCCATCGACTCAAGTGTGCGTACCGTATCGTAGATGGACTCTCCTTTTTCCACACTGGATGCGGCTGCCGTAAAGTTCAGCACTTGTGCACCCAGGCGTTTCTCTGCCATTTCGAAGGAAAAACGGGTACGTGTGCTGTTCTCGAAGAACATGTTCGCAACGAAGCGTGATTCCAGTACAGGAACCAGTTTCTCTTTCTGCGCTTCCCAGTGAGCTGCTCTGTTCAGAATCGACTCGATCTCTCCTCGGCTAAGTTCCTTCAATCCAAGCAAGCTCCGGTCTCTCAATGCTGTCTGTGTAATCATCATGCTTGCTCCCCCCGGTTCTGAGTGATTTTGACTTCGTCCTGTCCGTCCGTTTCCATGAGTGCAACCTCGATCTCCTCTGATTTGGAAGTCGGCACATTCTTACCGATAAAATCAGGTCGAATCGGAAGTTCCCGGTGTCCGCGGTCTGCGAGTACAGCCAGCTGAATGTTCTGCGGTCTTCCGCAGTCCATCAGGGCATCCATCGCTGCGCGAATCGTCCGTCCGGTATAGAGCACATCATCGAACAAAATCACTTTTTTGTTATGAATCGAAAGTGATTCAGGTGTCATAATCAACATTTCCTTGCGATTCGCTTTATTTTCATCCAAGCGGTCATCGCGGTAAGGAGTCACATCCAGTTCTCCCCAGGGGACTTTGGCGCCTTCGATTTCTTCAATCTTGGCTGCGATCCGTTCTGCCAGGTAGACCCCGCGTGTACGGATACCGACCAACACACAATCGTCGATTCCTTTGTTTTTCTCCAATATCTCATGGGCAATCCGTGTTAATGCGCGGCGGATCGCCGTCTCATCCATAATGACATGTGTCTCTGTGCTCATGCGTTCAGCCTCCTCAGGATTTCCCTCCAGATCATGGCCCCGTGACGAGGAGAACAAAAAAGACTCCTTGCCGTGTTTATTGGCAAGGAGTCTCCGAACTTCAGACCGCTCTGAAGAAAGTTTACTCTCGGGGATGCATCGCTTCATTTGCCGCAGCAAAAAACGATGTATCGTTCACGTTACCTTGCCAGTCTCACGGGACTGATTTAAAGGTGCTATTCATGTCGTTCATATTGCAGGACCTCACAGGGTTCTGTACTCAATATGTCCGTTTGTCTTCATGAATTATGACAGAAAGACAACCCCCTGTCAACACCTCACCATCGCAGGTGAAAATCCTCTGCTACGTTCTTCTTAGAATCAGCAGTTAGGCCGAAAAACATCCATGCACATTACATCTCATTGGTTATTCATAATTATACAACATTTCTGTATATTTATCCATATAAAAATGAGAAATCCGTTATAGCCAAAATAACCCTCTGACTATATTCAATGTTGATATATATCCCTTCATTTTAGAACAAACGGTGCGTTTCCTCTTACGAAATATATGAAGGCTCTGCATTAGGTCCAAGTGAAATGGGTACAGTTTATAAACACGAACCCATTCCTATATGCTTAAAAAAAGCCAATATACATACGATTCACAAATATCAGTCATAGAAATAAGATACGTCCTACATTTATGTACATTTAGGAGGAAGTCATGCGTCACATTTGGCACGTTTACAAAACAGACTGGTTGCATATTCTGAAGGTTCCCACAGGTATATTTCTAATTGTGGCAATAATTTTACTACCCGGGGTATATGACTGGGTCAATGTGAAATCCGTCTGGGACCCGTACAGTAATACCCAAGGGATCAAAATTGCGGTGACAACTGAGGACAAGGGTGCGACTGTTGAAGGAACCAACGTTAATATCGGAGATGAATTGGTGTCGAGCCTGAAGCAAAACGAAAAGCTGGGCTGGACTTTTGTGGACCAGGCTGAGGCTAATCGGGGTGTGCAAACTGGAGAGTATTATGCAAGCCTGCTCATTCCGGGGGACTTTTCATCCAAAATTACAGGCATCGTTGATGGGAAGCTGGAACGACCGGAAGTAATCTATACCGTCAATGAAAAGGTGAATGCCATTGCTCCAAAAATCACAGGCTCCGGTGTATCTGCGATAACAACGCAAATCAATGAGAATTTCACCGAAGCCGTTAGTGAGGCCGTTCTAACCAAGCTGAAGGAAGCCGGGGTTGAAATTAATGCGCAGCTTCCAACATTACGCAAGATGGAGAATGGCATTTTCACGCTGGAGAAGAATCTTCCGGCTATACAAGCCGCTGGTCAAAAGGTTCTGGAAGTAGAAAAAGCCATGCCTGAGATTGTAAAAGATGCTCAAAAGATCGTTGAAATAGAAAAAAAACTGCCTGAAATCAATGAAGCGGCACAATATGTGCTCAAGGTGCAGGAGTATTGGCCACAAATTAATGATGCGGCTTCCGAAGTGCTGGCTATCCAGGGGCGGATTCCCGATATACAAAAAGCTGTGGAACGCATTCAAGAAGTGGATGAAAACTTTGGTCAGGTATCAGGTGTCATCCAAACGGCACTGGATAAAACCGACAAAGCTCTGTCTATCGTCACGGCCGCAGAGCAAGATTTGGACAAAGTATCACAAATCGCTGGCAACGGGATTGAGCTGGCCGAAGGCTTGAATCAATTTGTGGATTCCAGTGAAGAAGCGTTTCAGGCGATTGGCCCAGCGATCCGCCAAAATCTACTGCTAGTGCAACAGATTACTAACGCTGCAGGGGACATATTTACACAATTGCAAAATTTGGATCTTAACAACCTGCCAACCGCAGAAGATCTCGATCGAATTGCTACGCGTTTAGGGATTGCGGTAAAACTCGTCGACAGTATGGCAGAACTACTGGGCAACATCGACAACTTGCTTCCAAGCCAACCACTTGCCGATAAAATTACACAACTGAACACCGTTTCAGATAAACTTCAGTTGCAAATCCGCTTGGCTGGCATCATCAGTAATGCCATGCGTCGCAATACAACTCCACCGGCAGATGTCATCGCTCAGTTAAATACTCTCTCGAAGGATATTAGCAGCAGGATTGGCAATACCTTAAACACCTATGAAAGTGAAATATCGCCTGCTCTTGCAACTGGTGCGGATAAGCTCAGGTCTATCCTCTCCACTTCAGCAGAAACTCTACAAGGGGCAAAGGATCGTATACCGGATATTGCTGACATTCTTGCATCAGCCAAAGAAGGGATTATGTTTGGGCAGACCGAGTTGACGAAAATCCAGAGCGAACTGCCTCAAATACAATTGAAGATCCATGAGATATCGGAGACTCTCGCGAACAAAAGTGAAGGTTTTATCCAAGCTTTAAACACCGTGTCTTCATTAATTCGGACCGATCTGCCCAAGCTGGGAAGCAAACTGAACGAAGCCGCTGATTTTGTTCGTAATGATCTGCCTAATGCCGAGAAACAGATAGGCAAGGCATCCGATTTTGTAGAGAATCAGCTGCCGCAGGTCGAAAAAGGAGTTCACCGTGTTGCCACGCTGGTACGTGATGATCTGCCAGCATTGGAAAGTGCCATCAGCAAGGCTGCGGACAAGCTCAGGGAAGTTGAAGGTAATAACCAGTTTGCCGAACTTGCCAAGCTTCTGCGCGGCGACATTGAGGAAGAGAGTGCTTTCCTTTCGAGTCCCGTGCAAATCAAAGAACAGCAACTTTACCCGATTCCGAATTATGGATCGGCAATGTCGCCATTTTATGGCGTGTTGTCCTTGTGGGTCGGTTCAACGCTGCTGATCTCCCTGCTTCGTGCTGAAGCCGAAAATCCGGATGGCAAGTTCCGGGGATACGAGTTGTATCTCGGACGTCTTGCTACTTTTCTAACCATTGGATTGCTTCAGGCGGTATGCGTCACCCTGGGAGATATCTTAATCCTGGGTACTTACGTCGCAGATAAACTGTGGTTTGTCCTGTTTGCCATGCTGGTGAGTGCCGTATTTGTCACCATAACGTACACCCTGCTATCCGTATTTGGGAATATCGGAAAAGGGATAGCCATTATCTTCATGGTGTTCCAGTTCTCCAGCTCGGGCGGTACGTTCCCGATCAGCATGACATCACCCTTTTTCCAGGCATTGAATCCGTTCATGCCCTTCACATATGCGATTAGCCTGCTGCGTGAGTCGGTCGGCGGCATCTTGTGGTCTACTGCCATCAAAGATATTCTGTGGTTATGTATGTTCATCGCGCTGAGCCTCATCATTGCCCTTGCTTTGAAACGACCACTAAGCAGTCTCACCAAACGTTCAGCCGAGAATGCCAAGAAGACCAAGATTATTGCTTAACTCATGTGCTGGATACTAAACGAGATAAGGCCATTGGAGTTTACATCCCATGGCCTTATCTCGTTTCCCTATATGAATCGATACATTTTGATTATTTCACTGAGCGTTCCTGTTCCAACTGATCATAGGATTGCTTGATTGTTGTTAATGTTTCTACATGGCGATAGATGTTGTTACTTGCCGTAACGATAACACATAACATGATCAAACCTATAACTACTTTTTTCCCCAATCCTCGACGGAGGCCGATAACGAAACCCCCACCCAACAGGAAGAACGCAAACAGATAATGTCCCGCATACAGGTACATATCGTATTGAAACACAGCTAGACCAAAGCCCACGACTACATGAAGCAAAAAGGCAAACAAAATATATGGCACAAGGGTCCACACTTCTCGTTCACGAATGCCTTTAATGAAGCCCATGAATGCCAGTAGTAAAATAAAGATACCTGTCATCTGCACATAGATTGGATTGGAACGGGATAGATCCGTAACAAAGGCTGCCATGCCCGGGTCCAGTAAATGCATCTTCGGTGTCAGCATTGGATTGATGGTTAACATGTTTAATGCTTTCCAGTGAACTGCAAATTGGAATGGTGTTGCATAACTGGTCCCGCCATTTTGAATGCCCAACAGCCAGTTACTAACCCAGCTACGACCTCCGAATGCAACATACTGAATGCCTGTGAATACGGCAATGATTACAACTGCCAGTGCCATGATTCCAATGAACTTTTTCAAATTCGCCTTATTACGCCATCCATGCATATTGAAAAAAGTGGCAGCTGCAAACGGTACGATATTCGTCGAGGTTAACCCGAAGTTAATCGATGCAAGCAACGCATTGGGTACATAACATACGTCCTGACGCTCACGAGTATACTGCAAGTAAACCACCGAGAACAGGATAACGAACTGTACATACGGATATGAGTCCGGAATCAATGCGGTATACATTAAATAGGAACTGAAACCAAACAACAAAGCGAACAGCAGCGGTGTGATGCTCGGCTTGTCTTCTTTTTGACTCAGAAACAGATACGCCAGCACTACCGAACCCGCATTCACTAACGATTGCAGGATTAGAAAGAACCAGTTGCCTCCCAGCAGCTTCGCTACAGCCGCAAGGGTGACTGCCAGAAAGGAAATCAGCGGATGGATAACAGAAGAACTATTGTCCCCATAATACATGGAAGGATCAAAGTTGAATAAATTGATCGGAAACAGCGTCGTATTAAATGGGGTATACGTCCCAAGCATATCTGCATTATTTTCAATGTACAGAACATACGAGCCGTTCATTAAACCATAGAACAGAGCAAATCCCGCAAACAGGTAGAAGGCTATCCAGTTGGCTCTGCGATTATAAAATAAGTAATCTAAAAAGTTCATTCTTTCATTTCACATCCAATAAATTTTATAAAAAATTATATAACTTGAGTGCTCATGTAAATTATCTTTAGTTCACCTTAAAACACCAATAAACATAGGCCACCCATAATACATGCCACACCTATCCAGCGTAAAGGACCCACCATCTCCTTAAATACCAACCGCGCGATGATGAGAGTCCAGACATATGTCAATGCATTGGCAGGCAGTACTACGGTTAATGGAAGAAACTTCAACAATACAATATTCAACAATGCACCTGTTCCATAGAATCCGAGTCCCATGAGCACATGTAGGCGATTGCGACTTGTCGCATAAGCTTTCAATCCGGCCCCGCCCAATGCACCGCACAACGTCATAACAATTAGCACAGCAACCATCCAGCTATCGATCAACACTGGTTAATGTCACCCCGATTCCAAGCAACACGACTGCTGCCAGCTTCTGCACCGTAATTTCTTCCCCGAGCAAGAAATATCCATAGATTAAGGCAAATACGTAACTGGCACACATCAGCGGATAAGCAACAGAGAGTTTTTCCAGAGCAAAAGCTTTAATCATCAAGATCGCTCCAACTCCATAACATAGAAAACCAACACCCAGGTAGATCCACTCGGTTAGTCCCCATTTCCAGAACAATTGACCCGTTGCTGTCAGAAATGCGGAGACGAGCATCAACCATTTACCAGTATGACGTGACTTTATTTCCCCCACGTTAATGCCTCCATGTCCGGAACACGCTTGTTAATAAAGTATCGTTGACTCACCAGCTGCATCACCGGAAGGTCGGATAAGGAGTCCGAATAGGAACATGACTGGTCATAGTCAATTACCATCTTCTTCTCACTCAGATAAGACTGAATTCGGCGTACCTTCTCTTCCCCTTTGCAATTACTGCCATCAACTCTGCATGTGTAACCATTCTCATGACGGACAAGTTCAGTTCCAATTACATGATCCACCCAGGGAAAGTTTTTAAAGTATTTCATATAGGCATGCGGAGATGCGGTTACGAGTAAGACATGGTAGCCTGCTTCCTTGCGATGCTGCATCTCTACACTGGCCTCAGCAAAAATGGACGTACGCAAGCGGGTATCAAAGAAATGTTCCAGATCTTTTTCAGACATGCGCTCAATTTCTTGAAAGTAGGATCGTTTCACTTGTTCAACCGTCATGAAGCCTGCCTTGAATAACACGGTATGTAATGCAATGACAGGTAATCTCCATACCTGCCACGGGTAACGTCTAACACCATAATGCACAAATTGAAACATCGAATCACTGCGTATAATCGTTTTATCAATATCAAAAATCGCGACTTTCGTGCTTTTCACCCTGATCCCCCTCAGCCTTTTATTCAAAGATAGCAAAGATTGTAACAACACTTATCACATACAATATCACCGTAATTAATATGGGCTTGTCCTCTAATAGCACACGATCTGGCGAGCCGCCCTGGTTCTTCATATGGATCAGATACAGGTAACGGAACATGCCGTAAATGACCAATGGAATCGTCCACATCAGATGGATGGACCGATCTGAAGTGAATGTGAACAGGGAATAACTGATAATCGTAGCTGTGGTCACAATCGTATTGAATTGATCCAGCAACGTAATGGAGTAGTTATCCAAAACCTTACGGTGTGATCCCGTGTTTCCTTCCAGCAAAGTAAGTTCATTTCTTCTTTTACCAATGGCCAGAAACAACGACAACAACATCGTACAGATCAAAAACCACGGCGTGAATGGCACATGGATCAGCACACCACCTGCAATCGCGCGAAGTACAAAGCCGGCTGCAATGGTCATCATATCCAGGATAACGAGATGTTTCAGTACAAATGAATACGAGACATTCAACAAGAAGTAGACGACACACAATACGCCAAATAGCGGGTTCATCACAAAAGCCGTTCCTACGGAAAGGGTCAATAGAATAATACCGAACAACAAAGCATGAGTCGGATTCACCTGCCTTGAAGCAATGGGACGAAACTTTTTCACTGGATGCTGCCGATCCCTGTCCCGGTCTACGTAGTCATTCAAAATATAAACACAGCCTGCAACGAGACTAAATAGAATAAAACCAAGCAATGTCGCAAGAATAGTTTCGGTCCGAATTTCTTCAAAAGAGAATAATAAAGCAGCAAATAACAGCAGATTTTTAGTCCACTGTTTGGGTCTTAACAATCTGACTAATCCTGACACTGTACTACCTGTTCCTGTAGCCGGTGAAGACACCGTACTGGTTCGTGATGATAACAATTGTAATAACTCCCTTCAACAACAACTTCTGTATATAACAAATAACGTAAAGATCTAATCATATGTTGCTTGTATAATTTTGTAAAGGGAGTAAATTAAAAAAATCTAATATGGGCATAAAAAAAGAGACCATTTCTGGTCTCTTCGTTAGTACGTAATTAAACTATTGGGTAATGCGATTAAAATTCAAATTGTACGTCGCTCAGACGACGTTTGATCTCAGCAATAACGCGTTTCTCTTCCTCTTCACCCTTAGCTTCAAAGGTAACGGAGAAACGAACAAAGTTACCTGCATCATCCCAAGGTACGGACGAGATCAGTTTCTCACGGATCAGGAATTGGGAGAAATCTTCGCCGGATTCGAAGCGACGTCCGCCAACCACACCTTTTGGTGCTTCAACATACAGGAAGAAGGAACCTTTAGGTTTTTCAGCCTGGAAGCCCAGTTCGTTCAGTGCGGCAACGAGCATGTCGTGACGACGGGAATATTTCTCTGCAATTTTTTCCGTGATCTCAGGGTGATTCAATCCATAAGCAGCTGCCTTTTGAATCGCGATGAACTGACCGGAGTCATTGTTGTCCTTCACGTCGCTGAATGCTTTGACTACAAGCGGGTTACCCGCTACGAATCCGATTCTCCAACCCGTCATGTTGTAGGACTTGGACAGAGAGTGTAGCTCTACGCCGACATCCTTCGCACCAGGTACCGACAGGAAGCTGAACGGTTTTTTGCCATCGTACGTCAATGCTGCATAAGGAGCATCATGGACAACGACTACATTGTATTTCTTCGCCCATTCCACGACTTCAGTGAAGAACTCCACCGTCGCACTTGCACCTGTTGGGTTGTTCGGATAGTTCAGGTATAACAATTTCGCACGTTTTGCGATGTCTTCCGGAATAGCCGTCAGATCAGGCAAGAAGTTGTTTTCCTTCGTCAACTGAATGTTGAACACTTCTCCGCCCAGATACTTGGTATGTGTACCCATAACCGGGTAACCTGGAACGGTCATGATGGTCACATCACCCGGATTGATGAAGCATGAAGGCATCATCGCCAAAGCCGGCTTGGAACCAATGGAGTGCACGATTTCGGTATCTGCATCGATTCCTTCTACGTTGAATACGTTTTTCAGGTAGGACGCAGCAGCAGTCTTGAATTCAGGAATACCATTATCGGCATAACCACGGTTCTCAGGTCTGGAAGCTTCTTCTGCAAGTGCAGCTACAATGCCTGCATCCGCCATTTCGTCTGGTTCACCTACACCAAGGTCAATCAGTTCCACATCGGGAAAATCTTTTTTGGCCGAAGCTTTGGCACGTTTGATTTTCTCGAATTTATAAATGTTCGTGTCTTTACCATAGTTGGAGCCACCGATACGGTCGGCAAAATTAGTCTGAATGTAAGTTTCTTGATATTTATCGATACTCATAACGTTGTTCATCTCCTCATTTGACGCAAATTTCTACACTTTAATATGAAGCATTTGCGTGATCAAAGCCATGGACAAAGTATCCGAACATTTGTACTTTCTTGGAGCTGTTAACGACTGCGTAGCGAAGCAAGCACGTCTTCCATATCCTGTGGAATCGGAGCTGAAAATTCAAGGTATTCTCCCGTTGTTGGATGCACAAATCCAAGAATGGCCGCATGAAGAGCCTGTCCTTGCATTTTGATGCCTTTATTCCGTCCATAAGTTGGATCTCCTACAAGCGGGTGACCGATAAATTTCATGTGAACCCGGATCTGGTGGGTACGTCCTGTTTCCAGTTTCAATTCCAGCAAGGTATAGTCATTGATGCGCTCTGAAACGGTAAAATGCGTAACGGCATGTTTACTGTTGCGTTCCGTGACTGTATACATTTTGCGATCATTAGTATCGCGTCCAATCGGTGCATCAACGGTCCCTTGTTCATGATTAAGATGACCATGAACGAGCGCAATATAACGTCTGTTCACCGTATGGTCTTTCAACTGCGCAGCCAATGACGCATGCGCACGATCGTTCTTGGCAGCCATAATTAGGCCGGAAGTATCCTTATCGATGCGATGCACAATACCCGGGCGCAACTCTCCATTGATACCCGAAAGGTCTTTGCAGTGGTACATGAGTGCATTGACGAGTGTTCCAGACGTATGTCCTGGTGCAGGATGCACTACAAGACCACGCTGTTTGTTGATCACGATCAGGTCGCTATCTTCATATACCACTTCCAGCGGAATATCTTCGGCAATGATCTCGACGGCAGCCGGTTCAGGAATCTGTAGTACAATCAGATCACCTTCGGATAACTTAGCATTGGCTTTGACTACAGCACCATTTACCGTAACCATCCCGTCTCCGATCCACAATTGAACTTGGGAGCGAGATACGTTATCCACAGCTTCCGTAATATATTTGTCAATTCGTTCTTTCTTATGTTCAGCGGCAACGGTCCATTCCATACGCTCATTGCCATTCATTAGTTCTTCGTCGTTGATCTGTTCCTCATTCGGATTACTCATGGTGTTCATTCCCTTCAATCTTCGCGGCTGCTTTTTCGCGCCGTCCTTCAAGCAACGTCTCCACAATGATCAACGCTACACCGATACAGATTGCCGAGTCGGCGATGTTGAAAATGGGAAACGTGTAACTTCCAAAATTAAGCTGTACAAAATCCACAACTTCTCCGGTCAGTGCCCGGTCAAGGAAGTTGCCAATTGCTCCACCGAGCACCAAGCTAAGCGCCACAGGCAGCAATTTGTGCGGGGTATCTTTTACCTTTTGCAAATACCAAATCAAGGCAACGACCACAATCACCGTAACCACAATAAAGAACCAACGCTGGTCTTGCAGAATGCCAAAAGCTGCACCTGAATTACGATGTGATGTGATGACAAAGAAATTGCCGATGACCGGAATTTCTTCTCTGAGTTCCATCCGGGTTGCAATCAGGAACTTGGTTCCCTGATCCAATAAAAATACGATAAAAGCGAGGATATAATACACCACGTTTGTTTGTCACTCCGTTCTTGTCTTTTCCAAACGATACCAGGCTTACGCCAGACTTGTTTATTGTAGCACAGCTGTTTGGAAATCGTCCACGACGCGCTACATTGCAATCCTCATGGCAAAAACGATAACATTTCCCTTCTGTAATCTTGCCCTTAATGGCACATCCTACAATAGAGTCAAATTCCGGATTCCAGACGAAAGCAGAAAGGGGAAAACCATGTCACATTTTACTGCTGACCAACTACAATTTTTACGTTCCCAACTGATAACCGATAAGCGCGATATTGAACATAGACTGTCGGAGAACGAACATTATGGCCTTGGAGACTCCCTCAAACTACAGACAGGTGAATTATCACCGATTGATAACCATCCTGGTGACATAGCCACCGAGGTGTATGAACGCGAGAAGGATATTTCCCTGCTGGAACACGATGAATTCCAATTAGAACGTATTGATTCTGCACTGCACTCCATCGAAGAAGGCCATTATGGTACATGTGCGGTCTGCCAGCAACCTATCCCTTATGAACGCATGGAAGCTGTTCCTTACACAAAATATTGCAAAAAACATCAACCGGAAACCGTCGTTTCCGAAAACCGTCCTGTCGAGGAAGAATTTCTTGCCCCGGCATTTGGCCGAACGAGTCTGGATGAACGGGATGACCAAAATGGCTTCGATGGTGAGGATACCTGGCAGATTGTTGAGAGCTGGGGCACATCGAACTCGCCAGCGATGGCTGAAGGACGTGATATCGACAGTTATGACGTTATGGCCATTGAAGCCACAGATGAAGTGGAAGGCTGCGTTGAAGCGTACGAAAGCTTTGTGGCAACGGATATCTACGGTCATGACGTCTCCATCGTGCGTAATCGGCAATATCGCCAGTACCTGGAGAACCGTGAAGGCGATGGTCTGTTAGAACCGGATATGGAGACGGATGACACGTATTAATTGCATTTTGATATCATTTGCATTTGCTTTTTCGCCTAATCGCTTAGTAGGTGTTCATATCAAGCTGACGCTGCACAATGCGCACAATATCAGCGATGTAGTCTCCAACAATAGGAAGATTAAGCGCCCCAAGTACCTGTAACACGTAGATGATCGTTGCTGCGAAAAAGGTAAACCCAATTGCGATCCCCACACCTCTTGCGGCTCCAGACAACAGGTTCAATCCAATCAGTTTCCATGGCCTGTTCAGCAATTCCGTGTATTGCGCAATCCGGGAACGTTCCAGTTCATTCGCCAGACGGTTCGTCAGGGTATGTAACTCTTCGATTTTGTCATGTGAATTCAGATCATCTGATGTTGATGGTGAATTGGATGTGGATTGCTTGTCATGTTCGCTCATGTTTTGGTCAGTTCCTTTGATCAATATAGATTGACTGCACTATAAAATCATTGCCTTTTTGCCTAAAAAACAAACGAGCCCAGAACCAGGGAATATGTCCCTGCCTCTGCGGCTCGTTTATTTTTACGCTATATTCTGTCAATGTTGAATATTACATACTTCGAATTACGCCTCGATGTAAATACCGATCGATTTGCCTCCGGCTTCAACGCGTTCCATGGACTCATTCGAGCCAAATGTAACTTCGGTTACGAGAACATTTTCACGCAACACATCATCAAACGCCTGAATAGCTTCCTGAAGGGATGCATCCACATCCAGCGTCAAACGTACTCTTTTCTCAATCGGCAGGTCCAGACGTTTCCGGGTATCCTGCACAGCACGAACCACTTCACGGACCCAGCCTTCCTGTTCCAATGCTGCCGTGATTTCGGTATTGAGCGCAACCGTCAGACCGTAACCCGATGCTGAGGCAAAGCCTGATTTGGCTTGTTTATCGACCAACAATTCTTCGCTCGTCACTTGCAGCTCTTCTCCTTCTGGAGAAACGATGTTCAGTACACCTTCCGCAACCACTTTACGCGTCTCATCGGCGGACATTCCCTTGAAGAAGTTTTGCAGGAAACCTACGTTTTTGCCGTATTTTTTACCTGCGACCTTCAGGTTCAGCTTCAACGTAAAGTCAACGAATTCCGCATCATTATGCTCGGTACGGATTCCTTTTACATTGATCTCTTCTTTGATGATCTCTTCATAACTTGTCAGGTCAAAGCCTTTCTCCAGGGAAACGATCAATTCGGACAGCGGCTGACGTGTCTTAATGCCTGTTTCGTTACGAACGTTACGGGCAAGTTCGACCACGCGGCGAGCCGTCTCCATATCCTGTTCCAGTCCTGCATCAATCAGCGCTTCGTTAGCTACCGGATAGTCTTCCATGTGCACACTCTCACCTGTTGCAAGGTTCAGATAGATGTCTTCTGCCAGCATTGGTGTGAACGGAGCAACCAACTTCGCAGTAGTCACCAGTACCTCAGTCAATGTACGGTAAGCGTCCAATTTATCCTCTGTCAGGCCACTTCCCCAGAAACGGTCACGGGAACGACGGATATACCAGTTACTCAACTCATCGACAAAAGCTTCAATCGCTTTGGAAGAGTTCAGATAGTCGTTTACCAGCAACGCTTTTTCTACAACCAGGATCAGGCTGTTCAGTCTTGACAGAATCCAGCGATCCAGCTTGTGTGCGGACAGTTGGAACGGGTGCTCCTGTGGATCAAATCCATCAATGGTAGCATAAAGCGTCAGGAATGCATGGGTGTTGACCAGCGTATCCACCATTTTGGATTTTGCTTCGCCTACGATACCTTTGGAGAAACGTTTGCTGTTCCACGGTGCACTGTCAGACAACAAAGCCCAGCGGAATGCATCAGTACCGTATTCTTCAATGACTTCCCAAGGATCGATAACGTTTCCTTTGGATTTGGACATCTTCTGTCCGTTCTCATCGAGAACGTGACCTGTAGCCATAACCGCTTTGTAAGGCGCTTTGCCTGTCAAAAGGGTGGAAACTGCCAACAAGCTGTAGAACCAGCCACGTGTCTGGTCAATCCCTTCACAGATCATATCCGCAGGATACTGCTGTTCGAATACTTCTTTATTTTCAAATGGATAGTGCTGCTGGGCAAACGGCATGGAGCCGCTGTCGAACCAGACATCGATCACTTCCGGTGTACGCTTCATTTCATATTTGCCACAAGAGCTCATGACTTTAACGTCATCCACATAAGGTTTATGCAATTCAAGATTCTCAGGCACGTCGCCTACCGCACGAGCACGCAATTCTGCAATGCTATGTGGAGCAAATTGTTCCCCAGTCTCCTCGCACACCCAGATGTTCAGCGGAGTTCCCCAATAGCGATCACGGCTGATATTCCAATCCACCAGATCCTCAAGGAATTTCCCGAAGCGACCTTCCCGAACATGACCCGGGAACCAATCCACTTCACTATTGTTGGCAATCAGTTGGTCCTTGATGGCTGTCGTTTGGATAAACCAGCTATCCATTGCATAGTACAGAAGCGGTGTATCACAACGCCAGCAGAATGGGTAGCTGTGCTCATACTTTTCTTTGCTGAACAAACGTCCATGCTCCGACAGATATCTTACGATATCAATATCACAATCCTTCACGAAACGTCCGGCAAAGTCAGTAACCTCAGCGACAAATTTGCCTTCCAGGTCCACCATGTTCACGAAGCTGATCCCATTCTCACGGCATACACGGTAGTCATCTTCACCATGGGCAGGAGCCATGTGTACGATACCCGTACCACTTGCATCCGTTACAAAGCCTGCGCCCAGGATAATGTTGGCTTTCTCAGCCTGTACGTAGTTGAACGGAGGATCATACGTTTTGCCAACGAGGTCGGCACCTTTCAGTGCACCAATGATCTCATACTCACCTTTGGCATCTTTCATGACTTTCTCCACCAGATTGGTTGCCATGATGTACACTTCGTTGTCTTGACGAACACGGGAGTAATCCATATCCGGGTTCACGGCAAGTGCAACGTGCGAAGGCAATGTCCAAGGCGTCGTCGTCCAGGCGAGTACGAATTCTCCGCTGTCATTCAGTTTGAATTTCGCTGTAGCGCTCAAGTCTTTGACGTCTTTGTACCCTTGTGCAACTTCATGGGAACTCAGTGTCGTCTGACAAGATGGACAATACGGGCTCACACGATGACCACGATACAGCAATCCTTTCTCGTGGATCGTCGCCAGGATATTCCATACACTCTCGATGTAGTTGTTATCAAGGGTGATATATGGGTTATCCATATCCGTCCAATATCCAATACCTTCCGTCAGATCACGCCATTGTTGCTCGTACTCGAATACGCTCGCTTTACATTCGTTAATGAATTTCTCCACGCCGTAATCTTCGATTTCCCACTTGTGGGAGATGCCAAGCTTCTTCTGCACACCCAGTTCTACAGGCAGACCATGTGTATCCCAGCCCGCTTTACGAACGACACGGTAACCCTTCATCGTGTTATACCGTCCAACGAAATCCTTGATTACGCGTCCCAGTACGTGACCGATATGCGGTTTACCGTTCGCTGTAGGCGGCCCTTCATAAAATACGAAGTTTGGCTTGCCCTCCCGGTTTTCGATGGATCTTTTGAATGTATTCTCCGTTTTCCATTTATCTAACACGCGTAATTCTCTGGCGCGTGCCTTCTCTTTGACGTCAACTCGTTGCATGATGATCAACTTTCCTTTCTTTGGTTAGATTGTGGACCGTCCACAAAAAGCGTTTCAATCCCCCTAAATCCCCCTTGCCAAGGGGGACCCCATTGGCGCTCCGCCCTCTGGACACCCGGGATGGGTTGTCGTTGAGGAACGGTGGTGCTTATCGGCGAGGGTTTATGTGCGTGATGGCGGCCATTCTGCGGTTGTTCCCTGCGTGAACGCCGCATGGCCTTACCGCGAGGCGGGTGTTGCCGGGCGCTTCGCTCCCCCGGCGTGCGGCTCTCTTCTTGAGGACCCTTCGGGCCTCATGAACATTCGCCTTGGCGAAACCTAAGTGCCAGGTGCTCCGCTCTCCCGGCAGGTGTCTCTCTCCCTGAGGTCCCTTCGGGCCTCATGAACGTTAGCCTTTTTTGGACACAAAAAAGCCCCGTCCCTGGAAAGGGACGAGGCTATACTCGCGTTACCACCCTAATTCTGTTCATCACAAACCACATCCAAGCAAGCCTGGGTATGCTCTGTCATCAACAGCGCTTATGCCCCACTATACTACCGCAGGGTGCCGTTATAACGTACGGCTTACGGTTCGGCTTACACACGGTAATCAAGATCACCGCTTCAGCGTCACTTCTCCGGGGAGATATTCGGCTATAACTCATCCATTGGTTTGCACCAACCACCAACTCTCTGAGGGATGAGATCATAACGTACTGAACCCGTCATGGAATCACTATTCATTATGAATATAGTTATAGCCTCTTTGCAGACAAAAGTCAACCAGGCGACAGACTAATAAATTTCTTTCATCTCCCGCTCACGGTCACGCACTTCCTGCTCCCGGCTCTCAAGCACTTCCCAACCATCCTGAGTCAACAGTTCAAGCTGCGCTTCAACAAGCGTGCGGAAACGGGCACGATAAATCGAGGCCTGCTTTTTCAGTTCTTCCACTTCCAAAGCAATTTTGCGAGATTTGCCCAACGATTCGTTCACGATCCGGTCTGCATTTTTCTCTGCTTCCTTCACGATCAACTGCGCTTCTTTCTTCGCATTACCCTTCACATCATCAGCAGCTTCCTGCGCAATGATGATCGTTTTGCTAAGCGTCTCTTCAATTGTAGAAAAATGATCCAGTTTCTCCTGAACGGACAGCAACTGATTGCTCAGCTCTTTGTTCTCGCGAATGACGCCTTCGTAATCTTTGATGACTTGATCCAGGAATTCATTGACTTCATCCTCGTCATACCCGCGCAAACGTCGGGAAAATTCCTTGTTGTGTATGTCCAGCGGCGTTAATGGCATGCTGTCCACCTCCTGTTAAAGTTCCTTCCCGTCCAGAGAAGGTTTGCAGCATATGGGTACCACCCAAGGGGCCGTATCGTTGATGACTAACCTTGGCAACGTATACGGAATGCAGGATCAGAATTGCATCCTCCAACGTTCATGTAAAGCTTTTGACTTAATGTTTATCGGATACACCGCGTATTTTCTACACCTTTATGATAAACATTTCGACAAGAAAGCGGATTTTCCTGCAACAGACTCAGGCAAATTTGCCGATTTTCACTCGGCAACGCCCTTTTTTGGTCATCCCATCCTGTTCCATAACCTTGAAACGGCCAAATCCCTGAATCGATACAACATCACCCGCTTTTAGCGATTTGGAGGGATCTTCCTCAACTTTCCAGTTTACACGGCAGCGACCAGCTTTGATCGGCACCAGCACTTTACTGCGACTAAGCCGATACACATCTGCACAGATTCCATCCAAACGAAGCGAAGCGACCGTAATGTCCATCGTCTCCAGTTTGTTCTCTGACCAACGCATCTGATCCAAAGGAAGTAACTCCGTGAACACATGTAACCGATGCACCTGATTCAGTTGAAGCGATAAAAAAGCGCCGGTTTCCGCCGCCACCACTGTATGGCAACCGTCCTCCAGCACTTGGATATCCCCGATCTTTCCACGTTTCATCCCAAGCCCGAGCAGGGAACCCATATAGTCCCCATGCTCCAGCTCCGAGATTTTCTGATCATCAGACGTAATACTCAGCACCTGCATACCCATATCCTCATCATCCAGATACATATAATCAGGTGCAACCAGCGCACGCTTGCGCTCAGCAGCCTCATAACCACCATCCAGACGAATCTGAACGTCATTACGACGATTGGCAAGAGTTTGTAAAATAAAAACCTGCCTTGGGTCAAGAAAGTCAGTTAGCTTCATGTCATGATACTTGCCTGCCTGCTCAACCCAGTCCGATGCTTTATCTACAAAATCCCGCTCATCATGGCTAAAATGTTCGTAAATTTCACCGCTCATCTATAGTCACCCTACCCTAATATGCAAAATACCGAAGTATGGAGATCAGCCCATTAAGCGCCAGTTGAAGAACAATCAGCGCCACAATCGGGGAAATATCCAGCACCCCGAACAAAGGCGGTATAAATCGACGAAACGGACTTAGGTATGGTTCCACTAATTTGCCTAGCCATTCACCGATAAAGCTCTCCCGTGCATTGGGAAGCCATGACATCAATATGTAGACGATGACCATGTAAAAGTAAATTTGATATGCAAAACCCAAAATATTAACTAACGAATCCAAAAACGGCTCACCTCATTCTGTTATAATCTTGCTCGCTGTCAGCCAGTATTTCCGTAATTGATCCCTGAATTTCAACCGTATCTGGCGTACAGAGAAAAATGTTTCCGCCGATTTTGGAGATACCGCCACCCAATGCGTATACCGTGCCACTCAAAAAATCAATAACGCGCAGCGCTTGGTCCTGACGTATTCGTTGCAAATTCACCACAACGGTACGATGCGAACGCAGATGGTCGGCAATCTCCTGAGCCTCGTCGTAAGAACGCGGTTCATACAGGACAACTTTAACATTTTTCTGGGAATGAATGCTCACCACATTATTCCCCCTTTGGTTTCTACGTTTATCGAGACTGGAAGTTTCAGCTTCCTGCTGTTCAGGTTCATTTTCCTCCTGCGCAGCCATCCGTTCACGTTCCACAATCTCTTCCTCTTCCTGAAGTCCGAGGAAATTCATAAATTTATTCATTACGCCCATCGTGAACCCTCCTCTTTTCCTACGAGAATCGATCCCAGCCGAACCCAGGTTGCCCCTTCTTCAATGGCCACTTCAAAATCATTGGACATCCCCATCGACAGTTCAGTCAATGGTTCTGCTGTAAGAGCTTGTCCATTCAATTGATCTCTCAGCTCACGCAATCCACGAAATACGGGACGCGTCAGCTCCGGATTCTCCTCATGAGGTGCCATGGTCATCAGGCCGACGACCTTGAGATTGTTGAACGAACGAATATCACGCAAAAATGAACTTGCCTGTTCCGGCTGTAAGCCATACTTGCTCTCTTCACCCGAAATATTCACCTGCAAAAACGTTTCCACTTGTATGCCAAGTGAAGCTGCTTTCTTATCCAACTCCTTCGCCAATGACAAACGATCCAGTGAATGTATGTAACGAAACTTGCCAATCACGTCTTTCACCTTGTTTGTCTGCAAATGACCGATAAAGTGCCAGGTACCCTGCTGACCAAAAGCTTCCCATTTGGCCTGTGCATCCTGCCACCGGTTTTCTCCAATATGCTCAAGACCATGATTCAGCACCGATCCCGTTGTTTCAAGTGAGACATACTTCGTGACCGCAATCACATTCACATCATCACGTTGACGGTTACTGCGCCGACATGCATCCTCGATCTTCTGATTCACCTGTTGTATACGCTCCTCCAAAGACACAGAGGGTCACCTCTCTTCCAGCCCAATCCAGCTCGCCATCCGCCCTGTAACACCATTTTCCTTCCGGTAGGAGAAAAAGAGTTCGGGATGACAACTTGTACACCATGTTGTACATTCGATATGATCCGGCATTATTCCTGCTTTCATCATAATGTGTCGATTACATTCTTTCAAGTTTAACATCGTTTTGCCGTTATTCACGGGTCGATATGCTTGTTTAGAAGCAGAACCCTCGTATTTATCATTAACCGGAGAATCATCAAACCAAACTCGTACATGCTGCATAACCGCCTCATCTACTTCATAACAGCAATCCCCAATGGACGGACCGATGGCAGCACGAATATCCTGTCTACGGCTTCCATACTCCCGTTCCATCGTCTCCACCATGGATACGGCTATACCCGCGACTGTACCTTTCCAGCCAGCATGAGCAAGACCTACAGCCTGATGCACCGGGTCATAGAAATAAAGCGGAACACAGTCGGCATAGAAAGAAGTCAGTAGCACCCCAGGCACATTCGTGACCAATCCATCTGTATCCTGCAATGCAGATTGACGATCAAATAATCCCCTGCTCCGATCTTCAGTTGTAATTACAGCTACATGTTTGCCGTGCACCTGCTCTCCACAGGTCCATGCTTCTGCTGCAAAACCAAGCTTCTCTGTTACAAGCCTGCGGTTGTTAAGTACAACTTCCGGATCATCCCCCACATGATAAGCACAATTGAGCGTAGAATAGGGAACATTTCCGACTCCACCATGTCTTGTCGTAAACCCGACATTCAACTTTTCAAACTGCTGTCTCCAAGGCTCAACATATAATAATAACGGGTCAGAACCGAAATCTGAGTTAGGATTCTCTGTCCGTTCACGTAATTCCTTATTCAATACAAAGGGTTCCATTCTCTCACCTCACCACTTCCAGTGTACCAAATGAGCCACATTCTGTCTCATTTATATCGTTCGACGCTGATTACGTTCCGAACGTTCGATGCGTTCCACACGTTCTGTGCGGTTATGTTGCTGTTCATCATACAGACGCGCTTCCCGATCACGCTCGTCATACGTGTTCTCCTTAACCTCATCCATCTTCACCAGAATCACATCTGAACCAATCTTCACAATATTTCTCCAGGGAATGACCAAGTCCGTTCCCCCTCCAAAGAGACCCATGAAACGGCTGTACCCTGGTACAACAATCGCTTCAATTCGTCCCTGCTTCAGATCAAGCTCCAGGTCACTGATCTGACCCAGACGTTTGCCATCCGTAATGTTAATAACATCCTTTGTCTGAAAGTCCGAGATTTTCATACCTCGTGCCGCTACTTCGCTCGTATTTACTTTCATTCAATTCCGCCCCCTGTTATTCCTCTTCTGTCCGTTCCTCACGCTTCTATACAATATATGTTTCAGGGGCGAAAAATGTCCTGTTTTTCATCGAATGTAGAAATCGCCAAAAACAAAAAGACGACCAACGGTATACACTGCCCCGATTGATCGTCCTCCTGCTCTTGCATCGTGTTACGACTTTACATGTTTTTGCATCTGCTGTATCGCTGATTTCTCCAGACGTGATACCTGAGCCTGGGAAATGCCAATTTCATCAGCCACTTCCATCTGGGTTTTTCCTTCGAAAAACCGCATCGACAGAATCATTTTTTCCCGCTGACCAAGACGATGCATCGCTTCCCGAAGCGCAATTTCCTCGATCCACGACACATCCTTGTTTCTGTCATCGCTGATCTGATCCATAACATAGATCGGATCTCCACCATCATGATAGATCGGTTCGAAGAGCGAGACCGGGTCCTGAATGGCGTCCAATGCAAAAACAACATCTTCTTTCGGCACATTCAGTACTTCCGCAATTTCGAATATCGTCGGTTCCCGAGAGTTTTTATTCGTCAGGCTGTCACGGACCTGAAGTGCTTTGTAAGCAATGTCCCTCAAGGAGCGAGATACCCGAATCGGGTTATTATCACGCAGGTATCGACGGATTTCACCGATAATCATCGGCACCGCGTAGGTTGAAAATTTGACATTCTGGGATAAATCAAAATTATCAATGGCTTTCATCAGGCCGATGCAACCAACCTGGAACAGATCATCGACAAACTCCCCCCGATTGTTAAAACGCTGAATGACACTGAGTACCAGACGCAGGTTGCCATTCACTAATTTCTCTCTTGCTGAGCGATCATGGTGTTGCTGAAGGGAATGAAACAATTCCCGCATTTCAGTGTTGGTGAGGACAGGCAATTTTGCGGTGTCCACGCCACAAATCTCGACTTTGTTTCGGGTCATCGTGATTTACCTCCCAAGGAGAAACATTAATGTACATTATCTCCGGGGCAGGCTTTTTTATTCGTACTTGGCATCCTTGCCAGTAATACCCATTCTGACCAGCGATGTATTTCAGACCATTTTATTGAACTCCTTACGGAGTCTTTTAATGATTCTTTTTTCGAGTCGAGAGATGTAGGATTGGGAGATTCCAAGTAGATCCGCTACATCTTTTTGAGTCTTTTCTTCCCCATCTGTCAAGCCAAAACGAAGCTCCATAATCATTCGCTCGCGCTCCGTTAATTTTTCCAGTGCCTTGTGTAGAAGCTTCCGGTCTACTTGCTCTTCAATATTCCGATAGATTGTATCGTTTTCTGTACCCAATACATCGGATAATAATAGTTCATTTCCATCCCAATCAATGTTGAGCGGTTCATCAAAAGAAACTTCAGTTCGGATCTTACTATTGCGTCGTAGGTACATCAAAATTTCATTTTCGATACAACGTGAAGCATAGGTTGCCAGTTTGATTTTCTTTTCCGGGTCAAATGTATTGACTGCCTTAATCAATCCAATCGCTCCAATGGATACCAAATCTTCAATATTGATTCCTGTATTCTCAAATTTACGTGCGATGTATACCACCAGACGAAGGTTACGCTCAATAAGCATCGCACGAATGGCCGAGTCTCCCGAGGATAATTTTTGCAGCAAAAATTCTTCCTCTTCCCGTGTCAATGGCGGCGGAAGTGCTTCACTTCCCCCAATATAATAAATCTCTTCACTTTTGAGCCCCAACAAAAATAATAGACGGTAATATTGCAGCTGCGCCACCAGTTTCCATTTCACAAGCATGTACGTTCCTCCTATACCACATTCAGCGGCTTTTCTGTTGCTCCCGCAGAGAGAGCCGTAGACTGCGCAGAAGCAGCGTCTTGCACAAGTTCAGGATGAATCACGGCCTGGTATTTCCCATCTGACGACAACACACCTCCATCCAGCCCAATTAATACCCTTGTCGTCTCATAACATGTTTCCTCCATCGTCACCTTCACCCGGTCCGGCTTCATCGCCAGCATAAACGCAGTCCCTTTGTTAATGCCCCGATAGGGCACAAGCCGCAGTCGATCCTGCCACTGAAAACTTTCCTGATCAAGCTCCATAATAAGGTTGTCCGGCGCCTCGTCCTTGAGTCTTCCCTTCCATGAAGCCGGCAGCATGTCTTGCCATAACGAAACCTCCATCACCATGACCGGCATGCGCGATAAGGGATCGGTGAGTTGATTGCCCGTATCCAGAAGGCCTGTACAAGAAATGACTACCTCATCGATGCAGACCTCAACTTTACCCAAATAGGTCGTCATGCGATCCGTTTTCTGTTTCGAACTCTGCACAGCTTTGAATAATAACAGGACGGCAAAAAATACAATAAACGTGAACCAGAAGGCAATCTTCAGATCAAATGACATCCCGCCAGAAGCCGTGAACCAAATGCCGTTAAACAGCTCTCCGGAGCTCTGAAGCATGTAATGCACACCCAGAATACCTCCGGCAGCGACAAAATTAATCACATAGAAGGTACCGAGCGTCCTCGCAAAAGCCTGCAGACCCTTAAAACCAAAAGCAATTGTAAGCATGACCAGCGAGAATCCGAACTTGATCAAAAAGGTGAACATAAAATCAAACTCCGGTACAAACATCATGACCACGTATAATGCACCCACAATGGCTGATAGCAACCATCTCCACCAGACCAGTTTTGTTTTGCGCATCCAGGCGGTCAGTCCGATGAGTACACCGTCAATACACAGGTTCGTCAAAAAAATAAGATCCACATACACAACCAAACTCTTCACCTACCTGCAACCAACATATCGAAATAGTGGTATTCCGATATTCTTGAGCATATTCACAAGTATACGGAGCCCCCTGTTCAAAGTCTGTCTAATCATGGGGGTGTGTTTCCAACTTTTTTTGTCGGAATTACTCAGGCCCGTTGTTCAGAATTTGTTCAATGCTGTATGTTATGATATCTAAAAAAACAGAAAAAACCCGGCCACTCCATCAGGAGCACCGGGTTTTCGATAAATCGATATGCGTATTAATCGTTGTTATTATTGCGTGAACGATTGCGTAAAAATGTCGGAATGTCCAGCTGATCATTGCTCGGCTGATTTCCGAATGGACGCAGGTTCGGAGAACGCGTATCCGTCGTCTCCGCTGTTGCTGGAGCTGGTTTACGTCCTGGTGGTGGTGGAGCAGGTTTATCTTCAAAACCAGTTGCAATAACCGTAACCTTAATTTCTTCTTTGAGGTCTTCGTCAATGATGGCACCAAAGATCATATTCACTTCCGGGTCGGAAGCAGACGTTACGATCTCTGCCGCTTCGTTCACTTCATACAGGGACAGATTAACGCCCCCCGTAATGTTCATGATTACGCCGCGAGCACCTTCAATAGAAGTTTCAAGCAACGGACTCATAATGGCTTTCCGTGCTGCTTCTGCGGCACGATTCTCACCAGTTGATTCACCAATTCCCATAAGGGCAGAACCACGTTCATGCATAATCGTTTTGACGTCAGCAAAGTCAAGGTTGATCAGACCCGGTACAGCGATCAAATCAGAAATACCTTGTACAGCTTGACGAAGTACGTTATCCGCTTGACGGAATGCTTCAAGCATAGGTGTCTTTTTGTCTACGATTTCGAGCAAACGATCATTAGGAATCACGATCAGTGTGTCGACTTTTTCTTTGAGCGCTTCAATACCTTGCTCTGCATGGCTGGAACGCTTGCGTCCTTCAAATGTAAATGGACGAGTTACGACACCCACTGTAAGTGCACCACACTCTTTAGCGATTTCGGCAATAACCGGAGCCGCACCTGTACCTGTACCGCCGCCCATACCGGCCGTAACAAATACCATGTCTGCACCTTTCAACGTGTTCATGATCAAATCGCGGGACTCTTCCGCTGCTTTTTTACCTACATCCGGGTTGGCGCCAGCGCCAAGACCACGAGTCAATTTATCACCGATTTGCAATTTATGCTCGGATTTCGCCAGGTGTAACGCCTGAGCATCCGTATTTACCGTAATAAATTCAACACCTTGTACACCATTTTCAATCATACGGTTGACTGCATTGCTTCCGCCGCCGCCTACACCGATGACTTTAATCTGAGCCAAGCTCTCCATCTCGAAATCAAATTCCAACATATTATTCCATCTCCCCCTCAATGTGCATGGATGGCCCGTCCAATTTTTGATTTGAACCGAATCAATTTCATATATCGACGAACGAAAGCGTTTATTTTAGTACCGGCGCATTCAGACGGCTTCAAGAATGTATGAAATGGATCCAACCTGTTATATAAATTCACTGAACATATTCTTCAGCCGTTCGAACAGACCGGGTTTTTGCTCCGATTCCTGTGCCGTATTAGGCTTCGGACGGTTGGTCGGTTTCTTGTTGTTATTATTATTGTTATTTCCACCGCCGTTGTTGGTCGAGGGACGAATGCGCAAACTGCGAATCACACTGTGCAATATGCCGACTCCGCTTGTGAAACCAGGGTCACGCACACCAATATAATCCGGAACTGCAACTCGTACCGAAGCAGCAAGCTCATGCTGAGCCACCTGCAGAACCCCCGGCATAGAGACCGTACCCCCCGTTAGTATATAACCTCCAGGAAGCTCGTTGTAACCAAGGCGCTTCACTTCTTGAGAGATCATCTGGAATATTTCCTGAACCCGAGGTTCAATAATAGCCGCCAGATCCTCCTGTGAAAACTCCTTGTCTACATTACTGCCGATTCGGGTTACTTTGAACATCACATCCGCAGCAGCATCATCCAACCAGGCACAGCCATATTTCAGTTTCACTTTCTCCGCTTGATCCGTTAACGTGCGTAAGCCATAGGCGATATCATTCGTTACAAACTCCCCGCCAATAGGCAACGTTGATGTTGCGACAAGACTGTCTTCTTCAAAAATGGCGATGGTTGTTGCACCTGCTCCAATATCAACAAGCACGGAACCCATCGTTTTTTCATCTTTGGACAAAGCCAGTTGACCCGCTCCAAGCGACATGAGAACCAGATCGCTTACTTTCAGACCCGCTTTTTCCACGCAGCGCAAAAGATTATGTATCGCGGTTTTTGCACCCGTAATGATCGTCGCTTCAACTTCCAGACGAACACCAATCATACCACGGGGGTCCTGTATGCCCTCCAAGCCATCTACAACATATTGCTTGGCGACAACATCAATAATTTCCCGTTCCGGCGGAACTGCAATCACTTCGGCTGCCTTCAACACCCGCTCCATGTCTTCTTCTCCGATTTCACGATCCTCGTTAGACACAGCCACGACGCCGTGACTGCTCATCAGTCCGATATGATTTCCCGAGATTCCAACATACACTTCGGATATTTGAATACCTACCATACGTTCTGCATGATCCACTGCGTTGCGAATCGACTGCACCGTCTGATCGATATCTACGATTACACCTTTGCGAATTCCCTCCGAGTCGGCAGATCCAACTCCTATAATATTAAAGGTTCCATTATTCATTTCCCCAATAATAGCGCGAATTTTGGATGTACCGATGTCCAAACTAACAATGATGTCATTGTTGCTCAAGTCTGTGGCACCTCCTGACTCCAATAGTAAAATACGTTCGGATTTAAACACTCTTAAAACATATTCAACACACTTCAGGCTTTCCCTCTTTTTTCTACAATGTTTTTGGGTGTCAAAATCTGGTTGCGAGACATAAAACCTTGAAGAAAAAAGAAGGAGGCAACTCATGTGCCATAAGTTCAAGTGTATCATTTTTTCTTCTTCTCAGAAAGAACAAGTTTCATTGCTCTGACGGGGCCAAACCCCGACCCGCCTAGGCTTTCATATTAAGTTCAGCCTCATAATGGCAAAGATCAGGGGGTTGCTCCCGGTTCAGCCTCATCTTCCGGGTCATCCGGAATGAAAGGTACATAGGTATCTGCTTCAAGCATAGTGATTTTCCCAGGCCGTTCAGTCTCAATCACCTGATTCAGATACTCCACTTTATCCGATAAAAGTGAGACGGTTGTAATCACTTCAAACTGTGATTTGGTATATATCCGAATCTGATCCGGAAATGAAGGCGTAGGATTCGGAATAATCTCCGAAATATCCGTCGTCAATTCGTTTGGAATTTTAGCCAGCGTCTCGCTTAGCTCGGCTTTGAGCGGATCATCCGCCTTCCATTGGGTCAATATGGGCTTCTCTACAGCAACACCGATCGTTGCCGGGACCGTCAAGCTTGTCCCGCTGGCCAGTATCGCTTTTAGCGTACCGTCAGAACCAAGTTCATACGCAACCGTGGCATATTCCTGAACTTTGATATGAATAATACCCGGGAATTGCTTGTCCACGGTAACGGTTGAAATCGCCTTGATGCTCTTGAGACGCTCAATAACCTCAGCAGCAGTTGTCCCAAAAAATTGATCGCCTTCTCTCAGACCGCTTTTTTCCAACAGTTCTGAAGTCGCTGTATATACATTACCCGTAATTTCAATTGCCGAAATCCGACTCATGGAAGAACGAAAGAATAATACAGCGAGCAATACAATAAAAAGTAATAATAGAATAATTACAATTTTGCGGCTTGTGTTTCCTTTTGGCCGATTCTTCTTCAGAACCGGAATTTGACTTTTAGGCATAAGTAGCGCTCCACAAAGCCTCAGGTCCCCTCCCTTCAAGAAGGGGACGCCAAGGACGTTAATTGGCAAAATCCAACTGTTTCGAAACGGGCGACTGTCGCTCAACCGATGCTCCAAGACTCTGGAATAACTTCTCGATCTGATCGTATCCCCGGTCAATATGATGCACTTGCTCCACAACCGTTTTGCCTTGAGCAGCCAGACCTGCAATAACCAGAGCTGCACCTGCACGAAGATCGGTTGCTTCTACTGTTGCCCCGTATAGACGGGGAACACCACGGATAAATGCTGCGTTCAGATCGACTGAAATATCAGCCCCCATCACATTCAGCTCATCCACATGTTTGAACCGGCCCTCGAATACCGTTTCCTTCATCACACTGAATCCGTCTGCCAGACTGAGCAGCACCATGATTTGCGATTGCAGATCTGTCGGAAACGAAGGATACGGAGAAGTCACAATACGGTCTACTGATTTTGGACGGCTCATACAGCTCACCGTCATTATATCATTGCAGACTGTGATTTGAACACCAGTGCGCTTCAACACATGTATAAGTGAAGTAAGATGAGCCGGATTGCAGTGTGTAAGCGTAACATTGCCTCGTGTTGCCGCGGCTGCAATCATAACGGTTCCAGCAACGATTCGATCCGGTATAATCTCATACGAACAAGGCTTCAGTTTCTCAACGCCATTAATCGTGATCGTATCCGTTCCTGCACCAATGATGCTTGCACCCATAGCATTCAGGAAGTTTTGCAGATCCTGTATTTCAGGTTCTCTTGCGGCGTTGCATATGGTTGTCGTGCCTGTCGCCATAACGGCTGCCATCATGATATTCTCGGTCGCTCCCACACTCGGGAAATCCAAATGAATATCTGTACCCACCAGATTCTTACCATGACATATAATCTGTTGGTCCTGCTCTTCAATCAAAGCTCCGAGCGCTTCCAGGCCCCGGAGGTGAAGATCAATTTTGCGTTCTCCAATGGCACAGCCCCCTGGCTGGTACACTGACACTTGCCCAAACTTAGCCAGCAATGGTCCCATCAAAAAAATGGAAGAGCGCATCTGCTTCATTAGATCTTCTGGCACATCATATGACCGGATAGACGAGGTGTTAATCGTCACTGTTCCCTGTTCATGCCGACACGTGCATCCAAGCCGTTCCAGGATATACAGCATCACTTCAATGTCCAGCAAGTGTGGAACGTTATGCAGTGTAACTTCTCCATCTGCCAACAAACTTGCGGCCATAATCGGTAAAGCGGCATTTTTTGCTCCATGGATGCGTATGGATCCTGAGAGGGGTTTCCCGCCTTCAATCACCAATTTGTCCAATGTATCACCTCCGGGGTTTACCGCTCACCCACTACGAAGACTTCCGGTACCAGGTTAATACCGTTTTGAGATGATATAGTGCTCTGAATCTGCTGCATTAGGGTGATAACGTCCTCTGCTGTTGCTTGCCCTGTATTGACAATGAAATTGGCATGCATGGTGGATACCTGTGCGCCTCCCTGAGTCAACCCTTTCAGCCCTGCTGCTTCAATCAGACGGGCTGCATGATCACCCGGAGGGTTCCGGAACACGCTGCCTGCACATGCCATCTGCAGTGGCTGTGTGCGGCGCCGGCGATCTTTGTAAGCCGCCATGGCTTCCGAAATGACTTTGCGCTCTCCCTGCTGAAGTTCGAATGTAGCTTCCAGCACGATGCCTCTCCGGTCATGCAGAACAGAGTGGCGGTAGGCAAAATCCATGTCCTCCTTGCTGTAACGTACCAATTCCCCTGTCTCCAGTACAATCTCAGCGAATTTGAATATCCGTGACACATCCGATCCATGAGCACCTGCGTTCATGTATACGGCCCCACCGACCGTGCCGGGGATACCGCTGCCGAATTCCAGACCGGTCCATTCCTTTTTGGCAGCAACCACACTGAGTTTAACAAAAGAATGCGCCGCTCCGGCGGTTACGCCGCCTTCGTGAAACTCGGCATAATCAAAGCCTTCGCCCGGTTTCACAACAACACCACGTATTCCTTTGTCTGACACCAGCATGTTTGAACCCCGTCCAAGTTGCATCCACGGAATCTGATGCTTGTGAAGCAATTGAACGAGATGTATCATCTGCTCTTTATTCTCCGGAATGACCAGTGCATCCGCAGGACCGCCGATCTTCCATGTGGTGTATTTGGCTAACGATTCGTTTTCAAGAACTCTGCCAACATTATGCTGGGACAGTATCGATATCCACTGGTGCATGTGTGCATCCTCCTTTGCTTCAAAACCGATGAACACGATATGTTCTGTTGCTACAGACCGTGTTCTGGCGCCATGGAACGATGGTCACGATTTATACGGTATCTTATGTCAGTCCCGTCTTGTGTGTGACAATCGCCCACAAACGCACTTTATCGGCGTGCAGCAAGACGCTGAATTTCACGCACAAGTACTTCAGCTGCATCCGGTTTCCCCAGTTTCCGGGAGGCTTCAGCCATTCGTTTGCGTCCGAGTTCATCATTCATAATCCCGGCGATGGCTTCATACAGTACTTTGCCTGTAAGATCCTTCTCCAGCATCGTGAGCGACGCGCCTCCACCTTCAAGCTTGCGTGCATTGGCTTCCTGATGATTGTTGGTCACGTTAGGTGACGGAATCAGGATCGAAGGAATACCCAGTGATGTAATCTCCGCAAGGAATGATGCTCCAGCGCGGTTTACAATCAAGGATGTGCAAGCAAGTACCTCAGGCATATTGTGCACGTAAGGCAGAACATGCAGGTGATTTGGCATCGTACCCAATGAACTGCGAATAGCTTCACGCGTTTCATCAAAATAGGTATCCCCTGTCACGTAAACCACATGTACATCATCCAGCTGTTCCAGCATTGGAGCCATGTCCACCATGGCTTTATTGATTGCTTTTGCTCCACGACTGCCACCGACCACAAGAACAACACGGCTGTTCATCGGGACACCTAACGTGGCAAAACCACGATCACGGCTAGCCTGAGCTACCGTAGTCGCTCGCGGATTACCGGTGTAGATCACCTTTTTCGCACCCGAAAACGATTTTTCAAGACCTTCAAAGCTAACGGCAACCGTGTCCACATAACGCATCAAAAATTTGTTAGTTAGACCCGGAATGGCGTTCTGTTCATGAATTATACTCGGAATCCCCAGTTTTGTTGCTGCATACACCACAGGTCCACACACATATCCACCCGTACCAATCACAACATCCGGTTTGAATTCCTTCAGCATTTTTTTGGACTTGCGTACACCTTGGATGAAACGCATGACCGTTTTCAGGTTATCGATGGACAATTTGCGCCGAAAACCGGTAATATCAATGGATTTAAAAGGAATATTTTCCTGAGGAACCAGTTTGCTTTCCAGCCCTCTGGTTCCGCCAATATATAGAAATGTCGAGTCCGGGTTCTCCGCCTCGCATTGTCTTGCTATGGCAACGGCCGGATAGATATGTCCACCCGTACCGCCACCGCTAAGAACGACTCGCATCGCATAGTCACCTCGCATAACGGGATAAGTTCACTAAAATGCCCAGTGCTGTGAGCATGAGGGTTAACGATGATCCGCCGTAACTGATCAGAGGTAAGGTAATACCCGTAACTGGCATCATTCCAATGACAACACCAATGTTAATAATGACCTGCACGGCGACCATACCTACGATACCAACACCAAGCAGGCTGCCGAAGGCATCCGGGACGGTCATCGCTACACGCATTCCTCTCCACACCAGCACCAGAAACAACAATAATACAATCATTCCACCTATAAAGCCGAGTTCTTCGGCCAAAATACTAAAAATAAAGTCCGTTTGCGGTTCAGGTACATAACTGTACTTCTGCCGGCTCATACCCAGTCCCAATCCCGCCAGACCACCTGGACCAATCGCGTATAACGATTGAATGATCTGATAACCGGCACCCAGCGGATCGGACCATGGGTCCAAAAACGCTGTGATACGCTGCAACCGATAGGGGGCTGCTGCGATCAACGCTGCAAATCCGGCTACGCCGCCAAGAGCAAGCAAGCTTAGATGTTTCATTCGTGCTCCGGCTGTAAAAATAATAAGCATCGATGCGCCCATCATCACAGTGCCTGTCCCCAAATCAGGTTGCAGCATAATAATACCAAAAGCCAAACCGATCAATCCCAGCGGTGGCAGAAGCCCCGTTGTGAAGGTCTTGATTTTGCCTGGCTCCTTGCCCAGCCAGTGAGCAAGAAACAAAATCATGCCCAGCTTCATGAATTCTGAGGGCTGGATACCGAACGAACCTATACCCAGCCAACTACGTGCGCCGCCGCGAACCACTCCGATGCCAGGAATGAGCACCGCAATGAGCATAATAAAACAGGCAATCAATATTGGCTTGGCATATTTCCTCCACACCCGGTAGTCTACATTAGCAGTTACGAACATGGCCACAAGCCCAAGCACCGCAAACAGGGCCTGTCTTTTTACAAAATAAAATGAATCGCCATAATCATGAAAGGCAAGCACCGAGCCCGCGCTATATACCATTATGATGCCGATGGCAAGCAATGCCAAAATACAAGTCAGCAACCAAATATCTGGTGCCGGTCGCGTCTGTTTCATCAGGAGGCCACCCCTTGCATGGAAGTAGGGGCTTTTCCACCCCCCTACTTACAAGTTATGCGCCGCCTCTTTAAAAATGCGTCCCCGCTCTTCATAGGAAGCAAACATATCCCAACTTGCACATGCCGGGGATAACAAAACGACATCACCAGCAGTGGCAAGTTTCGATGCTTCCTGCACAGCAACGGTTAACGTCCGGGCAGCGTCCTCCTCATTATCGACGACCTTAATTTGCTTTAATCCGGCAAGTTCCGCGACCTTGGCAATTTTTGTCCGTGTCTCTCCAATTGCAACGACAGCTTTTACCCGTTCTTGGAACAAAGGTAACAATTCCATCATGTCTGATCCACGATCCAGCCCTCCGGCAATTAACACGACCGGTTCCTTGAATGAATTCAGGGCCATGACCGTAGCCTTCGAATTGGTCGCTTTGGAGTTGTTGTAGTATGCAGATCCATTATGCTCTAGAACATATTCAAGTCGGTGTTCAACTCCCTTGAAGTCTGCAAGCGGAACAGCCAGCACCGCAGGATCAGCTCCTGCCGCTACGGCGATAGCCACAGCAGCCAGTGCATTTTCCACATTGAATCGCCCAGGAAGGCCAATATCCTCAATGTCGATAATGATGTGCAGATTTCCGTTTTCATCCGCGTAGATAACCTGACGCTTCACATCATCCTCTTCTCCATCCACATAAGGAGGATCTGCATACACACCTGTATCCAATTTTTCTGTCACTGAGAAAGGAAGCAATCTGCCTTTGATGTAAGGAACCAGACCACGACATACCGCATCATCCCAATTCAGGATGGCTACGTCATCAGGCTGCTGATTGGCGAACAGTTTAGCTTTGGAAGCCACATAATCATCCATGCCCCCATGATAGTCCAGATGCGTCTCTGCAACGTTAAGCAAGCTGGCGATACGCGGACGGAAATCAGCCGTTCCTTTGAGTTGGAAACTGCTAAGCTCGACGACCATCCAGTGTTCTGGAGAAGCTTGCTCTGCCGCTTCACAGAGTGGTGTTCCGATATTACCGGCAACGATCGGTTTGAGACCGGCATGTTCCAACATTTTTCCCACCCAAGTGGTCGTTGTTGTTTTCCCGTTGGAGCCTGTAATACCAATCATGGGTGCAGCACATAGATGATAAGCGACCTCAACCTCTGTCACCACTTCAATGCCTAATGCCAAAGCTTGCTGCACAGGAGCAGCATGGTATGGGATACCCGGGTTTTTAACGACCAGCTTCACATCACTGTGAATCAGATCATCCGGATGTCCTCCGCATACAACAGAAATTCCCAAAGCCTCCAATTCGGAAGCTTCGGGACACTGTTCTCTCTCTTTTTTATCATTCACTGTAACCTTCGCTCCGGCACGGTCCAGTACTTTGGCGACTTGTACGCCGCTTTTGGCCAATCCGAGCACGACGACTTGTTGTCCGCGATATGATTCAGGATGGTTCATGATCTACAACCCCTTGTTGAGATAAAGTCCAAGAGCGGCCAAAATTGCGCCTACCGCCCAAAAAGTAATAACAACCCGCCATTCTGACCAACCACTTAATTCAAAGTGATGGTGAATAGGGCTCATTTTGAATACACGTTTGCCGCGAGTCTTGAATGATACCACTTGAATAATAACAGACAGAATCTCGATGACAAAAATACCGCCAATAATGACAAATAGAAGCTCTGTTTTGGTTACAATCGCTACCGCACCAATTGCACCGCCAATACCTAGAGAACCTGTGTCTCCCATAAACACTTTGGCCGGATGCGCGTTATATACCAAGAAACCGAGCACAGCTCCGATCATAGCAGCTGCAGCTACAGCTGCCGGCATCGACGTGGCTTGCATCGCCACAATGGCAAACGCCCCAAAGGCAATGGCACTTACCCCGGACAGCAAACCATCCAAACCATCGGTAAAGTTAACCGCATTGGTAATGGCAAGCATCATGAATACGACAAACGGATAATAGAACCATCCGGTCCAGTCGAACGAGAATGACGTACCCGGAATAGAGATGGCTGTGCTGTGCCCATTCTGGATCAGCAAGAAACACATCACTGCACTGAAGAACAATTGTCCCAGCATTTTTTGTCTGGCAGTGAGTCCCAGTGAGCGTTTGAACACAATTTTGATGTAATCATCCAGGAAACCAATCAACCCGAATCCCAGCGTAGCCACGAGCAAGACATAAAAGTCTGTATTCTTGACTGCTGAAAATTTCAAAAAGGCCAATGTGAACGCAACTAAAATGACGACGCCACCCATTGTAGGTGTTCCGCTCTTTTTCAAATGGCTCTGAGGCCCATCTTCCCTAACCTGCTGTCCGAATTTCATGCGTCGTAACAGCGGAATCAGGAGCGGTGCAGCAATCACCGCCAGAATAAATGAAACGCCGATTGTTAACAGTAATACCTGAAAATCCATGGGTTCACCCCTCTAGTCTACTCGATTCTGTAATGGTGCTATTTGTAGTGCTTCGACCACGTCCTCCAGCTTCATGCCCCTTGAGGCTTTGAACAAGACAACGTCTCTGGGATGTAGTTTTTCCAGAAGATAACGGGTCATTTCTTCTTTATCTATAAAAGCATGCACAGCCTCAGCCGGCATTTGCTTTCTTGCTCCTTCAGCAATATTAGCTGATAGCGGACCATATACCAGCACCATGTCCATTTTGGCAGATGTGATATACTCTCCGATTCCGTAATGCAGATCCTGCTCCTGAGGACCGAGTTCAAGCATATCACCAAGCACAGCCACTTTCATGCGATACCCTTTCAGACCCTCTAATACATCAATGGCGGCCTTCATGGAAGTTGGACTTGCATTGTATGCATCATTCAGCAGGGTCAGACCACTAACGCCTTGCGTAACCTCAATGCGCATGCCTGTCAGTTTCAAGCGGGACAATCCCGCAGCAATCTGTTCCGTAGTCACTCCAAAATGACGGGCTACAGCGAGGGCAGCCAGACAGTTAACGACATTATGCGTTCCCAGCAGGGGGAGCGTAATTGCATGGTCTCCAGACTGTTTCGTGGTGAAAACGACCCCGTTCTGTGCATTCATGAGTCCGGTAGGATAGTCATCATTATCGGTTTGCAGACCAAATGTATACCGCTGCAATCCCTCCGGTTGTTTCGTTGCGGGTTCTTCAAGGACTTGTGCAATTAAAGGCTCGTCTCCGTTGTAGATCAGTAACCCGTCCGGTTTCATTCCCGCTGCAATCTCGGCTTTGGCTCTGGCAATCTCCAATCTCGACCCCAGTTGCAGCAGATGAGATTCACCAATATTGGTAATGATCGCTACATCAGGCTGCGCAATAACCGATAAATCGTTAATTTCCCCGCGACCACTCATACCCATCTCCAAAATGATAATCTCTGTATCCGGGTCCATGCTTAGTACAGTCAATGGTAAACCAATATGGTTGTTGAAGTTTCCTTGTGTCTTGTGCACTTTGAACGTCGCCGAGAGAATCGCATCCACGATGTCCTTCGTTGTCGTCTTGCCGTTACTGCCTGTAATGCCAACAACAGCAGCTTTATTCTCCGTTAGATAGGCAGATGCGAGTGCTTGCAGTGCGACAAGTGTGTCGTCAACAACAATGACAGCTCCTTGTGGCGGAATACCATGATCCTTTTGCCAGATCGCTCCTGCGGCACCCTTCTCTAGACAGGCTTGCACAAATTCGTGTCCGTCAAACCTTTCACCCACTAGCGGGATAAACAAGCTGCCTCCCAGGGGTTTACGCGAATCGGTAAACACCCCTTCGACCATTACATTGCCATGAGCAGCAACGTCACTTAATGTTCCTCCACACATCTCGGCCAATTGTGCCAATGTTCTTTTTATCAATTGGATTTGCCCCTTATCGCTTCTTTGGCTATGATTCGGTCATCAAAATCGGTTTTGGTTGTGCCGATAATCTGATAGGTCTCGTGACCCTTGCCCGCAATCAATACTACATCGGCTGGGCTTGCCATTTCAATAGCTTCATGAATCGCTTGGCGCCGATCCACAATCATCGTATAACGTTCAGCAGGAACGGATTCTTCAATCAGGCCCTGTTCAATGTCTTTGAGAATCAGATCCGGATCTTCTGTCCGTGGATTATCAGATGTGACGAGTACAAAATCACTATACTTCGCAGCAATCTTACCCATGAGAGGTCGTTTGGTACGGTCTCTGTCACCACCACACCCAAACACACAGATTACACGTCCTTCAGCAAATTCCTTCACCGTCCGCAGTACATTCTCCAGTCCATCCGGTGTATGGGCATAATCGACAATAACAGCAAATGGCTGTCCTTCGTCCACTCCTTCAACACGTCCATCCACACCCGGAACCGTCTCCAGACTGCGCTTGATCTCCTCCAGTGGAACGCCTTCCACCAGCGCTGCAGATATTGCTGCCATCGCATTGTACACATTGAATTTACCTACCATGCGCAAGCGGATATCCGTGCTGCCTGCAAATGTATCCACGTGGAAAGAAGTCCCCTGAGAGGTAATTGAGATTTGGGATGCGCGCACATCTGCCTCTTCACCCATGCCATATGTAATCACTTCAGCCGCAGTCACAGAGATGAAATAAGCCGCAGCTGGATCATCTGCATTGATGACAGCGAATTTACGCTGTGAAGCATCTTCGGTATATCCGTTACCCAGTCGTGCAAAGAACAACCCTTTGGCCCCGCGATATTCCTCCATGGAATGGTGGTAGTCCAAATGATCCTGCGTCAGGTTAGTGAATACCGCAGTACGGAAATTCGTCCCCTTTACTCGCCCTTGTTCCAGTGCGTGAGAAGAAACTTCCATAACACAGCAGTCCGTCCCCTTCTGAACCATATCATGCAGACTACGCTGCAGATCAAGCGCCTCTGGTGTCGTTCCTGACATCGGGTAGGTGCGACCGTCATACCGCATTTGAATGGTACCAATTAATCCCGTCTTGCGTCCAAAATCGCTCATGATTTTTTCAATCAAATAGGTGGTCGTTGTTTTGCCGTTCGTTCCCGTTACACCAATCATATTCATCTTCTGGCTTGGCGAGTCAAAAAAGAAATCTGCCAGAACAGCCATCGCAAACCGACTGTCCTTCACCAGCAATTGTGGTACAGGCAGATCCAGCTGACGTTCAACCACCAATGCAACTGCACCGGCATTGACGGCTTTTTCTGCATAATCATGACCATCTACCGTATGTCCCGGAAGACAGATAAACAGATCACCCGGTTTTACCTGCCGGGAATCTGTCTGAAGGTTTTGGCATTCTGTATTCGATTCGCCCACGAGACGGGCGGTGGTCAGCATCGATGCAAATTGTTTTAAAAGCACATGAATAACCTCACTTTTCCAATTATACTTCTGTTTTAGCATATGTCTGTATTTATTAATATCGTCAATACAATCAAATAATGAAACGCGTTAGGATGAATTTTGTTGCGCTTGAAGCCACAAACTGCTCCAAAGCCGCATTATTCATCCTTTGTGTGGTCATGCGCATCGTTCAGAACATCCCCCATGTAAATGCGGATGGTTGAACCCTGATCTACCCTTGCCCCAGGCTTAGGTGCCTGATTAATCACATATTTGCCACTGCCGGACTTTGCCAGCATAAAATTCATGTTCAGGTCTTCATACAGATCTTCGACTGTAGCTCCTGTCAGATCTGGAACCGTCACGATTTTGGTCTCACCATATTTGTATTCTTTGGCGACCTGATCCTTCCGAACAGGAACATTCATGTAATGCAGCGCATCCTCAAGGATGTTCTGTACAATCGGGGCGGCAACTACACCCCCGAACTGTATTCCTTTGGGATTATCCACTGCGGTATAGACTACAATCTGAGGGTCATCTGCCGGTGCAAATCCGATAAAGGATACGATATGCTCGGTTGAGGAATAACGTCCGTTGATGACCTTCTGGGCTGTACCTGTTTTGCCACCGACCCGGTATCCATCAATGAATGCCGGACGCCCAGTACCTTTCGCGACAACACTCTCGAGTGCTTCACGTACTTGCTTGGATGTATTCTCCGAGATCACCTGACGAACCAGCTCCGGCTTGGCTTCTTCCATCACTTCTCCCGTAACCGGATGGACCCACGCTTTCGTAACATATGGCTTGTAAAGTTTACCCCCATTGATGGCCGCTGACACAGCCGCTACTTGTTGAATAGGGGTAACGGATACACCTTGACCAAAAGCAGTTGTTGCAAGTTCGACAGGTCCTACTCTGGACAGTTTGAACAAAATCCCACTGGCTTCTCCACTGAGGTCAATTCCCGTTTTGGTACCGAAGCCAAAGTCTTTAATATAGGAGAAGAGCGATTCTTTTCCCAGTCTCTGCCCCAGAGCTACAAATCCCGGGTTGCATGAGTTCTCTACAACTTGCAGGAAAGTCTGACTTCCGTGGCCGCCCTTTTTCCAGCAACGCAGACGCGCTCCACCCACCTCAACATATCCGGGATCAAAAAATTGATCCTGTTGCAGATTGACCTTTTTCTCTTCAAGCGCTGCTGCCAAGGTAATGATCTTGAATGTGGAACCCGGTTCGTAGGTCATCCAGATCGGTAAATTCCGATTGTATATCTCCGCGGGATATTGCTGATAATCGGCCGGTTCGTATCCCGGCCTGCTCGACATACCCAAAATTTCACCCGTTTTGGGATTCATCGCTATAGCCAGTGCTGAGTTCGCTTGGAACTTCACCATGGCCTGGTCCAGTTCTCTCTCCATGATGGACTGAATGGATTTATCAATGGTCAGCTTGAGGTTAAGGCCGTCCTTCGGTTCCACATACTTCTCGGATGAGCCCGGCATTAGCCTTCCGGCCGCATCGGACAAGTAGGACACACTGCCATTCAAACCATTCAGCTTATCATCATATTTCTTCTCAACACCCGTTAAGCCTTGATTATCAATCCCCGTAAATCCGAGAATATGGGCTGCCAGATCATCATAGGGATAAAAACGTTTATTGTCCTCAGCAACAACGATACCCGGAAGCTTCAAATCACGGATGCGCTGAGCTTTATCCATCGTAATTTTGCGGCCGCCGGGTTGTAATCGTACAATGAGTTCTCGTTTCTTGATGGTTGCCAGCACTTTCTCTTCCGTCATCCCCAGCAATGGAGCCAGCGCTCTGGCTGTTGTCTCAGCTTCCTTGACTTGTGCCGGGATAGCCATAATGGTCGGTGTTGTCACATTATAGGCCAGAGAGGTCCCATTTCGATCGAGGATCTCTCCTCGCTTGGCAGAGTAAGGAATATTACGACGCCAAGATTCTTCTGCTTTTGCTGACAATTCAGGGCCTTGCCCGAGCTGTACATAAGCAAGCCTGATCACCAAGGCCGAAAATAACAAAACTAAAAATACTAAACTCCATAGCAACCTGCGACGCAGATTTACGCTTGATCCCTTCACGAAAAGATCCCCCCACTCGTCCCAAAATCATGATCTCGTTCCATTCATGAATATTCAGGACAACCGGGGGTTAGAACAAGCTGTCAGAGCTCCCTATGGTAGTGAAGCCCCATTTGTTGCTGGTTCATCAGAGGATTCGGATTCACTGGCAGGAGCCTTATTGTTATCTGTTTCGTCTTTTCCGTCGGTTTTACCTTCTGCTCCCGAAGCGTCTTGTTCCTTCTCTTCGGTTTCTGAGGACGGATCAGAAGAGACTGGAGCCTCATCTGCTATGCCGGTAACTGCGGCTTTGGCAGTCTGCAAATTCAACTGTACGGTTCTCTGCTCGCCTGCTACTTGCTCAGTTTGCTTCACGACATACCCTTCACCCTTGACCGTTACTCCCACTTTCATGAGAGAAAGCACTTCAAGAGCATCCCGGAGAGATTCACCTGTTAGATCAGGAACCTTCATCTTGCTGCTTTCTTCCGTAAGCAGATAGATTCGTTGACCTGGATTCATGGATGCTCCGGCAACAGGGTACTGCCTAATCACATTATCACCTTGACCAAGAGTTACATAAGCAATACCTGCGCTTAGAAGTTGGCTTCTGGCCTGTTTGGCTGTCTTGCCACTCAGGTCAGGTGCCTTGGCTTGCACGACAGGCACTTCTTTTGACTTTTTGTCAGCGGTTTTAGCTGTATCCTTGGGAACTCCCATATATTGAAGAGTTTGGCTCACGATTTTTTTGAATACCGGGGCAGCCGCAGTTCCTCCCCCAATGTTGGTTCCGTCCGGTTGGTCAATGACAACAAGTATAGCAATCTTCGGATTATTCACGGGTGCAAATCCAATAAACGATACAACGTCTTTCGACTTACTGTACTGCCCGTTAACGACCTTCCTTGCTGTACCCGTCTTACCAGCTACACGGTAACCTTCAATATAGGCGTTACGACCCGTACCAATCGTTTGGTCTGCAACCACTTGTTCCAGATAACCACTCACCAGTTTGGAAGATTCTTTGGAGATCACCTGACGAACAACTTTGGGTTTGATCACTTCCGCGGTCCCATCATTCGGATTCTTGATCTCCTTCACCAGGTGCGGCTCAAGTAACTTACCACCGTTAGCAATCGCAGAGATTGCTGCGACCTGTTGAATTGGTGTTACCTGTACAAGACCGTGACCGTAAGCTGCGGTAGCAATCTCGGATTTGTAGACCAGTGGCTTGATCGGTGAAGCAGCTTCACTCGGCAGATCAATACCTGTCTTTTTGCCAAAACCGAATTCGTCTATGTAATGACGCAGACGTTCACCACCAAGCATGTTGTAACCCAAGTTAACAAAGGCAATGTTACTTGACCGTTTGACACCTTCGAGATAAGAGATCCAACCATAGGAATGACCATTATCACTAATCGGGAAACCGCCAATATACATGCGCTTGGACTCAAAACTTGCATTGGGATCGAAGAGTTTTTCTTCCACAGCCCCTGCCAGTGTAACGATTTTGAATGTAGAACCCGGCTCATAGATGGATTGCGTCGCATGATTAATAAAGTTCTTTTGATCAGGTGTGCTCCCATACGTATTAGGGTTAAAGGTCGGCCAGTTCGCCATCCCCAGAATCTCCATCGTGTTCGGGTCCGCAGCAATAACCGTCATGCTCAGTGGGTTATACTTGGCGACCGCTTCTTTCATAGCATCCTCAATGTAGAACTGGATCGTATCATCGATGGTCAGTGTGAGGTTTTTCCCGTTCTGAGGTGGCAGATAGTTATCCTGTGAATCCGGAAGTTTAATGCCTTTGGCATCCTTCTGATAATTCAGATACCCGTCTGTACCTGTCAGTGCTTCATCATATGAGACTTCGAGTCCATTGACAGCTTTCCCGTCACGGCTCATATATCCCAAGAGATGAGAAGCAAGTGTTTCTTCAGGGTAAAAACGCTTCGACTCTTGAGCCATTACGATTGCATTACGCGCCTTATATTCATCTTGCAGTTCTTCACGCAGCTCATTGACTTTTGCAGCAAGCTCAGGACTGATTTTATATCCTTCACTGCGCACTTCACGTTGCTGATAGAAAATTCCATCTTTATTTTTGGCTGTGACCAGAGCACGCATCTCACTCTCATTTTTCCCTAGAAGGGTAGAGAGTTTCTCCGTGACGACATCCTGTATGCCGAGTTCATCGATCAAGAGGGGATTGACCGAAACCGTGTATGCAGGCGCATCGGTAGCCAACACGTTACCATTGCGATCCGTAATCGTACCACGCGCAGCCTTAATCGTCTGTTCCCGCTCTACCAGACCAGCCGCCCGTTCCTGCCATACACCGCCATTCACAACTTGAATGAAAAAGATTCGGGTTACGAGTACAAGAAAAAAGAGGGTAATACATCCCCCTATTAGCAACGTGCGCATCTTTATTCTTTTTATCATCGGAACACCTCTTTACTTACTGCTTGCTGTATTCGAGGACGATTCAGTACCTGTTGATTTCGTACTTGTTGAGCGAGGTACAAAAATGACATCCTTACCTGAAGCTTCAACGTACCCAAGTTGTTTTGCATTTTCGATGACCTGGTTGTTCAATGTTTCTTTTTCCACTTGCAGGTCTGCAATCGTCTTCTCATACCCCTTGATATCCGAAATAGTGGACTGTGCCTGCTTGTTCAGATCATAGATATGAGCATAACGAGACATCAAGGCTCCTCCAACAAGGATCACTGCAACCAGGGTAATCAGATACAAAATTTTCTCGCGTGCCGGAAGACCCGTACGACGGGTCACCACTTTGGTGGTTTCTTTGTATCGTTGCTGGGTCACACGTTCCTGGGACGCTTTCTCTTTTACGGCGAGATTACCACGTGTATATGCCATACTCCGATTCTCTCCTCCACTCTTGATCTACAATTTCTCGGCTACGCGCAGCTTGGCTGAACGAGCACGTGAATTTTCGGCCAATTCCGTTTCCGTTGGAATCAGCGGTTTTCTGTTAATTAAACGCAGGGACCCCTTGCCCCCACATACACACAATGGAAAATCGGGTGGACATGTACATTTCTCCAGATAACTGCTTAAAATCTGTTTACATATCCGATCCTCAAGGGAGTGGAAGGTAATAACAGATACACGTCCTCCTGGTGCCAGACAACGAACAGCCTGATGTAGGCCTTCTTCAAACGCCCCCAACTCATCGTTGACGGCAATCCGTAATGCCTGGAAGCTGCGTTTGGCAGGATGTCCACCGGTACGGCGAGCTGCGGCCGGTATGCCTTCCTTGATCAGTTCCACTAGTTCACCAGTCGTCTCAATGGTAGCCTGAGCTCGTTTTCCGACGATAACACGAGCAATTCTTCTCGAAAACTTCTCTTCGCCATAGCGATACAAAATTCGAGCAATCTCTTCTTCTGGCCATTCATTCACAATCTCTTTGGCCGTCAGCATTGCATCCTGGTCCATTCGCATATCGAGCGGAGCATCGTGATTGTAGCTGAATCCACGTTCTCCTTCATCAAATTGCGGAGATGACACACCCAAGTCGTACAAGATACCATCGACCTGTGGTACGCCATCCTTCATCGGTACATCCAGATCCTTGAGTACCTGTTCCAGATCTCTAAAATTGGTTTTCACCAATGTTACACGTTCTCCATAGGCAGCGAGCTTCTCGCGAGCATTATCCAAAGCCCAATCATCCTGATCAAGTGCGATCAGACGTCCCCCTGGACCGAGCTTGGATGCAATCACGGAGCTATGTCCGCCACCGCCTAAAGTGCAGTCCACGTATATACCGTCCTGCTTGATGTTTAATCCCTCTGTTGCCTCTTCTTTGAGTACGGTTATGTGGTGAAACAACCTGCACCCCTCCTGACTTTATAAATCAAAATTAAAATCGACCAGCTTTTCGGCAATGTCGTTGAATGCTTCTTCGGATTGATTGAAATAACTCTCCCATATGCCTTTGCTCCAAATCTCCACCCGGTTCGACACGCCAAGAACAACACAATCCTTGTCCAGCTTGGCATACTCTCTTAAATTGCCCGGCAGATTTACCCTGCCCTGTTTGTCCAGTTCACATTCGGTTGCACCCGAGAAAAAAAACCGGGTAAACGCACGTGCATCAGATTTCATCAATGGCAGTGCTTTGAGCTTCTGTTCCATGACCCCCCACTCCTCCATGGGGTACACGAAAAGACACTGGTCCAAACCCCGTGTGACAACGAAAGAAGGTCCCAGAGATTCGCGGAATTTAGCCGGAATGATAACCCGACCCTTATCATCAATGCTATGTTGGAACTCCCCCATAAACATTGGCCCACTCACTCCTCACCCGTTTCTCCCACTTTGCCCCACTTTCCACCACCTAAGCATAATAGATTCGCACAAAAAAATCAAAACCCTTCTTGCATTCTTTGATTTTTTAATTTTTCAGCATAAAAAAACGTCTTTGATCCTGTCACTCAGGATCAAAGACGTTTCCCGTATACGGGCAATCGTATGTCTACCCGCACATGAGCCATATCAATCATCAATAAACCATTCTATACCCTTTGAATCATTTCATCAGCTTGTAATTATTGGATAGTGCTTAAAATTTCCAGCTATCCAGGTATCTTTCCTGTTCTGCTGACAAGGAATCAATGCCAATATTCAGGCTCTCAAGTTTATAGCTGGCAACCTGTTGGTCGATATCATAAGGTACATTAACAACGTTTTTACCTAGTTCAGCATAATTTTCACTCACATAACGCAGACCAAGCGCCTGTAGAGCAAACGTCGTATCCATGATTTCGGCAGGGTGACCATCTGCTGCACCCAGGTTCACCAGACGACCCTCTGCAAGAAGGTACATTTTACGACCATCTTTGAAACGATATTCCTCAATATTGCGGCGAACTGTGCGAATTGATTCCGAACGTTTAGCCAGTTCAGGTTTATTCACTTCAACATCAAAGTGACCTGCATTGCTCAGGATTGCTCCGTCCTTCATCACATCATAATGTTCACCCGTGATAACATCCTTATTACCTGTAACTGCGATAAAGAAATCGCCCAACTTGGCGGCTTCCACCATCGTCATGACCCGGAATCCGTCCATGTGTGCTTCTACCGCTTTGATTGGATCAATCTCGGTTACGATCACATTCGCTCCAAGACCTTTGGCGCGCATCGCTACCCCTTTACCACACCAACCATATCCGGCTACTACTACATTTTTCCCTGCTATAACCAGATTGGTTGTACGAATAATACCGTCAAATGCGGATTGACCTGTGCCATAACGATTATCAAACAGATATTTGCAGTATGCGTCATTAACTGCCACCATCGGGAATTTCAATTGGCCTTCTTTCGCCAATGCTTTCAAACGAATAATGCCCGTTGTCGTTTCTTCTGCTCCTCCGCGAATCGTCGCTGCGAGGTCAGGACGCTCGGATGCAATAATGGTTGCGAAGTCTCCGCCATCATCAATAATGAGATCAGGTTTCACCTCAAGTGCACGAAGCTGCAGTGATTTGAATTCCGCAGGTTCCGGGTTGTACTTCGCATATACGGTAACGCCATCCTCTACCAATGCTGCGCATACATCATCTTGTGTAGACAATGGGTTACTGTGCGTAATCGTTACTTCTGCCCCGCCGGCTTGGATCACTTTTGCCAAGTAAGCTGTTTTTGCCTCCAGATGAAGACAAATAGCAACCTTCAAACCTTTAAAAGGAAGATCCTGTTCAAACTGGCGACGAATACGGTTCAATACCGGCATGTGCGCCTCTACCCAATCAATTTTCAAATGCCCCTCTGAAGCGAGTCCCATATCTTTAACAATACTGTTTTGCAATGCAGGTGTAGTCATTTCACGTCCTCCTCGTTTATGTGTTTCTTCTATTATAAAGGGTCTCTACAGTGCAATAACCTTGTGCTCTCCACGGAATTCGCTTGAAGCCTTAATCAGTTCATCGATCCACTCGGTGCCATAACGATTCAGGTAAAAGAGTGCATTATGTACTCGTTCCTGCGGTTTGCCCGTCGGGAATAGAGAGTTTTGAATGCCGTTCCAATGCCTTAGACTTACATTATGTTTATCCTCAATGGCTTTTTGAGTCTGCTGTTTGAGATACTGCATTTGCTCGTTGATTTTATTCAAGTTGGTATCTCCAATTCGTTCCAACCCCGGATGGATTTCCGTAATTTCATCTAACAATGGGCCATACAGATCCAGAAATGCTTCCTGAACCTTATCAAATTGTTCATCTACTTGGAACGTCTCCTGTTGTGCGAGCCACTGTTCCTTCTTATCTTCCATATCATATTGAACATCCTGAAAAGAAAGTCCATATTGCTTCATATGTTTATCATGAATATCTTCCATAACGGTGAAAGACAAGCGTGGCAACAAAATAGGCATTTGCAGTCCGAACTGACGGAACGCTTCGCGAGTCAAACCCCAATATGCAATTTCACCTTGACCCAAAATAACAGCGGCTACTGGTAGAACGGAATCCTGCATTAATGGCCGCGTCAATACGTTGTTACTGAAGCGCTCGGGATGCTCTTCCAGTTCCTGAAGCAGACGCTCCTCTGTGAAAGAAACCAGCCCTTTACGATCGCCATACAAGCCATCCTTAAGCAGCAAAAGCAAACGTGTGCCTTCATGGATATAAAACAGATTGGCTCCATCCTCAGCCACTTCGGCAGGCATAGCATAACCAGCTTGTTGTACTAACGAAGATCCTTGTGTGTAAGCGTTACGTAACACTTCATTTTGTCGGATGAGTCGTTCAAATATGGGCTGTTCCAGCCTGCGTAAGTCCGGATCTGATGCATCCATTAGTACAAGTCCACTGCTGGCAAACAAAGCGGATATCATGCGGGCAAAGGCATCACTCAGATTCGAACTGGATTGATGGATCTCAGTAATGCATTTCATCAATCCTGGTTTATGTATCGTATCAGGCAACAGATGTTCAACCTGCTCGAGTACACTCATCCACTGCTGCGTATCCACATGAACATTACTCACAGAATCCCTTCCTGTGAATCGTCCTTGCAACTTGACTTTCTTCATGTCTCCCTGGTGATCAGGCAGATACGTATGGTTAACTTCATCCCAGTCATGGTCTTCACCCGCGATCCAGAATACGGGAACGACCGGGCGTTGAAGTCTTTCTTCAGCTTCACGCGCAGCTGCCACTACGCTGGCGGCTTTGTATATGACAAACAGTGGTCCGGTTAGCAAACCACTTTGCTGTCCTCCTGTAACCACCAATGCACCTTGTTCTGCAAGACGTGTGATGGACGCATGAACCTCTCCATGGTCGTTCACCCGTTTATTATATATACGTAAATACTCTGCCAGATCAAGACGATCAATACGTGTGTTTTCCGATTGGTCCAGCCACTCGGCACGTGCCTGAAGTCCTGATTCCCAGCGAATGTCATACTCGTAAAGGACACGCGCAGCATCTCTTGAACAGATATAATCTTCTGCAAGTCTTGATCCGCTGCGGAGTGCCTCGGTAATACCGTTCATGAGGTCTGCCTCCTATTCTGCTTCAAAGAGCCTTTCTTGATTGTACCGAATTCAGGGGCGCTTCGTCAAAAGAAAGTAATTAAAAAACGAAAAAAACCGCCGAACGAGTCGGCGGCACATAATACATCAATAATAGCATATCACTTTAATATTTCTATTATACGTAAGGTTCTGCAACCCAATGACCTTTGGAAACCTCAATCAATTGAGCATTTTCCAGGTTGTACGGGTCATTTGCAGGACCGCCAGATCCATTCTGAATCGGACTCATATGCTCATCCGGCAGCAAAATGCGACGTTTGTTCGCTTCCACTTCCGGATCAGGCACAGGGATCGCTGAAAGCAATGTTTTGGTATAAGGGTGAATAGGGTTCGCATACAATTCTTCACTTTCTGCGAGTTCAACCACTTTACCCATGTACATTACAGCTACACGGTCACTGATATGTTTAACCATGGACAAGTCATGCGCAATAAACAGGTATGTCAAGCCGAGACGTTGCTGAAGTTCTTCAAGCAATTTAACGACCTGCGCCTGAATGGATACATCCAGTGCAGACAATGGCTCATCACAGATGATGAATTTAGGGTCTACAGCAAGTGCACGCGCAATCCCGATCCGTTGTCTTTGACCACCAGAGAATTCATGTGGATAACGAAGTGCATGACTTGGATTCAAACCTACCAGATCAAGCAACTCTTCCACTCGTCTCTTACGCTCTTTAGAGCTGGAAGCCAGACCATGAATATCAAGGGACTCCCCGATAATATCCATTACGTTGAAACGCGGGTTAAGGGATGCATATGGATCTTGGAAGATCATCTGCATATCTTTACGCATTTCTTTCATTTTGCGCGGGGACAACTTGTAGATATCCGTTCCGTTAAAGTTAACATTTCCACCAGTTGGCTCATAAAGACGCAGAATAGTACGACCTGTTGTGGATTTACCACAGCCGGACTCGCCTACAACGCCAAGTGTTTCACCTTCAAAGATATCAAAGCTTACATCATTGACCGCTTTGAGAATGTTACCTTTGCCCAAATTAAAGTATTGTTTCAAGTTTTTCACTTGCACCAGAGGCTTGTTGCTGCCTTTGATAATACCAGCTGGAGCTGGTTTTTCCTTTTTGGGCTCGTCCAGGCGAGGTAAAGCATTCAGCAATTTAATCGTATATGGATGTTGAGGATTACTAAAGATTTCAGCAGTTGTTCCTGTTTCAACAACTTCGCCTTCTTTCATAACAACAACACGGTCACACATACCTGCTACAACACCAAGGTCATGCGTAATGAGCATGATTGATGTTCCAAGCTTTTGCTGCATATCTTTCATTACATCCAGAATTTGAGCCTGGATTGTAACGTCAAGTGCAGTTGTCGGCTCATCCGCAATCAGAAGGGATGGACGACAAGCAAGCGCAATCGCAATCATGGCACGCTGACGCATACCACCAGAGAATTGGTGTGGGTAATGATTCATGCGAATAGCCGCATTTTTGATACCTACAAGTTCCAACATTTCCAACGCAGCTTTATCCGCTGCTTGTTTGGACATGTTTTGGTGCTTGCGCAATACTTCGGTAATTTGTTTACCAATTTTAATGGTAGGATTCAAAGAAGTCATTGGATCTTGGAAGATCATACCGATATCTTTACCACGAATCGCTTCCATTTGTTTGTCTGTCTTATTCAGCAGGTCTTGCCCGTGAAAAGTAATTTCTCCGCTTTTGACCTTCGAAGGCGGGGAGGGAATCAATTTCATGATGGTTTGGGCGGTAACACTCTTACCACTACCAGATTCACCTACGATCCCCAGCGTCTCTCCTTTGCCAATTTCAAAACTCACATTTTTAACGGCATCAAATTCACCAGAGCGCGTTGAGAATGACACGCTCAAGTCCTTGACTGTTAAAATCGGCTCCATAATCCCACCTCCTATTTCTATTTACGTAATTTCGGATCGAGTGCGTCGCGCAGACCGTCACCGAGCAAGTTAAATGCAAGCATAGTCAGAACCATCAGACCTGCCGGGAACCACATCCGCCAAGGATACAGCGTCCAGCCTGTGAGTGCGTCATTGATCATGGATCCTAGGGATGATCTCGGTGCAGATACACCAAGTCCGAGGAAGCTCAGAAACGCCTCTGCAAAGATTGCGTTAGGAATAGACAATGTCAAAGTTACGATAATCGGACCCACTGCATTTGGCAACAAGTGACGGAACAATTGACGTCCTGTACTTGCACCCATGGAGCGTGCCGCGAGAATGAAGTCTCTGTTTTTGAGTTGCATAATCTCACCACGTACAATCCAAGACATACTGATCCAGCCTGTAATGGTGAGGGCAATGATGATGGTTGTCAGACTTGGTTCCAATACAACCAGCAACAAGATAACAACGAGCATGTAAGGCAGGGAATACAAGATTTCGGAGAACTTGTTCATGATACCATCAACACGTCCGCCATAGTAACCCATAATAGCACCATAGATTACACCAATAACAAGGTCAATCAGAGCTGCTGCCAAACCTACAGTAAGGGATACACGTGCACCAACCCATGTTCTTACCCATACATCACGACCAAGTTCATCCGTACCGAACCAATGCTCGGCACTAGGCGCTGCGTTGGCATTCATCAAATCATTTGAATAGTAATTATAACTTGTAAACAAAGAAGTTGGACCAATCAAAGAGAAAATCACGACAAGAACCAATACACCCAGACTTATCATAGCAGCCTTATTGGTTGCAAGTCTGTACATGGCATCTTTAAAAAGGGATACACTTTCTTGCGGTTTAACCGCTGCCTGACTAGTCAGGTTAGTGTTCGCCGTTTCATTCTTTTTATTATTCGTGCCAGACAACGTTATGCCCCCTTCCGGCTTTCCAGCTTAATTCTAGGATCGATCAGCACGTAAGCAATATCTGTTAGGAAACGTGCCAACATGAGGAGAATACCATAGAAAATCGTGATTCCCATAATCATGGTGTAATCCCGGTTTGTGATACTTTCTACGAATACTTTACCAATTCCCCCGATGTTAAAGATCTGTTCAATTACAACGGAACCTGTGATGATATTCGCTGTCATTGGACCAACATAAGTTACTACCGGTAGAATACCGTTTCTTACAACGTGTTTAAACATAATCGCTGGCCATTTCAAACCTTTGGCTTTAGCTGTTTTGATATAATCTGCATGTAAAACTTCCAGCATGCTTGAACGAGTCAATCGTGCGATAAAGGCAATTGGTGATGCAGACAATGCTGCAACTGGGAGAACATAGTCAAGTGGTCCGTCGAAGCCCATAACGTTGAACCATCCCAATTTGAAGGCAAATAGATACTGTAGTAATGATGCGAGCAAGAAGCTCGGAACAGCAATACCTATGACAGCTATGACCATTGTGACATCATCAATTAATTTGCGATGATAGACTGCTGCGAGAAGACCCAGCAATACACCAACAACAATGGAGATAATGATCGCAAAGATACCAAGCTTCAGTGAAGCAGTGAATGTTTCAGCAATCATACTGGACACATCGCGATTCAAATATTTCATTGAAACCCCGAAATCTCCTTTGACAATTCCACCCATATACTTCAGGTATTGTTCATACATCGGCTTATCCAGTCCATACTTGGTTTCCAAGAGTGCACGGATTTCAGGTGATACTTTTTTCTCGGATGTAAAAGGGTCACCAGGAATGGCCTTCATCAGGAAGAAAGTCATCGATGCGAGTATGAAAAGCGATAGCAGCATAAATAGTAGTTTTTTCAAAACGTACTTAACCAACCCTTGCACACCTCCACAAACAATATTTTGTATACAAATCGATTGTAGAATTAGACAGAAATAAAGTCCAATCCATTTATCGGAAATTTCAAGAATTATAAGGAAAATCGGTGCACATACAAAAAAATCGGGATATATATGGAATTCCACATATATATCCCGAAGTAATCATATTAGACTTCAGAACAACTTATTTCTCTTCCAGATATGCACGAGTGAAGTCAATAGCTCCACTGAAATCAAGTTGTACGTCTTTCAGGTAAGGCTTAGTCAAAGATACGTTAGTGTAGTAATAGATTGGCATAACGCCCATTTCATCTTGAATCAGGATTTTCTCAGCGTCAGCAAATGCAGCCATACGTGCAGCTGGATCAGCAGATTTCACAGTGTCTTTAACATCTTTGTCATACTGTTCGTTGCTGAATTTGGAATCATTGTTTGTGTTTCCAGTAGTCCACATTTCCAAGAAGTTGTATGGATCGTTGTAGTCAGCAGACCAGCCTGCACGAGCGACTTGGAAGTTTTGGTTTTGACGATTCTCAAGGAATACGCCCCACTCTTGGTTTTCTGATTTCACGTCAACACCAAGATTTTGTTTCCACATATCAGCAATTGCCAACGCAATTTTCGCGTGACCGTCACTTGTGTTGTAGATCAAAGTAACAGCTGGCAATGTTGTGTAACCTTCTTCTTTCATACCTTCAGCAAGCAATGCTTTAGCTTCTTCTACATTTTCAGTGAAGTAATCGTCTTTGTGCTCATCACGGAACTCGCCGTTTTCACCACGGATACCTGGAGGTACAAAGCCGAATGCTGGAATTTGTCCACCTTGTGTTACTTTGTCAACGATCAGTTGACGGTTAATGGACATTGCAAATGCTTTACGGATTTTAACGTTGTTGAATGGTGCTTCATTTACGTTGAACTGATAGTAGTACGTACTTGCAATACCAGTAGCTTTGAACTCGTCCGGCAATTCCGCTTTTACAGAAGGAATTTGATCGGATGGAATTTCACCGTTAGGTGCACCAGTGTAGTCCAATTGTCCTGATTTGTAAGCTTGCAGTTCAGAAGCACTGCTGTTAGTCAGGGACATATCGATTTGAGCCAATTTGATGTCGGCAGCTGCATGATAGCCATCGTTTTTCTTCACAACAATTTTTTGACCTTTAGCGTATTGATCCATTACGAATGGTCCGTTAACGATCATGTTTTTGTAGTCTGTGAAGAATTTGTCATTCGTGTCAGCAGATGCATGTACTGGGTAGTACGTGTAGAATGCTGTCAGACCCAAGAAGTAAGGTGTTGGGTTTTCCAACGTTACTTCCAGTGTGTTCGCATCAGTAGCTTTAACGCCTACTTGTGAGAACTCTGTGATTTTAGTACCAGTGTATGTTTCGTCTTTGCTGAGGTTGTAACCTTCAGCGCCTTTGATGTAGTACAATTGGTAAGCATATGGAGAAGCTGTTTCCGGTTTCAAAGCACGTTCCCAAGAACGAACAAAGTCTTCGGCAGTGATTGCATCACCGTTGCTCCATTTAGCTTCCGGGTTCAGGTTGAAAACATATTTCAAACCATCTTCGGAGATTGTCCAGTCTTTAGCTACGCCTGCTTGTTCTTTACCATCAGCATCGATGCGTACAAGACCTTCATACAAGAATTTCAAAACTGTGTTGGTTTGGCTGTCTTTTGCTTGAGCCGGGTCCAACGTAGGAGGTTCAGCTGACAGGTTGATTTTCAAGATTTGATCTTTAGCAAGACCATTTCCTTCGTTTGCAGAACCAGTATCGGTGTTACCTGTGCCTTCGTTTTTCGATCCGCACGCTGCAAGTACGGTACCGAACGCCAAAATCAGCGTCAAAAGGACTAATAGACTTTTCCTTTTCATCTAACACGTTCCCCCTAAATTGATATGGTTTATATGTTTATAGATTATACAACCACCGGTCAAAAAAATCTACATTACTTTTTCAGAAAGTAATGTTTTTTTCAGTTTTCGACAAAATCGACACATTTTTTAGCCCTTTTGCGTTATGTATCCTCACATCTGTTGCATGAAGTATCTAAATAATCCAAATAAAGTAAACAAAATATACCCGAAACTCATGATGACGAAAGACATGCGCCATACGGCCCGGAACATTCTACCCCTATCGACCTTCCCTTTTAGTCGATTTTGCGCACCCCCGATGAATCCAAGTGCTACTAGTATGAGTATTAATGTCAGATAAAAACCAAAATTCGAGTCAAATGTTAAGTTGAATAACGCTGAAACTGAAAATACAAGAAAAAAAGTGGTTACATCCATTGCCATTCGCAACGCTGTGCGTTTGTCTTTTTTCCAAATGTACATTCCCCAATATACAAGAAAGAACGGAAAAAAAGGTAGTATGCTCAATACAATAAAAAGTCCCATTAACTCACTCCTTCCGGTTGCATTCCTTCAATCAGATGAAGCAGTATTTCATGTGTAGGTGCAGCAAGGCCTGACTTTTGTGCCATCCTTACAATATGTCCGTTGATTGATCCGACTTCTGTGCCACGTCCTTGGAGAACATCTGCAAGCATCGAGGAAGTATTCGTGGCTGTGGAACGACAGACACCGATCAGTTGCTCCCACATATCCTGATCTAGCCTTATTCCACTGGCTGAGTAGATTACCAGTGTTTCATCATATAACTGTCGCATAAGCTTCTTGCGATCTTCCTTAATGATCAATTCACCATTGGGGATTCGCCATAATGCCGTAAGCGGGTTAATGACCGCGTTGATCAACAGTTTCCTGTATATCAGCTTATCGATTTCATTCGACACTGTACAGTCAAATCCTGCCTGCTGCAGAAGTCTCGAAAGAGTAAATGTTCTCTCCTCCTCTATTGAGGTAGGAGCTTCGATAGGTATGTTGCGCCTTCCCAGTCTGGTTTCACCTGCACTCGCCCGAGTGACCTGATACTGGGCACGCTTCGCACCCTCTGTTGTAATCGCGCTGCATATAAGGGAATGCGGCAAAGCAGCTTGTAATTTCTCCAGATGGCCCATCCCATTTTGGAAGCACGCGATGTTTATCACATGATCTTTCAATGGACCAACCTCATGAATGAACTCGTCAATGCTTGTTTGCTTAACCATGAGCAATAACCACTCTCCAGGCGTGCGCTCCCATGTGTCCGACAGCTCGTTTATCGGTTTTGCCTGTATCTGATCTGGTTGAATATGTATCTTCCCGTCTTGTTCCACGATCGTTACTCCATCACGACTTAGTAAATCTACCTGAGCGGATGTTCTGGTCCAAAATCGAACTTCGTTACCTGCTGCCAGCAGTTTTCCGCCATACAAAAGTCCCAGTGACCCCGCTCCTACGATGTCAATGATCATATGATGCACTCCTCTCCGCTTCAGTAGTTGCTCTTCTCTTATCTATAATAGAACAAAATCACCAAACTAAAAACCCGTCATACCTGCCGTTACGTAACGGAGGTGTGGCGGGTCTATATCTGACTTTTGCAAATCAAAGGCCTGTTCTTGCTATTCAATTCGTTCCAGGTTCCCGTTGGCATCCATCTTGAAACGTGTTTTGAGTTCCTCTTCTTCTTCAGACAAAAATGCGAGTCTGCGAGCCCGATCCATAATCTGAATCAAAGCTTTGTAATCGTCATTCACCACACGGTAATCCGTTTGTACTTCGTTCACTTCCTTGGAGAGACGGTCATTCTCGCACCGTAGTTCAAGCAATTCATCTTCTTTCTCCCGAAGCTCCTTCTCGAGCATCTTGAGCTGACGACTGCTCTCCTGCACTGTTCCTTTCCATTGTCGCAGGAAGCGGATTACAGCATCCATAGATAATGAATCGTCCGAGATCCCATCTGATTTATACAGATGTTCTTCGGTATCCAGTGTAGACAGAGCTGCAACCTGCGGTCCCAGCATAGCCGGCTGCTTTCTGAGATAACTACGTTTTTGCCGTTGTGCCTTGGCGTTACTGATAGCAGACTCATACTTTTTACGTACACAGCTGTTCCAGCGAAAACCGCATGCGGCAGAAGTTCTGCCTATTTTTTCGCCTACCTCTTCAAAAGCGGCCAGTTGTGTGCTACCTTCCCGAATATGACGCAAAGTAACCTCAGCTAATATCAAATCGTCTTCTGTACTCCAAGCATCCTGTCTCACTGCAGTCATGCTATAATACCCTCCTAACAACATCCTAAAATAACCGTCCGCATTACCGGAAGCCCGGTATGTGAATTAGGTATAAAAGCTGCTTCATTCATTCTTATGCCTCTCATAGAGTTCATAGAATTGATTTCATACTAAAATGTATTTCCACATTTAGGCTTGCTCATACGTAACATATGTAAAACTACTCCTGCTTTACTTGCTACAGGGCAAAAAAAAGAATTCGCTTTCATATCCAATTTTGTTTACACGTTTTTCCTTTCCCGGTATAATGTTGTGTAGACAATCTATGATCGCACTTAGGAGAGGAGGATTTACCGTGGCACGCATGTTTCGGGTACTCGGGTTCTTCACGCTTGCGATTGGCCTGATGGCTTTTGCGGGAGATCTGGTCGAAATGGCTTTGCTTTTTTTCCTGCAGACTGCGTTTTTTGTCATTTTGGGATACTTGAAATTTACTGAACGAACGTACATATTGCTCTTCTGGGGTTATATGATCGTGACATTCTCGGGGTTCAGCTACTGGACCGTATTCCAAATGGGGTTGCCGCTCTAATCCACCTGCAACATCAAAGTGATCCGGCATCAGTCGGGTTGCTTTTTTGTTATGTTCAGATTAAATGATGGTTCGTGGTGTTATGTAACCACTAAGGATATTTCACGTATTTGTTTCATATATTGTCTGGAAGACAACAAGCCTGTACTATTGTCATTTAAGAAGTAGAAAGGAGAATGATCGGTGAAACGTCAATACGGCATTAACGCCTTTATATTATGCATCATTGTATTTCTTCAACTACCATCAACTTATGCCTATGGAGAGTCTTCACCCGAGGATACACGTGAAATATTGCAAAAAAGTCTATCCATCGTCGAAATCGATCATGAAATCGAACGCATCTCAGAAAGGCAGAAGCAGCTGGCTCAACAATACGAGACATTATCCATCCAGCTTCAGGAACAGGAACAGCAGATACATATTCAGCAAGATCGGGCCGGGGCTGTGGTAAGATCCTACTATACCGGTGAACGTGACAGTCTTCTCATGACGGTCCTGGGAGCCAGGTCATTCAAAGACCTGTTTGTACTGTATGATTATTACCAAATTATTATAGGACGGGATCAGGCTGTGCTAGACAAGTATCAGGAACGTTATCGCGACCTGCAACAGACTTCCACTCAGATTCGTCAGACTACAGCAGAATTATCTGAAATGAAGACTAATCTTCAAAACCAGCGGGAACGTGTAGTCGCCCTGCAAAAAGAAGTGGACGCCCAAATAGCCACCAGCGGAGATGCGGCAGCGATTCAAAAACTGATGGATGAACTGACTCTCTATTGGGAGAACATAGGCATCTATGAGGTGAAACGATATTTCAAAGCTTTGGCATCTGCCATGCAGAACCTTCCAGACTTTATTCAAGAGCAAAACGGAGGTATTTCCACAACCGGAACAACGTATACAATTCGAATTGGCCAGGATGAGCTTAATGCGTTTCTTCGTTCCCAGAATTCCATCTTTGAAGACTTTGCTTTTAAGTTCAATCAGGATAAGATTACAGCTTCCGGTCAGCGGGATCAATTGCAACTAAGCATTGAAGGACATTATACGGTAGAAAATGAACCTCAAAACTCCATACGTTTTCATGTGGACAAACTTGTATTCAATCAGCTTGAATTACCAGACACTACTCGCCGAATGCTGGAAAGAGAATTTGACCTTGGATTCTATCCACAGAAAATTCTGTCCTTTGTCAAAGCCACTGATGTATCAACAAGTGAGGGTGTACTGGAAGTAAAACTGGCTATATCTTTTTAGAGGGCTTCATTCCATCTTCTCGGTACTGAAAACCAAACTTTTTGAACACGAACTTAAAGTTAATTTTTCGCTCTAATACTATCTACGTATTGATTGGCTGTAATCTCACCCTTTAAGAATTGCTGCACCTTTTTATGAAATCGTGTTATCACAGCATGACTTTCGGCCGTTGCAGCGGGGACATCTTCGGTTGAAAACCAGGATTGTCCCTTGGTCATGTCATAACGTCCAGCGAGCTTCTCAGACTCCAAATCCAGTTCCTGTTGCTTTGCAGGCAAGCGATTAACCTGTTGATACCATTTCAACTGTGTCGTAGCGGACGTCATGCCTTCAATCCATCTGCTGGCTTCCTCAGCCTCAACCGAACCGGCAGTAATAACAAGACTTCTGGACTCCACTGATTCCAAAGTTTCGAAAGTAATGCGCTCTAAAGAACCTTTATCAACTGTACTCTCTTGCTCTATACTTAATAATTGCGATAACAATGTTACAACCATCGGTGTTCCGTTCTGGTCAGCAGTTGGAGAGAACTCCGGATTGGTAGATTGGCCCCTAATATAGGGCTGAATCTGATCCATTAACTGAATGCCCTGCTCAAGACCACTTGTTTGCGGAGAAGTTTGCGAACGTTTAACTTGATCAGGTGCCATCCCCGGTTCAAAATGATTCAACCACGCACTCGTCCCGTACATATCACTCATGTTCATTGCAATTAACGGAATTCCTTCCGCCATGGATTGTTGAGTGAGTTTGGTCCATTGATCTTTACTGTGAGGTAACATCTCCAGACCAGCTTTCTTCAGAAATGAAGATTTTGCCGCCAGAATGTACGGGTCAAAATCAAAAGGCATCCCCCATTGATAACCATTCCACTCTGTCATTCCACGTAGCCTGGCTACCGTCTCTCCAAGCGACTTTGATAATGTCGTACCGTTTAACGGATACAGATGCCCTTTTTTGGCATAGTATTGCACTTCCTCACTATCAAGCAGAACCACATCCCCGTTCTCCCCCAGTGAAAACTCAAGATCCAAAACACGCTTATATGTATCCGGCTTCTCATTCCGAAGATTAATCTCTACTAACTGTGAAGCAGCAACTTCTTTGGCTATCTTTTGAAAGGCATGAAACTCTTCATCCGACATGGCGACTACAATCTCCAGTGGGGCTTGAGCATCCTCATTACGGGAAGAAGAACCCGGAAAGGTATCCTTTTCCTGGTCTCGTTCCTGGTTGAGCTGTGAACCTCTGAAGTCAAAACTCGGAGACAGGATCGTTAACGAAAGCAGCAATACCGCGAACAAAACAACCTGATGTCTACGCTTCATTAACTCCCCTCCTTGTTCACCTAGTTTTTTCCTGCAGCAATTATTGTAACAAATAAGTAGTACTCTTGTCCTACCCTGCCGAAAAACACTTTTTCGGATTTTTGCATAATAAGAGCATACAGAGTTCTGTGCAATAACGCTTTCTTATTTTTTCAGCAAAAAGCCGGCTCCAAGAGCCGGCTTTAATAGCAACATTTTCCGGGAAATAAATACCCTGAATTTTACAATAAATCAGCTGCAAGCTGTGCTAGCTTGGAACGTTCTCCTTTTTCGAGCATAATATGTCCGCTAATCCCCTCTTGTTTGAACCTTTCTACGATATACGTCAGACCGTTACTTGCCGAATCGAGATACGGATGGTCTATTTGCTCAGGGTCTCCCATCAAGATGATTTTACTGCCTTCACCGACCCTTGATACGATCGTTTTCACTTCATGGCGGGACAGGTTCTGTGCTTCATCAATAATGATAAACTGTCCAGGTATCGATCTTCCACGAATATATGTTAGAGCCTCCACCTGAATACTGCCAAGCCCCATTAGAATTTTATCGATATCTCCGGATTTTTTGGTGTCAAACAAGAACTCTAAATTATCATAAATCGGTTGCATCCATGGCCGGAGCTTTTCTTCCTTCTCACCAGGCAAGTAACCGATATCTTTCCCCATCGGAACGACAGGACGAGCGATCAACAGTTTTTTGTATTTATGATCATCCTCTACCTTAAGCAGACCCGCTGCAAGTGCCAGCAAGGTTTTTCCTGTTCCAGCTTTACCAGTGATGGTAACCAGCGGGATGTCATCATTCAAAAGCAGTTCCAGTGCCATGCGTTGTTGCGCGTTACGAGCGCTAATGCCCCAGACATTATCATTACTGAGGAAAAGCGGCTCCAGCTTCGTTCCCTCTGTATTCACTTTAAGCAAAGCCGATTTATTGGTTCCCATCTCATCCTTGAGAATGACGAATTCATTCGGATACAGCGAATAAGACAATTGTAACGGTTTGATCGGTAAAAAACGATATGTGTAAAACTCATCAATCACTGACGGGTGAACTTTTAGGGCTGTATAACCTGGATATAACTCACTGAGTCCTGCCGTCCGATCTGATAAGTAATCCTGTGTGAACAGACCAAGTACATCCGCTTTGATACGCACCAGTACATCTTTACTGACCAGCACCACCTGACGTTCGACTACTTCCTTCTCATTCTCCTCAATCTGATAATTCAGTGCGACGGCCAAAATGCGATTATCATTGGACACTTCACCAAACATTTCCTGAACTTTCACGAAACTCCGATGATTCAGCTCTACTTTCAGATTACCTCCATTAGCCAAAGGCACCCCACTGTGCAGGTGACCCAGCTCACGTAATCCATCCAAAAGTCTGGATACATTACGGGCATTACGCCCAATCTCATCGGCATTTCTTTTTTTGGAGTCGATCTCCTCCAGTACAACCGCGGGAATGATTACCTCATGTTCCTCAAAGGCAAATATGGCATTGGGGTCATGCAGAAGCACGTTGGTATCCAATACAAAAATCTTTTTCATTCAATCCCCTCCAAAGCGGCGTCGTTAAAGGCATGGATAGTGTGATCTTTCAGCAGCGGCATGGACAATCATGATCCCATACATAAATGTATTCGACTAGGGCAAAATAATTGTCAACCATTCTGAAAAACTCCAAGAAAGGATGAACATTTATGAAAATATGGGTATGCACACTGCTTCTGATCTTTATACTTACAGGTTGCAACAGTCCCACACGCAACGCTTCGCCGAATCAGGGTACACATGCAAAAGGTTACGGAGGAAATGTAACAACTCAGCAAGATCAAAGGAAAGGATCTCACATGCTCAATGCACAGGAAGATCGGATGAACCCTTCACGTCTGAACCGTCTCAATGAAAATACGGGTGAAGTCCATGATACCAACATTGCGGATGATGCAGAGAATGGCCGGATGCCAAATGAAAAACGGATTAATCATCTTAAAGCCCTTGCCAAGCAAGTCGAAGGTGTTGAAGATGCGAACTGCGTCATACTCGGTAATACAGCCGTAGTTGGCATTGATGTTGATGGTGAACTGGAACGTGCTCGAGTAGGTACCATTAAGTACTCTGTAGCCGAGGCACTTCGCAAAGACCCCGAAGGCGTAGATTCCATTGTTACTGCAGATGCGGATGTCACTGAACGAATTAAAGAAATTGGTGAACATATTCGTCAAGGACACCCGATCTCCGGTTTTGCTTCAGAACTCGCTGACATGGTGGGACGCATTATTCCCCAACTACCAAAAGACGTCAAAGTCCGTCAAAATCCGGATGAACATGAGAATCCAGAACAACAAATGCAGCAGCTGCATTCATCGGACAAAAAACAACAAAAAGCCCAGTGATCTCTCACTAGGCTTTTTTCATGGCAGCAAAAACCTGCTCATCTAATTTCTCAGCAGCACGCTGATCATATATTTTGACATATTGAGGCACAGAAGACAGTTGAGCGCCGTAAAACAGAGCATTCCTCACCGCTTCAATCGTAATGTCGAAACAGCACATATTAAATGGAACATCCTGCAGCGGATCTTGTCGTACCGCAGCACGTCCGTTCACTGCGTACACCGTCTCTTCTCCAAAGACAGTAACTGTAATGAGCGGATTCTTAATCATGTTGTTTACTAAGCGTGAACGATGATCGATCGCTACACGAAACGTAGAAGCATTCTCCGCATAAATCCAGGAGATGGCTGTTGAAGTCGGACCTCCGGATTCTACATCCACTGTGCTCAGAAGCACAAAGGTCTCATTCTTGAATTGCTGTAAAAGAGAATCAGTTAATTGTGTGACGGCTTCGGACATTCAACCAGCCCCCTAACCTTCTTTATGCAATTCTTAAACTTGGTTTATGTTATTATAGCATACCAATTAGCGTGCTTCCAATCCCAAAAGAATGAAGGTTATTCGGCTGAAGGTGAAGTCGTTACTTTACCTGAAAGTGTATCTTGCAAAGCCTGCTTTGCATTGGCGAGTTCCGTCTCATTAATATACACATATGGACTTCTCCACTCTCCGGTAACCGGAGTATAATGCACATCCGAGGTAGATATGTTCCAATACGTCGAGATAAAGTTTTTCATTTGTTCCGATTCCACATCTGTCGTCATGTTATCATCCACTGCACCAATCACTTTGCTAATCTTCGTAATGCCTCCAAGAGATTTCATCTGATCCAGCATAGAGTTCAGCACTTGGTTTTGACGTTTGTTACGATCAAAGTCGTTGGATTCAGCAGTCTTTGGATCACAATTGGATTTCCGGTAACGAACAAAGTCCAGTGCCGCTTTACCATCGAGATGTTGTGCGCCAGCGACCAGATTGATATCCGTACCGTCGGCTGTATCTCTGTAACACATATTTTTATCCACAGTCACATCCACGCCACCTACAGCATTGACAGCATCACGGAACGCCTGGAAATTCAGGACGGTTGTATAATTAATATCTACATCCAAATATTTGCCCATCATTTCTTTCATCTGATCCTCTGCATTTTTGCCGGAGGTTTTTTCCTGTGCTTTGAACCTTGGATAATAGGAGTTCAGCTTGTTGGATTTGTATCCATCTAATTGAATACGTGTGTCTCGTGGCAAAGATACAATGGTTGCCGTCTTGGTCTCCGGATTCAACGAAGCTACCATAACGACATCCGAGAGATACGTACCAGTTTCCGGACGGTTATCCGTACCAAGCAACAACATCGTGATCGGTTTGGTTGTGGCTGACATCCCCGGAGGTACCGGTTTGTCGATGCCTGTATCAACGACTTGATTGTATACCCAATACGCATATCCGCCGCCTACCACAATGGCAATAACCAATAGACTCAAAAAGATTCTGCCAAAAGCATTCATTCTCTTTTTCTTCTTAGGCTGCTTTCCCTTGCCATTCTTCGATCCAGAAGCGCCGGATTGCGTCGGTGCCTGTCTCCGTGGAGGCAGTCCGTTCGAATTCGAGTTCATATCTTCAACACCTTTATCACATCTGTTTTTGTCTAAATAAAAGACAACCGCTTTCCCTAAGGAAAACGGATGGTCTGTACAAGACAGGATTTATGAGTTTCGAGCGGCAGCTTCCGCTTTTTTCTTTTGACGACCTTCAATAAAATAACGCACTCTCACTAATAACATCAAACCAACCGCCACCAGCAAACATTGAATGATGGGAAGCTTGTCGATTTGAAAAATAAGAAGCATGAATGTGCCCATCGCCATCAATATATAGAGAACGATTTCCTTACCAAGCGGCAATTTCTGACGTACCCGAAACACCTTGTTATATACGTAAGTAATCAATACAAAGATGACGATGTAGGCTACGATCGGGTTTGACGCGAACCATGCTTGCATGCACAGCCAGCTCCTTTCGTTATCATGCTAGGATATAAGTTAACTGGTTGATGGAACACCACCAACAACATTAATTACAAAGCTCTGCAATGCGACCGTTTCGGATTCGGATCGTTCTTTTGGTCGCTGTTATCCCCATATTTTTTTTGATCCATTTCTCAATGGTAAAATCCGGGGATAAAGGCGAACGCTTCGCTCCTACAGAATCGATTCCGTATCCTCCACTACTTTAGCGGGCTGTAATCGATGTCGATGGTGTAGATGTGTTCCATCAAACGTTAACTTATATAAATTATTTTGTTGTTATTAGGATTTTGAAGCCATTTTGCGTTGTTTTTCTGCACGCTCACGCTCGGATTTGTTCAGGATCTTCTTACGAAGACGAATAGATTTTGGTGTAATCTCACAATATTCATCTTCATTCAGATATTCAAGCGCCTGTTCCAATGAGAAGATAATCGGAGTTTTAATTTTAACCGTATCATCTTTACCAGAAGAACGAACGTTAGTCAGTTGTTTTTCTTTGCAAATGTTAACAACGATATCATTGTCACGTGTATGTTCACCAACAATCATACCTTCGTAGATTTCAGTACCCGGCTCCAAGAAGAGCGTACCACGATCCTCAACGCCCATCATTCCGTAGAACGTAGATGTACCCGTTTCAGTTGAGATCAGTACACCTTGGTGACGTCCACCCACTTGACCGGACACTACTGGAGCGTAGCTGTCAAATGCATGGTTCATAACACCGTAACCACGAGTCAAAGTCAGGAAGTTTGTGCTATATCCGATCAAACCACGTGCTGGAATCAGGAACTCCAGACGTACTTGTCCACTACCAGTGTTGACCATGTTAACCATCTCTGCTTTACGTGCGCCCAGGCTCTCCATTACGGAACCCATGCTCTCTTCAGGGATATCAATCAACAAGCGCTCAACCGGTTCCATTTTCTTACCGTCAACTTCTCTTACGATAACTTCTGGTTTGGATACTTGAAGCTCATATCCTTCACGACGCATATTTTCAATCAGGATACCCAAGTGAAGCTCACCACGTCCGGAAACGACAAATGCATCAGGGCTTTCCGTTTCGTCAACACGAAGGGAAACGTCTGTTTCCAACTCTTTGAACAAACGCTCACGAAGTTTACGGGAAGTTACCCATTTACCTTCACGACCTGCGAATGGACTGTTGTTCACGAGGAACGTCATTTGCAGTGTAGGCTCATCAATTTTCAAAACTGGAAGTGCTTCTGGGTTATTCGGATCAGCGATGGTTTCACCAATGTTGATGTCCTTGATCCCTGCAATCGCAACGATATCGCCTGCTCCTGCTTCTTCTGTCTCAACACGCTTGAGACCTTGGAAACCAAACAGTTTCTCGATACGTGCAGTTTTGCTTTTACCATCACGCATAATAACCGTTACCGATTGTCCTTGACGGATCACACCGCGGTTAACACGACCAATGGCAATACGGCCAAGGTATTCATTGTAGTCCATCAAAGTAACGAGGAATTGAAGTGGCTCTTCAACATTCTCTGTTGGGTGAGGGATATGACTAACGATCGTATTGTAGATCGCCATCATGTTGTCGTCCTGTTTCGCAGGATCATTATCCATGCTGGATGTTCCGTTCAATGCGGAAGCATATACAACAGGGAATTCAAGTTGTTGATCGTTGGCACCCAGTTCAATGAACAGGTCCAGTACTTCATCAATAACCTCAGTCGGACGAGCCGCTGGACGGTCAATTTTATTTACAACAACGATTGGTGTCAGGTTGTGCTCCAGTGCTTTACGAAGTACGAACTTCGTTTGTGGCATACAGCCTTCATATGCATCAACAACGAGCAATACGCCGTCAACCATTTTCATGATACGTTCCACTTCACCACCGAAGTCGGCGTGTCCTGGTGTATCCACAATGTTGATCAGGTAATCTTTATAAGTTATAGCCGTGTTTTTGGCCAAAATCGTAATACCGCGTTCACGCTCCAAATCGTTGGAGTCCATTGCGCGCTCCTGTACCGTTTCGTGATCACGGAAAGTACCGGATTGCTGGAGCAACTTGTCGACGAGCGTAGTTTTCCCGTGGTCGACGTGGGCAATAATCGCAATATTGCGAATGTGTTCTCTTGAATGCATGGTTTGTATCCATATCCTTTCCAATTTCAATTCTTATCTACTAAACTTCCCGCAATTTCGCAGGTTACTCACAAAATAAGCGTCGGTGATATCCCGACGCATGTCTATATCCCTTATATTATAGTTGATCATAGGTAAAAATCAAGATATTTCGCATGAAAAGACCACTGGGAATGTTACCAGCCTCTCCCTTGACGCCCTCGACCAAGCAATAACCAGGCTCCGCCCAAGATCAAAAGGACAGCCAACACATAGATTATTCCCGTTTGAAGCAAGGTAAATCCGAATAATATGATCGACACCGCTCCAAGGATCAGAGCTGCAGGTAACACAAATTCCGGTCTTCGCCGCTCAGCCATTCCATATTCGAGTAAACCTATGGCGATCCCCAGCAAGAACGCTGGCCACAGCCTGCTCATAAGTCCTGCACCCCATGTATTCGTTATACTGAATAAAACACCATACACCGTTAGTATGCCACCAGGAACAAGTGACCACGATGGTGAAATACGCGCATAGTATAACGCATGAAGGGCGATACCTGGCAGCAGAATTAGCAAAGGCCAGAAATTACGACCAATGAATCCAAACACACCAAACTTGCCAAGCAGAATAATAATCCCCGCAACCACAATAAATAGTCCAATCGCTTTTTCATTTCTCATCCTCATCTGAATTCACCTCTTATACCATTGGCTATGTATTTTCACTCTTATAAACGATGCGCATTCCATGATGTCATTGGTTTTCAATCCTGTAATCCTGCTTCTAGTGTATCCGATGTTTCGCCAAAAAACTATACTTTATGTCGCACTTTACTTGCTCCCTTTACCTGTATTACCCTAAAATGTGCAACTTATGACTAGCCCAATGGGACATGTATTGACAAGAGGATTTCTCGCCACACAAAACCGCCTAAACCAGACGGTTCAGACGGCCATATGTCCAAGCTTTTACCCGATACCAAACTATGCGTTCTTCCGCACAAATTTATGCGCGCCTCCAACCGCGACCACAAGACAAGCCATTGCTGCGGGTAGCAGCGTATGTACCTCTGATGCCATTCCTCCCAGCCATTCTCCTAACTTTGGATCTTTCATTACCATCTCACCTGCTGTGAAGGCCAGAATGCCTGAGCCGACGAATACCAGAATCGGAAATCGCTTCAACAAACCAACAATTAACCCACTCCCCCATACGACAATAGGGATACTGATAGCAATCCCGATGACGATCAAAGCCAGATCTCCATCAGCCAATGCTGCTATGGCCAAGACATTATCCAGACTCATTACAAAATCGGCAATCAGAATCGTTTGAATGGCTTTCCAGGTCGTGGAAGCTTCTCGGATATGTACTTCATCATCATTTTGAAGCAGCAGCTTCACTGCAATCCAGAGTAACAGTAGACCACCTGCGGCCTGAATAAACGGAATTCCCAGCAATAATACTGCTACGAAGGTTAATACGCAGCGTAACAGTACCGCACCAAAAGCCCCCCACCATACCGCCTTTTTACGTTGTATTGGTGGCAGATCCTTGCTGGCAAGCGCAATAACAACCGCATTATCTCCACTCAATACCAGATTGATCATTAAAATCTCAGTTAACAGCCATAGTGTATCCATGTCCTCATCCCCCCACATTAACTTGTATGTCAGAGTTGTCCATGCTATTCTTAATGATTGAACATTATATAAGGAGTGACATATCCCATGGAGCTATTTAGTCCCACATTCTGGCTGGCTTTGTTGAACGTTGTCTTTATTGATCTCATTCTGGCTGGAGATAATGCCATCGTCATTGGCCTTGCAGCTCGAAATTTGCATCCCTCCGTGCAGAAAAAGGCGATTCTATACGGAACCGGCGGCGCACTTCTGATTCGAATTTTGGCAACGGTTGTTGTGTTATGGTTGCTTAAGGTGCCTTGGCTCTTGCTTGTGGGAGGCATACTTCTGATCTGGATTGCCTATAAATTATTGGCTGATCAGGGGGATGAACACAATGATATTCAGGCGGGAACTTCCCTGTGGACCGCTATTCGAACCATCGTAATCGCGGATGCAGCCATGGGATTAGATAACGTGATTGCAGTCGCCGGAGCTGCACAGCAGCATCTCGTGCTTGTCATTCTCGGACTCTTAATCAGTGTACCGATCATCGTCTGGGGTAGTACCCTGTTTATCAAGCTCATCAATCACTTCCCTTGGATCATCTATGTCGGAGCCATTGTTCTCGGGTATACAGCTTCCAATATGATTACTGAGGAGCAGCGACTCTTGCCTTACTTTACTGAACATCCGGCATTGCGCATTCTCTTCATCGTTGTTGTTATTGCAGGCGTAGTCTTTGCGGGTTATCGCAAACGCTCCAGCAGCTCCAGCAACAAGGGATCTGGCGGGGAGCAGCAGCGCTCCTACTCATAGGGAGTCTAATCTTAAAATGTCTTCTGAATACAGCAAAGGACTGAACGATATTTCATCGTACAGTCCTTTTTTCCAGTTTACATAGCCCTTATTATGTCAGTCGTGCTAATTTTTGTTGAATTAGAACCAATCATCCTTCAATCCATTATCACCTGTCTGATTGGATACCATGGAAGTTTCACCGGCATGAAGTGTGATCGTTTCTGTCTGCTCTACCGCCTGATCCAGCCATTCGGGCAACTGGCTCATTGTCGATTCAATTTTATCCACAATTCGAAGATTTGGATTGGTTGAAGGTGACTTTGGCACAAAGAGAGTACAGCAATCCTCATATGGCAAAATAGATATGTCATACGTTCCGATCTGTTTGGACAGGGTGATGATCTCCTGCTTATCCATCATAACCAGTGGCCGTAGCAGCGGCAGATCCGTCGCACGACCAATGACATTCATACTCGGAAGCGTCTGACTCGCTACTTGACCCAAGCTATCTCCGGTGATCAGTGCAAGTGCACGTTCACGCTCGGCAAGTTTGGAGGCAATTCGGAGCATTGAACGTCTCATCAGCGTAATAATCAGGTTATCCTGACCCAGTTGGGTAAATGCCGTTTGAATCTCTGTAAATGGAACCAGATGCAGCTTGATTGTTCCTGCATGATCAGCAAGGGCACGCGCCAAATCAATGACTTTCTCTTTGGCACGCTCGCTTGTGAACGGGTAACTGTAGAAATGCACACATTCCACTTCCAGTCCACGGCGCATGGAAGACCAGGCTGCAACGGGACTATCTATTCCACCTGACAGCAGTACCATCGCTTTTCCATTCGTACCCAGCGGAAACCCACCTACTGCCGGAATGGTTTCGTTGAAAACATAGGTGCCCTGATCCCGAATTTCCACTCGAAGTTCAATATCAGGTTGACGAACATCAACACTTAATTGCTGAAACTTCCGTAGGATCGGGGAACCAACCAGATGATTCATTTCATGCGAAGAGTTCGGGAACTCTTTCCATACCCGCCTTACATTTACCTTGAATGTGGTGCCTTCCTTAAATTCGTCTTGCCTTTCGTCCATAAACGCAACTGCTGTTTTCACAATCTCATCTAGCTCGGATGGAGTAACTTTAACCGGACTAATCGACATCACACCGAATACCCGCTTCAGTACATTAATCAGTTCAGTATGTGATTCACCGCCAAGATCCACATAGACACGGCCATATTCTTTGCGAAGGCTCGCTCCTGGATAAGGTTTAAGCAAAGCTTTCACCTGTGTAATGATTGTTTTTTCAAATCGTGCACGATTCTTCCCTTTTAACATAAACTCTCCGAAACGGAGAAGCAGCATATCATATTTCATATCCATTCACATCCGCCTTTCAAGGGGTCGCAACTGCGCCACCATCTGATGTAAAGCCTGCTCAAGCAAGGCTACATCTTCTTCTGTAAGTTCATCTCCAAGACTAATACGCAATCCGCCAGCAGCACAAGCTGCATCCCTGCCCATCGCGAGTAGAGCCCGACTCGGTTCAGCCGAACGCGAAGAACAGGCCGATTGGGTGGATATCGTTACGCCAAGTTGCTCCAAGGTGTGCAGCGCCACTTCTGCCTTCATTCCGGGATAGGAGAAGTGCACAATATGAGGCGCTCCCTCTTGGCGACTGATTAATTCAAATTCAGGAATGGCACGTATCGTTTCCATCAATTGATCACGGAGCACCGTTGTACGCCGGGCAAAATCCACCTGATCTTCCGCTGCCATTCGCATGGCCTTCGCCATGCCTACCAGCAAGGCCACGTTCTCTGTACCTGCTCTTAGGCCCTGCTCCTGTGATCCCCCTGACAATAGTGGCGTAAGCTCCACTCCACTTCGCACATACAGGAGACCTGCTCCCTTCGGTCCACGGATCTTGTGAGCAGACAAACTGTACAGATCTGCACTCCATGCGGCAGGTGTAGCCTTCATTTTCCCAAAGCCCTGAACACCATCTACATGGAAAAGCACACGTGGTGCTTTCTTTTTGAGCTGTTTGCCGATCTCTGCAATCGGATGGATGGCTCCTGTTTCATTGTTAACATGCATCAGACTCACAAGCACCGTATCCGGTCTGATCGCTTCTACAACCTGTTGAGCGTTCACCACACCATCGGAATTGACAGGAATTAGCGTTACATCCCATCCCCACTGCTGCAATTGCATAAAACTTTCATACACCGAAGCATGCTCGGTAGCCGTTGTTATGATGTGTCTGCCTCGTGACTGATAACGTAATGCCGCACCTTTTATTGCGAGATTGTTACTCTCGGTCGCACCGGAAGTAAATACAATCTCTTCAGGCTTAACACCTATTGCCGCAGCACATCCGGATCGAGCACGACGCAACAATTGATGAGCACGCTCTCCATACCCGTGAATGGAGGACGGATTTCCGAATTGTGTCTCCATAATTTCGGCCATCGTACGAATCACATCAGGATGGGGAGGTGTCGTTGCAGCATAATCAAAATATTTCAAATGAGGTTAGACCTCCCTTATCTCTTGGTTCATAAACCTACAGTGAGCATTGTAACACGATACCCATACAACACAAAAAGACCAACCGGGAACAAGCGTTTCAAGCGCTGCTGCTCCCACATTTGATCTTGTCCTGCAATGATGTGTTTTCGCAATGTCTTTCTGTGAATTTAGATCACATATTTGGACTGTGCCTTTTCCACCTTGGAAATATAATTCTGAGTTTCTGAAGGCAGACGGTTAAGTACACTCATCAGTTCACTATCACTCGACACGCCCAGACGTGAAACACGACCCGGTCCTGCATTATAAGCAGCAAGCGCCATCTTCACTTCTCCACCGAAACGCTGAAGCTGAAGGGAAAGATACTTCGTACCTGCATCAATGTTCTGGGCAGGATCAAACGAATTACTCACACCCAGCCCTGCAGCCGTGCCATCCATTAATTGCATAAGCCCCTTAGCACCTGCGGAGGACACTACATTTGGGTCAAAATTGGATTCTGTGTCAATGACGGCCTTGATCAATGATTCAGGCACACCATACTTGGCACTTGCTTCCGCAATCAATGATTCATAATCCGTAGGTACAGATGCACCGGAATCCACGATTCCTGTATTGGATAAAGATAATAAAGACTCAACGATGTTATTGGAGACAGAGGAAGATCCTGCCGTATTTATATCCGGATTGTACGTGCTTCCAAGTTGCAGCCACAACAGACCATCACTGGATCTTTTGGAGCCTGTGGCGCTGGAATTCGTATTGCTTGACGAATTGGCACCCGTGCCTAACAGCCCGTCCATCATGTTGGCGAAATCCACTGTTGAACCAGCATCTGGGTCTGATCCATTGGTTTGGTTGTTCACATTGGACAATTGCAGTTCCAACAACTGCCGCGATCCGTTTGGATCAATCTGCATGAGTTATACCCACTCCCGTATAATAAGCGTATTATGACCTTATTCTACATCGTTTTACAGCAAGGTTCCATTGTTTTCAAAAAATTATATGAATCTTCCCACTTAACCTGCGCATATACGAAAGAAACCTTCTGTTATTCACCGCATGTGGGTGAGAACAGAAGGCTTTTGAATAAATCATTTTACAATTTAGCGAGCGAATGGAATCATGAAAAAATAACTCAGCGTAGCTACAATACCCAGTCCAATGGACCAGGCGCCCGCTGTCTTACGACCATTCACATAAGCATAGTAACCCAGTACGGCTGCGGCCGGTCCAAGTACAATTGACCACATAAACAAGGACGCGATGCCGAAGGCAAGTCCCATGTAACCCGCGACCTTACCTGTTGATTCCATGACCCGGTCAGCCTCATGCTTCTCAGGTACAGGCTCTGCCCGTTCGGTACCTCCAGTTCTTACAACAGTCGGAGGAGCGACCTCTGCCCCGTATTCTTCCCGATGTGCTTTTCTGGGATAATCGACACGCATACGCTGTTTTTCACCGTCAACATTGATTTTAGGACGATCTTGAAAATTAAACTTATTATCGTCATTTTTCATTTGGAAGCACCTCCGTTATAAATAGGGATGACTGCTCACTTAGGTTTGAACGTGTGACAACATGTTGCAGAGGATGTGCGTGCATGATCATGGTGATCGGAGTCAAATGTCTCACCGGCAAATTCCTCATGCAGACGACGGGTGGCATGTTGATCAATGTCAATCATGATGGCATCAGCTTGGCAGAAGTTGTTTTCTCCCCAGAAGTTGCAGTTGGAGACGCTGCATTTGACTATTGGTTTGTCTTGGCTCATTTTTTATCACCTCGACTACTATTGTCTCCCCGCCACAAACCCGATATTCCCCGCCAAAATGCCAGATGATGACATGATCACGCCATAGTCTGATTGTCACCTAGAGACGCAAAAAAACCGCCACAAGGGCGGTTTCGTCCAATTTCATATTAAGGTTTAAACGTGAATTAAGCGTGATTACGTTGATTTTGCATACGGCGCTGAGTCAAGTAGTCACTTTCATAATATGCCAGATCATCGCGCAATTCTTCGTACGTTTTGGAAACCTCAAGAATGACATCCCGTACTGCACGGATTGGCTTATCACGGAACCGAATGGCGTCTTGTCCTGTGTAAGCGTATCTTCCGTCTTCGGAATAACATTCATTTTTCGGATAGAAAAAGCTATTTACGCATTGGTGATACGTATTATAAAGAGCCTTTTCGGCAAAATCGACATCAAAGTTGGCACGACGCAGCACAACGCCAAGTTTTTCGTAAGAAACTTCAGAAAAAACGAGCAAATGACGGAGATCTGAAAGAAATCCTTTGTAGAAGGCTGTTGATTCTTCCGTCTGATTCTGATCCAGTTCAGGCAAGGCATTTTCATTCAAAAATTTTTCAATCCGATCGATAGCCGGTTTTAACTTTTCCCTAGTTGACTCACATGTTTTCTGTACATTGGCTGCTGACATAAAGGTAGCTCCCCCTTAAATAAGTCCTTACATATAGGTCGGCCAACGGTGGTTTTCCCCTGACCTTTGAATTCTCAGCTATAATCCTACCATAAAAAGATGACGAGCGGTATCCCTTAATCATGCTTTCCGTTTCTGTCATTAAACATGCCTATTATACGCAGTTAGACTCGAACTCGCCTGCATAAAAATATCCGCTTTTTCTAACGATAGATATAACCAGTGACAACGATGAAGCACTGTTAATGATTGTCCAAAATGAACCAAGGAGGTTCCATCCACCATGTCCAGACCGAAATGGATTAACTGGGCCCTTGCAGCTGGTGCGGGAGCACTCGCCCTGACACTCCTGCTTCCAACATCCAATCGTCCCGAACCTAAGCCAAGTGCCCTGCCCGATTCTGCTCATGAAGAGCACACGAACAAGCAGCGTCTGAAAGTGCAGGATGTCAAAGCAACAGATCTCCTGACTCGCATGGATGCCAAGCAACATCTCAGTATCATGCTGGAGAAAACCTCAACAATGAATGACACACAGATTAGTCGATACGTGAATGATCTCCAAAGTTCACATGGACATATCAAATCCATTCATCTTATGGGTACCAATGGCTCATTGGGCAAGCCATTTGATCAGGCATCCCCGCGAGGCAGCAAGCTAGAACGACAGAAGCTTGATCATGCGCTGAACCTTGCCAAAAAAGCAGTAAACAAACGTCAAAGCTTCGAATCCTCTTCTTTCCCTTTGGGAAAAGAAAAATATTTTGTAATGGGGCAACCCTCGAAAGATGGTAAAAGAGCTGTGATTGCCTTGTTTAGTCAGAACGTATTGAATGCTGTTGAACAACACCAGCGCAAAAATCTGCGCATGATCCCTTATCCGCGTGAAGGCAAATTTAAAATTGAGTCAGTTCACCCGGATACGCTGAACGAAATCACGGTGAAAACCGGGCATGATAATGCCAATGCCAGTCATTTCTACGAAAATGAAATCGTCATCCGTTTTCGGCAAGATCCCGGTGAACGGGATATGCGAATCATTAAATCTGATCTAAGAGCGCAATCTGCGCGCAAGCTGGGATATACGTATGTTTTTCGGTCAGAACACATGAATTACAAGCAATTGCATAGCTATTTCGAAAGTAAATGGACTCCACTCTATATGGAACCCCATTACATGTATTTAACCAATGACACCGTAACTGAACAAACCGATGTAACGATACCCAACGACATTTTGTTCTCCGATTATCAGTGGAACTTGCCTGCGATTGAGACAAATAGAGGTTGGAATATTACCAAGGGGAACAAAGATGTCATCGTTGCTGTGGTCGACACGGGGGTTGATATGAATCACCCTGACCTGAAGGGCAAGCTTCTTGAGGGCTATAATGTGGTCGAACCGGGAAGCCAACCAATGGATGATGTGGGACATGGTACACACGTCGCAGGCATTATCGGTGCCATTGTCAACAATAATGAAGGCGTGGCAGGCATGAGCTGGTATAACAAGGTCCTGCCGGTAAAAGTATTGGATAACTCGGGGTCTGGAACCACGTATGCCGTTGCTGAAGGTATCATCTGGGCAGCCGATCATGGAGCTAAAGTCATCAACATGAGTCTCGGCAATTATGCTGACGCGCAATTTCTTCATGATGCCATTAAATACGCCTTTGACCGCGATATCGTGCTGATTGCAGCCACAGGAAACGATAATACCGAGCGTCCTGGCTACCCTGCTGCCTATCCGGAAGTATTTGCCGTATCTGCTACGGACCCGGATATGAGCAAAGCATCCTATTCCAACTACGGGGACTATGTGGATGTGATGGCCCCGGGGTCCAGTATTGCAAGTACGTACCCGGACAATCAGTATGCAGCGTTGTCTGGTACATCCATGGCTAGCCCACATGTAGCCGCGCTTGCAGGGTTGATTCGTTCCTTGAACCCGGACTTAACCAACACGGAAGTCATGGATCTGATGCGCCAAAGTGTCATCGACCTCGGCGATCCGGGCCACGATAAGTATTTCGGCTATGGGCAGATCGATGTCTATAAAGCACTGCAAGCCGCATCAGGCAACAGCGCTCCTCTGCAGTTTTGGCCCCAGCATGTCAGACAACAAATGGATAATACGATGAAAAAGTATACCCAGTAGTCGTCATGACTCTATTCTGTAAAAACACAAAAGCAGCTGCGCCCCGGGGCGTACGCTGCTCTTTGGTTTATATCCAAATTCCAATTCCCCGGGGCACCCGCTGCGATTACCGTTTGCGAGAAGTTGTGCGGGCTTTGCTTGATTTTTTCACGGATTTTTTCTTCGGATTATGGCTGGATACGTAGCAAGGATCTTCTTCTTTAACAACAACAGGGTACATGTGGTGGTGGATCGGAACACAGTGATGTTTTTTGATCACTTCAATCGGGTGGATTACAGGTACGATTTGCGGAATGTAATAATCCTCAACAACCTGGATCGGGTCACAGACAATCGGACAAAGCGGTGGACAGTAATGGTTCATTTCAAAACCAACTCCCTTTCTGGTGATACTATAACCTATTGCATTAAGTCGAAAGTGGATTGGATGTATGTCCATACTCCTAAAAATTATATGAGCGGTAGCCTGTCCGCCACTGCCCCACCCTGCTGAGGTGTTACTCTGTCAATGACTCCGCAAAGTACACGAAGCCCTTCACACAAAAGCTCGACGCTCGTTACCGTGAAGCAGATGCGTAGACTGGAAGTATCCGTCTCCCCCACATAACAGGCGGAACCCGGGAGGAATGAGACCCCTGCGGCAAGCGACTGATGATGCAGTTCACGCATATCCAGGCTACTCGGAAGTTGAAGCCACAGATTAAGTCCTCCCTCTGGCAAGCGCCAGTGTATATCCTTAGTAGCATGCTCTTCCAACACTTCAGATGCGGCACACAAACGAGAATACAATTCATCCCTCAAGCGGGATACATAGGCCCCATACTGATTCTGAATAAAGGATTGCAATGCCTTCTGTGTAAGCAGTGGGCTTCCCAAATCTGCCGTAGATTTCGCAGCCACAAGCCGGGTCAGTACGCTTCCGTCTGCAATGGCGCAGGCTATACGGCAACCGGGAGACAGCACCTTGCTGAAGCTTTTGATATACACCACATGACCTGTCCCATCCATGGATTTAATGGAAGCCGGGGGAGGATCACGAAAATAAAGATCTGCAAACGGGTCATCCTCCAGAATGAGGCAGTGGTAGCTTTGCGCGAGATTCAGTAGCTGCGCTCTCCTTCTTGCACTCATCGTGATCCCAGTTGGGTTGTGATAGGTCGGGATCGTATAGATCAGCTTGGGCGGATAGGTGTCACATAAGCGGGTTAACAGATCAATACGCATGCCTTCGTCATCCATCGGAACCGTGATGATCTTGGCCCCTCTGCTTGTAAACACATCAATGGCTCCGGTATAGCTTGGCGCCTCCATATACACGACATCTCCGGGTCCGACAAAAGTCCGTGCCACAAGATCAATTCCCTGCTGAGCACCGCTTGTAATTAGCATGCGTTCAGGTGTCACCTGTAGGCCACGCTCGGCAAAATGTTCCGCAAAGATCTGTCTGAGTTCCCGATCTCCCTGAAAAGATCCATACGCCGCCATACGCTCTGCATGATCAGAGGAAAGCCGGTAGGCACTGTCGATAATCTCCCGTGTAGGTAACAGTTCAGGCTGAATCGCTGACATATGAAGTTCATAGCGTACTTGAGGTGACGTATCAAAATGTCTCCAGAGCTGTGCTCTTGGTAAATAATCCACCAGTGCCATCTGCCAATTCCATGGCGTACTGGATTCACCATTACCATGGACCCGTTGTGTCCGGTCGGCATCCTCTCTCTGATCCACGTGCAACGCCCCTCTTACGTAACAACCTTTACCCTGGGAGCAGGTAATCAATTGAATCGCTTCGAGTTCAGCATAGGCCTTCGATACGGTGACCAGGCTGACACCCAGATCCGTGGTCATTTTACGAACAGAAGGAAGTCGGGTTCCGGGTTCAATCAGTCCTGACCTGATGCGGTCCGCAATCGTTAGCGCAATTTGCACGTACAATTTGGTACTGCTTCCTCGTTTTAATTCAATATGCATGCGTGCTCCCCCCAACTGTTATGATCTTCATTTTACTGTTATAGTGCAGTCCGTCTATTATAGTTTATAATATCAGTATAACAGTGAATAACAGGAGATGAGAATAACATGAACATGAGTATCCCTTGGTCCAAAATGGCACAAAACACCCCGTCCTCTGTCGTTCGCGACATGCTCCAGGCCGCTCAGGCACCTGGAATGATCTCACTAGCCGGTGGATTACCAGCCCAGACTTCATTCCCGCTGGAAGCTATCCGTGTTGCATATGAAAAAGTATTTATGAGCGGAGCAGCCGCTCTTCAATATGCGGAGACTGAAGGTTATCGTCCTCTCCGCGCCAAAATCGCCGAGCGTCTTGAATCCAAGGGCATTCCCGCTTCACCCGACCATATGCTCCTCACGACGGGTTCACAACAATCCATCGACTTGGTCTGTCGTATTCTTCTTGATCCGGGTGACCGCGTACTGGTTGAATCACCTACCTACCTCGCTGCCCTGCAAGTTATTCATTCCTATCAGGCTGAATCTCACGGCGTAGCCTGTGATGATCACGGCATGTTGCCTGAATCTTTGGAGGAACAGCTCCAGCTACATCGTCCAAAGCTCGTCTATATCAACCCAACGTTCTCCAATCCTACGGGTAAAGTATGGTCACGAGAAAGACGTCAGAACGCTGTGGATCTATGCCGCAAATATGGTGTACTCATCCTCGAAGATGATCCCTATGGCGAAATTCGGTTCAATCCGGAGCAATTGGATGTCCCTGCTCTTGCAGAATTGGATGCAGCATCCTATGGCGGCCCTTCTAATGTCGTTTACACCAGTACGTTTTCCAAAACGGTAGCACCGGGTCTTCGTACCGGCTGGATTCTGGCCGCTCCCGATATTGTCAAAATGGCAGCACGGGCTAAACAGGGTGCAGACTTGCATTCCAGCAGTATCGACCAAAGAGCTCTTCACGCACTGCTTGAATCCTTCGATTTGGATGCGCATATCCGCCATATTTCAGAGGATTACGAAAAACGCATGAAAACACTGACGACTCTTATGGCAGCCAAAGCATGGGAAGGCATCTCGTGGAATTCACCCCAAGGTGGCATGTTCTTGTGGCTGCAATTGCCTGAAGGCATGCTTGCAAGCAATCTGTTCACTTACGGTATTCAGGAGAAAGTGTGCATTGTGCCAGGTGATTCCTTCTATGCGGGTACACCGGAGCTCAACCGCATGCGGATCAACTTCACGCATACGGATCCCGAGCTACTCCCGGAGGCTGTAGAACGAATGGATCGCGCCATTCAACGCTGGCATGCTTCGTTAACATCGGACAGTGTTGTTACACTGTAATGAACTGTCATAAATGTTTCGATATCCATTAGCGTATGAAGGTTGTTAAATAGCTTGATATGAGAAATAAAAATAAGGCGGCAGGCCCGAGAATCTCGGAACTGCCGCCTTATTTTTATAGAACCTGTTATCAACAGGAGTTATGTTTTTCGGATGTTCATGGGTCCTTCTGATCAGTCAGGCCATCGGATGATTCATACGAGTTGTCCTCGACTGATAGGTGGACTACATTGTGTCGCTATGGTGTTGTTGTTGCAGTTAGGAAAGCTTACCGTAAGCCGGGTTCTGTGCTCTTCGTGGTTCATACGGGAACTACCCTCCCACCAGAAGCGACAATCATCTATCTAGGCCATACATTGCTGCACAGCTCAAGCGACCAACCTAGACACACCTCGGGCTAAGGTTGCCTCCTCCGAAAAGGCGGCTGTGTCCCATTAGGTCTTGCTCCAGATGGGGTTTACCAGGAACGAAGTCACCAGCGTTCCTCGGGGTCTCTTACACCTCGGTTCCATCCTTGCCTGTGCCGGAAAATCCGGCCATCGGCGGTCCATTTCTGTGGCACTATCCTTCAACTCGCGCTGACTGGACGTTATCCAGCATCCTGCCCTGTGGAGCCCGGACTTTCCTCTCGTGGCAACAAGGCCACCAGCGATTGTCTGTCAAACTTTCCGAACAACATTACATAGTATACAGGCATTTGAGTTCCCAGACAAGCTTAATATTACTGGGAATCGCACAGCAACTATCTTTTTAGATAAACTGGAATACTTCCGTATTTACCTCTGAAGCCGTAACTTGCGTATCATATCGTTTATCTTGCAAATGGGAACGAAGCCAATCGGCTGTTTTCGGTTTCATAATCTTCTCGGAATTATGTCCCGGGTCGATGATACACATGCCTGCCATTAACGCATCATGAGCCGTGTGATAATCAATATCCCCGGTCACAATAACATCCGCACCTTTGAAGCGAGCCGTGAGCGCGTAACGGCTGCCGGAGCCGCCAAGAACCGCTGCTTTTTTGATCTTTTTGTTCAGATCCCCTACTACACGCACATGAGGCACATTGAATTGGGTCTTCACGACCTCCACGAGCTCACCTAATGTCTTAGGCTCCCTAAGGGGTCCCAAGCGTCCCAGACCGAGCGTACGACCTTTTAAATCCATTGCATAGAGGTCGTAGGCCACTTCTTCATACGGGTGAGCCTTAAGCATGGCCTGAACGACCTTACTACGCAGGCTTTGAGGCACAATGGTCTCAATACGCATTTCTTCCACACGTTCCATCTGCCCTTGAGTACCAATAAACGGTTGTGTCCCTTCACCTGGTACAAAAGTTCCTGTACCTTCCGTGTTGAAGCTGCACTTGTTGTATTGACCGATACTCCCCGCTCCGGCTTCCAGAATGGCTTGAAGAACCTGTTCATGATGCGTGCGAGGCACAAATACAGCGAGTTTGTACAGATGATCTGTATGTACATCCTCCAGCGATTCTTTGCTCTCGATGCCGAGTGCCTCGGCCATCCAATCATTCATGCCACCTTCGGCTACGTCCAGGTTCGTATGACTGATATAGACAGCAATATCATGCTTAATCAGCTTTTCATACAGTTTACCCATAGGCGTATCCGTACTCAGTGACTTAACCGGTCGGAAAATAATGGCATGATGGGCGATAATCAAATTGGCACCGATACGAATCGCTTCGTCCACCACTTCATCCGTCACATCCAAAGCAACTAACACGTGACTGATTTCTTTTTGCAAACTGCCCAGCTGCAGACCAATGCGATCATCTGGTACAGCCAGATGTTTCGGAGCAAGTTGCTCCATCAGTTGAATTATAGATTGACCTTTGGCAAACATGCCAAAACCTCCTTCAAGTTTGCGATAAGACGCTCTACCTCAGCCGCCTTGTCCCGGGAAGAATCCTGATCGGATTTGGAGATGGAGTTAACAACCCCTTGCAGTTTGACGATCTCACTTTCCCATTTGGCAAAAAATACATCCGTCGGTCGATCAACCAAATAAGGCCCCATCCGTAGCAGCAAGTCTTCCGTCAATTCTGTCCCGCCTTGAAGCGGACGTGCACGATACACCTCAACATTGGCAATCGGGCTTACGGATTGTGGCATCGCCGTTATAATTTCATAGATCTTACCGTCTTCTTCGAGCAACTGTTCTGCTACAACTACCCAATTATGCTCCAACAACCAGCGTCTGAGGATATCCTCTCCCACATTCGGTTGCAAAATAAGGAGCTGGACTCCTTCCAGTTTGGATAAGCCTCGGTCCAAAATAGAAGCAATCAGAGCACCACCCATACCCGCAATGGTGATGACTTCCACTTCTCCCGCAGAAATCACATCAAGCCCGTCTCCACGACGCACTGTGATTTTCTCTTTCAGGCCAGCATCGCTGACTTGTTTGCAAGCAGCATCATAAGGGCCAGGATTGACTTCCCCGGCTACTGCACTTGCAGCTTTCCCACTGCGGATCACAGCTACTGGCAACAACGCGTGGTCTGAACCGATATCAGCAATGCGGCTGCCATCGGGAATTTGATCATGTATTCGCTGTAATCGATTCGAAAGTTTCATGAAGCACCTACACCATTCATTTAATTTATTGATTTGCATTGAACAAGGAAAAGCGATAAAATAAAATCCAATCAAACATTTCAAGGATGAATTTCCAAAACCAAGAAATCAAGACGTTTAAATTAAAAATAAAGGAGACCCCGCCGCCGCTAAAGCGTCTTGCGGAAAGTCTCCCATAGTTCGATTATTCGAGGAAATCCTTGAGTCGTTTACTACGACTCGGGTGACGCAACTTACGAAGAGCCTTGGCTTCGATCTGACGAATACGCTCACGCGTAACACCAAATACCTTGCCGACTTCCTCCAGCGTTCTCGTCCGTCCATCGTCCAGACCAAAACGTAGACGAAGAACATTCTCTTCACGCTCAGTCAATGTATCAAGAACATCTTCGAGCTGTTCTTTCAGCAACTCATATGCAGCAGCATCCGCCGGAGCAAGTGCTTCCTGATCCTCAATGAAGTCACCCAGATGGGAATCATCTTCCTCACCAATCGGTGTCTCCAGAGAAACCGGTTCCTGTGCAATCTTCGTAATTTCACGAACTTTCTCCACACTCAGATCCATCTCAGCAGCGATTTCTTCTGGTGTTGGTTCACGCCCAAGTTCCTGCAACAGCTGACGGGATACCCGGATCAGCTTATTAATCGTCTCCACCATGTGCACAGGGATACGAATCGTACGCGCCTGGTCAGCTATAGCACGAGTGATCGCTTGGCGAATCCACCATGTGGCATACGTACTGAACTTGTATCCTTTTTTGTGGTCGAACTTCTCAACCGCTTTGATCAGACCCATATTACCTTCCTGAATCAAATCAAGGAACAACATTCCACGTCCAACGTACCGCTTGGCGATACTGACTACGAGACGCAGGTTCGCTTCAGCCAGACGACGCTTGGCTTCTTCATCCCCGTTCTCAATCCGTTTGGCCAGCTGTACTTCATCATCTGCCGACAACAATGGCACACGACCAATTTCCTTGAGATACATGCGGACAGGGTCATTGATTTTGATACCTGGCGGCAAGCTCAGATCATCATCAAAGTGGAATTCGTCCTCTCCCTCTCTGGTGTTGTTCTCGGAATCTTCACTAGGACGAAGTGTAACCTCTTCATTATTTTCATTCACTACATCGATACCCAGATCGCTCAGTTGCTCATAGAACTCATCCATTTGCTCTGCATCTTGCTCAAAAGGAGAGAGTTTCTCTATGATTTCCTTGTAATTCAGCGAAGCTCTTTTCTTACCTGATTCAATCAATTGATCTTTAACCTGATCCAGTGTCAATTCTGTTTCTAGTTCAGTATGCTGATCATTCGCCATAACTCGACTCCCTCCTCCCTAGAAACATCCAATAATCAGACGTTCACTGTCTCTCTAGGGCAATCATTTCAATTGCAATCTGTGCCGCGCGTACAGAATCACCTGCCCGCTCTGCAGCAATCATTTCTTCTTTTTTCAAATCGTACTCTTTCTTACGCGGATGCTTCAGCACTTCCCTGATGCAATCATCGAGCATTTGAATACTCCATTCACCTGGACCATCCATCATCGAGATTGAACTGACCGTTTTTTCCAGACGATCGTCATGCAGTGAAGACATAAAACGGCTTGTATCCGACGGCTTGCCTTGCGCATAGTAGGCATATAGATAAGCAGCAATAGCTGCATGATCATCCAAGTTAAAAGCTTCACCAAGATGCTCATTCACGTACTGGGCAGCCTCATCATCCTGCAACATCCAGGCGATCAGTTTGCGTTCAGCAGCGTGGTAAGCCGGCAACAGATTGGGTGTAGGCACCTGCCTATTTTGTTGCCTACCATTATTCCACCTTTTCGGGTTATTATCCCCAAACTGGAGGTTATTTTTCATCGCCTCCCGTTCTTCATTACACTCCTGCTTCAATGTTTCGAAGGATACGTCCACTTCTGCAGCCAGTTCACGAAGATACACCTCCCGCTCTGTTGGAGAAGGTAAGGGGGCAATCAATTTTACTGCTTCTTTCGAATAGGCGATTTGTCCGCCACCCTCTAGCAGTATATGGCTTTTTTTTAGGTTTATAAGTTTAAATTTTGTAGTTGTCACGGCACCGTCCACAATCTGGTTTCGGAACCGTTCACCACCATGCTTCCGGATAAAATCATCCGGGTCAAGTCCCTCAGGAATGAGAGCCACTTTGACCTGCAATCCGGCTTCCTCAAGAATGGGAAAGTTTTTGAGTGCAGCAGCTTGTCCTGCTCGGTCGCCGTCATAACATATGATGACCTCGTCGCACATCCCCTTGAGCATCAGTGCCTGATTCTCGGTTAACGCCGTACCCATTGCCGCTACACCATTCTGGATATCCTGATCCCATGCGGATATGACATCACCATATCCCTCGAACAAAATGGCTTGACGTTGTTTGCGAATTGCATTTTTGGCATGATGCAGATTATAGAGAACACGGCTTTTGTTAAATAACCGGGTTTCCGGTGAATTTAGATACTTCGGTTGCCCGTCTCCCAATATGCGCCCTGCAAATGCAATCGGCTTACCGCTCCTGCCATTGATCGGGAACATAATCCGGTCTCGGAATCGGTCCACATATCCTTGACCTTCATTTCGCGGTGACAGAAGTCCACCCTTTTCCATCTCTTCAAGCGGATAGTTACGTTTTTCAAGAAATTGTACCAGGGTGTCCCAACGATTTGGTGCGAACCCAATCTGGAACTGGTCGATTAACTTGTCGCCAAAACCTCGTGAGCGTAAATACTCCATGGCTGACTTGCCGTGCTCTGTATTTTTCAACAAAAAATGATACAGCTTCGCGGTAAGCTCATAGGCCTCCAACAGACGTTCCGTCTCCGGATTCACATGAGCAGATTCACGCCCTTGCCAGTCGCCCATAGAGATATGGCTTTCTTCTGCCATCGTCTTGACAGCCTCGGGAAAGGATAACCCTTCGATTTCCATCCTGAATTTGATGGCATTTCCACCCGTGCCGCAACCGTAGCAGTAGAAAATTTGTTTCTCAGGTGTAACGGTGAACGAAGGCGTCTTCTCGGAATGAAAAGGACAGAGGCCCTTCATATACTTCCCCTGCTTGGTCAGATGCACAAATCGGCTCACCGTATCGACAATATCATTCTGCTGTAACACCGATTCAATAATACTTTCGGGTATACCGCCTTGTCCGGTACTCATCTCTGGCCACCTTCATCTCTTCAACACGTAAATATAATTCGATAAACTTACACATTCTCCTGCAAATCTTTTAAAAGTTTTGTCAGTTTATGTTGAAAAATTTCTCGATCCTGCTCTGTGAAAGGCTTTGGGCCTTTCCCATAATGCCCTCTTTTTCGCGCTTTGGCCGCAGTGTGACGAGAATCCAACATGAAATCAATATCACGATCGTTAAACTCACGACCACGAAAGGATAAAACATAACAACGTTTACCGAGCGCAAGTGCCGCAAGTCCATAGTCCTGAGTGATAACCACATCGCATGGCTTAATATGATTAGCAATATACAGGTCTGCGCTCTGATCGCTGCGATCCACTTGCACGGTTCGCACCCCTTCTCCTCCTTGAAGCAAATGATCAAATGAAGAGACTAACAGTACAGGGATGTTGAAAAGGCGAGCGGTTTGCGCAATCTCGGTTTTGACCGGACAAGCATCACCATCCACAACAATATGGCGTATATTTAACTCACTCAATCCCAGACCACCCGGTTTCATAAAATAGCTGCATATTGTAATATACGACCCCGGCCAGGCAAAATCCTTCTGCCGGAGCAAGGGAAATCAAAGGCTAAAATACGGAGCGATTGTAAAAAATACATTTCACAACCCGTTCCGTATATTTATACCCTCATATATCCTTCTTTAATACTGAATTTTAGCATTGCTCCAAGTCTGTGGAAAAGGACTCATGAAATACGCCCAATTACCAAACCAACTTGGAAAAATCAGCAAATCCTTTCAAGTCACGATCAATAGCCGCGAGCAGTGCAAGTCGGTTCGCACGAACAGCATCATCTTCAGCCATAACCATGACCGAATCGAAGAATGAAGTAATACCATCCTTCCAAGCGGATGCAATAGCCAGCGCTTCTGCAGCATCGTGCTGAGTCAAGGCCTGACGGTACTCTGCATTCGTTCTGCTCCATGCCTCGTGTAACTGACGCTCTCCATCTTCTGTGAACAGTTCCGGATGTACGGAAGCATTGGATGCTTTAGCAGCCAGATTACCCACACGGTTGAACGATTCAACCGTTGTTTTGAATGCGTCTCCTGTCAGAACAGCCGCCATCAACGCTTCACCTTTTGGAACCACAGCGCTGATATCATCGAATCCGGAAGAAATCACGGCATCCACAACGTCGTAACGGACGGTTTCGGACAATAATTTTTTCACACGAAGCCCGAAGAAGTCTTGCAGATCTTTACGAACCTCTTCATCTGCACGTTTCAACAGGTTCATCTGGGCATGCACTTGAAGTGCTACTCCGAACACATCTGACAATGTCAACGGTAGCTTATGATCCAGCAAAATCTGTACAATACCTGCAGCCTGACGGCGCAGCGCATACGGATCTTGAGATCCCGTAGGAATGATGTTGATGGAGAAGCAACCCACGATTGTGTCCATTTTATCCGCAGCACTCACAATGGCACCGACAAGCGAAGCAGGAGATTGATCTCCGGCGAAACGTGGCTGATAGTGTTCGAATACAGCTTTGGCCACTTCTTCTTTCTCGCCAGCTTTACGAGCGTAATCCTCACCCATCACACCTTGCAGTTCCGGGAATTCACCTACCATCAGTGTCACCAGATCGAATTTGCAGATATCTGCTGAGCGGCTAACGGATTCGGCAACATCACCGGATACTTGCAATTTGGCAGCAAGCCCATCGGCAATCTTGCGAATACGACGTACTTTATCTCCAACCGTTCCCAGCTCTTCCTGGAAGACGATACTTTCAAGCTTCGACAGTGCATCCTTAATCTGTAGCTTCTGATCTTCCTTATAGAAGAACTTGGCATCAGACAGACGTGCACGCAGAACTTTTTCATTCCCTTTGGCAATAACATCCAGTGAATCACTTCCACCGTTACGTACCGTTACGAAGAATGGCAACAATTGTCCCTCGCTGTCCAATACAGGGAAATAACGCTGATGCTCACGCATGGAAGTAATCAATACTTCTTGTGGAATATTCAAAAATGAAGAGTCGAATGTCCCGAACAATACCGTAGGTGTTTCCACCAGGAACAGCACTTCTTCCAACAAGTCTTCCTTAATCGCAATATCCCATTTTTTCTCAGCAGCCAGAGCCTGAATTTGGGATACAATGATCTGTTCACGTTCCTGGATATCTGCAATGACATGTTCAGAACGCAACACTTCCACGTACGAAGACGGATTGGAAATCACGGCCTCCTTACCGAGGAAACGATGTCCGCGAGTTACATTGCCAGACTTGACGCCTGTTACTTCCAGGTCGATAACATCACTGCCGAGCATAGCGACGATCCAGCGGATTGGACGTACAAATTTGAAATCATAAGAAGCCCAACGCATGAATTTCGGGAACGTCATGGCATGTAATACAGATAACAAGCCTTCGCCAATCACAGAAGCCGTTTCCACACCTTTGCTGCTCTTCGTTGCATAGATATATTCGACACCGTTCAATTCCTTGAACGTAAACTGGTCCAGTTCAACACCTTGACTGCGGGCGAATCCCAGTGCAGCTTTGCTCCAATTGCCACTGTCATCCAGTGCAATTTTGCGTGAAGGACCTTTCACTTCTTCCTCGATATCTTCCTGCTTTTCAGCCACACCTTGAATCAAAACAGCCAGTCGGCGCGGTGTAGCATATGCGTTCACTTCACCATAAGCAATGCGGGATGCATCAAGCCATTTCACGATACGCTCTTGTAGCTGCGCGATTGCTGCGCGCATGAAACGTGCAGGTACTTCTTCCAGCCCGATTTCAAACAACAGATCCTTAGACATGCTTGGCTCCCCCTTTCTTGATCAGCGGGAAGCCTAGCTTCTCACGCTCTTCCATATATGTTGCAGCGACTTGGCGAGCCAGATTACGGACACGTGTGATGTAGCCCGTTCGTTCCGTTACACTGATGGCTCCACGTGCATCCAACAGGTTGAACGTGTGGGAACATTTCAGCACATAGTCATATGCCGGGAATACCAGGTGCTGTGCCATGGCTTTGTTTGCTTCTTCTTCATGCATGTTGAAGAGTGTAAACAACATTTTCACATCAGATACTTCAAACGTATATTTAGAGTGTTCGAATTCTGGTTGACGGAATACATCACCATAAGTGATACCTTCCACCCATTCCAGATCAAACACATTCTCTTTTTCCTGAATGTACGAAGCCAAACGCTCCATACCATACGTAATTTCAACAGCTACGGGATTCGTCTCGATTCCACCAACTTGTTGGAAATACGTGAATTGTGTAATTTCCATTCCGTCCAACCATACTTCCCAACCAAGACCTGCACAACCAAGGGAAGGGTTCTCCCAGTTATCTTCAACAAATCGAATATCATGTTTGAGCGGATCAATGCCCAGACGCTTCAGACTTTCCAGGTAAATTTCCTGAATATTGTCCGGAGAAGGCTTGATGATCACCTGGAACTGATGATGCTGGTACAGCCGGTTAGGGTTCTCGCCATAACGTCCGTCCGAAGGACGACGGGAAGGCTCCACATAGGCCACTTTCCAAGGTTCGGGTCCAAGCGAACGTAAAAAGGTCATCGGGTTCATCGTACCTGCCCCTTTTTCCGTATCGTATGGCTGGACAATAATACAGTTATGCTCGGCCCAGAATTGTTGCAGCGTTAGAATCATCTGCTGAAAATTCATAATCATGCTCCTTTTCAATGGTTTGTTAGCAAGCTTAGAACGGAGCAGACAACAATAAATAGCCCCCGTCCTACGCCTGTTGTACAGACGTAGGGACGAGAGCTATTCCCGCGGTTCCACCCTACTTGGCTTGGATCAAACAGGATGATCCTGTTCGTTCCAGCCCACTTTTCCGTGTCCATTCATGCTCCCGAGTGCCGTTTCAAAGATCGATTTAGCCCGGCTTCCACCATCCCCGGCTCGCTCATTCATGTTTCACAAGTGTCATACAACAACTTGCCCCCACAAATGCAATAAATCCATTCTTTTACTTTCTCGTTCAATGCATGTCTCATAAAGAGAAATTATATTTCATAATATATAAAATCTAGTATGAAGTCAAGATATAGTTTCACTTCCATCAAAACGCCTCAAATCCCGTACTTCTCCATCTGATCGAGGAAAGAACGGGATTTAAGATTCAGACCAAGCTGATGATCCATGAAGGCACGCATCAGTTTTTTGATCTCATCACGGGTAGATTCACTCACTGATATATTTCCCAAGCGCTGCAGATCCAACTGCGCGAACAAACGTAACAACTTCAGAGCCTTTGGACTGACTGACATCGCCGGAGGATCGAAATGTTTGCATGCACGACACAGGACGCCACCAAGTCTGGGACTTATAAACAACTGCTCATCCGGTCGCTCCTGATTACAGGAGATACACTCATCGAACTGTGGACCATAACCGGATGCCTGTAATATTTTCATTTCGTACAGACTGGTAATAACAACCGGATCTTTTTCTTCCTTCAACGCCTGCAGACACGCCTTTAACTGTTTGAACCAAAATGTACCTGTCTCTTCATCTTGAAGCACGCGATCCAATAGTTCACACGCATAAGAGGCATAAGAGGCCTTGACCAGATCTTCACGCAACTCATGATAGGATTCAACAATTTCTCCAGCATTCAGTGTACCTAGACCTGTATTGCGAAAATATACATATTGACCAAACGTAAACGGCTGCACCAGTGCAGCATGTCGGCTCTTGGGCTTTTTGGCACCGCGGACGAGTACCCCTACTTTCCCGCCGCTTTCGGTGCAAAGCGTAATGATTTTGTTCCCTTCGCCGTAGTCCATGCTGCGGATGACAATCCCTTCCACCCTGTATAGCATGCCTCGTCACCTAACCATTCCCGAATCAGCCAGTTATCCCTCGGCTTCTTCATCTTCAATCACTTCCCTTGCAAGTTCCGACTCCTGTCCTAACGAGTTACACGCCTCGGTATATAACAAATAGGACTCCACGTCCCCCGTCATCGCAAAAACCTTCCACGAAAAATCTCGCATCGGAATTTCATCCTCTCTTCGGAAATGACGTCTGCATCTACCAAATAGGATGGAGTCTTGCAAGGTAAACTATGTGTTGCAATTACTGGATACAATTCCGACGATCAATCACGGCCAAAGCCAAGGTCACGCAGAACTCGATCCTGATTTCTCCAGTCTTTTTTCACTTTAACCCACAGATCCATGAAGATTTTGGAGCCAAGCAAATTCTGAATGTCATGTCGAGCTCGTTTACCCACTTCTTTCAGAAGGGCACCTTGCTTCCCGATAATGATCCCTTTTTGGGAATCCCGTTCCACAAAAATGACGGCTGAGATATAAACGACACCATTATCCTGAACTTTCATATCTTCGATCGTTACAGCAATGGAGTGAGGCACTTCTTCACGAGTCATTTGCAGAATTTTCTCACGAATCAACTCGGCACATACAAACTGCTCCGGATGGTCAGTAACCTGGTCATCAGGATAGTACTGTGGACCTTCAGGCAAATACTTGCCGAGCTGTTCCAGCAACGTGCTGACATTGCTGCCAAGCATGGCAGAGACAGGAACGATTTCAGCGAAATCGTGAAGCTTGCGATACGTCTCAATGAGTGGCAACAGCGCTTCCGGCTCAATTTTGTCAATTTTATTCATGACGAGAATGACAGGCGTACGGATATTTTTCAACTGTTCCGCAATATAACGGTCACCGCCACCCAACCCTTCCGAAGCGTCAATCAGAAACAGTGCTGCTTCTACTTCTCCTAGCGTGTTCAAAGCAGTCTGGTTCATGTAATCGCCAAGTTTGGATTGACGTTTGTGAATCCCTGGTGTGTCCAAGAAAACGATTTGCTGATGTTCGGATGTATACACACCATGAATCTTATTACGTGTCGTTTGTGGCTTGTCCGACATAATCGCAATTTTCTGTCCGATCACCTGGTTCATCAGTGTGGATTTACCTACGTTTGGACGTCCAATAATGGCTACAAAACCGGATTTGAATGCTTGTTTTTTCATATGTTCCTCCTCAGGCGCCTAGGCCTGGAATGTATTGGTTTATTTTTTGGCAGAATTCAGATCAGAAGGCCCAAAAGCCCAAGGTAACAGTTCAGCAACGGTGGTCTCTTGCAGATCACCTTTCATGTTTCCCAAGATGACTTTCATATCGGGTTCACACAGTTCGTACATGACCTGACGACATACGCCACATGGAGCAATCGGACCATCCGTGTCTCCCACAATGGCAATCGCTTTGAAGCTACGAGGCTGCTGTCCACCTGCAATGGCACTGAACATCGCTGTACGCTCAGCACAGTTACCTGGTGTATACGCAGCATTCTCAATATTACAACCATGATGCACATGTCCTTCACTGTCAAGCAAAGCTGCACCTACACCAAAATGGGAATACGGCGTGTACGCCTTCGTACGTGCCTTAATTGCTTCTTGCATTAGCAAACCATTATCCATTGATATTCTCTCCCTTAGGGTGCAATATAAAATCAAACTAGTGCATTTACACTGGACACTCCGCTGTCAGAACAACCTTCCGAGCGCTGTTATCCCCAGATTTTTTTGATCCCTTTTGATAAGGGAAAATCCGGGTATAAAGGCGCACACTCCGTTTCTTCAGGTTTCTTCTGACCTCTCCGTTATCGTGTTTGCATCAAGTAAATTTATATTAGTGTGTGGTATTAAAATCAAAACGAATCAAAACAAAGTTAATACAAAATCAGTGAAAACCCAGCCAGCTCATCACCGGCTTAATGAAAACGATACAACCGATGATGACGGCGAATACCGCAGCCAGCAGAACTGCCCCGGCCGCGGTATCCTTCGCCGCTTTTGCCAGCGGATGGATATGGGGATGTGCCAGATCAACTGCAGCCTCTACAGCCGTGTTCATCAATTCAGTCACCAGGACCAAAAAGACAGCGGTCAGCACAAACATCCAATCTATTCTTGAGATTTTGAAAAAAAAGCCGGCTACACACATCAAAACAGCCACTCCCGTGTGAACTCTCACATTACGCTGAGTCCGCAACCCATATGCGATTCCTTCCGCAGCATTGCGGAATACCAGACCCCAGGAGCGCCTTTTCATTATCGTGTCAACCCGGCCTGGGCCAATACCGCTTCTTGTTTACCCATCATTTCAGCCTCGCTAGCTTCATCCTGATGGTCATATCCGAGCAGGTGCAAGAAGCCATGGACGAACAAAAAACCAAGCTCACGTTCAAATGAGTGTCCATACTCCTCACTTTGCAGGATGGTCCGTGGTACGGAAATGATGATGTCTCCAAGAACATCCGGCATTTCTTCCATTTCTTCATCTTCATCCAACTCATAGATAATGTCGAGTTCTTCATCCACCGTCTCATTCATCGCAAAAGACAATACATCCGTAGGACGGTCAATACCGCGATAGTCACGGTTCAACTCGTGGATCTGCTCATCGTTTACAAAAGTCAGAGCCACTTCTCCGTCTGCCACACCTTCCGCTTCTCCAGCTAGATTCAGCAACTGTTCCAGCATTGCAATCATCGGTTCTGTAATTTCTTTATCCTGTTGTTCATTATTCCATGCCAGGTTAAGACTCATTCCTTCATAACTCCTGTCTACTAATAATATTAAATTAGCCTGCTTCGGGTGAAGTCGGCTTTGGTTTCTTGATCTCCTCCGGATATTCTATCCTGGAGTGGAAGATACCCATCACCGTTTCCTTCAATGTTCTGGCGACGATGTCCAGTTCACGCATCGTAAGATCACAATCATTGAACTGATGATCATCCAATCGACCTTTAATAATCTTCTCTATCATGGACTCCACTTGCTCCACTGTCGGTTTGCGTAAAGATCTCACAGCAGCTTCTACACTATCGGCAATGCCAACAATAGCAGATTCCTTGGACTGAGCCTTCGGCCCAGGGTAACGGAAATCTTCTTCCGTGAAATCAGGTTCAACTCCTGCTTCTTCCGCTTGGCGCAGCGCTTTGTGATAGAAATAATGGAGAAATGTCGTGCCGTGATGCTGTTCCGCAATATCCCGAATAGGTCTGGGTAGTTTGTAATCCTTCTGCATTTCCACACCATCACGGGCATGGGCAACGATAATGGATTTACTCAGTTTCGGATCGATCGAATCATGCGGATTCTCCATGTTATTCTGATTTTCAATAAAATAGATGGGGCGCTTCGTCTTGCCAATATCATGATAATACGATCCCACTCGACAGAGCAATCCGTTAGCTCCAATGGCCTCTGCCGCAGCCTCCGACAGATTGCCTACCATAACGCTGTGATGATAGGTACCCGGTGTCTCCGTGAGCAACTTGCGCAGAAGCGGATGGTTGGGATTAGACAGTTCCACCAGTTTGAGCGCTGACAAGATGCCAAATGAAGTTTCGAAAAATGGCATCAGCCCAATGACCAATATGGCAGTCAATACGCCACCAGCAAATGCAAAACCAACACCATACAGTGTTGTGGTTCGGTTCCAATCTCCCGAGTCAATTAAAGCCAGGGTGAAGACCGCTATGGACCCGAACAAGCAGACCATAATGGCCCCTTTCAAGATCGTTGATCGTTGGCTAGCCTTATGAGTTGCGAAGATCGCAACAAATGAAACCAATACAGCGAAGAAGCCCAGTTCAAAGTCAAAAAGCTGACCCTGATGCGTGTTCAAAATAATGCTAGACAACATACCGATCAAAATCGAACATACAAAGGCAAGCGACGTATCCAGTAACAGCGCAATTAACATCGCCCCTACCGCAACAGGTGCAAGGAAGCCAACATAAGACCTCTCATTGGTCTGGATAATCGCCGTCACATGCATAACTACAATCGTAATAATAAAAATGAGAACAAGCATCAACAGCTGCGCATTATTATATTTGAAATGCGTTCCGCTGCATTGCTGAATATACATCAGAATTGCTGCCGACAACAGACAGGAAAACATAAGAAGCCCAAGCTGCGGCCAGTAGTTCACTTCATTTTTCAGCAAGTCATTCTCATCCAGGAGCGCATACATTTCCGGGGTGATCATTTCACCCTTGGCAACTAATGTGTCCCCTTGCTTGATAAAGACGGTTTGCGTGTTCTCACGTGCCTGAACTTTCGCTTCCTTGGTTCCCTCTTCGTCGTAGAAGCGGTTAGCGGTCACCACGAGGCGAGCAAGCTCCTGCACCACCTCACGTTGCGTACGCTTACTAAGAGAGCTGACACTCACCATCTCGGCTACTTTCGCACGTGCGGTGGTTGCATCGCTGATCTGATCCGTCATTAACCGGGAAACAATATCCCTCGCAACTGGTTTCATCTCTTGGATATCATCCGATGTCAGACGTGAGATTTTGATGTAGGTCTCTTCGGGAATACGGTAGCTTTGCTCCTGTACCACATTTCGGATCTCTTCCAACAGCGTCTCGGAGTATGTACCGGCTTTCCGATTATTATTGATATAGTTGGTCACAAAATCCTTCTGGCGTTGCGGAATTTCATCCCGATAAATATCAATCTTATCCTGACTTGAAATCTGATCATCCTGATTTAATCGATCTACACGATCAAGCAGGGTTGTCATCAAATTTTCGTTCCGCATCTGCACGATCTGAAATATTGGTTGTACGCGTTCAGCCGCTTCTTCCTGTGCTTTGAGTGTGGCCTTGTTATTCGGAATCTGCATGGGCGCAGCAATATCCACTTCACTCCGTGTACCTTCCTGAATATCATACCGCTCGGGGAGCAACTTGGAAGCCAGACTCACGTAGAAAAGAATCACCAGAAACAAAAACAGAAGATAGCGTGCCCACACGCTATACTTCCATCCTGTAGCCTTATTCTGAAAAGATTTGCCTTTTGACGGTTCCTTCGAGGTCACTTTAGACAATCCCTTTCTATGCTTGATTTTCTGCGGCGTGGTTGTAAGCCACGATAATTTTCTGGACGAGGGAATGCCGCACAACATCTTGCTCGGCAAAATAGACAAACCCAATCTCGTTAACTTCGTTCAAGATCGAATTCGCTTCCACAAGCCCGGATTTCTTACCACGCGGTAAATCAATCTGTGTCACGTCTCCGGTGATGACCATTTTGGAGCCAAAACCAAGACGGGTCAGGAACATCTTCATCTGTTCCGGTGTTGTGTTCTGTGCTTCATCAAGAATGATGAAAGAGTCATCCAGCGTACGACCCCGCATGTAGGCGAGTGGCGCGATTTCGATTAACCCTCGCTCCAGTGCCTTCGCGGTCTGTTCCTGTCCCATAACGTCATACAGGGCATCGTACAGCGGTCGCAGATACGGGTCTACCTTCTCCTGAAGATCACCTGGCAAAAATCCAAGACTCTCTCCTGCTTCAACAGCAGGTCGTGTCAGCACAATGCGTTTGACGCTGCCTTCTTTAATTGCGGCAACAGCCAGTACAACAGCCAGGTAGGTTTTACCCGTACCTGCAGGACCAATGCCAAATACAATATCACGTTTTTTAATTGTAGTTACATAGTGCTTCTGTCCAATGGTTTTAACACGGATTGGTTTACCTCGGTATGTCGTCGTAATCTCGCCCTTGAACAGATCCAACAGCTGGTCTGCCCGCATATCCTTGGCAAGTTCAATCGCATACTTCACATCTCTTTCGGTTAACACGTATCCGTTGCGTATCAATTGCAGTAACACATCAAATAATTGTTCAAGCGATTCCACCTGTTGTGCATTGCCGAAAATCACAATCTCCGCTTCACGGGATGCAATCTGGGCGGGAATCTCGGATTCAATCAGTTTAAGAAAAGTATCTTGGGGTCCAAAAAGAGATTGACCCTCTCCCGCACTCTGGAGGGAGATTTGTATGCTGCGTGTTTGCTCTGACAAATATCCTCATTCTCCTTGACTATGGACTAGCGGAAGTTCCTCCGCAATGCTTTCTTCTACCTCAAATAAGACTTTCATATAAACTTTACCATTCTCTTTCTTCTCATGCAAAATTTTTTCACTTATAATTTTCGTTCCTTTGCCATTTTTGGCAATAATATCGTTCCTTGCTCCTTCCAATCCTTTCGTTCTGGCCCACTCTATCGTCTGTTGTTCCTCATGCTCTCGGGTCTCCAGATCCTTCTCTGTCAGCCAGCCCATGGGAAGTGTAAAGGATCGCCAGCTCAGGGGTCTATGATTACTCTCGGTATCAAAAGAACTGAACGGTGTATTTCCGTATCCCCATAGTTGGATCGCCCATTTTCCCAACACCATGTAAAAACGTTCTTTGCTCTCACCCGTCATCGTGTTATGTTTTTGCACAAGCGGGACTTCTACCTGATACTCACGCCATACCAGACCACGTACTTCCCCTTTGGCAACGATCGTCTTGGTGTTCTCCTCATCTCCGAGAATACCCGAGATCAATACCTGACCCTTTTTGACACGCATGTCCTTCTGAACAACAGGACGTCCCTGCTCTGCATAGATTTGAGTGACGACAGCATCCGCTTTGCTGATCAGATGTCTGGGATTCAGTAACGGCTCGCGCTTTGGTTGCGCCGATTCCACGACCTGAATGGTAATGGTTGTCCCCTCTTTGCTCACGCCAATCCAGGTGACATCCGGTAGAGCGAGTGCAAGCTGTCTGGAGAGCTTGTCTTGGCTCTGCAAGCGGAATCCCCATTGGAAAGGGTATACCCCCTCTTTCTTCGCTGCTGCGAGCACCTCGTCCGTGGGAATGGTAACGTTACCCTTGACCTCCACATTCCACACCATAGACGACAAAGCAAACAAAGCTGCCACAAAAAACAACATTCCCCCGAGAAAAAACTTCCTTCGCAATAATCGGGCCGCAAAAAAAGGAAAACCGCTGCGATGGGTCACTTTCACTCTGCAGCCTGTCCGTTTCAACATCGGACGCAGCCTGAAAAAATGCGGCAGCAGAATGTTCATCTCTGCCACGCGTCCATCGTGAGCACGCAGGTTCCACACTTCCAGTCCCTGCTCTGCCACCATGTTGATCAATGCTTCAATGTCTCCCCCAGTGACCGTGATTCGGACTGCTCCCCGCAGTTTGTACAGACTGGGCTGCTTCATCCGTTCCCCTCCACTCCATTCATATGAATATCCAGGATTGTTCCTTCAACAGCTACTTCATCCGGCAAAATGTTGCGTATCACCAAAGCAGTCCCTTTGATCTCCAACTGGCCTTGGGAAAGAGCCAGCACGATGCGATCCGGCGTGAAATGGATGACACCGCGATGATTCTCTATATACAGTTGCTTACTGCCAATCAGGGTTAACCGTGGCATATCATAAAGCACATCCTGCGGCAGATCCAACACTTCACTGGTCCATCTGCGCAGCTTGCGGCTGATCCGGGTCATTCGAAGGTCTTCCCCCTTCCTCTACAGTTCAACTTATGCGCAGATTCATGAATTTATGAAAATTCCGGGGCGTGTTAGGTACGAATATTAAGAAAAAAGGATAGAACACAGAAAAAGCCGTCTCCGGCGGCTTTATGCTCACCAGAGACGGCTCTATTTCCGTCCAATAAATTGACTTGTTTACAGTTTTCCTCTTGTACCAAACGGTTGCTTGGAACGAGGGGAACCCAGCACTTCTGCCCACAGGACACCTGTACGAATATCAGCAGGACGAAGTGGAGACGCTCCCGATTCATCGGTGCTGGTCTCATCCCAACTGGAATCAGACACAACTGGCCGATTCGCAGAAGAGATGCGATTCAAGCGTTCTTCAATCAAGCGCTGCTGTTCTTCCATGCCTCTCATCTGTTCCTCAAGTGAATTTGCCATCGCACTCATCGTGCCCTCACTTCTGTAGTCAGTTGCGGGGCGAGAAGATGCAGCAGGCTCCGAATACGGCTCATCATACTGATTCTCATATTGCACGTCATCATACCGATCGTCATACTGTTCATCATAGCGGGGGTCTGTAGGTCCGGAAGACTGCTGCGGAGATGAGTTATCTCTTGAACGTTCATCCCGGCCTGAATCACCACTGCCTCCAAATGTAGGCATCCCGTTGGCAGGACGCTTTTTGTTCGGATCAGCCGATTTGGCAGCTTTCCCCAAGAAGGAGAAGAGCGCAAAACCGATGACGGCCACAATATACAGATTATCAAAAATCCATTCAAATAGGCCCATATGCACTCACCGCCTATCTTCCGTTTTTGGAATCACCCTGATCGTTGGAATTCGAACCTTCACCAGGTTTTCCCAATGTGTTACGCATTTGAGTATCTGCTTCAATATTCTTCAGATTCATGTAATCCATGACACCGATTTTACCACTACGCAGTGCCTCAGCCATTGCCAAAGGTACTTGGGATTCGGATTCAACAACGCGCGCTCTCATTTCCACTACGCGTGCTTTCATCTCTTGCTCTTGGGCTACGGCCATTGCGCGACGCTCTTCCGCTTTGGCTTGAGCGATACGTTTGTCAGCTTCTGCTTGCTCAGTCTGCAAGAAGGCACCAATGTTTTTACCTACATCAACGTCCGCAATATCAATGGACAGGATTTCAAAGGCAGTACCTGCATCCAAACCTTTGGACAATACGGTACGGGAGATCAGATCCGGATTTTCCAGGACGTCTTTGTGAGAATTGGAGGAACCGTTTGTACTTACGATACCTTCGCCGACACGGGCGATGATCGTTTCTTCACCAGCACCACCGACGAGACGGTCAATATTGGCACGAACCGTAACTCGTGCTCTAACTTTAACTTCGATACCATCTTTGGCTACCGCAGAGACAATAGGTGTTTCGATAACACGTGGGTTAACGCTCATTTGTACGGCTTGCAATACGTCACGACCTGCGAGGTCAATGGCAGCAGCACGTTCAAATTCGAGTGGAATGTTCGCACGTTGTGCAGCAATCAGAGCGTTTACAACACGGTCAACGTTACCACCGGCCAGGAAGTGACTCTCCAGTTGGTTCATTGAAAGTTTAAGACCCGCTTTAGTTGCTTTAATCATCGGATTTACGATACGGCTAGGCGTTACACGTCTCAGTCTCATCGCAACCAATGTAATAATACTTACGCGTACGCCGGATGCAATCGCTGAAACCCAGAGCATAACCGGGAAAAAGCTGAAGAATACGCTCAATACGATAATACCTACTACCGCAATGAGCAAAATCGTAATCATAGATGTGTCCATTGTTTAATTTCCTCCATTTGCAATTTGAATTTGATAAAAACATTTGAGAAGACATTCATGAGTCCGCTGCTAAATTAAAGACTGCACCCACCTCGCTGGCAGCTTCAGCTACGTGGTTATGTACATTGCCGAAGCGTTGATCCGCTTCGACAACAGAGCGAGTTACACCGGCAAAGCTTGCTGAACCACAATCCGGGTACCTTCCGCTTTGATCACAATAATCGGTGTATCAATGGGAATGAAGTCTCCGTCAGTCACAACGTCAATTCGTTCCCCTTCAAACATCGCTGTTCCAGAAGGACGAAGTGGTGTCAGACTGATTCCTTGCAGACCAATCAACTCTTTGCGTTCTGTGGCTGATGAATATCCACGGTCCGCTGACATACTGTCACTCAGTATGAAGCGATTCCAGATCCCTCGATCCTTAAAGATGATTGAGATGATCGCAATGACTACCAGTGCTGCTCCAAAAGCGATACCCAGAGATACAAATGCATCACTCGTATCATAAGCAGCCCTTACGACACCGGCCACAAGCGCAATCGATCCCAAAATCCCCAGAATACCGAAGCTCGGAATAAACATCTCCAGAATCATCATGATGAGTCCGACAGTAAACAATACCCATGTCTCCGCTCCGGCAAATCCCGCAATGTAATTACCTGAGAAATATAAGACGAAACACACGATACCCACAATACCTGGAACTCCAAAACCAGGAACAATCAATTCAATGATCACACCCGCGATTCCGAGGAACAATAATACAGTCATGACAACAGGATTGGTAAGAAAAGATGAAATATTCTCTGCCGTCGTCCGTTCTACCTTGAATACATCATCCAGACTGTAACCGAGCCAAGTCGCTGCTTCTTCTGGTGTGTTGCTGATGTGATCGGCATAACCGACTTTCAGCGCTTCTTCAGCCGAGAGAGCAATAATTTCACCTTTTTGCTTGGTTTTATTGATCTCTGGCATTTCCACGACCATGTTAACATCCGTCATTCCAGCTGCAATCTTGCCATCACGGCCACTAATCTCGGCCGCTCCCTGCATTTTACTCTTCCAGAATGCAACAAGCTTCGGATCATCAACATGTTTGCCCGAACTATCCACCATTGCAGCCGCACCAATCATACTGCCTGGTGACATTACGATCTTATCTGCATTCAGGGCCAGAAAACTCCCAGCTGAAGCAGCATCTCCACGGACAAATGCAACCGTCTCTATCGGACTGTCCTTAATCAGGGTACCCAATGCTTCCGCAGTGTCGACACGGCCTCCCGGCGTATTGATATCAAGAACGATCAGGCCAGCGTTCATCTTTTCCGCTTCCCTGAAACCACGTTCCATGAACTTGCCAAGCCCCTGCTCGATTGGTTTGTCAACCGGAATAATATATACGGCACCACTCTTCTCAGCTGCATGCGCTGACGGTGATCCAATCCAGACAGGAAGCAACAGCGTCAGCAGCATTAAGAGCATCAATGGCCCCGTAAGCTTCTTCCGGCGCTTTCCCTTCACAATAGTCCCCCCTTTTCCAATAATGTTATACTGTCCAGCTTATGGTATTTATTACGTGCAATGCAACATTTCGTTTCAAAATCTTAAAATTATATTTGAAAACAGGAGCAATTGCAAGAATATAAATCCATAATAATATATATTAACCATTAATAAGAAAATCCCACTGGTCACGAGGACTTCATGTGGTCTTGTACACGGAAAAAACACCCCCTGACAAGTCAGGAGGTGTTTATTGATTTGCTTTATTGCAGAAATTGTTGAACTGCTTGATTTACCAGTTTGCCGTCCGCTTTGCCTTTAACTTTCGGCATAAGGGCCGCCATGACTTTCCCCATCTCGGCTTTCGAAGAAGCACCGGTTTCCTGGATGGTCTGCTGTACAATAACTTTAATTTCTTCTTCGGAAAGCTGTGCGGGAAGGTACTGGATGAGTACTTCAATTTCCGCTTTTGCATTTGCCGCGAGGTCTTCACGGCCCGCTTTGTCAAATTCTTGGAGGGCATCTTTGCGCTGTTTGATTTCACGACTCAGGATATCAAGCACTTCGTTGTCATCCAAATCTCTTTTCAAATCTATTTCAAGATTCTTGATCGTCGAACGAATCAACCGAATGTTGGAGAGTCTGAACTTGTCCTTACTCTTCATCGCTTGCTTCATATCTTCGTTCAATCGTTCGCTAAGATTCATGTAGTCAAAATCCTCCTAAAACTTTCTCTTACGAGCAGCCTCGGACTTTTTCTTGCGCTTTACGCTTGGCTTCTCATAATGCTTACGTTTCTTCACCTCAGCCAATACGCCATCTTTAGCGATGGAACGTTTAAAACGACGAAGTGCAGCATCAATAGTCTCGTTTTTGCGAACTTTAGTTTCAGACACCAGTTTTCCCTCCCTCCGACCAGACCGTCCAAGAGCAATAACACGGTTCATCATCTTTCATTATAGGCGAAAGGTAATAAAGGTGTCAACCTCAATGTAATGATCACTTATTTATTATGAGCTTTGGCCACATATTCATGAAGTTAATACATATGCATAATGACCCAATATTAGCACACGTTAGCTCGTTTATTTGTGAGAATCAGACAGACTTGTCAATGCGCCAAGTCTGGTACCACCCAGCAAATGATAATGCAGATGATGTACGGTTTGTTCTCCATCCTTACCACAATTGTTGATTAAGCGATAACCTGTTTCCTCCACCCCAAGACGCTTGGCCGCTTCTTGAGCAGCCAGATGAATCTCGCCGATCAAAGGTAGATCTTCTGCAGTCACTTCATTCATCGAAGCAATATGTTTCTTCGGAATGACGAGCACATGTGTCGGTGCTGCGGGCTGGATGTCATGAAACACAATAACATGGTCATTCTCCAGTACTTTATTGGAGGGAATGCTGCCCTCTACAATTTTGCAAAATAAGCAATCCATAGTTCATACCCTCCTTTGTAAACCAATGTATGTATTCCCTCCTATCATACTAGAAGTAAAAACCCACGTCCAATCTCTAGACACACAGCCAGCCAGTCTAAACACACTTTTCGTTCCTCTTCCTTTCAGAGATCCATATCCATGGCTTTCAGGTAGAGAAATAACTAAAAAAAGTCACGCAAATCAGTCAAGTGAAGAGGTACAGAGGTGATGGTTTAAAGCCATAAAATTCCATATTTTTCTTTTAAATTACACTTTTATAGTATATAATCCCCATTGATATAGTTGCTTTTACTTTTGGCAATACCAAGGAGGATATTAAGGTAATGGGCAGAGAATTTGTGGCTTTATTTGACCAATGGTCAAATGATTATGATCAAACCGTAATGGGACATGACCAACAATATCAGGAAGTATTTGAGCATTATGAAGAAATTCTTCATACAGTAGTCTCAGAGGTGAGCGGAACGATTTTGGAATTTGGCGTTGGAACGGGAAATCTTACAGAAAAGTTGATAGCCGCAGGTCATAAAGTATACGGGGTTGAACCTTCACAAGGGATGATCAATCAAGTGCAAAAGCGGAATCTGAATTTCGAATTGGTTGAAGGAGACTTTCTGGAGTTCCCTCCTCTCGCTGAGCCAATAGACGCCATCGTGAGCACATATGCTTTCCATCATTTAACGGATGCAGAGAAAGAACACGCGATTTCAATATATGCCAAACTGCTCAGCCCCAATGGAAAAATTGTGTTTGCAGATACCGTCTTTCAGGATCAGGAGAGTCGTCGTCAGATTGAGGATGAGGTAACCTCTCAAGGCTATACTGAACTGCTGGCAGATCTACGGACCGAATACTATACAACAATCGATGTATTACAAACCATTTTATCGAAATATGGTTTTATCACGCACTTTTCCCGACTAAACAAATATGTATGGTTAATGAACGCAAAAAAGGAGATTGGTTAATTTGCCCATTTATCAACATGTACAGGAACTTATAGGTAATACGCCACTGCTTGAATTAACTCGTTATCCATTACCGGAAGGAATCCGTCTATTCGCCAAATTGGAATTCATGAATCCTGGGGGAAGTGTGAAGGATCGGATCGGCAAGTTTTTATTGGAGCAAGCATTGGCAAGAGGAGACGTTAAGCCAGGTGGAACGGTGATCGAAGCTACCGCAGGCAATACAGGAATTGGGCTTGCGATGGCGGCTGTTGGCCTGAATTTAAAAGTCATTTTCACAGTGCCTCAGAAGTTCAGCGTCGAGAAGCAGCAATTGATGAAAGCCCTTGGGGCTACGGTTGTGAACACACCGACATCAGAAGGAATGACGGGTGCCATACGCAAGGCGGAATCGCTGGCGAAAGAAATACCCGGCTCGTATGTTCCAGGTCAGTTCTCCAATGCGGATAACCCACTCGCACATTATCAACATCTTGGCCCTGAGATTTGGCGTGATCTGAACGGACAGGTGCATGTATATGTCGCCGGAGCCGGGTCTGGCGGAACTTTCATGGGAGGATCTCGCTATTTGAAGGAGCAGAACCCGTTAATCAAAACATGTATCGTAGAACCCGAAGGTTCGATTCTCGCAGGTGGACCCTCGGGACCCCATCGCACAGAAGGAATAGGCGTCGAAACGTTATCTTCTTTTATGGATGTGAGTTATTTCGATGCCATTCATACGATCTCAGATGAAGATGCCTTTGAGCGGGTCAAAGATCTAGCCCTGTTGGAAGGTCTACTGGTAGGAAGCTCCTCAGGAGCAGCTATGCAAGCCGCATTAAACGAAGCCGGCCACGCAGCCCCCGGGAGTAACATCGTCGTTATTTTCCCGGATAGCAGCGAACGGTATTTAAGCCAAAACATCTATAATGGAGGACAATAACATGAGACCAAAAACAAAGCTGATTCATGCAGGAATTATTGGTGATCCACACACTGGAGCAGTAAGTGTCCCGATCTATCAAGTAAGCACGTATGAGCAAGAATCGGTTGGCGTACACAAAGGATACGAGTATTCACGTACGGGCAACCCTACCCGTCATGCGTTGGAAGAAGTCATTAAAGAGCTGGAGGATGGCGTTCGCGGTTTTGCTTTTAGTTCGGGAATGGCTGCGATTCACGCTGTACTGTCTCTGTTTAAAACTGGAGATCACGTCATTCTGACGGATGACGTCTACGGCGGGACTTATCGCATTTTCACCAAAGTACTGAATCGTCTGGGGATCGAGTCTACCTTTGTAGATACCACCTCACTACAAGCACTGGAGCAAGCTTTGCAACCTAATACGAAGGCCATTTATGTAGAAACACCAACCAATCCGTTACTCAAGGTCACCGATATTAATGCTGTAGCGAAATGGTCGAAACAACATGAGTTGCTGTTCATCGTGGATAACACGTTTAGTACACCTTATTGGCAAACCCCGCTGGCTCTGGGGGCAGATATTGTATTGCATTCTGCAACGAAATATATCGGTGGTCATAGTGATGTCGTGGCAGGGCTTGCGGTTGTCAACAGCGAGCAGCTCGGAGAAGACCTACATTTTATGCAAAATGCAATTGGCGCAGTCCTGGGCCCCATGGATTCCTGGTTGTTAATGCGCGGTCTAAAAACATTGGGATTGCGGATGGAAGCGCAAGAACGCAATACAGAGAAGATTGTGGCATTTTTGAATCAACATCCGACTGTGAGCAAAGTCTATTATCCCGGGTTGCCCGACCATCCACAGCATAAGCTCGCGTCCACGCAAGCGAGCGGATATGGCGGTATGGTTTCCTTTGATGTAGGCAGTGCTGAAAAAGTAGATGAGGTGTTAAGCAAAGTCCGTTATTTCACATTGGCTGAAAGCCTGGGCGCGGTGGAAAGTTTAATTTCTGTACCTGCCCGAATGACACATGCTTCCATTCCTTATGAACGGCGACAAGAATTGGGGATCACGGAAGGTTTGATTCGTATCTCCGTTGGGATCGAGGATGTTGAGGATTTACTTGAGGATTTGAAATCTGCATTAAGTTAAGGGCATTTTGATTTGAATAAAGTCTATGCTGGCCATCAATCGATTCTTACACTAGGGCGTGTCTTCAAACTGATTAAATGGTAATAGATGGGTTAATTATATTAAATGAATACACGATACGAAATTCA
>NZ_JABBEA010000011.1 GCF_012912005.1 Paenibacillus sp. SZ31
AAAATGCTTGGGTTGGAAGACCGCTCACGAATCTTTCGCAGAAGAACTGTCGCACTTGGTTTGACAATCCGTCATATGAAAAAGAGTGAGGCTTATAGGTGTGAGGTGGAGTCTATTTTTAAAAGAGAAATTAAATAAAAACAGAAGGGTGAATTATTAGAAAAATGATAAGTAGAATATTAACTGTGTTATTAATTTTATTAAGTTTATTTTTAGGAACAATTATCCCTGAAAAAGTAGCAGCAAAAGAAGAAAACGAGAAAAGTGAAGTCATAAATCAAATTAATCAAATTTCTTTCGGATACGAGAGCTATCATGTTTTAGGAAGAGACGGCTCGATTTGGGGCGCAGGTTTTAATCCGTATGGAGGATTAGGATGGAGTGGGAATAAAAATCAAGGTGAGATTAAAACTATTCCTTTAGCTAAAAGTATAGTGGCTACTTCAGCAAATCTTAATGAAACCTATGGTGTCACCAAGGAAGGGGCTGTACTGAGTTGGAAATTAGGTTATCAATATGAATATCTTACATCGAATAAGCACGTGAAAGATATTGTAACAGGATTAAATTTTGGTGCAGCTTTAACAGCAGAAGGAACAGTCTGGGCATGGGGAGGGTTGCAAGTAGGTGATAGTGCTATCTCTAAAGCAGCACCAATTCCAGGATTGGATGATGTTGTAGAAATTGAATGTAATGCATTGTCCGGCACAATCTTTGCACTTAAAAAAGATGGCTCTGTTTGGGGTATAGGGTCAAATAACAACTATCAACTTGGTACAAGTGGAGATAAAGCAACAGTTCCAGTCAAAATTAGTTTACCGGTTAAGATAAAGCATATTTATCAAAGTAATGGTAAGCAATATGGGGCTGCTATTGATGAGAATAATTCTGTTTGGTGGTGGGGAAAAGGTTACCCGTCTGAGGTTAAGTCAACAATTTACGGAGAACCTGTGTTGGATCCTAGTATAAAAGATGTAAAACAGCTTGCGTTAGGGAAAGAACATGCTCTGGCTCTAAAAAATGACGGTTCGGTGCTCGCATGGGGAAAAAACTCGTGGGGACAACTTGGAAATGGTAAAACTGTTGAAGGTCTATCTCCCGAACCAGTACCAGGATTAAAAGATATTTATAGTATTAATGCTGGATCAGAAAATAGTGCTGCTGTGAGTAATTCATCTGATGTCTACATTTGGGGAAAAATTTACGGCATTGGTTCCATACCCAGTCCTAAACTCATAACTATTAATGATCAACCTAGTGAGGTATTACCAGTTGAGAAGCCTCTCAATCTAAAGCTGAAGGTTACAAGTGCCAATTCTGTACAGTTATCATGGGACCATGAACGCCAGAATGACTGGGATAGGTATAATATTTATCAGAACAATCAAATGATTCAAACGACAAAAGATAAGACTATAACCATCGGAAATCTAGACCCTAATAAAGAATACAATTTTTATGTCACAACTAAAGGCATATTAGGTCAAGAATCCGAAGCAAGTAACACGGTGAAAAAAAGAGGAATTGAAAAATATTCTTACATCTATAATTCTTCAGGTCAACTCACGAGTATCTTGTATGAATCGGGTAAGAAAATAACTTATGAATACGATAAAAATGGGAATCTGAAAAAGACAACAGTAGTTAATCCATAGACTATAAGCACTTTGCAGCTACTAATTATTGAACGGAGCGAAATCTAGTTGAAACATTCTAAAATGAAGAAGTTAATAAATATTATTCTTATCTTTTCAGTAGTGCTAAATCTTTTCGGAAATTGGATACCGGCTACTACATATGCAGAAGAGCAGAAAGACCAAGATGTTTCTACAGGCCAAAATCCTTCTCCATTGGAGTCCCTTTCTCTTATTGCAGAGCAGTTTGACAGGACAGAAGGTTTTATCCAGGGCTATCTGGATCAAGGTTATACGTTGAATGAAGTGATTTCAGCTCTTTATAAAGCTAGAGACGAACAGATTGGATTTGACGAAGCCTTGCAGGCAGTACGTCCGCAGGAAGTGAATGAATCCGCTACGGTCACGAGTGACGTCTATACGGACTCTATTGTCGCTGAGATAGCACCAATCACAGGTGTGGAAGCCGATCAATCCAGCATTATACAGCGGTATGAAACGTTCACAGTTGAAGAGGAACTGACTGCCCCGCCAGATACAGACCTTGAGAAAGAAAACGAACCGAAAGAAGAGGAAGACAAAAGCGCTGAGGATGAGGAAAAAGAACAGGTTGATCCAGATGATCAATCGGAAGGTGAAAAAGAGTCTGAAGGAACTGAAGAAACAGCACCACCGACAGAAACTACAACTGATGATGACACCGCACCTCAAACGAATCAGGATGTAGGTCAAGAACCGACAGCACCTTCAAGCGAAAACACTTCTACCCTTGAAGGAAAGCCGGCTGCTGAGACTAAGGAAACATCATCATCACAAGGGGGTGCAGTAAGCACACCTTCTACGTCGATGGAATCGAAGTCAGAACCGAAGAATATCTCGGAAAAAGTATCAAAATCTGTGCCTGACAAGGGACAGGTTAAGGAGAATAATGATGCTTCAAATGCGAATAAAAAGCAATCCGAGTCATCATCCCCATCGAAGCAAAAGTCAAAATCAGATGTGAAACCACTTGCAGGACAAACGAGTATTCCAGATCCGGGAAAACATATCGCTGAAAAAGCACCAGTCTATAGTAAAAATTCGTTTAACGAGGCTCCTTATACCGTGGGTGAAAACGGAGAAACCATTTCAACGATGAGTGGTGGCCTTATGTTGGAGCATGTTGATGCGTCTTTGCCTGGACGTGCAGGGATGTCCTTTTCATTGGAAAGGCAATATAACTCGAATTCAGCCCAGTTTTATGATCCAGCAGTGGGAACGAATACATATGAGTATCCGGTCTACAATTATTTTCTCACCTACCAGGCAGTGAAGAAAAAAATTATTACCAAATATCATGTGAAATACAAACTTAACAAGTGGGTTCAAGAAGATTACAATGGCGATGGTATAAAAGATAATGACACGATCGTGGTGGAAACACCGACCATCCTGCAAGGTACGTATACGACCGAAGCAGATGCTCGAAAAGCGGCAAGTACACAAATCGCATTTTGGAATCCATCGGAAAGCCGTACCGAGCAACAAACCCGTAGTGGAAGTCTGAGTACTTTACCTTCGAGTATAAGTTACAATCAGGGTGGATTTAGCGGTACTCTAAACAAATCAGGTAGTGCTCAGGTCATTTCTGGACAATATCAGCCTGCACGTACAATTACTGCACCAACGCAGACGTGCACGAACTCCATTCCAGGAAAATATGACTCTAAAGGTGTCTGGACTCAGACAGGTTCAGGTAGCCCATGTCCAGATACGAAAACAGCGACAGTCGAGGGCAAAACGATTACGCTTACCCGTTCCTCGGTGACGGCTACGAAAGCTTGCCCATCACCAGATAAATCGGTAGCGAATTATGTGTGTACTAAAACATGGGAAGCACGTTATAACGGTTCAGTTTCAATTCCAGAATCAGACACCCGAGTATATTCTCAATCTTATGTCGGAAGTGTCGTTAAGCCTGGGCAATACTCTCAACAACGTTATGATTCTTGGATTGCAGGTAAGGCTCCATATCAGTATCGTTATGCTTATTCCGTGCGAGAGCAGCCTTGGGTAGAGCAAGAAGTAACAGAAGGTCCGGCTGAAGCCATCACTTTATACACGGATGGTACACCCGATTGGTCAACAGTTAACGATTTGAAAAACAACGTAAATAGTAATGCTGGAAAAGGGATCTCTACTTCAATGGATAGTAGTTACAACTATTATCTGGCTTCTAGTCCATCTGCTGAGATACGAGCTTATCAAGTAGGTAGTAACTTTGATGTCACCTACTACAACAAAACGGTTCCTGCCGCTGCAGACAAACAAGCACCACTTGGTAAGGGATGGTCTTGGAAACTGCCTTACATTGAAACTGAGAATGGCAAGTCGTATATGAACATGGCAGATGGTGGCCGCTATGAAATTGCAGGTAATATGCTTAAAGGGTACGACTGGGAAGGTATTGCAGTGAAATCGGATACCTCGGCAACGGTAAATGGAGAAACCTCATCTCTTGTCGTGACTTCTTCAGACGGATTAACCAAGCAATATTTTTCTGCGGATGGACGTCTACTCCAGATCGCCGATGGGCAGAAAAATGATGTTCAATTTTTCTATGAGAATAACTCGGTATATAACAGCAAACTGTTAACCCAAGTGAAGGATGCTATAGGTAATACGATAAGCATTAGTTATACATCTTCAGCCGTAACAATTGTGCAGGGGAATCGTACAGTCACCTATAACAAACAGACGAAAAATGGTATAGAGTTGCTTGATTCTGTCATTGATCCGCTAGGAAGAAAAACGACGTATTCTTACAAACTGGCTGATGCCAAGTTTAACCTGCCTGGATTTAGCCCTGAACGTGCGGCGCTTAATCCATATGCATTGCTGACATCTGTACAACATAACACGGGTGCCAAAACGTTCTATGAATATGAGAATGGAACAGTTAAGCGTTACATTGGTGAAGATTCGTTCAATGATGCCTATCGTGTGCTTTCTCGTAAAGATCAGATTACGTATGAAAATGGATCAACAGAGGATTTCAACCGCCAGACGTATAGCTACACCTCAGATATAGGGGCAACCTTTTCAAAGGACACAACCTTTGCTGTCTCGGTAAGTAATGGATTAACCAATACGCTATATAACTACCGTAAGGATTTTATTAACAATGACACACCATCCCAGTTCTATCTGGACGGAAGCATTGTTAGTGCAGAGGGTAAGACCCAAACAACAACCAATACCTATGGTAAAACTGTCAAAGGACGTAGTTATGCTGCACCAACACCAACGGTAACTACCTTAACGGATAACCAGGCTAAAGACGTCTTAACCACCACTATACAGTTGGATGATTATGGAAACATTACTTCAGTGACGGATGCAACGGGACGCACCACCACCAGCACGTATGATGACACCAGACACTGGATGACGAGTGTAATCGACATGGTGGACGCAACGAACAAGAAATATACGGCTCTTACACGCGATAACCTGGGTAACATCAAGCAAATCGTGAACCGTAAAGACAGTACCAGTGGGGAACTCTTGACACAGGCAGATTACACCTATGATGCCTATGGTAACCTATTAACTCAGCGGGTATCGGACGGTAAACAGGAACGAAATGCTACACTCGAATATGATGGTCGTTATCAAAATGCATTTCCAACGCGTCTAAGCATGTCAGTGATCAATGTGGACGGGCAAACTTCACCTATAAGTACATCATCGGAATATGATATGTCTACAGGTGACTTAATCTCCTCTACAGATGCAGAGCAACGTACTACCAAGTATCGTGTGGATGCGATTGGTCGTACCATTGAGGTAACACAAACGGATGGAACAAAGCTCCGTGCGGACTACGATGATATCAATAATACGATCAAAGTGACGGATGAGTCTGGTCAGCAACGGTTACAGAAGTGGAATTCACTGGGGCAGGCCATCGAGAATGGTTATTTCTCAGGAAACAACTATGTAGTCTCTCAACGTACCGGATATGATCCCTATGGACGGGCTGCCTGGACAGACGATGCACTGGGTAACCGCACGCGCAATACGTACGATAACTGGAACCGTGTGGTGACGAATACCGGAGCCGACGGTACGTCCATATCCATGAAATACGATGATGTAGCTCGCACAGCAACAAGCACGGATGCCGAAGGATACATGCAAATTGCTACTTATGATAAGTGGGGCAAAGGCATCAAAACCGAGGAAAAAACGCAGCTGGATCAGGTTCTCCGAACACTGCAAAAAAATAAATACGATACCATTAGCGGTCAAGCGCTGGAGCAAACGGATGGCAATGGGAACGTGACTGCGTTCAGTTACGATGTCATGGGTCAGCTCCGCCAAGTGACCAGCGCCAATGGAGAACAGACACAATACAGCTACGACCTAGCTGGTAATCTGCTCAAGACGATTGATCCAGCGGGTAACATTAAAGAGAACACGTATGATCAGTTGAATCGACGTATCCAGACGAAGGACAAGTCGGGCAATAGCACGAAAAGCTACTATACACTTGGCGGCAACCTTACTAAATATGTGGATCGTAATGCAAATATGTTTACGTATGAGTATGACCAGCGTGGCAACCTTATCCGTAAAGTGAGCTCGGACGAAACGATTAGCTATGCTGTCGATGCCGTAGGGAAACGTACCAGCATGACAGACCGCACTGGTACGACGGGCTATCAATATGATCCAGCGACGGAGCATTTGACAAAAATAACCTATCCGGATGGAATGACCACCGAGTTCACTTATGATCTCAGTGGAAATCGTACCGAGATGAAAGGGCCATTTAGCAATACAGTTTACTATACGTATGATGCGATGAACCGCATGACATCGGTCGGTACGGTGAAAGATTCACCGGATGCACAGTACGTCTATTATCTGAACGGATTGTTTAAGACGTCTCAGTCTCAAAATGGTGTGAATGATCGCAATACGTATAACGGTCTGGATCTGGTAGCTCTTGAGCAAGTGCGGGATCAAACTACACTGAGCGTGTACAACTACAGTTATGATAGCAACAAAAATATAACGAAGCGTGTGCAGCAGGGTGTGCAGGATGACTTTACGTATGATCAACTGGATCGCATTACCACGGCAAGTGGTAATAACGAGCGGTACACCTATGATAAACAAGGCAACCGTCTGACGATGCAATCCGACAAAGAAGTTAACGCGGTGACCAGCCAGTATCAGTACGATACTCGAGATCGTTTGACTCAAGTCACCACAGATACGGCAAAAGTGGGATATCAGTACAACGGTGACAATCTGCTTGTCGAGCGTACAGAGAATGGTGTCACTACGCGTTACTATTACGATGATGGCGCTCAGATTATTGCAGAAGCGGAAGTACGCAACGATACGCCAGAATTGAAAGCGAACTATATTCGCGGTGCCAAGCTGGAAGCGATCGCCTATGCAGATGGCAGCAAAGCGTATGTTCAGACCAACGGGCACGGAGATATTACCGAGCTGCGGGATGTCAATGGCGCATTACTGAACAAGTATCAGTATGACGTGTGGGGCAATCTGGAATCGAAAGAGGAAAAGGTTCACAATCCTTTCCTGTATTCTGGCGAGCTATGGGATGATACCACTCAGTTACAGTATTTACGAGCGCGATGGTATGATCCGGATACAGGTAGATTTATTAATGAGGATACGTTTGAGGGCGAATTGGACGATCCGTTGAGTTTGAATTTGTATGCGTATGTGAAGAACAATCCATTATCATATGTGGATCCAAGTGGTCATATGGCAGAGCCTTCCTACGCTACAGAGCTCAGATATCTGCTGAAGGAAGCTAGAATCAATATTTCATTATTTAGCCTGCATAAGAATACCATTCGAGATCGTTATAACTTTGATTCGTTTCTTAGCAGAAATCAATTTAATTACTTGTATGACATGGCATTGGGCAAGAGCACTTATTCTAAATCTGCGGGTAGTATTAGCTGGGCCACTGAACAGTTAGTAGATGAATTGATTAAAGGGAAAGCAGCAGAATATGTTGCAATACTTGCAATGGGTACTGCTACAGGTACGGCTTCTAAGAGCAGTGGGAAAACTACCGGTAAAACGAAAGCTCCTGCATCAAAAGGTTGCAATTGCTTTGTTGCCGGGACTAAGGTTCAAACTAATGACGGGGAGAAAAATATCGAAGACGTTGAAGTCGGAGATCAGGTTCTTGCGAAGTCTGAATATGATTCTAATGGCGAATTAGCTTATAAAGAAGTATCTGCTTTATATCGCAACCAACGTGATGATATTATTAAATTGCATGTGGGAGAACAACTCATTGAGACAACGAACAATCATCCGTTTTGGGTAGAAGGCAGAGGTTGGGTTTTTGCTGATGAACTTCACGTTGGTGACAAGCTTCAAAAGGCTGATGGAACTAATCGAACGATTGAAAAAGTGGAGTTTATTAAGCTCGACAAACCAGTAACGGTATATAACTTTACGGTTAAAGACTTCCATACCTATTATGTGACGGATTTAGGGATTTGGGTTCATAATACAAATTGTTTCACTGGTACAGGCGCTGATTTGGCTAAATTGGCCAACAATTCTAAGAAAAATGATGGACTTTCAGGTACAGCTTCTTTAGGTATCGTTCACGAAGGAGCAAAAAGTTTTGTAGGTCCTAATTTTAGCATTGCTACTCAGTATGGATATAAGTGGTATTATAGTCAGAGTGGTACGAAACGAGTTAGAGTCATGAATAAACCAGGAAAAGATAATATACTTGAGGCTAATTTCGAGACGTTTACTCAACCTTTTAAATGGCTAAAAGATGACAAGCTTACAAACTATCATGTTCAAATAAAATAGTTACTATAAGAGGTGTACTAATATGATCAAACCAGTATTGAAAGATCTCATCATTACAGGGAACCCTAATATTCATGGCAAATTACAGTTTACAGAAACAGAGGACATTGGAGATGATTTTTATCTGTCAGGCACTGCTTGCATCGGAACTAAAGATGATACAGGTGCGTATAATTTTGACTTTGGAATAATATCTCCAAAAGCGCTGGAAAGAGAACTTAAAGATGGCTCAGATATTATAGCAGGTGCGAGGTATTTTATCGTTAGTCGGCTAGATTTTGAATTAATTACTAACAAAATAAAGCAAATTCTTCTGAATAACGATGGAGATACGTGGGAGGATATTGCGGTAAATCTCGCACCTTATTTCGATTGGGAATATACGGATTCAGTACGCATAAATAGCGAGGAAGAGCTTCTTGAGATGATTAGAAAACATAAAGAAGAGAGTCAAGATTAGACTATAGTTCTAAACATTTGACGATCGACTAGAGTAAAAAGTGACCTTGAGAGTATTAATTCTCAAGGTCCTTTTAATTCCACATTATTGTTTAGAATAATAAAGCAAATTTTTTTGAAGAGTAGGTTGAGAGGATACAAAATATCCTGTATGATAAGAGCAATGTTAATGTATATACTTCATAATGATTGTATTTAGGCATGTACTCATTAAGAGAAGATGCCATCTTATGAACATTGGACATGACACGCATCATTAATCATGGAACAATGAAAAACAACGTGTACCCACTCTATCGAGCGAGAAGACGTTAATGCCTCCTAATCAGTGTTTTACAAAGTATCTTGCTACACTGCTAGAGGCACTAAGAGTTTCATTGTTACTACAGTACCCCAAATAAATATGTCATTGTATGCCTAAAGCGAAATTCCTCCGTGGAGTCTCGCTTTTTTGCGTTCAATAATAAAGGAGTGAACTGAAAGAAGTTCATCCAAGGATGATCTATAATGCTGCGGATACAACAAGGGATCGAGCGAAGGGAAACAAGATAAATGACAAAACAGTTAATATGAATTGTATATCACTAAATGAAATTGAGTCTGCCTACCAGGAACGCTTAGAATTCGTTAAAGGGATTTTAGAGATTGGAGTCTCGCGTATCGTAGAAGACATGAATAAGTGCTAAAAAACAAACTGGGTAATGGATGAGCCGAAGACTGTTGCGATAGGAAGCACCTATCTAAGCTGGGGTGTGTATGATCCATTTATCAAAAAATCCTATGTTGATTTAGATTTTGACTATCAGGAGCACGTAATGGAATCAGGTAAAGGTTTTTATTATGACGGGTTGTCAAGCCAAGTGCGACAGTTCCTCTGAAAAGGATTCGTTTACGTACGACAATTTGGATCGGGTTTTTACCTCAAGCGTGAATAACGAGGCCTATCAGTACGACAAACAGGGTAACCGCTTGACTCTTGATTCCGAAGCGGAATCTAACATCACTGATGCTTCATATACGTATGATTTAAGGAATCGCTTAACGAACGTGCAAAAAGGCGACAAGCAGGTTGGTTACACGTATAATGGCGATAATCTATTAGTTGAACGATTGGAAAATGGCAAAACTACGCGTTATTACTACGACGATCGTGCACAAATTATTGCGGAAGCCGAAGTAAACAGTGGTACCCCAACACTGAAAGCCAGCTATATCCGGGGAGAGAAACTGGAAGCAATCCAGTATGCAGATGGCAGTAAAGCATATGTGCAAGTGAACGGACATGGGGATGTGACAGAGCTTCGTGATGTAAACGGAGAGGTTCTCAACCGCTATGTGTACGATATTTGGGGAAATACTCAGTCCCAAGAAGAGAAAGTACACAACCCTTTCCGATATGCTGGTGAGCTATGGGATGACACAACTGGACTGCAATATTTGAGAGCACGGTGGTATAACCCTGCTGAGGGGCGGTTCCTGAATGAGGATGCTTATAATGGCGAACTCGATGATCCGCTGACTCAAAATTTGTATACGTATGTGCTCAACAATCCGTTACGCTATGTTGATCCAACAGGGAACAAACAATGCGAAGGTGCAACGACGTGTGATGGCGATCCGGTCGAAACGAAGTTGCGAAATTTTATTTACAACAAACTTCAAAATGGTTCGTACAATAATGTGGATCAATTTGCTTACGATATTGGTACGCTGACAATTCATATTGAGCAGAAAAAAGCGGGTTTAATTTTTGATGCAAATACTCGAGATTTGTATTGTAGAATGGCTAAATTGGCGGTATATGGAGCCGATAATGAAGCTCGAACTTACGGACAAGTCGATATGGGCAATCTAGCAGCGCTATTTTTTGTAGGATCGATAAAAGGTGCTTCCTCCAACGTTCTTAGCGGAAAATTCAAGTCTTGTAACTGCTTTATTGCAGGAACCAAAATATTGACTGCCGAAGGAGATAAAAATATCGAAGACGTTGAAGTCGGAGATCAGGTTCTTGCGAAGTCTGAATATGATTCTAATGGCGAATTAGCTTATAAAGAAGTATCTGCTTTATATCGCAACCAACGTGATGATATTATTAAATTGCACGTTGGGGAGCAAATCATCGAGACGACTGACAATTTGAGGGAAATGGATGGGTCTTCGCTGATGAACTTCAAGTGGGCGATAAACTTCAAAAAGCTGGTGGAAGCAACTTAACGATTGATAAGGTTGAGTTTGTTAAGCACGATAACCCAGTAACGGTATATAACTTTACAGTTCAGGACTTCCATACCAGGCGTGTTGATTAACCAATAATTGGGTTAATACTAAGCTTGCAACGGTCTAGCAATAAGGAAATAGCGACTCGCCATTCGGGAGAAAGTTGTCCAAGAAGGAACAAGCGCACGAAAGAAACGAGCGCCAGTGATTTGCACTTCATGATGAACGGCTGAGTGCTGTTGTACAGCCATTGGAGAAGGACATCAGCAATTAAAGCAGCGAATAATTGTCCATATACGGCATTTTCCGTTGTGCCGAATAACCTAGATACATTCAGATGTTGCTTGATCCATCGAAAGAATACTTCGATGCCCCACCTGGCCTTGTAGATCGCCGCGATTTGTTCAGCCGACAGATGCAAGAGATTGGTGACGACACGAATCTCGTTGCCATGATCATCTTGAAAAAATACGACCCGATGGCGTTTTTCGGATCGACATTGTTCGGTGCCAAGTCTGCACGTGATGTCCCGCGTCACATTCGAATGTTCCACGACTTGACGCTGCAGCGAACGATGCGTTGTCATTGTCATGTTTTCTTTGATGCGAATCACGAAATATTGTTGCTGTGTGGCGTACGTATCAAAACGCTCAATCTTTCCGTAGGCACGGTTCTCCACCATAATAAAGTCGGGGTTTGCAAGCTTTTCCCCCATCGGTCCATCATGCTTGGTCGCGACCGTTTCCACGACTTTTGCGGGCAGGTTGGCTGAAGCGTCGTAAGCCACATGAAGCTTGACGCCCGAGCGTTTGCCATGGAATACGGCCCAAGGCAATCTCGTTTGGCCTACGGTGATGGTTGTCGAATCGACGAGCAGTAGGGCGGAAGGAATCCGCAGTTTCCGCCGGGTTGAGCGGTTGCATTGGGCAGCTACGATTTCAAACAAACGTTTGAACACTTCATAAGGGACATCCGCAGCCTTCTTGGAGAACGTCGAATAATTCACGGAAGGCAATCCGCAAAGTATCGCTCTGTCCACACCGGCACGATAACTTTCCCACTCTCTGGCCGCAGCATGGGTTAGAAATTGAAACAAGGTATACACCGTAAATTTCTTTCCTTTGTCGTGGTACCCGACAGCTTGCACAACGGCTTCCACTTCTTCTTCGCTAAGTAATGTTTGCACAATATTCATAAATGGGGTAATCTTTTTCATGAGAGGTCTCCTTTTTCGAATCCTTGGTATGGTAACTATCGATTCTACTAAAGGCAAGACCTCTTTTCAAATTTTATTCCCTGTTACTGGATAATCAACAGGCCTGGTATTAGAGGATTAAAAAAAGTTCAAACGCATGTTTAACTGTGGCTGTTCGGTGAGGGTAACTTTTTTACTCTTATTGAGTAGCTTTCTACAAAACGTTGAATGAAAAAACTTCTCACTGGCTAAAACTAGTGAGAAGTTTTTTGAATTAAAAGGGATATTTTTCGGTTTTTTTGAATTTATAATAGCAATTATATAGGAGGGAGGAGACAATAGATTGCATTATTACCCTATGAATAAGGCGGCTGTGAGAGAACAAAGTAAAAATTATCGCTTCTCATACACGGTCATCGTCAATTTGTTTACTCGTAAGGTTGGTAAAGAAGAATACATAGAAATGTGAGGGTTAATTCTGACATCAAGTTGATGAAGATCATTATCACAACGGGCAGCCAATGTTGTCTACGGATTGATTGAAACACAACCTGAATTTACAGAGTGTGAACAGTTTCAAATTGCTGGGATTGCTTTTGCGAGCACTTATGATTAGATTTATGTTATTTTTAGCTATATTATTAATTTGTGGATCAAGTAGTACCCATTAAATCTGATGATGTTGTGCAAGTTCGGGAAGCAGCTCGCAATTCATTCCCAGCAGGAATGCCAATATCTTATGATTACTAATTTGGATTGATAAATTGAAGAGGATTTTTAGTTTAGACAAGCCCCAACCGTTATATATTAGATTGGGGTTGTTTTTTAGGTGGATTGATTGAAAGAGATCCCTTCAGAAGGTAATGTACTTGGATTTATTCAAAGTCCATTCCCCAGCTATATTCGGATACATGGCTGAAAAATCCTTGCTTGGTACTTGGATTGGATGATCAAAGGAAGTATAACGCAGACTCCATAAAGGGAGGGTAGTTCCACAAGTATAGAAAAGCGATAAGGTTTCTCCTCGTTCTAAAGCAGAACTAGGATCAATTATTTTTGTTTTTTCCTTAGCGTTTTGCAGATCGTAAAAGTAATTACTAGCGATCACGCTACCTAAGCTATGTGAAACCACACAGAGAGGAGTATCCGGCCCAACTTCGATACTTATGCGATTCAGTTGCTTGCTTATCGTATGATGCACAGCGTCGTAGTTTTGTTCTCCACCGTCCCTTAAAGGCTGGTATGCAACAGCATCTGCCAAATAATGAATCATGAATTCTCTAAGTTCTTCGTATCGGAGATTATATGGTGCTCCTACTAACTTCCTTTTTAACTCTTCCTCGCGCTCAGCAAAAACAGATGCCCACCACACCGGTCTAATTTCTATACATAACTCAGGATTTTTCATTCCACTAACTGTAGTAAAGGTCTTATGTAGATTATCACTGAATATTGTTGCGAAATCCTCATGTTGTTTACCTAAGCCGTGTATAACAATGACTGCTATCTTTAGTTACATATACATACATCTCCTTGTTTCCAGCATTTTAAACAAAAAAGACTCAATTATATAATTTAAGTTGGCTCTCTTTATATTTACCTTTTGTGATACTTATTATGTACGTACCCAGAGGCACGCATTATCTATTTGGTGAAAGTCCAATCAAAGGAGGGGCCATGCCACCTTTGTAGCCAGGACGCTTGCACATGACGAGATCTGTGTGTAAAAGCGCATCGACAAAAGAATCGGTCAGATCCCGGGCGAGCGACAAGCCAGGCCGCAACATCAAGTGAATCCTGCCACGTCGTCAAAAGGGCCCTACGAAGGGGAAAAGAGGGAGCCGAGTCTTGTGACAATGGACGAAGGCCGAGGAAGCTGTGCAGAACTTGGGACAACAGCGAAGAACCCTCCGGCGTAAAGGGAATGGCATGGATTGAAAGATAATGCATTGAAACCGATTAACCCTGTGCTATGCGAAGAAGAGATAGCACAGGAGCTGAATTCAAATATATTGCCAATATGTATGGAGTAAAAACGTTATTGTGATCCGCATGCCGATGAATGACAAACATCGGAAAGTCGTGTGAGGGAAAACCTCACGTACGGTTTGATGAGGAGGGCTGGTTTGAATCCAACCCTGTACTCTAGTAAGATCGTTATTTTCATGACAATAATGGTAAACTGTGTATAAAATGGAAGAATCACATTTTTAAAATAATGGTGGTTGGAAAGGTTCTTCTGACAAAACAAGCTTCAGGCATGTTCGAGTCGTGGCATTCATATGGTGGAGAAAGAGATCCTAGTCAATCGATGAGGAGGAGAGCCATGACACGTATTGCGGTGATGGTCATTCATGGGCTGGGTATGCGGAAGGATGGGTACGCGGACAAGCTGATTGCTTGTTTGCATAAGGAATTGGACAAGGTGATGGTCTTGCCTGGAGCCTCCAAACAGATGCTGGATATCGAGCCTGTATATTGGGCGGATGTATTTGAGGAGCGGGAAGAGGCGCTCTTTCAACAGCTCGTCAGCTCTCCGGGATTGAACTTTCAGGCGTTGCGCCGATTTGTCATCCACTACCTGGCTGATGCGGTTGCTTATCAACCGGTGGAGAATCAAGGCCATAACTATGATGCTGTACATCGAACGTTGAATCAGGCACTGCATACCCTTGCACAGCGTAATGGACCGGAAGCTCCGCTCTGTGTGGTTGCTCATAGTTTGGGTGCCGTAATCGCAAGTAACTTCTTCTACGATCTGCAATATCCGTCCAGTCGTGTTCCTGAGATTGTGGATGTGAACTCGGCTTTGGAACGGGGGGACACCCTGACCAATTTTTACTCGTTCGGTACAACCCTGCCCTTATGGAGTTTGCGTTATCATGACTTTAGTCGCCCGATTCAGGTGCCCTCCTCCCATGTGAATCACTATTATGCCGGGCTGGAAGGGGAATGGGTGAACTTCTATGATCGGGATGATATCCTGGGTTATCCGCTGCGTCCCATTGATCCGGCTTATGAGAAAGCCGTCAAAGAAGATATTGAAGTGAACTCTGGCGGCGTGGCAATGAGTTGGAATCCACTAAGTCATGGAGGTTATTTCTCCAATGCAAGCATGAATCGAAGAATCGCGCAGGGGCTCGCTCGAACGTGGACCTGGGTAAATCGTTCATAATATAAGAGGTTCTATCTTCATCCCATCTTCTTGGTACTGAAAATCGATCTTTTTGAACACTATTGTAAGTACTATAAGTATTAAAATTAGGAGGAAACAAATATGGAATGCAGGACAGGCTGTGCCGCATGTTGTATCGCGATTTCCATATCATCACCGATACCGGGCATGGCTCATGGCAAGCCGGCAGGTGTACGCTGTGTGCAGCTTACCGATGATAATCGCTGCGGAATTTTTGGCCAAAAAGATCGTCCTGCTGTATGCAGTGGATTGCAGGCTGAGGAAGAGATGTGTGGTAGCACCGATCAGGAAGCCTTTGATATTCTAACCTGGTTGGAGCAAGAAACCGCACCAAAGGTAATGTGAGTATTGCTGAAGATGAGTCTGTACAAATAAAAGAGAGTATCCGCAGGATGTGATATCAAGTGGATACTCTCTTTGTCATGGAATCGGGGCAAAAAATAGTCATTGAAGTGAGGGATCTGCTTTCTTTCTTTTCAACATATGTACGAGAATCATCTTCAGTACGGAAGAGACGATGAAGAAAATAAAGAGAATGCGAAACAATTGATATCCGGATACAACCGAAAGATCGGCATTCACTTCATGTGCCATGATACTCATCTGATCCATGCCGCCAGGGGCCATACTGAGTAGTGAGGTAGCCGCCGAGAGAGAGAACACATTCATTAACAGATAACTCAATCCAAGCGCACCAGCAATGAGCAGCACACTGCTAATCACCGCTAGGGTCACCGTCTGCGCTTTACGTTGCAACTGTTCCGGCTTGAGCATCAGTCCAACGTGACTGCCAATCATCAATTGCGATACGTTCAGCAGGGATGTTGGCAGACTTGGCGTGTGCAGCGTTGTGCTTATTTGAATGACACACATGACGATCATGGGACCCAGCATAAAGGCCGTCGGAAACCGGAGTTTGCGTGCAATCCACGCACCCGCTACACAGAGCGGGGCATAGAGGAGAATCTCGGGGAAAAGAGCACCCCACGTTGCTATATCAATGAGCGGCTGACCTGAACCGCCACCTGCGGTACCTCCAATCCACGGACTGAACAGCAAGAACGGAACACAGAAGACGATCATGATTAGCCGAGTCACCTGCAAAAAGGTAACCAGCGTCAGATTGATGGATTTCATCTCTTCTGCAAGGGACACCATCTGGGAGAGTCCTCCTGGAATGCTGCCAACCAGCAGAGAAGGAAAGTCAAAATCAGTCACCCTTGAAGCGATGTAGGCCGTAATTACACACAATCCGATTAAAAGCAGGGTCATCAGCAGCATCATGGGAAGTTGTTGCAGAATGCCGTGCAGTGCCTCTTCTGTTAAGGTGAGTCCAATCGAATAGCCAACGATCAGAATGCCATAGTCCCGAATGGAGGCAGGCCACATGAGGGGCCATTTGGCGACTTGGGAGCCAAGCAGCATAAATACCATTGGCCCGAGCAACCACGGGATCGGTGTATGAATGGCTGTGAACAGCAATCCGCCAAGAACAGAGACACCCAGACTAAGAAAAAACCGAAAGACAACGTGGGAACCAAGCTTGCGCATCAGTTCCATCCGTTTAGCCTACCGGTTGAATGAGGTGGTATGAGATTCAGGTATGCATTCAGGTTTAATGAAGGATTCATGTTCATATGTGATCACTCCTGATGATGAGATACGTTGCGTTATCTGCGGAACAACCCAGGCTGCTTCTGTCTAACTCATTAAGATCCTGCGAGAGCCGTAGCGGAAGGTTTGGGTTCTCTGAACATTACAAAGTACATCAGTGATGAAATAACGTATAGACAGCCTGTGATGCTGAATGTGATCGCGTAACCCCAATACGTTCCGTACGTGGTGACCAGATAGGATTGAACAGGTCCCATGGTCGCCCAACCAATCATGAACGAGGTCTGCATCAGTGAATTGGCAATGCCGCGGCGTTTGTCCGAGATCCGATCCACCAGTATGGCTGAATGAATGGGATTGGCTGCGTTCATCAATGCTTGTCTGAATAGGAAACTGAGCGAAGCGATGAACAATAGATTGGTGAAGCCTGTTAATAGAAGGAAGGGCAGCGACATGACCTGGAAAATGACAACGGCTCGTACGCTCCCGACCTTTGCCGCCAGGGTAGGACCAATCAGCATAGAGACAATCGTCATAATCTGACCGAGTGCAATCAACAGGCTCATGCCGCTTAGAGAAACCGAGAATCGATTGGTGAAATACAGATTCAGATACGGTACAACCAGTCCGGAACCTAATCCAATTAACAACTGAGTCACTATAAACTGACTAATCAGTCGGGAATCTTTTTTCTTCGTGATCGAATCGTCCGTGCTTGGGGTATTCGTTGAACTTTCTTTTAGATCCGCATTGGGTTGAAGAACGGGTTGCGCCGGAATTGTTGTCTGCGGAGCAGCCTTGCCTTCAGTTACAAATAACAGTGGAATAAACGCAGCCAGTGTTGCTGCACCACCAACAAATAAAACCGTCTGCAATCCGGTCACTTTGGCGAGTCCTGCCGTATGTAACAAATCTGCGAATACACCGCCACCCAGGCTACCAAGAACCTGGGAAGCGAGCACAAGAGATGAATAATAACTGAACATTTTCAGCCGCTGGCTTTTTTTGACGTTTTCCGCCAGATAAGGAATGGCCAGTACTTGGAACACCCCAGCGAAAAGGCCAGAGAATACCGCGAACCAGATCAGTCCTGTAGCCGAATAATCGAAGGAGCGTCCGATCAGAAAGATTCCGCTGAATAACGCCCCGGTAATGAGTAATCGCTTGCGGCTGAACAGATCACCGCATAGACCGATAGGAACAAACATAATGGCTGTTGCGAGTGATTGAATACTTACAATCTGGCCGTTCATTGTATCATTATAGCCCAGACCCTGAATGTACAGATTGTACAAGACAGAGAACATGCCATTTCCGATCTGATACAGAATGCTTGCCAGGAAAAACAGTTGAATATTGCGGGACCAGCCGCGAATTTCATCATGAATATGTCGTAAAACTCTCAAGTGGTTCCCTCCAGTCTGCCTGTGCAGTGATTCCAGTTTAACAGGAAAGGAGAATTTGCGGAAGAATTGACCACTGTTTATTTTGGTATAGGGGTATCAATCACACGAGCGATGACGAAACCATCGTAACCTTTGCTACCGACGGTTTGCAGTGCTGTAGCTTCAAGCCGGGGGTTACTGGCAATCAACTGCAGGAAGGATCGAACGCCCTGAACTCTGGGGTCCGTGCTGTCTGCACGGATCACTTCACCGTCCCTGACGATATTATCACCAATAATAAGACTCCCCGGCCGAGTCAGTCGTAGGGCCCATCTCAGATAATCGGGATTACTCGGTTTGTCCGCATCGATGAAGATCATATCAAACGGTTCCCTGTATTCTTCCTGAACATCGGGAAGGGTGGTCAGGGCAGGACCAACTCTCAGGTCGACCTTGTGCATCAGTCCTGCACGTGTGAGATTGGCACGTGCCAAGTCCGCATGGTGTGGTTCGGATTCCAGTGAGACGATGTGTCCATGTTCAGGTAGCGCTCTTGCCATCCAGATGGTACTGTACCCACCCAGTGTGCCGATTTCAAGTACACGGGATGCACCTTGGATTTGAAGCAGGAGCTGGAGTAACTTTCCTTGATTCGGTGTTACGTCATGAGCGGGCAGTCCAGCTTCGGCATTGGTTTGCAGTGTTTGCTCCAACAAGGTATCCGAGGGAATCAGCAGATTATTCATGTAGTCGTCGACTTGGGTCCAGGTATGCTGTGGGTCGGTCATATTTATATTTTTCATCTTCACATGTTCCTTTCCTTGTCTCTTGTATTGGATTTCATAACTAAACTATAAATGGAGTCGATATATAAATAAAATATATAATATGTATGTTAATATAACTTTAGATTATGTATTTGACATGGAAGAGGTGTAGCACATGAATCTGCATGGATTACGATTATTTCATGCCATCGTGAGATATGGTGGGGTCACTCGTGCCGCAGAGGAACTTAATATTAGTCAGCCTGCGGTATCTTCCCAAGTGAAGAAGTTTGAACGTGAGCTGGGTATCCGACTTTTTGCTTCCGAGGGAAGAAGATTGGTGCTTACGGATGCCGGGATGCAGTTAACAGGTTATGCCGAGCGTCTGTTCATGCTGGAGCAGGATGTCGAGAATTTTGTGCAGGATTTTCGGGAGGGAAAGAAAGGAATGATCCGTCTTACAGCAACCTACTTGCCTTCGAATTTTCTACTACCGGCCTGGATTGCCCGGTTCAAGCAGATGCATGAGGATGTAGAGCTGGTTGTGACCACAACCAACACCCGAATGGCGTTTGACCAGTTACTTCGCTACGAGGCAGAGATTGCAGTGTATGGTGGGAGTGGGATTACACATGCGGGTGTCCAATGGGATGAATTGTTTGAGGACGAGATGTGGTTTGTTGTGCATCCAGACCACCCGTATGCGGGCAAAGAAATTGAGCTGCATGAGATAGTGGCAGAACCGTTTATCATGCGCGAAGAAGGCAGTGCCACCCGTGAGCGACTGGTTTCCCTTTGCACGACAAATAACCTGACCGCTCCTCGCATTGCGCTTCAGTTCAACGGGCTGAACGAAACGATCAGTGCAGTGAAGGCAGGTTATGGAGCCAACTTCATATCTTCTTTGGTTGTGAACGAAGATGTGCAGCAAGGCAGGCTGGCACGTGTGTTTGTTCGAGGTGTACAGCTGAGAAATACGGTTGCCATATGTACACGAGCCGGGGAGGTTTTATCACCTGCTGCACAGCATCTGGTCAATCTTATCCGCCAAGAAGCTGCTTTGATGAAATAAAAAGTGCGATTGTTCTTGAAAATGAATAGGTTGCTTTTTCGGCTATTAGCATTAGCCTTCGCTTTGCTGTGAAGTTCCCCATGCATGTAATCGGGCGTAAAGGGTTACGCCGCCAATGATCAGGACAGGAATCCAGACTGCGATCATTGGCACACGGTGGAACAGCAATGCGGCTGCAATGACGCCGACCAAATAGATAGCAACAGCACCCGCACGAAGGTAGGAGTCTGTAGATAAGGCTTTGACCAGTGATCGGATATTGGCATGTCGCAGCCTCTTAAGGATGCTTACGGTGTCCTCAACCACAGCGGCGAGATTATTGGTGAGCACGGTTGTTGAGATGCCGGCAATTCCAATTCGGCGTGCCGCAGTCGTTTGCATCCCCATCGCAACGGCTAGTATGACAATTAACAGATAAGACAGTTGTTCTGAAAATGGACTAATCATGGCGATCGCGAACAGCAGGAGCAATATGCTTTCAACAGTAAATACGGCTGTAACCCTATAGGACCAGCCATTTTTGGTCTGCACATGTCCAACCATATGTGCTGCAATGGCATTTCCGGCAATAAAACCGATGAGGGCTAGCAGTGACCGCAACACGACAAATTCCTGCGCACGGGCGATGGCAATACCGAGCAGTACAATATTTCCCGTCATATTGGCTGTGAGCACATGCCCTAGTCCCAGATATCCGATCAGGTCCACCATTCCCGCAGACATACAGAGTAGGAGCATGGCGTATTTTTGGAGGGTACTTTGATTCATTAGATCCATCCTTTCAAAAAAACGTAACCCCTCCAGTATACAGCCATAGAGCATGATTCTTCAAAATGAAATTCATGGCGCGGGACTATGGTGCTGTAAGCCAATTGAACATATTGTTCACCGCTGCCTCATGTATTCTCTCGTGAAAATGATGATCCTGTCCGCCATAGGCGTGAAACGTAACGTTAGCGCCTCCACGCTTCAGCCAGTGGTACATACGGGTTCCGTGGCTATAGTTCACCTGTGTATCTGATGTACCATGCATGATCAGCACAGGACAAGAGAGTTTATTTGCATTCGACAGGGGAGAACGGGCGAGATAAGCTTCGGGAATTGCGCGTGGGGAACCACCCAGAACCCGTTTCAAAGTGCGTCTCAGGTCGGTTCGTTCATGGTAAGTGCGTTCGACATCGGCGACACCGCTCCAGAGAACTAGCTTATGTACTTGATCAGGTCCCTCATTGTAGGCAGTTGCGGTATGTACGGCATTAATGGCTCCACGAGAGAAGCCCATTAACGATATCCGGGTCGAGTCGGCAAAAGGCAAACGTTGCACCAGCCGGTAAGCGGCATGCACATCTTCGGCATCTCTTCCGCCATACTCGTCACGGCCCTCACCGCCTTCGTTACCACGATAGGATGGAGCGAACACGATATAACCTTTCTGTACAAATTGCTCAAGCCAAACGGTATTAACCCCGCCATAGCTGCCAAGTCCGCCGCGACAATAGATCAGCACAGGCCACTGTTCCGGTGTGTTATCCGTATCTTGCATTGTTGCAGAAGGGTAGTGGCTGGCGAGTGGTTGCAGATGTAGAGATGTATGTATGGAAGTGAATTCCGGAAAGGTAGAGGAGACAGAGCCGGGATGAGAAGTTTCATATGCTGTGAGAGCAGATAACGAACAATCTCGTGGCAGGAATAAATAAGCTTTAACCCGAAGCGTATCGGACGAATACGTCACTTGATAGAGCAGGGAAATCCACCTCTTTTATTCGTAATATCGTGCCAAATGACGGGGATACTTCTATAGGATGCACGTAAAATAAGTTGCCATACCTTCCAGGCTGAATCGGCAGCCCGAATGTAAGAAATTCGTTTATTGGCTCCATATGATTTATAATGGTTCAGGAGACATGTGGATTGACCGCTGTCCTCATATTTATAAAACTAACTTTAGTGTGCAGAAAGAAAGGGAGAAAGCTATGATGAACGCTCCACATCCAATCGATCAATTCAAGAAATTCAAATATGAAATTACCAGATTTATGATGATCTATAAATTTGCTCTGGATCAAATGGAGACCAAGATTGAAGTCCTGAAGGAAGAATTCCAGTCTTTGCATGATTACAGTCCAATTGAACATACAAAGTCCAGACTGAAATCACCTGAGAGCATTATGAACAAGATGTTCCGCAAAAATCATGAGTTAACGTTTGAGAGCATCAAGCAAAATATCAAGGATATCGCCGGGGTGCGGATTACATGTTCCTTTATCTCGGACATCTATCGCATTAAGGATATGCTGTGCAACCAGAGTGACTTGCGTGTATTAGAGGTCAAAGACTACATCGAAAATCCGAAGCCAAACGGCTACCAAAGCCTTCACCTTCTGGTGGAAGTGCCTGTGTACATGTCCAATGGTGAGGAACGAGCTTGTGTGGAGATCCAGATCCGTACGATCGCGATGGATTTCTGGGCGAGTCTGGAGCATAAGATTTTTTATAAATACAATAAGGATGTTCCCGAGCATTTGACCAAGGAGCTCAAAAGTGCAGCAGATTCTGCGAATGCACTGGATCAGCAGATGGAACGACTTCACCGGGAAATTCAGGAGATCAAGGACGCCGAGAACGAGCGGGATGAAGAAGAACTACGCCGTATTATTATTAACAACCAACAGTTCACACTGCCGTCTAACTTGCTCAAACTGCTGGGTAGCGGGGAGTAGTACTCGATGAATAGTAAAACATCTTCATTGAACACGAATTCCACATCTCGTGTGCGAATGGCATTAATTCTGGGGACACTGTCGGCCTTCGGGCCGTTGTCCCTGGATATGTATTTGCCCGCATTGCCCACGCTGGCTGATGAGTTCGGCTCATCTACCTCGTATGCTCAGCTCAGTCTGACGGCGTGTATGATTGGACTTGCGGTTGGTCAGTTGCTTGCAGGACCTCTAAGTGATGTACGTGGTCGGCGAACACCGCTCATAGCAGGGCTTGTGCTCTATACTATCGCATCCATACTCTGTTTGGTCAGCCCTACGATGGGCTCTTTTGTTGTGCTACGATTCATTCAGGGGGTGGCCGGAGCGGCCGGGATTGTCATCTCACGAGCAATTGTCAGAGACGTATATTCGGGCCCGGAACTGACACGGTTCTTCTCCCTGTTAATGCTGATTAACGGTGTAGCACCGATTGCGGCACCGATCATTGGTGGACAATTGTTGACGTATACGTCGTGGCGCGGCGTGTTTATTTTACTGAGTCTCATCGGTATACTAACGCTGTTTGCAGTCATTTTTGGCCTAGGAGAGACACTGCCTGCCAACCGCAGATCAAGCGGGGGATTGAGGCAGACCTTGATTACGTTTCGCCAAATTGCAGGGGATCGTCAGTTTATGGGTTATGCGTTAACCCAAGGGTTTGTAGCTGCTGGCATGTTTGCCTACATATCAGGTTCACCGTTTGTGCTTCAGAAGATATACGGGGTATCCCCGCAAATGTTCAGTGTTTGCTTCGCCATTAACGGGTTAGGCATTATTCTGGCCAGTCAGATTGCCGGCAGACTTGCAGGAAAGGTATCAGAGACTCGCCTGTTAATCGCAGGGCTGCTAACCGCGGCGCTGGGAGGAACTTCACTGCTCATCGCCATTCTGGCTGGAGGCAATCTGATCTCTGTACTGATCCCGTTATTTCTGGTGGTATCCAGTGTCGGGCTGGTCAATACCGCGTCCTTCGCCCTTGCAATGGCTAATCAGGAGAAGTCGGCAGGCAGTGCGTCTGCGCTTATTGGAGTGATGACGTTCCTGTTTGGAGGTATTGTCGCTCCGCTCGTAGGTCTCGGGGGAGAAGGAACAGCTGTGCCAATGGGAATCGTTATCGCGTGTGCTGATCTCGGTGCCTTGGTGATTTATTTCCTAATGGTCAGTAGAGGCAGGAAACGTCAGAACGATCAGGCGTTGAGTTAAAGGTACTGAATCGGTAAGCCTTGCTTTTGTGGAGTTTAGTTGTGTAAGGCTGACTTATTGTTAAAAGAAAGAAAAAGGAGCCCCACGTGGAAGGATTCATCCTTCCACGTGGGGCTCTTGCTGTAAGTAAGGAGATTAGCAGAGCGCAAATAAAATTTGTGTATTCAACAGAATGCCTGGCGTCTGGAATGGATAGAAGTATCCCACCACAAAACCAAACAGATTAATGGCAGGCCACATCAGGTAGACATCATTGTAAGTGAATACAAGAGACCATCGGTTATAGCAAAAGTTGGGCAGTGCACGTTCTTCATTATCCCGAGGTGCCGCTACACCTGTCTGTGCGAATTGCACCGCTTGAGTGAGGCTTTGTGGCTGTTGCTGTAGGAAGAGCGGAAGCAGCCCCGGGCTGCTTTTGATCAGATTATACAGAAAAAGCATTTCTGCCGGAGGCTGACCGACCGGACGAGGATAGGCACTAAGTAGCGTAGGCAGATTGCCTTGAGCCAGTTGAGCAGGTACGCCCGGTGCTGTACCTGGGATTGTACCCGGAATGCCCCCAGGGATATAAGGACCTGTTCCGCCGCCTGGAATGAATGGAGGATAGGAGCCTTGGCCGCCAGGTAGGCCAGGAAACGTCGGACCACCCGGTGTGCCGCCACCTCCACCACCTGGGAACAGTGGGGGCAATTGAAATGAACGGTCTTCTCCATAACTTATATAAGGGTTATATACGTAACTCATGTACAGAACATCCTTCCTGTCGTCGTAGTCTGCAATCAGCATATGGCGGCATCCGCCCATAGGTGAATGCCGCCAAGAAGATTTTATATGATCTATATAGTTGAACTAATCATTTACACCAAACGGAGAAGATAGAAAAAACCTGAAAAAGCGAAGCGCTCGCCTAAAAGCTTTCTGAAAGAAAGCTGCATCGGAAGCATACGCTATCACCGGATTTTCCCTTAGAGAAAGGAGAATCGAAAAAAATCTGGGGATAACAGCGATTGGAAGGTTGTTCTATCATCGTAGTGTCAGTGTAAATAAATTTTAGTTCAACTGTATAGCGCAGAATATAATCGAATTGACAACTGAACTGATAACAATTATCATTGTCAATGGAATCGGACAAATGTACATACGGATATTATATGTATCAATAATAGTGTCAATATTTTTGAACGTTGATATCTGTCACAATAGCGCCGAATAAGGTTTTCATAATGAATTGAAAGGGGATAAATCAAGTGTTTAAGAGAAATAGAAAAATGATTATGCTTCTAATTACGGTGCTGGTTATGTCCATCTGGTTGGCCGCGTGTGGAGCGAAGCCTGCAGAGAACGGAGCAGCAGGAGAGAACGATACAACAACGGAGACAGAGACACAAACAGAAGCCCCGACAGAACGCACATTAACAGATGCAATGGGACACAAAGTAACAATTCCCGCAAATCCGGAGCGCATCATCGCTTCTTATCTGGAAGACCATCTGGTAACACTAGGTGTTAAGCCAGTTGCCCAATGGTCTGTAGCCAACGGAATTCAGGAATATTTACAAAAAGATCTGAATGGTATTCCAACGATTGCCTTCGATCTGCCTTTCGAAGCGGTAACAAGTTTTAACCCGGATCTGATTATTATCGGTTCCGAAAGTGTGGTTGAAGGTGAGAAATACGAACAGTACAGTAAGATTGCACCGACTTACGTACTCGGCGATGAGATTAATAGCGACTGGCGCAAAACGCAGCTGAAAATCGGTGAAATTTTGAATAAGAGTGCCGAAGCACAAAAAGCGCTGGATGATTACGAAGTTAAAGCTACAGAAATCAAGGAAAAGATCAACACGGTTACAGGTGGAACGAAATCAGCAGCGGCCATTTGGTTGGTTAGCGGCAAGTTCTTCATCGTAAGTGACAATGTATCGAGTGGAGAAGTGATGTACAAAGAGCTTGGACTTGTAGAGCCTGAAGTTGTAAAAGAAATCTCTGCCAATGCGACTGGTAACTGGTCTTCGATCTCTATGGAGAAATTGGCGGAAATGGATGTAGACTACTTGTTCTTTGTGAATAGTGATGAAGGTACAGGGTCAGAAGCACTGAAAGATCCGGTATGGCAAAGCATCCCGGCTGTGAAAAATGGTAATTTGTTCGAATTTACCCGTTCTAGCAGCTGGCTGTATAGTGGAGTTCAAGCGAACCTTCAAATTATGGAAGACATTCAGAACAGCATCGTTAAATAAGAAATAGCCAATACGAAATGGCATGTTCAAACTCCTTGGTGCAGTGGGCACCAGGGAGTTTTTTTGTTAATTCAGCATTTCACGATATATAATAAAGAAGTAGAATCATTGTGGTGTCATGAAATAGAGTTGTCATTTGCTTCACGAGTAAGGAAGGGGATATTTACATATGTATACATTGGATCCACGTGAAATAACGGGAAGAGACAACTATAAACTCATGAGTGGTTCGGTGGTGCCACGTCCGATCGCTTTTGTGACGACACGTTCAGATGAGAATGGTGTGATTAATGCAGCGCCTTTCAGTTTCTTCAATGTGGTTAGTTCGGACCCACCGCTGTTATCCATATCCATTGCACGTAAAGACGGGATCATGAAAGATACTGCACGCAATGTGCTTGCTCATAAGGAGCTGGTCGTGCATATCTGTGATGAAGCAATCATAGCCGAAGTGAATGAGACAGCAGCCATACTTGAACCCCATGAAAGTGAGCTTGAGCGGACGAAACTCACTACAGTGGCAAGTTCCAAAGTTTCAGTTCCGGGAATTCAGGAAGCACTCATTCGGATGGAGTGCGAGCTGTATCAGCACATTCCCATTACGAATGATGAGGGAAAACCCGCGAGCGATCTGCTGCTAGTACGCATTGTACAGTACCATTTCAGCGAGCAAGTCTATAATCCTGATAAGGGCTATATCTTGATGGCTCATTTGAAACCGGTCAGCCGGCTGGCGGGTAATGATTATGCCAAACTTGGGGAGAGATTCACGATAATTCGGCCTGAATAGTTCTGACAGATCGTATATGTAATATAGGAATGGGTGTAACCCTGTATCAAAGGCGGACAGCACATGCGTAACACGCATAGGTTGTCCGCCTTTGCTTGTGATATGAACATAAACGGGACAGGTAGTGAATAGACTTGTACTATATCCTGCAGATGTCATATGAACCTATTTTATATATAGGTTGTTTAAAAAGCCCACTTTTGATTACGAAGGGCACGTACTATATAGGGAGGTTAAGCCGATGAACCAGCTTGAGGGAGCTACAGGCGCAAGTATTATGGGAATAGGGACGGCGTGGCCAGCCCACCGTATTGAGCAAAAGGATGTGTCTGCCCGTCTCGCGCAAGCGCTGGAACATGAGCCGGATGCGAGAAGATGGGCCAAGCGAATTTTCAATCAGTGCGGTGTGGAGACTCGTTATACATGTGAACCGAATCTGCTTGAGCCTGTGGATGCTTGCCGATATTTACCCTTTACTTCTGCGGAGGAAGTCCCGACTACAGTCGAGCGTATGGCCAAATACAAAGCTGCTGCTGTACCACTTGGTCTCGAGGCGGCAGGACAGGCTCTTCAGGATGCAGACGTATCCTCAGAGGAAATTACGCATCTCATTACGGTTAGCTGCACGGGGCAATTCCTGCCTGGGCTTGATGTTCGGCTGATTCAGCAGCTTGAACTGTCACCGCAGATCAACCGAATTCCATTGGTGTTTCAAGGATGTGCAGCCGGTCTGAAGGCGATCCAATTGGCGAATTCAATCGTAACGACAGATCAGAAGGCTACGGTTCTCATCGTGTGTGTGGAACTATGTACACTTCACTTTCAGCCATCTGCCAAACGGGACGACCTGTATGCTGCATCGTTCTTCGGAGACGGTGCCTCTGCCTGCGTCATTGGTGCGTCCGGAACAGGCCGTTATGAATGTTTTCGACTGGGCCTTGGGCACTCGACGCTGCTCCCGGACTGTGCAGAAGAGATGATCTGGGAAGTGGGCAATACAGGCTTTGATCTCTACCTGTCACCTCAGATTCCGAAGCTGCTTGGTTTGCATCTCGGTCCAGAGGTAGAGCGGTTGCTGGAGGGTAGCGGTTTACCGGAAATATGGGCGATCCATCCGGGAGGCAGAGGCATCGTGGATGCCGTTCAGAAGCTGTATCAGTTGACAGATGAGCAGGTCTCCTACAGCCGAAACATCCTGCGGGATTATGGCAACCTGTCGTCCGTGACGATTCTTTTTGTTCTTCAAGCCATCCGTGAGGATTACAGACAGAAGGAAGAGCATTCCAGTGGGATAGCGCTGGCTTTTGGCCCGGGACTGACGGCAGAGTTACTTCCTTTTACATATATCCCTGCCCCCATTGCGAATAGAACTCCTGTGAATCATGGCATCCAATAGATCGCGAACCCGGCTGAGGGGGACCAGATCGGATAATGTATGAGCGTGCCTACGATCTTACGGATGAACGTAATCGAATGACTAATCTGATCGCAGAGGAGCTAAGGTATGGGTTATCGCAGACTTGCTGTCCTCATCAGCCGATATCCGTGGTTCATTATTCTCTGCTGGGTGTTTATCATCGGGATGTCAGCGGTCTGGGCGTGGAAGTTACCTGACATTGTTCAGGATCATGGATTGAAACGGGTTCACGGGGATGCGCAAGCGGTTGAGCTTGTTCTGGAGAATGAATTCGGTTCTCCTGCTGATCCGGTCATTCTGGTTTTTGAGAAAAAGGAAAATACCTCGCCGTTAGAGTTCCGACAGTGGATCAGGGATCGTCTGACACAGGTCCAAGCGCTGCCTGCGGTAACCGCTATTACATCCCCTCTTGATGCTGGGGAAGGGATGATGCTGCAAGACCAAAGGGCATATGCCCTTGTGAAAATGGATGTGCCGGCGCATCAGATGGGTCCTCCGCTGAAGCAACTGCGCGCCGTGCTGGCAACAGACGGTCCAGGTACGGTTCAGTTGACGGGAAAGACGGTCGTGCAGCAGGACGTGAATCGTCTGAGCTTTCGTGACCTGGAACGAGCAGAGATGGTGGGAATTCCGATTGCTCTGATCGTTCTGTGTTTTGCATTCAGGGGGCTATACGCAGCATTGATCGCCGTCATGATGGGAATCAGTGCTGTCATTACGGCGATGGGAGTCACGTCTCTCCTTGGTTATCAGCTGGAACTGTCCAACTTTATCATTAACGTGATTCCCATGGTGGGCATGGCACTTAGTATAGACTTTGCCCTGATCATCCTGAGCAGGTACAGGGAAGAACTTCAGCGGGTCTATGAAGATGGAGGCCAAGCTCATGTTCTGGGCAGCAGTCTGATTATGCAGAACGGGGTTCTACAAAGCGAGATTCTTCAGCGGACATTGCGTACAGCAGGCAGGGCGGTGTTATTCTCGGCAGCTTGCGTACTACTTGGACTGCTGGGTCTGCTCTGGATCAGACTACCGATGTTTCTGAGTGTCTCCTTGGGGGCCATCATCGTTCTGCTCCTATCACTACTGTTGAACGTAACGCTGCTTCCTGCCCTGTTGTCACTGTCTGCGGATCGGGTCTTCAGGCGAAAGTCAGTCCATTCGTTACCCAGAGGTTCGATCTGGCATAAGTGGTCAGCGATGGTCATGAAACGACCAATCAGAATGGCAATCGGAGGTACGGTGTTGCTGCTCCTGTGTGTCTATCCAGTGACCCGGCTGGAACTGTCCATCCCGGATGCCTCTTCACTGCCGGAGAGAATGGAGTCTCGCCAGGCAGCAGAGCAGTTTCAGCATGATTTTGGTCAAAAGAATACCTCCACCATCGAGATGGTGATTGGCGGACAGCAGGAGCTGTTGACTGCTTCGCACTGGCAGATGGCCCACAACAAAACACTTCAACTTATGAAGGACTCTGATGTATTGAACATTATTTCACCGTGGGGACTGTTACAGCCGGATCAAAATAGCTTGCAAAGCCAAAATCTTTTTCGAAATCCACCATCGTCGCTCACTTCTTCCTTAGAAGGCAAGGAGTCAACAAGGACGGAATGGCTGCGTTCAACAGTTTCTGATCATTCGATCCGATTGATAGCCACCGTACATGGGGAGCCTGGCTCGGAACAGATCGCAGATTGGCTGGAACGAATGAGTAAGAGCGATCATGCCCTGGGTTTCAACGACGTAAAACTACGCTATGGTGGGGAAGCTGCCAAGCAACATGAAATTATGCAGGAAGTCACAAGTCAACTGCCCAAAGTATTGGTATTTGTAGTGGTATCCAATTATCTTGTGCTACTGGCAGCATTCCGATCTCTGCTCATTCCAATCAAGGCGATTCTGATGAATCTGCTCAGCTTAGCCGCTTCCTTTGGCATATTGGTGTGGGTGTTTAATGAGGGCCATCTGGGGATGGAACCGTCAGCCATTGCCATTATGATTCCGGTATTCATTGCAGGATTGGTGTTCGGCATATCCATGGATTATGGAGTGTTTATGCTGAGCCGTATTCAGGAAGTCTATAGACGAACCAGAGACAGTGATGTGGCCGTCCAACAGGGATTGGCTTCAACGGGGCGTCTGGTTACATCCGCAGCGGCCATTCTGCTTGCGGTGACCGTACCGTTTGCTTTTGCTGAAGTTGCAGGTGTGAGGCAATTAGGGATCGGAATCACGGCAGCGGTGTTGATTGACGTTACATTAATCCGTCTAATACTGGTACCTGCATTGATGAAATTAATGGGCAGGTGGAACTGGTGGCTGCCAGGTCAGATGAAATGAAGGGTATTTCCGTAACCTGTCTTCAGGTTGGAGATATCCCTTTTTTGGCTAGAAATCGTGTGATTCCATTCAAAACAGGCAAACATGTTCAATTTTTGGGCGAGTTATAGTCCTATAATGGATGGGATCAATTCCTTAAGACGGTCTTTCATCTACGTTATCCTACGAAAAACAGGAGGGACACAGGACAATGTCGGATATAGAAGCCTATCTGCAGCAACAAACGAATCTTCGTGGTCGTTCTGCATATCATGCAGATCAACCTATGGAATTATGGCGTAGTCAGTTGCGTACACGCGTGAAAGAACGACTGGGCGGTTTTCCAACGATGCCAGCAGCACTCAATCCTGTATTACTGGAGCGTACTACATGTGACGGCTATATCCGCGAGCGGGTGGAGATCACGACCTATGCAGGACTTCGCATGCCTGTATATTTATTAATTCCTGGTGATGGAAGCGTTACTGATACAAAGAGACCTGCTATCGTTGCTTGTCATGGGCATGGCTATGGTAGCCGAGAGATATCGGGCATGGAACCGGATGGGTCACTACGGACAGGAGAGCCCGGATTACACAAGGACTTTGCTGTAGCTCTTGTGAAGCGTGGTTATGTGGTTGCGGCTCCAGAGCTGCTCGGATTTGGTGATCGAAGATTGGAAGAGGACCGCGATGCGCCACCAGGGACAAGTTCCTGTACGAAAATCGCTGCGCATCTGCTCATGGTGGGGAAGACTCTAGCTGGGCATAGAGTATACGAAACAACGCGTGTACTGGATTATGTATCGAGTCGGGCTGAAGTGGATTCTGAGCGAATCGGAAGTATGGGCATTTCGGGCGGTGGACTGGTGACCGCATTTACAGCCGCACTGGATGAACGTTTCCGTGCAGCTGTCGTGAGTGGTTATGCAAGTTCATTCCAGGGTAGTATACTGAATCGGAACCATTGTCTGGACAACTATATGCCAGGTATCCTGCGTGAAGCGGAGTTGCCGGATATCATCGGTCTGATTGTGCCTAGGCCACTCTTGATAGAAGCTGGTAGTGATGACCAGGTGTTCCCAATTCATACAGCAAGAGAGGCGTATGCGCGTTTGACACATATCTATGAACAAGCCGGAGCAGAAGAATCGCTAGATGCAGATTTCTTTATAGGTGGACATGAGATTAGCGGAGCGAAAGCCTATGACTGGCTTGACCAAGTTCTGTGAAACTGAGGGTTATTACCATCTATATAAGTTGAACTAATCATTTACATGATAACGGAGAAGATAGAAAAAATCTGAAAAAGCGAAGCGTTCGCCTTTATCACCGGATTTTCCCTTGAGAAAAGGGAATCGAAAAATCTGGGGATAACAGCGATTGGAAGGTTATTCTGTCTTCGTAGTGCATTCGAGAGGAGAATTCAGTGATGAAATGGTCAACATCCGTAAAATATCTACTATCTCTTGTTCTGTTTGCAAGTACGATCGGCATTGGTCTGGGAAGCAGTGGAGGGCACATCGCCGAAGCGGCAACGGACAATTACAGATTTGATTTTGGCTCGGGTTCAGTTGAGAGCGGTTACACAGGCGTGTCCGCAGGAGACGGCTTTACTGCGACGAAAGGATATGGTTTCAACACACCTGCTAATATGAGAAATGTGTCTGCCTCTGGAAGCGGAGTTATGAGTGATGCTGTACAGTTTCTGACATTTGGCACGAAGAGCACTAATACCTTCAATGTGGATCTGTCCAATGGTCTCTATGAGGTCAAAGTGGTTCTGGGCAATACAGCCAGAGCGAGTGTGGCTGCAGAAGGTGTATACCAGATCATCAATATGACGGGCAACGGGGCGACGGACCAATTTCAAATTCCGGTGACTGACGGGCAATTAAACCTGCTGGTTACGGAAGGGAAGACAGGTACGGCATTCACACTTAGTGCTCTCGAAATCCGAAAAATATCCAATCAGGCCGTGACCAATCGCACGATCTACATTGGTGGCGACTCAACGGTGTGCAATTACTATCCGCTTGGCAGCAGTGTACAGGGAGGTTGGGGACAGCTATTTCCATCCTATGTGAACAATGCCACCTTCCAGGTTCGAAATATGGCATCAAGTGGTCAATTTGCGAGAGGTTTCCGCGATGATGGTCAGATGGAAGCGATTCTGAAGTATATCAAGCCAGGAGATTATTTCATTTTGCAATTTGGAATTAACGATACCAATGCCAAGAACAATACAACGGAGACTCAGTTCAAAGAGATTATGCGGGATATGGTACGCCAGGTGAAGAATAAAGGAGCGACGGTTATCCTCTCCACGCCTCAGGGGCGGGCAACGGACTTCAATTCCGCCAATGTGCATCAAGCGGAGAACCGCTGGTACAATCAATCCACCCGTGCACTCGCTCAGGAAGAAGGAGTCACACTTGTTGAACTGAATAAGTTAAGTTCCGCTTATTTCACGTCCATTGGTCCGGCGGCAACACTCGCTCTGTATATGACAGGAGATAGTTTGCATCCGAATCGTCAAGGTGCTGCACAGCTTGCGCGCATTGTTGCCGAGGATCTGAGAAGACAGGGACTGAATGGCTTCTGACGATGCAATTAAATCTGCCTGCATGATCCAGGTTTGATATGATCCGTGTATGAAAAATAAAAAAATACCCCGAGGAACACACCGCAAAACGAGCGGTTGATCCTCGGGGGATTTGTTATACCTAGGCTTAGGATTATTCCATCATATCTTTGGCCTCATGGTTCACCTTTTTACCTTTTAACAAAGGTTCCAGTTCATCTTGAACGCTTTGCTCCCACAGTGGCACATCTGTGCGATAGGCGGCCCGTCCGTTCAGGTGTCCGGCGACGGGAGCCGTGATGAATACGAACAGGATACCTAGCAACAAGCGTGCACTGATATAGTTGTCGAAGTACCAAAAGAAGAAAAACGTAGCGCTTAGTACACAGAACACACCAAGCGTCATACTTTTGGTTGCGGCATGGGCTCGCAGATATACGTCAGGCAGTCGAATAAGTCCGAACGCACTGAGTGCACTAAGCAATGCACCGAGCAGTACGAGTAGACCTATGGCTGTTTCAGCAGCTACATTAACGATCTCCATCATTTTTGAATACCGCCCCCCGTTCAATATAACGTGCAAATGCCACGGTACTTAGAAAAGCTAAAATACCAATCAGCAAGATGATATCCAGATAGGCCTGGGTTTGCAGCATCATCGACAGAACGGCAACGATGGCAATCACATTGATACCGATCGTATCCAGTGCCGTGATCCGGTCAGCCATGGATGGTCCCCGAAGCACCCTGTACAAGCAACCCAGAATGGCTAAGGAGAGAATGAGCAATGAGATGAACAACAGTGAGGATAACATTAACGCGTCACCTCCATAATTGCTTTTTCGAATGTGTTTTGGATATCATCTCTCAGTTTCTGTTCATCCTTAATATCCAGTGCGTGAATAAATAGTTTGCGTTGATTGCCCGAGATTTCAAGCGGCAGGGAACCTGGTGTCAATGAGATGAGCAGACAGAGCAGGGTAACCTCCCAATCCGAGGACAGTTCAGTCTTATATGTGAAAATACCTGGACGTATATCGAGCTTAGGCTTGATAATCTGGCGTATAACCTCAATGCTGGCACGCACCAATTCCTTGAACAGCAAATTAATCAGTTTGATGATGGCCCAGACTCTCACAATATAGAAGCGCTGGGGGAAGAATCGGCGCATCCCCCCGATGAGAAGCAGTCCGAGCAGGTAACCTATGAGAAAACCAACACCATTCCAGGCATTGTTCAGAAACATCCATACAAAGGCAATGATAAGATTCAGTACAATCTGAAAGGCCATAGACATCTACTCCTTCAATACGGCATCAATATAAATATTGGGATGCAGTAGAATATCGCCTGCGCGAGAGGTCAACTGGAACATGCCTTCAGCCCCCACACCCATTACGATGATGAATACAAACAGAATTCCGGCAGGAATCAGCAGGCCGTTCACCGCGTAAGGGCGTCTTGTAACCCCCGCAGGCGGTTCGCCCCAGAACGCTTGTATGAAGATGCGCAGTACCGAATATAACATCAACAAGCTGGAGAGCACCGCTATACCGGTGAGACCATACAAGCCTGCCTGTAAGCCACCTTCGAAGAGAAGTAACTTACCCGGAAAACCACTGAATGGAGGCAAGCCTGCCAAGGCAAGTGCGCTGATGAAGAACATCCAACCAAGCAACGGATAACGATGGATTAGCCCACCCATGTTGTCGAGCTTTGATGTTCCGGCAACAGCGATCAAGGCACCGCCGAGCAGGAAGAGCAATGTTTTGATCAACATATCATGCAGCATGTAGAAGAGCAGACCTTCCAGTGCAGGACGACTGGCCGAGGCCATACCGAAAGCGACAAACCCTACACCTGCGACCACGTTGTAGATGAGAATCTTGTTTACATCGCGGTATGAGATCGCACCGATGACACCAAGGACCATCGTTGCACCAGCCATCCATCCGATCAGTGCATGGAAGAAATCCGGATCGTGATAGAAGATCAGTGTGAATGTTCGCACAATCGCGTACAGGCCAACCTTCGTGAGCAATCCTGCGAACAACGCAGTGACGACTGCAGGTGGTGCCGCATAAGAGCCGGACAACCAGAAGAACAGGAACAGCCCGGCTTTGATGCTAAATACGATCAGGAAGAGTACGGCAATCAGGGTAACGACCCCGCTCTGTCCCACCTCAGCAATTTTGACGGACAAGTCCGCCATGTTCAGTGTGCCAGTAATGGAGTAGAGGAAGCCGATGGAAGCGACAAACAGTGCTGAAGAGACGATGTTAATCAAGACATATTTGATCGTTTCTCGCAGTTGTCTTTCGGTGCCTCCCAATACGATCAGTGCATAAGAAGAGATGAGCATCAGTTCAAAGCTGACAAACAAATTGAACAAATCTCCGGTTAGGAATGAACCGTTAACGCCCGCAATCAGGAAATGAAAGAACGGATAGAAGTGATGCTCTTCCCGCTCCTTGTTCACACTGCGGAACGCATACAGCAGACATGCCAGTGCGATGATGGAAGCGGCAACGACAAGCAACGCCGATACCATGTCCGCAACAAGCACAATACCATAGGGAGGGGCCCATCCACCCATATTAAGCGTTAGAACTCCAGTTTGAGCCACACGTGTAATGAGTATCGTGGAGACTGCTGCGGTGAACAAAAGTCCGATGACACTAATGATCCGTTGGATGTTCGTTTTCCGGAAAAACAGAAGAGCCAGAACACCTGTAATCAATGGCAACAGAATTGGCAGGACGACGAGATTATTCATATGGGCGCCCCCTTACTTCTTCCATATCGTCTGTTCTCAGCTTCAGATAGGAGCGATACGAGAGAACGAAGAAGAACGCAGTGAGGCCGAAATTAATAACAATGGATGTTAATATCAGCGCCTGTGGAAGTGGATCGACATAACGTTCAGCCATCTCCCCAAGCAGTGGTGGTGACCCGGTTTTGAGACGTGACATGGTGATCAACAACAGATGCACGCCATGGGTTAGTATGGACATACCAAGTACGATTCGGAGCAGGCTCCGCGACAAGATTAAAAAGACGGCAACCGCAAACAGAATGCCAACGGCTACACACATCAATATTTCCATATCAGCGATCCTCCCCGATCTGTAGAATGATGGTCATGGTGACACCCAGGACAGCGAGATACACGCCAAGATCGAACAGCATGGCCGTGGCGAGTTCTGTCTCTCCCAGCAAAGGAAGTTCGAAATAGCCGAAGGTTTGACTGAGGAACGGTACTCCGAATATAAATGAACCCGCGCCCGTAAGTAAGGCTATACCCAAGCCGATTCCTGTTAGAATACGGAAGTCAACGGGTAACGCTTTGCGTATCGTATCTGTACTGAATGCCAGAGCAATCAATACGAGCGCTGCCGCTGTGACCAGGCCGCCGATGAAGCCTCCGCCCGGATTGTGATGTCCTGCGAAGAACAGGTGCATGGCAAACGTCAATATGATGAACACAACGACCTTGGTGGTCGTTTGCAGCAATACATCATTACTCTGCAAGGGTACAGTATCCCACGAGGATGAGCTGCGTTCCCGGTTACCATACTTTTTCGTATTGTCCGTTTCATCATCCAGATCAGACTCGGAATCCTGATTTTCTTCCTTCTTGCGGAACTTCAATCGGGCTCCAAGATCCTTCGCTTCGAGGTTTAGATTAATCATGGAATAGATGGACAATGAAGCAACACCAAGCACCATGATCTCCAATAACGTATCGAAGCCACGGAAATCTACCAGTAATACATTCACGACATTTTTACCACCGGCTGAGTCATACGCTTCCTGAAGGAAAAAGGTAGAAATGCTCTCCAGTGATGCGGTTCCGCTTGCAGCTAATGCAACGAAAGTCATCACGACCCCGACTGCAATCGCTACGATCATATTCACTGTGAGATAACTGCGGCTTGATTTACCACGTTGCAGTTCAGGCAGATGGTAGAAGCAGAGCAGGAACAGTGCAACAGATACGGTCTCGACAATCATCTGTGTTAGTGCCAGATCCGGGGCCCGGAAGAGTACGAACAGCAGGGTTACGAGGTAACCAACCGCTCCGGTCATAATGACTGCCGACAGTCTGTTCTTGGCAAAAGGAATCGAAACCGCGGCACCGATTAGGGTGACTAGCAGGACGACTTCATAGAATGAGAAGGGCGCATTGCCCTGCAGATTCCACGTAATATTTTCGCCTGAACGGAAGAAGGCATAGACCAGTAAGGCAACTGTGAATGAGAAAATATAAACGAGATAACTACGAACTGAGCCATTCATATAGGCTTCCGTCCATTTACGTGCATAATGCTGAAGATTATCGAGTACGACATGGTACATATTGTTAATTGTTAATCCTTGTGGATAATGCTCATAAATATTCCTCCATCGTGGCAACAGCTTGTAGAGAGTGATTCCCAGAATCACGACTCCGATGGTCATAATTAGTTCCGGAGTCCATCCATGCCACAGAGAGAAATGTACATCAAAGCGCTCGTTCCCATTCAGTAGGGAAGGAAGCACAGCGGCCATTGCCGGTTCGATCAGTGATCCGGCCAGCAGGTTCGGAAAGAGTCCGAAGATGATGACAAGAATACCGAGAACAATGGGCGGAATGAGCATACCGGCGGGCGCTTCGTGCAGCTTCTCGGCAGGGATCTCGCTTTGGCTACGACCGAGGAATGTTTTGAACACGATAATAAGCGCATAGATCAGGGTAAACACACTTGCAAGCCAAGCGAATACCGGCAGTAGAACACTCCAGGAACCAAGTCCAAAGATTCGCAGATGCGTGACTTCGACCATCGCCTGGAAGAATAGCTCCTTGCTCAGGAATCCGTTGAACGGCGGGATCCCCGCCATGGCAAGTGAGCCGATCAGTGCTACGGTGAATGTAATTGGCATGAATGAAGCAAGTCCACCGAGCTTCCGAATGTCACGTGTACCCGTTTCATGATCGACGATGCCTACGACCATGAACAGAGCGGCCTTGAAGGTCGCATGATTAAACAGGTGAAGCAGCGCAGCGGTTATCGCCACGGTGTACATCGCAGAGGACTCGCCATATCCGAAGTAGAGAGCAGCAGATCCAACCCCGAATAGGGACATGATCAGACCAAGTTGAGAGATGGTCGAATAGGCGAGAATCGCTTTGAGATCGTTTTTTTTCACCGCCAGGAATGATCCATAACACAAAGTCAGAAGACCAACGCCGGTGACCAGCCAGAACCAGAGTCCCTGTCCACCGAAGATCGGTGTGAACCTGGCCACAACGTACAGTCCGGCCTTAACCATCGTGGCTGAGTGCAGATAGGCACTCACTGGTGTAGGAGCTTCCATGGCATCCGGTAACCAGATATGGAACGGGAATTGGGCCGATTTGGTGAAAGCTCCAATCAGGATCAAGACAAGCGCTGGCAGAAATAGTGCGCTTTCCTGAAACTGTCCCAACCCTGCAATGGTTGCACGAATACTGAACGTTCCTGTAATGAGATACATCATCATGAATCCGGTAAGCATGGCGAAACCGCCAAATACCGTAATCAGGAATGATTTTTGTGCTCCTGAAGTCGAGGCTTTACGTTTGTAATGAAATGCAATCAACAGGAATGACGTAATACTGGTCAATTCCCAGAATCCGTATAGCACGATCATATTATCAGACAGCACTACGCCCAACATGGCTCCCATGAACATCAACAGATACAGGTAGAAGCGGTTCAGGGCTTCTTTCATATCCATGTAGAAGATGGAGTAGAGCACAACGAGCACACCGATTCCGGTGATTAGCAGTGTCAGCATCAGGCTTAGACCGTCCAGATATAAGTTAAATCCAATGTCCAGTGAAGGAATCCATGGGATATTTCCGGATACGGTGTTGCGCTGGGACACAGCGGGTATGAGGCTCGCAAAGGTTACAAATAATAGTGCCGGGACAAAGAGAACCGGCCATCCCAAATGTAATTTACGGAAGAAACGATGCAGCGTGGCAAGAAGAATGCCAGCGGCAAAAGGCAGAATAACAGCAACATGAAGCAGGCTCAACATTACACCCCCAATGTTTAGTATTTCGACGACTCTCTCTGTGACATACAGGCGCATGATCCTCAAAGGATATGCTTGCTCTCTATATTCATAACCCAAGTATGTATATACAGAATCGTGTCTATTCTTTGAATGGAAGAAACACGGTGAAGATTTCAGTATAATATTGTATGGGCATGTATAATGAAAAAACACAAAAGATCCGATAAATATGAAAACGATTAGGTGACATCCCGTGTACCCTTTGCAGCATAGTTATGTTGAGAAGCAAGATGGTTTCACCGTGTAATGGAGGAAATAATGTCATTCAAGATCAGAACCGTGCTTACAGTTATCTTCGCTGTTTTATCCTTGCTGGTTACCCTGACGATTGGATCTATTTTTAGCCAAAAGTCATTTGTTGCTGTAGAGACTGAGATTGGTCACTCCCTTACAGGCACGGCCTCCCAGGCATCGGACAAGCTGGATCGGTTTATGTCCGCTCGCGCGGGTGAACTGGACCTGCTGGGCCGCATGGCTGCGCTGGAAGATGGATTTAAACCAGCTGAAATTCAGATGTTGCTGGATCAGCTACAAGATAGCTTTCCCTCATTCTCATGGGTTGGATTCATGGACCCGAAGGGAAAAGTATTAGCTGCGACGGATGGCATCTTGCTTGGTGAAAATTTATCCGAGCGACCTGTGTATCAGGAGGGAATCAAGGGTAAGTTTATTGGAGATGTGCATAATGCAGTACTTCTTGCCAAGCTGCTTCCGAATCCAACGGGAGAGCCGTTACAATTTGTCGATATCAGTTTTCCTCTGAAGGATAGCAAAGGTCATATTCAAGGTGTGCTCGCTGCACATTTAAGCTGGGCCTGGGCGAAGGAAGTCGAGGAATCGGTGCTTGCTCCGCTGAAGCGGGAGGAAAAGGACATTGAATTCTTTATCGTGAGCAAAAATGAACATACTGTACTGCTGGGGCCTAAGGAATGGATCGGTAAACCGCTGATATTACCGGGTATCGCAGAGGCCCAGCGTAACGAAAGCAGTTGGTCGATTGAAGAATGGCCTGATGGGAATGACTATGTGACAGGGTTTGCTTACAGTCAGGGTCATCTGGATTATCCCGGATTAGGATGGACCGTAGTTATTCGTCAAGTCAAGTCCACTGCGTTTGCTTCTGTCTTTGACCTCATGTGGTTTAATGTGTGGGCAGGACTTGCCGTTACCGTGCTGTTTGCACTTATTGGCTGGTATGTCTCTCGTCTGATTTCTGCCCCAATTGTACGTCTTACCAGGGTAGCCAATCGACTGCGAGTAGGAGACGCTCTTGAGATTCCCGAGAATAAAGGGATTAAGGAGATTGAAGTGTTGTCCCGTTCGCTACGGGATATGGTGACCTCTCTTACGAATAAAGACTCGGAGCTGGTCGTGATGCAGAATCTGGCCCATTTTGATCAGTTGACTAGTCTTCCGAATCGTACTGCCCTGGAAGCGTATCTGGAAGAGTCACTGGAGACCGAAAGTGAAAATCATACCCTGACGTTCCTCTATCTGGATCTCGATGGATTCAAACGTGTCAACGATACACTTGGACATCAGACTGGAGATGTACTCCTTCAGAAGGTGGCCCAACGTCTATCTGCTCTTGGTCAGGAGAAGGGCATAACGGTCCGGTTGGGTGGAGATGAATTCCTGATTGTACTTCGGTCTGTTGGAAGCCATCCGAGGGAAGAAGCCAGCGCGTATGCAGAAGCCATCATTCAAAGTCTGAACAAGCCGTTTATTATTGAATACGAGCGAATTCGGATTGGATGTAGCATCGGAGGTGCCGAATATCCGACCAACAGCAACAACCCAAGTGAGATTATCCGAATGGCGGACGAAGCTTTATATGAATCCAAACGTGCAGGTAAAAATAGAATGACATTTTATTCCGATTTGAAGCAGGGGCATTAGCGTATAATAATATTAGCTGAGATATCCAATCACCTTTGTACGATTCTGTATATAGACTAGGAGGGGTGACATGTCTGGAAAATATACATCGGTACCTTACGGTTATGAGCCACCTGCGGCCAGTCGCAAAGGCACACTGACTTTTTATGACTCGTTCGAACATGTTACCGATGAGCAACTCGAACACGCCGCTGCAACAGTGGATACCCGTTCATTCGTACAGCTCGTGCTGTATCCTTTACACGAAAGTACGTTTAAGCGAATGAGCAAGGATACGATACAAGCCTATTACAAAAGAGAAGACCGCCTGCATGATTGGAGGCGGGAACATCCTACCTCACGTATACGTGTAGAGGGACTGGAGGGCAAGAGAAAGAAATATACGCCTGTGGATAGCGCGCTGCGCCATATCACTGCGGAATACCCTGCCCCTCACTTTCTTTATTTGACGGTAGAGATGGCGAATATGTTTGCTTCGTTTGATTCCTTCAAAGATTGGATCAAAGAGCTGCGTCTCATCATTGACGGATCGTCCGGAGATCTGCATCCTAGGTTGGAGCAAAATCGTCATCGCTGGGAATGGTCGGAATGAAGACATAGAATTAAAATGTAGATGTAGTTAAAAGGATCAGTTCGGTGATCATAAGAAAACCAAAAAAAGTTGTGTTGTACAACCGTAATTCCGGTGTACAGCACAACTTTTTTTATTATGATTTTCAAACGAAGGACGAAGTCAGATCAAGTGACGTTACGGTTTTATTTTTACCTGTTCGTTTGGCGAGATACAGACAGGCATCCACTTCCTCGAACAATTTGTCTTTGCTCAGATTGGGACTGTAGCTTTTGAGACCGATACTTACCGTAATGAAAGCTCCTTCAAGTTCCAGATGACCCATCAGGGCAATCTTCTGACGAATCTGTTCCACCAGGGCGTAAGCCTGCTCGAAGGATTGCTCAAACATCAATAAGGCGAACTCTTCGCCACCGTAGCGTGCTGCAATATCACTTGAGGTAATCGTCTCCTGAATGATCAATGACACTTTCTCCAGAATGATGTCTCCAACCCGATGACCGTACGTGTCATTAATGGATTTGAAATCATCAATATCGATTAGAGCCAGATGCATACTCATGCCACTGTTGGCGTACTCAAATGCTTTTTCATAATAATCCTTGAATGAGCTTTGGTTGTAGAGGTTGGTTAAACCGTCTGTTTTGGACTGTTTGGTCATAATGGCGTTTCGCACAATAAGGTCCTGTTTGGCAAGCATGCTTGCCTGAAGGTCGTCCAGCACTTCGACTCCGCTGGTTACGATAACCTGTGCTACATATGTACCAAGGATTAGAAAAGCCGGAATGGATACCATGTCAAATGAAGACAGGTAGGATCGATAGGCTGGGTCGAACAGAACCAGAAGATAACCCATCATCTGCATCAGGAAGACTATCCAGACTCTCTTTTTGCTGAAGAACAGAACCGAAGCGAAGATAGGTAACAGGCAGATCGCTAATATAATCCGAATGTCATAATTGACATGAATAATCGTCCAGGCGATAACTGTGCTTGCTACAGACATGGCATAGAAGGAGTATGAACTGAAGCGCCGATCAACCCAACTTGCGATCAAAATGCAAGAACTGCTAATGGCCGTAGGCCAGAACAGGACATTCATCATGAAATCTGCAGGTGCGCGATCATACTCCAGAAACAGGAAACAGCCCACTTGAATGGCGAAATGTGCACTGATGACAACCCAGTAGGCATGGAGCATTTTTTTAATCCATTTGGAATGCTTGAACTCGTATTCTGTTGGAATGTGGCTATTGTGCGTATGGAAACTCTTCATATATCACCGCTGACTGCATCATAATGGTACGACAGAATTCTCTCGTATATGATAATTATAAATCACAATGAACAAAACGCAAATCATTATATTTAGAGCATGAGAACTAAGCTTACATTATATTACAGAGAGAACAGAAACTTTCCGAAAAGGGACATACAAATTTCGGAGGGAGCATCATAGACTAATAATAGGCTCCGTTTCATAGGATTGTAATTCTTGCTGAAGGGGAGGTGACTTCCATTCCTCTTGTCGTTCGTTCAACCGTCAACGCTACGGGGGCAATTACGTTTACGGGCAATACGCTGGGCCTGAGCCGTTCCGATACGGTAGGGGTGCCTGGTACGCAGGACAGCATCGGGGCGTTCTCGACGACCAACGCAGACGTGCGTTTCGGAACGTATCCGCTGGGAACTACAAGTTTGTACCAGAGCAATAGTTCCGCCGCGAGTCTTGTGCTTCCTGCAGGGAGCACGATTCTGTATGCGGAATTAATCTGGGGCGGAAGTTATATCAATGGAACTGTCAATCTGAGCGCGGCGATCAACAATCCGGTAACGTTCATCACCCCTGCAGGTTCATTCAGTGTTACACCCGACCCGGCGACCTACAATCAATTTGATCTGGGGGGCGGTGGTGCTGGCTATGTACGTTCCGCCAATGTGACTACACTTGTACAAGGCGGGGGAGCCGGTACATATATCACCGGAGCAGTGGTAGGGACTATTGTTATTCCGAGTGATTCCACAGCCAATCATGCGGGGTGGACACTTGGGGTTATTTATCAGAATCCCAATCTCCCTTTTCGCAACATGTCTTTGCGTGCAGGCGGCGTACTGGTGCAATCTACTTCACCGCCGGTAGTAACAACATTGACAGGATTCGCAACCCCCCTCTCCGGTGCACTTGGAGGAAGGGCACTGTTCAGTGCCCAGGAGGGTGACGCGAATCGGACAGGAGATCAGGCGTTATTCGGACCCACCTCGGCGACATCAGTGGCCTTATCGGGACCGAACAATCTGGCAGCGAACTTTTTTGCCTCCCAAATCAATGGAGATACGGGAGCACTTAACACAACAGGCACGTTTGGCACACGAAATCAGACCAATGGAGCTCCAGGCTCGAACATTGTTGGCGGTCGTCAAGGTTGGGATATTACCAATGTGGATGTGTCTGCAAGACTGATTAACAATCAATCCTCCGCAGTCCTGACGCTAACCACTTCGGGTGACGCGTACATTGTGAACGCGAATGCGATACAAGTTGATATCAACGCACCCAGAATTACAGTGGCCAAGGGTTCTGTGGCGACTGGAGCGGTCGCGGGAGACAGCGTCCTGTACACGGCAACGATTAGTAATGGAGGTACAGCCAGTGCTGCCAGTGTAGTATTGTCAGATACTTTGCCACCGGGTCTAACTTTCATTCCAGGCAGTGTCACAGTGGGCGGGGTGTCCCGTCCAACGCTGGATGTAACCGCAGGCATACCACTGGGTTCATTAAATTTAAGCACTAGTATTGTCGTTACTTATCGCGCATTAATCGCTAGTGATGCAAGTATCCTTCAACTCGTCAATTCGGCAAATGCAGCATTTACCTTTCAAAGCGTTGCAGGTGGTGCAGTCATCACAGGAGTCATTCCGTCGAATAACTCTACACTTCCTGTGTATTCACCTAACCTGTCCATTGTGAAATCGGCAAATACAACAAACGCTACGGTCGGAGATCAGGTAACGTATACACTTCAAGTCGTTAATGGAGGAAACGTGGCGGCTAACGCTACGATATCCGATAATATTCCAAGCGGCAGCACCTATGTTGCCGGAAGTTTTCGCGTGAACGGAACGGTTATTGCAGGAGCCAATCCGGCTACAGGGGTTAATTTGGGAAGTCTTGCAGCAGGAAGCACAACCACGGTAACCTTTCAAGTGCTGGTCACAAACCTGCCTACACCGCCTACGTTGGTGGATCAGGCTACGGCTCCATATTCATTTATTTCGGCTGACGGACGCACCATAACGGGTACGGTGGCGTCCAACACACTGACGATTCCGGTAACTTTGCCGAATGTATCCGTTGTGAAAAATGCAACAGTAACAGATGTTGCTGTTGGAGAGACCTTTACCTATTCGGTGGTTACAACGAATGGCGGCATACAAACGATTAGTAACGTAGTCCTAACCGACAGTCTACCAACGGGTCTGAATTTTGTGCCTGGAAGTGTGGTTGTCAGGGGGGCGAGTGTACCGGCAGCTAATCCGGCCAGTGGTATAGCCCTTGGTACATTAACGGCAGGAAGCTCAGCAACCGTAACATTTCAGGTCAATGTGCAGTCTTTGCCTAGCACGGCTACGCTCGTCAACCGGGCTGTCGTATCTTATAGCTCAGGGACATTCACGGGGATCTCTAACTCGAATTCCATCACAACGCCTGTATATCAACCTGTAATTACAATTAACAAGTCTGCGAGTCAGAGCAACGCGACTTTGGGAGATCAAATTGCGTATACCCTGCTCGTGTCGAATAGCGGAAACATAGCAGCACAGGTGAACGTGACGGATACGATTCCGGCAGGGCTTACGTTCATTCCCAATTCAGTTACTGTAAATGGGACAGCGCGACCGGGAGTCAGCCCTTTAACCGGGATCACGGTGGGTAGTCTCCCGCCCGGCGGGTCCGCAACGGTGGTATTTCGCACGTCACTGACGACGCTCCCGTCCCCGCCAACATTGGAGAATCAGGCAACAGGAAGTTATACGTACCAGCTTCCGAGTGGACGTAATCTGTCAGGAAGCACGTTGTCCAACATCGTTCGCATACCCGCTTCCGCTCCGAATATAACGATTGGCAAAACAGTCAATACAGCAGATGCAACTGTAGGAGATGTGCTTACCTATACGGTTGTAACGACGAATTCAGGCAGTGGGGCAGTTCAGAATCTGGTTCTATCGGATACGCCTTCTGCGGGGTCTGAATTTGTATCCGGGAGTGTCACAATCAATGGAGTTGCTGCCAGAAATGCAAGCCCGGTTTCGGGTATTGCTTTGGGGACATTGAATAGCTCCAGCAGCGTAACCGTAACCTACCAGACAAGAGTGACCGCCATTCCTGCTTCAGGTTCGGTCAGCAACCGGGCGAGCACAGCTTTTACGTCAGGCAGTTTTAATGGTGTTTCCTCATCTGTGACAGTGAATACGCCGATCTTTCAACCCGTCATTCAAGTGGTGAAATCGGCCAGCACAACGAGTCTGACCGTGGGAGATACCTTTAATTACGCCATCCAGATTACGAACACGGGCAATATTGCAGCGACGGTTACTTTAACAGATCCAGTTCCTGCCGGAGCCATATTCAATACCAACAGTGTTATCATTAATGGCTCACCTGTACCCGGAGTCAGCCCAAACGCTGGAATCAGTCTGGGAGCACTCGCCGCGGGCGCAACTGCGACAGTCACTTTCCTTGCAACGGTCACAAGCCTACCAGATGCAAGACAGCTGATTAATCAGGCCATCGTATCCTATAGCTACGCTCTTCCGAGTGGAAGGAATATTTCAGGTTTTGTTTCATCAAATACAATCACCATTCCCGTATCCCTGCCGAATGTAAGCATTGTAAACAGTGATAATCTAGATTACGCCGTATCTGGAGATGTTGTTCGATATACTTCAGTCATTCGTAACAACGGAACAGTAGCAGTGAACAACGTGGTATACGCGAACCCTCTTCCTTCGAACACCCCATTTATACCCGGAAGTGTCATTGTGAACGGGACTTCATTCCCGCTCTCCAATCCGACCGCCGGCATTCCAATCGGTACATTGGCCCCAGGGGCTGAAGTAACCGTAACTTTTGAGGTGAGGATAACTATGCCGATCCCTTCGCAGATTAACAATCAGTCGACGGTCAGTTTCACATCCGGTTCATTTTCGGGGTCATCATCGTCCAATACCACACAGACTCCGGTCATACAGCCACAGATTTCACTTGTCAAAACGGCGAATACAGCTAATGCAACCGTAGGTGATACGGTGGTATATACCGTGACGGTGAGCAATGCCGGTAACCTGGAGGCCAATGTAACGGTGACCGACACCATTCCAGCTGCAACCACTATTGTTCCAAACAGCGTGGTGGTATCCGGTGTGCCACAGCCGGGAGCAACACCAAGTGCAGGTATTCCGGTCGGTATTGTAGCAGCGGGAGCGACAGTTGTCGTCACATTCGCTGTGGTCGTGAATTCACTTCCATCGCCTCAGCAACTCAGCAATTTTGCAACGTCATCCTTTACATTTACACCTCCGGATGGAAGGATATTAACAGGAACAGCCACTTCAAATACACTGACATTTCCCGTCTCGTCACCCAACGTTGCCGTGGTCAAAAGCACTTCATCGACTGCTGCAGCCGTGGGCGATACAGTCAGTTATTCCATTCTAATTACGAACAGCGGTATAGCGCCGGTAAGCAATATTCAATTTTCCGATCCGATTCCTGCTGGAGCAACTTTCAACACAGGCAGTGTTACCGTGAATGGGGTGGCTCAACCCGGTTCCAATCCGGCAGGTGGGATATCACTTGCTACACTGGGACCTGGTGCATCCGCGACTGTGACGTTCAGTGTCAGGGTCAATGAGATTCCACCGGCGGGACAGTTGAGCAATCGTTCTACGGTCAGTTTTACCTCTGGAGCGTTCTCAAGCACGACATTTTCCAATACAGTGGTCACTCCGGTGTACCAACCGATTCTTACAGCTCAAAAGACAGCAAGTACACAAAATGCCACCGTCGGGGATACGGTTAGCTATACGATAAACGTGAGTAATCAGGGGAACTACGGAGCCCAAATCAATCTGACGGATAACCTGCCAGCCGGTACTATTCTTGTTCCAAATAGTGTCATTGTGAACGGTCAACCGTTACCAGCTGCAAGTCCGGCAACGGGCATTCCCGCAGGCAATGTGGCTGCCGGGGCTACAACCACGATTACGTTTTCCGTTGTTATTGATACGTTACCAACCCCGCAGCAACTCGTAAATCAGGCTTCCGTTGCGTTATCCTTTACATTGCCAGACGGTCGGAATATTACTGGGACAGTGATATCCAATGTGCTTACGATTTCGGTTTCGGCACCGGATGTGGCTGTGGTCAAATCCACGACATCTACAGCGGTTTCCGTCGGGGACATCGTAACCTACAGCATCGCCGTAACCAATAACGGAATTGCGAGTGTTAGCAATGTGATTTTTACAGATGCGGTGCCGGCAAGTACAATTCTTACCGCAGGCAGTGTGTATGTTGATGGTGTTCTTCGCCCAGGTGCGAATCCATCAACCGGAATAACACTCGGTTCCATTGCACCAGGCGTAACCGTGACGGTTGTGTTTAGCGTACAGATCACATCTCTTCCGGCAAGTGCAGTTTTGAACAACCAGTCAACCGTGAGTTTCACATCCGGTGCATTCTCTGCTACCACATTTTCCAATACCATTACAACACCGGTGTACCAACCCATTCTGGCAGCAGTCAAAACAGGAGATCAGGCCATTGCAACTGTGGGAGATACGGTGGTCTACAGTATTGCCATTACCAATACCGGAAACTACGGAGCATCTGTCACATTGACGGATACCATCCCTGCTGGAACGGAGCTTGTACCGAATAGTGTCATTATTAATGGCGCTTCAGCACCTGGTGCTGATCCGGCTTCGGGTATCCCATTGGGTGTTGTATCCACAACAACTACGGTTCTGTTCTCCGTTGTGATCGTGACGCTGCCTCTGAGCCAGTCCATAACCAATCAGGCTTCTGCCACCTTCTCCTACACATTGCCTGATGGAAGAACACTGGGAGGCAGCATTACGTCCAACGCACTCAACATTCAGGTATCTGCTCCGAATGTCAGCGTAGTGAAGACCACTCCTGTCATTGATGCTGTGGTAGGCGATACGATCATATACGAGATGGTTGTGAGCAATAACGGAATTGACCCTGTCAACAACATTGTGATCACCGATCCGATTAGCCCAGCCACGACATTTGTTACAGGTAGTGTTCTGGTGGACGGCGTCCCGCGTGCCTTAGCTAATCCGGCGCTTGGTATTGCTCTTGGTACGCTGGCACCGGGAGCATCTGTAGCTGTATCGTATGTGGTTCGGGTCAATTCACTTCCAACGCCACCACAAGTGAGTAGTCAGTCTTCCGTAAGTTTCACGTCCGGCGTTTTTTCGGGAGCAGCCTATTCCAATACCGTTATCACACCGATCTATCAGCCAATCGTTGCATTAACGAAGACAGCCAGTACCTCCAATGCAACGATCGGTGATACCATCATTTATTCCTTTACCATCAACAACAGTGGAAATCTTGCAGCTGATTTAACATTAACGGACAATATTCCAGATGGCGCTGTACTGCTTCCCAACAGTGTTCTGATTGATGGTGTCCCACAACCAGGAGCGAACCCGGAATCAGGCATTGTTGTTGGTACGATACCGCCTGGTGGATCGGTGAACGTAACGGTTACGCTTGAAGTTACCGTGGATTCGTTGCCTCAGAATCAGCAACTGATCAATCAGGCCACTGCCAACTATACCTTTAGTCCTCCGGATGGCCGTCTGTTGACAGGAACCGTATCTTCTAACGTGCTGGTGATTCCTGTATCCGCACCAAATGTTGTTGTTGTCAAAAGCACTAGTGCCATTGATGCTGTGGTTGGCGATGTAATCACCTATACGGTTGTCGTAACCAATAGCGGTATTGAAGTGGTGAATAATGTTGTCATGGTTGACCCTGTGCCGGCAGGAACGGTATTTGTAACCGGAAGTGTGATCGTCGATGGCGTGGCAAGACCTACTGGAAATCCGAATACAGGAATAACGCTCGGTTCCATTGCTGCCGGTGCTTCCGTTACCGTTACATTCCGAGTAGAGGTCGTTGTGTTATGAGCCAGACTTCCGGTCCGTTGTCCCACTGGCTTCAGAATCAGTCGTTGGTTCGATTCAGCTCGGGTACGACTGAACTGGAACAGGTGGCGTATTCCAATACAGTCATTACTCCATGGGTCGGGCCCAGGCTGGAAGTGAAAAAACAATGCAACGTAGCTGTGGCTACACTGGGGCAGTCCCTGACCTACCTGATCGAGATTGTGAACACAGGCAATTGTACAGCTATCGTTCATGTGGTGGATTCTTTATCTCCAGAAACATCACTTCTTCCAAATAGTGTACTGCGTGACGGGATTCCCCTACCTGGGGCATCACCGGAGCGTGGGCTTCCTCCTGCAGAGATCGTACCTGGGGCAACTCTACGATATCACTTTCAGGTCGTGGTCATGCGGATACCCTCAGGCTTAAAGCTGCTCAATCAAGCTCAGGTTAACTATGAGTTTGGAACATCCGAGGGCAGGACCGTCAGAGGTGTGGAGAAATCCAACACGGTGGAGGTGAGCATGGTTTCTTCCCGGCTTGAGGTCAGCCTTCAAGCCGAGCGGGGCCAGACTTTCTCAGGAGACATTGTTATGTACACCGTCATCGTGAGCAATCCTGGTTTTATTATAGCTACGGGTGCTCAGGTAACGATTGCTTTGCCTCAAGGGGTTGTTTTTATTCCTGCCAGTGTGATTGTCAATGAGATGTTCGCGCCACAAGTCACGCCTGATACTGGAATAGAGCTTGGGGAGATTGAGCCCGGAAGTTCCGTTCGGATACAATACCGCGTTCAGGTCGTGGGGGGAAGTGATACGAACGAAATATCAAGCGTAGCTGTACTAACGTATATCTCGGCAGGTCAGCAGGAAATGGTCTACTCCAATCAGGTAATCCTGGAATTGATTCAACCCCAGATCTCTGTTGTCAAAAGTGTACTCCCGGTGACGGCCACATGGGATGATGCCGTCCGATATAATATTACCATCTCCAATGCAAGCAGCTATGCGGTGGATGGAACCCTGCTGGATGTATTGCCAACAGGTATGACATTTGTCGAAGGCAGTCTGGGTTGGAATGGGGTTAAACGTCCTGGCACCAATCTGGCCAAAGGGCTTAATCTGGGGACGTTGACTGTCCGGTCTGTTCTTAATATTCAGTTCGAGGCGAAACTTGCAGAACGTGGTGAATTGATCCCTGATCAATACCGATATGTGAATCATGCTAGCCTGATGTATACATTTCGCTTGCCCGATTCACGGTCAGTGCAGCGGATGATTCGATCCAATGAAGCTGTCGTCGAGTTGAAAACGCCGATAATCCAGGCCTATGTTCAAGTGGAACCGACATTGGTTGAGCAGGGAGGCACGGTCATGTTCGAGGTACGTGTGGCGAATACGGGCAATTTGCCGGCACGCGTACAATTGGGGGGCATTTTACCTGAGGGTGCTAAATGGCTTGGGCAAGCTGCGGGTCAGATTCAATGGAGCATTCCGGAATATTCCACGCCAAGGATTCTGCATGTGGGGGAAATTGAGCCTGGAACGGAAAGGATCATCTCCTATGTAGCGCAGTTATCTTCCGAACCGACAGGTACGCTGCAAGGGGCCCTGACCGTCATGTACACATATGAATGGAATGGACAAAAACGGGCAGGTGAATCCCGATCGAATGAGTACAGCATCATTGTAGAGTATGGTGAAGAATAGGGGGTAACACGGTTAACGGTAACTTGCCTGAGGAATTTGTTCAATCTTGGGTGCTATGACATTACACGGACGTAAATGAATGGTATACTAATTGAATACGAACTCGGCAATCAACCCGTGGAATCGGGACGTCGGAGTAGAGGAGGCAGCCACATTGGCAAAAGCAAAAGTAGCAAAAAGACCTACACGGGATGAGTTTGAACTTGAAGAGTTGGGAAATCAGCTGGTTGAAGCCTTTCGTGAACGTTCGGAAGTACTGTTGACGGTATGGGGCAAAGAAGATCAGGTGCAAGGAGTTATCGTCAAAATGGACTCCCGCACACGACTCGTGCATGTAGAGTATACAGAGGAAGAGTTTACGGCGAAGGTACCTTTTCTGGACATCATGCGAGTGCAATCTCCCCGGTACTGAACGAAAAAAAACAGCATTTGAATAATTAGGGCATCCGCCCTGTCAAAGTCGTTCTTCCTGCATAAGATAACCCATACCTGTTGCAGAGGAGGTACGGTCAATGAGCGAAGTATTAGGTGGAGAAGCAAGAGGCTACGGATACGGAGGTTTCACTTCTGTAGGTGCCATTCTGGTTCTGTTCATCCTGTTGGTTATCATCTCCAAAGCGTTCTTGGTATAATTGCATATCTCTTAAGAATGAAAGAAGCTCTGCCATCGCGGCAGAGCTTTTTTTGATCGTTCAGTCATTGGCGAATTTTGTAGAAAATCGGTGTAAGTCATGCTTACGTTATGTTAGAATATAACCATCCCTAGAGAAAGAAAGAGGTGTTTTGATAATGAGCAAAGAGTTAACAGAATCTTTAAATGAACAGATGAACTTTGAGTTTTATTCCGCTCATGTATATCTGGCTATGGCAGCCTATTGTTCGAGCAAAAGTCTGGATGGATTTGCGAACTTCTTCATCGTGCAAGCGGAAGAAGAGCGATTCCATGGCATGAAAATATACAAATTCCTGAATGATCGTGGACAACGTGCTACACTTGCGGCATTGCCAGAACCGAAGAATGAATATGCTTCGATGCTGGATGTATTTGAGCATGGTTATGCTCACGAGCAACAAAACACGAAAAAATTCTACAATCTGGCTGACATCGCCCTGAATGAACGTGAACATGCGACGATGTATTTCCTGAAATGGTTCATTGATGAGCAGGTTGAAGAGGAAGCATTGTTTGACAACATTATTCAGAAGCTGCGCCGCATCGAAAAAGACAGCAATGCCTTCTACATGCTGGATGCAGAGTTTGGCAAACGTTCGTTCACTGCCCCTGCTGAATAACTGTACGTGGGAGTCGAGAAGATTCCAGCGACAAAAGATCATCTACATACAGCATGATCCCTTATGCTGATTGAAGACGAAGAAGCTTGCACTTTGTGCAGGCTTTTTTTGTATGCAAAGATATTTCCTTATTTTATCGATATGCTTGAATCGGAGAAAAGTCTATCAAAACCCTGAATATGGGTAATAGAGGATATGTCACAATTGATCTATCCTGGCGGGATCTCTTTTTTTGCGCAAATCTATCAAATTCGTATTAAATTTTAGGTTTATCTGACAAAAGTGTAACTCTACCGTAGCCTTTGAAGCGAGAACAAGAGCCGCTATCTTTGATAGTATTAGGATTAATCGCCAAGGGATGAAGGTAGAACAACATGGACACCCGGGGAAATATAACACACAAGGGAGACTTTTAATTATGTTACATATTCGCAAATCTATCATGGCTACACTTGCTATTTTACTAATCATTCCACTACTATTGCCGCATTCGGTATCTGCCAAATCAGCTACATCGAAGGATAGCGCAAGCAAAGCGAGTTCCAAAATCATATACCTGACGTTTGATGATGGGCCAACCGCTCACACGGGTCAGTTACTGGATATTCTGGATCAATATAATGCGAAGGCAACGTTCTTCATGCTGGGTCCACAGATGGAGCAATTTCAGAAGGCTACCAAACGCATCGTAGCTGACGGGCATGGATTGGGTCTGCATGGTGTGACTCACGTTCCAAGTAAATTCTATAAATCTGCCTACAGCGGATTGAAAGAGATGCAACAGGCCAATGTGAGTCTGAACAAGGTTGCCGGAGTTAAAACAAGTCTCGTTCGTACGCCATACGGTAGTAAACCATACCTCAAGCCGGCATTCCGCAATGTGTTGCTGGGTCAGGGTGGATTCCATCTGTGGGATTGGAATGTGGATTCGGAAGATTGGAAATACAAGAAGGATCACCAGAAAGTCTATAACAGTGTTATGAAGCAGATTCACAATGTACAAAAGAGTGGAACAACGCCTGTTGTGCTTATGCACGACCAGGAAGCGACGTTGAAAGTCCTGCCACAAGTGTTGAAAACATTGAAGGCAGAAGGGTATCGTTTTGAAGTATTAAACAAGAAAGTACAGCCGGTTAACTTCTGGAATGACAAGCGTTAATCTTTTTAATTTTCCAATTCAATCAGTCGATAGAAAGACCCAGACTACAGATTGGCTACAACCAAGGAGGTACACATCATGAAGAAACAACCATTGTGGATCACCATTCCGGTAACGACAGCCTTGTTACTCGCTCTAGCAGGGTGTGGCGAACCGGATTCGAATAATGCATCATCAGATAATGGCTCTTCTCCAACAACGACAGTGGGTGAACAGACCCAGACCGGAAGCGGTGGTGCTGATTTTTCTAACGAAAATGAAGGGGGAAGCAAAGAAAACACGAGCACAACAGATGGTGAAGAAACATCAGGATCTAAGGCGAATGACAACCAAGCTACCAATGGTCAGGTGGGTGTGAATGAGGTAATCCAGCAAGTTCGTAACCAGTTGACGATGAAGAATGTATCTTTACCCACATCTTTTACGTTAGAGAAGGGCGAATATTTGGGTGCGGTAATACCGTCCAACACTGCTGATGCATTTAAGGTGAACTTTTACGCTACCACTCAGTCTGTTGCCATTAATGATCAATCTTTAACTGCATCCGACAGTAAGATACCTGTACTAGCTTCCTATGAAGTGAAGACCTACAAGGACCCGAATCAGACAGAAATTTTCCCTGAGACGGACCTGAAAGATATTCGAACAGACATGGCTGTGGATCTGGGACATGGGATTAAAGGCATGAGTGAAGGTGCGGCAGGCAGTAAATATCTGACTTGGCAAGAAGGAAGATGGACATTACAGATTCGCTCGGTTTCCGAAGATAAAATGAATAATCCAGGTATTGCGAAGAAAATAGTGGAGTATCTGGAGTCACATACATTGCCTGTACCGAAAGATAAAGGGTATATCAACGTGGAATACCCAAGTGGAGGAAAGTCTGTTCGTGTAACGATCTCATGGCAGGACGGTCATCAAATTCACCAGCTCAAGACCGATCAAGTGCCACTAGAAGCCCTTGGTATGGCTGTATCTGTGAAATCTTGAGCATCTCATTGATATTCTGAAATATACAAGAAGTGAATATCAGATTATTATAATAAACATAAAAAGCTTGGCCCAAGAAGTGTTTTCCTGGGCCAAGCTTTTATTTCGAGCATGTTATTACGACTGACTTGTGCAGCCGAGCTACATGCTTATTTATGTTTCAATGGGTTAAAGCGGTACTTTCATTTGAACCACCCTTTTTCCTTGGAACGCGTGATGGCTTCAATGCGGTTACTGGCATTTAACTTGTTGAGAATGATGGAGATGTAGTTACGCACCGTACCCGTTGTGATGAACAGATGTCCGGCAATTTCCTTTGTGTTCTTCCCGTCTGCCATGAGGCCGAGTACGGCGTTCTCCCGTTCAGTCAGCGGATTCTCTTCGACATAAGCCTCATCGACCAAGTCGGGAGCGAAGATGCGTCTGCCATTCATGACTTGGCGGATCGCCTCGGCAAGTTCTTCAATAGGACTGTCTTTAAGCAGGTAGCCACGGACACCACCCTTCAGGGCACGTTCAAAATAACCGGTCCGGGCAAAAGTGGTCAGAATAATGACCTTGCAGCTCATTCCTTTGAGTTCTTCTGCCGCTTCGAGGCCGCTCTTCACGGGCATTTCTATATCCATCAGACAGATGTCGGGTGTAAGCTCTTGGACAAGGGAAAGGGCTTCCTGGCCATTGCTGGCACGTCCGACAACTTCCATATCTTCCTCCAGATTAAGCAGGGAAGACAAGGCACCGAGCATCATGCGCTGATCTTCTGCGATTACAATTCTAATCATGATTCTGCCTCCTTTATCGGTTTGCGGACGAGCTTGGGAACATGAATAATGATGGCTGTACCCTCGATGTTTGTATTAGATCGAATATCCAGACAACCATTGACGAATTCAAGTCGTTCTTTCATTCCCAAGATTCCCGTTCCACGTCGTTCTTGTTTACGAGTTCGTTCTATCCCAACGCCATTATCCTGTACAGTTAGGACATTATCGGCGGGTGTCTCTTCAATTATGATGGTACATGTTGTTGCCTGACTGTGTTTAACGACATTGGTGACGGCTTCTTTCAAACACATGCCGAGCACATTTTCATTCAATTGTGACGTGTCTTGCAGCTTAGGATTGCCTTCCAGCGCAAATTCAATCGAAGCGGCCTTCAGAATCTGCTCCGCTCGGAACAGTTCATCGACCAATTGCGTACCACGCATGGTCGTTACCATTTCGCGTACTTCCTTCAGAGCTGTGCTTGCCGTTTGTCTGAGGTCGTTCAATTCGATCTCGGCTTGATCGGGATTACTGCGGAGCAGCCGCTTTGCGAGATCGGTTTTGAGCCCGATTAGAGAGAGTTTCTGTCCAAGCGTATCGTGCAGGTCACGAGCAATACGTTGACGTTCTTCCATTTTTACGAGATCATCGAGTCGTTTGTTGGCATTCTCCAATTGGCCTTCCAATTGCTCAGTCTTATTTTTATTATACGTACTGATTGGAAGCAGGATGGACGCCATTAAGCTGATGAATACAAACGGGAACTGACTCACGAGCAATGAACTCTGATTGATAAAACCATAATTAATGGTTAGGAAGCTGGCTCCCAAATTCACCGAATAGAGGGTGAAGAAACCGGCTTTATTTTTAATATTGCCAATAAAAAAAGCAAGAAACAATGAGAAATAGGCATAATCATAGGCGATCGTCATCGTAATGGATATCGCAATGAGCAGTCCAATCCACATGTACACTTGCCAACCCTTGGTGATGAAGGCGAGCAAATAACAGACGAAAAAGACGAGAATGATTACAATGCCAGTTACCATTGTCCATAATTTGGAATATTGTGAAATGTAATAGAAGGGCAGGATGAAAAAGACAAGCCATACATAAGGGTTCAACCCTGTATTTTTATAAAAAATCTGCATCCACTTTTGAATGGAAATTCTCCTCCTCAACTTGCAATGTACTCAAACTTAGCCTGACTGTAGCACGACTTTAGCCTGAATACAAGAAAACGAATCCGACAGAGTTAAGGCTTCTCTGTCAGACCCGCTGGATTGGTTACTCGGATAGGCGGTTGAACATACGGCTTGCGGGATAAGCTTTTGAGCTGTCTGAAACTAATAAATTGTTTGGAATCTTCGTCCCATAAGCGGAAGCGCAGGGCAACCAGACTGGAACGTAGTGTAATAGTCGTTGCTTTTTGCAAAGGCGGTGTTGCATTATGTGCCTCTTCCAGGAAATAGTTCGGTACACGCGGGCTCAAGTGATGAACATGATGGAACCCGATGTTACCACTGATCCATTGCAATAATTTTGGCAATTTGTAATAAGAACTGCCTTCAACCGCTGCTTTTACATAACTCCATTCATCTTCATGTTCAAAGTATGTTTCTTCAAACTGATGCTGAACGTAGAACAACCAAATTCCGAAGAAACCGGAGAAGAAGAATATAGGTGCTTGCACCATAACAAAAGCTTGCCAGCCAACTAACCAACACATGGCAGCATATAGCGCAACGATCAATACGGTAGTCAAATGAGTATTAATACGTTCTTTACGTCTTGCACCTTTGCGGTTAAAGCGATACGCGAGAAGGAACACATAGATGGGTCCAATACAAAACAATACAAACGGATTACGATAAATGCGGTAGAACATACGACCCCAAAAGGAAGCTTCTTTGTATTCGTCAACGGTCATAACCCAGATATCGCCTACACCACGTTTGTCGAGATTACTGCTGGTTGCGTGATGGATGGAATGCTCGGCTTTCCATTGTTGATAAGGTGTTACGGTTAATACACCTGTAATGGTACCGAGAATATCGTTGGCACGTTTGCTTTTAAAGAATGAACCATGACAGCAGTCATGGAAGATAATGAATGTCCGTAGTACAAATCCGGATGCCACCAGGGCAATCGGGAAGGTAAGCCAGTAGGAAACCGATAAGCTAAAGTAAGCTGCAGCCCATAGCAAGAAGAGCGGGAGCAATGTATTGATTAACTGTCGGATACTTAATCTAAGATCATTTTTTTCGTAAGGGGTGACTTCTTTTTTTAGCGCCATTTCTTTGTTTCTGCTCATTGACGTTTGTCCTCCTTCAATCGTTATAGCTGTAGTCAGCTACAACTTGGCGTTTCCCGGTAGAACTTTCCTTTAGGAAGCGTTTTTATCATTGTAAAACAATACGACCATGACAGTAAGTCACAAACGTCAGCCTTCTATAATGATGAATATCAATGATGACCCATGACATTTGTCATGGGTGCATGATGGTGAATGGCTTTGCAGAAGTGAAAAGAGAACGGTTTTGTAAATTCCTTTGCACAAATCACGCAACAATTTGTATTATGTATACAAATTTTGTTGTGGGCATGGTAAAATCTATCTTTGAGTGATTATGACAACTTATGAGACGGGTCGATTAGGTTGATTTCTGATGGATTGGATGGAATACATGATGAAGAAACGAATTACGGATGTTCTATTTATTATGGCAGGTGCATTTCTGTTTGCACTGGCGGTGAACCTGTTCGTCATCCCGAACGACTTGGCTGAAGGCGGCGTAACGGGTATCACGATTATTTTGTATTACCTGTTTGAATGGTCTCCTGGACTGATGAACTTGATCCTGAACGGTATTTTGTTAATTGTGGGATATCGGTTTCTTGATAAAACGACTACGGTGTATACGATTATTGCGGTCGTATTCAACTCATTGTTCCTGCATCTGACGGAGAACTGGACGATTGCATCGGATGAACTCTGGATTAACACCATCTTTGCTGGTGTATTTGCCGGTCTTGGTATTGGCTTGATTGTTAGAGTGGGAGGTACAACGGCGGGGACAGTGATCTTGGCCCGACTTGCCAACAAATATCTGGATTGGAATATCAGTTACGGACTTCTGTTTTTCGATCTGATTGTGGCCTTTTCTTCATACTTCATCATTGGACCACAAGGGTTAATGTGCACCATTGTCTTGCTGTTTGTCGGAACCAAAACGATGGAGTTCATTATTGAAGGGCTCAATCCGAAAAAAGCCGTTATGATTATCTCTTCCAAACAGGATGAAATCGCGAAGCAAGTCATTGAGAAGATGGATCGCGGAGTAACCGTCCTGTCCGGTCATGGCTATTACACGAAAAATAAGAAAGAAATTCTATACATTGTGATTAGCAAGCAAGAAGTTTCCATGCTGAAGAAGATTGTACGAGCAGAAGACGAGATTGCTTTTATCACCATTCATGATGTGCGTGATGTATTCGGTGAGGGATTCATTGAACTCTCCAAAACTTGATACACTTATATAGAAGAAAGAAGTTGCGGTGAAAGCTCACTGCAACTTTTTTTGTTGCGATGATGTGGGAATATCATGTCATCTATTGGAGCATAAAAAGCTGTACACTCCCAAAAGGCGGTGATATATTGAATTTAATCAATTTGTTAATAAACTTAACTAACTAAGCATTTAGCATAATTTCCAAGAGCGTTTTACAATCAGCAAAATATAGATCGAAACGGTGTTATTCGTCTATATTTTGTACCCGAGAGCGACTTTAATCGAATTATGCAAAATGCTAACTATAAAAGGAGGGGATAACATGGCTGGCACACCGCAATATATCCGCAATCTGAATGAAAATCTGATAATGGATGCTCTCATAACGCAGGGCACCATGTCCAGAGCGGATATCAGCCGTCAGACCGGACTTAGTAAACCCACGGTGTCGTCGGCGGTCGAACATCTGATTGATCGTAATCTGGTGAAGGAAACGGGGAGAGCTGACAACGCTCAGGGTCGCAAAGCAACGCTCATCCGTTTCAATGAAACGGCTTATTATGTCTGTGGGATAGATCTCGGAGCAACACGTATTCGGATCGCATTATCCGATCTGAATGGAGAGATCATCGCCTATCGAACGTATCCCATGATAGTCCAAGCAGCCAATGACCGAGCAGAAGCGACAATGTTGGAGCTGCTTCGAAGCCATATGAATGCATTGCTTGACGAGAATCATCTGAACTGGAATCAGATTCAGTGCATCGGGTTCGGCATACCGGGTGTAGTACTGCCTGATTCGGGTCGCATTAATCGTATTGTGGACCCGTTAGCGGGTCTGGAACATGCCTTCTCACTGGAGTCGTTGTCAGGAGCATTTCCCTGTGAAGTAATCCTGGAGAATGATGTGAATCTTGCGGCGCTGGGGGAGTATAGGACTGGTGCAGCAGCAGGTTGTCCTTTGTTTGTTTTTTTCTCCATTGGAACAGGAACCGGCGCTGGCATCATGGTGCATGGTCAACTGCTTCGAGGTCTTGGAGGGTTAACCGGAGAGATTGCCGAGATGCTGATGGAGGATGGGCGTCGTCTGGAGGAAGTACTGTCAGCCGATGGTCTGATGCAATTGGCGAAACGCTACCTTAATCCACATGATGAACTATTGGAAGTTGCTGATTCGGGTGTGGATATAAATGCAGATGCAAATGATCTTCGGAGACACCTGACTCCCGAGATGTTGTTTGAAGCTGCACGCAGTGGAGAAGTAGAGGCGTTAGAGATTCTAAAGCAGTATAGCCAGATGATTGCTTCAGCTTTGCGTCAGATTAGCGTGGTGCTTGCTCCTAATCTGATTGTGCTTGGCGGAGGCATCGGGGGAAACGGGGATGTGTTGTTACCGTTATTGAGACAGATCATATCTGAGCAATTCCCGGTGCAGCCAGAGTTAATCTGTTCCAAGCTCGGTGAGCAGGCTGTTGTCACTGGCGCGGTGCAGGTGGCTGTACAACAAACGATGCTAAATCTGCAAAAGGAAGCCATGGAATAGATATTGGATTTACACATGTAAGGAGGGAAACGGGATGACAGAATCCGTGAAAAATGTAAGTAATGATCGCCAGTCTAATCAGGTTGGTACGGTTGGAGGTGATCCATCCGGCTGGATTGCAGGTATTGACATTGGAGGCACCAAAACATTAATGCTCTTGTCATCACAACAGGCTGGAAGTGAAGTTCATGAACGTCGCTTGCCTACGCTTGCCAGTGATCAGCCGGATGAGTTCTTCCAATGGTTATTCGCTGAATTGGAGACGTTCTGCCGTGAAGTTGGATGCAGTCTGGATCAACTTAAAGGTGCAGGCTTGGGATTCCCTGGTGTGATTCTGCAAGATGAGGGAATACTGCGAAGTGCTCCGGCTTTTCAGTGGCCTGAGCAAGATATTCGCCCTATTATTGCGAAGTATTACAGCGGGAATATCATGTTGGATAATGATGTGAATATGGCTGCAATGGGAGAATATGATCAAGGGGCAGCACAGGGACATCAACACTGTGTCATGGTCACGGTTGGAACAGGCATTGGTTCTGCTCTTATCCTGAATGGAAAGCTGTATAGCGGTCAGAATGGAGCAGCAGGCGAGATTGGGCATTTCATTGCCGGAGACGAAGGGATTCATTCCGGTTACGTTGCGGATGCGGATTCCTTTGGTGTATTCGAGCAAGCGACTTCAGGTACGGGAATTACCGAACAGGCGAGGCGTTATTTTGCAGATGGAAAAGGAAGTGACGTATCCCTGATCATGAGTCTGGCAGGGGAGAAAGTGGAACAGGTCGAAGCCAGACATGTATTCAAAGCAGCCGAATCAGGTGATATTGCTGCACTGGAGATCCTGGAGCTGCCCATGCGTTATATGGCACGAGGCCTAGCCAATATTATAGCTTTACTTAATCCTTCCATAATTGTGATCGGTGGTGGCGTGGCAGCATCCAACCCATCCTATTATCTAAATGAAGTACGTAAACGCCTTAAACGATATACGGTTCTGCCTGCGCGTTTAGCTATAGCTGAACTGGGGAACCAAGCAGGCGCCATCGGGGCATTGGCTGCAATCAGGTCAAGTCTAGTACGGACGTATCAATAGAGAATAGGCGAAGCGACTACAGAATTAAAGGATGGAGATCCGGATGAGAAGCAGACATATGAAGGCTTACACAGAGAAAACAAAAGCCGATTCCAATGATGCAAGACGTGTTTTACTCAAATTGCAGGGCCTATATCTGTTTATGGGACTTGCGGGAGGAATGTTTAACCCGTACATTAATCCCATATTGGTTGCACAAGGTTTTTCCAGTAAAGAAACCGGATTTATTATGGCGTTTGGCACACTCGTATCTATTATTCTTCAACCTATATGGGGAATTCTGGTAGATAAGTTTAAAAAGACACGATTCGTACTGGTAATAAGCCTGCTTGTTCCTGCATCGTTAGCGTACTTCTACAATATTCAAGTGTACATTATATTAATATTGATTTATACTTTATGCACTATATTCCAAGTGACTCAGATACCTGTGGCTGACTCCTATGCGGTTACCGCCGCGAGGGCAGCCAATACCTCATATGGCATGATCCGACTCTTCGGCAGCATCGGAACGGGAGTTGGTGGATTCGCAGCAGGGATGTATCTCTCCCAGTTTTCCATTCACATGTTATGGCTGCCATTTCTGATGTTTAACGTTCTGAGCGCCATACTGGCAAGTACACTTCCCCGGCAGACGAGCATATCCTCGTCCTCGGTAACCTTCTCCGTAGGTTTGGCAAGATTGCTCCGAAACCGGACATTCCTTCTATTTCTAACAGGTTGTTTCCTGGTTAACCAAACGCTCACTGCGTTTAACTCCTTTTTCGTTATTTCATTTCAGATGGCTGGCGGTTCTGTGACCATGACAGGTACAGCGTTGTTGCTTGCGTCGATTACCAATGTTCCATCCATGTTGGCAGCGGCATTCATACTCCGAAAATGGGGGCATGAACGCACGATGCTCTTTGCAGCCGGGGCGTATATGTTACGTTGGGGAATACAATGGCTATGGCCGACGCCTGAGGTGATGATTGGCGTTCAGGTGCTGCATGGATTATCCTTCGGATTCTTCTATATTGCAGCAGTGGAATATGTGGCTTCTGTTACGGGACGGGAGATGCAGGCCACGGGACAAAGTTTATTTAACATGGTATTTGCTGGCCTGGGCGGAATTGTTGGTAATATGCTTAACGGATATTTACTCGATTCTGGCGGTCCGTCATTGATGTATCTGTCTTGCACGATCAGTGCGGCACTAGGATCAGTGATTCTGTATATCGTCAGCAGGCAGGCCAAAGAACAGAGAAGATCATACTCATTAGAATAGAGATGGAAGGAGTTGGAGCCTATGAAAGTAAATCTGAAGCGGAATTGGCACACCAAGTTGATGTATTCCTATTTTCCCATTTTTCTGCTTACGATTTCCATTCTGATCTTTCTCTCCTTCCTGATTGTCAACGAACTCTCGCGTAATGAAACGCAAAAAGCCGACATGATCTCCACCCGCTATATCGTGGATACACTGGAGCGCTCGTTAAGCGACATTGAACTTCGGTTGCTTGAAGACATCGGTGCGAACAAGACATACAGTCGTTTTCTGGAAGCTGGACAGGGACAATTATCGAGTCAGTTCATCTATGATGCGGCAAGCGGGTTGGGACGTATGCTGGATCAGCAGGATATGATTCAATCGATTTATCTCTATCGCATGTCGGATTCCCAGATCCTTACGCCAAGAGGCATGATGCGCTTGGAAGATTTCCAAGATCGTGCCTATATTGAGCAAGCGTTGAAAGATCGCGAGAACCTCGGTTGGAACCTGCCACGTGAATACAAGGAACGTTCGTTCGACGTACCTTCACAGGTGATTAGCATGAATAAGTGGCTTCCTTTGCCGTGGGGCGGGGAAGGTCTGCTCGTCATTACGATCCGCATGTATGCAGTAGAACGGCAGATTGATAACATGACGAATGAAAAGTTGTCTGTTCTTCAGGTTCGGGATAAGAGCGACAATCTGATCTATGCCGCGCATCAAATGGACCCTTCAGCAGGCGAAATCCTTAATCGTGTATCTGCGGACAAGCTTGGTCTGGTCTTCGAGAGTGGCATTCAATCCGGACAACTGTATTCATGGGTATCGCTTGTCTCCTATGTGTGGATCGGCATTGGTTTATTAACGATAGTTGGTGCAGTGGCGGGCCTGATCTACATTACTCGCAGAAATACTCGACCCATTCAGTTGATCATGAATCGAATTCAGGCGCTACAGCCACGTGCCGAGGAAGATGAAGCAGCCCCGTCCGTCAAGGATGAACTGGCTCTCATCGACCGTGCGCTGGAACATCTGATTGCTCAAACGGTTGATTATGAGAAACAGCATCATGAGAACCTGCTGATTCATCGCAGACAGTTGCTTGTTGATCTGATGGAAGGAGAACGAATGGATTCGTTCCGTCAGCGACTTCGTCATCTGCAACCGCTAGAGGAACGTTTCATGGAACCGAAGAGTGTTGCTGTCCTCATTGCGGAGATGAATGGTGACGATCTCTCGACCAATCAGAATATTCTGAAGATTGCGCTCATGAACGTGGTAGAAGAACTTGTGCAGAACGAGACACAGTTCGGTGGTTGGGCTGAATGGTTTGGGAACCGCAGACTTATTGTGGTGATTGCATCGGATGAGCAGGAAGGACTGGATCGGAAATTGCTTATGGATCTGGCTAAACAGATGCATATGTGGATTGCGGAACACTTCCGACTCCGGTTTACCTTTGGCATTGGACGAACCGTATCAGGTTGGGAAGAGATCACGCGATCCTACGCTAGTGCAGATGCGGGTCTGCAGCATAGGCTTACCCTTGGTAAAGATGCGATTGTTCTCAGTGAGCAGCTACCGGATCGTACTGAGCTTCAATCGTACAAGTACTTGCAGATGCTCGCGGACTTTGTCCGTGAATTCAGGCTTACGGGTGATGGCTGGCGGACGCAGCTGGATCAGATGTTTGTTGCGTTCGGCGAAGATCAGATTACAGATAACGATATTCGGATGTTGCTGCAGGCGTTAATCCAGATGTTGTCCCGTGAATTCGGGGAGCTGTCAGAACGGTTGCAAAGCCAGTTTGCCGAGGAAATCCTGACTCGTCTTCGCAGTGATATCCAGCAGGTGGAGACACTCGAGGAAATTCAAGAGATTTTGCAGGAATGGCTTAAAGAGGTCTATCGCAATTATGTTTCTGTGAATGAAACGAAAAGTCATCGAGCGATGATCAACGAGCTGCGGATCTATATTGAAGAGCATTTTGATGATCCGGATCTGTCGCTGAAACATCTGAGTGATCGGTTCCAAATCTCGGGTAAATATGCGAGTTATTTGTTCAAGGAAGAGTTTGAGATGAAGTTTGTTGATTTTCTTGTGAAACTGAGGGTCGAAAAGGCCTGCCGTCTGTTGTCTGCATCCGATATGGCTATTCAGGATATTGCTGTGCAAGTGGGCTATGCCAATGCCATTTCCTTCGGCAGAGTATTTAAACGGATTATGGGCGTGACACCTGGGGATTACCGCAAGCAGAGTGGAAAACAAGGTGAACAATAACGATATTGGAAATGTTAGAACATCCAAGCATCGCGTGAAAAACAATATTCTTAGAGATATCTCATGAAATCTCCTGTATGAAGGAATAAGGTCCGTGCCTTATCGTCCTTTTACAGGAGATTTTTTGATGTTTAATACAAGATCTTAGGCCCATTAAGCTGGTGCGTTAAGAAATTTTAGGAATGACCTATACTAGCATTATGACAATCCATTAATTCATAGGGAAGGAGTTGAAGAAGATGTACACATACGGACAGCAAGTGTGGGGATCGGTAGATATCAATAGGCAGGTTACCATCACAACAAGCAACAACACATTCACATTTAATGTAGATGACTCGTCATATACGATAACGATACCTGACGGTACCTACGCAACCACTCGCCAAAGGCATGAATCGGAACTTGTGCAGGCCATTTCGAAGGCGGGGGCGGCCGAGAACATTCCTGTACAGTTTATTTTGGGCGGAATGCATTATGATGAGAAGTATAATGTGTTGATTCTGGAACATACGGACACGACCAACGAACATGTCATCGATCAATTTGAGGGAAATGCCATCGATACGTTGTTTGGTCAAGTGAAGTTTAATCTTCCGCCGAGGGATTAGTACATGAAATGCTTTAATATGTGCTACACATGGAGATCACTACAGATGTGGTCTCTTTTTGTTATGGTTTGATGGGAGTACCCAGCGGAAAAAGGATTATTGCGAATTCGGTTATGTCAGATGGTACACAATAAATCAAGTAAAACCAAACAATTAGTGTTATTATAGTTAACATAAATGTCGTGAAAATTGTATATTGTCAGGAAATATGTTTATATATCGCGGTATTTGACTTAAAAAACGCAATTTTTACATTTTGAAAATAGTTTATTGTCTAAATATAAGATCGTATGTAATGATTAGTGACATTCACAGGTGCAACGAAATGGTTGAACAAAGTGGAGTGGCAATCATGTGAATCCATTCAGAGAGTGTGCGAAAGGGGAAAGGTCAAATGAGATTATTTCAAAGACGTAAGGCAGGCAAGGCAAGTTCAATCCTCGCAGTGGTAACAGCATTCACTCTATTATTATCTGCATGTTCGTCAGGAAGCGAATCTACATCTTCATCAGGAGAGTCGGGTTCGGGGGAAAAAACGACTTTGAAAGTGGAAATCTTCGACCGGGGAAACACACCGGCGGGCTACACCATTTCGGACAGTTATCTGACTCGCTTCATTCAAGAGAAGTTTGGCGATCCAAACAACATCGACGTTCAGTTTGTTCCGGTACCACGCTCGGAGGAAGTACAGAAGCTTAACGTTCTGATGGCGAGTGGCTCTGAAGTACCTGATATCGTCTTTACCTACGACTCGGGAACATTCAACCGTTATGCACAACAAGGTGGTTTAACTGAACTTACGGATCTGATCAATCAAACGGGTCCTAACCTGAAAAAATTGCTGGGAGATGAAACGCTGGCCTACGGTCAATACGATGGACAACAGTTTGCGGTTCCAGGTAAACGTCTCGTACTTGGTAAGTACGCATCCTATGTTCGTCAGGACTGGTTGGACACGCTCGGATTGCCTTCACCGGAGACAGCTGAGGAGCTGCATACAACACTGAAGGCCTTTAAGGAAAAAGATCCGGGTAACGTTGGTACAGGACTTATTCCAATGGGGATGTCCATTGCCTCGGCTCAATATGAACCACTGATCTGGTCATTCATTGAACCACTGACGGAAGAACAAAAATATACATTAACGCAACAACTGGGTTCTAATGACTATCCAACGTTGTTGCCTGGTTTCAAGGATGCCTTGAAATATTTGAACACACTTTATAATGAAGGATTAATGAGCAAAGACTTTGGACTCGACAAAGACAAGAAAAAGCTGTGGGAAGATGTATCTAACGGAAAAGTTGGATTCTACACCGAGGATGCAGGGGAGATATACATCTCTGGTACGTACAAAAACTTGCAAACCAATCAACCTGGTGCAGTGATGACACCGATTGATGCATTCAAAAACTCCGAAGGCAAATTCGCCAAACCGGCTTATGCACCCAATGCGATGTATGTCATGATTCCGAAGTCAAGCAACAATGCGGAAGCAGCAATGAAGTATCTCGATTGGATGGCTTCAGGCAACAACCTGTTCGACCTGCAATTCGGTGTTGAAAATGAGAACTATGAGCTCGTGGATGGAGTTCCATTGATCAAGGATGATGCTTCTCCTGAAATCGCAGGTCGCATCTATAATTCCGGTGACATTGCCATTATCGTCAATGGTAAATACGTTGGGGATGACAAGAAAAATGAAGAAGCTTATGTCGTGCAGGTAGAGTCGAAGTATCGGGATGATATGCGTAAGTCGGTAGCGATCTCTAATACGGATACCATTCAACCGGTGCGCTTCTCCAAACCGATTGAGGCGGAAGCACGCTACGGTAACGGCTTGAAAGACAAGTTTATGGAGTTCTTCGTGAAAACAACCATTTCCAAACCTGCTGATTTTGAAGCCACGTATGACAGCATGATGAAAGATTACATGGCGAGCGGTGGTCAAGCGATCCTGGATGAACGTACAGAAGCTTACAATGCGATGAAATAAGTAGAGTAGAGATCACATCTAATGCGTATGGCAACAAAGAACAGGGATTTCATCAAGGCGATGACAACATCGTCTTGATGAAGAAATCCTGAATGACATGGGGGGAAGGTTTATGAAAACAAGCATCTATTTCCGCAGAAACTGGCAACTATATGCGTTGCTCCTACTGCCCATGATCTACTTCATTATTTTCAAGTATGGGCCAATGTATGGTGTGCAGATTGCGTTCAAGGACTTTAACTTCTTTCAAGGTATCGCTGGTAGTGAGTGGATTGGCTTGGATGCGTTCAGAGAAGTCTTTCAAAATCAGGGATTCTACACGGCATTACGCAATACGTTAGTGCTTAACATGCTGGACTTACTGGTATCCTTCCCAGCGCCACTGATATTGGCTATTTTATTATTCGAGCTGAAGAAGGCCTGGTTCAAAAAGTTGGCACAGACCTTACTGTACATTCCTCACTTTATTTCGTGGGTTATTATTGGAGGGATCGTACTTCAGGTATTCGGTACGCAATCCGGTTTCATTAACAATATCTTAATGAGTATGGGATTCGATCCGTTACCATTCCTTTCAGACAAAAACTATTGGCTCTTCACGTATCTTGCGGTAGGCGTGTGGCAGAGTGCAGGCTGGGGTACGATACTGTATCTGGCATCCCTGACAGGGATTAACCGGGAACTGTATGAAGCGGCAGAAGTGGATGGAGCAAGTCGGCTACGCAGAATCTGGCACATCTCCTTGCCAGGCATCAAAACGACGATTGTTACCTTATTGATCATCAATGTCGGCAACATGATCTCTATCGGCTTCGACCGACCATTTATTATCGGTAACGTGGCTGTACGTGAATACTCGGATGTGCTCAGCACATTTGTCTATCGTGTCGGTTTACAGTCTGGTCAGGTTACGCTCGCAACAGCTGTAGGTTTGTTCCAGGCTTTGGTTGGACTTGTCTTCATACTCGGAGCGAACTATACGTCCAAGAAATTAACCGATGAGAGCATTATGTAGTGGATTGAATCACATATGATCTGTAAGGAGTGAGTGGGATGTCTGAAAACACGGCGAATCGAATATTCAACACGGTAAATGTCATTCTTATTGTCATTACGATGGTGCTGTGTCTTGCACCATTCATTCATATTATTGCGATCTCGCTCAGTTCGAACCGGGCGATCGGTTCAGGAGAAGTTTCCTTTTTCCCAAAAGAGTTGTCCTTTGAGGCTTATACTAAAGTATTTGCAGATGGATCAATGATTCGTTCCCTCATCTATACCATTTGGCTGACCGTCCTGAGTACGGTGCTCAGCATGGTGATGACCATTGCAGCGGCATATCCACTGGCGAAGAGTAATCTGAAAGGGCGCAAGTGGTTCATGCTTGTCATTGTGGTGACAATGTTCTTCAGTGGGGGCATTATTCCTGAGTACATTCTGATCAAAAATCTGCACCTACTCGACAGCACATGGGGACTTATTCTGCCTGGATTGATTAGTCCGTTCTATATGATCATCCTCATTACCTTCTTCCGAGGGATTCCTGAAAGTCTGGAAGAAGCGGCGGGCATTGATGGAAGTAGCCACTTTGGAACACTTATGCGGATTATTTTGCCGCTATCCCTTCCGGTTATGGCGACACTGAGTCTATTCTACGCGGTAGGACGGTGGAATGGTTTCCAGGATGCACTCATGTATATTACCAAGCCTGAGCTATACCCTTTGCAATTGAAATTGTATCAGATGATTCAGCAAAACCAGATTACAGAACTGATGCAGAACGAAGGCATTGGTGCCGTTCAGGTCCTACCTGAGAGTCTGAAAGCAGCCAGCGTTATATTCTCCACGTTACCGATCCTGCTTGTGTATCCGTGGTTGCAACGGTACTTTATCAGTGGCGTAATGGTAGGTGCTGTAAAAGGTTAATAGAGGTTGTTCAAAAAGTTCACTTTTGATTACGAATGATGCCTAGTGGCATCATCAGCATCGAATATGAAATTCAGCCGAAATAAGCGGGAGGCTTACGAAGTATGTTTCCTTCGGAAACATTGTAGTTGCTCACGTAGTTGTCCTACGCTCCGCTACTCCATTTCTAGCTTAATTCCATCTTCTTGGTACTGAAAACTGATCTTTTTGAACACGCACCTATAGTCTCAGGAGGTCCATGACATGACACAACGAATGGTAGAGAAGATGTCGAAAGAGCAACAGTATCTTGTAAATCAATCCATGTTGATGATGGATAGCTTCTATGATAAGGAACTGGATCTGCTTCGCAGTTTTGAAGAGGAGGATTCATCGCAGCACAGCACACGAGCCAGTGCACATTATGCGCTCGGGTTGTTGATTCGAAATGAGCCTGGTGATGTGGAACGCGCGATACGGGTGTTCCACAAGGTGCTCGATGTTCAATATGACGCTCCAGATGAGATCTATCATGGAACCTTCGCGACCCGACCCAATGATGTGCATCCACCAGCGGGTCACTATGCTTGGAAATCTTTTGCGCCAGGCACGGCCTATTTCCTGGAACGCACCTTTGAGAAGGTGTCTGCGCAGTTTATCCATAAACTACAGGAAGAGGGTTCTCTGCTCACAGAGGCAGCAGATCCCAAACAACTGAAAAACCTGTTTCATTCGGCAGTGAATCAGGTGCTGCCACCGGTCTGGATCAGTTATGATCCCAACTGGCGCGAGTTTATCGCTTGTGTCTGTGTTATCGTAACTGCCGAATTCGCCGAACTTATGCCGGAGACACTCATGAAACGGATGGACCATGCGATGGAACTGGCTGTTCAAGGGTCAGTGGAACGAAGATTATCCGATGTCATTCCAATGAACACCAATATTGAGTTGATGCATATTTTCATCACCCATTACTATGGACACCGCTTGAACCGGACAGAATGGATTCAGCATTCGGATAAACAAGCGGAGGCGTTGATGAAGGAGTTCGAACAATACGACGGTACATTCGCGGAGTTCAATACGACAACCTATTACGGAGTCGATCTGTCGGTACTTGGCATGTACCGCAAGTATGGACTCACCGAACGTTTGGTTGAATTTGGACACCGGATTGAACACGGGCTTTGGAATAACATTGCAGTTTATTACAATGCCAACCTGGAGAATCTCTCTGGCCCGTTCTCTCGGGCGTACGACATGGAGATGCGAGAACATAGTTCAATCGGTGTATTTATCTATCTTTTGCTTGGTGAAGGGTATGAATATCTCACAGGAATCAACTGTGAATCTGGTCATGATCCGATGATTGCGCTCCTTGGGGTGGATGTGCCCGCAGAAGCCATACCGTATTTCAAGGCTCATCAAGAGGATCGTCTTGTGCAGAAACAGTTCATGGAACTGTGTGAGCGCAATGATCCAACGTCCAATCGGAATCTATGTACTGCCAAAGCCTGGATCGGTGAGGATCGGATGATCGGGGCCATGTCGGGAAGTGTGAATACCAACGGCCAGATGCATCCTGCCACGATCCACTGGCAGACAGAGACGGGTGAGCGTTATTATCTTCGCTTGATCCGCCGTGAGGTAGGCGAGGGGTGGAACAGTCATCTACGCGGAGTAACGTTCGATGCGGACCTCACACCAGAATCGTTAACCATTGATGTGGAGCTGGATACGGCGGAAGAGATCGACGTTTATTTTGAAATCAGAGGGCCATCCCTTCGTCAGCAGGACATTACACCAGCGTTATGGCAGTTCCCAGGACTTACGTGTACCGTGAAGGCTGAGGCGCCTGAACCATCCGTGTTAATGTACGTGAATCATGCGGAGATCATCTATCGTTATGTGCCTGGAAAGACTGCGAACAGGATGAGATTTGAATTAATCCTCCGTGAAGACAACGGTTAGAGGAATGAATAGTAGAGATAGATAGACAGATTAATGGAATATGAATGGGCGATAGAATGAGAGACAGGAGGACCAATCATGTATACGGACAAACAAGAATATTCGTTCTCAACATGTTGGAATATCAAACGTCATACGACCGGACAAGGCATGATCGAGGAGATCAAGTCTCTTGGATTCAAACAGGTTGAACTGAACTATAACGTTACGGAAGAGTTGCTGAAGACGATAGAACCGATGATTGAACGCGGAGAGATCGGTGTATCCAGTGTGCATAATACATTTCCACATGTGCCTGATCCGGATTACGGGACGGATTCCGTCCTGCTCGGATTCGATGATGAGCCGCGCCGCAAACGGGCGATTGAACTGTTACTTCGCTCAGCCGAGTACGCACATCGTTATGGTGCCAAGGCTGTTGTTGTACATCCCGGTGAGGTGCCGTTTGAATACAATATAGATGAAGCGTTGAAAAAGATATACCACGATCAGGGGCCGGATTCACCGGCGTATCAATCTTTATGGCAAGAGATGCTGGAGAAGCGGGAAGATGGTAGCGCACATTACCTGAGCCGGATTCAGGAAAGTCTCGAAGAGGTATGCGACTTGTCGGAGCAGCGGGGATACGGGGTGAATTTCGGTATTGAGACCCGTTCACGCTGTTATCAGATGCCGACTTTGCACGAAGCAGGAACGATTATTGGACAAATGAAGGGCGCGCCGCTTGGTCTCTGGTACGATATTGGTCACGGCATGATGATGGATCGAATGGGCCTATATGACAATGTACGTGAAGCTAACGCGTTGATTGATCACGTGGTTGGGGTGCATATCCATGAAACCGTAGGGTTGGCAGATCATTGGTGTCCATACGTTCATAGCAAAGACATGACCTTCTTTGATTCCTTTTTGGATATTATCGACCGTTCTCCGGTGAAAGTATATGAGCTGAAAGGCGCTTGTACACCGGAAGAAATCGATGAGAGTCATGGGTTGATTACAGCTCGCATTGCTGAACGTCAAGCGGCACGTCAGCGCGGATAGGGAGATTGGTAAATTTTATGCTGAGCGCATGGATAGGTGTGTGGTAGGGGGACGGAGGAACGTGAAGTATTCTTCTCGGCAGATATCTGACATCCAATTGGAGTAGAAGGTATCGGCTATCCCATGTTGTGAGAGGATCTTTAATGGGAAAAGGGATCGGTTTCATCGGCCTGATAGGCTTGGTGACACGGATCCCTTTTTTTTGATTTTGTTTGATATGTAAATGTGATTGGTGTACAGCTTTCATTCAGATCACATTTTGGCGCACACTTGGCTTCATTGCTGGGCACTCTTTGGAAGCTAACGAACCTGACGCACCTTATTCCAAGCATATGAGTCAGATTGAAATCGTAAGGAATCTGAGACACCTTATTTATCCGTTTGTAGCAGGTTTTGGCCCGTTTTCATTCATTTTCATTCGTCTGCTCCCGTTTAGCGTTATTGAGGTTCGTTAGAATTTTAATATTAGTCTAAACAAGGCAATAAGGTGCCACAGGTTCGTTAGAGTTCAAGAAGTGAGTCACAACTTGGCGAGAGAAGCGTTTAATCTACCTATCACCAAAGTAAGATTGAGCGTGTGATTCTTTTTTACTCGTACATCCGTCGTTCAAGTTCAGCATAGGCAATGGCAGGATCATCACTGGAATTATCAATATAAGCGACGGATGAAGCAGGGAGCGGCCAGGCTATCTCTTTACGGACGAGAGAAGCTGTGAAGGCATCCCAGTTGGCTAACTTCCATTCATCTAGTGGGGATTTTCTTGCTGAGATCCGCTTGTGATACAATGCTTCATTCTCTAAATAAATATAGGCCACACGCACATCCGTATCTTTCAGAGAACGTCCAATCCGTGCGAGTTCCTGCTCGATCCAGTCAGAGGTACCGATTTCCTTGGTAAATGGCCCCACAACGATCGTATCGATATCCAACTGAACGTTATCCAGAGCGGCGTCCATCGTAATGCGGTACCCAAGATCACGGCACAACCTTTTGTATTCAGGCGAATCTCGGTCGGATGGATCAAGTCCCTGAAGGGTCATAATCGCCTCAGCTGCTGGGCGAAGCAGGATATCCATGTCGAAGAAAGCAGCTTTATGTTTACGGGAAAGGGCTTTGGCTAGTGTGGTCTTGCCACTTCCGGCCCCGCCGAGAAAGAAAATTAGTTTGCTCATGAATGTTATGCCTCCTTTAGTTAGATTCAAAAAACTGGATATGTAATTGAAAAATACACGAATATATAGCTTCATCATTAAAGTTCGTGAATGAAAGGACTTGTTTATTTTAACATAAATAAAGAAGCTTGTTGGCTAGACAGAAAAGGAAGGATAAGGTAATATCATACCTAGTTGTTCTATGCATAGGTTTCCGATGTATATGAAAAGAAGAGATTTAAAAGTGTATTTTTCGAAATCTAAAAACTCTTGCTAAATAAATTGAAAAGGAAGGAGTGAACGCGTTGCAGGTTAACAAACAAATGATTAAAGGCAGTACCGAAACATTGATTCTGACCCTGCTTCAGGAACGACCGTTGTACGGTTATGAATTAATTAAGGAATTACATCGTCAATCCGAGGGTGTGTTTAATCTGAAAGAGGGTACGTTATATCCTATTTTGCATGCTATGGAGATTGAAGGATGGGTAGAGTCGTACTGGATGGAGGTTGAAGGCCGTAAACGGAAATATTATTCAATTCGTGACAAGGGCATGGAGGCCTTACAAAGTAAAAAAGCAGAGTGGAATTTGTTCCGTAGAGCTGTGGATCGGGTGCTTGGGGAAGGAGGCCTGACATGACGAATCGACATGAACGAATTCAGCATTATCTTGATCACATGTGTGTTCAGGTTAAAGCTCGCGAAGTACATAACGACCTGCGTGATGAGTTGGGAAACCACATGCAAGAAATGATTTTGGACAAAAAACAAGAAGGTTATACAGAGGAAGAAGCAATTGCATATGCCATTGAACAGATGGGCGATCCTGCAGTAGTGGGCAAAAGCATGCACCGGTTGCATCGCCATCGTATGCATTGGGGTCTGTTAGTTGGACTAATTGGTTTGTCTATAACTAGCCTGTTACTGATATGGATTTTTACGATTAATGTAGCAGATGAAAAGTATCAGTTCTTATATCGCGGTCATGTGATGTACACCGTTATAGGTGTAATGATTATGTTGTTCTTTATTTACTTTGATTATCGTAAGTTGAAAAAAGCTGCTTGGTGGATCTATATTCTACTTAATGCCCTTTTGTGGATTAATCCAATGATATCTACGAATTTTTATGGTATGAGCAGATTCCTGATTGCACCACTTGGATTTGTAATAGACCTTACCACTGCTTCAGTGTGGATTTTGCCACTTGCCATAGGGGCAATTGTGCAGGAGAAGCTTCATTCAAACTGCAATATGCAATCCATATTGACCTATATTGCTATGGTAGCGTTACCTGTAGTGCTATTGTTTCAAATGTCGGACTGGGTGCGCATGTTTCTGTTTGGCACAATGTCCATTATTTTATTTGGTTGGCTCACGCGAAAATGGCTTTATACAGTCTTAGGTGCTGTTGTAACAGGAAGTATTTTTGTATTGTTATTGTTTTTTGCAGATAGGTACGGCCGCCTGGAGAGGCTTTCTGTCGTTTTGAATCTTCAGGATGACCCTTACGGTGGCTATAGTAACAATTCCATTATTAAAATTATTCAATCAGCCGGCTGGTGGGGTAATGGGATTGATACGAAGTTCGACATGTTTAAAATGAGTTATTTAGATTACCCAGGTGTTCTGCTCATTGATGTGTTTGGCTGGTCAGCCGGGATACTGTTATTGGTGGGTATCATCTGGTTTGTTGCAAGTATGGTGAAGATGCTTCCTCGCATTCGGGACAATTTCGGTCGAATGATAATTATCAGTATCACATCCATGTTTGCGTTGCAAATCATCTATTCGTTGGCGATGACTACCGGCAAGGCTCCAATTCTTAGCATTGTTTTTCCTTTAATAGGATATGGCAATCACCTGCTTTTCGAATATGCCATGGTCGGCTTACTTCTCGGTATTTATCGTCGGAAGGATACCATTTCGACGATAAATGAAAAAATACAGCAGAAGATGGATGCCGACCTACTGACCAATTCATAGGCATCCAAAATCATTACCGTATCATGAAATGAAGATATTGTTATGCTCGTTTAACGAGCATTCACGGAAACCAGATATGACGCAGGTTCACCCAGCCCTGGCTATTGAAAGATAGACCACGCACAGAAGGTAGATAAGCGGTTTCTACTGGTTTTTCGGATAAATGGAACAGTAAATTCTGATCAACCAAAAATTGCTCAATTCGATCTAATTCAGAAGTTCGATCTACTGCGATGGGAGAGGCGACGATGGTTTGCAAAATCTCATGAATCGTTATACGAGCAGAATCTTCCAGATGCTCAGATAACGTAGAGTAGAGATCGTATCTGCGCAGTTCTTCGTCCCTGTCCCGAATGAGAGAGAAGAGAATCAGATCAGATTCCAGCCGCAAGTTTCCTTTGAACTGCTCCATCGTAGCGGTTCGGACGGTACAAGAGAAACCGCACTGCTCCAGTATGGACGCCAGATTTTTAGCATCCCTGCGATATTGTGGAATGGTTGCAATGTGCAAGGAGATGGGACTGGAGGATACGGGACTTATCAATATATCGCTAAATCCCTCCGAGTGGACCTGGACTTTCTTGGTACTCACCGCACCAGAATCAGGAGCGACGACCTCAGAGTTATCTGCATGTCCGTCATCTCTATACATTCCAGCAAGGCATGACTGAAGGTGTGCTCTTACTTCCGGATCGTTTAACGGTCCGGTTTTTTGTGTATTACACGTGAGCAATTTATGAACCATTACACCTGCACTAATCTGTGTCCAGTCTGCACCCGCAGACGAAGACGGATTATGAACAAGATGAAAAAACGGAGTTTCGATATCTTGGCTATCATCCATTTCTGCCGAAGCACTCCATGGAATCTGCAGAATATCCACACGGTCCATATGTGCTCTACCCTGAAAATACGATGTAAATACCTCAAGTCTGCACAAGTGATCATCCCAGGCAGTGACCTTGAACGGCCCCGTGCCAACAGGTTTTTGCATCCCGTGCACATCACCCGAGAGTTTCATCTTCTGTTCGTTTGTTCCTGGTGAGGGTACAATCGCAGCACGACTTGTTGTAAGAAAGGACAAAAACAATTCGTGAGGGTCTTTCAACTGGAAACACACGGTTAAGGGATCGACCGCTTCAATAGATAAAATTTGTTTACTCACATCGCGGTATAGTGTCCGGCGATCTGAGGATAGCAGCCGTTCAAACGTGTGCACAATATCATGGGCCGTCAGCATCTGACCATTGTGAAATGTAATCCCTTTTCGCAAATAAAAGATCCAGGTCTGCCGGTCTGCGCTGACATCCCAAGTGTGAGCCAGACAGGGAAGAATCTCTCCTTGTTCACCCCTCTGAACCAACCCGTCAAAGACATGGCTGGTAACAAAGGATTCAGCTAATAGATTAATGTACAGCGGATCAAGCGCATGAAGCTGTTGGCGCAGGGGCAACCGAAGCGTATCAATCTGCTCATTATTGGTGCCGGCTTCCGTATGATGTCCTGAATACCCAAGCAACCACTGGTTTAGATGATCCTGCATGATTGTTGAACTGGAGAATGCACTCACCTGCTCGGCAGCTTCCTGCAATTCCCGGCGATTCATGGCCTGCATCATATATTCTGCGGCGATTTGATCAGCCGGAACAAGCAAAGTCAGTGAAGAACGCCGACCCCGGCCACGCTGGGAAACCCAACGAATCCAATCATGGGCAACCATCTTTTTGACAATGGTTAATGTATTACGGTGCGTACAATTCAGCAGTTCAGCGAGATCGGCGAGTGTAAGTTCATGTTCTGTATGGTGACCGTAATGGCGATGCAACAGCAGATATTGCTGATGTAATTTCAAAGTGTTGATTCCCTCCTGGAGGTGATCTCTGACGCAATCCTCTAAAATAAGAAGTTTTATCGATTTTAATTTCTATTTATATTCCTATTTTATCATCTAGAATAAAGCATAGAAAGGTTAATGGAGGTTTTTCCCATGATTGATAAAATAATGGCTTCACCGCACCGCGCGCTGATCACGCTACTGTCCGCATGGATGCTGGCGATTATTCACCAGTATTTATTCTATGGTAATGAAATTGGAGTATCGTATCCTATCTTTGTAATTCTCTTTTATGTGTTCATGTATCTGTTTGCACGGGACCGCATGAGGTCTTTCAAGTTCATTGATGCTTTTGTAGCGGCTGTAGTGCTATTGTTGTCGCTAACGTTCCTGTTATACGACAATGAACTGCTGTATGTTCTTAATTTTCTGGTCATACCTGGCGTAGTTATCTTACATATGACGTATCTGATGGGCAGAAAACAGAAGCAATGGTGGGAGATTGGTTTGATTGGTACGGCTATTGACCACATGCTGCCTCAAGCCATACGTCATTGGGGGACTGTTGCTGCTATTGCTGTGAGAGCAGGCGGGCGTGGCATGGGCAAATCCCAAAAAACCGTTGTTTTCAAAGTGCTCATTGGCCTTGTGGCGTCCTTGCCGATCCTCATTGTAGTCGTTGCGTTACTGTCCTCCGCTGACGGGGTCTTCGATCAATATTTAGCCGGTTTTCCGGAGTGGCTGAATCAGCTGGCTTTTACTCCAGGGATACCGAGAATCATCTGGATTGTCATTGCAGGTGTATTGCTGTTCGGTTATGTATGGGGATTTGTACAGCCGATGCAATATGAGGCAGAGAAGAGAGCGAACGCACATTGGAAAAATGGAGCAGCACCCACGGTTGATAAGCGTGATCACACCTATATATTCTCTCCTGTGGATCCGGTCACTAAAGGTGAGGTTACGAATAAGATTACACCCGAGCCCGCACTCACTCCGGTTCATCGGGAACCATTCAGATTGGATCCCATCATAGTGGGTACGATGCTCATCGTCATCAACTGTGTGTACGTTTTGTTTGTACTTGTACAGTTTTCGTATCTCTTTGGTGCGGGAGAGGGGCATCTTCCGGTAGATCTGTCTTACGCAGATTATGCGAGAAGTGGATTCGCAGAGTTAATTCTCGTCATAGGTATTAACTTCTTTATTCTTATTGTTGCTTTGCAGTATACCCGTTCGAGTGGCAAAACGGGTTCCATCGTGCATCAGGTACTTCTCTTGATTCTGGTCAGTTGTTCAGCAATTATGTTGTATTCCGCGTTTATGCGCCTAAATCTGTATGAGCAGGCATATGGATATACGTACATCCGCTTCCTGGTACACGCATTCATGATCTTCCTTGCACTCCTGTTGCTGATTGCTGGCCTTCGTATACGGTACACATCAATACCGCTGATCCGCTGGTATATCGTGCTGGCGCTCACAGCTTATGTTGCTGTCAATTATGTGGGCATGGATAAACGGATTGCCGAGCTGAATATTGAACGTTATCATCAGACTGGCAATATTGATGCAACCTATCTGGCAAGTCTGTCGGCAGATGCAGTTCCGTTACTTCGAGAGTTTGCTCAGGAGGAGTATCCGGATCTTAAGAGGGAAATGCTGGAACGTCAAGCCTACCTGGACGAGGATGCATCAGATCGTTCATGGCCTTCTTATAACGTTGCAAGACACAGAGCTGAGCTAGAAATGTCCAAATTAAGAACGGAATAGTTGAATAATCACTGTTTTTACGTACGGATTTATGCAAAAACAATATGTAAGTGTTATAATATAAAAACTAACCTATAAAGGGGGTGAATCCCTTGTTTGAACTGCAGGAGTTATTACCATATTTATTCTCGATTGGACTCATCTTCACCGTCAGCTATGCCTATATTGCCCATCTTCACTGTGGCATGACAGAGTACTGGGTGGAAGGTGGCGTCGGTGGTGGACTTGAACCTGTACTTCCTGCCCTGTGTTTGGACAGACAACACAGACAGGAAGACTGGAGCCGCATGATTAGACGAAGAGAAGCGCCCGATGAAGATGAACCAGATTGTCATTCCTCGTTGAACGATTGGTCAACAAATCAACGAGGAGGATATATATGGAACATAAGACTAACAAGGGATTCACTTTTGGATCGGGCAAGGGACGGATCTATGGCCTGATTGCCATTTTGTTTGCAGTCATGCTGCTTGCCGGATGCAGCAACAACGTGTCGGAGATTACTTCATCGACACCGGGATTTTTTAACCACTATATTGTATTTCCACTATCGTATCTGATACAGCACATTGCCACCATATTTAATGGAAGCTACGGGGTCGCAATTATCGTGATCACACTGATCATTCGTCTTGCGCTGCTGCCGTTGATGATGCGTCAAGCCAAGTCCCAGCAGGGAACACGTGTCATCATGAACGCCATGAAACCCGAGATGGATGCGCTCAAGAAAAAATATGAAGGCAAAAATGATCCTGCTGATAAGCAAAAGCTGTCTCAGGAAACGATGGAGCTATACAAGAAGCATAAGTTCAATCCGCTGAATATTGGTTGCTTGCCGATGCTCATTCAGTTGCCTATCCTGTCAGGTATTTACACGGCTATCCGACTTACACCGGAACTTTCTTCCCATTCGTTCCTTTGGTTCAAACTGGGAGCGCCGGACTACGTACTCGCTGTGGTGGTCGCGGTCATTTATCTGGTGCAAGCGAAGGTATCACAAGCCAATATGGCGCCTGAGCAGCGAAAACAGTTCGCCATTATGGGTTATCTCTCCCCACTGATGATGGCATTCTTTTCTCTATCAGCCCCGGCAGCTATGCCACTTTACTGGACGGTAGGGGGGGCATTCCTGGTACTACAGACGTTATTGTTCCGTAAAATGTATCCTGTAGAACATCCGCAGGAGCCTGTGGTTGTGGAAGTGAGTAAGAAAAAGAATAAAAATGCCAGTTCATCCAAACCTTCTCGGAAACCTGCAAAGTCTTAATCAAGTCGGTCGCAGGAGACTATGGAAACATGGTGACTACGGAAACTTGTTGAACACGAAAAACATAATGAAGAAGCCTGATCCATATGGATTAGGCTTCTTTTTGTGTTGAGAGCAGACATTCCTGTGCCAAAAGAGGGCAAAAGCATCTATGATAGCGAAGTCATGCATTACAATGAGCATACCATCTGAATGATTTGAAAGATATCTTAACAAATTGAATGATATTGCAATGGACGAAGCTTGTGAAATCCTGCAATGATATAGAAAATAACGACGCATCATTCAAACGAAGTGAATGTTACACAAGTCTACGACATGAAGGAGGAGTGTACATGGCATCTCGACAAAAGCGGGGCTTTAAAAACCAGGCCAAGTGTATTGTAATGTTTATTTTAATCGTGAGTTTGGTTGCAATGGCTTATCCTTATCCAGTATCAAATGCGGCGTCTGTGAATGAGAATACGGCAACAGAATATCTCCCAACGATTTATGAGGAAATTGATGCAAGCGGTTTCAAACATCCGGGAATTGGGCTCACCAAGGACATTCTTGAGAATATGCGCACACAGGTGCTGGCAAAGCAAGAGCCTTGGTACAGTTATTTTAATCGAATGGAAAATTCTCCAACCGCATCTAGAAACGTTACGTCCAGCAATCAGAGCAGTGCGGATCCGACAAAGCCTGGCAGCTTGGATTTTAACAGTCAATCCTTTAACTCCAGATTTATTGCGGACGGCTTAAAGGCCTACACGCAAGCCATCATGTATTATGTAACCGGGGAAGAGGTGTACAGGGCTAACGCGATGGGCATCATTCGAATCTGGTCTCAGATGGACCCTGCCAAATACACCTATTTCATTGATTCGCACATTCACACCGGAATTCCACTGAATCGCATGGTGACAGCAGCAGAGATTTTAAGATATACGAGCAGCACAACGCAAGACCTGAAGTGGACAGACCAGGACACAACCGATTTTAGCAATAATCTCATCTATCCGGTCATTGATACTTTCCAACATGATAACGGGTATTTTATGAACCAGCATCTGTATCCGCTCCTTGGAGCGATGTCGGGATATATATTTACAGGAAACCGTGACCGTTACAATGAGGGCGTGGAATGGTTTACCGTGAATGAATCCGCTGTGGATCAAGGGCAGAATGGCTCGATCAAGCAGCTGTTTCGATGGGTGGACACTAATATTGTGACAGGTGAAGCAGTGGTTCCACCGAGAGTGCAGCATGTGGAGATGGGCAGGGATCAGGCCCATGGCGCTGGGGACCTCACCAATGTGGAGATCTTGGCCCGCCTGTTGGAAGCACAGGAAACTAAGGTCGATCCAGTCGCAGGAACGGTGTCCACTATGGAGAATGCGGTTAATGCTTACGAATATCTGGATCAAAGGATATTGAAAGCAACCGATTATTTTGCACAGTTCATGCTGGGCCATGATACGCCATGGACACCGGTGGCGGCTCATACGGATGCCGATGGCAATCCGACCATTATCTATAAAGAGCTGGCTGAAGGATACAGAGGACGTATTGGCGGCAACGTATATGGTCTCTACTATTATTACAAATATGCGGCAGGCCTAGATATGGAAGAGGAAGCTCCATACTATGCCGATATGTTTAAGAAGCGACTACCGTTCTATTGGGAATCTCCGGATGGAGGCGCCGATTATTGGATGTTTATCCCCGAAGAAGCAGCTACTGAGGGCGCAACAACACTTCCAAAAGTATCGACGAATGCGGATTGGAATGAAATCGAACACCGAGCTACAAGTCTGGATTCACATTCCGAGATAAAACAAGAGGGTGAAACGTCCTTTGTAGAGATTACAGCCACGGAAGAGGGGAGTCGATTCTCCGTCGTCAGTACCAGCACTCCCGTCAAAACCATAGGTCTGCGAATACGGACGAACGGTACAGCCAAGCTTGTGATCAATGGGTGGCACAATGCTCCTTTGATTTTGCCGGATACCAAGGGGCAGTGGAAATATGTATCCTACACCATGCACAACTTGCGAGGTCTAAGTGATTTGACGTATTTCAAAATTCAGGGAGCGGGCACTGTAGTGGATATGGATCACATACATCTAAAAGCGGGTGAACAGCTGACGCCACCTGTTTTTAACGATAGCGGAACCTCTCTTGATTTGTATACGTATGTCGGGTCAAATGCAGCATTGCAGTACGATTTTACTGCCATCGATGATGGCATAGGCGATAGCGTTACTTACCAGATCGATCATAAGCCTGAAGGGGCTGTCTTTGACGAAAGCACGGGTGCTTTTTCGTGGAAGCCGGAGCAGGTCGGCACCTACTCCATAGTGGTAGGAGCGACGGATGGGGCCACCATCACAGCCAAAGAAGTCAAGGTCATCGTGAGCGCTGACCGTTCGTCTGCCGTTGCCGCAGTGATTGCTGCCTATAACCCGGAAACCAGCTATGTATCTGCGAGTTTAACACACTACAATAGCATATATGCTGATGTCATGGATGTAATAGCAACGGCTTCAGATGACGAGTTTTTGCAAAAGCTGGTGGAGTTGAGAGCTGCGGTAGTAGGTCTCCAAGAATTAACACCGCAGCTTCAGGATGGAAGTATGGACTATTCCAATATGCTGGCTGCCGCAACCTTCTACAACGAAACGCTGAATTTATTGGATAATTACGCGGGGAGCTTTGCATTTTACGGTAACGCCGTCAATTTGACACACACCATGGATTTTGGACCGGATTATAAAGTCACTGCGGATGCTTTCTCCCTTCAGGTAAGGGCAAGCTTCCCCGAGCGGATCGGCGGTACTGCGATTTTTGGTTCTAATGATAATGAAACATGGACACGGCTAACCCCAGGGTTGACCGTCGTATCTGAAGATATGCAGACACTTGAAGTCAGCGAAGGTCACAGGAATACTGCCTTCCGTTTCTTCAAGATTCAGATGATTGAGCCATCCAGTACGATGCTGGAGTTGTCCGAATTCAGAATATTTGGAGAACGCCATGAAACGAATAATAAACTTCAATCGCTCTCAATAAGCTCGCCCCAGAGCGTACAAAACCGCGTTGATGCAGGCAATACGGTTGTGCTGACCTTTGTATCCACCGAACCGATTCAAGATGTGCAGGCTGTGATTCAAGGTCAGGAGGCAACCGTGCATTCAACGGATCAGCTGAATTGGACGGCATCTGCGGTCATGGACAATCTTGCGCCTACAGGTCCTATTCGGTTTGCCATTGATTATAAGACCGTTAATGGACTGTCCGCAGGTCCTGCCATCTTCACGACGGATCGATCTTCGCTGTATTTGGTGAACCAATTCAAGCTTCTCGATGTATCCAGGTTGGCGACAGTAATGGCTTCGGATAAGCAGTATGGTACAGGCGGACTGAGCAATGAACGAGTAGGCTATCTATTGTTCGATGGCAATACGGGGACTTTCGGCGATCTGGCTACTGGTGCCGGAGCTTACTATACGGTGGACTTTGGACCAGACGTATCCGTAACGCTGAGCGATATAATGCTAATGCCCAGAGCCTCCTATCCCGCAAGAATGAACGGAGTGGTCCTGCAAGGTTCGAATGACAATAACAGCTGGACGAACTTGATTGCAGCCGTCACAGGAACAGCAGAAGGCAAGTGGACTTACATTGGCGGGGACAAAATAATCGATCATGATGCTTACCGATACCTGAGAATTTACAACAGCGCTGCATGGAACGGGAATGTGGCAGAAGTGGAATTGTACGGACAATATGATATTCGCAGCATCGATTCCAAGGTAGTCAGCCCCGATGTATATACGAAGGGAAGCTATTACCAATACATGCAAGAGGTTGAGCGGATTCGAGCACTCTTCAACAATCCTGCATCCGATCGGTCCGCTTTGCTGGAGGAGTTGTTCCAGGCTCAAGAGCAGCTGGTTTCTCTTGCTTCCCTGCCTGCGCAGAAGGTCACTATAACACCTTCCATGGTGGCGGCTTCCACGCCAGTCTATCAGAACAAGGGGACCAAAGAGCAGAATGGTTGGCGTGCCGTGGACAGTAATGTGGATACGTTTACCGATACGAAGGATGCTGTAGCATGGATTGATATTGATTTGGGAGAAAATGAGGCCGAGTCATTGTCGAGCTTCAAGTTTTATCCGAGAAATGGTAAGGCTTCAGAAATTACGCGTGTTAACGGAGCTATTCTACAGGGATCTAACGACGGCACGCATTACACCGATTTGTATACCATCAGCGGGATCAGTAGCGTCCAATGGCATACAGCTTCGATAACCAACGATACAGCGTTCCGTTATCTGAGGTACTATTCACCAGGCGGTTATGCCAACGTGGCGGAACTGGAATTGTATAGTAATCCCAGAGACCCGACACTGCTAGTCATGCTACTGGAACAAGCAGACACCTTACAGGAAGAAACCTATGATGAGGCTGGCTTTACTGCCATGTTGGCGGCCAAATCACTGGGAGCGGTAATAGCGGTAGATGCGGACAGCACCCAAACACAGATTGATTCCGCAGCTAACGAACTGCTTCAGGCGGTACAGGCACTAGTTATCCAGACGGAACCGAACGAAGAAGGATGATAGGAGGTGCTGAGCTCGAACCATCCTAATAAATCATTTTGACGAATCTGCTTGTCTGCAAAAAAAAGCACGTGTTCAATGTAAATGTCCCGAAGCCACTGAATAAGGAGGCTTTGGGGCATTTTTTTGCATTGTTTTGTACCAGATATGTGCAGGTCCACTACAGGGTTGAAAGAAATTAGAATGAAGTGAAAGATTTTATACTGGATTTTAGAGAATGATTTTGATAGCTTAAGCAATATGAATAACTATTGTTAATCTCATTTATGATAGCGCATACATTGTTATAGGGACGGGATAGTGCACGATGAGCGAAGCCAAAGGGGATGGATGAAAATGCTTGAATACAGAAAAACCATCTTTATCAAATTTATATTGTCATATACTGTTCTGTCTGTGGTTCTGATCGGCATTATGGGTGGGTATTGGTATACCCAGGCTAATGAAATGATGGAAGATGAGATTGCCAAAGACAATAAAAATCGCCTGATTTCCGCCAAGGATTATATCGAGCAGACGATATTAAAGAAATATGAAGACAACCTGCAGAATAAAGCACTCTCCATTCGGTTCATTCAGAATAACTTCAACTTGAATCTATTGTTAACGAAGAGCTGGGAGGGGAATTTGAGTCGCATTGCATCCTTTCGGCAGGAACTGGAATTCTACAGGATTGAAAATGAAGGGTTAACCAATGTTACCGTTTATTTTCCGGCCCATCATTATGTCGTGGATGCCAGCAACTTTCATATGAAGAGTTGTACATCCGAAGATGCAGCTTTCATTCTGAAGCTGAACGAAGTGAAGCCTAAAGAATGGCTGTTTCGGACATTGGCTGATGGAAGCAAGGTGATGACCTATGTGATTAAATTGCCATATGAGACACCTGGCGTGCCAACCATGGGTTATTTCTTTATGGATGTAGGGGTGGAATATCTGCAGACGGCGGCTTCCCGAATCTTGAGTTCCCCGGCAGACCAGCTGTATATTTTCGACTCTTCGGGTAAAGAGCTGCTTCACACGGGGGAGTATGATGAGGCTCTCGGTGGTTTATTACAGAACACTATTCACAACCGCCAAAGCGGAGAACAGATTATAGAAGGAGCGGAAGGCAAAGCCGTTCTGTCTTATCTGGAGTCCGCGAACTCGCAGCAGGATTGGACGTATGCGATGTATCGTCCGATGAACTCATTTGTCCTGTCCTCTGAACAGTTGAAAAACAGTCTTGTAATTAGTTGCGGCGTAGTTGTTCTATTTGGTTTGCTACTATCGTTCTTTTTCTCCAAACAACTCTACATTCCGGTAAAAAGACTGATGATGCAGATCAAAGGTTTACATACATCAAGTGCTGTCACGTCCTTAGGTAATGAGTATGCTTTTATAGGTAACACCTTCCATCTGATGGAGGAAAAGATCGTAAACCTCGAAACCCAAGCGAGAAAAAATGATTTAAAAAATCTCTTGCTTGGCGTAAGCCTGGAGATCGAAGCGGAGCAGTTCATCCAACCGGGGTATCACTATTGCACCGTCTATCTCCGGATTCCAGAGGAGGGCAGTACAGGTCTGAAGATGCGTTATGAAAAGATGAATAGGTCTTTACACAGTATCTTCGTTCCATTGAATGAAAATGAGGCGGCTATCATTTATTATATTTCTCCTGATGAACACGACGAAGACAATCGTATTATGGCCGATTTGCAGGCGGCTCAGCATTCTAATGAGCATGGTTCCCGGTTTGGAGCGGCTATTGGGAGCAGGGTAGACCACCCAGAAGCGCTCGCCGATTCTTATCAGATGGCCAAGCAGGCAAGCAGATATCATTTTTTATATGGAAAGGATTCAATCGTTGCGTATTCCAGAGTCCTGGAGATGAGTACAGCGCCTTATCTGTTTCAATACGATCATTTCAAAAATGCACTACAGGCAGGAGATCAGGAGGCGGTTGCTGATTTCATTAATCATTTTCTGGAGATTCTTCAGGATGGTCATATGCAGATCGAGACTGCAGAACTCGCTGTGCTGCAATTAATAATGCAATTGTATCAATCGGTGCTTGAGTTGAAGTTACAGCACTTTCTGCCGCATTCCAATATTTTTGATGAATTGAAAAAGGATACGCTGATCGAGACGGTCGAAGGAATTCGCAGGCTGTGCATGCAGATTACCGAACATTTGAAGTATGCGGGTAACCATGCTCACACGGATGTGATTCGTACGTTGAAGGTATATATTGCAGAGCATTTGCATGAAGAGTTATCCCTGCAAATCCTCTCGAAGGAGGTTTCACTGGCCCCTGCTTATATTTCTACACTTTTCAGTGAAGGGACCAAAGAATCTTTTACGGAATATGTAACCCGGCTGAGGCTGGAAAAAGCTGCGGATCTGCTGCGTGATCAACCACGGCTCTCGGTGTCGGTTATTGCAACGCAAGTCGGATACCGGAATCCTCAGTATTTTCATAGCAAATTCAAATCACGCTACGGCGTAACGCCTGTGCAATATCGGAATTCACAGCTGGCAGCGCTGGATTCATTATCTCTGGAGAAGGAATAGCAGAAGCAAGTATGAAGCTCAAAGGTAAGGTGCATATGACTGTTGTTTGGAGCATCTAACGAATGTTACCCAAGCAGCGGTCATTTTTTATGAATTCGTTAGATTTTATAAGAAACCGTGAAAGAATTTATAAAGAATCGAATGAACTTGCAATAGAAAAAGCGCTTACATAATTCTAAGATTGATGTGTGGCTTGAGGAATTTTGGATGGTTGGAAAGGAGCGGTTATCATGAACCCGGTGCACAATCCGGAAGTGGACGGCAAAAAGAAAATATTCCATGAACAGCCGTCAAAATGGGCAGCAACCTGGAGGGAATACAAGAAGTGCAGATATCTGTTTCTGTTGCTTGCTCCGGTGATGATTTGGTACGCGGTCTTTGCATACGGCCCAATGTACGGTATTCAACTGGCTTTCAAAGATTTCAGGATCATGGATGGAATCTGGGGCAGTCCCTGGGTGGGATTCAAGCATTTCGAGTTTTTGTTCTTTCAATCTCCTGACTTCTTAATGATTCTGAAGAATACGATCATCATTAGTTTTTTGCATATTCTGTTTGGATTCCCGGCGCCAATTATACTCGCGCTACTGATTAATGAGATCCGGTCAGGTGCATTCAAAAGGGTAGCACAGTCGTTGACCTATCTGCCGCATTTTTTCTCCTGGGTCATTCTCTCGGGGATATTGATCACACTGTTGTCTCCATCGTCGGGTGTAGTCAATTATTTGCTCCAGCTTGTGGGATTGGAGTCGGTTTATTTTCTGGGAGATCCGAATCATTTCCGGTCAACACTGGTGATTTCGGCGATCTGGAAAGAAGTTGGCTGGGGCACGATTATCTATCTGGCCGCACTTGCGGGTGTACAACCCGAGATGTACGAGGCTGCTGTGATGGACGGAGCGAGTCGCTGGAGGCAGACCCTCAGTATTACACTTCCGACAATTATGCCCGTAATCGTACTGATGTTTATTCTGCGCATTGGCAATGTACTGGATGCCGGCTTTGATCAGATTTTGAACCTGTACTCACCTGCGACTTATAGTGTGGCGGATATTCTGGACACCTATGTTTACCGGGTAGGCTTACAGAATTTCCAGTTCAGCCTGACGACAGCGGTCGGTCTGTTCAAAAATGTGATTGCTTTTGCGCTGGTACTTGCAACAAACTATATGGCTAAAAGGTTTGGACAACAGGGGCTCTTTTAAACAGAATAACCAGATTGGAGGACAAGGCAGTGAAGCATAGCAGGGGCAGTAATCTTTTTCAGGGTTGTTTGATTACGTTCATGATTATTTTGTGTATTGTCATGCTGTATCCGTTTGTTCATATGCTAGCGATCTCGTTCAGTACACCAGCAGAAGCATTGAGATTGGGTATCCATCTATATCCACAGCAGGTATCATTTTTTGCTTGGCAGAAAGTACTGGGTAATCAAGATATCTGGATGGGGTTTGGCAACACCGTTTTTCGTACCGTGGTGGGGACCGTGTGCTCGATCCTGTTCATGTCGTTTGGAGCATATCCGCTATCCCGTAAATACTTGCCGCATCGCAATGTGTATACGATGTTAATTGTGTTCACGATGTTCTTTAGCGGGGGCATGATTCCTTCCTACTTTCTGATCAAATCGCTTGGGCTGCTGGATTCGCGACTGGTGTACATTATCCCGGGATTGATCAGTACGTTCTCCATGCTGATTCTGCGTAATTTCTTTCAGAACATACCTGATGAGCTGGAGGATTCAGCCAAAATCGACGGGGCAAACGATCTGCGTATTCTGTTTCAACTCGTTCTCCCGTTATCGATGCCTGTTATCGCCACATTGTCGCTATGGTCTGCGGTAGGACATTGGAATGCCTGGTTTGACGCGGTGTTATACATCCAGGACCCTTCCAAGCAAGTGCTTCAGACATTCCTGCGGCGAGTAGTCATCACCGGAGAGAATCTATCCATGTTCGCGGCAGACGTTAAGGGCTCAGAATTGGGTTATCAGGAACCGATCAAAGCCGCTACACTGATGTTCACGGCACTGCCCATTATTATTGTGTATCCATTTCTGCAAAAGTACTTCGTAAAAGGAACGATGGTAGGCTCGCTCAAAGGGTAACACAGGTTCATTCAGGCTGCCTCAGGGTGTCTTGATTCACATATGCGAATTGTTAGATCAAAAGGGAGGAATTCAGAGATGAGACAAAAGAAATTCATTACCGGTATGCTGGGCCTAGTGGTATCGGCTTCATTACTCGTAAGCGGTTGCAGTGGTGGTACGATTACTGATAATAGCACTGGTGAAAGTTCAGATGGGGGTAATGAAAAGCGAATTGAGATTTCAATCGCAAACAACTGGAATATTCCCAAAGCCGATAACAATTACGTCCAGAAGTTTCTGGAGGAGAAATTCAATGTGAAGTTCAAGAATATCTCCTTCGAGACGGCAACCTGGAAAGAACAATTTAACGTCATGCTGGCTTCCGGACAGATCCCGGACATTATCTCCGTAGACGGCACCGTAGGCGATGTGGTGCAATGGGCGGATCAAGGTATCCTTGCGAGTGTATCTCAAGAGGAGATCAAGCAATATATGCCTAAATACACGGCGGACGTGGAGAGCGTTGATCCAAATGCCTGGGACCCGGGTACATATAACGGCAAGAACTGGGGTGTTCCCAAGGTATGGGGGGAAGGTGCAACAGGTTTTATTCCCGCATATAACGGACAATGGTTGAAGGCTATTGGCTACAATGAACCGCCAAAGGATCTTGCCGAGCTTGAGGATGTGCTGACCAAATTCATGAATAATGACCCGGACGGCAACGGTAAAAAGGATACTTATGGCTTGACCGGACGAGGTAAGGATGCCCAGGCACAACTGTTCAATACGGTGTTCGCAGCTTACGGAGTAGCACCGTACCAGTTCAAACTGGACGCGAATGGCAAAGTAACTTATGGCGCAATTACAGAGGAAGCGCGCAATGCGCTGAAGCTGTTAAATGAATGGTATAAGGCGGGCATTATTGATCCTGAATTCATCACTGATGGCAATAGCGAGATTCAAACCAAATTTGTCAGTCTGCGTACCGGGATCATTGAAACCGGAATGTGGCACCATCTGTATGATGATGGATACTTTGGCCTGATCTCCAAGGATAAAGGCATTGAACTTGTTCCCGGTGTTCCATTCGCTGGGCCGGACGGCAAGAAGTATGCGATGGCTAATGGAGCATTGCAGCCTCCATTGTTGTTTGGGGCACAGCTTGAGAAGGATGACGCCAAACGAATTAAAATCTTGCAAATTCTGGAGTATGTCACGACGGATACGGAAGGCTACTTGACGACAGTGTTTGGGGAAAAAGGAAACTCCTATAACCTCGAAGGTGAATTGGCGGTCGTTACGGAAGCGGCAGCAGGTACGGAGTTAATGAGTGAACTGGGTGCAGGTTTCTATAATCCATTCGGTGCCAAAGTCAGCTCCATGATGAAGCATCACTATTCTCCTGAAAAGCTGGCTTTCAAAGAAAAGCTGACGAATGTGGAAGATGTAACTGTCTTGAGTGATCTGATGCAGTCGACGGTGATGAAGACCAAAGCCCAGTATGAGGCCATTTTGAACACACTACAGGCTCAATATTATATTAAAGCAATCTCTGGTGAAGCGAATACAGATAAAGATTTTGATGATTTCCGGTCACAGTGGCTGAACTCCGGGGGACAGTCGGAACTGGATGAGGCCCAACAGATTTATGAGGAACGCAGTAAATAAAAATGACTTTCAGGGATGATGGCAAGATCGTTAGCAGATGAACCTGGGAACGGTGCTCATCTGCTAACCGTCTCATCTCTAGGTATGGAGGAGAACGGATATGCAGACTGTAAATACGCATTTAGTGGTTTATCCAGCCCCGACTGGTGCCGTAGTCAACCCGGACTTCACCGTGAATGTCCGCAAGCCACATGGGGAGTGGCAGCCCTTGTTCAGTTACAATGTGAAGGTCGATATGCATGATGTCCGCAATGCATCGATGGTCACGTTCGATTGTAATGGGCCGGCGGAACTGGAAATTGTGAAAAATGAAGGGAGTGTTGAGGCTGCAGTCATCCGCCCAATCTCAACAGGATTAAGCTGTGAGTTGGAAGCAAACCGTATATTGCTTCATCTGGACGGTCCACAGCAACTATCCCTGGAAGTGGACGGAGATCGATTCCACAATCTGCATATCTTTGCTAATCCGCTGGAGCAGGATGTCCCGCTGGTTTCGGATGATGGTGTCCTGCCGCTTGAACCGGGTATACATGACACGGCAGATATTCTGGGGAATTTGGCAGCTGTGAGTTCAGCAGTGAAACACAAAGTGATATATTTTCGACCCGGTATCCATTATTTCGATACATCCCGTTTAGAGATACCTTCGAATACAATGATCTATATCGCCGGTGGTGCAGTCATCTGTGGGGGCTTTATTTGCAGTCACGTGGAGGACGTGGTCATTCGTGGCAGAGGAATTCTGTATTTGTCCGATTTTGAGAAAACGACCTTTTATCGTGGGGTAGAAATCAGTTACGCCCGAAACATATCCATTGAAGGCATCACGGTTATTGATCCGCCCCATTATACAGTCCTGATTGGTCAATCGGGGTCTATAGATATTTGCAATATAAAAACTTTTAGTACACGTGGCTGGTCGGATGGCATTGACATGATGGCCTGTTCAGATGTGAACATCGACAGTGTATTTCTGCGTACTTCTGATGACTGTATTGCGATCTATGCTTCAAGGGATGAATATCGAGGTGATACCCGGAGGGTTCGTGTTACCCGTTCGATCTTGTGGGCAGATGTAGCGCACCCAGCCAATATAGGCACACATGGCAACTATGAAGGAGATGGAGATGTGATTGAGGATATTATATTCAGCGATATTGATATCCTCGAGCATCACGAACCACAGCCGGATTACTGGGGATGTCTTGCGATCAATGCCGGAGACAACAACACGGTACAGAACGTAGTGTATGAGAATATCCGTATTGAACCGTTCGAATTGGGTGAACTGTTCAATGTGAGAGTACTGCAAAATGCAAAATACAATCCTGCTCCGGGGAAACAGATCCGGGATATTCTTTTCAAAAATATTACGTATAACGGAAATTGTCTGAATCCATCCCATATCGAAGGCTACGATGAAGCGCGGAAGGTAGAGAACGTGAGATTTGAGAATGTAACTGTTAATGGGGAACATTTCTCTATGGAGAGAGATGTTATTCTCGGACCTCATACCAATGACGTGGAAGTGAAACCAACACAAGTGTGATTTTGATCTGTCCAATGGAGCATTCGCACGCTTATCCGCTCACGGGGAAAGTAAGCAAGCGACCCCAAAGCACAAGAATATCGTCGCTTAAGAAGTCGCCTGAATGGTGGCTTTTTTTGCTTTGGTAACCTAAGTGAGTTGGAACTGTAGAGTGAATTGCTTACCTCTCAGCATTTATATGGCCGGCTCATCCGATAACTGGAAACGGGAAACGAAATACCAGATGAGCTCGCGACGTGAAGATACCTTGGTTTTGGCGAAAATGGATTTCAAATGATCCTGAACCGTATAGACAGAAATATGCATCGCGGCAGCAATCTCTTTGGAAGAATAGCTACGCAGCACATAACCCAGTAGTTCCCGTTCTCGACTGGATAATCCATGGCTCTCGGCGAGCAAGGGCAGCAAATCCTGCGGCATCGCCTGCTCCAAACGAATAGCAATCTGATCCGGTCCCGCAAGCTGTTGCATAAGACTGGCATGAAGGATGAGATAACGCCCATCCGGAAGTTGGATACAGACTTTGGAGGGCGAGTCGGGAGCGAGTTGACGATCGTCAGCCCGTTCTACCCGATTCTTGCGCTGCAAGTGGGAACTCACTGCACGTACCGGACGGGGCAGAATGTCTGGCCCTACACGCTCCAGCGTACGCAAATGGGACAGCCAATATTGAGCCGAGGCGTTCAGCGATAAGAGCTGGAACGTGTCCGAGGTGATCAAAATTCCGGGTTCCTTGGGACTTTCACTCGTGATCTCATCCATCAGTGTCAGACTCGTGGACCGCAGCATGGATGCAATAGAAGTAGTCCAGCTCTGAATTAGCGACCGTTCCTCCTCTGTAAAAAAAGAATTCTCGGTCTTACGATACAGGGTCAGGTATCCCCAACAAGCGTCTCCACTGACCAATACAGCACGCAGTTCATCACCGAACCCCGCTGGCTGAAGAATGTTGATATAACGTGGGCTTTGGTCAGGCTGTTCGTTCTTGGACGTGTGGAATGTAGCAGTATGTTCACCGCTGCGAATTAGTTCAGCGTATTTATGTATATCTTCTTCCATGTATTCATTGATGAATAACCGATCATGAATGGCTTCAATGCCATCTTCTGTCACAGCTCCTGTGGAAAGAAGAGTCAGAGGATCAACGGTGGTGAAACAGTATGCGTCATAAGGCACCGCCGAATGGATCTGCTTCAGAACAGCTTCCCGATAGGTACGCGAGGTCCAGGTTCCTTTTTCAAGAGAAGTGATAAGTCTGTGGTTCCGATCAATACGTGATGTCAACAAGATATCTCCTCTCACTATGCTTATATCCCAATGTTCTGGGATTGTAGGTTCGGCGTATCCTTCTATAATGAAATTAGACGAACAGCGAGTCAAGTCTAACTTCAATTCAAGAGGAGTGTAGTATCCATGAATCACAATCCATCACCCATGAGCTGGGAAACGGCAGATGTACATCGCTACGAACAATCGATAGCCCTGAAGATTCCGGGTTATTCTCATATGCATGATCTAATGGAACGGCTGCTTGCAGCATCTGTTACGGATAACAACGATATTCATATACTTGTAGCCGGAGCGGGAGGGGGAAAAGAAATTGCTCTGCTTGGATCACGCCATGCCGGGTGGACATTGACCGGAGTAGATCCTTCACAGCCCATGCTGCAACTTGCCGAGATCCGAGTCGCGGAAGCCGGCATCGGTTCCAGAGTGAAGCTGCAATCTGTCACGGTTGAAGAATTACCAGAGGATATTTTATATGATGGGGCCACAAGCATGCTCATGTTACATTTCCTTCAGGGGATGGAGGCCAAGAGAACGTTTCTGACCAGCCTCGCAGCGAGACTTAAACCGGGTGCACCACTGATCATCGCCGCTGTAAATGCAGATCTTAGATCCTCCGCATATCCAGTGATGATGCAAGCTTGGAAGGATCACATGTTGAATGCAGGTGTTCTTCCTGAAGAGTGGGAGCGTTTTGCTGCTTCCTTGGGCCGTGAATCCGATCCCATATCCTCTGAAGAGATGACTCAGCTACTGACCGAATGCGGTTTCTCACATATTACACGTTACTTCGGGGCGTTCTGGGTGGAGGGGTATTATGCAAGTCGAAACTAACGTGAAGTCTGTGAAAGATCAGATCTGGGTGGTTGGCGGTTATGGTCAAGTGGGGCAGATGATATGTACTCAGCTGGGGAAATTGTTCCCGGGTAAAGTATGGGCAGCGGGTACGCGCATGAACCGTGCGGAAGAATTCAGCCGATCGACTGGTGGTGCTGTACTGCCGCTTCAACTGGATGTGACAAAACCTGTGGAACCGTCCATGTTACGGTCTGTGAAGCTTGTAATCATGTGTGTCGATCAGAGCGATACCCGGTTTGTTGAATCCTGCGCACAAGCCAGAACCGATTATATTGATATTTCTGCAAAATATGATTTTCTCGCCCAGGTTGAACAATTACACACCAAAATGCAACGTTCCAAATCGACCGCGATCCTCAGCGTTGGATTATCACCGGGAGTGACTAATCTGCTTGTACGCGAAGCGACCATGCATATGGATCAGGTGGAGGAAGCAGATATTACCGTAATGCTGGGACTTGGCGAGAAACACGGGAAAGCTGCCGTGGAATGGACCGTTGATCAGATGAATGCCACCTACCAGGTGATGCAAAAGGGCAAGCCTGCTGAGGTACAAAGTTTCGGAGATGGCAAAAGTATTGATTTTGGAGCGGAACTGGGGAATCGGAAGGCCTATCGGTTTAACTTTTCGGATCAGCATGTGGTTGCTCGGACGTTACGGATCCCAACCGTATCTACCCGACTCTGTCTGGACTCCCGCTGGATCACAAGATCCATGGCAATCTCCAAACGTGCAGGGTTATTTTCGTTGCTGCGTGTCCCGTCTATTCGCAATGGAACAGTTAAGGCATTTGGCCTTATTCCTGGAGGAGAGCCGATGTATGCGGTCAAGGTTGATGCCGTCGGATGGGAAAATGGTGAGCAAGTCCGTGTTGAACAACTGCTGGTTGGTCATAAAGAAGCAGATGCGACAGCAGCCGTGGCAGCAGCCGTGGCAGAACGCGTGTATAGAACAGCGTTGCCACATGGTGTGTTTCATATTGAACAGGTTCTCTCTTTGCAGGACATTCAGGATGCACTTCATACGCCACTAAAGGTGACAACCAAGATCACCTAGTTTCATGTTCTTTTGCGGGTACCCTCCAATCTGCTATGATGGAACAATAATCATGGTATGAATGGAGGGAGATCATGAACTGCGTTGCTGTATTACCTTATTACAAAGTACAGAGAGAAGTGACGGGTCTCGCCCAAGAGATTGAGATGAATGCCCGCTCCATGATTCTGTATTCAGATAAAATTGTGACCAAATACCGCGAGTTCAACATTACGGAAGTGTTTGACATGTCATTTCGCCGAATGGGCGATGAAGGTGGATTTTTCTATCTGCACACAAGTACAGGCGTGTATCCATACATGGTCGAAATTGACCCTAAACCCTTTATACAAAGTTTCAGAAAGATGACGATCCAAAAATTAAAATGACTTGACCTTGCCGTTACGTGAAGGCTTACCCTCGGATATGGAAGGAACGATAACCAATCCAGAGGAGCCGTGAATGTAATGAGTATATTGATTCAGCAAGCGACCATCCTAACGATGAAAGATGCCGAGGCCCCCTTTATGGGGGATATTCGTATTGAAGGAGATCGCATTGTACAGATTGCGAACCACATTCCTCCTCAACCTGACGATGAGATTATCGATGGCCGCAATAAGGTTGCTATGCCGGGACTGATAAATGCCCACCAACATACACCGATGAGCCTGCTCCGGGGATTCTCGGATGATCTGAAGCTGATGGACTGGCTCGAACGTAAAATGTTGCCTGCCGAAGCACGGATGAACCCGGAAGACATCTATTGGGGTGCCAAGTTATCCATGGCCGAGATGATCCGTTCAGGTACCACTGCCTTTGCGGATATGTATATCCATATGAATGAGATTGCAGAAGCAGTGAAGCAAACAGGTATGCGGGCATCGCTTACACGTGGGATGGTATTCATGGAGGATGATGGGGGACGCAGGTTGCAGGAGGCGATCGATCTTGTACAACGTTGGTCTGGAGCGGCAGAGGGGCGAATTACAACCATGTATGGCCCCCACTCGCCCTACACCTGTCCCGTGGAGCCGCTCCGTGAAGTCATTGCCATGGCTGTCGCGGAGGATATTCCTCTGCATATTCATCTGGCTGAAACGAAGGAAGAAGTCGTGAAGATTCGTGAGCGCTATGGCATGACGCCGACGGAGTATTTGGAAGAGGCGGGGATGTTCGAACAGGCACATGTCCTGCTTGCACATGGCGTACACCTTAATCGAAGGGACATCGGCAGATTGAAGGGTATGCGCGGCGGTGTAGCACACAATCCGGTCAGCAATCTGAAGCTGGGTTGTGGAATTGCTCCGATTACCGAGATGTTGGCCCAAGGAATTAACGTGGGAATGGGAACGGATGGAGCGGGAAGTGCCACAACCGTGGATATGTTCGAGGAGATCAAAGCCGCGACCTGGCTGCAAAAGCTGGACTATGGTGATCCCACTCGCTTGCCAGCCAAGGAAGTTCTAAGCATGGCGACACGCGGAAGTGCTAATCTGCTTGGCCTTCAACATGAAGTGGGTGTGCTTGAAGTGGATCGCAAAGCTGATCTGATTCTGATCGACTTGGCCAAACCACATCTTCAACCGGTACATGAGGTAGAGTCGCTACTGGCATACAGTGTAAACGGTGCGGATGTGGACACCACGATCGTGAATGGCCAGATTCTCATGAGAGGCAGAAAGCTGCTCACAATCGATGAGGAAGAACTTTACCGTGAGGTGAAGGTTAGAGCCAAACGAATCGTTGAAGGAATTTAATTTTAGGTCAATTTGATCCAAACTGGAAAATGATTTGTGCTCAAAACGCCATGGAGGCTTTCTCCATGGCGTTTTTTGTCGAATTATAACTGGGAATAGTTCCATGGACCTGTTCAGAATCGGTTCAGAATGACTCGTTATACTGAGCATGTAGTTGTTCAAATTTGAAATGTACACGAGGAGGAACATGAATTGAAGGGGAAACAAAACAAAAAACGGCTTAAGCCGATATTGAAAAAAAGCATGTTGACTGCACTCGGGTTGGGCATTGCATTGCCTATAGGTGGAACGCTTCCTCAAGCTAACGCAGGAGCAATTGGTCCGGTAATAAACATTTCACGACCTGTTCTTAACGATGGCATCCAGTGGTTAAGTTATTCATCGGAACAAAATGATCCTTCTTTTGTACCCGATGTGCCCATAGAGGTAACAAGCAATAATACAGTCAGAATCAATTTAAGTACACATTTTCGATCCGATGAGTTTAATATGCTCACAGCCATCTCGAGTGATAGCAGCATAGCTGAGGTCTATGTAGAAACGAGAGAAGATGAGAATATGCCAGCCCCTACGAGTACATTGGTGGTTATTCCTCGCCAAAGCGGCAAAATCAACATCGAATTGAAAGCGAATTATATGATCTCTGGTGCACCAGAGACTGTTACGGATAATATTGAACTTTACATTAGTAAAAAAGGGGATGTAAATGCAGACGGTAAAGTGAATTCTCTGGATGCAGCAGACTTGTTCGATTATCTTCGTAACATTGTAAGTCGCCGCGGATTTAGCTATGTAGAGATGAACCGTATGGACGTGGATCGTAATACGGAACCTACTCTGGGGGACATGGATGCTTTGTTACAAGGATATAAGGGCAAAACACTTGGCGGGAAAAACAATGACTATGTGTTGACCTTCCAACAAGTGGATGATGCGCCGTATATACTGAGTGGTGAATTGAAGGAGTACATGCAGAATGTATTTTCCACAGATTACTATCTAATGGATATTGATTATGATGATTCCCTTAATACTCCCTCTTATCAGTGGTATCGCGCAACAGACGCTTTAGGAGAAGATAGAGTGCTGATAGGTGGAGAAACAGGAGAACAGCATAGCGTTACATCTGAGGACGAGGATCATTATCTTGTGCTTGAAGTTATTACTCACTCCACTTCAAACCCAAATACGGAGCCTAGACGAACATTCATTGTTGGAAAAGAAAAAATACAACTTCCTGATTAATTCATATTTTTTATTTCAGATAAGGAATAACCATACTTTTTCTATCTTGACCATACGATCTATCAATTGATATAGACATGGAGGCTAATACATGTTTCAACCGAAAAAGAAACGTCCAAGAATCAGAAGAACAATGTCAGGTCTCATCGCACTTACGCTACTCTCGTCTCTCGTATTCCCGAGTATAGCTGGGGCAGAGCCGGCAGAACCATCACAGGTGGAATTTGCAAATGTTAGTGTTCAGGCGGGGCAGACGGTTCATGTTCCTGTTGCATTGAAAAAATCCCATTTCGGGGTGAAAGCTTATAATATGCAGATTGATTATGATACGTCTGCACTGGAAATCGTTCGGATCACACCTAAATCTGTCAACGTCATGAGCACATCCCCAAATGAAGAAGGTGTAGCAGACTTCCAGTACGAAATTAATAATGCGGAAGGCTGGGTACGGATCATTTGGGTTGATTTTACTGGGGGTGACCATTCAATTGTAGATGAAACCCAATTATTTGATATGGAAATCAAAGCCAAAAGCAACGCGACGCCTGGAACGAAACAGCTATCCGTAGATCAAACCGATTCAGAACATTGGCATTTCACGAATGTAGAGCACGAGAACTACACTGAATTATCCGGTGGAACAATCACAATTACAGCAGCAAACTCAGGTGGTGGCAATTCGGGTTCTCCAGCTTCCTCTTCGGGAGGAAGTGTATCACCTACTACACCCGTGGTTACCCCGGTTCCATCTACTCCGGCGGTAACCAAAGGCGTAGACATCTATGTGAACGGACAGAAACAGGAACAATCAGCGACGGCTACCACATCAACGGTAGGCAATCAGGTTACTACCACTGTTCACGTGGATAATGACAAAGTCATTAATCAGATTGGAAGTGGACTGCGAACGCTTCTGCTACCCATTACAGGTACTGGCAAGGGCGCGGTCGTTGGTGAACTGAACGGCAAACTGGTCAAAACGATGGAAGGAAGTAATGCCGAAGTTGTCATTCAAACTGATAGCGGTACGTATACCCTCCCGGCTAATCAGATTCAGGTAGATCAGGTTCTGAACCAATTCGGAAGCACCGTTCCATTGGAAGATATCACCATTCAAATCGCTATTGTGCCTAGTGCCACATCCAAGCAAACAGCAATTCAGGCCGCAGCAGACAAGCTGCAGAACACTACGGTGGTTGCAACTCCGGTTGATTTTGAAGTGAAAGCCATCTGGAATGGACAGCAAGTCAATGTGGATCGTTTTAACTCTTATGTAGAGCGCTCCATTACACTCCCAGAGGGTGTCGATGGTTCAAAGATCACGACAGGTGTCGTACTTCAACCAGATGGCAGCCTTCTGCATGTGCCGACCAAGGTTATCAAAGGTAACGGGCAAGATTCTGCTATAATTAACAGCTTGACGAACAGCACTTACGCCCTGATCTATCATCCGGCAACATTCAGCGATGTAACGAATCACTGGAGTCGTGAGGACGTACAGGATCTGGCATCCCGTCTGATCGTACAAGGTACCAGTGAGAACGTGTTTGCGCCGGACCGCAGTATTACACGTGCCGAGTTCACGGCTGTTCTGTTAAGAGGTTTGGGTCTGCACTCCCCGAACAGCGCAGAAGCAGCATCATTCACGGATGTGAAGACAGGCAGCTGGTATGAGGATGAGGTTCAGACGGCTGTGTCCTATGGCCTGATCTCAGGTTATGCTGACGACAGCTTCCGTCCGAACAGCGAAATTTCTCGTGCTGAAGCGCTAACCATTGTGTCACGTGCGATGAAACTGGTCGGTCTGGCACAGGCCGACGCGTCAGAGACAACAAGCCTGCTGAGCACATACAGCGATAGCGCTAAAGTACAATCATGGGCAGCAGAGCCGGTTGCATCGGCGATTAAACAAGAGCTGGTACAAGGTGCTGATGGCAAGCTGATGACAGATGCAGACATTAGTCGTGCACAGTCAGCGGCAATTGTGAAAAGGCTGCTGGCAAAAGCCGGACTAATCTAAACTTTATAAGTTGAACTAAAGATTATTTACACTGACACTACGACGACAGAATAACCTTCCAATCGCTGTTATCCCCAGATTTTTTGAATCCCTTTTCCAAAGGTGAAAATCCGGGGATAAAGGCGAACGCTTCGCTTTTTCAGGTTTTTTCTGTCTTCTCCGTTATCGTGTAAATGATTAGTTTAACTTATATTATCAAATGCAATAACGAAATAAGACAACCCGAGTCCTTATATCTAAGGATTCGGGTTTTTTGCATATAGTTCTTTTGAACAACCTCTTATAGGTGCAATGGTCCAGTTCATTATCAGTTCACAATGATTTGTTACGATATGAAACATGAAATAGATAGATAGAGTGCATGATCAGGAGAGGAAGAGATCCATATGAAAATACTAGAAGTTAAAAATGTGAAGAAATTATACACCTTATATGGAAAAGAAAGAGTTCCGGTACTCCACGGTTTGAACTTAAGCTTTGAGACAGGGGAGTTCGTCTCCATCCTCGGCGAATCTGGCTGCGGTAAGTCAACGCTGATGAATATCATTGGGGGAATGGACTCCGATTATGAAGGGGACGTCGTTGTTCGTGGCAAGAACTTAAGTGCGATGACAGAGAAAGAAATGGATGATTATCGGAAGAATAATATCGGCTTTGTCTTTCAAAATTTCAATCTGATCCCGCATCTGTCTGTCCTCGAAAATGTGACGATTGCGATGCAAATGACGGATACCAATGAGAAGGAGCGGAACCAACGTGCCGTTGATATATTAACAGAGGTCGGGCTGAAGGATCATCTGAACAAACGTCCCAACCAGTTATCTGGCGGTCAGAAGCAACGAGTTTCCATCGCACGGGCGTTATCCAACAATCCGGATATTATTCTCGCAGATGAACCAACAGGTGCTCTGGATAGGGAAAACGGAGATCAAATCCTCGCTTTGCTCGACAGTATAGCAAAAAAGGGAATGCTGGTGATCGCCGTAACTCACTCGCAGAAAGTCGCTGACTCCGGTACACGTATTGTGAAGGTTGAAGAAGGGCGCATTAGTGATGATATTCACCTGAAAGATCCTTCTACGGCTGTTTATGAGAGTCGTCAGGATTCTTCCCGGAGCCTGAGCTTGCTTGCTTCATTCAAGATGGCACTTAAAAATATGAAACTCAACGGCAAGCGTAATGTTCTGGTCGCTTTGGGTGGATCTATAGGTATATTAAGTGTACTGCTGATGCTTTCGCTGGGGAATGGTATAACGACGTATATGAATGACGAAATCAATTCAAGTATGGACCCTTTGCTCGTGGATATAACGAAGCCGAGTGAAGAAGCCAAAGACATGCAAGGCCCCGAGGCCTTGATGGCACCAGGTGAACCGTTCACCGAAGCTGATGTTGAGACGATTCGCAATTTTCCTAATGTGGATCATGTAGAGACGATCACGACCATTACAGGTAAATCGACTATGGCGAATGAAGAACAAAGTGTGGGACTCACACAGTTAACAACGTTAACGGATGCTTTTGATCCAGCACTGATGACAACTGGTGTTCTGCCGGTAGAAAATCAGATGTTGTTACCTCTCGATACAGCGAAACAATTAAGCGGAAATGATCAAGCTGAAACCATGATCGGCAAGTCCGTGTTTCTATATATCAATGAGATGGATGGCAATAATAAACCAGTAACTTTGGAGAAGGAAGTAACCATTTCAGGGATTTACGAAGCGGCAGATCCACAATCTCCAATGCAACAATCGCCTGGATACATTTCATCAGAGATGCTGGAGCAAATGTATACTGACAAAGGAATAACAATCGGGCCGATTCAGGTTAACGCCTATGCAACCGATATGAAATATGTAAATGAAATCAATGAAGCTGCTGTAGACGCTGGTTTCGCAGGCTCCCAAATGGCCAAGGTCATGGAGAATATCACCACATATGTAAGTATGGCTTCCATTGTACTTGCGGGTATTGCAGGCATTTCGTTGATCGTATCCGGTATTATGATACTGGTAGTACTCTATATCAGTGTCGTGGAACGGACGAAGGAGATCGGAATTCTTCGGGCAATTGGAGCGAGAAAGAAAGATATCAAGCGAATATTCTTCTCCGAATCTGCCTTATTAGGCGTATTTAGTGGTATTATTGCGGTAATCTTTGCAGTAATCATTAGTTATGTGTTAAATATTCTATTGGACAATGCGTTTGGCGCAAAACTCATTAATCTCTCAGGATATTATATCTTGTTCGGGATCGTCGTAAGTACAGCGATTAGTATCGTTGCTGGTTTGATGCCATCATCAAAAGCTGCGAAGCTGGACCCGATGGAATCTTTACGATACGAATAAAACCAATTGCGGAAAGGATAATGGCTACATGAACACGATTTTGGTGGTGGACGATGATTCCCATATCCGCAAATTGATCCGAATCTATCTTGAAAAGAATCAATTTTCCGTGCTGGAAGCACCAGACGGTCAAGAAGCGCTGGATATCCTCTCTCATACAAGAGTTGATTTGGCGATTGTGGATGTAATGATGCCACGAATAGACGGCATTGAACTGACGGAAGATATCCGATCTTATCTGGATATTCCGATCCTGATGGTGACTGCCAAGGGAGAATCCAAGGACAAAGTCAGAGGGTTTAATGCAGGGTCAGACGACTACATGGTTAAACCTTTCGATCCGGTAGAGTTAATCCTACGTGTAAAATCGTTACTGAAACGATATAACAAAAGTTCATCGAACATGATCCAGATCAGCGGTGTAACGATTGATTTGGGCAATCTGATGGTTGTTTCGGATGGACAATCTATCGAATTGAAAAAGAAGGAATGTGAATTGTTATTTTCTCTGGCGAGTTCGCCAGGGAAAATATTCACACGTACACAGCTTATAGATGATATATGGGGTATCGATTATGAAGGCGATGAGCGTACGGTCGACGTGCATATCAAGCGGTTAAGGGAACGGCTTGAACCCGTACCTGAGCTAGTGATCTCAACGATAAGAGGACTTGGATATCGCCTGGAGCGTGCATGAACATGTTGAGGAAAAGCCTGCGACTTCGAATCGTAGCTACGTTTATTGGAATTGTTCTGGTGAGTCTGATTCTCTCCTTTATGCTGAATAGTGGGACACAGGAAAAGACGCCAGATCGTTTCATGGTTACCTTTGCCGAAGATATCGCTACACTGATTAATTTGATCGATGATCCGGAAAAAGTACAATCAAGCTTAGGCATCTTTGCCCGGTATGGCTTGAACATCACTCCCGTGAATGAACAGAGTGAAGTGTTATCGTCCTTGCCTGAGGACAAAGTTCATTCGTTATTTGAGATGGGTACAACGGATGCAATGTTTATGTCCAGTAAGGATGGAATTGCGACTATAGGTGTTCCCGGAACGAACGAGGGGATAGGCACATTTCTAATTCAAAGCGATTTCTCCTCTCTTTTTCATACACTGCGAAACACGCTCTTAACCTCATTGTTAACGGTTCTGGTCATTGGTAGCTTATTAATCCTGTTTATGTCCGGGTACATTGTGAAACCGATTAAGAGATTAACGGTTGCAGCGAAGGAGATGTCCTCAGGAGACCTGTCGATCCGCCTGAAACACAATAATAAGGATGAGTTTGGGGAACTGATGGAGAGCTTTAATCATATGGCCAGTGAGTTGCAGAAAATCGATTCGGTTCGTGATGACTTTGTCAGCAACGTCTCTCATGAAATGCAGTCTCCGCTCACATCGATCAGAGGGTTTACCAGAGCACTACAAGATGGTGTTATTCCATTAGAAGAGCAGAAAGAGCATTTGGATATTATCTATGAGGAAACGCTGCGCTTATCGAGGCTCAGTGATAATCTGCTTCGGCTGGCCTCGCTGGATTCGGAGCATCATCCGGTTCATCTCACCACATTCCAGTTGGATGAACAATTAAGAAGGGCGATTTTACTGGCAGAGCCGCAGTGGGCGCAGAAGGACATCCAGATCGAGTTGGACCTGTTGCCCTGCGAGATCACAGTGGACAAAGATTTGTTTGATCAGGTCTGGCAGAATTTAATAAACAATGCGATCAAATACACCGGTTCTAGTGGTACCATCCATGTGGAGATTGAGACGTCATCTTCATTCGTGAAGGTACTGATTAGAGATTCAGGACAAGGCATACCTGAGGAAGCTCTGCCGTATATCTTTGATCGATTCTATATGGCGGACAAAGCGCGGAGCAGCTCGCTTCGAGGGAATGGATTAGGGTTGTCCATTGTGATTAAAATCTTGAAATTGCATCAATGTACAATTGATGTAAAGAGTGAAGTAGGAAAAGGTACGCAGTTTATTGTCACGATCCCCAGATCGACCATTTTATCTTAAGGCAAGTCAGAAAATAGAGAGCAGCAATATGGAAACAATCGGTCCCTGTGCGTTCAGGGTTCAGATTGCTTCCATGTTGCTTTTTGACATTTATAATCGCGACAAAATTTCACATATAGTTTTGTTTAGCAGTGGATCATTTGATAAAATAGAAGAGACGTTATGTGAATCTATGAACTTAATCAATTTATCATACAGAGAATGGAGCCATCCAATGAAATATCGCAATATGGAAGATTGTATTAACGATCTGGAGCAGCACGGTCATTTGATTCGGGTCAAAGAAGAGGTTGATCCACATCTGGAGATGGCAGCGATCCACATGAAAGTGCACGAGGCTAAAGGCCCGGCGTTATTATTCGAAAATGTAAAAGGCTCAAAGTTCCAGGCCGTATCGAATCTGTTCGGCACGGTGGAACGAAGCAAATTCATGTTCCGCGGTACGCTGGAAGGCGTACAACGGGTCATGGCTGTTCGTGACGATCCTATGAAGGCGCTTAAGACGCCATTCCAGCATGTCCAAACAGGTCTAGCTGCGTGGCAGGCGCTGCCGAAACAGAAGTCTATTAGTCTACCCGTGTCCGCGCAAGAGATTCAAATCTCGGACCTGCCGCTCATCAAGCACTGGCCCATGGACGGCGGGGCATTCGTGACACTGCCGCAGGTATATTCCGAAGATCCGGATAAGCCAGGAATCATGAATTCCAATCTGGGGATGTACCGGGTTCAGCTGGATGGCAATGATTTTGAAATGAACAAGGAAATTGGACTGCACTATCAGATTCATCGCGGAATTGGTATACATCAAGCCAAAGCTGTCAAAAAGGGAGAACCGCTGAAAGTCAGTATTTTCATCGGGGGTCCACCAGCACATACACTCTCAGCGGTGATGCCTCTGCCTGAAGGACTCAGTGAGATGACATTTGCTGGCCTGCTCGCTGGACGTCGTTTCCGGTACAGTTACAAAGATGGGTATTGCATTAGTAATGATGCCGATTTTGTCATCACAGGTGATATCTATCCAGGCGAGACGAAGCCAGAAGGTCCGTTCGGCGATCATCTGGGTTACTACAGTCTGACGCATGAATTTCCACTAATGCGTGTGCATAAAGTCTATGCCAAACCGAATGCCATCTGGCCGTTTACGGTTGTTGGTCGTCCACCGCAAGAGGATACGGCTTTTGGCGATTTGATTCATGAGATTACAGGAGACGCGATCAAACAGGAGATTCCTGGCGTCAAAGAAGTGCATGCGGTCGATGCAGCAGGGGTTCATCCATTGCTGTTTGCCATTGGCAGTGAACGTTACACACCTTATCAGGCTGTGAAGCAACCGACAGAGTTGCTCACGATTGCTAATCGCATTTTGGGTACGGGTCAGCTAAGTCTGGCGAAGTACCTGTTCATTACTGCTGAGGATCAACAGCCTTTGGACACCCATAAGGAAGTTGAATTCCTGACCTATATCTTGGAGCGCATGGATATGCAACGGGATATTCATTTCCATACCCATACGACCATTGATACATTGGATTACTCGGGTACAGGGCTGAACAGCGGTAGCAAAGTTGTTTTTGCAGCCTATGGCGACAAGATTCGGGATCTGTGCACGGAAGTGCCGGAGTCTTTGAAAAATATTCGAGGTTATGAGAATGCGCAACTCATCATGCCGGGCATCGTTTCGATTCAGACATCGGCCTTCACGAGTTATGCGGATACAGCACAAGAGATGCAAGCATTCACGTCTCTATTGAAGGAACAAGGAGGTCTGGACTCGTGTCCGATGATCATTCTTTGTGATGACAGTTCGTTCCTGAGTGCGAACCTCAGCAACTTCTTATGGGCAACCTTTACTCGAAGCAACCCTTCACATGATATGTATGGGGTTAATAGCGGATATGACCACAAGCATTGGGGTTGTGATCAGGTTATTATTGATGCCCGTACCAAACCTCATCAGGCACCGCCGCTGATTCCCGATGCTTCGGTCGAGAAGAGCATTGAACGATTTTTTGTTAAAGGGGCAAGCCTGGGTTCGATCAAAATCTAATTTGTGATGTTTAAGAAGTTCAAACATAAGAGTTTGAACTTCTTTTGTTTACTCTGATCCAGAGTTTTTTCACATAAAAGTAAATAAATGTTCAAAACCGGGACTAATTCAGATGCAGTAGTGAGGATAAAGTCTTATATATTCGTATTTACCTTTGCGATTAAGGTCGTTTGAACTATGTAGGAAATGAAGAATTTTAACGATATAAAGAAGTATAGGTATTTTTGTGGGCCCGATCCATTGGGTGCTGTTACTATAATGAATTGTTCAGGGGGAATACCGATTTGAGAATCCATATTATGAACCTGCAAGACGGAGACCGTCTGACTGCAGATACATTCAGCGATGCAGGATTACACGTTCTCGGAAAGGGGACTGTAATCAAAAGTGAGGATATCTCCTTGCTCATGCAGCACCGTGTAGATTATGTAGATATTGAATCACGTGAAGAGGAAATTACTGAGGCCGAATTTTTTGCTGCAGCGGCAAAGCATGCTTCCGGGTCAAGCGCAAGCACGAAGGAAGAGCCGCCTGAAGAAGAGATGAAGTCCCAATTTATTCAGACTGTACATAATTATCAAAATGCTTTTCTCGAAGCTCTGACTGTTGGCAAGTTCAACGCCACCATGGTGGATGATGCACTGCAACCAATGGTTGAGGGACTGGATGAGCAGAAAGATGTCGTTCATCTCCTGATGATGCTGGAGCGAGATGACGTCAATAACTATACACATTCAATCCAGGTGGGCCTGTTGTCCTTCTACCTCGCCAACTGGCTTGGATATTCTCAGAAGGAAAGTTATCAGATCAGTCGTGGTGGCTACCTGCATGACATCGGAAAGTGCAAAGTATCCCACCGGATTCGGAACAAAACAGAACCGTTGACGGCTGATGAGCAGCTTGAAATGCAACGTCATACGATCTATGGCCATGATATTATCAAAAATTCCATGACGGATGAAGCGACGGCATTGGTTGCCCTGCAGCATCACGAGCGAGAAGATGGTTCCGGTTATCCGATGCAACTGAAAAAAGAGGAGATTCATCCCTATACCCAGATTGTATCTGTAGCCGATATCTATATTGGCATGAGATCTGGGAACCACGGAGGCAGTAATCCGAACCTGATCAACAACCTTAGAGATATCTATGGTATGGGATTTGGTAAATTGAACGAAAAGCCGGTTCAGGCATTGATGCAACATTTGCTTCCTAATTTCATTGGGAAACAGGTTCTGCTCAGCAACGGAGAAAAAGGTGTTATTGTCATGAACAATACGTCTGATATTTTCAAACCGCTCATCAAAGTGGAATCTGAAGAATATCGCGACCTCTCCAAAGAGCGTACGCTTGCCATTGATGAATTGCTTATTTAATATCGATATTCATTGCTATTCAGTATTACATAGAAGACGGGCCTCCTGTACGAAGACAGGGGACCCGTTTTTTGTTATATCATTCTTGATGTGTTGTTCGACAAGAAAAGCAAGCGTATACTTTGCAAAGATCTTATTTTTCCTACCAAGGAGCGATCGCCATGATTGAAGTGACAACCGAGATTACGATACATGCTTCGATTGAACGGTGCTTTGACTATGCCCGGGATATTGACGTACATACTCAGACCGTCTGGAAACATACGAGAGAGCGAGCAATCGCAGGAGTAACAACAGGAAGAATTGAAGCAGGGGATACAGTCACATTTCAGGCTACTCATTTTGGGGTCAGACAGAAGCTGAAATCCCGAATCATGCAGTTTGAACGACCTTTCCTCTTTGTGGATCAGATGGAGAAAGGGGCTTTCAAGAGTATGCGACATGAACATCATTTCAGCGTAATTGGAGATCAGATGACTTGCATGAGAGATACACTTCGATTCGAAGCTCCACTTGGATTGCTGGGATGGGTAACGGAGCGACTTGTGCTGAAGAGATACATGCAGGCATTTCTGGAGAGTCGTAATCGTAAGCTCAAAACGATGATTGAGCAGCAGCCAGAATTGAATGGATAAAGGAGAGAAGACGATTGATGGATAATGAATACTATGTAGGTTGGGGCACACTTGCCTTGATTAATGCCGGACTGGCTCAGGGAAAAAACAGAAGTGGTCGGAACTGGTTTCTGATTTCCCTGTTATTTGGTCCGTTAGCAACCCTCTTTATTGTTGTGTGGAATAAACTGGACTAGGGCGTGTCTTAAAACTCGCCCTAATTCAACGAACAGTATTCCGATGCATACAACGATCGATCATCCAGAACACAAGGGCCGTTGCACTAACGCCCGCACCTAACCAGCAAACCGCTGTCCAGCCCGCCCATGCATACACTTGGGTAGAAACGATGGAGCCGGTCGCACTGCCGATGGAATAAAAGATCATATAAGCTGCCGTTAGGCGGCTCTGCGCTTCAGGACGAACTTCGTAGATCAGGCTCTGGTTGGTAACATGTACTGCCTGCACGGCGAGATCGAGCAGGATAACGCCCAGGATCAGGAACCACAGGGAGTGATGCATATATCCGATGGGCAGCCAGGATAGGAGCAGAATGACAAGTGAGATGCCGGTTGTTTTTTGCCCAAGTCCCCGATCGGCGAGTTTACCTGAACGAGCAGCAGCCAATGCTCCCGCCGCTCCTGCGAGACCGAATGCACCTATGACTGTATGAGACAGGGACAGTGGAGGGCTACTTAGTGGCAGAACTATGGAAGTCCACAAGATGCTGAAGGCTGTAAAAATCAGCATGGCCAGTATACCGCGTACTCGTAATACAGACAATTCACGGTACAGTAGCAGAACAGATCTGAGTAATTGGAAATAGCTTTGTTTCACGTATGAGGACTGCTGCCTTGGGAGAACAAGATATAAGGCGACAATTCCGAGTAAGGTAAAGCTGGCGGAGAAGAGATATACCGATCTCCATCCGAGCCAATCGTTCAGCGTACCTGCAACCGTTCGGGCAAGTAAAATGCCAATGACTATCCCGCTGGTTACCAATCCGACAATGCGACCACGTTCGGAAGGGGCTGCCAAGTGTGCAGCAAAGGCAACGAGCGTTTGCGTAATGACCGCGAGTAGACCTACTACAGCCATGCCCGTTAATAAAAGTGAGCTGGATTGTGCGGTTCCTACGAGAACCAGTGCAAGCACAGATAAGAGCATTTGAATGATGATCAACTTGCGGCGATTTAAGAGGTCACCAAGCGGAACAAGAAGGAACAGCCCCAAGGCATAACATATTTGAGTCACTGTGATGACAATCCCTATGGATGATGGAGAGAGGCTGAATTCTTGAGCGATGGAGTCCAGCAAAGGCTGAGCATAATAGATATTGGCGACCGCAAGTCCGCTGCACACGGCAAAAAGAAGAGCAACTAACCGTGACATGACAGGACGATCCTTATTGGATAATTGTGCATCTGGGGAAGAAGTTTGCATGAATGGATGTCACCTTTCTATTATGTACTGATTGGTATGATATGTTTCCGCATAACCATACTTTAATTGTGTGAATTCTGTCAACAGAGATTTAGGTGAGGGTTGAACTAAAGAATATTTTACACAGAGACTGCGATGACAGAATAACTATTAAATCGCTATTATTACAAGATATTTTGATTCCATTGTAACTAATAACTACTTTCTGGTTATTTGGTTTTGACTTTGTAATAAGAGTGAGATTACAATGTAATAAATACTGATCGATACATAAAGAGGTGGGTTGTATGGTTAGACAACGGGAATTTGATACGGATAAAGCACTTGATGCAGCGATGCATACGTTTTGGGACAAAGGATTCGAAGCGGCATCTTTGAGTGATTTGACGAATGCAATGGGCATTCAACGCCCAAGTCTGTATGCAGCTTTTGGGGATAAAAAGGAATTATTTGAAACGGCGCTTCGCAGGTATACCACTCAGCATGCGGCTCAAGTCAGGGCCAGACTTCAACAGGGATCCTCCGTGCGGGAAGCCTTTCGTAGATTGTTTGAACATATTGGAGCAGAGGGGAGTGTGACCGAGCCTAGTCACGGCTGTTTTTGCATTAATACAATGGTTGAACTAGCTCCGCATGATCCCAAATTCGCTGTTCTTACGCGAGAGCATCAGATGTACCTGGGTGTTCTTTTCAAAGAAACGATAGAACGAGGGCAACAAAGCGGGGAGTTGTCTGCGGATATGGATGCGATTGCGGTCGCACAGTCTCTGATCGTATCGATGATTGGACTGACGGTATTGATGAAATCAGGACCGGACCGCTCTTTTGTAGAACAGAGCATTCAGGTTACATTGTCTCTGCTACAATATAGTTAAGAATTGAGCAGGTATAGGAGGAGATCAGGAATGGATACAAAGTTGCGCTGTGCCGTTTTGGACGATTATCAGAACGTTGCGCTGACGTCGGCGGACTGGAGTCCGTTGATGGAACGGGTGGAGATTCAGACATTCAACAACTATATGGGTTCGGAAGAAAAAGTCATCCAGGAATTGCAGGACTTCGATATTGTGGTCCTGATGCGGGAACGCACACGGTTTCCGGAGAATGTCATTTCGCAGCTCCCACGGCTAAAACTTCTGATTACAAGTGGTATGCGCAATGCGTCCATAGACCTCAAGGCTGCGGAGCAGAACGGGATCATTGTGTGTGGAACCGAGGGGAGCTCCAACCCGCCGACCGAACTTTCCTGGGCGCTCATTCTGGGACTGTCCAGACAATTAGTTACGGAAAATAATGCACTTCGCTCCAATCGAAACTGGCAGAGCACGGTCGGGTTGGATCTGCATGGGAGAACACTTGGATTGCTCGGTTTGGGCAAGATAGGTACTCGTATGGCTGAGATCGCACAAGCATTCGGTATGAATGTGATCGCCTGGAGCGAGAATCTGACACGAGAGAAAGCCGAAAAACATGGTGTGATCTGGGCCGAGACCAAGGAGCAACTGCTTGCACAGAGCGACATCGTTTCCATCCATCTGGTATTAAGTGATCGTACGCGCAATCTGATCGGACAAGCTGAATTTCAACAAATGAAACCTCATGCCCTATTGATCAATACGTCACGAGCGGGCATTGTCGATCAGGAAGCTATGGTGAAGGCATTGCAGAGTGGTTTGATTGCAGGTGCAGGTCTGGATGTATATGAGCAGGAACCACTGCCCGTTAACCATATCATGCGAACATTGCCCAACGTCCTGGCCACACCGCATCTGGGTTATGTAACTCGCGGCAATTATGAGATCTATTATAATCATACCGTAGAAAATATAGAGATGTTCCTGAAGGGAACACCGATCAGGCAACTGCTACCTTAGAAGGAATGTATGCTGAATAACCATTTACCTATAGTTGTATAGATTCAAAGACAAATAAGGTGTTGCCAGGAAAGGATTATCCCTAGGCAACACCTTTTTAGTACATCCACATAAAAGAAGAACTTAAGGGACTGTTACAACCGTAGCCGTAAGGTACTCAGATCTATTCCACTCACCAAGTTTAACGGTGTGGTCCTTGATGAGAAGAACGGATCATGGCAACGCTCGATTCACGAACAATTAGGCGCGGTTCAAATTGAATGTGCTCGTAGTCGGTCGTGTTCATCTCCCGAATTCGTTTTAACAACAGCTCGGTAGCAAGTCTGGCGACTTCTTCTCCCATAATGGATACAGAACTAATCTGTGGAGACGAGACGGTAGTCCATTGATTGTTATCGACGCCCACTACAGCTACATCTTCGGGCACACGCACCCCCAACTCCTTGAAGCGATTAACCAATCCGATGGCAACCATATCATTAATGGCATAAACGGCATCGGGCATATGCGTAAGTCCGTAGAAATAATCGGCAGCATTAGCCCCTGTATTCAATGAAAAGTCCTCACCAAAGTAGACGAGAGAAATGTCCACATGGCCTACGGCTTGCTCATAAGCACGGAAGCGTTCTTCAATAATGTCCTTGGATGCTCCGGCATATGCAATTCGAGTCCGGCCAATCTTGAACAGATGTTCCATCACCAATTTGCCTTCAGGTTGAGACAAAGAGACGATATCTGCCTTCATGCCCGGCTCCAGTTTCTTGCCGTAATTAATCATGGAGATGGGGAGAGGGGCTTTATCTATCAGTCCGGGCAATGTTTTGGGATAAGCCAGAGGCATAAAGATCAGCCCATCCACATGCAGTTTTTTTACATTACGAATGGTTTCCAGTTCGGTTCGGGCATTGCCCGCCGTATTAATCTGCACGACATGGTATCCATGCTGCTTCGCGGTTTGCTCCACGGACCAGGAAATCTCCGGAATGATGGCGTTACGTATGTCGGGTACAACGAGCGCGATTTGGTGGGTTTGCCGGATTTTTAGACTCTGTGCAGAGGTGTTGGGTACAAATCCAAGTTCTTCAATGGCCTGCATCACCTTATCTCGTGTTTTACTGCTGATGCCTTCCGAATTGTTGATGGCCCGGGATACGGTAGCGATGCCCACGCCAGCACGTTCTGCTACGTCCTTGATCGTAAGTTTCTGTTCTTTACTCAATGTATGGTTACCTCACTTTATCGGAAACGATTCCGAATTATCTGAATATGTATGCATTTCACGATGGTTATATAACTTGATTATAACATTTGAGGCATGAAGTATCCCGTGAAAGGACCAGATTTTTACTGAGGGTTGATTAAATTTCAATCGCTTTGTGATGAAATCAGTCATATCAGCTGCCATATATATGTTAATAGCATGGATCACATCGTTTGTGATACAGCAAAGACAACTAAAATTAAAGTAGAAGCACTTAAAATTGAACTTGATATGATCACGAGATAGACATATTAGTGGAGAAATTTGTTTGACAGCGTATCTAAAATGTGACATATTTAATTTACGGAAACGTTTCCGATTATATCATAACTTATGATCTGGGAGATGAATTGAATGAAAGCATTACGTTGGCATGGAGTCAAAGATTTACGTCTCGAAAATATTAATGAACCTCATCCTGAAGAAGGTAAGGTCAAAATAAAAGTGGAATGGTGCGGCATCTGCGGTAGTGATTTGCACGAGTACACAGCAGGGCCGATCTTTATCCCGGTTCAAGCTCCACATCCGCTAACAGGGGAAAAAGCACCTGTAGTTATGGGCCATGAATTCTCAGGACAGGTCGTTGAAGTAGGCGAAGGCGTTACCCGTTTCAAAGCGGGCGATCGTGTTGTGGTAGAACCAATCTATGCATGTGGACACTGCGAAGCTTGTAAACAGGGCAGATACAATCTGTGCGACCAGATGGGTTTCCTTGGACTCGCTGGAGGCGGAGGAGGATTCTCCGAGTATGTAACTGCTGCAGAATCCATGGTCCATGCTATACCAGATTCAATCTCTTATGAGCAAGGTGCATTGGTTGAACCTTCGGCTGTAGCACTTCACGCCGTGCGCCAAAGCAAACTGAAAGTGGGCGATACGGCAGCAGTGTTTGGCGCAGGCCCGATTGGACTGTTGGTGATCGAAGCACTCAAGGCTTCGGGGGCGTCGGATATTTATGTGGTGGAGTTATCGGACGAACGGAAAGCAAAAGCCGAAGAGCTAGGAGCCATTGTGATTGATCCAGCACAGTTCAATGTGGTGGAAGAGATCCATCAACGTACACAAGGCGGCGTTAACGTAGCCTATGAAGTAACGGGTGTTCCACGTGTACTGCAACAAGCTATCGATTCGACACGTATTGGCGGAGAACTGATGATCGTCAGCATTTTCGAACAGGAAGCACCGATTCATCCGAACTCCATTGTCATGAAAGAACGTACGGTCAATGGCATTATCGGTTATCGCGATGTCTTCCCGGCAGTCATTAGTCTGATGGATAAAGGTTTCTTCCCGGCAGACAAGTTGGTGACCAAACGAATTTCGCTGGATGAAGTAGTAGAACATGGATTTGAAGCGCTGCTGAAAGAGAAAAACCAGGTTAAGATTCTGGTGAAAGCAGAATAATAGAGCGGCAAACGAAAAAGAAGATGAAGCCGAGTTGAAATTACTAAAAATCCAGTAGACTGCGGCAATAGATGATTAAAAATAGACAACGTATCTTTCGATGCGATTGTCTATTTTTTTTGTATAGATCGGGCGGAATTTGTTGCATGTACGGGTGGTTTTACATAGTATAAAAAGATACAATTTGTATCATCTTGGTATGAAGGGATTTATTATGAAAATATGAAGGAGGAAGCGGACATGCAGAGACATGCAAAATGGACAGCCGTCATTTTGACCATCGTTGCAGGAGTGAGCTGGATGCTTATGGGCAGCTCCAAGCCGAGAAACAACACGTCAACGAGTCAACCACCTGCGACTGAACGTGGGCTTGCCAAGGTGTCGAACGTACCGATCAGTTCAGCGGATGTAACATCGAAGATTGAACTGCTGGGGAAACCTTTTAGCAAAACACCCTATGCCAATAACGTCTGGGACATGCAACTGTATAATGGCAAAATATATTTGGGTCACGGGAACAGTAGTAATCTGGGCGTAGCGCCGAATTCAGGTCCTATTCCAGTCATTTATTATGATACAGCGAATGCGAAATTCAAGACCCAGTCGGTGACCAACAGCAATCCGGGCATTATGCCATCGACGAAGATGTATGTGGATGAGGAACAGATTGATATCTACCGAGTGCTGAACGACAAGTTATATATTCCTGGCAACGATTCAGATAGTGAGAATTGGGCTTTGGGCAACTTCTATCGTCTGGATGGAGAGGAATGGACCAAATATCGCAATCTTCCGCTCGGTGTGCACGTATACGATCTGGCATCCTATCAAGGAAAGATGTTTGCCGCGCTGGGTACGGACTCCAAACCAACCATATTAATCTCTCATAATGAAGGTGAAACTTGGCAGAAATATGCGACCATTAATACGTTTGGCTTCCGAGCGTATACGATGTTCCATCTTAATGGCAAATTATATGCCTCTGGCATGATGTATCCTGCCAATAACATATGGAATGATAAAACCAATATCCTGGAGATTAATGAACAGCTTCAGAAACGGGACGTTGTCATCTATGGCAACAAAATGCTGCCTGGGTTAACCTATCAAACGGGCACAATTCCTTATAATAAAATAGGCAAAAATGTTAACTTTAATAATAAGTTGCTCTATATAGCCGGAGGCGTGTTCAATGATGGACAGCTGTTGCCCAAATCCTTGAATGTCATGACCGACATTAATCAGGCAAGACGAGTTAATCTGCCAGATGCCAAGGCGCTTCCTACGGATGTGCTGTTGCGGGATGGCAAGGTATATGTGCTTACGTACACCCGGCAAAGTGCCAATCTCTATATCAACAGGGTCTATCAATCGACTGATCTCACAACATGGAATGAGATTTTGCGCTTTAACCAGGACACGTACGCCAAGTCATTCGAAGAGAATGACGGAGATTTCTATTTCGGTCTCGGTACGGATCCAGATGTATTATCGACTTCGTCAGGCAAATTACTTCGTGTAAATCGCGGTGATATCCCCGTAAATGCTAATTAAATTGGAAGGAAGATTATGGATTATATACTATGCTACATCCACATTATTGGTGACCGGGAAAATACCTGAAGATGTAGTAGAATACGGGGCGGACTGCTGTGGCAGTTTGTTCTAAGGGAGGCTGCCACAAGGTAGCTTTCTTTTTTTGTCCATAAGATTAGTATGAATGCCTAACTTCGAAAATTTGAAAATAAAATTAAGAAACTATAAAATGGATAGAGAAATAACCTTAAACCAGTCAACTGGATTAACCTGTTACGATATACAGAAGCAAGTCGCATTTCCCGTGAATGCGGAGTTCCATACTTCCAATTGCAAAGGAGCAATATACGATGAACGTACCTTCAGCATTATTCAAACCCTTTACCTCGGACAAGCTAACCTTGTCTAACCGAATTGTGATGGCACCTATGACACGTGGCTTCTCACCAGAGGGCGTACCTGGACCAGAGGTAGTTGAATACTACCGACGCAGAGCAGCTGGCGGAGTGGGGCTTATCATTACGGAAGGTACAGGCATTAATCATCCGTCTTCGGTCAGTGGGGCGAGTATTCCATTGTTCCATGGTGAAGATTCGCTGCAAGGATGGGCTAACGTAGTGAAAGCAGTACATGAAGCAGGTGGCAAAATCATGCCACAATTGTGGCATGTGGGTACAGCGCGTCGTTCCGGCGACTTGCCTAATGCTGAAGCTGAACCGGTAAGTCCGTCAGGCGTTAGCATGGCAGGAGAACCATCACGTGAACCCTTGACGGAAGAGGAGATTCAAGGTCTTGTTCAAGCATTTGCCCAAGCCGCAGCGGATGCACAGCGAATTGGGTTTGACGGCATTGAGCTGCACGGAGCTCATGGATATCTGATTGATCAATTCTTCTGGGAGCAGACGAACCGACGGACCGACAAGTATGGCGGTGATTTGGTACAGCGAACCCAATTTGCAGTTGAAGTGATTGAAGCTTGTCGTGCGGAAGTTGGCCCTGATTTCCCAATTGTGCTCCGGTTCTCCCAATGGAAGATGGGGAATTATGATGCACGTCTGGTGGAAACACCAGAACAATTGGAACAATTCCTGGCACCACTCAGTGCTGCTGGCGTAGATATATTCCATTGCTCTACCCGCCGGTTCTGGTTGCCTGAATTTGAAGGTTCCGAGCTGAATCTCGCGGGTTGGACACAAAAAATAACAGGCAAACCAGCTATTTCAGTTGGATCGGTAGGGCTGGAAGCTGAGTTTGTGGACAGAGCAACCGAGAACCAGGGAACAGGGGATGCCCATCTGGATCTATTGAATGAGAAGCTGGAGAATAATGAATTTGACCTGATCGCCTTGGGCCGCGTTCTGCTGAGTGATCCCGAGTGGCCTGTCAAAGTTCGTGAAGATCGCACATCCGAAATCATTCCTTTTACAACGGAAGTATTGAAAACACTCCAATAATTGAAGGGAAAGAACGTTAGGCAAAGGGTATACCAATCTTGAATGACAACGATTTACAACGAAAAATGAAACAAAAACAAACAAATGAGCCGCCTTTGGGCGGCTTTTTGACCTACCTATACTAATAATTTCAACATATGAAAAATTCACAATAGTAAAACGCTTTCCTGCACCGTTGCTCCTATTGATTATCCCCACACGTCCCGCACGCGCTTGGTCACAACACCATTTAGTTCCATATTTCAGGTTCTATAGCAACCATTTTTTTCGCTGCATATATGTCAGCACAACGATTCAATCCTCAGAAGCGCTCATTTTGAAAATCATTCACCTTGTGATAAGGTTAGGCCTAAACCCATGGTTTATCATGACGACATTACATAAGGAGGATGAATATCCTTGTACAACTATAGGTACACCTCGAACAATAAATGGAGAAAACCACTGTATATAATGTGTCTTCTGCTGGGGATCGTTCTAGTTTTATCGGCATGTAGCCAAGCTCAGAAACCTTCCTCTGCAACGGACTCTAACATCGATTCAAACACTGACTCCAACACTGGGCAATCTTCTTCATCGCCGGAGCAGAATACCGTTCCACCACAGGAACAAGCGCAAGAGGAACCGCAAGAAGAAGCCGACCTGGTGCAGGAGCAACTCAGTTCACTGACGTTAGAAGAGAAGATTGGACAGATGATACTCGCTGGTGTTCAGGGTACGACTCTGGATGCTCAAGCCAAACAGATGATTACGGCTCAAAAGGTAGGGGGCATTATTTTCTATGCCAACAATGTATCGACACTCGATGGAACAGCCAAGTTTGTGCAATCCATCAAGGAAGCAAATCAGTCTAACCCGGTACCAATCTTCATGAGTGTAGATCAGGAGGGCGGCAAAGTCAGTCGTATGCCAGAGACGGTGGAATCCATTCCTTCCAGTAGAAAAGTAGGCGAGACGAAAGATAGCGCGCTTGCTGAAACAATGGGCCAATTGCTGGCCAGACAAGTTCAGCTTGCGGGTTTTAATGTGGACTTCGCTCCTGTGCTGGATGTGAACAGTAACCCGAAGAACCCAGTGATTGGAGATCGTTCATTCGGCAGCTCGGCAGAACTAGTGTCACGTATGGGGATTGCGGAGATGAAGGGACTACGTAGTGAAGGCATTATTCCGGTAGTGAAACATTTCCCGGGGCATGGGGATACGTCCGTGGACTCCCATCTTGACCTGCCTGTCGTGAACAAAACGGAAAAACAACTGGCTGAGCTGGAATGGATTCCGTTCCAGGCCGCGGTGAAGGAACAAGTTGAAGCAGTCATGGTTGCACACATTTTGTTCCCGAAGCTTGATCCGGATCATCCGGCTTCCTTATCGGATGTCATTATTGGTGAACATTTGCGCGGCAAATTTAAGTATGACGGTGTCGTCATCACAGATGATCTGAGTATGGGAGCAATAGCGAAGAATTTCAAGTTGGACGAAGCTGCTCTAGCAACGGTTAAAGCAGGAAGTGACATTCTTTTGGTAGCTCATAGTTATGAAAGTGCCAAGACGATTTTTGACACGCTAATGAGTGCAGTGAAGTCAGGTGAAATCTCCGAATCCCGAATTGATGAAAGTGTATATCGAATCCTGGCATTGAAGCAACAATACAAGTTATCCGATGACCAGAAAGCTTCCGGAGATCTGAAACAATTGAATGCAGATATTGTGGATTGGCGTAAGCAAGTCGATGCTCGATAATCAATCCTGTGATATGATTTTGGCAGAGGTGAGACCCAATCATGTATACCATTATGATTATAGAGGACGACCCCAAGATTGCGGGATTATTGAAATCACATATTGAACGCTACGGGGACCGGGCCGTTCTGGTCGAGGATTTTGAGATGATTGTGCAACAGTTTGAGCAGGTACAGCCACATGTGGTACTTCTGGATATCAACTTGCCCAGTTACGATGGTTTCTATTGGTGCCGCCAGATTCGTACGCTGTCCACTTGCCCCATTTTGTTTATCTCCGCGCGGAGTGGGAAGATGGATCAGGTCATGGCACTGGAGAACGGGGCGGATGATTATATCACGAAGCCGTTTGAACATGAGATTGTTATAGCTAAAATTCGGAGTCAGCTGCGCAGGGTGTATGGGGACTATGCTGTACGTGACGAAGAACGCAAGGTGGAATTGGACGGTTTGATCGTGTATCTGGAAAGACAGGAGATTCAGCTTGGTGATCGCAAAGTGCAGCTGACGAAGAAGGAAACGATTCTGCTGGAAACGTTACTGCGCCGCAGTCCAAAGCTTGTGAGCAGAGAGACAATCTTGGAGAAGTTGTGGGACGACTCTTTTGTGGATGACAATACACTCAGTGTTAACGTTACTCGGGTGCGAAAGCGATTAGCCGAGCTTGGCATTACGGATGCACTGGAGACGGTCAGAGGATCGGGTTACCGACTGAACAATAACTGGAAAGCTTTTTCTCCATCATGAGATTGTTTATACGAGAACATCTCGCTTTAACTTGCTGGGTTGTTGCCATCTTGTTCACCGTTATTGCAGTGTTCTGGTATGACGGTTACAACGATTGGGTCACGGCTGCTTATGCCGTAGCGTTGGGATTATTTTTATACGTTGCATATTTGGTCTATCGTTATTATTCACATCGCTCTTTTTATGCCCGGATGACACGATCGATGGATTCGCTGAAGGAATTTGTACCATTGAACGAAACAAGTCCTTTATCATTGGCGCTGGAGAAGCTGCTGGATTCACAATACGGACAGTATCATGCTCATCTGCATCGGCTGGAACAGCGACAGCAAGAATATCTGACGTTTATGAACCAGTGGGTACATCAGATGAAGACACCGTTATCCGTCATTGAGTTGACCGTGGAAGATCAGGAAGATGATGATCCCAGGCTCATAAGCATTCGAGAGGAAGCGGACCAGATGAGACGGGGATTGGAGACTGTGCTGTATGTGGCGCGCTTGGATACCTTTGAACAGGATTTTAGTGTTGAACCTGTGTTACTGAAGAATGCTGGTGAAGAGGCGATCCATGAGCTGAAACGATTCTTCATCCGCAATCACGTCTATCCAGAGATGCATATAGAATCTTCGCTGGTTGTGCAATCCGATGCCAAGTGGATTCGTTTCGTCTTGGTACAGTTACTGTCTAATGCGATCAAATATTCAGCGGGCAGCGGACAAAAGATCCATCTGCGGGCATATGAAGCAGAACGCTCCATCATGCTGGAAGTCAAGGATCAAGGCATCGGGATTCCGAAGTCTGATTTGAACCGGGTATTCCAGCCTTTCTTCACCGGGGAGAACGGGCGGTATTTCAAGGAGTCCACAGGCATGGGACTGTATATTGCCAAAGAAGTGTTAACGCGGATGAATCATCGGATCGATCTTGAATCCGTGTACGGCGAAGGAACGACCGTCCGAATTACATTCAAATCCTGAAGTCGCAGGTTGAAGTTAAGATTGGGGCGTGAAGTCTGTATTTTTGTTGAAGAAGTGTGAGTAGAGTATGAATTACAGTGTAGGTTTAAGTTTAGACGTCTATTGCCTGGTTAGGGCAAAGACGTCTTTTTTGCTTACCATCATGCAACCTTACAACATTGTCATGTTGGTGAAAGGTTAAACCATAGGAGAATGGCCGAAACTTCGTTAGACTGTAGTCATAAGAGTGCAGGAAAGGCCACGTACAATACGCATGCACACAGCATGAAAGTAACTTGATTTTGAATTCATACATCACTAAGGAGTTGTAACCATGGAGATTTGTTCTGTAAAACAGATCAGTAAAATCTATAAAGGCATCGTATCGTATGAAGCATTATCCGGCATCGACCTCAGCATTCAAGAAGGAGAGTTTGTTGGCATCATGGGACCATCCGGTAGTGGTAAAACAACCTTGCTGAACATGATCTCTACAATTGATCATCCAACATCAGGCGAACTTCGGATTGCAGGGAAGAATCCGTTTGAATTGAATCAGGATGAACTCGCGCTGTTCCGGCGCAAAGAGCTTGGATTCGTTTTTCAATCGTTCAATCTGTTAAATACACTGACAGTCAAGGAAAACATTGTACTGCCACTGACTCTTGACGGCGTTTCGCTAGCAGTGATGAACACACGTGTTGAACAACTGGCAAGCAAGCTGGGGATCGAGAGTATTCTGAACAAGCGGACATATGAGATATCAGGAGGACAAGCACAGCGTACGGCCATTGCCAGAGCCCTGATCCATTCCCCGAAGCTGATTCTGGCCGATGAGCCAACAGGTAATCTGGATTCGAAGGCGGCCAGAGATGTGATGGAGATTCTTGAAACACGCAATCAGGAGGATCAAGCTACAATGCTGTTGGTCACCCATGATGCGGTTGCGGCGAGTTATTGCAGTCGGGTCGTCTTTATCAAGGATGGCAAATTGTACAATGAAATTCATTACGGCGATAATCGCGCAGCCTTTTATCAGAAGATTATTAATGTATTATCCCTAATGGGAGGGTCAGGACATGAATTTTCGCCAGTTCGCCATTAATAACGTTGTTCGCAACAAACGAATTTATCTGGCTCATTTTCTGAGCAGTACATTTTCCGTCATGATCTTTTTCACCTACGCATTGCTCCTGTTCCATCCCGATCTGAAAGAAGGGTTAAAGGGATCAAGTGGTACGGTTACGTTGCTTGCCAACCAGGGGTTTATGATTGCAGAGGTCATTATATTCATCTTTTCATTCCTGTTCTTGCTCTACTCTGTTGGTTCATTTCTGAAGACACGCAAGAAGGAGTTTGGTATATTCCTGATCATTGGCATGACACGTAAACAAATGAACCGGCTGTTGTTTATGGAGAACATGTGTATCGGATTAGCTTCCATTATTACCGGTATTGGACTCGGGCTTATTTTCGGCAAATTGATTCTGCTCATCTGCGGCTCCATGCTGGCTGTTGAGAACAGCCTTCGATTCTATTTTCCGCTAAAAGGCATTGCCTTGACGGCAGGTACATTTCTGCTGCTGTTTGTTGTGATCGCGATGTCATCATCCTTGCTCATCCGCAAAGGAACTCTCATTGACCTTGTGAAATCAGAGGAAAAACCGAAACCGGAACCCAAAGCCTCACGTCTACTTGCCTTGTTATCCGTATTGTTGATTGGCGGGGGTTATGCAGGAGTATTCACTTTTGTATGGATAAGCTTCTCGTTTCCGCTATTACTGGCAAGTGTCGTGGTCGTCATTGCAGGTACGTATTTACTGTTCACACAGCTCAGTGTGTACGTGATCCGGGCACTCAAAAGAAACCCAAGATTGTTTTTCCGCAAAACCAATCTGCTCTTCTTATCGGAACTTACGTATCGAATGAAAGATAACGCGATTATGTTTTTCATGGTAAGCATCATCTCGGCATCTTCATTTACGGGAATTGGCACCATGCTCGCGATTGCTGACCCTGGGTTATCGTCCATGTCTAATCCGTACGCATTCAGCTATATGAATTCATGGGATACTCCCCAGTCAGAGCGACATATTCGGCAGATTGAAGAAACGTTGATTGATAATCAAGTTCCCTACGTGAAGGGCAGTTATGCTCCTATAGGTGAAAATAATAATGGGAAGATTATCAAACTGAGTGATTATAACCGTCTTGCGAAGGCACTGGGGTATGAAGAACGTACGTTGAAACAGATCGATGAGTCATTTATGACACCAAGCAATTTGGCGATTCGCAAGGCGTACCGTGAACAGGTTGAACAAGGAGTCTCGGGAGGAAAGATCAATCTGGAGGTTGATAATCAGCGCGTACCTGTCCAGCTATCGACACCTGGTACCGATATTGTGATTCCTTTTCAATATGAAATTTATCTCTACGTCGTAACCGACGAACTGTTTAATAAGATGAGACCTGCGTACAACGAGGAAGTTGGCATGCCTGAAGGTTTCTATTCGAGTCAAACGATACAATTTATCGTGAAAGATTGGATGGGTACACGCAGCTTCGCTCCTGAATTGATCAAATCCATTCAAGATGATCATTCCGACAGAGGTTATTACGAGGTCAGCGCGCTTGTGGTGGACTGGCTTAATTCCAAGCAGACCAATGGCATCATTCTAATTTTGAGCGGCCTGATCGGCATTGTTTTCTTCACCTTTGCAGCAAGTTTCACGTATTTCAGACTCTACGCAGATCTAGAACGGGATGAAGCGCAGTATCGCATGATTGGCAAAATGGGACTGAGTCGTCCCGAACTCCGTAAGATCGTAACAAGGCAGCTATTGCTTATGTTCTTCCTGCCACTCTTGGTGGCGCTCATCCATAGTTCGGTTGCCTTTATAGCGTTACAGCAGTTGGTCGATTTCTCGGTTATCGGATACAGTCTGCGTATTTTCATGGTGTTTGCTTCCATGCAGATTCTGTATTTTGCACTTGTGCGCTGGCGGTATCTGCGTCACATGTATTCCAAATTAGTCTAAAATAGCATGCCCCAACAGACACCGGACTTATGGCTCGGTGTCTGTTGACTTTTCTATCCCAGGCACAGTACTATTTCATTAGATACAGAATGTATCATTACATAGTTTCTCAAGCAGTTAGAAGAATGGGATTACAGACATGTCAGGCAGATGCCTGAGAGGGAGGACATATATGAGTATCACGATGTCTCGTGGACAAGCTTACATTCAACGTTTGAATGATGAGCGGAATGTATGGCTGGACGGAGAACGTATCCAGGTAACTGGGCATCAAGCCTTTCAGGGAACACTTCAAACGATTGAGAGTTTGTTCAATCTGGTGGATGACCCGGAGACAAGGGAAACTGTGGCCTATTGGGACGAACAGACGGGAAGTTACGTGCACCGCTCCTTTCTTGTGCCTCGTTCACTTTCTGACGTGAACAGCAGGGCAGATGCTTTTCGTCTTTGGGCCGATCGTACGTATGGAGTGATGAGCCGATTGTCTGATTATGCTCGATCCCGCCTCACGGGCTGGTATGCAACACGACATGAGATGACAGCACATGACCCGGCTTTTGCGGGTAAAATATCCGATTACTTTGAACAAGCCAAACGAAAAGATGCTTTCCTGACGATTGTCCAGCGCGACCCGCAAATTAATCGTTCCTTGCCTGTTGGAGAAGATGAGGATGCCATGCTGCGGATTGTCAGAAGCAATACGGAGGGCGTAGTCATTCGCGGGGCAAAAATGGTGGCAACAGCAGCGCCTTATGCGGATGATATCATCGCTTATCCCGTTCAACGAATTCCAGGCCACCTGCCAGAACTGGCCCATATGGTGATTGTAGCCGCGGACAGTCCGGGCTTGCACATGATGTGTCGTGAATCTTTTGCCACAAAAGATTCGGATCAATCACATCCACTCAGTGCGCAGTATGATGAGATGGATGCCGTGTTATTTTTTGACGATGTATTTGTGCCCTGGGAACGTGTATTGCTGCACAATAACCCTGAAGCCGTATGGCAAATTCGCTGCAACACAGCTTCGGCCAGTCTGGCCTATCATCAGAGCGTCATTCGCTTACACTCGAAACTGGAGTTCGTTACAGCTGTGACCTCAGCCATTGCCAAGGAGATCGGGGTGGACTCCTTCCTGAATGTGCAGGAACAGCTCGGAGAGCTGATCAGTCAGATGCAGACCATCGAGGGACTGATTATTGCTGCTGAAGCACAGTCCAAGCCGGATACATTCGGCAACTGGCTGCCGGAATTCAAATATATTGAAACCGCCCGTAATCTGGGCAATCGCTATTATCCTCGCGCTGTGGAGATTTTGAAGACGATTGCTGCGGGTGGTCTGATTCAGATTCCTTCAGGTGCGTTTGAGATGAATGAAATGATGGGCTCCATGATGGGCAAATACCTTGGCGGAGTAACGATGCAAGCCCCGGAGAAGATTCGTCTCTTCCAACTTGCATGGGAGCTGACCGGAAGTCCACTCGGAGCAAGGCATGACCTGTATGAACGCTTCTACGCAGGTGATCCGGTGCGCAACCGGGCGAGCCAATATGTGCAGTATGACAAGGAACGTTTATCGGCGAAAGTTGAACCGTGGCTTCGTTCGGTTAAGGAATAATCTAATATGAATGGTCCGGATGAAGAATGAAAAGCCTGAATCAAGAATGAAAACGGTCCTATTTTCTTAAAGCCTTGGCCTGCGCCAGGGCTCTATTTCTATTTATTTAGATTATCTTTAGAAATGATTTAGGTTGAATTAAGAGACGTAGTATATAGTAATAATGTAGAGATAGGCATAGAGTATAGGAAATGAGAGGAATAACATGAGATACACCGTATTAATTGCAGATGACGAACCAGAGATTGTGGAACTGCTTCAGCTCTATCTGGAGAAGGACTATAGCATTAAGACTGCAGTGAATGGAGCCGAGGCGCTGCAAACCATACGTTCAACACAGATTGATCTGGTCATACTGGACATCATGATGCCTGTAATGGACGGATTGCAGTTGATCAAACAGATTCGGGCTACACATCACATGCCTGTTCTGTTCCTATCCGCCAAAAGTCAGGATCACGATAAAATCCTGGGACTCGGACTCGGTGCAGATGATTATATAGCGAAGCCATTCAACCCGCTTGAGATTGTCGCCAGGGTAGAGGCGTTGCTCAGAAGGGTCAATCATTTTGATGCAGCTGAGGTTCCTGTAGCTAAAGAACAGAATCTGGTATTAGGCGATCTGACGCTGGATCGCTCTCAATGTATCCTTTTTCGTTCAGGAAGTCCGGTAACATTGACCTCTACAGAGTATAAAATCATGGAATTGTTGCTCGATCAGCCTGGCCGAGTGTTCACCCGCAAAAAAATATACGAAGCGGTCTGGGGCGACTATTATGCGCACGAGGACAGCACCATCATGGTACATATCAGCAACATTCGGGAGAAGATCGAGCGTGACTCCAGACAACCGGAATATCTCAAAACGATAAGGGGACTGGGATACAAAATTGAAGCGCCCATGGAAAGCTAGAGAAAAGCGACTGTTGCAGACATCCCTGACACTGGATTTCTTGCTGTTCAACTTCTTTTTGCTGTTACTGGTATTGATTGTGTACCTTATGGTTTCACTGGATGTCGTGGATTTTCGCATTTCGGATCAGGTGGTAGACCCGGATCTGAATGTTGAAGCCCATGTGTATGTGGCAGAGTTGGAGAACGAATTATACTCCGGTGGAGGTTCGGTGTCGAAAGACAAAGACACAGAGATTCAACGTCTCAAGGATAGCGGTGGCTGGATTGAGATTCTGGATGCGAATCGCACCGTCATTCATCATGTGGGAGACAAGCAAGATGCTTTCACCCAATACAGTGAAGCCGATCTGTATGCTGGATTGGAGAACCGAAGCGACCAGCCGTACTATTACTCCATCACTCCGTTTTCGACAGAAGGAGCAGCAGCCTATGTGTTGCTGAAGATCCCTCGTGATCTGGTAAGCGTAAGAATTAATGATAATCAGTTGATTACCAATCTGAAGCACCCGTTATCTTTTTACATTATGATTGGCATCGGTTTAGTGTTGTCATTGATCTTCGTATATAGCTATTGGGTCGCACGGAGAATCAAAAAACCACTCAGCATTCTCTCCTCGGGTCTTACGCAGATGATACAAGGAAATTATAGTACACGGATGTCGATCTCGGCCGAGAGAGAGTTTGTTCAGATTGGTGAGACCTTTAACTACATGGCGGACGTCATTGAGAACACCTCTGCGGAGAAACGTTACGCGGAAGAGAGCAAACAGCGACTGATTGTAGACTTATCACATGATTTGAAGACACCGATAACATCCATACAGGGATATGCGCAGGCTTTAGTGGAAGGACGTGGAGAGGACAAGGACAGGCAGCAAAGATATCTGGGATACATCTATAACAAGTCCGTTCAAGTTGCACGCATGATACAAAATATGCTGGAGCTACTCAAGGTGGATTCACCCGATTTCCGCATGCAGATTGAGAGAAGAGAAATTGGAGAATTCGTGCGCGAGATTATGGCAGATACCTATGGGGAGATTGAGCAGAAACAGTTTGTCCTTCATGTACGTGTTCCTGATCAGGAGATCTACGCAAGGTATGATCCGGAACTGCTATCCAGAGTCATTCAGAATCTGATCACCAATGCCCTTTCCTATAATGCGCTCGGAACAGAACTGCGCGTGGAACTCATTTCGCTTCATACCCATGTGGTGATTGAAGTGGCAGATACCGGAGTGGGCATACCTCAGGAACTGTGGTCAACCATCTTTGATCCGTTTGTACGAGGGGATGAGGCGAGGACAGCGACCGGAGGTACGGGACTTGGATTGTCCATCGCACGGCGTAATACGGAGAAAATGGGCGGACGGCTGATCCTTTCCCGGCGTGGGCGAGAGACCACCGTGTTTACCATTCAGATTCCAAATTAAATAAGAGAAGAAATGTCCATGTGGAGGGGAATATTTTGTTCAAAGGAAATACGTTTGTCCGGTTCAGTATTGCACTGGCGCTGATATTGGTTAATATCTATTTATTATCACGTGTGAGCTTCATCTTTCAGCCGCTCGTCACCATGATCACGGTAATTACCGTGCCGATGATGTTATCGGTGTTCTTTTATTATCTGCTCCGGCCGCTCGTGAATTATATGGAGAAAAAGAAAATAAATCGCACGCTAAGTATTTTGCTAATCTATCTGGTTATTGCTATTCTGGGTGTGTTCTTCATCATTGGATTATGGCCATCGTTACGTGAGCAACTGATCAATCTGGTCGATAACGCACCAAGTCTAATTAATTCTTTAAGTGAACAGCTAAGAGAACTGGAGCAAAACGGTGCCATTCAGGCCTTGTTCCCTGAGGGATCTACACCTTTCTCCCAGATCACGGAGTATATCAACAAAGGATTTAACTTTGTGACCAACTATGTAAGTGGATTTTTCTCACTCGTGTCCAGTTTTGCGATCATCTTGTTTACATTACCGATCCTTTTGTTCTATATGCTGTTACAAGGTGAGAAATTTGGTCGTAAACTGGCACATATCGCTCCAAAACGTTTCCAAAATGACAGCCGTGAAGTCGTAATTGAGATTGATCAGGCGTTGAGTGGTTTTATTGTGGGAAGAGTTTTGGTGAATCTGGCACTGGGTGTACTGATGTATATCGGTTTCTTGATCATTGGACTGCCGTACGCATTACTGTTGACAGTGATCGCGGTCATCATGAACTTTGTTCCGTTTATCGGAGCGATTGTGTCGTCCGTACCTATTGTGATCATGGGTCTCGTGGTATCACCATCGGTTGCCATCTGGTCTCTGATTATTATTCTTGTCGCTCAGCAGATTCAGGACAACCTGGTTGCACCTTACGTATTCGGCAAAAAGCTGGACATTCACCCGCTCACGACCATCATTCTGGTGTTGGGTGCAGGCGACCTGGGTGGAATTATTGCTATCCTGATTATTATCCCGGTTTATATGATTGTTAAAATTCTTTTGGTTCGAATCTATAACATGTTCTTTAAGGACAAATGGCAGAATGCATAGAATTTAATTATTCGAAGGAGTGGAGCACATGTCTGAAATTATCGAAAAACAATACAATGAACCTGAATATATCGCACCTCAATCTGTTCAAATGGGTACCATTCACATCTCGAACGATGTGTTATCCAAGATCGTGGGGATGGCCGCTCAATCAACGGCTGGCGTATCCTCCATGTCCGTTGGACTGACTGAAGGGATTGCCAAGAGTATTAGCGGCAAAAGTCTGCAAAAAGGGATTGACGTACATGTCAAAGACGATCAGGCAACCATCCAGCTGCGCATCAACATTCAATATGGCAACAAGATGCACGAGGTCTGCCGTGAACTTCAACATAATGTTCAACAGGCTGTAGAACAATTAGCCGGCGTTATGGTGAATGAAATTAAAGTACAAGTCGTCGGTGTATCCATGCCGGAAACGATATAAACGAATCTATGGAATTACGATTATAGGATAAACGATTGGCACAAACAGCACCTTCCCAATTAACAACTTAACTGGGAGGGTGCTGTTTTATGTTTGCGGTAGTAGGTGGGCGCTTCGCCCATCACTTTTTTGAACATTTTAGAGAAGAGCAATTGATCCGTATAGCCCACAGAACGGGCAATATCGCCAATGGTCAGACCGGGATCAAGTGTCAGTTCGGCTGCCCTGCGCATCCGATAATGGACCAGATACGACTGAATACTGCTTCCCATCTGGTCCTTGAAGAGAGAGCACAGATAACTGCGCTGCAAACCGACATGGGCCGCAATGGATTGTACGGTAATGGCATTGGCATAGTTCATTTCAATGAAGTCCATTACCTGCGTTACGTACGTTTCCTTCGAATAATCCTGTATGGGGTGAAGATGCTCGGAGTTGGCCTGATCAATCAAAATAGAGAAGAATTGATACAGCAAACCAGTCATGCTCATCTCCCAACCTTTGTGGGTATTGCGGGAATTGACCATTCGATGCAGGCAGGATCGCATCTCGTCATCCTCATTACCCAGCTCAAAGATCGGGTGATGCTCTGACAGACAGGCCATCTGTAGAAAAGATGAACTATTGCTGCCTTGAAAAGCAACCCAGCTGTATTCCCAAGGATCATCTTGATCTGCTTCGTAATGAACAACAGAATGCGGAACGATTAGAAATCCTTGGCCTTTGTGCAGGGTATACGTTTTGCCACCGACTTCGAAGGTGCCTTTGCCATTCAAAATATAATGAATCTTGTAATAGTCTCTCATGGCAGGGCCAAAGTGGTGACCTGGTGTACAGGCTTCCGTGCCATAATGAAGGAGCTGTAGCTCCTGAAAATGATTGTTCTTAAACATATACGTAATCAAGGGTATTCACTCCTGTACGATTTCGTCTCATCTTGCATTTTAACATATTAATAAGTGTAAAAGATGAATGATTTAAGATTAGTTTATATAGATAACAATCATTATTCCATATGTTCAAAGTGAAATGCCATATCGTTTTTCCAGAAAAATGTCTAAGATGAAAAGGAATTCAACAAACCTTACAGGAAAGTGAGAATAACGATGCCCTATACTGCGAGTGAACAACGATATGATGAGATGAAATATGTACGTTCCGGTAAATCTGGAATCAGACTGCCGCAAATTGCGCTGGGTTTATGGCAGAACTTTGGTGGCAACCGTACTTTGGATATTCAGGAAGAGATGATTTTACGTGCCTTCGACCTCGGAATTAACCATTTCGATCTGGCGAATAACTATGGTCCACCTCCAGGATCAGCGGAAGAGAACTTTGGTGTGATTTACAAGAAACATCTGCGTCCTTACCGGGATGAGCTGCTCATCTCGTCCAAGGCAGGCTACCATATGTGGAGTGGGCCTTACGGCGAGTGGGGCTCCCGCAAAAACCTGATTGCCAGTCTGGATCAAAGTCTTGGTCGGATGGGGCTGGACTATGTGGACATTTTCTATCATCACCGTCCAGATCCGGACACACCATTGGAAGAAACGATGACGGCGCTGGATCATATCGTGCGCCAAGGTAAAGCACTGTATGTGGGCTTGTCCAATTATAATGCAGAACAGACACAAGAAGCGGTAACCATTCTCCGTCGTCTGGGTACGCCATGTCTGGTTCATCAGCCAAACTACTCAATGCTGAATCGCTGGATTGAAGACGGTTTGCAGGACGTACTGGATGAGCAGGGCGTCGGTTCCATAGCGTTCTGTCCACTCGGCCGCGGTCAGTTGACCAATAAATATGTCGACAAGATCAAGGAAGAACGCGCCAATCCAACAGGCAATTTGAAAAAAGAAGCTTACACGGACGAACGGATTGCCAAGTTCGATGCACTTCAGGCAGTTGCCGAGCGAAGAGGACAGACGATCTCTCAACTGGCTCTGAACTGGATCTTGCGTGGTAACCGTGTAACCTCCGCACTGATTGGTGCAAGCCGGGTATCCCAGATCGAAGAAAACGTAGCTGCGTTGCAGGCACCGGATCTGACAACGGAAGAACTCAATGAAATTGAGAGCATTTTGGACGGCATGGGTAATTATCCTTGGTAACTGGAAAATTATAGTTAGGTTAAAATTTTCATGAAATAAGGTTCAAATAAATAAAATGGTGCCTCCCAGATGTCCGGGTTGGTGCCGTTTTTTTATATGTCATTTTCTTTATAGGAAAAGATCTATTATAATAGTTAACATTAATTGACCTATGTTTATTTTTTTCAGAATGAACCTAGTTCATAGCACCTGGTCCTAGGATTTAGGGTATAATATATAGAAGCTTTACATTTGAACTATGAAGGAGAGGCTCCATTTGAACTTTGAACAGTGGATTTCGCCTGAAAGCTATAACCTGACATCCGAGATGGAGAATCATCCATCAGACCGGATTGCACTTAGATGGCTCAGCGATCATCGAGAATTGGAAGAGATCACATATGGTGATCTATTTAAGCAGGCGAATCGTCTTGCTGGAGGTTTACGTGAACTTGGACTAGAGAAGGGTGATCGGGTGTTGGTCATGGTACCACGCCGTATAATTGCCTATGTTATTTACATTGCTTGTCTGAAACTGGGGATTGCCGTGATTCCTTCTTCCGAGATGTTACGGGCAAAAGATCTGGAATACCGTCTGCGTCACTCTGAGGCGCGGGCTGTTATTGTATGGTCCGAGACGACCTCGGAAGTGGAAAAGATGGACGCCGATCTGCCATCACTGGCACATCGCATCGTAGCATCACCGAATGGTGAAGTTGGCGTACCTGCTGAAGGTTGGGTTAATGTGCATGAGTTAATGCAAAATCAACCTGACGAGATGGCTGCGGTGGAAACTCACCGTGATGATACGGCTATTCTTGCTTACACTTCAGGCACAACTGGTAATCCCAAAGGCGTTGTACATAGCCACGGTTGGGGATATGCCCACCTGCGGATCGCTTCTACATTATGGTTGGATATTCAGCCATCAGATACGGTATGGGCAACGGCTGCACCTGGTTGGCAAAAATGGATCTGGAGCCCGTTCCTGTCGGTACTCGGAAGAGGCGCGACTGGACTGGTCTACAATGGATCATTCCAGCCCAAGCGTTATCTGGAACTGATGCAGGAACATCAAATTAATGTGCTTTGCTGTACACCAACGGAATATCGATTGATGGCCAAAGCGGATGATCTTGGACATTATGACCTGTCTCATCTGCGCAGTGCTGTTTCAGCGGGTGAACCGCTCAACCAGGAAGTTATTGAAATCTTCCAGCGTCACTTCGACCTGACTATTAGGGACGGATATGGACAGACGGAGAGTACATTGTTAATCGGCAGTCTCAAAGACGCGCCGGTACGTATTGGCTCCATGGGTCAGTCGATCACACCTGGATTGATTGAAATTATTGACGAAGACGGACAGCCTGTTCCTGCCGGTGAAGTAGGAGATATCGCGGTGCACAAAGAGATGCCGGCTTTGTTCCGGTCCTATTATCAGGATGAGGGACGGAAGGAATCGAGTCAGCGTGGTGATTATTTTGTAACAGGAGACCGTGCACGCCAAGATGAAGAAGGCTACTTCTGGTTTGAAGGACGCAGTGATGACATCATCATCAGTTCGGGCTACACGATTGGACCATTCGAAGTGGAAGAAGCACTCATGAAACACGCTAGCGTGAAGGAATGCGCCGTGGTTGCGAGTCCGGATGAGATCCGCGGCAATATTGTCAAAGCATTTGTCGTATTGAGAGACGATTCACTGGCTTCACCGGAATTAATGCGTGAATTGCAACACCACGTCAAAGAAATCACAGCACCTTATAAATATCCACGCAAGATCGAATTCGTTACTGATCTACCGAAGACCAACTCCGGTAAAATCCGCCGGATTGAGTTACGTGAACAAGAAAAACGTAATGGTTAAAGGCCATTAATATATGAAACAGGAGTGAACACAACCATGAGTCAATTTGAACAAACCTTTGAAAAGTCATTGGAACAATACGCAGAACTGGTTGTCAAAGTCGGAGTGAATATTCAAAAAGGGCAGGATCTGCTCGTCACTGCACCCATCGAAACGCTAGAATTCACGCGTCTGATTGTGCAAAAAGCCTATGCGGCTGGTGCGAACTATGTACAAGTGGACTTCGATGACGACAACATTACCCGCAGTCGTTTTGAACATGGCTCCAATGACAGCTTTGACTATTATCCAGCATGGAAAGCGGATATGATGGAAAAGTTTGCGGAAGCAGGCGGCGCTACCCTGACGATCAAAGTTCCAGATCCTGAACTATATAACGGAATTGACTCCGATAGCGTTTCCCGTGCTACCAAGGCAGCTGCACACGCACGTCGCGGATATGCCAAATACACACGCAATCATGAAATTAGCTGGTGTCTGATCAAGGCCCCGACCAAGGCTTGGGCGAACAAAGTATTTGCCGACATCCCGGAAGAAGACCGAATCAACGTGATGTGGGAAACGATCTTCAAAATGAATCGTGTAGATGGCGGAGATGCCGTACAAAATTGGAGAGAGCATCTGGATACCTTGAATAACATGAGTGATCTCCTGAACAAGAAGAACTATAAGAGCCTGCATTACCGTGCGCCAGGTACAGACCTGAAAATTGAATTGGTCCATGACCATATCTGGGGCGGCGGTGGCAGCGAAAATAAACAAGGTGTATACACGGTCGCTAATATGCCGACTGAAGAAGTATTCACCATGCCCAAGCGCAGCGGAGTGAATGGGTATGTTAGCAGCACCATGCCTTTGAACCTGAACGGGCAACTGGTAGATCAGATGAGAATCACATTCAAGGATGGACAGGTTGTAGCCTTTACGGCAGCCTCTGGCGAAGAGCATCTGAAGAATCTGTTTGCTACTGATGAAGGAGCTCGTTATCTGGGTGAAGTGGCACTCGTACCGCATGACTCCCCGATTTCCAACCTGAATCGCATTTTCTACAATACGGGTATTGACGAAAATGCATCCTGCCATTTGGCCGTGGGAAGTGCGTATCCTTTCAATATGAAAGATGGCACAACCATGTCCAACGAAGAGTTGCTGAAGCATGAGTGCAATGTGAGTTTGACCCACGTCGATTTCATGATCGGTTCCGCAGAGCTGGATATCGACGGTGAGTTACAAGACGGTACAATCGAGCCGGTATTCCGTAAAGGCAACTGGGCATTTTAATTTCTAATCTGGCTATATAACTTGAACTAAAGGTTATTTACACTGACACTACGATGACAGAATAACCTTCCAATCGCTGTTATCCCCAGATTTTTTTGGATTCCCTTTTTCGAAGGGGAAAATCCGGCGATAAAGGCGAACGCTTCGCTTTTTCAGGTTTTTTCTGTCCTCTCCGTTATCGTGTAAATGATTAGTTTCTTATATAGTAGCAGTAATAGTATTTAACGAAAAAGTGACTTCAAGTTGAAGTCACTTTTTTCGTTTCTTAATAACATGGTTTACACAGGTTTCACAGGCACACATATCTCGCACCAATGTTGATTGAGCAGTTCCCATCGGTACCTTTCCAAAACCGGCTTGTTATCCATCCTGTAACCACTAGTTTGCAAATGAGGAATGATCACATTCCATGCCTGTTGAATATCTTCTGCCGTGTGTCTCACCTTACAGATGAGATAATCTCCGCCTGATAGCTCGCCAAACTCAATAGAATCATCTTCCAGACGTTCAGATTCAGTAGCAACTATACAGGCATCATATCTGCATTTCTGGGTTGGTGTAGTAGCTGGATCATCTTGGGGAATACCCAGTAATGTTGCTGATTCGTTAAGCAATTGCTTTTTGTCTGCCCATTGTTTCAGCGTATTCATCGCTTGGGCATTGGCTGAACCGTAGGGACCAATTTGTCGAACATAAGCGAGCTGGTATGACGGGAGGTTTTCGATATACATTTCCATGAAGATCATCCTCTCTGTACGATTTCTCTTACATGTTGGATGCTATCATGGTATAAAAAAAATTGCATAGGTAATATTGATTCCCTACGATGAAACTCATAGAATAGGAATAATATGTTGGAAGTCTGTTCCAATAGAGCAAAACGAGAGGGGGAGGCGTTAGACATGGATATTACTTATGCCTTCACGGATGAACGTTTCAGGCAAGTTGTGTTAGATCGTTTTTGTGATCAGCGGGATTTCATTCAGGAGAGTGACGTTCGTGAGGTTGAGATATTACAACTTTCCAATCACAATATTAGCAATCTTGACGGAATCGAATATTTCAGGGATCTTCAAGAGTTGGATTGTACCTATAATCAATTGACAAGTCTGGGTCTAGCTAAGAACGACAAGCTGACTACGTTACGTTGTAGAGAGAATCAACTTCTTACACTGGACCTCGGTCCCAATACGGAATTGCAGGTGCTTGACTGCAGTTTTAATCGACTTCGCAAATTGGATCTTTCTCATAATTCCAAACTTCTAACGGTGGAGTGTCATTGGAACATGTTGTCGGAGCTGGCATCGGAGTCCCTTGAGCAGTTAGAGGAACTTAGTTGCAGTTATAACGCTCTTTTCTCACTTGAACTTGAACACAATAAGCAACTGCGGCGACTTGATTGCGCCAACAATTACATGTTGGAACTTGATGTAACCCGTTGTCCAAACTTGATTGAAATTCGTTGCCACCACAACCATATCAAACAGTTGGATCTTCGTTCGAATTTGGTTTTGGAGAGTGTTCGGTGTTTTAACAATCATATTAGCGAGCTGGATATTCGCCATAACGTGCAACTGAAAGAGCTGTACTGTTCCGAGAACAAGTTGGCGGAGTTGGATTATAGTCTTAATCCCAAGCTGGAAAGATTGCAGTATGCCGACAATCTAATGTTTGAATCCAATCATGAGGTTCCGGGTATGGGAGTTTTTCAGTATGATGGCTCGATGTCCAACTATCAGATGCGCTTGCTGGTTCAGGGCAATGAGCTTGTAGTCACTGCACAGGTTTCAACCAAGACAGAGATGGAAGCTTTGACACCATACATGGAGGCGACGTGGAAACGGTGGGACATGCTTGGTGAGCAAGCGCTTAGAACCATTGCCGAGGCCCATCCGGACGAGGATATCAACGAACTGGTTTTGGCTGATGCAGAATTTCAGGAAGATCAATATTTCCGATTGGGTTATGATGCGGGGGATACACCGGCAGGCCGACTGTACATATATGCGGAGTTCGACGATGAATTTCAAATGTTGGATACGTTGATCTATGAAACGTATTAAAGCCACGAGATCGTGGCTTTTTTGCTGTGTCATTTAACTACTTTGATGTTATTCAGCGTGCATTTTGTTGAAGCTAACATATTCGTTAATCGGTTTGCGGTAACCGCGTGGGCGCTGTTTGGCTTCCGACTTTTTGCCGATGGTGATCAGCATAACAGGTACATAATGGTCGGGAATATCCAAACTCCGTTGCAGTTCTTCCGAGTCAAAACCAATCATTGGACAGGTATCCCAACCACGATCCTGAGCGATCAACATCAATTGCATGGCAGACAGGCTGGCATTGCGAATCGCATCCTCACGTTGGAAGAATCTGCCGCGAGATTCATAAAACTCAGTGACACTTTGGGATTCCTGCTCGTATTGAAACGGAGTGAGTGCGCCCAGGTTCAGCAAGCCTTCGTTAATGGTGCGGATATGATGATGCGCGTTGACATCGCCCAAAACCACGATGACCGCAGAAGCTGTTTTTACTTTATATTGCTGGGAAGCTTCATAGACTTTCTCAATCTGTTCTTCATCTTTAAGCACAAGATAGTGCGTGTGCTGCAGGTTGAAGGCAGAAGGTGCAAATTTGTTCAGGGCAAACATCTCTTGTAGTTCCGAATCCGAAATTTCAATTCCTTCTTCAAAAATAACGGCCGATCTACGGTTTTTGACCAGATTCTCTAACTCACTCATGATAGTTTCCCTCGCTTATGTATGATTTATAAACTGACTATAACACACTTAGTTACTTTATGTAAGTATTATTTTAGAATAAGACAAGGATTGCCTGCCATACGCTAAAATAAAACACTAGAGGTGATTCATGAGAACATTCATCACAAGGTATAAGGGAGGACATGACCCGCATGAATTTCGGGTATATGTGATCCAATCTTCGACGTTAAAACGTTTTGTGGTAATGGAGATCATTCTGGGATCAATCGTTTACAATGTCGCACTGTATTTGTTCCATAATGCACTACTTGCTGGCGTAGGCTCTTGGGCTGGAACAGAAAGTCTGAAGAGATTGCCACTGGTTTTTAGAAGAATTGCGGGTACATGATGAGATGTACAAAGAAAGATTGGAGCATAAGAGGGCCAGTTTCGGCCCCATCTTTTGCTTCAGCTCTGCTTTAGTCACGCTTCTTAATCTGATCCGATATCTCTCTAAACTTTGGAGTCGGAACCTACCTTATTTGGCACGTTCCAAATACTGCTCCAGCGTAAGTTTCTGGTTAGTAATCTCACCAGCAATATATACACCTACATAACGTACATGCCATGGCTCATAAGAGTAGCCGGTTAATTTCTCCTGATCTTTTCCGTAACGGATGATGAATCCGTACTTGTGGGCATTGGCTTTCAGCCATTTGCCTTCTTTGGTGTTGCCGAAGCTTTGTTGTAGATCATAACCGGCTGAAGCGCTGGAGATATCCATGGCTAGGCCAGTCTGATGTTCGCTTTGTCCTGGACGAGCACTTGTCTTATTGGCAACAGCTTCACCTTTGATACTGGCATTACGGTCAAAGATCGATTTTTGGGTCGCATAAGAGCGATAGCCGGACACCGCTTTGATATCAATGCCGTCTTTTTTGGCGGCAGCGAATAATTTTTCAATAGCGGTTGCAGCCACTTTACGCATCTGTTTCTTCGGACTGGAGCCTGAGAAGCTAAAAGGAATATTAGGGACGACTAAATCTTGAGGTGCATAAGTCGAAGGCAGATTTCTCTTTTTATTGACAAGCACGACAGTACTGGACACATTGGTCACCGTTGCTACATTTTTGATCGTTTTGATCGTACGACCAGGTGCATTATCATGCAGAAATTGAGTGAAGCTGGAACTCGCAGCAGATGCGACAGGATTCAGGCTTGAAGTAATGGGAAGTGTAGTAAAAGCAGAACCTGCTACAACAGAACCTATGAGAATTGTGGATATGATGGATTTACGAGTAAAAGATTTCATGATGTGTGTTCCTCCTCGGATTATATGAATCTATATACCGAGTATACTAGAGGATTATATCCATAGGTTCTCCAATTGTTTCCGAGTTGTAAACAAAGTTTGTTAGAGTCTTTTTTGCAACTCTGATAGAGGCATATAAGGAAAAGAACGTTAAAAAAGTCGTTGCATTAGATGCAACGACTTTTGATGATGTGAAGAGATAATGCTAGATTACTTCAAGTATGCTGGAGACTGTATTACAACATGCAGGCGTCAGATCCACCGGAGCTTCCTACAGTTACGGCACGCGTATCACGAACACGAACATTAGCGCTGAGTACACCGGAATCACTGCTTAATTTGAAAGAAGGATAATTTTCTTCCGTATCCAGCTTCATGTGTTGTTCAAGATTCAGCTGCTGCTTCGGATCAACATAGAACGGAACCAGATTGGTTTCAATCTGCGCGTCGAGAGCCGCAAGTTCGTCAACAATGATAATCGCGATAACTCCGTTACATCCGCAACCTTCCAGGTCATAGATCACTTTGAAATATCCGGGTTGGTCATTCAGGCTTTCGGTCAAGCGTTTTGCAGCCAGATCAGTAATTTGAATATACATATGGGTACACTCCTTTATAAATGAAAAAAGTGGTGAAAGGATAATTCATACTCTCAATGACTATCATTATTATACCACTATCGACATAAATCAACGCATTATTTTTTCGTGAACAGATAGCTGTAGTGAAAATGATTGAAGCAACGCCATTATCGGGAGCAGTGATTATACGAACACACTTTTGGGGAAATAGATGAGGATGAATGTTAGGGCGAGTTTTGAGACACGCCCTAGATAAAGGGGCGAAGAGTGCGGATGATTCAGTTTGAAAATGTATCAAAACAATATCCTGATGGAACTACGGCTTTGCGTCAGGTTAACCTCAACATTAACAAAGGAGAACTGTTCGTCATGATTGGGCCGAGTGGATGTGGCAAAACCACCATGCTCAAAATGATCAATCGCCTGATTGAACGAACAGATGGAACAGTGCGCATTAATGAACGCCCAATCGATGATTACAACATTCACGAATTGCGCTGGAATATCGGATATGTGCTGCAACAGATTGCATTGTTCCCGCATATGACGATTGCCGAGAATATTGCGGTTGTTCCTGAACTCCGAAAATGGAAGTCGGATCAAATCAAGGAACGCGTACATAAGCTGCTGGACATGGTTGGATTGCACGGAGATACGTACAGTGAGCGTAAACCTGCCGAGTTATCCGGAGGACAACAGCAGAGAATTGGTGTGTTGCGTGCACTCGCTGCCGATCCCGAGATTGTATTGATGGATGAACCGTTCAGTGCTCTCGATCCGATGAGCCGCGAGAAATTGCAGGACGATATTCTGGATATCCAGCGTCAGATGAAGAAAACAATTGTGTTTGTCACCCATGATATTCAGGAAGCGATGAAGCTCGGGGATCGCATCTGCATTATGAAGGATGGACAGGTTTTGCAGGTAGGCACTCCGGAAGAACTCATCCGGCAGCCAGTTAATGACTTCGTACGCGAGTTTGTTGGCAGTCCAAGTTCCGATATGAGCGAACAGTCTACATTTGATCTCGAATCCATCATGTTACCCATCTCACCTGGTCATGTGCCAAAATCGGCCAAAACCGCTGTTCCGGTATCCATTACGTTGACGGAGTTAGTTGATATCATGGCTTTCCATGACCATCTACTGGTTGAACGTAACCGCCAGATTATTGGCGAGATCAGTCGTGCTGATCTGATGAAATATTGGTCCGGTCAGTTACAGGAGCGAGGTGATGGACATGAGTAGATTCACGGAGGTGTTCAGCGAGCGTAAAGGTCAGTTGTTGTCTGCTCTTCTTGAACATATTCAGATCTCATTTATCGCGTTGTTCTTTGCTGTCCTCATTGCTATTCCGCTTGGTATCTACTTGACACGCAAGCCAAGAGTCGCTGAACCGATTATCGGGGTTACGGCTGTACTGCAAACCATCCCGTCTTTGGCGCTTCTCGGATTGCTTATCCCTTTATTCGGCATAGGCACACTCCCTGCAATTATTGCACTGGTGGTGTATGCGCTGCTTCCGGTACTTCGGAACACGTACACAGGCATATCGGAAGTCGATCCTTCCATGGTCGAAGCGGCGAATGCGATGGGCATGAATAGTCGACAACGGCTGATCAAAGTGGAGCTGCCACTGGCGATGCCTGTTATTATGGCCGGAATTCGGACCGCAATGGTCCTGATCGTAGGAACGGCGACACTTGCCGCCTTGATCGGCGCAGGAGGCTTGGGTGCATTAATCTTGCTGGGCATTGATCGGAATGATACGGCACTGATCATCCTTGGAGCTATCCCAGCCGCATTGCTGGCTATTTTGTTTGATGTGTTATTGCGGCAGTTCCAGCGGTTGTCCTTCAAGAAAACATTGGTTACTTTGGGTTCGCTTGCTCTGATCGCGATACTTGTGATCACCATTCCCTTTTTTGCGAGGGGAGGACAGAAGGATCTCGTCATTTCCGGGAAACTGGGGGCGGAACCTGAAATTCTGATTAACATGTACAAATTGCTGATTGAAAAAGATACAGACCTGACCGTTGAACTAAAACCCGGATTAGGCAAAACACCATTCCTTTTCAATGCACTCAATTCAGGTGATATTGACATCTATCCCGAATTCACCGGGACAGCGATCTCCGAATTCATGAAAGAAACGGCAGTGAGCACCGATCGGACAGAGGTTTACGAGCAGGCAAGAGACGGAATGCTGAGTCAATTCAACATGGTGCTTTTGAACCCTATGGAATACAACAACACGTATACGTTGGCGGTACCTCAGAGTATCGCAGATCAATACAATCTCAAGACCATTTCCGACCTCAAACCGGTGGAGCAGCAGATGAAGGCGGGATTCACACTTGAATTCTCGGATCGGGAAGACGGATACCTTGGCATCCAGAAGAAGTATGGGATTGAATTTCCGAACGTTGCAACAATGGAACCCAAGCTTCGCTATGGAGCTGTTCAACGTGGTGATATCAATCTCGTAGATGCCTACTCCACAGATAGTGAGTTGAGACAATATGAACTCGTTGTACTGGAGGATGATCAGGAGTTATTCCCACCGTATCAAGGCGCGCCGATGCTTCGTCAAGAAACGGCAGATCAATATCCACAACTGGTTGAGGTGCTGAATCAGCTTGCTGGAAAAATTACGGATGACGAGATGCGTCAGATGAACTATGACGTGAATGTAGATGGAGCGAATCCTGAGCAGGTGGCTACGGAGTACCTCAAACAGGCGGGATTGCTGTAACTTTAGGCGTCTCTACAATTGATGTACCAAGAGGACGAGGAGGAACCGTGATGACACAAGAAACCTATGACTTGATTGCGATTGGAACAGGAAGCGCCGCAAGCTCTGTAATCACCCGCTGCGCTGAAGCTGGCTGGAAAATTGCTGTGATTGATGAACGTGAGTTCGGAGGGACCTGTGCACTGCGCGGCTGTGATCCCAAGAAAGTGCTGGCTGGAGCGGCTGAACTGATCGACTGGAATGAACGGATGCAAGGGAAAGGAATTCAAGGACAGGCGAGAATAGACTGGTCTGATCTGATGGCATTTAAGCGGACTTTTACCGAGAGTATTCCTAGAGCGAGTGAAGACAAATTCAAACAGGCTGGAATGGACACGTATCTTGGTAAAGCTTCATTTGTTGACGAGGACCATATTCAAGTTGGAGAAGAAGTGCTTCATGGCAAAAATATTTTGATTGCTACAGGTGCAAGACCTGCACCACTTCAGATTGAGGGCTCAGAGCATCTTATATATAGTGATGACTTTCTGGATCTGGAACAGCTGCCGGATCGATTAGTGCTGGTAGGCGGTGGATACATTGCATTTGAGTTTGCGCATATTGCGGCCAGAGCCGGGACGGAAGTCCATATCCTGCATCGAAGTGAGCAGCCTCTGAAGTCGTTTGATGCGGAGCTGGTAGAATGTTTGTTGCAAAAATCAAAAGAGATCGGCATTCACGTTCATCTGAACGCGGAGGTGAAGTCCATACGGCAAGAAGGGAACGCCTATGTCGTTCATGGCACACGCAATGGTGCAGATCACCAGTGGCAGTGTGGACTTGTCGTGCACGGAGCCGGGCGCATTCCTAATGTGGATGGGCTAGAATTGGAGAAAGGCAACGTCAGCTACAGCAAAAAGGGAATTACGGTGAACGAGTATTTGCAAAGTGAAAGCAATCCACGAGTGTATGCTGCTGGCGATGTGACCGACACGCAGGGGCTACCTTTGACCCCGCTAGCAGGACAGGAATCCCGCGCGGTTTCGTTTAATTTGTTGGAGGGAAATCAACACAAACCGAATTATAAAGTCATGCCTTCCATTGTGTTTACTGTCCCTGCACTTGGTTCTGTAGGGACGAGTACGGAACAAGCCGAGAAAGAGGGCTATGATGTGCAGGTAAATGATATGTCGAAATGGTATACTTACAAGCGAACGCATGAAAAAGTTGCCATGGCCAAAGTGGTGATCGATAAATCAAGCGGCCGCATTCTGGGTGCGCATGTGCTCGGCAGCAAAACAGAAGAATTGATTAACCTTTTTGCAATGGCGATCCAGTTCAATCTAACGACCGATCAGCTAAACACCATGAATTTTGCATATCCTACTGCTGCTTCGGACTTGGGTTCTCTATTGTAGAAGTGATGAGGAACTCCCCTTTGGGACGGAAGGAAGGATGAGGATATCGATGTCAGCGCATTTTATAGGGCTACATGAAGGCAAGTGGACTAAGGAACCCGTTGCTACGCGGATGGATGGGGATCGTTTCGTCGTGGAAGCTCGAGAAGGCAGTGACTTCTGGGAGAAAACATTCTACGGGTTCTGTCATCGGGATGGACACGCCATGCTTGCACCATGGGACGGAACGGAAGCCATTGAAGTATCTTTTGATCTGAGTTCATTTACCGAATTGTATGATCAGGCGGGATTAATGTTATGGTACGGAGAAGATCAATGGATCAAGGCTGGAGTTGAGGTCAATGATGGTGTCGTTCATGTTGGAGCGGTTGTAACGGATACATATTCCGATTGGTCACTGTCTCCTGTGCCAGAGTGGGGTGGGCGAATCGTAACGATTAGAGCCTCCTACAGTAACGAAGCCGTTGTCATTCGTGCTCGCACAGATGAGCATCCATGGCGTACGATTCGGGTTGCACGGTTTGCCCATGCGACGAACAAACAAGCAGGTCCGTTTCTGTGTTCACCAAAGCGTGCAGGGTTCGAGGTAGCCTTTACCAAGTGGAAATCCACGGCACCCGATGAAGACTTGCACACAGATCCTCCGATTACGGATTAAAACAAGTTAAGATGCACGATAAACAATGAAACACTAACAAGCAAATCTGCCTTAAAAGTAAAACAACACAAATAAGCAAGTCTTCCATCTGTGGAGGACTTGCTTATTTTCGTGTTTGAACATCGGATTATGAAGTGTACTTGATAGAGTACTCTAGGTACTCCATATTCATACTTCAACGTGTGAATCGAGTTCTTTCGCATCTACAACGAAGGTCCTTGCGAACCTTGTTGAATTTAACGTACGTTTATTTACTCGTGTCCGTATCCAGGGACTGGGCTTCAGTCTCTTTTTTTTCCTCATCATCATTGGATTTATTGAACTCAAGCATACGCTCCTCGTAATCATCCAGGAACCATAATGGATCCATGCTGTCTTCCTCACCGTTGTAATTGATCACGATTTCTTCGCCAGCTTTGATGTCTGTATACGCGTAGAAGTCAAAGGTGTGGTTATCAAAATTGATATCATAGGTAGCATTAGGTTCATAGGAGTGGTTGATCAGACTGCCGTAGCCGAGCAGAATGGCGGTATGATTCGCCCCATATTCGAACACGTAATCTTCTAGAATCGTTTTTTCGACATGCTCATGATCTTCATTCGGGTAAGGCACAACGGGTGCCTGATGGATCAGCGTTCCTTTGGCAATATCAACGGTAGCAAATACCCCGCGGTTAAACTCACCACCATCACCCAACTTGGATTGTTTTACTTCAATCATAATCTTCACCTGATGCTCTTCTAAGAGCTCCGTTCTATTAATAGTAGTAATTCGTTAAGGCAAAATTTTAACCCATACTTTCATATAAGGCAAATTTCCGCCAAAAAGGTGGAATAATTTTTAATATGGCGTTGAGTTGTGCAGGATATAACGCTTATAATATACAAAGAATTAAGTCTATATAGAAAAGGTGTCATGAATGAGCATATTAAATGTAGAAAAATTAAGTCACGGTTTTGGTGACCGTGCTATCTTTAACGACGTTTCATTCCGCCTCTTGAAGGGCGAACATATTGGTCTGATCGGGGCCAATGGTGAAGGTAAATCCACCTTCATGAACATTATTACAGGCAAGCTTCAGCCGGATGAAGGCAAGGTAGAGTGGTCCAAACGGATGCGTGTTGGTTATCTGGACCAGCATGCTGTATTGAACAAAGGCCAATCGATCCGTGACATACTTCGCGGTGCGTTCCAGTATTTGTTCGACATGGAACAGGAAATGAATGATATGTATGGCAAAATGGGCGATGTTACCCCAGAGGAACTCGAACAACTTCTTGAAGATGTGGGTACGATTCAGGATACATTGACAAACCAGGATTTCTACATGATCGATGCCAAAGTGGATGAAACCGCACGTGGTCTGGGTCTGACGGATATCGGTCTGGATAAAGACGTTAATGACCTGAGTGGTGGACAGCGTACCAAAGTCCTGCTTGCCAAGCTGCTGCTGGAAAAACCTGATATTTTGCTGCTCGATGAGCCTACGAACTATCTGGATGAATTGCATATCGAATGGCTGAAACGCTATTTGCAGGAATATGAGAATGCTTTTATTCTGATCTCTCACGATATTCCGTTCCTGAACAGTGTTATCAACTTGATCTATCACATGGAGAACCAGAACTTAACTCGCTATGTGGGCGATTATGATCATTTCCAGGAAGTGCATGAGATGAGAAAACAGCAACTGGAGTCGGCTTACAAGCGCCAACAACAAGAGATTGCTGACCTCAAGGATTTTGTAGCGCGGAACAAAGCAAGTGTTGCTACACGCAATATGGCGATGTCCAGACAGAAGAAACTCGACAAAATGGATGTCATCGAGATCGCCAAGGAGAAACCGAAACCGCAGTTCAACTTCCGTGATGCAAGAACATCCGGCAAGCTCATTTTCGAAACCAAAGGTCTTGTAATTGGATACAACGAACCGTTGTCCAGACCACTGGATCTGCGTATGGAGCGGGGACAGAAGATTGCCCTCGTTGGTGCGAACGGAATCGGTAAAACAACCCTGATGCGTAGTATTCTGGGTGAAATTCAGGCTCTGGAAGGAACCGTTCAACGCGGTGAACATCTGGAGATTGGTTACTTCCAGCAAGAGATGAAGGATGCCAACTACAATACGTGTATTGAAGAGATCTGGCAGGAGTTCCCTTCTTATACCCAATTCGAGGTGCGTGCTGCACTTGCGAAATGTGGTTTGACTACAAAACACATTGAGAGCAAGGTTGCTGTACTAAGTGGTGGCGAGAAAGCTAAAGTGCGTCTCTGTAAGCTGATCAATAACGAAACCAACCTGCTTGTACTCGATGAGCCGACGAACCATCTGGACGTTGATGCCAAGGAAGAGTTGAAACGTGCGCTCAAGGCTTACAAAGGCAGTATTCTTCTGATTTCCCACGAACCAGAATTCTATCGTGACGTGGTTACGGAGACGTGGAACTGTGAGTCGTGGACAACGAAAGTATTCTAAGGTATTCACGCTTCGAGCTTGCGAACAAGCTCGAAGCGTGAATAAGGCGCGAATTTTGCTTGCAAAACAGGCAGAACTCGCGCCTTTTTTGCATGGTTTTAACGAAAAATGTTTGAGAAGAATTCATAGTTGACAGCTTTAATAAGGCAATAATATAATTCAGGAAAGCGATTACATTTACATATTAGAAACCTGTTTCACTGCATAGGGGCAAGGAAGATACGGTATTCCAAATGGGTATCATTGCACTTAGAAGGGAAGACGGGTCTTTTTTTGCGCTCGAATGAAACCGGTTTCATTAAAATAAGGAGGTGGACCTAGCTCGTTACTGACCGCTGGCTGCTGAGGACAGGCCGGACAACAACACCGTGCCTTCAAGAACCATGCTTTCATCTTCCAAGCCAAAGGAGAGAATGAACATTGGATAAACTCAGGAAACCCATGATATTCATGTTATCTGCAACACTTGCGCTATCCTCCGGACCGCTGATGCTGCCGAGTAAGGCATATGCTGATATGAACAGTATACCCGCCACGTTGTTGCAGGACGATTTTACGGATGGGGATTTCACGGCATCACCTGCGTGGAACGTTAGCTCAGGCAATTGGGAAGTGCTCGCTGACCCGACAGATGCGTCCAACTTCACGCTTTTCCAGAACGATACCAATGAAGGCATCATCTCCACCGGAGACTCCATGTCGGACATGACCGTGTCCATGCGCTTTTACACGGGAGCCGGTCAAGGGTATCCGGGAATATTGCCGCGGTTTCAGGATAAGAGCAACTTTTACTATTTTCAAATGCAAGTACCTAACCATAAACTCGTTTTCTCGAAAAGGGTGAACGGGACAGATACCACTTTGAAAACGGTGGACTATGCGTTTACCAAAAATACGTGGTACACGCTCAAAGTGGTGCTGTCGGGTACCTCCATTCGCGGGTATGTTGTTGAAAATGGCTCCGATCGGTTGGTATTTGATCTGATCGATCCTACATACGGGTCAGGTACAGTTGGCATTCGAAATAAGTGGCAGTCGGTCCATGCAGATGACGTGACCATCGCCGAGCAGCCGCCAGGGAACGATATTCAGCTCTCCATTGCCGAGCAGACGGCATCTTCGGTTTCCCTGCAATGGTCTGAACTCTCAGGTGCATCGAGCTATCGCCTCTATCGTTCCACTGCCCCTGAAGGCGGTTATTCCCTGGTAACCAACACTGGAACTTTGGGACACACGGATGAAGGATTAAGTGGGGATACGATGTATTATTACAAGCTCGCTTATGAATACGGAGGCCTCACCGAGTCATTATGGACTGCTCCGCTGGAAGTTCGAACGACAGCCGCAGCACCACAGGCTCCGGGCGAATTAAAGGCCGAAGCACTCAATGCCACGAGTGTGAAGCTATCTTGGCCCGCCGTGGACAAGTCAACTGGCTATCGCGTGGTTCGGGCCGAATCTGGAAGTGACCAGTATGAGCAGGTATACGAAGGGAAGGGGCTTGTTTTCATAGATGAGAGGCTTGAGCCCGGTAACAGCTACAGCTATCGTGTAACAGCCTATAACGCAGCTGGGGAGTCAGCATTCACTGTTGCAGAAGCCACTACGTATTCCATTGACTCTCCTGCAGCATTTGCTGCCACAGCTGTGACGGATACATCGATCTCTCTGGGGTGGAACGACCTTTCTGGTTCTGATGTAACGTATACGGTTTCCAGATCTACCAGTGCTACAGGTACATATCAGCAGGTGTACAGTGGCAATGAAAGCACGTTTAACGATAGTGGTCTGACGATGGGTACGGGATATTTTTACATCATCCAGGCAACCGTGGATGGCGTCGTATCTCCAGCTTCTGCACCGTTGGGTGTTGCCACGATTCGTACAAGCATTACACCAGGGCAACTGTGGCCGGATCTGGACGGTAAGCCGATTGATGCGCATGGGGCAGGCTTTTTCTATGATGAACAGACGGATATGTATTACTGGTATGGTGAATACCACAAGGGCGGCTGGCCAGCGGTTGGTGTGCGCGTGTATTCATCCAAGGATCTGATGAACTGGACAGATGGAGGTATGGCTCTAACGACGCTCCAATCCATGGATGATTTTGACAATGACCCGTTGATTTCCGAATTGTATGCAGGACGCGAAGACAAGGTGGATATCTGGGCAGATATTCGCAGAGGGCGAATCATTGAACGGCCGAAGGTCATCTACAACGACAAAACGAAGAAATACGTGATGTGGGCCCACATGGACGGTGACAAGGACCCATACAACAATAATGCAAACTACGGTAAAGCGCGGGCGGGTTACGCGATCAGCGACTCTCCAACAGGACCTTTTGTATATCAGAAGAGTTACCGAATGGACAGAACTCCGGAAGGGGAGAAAGACTATTTCCCAAGCGATCTGGGTATGGCCCGTGATATGACGTTGTTCAAGGATGATGACGGGACCGGATACCTGATCTATTCCAGCGAGGAAAACCTGACGCTCTATATCTCCAAATTGAATGAAGACTACAGTGACGTAACAGGGTGGCATAAGGAAGGACGAATGGATGACAAAGGCAATCCGGTGCGTGATTCCACCTATCAGGCGCAATACGGCGTCGATTACGTGCGAGTGTTTCCGGGAGGGCAACGCGAAGCGCCAGCGATGTTCAAGTATCAGGGTAAATATTATATTTTGACCTCTGGAGCTTCTGGCTGGGCCCCTAACGAAAACAAAGTGACGGTTGCGGACAATATCTTTGGCCCTTGGTCAACGCAGACCAATCCGTTCGTGCGCATGTTACCAACCGATCCCGATCCAGGCAAAGCATTCGGCACGCAGACCACAGCGGTTATTCCAGTCGACCCGGAAAAAGGCAAGTTCATTTACGTAGGGGATACATGGAACGGTGGCAATTTCTCGAATGACGCTGCAAAATACGTGTTCTTGCCAATTGAGTTTGGAATAGGCTCCGACATCGCAATCAAGTGGTATAACAGCTGGACACCTGATTTGCTGAATTCGATGGGCAAAGTCGATATCGCTGATCCGTTGCCAGAAAATGTGGCGCTTGGCAAATTGCCATCCCTGCCAACGACATTGAATGTGCGCGACGGTGGTGAACTGGTGTCAACGCCAGCGGTGTGGACCATTGATAATCGGGCCATGACGGCAGAAGATTTTGCTAAGCCAGGACCGCTCACGATACAGGTAACGACACCGGAATATAACAACAAAAAACAGGCGGTTCGTGTAAACGTCATTCCAGAGAATACATTATATTTTGTGAATAGCGGGGGTTACGAAACGGCTGATTATAGTCTCATGGGTGCTTATATGAAAGGGACACTTGCGAACCCGGGAACGGCTGATCAGATGTACGCTCCGGCAGAGGGACGCAATTGGGGTTACGTTGGTGCTGATGCGTTGGCATCCGGTTCGAATGGCGGAGATATATTCTCGACCGTACGTTATCTGAACGGTGGCAATGTCAGCAATTCTCCTAAAGGCACGGACTTAATCTATACATTTGATGTGCCGAACGGGACATACGATGTGTACGCAGGATTCAACGATCCGTGGACCAATGCATCGCGCAGAGCAAACTTCCTTATCAATGGCATCAATACGGGTGCAGTCACTTTTACACCTGCCAGTGTGAGAGCGCACAAAGGCATTAGCGTGTCGGACAACAAGCTGGAACTAACCGTTCGCAACACGGCATCGCAGGACCCGATGATTAGTTGGATTATGATCGTTAAACCAGATGCGGCACCACCTGCCAATGACAGTGCTGGCCTGAATGCTAGTGTATTGGATTCAACGAGCGCAACGCTTCACTGGGATGCACGTCTTGGTGCAGCAAGCTACAAGCTCTACCGCTCAGACCGTGAACAAGGAGAATATAACGTGGTCTATAGTGGAAATTTGAGAGAATACAAGGATAGTGAGCTGAATCCCGGCACGGATTACTATTACAAAGTTGAAGCTTTCGATGCTTCGGGGCAATCCGTGAGTGGTTTATCTTCCGCTTATCCTGTGCTTACGGAACAGCAGACCGCTGCCGATATAGCTACAGGCATTACGGCACTGGAACAGCCTTCCGCAGGTGCGAAGAAACTGAAGTTACCGGTAGTGCCGAAAGGTTTCACGGTGACGATCGCTTCCAGTTCGGTACCGTCTGTCATTCAAACTGATGGAACGATCGTCCCGCCATCAAAGGAAACAACGGTACTACTTGCGTTGGAAATTACCCGAACTTCTGACGACAGTAAAGCTCTGACTGAGCCTTTGACGGTGAAGGTGCCCGCATCTGTGCCTTCCTCCGGAGGCAACCCTGGTTCGGGCGGTAATTCAGGTGGTAATCCATCAAATGGTTCTGGCTCAAGCAGCAATGGTGGGCAATCAGGAAGTGGTAGCCCGGGTGGGGAGAATCCTGCATCACAACCTGAGGCACAGAAGGATCGTTCTGTTCTGGAGTTGCAGGGTCAGTCTGACCAGAAGGGTGTAGTGCAGTCGAAAGTGGATGATCCCATGATTAAAGAGGCTTTTAAAGTTGCCCCTGCAACGGATGCGGGTCAGCGCTTGGTCGAACTTCGGCTGAAGCCAGTCTCGGGAGCAAATGCATATGAAGTGTCTCTGCCTGCCTCTGCGTTGTTGGATCAAGGTGAATCACATGTGTTCAACATCGTTACTGAGCTGGGGACGTTGGAGCTTCCTGCAACACTGTTAACCAAGGATGTGGTTGGTGATGGGACTACATCAATCCGATTGATGAGAACGGAGTTACCGCAAACGTTAGCAGGTCGGCTTGGCACGCAGCATGGGGTTCAACTTGAACTCCAACTGGATGGTAAGGCTTGGCCATCAGGAAGCGAATTGGTGCTTCGTCTGCCTTATCAATCATCGCCAAATGCTCAGCAGGATCGGATTGTAGCGTTTGCCATTGACGCGAACGGTGTGGCAACCCCGTTGCCGCAAAGTCACTACGATTCCAATAGCGGGGAGATTGTATTTTCCGTAACGTCATTTACAGGAAATTATGCCGTTGTGTCTGTAGAGCAGACATTCGCAGATCTTGCAGAAGTGCAGTGGGCCAAGAAAGCGATGGAGGCATTGGCTGTCCGAGGCGTGATTGCTGCCGAGGTAAGCGGAGATTCCAGCCAGTTGCATCCAAAACAGGAGATGACCCGCGGGCAATACATGCAGTGGCTGATGACAGCACTGGGCTTGAATACAGCTTCCGGGAATGCGTTCTCTGATGTAAACGAAAAAGCTTCGTACTATGAAGCAGTTACAGCTGCGCGTTCGCTCGGCATCACCGGTGGTACCGGTGACGGGCGGTTCTTGCCAGAGTCCACGATCACCCGTCAGGAAATGATGACGTTGACAGTGAGAGCTCTTGCAGCGGCTGGAATGGTTGACTCCGAGATGGATGCAACAGATAGTCTCACACGTTTCCGCGATGCTTCCGAGATTCGCTCCTATGCCCGGGATAGCGTGGCATTACTTGTGAATTTGGGCATCGCCAACGGGTACAATGGTGAGGTGAAACCTCTTGCCGAAGCGACCCGAGCTGAATCGGCTACGTTGCTACATGCGATGATGAGCAAACTCGTATGGAATAAGTGATGATACACCAGAATCGCAGCGTGTGAAAAAGAAGGCTTACTTTGACCTGAAACACAGGTCGGAGTAAGTCTTTTTGCGTTACCTTAACAGAGGTGGATTCGCACATATTGTTCCTTTATCAGCGAAACTGATAAATGTCATAAAATCATTGAAATTGACCCTAAACACCCGGTGTGTTAGGTTTTAGAGAGAAGAAATTAAATTAATGTGATCATTTTAGTCGGAATTAAAATCGAAGCAATGCGCGAGGTGGCAAACAGTGGAACTTCAAGTGACAAACAGCCCTTTTAATCAAGAACAAGTTGAACTGCTTAATCGTCTTATTCCTACGTTGACCGATGGACAACGGACTTGGTTGAGTGGATATATTGCAGCAATCCAAGCAAGCGCGACAATAGCGGCTCCGGCTAACCTGGTACAGGCTGCACCAACTACAGGTATTGCGCCTGTCAGTGCTGCGCCAGTGTCTAGGGAAGTGACCGTGCTCTTCGGTTCACAAACCGGGAATTCCAGTGGCCTATCGAAGAAGCTGGCCAAGAAACTTGAAGAGCAAGGTCTTCAGGTAACGTTATCATCTATGGGAGATTTCAAACCGAACGGACTCAAGAAAATTGAAAATCTCCTTATCATCGTCAGTACCCATGGCGAAGGTGAACCACCGGATAATGCGATTCCGCTGCATGAATTCCTGAACAGCAAACGAGCTCCGAAGCTCGAAGGACTTCGTTACTCGGTGTTGGCTCTCGGAGATACCTCCTATGAGTTCTTTTGTCAGACAGGTAAGGACTTCGATAAACGATTGCAGGAGTTGGGTGGTACAGCTCTTGTACCGCGCGTGGACTGTGATGTTGATTTTGATGAAGCAGCTGCGGAGTGGATGAATGAAGTACTGGCGTCATTAAGCAGCACATCAGCTGCTGCGGGCACAGTAACGACTGAAGCAGTTATTGCTGCGGTGAGCGGCGGGGAATCCGAATATGATCGCACGAATCCATTCAAGAGTGAAGTGTTGGAAAATCTTAATCTGAATGGCAGAGGCTCGGACCGTGAAACACGTCATATTGAGTTATCCTTGGAAGGGTCCAACCTGGATTACGAGCCTGGTGACAGCCTTGGGGTATTTCCTGAGAACCATCCGCGCCTTGTCGATGAATTGATTGCAGCTATGGGGTGGAATGCCGATGAGCGTGTGACCGTGAACAAAAACGGCGATCAGACATCTGTGCACGAAGCGTTGCTACGTTATTTCGAGATCACAGCTGTGACGAAACCGGTCGTGGAACAACTTGCGAAACTGAATCCTGGGAGTGGCTTAACAGCATTACTCGCAGATGATTCCGAATTCCGTACAGTCATGCACAGCTGTGATCTGCTGGATCTGGTTCAGGATTATAATCTGAAAGGTACTCCTGCCGGAGAATTCGTAGCTGCTCTTCGCAAAATTCCGGCACGACTATACTCCATAGCGAGTAGTTCGAAGTCTTTCCCGGACGAAGTTCATCTCACCGTTCGTACGGTACGTTATGAAGCACGTGGCAGAGAGCGTTACGGTGTATGCTCAGTTCATCTGGCTGAGCGAATCGAAGCTGGCGACACTCTGCCTGTATATATACAACATAACCCGAATTTCAAGCTGCCTGAGAACCCGGACACGCCGATCATCATGGTTGGCCCAGGTACAGGTGTAGCGCCGTTCAGATCTTTCCTTGGTGAACGTGAGGAAACTGGCGCAGAAGGCAAAACATGGCTGTTCTATGGAGATCAGCATTTCGCCACGGACTTCTTGTACCAGACGGAGTGGCAGCGCTGGCTCAAAGATGGTGTGCTCACGAAGATGGATGTAGCCTTCTCCCGTGATACTGAACAAAAAGTGTATGTACAACATCGCATGCTTGAACACAGCAAAGAGTTGTACCAGTGGCTCCAGGAAGGTGCAAGCGTATATATCTGTGGTGACGAGAAAAAAATGGCACATGATGTGCATGCTGCGCTTACCACGATTCTTGAACAAGAAGGCGGCTTATCGCCTGAGCAGGCATCGGAATATCTGACACGGTTGCAACAGGATAAACGTTATCAGCGGGACGTCTATTAAAATTACCGGTCTAGCCGGATTGCATCATCCCGCAGAGACGAGAGGAGAAAGCAACATGGCTTATAATAACTTACTTAACCCACAGCGCACGAATAGCGATGTAGAAGATATAAAGATCAAAAGTGATTACTTGCGCGGAAGTCTGACCGAAACGTTGGCTGATCGTATCACGGGTGCAATTCCCGAGGACGACAACCGTCTAATGAAACACCACGGCAGCTACATGCAGGATGATCGTGACCTGCGTAACGAGCGTCACAAATCAAAACTGGAGCCTGCATACCAATTCATGTTGCGTGTGCGTGCTTCCGGGGGCATTGTAACGCCAGAGCAATGGTTAATGATGGACAGTGTTGCACATAAATATGCGAACGAGACGATTCGTTTGACCACCCGTCAGTCTTTTCAACTGCATGGCGTACTCAAGTGGGATCTCAAAAACACCATTCGCGAAGTGAACGATTCATTGCTAAGCACACTGGCTGCATGTGGTGACGTGAACCGTAACGTGATGTGTAACCCGAATCCGAATCAATCCGATGTGCATGCCGAAGTGTATGAGTGGGCATGTCAGGTGAGCAATCATCTGGATCCTCGCACGCGGGCGTACCATGAACTGTGGCTGGACGGAGAGAAAGTGATTGATTCCCAGGATTCCGACGAAGAAGTTGAACCGATTTATGGCAAAGTATATTTGCCACGTAAGTTCAAAATCGGCATTGCTGTACCGCCATCCAATGATGTGGACGTCTTTTCACAGGATCTTGGCTTTATTGCTATTGTGGAGAACGGCAAGCTGCAGGGCTTCAACGTTTCCGTTGGCGGTGGCATGGGGATGTCTCATGGTGACTCCAAAACCTATCCTCAGGTGTCCAAAGTTATTGGGTTCTGTACACCAGAGCAAATGATTGATGTTGCAGAGAAAACAGTCATGATTCAGCGCGATCATGGTGATCGTGCGGTTCGTAAACATGCTCGTTTCAAATATACGCTGGATGACCGTGGTGTGGAGTGGTTTGTCGAAGAGCTGACCAGCCGTCTGGGATGGAAGCTGGATGTTGCACGTCCGTATCATTTTGAGACTAACGGAGATCGATATGGTTGGGTAAAAGGCAATAATGGTAGATGGCACTACACGCTGTTCATTCAGAATGGTCGTGTAAAGGATGTTGACGGCTATCCGCTCATGACGGGTCTGCGTGAAATTGCCAAAGTGCATACGGGTGATTTCCGTCTGACGGCGAACCAGAATCTGATTATCGGTAATATCAGCAGCCAGAAGAAGAAAAAGATTGAAGCACTCATTCAACAGTACAACCTGACCGATGGTGCGCATTACTCTGCGCTGCGCAGAAGTTCGATGGCTTGTGTTGCACTTCCGACTTGTGGTCTGGCAATGGCTGAGTCCGAACGTTACTTGCCATCCTTGATCGATAAACTGGAGCCAGTACTGGACGAAGCAGGGCTGAGAGACAAAGAGATTGTCATTCGGATGACCGGCTGCCCGAACGGATGTGCAAGACCGATGCTGGCGGAGATTTCGTTTATCGGTAAAGCGCCGGGGAAATACAACATGTATCTCGGAGGCAGCTTCACCGGACATCGCTTGAACAAGCTGTACAAAGAAAACATTGGCGAAACCGAGATTTTGGACACGTTGACTCCAATGGTGAACCAATATGCCAAAGAGCGCAACGAAGGTGAGCATTTCGGAGACTTTGTCATTCGTGCAGGATATGTTCCTGAAGTGCTGGATGGTCGACAATTTCATGCTTAAATGACCGGGTAAGATGAACGGAAGTTAAGACTGATTTAGGGCGGAAGCATTCCTTGCGGAGTGCTTCTTGTTTTCTATATATGATGGGATTAGAGATAACGGTAGTTGCTACAGAGAGATTGATGAGAGGATAAACTGTGGCTAAACTTTAAACGGAGATGGATAATCACCGGAGTTATTCCCATTTTTTCGTGTGTATTAACTTGTTGAAGTACGCTCAACAAGATATAATGGCATAGTAGAAAGCAGATTACATGTTGAAAGTGAGCGGAAACGATATGGGTCGTAAGTGGAATAATATCAAGGAAAAAAAAGCTTCAAAAGATGCAAACACGAGCCGGGTCTACGCTAAATTCGGCGTTGAGATCTATGTAGCTGCCAAGAAGGGCGAACCAGACCCGGAAGCGAACCGTGCACTGAAAGTCGTGCTGGAACGTGCCAAAACGTATAATGTACCCAAAGCCATCATTGACCGTGCGATGGAAAAAGCAAAAGGCAGCGGGGATGAGAACTATGAAGAGCTGCGTTATGAAGGCTTCGGACCGAATGGTGCGATGGTCATCGTAGATGCACTCACTAACAATGTGAATCGTACAGCGCCGGAAGTGCGCTCTGCGTTTAACAAAAACGCTGGTAACATGGGTGTCAGTGGTTCTGTTGCTTACATGTTTGATTCAACAGCGGTTATCGGTGTAGAAGGCAAGAATTCCGAAGAAGTGCTTGAACTTCTGCTCGAAGCAGATGTAGATGTACGTGATATCGTGGACGAAGACGATGCTGTGATCGTATATGCAGATCCGGATCAATTCCACGCTGTACAAGAAGCATTCAAAGCTGCGGGTGTTACTGAGTTCACAGTAGCCGAGCTGACGATGCTTGCGCAAAACCATATTGAACTTCCAGAGGACGCACAAGCTCAGTTCGAGAAACTGATCGATGCGCTTGAGGACCTTGAAGATGTTCAACAAGTTTACCATAACGTAGAGTTCGTGTAAGATAACGAGGCGATACGTGGTTTGATTGCAAAAAAAGAGTGTCTGACCAATCTACGCGATTGGACGGACACTCTTTTTTTGTTTGTTTACGAGTCAGACTGCAACGTTCCAGTGGACTGATCTGATTTTTCCGATTTACTTCCACCGAACTTGAATAACACAATTCCACCCACAATGACAAGCACACCGAGCAGTTGATTCCACGAAAAAGGAATTTGCTCCAGACCGAGCCATCCCATGGAATCAAACAATAGAGCAAAGCTCAGTTGGGACGTCAGCACGATCGAGATGGCATATGTGGGGCCAAGTAGTTTCATCCCTTGCACCAGACAGAAGACTACGCCAACGCCGATGGCTCCGCTGAGCCAGTACCAAGGTTGCATATGCTGAAAGCTGAATGTATTTTTACCTTCCACTAGCAGAGAGATGAGGAATGAGGCAATGAATCCGGTGAACAACACCATCGTTGTGGTAGACCATGAACCGGTGCGTTCATTGACTTTGCTATTAAAAATCGTTTGCAGACTGACAAGTGCACCTGCCAGCAACGCAAGTGAAATCCCTGTAATTAACATGGTTGTCGAACTCCTTATTCATAAATATTGTGACCTGCTATTTCACGCAGACCCGCCCGATCCTTGATCATAATCAATCCTTGATGTCGTTCAATTAATCCGTCTGCACAGAGCTTCTGGATGACTCGGTTCAGATGTCGGTAACTGGTGCCGATCAGATTCGCAATGTCGGTCAGATTGAACGCGTCCAGCTCTTCATGAACGACGTTGCCCGCTTCTTCTGTCGAGATGGAGAGCAGGTAGCTGACTAGACGAACCTCAACGGGATACATCAGATTGAAATTGGAAAAGTTCGAGTCAATGTAGAATTTGTGTGAGATGATTTTCAGTAAAAATTTAAGCAAGGGTGCATAATCGCTGGCAAGCTCAGCGAGCCATTGATAATGAATGCGAAGCATCACCACAGGCGATACGGCCTGAACCGTATTGACAATATCGCTTTCACGGACATACTCTATGTCCCCGACGACTTCGAGCGGTGTCTTGAAGCAAAGCACTAGCGTTTTATCCTGAGCCGAGGTGGTGAAAATCTTGATTTTACCCTCGACCAGTACGTACAAATATTCGGAAGCTTCTCCTTCACGACAGATCAGTTCACACTTCTCGAAGTGGCATAACGTCATATGTGGACGTAGGGGCTCGTGAAATACCGTTTCGAGTTGATATCGCTTCAGATAGTGCATTAATTGTTGCTCGTTATGGATCTCTTCCACGCTGTTGTTCACCCCCGACTATATGTTCCAATCATTCTCAAAAACTATAGTTTCATAATGATAACACCAGCCACCATTAAGGCAATGCCCAGAAATTGCGGCAGTTTCATTTTTTGTTTCACCACGCCAAACCATCCGTTACTATCCACCAGAAAAGTCAGGAACAGCTGAGCGATCAGTAGGGCCGAGATCGTGAACGTAACCCCGATTTGCTGAATGGCCGTTACTTCGCTGAAAATAATGACCGCGCCAAAAGCGCCTCCAGCCAGATACATAGGTTTTACTTGTTTGAGTCCTTGAAGGTTGGTGTCACGAACGAACAACAGGATGAGCGCCGCTAGTATGAATCCCGTCAGTTGTGTAATCGTAGCGGCTTGCCATGTGCCCATGTCGGTGCTAATCCGAGTATTGGCAACCCCTTGTAGTGTGATACAAGCACCACCCAGTAATGCAAAAATAATTCCTCTCATATGTACTCTCCTTATTCAATCACTTCGACTTCTATTTAATGATAAACTCACCCCGAACGCCAAGGACAAATGTCCTGAGCTCTGAAGTCACAGCATTTAGAGTACAATAAAGAACTCGGAAAATCCAGATGGGGCATGAAGAGATACGCGGCATATATGCTCAGGCGGGTAGAAAGGGGCGGTAAAACAGGGGAAATGGAGGAATAGGGTGTCTACGATTCGTTACTTTTGAAAATCGGAAAATATTCGCTACATAGAGTGTGTCAGGTTCGTTAGCTATCCAAGAAATGAAACGAGAATCTGCCGACTTGACCCCGGAGCGTAGAAAGTATGCAAAGCTCCGAGGTACGCGGGGCAATGAGATTAGAACGAATCAGTTAGATCCTCTCCGTACAAACCAATCATAATATTAGATCACAGTGTACAAAGGCTTCTCGCCCACAAAACGAACTGACAATTCAGGAAGACGTTCTGCCAAACTATGTGCCAAAAGCTTCATTCCCGAAGCCTCGCTCTCGGCATGTCCGATCATGATCAGTGCCTTGGACTTGCCCTGTTGCACGGCATCTCGGATATATTCCGGTGTCTCCCATTCGAATCCTTCTCCAGCGATGATGAGATCCAATTGGCTATTCTGAATCAGGGGAATCGTCACATGACCATTGCCACGAAAACCTACCAATACCGCTGCGCGTCTACAGACTATTTCTGCATTGCCTGCAACGCGTACATACTCGATCCCAAGGCAACTTTTCACATGGTGAGCAATAGCTTCAACGGTGCTTCCTTCCAGAAAAGAAAGGATGTCTGCTTCCGGTAGTCGTTCCTTCACATAAGAGGACCACCCCAATGCCTGAATCAATCCTTCGGTAATGCCATCCGGTTGAAACCGGTGGATGATATCATGACAGCGATAGATGGAAATGTCTGCTTCGTCGATCAATTTCCTTTTGTCCACATATACCGAATCATTTGCAAGCCAATCTGTATGACTGTGATGGTTATAAAACGGAGATTCATGCGCAATGATCAAGTTAGCACCGTGCTGTATGGCTTGTTCAATAACATAATGTGTGGGCATAAAAGCAATGATAATACCTGTGACCTTTCGATCAAGTGAGCCCGTAATCAGCTGATCCACCGTGTTTTCCGGCAATTCAATGTTAGCTGTGAGATGAAGTACAATGTCTTGAACAGTAAGGTCCATAGGATGCATTCCTCCAATGACAGGATATAAAGGTAGTGTACCATGTTGACATCTGAAATCTACTGCCTTCCAGATTATAGGGGTCATTTTTACGGTTTGCGGTTAATACTAGTACATAGAGACATCAGGTCAGTTAAGATAACAACGAAGGAAAGTATTGGGGACGTAGACATGTAGGATTCATATAGTTTTCTCTAACAAGAATAAGTATACTTACATAGAGTCTTTGTCTTCATTAATGGAGCTGATTGCAGCGCAAGTAGTTCTATTTTCAGGCACAATGAGATTCGATTGAGGATAAGCATGAATTTGCATATACAGAACAGATTGTGAAAGGGGATAACTACGATGACATCAACAAATATTATGGAACGTCTGAAGAGCGAGACAGCTCATTATCACAGACAAGTAGAACAGAACCCTTATGCGAAAGCCATTATGAATCAAACTGTGACTATAGAAGAATATAGAACATATTTAGAGAAATTTTATGGATTCCTGAAACCGCTGGAAGATCAGGCTGTACAGCAGCCTTTCTGGGGAAGTACGGGATTGGATATCGATATTAGAGGCAAGGCTGGACTGTTGGAAAAAGATTTACGAAATCTGGGTGCAAGTGAAGAGGAAATCAGCCAACTTCCGCTCTGTGAAGAACTGCCGGATATTTCAACACCTGCCGGTTTGTTCGGATATCTGTATGTAATTGAGGGGTCCACGAACGGTGGACAGATTATGACCAAACGTTTGTCGCAGTTCCTGCCCATTGAAGCTGATCGTGGATTGGAATATTTCAATGCCTATGGTACAGAGACTAGAACAAGATGGAGCGAGTTTATGGGTTTGCTGCAGCAGTCCATCAGTACTCCAGAAGATCATGACAACATGGTACACAGTGCATCAGAGACATTCCGACTGTTAGATCAATGGATTAATACGTAGGGCGGACTTTTTTTTCATATTTTAAAAGGTATCTATATAAGTTGAAGTAATCATTAATTCAACTTATATAACATCATGAGAGGGGATTTTCCTGGCTATGGCCGAACCAAAGTCCAAGAAAGAACAAAATTTATTGAACCGCACATTGCTTCATCAGGGAACATACACGAATGATCCGATAGACCTGAATAACTGTGATAAAGAACCGATTCATATCCCCGGCTTTATTCAACCTCATGGTGTGCTTTTGGCCATCAATACCAGTCATACGCCAACCATTGTTCAGTGTAGCCAAAATACGGAGGACCATCTGAGTATTGCCTATGAGGACGTTTTGGGCATGCCTTTGGAAAATCTGATCGGCGAGCATGATGTACGCAAACTGTTGGGTAGCAGCTTCAATGCAGCTGTAACCTCTGATTTGCATTACATGGATCTGACCATTAGGGTATCCGGTGAAGACCGGATCTTTTCTTCTGTTCTTCATGAAAGTGAAGGCCTGCTTATTCTGGAGATCGAACCTTTCTATGAAAAAGAAAACATGGAAACCACCGACTTTGAATGGATATCCCGATTTTTCGGTCGGATCAAAAGTACAGACAGTCGCGTGGAAGCAAGTCAGATTGCGGCTGAACAGGTGAAGGAAATGCTCGGTTATGACCGAGTCATGATCTATGAGTTTGACGAGCAATGGAACGGTAAAGTTATTGCTGAAGCACGTGAACAAGAACTCGAACCATTCCTTGGACACCACTATCCGGCTTCGGATATTCCAAAACAGGCTCGGGAATTGTATCTTCGCAATTGGCTGCGAACCATTGTGAATGTCGATTATACACCCGTCGAGATTGTGCCTATGCTCCAACCGCTCACAGGCAAACCGCTAAATTTGAGTCTTTCGGTCCTGCGCAGCGTATCTCCTCTTCATATCGAATATTTGCATAATATGGGTGTAGGTGCGACCGTTACGATCTCTCTTATTCATAACAATCAACTGTGGGGACTCATCACATGCCATCATTATTCGGCCAGATATGTACCCCATCGCGTACGGAATCTGTGCAATTTTCTGGGTGCGTTCTTCTCGAATGAATTGTTCCAGCGTCAGCAACTCGATGATTATCAAGCAGAGATCCAATCACGTGAAGCCGCTTCACGAATTGCCAATATATTTATCGGTAACACAAGTCCTGCCCGAGTACTTGAGGAATTACAGGGAGAAGAAGAGACGGTGTTAAATCTGATGGGTGCTGCAGGAGCAGCAATCTGTTACCAGGACAAGTTGTTGTTGTATGGTGAAACGCCAAACAGCGGACAGATTCGTGAACTGGCAGGTTGGCTTGCAGGAAAGTCCGAGGATTATAGTTATCATACGTCGAAGCTGAGTTTAGAGTATGAGACGTCCAAAGCTTATCAAGATAAGGCATCCGGGGTTATTTATGTTGCCATTTCGCCTGGACAGCATAACTACATGCTCTGGTTCCGACCTGAAGTCGTACAGGTTGTTGATTGGGCAGGTGACCCCGCGAAGGCAGTGCTCAAGACGGATGATGGCATGCGGTTATCTCCGCGTAAATCATTCGAGAAATGGCGTGAGGTTGTAAAATCAACTTCGTATCCATGGACATCCAAAGAGCTGAGCGTGTTACCTTTACTCAAAACCATTGTACGTCGGCAGACAGAGAACCAGTTGGTTCAGGCCGAAGAACAAGCGCTGCAGAATGCTCGTATTTTGCGACAAAATGAACAGCGTTACTTGCAGTTAATGGATTACTCGCCCGTGGCATTCTTTACTTTGACTGACGGTCAGATTATCTACTGTAATACGAAGGCTGCTGAGCTGCTCGGGTTCGAGAGTGCCAAAAGCCTGACGGGCAAGGACTTCAGAGAGTTTGTACCGGATAAAACGAGAGTCACGTTGCAACAGAATTTTGAGGAATTAAAGCACAATAACACAAGTTTGATCACCAGCCAGTCGTATTTTACCACAGCGGCAGGTACCTCATTGTTGCTTGAAATTACACTTGCTTCTGTTACGCATGCGGGCAAGCCATCTGTGATGGTCCTACTGCACAGTGGAACGTCCCACCATGAACAGGACAATTACACCGAAACGACGAGCCAGCTGCAGAGTTATCTGACGACAGATCCGTTAACGGATATGCCGATCCAGACAGTGTTCAAGTCACAGCTTCAGGCTGACTGGGATGACTGTTTACAGGAAAAATGCAGTCTGGGACTGCTCATTATAGATATTGATGATTTCCGTTCGTATAATGCAGCTTACGGCCTTCAAGGAGGCGACCTGTGTCTGCAATGGATCGGTGAGGTGCTTACCGTGGTTAGCGAACAGCATGAAGCGCAGATCTCTCGTCTTCGCGGAGGTACATTTATGCTGAAATTGAAGAGCACAACGTCACAATATTCAGCCAAACTTGCGGAAGAGATCAGACAACATGTGCTGGCTCTACAGATTCAAAGGGAATCATCCGGTCCGAGTGGAGTCGTCACTGTTAGTGTCGGTGGTGCAGTACTGGTACCAGATGAGAATTCCAATGCATCCGAACTGATCGAAAAAGCGAGTCGAGCATTGGCTCAAGCGAAAAGTGAAGGGAAGAATCGGGCGATCGTTGTCTAATTTTAGGGTATGTACCCTTACTGCTGAAAGGAATACACCTGTATTATCAAAGTCTTATAGAGATGAACCAAAAAGAGGGCAGAAATGCTCTCTTTTTTTGTGCCCAGGAATGTCTTAATTTCGTCACCGCAGACACAGGACAAGTGTTATAATGTTCCCTATGGATACACTTGTTCGTATTCTGTCTTGGAGGAGGGTGAGACAACGTTCTATGAAAGACAATTCAAGACAACTGGAATTTATGGAGATAGATCTGAGTGAAGAACCTGAAACAGCAGCTGTTCCGGTTCCTGATCGTTCAACAATTGTGCAGTCTGCACATGATACGATGCAGCATCGTGGAGGCATATTGTCCTCGGAGAAACGTTTTGTAGAAGAAGCAAAGCAGTGGGCAGAGATGGAGGGGGGTGTTTGCCCGTGGGTTCCCTTTATGAGTTACTGGCCAACGTATGGCGTGATGAACGAAGTCCAGCGCAAGTGGTATATGTTTTGGAGGAAGGAAGTACGTCAGGGGAGATACCCGGATACCGATCTGTCCTATCTATTTGTTCATATTTACGAGCTAATTAACGGCATTGGCTGGCAGAATCCTCAGGATGGTTATGATCAATTGAAGCAGCTATGGGTGAACTACCGTGAACGGCTGCCCCAATTAAATATATATATGCAAGAGTGGATGGTCGATTATGTGCTGGTCCATCAGATGGAGGTGTCCTTATCCGAGGTCATGGGCCTTTCGGACGGATACCTGCCAGCAGAGATGCTGGATATGGAGCTGCAACGTATTTTACAGGATAAGGCATCGCATATCTCGCTGAATATGCTGCAAAGATACTATGATTACGATATTACACTCAGTAAGTTCTACAGAGATGGCGGCAAAGAAGTGATGGAGCAGTACATCCCACGGGTCATGGCCTTGGTTGATTCGTATCTGGAACGTACGCGACAAGTTGGATTGTTGCCTGAGTGGGATCCCAACGATGAACGTACGGTGGAGCGGATCCTGTTCCGCAAAGCAGTCTATGATGATTCGATCTATGGAAGATCGGTATCGTTCAGATATATGCCCATAGGTGAGCAGGCTCATTTTGTGCAGATGGTTACGCGGATCTATCGATGTACTGAAAATAAACTTCGTGAACGGCTCGGATTCAGAGGCCGATTGCGAGGACAGACTCTTGAACCCGAACTTGCAAATCTGATTGAACGTTACCTGGACAAAGCATATGCGACCGAGCAGGCTGAGGCTATGGAGCAACCGGTGATTCGTATTGATACGGAGAAATTGGCATCGTTACAGCAGGAAAGTGAGTACGTACGATTGGCACTTACGATTGAGGATGATTCCACTTTTGAAGATAAGGACGTAAACAGCACAACGATCGAAATAAATCTGGCAAGTGTACCAGAGGAATCTAAAGAGCCAGTTCCATTCGTTGATGATACAGCACCGTCTGAAGCATCAGGAAAATCAGTTTTGTTGCAGTGGGACGAGTCTGCTGAGGCTGATCTGGATGAAGAATGGCTGCTCTTTGCCAAGGAACTCTCCCCTCAGCAGGTGCAAACGATTCATGTTCTACTTGGTGCAAGTCCAGATACGGAGCTGATGCGTCTGGCTGAGCAATATGGAACGATGCCTACGCTTCTGCTGGATGAAATTAATGATGTGGCTATGGAAACGATCGGTGATCTTCTGATTGATGGTGATCGGATTGTTCCTGATTATATAGATGTGTTCGAACATGTGAAGAGGTGATACGCAGTGACAGAACTTAAAATACCAAAGCGGCTGACCACCGCACTTGTAAATTCATTGACAGCTGGTGTTGTCCCGCGAATTGGACTGGAGCAGATTGCTGTCGGCCGGAAACCGGAAGTGGAAGCCATCTTGCGGGATATGGACAATATTGCCGAGGGCGGTGCAGCATTTAAACTCATTACGGGCCGTTACGGCAGTGGTAAAAGCTTTCTTTTGCAGATGATTCGTAACTATGCCATGGATCGTGATTTCGTTGTGGCAGATGCGGATCTGTCACCGGAGCGACGATTGGTGGGTACCAAAGGTCAGGGACTTGCCACATACCGCGAACTGATGACTCGTCTGTCTACACGCACACGCCCGGATGGGGGAGCGTTGGAACCGATTTTGCAAAAATGGATCGCAGGGCTACAACAATCCACGATGCAGACTCAGAACCTGCGCCCGGATGATCCCGCTCTGCCGCTGGAAGTAGAGAAACAGATCTATGCGGTGACGGGTGAGATGCAGAATCTGGTTCACGGATTTGATTTTGCCAAGGTGCTGGCATCTTATTGGAATGGGTACAAGCTGGCTGATGATGATCGCAAACAGGCGGCGCTTCGCTGGCTTCGAGGAGAATTTGCAACCAAAACGGAAGCGAAAAAAGAACTGGCTGTTGGGGTCATTATCGACGATGACAACTGGTATGACTACTTCAAATTATGGTCTGAATTCACAGCGCGCATTGGGTACAAAGGATTGCTGTTGTTCATTGATGAAGCGGTGAATCTGTACAAAATTACAAACAGCGTCTCCCGTCAAAGCAACTATGAGAAATTGCTGACCATGTTCAATGATACGATGCAGGGCAAGGTAGAGCACCTGGGCATATTTGTGGGCGGTACGCCGCAATTTGTGGAGGATGAACGACGCGGACTATACAGCTATGAAGCGCTTCGCTCCAGGCTTATTGATGGTCGTTATGCAACCAAAGCGTACGCGAATTATACAGGTCCGATCCTGAAACTGGCGATGTTATCGCATGAAGAGATTCTGATTCTGCTCCAGAAGCTGCGACAGATTCATGCCCTGCATTTTGGATACAGTGCAAGTCTGACGGATGAACAATTGGTTGATTTTATGCAAACGGCGGTGAACCGACTGGGGGCGGATGAATTGCTGACCACGCGTGAAGTGGTACGAGATTTTATGGATGTACTGCATACGTTACACCAGAATCCTGAAGTGACTTATACTCAATTACTTGGCGAGCGGGTTGTGAAACCTCAGGAAACGGGTAAAGGGGCAGGTGCTTCAGCAAATACGGATGATCTGGACGACTTTCTGGCGGAGTTTGAATTATGAGTGATAATCCGTTCTATCGGCTGGCGCCGTTTGTTCAGGAATTTATTTATAAAAAAAGATGGGAATCGCTTCGGCCTGCCCAGATTGAAGCCTGCAATATTTGCTTTCATACCCCGCATCATATGCTGATTGCGGCAGGAACGGCCTCCGGCAAGACGGAGGCGGCTTTTTTTCCTGCATTGACCGAGCTGCATGAACGGCCTTCCAAATCGGTTGGTATTTTGTATATTGGACCTCTGAAAGCCCTGATTAATGACCAATTTGAACGTCTTAAGGATCTGCTATCCGAAGGAAATATTCCGGTTTGGCATTGGCACGGGGACGTACCTCAGGCAGAGAAAACAAAACTGATGAAGAACCCCTCCGGTGTGCTTCAGATAACGCCAGAATCGCTGGAAGGTCTGCTCATGAATCGACCGAATGCGATCCCGGCGCTGTTTCATGACCTGCGGTATGTCATCATCGATGAGGTACATGCCTTTATGGGAGCAGATCGGGGCATTCAGGTGCTCAGCGAACTTGCGAGAATCGAGCGTATGGCTGGCTGTACACCGCGAAGAGTGGGCTTGTCCGCTACACTTAGTGACTATGATGCGGCTACATCTTGGCTGGCTGCGGGAACGAAGCAAGGTGTCGATGTAGTCTCTTCCCCAGGTGGTCGCAAGCTGCGATTGCGGGTGGAACATTTCTCTTTTCCAGATGCACAGGACGAGGAGCAGGCGGAGCAGCTTCATAACGCACGTAAAGCGTACTATGACTTCATCTATGAGAGCACACATCGTAAAAAAGCACTGATCTTCACCAACAGCCGTACAGATGCTGAAGTCACCATTCTTGAGATGCGACGGGTCGCGGCTCGCAGGCAAGAGCGTGATGTGTTCCATGTGCATCATGGAAGTATCTCGGCCATGCTGAGGGAAGAGACGGAAGCAGCCCTGCGGACCGGATCGGGGCCAGCTGTTGCTGCGGCAACCGTCACGCTTGAACTGGGGATTGATCTGGGCGAGCTGGAACGTGTGGTTCAGCTCGGTGCACCGTATAGTGCGTCTAGCTTTGTACAGCGTCTGGGACGTTCGGGGAGACGAGAGGACATGGCATCGGAGATGCTTTTTGTATGTCCAGAGGAAGAAGATGAAGAGGCACAATTGCCAGCACGTATGCCGTGGACGTTGATGCGTGCGATTGCTGTTATTGAACTCTATGTAAAAACGAAATGGGTCGAACCGCTTGAAGCTCGCAAAATGCCCATAGGTGTACTCTATCATCAGACGATGAGCATGCTGAAAAGCATGGGAGAGGCGGAGCCGAGGGACCTTGAGGAAGCTATCCTTTCGCTGGCCCCATTTGCGTTGATTAGACCTGATCAATATCAGGTATTCCTGAATTACCTCATCGATACAGATCATCTGCAATGGACAGAGGATCGAACGTTGATCATCGGTCTGACCGGTGAGAAAATCGTGAATAATTATCGCTTCTACGCAGTCTTCAAGGATGATGAAGAGCATAAAGTACTGAACGGATCTGAAGAGATTGGTTCGATTACAACTGTGCCCCCACCTGGCTATTGCTTCTCGCTCGCAGGCAAACTGTGGAAAGTGGAAGAGGTCGATCACAAGCACAAGGCTGTGTATGTGAAGTCTGCAAAAGGTAAGGTAGATACGTTATGGCTTGGCGCGGGAGGAGATATTCATACGTCGGTAGTACAGAAAATGCGTGAAGTGTTATCCGACTCGACCATCTATCCCTACCTGTCACCGCAAGCCGTCAATCGACTGGAACGGGCACGCCGACTCGCTCGTGAAAGCGGTCTGCTGAAGCAGGTCGTCATTCCGGCAGGGGGAGATTCGATGTATGTTCTTCCTTGGGTGGGAAGTAAATCGTTCCGTACATTGGAACGACTGATGAAGCATAACCTGTCCAAGAAACTTGCCTTGCGTTCGGTTGTGCCTATGGAGCCCTATTATTTTGCGGTGTCGGGCAAGGTCGATGAACGAACATTGTTAGCCGAGATTATGAGTGAGTGTCGGACGGCTGAAGACGCATCTGCGTTACTTGCTGAAGACGAAGCACCTTATCTGGGCAAGTATGATGAATTCGTCGCGCCTCCTTTGATCCGTGAGGCTTTTGCCGTGGATGGGCTGGATTTGGATGGATTGAAGGCAGGTTTACAGCAAACATTGGAGTGGGACTCTTCAGGCTCCAAGTGAACATGACGTTTTTGCGTAATAATATTTTTATACGGAATAGGGTTGACACCATCTCACCTCCCATGTAATATATGAAAAGTCGTCACACACGAATTACATCAAATTGCATATATCATTTCGTATAACCTCGCAGGCCGAAAGTGTACACAGGGCGAGGGTCTCTACGGGAAGCCTATACTTCCTAACTACGATGCCAAGGAATCGATGTATTCCTTGCTCGTAGTTAGGATTTTTTGCATTTGCATGGTGTCTGTGACCTTGGCATGAACCAAACATGCGGACGTACTTTTTTGATCATCAGGAGGTTTATTCACAAATGAAATATTATCTGTCCGTTCTCGCAGGAGCGATGAGCTATGGCATATTATCCACGATTGTGGTTCTGGCGTACGGCGAAGGGTACAAACTTGGAGAAGTTGTGGGAACACAGCTGATTACGGGTTTTCTCCTATCCTGGATGCTGGCGCTTTACACACGGTTTAGAACCAAACGCAAGTCACAGGCAAACGGCAAATCATCAGGAGCCGTGGCACAGGTATTCAAACGGTTGACGTGGAAACAACGTCTGTTATTGATGGCTGCCGGAACACCAACAGTAATCACAGGTCTCGTGTATTATCAGTCTTTACGTTATATCCCGGCTTCACTTGCCATAATCCTGTTGTTCCAGTTCACATGGATTAGCGTATTGATTCAGGCGATTAGCAAACGTCAACGTCCAGATAAAGTCACGTTCCTGACGTTGATCATTCTGTTCGGCGGAACTTTGCTGGCAGCCGGTTTCCTGGAACAGGGACTGGGTGAGTTCAACGGTCTAGGTATTGCTCTTGGACTAATGGCAGCCGTTAGTTATTCCCTGTTTGTATTGTTCAGCGGCAAAGCAGTTCCTTCGGCACATCCGGCCTTCCGCAGTGCGTGGATGGTTACAGGCGGATTGATCCTGCTGTGCATTTTGTTCCCACCGACATTCCTCTTTAACGGATTGATCTGGAGCCAGTTGCTTGTATTTGGATTGCTGCTTGGATTCTTCGGGGCTTTCATTCCGCCAGTATTGTTCGCTATCGGCGTTCCACATATTGGTGGTGACATGGCCGGAATCCTGGGTGCAGTGGAGCTTCCAATTGCAGTACTGCTATCCTCTATCGTGCTCCATGAGCATGTCAGCGGATTGCAATGGTTCGGGGTTATCATTGTGCTCATTGGTGTAGCCCTGCCAGAGTTGTACAAATTACGCATGAGACGAAGTCGAAGTACCCCGATCTATTCCTGAGTTATACGAAAAGGGATATGGCGAAACATGAACGGGAATAACCGTAGTAAAGCCTGAGAAATCAGGCTTTTTTTATTTAAATTTTCTATATAAATTGAACTAAACATTTACACGAAACGGAGAGGACAGAAATAACCTGAAGAAGCGAAGCTAAAAGCTTTCTGAAAGAAAGCTGCATCGGAAGCATATACTGTGCCTTTATTCTCGGATTTTACCCTTTGAAAAGGAAATCAAAAAATCTGGGGATAACAGCGATCGAAAGGTTGTTCTGTCATCGGAGTGTCCAGTGTAAATATTCTTTAGTTCCACTTATATAGCTCACCACAATAGCCCAGAGGGGTCATTTTCATTGTCATGCGAATCAGGTATGCTTAAAGAATACATCCGTCTGTGAATTGAATATTGATGGGACATCGAATGAGGAGTGTTTATATGAAAAGCTGGTTTGGAAAAACATGGCCTTGGTTGACGCTGGGTCTGACCGTTGTTGTACTGCTTGGATCATTTTTGGTTTATTTTATGGGCAAAGACCTATCCCCGGGATCGGGAAGTGCGGTAACTGCACAAGCTGAGACTCCGGAGGATTTGAAGGGATATGAAGTCATTGATGTGGACGTGAGCAACGATGGTTTTGGACCAGACGTTATCGAGGTGAAAGCTGGTGTACCGACCAAAATCAACTTTATTCTGACCCGGTCCGTGACACATGTCAAATCGGTGGGATCACAAAAGCTTGGCATGGATCTATACATGCAAAAGGGGCCTAATTATTATACGGTCGACAAAGATCTGCCGAAGGGCGAATACGAGATTCACTGCGGTATGTACATGATATACGCAACGATTAAGGTCGTATAAGCAGAAGGAGCAAAGTTTCGGGTCACCGAGCTTTGCTCCTTTTTTTGGTGCGTGATATCATGGAAAAGTGGGTAAAATCGATCAGGAGGTGGCGAAATGAAAGCGCTATTTATTGGAGGGACAGGCACCATCAGTACGGCCATTACGGAGATGCTTGCACAGCAAGGCTGTGAGCTTTATTTGATTAATCGCGGTAATCGGAACGATGAGTTGCCGGCAGAAGTCAACGTACTTCAAGCCGATATTAATGACGAGGCACGTGTAGCGGAACTGATTGCTGATCTGGAATTCGATGTTGTGGCAGACTTTATCGCCTTTGTACCGTCTCAATTGGAGAGAGATTACCGTTTGTTTAAGGATAAAACGAAGCAGTTTATTTTTATAAGTTCAGCATCGGCGTATCAGACTCCTTTGGCTGATTACCGGATCACGGAAGGGACGCCATTATCGAATCCATATTGGGAGTATTCTCGCAACAAGATTGCGTGTGAAGACTATCTGATGAAACAATACCGCGAGCAAGGCTTTCCGGTGACTATTGTGCGTCCGAGCCATACGTATGGGAACCAATCCGTACCTCTCGGAGTTCATGGTGCTCAAGGCAGTTGGCAGGTTCTCAAGCGCATAAGTGAAGGAAAACCCGTTATCATTCATGGAGATGGCACATCACTGTGGACCATTACGCACAATACTGATTTTGCCAAAGGGTTTATCGGGCTTATGGGAAATATCCATGCCATTGGTGAATCAGTACATATCACCTCAGATGAATCCGTCACGTGGAATCAGATTCATGAGATTATAGCCAGCGTGCTGGGCGTTAAGCTTCATGCGGTACATGTACCCTCCGAGTTCTTGGCAGCATGCAGTGACCAGGATTTGCGCGGCGGGTTGCTAGGTGACAAAGCCAATACCGTTGTATTCGATAACAGTAAGCTGAAACGGCTTGTTCCGGAATTTGTAGCGACTACAAGAGCTGATCAGGGCATTCGAAGTACGATTGAGCACATTCTGGAGCATCCTGAATTACAGACCGAAGATCCGGAATTTGATGTGTGGTGTGACAAGGTCGTTGGCGCGTTGGACGAGGCGTTATTGAAGATCAGAGATGAGAAATGAGAAGTAAGACGTTCATGATCAACTGTTTACATTCATGAGCTGAATCGTTATAATCAAGAAAAAATGACACTTGTTAGGGGAGGCACCCCAACTTAGGACATCGTTCCTTTGTTGGGGTGCCTCCCTTTTTTGGTGTGCCAAAAAGGAGAGCAGACGTTGAAGAAATCAGGAAAACGAGTGAAGAAACAAGCGGAACAGTTAACCAAAGTGGTGCTGGCATTTGCATTATTGTCGCCTCAAGCCCTGTTACTTGAATGGGGTGTAGCCACGGTAATGGCTGAAACGGTTGAAACGATTGGGGTTGTAGCCGATACATCCAGCATGAAGGCTGTACAGTCCTCCAAAGTGAAAGTGGAGATGAACAGTGACGGTAAATACAGAATTGTATTACTACCGAACACGAATGTATTTTACGGTGGCGATACAGGGAATGTATCTACGATTATCGACCACAATGGATCACCCGTGAACTTCAAAACATTACCGCTTAATTATTACCGAATTAACAATAATGTGATTGAAATGTCCCGGCAAAAGGACAATGTCGAATATATTTTGCGAGTATCCATCGTCAACGCCACATCACAGGGCGGTTACATGAAAGTGGAACTGGAAGCCATCAATCGCAGCGGGTCGGCACTGAATTTGGGTGGAACATTTTATTGGGACACGATGGTGAATGGCAATGATGCTTCTCCGTTTGAAGTCATTGAGAATGGATGGCGCAATTATAGTGGTGGTGTTCAGGTCACGGCTTTTTATGCGAATACGTACAATGTTGTGAATGCAGATCGCATATATATGGGCCAGTACAGCAGTCCGGACAGCGCGCAACTTACAGGGGGTTCTTCACCTTCGACATTCAGTCCAGGCCAGACCGTAACGGCGAGTGATACAGCTGCTCAATTCTGGTGGAATGCCAAGGCAACAGCGAATCAGGCTTCGCGCAAATTTTCGACCATTGTGGGGATTGGCCCCAAAAATGTTCCGCCTTCATTTTCACTAACAGCACCCTCTTCGGGTCAAACCTATTACAAGGGCGAGCAACTTCAGATCTCCGGTACAACGCGAGATACGGATGTAGGTGACCTGTTGACCGTGAAATGGTCCATTGATGGTGGGTCAGAGAACATTCTGACACAGATGACTGCGACAGGTTCGAATCAGTCGTTCAACACCAATTACACCTTGCCTGACACCCTGCCAGATGGTACACACACGTTGCAAGTATGGGTCATGGATGACAAAGGTGGGGTGTCCTCAGCAGGAACCGTTAACTTTACGGTACGAAGTTTTGTTGTGCCGGGAACGCCGACATATACATTGGTTAACCCTAATAACTTGACAGTGAACTGGGATAAGAAAGCCAATGATGCATCCGTTACGTATGAACTGAAGAATATGACGACGAATCAGATCGTGGATACAGGGATATCAAACAGTAGGCAGGTGACTGGGCTCACTCCGAATACCAATTATTCTTTTGCTGTACGTGCCAAAAATTCAAGTGCTTCCTTCACCGGATATTCCAGTCCATCCACCAAATATACATTGGCCAATCCACCCGCTGCGGCGGCTGTGACACAATCAGGCAACTCCGTTACAGCGAGTTGGAATAATAATAGCAACCCTGCAGGCACCCAATACAAAACGGAAATACGCAGTTCAGGCGGGCAGGTCCTTGCATCAGGAACAACAACCTCCACACGTACAGAGTTTGCCCTGACTGGACTCGCGGACGGAAAATATGAAGTATTTGTAGCGGCAATGAATGGTGAAGGGATACAGACCCCATTTATATCCGCTGGAGAGATGATTAAAGATACGACGGGTCCGACTGCTCCTTCCGTTACAGTCACTCCATCCACATGGACAAAGGAAGATGTTCTCGTCACGGTTGAAGAAGGAAAGGATGCTTTGAGCGGAACTCAGAAGACTGAAGTTAAAGTCGGTCCGGCAGGAGAATGGCGTGAATACAGCGCTCCGTTTACCGTAAACAGTGAAGGCAACACAACTGTTATGGCACGCAGTATTGATGCGTTCGGTAATACGGGACAGGAAACAGCTGTGACAGCCAGGGTAGATCGGACGGCACCAACGCCACCTGTCATCTCGCTAAATCCGACAGAATGGACAAAAGCTGCGGTAATCGTGACATTGACAGAGGGTACGGACGAAGCGAGTGGCATTGGTCTGACACAGTATAAGCTTGGAAGCGAGGGAGAATGGATCGACTACAGGACCCCTTTTACACTGAACAAAGAAGGGATAATCGAGATTTATGCACGAAGTGTTGATCGGGCGGCCAATGTCAGTGCTTCCACCTCGGCAACAGCCAGAATCGACAAGACTGGGCCTGAGCAACCAACGATTACGTTAAGTGTAGAACATTGGACGAATCAGGATGTAACTTTTGCAATAAGCAGTGGTGAAGATATAGGCAGCGGGCTTGCCAAGAGCCAATATCGACTTAACAAAGAAGGTCCCTGGATCGATTACACGGGCGAAGTGACGGTTACCGATGAGGGAGAAACGATCGTATATGCACGCTCACTTGACCGTGTAGGCAATGTAAGCATACCCGCACAGGCTACGGTTCGAATCGATACGACTGCTCCAACCGAGCCGGTAATTCGTTTGAGTTCTTCAGGATGGAGTAAAGAACATGTGCAATTCACGATCGCTGGTAGTGTGGATGAACGAGCGATATCCTATGAATATAGCATGAATGATGCCCCGTATATGACAGGAAATACAGGTACAGTTAGTACAAACGGCGCTACCACCATTCGGGCGCGAGCAAAAGATGCCGTTGGTAATGTGAGCAAGGAAGTTAGTCGAATCGCCTATGTGGATCAGATCGCTCCCACGATTACATTGGCACCGAACGGACATGCCTGGACGGACACGGACATATCCACTACCATTCAGTATGCTGACGCTCACTCAGGCATTCAGGAGCTGGAACGATTCTATCAGGTTACGAACAGTGCAGAATCACCGGATCACTGGCTTGAAGCCCGTTCTGACGAGCATAAATTATCCATTGAATCGGAAGGTATCTGGTACATCCATGCCAAAACCATGGACAGAGCTGGTAATACATATGAGACAACATCCTCAACTTATCAGATTCAACGTAAGCCCGAGCAACCGAGTGGTGTGAGAATGACGCAGATCGGAGAGACATCAGCTGAACTTACAGTGGACTTGCCGACCGGTGAAAGGTATACGGATGGATATCAGTATGAGATAACGAATAAAACGACAGGACAGACATGGACACTGGATTATCCTAACCACAGTATAATTGATCACTCCTTAAGTGGTGGTCAGGTCTATGAATATGAAGTTAGAGTGAGAAACCATACCGGAGTAAGTGATGCAGCCACCGCTAATGTATTGACCACCCCGGCAGCTCCAGGAACGTTGCACGTTCGAAAAGTAGATTCCCAGCCCACTTTGGCCGAAATTCAATTTGATTCAGTACGAGGAGCAGATGCTTACCGCATCATCGCGACTACTTCGGACGGTGCCACTGTATTTGATCAGACGGTATCTGATCCTGGTAGCCTTCCCTATGTCAGCAACCTCGTTCCAGGAACCATTCATAGCATTTCGGTAACGGCAATGAATGAAAGCGGAGCAGGCGGTAGCAGTAGAACTGGATTTCTCACATTGCCGGCAGTGCCCGGTGAGTTTATGGCGGTTCAGATTCGGGAGCATGATATTTCATTAACGTGGGAGACCGTGACCTCTGCAACGTATTATGATCTTTCACGCGATGGAACAGCTATATATGAAGGAGAGCAGACGGAGTATCTGGACTCGGGTCTGGATAGCGGAACGGAGTACAGCTATGCGTTAATTGCCGGAAATGAGACAGGACCAGGGCCGTTGGCAGGATTACCTTTGCTCAAGACGTTACCTGGGCAGGTGTCCGGCTTACAGGTATCAGATGCTTCAACAGCGAGCCTTCGTCTGAATTGGGAAGCAGTACGAGGAGCTGATCGTTATGAGTTATGGTTGAATGGAGAGAAGTCGGGAACGGTTCCTGCCGGAACCCTAGAATGGGTCTTTGCGGGACTGAGTTCAGGAACATCATATCAACTGGATGTTCAAGCGGTGAACGGAAGTGGGCAAGGTGTGCGAAGTTCAGTATCAGGAACAACACGACCGGAGAGCCCGTCGGGACTTCACGTTGTTCAAGTAACTGAACAGGGAGGGATCTTGAGCTGGGAGCCTGTCGTTGGGGCAACAAAATATCGGGTGGTCATCGATGGGCAGAGTCGTGAGATATCAGATACACAACTTGCAGTCAACCATCTGACAAGCAGTCGTGAATATACCTATGAAGTACATGCAGGCAATGCTGCTGGGTACGGTGCATCAAACAGTAGTACAATTCTTACGCTACCCAGCAGGCCGGAAGGACTGAATGTCACATCGACTGGTGAAACGAGTATGGGACTTGCATGGCAAGCTGTAGATACGGCAAATCTCTATATTGTGAAAATCAATGGAACAGAAGTGGGCAGAACATCAGAGCTTACCTACACGGCTGAGGAATTGTTGCCAGGTACAGAGTACGCTTTGGAAGTTCAGGCTGTGAATGCTTCTGGATCAGGTGAAACAGCTCAGCTCATTCGATTGTCCAAACCTGTGTCGCCTGCCGAAGTATTTGCTGATCCAGGAGTACATCGTGCAAAAGTTTCCTGGCCTGTCGTTGAAGGTGCTGTTGAATACGTGATTGAGCAGGATGGCAAGGAGATCTATAGGGGAATGGAGAATGAAGCAACGATCACTGGTCTCCAGGATGGAACGTGGCATCACTATCAACTATGGGCTGTCAACAGACAGGGGACTCGTTCTGAAGCGACGGATGTATCTCTGCTGACTTTGCCTGAGAAACCCGATAAGGTAGCAATATATGATGTGGCAAAAAACAGCCTGGGTCTGGATTTCAGCAACACTGGTGTCCAAGGGGCAGATCATTACGTCATTGAACGGGATGGAAGAGAGATCGCTCAGATGGATTCAAGTGAAACCCAATTTGAAGACAAGGATCTGTCTCCAGGAACGAAATATACTTATGCGATTCGGGCAGTCAATGGGAGTGGAACGAGTGCGCCGCTTACTTTCAGTGTAATGACTCAAACGTTGCCACTGGTTGCAGATGATATCACGGTGAAAGTTGGAACACATACGTTGGATATGGCTTGGGATGCTGTAAAAGGAGCGGCTGCTTATGAAATTCACAATCAGGTAACGGGAGAGGTACAGAGCGTATCTGACCCGTCTGTACATCTCAAAAGTATGCTGGATGGCACAGTGTATGAATTCGAACTCGTTGCCATTAACGAAGATGGTCATCGGTCGGAGCCCATTCAAATTCAGGTTTTAACGAAACCCATCGCGCCTCAGACGGCAGGTATAGCCTACATCACAGATCAGTCGGCGGTAGTTGACCTGACGGGAAGCTCCACACGGGGAGCAGAGCAATTCATCATTATGAGGGATGGCGTGCAAGTCGCGAGGATTCCAGCAGATCAAGCTTCATTTGAAGATCATGGACTGACACCTGGAGAGCATTACACATATACCATCAAAACATCCAATGCAGCGGGGGAGAGTGATTCCGGTTTTGAAGTTCAATTGCGGACATTGCCTGCGACCATTATTGAACCTATACATCCAAGCATGATTGGGGAAAAGGAAGGATTAATCTCTTGGCCAAAGGTACAAGGTGCGGAGGGATATACGATACGTATCGGAGATCAGATCATCACCACGATTGAAGAAGGGGATATCACAGAGGTGAGATTAACCCATCTGGCGAGTGCGACCCGATATGATCAGGTGCAGGTTATTCCATACAATACGGCTGGTTCAGGCAGCCCAATGACTGTGACCGCTTTTTACACTCTACCTCATGTTGATTCACTGGAAATGAAGATATATCCGGAGACAGATCACGCTAAATTGGAATGGGACTTTCCTTATGTGAACGAAACATTCGTTGTAATGCTAGATGGTACTGAAGTATACCGCGGCAAACAAAGAGAGTTTATTTTAAATCAACTGGATGCAGGCAATCGGTATCAAATTGAAATCTACACGGAAAATGATCAGGGAGAAGCGTCGGAGAAGCTGGCGTATTCCGTTCTGACCAAACCAGTAGCTCCTGTCAAAGTAGAGTTTCATTCAGCGAAGGACCACATTCGTCTTTTATTGGAACAGAGCCGGGTCGAAGGTGCCGATCAGTTTATTATTGAGCGGGATGGTGTGGAGATTGCTCGTGTTCCGGCAGACGAACTGTTCTATGATGATGAGGGACTCGAACCAGGCGTGAACTACATTTATACGGTCAAGACCATAAATGTCTCGGGCAGTAGTGATGGTGGTTATTACCTTCATGCAATGACTTTGCCCGGTGGTGCTGCTTCATCTGCTGTAATAGAGGGGCGTTCGATGTCTGGTGCAGACATTGTATGGGAACTGGTTCCTGGTGCTGCGGGTTATCGAGTTTATCGAAATGAAGAGCTTGTAGGAACGACCACGGAGACATCCATACATGTGTCTGATTTGAACAGTGCAGAGCATTATCCTGACTTCATCATTATTCCATTTAACGAGGCAGGAGAGGGGGAGGCGCTTCAAGTACCGGAATTCGAGACGCTACCTTCCGAGGAACTGGCAGTAGCAGCCATAGCGCAAGGTACTAACACGATTAAGCTAACTTGGGAACTGGAATCGATGAATGAAGTGATTGTGATCACCCATAAAGATCGTGAGATCTACCGTGGCATGGAGCGTAGTTATATATGGACGGGGCTGAATGCCGAGCAGCAGTATGAGGTGGAAGTATGGACGGAGAATTCAGCAGGTGAAAAAAGTGAAAGCAAACGGGCAGCAGCTACGACTCTACCGTATCCACCATCTACCTGGGGCGGTGGCAGTATAGCCCCAAATCCAACAGGTACTTCGGTCAAAGCCGATGAGGTGAGTTCACAACCTGAACCCTCTGAGCAACCTGAGATAGCAACGACAAAAAATATCAATTTTATCGATATCGGTCAAACGTTCAATAAAGACCAGATCACCTGGCTCGCAGAACAAAATATCATTCAAGGTGTAAGCGAAACTCACTTCGAACCGCGCCGTCCAATCACACGTGCAGAGTTCACCGCACTGATCGTAAGATTGATGGGTGTGGACACATCAGCAAATGAGCAGCATGGATTTCAGGATGTTAACGACGATGATTGGTTCGCTCCTGAGATCAAGGCAGCAGTTCATCATGAGATGGTTCAAGGCATGGGGAATGGAAAATTCGCTCCGCATGCGCTGGTGACACGTGAACAGGCATCCAAGATTATAGCGAACGTTGTTCGTAAAATCAGACCGGAACGGCTGATTTCTCCAAAAGCATTTACCGACCAGACTGATGTATCCGATTGGGCCAAAGAAGAAGTAGAAGAGCTTGCAGGTTTGTACATGATTACAGGATATGAAGACGGCAGCTTCCGTCCCATGCAGCACTTGAGCCGATCCGAAGCTGCAGCGCTGATCTTCCGCTTAAATAAGCTGATGCAAGTCATTACCGCTTGATTGGTTTTTAATGCTATAATAGGTTGCCAATATGATAAAAAAGGGTAATGAACAATGGTGATGAATAATGAATAATAAATTTATCCGGATATATGAAGATATTGCAGATCGTATTCGGACTGGAGAGATTGAGGCAGGTACGCTACTTCAATCGGAACTTGATCTATCGGAAAGTTATCAAACGTCTCGAGAGACTATTCGCAAAGCGCTGAAAATGTTGTACGAAGAAGGTTATATTCAGAAGATTCAAGGCAAGGGCTCGATTGTACTGGACATACGCAAGATCGATTTTCCCATCTCAGGTTTGGTTAGCTTCAAGGAATTAGCCAAAAAAATGGGGCATCGGGCTCAAACGTATGTGAAGGTTTTCGAGGAGCAAAAAGTAGATCAGGTGCTGCACAAGAAAATCAACTTTGGTCTGAATGAACAGGTCTGGGAGATCAGACGTGTGCGCAAAGTGGATGGAGAGCACGTCATTCTGGACAAAGATTACATCAGCCAGCGGCTTGTTCCTGGGCTCAGCAAAGAAATCTGTAATGATTCCATCTATGAGTACATTGAACAGGAGTTAGGGCTTTCCATTTCGTTTGCCAAGAAAGAGATTTTGGTGGAAGAACCCACCGCTGAGGACAGGGAATTACTTGACCTTGAAGGTTTCCACAATGTAGTTGTGGTGAGGAGCCAAGTGTATCTGGAGGATGCCAGTCAATTTCAGTATACGGAGTCGAGACATCGACCGGACAAGTTCAGATTTGTAGATTTTGCACGTCGCAGATAAGTTAATCAAGATCAATCAGAGAGTACCTTTCACTGCATTATTTGGTGGATCGGTACTCTCTTTGGTTATGGGGAAATCCGAAGATCGTCCATCAAGAACCGCTTAATGTCAATGTTCTTCCTTCATGCTGGAGCGTATGATCATCATATACACGAGGCCAAGGAGTGAGGGAATTGAATCACGTGACAGCGAAATCGAACGTACGCATATGGGAAGAAACCAGAGACATTCCAACCTATGGTACTGGTAAACCGGACAAAAATCCGATGTTTCTCGAAAAGCGAATCTATCAGGGCAGTTCGGGTAAGGTGTACCCGTATCCCGTGATCGACAGCATTGAAGATGAAGTAAAAATGAAATCGTATCGATTAATTATTCTCGAAAATGAATACGTTCGTATCGAGATGATGCCTGAACTGGGTGGACGTATCTATCGTGCGTTGGATCGGACTAACGACTACGATTTTGTATATTATAACCGGGTGATTAAACCTGCGCTTGTGGGTCTGGCAGGGCCATGGATTTCAGGCGGAATTGAATTCAACTGGCCACAGCATCATCGGCCGAACACGTTTGGTCCAGTCGATTATACATTTGACAGTAATGAAGATGGAAGCGCTACCTTATGGGTGGGTGAGATTGATCGTATGTATGGTACCAAAATGACCGCGGGCTTCACATTACATCCCGGCAAAGCCTATCTTGAAATCCATGCTGAGGTATACAATCGCACCAGCACACCTCAAACTTTTCTATGGTGGGCCAATCCGGCTGTAGCCGTCAACGATCATACGCAATCGGTGTTTCCACCTGATGTAACGGCTGTATTGGATCATGGCAAACGGGACGTATCCCGGTTTCCGATTGCAACCGGAACCTATTATAAGATGGACTATTCCGAAGGTGTGGATATCTCGCGATACAAAAACATACCGGTTCCAACATCCTACATGGCGTATAAGTCGGATTATAATTTCGTAGGCGGCTATGACCACGGAGTTCAGGCAGGTTTGTTACATGTAGCCAATCACCATATCTCACCCGGCAAGAAACAATGGACCTGGGGGAACGGGGCATTCGGGCAAGCCTGGGATCGACAGTTAACGGACGAGGATGGACCTTATATTGAATTAATGACAGGCATCTATACCGATAATCAGCCTGATTTTACATGGTTACAGCCCTATGAAGCGAAATCATTTTCGCAGTATTTTATGCCGTATAAAGGAATTGGCATGGTCAAAAATGCAACGATTGATGCAGCGGTTAATCTGGAAATGGACGAAACGACAGGAACGGTAACTGTGATGGTATATGCGACGTCGGTTTTTGAACAAGTGACCGTTGAAGTGATAGGACCAACTGCGGTATATATTCATGAGAGATGCAATATTTCACCTACGCAATTATATAAGTCTTCATTCCCGTGGAGCGGACAAGATGAATGGCATCAGTTGAAGTTAAGTGTTCGAACTGCGGACGGAAGACTGCTTGTGGCCTATCAACCTGAACGGTCCGAGATTCAGGAAGTTCCCGATCCGGCAAAACCACTCCCGCTCCCATCCGAGATTCGTACGAATGAACAACTATATCTGGCTGGTCTGCATCTGGAGCAATATCGGCATGCCACGTATGAACCGGAACCTTATTATTTGGAAGGCTTGAAGCGTGATGCAACGGATATCCGTCTAAACATTGCGTATGGCACATTACTGCTGCGTAGAGGATTGTTACAAGATGCTGAGAAGCATTTCAGACAGGCCGTACAATCGCTGACGTGGAAAAATACGAATCCATATGATAGTGAAGCTTATTATCAGCTCGGTCTCAGTTTGAAACTACAGGGGAGACAGGAAGAATCCTATGCAGCTCTCTATAAAGCCGTATGGTCTGCACAGTATCAGGATACGGGTTATTACATGCTTGCTCAGATCGATACGGGGCAACATCGGTATATCGAAGCGCTGGATCACATTGAACGTTCGCTGGTCCGTAACGCCAGAAACTACAAGGCTCGTCATCTGAAGGTGGCTCTGCTGCGTAGATTGGGTCAGGATAAACGGGCCATTCAATATGCGCATGAAACGTTGGAACTGGACCAGGTTGAATTTGGAGCTGCACATGAATTAGCCCTGATCTACAGCAAAGCGACTGTACCTTCAGAGAAAGAGCAAGTGGAGCAAGCTCGTGAGCATTTCCATCGTCTGATGCGAGGAGACGTTCATAATTATCTGAATCTGGCCGCGGATTATACCGAGAGTGGATTATGGGAAGAAGCACTGACGGTACTCTCCTATGTTGAATCCGAAGTTTCACAACAGTATCCCATGGTTGGTTATGCGGAGGCCTACTTGTATCGTCAGTTGGGGGATGTGGAACAGGCACGAGAATATCAAAAGCAGGGGAAAGCTGCTCCAACCGATTATTGTTTTCCTAACACGCTATTTGAATTCCTGGTGCTTCAGGATGTATTGGCAGTGGATTCGAATGATGCGCGTGCTCACTATTACCTGGGAAATTGGCTGTATGATCATAAACGCTACGAGGAAGCGATCACTCATTGGGAAACTTCGCGTGAGGCGGATGATGCCTATTCGACTGTACATCGGAATCTGGGACTGGCTTATTATAACAAGCTGAATCGGCCCGATCTTGCACTGGCATCTTTAGAGGAAGCTTTCCGGTTGGATTCACAGGATGCCCGAATCTTCTACGAGTTGGATCAATTGCGCAAGAAGATGGGATATTCTTGTGAGCGTCGAATTAAATTGTTGGAACAACATATAGAGTTGGTTCATCACCGTGATGATCTGTATATCGAGTGGGTGACTCTATTAAATATGCAGGGTAGTCATCAGGAAGCATGGGATGCTCTTCAGGCACGGCGGTTTCATCCCTGGGAGGGTGGAGAAGGCAAAGTTACAGGACAATATGTTACGGCACTGACGGAACTGGCGAAGCAAAATCTGGAGAAACAACAACCTGAACTAGCATTGGAGCTGTTGCAGAAGGCTTTGGTTTACCCGGAGAACTTAGGTGAAGGTAAACTGGAGGGAGCTGTAGACAATCCATTGTACTTTTATCTGGGCTGTGCCTACCAGCAACTGAAGAATAATCAGGCTGCAGAGGAGAATTTCCACAGAGCATCAATTGGTCTAAACGAACCGGCAAGCGCGATGTTCTATAATGATCAGCCGCCGGAATCGATCTATTATCAGGGACTGGCCTGGCATAAGCTTGGCAATGTTAAGGAAGCAAACAGGCGCTTCAACAAACTGATTGATTATGCCGAAAGACATATGCAAGATCACATCCGAATGGATTACTTTGCGGTCTCTCTGCCCGATTTTCTAGTATTCGACGACGATCTAGATCAGCGAAATGAAGAACATTGCCGGTATATGCGGGCATTGGGTCTTCTGGGACTGGGTCGGACGAATGAGGCAAAAGATGAGTTGGAGCGAGTACTGGAGAAGAACCCGAATCATCAAGGGGCAATCGTCCATCGATAATCGTTTCAACACATCCCATTTATATCGAAGGAGTTATATAATCCATGAATGATAATATAGCAGGTAGCCATATTCGCTTTATATTGGATGCGGAAGATAAAGAGATTCGTGCGGGTCGCATGACTGGTAGTGGTGGCAAGAATCCAAGAGGGGAGTCGTATGACTTTACCAACTATTATATGGTCCATAACGATAAGCCCTACATTCCTGTGGTTGGTGAATTTCACTTCTCCAGATTCGCTTACTTGCAGTGGGAAGAAGAATTACTGAAGATGAAGGCAGGCGGGGTGAACATCGTCGCTTCTTATGTCTTCTGGAATTTTCACGAGGAGCAGGAAGGCGAGTTTAATTGGTCAGGAAACCTGAACTTGCGGCACTTTGTGGATCTGTGTGGCAAACATCAGCTGCCTCTGATTGTACGGATTGGTCCATTCTGTCATGGGGAAGTTCGTAATGGAGGGATGCCAGATTGGTTATTTAGTTACCCATTTGAAGTTAGATCGAATGATGAAGGGTATCTGTATTATGCCAAGCGATTATATAGGGAGATTGCCCGTCAGCTTAATGGCTGTTTTCACCAGGAGGGTGGGCCCGTTATAGCCGTACAGTTGGAAAATGAGTACATGCACGCTGGCGCACCCATGGACGCCTGGGGATATATACGTGAAAAGTATATTTCCTCCGGCCGGGACGGGCGGGAACATCTAAAGGTGCTTCGCCGTATTGCCGAAGAAGTCGGCATGAAACCCATGTTCTATACTGCCACGGCTTGGGGTAATGCTGCGGTGCCCGAAGAAGGCACGTTGCCGATGCTTGCGGGGTATGCGTACACACCATGGATTCCCAATCAGCCTCCAAGCCGGGAGTATTTATTCCGGGATCTGCATATGAATCCTGTGGAGGAAGTGGATTATGACAGTCTGGAGTATCCTGCTGCATATTGCGAACTTGCTGGCGGCATGCAGGTCAGTTATCACGCTCGACCAGTTGTAGACGCGGACAGTGTTGAGGCGATGACCATTGTGAAGCTGGCAAATGGCAGTAATCTCGTTGGATATTACATGTATCATGGTGGTACCAATCCCGTAGGGCAAAAATCTTATATGAACGAACAGGCATTGCCGAAAATGACGTATGACTACCAAGCCCCGCTCGGAGAATTTGGACGTGTTGGTGAATCGTATGACCGCATTCGTACCTTGTCCATGTTCCTGGAAGGATACGGTGATTTACTTGCACCAATGGGCTGTGTTGTACCGGATGGTCAACATGCGATAACACCGGAGAACACGATGGATATGCGTTGGTCTGTTCGCCAACAAGATGGCTCGGGATTCCTGTTCATGAATAATTATCAGGATCATGTGGCGATGCCTGATCGTGATATACAATTGGAGCTGCATACCAGCAAAGGGACTGCTTCTTATCCAAGAGAAGGAACGATGCAACTGAAATCCGGCATGGCAGCCATTCTGCCTTTCCATATGAATCTGAGTGGAATGAAGATCATTAGTGCTACCGTTCAGCCACTGACCCGATTTATGGTAAATCAGGAGCTTACGGCTGTCTTTTATGCCCATGAAGGTATGGCGCCTGAGTATGTTATTGATACATCATCTGTTACGAATGTGGATATGCCCGAAGGCACAGTATCGGAGCAGGGAAATGAAGTTGCGATACACCCGATTGCTGGCAAGGACCATCATCTGCGAATCACAACATCGGATGGTGTGGAAATACGAATCATTACGTTGACCCGTGAAGAGGCATTGCACGCCTACCGTTTCCATGTGGGCGGAGAAGAGAGACTTATCATCAGCAACAGTCATCTGTATCTACAGAATGAGATGCTCATATGCACATCCGTAGAGCAAGCAGAGTTTGAGGTATCCGTTTATCCCGGAGCAGGACAGATTACCGCTTCTGAATATGCCGTCTCAACCCAGTCTAAGCAAGGAGTATTCGATACGTATACATTCCAAGTTTCGCCTTACGAGCCTGCTGTAGAGGTTGATTATCCGAAAGAGTATGCAGTAACACTGAGATTGGACACAGCGTGGCCGGAACAAGTAGATGACGTGTGGGTTGAGATTGATTATGAAGGAGACGTTGCTGCAGCACATATTCATCATCAGATGTTAACAGATCATATTCACTATGGGCACAGCTGGATACTTGGTTTGAAGCAATCCCGTCATTTGTTGGCTGATCACGCGCTTCGTCTGTCTATAACCCCAATTCGAAAAGGGACGACTGAGAGTTATGTGAATCAGGCTTATGTGGAGCGGTTTGAGGGCGTGGAGATCGGAAAATTTAATGAGATTCGGGTGAAACCACAGTACCGGGTGGGGCTGGTACTGGTGGGAGTTAGGGAAGACGCTTAGTCTAAATCAGGAGTTAAACAACAGATAAACAAGACTTAAACAAGAGTTAACTGATGTTTATGATACAGAGGGGTTCTTTCTCCGAGCAATTGTGAGGGGAGAGAGCCTTTTTTTGCTGTGTGATGTAAAAACAAATGATTCCTAATCATGGTAAAAACATCTTGACTAGTAAGCGTTTTCATTTTATTATAACCTCATAACCTTATCGATAAAGTTAATTTAACATAATTACGCAAATTAATTAGGGTGTGTAATCAAGGTTTAATTAGGGGCAGGTTAATTCTATTACCAACGATTTTAGTTAACTTCTTGCCTTGAGCAGGGTTAATTGAAATAAAAAACAAATACAGGAGGTTCCAAACGAATGGTTAATCTGAAAAAGTGTACAATCTTCACGGTTATTGCTGCTCTCATGTTCATGGTACTGGGAAGTGCAGCCCCCAAAGCATCTGCTGCTACAGGATTTTATGTAAGCGGTAACAAGTTATATGATTCCACAGGTAAAGCTTTTGTCATGAGAGGTGTTAATCACGGACATTCTTGGTTCAAAAATGATTTAAATACCGCTATCCCTGCAATCGCTAAAACAGGTGCCAATACAGTACGCATTGTTCTTTCAAATGGTGCCCAGTACACCAAAGATGATCTGAACGCTGTTAAAAATATAATTAACGTGGTCAACCAAAATAAAATGATAGCTGTACTTGAAGTCCATGACGCCACAGGGAAAGATGACTATAATTCGTTGGACGCGGCGGTGAACTACTGGATTAGCATTAAGGAAGCTTTGATTGGCAAAGAAGATCGGGTAATCGTGAACATTGCGAATGAATGGTATGGAACGTGGAATGGAAGTGCGTGGGCCGATGGTTACAAAAAAGCCATTCCGAAATTAAGAAACGCGGGAATCAAAAATACGCTGATTGTGGATGCAGCAGGATGGGGACAATTCCCTCAATCCATCGTCGATTATGGACAAAGTGTATTCGCAGCCGACTCACAGAAAAATACCGTGTTCTCCATTCATATGTATGAGTATGCTGGCAAAGATGCTGCAACCGTCAAAGCCAATATGGAAAATGTGCTGAACAAAGGATTGGCTCTGATCATTGGTGAGTTCGGGGGATACCACACGAATGGTGATGTGGACGAGTATGCCATCATGAGATATGGTCAGGAAAAAGGGGTGGGCTGGCTGGCCTGGTCCTGGTATGGAAACAGTTCTGGTCTGAACTACCTGGACATGGCTACAGGTCCGAACGGAAGTTTGACGAGCTTCGGAAACACCGTAGTGAATGATACCTATGGAATTAAAAACACTTCCCAAAAAGCGGGGATTTTCTAATCCGCTGATGAAACAGGAACACTCTGACGTTCACGTCAGGGTGTTTTTTTAAATAAAAGTGCTTAATCCATATTGGTTTTTGAATTTTTCCGTTTATATTTAAAATCTTTTGTTTTCAAAACAAAACAAAGATGATAAACTCGAATTAGGAATAAAACAAACATTATCGGAGGGAAACGAATGGTACAGAGTTTATGGAATGCATCACAGGCATCTGAGAACACAACAGGACTGGAGCAATTGGTTTACCGATCCAACCTGATTGGAACCGATCGCAGTGTATGTAACATTTTCGGTGGTAATACATCTACCAAAACGACAGTGAAGGATTTTCGTGGTCGTGATGTAGAAGTAATGTATGTGAAAGGCAGCGGCTCCGATCTGGGTTCTATGGAAGCGAAGCATTTTACCGGACTTGGGCTCGAAGACATTCGACCATTAATTGAACGTGAATCCATGTCGGATGAAGAGATGGTTGAATATCTGGGACATTGCATGATTGATGCCAAGCACCCGCGTGCCTCCATCGAGACTCTGCTGCATGCGTTCCTTCCATATAAGCATGTAGATCATACTCACCCGGATGCGATTATCAGTTTGTGTTGTGCGCATAACGGCAAGGAATTGGCAAGAGAGATCTACGGTGATCGTTTCGTATGGGTGCCTTACGTTCGTCCAGGGTTTACGTTATCTAAAATGATTGCTGAAAGCGTATTCTCGAATCCTAATGCCGAACTCGTACTGATGGAAAAACACGGACTTGTGACTTGGGGAGAAACATCCGAGGAATGTTACGCTCAAACGATCAAGATTATCAATGAAGCAGAAGCATTCATCGAAGCACGGGTGGACGAAGGAAGCTTGTTCGGTGGTGTGAAACACCCAGCATTGGCCGCTGATGTTCGTCGTCAGATCGTATCACGTGTAATGCCAACGATTCGTGGAGCGGTATCGGATAGTAAAAAAATGATTTTGTCCTTTGATGATCAGGCGGATGTGCTTGCTTTTGTAGGCGGAGCGGACTCTCCGCAATTGTCTCAGGTGGGTGCGGCTTGCCCGGATCATCTGGTACATACCAAAGTCGTACCTCTGTTCATCGATTGGACACCGGATGCGGAAGATATCGAAGGCTTGAAAGCCAAGCTGGTAGAAGGCGTTGCCGCCTACAAAGAACAATATCAGCAGTATTTTGAGAGCAACAAAAACGAAGGTGATGTCATGTTCGAAGCCGCACCTCGTGTTATCCTCATTCCGGGTGTGGGCATGATCAACACAGGCAAGAGCTGGGCGCTCTCTCAAGTAAGCGGTGCATTATATCATAGAGCCATTGCTGTTATGCGTGGAGCTACAAGCTTGGGTCAATTCGTATCGCTCAGTGCAAACGAATCTTACAATGTGGAGTACTGGCCGCTCGAATTGTACAAATTGTCCCTGGCTCCAGCAGAAACTGAATTCTCCCGCAAAGTGGCGTTTATCACAGGGGGCGCAGGCGGGATCGGAAGTGAAACAGCACGTAGATTGGTATCTGAAGGTGCTCATGTCGTGCTTGCTGATCTCAACCTGGAGGGCGCACAGAAGGTAGCACAGGAAATCAATGATCAGTACGGTGCGAATCGTGCGTATGCGCTGAAAATGGATGTGACCGATGAGGAAGCCGTTCAATCTGCATATGCAGATGTTGCGGTGCAATATGGCGGGGTAGATATCATCGTGAACAATGCGGGACTCGCGACATCCAGCCCATTCGACGAAACGTCCCTGAAAGAATGGAACCTGAACATGAATGTACTGGGTACAGGGTATTTCCTTGTGGCTCGTGAAGCGTTCAAGCTGATGAAACAGCAGGGTATTGGTGGAAGCATGGTATTTATCGGGTCCAAGAACTCGGTGTATGCGGGTAAAAGTGCCTCTGCTTATAGCTCAGCGAAAGCGCTGGAAGCACATCTGGCACGTTGCATTGCAGCAGAAGGCGGAGAGTATGGCATTCGTGTCAACACAATCCTTCCGGATGCCATTCTACAGGGTTCAGCGATCTGGAACGGTTCCTGGAGAAATGAACGAGCAGCGGCATACGGTATTGAGCCAGATCAATTAGAAGAGTATTACCGTAAACGGACGACATTGCTCGTGAATATCTATCCAAGAGATATTGCGGAAGGAATTGCATTCTTTGCTTCTTCGAAATCCGAAAAAACAACCGGTTGCATGATGACCATTGATGGCGGTGTACCGGCAGCATTTACACGTTAAATAGGAGGGTTCTTGCGGATGGATAACCAAGTCAAGCAAGCGTATGAAGCAGCCAAAGCATTGTATGCCCAGCACGGAATTGATACGGATGAGGTGCTGAACAAACTCGCGGATATCAAAGTATCCGTACACTGTTGGCAAGGCGACGATGTCAAAGGCTTTCTGAACAAAGATGGAGAGTTAACAGGTGGTATTTCCGTGACAGGTCAGTATCCGGGTGCTGCGACCACACCTGCTGAACTTCGCAACGATTTGGAGCAAGCTTTCGCTCTGATTCCCGGCAAACATAAGGTCAATCTGCATGCGATCTACACGGATACAGACGAGAAGGTTGAACTGGATCGGATTGAGCCGAAGCATTATGAGAACTGGGTGAAATGGGCTAAAGAACAAGGACTTGGTCTGGACTTCAACCCAACATGTTTTTCCCATGAAAAATCAAGTGACGGATTCACGCTCAGTCATCCGGACCCTGAGATTCGCAAGTTCTGGATTGATCACTGCAAGGCTTCTCGCCGGATTGGTGCATACTTCGGGGAACAGCTTGGTCAGACTTGTGTAACCAATGTATGGGTGCCGGACGGATTCAAGGATAATCCGGTTGACCGGTTGACACCACGTAAACGTCTTAAGGAATCGCTAGATGAAGTATTCGGCGAACCACTTAACCCGGAGCACAATCTGGACGCGGTAGAGAGTAAGTTGTTTGGTCTCGGTTCGGAAGCATATGTGGTGGGTTCTCATGAATTCTATATGGGTTACGGTTTGCAAAATGATACGTTAATCTGCCTGGATGCTGGTCATTTTCATCCAACAGAAGTTATCTCCAATAAACTGTCGTCCCTATCTTTGTTTACTAGCGGCATTCTGCTTCACGTAAGCCGCCCGATGCGATGGGACAGTGACCATGTGGTAATTATGGACGATGAGTTGCTGGAAATTGCCCGTGAACTGGTTCGACATGATCTTCTTGCGACCACACATATTGGACTGGATTTCTTTGATGCAAGTATTAACCGTGTAGCTGCATGGGTTGTGGGTACACGTAATACTGTCAAAGCTCTTCTGCGTGCGATGCTGGAACCGGTGGATGCCTTGAAACAAGCCGAGTTGGACGGAGATTACACCCTGCGTCTAGCATTGACGGAAGAGTTCAAATCCTATCCGTTTGGCGCGATCTGGGACTACTATTGTGCTCAGCAAGGCGTTCCAGTTCGTGAAAAGTGGATCACCGATATCAAAACCTATGAACAAGACGTATTGCTACAGCGTGATAAATCATTGGTGTAACCGCATTTATTTTTCGTATAAACCACTATGGAATGAAAATTCCGTGGTGGTTTTTTTGGCATAATCAAGCTTAAATGCATAAGTGAGGCGATTGTTTCCATACTAGGAATATAGATCCGAATCGCATACGTTTGCTTACGCAGAGGAGGTTAATAGAGTTGAATCTGGCCCATAACAAACTGTATATCGCTGCACTTGGCGGCGTGAATGAAATAGGAAAGAATATGTATTTCATCCAATACAATCAGGACATCATCGTGATTGACTGTGGTTCGAAGTTTCCCGATGAGACCTTGCCGGGTATTGATCTGATCATTCCGGATGTAACGTATCTGCTGGAGAATCTGGATAAAGTAAGGGGTCTTGTGGTTACCCACGGACACGAAGATCACATCGGTGGCATTCCTTATTTGTTAAAACAAATGAACATTCCGGTGTATGCATCCAGGCTCACGCGCGGGCTGATCGAACTTAAACTGAAAGAGCATGGGCTGCTGCGCCAGGCGGACCTGCACACGATCGATGCTCACTCCAGCATTACGCTGGGAGGGATCGAAGTTTCCTTTTTCGCAACCAGTCATAGTATTCCAGATTGTCTTGGGATTTTCTTTCAGACCCCAGCCGGTAATGTCGTGCACACCGGAGATTTCAAATTCGACATGTCTCCTGTACATGGACCTTTCCCTGATCTGCACCGTATGGCCGAGATTGGAAAACAAGGCGTTCATATATTGCTCTCCGAAAGTACCAATGCAGAAAGACCCGGATTTACACCTTCCGAGCGTATTGTAGGAGACCACATTCTGGATGCCTTTATCCGTGCGAAACAAAAAGTATTTATCTCGACCTTTGCGTCAAATGTTAGCAGGGTACAGCAGATTGTGAATGCAGCATTCGAGACAGGGCGCAAACTGGCACTGTTGGGCAGAAGTATGGTGAATGTGGTATCGGTGGCAAGTGAATTGGGGTATTTGCAAGTTCCTGACGGACTGTTGATTGAGGCCATTGATTCGGATCAGTTTCCACCAGAACAAGTTGTTGTATTATGTACCGGTAGCCAGGGAGAGGCGATGGCAGCATTGTCACGTTTGGCATCTGGTAAGCATCCTCACGTAAGAATTAACGCCGGGGATACGGTTATTATTGCCGCCGGAGCCATTCCGGGCAATGAACGGAATCTTGCACATGTGATTGATAATCTGTATGTTCTCGGAGCACGTGTGATATATGGTTCTAGTGGTGCGGCAGGAATGCATGTCTCTGGACACGGCAGTCAGGAAGAACTCAAATTGATGTTGACCCTGATGAAGCCGGATTATCTGATTCCGATCCACGGTGAGTTCCGCATGTTGTATCAGCACAGACTGCTTGCCGAGTCCGTAGGTATAGCGCGTGATCATGTGTTTATTGTGAATAATGGGGATATGGTCCAATACAAAGACGGCACTGCTTCTCTGGGTCCCAAAATTGCGTCAGGCAACAGTCTCGTAGACGGTCTGATCATGGGCGATGTCGGTAACATTGTACTTCGTGACCGCAGGCAGCTGTCATCCGATGGCATGCTGGTGATTGTGACTACACTGAGCAAAACGGAGAAACACTTGGTAACCTCACCCGAAATTATCTCCAGAGGGTTCGTATTCGTCAAGGACTCGGAAGAATTCATGCATGAGATTCATGAGCTGGTTCTGAACCGAATGGGGGAGTTGACCGGCGCTGGTGTGAATCAGTGGAATGTGATCAAAAGAAAACTTAAAGACGAGATCGGTCACTACATTTACGCTCAAACAAAGAGAAGACCTATGATACTGCCGATCATAATCGAAGTCTGAAACTGTAAGGAATAGGGAGCATTATTGTGCTGATGGTCTGAGCAAACGTGTATATTGAAATTTAACAGCCTGATGAATGTCGGATCATACTTATGTATGAACGTCACATTATTATCGGGCTTTTGCTGTGTAATAGGAACCGTTCAAATTGTACATAGGTGTGCGATAAATTGAGTTGAATCAAATTCGCCATGGGTTTGCGATTCGAAGTATAATAAAAGGTAAACTAGCTTATAGAAATAAGAGGAGTCTTTATGAATAAAACGATTTCTGATATCGCTCAGATGGCAGGTGTGGCGAAGAGCACGGTCTCTCGCTTCCTGAATGGAGGATCTGTTAGTGAGGATACAGCCCAGAAGATTGAGCGCATTATCAAACAATACAATTATGTTCCCAACACATTTGCACAGAGTCTAAAGGCGAAGAAGACCAGTATTATCGGTACGGTTGTGCCACGACTCGATTCTTTTGCGACATCCCAGACATTGATCGGAATTGATGAAGAACTGCGGAGTAATCAGTATCAGATGCTGATTGCGAATACGAGCCAGGACATGCAGCGCGAGATTGATGCCATATATGATTTTGCAAGACAGAAGGTGTCGGGTATTATTCTGCTGGCGGCTGAAGTAACTGAAGCACATCTGAAGGCCGTTAAGGATATAGGTATTCCCGTGTTATTGGTGGGGCAGCAGCATGAGCAACTACACAGTTTGGTTCACAATGATGATCAGGCAGGCTATGAGATGGGAAGATACGTCGTCGGACAGGGCCACCGCAAGATCGTGTATATGGGAGTTAGCGAGAAGGATCAGGCGGTGGGTATTCATCGCAAACAGGGATTCCAGCGAGCGATCGCCGAGTGTGGTGAATGCGAAGTGAAGTATTATGAGACGAGCTTCAAGATGTCTGAAGCCATCGTTACCGCTGAAGCCATACTGAAAGAGATTACACCAACGATCATTGTAGGGGCTACGGATAATATCGCACTGGGTGTGATGAAGATTGCGTTCTCCAATAAAATCCGCATACCGCAAGAATTATCTGTTACCGGATTTGGCGGATACGATATTACAGAGATGATTCATCCCACGCTAACGACCGTGAAATATCACTATCTGCAGGCAGGCAAAGTAGCAGCGAATCATATTATACGTCTGGTCAAAGGCGAGTCGGTGGAGGAACGAACAACACTTGATGTAGAACTTATTCCTCGAGAAAGCGTTGACAAAATATAAAAACATCCTTTATGATAATTCCATCGAACCGGTTCCATTATATATATCCAATTCGGATATACGAACACGGGCAGGCACTAATGCCATATGGAATTATTTTTTTGCGTTGAACGGAACCGGTTCCTATAATTTGAATGGAGAACAGCTATGAAGATGACTAGAGAGCAACGCTACAGACGAATTGAGCAAGCGGAGCCTGGAGAGATTGCGAAGCTTGAAGCACAGATATCCGAATGTCCATGGAGACAGAGTTATCACATTCAGCCCGTAACAGGTCTGCTTAATGATCCTAACGGCTTTGCATATTATCAAGGCTATTATCATCTGTTCTATCAGTGGTTTCCACTTGGAACAGAACACGGCATGAAATACTGGTATCACACCCGCTCGAAGAATCTGGTGAACTGGGAAAATGTCGGCATTGGCATTCAACCTGGTGACCCATATGACTCGCACGGAGCTTATTCCGGTAGCGCGATTGAAAAAGACGGCAAGCTGCATTTGCTGTACACAGGCAATACGAGAGATGAGGCTTGGGTCAGAAATCCGTATCAATGCTTGGCAGTCATGGATGAAAGCGGTTCAGTAAGCAAGCTGAATCATCCGATAATCTCTTCGGTTCCACACGGATACACGGAACACTTTAGAGATCCCAAAGTGTGGCAACAAGGAGACACGTATTATTGTGTAATCGGAGCACAGCGAGCAGATGAGACGGGATGTACGGTGCTGTATCGCTCATCAGATCTGAGAAACTGGGAGTTTCTTGGTGAAATTCGTACGCAGCTAACCTCCTTTGGCTACATGTGGGAATGCCCGGATTATATGGAGATGGACGAGAAAGGTGTGCTTGTCTTTTCCCCACAAGGCATAGACGCTGCAGGAGATCACTATCAGAATATTTTTCAGTCTGGTTATCTGATCGGTGACCCGCTGAATCTACAGACGAGAGAGTTCAATCATGGTGAATTTCAGGAACTGGATCGTGGATTCGATTTCTATGCTCCGCAGACCATGCATGGCCCGGACGGAAGACGGATTCTGGTTGGTTGGATGGGACTTCCCGATCTGCGATACCCGACAGATGATAGTGGCTGGGCTCATTGCCTGACCATTCCTCGGCAACTTTCACTGCGAGACGGGAAGTTAATTCAACAACCTGTTGCAGAGATGGTGCAATTGCGTCTGCAAGAGGAAGGGACTCATATTCTTGCAACGATTGACAATGAGAGTCGATCCTTCGCTGGTTTTGAGGGGATTGCCTATGAGCTGATATGTGAGATGAGCCATGTAGATGCAGAGACTGTAGGCATCGAATTCCGGGCAGATGGAGCTGAGAAAACGGTTCTTCTGTATGATCGGATTCAGCAAAAAGTTGTTCTGGATCGGACCATGTCGGGTGCCGAGTTGGCAGAGCAAAATGGTACGATACGGCGGTGCACACTTACTGCAGACGTGATTAAGTTCCATCTGTTCGTAGATTCGTCTTCGGTCGAGATCTTTGTGAATGATGGGGAAGAGGTCTTTACCAGCCGGATTTTCCCAAGTCGGGACAGCGTGGACATTCGATTCTTTGCACACGGCGGCAAGGCTGATTTTGAAGCAACTCAATGGCATTATTAAGTATTACGTGAGAGGAATGAGATAACATGTCGGAGAATCAACGCATTGCCCAGGAAGTCATTCATGCTATCGGGGGCAAAGAGAATATTGCATCATTTGCACATTGTGCAACACGTCTTCGGATCATGGTGAAAGATAAAGAGAAGATTGATCAGAAAACGATCGAGAATATCGAGAAGGTTAAAGGTGCGTTTTTTAACTCGGGTCAATATCAGATTATCTTCGGTACGGGAACGGTGAATCGAATCTTTGAAGAGGTCGAGAAGCTGGGAATCGAAGGATCGTCCAAGGATGATGTGAAGAGTCAGGGGAAAAAAGAAGGAAACGCTTTTCAACGGGCTATCCGCACGTTTGGTGACGTATTTGTACCTATTATTCCTGTACTGGTTGCCACAGGTTTGTTTATGGGATTGCGCGGATTACTTACCCAGAATGAGATACTGGCTTTGTTCGGTGCAACACCTGATGATATCTCGGCCAATTTCCTGTTGTTCACTCAGATCCTGACGGACACGGCCTTTGCATTCCTGCCTGCGCTCGTAGCGTGGTCCGCATTCCGGGTATTCGGCGGAAGTCCGGTATTGGGTATCGTACTAGGACTAATGCTCGTCAATCCGGCATTACCAAATGCTTACGCGGTGGCAGATGGATCAGCACAGCCGCTGCATATGTTCGGCTTCATACCTGTCGTGGGTTATCAGGGATCTGTTCTACCCGCGTTCTTTGTAGGTTTGATTGGAGCCAAGTTCGAGAAGGTTTTAAGAAGACGAGTGCCTGAGGCACTGGATTTAATTCTGACTCCTTTTATTACGTTGACAGTCATGATTACGCTCGGACTTTTCGCCATTGGTCCTGTATTCCATTCCCTTGAAGAGTGGGTGCTGCATGGAACGACGGCCGTATTGGATCTGCCGTTCGGAATCGCAGGTATTATCATTGGTTTCTTCCATCAGATTATTGTGGTTACCGGTGTGCATCACATCTTTAATTTCCTGGAGATTCAATTGCTGGAGAAGACGGGATTCAACCCATTCAACGCGATTATCACATGTGCTATGGCTGCACAAGGAGCCGCTTGTCTTGCCGTAGGTCTGAAGACCAAAAATATGAAACTCAAAGCACTTGCATTACCTTCGTCCTTGTCCGCATTTCTGGGCATTACGGAGCCAGCGATCTTCGGAGTTAACTTGCGTTATATGAAGCCATTTATTATGGGACTGGTTGGTGGTGGTGTAGGTGGTTTCATCGCTTCATTGTTCCATCTGCAAGGTACAGGCATGGCTGTAACGGTTATTCCGGGAACATTGCTCTATCTGAATAGCCAACTGCCGTTGTACATCTTGTCCAACGTGGTCGCCATGGCCATTGCTTTTGCACTTACCTGGTTCTTCGGATATAAGGATCAACCAGTTGCAGAGGAGTCGGTGAGCCATGACAACAGTGGAGTAACATCAGCTGAAGTTAGTGCAATGGATTCTAATCCGAGCACTGATTCAGCTACCAATGTTATTACAAGCAATCTTCCTAAGGTAGATTTGCTCGAAATAGCTTCGCCAATGAACGGTACCATCGTTGCTCTGGAGCAGGTTCCTGACCCGGCATTCTCGGAAAAACACATGGGTGAGGGCATTGCGATTGAGCCATCTGAAGGTAAAGTATATGCACCGTTTGATGGTGTCATCGCACATATCATGAACAAGAGTAAACATGCGGTGATTCTGGAGCATGAGACAGGTGTACAGATGCTAATTCATATCGGAATTAATACGGTTGGACTGAAAGGAAACGGTTTTACCGCGCATGTGAATAGCGGAGATCGTGTAACTGCAGGACAATTGTTAATTGAATTCGATATGGATGTCATTCAGGCTGCGGGTCTGCCGGTGATTACACCTGTGCTGATTCCAAGTGGAAATGAAACGATTGCGACCGTTACAGCAACATCACTAGGCCATGTTCAAGCTAATGGGGAAGCAGTACTGGTCGTAAAATTTACTGAACCACAATAGTGGCACGTTATAAGGGAAATGGTAGAGATTCATCTCTCCCGTTTCCCTTTTTTTGTGTACACTCGTATGAAATCAAAGAAACAGATCATCGGTGATCTGCATCAAATCTTCCGCAGATATCCCTGGCGCAAATTCTTCCGGCAGATCAGGTAGCTCAGGCACCGGTCCTCCATAACCCGGCAAGCCCGCAAAAGCTTCCAGTTTACCACCATCGGTTGGATGTACACCTTTCCAGATCAGAGCAATGTCCTGATAATCAGGGTTACTTGTACGTTATTGGGTCGTTTGTGAAAGAAAAACGTTCTGCCAGAGCTTTAGGCTCTGAGCAGAACGTTAGATGAGTTCTTATTTGGAAGCTACGCCAACAACGCTGGTTCCATTTTTCGTGATTTTGTACGTAATCACATCTCCGTTCCAGAAGTGGAACTTGAGGGTGACTTCACCATCATTGGTTTCATTAAAGAAGTTTGGTTTCAGCTCAATCACATTACGGTCGTAATCTGGGCTAAATGTATAGGAGAACTCTTTGAACGAAGTCCAGTTCTGTGGACCGGCGTTTTCTCCGTTGGCATATGTTGCTTCCATCGTTGCCAGTTGGTTACCGTTAAACGTAGTCGGAATGGCAAATGCACTAGTTGTACCTGTTGCATCGCTCAACGTAGGTGTGTCATATTTAATGATATTGAAGTTCCAGTCAGCACCTTCGTTGAATCCAGCGGTGAGTGTGGCATTTACACCTAAATCACCAGAGGTTGTCAATTTGGTTAACAGATTGGATTTTAACGTAAGTACATCTTTTCTGATCGTATAGTCTTTACCTCTGACAAGAGGGGTATTGCCGTTCTTCAAAGAATTGAATTTGTTTCCATTCAGATTGAGCTTTACTTTTTTATCTTGAATGGCTTCATTTTGTTTAAGATATACGAGGTCCGTTTCGGCTGTGGATGATCGACCAGTCCAGCTGGCTTGCATCGTATTGAATAATTCTTGGTCAGACCAAGTGAAGCTTGTGCGTCCGAAATGCTGTCCATTGTCCCATAACATCGTTGCCATCTGTTTTTGACGCAGATAATGTCCAACGAATTCGAAGAATTTTAGCTTTTCGCCTTGCTCAATGACACCTGTGTGCTGGTCAAACCCAAGCAAGCCATACTCACCAACGATCACCGGGATGCCTTTGGCTGTGAAAGCATTGTGTACCCGATCGAATGTATCGGTAATGTCTTTCTGTACTTCCTCGTTATACGTGGTGTTACCTGCGATGTTTACACTGAATGGCCAGAACCCATAGTAGTGAACGGTTGCAATAATATTGGAGTCATTCAATTTTTGAATGGTTTTATTCAATGCATCCAGATCCGGTTGAGCAGAAGAGGTATGCATCGTCGGAAGCACAAGTGGACGTGTCTCGTTGTTTCCACCCGAAGTTCTTACGATCTTGTGAAAAGAAGTATTCAACTCGTCCAGCATGCGATATCCAGTCGCTGCATCCGTTGTGCCACCTTCGGAAAAGCGGGGTTCGTTCACACTTTCGAACATGAGTTTATCGGATGCATCTTTGAACTTGTCAGCAATCTGAGTCCAAGCAGCGTTGTAACGTGCAAGCACGTTGTCATGGTCTTTCTCCATGTAACTGATCCAACGCCAGGAATCATGGTGAAGATTGATCATGACATAGAGATCTGCATCGAGCGCCCAATCTACAACTTCTTGAACCCGATTCATGTAAGCGGAATCAATTATGTAGTCTGGTGCGTCGCCGATATGGGCTTCCCAGGTCACAGGGATACGGATACTGTTATAGCCCTCATCTGCGATCGATTGAATCAGTTCCTTCGTAATGCGCGGGTTGCCCCAGGCTGTCTCATCCTCACCAACGGCGTCGAGAGAGTTACCCAGATTCCAGCCAGGCTCCATGTCGTTTACATAGGCCTGCATTTTGCTTGGAGCAGCTGGTGCATCGGCCTGTTCGCTGTTGTCAGTTGCAGCGGAAGCCATAGCTGAAGAGAACAGAGATAGAATCATGGCAGTCACAAGCGTAAGAGAAAGGACTGATTTACGGTTTTTTTTCATCAATATAGTCTCCTTCGAGTATAAAATGGTTGAACTTGAATAGCGGTTAAGCAGGGGTGAAAATAGAGCTCAACGTAAACAATAGTTTACTTGTTTAATACTGGAATCACCACCGATTTATGTACTGAAAGCGTTTTCGTAATTTACTATATCATGATTTAATATTGGACAATACCTGCACAATTGGAATAAAAATCATGTGAAAATCAGTGATTTTGTCATACGAATAGATTGTGTAGTGATCGTGTATTTCATTGGAAATGAAAATCATAAGGTTGCTTTTTAGTGATAATTAGATTTAAATACCCTGGGAGGGATGTAATATGAAGCTGGACGCACATCAACATTTCTGGGAATACAATGTCGCCGATTACGGATGGATTGGAGAAGAGATGAAAGTCATTCGTCAATCTTTTCTCCCGGAAGATCTTGAACCTTTATTGGTCCAATCAGGAATGGACGCATGTATTGCAGTACAAGCCAGACAATCACTGACAGAAACCGAGTGGCTTCTGCAGCTGGCAGATCGGTACGAATGTATCAAAGGTGTAGTCGGATGGGTGGACCTTTGTTCGGATGAAGTTCGGACTCAGCTTGAATTGTTCGCGTCCAATCCGTATCTGAAGGGCGTACGTCATGTCATACAGGATGAACCTGATCTGAAGTATGTATTGCGAGAAGACTTTCAGCAGGGGATTTCATTACTCAAAGAGTATGATTTGGCATATGACCTGTTAGTATCCAAGGAGCAACTGCCTTATGCCGTTGAACTGGTTAAGGCATTTCCTGAACAGCGATTTGTACTTGATCATCTAGCCAAACCCGACATAAAATCAGGTATACTCTCACCCTGGAAAGAAGCACTTGAGTCATTGGCCGCACAACCGAATGCATACTGTAAACTTTCAGGGATAGTGACGGAAGCAGACTGGACAAATTGGACTCCAAAGGATTTTACACCCTATCTGAATATCGCCATAGAAGCCTTTGGTGCGGAACGGTTAATGTTCGGGTCCGACTGGCCCGTGAGCAACGTTTCAGCTACGTATTCTGATGTATACGGTCTCATTACAACTCACATTAATGCCCTACCTATAGCAGATCAACAGATGATTCTTGGCGGCACATGTGCTGCGTTCTATCAAATATCGTAGTGGGCAATCCGAAGCTATACCGGTTTCAAGAAGTTGACAACTGTTCTGATTCTTGCTAAAGTTTTATCCAATCCGCATAATCATGATCTGGGAATGTTACCGATATGGGCATAACCTGAGCTGGCTTGTTTACACGTAATCGTGTACCCAGGCTGGTTCGGGTTTTTTCTATTTTGTCTTTTTAATATTCTAACGATTGGAGCGGGTAGCTGAATTACATATTTGGAAGGAGAATGATGATGACGAATTTTAAATTTCCTAAAGACTTTCTGTGGGGTGGAGCCATTGCTGCCAATCAGGCGGAGGGCGCGTATCTGGAAGATGGCAAAGGGCTGAGTATCGTTGACTTGCTTCCGACAGGAGAGAACCGCAGAAGTATTATGAAAGGTCATGTTCCGGCCTTTACGCCGCTCGCTACCGAGTTCTATCCTTCGCATGAAGCAATCGATTTTTATCACCGTTACCCTGAAGACATTGCTTTATTTGCCGAAATGGGATTCAAAGCACTGCGTGTCTCCATTGCCTGGGCACGGATTTTCCCGACAGGAGAAGATGCGCAGCCGAATGAAGCCGGATTACAATTTTACGATAACCTGTTTGATGAATTGTTGAAAAACGGCATTGAACCTGTGGTTACATTGGCTCACTTTGATGTGCCTGTGCACCTGATCGAGAAGTATGGCAGCTGGAGAAGTCGTGAACTGGTAACTTTATTCGAGACTTACGCTAAAACGGTATTCACTCGGTACAAAGACAAGGTGAAATACTGGATGACATTCAATGAGATCAACATGCTGCTACATCTTCCGTTCCTTGGGGCGGGACTGGCGTTCAATGAAGGGGATAACATCAAGGAAATTCAATATCAGGCTGCTCACCACCAACTGGTTGCAAGTGCACTGGCAGTCAAGGCATGTCATGAGATTATTCCTGGTGCCATGATTGGGTGCATGCTCGCCGCAGGAAGCTTCTATCCGTATACCTGTAATCCGGAAGATGTGTTCCAGGGCATGGAAAAAGATAGAGAGTCCTATTTCTTCATCGATGTGCAGTCGCGTGGGGAATATCCGGGTTATGCCAAACGTTTCTTCAAGGATCACGAATTGAACATCGTTATGCAGCCGGGTGATGCAGAAATCTTGAAGAATCATACCGTAGATTATATCGGGTTCAGCTATTATTCAAGTCGTACAACCAGCACCGATCCGGAAGTTATCAAAAATATGACCAGCGGTAATGTATTTGGCTCGGTTGCCAATCCATATCTGGCGAAGTCCGAGTGGGGTTGGACGATTGATCCTAAAGGTTTCCGTATTACAGCCAATCAACTGCATGACCGTTATCAGAAGCCGCTGTTTGTCGTTGAGAATGGATTTGGCGCCAATGACGAAGTTACACCAGAAGGTGAAGTGGATGATGCGTACCGGATTGACTACTTGAAACGGCATGTAGCTGAAATGGGTGAGGCCATTCAGGATGGGGTCAACATCATTGGTTACACCAGCTGGGGACCTATTGATATTGTGAGTGCTTCCTCAGGAGAGATGAGAAAACGCTATGGCTACATTTATGTGGATCGTAATAATGAAGGTCAAGGTCAAGGTGAGCTGACGCGACTGAAGAAGAAGAGTTTTGAGTGGTACAAAAATGTGATCGAATCTAACGGAACGAACCTGGGCGACGCGTAGTTTATATTTTTCTGAATTAAAATGGCCTTGTACGGCAATAAAACATCGGAAGTTTCATCTATATAAATTGAACGAAACATTTACACAAAACGGAGAGGACAGAAAAAATCTGGGGATAACATCGATCGGAAGGTTGTTCTGTCATCGGAGTAGCTAGTGTAAATATTCTCTAGTTCAATTTATATAACCATGGGACTTCCGGTTGTCCCCTCATTGAAAGCGTTGACATATAGTCAGGTTCGCGCTATACTTGACGCAATTATATCGTTTCTGGGATTGTTACTACATGACGTAGGCAAAACCTAAGCACCAAAAAAAGCAGACCACCATGTCTTGTTTATTTTGTGATGCTTCAGGTTTTTTTTGTATGCCCAAAAGACGATGTATAACTGCCAAGAGAGTGGAACGTGACGGGGGGATTGAAGTGAAAATAGCAAAGGTTATCAACAATAACGTCATTAGCATCTATCAGGCGGATGGAGCAGAGCTTGTGGTGATGGGACGTGGGATTGCCTTTAAGAAAAAGCCGGGGGATAAAGTAGACGAGACCCGCATCCAGAAAGTATTTGCATTGAAAAACAAACAAACATCCGATAATTTCAAAATGCTGCTGCGCGAAGTTCCGATGGAACTGATTGAAATTGTGGAAGAGATCATCACGTATGCGCGTGACCATCTGGGCCGAAAGCTGAATGAGAACATCTATGTATCGCTTACGGACCATATTAACTTCGCGATTGAACGCTATCGGGAAGGGGTGGAGATCAAGAACGCATTAATGTGGGAGATCAAGCAATTGTACAAGCCTGAATTCGGACTTGGCCTGAGAACGCTGGAACAGATCAACACTCGCATGAATATTGAGCTTCCACCCGATGAAGCCGCTTATATTGCTCTTCACATTGTCAACGCAGAGATGAATGAAGAAGTCATAACGACGATGAATATTACGAAGTTTATCCAGCAAATTATTAATATAGCGAAATATCATTTCAAAATGGAATTTGACGAGGATTCCCTCAGTTATTTTCGCTTCATCACACATCTGAAGTTCTTCTCTCAGCGTGTGCTTAGTGGTACGCATTACGACAACAACTATGATCATTTCTATGACATGATTAAAGAGAAGCATCCGGATGCGGCAGCGTGCACGGAGAAAATTGAATTGTTTGTCAAAAAGGAATACAACCATGAGCTGACCAATGAAGAAAAATTGTATCTGACGGTTCATATCGAACGAGTGGTTAATCGATAATATTTAAATGTTGACAAAAATGTCTTAATTATAATAATATGTGATTAACAGGAATTGAATACGATTTAACTGGGATTGTTACTGGTTATGCAGGCAAAACCTAAGTCATGAGAAGGTCAGGACCATTGTGTCTCCTCACTCAAGGCTTAGGTTTTTTGCGTGCAAAAAAATCGGTAAATGGCCTGTTTGAGAAAAAGTGGGGGTGCAGATCATGAGTCAAGAGAAACTGGCCAAAGAGATTGTAGAACTGGTCGGCGGTGAGAAAAATGTGGAATCACTGGTTCATTGTGCAACACGATTACGGTTTGTATTGAAGGACGATGCCAAGGCAGACAAAGCCAAACTGGAGAGAACAGAAGGCATCATCGCAGTCAAAGAAAATGGCGGCCAGTTCCAGGTGGTAGTTGGTAACAAGGTGCCTGAAGTCTACAGTGCCATTGGACAGATCAGTAACATTCTGGACGATTCGTCAGATAAAGAAAAACCTCGCAAAGCAGCCAAAGGGCTCGGAGGTATTATCGATATCATATCCAGCATATTTGCACCGCTCCTTGGTGTTATGGCAGGAGCCGGTATTCTTAAAGGGTTATTGTTGATTGCAAGCAATATCGGATGGCTGGAAACGACAGAAACAACGTATAAGATCCTGTATGCAGCAGCAGATAGTCTGTTTTATTTCCTGCCTCTGTTGTTAGCGGTTACAACAGCTCGCAAATTCCAGGGTAATATGTTTGTAGCGATGACGATTGCGGGTGCGTTGATCTATCCTTCGATCGTTACGCTAAAAGCGGAGGGAACACCCACAGATTTCTTCGGAATTCCTGTAATCCTGATGAACTATTCATCTACAGTTATTCCTATTATTTTAGCTGTCATTGTCATGAGTAAGTTGGAGAAGTTCTTTAATAAAACACTTCACGATAGTGTGAAAAACTTTGTTACACCATTGTTTTTGCTAGTGATTATGGTACCACTGACATTACTTGTATTCGGACCATTTGGCGTATACGTTGGTAATGGAATTGCAGCTGGACTGGTTGCCGCATTTGGATTCAGTCCATTGCTCGCAGGAGCCGTTATGGGTGCAAGCTGGCAGCTGCTCGTTATTTTCGGAATACACTGGGGTCTGATTCCGGTATTTATCAACAACGTTGCAGTGTATGGACAGGATGGTGTTAAACCGGCTGCGACAGCTTCGATCTTTGCTCAAACGGGCGCTGCTTTTGGGGTTATGCTGAAAACCAAGAACAAAAAACTGAAAACGCTGGCTGGATCATCCACGTTGACCGCATTATTCGGTATTACTGAACCGGCCATCTATGGGGTAACATTACCACTGAAACGTCCATTCATTGCAGGAGTTATCGGTGGTGCAGTTGGTGGAGCTATCATTGGTCAAGCGGGTACATTGGCATTCGCATCCGGCGCACCGGGCTTGCTGACCTTGCCGATCTTCTACGGGCCAGGTGGACAAGGTTTCCCAGGATTGATTCTGGGTATCGTAGTATCCTTTGTTGTTTCGGCTGTACTGACGTACATCATGGGCTTCAAAGATCCGGTTGAAGAAGAAACAAAAACCGAATCTACGACATCCGCTCAGCAATCTGTTCGTGCAACGAATGCTTCAGACGAAGATGTATTTAGCCCAATTGAAGGAACAATTGTGGAATTGTCGGAAGTTCCAGATCCGGCATTTGCATCGGGAGCAATGGGTAAAGGGATTGCGATCGAGCCAGCTGTAGGCAGAGTCGTAGCGCCTTTTGACGGTACAGTTACCGTTGCATTCAAGAAAAAACATGCCTTGGCTGTTGTATCAGACACGGGTGCTGAAATATTGGTTCACGTTGGAGTCGATACCGTTAAATTGGACGGACAACATTTTGTCTCCCATATCAAAGAAGGCGATCGGGTTCAAGCGGGAGATCTGTTGCTTGAGTTCGATATTGCACAGATTAAGGCCGCAGGTTATCACACGGTAACGCCTATCATCGTAACGAATTCCTCCAACTACGAAGAAGTGATTCCGCAGGCTACAGGGAAAGTTAGTAGCCAAGAGCTTCTATTAAAATTAAGTAGTGGGAATGGTCAGGAACAAAAGTAGATTGACGTACTAATCCGATGCTGTCGTATTTTCATGGTTCCGTTGACATGGTGGAATTGGAAAATTATAATTGGAGTTGTACATCTATTACATGATAATGAAAGGTGGATTATTGAACATGACACATGCGATGAGACTGCACTTCCTCACTTTGAACCGGTAATTGAATACGTTCAAAGGCTCTGACCGTTGGTTCAGAGTAAACGGGATCAGTCTGTCATTTTCAATCATTCTGACCTTATAATAATGGTTTTACTCGTTTTCCCGTTTACATTGAATCACAGGCCCTGGCCTGTGATTTTTTTTGTTTTTCTTATCACTTAACTGATTAAATATAGCGTTTAATACAAACTACTGGAGGTACCGCTATGATGACGTTACTGTTCTATTGATACGAGCTGGCACGATAAGCTCGTATCGATAGAAGCATGCTTCGCTATCGATACGAAATAAATCTTATTTCGGAGGTAGCGAATATGGAAAAGATATGTTTTGAATTAGAACAGGTTGAGATGACCTATTTGGATAGAGCAGTACTGAACATTGAGCGACTGGCTGTGCATCAATTAGATCGCATCGGTGTAGTAGGTGGGAATGGTCAAGGTAAAAGTACGTTATTGAAACTCATTGCAGGACAGATCCAGCCAACAGCCGGAAAGGTAAAACGGTACGCGGAGTTTGGCTATTTGGAACAGGTGGAACCTCCCCAGTCTAATGGAAATCTGGAAGTTGACGGGGCTTTACTGAGTAAATTAGCTATACCTCAACATGACCAACTAGGGAGCGGCGGAGAACAAACCCGTTTGAAACTGGCTCAAATGTTCACTCATTACCATGAAGTACTGTTACTGGATGAACCAACAACACACCTGGATCAAGAGGGCATTACATTTTTGCTGGATGAATTGCGTTATTACTATGGGGCGCTTGTGCTGATCAGTCATGATCGTGCGGTTCTGGATGAACTGGTGACCACGATCTGGGAAATCCATCAAGGTGAGGTTCACGTATATTCCGGCAACTATAGCGAATATCAGGCACAGAAGAGGCTGGAGCGTGAACAGCAAAATCAGGCCCATGAACAGTTCTTGAAGGATAAAAGACGATTGGAGCTGGCCGCCCGGGAAAAGATGAAGAAAGCCGAGAAAATAACGCAGGCCGGAAGCATGTCCAAGAAAGAATCCAAGGCAAAAACAAATCGTATGGTTGAAACGAAATCCAAAGGTACCAGTCAAAAAGCGGTGCACCGCGCAGCCAAAGCGATTGAACAGCGGATGCAACAACTTCATGAGGTAAAAGCGGTGCAAGAGGATCGGCCTATGATCTTCCGTCAGCCGAAGACACTGGAGCTGCATAATCGATTTCCGATTATGGCAGATCGCCTTACACTTGAAGTGGAAGGTAACGTATTGTTGGAGGATGTAAGTTTTCAGGTTCCATTAAAACAAAAAATAGCGATAACCGGAGCCAATGGCAGTGGGAAAAGCACATTGCTTAACCATGTTTTCCATGCTGGGGATCACATCACAATGTCTCCAAAAGCAAAGCTTGGTTATTTTCAGCAAATGAGCTATCGTTTCACGACAAAAGAGACCGTATTACAATTCCTGAAGAATCGTTCGGAATATGAGGAATCAGAGCTCAGAAGTGCGTTGCATGCGATGCAATTCACAGGTAATGATTTGCTAAAAGATGTTGGGACATTAAGTGGAGGGGAAGCGATTCGTCTTCAATTATGTCACTTGTTTCTTGGACAATATAACATTCTATTGTTGGATGAGCCGACGAACTTTCTTGATATGCATGCATTGGAAGCGTTGGAGCGTTTTATCAAGGCCTATGAAGGAACGATTCTGTATGTATCTCATGATCTGAGGTTTATTGAAAATACAGCAGATCAACAATTTCAGATTACAGAGCGTCAATTAATTCAGGTGAATATATAAGTTATTATGAACGAAAATGAGCTCCCCTTTATGCAAAACCGTGGGTTATCTTGGCAATACTGTCCCAGTA
>NZ_JABBEA010000012.1 GCF_012912005.1 Paenibacillus sp. SZ31
CGTGGCGGAATGGCAGACGCGCTCGACTCAAAATCGAGTGGGAAACCGTGGAGGTTCGAGTCCTCTCGCCGGTATATATAACGGGATGTAGCTCAGCTTGGTAGAGCACCTGGTTTGGGACCAGGGGGTCGCATGTTCAAATCGTGTCATCCCGATCTCGAAAAAGTACTATCTATATAATTAGATAGTACTTTTTTATGTTTATCTTTATAAGTTACGATCATTACAAGTCGGATACTATCACAATATGCGCACTAACATAACACGTGCGGGTTCCCCTCTTCAGACGACGAGTTAGTTTTGCATAAAGCCCCGTTATTTAGGTCACAATAGGTTTAAAAAGTGATAGAAGGGGTTCATGTGAACACGTTTAACTTCAGAAAACAATTCAAGAGACGCTGGCGACGGTGGAAACGAACATTATGGATGACTGTGGCTTTACTTGCAGTTACCATATTGGCTTATAGCGGTTTGCCTATCTCATCTACGATTGAACGTTTGCTGACGACTAATTTCAGTGAGGCAACCAGTGTGATGGGACCTGTTACGCAGGAAACAAGATCTGAACAGGAGATTCAGGCGCTAGTAGAGCAACTTGATGCTGATCCGGATCATTTAACGAGTGTAGTTTTGGAAACACAGTACATCTGCGGAGTGGAGACAGAGCAGTTAGGCAAGATGGCTAGACCACAGTTGAAGATGCTGCTGGCTCAGCATCCGGAATGGGATGCTAACGTTGGAACATCAGATGAACTGCATCTGAAGCAACGTATAGATGACCTTTCACCACTTTGTAAACAGCAGGCGTACATCAGCATAGATGCTGTAGGGAACCTTAATTTGTATGAGGGTAAGCCAGCAGAAGAGAAGGTCATTCGTACATTCTTTCAATTGGATGTTGGGACGTTGGAGAGTTCTTTGCCTGAAGGCGTACTGGAGCAATTGCAGCAGGGCATTCGGATTCAGGACAAGGATGAATATGATAGCGTAATCTCTACGTTCAGTGACTATGCAGTGGATGAAGACCATCATCTAATCCGCAATGGCGGGTAATCCAATAGTCCTCACCTAAAGCATTAAGATGCTGAAGTACTGATAAGATGGTGGGTATAGCAATAACATTGTTTGGGGTTGCGAAACTAAGGGATAGACCCCAAAATATGTGGAATGTGATGAAGGACATCGAAGAGATGTCCTTTTTGTCGTTTGAACTGAAATACATGAAAATACGTATAAACATGTAAAAAATTCACGAATAAAGACGAGTAATCGGTTAGACAAAGTTTTTCCTGCCGCAGGGTCTATCTTTTGTTATAATGAAATGAACGATACATATGTTCGCTTTTGTGAGGGAGAGATGGTTTTGCGTTTTTTGGGAATTGACCCGGGGATTGCGATTGTTGGTTTTGGTTTTGTGGATAAAATCGGCAGTAAGGTGGTACCCGTACAATATGGATGTATTCAGACGGAAGCTCATACCCCTGAAGAGGAACGGTTGCTTCACGTATATGAAGGTATGGTGCAATTGATTGATAAATACAAACCGGACGCAGTAGCGCTGGAGAAACTTTTTTTCAATCGGAACGTTACAACAGCGATGTCTGTCAGTCAGGCCAGAGGAGTTATGGTACTCGCTGCCGCGCAGAAGGGTTTGCCTATTGCAGAGTATACGCCAATGCAGATCAAGCAGGCCGTTGTTGGGTACGGTAAAGCAGAGAAGAAGCAAGTACAGGAGATGGTTAAAATGTTCTTGCGTCTTCAAGTCGTACCTAAGCCGGATGACGTAGCGGATGCATTGGCTGTAGCTGTGTGCCACGCACACTCTTATACATTAAATTCCAAGTTGAATGAGGTATTGCGAAAATGATTGATTTTCTAAGAGGACAGTTCATTCATGTAGAGAATGATTATATTGTGCTGGATGTTCATGGTGTAGGGTATCGTGTATTCTGTCCGAATCCATTTGCGTTTGCGAAGCAAGAAGGCGAAATTACGGTGTACACCCACCATCATGTGCGTGAGGATGCGATGTTGCTGTTTGGATTTGTTACACGAGATGAACAGCGTTTGTTCCGTAAACTGATTGAAGTATCTGGTATCGGTCCAAAAGTAGCGCTGGGCATACTCGCTGGAGGTACACCAGAACATGTGGTTACGGCGATTTACCAGGAGAATCTTACGTTCTTGACCAAATTGCCAGGCATCGGCAAGAAGACTGCACAACGCATGATCCTGGATCTCAAGGATAAGCTGGATAGTTTTGGCACGGCAGCTTATGCAACAGGTTTGTTCGCTCCTCCATCGGAAGAGTCGGGAAGTGGTTCAGCCTGGGATGAGGCACGTGAAGGTCTCAAGGCACTTGGGTATACTGACAGTGAGCTTGATAAAGTATGGCTCAAAATGAAAAAGGATGTTACTACAGCGGATTCCGTTGATGTGTTGATGAAAAAGGCGCTGCAAATGCTGTTTACGGGATAATACAATTTGCATATTATAATCTAGCTGTAGCCTGCAAAAAAAGGTAGGGATGAACATGGATGATCGGATTATTTCCGCGAACCTGATGATGGAGGACCAGAATGTTGAGTTGAGCCTTCGTCCCCGGTATCTGAATGAATATATCGGGCAGAATCAGGTGAAGGAAAATTTAAAGATATATATTGAAGCTGCCAAATTTCGTAATGAGGCATTGGATCACGTTTTGTTATATGGACCACCTGGACTTGGTAAAACAACACTTGCCAATATCATTGCCAACGAATTGGGCGTTAATTTACGAACTACGTCAGGCCCGGCCATTGAACGCCCGGGTGATCTGGCAGCATTGTTAACCAATCTGCAGGAAGGCGATGTCCTGTTTATTGATGAGATTCATCGTTTGCATCGTACGGTTGAAGAAGTCATGTACCCCGCTATGGAAGATTCCGCATTGGACATTATGATTGGTAAAGGTCCAAGTGCACGTTCCGTTCGGTTGGATCTGCCGCCATTCACTCTGATTGGGGCTACAACGCGCGCTGGCTTGCTGTCTGCGCCACTTCGAGACCGATTTGGTGTTATCAGTCGCTTGGAATTCTATACGGTTGATGAGCTGGCTTACATCGTCTCACGCTCTACAGAAATTTTGGGTGTGGAGATTGTGGGAGATGCTGCGGAAGAGATTGCATTGCGCTCACGTGGGACACCGAGGATAGCGAACCGTTTGTTAAAACGAGTACGTGACTTTGCACAGGTACGTGGTGATGGAATTATAACGCAGACACTGGCGGAAGAAGCGCTACAACGTCTCCAGATCGATCCACGTGGCTTGGATGACATTGATCATAAGATGCTCAAGTCGATGATCAACAGCTTCCGGGGAGGCCCGGTAGGCCTAGATACAATTGCCGCTACGATCGGTGAAGAAAGTCAGACCATCGAGGATGTCTATGAACCATATCTGCTTCAGATTGGTATGATTCAGCGTACACCAAGGGGCAGGGTCGTAACAGATCTCGCTTATCATCACTTGGGTCTACCTGTTCCACCAAGAGACGGGAAATAATCGAACCTGTTGAACATGCTCATTTGAACGTTCACCATAAACATTGAAATAATTACGTGTTAATCCGATATAAAATGAAAGAAATGCATGGAGAGGAGTCTGATTGTGGGAAAAGCAATACGAACGAAGAAGTGGAGTCGTCGATTGAAGGTACTGGCGGCAGCTCTTTTGACAGTGGGTTGTCTGCAAGTGCCTGCGTATGCAGCAGGAAATGATGGACAGACGATCCGGGTAGCCATGTTTGCGAATCTGGGTAGTACGTATAAATCAACTACACCACTCATTACGCTTGAATCGACGGGACAATGGAGCATTCAATCGGAGAGTGGCGCAAATGTAAGCCTTCCGGCAGGACAAGTCCGTTTCAGTACAGATGGATTCCGAGTGAAGGTGTTGGAAACAGCGGACTTTAAGGCAGCATCTGCAGCAGCAAAATTGTTGCAGGCAACCGCGGATAAGCCGTTGCTGTTCACAACCTCTTTGAATGGAAATGCGATCTACCAGCTCTACACTGGTAACTATGCAACGGAGGCACTTGCTGGACAAGCTGTTACACGGATACAAAAGGTAGCAGCAGCTCAATTGGCTGGTCAAAAGCCAGCTGTAACGGGAAGTAAACGCCTGTCTGCTGGAACCTATGGTTCGATTCAGGAAGCAGAGGCAGCTCAAGCCAACCTTTTATCAACAGGAGTTAGTGCCTATCCAGTCCTTCAACTAAGTGGGGGAAGTCAAGCATATGCAGTATGGGTGGGTGAAGCTTCAACGGATGCGGAATTATCCACATTGAAGAAAAGTGTGGAAGCCAAAGCTCCGGGGGTAAGTCTTTCACCTGTCAACAATAGCGCAGGGCTCATCATCCGTCAGGATGCAGGATTAAGTACGGATGCACTGAAAACAGCTCCGCATTACACCCTTGCAGGTACTGATTCCAAAGCATTGGTACAAGGAAATAGCAATGGTATCAAAGTGGTGGAGCGTTCCGAGCGAACGTATCGTGGAGATATGGAAATCAGCATCGTGAGCGGTGATCTGGCGTTGGTCAACGTCGTTCCACTGGAGCAATACCTGTACTCTGTCGTAGGGGCAGAGGTGTATTCCTCCTGGCCTGCTGAGGCTCTGAAAGTCCAAGCCGTAGCTGCTCGATCCTACGCGCTTCAACAGGGTGAACGTTTCAAAATAGCGAATGTCGTGGATACGACGCTCAGCCAAGCCTATAACGGGATTGGTTCGGAGAATGATAAAGTAACCAGCGCAGTAGATGCAACGGCTGGAGAAGTGGTCAAGAGCGGTGGTAAAATCATCGAAGCTGTGTTCTCCTCCAACGCGGGCGGACAAACGGCTCATCCTTCCGAGGTATGGAACGGCGGAGCAGGTGTGTTCACCAATGTGGTTAGCTCAGGGGATACATCGGCCCAGGCAGGATTACATACGTGGTACCATGTGATGCTCAGTTCAGGCGTTAGCGGGTACATTCGTGAGGATAACATCAAAGAATTAACGACAAAGACCAATGCGGGACTGGCCAAAGTGACGGTAACGGCTCAGAATACCAATGTGCGTGCCATTCCGTTAATTCAATCCACCGTTGAACCTGTAGCCAAAATGAATCCAGGTAACGAAGCTGTTGTACTGGCAAAAGTGGCTCAATCCAACGACTATGCCTGGGTGAGAGGACCTTTCACGTCAGCTCAGTTGGTTAAATCTCTTCAGGGTAAAACAACAGCATCTGTTCCTGCTTCAATCTCAACCTTGGAAGTAACCAAGCGTGGACCTTCCGGAAGAGCACTTGAAGTCACTGCCAACGGACAGGCTATGACGGTGAAATATGCCGATACCTACCGCTCTGCGTTGGGTGGATTACCGAGCACTTTATTTGATATTGCAGGGACCGGAAGTTATACTGTATTAGGCGCTGACGGCAAAACAGCCAGTAAAACCGGCTCAAATGGGGCCTCTGTATTGTCTTCCTCTGGTACAGGAACGTCATCCGGTAATGCACTTGTGGTTATGAGTGGTGATGGTCAAGCGAGAGCTGTAACGCAGGGTCAGACCTACATGTTCATCGGTCAGGGTAATGGCCACGGATTGGGCTTGTCCCAATGGGGAGCCAAAGGTATGGCAGATGAAGGGTATGATTACCAGGCAATATTGAAACACTATTATCAAAATGCGACTATTGTTAAGGAATGAAACTAAAATGAATGTGAACTTATATGATTTTGAATTACCAGAGCAATTGATTGCACAGACGCCGCTGCTTGATCGCACGGCATCCCGATTGCTTACCTTGAACAAAGATAGTGGTGAGATTAATCATCAAACATTTCCTGATATCATCGACTTTCTGGAGTCTGGCGATACATTGATTCTGAATGATACCCGTGTTCTTCCAGCCCGTCTGTTCGGTACAAAAGAAGATACCGGAGCAAAAGCGGAAGTGTTATTGCTTAAAAATGTGGAAGGCGACAAGTGGGAAGCACTGGTTAAGCCGGGTAAAAAACTGAAAGCCGGTTCGGTCATCGTATTCGGTGATGAACTGAAAGCGATCATTGAAGAAGAAGGCGAGATGGGGGCACGTACACTCACGTTCACGTATAATGGAATCTTCCAGGAGATTCTGGACCGTTTGGGCGAGATGCCGTTGCCACCTTATATCAAAGAGACATTGGATGACCGCGAACGGTATCAGACCGTGTATGCCAAGCATGAAGGATCAGCGGCTGCACCTACGGCGGGACTACATTTTACGGATGAATTGTTGGATCAGATTCGTGCCAAAGGCGTTAATGTCGCCTTCATCACGCTTCATGTAGGACTGGGAACATTCAGACCGATGTCTGTAGATGTTGTAGAAGATCATGTCATGCATGAGGAGTATTACTCCTTGTCACAAGAAACAGCAGACCTGATTAACCAGACCAAAGAGAATGGACACCGCGTTTTTGCGGTTGGGACAACGAGCTGCCGTACTTTGGAAACGGTAGGGAGCAAATTCGAGGATGGATTACTGCAAGCGAGCAGCGGATGGACCAGCATTTTCATCTATCCAGGCTACTCCTTTAAAGTGATCGATGGGATGCTTACGAATTTTCATCTTCCGAAATCCACGTTGGTGATGTTGGTTAGTGCACTTGCAGGCAGGGAACATATTATGCAGGCATATGAGGAAGCCATTCAAGAGCAATACCGCTTCTTCAGCTTCGGCGATGCCATGTTGATATATTAGAAGCAATTTCATAACTCACTAATAAAGGTATTATGAAATTGCTTCATTAGTATAACGATTAACTTTTAGAGGATGATTAAAACCAATGGCAGCAATTACGTATGAACATATCAAAACTTGTAAACAGTCCGGTGCACGTCTGGGACGTGTACATACACCTCACGGTATCATTGAGACACCGACCTTTATGCCTGTAGGTACACAGGCGACTGTCAAAACAATGAGCCCTGAAGAATTGAAAGAAATGGATGCTCAGATTATCTTGAGTAATACGTATCATCTGTTTCTAAGACCAGGACATGAAATTATTCGTGAAGCTGGCGGATTGCACAAGTTCATGAACTGGGATCGTCCAATTTTGACGGACAGCGGCGGATTCCAAGTGTTTTCTCTCAGCGAGATGCGCAAAATTACGGAAGAAGGCGTTAACTTCCGCTCCCATCTGAACGGAGACAAGAAGTTCCTTTCTCCTGAAGTGGCGATGGAAATCCAGAATGCACTTGGCTCCGATATTATGATGGCGTTTGATGAATGCCCACCGTATCCGGCTGAATATGAATATGTCAAAAAATCACTCGAAAGAACGAGCCGCTGGGCAGAACGTTGTCTCGAAAGTCACGCTCGTCCGCATGATCAAGGTTTGTTTGCCATCGTACAGGGAGGCATGCATGAAGATCTTCGCCGTCAGAGCGCCGCAGATTTGACTTCCATGGATTTCCCGGGGTATGCTATTGGTGGACTGAGTGTTGGAGAACCGAAACATTTGATGTATGGTGTATTGGATTACACGTTACCTTTGTTGCCATCCAATAAACCACGTTATTTGATGGGGGTAGGTTCGCCCGATGCATTGATTGAGGGATCAATTCGTGGAGTGGACATGTTCGATTGTGTTCTGCCTACTCGGATTGCCCGTAACGGAACAACAATGACCAGTCAAGGACGTCTGGTAGTTCGTAATGCCAAGTTTGCAACTGATTTTGGGCCTCTTGACCCTGAATGTGATTGCTACACTTGTCGCAACTATTCCAGAGCTTACCTGCGTCATTTGATCAAAGCAGATGAAACATTTGGCCTGCGTTTGACGACAATCCATAATCTTCATTTCTTGCAGAATTTGATGCGTAATGTACGTAAAGCCATTATGGAAGATCGTTTGCTTGATTTCCGGGATGAATTTTTCGATCAATATGGTCTTCATGACAATGACAAAGGTTTCTGATTGAGATTTAAAGGAAACCGGCGTAACAAGCAATATCTGTATGTATAGTCGATAAGGGGGAGTTTTGAATGTTTCAAGGAATGCCTCTAGCAGGAGCGCAAGGCGGTGGGATCGTATCTTTGATTGTACCTTTAGTACTCATGGTTGCGATTTTCTACTTCTTAATGATTCGTCCACAGAACAAAAAGCAAAAGCAACGGAATTCCATGCTGAGCCAATTGAAAAAAGGCGATAAAATTGTAACGATTGGTGGCCTTCACGGTACGATCGCTGAGATTACGGACGATGTGGTTGTATTGCGTGTAAACGATGTAACTAAGCTTACATTTGACCGTAATGCAATCAGCACGGCTGTAGCTCGTGATACGGCTGTTGAATAGTTACTGTAACATAGAATAACGAGGGTGCGTTTGTGGCGTATTCCTTAGTAGAGAACCGGTCTCCCTGGAGATCGGTTCTCTTTTTTTTATGAGGGAAGGTCGATGTACTCACCGGTCAATCAGGAACGATGTGTGTTAACGCCAAACATGCCACCGAGAGCTGAGATGAAGAAAGCACTGAGTAGTTGCAAACTATCTTTCCAATTAAACGAAGCATCCAACGCGAGAAATCCGATCAACAGTACAAGGAGTCCATATACGATTCCGGTAATCCCTCCGTAGTACCATCCTTTTTCACCAGAGCGTTTGCCTGCCACGAAACCACCAACCAATAACGACAAGCCATGAACAACATAGGTATACAACGAGAGGTCCTGTTCCCGCATTCCGCTCATCCAGAGAAACAAGGAGAGAATTAATGCTCCGATAAACATCCATACAAAAGCCTGACAGAGGCCTGACAGAATCGGATTGGACACTCGAAACGAAACCAAGCGGCGGATCAATTGCATGAAGCAACCCCCTTGTACAAGTTATAAGTTAATACAGTGTATGGTCAAGCCTTCGGACTTATGAACTGATTTCCATTAAATGAACGGATTATTTCTGCATGAGCATGTAAGGTTCAGGTCAAAATAGGGATTGCACTACAGCTAACTGTCAAAAACTCAGTTTCGAAGGAGGACCCCTATTGTGAACTTCCCAGATGTCGGAGCACATATCTTTCGAACCATTCTCATGTACTTTCTTGTGTACTGTGCTATTCGGGTTATGGGTAAACGTGAGATCGGTAAGCTATCCATGTTTGATCTGGTCGTGTCGATTATGCTCGCGGAGATGGCTGCCTTTGTCATTGAAGATATAGATAAACCTTTGTCTCATGGGATTGCACCCATGCTGACGGTCATCATCGTGCAAATCGGAATGGCCTTTGTCGGTTTGAAAAGTCGGAGACTGCGCTTAATGATTGATGGCAAACCTACCGTATTGATATCCAAAGGCGTTCTTCATCGGGATGAGATGCGCAAACAGCGATATAACCTGGATGATCTGTTGTTACAGCTTCGTGAACAGAATGTAGATAGTATTGGCGAAGTTGATTTCGCCATTTTGGAGACTACAGGTAAGCTGACCGTGTTTCCTAAAGATCAGAATGATTCTAATGGCAGCAGTAGCAGTTCTTCTGACTCTGACTCAGAAGGGTCTTCTTCCAGTAAATCCAAAGCAGGAAAAAATCAGATTGATGGATTCCCCAATATCAAATATGAAGGTCTGCCACTGCCCTTAATTATGGACGGCAAGGTCCAAGATCAGAATCTGGAACTCATTCAGAAAACGAGATTTTGGCTAAAAAATCAAATTCAGCACAACGGAATTATGGATTTCAAAGATGTGTTTATATGTTCTATCGATCACAATGGCAAGGTGTATGTAAGTCCAAAAGATGATAAAAAGTGAACATCATTTGCTTGACCGACGTTTGAACCATGAACCTATAAAAGGAGCACGGGACAGATCATGGAAGTCAATCATCTTGGTCCAGCCCATAACGATGAAATAAACGATGAGGCCAACGAAAGGAGCGAGAAGCATTCGGACCCAGAAAGGCAAAATCATGGCAGTCTCTTCGTATACAAGCAGGGTTGCTGCTCCCATAATAAACATTCCGGCTCCCGTTTTGACCCAATCCATGATCTTGAAGCGGAACTGTAGCATTTTACGTACGCTTTGGGCATGTAATAGGGTAACGACAGTAGAATTCACACAGATCGCGATAACTGCACCGAAGATGCCATACTCGGGCCGGGAAGCGAGCGTTAAAATCAACGTGATTTTGATAACAGCACCGATAAATGTATTTAGCAGTGCTTTGCCTGGACGGTCAAGGGCTTGCAATGCAGCTTGAAGAGGGGCTTGAATATAAATGAACAAAGCAAAAGGAGCCATTAGCTTAAGCATGCTTCCGATCGATGCATCATTATACAGAACAAGACACATCGGTTCGGCAAGCACATACATAAACACAGAAAACGGAGCACCTGTCACGAGTGCCAAACGTAATGCCTGATGCATTCTTTTGTGAATCAGTGCGCGATCTCCCTGAGCAGAAGCTTCGGACAGTGAAGGTACAAGTGATGTCGCAAGAGATGAGGTTAGTGCTCCTGGCAGCAGCAGTAAAGGGATAATCATACCTTGTAGTGCACCATACTGTGCTGTGGCAAGTCCTTTGGATATGCCTGCCAGAGCAAGACTCTGGGCAGTGACAATGGTTTCAGCCAGATAGGAGAGAGAGCCAACCAATCGACCTGCCGTAACGGGAACAGAAATCGCAAGCAAACGCCGAATTAATCCGGTCTGCGTAGTATCTGTATCTTTCATAACTGGGGTTCCTGTGGTTATAGGCTTGCTTGAGAGATTGGACATATTCTGATGATTACCTAGCGGCAACTCATTCTTCTGCCTGTTATACTTCCACAAGAGTACAAGCATACCGCCGAATTCTCCAACGAGTGCGCCCAGCATGGCACCTGCAGCCGCCTGTGCAATACCGTGGGGGAGGAGAAGCCAGGCAAACCAGATGACACAGACGATGCGAATGATGGTTTCAACAATGGATGAAATGGCAGTAGGCATCATATTTTGCTTGCCTTGGAAGTACCCTCTGTAGACGGCAGATACCGCGATAATGGTAATCATGGGGCTCATACTAACGAACGTATGGTACACCCGTTCATCTGTGAGCACGTACTTGGTAACCCATGGTGCAAATATAATGCACAAAAACATGAATACTACACCCAGCGTCAGCGTGAAGCTTAAGCTTATTTGCAGGATGCGCTGGGGGGAATAACGATTGGCACCGGTGTCAGCTTCGGCTACGAGCTTGGCTACTGCTAGCGGAATACCACCCGTAATTAATGTCACCAGTACGATAAAAAAGGGATAGCTCAATTGGTAGATGCCAACACCTTCTGCACCGATGACTCGTGGCAGCGCTATGCGGGGGATGAAACCAAGTATTCGATTAACTATGCCTGCCGCGAGCAGGATCATGGCCCCCTGGATAAATGTCTGTTTCTTCAAGACTACCCCTCTTTCCCGGTTGAAAGTACAGGTTATCATCATAAACGGGACAAAGCCGTTGTACTTCATCCTATGCCAGTCCTTCATCTTCTCATGACAACTTGGACACGATTAACAAAAAGAACCATAACCAGCAAGAAGGAATATGATCAGGCGAAGTCGAATGATGTAATATTGATGCCGCATAAAGGCTTGGATGTACGAAGGGAGGCTCCCCGTTGGAAGAAATGAATGATGTGGAGTTGGAACAGTCAATAGAGATGCTCTGCCGTAGCAAGGCGGAGGAATTAAGGCTTGTCGGTTACGAATATGTCACCAGCAAAGATGTCTGGAATTGCGTCAGTCATAAATATGAAAAACAGGGCATCCCACCGCTTCACCAGCTGGTGAACGACATTTTGTCACTGAAAGCAACAAGCTTTATGAACTTTATGACCGTGTCTGCATACCGGGGGTCCTCTTTCTAGACGAAAGGGATCTTTTTTGTTGAAAATTGACTGCTTTTTACGGCATCGCTATAATAGGAATATTGAGAACGAAAGGGGATCTAGGAACGGCATGAAAAGAATTATCAGTTTCATTCTGGTCGTGCTTGTCACCACAGGGGTAATGGTGGGAACAAGCCCGGAGCTGCTCAAAAATATACGCTTGGGCCTTGATTTAAAGGGAGGCTACGAGATCTTATATGAAGCAGAGCCGCTCGATGAGGGACAACAAGTCACCAAAGCGTCACTGGTGCAAACGGCCAAGAGTCTTGAAAGCCGCGCCAATGCGCTCGGAACAAGCGAACCGGAGGTAACCACTGAAGGAAGCAACCGGATTCGATTGAAGTTGGCAGGGGTAACGGACGAGGCTGAAGTTAGGGCCAAAATGAAAGAACCAGCAGTTTTGACCTTCCGTAGTAAAGCTGAGAATGACAAGGAAGGCGAATACACCAAAATCGAACTTCGCGGAAATGAATTTGTTGAGAATGCAGCCAAAGTTGTATTCACTCAATTGAATGAGCCGATGATTGACATTCAAGTGAAAGACAAAGCCAAATTTTCCGAGATTACCAAACGTTTGATCGGACAACCTCTTGCTATTTATTTGGACGATGAGTTGCTCTCTGCTCCAACCGTTAGACAACAGTTGACAGATGGTTCGGCTCAGATTTCGGGTGCCTACACACGTGACGAAGCAAACCAGCTTCGTGACACCATTAACTTGGGTGCATTGCCACTGAAACTTACAGAGAAGTATTCACAAAGTGTTGGTGCAACACTTGGTAAGCTTTCTCTGGATCAGACCATTAAAGCAGGATTAATTGGTTCCGTTATTATTCTGGTGTTCATGATTGGGCTTTATCGCATTCCTGGTATTATTGCGAGTTTTGCCTTGATCACACATACGTGGCTGGTACTTGCGATCTTCTACATGGGAGAATTCGTACTTACCCTTCCAGGTATTGCGGCGTTCATCCTGGGTATAGGTATGGCGGTCGATGCCAATATCATCACGTACGAACGGATTAAAGAAGAAATGCGCAGTGGTAAGTCGATCTTGTCTTCCGTTAAAGCGGGAAGCAAGCATTCCTTCCGGACAATCATCGACTCCAACATCACAACCATTATTGCTGCGGCTGTTATGTTCTTCTTGGGTACAGGTGCGGTTAAAGGGTTTGCACTCGTGCTGATTTTTGACATTGTCACCAGTATTATCACGAATATTTTCTTCTCCCGCTTCCTGTTGACCCTGCTTGTACGGGGTAACGTGTTGAAGAAGCCTAAGTACTTCGGAGTGAAGGAGAGTGAAATTCGTGCGCTTTAATTGGAATTTTGATTATATTAAAGGCAGTAAGATTGCCTATATCTTCTCGATTATTCTGACGATTACGGGGATCATTAGCATTCTGGCTTTGGGTTTGAATTATGCGGTTGATTTCCGTGCTGGATCGAATGTGGATATCTCGGTATCCAAAGCAATCACAGCGGAGCAGATTAAACCTATCGTTAAGGACATCGGTGTTGATGAGGGTGATGTTACCATTACACCGGGGGCTGACCGTGTAAACGTTCGTTTCTCCAATGAACTGGATGAGACCCAAGAGAGCAAATTTAAAGAAGAATTTACTAAACTGGATGCATCTGCTTCCTATGAAGTAAATACGGTTGATCCGGAGATGGCCAAAGAATTGGAACGCAACGCGATCTACGCGGTACTCATTGCAAGTATCGGGATCATGATCTATGTTGCGATCCGATTCGAGTGGCGCTTTGGTTTGGCTGCGGTTATCGCACTCTTCCATGATGCATTTGTCGTAATAAGTGTGTTCTCCATCTTCCGTTTGGAAGTGGATCTGACCTTTATTACCGCAGTATTGACCATTGTCGGGTTCTCGATCAACGATACCATCGTTATCTTTGACCGGATTCGTGAGAATCTGCGTTTTGCCAAAAAGACAACCAAAGCCGACTTGCGTGAGGTAGTCAATCGCAGTTTGGCTCAAACGATGACACGTTCCCTGAATACAACATTTACCGTGTTTGCAGCTTCAATCTGTTTGTTCATATTCGGTGGAGAATCCATTCGCATGTTCTCACTTGCAATGGTTATCGGAACACTGTTCGGCGCATATTCTTCAATCTATATCGCTGCCCCACTATGGCTGATGCTCAAAGGTAAACAAGTGGATAAGCCAAAAACAGTAGCTAAAGAATCTAACTAAACATCTTATTGTGAAGCCGCGTCTGCCAGGCGCGGTTTTGCAACTTTATGTACAGAATTAAGGGGGAATATTCATGACCAGAGAACATATCCCATCGGCTCATGCTGCCACATGGAGCGGTATTGCTGGTAATATGGGACTTGCGGTGATCAAAGCGGGAGTCGGTTATATGGCAAACAGCAAATCATTGCTCGCTGACGGCTTGTATTCTGCTTCTGAAGCTGGTTCTGCCCTGGCTGGTCTCTTTCCCTCCAAGTCTGTACGCCATAAGAGCAAGGCTCGCAGGGAACGGTTTAGAGAACATTCACGTGTTGCCAGACCGGGAATTTCAGTATTGTTATCTGTCCTGATCCTCATGGGTGGATTGCAGCTTGCCATCTCTGCATTGGGTAGTCTCTCCGGAAGTGAACCGGCAGCACCTGGCAAGTCAGTACTTTTGGTGGCTGTTGCGGCTCTGGCTGTGAAGGAAGCAATTTTTCAATTTCAGTACAGATATTTCCGTAAACGAAATCAGTCTCAGGCGCTGGCCTATGCACAGCAACATCGGCGTGCACTCTATTGCTCGCTTACCGTATTAATCGGTATTATCGGTTCGATGGCTGGTGAAGAGACGGGCTTGAGCATGCTGCTCTACTTGGACCCCACGGCTGCATTGATTGCTTCCTGTTTTGTACTTCACAAGGGTTACCGAATGATTGTGGACACAGTCTATGGTTCACTCGTTCAGGAACTGGAGCAAGAAGAAGCGTCCGATTTCAAAGAGACAGTACAGCGGGTGTATGGCATCATTACGATCGAGCATTTGGTCGCACGTGAACAGGAACATGACGTTACGATTGAGCTGGTCATTAGTGTGAATCCAAGGATTTCAATATTGGAAGCACAGGAAATTGCGAATCGGGCCAAGACACTACTGCTAACCCGTTTCAGTCATGTGAAAGAAGTACAGATTCAAGCGATACCTTATGATCCAGGTTATCCCTATAAATCCAATCATGAACTGCCCGATCACGAAGCGACATTAATTCAGTAGTGAAGCGCGGGTCCAGTAGATCAGGAAAGGAGCGTTATCATTGCTTTATTCGCAATACCGGTGGAATACACCGAATATCGATTTGGAGGCGGCTGCGGGACTCTCGCAGGCGCTTTCCGTTTCACCCCTTGTTGGACGTTTGCTTGTGAGTCGAGGAGTGCACAATGAGAAGGAGGCAGAACGTTTTTTGCATCCTGATCTGAATCAGATGCATGATCCCTATCTGCTACTGGGCATGAATGAAGCAGTGCCTCGAATCAAGCTGGCTTTGGAGCGGGAAGAACACATTTTAATCTACGGGGATTATGACGCTGATGGCGTATCCAGTACATCGCTGATGATCCATTTGATGCGTCATCTTGGGGCTTCGTACGATATATACATTCCTCATCGCTCGAATGAAGGGTATGGGTTACACAACCATGCGTTGGATTGGGCCCATCAACAAGGCGTTTCATTGATTATTACCGTGGACACCGGAATCAGTGCTGTTGAACAGATTGCCTATGCGGCAACACTGGGTATCGAAGTCATTGTGACAGACCACCACGAACCGCCTGATGTTTTGCCCGAAGCCTTTACACTTATCAATCCAAAACTTCCGGGATGTCCGTATCCTTTTAAAGGTTTGGCAGGAGCGGGGGTAGCCTTGAAGCTGGCTCAGGCATTGATCGGGGAAGTGCCCGGTGAATGGATGGAGATTGCCGCTATTGGCACTGTAGCCGATCTGATGCCTTTGGAAGGTGAGAATCGGGTTATCGTCAGTTATGGAATAGAATCTATGCGTGGTTCACGTCTTCCGGGTGTAAGTGCATTGCTTGAAATCAGTGGTGTGGATCAGAGTCAGGTGACTTCGATTAATATTGCCTTTGCTATGGCACCGCGTATTAATGCCAGTGGACGGTTGGATCATGCCGGGAGAGCAGTGTCGCTTCTCACCACCGAGAATCTGGATGAAGCTCATACGCTTGCCGGCCAGCTCGATCTATTGAATCGGGAGCGGCAGCAAGTCGTTGAGGGCATATTACAAGAAGCAACGGCACAGTTGGAACAAAAGATACAGCTTCGTTCAGGATCCGTTCCAGATGTAATCGTATTGGCTGGTGAGGGCTGGAATGTTGGAGTGGTTGGTATTGTGGCTTCCAAATTGCTGGACCGCTATTACCGACCTACACTTATTCTTGGGATCGATCCGGAGAGCGGTGTCTGCAAAGGCTCTGCACGCTCCATTGAGGGCTTGGATATCTATCAGGCGCTCACAGTCAATAAACACACCATGGACCATTACGGGGGACATCCTGCTGCAGCAGGTATGACCCTGCATCGGGATCAGCTGGAGGAACTTGAGGCTGGCTTGAATGAGTTTGCTGCAACGGTGTTGACCGAAGAGGACTTTGTACCTCAGCGTCTTGCAGATGATGAATGCAGAATCAGTGATGTTCCGCTGAAAGTGATCCAGGAGATTGACAGACTTCAGCCTTTCGGGATGAGTAATCCTTCGCCAAGGTTTGTGTTTAGAAGTGTGACTGTGAAGGAAACCAGAACGATGGGTCGAGAGAAACGTCATCTGAAATTGGTTCTGGAGCAAGATGGTCAGCAACTGGAAACGGTGGCTTTTGGTAAGGGAGCGTTAGCAGAGTTCCTTCTCCCAGGTTCCGTTATTGATGTGATGGGAGAACTGTCCATCAATGAATGGAATGGGATGAGAAAACCTCAATTGATGCTTCAGGACATTCATGTTCCTCAGGTCCAAGTATTTGATTTGCGCGGTAATGCGGAGCCATTGAATGCGATGAAGCATTTCTTGAGCTCACTTGAGGTGCATCTGCGATACAAATCAGGTTCTGTTGGCGCTATTGTTCGGAAAGAAACAGACGTTTCCGAGGGAAATTCATTGTATGAACCTTGCCTTTGGGTATATGATAGAAAGGTCGGGTTATTTCCGTGTAATGCTGCTGCACAGCATTATGGACAGGAACAAGTCCGGACGTTATTTGTGTTTGATACGCCGGAAACCCCGGAACAACTTGATGCCATGCTGGCTTTGTTCAGTAGAGCTGAAAATATCATCCTTCTACACGGATCAGGCAACCGCCGAGATCGCCTTCAGATGCCTTCCAGAGATCTCTTTAAGCGTATTTATATGCAGGTGTTAAAATGGAAAGCTGAACCCGTGGAGGAACAAGAGATTACTCCTGTGCTCAGTCGTCAGTGTGGATGTTCGCCGCGCATGATTACGATGATGTTGGATGTATTCGAAGAGTTATCCTTCATTTCCCGTGATAACGGCAAAATTGCGTTTGTGGATAACCCACCTAAGCGTGAACTAACCGCTTCACGTCACTACCAGGCGATCGAAAACATGGCTGAGATAGAACAGGTGATGCTGGATGCAGCCACACCGCAACTGACACAATGGATGATATCCCGGATGAAGGGCGTATCTTAGATGGAAGTTTGTGTATTTATTTTAGGAGGAGATTATTTTGGATTTTAAAGATTATATTCGTGTCATCCCTGACTTTCCACAACCGGGAATCAGCTTTAAGGACATTACAACATTGTTGAAAGATGGAGAAATGTACCGCAAGGCGATCAATGAACTGAAAGTGATGGTTTCTGATCTCAAAATTGATGTCATTGCTGGACCTGAAGCACGTGGTTTCGTTGTGGGCGCCCCTCTGGCATATGCTTTAGGTGTCGGTTTTGCTCCGATTCGTAAAAGTGGAAAACTGCCTGGAGAGACGATTGAAGTTGGTTATGATCTCGAGTATGGCAAAGATACACTCGCGATGCACACAGATGCGATTGAAAAAGGTCAAAATGTCTTGATCGCAGATGATCTGCTCGCAACGGGTGGAACGATTGCAACTTCCATCAACTTGATTGAACAATTGGGTGGGAACGTTGTCGGTGCTGCATTCCTGATCGAGCTGTCTGATCTGAATGGTCGTGCTAAATTGCCTGAGAAAATCGATGTATTCACATTGATGAACTACTAAGTTTAAAATCTCCACTTGGAGTGTTGTGATTAAAACCTGAATTGCTTTTCCCTTTTCCCGGGAAATAATATACAGCATTAATGATTGCGAAAAAGCCTGTTCTCTCCATCTCCGTTAGGGTTGGAAAGAACAGGCTTTTGATGTATATACGATGGAATTAATGTTGCGTCTTTTCAGTGATAGGCTGTTTTTTTGAATCATCATTCAACCAACCCAGCACTTCAAACAGTTTGAACAACAAGCTCATCAGGATTCCCACGATGGTTGCCAGTGCCATCCCTTTCAGATGAACGCCGTAGAAAGTAACTTCTGTACCACTCAGTCCAATGACCAATACAAGTGTAGTAAGCAACAGATTGGTCGGTTTGGCAAAATCGACTTTCTGTTCAACCAGAATACGCAGACCGGATGCTGCAATAACCCCGAACAGAAGCAGGGATACACCACCCATAACTGGCACAGGAATGTTGGCTACAAGCGCCGAGAATGTTCCTGAGAAGGAAAGTACGATTGCAATGACCGCTGCGCCACCAATGACATATGTGGAGTATACGCGAGTCAGGGCCATAACACCGATGTTCTCACCATAGGTTGTATTGGGAGTTGATCCTACAAACCCGGACAGAATGGTGGATACGCCGTTACCAAGCAGGGAACGATGGAGGCCAGGGTCTTTCGACAGATCTTTGCCTACGATGCTGCTCGTTACAAGCAAATGTCCAATATGTTCAACGATAACTACAAGCGCTACAGGTAAAATAGTGAAAATAACGGACCAGTCAAATGTAGGCGTTGTTACCGTAGGAAGTGAGATGAAATCAGCGGTTCTAATAGCCGCTTTATCAACCAGACCCATAGAATAGCCAAGCACATAACCCACTACAATACCGATTAGAATATGAATGATTTTGGGGAATCCACGGAACGTTACGGCCCCAATGACAGTGATACCGAGCGTGACCATGGATAAAATAATGGGTTTGGCCTGCGGCACCCAGTTCGGGTTAGCTACAGGATCAGAATTAATCAATCCTGCCATGCCAGCTGCAACAGGTACAAGCTCCAGACCGATCAGAGCAACGATGGCGCCCATAACCGCTGGTGGAAAGACTACGTTAATCCATCCGGTACCCGCAAATTTAATAATGAGGGCTACGAGACAGAACACAAGTCCTGTTATGATAAAAGCTCCAAGTGCCATGGAGTAGCCATTCTCTGGATGTTGTTTTAATACCATTGTGACAGGTGCAATAAAGGCAAAGCTTGATCCGAGATATGCTGGAATCTTACCTTTACACATGAGTATGTACAACAGTGTCCCAATCCCGTTCATCAGCAGGATCATACTTGGATCGACACCGAACAGGTTCGGTACAAGTACTGTGCTACCAAACATGGCGAACAAATGCTGAAGGCTAAGCAGTGAACCCGAGCCAAGTGGCATCTTTTGATTAACCTGAATTTCGCGTTGCAATGAATTTCATCTCCTTTTCCGAAACACAAACTTTCAATAGATTACAGAGTTTCTCTTAATTAAGCAATAACATATTTGACGCAGCAGAGCGATGGAATTTATATTTTCATGAAATTTCCTTCTATTTCAGCAAATAACGGTAATAATACATAAGAATGAAGAAATATATTCAATCACCTGTGCGTCATGGAAAACAGCTTAGAGGTCATGCGGATCACCAATATAAAAATTGGATAAGCGCTCTTATTCGTCAGCAGTTGACGGGAAACGGGCGAAGCGTCATAATTATAGGAAATTACTTTTACGGGGAACCTGTGTTGCAGCATTGTCACGGGTTCCATTTGGTATAGAAAGGACACGGAACAGATCAGAATGGGCATAGAGCAATTACTCGAGAAGGCCGGGGCATATATCAAAGAACCCGATCTGGTGCGCATACGAGAAGCTTACGAATTTGCTGATCAGGCCCACCATGGACAGACGCGAAAATCGGGAGAACCGTATATTCTGCATCCGCTTGCGGTTGCCGACATTGTTGTGAACATGCAGATGGACACCATCTCCATAATAGCAGCGCTTCTTCATGATGTAGTAGAAGATACTACGGTCTCACTTGAAGAGATCCGCAATCATTTCGGCAATACGTGTGCCATGCTTGTTGACGGCTTGACGAAGCTGGAACGTATTCAGTTTCGCTCCAAGGAAGAACAGCAGAACGAGAACTACCGCAAAATGTTCATCGCCATGGCGCAGGACATCCGTGTCATCGTGATTAAATTGGCTGACCGTCTGCATAATATGCGGACACTCAAGTTTCAGTCGGAAGAAAGCCAGCGCCGAATCTCATATGAGACGTTGGAAATTTTCTGTCCGATTGCGAACCGTTTGGGTATCTCTGCGATCAAATGGGAAATGGAGGACATCGCCCTCCGTTATTTGAATCCGCAGCAATACTACCGAATTGCAAACCTGATGCACAAAAAGCGTGCGGAACGTGAGCAATATATTGATACAGTTATGGATGGAATTACGAACAAACTCGATGAGATGGGAATTCAGGCAGACCTTTCTGGCCGCCCGAAACATATCTACAGCGTGTTCAAGAAAATGACCACCAAAAACAAGCAGTTTAACGAAATTTACGACCTGCTTGCCATCCGTATTATTGTGGATAATATCAAGGATTGTTATGCTACCCTGGGAATTATACACACGCTATGGAAACCGATGCCTGGACGCTTTAAGGACTACATTGCAATGCCTAAGGCGAATATGTATCAATCGCTGCATACAACGGTAGTCGGTCCCAATGGTGAACCAACGGAAGTACAGATTCGGACATGGGATATGCACCGGACTGCTGAATTTGGTATCGCTGCCCACTGGGCTTACAAAGAAGGCGCTGCGAACGGAAATCATTTTGAAGATAAAATTACGTTCTTCCGTGAAATTCTTGAACTTCAAAACGAAGCACAGGATGCTTCGGAATTCGTAGAATCACTCAAAATGGATTTCTTCTCGGATCTGGTATTTGTATTTACGCCCAAAGGAGAAGTCATCGAATTGCCGATCGGTTCTGTTCCTTTGGATTTTGCTTACCGTATTCATACGGAGGTTGGTAATCGCACCATTGGTGCCAAAGTGAATGGTCGAATTGTTCCGCTTGATTACCATCTGAAGACAGGCGATATCATCGAAATTTTGACGTCCAAACATTCTTACGGACCAAGCCAGGACTGGATGAAAATTGCTAAATCTTCTCATGCACGAGCAAAGATCAAGCAATGGTTCAAGAAGGAACGCCGTGAAGAAAACGTTGAAAAAGGTCGGGAGAGCTGTGAGCGTGAACTGAAACGTATGGGGCTTGATCCTTCTGCGTGGATGACGGATGACAAGTTGATGGAAGCTGCCAAAAAATATGCGTTTAACGATATTGATGACATGCTTGCGGCTGTTGGATTCGGTGGGATTACTGCTGCACAGATTGTAACCAAAGCAACCGAAAAACTGCGTAAAGAGCAGGAAGAGTCCAGTTTGCTGGAATTGAATTCCGAGATGCGCGAGCTGAAACCTGCACCTGAGCGTAGAAATCGACCAACCAACGGTATTCGTGTCAAAGGCATCGATAATCTGCTTGTTCGATTCGCACGATGCTGTAATCCTGTACCTGGGGATGACATTATCGGATACGTTACACGGGGCCGCGGCGTTTCGGTACACCGTAGTGACTGTCCGAATATCCCGACAAGTGCAGACGGAGAAGAAGCAGCACGTGTTATTGAGGTCGAGTGGGAAGAGAATATCGAAGCGAGCTACAGTGTGGATATTGAGATCACAGGCCATGATCGGAATGGCTTGCTCAACGAGGTACTTCAGGCTGTTTCCGAAAGTAAAACCAATATATCTGCCGTTACGGGACGGACAGACAAAAATAAATTAGCATTGGTGCACGTGACCATTCTGATTCGCAACACGGATCATCTGCATTCCGTTGTAGAACGGATCAAACGGGTGAAAGATGTTTATTCTGTGCATCGGATTATGCAGTAAGGAGCCTGTAAGATGAGGGTGCTTGTACAACGCTGTAAAGAGGCTCAGGTGACCGTTGGAGACGAGCTGACAGGTAAGATCCAATCCGGACTAATGCTGCTCGTAGGCATTACCCATGAGGACACAGAGAAGGATGCCCAGTATCTGGCTGATAAAGTTAGTGGGTTACGGATTTTTGAGGATGATCAGGAGAAGATGAATCTCAGTCTACTGGATGTAGGTGGTGCTGTATTGTCTGTTTCCCAGTTCACCTTGTACGGGGATTGTCGCAAAGGAAAACGCCCGAGCTTTGCGGCTGCGGCCCGACCTGAAGCGGCAGAACTGTTGTATGAAACGTTCAATCAGCTACTACGTGATAAAGGTATTCAAGTTGAAACGGGTCGTTTCGGAGCGATGATGGATGTAACATTTACCAACTGGGGACCGGTGACCTTGATGCTTGAAAGTCCTGTTCGTCAGGAACCGCGTGCATAATTTCGTGGAGTTCAGGCCATAATGAGGGATAATTCGTTGATGACAATTTTATGATCAAAGGAGTATCCAACCCATTATGCGCCAATCTGCGAAAGAAACACGTACTCGTACGGAACCTTTGGTGTTCCCTGGAAACTTGTATGAATCATTGCATCTTGCCCGTGCGGCTGCTGAATGTGTTGCAACAATCTGGGCACTTCAGGATTCAGACAAAGGGAAGCAGAGCCATCTTCCGCGATCTTGATTGTCTTCACAGGTATATAAACATCCGAAATTTGGATTATACAGATTCTGAAAAAGTCCTGGTTCGTAGTTATCGAATCAGGACTTTTTGTTGTGTGTTGTTATAAATTGCTCTGGTGAGGGTAATAACAAAACGAGGCACAACGAAGTGCCAATGTACTGCAAGTCCCGATTTCTAAAGAAAGTTCGAACACGGAAAGGAGAACATTACGTTATGAGTAAAGTTGCTTTTTTATTGGCGAATGACTTTGAAGATTCGGAGATGCAGGTCCCGTATGACGAAGTGAAAAAAGCTGGACATGAAGTGGAGATTATCGGATTAAAAGCCGGCGAGACCCTTAAAGGTAAGGGAGGAAAGGCCTCCTATACGGCAGATAAGGCGATTACCGATGCATCCGCTTCGGATTATGATGCGGTCGTAATTCCTGGTGGATCATCCCCTGAGAATTTGCGAAGTGATGCGCATATCTTGAAGTTCGTCACCGAGATCAACAGTGCGAAGAAACCGATCGCAGCGATCTGTCATGGTCCGCAGATTTTGGCAAGTGCCGGTCTGTTGAAAGGCCGCACGATTACATCTTATCCACCACTTAAGGATGACATGGTAAACGCAGGAGCAGAGTTCAAGGATCATGAGGCCGTTGTGGATGGAAACTATATTACATCCCGCACACCTGAAGATGAGCCAGCATTTGTACGCGAACTGCTAAAAGTCATTTAACTTCACCCAGTTTAACTGACATACATGGATGTATCTTAACTACGTTACATCGTGAAGCCTACAAACTTCACGTTGCATTTCATTCCGAAAAAGGAGGGTTTGACATGACAAAACATATTCAGGCGTATTTTCGAACCGAAGACGAGGCAGAGGGAGCAAGAACTTCGCTCCAAACGTTCCGTACGGAGCATTTGGAAGTAGGTCAACTGGACAGTGCGGTAGGTAGAGACACGCGTGTTATGGTGCCACTGGTGCCTTATAATACAGCAGGTGGCGTAGGCACCAACGGAGCCATGGGTGTAGGTGCAGCCCCTGGTGTTCCAGCCAGCGAAAATGTGATTCCTGTGGTAGCGAATGTGGACCGTGATGCAGAACGTGATTCTCGTGACAGAGTGAATGAGGATGGAGACCTGCTGGATGCAGCGGATGTGTCTTCGGCCGATTATGATGATCTGCATTATGTTCTGTCTGCCAAAGTAAGAGATGAGGACTATGACGAGATTGTTCATAAGCTTCGTTCCAACCATGCCTATGTGGAAGATTTGAATTAACGTGTAGATACTTCTTGGCCCTTGTACTGCTCGACCACACAGTCGAGTGATGTGCAAGGGCTTTTTAATCAGGAGGATATTAAAAAACTAATTTATAAAGCGCTATCATTTTTGTAATATTACTGTAATATTAGATACATAAGCCTTTAACATTGTGGGCTTATAATAACACACATGACCCCCTTTTTTTATATATCCTTTGAGCCTGCACACCGTGTGCAGGCTATTTTTTTGAGCTGAGAATGTGTATGTTTTGGGCAGAGCTTACCCCTTTATTCAATTTTTGCTAGAATAGAGAGATGGGTTTATATATTCTACAGCGAATTGTTTTCATAGTTGGGCTACATTGGACGGTAAATCTAGCCCAAGCGATTAGGTTCAGGCGAATCCAATCCTATGACAGAGAGTATGAGGAATTCATCGCCAGAGTGATCCGTCATATTCCAGATGAACATATAATCGCTGAAACGGCCCCACCTTTTTTATATAAGTACGGGGCAGTCGTTTCTGCTTGATCGATGGAATTCGAAAGTTATATAGAATGCCTCGTTTGAGAAATGACACCTGCAATGCTAAAGCAACAGAGTTCTCATGCGAATGGCTAGAGACAGATTTAAGGGGGAATTAGTTTTGAGTAAGGTTGGAAGAAATGATTTATGCCCATGTGGTAGTGGGAAAAAATATAAGAAATGTTGTCTGAACAAGGAGTCCTCTGCAGTAGAATCCATACTGGGGATAATATCAACGGAGCAACCGGTTCGGGAAGCCTCCATTCAGCCTGAGAGCAAGCTGACCTTGACTAAGTTGAAAAAGATGGTGGCAAGCGAATTGAAATGGGAGCATCCGGCTCACGAACAGCTGGCCCTGCAGACTATTGAGAACATGAGGAACCAATACGAGCCAGAGGTGATTTTGGAAGCTCTGGTGCTATGGAACGGCTACTCCCGTCAGACCCGCCCTACTGTGAAGAAGACAGGCTCGTTCTCTGCTGCAATTGAGTATTTGCTGTCCGAGGAATACGGCTTCAATGTCTCAAAGGCTGAGCTGGCTGATAAATATGAGGTAACGACAGGCACGATCTCCCGGAAGGTTAAGGAGATGAATAGTTACATCGAAGAATACGGCATGGGCGGTGAAACGGACGAGCTATTGATGCTGAACGGCCCAGGCACATCGAAAGACAAAGCACAGGCTCTGCTGTCTAAGGCGATGGAAGCGAGCTCTTCCAAACGGAGAGTACATCTGGCGGAAACAGCGCTAGAGATGTATCCTGACAGCTCTGATGCGTATCTTATTCTTGCTGAGGAATCGGACGATGAGCAAGATGCACGAGCTTACCTCAAGGCTGGAATCGCTGCTGGCGAACGTGAACTGGGCGAACTGTTTTTTGAGAAGAACAAAGGGGACTTTTGGGGGCTTCATGAGACGCGTCCCTATATCCGGATATGCAAAAGCTATGCCGAATCCTGCTGGTTTGGCGGAGATGCCAAAGAAGCGGCACAAACCCTGGAGCATATTCTGGAGCTTAATACGGAAGATAATACCGGAGCACGTTACCTGCTCGCTGCTGTGTATTTGTACACCAACCAATTGGATCAGGCGGAGCAATTGTTAGAGAAGTATGGAAAAGGTGACGCTGCAGCTGCATTTGCCTATGACCAGATCATTCTGGAGTATAAGAAGAATGGAATCACCTCCCAGCTCAAAATGCTGTATCGTGTAGCCCGGGGTGTGAACAAACATGTGCCTGATTACCTGCTGGGTTTGAAGCGACTGCCGCTTAACCTCCCTGATTTTGTGGGAATGGGCGACTCCGACGAAGCGATTGAATATGTCATTATGCATTCCCGTTTATGGGCGAGCGCGCCGGATCTGTTGAAGTGGATGCTAAAACAATAGCGTTATGAAGCAATAGAAGTTGGAATTCATTGGTGGAATCCAGCTTCTATTAGCCGTGATTTCAGTGGACTCCCCATACCGTACAGCGTGTGAGTAAATTTTTTTAATGCTATCTTTTCGTGTTAACCCTTGACTTTAGCACTGCGGTTCATTACAATCAGAAAATAATACGTTGACTATAGTCAATTTAAGTCGTTTCTTGAACTATATTATTGATTTGATGACGGGACCAAGTACTCCGTGCCCACATGACCAGAGAGGAATCCCCAGGCTGTAAGGATTCTCTTGATGAGCGGACGAATGACTTCCCCGAGAACAGACGGCGAACACAGCAGACATGATCTGTTGACCAGTAGCCGGCCTGCGCAGGACGTGCGTTACACGTAGAGCGGAATATCTGCTTGATTACAATGCCCTAGGCAATGTTGAGTCACCAGATATCACCTGAACGGCTAAAGTGTCAGGTTTTCCGGAATGTGGGTGGTACCACGGGTGAATGTATATTACACAATCTCTCGTCCCTTTGTTTGCTGTATACACAGCGACAGGGCGAGGGATTTTTTTGTTATATAGAGAAAATCAATGCTGGAGGGATCATTATGGCTTTTCAAAAACCGACTGGAACGCAGGATTTACTGCCTGGAGTTGTCGAGAAATGGCAGTATGTAGAAGAAAAAGCACGAGATCTATGTCGACGGTTTAATTATCGCGAGATTCGTACACCGATCTTCGAACAGACTTCTTTATTTGTACGCGGTGTAGGAGAGACTACCGATATCGTTGAGAAAGAAATGTATACCTTTGATGACAAAGGCAATCGCAGCATGACGCTTCGTCCAGAGGGAACAGCGGGTGTTGTCCGTGCGTATGTAGAGAACAAAATCTACGGTGAACCGGATGTGAGCAAGCTCTATTACATCGGTCCGATGTTCCGGTATGAGCGCCCGCAGGCAGGTCGTCAGCGTCAGTTCCACCAGTTTGGTGTAGAAGCCATCGGTGCGCTGGACCCGGCGATTGATGCGGAAGTAATCGCACTTGGCTACCAGTTGTGTGTAGAACTCGGCTTAAAGGATGTCAAAGTGGAGATCAACTCCGTTGGTAACTCAACCAGCCGTGCAGAATACCGCGAGACGTTACTTGGGTTCCTCAGACCGATGAAAGACAGCCTGTGCAAGGACTGTCAGTCCCGTATGGAGCGTAATCCGCTGCGTGTGCTTGACTGCAAAGTCGATCAGGACAAATTCGTAGGGGCACCGTCCATACTGGATAGCCTGGATGAAGAGTCTTTGAATCACTTCGCCAAGCTGCAGGCTTACCTGGATGATTTCGGAGTAGATTATGCTGTGAACAATCGCTTGGTACGGGGCTTGGACTATTACACGCTGACTGCTTTTGAATTAAAAGCCCAAGGTATTGGAGCAATTGATACCGTTGGCGGCGGTGGTCGATACAATGGTCTCGTTGGTGATATCGGCGGACCTGATCAGCCGGGTATCGGCTTCGGTATTGGTCTGGAGCGCATTCAACTGATTCTGGAGCACCAAAATATTGAGGTTACTACGCTGGCTCCACTGGATGTGTACTTTGTTGCTCTGGGAGAGGCAGCTGATCGTGAAGTGAACCGACTCTTGTTCAAACTTCGTCAGTCTGGACTCTCTGGGGAACGTGATTATCTGGGCCGTAAGATGAAAGCACAGATGAAATCAGCTGACCGTTTCAAATCCCGCTATACTGCCATCCTTGGTGATGACGAGCTGGAGCGTGGTGAGATTGCCCTCAAGTCGATGAATACGGGTGAGCAACAAACCGTGAAGCTGGATGATCTGGTAGCGGCAATTCGCGAAGGTAAATGAGCACGAAGTGTTACATTAAATCTTAAACATTCAAGTAAAACAATTGATCCGGCAAAATTACTGAGGTTCACCGACGATTCCAATTAAGCGGAAGTTGGCGAGCCAGAGGTAACATGCCTTTTCGAATACATGGTCTACACGTAACCGGACTGTTGAAGAGCAGGCACTAACTGCCCATACAGAACGGAAATTCACATAATGAGGAGTTTGGTTATGAAAAGAAGTCATCATTGCGGCGCATTAACACCCGCACACATCGGTGAAACAGTAACATTAAACGGTTGGATTCAGACCCGTCGTGACTTGGGGGGCGTACTCTTCATCGACCTGCGTGATCGCAGCGGGATTGTACAAGTTGTCTTTAACCCGGCTTATTCCGGTGAAGCTCTACAAATCGCAGATCGCGTACGTAGCGAGTATGTTATCGCTGTAACGGGTAAAGTCGTTAAACGTGATGCAGAAACAGTTAACAAAAACCTGCCTACAGGCGAAATTGAAGTTCAAATTACAGAAATTGAAGTGCTGAACGCAGCAAAAACACCTCCATTCTTCATTGAAGATGGTGTCGAAGTTGATGAATCCCTTCGTTTGAAATATCGTTACCTGGACCTGCGTCGTCCGGAAATGTTCGAAACATTGAAACTGCGTTCCAAAGCATCCAAAGTGTTCCGTGACTACCTGGATGGAGAAGAGTTCGTTGAAGTGGAAACACCAATCCTGACCAAGAGCTCCCCGGAAGGTGCGCGTGATTATCTCGTACCGAGCCGTGTGCATGAAGGTGAATTCTTCGCCTTGCCACAATCCCCACAAATCTACAAACAATTGCTGATGGTGGGTGGCGTTGAGCGTTATTATCAGATCGCTCGTTGTTTCCGGGATGAGGATCTGCGTGCAGACCGTCAACCAGAATTCACTCAAGTCGACATCGAGACTTCTTTCTTGCAACAGGATGACCTGCTGCCAATGATGGAAGAACTGATGGCCAAATTGCTACGTGAAACCAAAGGTATTGAGCTGGAACTACCTTTCCAACGGATTACGTATGCAGATGCAATGGGCAAATATGGTTCAGACAAACCAGATCTGCGCTTTGGTATGGAACTGGTTGAAATGAACGATATTGTAGCAAACAGTGGTGTGAAAGTATTTGCTTCTGTCATCGAAAAAGGTGGAGAAGTCAAAGTATTGAACGCTAAAGGCTGTGGCACATGGAGTCGTAAAGAGATCGATGATCTTGGACCATTTGCTGCACGTTACGGTGCGAAAGGTCTGGCTTGGATTCAAGTGAAAGACGGCGAGTTCAAAGGGCCAATCGTGAAGTTCTTCACGCCTGAAGAAATCGAAGCTGTCAAAGAACGTACAGGTGCTGAAGATGGCGACTTGCTGCTCTTCTCCGCAGACACCAAAAAAGTGGTTGCTGACGTTCTGGGCGCATTGCGTCTGAAAATCGGCCGTCAACTCGGTCTGATTGATGACAGCAAATTCAAATTTGCTTGGGTTGTGGACTTCCCACTCCTCGGATATGATGAAGATGCAAAACGTTATGTGGCAGAACACCATCCGTTCACTCGTCCAAAAGACGAAGATGTGCATCTATTCGACACTGATCCGGGTGCAATTCGCGCTCAAGCCTATGACCTTGTTCTCAATGGTTATGAAGTAGGTGGCGGTTCGATGCGTATCTACAAACGTGATGTTCAAGAGAAAATGTTTGCTGCCCTTGGACTCTCTACAGAAGTAGCGAATGAGAAATTCGGCTATCTGCTGGAAGCATTCGAATATGGAACTCCACCACATGGTGGTATTGCCTTTGGTCTGGACCGTCTCGTCATGTTGCTGGCAGGCCGTACGAATCTGCGTGAAACGATTGCCTTCCCGAAAACGGCAAGTGCAACGGATCTGCTCATGAATGCACCTTCCGAAGTGGATGACTCTCAATTGGAACAACTTCACATCCGCGTAGCCCGTAAACCGGTAGCGGAAAAGAAATAAAGGAGGCATCGATTCTCAATGCTCCATCAATTTTCAAGAACAGAACTTGCGATCGGACCTGAAGGTCTGGATACGTTGAAGAATAGTACAGTCGCTGTGCTCGGTATTGGCGGCGTAGGTGGTATTGCTGTAGAAGCTCTTGCCCGTAGCGGCGTTGGGCGCATCATCCTGATTGATAAAGACGTAGTGGACATCACCAACATTAACCGCCAGATTCATGCGCTGACTACGACAGTGGGGCAGAAGAAAGCGGATCTGATGGTGGAGCGTGTGAAACTGATCAATCCGGAATGTGATGCGATTGCCCTGAATATGTTTTACACGGAAGAGACGTATGAGGAATTGTTCAAATATGAACTGGATTATGTGCTGGATGCATCCGACACAATTATCTATAAAATCCATCTCATTAAAGAGTGTCTGAAACGTAAAATTCCGATGATTTCCAGCATGGGTGCGGCGAATAAAATGGACCCGACGAAATTCCAGGTTGCGGATATTTCGAAAACGACCATGGACCCGATTGCCCGTGTTGTGCGTACCACACTTCGCAAAGACGGCATTAAAAAAGGCGTGAAAGTGGTCTTCTCGACTGAAAAGCCGATGAAACCACGCGAGGACGTAACACAGAAAATCGTTCCCGAGAATGCTCCGGAAATTCGCAAGGCCAAACAGCCACCTGCGAGTAACTCATTCGTGCCTCCGGTAGCTGGACTGATTATGGTCAGTGTTGCCGTTAAGGATTTGTTAGAAATTGCAGAGAACAAGCAGCAGTAACATGCTGCTAACAGAAAAAGCGTGGATGCCGATGAGGCATCTGCGCTTTTTTGTGTAGGTCATACGTCGAAAGACGGAGCAACGGGACGTCAATCGTCTATGATAGCCGAACTGCATCTCTAGATAAATGTCAGAGTTACGTCATGTACTTCAAAGTCAAAACCGTGTATGATATTCACTGCTGCGCGAAATGATGATACATACATAATGAATTTGCGGCCATATAAGTTGAATAAGATTTACACAAGAACGAAGAGGACAGAAGAAACCTGAAGAAGCAGAGCGTTCGCCTTTATCACCGGATTCGTACATTTAAAAAATTTAAACAAAATCTGGGGATAACAGCGATCGGAAAGTTGTTCTGTCCACGTAGTGGTGGAGTGTAAATACTCAGTTATTCAGCCTATATAGAGAGAGGGGAATAGAACGAAATGAAACACGGATGGATGACCAGACGGCTTGGCATGGAGCCAGGAGACCAGTGGAAGAAGGAAGTCGTGGCGGGAGCCATTTCCTATTTTGCCGTGGTCTATATCGTTATGGTCAATGCTACAATTCTTTCCGATGCCGGGATGCCCTTGCAGGCGGCTATGGTTGGAACCCTGCTGACGTCCATTGCAGGCTGTTTGCTCATGGCATTTGGCGGAAAATCACCGATTATCGTAGTACCCGGAATGGGGATTAATGCATTTTTTACGTATACACTCGTACATTCCATGAAATTAAGCTGGCAAGAAGCATTGGCCGTTGTAACCGTTACAGGTATACTGTTTGCCATTGTTGCATTTACGTCATTATACAAAATGATTAGCGAAGCAATTCCGAAAAATTTGCAGCATGGCATTACGGTCGGGATTGGTTTGTTTCTGACATTTATCGGTTTACAAAAAAGTGGAATCGTCATCGCACATCAGACCACGTTTGTCGCGATTGGGCATTTCAATGATCCGAATGTCATTACAGCCTGCGTTACGCTGGTGCTTGCCTTGATTTTATTTATACGAAATGTACAGGGGGGACTTCTGATCAGTATTCTGGTCGGGACAGGCCTTGCCTATGTACTTGGAGCAGTGAACCCGGGTGAATCCGTATCAGCGATGGATGCGCTGCGTCAATACGGCGGTTTGTTTGGCGAATTGTCTTTGATGAAGTTGGCTGATGTCGCGTTCTGGATCGCGGTATTTTTGCTACTGCTAATTGTAGTGTTCGAAAATATCGGATTAATTACCGCTCAGACACAGATGATTGGTCGTCCAGAGCGGTTCAAAGGAAGTTTGCGCGCACTATCCATTAGTACCGTGTTGGCAGGCATATTCGGAAGCAGTCCTCCAGTTGCTGCAGCAGAGACTACAGCCGGAATTGCGGCAGGCGGTCGCACAGGTTTGACTCCGCTCGTTACAGCCGTGTTATTCGGGGCTACTTTTTTCTTCATCCCGCTGCTCGGTTACATTCCGGACAGTGCGATTGCTCCCATTTTGATCATTATTGGTGGTCTGATGGTACAAGGTGTGAAAGATATGGATTTTGGTGACTTCACAGAGGCATTCCCAGCATTTCTGATCATGGTCATGATTCCATTTACATATAGCATCGTGGACGGTATGGCGTTTGGATTTATTGCCTATCCATTAGCGAAGCTGGCAGCAGGTCAAGGTAAACAGGTGCCTGTGGTCATGTATGGCATTTCCATCCTCTTTTTAGCCAACTTTGTGTTGCATGGAGTTTTGTAATAACAAAAGGCAACGTCATGTAAGTTCATACGTATGATCTCTGGTGAGCAGATGGAGAACGGGAGGAACGGGAATGGAAGAGCAGCAACAAGCAGGGCAGAATGAACCGAAGGTAGGAAAAAAGGGATTTAAGGATTTCGTCAAGCTTATCGCCTCCACGAACCCGCCAAAACTGATCTTGATTCTGGCCCTCATCTTAACCCTGATTCAAACTACAGCCGGACTGATCGTGCCATTGATGACCAAAGGTCTGATTGATGGATTAACCACTTCGGCATTGAACAAATCTGTTATTTTGTTATTGCTTGGGGCATTTGTGATTCAGGCGATTGCCTCGGGTATTAGCATTTATATGTTAAATTACGCCGGACAACGCGTCGTCGCAACACTTCGCACCAAGCTGTGGAACAAGGTATTGTCGCTACGAATGCCGTATTTCGACCGCAATCGTACAGGCGATACGATGAGCCGGATTACGAATGATACAAGCCAGATCATGACGTTGATCGCAGATTATCTGGTTTCCTTTGTGTCCAACATCGTCGCTGTTGTGGGTGGCGTGGTATTACTTTTTTACTTGGATTGGGTGATGTCGCTCATTATTCTGAGTCTGGTGCCACTTACGCTGTTGATTCTATTGCCGGTCGGTAAGAAAATGTACAAGATCTCCAAGAAACAACAGGATGAGATGGCAGGTCTTACGTCCGTGCTCAGTCAGGTTATTGGTGAGATCCGCTTGGTCAAAGCCTATGGCACGGAGAAACAGGAAGTGGAAGCAGGGGATTCCCGGATTCGTAAAATGTTCGCTTTTGGCTTGCAGGAAGCGCGCATTCTTGCTCTGATCGGTCCTTTGTTTACATTTGTCATGACTGCCGTTCTAGTAGTTATTCTGGGTGTGGGGGGAATGCGCGTAGCGTCTGGACTGTTGTCGCCTGGTGAACTGGTTGCGTTCATTTTACTGTTGTTCCAGGTCATTATGCCAATGGGACAATTCACGACGTTATACTCTCGTTTGCAAAAAGTCGTAGGTGCAACGGAGCGCATACAAGCGATCCTTGCCGATGAGGAAGAGCCACATGACAGCACTAAGGTAGCGCCAAAAGGAAATGAGACGATTGCATTCCATGATGTACATTTTTCCTATGTTACAGGTGAGGAAGTGTTGCACGGAATCAATTTGACGGTACCTACACAAAAAGTGACAGCTATTGTCGGTCCAAGCGGTAGCGGCAAATCAACACTGTTCTCTTTGATGGAGCAGTTCTATATGCCCGATTCAGGCCATATTTCGTATGGAGGACAAGCGATAACCGATTATTCTTTGGCCTCCTGGCGTAGCAAAATCGGGTATGTATCTCAGGAAAGTCCGCTTATGGCGGGTTCAATCCGAGATAATATGACCTACGGATTGAACCGTGAGGTCACGATGGATGAGATCCGGCGAGCTGCTGAGATGGCCTATTCTGCCGATTTCATCGACAAGCTGCCACAGGGATATGACACGGAAGTGGGCGAGAGAGGAATCAAGTTATCCGGGGGCCAACGTCAACGGATTGCTATTGCTCGTGCCTTACTGCGCAGTCCAGATATTCTCATGTTGGATGAAGCGACATCCAGTCTGGACAGTACCTCGGAGTATGAAGTACAACAGGCTTTGTCCAACCTGATGGAAGGAAGAACTACGATCGTGATCGCGCACCGATTGTCCACAGTGGTGGATTCCGATCAGATTGTTGTATTGGAGCATGGACATGTTACCGGAACAGGAACTCATACGGAATTAATTAGCAATCATCCGGTATACCGTGAATTAGCGCAGAAACAGTTTGTGGCACAGGAAGTAAATGCAGCTACAGTACAAAACGAAGAATAATTCTCATTAATGCAGGGTCTCCGTTATACCCATGAGGTATTTCAACGGAGATCCTTTTTCTTTTTCTTAAATTCCTCATATTTACAGTAAGACCAACATACTCTATATTATAGATACCGACCGTTGGTATGTATAAGGAGGGACTTATGGCCAGAAATAAATACCCTGAGCAGACACTGGACCTGATTCTGGCAGTCTCAACTCAAATGTTTACTGAAAAGGGATATGAAAAGACCAGTATTCAAGACATTATAGATGCATTAGGTATGTCCAAAGGTGCAATATATCATCACTTCAAGTCTAAGGAGGATATTCTCAGTGCAGTGATGGAGAAGGAGCTTGGGCGGGCAGAAGATATGTTTATGGAACTCATCCAGAACACGCATGCTCCGAATGCCAGACAGAAGCTCATCAGTATTTTGGAAAATATTATCGTTGATCCTGGAATCCAATCCAACTCAATAGATCAGGTTCTAAGCACTCAGATCAAGAATCCACAGTTTGTACTTGGTGGAATCAGGAAGGGTGTTCTAAAAGACGCACGAATTATTGCCAATATCATGGAGCAAGGCAAGAGTGATGGATCGATCTCTGTCGAATATCCGCTGGAGTGCGCTGAAATCTTCATGCTGCTCGTTAATATCTGGATCAACCCTCTTCTTTTTGGACGAGATCAGGCACAGACATTGGAAAGACTCAAGTTTCTACAGCACATGATGAAGCTTTTGGGAGCGGATATCGTAAGTGAACAGCTCATTCAGCGAATTACGAATCGGCATGCCAGCACGGGAGGCTATGCGGAGGCGGAATAAACATACACCTGATGGTTTGAAATGGAGAGGGAAAAGATGTTGAAAAGTAGTGAGCTTGCCATATGCAAGAGCATAGACATTGATCAATCCATTCATGATATACAGTTAAATTGGTTGTCAGGAGATATCAGAGTTCTTCCGAGTGTGGATGAACTTATCCACGTCATACAATATGCGGATGCGTGGTTTTCCAAGCGAAGGCTGATGCAAGTTAACATAGGAGGGGATACCTTAAGCATTGTGGACGGGAGAAAACGGAGAGGCCTCGTTGGAATAAATGTCGGTAGAACAGCATTGGAGATTCATCTACCAGCTCGGGTTTTTAATCGTATTTTGCTAAACTCCACAGGAGGACAACTCCGGTTGAATCGGCTTCTGGCCACTCGCTGTCAATGCAAGATTACCTCAGGTCATGTAGATCTATCAGGGAGGATGGAGGAGCTTGAACTGTGTGCAGTGGCATCCGTAGTGAAAGTACAACACCTTATTGCAGATAAGCTTAATCTTCAATCCAGTTCAGCCAAGATCGACATTTCGGGGGAGTTTCGTCACTTGCAAATTACCACAACAGGCAGAGAATTAAATATGGACTGTCTCAAGATGCCAGAGAGATTGCATTCCGTATCCACAGGGGCAAAGGCAGTGGTTTCCATTCCAGATAACGAAGGTTTCCGAATCTTACTTAAAAGAAGATCAGGAGCGCTAAAAAGTGAATTTGATTTGACTTCCCTTCATGGGGACAGCAACTGTCTAATACACAAAAGTGGAAAATGTGAATTCCAAGTGGATATTCGAGGAGGAGCTTTTCATCTGAAATCCAAGAAATGAGAGACTGTTCGTGTGTAGTGAAAACAAAGGGGGCAGATATCATGGCTGGTTGGATCGTAGGGATTAGTTTTTCCACCATCGTACTGCTAATCGGGATTTACGGCGCATTGAATAGCAGGCGCAGGCAGTCCAGAAACAAGTGGGCCTGGTGGTTTATTCTGTTTGGTTGTTGTGCGCTTGTCAGTGCCATTATTAATTATCAATTCAGATGAGCCTCATATATTACAAAAGTAAGCCTACAAAACGGATGTGGCTTTCAATTGCCCTATGTGATATAGTAAGTATCCTTTTGTATTTCCAGATGTAGGCGATACAGAGCAAAACATATTCTTAGGAGGTAACTGAAACATGTCAGACAGCTTTCAAAGTGCCTATCAAGAAGAAGAGTACAGGTTAGAGCGAACGATGGAGGAAGTGGACAGTCAGTTGGAACGACTGCAAAATATTCCGGTGTATACCGGCCACGACTTCACAGAACAAGTGCTGGAAGCTGGACGTGAAGAGCGCCGCACCGCCTTGTCCAAGAGCGCGCAGCAACCCTATTTCGGACGCTTGGATTTCGAAGAACAGGGCAGTGGTGCACGGAAACCGCTGTATATTGGCAAAATCGGCGTAGACCGCGAAGAGGTGGGTGAGCATCCGCTCGTCATCGACTGGCGTGCTCCTGTCGCAAGCCTGTTTTACTCATTTACGGGAGGCGAAGCCTCCGCTACGTATGAAGCCCCGGAAGGGCTTATCGAAGGTCTGGTATACCTGAAACGAAACGTTGTCATTCGGCAGCGGATATTGGAACGTGTGGCGGATACATATAACCGTGACAGCGACCAGCCAGCGGTATCTGATGAATTTCTCGTTTATCGTCTGGGAGAGAACAAGGATAACAAACTCCGTGACATCGTATCTACGATTCAGGCGGAGCAGGATCAGATCATTCGTGCGGCGAGAAACACCGCATTGATCATTCAGGGTGTAGCCGGATCCGGGAAAACAACGGTTGCCCTGCATCGGCTTGCCTTTTTGCTGTATCAGTACAAGGAGCAGGTATCTGCGGAGAAAATGGTTATTTTTGCACCCAACCACATGTTCCTGGATTACATCTCAGATGTGCTCCCGGAACTCGGAGTAGGGGACATTCAGCAGCGGACATTCCCGGATTGGGCGATGAACCTGCTGGAGCTGGAAATGCCTTTGGCGAATACGTCGGATACATTGAACACCTGGTTCGAAACTCCAGATGCGCGGCCTGAATTAAATGATGATGTATCTGGACGTTACAAAGGATCCATCCGTTTCATGGAGCTTATTCGAGAGTGGCTCTCGGGCATGGAAGCGGATTCCGTACCGGATATGGACTTCAGTCCATGGGATGGTAAGGTGCTCAGCAAGACGGAGATCGAGAACTGGTTCGGTGAGGAATATAAGCATTATCCACTAGCCAAACGCAAAGAACGGGTCATGGCGCGGGTTCACCGCTGGATTGAGATGGAACTTAAGAAACCGATGCCAGAAGCTGTGCGCAAAGAACGCAAGAAAAAAGCGTCTACTCGTGAGAAAGCTTATGCCAAAAAATGGCCTCAATACGAGCCGCTTACGCTATACAAACAGTTGTTCAAAGCTGCAAAGGGTGGCTCTGTGCCAGCCTCGCTCAGCGGGCTTATTCCAAAACTAGTCATGAAACAAACCGCAGCAGATCTGAAACAGGATATCATCCGTGAAGAGGATCTGCCTGCATTGGTATACATTCATACACTGGTCCATGATATTGAAGGTTCGGAGCGATTTGACCATATTGTGATCGATGAAGCGCAGGACTTTTCACCTTTCCATGTGGCGTTATTGGATCGTTTCGTCAAAGGGCATTCCTTCACCATACTGGGTGACTTGTCCCAAGGCATTCATGAGTACCGTGGTGTTCATGCGTGGGAAGAGATGAGTTCTCTATTTCCTGAGGATCAGAATGCATACTTTGCATTGACTCGAAGCTATCGTTCCACGATGGAGATTATCGACTACGCCAATACGATTCTGGAGCGAGGCGTCAAGAGTGGAATCACGGCAATCCCTGTGTTCAGGAGTGGTGATCCGGTTCGGACATTAGCATATGGAGGCGAAGGGCGGACGGCGAGTCTGGAGCAGGCTTTGAAGGTGTTAACCGTCAAAGACTACCGAACGGTCTCCATCCTGACCCGTACACTGCATGAAGCAGAGGTGCTTCACCGTGACCTTCAGGCCGCAGGCTGGGATCTGAACCTGATCGATGGTGGCAAAAAGCATTACACGGGTGGACACTCTGTTTTACCTGTCTATCTGTCCAAAGGGTTGGAGTTTGATGCCGTTATTGTGGCAGACGTAGATCAGAAGCATTATTTGCCAAATGCGGGTGATGCGAAACTGTTGTACGTTGGTTGTACAAGGGCCTTGCATGAATTGTGGTTGTTCCACGAGGGTGATTTGCCAGAATACGCGGCTGCAACACATAATCCTGACGGCGAGCCTGTAACCATTCAGGGTTGGCCTGAGCTTGGGTAAATAAAAGTTTGCTTATACAAGAAAAGGCATGGCGTTCATGGGAAAGTCCCATAAGCGCATGCCTTTTTTGCTTTTGCGCGAGAATTGCTTAATCTTCCGACGAAGAACGATGGGGGAGTTCAAGTATATGTTACGCTATTTCCCATTCTGGACGAGCGACGGTTCACCAAGAATATGCCGACACCAATGAATAACCCGCCTGCCAATGCAAACCACTGGACATGCTCTCCTAGCAAAATCCAACTCGACAATACACCAAAGAATGGTGCTAGAAACAGATAAGAACTGGTTTGGGCCGGATCACTATGTTGTAGCAAATAAAACCAGAGTGAGAACTGGATAATGGAGCAAACAAGCGTCAACCAGAGCAACACCATAACCGAGGTGGCATTCACTATAAAGTGAGGCTGTTCCGTACATAGGCTCAGTAGAAGAAGCACAGCACCTCCAGCGAGCATCTGATAGGCTGTTAATACAAAAGTATCGTAGCCATCGCCCCAGCGTTTGATGAGCAATGTGGACACGGCAAAGGAGATCGCACCGCCAAATCCAATCCAGGTTCCAGGGCTAAAGCTCATCTGCCATCCAAAGGTTAACATAATCCCTATGAAGCCGAGCATAACACCGATCCACTGGCTGAAACGGTAGGTCACTCTATATAAGAGAGCACTGAGGATAATGACCAGTAGCGGATTGGTAAACGTAATAATGGCGGATTCACCGGATGTAATCCAGTTCATGCTGTAGTAGGCGCAGCCCATCACTCCTGCGGATTGGAACAGACCAATGAGGATTATTTTCAACCAAGACTGCCATCCAGTAGGCAAAGGACGTTTACGAAGGAACAAGGCCATCAATCCACCAGCCAGTACATAACGTATGCCCATGAGCAGGAAAGGTGGGGCATATAACATGCCGATCTTGCCAACTGGAAAAGAAGTACCCATGATTAGCGTTGTTAAAATGATCAAGATTGTATATTTCAAAGGTTTTATGGTGCGTGTACCTGTGATCAAAGTAACTTTATTTTTCCAGTATGTCATGCTCAACACTCCTTATCATCATCCAGTCAGAGGACTGGTTTGGGATCTACATGAATTGTAGTCCGGTTTACACATGAAGTATAATGATTGGTAATGAAGTGGATATCATTTTGAATGATGTCAGAGTGGAGGGACCATGGAGAGCGGGGATCTTAGAATATTTCAGTGTGTTGCACAGGAGGGGAATCTGACCAAAGCTGCTTCTAAACTGGGGTATGTGCAATCCAACGTAACTGCACGAATCCGGCATCTGGAAGCAGAAGTGGGTACAACGCTGTTCATTCGTCATAATCGAGGCATGACGTTATCTCCAGCCGGAGAGATGCTACTGACCTATGCGGATAAAATTATTGGTTTGCTGAATGATGCTTCCAAGGCGCTTCGGGCGACGAGTACACCATCGGGTCCCTTAAGAATAGGATCTACACAGACTGCCGCAGCAGTTCGTTTACCTGAGCTTTTTGCAAAATACTATAAACAGTATCCCGAGGTGTCCTTGTCATTGGCTACTGGCAATTCGCAAATGCTTATTGATCAGGTGATAGGGTATGAATTGGAAGGGGCTTTCATTGGTTGTGCCTGTGATCATCCTGATATTGCGTCTATAGATGTATTTGATGAAGAACTCTATGTGGTATCATCTGGTGTGGGGCCCGAAGAAGAGCTTACCCGTAAACCGATCCTTGTCTACAGTATGGGATGCTCCTACCGACAAACGTTAGAGGAGTGGTTGAACTCAAGTGGGGTAAATCGTCCAGTGATTATGGAGTTTGGAACTTTGGAAGCGATTATTAGTGGAGTAACGTCGGGAATGGGGATTTCTCTGTTACCGGAGATTGTGATTCGGCAGCAAATCGAAAGTGGCAACCTTCGCAAATATTCGCTCCCCTCCGGTATAAGCCGCATGATGACTCGTTTTATTACACGCAAAGATGCGTTTATCAGTAGTGCGCTTGGCGCATTTATGGCTATGTTACCGCGGGAGTATGATATGATAGAGAGTGGAGATACAACAGAAGTGTAATTGTACACAAGCCAAGGCAATTCGTTAAGGAAGTGATGAGCAATGGATTTATTTTCGTTTCAACAGGACTCAAAACCACAAGCTAGACTGCTCGCGGACCGCTTGCGGCCAGAGCATCTGGATGAATATATTGGACAGGAACATATTATTGGACCGGGAAAATTACTCCGGCGGGCCATCGAGGCTGATCAGATTTCGTCCATCTTGTTATACGGCCCTCCGGGATGTGGCAAGACAACCCTGGCACATATTATTTCTCAGCAAACGCAAGGACAGTTCGTACGTCTGAATGCAGTGGAAGCTTCCGTTAAGGATGTGCGTGAAGTCATCGAACAGGCGCAAACGAACAAACAGCTGTATGGAACCAAAACCATTCTGTTCCTCGATGAGGTACATCGGTTTAACAGTTCACGTCAGGACGCGCTATTGCCTGCGGTGGAGAAGGGTACGATTATTTTTATCGGCGCCACAACAGAGAATCCCTTTCATTATGTCAATGGGGCCTTGATGAGCCGTTCTACTCTGTTCCAACTAGAATCGCTAAACAAGGATCATTCCCTAATTGCAATGCGCAGAGCATTGAGCGATGCGGACAAAGGTCTGGGGTTCATGGAACTACAGGCGGACGATGAGGCGCTTGAGCATATTGCTACGATGGCCAATGGGGATATTCGGCGTGCGCTTAACGCGCTTGAACTGGCTGCGTTGACCACGCCACCGGAGAAGGATGGATCCATTCATATTACGCTTGGTGTAGCAGAAGAGTCTATTCGTCGCCCCATTGTGAAGGCGGATGAATCCACACAGTATGATGTGTTGTCTGCATTTCACAAGAGTATTCGAGGTTCCAGTGATGCGGCGCTGTTCTGGTTTCTATACGCGGTGGAGAAGCTCGGCATGGACCCAATGACCTTCATTCGGCGCCTGATTGCAGCGAGCAGTGAAGATATTGGACTAGCGAACCCGCAAGCTATGACTCAGGCGATTGGAGCGCTTGATGCGTACCGGAATAACGGTTGGCCCGAAGCCAAGCTGAATATCGCACAAGCGATTCTGTTTGCAGTCGAAAGTCCGAAATCCAATGCGGTGTACACCGCCATTTCCAAAGCCATGAACGCTATTGATGAGGTGAAATCGGCAGAAGTTCCACTCCACTTGCGAGATACGCATTATTCCGGTGCCGTGAAGCTTGGACATGAGGGCTATCAATATCCGCACAATTACCCTGGGCATTATGTGAAGCAAGAATATTTGCCAAAGCAGCTCTCACGGAGAGTATTCTATGAGGCGACGGAGCAGGGTAACGAATCGAAGATTAGACTGAATCAACAACGACGCAGGGATTTGTAAGATCAGTCAGATCACTCGGGAGATGCACATAACATGAAAGAGCTTTTGTATATAGGAGTAGGTGGGTTTCTCGGTACATTGACCCGATATGCCATACAGTTAGGGACACCAGCTGCTCATGTGGGCTTTCCGTGGGCAGTGCTGCTAATCAATGCGATTGGCAGCCTTTTTTTGGGTTGGTTCTTTACTATAGCTGTTCCAGGCAAAATAACACCACAACTTCGACTTGCGATTGGTACAGGTTTTACTGGCGCATTTACGACATTCTCCACGTTTACTCTGGATATTGTTCGTTTATCCGAGGGTGGAGAATGGGTCAATGCTGCGATTTATATAATCGTAAGTCTATTGGCAGGGTTGTTGCTATGTGCGCTGGGAATGAGTCTTGGACAGCGTATGTTGGCAGCACGAAGACAAGAGGGTGATGCCTCATGATCCTGTGGATTGGATTTGCAGGTGTGCTGGGTGCGATACTGCGTTACAGTCTGGGAAAATGGGTCTCTGGCTTGCTGGGAACGGCTTTTCCATGGGGGACATGGATCATTAACGTCAGTGGTTCACTGTTGCTTGGGTTGTTATATGGGTGGCACCAATCTGAGATGATTTCAGATGCAATCTGGGTGATCTGGGGAACCGGGTTCTGCGGTGCGTACACCACATTTTCCACCTTTGGCTATGAAACGTTAGGACTTATGGGTCGACAACGATACGCCAGAGCGGCGCTCTACGTCGTCAGTTCAGTTGTAGTGGGAGTGTTGGCCGCCTGGGCAGGAGTCTGGTTGACTGCATAACGAACTATTTTTAATTTTTTTGCAAAGAAAAGCAGGAAAAAAGCCATCCTTCATGGTATTACATGAAAGACGGCTTTTTTAATAGGGATACACGGTATTGTGTATAATCCGCTTTTTATGGACAAGCTCTATTACTGCATTGCGGGTACCGGTACTTTTTGCACCTGATCGATCGTACCCCCACCCAGGCAGACCTCTCCATCGTAGAAAACAACGGCTTGTCCTGGCGTAATGGCTTTTTGCTGCTGGTCAAATTGTACATCCACACTTCCATCTTCCTGCCAGGTCAATGTAACACCTTGATCCGGCTGACGATAGCGGAACTTGGCAGTACAACGGTATGGCACATTAGGCATGTGCTCTGCACCAGCAATCCAGTTCACACCCGTTGCGGTTAGACCTGTGGAGTACAGGCTTGCATGGGCATCGCCCTGAACAACAAGTAGTTGATTCTTCTCCAGGTTCTTGTCTGCAACGAACCAGGGTTCACCATTGCCGGAACCGCCAATGCCAAGACCTTGGCGCTGTCCAAGTGTGTAGTACATCAGACCGTCATGACGGCCTTTGACTTCACCAGTCGCGATATCAACCATGTCTCCGCCTTTGGCAGGCAGATAGTTGCTCAGGAACTCTTTGAAATTGCGCTCGCCGATGAAGCAGACACCTGTACTGTCTTTTTTCTTGGCGGTATACAAACCAGCTGCTTCTGCGATTTTGCGTACTTCCGGTTTGGGCAGATGACCAATCGGGAACATGGCTTTGGACAGCTGGTTCTGATTGAGAGCATTAAGGAAATACGTCTGATCCTTATTGTTGTCTACACCACGCAGCAACTTTAACGTGCCATCTTCTTCAATCAGGCGAGCATAGTGTCCTGTAGCTACATAATCTGCGCCGAGATCCAGAGCTTTGTTCAGGAATTCACCAAATTTGATCTCACGATTACACATGACATCCGGATTTGGCGTGCGGCCCGACTTATATTCATCAAGGAAATAGGTAAATACTTTATCAAAATATTCTTTCTCGAAGTTGACAGTGTAGTAAGGAATGCCGATCTGTTCACATACGCGGCGTACGTCCTCTGAATCTTCTTCAGCGGTACAGTGGCCGAACTCGTCGGTGTCATCCCAGTTTTTCATGAAAATGCCGATGACATCGTAACCCTGCTCTTTCAGCAGCAGTGCGGTAACGGAAGAATCGACACCTCCGGACATGCCAACGACGACCCGTGTATTTTCAATTGTTTTGGACATCGTTATCACCATTTCTATATATAAATGTGTTTCGTTTCTTATTCTAGCATAACCGGACTCAAGATACGATACACCCGGCCAACTTTGGATAGTGTCCACCACAGACGCACATTTTGGAATATCGTCAATCTTTCTTTTCCATAAAGCATGCAGATATGTTAACATTAGCTGAGGGTTATGATCGGAATACGGAGGATTAGAAGGTTTATGCTAATCTCAATGCATCTCCGCTGTGGACAGATCGTGAAACAGAAGGTCATGGACCACAGGATATATTATAAAGTTTCCAAGCGTTTCTGAAAATTGAAAGAGGTGACTCCTTTGAAAATATCGACAAAAGGCCGTTACGGCCTCACAATCATGATGGAGCTGGCTGCTAGAACAGGCGAAGGCCCTACATCACTTAAAAGCATTGCCGAGCGCAACCAGCTCTCGGAACATTACCTGGAGCAATTGATCGCTCCATTGCGCAATGCAGGACTGGTGAAGAGCATTAGAGGTGCTTACGGCGGTTATATCCTTGCAGGTGATCCTGCAACCGTGACTGCAGGCGACGTGATCCGTGTACTGGAAGGGCCAATCTCTCCAGTAGACTTCACGGAAGAAGATGATCCGGCGAAGCGTGATCTATGGTTGCGTATTCGTGACGGCATTGCGGAAGTGTTGGATTCCACAACACTGAAAGACCTGATTACATTCCAGGATCAAGAGAAAAAAGATAGTTACATGTTTTACATTTAAAAAAGACTTCTATGAACTTGACATGGTAACATACTTGAGCCCCCATTTGGGGGCTTTATCCATGCCTTAACAGAAAAATAAGATATTTTAACATATAACGGGGTGAAGATAAATGAAACGAATTTATTTGGATCACGCCGCATCGACACCTATGCATCCACGAGTCGCAGAAGCGATGATGAACGTCATGACAGGGCAATATGGCAACGCATCAAGTATCCATGCCTTTGGGCGTGAAGCCAAACGGACCGTCAGCGGAGCAAGGGATGTCATTGCGGCGTCTTTGGGCTGTTTCCCGGACGAATTGGTGTTTACCGGAGGCGGCACCGAAAGCGACAATTTGGCCATTTTTGGAGCAGTCTCATCAAGACAGGACAAAGGGAAACACGTCATTACGACGGCCATTGAGCACCATGCTGTTTTGCATACGTGTCAGGAATTGGAGCGTCAAGGCTACGAAGTAACCTATCTATCTGTTGATCGTTATGGACGAATAAGTCTGGATGAGCTGCAAGAGGCCATTCGACCGGATACGGTGCTGATCACCATGATGTATGCCAACAACGAAGTGGGAACGATTCAGCCGATCCGCGAGGTGGGTGAGCTTGCCCGCCAGCATGATATTCTGTTCCATACCGATGCGGTTCAGGCTCTAGGCAGCCAGAATATTTCCTGCAAGGAACTGCCTGTGGATCTGATCAGCTTCTCTGCCCATAAAATCAATGGACCTCAGGGCGTGGGTGCACTCTACGTACGGCGAGGAATTGTGCTGGAAGCAAGAGCACACGGTGGGCTGCAAGAGCGTCAACGACGCGCAGGTACGGAAAATATTGCGGGTATTGCCGGATTTGCAGAGGCTCTCAAGATTGCATCAGAGCATGCGGAGGCGCATCGTCAGCATGATTTGGAATTGCGGAAGCTTTTGTTAGAGCAGCTCGAGAGTCATGTGGGGACGGAGCACTTTCATGTGAATGGGCACCCCGAGCATACGTTGCCAAACATCCTGAATATCAGCTTTCCGGAAGTGTCCACTGAGACGATGTTAATGAATCTGGATATGGAAGGAATCGCTGTGGCAAGCGGTTCTGCCTGCACTTCCGGTTCGCTTGAAGTATCTCACGTGCTCAAAGCGATGGATCTGCCAGAGACTTTTTTACACTCTGCGATTCGATTTAGCTGGGGATTGGGTAATACTACGGAAGAAATCATGATAACCGCCGAAAAAATTGGAACCATTCTTGGGAGACTGCGTAATAGACCCTAAGGGTAACTTTACACATGGAACAGAAGGAGGGAAGAAGTTCCATTTCATCGGTTGGATAGAAGCGGTTTTGATGATCGGCGTCTGATTGCCACTCATCAACTTTGGGCATACCTAGCAATAGCGCCGCGCCTATTTAATGATAAGAAGATGAGGGGGACCCAGCGATGAAGCTTCAGGAAATGATCGGACTTGCCGTTTTTGATGTTGAGGACGGGAAGCAGGTCGGTAAAATCCAGGATTTCATTGTGAATGATGATTGGGAGATCGAAGGCATTGAACTTGAGAACAAAGGCCTGTTTACCAATCATGTCAAAATCGTACAGTGGCAAGATATCGTTGCCTATGGCGAGGATGCCGTCATGATCCGTAATCAACAGGCTGTCCGCAAGACGGGAGCCGACGACATAAAATACACGTACCTCCTCGGTCGTTCTAAATTGAAGGAGATGTCCGTGCTCACCGAAGAAGGTTTGCTGCTTGGACGTGTCTCTGATGTTTATTTTGACCAGGAGTTGGGAAATACAATAGTAGGGATTGAAATTACGGACGGTTTTGTGTCCGATCTGATCGAGGGCCGTAAATGGCTGCCATGTACAAGCGATATGTCCATCGGGGAAAGTGCCATTATGGTGCCGCCGCTGAGTGAACAACGCTTGGAAAATGCCATTCATTCTGTTAATGGATAGGTGAATGAATATGAAATGTCCAAACTGTAGTTCCAAAGATATCGGGAAAATTGGTTCCCACCAGTTTTATTGCTGGGGATGCTTTATTGAGTTAACGGTGAACGGTGAGAAAATGTCTGTATATCAGGTGGAAGAAGACGGCACGCTGAGCTCCCTGGATGATTTGTTCTTCGGGGACGAGCTGCCGCAAGACTTCCCTCATCTTCACGCTTCTTCTTAAAAAGCAGGATAACTTCCTCTATATGCGGTTTCATGACAATGTATGTCATGGGATGCTGTCGTTACTTGTTGGCAGGTGTATATAGATGCGGTTACATAATGGTTCGGGTGGGACATGGTTGATTATATGTTACCCCGGACCGCAAGATGCGCTTCCTTCTCTGATGAAGGAGGCGTTTTTTTTGGTTCAGGAAAAAATGTGAGGATTGCTGCTTTCCACTTCTGCGCTGTGTTAATAAATATTACCTTTCCTACATATACTGACTCTCAGAGCCAGTCCAAAAGGAGAGATGCAAAGTGGAGCAATTAACCAAAAACAAGCTGTTCCGTTACGCGATCTGGCTGCTGCTCGGGTTGATCATTCTGTATTTTATCTGGCTGCTGCGGCCTTTACTGCTTCACATATATGCTTTCCTGAAAACAGTGCTGGCCCCTTTTATCGTAGCCCTTATCATATCCTATGTACTCAATCCGATTGTCAGCATGCTGGGAGGGCGCAAGGTGCCGCGTACGATTGCGGTCCTGCTCATATATGCCTTTTTCCTGACCTGTATCGGTGTCATTCTGATGAATGTCATTCCGGTATTGATTGAACAGCTAGGGGAACTCAACGAGCATATGCCGGAACTGTCCATGCGTGCCCAGAGCCTGATGAACAATATGGATCACAAATTAATGCCGCCAAGTGTTCGAACTGGCATGAACAGCTGGTTCTTTCAGATGGAGGATCGATTAACTCAGGGAATTGCCGTGCTCATGGACAATATCGGGGCGACCATCAATGTGTTATTCAATGTGTTTATCGTGCCTTTTTTGATCTTTTATATGTTAAAAGATTTTGAAGTGTTCGAGCGCACCATTGTGGCGTATCTTCCGCGTTCACGTCGTAAAGCGATTGTCTCGGTGATGAAAGAGATCGACACTGCGCTGGGAAACTACATACGAGGACAGTTTATTGTCTGTGTCATTGTCGGTATCTTTGCCTACATTGGTTATATCGTGATTGATATGCCGTATGCCCTACTGCTTGCGAGTATTGTGGCGGTGTTTAACATTGTGCCCTACTTGGGGCCGTTCCTTGGCGCTGCCCCTGCTGTGGTCATGGCATCGACGGTATCGTTTAAAATGGTGCTGCTTGTTGTCATTGTGAACACACTGTGCCAGGTGCTGGAGAGCAACGTTATTTCTCCTCAGGTGGTGGGACGTACGCTGCATCTGCATCCATTGTCGATTATATTTGCACTGCTCGTCGGAGGTGAACTGGCAGGCATTGTAGGCCTTATTCTGGCGGTGCCCGTTTTTGCCGTCCTGAAGGTGATTGTGCAGCACTTTTTCGCCTATTACATCAAACGAAGGACTGACTAAATAGTAGGGTTAAAACATCAAGGAAGCCGCGTTGACACCCGCTTGTGCTACCGATATAATGAGTGTGTATGTTTAGAACATGAAATCGATGATGAAATAAAGTACGCCGAGGGTTCCTTTCCTCAGAGAATAGACTTCTTCAGATCAGGGTGAGCCTGAACTGATGGCTGGAAGAGTCTTGAAAGATGAAGCGGTGGAAAGCTAATTTCGGAGTGCAGGACAACCCTGCCGGGTGCGACCGTTATTTCGCATGAACGAGGAGATTGTTTGTTTGTCCGGGCAGCAAGGGATGAACAGCAATAACCAGGGTGGTACCGCGATAACATCGTCCCTGATTATTCAGGGGCGTTTTTTGTGTTTATTTTTAGAAAAACAATGTTGACCAACCGGAGCGAATACGCAACGGACTATTATAATTTAATGGGGGCATCCAGTATGAAAGCCAGTGAAATCCGGTCCAAATGGATAGAGTTTTTTGCAAGTAAAGGTCACAAAATCGAGCCGAGCGCATCGCTCGTACCTCACAATGATCCTTCTCTTTTGTGGATCAATGCAGGTATGGCACCGCTCAAACCATATTTTGACGGACGTGAGAAGCCAGAGAACCCGCGCCTTGCGAACTCTCAAAAATGTATCCGTACCAACGATATTGAAAATGTCGGCAAAACGCGCCGTCACCATACGTTCTTCGAAATGCTCGGCAACTTCTCCATTGGAGATTACTTCAAGGAAGAGACGGTTACCTGGGCATGGGAGTTCCTGACGAGCAAAGAATGGATCGGTTTTGATCCAGAGCGTCTGTCCGTAACGGTATATCCGGAAGATGAAGAAGCATTCAAACTGTGGAACGAAAAAGTGGGACTGCCTGCGGAGCGTATCATCAAATTGGATGAAAACTTCTGGGATATCGGCGAAGGCCCATGTGGACCTTGTACCGAGATCTTCTATGACCGCGGTGAAGCATACGGAAACGACATGAGTGATCCCGAGATGTATCCAGGTGGGGAAAACGAACGTTATCTGGAAGTGTGGAACCTGGTATTTTCCCAGTTTAACCATAACAAAGATGGTAGCTACACACCGCTTCCTAACAAAAATATTGATACAGGTGCTGGTTTGGAGCGTTTTGCTTCCATTCTGCAAAATGTGGATTCAAACTTCGACACAGACCTGTTCCAACCGATGATTCAGAGAACAGCCGCTCTTGCGGGTGTGAAATATAACGACAGCGTAGAGATTGATGTTGCACTGAAAGTCATTGCCGATCACATCCGTACCGTTGCTTTTGCAGTGGGTGATGGCGTTCTGCCAAGTAATGAAGGACGTGGATATGTCATCCGTCGTTTGCTTCGTCGTGCAGTTCGTTATGGTAAAGTGCTTGGACTTGACCGTCCATTCCTGTATGAACTGACCTCAACCGTTGGTGAAGTGATGGGAATGTACTACCCTGAGGTAGTGGACAAACAAGAGTTCATCGCCAAAGTGATCAAAACTGAGGAAGAGCGTTTCCACGAAACACTCACAGATGGTCTGGCTATTCTGGCTGATATGAGTCGCACTGCCAAATCCGAAGGACGCACGGTTATTAGCGGACCTGAAGCTTTCAAACTGTATGACACATACGGTTTCCCGTTTGACCTGACAGAAGATTATGCCGCAGAGCATGGTCTGACTGTAGATCGTGAAGGTTTTGATGCTTCCATGCAGAAACAACGTGAACTTGGACGTGCTGGGCGCCAAGAGAACGAGAGCATGAAAGTCCAAGGCGGACCACTTGCTGATCTGGAGGTTAAAAGCGAGTTTGTTGGTTATACTGACCTGTTGACGGAAGCGAAAGTGGTAGCCATCGTTGCCGGTGACGCCCTTGTTGACACTGTAGGCGAAGGACAGACGTGCCAGGTTGTTCTGGACAAGACTCCTTTCTACGCAGAAAGTGGCGGTCAAGTGAGTGATCAGGGCTTGCTGCGCGGTGCTAGTGTAACAGCGAAAGTACAAGGCTTGTTCAAAGCTCCACTCGGACAACATGTACATCTGGTAACTGTGGAGTCCGGTGAACTGCGTGTAGGCGATCTGATCAATGCTCAAGTAGACGCGGCGAAACGCGGCGACATTATCAAAAACCATACGGCAACTCACTTGCTGCACAAAGCACTCAAAGATGTGCTCGGCACGCACGTAAACCAGGCGGGATCACTCGTAGAGCCACAGCGTCTGCGTTTTGACTTCTCTCACTTCGGCAGCATCACGCCGGAAGAGTTGACAGAGATTGAGCGTCAGGTGAACGAACAGATCTGGAATCGTCTGAACGTGAACATCGAGCTGAAAGCTATTGATGAAGCCAAAGAAATGGGTGCGATGGCCCTGTTTGGTGAAAAATATGGAGATATTGTACGTGTGGTTCAAGTTGGAGAATACAGTTTGGAACTTTGTGGCGGCTGTCACGTAAATAATACTTCAGAGATTGGAATCTTCAAATTGGTGAGCGAGAGCGGGATTGGCTCCGGCGTTCGTCGAATCGAAGCTGTAACTGGCCGCGGCGCATATCTGTATGTAGAGAGCCAGTTGGAATTGCTCAAACAATCAGCAGCGCTGCTCAAAGCAAATGTGGCTGATGTGCCTAAACGGATTGAAGGTCTGAATCTGCAACTGAAAGAAGCAGCTAGAGAGACTGAATCCCTGCAAAGCAAGCTGAGTGCCATGGAAGCAGGTCAACTGACCGATCAAGTGGTACAAGCAGGAAATACACAATTGCTGGCAGCACGTGTAGATGCTCCGAACATGGATGCACTTCGCACAGTGGCTGATGAGTTGAAAATCAAATTGCCTAACGCCGTACTCGTATTGGGTGCCGCAGCCGACGGCAAAGTGAATTTTGTAGTAGCTGTACCTGCTGAACAAGTAAAACAAGGATTACACGCAGGCAAAATCGTCAAAGAAGTCGCAGCAGTATGCGGCGGTGGCGGTGGTGGACGTCCAGATATGGCGCAAGCCGGAGGCAAGGATGCGACCAAGCTGGATGAAGCGCTGAAACTGGCGGTTTCGCTGGTTAGCGGGCATAATGCATAAATCCATTGAGTGGCTTTCAATCGTCAAAAAATAAATCGAAATGGTTCTGTTCGTTAATTTTTTGTACCCGAGAGCGTGTGGAATCGAATGATGCATTATGCTTAAGCCAGTAAAGGACAAGCAAAAAACACAATTGCCTTATCCTTTGTTTACTTGTGGCAGTCAGAATATGTTATTATATAAACAGAAATCAATTCGGCAGGACATGGTCCCCATGTTCATGCAGGAGCGAGGTGTCATCAATGGACTCCATGGATAAGACGGTTAAATTTAATGTGAAAGGTGACGAACAGGAAGCATCATCCAAAGAGATTCTTCTCACGGTATATGATGCATTGGTCGATAAGGATTATAATCCGATCAACCAAATTGTTGGGTATCTGATTTCCGGAGACCCGGCATACATTCCTCGTCACAACAACGCACGTAGTCTGGTCCGTAAAAAGGAGCGCGATGAGCTGATTGAAGAGCTTGTACGTTCCTATCTGGCCAATCACCGGTAATGTACGCCGCTTCCGCTGTGTTGCAGCTATGCAGACAGCGGGAAATGAACCGACAGAAGACAGCCTGAAGCTTGAGAAGGCGATTATTTGTAATCGACCTGAGCAGGCCCCAGGATGGGAGAGCATGGATGAAAATATTAGGTTTGGATTATGGGGACCGAAGAATCGGGGTTGCCGCGAGTGACGCCTTCGGTTGGACTGCCCAGGGATTGGAAGTGCTTGAACGCCGCCGTGATGAAGGTGAGTTCACTCGAATTGCCGATCTTGTGCGTGAGCATGAGATTAGTGAGATCGTAGTCGGACTTCCCAAAAACATGAACGGCACCGTAGGACCGCGCGGTGAGATATGTATTGCTTTTGCCGAACGCCTGCGGGATGAACTGAATTTACCTGTTCACCTTTGGGATGAACGGCTGACAACCATGGCAGCAGAACGTACGCTGATTGAAGCGGATGTCAGTCGGAAAAAACGCAAGCAGGTTGTGGACAAAATGGCCGCAAGCTTGATTTTGCAAAATTATTTGGATGCCAATAGTAGAAGGTGAGGGGGATCAACAATGGCTGAAGATCAACTGGGTATGGAAGAAGAAGCGGAAATTATTTACATTGCGGATGACGAGGGTAATGAAGAGGAATTCGAAGTCATCATGAAGTTTGAAGTAGATGGTTCGGAGGCCAAGTACATGATGGTTGCTCCGGTTGAACCTGAAGATGGCGAAACGGATGTATATGCATTCCGTTATGAAGAAGAGGGCGACGATATCAAACTTTTCGTCATCCAAGATGATGCCGAGTGGGATATCGTCGAGGAGACGTTTAATACATTTCTTGCTGAAGATGAAGAGGAAGCGAACTAAATGACGGAATATAGCCGCAAAGACCTGAAATGGACAGATTCACTGCGTCTGGCATTCGGTGCTCATGTTGAGCTCGAAGAAGATAACGGTAAATCACAACCGTATGACTTGTTGGCTGAGTTCGAAGTCGGCGGTCAGCAATACGCGGTGCTCCGCAGTTCGTTGCGACCTTATGACGAGGTTGAACTTCTGCGGGTATCACCTGGAAGTGAAGACCAGATCATGCCGGAGTTAGTTACGATCGACGATGATGATGAGTGGGAGAACATCTCGGAGCTTTATGATGAATGTACTCTCCCCATTGACGAAGATTAATCAGCTTCAAATTGAAGAAACCGGGAGGGCGGAGAAGTCCGCTCTTTTTGGTTGTGTAAAGGAGTTGTTTCTTTTTTGAAAGGGAAAGCAATAGTAGTCATACTGCTTATCATTGTAGTTCTTGCCGGAGGCGCAGGTGGATACGTGTGGAGTATGATGCGTCCTGTGGAAGCTTCTACAGAACCGGTCGTATTCGAGATTAAGAGCGGATCGGGAACTTCGAAAATCGCAGATCAGCTTCAAGAAGAAGGGCTCATTCGAAGCGGGTTGACCTTCAAAGGGTATTTAAAGTGGAAAAAACTAGGTTCTAATTTCATGGCGGGTACATATTCTATGAGTCCTGGCGTGACATATGACGAGATTGTTAGCAAGCTGAGTAGTGGTGAAGTTGTCCCAGAAGAAATGGTGAAATTTACAATTCCGGAGGGTTATACCGTTCTGCAAATGGCGGGTAAGCTTTCTTATGAGCATGTTGTTGATCGGGATGAATTCATCAAACTGGCCAATGATCCTTCGGCCCTCGATGTGGATTTCGTCAAAGATATTCCAGTGGATGAAGAACTCCGCTACGTTTTGGAAGGGTATCTGTTCCCGGAGACGTATGAGCTGAAAAAAGGAAGTTCTACGCATGATGTGATGCAACGGATGCTGGAAGAATTCCAGATCAAGATCAATTCCATTCCTGATCTGGAAGCCAAGCTTCAGGAAAAGAACCTCTCTCTGCATGAGCTGCTGACCATTGCTTCACTGGTGGAGAAAGAGGTTGTAGTGGATGAGGAACGTGCTCTGGTTGCAGGTGTAATCTACAATCGGATCAATCAGGATATGAAGCTGGAGATTGATGCTACCGTGCAATATCTGCTCGACAGACCGAAGGAACGATTGTTTTTCAAGGATCTAAAGGTGAAAAGTCCCTATAATACGTATCTGAACAAAGGCTTGCCACCAGGTCCGATTGCCAGTCCAAGTCTTCCGTCCATCGAGGCAGCGCTAAATCCGGAAGCTTCGGAGTATCTGTTCTATGTGACGAAAAAGGATGGTTCGTCCGGACATTTGTTTGCCAAAACGTATAAGGAACATCAGCAAAATATAGCCAAAAGTAAGGCTGCGCAATAAGCGGAGGGGATTATATGAGTAAGAAACATGAACTGCTCGTTACAGCAGCGAATGTGAAAGAGGCAGAAGTGCTTCTCCAAGCTGGAGCAGATGCTCTGGTCATTGGAGATGATCGATTCGGCATGCGTCTTCCAGGGAGCTTCAGCGTGGAAGAGACAGCAGAGGTGGTTGCTATTGCAGCCAAACATCAGGCGCGTGTGTATGTATCCATGACTAATCTGATGTCCAACGAGCTGCTGAAAGAATTGCCAGAATATGTTCAGGCTTTGGGCAGAATCGGTGTGGATGGTGTGGAGTTTAATGATCCATCCGTGCTGGCTACCATGAAGGAATACGCTCCACATGTGAAGCTGCACTGGAACGCGGAGATGACTTCAACGAACTATGCGACGGCCAACTATTGGGGAACCAAGGGCGCTAGTCGTGTTGTGCTTGCCCGTGAGTTGAATATGGACGAGTTGACGGAAATGGTCCCTTTTTTGAAGGTGGAAGCTCAGGTTCAGGTGCATGGTATGACGAATATTTATCATTCCAAGCGTAGTCTGGTGCAAAGTTACATGGCTCATCAAGGACGGCCGGTTGAGGGACATCTGGGTAAAGAACGGGGATTGTTCCTGATCGAGGCTGAGCGCCGGGATGAGAAATTCCCGATCTATGAGGACATGAACGGCACGCATATCATGAGTTCTGAGGATATATGTATCCTCGAAGATCTTCATCTGTTGATGGAGGCGGGTGTGCACAGTTTCAAAGTTGAAGGTATGTTAAAATCACTTGCTTACAATGAAGCTGTTGTACGTGCATATCGGGCAGCGATTGACAGTTATGTAGCCGATGCTGATGCATATGCGTTCTCTGAAGATTGGCTCGCTGAGGTGCGGGAGTTACAGGACCCTGAACGTGAATTGTCGTTTGGATTTTTCTATAAAGAACAAGTGTATTAATAGACGAGGTGAACAGAATGGAAACAGTGGCGGTACAGCGGAAGTTCTCGGGTAAACGTAACCGTCTGGACAAACCGGAGCTGCTAGCTCCGGCGGGTAATCTGGAAAAACTAAAATTTGCGATCCATTACGGTGCAGATGCCGTATATATCGGTGGACAGGCCTATGGACTCCGTTCCAACGCGGATAACTTTAGCTTTGAAGAGATGCGTGAAGGTGTGGAGTTTGCCAAAAAGTATGGAGCCAAAGTGTTCGTAGCGACGAACATCTATGCACATAATGAGGATGTTGAAGGTATCGAAACGTACCTACAAAACCTCTATAATGCGGGAATATCTGCGATCATTGTAGCCGATCCGGCTATTATTGAAGTAGCGCTTCGTGCTGTGCCGGGCCTTGAGGTACATCTGAGTACTCAACAATCCACACTCAACTGGCAAGCCGTGAAGTTCTGGAAAGATGAAGGACTTCCCCGTGTTGTTCTTGGACGTGAGACCAGCTTCGAAGAGATTGAGGAAATCAAGGCAAATGTGGATATTGAAATTGAAGCCTTTATTCATGGAGCGATGTGTTCATCGTATTCTGGCCGTTGTGTGCTCTCCAATCACTTTACGGATCGGGACTCTAACCGGGGTGGCTGTTGCCAGTCTTGCCGTTGGAAGTATGATCTGTTCGAGGATGCGAGAGAAGATACGGTGTGGGTCAGCGAAGAGGACATGCAGATGCAGGCACCTGCACCATTCAAACTGGGTGAGAACCAGCTTCCCCTGTTCCAGGAACAGGACAATTCATTCTCCATGGGATCAAAGGATCTGTGCATGATTGGTTATATCCCCGAGTTGATTGATGTGGGTGTGGACAGCTTCAAGATTGAAGGCCGCATGAAATCAATTCACTATGTGGCTACCGTGGTTAACGTATACCGTCAAGCCATTGACGCCTATATGGCAGACCCGGAAAATTATGTTCTGAAGCCTGAGTGGGTTGAAGAAATGAACAAAGCGGCGAATCGTCCGCTCAATACCGGATTTTTCTATGATACTCCAGACCACGAAGATCATATCTATGAGCCGGAAGAAAAGGCCGTACCTTTTGACTTCGCTGGCTTGGTTACGGGGTATGATGCTGAAACAGGAATGGCAACCATTCAACAGCGCAATCACTTCAAACCAGGACAAGAAATTGAATTTTTCGGTCCGGGAGGTCACTTTTTCAAACAGGTCGTCGGTGAAATACAGGATGAAGAAGGCAATGTGCTCGATGCTGCCCGTCACCCGTTGCAACTGATTAAAATGAAGGTGGATCAACCGGTTTCGTACTTCGATATGATGAGAAAAAAGAAGTAGGCTCAAATACCTACAATGTGTCAATATTGTATTATGATTTAACAAAATAGTGTCATGGAATTTACATTTGGGACCTCCGTTTATCGGCATATGGGGGTCTTTTTTTTATAGAAAAATAGGAATAAAGTTGTAAAATATTTCTGGGAAGTGAAAGGGGAACGAAGAAAGCTGTCGAATACTACATATTTATAGGGGAGAGAAAGAAAAATCCAACAAGTAAATTACTGGCAGGTGAATGGGATTGGTTCAAAAGAAGCAGAAAGACAGTGGGGAGCAAGTGACAAAAGACGAGCAGGTTAAGCCTGAGAAGGTTCAGAAAGTGAAGAAAGAAAAAGTAGTCAAAAGCAAAACGACAGGTAGTGGCAAAAGATTGTTCAAGATTGATCGCAGTAAACTCAAGCTGGGCTGGATCAAGACTGATTGGGTGAAGAAACAACTGAAAAACCGGGATTGGAAAAACTTTGGGGGGTCTTCTTTCGAACAGATTAAGAAGGCGAATCCGGTTAAATCCGTAGGGGTTAAACTGTTCTTGATCTTCTTTGCGGGCATTATGATTTTTGTAGTGAGTTTGGGTCTATTATCCTATTCGAAAGCCAAGGGTACGATTGAGACCAATGCCTCACGAGCTAATCAGGAGACGATTGATCAGACCAAACAAAAAATGGACATCATTTTGGAGAGATTTGTAGACACATCCACACAGATTTTCTTTGATCCGGAAATGCAGTCATTGCTACAAAAAATGTCAGATAAGAATCTGACTGCGTATGATACATTCGTGAATTCAAGTTCAATCAACAAGCAACTGTCCAATATTGCATTTACAAATAAATCTATGGAAGCGATTTATCTGGTACCTACGGACGATACGAAGTCCATTATGGGTACGGGTAGCAACAGTTCCTCCATGGGCAGTATTCGCCAGGAACCTTGGTATAGTGAGTTAATCGAGGCAGGCGGTTATCGCTGGCTTCCAACAGAAGTGAAGGAAGATGGTTCGATCCCAACGTTCAAAATTGCACGTTCAATGAAGAACCTGCAGGGAACTACCCAGTCGTATGTTCTGGTAATTGAACTGAAACTGGAAGTTCTGGAGGAACAATTGAAATCGCTTGACCTGGGACCAGGAGCTGTTCTGCAACTGATCGCTCCGGATAATAAAGTGGTTGCATCCTCCATCCCGGATCGTACCGGACAAGATACAGAGCTTACATTTGTCAAAGAACTAACCGAACCAGCAGGTAGTACGAATACGGAGTATACGGTGGATGACAAACCTACAGAAATGCTGGCTGTATACAGCACGATGGAAACGTCCAATTGGAAACTGGTCGGTATGATACCAACCTCTGTTCTGGTTCAGGATGCTAAAGGTATTCTGACCCTTACACTGTGGATGGCACTGATTGATGCCGGTATTGCAGTGTTGATCGGGATCTGGATGGTTCGTATGATTGCTCGTCCACTTGGCAAATTGAAAGATCTAATGCAGGAAGGTGCGAAAGGTAATCTTAAAGTTCGTACCCCATATAGCTCCAAAGATGAAATTGGCCAGCTCTCATCCGCATTTAATCTGATGATGGAGCAGATCACAAAGCTGGTTGAACAAACCAATCGCTCTGCACAGGAAGTATTGGATACCGCATCCGAGCTGAGCAGTGCATCCAAGAAAACGGCTGTGTCTGCTTCTGAAATCGCTGTAGCTACAGAAGAGATTGCAGGTGGTGCAGGCAGCCTGGCAACCGAAGCGGAACGTGGCAATGAATTGACGGATAATATCTCTCGTCAGATGGAGAGTGTAATTGCTGCCAATGAACAGATGGGCGATTCTGCTCGTCATGTAGAGAAGTCCAGTCACACAGGCTCACAACATCTGAATCAGTTAATGACCAAAACCCAGAAGACAGAAGAAATGATTGGTGCACTGGTGAATAAGGTTGATTCGCTGAAAGAGAGCACGTCTTCTGTCCTGAAAGTGCTTGAAGTTCTGCAAAACATAACGAAACAGACCAATATCCTTTCTCTGAATGCAACCATTGAAGCAGCACGCGCCGGTGCAGCCGGACGAGGATTCATGGTGGTAGCTGATGAGGTTCGTCAGCTTGCGGCTCAATCCAGACAATCCATTGAGATGGTTGGAGAGATCACTGACAAAATCATGACCGAAATGAATGAGACAGTGGATGCTTTGTCTGCAGCCTATCCGTTATTCAAAGAACAGATGGATGCGGTTAAAGATACCAACGTCATCTTCGCTTCCGTACAGGAACAGATGGGTGCATTTGTAGAACGTCTAGGCATGGTGACAGGTTCAATTGGAGATTTGAACAAATCTCAAAGTACGTTGTCCGAAGCGATGAGCAATGTCAGCGCAGTAGCTGAAGAATCTTCTGCAACGTCTCAAGAAGTAGCTTCCTTGAGCAGTGAACAGCAAAATATCAGTAACCAGCTGGTTAATCTGTCTGGCAAACTGGAGAACGTGTCCACTGAACTGAAAGAAACATTGTCACGCTTTACGGTGTAACAAGCCAAGGTTGAAATGAGGAGAACCTGTCCCGCACATGGGACAGGTTTTCTTTATGTTTACCGGATAATTCCAAGCCTTATCAGCAATAATATGTCAAAACGACAAAAGGTGAGATTGGGATGCATCTTCTTGCGAAACGGCGGATTTATATAGCTTGTATTCTTCTAACTCTTGTCTTTGGGCTACTTATATTGCGATTGGGATGGGTTCAGATCGTTCAGGTGAATCAGACCATGCCTGGATTTCACCGAACGGTACGTGAAATGTCTGTATTGCAGCGTGAACGTGGGGTGATGCTTGATCCAGGGCGGGGACAATTTACGGATTACAAGGGCGAAGCTTTGACGGGGAAGCTGCAGTGGGGCTTGGTTCTTTTTCCACAGACAGGTCCATCAGAGAAAGTACGAAAGTATGGAGTGTTGGAAGGCTCCAAGATGACACAGTTAGCAGCTATATTACATACGGATCTGGATCAATTAAAAAAGGAATGGAATCAGGAGAGCACACCTCATTTTTGGACAGCAGGTGAACAGCAGCCTGTTCATTTGACCGAATCTCAGGTTGAGCGCCTACGTACTCTGCATCTGCAAGAAGCCGGCATATATCCGATGATGACAAGGTATCTTCAGGGGTATACGGGAATGCAGTGGATGGGTTATCTGGCTGAACAGCCGGGATCTTCCAAAGGAAAACCTGGACATCAGGATGAAGTAAAACAGCCTTTTGCCATGAAATCAGGGGCAGCTGGACTGGAGAGAACGCTTGAACCCCTGTTGATGGGCATTGGCCCTACACTAGTATCACGTATGGTCTCGGGTGGTGGAGAGATTATCCCCGATGTTCAGCCGCATGTCATTGCACCAGCCAATAGCCATTATCCTTTACGTGTGGAAACTACTGTGGATGCCGAGTTGCAGCGTGGGCTGGAGCAACTGACAGAAGAATCTGGATTAGAAGAGGGAGCTGTTGTTGTGCTTGATGTCGCTAACGCAGATGTTCGCGCCATGATCTCCCGCCCTTTCTATCAGCCACAACACGTGGACCCCAAGCAATCGGCCTGGGGAAATCGTGCAGTACAGGGAGCCGTACCGGGTTCCATTTTCAAAATCGTCACTGCAGCGGCTGCGTTGGAATATCATGCGGTTTCTAACGGAGAAGAATTTCATTGTGGTGGTGAATACGGAAAATATGGGCTGTCCTGCTGGAAGGAGCATGGGCATGGAAACCTGAATCTGGAGCAAGGGTTTGCCGAGTCTTGCAATATCGTATTTGCGGAAACGGCACGCAGGCTTAGCATGGAGCAACTGGAGCAGACGGCAGATCGTCTGGGACTGGCACGTCCTGTTGGTTGGGAGGGGAAACAGATGGCTGGCATGCCCGTCTTACGGCACTTTGATCATGAAGATCACGGGCGTGTGAGAACAGAGGCAGTTTCGTCTGCCGATGAAGGAGCGAGAATCCAGACAGCGATTGGTCAGCGAGATGTATTGGTTACACCGCTACAAGCTGCCAATCTGATCGTGACATTATTGCATGATGGGAAGGTTAGTGCCCCGCGTCTCGTTGAGCGCATCCGGTATGCTGATGGTGGCACCATGCTGGAGATGCCCTTGCATGATTCACCTTCGGCAGCCGGACAGATTGCTCCCGCAACAGCGCATAAACTACTATCCTGGATGAATACGGTAGTCCGTGAGGGAACAGGAAAATCCCTGCAGCATGCACGATGGCATGTTGCAGGGAAATCAGGTACAGCTCAGATACAAAAACATGGAAAGAAGCTCAATCATCAATGGTTCATTGGTTATGGACCGATAGAACGACCCAAATACGCCGTAGCTGTTCTTGTCCAGAATGTCTCTCCAGACAGCCATCACCAGGCGACAGCTCTCTTCAGGAAGGTGATGGACTATTTGGCGGAGTCCTCGTGATCCTTCGCAGGAACGGGACGTTGTACAGTAGATTCGGCAGAATTCGCTGAGGCCTTGTTAACGGGTGGGTCCATGACCAATGGAGAGGATTCAAATTCATCTTTTGGCAGGTGAATCCACTTTTGCAGGTACCCTTGTTGTAACAGTTCTTTTAGAAGGATCAGGAGCACTGGAGATAACACTACACCAGCAAGGCCGAAGATCGAAAGGGAGATCAGCATAAACGAAAGCATCAAGTACGCCGAAGATACACCGATCGAGTTACCTGAGATTTTCGGTTCCAGCAATTGTCGTGTCAGCATCGTTACTGCCAGAATGACAATCAGGCCGATCGCCAGGCTACTGTTGCCTATAATGAACAAGTAGACGATCCATGGAATGAATACAACAGGAACACCAAGCAGTGGCACTAGATCGAAGACTGCACAGATGGCTGCAATGGTAAAGGCGTTAGAGGTTCCCAAAATCAATAAACCTGCATAAATCAATACGAACGTAATTAGCATCATGATCATCTGTGCCTTCAAATACGAGCGGATCGTTTTGAACACATGATTACGCATGAATTCAATAGCTAATTTCAAGGTTTTAGGCGTTTTCGCACGGGCGAACTTGCGCCAGGATTCGATCTCGATACTGAGAAAGAATGCCAGAATAATCGCAATTCCGAAGTTCGTAATAAAGGAAGAGAATGAACTGAGGAAGCCGACGACGAACTGTGCTCCGCTAGTTACCCATTTGGACAGGAAACCGGTCAGTGTTGCAAAATATTCGTTCGCTTTTTCCATAATCCCATCAGGTAGAGCATCGGACTTGTCCTGCATAAATAGAACCAGATTGGTGAATTCACGCTGTATCATCTCAATATATACGGGAAAATTATCTTGAAGATTGGAAATTTGTGAAATGATAATCAAACCCACACCAAAAAAGGCAGCGATAATTAGTGCAAGAAATAACAAGACGGAGATGGCGGCTCCAAGCGTCTTGGGTAATCCTTTGCGATGTAAAAATTTGGCCAGCGGCTCAATCATCCAATACACGATGAATGATAGAAAGACGGGTGCAGCCACTTGGTATAATTGACTAAAACCGTACATGATCACATACACGGTTAATACGAGCAATGCGATGTCAAAGACGGTTCGCCCGTATTTTTTGTAAAGCGGTAGCATGGACATGGCTCCTTTGATGGCAATAATTAGATTGTATTTATTGTACACGATAGCTATCTTTTTGGGAAAACAGGATTCAAGAAAAGTCTGAACTATGATAAAATTAAAGGCGGTTTATTTTAGATAGTGCCATAGCGCACCGTAATTCAGCAGGAGAAGTGGGGAGCTAGCAACATGACATCGATACTTCAGAGTATTCTACTGTGGTTATTGTATCTTTCATCTTTTTACGCCTTTATTCCAAGTTTGATTAGCAGGCTTTTCGGTTTTCGTGTATTCAGACGGGGAAGAAGTGATACACAATTTGCCTTAACGTTTGACGATGGGCCAGATCCACACTATACGCCGAGGCTGCTCGATCTGCTCCATCAGCATCAAGCAAAAGCAACATTTTTTGTCGTTGGAGAACATGCTGCGAGACATCCGGAACTCATTCAGCGCATACATGAGGAAGGCCATCTTATTGGTATTCATAACTATATTCACAAAACGAATTGGCTCATGCGGCCACGTACCGTTCGAAATCAGATTCTGCGAACGGGTCAGATTATTCATGAAGTAACTGGAGAGAAGACTTGTTATTATCGTCCACCTTGGGGGATTATGAATCTGTTTGATTTTTTCAGCAAGAAAGAACGTAAAATCGTACTGTGGTCTTCCATGTTTGAAGACTGGAGAAGCCGAGTAGGTACCCAGAGATTGACCGAACGGATGCTGAAGGAACTAAGAGGTGGGGAGGTTATGCTGCTGCATGATCGAGGAACCACCTTCGGTGCTGATGCACACGCGCCGGAGCAGATGCTTCAGGCGCTGGAAGTCGTCTTGCAGGAAGCTGAACGGCTTGGGCTGCAAAGTGTACGCGTTGATACGTTGATGGGAGGTATTACAGTGAGCGAATCTCAGAACAAGACTCAATTACAGACACCGTTGAAGCTATGGAAACGAATCGTTGTTGCCTTATGGCTGGGTTGGGAGAGGTTGTTCCACTGGGTATATCATCTGCGGACGGCTTCGCCAGAGGACCCGATGCTGCACTTCAGATCCCGCGTATATCATGGTGCGCGGGTGGAGATGAATGACGGCCATGTCATTCAAAATGGAGATCCGGTGATTGAATTGCATTTTGACAATCAGAAATTGTTCGAACTGGGGGTGACTTCGCGTTCCAGTATGCACTTGGCTATTCGCATGATCCGCACGATGGAACAACAATTGCCGGATCTGGCGCGCATGATAGCACTTGAACCTGATTTACGTTCTGCGAAGGCCGTATACGGTGTGAGCATGATTAACAGAGGTCCGGAAAAGTTCGGCTTTACCATACAAGACTTGCCCCCTGGACCGTTCAGTGCTGCATCCAAAGTATACTTGAAGCTGCTGTTAAGTGTAATCCACCCGGCAGGAACCAAACGTTTGAAACAGCGTACTGAACAACTGGTACCCAAGATGATTGCCATGCCGCTGGATCTATTATTGGAACGTTACGGTCAACATACGATGCAGGTAGCAGCAACGGTAGAAGAATCCAGAGATGAATCGTTGTTAATTGAACAAGAGATACTGCCAGAGCGGAACTAAACGGACTGATCACACCAACCAGCAAAAGAAAAGGGTTGCCCTTCGCCAGATTTGGCAGAAGAGCAACCCTTTATTTATTAGTGAATTAGATACTCAGTACGCCGCCATTGCTTGCATTTGTAACCAGTTTGGAATAACGAGCCAGGTAACCAGTTTTTACTTTTGGTTCAAAGCCTTTCCAACCTGCGCGACGACGTTCAAACTCTTCGTCACTGATGTGCAATTCGATGATACGGTTGTTCAGATCCAGTTCAATGATGTCCCCTTCTTCAACAAAGGCGATTGGACCGCCTTCAGCTGCTTCCGGAGAGATATGTCCGATACTGATTCCGCGGGATGCGCCAGAGAAGCGTCCATCGGTGATCAGACCAACTTTGGCACCAAGACCCATACCTACGATCTGGGAAGTAGGAGCCAGCATCTCAGGCATACCTGGTCCGCCTTTTGGTCCTTCATAACGGATAACAACAACATGTCCTTCTTTTACTTTGCCGTTAGCAATACCTTCGAGCGCTTGCTCCTGGGAGTCAAAGCAGATGGCAGGACCTTTATGGTATCCACCAACCGAAGCATCAACTGCACCAACTTTGATGATAGCTCCTTGTGGTGCAAGGTTACCAAACAATACAGCCAGGCCGCCTTTTTCGGAATGCGGGTTATCCAGGTGGTGGATAACGTTGGTATCCTGAATTTCTTTTCCTTCTACGTTTTCACGGATCGTTTTACCTGTTACTGTAATACAGTCACCATGAATCGCGCCTGGTTTTTTGAGCAATTCGTTCAGTACTGCGCTTACGCCGCCTGCATTGTGAACATCTTCGATGTGAAGATCGGAAGCAGGAGCAAGCTTCGCCAGATGCGGAACGCGGTTAGCTACTTCATTGATACGTTCGATTGGATACTCGATGCCTGCTTCATGAGCCAGTGCCAGCGTGTGCAGTACCGTATTGGTAGATCCGCCCATCGCCATATCCAGTGCAAACGCGTTATCGATCGCTTCTACAGTAACGATATCACGTGGTTTCAAGTCCATTTTGATGAGTTCCATCAATTGGGTAGCAGATTGTTTAACAAACTCACGACGCTCAGGAGCAACGGCAAGGATCGTTCCGTTACCTGGCATAGCCAGTCCCATCGCTTCAGCCAGACAGTTCATGGAGTTTGCAGTAAACATACCGGAACATGATCCACATGTTGGACAGCCGAACTGTTCAAGTTCAAGCAAGCTCTTATCATCGATTTTACCTGCTTGGTAAGCACCCACGCCTTCAAATACGGAAGTCAGAGAAAGTGCTTTACCATTACTGTCACGACCGGCTTTCATCGGTCCACCACTTACGAACAGGGTAGGGATGTTTACGCGAAGCGCACCCATCATCATGCCTGGTGTGATTTTGTCACAGTTCGGGATACATACCATGCCGTCGAACCAGTGTGCAGATACAACGGTTTCCACGGAATCCGCGATAATGTCACGGCTTGGCAGCGAGTAACGCATACCAATGTGTCCCATGGCAATACCATCATCTACTCCGATGGTGTTGAATTCGAATGGAACGCCACCGGCTTCACGAATAGCATCCTTTACAATTTTACCGAATTCCTGAAGGTGGACGTGGCCGGGCACGATATCGATGTATGAGTTACATACGGCAATAAACGGCTTGCCGAAATCCTCTTCTTTAACGCCCGCTGCGCGGAGCAAACTCCGGTGTGGTGCACGGTCAAAACCTTTTTTGATCATATCGGAACGCATCTTCTTGGCTGACATGGTGTATTTCCCCCCAAATATATAATATTGAGCAACATGAATGGAAAAGTAAATGGCAGTGCATCTGTCGTTTAATTTCATCCGTACTCTAAAAAAAAGGACCGGCAAGCCGGTGTCGAGCTCCCCGTAGTTTGTGAAATTCTTTGCTGCTTTAAACCCGTGAACACCCGGTTTTTCTATTGAGTCTATCACAACCGTCGTCATATTTCTACAATCAATAGAAAGAAGCCTCAAACCATTTTCATGGAATTAGACTTCTTGATTTGCGGGAAAGCTATGATCATGTTTCGATGTGGCGTGCGGGATTCATCAGTTGCTTCCGCCTTTGCGTCCAATCTCACGATAGAATTCCTTGTTATGGGTTTCGGATGTTGCTTCGCCGCCCTTGCGGCCAATCTGCTTGTAAAAGTCAGTGTCATGGGCATCTGAAGTCGCTTCTCCACCTTTTTTTCCAATCATCTGGTAGAAGCTTCGATCATGGCTCTTGGAAGTGGCTTTCCCACCTAATCTGCCGGCTTCTTCACGGCTCATCTTGCGTTCTGACGTCGGTTGACGTGCCATTACAAATCACTCCTTACAACGATAAGTTGTTTTTTGTAGCGCGTATCCCTAATTTACCACCTTATTTCCAGCCTGAAACAACACACCAGGATAGAATCGATAGCGAAGAGATCCGTCAGAGCTTTAGGCCGACCGTTTAAATATCTCATGCCGATCGAAAGAAAAGCGGGATATATCTGGTTCAATTAAGGGTTTGAACGTGTGACGTACAGCTGGCAGAGCCAGCGTGACTGCGAACAGTACGGCAATGAGAAGTATGACTGGGATATACGCCGAACTTCCCATATAACTGTAGACTCCAGACCAGATCGCAAGACGAACGAGAAACCCGTGCAGCAGGAACACATAGAGTGTGCGTCGTCCAAGGTCCGTCAGTCTGGAAGTCAAGGAAGGTACCCAGGCCAAGAACAGTGCTGCCGATGCAATTTCCAGCAAGTATACACCCAGTCGGAAGATGCCGGCATACCATTCATGATGACCCAGCTCGGCGTACGTCATGCTGCCCAGTAACCATCCCGATGAAATATTCAAACCTCCATACCCGATCCATACCAACAGGGCAGCAGAGAGGATAGCTGCCGTTTTTCGCCCCCAACCGGATAATATTCGAGAACGAATGGATGCTCCATAGTCATAACCGATGACAAAGAACGGCAAGAATACAAACGTACGGCTGAAGCTGAGCCAGAACCCATCGATGGGCAAATACCCGGCAATTACACCGAGCGCAATCGATCCAATCAATCGATATATCGGTTTCCATGAAATCGTAAGACGGAGTAAAAGTCTCCAACAGAAATGACTCGCGAGAAACCATAACAGCAAGTAAGGTGCAAAGAAGGATAGCCGCATATGGGGTGTGTGGAACACGGTAAAGTCCATTAATGCATACAAGGACTGAAACAGTACATATTGTAAGGCAATCTGCTTCAAAACGTTTCGCCCAGGCGCGCCTTGGAGTGAGTGTGTCGCAAAATACCCGGTTACCCATACAAAGAGTGGCATGTGAAACGTATATATCCACAGGAACAGAGCTTCCGCTCCTGCAAAACGTGTGATGAGTGGTTCAAGTGCATTACCTGCAAGGACACAGACGATAAGCATAAAGCGCAGATTGTAAAAGAAAGATTCCTGATCATCCTGGATCAGTGTCTGATTTTTCATGGTGCAGCCCCCTTATAGACCCCTTTTGTAAGGTCGTTTGCATCTGTAATAAGGGTAATATGGATGTACATTGTCTATTGTGATTTAATTCACATTAGTAAGCGTTATCTTTTCTCAAAGCTGTGACAAAAAATGAACGCTCCGGGATTGACAACGGTTGCATAGAGGATGACAATAGTAACAGAAGATGAGGAAATGTAAATATAAGGAGGGAAGAAATCATGTCAACGAGTCCCTATCCAAGCCCGGAAATTATTACATTTGGGGAAAGTATGGGTTTGCTGACTGCCAAGGATACAAGAGGGCTGGAATATGCGGCCACACTGGACAAGTCGTTCGGGGGTGCCGAGAGCAACCTGGCTATTGGCGTTTCCCGGCTGGGACATACCAGTGGTTGGTTTGGACGTTTGGGCAATGATCCGATCGGTAACATGATTCTGAAAGCCATTCGCGGTGAAGGCGTAGATGTCTCCCGAGTACGGTTAAGTGATCACGAGCCCACCGGTTTGATGATTCGTGAGAACGCTTCCGGGAAAGCCTCGGTACATTATTATAGGAAGCTATCCGCTGCAAGTGCGATCACACCTGATGATCTGGATCCCGATTATATTGCGGGGGCGAAGATACTTCACCTTACAGGTATTACCGCAGCGATAAGCCCTTCCGGTCTTGCTACGGTAGAAGCCGCCATACATATTGCCAAACAGGCAGGTGTGAAAGTAAGCTTTGATCCGAATCTGCGTCTCAAACTATGGTCAGCGGATGAGGCCCGTCCAGTTTTACTGCGTCTGGCTGAACTCGCGGATTACTTTTTACCGGGTCTGGACGAGATGAAACTTCTCTATCACGAAGAAAATGATCAAAAAGTACTTGAGCGTCTATCTGCCATGAAGGCCGTGTGCATCGTGAAGGGTGGCCCTGATTTGACCTACGTATTAGCGAATGGTACCCTAACGGAAGTTCCGTACTTTAAAGTGGAGCATGTTCTGGATACGGTAGGAGCAGGAGATGGATTCTGCGCGGGATTTTTATCAGGCTTATTAAAAGGATACTCCCCGCAGGAAGCAACCCGTCTCGGCAATTTGACCGGTTCCATGGTTATACAGGCTGTTGGCGATTGGGAGGCGCTCCCGACGTGGGGGCAGGTCGAGGCCAAGCTGAACAATGTTGCCCATGTTGAGCGCTAGTCGCTGCTGAAATCATATATGTCTCATCTTCGTTCTTAAATGTAAGGCTTGTATACACAACCACCACATTGACAAGGGAGAGAATGAAATGAAGAAGCTTCAGCTGTTGCAAAAAATTACGGATAATGGTGTTGTGGCGGTTCTGCGTGCAGATTCTGCGGATCAAGTCATTGCCATGGCCGAGCAAGCGATTGCGGGTGGCATTAAAGTTATTGAGATTACGATGACAGTACCCAGTGCCCTCAAAGCCATTGAAAAATTAAGCCGTGTATACCACTGGAACACACAAGACCCAGAGAAATTCGCGATTATTGGTGCGGGAACGGTGCTTGAACCGCAGACGGCGAGAGCAGCTATCATGTCAGGTGCCGAGTTTGTAGTCGGACCTTCCCTGAACCCGGATACCGTGCAGATCTGCAACCTGTACCGAATTCCAATTCTGCCTGGTGTGATGACGATTGCTGACGTGCAGCGAGCATTGGAACTCGGCGTGGACATTGTGAAGTTGTTCCCGGGTAACCTGTATGATCCTACGATTATCAAAACGATGAAGGGTCCTATGCCGCAGGCGAATTTTATGCCAACTGGCGGGGTATCCTTGTCTAATCTGGGGGATTGGATCAAGGGTGGAGCAGTGGCTGTAGGGATCGGCTCCGACTTGACATCGGAAGCTGTGAAGACGGGTGACCTGAGTCATGTCCGTCGCAGAGCGGAACAATATATGGATGCTTACCGCAAGGCCAAGGCTGAATAATATTTTTCAATTCGTAGAAGGGGAGCCTGATGAACGAAGGCTCCCAATTCTGTGAGCCGCGGCACCTGCGGAAGTGAAGAAAGGTGATTAACGTTGAGAAATCGGTATAATACAGGGCGCAAGAAGAGGGGCATCGGGAAATTCCTGCTCGTACTTCTGGCGCTCATTGTCATTGGATGTGGATTTGTTGCGTGGAAATTATTCACACCGTACGGTCCACAGGAAACAGCTCAAACGGCCATGGCTACAGCCAATCAAGTGACCGTGAGCGAACAAGAGAACTGGATTGATTTTGTGCCAGACAAACCGGCTGGGAAAAGCGTGCTTTTCTATCCTGGTGGATTGGTAAAACCGGAAAGTTATGCACCGCTTGCGCATGAGCTGGCTGCTGCTGGTCATCACACGATTATTGCCAAAATGCCAGTCAACCTGGCAGTGCTCAAGCCAAACTTGGCAGATGAGATTCTAGCCGCATATCCAGACGAACAATTTGTTATGGGTGGACACTCACTCGGTGGGTCCATGGCTGCACGTTATGTAGCCGCACATCCTGATGCACTTCACGGAATATTCTTCTTGGCATCTTACCCGGATGAAAAAGGAAGTGTATTGACACTGGGAATACCTGCTTTATCCATTCTGGGTACTAAAGATGAGGTTGTGAATATGACCAAGTATCAGAGTGGACGTATGTATTTGCCCGCGGAGACGGTATATTACACCATTGAAGGTGGAAACCACGCCCAGTTCGGTGATTATGGTCATCAAAAAGGGGATGGCGAGCCGGAAGTGAGTGGAGAAGAACAGCTGAATCAGACCGTCAAGACAGTTCTGGCTTGGTTAAGTACCATCAAGTAATGATTGCCAGACTCATCACCGGAGGTGATACGGATGACCATGCTTCAAGTCCATGGAGCGCAGATTCCATGTAAAGGTATCCTGTTCGATAAAGATGGAACACTGTTGGAATTCCTCCAGTTATGGGGACCGTGGGCAGAGACGTTGCTCAATCAGTTAAAAACACGTATGAATGAGCTTGGAGCTTCATTTACGGTTGAATTGGAGCATGTTCTCGGCACCATCCATAATGCACAAGGTCATATTGTCGGATATGATCCGCAAGGCCCGCTGGCCATTGCAACTGTTGATGAGTGCACGGGATTGCTTGCGGGGCAGCTATATGCGGCAGGCATGCCATGGAATGAAGCGATCACAACGATACGCCAATTTTCAAGTGTAGCCATGCGAGAGGTTAGGCAGAAGAAATTGGCTGAACCAATGTCAGGATTGCTGGATTTCTTGCAGAATTGCAGGGCAGCAGCCATACCGCTGGCGGTCGTCACTTCAGACAGTACAGCGGCAGCAGAAACACATCTGGATTGGATGGGGATCCGTTCCTTTTTCACATCCATTGTGGGCTGTGATCGGGTGACCCAGGGTAAACCAGATGGAGAAGCAGCACTCTTGGCTTGCCGTGAATTACATATCAATCATGGAGAGGCCGTTGTAATTGGGGACAGTAATGGGGATATGCAGATGGGGCGGCACGCAGAGGTATCCTATACCCTGGGTTACTGTCCGCAGTTAGATCAAGGATCACACCTGGTTGATGCCCATGCCATCATTCGTCATTATAATGAGATAAGCGTGATTATATAAGTCACCCTGGCTTGGTTGGACTATATAAATTGAACTAACATTTACACGAAATGGAGAGGACAGAAATAACCTGAAGAAGCGGAGCGTTCGCCTAAAAGCTTTCTAAAAGAAAGCTACATCGGAAGCATATGCTATCCTCGGATTTATCCTTTATAAAGGGAATCAAAAAAATCTGGGAATAACAGCGATCGGAAGGTTGTTCTGTCATCGTAGTGGCCAGTGTAAATATTCTTTAGTTCAATTTATATAGTAAATAAAAGGAGGAGAGAGGATGAACGCAACAGAACAACTGGCTACCTGGATTCAGGAAAGCTCCCGTATTGTTTTTTTTGGAGGAGCCGGGACTTCAACAGAAAGCGGGATTCCCGACTTCCGCTCGGCTGCGGGTCTGTATCAGACGGAGCAGCATTCGCCTTATCCACCTGAAGAATTGTTAAGCCGGCATTTTTTTGATCAACATGCTGATATTTTCTATGATTTTTATCGTGGCAAAATGCTTCATCCGAATGCCGAACCGAATGGGTGCCATCGACTGTTGGCTCGTCTAGAGCAAGAGGGGAAACTTCAGGCAGTCATCACGCAAAATATTGACGGACTGCACCAGATGGCAGGCAACAGCAATGTCTTTGAGCTTCACGGCTCAGTTCATCGTAATGCCTGCATGGATTGCAGGAAGTTTTATACGCTGAATGATATTATGCAATCCCAAGATACCGTACCTCGCTGTACCGCATGTGGTGGTGTGATCAAGCCGGATGTGGTGCTGTACGAAGAGGAACTGGATCAGACGACATTGTATCGCTCCATTGATGCACTGTCTTCTGCAGATCTGTTACTCGTGGGAGGCACGTCACTGACGGTATATCCAGCGGCCCAGTTAATTACGTATTTTCAGGGAAAACATACCGTTCTGTTGAATGCTACACCTACCGCCTATGACCGTAGAGCTGATTTGCTGATTACAGAGCCGATCGGTGAGGTAATGAATAATGTGGACCAGCTTCTTGGTTAAACGTATGGACTGAATAACCGCATTCTCCGGCATAGACCGGACACAAGAGGCGGAACCTGGGGAAAGAAGGGATTCATAATGGTCTACGTAGCAAGCGATACTCGCTATGAAACGATGAAATATAACCGCGTTGGGCGTTCAGGTTTGAAATTGCCAGCGATTTCACTGGGGCTGTGGCATAATTTTGGCGGTATTAACAATGCCGAGAATGGCCGTAATATGATTACCCGTTCATTTGATCTGGGTATTACCCATTTTGACCTTGCCAACAATTATGGCCCACCGGCAGGTTCGGCAGAGCAACTATTTGGACAGGTACTGGCTTCGGATCTGAAACCTTATCGTGATGAACTTGTGATCTCTACCAAAGCGGGATATTATATGTGGCCCGGGCCGTATGGCGAGTGGGGTTCACGCAAAAATCTGGTATCCAGTCTGAATCAAAGCTTGAAGCGTATGGGCCTGGATTATGTAGACATTTTCTATTCACATCGGTATGATCCCGAAACGCCTTTGGAAGAAACGATGATGGCACTGGATCATATTGTTCGCTCGGGCAAAGCCCTCTATGTAGGAATCTCCAACTATCCTGCAGAGCAGACAAGACAGGCCGCCGAAATTCTGAAAGGTCTGGGTACGCCATTGTTAATCCATCAACCGAAATACTCGCTGCTGGAGCGCTGGATTGAAGATGGTTTGCAGGACGTGCTGGATGAGTATGGAACAGGCAGTATTGCATTCTGTCCATTGGCACAAGGCGTGCTTACGAACAAATACTTGAATGGTATCCCGGAAGACTCACGTGCCAAAGGTCCGTCGGTATTCCTGAATGAGAACAACATCTCTCCAGAGACGCTCCGCAAAGTGCGTGCGCTGAATCAGATTGCAGCAGCCCGTGGTCAGAGTTTGGCCCAATTTGCACTCTCCTGGGTTCTGCGGAATGGCAGGGTAACTTCTGCGCTGATTGGCGCAAGTCGTCCTTCCCAGATTGAAGAGAACGTGGCTGCACTCAGTCAATTGGATTTCTCTACAGAGGAATTGGAACGGATTGAATCCATTCTGTCTCCGGAGCCTGATGACAAATAAATAAAGTGCAAAAGGTGCATCTTAGCCATAGTGGCGGAATGCACCTTTTTTGTCATATGGTTCCGTAACGTTGTTCAACGTCTATTTTGTTGAGTGTTCTTCTGTAACCCCTGATGTGGCGAGCGGGACAGGATTTTCTCTCGATACAAGCTGGGCGCTTCACCGTGAAATCGTTTGAACTGTTTGGAGAAATACAGCGCGTCTGGCAGTCCGACCGATGCAGATACCTGTTCGATGGACAGATCCGGGCGTTCCCTGAGGAGTTGGCGCGACTTGTCGATCCGCAGTTTTAGCAGATAAGTGACTGGTGAAAGTCCGGTTTCCTGTTTGAAAATACGGGATAGATACGCACGGTTGTAACCGAGACTCGCAGACATTTGTTCAATGGAGACAGGATAGGCATATTGGGTGGACATATATTGTATCATCTGTTTCACCGTACGTCGGATGGAGGATTCACCGGGAATTAAGGTTTGACCCTGCGAAAGGTGATTTTGTGCTTCGGCTAGAATCATATATAACGTACCCAGTGATGTGAAATGGGAGCTTTCTTTGCGCTCAGCAAAAGCATTTTGCATCACGGATAGCCAATCGGACATTCCACAAGAGGGTCCGGCGTGAAAAACGGACTTCTCCGGGCGGAATCCCGCCTCATCGGCATGCTGGGCAGCCTGGCTGCCCGTGAAGGCGATCCAGCGGTATTGCCATGGGTTGCGGGCATGGGACTGGTAGCTCACCAGTTGCCCGGGATGAATGAGGAAACAATCACCTGCGGATAACTCGTAGGTGTGCAGTTCGGTACGGAACGTACCCGCCCCTTTTTCTACATAGTGCAGCAGATAATAATCAAACAGTTTGGGTCCGAGGGCGTGACCCGGAAGTGTCTGGCTTGCTCCGGCAAACAGGACATGCAATGCGCCTTGTTCATAATAGACAGGATTGGAGGCAACCGAATAACTGAGAGCTCCGCTTTTACCGGAAGGTGGTTCCTGTATTTTTTCTGTAGAAGATGCAAGAGGTTCTTTCTTGATGTTGAATTGGTCTGCCATAGTCGTTTCCTTCTTTCCGGGATGCTTAGATCATTATACGCCTTAAGGTCACATTTATCCATATGAAACACACATGGTTGCATTACAAGAGGCATCGCTTTCTTATATAATAACATTAAGAAAACCACAACAACGAGGCGAGGTGCACCAGCAGTGAACGTAACTGAATTGAAACAAAAGTTTATTGAGAAGTACGGAGAGAGTGGAGCGGACATCCGTGTATTTCATGCCCCTGGGCGTGTGAATCTGATCGGTGAGCACATTGACTATAACGGTGGATACGTGCTTCCGGCAGCACTTGAATTCGGAACAACATTAATTATCCGTGAGCGTCAGGACAACAAGTTGCAGCTGGCTTCCACGAACATGTCTTATGAAGGAGCATTGGATACTTCCACCATCGGTAAAGAGAAAACCGGAGAATGGATCGACTATCCTGTTGGTGTCATGGTTGAACTGCAAGGTAAAGGCGTGAATGTAACGAAAGGGTACGACTTCCTGTACCATGGGGAGATTCCGAACGGGGCAGGACTTTCATCGTCTGCATCTCTGGAGGTACTCACGGGATTCGCGATTCAGTCTCTGGAGGGCGTAGCGGATATTGATACAGTTCAACTGGCGCTTCTTTCCCAAAAGGCAGAGAATGAGTTTGTCGGTGTCAACTGTGGGATCATGGATCAGTTCGCTGTCGCAAACGGTGCTCAGGATCACGCGATCCTGCTGATGTGTGACACACTGGAGTATGAAAAGGTTCCTTTCCGTACAGGTGCCTACAAATTGGTCATCGGTAACACAAACAAACGTCGTGGTCTGGTGGATTCGGCTTACAATGAACGTCGCTCTCAATGCGAGCAGGCACTTGCCATCTTGAAGGAACAGCTGCCTGCACTGAATTACCTGGCTCAATTGACGCCAGAGCAGTTCGTAACATTACAGGATCAGATCAAGGATGAGAAAGTAAGACAGCGTGCACAACATGTCGTGGAAGAGAACGCTCGTGTGCTCGCATCGGTCGAAGCATTGCGGGGTAATGATCTGGAAACCTTCGGCAAGCTGATGAACGCTTCTCATGAATCGCTTCGCGACTTGTACGAAGTAAGCTGTGATGAGCTGGATGTTATGGTCGAAGAAGCTCAGCGGATTCCAGGCACGCTCGGTGCTCGGATGACTGGCGCAGGATTTGGTGGTTGTACCGTATCGCTTGTGCATGAAGATGATGTCGAGCGTTTTGTAAGCGAAGTGGGCGCTGCATATGAAGCGCGTACCCGTCTCAAAGGTGATTTTTATGTGTGCGGCGTAGGTGACGGTGTTAAAGAATTGAAGGAGGCGAAGTAAAATGGCAATTTTGGTGACAGGTGGAGCAGGGTATATTGGATCTCATACGGTAGCAGCATTGTTGGAACGTGGGGAAGAGGTTGTCGTACTGGATAACTTGCAGACAGGGCATCGTGAGGCGTTGCTCGGCGGTAAGTTGTATGAAGGGGATCTGCGTGACAAAGAAATTCTGGCGAAGCTGTTCGCTGAAAATTCAATTGATGCAGTCATTCACTTTGCAGCCAACTCACTCGTAGGCGAGAGTATGAAAGACCCGGTTAAATATTATGACAACAACGTGTTTGGTACACTCTGTCTGTTGGAAGCGATGAATGCAGCGAACGTACGCCGCATCGTCTTCTCCTCTACAGCAGCTACCTACGGTGAGCCTGAGAAAGTGCCAATCGAAGAAAGCGATCGTACAGAACCAACCAACGTATATGGTGAAACGAAGTTGATGATGGAACGTATGATGTCATGGTTCGATAAAGTTCAGGATATCAAATACGTTTCCCTGCGTTACTTCAATGCAGCCGGCGCTCATGACAGCGGTAAAATTGGTGAAGATCACCAACCAGAGAGTCACCTGATTCCACTGGTGCTGCAAACGGCTTTGAAACAACGTCCGCACATCGCTGTGTTTGGTGACGACTATGCTACAGAAGACGGAACATGTATCCGCGACTATATCCACGTGAGCGACTTGGCTGATGCGCATCTGCGTGCCGTAGATTATCTTCGCAAAGGTGAGAACAGTAACGTGTTTAACTTGGGTAATGGTACAGGATTCTCGGTGAAACAAGTGATCGAAACGGCTAAAAAAGTGACTGGCCTTGATATCCCGGTTGTACAGGAGCCACGTCGTGCAGGTGATCCGGCTGTGCTGGTAGCTTCATCTGCAAAAGCGAGATCTGTCCTGGGCTGGAATCCGAAATGGACCAATCTGGAAGATGTCATTCAAAGCGCTTGGAGCTGGCACCAATCACGTCCTGACGGCTACGGAAAAAACTAGGAGGCGAACACCTTATGTCACAGACTCATATTGCAGCAGGTGCCACAGAGCGGACACCGGAGCAGCAGGAAGCACTGCATGCCATTGAACGTCTGGTTGCATTTGCCTTGCAGAAACAATTAATCGAGGAAGCGGATTGGGATTATAGCCGCAACCTTCTGCTGGAACAATTCGGATTCTCAGAGCCTTATGCTGGAGAGTTGGACACGACAGTGCCCGATGGTCCACAGGCGATGCTGGATACGTTGATTGATTATGGATTCACCATTGGACTCATTCCTGAAAATAGCGATACATTCCGTGATTTGCTGGATGCCAAAATCATGGGTCATTTGATGGCACGCCCTTCCGAAGTGGTACGTGCATTCCGCCACACGGAGCAGACGGAAGGCATTGAGGCGGCCACATCTCAATTCTATGACTTGTCGATTAACTCCAACTACATTCGGATGGATCGGATCTCGAAGAACGTCTACTGGACACAGGACACGGCCTATGGAGACATGGAGATTACTATTAACCTGTCGAAACCGGAGAAAAGTCCAAAGGAAATTGCTATGGCGAAATTGCTTCCGCCACCGGTATATCCAAAATGCCAGCTGTGTCGTGAAAATGTAGGTTACGCTGGTCGGGTGAATCACCCGGCCCGCCAGAATCTGCGCGTGATTCCGCTGGAGCTTAACAGCGAGCCTTGGTTGTTCCAATACTCGCCGTATGTGTACTACAACGAGCACTGCATCATTTTCCATCATGATCATGTGCCGATGAAGCTGACGAAGGATACGCTGCGCAGGCTGCTTGCCTTTGTTGGGGAGTACCCGCATTACTTTATCGGATCTAACGCGGATCTGCCGATCGTAGGTGGATCGATTCTGACACATGACCATTTCCAAGGTGGTCGTCATACATTCGCGATTCAAAATGCACAGCCAGAGGCGGTCTTCCACCATGCGGATGCACCTGGACTTACATTGAGTCTCGTTAAATGGCCAATGTCCGTAATGCGTTTGGCCTCACACGATTCTGCAGAGCTGCTTGAAGCGGGTAACGCTGTATATGAAGCGTGGAAGGTCTACAGTGATTCAGCTGTGGATATCGAAGCGTTCAGTGAAGTGGACGGGGAACAAGTACCACACAATACGGTAACACCAATCGTTCGTCGCAGTGCAGACGGTGGCTATGAGATGGATCTTGTATTGCGTAACAATCGTACGAATGATGTGCATCCAGAAGGGATTTTCCATCCGCACCGTGAGATGCATCATCTGAAGAAAGAAAACATTGGTCTGATCGAAGTTATGGGACTTGCCATCCTGCCAGGTCGTTTGAAAGAAGAACTGGACAGTATCGCGGATATCCTCGCTGGCGATGCCAAGCTTGCTGAAGCGGCTAAAGCTTCTGATCATGTGTTGAACAAGCATCTGGGCTGGGCAGAAGAATTGATTGAACGGTTTGGTCCTAAGCTGGACAAAGAACAAGCTATTGCCATTGTACAGCAGGAAGTCGGATTGAAATTTGCCGAGATTCTGGAGCATGCAGGTGTCTACAAATATGATGAAGCAGGACGCCAAGCTTTCCGTCGTTTTGTAAGCAGCATGGGATACACTGAATAACAGGTATAACGACGAACACCAGCCCATACAAGGGCTGGTGTTTTTTAATATAAATTTGCAACGGAGTCGCGAGTCAGTCGTTTATTCTGTTGGAATTGAACGATAGAGCAGGGCAGCCAGCTCGGCTCGGGTTAGGAACTCCTCCGGCCTGAACTGTCCGTGATATCCCAGAACCATTCGAGTCTCGGCCAGTGTGGCAATATAATCATGAGCCCAGTGGGAGGATGGCACATCCTCGAAAGAACTTGTTTGAATTAGCGGCAGGTCCAGAGCGAGCACCAGAATTTTCGCTGCCTCAGCCCGTGTAAGTGCGGCGTCCGGATGGAAGAAATCATTCAAGTCGTTTGAGTCGTTCGAGCGGTGGAAGCCGTCAATAAGGCCAATCTGCTGTAGTCGAGATATAGATTCAAAGTAGGGATGTCCGGGCTCTACATCTGCAAAGAGAGTGGCTTTTCGAAGTATTGGTAGCTCAAACGTCCCGCTGATTATACCGGCCATGTGTTTACGTAAGATGGGCTGATTAGGCCTGAATGTGGCATCGGGATAGCCCGTTATAAGACCACGTGAAGCGATACTTTCAATCATCAAGCGTGCCCAGTGGGTTGAAATATCCTTGAACACGATGGGAGTCAAAGGTGTTGTTGGAACTTTAGGTTTAGATTCAACATTAGGTTTAGGTTCGGCTGTAGGCTTCGTTCCCGTTTCAAGTTCCTGAGATGATGTGACAGTATGAGAGCTACTTGGCCAGAAAGAAGAACTACCACCACTGTTTTCAGAGCTATTCGTTATTACCCATTTGGCATATAGCGTTATGTCCCGACTTACGGTATCACTAGAAAAATTCCAGGGAAGTGATAATGCCGAATCTATGTACCAACCATCAAATGAAAAACCACTCTTGCTGGGCTGAGTGGGCGGCGCAATCGCTTGATTGAGCCTGGCAATAGTATCTAATACAGGGCTTCCGCCGCGAGAGTCAAAAGAGACTGTCAAAGCTGAAATGGGATCTTCCTTATTAGTGACTTTGGACGCAGTTGTAACTGAACTCGTCCACTTGGCGTACAGCGTGATGTCCCCAGTCACGATATCGGTATCAAAACTCCAGGGAAGGGAGTAAACCGAATCGATGTACCAGCCTTCAAATGAGAAGTCATCCTTGGTAGGTTGCGTGGGAGGCACAATGGTTTGCCCATAAGTGGCTTGAGTGACCGCAACCGGGTTCCCTCCATTGGAGTCAAAGGAGACGACTACATTCAATTTTTGAAAGGGAATGTCATTAAAGTAAGCGAAGTCTTGAGCCTCGGAAGGATCAAAACCCGTAATAATAAGGGATGAGTTACCATCAAACGCTAAGAAACCAATTGACAAGACACTAGCTGGAATGAAGACAGTCGCCAACCGATTGTCCGCAAATGCGATCGCCCCGATAGAGGAGACACTATCCGAAATGACGACAGAAGTCAGTTGATTGTCCATAAATGTAGCATGTCCTATGGAAGAGACACGATTTGGAATAACAATGGAAGTCAGCTGGTTAGATGCAAATGCCCAGTTCCCAATAGTTGAGACATTCTCTGGGATTACGACAGAAGTCAGTTTATTGTTTGTAAATGCACTATTTCCGATCGACATAACAGTCTCAGGAATAACGACAGAGACCAGTTGGTTGTTAGTGAATGTGGAGTTCCCAATCGTGGATACACTATCCGGAATGACGACAGAAGTCAGCTGGTTGTATGCAAAGGCCAAGTCTCCAATAGTCGTGACAGTCTCTGGAATGACGATAGAAGTCAGTTGATTGATTTCAAATGCCCTTTCTCCAATCGTGGAGACGGTATGCGGAATAACTACAGAAGTCAAATGATCGCTGTAAAATGCTTTTTCACCAATAGAAGTAACTAGTTGACCGCCAATGGTTTCGGGAATAATGACATCTTTCGAAGTGCCCACATAGTCGTTTATTGTGATTCCATGAGCATTAGCGCTCGTTATGAAGTCTTTTTCTTTATTCGGCTCAGCATACATAACCATCTGTCCCGAGGGTACGAGGAACATTAGCAAAGCAAAGACGAAAATGCTTGCTTTTTTCAATCCAATAACCTCCTTATTTATGTTAAGGATTTTGAAGTCCTTGTGGTTACAGTACAACTGTTAGATGAGATTAACAATACTGAATCTCCAATAGGTCAAGCTGAGGGCATGTGGGGTTCCAGTATTTTGAATAACACTCATATTTGTTGTCTGAAATGGAAGATGCCAGTTCCCACATGTATAATGGTGGAAAGCCATTGAAAAACATAATCAATGAGGAAACGGGGACGAATAATTGGAAAAGCAGGCATTGAATATTCCGTTGATTACAGATGCAGAGGAACTGCAAAGCATGGTGGGTGAACCTCATGAACATGTGCGTAACAAGGCAATTTCATTTGTGGATTCACATGTTCAGAATTTTCTATCCATGTCACCATTATTTTTCCTCTCCACGTCCGATCGTGATGGGAAAAGTGATGTATCCCCACGGGGCGATGGAGCGGGATTCGTAAAAGTATATGATACATATCGGCTTGTCTATCCCGAACGCCCAGGCAATCGGCGGATAGACTCCTTGTTGAACATCTTGTCTAACCCTGGTATTGGTATGCTCTTTTTGATTCCGGGTCTGAATGAAGTGCTGCGCATTAATGGTGCAGCGACCATTACCAAGGATGAAGAATTTATCGCGAGTATGGGCTGGAGCGGTAAAACGATTGGTGCGGCTGTCATTGTGGATGTGGAAGAATGCTTTATCCATTGTCCGCGGGCATTCAAACAAGCTGGATTATGGTCTGCTGAAACATGGGTGGACGCTGAGGATTTGCCTTCCACGAGCGATATGTTTCGAGCCCATTTGGAGATTAACGGGTTGTTATAAAGTGAGTGGCTATCGATTTGTTTTTCTATAAACGGGGTACTATAATTGGAGTTGCACTAAAATTCTAAACTCCATTGGAGGCGAAAATAGATATGAAATCTTTCCAATTCTATAATCCAACCCGACTGATTTTCGGTAAAGGACAACTGGAAGCATTGAAAACAGAAGTGCCGAAATACGGTAAACGGGTTCTGCTTGTATATGGTGGCGGCAGTATCAAACGCAGTGGTTTGTACGATCAAGTCATCGGTTTGCTTAAGGAAGCTGGAGCAGAAGTGACAGAACTGGCTGGCGTGGAACCTAACCCGCGTCTTTCTACGGTGCATAAAGGGGTAGACCTCTGCAAAACAAATAATATCGACCTGATCCTCGCTGTAGGTGGCGGTAGTGTATTAGATTGCTCCAAAGCTATTGCTGTAGGTGCTAAATATGATGGCGATATGTGGGACTTTGCTCAGCGCAAAGCCGTTGCACAGGATGCTCTTCCACTCGGTACCGTATTGACGATGGCAGCAACGGGTTCGGAGATGAACTCCGGTTCGGTTATTACCAATCAGGATACACAAGAAAAACTGGGCTGGGGCAGCGCCTATTCATTCCCTGCATTCTCCATCCTGGATCCGGTGAATACATACACTGTTCCGCTGGACCAAACGGTATACGGTATGGTGGATATGATGTCCCACGTATTGGAGCATTACTTCCATCTGGATGCCAACACACCGGTTCAACTCGGCTTCTGTGAGACGATTCTGCGTACCGTAATGGAAGCAGCCCCGCGTCTGGTAGAAGATCTGGAGAACTATGAACTGCGTGAAACAATTCTGTATTGCGGAACGATGGCATTGAATGGTGTACTGAATATGGGTCTCGCAGGAGACTGGGCAACACATAATATCGAACACGCGGTATCCGCAGTGTATGACATCCCACATGGCGGTGGACTGGCAATCTTGTTCCCGCACTGGATGAAACATAACCTGGATGTCAATGTGGACCGATTCAAACGCCTTGCGATCAATGTATTTGAAGTGAATCCTGAAGGCAAGTCGGATAGACAGGTTGCTGAAGAAGGTATTGATGCACTCAGCAAATTCTGGACATCCATTGGTGCCCCTAACCGTTTGGCTGATTATGATATCGATGATAGCCAAATCGACGTTATGGCTGATAAAGCGATGTTGTTCGGCCCATTCGGTAACTTCAAGAAACTGCAACGGGAAGATGTTGTATCGATCTACAAGGCTTCTCTGTAATTCAATACTCACTGACAAGTGAACGGACACATCCTGTTGTTCAATAACCGCAAGTCTCCTTCATGGGGGCTTGCGGTTTTTTTATTCAATACCCATTATCGGATCCAGAATACATTTGAGGAAAGATTTTGAAACATTTTGATGTTAGTTACGTATTTATTTACATGTGGAATGCCCAGATAGGATGAATTTGCGGCAGAGGAGAGGAGGAACAAGGGATGGAGACAATTTATTGGGGGTGTCTAATCGGAGGGGCGATATTTGCGGTTGTCAGCCTTGTGCTGGGTGACTTGATTGATGGCTTGATTGACGGAGCCTTCGAAATGCCAGGTCTTGATTTTTTCAAACCCGTTGTGTTAGCTGGTTCTATTACAACCTTTGGTGGAGCAGGCATTATGCTGACACGTTATAGTTCATTAAGTGCGATGTCCGGTCTAATATTATCCCTGCTTATAGGTATTGCTGCAGCCATGCTGGTATTCTTCGCTTATATCAAACCGATGCGTAACAGCGATGTCTCCATTGCATTTTCAATGAAAGAGTTAGCAGGAAAAATTGGGGAAATCACCATTCCGGTGCCAGAAAAAGGTTTTGGCGAAGTGATGATCCGTTTTGCTTCCGGTAGTACGATTCAGACAGCATCCAGTTTTGAACACCTCCCCATTGCGGCGGGAGCCCGTGTTGTTGTGGTGGATGTTGTAGATGGCGTACTGCGTGTGTCGGAATGGGATGAGGATGTACTTAAAGATTTATAACGTATTCTTATTACCTAAGTAGTTTGAGCACTCATAAATGAATAAGGGGAGAGATGTGGAATGGAAAATTTGAATTTGAACTGGGATGTTTTGTTGATTCCTATAGTTGTAGTTGGTGTCATTCTGATTTTGGGTTTGGCTTTCTGGGCGAGATACAAAACGGTTGGACCGGATGAAGCGATGATCGTTACGGGATCATTCCTGGGTAGCAAAAATATTTCCGATGATGACTCTGGGCGGAAAATTAAAATTGTTCGTGGTGGCGGTGCATTTATCCTGCCGATATTCCAGCAATCTGAGTTTATCTCCTTGTTATCCCACAAGCTGGATGTCTCCACACCTGAAGTGTACACGGAACAGGGTGTTCCAGTTATTGCTGACGGTGTCGCTATTATCAAGGTTGGTGGCGCTGTAGAGGACGTTGCTACGGCAGCGGAGCAATTCATCGGTAAACCTGTAGAAGCGCTGAGAAGCGAAGCACAGGAGGTACTTGAGGGGCATTTGCGGGCCATCCTCGGTACGATGACGGTGGAAGAAGTATATCGCAACCGGGATCGGTTTGCGCAAGAGGTTCAAGGAGTCGCAGCTAGAGATCTGAAGAAAATGGGACTACAGATTGTCTCGTTTACCATCAAGGATGTTCGTGACAAACAGGGATACCTGGATGCTCTCGGTAAACCGAGAATTGCGGCGGTGAAGCGTGATGCCGAGATTGCCGAAGCGGAAGCGATGCGTGATGCACGTATTCAAAAGGCCAATGCGGAAGAACAGGGTCAAAAAGCGGAGTTGCTGCGTGATACCAATATCGCCGAGGCAGCCAAAGAGAAAGAACTCAAAGTAGCCACATTTAAGCGGGATCAGGATACAGCAAAAGCGGAAGCCGATCAGGCGTACCATATCCATGAAGCACGTGCGAGACAGACCGTGGTGGAAGAAGAAATGAAGGTTGAACTCGTTCGTAAAGAACGTGAGATCGATCTGCAGGAAAAAGAAATCGTCGTACGTGAGAAGCAATATGATGCCGAAGTGAAGAAAAAGGCCGAAGCGGATCGTTATGCGGTGGAGCAGGCGGCCGAAGCGGATAAAGCCAAGAGAATGCGTGAAGCCGATGCGGTACAGTACTCGATCGAAACGCATGCCAAAGCAACCGCTGAACAGAAACGACTTGAAGGTCAGGCTATGGCGGATGCGGAACTCGCAAAAGGTACAGCGGATGCAGAGGTTATTCGTCTACGTGGTCTTGCTGAAGCAGAAGCGAAAGAAAAACTGGCTGAGGCGTTCCAGAAGTTTGGCGAAGCGGCTGTACTCGATATCATTGTCAAAATGTTGCCTGAACTGGCCGGCAAAATTGCAGAGCCAATTGCATCCATTGATAAACTGACTGTGGTAGATACAGGTAAAGGTGAAGGTGCCACGCGGGTTAGTAACTATGTTACCGAGTTAATGGCCACAGCTCCAGAGATGCTCAAGAGTGTATCCGGCATCGATGTAGAGCAGCTGATTAAAGGCCTTACCAAGTCCAAAACACCTGCGCCGGTTGCCATCCAACAGAGCGAGACTGTAACGACCCCTTCTATAATCGACAAGATTGTGGAAAGAGCTGGGGTTGACGAGTAAGAAGCACTTCGAATGTTGCATGGTTGCTCTATTGACCTAAAGGCGAAATTTTGTTACTTTTTAAGCGAGACGTCCGGCGCGATTTGCCTGCTCCGGATGTCTTTTCGTTCTTAACTAGGGTGTGACTTATCACATCTAAGATGGTGTGAAAAAGAGGTGCAAACTTTGAGTAGCCTGCATGTAGCCAAAGCGCTAAATAATAATGTAATCATCGCACAGCATCCTGAACATGGGGAAGTCGTCGTGATTGGTAAAGGCATCGGCTTCAACAGGAAAACCAATGACATTATTCCACTAATGGCTGTGGAGAAGATGTTCATTTTGAGAAACCAGCAAGAGCAAGAGCAGTACAAGCAGCTACTTCCACAGGTGGATGAAGCGCTGATCGAGATTATTAACGAAGTCATTACGTATATTGCAGAGCGTACGGACGTTCCTCTGAATGAACATATCCATATTGCATTAACCGATCATATTTCTTTCGCGTTAAAACGCAAGGAGCAGGGAATTGTCATACAGAACCCGTTTCTATATGAAACCCGTGAGATATATCCTGAAGAATATCGGATGGGAGAATACGCTGTTCGTCTGATCAAGGAGAAAATGGGTGTAGATCTGGGGATGGACGAGATTGGTTTTGTTGCCCTTCATATCTATAGCGCAATGACTAACCAGAATATATCCCAGGTACGTGAACACTCACAGCTGATCACCGATTTGGTGAACCTGGTGTCCGACCAACTCGATTATTCGTTTGAAACGGAATCGCTTGACTACTCCCGTTTGCTGACTCATCTTCGATTCGCTCTTGAGCGTGTTCGTCGTGGAGACAAAGTCGAAGAACTTCATAAATTGGATTCGCTGCTTAAGTTGGAGTACCCCGAAATGTACTCGCTTGCATGGAAGCTGACCAAGGTAATGGAGAAAAGGCTGAGTCTGCCAGTCTATCCTGCGGAAGTAGGCTATCTGACCATACATCTTCAACGGCTGTATCAGCGGAAAGAAGAAGAGAATAAGTGAAATCATTCCATTGATGGAATGCGGGATTGATTTTTTTGCTGTAAAGGCTTGCAATGGATTAGAACTGGTGCTACAATGGTCTCCGTAATCAAGCAACTGAATAAACAAAAGCGACGTGTTACTGACTCGATCAGGCATGAGTTAATTAGAGTGTGATTGTTCTTTCCTTGTACAGGGTATGCTATACCCCAAGGTTGGTACAGTTCACTTTATTAATTCATGCCTTTTTTGTGTCCCCTTGCTTGCATCACGACACACAACTTAGACGAAAGGGAGAATACGACGCGATGTTTAAAAAGCTTTTCGGTGTCTTGCAAAGAGTCGGTAAAGCTCTCATGTTGCCTGTAGCCATTCTGCCTGCGGCAGGTTTGCTGCTCGGAATCGGTAACATGCTGGTTAATCCAGACTTTTTGCAATATGTAACAGCGCTCGACACCCCATGGGTGAACTCGATCGCAACAATTATGATGAACGCAGGTCAGATCGTATTCGATAATCTGGCATTGCTGTTCGCCGTCGGTGTAGCCGTCGGATTGGCCGGTGGCGAAGGGGTTGCGGGTCTTGCAGCCATCATCGGTTATCTGGTCATGAACGTCACACTGGGTACCGCGGTAGGAGTTACCCCGGCAATGATCGGCGAAGTACCGGGTTATGCCAGCATCCTGGGTATCCCAACATTAAGTACAGGCGTGTTCGGAGGTATTATTATAGGTATTGCCGCCGCGCTGTGTTACAATCGATTCTTCAAAATCGAACTGCCGTCTTACCTGGGTTTCTTTGCAGGTAAACGCTTTGTTCCGATTATCACTTCGGTTGTTTCACTCTTAATTGGTTTGCTTCTCGTGATAATCTGGCCACCGATTCAAAATGGATTGAATGCTGTGTCTCACTTCATGGTAGATACAAGCCCGACATTGTCGGCATTTATCTTCGGAGTCGTGGAACGGTCATTAATTCCGTTCGGTCTTCACCACATTTTCTACTCCCCATTCTGGTTTGAGTTCGGTGAGTACGTAAACAAAGCTGGAGATGTGATTCGTGGAGACCAGCAGATCTTCTTCAATCAATTGCGTGATGGTGCAGACCTCACAGCGGGAACGTTCCAGGTTGGTAAATTCCCGTTCATGATGTTCGGTTTGCCAGCAGCTGCACTTGCGATGTACCATGAAGCAAGACCAGAACACAAGAAGTATGTTGCAGGGATCATGGGTTCGGCAGCGTTGACTTCGTTCCTGACAGGGATCACAGAACCACTTGAATTTTCGTTCCTGTTTGTAGCTCCAATCCTGTTTGCAGTACACTGTATCTTTGCAGGTTTGTCTTTCATGACCATGCAAATTCTGGGTGTCAAGATCGGTATGACCTTCTCCGGTGGGTTCATTGACTTCCTGATCTTCGGTATTATTCCGAACCGTACACCATGGTGGGACGTGATTATCGTCGGCCTGATTCTTGCAGTGATCTACTATTTCGGTTTCCGATTGATCATTCGCAAATTCAATCTCAAAACACCAGGACGCGAAGATGCAACGCCTGAAACAGCATCTGGCGGAGGTTCCGGTTCAACGGATGATCTGCCTCATAACATTCTCGAAGCTTTTGGTGGCAAGGAGAATATCAAACATCTGGACGCTTGTATTACTCGTTTGCGGATTGAAGTTAATGAGAAATCCAATGTGAAAAAAGATCGTTTGAAACAATTGGGTGCATCTGGTGTGCTTGAAGTGGGTAATAATGTTCAAGCCATCTTCGGAACACGTTCCGATACGATTAAATCTCAAATGCAGGATATTATTGCAGGACGAACACCAGCACCAACGCCAGCAGCTGCTAAACCAACTCCTGAAGAGGAGAAGGCACAAGGTGAGCAAGGCGAGCGTATCGTTGCTGAGGATATCGTGATGCCAGTGAATGGTGAATTGCTGGACATTTCGAATGTACCTGATCCGGTCTTTGCTGAGAAAATGACAGGTGATGGGTTCGCAATTTTGCCACATGATGGCACAATAACTTCTCCTGTGTATGGTAAAGTGTTTAATGTATTTCCAAGCAAACATGCCGTGGGCATCATGTCTGACGGTGGCAAGGAAGTGCTTGTTCATATAGGCGTCAATACGGTGAAGCTGAAAGGTCAAGGCTTTAACGTACTGGTGCAGGAAGGTGATCTGGTATCGGCTGGTCAGCCGATTATGGAAGTGGATCTGGAGTATGTCAAAGCAAACGCTCCATCGATCATTTCACCAGTTATTTTCACCAACCTGCCAGAGGGCTCCACAGTGACCTTGAAGAAGAGTGGAGTGCTCAAAGTTGGCGATCAGCCAATCATTGAGATAAAATAAGAAGTGTTACGACGATGGCAAGCAAGTGTAAATATATGCAATGCCTAAACCAAATTACTGAAAGTGAGATGATTGTAATGCAACAAACATTCAGAATTACAGACGAAGATGGTATCCACGCACGTCCGGCGACAGCCCTGGTTAATACAGCTAACAAATTCAAAGGTGCAGAATCCTTTGCAGAAGCTAACGGTAAAAAAGTAACTTTGAAATCCATCTTGGGTGTTCTTTCCCTCGGATTGGAACAAGGCGACACTATCAGCATCATCGTTGATGGCGAAGGCGAAGCTGAAGCTCTTCAAGCTTTGACTGACGTTATGGTTAACGAAGGGTTGGGCGAAATTAATGCTTAATGTCTCCGGGATCGCGGCTTCGGCGGGTATTGCTATCGCCAAGGCGTTTATCTTGGAGCATCCTGATTACTCTGTAGAAAAACGCCAAATCAACGACGTTGACGCAGAGATCGCGAAACTCGACTCAGCTCTGGGTAAATCCCAGGCTGAGCTTGAGGCGATCAAAGAGCGTACTTTACAAGAGCTTGGCGAGAAAAAAGCTGAGATTTTTGCTTCGCATTTGCTCATTCTGAATGACCCGGAACTGATTGATCCGGTTAAAGCTAGAATTGCAGATGACATGATCAATGCAGAATTTGCTTTGAACGAAACGGCATCGCAATTTATCTCCATGTTCGAGAACATGAAGAGTGAATACCTGCAGGAACGTGCAGCAGATATGCGTGACGTTACCAAACGTGTGCTAAATCACTTGCTTGGTATCGACTTCATGAGTCCGGCTGAGATCAATGAAGAAGTAATCGTGCTTGCGGAGGATCTGACGCCTTCCGACACGGCTCAACTGAACCGCCAATTTGTTAAAGGTTTTGCAACCAACATTGGTGGACGTACTTCTCACTCGGCAATCATGGCTCGCTCTCTTGAAATTCCGGCTGTTGTTGGAACCAAGGACATCTTGGCTCAAGCGAAACAAGGCGATATGATCATTGTTGACGGTCTGGATGGTCACGTACTGGTTAATCCTACGGATGAAGTTATTGCTGAATACCGTGCCAAACAGGAACAGTATGATGCACAACGTGCAGAGTGGAGAAAACTACGTGATGAGCCAACGGTAACCGTGGACAACGTTCATGTTGAACTTGCAGCCAACATCGGTACACCGAATGATGTAACGGGTGTTCTGGAGAACGGTGGCGAGGCTGTAGGCCTGTACCGTACGGAGTTCTTGTACATGGGCAGAGACAAACTTCCTTCCGAAGACATTCAGTATAATGCTTACAAAGCGGTACTGGAAAAAATGGAAGGTAAACCTGTCGTTGTTCGTACACTCGACATCGGTGGAGACAAAGAGCTTCCATACCTGGATCTGCCAAAAGAAATGAATCCATTCCTCGGCTTCCGCGCAGTTCGTCTGTGTCTGGACCGTCTGGATATCTTCCGTACACAATTGCGTGCATTGCTGCGTGCAAGCGTACATGGAAACCTGCGTGTCATGTTCCCAATGATCGCAACACTCGGAGAATTCCGTGAAGCAAAAGCTGTCTTGCTCGAAGAGAAAGAGAAGCTGGTTGCTGAAGGTATTGCTGTTTCTGACAGCATTCAACTCGGAATCATGGTCGAAATTCCTTCGACTGCAGTTCTGGCGGATCAGTTTGCCAAAGAAGTGGATTTCTTCAGTATCGGAACGAACGATCTGATTCAATACACAATGGCTGCTGACCGTATGAACGAACGAGTGGCTTATCTGTACCAACCTTACAACCCGGCCATTTTGCGTTTGGTTAAAATGGTTATCGATGCAGCGCATCGTGAAGGCAAATGGGTTGGCATGTGTGGTGAGATGGCAGGAGACGAAACAGCAATTCCATTGCTGCTCGGTCTTGGATTGGATGAGTTCAGCATGAGCGCAACATCCATTCTGCCAGCTCGTAGTCAGATCACCAAGCTGTCCCGTGCGGATATGCAGGAACTGGCTGCTAAAGCTCTGGATATGCAAACGGCTGAACAAGTTGTTGAATTGGTTCAAAGTATTCAAGCGTAATTTTGCCGGAGTTTCCTCCGGATTTGAGGTTTTTCTTTTTCCGATAATGAGCTGCATTCATGCAGCGATTTTGCCGGTATCCGCGAATCATGTGGATATCGGCTTTTTTTGTTGCTCGAATGTATAGGAAATAAAAGGGGAGTACAAGGAGAAAGGTCCTTTAATGTCCAGCCAAAAAATGCTCTTACTGATGTAGTTAACATCAGCAAGAGCCTGAATTAGTATTCACTTAGTGCTTAGCTGCACGCGCAGTTCAGTACAGGTTTGCGGGCCGCTGTAGTCTCATCAAGACGAGTAACCGGTGTACCGTAAGGTGCGTTCAGGACCAATTCAGGTGTCTCTTCCGCTTCTTTGGCAATCCGTATCATCGTATCAATGAACCCATCCAGCGTTTCTTTGCTTTCGGTTTCTGTCGGCTCGATCATGATGCATTCCTCCACATTGAGCGGGAAGTACACTGTAGGCGGGTGATATCCAAAATCAAGCAATCGTTTGGCGACGTCAAGTGTACGCACACCATATTGCTTCAGTCCTCGACCAGACATGACGAATTCATGTTTACATACGCCCGGATACGGAATTTCGTAGTAAGGTGCGAGGCGTGCCATCATATAGTTGGCATTCAGTACCGCACATTCAGAGACACGGCGCAAGCCTTCCGGTCCATAGGTGCGAATGTAGGCATAGGCACGTACCAAAATACCGAAGTTACCATAGTAGGCTTTCACCCGGCCAATGGATTGATCTCCTTCACGATCGAATGCATACATACCATCATCATTTTTGATCACCATCGGCTTAGGCAGGAACGGAATCAAACGACTTTTCACGCCGACTGGTCCTGCACCTGGTCCACCACCGCCATGAGGCGTACTCATCGTTTTGTGCAAGTTCAGATGCACCACGTCAAAGCCCATATCACCCGGACGGGTAATGCCCATAATGGCATTGGAGTTGGCTCCGTCATAATACAACAAGCCACCAGCCTGGTGTACGATGGATGCAATCTCCTGAATGTCTTTCTCGAACAAACCAAGTGTATTCGGGTTCGTCAGCATCAATGCTGCTGTATCCGAACCGACGGCTGCACGGAGTGCGTCCAGATCGACCAGTCCGTCTGCACGGGACGGAATTGTCACAGTCTCAAATCCTGCAACGGTTGCACTTGCCGGGTTGGTACCATGAGAAGAATCGGGCACGATGACTTTGGTACGTTGTTCACCACGACCTTCGTGGTAGGCACGAATCATCATAAGTCCAGTCCATTCTCCATGGGCACCAGCGGCCGGTTGCAGGGTCACAGCGTCCATACCTGTCAGACCTGCAAGGTCGTTTTGCAATGTATATAACAGTTCAAGAGCACCTTGAATGCTGGATTCATGCTGGTACGGATGGATTTTGGCGAATCCATTGTAACGGGCTACATCCTCATTAATCTTCGGATTGTATTTCATCGTACAAGAGCCGAGTGGATAAAATCCGTTATCTACACCGAAGTTGCGACGGGACAGCGCAGTATAGTGCCTGATAACATCTACCTCGAACACTTCCGGCAGTGCCGCTGCTTCCGAACGGAGCATTTCCCGGGGAATCAACGTATCGGCAGACTGGCGAGGAACGTCACATTCTGGCAAGGAATAAGCGACACGTCCAGGACTGCTGAGTTCAAAAATCAATGATTGTTCTGGAGCAGGAGACAGGGTCTGTGCACTGAATGTTGTATTCGTCTCAGGTTGAGCCGAAGTGGAGAAAGAGCTACCTGTTTCAGGTTTTCCTTGTACCGATGTTGTCGTTGTCGTCGTCGTTTCCTGAGTCACAGCGATCCCTCCAATGCTCGTGCGAATTCGTCAATCTCTTCCTTACTGCGTCTTTCGGTAACAGCAATCAGCATATGTCCAGTAAGCTCAGGATAATCATGTCCGAGTTCGTAGCCACTAATAAAGCCTGCATCCAGCAGTTTCAACTGAAGAGCATCCACGTCTGTTCCTTCAGGAAGTTTAATAACAAACTCATTAAATGTTGGTGCGTTAAAAGTAAGGCTAACTTCAGGAATGGCAGTTAATGTATTCAGGGTATAATGACTCTTTTGCAAATTCAGATCCGCAACATCGATCATGCCCTGTTTACCCATGATGGACATATATACAGATGCGCTGAGTGCAAGCAAAGCCTGATTGGAACAGATATTGGATGTCGCCTTTTCGCGGCGGATATGCTGTTCACGTGCTTGCAGTGTGAGTACAAAACCGCGTTTGCCGTTGCGATCCGTGGTCTGGCCTACGATTCGGCCAGGAATTCGGCGCATATGAGGCTGGGATACGGCGAAATATCCGCATGTCGGGCCGCCGAGTGAAGCGGCGATGCCGAGGGGCTGTGCATCGCCAACAACGATGTCAGCACCCAGCTTGCCTGGGGCTTCCAGCAGACCCAGCGATAGCGGGTTAGCACTTACGACGAGCAGACCCTTGTGCGCATGCACGAGGTCAGCGGCTTGCTTTACATTTTCCACGGCACCGAAGAAGTTCGGGCTCTGAATCATGACCGCTGCGGTATCGTCCGATATGGCGGCTTGCAGGGCATCCCAGTCAGTGACGCCATCCTTATAACCAATCTCGACAATCTCCAGACGGAGTCCGTGCGCATACGCCTGCAATACCTGACGGGCTTCCGGGTGAACCGTACGGGATACGATGAGCTGTTTGCGACGCGTTGCCGCTGCGGCCAAGTTTCCTGCTTCCGCAAAGGCAGTTGCGCCGTCATACATGCTGGCATTGGCTACAGCCATACCGGTTAATTCACAGATGTAGGACTGAAATTCGAAAATGGCCTGTAGTTCACCTTGGCTGATCTCAGGCTGATAAGGTGTGTAGGCAGTGTAGAACTCGGAACGGGAAATGACATGATTGATGACGGAAGGAACATGATGATCATATATACCTGCGCCGAGGAAGCTGGCGTGTGTTTCGAAATTGGCGTTGGCGCCAGCTTGTTTGGACATGTGACGTGTCAGCGCATATTCATCAAGTTTGGAGGATACGGGCAGCTCGCCCTGATAACGAATCTCTTTTGGAATGTCTTGAAACAGTTCCTCCAGCGTATCCACACCGATGGTTGCGAGCATGGCGCTCTGATCTTGCTCAGTCATGGGAATGTAACGGTGCTTGCTCATGCTTGATCAGCTCCTTGAGTAGGTGTCTTTGACGTACGTGTCCGTTTATGAAAAGGGGTCTTCACGACCTCGGCTTTCAATTTCTTGCCGCGGATCTCAATCTCAAGCGGGGTTCCCAGCGCAGCGTATTTGCTGTCGATGAGGGCAAGCCCCAGATTACGCTTCAATGTAGGTGATTGTGTGCCTGTAGTAACTTCACCAATCTGTACGCCTTCGGCGTAAATCGGATAGTGGGGCCGGGGAATGCCGCGCTCCAGCACTTCGATGCCGACCAGTTTACGGGCAGGCCCGTCAGTTTTTTGCTGTAATAAGGCTTCGTGTCCGATAAAAGGTCCGGCATTCAGCTTCACAAACATGCCTACGCCAGCTTCGAGCGGAGAGATGGTTGCCGACAATTCCTGTCCATACAGGGGGAGCCTCGCTTCAAAGCGCAGCGTATCCCGGGCACCGAGTCCGGTTGGCACCAGTCCGTGACTTTCTCCGGCTTGCATTAATCCATTCCAGACCACAGCGGCCTGGTCCGCAGGTACATATAGCTCAAAGCCATCTTCACCGGTATAACCGGTACGGGACAACAGTAATTTAACGCCACATACCTCTGCATACTGTACAAAACGGAAAGGCTCAATCGAGTATACATCTGTATCCGTAACTTCCCGCATAATATCTACAGCCAGTGGACCTTGCAGGGCGAGCAGCGCCGTCTGCTCCGAATCATTGGTCATGCTTACGCCAGGGATCAGGTGCTCTTGCAGCCACGCCCAATCCTTGTCGATGTTGGAGGCGTTAACGACGAGCATATAATGCTGATCTTCCAGCTTATATACGAGCAGATCATCCACCACACCGCCATCTGGGTAACACATCAGGGTGTACTGGGCTTGACCGGGAACCAGCGTGGTCACATCATTGGTCATCATTTGTTGCAAAAACGCTTCAGCTTGCTCACCCTGTACCGTGAATTCGCCCATATGAGATACATCAAACAGTCCAGCGCGCTCACGCACCGCTTCATGTTCTTTCTGGATTCCGCTAAATTGTACTGGAAGCTCCCAGCCTCCAAAATCAATGCACCGCACGCCTTCATATTGCTGATATAGTGGGAAAAGTGGTGTTCTAAGCAAATCGGACATCAAATCACCTCGTCATGGGCCGTCAACCGGCCGAATATGCAATCGTGGATCAATGAATCAGGGTATTTTTAATTTTGATCTAGACATCTTTAGTAGATAAGTATGGTAAGGCAGCTATGGCAGCGCCGATCTGAATCCTGTTTTTCGTTTTTTTGGGAAAAAGGAAAAGGACAGGCCAAAGAACCGGCATGCCAAGTAGCACGCTGTATTCTAAGGCTCTGTCCCTTGTACCTGAGAGTTACCCCGCCGCATTAGTGCAGCAGGTTTCCCCTTGGGTGATCATAACGCCCGCACAGGGCGAATAGATGCTCTCCAGAGTTGCGTCCCGTAAAAGTCCTTTTGCCTGAGAGATTCACCCCCGCTTATCGGTGGTTTACTCCTTCGGCGTTACCTCATGAACATCCCGAATCGGGTGTCACGGGTAATCTCTCCCTTTACATTCATCCGCGGGTATAACATAGTCCAACAAACACATTTACTCCTCTCATTAAAACGTGAATCCACTGCTGATGTCAAGAACGATATCATAGAAAAGGATTTAAAACCGAATATTTAATATACTTTTAATATTATTGTTCGTGTATTTATAAAGACTGCGCTTACTATTCTAATATTCACCAGTATATGTAGAAAGAGTGTATTCAGGTTACGGTTTGAGGAGGCAATTATTAAATAAATTGTGAGGTATCTTGACATTTGATTCGGAAATATCATACGCTATGTTCTGGGAAAAAGGTTAAGGTCAAAGAACGCATGCACTCATTAATGAAAAGCGAGGCGGATATCGATGAGCGAATTGAAAAGTGATTTCCTGTACAGTGAAGAGCACGAATGGGTGCAAACCTTAGGGGAGGATACTGTACGTATTGGCATTACCGAGTTCGCGCAGCATCAGCTGGGTGACATTGTGTTTGTGGAATTGCCTGACCTTGAATCCAGTGTAAAAGCAGAAGACAGCATTGGAACGATCGAATCGGTCAAAACGGTTTCGGACTTGTTTTCTCCTGTCACTGGTTCAATCATTGCAGTGAATGATTCGTTACAGGACTCACCTGAGCTTGTGAACAGCTCTCCTTACGAGGAAGGCTGGATGATTGAGATCCGCGTTGAGGGAGATCTGACAGCAGCATTGTCTACATTGATGAATGCAGACGCGTATCGTAAACATACGGAAGAATAGTATCAACGAACTTGTACTTATTAACATACATTTTATAACAAAATGAGATGTGCTTCATCTTGTTTCAACCTGTGTGAGCCTGAGGGCTTGCACAGGTTTTTTTGTGCTTTCCGAGGATGGTTTCCAATGCAGATTGAAGCAGATTATGGATGTGAATCGCCTGATTGGAACAAGCTATAGGAGCGAAATTGATTTTGGAAATGATAAAAGTCATAGGCGATAAAAGCCTTGTGTACCAATGGGTTCAGCTAATATGCATAGATTAAAACGATTACATAACCTAATGTTGTCATCATTGTTCATGACGAAAGTACGCTTTCATTTGATTGAACAGGAAAGCATTCTCGCTTAGGATTACAGCAGGGGAGAACTGATACCGTTCTCATAATCATAATGACTCGATCCAAGGAGGATAATACAATGAGTAATTTGGACCAATCGTCCAATTCCAAAGGTGGACTACGGGTAGGTGTGCAGCGTTTTGGCCGATTCCTGAGTGGTATGGTCATGCCGAATATGGGTGCATTCATCGCCTGGGGATTAATTACGGCTCTGTTCATTCCAACAGGCTGGTTCCCTAACGAGACGCTTGCACAGCTAGTCGATCCGATGATCAAATATTTGCTGCCACTGTTAATCGGTTACACCGGAGGTACGATGGTGCATGGCCAGCGTGGTGGTGTTGTGGGTGCCATTATGACCATTGGGGTCATCGTGGGTAGTGATATTCCGATGTTCCTCGGGGCCATGATCGCCGGACCACTGGCAGCATGGATCATCAAAAAATTCGATAAATCGATCGAAGGTAAAATTAGAGCCGGATTTGAAATGCTGGTTAACAACTTCTCAGCTGGTATTATTGGCGGAATCTTGGGGGTTTTTGCGCTACTGGGCATCGGGCCTGCTGTAGAAGCGATTAGCAAAGTATTGTCTGCTGGGGTACAAGGCTTAATGAATTTGGGCTTGTTACCGCTGGTCAACCTGATTATTGAACCGGGTAAAGTATTGTTCCTGAACAATGCGATCAACCATGGAATCCTCACACCGATTGCAACAGATCAAGCGAGAGAATTAGGGCAATCCGTATTATACATGCTTGAATCGAACCCAGGTCCGGGACTTGGTATCTTGCTTGCTTATTGCTTCTTCGGACGCGGAATGGCCAAATCATCTGCACCAGGAGCCGTTATCATTCATTTCTTCGGGGGAATTCATGAGATCTACTTCCCTTACATTCTGATGAGACCGATTCTGATTCTTGCCGCAATTGCGGGTGGCGTCGCAGGTACATTAACATTCATGCTTACCGGAGCAGGACTTGTTTCAGCACCATCGCCGGGTAGTATTATCGCGTATTCCCTCTTAACACCAAAAGGTGGATACCTGCCGATGCTCGCAGGAGTGCTTGTGGCAGCAGTCGTTTCCTTCCTGGTGGCAGCAGTGTTGCTGAAAACAGGTAAACAAAAAGACGAAGATCTGGAGTCTGCATCCAGTCGGATGAAAGACTTGAAGAGCCAAGGAAACGTGCCAAACGCTGGCATTACGGCTAACCAACGTGAAGCAGACAGAGCCGCGGATATGGCTTCTTCTACAGTGAAAACAGACGTGAAGAAAATCGTCTTCTCCTGTGATGCAGGTATGGGATCGAGTGCCATGGGCGCTTCCATTCTACGCAAGAAGATGAAAGCAGAGGGGATTGATGTTACGGTGACCAACACGGCCATCAGTGATATCCCGCCGGATGCAGACGTGGTGATCACACAACAAGTATTAACCGATCGTGCCCGCTCTGTTGCACCGAATGCAGAACATATATCCATCGACAACTTCCTAAAAAGCCCGGAATACGATGCGCTCGTTGAACGTCTGAAGTAATTGCACGCATTCGTTTTCCCTGAGCCGGAGGCTGAGATATGAGTATTACCAAAAGACAACGTGAAATCGTGGAGTTTCTGCTAGAGCATCCACATGAAGTAACAGCCGGCGAAATCGCCGTTGAAGTAAAGGTCAGTACCCGAACGGTTCACCGGGAGCTTCAAATGATTGAACAATGGCTTGAACCGTTGGGCATGAAGCTGGAAAAAAAATCAGGAACCGGTATCCGAATCGATGCCGGTTCCGATGATCTGGCTGTATTGCGCCAGCAATTGGAGGGTAAAGAATATGTAGAGTTTACGCCGGAAGAGCGTAAGCTCTTCATGCTTTGCATCCTGCTGGATGAACCGGAGCCTGTAAAGTTGCTTGCCCTGGCTTCCGATCTGAAAGTGACCGTATCCACCGTAACCACTGATCTGGACGATCTGGAGTCACGGATTCGTCAGGCGGGACTAAAGCTGGTTCGCAGACGTGGATATGGCGTCAAGATTAACGGAAGTGAGACGATTCATCGCACAGCCATAGCTGCACTTGCTCTCGAATTTTTGGATGAGTCGGACCTATTCGGAAGACAGCCAGAACAGGGAGGCTCCATCGTAAACCAAAAATTGTTGGATATGATTGGACACGGTGATGTGCTTACGGTCGAAAATGCATTATGGCAACCAGACATCGAATGGCTGGAGAACATCCCGGAACGCCAATACATGAAGTTGCTGATTCAATTATCCGTAGCGGTTGTACGTATTCGTAAAGGCTTTGGCATTGGCCGTATACCTCCCCTGGAGAACAATGGAGATGAAGTCGCAGAGCAGGATGAGATGAAGGTTCCACCTTATATGGCTTCCCGCTTGTGTGGTGTGTTATCGACCCAGCTGGGGCTGACATTCTCCCAAGATGAGCAAGCTTATTTTCACAGACTATTAGTTGAGACAGAGCAGCGGATTCATTCTTCGCGGCTGTTGCCAATAGATGATTTGATTTTACTGGACAGGGTACATTCACTGATTGATCAGATGCAGGCGAGAACGCATTACGCCTTTCATGAGGATCGTTTGCTTCGTGAAGGTCTACTTGGTCATATGCAACCTGTAATGGAGCGAATTGAAGGACAACAGATGATTCGTAATCCGCTACTGCAGCAGATTCGCAAGGATTATGATTCACTCTTCGAAGAGGTCAAAAAATCTGTGGAGCAAGCTTGGCCAGGCACAGACGTTCCGGATGAGGAAATTGGTTTTTTGGTCATGCATTTTGGAGCTTCCATTGAGAGGTTACGTGCATTAAAACGGGAGATCAGGGCCATCATCGTGTGTACAAGCGGAATTGGCTCATCACGTATGCTCTCCAGCCGATTGTCCAAGGAGATTCCCGAGATTCGGATTATGGATAGCGTGTCCTGGTATGAAGCTGCCCGGATACCTACCGATCAATATGATCTGGTGTTATCCACTGTCGATCTGCCGATGGATGAACATCAGTATTACAAAGTGAGTCCACTGCTTACGGCGGAAGAGAGCGAGCGCCTGCGTCATTTTATTAAAACCACAACGCTACAACAGCAACATCACAAGCCCCGTGAAACAGAGGTTCAGACAACGAGTCGTTACTCGGACCCTGACGGAATGGAAGCTACACTGATTGAAATCGTTCGAATTATTGGCAAGTTTCAGGTGTACCCGCTGGATAACCAAGATATCGGTTTCTATGAAACCGTGTATACGATGTGCAACGTACTTCATGGATCTGGTGTATTGAAGGAACCGGAGGAGATCGCAAAACGGTTGGAGGCACGTGAGGCAGTGGGCAGTCAGAAGATTCCCGGCACAAGACTTGCACTGTTTCATACACGCAGTGAGGGGATCTACAGGCCATCTATCAGTCTGTTTCAGCTCACGGAGCCACTCCTTCGTACGCCGGATGACCCGGCAGGAGTTACCCATGTTCTTTTGATGCTCGGTCCCCGAGAATTATCCAAGGAAAGTTTGGAGGTTCTCAGTGAGATCAGCGCCCTGTTATTGCAGGAAGAGATGATTACATTGCTTGAAAAGGGAATCAGAGATGAGCTCATTCATTACCTGTCCCAGGAACTGGTTGGATTTTATCGCAGTAAAACCGAAATTGGAGGTCAACAATTATGAGTATGTTAACAACAGATAAAGTCATCATGAATGCGACGGCTCAGGACAAATATGAAGCGATTCGTATGGCAGGACAGATTCTGAAAGATGCGGGACATATTACCGTTGACTACATTGAAAAGATGATTGAACGTGAAGAGATTGTCTCGACCTATGTAGGGAACGGACTTGCGATCCCGCACGGTACGAAGGAATCCAAAGCTTTCATTTTATCCACAGGTATCTCTGTCATTCAGTATCCACAGGGTGTTGATTTTGGCGAAGAAAAAGCCTATATGGTGATTGGTATCGCGGCTCAAGGCGGGGAACATATGGAGATCCTGACTAGTATCGCGGTGATCTGTGCTGAAGATGAGAATATGGAGGCCCTGCGTCTGGCTAAAACTGCTGAAGAAGTTATTGCTATTCTGGAAAGTGAAATGGAGCTATGAAGGCCCTACACTTTGGCGCAGGTAACATTGGACGCGGTTTTATCGGGTTGATTCTCTCCCGTGCAGGGTATGAGGTGATTTTCTCCGACGTGAATCAGACCTTGGTAACAGCTCTCCAGCAACGGGGACAATATACGGTGGAACTGGCCAACGAGAGCAAGGATCAGGAGACCGTCACAGGTGTGAATGCAATTGATGGAACCCAGCTGGAGACGGTTGCCCAAACTGTGGTGGAAGCTGATCTGATTACAACCGCAGTGGGCGTCGGCGTACTGAAGCATATTGCACCAGGCATTGCGAAGGGACTTGAGAAAAGGCTAAATTCCGGTCCTGCTCAAAACCCTCTTCACATTATCGCTTGCGAGAACGCCATTGGAGCCAGTACGCAATTGAAAGAGCATGTATATGCTCTGCTCAATGAAGAGGTACGTTCCCTTGCAGATCAGTACATTTATTTTCCTGATTCGGCGGTAGACCGGATTGTACCTATTCAGCATCATGAAGATCCTCTACATGTACAGGTTGAGCCTTTTTACGAGTGGGTGGTGGATCGTTCCCAGATGGCTCCTGCATTCAAACCGGTTGAGGGCATCGTATATGTCGATGATCTGGAGCCGTATATCGAACGGAAGCTGTTCACGGTTAATACAGGACACTGCGTTGCTGCATACATCGGTAATGTGCATGGGTATAACACGATCCAGAAGGCTATTGCCGATGAAAAGGTGAAATCTATTGTATATGGTGCCTTGCAGGAAACCGGGGAAGTTCTGGTGAAACGGTTTGCATTCAACCCAGAAGAGCATGAGCAGTATATTGTCAAAATATTGGGACGGTTCGTCAACCCGTATCTCACCGATGAGGTTACTCGTGTTGGTCGTTCCCCGCTGCGGAAGCTGTCTCCGAATGATCGTCTGGTTCGCCCGGCCCTTCAGGCCTATGCGGATGGAACCGAAACGACTTATCTGGCTATGGGTATGGCAGCAGCCTGCAAGTTCGATGTCTCCGATGATCCGGAAGCAGTTGAACTGCAGGACATGATCCGCCAGAAGGGGATTACAGCTGCGCTCCACCATTATACGTCCATGGATGAGCATCATCCGGTGCTTGAACAGGCTGTTGCCCAGTATAACCAAATGTAAGAGCAGTGTAGCCAGTTAACAGTATAGATAATGCATAGAAGAAGAGCCATACAGTCGTTAACTGTGTGGCTCTTCTTTTGGTTGGCTTTTATCGGCATAGTCGTCCAAACAGCGTTGACATATGCACGATTTTCGGCGCTGCTCTGCCGGAATACGGTCAAATACACCTTCGGGGAAAGTAGCCCGGTTACACCAGCATTCCGAATGAGGATGTCCTGCGGCATAGGAACAGCGATTAGCTTCCCCGCATAATGGGCAGACAAGAACATCGATATGGATGTGCTCTTGATCGTCTTGTTCTGCAGACATTCAGTTCTTCCCTCCCTGTGGAATAGCTACGAGCTGAAGTTGAACATACTGGTCCCAGTATAACAGAAATGTGCTGGTGATTATGAAATTCACTGTGTATATATGACTTCCAGTTCACCACATCTGTTTCTCCCATCGGCTATTCTTCAGGCGGTAATTCGATCTGTAGGCCTTCCACATGTTTGCGTCCCATCAACTTACGCTTCTTTCGATTTTCCTTTGTTTCTAGCACAATTTCCAAGTCATAATCGTCACCTGGATAAAGCTCATTGGCAGATATATGAAGAGTCAGGCGTTTCTTATGGATTTTGACTTTGCGTCCCCGGAGCATGACCCCGATATTTCCACGGCTATCCTCCACATCACAGACGATACCCGACTGATTGAGATAGGCTGCATATACCCGATCCCCTTTGCGAAAATTTTTGGCAGGAGCAGGGGGATCTGACTCTCTTGGTGTTGTCTTTTGGTGGAGACCGATTGAATCTTTTGGTTGCTTCCACTTCTCCCACTTGGACAACTCTGCTGGGCCGTCTGATACTGTAACGGAACGATCAGGCGCCAGGACCGGAGTTTCCAAAGGAGATGACGTGAACCCTAAAGTACGATCTCTCGAAATACTTTGATCGGACAGGGACTTGGAGCGCGCGATAATTCGCTGTGGCATGCCCAGCTTCAATGCAATGGAATAGGCGTAACTTTCACCAGCTTCTCCGATACGCAATCGATACAGCGGCTGGAGAGAAACGGTGTCAAATTCCATACGGGCATTTTCGAATCCTGGCGTGGCAGCTGCAAAATGTTTGATTTCACCAAAATGCGTTGTCGCCACAACGGTTGCTCCGCGGCTATGAAGTTCCTCCAGCATGGCGATGGACAGTCCGACGCCTTCACCGGGATCTGTACCGGAAGCCATCTCATCAATGAGCACCAGCGTCGATGGATTGGCCTGTTCCAGTATGCCAATCATATTGCGAATATGTGCGGAAAATGTACTGAGCGCTTGTTCCAGACTCTGCCCGTCACCGATATCAACCGCTACTTCGTTATAAACAGCCATCTCGCCACCTTCCACTACCGGAATAAGCAAACCGGATTGCATCATCAGGGTTAGCAAACCTAGCGTTTTGAGTGCGACCGTTTTACCACCGGTATTCGGGCCAGTAATAATGAGCGACGAATACGTTCTGCCGATTGCAAAATCAAGTGGAACCATGGAAGAACCCATGAATGGATGACGTGCACGTTGAAGGCTGATGTGGCCTTGCGTATTGACTCGAACGGTACGTCCATCCATGGTGGCCGCATATTTGGCTTTGGCAAACAGGAAATCCAGCACACCTACCGTTTCGGTGTTCAGGGCGATTTCACGGCTATACGATTCGGTTAGGGAGGTTAAATCACCGAGAATTTTCATCTCCTCTCGGGACTCCTCGGCTTGTAGAGCAGCCAATTCCATCTGCAGACTTACTAATTCAACGGGTTCAATATACACGGTTTGCCCGCTCCCCGATTCATCCAGCACACTGCCTTTCACCTGTTTACGGAACTCTTTCTTAATGGGAAGAACCGTTCTTCCTCCGCGTTGACTGATGACATGTTCCTGCATAATGGAGCGATGTTTGCTCACCAGAGAATCAAGCTTTCGTTTCATACGCTCCTCATTCACGGTCATTTTTTTACGAATTCGAATCAGTTCCTTGCTCGCCTGATCCTGAATGCGTCCACTATGGATGCAACGCTCGATCTCACTCAGCAAAGGTTCGATTAGAATCATGGATGCTGCATAACGACTGACGGTGGGAGCGGCCCCGGATTTGCCCTCCATGTATTTCATGAGTTGTGCGCAGCTCCGCAGGAATTGAGCGAGATGACTGAAGTCGCGTTCACTGAATAGATAACCGGTGACGAGCAGATCCATAATGGTCTCCATTCCATCCAGTGAAGGGAGGGGGATGCTGGCGCCAAAACGAATCAACGCAGCGGCTTCCGCTGTTTCTTCCAGGCGAATCTGGATCAGGTGAGCATCTACCATCGGTTTTAGTTCTCTGGCATAACGTTTGCCCAGATATGACAGGGCGCAGTCTGCAACGTTTTTTTGAATTTGTGGATAGCCCAAACTGTTTAAAGTGTTTTCATTCATGCGTAATCTCTCCTTGGATTCGAATTGGCATTTCAGTTGATGCGCTAAAACATATTCCTGGAAAACGCAAAAAGGGCGGAGAATGAACAAACGTCATTCTCCGCCCTAAACGTATGGGAAAGCAAAGTCCACTAAAGGTCTATATTAAAAAAATCCGCGCTGAACACAGCGCGGAAATAGACCCGGACAATGACAATCCCGGAGGCGATTTATGATATCCGCTGTTCTTAACTAAGTACAGGGATCTGGCGCATCATGAAATACACGTATGCCATAACGGCACAAGCGCAATGAAAGGCCAAACTCCTGAATATGAAACTTGGTTAGTTAAGAACATTCACCGACATTAAAAATCTCTCCTTTGATTGAGGAATATGCAACCAATATAAACTGGAAATTGGTTTGAAGTCAACCTTTAGAATAAATAAGTGGACTTGAATAAGAATGGGTTTTAAAATAACAATAGTAAAATAATCCAATGAAAGCGATTTTATAAGAAGGAGGATGCTCTTCTTGCCTAAGTATTTACTGCGTTTGCTCTGCTTTACCCTGATCCTCGGAGCCCTTCCGGTCATTGTTATTGGTTCCGTCTCGTATACGATTGCATCACGTGACATTGAGCAGAAGGTGCGCGAGAGCAATCTTCAGATATTGCATCAGACCCAAATGCGGGTAGAACAAGTTCTGCGCAGCCTGCAATTATCATCCATCCAGTATGTCAATTCGCCCTTGGTACTACAAGCGATGAAGAAACCACTGGACAGCAGCGAGTTTCAGGAGATTCGTGATCTGACTTCCGGCTTTAACAACTTGCAAGCGGTTACGAACATTGACCAAGCCTATCTGGTTAATCTGGATGAAGATTGGGTCGTGTCGATGCGTTCTTTTGGAAAATTGGATGATTTCAGCATTCGAGACCGGATTGGCTCCTATCTAACCTATACCAACAGCCTGTTCTGGGTCACTCAGAATGCGAGTTCCGCCAAAGAAAGTGTACCTGTGTCAGCAGGCATGGGTGAATTAACACCCGAACAAGCGCCTACACTTATTTCATCCGATAATGTGGTCAGTATGGTGTTCAAGATTCCAATGGTACCGACGAATGTGAAACCCAAAGGCTTTCTGGTCATCGATATTGCTGACGCGGAGCTTAGTACATTTCTGAGTCGCAATTCGAATTCCGGGGACTTGTACGTTCTGGACCGGGAACAGAAATATTTTTTGAATGATACCCAGCAAGGGGCGAAATATGACACTTTAAATAAAGAAATCCACGAGATCGTCCAGACGACGGGGGAGCCAGAGGGTTTCTTTAGTGCGGAGGTGGAAGGTAACCAAGTAGCAGTCAGCTACAGACAGTCTCCGCTCAATGGCTGGTTGTATGTGTCCGTCGTATCTCTAGGACAGATCACGGCTCAGTCGCAGAAAATTGCATTGGTAACCGGCGTCGCTACGCTGGTCATGTTATGTGTAACGGGACTGGTCGCCATATACGGCAGTCGGCGGATGTACTCACCGATCTCCAGATTGCTACAGTTTACGAAAGGGCTGGATGCTCCAGTTGCTCCGTCTGGGCGGCGTCAGGATGAATTTATCTATATCGAGGAGCAGCTGTCAACGTTGTTCAGTTCGGAGAAAACGATGCGTGAGCAGATGAAGGGGCAGCATGTGCACCTCCAGGAGTTTTTTATGACCAAACTGCTAACAGGCAAAATCTCGGAAGAGGATTTCAGATATCAGGGAGAATTGTACGATTTTCCGACAGGGTGGGCGAATCTTGGTGTTCTCATGCTCCAGATGGATACGTTGGAAGGGACTCGATATGAGGAACAGGATCGGGATCTGCTGCTGTTTGCTGTCAACAATATGGTAGGTGAGCTTCTTCCTTCGGCAGTTCGGTTCACTCCCGTCATGCTAGATGATGCTCAGGTCACCGTACTTGCCTCCGAACTGACGGATGAGGTGAAGCTGAAGGAATGGATGCATACCCAGGCAGACTGGATCCGCGAACGTGTCGTGACCTATCTGAATCTGCCCGTAAGTATCGGCATCAGTCGTTCTTACACTTGTATTGGTGATACGCCAAGAGCGGTTCAGGAGAGCCGAGAGGCTCTGCAAGGCCGGGTGAGTCTGGGGAGCCGTATTATTTTGCATTACGAGGATATTCAGCCACGTGGTCAGATGGAGGCCGCGTTGTACACCCAGTTACGCATGATTGAGGACCAGCTCGCTTCTGCGCTCAAGCAAGGAGATGAAGAGAAGACAGACGCCTACTTTAAGCAATATTTGGGATTGCTTGCAGACAAGAAGCTTCATTTCAGTGAATATCCTGTCATTATGGTTCAGTTATTGTCTCGTGTATATCAGCTTGTGCAGGAGCAAGGCGGAGATGTAGCCGAAGTACTGGGAGAAAAAGCATCCATGTCACATTTGCTGAAGTTGTCCACATTGGACGAAATGACCAATTGGTTCCGCAAGCGGTTGTTCCTGCCCGTTATCCGTTTCTGGCGAGAACAGGAAGAATCCCAATACATGAACATTGCAAGGCGCATGATTCGCTTGATCGAGGAACGTTATGATCGTGAATTGTCGCTGGAAGCCTGCGCCGCTGAGCTTAATTTTCACCCTGTCTATCTAAGTCGGGTATTCAAGAAGGAAGCCGGAGTTAATTTTACGGAATATCTGGCAGAGTATCGTATGGAAAAAGCCAAGACCTGGCTGCAGACGACAAATCTGAAAATATCGGAGATCGCTGAGAAATTAAACTATACCAATCCAACCGCATTTATCCGTACATTTCGCAAAATCACAGGAACGACCCCCGGCAAGTACCGGGAGCAGCAGCGATAAAACAAGCCTGCTCTGCCCGCCATGGCAGGCGGGCTTTTTCATGTCCAGATGGAGGAAGAAGACTGCTTTTCTCCATAAAGTTAAGACAGGAACATGGAGGTTGAAAGCAGTTCATTGCTCCTTTAAATTCTGTGATGAAAATGCGCTAAACCCTTGCTGCATAAGGGGAAACAAAAGGCTAAAACGAGACGATAGCCAGTCATTCGTTTATCCTCCACAATGAAGACATGAATTCAGGAAGTGATATTTTGTAATCGTTTCCAATGTGGGGAGGAAGACAATATGAAAGCCGAAACGGCGGCTCGAACACGGCCCGCTACCCGCAGTGACAAAAACCTGCTGTGGAGAGACATTATCAAAAACCGGTGGCTGTATATCATGTTAATACCGGGTGTGCTTTACTTTGTTATTTTCAAATACATACCCATGTATGGTATCACGATGGCTTTCCAGGATTACACGCCTTACAAGGGCATCTTGGGAAGTGACTGGGTAGGGTTCAAACATTTCCAGCGTTTCTTTGGAGAACCGCAGTTCTGGACATTATTTCGGAATACGTTTTTGCTTGCCATTTATAACATTGTGTTCTTTTTCCCACTGCCGATTGTACTGGCACTCATGATGAATGAAGTTCGTCGTGAACGGTTCAAACGATTTGTACAGACGCTCGTCTATGTTCCACACTTTGTTTCCTGGGTTGTTGTTGTCGGTGTGTTCTACATGCTGTTCACAACCGAGGGCGGTGCCATTAATGAATTGCTCTATAACCTGACTGGACAAAAAGTGGCGTTCCTGCTTGAACCCGGATGGTTCCGAACGATGATTGTCGGACAATCCATCTGGAAAGAAGTCGGTTGGGGCACAATTATCTTCCTGGCGGCGCTCTCCGGTGTGGATACACAGCTCTATGAAGCTGCACGGATTGATGGTGCCAATCGCTGGCGCCAAACCTGGCACATTACGTTGCCGGCCATCCGCAGTACGATCGTCATTTTGCTCATTTTGCGTCTGGGCAATTTCCTGGATACAGGCTTTGAACAGATCTTCCTGATGCTGACTCCGACGAACCGGGATGTGGGCGAGGTATTCGATACCTACGTGTACACGAAGGGTCTTACCCAGGCACAGTACAGTTATAGTGCTGCTGTCGGGTTGTTCAAATCGGTTGTCGGGCTGGCGCTTGTCCTTGGTGCCAATACGCTGGCCAAAAAATTCGGGGAGGAAGGCGTCTACTAACCCTCGGGTGCAGACGTTCTTCACCAGACAGGAGTGAACATTAAGATGCAACAGGATAAAACGTGGGGCAACCGGATCTTTGATTTTGTGAATCACGGCTTGCTGCTGTTGATTGGAATCGTGACGGTTATCCCGTTCATGTATATTTTGGCCGTCTCGTTTACCAGTCCGCATGAAGTGGCTAAGGGAGGATTCATTCTTTTTCCAAAAGAGTTCTCTCTGGCCGCGTACCGTTACATTTTCTCTACAGATACCTTGATTCGCAGTCTGGGTGTATCGGTCTATATTACGGTAATCGGTACTTTCATTAACCTGCTGTTTACGTCACTTATGGCGTATCCGCTATCCAGAAGATATTTGCGTGGACGCCAGCCCATTTTGCTGGGTGTATTGTTCACGATGCTCTTCAGTGGCGGGATGATTCCAACATACTTTGTCGTGAAATCTTTGCACCTGACGGATACGTTATGGTCGCTGATGTTACCTACTGCTATTAGTGCATTTAACTTGATCGTACTGAAAAACTTCTTCCAGGCCATTCCCGACGAACTGGAGGATGCAGCCAAAATTGATGGATGTAACGATGTCAGCGTATTGTTCCGGATTGTACTGCCGTTGTCCATGCCAGCGATGGCGACATTTTCACTCTTTTACGCGGTGGCCCACTGGAACAGTTTCTTCAGCGCTGTTATCTATATCAACGATAGTGAGAAGTGGCCTGTCCAAGTCTGGCTGCGTGAGATAGTCATTCTGGCACAGAGCCGAATCGGAGACACGAGTATCGAAGAGACCGAGATTCAGCCGCTTACGATTCGTATGGCCGTTATCGTATTCTCCACGATCCCGATTATGCTGGTATATCCATTCCTGCAAAAGCACTTTGCTAAAGGAGTGATGCTGGGTTCGGTGAAAGGTTGAGTCGGCACATGGTTCAAAGTCAGTTCACTATGACTGCATAAAAAAAGGGAGGTTTTCATGTTATGAAAGCAACAAAAAAGAAAGCCGTAGCTGTCTTGAGCACACTGGCACTGGTGACAGGTTTGCTGGCAGGATGCGGATCAGACGAGGGTCAGGCTGCCGAGGGCGGCGTACAAAATGTGTCCATAGCCATTGCACAGGTGGGTGATGTGCCAAGCAAAGGCAATGAAGTTCAGCAAAAGATTGAAGCGTATACCAATACCAAACTGGATATCCAGTGGATTCCGGCTTCGGCCTACAATGACAAAATCAACGTGATGATCGCTTCAAGCGATATGCCGAAAATTGTGAAGGTGCAATATAACCCAACGGTGACCAGCGCGATGCGTAATGACGTATTCTGGGAAGTTGGCCCATTGCTGAAAGACTACAAAAATCTGTCGGCACAGAACGAGCGTTTTTTTGACAACATCAAGGTAGAGGGCAAAATCTACGGGGTTCCTGTATTCTCCGATATTGCGCGGGCTACGGTGATCTATCGCAAGGATTGGTTCGAGAAGCTGAATCTCAAGGTGCCAGCCACACCGGATGAATGGTATGAAACGATCAAGACACTGGCAACCTCCGATCCGGATGGAGATGGTCAGGATAATACGTTTGGACTGATGCTTTTCAAAAAATACAATGAGGACCAATATTCCTTCACGACGCGCCTTGGCGTAAGTTTTGGTGCACCTAATAAGTGGAAGGTCGAGGATGATGGCAGCTTCACGCCGGAATTCATGACACCGGAATATATGCAGGTGCTGGATCTGCTGAAACGTTTGTACGATGAGAAACTGCTGAACCAGGACTTTGCCGTATTCGACTCTACGGAAGCGGAGAAAAAGTATGATTCCGGTGTTGTTGGTATTCGTGTTGGTGTTGCGCAGAACGGTAAAAGTCAGCAAGAGCGTTTGTCCAAAAACAATCCGGATGGTGTGGTAGACATCGCTGGTTTGCTTGGAGCGAACGGAGATCGTGTTGCAGGACAGACGGGTAACTCCGGGATTCTGGCATTCCCTAAATCAACGGTGAAATCGGAAGAAGAACTGAAGAATCTTCTCTCCTTCCTGGATAAATTGATGGACCCTGAGATGGCTACCCTGTTGATGCGTGGTATGGAAGACAAACATTACACCAAAGTGGGCGAAGATCAGGTGGAGATGAGTGACTTTGATGCATTCCAGCGTGAAGTGAAACCTTATCGTGATAATCTTCCTTATGTCGAAGGGTATAACGTACCGAAATTAAAGGATACCGAACTGGGTGAAAAAGGTACGGCACTTGCCAAGGAATTGGCGGAGCACGCTGTGTCAAACCCTGCGCTGACGTTATATTCTCCAACGTATGGTGACCGTGGGGCAGACCTGGACCAGGTGATTGCCGATGCACAGACCAAATATATTATGGGCAAGATCGATCAAAGTGGCTGGGAAAAGGAAATCGAGAATTGGGGCAATGCGGGTGGAAACAAGATTCGTGAGGAATATGCCGAAGATTACAAAAAACAGGCTCAATAAAGAGCCGGAAGCGGAGGCTTGATCATGAAGGAAACATTGCAATTCACATCCGTGCGTATGGCACAGCAGTTCATGGAAAGTTATCGTAACCATGAGCTGTATCCCAAATGGCATTATGAGAATGGCTGTCTGCTGAAAGCACTAGAGGAGCTGTATACGTACACGGGGGAGCAAAAGTATTTTGACTACATCCGTGAGCTGATGGATCATTTCGTGCAGGAAGATGGCTCGATTCGCTCCTATACGGTCGAGGAATATAACCTGGATCAGATCAATCAGGGGAAATCACTGTTCCTGTTGCACGAGAAAACGGGAGAAGAGAAGTATCGCAAAGCTGCGGAGTTGCTTATGACTCAGCTTAAGGGACAGCCACATACGAGTGAGGGCGGGTTCTGGCACAAAAAGATTTACCCTTTCCAGATGTGGCTGGATGGATTGTACATGGCTACTCCTTATCTGACCCAGTATGGTGCAGTGACGGGTGAAGAGAAGTGGTTTGACAAGGCGGCTCTGCAGCTCTTGTTGGTGGAGCAACGTACACGTGATCCGCGTAGCGGTCTCTTGTACCATGCCTGGGATGAGAGCAAAGAGCAGCGCTGGAGTTCGGGGGAGACGGGATGGTCTCCACATGTCTGGAGTCGGGCGATGGGGTGGTATGTGATGGCGGTTGTGGATACATTGGATCACTTGCCGGTAGATCATCCGCAGCGCGGACAGATTGTTGGTATTTTCGAAAGGGTAGCGAATGCACTTGTTCATGTGCAAGATCAACGGACTGGACTATGGCCACATCTGCTGGATCAGCCGGGACGTGAGCGGAACTATCTGGAGGCTTCCGGGACCTCGATGTTTGTCTATGCGTTGGCCAAGGGTGTACGTAAAGGATATCTGAGTGGCAAGTTCAAAGCGGTTGCTGAAAAAGGGTATCAGGGTCTGCTTCAGCATCTGCTGCAAACGGATCGTGAAGGGGTGCTGTCCCTGACGCAGTGCAACGGCGGAGCAGGTCTCGGAGGAAGCCCATATCGTGATGGGTCATACGAGTATTATGTGACTGAATCCATTCGAATCAATGATCCGAAGTCGGTCGCTCCGTTCATTATGGCAGGGGTGGAGATTGAACTGGCGTAATGCTGGTTCTTTTCTTCAGATTATTTATGATAGCGCATACATGGTTGGTTTGAGTGAAATGAGACAAGATCGCTGAACAATTTGGCTATCCAAAGGAGAGATGGTTCATGAGTCCAAAAGGTCCAATGTCCCGTTTAGGCGGAATCGTTGTAATTGGTGCAATGTCCGCTGGGCTGCTTGCAGGTTGCGGGGGAGAAAAAGGGCCTGCTGCAGGGGAAGGTAAACTTCCCATTTCCATCTCTTTAATGCAGGTTGGTGATATACCGGCCAAGGAGAACGGGATTGAACAGAAGATTGAGGAATATACGAATACGGATGTCAATGTACAGTGGATTCCGCAGTCTGCTTTTGATGATAAAGTGAACGTTATGGTTGCTTCAGGCGAGATGCCGACCATTATGCGAGTGAATTATGTGCCGACAACATTTAATGCCGCCAAAACGGGACTGTTCTGGGAACTGGGGCCTTACCTGAAGGATTATAAGAACCTTTCTGCCCAATCAGAGGCTTATTTTAACAATATCAAAATTGAAGGCAAGGTCTACGGTATTCCGAACTTCCGGGATATTGGACGGACTGCTATCGTATATCGCAAGGACTGGTTTGATACGTTGAAGCTGGATATACCCAAAACGCTGGATGACTGGTATGAAGTGATGCGCTCCATTCGTAAGGATGACCCGGACGGGAATGGTAAAGAGGATACGTATGGTGCACTGCTATTCAAAAAGTATAATGAGGGTGTCTCTTCCCCACTGACGCGGATCGCTGTAAGTATTGGCGGCGTTAACAAATGGGGTGTGGATGATGCTGGAAAACTGACCCCGGAGTTCTTGACCACCGAATATGTGGACACAATGAAACTCTTCAAGCAACTGTTCAGCGAGGGACTGATTAATAGTGACTTCCCTGCCCTGGACCCTTCTGATGCGGACAAAAAAATGGATTCGGGCCTGATTGGCATGAAGCTGAATGGTGTGGCCCAGAACGGAAAGTCCTCTCAGCAACGGCTTACGCCTAATGCTCCCGACGGAGAGATTGATGTGGCTCCATTCCAGGGAACCGATGGTATCCGAATCGCCGGGGAGCCAGGAAACTATGGAATGCTGGTCATCCCAAAGGCGTCAGTAACGGATGAGGAGCAATTGAAGCAGGTTCTCACGTTCCTGGATCAGTTGATGGATGAGGAATTAAGCGCGTTGCAGCTCCGTGGATTGCTCGATGTGCACTACACCAAGACTGCTGATGGGAAAACCGAACTTAAGGATTTTGACGCTTATCAGCGTGAAGTGAAGCCATACCGGGATAATCTGTTAAGCATTGAAGGGTACAACGTACCTGAACTGGTCGATGTCCCGATTGGCATGAAGGGGACGAAGATGGCACGTGAGAATGAGCAGTACGCCATTGCCAATCCTGCACTCACATTGTCTTCGGCGATCTATACTGAGCGTGGCCAGGAGCTGGATCAGATGATCTGGGATGCGCAGACCAAGTACATTATGGGTAAAATCGATGATGCTGGTTGGGAGCAGGAAATAGCGAGCTGGAGGAAAGTTGGTGGTGATCAATTGATCACCGAACTGGAAGCATCCTATAAGGAATTAAACGGAAAATAAAGCTGGATGGAATAAAAAAAGGTTGATCAAATGGAATGATATGGTTTATTCTATGAGTGAGTTCATTTTCCAATATCATAAGAAAGACCACACCCTTAAAGCATAAGGCTATGAATCTGCGGATTCATGGCCTTTTTTTGTGTTTTAAGCGAATGAAGTGGGTCTATGGAAGGAGGGGCGCACGCCTTGAAGTGATGGGGATGGACGAAAAATAATACCAATAGCCTAGTACAACATGGTAGAATATTGATTATTATGTCAAATTTAGGTTTTATTTATGAAGAGAAGTGACTAGGTTGACCAAGTAAAGCATCCCCATACTAAGGTACATAGGAGCGTGAGTAGATTGAAGAAGCAGATTGAAGGACACGAGAAGAAGAAAAAACGGAACGGTTGGATCGTCGGGTTGTTAACGACTGCTGTATTGGCAGGAACACTATTACCCGTTGGCCCCGTACATTTAACGTCAACAGCGAATGCTGCATCGGGAACAAGTGACACTGCCCTTAGCAAGTTCAAGGATATCAAGGGCCACTGGGCTCAAGCAACAATTGCCAAAGCGTATGAAAAAAATCTGATCTCTGGTTACCAGGACGGAACGTTTCGTCCCAATGGCAAAATCACGCGTGGGGAATATGCGACAATACTCGCCCGTGCGACTGGACTAGAGAAGGTAGAGGGGCAGAATTCCTTTGCTGATCTCAAGGGCCATTGGTCTGAAGCCGCGGTTAGCCAACTTGTCGGACAAGGATTCATTAACGCTGGTGATTACGCCAAAGGGTTCAATCCAAATGCGGAACTGACACGTTACGAGATGATGAAATGGATTGCAAATGGACTGATTAAGTCCGGGAGCAGCTTCCAGGATGCTTTTAACGATACGAAAAACACGTTGCTCCCCACACCGGAAGTGAACCGGGGTACCATTCGTGCCGAGCAGATTCCTTATCTCGCCCTCGTACGTGGGACAGGCATTGTGGGTGGGTTCCAGGATGGCACATTAAAACCAGCGGATTCCACTACTCGTGCAGAAGTATCGGCCATTTTACTGCGTTATATGGACGTAGAGGGCACGGATGCCGGGAAGTACAGTGACTTGAATGAGATGAGAGAGGTCGGCACGACAGGTACGAATCTAACGACGATTAGTAATTATTTTTATACTAAAAATTCAGTTAAAGTAAGTGATATATCTAAAGAAGAAATTAATTTGTCTAATAAGTCTGGTGTAGTTACGCTTCATCGATATATCGTCGTGGATGTTACTCAAGGTAAAGCGAAAGGCATCTATGCACCATTATTTATCGGTCCAGAAACACATATTTTCAAAGGTAATTATATGGCTTTTGCAGATATATCTTTTACATCAAAAATTGAGAAATCCAATCTAATCACCTTTAATGGCGGTCTATATAGTGGTTTTTTACAATTTAATCGATTGGATCTTAAACAAACCTCTAAAAATGGCTGGGTAACTATCCCTGAGAATTCGAGTGAATTGATTAAGAAAGATGTAAAGAAGAGATTTTGGATCACATCCGTTTTGGATGGAAAAAGTGGGGCATATATCTTTAATGAAAAAAGTGAAAATGTTCTACAAATTCAAAATATGTAAGTAGTATTAAATGGTGGTGAAGTATTATTGTGGGTTAATGGTGAGAAGAAATCCTTAATTGTTATCTTGATTTTTCTTTTTAATATACTATGTTTGAATTTATCATCGCCTATAGAAGCTGCAAGCTCGGATCCGTATGGGCCCAAGAAACAAGAAATATCTAATACAATACAGTCGTTAGAAAGAGTAGCAAATCCAGGTGTTTATTGGTATCAGCTTGATAATGGTAGCTTCAGGGCAGATCACACTAACGGACCAACATTCTCGAATAACCTTAATAGTAATTCATGCTCTAGACCATTTCCGGCTGAAAAAGAAATACCTAACGAAGTCGATTTTTCCAGGTGGCCTGCTGAATATTGGCCAGAGTTCCAATCCCAAAGAATTACACAGCGAATGGTAGAAAATATTCGGATTAAGAGTGTAGATTATCAAACAAGCAATAAGCAGTTATTCTATACTGGGGTTGGTACTACGGTTATAAGAGAAGGTAGTACCATAGTAAAAATCAATACCAAAACAGGAGGTTCACACCAAGTAACGGAGTGGAATGATTATGAGAACGGTGGTAGAACAAATCAAGGTTGTCTCAAACAAGTGGTAGCCTACCATACACCAATGGATATCATTTGGGAAGGCGATCTGGTTGAAGAAAAAGAAATCGATGTAACCCCAGATTCAACCCTTACCATAGGACAAACCCAGCAGATGGAAGCCTTGGTGAAGACGAAGGGTTATGGTGCGACAGCCTTTGGTGAGGGCATCGAGGTTTCCCGCAGGGAAGCAGAGATCAAATGGTTTTCTTCTGACGAGACGATTGCGAGTATAGAGCTCAAAACAGGGATGTTAACAGCTGAGAGTCCGGGCACGGTCACTGTGCGTGCCATCTGGAACAATGGTACATACCTTATCTCGGATACAGCCACCATAACCGTTACGTCTGAGCCAGGACTCGTGGTGAATCTGCCGAACGCTTGCAAAGCCAATACCACACCCCTACAGGCGGAAGCGGTTTTAACCAAACCGGATCGCTCTGTTCATAAACTGACGGCTCATTCCAAATTGACGTGGCAGAGCTCGAATCTGGATGTGGCAACGATCGGCGCAGATGGCAAAATCACGACCAAAGGGATCGTGGGTAGCACAACTATCAAGGCTCATTTTCTTGATCCTGCTCAGCAACTGGATGAAGAAGGGACTCAGGTGCTTGAGGTGAAGGACTGCACGGATAATGGAGAAGGCGGTAATGGTGGTGATCCGGGGGGCGACCCTGTGAACGCATGCCCTGTGACCATCAGCCAACCAAGTAGAGGTACGGTGATTGAAGCAGCGGTTATGGACCCATCTGTTCGGGGCGTGCTGAAGGCAGATGACCGGGGAGCTGAGAAGTTTGATGTCACTCGTGGTATTCCGACCTCGGAAGATCTCTATGCCAATGTCTTAGCTAAGGGATATCTGTTCCAGCACCGTTGGGTTAATATGACCGGAACGGTGACTTATACCGTGAATGTGAAAAGGGTTTATCATAAAACCTGGACGATTCCGGGAAGACCCTCTCGTGGTGAGGGCGATCCAGGAACACCTCCTGAGCCTAAAGAACTTGATGTGCCTGGAGATAAATCCATGCAAGTAACACGGACATATAGCTATTGGCAGATCGATAACCTGGAGGTATACAAGTTAAATGAGGCAAAGGTATCTAACTATGCGCTAGGAGGTTATGGTGACACCGTAACTCTAACGCCCAATCAATATACACCTCCTACTTTGCAATCGGTTATGGATACTGCAGTTACTAATCATGTGAAACCTGCGCCATGTCGAGAGATTGATCTTGGCATCAAAGGGGTTCCGGGTGGTTCGGCTGAACCGTCTACGCCAGATGAAACGTCATTGTTTCAATCTGAAGCTGAAGCGGAGGTTAGAGAGAACACCGTTAATAACGACAAGGTAACCTTTAATGGAGCGACGATTATGGACCCTGCTCCGGTGGAGAAAACAGCTCCAAGACCTGGCACGATCCCACAGCCTAGCATGATCGGAGACTATGTTCTGTACCAGAACCGGCTGACGATCAAGAACACATTGATAAACAAAGCTAACCAGCCGACCACGGGTGAGATTACGTACGGACTGCTGCATGGCAATGTGAACGGAGGGCAGGATCAGAAGTTTCCCATTCTGGGCATCAACTCGGTGACGGTACATACTCCGGTTGTGAACTATGCCTGGGTGTCAGATGATCAGCCGCATAACCAGAAGACCATGCCTGATCCGACCAGGGCTGCACTTATTTTAGAGCGTCCATTCATTGTGCGGATACCAACTTCAGGTCAACATTTGGATGCAGCAAGTTACCCTGGTTATGGAAATCGTGATTATGCAAAATATTTTCGGATCAAACAGGTTCGTTTCCCATTCGATGTCTATAACGGTGCCAGAAGTCAGTTTATCCCTGCCCTGACATGGGTGGATATTCCGGTAAATCAATTGGACACCCCTTTTTATCTTCCTGTATGGGTAGATGAGGGGAATTACCAGATCGAGTTCCGTAATATCGCCGAAAATGCACCTGCAAACTTTACGGAACAACAGGATGCGAACACGAATCTGACCCATCATGTGGCAGCAGATACCGTTGCTGTGGAGGTCATCGGACGATTGTATGATTTTCATATCACCGATATTTCAGACTATAACTGGGAGAATGTGTTTCGCAAGCGGATGGGCAGTCCGGAACCAACAGGTGTGAGTTACTGGACCGGAGGAAATGGTATCGACGGAGATCCCCGAGGTAACTTAGCTCCCTATGTCCTGCCTATTCGTCCCGGCAGTCATCCGGTACAGGGTTTTCGGAATGCAACGGTGAAGACAGGGTACCATTTCAAGTTTGATCTGAAGACCAAGGGCAATATGTTTGGGAAACAGGATGGTATCCGGATTACGCCGACGTTCTCTTTTGTGAGCAAAGATGGCACGACCCGGCAAGAAGTGGATTTATATTACCATCGAGGACAGGAACGACTCATTGGTATTGGATCGGCACAGGATCTAGAAAAACGCTTTGTTATCCTGAATTCACGTTTAAGGAATGTGCCCGGTATGGAGTTAGGCGATACAGCACGTTATCAGTATACTTATGAACTGTCCGAGGAGGAACGTAATCAGGGTACAATGGCAGAACATATGGTTCGTTTCGTGGATCAGACCTCTCATTATAAAACGTGGGTAGGTCGTTATGACTGGATGATTCTTCCTTCACAGATCCGTACACTCATTGGCCCCAAAACAGATATACCTTCAGGTGTTAATGTAGATCGGGCGAATGCAGCGATTCAGCGCTGGTATGGCGAATATAGCTTGCCAGCGGATGTATATGCTGTCCCCAAAGGAACCAATCTAGAACTGCTCGCCAGACAAAATCAGTTGGATGAGAAGGCAAAGGTATTTCTGAGGGACGGTTACATCGTGGTTAACTTCAATATCGAAACATTGCGCAGCGGCAATACGAATGCACCGCACCTGCAATATATTCATGCCCCGTTGATGAATCAATGGCAGATGGAGGGTTTCGATAACAGCCAGGTAGATGGTCAGGGTAGAAGCTGGCCGATGCATGACGGGGACGTGGTTTTGTACCACGCCGATCAATCCAGCCGTAATGATTTCCAATCCCAAGTACCGCATTAATTAGACATTGTTGTACCCCTAGAGAAGGCAGGCGTGATGTGAATCCACATGACGTTTGTCTTCTTTTGCGTAATTTCGATTATGGTTGGTCAACAGAACGGGTATAAAGGGTAAGGAGCATTCGTTCCATTAATTCATAAAATTTTTCCAACGAGAGGGGAACAACACACATGATTGAAGAGGATAAGCAGGAACTATTGTTTTCAGAAGATACATATGAAGGAAGAGATCTGGGTGTCACATTAGAAGCACATGCCTGTCGCTTCAAAGTCTGGTCACCGTTAGCTGTTCAGATGGAACTACTTCTGTATCCACCTTTGACAGGGGGGACCCCCGAGGAAGAGCCCAATCAACGTAAACAGCAGGCGTTACCCATGCGAAAAAAAGAACAAGGCGTCTGGGTTCTCGAACTGGAGGGCGATTTAAGTAGCTACCGTTACATGTACAAGCCTACTTTCAAAGATGGACATACAACGACTGCGGTAGATCCATACGCACGAGCGGTGACCATGAACGGAGAAATGGGTGTAATTGTAAAACTGGAGCAGACGCATCCGATTGGATGGAGTGAGGATGTTCGTCCGGAATTGATCAGTCCTGTAGATGCAGTCTTATACGAGTTGCATGTGCGTGATTTTTCCATTCACTCATCATCTGGCATAACGAATAAAGGCAAATACATGGCTTTTACCGAGACGGGGCTGCGCGATTCGGAGGGCAACACGCTGGGGATCGATCATTTGGTTGAACTGGGAATCACCCATGTGCATCTGCTGCCTGTATTTGATTTTGCAACAGTGGATGAATCCAGGGTGGATGGTGATACGTCTGATGCCTCCAACTATAACTGGGGATATGATCCACTTCATTACAATGTCCCGGAAGGTTCCTATGCCTCACGTGCAGATGATCCGGAGACACGAATTCGTGAGTTCAAATCAATGGTGCTTGCCCTTCATAACAAGGGAATAGGTATCATTATGGATGTGGTATATAATCATACGTTTAATACGGCAGGCAGCTCGTTTGAAAAACTTGTACCCGGATACTACTATCGCCAGAATCCTGATGGGACTTATAGTAATGGTTCAGGTACAGGCAATGAGGTGGCTACTGAACGTGCCATGGTTCGCAAGTTTATTATCGATTCGGTCCGTTACTGGGCAGAGGAGTACCATGTGGATGGTTTTCGATTTGACCTAATGGGCCTGATCGACACAACTACGATGAAACAGCTTGCAGCGGAGTTACACGCCGAAGTATCCCCATCCATATTGTTATATGGTGAACCATGGGGTGCACTGGATTCGCCGCTTGGAGATGATATGACTCTAAAAGGAGCACAGCGCGGTGCTGGTTTCGCCGTGTTTAACGATAATTTCCGCGGAGTGATCAAGGGAGACAGCGATGGAACGGGTACGGGATTTGCGACGGGCGCGGACGGGAAAGAAGGCGAATTGTGGACAGGCGTACGGGGAGCAATCGATGATTTTGCGGATGGTCCATCCGAAACCATTAACTATGTAACGGTGCATGATAATCTCAACCTGTGGGACAAAGTCGCACGTACACAAGGACTCCATGATACCTTGAATTTCCTCACCTATGATGAGGATGGAAGTATCCGGGGATGCCAAAGTGTGGAAGAGGCTGTAGAGAAGGCCAAGCCTTACCTGCAGATTGATCCGGATCACATTCTGGAGAATGAGACCGTTAGACGTTGTCTGCTTGCCAATGGTATCGTGCTAACCTCCCAGGGTGTCCCCTTGATTGCAGCCGGAGATGAGCTGCTTCGTAGCAAATATGGGGATGCCAACAGCCATCAAAGTGGTGACGTAGTTAATGCTATTCATTGGGTGCGAAAGCGGCAGTTCAAGCCGGTGTTTGACTATTACCATGGGCTGATCCGTCTTCGGCGAGAGCATCCAGCCTTTCGGCTTCGTACACGGGAAGAGATCGAGAAGCATGTTCGTCTACTTGAAAAAGGTAATGGTGTACTAGCCTATGAATTGGAAGGTGCGGCCGTCAGCGATTCATGGGAACGCATTGTCGTCATCTATAATGCTGCAAAAGAAACCCGTACCGTCTTTGTTCCCACAGGGACATGGAATGTGGTCGTAGAGGAAGGGAAAGCCGATGTCGATGCGATACGTATCGTGCAGGACGGACAGGTTAATGTGAATGCACTATCCATGACGGTGATGTATTCGAAGTCCTGATTGTCACAAAATATATAAATCAATCCTCCTTTCCGTTCGGAAAGGGGGATTTTGTGTCCAGTGAAAAAGCACTGTCTTTATCGTAGGAGGACTTCGTCATACTCGATCTTTATTAGACGTCCGCCATATTTGTGCGTAGTTTAGCATAGTTTTCGTTCTTACCACGTTCGTTCTGCAAATATTCTTATATATTTCAAACTTTTTTTGTCGGGACAGGTACAAATGCTGTCAATCTATGGCGCTTGTTTACATATCTATATTTTGAAAGCGATTGCTAATTGAATACTTGAATCGAACCGATATGATGAGTACAGACAACCCCGGGTTGACAAATCACGTCCCACTCCGTAACATCGGGACAACACGAAATCAATGGATATAAAGGCGGTGGGAACGATGCCGGAATGGACTTCTTTTCGTTACGATGGCAACGATCTTGGCTTAACATATACTCGTGCAGCAAGTACTTTTAAATTGTGGGCACCTACGGCACAACAGGTTTATATATTGGTTTTTGAAGATGAAGGTCATTACAACGATAGTGGCAAAGTACAAGATCATGAAGGTGGACAGGAACATACTCTGACGCGCGATGCGGACGGAATATGGAATCTGGAGCTATATGGCGATTGGGCAGGACATTTTTATATGTACCGAATCATCCATGATGATCAGCGGATTGAAGTGGTTGCTGATCCGTATGCCAGAGCGGTAACAGCTAATGGGCAACGAACAGCCATTATCGATCCTGAGACCACCAATCCGGTCGATTGGGACCTGGATGTCAAACCTGCGTTTCTGCGTCCTGTCGATGCCGTGTTATATGAGTTGCATGTCCGTGATTTTTCCTCGGATCCCCATGCAGATATTCCGTATAAGGGGAAATATCTGGCATTCACGGCATCCGGATTGACAGATCGAGCAGGCAATAGCATTGGGATAGACCATCTTGCCGAACTGGGCGTCACTCATGTGCATCTTATGCCTGTAGCGGATTATCAGACGGTGAATGAACTCGCTACGGCGGATGTGGGTTCAAATGTCAGAGCACCATACAACTGGGGATATGATCCCCAGCATTATAACGTACCCGAAGGTTCGTATGCGACAGATCCACGTGATCCGGCAGTTCGCATTCGAGAGTTCAAATCCCTCGTTCAATCACTGCACAGACAAGGCATTCGCGTTGTACTTGATGTGGTCTATAACCATACGTATAGCGTGGAAGAGGGACCTTTTGAACGGATTGTACCAGGCTATTATTATCGTTATCGGGAGGATGGTACCCTCAGTAATGGTTCTGGTGTAGGCAATGAATTGGCGACCGAACGACCAATGGTGCGAAAATATATTTTGGATTCTCTCCGATATTGGGCAGAGGAATATCATGTGGACGGATTTCGATTTGACCTCATGGCCCTGATTGATACGGAAACGATGAATGAATTAACGCGCGAGCTGCGGGAACAGGTCGATCCGGCGTTTCTGATCTATGGGGAACCCTGGACGGGTGGAGATTCACCTTTGGACCGCAAAACGTTAAAAGGAACCCAGCGAGGTCAGGGATTTGCTGTATTTAATGATCATTTTCGCAGTGCAATCAAGGGAGATAGTGATGGCAGTGGCAGAGGGTTTGTCACGGGTGCCGGAGGACAGGAATATGAGCTTATTAGGGGATTAGCAGGAGCATTGGATGATTTTACATCTTCACCTGTAGAAACCGTCAATTATGTGACTGCCCATGACAATCTCAATTTATGGGATAAAGTTGCGACCACAATGAATCTCAGACATGAATTAGGTTTTCCCGTATGGAAGGACGGACAGCCCGTTGGAGGCGGAAGTGCGGAGTCGGCTGTAAAAGCAGCAGATCCTTATCGATATGTCGATGTGGATGATGTAATGGATCATGAGATGGTTCGTCGTTCGTTGCTGTCTTCCGGTATTCTACTTACCTCTCAGGGCATTCCGTTTCTGCATGCAGGGGATGAGATGCTCCGATCCAAAGCCGGTGATCATAACAGTTATCGGAGCGGGGATGCGGTGAACACCATCACATGGGCCAATAAATCGCGGTTCAGACCGGTGTTTGACTACTACCGTGGTCTTATTCATCTGCGACGTACTCATCCCGCCTTTCGTATGATTGATGCCGAACAGGTACGTAATCACCTTCGTGTGATTCGTGGCGACGGCAATGTGGTTGCTTTTATACTTCAGGATGGAGCGAATCAGGATACCTGGAATCAGATTATGGTCATATATAACGGAACGGAACACCAGCAGCATGTGGACCTGGGGGAAGGTGACTGGCATATTGTGGTCAACGATCATCAGGCAGGTACAGATCTGATCGAGACCGTTCGTGGCACTGTTCAGGTAGAACGGTGGTCATTGATGGTTTTGTATGACACAGAGCATCCTGGAGGCGCTGAACCGGCTACCCTGGAGATTAGTTTTCCACGTCAGGTATACAGTCCGAAGGAGACCACTCAACTGCGAGCCATTGTAAGGGACAGCATCGGCAATGTGGTAGAGAATGCCCCGGTTACCTGGACTTCTTCAGAGCCGGATATTATTCGGATACAACCTGATGGAACAATCCAAGCGCTGGAATGTGGGGAAGCTTCGATTACAGTCCACTGTGGGGAGATAACGGCAACCTGTATGTTACAGGTGGATCATCGTCATGCAGAGCGAATCGAAATTGTGGGCGAACCTGTCATGTACATGACTCGAATTAGCCGCTTCCGTGCATTGGTGCTTGATCAATTCGGTCAGCCGCTTCAGGATTCAAACATACGTTGGAGCTCCTCTCATCCGGAACTGGCAGCAGTGAGTGCAGCGGGGATCGTACGTGCGATGACACCTGGAGCAACCCATATTATTGCTGAATCTGGAGGGATCCGGGCAACGCTTGGCGTAACCATTCATAAACAGATTTCGCGAACGGTCACGCTCCGATACGAACGGGAAGACCAGCATTATGAAGGTTGGGATGTCTGGGTATGGGGCACAGGTATGGAAGACGGAGCGGTACGACTGGAACAAGTTGGAAATGCCACTGAAGCCCGTTTCCGCGTAGCTCCAGGTTTGCATCACTTGGGACTCATCATTCGACTGAACGAGTGGGAGGCCAAAGATACATGCGGAGATCGTTACGTGGATATCGTACCTGAAGATGGAGATGTACACATTACGGTCCGCAGTGGGTCAGACGAGATGCAGGTCATTCGCGAAAGGGATAATTCAGAGGGGCGTAATAGTGCATAACGTTCTTTTTAATAACATCATAAGGTAGTTCGTCAAAACCCTTGATAAACCAGCAGTTGGAAGAGATTCCGACTGCTTTTTTGGTCTGATTATAAGAAGTCTGGCATGTCAAAAAATAAAGAATTATCCTGTTCCGTGTTTGAGATCCTCTATCATTGGGGTAAATATAGATATGGCCCACGATTCGGCCAAAGAAAAAAAGACCATTATGGTCTACGAGAGAAGCCTTAGCGCTTTCCAACAAATATAATGTAGTGATCCCTTGAAGGAGGATGTTCAATCATGAAATCCAACGGAAAAATGGCTCAACTTACAGCAACGCCAAGAACGGAAAAGAAAGGTGCAGCACTGCGCCTGTTAAGACAAGGTGGACGAGTTCCCGCTGTCGTATACGGCCCGGGACAAGAAGGTTCCTCCATACATGTAGATGAAAAAGAAGTGCTGAAAGTGGCACGCACAGGCCGCTCCGAGATGTTCAACTTGAATGTTGAGGGCGGTAAAACGATTCCAGTGCTGATCAAGGATCAGCAAGAGCGTAACGGACGTTTGCTTCATGTAGACTTCCTGCAAATTTCCAAGAACAAGCCGATCAGCGTAAGTGTATCGATCGACTTCCAGGGTACAGCAGCCGGTTCGAAAGCTGGTGGTGTATTCCAGACACAGGAAACACAATTGGAAGTAGAAGGTTTGCCAGCAGATCTGCCAACTTCTATTGAGGTTGATGTGAGCGGATTGGACATTGGTGATCGCTTGACTGCTGCGGATATCAAACTGAATAAAGGTTTGACACTCGTAACATCAGCTGAATCCATTATCGCTTCCGTTATGCCGCCACAAGCGGTTGAGGAAGAGCCAACAGCATCTGCTGAGGAAGCTGAACCGGCAGCTGAAGAAAAAGCTGAAGAAGAATAAGCCAAGCTACGGGATCTTGCCAGATCTCATGCATAACCAAAGCCCAGTCCTAGTGACTGGGCTTTTTTTTGTTTGCCGAGCAAGAGAGTTCAATAGGCACATCGTTCGCATGAAAAATGAGAATGTACTACAATACAGGTTAAAGGATAAGAAAGTGGGTTTATTTCAATGTTTGATCCAACGGTGTATGACAATCTGAAAGTCGGGTTTGAGAATCATCTCTATGATATGGATAACCTGGATGAGCGTATTCAGATTAAGGGGCGTAAAGATCGGCTGGAGATGGCGGTAATGTCCAGAGAGTTCATGTTACAATTCTGTCTCAGGAATCGTCCTGAAGTAACAGGCGAAGTCGTGCTCAGCAGTTCCCTTGAGGAGCTTGCAGCCGAGATTTTGGAGACGCCTGATACACATCCGGGATGCCGTCTGGAACTTCGGTTTGGCATGGTTGTGAAGGAGCCAGAGACGCAGTGCCCAGCGATTCGTTCGATATTGCAGATGAGCTGGCCTGAGCAGAAGGTATGCCAGAATATCCGATATATCTTTGATGAACAGCCAAGCACGTATAACGTCACGGCACACGTATATTTTGACCGCAGTGTGAATGAAGACCAGATGGGAGATATTCCTGAACTCTGTGAGCATATGGCGAATGTGATGAATCAATTATTACCGTTGTATAACCAGTAATTCCGAATAAAGCCTTGTCTCTTTGTAGAGATCAGGGCTTTTTTGTATTATTTTTAGAAAATTGTATAGGCTTTCAGGCTTAGGTATAAGGCCTTTTGGGTTAATATTTTACGCAAGCAAGTAAGAGAATGTATATTAAAAGGGGGTAAGAGTGCAATTGAACTATATACAAACGGTGAAATTGCGAAAATAATATTGGGACTAAAGATTTAGTTCTGTACTAAAGGAACTAGTTTTCCTTGCCGATAAAATATCGAAGGGGAGAAACTACATGACAGAGAAATTAATTCGTCTGCTGCGTATACTTCAGGCTATACAAGCAAATCCCGGAATTTCCGCCAAGGAGTTGGCGCTGAAATGCGGTACAACTGTACGCACGATATATCGTGATCTCCGGATTTTGGACAGGGTCGCCCCGATTATGAATGAAGGATACGGCAAGGGTTACCGATTTATTGGTGAGTTTGCGATGTATCCGTTAGACTTTACTGAACAGGAAGCGATGGTTTTCTCCATGCTTCCGTCCGTAGTTGATACCTCCAAGTTACCTGCTGAATTTGATTCAGCTTTTGACAAGGTCATGTCAGCTCATACCAAATTAAAATCAAGAAACAGTGACATTGTAGAGAATATTGCGGGAATTATTCGGATGGGCACGCCAGCTTATCGTGAGGAAGGAAAAGACCCTAATTTGCTGATTCCCATCATCGAAGCGATTCTAAGTCGGCAAACGATTCGCACTCAATATCATACGCTGACTAGAAATGAGATCACGGTCCGGGATATCGATCCTTATTATCTTATTCCGCGGGATCAACGTTTTTATCTGATTGGATACTGTCATTTGCTACAAAAAGTCCGATTGTTTCGAATTAGCCGCTTTCTGGATGTGGAGAGAACACATGTCGAATTCGACAAGGGTGATTTCAACATAACGCAGTACATGAAGAACACATGGTCCATTGACCGTGGCGACGAACATATCCATTTCAAGGTAAGATTCTCTGAGAGAGTGGCCCCCTACATAAAAGAAGAAGAGATGTTTGTTCGCCCGCGAATGACGGATATGTCGGATGGGGGATTGTTATTTGAAGTGACACTGAATAGCAGCCGAGAGTTTTTGAAATGGTTGTATCAATTCGGACCCGAGGCAGAGGTACTTGAACCTCGTGAGTTTCGTAAAGAGATACGCAGGCAACTCGTGGAGTGGTTGGAGCATTATGATAACGAAGTATATTTGTGAAATTTTCAAAATGGAGAATACAGGAAAAGGAGCAGGTGATATGAGCACCAAATTATTCGCAGCTATGTATGGGATGGAGCATTTCCATGGAGTGCAAGCTTTACATGTGGGGGACACCGTGTATCTCGTCAAAGATCCAGATAATCGTTTGGACCATCAAGCGATTAAGGTTGTTATTCCCCCGATTGGAGCCGTAGGTTATATCGTTAATGATCCGCTTGTCGTACCGCATGGATGTTGGACCGGGACGGCATTCTATGATGTTTTTCATCAACTAACGTGTGCCAAAGTGCGCTTCATGATGAGAGATCTGGTTATTATGGAGTTAATTGAGATGAGCCAAATTCCCATTCCGCAAATGGATTCTTTTATCACCGGATGGCAATCTCGTGAAAAAGCTTGATCATCCTAAAGAGCGTCTTTCTTATGGGGCAGGATGATTATCAAAACAGAAGGAGGCTCATTCACGGATGAGCCTGGTATAGGTCGCTTCCAGATACATGGCTGTTCTCGCCCAACTGAAATGTGCCATTGCGCTGTCTCGACCAGCCTTGCCTAACATTTCGGCAGAAGCCGGATTGCTTGCAAGTTTGTACAGGCAAGAAGCAAAACGTTGGGGGCGTTCAAAAGAGGTAACAAGGTATCCATTGATACCTGATTCAATAATTTCACGAATACCTCCGTTATCTGAAGCAATGACGGGTAATCCCGAAGCCATCGCTTCAACATTAACCAGGCCAAAGGCTTCATGTTCTTGAGAGGGGCAGACCAGGCAATCGACTGCCCGATACAACTGGTCGATATATTCATGGTTTATCTGACCGAGGAAGGATATATGGACTTTTTGTTTTCGAGCAAGCTCTCGAAGTCTACGCACATAGTATGGAGGCCCTTTGCCTGCAATAACCAGTTGAACAGGCGTCTCTTGCTGAAGAAGGGCAGTGGCACGTATTAATACGTCTACACCTTTGCCAGGGATGAGCCGACCGACATACAGAATAGAGAATGGTTTAGTTATTGCAAATTGTGTACGCAGGCGAAGCTGTTCTTCACTGGACTCAGCAGGTCTGAAGCGGCTTAAATCTGCACCTAGTGGAACAACACTCATCCGGCGTTTTACGAGCGGAAATCGGCGACCTAGCCTTTGTCTCAGGGATTGACTGTTGACGGCAATCCAATCGGCTTTTTTCATCAATGCGAGTCTTGCAGGTCCGGGCTGAGCGAACGTTAACGAGTGAAGATAGAGCACAACTGGTGTGCGAGGGAAAGCGCGTTTAATGGCAGCCATGCTGCGGGGCCTGTTGTCCACTTGAATCACATCATAAGGTTGTTTGGATAACAAACGTATTACTGCTTTGGTGTACCCAACAGGACTAGATGCAGAGACACGTTGAATGGTGATACCGTCCATTAGCTCCATGTTGGCGAGACCTGTCACTTGACGACTTATGATGGTCACCTGATGACGGTGTGCAAGTTCGCGAGCGATTCCCAGAATACAGATTTCCACTGAACCGTTTCCCGGCAAAGGCAATTTTTCGGGTGCAACCATAGCTATTTTCATTAACAGGCTCCTCCTTGTCCGACATCGATAACATTCTTCGTCATATATCCTATGAGAAGCGGAAGCATTTGGCTCCTTCGAACAGGCCGGCGAACCACCCATATGAGGGTGCAGGAATAATCTGCTGTTTGGGTTGAAGCAGAAATATTCGTCTTTTGTGATATACTGTACGGGAACTATTGAATTCGTTACATGTATAGAAGCAGGAGGAAAATGATGTTACATTCTATGCTGGGGCGTTTCCGGCTGCTGTTGTGGTTGCAGGGCATTTCGTACGTATTGCTGCTGTTTGTTGCTTTTCCATTAAGAGATGCGGGGATTATACCGCAGGCTGTCACATGGTTTGGAAATTTATACGGTTTTTTGTTTTTAATGTACTTATTATTTATGGTGAGTTTGTACACTTCACAGAAGTGGCGTCTGCGTCGTCCAATTGCGCTATTCTTTGTTTCCTTTATTCCGCTGGGGAACATGATCTACGATGTTGTCGTATTCCGTAAGCTGTACCATCAATTAAATAAAGCTTGACTTTATTTAACGTTATGAAATATGATGAGTACAGGTTAAACAACCCGTTCCAACTAAAACTACATATTCCTGTTAAAGGGGAGTAGCTTTTACAGTAAAGTCGTCAATTCGGGATCATATCCCCGGCTTTATTGGCAGCAATCTTGTTGTTAGCGAGACCTTTACCAAGTTTTCATGCTCGGTAAAGGTCTCTTTTTGTGGATATAAAAGGACCTTACCAGTGATGGTAAAGGTCCTTTTTTTTGTACATCATAAGGATATTAAGGAGGAGTCAATGTTGGAAGTTTCATTATTATTGGAATATGGGTGGGTGCTGGCCGTCTTAGTAGTTCTTGAAGGACTACTTGCAGCAGATAATGCATTGGTACTCGCAATTATGGTTAAACACTTACCTGAAGATAAGCGCAAAAAAGCGTTGTTCTATGGTCTGATGGGTGCATTTGTTTTCCGTTTAGGTTCGTTGTTCCTGATCTCTTTCCTCGTCGATGTATGGCAAGTACAAGCGATCGGTGCCCTGTATCTCCTGTACATTTCGATTAACCACATCGTTAAAAAGATACTGGGTAGTCGAAATAAAACAGATGAAGCAGCTGATTCAACGCCGAAGAAACCGAAAAAACAATCCGGTTTCTGGATGACCGTTTTCAAGGTTGAAGTAGCGGATATCGCATTTGCAGTCGATTCCATTCTGGCTGCTGTTGCTTTGGCCGTGGCGTTGCCACCAAGTGGATTGCCTCCAATTGGCGGACTTGACGGTGGACAGTTTATCGTTATCTTCCTCGGTGGATTCATCGGACTTGTGATCATGCGTTTTGCAGCCACATACTTTGTGAAATTGCTTCATTCCCGTCCAGGGCTTGAAGTTGCGGCTTTTGTGATCGTAGGTTGGGTAGGGGTTAAGCTGGCAGTTATTACACTGGCACACCCTTCATTGGGTGTTCTGGATGAGCATTTCCCGGAAAATAAAATTTGGAAATTCGGATTCTATATTGTACTGATCACCATTGCGGTATGTGGTTGGTTCCTGTCTTCCAAAGTTCCTGAAAAAGAAGACGAAAATCCGGTTGAAGAGTTGGAAAAACAAGCAGGACTGTAATAATCATGTTACGCTAACAACATCATTATTATTATTAGAAAAACAGGAGGCTGTCTTAGGACAGTCTCCTGTTTTTGTTTACATATGTAATCTGCACCATGGTCCAATTTCCAAGAAAAGGGTTGACACATGAAATCGAGTCCCCTTAATATAAGACTAACATTAACGAAGGGAGGCCGAGAGACATGATGCTTGGTTATGATTTGAATCAAACAGGGCGCAACGTAGACACAACTGCATATCCGGCTCATCGTCTCATTGGCCTCATACGGTCGACATAGGGGATAGGCATATCGTTTAGCAGTTTATAATCGATATGCGTTCTTCGCTTATATTATAGCGATGGATGACAGACACATAGCATGTTCATGCTGTTCTGTTCTCCGTTATTGTCATTAGTAGAAGTCATGGGCGACTAGCCTATGGCTTTTTTTAGTTTTATTTTACAGATGAATCAGCAAACCGAATTTGCTGAACGTACAGGAAGGAATAATACACTTTTATGAATACAGAATTTAATTTATTTACCAATCCAAACGAATTAACAGGTGCCTACCGGCATGAAGTGAAATTGCCTGCAGGCGATCTAACCGTATATGCGGCGCAACAGCTCTTCTCCTCGCTCGATTACAAGGTATTCGAGATGGCGAACAATAATCTGCAGATTCCGGGAATCTCTTATATGAGTTACACGCCAGACGTGCATGTCGGTGTAGGTACCTGCATCGGAACAACAGCCGTGTGGGATGCGCAGAGTGGATATGTATCTCCCTCTATCGTGGGCAGTGACATTGGCTGTGGCATGAGAGTGCATATGACGAACTTGCACAAGGACGAGTTGAAAGACATCAAGCTCCGCCGCAAACTCGTCAAGACCATTGAGAAAGTATTGCCGATGGAGGCAAACCAGCGAGGTCATTATTCAGATATCAGACTGGAACATATTGTTCGTAAAGGATTGCATGGGTTACCTAAAAAGTATATTCCCGACAGCTATACCCCGAAAAAATCAACCTCAATGACACATGTGGAAAGCAGCAAGTTCAGTTACGATGAGGATGTGTTAAACCATGTTCCTGATATGACGTGGCATCGTTCGCATCGTCAGCTTGGTACACTGGGTGGAGGAAATCATTTTGCTGAGATCCAGGCGATTGAGATTGCTGAAGAGAATCGTGAAATCGCCGAAGCTTGGGGATTGTACGATGGACAGGTTGTGGTCATGATTCATTCCGGCTCTCGTGCATGGGGTGGTTATGTCAGTCAGACGAGTTCGTCAGCGATCGCCAAAGTCATGCAGCGGCTTAACCTGGGTACATCCGATCCCAGACTGGTATTTGCTCCACTTGAGCATGCGGAAGGTCGTCATTATGTGAACATGATGTATTCTGCGTTGAATTACGCTGTTGTCAATCGTCACTTGATTGCGTATGCTATTCGCGAAGCATTCCGGGATGTGTTTGGTTCCAAATGTGAATTCCGTACGTTATACGACTTGATGCACAACTATGCCTGGGAGGAATCTCATGCAGACCAAGGTTCCGTTTTTGTGCATCGTAAAGGTGCGACACGTGCGTTGCCGGCAGGGCACCCGGACAATCCAAAGCCTTATCTGGCAACAGGACATCCGGCCCTTATTCCCGGTTCTATGGGAACTGCTTCGTATATCATGGTGGGTCAGCCACAGGGTGCTGATAATTATTATTCAATATGTCACGGTGCGGGTCGGATCCGTTCACGGACAGCAACGAAACGACTGGTTTCGGTGGAAGATTTTGCATCGGCACTGGGCGTGGGGACAGAAGATGAGATTGTGGTAAACCAGCGTTCACTTGAATCCATTATTGATGAATCACCTCAGGCTTATAAAAATGTAGATGAAATTATAGACAGTGTTACCGGCGCAGGCCTGGCTCAGGTTGTAGCCAAATGCAAACCGCTTATAGCGGTAAAGGGAGCGAAATAATGACAATAAACGAAAAACAAACAGATCCAACCCAGGCAATCTATACTTATGACGAACAACATGATACCCGAATTCGAGTGGAAGGGTACGCCATCTATTCAAGGCTGATCCGTGGAATCAGTGAGGCGCTTCATCAGCGCTATGGGGTTGAATACAAGCTCTATGCCAGTTCTGACCCGAACAATGAATACTGGGAGTTACTCCGGGAAGACTTGCAAAATGGCAGTGACGAAGTGGAATTGGTAGCCCGCATATTCGAAGATCTGGAGCTTCAGACCTTGCATTACAACGATGATGGAGATGTGCCGACTTATGGTGTGCATTACTCCATTCGCAACAACGTATTTGCCTATCCGAAATGGGGCGTTGCGCTCGTACGGGTTCCATTTTTCCGGGAGAATGGGATCTACAGTGAAGACTTTGTCTTTGCCATCGGTGATGAGGAGATGAAGCAGTTTCTGGGAAGTGTCCGCGAACGGGAACGTCAGCAAAATATGAAAAAGGTGACGGTATACACGGATGCCCGGAATGGAAGCGATCGTCATGTCGAATCCATTACTCGTTCCGTGGGAAGAGAGGATGTTGTTCTCTCGGCGGAGATCAAGCAGGATATCTTCCGTTCGCTGGATCAGTTCTTCGAAGCGGATCGTTCTTTTTACCGAGATTATGATATCCCGTACAAACGGGGAATTCTATTGTATGGACACCCCGGAAACGGCAAGACCACATTGGTGAAATCCATTGCTGGAAGTATCCCGGGACCGGCTGCGTATTGGCAGATTACGGAGTATACCAACAGTGAATCAGTGCGTGAAGTGTTCGAGGCTGCCAAACGGCTGGCACCGATGGTGTTGATCATTGAGGACATCGATTCGATGCCGGATGAAGTCCGTTCCTTTTTCCTGAATACACTGGATGGAGCTACGTCGAAAGAAGGCATTTTCCTGATCGGGACAACGAATTATCCGGAGAAAATAGATCCGGGCCTCATGAACCGTGCTGGACGGTTCGACCGGGCTTACGAAATTCCGCTGCCAGATGAAGCGCTGCGCCTGCAATATTTGCGGCAACGGGGCTTCACCGTATTTGCTGGTGAAGAAGGAACAATTGAAGCTGCTCGCCTGACCGACACGTTCTCTCTAGCGCAGCTGGGTGAGTTGTATGTCAGCGCTGCGCTGGAATGGCATCAGAATGGACAGACAGACATTGTGAAAGTCATTCAGTCGATGCGTGGTGAGCTGGACAAGAGTCACAAACATACTTGGCTGGCACAGCCGGGTAAGGGACGTGCAGGATTTTATTGATCAGACCTAACCAATCCAATCGATAATAAGACGCGATTTTATAAATAATCCTACCTCAATTGGTGATACTAACCTTGTCTGCTGTAACATACAATGACTTTCGGGAGGTACATAACGCAGCCCTGAGCTGGTGAGATGCCGGAAAGTAACGCGATCTGTTTCCATACTGGGCTAAGGCCTGTTTTGCAGAGCAGGGTGCATCGTAAACAAACGGTAATATGCAATAATTTTCATGCCAATTGTTTAAATGCTTCTGTAGCGGTTAATAGTAGACAGACAACAACAAAAACTTTAATTAGAGGTGAATGATATGGGTTGGTTATGGTCATTAATTATCGGTGGTATCATTGGTTGGTTGGCAGGTTTGATCGTTGGTCGTGACATTCCAGGTGGTGTTATTGGTAACATCATTGCTGGTTTCATCGGTGGATGGTTAGGTGGAGTAATCTTGGGCGATATGGGTCCTGAGATGGGCGGATTCCACATTGTACCTGCATTGATCGGTGCGATTGTTCTTGTAGCGATCGTAAGCTTGATCTTCCGTTCAATGGGTCGTAGTCGGGGGTAACTTACTTAAGATAATTTCTTGAATTAGTTATCAGCCAAATGCATTACTAATGAAGAGGTTGATTGAGAGCCATAACCATGGCTTTCAATCAACCTCTTGTTGTTTTAAAATATATAAAGATATGCGTAATAGCTATCTATATAAATTGGACTAAACATTTACACGAGAACGTAGAGGACAGAAATAACCTGAAGAAGCGGAGCGTTCGCCTTTATCACCAGATTTTCTCCTTGTAAAGCCAAATATAAAAAATATGGGAATAACAGCGATCAGAAGGTTGTTCTGTCATCGGAGTGGTAAGTGTAAAAGGTAGTTTCGATAAGAGGGGATGAACGGAATGGAAAAAGCTACATTCGCCGGCGGATGTTTCTGGTGTATGGTTACACCGTTTGAAGAACAACCGGGCATTCATGGTATTGTATCGGGTTATGCTGGCGGTCACGTCGAGAATCCAACATATGAGCAGGTCAAAACCGGGGAAACCGGGCATGTCGAAGTGGTTGAGATTACATTTGATTCGGATGTATTCCCCTATGAACGACTGCTGGAGCTGTACTGGCCACAGATTGATCCGACGGATGACGGAGGACAGTTCCAGGATCGGGGGACACAGTATCGTACAGCGATCTTTGTGCATAATGAACGTCAGCGTGAGCTTGCCGAACAGTCCAAGCAGGAACTGGCAGCTAGCGGACGATTCAATCAGCCGATTGTTACGGAAATTCGGGATGCCGTCGTATTCTATCCGGCTGAAGACTATCATCAGGATTACCACAAGAAAAACGAGAAACATTATAAGGAAGACCGTGCATTATCCGGACGGGACGAATTTATAGACGAGAATTGGAAATAGGATAATTCTATCCTACCCATGCAATAAGCCGGGAGAGCTCCTTATGGAACTCTCCCGGCTTATTATTGAATCAAGAATTTATTTTGCAGGATTGGACTTCAGTACATATTTGGACAATGTCTCATCGTTCATGAAATAGATGACATCATCCACATAAGTAGAGACACCTTCTAATGAAGGAACGGAGGCACTGGTCGTGTAGATATGCACGTCTTCCAGCGTGAGTGGATCAAGAATATATCCCATTTTGGCAAAATCAAGCTGGTACTGACCATCCTGCGTCTGATCGACATGCATCAATGCAGGTTGTGCGTCCTTGAACGTACGCTCAGTCACTTTGCCTTTCATGGTGTACAGTTCCAGCTTCTGCCCTGTAAGGACCGTATAGCTGTTGCCAGCCGTCTGGATGTAGGCATCACCAGCAATGGCACGTCCCCAAGCGAGCTTGCCATCGGTGCCAAAGCCCATCAGTCGGTTACCCGTGCTCTCGAAATTGGCACGCATAATGATGGAACCATCATCAAGAATAGCCAGCGATTCACCGCCGCCATCTCCTTGGGTATTCGCATTAGCCGGGAATTGATAGAAGGACAGACGATTCAGCGTACGATCATAGATCTCCACTTTGGGATTCGCTGCTGGCTGCCAGAAGTTGCCTACCTTGGTTTGTTTGCTGGCATCCACTACAATTCGACCATGATCAGCCTTAAGCACAGCACCGTTAATCGTCTTTTCGGTAATCAGCTTACCCTTCTTGTCATATAACGAGATGGCTGAGCGAACCGAACCATTCGATTGCGCGTCCTGACTTGAAGCGATCAACAACGTATCGTTATCCAGAAGAGAAATGTTCGAAGGTGAATTCACCGTTTTGACCCAGTTGGTTTTACCGGATGTATTAAATGAGTACAATTTTTTGGTTTTGTCTGAGTATTCCATATATACATAGGCAGTACCGTTGCTGGCATATATCGAATCGGAGAAGGTGGTGTAAGGACCACTTTTCTCATGGAATATCGTATTCCACTTCAATTGTCCAGTTGTCGCATCGAATGCCTGAAGAGAGTCCAGTTGCCAGTCCAGTGTCGTTTTGCTGCTTGTTTTGGTCACAGACTGGGCAGCATGCACATATACGAGATTTTTCGAAGGCACAGCATGGATTTCCTTGATCAGGACATCTTTCTCTGTATTGGCTTCAGACAGCATCAGGGAAGATGACGTCCACGCGGGTTTGGGCATGGATTCGGGTGAGGCAGCAGCGTAACTCGTTGTATTCATGGTGAAGAGGAGCATGCCGCTAAGAATGAGGGCAGCCCATGTTTTGGACTTGTGTTTGGTCGATGTATGCAAGTGATAAACCACCTTTCTTCTTCGGTTCAAAATAGAACCGATTGTTGAATTTTACCATTGATGTCATATTGAATTCAACCGAACGCACTGTAACCTTTTATCATTCATATATCAAATTATCTTTGTTTGATGAATTATAACGGTTACAGGGATTTCATCTTCTTTCGATGAAGGTGGAAGTCTGATATATTTAGTGCGGTGATAAGCCATATCTGCGTAAGAGGTTGGATAGAACATAGGAATGAACAAGGAGAAGAGCTATGAATTGGAGTGAAAATGTGACCCTATGGGTCATTGGATGTATCATCGTATTGTTGCTGCTGGCCTGGATTATTCGGCGTGTTATCGGGCGCGGGCAACGGATCCGAAGTGAAGCCAATCCTCGTAAAATTACGATAAAGGACATCGACAAGATGGAGGATGGTTCGGAGTTTGAATTATATCTCTATCATTTATTCGAGCAACTTGGGTACGATGAGGTTCATAAGACGACGAGTAGCAGGGACTTTGGGGCTGATCTTGTGTTTGTCGATAGACTCGGCAGACGAAGTGTGATACAAGCGAAGCGATATGGCGCGAATCATCCTGTAGGATTGAGTGCAGTGCAGGAGATCTATACATCGATGCGTTATTATGAAGCCGACCGGTCCATTGTATTGACGTCCGCCCGTTACACCGAAGCCTGTCGGACACTTGCAGCAGTCAATGGAGTGAAGCTGCTGGACCGGGAAGACCTGATGGAATTAATCCTGTTATTCAAAGCCAGAAGAGTGGAAGAAGCGCTGGAACTGATCGAAGAAGATGATCACGAACCGATCGAGACGTGGCAGTCCCGGCGAAAGCGGCAATCCCGCTAAGTACTCGGATGAAAGCCTTTAAAATGATGTATATGCCCATTCCAGTAGGAAGCACCTTCACTTGCGTAGCTGCACATGATATATTGAGTGCATATCAACCAAAGGAGTGTGTAATCCATTATGGCACGTACACAAACACAAAAAGCATTACGCAAAGCAGAGCGGTCAGGTAAGTGGTGCTCGGAACAGAGCCGGAGAGTCAACGGAGATTATAGTGCGTTATCCCAGCATGTACGCCTCATGCCTACGAAGCAGGAAAAATTGCAAAAGGTCAAACACAAGAAGCAGATCATCCAGGATGGTGGTGCTTCTTTTTATTTTGTCCAATGTGTGCGAAAAAGTGCATAATGTCCTATAAACCTTCCTTTGGTTGGGGAAGCTTCTGGTTGATCATGAATATAAGTTAGAAGGGACGAGCCATTTCGATGACAACACTTCTACGTATAAATAAAGCAGCTGTTCGACGTCTTTTGCTGCACACGCAAGGTTTACTGGCACGTTGGCCAGCGGAAGCGAGACACTCCGGGCCGGATCAGGTCATAGAGCTGATCCGCTCACTTGGCTGTGTGCAGATCGATCCTGTGGCTGCTGTAACCGGAAATCAGCATTTGGTGCTGGGTGCCCGTGATCCGGGATATACTGCTGATAGCTTAAATACGCTGCTCAGCGATCACAAGGTATTTGAGTATTTTGCCAATGCGGCATGTGTGATTCCAATCGAAGATTATACTCTCTTTGAACCTGTGCGTGCTCGGTTAAGGGAGCGTCTGGCTCCGTCTTTGCAAGGTCTGGAGAAAACAGTGCAGCATGTGTTACAGCGACTGAAGGAGGAAGGACCCCTACCTTCAAGAGCTTTCCGTGCTGTTGAACGGGTAAGTGGTTATTGGGACAGTGCGGATGTACCGAAGACCAAGGATACAACACTTGCTCTGAATTTACTTTTGGACTCCGCTGTGATTCGTGTGGTGGCGAGGCAGGGAAATGAACGTTATTTTCATATGACCGAATCCGAATTGCAGCAACAGGGGCTTCCGATGAAAGAAGACATGGATGTGTTTGCCCAGAGACAGGCTCTGCTGGATAAATACATTCATGCATATCGGGTTGTAGATGCCCGTGATCCCCGTCTGGGTTGGCTGAAATCTACAGCGGCTGAACGTCGCGCCGATATTGCTGCACGTGTGTCAGATGGGCGAATGATCCCACTTAAGGTGGAGGATGTGGCAACGCCTTATTATATTCGTGCTGAAGATGAGGATTTGCTTCTGCATATGGAAAAGGAAGAGCCACACTATGATGCGTCAGGTCCTGTGCGTTTCTTGCCGCCGCTGGATAACCTGTTATGGAGAAGAGAACGTATTGTCGATTTATTTGATTTTCATTATAAATGGGAGATTTACACGCCAGAGGTGAAAAGAACCTACGGTTATTATGCCATGCCTATTCTTCATGGTGATCGGTTGATTGGACGTATGGACCCACGACTTGATCGCAAAACAGGAGTACTCACCGTTCGTTTGTTATCGATGGAAGAGACAGCTCCACCTGTGGAGGAATGGATCACGGATTTTCGGGAGGGGCTTCAATTCTTTGCGTCCATGCATGGAGCGCGTTCTATCTCTATTGAGAAGACGGTACCGAAAGAGCTGAAAAAGCTGCTTAAGTCGATTTGATAAGGGGATACACGAAAGAATGTATGGACATGGGAAATTGGATTTCATGAACAAATCTAAAAAGGAAAAAACAGGGGGAGCCAGATGGCTCCCCCTTCATTGATTTTAAAATCATATCACCAGATGAGGCATTTCAACGTTCGGATCAACATCTGCTTCATAATCCACACCATCGGTTTCAAAACCAAACAGCTGGAAGAATTCGCGACGGTAACCTTCCAGATCGGACAGATCGTAGATGTTCTCTGTGGTCAACTCATTCCAGAGCTTCGCCACTTCTTCCTGAACGTCAGCTCTCATCTCCCAATCGTCAATGCGAATACGGCCTTCGGCATCGGTTGGAACTTCTCCTCCCGTATACAAGCGATCAGCGAACAGACGTTGCAATTGCTCGATGCATCCTTCATGCAAGCCTTTTTCTTTCATGACTTTGTACAATGCTGAGATGTACAGCGGCACGACTGGAATCGCAGAACTGGATTGAGTCACCAGCGCCTTGGCTACAGTTAAGTATGCACGTCCACCTTTTGCACTTAGACGATCATTCAGCTTGTGTGCAGTCGCTTCCAGGTGATTCTTGGCCTGACCGATGGAACCATCACGATAAATGGCATGCGTAAGTTCAGGACCGATGTAGGAGAAAGCGATTGTTGTTGCATCATCAGCGAGCACGCCACCTTGTTGCAGGGCATCCATCCACAGTTCCCAATCGTCTCCGCCCATAACGGTTACCGTCTGACGGATTTCCTCTTCGTTTGCCGGCTCCAGAGTAACCGAGCTGATTTCGCCTGTGTGGAAGTTTACCGTTTTGTTCGTGTAGGATTGTCCGATAGGCTTCAACACAGAGTTGAATACTTCACCGGTGTTCGGCTCGGTACGACGTGCTGAGGCTACGCTGTATACAACCAAATCCACTTGACCGAGTTCACTGCGAATCAGTTCAACGGCTTTTTCTCGTGTTTCGTTTGCAAATGCATCACCTGTAACGCTGTACGATTTCAGGCCTGCTTCCTCAGCGGCTTTTTCGAATGCAGCGGAGTTGTACCATCCTGCAGAAGCTGTACGTTTCTCTGTAGAACTACTTGGACGATAAATGCCGACCGTATTCGCTCCCGCTCCAAAAGCAGAGACAACGCGTGACGCCAGTCCGTATCCGGTGGAAGCACCGATGACGAGCACATTACGAGGGCCTTTCAGCTCCGGCTGGGATTTCACATAGTCAATCTGTTCCTGCACTTGCGCAGCGCAACCTACAGGATGGGAAGTGGTACAAATAAAACCACGTGTTCTTGGTTTAATAATCATTTATTTGCATCCTTTCATATTCAGCTCATGTTTCAGCATTTCGATAAAATGCTCGTATACATACCTCCTTATTGTAAAACAATTACCTCGGAAACGGAAACCGTTTCGTTTGATTTCATCGGAAGGGTAGCGTTATATCTCTAATTTTGCGATGATGTGCATAGAATGTACTCGCTCGTTAGGATAGAAAGGACAGGGATAGCATGCTGAAAGAACGCATTGAACTGCTTAGCAAAAGAAAACAGATCTCCCGTAAAGACCTTGTGGAAGGTCTGGTCACGCAGGCTCATTTTGCAAATATCCTGGCGGATCGTTATCCGCTCCCTGAGGACTTGGCAGAAGCCATCGCTGGGCGTCTTGGGGTAACTCCTTCCTATATTACAGCGGCAGCGGCTAAGGACGAGGAAACACTCGAACGGGCAGAGGTTATTTTCGAACAAATGTCAGTTCCAGCGTCGGCGATATCAGAAGATACGGTGCATGCGCTGGCAGATCGGGATGACACGCTGACCGTAGAGCTGACAACGGCCTTGATGAAGGCGGTCTATTATCAGCAATTAAACGAAGCAACGGCTCATGAGTATATACATACGTCTTACCTCAATTTTTACCTGGAGAAATACGGTCGTCCAGACGATATTGATCTGCCGCGTCCGTTAGTCAAGGCACTCTTGTTCTATAAAATACAATATTATCGCTCCAAAATGGCATTTGTGGATGTGTTAACTCATGCAACCAGGCTCAGTGAGCTGGCGCTTCCTGGCAGTGAATTTTGGCTGTCTGTGCAAAACATCAAGATGGAGGCTTACATCCAGGTCAAACAGTATGAAGAGGCAAAACAGGTATTCGAGCTTACAATGCGTCATGTCTATGATCAGCGGATGTTCCATCGGTTGTCCGGGTTATATGTAGCCTATAGTGGGTATTGTTTCGCGATGGGGCTGGTTCAGGAGGCACTTTCGGCATTGACCATGGCGGAAGCGAACCTCGTGTATGCCGGTAACCAGGGTGATCTGGTGACGGCAATTTCCAACAATCGGATTGTCATGCTGACGATGACAGGTGAACTGGATCAGGCACAGGCGGAGATTGAACGATTCGAGTCGCTGTTGCAGCAGGAACCGGAAGAAACACAGCAGGCCATGCAGCCGCTCATCGGTGTGTATCGATGCGAAGTAGCTCTGGCACGAAAGAACTGGGGCGTGCTTGCGCAGAGTGTAGATCAACTTTTGAAATGTGCAACAACACAGGACCAGCAGATGAGCGCAACCTTCTATCAGAGCCATCTGGCTCTTGCACATGGAGATCGCGAGGTTTTCATGGAGCGGGCACTTGCGTGTCTGCCTTATTTCGAATCCGCCCAGCATGTCATGCGGCTTGAACCGTTATATGAAGGAATGGCTGTAGTGTCTGAGGATCAGCGGAAATACAAGGAAGCTGCGATGTATTATCGGAAGCTGGTATATCTGTTACGCAAAAAATAGAGTGGAAATCGGCTTGGAAGAGCCTGATTATGGCATGATTTGGTGCATTGCCAACCTACTTTCCACAAAATATGGCTGCCAATCGTGAAATGAAGATCGAATTAACAGATCTTTTTTTGCGAAATTGACTTCAATCCTTACCAAAGAAACGATTATCCCGTAATTCAATTGCTGGATTTTTCGTTTTTTTTGTATGCCACCAGAAGGGTATTCAAGGACAAGCCGTGGTGTTTATAATTTAACTATAAATAAAAATAAAACAAATGAGGTGCTTAATATGGGATGGTTCAGTAAAAAGAACAAGCAGGAAGATGCGATTGCTAAAGCGGATAAATTGATGAATAAAGGACTCACTGGCATGATGATGAAAGGCTTTGTATCCAAGGAACATCGAGAGGCTATCAATCAGAGTCTGGATTCGGCAAAGCAGGCACAGTTGGCGGCAAGTGGTTCTCTGCCTTTAACAGCTACGGCTACGGTGGTGACGATCACCGACACAGGCAAACTGATCAACTTTGATCCGATTGTTCTGCTGGTATTGGATGTGACAGAGACGAATGGCAACCAGTATCAGCGTACATTGGAGACACTGGTTTCCAAGATGCAGATTCCACGAGTAGGCGATCGGGTGGGATTAGGTCAGAATCCAGCAAATCCGTCTGAGCTGATTTACATGGGGATATTGTCTATCTAGAAGGTATTTGGTTATAAGACAGTGATATTCTATTTATGAAATGCGTATAACAACGATTAATAGAGATATTAAAAGAAGTATTAAGAAAGGGTGGATCATATGGTAGTTTTCCTGAGGTTCATTGGCGTATTAACGGTGTTCGGAGTGGGGTTCTCCCCATTTCTGGCACAGCAGTTGTGGAATGATCCGTTTATGATTATGCAGGCATGGTGGTACACTCCGGCGATCTTTGCCGGGTTCGCACTGATCTTTGTTCCTGCGATTTTGAGCAATATTTTTGGCGTAGGTCGAGTGAAGGCAGGTTTACCAGCAGTTGGGGTCATTAAAACTATACAACAGACAGGTACGTATATTAATGAACAGCTTGAGGTTCGGTTGGGTCTGACGGTGTCGCGTAAGGGGCGTGAGAAATACGATACGGAGATGAAAACAGTCATTTCATTGACCTCCCTGACACAGTTTCAACCGGGCAGTTTCATTCCGTTAGTCGTTTCTGTAAAGGATGAGCGCAAGGTAGGACTTGATCTGAAAGGGCGGTTGTCGCAAGAAGATATGCAGCAATTGCTGGATGAAAAGATGGTACAGCAAGGGGTACCGCCTGAAATGATGGATATTGCGAGAACAGGTGAAAAAGCGATGGCCAAAATTCTTGATGTCACTCCACTGGGGAGTGAAGGTAGCAACAAGATCAAGCTTCAGCTCAAGCTCAGCATAACGAAAACGAACGGCGAAACCTTTAATGTGACGACGCAAAAAGAAATTTTATCGTCTGCGCTGCCGCAGGTGCAGCAAGGTCATATCATTAACGTTATTTATTCAAGGCAAGACCCGACGAAATTGGTGTTGGCATTGAATGTACAAGAGAGACAATTAAGTGACTTATTTTCCTCCTGATGATGTAGACAAAAGGAGATCCTACAGATCATATTTATGACGTGTAGGACCTCCTTATTTCATTTGGTATGTACCAAAGGTGCAAGCGACGTAATGCTTTCAGACAATACCAAGGCGCATGCGATACGAGAACAGTACTTTTCTGGATTCTCCGTCAAATACACGATTAGCCAGCGCTCTGAAGTCGTCGGCCGCTGTTAATAGATCATCTGCTCCGAGCTTCAACGCCGTTTGCAGGCCGCCTTGACTCAGGGCCAGATTCACGTATCGGTCGGCTGTGAATGTCTCGTGGTGATGAAACACAATTTCCCGAACATATCGGAACAGCCCGGACTGCTGAATCTGCTGCAAATGCCCATCTTTGCTCCATTTGTGTGCCTGACTATCCTGGGGAGCCAGACTGGCTGCTCGATGATCTGCCTCCGTATTCAGTTGCAGATAGGCCTGCTCCAGCTGCCAGTCCAGTATTGGCGGCCAGTCGCAATCATAGGCAGCAAATATGCCCCCTGTGCGAAGTACACGTGCAAACTCGCGTAGTGTGGGTTGCGGCTCCATCCAGTGAAACGATTGCGAACAGGTCAACACATCCACACTACCATCCGGGAGCCCGAGGTCATGAGACAAGCCGGACACGAACCGGAGGTTATCCGGTTTGCCGGCAGATTCCCACTTGGATTCCGCTACAGACCTCATGTCATCGCTGGGTTCAAAGCCAATGATGCGTTCTGCCTCATTAAGCCAGATCCACGATGATAAACCGGTGCCACAGCCAACATCTGCGACCATACGCGGTGTACTGCCAAGATATGTCGTTAGAATATCCACCACTTCAGTGGGAGCAGCTGGGCGATTCTCATCGTATAACGTACCGAAACCTTTGAAACGTTCCACATTGTTGCGTCTAATGTCTTGCATGGATAAACCTCCTTCGGTCAGATGGATGACAGAGAGTCAGCTGTGCTCAAAAGTTGTATAGGCCTATATTATATCATTCATTGTCGGGTTGTTTGTTCATGACGTTCTGTAAATGTTCAACAGCTTTGATATGACGCCTGAGCAATTCCTGTCCAACATGAGCAGGCTCGATGACGGTCAGCTCGGAACCAAACGACAGCAGGAAGGAGTAGAGCCATTCCCCAACATTCAGTTCGAGAGAGACACGGAGCCTGCCATCAGGCTCTTTTTTAATGAGGGACGGTTCGAAAAAATCATGTACTCGGTATGCAATGGTGCTGGAGAACAAAAGTGTCAGAGGGATCAAGGTGATGGCTGACTCTGATTCAGGGTCATTTGATCCGGCAGTAACAGAGTGATCGTGTTTTCTCGCCAGAAAAGTCAACTGGGTGATCCGTTTCATCTTGAATGTCTCGAATTCTCTCCGATCAGGGTCATTATGGATATATCCTTTGAAGTACCACGTACTGTTTTTGAATATAAGTTTCTGTGGCTCCACGGTCGGAATACTCTTCTCACCATCCGAATTAATGTAGTGAAACGTAATCAGTTGATTCGTTAATATAGCCTGCTTCACCTGATTGAACAGTTCTCTCTCCTGCAGAGGGATGCTGCCCCATGGTGAGAAATTGAATTCGATCCAATCCAGTTTGTGATCAAATAGAGCGGTTAACCGTTGCAGCATATGGGCACTGTTAAGATGGGGGATCGCACTGACACTATAGAGTCCCATCAAAATTTCGTTCTGGTCTTCTTCTGACAGCAGCGACTTGTCCATGACATAGTTGTCCATGAGATGAATGCCGCCATGCTTGCCGGTCGTCGTATAGACGGGAATGCCCGCAGCGCTCAGCCGATCGATATCACGGTACACCGTGCGTACAGAAATCTCGAACAAACGGGCGAGTTCGGGTGCAGTGGCTTTCTTTTTCTCTAATAACAAAAGCAACATTCGAAATAGTCGGTTATTTTCCATGCCTTAATTATACCATGACAATAGGTGTCAGGGTATGGGTGGTACACTGGTGTAAAAGTCTTACCAAGACATTTTGACTCAGTCTTATAATTTGTTCTTCATTTATTGCGGAGTAGTGAAGGGGACGATATCGATTCTGAAGAAACGAAGTGTTCGCTAAAAGCTTTCTGTAAGAAAGCTACTTCGGAAGCAAACGCTATCATCGGATTTTTCCATTTAAAAATGGGAATAAAAGAAATCCGAGGATAACAGCGATCAGAAGAACGATTCGTGACCGGAACGGCTACTCGCATAATATCAAGCACTTTATATTGAAATGAGTTAATTATGAAGGAGGAACTGATCATGACAATGAAAGAAGGATTTTACTGGGGTGGCGCAACGGCTGCCAATCAATTCGAGGGTGGATGGAACCAAGGTGGCAAGGGGCCAAGCACGTCTGACATGATGACAGGGGGAACCCACACGATTCCACGCCGGATTACGCCTGTATTGGAAGAGGGCACGTATTATCCGAGCCATGAAGCGGTTGATTTTTACGGACATTACAAAGAAGATATTGCCATGATGGCAGAGATGGGCTTCAAAATGTTCCGCATGTCCATCAACTGGTCCCGGATCTATCCGAACGGTTATGATCTGGAGCCAAACGAAGAGGGACTGCAGTTCTACGATAATGTCTTTGCCGAGTTGAAAAAATACAATATTGAGCCGCTCGTAACGATCTCCCATTATGAAACGCCATTCGGTCTGACACAGAAGTATAACGGCTGGGCTTCCCGTGAAGTTATCGATTGTTATATCCGTTATTGTACAACCCTCTTTAACCGTTACAAGGATCAAGTGAAATACTGGCTGACGTTCAACGAAATCAACATTTTGACAATGCCAATGGGTGCTTATATGGGTGCCGGTATTTTGTTGGAAGGTAAAGAAGCCTTGACGGATGGAATCGATAACCCACAGACTCGTTTCCAGGCACTGCATCACCAATTTGTCGCAAGTGCTAAAGCGGTAAAACTGGGACATGAGATCAATCCTGAGTTCAAAATTGGCTGTATGGTTGCTTTTATGACAACGTATCCAAATACATGTAACCCGGACGACATGCTGCTTGCACAGAAGAAAGACCAGCTGTCCAACATGATCTGTGGTGATGTACAGGTTCGTGGAGCGTATCCTGGATTCGCCAAACGTTTCTTCGCTGAAGAAGGTATCCAGATCGAGATGCAACCGGGAGACGAGCAGACCCTGCGTGAAGGCTGCGTAGACTTCTATTCCTTCAGTTATTACATGTCTCTGGTTGAAAGTGCGGATCAGACGCTGGAAAGAGCAGAAGGTAATCTGCTTGGCGGTATCAAAAATCCATATCTCGAAGCCTCCGACTGGGGCTGGCAGATCGATCCGAAAGGATTGCGTTACACTTTGAATCATCTGTATGATCGTTATCAGATTCCACTGATGGTGGTTGAGAACGGCCTGGGCGCTGTCGATGTGGTAGAGGAAGATGGTTCCATTCAAGATAACTATCGCATTGATTATCTGAAAGGTCACATTGAACAAATGAAAGAAGCAGTAGCTGACGGCGTAGATCTCATTGCCTACACGATGTGGGGATGTATCGACCTGGTTAGCGCATCCACTGGAGAGATGAAGAAGCGTTATGGCTTCATTCATGTCAACAAGGATAATGACGGTAACGGAGACTTGAGCAGAACACCGAAGAAGAGTTTCCACTGGTACAAAAAAGTTATTGAATCCAATGGTGAAGAGCTATAATTTAGCGTAAAAAAAATAGATCAGCCTGTTCCCTTTAATGGGACAGGCGGGTTCATGTAGTCCTGAACTCGTTCAGGACTACGATATATGAATATAAAAAATACCCGGCGATCCTGTTAAGGAAAGCCGGGTATTTCTATGTACACGCGCTGGTGGCAACTATGCCAGTCTTCTGGACTGCAGTTGAGACATGCGCTCCAAGTGACGCCGGTAAAACCATATGCAGGTGGAGAGCCAGCAACCACTTAAGAAGTATCCGCCTACGATATCACTTGGATAATGCACCCCCAAGTAGATACGACTTATACCAATGGTCAGTATAAATACGGCGCTGGCAATAATCATCAGCACACGTCCGGTGGTGGTAGGCACATGTTTCCAGATCAGAAAGGCCAGTCCACCGTACAGGCTAAATGCTGCCATAGAATGCCCACTGGGGAAGCTGTAACCACTCACTTCAATGATCCGGTTAATGGTAGGTCTGGCACGCTGAAATACCAGCTTGAGCAATGCATTTAACAGGGTTGAACCGGCGAGCACACAAGCCAGGAAGAGTAGTTCGCGTTTGTGGCGCAGGCAAACGTATAACACAATCATTGAAATGATTGTAATGATGACCACAGGCATTTCGCCACCAATCCAGGTGAACAGCTGCATGAATTGCGTCATGCCGGGGGATTCCAATCCCTGAATCCAGCCAATTAGCGTATCATCAAATCGATGAATCTGGTTGTCGCTGATGGACAGGGCGATGCTTACAAAAGCGATCATGCATAACGCTGCAACGAGCAGCGGGAATGAGATGTTCCTTTTCCAGTTGTGCATCAAATGTTGAGTTCCTCCGTGATGTTTGATTTCGTATGTTGTGTCCTTGCGTATGTCGGACATAACGATATTCGTATTGTGCTATAATTTTACAATAAATATAGCAGCAATAAAAATATGTAACCTTAACAACGGTTGTTCAAGCAGAAAATGAAGGAGGGGGAACAGTCGGAATGAAACAGCGGTTGCTGATGTGCATGATGGTCTTACTGTTGGTTACGTCTGGGTTAGCTCTATTTCCCGGAGAGAAAGTGTATGCTTGCAGTTGTGTCGAGAGTGATGTTCAGGAGAGATTGAAGACCCAGACAACGGTATTTACGGGAGAAGTGGTGAACAAAGGCCATTCTCAACAATCGAAGAATGATGGCATGTTAAGAGAGTATACCTTTGATGTAGATACGGCATGGAAGGGAGTCAGTGCCAAAAAGATGAAGATCATAGGGAGTGACGGAGGGTCTGAATCCTGTGGCATTCAATTTGAGAAGAATCAGTCCTATCTGATCTTTGCTTATCAAAATGTATTGGATCATAAGCTGCATACGAATCTGTGCAGTGGCAATGTTCCTATTGAACAAGCCGGAGATGATCTGAAATTGCTGGGCGCGGGCAAGGTTGTAAATAAAGAAGATTTTGGAGAAACCAATAATGGACGAAGTGAATATTACCTACTTATCTTATACGGTGGAGTCATTTTATTGGCAGCGTTGGCAATCGTGTGGATATGGAAACGAAAGAAAAGAATTTGATTGCAGGTCTGATGAAAATTGAAAGCTGGATTGTATAACATAAGGTTTGTATGACGGAAAAAGAAACTGATCCCCGTACAGAGCGTTAAGAAACATTGACGTTCTATATGGGGATTTTCAGGAGTGGCGTCAAAATATTATCCATTTGGAGTCGAGATTACCGATCCGATGGAACTAGTTTAACTGCAACATGTATTCATAAGCGGTGACACCAAATACCCGTTTGAAATGTCGGTTCAGATGGGTCAGATCGACGAATCCACAATCGGCAACAGCAGCATAGATGTCCTTGTGTGTTTCGATGGACTGACGGGCACGCTCAACCTTGCAATTCAAGAAAAACTGGTAGGGTGAGATGCCAGCATGTGATTTGAATTCACGGATAAACTGAAACTTGGACATGCCAAATTCGGAGCTTAGGTTGTCCAGCTTGAGCACATCTTCGGTACTGCAAAACATGATTTCCTTGGCTTTGCGGACCAGGTTGTCCTGAGGTAACCAGAGCTTGGTGTCCATTTCCTTCTGTGCCAGAAGATGAACCAGATCGAAGACCCGTTCGCTGCACTCGGCTTCGTCCTGTCTGAGTTGAACGGCATCGTTTAGCATCAGAATGCTACGTGCAAGTTCAGGTTCATAGACGATGGGAGTTGCGAAAAGCAATTCCTTTTTACCTATAATCTCTTCTACCAAATCGGGCTTCAAATACAGCATCACATAGTCGATGCCAGCTTTATCATAGGAGCTTCCATCATGAGACTGTTCACGGTTGAACAGCATGACACCATTTTGGTGAGAAGCCTGATATTGTCCGTCCAGGTTGTATTGTTGAATGCCACGCAGCGTTACGCCAACCGCATATTCTTCGTGGCAATGCTTTTTATAGGTAAAATCAGTAAAGCTGGCGGATAGTGCCAGCACGTCTTGCGACTTTTTATAGTTAAACCGTTCCATGCAGCACACCTCCCAAGCTTTAGATCAATCCGGATACTATAATGGCTGAGTATAACAAAAAAAGGGCCATGAGAATACTTAGTAATTTTTGGTGGCGATTCAGTAACGTCTTGAAAACCTTGCCGAACACAACCCAACTAGAATAGGCGAGAAAACCAATGAAGGTAATAAGCATCACGAACAAAAATGATGAGAAAGAACTTTGATAGAAGGGCAATACATAACTTGGAATGACAGTGAAAGTAAACAAGACCACCTTTGGATTCACAAATTGCATGATGAAACCGTTCCAGAATCCGGTAACTTGTTTCGGTGCATCCTCGGTGGTACCCATCTTGTAGATCTGGTAAGCCAGATACACCATATACAGGCCGCCGACAATCTGCATCACCTTCAGAATTCCGGGTAAGACTCCCGCAAGAAGATGATTGAGAAAAGCTGAAGCGGTAAGCAACAGACCGAATGCCAGCGTAGCTCCCCACACATATCGCATCGTTTGACGCGCCCCAACCTGTTGCACGGAAGAAAGAATCACGATATTACTGGGACCTGGGGTGAACGTAACGACGATGCAGTAGATTAAAAAAGATGCAAGATTCATGATGATGCTCTCCTCTGGTTGTAGTCTAGTTCCATGATCATACGTCCAGAGGGGAAAACTATATAGTACATTATTGCAGCATGCGACTCTGCATATGTAGAAAAGGAAAACAGCGTAACCCAACCGCTTCATAGAAGGCGGCCTGATCACGCTGCTACATCAAGGCATCGAGAAAACGTGTAGCGATTCCAAAATAGATAAACAGGGACAAGATATCATTCAATGTGGTGATTAATGGGCCAGAAGCGACAGCAGGGTCGACTTTAAAACGACTAAGTAGAAGCGGGATACAGGTACCGGTCAGTGTGCCAATGACGAGAGTGAGGAACAAAGACACCCCAATAATGGCGCCTAACAGCCAATCCCCTTGCCAGAAATAAGCAATGACGGTGATCAGTAAGCCACATACCAAGCCTATCATCGTGCCAACTTTGATCTCCCGACCAATCAGTGCCAGTACGGTGGCTTTGTCGAGTTTGCGTCCGATCAATCCGCGTACCACAACAGCCAGAGATTGCGTTCCTGTATTACCTGTCATACCCGCGATCATTGGCATGAAGAACGCCAGTGCGACAACCTGATTCAGTGTATCCTCGAAGAAATCCACGATACTTCCCGAGATCAATCCAATCAACAGAAGCAATATGAGCCAGGGAAGCCTGCGTCTGACGGCGACCAGCGGTTTGGTATCAAAATCGATATCCTTGCTGCCACCACCCATCTTGGCCAAATCTTCACTTGCTTCATCCATAATAATATCAATGACATCATCCATCTGGATGACACCGCATAGCCTGTGATTCTCATCTACCACCGGAAGCGCCATAAACTCATAACGCTGCAAAAGCTGTGCGGCTTCTTCCTGGTCCATATCCACCGTTGCATGAATTACTCGCCGGGTCATCAGTTCTTCGACTGGGGTCTTGTCGTCAGACAAGGCGAGGGATCGATAACTCACGACACCGACCAGTTTGCCTTCATTATCGGTCACATAGAGATAACTGGAGGCGGAGATATGCATGGTACCTTGCGATTGTCGTAAGGCTTCCTTCGCTGTCTCATGGGCGAGCAGAGTCCGATATTGATCCGTCATGATGCGTCCTGCCGTCTCCGGCGGATAATTAAGCACGGACCGGATAATGGCCGAGTGGTCCAGGTTCATGTTGGACAGCAATTCTTCTCTGCGTTTGGCAGGCAAATCGTGCATGAACCGGATCAGATCACTTTTGTCCATCTGCTGCATGACTTCAAGCGTTCGTTCCGGGCCGAGTCGTTCAAACAGCTGAATCTGTTCGTGCAGCTTCAGGGTCTCGGCGAGATCGGCTAGGGCATCGGGTTTGAAGAGGAGCAGAAACCGATTGGTTTCTTCTTCAGGGAACTTTTTGTATACGAGTGAGAGGTCGTAGGGATGCAGTTCTTTCACCAATTTATAGAAATCGGACAGGTTCCGCGATTGCACATGTTGCACGAGTTGTTCGGTGATTTCTTCAACAGAGAAATCTTTCTTGGAATTAGATTCTTTCATATCGACACTCCTTTCTAAACGATCAGCTTCATATTTTTAAACGAAATGGGTTGGAGGTTAAACAAATGGAGAAAAAGAGAGTACCCAAAACGATATTGTAATCTTGCTCAAACATTCGATATGGGCTTACAAAAAGTCGCTGCAAGGATATACTTGTTGTACAGCAACAAACGAGGAGGACATGTGCGAGTGGAAGCAGATATCAGAACACAATTGCTCAGCCTGGCTGAGCCGGAGTATCAGAAATTCTCAGCTGCGCTCATTCCTAACATCACCAATGTACTAGGTGTGAGATTGCCAGTCTTACGAAAGATTGCCAAACAGATTGCTGTCGGGGACTGGCGCACGTATCTGCAGACGGCAGACGATGAATACTTTGAAGAAGTGATGCTGCAAGCGATGGTGATTGGACATGTACAGGCTGATCTGGACGAGCTGCTGAAGGCCATTGAAGCATTTGTACCAAAGATCGACAACTGGTCAGTGTGCGACAGCTTCTGTGCGGGACTGAAATATACGAAAGTGCATTCGGAGCCAATGTGGACATTCTTGCAGCCCTATCTGAGATCAGAGCAGGAATATGAAATTCGGTTTGGCGTGGTGATGCTGTTGAATTTTTATCTGGATGAGAGATATATTGATCAGGTTCTAAACGCATTGGATCAGATCAGGCACGAGGCGTATTATGTGAAAATGGCAGTCGCCTGGGCCATCTCGATGGCCTATGTGAAACAACCTGAAGTGACTATGCGTTATCTGAAGCATAATACCCTGGACGATTTTACGTATAATAAGGCACTTCAGAAAATCACGGAATCTTATCGCGTTGATCCGGAGACCAAGCAGATGATCCGCAGTATGAAACGTAAGGTGAAGAAGCAGGCTACGTCCTAGCATTAAGCATTCCACCGGGGAGAGGGTGATAAACGGATGAGAAAAAAGTTGATGTACGCCACGATGCAGTTGGACGGTCGTCCATGGGTGCTGCTCGCTACGGAACAAGGGTTGTGCCGAGTGGTCATGCCTAATGAAACACTGGAGGACTGGAAGGGCTGGATACAGAAAGTTGCACCAGGCGTAAAACTGGAAGAGAACGAGCATGCGCTGAAACAAACAGGTATGATGGACTGGCTGCAGTCCTATTTTGCAGGGGAGCCCATGGCTTATACGGATGCAATCCCACTAGACTTGATCGGAACTAACTTTCAACAGGAGGTATGGAGAGAGCTAGGGCGTGTGCCTTATGGTGAAATTCGGACCTATGGTGACATCGCCACTGCGATTGGAAGACCTTCGGCTGTGAGAGCGGTTGGGGCTGCGAATGGAGCTAACCCAATTCCGGTTCTGTTACCCTGCCACCGTATTATCGGGGCCAATCGCAAGCTGACCGGATTCCGTGGAGGCCTGGAGATGAAGCGCAGACTGCTGGATATCGAACAGATTGAAGGCGTGACCGATGGAGGACATGCGCGGTTTCATTTTTAATGGAAGAGCGGAATCAAGCAGATTAAGGTGATATGGACAGGGCAGGCACGTTATTGTGCCTGTTTTTTTGCATGTATTAAGGAAGGCATGCAAACGTTCCGCGTATGGAAAACCAACGTTTTACATATTTTTGCCCGGTGAAACCGTATGGTACCATGGATCATAGAACAATCGGTATCTGGGGACGTAATGCCGGGTGAGAAAAGAGGGATGACATGATGAAGCAGGCCTACTGGTTAACCAATGTGACTTTGGAGCAGAGTTATGTTCGAGAAGAAGAACAGGTGACGGGGACACGGACAAGCCCCGCTCATCTGCGGATTGAAGATGGAGTGATCGCGGAGATTGTGGAAGGAAACGGCCCGCTGTCTAGCGATCTACCTCAAGTAGATGGCAAGGGACTTTTACTGCTGCCTTCGTTCGAGGAGGCACATATTCATCTGGACAAAACGTACTACGACGGGCCATGGAAAGCGGTTAAGCGTATCTCCAGCATTTTTGATCGTATTGAAGAAGAGAAGGTTCTTTTGCCCAAGCTGTTACCAGATGCGAAGCGTCAAGCGGAGAGTATTCTGACCTTGATCCAGGGGTATGGCTCCACTCATGTGCGTAGTCATTGCAATATTGAACCCGTCAGTGGCTTGAAAAGACTGGAAGCGACGCGGCAGGCTCTGGAATCATTTTCGGGCAAAATCTCTTCAGAGATCGTAGCTTTTCCACAGCATGGGCTACTTCGCTCCAATTCAGTGGAGCTTATGGGCCAAGCGATGAAGGAAGGTGCAACGCATGTGGGCGGTCTTGATCCTCATACGGTGGATGAACAGATCGAGAGATCACTGAACGCCATGGTTGAACTGGCTGTTCAGCACCATGTGGGCATAGACATACATCTGCATGATAGCGGGCAGGCTGGCAAACAAACGCTGCTGGAACTCGCGAATCTGACCGAAGCAGCAGGGCTTCAGGGCAAAGTTACCGTGAGTCATGCGTTCTGGTTCGCCCACGCAGAACAACAGGAAGCAGAAGATATGGCGCAGCGAATGGCTTCGCTTGGGATGAGCATTGCTTCCACGGTGCCCATTGGCAGAACGATGATGCCTCTTCCCATGCTCCACCGTATGGGCGTGAACGTGAAGCTGGCAACAGATAGCCTGACGGATCATTGGTCTCCTTTTGGCAATGGGGATCTGCTTGCGAAAGCGGGACGCTTCGCAGAACTGTACGGATATAGCGATGAGTTATCCTTGTCTCAATCTTTGGCATTCGTAACAGGAGGTATCACACCGCTGGATTCACAAGGGGAACAGGTATGGCCGAAGGTGGGAGATGCAGCGAGTTTTGTACTAGTCCATGCGAGTTGTTCGGCGGAAGCCGTTGCTCGGCGATCTGCGCGGCAGTCGGTATGGTACAATGGGAAATTGGTGAGCGGATCGACATCGGATTGAGGAAAATAGAGCGTCTAGAGCCATGGGAAACCATGGCTTTTTAGCATGGGAGAAAAAGAGGAAGGAACTGTTCGCAACTACCACATTTTGGGTTATGATGGACGTAGTTAATGGAGGGAGCCAGACGAATGAGGATTGAATATGCAACGGAAGACGACTACGAATATATCATGGAGAGAGATCGGCATATCCATCAGCCACTTGTGAAAACAAAGATTAGTGAGAAAGAAGTATTCATCCTATGGGACGAGGGATCAAGAATTGGATGGATGAGATACGGGTACTTTTGGGACAACATTCCCTTTATGAATATGATCTGGATTGATGAACCCTATCGAAACGGCGGATTTGGCAAAAAAGTCGTGCATCACTGGGAAAGTCTAATGAAGCAACAAGGCTTCGATACGGTGATGACTTCAACGCAATCAGACGAACATGCCCAACATTTCTATCGAAAGCTGGGTTATGTTGATGCAGGGGCTCTGTTGCTGGATGTGCAGCCTTTGGAGATTATTTTGATCAAGAAAATCTAGTGAATAAGCTGCAAGGGGGGAGCTTGATGATAAGAGAGGCGGAATCTAGAGATGCAGCAGGGATTGAAAGGCTGTATACAGAATTATTGCCGAACAACTTAAACACGAAGGTGCTTGCAGAGCGTATTGAAGAAGTTCGGAATAATCCAAACAGTTTCTTGTTTGTGTATGAAATGGGTGATCAGGTGATCGGAACTGCTCATTTACATATTTGTCTGGATGCTTTGGTAGAGAATAGACCCTTTGGCGTAGTTGAGCGGGTTATCATTACGGAACATGTGCAGAGCAAGGGATATGGATCTGAATTGATGAAACATATAGAGCATGTATGTGAGCAGAAAAATTGTGTGAAGGTGTTTCTTACGAGCGGATCATCCAGAAACGAAGCACATCACTTTTATAGGAAATTGGGGTACAACGGAGAATCCAGCAAGGCATTTAAAAAGTATTTATAACTTATAACATTCATCAAGGAAAAGGAAGTAGAAGCAAAGATATGAAAGATAACAAACATCCGGTTCAAGATCTCCGACTTATTGGTACATTGCTCGTGGCTACTCTTTGTTGTCTAGGTGTTGTGATGTATTTACGTGCTCAAACAGATACGAACATGTATCGCTTTTTGAGCTGGGATATGTTCTTGGCATGGGTACCCTTCATCATCTCATCCGGCATTGGATACATATTCAATAAGAAATTAACCACAACGAGCATGATATGTATGGGGCTAATGTGTGCTATTTGGCTCTTTTTTTTGCCGAATTCGGCCTATCTTTTTACAGAGATCCTGCACTCATTCAGATATTTTGATGCTCAAGGGGAAGTTAGATTTTGGGTTAATATTGATTTTTGGTATAGTCTCACCCTGACGTTTGCCGTAGCGATTATCGGATTGCTGCTCTCGACTTGTTCGATCATTCAAATCCATGGCATGTTAAACAAATTAGTCAATAAGTACATTAGTATGATGGTTGTCGGTGTTATTTTGCTATTGAGCAGTATAGGGGTCTACATTGGTAGATTTAATCGGTGGAATTCGTGGGATGTGTTGTCGAGGCCTGGGAAGATCTTCGTGGATCTTGTGAACGATTTCAATGCAGCGAACAGCATGATGGTTGAGTTTGTCGCCATTGTATTTACGGTTCAACTTTTTGGCTATGTTATTTTATCTTTGCTAACCGCAAAGTCGGGCAACTAATTATTCCATTTGAAAGGGTAAAGGAGGCAATATCACACGATGGGTAATCTTAATTTTATCGATAAACTTCCTCACATTAGTGAATGCAAACAGATTCTAAAGGCAGCAGCTATGCTGGATGCCATTTTGATGCCGGAATGGGAGTACAGGTATTACTCGTATAATTCCCAGTGGGACACGAATGAGCAAATGGCATCCATGAGAGATGGGCAAGGAGATCATTATTTTGCAATATTCAGTCCGAATGGGCTGATTATTAAAGGCTTTGATAAAGAGTATGAACTTCAGCATAAGGTTGACCGGAGTGATGTGGTAAAGCGTGTTCCAGAAGCATTTAATACATTTTTGGCAGAACCGGCATTTGTAATGGATCAGACGACGTTCTGTATCTGGAGTGTGGCGGATCAGGAAGGGTGGTCTGCGGGCACGGTGCTTGGGGATCATGAATACGAACTGTTAGAGATTTTGGTAGGCGGCGCGAAATATTATCATGCTTGGGCACAGGATTACTACGAGATAGCGTTGGATATCAAACTGGTTGAACAGGTATTTGATATGAAGCCGATCAATGAGGACTTACTACAGCAATTAAATGATGAACTGAAATTAAGTGATATCGAAGGTGAAATTGCAGAAATTGGATACCCGGATAAGGATCTGAATGTATGAAGGCGATAACGCAGGGAATTACGGAAGAATTGTTGGCTGTAATGGATATGTACCAAAGAATTGCACAACAATTGATCGAGAAATTGATAATGGAAACGGATCAGCCTGATCGGGCGGAAATTCTCGAAGGTGCGTACCATTTGCTGTCCAATGCGGATGTAATCAATGGAGAAGAAGAATTAACGGAAAACTGGTTTTTTGATGTTCATGGCGAGCACTGTTTGTTTCAGAATACAGAAACAGGGCAGACATTAGAGGTTTCCCTCGGTAGTCCAAAGGATGTGGGCAACATGGACCCCTACTTTTTTTACAATTTTATAAAAACAACGCCAGAGCTTGCATATCTGACTTCGTATTTCGAGAATCCGTTTAAGGACATGTTGGATTTCTTCGAACGTATGGAGGCACAGCATGTGTTAATTCATGTTCACGGGGTGGAATATAGAAAGCTTCTTTAATTGCTGTACATTTAATTGGAATTGAGGAGGAATGACGTATGAGTTTAACGGAATGGTCTACAGATATTCTTCAATATGATCTGTCGGATGAATATTCGATTCGCAAAGCTGATTTTGCCGAATGGGGATTATATTGCACGGTTTATTATGATATGCGTTATGTCGGATTTTTCAGAGAAGAAGAGTTTAGTTCTTCCAAGATCAGTGCCTACTGGATTTACAAGGGGGAAAGCAAAATAGGTGGCGTGAGAATGGAGCCTAACCAGATGTATCATTTGTTTTTTATCCCGCCATTCCAGCAGTACTTTGAGGTATTGAAGCTTCTGAAGTATAAATTATTACAGTGGTCGGATCGCACCAAACGTATTCTGACCTTTGAGATTCTTCCAGACCAAGTCGATCTATACGCAAGAGCTGGATTCTGGCCAGTGGAGTTCAGATGTCGCTGGATGCAGCGGCCTACAGATCATTTTGAGATCGAGTGGGACAGCAGGGTAACCGTGAAGAGTCCAGAGATTATTGAAAGTGAAACCGGCACCAAAAAATATGTGAATGAAGATGAAATTGCTCAATGTGACCTGGAGAGCTTTGCGGGAAGTCTTGAAGCTACACGAAGAAAACATACCACTCTTGCAGATTTTATACCAAGTGATGACCCTAATTATACCAATGAAATTCTGACCCAAGCGTCCACGCTTGTATATGACAAGGAAACGGGACAGCTTGTTGCCAATTGTCGCTTATGCTTGCAAGATAATCAGGCGGCTGTATACAGTATCGGAGTGCTCCCCGCCTATAGAGGCAGAGGTCTGGCTACACTGATGTTACAGAGAGCATTAAATGAACTTAAGGGTAAGTATCCCGTTCTACGATTGTATGTGATGCAAGGAAATGATGCGGAGTCCGTGTATCTGAATCTGGGCTTTATTCCGGGTGTGCAGGAGATTCAGACGATGTATATTCCTGAGGAGGAATCATAATGAAAGTTGCCATCTTAACCGATATTCATGGGAATTTCCCTGCTCTTCAAGCGGTATTGGCCTGTACTCCAATGAAGTGATTGAGATGTTGTACAGTCGTAAAAATATGATAGCGACTTCAGGCAATCACGAAGAGGCCGTATTGAGTTTGCTCCAAAATAAGAGACCATTAGAAGGGCATAAAGGCATGGCCGAGCATCATGAATGGATTGGTCAACATTTGAGTGCAGAGTCGATCAAGAGAATACAAGCTCTACCGAAATTCGTTGAAAAAGAGGTAGAAGGACGTCGGTTCCTTTTGACTCACTATCATATGAACAACGACAAGCTGGATGTTATCGATAAAGAATCATCCGGGACCAAATTGGACGCGAAGTATCAGGGGACGGCCCATGATTTGGTTTGTTTTGGTCATCATCACATTCTTTATTATTATAAGACAGATCAAAGAGTATATATGAATCCGGGCGCTCTAGGCTGTAACGATCTTGCCATTGCCAGATATGGGATCGTGGATCTCCAAGAGGGGAACATTGATGTGAAATTCATTGGCGTTCCATATGACAACAGGGAGTATCTGCAATCGTATGAACGGTTGAACGTTCCGGATCGGACTTTTATTTTGAAGGCATTCCATGGGAATCAGTTGGAGAGAGAGTACGGGGAGGAGTAAACGTTCGTAGCAACGTTTCTTGGTAAAGGAGAGATGTACACGGGAATGATCATTATGTTGGTGGTGTATCTGTTCCTCACACCAATGAAATATTATCAGAGTTAAGGGAAATTAAGGAGCTATTGAAAGAGCAAAGATGAAGATTGATTAGGTATGTGCTTCAAAAAAGTAGCTGAGGAGCAGCATTTTCCGATGAATCCCTCTCCTTTATGTCAGGAAAGGGAGGATTCCTGTACAGCGAGCCAAATTACCCTAGTACACGAATAACAATATCCTGATCATGGTTACCAAAACCGGCACCATAGATCGTTAAACCGCCTACGTTGGGGCTTTCCTCGTCAACCGTAAAACGAAGCGTCCAGAACGGTTCGCTAAGCTTAATATCCGCGAGAGTAATGTCTGACATCCGCTCACCATCCATATAGGTACCAGAGGCATCAATGCGGATGGTCTTCAATAATCCATACTGATTCACATTGCGATGCCACCATTCTGGTGTATATTTGCCACGCGCTGCTCTGCCAAAGTCGGCAGGGCTTGTCCACGTTCCGAGAGAAACACCATTGAAAGTGAAGCGAATATCCGAAGGCCAATGATCCCGCAATCCCGGAGCTTCAGAAGCCAGTTCCATCGAAATCTCAATAGCATCAGTTGTCTGATCGGGAAGTACAAAGTTAGGTGTTTTATATTCAACATAGCCTTTCCCAAACCACAGGATAGCAGCGTGTACTCGCTCAGGATCAAGGAAGTAACGCGGATCGTCCCATACGCCGATTTCTTTCTCAAGTGTTCCTAGCCCACAGGTAGGGTGGATATCAAAAGCAGTGTAGTGCCCGACGGATATCCTCTGCTCTTTGGTTCGTAAAGTTCGGCTTGCGGATGGCAGCTCGATCTCAATCTGATTTTGCTTGAGGTAACATAATTTGTGCGTTCCTCCGTTGATCCGAACTCGTCTGCTCCCAATTAGACCCGCATCCTCCAGTTTGCGAATATGCATCGTGACAATGGATGAGCTAAGCTCCAATACTGCAGCAATATCCTTTACATTCATTTCGCGATCTGCAATCATATTCATAATTCTCCATCTGACTTCGCTTGCCAGCGCCTCATATAAAGGAAGGAACTGTGGCTCCCCGTTTGCTTTGATCATCTGTACAACTCCCTACCCTCAATCTTCTAAAATCACATATATATTAATTCAATAAAATTAACTCCAAGATGCAATCCAGATTCATTGCAAGTTTATAGCCAATGGTGTTTAATTTTTTTAGTTGCTACAAAGTTGGATTCTTATATTTATGAATTTTATCATAAGAGGTGGAGTATAGTGAAATACAATAATCCTGTCGTTAAAGGTTTCTATCCAGACCCAAGTGTGATCAAAGTCAACGATACGTACTATATGGTGTGTAGTTCTTTTCAGTACTTTCCGGGCGTACCTCTCTTTGAAAGCAAGGATCTGCTTAATTGGAAGCAGATTGGTCATTGCCTCACTCGTAAAAGTCAGATTCAGCTGGAGACCGTGAGCAGTTCCGGGGGTGTATTTGCCCCAACGATCAGACACAATAACGGGCGTTTCTACATGGTGACAACGAATGATACGACACATCAGAATTTCTATGTATGGACGGACGATATCTACGGAGAATGGTCTGAGCCTATTTATGTGGATCAAGGCGGGATTGATCCGGATTTGTATTTTGAAGATGGAAAGACCTTGTTTATGAGTAACGGGGTGGATGATGAAGGTGTTGGCGGAATTGTCCAGTGTGAGCTTGAGATTGAAACTGGGCGCAAACTGACCCCGAGTCGTTCGATATGGAATGGTACTGGCGGAAGATATCTGGAAAGCCCGCATCTCTATAAAATAAACGGATATTACTACCTGCTTGCAGCTGAGGGCGGTACGGAGTATGGTCACATGGTTACGTATGCTCGGGGAACTTCATCTTCGGGTCCGTTCGAAGCTTATACACACAATCCAGTTCTGACCAATCGTAATCTGGGAGGTTATGAGTTGCAGGGTGTGGGTCATGGTGACCTGGTTGAGGATGATCTGGGAAACTGGTGGCTCTTTCACTTAGGGTTCCGTCAGATTGGCAGATGGGCTACGTTCCATCATCTGGGCCGGGAAGTGTTCCTGACTCCGATTACGTTTGGTGAAGACGAATGGTTTACAGCCGGGCATGAAGGCACAACGCTGACGAGTTTTGAGACTAATCGTATCCCGGACACGGTGATCCAGCAGGACAAGAAGCATTATACGTTTGAAAATACAGACTGGAACCTCGACTGGTGTTACCTTCGTCATCCAAATACAGAGCATTATCAGCTTGAATCAGATAAGCTTACGCTAACAGGAACCGATGTAACGCTGGACGTGCCGGCATCCCCGACGTTCATCGGATTACGTCAAAAAGACTTTAATGCTACGATCTCTGTCGATGTCAGTCTAACGAATGGCGAGGCAGGTATTACGATCTACATGGATGAGAATCATCATTATGAAGTGGCAATTCGTAGGGAGCAGGACGGCTATAAGGTGATCGAGCGCCTGAATATCGGTGATATCAAATCGATTGAACAAGAAGTGGATCTGGCAAATAAACAGCATGCAACGCTGGTCATCCGCTCAAGTCAGGAACGTTACAGCTTCTTGCTTCAAGCAGATGGTGAAGAGATTCTGCTAGGCTCTGCACAGACGAGATACCTGTCATCGGAAGTGGCTGGAGGTTTTACAGGCGTACTCATTGGTCTATACGCGAAGGGTGAAGATGCTGTAGCTGAGTTTACAAACTTCAAGTGTGACTATCATTAAGAAGTTGAGGAGAGGGTCTAAGGGACCTTCTCTTTTTTTGAATTTGTGTAAAAATATAATTATATTAATAAATGCTAACAGAAGAGAGGTATTAAACTTGGAAGAAGCTCCTGTTATCTTTATTGGGTCATTAAATAATCTAAATGTAACAAAAGGTTAAATGAACTTGTTATTAAGTATATAGCTTCATTGAATAACCAAGGAGGAGTTGTATGGAGGATCAATGGAGAATTACAAAATATGATCCGACATGGCGTGATTTGTTTCTCGAAATTGCTTCGAAATTAAGGGAAGCGTTAGGAGAAAAGGCTGTGCGGATTGATCATGTTGGGTCTACTGCAATTGTTGGAATAGACGCCAAACCTATTATCGATATACAAATATCTGTTTCTAATTATGAGAATCTGTTGGACTACAAACGTGAGATCGAAACAGTCGGTTTTGTATTCAGAGCAGAAAATCCAGATAAGACTAAACGTTACTTTCGTGAAGAACCCGGAAGCAGAAGGATACATATACACGTTAGACAGGTAGGCAGTTTCTCCGAGCAGATGACCTTGCTGTTCAGAGACTATTTAAGGGAGCATCCAGAAGATTGTTTGAAATATGCAGAAGAAAAGCACAGACTCATGTCATTGTATCAAGATCAGCGTCCCAAATATGTTGAAGGAAAAGGGCCAATGGTGTGGAGCATATTACAGAGAGCACATAGTTGGTCTCAAGAAATCGGATGGCAACCGGCAAAATCGGACGCATGAGCACATCCAATGAAAAGTAGATAACTGTATTGGAGTGATGAGATGAATATAGGAAGAAAGCAGATGACCACCGTGCTAACCATCATTTGTTTTACTTTGATTGCAAGCTCATATCGATAAATGAATCCTACAGTTTTGATTTTTACATTGTTATTTATCTGGTATACGCGTCTCCCCTGATCGTATTGATCGGGCTGCCTTTATCGATATTGCTGGACTATCTGCTCAGCCGAATTCAATTCGTCACTCATGTGTTGTATCTAAGTACGAGGATTCTGAGCTATGCATGTGCTGGAATTTTAGGTATGTATATTTATTATGTGGTCATGGGCGCAGGAGAAGCAATCTTGGATTTCAAAGAGACGTTAGTTCTGACCTTATTTGGCGTTCTTGCTGCTATTCTATTTGTATTGATTGATATGGGATTGGAAGTTTTGTTAAAAAAGCAAAGAAAAAAGAGTTGAATTAAATTGATTTGTCAGGAGGAAAGCAAGATGAAAAATCATTGTGCACTTCTAATTATTGACGTACAGGTAGCAATGTTTGATGAAGCAGATCCTGTATATCAGGGGGAACAGTTGCTTCAGAAGATCCAGATGCTAATGGACAAGGCCCGTGAAGCAGGGCATTCCATCATATATATCCAGCACAGCGAAGGGGCAGGCAGTCCACTGGAACGAGGAACTCCGGGGTGGGCCATTCATCCGTCCATCACACCGATTGCTGGTGACCTCGTTATTGAAAAAGAGACACCGGATTCGTTTCACGAAACCAATCTGCATCTGAAATTGCAAGAAGATGGCGTGACGGAGTTGATTCTTACAGGTATGCAGACCGAGTTATGTGTAGACACGACTTGCCGCAGAGCGTACAGCCTGGGATACACAGTCAATCTGGTTCGAGATGCGCACAGCACATGGCATTCAAATACGCTTCAAGCGGAGCAGATTATTGAACATCACAATACGGTACTGAGACTGTTTGCCAACATGGTGGATACGGAGAATGTGTTGTAATGCTAGGAAAACGTAGGCGATTCTGGTTTTACATAGGTGCGGCAATCATATCACAGGAAGCATTAGTGCAGGAATTGCTTTGAGATTAAAGCATAACGCTAAGGTTACGATTCAATACAATCGGAAACAGATTATTGTAACCAGAAAAAGCAGATTTAATAGAAGTTCGAGATATATAGTTGATCAAAAGGACTTAAGAGACTTTATGGATCAAAAGCTAAAAGGAACGTTTTTTGGAGAAGATCCCGTCAGGGTGGAGTAAGGGGGAGAGGTATTGACGATTAACAAAAGAATAATGAATCTATCAGCCTGGCTTGCGGTATTAGCCATCATATGTATTCCTGGAACTTTACATACTGAAGATGGACCGTTCCGAACAGAGTATGGTTTCCCGCTCCGATTCTTTACGGATTATCATTATGCTAATTCTGAGGGAACAATCTGGTTTGTATCTGGCATCCATTTAAACGTACTTCTATATTTGTTCAATGTCCTGTTTATTTATGCAGGTATTCATGTAATCTTGTATATAAAAAAGAAATTAACTAAATAAATTCAACAGAATATTTACACGAAACGGAGAGGACAGAAAAAAACTGAAGAAGCGAAGTGTTCGCCTAAAAGCTTTCTGAAAGAAAGCTGCATCGGAAGCATAGGCTTATCCCCGGAGTTTCCCATTATAAAATGAATCAAAAAAATCTGGGGATAACAGCGATCGGAAGATTGTTCTGTCATCGTAGTGACCAGTGTAAACATTCGGATGATACTTTTGCCAATACAGAATTGATCAAAGCTCTCTGAAAAACATAGCCGATAAAGGGGAATATACCAATGGAAACATTCTTTCGTTATAACTGGATGGTACGTGAGCAATGGTATGCGTGGTGTGAAGATGTGCCGCTTGAAGAGTTGCTTCGGCCTCGTACGGGCGGAGTAGGCAACATATTACAAACGTTGTTTCATATCATTGATGTAGAGTGGAGCTGGCTTCAGTTGCTTCAGGGAAAACCGGATGATGCGGAAGATTTTGCAAACTACTCGAACCTTGAGGCGGTAAGGCGATTCGATCGCAAGTTACGTTCTGATGTGGAGGCATTTGTTACAGCATGGGATTCGCGTATGGAAAAAAGAGCTTATATCGATCATCGCTCAGCTGGCAAGGTCGATACACATTCATGGGGAGAAGTCATGCGACATGTGATCGCACATGAGATTCACCATATGGGCCAACTGTCGGTATGGGCCAGAGAACTGGGCAAGCAGCCGGTGTCCGCCAATGTTATTGGCAAAGGCCTGATTATACCTGACTAACAGGGAGAGGCGGTCATAACATGGAAGGAGGAGAACGATGACGATTCAACTTAGCCAGATAGATTGGATACAACTGGATGAACGTGTCCAACAGGTGATTGAACAGGAGCATCAGATCATTCCCTTGTCACCTGGACTGGAAGCGAGTGTGATGAGAATCGAAATAGGTGATCAGCGGTACGTATTGAAGATCTGGAACAAGGATTCAAAACCGGATATCGCCAAACAATATCGGTTATTGTCTAAGCTTCATCAAAGTGGAATTCGTGTTTCTAAGCCCTATGGTTGGGGATTAGACGACCAACAGAATCAAGTGCTGTTAACAAGCTATGATGGTGAACCGGTTACCCAATTGACACAAACCAAACTGACATATTTGGCTGAACGGTTAATGGAGGTCCATCGTTATCCGGTGAATGAAGTGGGTACTAGAGAAGAAGATGAAGAATACATATTCAGGTACGATTTTGTTCAATACTTTTTTCCTCAAATTGAGTTACATGACGATATAAATGATCTTCTGGCAAACTTGATCCAGCAGGTCCAGATCAGACAGGACTGTTTGATTCATGGCGATTATAATCTGGGAAACATTCTTGAGATGCACGACCATTACACCATCATCGATTGGACTAATGGGCAGTATGGTGATCCAAGGTACGATATGGCATGGTCTGTGTTTCTGATCACCATCTATAATGGGGAAAGTTACGGTGAGATTTATTACGCTCAATTTGCACGTTCTGCAAGTTATGCGTACACGCTGGAAGAGGAACAGATTTTTGGAGCAATAGCTTGTCTGCGCTGGATTCTGTTAAGGCGTGTTGGGGATGTACCCATGGGGCCAGATGTAATGGAAAGGGTTCACAGCATGGCTGTCCACAATCCGTATTTGAATGAAAATCTGCTGAAATCGTAATACGGGGATACACAATGACGACCGTATACGATTAAGTAATAGAAAGACCACATGTTTCAAATAAAATAAACAGCCAGTCCTAAACTAGCGATCCTCGCATACCTATGATAATAGAGGAGCGTGATCGATATGGAGCAGAAAGTGCAAACTTACTTTGAACTGAAGCAGCAGCAAAAAGATATTGAGCAGCAGTTGTCTGTACTACGAGATGAAATTGTGGCGTATTGTGCAGAACAAGGGGTCTATGAGACGCAGGTTGGTGGTTACACCGTGAAAACAGTGCTTCAGAACCGGAAGGAATACGATGATCAGAAGCTGTATGCTTCTCTTCCAGACCCTGATATCTGGCGATTGTTGTCCAAGGTGGACAGCCATAAGTTGAAAAGCCTGATTAAGCTGAACATTCTGTCCGAGGAGCAAATTAACCCGGCATGCACAGTGAAACAGGTGACCTTGTTACAGGTAGACAAGCTGTAACGCTTCATAGCCTCTTCGTACATGAGTTGAATTCAACGACGATTAACTATCACGAAGCACCTTCCATGAAAAAGTTCTGTTGCCATAAGCAGTGGAACGAACGTGGAGGTGTTTTTGGTTTGTAAACAGGGTTAAGGATCAAAAATAGTTAAATATGAGGGGAAAGAAGTATAATTTGTTCATGGTAAGCGTATTCAACAAGCGATATGATGGATAAAAACCGGCAGGGAGGAATTGTAAATGCCAACGGAAATTCCATCACTACATGCTGCTTACGCCAACACGTTTAAAATAGGTGCTGCTGTACATACCAAAATGTTGCAGTCCGAAGGGGAGTTTATCGCCAAGCACTTCAATAGTATCACGGCTGAAAATCAGATGAAATTCGAAGAGATTCACCCGGAAGAGGATCGGTATACATTTGAGGCGGCGGATCAAATTGTTGATTTTGCTGTCAGTAAAGGAATAGCTGTTCGCGGACATACATTGGTCTGGCATAATCAGACATCGAAATGGGTTTTCGAGGATACTTCGGGTGCTCCTGTTTCCAGAGAATTGCTATTATCCCGCTTGAAGCAACATATTGATACAGTAGTAGGTCGGTATAAGGGGCAAATATATGCGTGGGATGTCGTCAATGAAGCTGTTGAAGATAAGACCGACCTGTTCATGAGGGACACGAAGTGGTTAGAGCTGGTGGGGGAAGATTATTTGCTGCAAGCGTTCAGTATGGCTCATGAAGCTGATCCGAATGCCTTACTTTTCTATAATGACTACAATGAGACGGATCCGGTCAAACGGGAGAAGATCTACAATCTGGTTCGGTCTTTGCTGGACAAGGGAGCACCTGTACACGGGATTGGGTTGCAGGGGCATTGGAATATTCATGGTCCTTCCATTGAAGAAATCCGAATGGCTATTGAGCGTTATGCTTCACTGGATGTGCAGTTGCATGTTACGGAGCTGGATATGTCTGTGTTTCGTTATGAGGATCGTCGAACGGATCTCACCGCGCCCACTTCGGAGATGGCTGAGCTACAGGAGCGTCGATATGAAGAAATCTTCAATTTGTTCCGTGAATACAAATCATCCCTTACCTCTGTGACATTCTGGGGAGTAGCGGACAATTATACTTGGCTGGACCATTTCCCGGTTCGTGGGCGCAAAAATTGGCCCTTTGTTTTTGATCAGCAGTTGCAGCCAAAGGAATCATTTTGGCGCATATTTAACCCTATGTCCTGAACATTAGGTAAGGAAAGAGCATCGGTCACAATGTGGCCGATTTTTTGCTGTTATTGTACTCATATTAATTTCTACAGTACGGCTATCTTGTGCCTGGTTGAAACACATTGTAGGTAAGATGGATCGCACCCGCAATTACCTGTTGATATTTGCAGGAAACTTGGTCGCTGCCTATTATATCTTTGAAGAGGGTACTTTTGCCAAACCGCTGATGTTTGCTACATTCATGCTGTTGCTGATCATGACAATTGATTACATGAAAAGTAGAACAAAATATACATTGGAATAGGGTATGTCCATGGTTTATAGCGATTCTGGAGCACAGGGTCGTTTTTTTATTGCATATAGAACAGCTTCCATTTACATCATGGCCATTGTTCATTACACTGGATTAGTAGTAACTCGTTAACTCAATTCAGATTTTCAGGAGGATATCATTATGCATCAATCCGCACATATTCAGGAAGCAAGAGATTACATATTAAACCGAATCAAGACCAAGCCTGCTGTAGGCATGATTCTGGGTTCGGGACTGGGAGCGCTCGCGGATGAGATTGAAAATGCGACCGTTATTCCGTATACAGATATTCCACATTTCGCCCAATCGGAGGCCATTGGCCATGCTAATGAACTGGTTATTGGTGAACTGATGGGCAAGACGGTTGTAGCCATGAAGGGACGCCTTCACTATTATGAAGGTTTCACACTGGATGAAGTGACTTTCCCGGTTCGTATGATGAAGGCACTGGGTGTTGAACAATTACTAATCACCAATGCCTGCGGAGCGATCAACACAAGCTTTGAGCCGGGCCAACTGATGCTCATTACAGATCATATTAACCTGGTAGGTAATAACCCGTTAATGGGACCGAATAACGCCGAACTGGGTGTGCGTTTCCCAGACGTATCACAGGTATACAATCGCGAACTGCGCAGCATTGCCCTGAAGGTTGCAGAAGAGCAAAATGTTGGCCTGCAGCAAGGTGTCTATGCATGGTGGAGTGGTCCGGCATATGAGACACCAGCCGAGATTCGCATGATTCGTACGATGGGTGCGGATGCAGTGGGTATGTCCACGGTACCTGAAGCCATTGTTGCCATCCATGGCGGTATGAAGGTACTGGGCATCTCCTGTTTGACCAACATGGCCTGTGGTATTCTCGATCAGCCGTTAAGTCATGACGAAGTCATTGAAGTGGCTGCGCAAGTGAAAACAACCTTTATCGGACTTGTGAAAGGTATCTTGAAAGAGATCTAATCACGAGATTATTGCAAGGGGCACTGTCTATGCGGAGTTCATCCGTTCGGCAGTGCTTTTTGTTTTGGCAAAATGATGGACTTAACAAGATAAGATAGTCATGCGCTCCCTTGTATTTCCTATCTCTGATATCGTACAGTTGAGAGACATGATCGTATGAGTGCATAAATGTATAAACGTATGAATGATGGGAAAAAAGTGAGGTGTTATGGATGCAAAAGATTAGAAGAACGAGAGAAATTGAGGGCACGACTACCCCTGGCATTATACATAACGGCGGACAGCATTTTCTCATTTCGGTACAGATCTATGAAGACGGGATGGTCAATTGCTGGGAGTTGGTAGATCTGAAGGGATTGAAGCAGAAGATTGAGGATCAGTGGCTAGGCCCTGATGTACCAAACGGCGAGAATCTTTCCATTCATGGGCTGGGTGCCTACCGAGTGGAGCAGGCGAACTGGACATATAACAATAACAGCTATTATGGACATATTCAGCATAAGATCAGGGTGCTCAATCCGGAATTTCATAATATATATGAAATCACACCACGTCAGCAGCAACTGATGGATGCAAGAAGAGTGTCACACTCGCCCAAAGCGACTGATTTTGCAGTCGTACAAGAATTGTTTTATCAAACGATTACAGGAGACGGATTCTCCATTTTCATGAAATACGAAGGGCGGAATTATCTGGTTAACATGGTTGTATATGAGGATGGCAGGGTAGCCATCTATAATTTGCCGAGTCTCGTAGAGGCCTCAATGGATGAACTTGTAATTTGGTTCAGGGAAGGAATCTTGTTCACAACCATAGAGCAGCCAACCGTGATCTCGATACTTGATTTGGGGGAAGTTACGTTCTCGGAAGAAATCTACGCGGAAAAGGCCGAAGATAAGTATTTGGAGCTACTGGATCTGCACAGGAAACTTAAGGGAGAACGATCTACTTCAGAGGAATGCCGACATGCCTATCATATGTATCTGGAGGACCCGAGTGAGTTCAATCGAGCGAGACTGAAGGAAACTTACGAAAGCGTGCCTGAACACCAACGTATGTATCTGGGTGACATGGACACCAAGGATGTGGATTATCAACGAATCCTATATGCTCCTGAGGAGAAACGAGAAGTATAGAATTTCCATGCAATCGAGTCGAAACCTGAAATAACCGTATGCTTCACGAGCTGTTACTCGTGAGACATACGGTTATTTTATTTTACGGAACTATGAACCATCTGAGAATGATCATCCATGATTGCTGGCGTGGACTCCCTGATGATGGGTTTGGTCACAATATGCGAAACCTGATACGGTTGTGTCGGGTTTTTAATTCGAGATAATAGCATCTCTGCAGCCTTAATGCCCATTTCGTTGCTGTAAATATGAACCGTCGTTAGCGGAGGTTCAATAATTCGGGATTGGGGTGCGTTATCGAATCCGCATATGGCTACATCCTGTGGAACAGCGACATTTCTAGCTTTCAAAGCCCGCATCAGATCGACCGCAATAAAATCATTGGCACATACGTAAGCGGAAGGTATAGATGCCAGCTCTGCCACTCGTTGGTTCAACCATCCTGGCTTGGAAAAACACAGGCGATCATTATCTAGGATGCAATGGGAGAGGTCGATCTGCAAGCCCGCTTCCAGCATAGCACGGTGATATCCAACCCATCGTTCATTAAAACTCTTGCAGTGATTGTAATCTCCGACGAATCCGATACTTGTGTAGCCGCTCCCAATTAATTTTTTGGTTATCTGATAGATGCTATGTTCATTCTCCATAAGGAGCAAATCTGCTTGGAATTCGGGATAACATATGTTGGAAGCGCAATCGATAAAGATCGTGGGGATGCCCAGATCGGTAATCAGCTGTGTGTATTCCAGATCAAATAATTCAATGCAAATGATGCCGTCTACCTTGGCAATATCAAAATTGTTGGGAAGTGTAAGTGCATCTTGATCGTCTTCACGCACGATGTGAATCGAGAGATTGTATCCCTCCGCACTAATTCTTTTCTCCAATCCGCTGATTAACAACGAACCAAAGTGAGATGTATTAGGCAGGTTTTCAGTTAACAGGGCGATATTGCCTGCGGTTTTGGTTAGAACATGCTCATTTTCCATATAGGCAAACTGTTTATATTTAAGTTCAATTGCTTTTTTAATTACACGATTTCGGGTCTCATCCGGGATATTTCCACTATCGTTCAATGCTTTGGAAGCCGTATTCCTGGAGATCCCCAAAGCATCAGCGATGTCTTGTATCGTGACTTTTTCCTTTGCCATCTAATGCTTCACCTCTAATCATCAATAGTTATCCATATTCTTCTCTAAGTCAAATGTATAATAGAACGGGACAAATAGCAATCTCTGTTTTACAAATGCACAATTACATTTACATTTAGATAGTCGAATTCTATTTTCATAATTGTTCCAGAAGTTTTGTTAATTAGTGTAACAATGATATCTATTACAGTAATGATATAGAAATATCTATGCGAGTATTAACGATTCAGTGCTGTATATATGCAAATTTAATCCTCTTTAGTTACATTGATGCAAAGGTAAAATGATCAAATGCACAAATATTTTTTTACAAAATGTATTGACTAAATCTGTTGAAACCTGATAAATTGTAAATTATTAAATAGGCAATTGTAAATATTGAAAGCCCTTACTGAAAACAATTGTCAACTTCAAGAATGAAACGGGGGTAGCATGTTGGATAACATAGCAGACAGCAAAAAGGGCAGAGGAAGGGTACTAAAAGTGAGGACGACCAGCGGTCATAAGTTGCAGCAACTCAAAAAAAATTACTTTTTATATATGTTGCTTGCACCAGCCTTAATCTTGACTCTGATCTTCAAGTACATCCCAATGTACGGAGCCATCATTGCGTTTAAAGATTTCAGTCCGATCAAAGGCATCATGGGCAGTGATTGGGTAGGACTGAAGCATTTCGAGAAATTTATAGCTTCACCCAATTTCGATATCATTTTAATGAATACGCTTAAACTCAGCTTTTGGGGATTGATATTCAGTTTCCCGGTGCCCATTTTGCTGGCACTCATGCTGAATCAGGTACGCAAAGCTGGCGTTAAGAAAAATATTCAATTGTTCCTGTACGCACCCAATTTCATATCCGTTGTTGTCGTTGTGGGAATGCTGTTTATCTTTCTCTCACCGACAGGGCCAATTAATCAATTAGCCACTTGGATTACAGGTCAGCCAATTATGTTCATGTCTGAACCTGAATATTTCCGCTGGATCTACATTTTGTCCGATATCTGGACCGGAGCGGGCTGGGCTTCCATCATATACGTCGCGGCGTTGGCCAATGTTGATCCAGAGCTTCACAATGCGGCCAATCTGGATGGAGCCAACCTCCTTCAACGTATTCGGCACATCGACCTTCCAACCATTCGACCGATTATGGCTATCGTCTTTATCCTGGCAGCTGGTGGCATTATGTCCATTGGATTTGAGAAGGCCTATCTGATGCAGACGTCCATGAACCTGCCTTCCTCTGAGATCATTGCCACGTATGTCTACAAGGTGGGGCTGCAATCGGGAGATTACGCTTATTCAGCGGCCGTGGGATTGTTCAACTCGGTTATTAATGTGATTCTGCTGGTGACGGTGAATCTGATCGTGAAGAAATTGAATGAAGGCGAAGGCCTCTACTAGGAAAGGAGTATTATCCATGGTTGTTAAACATACGGGAATGGATCGATTGATTCTCACACTCAATGCCATCTTTCTCACCTGTGCTGTACTGGTTGTCGTTGTTCCCTTGATTTACATTGTTATCGCTTCATTCATGGACCCCACAGTGCTATTGAACCGTGGACTATCCTTCAATGTATCCGACTGGAGTCTAGATGGTTATCAGATGATATTATCCAATCCAGCCATGATCCGAGGGTTTGCGAATGCGGTATTGTACTCGGTTTCCTTTGCACTGATTACCGTGACCGTTTCCATATTTGCTGGCTATGCATTGTCAGATGATAGGCTTGCGGGACGCGGATTTTTCATGATTATCTTTATCATTACGATGTTCTTCGGCGGGGGATTAATCCCTACGTATCTACTCATACGTAATCTCGGCATGCTCGATACGGTGTGGGCGATCATCATTCCTGGAGCCGTCAACGTCTGGAATATCATTCTCTCCAGAACCTTTTTCAAAGGAGTCCCTCGGGAACTGAAAGAAGCCGCGAATGTGGATGGCGCCTCCGAGATGAAGATTTTCTTCCAGATCGTCATTCCGTTGTCCAAACCCATCATTTTTGTACTCGCACTCTATGCGTTCGTTGGGCAATGGAATTCCTATTTTGATGCAATGATCTATCTGGATAATCCGAAATTACATCCGTTACAGCTCGTTCTGCGTTCGATTTTGATTCAGAATCAGGCTGCTCCGGGCATGATCAGTGATCAGCTTGCCATGGCAGAACTGAAACGGCTCTCCGAGATGATTAAATACTCAGCGATTGTCATTTCGAGTCTGCCACTCATCATTATGTACCCGTTCTTCCAGAAGTATTTCGAAAAAGGTGTCATGGTTGGTTCCCTCAAATAGTGAACAGCCTGCAATACAGTAAGTTCGTTCCAATCCAACTCACATGGAGGTCATGATTATGAAAAAAGTGAAGAAGTCCAGAAAAGCCGTTACAACGGCGTCCATTTCCATGTTATCTGCGATGCTCTTTCTAACCGCCTGCGGCGGGGGTGGAGGCGGCGCAGCAAGTGAGGCGCAATCACCAGATGGCAAAGTGACATTGAATTTTATAACACAGAGCTCTCCGCTGGCTCCCGCTGATCCGAACGACAAGCTGATTAACAAGCGACTCGAAGAGAAAACCAATGTGCATATCAACTGGAAGAACTATACGAGTGATGTGTTTGCGGAAAAAAGAAATCTGGCGGTAGCCAGCGGTGATTTGCCGGATGCCATTTTTGATTCAGGTTATGGGGATTATGATCTCCTGAAACTGGCGAAGGACGGGGCGATCATTCCACTCGAAGACATGATTGAACAGTACATGCCCAATCTGCAAAAGGTGCTGGAGGAGGCTCCCGAATACAAGAGTATGATCACGGCTCCAGACGGACATATATACTCCTTCCCGTGGATTGAAGAACTCGGCAGTGGCAAACAACGCATTCAGTCGGTGGATAACTTGCCCTGGATTAATGTGGAATGGCTGAACAAGCTCGGACTGGAGATGCCGAAGACAACCGAGGAATTAAAAGAAGTGCTGATCGCGTTCAAAACCCAAGACCCGAACGGCAATGGCAAGGCTGACGAAATTCCGCTTTCTTTCATTAACAAGCCGGGCGGAGAAGATCTGACATTTCTCTTTGCGGCATTTGGACTCGGGGAGAACTGGGATCATACCGTGGTAACGGATGAAGGAAAAGTGGTCTTTACAGCAGCTGATACGGGTTACAAGGAAGCGGTTAAATACATTCATGAACTGGTTCAGGAAGGTCTCGTGGATGTGGAATCGTATCAACAGGATTGGAACACATATCTTGCGAAAGGCAAGGATGACAAGTACGGCATGTACTTCACTTGGGATAAGGCCAACATTACAGGCATGAATGATACGTATGATGTTCTTCCTCCGGTTGCTGGACCTAGCGGAGAGGTCAATGTCACAAGAACGAATGGCATCGGTCTTGATCGTGGTCGCATGGTCATTACCAGCAGCAATAAAAACCTGGAATCCACAGCGAAGTGGGTTGACCAATTGTACGATCCACTCCAATCTGTACAGAACAACTGGGGCACTTACGGAGATGAGAGTCAGCAAAATATTTTTGAATTCGATGAAGCCAAGGGCATGCTGAAGCATCTTCCACTGGAAGGTTCTGCACCTGTGGAACTCAGACAAAAGACCAGTATTGCCGGACCATTGGCCATTCTCGACAGTTACTATGACAAATACACAACCAAACCGGAAGATGCAGCTTGGCGCATGGAACTTCTTGATAAGGTTATGGTTCCGCATATGAAAGCGGAGAACGTGTATCCAAGTGTGTTCTTCTCTATTGATGAACTGGATCGATTGTCCACGATTGAGACGGATCTATTCGCCTACGTGCTGCGTCTGCGTACGGAATGGTATCAGAACGGGAAAGTCGATCAGGAATGGGATGCTTATCTGAAAGAGCTGGATCGTCTTGGGTTGCAAGAATGGCTTCAGATTAAACAAGCGGGATATGACCGTAATACTAAATAAGATAAATGAGGGAGAGAACATCATGTCAACCATACTTAATCAGGATCACAGAGGCGTCTATCATTTTACACCAAAAGAAAATTGGATCAACGATCCAAATGGCATGGTATTTTTCAAAGGTGAGTATCACTTGTTCTATCAGCATCACCCACATGGAACCACATGGGGCCCCATGCATTGGGGCCATGCAGTGAGCAGGGACCTGATCTCCTGGGAGGAACTTCCGTTAGCCTTGTTCCCAGATGAGAATGGCACTATATTCTCCGGAAGCGCCATAGTGGATTGGAATAATACGACCGGATTCTTTGAGGATGAGCCAGGATTGGTTGCTATTTTCACCCACCATCTTGAAGTTAAAGACCAGGATGCCATACAAACCCAGAGTCTCGCGTATAGCAAAGACAACGGCAGAACTTGGACTAAATACGAGGGTAATCCGGTATTAAAGCATGAGTCTTTTGTCGATTTCCGTGATCCGAAAGTGTTCTGGCATGAGCAGACCAAGGAATGGGTTATGGTTATCGCTTGTGGTCAAACGGTATGTCTGTATCGTTCTCCAAATCTGAAGGATTGGACGATTGGTAGTGAATTCGGCGCCGGGATTGGTTCACACGATGGCGTGTGGGAATGCCCGGACCTGTTCCCCCTTCCAGTGGATGGAGATTCAGGGCAGGAGAAATGGGTGATGCTCGTTAGCATCGGTGCAGATCCTGCTTTTATTGAAGGCTCCAGAACACAATATTTTACCGGAGATTTTGATGGAACTACATTTGTCCCAGACGAGGCATCTCATACGGTTCGCTGGATTGATTATGGTCGGGATAACTACGCAGGAGTTAGTTGGTCTGACGTTCCTGAGGAAGATGGAAGACGCCTCATTATCGGCTGGATGAGCAACTGGATGTACGCCAACCAGACGCCAACCAATAATTACCGTGGAGCAATGACCATTGCCCGGGAGTTGACACTGGAGACAAGAGCGGGAGAAGTTATATTGATTCAACGTCCTGCACGTGAACTTGAGCAAGCCCGTACGCCAGTATTGTCCCAACAGGATGCTTCGATTCAGCAAGTGAGTGAACAGTTGAACGCTTTGCAACTAGTGAACTATGAGATCCGTGCAGAGTGGACTCCGAATCAGTCGTTCCATTTTGCACTAAGAAGCGGCGCAGATCACGAGACGGTCGTTGGTGTAGACTCGATCCGAAGTGAAGTGTACGTTGATCGTAGTCGATCGGGCATCGTCGATTTTCATGAACATTTCCTGGGCCGCCATACAGCTGAGTTAAAAGAGGTGAATGGAAATCAAAGTTTGCGTATCTTTGTAGATCATTCATCTGTGGAGGTATTTGCAAATGATGGTCAGGCCGTTATTACGGATCTGATCTATCCGGATGTGGATTGCCAAGGCATCTCTGTTCATGCCGAAAATACCGATCTGCTATTCTCTTCACTTCATATCTATGAGATCTCACCGACCAAAGCTAAAGATTAATAGTAATGAAGGAAAGGAGTCCAGAACGATGCGTATTGGAGCCATAGAAGCGGGCGGAACAAAGTTTGTATGTGGTGTAGGAAATGAGCATGGACAGATTGAAGATCGGATCAGCTTTCCAACAGAACATCCGGAGACAACTCTTGCCAAGGTGATCGACTATTTCAGGGATAAAGATGTGGAAGCGATGGGTATCGGCTCCTTTGGTCCGATTGATCTGCAACCGGATAGTCCCACCTATGGTTATATTACAACCACACCTAAGCCTGGGTGGGGAAACTGTGATGTGGTTGGAACTTTGAAGCATGAATTTTCGGTTCCTTTCGGATGGGATACGGATGTGAATGCTGCCGCGCTCGGTGAAGTGACGTGGGGAGCGGCGCTAGGGTTGGATAACTGTGTATATTACACGATTGGCACAGGCGTTGGTGTCGGACTTGTGGCAGGGGGCAAACGAGTACACGGATTGTTACATCCCGAGGGTGGACATATTCGTACAAGACGCCATCCGGACGATCACTTTGCCGGGTTATGTCCGTATCATGGCGATTGCCTGGAGGGGATGGCTGCAGGACCAGCTGTTGAAGCACGTTGGCAAATCCCTGGCAGTGAACTGCCGGCAGATCATCCTGCGTGGGAGATCGAATCCTTTTACATTGCGGAGTCAATTACAACTACTATCTTGCTTCATTCGCCACAGAAGATCATCTTGGGCGGTGGTGTGATGCAGCAAGATCATCTGTTTCCTATGATCCGGAAGCAGGTAGTGCGGAATCTCAATGGTTATGTGAATGCAGCTCCGATCACGCAACATATCGACCAGTACATTGTCCAGCCTGGATTGGGCCAGCATGCAGGCCTGTGTGGTGCACTCGCTTTGGGTCTGGAAGCATTGCAACATGCAGCACAAGCTTCGCATACTTCATAGTTTTCTGAAATAATATATAGCCCAAAAGGGACGGTTGCGGGTTCGCTTATTTAGTTAAGCTAGACTGCACTGTCCTTTTTTGGGCTTTTTTATTTCTTTGAGGAGTTAAATATGTTTGAAAAATATAGTGTGTTCTAAAATCCGATGTTGCTCAAGTGAGCTGCCAAAGGTATGATTTTTAGTGTCCTATCCCTATCGTCCGATATGACATTCATAATTTAACGTGTCTCCAATGGAAAGGAATTCAACGAATGAACCATATAACAATACGTCAAGCTGTACAGGCAGACCAGGAACAACTGGCCGATTTGCGAGCGTTGGTACTATACGATGATCTAAGCAGGCTGGGAAGGTACGATGATGTGAAAGTGCGTGAACGTTTCCGCAATACATTCGATCCTGCTCACACACGTATTATTGAAGTGGAGGGTTCAATGGTAGGTTGTGTAGCGTTGAAGCCCAAGTCTGAGGCATATCTATTGGAACATTTCTACATACATCCCGATTATCAGGGCCAGAGAATAGGAACTCAGGTATTGAATATGCTGTTGGAACAGGATGAAATTCAGGGAAAACAGGTTATTTTAAATGTATTGCAGGGAAGTCCTGCTCGGCGATTGTATGAACGATTTGGATTTGTGTTGGATAGTGAAGATGAGGTCGATGTGTTTATGTCGGTCCAAGTGCAGTAATTTTTACTGTACATCTATATAAGTTGAACTATTCTTTTACACAGAAACGGAGAGGGCAGAAAAAACCTGGAAAAGTGAAGCGTTCGCCTGAGAGCTTTCTGAAAGAGAGCTACGTCGTAAGCATAGGCTTATCAGCGGATTTTACCCTTGAGAAAAGGGAATCAAAAAAATCTGGGGATAACAGCGATTAGAAGGTTGTTCTGTCATTGGAGTGTTCAGTGTAAAATCTTTAGTTCAAGTTATATAACAGACCCATTCATTTAATTCTTGAATGGGTCTATTGAACCTTTCTATTATACTTTCCGTTGGTCGTACCCTAATATGGATAATAACCTACTTTTTATATAGGAATTATATAGTATGGAGAATGCCAAGATGCCACAATGGAAACGAAATCTGTATATTCTGTGGTTCGGTCTGTTTTTCAATCATATGGCGTACTCGCTGTCCGTTCCGTTCTTTCCTATATTCCTGCAAAATGATCTCGGTATCCAGAGTGGCCTGGAAGCTTGGTCCGGGATTTCGATCTCGATTAGCTTTCTGATCAGTGGATTATGTGCACCCTTCTGGGGATCACTGGCTGATAAATATGGCAGTAAACTGATGTTGGTCCGTTCAGGAGTTGGGCTAGGCATTGCACATCTGGCTAACTTCTTTGTTTACGATCCGTATACGTTTATCGCGGTGAGGGTCTTTCAGGGACTCATGGCTGGTTTTCATCCCGCCTCAATTACACTGATTGGCACCAATACACCGGAGAAACATGTGGGTTATGCACTTGGCGTGATCTCCACGGCCAGCGCTGCGGGTGGGATTCTTGGCCCTCTTGCCGGTGGTGTGCTGAGTCACTGGATCGGACTGCGGGGATGTTTCATTGCATCGGCTGTGATTACATTACTCGCGGCTCTGATGGTCCTCGGTGTTAAGGAGTCACGACAAGCTCGTACGATCGTTCCAACGAAGATCATAGGGGATTTGAAAAGAGCGGCTTCCACGCCCGGCTTGTTGCGAATCTACGGTTTGATTCTGCTAGTCTCGACCTCCGTACTTATCATCGAGCCGGTGCTGACGCTCTATGTGGTCCAGATTGGCGGAGATATCGGCAGTGCAACACTTAGTGCAGGTATTGTCTTCTCGGCGATTGGTGTGGCAACCGTCATTATGGGGCCGCGCTGGGGCAAGATTGGTGGGAGGATCGGGTACGAGAAAACATTGTTTATCGGTCTTCTCGGCGGCGGAATTGGTAGTCTGCTGCAAATGACAGCAAATAATCTGATTTATTTTGGTAGCCTGCGATTTGTCTATGGTCTGTTCTTTGCCGCGGTCTATCCGGCGCTTAATGCGCTCATCATCAAATATGCTGATCACGACTTTCGGGGGAGGGCTGTCAGTCTGAGTCAGACGGCGAGTCAGTTCGGTATCGTGCTTGGGCCGTTAATCGGTGGTTTTCTCGGTGGATGGATCGGCATTCCCTTTATTTTTCTATTTACAGGGATTGTATTGCTTGGAGCGGCTTGGGCAGTCAGGGTTAGTGATGTGAAACAGGCGGGTAAACCTGGATTAGGCATGGCAGCAGCAGAAGCTGGCGGAAACAGCATAAAGAAATGATGGAACGACTCTCAGAGATAAAAGGATACTCGAATTGAATGGTCATTATCACAACATAGGGAGGAATATATATGTCGCAACGACAATTGAAATTGGGAGCTAATCTGAACGGAGTGGGGAACAGCATTTCCTTTTGGCGTCACCCGGATATTCCCATTAACGCGAGCGTTAGTCTGGAATTCTACAAGAAGCAGGTACGTATCGCGGAAAAAGGGAAATTCGATCTGCTCTTTATTGCAGATGGTCTCTTTATCAACGAGAAGTCCAATCCTCATTTTCTCAATCGTTTCGAACCTCTGACGCTTCTATCCGCACTCGCTGGGGCAACTTCCCACATTGGGTTGGTTGCTACATTGTCTACTTCCTATAGTGAACCCTTCACGGTTGCGCGGCAGTTTGCCTCACTGGATCAATTAAGCGATGGGAGAGCCGGATGGAATGTGGTCACTTCACCTCTGGAAGGATCGGCACTGAACTTTGGCAAAGGCGAACATCCCAACCATGCGCTGCGCTACGAAATTGCGGAAGAACATCTGAATGTGGTCAAAGGCCTGTGGGATTCCTGGGAGGACGATGCCTTTGTCGGAGACAAGGAGCAGGGCGTATTCTTCGATCCTGCCAAGCTACATACGCTGAATCACAAGGGAACGCACTTCTCGGTACAGGGTCCACTTAATGTGGGGCGTTCGAAGCAGGGTCATCCGGTGATTTTCCAGGCGGGCTCATCCGAATCTGGGAAAGATCTGGCTGCCCGATCGGCGGATGCCGTATACACAGGACATGAGACGCTGGAGGAAGCAAGGGAGTTCTACCGGGATGTGAAGACAAGAGCGGTGGCGTATGGACGTCAGGCAGCGGATATCCTGATCTTCCCTGGCATCGGTCCCATTGTGGGTAGAACAGCGGAAGAGGCTGAGCAGAAATATCAGGAAATTGCCGAACTGGTGAGTATTGATCACGCACTGAATTATCTGGGACGTTACTTCGACCATTACGACTTCTCCCAGTTCCCGCTGGACGAACCTTTCCCCGAGATTGGGGAGATCGGCAGCAACAGCTTCCGTAGTACAACAGACAAGATCAAGCAGCAGGCACGAGAACAGAGGCTGACCCTGCGCCAAGTGGCATTGCTGGCATCTACCCCACGCACATCGTTCATTGGTACACCGGATCAGATCGCAGATCAGATTCAGGAATGGTTTGAAGGCGAAGCGGCAGACGGATTCAATGTTCGTACCGTGGTGCCCAATGGCTTGGAAGATTTCGTGGAGCTAGTTGTTCCAGTTCTGCAAGAACGAGGGCTGTTCCGTACGGAGTATGAACATGAGACGCTAAGGGAGAATCTGGGTCTTGAGATTCCGCGTAATCAATATACGTTAGAGCGTGTGAGATAGAGAAGTTAGAGTGGTAATGACGTTAAATTAACGTTGTTGCCACTCTTTTTTTATGGTTTCTTTTTCGGAGAGTACTGTTATTATAAAATGATAAAGAATACGATAAACAATCTGCAATTCCAGACGAGTCACAGGAGGAGATTGGGATGATTAGAGGGTTAACAAATGCGGGATTGGGAAACATCGAGTCAGATGCACAATATATCACAGATGCGGCCAAGCACGGATTCGGATCTGTAGATTTGAATCCGCTCTCATTGATTCAAACGTATGGCAAGGAACAGGCACAACATCTGCTAGAGAGTAATCAGGTGATCATCGGTTCATCGGGTCTGACGGTGGAGTGGCGGACGACAGATGAACAATTTCGTGAGGGATTGCAATCGTTGGTCGCTATGGCAGAAGCTTCTGCTTCGCTGGACTGTTACAGCTGCTGCACGTATATTTTACCCTCAACGGATCAACAGGCAGCGCAATTTATGGCAGCGGCTACGAAACGCTTGAGACTCTGCGCAGATATCTTGGACGCTTACGGAATTAAGCTAGGGCTGGAGTTTGTTGGCTGCCATCACTTGCGGACGCAATGGAAGAATCCGTTTATCTGGCGTGTGGAGGATACCCTGGACTGGATAGAAACGATCCATGCGCCCAATGTTGGCCTGCTCGTAGATTCCTATCACTGGCATACGAATGGTCTACCGATGGAGGATCTGTTGAAGCTGAAGAAAGAGCAGATTGTTCATGTTCATATCAATGATGCCTATGACCTGCCGGTGGAAGAATTATTGGATTATGAGCGTTTGTATCCCGGCGAAGGGGTTATTGATCTGGGTGGATTTCTGAGAAATCTGCAGGCGATTGGCTACAATGGTGTGGTGGCTCAGGAAGTACTGGCCCCGGCATCTAATCTTGGTACGAATGAACTATTTTCCAAGTCGAAGGCTGGGTTTGATCAGGTGTTTGCCACAGTATAATGTGTGAGAAAACATATAATGACCGCAAAGGCCCATACATTGTGTATGGGTCATTTTGTTGTGTTTAATCATATGAATGTGTTGATATGAAAACATTGACAATTCGTTAACAAATCCAAGATTTCCCGTTTACAATTCGCTCCTATAATTACAAACGTGATAGGTCATTTTTACTATGAACGTGGAAGCTAAGGGGGATGAGGCGGACAAGCTCTCATATTGATGATACATGCAAAATACCAGACAACAGGGCACGGCATACAAGGCAAATTATATGGAGAAAAGAAGGGTGACCAAAGCCAATGTCAATGAAAAAGGTGTTAGTAGTGTCCATGGTAGCCACAGTGTTAACAACTTCTGTGGTCAGTGCAGTATCAGCTGCTCCTGCAGTGAAACCTGCAGCTAGTACAGCTCAGGTGCAAAACTCCACGCTTACAATAAACGGAAACAGCGTCGTCGTTCGTTCCATCGTGAAGAATGGTGAGACCCTTGTGTCGCTCCGTGATGTGATCAAGGCTATTGGCGCGCAAGCGGAAGTACAACGTGGAACGACGGTGATTAAGTTAAATGGTCACACGGTGACACTCCAGAACAATGCGAAACAACTTCTGGTGGATGGCAACAAAGTGAATTTGAATCAACCGGTTACGATCATTGGAGGTACAAGCTACGTTGCGCTCCGACCATTGGTATCCAGTGTTGGCGGCACAATCGTCAAGAGAAGCGGAGCGCTGGAGGTTAGCACGGTAGCATTGTTCGAAGGTGCGGAAAATCCCCGTTTTGCCGGAACAGACAAGCTGATCGTTTCCAAAAGTGATGACAGTGGCCGAACCGATTATCTCGTGAATACCACGAGTGGTAAATACGATCTGTTGTTAACGACAGATGGCGGATCGGATCTTATCGTTTCCCCGAGTGGCAATCAAGCGGCGTATACGAATGCGGATGGAGCCGTCTACGTTATTGATCTGAAGACAAAGGCTTCGAAATTGATTACCAGTGACACAAGCATCAAACCGGAACTGGTATGGTCTGCGGACGGAAGCGCGATTTATTTCCTGCAAGGAGATAAAGGGTCGGTCATTGCGAGTCTGAATCTGGCAGATGGAACAATTAAGAAACTGGTTGAAGATAAGGTGGATTACAAAGAAAACCTGAATGTGTCTGCGGACGGCAAAAGATTCATCTACACGGTAACGACACTGGGTAAGGTTACCTCTGATGCAACCAATGTAGATGAAGACAACGTGTCTATCGACTTTTCAGCCAATCAACAGCAATTATTTTCGTATAACAACGGAATATCAAAACCTGAAGCGACGCAGTTAACGACTTCAACTGATGACAAAGTGTTTGTATGGTCCGTTGACGGGCAGAAAGCCTACTACGTAAGTGTACCGTCCGAGGACGGCAATGCTTCGCTGCAATCTGTGGATTCATCCCAGGAGGCAACAACGGTGTATGGCGTTCACGATGTAGAGCAAGCGATTCTGTCGGGTGGCGTCTTGTACGTACTGGCTGCGCAAGATGACAGCAATAGCGTCATTATTTCCGTTGACACGGTGACAGGAAAACAAACCAAACTGTATACCGTATCTTCCGATGTATCCTCCATTACCGTTGCCGGATCACAATTGGCTGTAATTGAGAATGGCCAAGTTCTGGTACAAGCGGGTGGCAGCTGGAGAGCCGTTACGAAGTGATTTTTTTGATCCAAGAGTGATAAGCACGTAATCATAATTAACTATTTTATAATTCGAGAGGAGTTTATAAAAATGAAAAAATGGATCAAACCCTTCACGGCAATGCTTATGGCTGTATCCCTAATTGGTGGACTTGGAGGAGCAACGACGGTATCCGCTGCCAAGAGCACAGAGAAAGGTAAGATTGTCATCAACGGTTCCTCGGCATTGCTTCCACTGACTCTTCAGGCTGCAAGTGAATTCAAGAAAGATAATCCAAAAGTCAAAATCTCGGCTTCCGCCGCAGGTTCAATCACAGGTCCTCAATCCGTACGTAAAGGCATTGCCGACATCGGTGCTGTGGACTGGGACGCATCCAAGGATGTACCTGGCTTCAAGAAATTCGATGGAATGGTTGCTAATCCAGTAGCAGTGACAGTATTCACGGCTGTTGTTAACACAAATGTGGGTGTAAGCAGTCTGACCACGAAACAATTGCAGGACATCTTCTCTGGTAAAGTGACCAACTGGAAAGACGTCGGCGGTGCTAATGCCAACATCGTTGTTGTTAACCGTAAGTTCGGTTCCGGTACACGGGTCAACTTCCAGCAAAAAGCGCTCGACGGTAAGGATTTCATGAGCAAAGGTGATAACTACAAAGAAGTTGGCTCCAGCGGTGATATGAAAACTACCATCGAAACGACACCGAATGCGATCGGTTATATTGACCTTCCTTATGTAACTAACAAAATGAAGGCAGTATCCATCAATGGCGTGGCACCTACAGAGAAAAACGTTCTGAACAAAACGTACAAAGTCTGGGGTATCGGATATTACATGACTAAAGGTCAACCTACCGGTGCAACCAAAGCGTTCATTGAGTACATCCAAAGCAGCAAGTTCCAGAACGGTTCCCTGAAAAAGCTGAAATTCATTCCGCTTGCGGCTGTAAAATAACGGAGCATCAAACGTTCGTCATTCTCACATTTCATAAGAAAAGGGATAGCCAGCTTCTGCGCATGGTCGCAAGCTGGCTTCTCTATGTGAAAGGAAGAGCACTTCATGATCGATTTGAATCCATCCCCGAACAGCCCCACCCCCAGTGAACTTGGCACGAGCCTTGGTAAGGCCGCTGATTCGGGCACGCGGTTTAACCGTAAGGCGCGTCTAAGGTGGTCCAATAACCTGTTTCGTATGGTGTGCATCGGCAGTACGATCTTTGTATGTTTGGTTCTCTTATGTATCTTAATTCTCATGCTTCGTACGGGCGTTCTTACTTTTGCAGATGTGTCGCTGCGTGAATTCTTTTTCTCCACCAACTGGGACCCGGAAAATGAACACTATGGTGCACTGACCTTTATCCTCGGAACACTGGCTCTTACAGGTCTCACCATGTTGTTTGCCATTCCACTCTCTGTCATCATTGCTGTATTTCTGGCTGAAATGACGCCCAAGTGGCTTCGCCATATTCTGCGGCCCGTATTGGATCTGCTGGTGGGTATTCCCTCTGTAGTGTACGGTTTCCTGGGACTGACGATCCTCATCCCCTGGCTAAGGGATATTAGCGGACGTGATCTGGCTGATGGGTTACTCGCTGCGTCGATTGTATTGACCATTATGGTACTTCCCACGATTAGCCGGATCAGTGATGATGCCATATCTGCTGTGCCGAACAAATACCGTGATGCTGCCTATGCGCTCGGTACGAACCGATTCCAGACCGTGACTCGTGTCGTCTTACCTGCTGCAAAAGGCGGAATCATGTACGCGGTCATTCTTGGAATGACTCGTGCGATCGGTGAGACGATGGCGGTGGTGATGGTCATCGGTAATACCGCGCAGCTCGCGAATAGTCTGTTCACCCCAACAGCCGTGCTGACCAGTAATATCGTTATGCAGATCTCTAGCGTCGAATTCGACTCCACCTGGAATCATGCTCTGTACATGATGGGCTTTATCCTGCTCGCGATTTCGATCCTGATGATCGTTATTGTAAGACTGCTTCAGAAGAGAGGGGACCGAAACGTATGAGTGTGAAGAAGCAGGCGAACGCTGCCGTCCCGTCTTATTCTTTTGGCAAACGGAGAAGTTCCTCGATGGTGATGGATCGACTCTTTACAGGCATGGTATGGGGTGTCGGTATTGTCGTCATTTTATTTATCGTTGGACTGTTATTTTTGCTACTGAACAAAGGATTGCCTCTGCTAAGCTGGGATTTTCTCTATGGTGTTCCTAGTGAGATTGAAGAAGGGGGAGGGATCGGCCCGGCGCTGTTCAACTCGTTCTATGTGTTGATTCTGTCCCTGCTCATCTCCATCCCTATTGGTATGGCGGCAGGCATATATCTCGCAGAGTTTGCACCAAACAATAAGCTGATCGAGACCGTTCGTATTTGCGTGGAGGGATTGTCCTCTGTGCCATCCATCATCTTCGGATTGTTCGGTATTGCTCTGTTTGTGGAGTTTTTCGAAATTGGTCTTACCATTCTGGGGGCAGCCGTCAGTCTGGCTTTCCTGAATCTGCCTGTGCTTACCAGGGTAACAGAGGAATCCGTCAGGGCGGTTCCGGTGGAGCTTCGCAATGGATCATTCGCGCTGGGCTCAACGCATCTCCAGACGATCCGCCAAGTGTTGTTGCCGGTGGCTATCAACGGGATCATGACAGGCATTTGCCTGACGGCAGGCCGGGCATTCGGTGAGAGTGCTGTCATTATTCTAACCGCTGGGGTGTCTACATCCGGGGAGATGTGGGACTTTAATTTGCTATCGCCGGGAGGAACCCTTGCTGTACATCTCTGGTACATTCAATCGGAAGCGATTGTGCCGGATGCCGAGGAAATTGCGCAGAAAACCACAGCTGTGCTGATCTTTGTGGCGTTGCTCATTAATGTTTTGTTCCGTGTACCCCTGTGGCTGAATGCACGTAAAAATCAAGCGTGATGAAGAGAGGATACCTTAACTCTGTATCGTCTAGGAATAACGCTAACTGTTTAAGCTGAATCCGCAAATCATTCCATTTCAACCCGGGAGGGCACCTTGTGCAACCTATTATTGAGATCAACAAATTGAATTTGTATTATGGTCCGTTTCAAGCGCTGAAGGATGTTTCCATTGAAATTCCGGAGCGGGCAATCACTGCGTTTATCGGACCATCGGGTTGTGGTAAATCGACCCTGCTGCGTACGCTGAACCGGATGAATGACCGGATTCCCGGCACACGGATTGAAGGTAAAGTGGCCGTAGGGGGAACCGACATTTACAGTGGTGAAGTTCATGTGGAAACCCTTCGCAAGAAGATCGGCATGGTCTTTCAGCAACCGAATCCTTTTCCAAAATCCATCTATGACAATGTAGCCTTCGGCCCCAAACAGCACGGTATCCATGGTAAGAAGAAGTTGGATGAGATTGTGGAGCAGAGTCTGCGTTCTGCAGTCTTGTGGGATGAGGTAAAAGACAATCTGAAGCGCTCCGCGTTAAGCCTGTCTGGAGGTCAGCAACAACGCCTCTGTATCGCACGTGCGCTGGCAGTGGAGCCGGATATTCTGTTGATGGATGAGGCGACTGCCTCGCTTGATCCCGTCTCCACCTTCAAGATTGAGGAGCTGACGCACGAATTGAAGGAACGTTATACCATTGTGATGGTCACGCATAACATGCAGCAAGCCGCTCGCGTATCTCAGCAGACGGTGTTTTTCCTGAACGGCGAAGTCGTGGAATATTCCGCTACCCAGAGCATGTTCGCCGAGCCTGTTGATGTGCGTACGCAGGATTATATTAGTGGTAGATTTGGTTAAGAAAAAGTGAGTTGATCCTGGAACCATGCGAGCCTTTCAGAGATGATCTGAAAGGCTTTTATGATGTTACAGTTTCCAGGGAAGCTACGAGCGCTTGTAGCGAAAGAGACTTTATCATGTAATGTATTAAAGCTTAGTTGTTATGATATTAAGAAGGTAAATTACACCAGATGTCGAATGAAGTAGTACTACATCAAAGGAGTGATTAACACATGCAATATGATTCCGATATACTAACAATAGAAGAAGTGTTTGAATATGAGAGTGATGAGGTTCGGAGTGTACTAAATGCTGTTGAATATTCAATCAGAGTAGGAGATAATTTTTTCATCATTACCCCTTATAATGATGAAACGTATGTCGTAGAGGCAATCGAAGAACAATATGATAGTTGGACTATAATTTATAATGGAGGAAGAAGAGTAGCAATAAAGGATATATTTCCTTTATTTTCAGTTGGTTCTTTAATTAGTATGTTATCACTTGATAATGAGTTTAATCTCCGGACTGCTGGAGCTAAGTGGATTGTGAGTTTCGATCATTACCATGAGTATGCGTCAGAAGAAAATGAACTTCTTGTTACGTTTTTGTGGTATGTTCTTAAGGATGTATGTGTACGAGGGCTCATTAGTCGTAGTTAAGAAAAAATTAACTAAGTTATGTCTCATCCATATTCTGGAAATAATATTGATATAGAATTGAAGTCAGGATAATATTTTATAAATTATAAATTTCAGTAATCTATGTATGTGTTTATTGTACATACGTTTATTTGATTAACAGGCCCCAACCTGCAATCTACTATTATGCAAATAAAAAACTGATATCCTTTTGGGGTATCAGTTTTTTTGGAATTAAGACTATCTCATCTTGGGTGATATGTAAGACGTTCCCTTGCTCTATTCACGAAACGAAAGGGCAAGTTACTGTGATAGAATAAGTTAGGTTTGGATGATGAAACGGTGGGGGCTTAGAAAATGAACAAAACGGAGCGGCAGCTTGCGATTACGCTTGAATTGCAGCGAAGAAAGATGCTACGAGCAGAAGATTTAGCTGCTCAATTGGAGACAAGTGTACGTACGATATATCGAGATATTCAGGCATTAAGCGAAGCTGGCGTTCCAATCATGGGAGCTCCGGGTCATGGGTATTCTCTCATGGAAGGGTATTTTCTGCCCCCGGTAAGTTTCACAGCAGAAGAAGCGGTATCCCTGCTCATGGGAGCTGATTTTATCGAACAGAGATTGGATACAGAATACGCGATGGAGGCTAAGTCGGCTCAACGAAAAATTGAAGCGATCTTACCTGAATCCGTTCGTAACGAATCCACGCGTGTACGAGAAACGATGCGACTGCTTCATACGGTTGAACCTTTAACCCGAGTGCGGGTGAAAACATACCTTAACCAGATACGTAATGCCATTTTGGAGCAACGTAAAGTCAGCTTTATGTACCTGAAAAAAATGCCGGGAACGGATGGCAATCGGTATAACATGCGAGAAGTTTCTCCATATGGCCTCTCACTGGTTCAGGAGAATTGGGTGTTAATCGCACGTTGTGATATGCGACAAGACATTCGTCATTTTCGTTTGTCACGCATGACTGAACTTTGCGTGCTGGAGGATCAATTCCTTTTGCCACCGGATTTTGATCTAAACAGTTATCGACCTCCTAACGACCGTAACGAACAAGTATTAATCAGAGCAAAACCTGAAATTGCTGACAAAGTTATGGAGGCCCTGCATTTTTATATGGATGCATTTGAGGAGCGAGAGGAAGGTGTCATTTTTCATTTTCGTGTCCGCTACCCGGAAGAAATCTTGCATTATTTACTTGGCTGGGGTGGAGATATCGAGGTCTTGGAGCCGGAGTCTCTACGCTTCCGAATGCAGGAAGTAGCCAAAAACATCTTAAAACACTACTGACATACACCTGTCAGTAGTGTTTTTTTATACTTTGATATATCACAGATCAAGAGGAGTGGGTTGCAGGATGAGAAGTACAACGGAAGTATTGAAATCATTGGAAACGGCAGTAGAACGATATTTGGCAGAATTGAACAGATTGGATATGGGTAGCTTACTTAAAAAACAAAGTGAAGAGGAATGGTCCATTGGACAGATGTATGTACATTTGATTCAATCAGCGCTTTTCTTGCATCTGCATAATATTGAGCAGTGTTTGAGCAGCGAGGATTCGACGTTAAACTCGGGTGAGGAAAAAACTGAATTGGGTAGGCAAGTGTTTGAATTAGGACAATTCCCTCCCGTTCCCGTTAAAGTACCCGCTTCCCCGCAGTACACCCCGCAACCACCTGAGAGCATGGAGTCCTTGATCGACGGGCTTCACGAGGTAGTGAACCGGATGAGGAGTACAGAACCCCTTTTATACCAAGCATCGGTAAACAACAAAATACGTCATCCAAGGCTTGGCGCTCTAAACGCTCAGGAGTGGTTTTTGTTGATAGAGATGCACTACAGACATCATTTTTTACAATTGGATCGATTGATATCGAATCTGGAAATGTAAACGAGAGAAGGGAATGAGATGTATCCATGAAACCAAATCAGGACAGCAGATATTGGATTGGTGTTGTATCTGCTTCTCATGTAAATGTAGCCGTAGAGGGAGGGTTTGCGCAGCTGTGCCATGGCAAGTCAGCACTGTTGCGACAGATGTCCGCGGGTGACTGGCTGATATACTATTCCCCACGTACAGACATATCAACAGGGAAGCCACTTCAGGCTTTTACCGCTATTGGTCAAATTACCGACGATAGGATATACCAATATCAGATGTCGGAATCCTTTATACCCTTTCGCCGAGATCTCCGTTATCTTCCGTGTCGAGAAGTAAAGATCGCTACGTTGTTAGACCAACTCACTTTTACACGCGGGAATCGTAATTGGGGGTTTCCATTTCGTAAAGGCCACTTTGAAATTGGGGCTGAAGACTTTATGATGATCGCTTCCGCGATGTTGGAAGATGAGACACAGTCACTACTGGATATTAGCTTAAGCCAGAAATGTTAACCAAACCAAAAGGCCCATAGACAGACTATGGACCTTTTGGATTTATGGATAATCATATCCTCCACCGTTGATATTACATTTGCGAAGACGCTGGATGCCCAAGGAAATACCTTTAATCGCCCCGTATTTCTCAATAGCTTGAATCATATACACAGAACAGCTTGGTTCAAAACGACATTTGTTCCTCACTTCAATGGGGGCAAAACGTTGATAAATTCTAATACTCCATATCAGGATTGCTCTAACACGTCGTAGAACGATGAAAAACATACTTGCTATGAAAACAATCTGGGCGCTCAGCAAAGCATATAATGGAATGAATGGATTCAAGAGATAAAAACAGATCATAGAGATGATTAGCCCTGCGAATAATGCAAGTGTAACGTTAAGCAAAGACTTCAACCAATCGATTTCTGGAATAACATGAGTTCTTATATAGAAACTGCTTCGAGGGTCGTTTTCTTCATGATGTGTATGTAAGAGTCTAATAAGTTCTTCTTCGGATGGCATATTATTAAATATCAGTTCCTCAGATTCTGAGTTTCTCATGATTGTTGTACTATTATTAAATCTCTCTGTAGAAAATCAGCATATAATGATGCGTTGTAACAGGTTGCTGGAGACAACCGGGCTTCTCAGTGACAGCTAACGACTCCATGGATTGATAGATCCATCCAGATTGTGCTTTGTGATTAATGATATCCGCAAATAAATTAACAGCAGCCTGAGTATCACCTCGGTTTACTTGAACATTTTTGGGACCTGGAACGACTGTGTACTCTCTCATTTAAATCTTCCTTTCGTATGTTGGAATTATGGCAATAGACATTCCATTATTTTACTATGGGTATGGTGAACTGTCGATTGAAACTTATTAGATGAGATTGGATTAAATTAAAGACCATCTATCAGGATGGTCTTTGTTGTTATTAAGGTTTAAATTCACTTGTAAAAGTCAATAAAAGCTCTGTAAGCAACGCTGTACAATCCGCTGAAAACCAGTACAATTGAACCTATAAGAACATGAGATAAAGAGAGGTAATTCTCCATGACGGATACAAGTGGGAATCGCAAAGTTGACGGCTATCTAAAAAAACTCAAAACGTGGAAGGAAGAGTCCACGAAGCTGAGAGAGATTATTCGGGATTTTGAACTGACAGAAGATATGAAATGGATGCACCCTTGTTACATGCTGGATGGGAAAAACATCGTTTTAATCCATGGATTCAAAGAATACGTGGCCATTCTATTTTTCAAAGGTGCTCTGCTGAAGGATACACACGGCATTTTGGTCCAGCAAACGGAGAATGTACAGGCAGAACGCCAGCTTCGCTTCACCAGTCTGGAGCAGATTGTAGAGCAGGAGGCTATGATCAAAGCCTATATCCATCAAGCGATTGAAGTGGAACAAGCCGGACTGCAAGTGGAAATGAAAAAAACTGCCGAATATAGCGTTCCCGAGGAACTTCAGCAGCAATTCAATGAAAATCCTGCTTTTCGAGATGCATTTGAAGCACTGACACCCGGACGGCAGCGGGCATATCTCTATTATTTCTCACAACCAAAGCAATCAAAAACAAAAGTGTCACGAATCGAGAAGTGCATGCAGCCGATCCTGGAGGGCAAAGGATTGAATGATTAATCTTATAACAATATATTTGAGGGAAATTAAGAGTTAAAACGAGTGAAAGCCTTTCAGATATAATCCGAAAGGCTTTCAGGCTTGCTTTCTCGGTCGCACGGCTGGAATCGTCAAATGCCAATTCTCATTACACCGCGCGCCAGGAGATGCACGCGGTGCGAAAAATCCCGGATTAATGTATATGAAAGCCCGCTTCAAGGTTTGAGCGGGCAACATATAATTATATATCATTCAACTGATAGTGGGGCTTCATGGACCAAAGATATTAGAAAATAACCATAGAGATTTTTAAATTAATCAATCAGTCCAAGATTCTAATTTTCCATTGTAGAAATATAGGTATGTTCTTCCGTACACCCATTGTTCAATTCTTAAGTTATTACTGTTATAAGAGTTTATCCTTTCTGGTGATCCCCAAGATAATCGAGCCTGTTGTGTGTTCATTCCAATGGATATTTTCTGTTGTATTATCTTATTCCAGATGTTAGATGACCAACTAGGGTAAGTAGTTTTAGGATTAACTGTATAGAATCCATTTTTTATTGTTGATGTATAGTCATCATAGAAAGACAGTTTAAAAGTCTGATTGGCTCCACTAGAACGCTTAGCTTTAATAATCAGGTTTTTTCCTTTTAATTTTACTGAAGTGAAGTATACTTTTTCTAAATGTCCTAGAGGGTTTGAAGATGGTAAATAATTTTTGTCTGCCCAATAATATTTTCCAGTATAGTTATAACCTATTGTTTCATAATGCCAATAATCTATAAAGGAATCTGGAGTACCATTGAGTATAAGTTCTTCATAGATGGTCCCGTTATTTAATTGAATAACAGCTTTCACGATAGTACTGCTAGATGAATAGTTAGATAGTTCCTTTACCCAGCCGATTTTTTCACCTTCATAAATATAGACCTTTTTCCCCATAAAGGATTTCAAATCAAAACTGACCTTGTCTAGTTGTTGCAGTAAACGTTTTGATTCTTTTTCTCCCTCGGGTCCACTCCAGAGAAAAAGAGATAGTGAATCAAAATCACTCTTTGCTTCGTATCCGGTTAATTTCTGGAAATTTGCTAGACTTAAATATGTACTATTATTGTAGAGAACAGAGTTTGTTGAGTCGATCTTAAAGGTACCATGATCCGAGCTAACAGTGATAGGTGTATTATAATTAATCTTGAAGCCTTTCAGCTTACTTAATAACTTAAGTGGCACATAAAAATCAGGATTTTTAATCTTGTCAATAGTATAACTTTTCTCACGTAATATGATCAGCTCTCCATCTACAAAAATAGAGTAGTCGAACCCTACATAAGCATTTTCAGGAATGACATAAGGCTTTGCTGCTGCTTGTACTGGATTACAAAAAAGAATAAATAAAATACTTAAGCTTACGAAGCTTACTAATTTTTTGATATTCAAGTTGTTCACTCCTAATTTAGTGTTACTGAGATACATTGATCCCTAATTTTAATATGCTCCTTCCCTGAATGTTACTTTATCAAAAAACATGAAAATAACAAGAGTACGTTTCCATTTAAAATCCTCGTATCATAGTCGCTCATTAATCACTTAATGGCTAACTAAGGTATGAAATACTTATAGCCTATGAATGCGTAACATCTAATTAGGTATTTGTCTTAGATAATATAAGGCTCAAAAAGACGTGTAATATAGATATATTAGATGTAATCCAGAAAAGATAAGAGTCTTATGTCCTATATTTAACAAATCGTATATAATAAGTGAGGTAATGAAGGTATATGGTTATTGATGGAGGCGATTAAGTGTTAGATAGTAGGAATGTACTTCGGTATTTTGTTGAATATGAAAAGAAAACAGCGCTGATGGGAAACTCATTGAGCCAAGTAGAAGGAGAACTATTCAGCAGTGAGATTCTCAATGATTCTGACCGAATGGAGCAAATTGTTCAGGATAAACGGAAGGGAGATATATTTAAAAAAATATCATCTTACCCTGATATTAAAGATCATTTGAATAAAGGAACATATACAGAAGATGAGCTGAACAGTGAGATTGAACTTGCTGTTTCTGGTACTAAGTCTGTAGAGAAGTTTCTGTCAGGCGTCCCTTTTAAATATAAGGATAACAGGACAAATACGGAAAATTTTATTTCTAACTTGTTAGATAGCTCTATAACGATTTGTTATCCACTTTTGAAAAAGGCGACATACAAAGAGACTTCAACCAAACCCTTAATCACGTTTATTGGACGTATAGAAGAACAGAAATTAAAGGTAGATCAATTTTATATTAATCGTGAAAGCTTGGGGATTATTGTTGCAAAATTGACAAACAGTTCTGCATTTGAGGTAGAGGAAATCGAGAAAGAAAATTTAATGGAGTTAATGGACGCAAATACGTACAATCAACAACAAGACATACATGAAATTATTAAGATTTTAAATGGTGAGCTATACGCAAGATATTATAAAAACCTAAGAGACTTTAAAAGCTATGAAGGTTGGCAGATGCTCAATCAAGCCTTTATTACATTTGAGATGTTGGAGGAAATGATCAGACCGATCTTCCAAAAGGAAATAGAACGTATTCTTGAACTTACAACAAACGAATCTCCACTGCCTGAACTTCTTAATACATATTTAACTGGTGGACAGAGCACCACAGCATACCTTAAAGAAAAAACAGGTCGATATTTCCATCGCGGTAGTTACACGAAGACCTATTCAATTAACGAGAAACAGTGGCATATTATTGAGGCTGCTAATAACCACACTTTGTTATCAGTGAACGGACCACCGGGGACTGGGAAAAGTACATTACTTAAAGAAATATTTGCAAATAATATGGTGGTGAAGGCAAAAACGCTGACAGATCTGTGGGAAAAGCCATGGGAGAAGTTCAAAGAGAGAAGTAAAGAGCTATATCGGATTCCATTTGAGATTGATGATAGAACATTCTCTATGGTGCTCACAAGTACCAATAATAAAGCTGTAGATAATATTGGACTAGAGTTGCTTAAGGAAGTGTCCTACTTTCAAGAGTTTGTTAAAAAGAAAACGGATGACGAAGAAACAAAAGGCTTCTTTTGTGCAAGGTTAGGCAACACCACGAATAAGACGGCATTCATGAAAGAATTTATTCCCGATTTCGTTGAAGGGCTAGAAGCGGCTGAAGCTCGGACAATGGATGTGACTGCAAAAGAGCATTTTATCGCAGCGTATCAAGAATTGGAACACCTACATAAACATATCGAGAAGTGGGGCGCGGCTAAAGAGGAATTAAATCGTTATTTTGCAGATCAGGGCAGTGTATTAAATGACCCAGAGCGTGAACTGTCTGTATATATCATGGACATTGAAACTACAAATGGAAAATTAAACGATCTTGTCAATACTATGGATAATTTAAGAAAGACGGTTCATGAACGAAACCATACAATTAGAGACTTGAACGTTCAGATTGAAGCTACAGAATCGGACCTAACTGAACATGTTACATGGATTAAAGAAGGATATCAGACGTTGGAAAAGTTTCGATCATGGAACAAGAATGCTTGGCTAGGATGGTTTTTACCTAAACGTAGAGCGTTCCTCAAAGAGCATGTTTCCGAGAGTTATATTGAGGACCAATTAATTAAGAAGAATGAGAAAGAAGAAGAGGAGTTAAGAACAAGATTACGTCTCAAACAATCGGAGCAAGATTACCAGACAGCAGAGATCTTAGTCCTGAAGGGGGAATTACAAGAACTGGAGCAACAACGACAAATATGTAAACAAAAGATCCAGCTTCTTGGTGAGTTCATAGGAAAACTGGATGAATTTTTGTCGTTGGAGCAAGAGTTTGCTATTCAATGGGGATTCCAGGATGTTTCAAAATATAGCATGTTTGATTTTGCATCGGATCGAGTTGTTCTGGAGAAAAGACACGAACTCTTTCAGTACTCGTTGAAAGTAACTGAGCAGTACGTGAAGTTACATGCGGAAGAAATTTTGCACAATCTTAAAATGGTATGTCAGGAGAAGTGGTTTCAACCCTTTTACAATGAAGGGAATAAACGTGACAGGGAATATAGCAAAGGGATTAAGGCGCTATGGAATACGGTGTTTTTGTGTTTTCCAGTTGTTACGTCAACACTACATTCATTTGGTGAAAGAACGTTTCAATTATTACCTGGATTAATAGATACATTGCTTGTGGATGAGGCAGGGCAGATTATGCCGCATTATTTAAGCAGTCCTCTATATCGATCTCAGAGAGCTGTGATTGTAGGCGACATTGAACAGTTAGAACCTGTAAGGGTTTTGAAAACCAACGTAATTGAAGATATCCTATCAATTCCAGAAAAATACCATGAGGAACTATGTGTACAGCGTAATAGTGCACAGAGTTACATTGATCGAAATTCAGATATTTATGAATGGGATCATCGTGGCACGAGAAAAGGGTTAATCCTTACGGAACATCGCAGATGTGAAAAAAGTATTATGCAATTTTCTAATCAACATGTATATGGGGGGATTCTGACTATTGTTAATCAGGATAACCACGAGAAACTGTTTGGCAAAAATCTGATTGCGGTAGATGTAAGGGGCTTAAAGAACAACAGGACACATATTAATATGTCGGAAGTTAATGTCTGTCAGAGGTTGGTTGAGATTTATGTACAGCAATATGGGTTAGACATCAAGAAGGATATAGGCATTATTACACCTTTTTCGAAACAAAAAGATCAGCTACAGAGAGAAATTTCTGATGTAGATATAGGAACAGTTCATGCGTTTCAGGGACAGGAAAAAAAGATTATTATTTTCAGCTCGGTTATTGATCATTCGAAGCAAGCGGGAATTGCTTCATTTGTCGGTGGGAGAACTAATTTGCTTAATGTTGCACTGTCTCGGGCCAAAGAACAATTTGTGTTAGTAGGTAATCTTGAAGTGATCTCTGAGCTCAAACAGAACCACCTCAAGCATGTATTAGAGATTATTAAAAAAAACGGAGTGTGCATAAGTCCGCTTGAAGAGAAATATCATACGGTTGCTGAGAATATGGATGCGATGGCATTCAGCCTATATATCGATTATTCAGAAGATTCTAAAGAGGTACTTGATCCGTTTACGGTGTACATTCGTGAGCATTTACCCGAGCGTCTCATTCTCAATCCGAGGGATCATTATTTGTTGCTACTGGAAGCTTTACGTCATGCAACTAAGTCGATCGTTATTTTCTCGCCGTGGATTATGTCGTATATAGTCAACGAAGAATTTGTGAGTTTGGTTCAAGCTGCGATGAACAGACAAGTGGAAGTAAGAATTGGTTTTGGATTTCAAGGTGGAAAAGGAATTGACCTTAACAATATCCCTGGAATTGTGAAACGAGATAACTCATATGGGAATAATGATGAAAATATCAAATCCGTTTCCGCTCTTAAAGACGTGATGGGAGAATCCCTTAATTATATCCCTCCAATTCATTCCAAGATTTTATTGGTTGATGATTGTTATCTCTTCCTCGGATCACATAACTGGCTTTCTAAGCTTGGCAAGCATAAACGGGACGAAATCAGTTGTCTAGTGACAGAAGAGCGAATGATTAAGTATTTAAATGAAAGATATATTCAGGTGAAGTTGAAATAATCATCTTAGTGTATTTAAATTATCGCGTGGAGGGCAACAGGAATGAATAATTTTGTTGACAAAGGCATACCAACCATAGTTGGTATAGTTCCACTTATCACATCTATTTATTATATTGTAAAATGGTTTATTAAATCAGAGAGCAGAACCTTGATAGATGAGTTGTTAGATTTAAGAGTAATTAACCTGTGGGATCGTTTTCAAAGTACAATCTTTCTTTCTTCTATTATGATGATGGCAATTATGTTAATAATATTTCTATTTGATATACACATTATCTCAAATATATTTTTTATTTTGTTTTGGTTGGGTTTGTCCATTTTCTGCTTTCTGACATTGTTATATTTCTGGTTAAAATCAATATTCAGAGGTGTAGGGAACCGATATTTAACTAATATCATACTTACGTCCTATTTGGTTGTGTTAGTAATTCCATATGTTTATTTAGATTCAGTTAAACAAATAATACCTAATTATATCAATCAGAACTACTTGATGACTGTCGCAATTTTAATGTCTCTTATTTTTTATAATTTTATCGTTCTGAAAATGTGGCTTTCTATTCTTCGTTATTTTAAGAAACCTATTAAACAACAATATAAGATCGAAAAGATTACTAATGATAGAATCATTGAAGAATTAGAGAGGCTTTATTTTATGTTCATGTACGATAATGAAAGACATATACTAGCTAAAGAAAACGATGTGAAGAAAATTGAGAAGGAATTTTTTGTTTACCATGCAAAAGAAAATGTAATGATAAGATATTTTAAATATCCAGAATCTCAATAATCTCCCTAATATCATCAATATCTAATGCTTCTGCAATCCGTTCAATATGAGCAAAGTTGATATTCTCTCTTTTCCCAGACTGTAGCTCACTCAACGCAGCGTGACGGATATCAGATAATCGTGCCAGTTCGCGCAGCGAGATATTATGTTTTTCCGTGAGTTTATGAATATTGACGACAACTTTTTTAGCCACAATTATCACTCCTAAATTTTCCATATGGTCTTGACGTTACGCATGAGCGTACCATATACTTTTTGTATATCTGGTACTCTTATGCGTACCAATTTTAGGGGTGGTGACATGACAAGTACCAACAGCGAAGACCTTGCTTCCCAGTACAAACAACTCATCCAACAGGAAGACGATTACGCCGATCAACTGGTCACATGTAACAAACTCATCCTGGACGCCATGGACATCATCGCCAAGCGAGCAGGGGTGCTACATATGGACACGGTGAAACAAGCAGCATATCACCTTCATTCCATGGAACAGGATCTGAACCGAAAGTTATTTAAAGTTCGATTGGAGAAGAGCATCTTGGCAAATCAAATGAGCCAGACTACATAAAACCACCTTAACTAAAGGACAGTACAGGATCACGCAAGATGATCTTGCACTGTCTTTGTGCCTTCCCGTTTAAACGTTTATCACTCCCAATTTAGCATTGACTTTCCTCCCAAATCCCCCTACACTTCAATTATTAAAACACTTTTAAAAACTTTCATTGAATGGTTCAAAATGAACGAAAGGAGGCATACATCTAAACCATGTTACCTACATCACACAACACCCAACAGGTGAAGCGAATCAACGTTGAACTTGTGAAGAACACGCTCCGATCCATGGGCGTAGGCACAAAAGCTTCCATTGCGAACCTTACTAAACTCAGTGTGGCGACATGCGGCACGATCCTGAACGAATTACTCCAAACGGGTGAGATTATCGATCTTGGTGTGGATGAATCGAGCGGGGGAAGACCTGCCAGTCGGTATCAGTTTAATGCGGACTACGCCAGCGTACTGTGCCTGATTATTCGAACAGAGGGCGGTATTCACTCGATCACACATACATATGCCAATCTGAACGGAGAGATAGCGGACGAACAGACACTCTTTTTGGATGAGATTAATGTCCCGGTGGTAGAGGAACTGATTGCAAACCTGATTGAACAACACCACAATGTGCAGGCAATTGGTATCGGTATACCTGGTGTGGCACACAACGGTGTTATAGGGATTTGTGACGTACCGGAGCTAATGTATCAGCCACTCGGCCCAAGGCTTAAGGAGCAATATGAAGACGTGGAAGTGGTCATTGGCAACGACATGAACTTGACCGTTTACGGACTTTACAACCAGCAGCAATTTGAGGAAGAGAAGAACTTTGCGGTAGTTACGTTTCCGGAAAACCATTTTCCGGGTGCAGGCTTTATCATTGATGGTCGTCCGCTGACCGGGAACACGCAATTTGGAGGCGAGGTGTCCTTCTTACCTTTTGGCGTGTCACGAGAAGAGCAGTTGCGAATGTTGAAAACGGTGGAAGGGTTGCAGGAACTGGTTGTACAGACGCTGGTATCCATCATTGTGATCATTAACCCGGCTACGATTGTAGTTACAGGTGATACGATGGACCCGGCGATGCGGGATGACCTGACGCAAGGTTGTTTGGATCGAATGATTCCATTGGAGCATATGCCGGAGTTGATCATCCAAAGAGACACTCGGCGCGAATATGTGACTGGGCTAGTCGCGGTGACGCTGGAGAGCCTGACCTACCGCATTCAGGTGATTGAGAAGCAGTGGTAAAGGACAAAGGAACTTTTACAAGTATTCTATTTTTAGGAATAATGCTTAACTATGTTTCCTATTTCAAATGTACAAATCATTGACACGATAACGGAGAGGGCAGAACCAATCTGAAGAACGCCTTTATCCCTGTATTTTCACCTTTAGGAACGATTCAACAAAATACAGGGATAACAGCGGTCGGAAGATGGTACTGCAATCGTAGTTATAACGTGCAATCATTTTTCTGAACATAATGGAGGAACTTATTTTGAATCAGCAAGCAGGTACGCAAGGGAACAAACGAAAGTTCAACAAGCTGTACGCCATGCAGCTGGCAACGATCTTTCTTGGATTTATCGTTTTTGGCATATCGGAAAATATTAAGGGCCCGGCCATCCCGCGCATTCAATTCGACTTTAATCTGGATGAGAAACAGCTCGGGACGTTATTGTCCTTGAATGCACTGGGGTACCTAATCGCCTGCTCCTTCACGGCTATTCTGGTTCGCAAATGGGGCATCAAGGCGGTTAGCATCATATCGTTTGCCTCGATGATCCTCTCGGGTGTGTTCATTTATGTGTCTCATACCTATCCACTTTTCGCTTCATCGTACTTCTTCATGTACATCGGTAACGGCATGCTGGAGATTGCTTTGGCGATTCTGGGTGCGCGGATCTTTGTGAAAAACACAGGTACGATGATGAACCTGTCCCATTTCTTCTATGGGCTGAGTTCAACGGTGGCGCCTTTATTGGCGACAGGTGTGATGTCTTTGCGCGTGTTTGGACACGAACTGGACTGGCGTGGCATGTATCTGGTGATGTTGTCGCTCTGTCTGCTGCCGATTATTGCGGCGCTGCGCAGCAAATTCCCGGGGGATGATCTTCCACATGAAGATCGGACTTCACTGAAGACGTTAACACGTGATCCTGCCATCTGGCTGATGGTGCTCATTCTTTCTTTTGGCGTGGTATCGGAACTGGCGGTTGGGGGTTGGCTCGTAAACTTTCTGGAGAAAGCCTATACGTGGGACACGGTCAAAGCATCTGGGCTGCTCTCTGCGTTCTTCCTCAGCTTCTCGTTGGGACGTTTGTTGCTTGGTCCACTGACGGACCGAATCGGATTTGTGCTATCGCTCATTCTTTTCTCTGCTTTCTCGGCGGTATGTACGTTCCTGGCGATTGGGGGCGGGGAGGAACTCGCGTTCTTCTTTGCTGTATCGGGTGCAGGTATTGCGATGATCTATCCGACGGTAATGGCATTTATCGCACGCAGGTATCCGAACGGCAGTGACACCGCGATTACGTTCACAGTTACTCTGATGGGGGTTGGTAGTGTCATTGGTAACTATGTGATTGGCTGGGTCATTGAAGGCGTGAAGAATATGTACGGTCCAACGACTCAGTTAGGACTGCTGCGCGGACTTCAGGCGGGATATGGATTCATCGGTTTATGTGCTGTGATCTGTGCGGCATCGGGAGTAGTGTTGTATGTGTATTTGAAAAGAAGGCAGGAACTGATTTAAATACTTAAGGTATAAAAATATTTAAGAAACATGTGAGAAAAATATTTTAGGATCTTTAGATGAACTAATTACCTGCTGAGAAATATTTATGGATTTTTGTATAAACCAAAGCAATGAATAATTTTTAATGGCTCTTTCTCACTTAAACATTAGAGTGGGAAAAGAGTTTTTTTATGAACTACAGTACTTTTTTCAAGTGTCAGTCACTATTAATTAATTTATCTACTTAAACGGCAATACATAATTGTTGTATTGATATAAATGATACAAGTGACCCAAATAGTGGAATAAGTCCTGTTGTTGATGGAATAAGTAGGTATAGAGAACCAATTCCCTCTTTATGTTATTTTTTATATGTATAATAATACTTATTTGTGTTAAGATGAAAAAATTCCCTGATAATGAAAGGAGTGAAATTGTTTTAAAACTTTAAAAGTAATTAGGGCGTGTCTTCAAACTCAAGCAAGCCACACCATAATGGATGCCAAGGCCAAAAAAGACTTAAATGTACAC
>NZ_JABBEA010000013.1 GCF_012912005.1 Paenibacillus sp. SZ31
TTTCCCCTGCTCGTTTTGCGATGAAATTTACGGACAAATCCGCAGCGTAGTGTCTACTTTTTTGACATAGGTCCAATTCCTTACTTTAAAAACCTCAGGTATGTAATAATCATCTCCTCGGGACGGTACCATTTCCTCGAAAAAAATTCTGTTTTCGATTTCGAATTCATACAAGTCTTCAATATCTGTATCTTTTAACTTCTCAATTACTATATTCATGAATCTTTTCCTCCAATCAACTTTAATGCAAGATACTACGAATCTACTTCTGTAAACTATAATCTACACCACGATTTCAGTTTATTCTAATTTTTGAATAGTTGAAAAATATTAACTTAATGCAATTAAGTTTTTGTAAAGCAAGTATAACATTCCAATATTCGTTATTTAACATTATGAGCGATTAATGGATATTAAAATACCTAGTAAATTTAGTGATATTTGGATTAACATTATGGAAACCTAGACTCGAAGATGTGGGTGTATATTATGGGGCTTTTTGAACACATGAGCAATTATATGAACTATTGATCTGCGGTACTATAATTACTTAATGATGATAAGTTGACTTCTAAATTGACCGCAAGGAGATGGTCAATGACCAGTAAGGGGAAGATATTCCTTGAAAGCAAGAAGGACATGAAAAAACGTGGTCTCAAGTCACCGGATAGAGCTGACGCATATGTTCTCGCCTTTGGTGAATATCTGCTGGGAGCACCTCAATCTATAATGCTTCCGTCAATAAGTAGTGTGTCAATAAAAAGATAAACTGAAGATTCCATATCCCAATCATATAGTGGGGATAATATAAAGAGCAGTGCCAATAAACTAAAGGATTGCGGGATGCTTTGCTCTTCTGAAAAGTGATAGTAAAATGGCGGTAATCTGGCAATCGAATGACGGTGAAACAGCAATACACTAGGCACATAGAGAGGTTAACCCTCTCCGGTGTGCCTGCCCGTTATCGCAGCATACTCGGCTGCGCTGTGGGAAGGCGTTCCTTAGACGTGGATCGTCAAGGGTGCTGTGCGAGGAATGGGGTTAAGATCACTCCAATATTTTACATGTCCTTCATGGGAGGATATTACCATGCGCTATATTTGGAATAGACCAAGATATGATGGATGGCGCTATACACCGTTTTGGTTTGTAAAGATCAATAGGATTAAAGAAATGGGTATAAAGAACTTAATATGATTGGGTTGAAATGGTAAATATCATGGACAATATAGCCAATATATGTTTTATTTACAATATGAATAACTCATCTTGTAATGAAAATGGGGCATGTAAATGGCTACTCTATTTATATATAAAATGTCGGATCAGTTAGATTTGTTTCTGTTTGATGAGAATGGGAACTTATCGATACCTAGATTAACTGAAACTATGGAACAAAGAATATCGCCGAACCACAATGGGTTAATAAGTGGTGAAGGATTCACAAACATAACAACTTTTGTATACGATGGGGTACATTGTTTAGAATGTTTTTGTACAACAGAAAGTAGCCTTGGTTATTATTATCAAGCGAGGGTTGAACAGGGAAATGTCACTACAGAAAAAGTCCAACATTCATATTTCAGCAAATCTAATGTGAAGTTGACATCTGACGGCAACCTTATAATTAAGTTCGACTGGACATCTGAAGAAAAGGCGAAATCACGCGTTAAAGAAATGATTCAATCTATAGCGATAGAACTAGAATCTTTTAAAATAACTGATGGAATGTTGAGATATATTCAAGGCCAATATCATTGGACATCAGCAAAAATCGACCAAATCTTTAAAGATGGAGACAAAACAAAAAAAGTATCCTATACAATCGATCCATCTGATACAGACTCAAGATCACTTGTTGATGAGGAATACAAGGATCATGGTAACATGTGCCACTTGGCTTTTGAAATGCCGTTTCATTATGAGCAGAGGCATAGAGATACGCCTTCTTTAATAAACGTAAAGTTATATAGAGAAGGCGGTCATCGAATAGTGATTAATGAAGATGAGTTTGGAAATAATGTAGATCTAAATATATTCCAGATATATTTAATGAACGAACTGATTAGAATCAAAAATGAGTCCGATGGGATGTGAAGACATGAAGTTCACTTTATTCTCAGTGGATACAAATAATGACTTTAGAAAAACAAAAAACTTAATTAAATTTTTGTCTGATGATGAGATAAGTATATTTCATTTTGCTGAAATCGATGATCATTTAACACACGTGGTATTCAATCTTAAAGATGAATACTTATTCGGGACAAAAATATCAGGTCATCATATGAATATGCCTGTAAATCAATATATAAATGCTTTTTACGATGATAAAAGCAATTTGGTCTTTTTAGAGTTTATTAACGAAAAGTACATTGATGTGATTCAGAAATTTTTGGAAAAAGAAGAAATAATGATTAATAGTTACCAATTGACAAACACAGTCATTATTAGTGTATTAGAAAAACTTAATGGTTTTATAAAAAATATAGAACTATACGATGACGATGAAGAGGAAATTAATTATGAATCGGTAAAAAGGGAGATTATACTCGATCAGATTAAAAGTAAAAATTTAATAATTTCCTATTTATTAATGCTTAGTGATTCCAATTTCATATCTTTAGCAAGAACCGGAGTCGTATCGATTAACAACAATGATATTATTACTCTGACTAAATTTGTAGGGGCCTTTTCTTAATGTATAGAATAATAAATATTATAGCTGTTATTATGGCTGCCGTTCTTGGGGCGATACTGGGAGGAGAATACAAGAATCCTCTTCATCTATTGGGACTTGTCACAATCATCGCATATGCAGTAATTGTTGATAACTTAATTAGAGAGCACGAAAAGAAAAATGCTGACATGGAATCCAAGGAAATAGATCTAGATAGTAAAAATGAGCAACTCGTTAAAACCAAACAGCAACTTAATGACACTACATTAAAACTATCCCAAATCTTATTACAAACAAATCAAAGTGGTGATAATCGTATGTATTTAGCGGTTTTTCCATCAACATCAGGAATAATATCTTTTTCTTCCCCAATTGAAATTCATGTTGTTCTAAATACACCTTTCGATATTCAACCGGCACCTGACATAAAACTCATTACAAAAGAACGTTGGAAAAGCATAAAAGCCGATGGGAATATCGTTCTGCCGTCAAGGTACGCAAATCAATTTGAATATACAGTTTCCAGTTCGCGTAATAGAAGTTTACAAAACCATCTGAATAAATATTTTGTTTATAAGTTAGAAATAGAATTTCCTAAGGCCGGAGTGTTTGAGTTCATAATAGAAGCGAAATCCAACGAGTTTATTTCTACGATTAGTAATAATATTGAAGTTGCTTAAAACCTACTGTTAATCAGTAGGTTTTTTATTTGACAATTAATAGGGGATGTCACAAAAAAGTTGTTTGTTTTTTTAGGGTGTATAACCTAGGGAATTTATTCTCAATAATCCTTGATAATACTAACTTAATTCAATGTTGCCGAGTTAGTTCTTTATATAGATATGAATAACTCGTTAGGAGTGAGAAAGACATGCGAGATATATTGTTCGTTTTGCTGTATACGGCGATATTGGCAGCGATTGTTTCGTATGGATACCAAATTTATGCTAGTCGGCAGCAAGTTAAGGCATACAAACAGATGGAGGAAACGCAAAAGGAGCTTAAACGGAAGTTTGAGGAAATGAGTTGAGTGTTCATGCCGCTTAAACGATTCTGTAGTAAGCAAGGATATAAGGAAACCATAACAGAGGGTAGATATTGTGAAGACCACCAAGACCAAGTACATAACTATGACCAACATAGAGGTACAGCAGCTGAGCACGGATACGACAGCTGATGGCGTAAATCCAGGGACGGTTATCTAAGGAAGCATCCACTGTGTGTACTCACTGGAAGCAGGGCTATGTGCAGGCAGCTACAGTAGTCGATCAAATCGTTCCACATAACATAAGGTTAGACAAGAGGTGTGAATGACCGACAAGCACGTTCTTGCTGAGCAGGATTCGCGGCGTGTATTTAAATATAGTGAGATTAAAGAGGAAATTGCGGTTTGCTGGAAAATGAGGAACTGGAAGTAGCGTCGACAAGTATGGAGCAGAGAAAAGGGATTCTGAAAGGACTACATTGATAAAAAATACCGACCCCAAGGGATCGGTATAAAAGCTTCTCTAATCACCATAACAAGATAGTGAAACATCCACAATTGCTTTCCAAGGGTCATCACCGTTGCTATCTCGAAGGATGGAAAAAACCTCAATACTTACTTTGTTGGTAGTTTCATCCCAATTTTTTATTCCATAGTACATCCCTATATGGCCAAACGGTCTCTCGATGTAGGTATCATGACCGAAATGAAAGTCATGCCCACCTAGAGTCATGGCAATATATTTTGTTTCAGAAGGTACAGTAAGCTCAATTCCCTTTACTGAATATTTTTTGCCATCTGACTCAGTGAATTCAGCAGTCCAGTATAAATTTTTTAATAATCGTAGTCCCGTAATAGTCGTTAAATTAGAACTCTGGGCATCTTTAGGAAGATCATTTTTACGCTTTATAATCCCATGACCATTTCTAGAAGTTGTTTGCATAATTTATCTCTTCTTTCAATTTATTTTTTGTTTAATGCAGACCTTCACAGACAATATAAATTTTGTCATTAAGACTAGTGATGTGCTTATTGTCTGGTAAAGGCTCTAACATTAATGGATGGAGTACCAGCAGGTTCTGAGTTATAAAATTTAAGCTTTAACGTTGAAGTACCTACTACATCTTGACTTAAAAGAAACACTTTTTTACCTTCTGGTATTTCGTAACCCCAGAAAAAGGGCCGACCATTAGTTGGAGCAGGAAGTTCAATTGGAAGTGTAGATCCTGGAGGTATATCCTTATCATTCTCAGACGTTAAAGTTGCACCAAACACTGGATCGGTTTTGTTCATAGTGTAAAACTCCCTTTATTTATTATTTGTTGAACAACATTAATATGCACAATAATTTATTTTTTAGTGATAGTATTTATTGTTTTTTTACTTCTATGGGTCCTTCCCAGGGCTAGGGGGCGGGTACGAATGACTCCGATATGTGACTATGTTTGTGTCGAGATTGTAAATATGAAGGGAGGGTATGCAGCGTTTGGTAGCAATCAAAGAGCCACCTGTACCCATGTTGCGAAGATGCAACCAGGGCGGCAATGCTATGGTTGTGTATGGGGCAGATGGGATGGGGTTAAGCAATTCTGTAGTAGACCAAAATGCATAAAGAAGGTAGAATGTGGTGTACTAAAAAACAAGGGAGGCTAACATGAAGTTTAAAAACAAATCAATTATTGCTTGCGCTATACTTATTGTATCTCTGACCTTATTTTTTTCATACGGATCAGTAGATGCTGAAAGGGAACCAGGTTTACTAGCAGGGAGTCCAGTAGAGGCTGGTCCAGTTAATATTCCTGATGAATGGACAGATAGCAATCCGACAACCTACGCAGGTGTCCTAATAGGTACAGAATATTCTTTTAATTTCAGTGTCCCTAAGGATATAACAGAGGTTTACTTTTTTGCTAACAATGGATCAAGACTGTACATATACTCAAACGATGAATTATTAGGAGAAATAACTGGACGAAGCACTGATTCTACCTCATATGTAAGTGTATCTTATCAATCTGTCACTAAAGTAGTCATTTTTCCTAAACTAGGTCATGATGAAGGTTGGGTGAAAGGTGTAGATCTTTACGGTACGGATTCAAGCAATTCTACAGAGGAACCTCCTGTGGTAGTTGACCCTGAACCCACTAATAGTGCTGCCTTATTAGAAATTTACTTAGTTAGTGGGCAAACCAGAGAATATGAAGTTTCCGAATCAGAATTAAACAATTTCTTAAGTTGGTATAATAAAGGTGGAATTAGTGGTTCGGAGTATTACATCTTTGATAAAAAATATAATCTTGGGAAATTCAACAGCAGAAAAGATTATATTGCTTACGATAAAATTGAGATGTTTGAAGTGAATCAGTGATATTCAAAGGCACCCATCGTGGTGCTTTTTTCTTTGTCTTCATGTGACGGAATATGAGCCGTTTTAAGTTTCACAGCATGAGAACGTCTGTTTGCAGGGATTAGTCCTTTGAAGAGCGGAGAACAGCGTCTGAGTGAGCCTATGCATGCATATGATGATCACCCGAACGTTGAAACCAACTCAATCGTGCCAATCGATCAGATTAATGTAGCAACCTGCAGGTTCGTGACCTACAGGCTGGACATATAAATATGCAGATGGTTCGAGATCTGGAATATCTCACGTGTTAGATATCAAGCTTCAGCAGGTTGATCTGTTGTAAGAATTCCTTTAGAGTCACGTTCTTCTATGCTTTGACGTTGGTTTTCCGAGATTGTTTCATTGTATATGCTTTCTATCTCCGCAGGTTCCGTAATTTGGTTTTGAATGATGATATTTATTAATTTGAATAATGTGAGTGCTGTATTGCTGTCATCTGTCAAATCAATTCGTCCGGGATGAACAGCGTTATTCCCGACAACCCTAACAATATCTAGTGATTTCTGGATTTTTAAAGGAAGCCCTTCTGAAACAAGGAATTTTATGTCGCTATTAATATTTTGGCTGGTTTTATCGTATTTTTTTAAAATCTCTTTTAATAGTTTTTCTAAAACCAATCTTAGCAAAGCCGCTGCTCCTCTAGGAGAGGTGTTTAGAATATCTCTCGCTTCATTGTAATCATCAAGTAGATAGTTTGGCATATCTTCATGAGGCATTGGAGCGTAAGAAAGGGAGGGAAGAATCATATTTCCTTGAAACCAAAATGATATTCTCTGACAATGGTCACACATACAGTGGTACATTGAACTAACTTCATCTATATTTCCAGGTTGTCCATACCACATGCTACTCCAACTTTGAGTTGTATAAACTTCGTAGTGTGGACAACTGAATTTTTTCGAATAAAGTTCTGGTGGGAAATATGTATTTTTCATATGCTAGTTCCTTTCAATTTTGGATTTTTCTTAATTATACAATTGTTACTATTGGAGGTGTTAAATAATATTATGAGATTTTTTCAAATCCGTAGTAACACTATAGTAACTCGATGATATTATAAATCCATAGAAGTATGAAGAAATGTAGAAGGTAAGGAAACTTTTCCTGCCTTCTATTTTTATGTCTGGAGGTGAAACATTGAAATGGTATCATAAAGCCATTTTTTCATTTGCGAATTCGGTTCTTCCGGCTGCTGTAAAGCGACAGATGATGGGTTTTGGCATGGTGACCTCGCCAAGATCGTCAAACGGCTGGGATATATTCAATTGGCTCCCGAAAAAGTACCAGAGTGCTCATAATATTGATCTGACCAAACTCCAAAACCATACAGCCGAGGAATTGCTTGAGATTCTTGTGTCTGTTCATCCCGATATTTCGCATGCGCTCTACAACTTTCTGCGTATGGGAGACACGCCACTTACATTTCAGCAAAGAAGCAGAGTGGGAGTGATGGTAAGAGTGGGCAAAGGTCACTTGATGCAATCAAAACTGACGGGATTCTCTACTTCCCTCTCCTGTTATCAGCATGGAAGGTCGCTGATAAGCTTAATACGATTCAGCGGATGATGATTATGGTACGTGGGCTTGTGCTGGTGAAGTAGTTCTGAACGAGCAATGGTAAAGATGTGATTGATATCGTACCAGTTGATCCTGCGACGATTTGGTTCAGGAGAGGTGCCTTGGCGATACATTAAGAGTCCAAGTCCTCTTACTGGTCAAGAATGGTCTGGGCATTACGAAAAGATTATACGCCGACATTCATCTATAAAGAGTTCGATCTTTTGGTGGATGATCCTTACAGACAAACGCCCATAGCAAATTTGAAAGGTTGAATTCATTACTTGGGTACTATTTTGGTTTTACTTTCAGCATGAAAGGATTTAGCAACGGGGGTGTAAAACTCAAGGCGAATCACTTTGATGGATACGGCCTTCTTACATCTGTCCGATTTAAAAGATAATCTGTGCTGATCTGATGATAATCAGCCAGTTTAATCAATATAGCTGTTGGGATGTATAACTCGCCACGCTTGCAGTTATTTTAGCGGATTTCCCGCTAAAACCCCATCACACCTCATCTCTTGAGTTACAATCTCCCTGAGGTGACCTTACCATGAAGGATAATATGTCAAACCTGATCGAAGATTTGTTTCACGGAAACCTGCGGTTGGACGAGTCGATTCATCCTGAGCAAGCTGAATATCAAGAGATCAATCGCCAGATATCGGACCTGATGCAGGACTACAAAACACAGCTTACCGAGAACGAATACGATGCTTTGGAGAAACTGATCGACTTGATCGGACATTCCACGTCGATGTATGTGGAAGCAGCGTTTGAGCAAGGTTTTCGCACAGGCGGCAGACTGATAATTGAGGTTTTAGCCAAGCCGTGAGTATTTATCTATCTACCTCATAAGCCAGCAGACAATACAAAGCAATTCAAAAATCCCCTCCTCCATTACCACCGCTTAGGCGGAATGGGGAAGGGGATTTTGTTTTTAAATTATTCCTTTATCTCAATAACTACAACCTACCGAGCACCAATATTTTTACCCGATGGCGTACCCGATCCAATCAGATCACTACCACCTGCGAGCTTCAGGAAATTGCCCAAGACAGGCGTTCCGTCCGCGCTGCGCGTTACCGAAGGTACGAGGGAGACAAAGTCGGCTGCGCTGGCGAGCAGGCCTTTGTCGTTGACGCTCTTTTTGTTCTTCCACCAGACGTTGGTGCTGCTGACGTCGGTTCCGCTTGTTTTGTCACTGGCACCGCCTTGGAAGGACAGGTTATTGGTGAAGATATGGGTGCCTTTATCGAAGGCAAAGTTGCTTTGACCATTGTTCCAGGAGGTGTTGTTTTTCATCTGAATCGAACCGGGATTACTGTTGTACGTAAAGCCATGCTTTTTATTATTAAAAGCAATGCTGTTCTCCACAATATGGTTCACAGCGATCTTCTCACCACCCAGCTTAAAGCCGTTACCATCGCTGTTAGAGGTAGAGGTGCCGTCTGCGGTTGCGCCATTGGCGTAGGCGATGCTGTTGCGGATCGTAACCGCGCCGATGGCACCTGTGTCCGTTTTGCTATAGAGATCCCAGCCATCGTCCACGTTATAGGCCGCAATACAACCGTCGAAGACGTTGCCTGGGCCTACGGTCAGTTTTGCTGCAAAACCGTCTGCATCCTCGCCGTCATCCGGGTCATAGTTGTTGTGGGAGTAGGAACGAATCACTTCATTATATGCAGGCCATTCACTCTTGGCGGCAGTGGAAGCATAACGTCCCATTTGAATACCCGTATCCCGGTTGTGATGAGCTTCGATCTGCTCCAGACGGTTGTAACTGCCCCCGATGAAGATGCCGTTATCGCCTGCACCCTTTACCTCAAGCCCTTTGACGAACCAGTAGTCTCCGAACATTTGCAGTCCACGATTGGTGGAAGCGAAGGCTTGGGCTGAGAAATCAAAGACCGGTTTTTCCGATCCATACGCCACGAGGTTTTTACGTTGGCTCGATGTGCCGCTGTTGCCACGTTCAATGGTAATAGTCTGAGAAAAGCTGTAGTTGCCGCCGCGCAGATAGATGGTCTTGCCTGGGGCGATCTGGGTTAATGCGTTAGCGAGTGACGTAGGGCTGTTCAGTGTTCCCGGATTGCTGGCTGAGCCGCCAGGAGACACATACAGATCACCAGCAGCAAGTGCGATATTCGAAGTCGCCACCGATTCAGAGGGATTTTGCAAGCTGCTCTCGATCAGCTCTTCAGCACCAGCCGATCCACCACCAATCAATAATAGAGGGAACGCGGCGCTCAGACAGATCTGGGCCATTTTCGATTTCAGCGAACGTTCATTACGTGCATGGACATGAGTAGATGTGGATGGGAATAATTTCATTACAAGACCTCCTTGGTCAAATGGGATATGGAATTCGTGTGGCACAGGTTCATGGTAAATGTTGTAAGCGTTATCATCAATAATCATTTGATCACATGAGCTTCAGGGCCGGGTACATCAGGCATTGCACCTTCAAATGCAGTCAGATCCACAGGTGGCGCATAATCCTGTCATCAGTTGATAGCCCTTATTTAACGACCAATCCTCCGAAATGAACGTAGAGAGGCCTTCTTTTCCAACAAAAAGGCATGAGACATACCCTTGATCCACCGAAATGAACTTCGCAATAATCCAATGGAAAGGGAGACGCTTATATATAGATGGAGCAGAGTGTCCATGTATACATGCAAAAGCCTCGGTAGCAGCTGCATTAATCCATTTCATAGCCAAGGCTGTTTAGTAAACGTAGTAAATCGTACTCCACTACTTTTAGCGACCCCTTTCATTGTTTGTCCGTTATGGGGTGAGCCTTGCGATCCGATCCGTTCGTACTATCCTGTGGTGCCGCGTCTGGGGAATGCTCAGATTGTGCAGAATGGTGATACATAGTTAACCTCCTTTCTTGGTGATAGATTTGAATATTTTTTTGCCTTCATGCTGGCTCTAGGGATATAGCGCAGTAAAAAAAGCTTGTCACCGGCTTCATCGCGTGAGATAATTAACTTTTGCCCTGCGGCCTTTTTTGAACGGAAAATGAAAGAGGACCGCGTCTAAGAATGGAGGCTGACCTAGGATTGTCTACACAACGTTATCCTTTTGCATATGATCCGGCTGAACCTTTTGTATCCCGTCTCGGGGAATGGGTTGCCGATGTTTTTTACGATATTTTGCCAGAGTCCGGCTTCGAGGTACGGGATGAACAGATTTTTATGGCGTACCAGCTCGAACGGGCCTATGGAGATAAAAAGACCATTATGGCGGAGGCCGGTGTCGGAACAGGCAAGACGTTAGTCTATCTGCTCTACGCGGTCTGTTATGCACGTTATACGGGCAAACCGGCAGTGATCGCCTGTGCCGATGAGTCCTTGATTGAACAACTGGTGAAGCCCGGCGGAGATATTGCGAAGCTGGCTGCACATCTGGATTTGGAAGTGGACGCACGTCTTGGTAAATCACCAGACCAATACGTCTGTCTGAACAAATTAAGTGCGGTGCGGTTCGCGGATGAGGATGCCCCTGTTATTGAAGAAGTGCATGAGAGCCTTCCGGATTTTGTGAACACGCCGGGTACGCTTCAGGCTTTCCATCCGTATGGTGACCGCAAACAGTATCCGCATCTGAATGATCGCCAGTGGAACAAAATTAACTGGGACCCGTTCCAGGATTGTTTTGTTTGTCCAAAACGTCAACGCTGTGGCCTGACGCTGTCGCGTGACCATTATCGTCGTTCCAAGGACATTATCATCTGTTCCCATGATTATTACATGGAGCATGTGTGGACCTACGATGCACGCAAACGCGAGGGACAATTGCCACTCCTGCCTGATCACAGCTCAGTTGTATTTGATGAAGGACATTTGCTGGAAGAAGCAGCCCTGAACGCACTGAGCTACAAGCTGAAACACCGCATCTTTGAGGAACTCGTCACTCGCCTGTTAGAAGGAGAGATTCGTGAATCCCTGGCGGAGTGTGTGGATGAAGCGATTGAGAGCAGTGAGCGACTGTTTGCGTTGCTGGATACGTATACGGTGGTGATTCCGGGATCGGAACGGAAAGAAGTTCGGGTAGAGCCGCCACTACTGCGTGAGATTGAACGTCTGACCAGTGTGCTGGATGCGATCGGCGAAGAATTGGTATTTGAGAGCGGATTGTTCTCGCTGGATGGTTATCAGATGCGTGTCGTCGAAGAACATCTGGACATGATTCAGTCTGCGCTTGCGTTGTTCCGTAAGGAAGACGGCTACATCTGCTGGGCGGAAGAGAGTGAAGACGAGACGACCTTATCGATCATGCCGCGCACCGTGAAGGAAATGCTGAACGAGCGTGTGTTCAACACAGGTATTCCAATCGTGTTCTCCTCCGCAACGTTATCTGTGGACAGTTCATTCCGTTATGTGGCGGACAGTCTGGGCATTGATGATTTTGTGTCCTTCTCCGTCGCTTCACCATATGACTACGCGGACAAAATGCAGATGAAGATTACCAATGAGGCCGTACCAGGCCAACCGGAGAACGAAAATCGTATGCGGGATGCAGTGTCTTTACTTCAGGAGAGTGGGGGCCGTGCACTGATCTTGTTCCGTACAATGGAAGAACTACGCGCGTTCAAGCAGGACATCGTTCATGTACCTGAAGCAGAAGGTTTGCGCTTTATGTACGAAGGCGACCGGGAGATCAGTGATCTGATCGCGGCGTTCCAGCAGGATGAGGAGAGTGTGCTGTGCTCCGTTAATCTGTGGGAAGGACTGGACGTTCCAGGCCCGTCATTATCCAATGTCATGATCTGGTCGCTTCCGTATCCACCACAGGACCCTGTCTTCAATGCAAAACGCAGTGCGTCGGCAGCACCATACGAAGAGATCGATCTTCCGTATATGCTCTTGCGTGTGAAGCAAGGTCTCGGACGTCTGATTCGGACAAGCACGGATTCCGGTTCTGCGGTCATTCTCGATGAATCGCTGTATACCAAAAAGGAAGCCAAAGACCGCATTGCGGCTCTGCTCCCTGAAGGTGTGGAATGGACAACCCTGACACACTAACCAGCTTACGTTAAATGTTCTTGCTTTGTTTTTGATGATAAGGTTTCTTGCCAAAATAAGTTCTTGTTCTCTGCGGATTCATCATCCGTAAGTGAGCAAGGGCTTTTTTTATTTTAATGGTTCCTTCAATGTACTTCGCTTCCTTTTTTTCGAGGATTTTGCCTCGCACCTCGCTACCATTCGCTCCAACATTCTAACAAACCTACCGCACCTTATTAGAGTGATAATTAAGAGATGTGAATTCTAACGAATCTCAGTAATGTTATCCCGCCGAAAATAGCTTTTAAGCCTGTAAATCGACCGAATTTGGAGAAATAACGTCGCTATGATTCGTTACACGTCAGACCTGCGCAAATAGGAGAGAATAGCGCGTGTCAGGTTCATTAGAACCAATGACCAATGAGCGCTAATAAGGGAGGGCCTCTGTCATGCTCATAACTTATGGGAGAGTCCCTTTTTGGTGTGTACAGATTCTTGCTGTGCTAAAAAATACCCATGCTCAGATACCGTTCCCCGGTATCCGGCGCAATACAGAGCACCCGGTGCCCCGGCCCCAGTTCCTTCGCAATGCGAAGGGAGGCCCACACCGAAGCGCCAGAGGAAGGGCCGAGCAACAGCCCTTCCCGGGCAGCAAGCTGCCGCATCGTATCCAGTGCATCCTCATCGGAAACCTGGATGATGGCATCCCACACGTCGGTATTCAGGATGTCCGGAATGAACCCCGGACTTGTACCGACGAGCTTGTGTGGTCCGGGTTCGCCACCGGACAACACCGGAGACCCTTTGGGCTCCACCGCATAGATACGGATATCGGGTAACTGCTTGCGCAGTTCTTCTCCCGTCCCGGTAATGGTTCCGCCAGTTCCCGCCGTCGCGATGAAGGCATCCAGCTTGCCTTCCATCTGTTGCATAATCTCGGGAGCCGTCGTGATCCGATGAATGTCCGGGTTCGCCTGATTTTCGAATTGCTGCGGAATGAAACTTCCGGGAATGTCCGCCTGAAGTTCTTTCGCTTTGCGAATCGCACCTGGCATCCGCTCCGCAGCAGGGGTGAGCACCACATCTGCGCCATAGGCTTTCAGGATATTGATGCGTTCCTTGGACATGTTGTCCGGCATGATCAGAATGGCTTTATATCCTTTGGCGGCGGCATTCATCGCAAGACCTATGCCCGTATTGCCACTGGTTGGTTCGATAATGGTTGCGCCGGGTAGCAAGTGTCCCGCAAGTTCAGCCTGAATAATCAGATTGTATGCGGCACGGTCTTTGACGCTACCACTTGGGTTGAAGTATTCCAGTTTCACGTATACGTCAGCGGAGTCGCTGCCTGTGAGTCGGTTTAGTTTAACGGCAGGTGTCTGGCCGATCAGTTCGGTTACATCTGCTGCTACAAGAGGATGTTGCTTTGTATTATTTTGTGACATCGATAAAGAATTCGAATGGGATTCCATAAAGTACAGCTCCTTGATTGATAAGACATTGAGAACATATCCTTTTCCCGGATTGGAATGGTTGGGTATGTCTTCTCCATCTTAATGAACACAGCATGCCATGGTCAACCCGTTCAACCCTTTTGTATGGAGAAAGTATGAACGGTTTTTCGCGGCAGGATCAAGACGCAAGCTAAATCATGTTCATCACGTTTGCGTCAGATCCATCTGCAGATGGCGACTCAGCTCTTTTTTGACCTCATTGCGTGCAAATGTCCAGAGCATATAGAACCGTTGCATGTAACCCCTACACAAATATACGGTTTCAATGCCATCCTTTCCCCTCGTTTCCTCCAGGACTTTTACTCCACGGGTTCTCATCTGTTTGCGCAGTCGCAGCATCTCTTTAAGTACTTCATTCTGAATGCGGGTCAGCGACAGGACATAGACCTCGGGCATTTTCAGAAGCAGTGTATCCAGAGTTTGAATATCCCGTTCCAGTACATCCAGCAAAAGCGTACGCACAACCATATCTTTGATCAGACGATGATCTTCATCCGCAGGCGTTGGGGCTGAAGTGGAAGAGGAGGCCATATAGTCACTTCCTTAGCCATAAATATATCGTTCTATTAAGAACAAATGTTCCTGTTTGTATTATAGTCAGCATATTCCTGAACCATGCAGGTTTCAACCTGAAAATATTTACATTCTCTCTTAAAGGCCGTTTAAATCACATGAAAACCCTTATGTAATAAGGCTCATAGGCAACTTCACCTAGTCGAAATGCAGAACATAAAAGGAGAACTTACTCCCCCTGTTTAGAGTTTGTTTATAGTAGCTCGTTATAATATCTTTAAAATTTCAAACCACATCGAAAGGAGTACAAATAATTAAAAAATACATATTTCAATGGATGTACGTCTGATGGATATACGAGCCATAGTAGTTGAGTAGCTCTTAAGTAGATTTGTAAGGTTGAGACGGAGATGAAGTCGCGAGGGACAAGGATTTTATATGATGAGTGGAAGGACGATAGTGATGAATAAAAGATTACTGAGGTTTAAAAAAGTGATAACGATGCTGATTGTAGCTGCATTAATTTTTGGAGGAATTCCAGGGTTTCAGGCGTTAGGTGTAGAACGTGCTTATGCGGCAAGTGGAACATGGGTGGATGTGGGAGGAGTTGGATTTACATCAGGGCAGGCGGAGAATATTACGTTGGTCTTTGATCGGGAAGGTACACCGTACACCATGTTTAAGGATGGAGACAATGGCGGGAAAGCAACGGTTCTAAAATACGTTTCTGGAGCATGGCAAACCGTGGGGCCTGCTGGTTTCTCTACTGGCGTGATACATAACACCTCATCGCTCGCATTTGATTCTCATAATACTCCATACGCAGCTTATCAGGATGGGGATAATGAAAGTAAAGCAACAGTTATGAAATTTAACGGAGAACAATGGGAGATTGTGGGTAGTGCTGGTTTTTCAGCAGGAGCGGCAGTTTACGTTACACTTGCTTTTAGTCCGGATGATACCCCTTACGTGGCCTACCGAGATCATGCTGCAGATACTAAAGTGACAGTTAAAAAATTAAATGGAAATCAGTGGGAGACCGTTGGGACTGCCGGATTTACGACAGGTGTTGCACTAGAGATGTCCAAACTTATTTTTGATGCTAACGGAATTCCATATTTTGCTTTTAAAGATTCAACCAATAATAAATTGACTGTCATGCAGTTTGCAGGTGGTTCATGGAAAAATGTGGGGAATGCAGCATTTACAGCAGACTCGGCATCATATCCTGCACTTGCATTTGGTCCGAACAATGTACCTTATGTTGCGTTTCAAGACGGTTTCAACAGTTATAAAGCAACTGTAATGAAACTGAATGGCAGCCAGTGGGAAGTGGTAGGGAACGTGGGCTTCTCAACAGGATCGACTTATAAACTGTCTTTAGCATTTGATCCCCAAGGCGTACCTTACACGGCTTTCAGAAATAGTGTGAACTATAGCATGGACCCGCAGGGTGTTATGATGAAGCTGGATGGAAATCAATGGACTATGGTTGGGGGCAAGCCATTTTCCGCAGGTCAAATAAACGAAACTTCACTTGCCTTTGGTCCAAATGGAATGCCCTATGTAGCTTATATAGACAACTCAAAAAGTAATAAGCTGACGGTCATGACACTCTCTACAGAACATTCAGTGACTTACAACGCTAACGGTGCAATTACAGGCAGTGTTCCCATCGACAACAATAAGTATCAAAAAGACGCAGCAGTAACCGTCCTAGATAACTCTGGAGAGCTTGAAAAGGAAGACTATCAGTTCACGGGATGGAATACAGCGGCAGATGGTAGCGGAACCAGCTACAGCGCAGCAGATACATTCTCCATGAATGATAGTGATGTTACGTTATATGCACAGTGGCAACCACTGTATGTAAATATTAGTTTTGAATCGAATGGCGGAACCGAGATTGACAATCAAAAGGTGAACTACAATAGCTCAGTAGTAAATCCTGATGCTCCGGAAAAAGCAGGATACACGTTCTCAGGCTGGTATCAGGATAGCCAACTGCTTCAACCTTTTGACTTCAATACAAACTTGACGCAAAATATTACGCTTTATGCGAAATGGATGTCATCTACAGCAACACTCTCCACCCTTACGGTAAATGCAGGGCAGCTGACACCGGACTTCTCTGTAGATGAGCTTGATTACCGCGTAGATGTTGAATCTGACGTGACAAGTGTAGACTTCTCTCTAGGTAAAGCAAATGAAGAACAAGTCGTACACGTAACAGGCGCTACAGGTGAAACCGTGACGGATGGCATATACACATACACAGTTACGGATCTGGTGTACGGCTCAAACCTTGTTAACATTAATGTTCAGGCGGAGGACGGCACTAGTAACGACTATAAACTCAACATTAATCGAATTGACATCACCAATGCCAAGTTGAGTGAAATAGCTCTACCTTCGATCACATTAACTCCGACATTCAATCCTGATGTGGAAGTTTATGAAGCAATGGTCAATAGTTCCGTTGGCTCGACTGAAATTAGCGTTAAACCGGATCAAACTGGATCCACAGTGAAAATTAATAGTGTTAGTGGTGATAGTACAGTCGTGCAGTTAGTCAGTGGCATGAATACAATTATTATTGAAGTGACTGCATTGGATGGAGTAAGCAAGAAAACATATACACTCAATATCAAGCGCAACAGTGATAGCTCAGGTGGATCGGGTGGTAATGGAAGCTCCGGGGGTTCCAGTTCTGGTGGAAGTGGTGCGGCTACACCAGTGACTACTCCCGTCGTAACTCCCCCAACTACAGGTGCTCAGGTACTCGTGAACGGTAAAGCCGAGAACGCTGGAATTTTGACTACTACTGAAGTGAACGGACGAAAAGTTGTAACCCTTGCAGTGGACGCAACTCTCATCACACAAAAGCTTCAAACCGAGGGCAACAAGGCTATTGTCACGATTCCTGTGACTGGTAATGCTCAAGGAGATCAGGTTATTGGTGAACTGACGGGGCAGACCGTCAAACTCATGGCTGACAAACAAGCCGTACTGGTGCTTCAAACGGATATTGCCTCTTACACATTGCCTGCACAGCAGGTTAATATTGAGCAACTCGCGCAGCAACTGGGTGTGAATTCTGACAATTCCTTGGAGAACATCAAACTGCAAATCGAAATTTCACAGCCGACAGCAGCAGTCACACAGACAGCGCAATCAGCAGCTCAGCAAAATGGATATACTCTTCTGGGATCACTAGTTGATTTCAAAGTAACAGCCACCTTCAATGGCAAATCCGTGAGCGTGGATAAGTTCAATAGTTATGTATCACGTACAATTGCATTACCAGCTACAGTTGATCCTAACCAAATCACCACGGGTGTTGTGGTGGATGCAGAAGGAACTGTGCGCCATGTACCCACAAAAATTACACAGGTCAATGGGATGTACCATGCACAGATTAATAGCTTGACCAACAGTGTGTATGCCGTTATCTGGCACCCGCATACCTTCACTGATGTAGCCCAACACTGGGCCGAGACAGAAGTGAATGATATGGGTTCACGTATGGTTATCGAGGGCATCACGGACACAACCTTTGAACCGAACCGTGGAGTTACACGCGCAGAGTTCGCTGCCATCCTGGTACGTGGATTAGGAGTAAAACTTGAAGAGCGAGTTAACTCTTTCCAAGACGTGAATGGAAGCGAATGGTACGCGGATGCTGTGAATACGGCGGCTAGCTATGGATTAATCGATGGTTATGAAGATGGAACATTCCGACCACAGACACAGATTACTCGTCAGGAAGCGATGGCACTCATTGCACGAGCTATGTCAGTGACTGGCATGGAAACAACTTCATCTGCCGGGAACGTTCAGCAATGGTCTGATTACGCAGATGCTGAGCAGGTAGCAAGTTGGGCGAAAGAAGCAGTGGCATCCAGCATCTCCAACGGACTGGTGTCAGGACGTGGAAAAGATACCATTGCTCCGAATCAATCGATTACACGTGCCGAAACAGCTGTAATTATACGCAGATTGCTTCAACAGTCTGGTCTGATTTAGACAGCCCCAACATATAAGTACGAAATAATGACTAATGAAACAGGCAGCGCGAGGTTATGCGTTGCCTGTTTTTTTGTAGAAAAAAATAAAGTCTAATCAACGCTTATTAAAATTCTTATAGGTTAAAATATTTTTTCAAAAATGAATTTTAGAAAAGTATATTTTTCTTTTTTTTATTTACAGAACATATGTTCTTATATTATAATTGAAAATAGCAAGTAGTAGGAAAGACCCGAGCTGTTACGAGCATTCCTCGTTTTCTAAAGTTTTTTGAAAGCAACAAACAGGACAAGCCCACTCCAAAATTAGGTATAATTTATGGGTTTTGCAGGAAACCTAAGGCCATAAACAAATGAACCTTTATGCAATACAGTCTGCTACAGAAGTAATTACAAGCAATGAAATAGAGCTATGAATTACAATAACGAATCAGGATGACTTCCCGCAACACGATGACGCCAAGTTAACGAGAAGAAGCTACTACCTTATTTTTGACGAAAAATGAGCAACAAAAAAGCCCCTGCCTTGGGCGGCGGGGCCTATGAAATACTGCCGATTCAGCGGCAGGCTTGATGATGTGTTCAGAAATTAAGCAAGATATTGAGGCTTTTCGTAGAACGCCTCTTTTTCAAGGATGACCTTATAGGGTCTTTCCTTGCCCTTCAGGGAGGGCCCAATGGTCGTTAGCGGCACGGCCGGCTTGTGGAAACGATCTTCTTCCTTGGGTTCCGGAACCGGTCGTGATGATTCGGGCGCAGAACTGAGGCGTACCTTTTTTTCGCTGCCCCAGCGCTTGCTTATTTTTTTCGTTTCCGGTTTCATTCCGGTTCGCCTCCTAACAAATCGTTGATGGCGTTGAACAGTTGACGATTCTCTAGGTCAATCTGCTGAAATACCGCCTCATCCGCTTCAATATGTCCAATAATGTGAACGGTGATTACATACCTCTTGGCTACAGGATAGCATAGCAGATACTCTTTCTCAAGGTAATCATCATACAGGTTGATCTTGATTTTATTCTCCCGGTAAGAATCAATCACCAGGATGCGCTTGGGATCATCCGGTTGTTTGTCGTCGTTAGCGGACAAGTCATACTTTCTTCCCGGTTCTCCAACATTACCACATAATTGCTCAATATAACCACTGTCATCTGTACGGTATATGGCTGTGCCACGTACGGCAAATGGAGGATGAGAGACAAAAGCGGTACGCAGGGCATCGCTCATTCGCTCCAGCATCTTGGCATCTGCTTTGCGGGTACGCAGCAATTCCCTAAAGAACCGCAGCAACTTGAGCAGTTGTAACCTTGCTTCTCCCTCAGTACGTTTATGCTTCTCTATGATGCTCTCCAATTCTGGATCACTCCAGCGTCCCTGTTCCTCAATACTGTCTGCGATTTTGGAACATGCCACGGACACGGCTGGCGCCCACTTTCCGTCAGAACGGATTTCGTACACAAGTGGATTTAATCCCAGCAGATCTGTAGGCATACGCAATCCTTCGACCTTGGTCGTGTCCTTGATGTCCGTAATATCTTCAGGAAGAATGAAAAAAATACGCTTTCGTCCCAGACGGCCCATAAACAGACCCATTTCAAGCATTGTATTATCCCGGACCGACGCGTAGTACTTCCCGCGAATTTTGGATATATCATCCGGATGAAAAATAAAAATGGCGAAGTCTGTCGTACGGACTTCTGTTTCCAGATCGTCCATCGTATAGCTGCTTGGATTAAAAACCCCGGAATACCAAGGGGTAACTTCGGCTGAAAAACGTAAGTTTTCGTGTACTGCGGCTGCAATCGGCTTAGCTTCCAGCGAGCAGCCAATAAAGACTCTTGGCTTTAACGTTTTCATCAATCCGCCTCGCTTAAACGGTAGTGGGATTCAATTGTTATATTATACCATAAACAGCAGAGTAAGTCTGGAAACGTCTGAGCTGGACAAAGAATAAAGCCGATTACGTTTGCTATAGTGTATGTGCGAAGGGAAAATGATTCCTTTAAAAAGCGCAAGAAAATAAAAAAAGGCCCCGATTTGTCACAGTTGGGTGACTGACAGTTATTTTTGGAAGCTTTGGTCATAGAATAAAGGAGCAGGTTGCACCATTAGCAAGCATTGCTTATCCTGGTGTTGTCGTATGACTGCTGGAGCAGTCCAGAGGCTGCTTTATGCGCGTTTTTGAGGGGTCTGCTGTTTAGACCCGGTCACGTTGGTGTTATATAATAGAAGAACAAGCAAGTTAGCTTTGGTGTTTAAACTGAATGAACTTGCAACTGCTGTAAGTTGGATTTACAATTTACACAGGAACGAAGAGTGCAGAACCCATCTATAGAAGCGAAGCGTTCGCCTGAAAGCTTTCTGATAGAAAGCTTCGGAAGCATAAGCTATCGCCGGATTTTCCCCAGAGGGAAAATGGAATTCCAAAAATCCGAGGATAACAGCGATCAAAAGAGGGTACTGCAATTGAAGTGGTAAGTGTACAATTACATGTTCAAGCTTATGCATTGTAGTTATTTTTCAGTTTAACTAAGCACAGCTAACCACAACAGAACAGAAAGGATCAGGATACCATGAGTTCCCGAAGGACAATCTCCCCAAGGACGATCTGGAAACGTTACGATCTCTCATACACATAGCGCCCCTTGTAGAGTACACCAACCGGTTTCAAAAAAACGGCTGACTCTGCGAAAGAGGGGATTGGAATGAATATTCGAAGGACGTACACGATGATTTCTTCCAGGCTTACCTTTTGCAGGGTACGGTCGGTCTAAAAAACCAACCTACAAACTGCGAGGGAACCTGAATGAAGAGAACATCGTTAACCTTACAACACGTTAAAACAGAGGCGATCAAATTCGCCATTATGCTACTCGGTACATTTATTTTAGCTTTTGCCTATTATCACATTAACTTTCAGAATCATTTATCGGAGGGCGGATTTGTCGGTCTGGCCCTGCTCGGAAAATACGCAACAGGTTTATCACCTGCTATCGGTATGTTGTTACTGGACATTCCGGTCATGATCCTGGCTTGGTTCCTCAAAGGCTGGAAATTCATGATTCAGGCATTGCTTGGCGTCGGTGCATTTTCCCTATTCTATGACGGCTTTGAACGATACTCCACACTGGTATTGTCGTTTAACGGAAATCTGTGGATTCCGGCAGTTCTATCCGGTATATTGACAGGGGTAGGGGCTGGGATCGTGCTTCGATTCGGTGGAGCGACAGGCGGAGACGATATTCTCGCCGTGCTGGTTAGCCGCTGGAAGGGATGGAAGCTGGGAACAGTTTTCTTTGTCAGCGATGCTTTTGTATTGGGATTGTCGCTTTTCTTTCTTCCGGTAAAAGAAACTTTATATACGATTCTGGCCGTATGGATTGCCAGTAAAGTCATTACGTACGTCGTTAGTGTTCCAGCTCGCGGAACCGTGATCACGACTTCAGCTGTGAAACTGCCGATGCCATCGGCTGCAGCCAAAGCAGTTAATGCGGCTGCTGTTTCACAACGGACTACGGTGGCTAGAGGGGTATCCCATTGACCATACGTTTCAGAACAACCATAACCTGTATGCATCATATTCAGGTCTTGATAGTTAAAGTTCAAATAAAATCCCTTTTGTCTGCTCTTCAGCAGCAAAAGGGATTTTATTGTTTTCCGATTCATTCAAGACTTGATCGAAGAAGCAATCTGACCATCCTGATTATGGATAATCGCTCGAATATTTTGTTTGCTACTCAGTTCTTTGGCCTTATCTACAGCTTCTGCCTTAGTATCAAATGTGGACAGATAGCTAGACTTTCCTTCTTCCTTGATCGCCCAGCCAGAGTCGGTAGGCACCACATGGATGTTGTCATGACTTTTGGACGAAGAGACGGGCTCGGAATGACGGCGCTCCGCAGAAGATGACTTGTTACGGTTGGAATTATCAGAAGAAGATGTGGAGTCCGATTTCGAACTTTCCGGTGCGGGATGATTTTCATCCCATTCTTCCGCCTTAGCTGTCGCTATGGCAATCGAGCGTCCTTCCTCATACCCGTCATCCAGCAGAGCATTGGCAATCTCAATTGCTTTATGTCTAACACGTGGTTCCAGGTTCTTCATGGATACCGGATAATCCTGTTTGTTCCAAGGCATATGAACCCCTCCTGTACAATAATGGATTAGTTGTATATTACCCTGTGAGGGGAGGGATAAACGATGAACAGCCGAGGTCGTAAGTGCATTTACCGATGATCTATATAAATTGAAATAAACATTTACACGAAACGGAGAGGACAGAAAAAACCTGAAGAAACGAAGTGTTCGCCTTTATCCCCAGATTTACCCCTTTCTAAAAGGAATCAAAAAATCTGGGGATAACAGCGATCGGAAGGTTGTTCTGTCATCGGAGTGTCCAGTGTAAACATTCTTTATTTCAACTTATATAAAAGGATCTCGTTCCTATACTTTTGCAAGCCAGAGGAGTATAATGCTGTCCATGAAAGAAATAAGTTCAACAAAAGGAAGATAAAGGAGTACATACATATGTTTAGTCTTAGCCTGGCAATTCCTATGCTGTTCACCATGCTGATTCATGCTGCAGACAGCTTGTCATACGCGCTGCGTCTTGGTGGATTACGCACCCGCAGAATCGCGCTGGCCATTTCATTGGCAGGTATCTTGTTGTTGGTTTCTCGAACCTCGAATATGGCCCAGGGCCCAATGGTAGGTAATCTGGTGGATACTGCAACACGTGGAGCCAATCCACACTTTGCAGCGCAGCTGCACTGGTTAATGGGTGCAGCAACAATTGGAACGGCATTAGCGATATTATGTTTTCCAACGATGGTGAAGCTCTCATCAAGAATGGTTGTACATTTTGAAGCAGCTGGTTCTATCCCAGCGATGGTTCGCGGTATGCTGAAGCGAAGCAAGATTAGAAATGCAACGTATTACATCACCCCGCCATCCTGGAAGATGGCCAAACGATTGGTACAACATGGGATGCCAAGACGGTTAATGCTGCTGAATGTAGCGGTAACCGCAATCTATACCACAGGTGTCCTGTCCAGCTTATACGCAGCGTACCTTTACCCAGGGCAGGCTGTAGCTGCATCTCAATCAACCGGGCTGATTAACGGAATTGCCACCATTTTGCTGACCATCCTGATTGATCCGCGAATTTCCCTGCTCAGTGACAAATCATTACGTGGAGAGATCCGTTTGGATCGCATGAATCAGATCTATGGCTGCATGCTTGTATCCCGTTTATTCGGCACACTGTTGGCACAGTTGTTATTAATTCCATTTGCGTATTGGATTGGTTGGATTGTAAATATGATGTGACGGCCTCTTTCCTGAAATGTAATCAGGTACTCTCTTGTATATCTTCTGAGGCAAATAAGAGGGTGCCTGTGCACATTGAATTGACGGGGTATTTTAGCTATGATACTATTAGACCGAATAGTCGGTTTAGTTTATGGAGGTTTTTCCAATCGAAGTCAAACGAAGAAAAGATGTTACCCAGATAAAGAAAGACATTGCACGTAATACCAAGGAACTGTTTGCCCAAAAGGGATATAGTGCAACTTCCATGGAAGACATATGTACGATTAACAATCGGAGTAAAGGCAGTATTTATTATCATTTCAAAAGCAAAGAAGAGCTATTCATGTATCTAATCAAGCTTAATAATGAAGACTGGATGGATGCTTGGCTGGACAAAGAATCCGGGTATAACACTGCCATAGACAAGCTGTATGGACTTGCTGATCATTATGTAGATGATTTGGCGAACCCGCTGAATCATGCCATTAACGAGTTTGTCTCAGGTCAGATCGTCAGTCAGGAGATGCTTGATGAGATGCTTTCCCTGATCCGTATTCCGTATGCGACATATGAGTCCATTATTACTAAAGGGATGGAAGATGGGGAGTTAAAACCGGATGACCCACAGGATGTAATGCACATTATCTACGGTCTGTTTAGCGGATTGACTACACTCTATTATGAGAAGGACCTGACGGATATTCGTCGTATTTACCACAAAGGCATGGCCGGTCTGCTGGCAGGCATTCAACAACGTTAACCATGAAAAGCTGATGTAACGTCAGTTTTTCTTTTTAAAATATTAATAAACCGGACAGTCGGTTTAAAAGAGGAGATGGAGAATGAACACATTGTTCAGAAACAAAGCTTTTTTAATCGTTACAGGGTCTGATTTGCTGCAAAATCTGGCGATATGGATCCGGAATATGGCGATCCTCTATTATGTAATGGATCGAACTCAGGGAAGTCCAATAGCCGTCTCGCTGATTACCGTACTTGAATATGCCCCGATTTTTGTTTTCTCCATCATAGGCGGTGCACTTGCTGATCGCTGGAATCCCAAACGTACGATGATACTGGGGGATATTCTGAGTGCGTTGTCTATTGTCATGATTATCGGTGTTTTATCTTCCGGGTATTGGCAGATTCTATACGTAGCCACGTTTGTATCCTCTATCGTTAGCCAGTTTTCTCAACCATCCTCTCTAAAGATTGTGAGGCGAAATGTAAAGGGGGAACATTTGCAGTCTGCAATTGCGATTACCCAGAGTGGTCAATCGTTGTTTTTAATTCTCGGACCAATCGTCGGAACGTTTATATACACTGCAATGGGAATTCAGGCATCCATGTACGCATTACTCATTCTGTTCCTCATCTCTGCGCTTCTACTCACATTTCTGCCTAAAGACGCCACTCAGCGGGAAATTAATACCTCATTATTAGCGGATATCAAAGAGGGCTGGCAATATGTTGCTCGATCTCGCTCGTTAAAAATGCTTAGTCTGGTATTCATCTGTATAGGGCTTTCGGCAGGTCTCATCAGCCCACTTGGAATATTTCTAATCACCGAACGTCTGGGACTTGAAGCAACATCGTTACAGTTTTTGTCAGGTGCATCTGGAATAGGCTTATTGATTGGAGGAGGTATTGCGGCTGCTGTAAGTGGCAAGTTGAATCAGACTTTAACTCTAATCGTAGGTGTGCTGTGTCTGGCTGTAGCCACGATGGGGGAAGTGTTATCCAGTTGGTTCTGGCTGACCCTTTTGATCAGTTTCTTGAGCTCCATTAGTTTGGCATTTATCAACGTCATCATCTCCACGTACTTGGTCACTCGGATTGATGAGCACTTGATTGGGAGAGTTAATGGGACCATCACACCCTTATTCATTGGGACCATGCTTCTCGGATCTTCCATGGCAGGTGTATTGATGAACAGCACATCCATTTTTATCGTCTATGCCATTTCGGTTATCGTAATGATCCTGGGTATCATTCCAGCGATGCGAATTCAATTTCGTAATGATCAGATTGCTCCTGCCGGTACATTAATTTCTTCAGAAATCACTTCGAGCCAAACCTAATCAAATGCATTCTGGTGCAACAATAGTTCGTCTATTAAAACAAGAACGTACAACAAAAAAAGCAGCGGGATCATCCCACTGCTTTTTTGTATTTGTATTAAAACTTATTGGAAAAGGACGGTGTACTCGCCGTATCCTTCTTTTTGCATGTCTTCTTTGGGTACAAAACGAAGTGCCGCAGAGTTGATGCAATAACGCATTCCACCTGCTTCGGCAGGACCATCGTTGAACAGGTGACCCAGATGGGAATCGCCCTCACGACTTCTCACTTCGGTACGAATCATGAAGTGGCTGAGATCGGTTTTTTCCTTCACGTTGTAGTCTCGTAATGGACGTGTGAAGCTCGGCCAGCCGCAGCCGGAATCGTATTTGTCGGTAGAACTGAACAATGGCTCACCAGATACGATGTCCACATAGATACCGTCACCGTGGTGATCCCAGAATTCGTTGTGGAACGCAGGCTCTGTCGCGCTGTTCTGTGTAACTTCATATTGAATCGGCGTCAGGCGCTCTTTCAGTCCATCTTTGTCCACGTTGCCGGACCAGTTGCGTTCGATGAAATCTACACGTCCAGAACCTTTGCTGTAGCGTTTGTAGTGGGCAGGGTTCTTCCGGTGATAATTTTGGTGATGTTCTTCCGCTTCATAGAACGGTTTTGCTGGCAAGATCGGCGTGAAGATCGGTTTGTCAAAACGTCCGCTTTGTCCCAGCTCGGCTTTGGAAGCTTCCGCAATCTCGCGCTGCTCTTCGCTGTGATAGAAGATGGCCGTCTGATAGGAAGATCCACGGTCATGGAATTGCCCGCCTGTATCCGTAGGATCAATCTGCTGCCAGAACAGTTCAACCAGTTTCTTATAAGGGAAGATGGCAGGGTCGAACGTAATTTGCACAGCCTCTACATGTCCTGTTGTCTCCGAGCAGACCTCTTCATATGTTGGATTCTCGGTATGTCCTCCTGTATAACCCGATACGATCTTATGAATACCGGGCAGTTCTTCAAAGGGGGATACCATACACCAGAAGCATCCGCCTGCAAAAGTTGCTAACTCACTTGAATGTTGTTCCATGCTATAGTCACTCCATTTCTGATGAAGATCTAGCGCTCGTGTTCGAGCTCCAGCAATCTACCGTTTTATTAAAACTTGTTACACAAGCGTTAGGCTTGCTCTTCTATTATATCCTGAATTGGCAAGCCAACCAAGCCGGAATGAAAACAAGCTGAATCTGAACGGTTTGCGAATTCTGAATTCAGGCTTTGTTGCGTGACCGAAAGCGAAATAAGAGCAATACAATGGCCATGAGCACCAGATATCCGGCAAGGATCCCCAGGCTCAGCCAGATGGAGGTTTCAGCCTGTGCACCTGCATAGGCAAAAACAAAAATCGCTGGCATTTTGCCAATGGCCGTGGCAACCATGAAGACCCAGAATGGTGTGTACGTTATACCTGCATAGATATTAACGGCCATCTGAGGCACGATCGGCAACAGTCGCATTGACATGACACCCATGAACGGATGTGCTTCCATCCATGTGGTAAAACGGTTTAGACCCCGGATACGTTCGAGGTACGATCTCGCCTGATGTCTGAAGATGGTTCTTGCTCCGCCATAGACGAGCATGGCAGCAAGTGTTGTGCCAAGCCAGCATATCCAGGCTGCCGTTGTGGTACCGTAACTGTAACCAAAGGCGATAATAACAAACTTATAAGGAATTACAGGCACAAGAGCAAACAATATTGCCATGGCGAGTAATAGCGGGATGGACTGATAGAGATCGGTCCAGGCCAGCAGTTCATATCTGTAAATAAACGTGACTCCTGCAAGTAAAACATATAACAGAAGCCATAACCATTTTCGCAAAATTCCAAACGCTCCTTTCAGATCAGGCAGGTCTAGTCGTGTCCCAATCTGTACTGCTGTTCCTCATAAGTTTACCACGTTCGCCCATTGTCTGAACAATTCGAGCGAAGTCTGCTGCAATCACTGGCAAGTTGCTGTCCGAAGGGTTACACTATAGGACGTGGAAATATAGAACCGAACTGAAGGTGGAATGATCATAATGGAAACAACCAAACGTAAACGAATTGCAATTATCGGCCTCGGCGGTATTGCACGTAAAGTGTATTTGCCGCTGTTGACCGCTCATCCGAACGTGGAGATTGTGGGGATTATGAACCGATCTCCGGAGCCGGTCAAAGCCGTTCGGGAGGCGTATAGATTAGAACGGGGAACAACGGATCTGAAAGAACTGTTGTCCTGGGACCTGGATGCGGTGTTTGTACATACAGCAACAGAAGCGCACTTTGACATTGTCATGCAATGTCTGGAACAGGGATTGGCCGTTTATGTAGATAAGCCGTTATCCTATACGCTTCGGGAGTCGGAAGAGATGACGGCTTTTGCCGAGGCACAAGGTCTGTTACTGGCAGTGGGCTTCAATCGCAGATTCGCACCGATGTACCAAAAAGCGAAAGAATGGATGCAGGATGGAAAAGGTTTTGAATCCCTGACAGTGACCAAACATCGTACAGGCATTCAGGATCGTCCTGCGGCAGAAACCATTTATGATGATCTCATCCATATGCTGGATCTAATGATGTGGTACTCGGATCACAATGTGGAGCTGCTTCATCAATGGATTCGGAAGAATGATCTGGACAGACTGCTGCATGCAACCGGAACGGCCAAACTGGGCAGAACAGCCTACGGTCGATTCGATATGGTGCGTGAAGCTGGGGCAGATCTGGAGGAGGTCGAATTGCATGGTGGTGGACGATCTGTTGAAGTCGTGAACATGGACACGATCAGCTACATGGAACAGGGGAGTCTGGAAACCAAAGAAACGTTCGGGAGCTGGGACACTGTGTTAGCACGCAGAGGTTTTAGCGGAGCCGTCGATCATTTCCTGGCTTGTCTGGACTCGCCTGATGATTGCCTGATCAGTGCAAGTCATGTCATGGACAGCCATGAGCTAGCTGAACAATTAATCCGCAAATAGTTGCAGAATACACATACGGAGGAATACAAGTCATGGATGAATATGAAAAGGAACGTAATAAACAGATCGAGGAAGCTGTTGTAGAAACCTATAAACAGGAAGAAGAGATGATGATCCTCGTATTTGCCCAGTGGTGTGTCAATCATGGATTGGACCCGGAAGAGATGTACCGGCAAGCCTACCCGAATCAGCAAAGCAACGAGCGTTTGCAACAGGTGCAGAAGCTGATTGTTTCCAAGGAGGAAGCCGGCGAGATCCCGGATGATACGGTACTTGGCGTATTGTCCATGTTTGGCAATGAAGATCTGGCGATGGTTGTATCTGAGGCCATAGCCGGGCGCAAATAAGTTCAACTTACGTATACTGGTATGATTACATCTGTTCCCGGTGAATGACGCGGAATTCCTTCGGCGACATGCCGAACCGGGAACGGAATACCCGATGGAAATAGGTATAGTTGTTGAAGCCGGAAGACTCAGATACTTGCTCCAAGGTCATTGGACTGAAAATAATCCGTTCCCTGGCCATATTCAACCGTACGTCAAGCGTGTATTGCATGATGCTTTTGCCAAACGCTTCTTTGAAGAGATGAACCCCCCGTGAGACACTGATACCAATATGTGTTGCCACATCATCCAGCTTGAACAATGAGGAAGCGTTTTCTTCAATGTAGTTCTTAATCTCATAAGCCACATAATTGGTGTTGGTTATCGTCGGATGCTCCGACAGTAGACGATCCACTTCGAGACATAAAATCCGCATATAATAACTTGAAATTTCCGGATAAGGATTGGAAATGCGGCGTTGCTCCAGCACGAGCTGTCGAAACAGCACTAACAGACTTTCAGTCAGTTCAACTTTGATCCGGGTTGGCCGTTTGTGACGCTTCCACCACTCATCCACCCATGAACCATTGAAGAAGATGTGATAGTCGCCACTTTCCACCAGTCGTTCTCCCATCGGATTGATTTCATTGTCTATTCTCAGCTCATAAGGCTCATCAGGATCAAAAAGAAGCAGATCGCCCGCATCCACCAGGGACATGTCCCCGTCAATACGTGAACGGCAGCGTCCGTCTGTTTGCAGTCTTAACAGGTAGTTCTTCACCCCTTCAGGCTGCACCATAGCGTAGGGTTTACGATGAAATGAAAAGCCTGCTGTAAGAACTTGGCAGGAATGATCTGTCGGCATGGGCATACTCCTTGCAATTTGAAAATTATGACCAGATAGTTCATGTTTCAATCATATTATTCATTTTAATTGAAGCGGAAACGGAATACCATAGTATTAGATTCAAGGAACAGGAAACATCCAACAAACATATGTATATCAACCATTCAAACGCGGTTTCACCATGCGTAAGGAGATGAACATCACAGTGGAGAAAATGAAAGCAGGCATCATCGGGTGCGGTAACATCAGTGCCATCTACTTGGAAAATCTCAAAAACAATCCGAACATTGAAGTCGTGGCTGTTGCGGATTTGATTCGTGAACGCGCTCAGGAACGGGCAGATGAATTTAATATCGCAAACGTTTACAATGTAGATGAGTTGCTGCAAAATAGCGAAATTGAACTCGTGTTGAACCTTACGGTTCCTGGCAGTCATGCCATAACCGATCTGGCAGCACTCGAAGCAGGCAAACATGTGTATGCCGAGAAGCCGCTGGCGATATCTCTTGAGGATGGTCGCAAGGTTGTTGAGCTGGCTGAGGAAAAGGGGTTGTATGTTGGTTCTGCACCGGATACCTTCCTTGGTTCAGGCATCCAAACAGCTCGTAAAGCCATTGAGGATGGGCTGATTGGTAAGCCGGTTGCAGCGACTTCATTCTTCATGGGTGGAGGACCAGAAGCTTGGCATCCTAATCCGGAGTTCTTTTATGTTGCAGGTGGCGGACCGATGTTTGATATGGGACCTTACTACCTGACCGCTCTGATTACGCTGCTTGGACCGATACGCAGAATCAGTGCCTCGGCAGGGATACAGATTGCAGATCGCAAGATTGGCTCTGGGCCGAAGGAAGGTACAGCACTGCAAGTAGAGACGCCTACTCACTTGGCAGGAACCATTGATTTTGCAGAAGGTGCCATTGCAACCATGATCACCAGTTTCGATATTCGCGGAGCTTCGGATCTGCCACGTATTGAAATCTATGGTACAGAAGGTACGCTTAGTGTACCGGACCCCAATTATTTTAACGGGGAAGTGAAGGTTCGCAGATACGGTCAAGACACTTGGGAGACGGTCAAACCAGTCTTCGAAAGTGGACAAAACGAACGAGGCATCGGCGTAACGGAAATGGTCGAATCCATTCGTGCCGGAAGAGAACACAAAGCCAGTGGCAAGCTTGCTTATCACGTATTGGAAGCCATGCATTCATTCCAGCGTTCTTCACTTGAAGGCAAGCACGTACATCTGGAGAGCAGCTATGATTCTTTTGCAGTAACTCGCTCAGTTCAAACTGAAATTGAAACCGTGGAATCGCACTAGCTCGGAGTACCAAGTGTTCGAAGAAGCTTGATGCTCTTACGAGTGAAGGCAGAATAACCAGTATTCTTACGTTCAATTTCAGGATAGAAACACTCTCGATTTTCCACACTAATCAAACAGGCATGTGATCTGAACGGTAATTGTATACAGTTCAATATTCATGAATTCAGCAATCATACGATATCTAATCCAGGGAGGAATCGCACTTGAAACTCGGCGTATTTTTGGTACTATTCGGAGGACGTAAATTGGAGGATGCTCTTGATTATGTAGCATCCAAGGGATTAAAAGCAGTAGAAATCGGAACAGGTGGACATCCAGGCAATGCACATTGTAAGCCGGATGAATTGTTAAGCAATCCTACAGCACTGAAAAACTTCAAAAATGCAGTGGAATCACGCGGTTTGACGATCAGCGCACTTAGCTGTCACGGTAACCCGCTACATCCGCAAAAGGATATTGCCAAAGGATTTCACGATGATTTTGTTAAAACGGTAGAACTGGCTGAGAAGCTGGAAGTACCTGTAGTGAATACATTCTCCGGTTGTCCGGGAGACCATGAGGATGCCAAATATCCGAACTGGCCTGTTGCACCATGGCCGAATGACTTCCAGGAGATCCTGAAGTGGCAGTGGGAGAACAAAGTTATCCCTTACTGGACAGAGTGGGGTAAATTTGCAGCAGATCGTAACGTAAAAGTTGGATTGGAGCTGCATGGTGGATTCTCGGTTCATACACCAGCAACGTTGCTGAGACTGCGTGAAGCAGCAGGTGAAGTGATCGGAGCCAATCTGGACCCAAGTCACATGTGGTGGCAAGGCATTGATCCGGTGCAGGCGATTCACATTTTGGGACGTGAAGGAGCGATCCATCACTTCCATGCAAAAGATACAACGATTGATCCGATCAACGTGAATAAACACGGTGTAACGGATATGCAGGATTATACTAATATGCTGGATCGGGCTTGGCAGTTCCGCTCGGTTGGTTATGGACATGATAACAAGACTTGGGCAGATATTATGAGTGCCTTGCGTCTGGTCGGATATGATTATGTGGTAAGTATTGAACACGAGGACGGTCTGATGTCGGTTGAAGAAGGATTCTCTAAAGCCGTGCAAAATCTCCAGCAAGTATTGATTGAAGAGCCGCTGGGCGATATGTGGTGGGTTTAGAGCTACACTAGGGGGAAATTGAATATGATCAACGTCACCATTTGGAATGAATTTGTCCATGAGAAAATTCACGATGAAGTAAGGGAAGTCTACCCGGATGGTCTGCATCGAGCGCTGGCTGACGGACTTGGCGGCGAAGGCTTTGCTATTCGTACAGCTACACTGGATCAGCCTGAACACGGATTAAGTGATGAAGTGCTGAATTCCACGGATGTGCTCATATGGTGGGGACACATGGCACATGATCGCGTAAGCGATGAGATCTCACAGAAGGTCGCGCAGCGAGTTCTGAACGGCATGGGAATGATTGTGCTTCATTCAGGTCATTTCTCTAAACCATTCAAAGCACTGATGGGAACAAGCTGCGATCTGAAGTGGCGTGTAGCAGACGAGCAGGAAATTGTATGGTGCGTTAACCCATCTCATCCTATTGCGGATGGCATCGAAGGCAAGATTGTATTGGAAAAAGAAGAGATGTACGGGGAGTTCTTCGATATTCCAGTACCGGATGAACTGGTGTTTGTAAGCAACTTCCAGGGTGGTGAAGTATTCCGGAGCGGATGCACGTTCCGGCGTGGTGAAGGTAAAATCTTCTATTTCCGACCAGGTCATGAGACATATCCGACCTATTACAAACCGGAAATATTAAGAGTGATCAGCAACGCTGTGAAATGGGCATATCCTGCCCGTAGCTTTAAGCCGGAATTCGGCAAGAGCGAACCTGTAAGACCATTTGGTGGCGTGCTGGTTTAATTATCCGTCGGAGTGCTAGTGTAAAATATTCTTTAGTTAAACTTAGACTGATAATGGATACGAAGGAACCCTTCTCCAAGTCAATGATGACTGTGGCAGTTGGGTTCTTTTTGGGTAAGATAGTACTATGGGGAAGTTATACGATATTTCCCATGGTTACGACGCAGCGTGTAATGTATACTGGGATGTATGATCCATTTTGGATGTTATGCTTCTAAAATTTAAACTTTTTAGTTGCAGGCGTTTTCTTTGAAGCTTAAATATGTTATTATGAAATATACTAACAAAATGTAAGTTGAGTGATCTCTAAAGAGGTGATTAATGTGGAAGGTCAAGACTTGCGGATGTGTCCGCGTTTTGAGACGGCGTTTTCGTTTTTGGGCAAGCGCTGGAATGGTTTAATTATTCAAACGTTGATGAGTGGTTCGAAGCGATTCAAGGATATCTCCAATTTGATTCCGTCCATGAGTGACAAGATGTTGTCCGAACGGATGAAGGATCTGGAGAGTGAAGGTATTCTGGTTCGTCACGTCTATCCCGAGACGCCAGTTCGTATTGAATATGAACTGACGGACAAAGGTAGAGCGCTCCAGCCTGTTATGAATCAAATTCAGGACTGGGCTGAGAAGTGGGTTGACTAGCGTATAAGCAACATCATCCACTTCGTTGTATGAATGACATAGACTCCTGATTTCTGTAGAAATCAGGGGTTTTTGTCTTAAGTAAAACGTGATACTACGTTTTTCTCTTGGGCTGTGCACATGTTGTCATGAGTTGTAGTATAATCTATAGAAAATGGCCACAGACGGCCGGAGCGAAGGAGGCCCACTTGTCATGAGAGAAGAAAGCTTATCCCGTGAAGTACGCTACGGCAAGAAAGATATTGCAGAACTTGAGAGCGCATCCATTCAGGTACATCTAATCTACAAAAAAGCTGCGGAGTTGTTTAAGCGCACAGCATATTCGCGTTCGGTTAAAGATGATTTTGCCGAAGTGAACACGCATTCTGTGAACAGCGATGGTCCGAAATTAGCTCCGGCGGTGCTGCAAAAATGGATTCAAACGTCCAGAGGCTGGAAGTGTATCGGATGTGAACTGAGACAACCTGATTCGGCGATGTCTCATATGGAGGAAACCATCCATGGAAAGCGATTGGTTCTGGATGTGGGAGAAGGTCGGTTGGCTCAAGCAGAAATGCTGATTCAGGCGGTTGTCTGGTCTCAATATGAGAAGATTCGAATGTTTGCACCGTGGCTCGGTGATGAACCCTTCTATAGCGTGCAGGAACTGGATGTCATTGCCCGTTATATTGTGCCTACCTATTTCTCGGAACGCCCTTTGCATGAGCAAGGGAAGGTGTTCAAGATACATCAACAATATGGTCAGATTCCGTTATACCAGGAGTATGTAGACGCACCTTCATGCTGCGTACAGGTGGATGGTGGATTGCTTGAAGGCCGATTGCTGACAGGCGTATATGTATCGGAGGAACAGTTCTTCGGACTCAATCCATATCTGAAAGATGGAGATGGAGGACGGACATACATGCAGGCTTGTGTCCAATAACAACGTAACCAATAAGAACGTAAAAATGATTTAGATTGGGAGCCTGTGTGCAGGCTCTCTTTGTTGTACAAGCCCTGTCTAGAGGGCACGTGCCATAAAAGTAACGGCTTTGACACTTTTTTTTGTTGAGTGTTGTGCCATAATAGAGGTTATGGACAACAGGGTGAATGATTTTACGCAGGGTGGTGTTACCTACATGAAGAAGAAAATCCCCGGTTACATAGGTGTATGTTTGCTCATTCTGGCGATCTTGGCGGGATGTAGTGAGACGCAACCTTCAGAGCAGCCAATTGTCAAAGAGACGGAAACAGCGAATACGATTACAGTGGCTGTAGATGGCAGTACGTTTTTGCCTGATGCAACGAAGTCCATTAAGCGAGATTTTAGTGAGGGTTTGACACTCAAAAAAGCATTACTTAATAGCGGACTCGTTGATTTTACAGCAGATGGCAAGCGGATCCAATCCGTGGGTGAAGTTTCTCTGGATTCTTCGCTGAGCTGGGCTGTGAAGTTGAATGGCAAGGATATTGAACAGGAAGATTGGGACATGGAGCTTCATGCCAAAGATGAAGTGATCATTTACGTGAAAGCCGCTGACAGTGGGGGGGATGGCGTTGCATATCAGACAACGTTACTCAAGGTGAGCGGTGGAAACATTATGCCAACTCTTAATCGTCAATATGCTGGCGTCTATGTCCAGGAATGTACAGTTCGCGATGTTTTGAAGTCCAGCGGGATTGTTAGAATGTCGGAGAACAACAAGTTTGTCGTTTCTGTCGAGAATGTTACGCCCCGCATGAATCAGCGGTGGGTCATTATGGTGAACGATAAGGAATTAATGGAAAATGGTTTGGATATGAAATTGAATCCACGTGATGCGGTAAAGCTTGAATTGACCAATGCATCCTAGCATACAAAGAAGCCCACTCTCTATGCAGAGAACTGGGCTTTTTTTCATTGAATGAATTGTTTTGCAAGCCACATCTTATTAGCATAATCAAACATTAAATACGACAGATCTCGTTCGGGCAAAGTTCGCAGTGACAGATGCCTTGCAGCATCTTCAGATCTTTGATGACGATCATGCCATTATCATATTCTATGCCATCTTTCTTGCGCAGATCGCTTAACATGCGGTTTACACTTTCACGGGTGGCTCCAATCATGTTGGACAGATCCGTGTGGGTAATTTTTTTGTGTATAATGACATGCTCTCCGTGAGGTTCACCATACGAATTCGACAACCGAATGAGAGTAGAACAGAGCGCACCTGGTTTGCCATATAACATGAGGTCCCTGAACTTGGTCTGTGTCAACCGGTGGTGGATGCCCATCCATTTCATAAAGTCGATCGCAAAGTCACAATGCTGGCATATCAGCATTTCCAGGTCTTTGTGCTCCAGTACACCAATCTCACTGTCTTCCAGTACTTCCGCTGAAAAGCTGTGTTTGGAGCCGAAGAAGGGATCGGCCTGACCAATCATATCACCGGACTGATACATGTACATGATCAGTTCCTTGCCTTCATCAGTTGATTTGGTGATCTGGGCACGACCCCGTTTCATATAATAAAGTTTGTCGGAGACGTCTCCTTCCCAGTACAGATGGGTACCTTCAGGATAGGTTCTATCTTTCATGGTAACCAGCAGATGGTTGAAATTCGCTTCCGAGAAACAATTGGTATTGCCGCGCTTTTCCAGTACAGTCGTTAGTTCTCTCATAAGTCTATCTCCCCTTTATGTCCATCGGACGACCTTCTGTAACTTGCAGTAGCCTCCGAGGTTCGCCGCAAACCGTTGCCGTCCTGATCAGGGTCATCTCGGCCGGGAGGAAGGACGGTACAAATTGCGGTGGTTCAATTTTTAAGTTCAGTATATACCTAAACTTACCTTTTAGGGGGCATGGGAAGGCATCAAAAATGGCGAAATTTCAAACATTGTGATTAAATTCACTTTTATTGGGGAAGGATGTGTTCGATAGTACAACACTTATTATAGGAAGTGGAAATCAACTTGTTAGCGGACATTACAAAACTAAATTTAAATTTGTTATACTTTGTGAAAAAAATCACATGATTACGTTTTTGGCTATGGTACGATGTGAATGTAAACGAGAGAGACAAACTAATACGAACCTTTAGGAGGATGAGGGAGATGGCTGTAAAGAACGAAGTCGCCCCAGCAAAAGAACCGACAGCAGGTCAGTATATTCAAACGTTAATCGACAAAGCGAATAAAGCACACGCCGCATTTATGAAGATGGACCAGAAGCAGATTGACCGGATTGTGCAAGCAATGGCGCTTGCGGGTCTGGATAAACACATGATGCTCGCCAAAATGGCCGTAGAAGAAACAGGCCGCGGAGTGTATGAGGATAAAATCACCAAAAATATATTTGCAACAGAATATGTGTACCACAGCATCAAGTATGACAAAACCGTAGGTGTGATTGAAGATAACGAATATGAGAGCTTCCAGAAAATTGCGGAGCCGGTCGGCATCATCATGGGAATCACACCAGTGACCAATCCAACATCAACGACGATGTTTAAAGCACTGATCTCCATCAAGACGCGTAACCCAATCATCTTCGGTTTCCACCCATCTGCACAGAATTGTAGCCGGGAAGCTGCTAAAATCCTACTGGAAGCAGCTGTGAAACATGGTGCACCAGCAGATTGTATTCAGTGGATTGATGATCCTTCCATGGATCGTACGAACGAACTGATGAATCACAATGATGTGGCTCTCATTCTGGCAACAGGCGGATCAGGCATGGTACGTGCAGCGTACAGCTGTGGTAAACCTGCACTGGGCGTAGGACCGGGTAACGTACCTTGCTTTATCGAGAAAAGCGCGGATATCAATCAGGCAGTTACGGATTTGATCTTGTCGAAGTCTTTCGACAACGGCATGATCTGTGCTTCCGAGCAAGCAGTAATTATTGAAGAACCGATCTTCGATCAAGTGAAGAAAAAAATGATTGCGAACGGCTGTTACTTTGTTAACAAAGATGAAGCAGTAAAATTGACAGCAGGAGCGATTAATGCCGAGAAATGTGCGGTGAACCCGGCGATTGTTGGTCAATCTGCGGTGAGCATTGCGAAGTTGTGCGGTATTGAAGTTCCAGCAGGCACCAAAATTCTCGTGGCCGAGATTGAAGGGGTAGGTACAAAATTCCCTTTGTCGGCTGAGAAATTAAGCCCGGTACTGGCTTGTTACAAAGTCAAAACGGCAGCAGAGGGCATTGAGCGTGCGGCAGAAGTGGTTGCTTTTGGCGGCATGGGTCACTCCTCGGTTATCCACTCAACGAATGAAGAAGTGATCGGCAAATTCGCAGATCGTCTGCAAACCGGACGGATTATTGTGAATTCACCATCCACACACGGTGCCATCGGGGATATCTACAACACGAACATGCCGTCATTGACACTGGGATGCGGATCATACGGACGTAACTCGACTTCTTCCAACGTAACCGCTGTGAACTTAATCAATGTGAAAAGGGTGGCTCGCCGTACCGTGAATATGCAATGGTTCAAAGTGCCGAACAAAGTCTATTTCGAAAAAGGGGCAACACAGTATCTTGCCAAAATGCCTGATATCACACGTGTGGCAATTATTACAGATGCGATGATGGTGAAACTTGGTTATGTGGAAAAAGTAGAGCACTATCTGCGTCAACGTCAAATGCCGGTAGCGATCGAAGTATTCTCCGATGTAGAGCCAGATCCGTCCACAACGACGGTAGATCGCGGAACAGAAATGATGCGCCGTTTCCAACCGGACTGCATTATCGCACTTGGCGGTGGATCACCGATGGATGCTGCCAAAGCCATGTGGTTGTTCTATGAATATCCGGACACGGACTTCAATGACCTGAAACAGAAATTCATGGATATCCGCAAACGGATCTACAAATATCCACGTCTCGGTGTAAAAGCGAAATTTGTAGCGATCCCAACAACATCGGGTACAGGTTCTGAAGTGACATCGTTCGCTGTTATTACAGATAAAAATCAAGGTAACACCAAATATCCATTGGCTGACTATGAGCTGACACCAGACGTAGCGATTGTCGATCCGGAATTCGTATACTCCCTGCCTAAAACGGCGGTTGCGGATACAGGTATGGACGTACTGACTCATGCGATTGAAGCATATGTGTCTGTTATGGCAAATGATTACACAGATGGACTTGCGATCAAAGCAATCCAACTGGTGTTCCAATACCTGGAGCAATCGGCGCTGCAAGGCGACAAACTGGCACGTGAGAAAATGCATAATGCTTCAACGATTGCCGGTATGGCGTTTGCCAACGCATTCCTGGGCATTAACCACAGCTTGGCGCACAAATGGGGCGGTCAGTATCACACCGCACACGGACGCACTAATGCCATTCTGATGCCACACGTCATTCGTTACAACGCGAAAAAACCGACCAAATTTGCATCGTTCCCGAAATATTCGCACTTTGTAGCGGATGAGCGGTATGCCGAAATTGCCCGTATCTTGGGATTGCCTGCTCGCACGACAGAAGAAGGCGTAACCAGTCTTATCAATGCCATCCGTAACCTGAACAAAACATTGGGCATTGAAGAATCGTTCCAAGAAATCGGATTCGATGCCAAAGACTTTGAAGCACATGTAGATTATCTGGCTGACCGTGCCTTCGAAGACCAATGTACAACCGCCAATCCGAAGTTGCCGCTGGTAACTGAACTGGCTGATGTATACCGCAACGCTTTCTACGGAAAGTTTGAATAACGAATTTAGAACGAAGCGTGCCTTACGGCAAGAAGATCAGGGTTCCCCGAGAGGGGAGCCCCGATTGCCGTCTTTCACACAATAACGAGAGGGCGGAAAAACAGAAGAGCGAGCATCTGTTTTTCAGGAGTATTTTAAGTTTTGGTTTGCTCCGAGCATAGAGGAGCAATGGTCGGTTCTAAAGAGGTTACACGGAATCCGTGATGTGGCCGTTTGAACGAACCCTTTACACGACAACGGAGGGGCAGAAATAACCTGAAAAAGCGAAGCGGTCGCCTTTATCCCCGGATTTTCCCTTTTCAAAAGGGAATCAAAAAAATCTGGGGATAACAGCGATTGGAAGGTTGTTCTGCCACGCAGTGATCCTGTGTAAAGTTTCAATTTCAATGGGACACAGCGCAAGGGGAGTGAGTTAGTTCACTGACTTTGTGATAAAAATCACAGATGATGAAAGCGCCAAGTCGTATACTGAAAATGTAAGAAAAACATTCATCCCGCGGTTCCGGTTCCCAAGTAGAGAGAACATGTTCCGGTTTATGTGAAACAATTCACATTAATCGCGGCTCTGGGCACACAATGATACGAATGAAGCAATATGTTATGTGTCCAGAAATCCAAATTAGTGGAGGGATTACGATGTCGGTGATTGAAAAAGATGTCAAACAACAAACAGGCTGGAGAAACTTTACCAAAGGAACATGGACCAAATCCGTAGATGTGAATGATTTTCTGGCACACAACTTGTCTCCGTATTACGGCGATGAAGCGTTCCTCGCAGGTGCAACTCAGAATACCAAAGAATTGTGGGAGATCGTATCTGATCTGACCAAAAAAGAACGTGATAACGGCGGTGTACTTGACGTTGACGTGAACACACCAGGAACTATTGTTTCTCACCAACCAGGTTATCTGGATCAATCCAAAGAGCAGATTGTCGGCGTTCAGACCGATGCTCCGTTCAAACGCTCCATTCAACCAACAGGCGGAATTCGCATGATGATTGACGCATGTGAGGCATATGGCTTTGAGATGCCACAAGGCGTCATTGATATATTTACAAACATTCGCAAAACGCATAACCAAGGGGTTTTCGATGCTTATACTTCCGACATGCGTGCAGCACGTAAAGCAGGAATCATCACAGGTCTGCCAGATGCTTACGGCCGTGGACGGATCATCGGTGACTATCGTCGTGTAGCTCTGTACGGGGTAGACTTCCTGATTCGTAACAAAAAAGGTGAATTGAATGCACTCGAAGTTGATGTCATTGATGAAGATGTCATTCGTCTACGGGAAGAATTGTCTGAGCAGATTCGTGCATTGCAAGAATTGAAGCAATTGGGCGATATGCACGGGTTCGATATTTCCTTACCAGCGACTACAGCGAAAGAAGCGTTCCAATGGTTGTACTTCGGTTATCTCGCTGCGATCAAAGAACAGAATGGTGCTGCGATGTCCTTGGGACGTGTATCTTCCTTCCTGGACATCTACATTGAACGTGACCTGCAAGAAGGCATTCTATCTGAAGAACAGGCTCAGGAATTGGTTGATCATTTCGTCATGAAACTGCGTATTGTTAAATTCCTGCGTACACCGGATTACAACGAACTGTTCAGTGGAGATCCAACATGGGTAACCGAGTCCATCGGTGGTATGTCTGTGAATGGTGAAACACGTGTAACCAAAAACAGCTTCCGTTTCCTGCATACGCTGCACAACCTGGGACCTGCACCAGAACCGAACTTGACTGTTCTCTGGTCCACGAAACTTCCGGAAGCTTTCAAAGATTATTGCAGCAAAGTTTCCATCGAAACCAGTTCAATCCAGTATGAGAATGATGATCTGATGCGTCCGATCTACGGTGACGATTACGGTATTGCTTGCTGTGTATCGGCGATGAAGATCGGGAAACAAATGCAATTCTTCGGCGCTCGTGCCAACCTGGCGAAAGCTCTCTTGTATGCGATCAACGGTGGTCGTGATGAGAAATCCGGAGCACAAGTTGGACCTGAGTATCCTGCCATTACTAGCGACGTGCTGGATTACAATGAGGTTATGAAACGCTTCAAACCAATGATGGAGTGGCTCGCGAAGCTGTATATGAACACCCTCAACGTCATTCACTACATGCACGATAAATACAGTTATGAGCGTATCGAAATGGCATTGCATGACCGTGACATTGTACGTACGATGGCTTGCGGTATCGCTGGTCTGTCGGTTACAGCCGACTCACTGAGTGCGATCAAATATGCCAAAGTAAAACCAATCCGTAACGAACAAGGCATCGCTGTTGACTTCGAAATCGAAGGAGACTTCCCTTGTTACGGTAACAATGAAGACAGCGTAGACAGCATTGCTGTTGAACTGGTTGAGAACTTCATGGGTATGATTCGCAAGCACAAAGCTTACCGTAACGCAGTGCCAACGCAATCTGTGCTGACGATCACATCCAACGTGGTATATGGTAAGAAAACAGGGACTACACCGGATGGTCGTAAAGCAGGTGAACCATTTGCTCCAGGTGCGAACCCAATGCATGGTCGTGATAAAAAAGGTGCACTAGCATCCCTTGGCTCTGTAGCCAAATTGCCTTATGAACACAGTCTTGACGGTATTTCCAATACCTTCTCCATCGTGCCAAAAGCATTGGGTAAAGAGGAGACTACACGTAAATCCAATCTGACTGCCATGATGGATGGTTACTTCGGTCAAAATGCTCATCACCTGAACGTTAACGTATTTGATCGTCAACAATTGATTGATGCGATGGATCACCCGGAAAACTATCCGCAACTGACTGTACGGGTATCCGGATATGCGGTTAACTTTATTAAATTGACTCGTGAACAACAGTTGGATGTCATCAACCGTACGTTCCATGGCTCGATGTAAGTAATTTGCAAGTAGAAGACCGCTAGAGCAAGGCATTCCAAATCATATTAAACGCACAGCGGATGCGGATACAGAAAGGAAGAGGCAGCATGGTTAAAGGACATATTCATTCACTCGAAACTTTCGGGACGGTTGACGGCCCAGGCATCCGCTTCGTGCTTTTTATGCAAGGATGTCTACTCAAGTGTCAATATTGCCACAACCCTGATACATGGGCACTGGATGGCGGAAAAGAAATGACGCTTGAGGAGGTACTGGCTGAAATTGAGCCTTACCTGTCTTACTACCGCAGCTCCGGAGGCGGACTCACGATATCTGGGGGAGAACCAACGTTACAGGCTCACTTTGTAGCCGAAATCTTTAAGGAAGTGAAGCGTCGTTGGGGATTGCATACGACACTGGACAGTAACGGGTTTAACGAGCCGGATCGGATTCACGATCTGTTGGATCACACAGACCTGGTTCTGCTGGACCTCAAGCATATTGATGACGAGAAACATATCAAGCTGACGGGCAAATCCAACGAGAGAACGTTGAAAACGGCCAAGTGGCTATCGGAGCAAGGACGGAAAATGTGGATACGCCACGTGTATGTGCCTGGTATTCATAACGAGGAAGAGGATCTGCTTAACCTCGGACGGTTTATTGGAACATTAAATGGCGTCGAGAAGTTCGAAATTCTTCCATACCATCAGATGGGGATCTACAAATGGGAAGCGCTCGGTAAATTATATCCACTGGATGGTGTTCCTTCGCCAAGTGAAGAAGAAGTGGAGCGGGCGTATCGCCTGATCGAACAAGGTCGCCAGGAAACGGCTGGCATGGCTTGTTCCGGTAAGTGATCTGACCTTTATATAGCAACCTAAAAAATACCAACCAAGCAGTCTTTGCGAACTTGTTTCGCAAGGACTGCTTTTATATTTGAAGCATTTTTTTCGTGTAGAGGATGCTTTTTACGAATGACACATATAAACATTGATAGATAACTATTATCATAGTATTTTCCTTCTATTAAAAATTTACAATTCTCCTCTTAACTTTTTAGCAACTTTTCCCGGTCCCAAGCGTCTAATATTATGACTTTTTGAGGGGGATATTTATAAAATGGGAGCAGAAGGAGCCAAAGACAAAGAATGAATTTGAAGAAGAAATTGTCCATACTTACCGCTTTTGCTGTTTTTCAGGCGTTTGCAGTGATTCCTGCGAATGCACAATCAGCTGATCAGAGCGATACTACACCAGTGAATACAGCCAAAGTTAAATCCGTGGAGGTTGTGAAGAAAGAACAAACCATCGCGGAATCCGAAGTGAAATCCGGAACAGACACTCCAACATCAAATAATGAAACAACTGAAGAAGTGAATCCCGAAACCAATGTTCCTACAGGAACAGACGTTACTCCAGTTGATCCGGTAACGGAACAGACGGACGAAGAAGGTACAGCTGAGGAAACACCAATACCTGCACCAGTAGAAGTGGAGCAACCGTCTACAGGGAATTCATCTGTCGCTGGAGGCGGGGTTGGAGACCTCACGCTATATATGAACAGCAACAAAATGATGCAAGATGGCAAAACATATCTTGCCGGACAGCCAATGGCTGTTAAAAACGGTGTATCCTATGTAGCCATCCGTGCTCTGGTAGATCGGGTCGGTTATGATGTTAAATACGATAACACAACCAAAGAAACGATCATTATTAGTGGTGAAGATGAGATGCGTTTCAAAACAAACAGCAAGATCTATACCGTTAATGGTGTGTCCAGAACGATGAAGGGCCCTGCTTATCAACAAAAGAATACGTTCATGGTGCCACTGACGTCGATTACGCAGGCCCTGAACATCACATATAATGTAAACCAGCCTGCGAAAACGGTTGTATTGAAGCTGAGTACCAAACCGGTAGCCAGCTTCACCGTACAAAAAGAGGTTTTTGCTGGAGACCAAGTAAACTATACAACCAGATCCAGTTCACCCAAGGGACTCAGCATTGTTGATGAGCGTTGGACTGGCCGTCAGGATTCATTTGACCAACCAGGTACATATACGGTAACCTATGCGGTCCAGGATTCGAGTGGTCAATGGAGTGATCCATACTCGGTTACGATTAAGGTTGAAAGACCGAATCTGCCACCAGTTGCGATGTTCACGACAGATAAGGAAGAATACAAAATGGGTGAGAAAATCACCTATATTGATCAAAGCACAGATGATGAAAATGCGATTGTAAAAACAGATTGGGAAAACAATGCCCTTGCATTCTTTGTTCCAGGACCAAAGACCGTAACGATTACAGTTACGGACAAACATGGTGCTAGCGATAGCTACACCAAGACCATTAATGTTACGGGCGAAACGCTATACAGTTTGTCCGACTTCAATCGATTGTTCACACCCGTCGGTGAGAAGTTCACCTTCGACGGTAGCGGAGTTCCCGCTATGGAGAAAGTACCGTTCACTTATTATGATGAACCAAGTCTGCTGATTCGCAGTAACAGCCCGGAAACTGTGAATACGGAAGGCATTGTGTACAAGGAATCTTCCTTCGGACAGACGCGCTTCATGATTCACCATGTGAACAACACGGGCAAAAACGTGAAAATGTATGTTGTAGCGACAAACAACAACGCCTACACGGCATACATTGACCAGCAAAATATGGGCTTTGCAGGACCATCTCCTTTTGCAACGGTAGCTGGGAAGTTGTCCATTGACCGTTGGTTCCAATCCATGCAGAATGGTACCGGACAAAAGAGAGTGTACATCCAGCCAGGAGAAAGCAAGCTGATTCTCAATGATCTGAGCGTTCTCCCGATGAAACAAGGACAAGTCATCTCCTTGTATTCGGATGTATTCAGTGACTACGAATTGGATTACAACATTATCATGATCGAAGAAAACAAGGACCCGATGGAAGTGTTGTCGAGCCTGCCGGTTCTGGATCGTGATGGGGTTCACAACCGTGGAACCTATCCAAATGCAACACGGATTATTACGTACGATCAAGAAGTAGGGTCGAAGCCTGCACGTCTTCCACTTGGAGACAATGCAAGTGATCCGAACCTTGTAGGAACGGACCCTATGGCTTACACGGAAGCGTCCAACGCAGGTAACTTCGGTGTATTGTACAAAATTACATTGAATAACGTTGCTCCGCGCACGTTGATTTCTTTCAACCCTCGTGGGGGTAGATACTCAGGTGTGGCACTCGTGAACGGACAGGTCGTTCAGATTTCCACAGGTAAATCTGTAACTGCACCTAATGAGCAAAGCGTGATGTATCGCACAGGTTCGTACGGCGAGAGTGTAACGATTCTCTTCTCGGCGGCACCAGGCAGTAACCTGCCTGTCAACCTGCTATTCACGCCGCTACCAGCTGAAAAGTAATATCATGAACATGCACGGACGGTTTGGAGTGAAAGCTTATATCATATATACCCGTTCACCCCAAAAGTCGCCCGAACGATTAATGATCTGAACCGTCAAGAAAGGACTCCGTGTCCATGCAATGTCATTAGCTTATGGCTAAACGTAATGGCATTGCATGTGTGGAGTCCTTTTTAAATGTTGTTGGAATGGGAGAACCCGGTAGCTTCGTTGACTCTAATCGTAATTTGATGCATTATTAGAGGTATACAAGAAAGCAAAAGTTTCGTTTTTGCGGAATAAACTGTCGCTCTATGAATGATGCAAAATGCTCGTATGACAGGAGGTGCTTTAGATCATGCTGTCGACAGAACAGATTATTTCGACCATGTCCTCACAGGGGCTCCGCATTACCGATCAGCGGAAAACATTGGCCCGGTTATTTGCCGAGTCGCCCGGGTATCTTACACCCAAGGACGTCTATGAATATATGGGTAAGACATATAGCGGACTGAGTTTTGACACGGTATATCGGAATTTGCGTGTGATGCAGGAACTGGGTGTACTGGAACAGGTCATCTTTGAAGATGGCGTTAAATTCAGAGCACACTGTAGTGAAGATCATCATCACCATCATATGATCTGTCTGAAGTGTCAAAAGACATATCCTATTGTTTTTTGCCCGATGCAGCTTGCGGATGCGCCTGAGCAATTTCAGGTTGTGGATCACAAGTTCGAGGTATTTGGATATTGCAAGGATTGTGCTGAGCATGCGCCGGCCAAAGCGGCGTCTGGACATCAACATGCTCATGGGAAGCACTGACCATGAAGTTATCGCGTAGAATAGCTCAGGCACCCATTCGGGTGTACCGCAACTATATCTCTCCATTGACGCCGCCAACATGTCGATTCTATCCAAGCTGTTCGGCTTACGCGATGGAGGCGATAGAAGTGCACGGAGCGCTCAAAGGCTCGTTGCTAACAGCGAAACGCATTGCCAAATGTCACCCGTTTCATCCAGGCGGTGTAGATCTGGTACCACCTAAGGCGGAGAAGTCCATGATGGTATCAGAGTAACGATATTAGCCGAAAGCATTCGGGTGGCTTGGAAGCAGGCCAGGATTGAACTTGAGTATGCTATCCACTTGACAAAGGGGCCCGCATTTCAGTATATTTTTCCTATATGTGCAAGTTCAAAAAGACTAGTTTTCAGTACCGAGAAGATGGGATGAAGTTAGAAATGGAGTAGCGGAGCGTAGGAAACCTACGTGAGAAACGGACATTTCGGCTGAATTTCAACTTCGATGCTGATGATGCCGGTAGGCATGATTCGTAATCAAAAGTAGACTTTTTGAACAACTTATATATGATTTCCAGTGAAGGGATAAGTACAGACACACCCCCAGTGCAGAGAGCCGGATGAGCTGAGAACCGGTCTGGGAGGAGGATGGAACATGGTCCTGGAGGAACCTCTTTCGAGCGTGCAGACAGTGATTTCAGAGCTGCTGTCGTAAGGCTGAGGCGTGATCCAGCGTTAATGGGCGGTCGAAGGACCGACAGAGCCTGTGTTTTGCGAAAAACATGGGGAATTTGGGTGGTAACACGTGAGAGCAACTCTCGTCCCATAGGGGCGGGAGTTTTTTGTGTTCTTTTTTGGTTGTTTTTGACTAAGGGATCACATGATGAAGCAGGAACATTTGAAGGAGGAGAAGTCATTCATGGCTGACCAAAAAACATTTTATCTGACAACCCCGATTTATTATCCGAGTGACAAATTGCATATTGGGCATGCGTATACAACAGTGGCAGGAGATGCAATGGTTCGTTACAAACGTCTACGCGGGTATGATGCTCACTATCTGACAGGAACCGATGAACATGGCCAGAAGATTGAGCGCAAGGCACAAGAGAAAGGACAGTCACCGCAAGCCTTTATCGACGATATCGTTGTGGGGATTAAGGAACTGTGGAAAAAGTTAGACATTTCCAATGATGACTTCATCCGTACAACAGAAGAGCGCCATAAAACCGTCGTTCAGGATATCTTTGACCGTTTGCTGAAACAGGGAGATATCTACAAAGGTGAGTATGAAGGCTGGTACAGCATTCCGGATGAGACGTATTACACAGAGACCCAATTGGTGGATGTGGAGAAGAATGAGAAGGGCGAGATTATCTCGGCCAAGAGTCCGGATAGCGGACACCCCGTGGAACTGGTCAAAGAAGAATCCTACTTCTTCCGCATGAGTAAATATGCAGATCGTTTGTTGAAATATTATGAAGAGAACCCGGGCTTTATTCAGCCGGAATCCCGTAAGAACGAGATGATCAACAACTTCATCAAGCCAGGTCTTGAGGACTTGGCTGTATCGCGGACTACATTTGAATGGGGCGTCAAAGTTAAAGGCGATCCAAAACACGTGGTCTACGTGTGGATTGATGCGTTGTCCAACTATATTACAGCTCTGGGCTACGGTTCATCCGATGCATCCCTGTACAACAAGTTCTGGCCTGCGGATGTTCATCTGGTAGGGAAAGAAATTGTTCGTTTCCATACGATTTACTGGCCAATTATGTTGATGGCGCTGGATCTGCCTTTGCCGAAGAAAGTCTTCGCACATGGCTGGTTGTTGATGAAGGATGGCAAGATGTCCAAATCAAAAGGTAATGTCGTTGATCCGGTTACCCTGATTGACCGTTACGGTCTGGATGCGTTGCGTTATTACCTGCTGCGTGAAGTGCCATTTGGTTCTGATGGTACATTTACACCGGAGAGCTTCGTAGATCGTGTCAACTCTGACCTCGCGAACGATCTGGGTAACCTGTTGAACCGTACCGTTGCGATGGTAGACAAATATTTTGAAGGCAAAGCCCCGGCGTTTGCTTCGAATGTAACAGACTTTGATGCTTCACTGGGGGAAGCGGGTCATGCCACGGTAGAAAAAGTGGAACAGGCGATGGAAAACCTGCAGTTTTCCGTAGCACTGACGGCGATCAGCCAGTTTGTCAGCCGTACTAACAAATATATTGATGAGACGCAGCCGTGGGCGTTGGCTCGTGATGAAGCAAAACGTGATGAATTGGCATCCGTTATGGCTCACCTGATCGAAAGCTTGCGGATTTCTTCCATCTTGTTGCAACCGTTCCTGACACGTGCTCCTCATAAAATCTGGGCACAGCTCGGCATTCAGGAAGGCGAACTCACGGCTTGGGATTCAGCCAAGCAATGGGGTCTGGTTCCCGCTGGAAATGCCTTGCAAAAAGGTGATCCAATCTTCCCGCGTTTGGATTCCGAACAGGAAATTGCTTATATCTCCGAAGCAATGACTGGCGGCCAAAAAGCGGCACAGCCTGAAGCAAGTCAAGCAGATGCTGGAGCTTTGGCAGCTGTTGAACCGGTAACTGCACCTGAGGGTACGGAAGAGATCGGTATTGACGATTTTACCAAGGTTGAACTGCGTGTCGCTCAAGTTATTGCCTGCGAACCGGTCAAAAAAGCAGATAAGTTGCTGAAATTGCAGCTGGATCTGGGTTATGAGCAGCGCCAGGTCGTATCGGGAATCGCGAAGTTCTATTCACCAGAAGAGATGGTTGGACGCAAAGTCATTTGTGTGACCAACCTCAAACCGGTGAAACTCCGTGGTGAACTGTCTCAGGGTATGATACTTGCAGCGTCCCATGGCGATCAGCTTACACTGGCTACTGTACCAGACAGCATGCCTAATGGCGCACAAGTGAAATAAGAATATATAAATACTGTCATAATTATGACACAAGGTGGTCCGATCTAATTCGGGCCCCTTTTTTTGTTGGAAGAATTCGCATCTGAAGGGAAGAGAACAAGCATATACTGTTATGAACTCCGTACTTCAGGAAAGAATGAATAGGACGAGATAGCTTGACAAGTAGGTTCAGGTTACCTATAATTCTTTCAGTAATGTTTACGATTAAGAGATGCGGAGTGAATGATAATGATATTTTATAAAGAGCAACATCAAGTTCAGGCTAACCTGATAGGCAAGACGAGCAAAAGAGGCAACATGAAATTGTTGTGGACGGGTCTGCTTATTCTCAGTTTGCTGGTATTGTCTGCGTGTGGGCAGGATAGTTCCAATAGTGCCAAGATGGTGGAAGGCAAAGTAAATGTTGTGACGACATTTTATCCTGTATATGCTTTTACGACTGCAATCGGTGGTGAAGATGCCAATGTCATTAACCTTCTGCCAACGGGAGTAGAGCCACATGACTGGACTCCGAAGAGTCAGGATATTGTTAATACGTCCAAGGCACAGCTGTTTTTCTATAATGGAGCTGGACTGGAAGGATGGGTACCGAATTTCCTGAAGTCGCTGAACAGTGATACACAGGTGAAGTCGGTTGCCGTCAGCGAAGGCGTTAAGCTGTTAACCGCTGAGGGTGATGATGGGCATGGTCACGGTGAAGAGCATGAAGACGAGCATGCAGATGAACACACAGATGAGGCTAGCAGTGAAGATGTCGCTGATCATCATATTGATCCACATACGTGGGTTAGTCCGAAATCGGCCATGATCATGGCTGAAAACATCAAAAATAGTCTGGTCGAGGCAGATCCTGATCACAAAGCAGGTTATGAACAACGTTATGAAGAGCTTCGTACGAAGCTTGAGACGCTGGATCAGCGTTTTACAGATGAATTGGCTACAGTGCCGAACAAGGAAATTGTTGTCTCGCACCAAGCGTTTGGCTACCTTGCACGTGATTATGGATTAAGCCAGCATGCTATTATGGGGCTCTCTCCGGATGCTGAACCGACAGGACAGGATATTGTCAAGCTTGCCAAACTCGTTAAAGATGAAGGCATCAAATACATTTTCTTCGAAGAGCTGGTATCTGACAAATTGGCAAAAACATTGGCAAGCGAAGCAGGCGTGGAAACCATGGTCCTTAATCCGGTTGAGGGATTAACCAAAGAGCAGGCAACAAACGAAGATGATTATTTCACCCTGATGGAGAAAAATTTGCAAAATCTGCTGATCGCATTAAAATAAGATAGAATGAAGGATTCAGACCTAAGAGTCTTTACCGTTCGCGGTGAAGGCTCTTAGGACGCTATGGGATTCTTATATATAATGAAGGGCGGCTTTGCCATGCAGCAAATCATGCCATTGTGTCATGATCCAATTATAGAGATCGAGAAACTATCATTTTCCTATGGGGACCAGCGGGTGATTGAGAATCTCGATTTTATGGCCCAGGAACGGGACTTTGTCGGGATTATCGGTTCCAACGGGGCAGGTAAAACGACACTTCTGCGCATGTTGGTAGGATTATTGCCTCCTGCGCAGGGAGATATTAAACTATTCGGACAGTCGATCCGCAGGTTCAAAGACTGGGACCGCATTGGGTATGTGCCTCAAAAGAATGCATTTAACCCGTTGTTCCCTGCGACCGTTCGTGAAGTGGTCATGTCCGGCTTGTACAATAACAAAAACATGTTCCGTCGTATGTCTCGCAAATGTCAGCAGCAGTGCACGGATGCCCTGCAAGTCATGCGGATCGAGGATCTGGCGAACAAACGTATTGGTCAGTTGTCGGGCGGGCAGCAGCAGCGTGTATTTTTGGCGCGAGCGCTTATTAATCACCCGGATCTGTTGATTCTGGATGAACCAACCGTAGGTATTGATGCTGAATCACAGGCCAGTTTTTTTGAACTGATTACGCATATGCATGAACATCACCGCATGACTTTTCTGATGGTGTCTCATGATATGGATCGGATGGAGAGTTATCTTGGTTCTGAGGCTGCGGTAACGAATGGCAAAATTAATTTCCATGTACGTCATTCGCATGAAGTGCAGGATTGTGCTGAAACCAACCTGCAACATACCACTGCACAGGTACGCTAGCCGTGTTTATGGCCCATTAGATTAGAGTAAGGCCGAAGGAGTCGTGTTTGTTTTGGAAATATTAATGAGTGATTTTTTTCAGCGTGCCCTAGCGGGTGGATTGTTAATTGGCATCACCGCTCCGCTGATCGGACTGTTCCTGGTGTTACGGCGGTTATCCATGATCGGAGACACCTTGTCTCATGTGACCATCGCCGGCGTTGCACTCGGATTCCTGATTGAAGTGTATCCCATTGCGGTAGGTTTGATATTTGCCGTGCTTGCATCATTTGCGATTGAGAAGCTTCGCAAAGCGTACAAGAGTTACGCCGAATTATCGATTGCTATTATCATGTCCGGGGGTGTGGCGCTCGCTTCCTTGTTCTTCACGCTGGGCAAAGGTTATAATGCAGATGTCATGAGTTACTTGTTCGGTAGTATATATACATTAGACGCTACAGATCTGAAGCTGGTAGGTGTGGTAACGCTAATCGTGGTGATCGTAGTAGCATTGTTACATAAGGAATTTTTCCTGCTCAGCTTTGAGGAAGATGCGGCAGCGGTTACAGGGTTGCCTGTGAGAATTCTGAACATGTTAATCACGGTGATGACAGCACTTGTCATTAGCACGGCGATCAAGATTGTCGGTGCGCTTCTGGTGTCAGCGCTATTGACCATTCCGGTAGCGGTCAGCCTGTTGATGGCCCGAAGTTTCAAATCCGCCATTATTCTGTCCGTGGTTATCGGCGAAATTGCCGTAGTCCTTGGACTGGTCGTAGCAGGCATCTGGAACCTCGCACCTGGAGCAACAATCGTATTATTGCTGATCATGATGCTGATTCTGACGATGATTGGAAAAAAAGGGTTCCGAGCCTGACGACTGAACGAGCAAGCGCGTGAGCCCGGGGAAGGGAGACATCCGCTTCATGCCTGATGTTAATGTATGGATGGCTTTTGTAGCAGGCTTGGTCTCATTTATATCACCATGTTGTCTTCCGCTGTATCCATCATACCTTTCCTATATCACAGGTATGACGGTGCAACAATTGAAGGATGACCGCAATCAGCGAGAAGTCCGCTTTAAGACGATGACGCACACGCTGGCGTTTATTTTAGGCTTCTCGGCTGTATTTTATTCGCTTGGCCTGGGTGCAGGATTGTTTGGCCAGTTTTTCAATGATAACCGTGAGCTGATCCGGCAATTGTCTGCGATTCTGATTATGCTTATGGGATTGATTTTGCTTGGTGTATTCAAACCGCAGTTTCTGATGAAAGAACGCAAGCTGGATATGAAATGGAAGCCGGCAGGATACCTGGGTTCATTTATATTTGGTATCGGTTTCTCGGCAGGCTGGTCGCCCTGTATTGGTCCCATTCTCGCAACAATCATTGCTATGGCTGCAAGTGAGCCCACAACTTGGCTGGCGCTGATTACAGGCTATACCGCAGGGTTCGCCATACCGTTCTTCATTTTGGCGTTTTTCATCGGTTCGACACGCTGGATTTTACGGTATTCCAATGTCATGATGAAAATCGGGGGAGCATTAATGCTGTTCCTTGGTATATTGCTTTTTACAGATCAGATGACGAAGATTACCATATGGTTGCAGCAGATTACACCAGACTGGATGATTATTTAAACGCATGATCTGAATTTGAATTATAAAATTGCATGACAAAGCAGGCTACATGTTAACCAGAGTGACTCTGGGTCATGTAACCTGCTTTTTAATTGTTTGTTAGGAATCCATTTATGAGCATATGCTTATGGGCGATTCTGTTTTTCGTTTAGGTGAAGTAATCAATTTTGGCTAGTGGAAAATGTTCAAAGATGCGTTCCGTAATGAATTCGCGCAGCGCATCTTGCTGGTCATCTTTATACACATATTTATACTGACCCCAGCGTCCCCATTTCATCTTGCGTTTCTCAATATCCATCTCCAGCTTGGTCTTGGGATAACGTTTCTCAATAGTCGCTTTGGCCGTTTTGGTAAAACGGTGTTGGATCATCTCAAACGTGAGATCCTTGGTTGCTTCTTCTGGAAGCGTATCTGCCAGCTTCTGCAAAAGCTCCGAGTATCCTTCCTCCCAGCCTTCATACCACATAATCGGAGCGATAATGAATCCCAGAGGATAACCGGCATGTGCAATTTTGCCAGCAGCTTCAATACGTTCCTCAAATCTGGAAGTAGCGGGTTCAAAGTTTTTGATGACATAATCGGAATTGACGCTAAAACGGATGCGAGTGTGGCCATTATGCTTAATGTTCAACAATGGATCAACGTGATGATATTTGGTTACGAAGCGCAAACGTCCATATTCTTCCTCCGCCATAAAACGGATCAAGTCACTTAAATTTTCTGTGATATGCTCGAGTCCTACGGGATCAGATGTACAGGCGGCTTCAAATCGTGTGATTTCAGGCGCGCGTTCTTCGATGTATCCTTTCGCAGCCTGAATGATCTCATCCGTATTGACGTACACACGGACATAAGGTTTGGCGCCAAGTGTAGTTTGAAGATAACAATAATGACAGTGCCCCATACAGCCTGTAGAGATGGGAATGGCATATTCCGCTGAAGGTTTCGACTGGTCGAACTTGAGTGTTTTGCGCACACCAACAACCAGAGTACGCTTCGCCATCCGGTACTTTTCTTGTTCGGTTTCACCTGGCAGGTTCGTGATCCGGTTATGGGATGTGGTCATCTGATAAGGTATGTTTTTGGATGTGACCCATTCCATAATACGTTTACCTTTATCATATTCCAGCGCACCGGGTTCAAAGTACACCAAATCGGGAATAAAGGGTTTAGTACCTTTTGCTTTACGAACTGGTGGTGAGGCTACACTTGTACTCACGAAATCACTCCTTTCGATGCGAAACTTTGCTTAGTTTGCCTCGTTTGGGGAGAAGTCACGCCTGCCAATTACTTGCGTAACAGTACGCTCCGAATTGTGCAGGACTTGCCAATGCGTATTGATAACATGTATCATTATAAGATAGGGACCAGGCACGAATAGGGGCCGGTCAGAGAGAAGAGAGGGAAGCAGATGCCAACGCCCAGTATGGAAGATTATTTGGAGCGTATATACAAATTAATTGATGAAAAGGGCTATGCTCGTGTGTCTGATATAGCTGAAGGACTGGAAGTACATCCTTCATCGGTGACGAAGATGATCCAAAAGCTGGACAAAGACGAGTACCTGATTTATGAGAAGTACCGCGGATTGGTGCTTACGCCAAAAGGCAAAAAGATGGGCAAACGTTTGATGGAACGCCATCATCTGCTTGAACAGTTTTTGACGACGATTGGTGTTCAGGAAGAAAATATCTACAATGATGTTGAAGGCATTGAACATCACCTGAGTTGGGACTCGATTACATGTATTGAGTCCTTGGTTGAATACTTCCGTCAGGATGAGAGTCGGTTGCGTGACCTCAAAAATCTTCAGGACGTCATGAGTAATACGGAGTCTTAAGTTTCAGTAGTGGTTTAAACATGGTGATATACAATGAATCGTATCCTGTGATCAAAGGATGCTTCTTGCCGTTTCAATGGCAGGAAGCATTTTTTTGTGTGCAATCACACCATAATTTGGTGATTATCGCAACTAAACAAACGTTAGGAGCGTCTATTAAACTAGTAGAATTTACCGCAAATTTATAATGATTTTGGAGGACTGCACTAATGAAGTTTCGTAAAGGATTGATGTTACTGCTTATTTTTGTACTTGGATTACAGACAGCAGGTATGACGGCACAAGCAGCCGGGCAGAAGGAAATCGCTATTTTTCTAGATGGCAACCGTTTGGAATCGGATGTATCTCCATACATCTTGCCCAAAGTAAATGTAACGATGGTACCTCTGCGTGTAATTAGCGAAGGACTTGGTGCATCTGTTCTGTGGTCTCAGGCTACACGTACCGTGACCATTCAGAAATCCGATTCGGTCATCTCAATGACGAGCGGACGCCAGCAGGCAACCGTGGATAACAATGTAGTTGGTTTGGATGCATCAGTAGAATTAAAGCAAGGTCGGGTCATGGTACCCATTCGATTCGTCAGTGAGAACCTTGGTATTCGAGTGAACTGGAATCAGGCAGCCCAGACCATTGATCTGTACACAGGAGATGAATCAGTACCAACCCCTGAGCCAACTCCCGCAACCCCAGCAGAGCCTGGAGGCACGGGTACTGTACCAGCTTCTGAAGAGATGCGGGGAGCCTGGATCTCCACTGTGAATGGAGACTGGCCTTCATCCGGTGCCAAGGGAAATGTAGAGAAGCAAAAGCAGGAATACACGAAACAGCTAGATACACTGCAAGGTATGGGCATTAACGCCGTATTTGTCCAAGTGAGAGCCAACGGGGATGCCATCTATCCTTCAGGTCTGGTACCTTGGAACAGTGTGCTTACAGGAACACAGGGTAAAGACCCAGGTTATGATCCCCTCGCGTTCATGGTCGAGGAAGCACACAAACGGGGCCTGGAATTCCACGCTTGGTTTAATCCGTTTAGAGCAACGAACTCAGCGAGTACAACGAATTTGGCTGCAAACCACATCTCCAAGCTTCATCCTGACTGGATTGTGAATGCATCCGGCAAAATGTACATTAACCCGGGTATCCCCGAAGCCAGACAGCATATTATCGATACGATCATGGAAGTGGTCAATCAGTATGATATTGATGGTGTACATCTGGATGATTATTTCTATCCATCCAATGTGACTTTTAATGATGATGCAGCCTTCAAAACCTATAACACATTAAATACCAAAGATCGTGCTGAATGGCGTCGGGACAATATTAATCAATTCGTCAAGCAGCTCGGACAGAGCATTCACAGAGTGAAAGCTAACGTTGAATATGGAATTAGTCCATTTGGTGTATGGCGTAACAAATCCGTTGATCTGACCGGCTCTGATACCAAAGCAGGAGTAACCGCGTATGACAGCATGAATGCAGATGTGCGGACATGGATTAACCAGGAGTGGATCGACTATGTCGCTCCTCAGGTATATTGGAGTATGACACTGAGCGTAGCCCGCTACGACAAAGTCGTGGACTGGTGGGCGAATGAAGTGGCTAACACAAATGTGAAATTGTATATCGGCCACTCTCCTTATAAGTTAGGTACGCCGGAAATTGGCTGGCAGACATCACAGGAGATCATCGATCAGCTGAACTACAACAAGAAGTATGCTTCAGTTAAAGGGGATATTTACTTTAGTTCACAGTACCTGACGAAGAATCCTCTCGGCTTGATTGCCAAATTGAAAGCTTACTATGGTCTTTAAAAGATTTTAACAATACAGTTATAAGACAAACCCTTGTTCTCATAGAGTGGCAGTAGAAACGTGGCTGCCTGGAGAACGGGGGTTTTGTTGTGTTAATTAACGCGGTGTTTGAAGGTGGAGGCGTCAAAGGAATCTCGCTTGCGGGTGCTGTACAGGGTGCTCAAGACTGTGGCATTCAGTTTAATCGAGTAGCAGGCACTTCATCCGGTTCCATTGTAGCTGCTCTGCTAGCGGCCGGTTACCGGGCCGAAGAGATGAAAGTCATTATTGAGAATACGCCGTTTGCTTCATTGCTGCGTCGTTCCCCCATATTTAGTATCCGATGGATCGGACCCGCAGCAAGGCTGTTCTTGAAGAAAGGACTGTATTCGGGAGAAGCGCTTGAATCTTGGATTCGCAAGATGCTGGAGCAGAAAGGGATTCGCACATTTGCAGACTTGCCACAAGGCAAGCTGCTCATTACTGCCTCTGATATATCCAATGGGACCATTTTGGTCCTGCCAGATGATATTCGGCGCTTCGGCATTGATCCTGCCAAGCTGGATGTTGCGAAAGCGGTACGTATGAGTTGCAGTATTCCGTATTTTTTCGACCCGGTGGTGATACGCAAATCGCCAGTATTCTCCAAAGGTTTACCTTTTCAAGATCAGTTCGTATATGTCGTAGATGGTGGGTTGCTTAGCAATTTTCCGCTGTGGCTCTTCGATGGGGATCGTACGGAACGAGGGGGAGACGTTATTCCGGTTGTCGGATTCAAAATGGTAGGTAAGACGGAAGTGGAACCTGCCCGGATTAAAGGACCGCTAAGCATGCTTCAGGCTCTTGTGGAGACGATGCTGACCGCTCATGATGAGCGCTATATCGAACAAATTAACCGGTTTCGTACAGTGAAGATACCAACTCTTGGGATTAAACCGACGCAGTTTCATTTATCGGTACAGGACAGCACAGCTTTATATCGATCAGGAGCTACCGCAGGAACTGAATTTTTCAATGGATGGAATACGAAAATGTATGATGATCAGCTGGACAAACAAAGAAAAGAACTGCGCAAGAAACAGGGGGAAGCCCCACCTCTGATCCCTGTATAAACGTGAAAAAAGCAATTCTCCGCGTATTGAGAGAATTGCTTTTTTGTATGTTCAATAACTTTTAGTGAAATTTAGGTACATCTTCATCGCTTTTACCTTTTTGTCCCTGAATCACTTGGAAAGGATAATCCTTGCGTTTCTTAGAAGAGCCGCTGCTCTTTCTGGCACTGGACTGTGCATTGACTTTCGCCAGGGTACGTGCCGATGGCTTAATCTTCGGTGATTTGGCTTTGCGTGCCCAGCGACGAGGCGGATACTTATACAGCAGGAATACAGCTCCGAACACGACCAGTGGAATAATGATCCTGGATGGGCTAGCGCTCCCCAACCAAGTCAAGACTCCAACAGCAGCTAGTGCGATGAACGTCCAAAATAAGATTGCCTGCTTGTTCATATCATTCACCCTTTCACAGGATCGAGTGTTGCAACAGGTACTTCTGATGTAGCAGAGACATTGGCGAGCTTGGCATCCAACTCACGCATACGGTTAAACGAAGCAATGGATACTTCTACCTGTTCATTAGTCGGTTCTTTTGTTGTAAGCAATTGCAGCCACAATCCCGGGTATCCGAGATAACGCAGTACAGGAATATCACGTACCGAATTTGTGAGCTTTAACAGTTCAAAAGAAATGCCCAGTACAACAGGCAACAACAGCAAACGCTGACCCATCCGTTCCCAGAGGTTATCGTACGTGAAGAGGGAATAGAGAAACACCCCAATAATGACAGTTAACATAATAAAGCTGCTTCCACAACGGTAGTGCAGTCGGCTGTACTTTTGCACGTTCTCCGGTGTTAATTCTTCACCAGCTTCATGTGCGCTGATTACCTTGTGTTCCGCTCCATGATACTGGAAGAGACGTTTGATCATCGGCGTCTGTGAGATTAACCACAGATAGGCGAGTAACAGGATCAGCTTAATGCCGCCTTCCAGTAAATTATGCAAAAACTGATTGTCGAATGCATTTTTGAATAGAAAATTCTCGATAACAACAGGAAGCAATGTCAGAACAACTTTACCAAAAAGGAATGAAAGGATGGCTACTGCTGTCACACCAATAATCATGCTAAGGCTCCAGCCCGAACCTTCTTTCTCTTTTTGCTTGGCTTTTTCTTCCGGTTCCAGTTCATCATCAGCATAGGCGTCAGCAGAATAATTGAGATGTCTGCTACCTTTGACACTTGAATCTATAATGCTGACAATTCCGCGTAATAAAGGAATCCGCCGCAATTTTGTGACCCAGGACTTGTCTTGCTTGGGAACTTCCAGATACGTAATTTCGCCGTCTTTTCTACGAACAGCTGTAACGTTGACATGTTTCCCACCAAACATTACGCCTTCAATGACAGCTTGCCCCCCATAGCTGACAGGCTTGGATTGTTGAGGCAAATTATTCACCTTCCTATTCTGTTCTAAGCCTTCGCGATCAAAGGCAGTTTAATAACCCTATTGTATCGAATTTTAAGAGCAATTTCTAGTTTGTGAGTCAAACCTTGAAGGATGTTGTTAAGATTGTCCTGTTTTGAACATACTACCTCGTAGAATCAGACCGAAAATTCGAGGCATAATGCGGGATTATCAACTGAATGAAGGAGAATATCGATGACAGAACGCAAGCATGAAGATACATCACAAGATGAAGGTCAACGTCCGAAAGAACGGCAGCAAAAAGACAAAGGCAGGCGCCCTACTCAGAGGCAAGGTCAAGCACACTACTACACCAAGCCATTTTCCTTTGCGTTAGAGCTTGGCTTCTTTGCCGGTTTTATCTGGGGTGGGCTACATTGGCTATTCTATCTGCTACATTTTACGATTGTGCCGGTGGGATTTCTTGCGGAGCCTTTTTTCAAACATGAATATATATATACGGCAGCAGGACATTTGACAGGCTGGCTGTTTTTTATCGTTTTTTCCATCTTGGCATCCTTGCTTTACACGTTCACGATTAGAAAACTGAAAGGTCCGTTACCCGGCATGGTGTATGGAATCGTCTGGTGGCTGATTCTCTTTATACTGGTAGGACCAAAACTGGGGATGATGAAGCCTTTGAACGGTTTAACGTGGGATTCGATCATCACAGAACTCTGTTTCTTTTTGTTATGGGGGCTGTTCATTGGTTACACGGTAGCCATGGAGTACACGGACGAACGCAAACGCGAGCCGGAGCAAGCGGGGGCATAGCGCAAAAAAGCTTCTCAATCCGGCAATGCCTGTGTTAAAATAGCAGATGGTTATTTGCAGAGAGGGTGGAGCAGCGATGAAACGAATTATTGTGATCAATGGTCCGAACCTGAACATGCTTGGTGTACGTGAACCGGGCATCTATGGAACGCTTAGTCTGAAGGATATTGAGGACAAAATTCGCAGACAGGCTGATGAACTTGGCGTCTCCATCGCTTTTTATCAATCGAACCATGAAGGGGACATCATTGACCGCATTCATGCAGCGATGGGTGAGGCAGACGGAATCATACTGAATGCCGGAGCATTTACCCATTATAGCTATGCTATACGTGATGCAATCAATGCTGTTAAAGTCCCTACAGTGGAAGTACATCTATCCAACATTCATGCACGCGAAGCGTTCAGACATCATTCAGTGATTGCAGCGGAAACAATCGGGCAGATTGCCGGATTTGGCGAAGTAAGCTATGAACTGGGATTGCTGGCTCTTGTGCGTCATCTGGACAAACAAACCTGAGCCGGGAACCCGGGAATGTGAGAGAAAGAAGGGTTACCGATGGAAAACAAACGAGTAAATAAGTTGCGTGAAGCCATGCGTGAGCGTGAACTCGCAGCAATGCTGATTACAAACCCGATTAACCGTCGTTATATGACGGGCTTTACAGGCTCGGCGGGATATGTGCTGATTACGGAACAGGATGCATTCTTGCTGACTGATTTCCGTTACATGTCACAAGCGCCTCAGCAAGCCAAAGGATTTACCGTTGTGGAGCATGGAGCTAAGCCGATGGATACGGTGCGCGAATTGCTGACATCCGCGAATATCAAAGAAGTGGGCTTCGAGCAGGATAGTGTCACATTCGGCACACATTCCGCTTATGCTGAAGCACTTCAGTCTATTGAACTGAAAGCTGTATCCGGAATCGTGGAACAACTTCGCATGTTCAAGGATGAAGACGAGATCGCAGTCATGCAGAGAGCAGCAGATTTGGCGGATGCCACGTTCAGCCACGTTTTGCAGTTTGCAAAACCAGGTATGACGGAGCGTGAAGTGGATCTGGAGATGGAGTTCTTCATGCGCAAACATGGAGCAACGTCCTCTTCGTTCGACACGATTGTAGCATCGGGTGAACGTTCTGCTATGCCTCACGGTGTAGCGAGCAGCAAGGTCATCGGGCAAAATGAGTTAATTACATTTGACTTCGGTGCACTTTTGGACGGATACTGTTCAGATCTGACACGTACCATTGCAACAGGCACACCTGTACCTGAACTGCGCAAAATTTATGACATTGTACTGGAAGCTCAGTTACATACGCTGGAGAACCTGAAACCGGGTATGACCGGACGGGAAGCAGATGCACTGGCTCGTGATATCATTGCAGGTCACGGATATGGAGATCAGTTCGGACATAGCACAGGCCACGGTCTGGGTATGGAAGTTCACGAAGCTCCTCGTTTGTCCAAGCTTAGCGACGATGTATTGAAACCGGGGATGGTTGTTACCGTTGAACCGGGTATATATATTGATGGGCTTGGCGGCGTGCGTATCGAGGATGACGTAGTGATTACCGAGACGGGTATTCATATTCTCACGAAGTCGGACAAGAAGTTCACCGTAATCGGCTAAATTACAGCCACAGGGATATAAGATGATTTTTAAATGTGTTATTTAAAATGAAAATAAGAAATTTCACCATAACGGAGAGTGCAGAACCAATCTGAAGAAGCGAAGCGTTCGCCTTTATCACCGGATTTTCCCATTGATAATGGGATCAAAAAAATCTGGGGATAACAGCGATCGGAGGATGGTACTGCACTCGAAGTGAACGAGGTGGCCATTCTTGGGCTCATTTTACATATAACATTAACCCATCGTCTTATATCACCTACTTTTCAACCATATCAGGAGGGATTTTTTGTGATTTCAGTAAACGATTTTAAAACAGGCTTGACCGTGCAAGTAGATAACGATATCTATACCGTGCTTGATTTCCAACACGTTAAACCAGGTAAAGGCGCTGCCTTTGTACGTTCCAAATTGAAAAACCTGCGTAACGGTAACACCGTTGAAAAAACATTCCGTGCAGGCGAAACGATTGGTCGTGCCATCATCGAAAACCGTGGCGTATCCTACCTGTATGCAAGCGGTACAGAGCACACGTTCATGGATAACGAAACATATGATCAGTTCACATTGACTAGTGATCAACTGGAATGGGAATTGAATTTCCTGAAAGAAAACATGGTCGTTAAGATCGTTAGCTACCAAGGTGAAATCCTCGGAATCGACTTGCCAACAAGCGTTGAGTTGAAAGTTATCGAGACTGAGCCAAGCGTTAAAGGTAACACTGCACAAGGCGCTACCAAAAACGCAAAAGTGGAAACAGGCTTGAATGTACAGGTTCCTTTGTTCATTAACGAAGGTGACGTTCTCCTGATTGATACACGTGAAGGTAAATACTCTTCCCGTGCGTAACTTTCACAACCTGTAAGCTAAAAAAGGTTATTAACAACCCTTTGCCATTCCTTTGGCAGAGGGTTTTTTCGAAAAAAGATTAGCCTATCAGTCGCTTTCGTAATATACTGGGTTAAAGTCATTTCTCGTAGAGAATAATGACGATGGACATCAATTATGCATACTGCACAAGGTAGGGAGTGGATTTGCGTTGTCATTGTACGTCATGAAATTTGGGGGCAGCTCGGTCGGAGATACTGAACGCATGAAGCGTGTAGCCGGACGTGTTGTAGAAAAAGCTGATGAAGGACATCGATGTGTAGTCGTGGTTTCGGCCATGGGGGATACAACAGATGATTTGATTGATCAGGCAAAACAACTGAATAGTGAACTGCCTGCTCGTGAGATGGATATGCTCTTAACGACAGGAGAACAGATTTCGATCTCCTTGTTATCGATGGCTATTCAAGCGCTTGGACGTAAGGCAGTATCGTTTACGGGCTGGCAAGCGGGATTCCGCACAGAGCCGGTTCACGGAAAAGCACGTATTCATGATATTCATCCAGACCGTGTGAATGCAGCGCTTGCTGAAGGCAACATTGTTATTGTTGCAGGCTTCCAGGGCATGACGGAAGACGGCGAGATCACAACACTGGGTCGTGGTGGTTCGGATACAACAGCTGTCGCGCTGGCCGCAGCCATTAAGGCGGATGCGTGCGAGATCTATACGGATGTAGATGGAATCTATTCTACAGATCCGCGCATTGTTAAGGTTGCGCGTAAGCTGAAGGAAATATCGTATGACGAAATGCTGGAACTCGCTAATTTGGGAGCAGCGGTGCTGCATCCGCGTGCAGTAGAGTACGCGAAGCATTCCGGTGTACCTTTAATTGTAAGATCCAGCTTTAACCATAATGAAGGAACGGTTGTGAAGGAGGAAGCAGCAATGGAACAAGGCGTAGTGGTTAGTGGTATTGCCTATGACAAAAACGTGGCTCGCATCAGTATTTTGGGTGTGCCGGATGTACCAGGAGTTCTGGCTGAAGTATTTGGTGCGCTTGCATCCAATCAGCTGGATGTGGACATTATCGTTCAGAGCGGAGTGATGGATGGCAAAGCGGACTTCTCGTTCTCTGTTGCTCTGTCTGATCGTGAGGACGCATTGCGTGTCATTGAAGGCCTTCACAGCCGCTTGCCTTACCGTGAAGTCACATCTGAAGAGAACCTCGTTAAAATCTCCATTGTTGGCGCAGGCATGGTTAGTCACCCAGGTGTAGCTGCCAAGATGTTCAAAGTCATTTCTGCTGAGGGCGTGAGCATAAAGATGGTGAGTACTTCCGAGATCAAAGTATCTTGTGTCATTGACGGAGATAAGCTGCATGACGTCATTAAGGCATTGCATACAGCATATGATCTTGACACTGCTGAGCAAGCCGTTATTGGCGGACCTCAAGATCGCAGATAAGTATTTTCTGTGTATTTAAATTAGCAAAGGTGTACTGTTGCCAACGGGCAGCAGTGCACCTTTTTGTTTTTCTCATAGCCATTCTCACAGCAACTTGAATATCTTCTCCCCGCGTATCCCACGATAAGGCGCCATACGGTTCCCTTCTCCCATCAAGGGAACACAATCCAGCAGATTTAACTGAGAGCAATACGAAATATCATGAACCCTGCCTAACTTTTCAAGCCTTCGCCCACCAGATGATATTCTCATCATATCCGGGATGCTGTCCTGGCATTGGGATATCGCCTGATGAAGTACAATACCGAGATCGTTCAATTGAATGGGAGAATAGGATTGTCGGTGTAGCTCTTCGATAATACATCCAGCACATAAGCCATCCTCCAGTGCAAATTCATCCTGTGTCCCCGCACACAACAGCAATACATCTCTTTGCAGCTCGCATAGAACTGTTGCGACAGCCTGCACATTCAGAAATGATCCAGCGAGTACATGTTTCGCCTTGGAAGCTTTGATCAAGGCCCGGGTCCCATCGGTTGTAGTTAATATGATGGTTTTATCTGCAATGTCTTCAGTCATATATTCATAGGGGGAATTACCCACCTCGAATCCGGTAATTTTTTTGTCAAAACGCTCCCCGCCCCGAATGCAATCTTTCATTTCCATTTGCTTGGCTTGTGGAACCGTCTCTACGGCAATCACAGCCGCAGCATCATACGCCAGGGCTGTTACAATTGTACTGGTCGTACATAATACATCAATGACAACCGCACTACGCCCTGCAACATCAATGGTGCGTAACTCATTCACATTGCCTACGACATCAACTCGCACTCCCCACAACTCCTTTCTGTATCTGGGGATCGGTAGTTCTATTTGAACGGGAATGGAACTTACCTATCTGCAATTACCATATGCATGCACATCTAGACGGGTGCCTAGAGCAGGAGGTTGATCTATGGTTTCAACTCTCATCCGTATTCTGAAGAAATGATAGATTTCAGCGTCATAAATTAAATGTACAGGCATAAACTTGAGATATGAACAAGCGCCAGAAGCGTGAACCATATGATCTCAAGGTTGGAGGAGCCTACTCATGAAGGTGAACTGGAAGGAACTTTTTCCGGAACCGATCCGCACCATTCTCGGAAGAATGCCACCCGCTCTATTGGACCAAGTGGAGGAAGTACGTATTCGTGAAGGCAGACCCCTGGAGATAAATGCAGGCAACACATACCACTTCCTGACACCTCAAGGTAGCCCGACAGGGAACCCGGAAGAAGCATATGTTCCTCAGAAAGAAGTGACGCATAGGTTGCTGGATCTGATCAGTAACCATTCACTTTATACATTGGAAGAGGAACTGCGTAAAGGGTTCATCACCATACCCGGGGGACATCGAATTGGACTTGCTGGCCGAACGGTATTGAGCGGTGGGCGTGTAGAATACCTGCGCGACATCAACGGATTTAACGTTCGGGTAGCGCGTGAGGTACATGGAGTGGCTGATCGTATCCTTCCTTATCTTATCGATATGAAGAGCGGACAGGTCTTCCATACATTGATCCTTTCACCGCCTCAACAGGGAAAAACGACGTTGCTGCGAGATCTGGCGAGACAGATTAGCAGTGGTACGAAGCTTACGGGGGGCAGTGAACTGCTTCAGGGAATACGTCCGCGTCTGAAAGTGGGCATTGTGGATGAAAGGTCCGAAATCGCTGGTAGCTACAAAGGAGTACCTGGATTCGACGTAGGCCCACGAACAGATGTGATGGACGGTTGTCCGAAGGCTGAGGGCATGATGATGATGCTCCGCTCCATGTCGCCCGATGTCCTGATTGTGGACGAGATTGGTCGTCCGGAGGATGCTGAGGCGGTAATGGAAGCCCTGCATGCAGGCGTCTCTGTGATCGCGACTGCTCATGGCCGTGACCTGTCGGAGCTGTCGGCCAGACCCGCGCTCAGAACCTTAATTGCGGAGCAGATGTTTCAACGGTATGTACAACTGCAACGGACGAGCCGAGGCATGACCTTTCGGCTGGCTGATGGCAAAATGCGTGTGTTGCAGCAGACCGGGGCAGGAGGTGAAGCCTTTGGTTAACATGTTTGGTGCGGTAATCATTCTGCTAGCCAGCACCCTCGCCGGTTTTTACAAGGCCAGACAATATGCATTAAGACCGAGACAGTTGCGAGAACTCATTGCAGCCCTCCAGCGACTATTGACAGAGATTAATTATGGGCTCACTCCCCTTCCCGATGCCATGGGCAAGATGGGAGCACAGACCAAAGAACCTGTAAAGACGCTTTTCCTTCATGCAGCCACACAGATGGAACCTCCTCATGGACTCACTGCCCGGGAAAGTCTGCAGTCCGGCGTAGATCTGGCTTGGGGAAGATCGGCCATGAAGGCTGATGAGCGGGAAGTCATGCTGCAATTAAGCTTCAGCCTTGGCACAAGTGACCGTCAGGATCAGACCAAACATATATCGTTAGCCATTCAACAACTAATGCATGAGGAATCCCGTGCCCAGGCCGATCAAATGAAATATGAACGAATGAGCCGAAGTCTCGGGATGCTTGTCGGAGCGTTAATCGTCATTCTGATCTTCTGAAATAGCCGGGATAGTGAGGTGCCAAGGTCATGAATCTAGAAGTGAACGCAATCTTTCAAATTGCGGGTATCGGAATCATTATTGCCATGATTCACACGGTACTGAAACAAATGGGAAAGGAAGATATGGCTCACTGGGTGACCGTAATCGGATTTGTCGTTGTATTGTTCATGGTGGTCCGGATGTTGGACAGCCTGCTACAAGAGATCAAATCGATATTTCTTTTTCAATGAAAAACGGTCATGAAGCCGGATGGTGGTGACCTGTGGAAATTATACAAGTTGTAGGTTTGGCGCTCATCGCAACAGTGCTCATTCTGGTCATTAAGGAACAGAAGCCGATGTTTGCCTTTCTGATTGCTGCCGCGACTGGCATCGTCATCTTCATGTTGTTGATTGGCAAGATCGGTGCAGTCATCGAGGTGTTGAAGCGGCTTGCCGAGAATTCAGGCATGGAGAGTATTTATCTGAAAACGGTGCTGAAAATTATTGGCATAGCGTACATTGCTGAATTTGGTGCACAGATTGTAAGGGATGCAGGCCAGGAAAGCATTGCTTCCAAAATCGAACTGGCTGGTAAGGTGTTAATCCTCGTACTTGCTATACCGATCATCAGCATTATTATCGAAACCGTCATGAAGCTGATGCCGGTGTAGAAAGGGCGTGCGGACTTCATATGAAATCAATGCATCATAAGCCGCAGTGGCGCCTTACGGTTGTGCTGATGCTCTGTTTTCTGTTTGGTATCCTGGGACAGGTTACTGCAACCTCGCCTTCCGGTGAGTGGATGGAGCAGCAGGCCGATCAGCTTCCCAAGGATCAGGTGGAGAAATACTGGGATCAACTGATGCAACAATACGGTGGTTTCTTCCCGGATGGGAAGACCCCTTCCTTCATGGATATGTTAATCCCCGGCAATGAAGGGTTCAGCCTGAAATCGGTATTTGTAGCCATAGGAACCTTCATGCTGCATGAAATTTTATATAACGGCAAGCTTCTGGTCACAATTGTGATGTTAAGCGTACTGAGCATGATTCTGGAGACCCTTCAGACCGCATTTGAGAAAAATAATATTAGCAAAATTGCCTATTCCATCTGTTATATGGTCATCATCATCATTGCGATCAACAGCTTCAGTGTGGCGATAGGATACGCCAAGGATGCCATAACGGGCATGATCAACTTCATGATGGCGATGGTTCCGTTGTTATTCACACTGCTCGCGTCCATGGGTAACGTCATCACCGTCTCGGTAACCCATCCACTCATCATTTTCATGATTCATCTGGTGAGTACATTGATTCACATGCTGGTATTCCCACTACTCTTCTTCTCAGCTGTACTGCATCTCGTCAGTTCATTGTCTGACAAGTACAAGCTGACACAGTTGGCAGACCTCCTGCGCAATATTAGCGTGGCGCTGCTGGGTATCCTGCTGACGATGTTTCTGGGCGTAATCTCGGTTCAGGGAGCATCGGGCTCCGTAGCGGATGGAGTCAGCCTGAAGGCCGCCAAATACATCGCAGGCAACTTTGTCCCAGTTGTAGGCAGAACATTTGCGGATGCGACAGATACGGTAATTACAGCTTCTTTACTTGTCAAAAATGCAATTGGACTCACTGGAGTGATCATCATTCTGTTTCTATGTGCCTTTCCAGCACTCAAGATCCTGGCTCTTGCCTTGATATACAACGTTACTGGTGCCATTATGCAACCGCTCGGAGATACCCCGATCGTAGGATGTCTGCAGGCCATTGGCAAGAGCATGATCTACGTATTTGCGGCGCTGGCAGCCGTTGGGCTGATGTTTTTCTTGGCGATCACCATCCTGCTGACTGCGGGGAATCTGACTGTCATGATGCGTTGAATGTATGTTGGGAAGAAAGGGGTTGGAAAAGGATGGGGTGGCTGAGCAACTGGCTCCAGGAATTGATCATGATCGTTCTGCTGGCCACTTTCGTGGATATGTTGTTGCCCAATCGATCCATGGAACGTTATGTCAAGCTTGTGCTGAGCCTTCTCATCCTGCTAACCCTTTTATCACCCATAACCAAGCTGCTCAAAAGTGATCCGGTTGGCGAACTGAAACGGGCAATGACGGCAATGGATGCTCCCTCGGATGGAAATGCAACGCTCGAACAGATTCTGGCTCAGGGCAAGCGGCTGCAAGCGGGCGAACAGGAACAATCCCTGCAATGGACAGCGAAAGAACTGGCTAATGTCATGAAAGGCCAGATTGAAGAAACAACAGGAGCGAAGGTTCGGTCCGTAGAGGTACAGCTGGCAATGAGTAAATATGAAACGGAAATGGAAGCAGCCTCGTCAGTCGAATTACCTGTGATCCAGCGTGTAGTGGTCGAGATGGCGGGAGAGAATGCAGGAGGAGAAGTGAAATCAAGCCAGCAAGAAGTTGTTGCAACTACACAACCCCTATTCGGCACAGATCCAGAGTCAGGAAAGGGCGAATCGCAACAAATCCAGCAGCCCATCCAGATTGGTCAGATAGAAGTGCCTGATGTACAGGTTGATGTGAGTAAAAGTCAACATGATGGAAATGAAGCGTCTTCCGAGCCTGTTATACGTGATCATGCAGATGAGACGAAGCAGCAAGGTGAGACATCCACAAGGTCTGAACATGCGGTGCAGATTATTACATTGTTGACTGAAAAGTGGGATGTTGATGCGAACAAAGTTCAAGTGAAAGAACCGAAAAGTGCTGAAGTGCTCTGAGAAGGAGGGTGTCCGATGAAACAATGGTTCAAAAAGATGGAAACCTGGATGGGTGGCGGAGAAGGCGGGGCAAGGCGGAGCCAAACCTTCCGTTGGCTGATTATCCTCGGTTTGATCGGGGTGGGAATCATGCTGTTCAATTCCTTCGTCAATGTCAAAAAAATTGATTCCGAAAATATCGGTCGGGAACCACCGGACCCGGCAACATCCATGGCATCCATACAGAGTGATCCGATGGATCAGAACCCTTTTCAGGCAATCGAAATGGCATTTGAGGACAAAATCAAAGGTGTGCTGGAAAACATTGTTGGTGTGGGAACGGTCGATGTAATGGTTACCGTGGATTCCACAGAGGAACTGGTCGTTCAGCGGAATGTGAAGGATTCTCAGCAACTTACCGAAGAAACGGATGCTAACGGGGGCAAGCGACATATGACGCAATATACCCGCGATGGCGAGATTATTACGTACGAAATATCAGGGGATCAGACACCGATAGTGACCAAAAAGCTCAAACCGCAGATCCGTGGTGTGCTTGTGGTTGCGAGAGGTGCAGAGAACAAGGTTGTAAAGGACCTGATAACCGATGCTGTGGAAAAAGGACTGAATGTGGCAGCCTACCGAATCTCGGTTGTACCGCGCAAACAAGACTAATTTGGTTAGTTGAATCACAAGATTCAATTCTCATAGATTGAAGCCAATTTGAGGAGGAAGTTCTAATGAATAACAAACGTCAAACGGTATGGCTCGTTTCCATGCTGAGTCTGATGGTCATTTTGTCCGCGTATTATCTGTTCACTGAGGATTCTGGTCCAGTCAATGCGCCGGTGGCTGATAGTCAGCAAGTTGATGGAATCAAGCAAGGGGAAGCGAAGGAAACAGCAGGCATTCTTGATCCTACAGAAGGTTTGGTTGTGAATGAAGTGGTGAATAGCGGCGAAGTTGAAAGTGATCCAAGTGCGGCTGGCACGGCTGAAGATCCGGTGGCTACGGAAGGTAAAGAAACTGGAAATACAGAGAAAACACCTGCTGTCGAACCAGGCGAGAATAAGGGTGAAGCAGGAAAAGAAGCTGACAAAGAAACCGACAAAGGTGCAGCAACCACACCAGAGACGGAAGGTCAGACAGAAGGCACTGCAACGAAGACGGACGAGGAAGTCCTCAAGGAAATGGAAGAGCAGAATACGGCAGCATCTGCGAGCAGCCAGTTCCAGAACTACCAGTGGCAACGTGAGGAAAGCAACAATCGTAAGTATGAGGAACTGATGACTGTGGCAGGTGATCTGAGCAAAACGCCGGAGGAGAATGCGAAAGCAACGGAGCAACTCCGTACACTGGAAGAAAAAGAAGCTAAAATCACTGGCATTGAGGAGACGCTCTCTCAGCAGTTCACTAATGCGATCGTTCAAGAAGATGCCGACAAGTATAAAGTGGTGGTCCTCAGTGACAAACTGGATGTAAAACAGGCGGTATCCATTGTGGATCTGGTGATGAAAGAATTGGCTGTTTCCCAGAATAAAATCAGTGTTCAATACGTTACAGAACAGTAATTCAAATCATGGAAATGCAGTCCCGGGAGCTGGTTGTACTCTCGGGCTCTTTCCATTTTTAACGATTATGATATAATACATAAAGCCATATGACCGTCCTAGTGAGACTGGCATGATGCCGAAGGAGTGAATAATGGAAATGTTTAAATTGAGTGAGATCAAAGAACTGATCAAACTGGTAGATGAAAGTTCCGTTCAAGAGTTGGAAATTGAAAATGAAGGATCACGGTTATCGATCCGCAAACCGGGCAAAACGGAGTATGTTCAAGCAGCTGCTGTACAACCGCAAATGATTGCTGCTCCGCAAGTACAGCCGGCAGCAGTGGTAAGTGAAGCTGCACCGCAGGTCGATACTACAAGTCATTTACATAAAATTGTATCTCCGATGGTAGGTACTTTTTACAGAGCTTCCTCGCCGGAAGCGGGTCCTTTTGTGAGCGCAGGTGATAAAGTTGTTGAAAAAACAACGGTATGTATCATCGAAGCCATGAAGCTGATGAACGAGCTTGATGCTGACATCAAGGGAGAAATCGTTGAAGTGCTGGTTGAGAACGGACAGCTGGTCGAGTATGGGCAGCCCCTTTTCCTGGTGAAACCGGAATAACCGTTATAGCTGGTTAACAGCTAACCGCATGAGCTTCGAAGGAGGACAAAACGAAATGAAATTTCAAAAAATACTGATTGCGAACCGTGGAGAGATTGCGGTACGTATTATTCGTGCCTGCCGCGAAATCGGCATCTCAACGGTAGCTGTCTATTCGGAAGCGGATAAGGATTCTCTGCATGTTCGTCTTGCAGATGAGGCTTACTGTATCGGACCGACACTGTCCAAGGACAGTTACCTGAACTTCACCAACCTGATGAGTGTAGCCACGCTGACGGAATGTGATGCAATCCACCCTGGTTACGGTTTTTTGGCGGAGAATGCTGATTTTGCAGAAATCTGTGGTTCCTGCAACATTACATTCATCGGGCCTTCACCTGAAGCCATTACCAAAATGGGAGACAAGGCTGTTGCCAAACAAACGATGAAAGATGCAGGAGTACCTGTTATTCCTGGATCAGACGGCCTCGTTGAAAATATGGATGAAGCCATCATGATTGCTAGAGATATCGGATATCCTATCATTATTAAAGCTACTGCTGGTGGCGGAGGTAAGGGAATTCGTATTGCCGAAGATGAAGAAACGCTGATTAAGCAGATTACAGCTGCTCAGCAGGAAGCACAAAAGGCATTTGGCAATGCAGGTGTATATCTGGAGAAATTCCTGACAGGCATGAAACATGTGGAAATCCAGATCATTGCTGATAAACACGGAAATGCAGCTCATCTGGGAGAGCGTGATTGCTCGGTTCAGCGTCGTCGCCAGAAATTGGTAGAAGAAGCTCCGTGTCCAATTCTCTCTGAAGATGTGCGTACACTGATGGGGGAAGCTGCGGTACGGGCAGCCCTTGCCGTGGATTACTCGGGAGCGGGTACATTGGAGTTCCTGCTTAGCCCGAATGGCGAGTTCTATTTCATGGAGATGAATACGCGTATTCAGGTAGAGCATCCGGTAACCGAGATGGTTACTGGCGTGGATCTGATTCGTGAGATGATCTCGGTAGCTGAAGGCAACCCACTTTCATTCCGTCAGGAAGACGTGGTAATCAATGGCTGGTCCATAGAATGTCGTATCAATGCAGAAGATCCGTATCGTAACTTCATGCCATCACCAGGCAAAATCGGATTCTACCTTGCACCTGGAGGACCGGGCGTGCGTGTAGATAGTGCTGCTTATCCGGGTTATACCATTTCACCTTTCTACGATTCCATGATCGCAAAGTTGATTGTGTGGGGAGCGAATCGTGAAGAGGCGATTGCCAAGATGAAGCGTGCGCTTGGGGAATTTGCCATTGAAGGCATATCCACAACAATCCCTTTCCATCAAAAATTGCTGGAGCACCCAACGTTCATTCGTGGGGACTTTGATATCAAATTCCTTGAGGAAAACGAGATTTAAAAGGTATATTGGGCTTGTTTGTCATAATGTAGCCCAAATGATATAGTATGAATAATAAGAGCGCATGTCTCCTGCAAAGGATAAGCCCGCACCTCGCGGATGTTTGCAGGAGTTCCGGTAAAGCCGGACCGGAAGGGTTCTGAAGGTCGATTGACCTGAGTCCAGCGCCCTGACGGATGGCCGCAAACTTATCTCGCGAAAGGTGTGTTGAACAGTTATGAGTACACTACCGACTGAATTTGAACGAACGGATATCGGTGAAATCCAGATCGCACCTGAAGTTATTGAAGTGATTGCTGGATTGGCGACCCTTGAAGTGAAAGGTGTTGCAGGCATGAGTGGCGGATTCGCTGGCGGATTTGCTGAATTGCTTGGTCGCAAAAACCTTTCCAAAGGCGTTAAAGTTGAAGTAGGCCAACGTGAAGCTGCAGTTGATGTTTCCGTAATTATCGAGTACGGATACCGTCTGCCACAAGTAGCTACGGAGATTCAACAGAACGTGAAACGTTCCATCGAGAACATGACAGGCTTGAATGTGAATGAAGTGAATGTGCACATTCATGACGTTCAGTTCAAGAGCACCGAGAAAGTGGAAGAGATCGACCTGAACAGTCAGCGCGTAAAATAAAAGAAGACAGATTCCCCCGGCATCATCTGCCGGGGGTTATCCCGTCTTGGACAGGTCTTCATTATAGCGAAAGCTAGATGAGGATCTGATTTTTTGCTAGTGAACAGGACCGGTTAAGTAATGTTAGTGAGCAAGGGAGGCTGTGCAGTTCGTGGCTAAAATACTGGATCGGCTTCTGTTGTTTATATACAGCATAAGCGTTGGAGCAATATCGGCAGCCGTCATTCTTCTGATCAGCGGTGTGCTGCCTTACGAATTGAATTACCAGCAGGAACAAAACGTTATTGTTGCGTCGGTTATTGCAGCAGCGATTTTGTTTATCCTGAGTTTGCGATTTTTCTACATCTCGGTTCGGCGTGAGCGTGCATCGTTGCCGTCTGTAGATCAACGTACTGAGTTTGGTGATGTACAGATTTCGATGGAGACGATTGAGAATCTCTGTTTGAAGGCGACTTCCCGTTTCAGGGGAGTACGTGATGTCAAGGCACGCATACGTGTGGTTGAGTCAGGACTGGAGATTATGATCCGTGCGGTAGTGGATGGTGAGACACCTATTCCTGCGCTGACTTCTGATCTGCAAAAGGCGATTCATGATCATGTGCAAGAGATTACGGGCATCCCGGTATCTTTTGTCACGGTGTATATCGCTAATGTAACCCAGTCGCCTAACTACAAGAGTCGAGTGGAATGAGGTGAGTTTCACTGATGCTGTGGAAAGAGATTTGGGATAGTCACAGAGGCCGAATTACCGGAATTATCGGCGGCATCTTTTTTGGATTTCTTTATGTATGGATCGGTTTTTGGGATATGTTGTTCTTTGCACTCTTGGTGTTCATTGGTTATACGTTAGGCAGACGAAGCGATTCGAAGTTGGGTTCGTCCATTCCCTGGAGGGAGTGGGGACAGTGGCTTGGCGATCGCTGGCGTCCGTTTAAGTGACCTACCTGAACCCTGCAATATGTTTCTTCCGAAAATAGAGCTGTAGTTTAGGTTGCCCGTTTTTTGGAGGAAACGTATTGCAGGTTTTTTTGTGAAAAGGGATAACAATAACAATACCATGGAAGCCATTGATCTATCCGACACAGGATATGATGTGATGGTTGCATGATTTTAAAATAAGCATGATGACGCTCCAGACGGAGCGCTGCAGGAGGCAGGACATGAAAAGACGTTTGGCAAGGGAAATTGCAGTACAAAGTCTGTATCAGATGGAAATGAATGAGGTAGGCGCAGCAGAAGCTGTAAACATGTTGATCAATGAAGCTGCTGAAGATAATGAAACCGAAGTGGTTATTCGCGATGCAGATGTAATGCGTACCTATGTTACTGAGATTGTACAAGGAGCCTGGAACAATAAGGAAGCGATTGACGGGCTGCTCGTGGATTATTTGAAAGGTTGGCAAATCAGCCGTCTGTCACGTGTGGATCGCCAGATTCTACGACTGTCTACGTATGAAATGGTATTCCGTGATGACATTCCGGCAAAGGTATCCGTCAATGAAGCGATTGAACTGTCCAAATATTTTGGTACAGATGAATCCGGTAAGTTCGTCAATGGCGTACTTGGACGCATGATTCAGGAAGTTGACGGCATTAAAGCAAAATTGTCTTAAGTTATGATTAACTATAGTGCGTGTTCAAAAGGACCGGTTTTCAGTATCCTTCGTAATCAAAAGCGGTTTTTTTGAACAACCTCTAAATTTATATTCACATAAGGGAGAGAGAGTACAATGACAGCATCTATTATTAACGGTAAAGAAGTATCCCAAGAGATCCGCGCAAGCATGACAACAGAAGTAAAACAGCTTAGCGAACAGGGGGTAGTACCTGGTCTGGCTGTTGTGCTCGTCGGTGAAGATCCGGCATCTCAAGTCTATGTGCGTAATAAAGAAAAAGCATGTCACGATCTCGGTTTCTACTCCGAAGTGCATCGTTTGGATGCAGACACGTCCCAAGAAGATCTGCTCGCGCTGGTGGACAAGCTGAACAATCAACAATCCATTAACGGAATTTTGGTTCAACTTCCACTACCGAAACACATCGAAGAGAAAGCGGTTATTGATGCGATTGCCGTGGATAAAGACGTAGACGGATTCCATCCAGTCAATGTTGGTAATCTCGTAATTGGAGACGATAGTCTGCTTCCATGTACCCCAGCGGGTGTAATTGAACTGATCAAACGTACTGGACTGGAAATGTCCGGTAAACATGCGGTAGTCATCGGAAGAAGCAATATTGTCGGCAAACCGGTATCGCTGTTGCTGCAACGTGAGAATGCGACGGTAACCATGTGCCATTCCCGCACAGCCAACATGAAAGAAATTACACGCCAGGCGGACATTCTAGTTGTAGCCATCGGCCGTGCTAATTTTGTGGATGCTGATTTTGTGAAACCGGGTGCTGTTGTTATCGATGTCGGCATGAACCGTTTGGAGAATGGCAAACTGGCAGGAGACGTTGATTTCGAGAGTGTGAAAGAAGTTTCTGGTCCAATTACACCGGTTCCAGGTGGTGTTGGTCCGATGACAATCACAATGCTGATGCAAAATACATTGATCGCTGCGAAGCGCGCTCACGGATTGGCCTAGGGTTTTGTCTGTGGCAGATCAAAAGATCTACTCCATCAAAGACCTGAACCGATACATTCGAATGAAACTTGAATCGGATCAGGTCCTGTCGGACGTCTGGCTGCGCGGGGAGATTTCGAATTTCACACATCACTCCAGCGGCCATATGTATTTTACATTGAAGGACAAGGACAGCCGGATTAAGTCGATTATGTTCGCATCCCATAACCAGCGATTACCCTTTGTACCGAAGGAGGGTGCAAGGGTTATTGCTCGTGGTAATGTCTCGGTGTATGAACGGGATGGGCAGTATCAATTCTACGCTACCCATATGCAACCGGACGGGATTGGGAGTCTGTATCTGGCTTACGAACAGCTGAAGAAAAAGCTCGAGGATGAAGGGTTATTTTCACCTTCGCGAAAAAGACAGATCCCACGTTATCCACAGACCATCGGGGTTGTAACTTCACCGACGGGAGCGGCCGTGCGGGATATCATGATCACACTCCAACGTAGATACCCTTCTGCCAAAGTTGTTTTGTATCCGGTTCTGGTTCAAGGCAAAGGTGCAGCACCTTCCATCGTCAAAGCGATTGGCAACCTGAACCGGATGGGAGAAGCCGATGTACTTATCGTTGGACGCGGAGGCGGTTCACTGGAGGAATTATGGGCCTTCAATGAGGAGATTGTGGCAAGAGCAATAGTCGCTTCGGACATTCCTGTTATCTCTGCAGTTGGTCACGAAACGGACTTCACTATTGCTGATTTTGCGGCGGATTTGCGTGCGGCTACACCTACAGCAGCTGCGGAACTGGCTGTACCCAATCGAGCTGAGTTGCTCGATCAGATTGCACAACGTCAGCGCCAATTACAGCACAGCTTGCGTCAGCGTGCTGTTCATAATCGTGAACGGCTCGCGAGATTACAGCGTTCGCCAGTGCTTGTTCATCCAAGACGTACCTTGATGCAACATACGGAACGACTGGATATGATGCACCAACGGCTTTTGAGAACAGTGGATACGCGTATGAAATGGACGGGAGAGAAGCAGGAACGTCTGCGGGCCGCGCTGCAACGATTCAATCCTCGTGATCAAGTCAATGCAGCACGCCGTGAAAATGCGGCAGCACGCAGACAACTGGAACTTGCGATCAGGTCCATAACCAGATCGAAGCAGCAACAGTGGAAATCATCTGTGCGGCATCTGGATGCGCTTAGCCCGCTTAAAGTCATGTCACGTGGATACAGCCTTGTCTATGATGAGCAGGAACAGCGATTGATCAAGTCGACGAAGGATGTACAGCCTGGAGATTCAATCAAGATTAAATTAACAGACGGACAGCTGGACTGTCAGGTTTGGGGAATGAAGGAGGACGACAATACCCATGGCGAATGAACCGGAATTGAATTTTGAAGAGGCAATGGCGGCATTGGAAGACATCGTAGGTCAGCTTGAGCATGGTGATGTTCCGTTGGAACAGGCCATTGATCTGTTTCAACGCGGGATGAAACTTTCGCAACTTTGCGGTCTGAAGCTGGAACAAGTGGAACGCAAGATCGAGATGATCGTAGAAGAAGATGGAGAGCTTCGCAAGAAGCCCTTCGGAACTGCAGACGATGAGAGCGGTGAAATCCATGAGTAATCGTCCTTCGTTTCAAGCATACCTGGAGGAGGTCACAGCTGAGGTGACAGAAGAGTTGAAACACACTCTTCCCGATCACTGGGATGTACCCCAATCGCTGACGGATGCGATGCAGTACTCACTTATGGCCGGAGGCAAACGCCTTCGTCCTCTTCTGGTCGTTGCTGCGGCGGAAGCCTTCGGCGCACAGCGTACAGCTGCAATGCCGGTAGCCTGCGCCGTGGAGATGGTTCATACCTATTCACTGATCCACGACGACCTGCCTGCTATGGATAATGATGATTACCGCAGGGGAAAATTAACGAATCACAAGGTATATGGTGAAGCAACCGCCATATTGGCGGGAGATGCGTTGCTAACTCATGCTTTTTATAGCATTGTTCAAGCGGGTCGCCGCAGTGGTGTGACGGCAGATGCGTTGCTGTCCATCGTAGAGGACATGTCCGAACTTGCTGGAGCAAGAGGTATGGTCGGCGGTCAAGTCGCGGATATGGAAGGCGAGCAAGGCATGACCGATCTTTCACAGCTCCAATATATTCATTTGCACAAAACGGGTGATCTGATTGTTTTCTCCCTCATTGCTGGAGCACGAATTGGTGGAGCAACAGAAGGACAGTTGGAAGCACTGCGTGTGTTCGGCCGTGATCTGGGGCTGGCGTTCCAGATTCAGGATGATATTCTCGATCTGACGGGCGACGAGCAGAAGATGGGTAAGAAAACACAGAGCGATGTGAATCAGCAGAAGGTAACATATCCTTATTTTATTGGCATGGAGGCTTCTGTAGTTGAGGTGAAATCCCTTACTCAATCTGCAAAAGATGCGCTTGAAAGAGCCGAGTTACCTGATGCATCCAGATTACTGGAAATTGCGGATTATCTGATGAGTCGAGACCATTAGATTCGGACGGTGCGCGCTGTTTCAAAACCTGTATAACCGTGTAATGAATGTAATGTCCTTTTTCCGAGTGGATGGAAAAAGTCTGTCCCGAGTGGATGCAGGAATACATATGGAGAAGGATTCTATATAACTTGCTGGCGAAAATGCTCGTTATCGGGAGTATAGTGCAGTAAATTATGATTCTTGTTCTTTTATGTTATAATGATTTAATGTCATTTGATTCATAATGTATATATGGATTTACAACAACAATCAAACAATCTAGGAAAGCGGGGAGATTCTCGTGCTGCTTCCACAAATTAAACAACCCAGTGATCTAAAGTCGATGTCTCAGGATGATCTTGCGCTTTTGTCGGCAGAGATCCGGCAGTTTCTGATTGAGAAACTGTCCGTTACAGGGGGGCATCTCGCACCCAACTTAGGAGTGGTTGAGCTCACGGTAGCCCTGCATTACTGCTATAACAGTCCAGCAGACAAAATGATTTTCGATGTAGGGCATCAGGCTTATGTGCATAAAGTCCTGACAGGGCGTATGGATCGCTTTGATACATTGCGTCAACATAATGGCCTGTGCGGGTTTGTCAAACGCAACGAAAGTGAACATGATGTATGGGAAGCTGGACACAGCAGTACATCACTGTCCGCTGCGATGGGGATGGCCCTTGCGCGTGATCTGAAGGGTGAAGATAATCAAGTCATCGCGATGATTGGTGATGGAGCGCTTACAGGTGGTATGGCATTTGAAGCCCTCAATCATATTGGTCATGAGCAGAGAAAACTGATGGTTATTCTGAATGATAATGAAATGTCCATTGCTCCAAACGTTGGGGCTATGCATAAATATTTGAGCAAGATTCGTTCGGATCGTCATTATCTGAAAGCGAAAGATGATGTCGAGGGCATGCTCAAAAAAATCCCTGCTATTGGAGACCGGTTGGCCAAATCGGCAAGCTGGATCAAAGACAGTGTCAAATATATGATGGTACCAGGTGTTCTTTTTGAAGAACTGGGCTTCACGTATTTGGGACCGATTGATGGGCATGATATTCCCAAATTGATCGAAACCTTCAAACAAGCGGATAACGTGGATGGTCCTGTGCTCGTTCATGTGCTTACAACCAAAGGCAAAGGTTATCAGCCAGCAGAAGCCGATTCGCACAAGTGGCACGGAATCTCTCCGTACAAAATTGAATCCGGTCAAGTGTTGAAGGCAGTGGGGAAACCGATGTACACGGAAGTGTTCGGCCAAACGCTGATTGATCTTGCGAAGCAAGATAAGCGGATCGTAGCTGTAACGCCGGCAATGCCTACGGGATCAGGTCTCATTCCTTTTAGTAAGGAATTTCCGGATCGCATGATTGACGTGGGTATCGCAGAACAGCATGCGGCGACCATGTGTGCTGCACTGGCTATGGAAGGCTTGAAGCCGGTCTTTGCCGTGTATTCTACTTTTATGCAACGTGCATATGATCAGATTGTACATGATATTTGTCGTCATAACGCCAACGTGATGTTTGCCATTGACCGTGCCGGGTTTGTTGGTCCAGATGGGGAAACACATCAAGGGGTATACGATGTGGCATTTATGCGCCATATTCCAAATATCGTTCTGATGATGCCAAAAGACGAAAATGAATTGCGTCATATGATGAAAACGGCGCTTGATTATAATGAAGGTCCAATTGCTTACCGTTATCCACGAAACAATGTGGTGGGAGTACCTCTGGATGATGTGCTTGTTCCGATACCAATTGGAACATGGGAGCAGTTGCGTCCATCCGAAGGATATGCTGTTATCGCTTCAGGATCAATGGTGCAGCTTGCAGAAGAAGCAGCAGAGATGGCGAAGCGGGAAGGCATTACAGCAGGCGTAATCAACGCTCGCTTCCTCAAACCTCTGGATGAGCAAATGCTGCGTGATTTGGCTGTTCGAGGCACCAAATTGATTGTACTTGAAGAAGCTTCTCAAGCGGGTAGCATGGGCAGTGCGGTTCTGGAGTTCTACGCAGAACAGGGATTGCATGATGTACATGTACAATTGATGGGGATTCCGGATCGCTTCATCGAGCATGGCAGTATCAAGGAACAACGTGAGGAAGTGGGTCTTACCGTTGAGAATGTATGTGCTGAACTGCGCAACATGGCCGTTCAATCTTCTTACGGCATACCCAAAACACGTTTTCCTTCGTAAATTTACATGATAGGAGAAATACATGTCACTCCCGAAAGAACGAATTGATGTTCTGCTGGTTGAGCAGGGCTTTTATGAAAGTCGTGAGAAGGCGAAAGCAGCGATCATGGCTGGACTGGTGTATGCCAATAATGAGCCGATCGAAAAGGCGGGCATGAAAATTCCAAGGGAAGCCGAGCTGAAAGTTAAAGGCTCGGTACATCCCTATGTCGGCAGAGGCGGATTGAAGCTCGAAAAAGCGATCCGCCATTTCGGCCTTGATATGAATGGACTTGTCATGCTCGATATCGGTTCATCCACCGGTGGTTTTACGGATTGTGCACTACAGCATGGTGCGTCTCACGTTTACGCTATTGATGTGGGCTATAATCAGCTTGACTGGTCTTTGCGTAATGATGAGCGGGTTACTGTTATGGAACGAACCAATTTTCGCTATGTGACTCCTGAAGATCTGACGGGACCTGTGCCGAACTTTGCGAGCATTGATGTGTCGTTCATTTCATTGCGAATCATATTGCCGCCACTCTTGGCCCTTTTGAAACAACCTGCAGATATCGTAGCATTGATTAAACCTCAATTTGAGGCAGGGCGTGAAAAAGTAGGCAAGTCCGGTGTGGTACGTGATACGAAGGTACACAAGGATGTATTGCAGACGATGCTCCATTTTGCGAGTCAACTTGGTTTGCATCTGCAGAGTTTAACTTTTTCTCCCATAACCGGTGGAGAAGGTAATATAGAATTTCTCGCACATTGGCGTCTGGAAGCACCAGATGCAACACAACCAGAGAACGATCCAGCTTCACTTGATGCACTTGCGGAGCAAGTTGCGAAGGAAGCAGCTCATACATTTACGGGAAACTCATCATAAGATGGGTTTCTTTTCGCTGGAAAGATGATTGGTGTAAAGGGAAATCGTTACTGAACCTCGAATATGTCTTCGAGGTGAGCGATAATGGATGGACAATATGACACAATCGTTATAGGTGTACTTGCTGTCTGTTTGATCTTGTGGCTGTTCTTCGGCTTGCGTAATTGGGTGAACCGACCGATGCCGGTAAGCTTGTCTGGATTGCAACTGAACGTGAAGATTAAGGATTCCCCAGCATTGGATTTGCTTGAAGCTCAGGGTTACGAAGTCATCGGTGGCAAAATGAAAGTTCCTTTGGCTTTTGAGACCAACGAATCCGTATTTTACAGCAGATTATTTATCGATTATGTTGCAGAGCGTGAGGATCTCAGATACCTGGTCAAGACATCGCGTCGCAGACAACCGCTTGAATTGACTGGACCTGCGCTAAGGGATCGCTTCCTCAACTATCTGTTGTTATACCCTGGCTGTGAAGGACTGCTGTATGTTGACGTGGAAGATTCCGATATTAAGTTAATCAGGCTTATGGACTACCAGGAAGATGTGTATGATGGGGATGATCTGGACTGATAAAGTAAAAAACCATGATTTGGCGAAATCTGCGGCGAACTACACTAGCTGCTTTATTGCAATACATTTAACTGGAGGCATGTATGAAAGGACAAAGACACATCAAGATTCGTGAAATCATTAGTCAAAATGAAATTGAGACCCAGGATGATCTGGTTGAATCATTGCGCCAATCAGGTTTTCAGGTGACTCAGGCGACGGTATCCCGGGATATCAAGGAACTTCTGTTAATCAAGATACCGATGGATGACGGACGGTACAAGTACTCTTTACCGACAGATCAACGATATAATCCGATTCAAAAGTTGAAGCGTGCACTCGTGGACAACTTCCTGCACATTGATCACACGAACAATCTGGTTGTGATGAAATGTTTGCCAGGAACAGCCAACTCCATTGCAGCTTTACTTGATAATATTGAGTGGAATGAAGTCATGGGCACGATCTGTGGAGATGACACCATCCTCATTATCTGCCGGACTGAAGGTAACAGCGTGACCGTTATTGAACGCATCATGGGTTATATTGCTTAAAGTGCGTGTTCAAAAAGATCGGTTTTCAGTACCGAGAAGATGGGATGAAGCTAGAAGTGGAGTAGCGGAGCGTAGGGAAAACTACGTGAGCAACTGCAATGTTTCCGAAGGAAACATACTTCGTAAGCATCCCACTTATTTCGGCTAAATTCCATATTCGATGCTGATGATGCCACCAGGCATCCTTCGTAATCAAAAGCGGACTTTTTGAACAACCTCTTAAATCAATGGTTCAAAAACATAATTTCTGAGTTAGTCATCCGGAGGTGTTTTTGCAGATGTTAGTTACTTTATCGATTCGCAATCTGGCTGTGGTGGAAGAAGTGGACGTTGTATTCCATCCAGGATTCCATGTACTTTCAGGGGAAACGGGTGCGGGGAAGTCGATTATTATAGATGCACTTGGCTTAATTGCCGGTGGGCGCAGTTCAGCGGATCTGATCCGGTACGGATGTGAGAAGGCAGAGATGGAGGCCTTGTTCGAGATGGAGCAGAGTCATCCGGTATGGCAAACATTAGAGAAGCTTGGTATTCACTGTGAGCCGGAAGAGCATTTGGTTATTCGGCGTGAGCTGAATACACAGGGAAAGAGTACATCCCGCATTAACGGGCAATTGGTCAATCTGACCATGCTGCGGGAAGTAGGCGAGAAGCTGATCAATATCCATGGACAACATGAACATCAGAGTCTGCTGAGAGCTGAGAGCCATCTGGGGCTTCTTGACACCTATGGCTCGGAAGTCATCGGACCGATCAAAGCGAAGTACCAGGAGCGCTACAGCAAGTTTATCACGGCGGAAAAAGAACTGCGTGCGCTTCAGGAGTCCAGTCAGCGTGCATATCAACTCTTGGACATGTATCGCTTTCAGCTTGAAGAGATCGCAGCCGCAGGCCTTACACGAGGTGAGGATGAATTACTCGGGGAAGAACGGGTCAAACTATCCCATAGTGAGAAAATGATGGACAGTGTTGCTGGTGCATATGATCTGCTCAGTGGTCAACGCGGGCTTGAAGCTGTTAGCATTGCTCTTTCTAGAATTGAAGATATCTCTGGCTACGATAGCAAAGGTCTGCAACCGATTGTAGAGCAGTTGCAATCGGCATTTTATCAATTGGAAGATGCGACATTCCAGTTAAGGGATTACCGGGAGAAGATTGAATTTAATCCGGCTAGGCTGGAAGAAGTGGAGCAAAGGCTGAATCTGATTTCTGGCCTCAGACGGAAATACGGAGACAGTGTGGAACTTATTCTGAGTTATTATGATCAGATTAGCCATGAAACCGACCAACTGGAGAACAAGGACGAACGGCTGGAGAAATTGCGAGCTGAACGTGACAAAATGCTTAACCTTGTGATGGAGTCTGCCGAAGAACTCAGCAAGATTCGCAAACAATGTGCAGAGGAACTTGCTGCTCAGGTGGAAAGTGAGCTCAAGGATCTACAGATGGAGCGAACCACACTTCGTGTTCAGATTACTCCATTCGAAGATCCGAAGGGAATTGAATGGAATGGACGCCGTATTCGTCTGAATCGTCATGGTGCGGACAATGCGGAATTCCTGATCTCACCCAACCCTGGTGAGCCACTGCGACCACTGGGCAAGATTGCTTCAGGTGGTGAGTTGTCGAGAATGATGCTGGCGATGAAGAGTATCTTTGCACGACATGACCGGATACCTGTGTTGATTTTTGATGAAGTTGATACAGGAGTTAGCGGTAGAGCAGCTCAATCCATTGCGGAAAAACTGTTCCGTTTGTCTTCGACCTGTCAGGTTTTCTCAATAACTCACTTACCACAAGTGGCTTGTATGGCAGATCATCAGTACCTCATCGAGAAACATGTCTACGATGGACGAACGATGACACAGGTGGAATCGCTGTCAGACGAAGGCAGAGTGAAGGAATTGGCACGTATGCTGGGTGGTGTGGAAATTACAGAAAAAACGCTGCATCATGCACAGGAAATGCTGAATTTGGCGGAAGCCAAAAAAGGGTTAAACGAACGGCTGGCGTAATGTTTGACAGTAATAAAAGCCTGGGGGCGAGGTTATCTTAAAGGTACGCAATTGGCGACCACCTTTCGTCAAGCGAAAGAAGCAAAGGGAGTGTGACAGCCATTGAATTCCCCCCTCAGGAAGAAATTGCTAGGTCTTTTATTTGCCTTCTTTCTTTGTGTGATTAGCCAGGCCATTCAGCCTGTGCAAAGTTATGCTTCACTGCCGGATGAATTACAGGTGTTTGCTGGCAGGCAAGCGGATGTCCGGCTCGCTGTACCTGCTGCTTCAAGCGCCGTTGTAGATCGTCCTGATATCGTTGGTTTGGATGATCAGGCAGCGATGCATGTTACCAGGCAACAACCTTTGCATCTTCACCCCCAACAAACGGGACATGCCAAATTAACGTTAAAGTTGTGGGGTAAAATTCCGGTGAAAACAGTGCATGTGAATGTGATTCCGGATTTGCGTGTTGTACCCGGGGGTCAAACCATTGGCGTCAAGGTTAAATCGGCAGGCATTCTGGTTGTCGGCCATCATCTGGTCCGTTCCGGACAGGATGAGCGCGTATCGCCCGGAGAAACAGCAGGCATTAAGCTCGGAGATCTGATTACGCATATGGATGGGAAACGTCTGGATGGCGTGGCAGGTGTCTCCGAAGCCGTTGAACTTGCAGGCAAAAGTAAAAAAGGCATCGATGTGGTATTGAAACGTGGTAAGGAAACGGTCAAGACTCGATTAACTCCTGCTTACGACTCTGAAGATCAAGCGTGGAGGCTTGGCTTGTACATTCGTGATTCCGCTGCTGGTGTTGGGACACTTACCTTCTATGCTCCCGATCAGGGCGTATATGGCGCACTCGGCCATGTCATAACAGATATGAACACACAGACATCTATTGTTGTGGGTAGTGGTCAGATCGTTCAGTCCAATGTAACGTCAATTTCGAAGAGCGAGACCGGTGATCCGGGTGAAAAACGTGCTCATTTCCTCAAGGAAAGCAAGATTTTGGGCAATATTGAACGCAATACGGCTTTTGGCATCTTTGGTAAAATGTCCGGAAATCCTGAGCACAGTTTGTACTCGAAAGGCATTCCCGTCGCTTTTTCTCATGAAGTAAAGGAAGGCCCGGCCGAAATACTTACCGTGGTTGACGGTCAACAAGTTGAACGCTTCTCCATTGACATTGTTCATGTGGCAGATCAAACCGAGCCAGCGACCAAGGGTCTGGTACTTCGAATCACGGACCCGAAATTGCTGGATAAGACCGGAGGCATTGTTCAAGGAATGAGTGGCAGCCCTATTGTGCAAAATGGTAAATTGATTGGTGCGGTTACTCATGTATTTGTCAATGATCCGAAATCGGGTTACGGTTGCTTCATTGAATGGATGTTACAAGATGCTGGCGTTATGATGAAAAAGGAAAACGATAAGAACCTCAAGGCTGGCTAAACAGCCTTGAGGTTCTTTTTTGTCGAAAGCAAACATAATATATCGGATAATGAAATAAATTATTTATTATATAGGATCAAGAAAAAAAAATAAAGAAAAATAATTTTCGACAGGAGGATTTTAACCTGCTGTGTCGAAAATTTAACCTGTAAGGAAATGTACGAAACGATGTTTAATTTAAAGGAGGATACCGTTTTGCAAAAAATTGAGGTATTGCTGGCCGATGATAATCGTGAATTTACGAATTTGCTTGCCGAATATATATCTGAACAGGAAGATATGGAAGTAACCGGTATTGCATACAATGGAGAAGAAGTACTGCAATTGCTGGAGCAAACTCGAGATGTTCCGGATGTATTGATTCTGGATATTATCATGCCTCATCTGGATGGACTGGGCGTACTTGAGCGCTTGCGCAACTTGAACCTGTCTCCACAGCCTAAAGTCATTATGCTTACGGCATTCGGACAAGAGAATATCACACAGCGTGCCGTGCAACTCGGAGCTTCCTATTACATTCTTAAGCCGTTTGACATGGAAGTGCTCGCGAATCGTGTGCGTCAACTAGTGGGAACGCAGACGGCGATGTCCACAAGTAGCGGTTCATCCATGTTCATGAAATCCAATGTTGTGCCAATGGGCAAACACAAAAATCTGGATGCCAGCATTACGTCCATCATACATGAAATCGGCGTTCCTGCGCATATTAAGGGATATCAGTATTTGCGCGAAGCGATTACGATGGTGTATAACAATATCGAAATTTTGGGAGCCATCACCAAAACATTGTATCCGGCGATTGCCGAAAAATTCAAAACCACGCCGTCCCGCGTCGAACGTGCGATCCGTCATGCGATTGAAGTGGCATGGACTCGTGGTAACATCGACAGCATCAGCCACTTGTTTGGTTATACGATCAATATCAGCAAGTCGAAACCAACAAATAGCGAGTTCATCGCGATGGTTGCTGACAAGCTGAGAATCGAGCATAAGGTAAGCTGAAAGGGTCAGGAGTAGTGAGCTGGCAAGTATAGCTTGGATTCAGGAAAGGTTCTAGCCAAATGAATATTAGCGTCTTATATCTGAATTCATTCATTTCATGCCAATAAACTTCTGTAATATAGGCCAACGAATACCGTCATTTATTGGATTGATAATATCCAGTTCATGACGGTATTTTTGCATAACGAAATATCACAGAATCATGAGGTGAAAATTATCTTTTATAAACTTTTACCTTCAGTTAACGCTTTTTCAAGTAGAAAGTGGTACGATGTGACCATTGATAAAGACCTACATATATATTTGGAAGTACGGATTAGATGCTACGAATAGAGGAGTAGAATAGTATGTTTACGCAAATAGGCGAGATTGCTGAACCAATTCCTGTAGTACGATCTGATACAAAATGCGATATCGTCTATCATCTTTTCAAGTCCAATCCTAATCTGGAAGGTATAGCTGTTATGGGGGAGAAGGGTGTGTCGTTGATGATGCGACCCCGATTCTTTCAGCAGATTGGCACACAGTATGGATATAATCTGTATATGGGACGCCCTGTAGAACTGGTGATGAATACGCAGGCACTGGTCGTGGATTATTCGGAACAGATTACAGAGGTCAGTGTTCTCGCTATGGACCGAGATGACGGGGAAATATATGACCTTGTGCTGGTCACGTCGGGGAACAGTTTCTTTGGAGCTGTGAGTATTCGTCGTTTGCTGCTTGCTGTTGCTGATGTACGTGCCGAAATGGCGATTTTTATGAACCCGCTAACAGGCCTTCCCGGGAACCATATCATAGACGAACGGCTATCTCAGGCCCTTCAGATGGACCATTTTAGCGTGTTGTACGTTGATCTCGATCAATTCAAATCCTACAATGACAGCTACGGCTTCAAAATGGGGGATCAGCTTATTCAGGCGACAGCTAACTTGCTTCGCAAGCTTTTTGTTTTCCCTGAAGCTTTTCTTGGACATATCGGTGGTGATGACTTTATTACGATCCTGAATCACCATGATTACAAGCATATTAGTGAGGAAGTCATCTCAGGTTTTGAGGAAATGAAAAAGACGTTCTACAACGAACATGATTGGCATAATCAATATGTTCTGGGGGAAGGACGGTCCGGGCTGAATCGGCCCATTCCTCTCGTGTCGGTATCGATCGCCGTTGTAACCAACAGCAAGCGAACATATAAAAACATAGATCAAATTATCGATGAGGCTACACGGATCAAAAAAAGTTGTAAAGCGATTGCCGGAAGCATCATCTGTGCAAATGATACCGCCACTACTCCGTGTTAGAAATAAGATTACGAGAACGAATAGGACAGAGAGAACCTGAAGATGTGGGTCTAAAAGCTTTCTGTAAGAAAGCTTCTTCGGAAGCCGAGGCTCCACCTCTATACCCATAACGTTAAAATACAGAAAAACCGCTACTTATCAGGAGTTAGTCACCTGTAATAGCGGTTCTATCATTGGATGCGAGTCAAAGGTTGTGTAGCGAACGAGCCACTTTAATCTTTAACCTCATTATGTATACATAAAGTTATGTTTGATCAATGCGCAATTAGATTCGAATATCGACGGATGGATATGAAGCAGCAGGAGATGCAGAAGCCGGAGTTTGCGGGCCGTTTCCTGCTTCCTGATCTGTGGTTCCGCCATCGGATGGCTTCTCCTTACTTCCCGTTTTCTTTCCCTCATTTACTTCCTGATCTTCTTTCCCAGATGCTGCAGAGCTAGGAGGTTGTACCTTTTCTTTAGGTGCGGGCTGATGGATTTCTTTTATCAGATCTCCAATTTTCTGATCCACCTTGCTCAGCTGGGAATGGATGTCCTGAACAACCTCTCGTTTTGCCTGAAAGACGGTGCGCTCTGAGTTTTCCAGCATCATTGATTTGCCGAGGTCGAGTTCATTTCCCGGAGGATTGATCTCCAGAACGAGTCGGTCGAATCTGGTCTCTCCTTCAGTGGTCTGAATGGAGCCCTGCATACGATCACGCAAACCGACTAACTTGCCTAATTGATCATAAGTCTGACTATGTTTAATTAGGTGATCCAGTGAAGAGGCTTGTGTCTCGTCGGTTGGTTTGGGTTGTTGCTGTTGAGCCTTTTCGGGCTGTCTTAATTTGTTCTTTTCCTGCAATTCCTCAGATTTAATTTGCGCAATCTGACTGTCAATCTGGGATATGGAGTTTGTTAAGGATTTAATTCGCTGAGCTTTGGTTTTGGTATCCAACTCGTCATTGGATTTTACGCCTTGCATTTCTTCATTGAGCCGAACCTTCTGCTGCATGAGTCTCTGGATTTCTTTATCCCGATTGGAGACTTGATTCCCAGGAGTGAAACTGCTTTTGGTTGCAGGTGAGATTGAATTCATATCTTCTGTCCTCCTTCTCCTCTTTATCTTGGTTCTATTTACATATATCGGATGTTAAGAGAAGGATTTGAATAGCTCTTGTTTCATCCCAATGGATTCATTTTACGTCGGTTGTATTGCGTACTTCATCATAATAATTGATAATGGTTATCAATAAGTGAGTGGAAGTTCAGACACAATCTATGTAGACGGAGATGGGTTAGCAAAATGTGGAATGATTATTATATCCTCTGGAACTATGCTGCTGTGAGTATAACAGATATCCGATACATGGAATTTGGGGCATATGAGGAGATGAAATACAAATTTCCGACAAGTACATTTGTACTCACCATTCAGGGTGAGGCTGGAGTCACAATAGACAACAAAACGTATGAAGTGGACCGCTTTTATGTTCTCCATGGGGGAAAAGGGAGTAAGTTGGTTATTCAAGCCGGCGAGGCCGGATTACGCATGTATTACTTGATGTACAAAGCGAACCTGCCCAGTGGCGGGAGAAATGATCTGGGAAGGTTAATGGAGCGTATTAATCCGTTCCAGTTGAACTATGGGTTTAGCCCCGATACACCAACCATTCTATATGAGCAATTGAAGCAGATGCACTTTTTGTGGGATCAAAAGAATCCTATTCAGCACTTTCAGGCCAAGAGTTTGTTCTATCCCTTTGTGGAGCAGATATCATCACAGATTCCTCGTGTATCCAATCGCTATCCGAGTATTGTGGATCAGGTGAGCAAAGTCATTGAAATTATAGAGTCCTCCTACACCAAGCCGCTTACGCTGCATGCTTTGGCAGAAATGATCGGCTTGAGCCCAAGGAGTTTGTCACGAAAGTTCAAGCAGTCGACCGGAACCAGTCCCATTGATTATCTGATTCAGTTTCGTTTGTTCAAAGCCAAGGAGATGTTGCTGCAGACAGACGCCACGTTGGATGAGATCGCAGCAGGTATCGGTTATCCTGATGGATATTATTTGGGACGTATGTTCAAGAAACACACAGGTCTTTCTCCTTTGCAATTCAAAGAGAAGACCTCAGCACCTCTGTATTGGCCTGATCTGACATCAGGTGTGGCTCGAAATGACATTTTCAGAGGCGGAAGTGGAAGGTATGTTTATAGTGATGGTGATAATCATTATCAATATAAGCATGGAGGGTCAATAAATATGAACAGACAGACAAGAACGGGAATGCTGCTTAGTATTTTACTAAGTCTTACGTTACTGCTAAGTGCCTGCTCAACAGGTGTTGCCAGTAATTCGAGCGGAGATGCATCCGGAAGCAAAAGTGCGTCAAGTTCAACGAACACAGTAACAGCGGATAATCAAACCAAAACATCTGAACCACGTACAATTTCAACGGTGAAGGGAGATATTACAATCCCTGCTGAACCTAAACGGATTGTGGTTGACTTGTATCTGGGAAGTCTGATCGCCCTGGGGATTAAACCTGTGGGTACACCGGAGATGAACCTGAAGAATCCATATTTTATCGAATCACTTGAGGGTGTGCAGAATATTGGTGAATATGAAACCATTTCTCTCGAAAAGGTGTTGGAACTTGAACCGGATCTCATTGTAACAGGTAATCCTGATTTATTTGATTCCTTTAGCAAAATTGCGCCTACCTTGGTTGTTCCTTATGGCGAATTGAAAAACACCCATGAAGAGATCGCCTACTTTGGGGAAGTGCTGAATAAAGAAAAAGAGTCCGAGGCATGGTTAGCAGATTATGACGCAAGAATTGCGGATGCCAAGAAACGCGTTGGTGAGGCGATTGATCCAGCAGCCGAGGTGTCGGTCATGCAGTTCTATGATAAAGGACCGTTGGCCTTTGGTGATAATTTTGGTCGGGGAGGTCAGGCAGTCTATAGCGCGCTTGGTTTGAATCCTCCTGCAGATAAAAAAGAGATCTTAATGAAGGATCAACTGGTTGAAGTTTCATCGGAAGCAATTCCTGAATTTGCCGGAGACTACATCATTCTAACAGCAGATAATCTGACCCTGGAAGAGTTGAAATCCAAACCGGTCTGGAGCTCACTGGATGCGGTTAAGAATGATCGAGTGTTTATCTGGAGCCCGGATCGTTCATGGTACTTTGACCCGATTGCAACATTGGATCAGACCGAGGAATTGGCCGCGTGGTTTACGAAGTTATCTGGACAAAAATAAGCATAACATGTGCTTGATAAGATGAAATCCATTTCCAGTCTAAATTACAGTTGATAATGAAAATTATTATCATCTATAATGAGAGATATATTAGTGAACCTCTGCTATTCATATGTTATCGGATGTGTGGCAGAATGATGACCTTGTAAGGTCTTTGTTCCGGGTGAGGCTGGGATTGGAGAGTATTCAATGCAATTAGACGAACAGATGAAATGCTGGAATCATGCCGCTGTTAAGGTTCTGGATATACGCCGGATCGTTATGGAGGCGGGAGCGCAACTGGATGCCTATACACTTCCGGCAAATGGTTTTATATATACGATTCGAGGATCGGCTCAACTTCAATTAGATGGACAAACATACAAGGCAGAGCGATTTTACATGCTTCATGGGGCGAAAGGATCTTCACTGGATATTCAAACCAACGAAGATTTTGAATATATTCTGCTGTATTACAGAGCATTCCTTGCCTTTCCTAGTTATCGCAAAAAGTGGTTATTGGCACAGCCAGAGGTTGCACCGTTCTCTTTGCAATATGGATTTACGCCAAGTAGTCCACTTGGATTGTTACGTTACCTTGATGAGCTTGAGGATGCATGGGCACAGTCTGGCAGTTTGGATCTGCTTCATACGAAAAGTTTATTTTACCAATTCATTCATGAAATAATGGTTCAGCTCGCAGAGCAGGAGATCAAAACAGAACTTGCTGATCCGGTGAAACAAACCCTTCGTTACATACAGAACCATTACAGGGAACAGGTCACACTTGATTTCCTGGCTGAACAATTCAACTATAGCTCCCGGCATTTATCCATGCAATTCAAACGACAGACGGGTTACAGTCCGATTGATTATTTAATTCAGACCCGAATCGCCAAGGCTCGCAATCTCCTTTTGCGATCGGATGCAACGCTGAGTGAAATTTCAGCAGAAGTGGGTTATTCGGATGTGTATTATTTTAGTCGTATATTCAAAAAACATGTAGGGATCTCTCCGATTCTATACCAACGAAAGATGAGAGAAGAGTCGCGAAGAGAGGATCGTCCATTGCAAATCTCTGAATCGTCCATTGGCCGGAGATGGAAGTCGGGATATATTGATTATGAGAATCATTATCAATATATAGACGGAGGGTCTACATCAATGAAAAGAAGAAAAACAAGTTCCAGTATGATCATGGTTGCATTATTGAGCATAACGATGCTCCTCGCAGCCTGCTCTTCAGGTACAGCAACAACAACACCAGCAGCTGGCGAAGGAACGGGTGCCAGTTCCAATAACAGCAGTACGGCAGTGTCATCGGACACGGGAAGCCAGACGAACAAAGACAATGAAACACGCACAGTCTCAACGGTTAAGGGTGACGTGGTTGTTCCAGCCAATCCCAAACGGGTTGTTGTATTGTATCTCCAGGGGGATGTCGTCGCACTTGGAGTTAAGCCAATCGCTACCTCAGATGTATATGACGGGGCTGCATACAAGAGTGAGCTTGAAGGTGTAAATGCACTGGGTACTTGGTTTGAACCGAATCCTGAAGCTGTTATTGATCTTGATCCGGATCTGATTATCGTTCCTTCAGAAGAGACGTATACGTTATTAAAAGATATTGCACCTACGGTATATATTCCGTATGAAAAATTGTCTACAGAAGAAAGACTCCATAGTATAGCGAGTATTTTTGGAAAAGAGCAGGAAGCTGAGACGTTAATCAATAATCTCAACACCAAAGTTGAAGAAAGTAAGAAGACTCTTGCAGATGCAGGCATACTGGACAAAACTATCTCTATTGTGGAGGGCGGTTTGAAAGGTATGGTCATTGTAGAGAGCAAGCAATTTGGCCGGGGATCTCAGGCGGTATATGAGTACTTGGGAATGAAAGCACCTGAAGTCGTACAGAAGAAAATTGATGTGGTTTCGGACGCAGCAGGCTCCAACATCTCCATGGAAGTACTTCCTGAATATATCGGGGACTATGTGTTTCGCTCGGTGTATGAAGGAGCAGATAACTTGACGGATAATCCAATATGGAGCAGTATCCCTGCGATCAAAGAAGGTCGTCTGATTGAGATTGATTTTGATTTCTTCTATTATTCGGATATTTATTCAATCAATAAACAACTTGATTTTGTCGTGGAAAAGCTGTTGGCGGCTCCAAGAGCACAATAGTGAAGAGCGAACTTGTTGATAGAAGTTTTGTACAAGAAATGTTTGTTTTTTAGCCATTGTAATTTGATAAGATTACCATTAAACTAGGATTTAAGTGATAATGAGAATCGATATCAAATACTCGATGTTCTGGATCGAATTAACGGAGGTATTTTTAATATGAATCAGCAGTTGGAACTTTATGATGTAACCATTATCGGCGGTGGCCCAGCGGGCATGTACTCTGCCTTTTATAGCGGCATGCGGGATATGAAGACCAAGTTGATTGAGGCACGTGACAGATTGGGCGGTCGCATGCTCTTTTATCCGGAGAAAATGATCTGGGATGTTGGAGGTGTGACGCCAATTCTATGTGAAGATCTGATCAAACAATTGGAAGAACAGGCACGAACTTTCGAGCCAACGCTTGTATTTGAACAACAGATCGAAGGATTCGAACGTCAACCTGATGGCACGATTCTGTTAACTTCTGCAACAGGTGAACAACACTGGACACGTACTGTCATTTTGGCAATCGGTTATGGTATATATAAAATGGCCAAGCTGGAGCTTGAAGGTGCAGATCGTTATGAGGTGAGCAATCTGCACTATACGGTGCAGGAACTCGAGCCATTCCGTGGTAAGCGGGTGCTGATCTCAGGTGGAGGCGACTCTGCTGTAGACTGGGCGAATGAACTGGAAGCACTGGCAGAGAAAGTTACGGTTGTGCATCGTCGTGACCGCTTTGGCGGGCTGGAGCGTAATGTACTGCGCATGAGAGAATCCTCTGTAGATATCCGGACACCTTATGCGGTAGAGACACTGCATAGTTTGAGCGGCGATGTGATTGAGCAGGTGACCATTTCACACGTGGACACAGGTGAAACTGAACTGCTTGAAGTGGATGCTGTCATCGTAAACCATGGCATGAAGAGTGATTTTGGTCCAATCCGTGATTGGGGACTTGATCTTGGTGAATGGCATGTGACTACGACGGATAGATTGCAAACGAATATTCCTGGCGTATTTGGCGCAGGCGATTTTGTAGATTATGGTAGCAAGCTGTACCTGATTGCGGGTACTTTCACGGATGCAGCCCTAGCGGTAAACAGTGCGAAGCTTTACATGGACCCTGAAGCGGAGAAAGTGGCTTATGTTTCTTCCCATAACAGTCGCTTTAAGGAGAAAAATAAAGCACTTGGTGTTGTAGAAGAATAAAGGTCTGCGATCGGTTATATTAAGATGACTTCGGGTTCATTCCGAAGTCATCTTTTTTGCATAAAATGGGTACTAAGAAGGCATAATTGGCACAAGATAGAACACGCTTAGAATTGAACATGAATCACCAAATGTCTATAATAAGGCTGAGAAACTGTAGAATGACACTATATAAGTTGAAATAATCATTTACACGATAACGGAGAGGACAGAAAAAATCTGAAAAAGCGAAGCGGTCGCCTTTATCACCGGATTTTCCCTTAAGAAAAAGGGAATCGAAAAAATCTGGGGATAACAGGGATTGGAAGATTGTTCTGTCATCGTAGTGTCAGTGTAAATAAACTCTAATTCAACTTATATAGATACAATAAATAGATGAGAGTAGAGTGCAGCGTATGAAAAAGGGTTCACAACCACAACAAGGTTTCACCTTCATCCAGCGGTGGTTCAAACGACCTGATAAGAAAAAGATCAAATGGTCCGAAATGTATCTCGCACTTGCCGGTGCGCTTCATCGCTTGTTGGTTGAAGGGCGGCGTGAACGTTCAGCAGCCAAACGGTTACAACAGGATTTGCCTATCAACGCATTGGGCGAGATGAAGTTGGAGCCAGGGGATATCGTGTACACACCAAGCTCGGAATCCACCTATTACGCCGGACATATGGGCATTATTGGACTCGATGGCAAAGTATATCATGTGCACCCTTATGGGCCTGTATTTGCTGACTCATTAGATTGGTATCTCACACGTTTCTATGAAGGAGATCGTTTCATTGTATTCCGTTCCAGACTGAATGAGGCCGGCATGAAGGCTGCTGGGTGGGTACAGGAACACTACAAGCAGGTCAAATTCTACCGTTTGCAGACCAATCTGCGCAGTATTGAGCGCAATTACTGCTCCAAGTTTATATATCAGGCCTATCAGTTCACATCGGGACTGGACCTGTGGAGCCGCAAGTTTACCCGAATGAATCAGGGATATATTTATCCTTTTCGAATTGAGCGCTCACCAGAGCTGGACGTTCTGGGAACTTTTTATAAATAAGGCTCTAACCGACTAAAATGCTGTTCTTCCGAAAGTAAGAAAAGCAGGTTATGTCGGTTTTTTTTTATATGTGTAGAGATTAAAAACAGGAAAAACGCTCAAAACGTCGAATAGATTATGAGATAGGCATGCACAACTTGGAATCGTATACATAAAAAAAGGCGCGATGATTTTTAGCCCAGAGTAAAAAAACGACTACAAAAGTAGGCGAACAAGAAAGAGTGAAGCGAGATGAAATGGCCGGGCTTCTTACGCCGATTCCGACTGAACAAAAACGTAGTGAAGCTATCGGACTACACCCCAAAAAAGGAAAGGAGGCACTACTGTTCCATATGCAAGAAAAATGTTAAATCGGTTGTGCATTATGCGGCTCCACAGGGAAATGTTTCAGGTGTATGCAGTTCCTGTAAGACTTTGGCGGATGAACGAGGAATGTTCCCCATTTAATAAGAAGAGATGCGCTCAGGAAATAACATTGCTTTGATTTATGCGCGTTTTTGTAGTACATTAGCAAATGTATTCGAAGGAGGATTCTAATGTACTCAGGTAGACAAGACGATACTTTATACATCATGACCTACACCTTAAACAGCGGTATCAAGGGTACGGTTCCACTGTCTAATAAGCAGATTATTGAGTGGCTGGATTGCTACAGAAATGAGAAGCGCTTCGTGACCGAAATCGGCAAGGAGTTTTTTGGATTGAATGCAGGATTGGTAGCAGATTTCAAGGTTCAGAATCATTTATCGGATTATCAGCAGACCATTATGCCTACACAGCAGCAGGATAACCTGGAGCGCCTGTCCAGTGCTTATAAATCAACCGAGTTATTAATGAAGATTGATTGTAAATGCGGCACGGCTTACGTGACGGAATCTCCATATAAGCGCACGAAATGGTACTGCACAAAGTGTAAAGAGATTGTATTTTTGGATGCTAAAAAAGGAATGGTGGAAACGTCGCGTGGTGACGCTTACTACATGACCAACAAATATTTTGTTTCCCGGGACTAGCGGGAAGTGAGCCTGGAAGCATCGCTGCAAAGCGGTGCTTTTTTTTGTAATTGTTCATTACAACAAACAAAAAAAGCCCGAAAGGGCTTTTTCGAGGATCTCAGAGATCTCTTAGAAATTATGATGAGCATTCAACTTTGTGAGGAGGAATGAAGCAGCAACGACAGCGTGGCTCGTAAGCTTCTGAATCGCCAATCATAACAACCGGACCCAAGGTAACGGGTTCCCCATTGACGATACGTTGCGTAAAGGCAGCATCCGGGCTACCACATACGGCACAGAAAGCCGAGAGTTTCTCAATGTCATCTGCCATGGCGAGCAAACCGCCGACATATCCGAATTCCTTACCACGGTAATCCATATTAAGTCCATCCACAATAACATGTTTGCCACAATAGGCTAGCTCCGATACGAGTTCCATAATGGCACTGCTGAAAAATTGTACTTCATCAAATGCAACAACATCAGCATCTATAGTTTGGTTCAGGATCATTTCTACGGATTCCGGGGTTAATTGCCGGGGAATAGAGTGAGCATGTAATCGATAACCAATTCGGCTCACGATCTCGTCCTGGGCAAATCGATCATCCTCGGCTGGTTTGTAGGCCACAACCTTTTTACGGCCAAATTGTATTAATTTCTGACAACGGCGAATGAGTTCACCGGATTTTTCACTGAACATGGGCCCAGTAATTACGGTAATACGTCCTGTTTGCACGGTGCTGCTACTCCTCTCACATACGGGATTCAACAAAAAAAGCGACCTTTACAGAGTACCACAAAATCTTTGGAAAGAGCCAGAACTAATCTGTACAGCTTTGTGTTACTATATGGATTGTTAAGTTATTGGTTCCGGCAGCTGTTAATAGGAGTTATGGAAAAGAGGTGTTTAAGATGAGTGAAGCATTAACATCACTTCAAGAGCGGTATGAAAGCTTGAAAGAGCAGGTGTCTCTGGATGAAACGGCTCAGGCCTTATTTGCAGAACTGTTCGCAGAAGCGGAGCGACTTCAGGCAAGTAACCTGACGTTACGCAGAACGATTTTGAAGTCTTCTTCCAAAGAATCACGTATGTCTACCAAACTGCGGGATGCTTTATACGAATGACCCGGGGGTTACTCCGGGTCCTCTTCTGTCTTTAATTTGCGAGGGAATAGAATACCTGCTGTAATTCTGGCAATCATGGCAAAGGTGAGACCAATGCCTGCAAACATGTAGATCACGGTAAAGGCTTTGCTGAATCCGGTGGATGGCACAAAATCAGGATGTCCCACTGTAGTCAAAGTAACCGCACAGAAGTATAACGCATCGATCCAGTGCAGACCTTCAACACGAGTGTAAAACAAAGTGCCTGACAGCAACGTTGCTGCGGTTAACGCGAACAGAGCCAGAAACTTGGGGTCTTTGAACGCATGAAAAATGCCTTTGAGCAATCGCTGTAACGTGATTAGAAATGATACCATGATGATCCATCCTGTCTATGTAAAGTTGTAGGTATGTTGTATAAACACACAAAAAGCCCGGACTCATGGAGTCCTTCCGGGCGTCTCTGCTTTTTCGGATACACTTTTGGACCGGAAACGGGGACCTACATAATTACGCTTGCGGTCACGGAACAGGATCCAGCCTCCCAGAAAACTCATACCTGCCGCAAAAAGGACAAGTCCACCAGCAAAGGAAAGCCACTGGAAACCTGGTGAGATCAGTTCGTTCCCGTGCTCGGCATAATATAGGAACAGGGCATCTTTCATCATCAGAAAACCCTTCATTGCCATTAAACCGGGAATGACCAGAACAACAATCGCCAAAAATCGGGCAAAGACTAATCTTGTATTCATGAGCAATATACCCTTTCTGCCAAAGTCGACATTAAATAAAGGTTACGCTTACAGATCATACCTGATTCCATCATAGCTTGGAATGCATAGGCTGTCCATGTGTGATTGGCTCAAACTTTGAGTTGACCGCTCAAGGAGAGTACAATGGTAGATAGAGGGTATAAGCCAAACCATGATTCAAGCCATCATCATTTTAATAAATCATATTGAAATTTGATTCATAGAGGAGAGCATGAGAGATGCCAATTACATGTGATGTTGCAATACTTGGAGGAGGGACCGGTGGATATGTAGCCGCGATCCGGGCTGCACAGCTGGGGAAACAGGTCGTTATTATTGAGAAGGATAAGCTTGGCGGAACCTGTCTGCATCGTGGCTGTATTCCGAGTAAGGCTCTGCTGAAAAGCGCGGAAGTATACGCCGAGATCCAGGAGAGCGAGACGTATGGTATCGAGACAGCTGGAGCCACCCTTGTATTTCCCAAAGTACAGGCGCGAAAGGATGCAATTGTCGAACAGCTCCATCAGGGCGTTCAATATTTGATGAAAAAAAATAAAATCCAGGTTGTACACGCGAAAGGTCGCGTCATCGGACCATCCATCTTCTCCCCACAGAGCGGAGCAGTCGCTGTAGAGTTCGAAGATGGCGAGATGGATACGGTTGTGCCAACCAATCTGATTATTGCTACCGGTTCACGTCCACGTGTGCTGCCGGGCCTGGAACCGGACGGCAAGTTCATTATGAGCAGTGACGAAGCCCTGCGTATGGATGAGCTTCCTGCATCACTCATCATTGTCGGTGGGGGTGTGATTGGACTGGAGTGGGCATCCATGCTGAATGACTTTGGCGTAGACATCACAGTAGTAGAAGCAGCTGCTCACGTGTTGCCTGCCGAGGATGAGGATGTTGCCAGAGAAATGCAGCGATTGCTCGGCAAACGAGGTGTTCGTTTCCTGACAGGTGCCACTGTTCTAACGGAAACATATAGCACAGATCAAGAGGGCATCCAGATTGATGTGCAGCTTGGTGACGATAAGCAGGAAACGCTGAGAGCGGAGAAAATGCTCGTATCGGTTGGACGCCAGGCCAATGTCGAAAATATCGGACTGGAAAATACAGATATCAAACTGGAACGCGGCTTCATCGCTGTGAACAAACAGTTACAAACCGGCGAAGGTCACATCTACGCCATTGGCGACTGCATCGGCGGTCTACAGCTTGCACATGCCGCCAGTCATGAAGGCATTCTCGCTGTCGATCATCTGGCGGGGGAAACGGTACATGCCGTAGAATCTCATCGCATCCCGCGCTGTGTGTATACACGTCCGGAAGCAGCCAGCATCGGATTCACCGAGCGTGAAGCCAAAGAACGTGGCTATGAACTCAAAACAGGCAAGTTCCCATTCTCGGCCATTGGCAAATCACTCATTCATGGAAGTCGTGATGGATTCGTGAAGGTAATCGCAGATGCCAAGACGAATGATATATTGGGGGTACATATGATTGGAACCCATGTGACGGAATTGATCGCTGAAGCCTCATTGGCTCAGATGCTGGATGCCACACCTTGGGAAGTCGGACAAACCATCCATCCACACCCTTCTCTGTCGGAAATCATGGGTGAAGCCATGCTGGCGGTCGATGGAAAGGCCATTGGAATATAAGTCAAACAGGCTTATGAGAAAGGTCCTTTCCTTTTTTGGGCAAAAGGGATTATAATAAGGTTAAGCCAAGTCTTAGTACCAGGTTATAAGATCGGGTGGTAAGAATGGCACAGGCTCTGATTAAAAGGAGGTACCTCATATGAGTTCAAAAGGTACTGCAGACGCGGTCCACAGGCATCAACAGCTGGGACTTAGCGATGGTGAAGTATTGGATATGTACAAATACATGCTGCTCGCACGCAAGTTTGATGAGCGTTGCTTACTCTTGCAGCGTGCCGGCAAAATTAACTTTCACGTATCCGGTGTAGGACAGGAAGCTGCGCAAGTAGGCGCCGCTTTTGGTCTGGATCGGGATCACGATTATTATTTACCTTATTACCGCGATTACGGTTTTGTACTGGCAGTAGGCATGACTCCGCGTGAGTTGATGTTGTCTGCATTTGCGAAGGCAGAAGATCCGAATAGTGGCGGTCGGCAAATGCCGGGTCACTTCGGTCACAAAAAGCTGCGGATTGTGACGGGTTCCAGCCCGGTAACAACACAAGTTCCACACGCTGTTGGTTTTGCGCTGGCTGCCAAAATGAAGAAGCAAGAATTTGTTTCTTTTGTTACGTTTGGTGAAGGATCCAGCAATCAGGGGGACTTCCACGAAGGAGCCAATTTTGCAGGTGTGCACAAATTACCTGTCATTATTATGTGTGAGAACAATCAGTATGCAATTTCGGTACCGATTCACAAACAGCTGAGCGGCAAAATATCCGATCGAGCACAAGGATACGGGTTCCCCGGACTGCGTGTAGATGGTAACGATGCATTGGAAGTATACGCTGCAGTGAAGGAAGCACGTCGCCGTGCTATTGCCGGAGAAGGCCCGACACTGATTGAAGCGATGATGTATCGGTTGTCTCCTCATTCCACCTCCGACAATGATCTGGCTTACCGGACCAAAGAGGAAGTGGAGGAGAACTGGAAGAAAGATGGCGTTCCTCGCATGAAAAACTATTTGATCGATTGTGGCATCTGGGATGAAGCCCGGGATGCGGATCTGGCTTCCCAGCTTGCGCTGGAAATGAAAGAAGCAACTGAATATGCAGACAACGCGCCATATCCGAAACCTGAGGACACTCTGACGCACGTTTATGCGGACAGCGAAGAAGGGGGACGGTAAGGATGGCAGTGATGGAATATATTGATGCAATCCGTCTCGCGATGAAAGAAGAGATGGAACGGGATGAGAATGTTTTTATCCTTGGTGAAGACGTAGGTCTCAAAGGTGGTGTGTTTACCACAACCAAAGGGTTGCAAGATCAGTTTGGCGAAATGCGAGTGATGGACACACCATTGTCTGAATCCGCTATTGCAGGTGTTGCCATTGGTGCAGCGATGTATGGCATGAAGCCGATTGCCGAAATGCAATATTCGGACTTTATGCTGCCAGCAACAAACCAGATCATTAGTGAAGCGGCCAAGATCCGCTATCGTTCCAACAATGACTGGAGCTGTCCGATTGTTATCCGTGCGCCGATTGGTGGCGGGATCTTCGGTGGGTTGTATCACTCCCAATGTCCGGAATCGATCTTCTTTGGTACACCTGGTCTAAAAATTATAGCTCCCTACTCGGCATACGATGCCAAGGGACTGCTCAAGGCCGCTATTCGTGACCCGGACCCGGTACTCTTTTTTGAAAATAAAAAATGCTACAAACTTATCAAGGAAGATGTGCCTGAAGATGATTACATCGTTCCGATTGGTAAAGCCAACGTACTTCGTGAGGGTGCGGATATTACGGTGATCGGTTACAGTCAGCCGCTGCATTTTGTCATGCAGGCTGCGGAGGAGCTGGAGCGTGAAGAAGGCATTACAGCACATGTTCTCGATCTGCGCACATTGCAACCGTTGGATCGTGAAGCGATTATTGCTTCCGCTCGTCTGACAGGCAAAGTGCTGATCGTACACGAAGATAACAAAACGGGTGGTGTAGGTGCCGAAGTTGCCGCTATTATTAGTGAGGAATGTCTGTTTGAACTGGATGCACCGATTCAGCGTCTTTGCGGACCTGACGTGCCGGCCATGCCAATTAGCCCAACATTGGAGAAATTCTACATGCTGAGCAAGGACAAAGCCAAAGCAGCAATGCGTACACTGGCCGAGTTTTAATTTCGTTTTTTAAAAGTAAAGTTTGGAGTGATAATCAAATGGCTGAACGTATGAAATGGATCGAGGTCATTATGCCGCAATTGGCGGAATCGCTGGTCTCGGCTACCATAGGCAAATGGTTGAAAAAACCGGGCGACCGTGTGGAACAGTACGAGCCGATCTGTGAAGTAATTACCGATAAAGTCAATGCTGAGATTCCATCCACTGTGGATGGAATTATGGGTGACCTTTTGGTGGAAGAGGGCACAACGATTGCTGTTGGTGAAGCAATCTGCCGCATGCAGGTCGCAGCTTCCAACGAAGAAGCGGCTGAGCAAGTAACACAAGTATCGCAGCAACAGGAGCAAGTGCAGCAACATGCGAGCCACTCTCCTGTTGCCGCCTCAAATACAGCAGCACATGACCCCAACCAGCCGATGCGAAATCGGTATTCCCCGGCAGTGCAATCCTTGGCAGCTGAGCATGGCTTGAACTTGCAAAGCATCCAAGGCACCGGTGCCGGTGGCCGGATTACCCGCAAAGATGTGCTAACATTTGTTGCACAAGGAGGTAACGCGGCTGGGTCGTCTGCGCAAGCATCATCTGCAGCTGTACAGCATGCGCCTTCTGGCGTGCCGTCTGCTTCTCCATTCAGCGGAGTGAATCGTGGAAATGGTGAAATGGGTTTAACCGCGGGAGAAGCGATCTCAGCATCCGATGCGGGTGTTCCTGTGAGACATTCTGGCATTCATCTGACCGAAAGTCCGAAAATTCCACAGATCGAAGTGGAAGGTGGCGGCCAGGGAAGATCGGAGTATTTCATCGATGTTACCCCTGTGCGTAATGCCATTGCTCGAAACATGCGTCAGAGCGTATCGGAAATCCCGCATGCATGGACGATGATCGAAGTAGACGTAACAAATCTCGTGATGCTGCGCAATAAACTCAAGGATGAGTTCAAGCGTAAGGAAGGCATCAATCTGACATACCTTTCCTTCATGATGAAGGGAGTCGTTAACGCGATTAAAGACTTCCCGATTATGAACTCGGTATGGGCAGTCGATAAAATTATCGTTAAACGGGACATTAACTTGTCCATGGCGGTAGGGACCGAAGATTCCGTACTGACACCGGTAATCAAACATGCCGATCAGCGTAATATCGCAGGTCTGGCTCGTGAAGTGGATGAGCTGGCTCGCAAAACGCGCGAGGGTACATTGAAGCTGGACCATATGCAGGGTGGTACGTTCACAGTGAACAACACGGGTTCATTCGGATCGATCCTGTCCCAGCCAATCATTAACTATCCACAGGCAGCGATTCTTACATTCGAGTCGATTGTCAAGAAACCAGTGGTTATTAATGATATGATCGCCGTTCGTTCGATGGCTAATCTGTGTCTGTCGCTGGATCATCGAATCCTGGATGGCGTAATCAGCGGACGTTTCTTGCAACGTGTCAAAGAAAACCTGGAAGGATACACCATGGAAACCAAGGTGTATTAAGTAAATAGATGAAGGACGGGAAAGTGTATGTGCCGCAGGCCGTGCACTTTTCCGGCTGTCTACGGACATGTGCTCAATTTTACATTGAACATGAAGCAGAAGGGTGTGGGGAAATCATGAGCAAGCCGCTGGATGTTGCATACATACCGATGCTTGATTATGAAGTGGCTTGGAACCGCCAGAAAGCGATTGTACAGCGATTGGACGAGGGCGAGGGAGCGGAGCAGATGCTGCTTTTACAGCACCCGCCAACGTATACGATGGGCTCACAAAATCATCCGGAGCATCTGCTTCTCAGTCCGGAAGAGTTGCGCGAGCAAGGGATCTCTTTGTTTCAAATTGACCGTGGCGGTGATATTACTTATCATGGTCCGGGCCAGTTGGTAGGCTACCCGTTATTGGTTCTTGGTCGGGATGAAGACTTGGATCTACACGCATATTTACGTAAACTTGAGCAAGTGCTTATGGATTATCTATCAGACCAGGGCATTGAAGCCGGACGCAAAGAGGGTTACACCGGTGTGTGGGTTGGCGATATGAAGATTGCTGCGATCGGCATCAAATTTAATCGGTGTAAACACCGCCGCGGTTTCGTGACCAGTCACGGATTTGCTTTTAACATCACCTCAGGCATTCAACATGCTGGTTTTCAGGGGATCGTTCCTTGTGGAATTGAGCAGTATGGCGTTACCTCACTGGAGGATATAACGGGTAAGTCCTATGCAGTGGAACAGGTAGCGCGCGAGATTGTTCCGTACTTTAATCGCATTTTTCCATATCAAATCAATTGGGTCACCGAAAAAGAAGCCCTTCAACGTCTGTAAACAGACCATCGAAAGGCTTCAGGTTGCTATCCGAACAGTAACGGTTCGAGAGCTATGAAAAGGGTGGACCCGATCATGGCGATCAGCATGAGATAGATGATGATTTTGAACCATTTCTTTTTTTGCATGATGAGAGAACTCCTTTCAACAAAAAGTAAACAAGCCATAGTAATTGTATTGTACCGTATCCACGAGAGGGAGGAAAGTCCTATGATTAAACAACAACGTGTTATCGATCAGTTCATGGAACTGGTGCAGATTAATAGTGAAACGAAAAACGAACAGAACATCTCGAAGGTGTTAAAAGAACAGTTTGCAGAGCTTGGTCTTCATGTCTATGAGGACGACACCATGGAGCAAACCGGACATGGCGCCGGAAACCTCGTCATTACCTGGGAAGCCGAAGGAACAGAAGGGGTTGCACCGATCTTTTTCACATGTCATATGGACACCGTAACGCCGGGACAGGGAATTAAGCCTGAACTGGGTGAAGATGGCTGGATTCGCAGTGATGGAACAACGATCCTTGGAGCAGATGACAAGGCTGGGATTGCGGCGTTGTTCGAAGCGATTCGTGTGGTCCAGGAAAACAACATTCCGCATGGCAAAATTCAATTGGTTATTACAGTCGGTGAAGAGTCTGGTCTGGTAGGCGCGCGCGCCATGAATCCGAAGGATATCGATGCTGAGTTTGGTTATGCACTTGACTCCAATGGTGCTGTAGGCACGATCTGTGTAGCTGCACCGGCCAGAGCTGAAATTCAAATGAGCATCTATGGGAAGTCCGCACATGCGGGCGTGAACCCGGAAGACGGGATCAGCGCCATACAGGTTGCAGCGAAAGCCATTGCAGCCATGAAGCTTGGACGAATTGATGATGAGACAACCGCGAACATTGGCAAATTCCAGGGTGGATCAGCACTCAACGTGGTATGTGACTTTGTACAGATTGAGGCGGAAGCCCGCAGTATTGTGCAGGAGAAAGTGGAATTGCAGGTTGCACAGATGCGTGAAGCGTTGGAAACGACATGCCGCAAATACGGTGCAACGGCTGAATTCAGAAGCGAGATCCTGTATCCTGCATTTGGTTTCCATGATGAACATGAGGTTGTACAACTTGCGCAGCGTGCCATTCGCAGTCTGGGGCTGGAGACAAGTACGTTTGCCTCTGGTGGTGGCAGTGATGCCAACATCTTTAACGGATTCGATATTCCGACAGTGAATCTGGCGGTAGGGTATGAGGATATTCATACAACCAAAGAGCGCATTCGTGCCGAAGACATTGTGAAGTTGTCTCAGGTGGTTGTGGCTATTATTCAGGAAACGGCAGCAGACAAGAAATAATATAGAGCACGTGTTACCTCACATGTTGTTAGACAAAAGTCCGAACCCGGTCTGTGGATTCGGACTTTTTGTGAATTCATGTTATATTTCATGGGAGAAGATTCGTTTATTTACGTCCTGCGAGCAGATCGATTAACTTGGCATCTGGGCCCCACTCGCGCAACCATTGTTTAAGTATGAGCTGTACTTGCCGGGCTTGTCCTACCACGTGTACGGATTGAGGCGTCATATAACTGTTCATTAAAAGTCCCCCTGATTCGTTTATATTTGCTGTGAGAGTTCTATAAGCTCACCATATGCCCAAAATCAGAAAATTATACATTCACCAATATATAAATTGAGCTAATCCTTTACACAAGAACGGAGAGGACAGAAATAACCAAGAGAAGCGGAGCGTTCGCCTAAAAGCTTTCTGAAAGAAAGCTGCATCGTAAGCATAAGCTATCACCAAATTTTATCTATTAGTTAAAGAAATCAAAAAAATCTGGGGATAACAGCGATCGAAGGGTTGTTCTGTCATTGGAGTGGTTAGTGTAAATATTCTTAGTCCATTTATATATAATCCTACGATATGGAGTTGAAGAACGAATGAAACCAAACCAATCTGCCCAATCCATTCATGCGGCGCAAGCTGCCAATCCGAAGCTGGATGAAGTGACCGTATCCACCAAGCCGATCTTCGAGGGAAAAGTGATTTCACTACAGGTCGATACGGTTAAGCTACCAAACGGCCAAACGGCTACACGTGAGATTATCCGGCATCCGGGTGCTGTAGCTGTACTTGCGCTAAACGGGGATCGCATGCTTGTTGTAGATCAGTATCGTCAGGCAATGGGACGCACCGAAGTAGAGATTCCTGCGGGGAAACTGGACCCGGGTGAAGAGCCAGAGGTTGCTGCAGCACGTGAATTGCGAGAAGAGACAGGATATGTAGCCAAGTCGCTACGTCATTTGCGTTCGTTCTACACCTCACCAGGGTTCGCAGATGAGATCATTCATCTTTACATCGCCGAAGAGTTGGAAGCAGGGGACATGGCGCTGGACGAAGATGAATTCCTTGAAGTTGCCGAAATAACTCTGGAGGAAGCCTATGCGCTCATGGACGAGAACCGGATTAGTGATGCCAAAACGATGATGGCCGTGTACGCGTGGGATCTCTACAGAACGACAGGACGGTTCTAAGGATGCAAGATCAACTGGCAACGTCCGCCTTGTGGGATCCCTGTTATACAGACCTGCATATTCACATCGGACGAACGTCTCGCGGCGAGGCCGTTAAAATCAGCGGCAGTCGGGATCTGACATTTGAGAATATTGCCCGGGAAGCTTCGGAACGTAAAGGAATTCATTTGCTTGGTGTTATTGATTGTCATTCTCCGGTTGTGCAGATGGATATTGAGCAATTGCTGGAGAGTGGGACGATGTCCGAGATTGAGGGAGGCGGCATTGCCTACCAGGACACCACCATTCTGCTGGGTACAGAGATTGAGCTGCGCGAGCCTGGAACACGTGAATTTCATATGCTGGCGTACTTTCGTGATCTGAAAACGATGAAGTCCTTCACGGACTGGATGAAACGTTATATGAAAAATGTAAACCTCAGTTCTCAGCGGGTATACGTGCCCGCTCTTGAGATGCAGGCCGAGATTAAGGCCCGTGGTGGACTCATTGTGCCTGCACATGTGTTTACACCGCATAAAGGCATCTATGGCAGTACGGCGCCCCGTATGGGCGATGTACTGGATACCCGTCTTGTGGATGCGGTCGAGCTGGGCTTAAGCTCTGATTCATCGATGGCCAGTTATATTCAGGAATTGGATCATGTTCCGTTTCTGACCAATTCGGATGCCCACTCTCTCGGTAAGATTGGACGGGAGTATAATGAACTGCAAGTGGCTTCGCCTTCTTTTGATGAGTTCCGTATGGCACTTCAAGGAGAAGCAGGCAGAAGCATTGCCGCCAATTATGGACTGAATCCACGGCTGGGCAAATATCACCGTACTTACTGTGCAGCATGTGGCAGCATTATGGATGAGCAAGCGCTGTCAGCAGAGCGCTGTCCTCACTGTGGCAGTCTGAAGCTGGTGCAGGGGGTGCTGGATCGCATTCTGGCGATCTCTGATCGAGAGAGTCCTCATGTTCCTGCAAACAGACCAGCCTATCATTATCAGGTGCCACTGGAGTTCATTCCGGGACTTGGCAAAGCCAAACTGCGCCAGCTACTGGACCATTTTGGTACAGAAATGAACGTACTTCATCGCACGCGTGAGGAAGAGCTTGCTACGGTTGTTGGACCTGTGCTGGCAGGCCTGATTGTGGCTGCACGGAACGGACAACTGGAGCTGTCCTCCGGAGGTGGCGGCACGTACGGAAAGGTTACTGTTCAGGAAAGAGCTTCGGAGTGACCCGTGTAAATACTCCTAGGTTCAACTCATATAGCTTCGCTTCACGTAGAGCCAATCTGGACAAGAAGTCATACAGGTGCGTTCCGGTTCATAAGAATGACTATGAGGATGTAACTGAGAATCCTTGCAGCATGATAACCGGAAAGGGGACTCGTACCTGTATGCGCTCTTCCTACTTTACATTTAAAGGTCAGACTTCGTTATATGTATTCGTGGCTGTCTTGTTTCTGGTCGGCGTCATTTTTGGCGCACTCATGGTCAATGCATTGTCACTTGAGCAACGTCAGGATCTGGAGGGTTATCTCGGCAATTTCTTTATGACAGTGCAGCACAGCGCACAAGTGACTGATACCGGGGCATATTGGGACATTGCCATGCTTCATCTGAAATGGGTAGGTCTGATCTTTATTCTGGGTTTATCCGTCGTCGGACTGCCCGGCATACTGGTTCTGGATTTTCTGAAAGGTGTGCTCATTGGATTCACAGTGGGGTACCTTGTTGGGCAGTATTCCTGGAAAGGGCTGCTTTTTGCACTGGTGTCCGTGGCACCGCATAATTTGTTCGTCATTCCGATCCTGCTGATCTGCAGTGTGGCGGCCATGACGTTCTCGTTATACATCATTCGTAATCGTGTTTTGATGCAACGAACACCGGGTCGACAAAGGCCGTTTGCTTCATATATAGTGTTAACTTTGGTCATGGCTGCACTGCTGCTTGGCGTGGCGTCTTTTGAAACATGGGTTACACCTGCGATGATGCGCTGGGTCACACCAATGCTACTACCGGCCTAACGTGCACCGTATAGTGTAAAATGTTGACTTTAATTACGCACTCCCCCTATAATGAAAAGAGTGGGTTAAGTTGCAGTGTGCAGTGATTTCCTAGGGGGAGGGAGAAAATGGAAGCACGGATTGATAAAATTAAGCAGCAACTACAGTCCCAAGGATATAAATTAACGCCCCAGCGGGAAGCCACCTTAAGAGTACTTCTTGAGAATGAAGAAGATCATCTGAGCGCAGAAGATGTATTCATGCTCGTTAAAGAAAAGGCTCCCGAAATCGGTCTGGCAACCGTGTACCGTACCCTCGAACTGCTGAGTGAGCTGCATGTTGTAGAGAAAATCAACTTCGGCGACGGTGTAGCGCGTTATGATCTGCGCGGAGATACATCCAAGCATCACCATCATCACTTAATCTGTGTTCAATGCGGAAGTATGGATGAAATACGTGAAGACTGGCTTGGACCGCTTGAAGAGCGTTTGGAGCGGGAATTTAACTTTTCGGTAGTAGATCACCGACTGGACTTTCATGGAATTTGTTATCGTTGCAAAGCTAAAAATGAACAGAAACCCAAAGATGAAGAATAACATAGCATATCTTCAAGCTCTCACCGGCGGTTTTGACGGGAGAGCTTTTTTGGCACCGGAGTGATCTGGAGTTTACCCTGAATGGCATAAACCTGTGTTTATGGACATACCCTGATTCAAGGACAATACCGGATTCGAATCAGGAGGGGGACACGCCCATGATTATATCAGTACGGAGAGGGCTCCGTTTTATTCGATTTATTATATTTTTTGCCGCATTAGTTTATCTGTTCTATCATGTTCTGGATCTGTTTAATGGCTGGATCTCACCTGTGGATCAGTATCAGATGCCAACTGGAAATGCGATCAAAGTATTTCAGGAAACGGATTGGCCGGGTAATGGGGAAGGACGTCCTACGATGGCAGAGCGTCTCCGTCTGTTCTATTGGTACGGGGAGTAGCTTCGAACAGCCAGGGATGCAAATACGGGAGCAGTCTGCCCAATGCGGCAGGTCTGTCAGTTGAGGAGCGTTGTACATGAAACAGACGATACACGCCTATGCCTTATACTTGGAAGATGATAAAGGGATGTCAAGCAGCACACTTGAATCATATCTCCGAGACGTGGACAAGTTCATTGAATTTGCAGATAAGGAATATGGCATACGTGAAGCCGATCAGGTCAGACGCACGCATGTCGTCCTGTTTACAGGGCAACTCAAACAGGCAGGACGTGCAAACGCAACCATTGCCCGCAGCATCGTATCTCTGCGCTCCTACTTTCATTTTTTGATGCGGCGGGGTGATATTATACAGGACCCTACGTTCGATGTGGAAGCCCCCAAGGCGGATAAGACGCCTCCACAGGTGTTAACCATTCCTGAGATCGAACAGCTGCTGACAGCGCCTGATATTCGTTCACCGCAGGGTGTGAGAGATCGAGCGATGCTTGAGCTATTGTATGCTACAGGCATTCGGGTATCGGAACTGATTGCGCTCGACATTCGGGATGTACAGCCTGGCATGCGATTTATACGATGCGGCGGGGCAGGCAAGGAACGCATTCTTCCCATCGGTGCGCCAGCCGCACATTGGGCAAGTGTATATGTGGAGGAATTCCGCAATCAGTTGCTCAAAACCGATTCGGACGAGCAGGCACTGTTCGTGAATGTGTCTGGCAGGCGTTTAACCCGGCAAGGCTTCTGGAAGCTGCTCAAAAAAGCGGCGGTGGATGCGGGGATCTCGGAAGAAATTACGCCGCATACGCTACGTCATTCGTTCGCAGCACACCTGATTGCCAATGGGGCAGACACACGTGCGGTACAGGACATGCTGGGCCATGTGGAGCAGCCGGGACAACAATATGGCAATCATGGTCGCAAAACCATGAAAGAAATCTATGAAACCCATCATCCGAGGGCAAGATAGATTTTGACGCATGGCATTCACAAATAAATGCGGAACATCGGGCCGATTTAGGATAAAATAAATTGAATACATCTAAACGCCGTTATACATAAGACGGATCGTTTCAACTCAAGGAGGAACATACATCGCATGACAGCACTAAACCAACAAATGATTTCGGAAGCAGCATCTTATATTCAAAGCAAAAGCTCCATCAAGCCGGAAGTCGGTTTGATTTTGGGTTCGGGTTTGGGCGTACTGGCAGAACTGATTGAAGATGGCGTAAGTATTGCTTATCAGGATATTCCGCATTTTCCAGTGTCCACAGTAGAAGGACATGAAGGTGAGCTATTGGTCGGAACCATTAAAGGTCGTCCAGTGGTGATGATGAAAGGACGCTTCCACATGTACGAAGGATATGGTCCGGAACTGACAGCCTTCCCGGTACGTGTTATGAAAGAAATGGGTGTAGGTAGCCTGCTTGTAACGAATGCTGCAGGTGGCGTGAATACGTCATATGAAGCTGGAGACTTGATGCTGATCTCGGATCACTTGAATCTTACAGGCAAAAATCCACTGATCGGACCAAATGACGCTGCACTGGGCGTGCGTTTCCCTGATCTGTCGGAAGCATATAGCCGCCGTTTGCGTGCGCTGGCGAAGGATACGGCTGCATCACAAGGTTTTAACGTACGTGAAGGGGTATACGCAGGTATGCTCGGTCCGAACTATGAGACACCGGCAGAGATCAGAATGCTGCGTACATTGGGCGCAGACGCAGTGGGCATGTCCACTGTATCTGAAGTGATTGTGGCACGCCATGCAGGCCTGGAAGTGCTCGGTATTTCCTGTATCAGCAACATGGCTGCCGGAATTCTGGACCAGCCTCTGTCACATGATGAAGTGATGGAAACGACGGAACGTGTTCGTGAGTCGTTCCTGGCGCTGGTATTGGCAGTTATTCCTCAAATGTAATTAAGAATTGAGTAGATAAGGTTACCTCTTTGGATGAGAAATCATCGGGGTAACTTTTTTTTGTTGTGTTGAACGTACGGTTACTCATTCCTTGAGTGCAGTGCGTTTTTTTTGGCTATGACCACATTTTCAATAAAAGTTCGGGAAATCATGCTTTACATGGAATAATTTACTGGAAACGGGCCGACAATGATTAGCAGTACATGCATGGAACATGCAGTAAGCAAGTCATTTGAGGAGGTAACCTTGTGAAGAAAAGAATAATGGCATCGTTCATGACCCTTTGTATCCTGCTGTCCCTTATGGCATCAACGGCATTGGCTGAAGAAACACCGAAGGCAGCGGGAGGAACGGATCTAGCCCCGTCGGCGCGGTCTGCGATTTTAATGGATGCAGATACGGGAACGGTTATTTATGAGAAAAATAGTCATGATCAGCTGCCTCCGGCGAGCATTACAAAGATTATGACGATGCTGCTCACGATCGAAGCGATCGACTCGGGCAAGCTGAAGCTGACGGACAAGGTAAGAACGAGCGAATACGCAGCTTCCATGGGCGGTTCGCAGATCTTCCTGGAGCCCGGGGAAGAAATGACGGTCGATGACATGTTAAAAGGCATCGCGATGGCTTCGGGCAATGATGCCTCGGTAGCTATGGCTGAGAAGATCGCTGGCTCGGAAGAAGCCTTTGTACAGCTGATGAATGAGCGTGCGAAGGAGCTTGGCATGAAGGATACTCATTTTGCCAACTGTAACGGCCTTCCGGTCGATAATCATTATTCTTCCGCCCATGACATTGCCGTCATGAGCCGTGAACTGCTGAAGCATTCCGGGATTACGAAGTACACCGGTGCATATCAGGATTACCTTCGCAAAGATACGGAAAAACCATTCTGGCTGGTTAATACGAACAAGTTGGTTCGTTTTTATGAAGGGGCAGACGGTTTGAAAACAGGATATACGTCCGAAGCGAAATTCTGTCTGTCCGCTACAGCGTCCAAGGATGGACTGCGTGTCGTTTCCGTGGTACTCGGTGAACCCAATACCAAAACACGGAACAGTGAGGTGTCTTCGATGTTTGACTATGCTTTTAGTCAATATACGATGAAGGCTCTATACAAGGCAGGGGATCTGCTGGGCAGTCTGAGAATCGAAAAAGGGGAAGTTGCTGAATTGCCTCTGAATGCCATGCAAAATTATAGTGTGCTGATGCGCAAAGGAGTCAAATCCAACGACATCCGGCATGAATTACTGGTCGCCAAAGAATTGAAAGCTCCGATCAAAGCCGGGCAAAGTATAGGTAAACTTGTGGTGTACCAAGGCAATGACGTGATTAAGGAGTTCGACATTCAGGCTCCGCAGGATGTGAATAAGGCTGGATGGTGGAAGCTGTTCAAGCGGACGACGTCCAACCTGTTTGACTAAACGGCGATTTCCGCGAGTTGCACGCATCCTTCGAACATATTTTGTAGTTAAATAGGGGTTTTCTTCTAGTTTTGTCGGGGGGCAGGAAAAGCCTTCGGAAACGTAGAAATCCTTGTTCTAAGACAGGGAGGAGAGTGAGCAAACGTGAACTTGCATGTGGAAATGGAACACCATCGCGGGATTCTGATTGTACGATTATCCGGGGAGCTGGATCACCATACAGCTGACATGGTACGGATGCAGATGGATGAAGCCATCCAGCGGAGACAAAGCGAGCATCTCGTACTCAGCCTGAAAGATCTGCAATTTATGGACAGTTCAGGTCTGGGTGTCATTTTGGGAAGATACAAGCTCATTAAGAATAAAGGCGGCAAGATGGTAGTATGTGACGTCAATTCGCCAGTGTACCGTTTGCTGGAAATGTCGGGTTTGTTCAAGATTATGCCGATATACGAAAACGAGGGAACAGCTCTCTCAGGTCTGGAGGTCGTCTCATGAATGAAGGAACAGGGACAAATTTCATGAATCTGCAATTCGCGGCCAAGTCAGAGAATGAATCGTTTGCACGGGTAACCGTTGCTGCGTTTATCTCCCAGCTTGATCCAACGATGGACGAGCTAAGTGACCTGAAGACGGTCATTTCGGAAGCCGTGACCAACAGTATCATCCACGGATACAACAATAACTCCGAAGGTGTTGTGTCCATCCAGGCCGAGATTCGGGAAGACATGATTACGATTATTGTGGAAGACCGTGGTGAAGGAATCGAAGATCTTGAACTGGCCAAGCAGCCGCTATATACGTCCAAACCCGAACTTGAGCGGTCGGGCATGGGCTTCACCATTATGGAAAACTTTATGGATGAATTCGAAGTCAGCAGTGAGCCCGGCAGAGGCACCTCCATCAAGATGAAGAAAAGGATTGAATCCAAGAAAGCATTGTATAATTAGGGGTTGGTGTTCTTATGGATGCTGAAGTGAAACCATCTTCACAGACCTATTTGGACGATGCCGAGGTCAAACGGCTGATTGCGCTCAGTCAGTCGGGTGACCATGTCTCACGGGATACGCTGGTGAACTGCAACATCAGACTCGTCTGGTCCGTCGTACAGCGTTTTATGAACAGGGGATATGACCCGGAGGATCTGTTCCAGATTGGTTGTATCGGTCTGCTCAAGTCAGTGGACAAATTCGATCTCAGTTATGACGTGAAGTTCTCAACCTACGCGGTGCCGATGATCATCGGAGAAATCCAGCGATTCCTGCGGGATGATGGTACGCTGAAGGTCAGTCGTTCACTGAAAGAGATGGCGAATAAAGTCCGAAAGAAAAGGGACGAACTGTCCAAGCATTTGGATCGTTTGCCAACGATCAAGGAAGTTGCCGCGGAGCTGGGGGTAACCCCGGAGGAAGTTGTATTTGCCCAGGAAGCGAACAAACCACCGACTTCTATCCATGAGACGGTATTCGAGAATGACGGCGATCCCATTACGTTAATGGACCAGATTGCCGATGAGTCTCAGGAACGTTGGTTTGACAAGCTGGCGCTGAACGAAGCCATTGGTGGTCTCAGCGAGCGGGAGCGGTTAATCGTTTATCTTCGGTATTACCGGGATCAGACGCAGTCCGAGGTTGCCAGCAGACTGGGAATATCTCAGGTGCAGGTATCACGTCTGGAGAAAAAAATATTGCAATCCATCCGCGACCAGATCGCGCAGTGATTCGGGATTGTAAACAACAATATTGGCGTTTATATACCAATATACGACAACTAACAACCTTCTATCGCGCATTATGGCGAGGGAGGTTATTTGTTGTTAGTGAAACAAATAACCTCCCCTCTCTTTTAAATCCCTCCCTGCCACCTCCCAGTATATTTACTACAAACGTTTGGAAACGGGAGGATGACTGGTAGCGAAGGGATGGAATCGGTCAAAAGGAGCGAAGCATGAGGGTTCATCTAAGGGGATACATAAGCAACACAGGCGGCAGATTAGACCTGAAGAAGCGAAGCGTTCGCCTTTGTCTCCAAATTTCTACACAACTGTAGTCTAGACGGTCCCAGAAGACAACTCCAAAGTCATAGAATTTTGAGCAAAATAACCCCAAAAAGCTTTTCTTTCAATTCCCTCCTGCCCACCCATCCCAGCATATTTATTTCAAACGTTTGGAAACGGGAGGACGATGGGCAGCGGAGGGATGGAATCGGTCAAAAGGAGCGAAGCGTTCGCCTTTAGCACCGGATTTCCTCCTTGAAAAGGAGAGTTCAAGAAATCCGGGGATAACAGCGACCAATGACCGATCCATCCCGCAGCACTAGTACAACCTCCCGATCTTTTTCCAACCCGTTTGTAATAAATTTGCACATTCTTCAAATACTAACCTAAATTACGCAGTAAAGGAGTGCTATGGATGTCCCAGACACCCACTCCAATGGTCTACGTTCGTCTACGCAGCCGTATTCGCATCCAGAGGGGCAGAGCAGTCAAGCTTGGAGACATTGCCCATGTGCTGACTTCTTCTGAAGATCAGGAGGACAGGTTACTGGAGCTTGAACTGCTGCACCCTGGACCGGAGGACGGCAATCTGATCCTCATTGATATATTGCAGATTATTCCCAGCATTCGGCACATCTTGCCTGAGGTAAGCGTGGAACTGATTGGATCCGGCCATACACTTGTTGAAGTCATTGCGGGAAATGGTCAACCTTCCAAGTCTCTGTTCATATTGGTTTGGCTGCTGCTGTTCTTCGGATCGGCCTTAACCATTATGAATTTTCATGCCGATGTGAACATGCAGGAAGTACAGATTCGTATTGTGGAGATGCTTACAGGGCATCGGGATGAACATCCGTATCTGTTCCAAGTGGCGTATTCCATCGGCATTGGATTCGGGATGGCGGTATTCTTTAACCATTTGTTCAAGAAGAAGTGGAATGAGGAGCCTACCCCGCTCGAAGTGGAGATGTTTCTGTACCAACAAAATGTAGATAAATATGTGGTGATTGAAGAAAGCGAACGGATGCATGAGCAGGAACGCGGGGAGATGAATGCGGATGAGCGTTCTTAATGGAGCGATCAGCATTGTACTGGGCATCGCAGGGGGGATTGCCGTAGGAAGCGGCGTAATTGCGCTTATTCTGGTGCTCGATATGATCCCCAGATTGGCTCAAATTACGCAATCGTATGACAAGACCCATTGGTACGAAGGGGCGCTAATTGGTGGTTCGCTGCTCGGTACTGTGGCGGATTTTTGGCACTGGAAAATGCAGGGGGTGCTATTGCTCAGCCCGATCATTGGTCTGTTCTGTGGTGTGTTCATCGGCCTGCTGGCCGCGGCGCTCACTGAGGTACTCAATGTACTGCCCGTGCTAGCCAAAAGGCTGGGCATGAAACCTTATTTGTTTGGATTACTGCTCGCCATGATTTTGGGCAAAATGACAGGTTCCCTGTTTGATTTTTTTATATATCAGCGGTAGCTCGGGGCCATAGGAGGATGGAAAATGGATGAACGAACGGAACATACAGGCCAGGAAAATAGTGAAGGTATAACGGAAGAGATGTTACACAAGTCGGCTTATGAGATTCAAAAGGAGGAAGAGGAGAAAGCGTACGATAAGAAAAAACAGAATGAGATGTCCGATAGTATTGAGGAATCAGTGCAGTATTGGCAAGAAAATGATGATATTTCACCACGCATGAGTGAGAACAGATATACCCTGCAACAGGTGCTGGGGCTTGGAGAATCCTTCGACGTGAACATGAGGGAAATGGTTCTGGGTGGCAAGCACGTTGGATTGCTGATGATCACCGGCTTCGCGAAGGATGAGATATTGCTTGAAGTGTTAAAAAGATTGACCTATCTCACACCGGATGACGTGTCCGGACACGCACTCAAATCCTATTTTGAATGTTATATTCCCCATATTCAGGTAGAAAAAGTCGATAAGATGAGTGCTGTCATCAACAAGGTTCTTACCGGTATGAGCGCAATGTTCGTTGAAGGGGATCGCTCGGTCCTAATTATGGATACCCGCAGTTACCCGGTACGTTCACCGGAAGAACCTTCATTGGAAAGGGTAGTCCGAGGTTCCAGAGACGGCTTTACCGAGACGCTCCTGACCAACGTAACATTAGTGCGTCGCAGAATACGCGACCCTGGATTGAAGTTTGAGATCATGCAGGTGGGGCGGAGAACACAAACGGACGTCTGCGTGGTGTACATTGATGATATTGTGGATAAAGTGCAGGTGGATTCAGTCCGGGAAAAAATTCAGCGAGTGGATATCGATGGTATTCCCGCCGCCGATAAGCAGCTGGAGGAAGCGATTATCAACAAGGGATGGAATCCGTTCCCACTCGTTCGTTATTCAGAACGACCAGATGTTACAGCTTCTCATTTGCTGGAAGGACGAGTCGTCATTTTCGTAGACACTTCCCCCAGTGTGATGATTCTGCCTACGACCTTCTTCGACCTGTGTGAGCATGCGGAAGAGAACAGACAGACGGCCTTGATGGGAACCTATTTACGATGGGTGCGTTTTGCAGGGATTCTTATATCGTTGTTTTTGCTACCACTATGGCTTCTCATGGTTATCGACCCTTCGATTAAACCCATGGGACTCGACTTCATTGGTCCACAGGAAAATGTAAAGCTTCCGTTAATTCTACAGTTTCTCCTGATCGAACTTGGCGTCGACTTATTACGGATGGCAGCGGTTCATACGCCTACACCTCTGGCATCGGCCATGGGCTTGATCGCGGCCATTCTGGTCGGGGATATCGCCGTGAAAACGGGATATTTTGTCAATGAAGTTGTACTCTATATGGCCATCGCAGCCATCGGCATGTTTGCCACGCCAAGTTACGAGCTGGGTCTCGCCAATAGGCTGGTCAGGTTAGTTCTGCTCATTGCCGTAGCGATATTCAAGGTTCCGGGATTGGTCGTGGGCTGTACATTGCTTATATTGGCGCTTACCGTTCACCGGTCGTACAATTCTTCGTATCTCTGGCCTTTTATACCGTTTAATGCAAAGGCCCTGGGCAACTTTTTATTCCGGCTTCCGTTGCTGGAAAATAAAAAACGTCCATCATTCAATAAAACCCGTGACAACACCAAAATGTCCGATGATCCGGACGGGGAACTGCGAAAAAGTAAAAAACACAAATGATCTTCCGAAAAATCCATTCATCTCGCTGCCTAATTTGATATACTGGTGTAAAATCATTGGAATATCAATTGTTCCAGTATATAAAAAGTGAGGAATGCAGATTATGTATTTACATGGTACAAGTAAAATAAATGCGCAAGGACATCTGGAGATTGGCGGAGTCGATGCAACAGATCTGAAAGAACAATTTGGAACTCCCCTGTACGTTGTGGACGAGCAATTGGTTCGCGAGCGTTGCAGAGAGTATATGGAAGCTTTCCGTGCTTCCGGGCTGGGCTTCCAGGTTGCTTACGCAAGTAAAGCATTTTGTGTAATGGCGATGTGTGCCCTTGCCGCTGAAGAAGGACTTTCCCTGGATGTCGTATCTGACGGTGAACTGTTTACTGCACTGCAAGCAGGATTCCCGGCTGAGCGCATTCATTTCCATGGTAACAACAAAACGCTGGAAGAGATCGAAATGGCTCTTGATGCAGAGATCGGATGCTTTGTTGTTGATAACTTCAATGAATTGCATCTGTTGCAGGCTGTAGCAGCGGACAAAAATCGTAAAGTAAACATTTTGCTTCGTGTGACGCCTGGGGTTGAGGCACATACGCATGAATATATCTCCACTGGTCAGACGGATTCGAAATTTGGATTTGATATCGGCAATGGTACAGCATTTGAAGCGATTGAACTGGCTTCCAAGCAGTCTAACCTGGTATTGCTCGGTGTGCATTCCCACATCGGTTCCCAGATCTTCGAAGTTGAAGGCTTCCAGATGGCTGTTCAACGTGTTGCTGAATTTGCAGCAAGCGTATATGAGCGTCTTAACGTTGCTTTCAAAGTGGTTAACCTTGGTGGTGGATTCGGAATCCGTTATATCGATGGAGATACGCCGCTTGAAGTTGCGCAATACGTGAAGGCTATTACAGATGCAGTTAAAAATCATTTTGCTCAAATCGGCTATGCCGTCCCTGAGATCTGGGTTGAACCAGGCCGCAGCATCGTGGGTGAAGCGGGAACAACGCTGTATACCGTTGGAACAAGCAAAGACATTCCAGGCGTGCGTAAATATGTTGCCGTTGATGGTGGTATGACCGATAACCCACGTCCTGCTTTGTATGAATCCAAGTATGAAGCTGTGCTTGCCAACCGTGCGAATGAGGCTGCTCAGGAAACCGTATCCGTTGCGGGTAAATGCTGCGAGAGTGGCGATATGCTGATCTGGGATCTGGACTTGCCAAAAGTGGAAAGTGGCGATCTGCTCGCTGTAGCTTGCACAGGCGCGTATAACTACTCCATGGCAAGCAACTACAATCGGATTCGTCGTCCTGCCGTTGTATTTGTCAAAGACGGTCAAGGGGATGTCGTTGTACGCCGTGAGACGTATCAGGATATCATCCAGAATGACCTGGTACCTGCACGTATTGGCAAACAGCCAGTAACTCGCTAATTCGTCAAAAGATAATGTGTCTCTACATTATTGAGGATATATGAGTTTTACAGTTGAAGCAGATGAAAAGGGAACTTCCTTTTTCGTCTGCTTTTTGTGTATTTGAGCTAATTCATGAAAAAAGTTGCCGTTTTTTTTGCGATCCAGACATTTTCGGTGTACACTAAGAAAAGTGCTGTAATGCTTGGCCCAGGGTCATGCGTTTTGGTACCATTAACGATGGTCAATACGAAAGGAGTCATTTACATATGGCGAAACAAGCGAAAATTAAATTGGCAAACGGCGGAGAAGTTCTGATCGACCTGTTCGATCAAGAAGCTCCAAACACAGTAGCAAACTTTGAGAAACTGGCTAACTCCGGTTTCTACAATGGTCTTACATTCCACCGCGTTATCCCGGGCTTCGTAGCTCAAGGCGGATGCCCTAACGGTAGCGGTGCAGGTGGCCCAGGTTACACAATCAACTGTGAAATCAACCCGAACAAACATGAGCGCGGAACACTCGCTATGGCACATGCTGGCCGTAACACAGGTGGAAGCCAGTTCTACATCTGCTACCAACCGCAACCACATTTGGATGGACAACATACTGTATTTGGTAAAGTAACTAAAGGTATGGAGTTCGTAGACGCTTTAGAAGGTAAAGACAAAATGGAAACTGTTGAAGTCGTAGAAGCTTAATACCTTCAGCTTAACTGGATCCAAACATGAAGTGCTTCTTTTATAGAAGCACTTTTTTTATTTTTTACATGTCACGTATTCGAAATCGATAATTGGAAAGGATGAATGAACCTTGGATATCGTTTCTCAGCTAAGCTTGTTAAAGCAAATTTATAGTGATCGTTCGTTGTGGGATGAAGAACTGCAGGCATCGCGACATGTCGTTCCGGATAGTGTACCCGCACAGGATAGAGAAGCTCTTGAGGCAGCCGGGCATGAACCGAATCGATTTGTGCGTCCGCAACATGATGAAACGATTACTGAGCTGAAAAAACTTGCGAATCAATGGACGATAGAGAATGCAGCGCAGGCCTTTGTCTCTTCTTTGTGGTCAGCACCCATGATCTGGCGCTCGCTTCTTACGGGCAAGCTTATTGCAAGTAGTATGCCAGACCATGAACACACGCCGTATCCATCTTCGAGCACTTGTAAGATCTGCGGATTAAGTGTAGATCAAGCCACCGACACGACGTTGCAATGGTATTGGCGCATGACCAATGGAACCCCGTTGGACGGTGATCCCTTTGGACAAATGCTGGCACTTCGAGAGCTGGCTGCCGCACAGGAGCTTCCAATACCCAATGAATACGACCGCTGGACATTCCGTGCAGCATTAACGGTGCTACGCGAATTACCTCCCAAAACACGCTATAGTAAGGCAGCAGTTGCGCTCAAGAAGGAACGTCTTTTGCCTACACAAAAGGAATATGCCTATCGTGACTTGCTTGAGACGTTAGCCCTGATTGGCATACTGGATACGCCGGAACGTCCCGGAATGATAACTCAATTTACGACTTACATACAGCGTGACGAGCGCCCCAATGTTCGGGTTGAAGTGCAGGCGCCTCTGGCGTGGTGGGACTCATCTGTCGGAATCAATGAGAACAACCTAAACAAGATATTCCATGATTTTGATCTGAGTAACATATCTCTTTCGGATAAGCCTGAGGTGAGTCCAGCAGTAAAGGACACGATCTTAGGTGCATTGGAGAAGAAGAGAAGTGTTCGCGGAAAAGTACCAAAGGCATCTCCTGATGCAGGTACCGGGGAGGTACAGTCTGGAGATGTATATGCTGTTCGGGTCCGGGAAGGGGTATGGGTGACGGTATACTGTCATGAAGTGAGAGACAAGCGTGTCATCGTCGAATATCTGGATGGTGTCTTTCCAGAGATGCCGGCAAAAGCAGATTTGCATGGGACGTTTCGACCGAGAACGAATGGACGCTGGAAATGCTCTGCTATCGCGATCGACTCGACAAGTTGGGTCAGAAGAGTGGCAAGAGAGTTTCCGCTTCCCGCTTCGCCCCTGCAAGAACCTGACCGCATTCCATTTTATAATGCCAAAGAATTGAAGCATATGGCGAGCTGGTGTTTTCCTGATATGTAGAATGATGCGATGGATGGATGTGAAATGCCTCCAAGTAAAAACCGTGCCTCCTTGGGAGGAAGCGGTTTTTTGTTGTTTCTTAGCTTATTAAAAGTTAGTATGTGACAAAAAGGAACAAAAAACAATTGATTTTTTGGCATTAAAGTGCTAACATCCAATTAATAACGAAAGCAATCCTTCAGGGCAGGGTGCGATTCCCTACCGGCGGTGATGCAGGAAGTGTAAGGACACAAGTCCAGCACTTGATGCAAAGTCCGTGACCTGTCTGCCTATGGCAGATGGCTGATCTGGTGTAATTCCAGAACCGACAGTATAGTCTGGATGGGAGAAGGAGAGGTGCAGACCTAACGGGTTTGCATTCAGCAGGAGTATTGCTGCACAGTCACTATTTGTGATGTATGCACTGTGCAGGGAAGATCCGGATACGCCGGACAGTTCCATACATATGCCACACTATAGAAGCTCTTTACCTGTAATTGATTTTCATTAAGGTATGTGTCTATTTTCACTTGCCCGAAATGAAGTTTTGGGCAAAGTGTTGGCGTGCTGTATCCATTTCACTCCTGCTGTTGACATTTGTCTCTCATCATCCCCATCGAACTGATTGTTCGACGGGGATTTTTTATAATTAAGACTAAGACTTTAAACCGCGGGGTGAACGGATTTGGAAATGATCAATGATGAATTTTATATGGCACTGGCACTTGATATGGCGGAACGAGCACAGGGACAGACGGGAATTAATCCGGTCGTTGGATGTGTAGTTGTAAAAGAAGGGCGTATTGTAGGCTTGGGAAGCCATCTGAAACGTGGAACTGGTCATGCGGAAGTGCATGCACTTAACATGGCAGGAAGCGACGCAGAGGGCAGTACGGTATACGTTACACTCGAGCCCTGTAGTCATTATGGCAAGACGCCACCTTGCAGTGAACGCCTGATTCATGAAAAGGTGAAACGTGTCGTGGTATGTTGTGAAGATCCAAATCCGCAAGTATCCGGCAAGGGCATAAGCATGCTCCGTCAACAAGGCATTGAAGTTGAAGTTGGTGTATTGCGTGAGCGTGGAAGACGCATGAATGAAAAATTCATTAAATTTATTACAACGGGTCTACCTTTCGTGACGCTGAAGACGGCTACGACTTTGGATGGAAAGATTGCTACTCGCAGCGGAGACAGCAAGTGGATCTCCAACGAGCCCGCTCGTGAGATTGTTCATGCGCTTCGTCATCGTCACCAGGGAATTATGGTTGGCGTGGACACAGTTATTGCCGATAATCCGGAGCTTACAACCCGTTTGCAAGTAGAAGGCATTAGTCCGGTACGCATTGTGGTGGATTCCAAGCTGCGTCTTCCTTTAGGTGCCAAGATGGTTAAAGATGGTCTAGCCCCAACATGGGTACTGACAACAGACGAAGCCAGTCCTGAAGCTGCTGAGCGTTTGGAAGCCTACGGCATCGAAATTATACGCTGTGGTCCTGGACCACGTGTTGATCTGTTAAGCGGACTTAGCAAGCTGGGTGAGCGTGAGATCGGTTCAATTTTGCTTGAAGGTGGAGGCACTCTGAATGGAGCCATGTTGGAGGCACGGTTGGTCGATCGCTTGCTGATGTTTATCGCTCCTAAGATTGTAGGCGGTTATGATACACCTGGAAGCTTCCGCTTCGAGGGTGTGGAACGTATGAATCAGGCGATTCAGTTGAATCAGCTGGAAATCGAACAAGTTGGAGATAATATCAGCATTGGCGGTATTCCGGTGTGGCCTGAATAAATAAATGGATCATAAAGTAATAAGTAAGGATCCTTAGAAATGATCGAGGGAGGCGGCAGCATGTTTACCGGTTTGGTGGAAGAAGTTGGTCAGATTCGGCGTATTGGTCGGAAGGGCGAAGCGATGGTCCTGAATATCGGGGCTTCCGCCATCATGGACGATCTAAAGATTGGCGATAGTGTGGCAGTGAACGGAGTATGCTTGACAGCGACAACGCTGGAAGGTGGAGGTTTTACCGCCGATGTAATGCCTGAAACGTATCGTCATACCAATCTCAGTCAGTTGCAATCTGGCAGTAAAGTTAATCTGGAGCGAGCCATGCAATCAGGCGGCCGTTTTGGCGGACATATCGTTCAGGGCCATGTCGATGGTACTGGAGTGATCGGCAGTATCACTCGTGATCAGAACGCAATTGTGTTTGAGATCAAGCCGGATGATCACCAGTTGTTCAAATATCTGATCCCCAAAGGGTCAGTTACACTGGATGGCATTAGCTTGACCGTTGTCCATACTTCACAGACCGCATTCACAGTTTCCATTATCCCTCATACGATTGGTGAGACTGTACTAAATGTCAAAAAGACAGGGGATACCATCAATATCGAATGCGATATTTTGGGGAAATATGTGGATCATTTGCTGCAGTATGGGAGAGGACATCAGGAGACGGGTGCTGGCAAGCCGCGCAGTATCAGTGAAGATTTTCTCGCCAATCACGGATTTGCATAATGAAAGTAGAGAACAGAAATAAACTGGAGGTGGACCAATGTCAGAACAATCCATTCTGGACACGGTAGAAGAAGCCATATATGATCTCATGCGTGGTAAACCCGTCATTGTTGTGGATGATGAAGATCGGGAGAATGAAGGCGATTTTATCGCTTTGGCCGAAAAGGCGACACCTGAAGTCATCAATTTCATGATTACTGAAGGTAGAGGTCTGGTCTGTGTTCCGATTACACAACAACGTGCGGACGAACTTAACCTGAAACCCATGGTTCAACAAAATACGGATTTCCATGGAACGGCCTTCACCGTCTCTGTGGATCACAAAGATACTACAACAGGCATCTCGGCACATGAACGTTCTATTACTGTGAAAGGTCTGATCGATCCTGAAGCGAAAGCCGGGGACTTCCGTAAGCCTGGTCACATGTTCCCGTTGATTGCAAAAGACGGCGGTGTGCTTCGGCGTGCCGGACATACGGAAGCGGCTGTAGATCTTGCTATCATGTGCGGTTCGTATCCCGCAGGCGTGATCTGTGAAGTGATTAAGGAAGATGGCACGATGGCCAGACTTCCGGATCTGCAGGAGATTGCTCGCAAGCATGATCTGAAGTTGATCAGCATTCAGGATATGATTCGTTACCGTAACGAAAAAGAGCAACTGGTTCAACGTGAAGTGGCTGTACGTATGCCTACAGACTTTGGTGAGTTCCAAGCGGTGGCCTATACAAACGCTGTGGACAACAAGGAGCATGTGGCTCTGGTCAAAGGTGAGATTGATGGTTCCAAACCCGTACTGGTGCGTGTACACTCTGAATGTTTGACAGGCGATGTATTCCATTCTCATCGTTGTGACTGTGGTCCGCAGTTTGATGCGGCACTCAAACAGATCCATGAGGAAGGCAATGGCGTACTGCTCTATATGAGACAGGAAGGTCGGGGCATTGGGCTGATCAACAAACTCAAAGCTTACAAGCTCCAAGAAGAAGGTCTGGACACGGTGGATGCAAACCTGAAGCTGGGCTTTGCTGCCGACTTGCGTGATTACGGGATTGGCGCTCAAATTCTGAAAGACCTTGGGGTTCGTCAGATCAGATTGCTAACAAACAATCCTCGCAAGATCAAAGGCCTTGAAGGATATGGACTTGAAGTGGTAGAGCGTGTCGCCATCCAGATGGAGGAGAATGAGGATAATACCGTTTATCTTCATACCAAGCAAGCCAAGCTGGGACATATGCTGAAGTTCGATGATATCGAGCAGAACGAAGAGTAAATGCGTTGTAGATGAACACACTTTTACCATGTAATTTATGGAAGTGATTACTTCGGAATTTCCGTTGCTTACATTATATTATACCGTTAGGGAGATGACTTGAATGCCACAATTTTTTGAAGGACATTTAGTATCAGAAGGATCAAGATATGGAGTTGTTGTTGGACGTTTTAACGAATTCATCACGAGCAAATTGCTTAGCGCAGCACTTGATGCATTCAAACGTCACGGCGTGCAAGATGATGAAGTGGATGTAGCCTGGGTTCCAGGTGCGTTCGAAATCCCTTTGATTGCGCAGAAAATGGCAGAGAGCGGCAAGTATGATGCAGTGATTACCCTGGGAACTGTTATTCGTGGATCAACTACTCATTACGATTATGTGTGCAACGAGATGGCTAAAGGGGTAGCAGCAATTAACCTGAAAACAGGCGTGCCTACGATCTTCGGTCTGGTTACAACTGAAAATATTGAACAAGCAATTGAACGTGCCGGAACCAAGGCGGGTAACAAAGGTTGGGATGCAGCTACGGCGGCAATTGAGATGGCAAACTTGACGAAACAGCTAAAATAGTGCTTATTTAATAGTAGTGCCCTGCTTTGCGCAGACGAAAACGGGAAACCGGATTCGGACGGCTTAGCAGGGTTTTGTATTTTTCTGGCGGGAGGATTCGTCTAGTGACGGTAGTTACATACAAACTGGAGACTTTTGAAGGGCCTTTGGATCTGCTGCTTCATCTGATTGATAAGGCTGAAATTCATATCCAGGATATTCCCATCAGCGATATTACCGATCAATACATGGCGTATCTGCATTCGATGCAGGAACTGGAACTGGATATTACGAGTGAATTTCTGGTCATGGCAGCAACACTGCTGTCGATCAAGAGCAAACTTTTATTGCCAAAACCACCGGTAATTGAGGATTTCGAGGATTATGATTATATGGAAGAAGAAGATTATGATCCACGTGCAGAGTTGATCGCACGTCTGATAGAATATCGCAAGTACAAGGGGATTGCGCGTCATCTTCATGAACGGGAGTGGGAACGCAGCCTTATTTTTTCCAAAGAGCCCGAGGATCTGCGCCCTTATATGCCTGTAGAAGCCCCTTCGAACCCAGTTGAGGGATTACACACCTCTGACCTGATTGCTGCATTTCAGAAGGCGCTACGCAAGGCTGAGAAGCGTACAACCGTAACCCGGATCAAACGGGATGAAATATCGGTTAAGGACCGGATACGGGATGTCATCGGCGCTTTGGAAAGTATGGGGCCGGGAGGCAGACTTTTGTTCTCCAAGTTGATGGATGAGCATATCTATCGCCATGAGATTGTCGTGACTTTCTTGGCGGTGCTGGAACTGATGAAGATGAAGCAGATTGTCTGTTATCAGGAGCGGATGTTTGAGGATATCGTTATGGAGTGGAGAGGGGAAACAAAGAATCATGGATTTTCGGAAATTGAAATCGATTATTGAAGGCCTGCTGTTTTTGTCCGGAGAAGAAGGTCTGAGTATCAAACAAATTGCCGAGATCGTCGACCAGCGAGTGGAGCTTGTAACGGACGCGATTGAGGAGATGATTGGTGAATTTTTACAGCAGGGACGAGGTGTACAGATTCTCAAAATCGCCGGCGTAGTGCAGTTGGGTACCTTGCCTGAGCACGCTGTGTATTTCGAGAAACTTGCGTATTCTCCAGCACGAACTTCCTTATCCCAGGCGGCTCTGGAGACGCTGGCCATCGTGGCGTATCGGCAGCCGATTACACGGGTTGAGATTGAGGAAATCCGCGGTGTAAAATCTGAGCGGGCTATTCATACACTTGTGAATAAGGATCTGATTATTGAAGTGGGACGGGCCGAGGCGATCGGACGACCAATTCTGTACGGAACGACCAAGTCATTCCTGGATTATTTCGGACTGGCTTCAATTAAAGACCTTCCGGAACTAGGCTTGTTCGAAGATTCGGAAAACCTGGAGGAAGAGACACAACTGTTATTCAACAAACTGGATTTGCAACAACTGGAACCGGAAAGTGCTGATCGGGCGGATGTTCTAAGTCAATTTGACAACGAAGACGATAATACGGATTCTTCACTTTAATCTGCAAGTTCATATTAACCGACACCCAAAGTGGGGTCGGTTTTTTTGTGCCTTTTTTTATAAATTGAACTAAACATTACACATAACGGAGAGGACAGAAATAATCTGAAGAAACGGAGTGTTCGCCTTTATCCTCGGATTTACCCTTTAGAAAAGGGAATCAAAAAAATCTGGGGATAACAGCGATCGGAAGGTTATTCTGTCATCGGAGTGACCAGTGTAACTAATCTTTAGTCCAATTTGTTTATATAAAAGGTTAAGGACCGTTTCCAAACAAATATGAAATGGGATTTTTAGGTCAGGCGTGAATTTTTTCCTATCCAGAGTGCCATACTAGACGAGAAAAGAATTGAGGGCTTGGAGGTAAGGCCTGTGTGGATTTGGCTTGGAGGAATCGGTTTGTTGTTCGCATTGCTGATTGCCGCAGTCCTCATCTCAAATGTTCATGTACATTTTACATTCAGTAAACATAAAAGTGATGATTACGCCAATATTAATGTTCGTCTTCTCTATGGAATCGTGCGGATTAACTATGAAATCCCCAGTATTGTTTTTCGCAATATGAAGGAAGGTTTCCTGGTCAAGACCGAACAATCCATGAATCACTCCAGAGGAGAAGCCCAGGGAAGTGAGCGAGTTAACAAACGTAAAGTCAAGAAGTGGGCCAAAGATGTAAAGGTTATGCTAAGGGCGACCGATGCGCTCAAGCTATGGCTCAAGCAAACACTCACGCATGTACATATGACTGAGCTATCCTGGTCTACCCACATCGGGGTTGGCGATGCAGCATACACAGCGGTGCTGACGGGCTGGGTGTGGAGTATCAAGTCCATTATCATTGGTTTTCTCACCTATCAGATCCGTTTCGATGATACACCTGTGCTTCAAGTTATGCCGGTATGGTCAGACGAAATGGAGTTTAGAACAGAGCTCGACTGCAGAGTGAAAATTCGGATTACAGCTCTTTTGATCGCTGGAGTTACGCTACTCACCCGTGTGCTCCAAGTCGAAGGCGGATGGCGGATGTGGCTTAAGCTTCTTCAAGAACAACGCCGCAAGCGTAAGGAGAAGGAGAAGGAGAAGCAAAAGCAAAAGCTTAGTGGGACAACACGATAAATTCCCATCATATCAGGTCTGTTTTTGAAAATGTGAGGTTGGAGTACACAGCGTATACTTCGATTGCTTATTTACATAAGTCCCTTCAAGTTTGGGGATGATATGGTTAGATCAAACCTAGCTTACATTGAAACTGGAGGGAATTTAAATGTCAGATCATCCAATTCAAGGCTTAATGGAAACTGCTATGGAAAATATCAAGGCCATGGTGGATGTCAATACAATTGTTGGCGATGCAGTCGAAACACCAGATGGTACCGTGATTCTGCCGATCAGTAAGGTAGGATTCGGGTTCGCTGCTGGTGGCAGTGATTTTAACGTCAATGAAGGAAGTAGTGGCAAAAGTGGTGCTACAGGTACATCAACTGAACATGCTAGTTCAGCTAAAGTTGCTTCTCCGTTTGGAGGCGGTAGTGGTGGTGGTGTATCCATTCGTCCTATCGCGTTCCTGGTCGTAGGCAAACAGGGCGTGCACATCGTACCACTCGATAATTCAACACATCTATTTGAGAAACTCATTGACTCCACCCCTTATGTTCTCGACAGAATTCAGGGTATGTTCCAACGTAATACAACAACGCCAACGAATACAACAGGTGTACCTGTTACACCAGATCCATCAACCTATAGCTGAATCATCTCCTCATGATCCCTCTCGCCTCCCAGCGTGAGGGATTTTTTGCTGTTTGTTTAGCGAATAGTGAGTGTTTTTTCGGAGGTTTCCGTATCGTATGAGACTTATATCTGTAATCCGCCTAACCTAGACATGAAATAGGTTATTGAAGGGGGAACGTGAATGCACAGAGACACCGTTTTTATGGTTTTGTTTGGCTGGCTGCTATCGGCAGTCGTGTATTTGGTAGGAGGAATTGATCACCTGTTTATTGCAGTGACCATCTTTGTGGGGCTGGATTACATCACAGGGGTGCTGTCTGCATGGTATAGGAAAGAGTTATCCAGCAGGGTTGGATGGTGGGGGCTTGCTCGTAAGTCATTGACATTTGTCTTTGTCATTATTGCACATCAACTGGATATGGTTGCAGGCAATTCAAATGATTTTATGAGAGATGCGATGTTAATGTTCATCATTGGTACCGAAGGAATCAGTATTTTGGAAAACCTGGGCAAACTGGGCCTGCCTGTACCGAAGTTTATCACTTCAGCTCTCTTTAAGCTTCGAGGTAATGAAGATCAAGTTGAAGACAAGGAGAAGATGTCATGATACAGATCACCAAGGATTACATACCTGTTAATAAATACAGTCGAGCCGGACTGAAATTAAAAGCGAAACGTGGAATTGTGATGCATTATACGGCTTCTCCCGGAGCGCCCGCGAAGAACATTAGCAAATACTTTGCAAGTTTGGCAGAGCAAGATTCCAATAAAGCAGTGCAAGGCCGTTATGCAAGTGCACATTTTTCGGTAGATCGAACTTCGATATATAACAGTCTACCGGATGATGAACTGGCCTACCACTGCGGGAGCGCAACATACACGAAGGAAGCGCTAGCCAAGCTTGGGACATATCCAAACAATAGTACAGTGGGCATTGAGATGTGCATTGAAAAGGATGGCAGTATCCATGAAGATACATTCAATAACGTTGTAGACCTCGCGGTATACCTCATCAGGGAACGGGGCTTCCCACCCGTTTTCTTCACACATAAAGAAGTGGTTGGATGGAAGGAATGCCCACTCCCATGGATTAAACAACCAAGTGAATATGAAAGATTTAAGCAAGCAGTACATACAAAATTAAACCCGCTGCAAGAAGTAGCAGTCACGGAGGATGATGATATGAATACGGTTCTGGATTATGCACAATGGGCCTGGAATGAACTTGATCAGTACATCGGAGATGCCTACAACGACAAAGTAATTGACGATTGGGCATGGGTAGAGAAGGTACGTAAGAAGAAGTTGACTTATGGAGAGTTATTGTTGCTGAAGGTCTTAATTGATGAGCGCAGACGCAAAAAAAGCCTGACCTAAAGTGCATCTTGAAAAGGGGCTATGCTTGCCTGCTTGTTAACCATGAGTTAAAGTGAGCTGGGTCTTTTAAAAAATAATAATGTTGTATAATCACGATATGATCAGGATACTCAAGTTCATATTGGGTCTGAATCGAGGATGCATCGACGACTCCAATAACAGCGAGTTGATTCGTTTCGATCACATGTGTTGGTTTGGCCGGGCTCATACAATCATCCTTTCGTTAATTAAGTCAGAGTCAACAGGGGCGATGGAGATGTCCATGGTCCCTAGATGACCTATACGAGGCAGGATGGAGAAGGTTAAGCTGAACTGGTCAAACCGGGTTGAAAATAAAAATATAGAAAAGCAGAACCCCACGTCATTGTGATGTGGGGTTCTGCCTATGTAACTACTCTTTTGAGAACGTGTTCAGGGCCTCATCTGTAAGATGAAGTTCTGCGAAAGCCCTGCATATCTTTTGGAAAGATCTAATCGTATTTGTCTCGTACAACATCTCAATAGGATCAAAGCCTAACATGACAAGCGAATCCACAAGTTCGGTCTGATCTACTTCAGTATGGTGGAGCGCTTCAAGCATGGTTTCAATAACTGCTAGAAATAAAATGGCTTTATTCACTGTCTCGATCGGTGTCCCCTCCTTCGTAATACTACTAGAATAAGCGGAGAAGGACGGAAAATAACGGAGAAAGTCCAATTTCTCAGTGATGAATCTATTCAATCTAAAAGTGTGGAGAGAATAATTGATTGATGTAAATTAAAATCAGATGATAAGCTCTCCCCTTGTATGTAAGATTAAGCCTTTTCGTTTACTTCGTGGAGAATGGAATCAATTAATTCATCATCAATCAGAGTGCTAGCTTTTTCGAGTGCCAACAGAATACCTTGCGGTTGTTCAAAAAAGACTGTAGAGAGAATAGGGGCAACCTCATCTAAATTAATCTTCTCAGCTTTGACCATACTGATCAAGGCAACAACGATCTCATGTCCCTCTACGTTACCTTCCATAAATCTTGTTCGTAAATGAGTTGCTACTATTTCGGTCTTTGACTGCGAGTACGCCATTACATTTCCCTCCAACGGTTTGAATATCTTAGCAGAGCTCCTCTTCATGCAAGTTTAAACCAGGTTAGATTAGGAGTTATCTTAACAATAATAAGGCAGATAGTTTAAATTATCAACAGCCACTAAGGCGATGAAATCGGAATAGAATCACAGTTTTACCCAGTAAAAAAGACCCGGAGAGGGTCATTTTTTGGGTCTGCCTTCCCAATAGTCGGGAAATCCGTTGTAATCCCAGGCATTCAGATTTTCGATGTCAGCTTGAATGGCAACATCTGCTCCAGAGCCGAAATCCACACCCACGGTTTGCAGTTTTTTCGCCTTAATAGCGAGTACTTTACCGGGTGCACCTGCGCACACCAGAGCGAGCTTCCACGGTGTCTGTTGGTATATATGTTCCATTTGTTTGGATGCCGTGCTCACATGAGACCACGAGGGGCAGTCCACCGTTCCCACGATGCTTGTCCACCCGTATCTCCGCTCCAGAACTTCTCGATATTGCTCGGCCTTGGCTCCGCAGATTAGAATAGGCATATTCTTGAATGTTTCATAGAATAACTTGAATCGGGCGATGTAATTATTCTCAAAAGCATAGAAGGTTTCCTTGGGTTCAACCTTGTAATATGCAAGACACATATCGAACAACGGCTTGAAATACCAGTGATCTGTCTGAATCAGATGTCCGACGTAATCCGCTTTTCGCAGGCAGTGTACGATAATTTCTCTCGCACTTGCATTGGGTAAGGTTATGCCACAGTAGGTGGGATCGTTCAACCAGCCGTAATGAGACTTAATGAAATCCATAGTTAGAACGGTATCGTGAGCCAGAATGGTATTGGAAGCATCTCCAAATCGAACAGAAGCATGGGCTTCTCCATCAGAGGCCATTTGGAACCAGTTACGGATTAATTCGACACTTCCGAGCATGCATGTCACCTTCTTCCCATGTGTGAATAATAGTTTCTTCGGTATACATATTCATCAACTCCTTCTGTACTAGGATAGGAAAAATGCTTCGTTCTCTCTCTTCTTTTGAGGAATCATTCCTTTTTTGTTCAACGTGCGAAGGTTATTGAGGAACAGTCTAGACTAGGTAAAAAGGGAGAGGGGATGGACTGTGAAAAACGTATTTATAGGTAGTCCTGTGCGAAACCGGGCTTGGATTATGGAACGGCACTTGCAATCACTTGAGCAACAAGCTGTGCAGAAGCATTATATGTACATCCTGAATGATAGTGAAGATCAGACGGAGCACATCCTTGATCATTATCAGATTCCTTATCTGACTCACAATTTGGGGAGAACATACGGTCATATGCGTGGGCAATATTCCTATCACAATCTGGCGTTGTTGAGAAATATGCTGCTGGATGAGTTTCTGAAATCGGACTGTGATTATCTGTTCTCGATTGATACGGATATCATCATTCCGGAGTACAGCTTGCAGCAGTTAATGGATAATGACAAGGATGTATGCGCCATGCTTATACGGAATCATCCAAAGTTGAAGGCTCATAATGCCATGATCGGCGGAAAACATATGCCTGAATTCAAAGCGGGTTTGTTCCCGGTAGAACTGACAGGTGCCGTGTATTTAATTAAGCGTGAAGTGATCGAAGCAGGCGTTCGATATGGTTCTCATCCAACAGGTGAAGATGCACCATTCTGTGAGCAAGCTCGAAGATTGGGGTTTGAACTGTTTGTAGATACTCGGTTGCGTCCCGTTCATGCCTATGCGGAAGGGGTGGAGTTGATTGCTCAATTGGCTGCTTCGTAGAAAGAAACGAGAAAATCCGGTTTTTGAAAGTTTAGAAATGACCATTGTCTACCCGCCCGCCCTTGACTGGAACCTCTTGTTCCAACGTCCTCAGCAATTGATGACCGCCTTCTCCAAAATTCCAGGTGTACGGGCTATCTTTATCAATGAAGAAACGTACAGAAAGCAGAGCCGCCCGATTGAAAGGTTAAATGAGGATCTGTTCCTTGTGCAAAAAGGTGTGAACTACGATCACCTGGTCAAAGGAAAGAAGGTACTCTGGTTCTCGAATCCAGGTCAGTACAATTATTCGGATGGAAGGAAGTTTGATTTTACCGTATTTGATTACCTTGATAATTCGGCTGACGAGTTTGCTGTGTGGAAATCCTACATCCCGAAATGTTTTGACCGTGCGGATCTTATTGCTACGACTGCCAAGGTGATGTATGAAGCCCACAAACATGACGGCAAACCGATTTTTATGTGCCCGAATGGGGCAGATGTTCATCATTTTGAGAAAGCACGGGCAATTCTGCCCAAACCGGCGGACTTTCCCGATGTTCATGATGGGCAAAAGATCGTGGGTTTCCATGGGGCAATGGCATCGTGGGTGGATTATTCACTGATTACCGCTATTGCAGATAAAGGTTATCGTGTCGTTCTAATTGGAAACAATGCCCTCTATCAAAAAAATATTGTGCATCCCAATGTGACTTGTCTTCCGCACAAAGATTACAAAGTGCTTCCCGCCTACATTGCCCAATTTGATGTCTGTATCGTTCCATTCAAGCTGACAGAGATGATCCGTGGCTGCGATCCAATCAAATATTACGAATACTTGTCTGCGGGCAAGCCTGTGTTGACGACTCGTATGGAGGAAATTGTTCATAAATACAGCGATGTAACTTACTTTATGGATCAGCATAATTGTGGATTGATGTTGGAGAAAGCGATTCGTGAGAATAGTGCTTCCAAAATTGCAGCACGAGTAAGAGTGGCAAAGTCTAATAGCTGGGATGGCAGGGCACTGGATGCAGTGAAGATGATTAATCAGGTCATGGGAGGCAGAAAAAATGAAAAAGATATTTAAGCGAATGTTTGGTAGCCAATCTACACCACCGCCAATTGAACTTGAAGAAATAAAGATTGACACGACGGAGTTCAATGTTACGACATACATCCCAAACACGGATACAACGATTGTATATCTGCCTGCGATCGATTTTCATAGTGAAAGATTTGGGCGTCGACCACAGCGGCTGTTAAAGGCACTCGCGGAAGTAGGCTACAATGTAATATATATCAATTCCAGTGATGAATTCTATCAGGTAGATGCCTTGGAGTATCCTCATCCGGCGCTTCCAAACTTTGTCGTGGCCCGTGTAGGACAGAATGTCCGTACGCTGTTTCAAGGTGATCGCGTGATCTACTGGGTGAACGATAGTCGGCTGGCAAGTTCTGTCGAGACAGCATATCCTGATCTGGTCGTATTCGATTCGTTGACCGATCCCGATCAATATGAGAAGCACAAACACAAGATGGAAGCAGTTGCTGACGTTGTCTTCATTACACCTGAGAGAATCTATGAGCATGGCAAATACTGCTCACATGTTCATCTGGTTACTGCCGATGAATATGAGATCAAAGAACGAGCAGAACAGGTAGCCCAAATTATAGATGCTTTGCCAAACAGAATGGCCCCTCTAATGTAGGGGTCTTTTCTTTGATCGTATATAGGCCTTTTCCTTTTGCAATGACAGGCATATTCGTGCTTCAATATATTTCGTTTGCATTATCGTTAGGGAATGAAGATAGCGTTCTACACTATAAAAAGCAGAGACAGCGAACAGCCAGACGGGTTAAAGAAGGATCTCCCGATCATGAAGTCTTTTAACCTGGTACAGACTTAAGCAAGTCTCCGTAGCTAAAAATACATAATATCCTAAGGAGTGGACTGTTCAATGGCTAAAAAAATGATTATCAAAGGTGTAGGTACTTTTATGGCTAAACGCCTTCCCAAAGATCCGATGGGCGAAATTGAGGTAGTTACCCTGGGTACCCTGCAAGATCTGAAAATTGACCTTAACGTGGAGCTTGAGGACATCTTTGGTGGCGACGGTCTGTTCGCCATTGATGTACTGGTGAAGTCCAAATCGATCGAAGTATCGGCAACAGACGCCAAATTCGATCTGGATGCGATCCAGCTGATGATGGGTTCAACGGTACAAGAACAAGTGAAGTCTTATGTATGGGTGCTGAATGAGCAGTCTACAGTGGCTGCAGGTGTATCCAATTCTGGATTTGCTGAAGCCAAGCCGAAATACGCAAGTACAATCTATGACAAGAACGGCGGTATTACAGTTCGTCTCAAAGATTCCAACACGTTGCTGAAACAACTCAGCACCAAAGGAATGGCGGTGGCACCTAATGCGTTCTTCTACGATGAAGCGGAAGGTGTAGTCATTCTGAATGCTGCCCATATCGACAAGGAGATTGTACTGAACTACAAACGTGAAGAAATTGTAGACATGGTTGATCTGTTGGTTGACGAAGTACCATTCCCGATCTCTGTCATTCATCACGGTACGTTCCAGCAAAAAGATGGTTCGTATGCAGGTGTTGAAACCGAGCTGTACATGTGCCGTGCAAAAGGAACATTCAGCATCAATGCGCAGCGCGCTGCCGCTTCTGCATCTGCAATCTCCTTGCAGATTCTTGATCCTGAACGTGCTGACGGAAAAATCGGCAGTATTAAACGTTTTAGTGCACCAAGCAAGATCTAATATCTAAATAAGGTTGATTGCTCCTGGCAAGGTATCAAATGGCATCTGTGTCCTCCCCTTCACAGAGCCTTGCCTTGCCAGGTTCTTTATTATATGGGGGAGAATGTCCTGGGGAGGTCTTTAAATTCATGGAAACAGAACAAGAAAAAGCCGAGCGTGAACTTGCGGAAAAGCTGAATGAGGAAGCGGCGAAACGAATCAAAGATGATCCGGAAAACAAACGGGTTACTCCGGAGGAAGTGGAAGCTGCTGAGCGTGCATTCTTTGAAGATGATGAAATTATTACGCTGCGGGATCGACGGAAATATCGTATTCCGCCATGTAACCTGAAGGATGCCCGTCGTCTGATGAAGTTACTGAAGACGGTGAATATTGATGCCATTATTCTTAACTTCATTCCGACTGAGAATGATGAACTGGACGAAAAGCGGCAGCAGGATTTATTTGATGTATTGGCAATGGCGTTCAAAAATTATCCTCATATCGTGACCAAAGACGAGCACGGTGAGTATATCATCAATCGAGAATATCTGGATGAGTATCTTGATCTGAACACAGCTCGCAAAGTCATTGATATGCTCATAGGGCTCAATGGTTTAAAAAAGTAGAACGCACTGAGGGGGAGTCTTTGGAGGGAACCGAAATCCGTGATACGGAAACACAGGAACCCGTTCACTGGGGAGAAATCTTCTTCACCCTCCATAAACACTGTGGGCTGAACAAGTGGGAGATTTGGGAGTACACACTCCCTCAGGTTGCGGAGCTGTGCAAGTCAGCCGAGAAATATATTCAATTTGAAATTGAACTTATGACAGCACCTTTCCGCATGTTCGGTGGCGGTGGAGGCGAGGAAGTCGAAGAAGATGGCACCGTCAGACGTAAAAGAACCTTCAATGATGAGGATTACACTGAGATATCAGAAGATGATATCGGTATGCTTGCACAAGCGCTCGGAGGATAAGAGAGAGACATCCCGTTTTGCCTAAATGCAGGTAGAACGGGATTTATGCATAAAGGCGGTGATTCTTTTGACTGAAACAGAAGGACAAGGAGATAAACATTCCTTAACACAAGAAATATTAACGGATATGGATCAATTAACTGGACAAAACGCAGCGCTGAAAGGGAGATCCCCTTCAGGTGTTAGCACGTTGGTTAGACGTGTGGAAACAATCAGAAGTGATATGCAGTCGCAAATGATTGAAACGCTGACTACTGATTTGGAGCACTTTTATCGTGAAGCTTTCAGTGAAATGAAGGATGTGTCGGCAGCTGGATCACAGGAGTTGTTAGACTCCGTTATGAATATGATGAAATATATTTCATCAGGTGAAACCAAGGGGTATTCATCAACACTACTCAAGAAATCCCTTGACTCGTCGCAACAGATGGATCAACAGATGACCCGGGCCAACCAGAATTTCGAGCTTAGATGGTCTGGAACATCGGATGATAGTAGGCAATACACACAAACGGGAACAGTTAAAAACCTGCAACGAATTGCACTGCAACATGGTATGGACCAGGAAGATGTAGGTCTTGCCTATCGCATTGGTTCTCGTAATTATGATCATGCATCTGAAGCTGTCGCGTTTGCTGAAGAAGTAGCCAAGCTGCATTCAGCGGGCAATACAGATGTAGAACAGATGGCAACAGGTCTGGAAGCTGTTACTTCGGTACGGGGAAGCAGTGGCTTTGATCTGTCCCAAGTCACAGACATGATGATCAGGGCTTCAACGATGTTGGATGTCGGCATTCAGGACTTGATGGATATGATGCGTCAGACCCTTCCGATGGCTGGTAACATTGATGGAACGCTTGCACAAGAGGATGCATTAGCCAACTGGATTAGTAAGGCAGCTATGTCGGTTCAGGCAACCGGAGATATGGCTCCGCAGCAAGCTTTTGCTTCAAATCGAGTCATGTTCGATCTTCTTGCTGAACAATTGAAGACTGCGGATGCAGAAGCGTCGATTCATCAGCGCACCGGTAGTAGAGACAACCTTCAATTCCGACAACGAGAGATCGAAATCGCATTTCAGATTGCAACACATGAGGCGATGCAAGGGTTGAAAGAGGAATTTGCCGAGCTGGGCGATTATCTTATCGCAGTCATGCGGTTAATTGGAGATCGTACGGGTGGCATTGTTGATCATATGGAACTGCTTAACCGAATTATGGATGAAGTCGGTGTTCAGGTTGCGTGGGACAAGTTCGGTGAAGTGATGAATGAAGGCGATCAGAAACAGTATGCTACTACAAAATCAGAGCCGGGGAAAGTCGGAAATACGGGAAGCGATGTTCCCGAGCGACTTGGAGTCACGGATGTGCAGCGTGCTGGTGTAACGCAGGAAATGAGCAGACAGCAGAGTCGTTTACAGACTCTGGATCATCGCAAAACAGAAATTCAAAGCAGGGCCGCAGCCAAGCAAAATGATGTACTTCAGGCTCGGACTAACCGAGATCATCAACATGAAATGTACAATCAGGCTATACAAGATGGGAATACAACGGCTTCTTCCGTTCATGCGGAAGAACGTGACGAAGCTGAGAAGCGAGTCAAAACGTATAGTCGAGAACTTCTTCTGTTGCGAGAAGAGATGCATTCTCTCGATATTCAGATCGCAAAGACGAAGCGAAGTCTTGAGTTTCTAGGACAAGAACTGGATGACACGAGTAGAGCAATGATGCAACTTGAACACCAATCTAGAGTTTTGATGATGGCGATGGATGACATGGACCTCGATGCGGTTGAACTACGAAATAAGTTGTATTTTCTAAACGCTGAGTTTCAATACGGTTCAACCGATGTTCAACGGTACGAATCCGAGATCCAGAAGCTACGTAAGCAGTCAGCTCTATTGAATGATGTTCTCTCCACACTGAGAACCGAAGTCAATGAGTTAAATGCTTCTTTTAGACAGGGCATGATTGATGCTACAGCATACATATCCAAACTGAGAGAACTCGAACAGGTTCAGCTCGCGAGTATGATGAATGGCTCAGGTGGATTGCTAGTTACTCCTGGTATTGCGGGAAGCGTTGGAGCTGGCACAGAGGACGAGAAGAAAGATTCAGCAAACAAACCTTTTATAGAGAGACATCAAGATCTTATCAATGATGTAATCAAGGATATGGCGACATCAAAGATCGAGGAAGTTATGGATTTCGGTTCGGATAAAAAGAAGGACAAACCTAAGAGGAGAGGATTAATTCAAAGATTCAGGGATATGAAGGAAACCGGTAATCGCAAAGCCTTTTTTAACAACGATGCACCTATTCGTGACTCAAACGGTAATGTACTTAGAACTCAGCAGAATAGCAGTGGAACCGGTAATCAGATTATCACTCAGCGTGAGATTAATGCTGAAAGAGTGGCACGGGGTGAGAAAATACCCGGTAAACTGGCGAAGCTAGGTAAGTTAGGTAAGTCCATACTGAAACCGCTAAAAGCCGTTCCTTATCTTGGCATGGCTATGACTGCTGTAGATGTGGTATCCGGTTTAGTTGATCCACTGAGTAATATGGGGAAGTCGGAAGCGGAGAAGCAGAGTATTCGTGCAGCGAATAAAGAGGAACTGGCCAAGGATTTTAAAGATATGGAGCAGTCTTCATTTGTAGGCAAAGTGTGGAAAGGTCTTAACCTTGGGATGGACGCAGTTGTTAAGGGAGGAATCAGCAGCCTATTTGGTAACAATGCTACCAATAACAAATTTGGGGATTACAAAGAAGGATTCAAGGCTTTATGGTCGGAAGATGGCGGCGATGCAGTCGAGAAGAAACTGGCTAAAGTGTACAACTATGAGCAGGAGAAAAAAGAGGCCCAGATTCAAATGGATAAAGAGTCTGGGAAGCCGCCTGGGGATAAAACACAACAACAACCGCAGATACAATACATTCAACCTCAAATGCAGTACATACCTGCTGCGGGCGGAATAGGCACTATTGCCAACGGTTATACGCCTCAGCCACAGAGTAATGGCATTGATGAAATGATCGCCAAGATTAATCGGCAGCTTAATAAATCGACAAGTGATAACGAAACCAATTACCAAGTCACTCGATCCCGTCTGTTGATTAGTGGTGTTCGCGAAGATTCTGGTCAGATGCGCGCGCTAATGGAGAAATATTTGCAAGAGAATATCAAGTTCTTCGATAAGGCCATCGCAAGTTTACAGAAGACGTACGATAAGATGGCTGAAGGCAAGGAGAAAGACGAACTGGGCTTGGAGATTAATGAGAAGAAACAGCAAAAGGCTCAATCAGAACTTGAACTGAATGGTGTTAAAAATAGCCAAATTGATGAGTTGAAACGCAAGATGAGTGACCAACTGGAGTTAACACAGATGGACTATGACAAACGAATGTATGATCTCCTGGCCGCCAATGGTGGTAAGGAAGATGCACCGGAAGTTGTAGCATTGAACAGGGCTCGTGCCCAAGAGATGAATATCAAGATGAACGATTACAAGCTGCAATGGAAAAACCTTCTGAACAACGGGGGGTTCAACGTTAACTCGGATGAGTATATGACGGTGCTTAAAGAGATTAGCTCCATTGGAGTGGAACAGTCTAAGAATTTGGCCGAAATCAGTAAAAAAATGGAGAAACCGGTATCCACATTCAATATTCCGGCAGGTCTTAAGGTTATGGATTACTTTGACTACATAACGACGAACAATACACATAAAAGTGTGATGGTTGGCTCGGGTGATGTCACGGTTCACGTGAACATCGACAATATGACAGGCAGCACAAAAGATGTGGAGAGACTGACATCTACGTTGGACAAGACACTACGGCAGAACAGTCCTGGAATTGCAAATCGAATGTCAAGCAATGTTGGTGCGAGAATGGGAAGTAATCATATCTTCAGATAAAATAGTTAAGGAGGGCATCTGATATGACTCAGCAAGACCCGTTTGGCTTAGTTAATGACCGGTATAAAAGAAAGCTGTTAGTAGATACAGGCATGAAGTTCGAGCCAGTGAACGGAAGAATTATTGATCCGTACTCTTCACCTTCGCCCAATCCGCAAGTGAGGGAAATTAAAATGATTAATGCTCCCTCGCATTTTCATCAGATGGGCGTATCTTCGTACAAGGCGATCATTAACATCCTGTTTAAAGATAAGCAATCCTATCACGACTACGCCATGTACGTAGGCTGGACACACAAATTTTATGATGAGAAGGGCAATATCTATGTTGGTGTAGTAGAATCCATCAAAGTGGACCCTATTTTCTACCATCAGGATACGATGGATAAAGATCAGAAGGGGTACAAGGTCGAATTGACCATGACCCTGATCAAAAAAGATGGATATGACCGTAAGAGTGCAATACAGTTTCAGGATTTACAGACGACCGAAGGGAAGGATCACTGGGCAAGAGATTCCATTGAACGCATGGCTGATTTGGGGCTGACGGTTGTAACACAATTGGATGGCACCCCAATTCTATATTTCAGACCGGAAAACTATATAACCAGAGCAGAGTTTGTTACTTTCCTGATGCGCACCAAGCGTCTGCTGGAACGAACAATTCGAGAGTAGGGTGACCTACTCTCTTTTCTGTCTATTCTAAAGATAGGAGGTGTTTATCATACGAAAATGGGTTGATGTAAACGAAGGGGACTGGTTCTATAACGATGTTATGGAAGCCACGAATATGGTTTTGGAAGATGGTGAAGTCTTTGTGGCCGGGATCAACTATAACAAGTTTGAGGAAGGCAAGCCTTTTGTATATGAGGAAGTCAAAGGGAAAGCGGGGCAAACCTCATTTAGTCTGCCTGTGCTGATTAAACCGACAGATGACAATCCACTGTATGTGTTTATTGATGGTGTTCAAACGATCTATCAAACGGCTGAAACCAATAGTAAGGGATTAACCGATGTGGAGTTGTATACCGGTGTGAAAGCAGGTCAGGTGGTGTCCTTTTGTAGTTATGGAGAACCGTTGCTGGACAGTGCTTGGAAAAGGCCACCTGTGTCCTGGACTGGAGATCTGCCCAGAGCTGTACTTAGTGCAGCGACAACCTATTTCTACGATCCATTTAGTCGTAATCATCAGGAATATCTGTATGCAGCAGGCCAGCCGCTTCGCAGACTCAGTATTCCTTCCGAGGTATGGGCAGACACCATGGGAGATGCAGAGGCGGTAACCAAAATTGCAACAAAGGCAATTGGTTACCGAACGGATGTATATTGTATCAGCCCGGGGGGCTCGGTGTTTCTTCCTTTTAATCTGAACGGTGTTACCTGCAAGTTCAATTATTGGACGAAGAATAACAAGTTCATGAGTGAAAATATCAAAGCCACAACCCTCAAACCAGCATACAACAATTGTTTTTTTCCTAATGCCATTATACAGCGTGGAGAAGCATTTCATCTGATTAACAAGTTACGCAAGGTGTTCTATGCCAGATTTACGGACAAGGAAGCACCAACGACGGAGCTTAATCAAACCATTTCTGCTTTTCAAGGGCAACGGGTGTTTAGACTTAACGGCAATTATCCGGCAGGTAAAAAGAAACTTAAAGTTACAGTGAAATTCAAAGAACCAAAAAAAGATAAAGTCCAAGAAACACCGGGTTATTCGGAAATTGACAACCATACGGTTGTTTTTAATCAACCTTTGTCAGAGGGCGACGAAGTGACGTTCTATTATCTCAAAGGTGTGAGCGAGAGGTTCGCAGACGTCGGCAAAGATTCAGCCATTTTTTATCGTGACAAAGAGGAAAGAGTCGTACAGAACAAGGATGCCTTCTGGAAAATAGCTGTCTCGGAAATGGAAGACGAAACATTTGCGAACAATGATCCACTAATTAATGGAATTCCTATCAATAACAAGCTGGATGGTGCAGCAATAGTAACAGATATGGGGAGACCTACAAATGGCACAGAACAGGCAGAGGTATGGTTCCTTGGAAATTCTGCTATGACTCGGGCTGAAGCCGCAGCTTTCCTGGACCGATTCATGAAATGGACCATTGAGCGATTCAAGTAAGGGGGAGATTACAATATGATTCCAATTTCGGATGAGGTTATGAATGTGCTATCCCAGCGTCTGAAGCTGGGGGAAGGGGCGCTTCCCAATATCCGTGTCGAAGTAGATCGGTTAGCATTTATCCCTGGACGGACGGAAGAGTTCAGGCATATTGTAACCGAGCAGGTACCCATCATCAGTACAGAATCCGTGTGGGTGGATGAGTCGAGTAATGGTATATATAACGGTTCGACTCAAGCGAATACCCAGGAGATTTTTTTTCCGGTTAAGGGTAAAACATTTTTCACGATTAAAGTTACAGATAATTTTGGTGCAGCCAGAGATGGCGGTTCTCGAAGTCATCGAGGCATCGATTTGTTTGATGAGATTGGAACGCCAATTCTGGCTGCTTGGTCAGGAAAGGTAGTTCGAATATCCCAGAATAAAACAGAAGGTGCTGGTAATGCCGTAAATATAAGACATGCCAATGGTGTAATCACCAAGTATTTTCATCTGAAAGAAATTCTCTGTTCGGTGGATGATGAAGTAGCTCAAGGTGCTGTCATTGGAACACTAGGCAATACGGGCGGTGTATATACCGGTGGGCATAAGGTTTCCGCGGCTGAACGTGCAGCGGGCAAGGGAAGACATCTACATTTTGAAATTTGGGAAGGAGTCAATCCAACAACGAGAACTGGAGAAGGTGGTAAGGCAGTTAATCCTGAATTGTATTTCAAGGGACAGCGCAAGTTGCACGGAAATGCGAAAACAACATTTACTGATGTAAAGCCGGTTCAAGTCGAAGGTTATCCCGGAGAGATTAAACTGAATGAGAAGTTCGACAAACGAAACTGGCATGAGAAAAACGTTTATACAACCGGATTGAAATTTTTGGATTATGCCAAGATTGAATCGGGCTGGACTATGTTTGATTCAGGAGGCAAGTTGCTGTATACGTTTGAAGGCAAAGCTGCTGTAGCTGAATTCGAGATTAACGTAACGAAACTGAGTATGCCGACGCAAGGGCTGCTTAGTATTGGAATGGGGACTAATTTTAGTGAAGCGGAAGGGGATTCTTTCGCTGTGGTGATTGATGGTAAAACGTATGCCTATGTCAATAAGTTTAACGGGGCATATGATCTTACCAAACTCACGGAATTAAATAATATCGTGGTTCCTGCAAAAGCCAAGAGTATCAAAATTAAGGTGACGTATGGGGGCAAACAAAACCCCACTATCCCAACCGGGTCTGTTCCTGCTTCGAGTAAGAAGTATAAAAAGTTCGCCATCGATTATATTCGCATACAAGAGTTGTTGCCTGCTCCGTTGAAGAATCAAAAGAGTGAAGAAGGGCTCGATCCGTCTAAAGGATATTATCAAACGAACAGCTACGGAGATTTTATCAATAATAGAAGGACAGAGACGGATGTTATTCAGGTCGGGTCTTTTGTCTATATGGACACGCAGGTTCTTCATAATATCATTAGTGCCGAAATCGATGATCAGTTTGATTCTGAAGCCCGGGAGGCACGGCTGACCATCTCGAATCCGAGAGGATTCTTCTCCCCCGATTATAATCCTGCTCACTTTCCTGAGCTTGGGGGCGTACCGTCTCCATGGTCTTATTTCGCAAACGGATTCCATATCGGGGTTCTGAGTGAAAACACACCGATACGCATATATATGGGATATGGTCAGCACATGATGCGGGTATTTACGGGACTGATTGACAAGGTGGATATCAATGGCGAAGGCTCCACGCTAGAGATCACGGCTCGAGATATGTACAAGCGTATTATCGAGAAAGTCATTTCTGAGAAAAAAGCCTATCCAGAGGTAGATGAGATTGATAATGTGCCAGATCCATTGCCGTCTGCAGCAGTTGGCACGGACCGGACATCATCCATTATTCAGGCTGCACAGGCCCAAGCTGCGACGTATGGTGTACCTGATCATAAGTTTTTGCTTGCGATATGCAGGCATGAGACCGTTCTCGGAACACAAGGTAAGGGCAAAGATGAGAACGGCAGCTTTATTCTTGGATATGGTTGCCCTAGTACAAGTGCTTGCAATCCTCTTTACAAGGGAATTCAGGAGCAGATGAAGCGCGGAGCAGAACGGATGTCCAGAGCACTGGCTTCCAGAGGGAAAAAAGTGACTTCAAAAGCCGATGTACTTTATTTCCACAATGGAGGAGACATTGCTCCGATGACCTGGAGTCAGGATCGGGAGAATTGGGTGGACAAGGTATGGACCAATTATCAGGAGATGCTTGCAGACCCAGCAAGCTGGACCATTACAGCAACCTCCACTCCCGCAGTTACACCAACACCAGCTCAGCCTGTAGAATTTGAAAAGCCGGCCTGGGTCAAATCAACGGTTGTACTAGATCTGGTTAAACATGCAGGTATGGTGGGTTGGAGGGCAACCAGTGAGGATCGCTCTTATCCTGACTACGTGATTGACGAGACCTATCTGATTGAGGTGAACCAGAAGACGGGTAGGGTCATTGTCCCGGTACCAGGTCAAGAAGGTGAGTTTGAAGTTAAGGATGCAAGTACAGTGCTGACACCGAACGGATGGCTTAATCCATTTATTGAGGAGTATGGCAGGACGTTTGAGCAATGGTCAGCCAAAGTTACGGAGGCCGTACAGGAGGTGATCTCGGAGATTCCGTATCGAAGCTACTGTGACCGTTATGGTACATACCGATTGGAGCGCCTGAATTATGACAAATCGGTCGTGGCAGAGTTTTCCGAGAATGACAATCTGATCTCCATTACCAAATCCACGGATTGGTCCAGAGGAAGAAGCCACATTGTTGTTATCGACTCGAATGATAGTCAGAGCAGTTTCGTAGACAAGGAGATTTTGCTCGAACTCAAAGGAGAGATCCGAACCATGGTGCTGGCCGTTCCTTGGGCGAAGACGGTTGAAGCCAAAAGACAGGTGGCAGAGCGAGCTTTTTTTGATATGAAACGGATGTGCCGTACGCTACAGGTATCCATACCTGCGAATCCTGCGCTTGATCTGCTCGACAACGTCATTGTGACGGATAAAACGACCACCACACGAGCTGTATATACGATTAAAAGTATTAAAACCAGTTATTCGGTTGACCGTGGCATGTTACAGGTCATTGATATGATGTGGGCAAGAAAGGGAGTGATGGTGTAATGGCCGGCATTGTGAATGAAAATATTGTATTTCCCGTGCTGGATCTAATCCACCGGGAGCTTCGCAAATATAGCAGTATCTGCAATTCGAATGTTTCTCCTCTTGAAGGTGAGCCTTCTGTTACATTATATCGGGAGCACATGCAGGACCCGGACAGGGTGACTGGAGCAGACCTCTTGTATGAATCGGCATGGAAGGTTTCGATCTGGATGAAGTTCGGCTCAGAGGATGAGGAAGACTTTCCTTCCGGAGTGGGCTATTCCCACCCGGATTATGAGTATTACAAGTATTTCAGGCTAACGCAGGTGACGGCCCGTACATATGATCCGAGTGGAGAGTCGATGTTCACTTACAATATTGGTCTAAATTATGATGACGAAGGACGCTTAACTGGAACGAGCGTAAGTCGTATATAACATGTAGGAGGTGGTTCCATGGCATTTAATGTATCTTACATCGCGGGTGGCGTCATCGACAAAGTGCGCGAGCTGCCGTACCCACACTTCAGTAAAAAGACGATCCCGTTCATTCGGGGACAGATGTTGGACATTCCGGCGGCGAAGACCACCAAGTCTGATACGTTCACCTTGGCGTATGACACAGAGTTTCTGAGCATTGCGTTTGCTGCGAGCCACTATTGTGTCGGCGATTACTGGGAGCTGATGATCGGGACGGAGAAGGTATGTCATACCATCTATACGAAGGAACTTCCCGAGTCGGTTTCCATGGGTAACAGTTTCGGAATTGTCTACCCGATTCCGGCGGGAACGACCATCAAGTTTGACTTCTTCAACGCGGTGGCTGAAGCCAAGTCGGTCTGGTACAACATCAAATTTTTGAGATAAGGAGGGTGACGATGGCACAGACAGTACCATTAACGAAATTCAGTGGATTCGTGTCAGGTGAAAGTAAAGCAGAGGATATTATTTTCAATCTGGCCGATGCCATTGTAGGCGCGAAGATTCCATCTGCAGATGGTTCGGATGTAGGAAATAAATGGAAAAAAGTCTACGAGTCCATGTCAGATGTGTGGGTGACTTACAAAGAGATGACCCGTACGGGCGTGCAAGGAAGATACAAGCACACCGACGGTAAGTTGTATGATGTATTAAAGATAGCTACGAACTTACCGAGTCTGACTAAGACTCAAGACGATGCTTCTTTAGTAGATGAAGAAGGGTTCCTTTATGAGGTAAGTTCAAATTATGGTAACAATTTAACGGGAAAGAAGATTCAAGTTGTTTCATTTGAGTACATTGATAGCGTAGGGATAACTCAGTCTGTAATAGTGCCAGGAAGCCTTGTAGTAATACTTCCTGAAGCAAATTCTCAGTGGGGATCAAAGGTTTATCTTGTAAAGCAAGTTCATGTAAAGAAGAATGGTATGAAGGTTGATAAACTTGACTGGAATGAATTTGAATTGCTTACGGAACTCCCGAAAGATTGGGATTATGCACTAACACAGTCGGGATATAAGTTCAGAGTTGAGAAAAATAGATATATAGTTAATGGTTATTATAATTATTCGGATCAACAGCCCATTCTAGCGGAGAAATACACTTTCACAGAACGATACTATGTTGCCGAAAAAACCAGTTTCACTACACCAAAGGTTGTATTAAAAGCTACACCTGATGTACCAGAGGGGATTTCCTCTCGGGATTACTTCATCATGTTCACTCAGCCTCAGAATTTTGCGGGCGGAGATTATAATTACTTTGACTGCCAGCATGGTGTAGGATTTGTAGGCGAATTAAGCAAGGGTGATCCGTCAGCTACATACAAAGGCATCTGCAGTCCTTCAACCGTATCACCTGGGTCAACACCCGTGGTGGTGGATCAGACAGCAGCAGAAGCGATGTACGAGCAGTGGAATGATCCTGAAGCAACTAAATTGTACACGCCGCCAACCATCACATGGGACAAGGATTTCGATGGTGTTACTGAACTGATCAGTCCGGCTTCCCATTTCTTTTATGGTCGTAACTCTACCGTAAAATGGTTGCCAAACAAAAAACGGAGACCGGATTATCTGGTAGCCTACCATATTTCAGTCAATAACGACCGAGCTGCGGTTGTCATTGAAGGAGATCCTTCTCCAAATATTCATGGATATTACCGAAGTTTCGGTTATTTTGGAAAAATCGTACCTTTCAATGACCATGATCATATTGGCAACTTTGGTTTAACCGTAGGTATGGGAGACTTAAAACAAGATCTAACAGGATACACAAAAAATGAAATCCGAACGGATTTGAATCCGGACAAGTATGCGCAATACGGAGAGTATACTTCGAACGGGATGGACTCGGTATCTCTTCTTCGAACTCGAGGTAACGTATTGTATCAAGCTCATTATCCAGCATTTATTACCCAGCTGCCGAATTATCCCGATGTTGGAAGTATCCCAAAAGAACTGTCTAAACTAGTGTTAGACAAGGACGGTTTCCAAAAGTCACTATGGACTGGGAAATACCATGCAAGTCCAGTCTATCTGGTGCACCAAGCAGAAGGTTATCGGGGTTATATGGATGGGGTTGTCGCGATATATGATCAGAATCTCGTTAATCTGGATGAACTGATTGTAGATACGGAGATTCCCAAAGATAATAATAACCCTGCAGCTGGTAATTGGACGGAAGTGTACAAATTTTTCAGTATCAAATCACCGATGAATTTTTTCAAGCAGTCGCCTGCTCCTGACCTGGTAACGATTGCAATACTTAAGGAAATTAAATAAGGAGGATTAACATTACATGGCAAATTTCAAATATGTAGAAACTATTACGACATCCCAGGATCTTCTGAACAAGTTGAAGGAGGAGATTACGGCTTTCGAGAAATTTCCCTTCGAATCAACAGCGGGTGAAACAGCTGAGAATAACTCGTGGAAGGTGTTTTATGAGGAAAAGGATGCTGAAAATCGTATCAGTCTGTTGATTCTTCAAGGCACCATGACTATCGGAACAACAGAAAAACCAATCACCAAAAAATATTATGTACAGTTCACGAATCACGCCATCGTTCCACGAGTGATCACACCAACACCTAAATATGTAGAGCATAGTACATTGACTGTCCAATTGCTTGAAGGACTGGAAGGAGAAGAGCCTGCTGCTTTGCCAGTGAAGACACTGCCAACATTCAAATTAACAGGTCACCCTGTACTGTACCAGTGGGCACTGGAGAGTCATACGCCAACGGATCGAAACAAAGAAAAGCCGGTTTACATGTATATCAATGTGATGAATAATCGTCTGGCTATGGTTCTGGTTGCAGATCCGGCTGTAAATTTCCTGGATTATAAAAAATCATTCCTCTATGTAGGTGCGCTGAAGCCATTCAAATATAACCTCAATGATGTAGACGGAAACGTTATGCTGACGGCAGGTGCAGTTATTGATGAACCGGATATCGCAACAATTGCTAAAGACGGTACATACTATTATGGACAGTATACTTCTGCAGGTAACAACACGTTGCAGATGCTCAAAACTAAATCAGGTATTGAATTCCAAAGCCACTATCCTTCTTTCATTACTCAAGCACCACCAGTAGGCAAAGCCTTTATTGATCCTGAACTTGGGGATACGGGACTTGAACTAGAACCACAGGGTTTCCAGGCATCCAAATGGACGTCTAAATATCACTTGTCTCCAATTTATGTTGTCCACCCCTATGAGGGATATCGTGGTCAGTTTGACAACTGCATTGCGGTAACGAAACATAATATCCTTCACCTGGATGAGTTGATTATTGACGTGGAAGGAAAGCCTTGGCATCAAGAGGTTTATCGTTATTTCGATACAGATACACAGCAGAACTTCATGAACTTATCAGCTAATCAGCGTATGGGCGTAGCGATTCTGAAAGAGGTACGTTACTCAAGTAAACAAGCATAGACCTGAATCGTATAGATTCAGTAGAGGGAACCCTGACTCCGCTCAGGAGTTCCCTTTTTATTTGGAGGGGGTGATGCAGTGCTCACAACAAACGAATACTATTTCAGCATCCGGGACATTGTTCAGACATCACAGGGATATTTGCTCAGGATAGGCAGTACAGGAAGCAGGCCTTTGGACTATATGTTTGTATATATTCCTTATAGTCGTTATGCCAGCATATTGATGCTGGATTTCTACATGGCAAGGAACGCTGCTGATGATACGATAAAAGACGAATTGATTGACTCCATCAAAAGAGATTTGGAAGGAGAAGAACAATTTATCGTTCTGTCTGATGGGAGAACAAGGAATCATGTAGCGATAAACGAGATACCTATTGGAGACAAACGAAATACGGTACAAAGCGAGATCGAAGAAGGCATTAAGGCTATGCGTAATCGATTAGGTGCCGTTGAGCCCTTAGAACCGATGGAAGGAATTCGAACACCTCTTCGAGATAGCAATCTTCTGGATAGCTCTGAGCAAAAGGCTGCTGATCGAATGCAGTGGCTGCAACCGGGACAGTTACATACGGAAGATGAAGCATGGCGTGTTGATAATAATAAAGAGTTAAGAATATTCAAAAATGTTACAGTGACACGCAACTTGCTGAAAAATCTGGACAAAATTCATCCCTCCCAATGGGGTGTTCGTTTCACGGATCAGGATGTCATTCTGGATTATCTTGGAGATTACGAGCGAGATGATGCAGTTGAAACCGTGGTTGAACGAATCATGGCGTCAGCCAGAGATCATCAGAAGCATAGCCGGCTTGAGATATTAGCGATAGCCAATCGGACAGTTTCGATGCTCACGGAGCAAATGGTGATGGATGGTGCTTTGAAAGAAACTGAGCGACGCAGCATCATAGTTAGAGTAATTGACAGTGTTAAAGAGAGACTGAAAGATACTGCGATATCCAAGCTGGACTTGGCTTCATCCATGACTCGGCGTGAACTCGATGTTTCATATGGAAACATGCTAAAAGCTGTAATAGCCCATCATCGGAACACCTCCAAGGAGCTTATAAGTAACTCCCAGCGTTCCTATAAACGGGATTCAAGCATAGATCATGACATACGAATAGGGCATTCTTCACGTTCCCTACAAGAAGAATATATGAAAATTGTACATGAGCAAATTCTCTCTTCAATAGATCATACGAGAGAAATCAGTGTTCATAAGCTAGATCAGGGTGAAAGAAATCTTCAGGTCGAAGGTCAACTGGCTCAGTTCAATCAAGCCTTGCGGAATATTGATTTTGAAACGCAGATGCAGTATGTACAACAATGGGGGCAACGCAAAGATTTCGAAAACGGGTTAATCATGCGTCCACCTGTTCTGGCTAAACTGAAAACACGCCAATTCCCAAGTGTGGTACATCAGTCTCTACGAATGGAAAGAGATACGAATGAAGAACTGCTTTTAGCGGAAACACAGTTATATAGACGAAGCGCAGAGCATGATATTATTTCTCTAAACGAGATCATGAATTTGGAACGGAGCCGACTGACAGCACCTACCTTGATTAATAAGGAAGGTCTATGGGGAAGCATGGCTAAAGGTGTGCAAACCTATATGGACAGATCTTCAGCCAATAGGTATCATCCTGCATCTGCGTTAAGAGATATTCGTAGTGATCCCTGGGTGATCCAAAATGCTTTTCCAAGAGGACAACGTATTATAGGTCATAATTCCGCAACAATAGATCAGGAGTTTCCATGGGGCAAAAGAATCATAGATCATAATCCTGCTTATATTGAAGATGTGAATACGCAAATCAAGACTCACCGACTTATTGTTGTACTTGGAGCAGTTGAGGACACGAATAAGCAAATTCTTGCATCAAGGGATGCTACGGAGTTCGGAAATCTCTTGCGAAATAAACCCGAAGCACATCGAGATACAGTAGAATTCGCTAATGTTGAGAGGGATAAACCTGAGGGCACTCGGGTAGATAAAGAAGCTGCACATCTCCTTCGAGAATATTCAGAAGGACGCAGGGTCGACAAATTTGAATCATTTGTATCTTCCCAATTCGATACGGGTCATGTTGGTCCGCGAGCTATGTATATTCCCAAAACAGAATTGGCTGCCGAGCGAACGGATACATATGAGATAGAATTGAAATCCTCAAGTGCGGGTAACCGCATTACTGAGCAAGGAATCTGGTTACCCCAAGCTTTGAGTGGAGAACGTGAAGATAAGACATTGACGATTGAAGATACGGTCTACGAGGCGCTGAAGAGTAGGGATAGTAAAAACCTTTTTCTTGACGATGAGATGTATGTAGCACTTAAAGGCAGCAAAGAGCTCAATATAGAGAAATTGTGGCAATCCCTAAAAAATATGACGCAGAAGCATATGGTTTACTTGGATGACTTACTAAAAAAGTTTATCAGTGATGGTGGAACGATTGGAAACAAATTATATCCGGGTCATCTGGAAGATTCATTGCTGGCAGCTGAATTATTAGAACGCCCTGCGCTTGTATTGGAGATGATGATTGATGCGGTGTATCAGACCGATGATGTCGCCTTTATGGATGAAAACCTTCTTACTGGAATTCGAGAGAGAATCGATGCATTAATTGAAGTGGGTATCTTGTGTTCAAATAAACAAAGTGATAATGGACTCGTTACATTCAGTTCAGAGGGTATTAGAGAATTGAAACAAGTTATCATCGACATGGACATGCCAGAAGCATATCAAGAGCCCGATGATGCATGGACAGACACACCATATCTAGATGCAGATCACCTACCCCGTCAGGGGAATGTAGATGATAAAATGTCCGAGTCCTTCAAGGAAAAGGACAGTGAGTATAATCAAGAAGGGTTGCTGAATGAGCAAAATACGGGTTCAAAGTTTGATCGGCGCGGAGAAACCATCGAGGTGACTTATGCGGATTGGGATGCCAAACCGATTACTTTTAATTTTGATACTCCACTTGGTTTTGTTGATTCATCTCCAGGAGTTTTTGATGAGGATCTATCAGAAATGAACGCTGCTCACTCACAGGAAAAGTTCGGCATGGTGAATGAAACAGTTGATGGCTCTAATCACGATCGAGCTGGATTATTTAACGAGCAAGATTATGCTACAGGAGAATCTATCCTTCGGTCAGGCGAGCACTCTAATACATACGTTGCGGGTTCGACAGATCTGCGAGAACTGCATATTAGCGAAGAGTACTCCATTGGTTCCCGTTTCAGTCAACAAGCGCATGTGAGTAAGGAATATAACTTAGGCAGTCCTGTTAGTCGTGAGCTTCAACAGACTGGAGAGATAGTCTCAGGAGCTTCTTCACAAATGAGAAAAGCACAGGTCATTCAGTTGTATACCTCCAGTACTTCTGGAATTCGTCAAGCAAATACAAGTGAGGGATATGAATTAGGAGATCCACTTTTACGCCAAGGTCTATCTAGTGAAGGCTATGGCCTTGGATATCAGGATTTGCGTGAAATGCAATGGGATGATGGTTATATGGGGGAAACGAATCATCGACTGGGTGTAACAGCAGAAGGATCATTTTACAGTTATATGGAATTAAAACAGGCAAACATGAAGGACGGAATGCAATTGGCCATGAACTCAGAACGATTTTCAGAGCAATCAGGTCGATTTGAACATGCTACTCAATTGAAAGATTCATGGGTGAATGAAGATTTTCTGGGTCAGGTATACAAATTTGGTAACCTGGAACAGCAGTGGATAGCTGATAAGCCGCAACAGGGAAATCTGGAGAGCCAGTGGGTTGCTACTAAATATCAATATGGTTTGATGGATCAGTATCTTGACAGCGGAGATAAACCTAAGTACGCAGACGTGCCAGTAGAATCCATTGGAGGTTTGCCGCTCAAATATGGGCAGATTGAAGAGGAGTTGCAGGCAACTAAATACCGGTATGGGAACTTAGAAGAGCAGCTACTCGGAATTAAACCTCAGTATGGACGAATTGAAGAAATGCTGTTTTCTACCAAGCCTCAATATGGCAATTTGGAAGAAAATCTTCTCGCGACTAAGGGTGGTAAAAGTTCCGAATATCACTTTACCAACAACGGAGATAAACGTGCAAGAGATTCGTATGTTGAGGAACAACGGAACGGATCTAAGAGCGAGCGAAGGACAAGTCTTGAGGAAGATATAACGGGAATTCTAAATCCTCTTCGGGCTACAGTTGAATCCAGTTTGTTAAGCACAAAAGGTAATTCCCAGGCTGATTGGGAGCAATCTTTAGTGAGTGACAAGGCGAGAAATTATTCTTCAATTGTTACTATATCTGAAGCATTAAAAATTCAACAGCATGGGCAAGTGGGAGAGCAATTGAATGCTAGCAAGTTGGAACAAGATGCTTCTCTTCTAGATGGTTCAGAAGGAAAGAAAGGACATGTGAATGGTGAATTAATCGATTATACATGGACAGGCACGAACTTAGCGCAACACGCTAATGTTGGGGCAGAATTATCCGGTGAAACCGGACCACTTGATTCTACAGGGCAATACGAAATAACGACTGCATTTAAGAATATTCTTAATGGTGAATTAAATACAGAAGATACTAACATGTCAATCAAGTTAAGTGGATCTGGACAAGAAGTGGATGATTTTTCATATGCAGATTTTGAGGGCAGAGTGGCGCTTGTTCAACAGGATGTCATCACTGCAGAACGAGAGGATGAACGAATATCTCATCTGGAGAACCAGACACGAGAGGCAACATTTGCGAATGCTCGTTTGTCTGAATTGCAGAACCCGGAGGATACATTCGCAACCTTTGAGGAACGATGTACGCAGGTGATCACGGGCTTTATTTTCGCTGAACGACCTGAGATGCGTGCAGAGTATTTGGAACAGCTTTTTGCATTTTTGCCTGAACGAACAGCGCATCTTATGAAGATCTATCACGAAGCCAAAGTGGAAGGACGGGCTTCTGATGTTGAAGTCGATTCGGTGTTGGCTTATCGGGATCGGATTACTGAGGGATATCTGCCTCTTATGGATACTACCGCGCAGGGACTTGTTTTCGATTATACCGATAATCTGTTGGACCACGGAATGAATCCCGAAGACTGGGAGGGTGGTTTTGGCGTGCCCGAAGAGTATGATCCTCATGACCCGTTTAACGTTTATTTCCCATACTCCAAAGAGATGGATGCACTTGAACTTGTTCAGGCGGATGATTGGGTTCAATTCGGAGGCGGCGATTGGAAACGGGATGAGCTCCTCGGCAAGTTTTACAGTGAAAATGAAACTTCTCAAATCAACGGATGGTACCGGAATAATTTTCTGGGCGATCAGTATAAATTCTCCGTTGATTTCAAGGTAGATGAGAACGAGAAGGGTGACGATGGCGTTGGTATTATTTTTAAAATGCGAGATACCAATAACTATTGGATGTTCATGGTCAATGGTGGTGATTCTACAAATGCTCTAGATATGAGGACACCGATGCAGCTGTATCATGTCGTCGCGGGTAGAAAAGAGTCTGTAGGTTCTCCGATGCAACCTTTTAAATGGGAGAGGGATCGATGGTACACAATCTCAGTATCCATCATGAAAGGTAAACTGCAAATCTATACCGATTCCAAACTACAATACGATTTAACGGGCACTGATTAACTCAGTGTTCTTTTTTTCGTATAGAGCGAGTACGAGGTGATTTTTATGGGTCATACATTTGGATTATTTACAATGTTTCAAAAAGGCGTGTTGTTCGCCAATATGAGAGCTAAGATAGCTGATAAAGACGATTATGCCAATCCTAACCATCCAGAGCATCTCCCGGAGAGTCCCAATGCACCGAGAAGTGAAACGGACCGGCATGGCGAAGAAAATAATCCTATTCTAGGTGATCCTGGTTACGGTCAGATAGGACGATGGCAGACGGTTCAATTGGATGCCCTGGAAAACAGTATTGATCAAATCATTGAGCAATATCTGAGAGATAAGTCTTGGTATGCGAGTGTACGATGCCGTGAAGCTTTATGGAATATGTATCGCAGGATTGAATGGTGGGTAGAACAACAGCAGCCTCCAGATAAAACACAATATCAGCGAGTACTGCAAATGGTGAAAGACTGTATTCACAAGATTCTTGAAAACGCCCAGAAGCCTGGAGGTAGTCATCATGGTGTGTCATTGCCCGTCTGTCCGGCACCCTACTACCATCATTTTAGCGGGAATTACTTTAATCATTTTGATGCAACCGTATATGAGATCCCGCTCTTTTCAATGAAAAAGGACGTCCCGTTCTCGAATAAATTTCCTGATTTCTTCAGATATGTATCATCAACGGAGGATCAGGAATGGGTAGCTGTTCACTCCGTAGGCCGAAATGAACAATCTGGCTCCGAGATGATCTTAAAACTGGATTTAGGGCTTCTGGAGATTGGAAACTCATCCAAAATCACGTTTAACTGGCGTGTGAAGCGTTATGGACAGATCAGGTTCAAGTACCTGGCTAGTGCCAAGCGCGGTAATGGCATGCTGTTCTATATTAATGGGCAGCAAGTCGGAGGTGAATGGAGCGAGAATAGCGGATGGCAGGAAGCTGCATTTACGTTGCAGCCAGGACAGATGTACAAGTTCGACTGGTTAATTCGCAAAATGAGACCTGAAGTATGGCAGAACAATGGCATCTATATTAAGGATGTTGAAGTCGTTGAGATTGTGGATACACGTAAGCCGCCTGCTCCTATAGATATTGATCTGGATGGGGAAGAAAGTGATAGTGATTGGTATGTAAAGTCTTCAAAAAGCATTGCACAAGCCCACTTTCAAGCTCAGTTCATTACAGATGAAGAGCGAAGTAAGACGATGAAAATGGATTTGGATAATGAATGTGACGGTACAGTTTCTTTTGCTTACTACATGGGAGTAGACAAAGAATCTTATCCAACTAAAGATTATGAATTGTTTTTTGATGACATTTTTGAATCCAGAACTCAGCATGGAGAAAGCAGGCATGGTAGTCATGCTCAATCTGTACACGGTGTAGAGTGGAATCTCAATGAGGAATATTCCGAAACAACAGCTAATCAAGCCAAGATTGAATACGAAATTATAACAGGCCCTGAGGCTACTGTAGATTTAAGAGGTGTAGTTGAAGTTATATGTCCAACGTATGAGATTGATCATTGGGAACCATCGCTCCATAGCCAAGGCATTAGAAATTATCAGTGGCAGATGTCGGGCAGCCCACCATGGGTAAGATCAGGGAATGTATTAAGACTGGATGAACCTATAGAAGGGGATATGATTGCTCAAACCGAAGTGAACTTGCAAGATGAGGGTTGGTTTTTGTTTAGTTATTCTCATCAATTACGAGCTACGGAATCGTTCGAGGTGACTGTAAATGGCATGCTTGAATACTATTCAACGATGCATAGCCGGGGGGAGCAGATACGAATTCTGCTAGAGGAAGGTTTAAATATTATCCAATTCTATATTCGAGATTATTACACTGAGCAGCCTTTCATCGATAACATAGAAAAATTATTCACGTACGGGAACAATACTGGCAATACATATCGAACTGTAACTGATTTAGGTTCGTACGTTGATGTGACACGTGGATGGGATGTAACAGATGCAGGTGCTAGAACTGAAAAAAATGGTGATACCATTAGATATAATGCAGAGCTAAATCCTGGAGCTAAGTTTAGCATTCAAGAGCATATGCGTATCTATCCAGCTATGGATTCGTCATACAATCCAGAAACTGGAGTTACAAGAGATTTTAACGTTTTCGAAGAATTGTTTAATGAGGAAGGCAAGTACCATGAAGCATTGAGGTTCTCTGGAAATTGGGTGTGGAAAAAAATCGTGAACGGTGATGGGGTCATGTGGGCACAGGGGCATGATCAGGATTTTATATGTGATTTTGAAGCTCATTTAGATAATTCTGGTTACATCTGTTGGCAATATGGAGGGCAGTTTGATCCGGGAGAAAAATTGGAACTACAAATTGATGGTATCTCTGTATGGACAGGAAGTCAGTCGAATGACAGAGAAGGGACCAATTGTATGTATCCTCTACCTTCGGGGAATCATCAATTCCGATGGAGATACCGTGACGGTAAAAAATATACGCCAGGTAACGGAGAAGGTGGTTCGGAAAGTTCCACTGGAACAGGTACGGGAACTGATCAGCAGGGTGGTGCAAAGAAAGATCCATATGGAGTGAAGTGTTATACAGGAGATTCAAAAGAGGATAAAATCCAATACGCTCAAAAATCATATGGAGGGCATTCGCCACGTGCTGCTAAGTTTGATGCAATCAATAGCGGTGAAGTTTACTCATCCTCTGGTCAAGCGTACGCATTGGGTGTTACTAAGCAAAACTCAACAATCGTTCGTACGTTTACTGCCCCTAAGATTGGAAATTTCAATTACTCTGAATTATTGACAGTCTATCCAGTAACCAAAAAAAGAGTCTTTGTAAAGAGAGCACTAAATAATAAAAGTGCTAAATATGATCGTGCTGAAACTATTTACAAATCAAATGGTACAGTGGATTATTACTCATTGGATGTTTCTGGTAACAACCCTCAAAGTCCTGAATATAGTTTATTTGGTTCAGATACCAAGAAGATAACTTTTGAATTCTATTGTGTTGAATCATTTGATATTAATTTCAAATATATGTGTTACCTGTTGCAAGACTCAATTCAAGCCGGGCGACTTAGGGTTGCTTATTATCCTAAAGACAAAGCAAGTCAAGCGGTAACGATTCTTGATTGTAACGATAATTATGGAGATAAAAAAGGTTATAATAGCAAAAGTATTGATGGAACAAAGTGGAAAAATGCAGAAAAATTTTCTGTTCCGATTACTGTAGAGAAACCTGGAATATATACATTAATTATAGGTCTTACTGATACTTATAACGGGCGTGAAAGAGGAAAAGAAGGTAATTACTATTACGCAGCCATCAAAGATCTTGTGGTTCGTACTGACGATCCTGATGGTGTGAATCAAAATAAACTGCTAAATCCAGTCTTAGTGGATCGAACAACTTATGTGGATGTGCAGTGGTTTGATTTAACAGACGTAAAAAACAAATTTAATCCGATTAAAGTATCCGTTGAAAATGGTCAAAAAGTTAGCGATTACATTAACAGCCCTTACTCATTAATACCCGGGCACAAATATAAAGTGGTTTACACACTTATTAAAGATAAAACCTCAACCAACGCGACAGGTCTTGATGCAGGTGGATTTACATTAAGTGAAGGTAGTTTTTCCGAGAGGTGGCCTAACTACTGTATTGATGCAAGTGGAAACATGTTCCCTGAAGGCAATTCTCCTCACCCAGGCCAAGAGCCATCGAATCCACCAGACACCACAACACCAGATGGTGGAAGTCATGCTTGGCTAGATGTTATTCGTCTATACCAGAATAACAGCAGAGCGTGTTCAGGGACGAAAATCGTTATTGATACCTTCGAAGAAGGGCAATTGCTTCACTCCCGAGATGTGACGAATCAAGAAGACACATTGGTTACAATTGAAGTGGAAAATACCTCAGATGAGAAGCGTAAGTATGAAGTTCAAGTTCGATTCGAGCAGGACTGCCCGGGAGATGGCGCCATGATCTGGGGAGGGAAACTTAATATTGATGACATTATTAAGGTGGATCCATCCTGGGCTGAGGTGACTCACTTCGAAGTATGGGATAACAAACCAATATGGATGGGCGGCTGCGATAACAGTAATATGCGCGTAAAAATTACACGTGAGGACGGAAAAGTGTTATGGGATGAAAAGTATTACGGGGATGGGTATCGTGGCTTCGAACTGAATGATCTGGCTCCCAAGCCATATAGCAAGTATAAGGTGGAGATTACAACAGATCAGAAGGGGCAAATCAGCGATTGGACAGGAAAACGATATCTGACCACATTCCGGCTGCATGACTTCAAAGCCTACGAAAGATGGGTGTGGATACCTAAGCCGTTCGATTGTCAACTGAATTTCTTCATTGACGATGAGCTGATCAAAACATTCACCCAAGAGGGTGGATACTATACATTTTCACATCCAGTGCCCAAAGGCAAACATGAATTCAAATGGGTGTTCACCTCGCTTCAGGAAGTGGGTACGCGCAGTTACGAATATGCTAATCTGGACTGGATGGAACTGACCAACTGGATCTGTGATGACGTCTATGTCATTCCTTACTGCGAAGGTGGTGGTGGAGATAAGTGTGTTGAAGCGCTTATTAAATGTTTGCTGGAAGTTTGGAAAGCAAGGCCTAAGATGTGTGTAATCGGTAAACGCATCTGGTTATTCACGTAAAGAAAGGAGGATCTGGATGGGAATTGTGAAACGTCAGGAAAAAGGGCTAATCTATTTTGATGAATTCAATAAATCCGAACTTGACTCTGGGTGGGAAGTATTGACTGACGATCCTGGAAGGTACAATGCTGATTATGGGGTACTTGAACTAAGACATGGAGAGTCTCCAATATATATGTTTTTCACGGAGTTAACGGGAATTGAAGAGTTCGTGTTGGATGTCAAGAATGAGTATAATCCAACTGTTGAGGGAGACTCCGGGGGACTTATTGTATATGCAGACGATGAGAATGTGGTGAAACTGGAAGAGTATTTTGATGCGGAAAAAGGGATAGCGAGAAGTTATCCTTGGATCCGTTTGGTACGAAGTTTTAATGTATATTCCGCATACTGGTCAGAGGACGGGAAGATATGGCGGTTTATTGGTAATCAGGAAGTCATCTCTTCTGTACCTAAGATCGGGCTTTTCTTAGAATCAGGAACACAAGGTGAACCACTACTCATTAATCATATTCGAATTCAAAGAAGTGCCAGAGTGAAGGTAGATAATCTGAAACAAGGTTATCAGGTTGAACTCCGGGATCAGGCAGGAAAAACTCTTGAAAAGAAAATATGTAAATATGAGAATACCTCCATCATGTTTGACTTTCAACGATATGGTTATCCGTTTACAGGCAGCTTTGCTGTGACTTTGCCTGACGGCAATAGATTTGAGTCTTCAGACATATTAAGTATATACGGTGGCGATACATATTACTTTGAACCTAGAGTGGATCTTTACTACCGTGAGTATAGCGACAATGGAGAATTCCTTGACATGCGGTTACAAGACAACCAGGAACGTTTCCTCGGTTATATGTCCTCTGGTCAATCCGTAACGGAGAATGTATTGTTTATTGCCAAAAATTCATTGAACCAAGGTGTTTTTCAAAATGTTAACTTCGAGCTTGCCTCTTATCGGGGAGATCAGTACCAAAACGTAGTTCGGGTAGCGCCCGATGTTGAGGGAGAACCAGGAGCCTGGAGTATGCAAGTGAACGCAACCGAGATAACTCCAGAAAGCCCTTATCAATTCTGGGTGAGAGTAGAGAGGCTGGATACCAGCACCAATTATGAAGCCCAGGTCACGTTCGGGATCAGAATTTCTTCAACGTATATATAGCTCTAAACTTTTAGTGCTCGACCACGTATAGATTCAGTAAGGGTTGAGTTGGAGGTGAGAATATGTCTGTCCGCTTTAGCGGGACAAGTTCAGGAACGAACAATGGCAAGTTGCTTGACCACAATGGTTTGTTAAACAAAGGGACTCGATCCCACCAAGAAATTGATGAGCATCTTTCAGAGATGGAGGAAGCCAGAAGCGTTTATGTCAGCCTCCCTGAGCGTCTGGATCAGATGGAACTTGTAGGCAAACAGAATGAAACAGAGATAACTGGTCATGAGTTGCGTATTGCTGATCTGGAACCTCGGGTATTGAATCAGGGAATATTGTTGGAAGACCAGAAGTCCAAGTTGGGTGAAGTTGAGAAAAACGTAACGGATATGAGCATGGATGTTCATGAACAAAATGAACGGTTGGAGAGTTTGGAAAATGAATTAGGAGATACTCGGGGGAGTCGTGAATCACTTGCAGATGTTATATCGGATATAGAGCATTCCATTGATGAACTAAAAACGATCCCTTTGTCTGATTTAGCAATAAGAGCGGCAGCTATCGATTTTAATGGTCTGCTTAAGCTTCAGATCAACGGTGGCTATGCAAGCATTAACAGTACACTTGTTCAAAAAGAGGAGTCCCTCTATTCCTTTATTGCTGAGCAAGATACAAGATATTATATATTTCTAAAGAATGATGGAACCTTCGTACATCAGGTGGTTCCCGATGAACCCGATAACGGCATGATTTTGGGATCTGTCACAACAGGTGCCACCTCTGATGCGGTATATCTTAAAGACCAACGCTATTATCTGACCAAAACGGTGTCTACAGGTGATTTTCAAGATCTCCAGGAAAGAATCACAGATGCTCAATCCCAAATCAATGAATTGGACGAAGAAGTGGTCAGGTGGATTGATCATACCGAAGATTTGTCCAAACAAGTTGAAGGTTTTGGTGAAATTAAGGCTGAAGTGTCAAACGCTAGAGTAGACAAAGATGGCTTTGAATTTGATATGCTGCCGGATCGTTTAAACCATATGCAATCCAAGCTTGAGCTTGCTGCATCCAGGGGGACGATGGAAAATCAATCGATTTTTCGTATTGAGTACCCACCTGATATAAGGCTTTCAGAACTAAAGAGCTTCTATTGTCCAAAGTATAGTATTGGTTCTGACAGTGTAGAGGTACTTCTGGATGGCATTAGGGTAACTCCTGGGGAAGATTATATCGAATATACGGATACGGAAATTCGTTTTCTCTATGATATTCCGGTAGATTCACGTGTGACACTACTTAGTCGAGGGTCGATCATCAATACGTCTTCAACATCAGAGTATGAGTATGACCCCAAAGGCAGAATGAAGCGTGAGATTATTACTGGAGGTATTAACCGCGTTATTGATTATGAGTACGATCTTGAGGGGAATCTTATAGCGGAACTCATTACGGAGAGTGATGGGCAAGTTAAGACGATAACCTATGAACGGGAAGAAGGAAGAATTAGACGCAAGTTGAACAATGGGGCAATGTACTTTTACTTACAGGGTAGTTCAGCCTATGATGACCGCCCTATTAAGCAACGTGTGTCTGTGCTTGAAGATATGGAAGAACAGGACGTCTATTTTGAGTATGATCATCAAAGCGGCCTGATTATCAAAGAGATTACATATAACAACGATATAAAACCATTAGTTATAAAGATTATTGAATACAATTATAACTCTGATGGTAGTGTGGATACCGAGATGGTCGACTATAATGGTTCGAAAATAGTGAAAAAATATAAGTACGATTCGGATGGGAATATCCTTGGCGTCCAAAAAAGAAAGGTAGGCTGATAGAGTGGAATCACATTTCTCAATGACCAAAATTAAAACCGGATTTCGTCCTTTGTTCGACAAAATGGTAGGTACTAACCTTACGCCAATTACAGAGGAAGAGGTGGAACTTCTGATGTTTATGTTGCGGAGCGATATTATCTTCGATGGGACAGGGCAGCAGTACCTTCCGATGCTGGAGGCTTTGGAACAGGCAGTCCCTCTTGAGTCAACAGACGAAATTAGTCAGGAGCTAGTGGATCAGGATACACAACGTCAAGAGCAAGATAGACAGATGCAGATCCGCACCGTATTTCTGACAGCAATGAAAGAGTCGATGCTTCAGGAATTGAAAGTTCGATATGGCATTTAAGGAGGTGAGTGCATGGCAGCTACAGTGGTACAGGGATTTAGGAGGTACGAGTTTACGAGCAATGTGACCAATTTTCTGAGTACTTTGGCAACAGAAATGAGTACCTATCCATATGAGGATGTTAACTGGAAGGTAACTTACTATCCTAAGGATCCCTACTCCCAGTCTAAAGCGTATAACAACCAGGCTCAAACAAGTTCTGGCCCGCAAGGTTCGCTAACACTTGAGAATTTGAATGAATCTTCGTTATTTTTCACTTTGTGTTTGAACTACCCCTATCAGTATGGTAGCACTAGTTATGCACAAGGATACCAGTTGAGATGTGGAATGAATAAACCAGCTAGTGGGATAGAACCTTATCCGGACATCGCTCTAAATGTAGGAGAGGAAACTAATATTCCTTTTCATACCTCTACGAAAACTGCTACAGGAGTTACATTAAATATCATTTATAAATGGACTATATTTCCGATGAAAGAAGCAATTTTTATTTTTGGAGAAGCTTTAAATAATATAGGATATGCATATCCTTTCAGACTTTACTTAGGGAAATTGTCTTCCTACGAGAAGGAAGATCCTGCTGTTGAAGGAGGATTTGTGGGTATCTTTTCCCATGCGCCTATTGAAAGTAACAGCGAATGGGCCAATAACAATTTATACAATGTTGGTAGAGGTGTAGTCAGAACCTCTAGAAATAACAAAAAGTATGAACTGTATAATTTCTGCACAAGTGCCCAAGCGACATCGCCTGGTTCAGGGAATAGGTATTTTATTTCCCCCTGGTATGTATTTCAGCCCAAAGAAGGGGTTCGGGGAGAGTTTCAACAGATGAGGTCTATCGTATTCAAAGACGCTAACCAGTATCCAGATGGAGCAATGATTGATCTGGAAGGTAAGAGATATCATGTATTTCATGTCAACGATCAGCAACAACCATCAAACTATAAATACTGGATAGATGTTTCTGGTCAGACCCGACATATTCAACCTTACTTCTTTGACAGCAACACGTTACTTGGGGATGGACAGAGAGCAATTTTATTCGAATTACAAACGGAGGTGTCCAAATAATGGCAGTACCTAAACGATACTCTTGGGTGAGTACGATATCCGAGTTTTCAAACAACGCCGAGTTACAGATGGCAGGAGACTCTTGGTGGGAAGTAAAAAAATATGCCGCTGCTGCAGTAAATGGTGGAGGTAATTATGGAAATGCAGTTTTTGCGAATTTGAGTGATCGAAGCCTCGAATTCACGATGGCTATTCAAACTAGTAATGGGGCTAGCATTCGATGGGGTATCAATAGTAATTCATCGCCAAGGGTGGATGTCCACTTGGATTCTCCTGATAAGCAAATGACGGATACTCCATTTACGTCGGGTGGTAACACAACGAATACTACATATAAGTGGACATTATTTACAACGATGAAAGGGATCTTTATTCATGGTGAGTATCAAAATAATAATACATATGCTTATCCTGTAAGAATGTATATGGGTAGATTAAGCCCTTTAGAGCCAGAGGATCCAGCTATTGCTAACGATTTTGTAGGGATATTCACACATATGCCTTCAAATATCAGTAACAATAACTCTGCCATTTATGGAGATTACAACGTGGGTCGAGGCATTGTCAGAAAATCTCGCAATGGTACCAAATATGAATATTATAATTTTACAACTGATGCTCAACTTACATCCCCGGGGGTTGGTGGAAGATATTATGTGAATCCATTTATGGTGTTTAACCCATCCGAAGGAGTAAGAGGACAGTTTGCAGATGTGTATACTGCATGTTTTAAAGATGCATTACAGCATCCAGACGGGTCTATTTTGGATCTTGGAGAAAACAAGTACTATGTTTTTCATGTGGTAGACCAACCCATGCCCTATAATGGAAATTACAATTATTGGTACACCTCTTTAAACAACTTACGCTACTGCGTTCCATGCTTCTTCGGTAGCAACAACGTTATGGGTGGGCAACGAGTCATTCTATTTAAAATATAAGGAGGTTACCTATACATGTCATTTTTCAGTGGTAAAGTCAAAATGAATTTGTTGTTTCAAGCATTAATTAATGGCTTCAAAGGAGTTGCATCCTCGCCCTGGTCTATTTATTTTGAGACCTCGGATGCCTTCGTCATTAAATCCGCAGGTTCAACCGGCAAAGATAAACTATTTATTAAATTCGAAAAGGGCAATAGCAAAGATACAAATGGCAACTACATTACGGTCACTGTGGCAGAGGATATCACTCTGGCAGACGGTAGCATCCCTGAAGGGAAGATGTTTAGCACAAGGAATTTCTACTGCCATACATCTGTTGTAGATTCCAACCTCTTAACAGACTACCAAGTATCGGTTACAGCAGATCGTGTAATTATGTGGTTGGCGGGGGATGTGAACTCGGTAACAGGGATATCCAATTTGGGGTATTTCGGTCTGATGTATCGCTATTCCCAAGAAAATCACTCGGGTGCTCAAGGGATCGGAGTGAGCTACCAAGGGTTCAACGGTATACGTACAGTCAAGGATCTGGATAACATTCAGACCAATAATGTGTACAAGTCATATTCAGCAATGGTTCCAACCAACCCGGGTTGGGGCGCACTCTATCATCTCTCACCGTGTATTATGGCCAATAATGCAGAAGGTCCGCGAGGAGAACTGCATGATATTTATTTTGCACCTGCAGCAGGTGTAAGCCACGGAGATGAGATTACAGTGGCCAATAAGACATACAAAGTATATTCTCTGACCACAGGAGGTTCAAGCTTCCTACCGGGTAACACCGTAGCTGTATTGATGCAGTAGAGGAGGTAGAATATGGCTGTAGCAGGAACTGAGAAATCCATTTACACGCCTTCACGAGCAGTGATAAAGCGTAATTCAGGAGTACTTTATACATATCTAAGCAGTACTTATTATTCCAATAGAACCAAAGCGAGCTCGTACTATGAACCTGAGAGGGCAGGCCAACAACATAATTTAGGCGTACTTTACACGTACGCTCAGGGTCCATATCGTTCCAGAACGACGCAAGCTTTATCACTTTATACGAGCAAAAGCTCTGGGAAAGTGGGTCAGTTAAAGCTGGAGGGAGTCCAGTACCAATTCCAAATTGGAGAGCTCCACCATCTTGCTTCACACAACCCATCGGAGCAAAATGTGTATTCCATTTGGGGGTATGATCAGGAGAATCTGCCGCAGTATTATACAGGCCGTTTCATGTTGACTGACACGCAAGGTGTAATAATAAGCCACAGCAAAGAGTTAAATGTGTATGGTAATACGGGATCTCTTCCATTACACAACACGCCAGAAACCAGGTTCATGGGAAGAATCGCCATCAAAGGTCTTCATGGTTCTTTGATTAAGCAAGCGAATGGTGGCTGGATGTATGTCACCAAAAGAGTATTACCTTCAAGTGCTTCATATAAGGGAGTTACTCGATCACTCATTGCAGGTAAAAGAACTTTGGCCTCATCAGATGGTACAACCATCCAATATATTGTAAGACACCTTCATGGAAATGAAATGAACATGTTTCAAGGCTATCTTTCTGGTCAAGGAGGCAATATAGATCCAACTGTACCAACAACGATATTGCCACGAAGGTACCCTGCTACCTATATTCCAAATCGCAGGAGGAGTGAGAAATGAACAAAACATGGCGAATTATGCAGGAGCTGAAAGATGTGTATAAACAGGTAGAATTGTCTCATGTAGTTGAAGCACTAAACGGTGGGGGAGAAACATTAATCGTTTCGCTCCCCATGGAAAGCCCGCGTTTTCTGATTAAGACTGTACGTGTTATCCCAACCGAAGAAACGAATGTAGAGCTTCACATACTTGATAGTGCTGACAAATTGAAAGCCCAAATTTTATACTTTAATACAGCAGAATTCAGTACAGGCAACTTCATAGACGGGATATATGACAATGTGGATTTACCGTATGACGATAAGGATGGTACATCCCATTTCCATTTTGAAATCATTAATCCAGGTTCCGTGCCTTCAGGTTTTACCATTGAAGTAACGGGTTTGACGGTCAGATAGGAGACAACGATCATGGATATCATTACTTATGGTAAAGTGGTCAAGCTTTCAAACGAGATCAAGGAAGCCAGGGAAGATAGCGGGACTCTAGATGCTCGATTGGACAAGATTGCATTAGGTACGATTACAACAGTAAATGCAAAAAAAGACCTTCCCCCACAGGGGATACCGGAAGCTATTTATGCTGTACTTGCGGATGAAAGTAATCAAAGTCTGCCAACATTATATATGTATGGTGAAGAATATACGCGTATTATAGGATCTAATGTTAGCTATAAATCTAATGGCATCCTTACAATTAACGGATTGGAAGTCATGGTGTACGAGCATCCTGACACCCACAGTGCCGATATGATCAGTGATGGAGAAACACATGTGAGCATGACTTGGGGTGAACGAAAACGCCTGAATGTCATTGATCCGTGGGAATCGATCAGCGACTTGGTGGATTATACAGATGTGGTTACATATTTTGCTTTTGACATGCAAGGAAGAGTTATTCGACAAGTGGTTACAGACAACTACACTGAGCAGCTGGTTAGAGAACCTGTACTTACCATGCCGGCTTCTCCAGAAGGTTATGCACAGGATGATTCCTTCTTGGTCATTTCGATTGGTGAGATATATCGATATGACGGTCTGGACTTCGTGCAGCTTCCTACTTTGGTTGATGTCATCTATCAGTATGATGAAGAGGGAAGATTGGTGGCCAAGTCCATCACCAGGTTGGGAACAACACCTGTTCAAACCAATTTCCAATATATATATGACTCATTCGGTAATCGCATAGCGGTTAAGAAATATGAATAGGAAGGGGCTGTTCCATAAGTCATAATGGCTAGGGACAGCCCATTTTTCTTTTAACAACGAAATAGTTTGTGAATCGCGTATCTACATATGAAGATTAACATTAACAATTTGATGATCAAAACGTATAGAGAAAGTAGTATGAGAACGTAATTATTCCGGGAGGTATTAAACGATGAATATTGAACTTACTGCTCATTTCTATTTCAAGGGAAGTGGGAAGAAGAAAACGGTAAACTGGATGGAAGATAATCCTAGATTGCAACAGAAAGAGAAAGATTCGGATAAGGTCGTACGCGAAATCCCATTAACTGCTGATGAGGTTAAGCAAGAATATCGCCGACTTTTCACCAAACACAAGAACGAAGGGAAATCGATTACGCTGGAAGATACAGATGATGTGGTTCATATCATTGATCTTACTGATGTGCGAAATATTGAATTGACCTCTAAGGAGGGGAATACAGATGCTGTACAGGCTGACCTTTGCACTGAATGATGAGGAAATTGTCACTACCGAGATGACCTCGGATAAGGAGGATCTGGTTGGAGCAACGGAAGAAGCGTTCGATTTGATCGAAAGGGATTACGGTGCCAATGTCGCATTGAACCTGGTTGCATTTAGCCTGCTCAAAATAGAACTTAACAATGAAACGATAAATTAAATAAAGCGTTTACGCTAACTTGTGTTAGCTTTTCGACACCAAGTGCGAATTTATTTTAATAATTGTAAACTATAGTTAATAAAGTGATATACCCCAAGCCTAGTTCTGGGGTCTATTCCTTTTTCATGAAAAGATGATAGTGACTTGATTCAATGCATGCATTGAAACTTGTCTTGTATAAGCAGTTTTGATTAAACTAGGTTGAATTCATATATTCAAGGGCAGTAGAAAGGGTCAGGATGATTGGCAAGGAGGGATGGGACATTGAGATAAAGGACTTGGAAAGAGAGCTCGCAAAGCTGGCATCCAGAATAAGAAAAGATTTTACTGAACGCGGGCCAGTAGATACCAGAGTCTCCATCATGAATCATTTTATCATCTTAAAATTTACAGCAAAATTTACGAAGCCTGAAGCATTCATGCTGGAACATATGCAATCACACTCAAGTCAAATTTTCGCCGAATACAAGTTGAAGCTTGCACTTATGATGAGAGAAGATTTCAATCCCGTTTTCTCCTATATCAACATGGGTCTGAAGATTGAAGACATCGAAACAACGTTTTTCGGCCATGATTTTGCGGAACAGATTACAGTCTTCAAGATGAACAAGGATGTTGAAGTGCTGCTGAAAAATGATGAGATAAACATGCCTTAAGACCTATGAAATAACGTTTGAATACTGGACAGGTTCTTAGGAACTAATTTTGTTGTTGACAATATCCTACATATTTCCTTATACTACCCTTATGGCGATTGAATAGATTAATAATCTTGACGAAGCCTATAACTTATTAAAGAACTTGAAGGCCATATCTTCGGTAATTGGGACGAAATAGATGTCAGACCAAGACCGACACATTCCACCATTTTGGTATTTTCCAGTGGTGTGCTCTGTGTTGGTCTTTTTGTTTGTAAAAAATGCTTCTTTACCTTTCACCGTATACTTCGTATATAGTCAGTAAAAGGCATATAAGCGAACAAAATAAATAAATGTTGCGAACATTAGTTCTCATTTGTTATTCTGAATGTAATAGGATGGGAATGAGGAGGCGGATCAAAGGCGAGGTTTCCTGATCGGTTGTATCTAAAAGGCTTATTTAGCTTCAATTCTGTGTGACAAGACTACATATGGAATATGAGATTTGTGAGCAATAGCGAGAATGTAGAGTAAGATCATGCTGGATAGCTACTAGATTGTGAAGAAAGTATACGAACTACTGATATTAAATCGTTAATGGGGGAAATGTATAATGTCTGCTACAACTGCTATGGGTTTTGATGATTTATTTGAGATTGGGGATATAGACATGTTCCTGAATAAAGCTCAGGAGAAGTGTCGTTACAAGCTTAGGGGTAAAACGTTTGCCGGGATGGAAAAAGAAGATGTGACCCAGGAGATTATGATCAAATTGGTTAACTCTCTGGACAAGTATGATGCAGAAAAAGCGAAAATGTCGACGTTTGTTGATCATCTTATCGAAAATAAAATCAAGGATATGTACCGCAAGTGCATGTCTGAGAAAAATCTCAGTGTGGTTAACGCTGTACAGATCATGTGCACGGATCAGGGAGGCGGCGATGAATCGGAAGGCTCAGATATCGCATTAGCGCTTGGTCATGCTGGGTTTGCGTATGAGAATTTTGAGTTTGTAACAGATATTATGGAGAATATGAAGTTGAATGAACGAGAGAAGCAAATCTTTAAACTTCGAACTTCGGGGTATGAGTTTGTAGAGATTGCAGGAATGTTAGGTGTATCCAAGGCACGTATATCCCAGTTATGGAAAGCGATTCGTGAGAAATACGAAGCATTGTAGTCATAAATGGCAATTAATAGCCTAAGTTTGATGAAGATAGATTCAGTAACCTACATAGAACAGAGAGCGCACCCTTAACTGGGTGCTTTTTTATGTCGTATAGAGAGATTAGTACAGGAAGAAAGGTGGAACAAGATGCTTAGTGTGGTGGTTTTAGGATTTGCGATGGAACGTCTGGAGGGATTTTCGGATATCGCTTGGGCTAGTCATGATGCTTCGACAGCTTCTGATTTAAGCAACAGGGAGTATACCTTGATCATTGAGAAAGTAGTTCTACAAGCCGATGCAGTCTTGGTTAATCTGGATATGAATCATTTGACTTCTACTGATATTGTGATCATGCATCGTGCCTATATTCATAAGAAACCGATCTTGGGCGTAGGCTTCACCCAGTTGGAGCCTGTGATTGAAGAATTTGTTTCCAAACGAGTGGCTGATCTGGACATGGCTGTACTCCATATGCGTACGAACTATATGGTCCTAAGCAGCGGAACAAGTACTTCATCTGAACCTCCAATTTAACTGCCGATCGGATAACACGTATAGAGAATGTAAGGGCATGAATGTTCGCCAGACTTTAATTCAATGGAGGAATAATTCGATGACACATATGATCAAAGCAAAAGAAGATAAATTAACGGAAGAAATCGTAGCCAGTATGATTGGAAAGTATATCCACGCACCGACCAATATGCATGAGGTACAGACGCCAACTGGTGCAACAACTCAGGCGAACGTATGGTTTGCTGGTAGTGTAGCTGGTTACGAAAAAGCCGTTATTGGATTCAACTACGAAGAGGGTACCTTTCATGAAGAACCACAAACATTTTATAACGTTCATTTAACGGATGGTATGGGGTACATTCTGACAAGTGCTTTCGAATTGGAGATTCATGAACTGACCGAAGAGGAGTTTAATCAACTCATTGAAGAGAACAAGGAAGAGGAACAAGACTCTTCTGGTAAAGAGAAATGAAGGTGTTGAACTATGCTTCAGATCTAGCTGTAAAAACGTTTGTATCCGCTAGCGCCCCAGGTGTGGAAGAATTGATCAATTCCTGGATGTTAACCAAACCGCATACATTCGTTACCGGACTGGAGTTCACCTCCACCGTTGATCCAATCAGCAGTTCGTTGGAATATGCTGCAATCATCGTATATCAGCCAAGTGAACAAGACCAATCCTGACTTAGATATGAGATTATTCCTTCTATAATATAGAGGTTTTCATTAAGGAGGTGGGCGAATCTGTTGCTCACTTTAGAAAAAGCAATAGGTATGGTTATTGCTGTTGTGGTATTAGTGTCGCAATACGGCAGTCTATCGGCATTAGGAAATTACAAATTGATCGACGAAGAAGCACTCGACTCCAACAAATTAAAGCAAGCAACGGAAGTAGAGCAGGTTAAGCAGATAAAGCAAGTAAAGCCAATGAAACAAGAGAAGCAAGAGAAGCAAGTTAAAGTTAAATCGGTTGCTCCTGCGCACATACAAATGACGGATATGCTTGAGCAGTATATAGAACTCCACCATGAGAAAACAGTGAGCCGGGCAAAGATACTGAAGTATGTGAAGTGGGTGGCTCAATACACGAAGGATACGGATATCGATTCCGTATGGATTCTGGCTATGATGTGGCAGGAGAGCCGAATGTTAGAGGATAGTGTATCATCTCATGGAGCGATTGGGTTGCTTCAGATTCTTCCAAGTACAGCCAAAGCGTTCGGTGTGAGCAAAATTGATTTATATCAGCCTGAAACGAATATCAGAACAAGCATTACGTACATGGAGTATCTTATAGATAAATACGATGGAAATCTTCGTACCGCAACCATTGCTTATAATCAGGGGGAGGGCAATGTAGATAAGGGAAAGGCTCGCCCCTGGTACTACAATCAAGTGAAGGAACATCATAACAAGATGCTTGAAATAATCAAAAAAGGTCAATAAACATCATTTAACAATAGAATTTGAATACTATAAGATCGTTTATCAATTTTACATAGGGAGATCCAAATGGGAAAATTTCCAGAACATATAAGTACGAATTTGCAGGCAGATAAAAAGTATTACACAATGGATGACGTAGAAAATATTGAACGTTGTAAGCTCGATGAGTTTTTCCTTGGGGACTGTATTCTGGTCAATGAGAACCTGATTTGGCATTCCGTTCATAAGTATATTGGAAAACCCGAAATGATTATTAAGAATCATTGTGTGGAGAAGGATGATATTCTTCAACTGGGTCGTCTGGGATTCATCAAAGCGGTTAAAGCATTTGATACGGGGCGTGGCGTAAAATTCAGTTCGTTTGCTGTTACTGCCATTGTCAGAGAAATCAGATGTTTTCTGAGAGATAGTGCAAGCATTATTCGTCCAACTCGCACAGCAACGGAATTAATCAACCGAATCAATCGACTTGAGCACGATATGGGCTGCCTGCCACCAGCACATGAAATCGCATTGCTGCTTGATGAGGAAGAAGAGAAGATCAATAAAGCACTTCAAGTGGGTAAAGGTGTGAAATACCTGGATGAGCCTGTAGGTGCTGATGATCAACAAACCCAGTCCGTGACGTTGCTGGATACCATCTATAGTGGGGAGAACATTGAAGAAGGTGTTCTGGACAAGTTATACGTTGATGCGGTTATTGATTCGGTCAAGCGCAAACTTAGTGAGAAAGAAGTAACTGTTTTGAAGCATCGTGTAGACGGATTTAACCAAACCCAGACCGCAGATATGGAAGACATCAGCCAGATGAGAGTCTCCAGAATTATGAGAAAAGTGGCTAAAATGCTGGATAAACCGGATCAGGCGTAATCGTTAACCTAGCTCTTCATCACTTACATAGCGTCTCATACATAACGTCCCTTCCGCAACCCAGCGAGAGGGATTTTTTTGATGTTTTTGCCCTATGGGACATACTCCAAGTTGTCCGAACATAAGATAGTACAAGATTCCAAGTGACCCGGAGGAATGAATTGATGCGAAAAATAACGAAAGTCATTGCATGCATGCTTATCCCTGTCTTCTTGCTGTCTTCATTTGGGGTTACTCAAGCCCAGGCAACGATTCAAGGTCCGTCAACACATGCGCAAAGCGCTGCTCTCATTGATGTCACATCAGGTCGGATCTTATACAGCAAGGATGGGGATAAGGAACTGCGAATTGCCAGCTTGACCAAAATCATGACGGCGATCGTAGCGATCGAACACAGCAAGTTGGATGAGAAAGTTAAAGTGTCTCCCTCGGCTTTTGCCAAAGAAGGATCTTCTATCTATCTCAAATTAGGTGAAGAGATGACGCTCGAAAACATGTTGTACGGGCTAATGCTCCGTTCAGGCAATGACGCGGCCTCTGCGATCGCAGAACATGTGGGTGGTTCGGAAGAAGGTTTCGTACTGTTAATGAACAAAAAGGCGGAGCAAATTGGTCTGACGCATTCACATTTTAGGAACCCTCATGGTTTGGATGCAGAAGGTCATTATTCTACAGCCAATGATTTGGCCAGATTAACAGCATATGCGTTACATAATCCGGTGTTCAAACGCATCGTAGCTACGGAGGACAAATCCGCACCGAATCCCAATGAAAGCTGGGAATACTCCTGGCACAACAAAAATAAAATGCTGCGGATGTATGAAGGTGCAGATGGGGTGAAGACCGGCTACACGAAGAAAGCTTTCCGATGTTTGGTCAGCTCGGCTACACGTAATGGACAGCAGCTCGCCGCGGTAACGCTGAACGATGGTAACGACTGGAATGATCATGCTCGGATGCTCGATTTTGGGTTTGAATACTTCCCGTTGGTAGAGGTGGCCAAACAAGAACAGCCTGTGCAAAATACAGATGTCGTTACGGGCCGGGGATTTTGGTACCCACTGGCTAAGAGTGAACAAAGCTCATTGACCAAGAAGTTGATTCTGCACCAGAATCGAGCACAGTCGGAAACGGAAGGCAAGGAACCATCGACCGATCCTTCCTTCGGATTGGCAGGTCGTATTGATATGCAGTTAGACGGCAAACTTGTTGGCTCAATTCCGGTGTATCGCAAAGGTAGTTATATTCCTCCTGAACCCAAGACAGCAGATGCAACGATGGGTGGCATCGGCAATGTCTCTTCCTGGGCAGCTGCATGGCGTGCCGTGTTAAGTCACCTGTTATCTCCTTAATTAACATCTCGTTGAAGGGAGGATGTAACCCATGATTAATCTAATTTGGCTACTTATGATCTTGATCGGATTTGCTTTTGCAGCCATCAACGGCAATATCGAAGTGGTCACGCAAGCCGCTTTCGATGGTGCGGCAACGGGAGTAACGGTCTGTTTTGGACTGATCAGTGTGCTTGTGTTCTGGATGGGTATGATGAAAATGGCTGAAGATGCTGGTCTCTTGGCCCGGATTGCTAAGCTGCTTGGTCCGGTAGTTGGTTTCCTGTTCCCCGATGTGCCCAAAAATCACCCGGCGATGGGTTATATTCTCTCTAATATGAGTGCGAATCTGCTGGGGTTAGGAAATGCGGCTACTCCAATGGGAATCAAAGCTATGCAACAACTGCAGGAGCTTAATCCGGACAAACAAACCGCTTCTCCTGCCATGTGCACCTTACTGGCTCTGAATACAGCGAGCATTACCATTATTCCGACAACGCTGATCGCCATCCGGTTAAACTATCATTCCGCAAATGCTACAGAGATTGTGGGAACAACATTGATGGCTACCATCGTCGCTACACTTGCTGCTATAATGGCCGATCGCTGGTATCGAAACAGGGCATTACATAAACCGCCGCGCATACCGAAAAGTGGCAATCCCGGCATGAAAGGATGAGCACACTTGTTAACCTTCATCAACTGGATCTCCGTCTGGGCCATCCCGGTTATTATCGCGTTTGTTCCATTATATGCGTTTACCAAAAAGGTCCCGGTATACGAATCCTTTGTTGATGGGGCCAAAGATGGATTCTCGACTGCAATCAGCATTATTCCGCATCTCGTGGGCATGATGGTCGCGATCAGCGTCTTTCGTGCCTCTGGTGCATTGGATTTTGTAATTAGTCTATTAGCTCCGCTTGTATCCTGGATGGGTGTACCAGGGGAAGTATTGCCACTCGGGATTCTGCGTCCGTTGACCGGGACAGGCTCCCTTGCGTTTACAACCGATTTGATCAAAACTCATGGTCCTGACTCCATGATTGGACGCATGGCATCTACGGTTCAGGGAAGTACAGATACCACGTTATACGTGCTGACTGTCTATTTTGGAGCTGTAGGAATACGTAACGGTCGGTACGCGCTCAAAGTGGGGTTGTTTTCCGATGTCGTTGGTTTTATTGCTGCGCTCGCCATTTGTTTGCTCGTTTTTGGTTAAAAGATATCTCCTTTCCTTCCGATATATTAGATATGCTAGAATAATAGCGGAGGAGAGTGAGACATGCAGAAGAGTTGGAAACGAATGCTCCGTGTCGGAATGTCAGGCGTGCTTGCTATTGCAATGCTCGCAGGGTCAACGGGGCTGGCGGCGGCTCAAGCCGTTCAGACGATACATTTTACAGGATACTTCGACAAACAGCTGCGTGCACAAATGGCGGTCACAGCGGATTCTTTTCCAGTTGTGAATGTACGTTTGGTCAAGCAGGATGAACCCGATATGGTATATTATGATGTTGGTACCTCGATACTGATCTCCAAGGATGAAGTACTCACGAATTACCATGTCGTTCAGAGTTATGCTGAACTGTCTGATGGCGATGAAGGCACACTGACTGTTGCAAGTCCGGGTTCCTTGGGTCAGCCTGTAAAGGCGAAGATTATTAAAACAGATCCGGTGACAGACATGGCACTACTGAAGCTGGACAAGGAGATAGACGCCCAACCGGTCACATTTACAAACGCAAGGGATAACCAGGTCGTCTACACCATTGGATTCCCCAAAAATCCTGCTGGTGATCTTGTTATTCTGGATGAAGATTTCCCTTCAACCTACAATACGATAGCCAAAAGCCGAGTGTTCAGTTCCCAAGCTTCGGATGTTCCAGGCAAGAAGGGAATCGGTAGTATTGTTAAATCCATGGCACAAGGTAATTCAGGTGGTCCTGTTCTGGATCAGAACAACAGGGTGATCGGTATGATGACCTTTGTGTACGGTGGACGAACCTATTATATTACTTCCAAAACATTGCAGACTTTTATTAAAGATAGCAGCACGCCTGCCAAAAAGCAGGTTGCGGTTGCCGGCAAAGTTTCCAATTAAATGATTTGAGGAAAAGGCTTATCTTTACGCCATCTGTGTTCAACAGGTTGTGTAAGGGTAAGCCTTTTTTTGCATCAATCTGGAGGAGGAAGGTAGCCAGAAATGGATATTCGTGTCTCCAGTTTACAAAATCCTTGGATTATCCTTGTGATTTCCCTGCGTGATGGGTATCATTAGTGTGAGGTGACATGACAAACATGGAAAGATTACAAAAAATTATCGCACAGGCAGGCATTGCATCCCGCCGCAAGAGCGAGGAACTGATCCTGTCCGGCAAAGTAGAAGTTAACGGGGAGGTCGTAACCGAACTGGGTACGAAAGCGAACCCCGAAGAGGATATGATTACGGTTAATGGAAAACCGATCCGCAGTGAGAAAAAAGTGTACTTAATGTTGAATAAGCCAAAAGGCGTAATCACAAGTGCATCTGACCCGGAAGGTCGGAAAATTGTATCCGACTACCTGAAAGGTGTCAAGGAACGGGTATACCCTGTGGGTCGTCTGGATTATGACACAGAGGGCTTATTGATCCTGACCAATGATGGTGAGTTTGCACATTTGTTGACGCATCCGAAGCATCACGTACCCAAAACGTATCATGCAACGGTCAAAGGTGTGCCGCATGGTACAGCTCTGGAGAAATTAAAGACTGGCATTATGCTGGATGACGGCATGACTGCTCCTGCAGAGGTGGAGTATAAAGATGTGGATACAGCGGCCAATGAGTCGGTGATCTCCATTACGATCTATGAAGGGCGTAACCGTCAGGTTAGACGTATGTTCGAGGCGATTAACCATCCGGTAACTCGATTGAAACGGATTTCGTTTGGTGGTATTTTGCTACAAAACCTGAAACGTGGTTTGACACGCAATCTGACCAAAGAAGAAGTCAACAACCTGATTACCCTCGCACAATCAGAACCAGCCAAAAAAATGAAAAAAAGGTAATGTGAGGACACATAATTTTCATAAAACCGCCGCAGTTTTGTGACGAAATTCGCTATAATTGTTCATAGGATGTTCACAGTTGTCTTAGATCAATGATATGCGATTGTTATAGTCACTTAAAAGGGGAGCAGCACATGGGGAAATCAAGAAGAACGGTGCAAATCGTCATTTTGTTATTGATCCTGGTGTTGGGCGGATATGCGATTACCACATCGGTATCCGGCTCGAATGGCAAGCCAAAGGAAGGGGACAAGTCTCCTTCTTTTGAACTGCTGGGCCTGGATGGTCAAGTTCATACGTCTGATGAGTACAAAGGTAAAGCGATGGTGATCAATTTCTGGGGCACGTGGTGTGAACCTTGTGTTAAAGAAATGCCTGCACTTCAGGCACAAGCTGACAAATGGAAGGACCAAGGAGTACAATTTGTCGGGATTAATGTAGGGGAAGACCAGATGACCGTGGATAATTTTGTACGGCAGGTTGGGGTTACGTTTCCAATCATGTTAGACCGGGAGAAAAAATCGGTTCGTGATTTCGGGATCTCTCCGATGCCAACGACATTCTTTGTATCCGACACGGGCAAAATCTCTACCATTCATATCGGGCAACTTGATTTGGACACGCTTGACGCTCAAATTTCGCAACTGGCGAAGCAGCCCTGACAGGAGGTCTATTCGTGTTCCAAAATACCAAATGTGAGTGCGGACATCAGAATCCGGTAGGCACTGTATTATGTGAAGCATGTGGGAAACCGCTACTGGAGGCAGAAGCTAAATCGGATGAAGTGCTGGAAATGCGTTATGATGGCATGGCGCGCCGTTCACAGCGGAGTAATCCCAATATCATTGACCGCATATGGAACTTTTTTTCATCCGTCAAAATTGCCGTCTATATGATTGTCTTCACGCTTGTAGGCTCTATGCTTGGCACGATCTATCCGCAAGAAAGTACATTCTTGAATATTGATCCTTCCGTGTATTACAAAGAAACATACGGTCAGTTGGGTCATATCTATTATCTGTTGGGTCTGTCCCATACATACGAATCCTGGTGGTTTATTCTACTGCTGGTGCTGATTGGTGCATCATTGGTGATATGCAGTCTGGATCGCGTCTTACCGCTCTACAAAGCACTGAATAAACAGAAAATACGCAAACATACGCGATTTTTGACTAGACAGCGTCTGGTGTACCAAGGTTCCATTGAAGAGGCACCAGAAGACTGGATTAAGAAAGCGGTTACTCCGCTGAAAAAGAAAGGATACCGCGTGCACACCCAGGGGGATGCATTACTCGCCGAGAAACAGAGATTCAGTCGATGGGGGCCATATGTCATCCATATTGGACTCATTATATTTCTGCTGGCGGTGCTCGCACGAGGACTTCCTGGCCTGAATCTGGATGAGCATGTCGCTTTTCCAGAAGGTGAGATCAAAAAGATCCCGAATACTTCGATGTATTTGCAAAATGAACAGTTTAATGTTGAATTCTACAGTGAGGAAGAAGTACCTGAACAATTCCGTAACCTGAATAAAACTGTTCCGAAACTGTTTGAAACGAAAGTTGTTTTGTATGAATGTACAGCAGATTGTTCGGATCTCTCGAAGAAACCTCAATTAGCTGAAGTGGCAAAACATGATGTGCGGGTGAATCATCCAATGAATTATAACGGTCTGAAGGCATATCAATTTGATTATGATCTAACACCCACCATTCGGTCCGTAACGCCTGATCTTGTCAATACGAAGACGGGTGAAGTATACGGGGCAATTAAGATCGATATGGTAGATACCCAAAGAACATTTGAAGCTGGTCCTTATAATCTCACGGTAAAAGAAAAGTTTATGGACTTTGGATTGGATGAGAATGGTAAGCCCAAATCAAAATCGCCTTCACCTAATGCACCAGCTTTTCTCTTTCTCATCAAGGGACCTGATCTGCCTGAAGAGGGGATACAATATCTGTACTTTGCGAAGCAGATTGATAAACAACGCTTTCAACAGGATGCGATTAACCAACAGCTGATTGGAGCTGAGATTCCTTTACAACTTGAAGTAGACAGCATGGACAAGGTCGATATTATTCAGTCCGTAAGTTATCTCAATATACGAGTGGATAAAGCAATGCCTTTTGTATGGGTAGGAGCCGGTATTGTTATGTTGGGTTTGGTCATGGGTTTTTATTGGCATCATCGCCGCATCTGGATTCGTTTTGATGATAAACAGCTCACTTTGGGTGGGCATACCAACAAAAACTGGTTTGGCTTCAGGCGTGAAGTTGCGGCCGTCTTGAAACAGATGAATCTGGAAGTGGAAGAGAAGTCGTTGGATAACGGGGGGAACCAAGCATGAGTTTATTGGATTTCAGCAGCGACGCATTTATCGTAGCTTTCTTTCTCTATTGTGCTGCATTCTTGTTATATGCTGTCGCGGTAATGGGCAAAAAATGGAGTAATCGTGATCCTCTGGACCATATGAATCGTTGGGGGAAAAGAGCTTTTATCGCTTCAACTGTCGCCTTGGCGGCACATATCGTATTTTTTGTAACCCGCTGGGCTGGGGCAGGTCATATCCCGGTTAGTAACATGTACGAGTTCATGTCTTTTCTGTCCATGATGATCATGGTTGCATTTATTGTCGTATATGCCATATACCGCAAGTCATTACTTGGTTTGTTTGCCTTACCACTTACCATCATTATTATGGCGTATGCCGCTGTATTTCCTCAGGAGGTACAACCACTAATCCCGGCACTTCAGTCGATTTGGCTTAAAATTCATGTGACGTTGGCCGCGCTTGGTGAAGCATTCTTCGCCGTCGGTTTTGCCGCAGGATTCATGTATTTGCTTCGTACCGTTGATTTCAGTGGTAAAGACAAGTCTTCAAGACGCCAACGAGGATGGGTCGAATTCACCCTGATCACGATCGTTGTAGTCATCGGATTTATCGGAACGGTATTTACCTTTCGTGCCACTGGTTACGAGACGGTTTTTGTACAGAAAACGGTCAGCATTGACACAGAGGTACAGGAAAATAGTACAATAGAGAAAGTGATTTATCGCATGCCTCCGATTTTTGCACCATATAATAGCGAAGTGGAGAGCATGACACCGTTTCTTGGCATGAAAAAACCTTTACTTGAGACGCCTTCCTGGATGAACGGGGTAAATGCCGGGCGCAAGCTTAATACGGTGGTTTGGTCACTTATTGTAGGTCTGATCCTGTATGGAATTGTACGACTTCTTGTGCGCAGACCACTTGGACAAGCGTTACAACCGATGATGGATGGAATCGATGCCGATGATCTGGATGAGATTAGTTATCGCGCGATTGCCATTGGTTTTCCGATATTTACGCTGGGAGCATTAATCTTTGCCATGATCTGGGCACAGATTGCCTGGAGTCGCTTTTGGGGCTGGGACCCCAAAGAAGTGTGGGCATTAATTACATGGCTATATTATAGTGTGTATCTGCATTTGCGTTTATCCAGAGGTTGGCAAGGTCAAAAGTCTGCATGGCTTGCAGTTCTTGGCTTCCTGGTCGTTATGTTTACACTGGTTGGGGTGAATCTGATTATTGCCGGATTACATTCTTACGCTGGAGCGGACTAGGACAACTCGTATTGTAAAGGTCAGTTTAGAAGCGGGAAACACAAATGTACCTTTTTATTGAAGGGTATTCAAATATTGTTCGCCAGATCGAACATAATAGAAGTGATGAGGAGTTATTGCAAAGGGGCTGGAGAGGCATGGCTGAACATGAGAATCGAATACTGGTCGTGGATGACGAAGAGAGAATCCGCAGACTTTTGAAAATGTATCTTGAAAAAGAAGGTTATGAAATCGATGAAGCCGAGGATGGAGAAACTGCGCTGCGTAAAGCAACAGCAGGTGACTACGGACTAATTTTGCTTGATGTGATGTTGCCGGGTATGGATGGCGTTGAAGTGTGTACCCGTCTTCGTCAGGTAAAATCAACGCCGGTTTTGATGCTCACTGCAAAAGGTGAAGAAATTAACCGGGTTCAGGGCTTCGAAGTTGGTGCTGATGATTATGTTGTAAAACCATTCAGCCCGCGTGAAGTGATTTATCGCGTAAAAGCGATTCTACGTCGATCTTCTGCAACAGCATATCTCTCCAAGGAGAGCAATTCGAGTAACAACATTGTGTTCCCGCATCTGGTTATTGAGCATGATGCCCACCGGGTAACCGCTGGCGGTGAAGAGATCAGTCTTACACCAAAAGAATATGAATTGCTGCACTATTTGGCAACATCTCCAGACAAAGTTTTCTCCAGAGAAGAATTGCTCAAAGATGTATGGAATTACGAATTCTTTGGCGATCTTCGTACCGTGGATACGCACGTGAAGCGTCTTCGCGAGAAACTTAACAAGGTATCGCCTGAATCGGCGGCCATGATTACGACGGTGTGGGGTGTGGGTTATAAACTGGAAGTACCGAAATAGTTTTAATTTCTGGAGATCGCTGGTCGGGAAGTTATGGATCACTATTATCTGCCTTGTGGGTTGTGTACTTATAGCGCTGGGTCTTTTTTTGCTGCCCTACATTGATACGAACTTTGCAGAATCCGAATCCAGAGATATTAAGCGGTTGTTCACCTATATCTGTATTATCGGATTCAGCTTAACGACGTTTTTTGCATTGTTTCTGTTCACTAAAATTACGCAGCCTATGCAGCAATTGATTCAGGCAGCCAATGCGATTCGCAAAGGGAACTATGGAACACGTCTCTCCCTGGTGACAAGTGATGAGATTGGTGAACTTGCCAACACATTTAATCATATGGCCGCCCAACTGGAAGATAACATTCGCAACCTTAACCATGAGAAAGAACATTTAGCGAGTGTACTTCGAAGCATGACCGATGCGGTGGTTACTTTTGATGGTGAAGGTAAAGTTATTCTGACGAATCCGCCAGGAGAGAAGATCATGCAGGCTTGGTATGACCTGGATTGGGCACAGATGGATGAAGGACAAGATTCCGAGCAGTATGGAAATTCTTCGCGTGATGTACCAGAGCCTCTCCTTCCTTTGTTCAGACTGGTGATGGAGCAAGGCAGGGATCAGAGCTCCAATGTTCATGTACAGCAAGGTGTCTGGTCTGTTCAGATGGCACCATTGTATGCTGATAGTGTTGTCAGAGGCGCTGTGGCTGTCTTGAGAGACGTAACAGAAGAAGTACGGCTGGAGAAAATGCGGCGTGATTTCGTGGCTAACGTATCTCATGAGATACGGACACCGTTATCCATGATGCAAGGCTACAGTGAAGCGCTTCTGGATGGCATGGCAACCTCACCGGAAGAGAGTGAAGAACTTATTCAGGTTATTCATGATGAGTCCCTGCGGATGGGAAGACTGGTCAAAGATTTGCTTGATCTTGCCCGGATGGAAGCTGGACACACGGACATGGTGATGAAGGAAGTTGACCTCGGAGAACTGCTGGAACGGGTATATCGGAAGTTCTCGGTACGCTCGAAAGAACAGGGAATCCAACTGCAGTTTGAATGCAAACAGCCAACCATTGAACTTCAACAGGCAGATGAGGATCGACTGGAGCAGGTGTTTACGAATTTGCTAGACAATGCGTTCAGGCATACGCCTACTGGCAAAAATGTAATGATTTCTGCCGAACTGGTTACGCATCTTCGCGCTCCGTTCGCGAGGGTATCTGTGAAGGATCAGGGTGTAGGTATCCCTTCCTCTGACTTACCTTTTATTTTCGAACGCTTCTACAAAGCAGACAAAGCACGTGTTCGGGGTGAAAGTGTAGGCACAGGCCTCGGCTTAGCCATTGTGAAAAATATTGTAGATGCCCATCAAGGCATCATTAATGTGAATAGTGTACTTGGCGAAGGTACGGAGTTTATTTTACAATTTCCCGTAGATTCATCGAAATAGCCTGATTTCATACAAAAAGTGCGAGAACACCCTCTTATGGAGGGTGTTTTTTTGTTGAAGAGTACCGTTTAATCTTGTTCAACGTGGAACATGAATCATCGTTTTATTTTGACTAAAAAGAGTGTCCAAGATAATTTTCCCTCCTATATTACATAAGCTTGAAAAACAAGCAAGTTAGAGGAGGATTGAGTTAAGCATGTCCGATGATCGAAAAAGGGTCAATATTAAAGCGTTTCTGGAAGGCAGATCTTTCAGAGCGGGCTCTCCATTTATCCCCATAACATCAAGTGAACTGGAACAGTTCACATCCATTCTTGATTCTCTAGCTGTAACTATTCCTGCTGCGATCAGTCAGCCAACTTCAGCCAACATACTAGCATTGCAAAACGGGTTGCGCCAGTTGCTTACTTTTGTAAATAATTCTGGATTTCGTGCCGGGGTAAAAGCAGAATTGCAAGCCGTATTGGAATTGACGATTGCAGGCTCAGAGGTTGTGCCTGTCCCTTTAATTAATCTTGCAGGCAACTTGCAAAACTTACTGGATGACTTGTTAAGTGTGACGTTACTCCTGGAAGTGCCGCCTGCAGAAAAAGATAAACTTGTGGGGTTAATCCGTTCGATATCTGTATCCTTAAGTCGGGCAACGACGACTTTCGGAACCGGGGGCATTACCGGACCCGCTGGCCCACCAGGGGTCCCAGGAGTTCCAGGTGTACCAGGAGTTCCGGGCGTACCGGGTGTACCTGGCGTCCCTGGGGTGAAAGGGCCTGCGGGACCAGCAGGAGGAATTGGACCCGTAGGACCAGTGGGGCCAGTTGGCCCACAGGGAGCGCAGGGTCCGGCAGGAGCACCTGGTGTGGGTTTGAACAATATTACGGCGTTTGACCCTGCGCTTGGGCCTACATATGCTCAAGGTCAGGTCGTCAGTTTTAACGGAAGTCTCTATGTTGTCAATGTAAACGGTCCATTGGGTACACCGGGAAGTTCCCCAGACTACACTCTTTTGCTGTCGGGTGGAACGACTGGAGCAACGGGGGCAACCGGAGCTGGTTTGACTGGAGCCTTAGCTTTTGATCCAGCGCTCGCGCCAGGTTATCCCGCAGGTCAAGTAATTACGTATAACGGTAGCACTTACATTACAAGTGTAGCTGGTCCAATAGGAACACCGGGAACTTCATCGGATTATACATTAATTGCTGCTGCAGGGGCTACAGGACCAACCGGTGTAGGTTTAACGGGAATAACTTCTTTTGATCCAGCTCAGTCCCCAACATATCCAGCCGGTCAGGTCGTTACGTATAACGGTAGTACTTACATTACGAATGTTGCAAGTCCTGGAGGAGTTCCAGGAAGCTCGCCGGACTACACGCTACTTGCGGCTGCGGGAGCCACAGGTGCAGGAACGACTGGGGCAACCGGAGCCACAGGTGTAGGATTAAGTGGCATCGTGCCGTTCGATCCGGCATTAGCACCAACCTATCCAGCTGGACAGATCGTCACGTTTGGCGGCAGTACCTACATTACGAATGTCGCATCGCCAACAGGTACGCCAGGTAGTTCACCAGACTATACTTTACTGGCAGGATCAGGTGTTACAGGTGCGACTGGAGCTACGGGTATAGGCCTAAATGGTGCAGTTCCGTTTGACCCTGCAGTAGCTCCAACGTACCCAGCTGGTCAGGTCGTTACCTTTAATGGCAGTACGTATATAACCAATGTGGCTTCTCCTACGGGTACTCCAGGTACTTCGCCAGACTACACATTGCTTGCAGGTGCAGGACCAACAGGAGCCACAGGGGCATCAGGTGTAACGGGAGCAACAGGTGCAGGATTGACAGGCATAGTGCCATTCGATCCAGCCGTAGCCCCAACGTATCCTTCGGGTCAGGTTGTAACGTTTAATGGAAGCACGTATATAACCAATGTAGCATCACCAACGGGAACGCCGGGTACATCAGCGGATTATACATTACTTGCTGGTGCAGGAGCGACGGGTGTCACTGGGCCAACCGGGGCGGGGGTCACGGGAAGCACCGGAGCAACTGGTGCAGGTTTGACAGGTATTGTGCCTTTTGATCCAGCTGTGGCGCCAACGTATCCAGCGGGTCAGGTCGTAACGTTCAATGGAAGTACGTATATTGCGAATGTGGCATCGCCAACGGGAACGCCAGGTACGTCACCGGATTACACGTTGCTTGCCGGCGCGGGAGCAACGGGAGTTACAGGAGCCACAGGCATTGGCTTAAATGGAGTTGTGCCGTTTGACCCGGCAGTAGCTCCAACGTATCCAGCCGGTCAAGTTGTGACATTTAATGGAAGCACGTATATTACCAATGTGGCATCACCAACAGGTACACCAGGCACCTCGCCGGACTATATACTGCTTGCAGGGGCAGGTCCTACAGGAGCCACAGGGGCATCAGGTGCAACGGGAGCCACAGGCGTAGGTTTAAGTGGAATTGTACCATTTGATCCAGCTGTGGCACCAACGTATCCAGCGGGTCAGGTCGTAACGTTCAACGGCAGCACGTATATTGCGAATGTGGCGTCACCAACAGGAACGCCCGGAACTTCCCCGGATTACACGTTGATTGCTGGTGCAGGAGCCACGGGTGTTACGGGTGCAACCGGAGTTGGAGTGACGGGGAGTACAGGGGTTACAGGTGCATCTGGCGTAACAGGGGCCACAGGCGTAGGATTAAGTGGAATTGTACCATTTGACCCGGCAGTAGCACCGACATATCCAGCGGGTCAGGTCGTGACGTTCAACGGCAGCACGTATATTGCGAATGTGGCATCACCAACAGGTACGCCGGGCACATCACCAGACTACACCTTGATTGCTGGTTCAGGAGCAACGGGTGTAACAGGTGCAGGTCTGACAGGAGTTGTGCCATTCGATCCAGCGGTAGCGCCTACGTATCCAGTGGGTCAGGTAGTCACATTTAACGGCAGTACGTATATCGCCAATGTGGCATCGCCAACGGGAACACCAGGAACCTCGCCAGATTATACGTTGCTTGCTGGTGCAGGAGCCACCGGTGTAACGGGTGCGACTGGCGTCGGAGTGACGGGAGAAACTGGAGTTACAGGAGTTACAGGGGCATCAGGCGCAACTGGATCCACAGGCGCAACGGGCGCAGGTCTCACGGGGGTTGTACCGTTTGATCCAGCAGTATCACCGACATATCCAGCAGGTCAAGTCGTAACGTTTAACGGCAGCACGTATATTGCGAATGTAGCATCGCCGACGGGCACCCCGGGCACATCACCGGATTACACATTAATTGCGGGTGCAGGCGCAACAGGTGTTACGGGTGCAACTGGAGCTGGAGCAACGGGCAGTACTGGTGAAACCGGAGCAACTGGCGTAACGGGATTGACCGGGGGGACTGGAGTTACGGGAGCTACCGGGGTCAGTGTAACCGGAAGTACGGGATTAACGGGTACTACCGGTGAAACCGGAGCAACCGGCATCACAGGATTGACTGGGGCGAGTGGGGCTACGGGTGTCAGCGTAACAGGTAGCACGGGAACAACAGGGATAACTGGCGAAACCGGAGCAACTGGCGTCACAGGAGTAACTGGAGCGACTGGAGTTACGGGAGCTACGGGGGTTAGCGTAACAGGTAGTACGGGAACAACAGGGATAACTGGTGAAACCGGAGCAACAGGCGTCACAGGAATAACTGGAGCGACTGGAGTTACGGGAGCTACGGGTGTCAGCGTAACAGGTAGCACGGGAACAACAGGGATAACTGGCGAAACCGGAGCAACAGGCGTCACAGGAGTAACTGGAGCGACTGGAGTTACGGGAGCTACGGGGGTTAGCGTAACAGGTAGTACGGGAACAAC
>NZ_JABBEA010000014.1 GCF_012912005.1 Paenibacillus sp. SZ31
ATGGCTCGGTAGCTCAGTCGGTAGAGCAGAGGACTGAAAATCCTCGTGTCGGCGGTTCGATTCCGTCCCGAGCCACCTTTAATCCTTGGAGGATTAGCGAAGCGGCCAAACGCATCAGACTGTAAATCTGCTCCCGTACGGGTTCGGTGGTTCGAATCCATCATCCTCCACCAGTTTTATGAGTCATTAGCTCAGTTGGTAGAGCACCTGACTTTTAATCAGGGTGTCGAAGGTTCGAGCCCTTCATGACTCATCTTTAAGAAAAGAGTGATTAATCATTAATTTGATTAGTCACTCTTTTTTGTTATGTAATTTTAAAGGAATATGGATATTTATTAATGCTGGGCAAGATATGATAAACTAATAGAAAACATGCAGAGTGGTGACGTTCATTATATGAAGCTCATACCTGATCTAAAACAGCAAATTGAAGTCATTATAGGCACAACTTTGGACGAATATGAAATCACAATACAAGAATGGACGCAATCCGTGGCAAATTTGGTTGGTCTTCATGGGAATTCAGAGACCAGTGGTGACGAAGGTGAGATTCAGGGGATACCTAATCAATCTATATCCCGAAGTACATTATCCGATGTGATCAGTTTGAATACGGGAGAGCGTATATTTTTTAAAGTTCGGATGAATGAGAAAGAAGAGACCGTCGTATGTTGGGGATGCGCTGCTAGATCTATTACCGTGGAAACACGTCGATTGATTGAGCTTTTGATCCGTACTAACATGGGACTACCTGATGAGATACAGCCTGTTGTATATGAGAATGATAGAGAGCAATATCTGACTGAATTGGGTCTCTGGCTTAAAGAGCAGATCGAACAACCAATCAAGCAGGAATCTGAAAGTGTTCCTGATCGCTTTGTTGTGGCTGCAGGATTGAATGCTGAGAAAATTCTGTTCTTGCTACAAGGGGATACCCCTGATGCACATCGTTTACGATCCAAAGAACTGAACAAGTTGCTTGAGAGTTACTTTGGCGAGGAGATTGTATTGATTCCTTTAGGGGAGCAAGAGTGGATTTTTATGGGTGATAAAGAGATTGTTACAGAAGAAGCCGAGGAAGATACAACGGAAGCCAAAAAAGATTCATTGAACGCTTTTTGTCTGGGGTTGTATGAATTGGTTGCCAGTGAGTGGGCAGGTGTGTTCCATCTCTCTGCATCATTACCATGCATTCCCGCACAACAACTAGTATCGGTCACTGCTCTTCTTAAAGAAAGTGTTCACTTGGGCAGAGCATTCCATGTTACGCAGCACATTCATCTTCCATGGGATCTGCATCTGGAACGGTTGGTAGCGAGCATTCCAGATGAACAACTTATACGCTTTATACAGGAAACAGGCAAAGACACGTTAATCTTCAACGATAGTGAGACGCTTGCTACGCTGGAGACCTTTTTTAGCCTGGATTGTAATGTTAGCGAGACAGCCAAACGACTTTTCATTCATCGAAATACACTGGTGTACCGTCTGGACAAAATAAAACAAGAGATTGGTTACGATGTAAGGCACTTCGAAAGTGCTGTTCTAGTGCAGTTTTTACTGCTTATGTACAAAGTGACGAAAAAGCATTGATATTTTTGTGCAGTTTGCGAATAGTCAGATCTCATGCAGATAGGGTATTATAAAAATACAAATTGTATTCGATTACAAAATGATCTCTGAGGAGGCAACAATCATGGCTGGAGTACGTTTAGAGCATATTTTCAAAAAATACCCGGGTTCTGATAAAGCAACTGTAGTTGATATTAACCTGGACATTAAAGATAAAGAATTTCTGGTATTGGTAGGCCCGTCCGGTTGTGGTAAATCAACAACACTGCGTATGATCGCAGGCCTTGAGGAAATTTCTGAAGGTAAACTCTATATCGGTGACCGTGTCGTTAATGATGTTGCACCTAAAGACCGCGATATCGCGATGGTATTCCAATCCTATGCCTTGTATCCGCATATGAGCGTATATCAAAACATGGCGTTTGGTTTGAAATTGCGTAAGGTTAAAAAGGATGAGATCGACAAACGTGTACGTGAAGCAGCTAAAATCCTGGATATCGAGCATTTGCTTGAGCGTAAACCTAAGGCATTGTCCGGTGGTCAACGTCAGCGTGTCGCTTTGGGACGTGCGATTGTCCGTGATCCACAAGTGTTCTTGATGGATGAGCCTCTCTCCAACTTGGATGCCAAACTGCGTGGTCAAATGCGTGCAGAGATCACTAAACTTGCGAAACGTTTGGAAACAACTGTTATCTACGTAACGCATGACCAGATCGAAGCTATGACGATGGGTGATCGGATCGTTGTTATGAAGGATGGTATCATCCAACAAGCAGCTTCTCCGGAAGAGTTGTATAACTTGCCTGCTAACCTGTTCGTAGCTGGTTTCATCGGTTCCCCGACAATGAACTTTATCTCGGGTAAACTGGCTGAGCAAGGTGCTAACTTGCACTTCGTAGCTCCAGGCGTGGACGTTGAAATCCCGCAAGGTAAAGCACAAGTGTTGAAATCTAGAGGATACATTGGCAAAGAAGTGATTCTGGGTGTTCGTCCAGAAGATATTCATGAAGAGCCAGTATTCCTGGAAGCATCCCCGAACTCCGTATTCTCTACACACGTAGATGTTACAGAGAACCTGGGTCACGAAATGCTCCTCTACTTGAGCGGTGTTGGTAACGATACAACGATCGCACGTGTAGACGGACGTTCTAACACTCGTGATGGTTCCACAGTTAAAATGGCCATTGACATGAACAAGGTTCATATCTTTGACAAAGAGACTGAAGTGAACGTACTTCTTCAAGACTAATATAACTGAGATTCCTCGGTGACGATGGAACCTGACAGTTAACGCAATTATACATTGTAATGAGAGCCCCTTCCGTTATTGCTGGAAGGGGCTTTTTTTAAGATTATAATTTATAAGTTTTCAGCCGGGCTAAAGGATTTGATAACTGTAATAAAAGCAACCGCTAAAACACGAATGTAGCATCGTCGATAGTGTTCGATGAGAGGTTTTTTTTACTAATGGTTGTGGGAGGCCGCGATTGCATTCAGCCCGGAATTCATTTAAGATTATTTGAAGGTCTGTCTTCTTATCATTAAGAGAATGGGCTGTTGGAAGGGCATGCATTTGTACCCAATGTTGTGAATGCGCTAATAATGGAAAGAACTGATACACGATCTGATGTACATAGAGGCACAGCGAATGCTGAAAGGAAGAGACAAATGGCGAAAAAAGTGAAAGTATCCGAATTGGTGCAGCAGTTTCAGTTAGAGGTTGTTTCTGGATCTCACGGACTGAAAAGAGTCATTACGGTAGATGATCTGAACCGTCCTGGTCTGGAAATGGCCGGTTATTTTGAATACCATCCACAAGAACGGGTACAGCTGCTTGGAAGAACGGAGTTAGCCTTTTTTGCAATGTTACCCGAGCAAGAGCGGCGCGATCGCATGCAACGTCTATGCACGGAAGAGACGCCTTGTATCGTTGTAACGCGTGGACTGGAAGTTCCACAAGAGCTGATTGATATCAGTGAAGAACAGAATCTGGCGGTACTTCGCAGCAACATGGCGACAACGATTCTATCCAGCCGAATTACGGGATTCCTGGAGAAGAAACTGGCACCAACAGCAACCATCCATGGTGTACTTTGTGACGTCTATGGCGTAGGTATGCTGATCACGGGTAGTAGCGGAATTGGTAAGAGTGAAACAGCCCTTGAACTGGTGAAACGTGGACACCGACTGATTGCCGATGATGCGGTAGAGATCCGTCAAACGTCAGATTTTCAGCTGCACGGTACAGCACCTGAATTGATCCGCCATTTACTCGAAATTCGAGGTGTCGGCATTATCAACGTTATGACATTGTTCGGAGCCGGTGCGGTTCGGAATAACAAGCGGATTACCTTGGTTGTACGTCTGGAAGCTTGGCAGCAAGATAAACAATATGATCGTCTGGGTCTGGATGAAGAGACTACACGTATCATTGATACCGATGTGCCTCTGGTTACGATCCCTGTTCGTCCGGGACGGAACTTGGCGGTTATTATTGAAGTGGCTGGCATGAACTATCGTCTGAAACAAATGGGTCTGAATGCTGCACTGCAATTCACAAACAAGCTGACAGCAACCATTTCGGAAGATATGGAAGACATGGATTAAGGAACGTTTTATACAAGGAAAAGAAGACAGATGGTTGACATGTACTGCTTCTCTTAAGGCGCAGTGTATGCCAACCATTCGTCATGCGTACGATTGAGCGAATTTATAGGAGTGTGAATGAATGGATACATTATTACTGTTGAACCCGATTGCGTTCTCTATTGGAGCGTTAAAGGTTCACTGGTACGGGCTTATTCTTGGTGCTGCGGCACTTATAGGATTACTGCTCGTGATCCGGGAGGGCAAACGCTACAATATTCCACAGGAAGTGTTTATGGACATGGTCCTGCTGGGTGTGCCTTCTGCTATCATCGGTGCCCGCATCTACTACGTAGCATTTAAATGGGAAGATTATAAAGATAATTTCTGGGATGTCTTTAAAATATGGAATGGCGGTATCGCCATCTATGGTGCACTTATTGGTGCTATTATCTGTGCAGTTATTTTCTTCCGTCGTAAAGGATATAACTTCTGGCGTATGGCCGATATCTGTGCGCCTGGGCTGCTCGTTGGACAGTTGATCGGACGCTGGGGAAACTTTGTGAATCAGGAAGCCTACGGCGGTCCTGTGGAAGAAGCATTTTTGAGAGACAAGCTTCATCTGCCGGACTTTATTGTGAATCAAATGAACGTGGATGGCGTATTCCACCATCCTGCATTTTTGTATGAATCGATGTGGAGTCTCGTTGGTCTGGTCTTGCTGTTGGTTCTGCGTCGTCAGAAGTTTCTGCGTTCAGGTGAACTGTTCATGTCTTATTTCATCTGGTACTCTATAGGCCGCTTCTTCATTGAAGCTTTACGTACAGACAGTCTGGGCTTCCAGGCTCCGCAGTGGGTTGCTTCGTTAGTGAACGGGCTGTGGTCTCCAATGACTGCAATGGGCTTTGAACAAGGATATCTGGATCCTGCTTACGGTAACGTACGAATCTCGCAACTGCTCGCTATTGGCATCATTATTGTAGCTGTTGTATTCATTGTGGTGAGAAGAGTGACAGGCAAAGCGGATGTTCGTTACAGTGATCCGATTGTATCGTCCAAGGTTCCTGCAGATGATATGGAGCATACGGGAACGGTTGCTGGCAAAGAGAACAAGGTAACCCCTCCAGCCAAAGATGAATCCAAGCAAGTTGATGACAAAAAGGAGTAATGCAACATGATTGACACGGTATTGTTCGATCTGGATGGAACGATTATTGATACCAATGAGCTGATTATCAGCTCATTCCAGCACGTCATGGGGGGATGGGAACATTCAGCTCCATGGACACGGGAACAGATTATTCCGCATATGGGTGGCACACTGGAGCAGCAAATGCGGACTTTCTCTGGCCAGGAGGAAGTCTCCGAGTACGTGAAAGGTTACCGTGCCTATAATGATATCCATCATGAAGCGATGGTTAGACCCTTTCCACATGTTATTGAGGTAGTAGAGGCGCTGCATCAGGCTGGCATTGTGATGGGTGTGGTCACAACCAAAATTCGTCCATCTACATTAAAAGTGTTGGAGCGTTTTGACCTACTGAAGTATATGAAGACGATTGTAACAGTGACCGACGTAACGAATCCGAAGCCGCACGCTGAACCTGTACTGAAAGCCATGACGGAACTGGGGTCAGATCCTGCCAAAACGTTAATGGTGGGTGACAGTCCGGTGGATATCCAATCGGCACAGAATGCGGGCGCTCTCTCAGCGGGAGTTGCATGGTCTCTTAAAGGAGAAACGATCCTGAATGGATATGGCCCGGATCACATGTTGCACGACATGAGAGACTTGTTGAAACTCATCCGCATTGAAACGGGACGTTCATGAGAAAAGTAACCCGCTATCCGGTAGAGGACCAGAATGCACTTTGGCATATCTACAAGACAGTGAGTCCATGGAAGGGCGTTCGTAATTTTATCTGGATTCAGTTGTCACGCTACTGTCCGATTCTCTCGGTGAAGAACTGGATTTACCGTCGGATGCTCGGTATGAAGGTGGGAAAACATACGGCCTTCGGCCTGATGGTGATGGTGGATGTGTTTTTTCCGGAGAAAATATCGGTCGGTGAAAACTCGGTTATCGGTTACAACACAACGATTCTCGCTCATGAGTATCTCATTAAGGAGTACAGGCTCGGTGAGGTGATTATCGGGGAAAATGTACTGATTGGTGCGAATACAACGATTCTGCCCGGGGTAACGATCGGGGATGGAGCCGTTGTGGCTGCGGGAGCAGTCGTACATAAGGATGTTGCTCCAGGAGCTTTTGTTGGAGGCAATCCACTGCGTGATTTATCCCGTTCGGCAGCTTCCACGGAAGAGACTGTCTTTTACACGGATGATTCTTCTCAGGGGAGTGTGCATTAAATCAATAAAGTGATGAATGAAGAGGAATTAATGAAGATGGATTGAAGTAAAAAGCTGCTGATGGCAGCTTTTTTCGTATATAAATACCGATTGGTGAAGGTAGCGGTGTGTGTATAAAACATTATGTCCATCCAAGGGTGATCAAGCTTCGGTATTGTTGACTGTGGTGAGGATTTCATGTTATCATATCCCATATCCTTTAGTTTGTTAGCACTTTACCATGCGAAAGTATTTCAAGATAATTTAACGTGATAAAGGTTGAACTAAACCAATAGTTTAAGGCTTTTGAAGCAAAACGGTGATTCAGGGTTACAAGATAGAATGGGGATTTACACTACATAAATCCTGTTGAAATAGAACGAGCAACACTCTTAAATTACTGACTCGGGGTGAATAATACCAATGTCCAAACCAAAAGGCTTTGAAAAACCGACCGGATTTCGCGACTATACACCACATGTAGTATCCAAGCTGCGTACGATTGAGCGGAATGTACTGGAATGTATGGAACGCTGGGGTTACCGTCAGATCATCACACCAACAATTGAATACTACGACACGGTAGGTGTAGCAAGCTCTACATCTGATCGCAAATTGTTTAAATTACTGAACAGTCGGGGAACCACGCTGGTGCTGAGATCGGATCTAACGGCTCCGATTGCACGCGTCGTTTCATCCATGCTCAAAGATGAGCAGTTACCGCTGCGTCTGTCCTACCATGCGAACGTATTTCGTTCCATTGAAGAGGAAGCCGGACGTGAGGCTGAATTCTTCCAAACTGGCGTGGAGCTAGTAGGGGACGACTCACCTGAGGCGGATGCAGAAGTTGTTGCGCTTGCGATTGCCTCTTTGCAGGCAGCGGGCGTGTCTTCTTTTAAAATAGCCATGGGCCACATGGGATTCCTTAACGGTTTACTGGAGGAAGTGATTCCAGGCCAGACCGCTGAGCAGGAGCAATTGAAGGAAGGGTTGCTTGGACGTGATTATGTCGGGTATCGCCAGTCGATTGAAGCATTAAATCTGGAGCCGAAGCTGAAAGAACAGCTTGAAGCGATCCTGCGTTTGCGCGGAGGTAAGGAAGTATGCACACATGCGGCAGAGCTAAGTTCAAGTGCTGAAGCAGCCCAGTCGATTGCACATCTATGTGCAGTATTCGAAGTGTTGGAAGCTTACGGTGTATCCGAACATGTGCTGATTGATCTGACGATGATCGGTGATTTCTCCTATTATACGGGCATGACGTTTGAAGGGTATGCAGCAGAACTGGGCTCACCGGTATGTAGCGGCGGACGGTATGATAATCTGTTACAACAGTTTGGGCGCTCGTTGCCAGCTACAGGATTTGCACTGAAAACCAACCGGATTATTGATGGCGTTCACGGCATCATCATTGAAGAGAAAAAACCAATACTTATCCAATATAGCCCGAAAAGTCGGGCCGAGGCACTAACAGAAGCGGCAAGATTACGTAGTATGGGACAAAATGTAGTCACGCTCCTCCTTTCTGAAGCCGGAGCTGAGGCAAATGCTGTATCAAATGGAGCAACAACCGTTCAAGCGGAGCAGGTTATTACTTACGGATCTGAAGAAGGAGGACGCTGAGATGTCGGATATTCTGAAGGTGGCCATGCCGAAGGGCCGAATCTATAAAAAAGCCTCCAAACTGTTCCGTGAAGCGGGGCTGGATATTCCAGAAGACGTGGACGATACACGCAGATTGGTCATTGAAGTACCGGAAGCGGGAATGGAATTCATTATGGCGAAGCCAGTAGATGTTCCAACGTATGTGGAGTACGGTGTTGCTGATATCGGAATTGTCGGTAAAGACGTGCTGCTGGAGGAAGATCGGGACGTGTACGAACTGTTGAATCTGGGAATCGCCCAGTGCCGTATGTCTGTAATCGGACTTCCGGACTGGAAGCCCGGCATCCAGCAACGTGTCGCAACGAAGTATCCGAGGATTGCTTCACAGTATTTCCGGGAGCAGGGACAGCAGGTCGAGGTGATCAAGCTGAATGGTTCCATTGAGCTGGCACCCCTGATTGGTCTGGCAGATCGGATCGTCGATCTGGTGGAGACAGGTCAGACGCTGCGAGAGAACGGACTTGTGGAGATGACGGGCATTCTGGATATCACGAGCCGTCTTATCGCGAATCGGGTAAGTTATCGGATGAAAAATGCACGAATTCAGGCTTTGTGTGATGCACTTCAGCAGGTCATTCCGGCATCGAATGAGATTTCGGCGGGAAGCCTTCGGGGATAAACTAATGCGTTGGAAACATAGATGAGAAACATGCAAAGCAGAAGCAAGAATAAGAGTAAGAGCAAGAGTAAGAGACACAACAAAGAAACGAATCGGCCATAATTAGGCAGGCATTACAGAGGATGAGGAGGTTGTACGTATGAAAATTGTACCTGCACGGGAGTTTGATCTGAAGCGGGAAGTGGAGTATGGCACGCCGGAGCAAAATGAAACGGTACGGCGTATTGTCAGCGACATTCGCCGTGAGGGTGATACGGCACTGCTGCGTTACACGGAGCAGCTGGACCGCACGAAGCTGACGGCCGCGGAATTGCGCGTGCCGCAGGAAGAGCTGCAGGCGGCTTATGCAGCCGTGGAGCCATCCTTTGTGACGGCGATTCGGCAAGCCGCCGCCAACATTCGTGCGTTTCACGAGAAACAGAAACGCAACTCGTGGATGGATTGGCAGCCGGACGGCAGCCTGCTGGGCCAGGTCATCCGACCGCTGAAGCGGGTCGGCGTCTATGTACCTGGCGGCAAAGCAGCGTATCCATCGTCTGTGCTGATGAATGTGATTCCGGCACAAGTGGCAGGCGTGCCGGAGATTGTTCTCGTGACGCCGCCGTCTACGAATGGTGGCGAAGGTATTAACCCGTACATCCTCGTTGCTGCTGCGGAAGCAGGCGTGAGCGAGATGTACCGGGTTGGCGGCGCTCAAGCTATCGCCGCCCTGGCTTACGGCACGGAGAGTATTGCACCGGTCGACAAGATCTGTGGACCGGGCAATATTTACGTGGCGCTCGCGAAGCGCGAGGTGTACGGTGCGGTCGATATCGACAGTATCGCCGGGCCGAGTGAGATTGTGGTGCTCGCCGATGATACGGCGAATCCAGTGTACGTCGCCGCCGACCTGTTGTCGCAGGCGGAACATGACGAGATGGCATCGGCCATTCTCGTCACGAATTCGACCACGCTGGCGGAAGCCGTGCAGGGCGAAGTGCAGCGGCAGCTTGAAGTGCTGCCGCGGCGTGATATCGCTGCTGCTTCCGTGGAGCAGTATGGCGCGATTATTGTGGTCGATTCCATCGATGAAGGGATCGACGTGGTGAACCGGCTCGCACCGGAGCATCTGGAGATCATGGTGCAGGAGCCGATGGCTTACGCTGGCCGGATCGAGAATGCTGGTGCGATCTTCCTCGGCCCATACAGCTCGGAGCCGGTAGGGGATTACTTTGCCGGACCGAATCATATTATTCCGACCAATGGCACAGCGCGATTTAGTTCACCGGTGGACGTGGATGATTTTATCAAGAAGTCGAGTCTGATCTATTATAGTAAAGAAGCGCTGCTGCAGAACGGAGCGGCTATTATAGAGTTGGCCCGCCATGAGGGTCTTGAGGGACATGCCCGTGCAATCGCTGTACGGTTAGAACAGGAAGGAAAGGCGGAATCGGACAATGGATAAGCAAAATAATGGTGTTGAACTTGAAAACAAAGGTGCAGTGCGCCAAGCAGAGGTTGACCGCAAAACAAACGAGACCAATATCCAATTGGCCTTTAATGTAGATGGAACAGGACAATCCACGATTGAAACGGATGTACCTTTCCTGAATCATATGCTGGATCTGTTCACAAAGCACGGACAATTCGACCTGAACGTGCAGGCCCGCGGAGATATTGATATCGACGATCATCACACGGTTGAAGACATCGGAATCTGTCTTGGACAGACGTTGAGAGAAGCGTTGGGTGACAAACGCGGTATTAAGCGTTACGCCAGTGTTTTTGTGCCGATGGACGAGGCGCTAGCTCAGGTCATTATTGATGTGAGTAATCGACCTCACTTTGAATACCGTGCAGAATACCCTTCCCAACAGGTTGGCAGCTTCTCCACAGAGCTGGTACATGAATTCCTGTGGAAATTGGCACTGGAAGCTCGGATTACGTTGCATGTCATTGTTCATTATGGCCAGAACACGCACCACATGATTGAAGCGATCTTTAAGGCGTTAGGACGTGCACTGGATGAAGCAACGATGATTGATCCACGTGTAACGGGTGTGCCTTCCACGAAGGGAGTGCTGTAGACGATGGCGATTGCAATTGTCGATTACGGTATGGGGAACCTGCACAGCGTCGGCAAAGCGGTCGAACGTCTTGGCTACGAAGCGCTGGTCACGGGTGACCGGGAAGAGATTTTGGGCGCAGATGGTGTCATTTTGCCAGGCGTAGGTGCTTTTGGTGATGCGATGGTTCATCTGCGGGAGAGTGGATTGGATACGGTGGTGAAGGAAGCTGCTGCCGGGTCCAAACCACTGCTCGGTATCTGTCTGGGCATGCAATTGTTGTTCAGCTCAAGTGAAGAGCATGGAGAGAATGAGGGACTGGATATTTTGCCAGGTAAAGTGGTGCGATTCGCACCAGGAGAACTGAAGGTTCCTCACATGGGTTGGAACCGTTTGGAATTCCTGCAAGCCGAAAACCCGCTATTTACGGGTCTTGAGGCAGGTCATGTCTATTTTGTCCATTCTTATCATGCGCTTACTGAAAACAGGGACGATCTGCTGGCAGTGACGGATTACGGACGTCCGGTTACAGCCATTGTAGGCAGAGGATCGAACTTCGGTATGCAATTCCACCCGGAAAAAAGCGGCGAGCTTGGTATGAAGCTACTCGGCAACTTTCTGGCTCTGACAGGATCGGTTGTACAAAGGTAAAACATCATCTCTTTTTAACTACAGAAAGCGTACAAATCTAATCAATATTCAGGAGGCCTTGTATGTCATCTTTTATCCTATATCCGGCGATTGATATCCGGGACGGCAAATGTGTAAGACTGGTGCAGGGAGATTATAATCAGGAGACCGTGTATAACGATGACCCGGTTCAAGTGGCTTTATCCTGGGAGAAGCAAGGCGGTACATACGTCCATCTGGTGGATCTGGATGGTGCCAAAGCAGGACATCCTGTTAACGATGAGCTGATCGGACGGATTGCCTCGGCGGTAAACGTACCCGTTCAGGTTGGTGGCGGACTTCGTACGGTAGCGGATGTAGAGCGTTTGCTGGGTCTGGGTGTTAGCCGGCTCATCATTGGAACAGCAGCGATTGAAGATCGTGCTTTTACAGAGGAAGTACTGGGACGTTACGGCGACAAAGTGGCCATTGGTATCGACGCTCGAAATGGTTACGTAGCAACTCGCGGATGGCTTGAAACATCGGAAGTACAGGCAGAGGTGCTCGCGAAGGAACTGGCGGCATATGGCGCAGAAACGTTTATCTTTACGGATATATCCCGTGATGGCATGATGCAGGGTCCTAACGTAGAAGCGATTGTATCTCTTGCCAAGGCGAGCGGACGGACGGTTATTGCCTCTGGTGGTGTGAGTGTGATGGATGATCTGCTTCGTCTGAGTCGTCATGCGGATGATGGTGTTGGTGGAGCGATCGTGGGTAAAGCGCTGTATACTGGGAGTATCGATCTGTCTGAAGCAGTACGTGCGGTAAACAAGTAAAGGATATTCGGGTAGAGAGGAAGAGGTAGCATGCTGGCAAAAAGAATCATCCCCTGTCTGGACGTGAAGGACGGCCGGGTCGTCAAAGGCGTCAACTTCGTTAATCTCCGCGATGCGGGTGATCCGGTAGAGCTGGCGGCGCTATATGACCGCGAGGGCGCGGACGAATTGGTCTTTCTCGATATCTCCGCTTCAGTGGAAGGTCGCGAAACGATGGAAGAAGTCGTGCGGCAGACAGCAGGCGAGATCGCTATTCCCTTTACGGTAGGTGGTGGCATCTCCAAGGTGGAGGACATGAAGCGTATTCTCCGTGCAGGAGCGGATAAAATCGCAGTGAATACAGCCGCGGTACTTAATCCGCAGTTGATTGCAGATGGTGCACGTCGCTTTGGCTCGCAGTGTATCGTCGTAGCGATCGATGCCAAGTATAATGAAGCTTGGGGCGAGTGGGAGGTCTACACGCATGGTGGACGAAAACCCTCTGGGATCAAGGCATTGGAATGGGTTAAACAGGCAGAGAGCTTGGGCGCGGGAGAAATTCTGCTGACAAGTATGGATGCAGACGGAACGAAAGACGGCTTCGATCTGAAGCTGACGGCAGCGGTATCCGAATCTGTGCGTATTCCGGTCATCGCATCGGGCGGTGCGGGCAAGGAATCTCATTTCTATGATGTATTCACCACAGGCAAAGCGGATGCAGGTCTGGCCGCAACAATTTTCCATTACAAAGAAATCGCCGTACCGGCGCTAAAACAACATTTGAGAGAACAAGGGGTGGAGATCCGTGACTAAAGTGAGCGATGAAATCAAGGAACAGCTGTCCTTGGAGCAGGTTGTGGAACACATTCGTTGGAGTGATGGTTTGGTTCCTGCCATTGTGCAGGATGTGAATACTCGTGAAGTTTTAATGATGGCTTATATGAATCGTGAATCCCTGAAGTTGTCGCTGGAATCCGGTGAGACCTGGTTCTGGTCACGTTCTCGTCAGGAGTTGTGGCATAAAGGGGCAACATCCGGCAACGTGCAGACGATTACTTCCCTGAAATATGATTGTGACGGCGATACCTTATTGGTTGAGGTCAAACCAAATGGTCCTGCTTGCCATACAGGTGCGGTAACTTGTTTCCATAATGAAATTATTGGTTTGCCAGAGAAATCAGGAGACGAGACTTCAGATGGAGCGGATGCCGTTGCTGCAAATTCAAGTTCCGAAAGCCGCTTCGAGGTATTGGCTGAGCTTGAATCCGTTATTGCAGAACGTGAACGTGAGCGCCCTGAGGGTGCATATACAACGTATTTGTTCGATAAAGGTGTAGATAAAATACTGAAAAAAATCGGTGAAGAAGCGTCCGAGACGATTATTGCCGCCAAAAATAAAGATAATGACGAGCTTCGTCTGGAAGTCAGTGACCTAATGTATCACCTGCTCGTCCTGTTACAAGAGCGCAAGTTGCCGCTGGACGACATTATGTCAGAGCTGAGCCGCCGTCATGAACGGCCTCGCCGCGATTAGGAGGCGAGTTACGTGCGTATAGACTATCATACACACCATGAGCGGTGTGGACATGCCGTTGGCAAACTGGAAGAGTATGTGCAGCGTGGTGTGGAGATCGGACTATCCCAGATTGGATTGTCCGATCACATGCCCTTGTTGCATGTCGATCCGGCTCAATATTATCCGGAAATGGCTATGCCTATGGATGAACTGCCGCGTTACGTGGAGGAGTGTTTCTCCCTGAAAGAACGTTACCGTGGACAGATTGACGTACGTGTTGGTCTGGAAGGTGACTATATTGAAGGCTGGGAAACAGAGATCCGTGCAATCATTGAGCGTTATCCATGGGATTATGTGATTGGCTCCGTTCATTTCCTTGGGGAATGGGATATTACAGACTTCCGCCAGACCCATCACTGGGAGGGCAAAGACGTCCTTGAAGTATATCGTCAGTACTATGATGCCGTAAGCAAGGCAGCAGCAACGGGCATGTACGATATTATGGGACATGCAGATGTTATTAAACGGTTTGGATTTGTTCCTTCAGCGGAGCAGACAGAAGAACGTATTACATTGGAGAACGCAGCTCTGCAGGCTATTGCCAAAAGTGGCTGCGCCATGGAGCTGAATGCTTCCGGATTGTCCAAGCCTTGTGCCGAGATGTTCCCGAGTCGCAGAATGCTGACAGAAGCTATTCGCTTGGGTATTCCGTTAACCATGGGTTCTGATGCACATGACCCAATGAAACTGGGCGATTATTTGCCCGAAGCTGAAGCACTTTTACGTGAGTTGGGCTGTACAGAAGTCGCTGTTTTTGAAGGCCGTCATCGTTCTTTCATTCCTTTAAATGTATAAGCCAGTGGAGTATAATGAGGGTAGGAAATAACCTTTTAAAGGTAGTTCAAAAAGTCCGCTTTTGATTACGTAGGATGCCTAATGGCATCATCAGCATCGAAGCTGGAATTCAGCCGAAATGGGTGGATGCTTACGAAGTATGTTTCCTCTGGAAACATTGTAGTTGCTCACGTAGTTTTGCCTACGCTCCGCTACTCCATTTCTAGCTTTATTCCATCTTCTCGGTACTGAAAACCGGTCTTTTTGAACACTCACTTTTAGATAAGGGATTATATAGGGATTTCAACCCTCGGGAGGGCATTATGCAGCATTCGTTACGTATTTTTTCCGGTTCATCGAACCCTAAGCTGGCAGAACAGGTATGTGACAAGCTGGGAGTACAACTGGGCAAGATCAAGCTGTCCCGGTTCAAGAGCGGAGAAATTTACGTTCATTATGAAGAAACGATCCGTAATTGTGATGTGTTTCTGGTACAGTCGTTGTCTCATCCGATCAATGAGCTGTTTGTTGAGTTGCTTGTGATGATTGATGCCGCCAAGAGGGCTTCAGCGCGCACTGTGAACATCATTGTTCCGTATTACGGCTATGCTCGTCAAGAGCGTAAATCCGCTCCTCGGGAGCCGATCTCGGCCAAGATGGTAGCAGATGTATTAACGACAGCTGGCGCCAATCGGGTCGTAACGATCGATCTGCATGCAGCGGCCATACAGGGATTCTTCAACATTCCGGTTGACCATATGACATCGCTGGATCTGATTAGTGACTATCTGTTAAGCAAAGGCATTGAGAACCCTGTCGTGGTCTCCCCGGATGCGGGACGAGCATCGATGGCAGAGAAGCTGGCGAATCGTCTGGATTCTCCATTTGCCATTATGATCAAGAAACGTCCAAGCCATAATGAATCAGTGATTACCCATGTCATTGGTGATGTAGAGGGCCGGACACCCATTATTATTGAGGATCTGATCGACACCGGAACAACGATTCTGAATGTCGTGGAAGGATTGAAGGAACGTGGGTCCAAAAATGTATATGTATGTGCAACACACGGATTGTTCTCGGATGGGGCAGTGAGTAAATTGAATCACCCGTCTATTGAAGAGGTGGTGGTTACGGACTCGATCGCACTGCCAGATGACCATCCTGAATGCTTCAAAGTATTACCCGTTGCGCCAATGCTGGCCCGCGCCGTACGTATTATTGTGGATGGTGGCTCCATGGCCACATTGTTTAAGGATTCCGGCATTTAGAGCATCGAGGATTTAACGGTTTTACCAGATTAACTGATCCGTGTCTGAGTTGTTATCTGCTCAGCACGGTTTTTTTGCTTTTGACTCTGTGAATTCAATTCTTGCTTTGCTGTTCAGAGGCTTGTGCTATAATAACATAAAATCAGTTATGATAGCGTTATCATATAGTATTCAGCCCTGAGGTGAGATGGATGCTGAACAGTAGAACCACGGCTGAGAACATTGGCATCGTGGAGTGAGGAGTGGGGTCTATTGTCTCGTAATTGGTACTACCGGTTACTGTTCTCGTATTTCCCGATTTTTTTTCTTACGGTGACCATACTCATTTTCATCGCGTTTGTCTTCATTAATGACATCTCCAAGGAGGAAACGAAAAAAGCAGACCGGATCTCCTCAAGTTATATGTTAGACACGGTGGATCGTACAATCAGAGATATTGAACTATCTATCCTTGAAACGGCACAGAGTCAGCAGGCCTACAAACTCTATTTTAATAACACAAACCAGACCAGCTCAGACACGGTATATGCGATTGCGCAGAGTTTACGTGAGCTAACCAATTCGTCCTCATGGATTCAATCCATCTATCTGTATGACAAGCGAAATAAACATGTACTGACCGTAAGTGGTTCCAGAGAAGTGGAAAGTTTCTCGGATAAGGCATGGATCGATAAGATGGTTACCGGGTCTATCAGTTCGGGCTGGCAGCCGGTCCGGGAATTCGATGCGGACTCTGTTCAGCGTACCCCGATTCGTGTATTAACCGTGAACAAGGATATGCCTTTGCCTTTTGGCTCTCAGGGTACATTGGTCATTAATATCAAGATGAGCAGCATTGAACAGAGCGTAGACAGTATGGTTAATGGTCAGCTCTCGTTCCTGACAATTACGGATCGGGATGGTAAGGTTGTGTACAATGCACACTCGGACCAAGAAGGCTCGATAGACGGTCAGGAACTGAATACGCTACCGCTAGAAAGACTGGGCTGGACAATATCCAGTGGAATTAAAGCCGGCAACTTATTTGGCTGGGTATCTGTCGTGTCTTATGTATGGGTAATCATTGCGATTGTGACTGTCATCTGTGCGATTGTTTATATCGTGTACATTACTCGCCGTAACTATAAACCCATTCAGATCATCATGAACCGGATTGAGTCACATCAGATTCGGGCGTTTGAACACACGGGTGCTCGCACGGATGAGATGAAGATGATTGATGGTGTGCTTGAGAATCTGATTAATCATATGATGGATTATGACAAGAAAAGCAGGGAAAATGTACTCATGCAACGCAGCAAGTTGTTCAATGCCCTGTTGCATGGGGAACATATCGAAAATGCTGCAGAGCAATTAAAAGAGCTTTCTCCACTGAATGACGTGCATGACTCGTCGCGCTTTGTCGTTGTTGTTGGAGAGATTAACCGTTATGAGAAGGGTTTTCAGGAGAGGTACACGAGAGGTGAACAAAATACGCTGAAATTTGCCTTGATGAACGTTTTGCAAGAGCTGTCACGTAATACGGGAGTACAATGCTGGACGGAATGGATTAGTGTAGATCGAATTGCGATCCTTTTTGTGTTCAAAGAACAGAGTGATAACAACTTGGACATGTCTGGGCAGATTCGTATTTTAGCTGAGGAATGCAAATCCTGGGTAGAACAAAATCTACGTATTTCCTTAAGTTTTGCTATTGGACCTATCGCTCAGGGAATCGGTACAATACGAGACTCCTATGCGGCCGCAGAAGGGGTAATGCATCGCAAACTATTGATGAATGGAGATGTCGGCCAAGCCGACTGCGGCGAACCACAGCATCCTTTGCTGGATACCTATACTTATCTACAGATGATTGCGGACTTTGTGAAGCGGTTCCGGATGTCGAGTGGACAGTGGCGGGAACAGCTGGAGGAGATCTTTACAGCATTTGAAAAGAACAAACTGCCAGATGACGAGATTCGTTCTCTGATTCAAGCCATGTTACAGATGCTCAGCCGAGAAGTGGCTATGATGTCGGAAGGGCTTCAGGAAGAGCTGTCCGAAGAAAACATCAACAGATGGTTGAGTGCTGTGGAAGAGGCAGAGACGCTTACGGATGTGAAAAATCTTTTGTTCGATGGTCTGACAGACTTGTTTAGAACATATGTGGCGGTAACGGAAACCAAGAGTTACAAAGCAATGGTCAACGAAATGAAAAATTATATTGAAGAACAGTTTGCGAATCCCGATCTTTCATTGCAACATCTGAGCGACCGATTCCAGATTACGGGCAAACATGCGAGTTATTTGTTCAAGACAGAATTCAACATGAAGTTTGTTGATTTTGTTACAGAGCTTCGAATGAAGGAGACAGAGCAGCTTCTGCTCAATACTGATTACTCTTTGCAGGATATTGCCCTGAAGGTTGGGTATGCAAATGGAATTACGTTGGGACGTGTATTTAAACGGGTAACGGGCATTACACCAGGAGATTATCGTCGTTTGAAACGTGAACATCGAGAACCCGAAGAGTAACGCAAAAGTGATCATATTCTGAGATCTGTACATCAGGATAGAACAGGGTGAATTTCATGCAGTTACTTTCCACCAGGAGAGCAGGCTTGCAGAGGTTCGCCCTGTTTTCGTTGAACAGTTCTCTGCTGCCTGAGATCGAGGCAACTGTTTTCGCAGGATAGCAAGCTGGTATTCCTGTTTTTCCCCGTTTACGAAAATAGGCAGTGTGTGAAAATGGTTTATCCGAATTGGGACAGGCAGTTCCAATTCGTGAGGCGTTGAGAGCCATCACAGCCTAGGGCAGTGCAACTTTGGGAAAATAATCAGTCTGCGAAAATGGGCTTAACACATAAACTAAATTCCTTTTGTAAGCGCTTCCGAAATTGGTTTATTGCTAGAGTTCGGAAAGATGTGGAATACTCGGAGCAAGCCTTAAACATTCACGCAAAGTAAAAGGGGATGACAAAATGATTGGAAAAGCAACTAAGGGGAGTAAGAAGAAATGGATGGGTCTGGCACTTACGATAGTAATGGGAGTGTCCTTACTTGCGGGGTGCTCGTCTGCATCAGAAAAAGAATCAGCAGAAGGCGGGGCAACAACTAATGGTGAGCGTGTTACTTTGAAAGTGGAGGTTTTCGATCGTGGTAACAGTCCTTCTCCACATACGATCACGAACAACTACTTAACTAAATTTGTTCAAGAGAAATTCGGCGATCCGAATAACATTGATGTGCAATTCGTACCTGTTCAACGTTCAGAAGAAACAACCAAGCTCAACGTGTTAATGGCCAGCGCTAGCGACGTTCCGGACATTGTATTTGTATATGACTCAAGTGTGTTCTACCGCTATGCCCAGCAGGGGGGACTTACTGACGTAGGTGAGCTTATTAATGAACATGCACCTAATCTAAAAGAATATCTGGGTGAAGACTTGTTGAAATTTGGTCAGCTTGAAGGTCAGCAATTCGCTATTCCGGGTAAACGTGCCATTACGGCTCGTTACAACTCATATATCCGCCAGGATTGGCTAGATAAAGTCGGCATGAATGCTCCAACAACAACGGATGAGCTTTACGCAACACTGAAAGCATTCAAAGAGAAAGATCCGGGCAATCTTGGCAGCAAAAACATCCCAATGGGTATGGCACTTGCTCCAGCGCAGTACGAAACATTGATTTACTCCTTTATTAAACCCGTACAAGATGGGCTTACGTACAGTCAGCGATACGAGCTACCATTGCATGATGGCTTCAAAGATGCGATGCAGTTCCTTAACAAGCTTTACAATGAAGGTCTGATCAGCAAAGACTTCAGTCTTGATGAAGAAAAAACGCAATTGGTCAAAGACTTCCAGAACGGTAATATTGGCTACATGTCTGAGGACGTAGGTCAGATTCTATATGCAGATGGTATGCTTGATAATTTGTACAAAAATGTACCGGATAGCAAAGTTGTAGCAGTTGACGCTTACACCAACCTGAATGTGGACAACAAACACATCAAATCACGTTATGGTAGCAACGGTATGTACATCATGATTCCAAAAAGCAGCAAACGTTCGATTGAAGCAGTGAAATACCTAGACTGGATGGCTTCTGGAACGAACTTGCTGGAGATGAACACCGGTGTCGAAGGTGAAAATTACGATATGGTTGATGGTGTTCCAGTTGTTAAAGATGATGCACCACAGGATGTCAAAGATCGTCTCTACAACGGTGGTGATATGGCCATTATTGCCAACGGTAAAGTAGTTGGAGATCAGGCAGCCAATGAAGCCGCATGGATTGCAGGCTTCCCAGAACGTAACCATGAGCTGATGAGACAGTCTATTGATATCGCTAATACGGATACGATCGGCCCGGTTATCTTCAGCAAACCAATCGAAGCAGAATCTAAATATGGTACAGCGCTAAATGATAAGTTAAAAGTGCTTATCGTAAAAACAGCCATGGCTAAGCCGGCTGAATTCGATGCGGTATATGAAAAGGAAATAGCTGATTTCATGTCATTGGGTGGTACAGAACTGAAGAAAGAGCTTGAAGAAGCACTTCAGTAACTTGCTACAAAGTAAATAAACGTTACATTTCACACCTCATGATTTGAAGACAGATGTTCGTTTAATCGCATAACTTTGAAGGAACGTGTGCCGCCGGACTTAAGCGGCACAGCCGTTTCTTTGTTGATAGGAGGAAACCGACTTGACCATCACATACTTGAAAAGGTATTGGCAATTGTACGCACTGATCTCCCTGCCACTCATCTACTTTTTGATCTTTCGTTACGGACCAATGTACGGTGTACAGATTGCCTTTAAGGACTTTAACCTGTTTCAGGGAATCAACGGCAGTGAGTGGATCGGTTTCGATGCTTTTCGCGAGGTATTTGGAATGCGGGACTTCTACACCACATTGCGAAACACCTTCATGCTAAATTTCCTCGACCTGCTTGTTTCGTTCCCTGCTCCAATTATATTGGCCATCATGCTCTATGAAGTTCGATTCAAATGGTTCAAAAAAATATCGCAAACGATTCTGTACATTCCTCACTTTATCTCCTGGGTTATCATCGGGGGAATTGTATACCAATTGTTCGGTAATCAATCCGGTATGGTTAACGGTGTGTTGGAGAGTATGGGCTTAAATTCAATACCATTTTTGACAGAGAAAAATCCATGGCTTGTGACATACCTGTTCACAGGTGTCTGGCAGAGTGCAGGATGGGGAACCATTCTTTATTTGGCGGCATTAACCGGTGTGAACAAGGAATTGTTTGAGGCTGCCGAGATTGATGGAGCTTCAAGGCTGAAGAGAATCTGGCATATTACATTGCCAAGTATTAAACCAACTATTGTGACCTTGCTCATTCTTAATCTCGGACATATGGTCAGCATCGGTTTTGATCGGCCTTATATTATCGGTAACACAGCCGTACGTGAATATTCAGATGTACTTAGTACCTTTGTTTACAGGGTCGGCCTTGAATCAGGACAATACACACTTGCAACTGTCGTAGGACTATTCCAGGCCGTTGTGGGACTAATCTTTGTACTCGGTTCTAACTATATTTCGAAGAAAGCAACCGGCGAAGGCATTTTATAAGTTGTCAAAGCATGAAAGATACGCCAATCGGCTTGTATGTATAGACCATCAGTAAAGGAGTTGTGCGCATATGAGTGAACGCACCTCAAATCGGATTTTTGATATCGTTAATATCTCCTTTATCAGTTTGTTTGTTATATTCTGTCTGGCTCCATTTTTGCATACCATTGCGATATCTCTAAGCTCTAACCGCGCGATTACTTCGGGAGAAGTGACCATATTTCCTAAAGAATTTAACTGGGATGCGTATATCCAGGTATTCTCTGATCAATCCATGCTCTACTCACTGGGCTTTACGACTGTTCTGACAGTGGCAACCACAGTGTTGTGCATGTTATTCACACTTGCTGCTGCATATCCGCTAACCAAGAAAAAAATGAAAGGGCGCAAGCTCTTCATGTATGTCATCATCATTACGATGTTCTTCAGTGGCGGGATGATTCCAGAATACTTGCTCATTCGTGATCTCAATATGCTTAACTCAGTCTGGGCACTGATCTTACCGGGACTGGTGAGTCCATTTAACCTGATTATCCTGATTTCCTTCTTCAGAGGCATTCCTGAAAGTCTGGAAGAATCAGCAGAAATTGACGGCAGCTCACATGTGCACACACTATTCAAAATCATACTTCCATTATCCATGCCTGTAATTGCGACATTAGCGCTTTTCTATGCGGTTGGCCGCTGGAATGGATTCCAGGATTCACTGTTGTATATTAATGATCCGAAGTTGTATCCACTACAACTGAAGCTCTTCCAAATGGTTCAAAACAACATGGTAAGCGAACTTACATTGATGGAAGGTGCTAACCGCACACCACTAACTCCGGAAAGTCTCAAAGCAGCTACAGTTGTATTCGCAACGGTCCCCATTCTGCTTGTCTATCCGTGGCTGCAAAAGTATTTTGTCAGCGGTGCCATGCTTGGCGCGGTAAAAGGTTGATATAAAACTGCTGGGCAAGCTCTAGCTGTTGGGAAGGAGAAGGAAATCAGATGCAGCAAAAAGATAAAGGGATATATTCATTTTCGACGTGTTGGAATATCCGAAAACATGATGTCGGGGAAGACATGATACGGGAGATTGCGGATCTCGGCTTTCGCCGAGTGGAGCTCAACTATAATGTCACGAAGGAAATGCTCAAGACGATTGAGCCCATGATTGAACGCGGAGACATCGGCGTCTCCAGTGTTCATAACACGTTTCCACATGACCCTGATCCCGATTATGGTACGGATTCCATCTTGCTCGGCTTCGACGATGAAGTGAAACGTAAGCGGGCGATCGAGTTGCTGGTAGAGTCGGCTGAATATGCCCAGCGTTATGGTGGAGAAGCTGTTGTTGTACACCCCGGAGAGGTACCTTTTCCTCAGGATATCAGCAAAGATCTTGGAAAGCTCTATAACGAGGAAGGTCCGGATTCACCGAAGTATCGCAGCAAATGGGCGGAACTGATGGAGCGGCGAGAGGCACTCAGTTCTGGCTATGTAGAGAAAATTATCGCCAGTCTGGATGAGGTGTGTAATCAAGCGGCAGCTAAAGGTCTGAATGTTCGTTTTGGAATCGAGACGAGATCCAGACCACAACAGATTCCTACCCTTGCCGAGGCCAAGACCATCATCATGGCCCTCAAAGGAGCCCCGGTTGGTATCTGGTACGATACGGGTCATGCCATCATGATGGACCGAATGGGTCTCTATGATAGTGTGGGAGAAATGCAGGGGCTGATGGATGATATCGTGGGTGTTCATATCCATGAGACACTGGGTCTCTCTGATCATTGGTGCCCTTATGTACACAGTAAGGACATGAATTTCTATGACGCCTACCTGCCGATGATACGCCGGGCACAGGTGAAGGTGTATGAGTTGAAGTCTGCCTGTAAGCCAGAAGAGATCCACGAGAGTCATGACTTGCTTATGAAGAAGCTTGGAGTGGCAGAGTAGCAGAATGGAGTCGTGACATTAGGAACAGTTTGCGTGTTCAAAGCGTGCGTTGAATGGCTGTTTCCCTGGTGATGAAGACCACACAAAAATGTGGTGAAACAAGAACTGTTTTTCTAGCGACTTTTGTCGGTATATGGTATATACTGACGAGAAAAAATGAACTCACCTAAGGGCGGTATGAGTAAGCTGCCAGTCTAAACTCAAGGGGCTGAAGCAACATACTTCGCACATCGGGAGAATGCATTGGTATGGAGGGGACTGCACATGTACAAACAACTGGTAGACAGTAATGACAGAGCGGTAGAAAGAGGCATATCCCGGCAGATGCTTGACCCGGAAAGCCGTTACTATGGAGGAACAATCGATCCCTTCACAGGTGTTGCCTGGGTAAACCACACGACTGGAACGCCCACGGATATGTGTTACTGGGGAGCTGCGATCTCTCATCCCGATTCTATCTATTACCGGGATGAGGCGTTGTTAAATCGACTGCTGTTAGCTACGGAATATGTACTTCGCTTCCAGCATGAAGATGGTTCAATATCGCCTGGCTGGACCAATTACCATTCCCCTCCCGATACCGCATTTGTTGTAGTAGGGTATTCACAGTTGTATCAGCTTCTTCAGCAGCAGGAATGGGAGCCACTGCAACCTGTACTGAACAATATGAGGCTGTTTCTGGAACGTACAATCCCAACTATGCTTACGGGAGGCTGTCATACGCCTAATCATCGCTGGGTGCTATGCGCGGCGCTCGGTTTCTTGCATGAGCTATTTGATCTGGAGGAAGCTGTGCAGCGCGCAGAGCAGTGGATGGATGAAGGGATGGATATCACACCCGATGGGGAGTGGACAGAACGGAGCAATGGGATATATAGCGCAGTTAGCGACATCATGTTAATTCATGCCGCGCGTCTGCTCAATCGTCCTGAACTGCTGGAACCGGTGAGGCTTAATCTCCGCATGATGGTGTACCTTGTGCATCCTACCGGTGAAATTGTTACGGATTATTCAGGTCGACAGGATCTGGGCAGTGTTCATGATCTGTCACCTTATTATCTGCCTTATGCCATTTTGGCCCGGCTCGACGGTGATCCACTCTTTGCAGGCATGGCAGCCTGGGCGGGAGATACATTAACAGATCCGGGAGTATGCTCAGTGAATACGCTCATTCGTTTGATGCTTGAGCCTGAGCTTCAGCAGGCGATTGAGGCACGTGATGCATTACCGGAACAGTATGAGGTCATGCTGAATGAGCATTTTGTACGCGACGAATATCTGGAGCAGATGGACGCAGTAGGGCATCACGGACGTATCTCACACAGTCGGATGCATACGGACTTTGGTGCTCCCGTAGCCCGAATTCGGGATGGTGCTACTAGCGTGACGGTGATGACAGAGGTTCCTTCCTTCTTCGCTCTTCGTCATGGCAAGGTGCGTCTGCTGGCGGTACAACTGGCCTCTTACTTTAATCCAGGGTATATACCTATGCATCAAATGACGAGGCTTTCGGAGGGATATCAACTGACTGGTGAGCAGAAAAAAGGCTATTACAGCCCAGTTCCTGCGAATCTACTGCCGGAATCGGCCGCATCGGCTATCAGTCCATGGTACTTGTTACCTCATCAGAGCCGTCAGCTCACTCATGAGCAGACCTTCCGTGTAGGGGCAGAAGTGCGACCAACGGAAAACGGATGGACCATGCATCTGTCAGGGCAGGAACCGGAAGACATTATGATGCAGCTGTCCTTTGTATTCGGAAGCGAAGGTGAGCTAACCTGCGAGGACGCGATTGAAACGAGTGAAGGCCACTACTTGTGGAAAGGCGGTACAATGCGCTATACCTGCGGAGATGACTGGCTGGAGATCACCGGGGGCGAACTGGGGCATCTGGCAGCATCGGTGCGGGAGGCGAAACTGCCAGATAAGTGCAAGGTTGTGCTGGTCAATTTCATGACGCCATTTGATAAAACCATTCAAATTTCTCTTTCTCCTTCGATGGCATTGAAGCTTTAAATCCATGGAGTCTTTATAGGGGTTTTGAAATTACGACTGTGTTTTCGTTTTAAGTCATAACTGTAGAAGACCGAGCCAAAAGGCTCGGTCTTCTTATCATTTCAGTTGCTCTAATGCAGTTTCAATTGGTGTAGTTAACAGAGGATTCTCTTTGGTCTTACTCCAGTAAACGATAAGAACATTTCCTTTCTCATATAGAAAAGGGAACGTTGTAAAATGGGCACCTTCCATGTTCTTATTGAATTCTATAGTCCCCTTTATGCGATCCTTTTCAGAATTGAAAATATAAAAATGTATAAATTCAGGGTTATCCGGTTCTTCTTCCACGGGGACTCCAATGGAGTACACTTCAGGTATAACATCATTTAATTTCAGTGGATACCCGGTTATGCCAAAGGATACTAAATTCAAGTTTTGAGATTCAAGCGCTGTTACTACATCATCTAGTGTGAGATTATTTTCTTCATTTTTTATATCTTCTGAACATCCGCTCAAGGCAAACAAACATATTAAGATAAATAGAAGTGGTTTTATTTTTGAGATAATCAATATACCCTCTCCTTAAAAATAATAATGATGCTACCTTGTAATATGAAGTGACACCGTAGTTGAAGAATAAATAAATGGCACATGGCTGATTCGTATACAATGCAATTATGAAAAATATTCAGATGGAGCATCAAATCAAGAGCTACATTTATCTTATCATCTTACCATAGTCGAAAGAAGCCAGTTGAGCGTCCTTAACCGACAAGGATGGAAGGTCATCTTTATTTGCATTTTTTTCATAAACGACATGAAACTACATATTGAGAAGTGGGCCATAAGATGTGGTATACTGAAGAGTATGAATGAAATGCAAAGAGGAGGTGCCTTGGAGATGAAGGGCAAGCTAGTGCGGGCTGAGGGACACCTTGCCAATATTATACCGATTCACTTGGATGCTTCTTTCTTTTTTGAAAGAGCTGTCCGCTCGCTGGACCGTAATCATGTCGACAAGGCATTAAAATATTTTCGCAAAGCTGTTGAATACGAACCGGAAAATCCGGTAAATCATTGTAATATGGCGGGTATATTATCGGAGAAGGGCGATTACGAAGCGTCCAATGCCATTTTGGCTAACGTGCTGGAAGTGGTAGATCCGTCGATGACGGAATGTTATTTTTATATGGCGAACAATTATGCAAATATGGACCGGTTTGAGGAAGCCGAGCAAGCACTTGTTACCTACTTGGAGGAGGACACCCAGGGTCAGTTCATGACAGAAGCTGAAGAGATGATGGAGCTGCTGTACTATGAGCTGGATCGTCCGGCCAAACTGAATCGAATTAAATCACGTAAAGGTGTAGTGGAGCACGATCAGGCACGGGAACTGTTGGAAGAAGGGAAATTCGCACAGGCTGCTGAGTTGCTCGAAGGCATGTCATCGGATTATCCTGACTACTTGGCTGCCCGTAACAATCTGGCACTTGCCTACTATTATATGGGGCTGTTTCCCAAAGCGAAAGAGACCATTGCCGAAGTGCTTGAACAGGAGCCCGGTAATCTGCATGCACTCTGTAATCTGGCCATTTTCCATCAAAATGAGAACCGGGCTGATCAAGTGCTGCTTCTGATCAAAAAATTGCGTGTTATCGTGCCATTCCAGCACGAACAAGTCTACAAGCTGGCTACAACGATGGGAATTCTGGGCCAACACGATACGGCTTATGTTCACTTCCGTCGTTTGCTTAAGGACGAAGAGACAGCAGCAGATCCGGCACTTGCTCACTATGCGGCAGTGGCGGCTTATAATACAGAGCGTTATGACGCTGCTGAGCGTCTATGGCATTATGTGTCCAAGCTTGATCCGGGTTCCGAAGTATCCCGGTACTATCTGTCAGGTCTTGAGGCTGTACGGCAAGGCGAGCAAGAGCCGGAGAAGCTGAGTTATCACTATCATTTGCCGTTTGACGAGCAGTTCAGACAGTGGGAGAACTATGGTAACGGCATACCTGAAGAAATGAAGAATGATCCACTAATTCGTTCATCGTTCTTCTGGGCTTTGCGACATGGTGATCGGGCAACCAAGCTGCAGGTTATTCATGCACTTGGGATGATCGGTGATTATGAGGTGCAGCAGGCGCTACAATCCTTTATTGAGGAACCGGGAGAAGAACAGGATCTGCTTGAGGCAGCACAAGCTGTGCTGGATGGATTGAAATCGGCTGAACAAGAGGAGCAGAATACACAGGTGGTTCGTCCCTTTTCTCCTGTAGCTTTGAAGTCCATCGGGAAGGCTCAATCCACATCAGAGCAATCGGAGACTCACTCAACCTCTCATTGGCAGGCTGTTGTTGATCGTGCGCTCCAGATGTCTGAGGCGAAGGCTGAGTTGCAGCAAGAGATGGAACGGCTCTGGACGGATTATGTATCCCGGGTACATCCCGAGGTTCCGGGAACGAAGCAGATTGAAGGCTGGGCTGCGGGACTTGAATATTTGGCTGCCAAGAATCACAGTCGACCTGTTACCTATCAAAGCGTAGCTGAGCGGTATGGGATATCGGCATCAACGGTTAGCAAGTATGCTAAACAGATCCATCGGGTTTGTAACAGCAACCCACCACTTGTATAGAAAGAAAGTTCGCTTCAACTCGTTTTCAGAAAGACATCATAAGGTGAAGGATACAACAACCGGGAAAACGGGTAAACTTAACGAATGGGCCTCGTAAACGCCTGTAGGATATCATCTTGCAAGTTCATCGCTAGTACAACACACTCTCACCTTATTAAGGAGGCTGTATCTATATGTCTAAATACAGAACGATTGTGATCGGAACGGGACCTGCGGGTCTGACAGCAGCGATATATCTGGCTCGTGCTAATCTGAACCCACTGGTTATCGAAGGTCTTCAGCCGGGTGGTCAATTGACGACGACAACGGAAGTTGAGAATTTTCCTGGTTTTCCGCAAGGTATCATGGGTCCGGAACTGATGGACAACATGCGTAAGCAAGCAGAACGTTTTGGAGCGGAATTCAAAAATGGTTGGGTAGAAGAGGTGGATTTCAGCAAACCTCCCTTCAAGGTCAAAGTTGGAGGAATGGGTGAACTGGAAGCTGAATCGATCATCATCTCCACAGGTGCTTCTGCTCGTTATCTGGGTATTCCGGGCGAGCAGGAGAATGTGGGACGTGGTGTAAGTACATGTGCGACATGTGATGGCTTCTTCTTCCGCGGTAAAAAAATTGTGGTCGTGGGCGGTGGTGACTCCGCCATGGAGGAAGCAAGCTTCTTGACTCGTTTTGCAACGGACGTCACATTGGTTCACCGCCGGGATGAGTTGCGTGCATCCAAGATCATGCAAGATCGGGCTCGCAGCAATGAGAAGGTAAAGTGGGCACTGAACCGTACTCCTCTTGAGGTCGTACCTGAAGCGCTGGGTGTCAAAGGGCTGAAGGTGCGTAACAACGAGACGGGGCAGGAAGAGTTACTTGAAGCGGATGGCGTATTCGTTGCCATTGGTCACACACCGAATACCGGATTCCTGGGTAATGCGATCGCACTGGACGAACATGGCTATGTTGTCGTTAAACCGGGAACAACGGAGACCAATATTCCGGGTGTATTTGCCTGTGGTGATGTTCAGGATACGAAGTATCGTCAAGCCATTACGGCAGCCGGATCAGGTTGTATGGCCGCGATGGATTGCGAGAAATTCCTTGAAGGAAGCATTGTGCATGATTGGAGCGAAACGTTGGATAAGTAAGCATGACATGCGTGAGGGTAGTCATATGCTAGGAATAAGAGACAACGGGAAGTCTCATGAAATGAGAGAAGCCGGAAGGCTTCTCTTTTTTTGAAACTACAGTGGGCATGAGTTCGTATACATATGGGGCATATTAGCTGTGAGGTGAAGATTTTGGGGGAAATGATAAAAGATTGGTTACAGAATGCAACAGTGAGACGGTTTTTGATTCTGCTCTTGTTCTGTTTAATTTTGTTCAGTATGGGGAGTATGCTGCACATGATTCTGCTGTTGTTCCTGGTGACGTATGTCATGAACAGGCTACAGCACTTTATTACAGGTGGTTTGAATCGGTTATTTAAGATCAATTATAAAGTCGTGGTCATCCTGCTCTATATGATCGTTATCGCAGTGATTGTGCTGGGTATCTCCAGATATTCACCACGGATCGTGGATCAGGTTGTGCAGCTGACGAACGAGATTATGAAGTTTCTGGACAGTGCAGACGGTGATAATTTTGCTTCCAAGATTGCGGGTTACCTCCAATCCTTCGATATCAAAAACTACACCAATGATGCATTGAAATATATTTTCGCTTTGAGCAAATGGTTGGAGTTTATTCTGCTCGTTATCATTCTGAGTCTGTTCTTCTTGTTGCAGAAGCAGGAGATATCCAAATTCACATCCAAATTCAAAACAAGCAAAATCGGCTGGTTTTATACTGAAGTAGCTTACCTGGGCGACAAGTTCGTTTCTTCTTTCGGTAAAGTTATTGAGGCGCAATTGCTGATTGCCGTATTCAATACGGTGCTGACGATGCTGGGGCTCTGGATTCTGGGCTATCCGTATTTGTTCGCGCTGACCATTCTCGTATTTATGTTAAGTTTGGTGCCAGTGGCAGGGGTGATTATCTCTCTGGTGCCGCTCTGTCTGATTGGGTATCAGATGGGTGGACTGAAACTGAGTATTATCGTGATCATCATGATTATTATCATTCATGCATTGGAAACCTACTTCCTGAATCCAAAGCTGATGGCACACAAGACCAAATTGCCGATGTTCTACACCTTTATCGTACTGATTCTGTCGCAACACTTCCTGGGGATCTGGGGACTGATCATTGGTATTCCAATCTTCGTCTTCCTGCTCGATATTCTGGATGTTAACAAGATGGAGAAGACAGAAGAGCCGGTGCGTGTGGAAACGAAGTTATAATGTAAGAGGATTGACCGAGTTGAACCAAGTTCAACAACTTCAGATGTTTTTGAAAAAGTAAGGGCGCCTTCCATCTGCGGAAGGCGCTTTTGTGTTGACTATGCTGTCATTCGATAGCTCTCTGTATGAGAATGACTGGTGGTGGATTGAGTGAGATGGGTCACCACGATGAGGTGACGATGATCATCTTTTATGAATGGAACGAGTGATGATGCAATATCATGAGTGGAGGCTTCCTCTGTTATAGAGGAAGGAATGAAGCGTGCGTTTATAAATGAAGATAATGAGGATGTATACGTATTCAAAAACGGTGTGTGATGTGGTTCACAACCCCGGCGGAGCAGGAGGTACTAGAGGTCTTCTCGTCTTGACCCAGGCGTATCCTTCAATTATAGTTGGTACGTAGGACTTAAACTATTTTAGATAGATAAAGGTGGCTTGCAGCATGTCTGAGAAAATCTACGTTGGGGTCGATCTCGGCGGAACAGCAATCAAGGTCGGTATATGCGATGAACAAGGTCAGCTAATGCATACGTTTGAAGGACCGACAGAAGTGGATAAGGGCGTAGACACGGTCATCGCCAACATCGAGAAGTATGTCCGACATATCGTAGCCGAATCACCTTACAGTTGGGAACAACTTGAGGGTGTAGGTGCTGGAGTGGCCGGTTTCACGAATGTACGTGAGGGAATTATCGTTCATGCCCCTAACATCGGATTTCGGAATGTAGCCATTCGTTCGATTCTGGAAGAACGTCTGGGCAAGCCAATCAAAATAGATAATGATGCCAATGTAGCTGCACTGGGTGAAGTATGGGCAGGTGCTGGCAAAGGCGTAGACAATTGCGTATGTTATACCCTTGGTACGGGCGTTGGCGGAGGCTTGATCCTGAATGGTAACATCTATCAAGGATTCTCCGGTATGGCGGGAGAGCTGGGTCATATCAGTGTTGTCCCTGATCTGGAAGCCATCAAGTGCGGCTGTGGTAAAATGGGATGTGTTGAGACGGTATCGTCTGCAACAGGTATTATCCGGATGGCAAAAGATGCAGTAGAACGCGGTGATCATACGTCACTGGCACTCGTTGACAAGATTGCAGCCAAAGAAGTATTTGATGCTGCCAAGGCAGGCGATGAAGTGGCACAGCGTATTGTAAACCGTGCGGCCTTCTACTTGGGCAAGTCCATGGCTACTGTAGCAGCTGTCATTAACCCGGAGATGTTCATCATCGGTGGTGGCGTATCCAAAGCGGGCAATTTCCTGTTCGATGAAATACGTACCGTATTTGCTAAGTTGACACCGGAACCGTTGCAAGATGGGGTTCAGATTCTGGAAGCTACCCTTGGTAATAATGCAGGTATTGTGGGTGCAGCAGGTCTTCTCTTGCGTTCCTAGTAACCTCGTAACAATATATGAAGACAGCAATATGATAAGGAGGGGACATTTATGCTTGAAGGTGAAGGCTCACCAGGCACAGGCGCCACGCTCATTATCATTACGGGCATGTCCGGAGCAGGTAAAACCATTGCAGTACAAAGCCTGGAGGATCTGGGGTTCTTCTGTGTGGATAATCTGCCACCGGTATTGATTCCAAAATTTGCGGAACTGATTGAACAGTCAAACGGCAAGATTGGTAAGGTTGCATTGGTTATCGATCTGCGCGGGCGTGAATTCTTTACGGCTCTGTCCGAGTCTTTGAACTATATTAAAGATCATTTTACCATTCATTGCGAAATTTTATTCCTGGATGCTACAGATTCTGTACTTGTTCAGCGTTACAAAGAAAGTAGGCGCAGACATCCATTGGCTCCTGAGGGTATGCCGCTGGACGGCATCAGGCTGGAGCGCAAGATGTTGGAGGAACTCAAAAACTCCGCGACTCAGGTACTGAATACAAGTACAATGAAGCCTGCTCAATTGAAAGAACGTATCATATCCCGCTTTTCTCATCTGGAAAGCCAAATGCTGTCGGTGAATATTACGTCGTTCGGTTTCAAGTATGGCATTCCGATCGATGCCGATCTGGTATTTGATGTACGTTTTTTACCGAATCCGCATTATATTGATCATTTGCGTCCAAATACGGGACAGAATAGTGATGTGTATGAATATGTTATGAAATGGCCAGAGACACAGGCGTTTCTGACAAAGCTGCTGGATATGCTGCATTTCCTGATTCCGCAATACCGGAAGGAAGGCAAAAGCCAGGTTATTATTGGAATCGGCTGTACCGGAGGCAAGCATCGTTCGGTAGCAATATCGGAATATTTGGGCAAGATGTTGGGAAGCAGCGAGACTGAAGCTGTCACCGTGAGCCATCGCGACGCTGACCGGGACCGTCATTGAAGAGGGTGAAGGGATGAAAGAGGCCGGACCACGAAGAGAACGTCCGAGAATAGTTGTAATGGGCGGCGGAACCGGATTATCCGTGATGTTGCGCGGTTTGAAAGAGAAGCCGCTGGATATCACGGCCATCGTCACAGTTGCAGATGATGGTGGAAGTTCAGGCATCCTGCGCAATGAGCTACAAATGCCGCCTCCGGGCGACATTCGCAACGTGCTTACGGCACTGGCTGATGTAGAACCATTGCTTTCAGATATGTTGAAGTACCGTTTCAATACAGGCGCGGGGCTTGCAGGCCACAGCTTGGGGAATTTGATTTTGGCTGCAATGACGGATATTTCGGGCGACTTCGTGACCGCGGTGCGGGAACTTAGCCGCGTGTTTGCCGTTCGAGGTGAGGTATTACCAGCCGCCGGTCAGGCTGTTGTGTTGCATGCTGAGATGGAAGATGGGACAATTATTACAGGTGAGTCCAAGATCCCGGAGGCAGGCGGACGCATCAAACGCGTTTTCCTTGAACCGGATCACGTGGAGCCGTTGCCAGAAGCGGTAGAGGCTATTCGACAAGCTGACGCCATTCTAATCGGACCAGGCAGCCTCTATACAAGCATCCTCCCCAATCTGCTCGTGCCGAAGCTCGCAGAGGCTGTGGTAGAGGCTGACGCGGTGAAGATGTTTATCTGTAATGTGATGACACAGCCGGGAGAAACAGATAACTATACGGTAAGTGACCACCTTAAGGCGGTACACGAACATATAGGTCATCAGCTCTTTGACTATGTTATCGTAAATAATGGTGATATTCCGCTGCAAGTACAGAATAAGTATGCGGAAAAAGGAGCAAAACCGGTTGTACTGGACATGAATGTACTCGAAAGTGCCGGCTATCAGGTGGTTGCAGATACCCTTGTTCTGTTCAAAACCTATCTGCGTCATGATGCCGACAAGTTAAGTCATCACATCTACCAACTGGTACAAAATTGGATGTTACGGAAGAGGTGAAGTCCCATGTCGTTTGCAGCACAGACCAAAAAAGAATTAACCATGATCGAGAGCGAACCGTGCTGCGAAAAGGCGGAACTTTCAGCCCTCATCCGTATGCTTGGTGCAGTGCAGTTATCGAATAAAAAAGTGATCTTGGATATTTCGACGGAGAATGCCGCGATTGCAAGACGGGCATACTCTCTGCTTAAAAAGCATTTTCAAGTGCATACGGAATTACTGGTCCGCAAAAAAATGCGGCTGAAAAAGAACAATGTATATATTGTTCGTATTCCAACCATGGTACAGGAGATTCTCAATAGTCTTCATATTGTATCTGAGGGCTTTCTGTTTACGCCAGGGATCAGTACGGAGCTGTTTCAGCAAAACTGTTGTAAACGGGCCTATCTTCGCGGTGCATTTCTCGCAGGTGGATCGGTTAATAATCCGGAAGGTTCCTCGTACCATCTGGAGATTGCATCCATGTATGAGGAGCACTGTCAGGCACTGGTCGATCTGGCGAATGAATTTCATCTGAATGCCCGGTGTATAGAACGGAAAAAAGGATTCATCCTATATATCAAGGAAGGCGAGAAAATCATTGAGCTGCTTAGCATCATTGGTGCTCATCAGGCCTTGTTCAAGTTTGAAGACGTACGGATTATGCGCGACATGCGTAACTCCGTTAACCGGATTGTCAATTGTGAGACCGCCAACCTGAATAAGACCATCGGAGCGGCGGTAAGGCAAATTGATAATATCCGTTTGTTGCAAAAGGAAGTTGGTCTGGAATCGCTACCTGAGAAGCTTCGCGAAGTAGCGGAAGTTCGGCTCGCTCATCCGGATATCAACTTGAAGGAAGTGGGCGAACTTCTTAAAGGTTCAGTCAGCAAGTCGGGAGTGAACCATCGGCTTCGCAAAATTGATGAGCTGGCTGAGAAAGTACGCACAGAACGTTATGGTTAAGACGTAGTAGGGTAAAGTAACAAAGTCGGCTGTTTCTGTTGAACAAAAACGTAGCAGACAAGCCGGATGTAAAGGAACCAGAAGAGTCACTCAGGCAGCTTGGTGCCATGTGTAATGGTGATGAAAAGGGGCATAGTAATGCCCTCAAAAGCACCCTGAGTTTTTTCTTCTAGTGTCCGGCACAGGTTAATGTTATAATGTTGTATAAATATAATTGTGTATTTAATGTCCAGATTTCATAATAGGGGGTAAGTTTCCATGACAAAGCACCCGGTAGTTGTCCGTTTGAAAACGGGTCTCCATGCCAGACCTGCGGCACTGTTCGTTCAAGAAGCGAATAAGTACTCATCTGAAGTGTTCGTCGAGAAGGACGACAAAAAAGTTAATGCAAAAAGTATCATGGGGATCATGAGCCTTGCGATCAGCACAGGTACGGAAATCCAGATTAGTGCAGAAGGCGCGGATGCCGAACAGGCTGTAAACGCTTTAGTTAGTCTGGTAAGTAAGGAAGAGCTCGAAAACCAATAAGATATGATTCATTTCAATGAAGAAGTCCCGAAAGGGGCTTTTTTGCGTTTTTATTGTTTTCGCCATCGTCAAGTGCAACATTATGGAATTTGTCCCGTCTGTTAAGGTATCAAATGCTTTAAAGTTTGAGATGTTAACACACAAGGGGGCTATCGTGATGGGTAAACAATGGATGAAACCGTTTGGTGCGGTGCTGGTGGCAAGTACGTTGCTTATTGGAGGAACAGCATGGGTTGCACCAGGTAACTATGCTTACGCTGCAGAGGTTCAGGGCGTACAACAGAATGTGATTAATGTCGTGGGTAAAGGTGAGATTCAGGTGAAACCGGATATTGCTTACCTATCCATTGGTGTGAACAGCACTGCAGAGACAGCTGCATCTGCCCAAAAAGCGAATGCTGCCAAAGTTCAAAAGGTATCCAATTTGCTGAAAAATACGTGGAAGATCAGTGGAGACGACATTCAAACGAGTCAGTTCTCTGTACAACCCAACTACACGTATAGCGAAAAAGACGGACAACAAATTAAAGGATACACAGCGCATCATACGCTGACGGTCACATATCGTGAGATGGACAAAATCGGCGAGCTGCTCGATGCTGCTTCACAAGCAGGTGCCAATAATATTGAGAACGTGCGCTTTACTGTAGAAAATCCGGAAAGTTATGAGTCCCAAGTGATTGAGAAAGCTGTTGCCAATGCAGATGTGAAAGCTGGAGCTATTGCAAAAGCAGTTAAACGTCAACTGGGTGCTGTTCTTTCCGTGAGCCAAGGCGATGCCAATGTGCCTGTATTCTATGCAAGTGAGGCTTTGATGTCCAAAGCAGCAGATACAGCAGGTGGCACTGAGATTGAAACAGGCCAAGTTAAAGTAAGCACAATCTTGAATATCACGTATGAAATGAAATAAACAAGATTGAATTAGGATTGTAAGCTAGAGTAACCTTTTAAGTGTCATTCGAAAGAGTGCAACGAAATAATGACAAAGACTTTGTCCTCAGGACAGGGTCTTTTTTGTTGCAAAATCAGACTTTGATGAAGTTAGAAGAGAGGGCACCCTTTTGAAGCTGATTAAAATGCTATCTTTAGGTGTCTTTTTTGTATAGTTGTTCGTGACAAAAAGGTCATATCCCGTTATATTTTCCCTCTGATATTCATCAACATTGTAACTCGGGCTGTAAACCTTTCCGAAATCGGGTTAATTATAATAGAGAGGTGAGCGTATGAGATATGCGATCAGTTCAGGATTACATACGCAATGATCCCTAATTGTAAATTCAGAGAGGAGTTTTATATATGACATCATGGAAAAAATGGACAAGTGCGTTGCTGGCAGCAGGAATTATTGTGGGGAGCGGTGCAGTGTGGCAAGATAGTTCGGTACAAGCGGCTTCTGTATCCTCCAAAGTAACAACCCCGGCTGAGGTGACCCTGAAATCAGGTGGGAAAACACTGACTCAAAAAGGACTTCTACAAGGAGGCTCAACCTGGGTATCTCTTACGGCAGTTAAAGATGTAGCAGGTGGAACCTTGAAATATGATGCGAAAACCAAAGAGTATGCTCTGACAGCAGCCAATAACACGATGACCATCAGCCTTTTGGACGGCCAGCCGAGTGTTCGGATTAACAACTATTATCCTCAAGTGGACGCGAAGCTGATCAACGGCAGATTATATATTCCATTCTCAGCTATGAGAGATTATCTGGGTGTACAGGGGAACTGGGATGGCAAAACCAAAACGTTGACGCTCAGTAAGGTAAAACAAAATAGTGTGAAAGTTAAAGCGGCGACAGTCAATGTTACTGTGAAAAATGCTGAAGTGGATGTTCAGTACCCGCAAGTGAGTGGACTTGCAAGCAAAGAAGCTGAAGCGGCGATCAACAAGGTGCTGAAAGATGAAGTGGATGCATATGTAGCTGACTTCAAGAAACAGACATCTGAGTTCGGTGGCGCAACCGCCAACCGCCCGTATGCATTTGAGAGCTCTTATGTGGTGACCTACAATGAAAGCGGCGTACTGGGACTCATTACACAACGATACGAGGATTATGCTGGCGCTCACGGTATGACATTCCGCACGGGCCACACGTTTGCACTGGACACAGGCAAGGAGCTTACGTTAGATGATGTACTGCAAAATAACAAAACGATGCGCGAGACGTTGGGTAAAAAAGTCGGCGAACAGCTGAAAGCTCGCGGTGGATACCTCGAGGGTTACAAAGGCTTAAATAAAGATCAGGATTTCTATGTGACACCAACGGGTGTGGTCGTGTTCTTCCAGCTGTATGAGTATACGGCGTACGCAGAGGGATTCCCTGAAATGCCATTTACGTATAAAGAGCTTCTCCCTAAAGGCACAGAACCTTTTAGTGACGTAACGGGGACGAAATAACGGATCATTATTGTGCACTCATACGTTATTTTTCTTAATAAAATAAAAAGAAGAAGCCCCCATCATGTGTTCATGATGGGGGCTTCTTCTCGTATAGACAACACAATGATGTGTTGCTGATTACGTTGGGTGTTGATTATGTTAACTTGTAGACCGTAGTCTACGTCACACTTAGATGCCTTGGGAACCTACGTTTTCGATAACTTTATCAATGATACCGTAATCGGCAGCTTCAGCAGCACTCATGAAGTAGTCACGATCCGTGTCTTTCTCGATCTTCTCCAACGGTTGACCTGAACGCTCAGAAATGATGCGGTTCAAGGTATCACGCATTTTCAGGATGCGGCGAGCACGAATTTCGATGTCGGTAGCTTGACCTTGAGCACCACCAAGTGGTTGGTGAATCATGATTTCACTGTTAGGCAACGCAAAACGTTTCCCTTTCGCACCGGCATTCAGCAAGAATGCACCCATGGAAGCCGCCATACCTACACAGATGGTAGATACATCCGGTTTGATGAATTGCATTGTATCGTAAATGGCCATACCAGCTGTAATGGATCCGCCTGGGCTGTTGATGTATAAGTGAATGTCTTTCTCCGGATCTTCCGCAGCTAGGAACAACATCTGCGCCATGATGGCATTTGCCACAACGTCATTAACGTCGCTACCAAGGAAAATAATACGATCCTTCAGCAATCTGGAATAGATGTCATAGGCGCGCTCACCCCGGTTGCTCTGTTCAACGACCATAGGAATAAAACTCACGTGAAAAACCTCCTCGGAAATGTAAATGTTATTGGTGTTTATACTTAAACTGTTACCGTATTACCCACATAATAAACAATTCCAAACAAAAAGTCAAAGAAAGTCAAACTAACTTGCAAAAAAAAGAAACCTTTCCGGTTTCATTGGTTAAAAGGGTTATGAGCTGTTAAATAAAAAATGGCGCGCCCGCCAAGAATCGAACTTGGATCTCAGGCTTCGGAGGCCTACGTCATATCCATTGGACCACGGGCGCACATTATGTGACAGCAATACTGATTATAGCTCATGGAATATTTAATTGCAAGCAGTTCGTTATGTATGTTGGTTTGGATTGAGCTAAAAATGATCATGATGAAGAAGAGTGGATAAAGAGTGCATTTAAGTAAATGCTATTAGAGGTTTTGGACATGCCGTATGAAATGTGATTCTGAGCGATATGTAGACGAGAATAATTTGTTTCTTCTATATATGGTATGCGTGAGGCAGTCCTAGATCATGGAAGTCTAGGATTGTGAAAATAGGCGCGTACAAACGCTGAAAGCGTGTCGAAATAACACGTTGAAACACTTGCATGTCACGTCAGTTTTAGGTAGAATAGACGTGGGACTTAAAAAGTTAACCCGGGACGTTTTAGGGCCACGAAAGAGAGCTTGGAACGAGAACTTGCGGGAGTGGAAAGCATGCGAACGATTTTAGAAATACAAAAGCAGCTTCTGCCTGATCTCATGGATATCTTGAAAAAGAGGTATACGATTCTGCAACAGATCATGTTATCGGATGTGATCGGACGGAGAACGTTAGCTAATTCCATGCAGATGACCGAGCGGGTTCTGAGGGCTGAGACCGATCTGTTAAAGGCTCAGGGACTTATTGAAATTGACAGTGCAGGAATGAAGATCAGCGAGGCAGGGTATGATTTGCTGCAGCAGTTAGAGCCCGTTGCCAAAGAGTTGTTCGGATTATCCGAGCTGGAAGAGCGCATCAAGCAAGCCTACGGTCTGCAAAAGGTAGTTGTGGTTCCTGGCGATTCGGATGTTTCTCCATTTGCCAAAAGGGAACTGGGCAGAGCCGGAGCGAAGGCTCTCGGCAATATCATGAGTGACAACGACGTTGTCGCCGTTACTGGCGGATCAACAACGGCCGAAGTCGCAGAGCAACTTAATCCACCAACATCGCTCAAAGGTGTCTGGTTCGTACCGGCACGCGGTGGACTTGGAGAAAGTCTTGAAATTCAGGCCAATACGATCGCATCCACAATGGCAAAACGGGTAGGAGCGCAATACAAACTCCTGCATGTACCGGATTTGCTTAGTGATCATGCCTATGAATCATTAATTCAGGACCCGAGTGTTCAGGAGATTCTACAGCTGATCAGGCAATCGCGGATTGTTATTCATGGAATTGGTGATGCCGTGGAGATGGCAACGAGACGCAAACTTGCGACGGAGATTGTAGATGAACTCCAGGAGCAAGGGGCCGTATCTGAATCTTTCGGTTATTACTTTAATGATCAGGGTGAGGTGGTACATACCATGCTTACACTGGGAATGCGACTTCAGGATATTGAACGAACCGATGTCGTGATCGGAATTGCAGGTGGCAAAAGCAAAGCTGCTGCCATACACTCCGTGCTGCGATTTGGTCAGGAAGATATTCTGATTATTGATGAGGCAGCTGCCGAAGTCATCGTAGCCGAAATGGAATAAGAGTTCAATTTTCATCACAACCATTGTTGTCTTGACGGACTTCACCGTCTGTCTTGAATATATAAGTTTCATAAAAAAAATTAATCAAAACTTGGGAGGAACTTACTCATGATTAAAGTAGGTATTAACGGTTTTGGACGTATTGGACGCTTGGCATTCCGCCGTATTCAAAATGTAGCAGGCATCGAGGTAGTAGCAATCAACGACTTGACTGACGCTAAAATGCTGGCTCATTTGCTCAAATATGATACAACTCAAGGTCGCTTCGATGGCGATGTTGAAGTACACGATGGCTTCTTCAAAGTGAACGGCAAAGAAGTTAAAGTATTGGCTAACCGTAACCCAGAAGAACTTCCTTGGGGCGACCTGGGCGTAGATATCGTTCTGGAATGTACTGGTTTCTTCACAACTAAAGAAGCAGCTGAGAAACACTTGAAAGGCGGAGCTAAGAAAGTTGTTATTTCCGCACCAGCTACTGGCGACATGAAAACCATCGTTTACAATGTAAACCATGAAATCCTCGACGGTACTGAAACTGTAATCTCCGGCGCATCTTGCACAACAAACTGCCTGGCACCTATGGCAAAAACACTGCAAGACAAATTCGGAATCGTTCAAGGTTTGATGACTACAATTCACGCTTACACTGGCGACCAAAACACGTTGGATGCTCCACACCCTAAAGGTGACTTCCGTCGTGCTCGCGCAGCAGCTGAAAACATCATCCCTAACACAACTGGTGCTGCTAAAGCAATCGGTCTGGTAATCCCAGAACTGCAAGGCATCCTTGATGGTGCAGCTCAACGTGTACCAGTAGCTACTGGTTCCCTGACTGAGCTCGTAACTGTTCTGAACAAAAAAGTAACGGCTGAAGAAGTTAATGCAGCTATGCAAGAAGCTTCCGATCCAGAAACTTTCGGATACACAGAAGACGAAATCGTATCTTCCGATATCCAAGGAATCACTTTCGGTTCCCTGTTTGATGCAACTCAAACTAAAGTTCTGACTGTTGGCGACCAACAATTGGTTAAAACTGTAGCTTGGTATGACAATGAAATGTCCTACACTGCACAATTGGTTCGCACTTTGGAGCACTTTGCAAAAATGATTAAGTAATATCTGCAATAACATAGAGCGGAAACAGATGCTATTGTTTCCGCTCTTTATATATCTACATTTTGCAAATTTCTCAAAAACACCAGGATTGACAGGGGATTCTAGCTCTTGATTGGTCCACCAAATACATGGGTGCGGAGGAAATACAGATGAACAAAAAAAGTGTACGCGATATCGAATTGACAGGAAAACGGGCTTTTGTCCGTGTAGATTTCAATGTGCCGCTCGAAGATGGTAAAATTACAGATGACAAACGTATTCGTGCAACGCTTCCTACAATCAACTTCTTGATTGAAAAAGGCGCTAAAGTCATTTTGGCAAGCCACATGGGTCGTCCTAACGGCGAAGTGGTTGAGTCCTTGCGTTTGACTCCAGCAGCTGAGCGTTTGTCTGAATTGCTTGGTAAAACAGTGGTTAAAGCTGACGGTTCTGTTGGCGACGCTGTTAAAGCTCAAATCGCTGAACTGAACAACGGCGACGTATTGTTGCTTGAGAACGTTCGTTTCCACGCAGGCGAAGAGAAAAATGATCCAGAACTTGCAAAACAATTTGCTGAACTGGCTGACGTTTTCGTTAACGATGCGTTTGGCGCGGCTCACAGAGCACATGCTTCGACTGAAGGAATCGCTCACTTGCTTCCAGCAGTGTCCGGTTTGTTGATGGAGAAAGAACTTGAAGTGTTGGGTAAAGCAATCTCCAACCCTGAGCGTCCTTTCACAGCTATCATTGGTGGATCCAAAGTTAAGGACAAAATCGATGTGATCGACAACCTGCTGAACATTGCAGACAACGTAATCATCGGTGGCGGTCTGACTTACACGTTCTTCAAAGCACAAGGACATGAAATTGGACAATCCTTGCTGGATGATTCCAAACTTGATGTAGCTCTCGGTTTCATCGAAAAAGCGAAAAAACTGGGCAAAAACTTCTACCTGCCGGTAGATATCGTAGTGTCTGACGATTTCAGTGCGAAAGCTAACACACAAATCGTTGACATCGATGGTATCCCAGCAGATTGGGAAGGCATCGACATCGGTCCTAAAACACGTGAGATCTATGCTGACGTAATCAAAAACTCCAAATTGGTTGTATGGAACGGACCAATGGGCGTATTTGAAATCGAGCCATTCTCCTACGGTACTCGTGCAGTAGCAGAAGCTTGCGCAGAGACAGAAGCTTACACTGTAATTGGTGGCGGTGACTCCGCAGCAGCAGCTGAGAAGTTCAAATTGGCTGACAAAATGAACCACATCTCTACAGGTGGCGGTGCATCGCTCGAGTTTATGGAAGGCAAAGTGCTTCCAGGCGTAGTGGCATTGAACGACAAGTAAGTTTTAGTCTATAGCATGAAGGAGTTGAAACCCATGAGAACACCGATTATCGCAGGTAACTGGAAAATGTTCAAAACGGTTTCCGAATCCAATGACTTCATTCAGGAAGTTAAAGGAAAAGCGGAAGTTGAAGGCGTAGAGACTGTAATCTGCGCACCGTTTACAAATCTGCCATCCCTGGTAGAAGCCGTTAAAGGCACAAACATCAAAATTGGTGCACAAAATCTTCACTTTGAAGACAATGGTGCATTCACAGGTGAAATCAGCGGCGTAATGCTGAAAGACCTTGGTGTGGATTACGTTATTATTGGTCACTCGGAGCGCCGTCAATATTTTGCGGAAACCGATGAGACTGTCAATAAAAAGTTGCATGCAGCATTCCGTCACGGATTGACTCCAATCTTCTGTCTTGGTGAGACGCTCGAAGAGCGCGAAGCGAACCAAACAAAAGACGTATGCAAAGTACAAACGGTGGCTGCTTTTGAAGGTCTGTCCGCAGAGCAAGCTGCACAAGTCGTTATCGCTTATGAGCCAATCTGGGCGATTGGTACAGGCAAATCCTCCACTTCCCAAGATGCGAATGAAGTTATTGCTTACATCCGTACGCTGGTGAAGGATCTGTACAACGAGACGGTTGCGAATGCAGTTCGTATTCAATACGGCGGCAGTGTTAAACCAGAAAACGTAACAGAATACCTCGGACAAAGCGACATCGACGGCGCACTTGTTGGCGGTGCCAGCTTGCAGCCGGCTTCGTTCATCGCGCTTGTTGAGGGGGCGAAGTAAGATGACAGCTCCAAAACCTGTAGCACTGATCATCATGGATGGCTTTGGTCTGCGTAACACGGTGGAAGGTAATGCGGTAGCGCAAGCCAAGAAACCGAACTACGACCGTTTCATGAGCCAATTCCCACATACAACACTCACTGCTTGCGGTGAAGCTGTAGGTTTGCCAGAAGGGCAAATGGGAAATTCCGAGGTAGGTCACCTGAACATTGGTGCCGGCCGGATCGTATACCAGGATTTGACCCGTATCTCCAAATCCATTCGTGACGGCGAGTTCTACGACAATGAAACACTTGTCAAAGCTGTTCGCGAAGCGAAACAAAGCGGTAAAAAGCTTCATCTCTACGGCTTGTTGTCCGATGGCGGCGTACATAGTCACATCGACCACCTGTTTGCTATGCTGGATCTCGCCAAAAAAGAAGGAATGAATGATGTATATATTCATGCTTTCATGGATGGCCGTGATGTTATGCCAGACAGTGGTAAAGACTTCATGCAGAAACTGATCGCTAAGATTGAAGAAGTCGGTGTAGGTAAAATCGCAACGGTTCAAGGTCGCTATTACGCGATGGACCGTGACAAACGTTGGGAACGGGTTGAGAAATCATACCGCGCCATCGTTTATGGAGATGGACCGAAATACACTGACCCACTCAAAGCGGTTGAAGAATCGTATGAGAAATCCGTATTTGATGAATTCGTTGAACCAACGGTTATTGTCAAAGCGGATGGTGAGCCGGTAGGTTTGGTAGAGAGCGGCGATTCCGTTATCTTCCTCAACTTCCGTCCTGACCGTGCGATCCAGTTGTCGCAAGTATTCACGAACCAGGATTTCCGCGGTTTCGATCGTGGACCGAAGTTCCCAGTGGGCTTGCACTTTGTATGCTTGACTTTGTTCAGTGAGACGGTTGAAGGTTATGTGGCTTATTCGCCGAAGAACCTCGACAACACGCTGGGTGAAGTTTTGGTGCAGAACAATAAAAAACAACTGCGTATTGCAGAAACGGAGAAATACCCGCACGTTACCTTCTTCTTCAGCGGCGGTCGTGATGTGGAGCTTCCGGGCGAAACTCGCGTACTGATCAACTCACCAAAAGTTGCAACGTATGACCTGCAACCGGAGATGAGCGCGTATGAAGTGGCTGACGCATGTGTTCGCGAGATCGAAGCAGACAAACATGACGCCATCATTCTGAACTTTGCTAACCCTGATATGGTTGGACACTCCGGCATGCTGGAACCTACCATTAAAGCGGTTGAAGTAACAGATGAGTGCATGGGCCGTGTTGTGGATGCAGTACTTGCCAAAGGCGGCGTTGTACTGATCACTGCGGATCATGGTAACGCGGATATGGTGTTCGATGAGCGAGGACGTCCGTTCACAGCTCATACTACGAACCCAGTTCCATTTATCGTTACCGATGCAAATGTAACCCTGCGTGAAGGTGCAATCTTGGCGGATATCGCGCCAACGATCCTTGACCTGATGCAATTGCCTAAACCGGCTGAGATGACAGGTACATCCGTCATCGCTACCCGTAAATAAGTTACGTAACAACATATATGAAATTGGGAAGTTTGGAGTTTACCCCTGAACGAAGGAAGCAGAAATTGTCTGAAGAAGCGTTAGCGTTCGCCTTTATCACATGATTCCAACTTATGAAAATAAGTTCAAAGGAATCAGGGGATAACAGCGATCAGAGGACAATTCTGCTAACGTAGTGGAAAAGGGAAAACACAAGTGGTCCTAATTTATAATAAATTCAAATTTAAAGGAGATTATCACAAATGACTATTATTTCTGACGTGTACGCTCGCGAAGTCCTCGACTCCCGCGGTAACCCTACAGTAGAAGTTGAAGTATACCTGGAGTCCGGCGCAATCGGACGCGCAATCGTTCCATCCGGTGCATCCACTGGTGCCCACGAAGCAGTTGAGCTTCGCGATGGCGACAAATCCCGTTACCTCGGTAAAGGCGTTCTGCAAGCTGTTAAAAACGTAAACGAAACAATCGCTCCAGAAGTTATCGGTATGGACGCATTGGATCAACTGGGTATCGACAAATTGATGATCGCTTTGGATGGTACGCCAAACAAAGCTAAATTGGGTGCTAACGCAATCTTGGCTGTATCCATGGCAGTAGCTCGCGCAGCTGCTGATGCTCTGGACCTGCCATTGTACGTTTACCTGGGCGGATTCAACGCTAAAGCACTGCCAGTACCAATGATGAACATCATCAACGGTGGTGAGCATGCTGACAACAACATCGACGTTCAAGAGTTCATGGTTCTTCCAGTTGGAGCACCAAGCTTCAAAGAAGCTCTTCGTGTAGGTGCGGAAATCTTCCACAACCTGAAATCCGTATTGAGCTCCAAAGGCTTGAACACAGCTGTAGGTGACGAAGGTGGTTTTGCACCGAACCTTGGTTCGAACGAAGAAGCAATCACTACAATCATCGAAGCTATTGAAAAAGCAGGTTACAAACCAGGCGTTGACGTATTCCTGGGTATGGACGTTGCTTCCACTGAGTTCTACAAAGATGGTAAGTACACACTTGCTGGCGAAGGTAAATCTTACACTTCCGCTGAGTATGTTGACCTTCTGGCTTCATGGGTTGAGAAATACCCAATCATCACAATCGAAGACGGTATGTCCGAAGATGACTGGGATGGTTGGAAATTGCTCACAGAAAAACTGGGAGACAAAGTACAACTCGTTGGTGACGACTTGTTCGTAACGAACACTGAGCGTCTGGGTAAAGGTATCGACCAAGGTATCGGTAACTCCATCCTGATCAAAGTTAACCAAATCGGTACATTGACTGAAACATTCGATGCAATCGAAATGGCTAAACGTGCAGGATATACAGCTGTAATCTCCCACCGTTCCGGTGAGTCCGAAGACAGCACAATCGCTGACATCGCTGTTGCAACTAACGCTGGTCAAATCAAAACGGGTGCTCCTTCCCGTACAGACCGTATTGCGAAATACAACCAATTGCTTCGCATTGAAGATCAACTGGGTGAATTGGCTCAATACAATGGTCTTAAAGGATTCTACAACCTTAAAAAATAAGCTGGATATCCAGCTTTTACGGGCAAGCCGGGTAACCGGCTTGTCTTTTTTTATTGAAACGTAATAATGGTATGCCTTACGGATTAAGTAGATGGTGAAATTTAGGGCATTCTATGAACTGTACTACTTGTAGTACAACAATAGCTATGTTACAATTAAAGTAACTGTTTTTATGGTGAGATGTTATGCCCACATGGGTAGGAGGTGGAAAGAATGGATATTGCTTTGAAATTGCTGCTCGTTGTCTTCTCGATCGGTCTAATCACTGTAGTATTGCTGCAGCACGGGAAAAGCGCTGGTTTGGCGGGTGCCATCTCCGGTGGTGCGGAACATCTTTTCGGTAAAACGAAAGCGCGCGGATTGGATCTCTTCCTGCAACGTGCAACGGTGGTACTGGGTGCAGGATTTATGATTTTGTCTATTGTTGTTACGGTTGTTTCCAAGTAAGACTTGGATCTGCTGAGCAATGAATAGCTTAAGCTAATGGCTTAATTGATGAACCTTCGTTTCGTGGAGAAACGGGGGTTTTTTAATAAATTCTTACGCGTCCAAAGTTTTCCAACGATATATAGACTCCATGATTTCGGTCTTCTTCTCACTTCTGTTCGGTTTTCCTTCCTTAGTGTGCAACACACCCCTATCATGTATGGTATGTCCCTCGCTTATTCGTTACGCGAACTTACTCCTTATAATGAATGTCATGTGTACAGAAAATTTTCGGATATAGTCTTTTTCCAGATGCGTACAGCACTTGTATCGCATAAAATGTCTGTAGAGATACGTGAAAGCGTGATTATAGAGGAGCGCCCGGCAACTGTGGTTTTTTTGCGAGGTACGGATGGGCCGGATTGAATTCGTGTATACTAGGGTATGAGATAGTAGGGATGCACTACTACACTCTTCACGACAGTGACATGGTATTGCATGAAAATGGTAAGTATTCCGATACATAAAGAGATGAGACTTGATTACACTTTTATGTTTCCCGAGGTGAATATATTAATGATAACAGAACAACAATTGCTCGACTTCATGCGGGAAACCGCTTATAAACCGATGACTTATCAGGAGTTGGAACAGCACTTCGCGATCGAAGATGCAGCTGATTTCAAAGCCTTTTTGATTATGCTTAATACGCTGGAGGAATCCGGCAAAGTTTTGTTGACCCGTAACAATCGCTATGGCATGCCAGAGCGCATGGATTTGGTACGCGGACGTTTACAAGCTCACGCCAAAGGGTTTGCTTTCCTCATTCCTGAGGATCGGGAGCACCCGGATGTGTACATTCATGCCAATGATATGAAGAGTGCGATGAATGGTGACACGGTATTCGTTAAAGTAACATCGCAAGGACCTTCTGGCGGTCGCCTGGAGGGTGAGATCGTTCGTATTGTTACTCGTGCTGTAACACAGGTTGTTGGTGTGTTCCAAAGCCATGAGGTGTACGGCTTCGTCATTCCGGATGATAAACGGATTAATCGCGATATTTTCATCCCACGTACCAACTTTGCAGGGGCTGTTGATGGACAGAAGGTCGTAGCAAAGATCGTCAGCTACCCAGAGGGTCGTGCTGCAGCTGAAGGTGAAGTGATCGAGATTCTCGGTCATAAGGATGAGCCGGGTATTGATATTTTGTCCGTTATTCGCAAGCATCAGCTGCCTGAAGCTTTCCCGGATGAAGTGGTAGAAGAGGCTGAGAAAGCACCAGACTCCATCACCGATGAAGAGATTGTACAACAGGGTCGCCGTGATCTGCGCGGACTTAACATTGTTACGATTGATGGCGAAGATGCCAAGGATCTGGATGATGCTGTAAATGTAGAGAAGCTGCCTAACGGTAACTATCGTCTGGGTGTTCATATTGCCGACGTTGGCTATTATGTGCAGGAAAATTCCAAGCTGGATCAGGAAGCCTACAACCGTGGATGCAGTGTGTATCTGGTGGACCGGGTTATTCCGATGTTGCCACAGCGTCTGTCCAACGGGATCTGTAGTTTGAATCCACAGGTAGACCGCTTGACCCTGTCTTGTGAGATGGAGTTTAACGACCAGATGAAGGTTGTGAAACATGACATTTTCACGAGTGTGATCAAAACCAAAGAGCGGATGACGTATTCCAACGTTCGCAAAATCCTTGAAGGTGAAGAGCCGGAATTGCTCGAGCGATATAAGGATCTGGTGGATGATTTCCATCTGATGAAAGAGATCGCCTTGAAGCTGCGTGCCATGCGTATGCGCCGTGGTGCGGTTGACTTTGACTTTGAAGAATCCAAAATCATTGTGGATGCAGAATGCAAACCGGTGGATATCGTGAAACGGGAGCGTTCGATTGCGGAGCAAATCATTGAAGAGTTCATGCTTGTGGCCAACGAAACAGTGGCAGAGCATTTCCACTGGTTGAAGGTTCCGTTCATTTATCGTGTGCATGAAGACCCGGATCAGGAAAAACTGCAAAATTTTCTCGCCTTTGCGGCGAATTTTGGACACCAAGTCAAAGGACGTGGCAACGCAATTCATCCACGTGCACTGCAATCGTTGCTTGAGGATATTAGCGGTACGAAGGAACAGACCGTGATCAGTACGATGATGCTGCGTTCCATGAAACAGGCGAAGTATGATTCCGAAATGTCAGGTCACTTTGGCCTGGCGGCAGAATTCTATAGTCACTTTACGTCTCCAATTCGTCGTTATCCCGATCTCGTCATTCACCGGGTGATTCGCGAAGTGATCGAGAACAAAGGCGCTTTGCTGGAGAACCGTCAGGAGTACCTGGCTGGACGCATGGCCGATATTGCGCAGCAATCTTCGGAACGTGAACGTGTGGCGGTAGAAGCTGAGCGGGATACAGAGAAGATGAAGAAAGCCGAGTACATGCTCGATAAAGTAGGCGAAGAGTTCGAAGGCATGATCAGCAGTGTGACCAGTTTCGGTATGTTCATTGAACTGGAAAACACGGTTGAAGGTCTGATTCGCTTGAGCGCGCTCACGGACGACTATTACCATTTTGACGATCAGCATATGGCTCTGATTGGTGAACGTACCTCAAAAGTCTTTCGCATCGGTGATGAAGTGAAGATCCGTGTGGCACGTGTAAGCATGGAAGAGTATACGATTGATTTTGAAATGGTGGATATGAAACCTCGCGGTGAACGTCCTGGCGGCGGCTTCGGTGGCGGAAGTGGCGGTAAAGGTGGACGCCCAGCAAGCGGGGGCGGACGCGGTGGTGCCAAGGGTGGACCAGGTGGATTCAGTGGTTCGCGTGGCGGCAAAGGCGGCTCAGCTGGCGCTGGAGCCAACCGTGGTGGCAGATCACCGGAAGAGAGCAGCAAAGGTAGCCGTGGCGGTCGTAGTGGAGCTGCGAGTGCAGGTGCGGGCGCAGGCTCATCCGGTGGCTATGCAGGTAAAGGTGGCGGCAAACCAAAAGGCGAGCGTCGTGCTGGTGAAGCTAGCGGATCGACTGGCCGTGGCAAAGGCGCGGTAAGCTTTGGTTTTGGCTCAGGTAAAGGCGGTTATAGCTCTACATCGGGTGGACCGGATAGTGGTTCAACGAGTGGACAAGGAAGTGGCCTGAACAGCGGTAGTCGCGGTGAGGGAAGCTTCAAGTCCGGCAAGGGCGGCGGTAAAGGTGGCAAAGGCGGAAGTGGACGCAAGAACACTTCACCGAGCGGCGTATTTATCGGAGAAGCAGCAACACCTGGTGGCGCTCAGGAAGGCGGAGCACCACGTCGTAAGCGGAAGAAGAACAAAGATTCTTCTGGCAACGGCACAGCGGCTTTTGTTCGTAAAAAGAAAAAATAATAATGCTTCAGTCACTTGGAGAACTGGATTGCAATTAGTTCCTCCAAGTTAAGCTTTAGTGAGATAGTCACTTCGGTTGTGTGTTGTTTCGCACAGTCTGAAAGTGGTGTAATGAGAAGGGGCGGCAGAGGTCGCCTCTTTCTTGATTTTAACAGCCGTACTTGCTACAATTAAGGTCTGGCACGTGGTACCTATGTGCAACATTGGGTGCGCTGCAATAGAGCATGGTACCGGCTTATTTTACGGAGAAGGAGTGAGGACATGGGCAAGAATGATGGACAGAGTAAAGTGCTCGCACAGAATAAAAAGGCTTCCCATGACTACTTCATTGAAGATACGTATGAAGCGGGCATGGTGCTTACCGGAACGGAGATCAAATCTCTTCGCAACGGCCGTGCGAATATTGGTGATGCATTTGCCACGATTCGGAACGGTGAGATTCATATTCACAATATGCATATTAGTCCTTTTGAACAAGGAAACCGAAATAATCCACTTGATCCAACACGTACACGCAAGTTGCTGATGCATAAAGTGCAAATTCACAAGCTGCTCGGGCTGTCGAAACAGGACGGATACAGCATTGTGCCTTTGAAGATCTATATCCGCAACGGTTATGCGAAGCTTTTGCTCGGACTGGGTAAAGGTAAGAAACAGTTCGACAAACGCGAGACTGCAGCCAAGCGGGATGCACAACGTGATATTCAACGGGCAATGCGCGAGAAGCAGAAGGTTGCGCGTTAAGTGAAGCGTTGGGCGTGGAAAGCTGCATCTTAGGTGTAAGTTAGTTCTCGTGATGGAGCTAGGAAGAGTGTTGAACGAGTTAAGGAGTCTCAAGGTTTGTCCTGCAACGGGCAAGCCTGAGGCTTTTTTTATTTGTATTTGGGGAAGGTAATTTGATGTGAATAGCTGTAGTATGCAGTTGGCTGATTTTTGTTGTGTGTGATTAAGTAAATTGCTAGGAGCATGAAGCTAAGTGCGGTGAAAAATCTAATTTTTCAGCTGTTGCGTAGTTTGTCAGGGTAGTGGGTAAGATACTTAGGTACAGTTGTTCGTGATCCAATCTGGGTAAACTTTACTTCCGATTGGTGACGCGGTATAATATGTAGACGATTGAGCATGTTGTATTGGATAACCTTGCACACGTGCTCAGCCTGCTGGAATGTCTTCCAGCAATCTGTACTATATCGGTGATGTGTCCTATGTTATGATTACTCATGTAGCAGACAGGAATGCCGAGTTTGAAAGAAGCATCTTTTTACCTTGGAGGAAAAAGATGTGCAGCACCTTTGCTCCGTATTCACGGATTAATCCTGGAGCCCTTCTTCATTGAGGGGGCGTTTATGGATTCGACGGGGATAGTTCGAGCATGGGTAGCGGGTAGTGGGGACGCGTCCGCTTCATCAACGCTAAAGCCTATTAAACGGCAAACAACAAACAAACTACGCTTTCGCAGCCTAAGAAACTGTGTGCGTGCTTCTAACCTGCATCGCCCATGTGACAGGATTAGGGGCTAACAAGTAGTGGGATACGCTGTCACATCTCCGCCTGGGGTGTGCTGAAGAAGACAATCAGGCTGACCCAACGTATAGCCGGTTACGGGGCGATACTCGGGTGACATCAAAACTGTGACTACACCCGTAGAAGCTTATGTGTCGTTATCTTCGGACAGGGGTTCGACTCCCCTCGCCTCCATTCTAAAGATCCACACCTGAAAACAGGTGTGGATTTTTAATATGCACTTACGTCATGTTTTTTACTTCCTGCACGTAGGTGTCTTGGATTATCTTAATTATGGTTGCTAAAGCAGTTATAATTGTATTTAGTAGCGAAGTGTAAAGATCTATCAAAGCAGTTGGTTTTTATTGAGTTTTCTTTACATATAAATTTCTCAGTGTATTTCAATTTTAAATTCTTATTCTAAATATCGAAAACTTTTTTACCAATTAAGGAGATTACTTATGATCAACTTCCAGGATAAAGTAAGTTTCATTTGGTCGATCGCAGAGATCTTGCGTGGACCGTATAAACCAGAGGACTATGGTAAAATAGTCTTACCATTAGCAGTATTACGTCGATTTGACTGCGTATTAGAGAGCACCAAAGGGGAAGTATTAGCAAAGGCAGAGCAGTTTACTGGAATGAATGAAGATGCTCGTGAGCCGATTTTAAATCGTGTTTCAAAGCAAAACTTCCACAACACAAGTGAGTATGATTTTAACAAGTTATTAACAGATTCTGATAACATTGCTGATAACTTACGTGACTATATAAATGGTTTCTCAAAAGTGGCTCGTGATATTATGGATCACTTTGACTTTGATCGCCAAATCGATAAACTTGATCAAAACAACTTATTATACTTAACGATTAAACGCTTTAGTGAAATTGACTTACATCCAGAAACAGTTTCAAACATTGAGATGGGTTATGTATTTGAGGAACTAATTCGTCGTTTCAACGAGAATGCAGAAGCAGGGGATCACTACACACCACGTGAAGTAATTCGTTTGATGACGCATTTATTGTTCTTACATGATGACGCGAGTGTTTTAACGAAGCCAGGCTTAACACAAACGTTATATGACTGTGCAGCTGGTACAGGTGGCATGGGTTCTGTGGCACAAGAGTATTTACTGAGTCAAAATCCAACAGCACACTTGGAGTTCTTTGGTCAGGAAATCAATCCTGAATCATATGCAATTTGTAAAGCAGATTTGCTTATAAAGGGAGAAGACGCACGCAATATCCGTTTAGGAAATACGTTGTCAAACGATCAATTTCCACGTGATAAATTCGATTACTTAATTTCAAATCCCCCTTATGGAGTGGACTGGAAATCATATGAGAAGTCAATTAAAGAAGAACATGAGAAACAAGGTTTCGACGGTCGCTTCGGTCCTGGTACGCCTCGTACAAGTGACGGGCAACTATTATTTCTAATGCACTTATTATCAAAAATGAAGCCAGTCACAGCGGAAAACCCACAAGGCTCTCGTTTAGCGATTATTATGAACGGTTCACCATTATTTACAGGTGATGCGGGATCTGGCGAAAGCGAAATTCGTAAATATGTTCTTGAGAATGATTTAGTAGAAGGTATTGTGGCGCTACCGAACGATTTGTTCTACAACACAGGTATTGCAACGTACATTTGGATTTTAACGAACAATAAAGCACCTCTTCATAAAGGTAAAGTACGTTTAGTCAATGCCGTAGACTTCTCGAAAAAAATGAAAAAGTCGATGGGGAGTAAGCGTAACGAAATTACAGAAGAGCAAATAAGCGAGATTGTTTGTTTATACGGTGATGCACAGCCAAACGAGTACGTGAAGATCTTTGATAATGAAGACTTCGGCTACGCAAAAATTACAGTAGAACGTCCATTACGTTTAAACTTCCAAGTAAATGAAGAGCGTCTTGCACATGTAGTAGAGGAAAAAGTCTTTGCGAACTTAGCAACATCGAAGAAAAAAGGCGACGCAGGTCACTTTGAAATTGAAGAAGGCAAAAAGCTGCAAACGCAAATATTATATGTTTTACGCACGTTAGAAAATGACAAAGTATATAAAAATCGTGACGAGTTCACGAAAGTAGTAAAAGATGCATTGAAGCAAGCTGGTATTACTATCGGATCTCCATTGTTAAAAGCAATTTTAGCAGGGCTCTCTGAAAAGGATGAAACAGCAGATGTATGTATGAAAAATAAAACAGACATCGAGCCAGATACGGATTTACGTGATACTGAAAACGTGCCATTGAAAGAAAATATTTATGACTACTTTGCTCGTGAAGTATTATCTCACGTACATGATGCATGGATTGACGAGACAAAAACAAAAATTGGCTACGAAATTCCATTCACTCGCCAGTTCTATAAATACACAGCACTACGCAGCTCAGCTGAAATTATGGACGAGATTCGTGCGTTAGAAGCGGAGCTTGCTGAGCAGTTGAAGAAGGTGATGGGATGAGCAGAGAGTTAAATGATTCAGGAGTAGAATGGATAGGAATAGTACCAGCAAACTGGTCTGTAGAAAAAATCAAGTATACAACGTATGTTAAAGGTAGAATTGGTTGGCAAGGTTTAAAATCTGATGAATTTACCGATGAAGGACCTTATTTAGTTACAGGAACGAATTTTATTGGAAAAGGAATTGATTGGGGGAGTTGTCATCATATTTCAAAGGAGAGATATCATGAAGCCCCACCTATTCAACTTAAAGAAGATGATTTATTAATTACTAAAGATGGAACCATTGGTAAAATAGCTATTGTTAGAGATATGCCAGATAAAGCTATTTTAAATAGTGGCATTTTTGTAACGAGATCAGCTAAATATGAAGTTGATTTTATGTACTGGATGCTTAATTCTCAAGTCTTCGATAAATATATTAAATTCTTTGAAACAGGTTCAACAATTAAACATTTATATCAAGAAACATTTGAAAATTTTTCTTATCCTTTACCTACACGATTAGAGCAAAAAAAAATAAGTTTGTTTTTAAATCGTAAAATTAAACTAGTAGATGAAGTTATTAAAAATAAGGAAAACATGATGACACTTTTGGAAAAACAACGCCAATCAATCATCACAGAAGCTGTTACAAAAGGTTTAAATCCGAATGTGAAAATGAAAGATTCAGGTATTGAGTGGATTGGTGAGATTCCTGAGCATTGGGAGATAAGTAAGTTAAAATATCATGCTGTAAGAATTGGAGACGGTTTACACGGAACACCTGTATATGATGATCAAGGCGAGTACCATTTTATTAATGGGAATAATCTTGGTGATATATCTATTCGATTTAATGAAAAAACCAATAAAATTAATAAGGCTGAATTTATATCACATGGTCAGAAAATAGGTGGAAATACAATTTTGGTTTCCTTGAATGGTACCATAGGCAACGTATCTATTTATAATAATGAAAAAATCATGTTAAGTAAGAGTGCGGGATTTATTAATTTGAAAAATAATATTGAAACTTTATATGTTTACTATTGGTTGAAAAGTATACATGTAGAAAATTATTTTACTAAATCTTTTGCTGGCACTACGATTAAAAATCTATCCTTAGAGACTTTGAGAAATACTCCTATTTTAATTGTGCCTATTATTGAGCAACAACAGATTGCTAAATATCTTGTAGATAAACTAAAGGAAAATGATTCCTTGCTCGAAAAAGTAAAGATCCAAATCGAAAAATTAAAAGAATACCGCCAGTCCCTTATCTACGAAGCAGTAACCGGCAAAATCGATGTAAGTGAAATGGAACTCCATGAAGTGAGGTGAGTTTTGATGGCTGTGGATACTTCAGAAAAAGGTTTTGAAACGAATATTGAAATAGCATTAATTGCGAATGGCTATAAAAAGCGTGTGTTAGAAGGAGAAGGGAGTGCTGCTTTTAAGCAGCATGCTATCGACGTAGAAGAGCTATTTGCTTTTTTGGAGGATACGCAGGAAAAACGTATGCGTACGCTAGAGAAATCGTATGGTCCTTCTTATAAAGAAGAAGTTTTAAAACGTATTAAAGACCAGCTACATCGTCAAGGTTTGGTCGAATGCCTACGTAAAGGGATTAAAGACCGTGGTGTGACATTACAGCTTGCGTATAATAAGCCACCTACGGCTATGAATAAAACATTAAATGAGCAGTATGGGAAAAACCGCTTTAACGTTGCTCGCCAAGTGTATTACAGTGATAAGCATAGCAATAGCTTAGATATGGTGCTATTTTTAAACGGTTTGCCCCTTGTTGTAATGGAGCTAAAAAATCCATTAACAAATCAAACAGTTGAACATGCGATGAAACAGTTGAAGACTGACCGTGATCCACGTGAGCAACTGTTTAAGTTTAATGAGCGTGTTGCCGTTTATTTTGCTGTTGACCCAGATGAAGTATTTATGACGACAAAGCTTGATAAAGACAAAACATACTTCTTACCATTTAACAAAGGCAATAACGGTGGGAAGGGTAATCCGTTAAGTTACGGTGACAATTATCGTACACATTATTTATGGGAAGAAATTTTAACCCCGAATAGCTTACTCGACATATTATATCGCTTCATCTTTATTAAGAAGGACGACATTAAAGATTCAAACGGTGAAACGATTGGTGAGCGTCAAATGCTCATTTTTCCTCGTTTCCATCAACTAGATGTTGTACGTGAGTTAGAAGCAGATGTTGAACAAAAGCTTGTCGGTCATAATTATTTAATTCAGCACTCTGCGGGATCGGGCAAGACGAACTCAATTTCGTGGCTTGCACACCGTTTAGCGAAGCTACATAACGAGGACAATGAATCAATTTTTAGTAGTGTAATCGTTATTACCGATCGCCGAGTGCTCGATAAGCAATTGCAAGATGCGGTGTATCAGTTGGAACATAAAGCAGGGATGGTAGAGCCGATTGATAAAGATTCAGAACAATTAGTACGTGCTATTAATAATGAGACTCGTATTATTATAACGACGCTTCAAAAGTTCCCGTTTATTTTAGAAAAAGTAGCGGGCTTAGAGCGTAAAAAGTATGCGGTCATTATTGATGAGGCACACTCATCCCAAGGCGGTAAAGCTTCAACTGCGTTAACGAATGTGTTATCGGATAAAACGTTAGAAGCAGCTTATGAGGAAGACCGTATTGCGGAAGAGAACTTAGATGACGTGGACGAGAAAATCGTTGAAGCAATCATGAAAAGTGGTAAGCAAGATAACGTATCTTTCTTTGCATTTACGGCGACACCAAAGCCGAAGACATTAGAGAAATTTGGTACAGTTGGTGTAGATGGTAAGCCAGTAGCATTCCATGAGTACACAATGCGACAAGCAATTGAAGAAGGTTTTATTTTAGATGTGCTTGAAAACTATACGACCTATAAAACATTCTGGAAAATTGCAAAAACAGTAGACGATGACCCAGAGGTATCACAAAAACAAGCAACGAAAAAGTTAGCGCAATACGTATCACTACATCCGCATAGCATCGCACAAAAAACAGAAATTATTATCGAGCATTATCGTAATTTTGTACAGCGCAAAATTGGCGGTCGTGCAAAGGCAATGGTTGTAACAGCTAGCCGTTTACATGCAGTACGTTACAAATTGGCTTTCGATAAGTACATTAATGAAATGAACTACAATGATTTAAAAACAGTAGTCGCTTTCTCAGGTACGGTGAAAGATAGCGAGATTAATTATACCGAGCCAGAAATGAATCAGTTCTCTGAAAAAGAGTTACCTGAAAAATTCAACTCTGACGAATACAAAGTGCTACTTGTTGCGGAAAAATATCAAACTGGATTTGATGAACCACTGTTGCACACAATGTATGTAGACAAGCCATTAAGCGGTATTAAGGCGGTGCAAACACTATCTCGTTTAAATCGTACATGCCCTGGTAAAGACGATACATTCGTATTGGATTTTGTAAATGATCCAGAAGAAATGAAGGCATCTTTCCAGCCTTATTATGAATCGACAAGTCTATCAGAAATTACTGATCCAAATATCCTTTATGATATGCAGGCCGAGCTAGAGCTATATCAAGTGTTTACGGAAGAAGAAGTGCAAAGGGTGAATGAGCTTGAGGTAATAGGCGGTGCGAAGAAGTCTTCTAAGGCTCAAGCCGAGTTGAATGCGGTCCTCGATAAAGGTGTAGAGCGTTTTAAAAAGCTTTCGGTAGAAGAACAATTTACATTTAAACAAGCGGCTACGAAATTTACACGTACGTATGGCTTTATATTGCAAGTTGTAACATTTATCGATCTAGGTTTGCACAAGGAATATATTTATTTAACGTACTTTTTACGTAAATTACCACGTGGTCAAGGAGACAAAGACGTTTATTTGGCTGATGATGTAGCACTTGAATATTATCGTAATCAGAAAATGTTTGAAGGTAGCATTGTGCTTGAGAAAATAGGTGGCTACGACCTAGATCCTCAGAAACATGGTTCTAGTGGTGCAGCTGAGGATGAAATAGTTCGTTTATCGAGCGTGTTAGATAAGTTAAATGAGCGCTTCGGTACACAATTCACAGAAACGGATTTCCTTTCTCGCGAGCAAGTAAAAGAAGACATCTTAAATGATGAGGACCTTCGCCGAAGAGCAAAAAACAATACAAAAGAAAATTTTAAATTTGCCTTTGAAAAATCCTTTATGAATTTTGTTATTGACCGTATGAGCAGTAATCAAGAGTTTTTTATGAAGATATTGGAAAATAATGAATTCAAAACTGTGATTATGGAAGATATGATGAATGAAGTTTATATGGAAGTAAACGGTTGATGAAATCATCCATTTAAGGACACTTAACTAGGTGGAAAAAAATAAAAGAGTTACTTTTACGGTTTTCTCAAATAAGATATAATGCAATTATTGACTTACGGAAAATAATTTATTTAATTCTAGTATTTAACTTTTATAAACACTTATGTTTTTTTTACAGATATATCTTGAGGGGTTACTACTCATATCGGAAACTCTTAAGATACCCTCTTTGGAAAAGCTATATTGCGGTCGTAAATCAATCGCATTCGTATGTTGATCTGCAAAATATCACTATATTTAGGATGTTGCTACGTTCGGTTCAAAGACGAAGGGAGTTTCTTTTGAAGGAGGAGGTTGCACTCTACCTCCTCGAGTTATCTAAACATTAACTGTCGGCGAATTGTGGTTTTGATTAGCCACGGTTCGCCTCCATCAGTAGTATCAGTGAGACCGCCTATTTAGGCGGTCTTTCTTTGTAATATGCATGTGCTTACAAAAGTTTTATTTATAGGGATATTTAGAGATAAATTCTACGAGCTATTTGATACGTTAGTGGCGATCTGCAAAAATGGTTGACGAACAATGATTTGCTGCATAATACAACATTGAATTGATTTTTTTAAATTACCCAGCAGGTTTATTGTTGCAAAAAAAATTATGAATAACTTAACAGAAAAACAAGCTAATCAGAATTATGATATTAGCCTGTAAAAGAGCTGATCAAATTAATTTTTATGCTTAGACCGTATAAGATATGTAGTTATATGAACTCAGGAACTCAAATTTTCAATTGTAGAATTAGACACATTTCTTAATTTTATTTTGTGCTCCAGCAATCTTTGGGATATGATAAGAAAAGAGACTTTCCATTTTGATAACAATTATCTCGTAAAGAAATGCTGTTTCGGATTGCTCGTATTAGCAGTAATTCATGTTAAGCATGAGAAATGTAACAGGTTCTTGGACATGCAACTAACAATCTAGTAATGGCTATGGAGGAGTAAATGATAAAATTAAATTATTACATAGAGATTGCATTCTATAAGTGGTTAGTAAATAAAAAAGCTAATATAAATATTTTTGAAAACGAGCAAGAGACAGATATATGGATTGAAAAATATTTATACGAAAATACCAAAAAATGGGGAATTAGGTTATTTTTAAAGTTATTTCAGGATTATACCTTGTATGAGTTTAGGGATTTTGAGGAGTTGGATTTAGGAAAACAATTTCGAATTTTTTGCTCAGGTGAGTCATCTTTAAGATATGTAATTCCTGAGAGCATTGACAAGCAAGTTCGTCTACAGCCTTGCTTAAGTGGGTTTGTGAATTATTTAAAAGAAGTGGGTGTTTACCAGCAAATAAATACTACTTTATTAGATATTGCGGCAACTGCTTATAAAGAAAATTTAAGTTTAGAATGGTGGTTCAAACAATCAGTTAGTTTTGCCAGCGAGGATATAGCTAGAGAATTGGATAAATATCAAGGTAATACATTGACATACAGTTTGTTCCAAGATTATGTTTTATGGATACAAAATAAGAAAAATAGATATGACTATTTAATAGGTGAAGTACATAGCTTCAGTTTTAATGACAGAAGAAATAACCTTAAAAATATGGTGTCTACAGATAGAATTGAAAATTTTATATGGAATAATGACAACACTGTGTTCCATTCATACAAAGAAGTATTGGGGAAAGACCATATTTTATTAGAATTTATGCATTACTTAGAGCATTCGAAACTAGATATTAATAACAATATAGCACTGCCTCTTCTATTAAAACGTGTTGAGAGTTTTTGTCATGAATATGGTAAAGAACACAAAAAAGTTTTAATGAATTTCGCTAAAAATTTTAAGAAAAAAGAAGGTTTTATCTCGCGTATTTCAATTGTTTTATAAAGAGCAAGGAAAAAACTTCTCGATTGAACGATTGCATGTTCCTAAGTTACATGGAATATTGTTGTTTCCAAGGTATAGTAAAATGTCGCGTTTTTTGGATGAGTATTTAGAAGATATTCATCATATGACAGGTGATACTATGGACATCTATTACACTGAAGATGATATTAAGAATAATTCCTCGTGCTATCAAAAAGTTAAAAAACTAGTTTACATGAACGGTAGTAACACTAAGTTCCCGGCATTGCTTGTATGGGAGAGATTTGGTGGAGATGTTAAAATTATTGTTTTAAAAGGTTTGACTCACCAAGAAATATTCGATGTGATTGAATTTTTGAAAAATGAGATCCATAAAAAATCTATCCCTGACGGCTTACAATCAACAAATGATTTCATTGACGGTATATTGAAAAGTAAGGGGGCTGGGAAAAAAACTATATATGAAATTCGTGATAGTCAGATTGGGTCTGTTGGGGATAATTCTTCATCGACTAACTCGTTTTAATTTTAAGATAATAAAGGAGGGACAGTGATGGGGAAGTATGAAATAAATAACAGCCAAATTGGATTGGTTGGGGACAATTCAAGATCAGATAATAACAATTACATAATGAATGTAAACGTTAGTGAGGATGAGCTAAATCAAATCGTTAAAGAACTCAATGATATTGAAGAAAAATTATTAAATACATTGGATAGGGATGGAAGACAGGAAAGGTTACTTATTGATATTCAAGAAATTAAAATGATATCAAAACAAGGTAATTCTAAATTAGTTTTAGAGAAGATAAGGTCTAGAGCCTCTCAACTTTTCTATGATTTCTCTACTGGTGTAGGTTCTGGTATTGTCGCTAGTATGATTTATTCAATATTGAATCGTTAAAACTGTGACTACCCCCGTAGAAGCTTATGTGTCGTTATCTTCGGAAAGGGGTTCGACTTCCCTCACCTCAAATCCACAACTTGTAGCTTAAAGATGACGTGACTCCATATTTTCCTTGTATACGAGTACCTTTTCTTCGTAATTACCAATCACCTTCTTGATTTCAAGAAGGTTACGTCTAGAGATGTGGTCCTTAAGTCAGAAAGCAGTTGTTGCAGATATTCTTCTGTAATGACTGCTTTTTCTTTTACCTAATGGGCTTCTAACAACTTCGTTTCCAGTTCAACCTTTTGCTGCTCTAATGCCCCTGAATTTCAAGAATGATAGGCTTATTAAACCACTAGCTACTACATTTAGAATGTTCTCGTTCTGAAATTCTACATCTACTAAACTTTTGGACAGGTGCCGTTTTGAATAGTAAGAGATACAGGGGGAGTTAGTTTGAGGAATACTCGAAAAAACAGTAGTGACTGAGTGGCTTGTTTATGTGACTCATTGCAAATTTTAATAAGTATGCCTCCAGACAGAAGAGCATGATCGCAGGTGCGATCAAAGGTTAGATTAGAGAGCAGGTGAAGTTGTGATTTCTTGACTAGACCGCGGCGTATAGACATGGAATAATAAGGGGGATGTAGCCAGTCAATTGCAGAGAGGGGTCATTATTTATGGTCAATATCGCGATGGTAGAGCAGGAGTCTGTTCGGGAAAAGGTTGTGGCGTTCACGTTTGATGATGGGCCGCATCCGGTGTACACACCTCAAGTGCTTGAGATATTCCGCCGTGCGGGTGGGCAGGCAACGTTTTTCATGATTGGCCAAGAGATGGAGGCTCACCCGGAGATTGCGGCAGAGGTGCACCGGGAAGGGCATGAGATCGCCAACCATACGTACACGCATCCGAACCTGACCAAGTTGACGCTGGAGGAAGCCAGGGAGGAGCTGCAACGCGCAGAAAATCTTGTCCAAGAAGTCACGGGGCAACCTGCCCGCAGCTTCCGACCGCCCTATTTTGGAGTAAATGATGATATACTGTCTCTGGCGGCGGAGAGCGGATATCGCACGATTAGTGCGGTCAACGGTGATGCGAGAGATTGGGACAATCCCGGCGTTGAGCACATTCTGGAGCATACCCGGTCTGCGGTGAAACCCGGCAGCGTGCTCATATTCCATGACGGATACGGGGATCGTTCCCAGACGGCGGAGGCGGTTCGTGTGTTGGTGGATGAGCTGGTCGCGGATGGGTACCGTTTGGTGACAGTAAGTGAGTTGCTGGACATTTCTCGTGAGCATGATGAAAAGACGACATAATCAAGTGGGCCCATCATTCTTTGAATGAAAGGGTCTTTTTTTAATATATATAATGCAAAGGAAGAACGGAGCGGAAGCACAAACTTTGCTTACCACCCTAATCTACTTTATAATAATAGGCTAAACTAGACTGCGTTAGGAGGAAACAATGGACTTTATCAGAAATCAACTAGAGGGAATGGGCATGAGTGAGCCATCCATTGGATATCTTTCGAATATAATTATGGTTATTTTTATAGCGGTGATCTCGGTGGTGGCGAATTTTATAGCCAAAAAGATTGTGCTGAAGACGATTAACCACATCGTTAACAACAATCGGTACAAGTGGGGCAACATCATTGTGGAGAAAAAATTATTCCATAAACTGTCGCATCTCGTGCCGGCGATTATCATCTATTATTCTGCTTATATTTTTCCACCCTATCAGGCCCTGATTGAAAAGGCTGCGATGACGTACATGATCGTTATCATGATTACGGTACTCAACGCACTGTTGAATGTCTTCGATGATATCTATCGTTCCTATGAAGTCTCCAAGATTCGACCAATTAAGAGTTACATTCAGGTCGCTAAAATCTTCCTGTTCATTATAGGTGGGATTATCGTCATCTCGAACATGATCGGACAGAATCCGTTGATCATTCTAAGTGGACTTGGTGCGTTATCGGCTGTACTTATGCTGGTTTTCAAGGATTCCATATTAGGTCTGGTAGCCGGCGTTCAACTATCTTCGAATGATATGGTACGCGTCGGTGACTGGATCGAGATGCCAAAGTATAATGCGGACGGCGACGTCATCGATATTACATTGAACACAGTGAAAGTGATGAATTTTGATAAAACCATTACGATGATTCCAAGCTACGCCCTCATTTCGGACTCGTTCCGGAACTGGAGAGGCATGCAGGTCTCTGGTGGCAGACGTATTAAGCGAAGTGTCTATATCGATATCAGCAGTATCCGTTTTTGTACCGAGGAAATGGTCGCGGAATTTGAGAAGATTCATTATCTGAACGATTATGTCTCAGCCAAATTGAAGGAAATTCAAGCATACAACATGGAGCACCAGGTGAATACGGAAAGCAATGTGAATGGAAGACAGCTCACCAATGTGGGAGTATTCCGAGAATATATCCATCAGTATTTGAGAAATCATCCGAAAATCAATAAAGATATGACGATGATTGTGAGACAACTAGCACCGGAAGATCGCGGACTACCCCTTGAAATCTACGCATTCAGCAATGATATTAACTGGGGTGTGTATGAGAATGTGCAAGCAGATATCTTTGACCACATTTTTGCGGTTGCGCAAACCTTTGGGCTGCGTGCATTCCAGAATCCAACCGGGCATGATATTGTGCAACTGAAAGAGGATAAACAATTTGCACGAGAGTATTAGGTTTTTTTTCAATTCATAAGCCGTTAACCCATCTGGGTTGATGGCTTTTTGTCTGTGATATAATAGGCATATTTTAAGAACGATGAAGTAGGGGGAACGTGAATGGATTGGGAAGCCCATATCGAACGGTGGAGCCGAACTGCCGTTAGATTGCTGGATATTCGGCATTATCGTGCAGAGCATGGAACGGTTCCTTATCATTATGCGGCGCATACCAACTTTTTCTTGATCACTACTCATGGAGAGGCTAGGGTAAGTATATCGGGCAAGGTCTACCAGACCCGTTCACCTTACATATTACATGGGGGAGCAGATTCTGAGCTGAGTATTGTGCCGCTGGATCAGGACTTTGCCTGCTATCTGATTTTATATACAGCAGAGTGTGCATCGCCTGAAGATTGGGAGAGCTTCCAGATGACGTATGCGTTTGCTCCGTATGCAGTACTCCCTGTCTAGGAAAAGTGTGAAGCTATGAACCGTTTGTGGCAAGAGCCCACTCCTATAGACAAACTACAGGCGCAGTCGATCTTTCTTCCATTGGTGTACGAGATTATGCAGCAACAGATCCAGACATCGACCAAAAAGGAAAGCGTCAGGCCCAACATCGTCACTGAGGCAATCCTCTATATTCACGATCACTATAGCGAGCCTATTACAGCCGAGGAACTAGCTAAGAGATACCATTGCAGCGCCAGCTATTTATCCCGTTTGTTCAAAAACCAGATTGGACTAGGACCCATTGAATATCTCATTCATGTGCGCGTTCACAGATCAAAGAATTACCTTCTAAGATCTGAGGCTCGTATCCAGGAAATCGCGAGCAACGTAGGTTATGCAGATGTGTATTATTTCAGTCGCTTGTTCAAAAAGCATACCGGATTATCGCCACTTCAGTTTCGTGCGGAACATCGGCAACAGATTCAGGTTCAGTATAATCCATTACGCGGGTTAGAATCGTCTATTGTAACCCCTGACTCCGATTCTCATAATGAGAATGAGACTTATTATCAACGGATTGGGGAAGGGGAAACATCCATGTTTAGATTTTCACGACCGGCCTTTGGAGCGATGATGTTATTATGTACATCCTTGCTTCTAAGTGCATGCCAGACAAGCAGTACTCCAGGAGCAACGGCTTCCCAGCCAGCTTCATCAGATACGAATACTGCTGTAACTACAGACAGCGCAGCTGCGGAAACGCGGATGTATAAACATTTGAAAGGCGAAACCGAGATCCCTGTCAATCCACAGCGAATCGTCAGCTTCTATCACATGGGTGAGATGATGGCGCTTGGGGTGAAGCCGGTTGGCACAACGACATTTATTTTAAATAATCCACTCATAAGTGATACTTCCGGTATTTCAGATGTGGGTGTTCCGCCAGATGCCGAGAAAATTCTGTCACTGGAGCCAGATCTGATCGTGACAACGGCAACATTTGCGGAGGCTGTGGAAGGCGGGTATGATGCACTGAGTCAGATCGCTCCAACCATTGTTGTCGAGCAGTACAACGACCCGATTAAAGATGTGGAGATGTTTGGTGATATTCTTGGGAAGCAAGAAGAAGCGCGGTTATGGAACGAGAAATTCAAGGCCAAAATCACGGAGTACAAAGAGAAAATTAGCCCTTATGTAGGTGTCGATGAGACGTTCTCCATACTAAACGTGCGTCCAGATGCACTTTTTGTATACGGGGATACCAATATGGGAGGCAATATCATCTACAAGTATCTCGGGTTGAAGCCAACCGCCAAGGTAGAGACAGACGTGATCAAAGGTGAGACGTGGGAAATTTCTTCTGAGGTAATACCTGACTTTATTGGTGACCGGTTATTCCTTGCTGTGAATGACGGGGCGGAGGATAAACTCAAGGATGTACAGAAACTGATTGAGCAATCGCCAGCAGGGAAAGCGAATAAGGTCTACAATATTGATTTTGACGAGTTTCTGCTCAGTGACCCCATTTCGGTAGAGCAGCAGCTGGACATCATTGTTGATATACTGGTCGGAAACAAGAACTAGAACGTCCAATACCCTGTGGTCTCTCTTATGCCAAATTGATTCAAGCCCACTGGGAGGGGTAGAATAACGAGAGGATGATCAATTTCTAACAGTCTAATCTCGGATCGAAAATCCAACCTTTTGGCAAAGGAGAGTTCTCACATGAAGCATCACATTCCGGAATATACATTGAACGATGGCTTGAAAGTACCCGCAATTGGATTTGGTACCTATAGTTTAAAAGGTGAAGAAGGCGTTAAATCGATCGCATCTGCGATGGATGCGGGTTATCGATTAATTGATACGGCATATAACTATGAGAATGAGGCAACAGTGGGCAAAGCAATCAAGCAGAGCTCCGTCGCCAGAGAAGAGCTGTTGATTTCCTCGAAGCTACCAGGGCGCTATCACACTCATGATAAAGCACTTGTGGCAATCCAGGAATCCCTGTATAGAGCCGACCTGGATTATTACGACCTCTACCTGATTCACTGGCCTAATCCCAAAAAGGATGTGTATGTGGAGGCATGGCAGGCTCTAATTGAAGCGAAAAAACGCGGATATATCCGATCCATCGGAGTGAGCAATTTCCTGCCCGAGCACAATGAACGCCTCATTAAGGAGACGGGGGTAGCACCGAGTCTGAATCAGATTGAGCTGCATCCGTTTTTTGACCAAGCCGATCAGCGGGAACAGGATAAGAAACATGGCATTGTGAACGAGTCCTGGAGTCCAATCGGACGTGGCAATGATGCCGTGCAGGATATCGTCAAAGACGAAAAAATCCTCCGCGTCGCGGAAACTCATGGGAAAACACCTACCCAAATCATCTTGCGCTGGCATATCCAGCTAGGCTCTATTCCAATTCCGAAAGCCAGCTCGCTTCAGCATCAGCAAGAAAATATCGATATTTTCGACTTTGAGCTGACTGCGCAGGAGATGGAGGTTATCTCTTCATTCAGCCGTCCAGATGGACGATTGTGGGATCAGGACCCGAGTGAGTACGAAGAATTTTAAGGATGACATATCCACTGGCTAAGTTGGGTTGCTGTATAATCTATCATCTGTGATCAGAAACCCCTGTGAATAAACATGGCACAGCCTGCTGGCTCTACCGATGTTATTCCGGGGGTGTTTTGTATTTCTAGGGAAAGAGGATATATTAGTTTAATTAATGATTTACACGGTAACGGAGAGGACAGAAAAATCCTGAAAAAGCGAAGCGTGCGCCTTTATCCCCAGATTCCCCCTTGAGAAATAATCAAAAAATCTGGGGGTAACAGCGATTGGAAGGATGTTCTGTCATCGTAGTATCAGTGTGAATAATTTTTAGTTGAACTTATATAGTCACAAAGAAAAAGAGTGCCCTTGTCAGTAATGACAAGAAGCACCCATAATATGAACGGCTATGCTACATACTTACCCGTATGTGCCCGCTACGCTCTCGGAATCCGGAAGGTTAGAATCTCATACGGTTTGATATCAAAAGAAATTCGGCCGTTGTCCACGATGCATTCTGCCTCGTTATTTTCCAACAGATCACAGGCATATGCTTTATCACCTGACCCCCCAGCGAATTGAAGGGAAGCCCGACAGCGGCGGCCATGTGCTTCGTAGACCCGGATGATCATATCATTGTTGTTCTCGGCTTTTTTGATAACCTCTAACACGACATTCTCCTGATCAACCGATGCGAGTGACCACACCCCAGGCAACGTTCCGGTTTGCGATGCAATCTCACGAGCAACCAAAGGACGATTGATATCGTAAGCAGCTTGGATGACACGTCCCTCACGGAAGTCTCCTTTGTGCGGATAGAGGGAGTATGTGAAGACATGCTGTTCTTTGTCGGCGTTCTCATTGGGATACGTAGCGCTCTTGATCAGCGACAGACGCATCACGGAGTTATGAATATCATATCCGTATTTGCAGTCGTTCAACAGAGCAGCGCCGTACCCGTTCTCCGCCAGATCGGCCCACTTCTGTCCGCATACTTCAAACCGAGCTTGATCCCAGCTTGTATTACGGTGGGTAGCACGCTCCACGTTGCCGTACTGGATTTCATAGACCGCTTTTTCACTCCAGATATCTAGCGGGAAAGCGGCTTTCAACAACAGATGCTCCTGCTTCCAGTCCACAAATGTACGGAAATCAATCCGGCGCGTGTTCGCGTAGAAGATGATCGTCTGTTCAATGACAGAGTCTAAGAACTGTCGCTTCACTTGCAACACGGAACGCACAGGCCCGCTTTCAACCCACTCCAGCGACTGTAGGTCGTTAATCTCCCACATATGCTGTTCATAATAATCGTCAATGTTCCACGCTTCGTATTCCGCAGGTCGATCCTCGAACACTTGCAGCACGTTACCGCGCTTGCCAGACTGAAGCAGCTCACGGCCTTCCAGCTTGTCCCAAACCGCTATGAACTCGGCAGATTCATTCAGGTGGATATCATACCAAGGTGTATGGATGAGACGTTGTTCCGATTCCCACTGTGCAACCGATACGCCCGCGATAAGCTCGTCTGTCAGATCCGGTGTGATTCGGAAGGACTTATATCCAGATGCAGGCACGTTCTCTGCAAGGAACACGAGTCCGCCTTCGGGAGTACGCTGGCTCGCTACAGGCCGATCACCATCATAGACCGTCACTTTTTTCGCAAAAGAAGGCAGTTCAACCACATCCGTCCGCTCGAATCCGGTCGTGTTGAATACAACAATGGCTTCGCCATCAGATGTAATTCGGCTCGCAATGCCGTTCAGCGCGCTGTTCTTCAGTTCATCCGTGACATGAATGACCTCTTCATATTGCTCTTTGGAATCCACATAGACCTGCTCAATGGAGCTACCGGGAAGAATATCATGGAACTGGTTCAGCATCGTCAGCTTCCAAGCATGCTCCAGTGCATCGGTCGGGTAGACCGCCTGTGCATTCGCCTGACGATGAATCATGGCATACAGCTCGGCATCCGCCAGTGCAAATTCACTATGACGATTATACCGTTTGTTGCGAGCCATGGACGTGTAAGTCCCCCGGTGGTATTCCAGATATAGCTCTCCTGACCAGCGCGGAACGGAACGAACATCGTCCAGATTCTGTTCCAGCTTCTCGAAGAACTCGCGTACAAAAGTACGTTTCACGTCCGGTACGCCTGGTAATCCTTTTTCAAGCCGTCTGCCATGCTCCAGCATCTCCTCCGTTGGACCGCCTCCTCCGTCGCCGAAGCCGTAGCACTGTAACACATCTGCATTGATGTTTTTGTTCTGGTATCGCTGCCATGTGCCTTTGACTTGGGATGCATTGAATCGTCCATTGTAGGTCGTTTCGAAACGCCGTTGCCTGAAATCCGGATGCTTGTCATAGTCTGTCGCTGTGATGAAATGGGTTAAAACTTCAGAACCGTCAATGCCTCTCCAGTACATCGTGTCGTTCGGAATCTGGTTCGTATCGTTCCAGGCAATTTTGGTTGTCATAAAATAATCAATGCCGCTCTTGCGCATAATCTGCGGCATCGCTGCACTATAACCAAATACATCCGGCAGCCAGAGCACACGGTTCTCCACACCGAATTCTTCCTTGAAGAAACGTTTGCCGTAGATAATCTGACGGATCATGGATTCACCCGAAATCAGGTTGCAGTCGGCTTCCAGCCACATTGAACCTTCCGCTTCCCAGCGTCCTTCGGCTACCTTTTCCTTGATTTTCTCATAGAGAGACGGGTAGTCTGCTTTCAGGTACGCATATAACTGCGGTTGCGAGGACATGAAAGTATACTCCGGGAACTTATCCATCAAGTAGAGTACACTCGCGAAGCTCCGAATGACCTTCTCCCGAGTTTGGTCCAGTGTCCATAGCCATGCCACATCAATATGGGTATGACCGATGCAGTGAACGGTGGGGATGTGGTCACCCGCAGGGCGAGTTTCACCGTAGATATGTTTTTGCATATATAGGCGGGCTTCCAGCACCGATGCATGAAAAGCAGTACTATTTTCCTGACGCAAATCCAGTAGATTTACCGCCCGATTCAGATGTTCAATCAGCTTCAACCGCTCCAGGTCATCCTCACGCAGTAGATCCGCGGCATCGAGTGCAGCCTTAAGATCGTAATATAAATCCGTGACAGGCTGATGATGCTCAGCTATATATACATTGAGAAAGACATCCGCTGCCGAAGTACTACAGTACGCATATAGTGCCAGTTCGAATTCTTCACCTTTTACCGCAGCAGGTGTCAGGTCGATTTCCGTATGGTTCACGTCCAGACCGCAGATCAGTTCCCCATTGAGGAATGCCAGAAATTGCGGGTTATCATAGTTCCAGATGTCATCAGCACCAGTGACGATGGTACAAACGACTTTTTTTCCTTCCATATGATCCGGGATGCGAATCTTGGTTTTGAAGCAGCTGTGTACATCTTTACCACCCCAACCATCACCCTTACGAAACACGTTCCAAGAGGAAGGGTCCTCATGAACCAGTTCCCAGGAGTGGTAACCACTCTCTTTATGATAAAGCTCCGGTATATATGTCTTTGAGGTCAGTCGTGCACGTTCCAAGTGTTTCACAATGGTATGGATTCGAGTATACAAGGAATTCATTTTCATGTTGGTTTCCCACCTTGGTTTGTAGTAAGTACAGGCTGTAGCCGTTGTTGGAACGAAAATAATGCAAGCGCTAACATATCAACTTTATCATACCAAAAGAGAAATGGGCGAAACTATGTATTGTATGCTGAAAATAACGTCTTTTTATTGCATTTCATGCTAAAATAAACTCATTAGAATCGGGATAGGGGGCATGTCCATGACACCATCGGTTTTGGCATACGAGCAGGGATATGCGATCCATGTGAACGAGCCTGGAGATTCACTTTTTTATCATCTGGATTATGATGAACGCTCCCACGAACTGAATATGGAGTTTCAGCATTTCCACGATTTCTATGAGATCTGTATTCTTCTGGATCGCACGGCTGCACATATCATTGAAGGCAGTTTGTACGAGATTCAGCCGTATGATATCGTTCTGCTGCGGCCTTCCTTACTACATAAAACGCAATATCCCAAGGGAGTGCCACCCAAACGGTTGATGATTACCTTTGCCATGCCACGCAATACAACCGGTCTTGAGAACGGTTACACAGAACTGTTTTCGATCTTTGATGAACCAATCCCGATATTCCGATTTACAGAAGAACGGCGTCAGGCGGTATTAGCTCCTTTAAACGAAATCTTTGCTCTATCACAAAATCCCTCCGTAATTCATTCGGTTGCAATTCATAGTAAATTCGTTGAGTTTCTCTGTACAATCCATCGATACTCAGCGGAGAATAGCTACGTTCGTGAAGAGACAGGTTCGTCTATGTCGCAGCGGATGTATGCCATTGCATCGTATATTCACAGCCATTATCAGAACGAGTTGTCCCTTGAGGAGATCTCCAAACGGTTTTTCGTGAGTGCCCATCATCTATCCCGTCAATTCAACAGAGTCACAGGCTTTACATTTACCGAGTATATTCAGATGACCCGAATTCGCAACGCCCAACAAATGCTCCTAAACTCTAACCAAAAAATCACTGATATTGCGGCACAGTGCGGCTTCGCCAGCTTTTCTCAATTCAATCGCATCTTCAATAAACTGAATGGCATGTCACCAAGTGCATATCGCCGAAGCAGACAATCGCAGAGCGAGCGGGAAGTGATGCGTGTGGGTGAGAGACCCGAGTCACTTGGGTACCTAGAGTGAGAGAGGAGAGGAGAGTGATGGACAGAAAAGAAGACGATGTGATGATAAGGAGAACTGCATTGATTTTAAAGGATAAAATGTAAGTTATTGAATTAAATACTGAATGATTCAATCATCACAGGTTATTGCGCACACACAAAACAGACATGCAAAATTCGCATGTCTATATGTACCATTGTATCCTAATGGGCAGGGCTCTCTATCTCATTCGAGTCTACCCATGGTTGTGGTTAGAGCTTAATATAACAGGGCTAATCATTTTCCCTATCTCTTAGCTTTGAAGCTACTTTAGCTCATTACTCAAGCCTGATAGTCTCTAATCTACTAATAAAAATCCTCGTCTGATAGTGCTGTTAATTAATGAAGCATTGCAGACGCAGTTCCGATAAATAAATAGGAATACTTGCTACACCCTGTCAACCGGCCGTTACCAACCATGGGAATTCCCTCATCCATCCCCCTTATTTCAACTGCGAATTCTATCTTTGTAATTCATTTGACTTAGTTACTATCACCATTCTTATTTTTATTCAAAAATAGTTTAGGTACAACAGGGAGACCGCACCACTCAGCAATTGAATTATATTTGTCTGCTATATCCTGAGCAATTGATGTGCCATACTTAATGTTTTTTATAGTTTTTCCAAGTAGCGACTCTTCATCTTGTACTTCTTGCATAAAACGATTAAACTTTTTAAGTCCTCCTGACCTGATAATTTCTTCCTTGGACATTGCACTATTTAACTGAGTTATCCCTTTCTCTAATTTATCGAATTCATTAGCTAATTCTGGCTCCTTAGCGGTTACCTCTTCCTTCATATCAAGTAAATCACCCTGTAGAGCGTCAATAACGTTCTTAATTTCTATAGTAATTGTTGTAGTATTCTTATTAGTATTAATATTTTTAGACTCGCTGTTGCTGTTATTATTGTTGTGGTTTTCATTATTAATTGTGTTATTTAATATAATGTGAGGTGTTTTATCCATAAATAACTCTCTTTCTTTTTGTCTATTTGTAAATGATTCAATTCCATCCAGAAGATTAGAAACTGACACCCTTAACATTGATTTATCACATACCGCCTCTTCGTGTCCATGTTCTTCATACCTTAGTAGCATTTTATAATCAAATTTATGATCACAATCAACATCACAATTACATTGAATCTTTTCAATTAATTTCAATTTTTTGATGCTTTTATGAATTTCATCGAAAAATGAGCGTATGCGTAGAAGTAATTCTCGATTTTGTCTTTTGTTCGTACCCGAAATATGAACTTCGATTCGTTTATTTGAGACATTATCGAATAATCTAATCTTTCCAACAGAACCATTGTAATTTAAATAGGCCCCCTTCTTCCAACATAGCCTATTACCTTCACTATCATTAAGTAGATAATTGTGAGCTTTTACAATGAATCGAGTCATCACACCAGCAGGAAGAAATTCGTATTCGTATTGAAAGGTAAGGCAAGTTTCATCACTAAACTCAATCTCTTTTAACTGAATCTCTTCATTTTCCATTAGTTCAGGAATAAGGAATGTCTTATTTCTTTCTACTTCAAAAGATAGTTGGAAATTCTCCATTAGCCTTAGAATGAGTGAGTATCTATCCTCTGGATAAATGTTTTTGTTTTTCCATATTTCTGGGAGGTCGTCTATGTACAACATTCCATTACGATCTTGTAATAAATCATCCTCAGCATCTAATACTTTATAAACAGCATCTGTTCCCCAATCAGGACTTAAGATAACATAATCCTTTAGTAAAACATCGGTTTGGAAGTGCAGTATAATTCCTAAGTCGTGCAAATACTGACTTAAACTTTTTGCTTCACTTTCTTTGACGTCATACTGATAGCATATTTTTTGGTATTCTGCGTATGTTATTAGATCCTGTGAATTTGACAATTCTTCAAGATGTTTGCGGATCTTGATCCAAGATGATAACCAAACTATATTCGTTAAAGGAAGTTTAACCGACTCTTCTTTAATTGTTTTCTCTAAATCATATATACCTATTCCGCTACTGCAACTTACTTTATAAGCATCAACAATTTGAGGATATTTATCTTGTAGGCTTTTTAGATCTACTTGTTTAATATTCTTACGTTCATCACATTTGTTGATTACCAGTAAGATTGGGCTTTCTCCAGCAAATGATTCAACTGTATTGAGCCAGTAATCGATACGCCCATATTCATCTTCTTGTCTTGCATCCCAAACTAGTATATACATTGATCTATTTGTCAAAAAGAACTGGTGAGTTGAATGATAGATCTCCTGTCCACCGAAATCCCATACATTCAATTTGTAGTCCTGACCATCAATAGGAAAGTTCCATTGTTCAATATCAATACCCTCAGTAGATTCAATTACTTCTGACATGCTAAAGCTGTTATATATCAATCGACGTAACAAAGAACTTTTCCCTACTCCTCCTTGACCAACAATAAGCATCTTAGATTCATTCAATTTTAATTTGTTCGGATCTTCTTGATATCTTATGATATAGTTTACAACGTCAAAAGCAGGTTGGTTTAATATTTCTGGGGGTATGATATCTTCGAATATTGTTCCCTTAATATCAAGCTTCTTTATGTTAATAAGATTTTTAATAGTCTTTGGGAAGCTCTGTATCTTACTTTCAGTGAGGTAAATTCGCTCCAATTTTGTAAGCGTACCTATTTGTTCAGGCAACTCTGTTATTTGAGATTTAGTAAGTATTAGAGAAGTTAGATTACATAGTTTGGATATATCTGGAGGGAGTTGTTTTATTTTTGGAGAAATACTCAACTCCTTTAAATTAGTAAGGTCTAAAATCACCTCGGGAAATTCATCAATATCAGTACTATGAAAATATATTGCTGATAATTTTTCCAACTTCCTTAATCTAGCGGGGAAACCCTTTATATTACACCAACCTATATTTAATTCTTCTAGGTGTTCAAAGCATAAAATCTCCTCGGGAAAAGAATCGAATGCTGTAGAATGTAAATCAATGTATTTTAACCCAGACAGTTTATCAAATCTCGAAGGAAAGCTACAAATAGGGTTTCCTGAAATATCTATACTTTCCAGATTAACAAGTTCACATATTTCATCAGGTAACACTTTAAGTGTATTGTTTAATCCATCTGGAAAAAATCCGAAACTGCTAATAGATAGACTCTTCAGTGATTTAATTTCCCCAATTTCTTTTGGTATTTCATTAATACCAGCACCAGTTAAGTTTATACTCTCCCATTGTTCCTCAGCAGCCTGTTTGAAGATGGTAATCAGATTTTTAGTCGAAAGTTTCATACCAATAGGAGGCTGAAAATGATCTATTGGATTTTTTACTTTTTGTATAATACTCTCCCACGTACTATTTTCAATAGAAGTATCATTCACATTCATTAAACAGCTCACCTTTCTTTATCTACTCCCAATAGTATACAATTTTCTAAGCACTAAACACTATATTTTCTACAAATATATTTATAGTAGTATAATTTTTACTGCTAAAGAGTCCTCTAATAAATTTTATTATTTATCGGCTTCCTAATGAATGAAAACCCTTATACTTTGCATAATACTTTTTTAACTTACCTTATTTTATGATTCACCACACCCACAAGCAGGTTAGGAAATAAACACATCTAAAAATTTTTACCAAAATGTAAAAAAGTGTGAAGGAAGCAAAGCGTGTGCTTGAATCTTACTTCAAGAAAGCTCCATCTGAGGCGTGAGCTTATCATCGAATATTCTTTCTATGAGAGTAGATACATAAGTGGAGGATATATAAAACAAAAGGCAAACTCTCTGATTTATAGAGGGTTTGCCTTTTGTTTTGCTTCTACATTTTACACCAAGTCCTTTGGCGCCAGCTCAATAGCTGAGCGGATGGCGGCCAGCATACTTTTATCATCGGCGATGTTTTTGCCGGCGATATCGAAGGCTGTACCGTGGTCGACAGACGTACGGATGATCCCGCCTTTTAGGCCAACAGTGATGTTCACACCTTCCTCGATGCCCATCACTTTGATCGGCGCATGGCCTTGGTCGTGATAGCAGGCTACGACGATATCGAAGTCACCGCGACCAGCGCGGAAGAAGAGTGTGTCCGCCGGGAGTGGACCAACGACGTTAATGCCTTCCTTCTGCGCACGCTCAATGCCGGGCTGCAGTTTCTCTTCTTCTTCTCCGTTGCCGAACAAGCCGTTCTCCCCGGCATGAGGATTGATTCCGCATACGGCAACGCGCGGATTCTCAAAGCCTGCTTTTTTCAGCGTATCATGAGCAAGCTTCACGACGGTGTAGGTTCTTTCCGGATTAATACTCGCAATAGCATCGATCAGACCCATGTGTGTTGTCAGGTGAATAACTCTCAGATTAGGCGTGGTCAGCATCATTGAGAAGTCCTGCGTATCCGTCAGGTCAGCCAAAATCTCGGTGTGCCCCGGATACAGGTGCCCCCCTTGATGCAAAGCTTCTTTGTTCAAAGGCGCTGTGCAGATGGAGTGAATCTGCTGCTTTTTGGCAAGGTCAATGGCTTTGGCGAGAAACTGAAATGCTGCATCTCCAGCCACGGCAGATACTTTACCGTATTCCAGATCGGCAGGAACGAGATTTAGATCAATCACATCCACAGTACCGAATTCATACTTGGCTTCGGAAGGTTCTTGAATCGCGTTAACGTTCAGACTTGAGCCGATGACTGGCAACACACGCTCCAGAATCTTCGTATCACCGATAACGAGTGGATTGCACTGATCGTACATTTCTTGATGACCCAGTGCTTTCATAATAATCTCCGGTCCAATACCTGCTGCGTCGCCCATTGTAATTCCAATTGTAGGTTTCATACGAGAATACCCCCTTTTAATTTTTGAATCGCATGGATAAAGACATCGGGTTTGCCGAATCCGCCTGCTTTGGTAATCACATGCAGATCATCAATCCCTATAAACTTGGAGATCGGCACACCGATTTCAAGCTCATCCAGCAGCTCGAAGCCGCTAATATTCCATTTCAGACAGATTTGTTTTGCCGTATCGCCACCAGTCATGGACACACCTTTGAAAAGTCCCTCTTCCAGCAGTCTGGCACAGATCTCGCCCATCGCGAGTACGATTTCGTTGCTGACTTCCGTGTGATTGAGACCGCGAATGTCGCCCGTTGCCCGTGCCAGTTCAATATCGACTTGTTCTGCGGTGGAGTAGAGGACGACATCTTGTCCTTCGAGTGCTTTGGATCTGACCTCTGCATACACACGTTCCATTTCCTCAGCTCGGTCTGCTGATGCAGACACAGCCTTGAAGGAGTGGAAAGAAACGGATGCAATCTTAGATTGGCGCAGCAAGCGATACAACTGCTCGCGGGAGTTTTTATTTACGCTGCCCACAACCGTCAGGATTGGACCGGGATTCTCCGGTATCGTGAGTTCGGCGGACTTGGATTCAAGCTCGTAGTGAGCTGGGAGGTAGTTGGCAATGCCAGCAGACCCTGCCCAGGCAAAGGTATAGTCCAATTCGCCAGTCATCTGCAAGATCATCTCCAGATGCCGTTCTTCTGTGGAATCTACGAGTACATATGGAATGTTATTTTGTTTAAACTGTTCTAGTTTCAATTGAATATGGTCTTGGCCAACCTCCAGATCAGCAACCGTAATTTCGCCCACCTCATAATTCGTCTGCTGTTTCAGCAGGTCCGGAAGGTAGGAAAGAGTTACGGGCGTCTTCGGATCATTCGCAATCTCGGTTTCCGCGAGCGGAACGCCGTTCAGATAATGAATCCCCTCATGGATGGTACGGTTATTTTTCGGATAACCCGGAGCTATCATCATAAAGTCAGGTTTGACGACATCATACAGGGCATCGATCTCGATACCGATATTTCCACGCATGGTCGAATCCATCTTTTTGAAAATCGTCTCAAATCCGTTGTTCGTCAGCAATTCAGCAGCCTGATATACACGGTCATATGCTTCCTGCGGTGATATGGAACGACTATCTGTATCAAAGACGACGGCATCGTAACGCGTAAGAGGCTCCTCATCCATATTAAAAAGAACACTGGTTTTCAAGCCATGACGGGCAAGCTGCACCCCGCTGTCATTGGCACCGGTCAAATCATCTGCAATAATGGCTAATTTCATGCAGTCATCCCTCCTTTGTAAGCACAATTTAGTAAAAGTCCGTTCAGATCATCAATCAATTAATCACAGATTAAGCACATTAGATCAGGTGAAAACCATTTATGTGGTAGGTCGTTGATTGTATTTCTCGACTCCGCCTGATTTCTCCAATCGTTTGGAGAGAAACCCGATGAAAATCGGTAGCAGGATGGCCGTAGTGACAACACTCGCGGCAATCTGTACTGTTGCAATCTCAGCAATAGGTCCAAATGAAGCATTAGCAGCCACGATGGCAGCAGGTGTACCTACGGCATTCCCGGCTGTTGAACCTTCGGAGGCACCAACGATGGGATTCCAGCCGATGGCTTTAAAGAGCAGGAAACCGATTCCGCCTGTGAGAAGCACGGTCAGAACACCAAGCATGATTCCACCAAGTCCACCTTGGATAATCGATGAGAAGTTGATTCCCATACCCAGTGAGAAGGCGAAGAACGGAACAAGTTTGTCACTGCCTTTGTGCAGCCACTCCGCCAGATTGCGGTCCAGATTACCAATAATGACACCAACGATGAGCGGAAGCAATACAGCAACGAATGCCATAGGAGAGAACATGCCGTTGGCAAAGCCCATCGCACCGAAGATGGAGAGCGCTACCATGGTTAGGAATGGACCATCGCTGAGCGCGAGGAATGGATAGGCTGCTTTGTCATCTTCTTTACCGTATTGACCAGCGAGTGCGATGTAAAGACCACCGTTAGAGTTGGTCATCGCAGCGATAATGGCAAGTGGGGCCAGACCCAGGAATAACCCGCTTGAGTCTGCAAACAAAATGGCAACGAGACCAAGTGCTGCACCGATCGCCCACTTGACGACTAGCAAGGTAACACCCTTGCCGACGGATGAACCAGCTGTTTTGAACGTAATCTGTGTACCGGCAATTAACAGGAACAGTGCAATCAACGTACTGGAACTGTTAACGAAGAGAGCTTCCGTGAATCCGCCAATGCGCAGGGCATTTGGGAAGAATGTATTAATGGTAGCACCAAGTAACAGGGGAACGACCATCATACCGCCAGGGATGCGATCTAAAGTTGCTTTAATGTTCATAGTAGTAGCTCCTTATGAAGTAATCGTTTTTATGAAGCGCTTGCAGGGATTATGTTATCCCATATCGTTTAATATAGCAACAATAAATTATTGTAAATTTTAAATACACACTTAACTGTTTAAAAATGCAACACATGAAGGCGAAAAAAAAGACGCAAACTTAAAGTTAATCTTTAAGTTTACGCCATAATGTGGCCCGGTTAATCCCCAGACGCTCTGCAGCCTTCGATTGATTATTATTTTCCTCCTGAAGCACGAACTGAATAACTTCCTTTTCGATGTCCTTCAGAGTTCCATTCAACTTCATTTGGCTTGAAACAGGTTGCTGATCCAGCAAGCGGGACAAGGTAGCCGTGGTAATTACATAATCCTGTTCATTAAGTGCAGCCTGCTTGATCAAATGCTTCAACTGGTTGACGTTTATATGTGTGATCTGATCCCGGATCAGCTGTAGTGCATCTTCTTTTATCCTCACCGCAGTAGTTCCATATTTCTGGTAATAACCCGTAAGGAAATGCTGCATCAGTGGAGCCAGATCCTCTGATCTGTCCGCAAGATTTGGCATCATGATTGTATTAAGCTCCAGATCGAGTGACCACTGCGGGTTAAATATCTGTTCCCCGAGTATAAACACCCCTATTTGATTTTGAAGGCAGCTCTGGATAAAGGCGAGCAACTCCGGATCTTCCATACGTGCTTCCGTATGATTAATCTCAACATTTCGAACTTTGGCGAGTGGTATCTTGTGCAAATGACCGGGCGTAACTTGCGAGAGATCCATCTGTAATAAGAGTCCGCCACCGGAGTACATCTGATGAATATGTTTGACCAGAAAAGATTTACCGGAATCTGCTTCGCCCCGCAGATAGATCGGTTCATGATTCTCGTAAAGTGCTCGAATGTTCTGTAATACCGCCTGCATGGCAGGGGATTCGGCAACGATAGGCTCCATCGATGCGTCCGTGAACGTTGTTATGCCGAATTGTGCAAAGGCATAGTGTTGTCCTTTTTCCAGCATATATACCTTGTAGTTCTTGTTGTCCAGGGTCGTTTCATAGGCGTTAACCGTAAGCTGGTAATCGTCCACCATGAACACATTTTGGATCTGGGATTGATGGAACTCCAGGCTGGTATTGGTCAGATACATGTGATTATCGGTCAGCGGATTTTTCTCAAAATCGGTCAGCTTCTCGAATACAACTTCATTCCGTTCATTTAAAATAAGTAAATTGGGATGTTCCCGTGTAACCAGGTCATTCAGTATGATCGATATCGCATGATTTTTGCTCAAATAACGGTAGACCAGCTGTGCATCTTCCATCGCTCTAAGGATGGATTCCTGGCCGGATTGAATCAACAATCCCTCCAGACCGTAGGTCTTCGCGGTGTTGACGGTGATCACATCTCCGACAATCTGGCGGTAACCAGAAGCCTTCAACTCCAAGAGCAATCGCGCTACATCTTCTGAGCTATGTATGGTATAGACCTTGAGAGGCAGATCCATTAGATCAATAATGGATTGTGCACCAGAGGTGATGTTGGAGAAGCCAACGATGGCCGTTTGGCCGTTAAACTGGCTTGCCAGGGTAAGTGAACGAATCATATCATAGCCCGATAACTGCACATCAATGACGGGAATGGTCACTGCTTTCTTAATCAATTGAGCCGTCCCGCCACGACTGATGATAATCTCTGCACCGTTTTTCTCAGCTTGTGTTGCTAATTCCACACCATTCGCCAAATCGCCCACGTCCGTCTGAATGGCTAACTGGGGAAAGCGAGGAATGCACTCTTGTATAATAGGAATCATCGATTCGTAGGGAGCAATAAAGTGAACTCGTGTACGCATAATTTTCCTGCCTTTTATAGAAATCATTGATCTCCTTATTATAGCCAAATTGCGAAGGAATGGCACCTTTGGAGGAACCAACACGGTCATGTCTGCAAAATGCCTAATTGGTATGTCGCCATAACTCATTGAGTTGAATGTGATGAAGTGCACTGAATCAAACCGTCATCTATTCCAAAATTAAAGGATAATTGCACAAGATAAGTGCAGAGAAATAAGGAGATTTCATATGGGAGACATTCATAAAGTAGCTGAGCCGGATCACATCATTAAGGATGTTGTCGGAAAGTTCCCGTGCAGGGTGCTGTGGAGTGAAGGCCGTCCATGTCTGGAGTATCAGAGGGAAGAGGATGTGGCGTTAATAACCGAATACGTCCGCATTACGTACAATGTTGAGCTACTGGATGTGTTTTTCACAGCGGTGGAGAGCCTTCCGGTTGAACCGTAGTTAGGTAACGATTTATTAGAGCGCGATGATAAAAGGATTAGATCTCATATAACTTCCAATGTACATGGTAAAATAAATAAGAGTGTACATTATGTTGGAGGGGAACCAATGAGAATTGTGTTGAAGAGATTGGGGTATGGTGCCTTGGCAATATTGGGTGTCATGCTATTGTTCATTGTAATTAGTTTCACGAATCATACGATTAAACTCAAGAGTGAGTTGAGTATTCTGTTGCCGCCAGGTGCAATGGTTAACGTGAATAATCACCAAATGCATGTCTATACAGAAGGTTCTGGGTCACAGACACTGGTCTTTCTGTCAGGTGGGGGTACATCCGCTCCTGTATTGGATTTCAAGGCACTTTACTCCAGATTGTCTGAACAATACAAAATTGCTGTAGTTGAGAAGGCAGGGTATGGCTTCAGTGAAACGGCCAAGGTGTCACGAGATATCGATACGATATTGGAAGAAACCAGAGCAGCTCTGACTTTGGCAGGCCAGAATCCACCGTATGTGTTGTTTCCACATTCCATGTCAGGCATTGAAGCATTATATTGGGCACAACAGTATCCAACCGAAGTGAAGGCAATCATTGGATTGGACCCTGCTATCCCAGAGGTATATGAAGCATATCCTTTGCCCTCTGGAGGTATGATGAGTCTTACAGGTTTGGGAGCACGAATAGGGATTACACGCTTTTTCCCCGGGATTGTGGATTCATCCGCTGCGATTAAGGAGAATCACCTGTCTCCGCAGGAAGAGGAACTTTACCGGGCGCTATTCTACAAGAATACGCAGACATCGAATATGAATGATGAAGTCAACATAATTAAACAGAATGCAGCAAAAGTTGCCACACAGGGAATTCCGGATGTGTCGATGTATTTTTTCATATCTAATGGTGAAGAGTTACCGATTGAGAATTGGCAAATGTACTTAATAGGTTATATCGAGTCTGTGAAGATGGGACGATATCAGGTTTTAGATGGTGGTCATTACATACATAATACGGATCCAGATCGGATTGCAGAGGAAAGTGTGCTGTTCATTAACGAACTGTGATTGAGGAAGAAAGATACTGAGAATGAGGAGAGGATTTTTGGATCATGAGGCGACACTATAAGTGCTCGTCTTTTCTTATATTGCGTTGTTATAGTATGGATTTGGATCGTATTAACTCCACTTGCAATCGTGAAATGTGAAACGTATGTCGGCGTATTCATGTATTATAGTATACATATGAACTTTTCGGAGGAGGAACAAGTCATGGGAATCTTATCGAGGTTTAGAGACGTGATGAAGGCCAATGTGAACCACATGCTGTCGCGGGCGGAAGACCCGGAGAAGAGTGTGAATGACTATATGCGCAGCCTGAGCAGTGATCTGGGTCAGGTAAAAGCGGAGACGGCAGCGGTGCTGTCAGATGAGAGCCGGGCGAAGCGAGCATTGGATGAGTGTAGTGCCGAGGTCAAAAAGTTACAGCGGTACGCTGAGAAATCAGCGGAGTCGGGAGACGAAGACAAGGCACGTGGTTTTCTGGAGAAGAAAGTGAAGCTGGCTGACAAATTGAACGAATTACAGGCGGCCTATGAACGGGCTTCCGCCAAAGCCAAGATGATGAAGCATATGAATGATAAACTAGTTGCCGATCTGGGGCAACTGGAAGCGCGGCATACAGAACTGAAAGGTCGAATGGCAGATGCGAGAGCGCAGCAACAGGCCAATGAACGGAAAGCATCTACGGGCAGAGCTGATGCCGCATTGAAGGCCATGGAAGATAAGGCGAACCAGGCGCTGAACGAAGCAGAGGCTTTGGAGGAACTACGCGCTGGAGCACAGGAAGATGATTTGGACGAATTAATTGCCCAGTTGGAGAGAGACATGAACGCAGATGCGGGTAATAATGAAAATGCGTCGCCAAGTGCAGAGGAAGAACTCGCAGCGATCCAGGAGAAGCTGAAGAATAAGTAATACGTTATACCATTTCGTTAACATTGAGGTGAGCAGATGCCGGTTATTGAATATAAATGTCCGAACTGCGGCAGTGGCATGATCTTTGACAGTGTGTCAGGTGCATTATCCTGTCCCAGCTGCGGCCGCCAAGACAACATAGAGCAGATCCCAGATCCGTTGAAGAGACAAGTGTTCACGGAAAATGAGGTCAAGGAATACCACTGTAACAGCTGCGGAGCTGACATCGTGACAGAGCCGGAGACCAGTGCGACGACATGCAGCTTCTGCGGTGCAGCGGTTGTACTCAGTGATCGGCTGACGGGCAATCTAGCCCCTGCGATGGTGATTCCCTTTTCGATCAACAAGGATCAAGCCAAGCAGGCTTTCAAAAAGTGGTGCAAAAATGGTCTCTTAACGCCAAGTGGCTTCATGTCCGCCAATCGGATTCAGAGCATTACGGGCATGTATGTGCCGTTCTGGTTGTACGAGTTACATAATAAAATCGAAGTGCATGGTCGTGGCACCAAGGTTAGATCCTACACCCAGGGCGACTACCATTACACGGAAACACAGCATTTCGATATATACCGCCGGATTCGGCTGAATTACGTGAATCTGCCCATCGATGCATCGGAGAAAATGAAGGATGAACTGATGGATAAGCTCGAGCCTTTTCCATATAATCAGTTGAAATTGTTCAAGACCCCGTATCTGGCGGGGTATATTGCGGAAAAATACAGTTATACAGACGAGGAACTTTTTCCACGGGCCAAGGATAAAACGAGATCTTACATTGATTCTTATATTGCCTCAACCGTATCTGGGTATAGCAGTGTGAGCTACACGGACAAACAGATTGATACCACACTCAAACATGCGGACTATGTGCTGCTCCCGGTGTGGATGGTCAACTATGACTATAATCGTGCACAGTATACCTTTGCCATGAATGGACAGACAGGTAAAGTGGTCGGTAAACCACCGATCAGCAAAGCCAAAGTGGCCGGATGGTTCGCAGGAGTATCCGCGGTTTCCTTGCTGTCACTGAAGCTGGTTTCTTGGATGATGGGAGGTGGATTCTTATGAGAAAAAGAACCCCTCTGGCCGTGATGGCTACGCTCATTTTACTTATGATAACCCTTGCCGCTCCGTTGATTCCCATGTCATCGGCATCCGCAGCGGAGAGTAAAAATCTCATCTACGATGAGGCCAACCTGCTGAGTGAGCAGGAGATAAGTGAACTGAATCTACTTGCGAATCAGTATGGCGCCGAGCGGCAGACGGACTTTGTTATCTATACCTCCAATAATGTTGAGAATCAGGATGTTATGCTCTTAACGGAAGATTTTTATGATGAGCAGGGGTTAGGGTACGATAAGAAATTTGGTAATGCTGTCATATTGACGATGGATATGAATAATCGCGAAGTGTATCTGGCTGGATTTTATAAGGCAAAAGAATATCTGAGCGATCAGCGGCTTGATGCTATCCGTACCCGAATTACCTCTGAATTGTCCAGTGGAGATTATAAACTCGCATTTGAGAAATACATTGAGCTCTCTTACAAATATATGGGGTATGAACCCGGTGTGAATCCGAACAATATTTTGTTCAACGGTTGGTTTCAGTTGGGAGTATCTGTAGTTCTTGGCGGTATTGTTGTTGGTATGATGATCTATCGTTCCGGGGGACGTGTCACAGTCAATCGTGCGACTTATGAGGATTCAAGCAATTCCAGTGTAATTGATCGTCAGGATCGTTATATCCGTACAACCGTAACCAAGCGCAAAATCGAGAAGAACAACAACAACGGTGGCGGAGGAGGAGGAGGGGGTACCTCCCGAGGCGGTCATTCACACAGTGGAAGTAGAGGTTCGTTCTAGTCACTATTGAGTATGCGGATTTTTTAATTAGAAGGGATGGGAACGAGTATGGGATTTTTCAGAAATCAATTTTCGAATGTGGTGGAGTGGGAAGAGTTTAGAGATGACATGATATTTTGGAAGTGGAGCAACCGGGAGATCAAGAAGGGGAGTAAACTCATCATCCGTTCCGGTCAGGACGCCATTTTCCTGAATAACGGTAAAGTGGAAGGCATTTTCGAGGACGAAGGATCATTTAATATCGATTCGGAGATCATTCCGTTTCTTTCTACCTTAAAAGGGTTCAAATTCGGATTCAACAGCGGCATGCGGGTCGAAGTATTGTTTGTGAATACAAAAGAGTTCACCGTGCGCTGGGGCACGCAAAGCCCTGTATTGATTCCGACACCACAACTGCCGGGCGGGATGCCGATTCGAGCCAACGGAACATTTAATTTTAAAGTAAGTGACTATGTGACCCTGATTGATAAGATTGCAGGCATCAAACAGAGTTATCTGGTGGAGGATGTCAAAATCCGAATCACTTCCGTGCTGGATCAGCTTCTAATGAAGTGGATTAGCCGTGAAGGGAAGGATATGTTCAACCTGCAGGCCAATGCATCGGATATTGCCAAGGGGATTCAGGAAGATCTGGATATGCAGATGATGGACATCGGCATTGGGATTACCGGTTTCCAGGTAATGAGCTTCAATTATCCAAAAGAGATTCAGGATATGATTACGAAGACCGCTTCGCATGAGATGATTGGTAATCTGCAAAAGTATCAGCAGGTCAGCATGACAGATGGCATCTCATCCGGTAAAGTACAGGGCGGCGGCGCGGCCTCAGATATGGCGGGCATGATGATGGGTATGAACATGGCGAATGAAATGATGAAAAACATGAACCAGAACCAAGGCCAAAATCAGAACAATAATGCGGGTTCGTCCCAGAATCAAAATAACGACCAGAAACCAGCGGGAAATAGCAACGGTGATTCAGGTAACTCTTCATCTACAGAAGGCAACAAGAAGCCAAACTTCTGCCCGAACTGTGGAGCCAAAAATGAAGGAGCCAACTTCTGTCCAAATTGTGGTCAAAAGCTGGGCTAATGAATTAAATACATGAAGGGCTAGGTTCGTAGTAAGTGAAATTACTGCGGAGCTAGCCCTTTTTTTGTCTGAATTCATAGTTAAAGCAGCAGGGTGTTAAGTGAGAAGCAGGTTCATTTAATTTAGTTTAGATAAAAGAGTTGACAACCGATCACAAATCATTTATCTTTAACTTAAGATATTTAATTTAAATATAAATAACAACCCAAACAAATATCTTTAATCCATAACATGAGGAGAGATCAAGATGATGATCCCAACATTGACCAGAATAAATGAACTTTCAAGAAAAGCCAAAGAGGGCGGATTGACGGAGATGGAGAAAGAGGAACAGGTTCGTCTTCGCCAGGAATATCTGCAAACTTTTCGCGGTTCGGTCAACGACATTCTGCTGAATGCAACCATCTATGATCCAAACGGCGATGACGTGACTCCTGATAAATTGAAACAAGAACAGGCCAATCAAAATAACAACTAGCATATAATTCGCTAGACCATATATCTTAATTTAAAGATAATACAAACTTACTATAAATCAATTCAAAACATGCTTACCAAACCAAGGAGGAATTAATCATGACTATTCAAACAGCAGGTATTCACCATATTACAGCTTTCGCAGGCGATCCACAGGCCAACGTTGATTTTTATGCCGGAGTTCTGGGACTTCGTCTCGTGAAAAAAACAATTAACTTCGATGCGCCTGATGTATATCATCTGTACTTTGGAGACGAACACGGAAGCCCGGGTACCATCATCACCTTCTTCCCATCCGCTGGATCACCACGGGGCAAAATTGGCGGAGGTCAGGTCGGCATCACTTCCTATGTCATTCCTCCTGGGTCGATTGGCTTCTGGCAGAACCGGTTGGAACAGTATAACATTGAGGTAACCAAAACAAGTCGCTTCAATGAAGAGCTGCTTCAATTCGAAGATGGCGAAGGCCTGCGGCTTGAGCTTGTTGAACGGGAAGAGGGAGCAACCAGCACTTGGGCACACGAAGGCATTCCAACAGATAAAGCGATCAAAGGCTTCGGCGGTGCTGTCCTGTTCAGTGTTAATCCGCAAAGAACGATGGATGCTCTTGAGAAAATTTTGGGATTTGTCAGAGTGAGTGAAAATGAAGAGTATGCTCGTTTCCGGTCCAGCGGGGATATCGGTAATGTCGTAGATGTTCCAGTGACCCGTATACCTCTGGGTATGGGCGGCGCAGGAACCGTGCATCATATTGCATGGCGCGCAAAAGACGATGAGGAGCATGCACAGTGGAGCGAAGCTGTACGTGATTACGGGTACCAACCGACTCCAGTTCGGGATCGTCAGTATTTTAACGCAATTTACTTCAGAGAGGCAGGCGGCATTCTGTTCGAAATTGCTACAGATCCTCCGGGCTTTGCCAAAGATGAACCTGCTGATTTGCTTGGACAAAAATTGATGCTGCCTGAGTGGTTTGAGAAATACCGCCCACAAATTGAGGATAATCTGCAACCGATCGTGGTAAGAACGCTCGTACCTGCTACAGCTGCGAATTGATTAGAGTTCTATTACTATATAGGTTGAACTATCTATTTGCACAATAACGGAGAGGACAGAAAAAACCTGAAAAAGCGAAGCGTTCGCCTTTATCCCCGGATTTTCCCTTAGGAAAAGGGAATCAAAAGAATCTGGGGATAACAGCGATTGGAGGGTTATTCTGTCATCGGAGTGTATGTGTGAATCATCTTTAGCTCAACTTATATAGCTGACGTTAGATTATGAGAATAACCAAAGGAGCATTGAAGGATGATGGAGAAAAAGGTTACCTGGCTGGAGCTGTTCTACGATCTGCTCTTCGTAGCAGCCGTTTCAAAAGCGGGTCATGTCTTGTTGCATGCCGAACACGGAGTAATTACGTTTGAATATTTAATGAAATTTGTGCTTATCTTTATCCCTGTTTGGTGGGCATGGGTCGGTCAGACCTTGTTTATTAACCGCTATGGTCAGGATATCCTGATCCATCGAATATTCCTCATCCTTCAGCTCCTGTCCGTTATGGTCATGACGGCAAGCCTCTCTACCCATTTTGACCAATACTATCTTTCCTTCTTCATCGGGTATATCGGTTCACGGGCGTTTACGGCCATTCAGTATCTGACGGCTCACAAGTCAAAAAGCGAGCATCAGCAGCAAGCGGCTCGTTACTTGGGCATCTGTTTCCTTATTGGGATATTAATCTCATCGGGTTCACTGTTTTTCGATTCCTGGTTACGATACTTGATTCTGTATGTGGGCATTGCAGTAGACATTGTGCTTCCGCTGATCGGACGCAAAAATCTGGTGAAAGTACCGGTTCAGACCCATCACTTGTTGGAACGTTTCGCACTCTTTACACTTATCCTGCTGGGTGAATCGGTGGTAAGCATTATCGCTGTGCTGCAAGCCGACCATTGGGATATGAAATCGATCTTGTTTGCCGCCTTTACGTCCATATTTGTCATTGCGATGTGGTGGCAGTACTTCGACAACGTGGAGAAAAAGGTCAGCAAAGAGATTCAGACTGCCGGGCAAGCGATCATATACGGCCATCTATTCATCTACATCTCCATGAGCATGATCGCCGCATCAATTCAGTTGTTATATCAGAATCAGTTGAACTATGTGTTCATGATAGGGTTTGTATTTGGATCAGCGCTGCTGTATTTCTTGTCGACTTCCCTTGTGTTCCATCGCTACAGACACGCACATCTACGACTCCGGCCACGTCATCTGGCGGTGATGGTAGGACTGCTGGTGGCATTTGTCCTTGTGGATCTGGTCTATCGAGTTCCAGGCTATGTCATCATGGGCGAAGACATGTTATTCTTCCTGGTGTATGCGAAACTTACGACTTGATATGAGTAAAATAGAATGAAGAAAAGTCACGGACAACAGGCGTCCGTGGCTTTTTGTTATGCCGCTAATCGGGGACAAGCTTTAATAATATCAATAAAGCACAAATCTAATTTAATTTCTCCGATAGAATCTGTTAATATGAGACTATGAACAAGTGAATCTACCAGATCATAGAATATCTTTTATATAAAATGAGTGTACGTTTTGTTATATAAATTGAACTAAACATTTACACGAAACGGAGAGGACAGAAAAAACCTGAAGAAGCGAAAGCGTTCGCCTTTATCCCCGGATTTTCCCCATATAAGGGGGATTCATAAAATCTGGGGATAACAGCGATCGGAAGGTTATTCTGTCATCGGAGTGTCCAGTGTAAATATTCTTTAGTTCAATTTATATAGTTCATTTTATATATAGCGATTCGTAGGTATGGGGATGACAATCAGGAGGGAAATCATTGAGCACACATCAAATCGGAGTTCCATTGGAAGGGTTTGCAGAGTTTAGTCGTACGGTTGCCGCAGAAGGAGCCGTTCTACTCAGAAATGAAGGCCAAGTGCTTCCACTTCGTGAAAACGAAAACGTTTCAGTTTTTGGACGGATTCAAGTCAATTATTATCGCAGCGGTACGGGTTCGGGCGGTAGTGTTCATGTGGCCTACACAACTAATCTGCTGGATGGTCTTCGTAGCAAAAAGAATTTTACAGTGAACGAAGAGCTGGCAGCTGTCTATGAGAAATGGATTGAAGAAAATCCGTTTGATGATGGCGGAAAAGTATGGGCGGCTGAGCCGTGGAATCAGAAAGAAATGCCTTTGACGGATGAACTGGTCGCACAGGCCAGAAGCAAGTCCAGCAAAGCTATTATCGTGATTGGACGTACAGCGGGAGAAGATCAGGATAATGCGGATGCGGCAGGAAGTTACCAGCTGACAGAAGATGAGAAAGCGATGCTGAAGCAAGTTACTTCGCAGTTTGAACACACAATTGTTGTGTTGAACGTCTCGAATATCATCGATATGAGCTGGTTAAACGAAACGTATCTACATCCGATCCAAGGCGTAATTTACTCCTGGCATGGTGGTATGGAAGGTGGCAATGCGATTGCTGATGTGCTGGCGGGCGACGTTACACCAAGCGGTAAACTGACAGATACGATTGCATATTCCATCGAAGATTATCCTTCGACAAGCAACTACGGCAATGAGTTCAAGAACCTTTATCAGGAAGATATCTATGTAGGTTATCGTTATTTCGAAACGTTTCGACCTGAGCGTGTTCAGTTTGAATTCGGTTACGGCCTGTCTTATACGACGTTTTTGGCCCAGCACGAAGAAGCAAAATCAGTGTCCAAAGACGGCGAAACCTACATTGAAGTTCGTGTCAATGTGACCAACTCCGGTACAACATATGCGGGCAAAGAAGTTGTGCAGGTCTATTATGAAGCACCTCAAGGCAAACTGGGACAACCGCTGAAGGCTTTGGTAGCTTTCGGCAAAACAGGATTGTTGCAGCCGGGCGAGTCAGAACTTCTGACGATCAGCTTCCCGATCCATGCCATGGCATCCTACGATGATGCGGGTGTTACAGGTCATGCTTCCGCATACGTTCTGGAAGAAGGCACATACCGACTGCATGTAGGAACCAGTGTGAAACAAGTGCAGCACATCAGCATCGATGGCCAGGATGGATACGTTATTGAATCCCTTGAATTGGTGGAGCAACTGCAAGAAGCGATGGCGCCAACCGAAGATTTTACACGGATGAAACCGGGTTTGCGCAAGGAAGATGGATCTTATGAACTGACTTATGCGGAAGTGCCGAAGCGTAAGGTATCCATGGCGAACCGGATTGAGCAGAATCTCCCGCAAACGCTGGAGCAGACGGGTAACCAGGGCTACAAGCTGAGTGATGTTAAGGCTGGCAAAGTAAGTCTGGAAGCCTTCATCGCTCAACTGAGTGATCAGGATCTGGCGGCAATTGTCCGTGGTGAAGGCATGAGTAGCCCGCTCGTTACTTCGGGAACGGCATCCGCATTTGGTGGTGTCAGCGACAGCCTGTTCAACTACGGTATTCCGGTAGCATGTACGGCAGATGGCCCGTCTGGTATTCGTATGGATAGTGGGGAGAAGGCAACACAGGTATCCATCGGTACGTTGCTTGCGGCGACATGGAACAAGGATCTCGTTGAAGAGTTGTATGTGATGGAAGGACAGGAGTTGCTGAGAAATCAGGTGGATACTCTGCTCGGACCTGGACTTAATATCCGCCGGAGCCCGCTCAATGGCCGGAACTTTGAGTACTTCTCTGAAGATCCACTGATCTCGGGTGTATTTGCCGCAGCATGTACGAAAGGCATTATGAAGGGTGGTTCCAATGCCACACTGAAACACTTTGCCTGCAACAACCAGGAGAAACACCGTAGCAAAGTAGATGCTGTTGTCTCTGAGCGTGCACTGCGTGAAATTTACCTGAAAGGGTTCGAAATCGCTGTAAAAGAAGGCGGAGCGAATTCCATCATGACCTCCTACAACCCGGTTAACGGACACTGGGCGGCATCCAACTACGACCTGAATACCACGATTTTGCGTGGCGAATGGAATTTCGAGGGTATCGTAATGACCGACTGGTGGGCGATTATGAACGATGTGACGGAAGGTGGCGAGGCTGATCGCAAATACACGAACTGGATGATTCGTGCGCAGAATGATCTCTACATGGTTGTACCGAACTATGGCGCAGAGATTAACGGCTGGGACGATAACACGATTGAATCCTTGGAAAATGGAACACTTACGCGCGGAGAACTGCAACGCTCTGCGATTAACATCTGCAAGTTCATCATGAATGCACCGGTGTCCGGCAGAAAACACGAGATCGTGGAGAACGTCGCTTCGTTCCAAGCGAATGCATCCCTATCTACTGCACAAGCTCAGGCGCTGGTTGAGAACGCACAGGTGAAACCTGCGGTAGCTGAACCGGTCTACATGAAAGTGGACGAGGCCGGCCATTATCGGATTATCGTACAGATCATGTCCCCTGAGCCGGAACTCGCTCAAAGTGCATGTAACCTGCTCCTGAATGATCAGTTGGTGACCACCATCCAAACGAATGGTACGGAAGGCAAATGGATCAGACAGAAACTTGTCAAAGTAGATCTTGAAGCAGGACTGTATGAATTGAAACTGGACTTCACGAAACCAGGGCTCCAGATTGATTGGATCGAATTCAAGCAGGTGTAGAAGATAATCGGATATATTAGGTCATAACAGCAATCTAAAGATTGTTCTGTCATCAAAAGTAGAATACGTGGGTACATGACAAAGGGCACTGTTCGCGGGTGCCCTTTGTTGTAACACAGAATAGCTACTGTTATGATAGTGTTATGGGATTCTGAAGTTCTGAACAATGGGGTCAGGGGTGTTGCGAAGAATGAGAAATTATAATTTTTTGAGTCCAATCCTGCTGGTTGTAGTGGCGCTGATTGTAAGAGGCCTGGTGACTAACCTGGGAGTTCTTTTTGGCTTATCACAAGAAGTGGCGAGTAATATTGCCATGATTGCCATGATCATTGCTGCACTGATTATGTTTAATCGAATGACGAAGGCTCGGCGTAAAAAATAGAATAAGCTCGGATAACCGAAAGGTTATCCAAGACAGGAGACACCCCCCGGGGTGTCTTTTTTTGTATTGACGTTCTGAACCTAACGTTTTAGACTATTGCTAATAAATAATAACGTTAATAATAACTAAAATAACAAAGTTCATCAGGAAAAGTACATGATGTCCGTTGCACTCTCTATTTGCTATCCCATTCCGGTCCCCAAAGGAGAATCCATTCATGAAGATCATTGCCGACAAACAATATATCTTTCAGGAAGGTCAGCCTTTTCAGAGTAGTCATGGGTCCACCGTTGCTGTTTTACCAAATGGCCGAGTGCTTGTTGCTTGGTTTGCAGGTCAGCATGAGAAGGCGAGTGATGTAGCGATCTGGCTCGCAAGGCAGGATCATAGCGGAGCGTGGTCTGTTCCACGTAAAGTCGCGGATGAGCAAGGTATTGCTCACTGGAACCCGGTGCTATATGCACAGGGTGATTCGCTGATACTCTTTTATGAAGTAGGGTATGAAATTACGGATTGGCATACCCGCATCATTCGTTCAGGGGACGGCGGATATACGTGGACGGCTTCTCGGGAGCTGGTGCCCGGAGATATTGGTGGTCGTGGGCCGGTCCGGAATAAACCTATTCAGCTGGAGGATGGAACAATGCTGGCTCCCGCATCCATTGAACGATTGGACCCTGAGGTATTAGGCAAGCAGATTTGGGAGTCATTTGTCGATATCTCAACAGATCACGGGGAGACATGGACGAAAAGTACATATGTGCCGATGGACCTGTCCACCTATGTTGGGGCGGAGCATTGGTTTGCCAAGGGGCTGATCCAGCCTACATTGTGGTCTTCTGGTAGAGAGCGTGTGCACATGCTTCTGCGTAGTACCGAAGGGGTTATTTTTCGCAGTAATTCGCCAGATGGTGGACGCACATGGTGTGAAGCTTACGCTACAGAACTACCCAACAACAATAGCGGAATTGATGCCACACGCATGGAGCATGGTTTGCTTGCGCTTGTCTACAATCCGGTCAGTGGATATACAACAGAGAGCCCTCGAACACCGTTGGTGATTACTTTTTCAACGGACAATGGTCAGACCTGGGGTGATGAATATGTGTTGGAAAATGAACCGGGGGAATACTCGTATCCGGCGATCGTATCTCAAGAGAAGGATCTATATGTCACCTATACGTGGAAAAGGGATCGGATTGCGTTCTGGAAGCTGACCGTCACTCATAACGATGAAGAAGGACCGCAGGAGCGCTGATAATACGCTTTGTCGGTCCTATATGTCATGGAGCGTTGCACTGTACCAGTACGATAATGTTTATGAATGCTGGAACGGTCGATGAGAAAAGGGGCTAATCATTTCTGATGTGCGCACGTCCTACGATTACTTATCATCTCTAAATTTTATATGGATGAAGGGAGTGACCCTTATGAACAGACAGCCTGTATTGGAAGTCATCGCTGTGGATGTGGAAGATGCCAGAGCCGCTGAACAGGGAGGGGCTGATCGGATTGAACTGGTGTCAGCGATGTCCGAAGGAGGGCTTACCCCCAGTTATGGTGTAATCGAGCAAGTAGTATCACAAGTCTCCATCCCGGTGTATGTCATGATCCGTCCCCATAGCCGCTCGTTCCGCTATAGCGCAGATGACATCCACGCCATGACCAGGGATGTACGCGTGGCGAGGGAACTTGGAGCCGCTGGCATCGTAATCGGTGCCCTCACCGGAGATGGTGAAGTGGACCTTTTACCCATGCAATTATGTATGGCCGAAGCTCAGGGTTTGGGCGTTACGTTTCATCGTGCTATTGATGTGAGCACAAGCCTGACCGAGGCGCTCAAGGCCATTAACACATTGGGCAACGTGGAGCGTGTGCTTACATCGGGAGGGAAACAGACAGCGCCTGAAGCCATACTGGAACTGAAACAACTTCAGCAATTGGGGCAAACCTTGAACATCGCTGTCATGGCAGGGTCGGGGGTCACCATAGAGGGAATACAAACGCTAGTGAGGCAGACGGGTATCATGGAAATCCATATGGGATCAGGCGTGAGGTACGAAGGCAGCTTTAATTATCCCATTGATCCACATTTGGTCGAAGAAGCCAAGCAGCAGTTATTGCTTGCATCACAGCCATTCATGGACAGTAGTGAACTGAGTAGCGGTCCAAGCAAGGGTGGTCCAATGATATAGGGATGCGCTAAATAAAAGGAGTGATACGCCATGAATTATGAACTGCAACCAGCCGAATGGATTAAGTCCGCAGCACAGATAAGCCCATCCGAACGCCAGCTAAGATGGCAGGAGATGGAGTTCTATGCATTTATTCATTTTACGGTAAATACATTCACGGATCGCGAATGGGGCACTGGGGAGGAAGACCCGGCTATCTTCAATCCTTCTGCACTGAGTGCAGCGCAATGGGTGCAGGCGTGCAAGGCTGCGGGGATGAAGGGGCTGATTTTGACGTGCAAGCATCATGATGGATTTTGTTTGTGGCCAAGTCAGTTTACAGAGCACACAGTTGCAGCCAGTCCGTGGAGAAATGGTGCGGGTGATTTGGTTCAGGAAGTTGCCGATGCCTGCCGTGAGGGCGGGTTGAAGTTTGGCGTGTACCTTTCTCCTTGGGATCGGCATGAAACCTCCTACGGGGATTCGGAGAGATATAACGAGTTTTTCCTCCAACAGTTGCGCGAGCTGCTCACGAATTATGGCGACATCTTCTGTGTATGGTTTGATGGTGCGTGTGGTGAGGGTCCGAATGGCAAAAGGCAGGTTTATGACTGGGACGCCTATTATGCGCTTATTCGTGAACTTCAGCCCGAAGCTGTCATCTCGGTATGCGGCCCGGATGTTCGCTGGTGTGGCAATGAGGCGGGACATACGCGGGAATCGGAATGGAGCGTTGTGCCAGCGCATATGCAGGATAATGAGAAGATTCAGGAGCAATCGCAGCAGGTGGATGATGGTGAGTTCGCCACAAGGATCAATACGCAGGATAGTGATTTGGGAAGCCGGGAGGTCATTTGTTACCAAGGTGAGCAACTGATCTGGTACCCTGCCGAGGTGAATACCTCAATTCGCCCGGGATGGTTCTATCATGCCAGTGAAGATGATCAGGTCAAAACATTGGAAGAACTGCTCGCCGTCTATTACGGCGCAGTGGGGGGCAATGCCACCTTTTTACTCAATCTGCCACCGGATACGCGTGGTCTCATTCACGAAACGGATGTCGAGCGACTACAGGAATTGGGAGATTCGCTGCGCACCATTTTTCAGGAAAATTTCGCCTTGCAGGCGCTGGTAAAAGCATCGGAGACGATGGATGAACAACATGCCGTATTTGAGGTGCTGACGGAACGTCGGGATACGTATTGGTGTCCCTTTGAAGGAACCGAGCAGGCTTGGATCGAGCTGGATTTGCAGGAGGAACGATCATTTGACCGAGTGGTACTGATGGAACATATCCAGACAGGCCAACGGATTGAGCGTTTTACAATGGAGTCACAGAGGGAAGATCGTGGTTGGGAAACGTTCTACACGGGGACTGTGGTGGGGTATAAGCGAATATGCTGTTTCCCACAGGTCACATCGAGAAAGATGCGATTAACCATTCATGAATCCAGATGGTACCCTACGTTGTCCGGGTTAGGCATATATCTGAGTGAACGGGGAGGGCTGTTACATGCCGGTACTGACGTATAAAGGTTCACAATTCATCTATGGTGACGAGCCCATTCGGATTTTGTCGGGTGCCCTCCATTATTTCAGAGTGGTCCCCGACTATTGGGAGGATCGGTTACTCAAGTTGAAAGCCTGCGGTTTCAATACGGTGGAAACGTATGTGCCGTGGAATGTTCATGAGCCGCAGCCGGGGCAGTATTGTTTTGAAGGCATAGCTGATCTGGAACGTTTTATTCGCATTGCAGGGGATGTGGGTCTGCATGTGATTGTTCGCCCGAGTCCTTATATATGTGCCGAGTGGGAGTTTGGCGGATTACCTGCCTGGCTGCTTGCTGATGATGAGATTCGTCTGCGGTGTAATGACGCAAAATTTCTGGCGAATGTGGATCGTTATTATGATGTGCTTTTGTCCAAATTAAAACCCCTTCTGAGCACCCATGGCGGGCCGATCATCGCGATGCAGATTGAGAATGAGTACGGCAGCTTTGGGAACGACGCCAGTTATCTGCGATATTTACGTGATGGCATGGTGGGGCGCGGTATGGATGTATTGTTATTTACCTCGGACGGGCCGACAGACCACATGCTGCAAGCGGGATCAGTGGCGGGGCATCTGGCTACGGTCAATTTTGGATCAGGAACGGAGGGAGCGTTCGCCAAGCTGCGTGAATATCAGGCAGAAGAACCTTTGATGTGCATGGAGTACTGGAATGGCTGGTTCGACCACTGGGGAGAGTCGCACCATACCCGAGAAGCCGCAGATGTGGCTGGTGTATTTGAGGAGATGCTTCGAGCAGGAGCCTCAGTCAACTTTTATATGTTCCACGGTGGAACAAACTTCGGATTTTACAACGGGGCGAACTGTCAGCAGAAGGATCAATACGAACCCACGATTACAAGTTACGACTACGATTCACTGCTCAGCGAATCCGGGGAGCCGACAGCGAAATTCCATGCGGTGAGGGACCTTATTGCTCGGTATAGCGATGAAGGTCTGGGTGAGATTGTGCTGCCAGAATCGAAGGGGACCATCGCCTATGGGCGAGTGGAGTTGAACCAGCAGGCGCCATTACTGGCGCAGTTGGACCGGATATCAGCCCCGTTGAAACGTACGAATCCGGAACCAATGGAGAAGCTGGGTCAGGATTATGGCTTTATTTGTTATCAAACCCGAATATCCGGGCCTAGGGAGCGACAGGAACTGGTGGTTCAGGAGGTGCGTGACCGTGCGCTTGTGTTTGTTGATAGGCAATTACAGGGCGTGCTTGAACGGGGAAATACGGCATTATCGATTTCCTTTGAAGTGCCGCCGGAGGGCGCAGATCTATTGATCCTTGTCGAAAATATGGGGCGAATCAACTATGGCCCGTACCTGAGAGATCCGAAGGGCATTACGGAGGGTGTGCGACACGGCTTTCAATTTTTATATGATTGGACGATTCATTGTCTGCCATTAACTGATCTGTCGGGTTTGCAATTTAGTGATGTGATTAGCGAAGCAATTAACGAAACAGTTAATGAAGTACAGGGACCAGCATTTTATCGAGTAGAGTTTAATATCACGGATGTAAGAGATACTTTTCTGCGACTGGATAGCTGGACCAAGGGAGTTGTATTTGTAAACGGATTCAATCTGGGGCGCTTCTGGGATAAAGGACCGCAAAAAACATGGTATGTACCTGCTCCGCTCCTTCGCGAGGGTGAGAATGAAATCATGGTATTCGAGCTTCATCAGACGACTGAACTGGCTGTAACGTTTGTAGATACACCGGATTTGGGCTAGGAAAAGGAAAATAGGTGAGCCAAACGATTATTGAGAATTGTCGTGTCCGCCGGAAAAAGGTATACGTTGTACGTTGGGTATGGACATTGACTAGGGCGTGTCTGAAAACTCCGAAGGACGCAGATTTTGCCGAATTTTCGTTCCAAGCAAGGAGATTTTCCGCAGGCGTGCCGGGGCACGTCAAGGGAAAGTGACGCAGCAGGGGGCGAAAAGGCGGTAAAAGATGCACTTCAGTGAGTTTTGAGACACGTCCTACAGGAGAGGATGAGGGAAAATGAAAGTTGGACTCAGCACCTACAGTCTGCAACAAGCATTGGATCGCAAAGAATTGACCGTACCAGATGCCATTCGCTGGATCGCCGATCAGGGCGGGGAACATGTGGAGATTGTACCGATGGGATTCAGTCTGATTGATAATCCGGAGTTGATTGATGAGATTAAAGCTGTGGCAAAAGAGGTCGGGATCGACATTTCCAATTACGCCATCGGCGCAAACTTCGCTGTTCAGGAGGACGCCGAAGCGTTGGAGCAAGAGATCCAGAATGTGATGCGACATGTGGATGTGGCTGCTGCGTTGGGAGTAAAGCTGATGCGTCATGACGTGGCTTTCCGCCCCGCACCAGAGGGAACCGTAGCACAGTTCGAGATCGACCTGCCGGTACTAGTGAAAGCTTGTCAGCGGATAGCTGATTATGCAGCGGGTTTTGGAATCACAACAAGCGTGGAGAACCATGGGTATTATGTGCAGTCGAGTGAGCGGATTCAGCGTGTGCTCCACGAAACGGCGCGGGATAACTTCAAGACTACGCTGGATGTCGGCAATTTCCTCTGTGTGGATGAAGATCCGGTGAGTGCCGTAAAAAATAACATTCCGTACGCGTCGATCGTGCACGCCAAAGACTTCTACTGGAGACCTTCGTACCGAAATCCCGGTGAAGGCTGGTTCCAAACCTCGCATGGCAATTACCTGCGCGGTGCCATTGTGGGCCAAGGCGATATCGACATGCCTGAAGTGTTCCGTGTGTTGAAAAAATCCGGGTATGACGGATATATCTCGGTTGAATTTGAAGGCATGGAGGATTGCAAAACGGCTTCACGCATTGCCATGGATAACGTTCGCCGCCTATGGGAAGAGGCATAGGGCTGAGTATTTGTTTTAAATGAATAAAATTGAATCAAATTTTAAAGAAGGCGTGAGTAACAGAGGTGAAGCTTGGAACTGTAGGAGCGTTAGCGACCGCCTTTGTATGCGGATTTCAACCGCTAGAGCGGTCAATAAAAGAAATTTGCAGACAACAGCGGCCGAAAGTCCAAGCATTCACCGTCGTTACGTTAAGCCGAGTATAATTTCTTGAGTCAATTCATATGAAAACGATGGAGGAATCAGCACTATGTCCAAATTGAAAGTCGCCGTTATCGGTGCCGGATCCATATCCGATTGTCATTTGCAAGCCTACGCCAGTAATCCCGACGTTGAAATATACGCCATCTGTGACCTTAATGAAGCGCGTGCCACAGAAGTGGCGAAGCAATATAATGCACCTCATGTGTTTACCGATTACAAGGAACTGCTCGCACTGCCCGAGATCCATTCCATCAGCATCTGTACATGGAACGACTCTCACGCGGAGATTAGCATTGCTGCTCTGGACGCGGGTAAAAACGTGCTGTGTGAGAAACCGCTCTGCCAAACCGTTGAGGATGCGCTCGAAGTAGAGAAGGCCGTTCATCGCAGCGGAAAGCTTCTGCAGGTCGGTTTTGTTCGCCGCTATAGCGACAATGCACAGATTCTGAAGAAGTTTATTGACGAAGGTGAATTGGGCGAGATCTATTATGCCAAAGCCTCCAGTCTACGGCGTCTGGGCAATCCGGGTGGCTGGTTCTCGGATATTAACCGCTCCGGCGGCGGTCCGCTGATCGATATCGGGGTGCATGTGATCGATATCTGCTGGTATCTGATGGGCAGACCAAAGGTAAAATCCGTCTCCGCTAACGTATCTAACCGATTGGGGAACCGCTCGAACATTAACAATCTGTCATTCTACAAAGCAGCGGATTATGATGCGGAACAGAACACCGTTGAGGACATGGCGAATGCCCTGATTCGTTTCGAGAACGGTGCGAGCCTACTCGTGGACGTTAGCTTCACGCTCCATGCCAAAGCGGATGAGACCTCGGTCAAACTATATGGCGACAAAGGCGGTGCAGAGCTGGAGCCGGAAATTTCGATCATTGGCGAGAAATTCAACACCATTTTGAACATGACTCCACAGGTGGATTTCAAATCATTTGACTTTATGGGCTCGTTCCGCAATGAAATCAACCATTTTATAGATAGCACGCAGGGCCGCAAAGAGACACTTAGTCCCGTCGAGGATGGCGTCGAGGTAATGAAAATGCTCTGCGCCATATACGAATCAGCCCGCCAAGGTCGCGAAATTACACTATAGAGATAGAACTGTAATGCGTTGATAATCACGTTGATACTTTACTACTCCCGTGGCATTGAAAGTTATGAGCACTTTTCTCCTGCCAATGATCTAGCTCCGCTCCGGCGGGATTCGGATTCTTCCTCCCCGCTCACGGTTGGAGCAGAGAGCGAGCACTAACGAATCTGAGGCATCTTATTCAAGGATTTGGAGCGCTAGCAGAAATCTAAGGAACCTGAGACACGCTATATCAGAACAAACAGCCAATTACAGCGTTTTTACCACCTAATTTCGGAAAATAACGTGTCTGATGTTTCTTACAATTTAAAAAGAGGACCAAAAGGCTAAATAAGACGCCCTGAGTTCCTTAGAAAAAAACTTTACTCATTCGCCAGGATCAGTCGCTTGGATTTCCCTATAGAAAAGAGGGAAATTGGGTTCATATTAATTGAAGATGGCACCGCAATCGAAATAACAAAGTTACTACGCCCCTTAATAGTTAAACTAGCGTTTACGCCAAAACGTAGAGTGCAGAACCAATCTGAAGAAGCGAAGCGCTCGCCTTTATCCCCGGATTTCCAACAATTATAAAGTGAAATAAAAGAAATCTGGGGATAACAGCGATCAAAAGATGGTACTGCACTCGGAGTGACCAGGCGTAACATACAAGGTTTATCTTTTATCTAATCCAAAGGAGATGAAACAGAATGAGCGAAACCAATGAAACCTTACTGGAGCAGGAAGAGCAGATCGTCGAAGCCGGCGTGCACAATTTTAGCAAAGAGGATGAATGGATCAAACCGGAAGATCCGCTGCTGAATGAGCGGCTGGAGTGGTTCAAGGATCAGAAGCTGGGGCTGATGATGCACTGGGGACCCTATTCCCAGCTTGGTCTCGTGGAATCCTGGGCGCTGAGCGACGAGGATGGCGATTGGTCGCGCGATGACATCGACTGGACGGATGACATGGAAGACTTCAAGCGGGAATATTTCGATCTGAATAAAACCTTCAATCCGATTCGTTTCCAACCCGAGGAATGGGCACAGATGGCGGCAGATAACGGGTTCAAATACTTCCTGTTCACCACCAAGCACCATGACGGTTTCTGCATGTGGGATACCAAGACGACGGATTACCGGATTACGGGTAAGAACACGCCTTTTCATACCCATAAGTATGCGGACATCTGTCGAGCACTGTTTGACGCTTTTCGGGCCAAGGGATTGGGCATCTCAGCGTATTTCTCCAAAGCGGACTGGCATACCCCGTATTACTGGGCACCGGGCATGGAGCGTGGACGTCATATGTGGCGCGGCCCTTCGTATGATCCCCATAAGTATCCATGGTTGTGGGAGAAATTCGTAGAGTTCACACATGAGCAGATCATGGAACTGCTGACCAATTACGGGAGGATCGAATGTCTGTGGCTGGATGCCGGCTGGGTGCGCGAAGGTCGCCATGGTCAGGATATCAGGCTGGGAGAAGTCGTGGAACGGGCGCGTCAGACCACACAACCTTGGCTTCTGTCCGCAGATCGCACCGTGGGTGGGCCGTATGAGAATATCGTTACCCCCGAGCAGACCATACCGGAACATCCGATGAACATTCCATGGGAGAGCTGTATTACCGTGGGGAACTCCTTTGCTTTTGGATTTGATGATCAGTATAAAACGGGAAGACAGCTGGCACATATTCTACTCGAAGTCGTGTCCAAGGGTGGTAACCTGGCACTGAATGTAGGACCGCAACCCGATGGGCGTCTGCCAAAAGGGGCTATTCGAGGCATCAAGGGCCTCGGTGAATGGTTGGGTACTCATGGAGAAGGCGTCTATGGAACCCGGATCTGCGGGCCATATTTTACGAAGGATTGGGCTTTCACCCAGAAGGAAGAGATCAACACCGTATATGCCTTCCGTTTATACCGAAACGAGAATGAGACCGTACAACCACAGTTAACCATTCCTTATCTGGAAAAGGTAGAGCGGATCGAACTCGTCGGTAGCGATGACGTACTTTCGTATCAGCAAACGGGAGACGGACTTCTTGTGGATCTGCCCCAATCCGCTGCAACGAGTGAAGCGCCCATCACACATACGTTCAGATTGGTCACAAGCGCATAGAATGCCATGTCAATTCCGGGGGAGATATAACCACCTCCGGGATTTTTTTATTCATACATAAGGAATACAATTTCCGATAGAAACGGCTCGTAATCGCTTGTCACACAAGGATTTATGGAATAAAGAGAAGTCGGAGAAAATTGCAAATTGATAAAAGTTTATCGGGCGATGTACTATCAAATCAAGAAAGCGCTACCTGATATGAATGTTTACATCATATTTGTTGAACAAGGAACTATGAACAGAAAAAAGGATATTTAAGGGATGTAAATGTAATGTATTATTACACTTGAGGTGTAGAAGGAGTGACGCAAATGAGTCGAGCTACGGAAAGCATACCCGCCAAGATGGAACTCCAACAGAGGAAACATGTGGAGCCCAAGCGGCAGCATCCATTCATCAAAAGCCTCAAGAAACACTGGGAACTCTACCTGCTCGTGTTGCCCCCGGTATTGTATCTGTTAATCTTCAAGTACATTCCTATGGTGGGTGTCCAGATCGCCTTCAAGGACTTCAGTGTAGTCAAAGGAATCTGGGGAAGCCCGTGGGTCGGATTCAAACACTTTGAAGCCTTCTTCCAATCTCCAAACTTCTGGCTGTTAATCAAAAACACGATAGGCATCAGCTTTTATTCCTTAATTGCCGGTTTCCCCATTCCGATCCTTCTGGCGCTGGCGCTGAATGAGATTCGAACGGGTTACTTCAAAAAGACTGTGCAGATGGTCACTTACGCTCCGCATTTTATCTCAACGGTTGTTATGGTATCCATTATCATTCTGATGCTCTCCCCGCATGTCGGCGTGGTAGACAAGCTGTTCACACTGCTCGGCTTCCCGATGACGAACTTCATGGGTATTCCGGAATACTTCAAATCGATCTATGTCTGGTCAGGTGTGTGGCAGGGCATGGGATATTCATCAATTATATATATCGCAGCTCTTGCTGGTGTTGATCCATCTCTCTATGAAGCAGCAAAGATGGACGGCGCATCAAGGCTTCGGAAAATATGGCACATCGACCTCCCGTCGCTCGTTCCAGTCACCGTTATCATGCTGATTCTGAGTCTGGGCAGCATTATGGGCGTGGGCTTTGAGAAAATATACCTGATGCAGAATCCACTCAACACAAGCGCTTCGGAGGTCATCTCCACGTATGTGTACAAGGTAGGTCTGATCGGGGCAAATTTCAGCTTCTCCTCGGCAGTAGGGTTCTTCAACTCCATTATCAACCTGATCCTGCTGGTTATCGTCAACGGCATATCGCGCAAACTATCCCAGAACAGCTTGTGGTAAAGGAGGAGCTTATCCATGTTCAACCTGATTAATCGTAACCGGATCAAGGACCCGCTTGGTGACCGCATTTTCATGACATTTAACTATATTTTTCTGTTCGCCATACTGCTAACAGTGTTTTATCCACTCTTGTATATCATCAGTTCTTCGTTCAGCTCTTCACGAGCCGTGACATCCGGTCAGGTGTGGCTGTTCCCGGTAGACTTTAACATCAAGGCGTACATCTCCATTTTCAAAAGCCAACAGCTTATGCTCGGTTTTTATAACACGATCATCTACACCGTGGTGGGCACGTTCATTAACGTGGTGCTGACCGTCATGCTGGCGTATCCTTTGTCACGAAAATCGTTCTATGGACGAGGTGCCATCATTATTTTCATGATGATCACGATGTTCTTTGATGGTGGTCTGATTCCCACCTACCTCTTGATGAAGGATTTGCACCTGCTCGATACACGTTGGGCGATGTGGCTGCCCGGGGCGCTCGCAGTATTCCAGGTCATCGTGGCAAGAACTTTCTTCCAATCTTCCATTCCGGAAGAACTCGGGGAGGCCGCGGAAATGGACGGTTGCCGGGATATCCGGTATCTGATCAGCGTAGTTCTTCCCTTATCAAAGCCCATTCTGGCGGTCATGACACTTATGTATGCCGTAGGCCACTGGAATGCGTACTTTGATGCATTGATCTACCTGCGTTCCGAGAAATTGTTCCCTCTACAATACGTGCTTCGCAATCTGCTTATCCTGAACGCGGCTGATCCGGCGATGCTCGCCAATACCAGCCAACAGATGCGGGACCAAGGGTTCGAGCAGGTGTTGAAATATGCACTGATCGTTGTGGCGAGTATTCCAATTCTGATCATGTATCCATTTGTACAGAAGCATTTTGTTAAAGGGGTCATGGTTGGTTCCCTCAAAGGTTAATCCTTGTGAGTTAAGCCTGGTTGCCTCTTGAAAGGAGGTGGAAGGAACACGCCGGCTTCCGGGGTCGATTTTATAAACGTGCAGTACAAGTCAATAATTTGCCGTTATGAACAAAAAGGAGGAGTCAGATTGAGAAAATCTTGGATTTCGATGTTGTTTCTGGTCTTTGCTTCGATGGCTTTGTTGTCCGCATGCAGTTCATCCGAGGAATCGGGTGGAAGTAGCGACGGTAGCGGGGAGAGCGGCGGTCCTGTAACCATGACCCTCTTTGCTCCGCAAGGCAAAGCGTCCATGGAAGAGAATGAATTCACCCAATTTATCGAAGACAAGTTCGACGTTACCCTAAAATGGGATCTGGCCCCAACGGACGCTTTGCAGGATCGCAGACAATTACTGCTGGCTAGTGGTGATTATCCCGAAGTGTTTCTTCACGGCAAGTTCACCACCTCAGATCTTCAAACCTATGGAAAACAGGGCGTGTTCCTTCCGCTACAAGATCTGATTCAGGAGTATGGTCCGAATCTGACCAAGATTATGGAAGAGAAGCCATACTTCAAAGAAGCTATTACGGCACCGGATGGCAACATCTATGCGCTGCCGATCTTCAATGAATGTTACCACTGTACGTATGCACAGAAATACTGGATCAACACGGAGTGGCTTGATAATTTGGGCCTGAAAATGCCAACCACAACTGATGAACTGTATACCGTTCTGAAGGCGTTTAAGACACAAGATCCAAACGGTAACGGGAAAGCGGACGAGATTCCACTTACAGGCGCACCGAACAAGTATGTATGGAATGGCAACATTGATGCCTACCTGATGAATAGCTTTATATACAATGACAACGACAAATATCTGATCGTGAACGATGGCAAGGTGAGTTTTGCCGCCAATCAGGAAGGCTGGAAGAAAGGGCTGGAGTACATGAACAAGCTCTATGCAGATGGCCTGATTGATCCGGCTTCCTTTACACAGAATGATCAGGCAATTGGACAGCTGGGGAACAAGGAAGGCGATGAAGTGGTCGGCTCCATTACAACGGCGCTGGTCAGTTATCTCGTGAATACTTATGACAAAGACATCACCCGTCACCAGCACTGGGAGATCGTTCCTCCATTGAAAGGACCAGATGGAGTGCAGACGACAGGCGCCACGCAGAGCGTAGGTGAGTTTGAGTTTGCCATTACGAACAAAGCGACAGAAGCACAGCAGATTGCCGCCATCAAAATCGTAGACTACATGTTCAGTGAAGAAGGTGCGCTGTACGCGGAGTATGGACCAACTGAAGGAAAAGGCTGGAAGAAGGCAGATGCCGATGAGAAAAACATCAATGGTGAGCCGGCCAAATACAGCTACTACAACCTGCCTGAGCGTGATCCAAACGTTGTTGTGAACGAGAGTTGGTCACAGATCGGAGCACATGACTTGTCCAACACGTTCCGTAATCTGTTTGCGGAAGGACAGAATCCTTTAGAAGCAGAGGGTTATGGTACACGTCTGGCTCAAGCTACCAATGTGTATGAACCTTATGCACCCAAAGAAGTATACCCTGCGAACGTATTTATTCGTCCAGAGGATACGGAATCAGCTGCACAACTGACTACGGCCATCAAGGATTATGTGCAGACGAATATGGCACAGTTCATTATTGGCAGCAAGAGCATTGAAAAGGAATGGGATTCGTATGTCAAAGGCTTTGATGGTCTCGGACTGAGTAATTACCTTGAGATCTACCAGCGTGCCATTGAGAAGAATCAATAATTGAAGGATTCAATATAGAGGCTGTCCCGTCTGTCACCCGTGACCGGGACGGTCTTCTCCTATGACAACCCCACGTCATCCGATATAATGTACTGAATATTTATGGAAAATTAGCGATCAGCACAGATGTTTGTCGTCATTCAGCATGAACAGTAACGGTGGGGGGATCTCGGAGATGAACAACAATTGGTTTAGACGTTTGCTGTTATCGTATCTGCCTGTTTTCTTTATTGTGACGACCATTCTATTCTTTATTTTCTTTCAAGTATTCAATGAACAGAACCGCAGAGAAGCGCTCAAGGCCAATGAATTTCTGGCCTCTCAGGTCACGCAATATCTGGACAACTCCCTGCGTTCCATCGACTTCAAGGTACTGCGTGAGATTTTGACCAACCCTAACTTGAAGAATTATTTCTCGGTATCTGGCAGCGATGATGTGTATGCCGGCATTCAGGCGGTCCAGGTGGTTGATGAATTGAAAATAGAGTATCCGCTGATTGATTCAATTTATCTCGTTCGATACGGGGATGGCACGGTCTTCAGTAACGGGAAGGCTGTTCCGATTGAAGAGTTCCCGGATGCAGACTTTATTGCAGATAGCCGGTCAAGGGATGAACAGAAGTGGGCAGGGGCACGAGCGTTCCGAGCTTTTCCTTCGCAAGCGACGGAGCAGGTGATTACGATTGTGCGAACTGTAGGAAACGGCAAAGGACTTGTGGTGACAAACGTGGACCTAAGTACCCTGAGGAAATCCATTATGCAGATGTATGATCCGGAATTTACGTTTGTGAACATCTTCAACCGTTCGGGCGGCAATCTGTGGGATAGCAGCATGCCAGGAGGGGTTGCAGCTTATACTAAAACCACGTCGGGAGAAGTCTTCTCCGAATTTACGTCGAGTTATAGTGGTTGGAAGGTGCAGACAGGTCTTAACAATGGAAAAATCGTCAAATGGACGCTGCAATTTTATAATATCTGGTTTGCCTTTGCTGTAGTGGTTGTGTTGATTGGTGTGGTGTGGGTGATCTATGTTACCCGCAGAAACTACAAGCCGATTCAGCAGATTGTCACGTTAATTCAGACCGTCTCTTCGCAGAAGCAATCGGGGCTCAACTATGGCAAGGAGAATGAGTTTCGATTCATCCATACAACGCTGGAACGCATGATTGATCAGACGAGACAATATCAGGAGGAGCACGAAGAGAATCTGATTTTGCAGAAAAAAATGTTCTTTCAGGAGTTGCTGGAGGGCACACGAGACTTTACGAGCACGGAGCTGACAGCGGAGATGAAGAAGTTCAAACTGCCTGAGCTGGAGCATCATTGGGCCGTCATGGTAGTTGAAATGGATCGGTATGATGCATTTGTGACGGAGTATCATGATCAGGACCAATCCCTCTTGAAATTTGTGTTATCCAGTATCCTGCAGGAGAGTGCGCGTCATGAAGGAACGGAAGTATGGGCTGAATGGATCTCCGATCAGCGTTTGTACGCCATCCTCTGGATTCCGGCAATGGAACAGGCCGAGGAGACCGAGCACCGATTGCTGGCTGGTTATCTGGACAGAATCGATCAGTATCTGAACTTCACTGTGACCATTGGTGTTGGTCGGGTCGCTGTTGATATTCGGGGGTTGAGAGCTTCATTGAAAGAAGCTGTGCACGCGCTGGAGTACAAGGCTGTACTGGGCATAAATCGCATCATTCCGTGTAGTGATGTGCCGAATTCGACCAATGATGTGTATGAGTTTCTGAAGACCATCTCACTGCTGGTGCAGGCGATGCGTTTATCGGACGATGTGTGGGAAAAGCATTTTGAGAGACTGTTTGAACAAATCAGTGAGTCCGTTCTGTCCCGTCAGGAGATTATGAATACGATCCAATTGTTATTTCAACATTACAATCGGGAATTCGCCGAACTTCCACGAGAGTATCAGGAGTCATGGGCCGCTATATTCACCCCACTTCTTCCAAGGCTGGAGGGCTGGGAGACGTTAGACGATCTGCGTGAGCTGTGCTGGGAAGGGTTCAGAGAACTGGCGTTGCAGATGCAGACACTGCACTGTTCCCGAAAACACAGATCACATATTCTGGAGATTCGCAAATACATCGAAGAGCATTACAACAATCCTGATCTGTCACTGAACTACCTTAGTGATCTATTCGATATTAATCCGAAGTATCTGAGTAAGCTTTTCAAGGATGAGATTGGGGAGAAGTTTGTGGATCTGCTCATTAGTCATCGCATTGAAAAAGCCAAGCTGCTCATGCAGGAGACGGATAAGGCTATTCAGGAGATCAGTGAGGAAGTGGGTTACACGAACTATAATTCCTTCAACCGGGCTTTCAAGAACGTGGTGGGTGTGGCACCAAGTGACTACCGCAAAGCCATGTGAGTGCATGCGCCTAACTAATTCCGAACGCATAAGGAGAATGTGCATATGGACTATAAAGATGCTTCGCTTCCCATTCAGGAACGGGTTCAGGATCTGATCGGACGGATGAAAACGGCAGAGAAGATTGGACAACTCATTCAGCCGATGGGGTGGAAGACGTATGATAAAGCACCTGATGGTACAGTACAGGTGACGGAAGAGTTCAAAGCGGACATTGAACAGGGCGGTGTCGGTTCTCTGTATGGTGTGCTCCGGGCCGATCCATGGACTGAAGTGACGCTGGAAACGGGGCTTACCCCACGGCAGGGAGCCGTTGCCACGAATGTTATTCAACAGTATGCCATGGAGCATTCCCGGCTGGGCATTCCCATTTTGTTCGGGGAAGAGTGTTCCCACGGGCATATGGCGATCGGGGCGACAGTATTTCCGGTACCGTTAATGGTGGGTAGCACGTGGAATATGGAGTTATACCGCAAGATGTGTGAAGCCATCGCTGTGGAGACCCGGAGCCAGGGGGGAGCGGCAACGTATTCCCCGGTGCTTGATGTGGTACGTGACCCGAGATGGGGACGGACAGAGGAATGTTTTGCCGAAGACCCATACCTAATCGGTGAATTTGCAGTAGAAGCCATGAAGGGACTACAGGGTGATCGGCTCGACTCCAACCAGACGATTGTCGCTACACTTAAGCATTTTGCGGCTTATGGCAGCTCAGAGGGTGGACGTAATGCAGCACCTGTGCATATGGGATTACGTGAATTACATGAAATAGATCTGTTGCCGTTCAAAAAAGCAGTGGAAGCCGGGGGTTGTTCCGTCATGACCGCTTATAACGAGATAGATGGCGTACCGTGCACGTCCAGTACGTATCTGCTGAATGACCTTCTGCGCGAGCAGTGGGGTTTTGAGGGATTTGTCATTACTGATTTTGGTGCCATTCAGATGCTGGTTCATGGACATAACACCGCCGAGAACGGGGAGCAGGCCGTGGCACAGTCCCTTCAGGCAGGTGTAGACATGGAGATGTCCGGGTACATGTACCGCAAACATCTTGGTCAGGCGCTTGAGCAGGGATTGATCAAAGAGAAGGATCTGGACTTGGCTGTGTGGCGAGTGCTGGAGATGAAATTCAGACTTGGGCTATTTGAAAAGCCTTTCGTTGATCCAGAGTTTGCAGAGCGGGTTATTGGATGTGAAGATCATATTCAGCTGGCAAGGGAAGTTGCACAAGAGGGGATTGTTTTACTGAAAAATGAGGGAAATACTCTTCCGCTTGCCAAAACAGGTCCAAAGCTAGCTGTCATTGGTCCGAACGCGAACCATATCTATAACCAGCTTGGGGACTATACCTCGCCACAGCCGAGAGAACAGATCGTCACCGTACTGGATGGCATTACGCGCAAGCTTGGCGCGGATTCGGGGCAGGTGCTGTACGCACCTGGCTGCCGGATTAAAGGCGATTCCAGAGAGGGCTTTGCACAAGCGCTCGTCTGTGCGGAACAGGCCGATGTCATCGTGATGGTGATGGGTGGTTCCAGCGCCCGCGATTTTGGTGAAGGTACGATCGATTTGCGGACAGGTGCTTCAATGGTGACCGATGATCCTTGGAACGACATGGAGTGTGGTGAGGGCATTGACCGGGCTTCCCTGAATCTCATGGGTGTTCAATTAGAGCTGGTGCAGGAGGTACATAGGCTGGGGAAACCCGTTATCGTGGTGTATATTAACGGACGCCCCATTGCTGAACCTTGGATTGATGAGCATGTCCATGCGATTGTGGAAGCGTGGTACCCCGGACAGGAAGGTGGTAACGCGATTGCGGATATTCTGTTTGGCGATGTGAATCCATCTGGCCGCCTTACCGTCTCCATTCCCAAGCATGTTGGGCAACTTCCGGTCTACTATCATGCCAAACGCACTCGTGGCAAACGGTATCTGGAGATGGATCTGGCGCCGCAGTACCCGTTTGGATATGGACTGAGCTACACCGAATTCAAATACGAGAATGTAAGAGTAATGCCAGAAATCATCGGCCCGGACGATGAAGCTCAGGTGATGGTTGAAGTCACGAATACCGGAGCGGTTGCGGGAAGCGAGGTTGTGCAGTTGTACATCACGGATGTGTCGGCTTCGGTTACGCGGGCTGAAATGTCACTTAAGGGTTTTCGTAAAATTCATCTGAAGCCAGGACAGACCCAGACCGTTACATTCCCTGTGCAAAAAGAACACCTCGCACTGATCGACTCTCGTCTCCAGTCTGTCGTAGAACCGGGTGAATTCAGGCTCATGGTTGGCCGCAATTCTATGGATTGGACCGCCTGCAGTCTGCACATCCAGAAGGTGGGGGTGGAGGTATGATTCGAATTCAGCGATTCATCGAAGATCTGAAGCAGCGGCAATGGCTGGATACGATCGAGCTTCCAGCGTGGGAGATGCAGAGGGCCAGATACATTCGGCCAGGGGAATACGAGTACGAGCAGGGATATGAAAATGAAGATGAGCAGGCAGACAAGGCCATGCAAAGCTTGAATCCGCTGAACAGCGTACACGGCACGACGTATTTTCTGAGTAATCGTGTGGAGATTCCGGCGGAATGGCAAGATCAAGCTGTTGGGCTAATCTTCGAGGCTGGAGGAGAAGGGCTGCTGAAGGTGAATGGCTTACCTTATCATGGACTGGACCGGAACCACGGATTCGTACCCCTGCCGAGAAGTCGGGTAGGTGATACGCCGCAGTTGGAGATTGAACTCTACGATCCGATTCCCGAGCCGCAGGATCCACTCAACAGACAAGCCGTTATTCAGCCGCCTATTCAGGGCATTCGGGCAGCACTGGTTCATGTTAATCAGCCTTTGCAGAGCCTAATGTACAGCGTGACGGTACTCGCCGAGTCGCTCCGGGCATATAACGAGAAGGAACCCAAGCGGATGGCACTTGTTCAAGCCATTCATCAGGTGATGGATGACATGTACAATGACCCGAACCGCTGGAGTGATGCAGCCTGGATACAGAACTTTGAACATGGATTAGTACAGTCGGTACAGCAGGAAGACCCGGAGGAGTATAGAAGTGGCTTCATGCATCTGGTTGGACAATCCCATATTGATATTGCCTGGCTGTGGCCTGTACGTGAGACGGTTCGCAAGTCCAGTCGCACGTTCTCGACCATGTGTACGTTGATGGACACATACCCGGATTTTGTGTATTCCCAGAGCCAGCCGCAGTTGTATGCCTTCGTGAAGGATAATTACCCGGAGCTGTACAAGCGTGTTAAAGCCCGCATTGCCGAAGGACGCTGGGAATTGGTTGGAGGCATGTGGGTGGAGCCGGATCTGAATATTCCGAGTGGAGAATCGTTGGTTCGGCAGATTTTGTATGGACAGAACTTCTACCAGGCGGAATTTGGCAAGCGCTCCAACATCGAGTGGCTACCGGATACCTTCGGCTACTGTGCTTCTTTGCCGCAGATGCTGAAGCTTGCGGATATTCCTTATTTTATGACCACCAAGCTGAATTGGAATGATACCAATGCGTTTCCTTATGACCTCTTCGACTGGGTAGGCATTGATGGTACTTCGGTGCTTGCGTATCTGAACCATGGCGTGAATGAGCATACGCGTCCCAAAGATGTGGATGAACATTGGCAATCATTTAAACAAAAAGATGTGCACCCTGAGCAAATGTTGCTTTACGGACATGGCGATGGTGGTGGTGGAGTAACCAATGAGATGGTAGAGTTTGCGGAGCGATCCCACTTGATGGTGGGACAGCCAATCAGCAAATTCAGCACAGCTGGCGCTTTTTTTGAAGACATATCATTAAATAATCCGACGTTGCCAAAATGGCACGGGGACTTGTATCTGGAACTGCATCGCGGAACTTACACAACCCATGCAAGGAACAAACGTAGCAACCGTAAGGCAGAGGTATTATATCGGGAAGCGGAGATCTGGGGGCAATTTGCCGGGGCTTACGCCATACACACGAAGAATGATCTGGATGAAGGCTGGAAGTTGATTATGCTCAACCAATTCCATGACATTATTCCGGGAACGTCGATTCCTGAAGTTTACGTAACGTCCACCGAGGAATACACGAAGGTATTTGCACTGGGTACATCCGCACTGCGGGAAACGCTGGATACCCTTGCGGAGAACATTGCAACAGATGAAGTCGATGGTCTCCCCTATATTATATTCAACAGCCTCGGCTGGAAACGCGGAGAAAATATCACCATTACAGGGGATGCTCACCTCGCCAGGATGGCTGCATTTGATCGTCAAGGAAACCGTCTGGCCTGTGATCTTGAACAAAAGGAAGACAAGTATACGTTGCTCGTGCATGTTCCGTCGATTCCTGCTTTTGGGTATACAACCATATGGCTGCGCGAAGCATCGGATGTTATCCTTCCAGTAAGGGAAGAAGAACAATTCCCTTCCATATGGGAAACCGAATTTTACACCCTTGAGTTCAATGACTTGGGAGAGATCACCCGATGGTATGACAAAACGGTAGGACGCGACTGGCTGAAGCCCGGTGATCGGGCGAATGAGTGGCAGTTTTTCCACGACAAACCGACGTACTGGGATGCATGGGATATCGATCCACGATTTGAATCCCAGCGAGCAGGTGCCGTGCAGTTGATCTCCAGAGAGGTTGTACAGCGCGGGGATACGCGAGATGTACTACGTTTTGTATGGAGGCTGAATCAGTCGGAGATCAGCCAGGATGTCATTTTACATCGCCACCAGCGGCGTGTTGATTTCCATACGAAAGTGAACTGGAAGGAGAGCCATAAGCTGCTCAAGGTGGCCTTTCCGGTGGATCTGTTGGCAGCCAAAGCAGCCTATGAGATTCCATTTGGAGCGTTGGAGCGTCCAACTCATAACAACACCAGTTGGGAACAGGCGCAGTTCGAGGTCTGTGGGCATCGTTGGGCGGATATCTCGGAGGGCAATAGCGGTGTGAGTTTGCTGAATGATTGCAAGTACGGATACGACATCAAGGATCGGACGATCCGCCTGTCCCTGCTTCGTGCCCCGAAATGGCCGGATGAACATGCCGATCAGGGCGATCATGAATTCACGTACTCGATCCTGCCCCACCAGGGCGATTGGCGACAAGCTGCCGTCGTTCGCCGGGCGATGGAGCTTAATTATCCGGTGGAAGTTGTGGCAGCGAGTCAGTCTTCCGGTCACTTGCCAGCTGAACATGCTTGGGTTCAGTTCCGTAGTGAGCATGTCATTCTAGATGCTATTAAGGCTGCGGAAGATGGCTCGGGAACGGTGCTGCGTTTCTACGAATCATCAGGAGGTCGGGAAACGGTACAGGTTCAGTGGGCTGAAAAGGAAATCAAAGCGTCCATCATTAATCTGCTGGAGGATGAGATCCATCCGTTGGTTTGTCCGAACGGCACATTCGAACTGACATTCAAACCGTACGAAATTAAGTCGGTTAAACTTGTTCCAGTGAATCCAAATACGTAATCTTCAGGAGGTATGACATGAAATTAACGAATAAGATCGGTGTCATCGTGGATAGCTTTGGCGTAGGTGTACGGGAAGGGTTGAACAAAGCCAAAGACGTAGGTGCAGAAGGTGTGCAGATCTACGCCGTCAAGGGAGAGATGGACCCTGAAAATTTGTCACCTGCGGCGCGTAAAGAGTTGAAGAGTTACATCGATTCTCTGGGTCTTGAAATTTCAGCACTGGTTGGCGACCTGGGTGGACATGGTTTTCAGGTCAAGGAAGATAATCCGTGGAAAGTGGAGAAGTCGAAGCGGATAGTGGATCTGGCCCTTGATCTGGGCACCAACATCGTCACAACACATATCGGCATTGTTCCACACGACCCTTCATCGGAGGTGTATGCCACGCTGCACGCTGCTTGTGAGGAACTGGGCCAATACGCCAAAAGTGTTGGCGCATACTTTGCCATTGAGACAGGACCGGAAACGGCTGCTGACTTAAAAGGATTCCTGGATACGCTGTCGACCAACGGAGTATCGGTGAATTTTGACCCGGCGAATATGGTGATGGTGACCGGAGATGATCCGGCGCGGGGCGTTCATCTGCTTAAGGATTACATCGTACATACCCATGTGAAGGATGGTGTGCGGCTGAAGGAAGTTGACCCACGAGACGTATACGGAGCGGTCGGTTATGCCCCTATGGATCACGATAAGATTGCCGAGATGGTCTCTTCCGGGACTTTCTTCCGTGAGGTGCCGCTGGGCGAGGGTGGCGTTGATTTTGACGGATACTTTGCAGCGCTTCAGGAGATTGGTTACACCGGTTATCTGACAATTGAACGCGAGGTAGGTCATCAGCCGGAGCAGGACATTCGTAAGGCGGTTCAATTTATCCAACAATATCGATAGGGAGCTGAGCAGATGAAAGTGGGCCTGAGCACGTATAGTTTGTTGAACGATTTGAATTCGGGTGATATGACGGTGCTGGATGTGATCGACTGGATTGCGGCGAACGGCGGCGAGCATATGGAAATGGTGCCTTACGGTTACACTGTTGAGGATAATCACGATCTGGCGGATACGATTCGGGAACGGGCGGCATCTGCAGGTATTGAACTGTCCAACTACTCGATGCCGGCGAACTTCGTGCAGGAGACGGAAGAGGCGTTTGCAGAAGAGATGGCTCGGGTCAAAAGGCATGTGGATGTCGTACACCGGATGGGTGTAAAACATTTGCGTCATGACGTCACGGCGTTTACCCTGCCGAAGGAGAAGATGACCATTGCCTGGTTCGAGGAACATCTGCCTCTGATGGTGCGGGGAAGCCAGATCATTGCGGACTACGCCGCGCAGTTTGGAATCACCACAACCATTGAGAATCACGGCTTCAGCGTGCAGGCGAGTGATCGGGTGCAACGTGTTCTGCATGCTGTAGATCGTCCGAACTTTAAAACAACACTCGATATTGGCAACTTCATGTGTGTGGATGAGAATCCGATCATCGGTGTCATGAAAAATCTGCCGTACGCTTCTCTGGTCCACTTCAAAGATTTCTACTTCCGTCCTTATGATGAGCATCCGGGTGAGGGTGAGTGGTTCACGACAGCCTACGGCAACTTCCTGCGTGGGGCGATCGTTGGGCAAGGGGATATTCCGATCCGCAAAATTGTAAAGTTAATCAAAGACTCTGGCTATGATGGCCACATTACGGTGGAGTTCGAAGGCATGGAGGAATGTAAATCCGCATCCAAGATTGCGATGGATAACCTGCGTCGCTTCTGGGAAGAAGCATAAGAATATTATGGAAATACTATCAAGGGCCACGTTCAGAAGTGGCTCTTTTTGTCATGCAGCAGCAGTCGAATAAGCCTAACAGAATATGGTTCTGTGCAAGGATTAAGCTATAAGTAGCACAAGTATGGTATAATAGATACATTCAGCCTGATAATAACTGGCTATGGATAGGAGAGGTCGCTGATCTATGCAGGTATTCGAGGACTGGAATCAGAAGGTAAAGAAGACGTTTAATGCTACGAACCCAGAGGTAGTATTGACGGTATCGGAAGCTGGAAGTTTGCTCGGTTTGACCAAAGACCAGATGAAACTGTACGTGGACAAGAACAAACTAACGAAGGTCCCGATCATGAGAAGTGTTCACCGATACCTCTTATTGAAAAGTGAAATAGATAGCATCGTTCAAACGCGATAACTTCATAGGATTGAACACAACCATTTTACCGACAGGATTCGGGAGAGTGGTCTTTTTTTTATCGGAAGGGGACAGAATGTGCTGAATAAAGTGTCCAATTGGTTCTATCAACGGGTAAATTGGAAATGGCTTGTAGCTGCGGTTGTTGTATTTGCCTGTTTTATTGCATTTATTCTGCCCTGGCAAGCGGCGAAGTCGGAGGAGGCCACAGGTGGTGGGCAGTCCCCGGATTCATCGTTTCTGTACACGGCGGATGATCTATATCAGATGGCTGAGCAATATGGGGAAGCAGGGCGGAGCGCCTATATTCAGGCACGATTCACATTTGATCTGATCTGGCCACTGGCCTATCTGTTCCTCTTGGTTGTTCTGTTATCCGTACTATATCGCGTACTTCCGGTAAAGAGTCGCTGGCGCTGGATAAATCTGATTCCGGTCTTAGGTTGGGCTATGGATATGCTTGAAAATATAGGTGCGTCCCTGATCATGTCTCGTTATCCCGAACGTACGCCTGTGCTTGCTGAACTCACTCCGATATTTACCTTGTTGAAATGGTGTCTGATCTATGCCAGTTTTACAGCACTGGTTCCGGGTGTTCTGATCACGGTTCTCTACTATATACGTAAGCGCAAGAAGTAGTGGAGAGAGGGATGGATTAAGAATATGTTGGTAACCCTAATCGTGTAAAGGTCCGCAGAGATGAGTGCAGAAATATACGCTTGTCAAAGGACAACCTGTTCATATATACTCATGTCGCAAGTGGCGTGAATCGTTTAATTACAAGAGCTCAAGGAGATGAAGAACGCATGTCGATCAGCTTGAATGTGTATCTGGTAACAGACGGTAATGGACGCGAAGCGGTAGATTTTTATCAAAAGGCATTTGGGGCCGAAGTGCTCGCGCTTCAAACATTTGGCGATGGTCCATCCGACTCGAATCACCCCATCCCGCCAGAAGCGAAAGACCGTATTATGCATGCTTCTCTGCAGATTGGCAGCTCGGTATTAATGTTGTCCGACACGTTTCCAGGCATGCCGTACACTGTAGGTAATCATGTTACGGTTACAGTGAATACGGATACAGCGGATGAAGCCAAAGCAATTTTTAACCAACTGCAAGATGGCGGCGAAGTGAAAATGCCGATACAAGAGACGTTCTGGAGTCCAGCCTACGGCTCGGTTGTTGACAAGTTCGGCGTACAATTTCAGATCAGTGCTACGCCAGGACAAGCTTAAGAGTGTACTCTTTGCTAATATAACCCTCAAAAGGGAAAAAACCTCCGCGGTCTGCTTTGAGCAGCTGTAGAGGTTTTTTGCTTTTTTTGTAATGAATCGTGATTAGTCTTCCTTCTGAATCTTGGAAGGGTTGTTGATTTTATAGGGAACCGGGTTACGTGTGAGCTTCTTCTTGATAATTTTCGCTTCAAACGTGATAACGTCGCCCACTTCCAGTTCCTGTTTCTTAACGGTGGCACTGTGGCTAGACCAGGCTTCCCCAACATCAATGACGTCTGGCTCCGTAATGGTAACAGCTTCATAGATGATGACTTCATCGTCATTGTCAGAGAAGTGATTCGGTACGGTGGTGAACTCTTTGACAACGGCACTCATCTTCACTTTACCTTCTGGCAGATCAATCTTGAGGCTCTTAGCTTTGCTCGCTGTTTTGGCTTTAGGTTGGGCATCACTGGCTGCCCCAGACTGAGGTCCAACATACTCTTCTACCAGCCCATCCGGATCACCCTTCAGCCCCGAGGAGAATTCATCTGTGTCCGTGTCGTCGGAATCATCCAGATCCGCCGGAATTTCATCCAGATCCGCCGGAATTTCATCTGGGTTAGCCAGAGCATCGGGAGTTAGCGTAACATCAGCAGGGGTATCTGGTGCGACTGTATCCGAAGTTGAGGGTTCTGTGCTTCGATCTGATCCTGCTGTTCCTATGCTTCGTGCGTTGTAACTGGACGCTTGCATTTCCTTCAGATAAGAAGGGTGAATGCAATGCTTTTGTCCATTATCCAGTTGAATAACAGCTGCCATGTGATCGACATATCCAATGATGGTGCACGGCATGTTCAGACCATTTCCTTTATAATAGAACGTTTTGAGTTTGGTCGCTTTACCGGAAAGCAGGCCCCACTCCTGACATTTCTCAATTAGCTCATCTTCGTTATCCAGCGCAATAAAATCCTGCGGTTCAATCATAAACGCGTATGTCATATGGAATTTCCGCCCTTCCAATCCATTCTTCATGTTCATCGTTTCCAAATTACAACCAGTGTATCACAAATGAGCATTTTGCATAAATCCAATCACTGAAATCTGTACCCGGAGACGAAGATTATCAAGGCCTACCCGCAGAAGCCTATGCTATAATTTGATCAGAATATAAGTTGGGAAGATATAGCCCTGATATACATATTTCATGAAGGGAAGATCTGCATGAAGAAAAAAGTAAATCATCAAGCCGTATGGCTTGCTATAGGTGTTGCCATGGGAGTCGGCATTGGTACGGCTACGCAGCAACTTGGACTCGGGATTGCTTTTGGCGTGGCGCTTGGCATTGTGATTGATTCGATGGTTAGCAAACGTGTGGGATCAGACTCGGAACATATGCTCAGCGAGCATGTTCGTGAATTGCACAAATCGGGTGACTGGGAAGAGGCACTTCAGCGTTCGCAGGATCACCCGGTGCTCATCCTGAAGCACAGCACGACTTGTCCGAAGAGTGCGAGAGCGTACAGAGAGTTTATGGCCTTTGTAGGCACCAATGTATCAGATCCCAAACAACCCATGGACTACCGCATTGTCAAAGTGATTGAAAATCGCTCGTTGTCCCGCCATATTGCGGAAGAGACAGAGGTTCATCATGAGTCACCACAGGTACTTCTTCTCGATCAGGGAAAAGTCGTCAATCATACCTCTCATGGCAAAATCACGAAAAAAAGATTATTGCAGTGGGCACAGCATCCGTTTGGATAAAGGCCATTAAGTGGAGACTTCTTTCTTTCATCATATGACAGGAATAAACACATTTTATAATGATTTCAACAATTAAAGTACAAAGCACCGTCTCCTTTAGCTACAAAGGAAACGGTGCTTTTATATTATGACGTGTATTTTGGCAACCAGTCGCCGTGAGCCTCAATCAACTCATCACACATCGCTACGATATCATCGATAGACAGCTCCGCAGCCGTGTGTGGATCAAGCATAGCGGCGTGATAGATATGTTCTTTTTTGCCGGTAATTGCCGCTTCAATCGTCAGCAGCTGCGTGTTGATGTTGGTCCGGTTCAATGCCGCGAGTTGTGGGGGCAGGTCACCAATGAACGTAGGGCTGATCCCTGATCCATCCACCAGACAAGGTACCTCGACACATGCCTCGCGCGGCAGGTTCGTAATCAATCCGTTGTTCATGACGTTGCCGCCAATTTTGTAAGGTTGGTTCGTCTCCATAGCCTCCATAATATGCGACGCGTATTCACGGCTACGGGTATGTTCAATATTTTCGCTGGCAAACAGCTTGGTACGCATCTCTTTCCAGCCTTCAATCTGGTTCACACACCGGCGTGGATACTCATCCAGTGGAATGTTGAAGCGTTCGATTAGCTCCGGGTAGTTCCGCTTGATGAAGTAAGGGTGGTACTCGGCATTGTGCTCGGAGGATTCCGTTACATAATAGCCAAAACGCTGCATCAGCTCAAAACGAACCATGTCGTCATGCTGTTCCTTCTGTTTTTCCTTCGCCAGGCGTTTAATCTCGGGGTACAGATCCTGCCCATCTTTTGTAACTTCGAGCAGCCACGCCATGTGGTTGATGCCTGCAATTTTGGCCACGACACCTGTCTGATCGATCCCCAGTGCATCGAACATATGCGGCACACATACCTGCACACTATGACACAATCCTACCGTTTTGATCCCACCATGCACGTTCATGACGTTGGTAAGCACGGCCATCGGGTTGGTGTAGTTCAGGAACCATGCATCCGGACATACTTCCTGCATATCCCGGGCAAAATCCAGCATGACCGGAATCGTACGCAAGTTACGGAAAATTCCGCCGATGCCGAGTGTATCTGCAATCGTTTGACGTAGTCCGTATTTCTTCGGAATCTCGAAGTCCGTAATGGTACATGGATCATATCCACCGACTTGAATGGCGTTGATGACATATTTGGCTCCGCGTAGTGCTTCTTTGCGGTCATGATATACGTTAATGACACAACGACTTCCAATTGAACGGGCCAGACTGGTCAGCAGTCGCTCTGAGTCGCTCAAACGTTCAGCATCGATATCAAACAATGCTAGCTCAAAATCCTGCAGTGCTTCGGTCATCATGACATCACCCAATACATTTTTAACAAAGACGGTGCTGCCTGCACCGAGAAATGTAATTTTGTTCATCTTAAGTTCAGCCTCCTGAAAAATGTTGTACCCCAACTATAGGCCGAACCGGCGCATATAACTATGGCTCAACCCCTCTCAAACATGGCATAATCCCATTTTTGTTTTCGCTTTCAGCTGATATTTATCCACTTTAGCTGTTATAATTTTATTAGGGTATAGATAGTGATCATCGAAAGGAAGTAAGGAGGGAGGGCGTAGAATGAGTCCGATCGAGATGAATGTGGTTCCCACGGGCTGGACACAGATGGAGCTGGTCTTGCTGTTTTTCGGGTGGGAGGCGTGTGATCCTGCGCATTATTGGGGACCGGGTGTACGTGATTCCTACGTTGTGCATTACATCCATAAAGGACGGGGCACTGTGTACATGGGGGACCAAGAATACAAGTTGACCCAGGGGCAGGGTTTTGTCATTCTCCCGGACACACTTATTCATTATGAGGCAGATCCGCAGGAGCCATGGACGTATTCGTGGTTTGGATTCAAAGGTGTTCAAGCCAAGGCATTCATGCAACGTGCCCGATTGAGCCCGGAGCATCCAGTGTATGATGCGCGTGATACGAATACGATGGATCAGTTGTATACGGAGATGGTTCAGGCTTCCACGCGTCCGTCAGGCGATGTGATGAACCAGAGTCTCTTGTACCGCCTGATAGCAGAGTTGATCTCATCGTCACCGGTAGAGGAAGAGGAGGGACAGCTTCTTTCGAACAAAGAAGAGTACATCAGGCAAGCAGTTCAGTTTATGGAGAACAGGTACAGCCAGCGAACCTCCATTCTGGATATTGCTCACGCCGTGGGGCTAGATCGCACGTATCTATCGGGATTGTTCAAAGAGCGATATGGCATGTCGCTACAGTCCTTTTTCCTGGAGTACCGCATGAATCGAGCTGCTGAACTTCTACAGAATCCAGGGCTGTCGGTCAGTGAAGTGGCACATTCAGTTGGCTATACGGACCCATTATTGTTTTCGAAGATGTTTAAGCGAGTGACGGGCGTATCTCCGAAGGGTTCGAGAATTCGCGATTAGATGCACCTATTGCTTCAAATTTAAAAGAAAAGTTTCGATCATTAAACGTTGTCCCGCTATTTTGATACAGAAGTGTAATTGAATATGTGGAACTTGGTGCTTCTCCCGTCAGGGTGGAAGCTTAATAGGGAAGTCCGGTGTAATACCGGCGCGGTCCCGCCACTGTAACAGAGGAGTCAGGTAGCGATAAATCCACTGGTTTAAGCCGGGAAGGAGCTGCAAGTGACGATGATTCTGGACCTGCGAGGTTTAACAAACACAGTAGTACCCTACGGGAGATAGGAAGGTGTTTAGAGAGCATGATTTTTTCTGAAAATCTGTTTATTTAAGGCGTCCTCATCCAGTAACACGGAGAGGGACGCTTTTTTGTTATGGAAGAAGAACATCATGGCACAGACATAAAGTTGTGGGGAAGGGCGTTAGAGCACTTGAGCAGATATATCGTTAAACGTTTATTACAACTGGTTGTCGTATTGTTCGGCATCACGTTCCTGCTAACCTACCTGTCTCCTGGAGAAAGTCTGTCAGGATAATACTGATGTGTGGGTTTTCTTTATAGTCTAAGTCAGGTTATGAAAAGAGAATGATGCAAAAAGGGTTACCCCAGAAGTCCATAGATGACTTTCAGGATAACCCTTTTGTTGTATAACAGGCATGTTGTGTGTAGTTGGGATGTGACACTGGAATCACTTGTGAATGCTTTATCGTATGTGGTTCAGTACACCATAGTTTTGCGCAGGCTGTATAGTACTCAGTCTGGCACTTCATGGCTATTTCATCATATATATATTGATTGCTTCATTGGGTGATTATCGGTATACAGATATTCAGTCTTATTTTGGAGAGGTACTCCGCATATAGACTCTTCTGTCCACATGTAGTTGGCTACATATGCTTAACCAGTCGTGCTGACATGAGAGATTCAAACTAGTGCGGTACTTGGGATTGGAAGTCATTCCGGCTGGACTGATCAGCATGATAAAAGACAATATCACCATCCTTCAGCGGCCAGGTTCTGCCTTGGCTGTCAGTTGGCGTGTTGTTGAAACCTTCCATCTGCCATTGATTCATCAGCGGCGCATGAATATATTGCAGATGGGCTGCCTCTGTATTTCCATTCCGCAGGCTCTCCATGTTGAAGTTGACTACGATATAACCATTCTTTAGAAAAATCTTCGATTTCTCATCTAGCTGATTTTGTCGGGCAAGGGGTTCGAGATCCTTCCCTTTTGGTACAGCATATACATCGGCGGGCAAGCTGTACTCCCCGTACCAACGTTGGATTGCTGCATTGGCCCGGTCCACGTTGACCCCGGAAGGAATGTCCGTTTTGGGCCCGATGAGTGTCCGAATCGGAGCGGGCAGGATCATCCAGTCATAACGACCTACCCATGTTTTTTGATGAGAGGTCTGATCGACCAGGAGAACCATATGTTCTGCCAACGTACGTTGGTTGCGTTCTTCCGCTGACAGTTCATAAGTATACTGGTAACGCGCTGTATCGCCTAACTCTGTGCCGGGTACATTTCGAAGACGTGAGTTAAGGACAACAAAGCGTTTCTCCAGATCCTGAGCCGATCCGATACGGATTAGGCGTTCCTGGCCTCGATGGTAGTAAAGATCCACTTCTTGCCGGGAGGACCCGTCTTTACTCACAAAAGCAAAAGTGGGTGTAATTCGAATACCATCCTGTTTGCCAAACATATTGCCCTTGGTCTTCAGATCGAACTTGAAATGGTATCCTGTCTTTACAGTCGCGTTAGCGAATCCCTGCGCCGGATGGCTTCCTGGTCGAATAGGCAATACAAATGGAGCCAGGTTACCTCGCGGATCACCATCAATGCTATTCATCCCGGTCCAGTAGCTATAGCCCGTTGGTTCGGGACTACCCAACCGCTTGCGAAATACATTTTCCCAGTTGTAATCGGAGATATCAGTGACGTGAAAATCATATAACCTTCCGATGACATCTACCGGTACAGTATCCGCTGCAACATGATGTGCCAGATTGGTATTGGCATCCTGTTGCTCGGTAAAGTTTGCAGGTGCATTCTCTGCAATATTGCGGAATACAATATGGTATTTGCCTTCGTCTACCCATACAGGGAGATAGAATGTGGTGTCCAGTTGATTAACCGGAATATCCACCCATGTCTTGGCAGGGATAAACTGACTCCGATCAGCGTTATAGACATCAAACGGGAATTGCACCTGTTTGATCCGAAAATATTTGGCATAGTCCCGATTCCCATAACCAGGATAACTCGCTGCGTCCAAGTGCTGTCCCGATGTAGGGATTCGTACAATGAACGGGCGTTCCAGAATGAGTGCAGCGCTGGTTGGGTCTGGCACGGTTTTCTGATTATGCGGCTGATCATCCGACACCCAGGCGTAGTTGACGACGGGAGTGTGCACCGTGACGGTGTTGATACCATTAATCGGAAATATTTTGTTGGAGCCGCCATTTACGTTACCCGGTAGCAAATCGTAATAGATCTCACCCGAGCTTGTGGTGTTCGCTTTATTCAGCAGGGAATTGCTGATCATATTACCTGGTTTGTACAGCACATCACGCCCGATCGTCGTTGGATTAGGAATGTTGGATGGTGTTGGGCCATCTTTGGTTGCTTCCACATCATTCATAATGGTTGTGCTGTTGAATTTGACCAAATCATTGTTCACTTTACTTTGAGGTGTGTTGGTTTCAGCCATCCCTTTTAACCGTGAGGTATCATCAGGCACACTGGGAGGTTGGTTCAAACCACCTGTTAATTTGGGTGGAGTATAAGAGATTGCAGTGGTTTGTCCTGGTCGTACATGGCTTTCTACGGATTCATCATTTCTAGATTCCAGTGTTGGTGGTGTGTATCCTGTTGGATTCATCGTAACAGTCTCTCCGGGCAAAGCGTAATTGTTCATGGTTGCTTTAGCGATCTTATATACTTCCAGATTGTTAATTTTCCAGTAGGAGTAGTCTCTTGTGATTTGGAAAGTGTATGGCTTGGGTACCGTGTCATTCGCGGGTACAGGCGGTCCTGGTGTACAACCATCATCATCACATATTTCTGGTCCAGGTACTGTCCATTCTCTGTCGTAAGAGATTGTGATATTGCAGTTGTATGTAACTTTACCGCTCATTTTCGCCCAGGCTTGTTTAAACAGGTAATTGTCAGCAAAGGCATTTGTGTAGAGTGATTCAGAAGTAGGGATTCCTTTCAACACATTGAATGTCTCATTATCTCTGTTATCTGACTTGATAACACCGATGGAATTTGGATCGAGATCACTCATGCTCATAATGGTTCCAGCAGAAGGTGGTCCAATCGTTGGCGTGCAACCTCCACCACCGCCTCCGTTACCGTCGCCCCCACCCGTACCTGGGCTCTCTTCAACACCAATGTTTGTTGTGGTAGTTAACTCAAATCCATCTTTCTCCCACAGTACGGTGATGGTTGTAGTTCCCCTACTGACAGCTTGGACTAATCCGGAATTACTAACGGTAGCGACACCAGAATTGGTTGATTCCCATGTAGTTGTACCACCGCTGCCGGTGTTTACATTGGTCTCGGCTCCAAAGTTTCCATCTCCAGTTTTCGTCTTGACTGTTGCATTAAGTTGTTTGGACTGGTTCAAGCTAAGTTGCCCACCAGCAGTGAGGTTGATCTCTTTGGTTATTTCGGCTTGGCCTTCCCAGTATAGATCTGTGTTAAATAGATAATCTGCAGAATATTTGGGTAACTCATAGGGTCTGTATTCAGTAGGCTCAATAGCTGCACCAATTTGCACAGAAAATTTTGTCTTTTTCTCAGTAAATGATTCTACATTTAACAAGATAGGTAGTCCAGGCCGATAGTATGCTGTGTTATCCATATAGATAGGAGAAATGGAAGTAGAAGTAATCTCAGTTCTTGGATGCGGATTACCTTGTTTATCTAAATACTCTAAAGGCTGATAACTAGGGGATTCTAAAGACAAATTAACACATATTATCGAAGAATTTGGCTTATTGGTAGCAGGATTATTACCTAACTCTTGTCCGTTACATTCTCCAACTACTTTCCATTTCATATTATCTAGTTGAAAGATATAAATCCCGATATTAGTAGTTCCCTTACCTTGAAGAGGTATTATTTTTTTCTGTGATTTTGAGGGAGTAGAAGGTTCTATTCTGGAAGATTGCAAAATGGGTTTGTCCCCAGGACCACCTCCTGCAAAAACAGCAGGAGGTGAAATGAAGACTACACTTAATGCGAGACTTGCGAGAAGTATTTTTTTCAATAGTTTAAGCAAATACACATTATTTCACCCTTATCATTAATTATTAATTAGGTCTTACTCTGAAAACCGTTCCATTTTTTAGAGTGAGTAAAACTTCTGGATTGAGTTCTTTGTCGAAATGTAATAAACCTTCTGCCCAATAAATAGGATTCTTAACATTAAATACTCCCTTTGTACCAAGTAAATTACTGATACGAGGCGCGCTGTAACTAAAAATTGCTTCGCTATTAGGTGATTTAAGAGGGTTAATAGTAGGAGAGTTAATTAGACTTCCCCCTTGTAATTGATTCATAGTGTTCTTTATTCCAAGATCGAATTCAACAAATGAATAATATGCACCTCTTACCAGTTTGTCTTTCTCATCTACAAAGACAGGGTAGTAAATGCTTCTATCGTTACCTGTAACATAGGGGTTAACAACAATCCAATTTCTCACCTTGAGATCAGCGTAATTAGTTTTGGTAACTATTTCTTGATTGCGAATTTTGGAGAAGTCCCCAGTTACCTTGCTGTAGTCGTAAGGATAATTGTTCTCGGAAATCACCTGATACCTAGGTGCAATAATACTCAAATTCGTTCCCGTCAAACCCACCGCTCGCAGCTCATTCAAACCCTGGGAATCGGCAGGTTTTGTCTTGGCAACTGCTGCATAACGGACAATTAACACAGCTACTTCAGCTCGTGTTGTGGTACGATCCACACCAAATGTTTTATCGTTTGCTACACTCATCAGTCCCGTTCCTAGGGCAATGGCTACTGCATTTTTTTGAGTGCTTGCGAGTTTACCTGTGAAATATTCTTTTGCAGGCACAACAGTGTTGGTCACATCAGAGAGTGCTTGTTTGTACTCAGGATCAACCACGGTTAGCCCTTGCGTCAGCCAAGTAGCCATTTCACCTCGTTGAAGAGCGCCTTGTGCATCCAGTTTTCCCTTATAATTAGAAGGGTTGATAAAACCCTTCGCGATAGCAGTAGAGACACCGCTTTTTGCCCACTCGGGTATGTCGGTGAAATTGTTTTGTTCTTGTGTCGTTGCATTAGGCTGGTCGGACAAACGTCCCAGGATACTTGCCATTTCAGCTTTGGTGACTGGTGAACTTGGTTTAAATGTCCCATCGGCATACCCCTTGAAATACCCCTGTTCTACGGCCAAATTAATCGCTGAAGATGCCCAGTGTGTAGCTGGAACGTCCTTGAATTTAGTTGTAGCTTGTGCGGCTTCTACAGAACTCCCAACGCCTCCAAAACCTACGATACCCCCTGTTAATAAAGCCAATGCCGTTACGCCGGAAATCATCATTTTTTTCATGAAACTTACTCCTCTCAATTGTGAGTTTTTCACCTTGATATGTACTTTTCAGGCTACTAGATACTAAATTTGTAATAATAATCAATATTCTACCATGTATAACTAGGCTGTTGGTATGATTTATCAATATATTCCCTCCTCTGCATAGAACTTTTACTAATGCTCCAGACCTATATTTCCTCCAAAAAACACAAAAAAAGGCCACGAATCCGCAGATTCATAGCCTTATGCTTTAAGGTCTCCAACATATGTAGTTCCATCAATAGTCAATTCAATAATCAATACATCAAGAATACTCGATTTCCAAACATTTGAAAAGCCCATATTCTTCTTAATCAAAAATAAAATCAGGCTATCGGTGTTCCATTAGGCAATGGATTATCCGGTGTGATCAAGACAACATCGCCTTCACTAGGCACGCCGCCAAGCACAAGTACTTCAGAGACAAAACCGGCAATCCGCCGGGGTGGGAAATTAACTACAGCAACGACCTGTCTGCCGATCATCATGTCAGGCGTGTAGCGCTGGGTAATCTGAGCACTGGAATGTTTCAGGCCAAGTGGACCGAAGTCGATCGTCATTTTAATAGCGGGAATGCGAGCCTTGGGAAAGGGTTCGACTTCCACCACGGTACCAACCCGGATGTCATGTTGCATGAACTCTTCAAAAGTAGCCATAGGGGTGACTCTCCTTTCAACTATTGGGGACTATTATAAATGAAAAATCAACAAAAAATCCAGATTACGCTGTATCGTAACCTGGATTTCTGTTGTGTTGCTTTGCAACAAATTAAGAGCCGTTCCAATTCTCTCCGGTAAGGTATTTCTCGGTGAGGATGGATAACATCTGAATGCCTACTTCATTATGTCCGCCTTCTGGAATAATGATATCGGCATACTTCTTGGATGGCTCGATAAACGCATCGTGCATCGGTTTTACCGTTTCGAGATATTGTTTGTACACCGATTGGATCGTGCGTCCGCGTTCCTCAATATCCCGCAGTACTCTCCGCAAAATCCGCACATCAGAATCAGTATCAACAAATACTTTGATGTCCAGCAGACTGCGAAGATGTTCGTCGATTAGCACATGCAATCCTTCTACAATGACAATATGGTTCGGTGCCAGTTCAACCGTCTCATTGGCAGCACGGTTATCTATGGTGAAGTCATATACGGGAGCATACGCCGCTTGGCCTTTTTTCAACAGGGTGAGATGCTCAATCAACAGATCATTATCGAATGCAAACGGGTGATCGTAATTGGTGAGTCGGCGTTGCTCAGGTGTGAGCTGCGACTGGTCTTTGTAATAATTGTCTTGGGATATAAATGTGACCTTACCTGATCCCAGACGGTCTATGACGGAGCGAGCTACCGTCGTTTTACCGGAGCCGGTTCCTCCGGCGATACCAATAATGAGCATGGTTGTTCCATAAGCCTCCCTAGAATGGCAGCATAATCATGGATAAAGAGCGCTGATCCAGAATCAATTCAGCACCTTCATTCACTTGTCTGTCTGTGAATACACAATTCCTTCATTGTACCATAGCGCAATACTTTTTTCATCTGCTTTGCAGAGGCATGTATTCCCTGACAAAGAAGGATTGACATTCTTGTGAACAGGCCTATAATAATACTTATATTCATAACACGGACTGTTACTGGGCGAACCAGGCATGACCGAATTCGATTATTTAACTGTAATCGCTTTCGGTCTTTTTTTATTTTCATCGGGGGGTGAGGACATTGAAGGTTATTAAGAAAGTGAATAACAACGTGGCGATTGCCATTAATGATAACAATGAAGAAGTATTTGTCGTAGGTAAAGGGGTAGGATTTCTGAAAACGCCTTATGAGCTGACAGAGACGGACTTGGTGGAGAAAATTTTCGTAGCACCGAAAAATATCCGTATGTATGACCTGCTGAACAGCATTCCAATTGAGGATATTTATCTCGCGGAGGAAGTCATCAAGCTGGGCAGTCAGATTCTGAATAAAACATTTAACCCGAACCTGCTTCTCACCCTGTCCGACCATATCAGTTTTGCATTAACTCGAACCAGAGAAGGCATCAGTATCAAAAATCCGCTGGAATGGGAAGTGCGGACACTCTATCCGGACGAGACCCGGGTGGGGGAGGCTGCGCTGAAACTGATTCAGGAAAAAATGGCTATTACTCTGCCGACAGCTGAAACAACACTAATTGCTCTGCATTTTGTTAATGCACAGGTTGGCTCCGGAGAGATGACGGATACCACTAAGGTGACCACAGTTACGGGTGAGATCCTGTCCGTGATCAAATATGCTCTCAAAATTGATTTTCAGGAAGACTCCATTCACTTTATGCGATTTGCGACACATATAAGATATTTCATCATGCGACAGATGAGCGGTAAATCGCTCAAGGATGAGAATGAATCGCTTTTCCTGATGGTCAAAGAGAAGTTCCCGAAGGAACTCGCTTGTGTGGAGAAGATTGCTGATTTTCTGAAAAACAATTACGGCTGGACCTGTTCGGATGATGAAAAATTATATCTGATTCTGCATATTCAACGATTAATCTCGAACTAACCAAATAATCCATATTGGACTGTTACTGATTCGATCAGGCATGACCAAGCGTAGGGAATGACGATTCCCCGGCTTGGTCATTTTTTATATAAACATTTCAGTTGATGTAGAGGAGAAGGGTCATGAACAACAAAGACTTGGCTAAAAACGTACTTGATCTTGTTGGCGGCGAGCAAAATATATCGGGTCTGACACACTGTGCAACCCGTTTGAGATTCGTATTGAAGGATGATAACAAAGCAGACCTCAAGGCGCTGGATCAGCTTGAAGGCGTGCTCAAGGCACAAAATTCCGGTGGACAGATTCAGGTTGTTATCGGTGCCAAAGTAGACGCGGTATACAGTGAAGTGAAGAATCTAACTTCTGACCATATTGGCGAGCTTACGGAGTCTACAGACAGTGGACCAAAAAAGAGACGTAACCCCGTCAACGTAGTGCTTGAAACCATCGCAGGTATATTCACGCCTGTTCTGCCAGCACTTGTTGGTTGCGGGATGATCAAATGTTTGGCAACCGTTATAACCGCAATGGGTTACCTGGAGGGCTCCGGTTTCCTGACGATCATTAACATGATCGGGGACTGTATTTTCTACTTCATGCCATTCTTCCTGGCTGTCAGTGCAGCAAACCGTTTCAAAACCAATCCCTATTTGGCGGTAGCTCTTGCTGCGGGGCTGATGCACCCCATCATTCTGAACGCTGCGTCCCAGATTGCCGAGACGGGTGTGAACAGCATTGATTTTCTCGGCATGCCGATTCTGTTGATGAAATATTCCTCTTCCGTCATTCCAATCATTCTGGCGGTATGGATTATGAGTTATGTGTATCCGATCGTCAATCGGGTGATTCCCAAGTTTTTGCAGGTCCTGCTTACCCCAATGATTGTTTTGTTCATTATGATTCCAGTGGAACTAATCGTGCTTGGCCCAGTAGGATCATATATCGGTGACTGGTTGACCAATGGCATTAACTCATTGTTCTCAACCGCAGGTGTTCTTGCTGGTGCGATTCTTGGATTTTTCAAACCGATCATGGTCATGTTCGGTATGCACTATGCCATCATGCCGATTCAGGTTCAACAAGTGGCTACACTGGGTGCAACCGTGCTGTTACCAACGGCACTGGCGGCGAATTTGGCTCAGGCTGGAGCAGCCTTCGGTGTGTTTGTCCTAACGAAGAGTAAAACGATGAAATCGGCGGCTGCTTCGAGTGGATTCACTGCGTTGTTCGGGATTACCGAGCCGGCGATCTATGGTGTAACGCTGAAATACAAACGTCCGTTTTTCGCAGGTTGTCTGGCAGGCGGATTAGTTGGTGGATTTTACAGCTTGGTGCATACAACAGCGAATGCAATTTCACTTCCAGGTGTATTGGCAATTGGCACGTATACCTCTGATCGTTACATGTATGTCGTTATTGGTTGTATTGCCGCAGTTGTACTCGGCTTTGTGTTCACGCTGTTAGCGGGCATCAAGGAAGATACAGATGGAAATAAATCGAAGCAGCAAGCTACGAATAAAGTAAGTAGCAATCAAACAGACGTTGCCACAGAGGTGACTCCAGCGTCCGTATCATCACAGACATCCACATCTTCTGACATGCTTATCGTTAGTCCAATGACAGGGGAGATCAAACCGATCTCTGAAGTGGAAGATCAGGCATTTGCCCAAGAGTTAATGGGTAAAGGCATTGCAATCGTTCCGACAGATGGCAAGGTATACGCTCCATTTGACGGAGTAGTCGAGGCGCTTTATCGCACCAAACACGCCATCGGTTTGAAGGCAGCGAATGGTGTCGAGATCCTGATTCATATCGGGGTGGATACCGTCAGTCTGAAAGGGAAATATTTTAACGCCCATATCGAACAGGGACAGACAATCAAGGCAGGCGATTTGTTGGTGGAGTTTGATCCAGAAGGCATTACGTCAGCAGGATATAACACGATTACATCGATTGTGGTAACCAACATGCAACAGTACGGAGATGTGCTGACTACAGCGACCAGCGGCCCGATCCGGGAGAGCGAAGCGCTAATGAAGCTGATCCCATAAACCCTGAAATAGGACTTTAATGACACTAATATTAGGAGGACACTAAAATGACGAATTCCAATTTCCCAAAAGATTTTCTATGGGGTGGTGCACTATCTGCCTGTCAGGCAGAGGGAGCTTATGATGTAGATGGCAAGAGCCTGACCATTCCAGAAGTAATGAAGTTTAACGAGAAGAACGATCGCAAAGTGACCAAGCAGATCAGAGTGAATTGGGAGATGATTGAAGAGGCCAGAAATGACCCGGATACGGTTAAATATCCGAAGCGCCGGGGAATTGATTTCTATCATTCTTTCCGTGAGGATATCGCCTTGTTTGCCGAGATGGGATTCAAAGTATTCCGGTATTCCATTTCATGGGCTAGAGTATTTCCAGGTGGCGACGATGCCGCTCCGAATGAAAAGGCACTAGAGTTCTATGATCAGGTTATTGATGAATGTCTAAAACAGGGTATGGAGCCCCTGATCACCATCAGTCACTTTGATACACCTATTGTACTGATGGACAAGTTCGGAGGATGGTATAACCGCAAATTGATTGATCTGTATGTGAACTATTGTGATGTGCTGTTCAATCGCTACAAGGGCAAAGTGAAATATTGGGTGACGTTCAACGAGATCAACATGAGCGTGAAAGCATCGGCCAAAACGCTGGGAATCATTGATTATGATGCTCCGAATTATGAGGAAATGTTGTTCCAGGGGCTGCATCATCAATTTGTAGCTGCGTCCAGGGCAACCAAGATGGCTCATGAGATTGATCCGAATAACCAGATCGGAAGTATGGTGGCTTATTTTACAACGTATCCTTACACTTGCAAACCGGAAGACGCACTCCAGATGCAACAGGATGATCAGATGAAAAATCAATTCTACTTGGATGTGCTTAATAAAGGCGAATACCCTTACTATAGTAAAACGTATTTCAAAAACAAGGAGATCCAGCTGAATATCGAGGATGGCGATCTGGATAGCATTCGCGCACACACGGCTGATTTCGTGGGGATGTCGTATTATAACTCGATGATTTCCAGCAGTGATACGGAGCAGCTCGAACTAACGGCAGGTAATGTACACAGCGTATATAAAAACCCGCATCTGCCCGCTAACGAGTGGGGTTGGCAGATTGATCCCATTGGCTTGCGGTATACGCTTAATCTCGTCTATGATCGGTATCAAAAGCCTGTCTTCATTCTGGAGAATAGCTCAGGTTTCTACGATAAACTGAATGAAGATGGAACGATCAACGATCCCTACAGGATTGATTTCCTGAGCAAACATATCGAACAGATGGGACTCGCCATTGCGGATGGGGTCGAAGTGTTGGGATACACGATGTGGGGGCCAATCGACATGATCAGTTCAGGGACTTCCGAGATGAGCAAACGGTACGGATTTATCTATGTGGATCAGGACGACTATGGCAATGGTACGCTGAAAAGATATCGTAAGGATTCCTTCTTCTGGTATCAGAATGTGATCCGTACCAACGGAGCAGAACTGTAACGCACCATGAACATCCTGGGTCGTATCAAAAAAATACCCGGCGGCTTGCTGATTGTTCCTATGCTGGCTGCCGCGGTCATTAACACGGTGTTTCCATCGTTTTTTCAGATCGGAGATCCAACAACAGCGCTGTTCACATCGAAAGGTACCATGGTGCTGATCGGTATGATTTTACTGATATCAGGAACACAACTCAACTTGTCACAGCTTCTGGTGACCTTGAAGAGAGCAGGGGTGCTCTGTATCTCGCGTATCCTCATCAGCTGTCTGTTCGGCTGGGCGTTTGTACACTTTTTTGGCATAAGTGGGGTCGGAGGAGTTTCTGCGGTAGCCTTCATTGCCGTTCTGACCAGCTGTAATCCGGGATTATATCTGGCCTTGATGAACACATATGGAGATGATGTGGATCGTGCTGCGTTTGGCATTCTGAATCTGATCGCCGTACCGGTTATTCCGGTCATGATATTGAATTCGGCAAGCGGTGTCGGTATCGATTATCTCAGTGTACTTGCTACGCTAGTACCTTTCTTCATCGGGATACTGCTTGGTAATCTGGACAGCAATATACAGAAGATGTTCGCTCCGGGAACACTGATTCTGCTGCCTTTCCTGGGTACAAGCTTTGGGTCCAATATTGATCTGCGTATTGCATTTCAATCCAGTTTGGCTGGCTTGCTTGTCACAGTGTTATTTTTGCTGATCTGCATGTTGCCGCTCATTGGAATCGATCGCACGATACTAAGACGGCCCGGTTACGCAGCGGCTGCGACATGTTCGGTAGCTGGATTGTCCATGGTGGTGCCTTCGATGGCTGCCGGGTTCAATCCGGCGTATGCGCCATATGTGGACACAGCTATCGCTCAGATTGCGTTTGCCGTGATCCTGACGTCGGTGACCGTGCCTTATATCGTGAAGCGTTTGGCTGGAGGAACAGCTACGGAAGCTTCTGCTTCTACAAATCACTAGAAAAAAACAGCGCATGTTCCGTCAGGTCATGACGGATCACGTGCTGTTTTGCTTTGTACATCTATATGATCTCCTGGGGGAGGAGAGGGATCAATCGGTTTATTTTACAGACCCAGCAGTTGTTTAACACTTTCAGCTACAGCTTTGCTGGATTGCGGATTCTGTCCTGTGACCACGCGGCCATCTGTTGTGACATAGGAGCTGAATGCAGCAGCTTTATCGTATTGTGCAGCGCGTTCTCTCAATGCATCTTCCAACAGGAAAGGAACATACTCGGTTTGTTGAGCCAATGTTTCTTCTTCATTCGTGAAGCCGGAAACGGTTTTGTCGTTGATCAAAAGCAGGCCGTTGGACAGCTTCACATTCAACAGGGCTGTAACCCCGTGGCACACGCCGGATACAACGCCGCCTTTTTCATAGATTTCACGAGAAAGCTCTTGAAGTTCGGCATTGTCTGGGAAATCCCACATCGTACCGTGCCCCCCTGTGAAGTAGATTGCATCGTAGTCACTCGCGTTTACTTCGCTAGGTTTCAACGTATTTTTCAATTGGTTCATGAACGCTTCGTTTTCGAAATAGGCTTTGGTGCTCTCATCCAGAGAATCGCCGAGACTTTTCGGATCAAGAGGTACATTCCCACCTTTAGGGCTAACCAGATCGATCTGAACATTCTCGTTGTGATCAAACTCTTCAATAAAGTGAGTTGCTTCGCTTAACCACAAGCCGGTAGGCTCGTCCTTCGTTGCGTACTTATCTACATTTGTGAGAACAACTAGTATCTTTTTCATATAAAAAAACCTCCCGTAAAGTATATAACATTCATTTATATTAAATATCACAAAATTAAATTGTGTAAAACCTATTACTAAATATAACATAACCATTTTCTAAAGTAAAATCATGAACATACCGTCGATCTCCAATGTGACTTTCAAGCGTAGGAGTAAAGAACAAACTAGTCGTAGTAAATATGCCCGTAAGAATGCACTTTTACTTAGTATGTCCTGCTTAATTTACTCAAATTGTAAGGGGAGGTAGGCGTGTGTAAGGGGAAACGAAATTAATTCAAATTTGAAGTTAATTTGATTGTACAACTAGTACTTTTGATTTAGAATGACGGAAGATACCAACAAAAAACTGGTACATATTACATATGGACTCGGAGGAACAGTCATGAAACGTTCAGGTAAATTTTTCGCTTCATCCGTAGTTGCTGCTGTCGCTGCAGTATCTATCGTCTCTTCTGCTTCAGCGAGCACAGTTTCCGTCTCCAACATCTCTGGCGTAACACCTATCAACTTTAGCAGTATGGATATCGAAACAGCTTTGATGATGGTCCAACAAGAACGTACCAAATTACTGGATGCACAATTGCAAACGCAAATCCAGGAGGTACAGAACCGTAATCAACAGATCGCGGATTTGAACTCTCAATTGCAGATAGCCCAGCAAAACGGGGATGAAGCAGCTGTTCAAAAGCTGAAAGGTCAAATTGATGCTGCAAGCAACTCGCAACAGATGGACATGCTTCGTCTGCAGTCCATGTCCAACAAGCGCAATGAAGCGTTTGATGTCATGACGAACTTTGTCAAAAAAATGCAGGATTCAAGATCATCCATCATCGGTAACATGCGTTAAGAACGGATAATTAACTGCAACAACACAAAAAGAGCGAAGCCGGAATTTACTTTCCGAAACTTCGCTCTTTTTGTTTCTCTTTTTTTATGATATATCTCATCTAATCCAGGTTAGCCCGACCAGTCACGACGCCGAGTGAACAGATCCTGCAACTCATCCGTCGACAATTCGGTAATCCAGTTCTCGGAGCTTGTGATGATGTTATCGCTGAGCTGCTGTTTGCTCTCCAACATCTCGTCGATCCGCTCCTCCAATGTGCCAAGAGAGATGAACTTATGCACCTGAACATCCTTGGTCTGACCCATCCGGTAAGCCCGGTCGGTAGCTTGATTCTCAACAGCCGGGTTCCACCAGCGGTCAAAATGGAATACATGATTGGCTGCGGTCAGATTCAATCCCACACCGCCAGCCTTGATGGACAGAATGAAGACGGACGGTTGCTTATCCTCAGGCAATGTACGGGATTGGAATTCCTCAATCATACGATCCCGTCCCGTCTTGGACGTACCCCCGTGCAGATATAGCACAGGTTCCTGCAACTCCTGACGCAATACCTGTTGCAGCATCTGACCCATACCGATGTATTGGGTGAAAATCAGACATCGCTCGCCCTCGTCCCGTAATTCGCGGACAAGTTCCATCAGTCGTTCCAGCTTCGCGGAGCGACTAATCAGCATCGCCATATCTTGCGGGCTGTACACGTCATAAGCAGATGTCAGTGCACCGTCTTCGGGAAGTTCCTCCGGCAAAGCTTCTTTTGTCAGCAGCAGCGGGTGGTCACACAATTGCTTAAGCTGAGTTAGGGCTGAGAGGATCGCACCTTTGCGCTTGATGCCTTCCAGCTCTTTCATTTTATCCATCAGGGCCTGCACGGATTGGTCATACAATGCACTTTGTTCGCCCGTAAGGTGAATGTAAGTCTTCATCTCGTTTTTGTCCGGCAGATCCAGCTGTATATTCGGATCTTTTTTCTTCCGGCGCAGCATGAACGGTTTCACTAATTGCTGCAGATCCTGCATCCGCTGCTCATCCTTATCCTTCTCTATGGCACTGATAAAGCGAGTCTGGAATGCCCGTCCGCTGCCTAGATATCCTGGATTGATAAAGTCATAGATCGACCACAGCTCGGACAACCGATTCTCGATCGGCGTACCTGTCATGGCAATGCGGTGTTTCGCAGGGAAGCTGCGGACAGCCAACGACTGTTTGGTCTGAGCATTCTTAATATTCTGCGCTTCATCGAGACAGATACATGACCACGTATAAGTCTGTAACATCTCCTGATCCAGTGTAGCCGTAGCAAAGGACGTGATAATAATATCCACCTGCTCGGTCTGCTCCCGGAATTCTTCTCCACTTAATCGGCGTGCGCCATAATGCAGACTGACATTAATGGAGGGTGCGAAGCGGCTAATTTCCTTTTGCCAGTTGCCCAGTACGGAAGTTGGGCAGATCAGAAGTACCGGGGCTTGTCCCTGTTTACGTGGTTCATGATCCTTGATGTGTAACAGATACGTGATGAACTGAATGGTTTTTCCGAGACCCATATCATCGGCAAGACATGCCCCAAGGCCGAATCTGCGCAGGAAACCAAGCCATGCAAAACCTTCCTTCTGATACGATCGCAGCTCGGCATGAAGTCCTGTAGGAATGGGAAGAGAAGGCGCGCCACCTTGTCCGCCCCCGAGTTGTGCAATAACCCGGTTCAGGTGCTCATTCAGCTCTACTTCCAACCGAATGTTCTGGTCATCCTGTGGTTGCTGCTCTTCCTCGGTTTGTTGTCCTTCCTTCCATTTCTGGTTGCGATATTCCCGTTGCTCATTGTGCAGCAGATGCAGGTGCAGAATATCCTGGAATGAGAGTCCCTGTTCCCGATCTACACCGCCCATGGCACGACGTATCTGTTCCAGCAGGTCGGGGTCAAGAGGAACCCATTCTCCACGGAAGCGAACCAGTCGTTCATTACGGGCAACAAGGTCGGCGAATTCATCTTCGCTGAGATCCGTGTCACCAATCGCAATTCGCCAGTCAAAATGAATAATCGAGTCCAGTCCAAAGAACGACTGTCCCCGTTCACTGCCTTCCTCTGGCTGCACCTTAGCACGCAACTTTGGTTTCTTCTTACGGGCTGCTTCCCACCAACCAGGCAGCAGAACTTGCCAGCCCGCTGCGAGCAACCGCCCGCTATCCTGCGTCAGAAACTGCCAGGCTTCCTGATCTCCCAAAGGATCACTCAGCACATCCCGCCTGCCGCTAATGGAGCTTCCAAGACGCGGCAGATGTGCACGCAGCTGATCCAGCCATCCGGCGGAGCGATCCAGAATGAACGGTGTCCATACCTCGGGCCATTCGCCTTCAAGTCTGCCCCGTGAATCCAGCATGACGGGCACCAATACAGCGGCATCCAGCTTGTTCTGCAACACCAATCGCAGCCGCCAAGATGGCTCATCCTCGTCCGGTTCCTGCAACTGCAGCATGGGTCTGAATGGTGCGGCATCTGCTTTCCAGCCAATAGATACGAGCCAGGACTGGGCGTCCATTCCGGCTGTCTTAGGGAGAGTGCCGCGCTCTGGGAACAACTGCGGAAATTCACGCCTCAGATCCGTTGCAGCTTCTTCCGAACTGTACCAGCGTTGGAATACGAAGGCGGAGTAAGCCGCCCCGAGTCCTTCGGCATAACTCTCGTCCGTTTGCTGAATCGCTTTGGTAAGCGAAGATCGATCCTGCTTTTTCAAGCTATCCGGGTCCCAGGTCCACTGAAGCTGTCCTGCACGGTAGGCCTCGAAGCTAGGTACGTATTTTCGTTTCTCTATGGAGGATGCCAGTGCTGGAGCTAGTCGAATCAGATGTTCCGCTTGCTCGTCCCACTTCCATTCAATATGAAGCAGCGTATGCATCTCGGCAAAAAAGGGAATCACTTCTTCCGCAGGCAGAACAACCAGCTCAATCTCCTCAATCTGCCGAACTTCCAGTTCGGTACCGTAGAAGGAAGGGGCATGCCAAGCGAATAATCGATGCTTAAGCGACTGTCCCGGTACAAAGTGGTGTGTGTTGAGTGCTCCGTAAAACAAAGCATCGCCATATCCGGTTAAAGCGACATGAACCTCAATCGTTTCAGTGTAAGGATGAATTAAGCTCATGAGATCAGTTTACCTTTCCGAAGCTCTTCCTGCAGGGCGCGCAGCCGACTGTTACGAACGGCGAGTGTGGTGATGAATTGCTCCCAGTGCGCTTCTTGCTTCATTTTTTTATAGATTTTGGACAGACGTTTAAGCAGCTTCACCGCTGCTTTGTATCCGTCCCTGTTTTTGTGTCCGATATAACGCTCTACCGCCTGATGATAGAAGGGGAGCAGCAGCTCAGGTGCATCTTTTTCAATTGGTTGCAGCATCGCTACGCGGAATTCGAGAGGTTCCGTTCCCGTACTCAGCTGAAAATCAATCCACCTGCGCCACTGTCCACGCGAATGCATGGCATCCTCGTAGGCTGGGCGGGAGTGGGGAAGCATACTGACAAGCGTGTCCCACATGCGGTTCTCTGCATCGGGCAGATGTTGAATGGCCGAATCCCACAGATGCATGTAATCATTCAAAGGTGTGTTGCGCCGATTCGCCAGAAGGGGTCCAAGTTGTACCAACCAATCCCCAAGCCGCTTCCATTCAGCCGAATCTGCGAGTACATGAAGAAAATGCAACAGCTGTTCTGGCGGGAAACCGTAGGCCGAGCTTCCATGGATGAGTCGCTGCCATGCCTGATCATCTTGTCCCAGATGGAAGTGCATCCAGCTCTGCGCGAGTACCAGCGGCAGGGGAAGTGTTACGGTTTTGCTCGGTCCCTCACTACTACTTCCATTACTTTGAGTGCTACCCAAGACACTTCCACCTGACTGGTGAGGTGTCGAAGCGGCGGTTATACCACGCTCTATATCATTTAAGATAGCCTGTTCCGATGCTAGCATGTCCCGTGGCCCTTGAAGCTCAGGCACAATCCAATTCAACCACAGTTGACGATAGATCGGAGTGAAGAACATCATGCTGGCTGTCTCCGACATCATCTGTTTACGTAAATAAGCCGATGTTTCGGCCAGTCTGTTCCAATGTTGCTCAAGCTTGTTTCCCTTTAGACCTGACAGGTCTAACGCATGGTTAAAGATCCGTTCAATGTCTTTCTGAAGTGCATCCACCGCGAGCTGGGCAGGGTAGCTCAAGTACACGGGGGTATGCGTGATGGAGTTACGAGCCGGAGGCACGCAGAATCGGATGAGGTACAGCTGTACATGAAGTTCAAAAAGTTGGTCCATTGCAGCGGATAGCCTTGGTTTAATGGCATATAGCTCGTCCGTTGCTTCCTGTACGTAGGATGTGCTTGCTGTGCCAGTGCCCAGCCGTCTCAGACAGGAGTGGAATAGTTCGTGCCATTCCGAGATTTCGAGATCGGCAAGTTCTGTTGCACGTTCCTTGACCTGGCTGTATTGGTTGTCCGGAATGTCCGTATCCTGTTGTTCATCGGCATCTGCGTAGCTGGATAGTCCTGCGGACATGGCCCCGACGGGTTTAGTCGTTTGTTTGAGCGCAGTACTGGAGTGCGCATTCACAATCGCATGCACAGGTCGCTCCAGTTGCTCGGCATAACTCATCAATACAGCTGTCATATGTTTGCATACGGAACTCACCGGGCAGGTACAATGACTTGTAGTCAGGGACTGCAAGCTTAGTGTGACCTCGTACTCTTCCGATCCTTGTACAACGGCCGAGATCCCTTGTTGTTCGGAATAGGTTAATGGTCCGACACGTTTCTGTTTATAATATTGGAATCCACGCATGATCGTCAGGTTATTAAAATGCTCTGCAACCTGCCTGATCAACTGTTGCCACTGCGCATCATCCATCCTCATGTTATTCGGTATGTTCATCATTCCATCTCCTGGGGTAAACATAGGTTCAGTAATCACCACGTTTATAACGTGATGTTGTGAATTTGTTGTATCCATCATATCAGTTATGAGTCAATCCGTGCATGGGTTATGAAGAATTTGAAGTTATTTTAGACCAACAGGAGTCAGGATGAACACGTCGGTTCTGCTGGCGGACGACATGCAAGAATGCACCATATTGTGTATGCTTATGGTATGTATTCCTTTCAGGAACGATGCAGGCCGAGGAAAAGGCCATACTACAAACAACAGGAGAGAACATATGAAAATACTTACGTTAAACACACACGCCTGGGCGGAAGAGGATCAACTGAACAAGATCAGTCAACTGGCTGATTTTATTAATACACATCAATTTGATGTGATCTCCATGCAGGAGGTCAACCAATCCATGCAGGAAGCGGCGCTTTCTGAAGAAGAACTGAAGACTTATTATGCCACTGAATCCGACGCTGTGATTAAAAAAGATAACTATGCCTACGTCCTGCTTCAGCAGCTGACAGAGCAATATTACTGGACGTGGATACCCGCCCATGTCGGGTTCCAAAAATACGATGAAGGACTGGCGATCCTTAGCCGGACGCCGATTAAGCAGGCTTTTGGAGAATACGTGTCTCACATGAGGGATTATACCAATTACCGCACACGCAAGATTGTGGGAATCGAGACGGTCGTCCAAGGTGAAGCAACCTGGTTTGTGAACGGACACTATAACTGGTGGGATGATGCGCAGGAACCTTTCAAGGGACAGTGGGAGTTGACGGAGAGCAAGCTTGCCCCCTACATGGACCAGCCATTATATATGATGGGTGATTTCAATAATGTGGCTGAAGTACGTGATGAAGGCTATGATTATATGATGAGCAAAGGCTGGAACGACCTGTATACCACAGCATTGCAAAAGGATGATGGAGCAACCGTGGTGAAGGCCATTGCCGGCTGGGCAGACAATAAACGCGATCTGCGGATCGACTATATTTTCTCCAATCGTCCAATCCAGGCCAAGTCTTCCACCGTGGTCTTGAACGGTAAAAATGGACCAGTCGTGTCCGACCATTACGGCGTTGCTGTAGAGATATAACAGCCATGTGACCATAAACCATAAAGGTGATATCACCTCAAATACGAAAAAAAGCCTCCGCTGACTTCCTGTAAAGGGAAGTGCAGCCGGAGGCTTTGTTGCATTCAAACATAATTTCCTATGTACATGTAATATGGTTTGTTCTTCTTGGTGCTGCGGAACTGGACTACTATTCGAGCGCCAGCATCTGATGTACAAACTTTTTCAGATTCGCGCTTGTCTCACTAAGCTGTTCGATACTTTCCATGAACTCGGTAACAAGCTTGGCCTGATCCACTGTTGCGGTTGTAATCTGACTGATCTCCTGCTCCATATGTTTCATGGAATCTTGCACGCTGCCTAGGGATGATTCGATATCAGCAGCTGCTTGTTTCGTATGATCCGACAACTTGCGTACTTCACTGGCTACCACTCCGAAGCCAGCTCCCTGATCACCAACACGGGCTGCCTCAATCATGGCGTTCAGTCCAAGCAGATTGGTTTGTTCGGATACTTCACGAATAACGTTCGTTACTTTAGATACACTGACCGAGTTCTCTGAAGCTTTCTTGGAGTTACGAAGAATCTCTTCTGAGGTCGCGGTAAGTTCCTCCGAATGTGCTGCGATCTGCTGGATGCCACCGACTAGCGCATTGATGGTCGTTTCATTTTCGCGGATCAGCGTCTCCAGTGTCATATGGCTATCCAGCGCGTAGTTTACACCCAAGATACCAACGACCTGATCGTTTTCCTTAATGGGAATCAAGATGGCATCAAAAGGTCTGCCCTGCAGATCACCAGGCATGCGTGCCACGGTACGGGAATCTCTGTTAGTCAGCATTTTGAAATGTTTATAATCATCATGCAGCTCATCCCCAACCTTCACGCCAATCTCCAGACTTTTTGCTTCGGAAAAATACAATACTTTCTCATGATCATTAATGGATATGGATATGTCGTCACGGAACATTTGGCTAACAAAAGGCATAGCATTTACCAGAGATTCAAGAGTATTCAATGTGCATCTTTCCTTCCCGATACAAAAAGTGGAATTTTTCAATCTAGTATTTATATCGGTAACGTTTTCTCGTTTTTAAACCATTGTTCAAATTTAAGTTAATCTGAAGAGACCAGGCGACTAAATCGAATATAATTGTAAGCGTAATCAAAAATCTGTAGCCACCACCGAACATGTCAGTTATACTGGGATTATTATTCGGCTATTCAGAAGATAACCAAGGGACATACCTATTTCCCGGTAAGGGGATTATGCACCTAGGTTAAGCGCTATACTTTGTTACTGCATATTAGTTTGGTGCCCCAGTGTGGATGGTATGAATGCAATGATATAAGACTTTATTTCAACGGGAGAAGGAAGTGTGCCATCGATGACGACCTATTTCAGTGAACCGCAGAGCATGTATTACCGATTTGGAGAAGATCAGGATCAGGTGCTGAAGGTACTGGCCGAGAGATATATTGGAGCCAATGCACAGGCTGATTTTGTATATCGGGTATTCCAGAAGTCTGGTATTTTGCAAAATGAAAAAGGGCTTTATGATCTGAACCTAGGTAAACGCTTTCCTGATGCGCCAAAAGACCATATTTCCTATGCAGCTGCGCTAGTATGGGGGGATGAGGACCGAAATCTGGATGTGCTGGTCCGCTGTTATGGGCCTGTTCGGTTCTATTTCAATGAGCAGCTGATTTACCGCTCTACGGTAATGGATGAGATTAGTCCTGATGCAACGGTGAAGCTCAGTATCGACATCAAGCCCGGTTGGAACACCATTTGGCTGGAAATGAAAAACACCCCTGCCGGCTTTGGCTGCCAGTTTGGATCAGATGAAGGTAAAGTGCGCATTTTGAATGTATTTGCTCCGTTCCAGGAGAGACAGGGACAAGCCGGATGGGTGTTCTCCCAACCGAACCGAACCGCGAGTACACAACCGGACCTGTTGGGAAAAGAAGCAGATTACAGTTTGAAGTGGCTGCCTGAAACAGGCTGGTCTGATGAGGATGAGACCAAGCCAGCTCTGGAAAGAATATACGGGCATCTTCCTGGACGGCACGCTTATGCTTGGACTCACCTGAACAATACCGATTCAACCGGGAGTCCGGTGCGACTGTCAGGTCAATCTTCCGGTTCTCTGAGTATATGGATTAGCGGCAAGCCTGTGGCGCAAGTGAAGGAAGCGGGTCCGTTCGAGGTGGATGTACCAGCCTCTTTTGGGCGGAGTGACCTGCTTGTCCGAAGTGAATGCAATGATACGGCGGGACCTTGGCATTTTAATTTGAACGCAACCGTGTCGGGCAAGCCGCTCTCACTGGAACTTCCTCAGCGTGTGCATGGTGCTAATGGAGAGTCTTGGTTATATGTTGGACCTTTTGAATCGGTGGTTGAACCGGACTTGGCGGATCTGACTCGAACGGACCGAGTGTACCAAACGGGGCTAGAACAGACGTACTGGCGCTTAGATCGACCGGATGCTTGGATCAGACCTTATTATGAAAATGCCATGTTAAGCAACAAATGGACCGTGGGCAGTGTAACCAATTATGGTCGCTGGGATTATCCATTGGGTGTCACTGTATATGGTCTATTACGGACGGGGCGTTATCTGCAGAGACCAGATATTACGCGTTATGCGGCTGAGCATGTGCAGGCATGTACCCAGATGTATGAGTACTCATTATGGGATCGGGAGCAGTATGGTTTCCCGGCAGTCAATCAACAATTGGTCATGTTGAAAATGCTGGATAACTGCGGTTCTTTTGGTTCAGCTATGCTGGAAGCGTATTCAGAATGTCATGAACCAACGTTTCTTCCGATTGCTGAACGGATTGCGGATTTCATGCTTTCCCGTCTGGAGCGGCAGGAGGATGGTGCGTTTTATCGCACATGCGTGGGGGAGTATGCCGAGAATACCATGTGGGCCGACGACCTCTATATGAGCACGCCGTTTCTCGTTCGTTATGCCCGGGTGACCGGAAACTCATCCGCACTGGATGAAGCCGCCAGACAATTTTTATTATATCGAAAATATCTGTTCATTCCTGAGTTCAAGATTATGTCTCACGTATATGATTTCAAATACGGACAGGCAACGCAAATTCCATGGGGACGGGGGAACGGCTGGACACTGTTTTCCTTGACAGAGGTATTGGAAGCTTTGCCTGCGGAGCATCCTGAGCGCCCGGCTCTAATTGATTTCTTCAACGAGCTGTGTGAAGGGTACGCGGCACTTCAAGGGGAGAGTGGGTTGTGGCATCAGGTGTTGAATGCTCCGCAGACGTATGAAGAAGCCTCCTGCACGGCGATGTTTGCCTATGGTTTTGCGAGAGGTGTACGCTTTGGCTGGTTCAAAGACCCAGAAGCTTACGTCACAGCTGCCCAGCGGGCATGGAAGGGACTTATCTGCAAAGCGATTGATCGTCAAGGGAACGTTCATGGGGTGTGCAGCGGATCACGATATGCGTTTACGGCAGAGTATTATGATCAGGACTTGCGTACCGTCACCAATGACAATCACGGAATTGGCATTATGATGCTGGCAGGAACTGAGGTAGCCAAAATGAAGAATCTTTTGGCTGATCACCAGGTGACTTCACCTGCCGTCACCCATTCCTGACAGACCATAACTATATGAAACACAACGCTGATCGTCGCGCTTCTTCCAACGAGTCTGAGGCCGTAAAAGAGCTGTAATGGAATGATTTCCATACTATCTTTTCCATACCAACCCGTTAACTTCTTCTTAATTAATGCATTAGTCTTGTATCCCCGTAATCATATCTGATACGGGAACATCACCGCCGGGAATGTTATTCCCGGTGGTTTTTGATTCCTGTAACTCCTTACTTTTTTGACAGGAAAGCTTACTTTTGTTTATGTCATGTGCAGCAATGGACCGATACAATAGGTTTTGTAAGCGATTCCATAAATGCAAGAAGGGGAGGAAATTCATTTATGATGATCACGAAAAAGTGGGTAACCCTGTTCTGCCTGTCCCTGTTATTGTTCGCTACAGCCTGTTCTGGAGGGGCCACCGATACACCATCTTCTTCTGGTGAAGCAAGTGGAAGTGAGGGAGATTCATCAGGTAAGGTTGAGCTGCGCATGACCTGGTGGGGATCACAGACTAGACATGATCTGACAACCAAAGTGATCCAGTTGTTTGAAGATAAACATCCGGGAATCACCATTAAGCCTGAATACTCCGGTTGGGACGGTTATTTTGACAAGTTGACTACACAGGTAGCTGGTTCGAATGCACCGGATATCATCCAGATGGATTACGCCTTTCTGACTGACTTTGCCCGGCGTGGTGCCTTGCTTGACCTGACTCCGTTTGCAGAGAGCAAAGAGCTGCGGATAGAGGATCATGATCAGAGCATGATTACAGCCGGTTCGATTGACGATAAATTATATGCAATTACCCTCGGAGTTAACGCACCAGGTGTCATCTATGACGCCACCGTATTTCAGGAATTAGGTATCGCAGAACCACAAGAGAGCTGGACATGGAGGGATTTTGGGGATATTGCGACCAAGATCGCCGCAACCAAAGGGGATGGATTCTATGGATCTGCAGACATCTCAGGTACAACCAACATGTTTGAAGTGTTTATCCGGCAATCCGGGAAAGGATTGTTCGACGGTGGCACGATGACCGCTACCAGCGAGGAGCTTCAACAATGGTTCGATATGTGGGGTGCACTTCGTGAGAATGGTGGAGTTACCACAGCGGAGATAACGGCATCCACAACGAATGCGCTGGAGACACGCCCGATCTCACTTGGAACAGCTGCCATGGATTTTGCGTGGTCTAATCAATTGCTGACATTCCAGCAGGTGAATAAAAACCAGGATCATAAGCTTGGCATACAAGTGCTTCCGCATGGTGTAGATGAGAAACAGATCGGGGAATATCTGAAACCAAGTCAGTTCATCTCCGGTTATGGCAAAACAAAGCATGCCAAAGAAGTGGCCATGTTCATTGACTTTATGGTCAATGATCCAGAAGCTACTGCCATTCTCGGCTCTGAACGTGGGGTGCCAGTCAATTCCAGCATTCGTGAACAGCTGCAGCCTACATTACCGGAAGCAGAGCAAGCCATTTTCCAATTTATCGATATTGTATCGAAGAACTCCAGCGAGATTGACCCGCCATACCCGCAAGGATTTGCTGAAGTGGACACGAGTTTCAAGAGCGCAAGCGAGCAGATTGCCTTCGGTCAAGGTAATACTCCGGATGTGATTGCACAGTTTATTGAAGGAGCTAAGGCTACGCTTGGATCGAGTCAATAAACCGTTGAAACCGTTCCAGACTTCTAATTCTGCGGGGAGGTTGCGAAAATGACTACATCTCAGGTCAGTCAAGCCCGAATCGAGAGTGTAGCTACCCGGCGGGTAAAACGGAGATATGCGCATAATGGAGCCGCGCTTCTGTTCCTCGCCCCATGGCTTGTCGGGTTGTTATTTCTCACCTTGGGTCCCATGTTGGTATCGTTATACATTTCGTTCACCGATTACAGTATCCTGGCCGCCCCTTCCTGGGTCGGTCTGGATAACTACACGACCATGTTTACGTCCGATAAACTGTTCACCAAATCACTCCAGGTAACGTTCACATATGTCGCTGTATCCGTACCGGTCAAATTGATCTTCGCACTGCTTGTAGCGATGTTGCTCAACAAAGGGATTCGAGGGCTCGGTATTTACCGGACGGTGTATTACATCCCGACATTACTTGGAGGTAGCGTGGCGATTGCGATGTTGTGGCGTAAAATGCTGGGTGGGGACGGGTTGCTCAATAGTGTTCTTGCCATGGTAGGAATTAAGGCGCCCGATTGGGTTGCCAATCCGAAGTATGCGCTGTACTCCATTGTGCTGTTATCCGTGTGGCAGTTCGGATCATCGATGATTATCTTCCTGGCAGGGCTGAAGCAGATTCCACCCGAGTATGATGAAGCCTCGGCGGTAGATGGTGCAGGTCCTCTGCGGAGATTCTTCTATATAACGTTGCCGATTCTGTCACCCGTCATCTTCTTCAATCTCGTCATGCAGCTGATTACGTCCTTTCAATCGTTCACGCAGGCTTTCGTCATCAGTAACGGCAGCGGAGGGCCAGTGAATTCAACCTTAATGTACTCTCTGTATCTGTACAAAAAAGGATTCTCATTCTTTCAGATGGGCTATGCTTCCGCGATGGCCTGGGTGCTGGTGATCCTGATTGGCGTATTTACATTGCTCGTATTCCGCAGTAGCAAGCTGTGGGTGCACTATGAGGATGGTGGGAAATCATGATTGGACAACGGAACTCGACAGCGTGGGTCGTCGGCAAACATGTGCTGATCTCTGGCATCGCCTTTGTCATGCTCTATCCAATTCTCTGGATGCTCGGTAGCTCGTTCAAACCGGGACATATGATCTTTACAGAGACCTGGTTCTGGCCGCAGGAATGGAATTGGCAAAATTACATGAATGGCTGGTCGGGAATTCAGGGTAATCCGTTCTCCCGTTTCCTGACCAACTCTGTCGTACTGTCGCTCGGCGCCGTGCTGGGCAATGTCATTTCCTGCTCTATGGCGGCGTATGCCTTCGCCCGACTGAATTTTCGTTTCAAAGCCATCTGCTTCGGCCTGATGCTCATGACGATCATGCTGCCACATCATGTGACGCTGATCCCACAGTATATCCTTTTCAACCACCTGGAGTGGGTGAATACGTATCTGCCCCTCGTCGTGCCGAAATGGCTAGCGACCGACGCATTCTTCATTTTTCTCATGGTGCAGTTCTTCCGGGGATTGCCCAAAGAGTTGGATGAGGCGGCCACCATCGATGGATGCGGTCCTGTGAAAATATACACCAAAATCATTATTCCACTGGCTTTCCCAGCATTGGTCACCACGATGATCTTTACGTTCTTGTGGACATGGGACGACTTCTTTAGTCAGTTGATCTACCTGAGTGACGTGAGCAAATATACAGTGCCGTTAGGTCTGCGCTTGTTCCTTGATTCCAGCTCTCAATCCGATTGGGGTCCGATGTTTGCGATGTCGGTATTGTCGCTGGTGCCATGTTTTATCGTATTTATCGTGTGTCAAAAGTACTTCGTGGAAGGAATCGCAACCTCTGGACTCAAAGGGTAATTCCAAGACGAAACGAGTTGATTTTCGCATGTGGAAAGGAAGATGGTCTTCATTCATTAATCAAAAGCTGCAACAAAGCAAGCTCTCCACATTGATGGTGACTTGCTTTATTGCGTTTAACCTGCTGCTCGTCTCGGTGATCGTCTGGCTGTCATATCAGTCCTTCTCAGCAGTCACCTTTGCCGAGATTAGCAAAGCACGCCTGGCTCTTTTGAACGAGAGCACACGTCGGGGATTTGATTTCATCACAGGGGTAACCGGAACGGCCTATGCTTTGGCTAGCAATCGGGAACTGTCCAATCTGCTCGAAACGATGGAGACCGGAAGACTTTCGCAGATTCATCAACGGCGGGAAGTTTCCCGTATATTGGATCATACGCTGGTCGTCAGTGAAGGCATTACTTCTATAGAGTTGTACACGGATGCATTTAACGGTGTAGCTGTTACCATGCCTGATCGCATATTCCCGGTAGGCACAATATCCGGTGATTCCTGGTTCGATGCACTGGAACAGGCAGATGCAGCATGGGTACCTTTACGCGAGAATGAATCTGGTCAATCGTTAATTGGATACTCCCAGCGAATCTTTGACAGCCGAGGGGGTACGGTTGCCTATGTGCTTATCCGGCTGAGTCGCGCAGATATTGTACGCAGGTTTGCGGATATGCCTATGGTATTGGATGGCAAGGTACTGCTGGTGGATACGGCTGGCAATGTCGTCATGCAAATGGGTGAAGCTGATCCCATCGAGGGATCTAAGTGGCCAGATGACCCCGCTACAAGTGGTGAGGGTGAATACTCTTCTTCTATTATAGATAGTGCATGGATTCAGCAACACGTCCAGCGTGGAGAGGACGGGTTCGAAGTGGTCTCCGGTAAACCCGGGGGCTCTCAGCTTGTTCTATATTCCAGACCAGCGATGCTTCAGTGGCGTCTGGTGCAGACTATTCCTGTTTATATGCTGTTATCCCCTGTCAGACACGCAGGGTGGCAGATTCTTGGCATTGCAGTGCTGGGGTTGTTATGCTCGGCAATACTTGCGTATTTGTTCGTGCGGCGGATTATTCGTCCTCTACGTCAATTGATTAAACGAATGAGACAATTGGAGAAAGGGGACTTCGATACTCGGGTGCAACTTTCGTTTACGGAAGAATACGCCCATTTGGCGTATGGTTTCAATCATATGGCTTCACAGCTCACAACGCTGATGGAACAGGTGAAGGATGAGAGCCGTGCTAAGCGGGAAGCCCAGACGGGCTTGCTTGAGGCCCAGATCAAACCCCATTTTCTATACAACACCCTCGACATGATCCACTGGCGCGCGCTTGATTACGAAGCTAAGGATATCAGTCGTATGATTGTACAACTCAGTAAGCTGTTACGGATCGGACTGAGTGGGGGGAGATTATTTATTCGGGTACGGGATGAGTTGGAGCATGCGCGTTGCTACGTCAGCATTCAGTCAGAGCGTCTACCCTTCTCTATTCAATATCAGGAACATATCGATCCGCGTATTCGCGGTTGTTACATCCCCAAGATCATTTTGCAGCCCTTTATTGAAAATGCTGTTATGCACGCACATCCCGAAGAAGGCACACTTCGAATTCAGGTCCACATGCACGAAGCGGAAAGCACCCACGCGGATATCGTCATTCGTATCACGGATAATGGGCAAGGTTTGCCGGAGGGGTGGAAACTCGAAGAGACGTGTGGCATCGGTGTACGGAATGTACATCAGCGTATTCAGCTGTATTGCGGAAAAAGATATGGCGTTCAACTAAGCGATGGAGAGTTGGGCGGCGTGGAAGTGACCATTACGCTGCCGCGCATAGAGACAGACGAGCAATTAAATCTGTGGCTGGACGGTGAAAAAGGATGAAGACCATTATGCTTGTAGATGATGATCCGCATATTGTTAAGGCACTAACTGAACATATTGATTGGCCTTCCCTGGGCCTCAGCATTGCAGGTACTGCTTCGAATGGCTTGGATGCAATTGATCTTTTTCAACGCATGCATCCCGATCTTGTTATGACGGATGTCTATCTGCCGGGGATGACCGGGCTTGAGATTACGCAGACGTTACGACGTGATCATCCCCATCTGCCGATCATCATCCTCAGTGGATATGACGAATTCGAGAACGCCCGGGCAGCTATGCGCTGGGGGGTAAATCACTTTTTGCTAAAGCCGGCGGAGGTGGAGGAGATTGAGTCTGTGCTGAGGGAGGTATTGCTGGAACAAGATGTGCGAGAGCGGCATGAGCGACTGGAGCAGACGTACAAGCAGGAGGTTGGACGGGTACTTCCGTATTTGCGCAAACAATTTCTTCACGAACTGCTGACTACGCGATATCGGGCAGACGAGCTGCCTAAAGAACGCATGGACTATATAGGCATTCATATGTCCTCCCAGACACGCGCCATTAGTCTGCAACTGAATCGCCCCGTATTTTTGACAAGGATGAAAGAACGAGACTGGCAGCTTCTCCGCTATGGGGCGGCCGATATTATTCTGGAGACAGTGAAAGAGCATACGGCGCGCATGAATGGTCAGGTAGAGATTGTTGATTATTCGGATCAGGTATTTGTGTTGCTTCTATTAGGAGACCAAGAGGATGAGGATCAGCTGGAGGAGGTTTTGCCACTCGTGGAGAGGATGATCGATCAGATCTTTACGTATCTTAAAATCGAAGTAAGTGCTGGAATAGGAAGATCCAAAAGTCACCCATGTGAGGTGATAGATTCTTATCTGGAGAGCCGGGAAGCGGTGGAAACAGCAGAGTTTCAAGGTGGAAGTCGTATCTACCACTATGAAGCTTCAGAGGATACAGAACCAAGTGTGACCGATTATTCGTTAATGCTTCGTCAATGGAATGAGGCTTGGACGGATATCAGACCTGATCTGGCGGAAGAGGTATGGCATCATATTCGCCTTCTGCTGAAAGAGGGTAACTGTGTTGGGATACAGGATGTACAGGTGGTGGCCGTCAGTCTGTTTGACACGTTGATTCATAGTTGGAACCGACTTCACCCTATGTTACCCCAGCCAATGGCGATGAGTGATTTTCTGCGTGAAATTCAATCGAAATATGCTTTGCATGATCTGGTAAGCTGGATGGATCGTATTATCTGCAACTGGCTCGAACAGATACGCAAAGAGATGGGCGAGAAGAAAACCAATAAACTGATAGAGCAGGTGAAACAGTATGTGGAGCTGCATTACGCCGAAGAGATCAGTTTTGAAGCCATTGCCAAAGGGCTATTCGTGCATCCGAAGTATTTGAGTCAACTGTTCAAAAGGGTGACCGGGGAGAATTTCGTGAGTTATTTGAACGGGTACCGGATTCAGCGAGCGTTGGAACTGTTGCAGTCGGGACATTACATGGTATATGAGGTAAGTGAGATGACGGGGTTCCGTAATGCTACGTATTTCAGTCAGGTATTCAAGATGCTTACGGGCAAGAGTCCGTCTGAGGTGGGGTAGAGCAGTAGAGAGTATAGAATATTTAATTTAAGTGGAATAGGCGGATTGGTTCTTATGATTATCGAACAGCAGGATTATTTCATTAAAGGAGTATCTTACTCGATTAGATCGGCACAGGAAAAGGATGCAGAGGCCTTGTCTTCATTTCGTGTACAACTGGACGGAGAAACCGAGAATATGGATCGTGAAGAGGGCGAGGCATATATCGACCCAGCCGGGTTTAGGCGTATCATCCATGTGGACACCGAGAAGTCGCGGAATCTGTTCCTCGTTGCTGAAGTAGCGGGCGAGATTGTGGGATACTCTCGATGTGAAGGCATAGAGTTGAAGAGATTTAGCCATAAGGTTGAGTTCGGTGTGTGTGTAGCCAGAGAGTTTTGGGGACATGGGATTGGCAAGCACTTGTTGAAACAGTCGATGGAATGGGCAGACCAGACTGGTGTTGAGAAGATGACGTTAAACGTGTTAGCATCCAACGAAAAGGCAATCGAGTTATATCAAAAGAGTGGGTTCGAGATCGAAGGCATTTTGGAAAGGGATCGTAGACATGCGGATGGACAGTATTACGACACGATAATGATGGGCAGGTTCAAAGCGTAACAAGTAAAGAAGTGAAGACCATAATCTATTAATATCACTGAAGAGTGAGTACAATTACTATATTCGATATCTAAATAATAGATAGCATTATTCTCCCATATGATATTGTGGTTCTTATTATATAGAACGTAATGATGCTGATCGGTTCTATTCGTAACCTATATTGAGACAGAATAGACTGGCGAGTGTATGTAGGGTATAGTAAGAGGATATTGCCATCGAGAAGAATAGTTTGAAAAGAGATTATTTCAAATAAACGAGAAGTTCAAAGATGGGATATTTTACAAGTAGTAATTATGTTGTGCATATGGTATATTCTATTTCCGGCCAAAAAAACACAAGAAACACAGTGCCGCAAGCAAAACAAATAAGCTTCGAAAGAAACTTGAAAAAAAGAGCTTGCTAAGTTGGTTCGGAAGTGTTATGATATAAAAGTTGCTGAAGAGAACAACGTTCGGCAGCGAAACAAGTTTGATCTTTGAAAACTGAACAACGAGTGAGTAAACATTCTGCTTGCAGAATGAACGCGAAAGTTTGAGACAAGCC
>NZ_JABBEA010000015.1 GCF_012912005.1 Paenibacillus sp. SZ31
CAGGTGGACAAGGCGCTTTTGGATCTGACTGATGCGAGAACGGGGCTAACCCCTAAGACATCTGTACCTGTTGTAGACAAGTCTTTGCTGCAAGCGAAAGTAACTGAAGTTACAGGCGAGGATCTAGAGGAATATGAGTATACGCCAGCGAGCTGGACAGCACTCGATGATGCGATGAATGAAGCAGAGCGAGTGTTGACTGATCTGACAGCGACTCAAGCGCAGGTGGACAAGGCGCTTTTGGATCTGACTGATGCGAGAACGGGGCTAACCCCTAAGACATCTGTACCTGTTGTAGATAAGTCCTTGCTGCAAGCGAAAGTAACTGAAGTTACAGGCGAGGATCTAGAGGAATCTGAGTATACGCCAGCGAGCTGGGCAATATTGGATAATGCGATGAACGAAGCACAGCGAGTGTTGACTGATCCGGCAGTAACTCAAGCGCAGGTAGATCAGGCGCTTCTGGATCTGACTAACGCTAGGACAGGACTTACCAAAGTGATCGGGAATGATACCTCAACGCTGCAAACGTTGATCCCATCCTCCGGAAGTTTGTCTCCAGCCTTTGATCCGACTAAAGACACGTACACAATTTCTGTGCCGAATAGCGTATATCAATTCCATTTAACGCCCACAGCACTTGATCCACTTTCCAAGATTGAAATAGCTGTTGGAGATGGAGAATGGAACGAGGTTACAAGTGGTAGTGCAAGTGAGAATTTACCTCTTCAAGTTGGAGGAAATACGATTGTTGTTAAAGTCACGGACTCACTTAGCCATGTTACGGAGTACAAAATTAACGTGAACAGAGCAGCCAGTGACAATGGTAACAACGGTGGAGGAAACAGTGGCAGCGGTGGAAATACGGGAGGTAACAGTGGAAGCACACCAGTACCTGCGCCAGTACCCACACCAACGCCAACTCCGGCACCGGTGAAGGATAATCTGGAAACAACCCAGGATGGCAGTCACCAGCCTTTCGCGACTTCCAAGCCTTCTGACGACAACCAAACATGGGTTCAAGTTGATCCAGCCAAATTGAACGTCGCCATGTCACAAGGCACAGGGCAGCAGTTCGCCATTCATTCACCGAATGATGGGGATATGAAGGTGGACGGTTTAACCCTGGAAACACTGAAACAATTGGTGGATCAAGGTTCCAAACTGAACATTAGCAATCCGTTGGCGATCTATCCGGTACCTGGCGGTAAAATGGACTTGAATGGTGTGTCCAGACAGCTTGGTAATGCAGCATTGAATGATATTGATGTCCATATTGATATTGCACGTTCCTCGGATGCGTTGATTGACAGCGCCGAAACGAGAGCCGCTTCTCAAGGATACGAATTACTTGTGACACCGGTTGATCTGGATCTGACGTTTACGAAAGATGGACAAACCGTTAGATCCGACCAGCTGAACGGCTATGCACCGAAGTATATTGCACTTCCGGACGGTATCGATCCGAATCGGATTACCACAGGTGTAATCATTAATCCGGACGGTAGCATCTTCCATGTACCAACGGTTGTTACCAAGATCAGTAGTCGTTACTATGCACTCATTAATGACTTGCGTAGTAGCGGAAGTTACTCGGTTATCTGGAACCCGCAGGATTTTGAAGATGCCAGATCTCATTGGGGCAAAACCGATGTGAACAACATCGCTGCAAGATTGGATTTGCAAGGTAATGGAGATAACACATTCTCACCGAACCGTCAGGTTACCCGTTCTGAGTTTGCCGAGATTGTTGTACTTGGACTGGGCTTAATGCGTCAGGATGCACCACAGAATCTATTCCCTGACGTTAACGATTCCGCATGGTTCCGCTCTGCGGTAGCCCTTGCGAATGAATTCGGTATCGTTCGCGGTTACGATAATGGGAACTTCAACGGTAATCAGGAGATCACACGTGAGCAGGGATTTGCCATGGTTGCTCGTGCCTACCGTCTGATTGAACCAGAAGCGGCAATCAGCCCGGATCAGATGAATTCTGAACTGGAACGTTACAGTGATGCAGCGAATGTATCGAATTGGGCGAAAGAAGATGTAGCCCAGTTGATTGCAGCTGGAATCATCCAAGGTAACGGGCCAGAGGTGCTGAGTCCGAAGACCACGATGACCCGTGCTGAGGTCACCGCATTGATTGCAAGAATGTTGAAAGTAACAAACTTGATTGATCAATAAACACAATCTAAAACGAAAAGCCTTTGCTGACATTGGGGGTCGGCAAAGGCTTTTTCGTATCTCATTTTAAATATTAAATGTAATCTCACGTAGCTTTGTTCCGGAGTGAATTACCTACGCAGACCATCGCACAGGATCGATATAACGCGTTCCGGGAAAATTCCTCGATTCCCGGTGGCCTGAAGCACACCGATCAGCATGATTTTAATATCCTCAATACTGGCATCCGCCCGCACAGAGCCATGTTGCTGCGCTCGCTCTAGCAGTCGGGTAATGCCACGCCAGAACTGATTGGCTATCTCTGAGCGGCCCGTGTCTATAGTCAAACTGCTAACAAGAGCATCGGTAATCGCTTTGTTGGCAATTCCCTCGCTTATGATTTTGGTGAAATATTGAAAAAATGCTTCGCCCGGATCGTCGTGATGAAGCAATTGATCAGCCTCTTCCATCAGACGCCTCTTGTGGCTGGCGATAACAGCCCCGAACAGATCTTCCTTCGTTGGAAAATGGCGATAGACCGTGCCTATACCGACACCGGCACGCTTTGCAATCTCATCCATTGAGACAGCTATTCCCTCTGTTTTAAAAATTTCATGTGCAACACGGAGCAGCTTGTCCCGATTTTTCTTGGCATCTGCGCGCAGTGTCTTCTCTGGAACCTGAGCAACGATGGAATCGGTATGCGTAACCTCAGCGTCAGGAGTAGGATTGTTTTTATTAGACATTATGGGATCACACCTCTTTCATTAATATACCCCACTGTTGATTTGTTGACAAACGGAGGATGACCTCCGTATAATTTTAAACGGAACCATTCCTCCGTTTATTTCGGGAGAATAATATTGACCTATTCTGAATTTCTAAACTCAATTCCAAAGGAGAAGGATAACATGCCACATTCAATGAGCAAAAGTGCGTTGCTGATCATGGATATGCAAAAGAGTGTCGTGTCGCAGTTTGTTAAAGATAGAGAGGCCCTGCTACCATTTCAAAAAGCGATTGAGACTGCACGTAGTCATGCGATTCCTGTGATCTACGTAAGAGTGGCGTTCCGCCCGGGTTATCCGGAAATTAGTTCACGCAACAAAATGTTCGGCGGAATTCCTGGTCGGGCTGGAGCAGATGCGGTGGCAGCTATGGAAGCTGCGGTGCAGATTGATGAATCTGTACAACCCCAGCCGGACGAGCCTATTGTGACCAAGGTTCGGGTCAGCGCATTCGCCGGAAGCGATCTGGAGGTCATTCTTCGGTCCCGCCAGATAGACACACTCATTCTTAGTGGGATTGCTACAAGCGGAGTCGTTCTATCGACTTTGAGGGAGGCTGCGGATAAAGACTATGCGCTCACCGTGCTCTCGGATGCCTGCATCGATGCTGATCCCGAGGTACATCGTGTGCTCACCGAAAAAGTATTCCCTCTTCAGGCAGAGGTTAGATCTGTAGACGAGTGGGCGGACTCGTTATCCGGTACAAATTAGGTCATCGTATCATGTCGTAATACTTTCGCCCTGTTGGCAGATCGTGGAATCTGAGATGATGGGTTCACCAGAGGTTCGGGTGACGAACTTCGAACCGCTGGCCTTCAGGCTATTGCGATCCTTCCTTCTAACTTCATTGGCGAAAATAGGGTCGCAGCTCTCCTGAAGATTTCATTTCAGAGAGGAGGCGTCCAGGCTATCACATTCCTTCCTTCTAACCCTAACCTTTCACGTTATATAGGGATGTGGCTTTCCTGGACTCTTTTATCATGAACAATACAATCTATTTGCGCAGAGCGAACAAACTCATTATCGAATCAAACGAAGAGAAGCAACAGTTACCGAAGACTCATCTGGCGACTGTCCTTAAAAATATTGAAGCACTCGGATACACCTTCTCGGATGAGTTAATGCAGGCGATGCGGCAGCTGTCCAAGGAACAATTTGAAGCAGTATATATTCAACTTGTAGCTGATCTGAGAGTCATGGTCGGCGCACATGTGAAATACAAACCGATGTATGCAGGATTCCCGATGCAGGTAATGCAAGCGGATGAAGCCGAGTTATATCTCAATGCGATTATTCATTATCTGACTCATCTGAATGTTGTCTATCCGGATCAACAATTTGTGGAGAGAACGCCTTTACTGGAGAAGACGGACTTAAAAGTCATTGGTTTGGGCAACAAACAAGCATTCCAGACGCTTATCCGCCAGGTCATTGAAGCCAAGGGTTCCATCTCGGAAACAGACAAGGCAGATATCGATAAGGTATTGGAACATGCAGACCCGGAAGAAGTAGATGCGCTATTACCCGCCGAGATTCAGTTCAAAGAAAATGTGGGCTTTGTGGTCGCCTCGCTGTTGAAGCATGAAAAAGCAAACATCGACCGGATCAGTCCGTATTTTAAAACGGCAAGTGATGTCCTGCGTCTGGCTGTCGCGTGGTCCAATGGTGATGTCAGCCTGGCAGCAGCGTCTCCCTTTCGGAAATTCAAACGTCGGGAAAGACGCTTGCTACTCGGATTATTGGAGCAATGCGGTTCAATAACGGAGGACATGCTGCGCTATAAAAATCGCTGGATTCGTCTTGGCGAAATTTTGCATCCATCGGAATATAAGCTTCGGTATCCGCAATGCGAAGAAGCCTTTGATATTTTGCGTAATAATAAGGCGTATTCGACCTTCAACGGAAGTGTGGAGCTTGCCTTCCAATATCGGAATGTCTGGAGTCTGATCGATCTGTTGTCACAGCGTCCAGGTGAATTCGCGAGAAGACTGGATCACTTGCTGCGTATGACCGAAGATGAAGCATATGTCTTACTGGCATTTGGTGAAGTTACACCGCAGGTATCCACCCCGGTATTGTTGCAGGTGCGACAGCATTTTGCGCAGCGTAATGAACGGCAGGATCTGCGTGTCTTCTTCCCGAAAGGCAATGTAGCCAAAGCTTTTGCTGTTCCGAATGAGCTGCCAGAGATCGATGAAGCCACGTGTCAGGATGTCGTGCAATTGTGTGAGCAGGCACTGGTAGAGCGATTCGCTGCCCTTGCCCCGCTTGGGAAGACTTATGTCGATCCGCAGCTCCATGATTATCTGGTACCCTTTTCCCAGAGATCGGCGAGTAAGGCTCTGCATACCATTGTTCGTGGGAGTCGTGTACCGATGGCCGAGGGAGATACGATTCGTTTCTTCAACTGGTGGAAAGAGGGGGACGTGGATGGCCAGTCTACAGGGCGCGTAGACATTGACTTGTCTGCGGTGATGTACGATAAGGACTGGAACTATGTGGAGCATATTTCCTATACGAATCTGCGATCCTCTAACTATAAGGCTGTTCATAGCGGAGATATCGTGACCGCACCTAACGGAGCAAGTGAGTTCATTGATCTGCATATTCCATCCATCGTGGCCTATGGTGGACGATATGTGGTGGCGACACTGCTTTCGTTTACCAGTCATCCGTATTGTGATCTGCCCGAATGCTTTGTGGGCTGGATGATGAGGAAGAAACCGGGGTCTGGCGAGATTTTCGAACCGTCCACTGTAGCGAACAAAATCGATATTACCGCGGATACGCAGATTGCAATCCCTGTCATTATGGACCTGGTCGAACGTACCGTCATCTGGACAGATCTGGCGCTGACAAGCCATCCGGATTACTACAACAATGTGGAAGGCAATCAAAAAGGTATGGTTCTGATGGGCAAAGCGCTAACGAATTTACGCAAACCCGATCTGCATGACTTGTTCATACTCCATGCCAAAGCTAGAGGAGAACTGGTGGATACAATGGATCAGGCGGATACAATCTATTCGGTGGATCAAGGCGTTACGCCGTACGATATCGAGCAGATCATGGCGGAGTATCTGGTTTGACCTGTTTGATATCTAAAGCGCAGCTTTTGAAGCTGTGCTTTTTGTTTTGAGAATTTTCTATCGAATATATGGTTCATTTCCATTGCATGCATATGTAATATAATGGTATTATTTTGTTGGAATTGTAAGAATCCTTGTATGTAGAAGAGTAATTTAAGAAGGGGGTGGCCAGATCAGATTTACATGAAGTAACGACTCTACTCTATACGCACGCAGACATAACATTTCAGTGATTATGGACATGCCCGCATAGCAGACATATCGATATGAGACGGAAGTGTCGGTTGTTATATATTATAATGTAAGCGATTTATTAAATGGATTCCAAGGAGGAACTTACTCATGAATCAACGTATAGTGAGAAAGGCGCTTGGCTTGCTTTTAATAGTCGTTATGATCGCAACAGCTGCTGTATACCCTGCATCTACCGGACACGCGGCAACCATTAATGTTACCGATAACGGCTCCAGAATTGAAGTGAACACCGGTTCAGGATTAGTCTATGTGGTGAACAAAACTAATGGCGATATTATCTCGGCGAAAATGAACGGTACGGAGCTAAACAGCAACAGGGGATCGCATATCGGTTCAGGATTGGGCTCCTCCGCCAATGTAACTTGGAATACCTCTCCTTCAGGATCGACCGTGTTAATCACGGTATCGACAAGCACACTAACTCACTATTATGCTTCGCGTGGTGGTGAGAACATCATCTACATGGCAACGCATATCACGGCTCAACCTTCGATCGGGGAGCTGCGTTACATTTTCCGCGGTAATGGTAGTGTGTTGACGGGTGTTCCGGCCAATTCAAATAATCGGGGCAACACAGGGGCGATCGAGAGTCAGGATGTATTTGGTTTCGCAAATGGTCAAAGTGCCTCGAAATATTATGGTAATGATCAGGCTAAAGATTTATCCGTTCGTGGGGTCACGGGTAATGGCGTCGGTGTATTTATGGCCTACGGCAATCGGGAGAAAAGCTCGGGTGGACCATTCTTCCGTGATATCCAGTTCCAAAGTGGAACAGAGACGGAAGTATATAATTATATGAACTCGGGACATGCACAGACGGAAAATTGGCGTCTGGGTCTGCATGGGCCGTACGCTTTGATCTTCACAACGGGTGGTACGCCGAGTGTACCCGATTTCAGTTGGATGTCAGGTCTGAATCTGCAAGGTTGGGTATCCAGTCGGGGGAACGTCGTACTTAATGGTCTCAGCGGGATGGATGCAGGTTATGCGTACACGATTGGTTTCGCCAATAGCAGTGCCCAGTATTGGGTAGGGACGTCTTCAAGTGGGGCGGCTGCTAAATACAGTATGATCCCGGGGACGTACACCATGACAGCCTATAAAGGAGAACTGGCCGTATACACGGAAACGGTTAGTGTTACAGCAGGACAAACGACGACACTGAATACGCGTACGATCAACAATGATCCGAGTCAAGCCTCCAGCATCTGGCGAATCGGTAACTGGGATGGTACACCACGGGAGTTCCTGAATGGACAGACGATTCCGATTCGTCACCCTTCCGATAGTCGCAACCCAAGCTGGGGGCCTGTCACTTATGCTACCGGTAGCGCGACTAATCGATTCCCGGCAATCCAGTTCCGTGGTCAGAATTCTCCAACCACAATAACGTTTAACTTGAATGCATCTCAAGCAGCATCTTCTCATATGCTCAACATCGGTATTACCGCAGCCTACAATAATGGCAGACCTAGTGTAACGGTTAATGGACATGCATTAACTAATCCTGCCGCGTCTTCACAGCCCAATTCTCGTAGCTTCACCATTGGTACGTATCGTGGCAACAACACAACCTTTAGCTGGAATGTTCCAGCATCCTACTTCGTGAATGGTTCCAATACCATCACAATTACGCCGATCAGCGGTTCCAGTGATTTGGGTAACTGGTTAAGTGCAGGTTGGGTCTACGATTGTGTTGAGTTGCTGAATTGAGTTAAGAATGCAATGTTGTGGAAGGAATAAAGAAGGTAGCCTGCCTGGTTTTCTTAACAGGGTTCAGGTTACCTTTTTTAGCTTTGGCATCGGAAATGAAAAGAAATTGTTTCAAGATATCCCTAAGGATATTGCTTTGCTGGAGATGGTGATCCGGATAGTGGTATAATTTTCAATACGTAATCATGAGTGAATGAACGGGGAGGCCAAAGGAATGAGAGACGATCTGTTGGTTCAATTGCAAGATTGGCATGAAGAAGATGAATTTCAGGAAATTGTAGATGCAATTCAAGCGATTCCTGTGGAAGAAAGAGATTATGAGCTGGTTAACCACTTGGGACGAGCGCTGAATAACCTGGAACGGTATGAAGAAGCGGTCGAACAATTCCTGACGGTTGCCAAAGAGGGAACAGGTGACCCACTCTGGCATTATCGGATTGGACTGGCTTATTATTATCTGGAGCAATATGCGCATGCGCTGCAGGCGTTCGAAAGAGCGGATGAATTGGAGCCTGAGGATGAAGATACGCTGGAGTTTTTGGAATGGATTCGAAGCAAAATGGAGGAGCCGTCCGAGTCTGAACCTGAAGTTGAAACGGACCCAGAGGCTGTCGAGGAATTCCGTGTACCCGTTGACGTTGTAGCGACTCTTCAAACCGTTCCCAGACCGGAATCCGGTGAATTCTGGAACGATAGTGAGCAGGCACTGGAACATTATGTGTCCAATCCGCCAAGTGACGGTCTCATTGAGTCTGTTGAGGAGCAATTGGTATTCCGACTCCCAGCCTCGTACATTGAGATGATGAAGGTACATAACGGCGGTATTCCGTACAATCGTTATTTCCCTGTAGCGAACACAGATACGGGAGCAACGGATTATGTTGAAATTGAAGGCATACTGGGCATTGGCCGTGAGAAGCCTCGCACGTTAGCCGGTGCACAAGGCAGCTGGACTTTGATTGAGCGTGAAGGCTATCCGGAGATTGGCGTGGTCATCGCGGTATCTCCTTCGGAGTCAGGGGTCGTCATGCTGGATTATCGTTCATTCGGTAATGACGGAGAACCCGAGGTAGTCTATGTGAAAAGGGACAATCCCAAAGAGATCATTCCACTGGCACCGAACTTTGAGACGTTTATCCAAGGGTTAATGACTCCGGAGGTTTAGAACCTTATGAACAGTAGCACGTTCAGACATATGGATGCAGTAAAGTATGTATAGTACGGTTGTGTTGAAGTGCTTCTACACTATCGCTATCTAGACAATGCACAGCATGGTAAAAGCAAAACAAGCCGCGAGGAAAAGACATTCCCTTGCGGCTTGTTTTCGTTCTATCGGATTCTTTCCGGTTTACGCCGGGAATCCACCACCTGGAGGAGGCCATGCGCCGTAGAAGCGGCGAAGCAGAACAATCTCGCCCAGATGATACGAGTTGTGCGAGGTGATATTGCGTAGGAGTCCTGCCTTGGTTTCCCCTGGGAAATAGAGAAGTGCATCATCCAATTGTGCCGTTTCCGCAATGGCTACCGCTCGATCAACCCCATCCAAGAATGCCTGAATATCCGCCTTCCACGTGTCTTCATCCTGTGGACCTTTCTCTTCAGGCCAGCTCTCGCTCACGTTAGCAGGGAGCTGCGGCTTACGTCCTTCCAAGTGCTCGAGCATGAATTGCTGCCAATAATGCATGTGCTTCACCAACTGATAGATGGTATATGGCATGGCATCGTGCGTACGAGCCGCGAGTGTGACATCAATATCGGGTAGAGCACGAGCGATGCGGATATGACCGCGTTCGCCCACTAATGATTTGACTAGGGCTTGCCCAAAGCTATGATTAGCATCTGACATATGGAACCTTCCTCTCTTCCAGACCGGATCTGTTAACCTGTCTTCTGTTAAGTATTATACAATTAAATTGCTAGAAATTAAAAATAACAAGAATCTAAATACTTAAAATTCCTATGATATAATAGTGTAAATAAATCTCAAGACTTTAGGGTCGAGGAGGAAGCTCCGGTGAAAGTGATATTGGTTGACGACGAACGTCTAGCGTTGATAGGCCTTCAAAAATCACTAGAGAAAGAAGTAAGCGGTATTGAAATTATCGCTACATATATGAATCCGACAGAAGCTATAGGGGGAATTATGGAGCACCGCCCTGATGTGGTGTTTCTGGATATCCATATGCCAGAGATGGACGGTATGGATCTGGGGAAACAGATTCAGGCCACAGTACCTGGGGTCGAAATTATTTTTGTGACCAGCTACGACCAATATGCAGTGCATGCCTTCGATCTACAGGCTTTGGACTATGTCATGAAGCCTATCCAGAAGGATCGATTAAAGCAGACGGTGAGCCGAGTACGGGAGAAACTGAGTTCGAAACGCGAGCAACGGTCAAAGGATATAGATGTGCCATTAATTTGCTGTTTTAATCAGATTCAATTTAAGCTTCCAGACAAGGATATCCAAGTTGCCAAGTGGCGTACAAGTAAGGCACAGGAGCTGTTTGCCTATTTACTTCACCACCGGAATCAGACAATTCATCGCAGTGTGTTGCTGGAGATGCTGTGGCCTGAATTGGAAGAGGACAAGACGGTGCATCAGCTCTATACCGCAATGTATCATGTCCGCCAAACCCTGAAAGCATGCAACATGGATATGATCACTATTCAGAGTGGACACCTGGAAGCTGGCTATCGGCTCGAATTGGGTGAAGCTCAGTTGGATAGTGAGCAGTGGGAACAAGAGATCAGGCAATGGAAAGTCGTGGATACCAGTACCGTTCATGCCTATGAGCAAGCGCTTCATCTATACAAGGGCACGTATCTTGGCAATTACGAATATATGTGGGCTGAACCTGAACGGGAAAGATTACGCTACCTGTGGTTGTATCATATGAGACAACTAAGTCTGTATTACCAGCAACAGGGGCTGGGGGAGAAAGTGATTGAGAGCACGCGTCGTATCCAGCAGATGCTTCCGGATGAGGAAGAAAGTTATTTTGTTCTAATGAAATTGTATGATGAAATGCACAACGATCTCGGTGTGGAGGAGCAGTATCGTCTCTTAACCACCAGAATGGAGCAAGATTTGGAGATACCAGTCAGTGAAAACATTAGCGAATGGTATCAGGACTGGAAGCTCGGTTTAACCAAAGTCATGAAAACATAAATCTATGAAATCATTGCATACGAAACCTGTGAAGCGTTACAGATATCTGATCATCATACTGATCATTTTTGGAGTGTTGATTGGCATGCGCTCGGCATGGTCGACGTTTTTTCACACTTTTGATGAGCATCGCGCCGTTAATGGAGTGATTGACTTAAGGGGCGTGGATCTAGAGCAATCTCCAGTCATGTATCTAAATGGGGAATGGGAACTTTACCCGGATGAGTTGCTGACCCAACAAGATTTTACGAAGAGGAATGGCGGTGCGAAGAGTGTCCAAGTCCCTGGAGACTGGGGAAGTGCACAGAATCAGGAACAAGAGAGTTCATTCGGTTACGGAACTTATCGGTTACGTATTTTGACAGATCCACTTCAGACACCGGTCACCTTCTGGTTCAAGGGAATTCGAAGTTCGTCCGAGATTGAGATGAACGGTATCGCCGACGGGGGTATGGGTACGGTCTCTATAGATAGCAATACATATATACCCAGAAGTACCTCATATACGGGAACCTACGATCAGGAAGGAACAACCTCCATTGAATTGCTGATTCGCGTAGCTAATCACGACAGTCCGTATATGGGCGGAATTAGCAAACCTGTTCGCTTTGGATCACAGGCAGCCGTTGATTTTTCGCGTTGGTACTCCATTGGTTTTCAGATGGTTATCTTTCTGATTCTGCTCCTTCACGGTATGTATGCCTGTATTCTCTATGCATTCAACCCTCAGGAACGCGCCTTACTGGTTGCCGCCATATTAACCTTATCTGTTGGCGTCGCCGTTATGGTGGGTCATGATAATATACTGATGTTATGGCTTCCTATTAATTATACCTGGGGCATTAAAATTCGATTAATCTCATTATTGCTGCAAAATGTGTGTATTCTTCTGTTATTCCAGAGATTAGCGATGGTTCATGTACGAAAAACATGGCTTCAGTTACATGTTCTCATTACTTTGATCTATACTGCCATAATCGTGGTGGTGCCCATTCATACTACATATGCCTTGATCCATTATAATGTCATTAACATATTCTTTCTTGTATCTATGATCTGGTTTCTATACATCGTTGGAACGATGATCTTCCGGAAACAGGCGGACCGGGACATTGTGTTTCTGTTGCTTACTGCAGGAGGTATTACATCCAACCTGTTATGGAGTGTGGTCGAAACGGCCAGAGATGTGACGACAGTGTACTATCCAATGGATATCATTTTTGCCATTACCGGCTTCTCAGCTTATTGGTTCAAGAAATACTTCAGGAATGCCAGAGAGAACATGGAATTGAATATAGAATTGCAGAAGGGTGACAAAATTAAAGATCAGTTCTTGGCAAACACATCGCATGAACTGCGGACTCCGCTGCACGGGATCATTAATATCGCTCATAATGTGGTCACCAGAGAGAAGAGCAGGTTGGATGAGCGGAGCCTGGAGGATATGGAACTGCTCATCACGATCGGTCGACGGATGTCCCATCTGCTTGGCGATCTACTGGATGTAGTCCGGCTGAAGGAGCATCGCATTGTGCTGCGTCAGGTTCCTCTTTCTATACAGTCCGTGGTGCCTGGCATTATCGCTATGCTGCAATTCATGGCAGAACGGAAACCGGTCCGCCTTCATATGGAAATTCCTGAATCCTTCCCACTGGTTATGGCTGATGAAGAAAGACTGGTTCAGATTTTGTATAATCTGCTGCATAACGCGCTCAAACATACAGAGGAAGGAACGATCTCCGTAAGCGCCGAAATTCGTGAAGGGCATGCTCTGATTCATGTGGAGGATACAGGCATTGGTATGGATGAAGACACGCGGATGCGCATTTTTCTACCGTATGAACAAGGGTCATATGGAATAAGTGATGGACAAGGCATCGGTCTTGGACTGAACATCTGCAAGCAACTCGTAGAACTGCACGGCGGAGCACTAACGGTTCACTCGGAACTTGGAAAGGGCTCGGTATTTAGTTTCGATATGCCGCTCGCGCATGAAACCACCGATCAGGCTCAGTCGCAGCTTCCCCTGATTTGGGAGCAGGCGATGGAGATGATGGAAGATGCACCTGGCGGATTCCTGTTACCCCGCCCTGGTATAGGCGACGTGGAATCTTCGGCGACAGCGGAGATGGCTCCGTTGTTAAAAGAGGGGAGAGCCACCATTCTGGCTGTGGATGATGACCCAGTGAATCTGGATGTATTGGTCAGCATTCTTTCGACAGAGCCATATGATATAACTACAGCCCGTTCGGGCCAGGAAGCGATGGAATTGCTGGGCACACGTCAGTGGGATCTGCTCATTACAGATGTGATGATGCCTAATATGTCCGGCTATGAGTTAACCCAAAAGGTAAGGGAACAATTCTCCATGTCGGAGCTTCCCGTACTGCTGTTGACAGCACGAAGTCAACCGCCAGATATCTACACGGGTTTCGCGTCGGGCGCGAATGATTACGTCACGAAGCCTGTAGACGCGTTGGAGCTGAAATATCGGATACGTGCATTGACTATGTTAAATCGGTCCATCCAAGAGCGCCTGCGCATGGAGGCAGCCTATTTGCAGGCTCAGATTCAGCCTCACTTCCTGTTCAATACGCTGAATTCACTGATGGTCTTAAGTGATATTGATACAGAGCATATGCGGAAGCTTGGCGAAGCTTTTTCATCCTATTTGCGGATTAGCTTCAACTATCTCAATACAGGGGAACTGGTGAAATTATCATACGAGCTGGAGCTCGTGGAAGCCTATCTTTTTATTGAGAAAACACGATTTGAGGATCGGTTGTCGGTGGTATTGAACATAGAGCCAGACCTTCCGTTGCTTCTCCCGCCGCTATCGATTCAGCCCTTGATCGAAAATGCTGTAAGACACGGGCTATTAAGCCGAAATGTGGGTGGGACGGTATGTTTGACTATCACTCGCCATGAAGGTTATACCCGTATTGAGGTGAAGGATAATGGCAAAGGCATCGAACCGGAGAAGGTTGCAGAGCTGCTACATGCTACGCCAGGTGGAAAAGGCGGAATAGGCATTGTGAACACGAACCGCAGGTTGCTGCAACGGTATGGTCAAGGATTATCGATCGTAAGTGAGCCGGGTGAGGGAACGATGGTATCATTTGATATTCCGGATGAGATATAGGGAAAAGGCCGCAGAAGTGAAGACTTCCGGCCTTTTGTTGTGCTTGCGTGTTCATTCCCTAATTTTAATTATTTCTAATGCTTGTTTCATATGTTAGTATATTTAACATTAGAAGCGCGGATTCCAGTAGTGGGCGCTAAATGTTGCTATAGTGGGTGAAGAGATCGATGCGCAATTGGGTCAAAAATGAGAATGTGCAGATGACGGCCATTGCCTTTGCCACAGCGGTAGGGGCGCAATTCAAGATTAATCCGTTCCGGGAAGACTACTTCCGAATCGGGCTGGGGGTCAGCATCCTTTTATTTCTGCTGATGATCATGCCGCATCTGTCTTATGTGAGGACAGGAATCCTGACAGGCATCGCGAATTTTCTGTTCCAGTCTGCAGATCTCATCAATCATGTACAGACCGTGTCCATCCTGGAAAGCATGCGAGACAATCTGGGGGCAGGCGTGTATTACGTGGTCTTTGCCTATGGGCTTAGCAAGTTCAAGCATCGATTCCATGAGATGCAACCTCTTCTGCTCGGCGGGCTAATCACATGTATCGATTTCTCCTCTAATCTTGTTGAGCTGCTGCTTCGCGGAATGTTAAGCGGGACCAATATCTTTTATATGAAGGAATGGTTGTATCTGCTTGTGGTGGGTGGTCTGCGAAGTTACTTCGTCATTGGGCTATATAACAGCTTTGCGGTGAGGCAGATGCGGCTCTTGCATGCAGAGCAGGAGAAGCGGATGGAGCAGATGCTGAATGTGAACTCCGGTCTGTATGGCGAGGTATTTTACTTGAAGAAAGCGATGAACACGATTGAAGGTATTACGGCAGACAGCTATGATCTATATCGGGATCTCCGGGAGCAGGACTTGAACCAATACAGTCAGCGCACGCTGGGCATCGCTCAGCAGATTCATGAAGTAAAGAAGGATTCACAACGTATTCTGGCGGGTCTGCTGAAGCTGTATGATAATGAAAAAGCAGTCAACATGAGCCTATCTGAAGTACTGAACTTTGCCAGCAAAGCAAACCGAAAATACAGTGAGATGCTGCATAAGCAGGTCGAGATCGATATTGAGCAACAGTATGATTGTGAGTCTCCGTATTACATTCCTCTTCTCACGGTAATGAACAATCTGATTGCCAATGCGGTAGAGGCGATTGAGCATGACGGAACGATCCGAATTCGTGTATATGAGCAGGAAGATGACGTACATTTCGTCGTAATGGATTCTGGAAAAGGCGTACCTGAAGCCAAACGGGATGTCATCTTTGAACCTGGCTATACAACGAAGTTCAACGAAGTCGGCATTGCCGCGACGGGTATTGGCTTGTCTCATGTACGTGATATCGTTCAGTCATTGAAGGGACAGATTAAGGTAGAATCGGCGCCTTCTGGAGCGAGAGGGACTACATTTCGTATAGCTATTCCCAAGATGAATCTAATAAAGGGGGCCGATGTCGATGACACTTTCTATCATGATCGTGGATGATGATGTGGTAAGTCGGAGCATGCTGCATGATATCATTGAATCCTGTGGAATCGGCGAACTTGCAGGCATGGCGGAGGGCGGCATAGAAGGGGCACGGATGATCATGGATCTGCGTCCCGATGTGGTGCTGATTGATCTGCTGATGCCGGATCAGGATGGGATTGAGACTGTTGCGAAGCTGAGGCACAGCGGATATACCGGGAAATTCATCATGATCTCTCAGGTGGAGAACAAGGAGATGGTGGGGGCGGCCTACCAGAATGGAATTGAATTTTTCATTCATAAACCGATTAATCGGGTGGAAGTGGAGCATGTGCTCAGCAAAGTGAATGAACAATGGAAGTATGAACGTTACGTGCTGGAGATCAAGCAGTCGATGGCCCGATTGAATCTGGTGGAAGCGCCGGCACCTGCCCAAGGTCGTACGGTGCGAGATGCGACAAGAAGCATTTTGATGGATCTGGGGATCATCGGAGAAAGTGGTAGCAAGGATATTGTGGCCCTTATGGAGTATGCGATTGATCACAAGCGTGCCGGGGAGTGGCCGCCGCTGAAAGAATCGTATGAAGCGGTGGCCCAGACGTACAAGTCTACGCCCAAAGACGTGGAGAAAGAGAGCAAGGCGATGGAACAACGCATTCGCAGAACGGTAATTGCCGCATTGACGAATATGGCCTCGATTGGACTCAACGATTACAGCAACCACAAGTTTGAGCATTATGCGCCCCTTTACTTTGACTTCCAGGATGTTCGAATGAGGATGAGAGCGATGGAAGAAGATCAGGCAGGCGACAAAGGCAAGGTGAATATCAAAAAGTTCCTGCATGTGTTCTACATGGAGACGATTGAAAAGATGAATAACTGAATAACTGAATAACTGAGATATTCTGTCTCTTATCCAAAAGCCGAATTCCCGAAGGTACACCTTCATGGATTCTCGGCTTTTTTTGTTTTCCACTTCCTTAATTGTTATATAACCTTACACAAAATAATGGAATAGGATCTTTTGTTAGCACTTTTTGCGCGTTTATCCATTAATAAGCATTGCATGTTAATTTAATTTTCATGGGTTGTTATTATTTTGTGTAGGATCATGTAAGTTGGCGTAGGGAGCGAACTACAATACGTATATAAATACAAATGGTCGATTCGGTCGATCCCAATCTAATTCGGAAAAGGGGTTTTTTCTATGAAAAAGGTAGCATCCATTGTAATGGCGTCCGTTCTTGCTTTAACACTTAGTGCCTGCGGTGCAGCAAAGTCCGGTGAAGAGAGCAATGCACAATCGGCAAGTGGTTCAGCTGTTGAGAAATATACATTTGGTACCGATGCAACGTATCCCCCTTTTGAGTTTCAGAAGGACGGCAAATACGTAGGAATTGATATTGACCTTATGAACGCGATTGCGGAAGAAGAGGGCTTTGAAGTAGAGATCAAACCGATGGACTTCAAAGGCATTATTCCAGCCATCACGGCGAATCAGCTGGACGGAGCCATTGCAGGCATTAGCATTACGGACGAACGTAAAAAAGTCGTGGACTTCTCGGAACCGTATTATCAGGCCGGTCTGTCCTTAATCGTGCATGAAGATAACGCGGACATCCAAAGTCCTGAAGATTTAAAAGGAAAAATTATTGCGATTAAAAAAGGAACCTCAGGTGCCAACCTCGCAGATGAATATGCGAAAACCTACGGGGCAACCGTGAAATATTTTGATGACAGCCCATCGATGTATCAGGAAGTCGCGAACAAAAACGCAGATGCTACGCTGGAGGATTTCCCGGTCATCTCCTATAAGATTGCCATCGACCCGAACGCCAAACTCAAGATCGTTGGAGACCGATTGAACGGTGACTTCTACGGCATTGCTGTTGCCAAAGGCGATGCGGAGTTGCAGAAGAAAATCAATGATGGACTGAAGAAATTACAGGAAAACGGTAAGTATGATGAGATTGTCGGCAACTATCTGGGAACAACGGCTAAATAGAAGGGAATGTGGTACGGATGGACTCCTCCTTGCAAGTCATAATAGACGCACTGCCTCTTCTGTTAGAGGGTTCAGTAGTTACGTTGAAACTAGTCGTGATCTCGCTCATCATTGCGATGGTGATCGGATTGATCTCAGGTCTGATGAGCACTTCTTTGAATCGATTGATGCGGCTGGTAGCCACACTTTACGTGGATATCATCCGTGGCACACCCCTTCTGGTGCAGGTATATTTCATCTACTTCGGACTGCCTGTGTTCCTGGATATGCGGATTCCGGCGATGACCGCAGGTATTATTGCGATTAGTCTGAATGCTGGAGCTTACATCTCGGAGATATTCCGAGCAGGGATTAATTCCATTAGCAACGGGCAACACGAGGCAGCGCGATCCCTGGGCTTGACTCGTTTCCAGACGATGAGGCTGGTCGTGTTGCCCCAAGCAACCCGGCGCATGATTCCTACCTTTGTGAACCAGTTTATTATTACGATAAAAGATACCTCGCTGTTGTCAGCAATAGGTATTGCGGAATTGACACAGAGTGGAGAAATCATCATTTCCTCTAACTTCCGAGCGTTTGAAATTTGGGGAGTGGTGGGCATATTCTACCTAATCATCATTGTTCTGTTGTCCCGAGTTTCCCGATTGATCGAGAGGAGGTATGCGATCCGATGATTACAGTAGAGAATCTGAAAAAGCAGTTTGGTGCCAATGAGGTGCTGAAGGATATCTCCACCACGATTCAGGAGAAAGAAGTCGTATGCGTCATCGGACCTTCCGGGTCGGGTAAAAGTACCTTCTTGCGCTGCCTCAATCTGCTGGAGGATGTAACGTCTGGAAAGGTGACCATCGGCGGTGTCGAGGTCACTTCGCCAAAGACGGATATCGATCAGTTACGAACCAATGTGGGCATGGTGTTCCAGCAATTTAACCTATTCCCGCATCTGACCGTGCTGGAGAATATCATGCTCGCGCCGAAGCATATCAAGAAACTCAGTAAGGCCGAAAATGAGAAAAAATCAATGGAACTGCTCGGCAAGGTCGGGCTATCTCAGAAGAGGGATGCTTATCCCGAGCAGTTGTCAGGTGGACAACAACAGCGTGTAGCCATCGCGCGTGCACTCGCCATGAATCCGAGTGTGATGTTGTTCGACGAACCTACGTCTGCACTTGACCCGGAGATGGTTGGAGAAGTGCTGCAAGTTATGAAAGACCTCGCTCATGAGGGGATTACCATGATTGTCGTTACACATGAGATGGGCTTCGCCCGTGAGGTGGCGGATCGGGTGATCTTTATGGACGGCGGATATATTGTAGAAGAAGGCACGCCTGAAGAACTCTTCCAGAATACCCGGCACGAGCGGACCAAGGCGTTTTTGGGTAAGGTTTTATAACGATACTGGAGCAAAAAAATGAATGAAAATAATCCCCTATGGGCGGACGATGGTTCAAGCACATCTGTTGTGATGGGTTGAACGTAGTGTGCTTACAGGGGGTTTTTCGTAATGATAACCAAGGCAAGACTTGACTTCATAGAGAGAGCAGGGTAAAATTCACTAATTGAAAATGATTATCAATGAGAAAAGAGACATTCGAGTGAAGAAGCAAACGGGAACCCCTCTTCGTTTCACGCTGATACTACTTTCAGCAATTGCCTTATTGTTATTCTCCATGTTTATAGCAATCTCTATGGGCGCAAAATCGTTAACGCTCCATACCGTGTGGGATGCAGTCTTTAGCTATAACCGCAGTCTGAGTACCCACCAGATCATTCAGGAAATTCGTCTGCCCCGAGTGCTGGCTGCCGCAGTGGTCGGAGCCGCATTTGCTGTTGCGGGTGCTCTGATGCAGGGGGTTACCCGTAACCCTCTGGCTGATGTTGGTGTGCTTGGAATCAATGCGGGTGCCATGTTTGTGGTTGCGCTAAGCTTTGTATTTTTACCACAGCTTCCGTTCTCTGTATTAATGCTACTGTCATTCACGGGTGCTGTTCTAAGTACGTTGCTCATCTATCTATTGGGCTCCGGTTCTCCAGGTGGATTAACACCTATGAAGCTTACTTTGGCAGGTACCGTTGTTGCGGCCTTGCTACATTCGTTGACTTCAGGGATTGCTATCTATTTTGAACTCAGTCAGGATCTGGCGTTCTGGTATGCTGGCGGAGTAGCTGGGGTATCGTGGGAGCAGCTTCGTATCGTGTTGCCGGTTATTCTGAGTGCATTAATTCTCTCCATATCCTTGGGCAGATCCATTTCGATTATGGCCTTGGGTGCAGAGGTTGCATCCAATCTGGGCGTTCGCATAGCAAGAGTTCGTTTGTATGCCATCATAATTGCGTTGGTACTAGCGGGAGTATCCGTTTCAGCCGTAGGTTCAATTGCCTTTGTGGGACTGGTTATTCCGCATATTGCAAGAAAGCTTGTAGGGGTGAACTATACATATGTCATTCCACTTTCAGCAGTGCTGGGAAGTATATTGCTTGTTCTAGCTGACTTGGGCGCAAGAATTGCTGATCCTCCCAAGGAACTGGCTATTGGTGTTATTGTCGCCATGATCGGCGTACCTTTCTTCCTCTATGTTGCCCGAAAGGAACAGCGGAATTTATGAAAAACCAAGCAAATCATCGTTACCAACGCACGCTTTTAACAGGCGGAATTCTGGTTCTTATCGTATTCACCTCCATTGCGATCGGACTGAATACAGGCTCTATGCAGATTGCATTGCCCGATCTTGTTCTAACGTTGCTGGGTAAAGGCACGGATATGCATCACATGGTGCTCTTTGATTACCGTTTACCTCGCATACTTATTACGATGCTTGCAGGAATGGGGCTCGGTATTGCGGGCGCTATGTTACAGGGTATCACCCGTAATGCACTGGCAGACCCGGGAATTCTCGGGATTCACGCTGGAGCATCCTTTGGTTTATTAATCTATGTCAGCTTTTTTCAATCCTTAAATACACTTCCAGTACTCATGATTCCCTTGTTTACTTTTGTGGGAGGGATATTGGCAGCAACGCTTATCATTCTGTTCGTGTGGGATCGGCAAAAGGGATTCATACCAGCTCGATTGATTCTGATCGGGATTGCTGTAGCGGCAGGTTTTAATGCGGCTAGTCTTTATCTATCACTGCAACTGGATGAGAAGACGTATTCGTTTACCGCAAGTTGGCTACTGGGGAACATCTGGGGTAGAGACTGGATTAACGTTTATGCAATGCTACCCTGGATGGTTCTGCTCATACCACTGGCGTGGGCCAAGAGTAAAAGCTTAAATGCGCTAGCGCTAGAGGATTCGTCCGCAGTTAGCATCGGCACGCCGGTGGAGAGAGAACGAATCCAGATTTTATGTATTGCCGTTGCTCTCTCTTCAGTGAGTGTATCTATGGCTGGAGGAATTGGATTTATCGGACTGGTGGCCCCGCATATGGCACGTAGACTGGTTGGCCCTGCATTTCAGTACCTTATCCCCATTTCGGCTCTGCTGGGCATGTTAATTCTGGTTGTGGCGGATACGGTAACGCGTGCAGTCTTTGATCCCAAATCCATCCCGGCGGGAATTGTAGTGGCCGCTGTCGGTGCTCCATACTTTTTATATTTACTACGCAAATCCAATAAAACCATCTAGAAGATGCCGAGAGGAAAACGAAATGAAAAATATTGTAGCTATACTGATGAGCCTCTGTATGATATTTATTCTGGCGGCCTGTGGGTCCGATAAAGATTTGAAGCAGGTGACGGACGACACAACCGCACAGACGGAAACAGCACAAACTGCAAGTACGACTGAAACTACAGAAGGCGTTTATGGTAAAAAGGTTGCTTCCATCTCCATTTTCCTGACGGGAGACCTGATGGCTCTAGGAATTAAACCGAATGGCACAACAACGAGTGACTATCTGCCCATCACAGAGGCGCGATATCAGAATATCGAATACCTAGGCTTCACAAAAGACCCGGATATGGAGGCTTTGATTGGTTTGCAGCCGGATGAGATTTTCATAGACGCAGAATTTGCTGAGAAATTGGGTCTGGAGAAGTTGGAGAAAATTGCAACAACTCATGTGATCAATTTGGATGAAGGTTCATGGAAGGATCAACTCCGTAACATATCGAAGGTCGTTGACCGTGAAGAAACGGCGGAGGAGTTTATTGCATCGTATGATGCTAAAGCGAAGGAAGTATCTACATTGGCCAAACAGGCAATAGGAGACGGAACGGTTATGGCAGTCCGGATCTCGGCCAAAGGCTTGCGCGTATATGGTATGGAACGTCCGTTGGGACCAATTCTGTTCGAGGATCTGGCTTTAACCCCAGCCAAGGGAGTCGAATCCATCACGAAGAACTGGGAGAATATCTCCAAAGAAGTGTTGCCTGACTTCGACGCAGATGCCATATTTGTACTGGTTTCTTCCGTAGATGAAGGTAGCGAAGAAGTTTTCGAACAACTGAAATCTGATCCGATCTGGATGGGATTGAAGGCCGTTCAGAATGATAAAGTATATGTCATTACAGAACAACCTTGGCTCGATTATTCTGCTTCTGGCAACATGCTTGCGCTGGAAGATCTGGAACAAATGTTGTCCAAATAATAGGAATGTACAGACCCTGTTGCTATGAAATATAGCGCAGGGTTTTGTTATATCTGGCAGGTGAGTTACTGAGATACTTTGAATCAGTGGAAGGGAAACCGGAGTATTTAGAGAACATAAATGTAATGTATTCCCTAACCTCGGGGATTGGATTTAAGACCACATCGAATAACAGGTGTTACTTTTGATATGACCAATGGGAGGTTTGCATCATAATGGCCAATGAGAATTTAAAAATATTTACTCTACCTGAGATGGACAATCTCAAAGTGCACGGCAGAACGACAGGGCAATTATCGCCGTTGACCTTATTGTGGACGGGTAGCGCGGTTGAACTTAATATACAGGGATCTGAACTGTGGGTTGAGGTAGAGTCACACTACGACATTTGTGAGCCATGGGTGAGCATCCTGATTAACGGTGTTCCGGTGAGCCGACAGATGTTAACGGAAGGACGGTACTGGGTCTGTGTATTCCGGGGCATGAACGCTGATGTGGTGAAGAATGTACGAATTGTTAAGGATGTTCAAGCCATGAGTGGGGACCCGGGGTGTTCCTTGCAGATTCATGCGGTGAAGTCAGACGGAGCGTTCCTGCCTATAGAGGAAAAGCCGTACAAGATCGAATTTATTGGTGACAGCATTACATCTGGCGAAGGTGCGATTGGCGCGAAAGCAGAAGAAGATTGGATTCCGATGTGGTTTAGTGCCATACATAATTACACGTTTATGACAGCAGAAGCACTGAATGCAGAATACCGGGTCATCTCGCAGAGCGGCTGGGGTGTGCTGACCAGCTGGGATAACAATCCGAAGGGCAATATTCCCGATGTTTACGAGCAAGTCTGTGGCCTGCTTACTGGTGAACGTAGCGAAGCGCTCGGCGCGGGAGATCAGCATGATTTTGGTTCGTGGCAGCCGGACGTGGTGGTCGTGAACCTGGGCAGCAATGATGGAGGTGCGTTTCAGTCACCTGAGTGGAAAGACCCCGACACCGGTAAGGTGTACAAGCAGCGTTTGAACGAAGATGGGACGTATCATGAAAAGGATTTGACCGCATTCGAGAAAGCAGTGGAACAGTTCCTGTTCAAACTTCGGAAAAACAATCCGGTAGCACAACTCGTATGGGCGTACGGCATGCTTGGCTTTCCATTGATGCCTGCCATCTACCGCGCGGTTAATGCGTATACAAAGGGGACAGGAGATCGCAAGGTCTCAATCATCCAGCTTCCTGATACAACCGAAGAGACGGTAGGGGCGCGTACCCATCCTGGCGATTTATCTCATCGTAGGACGGCAGAGGTGTTAGCGGAATATGTACGAGGATTGATAGGATAACTTGATACATGGTAATGGAAAGACCACTCTTTCATCATAAGAATGGTCTTTTCCCTGTTCTACTTATCTAGATATTCGAGGGTGTATCCGCTGTGCCGGTGTTCTGTACCTCATAACGAATCGAAATGATCTGTCCGAGCGTCTGGGTTCGGAGCATTTTAAATTGACTTGGCACAGTGCCTGCCGGGATTAAGGGAATACCTTCGCCAAGAATTTTCGGAATGATGGCGACTTCAATCTCGTCCAGTAATTTTTTTGCTAACACAGCTTGAACCAATATGCCGCCACCCACAATCCACACGTCTCCATCAGAAGTCTGCTTTAATCGGGGAATGAGCGTATCTACCTCCTCGGTTGTAAACTGTACATTCGGAGCGGGCGGCTGTTCCGAGCGAGAAAGCACATATGTTGGCCGATCTGCATAGGGGAAATCTTCGGAAAGTGTGAGCACCTCTTCATACGTATAACGTCCCATAACAACGCTACCGATCGTTTCATAAAAGGCAACATACCCGTTGTCTCCACCATCACCCTCCACATCAAATAACCAATCGACCGAACCATCCAGTCTTGCGATATATCCATCCAAACTCATAGCAATGTACAAAATTGTTTTATTATCAGACATGTTCATCGCTCCCTTCTACAATGTATGATACACTTTAACTATGACAAAAGTTGACGTAGTTAGGATGTTGAATAAATGAATCATCGGAAACTGGCGATCATGCGCCTAATGGATTCAAGACAGAAGTTCACTGCTAGAGAACTGGCAGAACGGTTTGACGTATCGATTCGTACGATCCAGCGAGATCTGGATGCATTGCAGGCGCTGGGTTTTCCTTTGTACACAGAAGTTGGCGTGAACGGAGGATATCGGGTGTTGCCCAATCGGATTTTGCCACCTCTTCAACTGACACAGCAGGAGGCATTAGGGCTGTTTATGATGCTGGAATATCTACAGCAAGTACCGGATTTTCCGTATGGATCAATGCGTGAGCATCTGGCTGAGCAGTATTTCTCTACTTTGCCCGAAGATGTACAGGAGCTGATTATGCGAATGAGAGAGCATATCACCTTTGTCCAACACCCTGGTGGGCATTCCGAGCCTTTAACAACAGCGATATTGGGTGCAGCGGTAGAAAAGAGAGAAATCGAATTTATGTATCATGCCCGCAGTGGTCCTAAAAAAGTCGAGGTCTTTCCCTATGGCATCTACTATGAGCAGGGACATTGGTACATGCCAGCCCGAAATAAGGACCGCGTATTATTGTATCGGGTGGATCGCATGCAGCAATTGACGGTTATGGAATCAGTGGATAAATCTGTTCCAAGTCTAAAGGCATGGCTAGCTGCCAAAGAAGATAGAGCAAGCGTAGAAGTGTTGCTGCAATTCACGGAATTTGGAGCAAGGATTGCTGCATCAGATGTGTTGTTCAAGTCGGTTCAAGATAACGAATGGCGCGGACTGGTTCCGCCTGAGGAGTTTTCTTTTACAGCCCGAAAATTACTCTCCTATGGGCCGGAAGTGAAGGTGGTGTCTCCCCTCGAACTGCAACAGCAGGTTAGAGGGATGCTGGAACGGAGTTTAAGTCAGTATGGTGGGGGATAAAAGATTTCAAACGCTGGATATTAGGGTATCAAGGAAGAGATAAGAAAGGTGTGTAGACAAATGAGCGAAGTTTGGACTAAAGACATCATCCCGACTGTATCCGATAAAGTAGTCATTGTGACAGGTTCGAACGGCGGGTTAGGGTATGAAACGGCATTAGCGTTAGCTGAAAAAGGCGCGAAAGTTATCCTTGCAGTTCGTAATCTGGAAAAAGGTGAAAAGGCAGCTAATAAAATAAAGTCGTCTGTGCATTTAGCTGGAGAGGTAATCGTTATGCAGCTCGACCTTAGCGATTTAGCTAGTATCCGTAAGTTCGCAGCCGCTTTTCTTGAGCAATACGATTCTTTGTCCATTCTCGTTAATAATGCAGGAATTATGAACCCTCCATTCCAGTTGACGAAAGATGGCTTTGAATTACAGTTTGGTAGTAATCATCTAGGCCATTTTGCGCTTACGGGTCTACTATTGCCTCAATTGATCTCTACTCCGAAATCGAGAGTAGTCACTGTAAGTAGTATGGCAGCTCATAATGGTGCGATTGATTTTAATAATTTAGATGGCTCCAAAGGATATAATCCCATGAAGTTCTACAGTCAAAGCAAGCTAGCCAATCTGATGTTTGCGAAAGAGCTGCAGAATAAATTTAATTCCGCCCATATTGATTCTATGAGTATCGCCGCTCATCCAGGGATTTCGCATACCAATCTATTTTCCTTCGGTTCGGGGAAACAGACCAATATATTCATGCGCAGTCTTTTGAAAATCATTAGTCAACCGGCACATATGGGGGCATTACCTATCTTATATGCTGCAGCAGATCCGACGATCACGGGAGGGGAGTATATTGCTCCCAGTGGTATGGGCGGCACTAAGGGCTATCCCAAGAGCGCTAAGATCATCGAAAAATTATATGACGCTAACATTTCAAACAAGCTATGGAGCATTTCAGAAGAATTAACAGGGGTATATTACAGATTCGACGATTGAATGGGGGGCTACCATGATTCGATTCATAATAAATTTAACGACCCGCTCTATGCAGAGTCCATGTGATGAACAACGGCGGTTGTTTGCATAGAGTTTGAAATTCTTTTCCGCCATATCATTGTAGTGCATATCCAATGTGTTCATTGTACGACTCTGCTGCCTTAAAGATTTTAACTTTTAAGGAGTGGAGCAACGTGAAATATATTAATGCGGATACAATCTTCCCGGAAGAATTACTCAAAGAAATACAGCGTCATATCTCTGGTGGCTTGATCTATATTCCGAGGCCCAAGGATGCCCACAAGAAGTGGGGCGAGAATTCGGGTGGCAGAAGGATTGTCCGGGAGCGGAACGACGAGATCCGCCAGCTTTTTGCTGTGGGAACAACCATCGATCAGCTTGCGGATCAATACTGTTTATCCATCGATAGCATCAAGAAAATTGTGTATTGCAAAAAGGGATGAAACTATAAAAGCCATGTTCGAGCAATCGAATGTGGCTTTTTCCTGTAAGAATAAAGAATAGTTATTAAAGCTTTTTTACATATTCGAGGTTGTTAATTACGCGTACAATTCATTTGACGATACAAGGATATGCGTTGAGAGTTCTTGAAAATAACTCCTTAAATCATCTGGTAAGGTTGGTGAATATGAATAATATGAATATAGAAGTGAAATTAACGAATAAAGACGAGGCGTATGTGATTAAAAATATGTACCCGCTATACCTTCATGATCTATCCGGACATTATGGTCTGGGTGGAGAGCATACTCCGAACGAACATGGCATTTTTGAGCCAAGTCCTGATTACAAAACTTTGCAGGATCAGTATAACGTCCAGAACATATGGTGGGAAAAACCGGAGTGTCTTTATCCGTTCCTCATGATTGTGGATGGCATACCGGCAGGGTTTGCGTTCATAGCTACTCCGCCATATTGTTCACAAGGCACGGATTTCTTTGTACATGATTTCTTTCTGATGCAGCCGTTTCGAGGTGTAGGCGTTGCTGAACACGTGGCATCGACGATCTTCGGCATGTTTAGAGGAAACTGGGAGTTGTTCACCAATCCATCGGAGAAAAATAAGATTGGCCAATCTTTCTGGCGGAAAACAGTGGATAATTATACTAAAGGTAACTATCGGGAAATGTACGGGCATACATCCGACGGCTATAAATTGATTTTTCAATTCTCCAATATATAAAAAGAGAGACCGTCTCCCTTTGCGGAAAACGATCTCTCTCTACTGCCTTTTATAAACTACCGTTGAAATAGTGATACTCTGAATTCACTTCAAAACCAACACTGCGGTACAGATTCAAAGCACGTTTGTTCTCGGTAACCACAGACAGGCGGATATCTGTGTAACTTTGTTTCCTTAGGAGATCAACCAGGATGCTAAGCGCAGTGCGCCCCAGTTTCTGTCCCTGATAAGCAGGCAAGATACAGAAGTTATGAATAAATGCGGTTGTTGCATTAATGGAGTTGACACGTACCAGCCCAACAGGCAGTTGATTCTGCCATGCAATATAGGTGACTCGGCGGGGTTCATTCGTTTGCATAAAGTACTCGCGTGTCCAGTCCTCCGAATCTCCAAAGGCCTGGGAGGAGCAAGTGACCATAAATTCCATATCCTCGGCTTCTGCCAAGGACAACGTTAGTTCAGTTGGCTCCACAACCGATAGGACCTCATTCACAAGTTGCATCGAGTACTCCGCACGATCATAAATGGCTCCAAGGGATTGGGCTGTAAGAAGGCCCGGAGATAAGCCCTGAGGAACGCGATAACTGAGTTGGTTGATTCCCTGTGGTTTCATATCCAGGATGGCCCTTTTCAGTAGGCTGCTGAACACACCTTTGCGGCGAAATTGCGGGTGTACGATGGCATTAATATTCCCGGTTACGCCGTCGGATGGATACCAACTGAGTAGTCCTACCAAATCACCTTGGCGATAACAGAGGAGTGCATGGTCTCCGTCTTTTTTGCTGATATGGTCAAGGTCTGCTTTCAGATGAATGGAATCAAGCTGTTTACATTGTTGTTCGAGTAAAATAATAGCTTCAATCTGTTCCTTGGAATCATAGATCATAGGAACGACTTGATAAGTTGACATAGCTTTCACACCTTCATTGTTGAAGGAAACACGCAGTTATTGGACCCGCAGGCGCTATCCTTCGAGATTCGGTCCACTTCCCGATGACTATAACACAATCTATGATGATGATGACACCCAATGGATGTAATTCAAGAGTTCAAGTCTATTCCGCTATCAGGCGATATCACCTTTTTGCAAGATCAGGGAGAATGGCGCATTCAGGATGATACCTACAATAGGGATGCATTCGCGGACATCATCAATAATTCACTGTAGTCATGATTAAGCTCCTTCATATCAGTACGCACTCCAAAGTGCGTACTTTTTTTGTAGTGGCGTATCCAGCTAAGTGCGCGTCGTCAAAAGGGTCTCATCGCGATGTTAGCTATCGACACCTGCTAGAAATTTGCAGGGTACATTCTCCTATAATGATGATATCATTTGGATAAATAAACTTACTTATTGCGCTTTTAGAGATTGGGGTTTAATTCATCATGAGGGAGATTCTCCGAGTCGGTTCTCGTAAGGTTTGGTTGTATATCATTGCTGCTGTTATTGGTTTGGTTGCAGGCTATGTCGTCCTCTCTGAGCAGGACTCTCCTAAGTTCCAAAGTGAAGAAGGTATTCTGGATTTAACGCAGGCTCAACTTAGTACGAATTCGCAAAAATTAACAGGGAAGTGGGCGTTCTATTGGCAAGAACTGCTGTCGCCTGAGGATATGCGGGTTCGTTCGGCAAGGGAAGGAAATCAGGACCACTGGATTAGCATCCCAAGCTCCTGGCGGGGCTACCCGTTAGAAGGTCAGCGGCTGAGTGGTACAGGCTATGCAACCTTTGGACTGGTCATTCATCTAAGCGAGCAGGATCGAGATGAGATGCTTGCTCTGCGGCTGTCTAGCATTTTTAATGCGTACAAATTATGGGTCAATGGCGAGCTGCTGGAAGAAGTTGGTGAGGTTGGTCAGGACAAGCACAGCATGACCCCGCAATTGGAAACAAAGCTGGTGTATTTTCAGCCTGAAAGCGACACGTTAGAGCTGGTCATGCAAGTATCCAACTTCCAACACCATCGGGGCGGCATTACCAGGGATATCGAGCTGGGTGGCAGTGACGTACTAACTACCAAGACCAATCTGAATCTTGCCAAGGATATGTTCATCACGGCAAGTTTGCTAGTGATCGGTTTGTATAATCTGCTGTTGTTCATACTGCGACGTAAGGATAGAGCTCCGTTATATTATGGCCTGTTTACTGTACTGCTTGGTATTCGATCCTTGTTTAACGGCGAGCTTATCTTTACACAATGGTTGCCTCATTTTCCTTGGGAATTGCAGTTCAAGATCGAATATCTGATTCTTTGTGTCAGTGGTTATATCATCACCATGTATTTTGATTGTATTTTTCCGAATTATGTGTCGCGATGGTTTCGTCTTGGCACCCGGATCGTAACTGGTGCATTCTGTATCCTTGTAGTGCTAACCCCTGCAATTATATATACAAAATTACTGCTGGTAATCGGTGTGATGGTAGTTCTACATATGATCTATCTGATGATCGGACTGGTTCAGGCGGCTGTGCGACGTATGGAGGGAGCGTTGATCTTCCTGCTGGTGTCGGTGGTTACTTTGGTCACGGTTGTCAACGATTTTTTATATTTTAACGGATGGTCGCTAGTTGGAAATACATCTCCGCTTGGCTTATTGATATTTACGATCGCGCAGCTGATTTTGCTGTCTTCGCGATCTACGAGGACGGCATCGAACGAAGAGAGAATTACACGTGAATTACAGGACGTTAATGACAAGCTGATTGAAATGAATATGAATCTGGAACAGACCGTTCAGGAGCGAACACAGGCTTTATCTTCAGTGCATGATGATCTCCAAGCCTCGTATGACCGACTGCTTCACTCCGAGCAAGGGAGGAAGAAGCTACTTGCTTATATTACGCATGATCTGCGTATGCCGTTGTCCAGCATGCTTGGATATGTAGAAGCTATACAGGACAGGGTTAAGCCGGAACGCAATGAACAATATCTGAAGTACATCCGGGAGAACACGATAAGGATTAACCGTATGATCGAGGAGTTGTCCTTCTTGTCGCATTTGGAGACCGGACAGGTCTCGTACCGAATGGAGCCAGTTCAGATGATTCCTTTCTTGCATGGTTTTTTTGAACAATATGAGTTGGTAGTGCGCGACGCAGGATTAGATTTCATACTGGATATCGGAGATGCCGAGGATAGACGATCTATTTTGCCAGTTGTCGAGATGGATGCGAAAAGAATAGAGCAGGCTTTATTTAATCTAGTGTCAAATGCCATGAAGTTCACCTCCAGCGGGGGGCTGGTGCGTATTGCACTAGTTGTGGAAGTGGTGAATCATGCTCTCCATGCAGTCATTAGCATACAGGATTCTGGCATGGGGATTCCTCCAGATCAGCTTGAGCAAATCTTCGAACGTAATTACAGATATGATCGGCCGGGAATGGGCATAGAGGGCAGTGGACTGGGGCTGGCAATTTGCAGGGAAATCGTACAAGCGCACGGAGGCGTAGTTCGAGCGGAGAGCGACGGTAAGATGGGGGCGACTTTCTATGTAACGTTTCCTTGTACGGTGATTGAAGGAAAGGGGTGATGAGATGGACACGCACAAAATCATGATCGTTGATGATGATCCTCATATATGCGAGATTGTGCAGGTGTATTGCGAACGGGAGGGGTTTATTTCCACCTATAGTCATAGCGGGACAGAAGCGATGGAGCTGCTTACATCGTTTGAGCCCGATTTGATTGTATTGGATGTATTGCTGGCTAATGAAAATGGCATTGATTGGTGCAGAAATGCGCGTAACTTGACCAGTGCGCCGATCATGTTTCTGAGTAGCCAGGAGGAAGACGAAGTGAAAATTAGCGCATTATCCTATGGTGGTGACGATTATGTGACCAAGCCGTTCAGTCCGGGAGTGCTCATGGCCAAGATCAAGGCTCACCTTCGCAGAGTGTCGACAGGCAGGAGGGAACAACTGCTAGAGTTACCGGGTTTGACACTGGATTTCTATACGCAGTCCGTCAACATGGGGAGTAAACCTATCTTTTTATCGAAAAAAGAGTTCAGTCTGCTGTCCTATATGGCACAAAACGTGAATTGTGTCATCAGTGTCGATACGTTGTTCCAAATCATTTGGGGAATGGAAAGTCTGGAGGATACGAGAACGGTCGCTGTACACATCAGTAATTTACGCAAAAAAATCGAGTCCAACCCTGCCGATCCTGAGCGAATCATTACGGTTCGGGGGAGCGGGTATATGCTGGTTGCTACCAGTGCATCACGAGCATGAACACAGCAGTAAGGTGGGTAATCTATTATAAATGGGAGAATGGCGTTAGGGTAGTACTTGACGCTATTGGCCCATTTTTTGTTTTTTTTCACTAGCTTCGTAATCGACTTAAGATATTGAATTCCTCAACACAAGTCTGCGATCTTCCATCCTCGTCAAAATGATGTGCCATCTCTCCGAAGAATTAAACGATCCAATACACACGGATTTAAAGTTTTCTTTAGGTTTCTCAAGTAGGATAATCCATCATGATAAAATCACATTGGTCGATATAACGACATATTTCATCAAATTGTAACTGATTATTAGCTAAGAGGACGTTCATTCGAGCCGGATCAAACGATAATACGTGAAGAAATGGTTGTCTTGCTGTCCCGCATTAGTACTTGAAGAAGGAAGTGGCTCCGATGGCACGAGTTATATGTATTACATCAGGGAAAGGTGGAGTTGGCAAGACAACGGTCACAGCTAATCTCGGGGCTGCCCTTGCCTTATCGGGGAGCAGCGTTTGCCTGATTGACGCTGATTTTGGATTGAGAAATCTGGATATTCCGCTTGGTTTGAGCAATAGGGTAAACTATCATATTTCCGATTTTCTGACGGGTCGATGTGCTTTACATCAAGTGATCGTCAAAGATAAGCGAATCAGTACCGTGTCCTTTATCTCCTGTAGTAACGACGCGGTGCATCACGATGATCCACAAGTTTTTCGCAAGGTTGTGCAGCGAATAGCCCAGGGTTATGATTATGTGCTGATCGATTCGCCGGCAGGCATTGAAAATGGATTTTGGAATACATCTTTAGCGGCAGATGAGGCTATTGTCGTCACTACGCCTCATCGTACATCGCTTCAGGACGCGGATCGCGTAATCGGATTATTAGAAGATAGGATTCCGGCTCCCCCACAGCTCATCATTAATATGGCCGACGGACAGGAAGCCCGTTCGGCAACGGTAAAGATGCAGGATATTATCGATATTCTCAATATTGGTGTGATTGGCGTGATCTATAGCGATGTAGAAGTTATACGTTCCATACATAAAGGAATCCCGATTGCGCTTGATCCCGAGTTTGAAAATGGGCAGCGCTTTCGGCACATCGCCCACAATGTGGCGAAGAATCAGCAGGAGCCTTTTATCTCATTAAAATCCAAGAAGCATAGAAGTATTTTTTCACTTTCTCAAAGACTACGCTGTGGGGAGAGTAGTTCGATATAGTCGATTTTGGTATATGAATCGTTGAGACGAGAATCATCTGGAATGGATTGCAGACTAACTTAAGAATTCATGAAAAATAGTGGTGTGGGAGTTACCTTCCCTACGCCGCTATTTATTGATGTCATTGATGTTCTCACTTGCGAGTGGTTGCTTACTTAAAGTTTTCTTTATAATTCACAAGCGCCCCTATCTCGCATGATAAAATACGGAAGAAAAAACGACATAATTTGCTGTGTCGGTGTCACAATTCGACTGCGACTGATCAGAAAGGTCGGTGAACGAATTCAATCTGTAAAGTTGGCATTATCGTACCTTAAAGCAGTCGGATCTCTTCAGACGGATGTTTGAGCTGACGTTGATGTTCTGAACGCCGCAGCAAGAACAATGCCATTTCTGTATGTGAAGTTTTTCCTCGCTTGATCTCCACGTGCCGAGCGAACTGACTCGCAGGAAACCAATGATCCCGATCTGGGTCAGTGGTATCCGCTATTAGTATGGCTTTGTTGATTAGCTTGATTAGAAACCAATTTTGGACGGTCTTTTTTAGTTTGATCTATACATAGAAGGGATGAATGAAAGTGAAGAAAGTAAGACAGGGATGGAAGGTGAGCCGGCAGATCCTGATGTGGATGCTGGTGATCAGCTTAGTAGTTTCTGCCGTGCCCCTATTACCAGCGCAATCGGCAGTAGCGGCTGAACTGCCGATGCAGATGACAAAAGTAACCACATCCAGTGGATTCCAGGATGTGAATCCCACCGACTGGTTCTATGATGCAGTCGTCCATGTGCAGGAGAAGGGCATATTCAGCGGAACGAACGCGAGTAGCTTCTCTCCTAAGGGGACAATGACACGTGCCATGTATGTAACGGCACTTGGACGGATGGCCGGAGTCGATGCCGGGGCGTACTCCACTTCGAGCTTTGCCGATGTACAGGCGGGCAGCTGGTATGCGCCATATGTCGAATGGGCGGTTAAGAAGGGAATTACCGATGGCACGGGGGATCGGAAATATTCGCCGGATGCTACCGTATCTCGGGAGCAAATGGCGACGATGACGTTGCGGTATTTCGAAAGCGAACAGATCCCTTATCAGACCGAGAATCCGGTCACGACAGAGCCGGGCGATCTCGGGGATGTATCGTCTTGGGCGGCTGACGCGGTCATCAAGCTGTGGCAAGCCGGTGTGTTCACCGGGGACGAAAAGGGGAACTTCAATCCGCGTGCACAAGCGACTCGCGCGGAAGCAGCGGTTCTCTTCATGCGCAACAACGCGGTTGTAGAGGCGTGGAAAAATCAGAATCAAACGCCGGTGACGCCTACTCCAACACCAACGGTGACACCGACGCCAACGCCATCAGCAGGTGGTAATAGTGGTGGCGGAACGCCTGGAGATAATGGAGGTAACCCAGGCACGGGTTCCGTTGCGTATACGCTCACGTTTGAGAGCAACGGAGGCACGGCGATTTCTGCGCAGACGGTACGAAAAGGCCAGGTGCTAAATAATCTACCTGCTCCAACAAAAGAAGGATATATATTCCAAGGGTGGTTTGCGGATAGTGATCTTTCACTCATCTTCGCAAGCGGCAGCACCCTGAACGCGGATACAAAGTTGTATGCAAAGTATACGGATAGCTTGGATAGTGCGGTACAGAGCGTACCAAGCTATTCGGTACTGGATGTCGCACCGAACTTCACCATTAAGGTGCAGGATTCATCGGGCAGTCTGACGGAATCCCAGGTCAAAGAGGGGATGACCTTCGTGGATACGGCGAATCCCGAATTCGAAGGTGTTACCGTCTCTGGCGGGAACGGAGTTTTCACGGTATCGTCAGCAGCCGAAAACGGCAAGTTCGTTGAAGGTAACACATATCAACTTACGTTGACGGATGACAGTTTGTCCTTCCAAGGCCAAGACGCGACGACAAGTATTTATGTATTTAGCGTTGCTAAAAAAGAAGTCATGAATGTTCCACTCAATCCGAACATGATCTACATTCCGTTCACGGATGTCACGGAAATGGTGATCAATGGAGCAGATGTCGATTCGCCCGCGATTTCAGTCGTTACTACGACGGTAGGCGGCGAAAATGCACTCGCCGAAGTGAATGCGAGTAGTGGAACGTTCAAGTACACCGGAAGCACCGGCACGATGATTCAAGTCGGTGATACCGTAGCCATCTATGAGGGAGTTAGTCCCGAACTGCGCACAGTCGAAACGAAGGGTACCGACGACGGCGATGTGGCCTATGTACAGATCACGGCGGTAGATGATAGCATCTATACCTATGATCACGCAGATGCCAAACAAGTGTTGCTCAAGCCAGATGTGCTACCGGTGAGCGTAGAGGCAGATACGGATGGAGATACCAGTAACCACTCCATCACGGTCGAGCACACGGTGATGAACTACAGCGACGACCTGTACGAGCCCTTTGGTTTGGATGAATTGACCACGGTCGATGTGGGAGACTTTATCGGGTTCTATGAAGGCGAATTCGCCGAAGAAGGTTCTAAGGTAACCGGTTATGGACGCATTACGTCGATTACGCCTGAGGCGGAGATGGACGTCATTACGTATGAAGATGCCACCATTGAAGATATTGAAAATGCCTTCAACATCTATCAGAAGCAAGCAATTGACGGCGATGATCTGTTTTCGGAAGAACAGATTGCACAGCTCGAAGAGCAAATTGAGCAGCAAGCGAGAGACAGCGGATTCGTCAATGAAGCCGCGGATTATCTGTCTGACATCGCCATGGAGACAAAGGAAATTCAGCAGATCAAGGCTCAGTCCTCCCTAGCGTCCGGTAAAGGGAGCCGGGTAAGTGTGGAGAAGCTGACCGTTGTTGCTTCACTCGGCACGAGGCTGAAGAATATTGACGGCCGAACCTCAGGCGTAAGCGTTACGTTACAAGTGGGTGCCGATATTGTTGTCAATATCAATGAAGACAGCGATCTTGTCATCCATATGACGGGTACATTCGTGCAGGAGATGAGCCTGGACCTCGGTATCAATGGGGATATGAAAGGGCACTGGCTGAAAAAGTGGGGGATTCCTTACTGGTACAGCATTGATGATTATGTAATTACGGCGAATCTGGATGCTTATAGCTATACCGGGATGAACATCACGGCAGAGATAGCTCTCGTTGAACACGATAAGTTAAATGATGCAGTGAATGACTGGGTGGGCGAGAAGAACGCTGGCAGGTTGGGAAAGGTTCAGGACATTGCGACACAGATTAAAGCGGTAATGGCGGGTGTGCAGGATACTGCCGTAGATGCGGAATCGTTGAAGGAAAAGTATCAAGAGATGTTGGAGCAAGACACGGAGTGGGTTCCGTTAATCAAGAAGGAACTCTTTGAAAAGAGCGTACGTGTGGCTTTAGGTATTGTGGAAGTCAAATTTGAAGCGGAGTTTGTGGTCAGCGCCCAGGTGAACCTGACGGTGGGGGCAGATTTCTACTATAAGATGGCCAAGCGCTACTCGGTTAGCTTGCGCGTATTGAGTTTCAGTGGTTCGAGCAATACGGTCAGCTTGCCGGGAGACGGAGATTACCAATTTACCTTCTATGTGATGGGGACGATCGGTTTACGAGCTGGTATTCATATGGAGGTCAAAGCGGGGATTGGAAGCGTCAAGTTGAATAGTATCGGGCTTGCTGTAGAACCCGGTGTGTATGTGAATCTGTGGGGCTACTTCTATTATCAATTGAAAAATATTAGCGGGGTGAAGACCACGAAGTCTTTAGGTGCCCTGTTCGTCGAGATGGGCATCTATTTGGAGGTCGAACTCGGCGCTCAATTAGGTGATGGCGGGCTTTCCGGCGGCGTAGAGCTGGTAGATGAAGAGTGGCCACTGTATACGATTGGAGAAGAACAGAACGTCTACGACTTCGCCTATCCACAGGATAAGTCGCTCAAAGTGAACATGGCGGGTTCTGCGTCATCCATCGCTGTACCGGAGTTGTGGGTCACGATGAATACCTTTGATTTGAAGACAGGCGATACGGATGAACAGGCGTATGATCGCTCGAATTTCGATATTCAGGTGGACAATCCAAACTTCAAGTATGACGCAGCAAACGGGATGATTGAAGTGGTGGACAAGAACATTCAGGTGAGTGATGGCAATCTGGTTATCACCTGGAAGGGGGCACCGGCGTCGTTCATGTCCGAGCCACTCAAGCGTACGATTCAGTTAAGCTGGCTTGCCAGAGTGGGTGACTACATCCTTCAGCTGGATCCACAGAACAGCGGGGTGACCCAGGTTGTGGCGGCTCCTTATAACGCGCCAATCAGCGTGGTCACCCCGGTATATCCAGGATACACCTTTGACGGCTGGTATACGGCCGCTTCCGGCGGCACGAAGATTACGATTCCGAACCGAATGGCTGCGGAGGACCGGAAACTGTACGCACACTGGATTGCGAACAAGGACACGCCATATACTGTTGAACATTATATGTTAGACCCGAACAGCAGGACATCGGCTCCGCCTGTAGATACGGAGAATCTCACCGGAACAACGGACACGGAGATTCGAATCAACTCTGACAGATTCAAGGAACAAGGCTATGAGAACGGAATAGTAAACGGCGTATTAATTAAGGGAGACGGCTCGACGGTCGTTAGAGTTAATTACTCTCCGGGGAATAGAACGATGACGTTGGCTGGGGGTTATGCGGGTGCACCAAGAGTCTCGCTAACGGGAGCAGGCGGCAAGAACATCGCTGCTCGTGTACCGGTGCCGACAAGACCAGGATATACGTTTGCTGGTTGGTCGCCAGATATTCCAAGTACAATGCCGATTGTGGATACCACGTATACAGCGCAATGGAAGGGGAATGAGGGTACACCTTATCAGGTTGTACACTTACTGCAAAATATCGGAAGTGACACTTATACGGTTGTGGATACGGAATCGTATCGTGGAGCTACCAATACAGAAGCGAATGTGGCAGATGCCAAGCCTAAATCCTATGCGGGCTTTGTACGAGATGACAGTGTTCCGGGAGCGGTACTGACAGCTCTGATTGAAGGTAACGGTACAACGGTGCTGAAGGTGTACTATAAGCGCGAGGCGTACCAAATGACTGTTGATTACAATGGTTCTGGACAAACAAGTACAACGGATATCGTTCCATTCGGAGCGACAATGTTGCTCCGTCTAGGCACGCCAACATGGCAGGGATATAGCTTTACGGGTTGGTCGCCAACGCTTCCGACTACCATGCCTGCGGAAGATGTTCAATTTACCGCGCAGTGGGCAATTAACAACTATACCGTAACCTTTGACACTTACGGCGGGTCCGAAGCGACGGCTCAGACTGTGGGATATGGTGCTACGATTAGTACACCGATTGAACCGATGAGAGATGGTTATGTATTTGGCGGCTGGTATAGTGATAACACGTTGACGAATGCTTACGACTTCTCTGCGGCGATAACGGGGGATCTCACACTACATGCGAAGTGGCTGATCCCTTACACAATAAGCTTCGAGAGTAATGAAGGGTCGGTAGTAGATGCCCAAACAGTGAATGAAGGGACCAAGGCTATGGCACCTGTCGCCCCAGAGCGGGAAGGCTATGTGTTTAGCGGCTGGTACAGCGATATCGAATTAATGAACGCCTACAATTTCACTACTATGGTGGTAACGGGAGACCTGACATTGTACGCGAAGTGGACGGTTTATGTACCGAATACGTATACTGTAACTTTTGAGAGTAACGGCGGATCAGTGGTCACAGAACAGACGGTGAATGAAGGTGCCGTGGCTGCTGCTCCTGGTGCACCGATGCTGGAAGGATACACGTTCGATGGCTGGTATAGTGATAGCGAATTGACGACACCTTATGGTTTCACGGAAGGTGTAATGGCGAATGTGATGCTGTACGCGAAGTGGACAAAGAACAGCTACACAGTGAGCTTTAACAGTAACAATGGATCGTCGGTGAGTAGTCAGTCCGTGAGTGAAGGTGACACGGCAACAATTCCTGACGCACCGACGCGCGCAGGACATGTATTTAATGGTTGGTATAGTCAAGCTGGTCTGAATGAAGCCTACAGCTTCATGACACCAGTGATGACTAACCTCACGTTGTACGCGAAATGGACGGCAATCTACACAGTGAGTTTCAACAGTAACGGCGGATCATCGGTGGCTGACCAGACGATGGAAAGTGGCAGCACTGCCATTGAGCCTACTGTACCGACGAGGGATGGGTACACATTCAACGGTTGGTATAGCGATATTGGACTGAATGAAGCGTATAGCTTCACGACATCGGTGACGGGTAACCGCACACTTTACGCGAAGTGGACATTTGACAGCCACATGGTCAGCTTCGAGAGTAACGGTGGGACAGCCGTAGCGAGTCAGGTGGTGGCTCCTAACGGCAATGCTGTGGAACCTGCTCCACTGAAATGGGCGGGCTATCGATTCGATGGTTGGTACAGCGATCGTGATCTGGAGATCGTCTACGACTTCGGGACGCCAGTGACGGCAGACATAAGGCTTTACGCGAAGTGGACCATGACATCGTGGCTGCAGGTGGGTGGCGAGCTGGAATTGAATAGCAAGTCCAATATCGTCTTCGACAGTCAAGGGACGCCTTACATGGCTTATATAAAGGACAATAACGAAGTATCTGTGGTGCAATATAAGGGAGGCACGTGGCAGCCCGTTGGCAATCAAAGCGATCTTGAAAAAGCGGGAGGATTGGGGAGCTCAGCTATATCGCTTGGAATAGACAGTAAGGATAAGATTTATGTTGGTTATAAGAACAGTTCAGGTCAAGTAAGCTTTAAGAATTACAATGATGAACATAAGTGGTGGAGACCAGTAACTATTTATGATTTCGATTGGAAAGACGGAACGAGTGTCAGACCGAATGTAAGAAAAGTGGATAGAGTTTACGATAGCTTCGTCATTACCTTTGATAAGGATGATAATCCTTTTCTGATGTTTAGAGGTGTTTTGGTCGGTAATGCTGCAGAACCATCAATGCTCATGTCATGGAGGTTTTATAAAGATAGGGGACGGGTACAAGAAGCGAGGGTACAGGCATACGCAGGTCTAAGAGCATTCCTCGCACCGTTACCAAACAACGGCATGTATTTGTTTGCTCCATCTTACGCATCTGTTTCATCCAGTAGTTATGCGGCATTAGGATATAGCTTACCAGCTAGCTCATCTGGACAGGATAAATTTTGGGAATTATTAGATCCGAAACAATATTCATATCCAGCATCTGCAAATATGGTTGCTGCATCCGCGCTTGATCCGTCTGGCGTACCTTATATGATCTATCTTAGCAGCTCCAACGTTGTTGAAATGTGGAAATATCCGCACTCCATTCCGTCAGAAGATACAGCATGGGAGAAGGTGAGCACTCCCGGATTCTCGGTTGGTTCGTCTAAAGGAGGAAGCATGGATATGGCCTTTGACAGCCAAGGCACGCCTTACGTTGCTTATCGAGATGCTGCATATGGCAACAAGGTGACTGTGATGAAATATGAGAATATGGGTTGGAGACCGGTAGGGTCTGCCGGATTCTCCAATGATGACGCTCTGGAGCTAGATATTTTCATAGACAGCACGGACCACGTTTATGTAAGTTATAAGAAACAAGGTAAAATGAATATGATGAAGTATGATCCGAACTTGTAATATCCTTAATAGATTAGATTGGCAGAACAGTCTGCTCCCATGGGAGTAGGCTGTTCTTTTTGCATATCATCCATATTCACTATAATTCATGCAGCGATTGTATCTCCGGTACATGATGCACACCCCACTTGCAGATTTCTTCCAGAATGGGTATAAGACTTCTCCCTCGTGGGGTTAACGAATACTCCACTCGTTTTATCACACCTTCACGTTCCAAATCGTTCAGTTGAGAGGTTAATACCTTGTACGTGATCCCGGATACACGTCTTTTGAGTTCGCCGTAACGTGTGACTCCATGAAAGGCAAGTTGATACATGATCTTCATCTTCCACTTTCCGCCGATAATGGACAGGGTGTAGTCGAAGGGAGTTAGTGTTTCCATTGGGACTGTGCTCGGATTACCCATCACGAATAAGCTCCTTTATGCAGGTACGCACTTCAAAGTGCGTACTTTTTTTGTGGTGAACAAGTGTATATTCTTATACCAACTATATGTTTCCCATGGGGCTTTGTAAACCGAAGGAGCTTCTGTTGGAATGGGGAAAAGGAGCGAGTGTCATTGGAAAAAAACAATGTATTTGAGTTTGCGACAGGTGATATCACCATCGATGAAATGTATAAATTGATGATTGGTTCCGTGGTACCACGGCCTATTGCCTGGGTTTCTACGCGAAGTATGGAGGGGGTGCGTAACCTCGCTCCATTTAGTTTTTTTACCGTTGCTTCACGCAATCCGGCGACGCTGCTCCTATCCATTGGGCCTGGTGTAGGTGAGAGAGAAGGAACAGTGAAGGATACACTCGTCAATATACGAGAGACGGGAGAGTTTGTGATCAATGTAGTTCCCGCTGTACTTGCAGCGTCCATGCAGCGTTCGTCAGCAGATGTAGCATCGGACGAAGATGAATTTCAACTGGCGGGGGTTACACCCAAGGCAGGCATACGTGTAGATGTACCTTCCGTGCTGGAATCTCCGATTGCTTTTGAACTTACACTGGATCGTATCATTGAAGTGGGTACAGATCATGTGGTTCTTGGAAAAGTAGAGCATGTACGGGTGGATGCAAAGGCATATGCCAGTCATTATAAAATAGCGATAGAGAGCTGGCAGCCACTAGCCAGTCTGGCTGGCGATTTCGCTCTAATGAAACCTGCATTTTCAGTCTGAGATGGGGTTACGTCATCTATATCTGAAATGGTGCAGCAGAAAGAACCGCTTCTTCAGTTGTGAACCCTGAAAAAACGGCCTTTCCCGAGATTTAAATTGTAGATGTAGGTGGCTAATCCTCATCTCCAATTATTTTGCTTAGAAATTGGTTCGCCCAAACGTGGCATCACTCTTCACCGTCGAGCTGCTGGATGCGTTGATGGCATCGAGCTGTAACACGTAGTCATAGTGCCGGATGTAATATCCGGGCTGACTGTACGATTGAAGGGATACTTTGGTGCTGTCAGCCCAACCAGGACTGCTTAGGAACGTAGCATCTCCCTTATAGGCGGAGGTGTCGGCATAAGCTTCAAGTACAATTTTATTGCTGGTGTTGCGCTTCAGGAAGTAGCCTGGGAAGTTAATGGACTCCAGTGAAATTCCTGTGGAGCTGGCAAGACCCGGTACGACGCGGAACTGTGAATCCAGAACAGGGGAGACGTTGGCATCCACGCGAGCCGTGTAATTGGCATGACGGATGTATCGATCCGGATAGTTGTGCGAACTGAACCGGCTGTAACCTGTGGCTTCCGGTGTTGCAGGACCCAACATTTTGACCTCGTGCAGAGTTGGGGTGTACCAGTTCCCCGGATTATTCCACAAGACCGCGTTTACCATATTAATCCGCACATAACGGGCTGTGAAATACACAGCATCCGTGGTAAAACCGTAGGTCAGATTGTTGGTGCGATCCAAAGTGGAGTAATTGACTCCATCGTTGCTAATTTCAATTTTGTATTTGTAGTATCCTTCGGAACCTTTATACATAAACCAGGACGTGTTGATCTCGGTGATCGTCTTCGGTGAACCGAAGTCTACTTGCCACCAGGCAGGCCAGCTATTGGAGGAAGCCACCCATGAAGTCTGGTAGTTGAAATCATTGACGTTGGATGCAGACGAACCGGAGGCTGTGGAGCTGGCGGTAGCTGTTTTGCCTTGGGCATGATTGACGAGAGCAGGTGGTGTTACCGCACCCGTTACTGCGTCGATATTCCATGTGGTATACCACTCCAGTGATGCAGTTCCGTTCGAATCATTTAAGGTTAGCGGCAGCCAGATATGTTTGTGCTCTCCGATACTCATGGGATTCCAGCGATCCCCCATGTAGATGTAGGAGGTGGTGTTGCTGCCTGTAATCGTGGCAATATCATGAATCTGCGAACCAAAGGCAGATGGATTGCCATATGGCGTAAGCGCAGTCCATGGACCCGTCATGGAAGTTGCTGTAGCATAAGCACCCTGATTCGGATACCAGCCAGCGGCTTGGGAGGTGAAGAGGTAGTAACGGTTGCCTTTTTTCACAACAGCAGGTGCTTCACGGTAGGCGTTCTCGAACAACCAGCCCTCGAAGGACTGTATTCCGGTGTAACTTGCATTCATTTTAAAAATAGCCATTGTATCATTGGCACCGCCATTTTTGCGTGAAGCAGTAACGAGATAACCTGTGCCATCTGTATCGACAAAGACGGTCATGTCACGGGATTCATAATTCAGTGGGCGGAAGCTGCCCTCATAGGTGAATTTGCCATTCGGGGTATTGCTTGTTGCGACCGCTACACGCCCGAGGTTGTAGTCCGTACCGTTCTCATAGTGTGCCCAGAGTACATACTGGTTGGTGGAGGCGTTATAGATGACTTTGGGGCGTTCGATCTTGCTGGATGCCAGCTCGGTTGCGGAATCTTTCGTCAGAATAGCGTTGCTGAAAGTCCAGTTCTTCAGATCAGTGGAAGTGTAGACGTTCACGCTGTCAAACCTGCCGCCCACCGCATGTTCACCGTACAGATAATACGTCGAGCCTACCTGCAGAATGTTGCCGCTGTTCGCATGGATGGGGTTACCTGCGGTATCGAGCCAATCGGTGCCGTTGGTTATTGTGACACTTGCTGCGCTTGTTCGTTCAGGATGAAGTCCAAACAGGGTGAACGTGAGTGCAAAGACCAGAAACCAGACGGCTTTCCTGTTACCCATTACATACACCTCCCGAAAGATATCAGATTAAATGTAGCGTTCTCAAATCAATTTCATAACTCACTAAAATAAAGGTATTATGAAATTGATTCTTTCATTTATATTTTAGTTGTGCCATACACTTTTTCAAGTGAACAATCCATCCATTGCTGAACAAACCGACATTTCATCGAGGTTGAGCGGTGAGAGCGGGGGAATTGCGCTTAAATATCATGTGCGATGATGTAGAGAGAATCAGGTACACGCGTTAAAATGAGGAGAGACTTATTTCACAACAGCGTTGAAGGTGAACTGTCATGGACAAGTTTATTGTAGATGAAGACCTTCAGGTGATCTTGCAAAATGAAGAAGATGGAGCGAGCACTCCCATTAAAGGAGGTATTACCGCCTGACTCAGATCCGAACAGCTTTCGGCTGTTGCCGGATGGGGAAAAGGATGAGGTGAGGGCATGGTTGCGTGAACATCATCCCGACATACTTGGCTGGTGGCATGATCATTATGCCCACAGTGCAGAGGGCGCTACGCAGCTCATAGGCAATTGGTATGAGACTGAGTCGTCTGGCGCAGATCCGGATACGTTCCAACCGACATCGATTATTGACAACTGGAAGCATATTATAAGATATATGGTAGATTAGCCCATTTAAGAAACTTAAAGAAAACTTTAAGTTCGCTCTTGTAATGCACTTGACATGATACTATAGACCTATGTGATCTTGCTCGCAATTTAAGGGGGATAAACGCTATGAAAAAGAAGTTAAGTCGAATTTCACTGGTTTTGTTGATGGGAGCTTTACTCTTTCCAACAGTAGGGAATGCCGCGGACTCTCAAGATCGTACTGCGCAGCAAAAATATGATGAGTTAGTAGCGAAAGGAATTTTCTCCGGAATCAACGGCGAAGCAAAACTTAATGAGAATATGAATCGTGCACAATTTGCTAGAGTCGCTGCGTTAATCCTAAATCTTGGAGCAACGGAAACTACGACTCCAACAACAAAACCTTTCAGTGATGTGGAGCTGACACACTGGGCCGTAGAAGAGATTACAGCTGTAAAAGAGGCTGGCATTATGATAGGTAATGGAAATGAAACCTTTACCCCTAATAAGGCTATGACTGTCCAGGAGACCGCGGTCGCAGTTGGACGCGTACTTGATATTGAACCTGTAGAGGGCGCGAAAGTAGAGGGAGTTTCAGATTGGGCTGCAGGTTATGTTCAAGCTATAATAAACGCAAAAGTTGATTTCCCAACGAATTATACAGAGGCTGCTACACGAGCGGACCTAGTGTCTTTAGCCTATCAGGCAGAGCAAGTGATAATGGAACGGAAAGAAGAAGGGAAAAAAACGGAGGAAAGCACACCGACACCGACACCGACACCGACACCGACACCGACACCGACACCGACACCGACACCGACACCGACACCGACACCAACACCAACACCAACACCAACACCAACACCAACACCAACACCATTAGATTTAATTAACGCTGCATCAGCTTCCGGTTTATGGACCAATATTGATATTGAAATTTTTGTAAATGCAGGTGTTACGGGTGTAACGACAGACAATGTGTCAGCTGTTAAAGTTGCACTCGAATCTGGTGGAAGCTCTCCAAGAACAGTTTTAGGAATTCAAGCTATCGTCAATGCGGAGATTACGAAGCAAGCGGCACTTAATTTGATCAATGCTGCAGCAATTTCGCGTGTATGGACGGAAGTTACTGAGACGACTTTTGCTAATGCGGGAGTTATAGGTGTTACAAATGAGTACCTAGTGGGCATCCAGGGCATATTGCAAGACAATTACGCTATAACACAACTTCCGAAAACATTGACTCAAATTCAAACGATTGTTGACGAGACTATTCATTTTAATGCAATCAATAATTATTTTGGATTTGGTTATGGATCTGAGCCTGACAAGAGAGTATTCGATCTTGCTGGTATAAACGGAGTGACTGATTTGAACATAGTTGATATCATAGCGCACCTTCAAACGGAATATGGGGGCGGTTTAGGAGGAGGTCCAAACGGAGGTCCAGGCGGCTTATTAACTAAACAAAAAATCCAGGAAGTTATTGATAATTACTTAGGCTCACTATAAAAGGATAACAGCGGAGTAAGGAAGGTGATCCTTACTCCGCTATTTTTAATGAGTTTTATCTTTAGGTTTAATAGGTAAACTTGAATACTTCTTAATCGCAATAAATATAATCCAATAACGACGATTCACAAGCAGACCTGCCATAACGTCATTTTAGCAGGTCTGCTTGTCTTGTTTAAAGCGTTTAGGAAGGCAGTGCTACATTCACCAATCTATTTATGACCTTTGCGAACCTTAAGCTGCATCTTTTTGATCGTTGTGTTTTGCATAAGCTCCAGTACTAGCGGGCCTTTGCCGTTCAGGATCTCTACATCCGTCACATTATCCAGAATCGTAATGATCCCGATGTCGTCTGCGGTTACCCCTTCGAGCTTGGCGATGGTACCTACAAAGTCAACGGCACGAAGTTTCTTCTTCTTGCCTCCGTTGAAGTTCAGCTTCATGATCTGTTGGTTCAACTGTTCACGCTTGTCCTTTTTGCGTTCAGGCACGATCTTCAATCGCTTCTCAAAATCTTCTCTGCGGCGATCCACAGCCTCTTCGGAAGGGGCTTTCACGACAGGGATTTGGAATCCGATATAGGATTCAATCTCAGCCAGACGTCTGCCATCTTTCGGTGTAATCAACGTAATGGCTTTACCTGTTTTGCCTGCGCGACCCGTACGGCCTGTGCGGTGAACATATCCCTCTTTTTCCAAAGGAATATCGTAGTTGATGACATGGGTAATATTCGTGATATCAATACCACGTGCAGCTACATCCGTCGCGATCAGATAACGGAATTGTCCCCGCCGGAATGCGTTCATCACTTCGATCCGCTCATCCTGCTCCATACCACCATGGATACGATCTGCTGGGTAGTCCAGGTCAGCCATGACCCGGAACAGTTTGTCCACATTCTCCTGCGTACGGCAGAACACAATGCAGCTATCCGGATTTTCCACAATGAACAAGTCCTGAAGCAGCGCGGTTTTGTTCACTTCGGGCACGTTAATCACAGCATGTTCAATCGTGGCTGTCGTCAGTCCACTTGCCTTGATCTCGATCTCTACCGGTTTGTTCATATATTTGCGTGACAGCTTGGCTACATCTTCAGGGAACGTAGCGGAGAACAACATCGTTACTCGCTCCTGCGGCAGTTTCTGAATGATCGCTTGTACCGTCTCGATAAAGCCCATATTCAACATCTCATCCGCCTCGTCAATAACGAGATAGGCGATCCGTTCGAGTGGCAGCGTGCCACGTTCGATATGATCCAGTACCCGACCTGGCGTACCAACAGCCACATGGGTTCTTTGTTTTAACTCCGCTTTTTGGATATGAAAAGGGGACTGTCCGTACAGTGCGGTTGCTTTAATACGCTTAAAGCGGCCGATATTTGTAATATCTTCGTTCACCTGCAAAGCCAGTTCCCGGGTTGGTGTAAGAATCAAAGCCTGTGGCTTATTCTCATTCCAATCCACCAGCTCGCAGAGCGGAATGCCGTATGCAGCTGTTTTACCACTACCTGTCTGTGATTTCACCACAAGATCCTGATTCTCCAGTGCCACAGGAATAACTTTGGTCTGTACCTCGGTTGGTGTCTCATAGCCCAGACTGTCCAGTGCTTTTACGATCTCTTCACCAAGTCCATAATCTTTAAATTGTTGCTCGCTCATCGTTTACCTCTTTTGCGTTAGTTTTTGTACAATTATTGCACCGTACATTTATCGTATACCTCTTCATTATACTCTATATGCAGGCAGGCTAACGGAGTAAATGCTTCGAGTGTGTAAATTGTTTTCATAAGTGTATCAAAGCGTTCCACGTGAAACGAAATGTATCGGCTTAGTTTGCTTTAAGTTCATGAATCACCATCTTTACAGCATTGGTTTGGTGAGGGGAGGACTGAGCGATATACCCACCGATCCACACTTCTGCGCTTCGTCCAACGAGTGTTTCATCCAAAGCGGCAGTAGCCGTCTCTCCTTCGATGATGAGTTCGGCATCCGTGTTGAGCGAAATCCAGATCGGTCCTGATTCAACACCGTTATCCTCTGTATTGTCGATGAGGACCTGTCCCTTTTCTTCCTCAAAATCCATAATAATTCCTCGTACATGTGGCTTCTCTTTTCCTTGTTCCTCGGATCTATCTGCGCATCCGAGCGTTAGCAGAAGCAAGATAAACGGGAATACGAATAATCTTCGTAAAATGGACATCGGGTTACTCACCTCTCATCCTTTTTTATACATCTATAGGTATGGACGGTTTTAGAGACATCAAAGTTCCTTTACATCAATGGAAAAAAGAAAAAAGATCATTCCATTCAGGCTGGAACTGGAAAAAGAGATATGGTAGCATATGGGTATCCGTAAGAAAAAAGCTATACGGTAATCAATCGTTTATTACACGTATGTCGCTAGTCATGAAATATTTTTTATAATAGTGGTACTTTTATATACTACGTATTACCCGGCCGGAGCGAGTACAACCGAAATTTTAATGGACTGCACAGACATGGATGTCTGTGTTTTATTTTTTAATCATGAAAAGGGAGATGGGATATGCTGCAAGTCAAGATGACATGTTGGTTGTTAAGTATCGTACTGACTATGGTTAGTCTAACCGGGTGCTCGTCCCCTTTTTCCGAATCGCATAATACCGCAGGCATCAGGTTGTCCTCTGATCGTATAAAGGAACTCCGCGAGCAATATCCGCTATCCACTGGCGTTCCCGCGACGATTAATATGAGGGAAGTGAGCTTCAATGAAATCATGGCGTTTGGGGATGGGGTCGTTGTGGCGGAGGTCGTGAAGGTGTTGCCGAGTTTTCGTGTGGAGCTGTCGACTGAACCGGGCACGCCTGAACGAAAGATGGCTGATAAGGACAGGGCTAATGGAATGACACCCTACCAACCTGATTTCATCTCCTATGAGGTGAAGGTACATGAAGTGGTAACAGGCGATGATTTAGCTGAGGATACTTTTTTATTTTACAACGCTGACTTCGCAGGTGTGGAGCCTGAACTTAAACCAGGTATGGAGATTATCGCTGTAGTCAAAAAGGGGACGACCGGAGAACAGCTGGGAGGATATTCGTTCACCCACTACGGCACGTACTATATTGTCGATGATGACTACGTACTTGCCGCCTATGAGGGTGAGTCGGAGGAATTACGTGACTTTACGGAACAAACGAATGGTATCCAGCTGGACGCTTTTATGGATAAAATTAAGAACCTGCCACAAGGCTAAATGACTTTTTTCCATGGAGCAGTTATAGCAATTCTTATAAATGTTCGTTAACAAAAAAAGGGCGATTCGACCATGAGTTCCATGGGAGAATCGCCCTTTTTCTTCTTCGTTAAGCGTGGTGCGTTCGCGATTATATCTATTTCAAAATACTCACATATTTCCCGTATACGAATGCTACACGTCCATCCAACTTCACTTTTACCCAGCCATACTTGTCTGTACTAATTACCTCAAGCAGGGTACCTGTTGGTACCGCAGCAACGACCTTTGCTTTGGATGAAGCGCCAGCGCGTACGTTCAGGTAAGCTGCAGTGACCTTGGCTTGTTTGCCTTTGGTGACAGTTCCCGGTTTTCCAGTGCTTGGTGTTGCTGGTTTACCAGGTTTCGGCGTGCCTGGAGTTGGTGCTGGTTTTGGCACTGTTGGTGTCGTAGGCTTCTCAGGTGTAGTTTCTTCCTCACCATTACCTGCTGCTTTGCGAGCTTTGTTCAGCTGTTGATAGAACGCTCCCTTGGTTTTCACGTCTGCGAATTGTGCTGCACTCACACCTGCTTTGGCAGATAGCGCAGCAATTTCTTCTTGAGTCACCACATCCAAAATGTTAATGGAGGCAATGTTGGTGTACTTGCCATCTTCCGTTGTCGGCACGGACATGATGCCATCGTTAATTAACTCCACCACATCTGCACGTTCTGGTGCAGTCAGGTCTACGCCGGTGATTTTCCAGTTGTGCTGAATCTTCGGTTCGTAGACACCCTTCATGACATCTTTCAAATAAGCGATGGACAGGTTACGAATCGTACCTTGAATCTCACCAAATGCTGAAGCGTCCTTGGAGGACCATAGCTGCTTGAACTTACGACCTTCCATGGCGCCGCCTTTGGCAATCAGGGCTTCCATCCGGTAGGCGTTCATACCGAGCTTCAGCGTATCGTCTTCTTTGACTACAGACCCATTGCTGTACTTGAGATTCGTAATCCGACTGCCGTATGGCTTGGTCAGGTCAATCTCATACGTCACGCCACCGAAGAAATCATCGGTGCTGTATTTGGAGGCACGTCGTTTCGGATCAAAACTGATCGTCACATCACCCGGGCGTGTGGAGTTGAAGTAACCCGCAGACCACTCCATATAATCCATCAGATCGCGTCCGGTTACTTCATATACGGTCACTTCACCAAAGGTGTATTGGTAGTTGAATGCAATATCCTTTTTCTTGATTGGGCCTACATCCAGCTTGGCCTTGTCGTTATCAATCTGGTGCGCAACCACATCGGCATCACTGTAATGCAACATCACTTCGGTGAAAAAATCAGACAAAGGTGTTTCCTGGATCTGCACCGCAGGGATACCCTTAATCTCATCAGCAGGCACCAGGTTCGTGCCTTTCAGTTCAGCCACTTCAATATTGGCATCGGCACGAGCGAACTCGTGGAACGGGTGCAATGTCTCTTCCAGGGCAGGATCGGAGACTTCATACGTTCCGTCTGCTGCTTTTACAGCGAGTGCTTGAGCTTCTTTGCTTTTCAGCACGACTTTGTCGCCGTCTTTTTCAAATGTCAGATCGATTCGTGAAATATGTGAGCCATATTTATTCGGTTCGGAGATCAATACGCCGTTAACCGTTTGGGATTCAATCAAGGTATGCATGTGTCCGGCAAAAATGGCAGCCAGCTCCGGGTTGGCATTGGCGATATCCGTCACTCCGGTTCCCGGATTACCGTTCTCGTTATCCAATCCCATATGCATAAGTCCAACCATGACATCGACGTTGCCTTTCAGCTCGGCAATGGCCTTCTTGGTCTCTTCCACAGGATCTTTGACGATGATGCCGTCCAGGTGATCCGTACCTTTCTCAAACTCGGTAATCATAGGTGTGTTCATTCCAATAACACCGACTTTGATGCCGTCTTTCTCAATAATCGTATAGGCAGGCATGTAGCGGTCGCCGTTTTCTTTGAAAATGTTACCCACGAGAGGCTGTCCATTGAATTGGGAAGAGATCTTCTCCAGTACATCCAGTCCAAAGTTAAACTCATGGTTACCCATAACCCATGCGTCATATTTCATTTCGTTCATTGCAACCATCATGGGAGATTGGGGTTGATCATTGAACAACTCAGCCGAGTTATCCTGAATCATGTCTCCTGCATCCAGCAGGATCGTATTGGGATTCTCCGCACGCACTTTTTTTACAATGGTGTAGAGCTGTGTCATGCTTCCGGTTGGGTTTGGACCATCCAAAGCATAGTCCCACGGCATGAATCGACCATGAATATCCGATGTACCCAGCAACGTGATCTTGGTTTCCTTGTCTGCCTCAGCAGCCTGAACCGGAGTGGAAGCAAAAGGGGCGAACAAAATGGAGGCACATAAGAGGAACGATAAAGGCCATCCGGCGAAACGTTTCGTTGAAATTTTGCGCATGTTGTAATCTCCCTTGTTATCTAGTGTGTGTAAAGATATGTATCATTTCATACTAGATAAACATTTGGGGAATGTAAACTCCAATGTAACAATCATGTAGGATTTGAGTAGATAAATGGATGGAAATATAATATTGGTCTCTATTATTAGTGTGAAATACTATAATTTGTCAGGTTTCTAAAACCATAATTATCCAGTAAAGTGGTTATTGTAAGCGCTTAACAAAATACTTGAAACGAAGGAGGACATATATTGATTAAGTCCAAATGGTTCAAGACAGTCGGCTCATTGGCATTGGTAGGGATTCTCGCTGCTTCTGTTGCGGTTGGTAGTGTGAGTGCGAGTTTAGCGAAAGGTAGCAAATTCCTGGGGAACATCATCGCAAGTAGTGTACCCTCTAATTTCAGTCCTTACTGGAATCAGGTGACCCCAGAGAATTCAACCAAGTGGGATGCTGTGGAAGGCACGCGAAATGTGATGAACTGGTCGCAGGCAGATATGGCGTACAACTACGCTAATAACAATGGATTTCCGTTCAAGTTTCATACCCTCGTATGGGGAAGCCAGCAGCCAACATGGATTAACGGTCTCTCAGCTGCAGACCAGAAGGCTGAAGTGACACAATGGATTAAAGCAGCAGGACAACGGTATTCGAAGTCTGCCTTCGTTGATGTTGTGAACGAACCTCTGCATGCGAAACCATCTTACCGCAATGCCATTGGTGGAGATGGGGCAACGGGTTGGGATTGGGTTATCTGGTCATTCCAACAAGCGAGACAAGCCTTCCCTAACTCCAAATTGTTAATTAATGAATATGGTATTATCGGTGATCCGGCTAAAGCTGATCAATATATCCAGATTATCAACCTTTTGAAAAACAGGGGTCTAGTTGATGGCATCGGTATCCAAGCACATTATTTCAATATGGACAACGTCTCGGTGAGCACGATGAACACGGTACTGAACAAACTTGCGGCAACAGGGTTGCCGATCTATGTATCCGAGCTGGATATGACAGGTGATGATAATACACAATTGCAGCGTTATCAGCAAAAATTCCCTGTGCTGTGGAAACACTCTGCTGTTAAAGGTGTGACGCTGTGGGGTTACAACCAGAATCAAACCTGGCAGGCAGGCTCCCACTTGGTCAACAGTAATGGTACAGAACGTCCGGCCATGCAATGGCTGAGAAATTACCTGGCGAACAATCCTTAAGCTTGCGTTTGGACGTCTTTGTGTTTCCCTTGTGATTTCGATGATTATAATATAACGCCAAATAGCACCTGTTCTGCGTACTAAGCAGTGGAACAGGTGCTATTTGGTGTGCAGAAGGTTGTTTCTATGTGTTAACCGTTTTAAACTTCTTCCTCAACTACACCCAAAGCGCTGTTTTTCTCTTTGAATAGCTCATTGTGTGAGGAGACATATGCCATTGGAGAAGCATCGGGTTGTATATAACGCTTGGCACTGTTCAATGCAAGAATACCACTGGTGAAGGTGCCTGCGAGTAATTCAACTTTACTATCATAGGAGACAAAATCACCTGCGGCATATACGCCGGGAAGGTTAGTCGTCATATCTGCTTTCACCTCCAGGTTCCATTCACCCAGATTCAGTCCCCATTCCCGGATGGTACCATAGTTGCACTTCATACCGTGATTGACGATAACTGCATCGACCTCCAGCTGCTCTCGCTCTGAAGTCTCGGTATGGACGAGTGATACACGATTAATTTGTGTCCCATCGCTGCTGTGGAGCGCTTCTATGGTATAGGGTGTCCGAACTTGAACGGAGGAGTCCTTCATCGTCGTAACACTGCGCTCCAGACCGCCAAAGTGATCACGTCGATGAACGATCGTTACGCTACTGGCAATGGGTTGTAACTCATTGGCCCAGTCTACAGCGGAATCACCTCCACCTGAGATTAATACTCGCTGGTTGCGGAAGCGTTCCAGTTCCTGAACCGTGTAGTGCAGGTTGGTCACTTCGAAGCGATCTGCTCCTTCGATCTCAAGCTTGACGTTCTGGCGCTCTCCGTACCCAATAGCCAGAATCACGGTCTTGGTCAGATGTTGCTCGCCTTGATCAGCGTTCAGTAGAATGGCTCCATCTTCCTGACGCTCCATGCCGACAATCCGCTGACCGAGAACAATCGTCGGATCGAATGTACGGGCTTGTCCAATTAACTGTGCAATGAGCTGTTCCCCACGAATTGGAGGCATAGCCCCGACATCCCATATCATTTTCTCAGGATATGTCAGGACTCTTCCGCCCAGTTCATGCTGTGCTTCGATAACCTTGGTCTTCAGTTCTCTCATGCCGCTATAAAATGCTGTGTACAACCCGGCGGGTCCTCCGCCGATGATGGTCACATCATACAGTTCAAGTGAATCTGTCATCGCTTACCTCCATAATTGGTTGGGTGCAATCCCTTTATTTTTTGAGCATAATCGGCAGTTGTTTGATCAATTCTTCCCTCGCCAGTGGGTCTGTCGATATTCCGAGACCGCCATTTACGAAATATACTTTACCGGCTTTGATAGCGGGCAGTTGGTTCCATACAGGGCCTTTGGTCATGTTCTCGACTTCCTTCAGTTCTTCGTCACTGTAATACACAATAAATATCCGGTCCCCGGCAATTTCGGGCAGCTGTTCAATGGAAATATCGGCATAGCCATAGTCATCCGGGTTATCAATCATTTTCTGAATCGCTGCGGTTGGCTTAAATCCATCTTCGTTATAGACGAAACCAGGCAGGTAACTGGTCGTGTACACACTTAATCGTTTTTGGCCGATCATGTATTGGAATACGGATGCCGTCTCGTCCTTCTCAATGGTGCCGTCCTGCTGTAGGTCGTTCCACATCTTCACAATCTTTGCATTATGCTGTGCAAGGAATTCTTCGGGTACTTGCTTGTTGCCAAGCCATTCACCCAGACGATTGATCCGAACAGGCATAGGGTCCCATTCATTGGTCAGGATCACCGGTGCAATCTTGGAGAGGGTCTCATTCTGCTTTTGGTCTGGAGTTGAGGTAATAATCAGATCGGGCTGAAGTTCCACAATCTTCTCGGGACTTGGCGGCCAGCCGATATCTGCAACGTCTTTCAGTTCGTCTTTATACGTCGCGTATTGCAAACCTTGTTGTACTACACCTACAGGCTTGATACCGAAAATCAACAGATCTCCAACTGTGTTGTCGGTGTATACGATGCGTTTGGGCGCTATGGGAATCTCCACCTGATTTCCATAAGCATCGGTCGCCATCTGGTTTCCTTTTTCCTCGGATTGGGTGGTCGTTTGACTGGTGTTCTGCGCCGCTGTGTTGCTGGCTGTATCAGCTGTTTTACCACAAGCTGATGCAACCAGTACCACTAAACATAAAGTGAGCAACGTGGTGAGTCTCGACATTTTGTGTCTCATGAATATCCCCCTGTATGATTAAGCATTTACTGATAATCATTATCAATAAATCAAGTGTAATGCCGTTCAAGAATGCATTCAATGGAAGATTAGGACGTTTTTTTTGCATTAATAGGCTGGTTATGGGCAGGTTCCGGCCATTGATAACCGAGGAAGAGTTGAGTTATGATGGCTCTAATTGATAATGGTTATCATGAAAAGGAGAGCTGATTTTGGATCTGACTCATCTCAAAACCCGGTACGGTGTTCCCAGCATTTATTACGAACTTCACGGGTTGGCTCTACAGCATTTATCACCTAACGATGACATTCCACCACAAACACTAACAACCGAGATCATGATTGTGGTGGAGGAGGGAGAGGGTCTACTTATCTGCGATGGTAAGATACATGAGCTGCAATATGGGGTTCCCCTTGTTATGAATGCAGGACACACGGTAGAGATTCAAATAAACGAAGAGACGTTGTTATCCGCGTGGTTAGTCGCCTTTACCTTGCATGATTCGGAGCATAGAATGTCCCCGGCCCTCGTCGAGACCCGTGAGATGGACACGGCGGGATTTCGATCCATATTGCAGCGGATCAGGGGAATTGAAGACCGTCGTATGGTACAGGATCGCAAACAACGAGTCGGCATTCACACCCAGTTTCAGAGATTAATGAGTATGGTGCTGAAAGATACCCATGAGTACGAAGGAGAAGTCTCCAGTGAGCACACGAGAGCGAATATATCCGAGATCATTTCGCAGCTAAAGGGCCGCTACAATGAGGAAATTACAGTGGAGGATCTGGCGGCACAGGCCAGAATTAGCAAGCGCAGATTTACCCATTGGTTCAGGCAACTCACAGGAACGAATCTGTCGGATTATATGACAACGCTGCGGATGGAACATGCCAAACAACTGCTTTTACGCGGAGGACGTATGAAAGAGGTGGCGACCCTGGTGGGATATCGGGATGAGTACTATTTCAATCGACGCTTTAAACAGATGGAAGGAATCTCCCCAGGTCAGTTCATTCTTAACCACCGGCAGAGCTCGTCCAACATCTGTGTGATGAGTTGTCTCGGTCATCTGCTTGCCCTTGGAATTCGCCCGGCGGCGGTTGCCAAAAATCTGTCCAATGAGCATTATCTAACCCCGTTAAGTGCGAGTTTCCACAAGGTTAACAGCGTACCGCTGGACCCACAGGAGATTTCCTATTTGCAGCCTGAGATGATTCTCGTTGGAAATCAGGAGGAATACGATGCGTTATCACCAATCGCGCCGACATATATCTTTTCACAGAACGACCATAAGCCATTCGTATTGTTACAGAAACTTGGAGAGGTATTCGGTAAGGGGCCAGAAGCGGAGAAGGTAATGAAGCAATATGAACGCAAAACTCAGCGCCTGAAATCCCGGTTGAAGGGTGTCATTAAAAGCACAGATACGTTCTCCGTGATGGAAATACGCGACGATTCGATCTATGTATTCGGCAATTACTGGTGTAGGGGAGCCTACAATCTGTATGATGGCCTTGGGCTTCAGGCACCAGAGCGGGTTCAGAAGGAATTAATTGACCGTCAGGCTTATCTCATGATCTCAGAGGAGCAAGTTACATCCTATGCAGGTGACCACTTGTTCCTGACGGTGCTGGATTCGGAGCGGTATCAACGTATATCGAATAGCGTTTGGTGGCAGGAAATGCCCGCAGTGAGGCAAAATCAGGTGTATATGACCGAGTATACGGAATTTGCTGTTACCGATCCCATATCTATGCCTTACCAGCTGGATACCCAGATGAAATTAATACTGGATCGCCAAATGTCCCATTCCTGAGCATCTATTTACCCTAGGCTGCTGCGCGGTTGAAGCATTTGATTTTAATCCAGATCAAGACTAAAGCGATCAGTGCAAATATCATCCCGCTCCAGATCAATTGATGTATACCCGGGTTTGATAAGAACCATCCGCCGATGGCAGTACCCAAGGTAATACCGAGGTTGGAAAAGGATACATACAAGCTGTTGCCAAATTCAGGCGCGTCCTGCGCTTCGGCGGTTAACCAGGTTTGGCTTACAATTAATCCTCCTGAATGCACGGATGCCCAGATGATGACTACAATAACCATCCACATGAAGTGGGGACCGGCCCAATAGACGAGTGCGTAAGCTGCTACATACAGCAGCGGGAACATGAGAACAGTACGGACCATGCTCTTACGCAGAAACTGTCCAAACCCCAAATTTCCGATGATCATGACGACACCAAAGACGGTCAGCATAACGCTGATCCATGATCCGCTCATTTGGGTGACCTGTCCAAGATACTCGGCGAAATAGCTGTATACAGAGAACATGGCGGCGAATATAAAAATGACTGCGGCAACATTCAGCCATAATCCAGGTTTGCGCAGAATACCGAGTTGCTTGCCATAGGACATCTTTTCCTTCACGGGCATGGAGGGCAGCCAGATCCATATGCCGATCAAAGCGACCACACTGACCATCGCTCCAAACAGGAAGGCGATTTCGAGGGATAGCCGTTCAGCAAGATACGATGTCAGTGGCACGCCAAAGGCAAAGCCCGCGGTAACTCCGGTAAAGACTTTAGCGACGGCCTGGCTACTTTTCTCTGCTGGAACAAGTTGAGTACTGGTGACCAGGGCTACGGAAAAGAAGACGGGATGGAATAGTGCGGGAATGATACGGAAGATCAGCATGGTATCAAATGTTGTGGCGTAGGCATAAACAACGTTCGAGATAGCAAACATCAGCACAGCGGCCAACAGGATGAATTTGCGATTGATGCCGGACGCCAGCAAGGTGAGAAAAGGGCCTGCAATGGCTACAACCAGCGCAAATAGACTGACCAGCCAACCAGCCTGTGCAGCCGAGATACCGAATTTATGCGCAACCTGAGGAAGTACTCCCACAATTCCCATTTCTGTTGTAATGATCCCGAATACACCTAATGCCAGAATCAGGATAAGGAGCGGGTTGACCTGTTGTGATTTCATGTAAAGCGTACCTCCAATGAATTTAAATATATAGAAAAATAGATATAATATGCTGAAATGAGCCTGCTTTGCCTCCTATAACTCCTATAATATGATGGACATGAGAGTAAGTTCTCTGGATTACATTATATCTAGATTTATAGATTTGTAAATATAAAAGGTGAGACGTTTTATATTTAAGTCGTCTTCGGCTTGTGTTCTACAGGAGTAATCATGGTAACAATAAGCATGGTCTGGCCCATGAAAAATAGCGCCGGCCCGAGGAATTCTTGGGCCTGACGCTTTGATATCCATGCTTTTATCGATGTGTTGATTATTATTTCGGTTGAATAACCATGCTGTTGAACGAATCGGCCTCCAATTCCATGTGAAGGGTCTGTCCTTCTTCAAGGGTTAGATACAGGTCACGGCGGTCCTGGAATGGATTGTTGATGACAATCACGAGACTGTTATCCGGGTTGCGGAAAGCAACGGATTTACCGCTCCAGGCGCCAGACAGGCCGACTCTTCGAGCACCAGGAACAATATGATGTGCGAAGTGCTTCATCACATAATACTCGGGGTTCAGAGTAACCTCTGTCGTGTCCGGATCTATCGTGATCATGGAGTTCTGCTCCCAGCCCCATGTGCTGCGGCCTTTCGGTTCCAGAACCATGTTCCAGTAGATGTACGCGTTCACTCCGTTGCTGAAGTAATGCTGGTAGAGGTTATATACATATTTGGCGTAGTTCCATGAGTTGTTGCCATCACCGCATTCGTTCTCGGTCTGCATATAACGTAACTCCGGATAACTCGCCGAGGTACGTTGAATCGCATTTTTGCCTGCCCATTGATATCCAACACCTTTGATATAGGAATAGGCCTTCGGGTCACTCAGGACAAGCCCGGCGTACTCGTCGAAGTCATTTGTTTTTTTCTTGATCAATTCTTCCCATGGATCAGGAGCGTTGATCGTTCCCAGCCAGATTTCCGTATCCAGACCGTGCTTGTCAAAAGCCGGGCCCAGATAATCGGCGATGAACTCACGGAGTTGCTCACCTGTCCACATGCAAGAAGGGAATTTCTGATCTGCAATCACTTCGTTCTGCACATGCACCTGATGGATGGTAATGCCTACTTCACGGTAAGCCTGTACAAATTTTACGAAATACAGGGCGTAGGCCTCCAGAATATCTTTCTCCCAACGAAGCGTGCCATAGTTATAGGCCTTGGGTGACTTCATCCACGTTGGCGGACTCCATGGGGAGGCGAAGAATTGCAGGTTCGGGTTATAAGTCAGAGCTTCCTTGATGTAAGGGATCAGATACTTGAAATCACGTTCGATCGAAAAGTGTTCCATGGCCACGTCGCCGTCCACCTCGTTGTGGCTATACCATTGCTCCGCATAATCACTTGCGCCGATCGGCAGGCGACAGATGTTAAACTTATGATCACCTTCCGGATGGAAGAGGGAATGAAATACCTCATGGCGCTGCTCCTCGTTTAAGTGGGCTAGGGCCATATAACCAAGCTCGTTGAAACAGCCACCAAACCCTTCCACAAGCTGGTGCTGCTCGCCTGTCAGTTTTAAGTTAGCGTTTTCATTTGTCGGTACAAAATATAGCTCTCTCCACGGGTTATCTTGGGTTGTGGAATAACCACTGAACGTGAATGTCATGTGAATTTCCTCCTCGATTGAACCTCAGTTGTCATATATATTACGTTCAGTATAACAACTCCCACTGCAAAAGAAGATGTGCTAAACCGTGTGAAATTTACCCTAATCCAAGATGGAGTATCATACGTTCATATCCGCACAGACAGATCATATGCAGTATTCACTTGTGATTGACTCTACCCATATACCATTATCCAATGTCTTAACACAACTGTCATAACACAACAAAATCCCCGCTGATTATTCAGACGGGGACTTGCGCTATGTTTCTCATATTCTCTTATGGCTGCAAATGAACGTGAGACACAAATTAAGGTTGCACACTTTCACCAAGCTGTTTATTTTCAAAAACCAGAATCGTTTTGCTGCTTCCGATATAGGCAACCGTCGTATTGAACTGCTCCGAAATGAAGCGAACCGGTACAAATGCTTTGCCATTTTTCATCAAGAGAGGAGCATCATGGATCGCAAGCGCATCATTCACGACGACTTGTTTATTGCCCACGCTCCAACGGATGGTCTTGTCATTCTGTGTGATCACAGCTTCTCGCGTACCGCTGTTCCAGTTCACACTGGCGTTTAACTGCTCCGAGACAAAGCGCAAAGGCACATAGGTCCGGCCTTCATCGATAAAAGGTGCAGCATCCAGTGCATAAGCACGATCACCTACATAGGCGGTGGTGGACCCTTCAATCAGACGCTGGAAGCTGCCCTGAGGCGTTCGTTTCTGCTCCCGCACATTCATCCGGTTCAGAAGCTGCATGGTATGACTGCCGCTCGCGACATCCAGATAGTTGTTCTGCACCGTGAGTCCCGCAGGTTCAACCTCTGAGACAGACGTCTGAATACCGGATGATAACGAGGTGGAAGCCGAGATATCCTGTATGGCATTCGTCGCTGACTGATCACGGGTAAACGTAAAACCTGCAATCGGTGTCAGATCCCACACCCGGTTGTTGGATAATTTCAACACGTCCAGGCTGGAATGCTCACGTAAAGGTTCCAGATCGTAGATCTGATTAGATTCTGCATTCAGCTCTGTTAGCCCAATCAGTCCCTCAAGCCCTTTGAGGTGCTGTACTTGGTTACCAGAGATATCAAGTATCCGCAGCCGTGTCATGTGCTCCAGCGGTGTCAGATCCGTGATTTGATTACCTGCCACATTCAGATTCCGCAGTGTATTTGGCAATTCAGCCAGTACGTCCAGCGTCTGAATCTGGTTATTCGCTACATTGAGTTGTTGGAGCCGCGTTTTACCCATGAGCGGTGTCAGATCGCTAATCGTATTGTTTGAGATCTCAAGCCACTTCAGTGCATCCGTATCCGTGAGGGCCGCAAGACTGGCAATCTGGTTGCCACTGGCGTGGAACGTATGTAATCGGGTGAACCCACGTACAACTTCTATGGAAGATATGGAGTTATTGCTGATATACAGCCGTCCCAAGTCTTTCAATTCAGCAAGTGCGTGTATGGATGTAATATAGTTGTTGCGAACATCGATCTCGCGAAGCTGGGTTAGGTGCTCCAGTGGTGTGAGATCCTCAATCTCATTTCCATATAATCGGAGGTGAGTCAGGTTGGTTGCATATTCCAGACCGGACAGGCTTTGAATACCTGCATTGCTCAGATCTACCACTTCAAGCTGCTCCAGATCCGATGAAGTCAATGGAACATCCAGAGGTTTGTTCAGGATTAGCTTCAGTCCGTCCTCCAAAGCGGGATCTTCAATGATTCCCTCACCCAAGTCTGTAGTCGTGTAAGCCATGGCTTGCCCCGATGCCCCGAGACTCAGGATGAATACTAGAAATAGTAGAGTCATTCTTTTCATTGCATGCATTCCCTCCGATTTTTAGAATTATAAAATAATCCGAACAGATTGAGTTAGATAAGTATAGTATTTACACGATAACGAAGGTTGTTCTGCCCACGGAGTGTTCAGTGTAAATTGAACAGTTTAACATTTGCAGGTTCGGCTAAAAGCACATCTATAGTTATTAACCCGTCAACGGGAAAAAGGAACAAGAGATTTCGTAATAGGTATTTCTTCTACTTCTATTCTATATGAAACAAACCCTGCTCTGCACTCTTCAGAGACATCTTTATCAAAAAAAATTGCATATCTTCCGCAGAACCTATTCAACCCACCCTTGAAACGGGTATAGATGAAGTAAAGATGCCAATTTGGAGGGGAAGATGTGAGTATGCGCCAAGCCATGATCATTAGTAATCCATCGTCAGGTAAGGAAGAGGCCGAGCAGTATGTGTCCCAAGTCAGAGAAATTTTGGAGTCACAGCAGTATGAGGTGGTTGTTAACGAGACAGCCGGAGAAGGTGATGCGACCAACTACTGCCTGAACGCCTGCAAGGACGGCTGTGATCTGGTTATTTCCATCGGAGGCGATGGCACGCTGCATGAGACGATTAACGGCATGATGGATCAGGACCATCGTCCCCGACTGGGCGTCGTACCGCTGGGTACGGTGAATGATTTTGCACGTGCGCTGAATATCTCGCTTGACCCGGAGGAGGCCATTAGGCAGTTACGTTCGGATCAGACCCATATTGTGGACCTGGGGAAAATCAATGATCGCCTGTTTGCCAACGTGGTGGCTGCAGGGTCTTTGGCGGAAGCTCTGTTCTCTGTATCCTCAGAAGAGAAGTCGAAGCTAGGTTCATTCGCATATCTGAAAGAAGGCTTGAAAGACCTGGTGAATACACCAGCCAATCAATTGACCATTGAACATGACGGCCAGATTTGGGAAGGGGAATCTCCTCTTTTTCTGGCGGCACTGACCAATTCGGTCGGAGGATTCGAGAAGTTGTCCCCGGATGCTGCGGTGGACGATGGTCTGATTCATTGTTTTGTTGTTCGTAACATCAGTGTGTTCAACAGCTTGACCCTGGGCACTTCCCTGTTGTTTGGCAGTCTGAAGGACCATAAGGATGTGGATTATTTTACGGCAAAAGAAGTCCATGTACGCTCAGCCGAAGCCATTCGCACCAATGTAGATGGTGAGGAAGGCCCTGCTCTGCCGATTCACATCACTGTCCTGCCAAGGCATATTGAGGTTATCGTACCGGAAAACGTATAACTCACTCCTGTCTAATTACAGGCTGAGGTTGAAATCCTATCATTTCTCCATATGAATGTAGGATAAATCTATTGAAACCGATTGCAGATTTGTGTCACAATCAAAGGTAAGATACACGATAATATTCGAATATGGAGGGAAAACATCTTGAGAACCATTAAATTGGGTAGCAGCGCACTAGAAGTACCTGTAGTGGCCGTGGGCTGCATGCGGATTAATTCACTAGACGGCAAGGAAGCCGAACATTTTGTTCGTTCTGCAATGGAGGTTGGCGCGAATTTCTTTGACCATGCCGACATTTATGGTACAGGAACATGTGAGGAGATCTTCGCCGAAGCGGTGCAGATGAATCCCCAAGTTCGTGAAAATATGATTCTTCAATCCAAATGCGGTATCCGCAAAGGCATGTTTGATTTCTCCAAAGAGCACATTCTGAATTCGGTCGATGGCATCCTGCAACGTCTGAAAACGGAATATCTTGACGTTCTGCTGTTGCACCGTCCAGATACTTTGGTTGAGCCGGAGGAAGTGGCTGAAGCCTTTGATCAATTGGAGCGCGAAGGCAAAGTACGTCACTTCGGGGTGTCCAACCAGAATCCGAATCAGATCGAATTGTTGAAAAAATACGTGAAACAGCCACTGGTAGCTAACCAGTTGCAGATGAGTATTACCAATACCACGATGATTGACAGTGGAATCAACGTGAACATGGAGAACGAAGCTGCGGTGAACCGTGACGGCAGTATCCTTGATTATTGTCGTCTGCATGATATCACGATTCAGCCATGGTCTCCGTTCCAGTACGGATTCTTCGAAGGCGTATTCCTGGGTAGCGATAAGTTCCCGGAATTGAATGCGAAGATCGACGAGATTGCTGCGAAGTATGATGTGAGTAATACAACGATTGCGATCGCGTGGTTGCTTCGCCATCCTGCGCAAATGCAGCCAGTGACAGGTACAATGAATATTGAGCGTCTGAAAGACTGTGTGAAAGCGGGAGATGTTCATCTCACTCGTCTAGAGTGGTATGAAATTTACCGTGCGGCAGGCAATATACTGCCTTAAATCCAAGTTATAGTGAGTATGCTGACTGCTGAGTCAGTTGAGAACACGAGCCCGTAGATGGCTCGTGTTTTTTGTCTGTTTTCGAGTTTGATGTCGGACGAGTTTCCGATATAAAATAAGAATAGAAATCTTGTTTTAATTAAAGGATTAAAATGGTTATATTACAAATTAGTTGAATTTATTATATTGACCGCTACTTTCTAATTACATATAATTACTTTTGCATACCGATAATCCTGTTTATGGTTTTTTTATTTTGGAGGGTGGTGTTCGTTTGGAGCCGACAACCACGATACGCGATCATTTGGAAAGTTATCTGAAGCGTGAACAGATGTCTATTAGTCATTTTTCAGAGACGTCAGGGATTAATTCGGGTACGCTGAGCAATATTTTGAATAAAAATCGGCCTATTGCCATGCAGCAGTTGGATCGTATTACTTCTGCCATGAGATTGGAAGAAGGTTATTTCTATGAGTTATACATAGATGAATGTTTTGTACACGCAACCCCGGACTGGCGAAGATTGGGACCCTTCCTTCAACGCTGTGCCGAGTTGGACAAGTTAAACTGTATTGAAGAGGTTATTCGTCTGATGATGGATAATCTATCTTATATCCCCTTATTATTTGAAGTGGCTGAAGAATTCTACCAAGCGGGTAAATTCAAACCGGCCATTCTTCTATATGAAAATATCGCCGAGAGTGAGAAAATGCAACATTCCGAGCGGCTTGCACTCTGTCAATATCGACTGTTCAGGTTGGGACTGACGAATGATCAGCAGCGGAATCTGATTATTGCAGCCCGGTTTGAATATTATGTGGATCGGCTGGATGAACGCTATCAATTGGATGCGCTTAACGAACTGATTAATGCTTTTGGGGCATTGCATAGATGGAGTAAGGTTCAGGAATTATCTGAAAAATTGAAGCTGAAAGCGTCCATCCATTATGAGATGAATGGCCGAAGGAAACAAGAAGAGACCAAAAGACCAATTGTCTTTTATATTCTGTACTCCTATCTAGCTTCTGGTAGTGCCTGCTATCATTTGAAGGACTATACCGGTGCGCTGAAGTATGTTTCTTTGTATACGGATAACAGTTGGGTGAAGAGTCCGGATAAAGACGAAATCGTCGTTATGAATCAGTTTCAGGAATGGGCCGAAGCTAACCGTTATATATATCATTTAATGGGTGGTCAGTTTGAGGTATTACCTGATTATCTGGCTTATATTTCAACAAAGGAAAATGAGATATTCCCAGCGTTATGTGATATTGTAACGGCGGCTAATCGCTATGATAAGGATATTGATCATGTACTTAAACAGTATGAATCATACTTTACTTATCAGGAACAGAGTAACCGAATTGGCAAAGTCAGCAGACAGGTTACGGATGATCGTTATTTACGACTTTTAGCAGATTTGGGCGCATATTATTTAAAGAAAGACGAGTTTCATATAGGTATAGAATTTGTTCTGGATAGTTTAAGATTTTCTATTGAAATTAGCAGTGGACGAGGTATGCTTAGAGGTGTCGGACTGTTTGAGCAATACAGGGATTTTGCATCTGAGACGGCGAAACAGCAATACAAAATGATAATTAGTGAGGTGCAGAAACTCAATGAAGAGAAAGTTGGCTTTGCTGATAGCTACCTGTAGTATCGTTGTGTTTATCGTAGCTCCTGTTACGGAACCTGTCTCAGGCAAGGAGATCCCGAACCCCGAAATTATGAGACCTGCTGATCATGGATTTGGAACTTAATAAAATGTTAAAAGAAACGCTTCTGATTTATTTCAGAGGCGTTCTTTTTTGTGTATTGAAGTGGAAGAATAAGTATGTCGTATCTTACATGCGCTTTTGATTGGCATAATACACTAAAATATGACAAAAAGGAGGGATACTATGGATCGCCTGGATTTGATATCACGGATCGAAGATGCCAGACAGTTGTTATATCGCATGCATATGGAGTACGGCAGTCTGCTTCATCCTGAAGTGATCCAGCAATCCGTAGTCCTGGACGGTCTGATTAATCAATACAACAGAGCGAAGATAGGAAAGATGATAAATTAGGTTCGCCTATTTACATTTGCGTTTTTGTATACTATAGTTAGTTACATGAGTAACTAACCGACTAACTGATTAATGAATACGTATGAAAGTTGGAAGCACATGAAATCGACTTTGGATGAATCTCAGCCTATTTTTCATCAGATTGCCACGATGATTATGGACGATATTGTGGAGGGCAGATTGAAGGTGGAAGAACAGGTTCCCTCAACCAACGAGCTGTCACGATTTTACAATATCAATCCGGCTACAGCCCGCAAAGGACTGCAGGAGCTCGTGGACAAGGGGATTATATACAAACAGCGAGGTGTTGGAATGTTTGTTGCGAAGGGAGCAAGAGAAGCATTGCTTGTTGAACGGAAGCAGGATTTTTATGAAGAATACATCAAGCCTTTACTTGAAGAAGCCAGACGGATTCACATGAATGAAGACATGATCATTGATCTGATTCGCGGCAAGAAGGATAAGGAGAGTGACTTATGATTCATATGGAGCAGGTCAACTACAGCTACCAGAAGACGCCTGTGTTGAACCAGGTTACGCTACATGAGAGTGAACCGATCATTAGTGCCATCTGGGGAAGAAATGGAGCTGGGAAAACAACACTGATGAGTTTACTTGCAGGGCATAACCGCCCGGACAGTGGAACCGTCCAGATCATGGGTCAAGACCCCTATAATAATCTGGCTGCCCAAGAGCATCTGTGCTACATCCAGGAGAATCATCCCCTGGGGAAAAACTGGACAGTTAGTGACATGGTTCAAATGGGACAATATTTTCATCCACAGTGGAATCAGGATTTGGCGGAGCGTTTAATCGATGTGTTCGAACTACCGACGAAGAAGAAGATCATTAAATTTTCGAAAGGTATGAAGACTGCCGCCCAGATTATATTGGGTCTTGCCAGTAATGCTAAGATAACTATTCTAGATGAACCTACCAATGGACTCGATGCGGAGAAGCGTAAATTCTTCTACAATGCGCTACTGGAAAGTTATGAAGATAACCCGCGTCTGATCCTGATATCCAGCCATCATATTGAGGAGATTCAGCCCTTATGTGAGTCCCTTATCGTTTTGCAAGCCGGAGAGGTGTTATTAAATCAATCGATGGAAGAGATGCGCGAAAAAGGAGTTCTTCTAACAGGGGGAATTGAAGATGTTAACCGAGTCACAGCAGGTGTTAAAGTTATAGAGTCTTCCCAGATGGGGTCGACTGTGAAAGTAATGATTGATGAGCCCTATTCGAAAATGTGGAAGGATATCGCTCATGCACAGGGGCTTTCCATTGAGAAAGCGACATTACAGGATTATTTGGTTAACAGAACCCGTAATCAAGAGGGGGTTAAACCATGAACGCAGTAAAAGGTACGAACCGACTGATTCGGGATGATATGCGTTTGTATTTGATGATATTTTCATCTATTGCGCTTATGCTCACCGTCGTATATCTGGCCATTGGCTTCATCTTTGATGTCTCGTATGCTACGCAACTGTTTGGTCCCATGTACGGAGGGATATGTACCTTTGCAATCGGGGGAATTATTACACTGTTTCCAGTTGCGATCGGTATGGGCAGTACACGAATTCAATTCATGAAGTCCTTCTATATGAACTCGTTATGGATGGTTGCAGGCACTATGGCCATTCTGCATGTGGCGTATTTCCTCATACATCTGCTTCAGGAAAAAGGGATTGTTGACGTTACCCTTTATCAACCAGGCATGTTGTATTCAAGCGAATATCATTTCTTATCCTACCTGTGGATCGATCTGATGTGCGGCTTTCTCGTACTGGGAATCTCTGTCTTCCCAACGGTTTGTTGGATGCGATTGGGGTTACGTAACTTCTTCATTATGTTCTTTGGGGTGAGTCTGATTATCACGCTGATAATTACATTGGGCGATCTTGGTGAGTTTATGTTGTGGATTGCTAGGATCAATCGCATGACATTGTTCACCGTTCTGGGGTGCATTGGTGGTACGCTACTTCTGAGCACGTACCCGATGATGAAGAATGCGCCGCTAACCATGAAATCCAAAAAAGACTAACGGGAAACTGTTGTATAAAGGAATCTGTATAAGTTGAACTAATCATTACGCGATAACGGAGGAATGAAACTCCACTGTAATCAGAAAAACACGAGGTGCGAACGCGCCTCGTGTTTTTGGTATCATCCTAAATCACTGAATATACATCCAACCATCTTTGTGCAATCCAAACTGAATGTGTATGTGTTAAGCCTGAGCTTGTGGTTTGAATCCTTCGTCTTTGAGATACTCGCCAGCTTCGCTACGCGTTTCGAAAGCCATATCCAGATTAACACCCGAGTACACATACCACATGTCATCTTCATATTTTAAAGTCAACGTATGTCCATCTTCATCGATCCACGTTCCGCCGCCCGTAGAGGTTGTAGCCAATGCAGGAGCAGCAGCTTTTACTTGTTCTGGCTCTTCGAATTCAACTGCGTTGGGATTGTGAGACATCGATTGGATCGTTTCATCTAACAATGTGCGCAGATCTGCTTCGGAGTAATCACGAATATTGACGAATCCTTTAGCATCGGTCTCAACGTTGGGCAGTAGCCCCGCATAGATATAGCCGTTACCGTTCGGGTGAATATGGAGAGCAACTATCTTTTTATCATACGCACTTTCTTCGTAGTGGAAATTAACACGACCGAGAGAAACATCTTTGCGTTGCAGTTGGGGATACGATTGTAGCACTTCAAGCTTTTGTTCCACGTTAAGCATAATTGCCTCCTGTAAATGTTCAATAGAGGTGATTATAACATAGGTGATCGCTTATGACGATTCGGAACTACCCATCAAAATGCTTCGCCCGAGTTCTTTCAGGTGTTCCATAGCTTGCAGATAAGGATAAGGTCCGTAGCTTAAGCGAGCTACACCGAGTGCAGCAAGTTGTTTTGGTGAAGGTTCAGGAGACGTAACCATGACGTTAATTGGCAGCGGTGAACGCTCACACAATTCCTGAATCAATCGGTGATCCTGCAAACCAGGTACAAACAGACCGCTGGCTCCTGCATCTGCATAAGACCTGGAACGGATGAGTGTTTCCTCTAGAAGGGAGTGGTTATGTTGATCTGGTGCATGTTGCAGAAAAACATCTGTACGGGCGTTAATGAACAACGGTATGCCTGCCTGCTCCGCAGCTTCCCGGGCGGCAGACAGTCTCGGGCATTGCTCCTCCACAGTGTACAATCCCAAGCCAGCGGGAAGTTGATCTTCAATGTTGATTCCTACAGCACCATGATCGATAACTTGCAGGATATTTTGCTTCACTTCTGACACGGACCTCCCATACCCTCCCTCTATATCGATCGTTACAGGCAGTTCCACATTCGCTGTAATCCGTGCCAGATTGGCAAGTACCAGATGGAATGGCATGGCTTCACCATCTTGCTCACCATGGGCCGCAGCAACGGACCAGCTTCCGGTTGCAATGGCCGTTGCTCCAGCGGATTGAATGGCTTGTGCGCTTCCGGCATCCCAGACATTGACCAGAACAAGTGGTTTTCCTTTCACATGGTATTGTTGGAACAACATTGCTTTCTCTTCTAAGGTACTCATATTTATGTTGACTCTCCTTTGTTATATCATGCATTCCTTTGGACATTTGATGCGTACTTCATTACTTGATTCTGTTATTCAGCTATCCGGTTCCTGTTTCTCGTGCGTCAAAAGCCAGTTTTTGCGAGTTAATCCCCCGCCGTATCCGCCCAGTTCGCCACTGGCATTGATTACTCGGTGACATGGGATCACAATCGCAAGCTGATTGGCCCCATTCGCCTGTGCCACGGCTCGACACGCAGTTGGTTTCCCCAATGCATTCGCAATATCCTGATACGACCTTGTCTCCCCTGCCGGAATGGCTATAAGCTCGTCCCACACACGTTTTTGAAATGGTGTTCCTAAACAGAACAACGGTGTGTCGAATTCTGTCCTTTCGCCCTGAAAATACTCGTTTAGTTCAAGCTCAATGGACTGTATGGGAGCCGTAGTACCAGGAACAATAGCCGATTTGGTTCGTTTACGCAGACGCTCAACCTCGCGCTCCAAGCCTCTTCGGTCCACAAATTCCAGTAAATATAGAGCCTCGTCATCTGCAATGGCCATCATCGGACCAAGGCGGGTGTCAATCCAGGACGCTTTTAGCACACGTCCCTCATCCACTTGAGTGGGAGCAGCACCCATGATCCGTGAAAAGGCATCGCGAAAGCCGCTACTTGACTCATATCCGGTAGATAATTGGCTATCGATCACGGTGCGTCCGGAGCGAATATTTTTCAAGGCGAGTCCCATGCGGCGAGCGCGAGCATATTCGACAAAGGTCATGCCGAACCGCTTCTTGAACTGTCGGCGCGCCGTGGATTCATCGATGGAGAGAGCCTTGAAATCCTGTCCTTTCCAGCGTTTATCCGGTTGTTTCTCGACAGCGTCCACCAATATGCGAACGACATCCGATACTTGATTGGGATGAGATAGCGGGCGACAGCGCTGGCAAGGACGATATGAAGCCAGGAGTGCCTGCTGAGCCGTCTCATAGAATTCGCAGTTTTCGAATTTTGGCTTTCGCGCCGGGCATGTGGGACGACAGAACACACCTGTGGTTCGGACCCCAACATAGAATAAACCTTCGTATTCTGAATTTTTGGCCACAAGCGCCTCGTAATATTGTTCCTTTAGATCAGCAGAAATCATGGGGGCACGTCCTTACTTCGTTAGAATCGAATCTTTATCTTTATTCCATTATAGAAAAGCGTTATAGCAAGCATCGCCGAAAATCAGGCATGAATATTCGATATGTTGAATCTGATTGGAGATGGAATCCGTTTTGTTCAGAATTTGTTTAGAGTGAACTGGTAATATAGACCTATCCAAGTGGAGTGACTTAGGCAAAGATGCCTATTTGTCGAAAAAGATGATTATTGACCGTTCATTGTTATAGGAAAAATGCATAGGTAAGCATAAAAAATAAAGATTAGCGGAACGAAAGTTCGGAGGTCGACTAGAATGAGATATTCCACGTACAAAAGTATTTATGAACCTGTTTATACAAAAACATCCGAGTCTCGCACCCTGTATGTCAAAAAGCAATTCATGCAGCGTGTGAAAATACCAACCTGGCTATCGAAGATGGTCATCATAGCTCTAATTATAATCATAGGGTGTAGTGCTGTGTTCACTGTGTTTGCCGGCGATGAGCAGTTGTTATCAGGGGACAAGGTCGTTGTATCTCAGGGAGATACACTGTGGAGTATTTCTTTGGCCCATAAACCTCAGCAGATGGATACTCGTGTATATATAGAAGCGGTCAAAAAGGTAAATGAACTGGAGCATAACTCCATCCAAATTGGACAAGTTTTAGTCTTGCCAGGGTTTGATCGATAAAATAAACGGTGCATGACACCATTAACAGAGTGCTTTCTTTATTCATCGAAGTGCAACCGCATACTTAATTTAATAATCATTTACATATAATGGAGCTTCATGAGGGACGATATGGTGTAGTGATTAGTAAGTGGTGTGCTATATAAGTTGAACTAAAGAATATTTACACTGACACTACGATGACAGAATAACCTTCCAATCGCTGTTATCCCCAGATTTTTTGATTCCCTTTTCCGAAGGGGAAAATCCGGGGATAGCGTATGCTTCCGATTCAGCTTTCTTTCAGAAAGATTTTAGGCAAACGCTTCGCTTTTTCAGGTTTTTTCTGTCCTCTCCGTTATCGTGTAAATGATTAGTTCAACTGATATAGATCTATGTGTTGTAGATGGATGAAGGGAGAATTAGATGATGAAAATGAATATAAAGAAATCTACACTTTGCATGTCTGTGCTATGTATTTCGTTATTCGTCAGTGCCTGTGGCACTAGTGGTGAATCGGTCCAGGAACATGCCTATCCGGAATCGAAGCAGCCCGTAGAGGAAGCTGGAGAAAGCTCTGTTCCCAATGCGGATGCGAAGAATAACAATGACAAGGGTAGCGCCAGTGGTGATGAGGGAAAGCCTACGGCTCAATCGGAATCCACTGAACCGTCGGAGCAGATTGATATCGTCATCGACCAGTCGGAGAAACCGATGGAGGGCAACAGCTTTGATTTTGGAATTAAACAGGTTCCTAAGGGTTATGCACTAACGGAGATGCGTTGGACGTCTAACACGGTCACGATTGTGAATTCGCTACAGGAAGCCATTGAACATGGCGCCAACGGCGAAGATGGATTTTACTTTAGCGGCAATGGACAATTCTCCGGATTTATCTATTCGGATGAGATGAAGGGCGAGCGCGGCAAAGCCACGTTTGTGTTCACGAATGATGAGGGAGACCAAATCATGTCGGAGAAAGAAATTACGTTGAAGTAATAGACACATCATTAGCGCTCCGTCTGGAGCCTGATGAACAGGAAAAGCAGCCACGTGGGCTGCTTTTTTTGACATCCATGATTACAAGATCACTGATCCATCTGTGGCTACATAAAGTCAAAGAAATAACGGACCACGTGGAACATAACCGGAGAGGTGTAAGTCAGGCTGTCGACCCGGCTTAGGTAGCTTTTTTTGAGCGAATCGAACTTGTTATCATCCCCGATTAGTAGGTCGCGCTTCAGTACGGACACCGTCAGACTGCCGAAGAATCCAGCCAGACTGATCAGCACCCCGATGAACAGCGAGAATTTCCAATCAAATGGCGTCAGGTAAGGATGGATAAAATAAGACGTTGCTGTCGTTACAATGAATGCACAGGCGAATCCTTCCCAGGTGACAAAAGGATTGGCCGTGGGCACCACTTTTCGTTTGCCCAGATAGAGAGAGACCAGATAATGCACCACATCGTTAAGCTGCGTTAACACGACGAGAAACAGCACCAGCTTGGACCCGTACTCCGGTGTGGCAAATGGGAAATAGGCAAGGTGACTCAGTCCGAACACCATCAGCATTAATCCCCATTGTGTGGAGCTGACACTGCGTAGGAAACCGACCGTGCCTTTGTTAATCAGGCGTGGCAAGGGAAGTACCAGGAACACATATAGTGGAATAAACACGATAAACATGCCATACCATCCAATGTAGATCCAGTAGAACTGAACCGGAATCGCCAGATACGCCCATAGGAACAGCCTGCGGTCGGCTTTGCGTGTACTGCGAATCATGGAGAAGTATTCTTTGAGAGAGAAGAATGCAAGCACCATGAGGGAGATGAGGGACACGATGGGGTTAAAAAGGGTGGCGAGGCAAAAGATCACGAACATGCCCCACCAGGTTTTGATTTTTTGGCCGATGCCTGAATAGTCTTTGGTTGGCTGAAGCTTTGCAATAATTTTGTACACGATATGTATCACAAGTAAAGCTGTAAAGATTAGCGTTAGTGTAAAGAGTGAACTGCTCACGTACCGATCACCTGCTTATTCAAAGTAAGATTCCATTATAGGGTACCTATGTTATTATGAAGGAATAGTGCCAACTTGATAAGGGGAAATTTTGCTATGACAGATGAACGCTCCATCTATATCCTGCTTACGAATACAGGAACGCTGTTTACCAAGGTTATTCAGAGCTATACCCGAGCGCCATATAATCACGCATCAATCTCATTTGACCGGGAATTAACCGAGCTGTACAGCTTCGGCCGCAAGCATCCGAGCAATCCGCTGAATGGCGGGTTTGTGAAGGAAGATATTCAGACAGGTACATACAGCAAGTATCCCAATACCACATGTGTCATATACAAGCTTCAGGTGACGGATCGTGAAGTGGAAAAGATGAAACGTGTGCTGCACATCTTCATCCGCAGTCGCCAGAAATATATGTACAATTTGCTCGGCGTGATCGGCATTACGCTCAAGGAACCTGTGGAGTTCAGCAACTCCTACTTTTGTTCTCAATTTGTAGCCGAGATTCTGCAACGTTCAGGCATCAAACTGTGGAACAAGCTGCCGGCGTTGGTGACACCGGATGATTTTCGCCAGAGTGAACGATTGCAGCTGGTCTATGAAGGGAAGCTAAGCGAATATACGCTGGGGAATGCAGAGCAGGAGTAGGGTAGGTGTGTGTGCTGTGAGCTCTCTTCTCCTCACTTTCTATCTGGCCTCAAGTAAATTCAACCAGTAACAAATAATTGAAATCAATTTTAGATTTCAATATAAAGAGAGGTTGAGTATGGATAGTTATATTTTATCTTTCATAAAAAAGATGAGTTATTTTTTTGAACATAAAAAAATTTCTAACATTATTTATCTGCATGATGAGGACGATAATGAGAGATTAGATCATGTTATTTTCCTTGAAACAGAAGATGGTGATTTTATAGGTATATATATAAGAGGCATGAATCCGCATTTCTCATCGAATAGAATTTATGACTTGGATGATTTTAATTTATTTGCTAATTACGAAAGATTAATTGAACACAAAGAAAATATAATATTCAAAATAGAGTATGTTTGCTTGTTTTTTAGCTCTGAATACAATGAACTATTGGGTTTTTATTTGTCGAATAAAGATATATCTAGCTCTTTATTTGTGTTATTTTCACAAGACGAAATTGATGTGAAAAAGAATTATAGTAAGTCAGATGTTATTGAGATAATTAAAAACAAATATTCGTCTGAGGGTTTTATAACATACGAAAAAAAGAGTGAAAGTGGATGGGAAGATTTAAAAATAGAATGATAAAAGTAAGTTACGGGTAGTTTGGAAGCTTCAATTCAAAAGTATTGAAGAAAATAGACATAAAGTATTACGGATGAGGGATTACATGTTTTATTTAGAAATTATTGGTGGAACTCCACTTCTTCTAATCATCAAACAGCCTGCTGCCACGGATGAAGAGGCAACAGGCTGTTTGTGTACTTCATATAGATGATGGTGAGGATGAGGATCGGTCGAAATTAACCTCTTCAAGGAATTCAATCACTTCACCATTGGGACTGTGGACGAGTGCGTTTTTAACCCGAAGTGCAGGTTCTCCAAGCGATATCCAATCCGGTTCAACGTAGGCCTTGGCTCCATGTGCGAGCGCTCGCTGATAGATGTCTTCTACATCATGCACGTAAAAGGCGAAATGTAATAGTGCGCCGTGTCGGACCGCTTCAGGAGAGGTGGCAGGTTCACCCTCCGCAGGAATGACCGCTTTCGGGTCAAACACCTCAATGCAGGTGCGTTGATCCGGAGAGATAAGCATACATGCCTCGGTAATGTGGAAGGAAGGCAAACTCCAGGAGTGACCGACCTTGAATCCTAATACTTTTGTGTAAAATGCCAGGGTATCTTCGTAATTACGAGCCTGAATGGCTACATGTGCAAGTCCTATAACACTCACGTTCATCGCTCCCTTTTCAGATTATATTCTAAAGTATAGGGAGAATTTCGCGTTGGAACCATATGATATCAAAGGATATAATGAGATAACATATATAATTTATTAGTTTATTTATACAGAAAACCTTATTAAATAAGGCGATGACTCGGAGGTTTTACAAATGGAACACCTGATAGATGAGATCGATCAGCAGATTATGCGTTTGCTGCAACATCATGCACGTATGCCCATTGCACAGATTAGCAAAGAAATTAACATGTCCCAGCCTTCGGTTAAGGAAAGAATCCTGAAACTGGAGGAGAGAGGTGTAATCACGGGATATTCGACGATCTATAATCTGGCCCAATTGAACCGTGGAACCACGACATTTATTTTGCTCAAAACAGAGCATTGCGAAGAGTTGGTTCAGTTCTGTGAACAGGCCATCGAAGTCACGGACGTCTATCGCATTAGCGGTGAGTATAACTATCTGATCAAAGTACAGACGGCGTCCATCGAAGAACTTGCCGAGTTTCAGGATTCCCTTGTGAAGCTGGGACCCTCGAAATCGCATATCAGCATGAAAAATATCATGGAAAACCGTGTTCTCCTCTAGGGTGACGAAATTCATTGTGCATATGCACAATGAATTTCGTCCTTTCATCAATATTTATTCTGGCCTCCAGCAACTATAATGAAAGCGTGTTCAACAAGTGCATGGGGGGCAATTGACAATGGAACCATTAACGATTAGCTGGATTGGTGCTCTGGCAGGACTGGCTATTGCGATCATTTTGATTTTGAGAAAGCTGAACCCGGTCTATTCTTTATTTCTGGGTGCAATTGTAGGCGCTTTAATTGGCGGAGCGAATCTGGAAGAGACCGTAAATATACTGGTGGATGGCACGCAAAGTGTCATGGGAACCGTACTCCGGGTACTGGCTGCCGGGGTGCTTGCAGGTGTGATGATGGAATCGGGAGCGGCGGAGACGATAGCCCAAGCCATTGTACGTAAATTTGGTGGAAGCAAAGCCATTCTGGCGCTGGCACTGGCCACGATGATCATTACCGCGGTTGGGGTATTTATCCCCGTAGCTGTACTGATCGTTGCACCGATTGCCTTGTCTGTAGGTAATAAAATGGGTATATCCAAACTGGCATTACTGCTGGCCTTATCAGGTGGAGGTAAGGCGGGGAACATTATCTCCCCGAATCCAAATACCATTGCAGCAGCGCGAGGGTTCGATCTGGATCTGAGCAACGTCATGTTGGCTGGAGTCATTCCTGCCATCTGCGGCTTGATTGTAACTGTAATTGTAGCTTCAATGCTTAAGAACAAAGGGGTTATGGTTTCTGATCAGGAAGCAGATCAGGGTGATGTAGATACATCTCAATACCCGCCACTTGGCAAAGCCATTGTTGCCCCATTGGTTGCGATCATTTTGTTGATGATCAATCCAATCGGCTCTATTGCGGGCATTGAAGCATTGTCTACTTTTAAAGTGGATGCGATGTATATCCTGCCGATTGCAGGAATTATCGGTATGCTGGCAATGGGACAAGGCAGAAACATCGTAAAATATTCAACCGCAGGATTAAATAAAATGACAGCAACCGTGCTCATTCTGGTGGGTGCAGGTGGGATAGCAGGACTTATCTCTGCTTCAGATCTGTCAGGTCAAGTGGTTGGTCTGATTGAAGCATCGGGAATATCCGGTACCTTCCTCGCACCGATTGCGGGGATTCTGATGGCGGCAGCGACAGCTTCAACTTCAACGGGGGTTATTCTGGCAACGGGCTCCTTCGGTGATGCCATCCTGAACATGGGCACAGCGCCGCTCGCAGCTGCCGTTATGGTGCACACCGGGGCAACCGTTATCGATTCCTTGCCACAGGGCAATTACTTCCACGTGTCGGCTGACAGCATGAAGATGACGATTCGTCAGCGGATGGGCGTTATTCCATATGAAGCGATTGTAGGTGGCACGATGGCTATCGTATCGACGTTACTGTACGGATTTGTTCTATAATCCTTTAATCTAACGGATGGAGTGAGAGAGATGAGAGAAACTGGAGATACTAGAGAGAAGACATTTGTTTTGGCACCGGATTCGTTCAAAGAAAGCATGACAGCGAAAGAAGTATGTATCGCTATGGAAAAAGGATTGCGTAAAATATATCCGACGGCAGGTTATATTCATGTACCCATGGCGGATGGTGGGGAAGGTACGGTGCAGTCCCTTGTGGATGCTTCCGGCGGTTCCCTTCACCTGAAAGAGGTGAGCGGGCCATTAGGTCAGATAGTGACTGCCCAGTATGGCATTCTGGGTGACGGAACAACGGCGGCCATCGAGATGGCATCGGCCAGTGGCATACATCTGGTAACCAAAGAAAACCGAGATCCGCTACGGACGACAACCTATGGAACGGGAGAGTTGATTCGAGCATGTCTGGATCTTGGCATACGTAAAATCATCATCGGCATTGGTGGCAGCGCGACCAATGATGGTGGTGCGGGCATGGCTGAAGCACTTGGTGCGAAGTTTCTGGATGCACAGGGTCAACCTCTTGCGCGGGGTGGCGGGGTTTTGGATCAACTGGCCCAGATTGATGTGTCGGGTCTGGATGAGCGTTTGCAGGAAGTGGAGTTCATTGTGGCCTGTGATGTGACTAATCCGCTCTGTGGGGAGCATGGTGCATCAAGGGTGTTTGGACCACAGAAAGGTGCTACCCCAGGGATGGTTGAGCAGCTGGATGCGAACCTGTCCCATTATGCAGATGTGGTGAAACAGCAGCTATACAAAGATATCCGTGATATACCCGGTGCCGGAGCGGCTGGCGGATTGGGCGCGGGACTTTTGATTTTTACACAAGCTGTACTACGTAAAGGAATTGAAATTGTCATTGAATATACCGGGTTGCGTGAAAAATTGATTGCTGCGGATGTGGTATTTACGGGCGAAGGAGGTATCGACTTTCAAACGAAATTTGGCAAGACTCCCTATGGCGTTGCTCGGGCAGCCAAGGAAGCGGGTAAACCTGTAATTGCCCTTGCAGGCTGTGTTGGCGAAGGGATCGACACCCTGTACGCGGAAGGCATTGATGCCATATTTGGTATTGTGCCTGGGGCAGCAGATCTGGAGCGACTATTGCGAAAAGGCCCGGAGAATGTGGAGCGTACAACCGAGAATATTGCCCGGGTGCTAAAACTGGGCCTACTATCTTAGGTGAGCATTTTGCATAAATCCGGCGTATTAGAATGAGATGTGAAAAAGACGGGATACGGATATGCCTGAAATCAGGTGATCTGTATCTCGTCTTTTGCTAATCTTGAAGCTGTTCTGACGCTACTGATAGAACGCGAGTAGTCCGTGGGTTAGCTCGATGAGTTCGAGCCAATTACGCGGGTCTTTGCCCGTCAGGGTCTGTATGCGTTTGAGCCGATATTGCAGGGTGTTGCGATGAATATTGAGATGGTCCGCTGTCGTGGTCATGCTGCCGTTATGATGGATAAAACTGCGCAGTGTATCCAGCAGGTCAGCTGTATCCTCAAGTTTGCTGACGATGTTGGCATGAGGTGTTAGATCAGCCGCGCTGAATCGTACCAGAAAGGGTACATCCTCATACCGAATGATCGGTGAGTCTGGCTGAAGCGCCAGCAGAATGTTCATCACAGACCGGGCCTGTTCATACCCGGTGGCGATATTCGCTTCTTTTTGGCTGACCGCGATGAATGCTTCGGGTGTGACCTGTCTCAAACGCTGAATCATCGGATCAACGTCTGCTTCATTCTGGATCAGGATGATCTGCGTATCTTCATTACCTTCAACAGAGAATGAAGGAACTTGGAGCAATATTCGGTTGATCTCAGTGTCAGCGGCCATGGATTTCATGGGGAAACGGACATATAGAAGAACGGTTGGCAATAGCAGATCAATCCGATATTGCAGGGCTTCCTTTTTGACCTTTTGTGAGTAGGAACCAGATTGGTTCAGCAAACGTTCGATAAAGGCTTTTTGACGTGAAGCTTCATGGGCCATACTTTCCAATTGATTACGCTGTTCGATCAGGAGAGAAACGGTGGTGCGTACGATGTTGCAGAAAGGCCGAACTTCATCCGGATGACCGGATATGCCAATGACTCCGACATGCTGCTGATTGATTAGAATCGGTTCGTTGGTCCCCATTTTCTCAAGTATGCCATCCTGCCAGACTTCAATCATGCTTCCTGTCGTTAACGCGCGGACAGCACCCTGATGAATCGTGCCCACACGTTCCTTCTGCCCGCTCCCCATAATAATGCCGTGTTCATTCATAATGTTGATGTTGTAGGGGATGTCCTGCATCATTTTATCGACAATATCCTGTGCCTGTTTTTCCGAAAGCTGCAACAACGAAGCTCCTCCCCTTCCATCTCATCGTGCTAAATGCACATCTTCTCTGATGATCATTTCGCTCGATATCCATATTGTGCATCTGAACGAAATTATAGAGGAATGGTAATGCTTACACAAGCAGGGCGGTCAGGATCAAAGGTGTTCTTGGAATGGCTGATTGTTGGATACCTGATACCTTGCTGTAGCATTTCATTTTATAGTTGTTATTCAAGTCGCTTCGCTCGTGTTACCCTTGTCCGTTATGGCGCCTTGTGTGCTGTTTAGGTAGCTCAGATGTTCGTTGCCCCAACCACACATGCCGTCCAATAACATGCCGATCGTCTGTCCGTGTTCGGATAGGCTGTATTCCACCTTCGGTGGAACATCCCCATAAAGCGTGCGCACAATAATTTGATCCTGCTCCAACTCGCGCAGTTGTTTCGTTAACGTGCCTTGGGCTACATCAGGAATCATGCGTCGTAGTTCACCAAATCGTTTCGTACCTTCCTTTAATAAAATAAACAAGATAAGGGGTTTCCATTTCCCATTAATGGTCTCCAACGTTGTCAGTACTCCTTGTAACCTTGGTTCTTGTAAATCCATAGTAATCACCTCGTTTTATAGGGCTATATGTATCTTCATCATACCGGATTTTCGTTATCTCTGCTCGATCGTCTCTGTGAAAAGATGGGGGAAGCCGTGGTGAGCCGCGTCCAATAGTATGAATATTCGTACTAGGTACGATGTAAATGCGTACTATTCAACGGTCTTCATTTCATGAATAATGAACACAACGTGAGAGCACAAGCACTTATATAACCGGAGATGAGAGGATGATCATAGATGAGTCACAATACATTGGAGAATAAACGGGTCGTTGTTATTGGAGGAAGCTCAGGCATCGGACTGGCTACGGCAATTCAGGCAGCAGAAGCAGGTGCGGATGTAATTATAGCAGGCAGATCAGCGTCCAGACTGGAGGAAGCGAGAAAACAGATTACGAAGGTTAGAGGCAAAGGCGAGCATGGAGAAGCGGTGGTCGAAGTCCATGTATTGGACAATCAGGATGAACAGCAACTTGAGGCGTTTTTCGCTCGGATCGGAGCGTTCGATCATCTGTTCACGCCCGGAGCTGCCTACACCCGGGGACCACTGACATCGGATCGGGAGACGGCAGAGAGCTGTTTCAAAGGCAAGTTTTGGCCTCAATACTTTGCGGCTAAATACGCTGCACCGCATCTTTCGACTTCCGGCTCGATCACGTTGATGTCTGGTGGATTCAGCCAGCGACCACTGGATGGCGGTGCTTCCTACGCTGCATGTAACGGTGCGGTTGAGAGTCTGGGTAAAGCACTCGCGGTGGAATTAGCACCGGTTCGTGTGAATGTTGTATCCCCCGGAACCATCTGGCGGGAAGGGCAAGAAGGCACGCCGCGCGGCGATCATTTTAAAGATTATGAGAAGCTGTCTCTGCTCAAGCGGGTTGGCTACAATGAAGAAATTGCACATACCGTTACGTATCTGATGACAAATACGTTTACGACGGGCAGCACGCTATACGTGGATGGCGGGTACACCTTGATTTAAGAGCTGAAGTTATATAGGTCTAAAATAATGATTTTTCAAAATAAAATGATGAAATATGGCGAAAAAAGTTGAGATCCTTCCTGGTTTTGTACTACAGGGTGGATCTTTTTCCTTTTATTTACTCTTTTTGTTTAGAATCTGTTTATGGTAGTGCAATACAATAGGCCTTACGTATTAGATGGTCTGAATTTATATGTAAAAAAACATGAGATAGGGAGGATCAGATACATGAATTACAGAAAGCTGATAAGCTGCCTTTTAGTTGCGGTTTTGTTATTACAGGTGGTTAGCGTGGGTGGGGTTGCAAGTGCTGACCCGTTTACTCCATTGGATCAACTTAATTTGGAGAGAGAGATGTATATTGAGTCGGATGAGAGTACTACGGTGCCCCATGTTCAGAATTTACTTGAACAACAAGATTTAATCACACTACCTGAAGATTATGAAGCATTGAACGATAATCAAAAATATGAAATTGCCAGAGGCATGGTCTTGCTGCTTCCACTGGAGTTTCCATATGAGAACAACAATCAGGCCAATTACGTATTTAATTTGGTTTACCATCTTATCACACTTCCTAAGCAGACTGAGTCGAGCGTATTGCAGTACAACATCACTCTGGTTTATAGCCTGCTGGCAGAATGGTCCACTTATTTCCCGAATGTTGGAAAATCTGATTGGACACAAGCTGGCAATGATTATATGAGTTTAATGGGCGCAGACTTATCAATGTTTACGAGTAATCTTATGTTCTTTAATATTATTTTCATGAATTCTAGCGATCCTACGCATTTTAATAGTCAGTTGGAATTTATGGTTACTAAGATATCCGAATCCGAATATAAAGAACTGAATCGAGCACTTGACCTTTCCAGCATGGAAGCATCATTGGATAATCTTTATGGTATGTATGATTTCATTCAAATGAATGTCATTTTTAATCCAAACCCTAACATCCAGCCTTTTGTTTTTGATATGGAAAAGATGTCGACCATCCAGAACGATACAACCAAAAAATCCGAACTGGCTCAATGGATGATTGATCATAAGCCGCAAAACGGTTATGAAACGGTATCCCAGGTTCAAACTGCGTTTGATGCGTTCTTCAATGGCGATACACCGCTTACCAAATATAACGAACTGAAGAAAGAAGCGGATCGGGGTAACAGCAATGATTTTATCCAAGATATGATTGCACTACTGCGCGATGAACAATTCATCACTGAGCCTGACTTCAAGATGCTTTCTGTCAAAGATCAGGAGGATATCGCAATATACTTACTAGATATAGAACCACCAACGAATGCCGGATATGAGAAAAAAGAAGATGTTGAATTTTTGGTGCAAGTAGCCTTGAAGGCACTTGAAGTCACACGCAAAATTGATGGACCAAACGCAATAGCTGCACTTGATGAGTTTTATAACAAGCAAGCAGAGCGAGTAAATTATTTCAAAGAGCCCGATCCAGAAGGGGAATACTACCGACTTATTAATACTTACCTCACATCCTCCGAAATGGACAAATGGATGACTAAGTATCGATATGCAATTAGGCTAAAAGGGAAAGAGTCCATCTCCCGAGTAGTCAAATTCACGGACACTGCTGTTGAAAGAACACCTTATCTTAACCAAGCCTTAACGGAAGCAGAAGTGTTGGGTTCTTTGGAGCAATTCAGATCTATTCAGAAAGATGTTGAGAAATATAACTCCGATTACCCAGAAAGTCAGTTGGATGCTTTCCCTCTGGACTTTGCCGAAATGGATACCTTAACGAACGAGTACAAGCAACAATTGGCAGACCATATGCTTAGTGAGAGACCACTTGGTGGATATGCAAGTTTTGAAGCAATTCAGACTGCATTTAATAAATTTTTCCCTGATGATAATGAAGCTGACCCATTGACTGTTTTAAATACTGCAAAGAGCAACTTTGATGTAGCGGCTATGCGTGTAGCTATGGAGAATCCCGACTTGGGTATTACTCTGCCTGATGGCTACGGTGCTCTAACTCCGCAGGTCAAAAATTTCATTGCGGGGTTCCTGATTCAATATGTGAATAAAGATTACAAAAATAAAGAACAGGTTCAATATATGATTGAACTTGGTGTCCTGGCACAATCTGTTTGGGAGCAAAAAGAACTTATTACTCTCAAAAACAAGCTGGATGCACTTGGCCAGAAGTTAGCAGATCTGCCAGTGTCCTTTAATGATCAACAAAGCGAAGAATTTCGGAGCATTGGTCAAGAGTATTTGAAACGTACCAACAAAGTAGACAAAAGTGTTTTTGCTTATAGATACTTGTATTCAGTGGCCTTCGAGAGGTTAGAAGGGAATTTTCAAGGGAATATCGTGGAACCTATGGTTGTGCTGGGGCTCTTGACTACGCCATACCAGTCTATCGATAAGGCTACCAAGGTTGATCGAATGGATCAATGGCTTGATTCAGCTATGAATGATTACATTACAGGTGAAGCATTCTTCAACAAATACAAGTTTGATCGTACAGGTGCCCTTGATTTATCCAAAAGAGCAGAGCTGAGTCCTGAAGACCAAAAGGAGTTGGCAGAATGGTTGCTTACTGAACAAGAAAGCTACGAGGATGTTGGTAATCTACAATATGTATTTAACCGATTCTTTACGGCTCCTGATGTGAAGGGGAATGACATCAATAACACCCTAACAGGTTTGGACGACACGATGGAGATTTCCTTTGACAACAAGTTGCACTGGTTGGATTTTGCTAATATTCAGATGCTGGACCTTAGTGGAAACAAAACGGTGTGGGTTCGTTACAAAGCAATCAGCGATGAACTGCCAGGCCGCGCCGTGAAGTTTGTCTTTACACAGAACGGTGATAGCAACACAGACAATGGAAATACTCCAACCCCTAACCCGGGTGGAAACACAGGTGGTGGATCATCTACGACTACACCCGTAACATCTACACCTGCACCAACAACGAAACAAGAACAGATTGTGGTTGACGTTAATGGGGCAAATGGTACCAACTTGACCAAGACACCAATCACACGTACAACCGAAACCAACGGCACGATCAAAGATCTGGTGAAAATGACCGAAGCGATTGCCAAGGAATCGGTGGAAAAAGCAAAACAATTAAACATGAATACAGCACGCATTGTCATCCCAGACACCAAAGATGCCGTGTCCGAGACACGGATTGAATTGCCTAAGGCAGCAGTGAAAGAATTGAATGATGGTTCGTTGAAACTTGAAATCTCTACAGAGAATGTAGTAATCTCCGTTCCGACGAATTCCATTGTCGGATTCGATCAAGACTTGTACTTCCGCGTTGTACCTTTGAAAAAAGAATCGGAGCGCAAAGAAGTGGAAGAACGTGCAAAGAAAGAGCAGTTGATTCAACAGGTTGCTCCAAACACGAATGTTCGTGTACTGGCTCGTCCGGTAGAGATCGACACGAACATGCAGAGCCGAGAAGTGACACTCACGTTGCCACTTCGTGGTAGTCTGCCAACCGATCCGGCTGCTCGTCAGCAAGCATTGGACAACCTGGCGATCTATATCGAACACAGTGACGGTACAAAAGAATTGATTCAAGGCAAATTGGTGCAACTTGCTGATAATAGCGAAGGCATCGAGTTTACCGTAACCAAATTCAGTACGTTCACCCTCGTTGTTGTGGATGGACTGAAAGCTTCGAAAAGTACACACCAACCGTACATTCAAGGTTTTGGTGAGGACTTCCGCCCAGATGCATTCGTAACGCGTGCACAAATGGCAGCAATGCTGGCTCGTAATATTCCAACTGAAGGGGCAGCAGGTTCCACGGATAGCGTGAGCTACAAGGATGTATCTGCAACACACTGGGCAACTAGTGAGATTCAAAAGGCTCAATCTGCTGGCATCATGAACGGCATGAGCGCAACTCAATTTGCACCAGAAGGTTCGATCACGCGTGCTCAAATGGCGACGATTGCGTATCGCTGGATGCAAAATCAGCAAGCAAACACAGCAACGACGTCAGGTACAGAAGTTTCCTTCACAGATGTATCCGCAGACCTATGGGCGGCAGAAGCCATTGCTTATGTGCAATCTGCGGGCCTGATGGTCGGCTACAACGATGGTACATTCCAACCGGATAGCAAGCTGACACGTGCAGAAGCCGTAAAAGTACTGAATGTATTGTTTAACCGTAGACCACTAACTGGCGCAGTTACGCCAACGTTCAGTGATGTACCAGCAACACACTGGGCATCTGCAGATATCGAAGCTGCAGCGCAAAAGTAATAACTGCTACAGAACTAAAAGTGTAAAGATAATGATTAGAGCACAAAAGGCCATCCTTCGAGGTGGCCTTTTGCGTTCTAACGAATAGGTTACTTTCTATCTATCGGAAATTCAATTTAATTTACGGCAGAGCAGCAGTTGGAAGTAAGTGGACGGCCGATATATTGGGATTTAAGAAATATCTATATAGGTCTTAAATAATATTTTATATGAAAAATGGCGAAAAAAATTGAGTTTTATTCTATTTTAATTCTTTATTATAGACAATTTTACTTTTATTTGCTCCATTGTTCAGAATCCGTTCAGAGTTATGTACTACAATAGGCCTATATTTCCAGAGAAAATTATAAACAATCTATTTATGGTCAACACATCTGAGGAGGATAAAAATGAGTAAGATCCGCAAAACGTTTAGTTTATTGGTTGTATCTCTAATGTTAATGCAGGGAGCTGCTGCAACATATGTAAGTGCTGATTCAGACCCTAATTCTGAGACTTCTTCATCAACGACGAGTTCAAGTGAATCGAATTCATCCATCAACACACCGTCGAACTCCAATGAACCAAGTAATAATAGTTCAACAACAACAACATCGCAAGAAACACCATCGGAGCAGGTGAATGAGCCTGTTATCATCCCGCCGCCAATAATACCGATACCACCGTTTCCAACATTTCCAACATTCCCACCCATGCCGCCATTCCCAACACTTCCACCAATTTCGACACCAACAATAACGCCGTTGGTGCAGTTGAATCAGGCTGTAGCTGTTAGAGAAGCGGAAACAGTATTATCTATTTTGAAAGATACAGATCTGCTTAATCAGCCTGAAGCGTTTAGTGAGCTAACAGATCAAGAACAAAAGACAGTTGCTGCTACATTAGTCCAAATGACTCCGAGATCGGGATCTTACAATGAAGATCAGGTTCAATTTATTGTAGATATAAGTATCAATATCCTTTTGGGGTATCGGTTAGATTACCGTGATATGGCTTCTGCATTAAATAACATTTACGATCAGGTCGTTGTAAAAGGTGCTAATCTGTTTTCAGAAGAAGAGTTTGAACAGTTCAAGAGAGCAGCAGATTTTTATCTGAAAGCTAACCAGGCGGATCAGCAGTTAATTGCTTATATTGCGCAGTTCACTTCTGTTGCAATGGATACTGATTCGGCTGTAGGTCTAATGTTTACGCTATCTGAAGAATTCCCTTCTATTAACCAAGCAAAGACAGTGAATGAGATATTAAATAACTTGAATTTATACCAAATGCTTCAAATGCAGTACCAAATACTTTTAGCCAACAATCCAGGATTAAGTCTTCAGGAATCCCCTCTGAAGCTTGACCAGATATTAACATTATCAACGAATGCGGAGCAGCAACAACTCGCAGAGTGGATGCTTAGTGAACGACCTGTTGGAGGATATGAAAAAATTAAAGATATTCAAAGAGCATTTGACTTGTTCTTTGCTCCCCCAGCGCCTAAAGTGACTGCTGATGATACAGCCAATGTGGTTATCGGTGCAGATGAAACGATGGAATACTCCAAAGATAATGGGGCGACTTGGAATAAATTTAGCGAAACAGATCGATTTGAAGGCAACCAAAAAATTGTGGTTCGTGTAAGAGCCAAAGGCAATACACCGATATGGAAATGGACAACACTTACGTTCACATCAAATACACCAACACCTAACCCGGGTGGAAGCACAGGTGGCGGAGGATCTACGACTACGCCTGTAACGTCTACCCCTGCACCAACAACGAAACAAGAACAGATCGTGGTAGATGTCAATGGAGCTAACGGCACCAACCTGACCAAGACACCAATCACACGCACGACCGAAACCAACGGCACGATCAAAGATTTGGTGAAAATGACCGAAGCGATTGCCAAGGAATCGGTGGAAAAAGCGAAGCAATTGAATATGAATACCGCACGCATTGTCATCCCAGATACCAAAGATTCCGTGTCCGAGACACGTATTGAACTGCCTAAAGCAGCGGTAAAAGAATTGAATGATGGTTCGCTGAAACTTGAAATCTCTACAGAGAACGTAGTGATTTCCGTTCCGACGAATTCCATCGCCGGATTCGATCAAGATTTGTACTTCCGCGTCGTTCCATTGAAGCAGGAATCCGAACGCAAGGAAGTTGAAGAGCGTGCCAAGAAAGAGCAGTTGATTCAACAGATTGCTCCGAATACCAATGTTCGTGTACTGGCTCGTCCGGTAGAGATCGACACGAATATGCAGAGCCGAGAAGTGACACTTACGTTGCCACTTCGTGGTAGTCTGCCAACCGATCCGGCTGCTCGTCAGCAAGCATTGGACAACCTGGCGATCTATATCGAACACAGTGACGGCACAAAAGAATTGATTCAAGGCAAATTGGTGAAACTCGCGGATAATAGCGAAGGCATTGAGTTTACCGTAACCAAATTCAGTACGTTCACCCTTGTGGTCGTGGATGGACTGAAAGCTTCACAAGGTACACATCAACCATACATCCAAGGTTTTGGTGCTGACTTCCGTCCAGATGCATTCGTAACTCGTGCACAAATGGCGGCAATGCTGGCTCGTAATCTTTCAAATGAAGCGGCAGCAGCAGATTCCGCTAATAGCGTGAGCTACAAGGATGTATCTGCAACACACTGGGCAGCAAGTGAGATTCAAAAGGCTCAATCCGCTGGTATCATGAACGGAATGAGCAACACCCAATTTGCACCAGAAGGTTCGATCACCCGTGCTCAAATGGCTACCATTACCTACCGTTGGATTCAACAACAAGCGATTGCAACAACCGTGAATGGAACTGAAGTTTCCTTCACAGATGTATCCGCAGATCTCTGGGCAGCAGATGCGATTGCTTACGTGCAATCTACTGGACTGATGGTTGGATATAACGATGGTACGTTCAAACCGGATAGCAAGTTGACGCGTGCGGAAGCCGTGAAAGTGCTGAACGTATTGTTTAATCGTACCCCACTAACTGGCGCAGTTAAGCCATCGTTTAGCGATGTACCAGCAACACACTGGGCATATGCAGATATCGAAGCTGCAGCGCAAAAGTAATTTATTAAAAGAAGAAAAAGGGGTCATTAACGCAGTAGCATATGGAAAAGAGAACCCCTAATAATGGATAGGATATGACAGTATAATAGATATAATAAAAAAGAGCTGTTCCAAAAGCCATACATTGGCAAGGGACAGCTCCTTTTTGCGTTTAGTGTGACTCAACACACGAATCATAGCGGCGTTATTCCACCATGTAGTGAACTAATCTTTATTGGGTGTATGCGAAGCATTTTCGTAAAATTTACCGTCCCGCAATTGATCCACGAATCCTTGTAGCCAGACGTAATACTGCTCCGCATGTTGAAGTTTGTGCAGATCACGCAGTGCATCATCTCGATCTGCGGAAGAGGTATGTTCCGAAAGGATCATGGCCGAAAGGTCAGGGATGACCTCACGAATGCCTTCTAACATGACATCTACTTCCCGTTGGAGCTTGGCCCCGAAGAAATTCTGAAATGTACGATAAAAGTCGGTCTCAGCCAGATACTGATCCTGACGGTCCTTCTTTTCCTCCAGTTTATAGATCATCTGTGACTCCGTAAGCGAACGAACCGCATAGCTCATGTTGCTCTTACTCATATTCATCGAGGTTTTCATCTCTTCCAGTGTCATCGGTCGATCCTCAAAATACATGATGCCGTATAATTTGCCAAACGTATGATTAACTCCATACAGATCCATCGTATTAGCGATGGCCTCAATGACTCTCTCCCTCAGCGCATGCCGATCGGATAACGAAGAATGATTCGGGTTCCCGGCAGTTTCTTTTCCCACAATGTCACCTCTGGTTTATGATAGCGTTCCCACTAGCTGCCTCATATTTTACATGACTTGCTCTAATTTTAACATAACCCGGAATTAGAATTTTCAATACAAGTGTACAATCAATTTTGTACAGAAGAAATATAAAGCTGATTATACTTAAAAATTCCCAATCATTAAAGAAAAATTGGACAGTAAGGAGTGGGGGATTTGCGTTTAAAACTATGGAGGGAGTCTGAAGCGGTTCTATTCACGCTGCCAGCTCTAATCCCATTGCTGATCTTCTGGCTGGGACCTCTGGGATATATCGTTTATCTCAGTTTCACCGATTGGGACTTCATGAGCCCGGACAAGTTGTTCGTTGGATTGGACAATTACAGTTATCTGCTGACGAACTCTGAATTCTATCGATCACTGAAAGTCACCTTGTTATTCGGACTGGGGAGTGTAATTCCAACCATTGTGGGCGGATTGGCACTTGCGATGCTCATGAATAGCAAAATCAAATCATCCGGCATCTTCCGGACATTACTCTTCTCACCTTGGGTCACCCCGACAGTTGCGGTGTCCATTGCGTGGTCCTGGATCTTCGAGCCCGAAGTGGGACTTGCTAATCTCATGCTGGGCTGGGCTGGTGTATCTCCGATTGGCTGGTTGCGTGACGCGGACTGGGCATTGGTTGCCGTTCTCATCGTTACTCTTTGGAAGTCAATTGGGTGGGCGATGGTATTTTATCTGGTTGCACTACGAAATCTACCGTCCGATCTACTCGAAGCAGCTTCAATCGATGGGGCAAACAGTTGGGACAAGTTCAGAAGTATCACACTGCCACTGATCTCACCAACGACATTCTTTCTCTCGATTATTCTTACAATCCAGTCCTTGCAAGCCTATGACCAGATTAATGTCATGACGCAGGGCGGACCGGCGGGATCAACGAGAACGTTGCTGTACATGTATTACCAGTCTGCATTCGAATCCTTTAACGTAGGTGAAGCTTCGTCCATTGCCGTTGTGATTATTCTGATCTGCGTGTTGCTATCGGGAGTATCCTTCCTGCTTGGCAGACGTCTGGTGCACTACTAATGACAATGACATTGCCCAACAAAAAGTCTAAACGGATGAAGCGCAAGGAGTTGCAGAACGTGTCACATACCAATTTTAAAATAAGTAAATTGATCCGCTATCTCCTGTTAGCCGTTATCGCGCTGGGTACAGCATTTCCCTTCTATTGGATGGTCATTAGCGGATTCAAAACCAATGATGAGATCTGGCAGTTCCCGCCGACCTTCTGGCCGGAGACATTCCTGTGGAGCAACTATGTAGACGCCTGGAATGCGGCACCATTTGCCCGTTACATCCTGAACAGTACCGGGGTAGCATTAGCCATCTGTCTATTTCAGATCGTCAACTCCAGTATGATGGCGTACGCCCTGACACATATGAAATTCCGTCTCAAAGGTGTACTGACATCCCTGATTCTGGTGGGTTATATGATACCGAGTACAGCCGTGTATCTGCCTAGTTACCTGGTGCTTAGCGAACTTAACCTGTTGGATTCCTACACAGGCTTAATTGTATCCAACTGTGTCAGCGTGTTCTCAATCTTCCTGATCCGGCAGGCGTTCATGCAGGTATCTCATGAATTGGTAGAAGCCGGACAACTGGACGGTGCATCTCACTTCCGGATTCTCTGGACGATTATCACGCCGCTTGTTCGCTCAAGCTTCGCCGTGATGGTTCTGATTACGTTCATTGAACAATACAACAACTATTTCTGGCCTATGCTCATCACCAAAGACCCTGACCTGCAGCTGGTATCGGCTGGTCTGCGCAGCTTCTTTGTAGAAGGTGGGGCATATGGATTGGCTTGGCCACAGATTATGGCTGCGAGTGCCTTCACGATCGCACCACTACTTATTCTCTTCCTGTTCACCCAGAAGACCATCATGCAGAGCGTGAATATCACGGCTGGTGTGAACAAGAACTGATATGCACTACCTTGTAATACTGCATCCATCCAGATGCACCGTGTCAACACCAACATTTCACCTAAAACGGGAGGAACGACAATGAATTGGAGTCAGACAAGCATGACATGGAAAAAGAGATTGAGGTTGAACTGGAAGGGTGGTATGTCGCTGGTACTCGCGACTAGCTTTGCGCTACTGACCGCTTGTGGAACACAAGCACCCGCAGAATCAAGCACGACGGCTGCTGCCAGTGGAACCGAAGCTCAGGTGAAAGATCCGGTGGAGATTGAATTCTGGTATGGTCTGGGTGGTAATCTGGGCGATAACATGAAAAAAACGATTGATGCGTTCAACGCCTCCCAGAACGAAGTCGTTGTGAAGGGAATTGTACAAGCAGATTACACGGAGACGGAGCAGAAGCTGCAAGCAGCGATTGCTTCCAAGAAGGTTCCGGCCGCTGTACTGAGTGCTAACATAGACTGGGCGCGCAAAGGATACTATGCACCGATGGATGAGATGATCGCGGCGGACCCGAATTTTAAGAAAGACGATTTCATTCAGACGTTCCTGAACCAAGGGGAAGTGGATGGTAAGCAATTCTTCCTACCTATGTATGGAACGACCCAAATCATGTATTACCGCATGGATACATTCAAAGAGAATGGAATCGATCCAGCGAGTCTAACAACATGGGAAGCGTTGGCTGAAGCAGCAGCGAAGATGAGTAAGCAAGAGAATGGCAAGACAACTTTCTCTGGCTGGCAACCGATGTGGGGTAAAGACAACATGATTGATGCCGTATTGGGTAAGGGCGGTCAGATTCTTAGCGACGATGGCAAAACTGTCATGGTTGACTCCCCAGAGTGGATCGAGACATGGGACCTGTTCCGTAAATGGATTAACGAAGACAAAATCATGGGCATCGAGTATGGTGGTCAAGGTTGGGAATATTGGTACAAAACGATTGATAATGTGATGAAAAACAAAGCAGCAGGTTACACCGGATCTAGTGGTGACCAAGGTGACTTGGACTTTAGCGTAGTCGCTGCGATGCAACAACCAGGTTGGGAAGGCATTGGTGAAGGTAAACCGGTAGCGAATGCCATTTTGGCAGGTATTCCGGCAGCAGCGAGTCCAGAGCAACAACAAGCTGCTTATAAATGGTTTACGTATTTCTCTGAGACGTCCAACACAGCTTCATGGTCCATGAATACCGGATATATTGCAGTGCGTCAATCGGCTCAACAAGATCCAGAGTTCATGAAATTCAGTGAGGAAAATCCACAGATCACTGTACCACTGCAACAAGCAGCTCACGCATCAGCTCCATTCCAGGATCCAACGGGTGGCAAAATCAACGATGCATTGAAAGATGCAGCTGATAAAGTACAGATCAATAATATGCCAGCTGAACAAGCGCTGAAGGAAGCGAAAGAGAAAGCGCAGAAAGAACTGGATCGTGTAACGAAATAATAAACGTATACAGGCAAGTGAATCAAGCGAAAGGGGCGGTACATGCTGTGCCGTCCTTTCCGTTTATACAAGATCGCAGACAAGGAGTTTAACCAATGCAAGATGAGACGTATGTGGACGGATTACCGAATCCGACTGAAGCTGTTTTGTTCGATAAGGATGGAACATTACTTGATTTTACGGGCATGTGGGGGTTCTGGACCGATTGTGTGTTGAACGACTTCAGAGACCAGTTGGCGACCCGGGGACTTCGTATTAACACAGATGAACTTCCGCAGATCTGGGGAACTTTCCACGATGACCAAGGCCGAATGAATGGGTATGACGTCCGGGGGCCACTGGCCATGGGCACAATGGATGAAGTGTACGCCGTACTGACGTGGCATGGATATCGTGCGGGTCTCAGCTGGGCGGAAGCCAAGATCATGGTTCGGGAGTGTTTGGCGCAAGCAGAGGAAGAGATGGAGAAACATCGTCCGGCACGTCCGTTACCGGGAGTTCGAGAATTCCTTGAACAGTGCCGTACCGAAGGCGTGGTTATGGGTGTCGTGACGGCAGATGATACACCTAGTGCAGTCAAGCACTTGCAGTGGATGGGGCTGGATTCCTTCTTTGACGTGGTGATTGGCACAGATCTGGTGGAGCGGGGGAAACCTTTTCCCGATATGCTTCTACTTGCTTGTGAACGGTTAGGTGTATCTGTGCAGCATACGGTGGTCATTGGAGATACGGACGGAGACATGGAGATGGCACGAACCGCTGGTGCGGGGTACAGGATTGGGATTGGCGAACCGGGAAAAATCCGCTTGGCGGATAGAACGATTCAATCGTTCCATGAATTGCTGAATGGTGGGTTGAATCGATGACGAACAGTCACGCTTACTTGGGCTGGGTTCTGTTGGCTCTGGCCATCGGACTAGAGTTGAGTGCTACTATTTTGCTAAAAGTATCGGATGGATTCTCACGGTTATGGCCTTCGGTGTTGATGTTTGTTTGTTATGGAGCAAGCTTTACGTTCCTCAACTTTGCAGTGAAGTATATGCCGCTGGCTGTAGCCTATGCGATCTGGTCTGGGGTCGGCATTACGCTCATTGGCGTCGTAGGGCATTACTATTTCGGTGAACGTCTGCGGCTCACGTCGATGGTATGGATCGGTTTTATTCTGATTGGCATTATTGGACTGAAATGGAGTGATTCTTGATGGGAAATAAACATATCTCTGAGCAACCTCTTGCCAGCTTTCAGGTCATTACGGACACACATGTGCGGGATGAGGCAGATCATATTCATAACCGGCATCTGGAGCAAGCGTTAGCCGACATAGCTACGTTCAGTGAGGGTAGTAGCGGAATCATGCATGTGGGCGATGTGACGGATCGAGGGCTGCCGAGCGAATATCGTGAGTTGCAACGTATATGGAAGCAACATGCGAAGAACTTGCCGGACATCCGTTACACGGTAGGGAATCATGATATTGGAGCCGTGGTATGGCAAGATCCGCCGATCATTTTGCTCGAGATGAAAGAGGATGAAGTAGCCAAGTTGTTGGAGCAAGAAGCAGACATGGAGCTAGTCAAAAAACAAACCGCTGCTGAATCAGCTGCACTGATTGAGCAGCTATCCGGCGGAACCTATACGTTGTCTGCTGCGCCTTTGGAGCAGGTGGGCCAAGATATCTCAGACGAAGCTGCATCCATTACGGTCGCCGGGTTATGGCAACGTCGATTAAGTGATTTTGAAGGGACAACAGGCATGATAGGCTCTTACCACGATCATTGGATTGATGGGTATCATTATATTTTCCTGGGCACCGAGCAACCTCATCCGAAGGATTGCGATATGTCGGCTGAACAGTTGGAGTGGCTAGAGTCGAAATTGTCTGAGCGAGCAACGCCGAATCAACCCATCTTTCTCTTCTTGCACCAGCCGCTTATGGATACGGTAGCTGGATCATTGAAGGAACAGGGATGGTATGGTGTGAATCAGGATGTGGAACTCAAGGCCGTTCTGGCTAAATACCCGCAAGCGATCCTCTTCTCGGGCCATACCCACTGGCAATTGGAGGCACAGCATACGATGTACGATGGTGCAGGCCACATGCCAACCATGTTCAATGCGTCGTCTGTAGGTTATCTATGGACGGATCAGGATGAACATTTGGAAGGCAGTGAAGGGCTTCATGTGGAGATTTATAGGGATCGAGTGGTTGTGAAGGGACGGAACTTTGTTACGAGCAAATGGATCGAGGGTGCTGAGTTTACGGTGCGTTATCCTGTGAAGGGTAGTTAAATAAAGATATTAGTTGAATAAGTAAATAAGACTATCGAGATATTCTCGATAGTCCCGATGAGTCGCTCAGAAGGGCGGCTCTTTTATTAAGTTATTTAGTCCAAAAATCCATTTTCTCTAAGAGCCATTGTAGTGCTGACTTCTGCTCCGTTATAATAAGAGCTTCCGTTTGCATACCTGATTTGATCTGTTCCTGCTGACCAAGGGCATCTTTTAGTTGTATTGATTCAAGAGAGGCCTCCACCACGTAATAAGTGGAACCATCTTGAGGGTTTACTAAAGCATCGCTACTAATGGAATCTATTTTGCCAAGGACAGAACCGTACTCTTCTAAGGGGAAGGCGGCAAAATGAAAACGCACAGGATCTCCTTCATGTATTCTTCCAATATCTTGATGATTCATAGCAATTTGAATGGAATAAATCGTATTATTTACGGGAACGACATCCATGACTTGCAATCCTTCCTGGATAAGCTGTCCTTCACCTACTTCGTTTATGGTATTGATAACTCCTGAGGTAGGTGCTGTGGCCGTATATTTATCCAGACTGGAACGAATTGTATTAATTTGGCTATGGAGTTCCTTTTTCCGTTTTCGTAACTCATCAACGCTATCCTGCAACTGAACGTACAAGTCAGATTCTTGTTTTTTTAGCGTTTGTTTTTGCTTCAGTGCATCTTCTAACTCGGACTGTATTGTGTATCGAAATTCACTTTGATTAGTTTCCATTTGTAGCTTGTTCGTTTTTAGCTTTTCTGTAGCCGCATTCGTGGTGAGTTCATCACCGTTAAAGATCGATCGTTTGTACTCTTCCTGAATTTGTGTTTCAGCCAATGTATTCTGAGATACCTTTAGGCTATAGTTCTCATATCGTTCATATTCCACGGAACCAGAGATTAAATAATTTCTTCCGTAATTAAGACTTTTGAGCAGGAGCCGTTTATTTGCAATGGTTTTATCCGTTTCAACCTGATCAGCAATCGTTTTGGAAATATCCAATTCTAACTTGTTTTGTACTGGATTATCATTAGCAAGCAGAGCACTTACCGTCTTGTTCGGCTTCATCGTCCCATCACCTGAAGAAAGTGCTTTAGAGAGTTGTTCAAGTCCCGCCAATCGTTGTGCTGCTTCTTTGTAATCATTTTGTAAACGAGTCTTGTCGACTTTGAGGGTTCCTGTTTGAATAGAAAATAGCTTATCACCGGCTTTAACTTGTTGACCTTGTTGAACATATATTTTGGAGACACTTCCTGTAGCCTTGTTCACTATTTTGGAAATTTTCTCGTTAGGTTTGACTACTCCAGGAGCTTTAACAACTACGTCGATCTGTGCTTTCCAGCTCCAGATAAATGCAATGACCAATACTAACGTCAGTAGTATAAGAAACCAACTAATAAATGCAGGTGATCTCTTCTCCAACATTTCCCTGCTGTCTCTTAACTCCTCAGGATTTAGAAGTTTAAGACTCATACCATCGCCCCCGTGTGTTCCAGTTTAGGCGGAGTAAGACTCTCTTCCTGTGCATTCTTAGTATCAATTCCAGGTAATTGATCTTTCCAAAGCTCGTAATATCTTCCTCGTTGCTGTAGCAGTTGATCATGTGTTCCGGCCTCTACCACAGTACCTTTGTCCATTACAAAGATCCGATCACAGCGCATAACCGTACTCAAGCGGTGAGCAATAATGATCATCGTCATATCATCTAGACTATGTATTGTATCCGATACGGCCTTTTCCGTGGTGGTATCCAGATTACTGGTTGCCTCATCCAAAATCAGAATGTCAGGTTTGGTAAGTAATGCGCGTGCCAAAGCCAAGCGTTGACGTTGTCCTCCTGATAGATTGGATGCATTCTCTTCAAGATTTGTCTGATACCTCATAGGCAATTGATTAATAAAATCATGAGCACTTGCTTGCTTTGTTGCTTCAATGATATCAGCCATTTCAATCTCGGATGTTGCTCCCATGGCAAGGTTATCTCTAATCGTTCCGCTGAAGAAAAATGTCTGTTGTGGGATATAACTTATTTTCTGTCGAAGCGACTCGATAGATATGTCTTTTATATTATTCTCAGAAATCAATAGTTCTCCCTTTTCCGCCTCATAGAAACGAAGTAATAGTTTAACGAGAGTTGTCTTACCAGAACCACTCTCTCCTACCAGCGCAACTTTCTCTCCTCTTTCAACATGTAGATCAACACCATTCAGGATGGATTGTCTTGTTCCATATCGGAAATGCACATCTTTGAAGTCGATAGATCCCTTTAGTGACGCTGGTTTAATATTGCGGCTATCAGATTCCTTTTTTTCAGGCTCCAGATCCATAATTTCTGTTAACCGATCTGCCGCGACCACAGCCGTTTGAAGTGAAGATTGCAGGTTAATCAGGTTTAAAATAGGATTTATAAAGTATGCAAGCAAAGCATTAAATGTGATAAGTTGTCCCATGGTTAATTGTCCCTTTAAGACTTCGTTAGCTCCGATCCAAAGGATAACAATCCCGCTGACTCCCTGAAGAGCACCTTTCAAAGTGGACTGAAAGTTGTTGGAAAAACCAAATTTAAAGAAAGTACGTAACAATTTAGTGAATTTCTTTTCGGTTTCCAAGTTAGCTTCTCTTTCAGCCTGATAAGCTTTAAGAGTCTCAATACCATTGACTGATTCGACAATATATGAAGTAAGTTCTGCATTCTGTTCCATCTGCTCACGGTTTTGTCTCTCAAACGTGCGATGAAATCCCCAGACAATTAGCGCATACAGCGGTATCATAATTGCCGTTATACCGAAGAGGAAAGAATTCTGAGTATATAGGATGATTCCTCCTGCAATAACCATCAGAGAATCAATCATAATGGTCAGAGCTGCACTGGATATTGCGTCTCTAACCTTGGACGCATCCATAAGTCGTGAGATGATTTCACCTGTTTTCCGGGTCTCAAAAAAGGAGAGAGGTAATCTAAGTACATGGTAGTAGTATCCAAGTATTAAGGAGATGTCGAGTTTTTGACTTAAATATAATAATAAATGACTTCTAAAGGCATTTAATAATGTCTGCAGTAGGGTCAGTATAATAACACCGATTGAAATCCATTGTAAGGTCTGCTCTAGCCTATAAGGAACGATGGAATCAAGTAAGAACTTAAAGTAAAATGCGCCCAGGATGCCTAGAGTCGTATATAGCAATGACGCAAAAAAGATCCCAAACAACATTCGCTTCTGTGGGAGTAATAGAGTGAAGAAACGTGATAAAGCGCCCTGCGTTTCATCTTTTTTCTGAAATTGTGCGGTCGGAACCATAAAAATAAGGATGCCTGTCCAAATTTTAAAAAACTCTTCAGGACTATAATTTACAATCCCTTTTGCCGGGTCAGCTATAATTACTTTTTTCTTTGTGATTTTATGTATGACTACATAATGGAGAAGTTTCTGATCAATAACTACATGAGCGATACATGGGAGTGGGAAGTCACTAAAGAACGACTCTTGGCTACCCTTGACACCTTTTGCTGAAAAACCTAATTGTTCAGCAGCTTTTATTAAGCCTAACGCGTTAGTTCCGTATTTGTCTGTACCGGCAGTTTCTCTAATTCGTGTAAGGGGGATTTTTAGCCCATAATGCCGAGAGATGGTTGCTAAACATGCTGCACCGCAGTCTTTTTCATCATATTGTTTTTGAGCTGTATATCGTACTCTTAGTAAAGACATATGACCTCCATAAAAAGTGAGATAATCGTAATAATGTATAGGTAAATCTGGTTTGAACATTTGTCTCAATTTTTTTGCTCATTACGAGGCAAGTCCTCATTGTATTTATCCGTACAACAAATCACCTGTAGCAGACGAAGCTAGATTTGTAATTAGATATGTTATCTATATACTCTTTATTTTATATATATCTATATTGTTAATAAAATATCCTATATAGGATATTGTAGCTTCAATTTTAATTAAATTTTTGGATGTACAATAACTTTAATATAAACAACGTGCAGGATCTTGGTAAGAGCTGAGAGCATTTCCAGCATGCTAAAGAGCATAGAATACAAAAATATACCGCTAAAATGCGCAGCTGCGGTATTATAGGTGGAGAGAATTACTCCCGTAGTTTGATTTTCTCTTTTCAATTGGAGGAGGCTACCTATTCTAATCATTCAGAAGTGTTGTAAATTATCAAATGGGCAATTTCGATTGCAAGGAGAGAGGGGGAAGAAACTAAGAAACTACTGATTTCTCTTGTTTAGCCCAATCGGGAACTTTAATCAAATCTGTAGGAAACTTGTTATTAATTTTCAGTTCCCGCTGTTTCACGCATTCTAGGATCAGGATATCAAATACATTACAGTTTGCATATAATAGCTAAACAGGTAGCACTGCAATCCTTGACGTCATTTTTTGATGTTTTTCATTTCTGTCGTATAAGCAACAACTTGAATAATAAGCGCAATTATTATAATGACAAACATTACTCCAACTAATGGTGATTTAGTAGTTAGATAGTTAATTACAGATGTAATAGCACATAGAATAGATAGTAGCAGAGATACTCTTAAAGTTTTAATTTTTTTCTCCATTAGATTTATTACCCCCGAAAAAGATTGTGCAAGAAGTTTATTAATACTCTTCTTGCACATAAATGTATTAAATATAGTTATTTCCAGTTTGAAGCGATACTTACAGCACCAGAACCGATAGCTCCTAATCCAAGTGTTATAGCTGCTGCTCCTGCAAATTTGGTAGCCCCTGTAGGTTCGGGAACAGCCAAAGCTGCAACTCCTCCAACAATCCCAGCTACTCCTGCAACTACCTCAGCTGCACCACCAATTACTCCCCAAATACCACCTGCATTTATGTCCGACAATGCGGATTCATTTAATTCAATAAAACCATGGGCAATAGATAATTCCATTTTTTTACCTCTTCTCTGTCAAATTATTTTTTTGTAGCGTAGTCTAACATGTATGAACCTGCTGACACCATAGAAGATGCTGCGCCAATACCAGCTGCTACTCCTGCCACTGGTGTAGCAGCACTAGCACCGATACCTGCAATTATGCCCACAACTGGAGCAGCTCCAATGAAAATGGATCCAGTTGCTCCAACAACGGCTTTCCAAATGTCTCCACCACCATCAACAAACATCATTTCATCACTTGAAAGTTCGATAAAATGATTATTATTCATTATCAGTGCATTTGTCATTTTAAATCCCCTTTTTATTTACTAGAATTATATATTTCAACTGTATGCCTGACGCATAGGCTAGCACTGCACATCAAACAAAATACAGGTAAAATCAAAAACTATAGAATTGATGGGTTAACTCCTATATAAACATCTACAATCATATCATCCATTGATTGTCCGGGCTCTAAGTCAATAACATTCACATTATAAGCTACGGTTATTGGTTCCAGACCCTTCTGGCTAATATATTGATTTAGCTCGTTGTATGTATCCTGTAATGTATTAGGATTTCCCTTATGCCTCGCATAAACTGCGTTCATTAGATGGAAAATCTCTTTAAATTTATATTTTTCATCTAATTTTGCAGGCTGATCTAGTGGAACCAAAATCTCTGTATCCAAGATTGGCTGTTCATTTGATTGTTCAATTGCAAAGGTGGCAGTTACAAGAGGACCATTTTTTTTAAGACTATTCTGTTCAAGGAATTTACCGATATTCATAAATTCCTGTTGTATTTCTGCCTGAGTCATTTTCTTTCTTAGAGATAATACATTCTCAATTTTAAACTCTTTTTCTATTTCGATTATTCTCATATGTAAGTATAATTCCCTTCAATTAAGAATGAATTTTGGCTATTAGTCCACAACTGTAGAAGGGTATCAGAATAATATCAAACCTTGGCAGTAATGTCTCTTTTTTACTATAAACGGTATTCTTCAACTCTTCTTGTTACTTTAAGAAATATTTTAATTAATTTAATGATTTTTGGAAACTACCCTTTAGGGTAGTTTTTAGAATCGTATGTTGCCCGAGTGTAAATAGCCTTTTGTAGACCACATCTTTATAGCACGGAATGGATTATTAACTCTTATCAACTCCAGATAGAATTACTTTTTTCACGAACTCAACCTGATGTTTCACTCCTACCTTTTCATAGATATGTTTCACATGGAAACGAACTGTTTCTTCCGAGATAGTAAGCATTTGAGCGATTTTGGAACGACTCTGGCCTTCCAGCCAGCAATAAGCTACTTCCTTTTCTCTATTTGTCAACTGAAAGTCCTCCAATTTCCGGTTGATTCGCTTCTTTCGCGCAATGGGATCCCTCCATTCCAAATGCTCCTCGATATTACATATGATCTTCTCAAGCAGTGGTACAGCAAAGATCACATCTTCGGCCGAATCAAAGGATATGGCCAGATAACCGAGAACTTTTCTCTCTACTTGGATAGGGGTAGAGATGGAGGACCAAGAGGAAAATAACGTGTGACTATGTTCTTTCCCTTGTACTACTGCAATTTTCCCGGATTCCATCGCAATAGAAATAGCATTGATTCCTAAGTTTTTCATGTTAAATTGTGTTCCCGGTGTTATATAGTGCTTCTTCAAATCATTCAACTGCTGGGGGGAAGCATATAATTGCAAACACATCCCTTCATCATCTGTCAATATAAACAAATGAGACGGGACGACTAATGTACTTATACTTTCTAATTCCGTTTGCGTCGCTTTTAGTAAATCGGCATGTTTATCCAATTTTTGACTGAGTTCCGGCCCTTCTGTTTTGGTGCTGAAACTGAGAGTTAATGACTTACATCGTGACTCTTGAAAAACGCAATCCCACTGTTCTCGCTGCTGTTTTGAATACTCTTGGAGAGAAGTCCAGGGGTGTCGGACAATTTCACTATCACGAAAGAAATTCATGTGGAACACTTCCCTTATTAAAGCATATTTTCTATACCCACTCTTCCAAATTCCGTATCATATAAATTAGATCATTTTATGTAATATAATTTCTATATCCAGTACTGGATATAGAAAAGTAATGATACTAATTTATAATTCGAATTATCAATAATTTGAAGTTTTAATTAGATGGTTTCAGCATCTAAAGAAATTAGAAGTTTCATGAAATTCCATAATTTTATTATTATTTAGCTCGTGCTGAGCTGGCTTTTATAATGGACGGATTGTCAAACCGAGTGTGACAGTGCATGTGAGCGTGGTTGATATTCAAAGAAAAAGAGGTTTTTTAATGGAAGGTAATATGTTGTATCATCAGTATTTGAAGCCGAAGTCTGAATATTACGGCAAACAAGAGTTAAATGAAAAATCTAATGAGTATGAACTAAATAAAGTACCTCATACATATGCTGTACTATCAACAAGTGAATCTGTTTGGAAGCAATATCATGTTAGGAATAAATTCCTTCCAGAGCAAGGATGGAAAATTCATGTAACTTCATCTTTTGAAGAATCGCAGAACTTACTGGATAAGGTTGCGCAGCTATGTCTAGATAAGAATATTGACTTCAAGCACTTGAAGAATAAACAAAGCTTTATTAAGGTGAATTCAAAGAATGCTAATCGTGCTACTTCTGGTAAGTTTATAACAATATATCCTATTAGTAACGAAGAATTTGTTGAATTGCTAGATATGATTTCATTAATAACTCAGGATTTTAAAAAGGGACCCTATATTCTCAGTGATAGAAGATGGAAGGCTAGTAATGTGTTCTATAGGTATGGAGGATTTAGTAAAGTTCTCAATGAACATGGTGAATATTGTATTAGAGATGAGAAAGGTAATTTAATCATAGATCAAAGAACACCCTTTTACCAAGTTCCTGACTTTGTAAAAGATTTTGACGAATATCTTAATACCATTAACCTTTCTGATGATTCAGAAACAAACAAGGAAAGTCATTTAAAGCGGTATAAGATTGAAACTGCTCTTAGTTATAGTAACGCTGGAGGCGTATATTTAGCTCATCGAAAGCACGATAATATGAAAGTGATCATTAAGGAAGCTAGACCCAATGCTGGTTTAGATGGGATATGTCAAGATGCTTTAGCAAGACAAACTAACGAATACGACGCTTTAAAAACGCTCCAGAATGTAACGGGTGTTGTTGATTTCATTGAATACTTCCAAGAATGGGAACACTACTTTTTGGTAGAAGAATTCATTGAAGGCCGAGATTTAAGACAATGGCTTGCGCGATATTTTCCATTCTTTGAGGGCAGTGAGGGTATGAATAACTATGCTCGAAAAGTGAAGAAAATACTATTGCAACTGCTATCTATAATAGAAGAAATGCATAATAGTGGAATCGCTATGGGTGATTTGCAACCAGCGAATGTGATGGTAAGGGAAGACTTAAGTGTTAGGATAATTGATTTTGAAACTGCCATGCCTGTAAACTCTGAAAACAAGCCCAATATGGCTACATTGGGATTTTCCTCTCAGGAAATGAAGGTTAATGGGGCAAGAGATTGGTATGGATTGAAGAGGTTGGTCAGGTATTTAGCACTTCCAGTTTTAACTTCAGAAGACTTGGATGTGTATCTGCAAAGTAATCATCTTCGATGGATAAAGGAAAACTATGAAAGTTCATTTTATCATTTCATTGAAGATATACAAAAAAAATGTAATGAGAAAATTAGATTTTATCAAGACTGTATTTCTAAAGAATCTAATCTAGAATATGAGAAAAACGAGTTTAACGTGTCTTATATAATCAATAGTTTGATTAAAGGGATTATTAATAATTTTACAGAAGATGAGAGATTAATTAATGGAGATATTCGTCAGTATGAGATGAGGGGCGGCAAGTTTAACTTTTTAACTGGGGGCAGTGGTGCTGCTTTCACACTCCATAAAGTTGATTCCAGTACTTCAGAAGTGAATGATTGGATTGAAAATGTTCTGTTAGACAATTTATCACAAGTTGAAGGTAATGGATTACTTACTGGTAGAACTGGAATATTGGCAATGCTCTATAATCAAGGTTATACAAAAGTGGTCTTAAATGATTTGAAGCTATTAAAAGATAGTATTAGTGAGACTAATATTACTTTACGATCAGGTCTTTCAGGTATTGGGTTGTTCGTTATTAGTGTATATTTTGAAACTGGAAATATGGAATACTTACAGTTTGCAAAAGACATTGCTAAGTTAATTGATGTTAATAAAAAGAAAAAAACGTCATTAAAAGTTAATGACTGGATGACGGTAGAAATAGGATTAATTGATGGCTTATCTGGCGTAGCGCTGTTTTATTCTGCGCTGTACTCAGCTACCAACAGTAAAGAGTATTTGGAAAAGGCTAAGTCATTACTTGAAGAAGATCTGATGAAGACTAAAGTAGATGATATGTCCGGCGTATTACAAACATTTGATCAAAGAAATCGTCTGTTGCCCTATCTTTCTGGAGGTTCAATTGGAATTGCTATTTCCATTTGGTTCTTCAACCATGTGAGTGGACAAGAGCTGTACAGGGAAGAGATGGAGGCAATTTTAAAATTATCAAAGATTCGTTCCACGATTAGCGGTAGCTTGTTTGATGGTGCGGGAAGCTTTCTTTTATTGCCATGTATGGTGGAAAACGGCGAAGCTCGAGAAAAAATTCTTGCCGATGTATTGAGTTTACTTAATATCTTCATAATCAAAAAGGATAGTTACTACGTATATCCAGGGCAATTTTCTTATAGATTAGCTGATGATGTGTATACAGGTAGTTCAGGGATAATATTAGCATTATTGGGGATCGTCAAAAATAATCCACTCTACTGGTTACCACTTGTCAACACAGATAATTTCCTGGAAAGAACGAAAGCCAAGACGGTATCAGAAAATTGAGGGAAATAAATATCAATACATTTACATTACTAAAATAAGGAGGTGAAAAGAATGAACGAAGTATTGGAATTGCAAAAATTAGCGCATAACACAGACGATAAAGGTCAAGATGTAGAGGCAGCATTTACATGGCCTATTTCAACAATTACCACTGGCCAGCTCTCAACAGTATGTATTATTAATAATTAAATGAGTCTCTAATATTAAATAAGCTGTTGCTTAGCTGAAAAATCAGCTAAGCAACAGCTTATTTATCTTCGGTGTGTCATCCAACCCCTCATAATGGGTTGCCATCCCGTAGAGTTGTTTGAATTTTGAAAAATCACTCTACAACATATCGTTCCTTATAGTAGTAATAGTTATGATTCATAGGAAATCGTTAGGTGTTTTTTTACTAACTCTTGTCATTTCTAAATGTGGCTGCTATTGCTTATTAACTCAGTGATAGGCTCTCAGACACGTCCTAATGAAACTTTTTCATAAAACTTCCACGATCATTTACTGTACATTTTGTATAAATTTTCTTCACGAAATTCCTAACTGTGCCCTCAGTAATTCCAAGTTGTTCACTTATAAATAATGCCCCTTTATTCTGTAACCACAGTGCAGCAACTTCACATTCTCTATTGGTTAAACTGTATGTATTGAATAAGGCTTGTACTCGCTGGTTGTTGCTTAATTCTTTCTCAAGTTCAAGTTCAATAGAGGAGACTATGGAGGAAACTAGAGCAAATATACTGTCGTATATAAATGGTGTAGAACGAGAGAAGTTCATATAAGCAATGATATCTCCCTGAACTTTGATGGGGCAGCAAAGACATAGCCAATCTTTAAAGAATAACAGCTGATGCTCATCTCCTTTAAGAAATACGTTATGTCCTGTTTCTAGGGCAATTGAAATTGCATTAATTCCTCCTGAATCCAGTGCCATCGAACTCCCTAAACCAACCTCTAAAGGTTTAAGACCGTTATGAAGCGTTTCTTCTCCGATAAGGTCCAATAGAATCCCTTCTAAATCGGTCAGAAAAAAAAGATGCGAGTAGAAGAGCTGTTCTTGTACCCTGCCTGTATTGAATCTGAATATCTTCAATAATCTCTTATTCCGTTGCAATCGTTCTTTCAATTCTATTTTAGGAATCTGGTGTACTGCTTCTGTATTAGCATTTTTTTTGTAAACTTCTCTCCACTTCATCGATTGTTTCGGAGGAAAGTCAGAAATACAACTCCAATTTTGTGGAATGGCTATTGTAAGATTTTTTTCAATGATACTCATGTTAATCATCCTCATATTATTAATATACAATTTCTAGTACTAGTATTAGTATATAGTTAAATATGCCCATAGGCAAATTACACTCTTTTAAGTTAACTTAAGTTACAAAGACGTTATTTACGGTAATATTACCTATAAAATCCATTTGTGATTTATCTAGACTAATAGCGTAAAAGTTCCACGTGAAACGTAGCTATACCCATAAGTTTGGGTAAAGTTGTAGATGGGTACAGCTACGATTTATACTCAAAGTGATACGCGTAATCGTTAGTCTAACCTATTCATGGAGAGGAAGTAGAAGCGGCATGAAAGAACTTCAAGTTGCAACGAAGTACGGTACTGTTCAAGGCGAGCTTTTGTATGGTGCAAGCGTATGGAAGGGTATACCCTATGCTAACCCCCCAGTAGGTGAGTTGCGTTTCCAGGCTCCGGTTCAACCCGAGTCATGGGAGGGAATAAGACAGGCCACTCAATTTGGACCTGAGAATATACAGCCACGAAACCATCAACCAGTAGGTGTGACAGGAACCCCGAATGAATCAGAAGATAGTCTATATCTGAACATCTGGGCACCTGAGGAAAAGGGGGCTGCACCACTACCGGTTATGGTGTGGATTCATGGTGGTTCCTTTGTAGCCGGCTCCGGAAGTTTCCCTGTATATGATGGTACACAGTTGGCCCTTCGAGGTGACTTAATCGTCGTGACGATCAACTACCGACTTGGACCACTCGGATTCATGCATATGGCACCGCTTGGCGACGCATTTTCCACGAATGTTGGTCTGCTGGATCAGGTGGCGGCGTTGCAATGGGTGAAAGATAACATCTCTGCTTTTGGCGGTGATGCGAACCAAGTCACGGTATTCGGAGAATCGGCAGGCAGCATGAGTATCGCAGCGTTGATGGCTATGCCTGCCTCCAAGGGACTGTTCCAACGTGTCATTATGCAAAGTGGAGCTTCACAGTTTATGCCAGCAGAACAAGCATCTGCTGTGCGCGATGGCATGCTGAAGATTCTTGGCATAGAGCCAGATAATCTCCAGAAGCTAAAGACCATTCCGGCAGAGCAAATCATTGCAGCCGCAGAAACGATCAAACAGCAGAGCGGTGCAGGGATGGCCTTGTTATTCCAGCCTGTACTGGATGGAGTAACTCTGCCTCAGACGCCGCTTCAGGCAGTAATCGAGGGTGCGGCGCAGGATATTCCTGTGCTAATCGGCACAACGTTGCATGAAGGTTCGCTATTCATCCAGCCACATATTCCGTATTCACCAGAGATCGATATGGTACAAGCCGTTGACTTTATGACGCCGGATCTGGAGAATCGTGCAGCTATTGCAGACAGCTATCCCAAAACGGCAGATGGTCAGGCGCAAGTCATGACCGATCTATATTTCTGGCGTTCTTCGGTACAATATGCGGCTGCACAGCAGCAACATGCGCCAGTGTGGATGTATCGTTTCGATTGGGTGATGCCAGAGCATCCGTTGCTTCATAAATCGGTTCACAGCATTGAAATGTACTTTGTCTTCAACACACTGCCTGCATTGAAATATATGAATGCCGAGCCGGACGAGGCCGCAGCAGAACTGGCGCTCAAAGTACAGGATGCTTGGATTTCTTTTGCCAAGAACGGTAAACCAGCCACCGCAGGGCTGGACTGGCCTACTTATGAGCAGGATCGTGCGACATTGATCTTCAACCATGAGATTGAAGTTGTACATGATCCTGAGGCATTCAAACGTGAGTTACTGGGGCTGTAGTCCGAACGTGCTGTCGCATCCATGCAATGCATAACTAGCTATAAGGCCACAATTATAAAAAAAGGCGACCTCCATTCTTTATCATGGAAGTCGCCTTTTCTAATGCCGGGTTACGGATGCACAGCAGACATGTTAACTATTTACGAGAGGCCCGCGTGCGGGATACCTCATCGAAGTAGAAGGAACGTTTTCCACGGGAGAACAGGACAATTACGATATGGATGAACAGTATGAAGGAGATCAGCATAGATAGACCAAACATTCCCACAGAGATCCATGCGCGATAGGGCTCAAGCATGACATCCGGATGACCGGAAAACGCATAATCGTTGACCAAGCGAACGATCGTAAATAGTAGCCATGGAACATAGATTGCGACAAATCTCTTGAATAACGATTCACTGGTAGGTGTGCCGGTCTGACGATCCACATAGCGGAAGCGCAAGATGGCCGAACCTGGAGTTACCCCATTTCGCACCCAAGGGATGAAGAATAGAACCATGACCATAGCAATGGATGTACTCAACGCATCACTGATCGCATCAGACGCTGTAAAGATGGAGATCAGATTCGAAAGGAAGACAACAATGACTCCATCGATCATCAGTGCGAGCAATTGAGGCATAGTATACACTCGGTTTTGCTCGACAATCTGGTCGCTCTTTTCCTGAATGCTTTCACGTGATGGGAATAAAGCAAGCAGGATGGGAGCTGTGACAAATCCAAGTACGGTTCCTGACGTATTCAATAACAGATCATCTACATCGAAGAGACGGTAAGGACAATTATAATACCCGTAGAATCCGGTGATTTGTGTGATCTCGAAGAACAAAGAAAGCCCGAATCCGCCAAGCAAGGCATACGTCCAGAACGATCTCTTTTGAAAAAAATAACGAATATATACACCCAGCGGCATGAGAAGCAGGACATTGAACAGCACTTGCAGAAAGGCTCTGCCCTGAATCATTCCGATATAGCTGGATGGCTGAGACCATACAATGGGTGTTTCTTTCATAATGTCTTTGACAAAGGTGAATGGAACCAGATTGTAGTAGATCGTGTCAGCGGCTTGCTGCGCACAGGTATCTCGCGTAGTCGGAAACGGGAGAATGACAAGGCAATAGGCAGCCAGAATATAAAAGATGAAGGAAAAGCTGACGCCAAACCGCGACCAGCTAAAGAAGCCGTCTTTGCGATATCCATAGATCAACCACGGTACCAGCAAGAACATGGCTGCGACGACAAAGATCAAAAAAGCCGTTTGCACAGGGAAAACATATGAAGACATGAGTAGGCACTCCTTTGGTAGTAAATATAGTAACTCTCATGGAGAAATGAGGAGATTCATGTAATGAGTAGCGCGTATATAATAGTTACATCATAAGTAGTTACCCTTAAAGTGAGGGAGGCATGAACCTTAAATTTGGTTTAAATCCATTCATGCAGTGACCAAGCGTATGGAACATACCGCCGAAATCCCGTATACTTGCGGGAAAGCCAATCGTAGAATGGAGAGTTTAATACATATGTCTAATTTGCCTAACTGCCCGAAATGTAATTCTGAGTACACGTACGAGGATGGTAACCTGCTGGTCTGCCCGGAGTGTGCGCATGAATGGTCTCTGGAAGCAGACAATGAGAACGCAGAGGATGCAAAAGTAATCCGTGATGCCAACGGAAATGTGCTAAGTGATGGCGATACCGTTACGGTCATTAAAGATCTGAAGGTAAAAGGTAGCTCGCTCGTGGTTAAACAGGGCACCAAGGTGAAGAATATCCGCCTGATTGATGGGGATCATGATATTGATTGCAAGATCGACAGCTTGGGTGCGATGAAGTTGAAGTCTGAGTTTGTGAAAAAGATATAAGATCGAGAAACGTTCAGTTCCGCATTCAACGGGAATTGAACGTTTTTTTGTTTGACAGGAAATATTTAGTAGACATATACTGGTTGGAATTTAATTTTTTGCACATGGTTGGGTGGTCTACATATAAGAAAAGGCAGGTGTCAGAGCGATGAAGAGAGATCACATTATTGAATATTATTCTGGGTTTGATGAGTGGGGGAGACTGGAGCGGGAACCGATTGAGTTCATTATTAACATGCATTACATCAGGGAGCATCTCCCTGCTACTGGTTATATTCTGGATAATGGCGCAGGACCGGGAAAGTATGCCATGGAACTGGCGAAGCTGGGGTACCAGGTCACTTTATCTGATCTGACACCGTCCTCCGTGGATACTGCACGGGAAAAGGCTCATGAGTTTGGATTGATGCAGTATTTCAATGGATTCCATGTTCTTGATGCCACTTCGCTCTTGGGTATTGCCGACGAGACGTATGATGCGTGTCTCATGCTGGGGCCGTTATATCATCTGCAGACTGTCGAGGAGCGTGTGGCTGCTGTAAGAGAGTTGTATCGTGTAACCAAGCGGGGAGGCGTGGTGTTTGTAGCGATGCAAAGCCGAATGCGCATGAGTATCAATTCGCTGCAATCCCCAAAGAACTGGAAACCGAATGATCACATGGCAGCAATCCGTTCTTTTGTAGAAAAAGGTATATTCGATCATCAGGATCACGGAAGATTTACGGGTGCTTATTACTTTAATATTCAGGACATTACACCGTTCATGGAACAGCACAACTTCGAAACTGTCGATTTGATTGGGTCATCGAGCCTTAGAGCCATGCTCACGGATGAGCAGCAGCAATACTGGAAAGAGCGTGGCGAGTACGAAGAACTCATTCAATATATGATAGATGCTGCGAAAGACCCTTCCATACTGGGGATCTCATCTCACTTGCTGTACATCGGGAGAAAGAAATAATAGATTTACAGGCAATACTCTAAAAAATGTATTTAATTTAGAATGTCAGCCCATGGAATACTGTTTCCACATGATATAATATCTCTATCTAATGGTCTGGAGGTGTCACTATGCAATGGAAGGAAGTTCAGGAGCGATTCCCTAATGAATGGGTCGTTTTTGAGGCAACCAAGGCGCATTCTAGAGAAGGCCAGCGTTATATTGAAGAGATGGCAGTGATTGATTCATTTGATGATTCTACGAAGGCACTAAAACGTTATGGTGAATTGCATCAGGAAGATCCCAGAAGGGAATACTGCTTTTTTCACACTTCACGTCCAGAAGTTGTGGCAAGAGAACGATATGTTGGTATGAGAGGTCCTCGATGAAAATTTCAGAGATTTATGGTCTACCATTTATAAGCATAAAACTTGAATTTAGAGGAGAAGTACTACTTTTAGAAAAAGTCCTTTTGGATACTGGATCAGCCAGTACATTGTTGAATGCAGATGTAGTTCGGGAAGTAGGAATGGTTCCTGAAGAGAATGATCTCGTTGAGATTATAAGAGGTGTAGGCGGTATAGAGTATGTTTATACCAAGTCACTCGATTCTATAACTGTAGACGGAACAACGATTAATAATTTTCAGATTGAAATAGGAAATATGGATTATGGTTTAGAGATTGACGGAATTTTGGGATTTAATTTTATGAGACAGACTGGTGTTGTAATTAATACCAACCTGATGGAACTAAGTATAGATAAGCCATAATTATAGAAAATAATCATAAAAGTGCCCTCTGGAAACAGAGGGTACTTGTGTTTTTCATCAAAATAGTTCAATATTAAGATACATAACAAAAGGTGATCTACTTACAATAGGTTAGATGAACAACGGATCGCTTCATACCAGGGAGGAACAGACAATGGAAATCGGAATTAGTACATTTGTGGAGACGAATCCGGATGTAAAAACAGGAGAACTTATCAGTCATGCGCAGCGCATTCGCGATGTTGTTGAAGAGATTGTTTTGGCAGATCAGGTGGGGCTGGATGTATACGGCGTGGGGGAGCATCATCGTGCTGACTACGCTGCTTCATCACCAGCTGTCATTCTGGCGGCCGCAGCTTCACAGACCAAGAATATTCGCCTGACGAGTGCGGTAACGGTGCTGTCATCACATGATCCGGTACGGGTATATCAGGATTTTGCGACACTGGACGGCATTTCGAACGGACGTGCAGAGATTATGGCAGGGCGGGGATCATTTATCGAATCGTTCCCACTGTTTGGCTATGATCTGAATGACTACGATGAGTTATTCGACGAGAAACTGGATTTGCTGCTCAAACTGCGTGATTCGGAAAAAGTAACCTGGGAAGGCAAACACCGCCCTTCCTTTAACAATCTGGGCATCTACCCGCGCCCGGTACAGGAAAAACTTCCGGTATGGATTGGCAGTGGCGGTAATCAGGAATCCGTAGTTCGTGCAGGATTGCTCGGTTTGCCACTGGTGCTTGCCATTATTGGTGGCCGTCCGGTACAATTCGCACCACTGGTGGAACTGTACAAGAAAGCAGCTGCACATGCAGGACATGATGCTTCCAAGCTGACCGTTGCCTCTCATTCTCACGGCTTCATAGCCGATACAACAGACGAAGCTGTGGAGAAATTCTTCCCGCCAGCGCAAGCGGTCATGAACATATTGGGCCGTGAACGTGGTTGGGGACACTATAGCCGTGCAACATTTGATGCAGCGCGTAGCCTTGAGGGTGCTTTGTACGTGGGAGATGTGGATACGGTGGCTCAGAAGATTATCTATCTGCGCAAAGAAGTTGGGATTACCCGCTTCATGTTACACACTCCACTCGGAACCATGCCGCATAACGAGGTTATGAGAGCAATCGAACTGCTTGGTAAAGAAGTTGCTCCAGTCGTGCGCAAGGAAATTGAACGTTGGGAATCCGAAAACCAAGAGGTACTTTAATCGGCTGAAGGTCGATACGGATATAGAATAGAGCGAACAAAGAAAAAAAGGAGCATGTCCTCGGCGTATTACGCCAACGGATATGCTCCTTTTTCGTTTATCTTATATAAGCTTCTAACACATCACCGACTTCATGCTTATCCATTCGCAGATGTACTCACAAGGGAGTGTATAACCATGGACAACGTATGATCATAGAGGGTTTTGGCAGCTTCTTCGCTCTCAATATGGCCTCCCAAGTACAGATGAATTACTCCGTGTAAGGGGGCCCAGATCATTCGTACCGCAAGCAGGGGATCTTGCACCTGAATCATTCCCTGTTCAATGGCGATCTCCACCAAGGCAGATACTTGTTTCAGTGCAGTCGCAGTTCCCTGCAAAGTCTCTCCATCTGGCTTGAATTCGGAAAAAGACCCTCCAAACATCAGCTGATAGAAGCTGGATTGAGAAATGCCGAAGTCCCAGTAGACGTAGGCGAGATCACGGAAATATTGTTCGAACGAGGCCTGCCGGGGGATATCTTCAAAATATTGGGCCATAAGGGAGCATCCCTCTAAATATAAATGTTTGGCTAACCCTTCTTTTTTACCGAAGAGATTATATATGATTTTGGTGGAGCACTCCATGCGTTCAGCTACCCGGCGTACCGTGACAGCTTCTGGTCCATGCTCTTGCAGTAGAGCAGCAGCAGCATGCACAATATTTTGCCGCAGATTATCCGAGTGCTGGAGTCTGGCTTCCTGAAAGGTTGTTACCGTATGTGCAGATTCCGTGGAACCCGAATTAAGATCCTTCATTAATTTCATCCTCGTAACCGTATTGTTGTTGAACAGAAACTATGTTTCCTTTTCCTATGGTCATTCTACTGTTTTACGCCGGATAACGTCAATTTAATCCGGATGTAGAAAGTAAGTACCATGATCTAAATTCAAATGTAACAGATACAATTTGACAGATCCATAGAATCTGGTTACGATGATTCTATACAGAAACGTTGTTTCCTAATGAAAACAAGTGTTCAAACTACGCTTAGAGGATGGATGAGAGATGATAAAGGATCAGCATCAATGGGTACTTATTACAGGTGCTTCTTCAGGTATTGGGGAAATTTTTGCACTCGAAATGGCTTCCAAGGGTAAAAATATCGTGCTGGTGGCCAGAACAGAGTCCAAACTGAATCAATTGGCAGAACGTATAGAACGTACATATCAAGTAAGGGCTGAGGTAATCGTATCGGATCTTTCCGAGGTAGAGGCACCTCAGAACGTATATGAGGAATGTCAGAATCGGGGAATACACATCGATATACTGATCAACAATGCGGGATTTGCTACCCATGGATTATTTGAACAACTGGATGGCTCCCGGCAGCAGGAGGAGATTATGTTGAACGTGCTCGCCTTGACGAACATGACGCATCTTTTCTTGCCAGGCATGTTGCAGAAGAAAAATGGTGCTGTCATTAATGTGTCTTCGACGGCTGCCTTTCAACCTGATCCGTATATGGCTGTGTATGGAGCGACGAAGGCATTTGTACTTTCTTTTACAGAGGCATTGTACGAAGAAAATAGGAAGCGTGGCGTTCAGTTCTTAGCGCTATGTCCGGGTTCAACTGAGACTTCGTTCTTTGATGTCGTAGGTGCTGATGAAGCCTCCGTGGGCAAACGTGATACACCTGAGCATGTCGTGGCCGTGGCCATGAGGGCACTGGCGTCAGGCAAACCTTATGCTGTGCCCGGGGCGAGGAATTACTGGACAGCGCAGTTCACCCGCCTCATACCACGCAAGTCCATGTTGCGAATCGTAGGGATTATGCTCGGTCCACGTTCCAAGGGTGGTGAACCAGAAAAAGTACAAGCCTAATAGTGATGGTAGTGTGAAAGCTTTAGGCCAAAATGCCTTTGGCCCGAGCTTCCTTTATCCAGTCTGGAAATTCAGTAAGTAGACGATCGTACAATTCTTCATCGCTGATCTTGGAGATGTCGTCCAGTGCAAAAAAGTCAGCATTATCGATGAAACGTCCAGTCATATCATCAAGATTCTCCAGAATACCGTAATTGGCTTGTCCCAGGCCGACGAATTGCCAGAACAGGTTTTTGGTTGAGCTTTCGGTAATAAGCCGCATAATCTTCCCTTTTTGACTGACTCCACCATCGCTAAAAAAGATAATATACGTTGGAATCTTCACATTGGGTTCCTCGATCGTGTATTTGCGAATGACATCCTGCATCACAGGAGGTTCGTTATTGGTACCGCCTTTGCTTCCCAGCGTATATGTGCGTTCAATATAATTCTCGAAATCCCTGGCGGTGACGCTAGGTGCACGCAAGAAGTCTTTGGCGAAGAACCAGACGTCCAGCTCTCCGTTATCATCAAACGCTGATGCAATCGCCAGGATACGCTCGAAGGCTTCTTGCACGATGCCTTTGCGATACAAATGGTACATGGAGCCTGATGCATCAAATACAACGGCAACACGTGCCTGTATAGGTTCGATCTTTTTCTTTTGCAGAGACAGGGTTACTTTACGCTTGAGGAGATCGATCTTGGTCAGGTTAAGCGGAGGATGATTCGTATTTGGTGCAGCAACAGGTACCAAGACTTCTGGAGAGGACGCTGCTACTTCAGCTTGTGCGGTGAGAAGGACCTGTTCAGCTTCCGAGGTGTCGTTACTCTCGATCTCAACACCAAATGACTCTGCCAGCGGCTGCAACCCACCAAAGAAACCTCGTCCAATCGCACGAACTTTGAATCCGTCACGATACTTATAGATTTCAATGAAAATAAGCGCTGTTTCCGCAGTGACCTGCGTGATCTCGTAGGTAATCTGCTGGGAACCAGCTCGTACAATTGCCTGACATGCCTGAACATTGGCGAATGTGCCTCCCGCATCCAGAGTAGCCGTAAACACACATTTTTCTACAGGAGCCTGCCGTAATTGATTCGTATCCAGTACAAAAGAGGATTTCAGTTCCTCTGCCTGTTGCAGAAGTACACTGTGGTGCGGATCGGCCTTCTGATTATAGAAAACAAAATAGTCGTCGGATGGCACGTTTCCCTCTTCGTTCACCATAAAGCAGCTAACATCCAAGGGAGAAGGAGATGATGTACACTGAATGGTGACCTGAAGTTGGGCGGATTCGTTGATGCTGGTATTCTGGCCTGTGTTTAAGTAGATGAACGAATCTGTCATAATCGGATGCGCCTCTCTTCTCCAATATAATGGTTGAAAATGTACAGTAACAAGATCGATTCTGAGACAAATGTTTCCATAAGTCAATCATATATCCGGTATTCCTACGTCTGCTCTGACTCGTACTTTTCCCGATGCTCTTTCTTCATCTTCACATAGTCTGGATCGGTCTTCGCAATCTCCCATTGCGCTTTGAATATAGCCGCGGCTGCTGCCTTCACCTTATCATTCTGATAGGGCAAGATTGAGCCATCCTCCTTCGAATATTTGCGTCCTCCTTTGTGATTCGTATACCGTCTGGCCCGTGTATAGCCCATCTGGAGAAATTTGCGAGCCATATCCATACCCACGAAATCTCCCTTTTTCTTATATTCCAAAAATAGTTCATAGATCTTCTCCGATGACTCTGTCGCAATCTCGGGTGTTTTAAACCGCCAGTGTGGCAGAATCTCGCCTTTGTACGGCTCTACCATCAGAACACCCTGCTCGCCCCGGCCTACGGTGTACAGCTCAGGATGTTTGCGCAGATCCAACTCGTCATAATTGAGACTGTAATCAAATTTTTTCATGTATACACCCTCCTTGATAGGGATTACCCCGATTCTGATCCAACATGCACGGTTAATGGGGAACAATAGAACGAATTACACAGGAGGGATACCGTATGGGAATGTCCGGCAGATATCTTGTGGTCACGAAGGAGCTCATGGAATCCATCAAGTCAGGCGAGGTTAGTTTGCATGATTGTGCAGTGGATCTGGATATTGATAAAACGTGGCAGATGCTTCAATTTACGTTGAACGGTAATCTTGTACAGGGGGAGCCGCCTCTCGGTTATGTGGTGCCGCTCGCAGGTGAGCAGTACGTGGGAAACTATTCGGACATGGATCTGTTCTTGCTTAGTAACGAGCAGGTGCTGGAGGCCTACATGGCACTGGAACAGCTCACACCGGAGGAATTAAAGCAGCGGTATAGTTTGGACCAGATGATCGCTGAAGGCGTCTATCCAGTCATGGAAGATTGGGATGCAGAAGAGACATTTCAGGAGATCGTTCAGACCGTGGATCATATCCAGGCCTTGTTTCAGGCAACGGCTGAAAGTGGAAACGGGATCGTCTTTTATGTTTTCTAAGTGAGTACTGAAATAATGATGGAAAATGGTGGGCCGCCGCTGAGACAGGTTTGAACTGTGCCTATTCGGGTTATTGATAGACACAAGGCTCAGGCCTTGATGACATGACAACCCGGTAGAAGAGAGGGAATGCGATATGACACAGGATCAGAACGAAGAGAACAAAGCGATTCAAGAGGACGAGCCGGATCAATTCGAGACTCCCGTAACTGCGGAAGATGAAGAATCTGATGAGAAATCTGCAGAAGATCAAGAGCAAGAATAACTTCTAGCGTTGCATAATGAAGCAGGATGTTTTATCGAAACTTATGATATGCTGAAATATAGATAGACCAGAGGTCGGACATGTTCCGGCCTTTTGGTTTATTTTTTTGCGTATCCGTTTACAAGAATTACCTGTACCTTCATAATGGGAATGAACCATATTTTTCTAAGGAGGAGATCATATTACGAATCGAAAGTTAGTCCAATGGATGGCAGTGCCACTAGTACTATTAATGGTTATTCTTACAGGATGTCAGGCTGTGGGTGGAGTAGATGTTGGCAAAGCCATGGCTAATGGCGCGAGTATCAAGTCCGGTGAATCCAGACAATCCATGAATATAAACATAGAACCGGCTACGGATTTGGCTACAGAGAAAGACCTTGAAATGATTGAACTTATTAATTCCATATCCTTGGATATTGATCAAGCCAAAATGAAAGATGCGAAGACAGCATCGATCAAAGGTACATTCAGCATGGAGGGAACGAAGCTACCTTTCCACCTGTCCATGAATGAGTCCCAATTGGTCATTGATCTGGACGGAGCCCAGAAACCGCTGTACATATCTCTGGATGCGTTCCAAGATGCACAAGCGCTTCCGATGGTAGATACGAAGGCCCTGGAGAAGCAACTCGAGGAGCTTTCCCCGAAACTGTTCTCTTTTGTCCTGAAGCACCTATCCAATCCGAAGAATATTTCCGTGACTCCGGTACAGGAATCTGTGAATGGCGAAGCGCTTAGCCTCTCCAAGCTGCATCTGGAAGTGAGTGGTGAAGAGATGCTTGCCATGGTTAAACCGTTCCTGACAAGTATTTCGAAGGATGAGCAAGGACTGAAAGATCTGATTGGAGATCTGTACGATGTGTTCTACCCTGTACTTGAAGCCGTGAATGAGGTTGAAGGTGGGGGAGACGAAACGCTGAATTCCATCGTTCCTGAATCGAAAGATGAGGCTGTGGCTTCACTATATGCCATGATCAAAGTGGGACTGGACAGTATGCTGGTCAATTATGATCAGGAGCTGAACAACCTGTTGAATGAGGACCCTGATTTGAAAACGCTGTTTGGCACAGAAACCAAACTGAAATTGGACTTCTATCTCGACAGCAAGCTGGATATCCGCAAACAGAACTTTGAGCTTAAAGTGGCAATACCTGCTTCCGACGAACTACCGTTGAAATCCGTAACCGTAAGCGGAGACAGTGAACAGTGGAATATTGGTGGTACGGTTGCAGTCGATGAAGTGGATGTATCCGGCGGCGTTATGGATCTGATGAAGGATGATATTACGCCTGGACAGATGCTGCGCAATTTTGATTCCAATTCACTGGCATACCAATTGCTGAAAGATGAAGCTGGAATCACGAGTAAAAGTGTAGTGCTCTTCCAGGATGATGAATACGCCGGGGCGATCACCGTTAAGAATACAACATTTGTTCCGCTTCGCTACGTGTCTGAAGAATTGGATGCTGAAGTGAAATGGACCAAAGGCTCGAACCAAATCGTTGTCATTGACGACATTACTGGTGATGAGATTGTCCTGACCGTAGGTTCCAAGAAGGCAACCGTTGCTGGTAAAGAAGTAACTATGGTGGAATCCGCCTATGTAGGCAAGGACGGCAAAACGTATGTACCGCTGCGCTTTGTGGCTGAATCCCTTGGGGCTACTGTAGATAAAGAACAAGAAACAGGCTGGATTTACATTGACCGTCCTTAAGTTCTTATGACTTAAAAATAACGAAATGCATGGGGAGTGCCTCTATTGGAGGTGCTCCTCTTTGTTGTGTCATCCCAGGTCACACGAATGGCAGGACGAATATAGAAGCATACTAATCTGGTTGAGATGCTGGTGGTAACAGATCCCCGTCTGATAGAGCAAATGAAGAAACGGGTACTTAGTATGGAGGATGTCAAAAACAAGCATAGGGAGGTCTATGGATTATGACTGAACGATTTGCAGGTAAAGTGGTCCTGATTACAGGCGGTGGCTCCGGTCTCGGCCGGTCGGCAGCTGTGGAAGTTGCACGTGAAGGGGCCAAGCTTGCCCTGGTGGACGTGAACATGAAGGCGCTGGAAGAGACCAAGCGTGTGATCTCGGAAGAGGTACAGCATGCCGAGTTTCTGTTAATCAAAGGTGACGTATCGGACGAAGAAGCTGTGAAGAAGTATGTTAGTGATACGGTCAATGAATTTGGGCGTATCGATGCATTTTTCAACAATGCAGGCATTGAAGGCAAGCAAAATCTGATCGAGAACTACGAGACGGAGATGTTCAATAAAGTCATCGACATCAACCTGAAGGGTGTATTTTACGGGTTAAAGCACGTTCTGCCTGTGATGAAAAAACAGGGCGAAGGCTACATCGTGAATGCGTCCTCTGTTGGTGGGATTCGCGCCGTGCCGAACCTGGTTGCCTACGGAGCGAGCAAACATGCCGTAGCCGGCATGACCAAAGATGCGGCGATTGAATACGCCGAGCACGGGATCAGTGTGAATGCAATTGCACCCGGAGCCATTCTGACAGACATGGTTATCGGTTCGTTCAAACAGATCAATCCGAATGATTGGGAATCAGCATCCAAAGAGTTCGTGAAAGATAACCCGGCGAAGCGCTTGGGTGAACCAAAGGAAGTAGGCCGCCTGGTTGCCTTCTTGCTTTCTGGCGAAGCCCCCTTTATCAATGGAGCCATTATTCCGATTGATGGTGCGCAGTCAGCTAAATATTGATCCCATAATCATCAAACAGCATATCGATGCAGCATAAATATATACTGAAGAACGCCCTTAACTGGCCAATGTGCTGAGTGGGGCGTTCTTTTTGGTGTGATATTCAGGATTCAGGATAACTTATCCGCAGGTTAAGTGTGCTGTAGAATCTGAGGCTTTTTGCTAAACCCGGTACTCCCGGCCGTAAAGCCCATCTGGCGGTAGAATTCATGTGCGGCTTCACGTTCCGGGCGATTGCCACTGTTCAGAGAAAGGGAGTCCACGTCATGCGTGGCGGCCCATTGCTCGGCTTCCAGAATAAGCTGACGGCCGATGCCTGAGCCCCTGAACTGGTCATGCACAACCAATGCCATGATACGGCAGTGTCTTCCGTTCTTTTCATACAGATAAGACGTCTGTAATCCGATCAGTCCAACTACGCGTCCGCGTGCTTCAGCCACCAGTGTAGTGAAGTTTGGGTCCGCAGAGATATGGGCATAGCGCTCCTCCATCTCCGCGTATGTGGTTGGGTAACCGAGTTGATCCATCAGAATGACCATATCTTGCAGATCGGTAGTGGAGCTATGTCGAATCGTCACATCCAGGCTCATAATGTTGTATCCTCCTTGGGTCTTTCCTTCAACGAAAGTTCAATAATGGTATCCAGTAGCTCTGCAAAAGAAATGCCTGCAGCAGCTGCACTTTTGGGCAGCAGACTGTTACGGGTAAGTCCCGGCAGCGTGTTCACTTCAAGCACATAAGGCATGCCTTCACGAATCATCATATCCACGCGCGCGTAGACGCTGCATTTAAGCACCTGATAGCAGGCCAATGCCGCAGCTTCCACGCGATGGTGAAGGTCCACTGGCAATTGCACAACCTCCTCATCGGCTCCGTGGTCATCGTATTTGGAAGAATAATCGAAAAACTCAGCGTTCGAACGAATGGAGATCACCGGTAGCATCTTTCCATCCAGAATGGCACAAGTGATCTCTTCACCTTCGATATACTGTTCAATCATGATCTTATCATCCAAGGCGAGGGCAGCCTCCACAGCAGCGGGTAGGGCGGTAGCCTCCTTCACGACTTGGGTGCCGATGCTGGAACCGCCTGAATTGGGTTTGACCACCACAGGGTACGTTAATTGTTGAACAGCAATAGAGGACAGTTCCTCCATATGACTCACTCGTAGCCACTCTCCGGTAAGCACACCTGCATGCTGCATGAGCTGTTTGGACATGTCTTTATCCATGCATACACTGCTTGCAAGCACGCCACAGCCTGTGTAGGGAATGCCCAGGGATTCCAGTGTACCCTGAACGGTGCCATCTTCGCCGTATTTGCCATGCAGGGCAAGCAGTGCCACATCGATCCCCGCTGACTTGTCGATCAGATCCCGCTTGGTATTCAGCTCAATGGGCACAACCTCGTATTTGTCTCTATTCAGATTCGCTATCATCTCCTGTCCGGTGAGCAGAGAAATATCCCGCTCTGAAGATGTACCGCCCATAATCACGCCAACCTTCATGTGAAATCCTCCTTATCTCATTTGAGCTGCTGTCTCGCCAATGATCCGAATGCCCTTGCGTATATGCTCATCGCTGACTCTGGAGAAACCCAGACGCATCGTGTTTACTCCCTGACCGGGTTCCAGATAAAAGGTATCCCCAGGTGTGAACGTTACACCTTTCACCTTACAAGCCGCTAGCAGTTCACGAGTCCTGTATTCAGACGGGAACTGCACGAATAGGTGCAGACCGCCCTCACCGGAGATCCGGCACATCGGCAGATGCTGCTTCAGGCAGCGCACAACCAATTCATACTTTCGCTTATATTCCGTGCGGGCTCGCTTCAAGTATTTCTCGAAATTGCCGTTACTCAGATATTGATACAATAACGATTGATCCAGCGTTGATGTGTGGATGCTGCGTGCCCGTTTCATACTCTCCAGATAATCGATTAGTGCCGCATCCGCAATAACCCAACCGACCCGCAGTCCTGGGAACAGCACTTTGGAGAAGCTGCCCAGATACACCAGTCCGTTCCCTTTACCCATACTGGCAATCAGGGGAGATACGTGCGAACCGGAATAGCGCAATTCTTCGTTGAACCCGTCTTCAATGATCGGTACCTGGTACTGGTTCATCAACCGGATAATCTCCGCCCGTTTCGCAGGTGACGTCACAATCCCGGTTGGATTGTGATAAGAAGGCACAAGGTAGGCCAGATCATATGCACTCGCCTCAAGCTCATGTTCCAGTTGCTTCAAGTCCAGGCCATCTGGCTCCATATTCACACCGGTCAGGTGAAACTGATGCAACTTTAGATTCTTGATCGCCGTGTGGTGCGTTGGATTCTCGCAGAGCGCGTTACCGCTTTTTTTGCGTAACGCTCCAAGCACGAGATCGAAGCCTTCTGTGAATCCGTTGGTGATCAGAATGTCCTTGCCACGGAGGTCGACGCCTTTGTTCTCCATATATCGTAGTAAATAGTTCATCAGCGGTCTGTATCCTTGCGCATATCCGTAATTCAGCAGTACTTCGCCTTCAAGTGACATGCGATCCAGAAAAGCCCGTTTCACGTTGTGCAGATCGAACAGCTTCTCATCTGGCGCTATGCTGGTAAAAGATATCTCGCCACGCTCTGCTCCGGAGCCATGCTTCATCAGATCGTACTGCTCTGCCTGAATCGCATACTCGCTTACCTCCGTTGTCCAGTCCAGTTCCCAGCTTGCTGTTGCCTCAGGGGTTTCGATGGAGGCACTGACGTAATTGCCTTTGCCTTTGACTGCATAGATCAGGCCTTCATCTTCAAGCTCGGCATAAGCGAGCAGGACCGTACTTCGACTAACCTTCATTAGTGTACTGAGTTCACGTGTCGAGGGCAGTTTTTGTTTGGCTTGCAGACCACCTTTGAGCATCAATCGCTTCATATAATCTTTGACTTGTATATATACAGGGCGGTCCTCCGTCAGTTGCAGATCGGAATACATCCCATCACTCCCTCTACTGGTATCTTGCCATATTATAAACCCAGCAGAAAGAACCACGATACCTCTGTTTCCCTGCGGGAGTGGTTGGTGGTTCGCGCAAACGCAAAAAAGCCCTGGCATTATGCCAGGACCCGTGGTTAAACTTGATCCATTTTCTATAGTTCTGCTGCTATGACTTTCTACAGTTGCATTGCATGACTTATCTCTCTAGGATCGATAGCTATCTGACCTTCTACATGTGTCTATTTAACTTCTGTACGGCTATAATTGCAGGCTTTCTAGGTGATACTTAAAATCTACAGTGATATCATGAATCTAGGTCTTTCTACGTTTGCTTGCTGCAAGGTCGAATAGAGGATGAATCCACAATCTATAAGCTAAGGTTGTTGCTAACTGTACTCTTGTCGTGATCACGTAACAAAAATCAGTATGAAAAAGATGATCAATCATAGGGTACAATAGACGAAGGTAGATATAAAGACATATGTCTTAGTGCCCAATTTCTTCCTCATACCCCTATAGTACCACTTTGAATCAGGGAAGTTAACCTTTTTTTTGAAATATTTGTCGTAATAGCGAAAATTGCGTGAATTGTACTTCATATAGAATGAAATGGTGTCCGTTTATAATATGTGATAGGATGTAGACCTATAGATAATGAGGAAGTGAGCCTATTGATTAATATTACCGTGCCAACACCGGATGTAACCATCACGAAGCAGGCTGATCCACAGCTTAGCCACATTTATGGATTTACTGATTTTCACCTGATTACCCGGGAACTAGGCGGGATTTTCATGTTTTACAATGCCGCTGGAGAGTTGTTATTTGTCGGGAAAGCACGAAAATTAAGACCCCGCATCAAAAAGCATTTTGAAGACACTGTATCGCCAATCAAGAATCACCGCGAGGAAGTAACGAAGATTGAAGTATGCCTGGTTGAAGATCCGGTAGATCGCGAAATTTACGAGACCTATATCATTAACACGATGCGTGCGAAATACAATGTAGATAAAGTCTTGTACAAATAAATTGCATATAAAACACAATGAACATGATTTTTTGGGACATATGTCCTAAGTGTGTTGCCGGTGGAGAAGGATGTGATCGCAGGATTGCATCCGACTTCGCATGGCACCATCCCGATCTTTTTGAACACGAACGCCAGGGAGTAGTCTGTAGAATTGGAAATGTAGAAATGCCAGAGTTTCAGCTAAGTATCACAGAACGTAGCATCACAGATATATCAAATACATATGAAGAGGTGATTGTGTTGATCGGTCGTAGCGGTAACCCTACACTTAAAGACAGCACGTTTGAAAACAAAGGATATGGAGAAGATCGGTATCAGAATTACATGACGATCAACGGCACGGTGAACAAAGCGTTTATTACGCTGGTGATCCTGCTGGGCAGTGCGTTTGCAACATGGATGATGTTCTTTAACGGACAACAAGTGATGCCGCTCGCTTATGGTGGATTGATCGTTGGTTTCATTCTGGCACTTGTGATTTCGTTCAAACCTGTAGCGGCACCTTACCTTGTACCCGTCTATGCGGTGGCAGAAGGCCTGTTTCTGGGAGCACTTTCTGCAACATATGAGTCCCTGTATAACGGAATTACCTTGCAGGCGGCCCTGTTGACCATGGCTGTATTCATCGCCCTGCTGATGGCATACAAAACTAGATTGATCAAAGCTACGGAGAACTTCAAGTTGGGCGTTGTTGCTGCAACTGGCGGCATCATGATTATGTATCTGTTGAGCTTTGTACTGGGTTTCTTCGGCATTTCGATTCCTTATCTGCATGATAACAGCTTGATCGGCATTGGTATTTCGGTCGTTATCGTCATTGTGGCTGCCCTCAATCTGGTCCTGGATTTCGACTTCATCGAAGGTGGCGCTGAACGTGGTGCGCCCAAGTATATGGAGTGGTACGGTGCATTTGGATTGATGGTGACGCTGGTATGGCTGTACATTGAGATTATCCGTCTGCTTGGAAAATTGCGGAGCCGGGATTAGTCCTTCTTATAACGTCATAATCAGAGTATGAACTTCATTAAAGCTAACGCGTGATACTCACGTCGTTGGCTTTTTTAGTATATTTGGAGGCAGCCTATAAGCATCTTTGCGAACAGTAGTAGAGGGTATCGTGTGGATTCGGGTGTGTACATTTTACCATATTTGGATTGACGGTCTGGAAATAGTTATGGTATTTTATTGATAATGATTATCATTTTCGTTTAAATATTATATAAGTTGCCGGATAGTTCTCTCTAGCTCTAGCTACACATCAAGCCGATCAAGCAGATCGAAAGGAGTGGCCTCATGTTACTGGAAAATGATTCGCAGATTGCTGCGCACCAGCCTGTTCCCGGCCGCAGTCCCAAGACGGATCTTGCCAACGTTAAAATATACATGGACAAACATTACGACCAGCCTCTATCCATTGCAGACCTCGCCTCGGAAGCGGGGATTAGTCCAAAATATTTCGTGGATCTATTCAAGAAAACGTACGGACAGAGCGCAATGGAGTATCTTACCGATCTGCGCATTAATCGCGCCAAGCGATACCTGAAGGAATCCAGATACAAACTTCGCGATATTGCTCTGAGAGTGGGATATAGTGATGAGTACTATTTTAGCCGTAAATTTAAAAAGGAAGTTGGCGTATCTCCTTCCGATTATGCGAAAAACGCCAGAAAACGGATTGCCACATGCTCCTCCAGTGTGATTGGACAGCTTCTGGCGCTCAATGTTATCCCCGTAGCTGCACCCATCGATCCCAAATGGACGGCGTATTATTATAATGCACATCGTACAGAGATTCAGTCCCATCTGAAATTGACGGACCCGTACACGAGCTGGCGGTTTGAGGCCAATGTGGAACGGTTGGTTCATATTCGCCCTGATGCCATCGTGGGCACAGATCAGATTAGTGAACAGGATCAGGCCCAACTGGCCGAGATTGCACCTTGTTGTTTTGTCCCCAAACATCATTCGGATTGGCGAACACAGCTACGCATGATTGGATCATTCCTGGAGCGGGAGGAGCAGGCGGAGCAATGGATACACATGTACAACCAGCGTGCAGAGAAGGCGCGGGAATCGGTACAGCGGGAAGTGGGCCGGGAGAAAGTGATCGTCGTGAGGATCTACGGTCAGAATCTCTACCTTTATAGCAATCCGGGTATTGAAGAAGTGTTGTATGGAGCGCTGCAACTGGATACTTACTCTGATCTCAGTGCCAATAATCCGTTAACGCTGGAGCAACTCGCTGCAATGAACCCTGATCGCATTCTCGTTATGGTATGTCCTGAGGCAGCTTCAAGGGCGTATTGGCTGAGCTTGCAGCATTCGGTTACATGGCGTCAGCTCAAGGCCATTCGTCAGTACCAGGTCCATCTGATCACAGGTGACCCTTGGTTTGATTATTCGGCTGTAGGTGTGATGCGCATGCTGGATGAAGCTCTACTAATCTTCACGGGATATTGTCCAAACATATATCTGGATAACGTCCATGGTGATTCCCAGGCGACGTGACATATAATCCTTGTATCTAAATGAGAATGTTTATCAAGGGGGATATCACACATGTTTCACTATATCAAAAACATCGGACAACGTTCCGTTGGTAGCAAATTCCGCAGTGCCCGGCTCTCAGCCCTGATCTTGCTGATGTTAATTACAGGGCTGTTGTCTGCCTGTGGTGCAGCATCCGAGAATACAGGAGCGGCCCAAGAGGAGCAGCCCGCAACGGAGACTTCAACCCCGGCTTCAGCCGAGACGGTTGTGCAGGAAGAGCAAGCGGAAGAAACGACGGGTGAACGCACCGTAAAAGATGACTTGGGACATGATGTAATTGTTCCAGCCAGTACAGAGCGGGTGTTTGCACCATATCTGGAAGATTCCCTGTTAACCCTTGGTGTGAAGCCGGTAGCCCAATGGGCGAGTGGTACGAAAGGGCATGTCTATCTCCAGGATCAGCTCAGTGATGTGCCTACACTCGATTTCTCCAGTGGGTTGCCTTCGCCGGAAGCGTTGATGTCGTATAATCCTGATTTTATTATTTTGCATACGGCCCAATATGCTGAGAATGGGGTATACGAGAGTTATTCGAAGATCGCACCGACCTACGTATTTACGAACGCTTCGGGTGATGTAGAGAAGTCCTTGCAGGTCATTGGTGATCTTCTGGGCAAAACGGCTGAAGCCGAAAAAGCCATTGAAACCTACCATGCCAAGGTTGAGTCAGCCAAAGCTGAATTGGCGAAAGTAGCCGAAGGCAAAAAAGCAGCCATTATCCGTTTTGCCCCGCGTGGCATTAGTATGATGGGTGGTAACTACTTCAGCGGTTACGTCGTATATGAACAACTGGGACTAGGTAAGCCTGCATTGGTCGAGTCGGAGAACAGCGCCATTGTATCCACCGAGGTATTACCCGAGATTGACGCCGACTTTATTTTCACCGTGGAACAAGGTCCAGGCAGCATGAAAGAAATGACGGAAACCAACGTATGGAACAGTATGCCGGCGGTAAAAGCAGGACATGTGTACGCTGTCGAGCCAGCTCCGTGGCTGGGCGGTGGACTGATCGCATACGGTCATGTCATTGATGATACGCTCAAAGCGTTAACACAAAAATTGGAATAGTGCAGCTCCCTTTGGAGTGCCGGGAACCGGATGTTAGTCCAGCGTTTCCGGCACACGTGAGGGAGCTTTTTTACGATAGAAACGTGAACATTATATGACATAAATATGGAAATATGGAGATAATCAAAATGATTTCTGGATATCGTCCATGGGACAGCCGGATTGACTCTTTTATAATTGGTAATGAGAATCAATCTCATATACAGAATGTAGTTCAGTATTCAACTTATATAAGCAGAACAACGAGGAGGACCCATCCGTAATGACGTTTCAGCCCAACCCAACCGCTCCTGGCAACCTTGAGCATATCGCACGCAGTATCGTTCAGATTCCACATGCCGAACAATGGACCATGAAGTCCCGTTCAGGCCATCATGATTATCAGATCATGGTATTCAAGCCTGCCGAACCTCCGCCCCCGTCCGGTTACCCGGTAATCTACCTGCTGGATGCCAATTCCGTATTCGGCACGATGGTGGAAGCTGTTCGTGTGCAGGGACGCAGACCGGAGAAGACAGGAGCAGTCCCGGCCATTGTCGTAGGCATTGGGTACCTGATCGCGGGCCCCTTTTCCCCTCATCGTTACTATGACTTTACTCCAAAGGCCACAACGGAATATACCGCAAAATCCGACGGTACACCTTTGCCAGAACAAGGAGGTGCCGATGAGTTCTTGCGATTTATTGAAGAAGAACTGAAGCCCGATATAGAGCAGCAATTTCAGATTGATCGGGACAGACAGGCTATATTTGGTCACTCGCTTGGTGGGTTGTTCGTGATCCATGCGTTGTTCACGAAGCCAGAGGCTTTTCGATATTACATTGCGGGAAGTCCCTCATTGCACTGGAACCAGAAGGTGATGCAGGCGGAGGAACAGGAATTCGTCGCAAGGCTGGAGCAGCATCCGGTGAACGTGAAGGTGTGGATTGGTATGGGAGAACAGGAGAAAACCCACCCGGCCCGCAACAATGATAAAGCATCAAGTCTGACGGAGCGCTTATCCGCATTGAAGCAGCCGGGGGTAGATATCGTCTACACTGAGTTCGAGGAAGAGAACCATGTCTCGGTATTGCCTTTTCTGATCAGTCGCACGATGCGTTTTGCCTTTAGTCCGGAGTCATAGAGGGTTGGAATGAGGGACGTGTTTGCAGACGAGAGTCATATGAATCAGGGATCAGCGAGCGGCAGGAGCAGAGGGACAGCTATGTTTCGAGTTTACGGATGATCACACTCAACTGGATAGAACCAAGCCAACACATCGCTCCAACAGGGGAGAACACAGCTATAAGGCAGTAAGGGAGGTACACGAGGTGAGCTACACAGGAATAGCTGGAAAAGTGGCCGTGGTCACCGGTGCTGCGCAAGGGATCGGTGAAGCGGTGGCGAGATTGCTTGCACAGAATGGCGCTATCGTTGCTCTGGTGGATCGACAGGAAGATGCGTTGAATCAACTGGTCACCGATCTGTGCAGTCAGGGCCATCAGGCAACAGCCCACGTTGCTGATATATCGGATCGTCAAGCCGTTGAGGATACCGTTCAACGGATCGAAGAGACCGTGGGTCCCGTTGGCATTCTGGTGAATGCCGCGGGTGTACTGCACACAGGGGCAGTTAAAGAGCTGACAGATGAAGAATGGACGAGGACGTTTGACGTGAATACACACGGTGTATTTTACATGTCACGTGCGGTAGTAAGAAATATGGCTGAACGCCAAACGGGTGCGGTAGTTACCGTTGGTTCGAATGCTGCCGGTGTTCCGCGAATGCACATGTCTGCCTATGCGGCTTCCAAAGCCGCCTCAACCATCTTCACCAAATGTCTGGCCCTGGAATACGCTGATCAGCACATTCGGTGCAATATTGTCTCTCCAGGCTCAACGGATACGCCAATGCAGCGGGCTATGTGGCAGGATGAGCATGGTGGAGAGGCAGTCATTGCAGGATCACCGCAAACCTTTCGCCTGGGCATACCGCTGAACAGGATGGCATTGCCAGAGGATATCGCGGATGCGGTGGTCTACCTGGTATCGGATCAAGCCAGACATATAACGATGCATGATCTGTGTGTGGATGGAGGCGCCACGCTTGGTGCCTGAATCAAGAGATAAGGAGATGATGAATCATGTCAAAAGCGGGTACGGTTACTGCAATTTCCGCCATACACCTTCTGGAGCAATATCGGGAGGGGACGTCCTTTTTCTGGTCTTCACCGCAACATACCTTGCTCGCGCAAGGAGAACGGATTCGTTGGTCTCCGCTACATGCGGAGCACGCAATTGTATCAGATCCCAGCGATTCTGCTGATGTTATTGAACATAAACATAAGGAAGAGATACATCTTTTCATACATGGTATTCAACAGCTTATGGACAAGGCCAAACAAGCTGGTCAATCGAACCCGATGGTGGTTGGCGCCATTCCGTTTGATCCGCTAGACGCTGCTGCTGAGATATATGTACCAGAGACGGTGCAGTGGGCTGAACCGTTACCCTCGGAAACACGAGCATTAATTCAGAAGCTGCCAGCAGCCGTAGGTTGTGAGGTCGTTGAGGCACCTACGGGCACAGTGTATGAGCAAAGTGTAGACAACGTATTGGTTGACCTGAACCAGGGTGATCTTCACAAAGTCGTGTTATCCCGTACACTTGAGGTGACTTCACAGACCATCGTGGACACGCATCAATTACTGCGTAATCTGTTCAGAGACAACACACATGGATATACATTCGCTGTACCAATGAAGAGCATAACTCAGTCAAAAAGTACTCTAACAACGAAGAAAAAACATTCAAAAGTAGACGAACAAATTGGAAACCAAACGAGTCGCACCTTCATCGGTGCAAGTCCAGAACTATTAGTTACCCGCAAAGGATTGAAAGTACGTGCCAACCCACTGGCAGGCTCTGCTGCCCGGAGTGAAGATCCAGCGGAAGATCGCCGCCGTGCAGAGGCACTGCTGGCTTCAGCCAAGGATCGGCATGAACATGCCGTAGTCATTGAGGCAGTTGCGGAGGCACTGCGCCCATTATGCCGCCAACTATCCGTTCCAGCAGAACCTTCGCTGATTCAGACGCGCACAATGTGGCATTTATCCACTGAAATCCACGGAGAGCTGGCGGACGCGGCCACAACGTCACTGGAGCTGGCTTTGGCTCTTCATCCCACACCCGCCATCTGTGGAACGCCTGTACAGGCTGCGCGGGCAGCGATTAAGCAACAGGAGCCGTTCGACCGGGGATTATTTACGGGAATGGTGGGCTGGTGCGACAGTGAGGGCGACGGCGAGTGGGCCGTAACGATCCGATGTGCTGAAGTGGAAGGCACAGCTGTAAAATTGTTCGCTGGAGCGGGCATTGTAGCAGGTTCTACGGCAGAAGCTGAGCTGGCAGAGACTGCTGCCAAGTTCAGAACGATGCTGCTCGCGATGGGTTTGGATTCGACTGTGTCCAGTCGGAAGGAGGAATGAGCAATGCTGTCAGGATATCAGGCTTGGCCTGAGGAAGTTGCAGAGCGTTATCGGCAGGAGGGTTGCTGGGAAGGGATTACGTTTGGAGAGATGCTTCGCCAGCGTGCTGGTCTATATGGCAATCGAGTAGCCGTTATTAGTGGTGAAGACCAATTCACTTATGCAGAACTGGATGAACGGGTGGATCGATTGGCTTCCGGTTTATATGCCAAAGGCATACGGCAGCATGACCGGGTTATTATTCAGCTGCCCAATATTACAGCGTTTATTGAAGCCTGTTTTGCTTTATTCCGCATTGGTGCGTTGCCTGTATTCGCTCTTCCTTTGCATCGAAAGAGCGAAATCACATATTTCGCTCGTTTCTCTGAGGCCGTAGCATACCTGATTCCGGATCAGGATGGAGGATTTGATTATCGCACGTTGGCAGAGGAGGTACAGGCAGAGGTTCCGGGACTTCGGCATATTTTCGTGGCGGGAGAGGCCGGGCCGTTTACAGCTTTGGAAGATGTCTATGCAGAGCCTATCACACTGCCGGGTGAACCGACGTCTTCAGATGTTGCTTTTCTACAGTTGTCGGGTGGAAGCACCGGGTTGTCCAAGATGATCCCACGTACCCATGATGACTACATCTACAGCTTACGAAGAAGCGTTGAGGTGTGTGGTCTCAGTCCCGAAAGCGTCTATCTGGCTGCACTACCTGTAGCACATAACTATCCAATGAGCTCACCTGGCATTCTGGGCACGTTGTACGCAGGTGGAACGATTGTGTTGTCACGAGGATCGAGCCCGGATGAAGCCTTTCCGCTGATTATGCGCCATCAGGTAACGATCACGGCTTTGGTGCCGCCGCTGGCTCTTGTCTGGCTCAATGCAGCAGCCGCCCGAGGAACCAAGCTTCCGTCGCTCCAGGTGTTTCAAGTGGGAGGAGCCAAATTCAGTGCAGAGGTGGCGGCACGCGTCAAACCAGTTCTTGGCTGTACATTACAGCAGGTTTTTGGCATGGCCGAAGGGCTGGTGAACTACACACGTCTTGACGATTCGGAGCATGTCATTACCCATACACAAGGGAAACCGATGTCTCCCTATGACGAGGTGCGGATTGTGGATGACGAAGACGTTGAGGTGGAGCAGGGACAAGCCGGACACCTGCTGACACGCGGGCCCTATACCATTCGTGGTTATTACAAAGCCGAGGAGCATAACGCCAGATCGTTTACTACCGACGGTTTCTATCGCACAGGCGATATTGCAAGTCTGACAGCTGACGGATATCTCGTTGTCGAGGGGCGGGCGAAGGATCAGATTAACCGTGGCGGGGATAAAGTAGCTGCCGAGGAAGTGGAAAATCATCTGCTGGCCCATCCTGGTGTGCATGATGTAGCCTTGGTCTCCATGCCCGATGAGTATCTGGGCGAGCGCTCTTGCGCCTTTATCGTGCCAAGCGGTGAAGCTCTGGCGGTGGCCGAGATCAAGTCTTTTCTACGCAATCGGGGCCTGGCCAGTTATAAAATCCCGGACCGGATTGAGTTGGTGGATGCTTTTCCGAAGACACAAGTGGGCAAGGTCAGCAAAAAAGCATTACGGGAAATGTTGACCATCGAGCAACCTGTATCTAAATAAGAATTACTAACAGATAACGTTACATTTTATCAGTTGAACTAACCATTTACACAAGAACGTAGAGGGCAGAAATAACCTGAAGAAGCGAAGCGTTCGCCCAAAAGCTTTCTGCAAGAAAGCTACATCGGAAGCATACGCTATCACCGGATTTTCACCTTTGTAAAATTGAATCAAAAAATCTGGGGATAACAGCGATCGGAAGGTTATTCTGTCATCGGAGTGGCAAGTGTAAACATTCTTTAGTTCAACTGATATGGCTGAACATGATCTGATAAATATAGCGAAAAGAGGGATATTCATGGCACTTCCAGTGATTCAACCATATGCAATGCCTGTAGCGTCGGAGCTTCCGGTCAACAAGGTAGCCTGGACACCGGATGCGAAGCGTGCAGTACTCTTGATCCACGATATGCAGAACTATTTTATGAATGCATTTACGGCGGGAGCATCCCCAGTGGTCGAACTAATTGATCATATTGCACAACTTCGTTCAACGTGTCATGAGCTCGGGATTCCCGTGGTCTACTCGGCACAACCGGGTGGACAGACACCGGAGCAGCGCGGATTACAGCTGGACTTCTGGGGTGCAGGGATCGATGGCGGGCCTGTGCAAAAAGAAATTGTTGAATCACTCGCACCCGCTCCACAGGACACCTTCATGACCAAATGGCGCTACAGCGCCTTCCAGAAGACGAAACTGCTTGAACTCATGGAGCGGCAGGGCCGGGATCAATTGATTGTCTGCGGCATATATGCGCATATCGGATGTCTGATGACGTCAAGTGAGGCATTTATGCGAGACATTCAGGCGTTTCTGGTTGCCGATGCGGTTGCTGATTTTTCGGAGGAAAAACATCGCATGGCGCTGACCTACGCGGCAGAACGGTGTGCGGTAACACTAACGACCGCACGTTCGATTGCGTTGCTGAATGCGTCAGCCGCAGCCAGAACTGAAGTTGCAGCAACATCCGAGGCGCAGCAGCAATCAGTATCCACCGCGGAGATTGAGAATGTCGCAGAAGGACGAGAAGGCGTTGATCAAGCAAGGCTGGCAGCATTACGGGCTCAGATTGCCGATCTGTTACAGGAGCAGCCCGATTCAATTGGGGAGCATGATGATCTAATTCAGAACTGGGGAATGGATTCGATTCGCATGATGAGTCTGGCTGAACGTTTTCGCGCGGAAGGAGCAGAGGTTACCTTTGTCGATCTGGCAGAGCAGCCTACATTGGCAGCATGGGCAGGGCTCCTGAATAATGCCCAAGCGAAAGTACTGCCGAACGGAGATTACTTTTGAGCGGGGCGGTGCAGATGTCGCATCGTCGGAACACAGCTTGGCCTTTATCTTCTGCACAGTCTGGCATCTGGTATGCCCAACAGTTGAATACGGACAACCCGATGTACAACACGGCCGAGTATGTGGTTATTGACGGTGAGATCCATACGGGACGATTTGAAGAAAGTGTACGCCAGACTGTGATGGAGGCCGAATCGCTGAATATGGTATATGGCGAAAATGAGCAAGGCCCTTGGCAATCTCAGCGCACCAACATGAATGATTGGACACTCCATGTCATGGATATGCGTGATCAGGCTGATTCTCATACGGCTGCGCTCGACTGGATGAAGCAGGATCTGGTACGGCCTGTTGATCTGGCAATGGGTCCACTCTTCACAGAAGCTCTGTTCAGGGTGAGTGAGGATCGGTATTACTGGTACCAACGCATTCACCATATTGCGATTGATGGGTACGGCGTATCCCTGATCACACGCAGGGTTGCCAGCTTGTACTCTGCAAGCATTCAGGGAGAGAGTGCAGCCCAGGCACAGGGTACGGCAGCGTTTGGATCACTGACTTCCGTTCTCGAAGAAGATGAAGCTTACTCATCCTCCACCAACCGAGAGCAGGATCAGCAGTTCTGGATTGACCGATTCGCGGATGCACCGGATGTGGTCAGTCTGGGTGAGCGTGCTCCGCGTACATCAACCGAGTTCCTGCGGCAGAGTGCGGTGCTCACGCCGTTACAACGGGAGCAATTGCAAGCAGCAGCGGGTAGATTCGGTGCGACTTGGCCGGATCTGTGTGTAGCGGCAACAGCGATCTATGTGCACCGGATGACAGGGGCAGCCGATGTTGTTCTGGCCTTGCCTGTGATGTGCCGATTGGGTTCAGCATCGCTGCGTGTTCCAGGCATGGTCATGAATGTGCTTCCGCTCCGCCTATACCTGGATTCGCAGATGAATCTGTCTGATTTGATGGCACAGATCGTGAAGGAGATTCGGGCTGTACGCAAACACCAGCGATATCGGCATCAGGATCTAAGGCGTGATCTCAAGCTCTTGGGAGAGAATCGGCGTCTGTTTGGACCGATGATCAATGTGATGCCCTTCCATCATGAGTTGAATTTTGCGGGCGCACGCGGCATGATCCATAATCTGTCCACGGGTCCAGTGGATGATCTGTCGATTCATATTGTGGACCAGGGACATGGTCATGGACTGAGTATTGCTTTTGATGCGAACCCTTCGATCTATGTGGACTTGGAATTGCGTGATCACCAGCTTCGCTATGTGCAAATCCTGCAATCCCTGATGTCAGAAGGGACAGAAGACATATCGGTTGGACAGATGGACATCCTGCTCCCTGCCGAACGCGAACAAGTGCTGGAAGGATGGAATCAGACGCATCATGCCATCGCTGAGTGGAATTCGGCAGCGCTATTTGAACGGCAGGTTCGGCGTACACCTCTTGCAACCGCAGTAACATTTGAAGGAGAAGCATTAACCTATGCAGAGCTGAACGAACGTGCGAATCAACTGGCACATGAACTGATACAGACATACGAAGCAGGACCGGAGCAGGTGGTTGGCATTGCGATGCCTCGTTCACTGGAAGTGGTCATTGCGATTGTGGCTGTCCACAAAACAGGAGCAGCCTATCTGCCGCTTGATCCGGATTATCCCGAAGAGCGCCTGATCTATATGCTGGAGGATGCCAAGCCTACTTGTGTGGTGACGGTAATGAACAACTTCTCACACATTCCGCAAATGTCCAGTGTACCGATTCTGGTTATGGATGAACCGGATATGATACAGGCAGTGAGCTGCCAGTCGGGAAGCAATCCCGAAGGTGATGATCTGCCAGGTACGGCTTCTCTGCTCAACCCTGCGTATCTGATCTATACCTCCGGTTCTACAGGTAAGCCGAAGGGTGTGGTTGTAACTCATCTGGGATTAGCCAACTTGCTTGAAGATATGAAGACGAGACTGCAGGTCGGTCCGCAGGATCGCTGGCTGTCGGTGACCACGATTGCTTTTGACATCTCTGTACTGGAAATCTTCCTGCCACTGACGACTGGAGCAAGACTGGATATCGCGCAAAAGGAAACGATTCTTGATCCGGTAGCACTGGCCGGAAAGATGAGAGAACAAGAGACGACGATCATGCAGGCTACGCCAACGTTATGGCAGTCTCTGGTGACGAGCCGTCCGGGAAGGTTCGACGGGCTAACGGTGATTACGGGAGGAGAGGCCTTATCCGAGGAACTAAAGCTTTCGCTGGAGGCGTGGGGCTGTCAGGTCAATAATCAATACGGACCTACGGAGACAACCATCTATTCTACAGCTGCATCGCTGGGGAATGAACATACAGGCAAACCATCCATTGGTGGTCCGGTTCGTAACACACAGCTCTATGTGCTGGATGAGAGCATGCAGCCTGTACCTCCTGGTGTAGCAGGGGAATTGTATATCGCAGGAGAGGGACTTGCACGGGGATATTTGGGCAGACCTGATCTGACCGCAGAACGTTTTGTTGCGAGTCCCTTCGGACAACCGGGCAGTCGAATGTACCGGACAGGAGACTTGGCCAAATGGTTGCCGGACGGTTCTATCGATTATTTGGGACGGGCAGATCATCAGATCAAAATTAGAGGCTTCCGCATTGAACTGGGGGAGATTGAGTCGGTCATCTCCAGATATCCGGGTGTAACACAGGTTACGATCATGGCACGTGAAGACCAACCTGGGAACCAGCGGTTAGCGGCATATATCGTGGCTGATGCGGAAGAGCATCAAGCTGACATCGATCTGGCTGATATCAGAGTACATGTAGCTGATACGTTACCGGATTACATGGTGCCCTCTGCCTTCATGCTGCTTCCAGAGATGCCGCTGACACCGAACAAAAAGATCGATCGCAAACGGCTTCCTGTGCCTGCATTGACATCTAATGCAAACGGGAGGGAGGCACGTACACCGCAGGAAGAGATCCTTTGCAGCCTGTTTGCTGAGATTCTGGGTGTAGCTCGGGTAGGCATTGATGATGATTTCTTCGAACTGGGTGGACATTCCCTGCTGGCTGGGCGAATTACAGCCCGAGTACGGGATGTATTCGGGGCAGAGCTGAACATCGGCAATGTGTTTGAATCACCGACAGCGGCAGGGCTTGCCCGGAAGCTGGATCAGGCGAAGTCCGTCAGACCCGTTATTCAGCCTGTTCCGCGTACGGGTGAGACTCCGCTTTCCTTTGCCCAGCGACGGTTATGGTTCCTCTATTGCCTGGAGGGCGCTAATCCCACCTACAATATTCCGTTGGTTGCCCGGTTGACCGGGAAGCTGGATGTGGACGCTCTCCGAAACGCCCTGGAGGATATTGTTGCCCGTCACGAGACACTTCGCACATTGTATCCGCCAGATCTGGGTTCGGCGAGCCAACATATCCTCCGTGCAGCAGATGTAGCAGTGAATATGAAACTCACCCGGTCTTCGGCTGAGAAGCTGCCAGAGCTGCTGGCAGAAGCGTCGCGTTACAGCTTCGAGCTTAGTACCGAGCCGGGCATACGTGCGGAATTGTTCCATACGGATGCGGAAGAACATACATTGCTGGTGCTGATTCACCACATTGCAGGGGATGGCTGGTCGTTGTCACGACTCATCCGGGATTTGTCCGAGGCTTATACTGCTCGTCTGCGTGGGTCTGCTCCGGCTTGGGAGCCGCTACGCATTCAGTATGCAGATTATGCGGTGTGGCAGGAGAGCCTGCTTGGGGATGAGAAGCGGCACGACAGTCTGATCGCGAAGCAGTTAGCGTTCTGGACTGACCGGCTCGCAGGCTTGCCAGAACAAGTCACGTTCCCGGCAGACTATGCCCGTCCAGTGGTGTCCAGTTACCGAGGCGGAACGGTGCCATTTGCGATCAGTCAACGTCTGCATGAGCAGCTTGCTACAGTTGCCCGTGAGCATAAAGTCAGTCTGTTCATGCTTCTGCATTCGGCGTTAGCCGTGTTGCTTACCCGAATGGGTGCAGGCACGGATATTGCGATAGGTACACCGATTGCCGGACGGAGTGACGATGCGCTGGATGATGTCGTAGGGATGTTCATCAATACGCTTGTCCTGCGTACAGACACTTCGGGCGATCCGACCTTCCGAGAGCTGTTGGCCCGCGTGCGGGAAGCAAATCTTGCTGCCTATGAACATCAGGATTTACCGTTTGAACGGTTGGTCGAAGTGCTGAATCCGCCCCGATCCCGTTCCAAACATCCACTCTTTCAGGTGATGCTGGTGCTGCAAAATACGCCAGATGTTCGTCTTGAACTGCCAGGTGTTGAAGCAGAGACTCGCATCCACGGAGTGGGTTCATCCAAATTCGACCTTACGCTTGAACTGACGGAGAAACGGGAGCAGAACGGACTTCCAGCCGGAATTGAAGGTGTATTGGAGTATAGTGCAGACCTCTACCTTGAATCGACTGCCGCAGAACTGGTCGTTCGGTTGATGCAGGTGCTTGAGGATGCTGTACAACAGATGGATGAACGCATCAGCAGATTTGACCTGGTTACACCGTCAGAGCATGCCCAGCTTAAAAAGGAGTGGACATCTACACCGGATGAAGGTCCACAGCTGACTATAGCCGAGCGTTTTGAAGTGCAGGCAGCCGCTTACGCAAATTCGGTAGCCCTCCATTGTGAGGATATCCGTGTGACTTACAGTGAGCTAAATGCACGGGCTAATCGACTGGCGAGACTATTGATCGCAGAAGGCGTTAGGCCGGAACAGATGGTGGCCCTAGCCTTACCGCGTTCTGTAGAGATGGTCGTGGCCATTCTTGCTGTACTCAAAACGGGCGCCGCCTATCTGCCACTGGACCCCAACTATCCGGCAGATCGTTTAACGCATATGCTCACCGACGCGGCGCCGAAAGTGATGGTTACAAGTACAGAGGTGTATGCCCTGCTACCGCAAGTTGAGAACATTGAATGTATTAACATGGACGATCTGCTTACCTTGCGGCAATTGGAATCCATGGATGAGCGAAACCCGGCAGACCATGAACGGAACGGACGGGTAACTCCGCTGAGTCCGGCTTATATGATCTATACCTCGGGTTCAACAGGGAAGCCCAAAGGGGTCGTCATTCCACATGCGAATGTCATCCGGTTATTGGATGCAACGCAGCATTGGTTCCATTTTGACGAGAGCGATGTGTGGACGTTGTTCCATTCCTATGCGTTTGACTTCTCCGTGTGGGAAATCTGGGGCCCCCTGCTGTATGGAGGCAGCTTGGTTGTTGTTCCCCATGAGATTAGCCGATCACCTGGAGCGTTCCTGCAACTGCTCGCTGAGCAAAAGGTAACCGTACTGAACCAGACGCCATCTGCGTTCTACCAACTGATGCAGGCTGACAGGGAAAATCCAGTCTGGGGACAGCAGCTTGCGCTTCGCTATGTGATCTTTGGAGGCGAGGCACTGGAGCTGGGAAGGTTGGATGACTGGTATGAACGCCATGCGGATGACGCTCCAAGACTCATCAATATGTATGGTATTACGGAAACAACGGTCCATGTCAGCTACAAAGAACTTCACGCAGGCAGCGCTGCGGAGGGCGCAAGCAGCTGGATTGGATGCGCTATTCCAGATCTGCGCGTCTATGTGCTGGATGATCATCTGAGGCCTGTGCCAACAGGTGTAACTGGAGAGATGTATGTGGCGGGAGCGGGTCTGGCTCGTGGCTATTGGGGAAGGCCAGATCTCACGGCAGAGCGATTCGTCGCCGATCCATATGGTGCACCGGGTACACGAATGTACCGTACGGGAGACTTGGCAAAGCGCCTGCACGATGGTTCGCTTGATTATCTGGGACGAGCCGATCAACAGGTGAAAATCCGCGGGTTCCGCATTGAGCTTGGCGAGATTGAGGCTGTACTGGCAAAACATCCGGGTGTGGCTCAGGCTGCTGTTATCGTTCGTGAAGACCAGCCTGGAGATAAGCGCCTTGTCGCTTATATTGTTCCTGTACCGGACAGTGAAGCAGAACTGGCAACAGCTTCGTTACGCCAACATGCGGGAGCGAGCCTTCCCGATTATATGGTTCCATCTGCGGTTGTTATGATGGAGATCCTGCCACTTACGCCAAATGGCAAGCTGGATCGCAAGGTGTTGCCTGCACCAGAGATGCAATTATCGGTTGATGGCCGAGCACCGCGCAATCCGCAGGAGCAGATTCTCTGTGATCTGTTTGCCGAAGTATTAGGGTTGCGGAGTGTGAGTATTGATGACAGTTTCTTCGAACTGGGAGGTCATTCGCTGCTTGCGGTGCGCCTGATGAGTCGAATTCGCGAAGCGATGGGCAAGGAGCCAGGCATCGGCATTTTGTTCGAAACGGCCACAGTAGCTGGACTGGCTGAGCGATTGGAGATGGGTGCAGATTCCGGGAAAAGCTCGCTGCAAGTGTTGCTGCCGCTCCGGACGCATGGGCAGCATCTGCCTGTATTCTGTGTCCATCCGGCGGGAGGACTTAGTTGGTGTTATGCCGGGTTGATGAAACACCTAGGCATGGAATATCCGCTGTACGGATTGCAGGCAAGGGGAATTGCCGAGTACGAGGTGCTTCCGTCGACACTGGAGGATATGACGGCGGATTACATCCGTCACATTCGGTCTGTGCAGCCAGAAGGCCCGTATCGTTTGCTCGGCTGGTCACTGGGCGGCAACGTGGCTCAGGCTATGGCTGTGCAGCTTCAGTCCGAAGGGGAGGAAGTAGAGTTTCTCGCCATGCTGGATGCGTATCCGAGTCATTATCTGCCTATTCGCGGGGAACCAGATGAGGAAGAAGCGTTGACGGCATTGCTTGCACTCGGTGGATATGATCCGGACAGTATTGGGGATGGGCCGCTGGATATGGCAACAGCGATGCGTATCCTTCGTAGTGAAGGCAGTGCGTTGGCAAGTTTGGATGAAGAGACGATCATGAAGCTGCGGAAAACCTATGAAAATTCCGTCCGGATCTTGGGGGCGTACACGCCATCCCGATTCGAAGGTGACCTGATCTTCTTCCGGTCCACCATAATTCCTGACTGGTTCGATCCGATCGAACCGGAGATGTGGAATGCATACATTGGCGGGCAATTGGAACGTCATGATATTGCCTGTCGTCACAAAGACCTTTGTCAGCCGGGTCCATTGGAGGAAATCTGTCGTACCCTGTCCGTCCGGCTGGAGATGCTGAACAAGAAGCGTAACATTCAACACAAATAGGAGGATAAGCTGATGAGCAACCCTTTTGAATATGAAGACAGCAATTATCTGGTGTTAATGAATGATGAAGGACAGTATTCGCTGTGGCCTGCATCCATTCCGGTACCGGCAGGTTGGACCCTGATGCTGGGGAAGGCCAAACGACGTGTATGTCTGGATTACATTGCAGAGCAATGGACTGACCTCAAGCCGCTGAGTCTCTGTGATGAAACGGGTATGCCGGGTATGATTCATGAGGTTGGCAGATGAGGTTTCGTCTGAATCCAAAGGCAATTGTGAGCATTGTCTATGTTCTGGCGATGTTTATGGTTGCCATGGATGCAACGGTATTGAACGTAGCGCTACGAACCATTAGTGAAGAACTGGGGGTTCCTCCGGCTGCTGCGGGTACCTTGAATGTGGGGTATTTGGTGAGTTTGGCTGTATTTCTACCTGTCGCCGGATGGCTTGGTGATCGATGGGGTACGAAACGGGTTTTCCTATCGGCGCTGACACTGTTTACAGTGTCCTCTGCGCTTTGTGCAACGGCTGATCATCTAGGCACATTGACATTTTTCCGTATTTTGCAGGGAGCAGGGGGTGGTCTGCTCACACCTGTAGGGATGGCGATGCTGTTTCGGACCTTTCCTCCGCAGGAACGGGCCAAGGTATCTCGCATGTTGGTACTGCCCATCGCCCTTGCTCCGGCTCTCGGGCCGATTGTGAGCGGATTGATTGTGGATCAGCTGTCGTGGCGTTGGATTTTCTATGTGAATCTGCCCGTCGGTATTCCAGCCGTGATCTTTGGCATGCTGTATCTGAAGGAACACAGAGAACAGGGAGCTGGTCGACTGGATCTACCGGGTTGGTTATTATCTGCGCCGGGGCTCGCACTGACGATGTATGCGCTTAGTCAGGGACCGCTGCGGGGATGGACGTCACCACTTATTATGGGAGCGGGCTTTGCAGGCATTCTGCTTCTGACGTTGCTCGTCGTGGTGGAGCTGCGTGCGAAGCAGCCGCTGCTTGATCTGCGTTTGCTGAAGCACCGATTGTTCCGCTATACAGGCTTGGTATCCGTATGTGGGGCAGCCGGGCTGTTGGGTATGCTCTATGTGTTTCCCTTAATGTATCAAAATGTACTACAGGCCACTGCGCTGGAAACCGGGCTAACGACATTCCCGGAAGCGCTGGGACTGATGATTGCTTCTCAGCTTGTCCCGTGGACTTATCCACGGCTGGGCCCGCGGAAGCTGATCTCGATGGGCTTGATCTGTACAGCTATTATCTTCATTACACTTAGTCAGATCACAGTGGATACGAACCCATGGTTCATCCGTTCATTATTATTCGGTGTAGGAATTTTCCTGGGACAGACGGTAGGGGCTGTGCAGATTGCTGCCTTCGCTCAGATTCCGCCTGCATCCATGGGACGAGCTTCGACCTGGTTCACGGTGCAAAACCGTCTGGGATCAGCCATCGGCATGGCTTTACTCTCTGCTGTGCTGGCAGGCGTGGGTACAACAACGGTGACTGCGACAGGCACGATGGAGCCGAATATGCTAGCGTATCGCTTGGCTTTGCTGGGGACAGCTGCATTTCTGCTCATCGGGCTGTGGTTTGCCCTGAAAATCCGCGATGCGGACGCGGCAGCCACGATACGAAAGACGCCGGCTGGATTATTATTTGGTAAGTTATTATGAACGAAAATGAGCTCCCCTTTATGCAAAACCGTGGGTTATCTTGGCAATACTGTCCCAGTAAAGA
>NZ_JABBEA010000016.1 GCF_012912005.1 Paenibacillus sp. SZ31
ACGGAAGTGGCACAAGCTATGCGGCAAATGCAACGTTCGGCATGGGAGCGGCGAACGTGACGCTGTACGCGCAGTGGGCGGTCAACCCGACATACACCGTAACGTATAACGGCAATGGCAGCACGGGAGGAACCGTGCCAACGGATAGCAATCCGTACGAGCAAAGCGCAACGGTAACCGTATTAGGAAACACGGGAAGCTTGGTGAAGACAGGCAACACGTTCGCAGGTTGGAACACGGCGGCTAACGGAAGTGGCACAAGCTATGCGGCAAATGCAACGTTCGGCATGGGAGCGGCGAACGTGACGCTGTACGCGCAGTGGACGGCCAACCCGACATACATCGTAACGTACAACGGGAATGGCAGCACGGGAGGAACCGTGCCAACGGATAGCAATTCGTACACGCAAAATGCAACGGTAACGGTATTAGGAAACACAGGAAGCTTGGAGAAGACGGGCAACACGTTCGCAGGTTGGAACACGGCGGCTAACGGAAGCGGCACAAACTATGCGGCAAATGCAACGTTCGGCATGGGAGCAGCGAACATGACGCTGTACGCGCAGTGGACAGCCAGTCCTGGTGGCAGCGGCAGTGGCAGTAACGGTGGTGGTAGCATCCCAACACCACCAGTTGACAGCAAAGTAATTTCAGAGAATGGTGAGTTATCGCTTCCCGCAGGCAAAGCGGGTAAGGTTAGTTTGGGAGATAAAATCGCAATAGATATTCCGGTAAATGCAACGGTCAAAGAACTGAAATTAACGATTGAAGTATTTAATGGAACTCAAGTTCTTCTAACGGATGAAGACGTTCTCGCTAGTCCGATCTTCGAGATTCTGAAAAATTTCTCAGAGAACTTCAGTAAACCGGTAACACTGACCTTTAAGTTCGATCCGACAAAATTGAGCGGTAATCAAAGAGCAGCCGTGTTCTATTATGATGAAGTGCAGAAGAAATGGGTGGAAGTTGGCGGTATTGTTAGGGGTAATCAGATTACCGTAGAAGTAACCCACTTTACAAAATATGCGGTAATGGTTGTAGGGCAAGCGGCAAGTGCGCCAACACCAGACACAAAACCAACGATTAACTTTGACGATATATCTGCACACTGGGCGAAGGCAAGCATCAAGCAAGCGGTAAGCAGCGGAATCGCCACTGGTTATCAGGACGGCACGTTTAAGCCGGACAAAACCGTGACTCGCGCGGAATTTGCCGTCATGCTGATGAATGCGTTGAAGACGCAAGGAGCGGGAGCGGCGCTGACGTTCACAGATACAGCGAAGATCGGAAGCTGGGCGCAGAAAGCGGTCGCGCAAGCGGTGCAAGCAGGCATTATTAATGGCTATGAGGACGGTACTTTCCGTCCAGCTGGGGAAATTACACGTGCAGAGATGGCAACGATGATTGCGGGTGCTTTGGGTAAATATAGCGAAGCGAATGCCACAGCAACTAGCTTCGCAGACGACAAGGACATTCCAGCGTGGGCAAAAGCTGCGATTGCTTATGTAAAGCAAGCAAGCATCGTGCAAGGGAAAGGCGACAACAAATTTGCCCCTGGGGACTATGCAACAAGAGCAGAGGCCGTAACGGTTCTGTTGAACATGCTGGCTCAAAAGAGCAAGTAAAGTAAAAATCGTCAACCCAAACTGATTTTTAGATGTAAATAACAAGGGTTATCCTTAAAGTGGTAAAATTAACTACTTAGGGATAGGGTAAAGTATTCAACAATCCGAAGACTGAGTAAGGATGCGTTACAGGATATATATCCGATAATTAAAGAAATCGGGAATTTTGAACAAATACCTTGTCACGTAAAAGCGGCTGATATAAGATTGCTTGAATAGGTGAATGTAGCCACATCGTATTAGGTTATTGTACCGTCAGCATTCATCTCATGTGGAGAGTGTTGCGATGTTGGTCAGAAGCTAAACATAAACATAAGGGTTCGAGAATTTATACTTTTCTCTCGAACCCCTTTTTGTCTTTGTTCCAATACCATCCATTAACTACAGTAGTCTATAACTCCCCATCATCCAGACGGTAATTAATATACGTGCACACCCGTACCAAGCACGGATTTGTTTTGTACGGAATTACCGGATAGATATACCTTTTGCAGATCAGGTAGCTGGCTTAGGGTCTCTATATTGGAAATGGCATTGTTCTCGAGATGAAGCTCTTCTACGGCCTGCCATTTACTCATAAATTCGAGAGAAGCCAAGTTGTTGTCTTGCAGAGTGAAGGAACGTAGAGCGGACATGTTGGCAAAGTAAGGCATCATCTGATCAACTTCAGCAACAGAGGTGTTGTTTATGCTGAAATATGGCTGCTCTAAGGTCAAATGTTCAAGCACACTGTTCGTTGCGGCAACCTTTTTTTCGAAATTCAGCCTGCATTCGGAGCACACCAGAGATTTTACCTGCTTCAAACGAAATAAGGCATCGCTTTCTTTGAACAGTGACGAGTCGTAAATGTTTAAGGTCTCTAGGCGGGACAAGCCGTCCAGGGCGGCAAGTTGGGTTATTTCATCGATCTCCCAGAGCGAGAGTTGTTCCAGTTTCGGGAATTTCCTCAGCGCAGTCAAGTTCAACTCGCTACTTCCGCCACGGAGCGTCAGACTGGTTGTAGCCGCGGCCTCTAGCCCGGTGAGAAAGGAGCTTGGTATTTCAACCCGCACTACATTAGGCAATGTCAGCGCCTCTGCATCCTTGTAATAGCCGGACAACGTTAATTCCCGCAAAGAGGACAGGCTATTGATAGCCTTTACCGAACCAAGTTGACTTAGAGAAGCCAGGCGCAGCGTAGTAATAGAGTTTTTGCCGGTCAAGCGCTCCAGACTGGAGAAGTTTATATTTTCGATATCTAACGTTTGTAGAGCAGGCATATTTTGCACAAAGTCGATGGACTTTACATTCGATAAATAGGACAGCTGAAGCTCCTGAAGCTGGGTCAGGGCGTACAGCGGCTGCAAGTCGGTGGCTTCACTGTAATGTATGGACAAGGATGACAGCCCGGTCATGGACGACAACCATCCGAGTTCATCGACAAAGGTGAGCGACAGGGACTTGAGCGGCAGTTTATTCAAGAGAAAGAAATCCGTTACGGACTCATCCACATAGGTAATGGATAAAGAACTTAGATTGGGGAATTCCAGTAGTAGGGCCAATTCCTGATTGCTGCGAAGCTGAGTGGTAAGCTCCGTAATGTTAGACTTGTCGCCAAAGTAGCCCGAAAATGTACTGAAGGATTCGTTAAAAGCGCCTCCATAACTTTTTAATCCGGGCATATGGGCCAGAGTGGTTTGGTCCGTCTGGGAGATTTCATAGGTATTCGTCAGGTCCAATGCCGTTAGTCCCTTAAAAGCTTCAAAATCTCGCTGATCAATCCGCAGGCTATTCAGTTTCTTGTCCTGAGTAATATAATTGATCTTCTCGGCCTGTTCATCGCTGAAGGGATCGGAGAGGCTATATGTAAACTTCCACTGATCATTCTCCGAATGCTCTACGGTTAAATAGCGAATACGAGCCAATTCCTCCTCTGTTGGCAAGGCAGCCCCTTTATCGAAGATATCTCGCAAAAAGGAGAGCAGAACCTCGCTTTCGGGCATCTTTCGCACAGGCAGATTGGCTTCTGTTTTTGAATAGGTGGAGCTGTTGCTATAATAAAAATATGTACCGATGGCGCCAGTTAGGACTAACATCAGTATTAGCATTAGCTTTACGGAGAAAGCCTGCTTCGTCGTTGCCTTGGGAGGCGTTCCGTGGTAATGGTTAATGGTCTGATCCACATAATAGACATGGTTTTGCTTCAATAAAAGCTCTGTTTCACAATAGGGACACTTTAAAACCTCATCCTTCTTGTATTCAATTCTTCCGTTGCAATTGGGGCAGTTTAGCGGAATAAACGCCACGGATGTCCCCTCCTTCATTATGATGGTCATAAGATCATGCTGAACGGTCATCTGATTTCATTATACCTTGTGAATTTACGTTTGATGAGAGAAAGAAGTTTCACATAAAGAAGGAGCAGGGAAATCCTGCTCCTTTTTGGTCTTATTTAACTATGGTGAACTCAAGCAGTTCATGAAGCTGGATGAACTGACTTCTGAGATGGTACATAGGTTTATTGATAAATTGAAGTACAGACGGACGGCACATTAAACATTCATAATAAGTTTACTGCCACCGCCCTTCTTACGGCTTAATATATAGTGACCGACACTCAAAGTCATGTCGAGAGTGTAGCGATGTTGGTTAGAAATTAAATAGAGATGTAAACAGAACAAAGCCCGCTGACCTCTATCTGGTCAGCGGGCTTTGTTCTGTTTATTATTCCCCTGTACTATATTCATCCACTTCGAATGAAAGGATGTTTTTAAAGATCACATAATCCTTACGGCTAGTGAAGGGTCCTTTGTTGTTCTCATGTTTGTCAATTGCGTAGGAGGCTGTTCCTGTGCCAGCCTCTTTGTCTTCGTACCACGCAATGAATTTATTAACTTCTACCATGGAGAGGTCGAATTCTTTTACTAGACCAGTTGTCAAGATAACGGTGAAAATGGCTCTATCCTCGTTACCTGATTCTGGTGTTGGATCTGGGCTTGGAGTGCTTTCGTTTTCAAATGTATACATCTCTACGTTTTTTAAAGTGCCGTTTGCACCAAGGCTAGTTCCGCCTATGATGTACAGATTATTATTAATTACAGCCGAAACAAGTTGTGATCTCGGAGAAGTTAAGCTTCCGAGTGTACTAAACGTATTTGTTTTGGGGTCATAAACATCAAAACTATTCAAAGCACTTAGTTGGGAACCGGAAGAAAACGTCCCACCTCCTAATAAATAAATTTTGTCATTATAAACAGCTATGCCGCTTGAATCTCTGACAGTAGTGTTTTGTTTGAGCGTCCAAGAATCTAAAACTGGATCATATTCATAGATACCGCCTATTGATGAAGTTAAAAGGTTTGCCCCTCCGAACATATAAACTTTGCCATCAACGGATGCAGTAGCAGCAGCATTAGCGGCGATAGGCATTTTGTTTTTTAAGGACCAGGTGTTTGAAATGGGATCATAAGACTCTACAGAAGACAAAGAAGTTGAGGTACCATTAACAAGTGCCCCGCCTCCAAAAACATAAATTTTACCATCTAGCGCTACTGAGCTTGCCCATGATCTTGCCGTTAACAAGTTAGCGGCAGTCGACCAATTGTCGGTAGAAGGATCGTAGACTTCTACTTTATTAGTTCTTAGCACTGAAGTACCGACGTTATAGTATCCACCAATAGCATAGATCTTATTGTCATAGACTACTGCAGTTAATCCAGCACGGGCTGTCGGCATATTTGCCTTAACAGTCCAAGTATCATTTGTAGGGTCATATTCATATGTAGAATTTTGCTTTATACCCGAAGCTGCATGATCTGAGCCTGATGCACCTCCAAAATAATAAATTTTCCCATTAAGTGAAGCTGTTGCTCCACCAGTACGAGGCTCTAATAAGTCAGCTTTAGTGACCCATTCAGAAGCAGCAGAAGCGGATAAAGTTAATAGTACGGATGAGAAAAGTAGAATTAGGCTAAACAAGAAAACTATTTTTTTTTTCAATACTTACATCTCCTTATTATGTATTTTCATGAATTATATTAAATAAAAATCCAATGATTGTCTAAACGTTATTCACCAAATATGTTATTTTGTGTTGAAAGGATAATGAGAGTTTAATTCAATTTACTACAAAAAGGGAACCAGAATGATTATCCATGTTATCCTGTCTTACCAAAGTTTTTGTTGCAATTTTTCAAGAGTGATGAATGAATTCCGAATATTGCAGATTGATGTGAGGGCTGGGCATTCGTTAAGTCAGAGGAAGTAAAGGTCTAACGCAGAGCGCATAATGTCCATTATCTTCAAGAATTATTTTGAACTGGAAATTTTTGCTGACTCTTCACCAAAAGAAGATTTAAGCCGATATAACTTATATAAAAAGTGAATTTCGTGTATGTGAAAATTTAGGATATGACAAAGAATATAACAAGCATACAGGGGCGGGAGTTTAATGAGAAAGCACCAACAAGAGAAGATTCAGAATTTAGTAACAACACTGTATGAGGCGACGGATGAAATCAAACGACAATTTTTGCGAACAAATATCCCAACTGTAGTTGAACTGTTGATTGAATGCCAAAATATGGCTGTTCATATAGGCGAGTTTATAGAGAGTGTAAAAGGTGAAGATACACGAACGGTTGAATTGTTAACCCAGTACCACACAAGTCTTTATCATATTGCCGTGGATATCGAAACTTCTAATGTGAATTTCGTAGAGCAATTAAAAATAGAACTTAGAATGATTGATAATAGCATTCAAAATGAACTCAAGCCAAATAAAATTGAGGTTGTATTTTTCCCTTACAAGGCATCAATGTGGGACTCACTTGAATCGATTTGGCTTGCGGCAAAAGAGGATCCGCAATGTGATGCTTACGTAGTTCCAATCCCTTATTTTGATCGAATTCCCGGTGGTGAGCTAGGAAGAGCGCACTATGAAGGGGATCAATTTCCTGATTATGTACCAATCTTAGATTGGAAAAACTATAACTTAGAGGAACATCGCCCGGATATTAGCTTCATTCATAATGCTTATGACAGTGGTAATGTAATCACTACCGTTCATCCAGATTATTACAGTAATAACTTAAAAAAATACACTGAGTTACTATGTTACTCTCCCTATTTTGTGACATTCGATGAAGTGGAGAAACATCTTGCTCTCTCAGCAGGTCTTGTTTATTCTGACAGAGTATTTGTGCAGTCTGATCGGGTGCGTGATGGTTACGTCAATGCAATCCAAGCATATGAAAAAGAACAAAACTGCGTGGGTGGTTTCGGGAAACTGGATGAAAAGATTGTGGCATCTGGTTCTCCAAAATTTGACAAGATAATAAACTCCAAACCAGACGATTTTACACTACCAGATGAATGGAAGAAGTTGATTGAGAAGTCTGATGGTTCTTGGAAAAAAATAGTGCTCTACAATACCTCAGTGGGTCCTATCCTTAAAGGGAATGAAAAGTATATAGCTAAGTTGCGGTCTGTATTTGACACCTTCCGTAAGCTGGATGATGTCGTTCTTTGGTGGCGGCCTCACCCTTTAAGTGAGGCTACCTACAGCTCAATGCGTCCGTTGCTCTTGGATGAGTACACACAACTTATCAATGAGTACCAGTTGGAGAACTACGGAATTTATGATAATACTGCAGATTTACATAGGGCTTTGAACTTAAGCTCTGCTTTTTATGGAGATGCTACTTCACTAGTGCCGATGTACCAATGCATGCCAAAACCTCTAATGGTTCAAAATGAAGATTTAAGCGATCATCTTTCAATCGGAAGTGTATGCGATACAGAGAAATATTTATATTTTCTAACATTGCATATGAACGGTTTCTTTCGATTGGATAAGAAGACATGGAATGTGGAGCATATGGGGAATTTTGTGAATGAGAAAATGCTGGACTGGAGAGTGTATCACTCTATTCATCAAAGTGGCAATAAACTTTATTTTTCTCCACATTCTGCTGCGGCGATAGCTATATATGATATAACAAAGTCTACTTTTGAATATATTGATTTACCAACACCAAAAGAAATGAACTATAACGTTCATAGTAAATTCTCAAAGATTATTGAATGCGAGGGCTCGCTCTACTTTATTCCATTATACTATCCGGGTATTGTCAAACTCAATATGGAGGATAATAGTACAGAAATTATAGACGAATGGGTGGCTTCTACTAAAGAGATTAGTAATCTAGATATGGGGTATTTTTCTAATGGTGTTTATGATGAAAGACGAGGCTCATTAGTGTTATCTTTTATGAATGCTGATGCAGTAATGGAAATCAATTTAAGTAATAAAACTACCAAATTAAATATTTTAGGAAATGATAAATACGGATATGCGGATATAGTGATAATTAATGGGCACTACTGGCTGCTATCATTGGAGAGTCCACGTTTAGTTAGCTTCAATATAGAAGATGATACAACTCTGGAGTACAAAATAAATCTTGAAGGCATACCTGCAGATAGATTTGGTCAATTCCAAAAACTATTATTTTCCGAAAAAACTTTATATTTGGTACCTGCTGATTCACAACAGATGGTCAAGTTTAACTTAAAAAACTATTCGTACTCTTATGTGGTTGATTTTTGTCCAGGTAGCTTGCTAAGCAGTGATCCACTATCCAAAAATATTCATACTGGATATTATAATGTGTCTTCAAGTGCTACAGATAAAATTTATGTTACTGAAAAGCAAAGTAATCGGTTCATCGAATATGATCCGAATACGGGTTCTCTGCATGAAGAGAACATCACGTTAACAGCTAGTTCAAGTAGCATTCAGAATTTCTCAATGCATATGCAAGGAAACGAGTTTAAGGACACTAACAGTTGTGCATTTTGGGAACATTCCTATTTTGCCACACTTGAAAACCTGCTTGAGATGATTTCGCAGCCGGTTCCCGAGCCATGGTTGTACAAACGACTTGAGCAGCAGGTTAAACTCCGCCTTGCAGAGATCTCACATTCTAATGGAAAAGCGGGGATTGAAATCTATGAAAATTCTAAGAAAGCGGTGCTGGGCTAATGAAATATGATTATTTAATTGTGGGCGGAGGACCATTTGGTGCAGTGTTTGCATACGAGGCGACGAAACAGAATAAAAAATGCCTAGTGATCGATAGGCGTGATCATATTGGGGGCAACATTTATACCGAGCAGGTTGAAGGTATAAATGTACACAAATATGGAGCACATATTTTTCATACTAACGATAAGGAAGTATGGGAATACGTCAATCGTTTTGCGACCTTTAACCGTTATACAAACTCTCCCATAGCCAATTTTAAAGGTGAGATATACAACCTGCCTTTTAATATGAATACCTTCTATCAATTATGGGGAGTTACTGATCCAACAGAAGCAGCTAAAAGAATAGAATCACAGCGCTTGGAGTGCGAAGATCCAAAAAATCTTGAGGAGCAGGCGCTCTCATTAGTTGGGCGTGATATATATGAAAAATTGATTCAAGGGTATACAGAAAAACAATGGGGGCGTAGCTGCAAGGAACTTCCAGCATTCATTATTAAGCGTCTGCCTGTTCGTTTCACTTGGGATAATAACTATTTTAATGATCAGTATCAAGGAATACCTGTTGGAGGATATACGCCGATCATCGAAAAATTGCTTGAAGGCAGCGAAGTTAGATTGAATACGGACTATTTTGCCCAAAGAGAATACTTTGATCGGATTGCCACGAAGATTGTTTATACAGGAATGCTTGATGAATTCTATGGCTACCAATTCGGATCACTTGAATATCGTACGTTGAATTTCGACTCGGAAATTCTGGACAAATCGAATTATCAAGGGAACGCTGTTGTGAATTATACAGATCGGGAAACGCCATTTACCCGTATAATTGAACATAAACATTTTGAATTTGGTACTCAGCCTAAAACAGTCGTTACACGCGAGTATTCAAAAGAGTATGAACAGGGGGATGAACCCTACTATCCGGTTAATGATCAAAAAAATAATAAGAGTTACTTGAGTTATAAGGAGCTTGCAGATCAAGAGGTAAACGTGATCTTTGGCGGTAGACTAGCTGAATATAAGTATTATGATATGTGGCAAATCGTCAGAAATGCGCTGGATACAGTAAGAAATGAACTGAAATAAACTTAGATCAGATCAGCGGTTTAAATTACGATTCCATAAATAGGGCCAGAAACGAGAGCGGGGGATGGAAAGCTTTGAAGATTTCATTGATGGGTTTAGCAGGGATGAAGATACGGGCAGGCGATGGCCTGCAAGAACTGGGATACCCGGAAATGCTGAGTACTCCTGTATTTTATCTCGCACAGCCCGGCGATCAGATAAGGCTCATCGATTTACAGTATAAGTTTAATGTTGCAACGTATACACCCAAGATCGAAGATCGTTGGATTTATACGTATGATTATGCCCCCGAAGAGAGCTGGACGGTTTATCGACAGGATTTGAATGGGGACACTTACAGGCAAGATCATTATACTTTTTCAGGGTGTGTTTATTTTCGAATATGCCTGCGGAAGATGGATGGAACAGAATTTGAAGGCCGTGAGGATATCGATCATATTCTTTCTTTTGAGAGAGAAAAGCCTTACTTGTATGAAATGAAGGCTTGGTTGAAAAACGAAATAGAACGGGTGTCGAAGTGTATTATGGATATACAGGAAAAGGGTGAACTATCCTTTGTGCTGTTGACAGATACACATTATACAGTAAATGGGACTTGGGATGATACATCTGCTTCCATCCAAGGACTGCATAGAGAACTAGGGTTTGATGGAATTATTCACCTTGGTGATTTCACGGACGGTATGACAACACGTGAGGTTAGCCGACATTATGTAGAGCAGGTCTTTAATGATTTAAGAAAATGTGAAATTCCTGTTTGGGCAGCGCTTGGCAATCATGACACAAACTACTTTAAAAATAATCCAGAACCGTTTTCGTTAAAAGAGCAGTGCGAGCTTTATTTAGGCAGAGATGAACCAAGATATACTATTGATTTTGAGTCTCAAAGACTACGTTTCATATTTCTGGATTCTTTCGATCCAAATGAATCATTACGATATGGATACAATACAGCATGCATTCAGTGGCTATCTGAACAATTGAAAAACACACCTGATGATTGGAGAGTTATCGTATTTTCCCATGTTGCGCCTGTTCGCCGATTACAGTACTGGGCAACAGAAATACGTGGCGAAGAAGAACTGATGGCAGTATTACATGATCATTCGGCTAAAATTATGGCTTTCATCAATGGTCATAATCATGCGGATCTAATAGATAATACAGAAGGCGTTCCCATTTTATCGATATTAAATTCAAAATGTGAAGCTTTTACAGAATATAAGTCAGAAGGTTTTATCACTCCTAATCGCAAAATTGGCGATACTTCGCAAGAAGCATTTGACATTATGCTTGTGAACACAGATAAAAGACAGATACGTTTTGTGAGATTTGGCGCGGGTAAAGACAAGATCGTTACACACGGAAGGGCGGAGTGGCTTATATGAAAATATGGGGACATCGTGGGGCCTATTCTTCCGCGCCAGAAAATACGCTTGCTGGTTTTCAAATGGCAGCCCAGATGGGCGCTGACGGAGTAGAACTTGATATTCAGCTTACCAAGGATAAAGAGGTCGTCGTCATTCACGACGAAACCATTGACCGAACGAGCAATGGCCAAGGGAGGGTAAAAGACTTTACCCTATCTGAAATAAAGAAGCTCAACTTCAATAAAAGCGGTCGAACTGAGCCTCTCTTTATGGAAGTGCCGACGCTGGAAGAAGTATTAGAATTATTGAACAGAACAGGAATGACGATCAATATAGAGTTGAAAACAGGTGTCATCTATTACGATGGCATTGAGTCTATTGCGTTAAAATTAGTAGAAAAGTACGGTATGAGCGATAGAATTATATGGTCGTCATTTAACCACTATTCTGTTCAAAAAATAAAGCTGCTTGAGCCAGATTCACAAACCGCATTGTTATGTGGTGGAGGGATATTAGTCACTGGTGAGCAATGCGAAAAGGTTGGAGCTGAAGCGTTACATCCGAGTGTGCATATGTTGCGGTATCCTTCTTTGGTGGAAGATTGCAACAAGAGGGGAATATTAATACGCCCGTGGACAGTAACAAATGATGAGGAAATTAAGCTTGCAGAAAATATTGAGGTAGATTCAGTAATTGTTAACCGAATTGACTGGGCAAAGGATGTTTTAGCATATGGAAAATCAGATGAAATTTAATCATATGAAAACAGGCCCACTTACTAAAGGGGATCTAAGAGCCGTTCAACTCATACAAATTGAAATGTTGACAGAAGTGGATCGAATATGCCGCTCGCACAATATTAATTATGCTATGATCGGCGGCACGATGCTTGGTGCTATACGCCATAAAGGTTATATACCGTGGGACGATGATGCAGATATTGGTCTGCTTCGAGCAGAATATGAGAAATTCCGCCAAGTTTGTGAAACGGATTTGGATCATAGCCGGTTTTACTTTCAAGACATGCGGGCAACTCCCGGTTATCGTTGGGGATATGGGAAAATTAGAAGAAAAGATACGTTCTTCCTCAGGGAAGGACAGGCTCACATGCCATACGAATCCGGGATTTTTATTGATATATTTCCGTTTGATAACGTCCCTGACGGGAAATTGGCTGAGAAGATGCATAATCTTCACTGTACAATAATTCGAAAAGTTTTATGGTCAGAGGTAGGCAAGAAAATAGACAAAAATTTACTCATGCGGGGTGTGTACTTCTTGCTTAGCAAGATACCTCTCAAAATGGTTTCCAGTCATCTATTGCGTTTTGCCGACAAGGGAAATCGTAATAAATGCCAGCGTGTAAGGACGATCACGTTTCCCGCTCCTGATAAGTATAGCGAGGGGATGGGTGAGTGGTTTGAGCAAACCGCGGAGTATTCATTTGAAAATCTTACTCTACTGGGACATCGTAATTATGATGCATACTTAAAGCATAAATTTGGTGAATATATGACACTTCCCCCTGAAAGTGAAAGAAAGTCGCATCCTGTTTCATATTATAGAATTTTGGATGAAACGTAATTTCAGTCAGTAAATCCATTCATAAAATAAGTAAAAGGTAGTGCATCCTATGTTAAGTAGTACATTAAGACAATACTATGAAAACTCTCCGTGGAAAGATTCAGTCTTCTGCTGGTATCCATTTGAAAATGGAGTTACCTATGAAATAGTCACGGATCCAAAGGATTTATCTGTTGAAGCTTTGGTAATGTACAAACAAAAGTTGGATTTGCACGGCCGCTTGCTCTTAGTGTATGAGAATCCCTTTGCTTTGCGATATTGGGCAGGCAAAAGAGCAACAAATACAGGAGTTCCTTATGATACGCTGTTTGGGCGTGGAGATAAGCCACTCCCTAGTAAGGCAGAACTGCAAACACGTTTGAAACTTGCTGGCTTTGAAGGACAAAAGTGGTTTTACCCGTTAACAGATCAATATTTTACAAGGGAGGTATACTCAGAAAACTACCTTCCTGATGAATTTTTAAATCAACGATTTGTTCCGTATGTAAGAGATGATATATCTTTACAATTTGACGAACGTCCACTCTATCGTGAGGTCATTCGCGGTGGAGCGTTTGAATTTATGTGCGGTGCATATTTCGTTGAGGCACGGGTTTGCAAAGATGATGAACCATGCGCAGTGGATTATGCGGCAGTCACGGTTTATCGTGAACCTGCAAAACGCTTTGCCACAACGGTTCGTGGTGACGGTACGGTACATAAGACGCCCCTTCATCCGGACGGCAAAGCAAGTATGCTGAGGACTTTGTGTAATCACGATGAACTGATGGGTCTTGGAGTAAACGTAATTAAGATGAAGATAGAAAACGGTTCGTTAATCATGCCGCGTTTAAACTTGCCTACACTGTGGGATTATTGGGCAAAGAAACTCTCAGATGGAACATTTGATTTCCAGGAGATGATTGCCCAGTTTGACCGAATTCAAGAAGCTATAACGAAGGCTGCAGAGACTGGTAAATGCTTCTGGGAGCTGGTTCCAGCAAATTGTTTTTATGACGAACGAAATGATGAAATGATTTTTATTGATCAGGAATATTACTGGGAAGATGTCTCACCTGAGGTTGCACTTACAAGGGCATTATTGTCACTAGTCTATTCTCCGGCGTTTAGTGCAGATGTACGTAGGGATACCTGGCTTGAAATCTTAAAAAAACGTTATGGTATTTCAGATCGATTTAATCTGTTGTCACACCAAGCTAGTTTCCAAACGTATACAGAAGTATTTGGAAATGAGACGCTCCCGCTTGAGCTTGAAACGGAGCAGTCGATGAAAAGGATAGAAAGAGTGCGCCGTTATAACCGTTTTCTTCCTGTTATTACAAAATTGGATGATATGGGGATAAAACGCTCAGCGATCTATGGATTTGGTAAACGGGGAATGGCTTTGAAGCAGGTTTTTGACGATAATGGGATCGTTGTGACAAATATATTAGATAAAAATCTAAATAATATCGAAGATATCGGCAAGAATCTTGCGTTGAGTAACTCTGAAATTTTAATTGTAAGTCTTTTAGAGGGCGAGGCAATCAAAAAGGATTTGCTTGAGGAATTAACTATACCTATATATACCTTGGGAGAATTAATCGGTGAACAAACTAAATGATTTACAGGCTGTCGAGCTAGATATTCTTAAAGAGTTTGCACGAGTTGCCAAACGTGAGGATTTAACTTGGTTTACTATGTTTGGCACACTTCTGGGTGCAGTACGTCATAATGGATTTATCCCATGGGATGACGATATTGATATTGCCCTGCCACGTAAAGAGTATGAACGTTTAAGACTTTCCCAACATTGGTTTAGTGAACCTTATTTCCTGCAAACACCGCAAAATGACCCTTACGCTGCTCCTCATTTTATAAGACTGCGGCGAAGTGATACGGCTGTTCTTGTAAACTTTCCTAATGGGCACACACGAGGTGGCCATATGGGAGCCTATATCGATATCCTTCCGCTTGATGATATGCCAAATGGTGATGTTGCCAAGGATGTTCAAGATACCGCTCTGAAAATGCAAAAGCAAATGTATGCTTCGGCTGCGCTTGATGAATGTGAGGGTGCTGAGATCTCTGAAGGTAAAGAATATTTCTGTTATGGTGCCGGGGGGATTTCAGGACAATACGATTTTCTTGCAGAGCGGTATGAGCGTTTCTGCTCAAAGTATTCTAACCAGTTATACTATGCAATCCCTGTTCTCGGGGGAGAGTATGGTAAAAGGGTATATGATAAAAAATGGTTTTCTGAAAGTATGGAAATGGATTTTGAGGACTTAAAAATTCCCGTACCCGTAGGCTATAAGGAAACATTAATTGCGTCTTATCCAGGGGGATTATATGAACCGGATTTGAAAGATCGCACCCCTAAACATGGGAAGTCTACTATTATAGATGTAAGTCGGCCTTACACGCATTATGTTCGCCGTTATACTGACATGTTGAATGGAATTGAAGATAAGAAGATTTATATTTTCGGTGCGGGCGATAGCCTTCGGATTTGGATGGAACGTTACAGTAAAGATCTGCAGGTCGTTTGTGCATTCGATAATAGAAAAGATGCATGGGGGAGTTGCGCATATGGTGTTCCTGTTCGTTCTCCTTCAGAATTGCCTGGGCTAATAGATGAGAATTCACGGCTTATTATCGCAAGTGTTTATCACAAAGAAATAGCCAAACAGCTTGAGCGAATGAATGTAAAGGAATACTTCTTTTTCATTGATGGATTAAAATATTGTTTCTGCTAGGGAAGTTAATGTATTCAGGAATTAAACAAATTCTGGAGGAGGTTATTATAAAAAATAAGCAACGGTACCTTTAAATAGAATATGTGGAAAAGGTATTTGAAGTCATTTGCCTTAGCGAGCTAATAATAGAATTGGAGGATTAAAAGTTGCTAGCATCAGAGACTAATAAACAGTGGGACGTAGGGTATATCTCAGGCTCCTTTGATATGTTCCATGTCGGGCATCTGAATTTAATCCGCCAAGCGAGGAAACGGTGCAACAAGCTAATTGTTGGCGTTCTTACAGATGAATTGGTATCCAAAAGTAAAAATAAATGGCCTACTATACCAATTCATGATCGCTTGCAAATAATTGCAGCGCTTAAATATGTGGACGAGGTTGACATCACGACTGAATTACTGCTTCATAAGCGTAATGCATTAGAAAAGTACGGATTCGATGCTATGTTTAGCGGTGATGATCATATTTCCGATGGTTGGGCTTTTGATGAAGATGAACTTAAAATGTTAGGCGTTGACTTAGTTTTCTTTCCGTACACCAAAAAAGTATCTAGCAGCCACTTGCAAGAGATTACATTGCCTCCCAGGGCTGAGCATGCGGGTAAAGTGAAAAAAATCGGTGATGGCATCCAATTTTTATTTCCCTTTGACAAGGTGGATAAGAACGAACGAATTATCATCTACGGAATTGGCAAGGTCGGTGAACAATATTACCGCCAGTTGTCTGAGCTGAATTTCTGCGAAATTGTCGCTTTTGCAGATACTTATGCTAAGCCTGGCGATTGTTTTAATGGACAACGCTGCCTGACAGCTGAGGAGGTACGTTCAATGGAACAGCACTATGATCGCATTGTGATTGCTTCTACAACTTATCATTCGCAAATTATATCACGTTTACGTTCAATAGGAATTGAACCGGGGAGAATTGTATGAAAAAAGTGATAACGTACGGAACTTTTGATTTATTTCATGAAGGCCACCGCAGGTTACTTGAGCGTGCAAAAGCACTTGGTGACTATCTCATCGTAGGTGTTACCACTGAGCAATATGATATTCAGCGTGGAAAAATGAATGTTGTTGATTCTTTGATGCGTCGTATAGACAATGTGAGAAGTTGTGGTTATGCCGATGAAATCATTGTGGAGGATCATGAAAGTCAGAAAATTGGAGACGTTCAAAAGTTCAATATTGATACTTTTGTTGTCGGATCAGATTGGCGTGGCACATTCGATTATTTAAATGAATATTGTGAGGTTGTTTATCTCGAAAGAACAAAAGATGTCTCTAGCACAGAGCTTCGTATTGAAAGGCACAGAAGTATTAGGCTTGGTATCGTTGGTAGCGGTCGTATTGCGGAGAGAACGATGTCGGAAGTGAAGTTTGTAAGTGGTATTACTGCGACCTCCGTATTTAATCCCCGTTTAAGTAGTGCGAAAGCTTTTGCAGAGCGATTTGATCTGGCTACAGCATTTGATAATTACGAGATTTTTCTAAATGAAGTGGATGGGGTTTATATTGCTTCACCTCACGAAACTCATTATGAATATGCACGTCAGGCTTTATTGGCAGGAAAGCATGTTCTTTGCGAAAAACCAATGGTTTTGAGGGGGGACGAAGCTCGTGAGTTGTATGATATAGCGCAGCAGACAGGTCTTGTATTAATGGAAGCCATTAAGACTGCATATGCCCCCAGCTTTCTGAATCTCTTGGCTATTGCCAAAAGTGGACGAATCGGAAAAATTTATGATGTGGAAGCGACATTTACAAAACTTGTACCGAATGACCCGGGTGCTAGGGAGTATCTCCCCACTGTTGGCGGCAGTTTTACGGAACTTGCAAGCTATAATCTTTTGCCGATCTTGAAGTTGCTGGGTACTAAGTTCAATGACCTACGGTTTGATTTTTTCAAAGGTCATAACGGTGTGGATATTTATACAAAAGGATATTTTCGCTTTGATGATGCAATTGCTACAGTTAAAACCGGTATAGGTGTTAAAAGTGAAGGGCAGTTGCTGGTTTCCGGTACGAAAGGATATATACAAGTGAAATCACCTTGGTGGCTGACAAAAACATTCGAGGTATGTTATGAAAACTTCGAGCACAATGAAAGTTTCTCTGCACCGTTTCCCGGCTTTGGGATGCGCTTTGAGCTTGCTGACTTTGTTCGTAATATAAGTGAAATGACAAGACGTAACTATAAACTCACTGCTGAGGAATCAATAACGATGGCGAGCATTATGGAAAAGTTTTTGCAGGTGACAAGGGATCCATCCAATTCATCTAAGTGCTGAGTCGAAAATATAAATTATATTTAAAGGGAGTTAGTAATATGCAAAGTAAAGTAAGTATGGTTATGCCTTGTTATAATAAAGTGAAGTATATAGGGGAAATGTTCGATTCTATTCTAGCACAGGAATGGGACAATATTGAGCTTATACTTGTAAACGATGGTTCTACGGACGGGACACGTGATGTAATAACAGAATATGAGCCTAAGTTCCGAGAGCGAGGATTTGAGGTCATCGTAGAGGATCAAAATAATGCTGGAGTATGTGCTGCTGCGAAAGCTGGACTTGGTCTGGTTACTGGCGATTATGTTTGCATGATTGATAGTGATGATGAACTTGATCCCAAATATGTTTCTTTGATGGCAGGCTGGCTCGATGAACATGCTGACTACGATTACTGTATTTGTGGTGGTGCTCACTATATGGGGAGTGGTAGTAATAAAAAGTTTGAACCAATAAATTTAAACAAAATAAAGGATAAGGAGGATTATTATACTGAGCGATATCTTCTGACGGATATTCGTCCTACCGTGTGGATCTACTTAGTAAGGGCAGAATATCTTAGAAAATGTAATGTAAAGGAAACTTACTTTACAGAGACGAAGGGCTCACATGAGCCAGGTTATATCATTCCGCTCACCATAAATGCGGGCAAGTATAAATACTTTCCTTTACCCTTATATCATTTTAATGCGGCAGATTTAGGACATTCACGTTATGACAATTTTGAGCAACAAAAAAAATTCTATGATGATTATTTTGAGTTATGCGAAATTGCAATAAACCTGTTACCGGATGATGTCGCTACTTTGGAAAGAAAAGAGAATTTAATTAAAACTGCGTTGATTTCAAGAAGCATAAACATAGTTCGTTGTGCTACAAACTTAGCTAATGGTGACCAGTACTTAAATAAATCTTTAGAGGATTTTATTGGAAATGTAAATGAAAGTGGGCTTTTGCCCTATAAAATAACTCTGGAAATTGTTGAAAATTTCGGCTTTAATGTGGTGAGTCGTTTTGTTAGTAATTTCTTGACTGGATACACTCCTGAAAAAGCGGGTGTTCTATCTTCCATTCGAAGCAATCCTGGAAGAGTTATTGCCTATGGGGCTGGAAGAGTAGCTAAACGTATATTACCAGATTTTAAAAATTATAATTTAATTCCCAATGAAATATGGGATATCAAAGCATGTCCGGGTGAACACTTCTATGAAATTCCTCTAAAGCAGCCTGATTTTAATTCACTCACGAAACAGGATTCGATGATTATATTGATGCACAGTAATAAAGATGTTGAATCTAGCTTAGAGCAGACAGAAGTGAATGTATTTTATTTTCAAGATGTCCTTGATGAGTTAGTTCTCGAACGCTTTTCAGAGCAACTAGTTAAGAATAATTGAAAAATATTAGAGGAGCAAACAAAATGCAATCAAAAGTTAGTATGGTTGTTCCATGTTACAATAAGGTTAGATATATCTCTGATATGCTAGATTCGGTTATTAAACAAAATTGGAATAATATTGAAATTGTTTTAGTTAATGATGGAAGTACGGACGGGACTAGAGAAACTATTAGTAAATATAAAAAAAAACTAGAAGCGCGTGGTTATAAGGTTATAATTCTGGATCAGGAAAATCAAGGCGTAGCAGCGGCAATTAAAAATGGATTAGAATTAATTTCAGGTGAATTCGTGTGTTTTCCAGATTGTGACGACTTATTACACACGGAGTATGTTTCAGCTATGGTAAATGCGTTAAAATCATTTCCTGAAGTTAATTGTGTAGTTTGTGATGTAGTGGGAAATGGCCGGGTATCATGGTCTCCTTCAGAAAATGAACTCTCTGTAGTTACGTTGCTCCAAAACGAGCAACGAATATTGTTGAAAAAATTTATTTTAGCTTCATTTTTTCAATCTGCGTGTGTAATGATGATGCGAACATCACTTCTTAGCAAGTTATGTATTGTTCAGAATTTTAAAACCAATGTAAAAACTACTCAAGAACAGCAGATATGGCTACCAATTTTGGCTTCGGAGAAGGCAATCATCCATCTGAATAGGAAACTGTATACCTATATTGAGCGTGATATGTCAATCGAAACCTCAGTTACGGACATAAATGCCATTTACGACTATGCAGAAGATCGATATAAATTGACTCAGAAAATTCTAAATCATTATGTTAGCTCAACAGAAAATCTGAATTATTTTGTTGAATTATCTAATATAGTTAAATATCTAATGATATTGGCTCGAATAAATAAACACGGGTTAGAAGAATATAAACAAATTAATATTGAACAGTATGTAAAGGATGTGAATGAAGGTGGACTCCTGCCCTTTAAATTAACAACGCAAATCGTAGATGAATTTAGTTTCGGCATGGTGTCCTCGGCGGTTAACTATTATTTGACTGAATATACACCCGAAAAAAAGAAGGCAGTACTATTTAATCGAGGAAAGCAAAATCGACTCATAGCCTATGGGGCTGGTAGGATAGCAAATAGATTATTACCAGTATGTATTAAATTGGACTTAGTTCCAAATGAAGTATGGGATATTAAGCTATGTCAGGATGATCATTTCTATGAAATTCCATTAGTAAAACCCAAGTTTGAGTCACTCACGATGAATGATACGGTTATTCTATTTATATACGATAAAAAAGAGGTTGAACAAAATCTGCAAAAAACAGAAGCCAGTGTTTTATATTATCAAGATCTACTAATTGAATTTTTTTGTAAGCTCAATTAAAACTTATGTAGACATATCTTTATTTCTTCACATAAGTTGATAATAAACTTATTATTTTGAGTTACTTTTGAAATGGGAGTGAACTCATGCAACCTAAAGTAAGTATGGTAATCTCATGCTTTAACAAAGTTAACTATATCTCGGATATGCTTGATTCTGTACTTACACAGAAATGGGATAACATTGAGATTATCTTGATTAATGACGGCAGTAATGATGGTACCCGAACTGTAATTGGTAAATATGAGGGGAAGCTCAGAGACCGAGGATATGAAGTTGTCATTGTAGATCAAGAGAATCAGGGAGTAGCAGCGGTGGTTAGAAATGGTCTAAAACTTGTGACAGGTGAGTTTGTCTGTATACCTGATTGTGATGATTTGCTGCATGAGGAATATGTTTCAGCTATGGTAAATGTACTGGAACAATTTCCTGACGTAAATTGCGTTGTTTGTGATGAAATAAGAAATCGTTGGGATGTAGGATTTGCTCCAGTAGTAAACATTTCTACAACCACGTTGGTATCTAATTATAACCAGAATTTATTGGCAAGTTATATTATGAGGAAAATTTCAACCTCTGTCGCAGTACTCATGTTTCGAAGTATATTAATTCATGAATTAGGCTTAATCAAAAATTTTATTACCCATCTAAGTCAGACTCAAGAGGATCAGATATGGATTCCAATCTTATCCTCAGAGAAGTCTATTATTCATCTACACAGACCCTTATACTCATATATTTTGCGGGCAAATTCCATCGTAACATCACAAATCGATATCGAACAGATCAGCAAATACGCAGAAACCAGAAGCTTATTGTCTCAGAATACTTTGAAAAACTGTATGGACTCTATGAATAAATTAGAATTACATCTATTTTTGTTAACTTTATGTAAATATTCTTTTGTTATAAGAAGGATAAGCCGTAATCAGCAGTTAGAAAACTATAAAGAATATTATGTTCATAAATTTGTAGAGGCTGTAAATGAAACTGACTTCCTACCTTGTAAATTAGATGAGTATGTTGATAGAAAAATAGGATTTTCCGTAGCTTTCAATGCGGTTAGTAATTATCTGACACAGTACTCTCCTGAAAAGAAGAATACTTTACCTACTGTTCGTGACACAAAAGGCCGTCTGATTGCTTATGGTGCAGGTTTCGTTGCTAAGAGTGCATTAGAGGATTTTGTGAAGTGTAATGTAGTACCAAATGAGATATGGGATATTAAAGCACAGCAGGGTGATCATCTTTTTGAAATTCCGCTTATGCCACCTGACTTTGATTCACTTAAAATAGAAGATACAGTTATCATATTCTTGTATGGCAATCAGAATGTAGAATATGAACTGCGTAAAACAAATTCAAATATATTTTATTTTCAGGATGTGCTCAATGATTTAAGTGCTGAGTGTTTCGCAGAATTGGTTGTGAAGCAGGAGGAATAATAAGAAAAGACATTCAAATTTCAATCCTAGAGAGTGTGATGACATGAAATTCGTCCTATTTGGCGCGGGCTTGCTGGGTAAGTCATACTATTCGTTGCTAAAAGATAAATACGATATCGCGTACTTTGCTGATAACCATCCTGAAAAACACGGAACAACTTTTCTGGATCTTACAATTATTAGCCCAGAAGAAATTTCTGAGAAGGGTATATCCGTTATTATAACGAGTAGTTATCATCTTGAAATAGCTCAACAGCTATATGAAATGGGGATTAAAGAGTTCTACATTCCCAGTAAATATGGCACCTCTGATCTGACACGTATAGATTTGAGTGAATACGGGCTCATACAGGAAATACCTAATAAAATTTGTGTTATTGGACATCATAACGCTGGTGCTGTTTCAAAAGCATTATTAGAGAGTAACACACATGATGATATTAAAGTTGTGCTTGTGAAAGATTCAAAGAGAAACAACGAGTACTATTACCATTATCTATCGAGTAGTCTAATTATCACACAATATAGTGAGCAATGCGGTAACAAGAAGTCAATAGAATTGTGGCATGGATTCACTATAAAAGCTCTTTACTTTATGAGCCAGGAAAAAAACGAGAGAAGCCTGGCTATGAGCAAACATGATATTTTCAATAATAAAAAAGCAGTTTGTTCAATGTCACACTTATATAGTGTTTTTATGGGTTACTGTCTACACTTGGATTTTAATAAATTCATTATAACGGGTTACCCACGTAACGATATGATCTTCAAATCCGATGGTAAAGAAATGCTGGAAAAACTGACAGGGCCTATAAAACAGTGTAAAATTTTATTCTATGTGCCAACCTACAGAGATTCGCTATACACTAAAAATGGTGAAAGTGCGGCTTTTATTAATGATATGCTTGGGTATGATGAGGAAGTATTCAATGATTTTTTGATTAAAAATGATATTCTCTTTCTATATAAACAACACGCTGTACAGCTTAATCGGAAAATGTTCAAAGGTTCAAAAAACATCATCGAAATTACCGATGATATGTTGCATACCAGTGATATGGATCTTTACGAAATTTTAAATGGTGTGGATGGACTGATTTCAGATTATTCATCCATCATTATAGATTTTCTGCTCACGGATAAACCAATCATTTTGACTCCGTTAGACCTTGATCAATACAGCAAAACAAGGGGATTAATGATGGAGCCGTATGATGCCTGGATGCCGGGGGAAATAGCTCTTGACTATAATCAATTTCAGCAAGCAGTTATTGACTCACTTTACGGTGAGGATAGGTTTAAGAAAGATAGAGAACGTTTAAAGCGCATAACTCATAAATATGCAGATGGAAACTCCTCGGAACGGGTGCTTGCTCTCGCGCGGAACTTGTTAGAACTGGATGGACAAGACACGAAAGTATTGGAGGATTCGGTTTAAATGAAGAAAATAAAGGTACTCCAATTTCCAATAGTTAATCAACGCGGTGGAATAACACATTATGCAATGAGAAACTGGGATTTTATAAATAAAGATAAATTTCAATTTGATTTTGTAACGTTTAGTAAATCCCTTGATTTCGAAGATGAATTAACTACACATGGGTGCAAAGTTTATTATGTATCATGCTATGCGGAGCAAGATCAAGAGCAATTTATATTAGAAATAAGAAGTATTTTATCCGAGGGTTACGATGCGATACATTTGCATACCGGTTATTGGAAAAGTTTCTTAGTTGAAGAAATTGCAATTGAATTGGGAATACCGATTATTATTGTACATGCGCATAACATGATGGTTGATATAAATGATCCGGGTTTAAGACAAAAGGCAATTGAGAGACATGAGAAACAAAAAAAACTGTTTATGCCGAACCATGCTACACATTTTTTGGCCTGTTCTCAGTTAGCAGCTAATTGGCTGTATGGATCTCAAATTCCAAGGGACAACATTCGTATACTAAAAAATGCTATTGATACAGATAAATATGCTTATAATACAGAGGTTCGTGAAGAATATAGGGAGAAATTAGGTCTACAGAACTCCTTTGTTATTGGTCATGTTGGAAGATTTGTCTATCAGAAAAATCATGAAATGTTATTAGAGATTTTCACGAAAGTGAGTAAGGTAATTCCAACTGCAAAGCTAATGTTGATTGGAGATGGTGAGGGGTTTAATTCCGTTAAAGAAGCAGTATTCACTCATGGAATGGAAGATCGTGTGTTGCTACTCGGGCGGCAACCAGATATTGAAGTTTCCAAGTTGATGCAAGCTATGGATATTTTTTGTAATCCTTCTAGATTTGGTGGGCTTGATCTTACGTTAGTTGAAGCACAAACCTCAGGTTTAAAGTGCCTAGTTACTGCCGATATTATGCCTGAATCAAAAATCACAGAAAACCTAGAATTCTTACCGCTAGAAGTTGACGTCTGGTATGATGCCATAATTGAATTATCCAAAGGGTATCCTCGTACCGATTGCAAAGATATTGTAGCAAATGAAGGCTATTCACTCACAAATCAAATTCATGAGCTTGAAAAAATATATTCTGCTCAAGTATGAAAAATGGTACGGTCTACTATTAGCATGCCTTTGTTTTGACGGATTTTCAATTCACGTGCGACAGTGCCTCTGAGAAAGATTTGTGAGTGGTATTCCAATCTAAGCATGTTTTGTTTTTGGCCTGTGATTGATTAATTCAAGTGATCCTCCAATTGAGCGAAATCAGTGCCCTTAGAGTGAGAATCTCAAATTACCTACTCGCATTTTCGTGGGAACTGCGTTGCCAAGACGGATGGTGATCAGCAAAATAAATGTGTAGGCTATGGATTATTTCCAGATTGGTGTAACATACAAAATTCTTGCTTCGGTCAGTCGTGGATGTCAGGAAGGCTCCCGTTGAGTACTAAGAGATTGCTACACCGATTGCAATCTCCATACACAAAGCAGTACGGTCAAATAAGAAACGGCGTGTATCGACGTGTTGTGTATTCAATCAAAGTCGCTACACAGCAGTTCATCTGAACATTCCTAAATATATACAGATGACTTACTTATTTCCTGATAAGTCCTCTGGGCTTGTTCTGACAAATAGGCTTTTAATGGCTCAGGTCTGCTCCAACTCACGACAAATGTTCGAAGGATGCTGTCCCTGCTCTTTTGTAATAGCTCGTGAACTCTTGCCTTGCTGTTTTATACGAATTAGGTCAGGGGCAATTTCTTTATTTTCAGTAAGTGTAGCTCCTCATATTACAATCTGAGACACATAGGGTTAAAGCATTTATTGATATCTAGCTCATGTAAGGTAAAAGTATTCTAGGCAATGAAACTATTGTAAAATGATGACATATTCATATCCACATCATGCCATATAATATGTTAGAAAATGAATTAGAGTAAATTCACATTTGTTCTTTGGATACATTAATTTTATTGTTTTAAGTTCTACTCGACGCATGGAGTGGGTGATGCTGTAGGTTAAACAGAATTTTTAATAAGAGAATAGTTGATTTCGGAGTGGAAAGAGACGCGAGTGAATTCGCGTCTTTCTTTTTTGACTGTTACACGGGATCACTTCAAATTCCTCGCCTGTCCATCAATCTACTGTAAAATGCATTACTGAACTATACAACATTTTATTGCGAATAGGGTCAAATGTGACTTGGTGCTGGACCAGCTTCACTCGTAAAAGCAGCGCTTTGTTGACGCCGATTCGTTCATCGATCGCTCGTTCCAGTTCTTGAAAGTCATAAGCTTGAAGGCATTCAACCTTGTCTTTGATCATATCCAGTGAAATTTCCATATGTGATTCAAACCTCCATTTTGTACAATTGGCAAATGAAATAACTCACCCGAGCTTCATTGTAGATGAGCTTATGGAGAGTAGCAAGTGAAAATGCTCCTGATCTACATATCAGGGGAACGTTCTGGTCGTAGCTGACCAATAACGGTAAAATGAGGTCACGATGCGAAAATCTACTGTAAACTAAGGCTGAAAATCCAATAAAGACGTGATAGAATCGGAAAAGGGCGAAAAGTCTCATCACTCAGTTCATGGTTCCAGATAATAGATGTATCTGGGACGATCTACTGATTCACTGAATATTTTACGGGCAACCACTGCCCTGATGTATAGAGGAGCTTTTGAGATGACAAAGGAAAACTTTTGGCGTGATTTGCCGCGACCATTTTTTATACTGGCACCGATGGAAGATGTGACGGATGTCGTGTTTCGGCATGTCGTAAGTGAAGCGGGCAGACCGGATGTGTTTTTTACGGAGTTTGCGAATACAGAGAGTTATTGTCACCCGGAGGGGCACCATAGTGTGCGCGGGCGGTTGACGTTTACAGCGGATGAACAGCCGATCGTGGCTCATATCTGGGGAGATAAACCAGAATTCTTTCGTGAGATGAGTATCGGTATGGCAAAGGAAGGCTTTAAAGGCATCGATATTAACATGGGGTGTCCTGTAGCGAATGTAGCGGAGAATGGAAAAGGAAGCGGACTGATCTGCCGTCCCGAAATTGCAGCCGATATCATTCAAGCTGCCAAAGCTGGGGGACTACCTGTCAGTGTAAAAACACGGCTCGGTTTCACAGCTGTAGACGAATGGCGCGACTGGTTAACCCATATCTTGCAACAGGACATTGTGAATCTGTCTATTCACTTACGAACGAGAGAAGAAATGAGCAAAGTAGATGCTCACTGGGAACTGATTCCGGAGATTAAAAAACTTCGTGATGAGATAGCGCCCAATACTCTTCTAACGATTAATGGGGATATTACTGACCGTGAGACAGGCCTCAAACTTGTGGAACAATATGGTGTGGATGGCATTATGATTGGACGCGGTATTTTCCAGAATCCGTTTGCTTTTGAGAAGGAGCCGAAGGAACATAGCAGTGAGGAATTGCTTGATCTGCTGCGGCTGCATCTGGATCTCCATGATCAATATTCAGGACAGGAGCCACGTTCGTTCAGCGCGCTTGCTCGTTTCTTTAAAGTCTATGTCCGTGGATTTCGAGGCGCAAGTGAACTTAGAAACAGCTTAATGAACGCCAAGTCGACAAGTGAAGTTCGTACGTTGCTTAATGAATTTGGGAGTAAGGATCAAGATGAGGAACGTGAAGAGGTCTCTCCAAAAGTAATAACTTGATTAACGGCATGACCAAACGATTCGATCTAATCAGAAGCTATTTCTCATGGAATGGAGGATTAGCTTCTTTTTTGTGTCTTTGTAAGGGCTTAATAATGATAGAATAAGAAGAAGCACGATGTACGGATTGGAGAGAGAATGGGTATGTCATTAGTAATGTTGAAGGAATTGATGAACGGAACTGAAATGAACATCACCTCCTTTTTAGATGTAGCAATAGGGTTGACTGAATCAGTACATAGGGCTCATAAGCAAAGTACATTTATGGGTCATTTGAATCCAAGCGGGATTCAAATTCAAATGGATCTGAATGTAGCTATTCTTACTGATCAACGATTGATAGATTACACGTACGTATCTCCCGAACAAACGGGAAAAATCAATCATATGCCGGACAAGCGCAGCGATCTGTATGTCCTGGGAATGATCTTTTATGAGATGTTAACCGGTCATCGGCCGTTCCATGCACAAAGTACAGAAGAATGGATACATGTACATCTTGCCGTTGTGCCCAAGCCTTTAAGCGACTGGCGTTCAAGTCTGGCAGGCTCGCTGGAGTCGATGATTATGAAGCTGTTGTCGAAGAAGCCGGAAGAGCGTTATCAGAGCGCATATGGTTTATTAAGTGACTTGAAGAGATGTGCTACATCGATGAAGGAAACGGGAGAGGTGGTTTCTTTCGAGATCGCACGTGCAGATGAGGCTAGTCGATTCAGGCTTCCTCGGACTCTCTTTGGTCGTGAGAGGGAAGAGAAGGCTCTCCAATATGCATTCGAACAGGCAAGAGCGGGCGCATCTTCGTTTGTCTTTGTTAGTGGAATGGCAGGCAGTGGTAAAACGGTGCTCGTTCGAGAACTTCAGATGGTAGTTAGAATGGCTGGTGGTCGGTTCGTTAGTGGTAAATGTGATGTGCTGAATCGAGATATTCCGTTTTCTTCATTGCTTGAGGCCTTGCGAAGTTTAATTCGGCAGATATGGAGCGAATCCCCTGACAGTGTGGCGAAGCTGAAGAAGAAATTAACAAAGGCATTAGGTACAGGAGCAGCTGTGATTGTGCAGATTCTACCAGAAGCTGCGGAACTGTTTGATGAGATTCCAGCCATAGAACCGCTGCACCCTGCCGAGGCCGCTATTCGCTTTAACCGCCTGGTACCTATTTTTATAAAAGTTTTTGTGGATACACAGCATCCTCTGGTTATTTTCCTGGACGATCTTCAATGGGCAGACCCCGCTACCCTGGATGTTCTTCGCACCATCGTACATGATCAGGCACGACCGGGCTTACTGGTGATCGGTGCATTCCGGGATGAGCTTGCTACAGGAACGCAAATTCATGAAGAAAATCAAGTGGATGCAGTCGCATGGATGAAGGACTCATTGCACTTGCAGGGTGAATCACAATTAACGGTTGATCATATCAAACTCGGGGCTTTGTCCTACATTGAAGTGAGACAATTCGTATCGCATGTTCTTGCGGAGAACTCTAGTCGAATTCGGTCGCTCGCAGAGGTATTATACCACCGAACAGGTGGTAATCCGCTGTACTTGAATCGTCTTCTGGACAACCTTTATCGGGAAAACAAGCTCTATTATAATGAGTTCGAGGCATCCTGGGCCTGGGATCCATCAGTCATCACACAGAAGCCTGTGAACCCGGACATTCTTCATTTGATAGAAGCTCGTATTCATATGCTGTCCCCCGAAAAAATCGAGTTACTAACGATTGGCGCAGCGATCGGACATCGTTTCTGTTCATCAACGCTTTCTTTAGTTAGTGGTTACACTGTGCTGTATGTCCGTCAACTGTTGCATGTGCTAGAGGAAGAGGGATTACTACGCCGAGAACATGATAATGATGAAGCAGACGGGGATGAACGTTATTATACGTTCTTGCATGACCGTATTCAGCAGGTAGCCTACAAGAGAATGTCTGATTCGGACAAAACGAGCTTGCATCTGACGATTGGCCGTGTGATCCGCGATCATCTGTCCAACCAGAGTGAATTTACGATATTTGATATGGTGTATCACTTGAATCTGGGCAATGAGAAGATGATGGATAACGCAGAGAAGAAAGAACTTGCTGAATTCAACTATCAGGCGGGTTTGAAATCTAAGGCGTCAACAGCCTATACGGGGGCTCTGCATTTTTTTGATATCGCTACACGTTTGTCTGGTGATGACTGGAAAGATACAGCCTCGCTTAACTACCGTATCATGGTTGAAGTGTCCGAATGTGAATATATGTGTGGTCATACAGATCGTGCGGAGGAGCTACTTGCAAACTTAATGTCTTGTACCACTAACGTGGTTGAACGTATTCATATTTACTTGATACGTATTGCCATGTATACGTATTTGAAAGAAGACGCAACAGCTGTAGATATTGGGAAGCAGGCACTAGCAGAATTGGACTGGCATTTACCGAACCGGCCTTCCAAAGCATTGGTTATAAAGGAAATCATGATGACACAGAGTGCCCTGTTCAACAGGCGTAATGATGTACCACATCTTCCCATTAATCGGGACCCCCATTATAAAGCATTATCAGATCTGGTTATGGCGATTTCGCTCTCGGTCTACGCACAGAGTCTCGGACTGTCCGCCGTGTTGTTCTCAAGATTTGTTCGTTATGGTCTCAAACATGGCAACAATGAAGCATTCTCCTACATGCTTGCCAGCTATGGTATGGTCGTTTATAAAATGTCTGGTTTCTATACGGGGGCTCAATATGTAGATCATGCATTCTACCTGGCATCTTCCTTTGACAGCGCTGACTTGCGAAGCAGATTATATTATCTTAGAGGTCTAATCCGAATGATGAATCCGGAGGAGGCAGCTAAGCAATTTGAGCAATCCATTCAATATGGGATGGAATCGGCTAATCTAAACTATGTTAGCATTGCGATGATGACGCATATCACCAACTACAATGGCGATCTGAACGCATTGTCTGCTCTGCTAAAACATTATGAAGAGATTTCGCAGCAGCTTGTGGACGGAGTCACGCTTAATATTTTTCGTATTACAAGAGGGTACATTGCACAAATGCAGGATGGGGCCGTGGAGAGCGATGAAGGGGTTACACCCTTAAAGAGAGAGCAATATAGAGAGATTTTGAACAACGAAGTGTATTATACATGCACCTGCAAAATCGAAACGGCTTATCTGTTTGGACGGTATCGGGAAGCCCTTGAATGGGTAGAGAGAGGAGAATGGAATACCTTTCTCCAGACTCGTGTGCATATTCGTAAACAAAGGATATACCACTCGTTAACCCTTGCTGCCATGTATCCAGAAGTATCCGTAGAAGAGCAGAAGGGGATCCGTCTCGTGCTGCGCAAGCACTTGCGTGCGATGAAGCGATGGTCCGGTTATTATGGTAAGGATTCGGCAACCTATGTGCTCCTGACAGCTGAACTCCATCGAATAGAAGGCAATTGGGCTGCTGCTGCCTCGGTATACGAGAAAGCGACCCGGTTAGCCCGAAATGCGGGCGAGGGGCTAATGGAAGCGATATCTTGTGAACGAGCATCCAGTTTCTATCGGCAGTTGGGAAGTGTAAACGGTGCGGAGGCTCTTATTGCCGATGCTTGCGATGCATATTCAAGATGGGGAGCCCATACAAAAGCAAGAATACTGAGAGCAGTGGATCAACATAGGAGACCGGATGTGATTAAGTTCGAAGGGGCAGCAGATCAGGGAATCATGGAAGAGAATATAACAGTGGATACCCTGCGTGAATCTCCGTCTGCTTTTACTGTAGAACATAGGAAAGATATGTCAAACCCGGAATGGGTGAGTTCGCTCGACAATTGTACAACACCGTCGGAATTCCTGGTATTGGCCGTTCGATATTCGGGTTCGGAGAAGGGATATATTCTCTATGGTGATGGTAAGAGGTTTTCTGTGAAGGAAGAAGCGGGTACTGTGAATCATGAAGGGGGCGTTTCATACGCAGAATCCATCGTTCGTTATGTGGTGAAAACAGGTGAACCCGTCATACTTGCGAATGCTGCACGCAGCTCTTATTCGGCGGACCCCTCTATTATTAGAAGTCAGTCTCAATCCGTGTTGTGTATGCTCATTCTTTTTCCTGGAGATGCATCGCCATCGATGCTCTACCTGGAGAACAATCTCTTATCTGATGTCTTCACGGAGGAACGGTTAGAGCTATTGGAGCGAATGATTGCTCGGATGATGTATGTGAAATCGTTGAAGGAGTCTCAGAGACAGCACAATGTCGTGAGTGCTTCAAAGGCACTGGTTGAACCGCTGACCAATCGTGAAAAAGAGATCCTGTACGCGCTGACGGATGGATTGACGAATAAGGAGATTGCCTATCGCTTCGGATTAACAGAAGGCACAGTCAAAAGTTATATACACAATGTATATGGGAAACTGGGAGTGAAAAGAAGAAGTCAGGCAATCGCCCGTGCTGTGGAATTAGAATTAATCCATTACCCATAGGGTCATACCTACGAGAAGTCAGGAATAGAGCCATGAAACGGCTCCATTCCTGACTTTTTTCTACATTATTTGCGGACCCCTAACTTTAGTTAGTGTTTTTTTTTATGGCTTAGTGCCTATACTTATGTCCGAATTCAATAGTGGTATGGAGGAGAAAACGACATGAGTACAAGATTTCGAGCAAGTAGGAAAGTAACATCTATCATCTTAGTAATGTTGATGGTACTAGGCGGATGGAACGGGCTGTTCGATAGAGGGAATCAAGTATCTGCTGCGTCAGGTGTAGAATTCGCAGGAGGAACGGGTACGAGCAATGAGCCTTATCTCATTGAAACGGCTGCCCAGCTCGACGAGGTCAGAAGGCATTTGGGCAACAACATACATTTTAAGCTAATCGCGGATATCGATTTGAGTGGTTATGCGGAAGAAGAAGGCTGGGAGCCAATAGGTAATGTTTACAGTTCGTTTTACGGAAATTTGGACGGCAATGGTTTCAAAATTTCAAATCTTACAATTAATCGACCACAAAGTACTGGTGTTGGGCTTTTCGGAGAAATTAATAGTCCAGGAACAATTACTAATATCGGATTGGAAGATATCGATATTGTGGGTGCAAGAGAAGTAGGAGGCTTGGCAGGGCGCAGCTCAGGAACAATTACCTCTAGTTTTACAACTGGAAGCATAAGAGGTGAAATAGAAGGTGTCGGAGGCTTGGTAGGGTATAATAGTGGGATAATCCGCAATAGCTACAGCAATGTGAGTGTGGAAGCGCGGCAGTACGCAGGAGGTTTGGTGGGGGTAAATTATTCTGCGATCTACAATAGTTACGTCTCAGGAACGGTAAATGCAGACTATTTACCTGGAGGCTTAGTCTCTAATTCTTATCATATAGTCCAAGATAGCTTTTACGACAGTGACACAACTGGGCAAACTGATACGGGCAAAGGAACAGGTAAACAGACTTCAGAGATGAAGAATCCAAGCACGTATGCAAATTGGGATGACGTATATTGGGGATTCGATCCGGATGTGAATGAAGGCTATCCCTATTTGAAAGCTTTCTACCGTGAAGTGAACTACGACGGTAACGGTAACACTGGTGGAGATGCACCAATTGACAGTAAACCGTACTCCAAAAATGCAACGGTTACCGTGAGTGTAGCTACCGATTCTTTAGTCAAAACCGATTACGTTTTCGGGGGATGGAATACGTTAGCGGACGGTAGTGGTACGAGCTATGTGCCTGCAGATACATTCTTGATAACCGAGAATACAACCCTGTATGCACAATGGCTGAGCACCAAAGCTACTTTGACATCTGGGTTTGGAATGGTGAGCACGGGCGAGACAGCGACTGAGACGATTAGGAACATTCCGGGCGATGTGACGTTAGAAGAGTTCAAGGCAGCAATCACACTGGCAGCGAATGCTACGTTCGAGATTTATGAGGCCGATGGAACCACGGTAGCGACGACATTGGCATCGGGCAATAAGGTCATCGTGACGGCTCAGGATGGAGCAACGAAGATTGCATATACTGTGACAGTGAATGCTATTAATGTAATTTCGACTGCAGCGATTAGTGGGGTACCTGCGCCAGTCGCGGGAGAAGTACCAGTTCGGGAGACAACTACAGAGGAATATACCACATCAATTGTTTGGTCTCCGGAGGTTGCTTCCCGATTTGCAGAGGGAGAGACCTACTCGGCAACGCTGACGATAACGCCTGAGAGTGGTTATGTGTTGACGGGAGTGCCTTCGAATTTCTTCACGATAGCGGGGGCAACAGAGGTAACGAATTCAGCGGATTCTGGAGTGGTAACCGCGACATTCCCGACAACCGATACGGTATTTTCCAGTGGATCGGGAACAACAGAAGATCCTTATCTCATTGCAACCGCGGCCGAGCTTAATAAGGTTAGGTATTACTTAGAAGCGAGTTTTAAGCTGACAGCGGATATCGATTTGAGCGGCTATGCGGAAGGCGAAGGCTGGATGCCCATTGGTGATGGGAATGGTGCATTTACAGGAAACTTCGACGGCAATGGTTATACGATTGCGAATTTAATGATTAGTAGGACTAATTCTGACGAACCTGTAGGACTATTCGGATTAATATCAGATGGGACGGTCCGAAATGTCATTCTGGAAAACATCGATGTAGGCGGTGGAACGTATGTTGGTGGACTAGCGGGAGCAAACTCAGGAACGATCACGAACAGCGGGGTCATCACAGGAAGCGTCAGCGGGAACTTTGCAGGCGGATTAGTCGGCGTGAACGGAAGCAGCATTACCAATAGCTTCTTTGCGGGAAGTCTGAGCGGAGCGACAAGATATGTAGGCGGATTAGTCGGCTATAACTATGGCACAATTAATGATAGCTTATCTACTGGAAGCATTAGCGGTCAACATCGGACAGCAGGCGGATTGGCAGGAAGGAATGATGGATCTATCAGCGACAGTTACGCCAATGGAAGCGTGAATGGGGAGCGTTTCGCTGGCGCATTGGTTGGCGAAAACTCGGATAGTACCGTCAACAACAGCTATGCTACGGGTGCCGTAACTGGCGAAGGAAGCTTGGGCGGCTTAGTTGGAACCAATGATTGGGCCACCAATAGCTTTTACGATAGCGAGACAACGGGACAAACGAGTTCGGGGACAAGTGGCGGTACGGGGCTAACGACAGCGAAGATGAAGCTGCAAACCAGCTATGCAGGTTGGGATTTCGTTCAAACATGGGCAATCGATTCCTCGATAAATAATGGGTATCCTTACTTGAGGAGCTCTCAGCTTCATAATGTTACCTATAACGGCAACGGTGAAACCGATGGAGAATTGCCGAGTGCCGAAACCGCCTATGTGCGGGGAACAACGGTAAGCGTTATCGGAAACACCGGCAATTTGGTCAAGACAGGTTATGCATTCGCGGGATGGAATACGCTAGCGGATGGAACCGGCAAGAGCTACTCGGCGGCAGACAGCTTCATGATTACGGAAAGTAAGACGTTATTTGCTAGATGGATCGGCACGAGTGCGACGTTAACCTCTACAATTGGAACGGTTAGCGCGGGCGGAACATTGCAAGAGACAATTACGAATATTCCGAGCACAACGACGTTAGAGGCGCTAAAGGCAGCGATCACGCCGGCAGAGAATGCTACGTTCGAGATTTATGAGGCGGATGGAACAACGGTAGCGACAACATTAGCGACGGGTAATAAAATCATCGTAACTGCTGAGGATGGAATGACCCAGGTTACGTACACCGTGACGGTGATCGCACCTCCAACGCCACCGAGTGGTGGAGGCGGTGGTGGAAGTGCTCCGGCTCCATCGAGTGGTGGGGGCAATAGCGGAAGCACTCCAGCACAGGCTCCAGGGAAAGTAACGTCCACAAACGGCAGCCTCACGCTTCCGGTGGGAACCCTGGGCGAAGTTAGTCTGGAAGATGGATTAACGATCACCGTTCCTGCGGGCGCAGTGAATCAGGAATTAAAAATAACGATGACAAAATTGTTGGATACGACAAATGTTGTCGTGAACCAAGAGGTTTTTGCAAGCCGGGTCTTCGAAGTATTGAAGAACGTACCAGGTAAGTTCACAAAACCTGTCACGTTAACCTTTGCCTTCGATGCGAGTCTGGTGAAGAGCGGCCAACGGGCAGGAATCTTCTATTTCGATGAAGTGAATAAGGTATGGGTAGAAGTGCAGGGCAGCAAGACAAGCGGGAATTCCATCGCTGTCGAGGTGGATCACTTTACGAAGTTCGCTGTGCTCGTTGTGGGCTCCGCGACAGAGCTTCCCGGCACAACACCTGCTGATACGGAAATTAGCGTAAGCGATATCGCAGGACACTGGGCTGAGGCACAGATCAAGCAAGCCATCCAGGATGGAATCGTGAACGGTTATACGGATGGAACGTTCAAGCCAGGTAAAACGATAACCCGTGCGGAATTCACGGTCATGCTGATGAACACATTGAACGCTCAGGAAGCAGGCGCAGAACTGGCGTTCACGGATCAATCGAAGATTGGGACTTGGGCACAGGCAGCGGTAGCACAAGCTGTGCAAGTGGGTATTATTAGCGGATATACGGATGGAACTTTCCAGCCGAATGCGAACATTACACGGGCAGAGATGGCAACGATGATTGGCAAGGCATTCGAGTTGTCCCTGGACGGTTCGGCGGTGACTTCATTTGCCGATGATCAGGCCATTCCAGTCTGGGCGAAACATGCGGTAGCAACGCTGCAAGCACGTGGGGTAGTCCAAGGTACGGGAGCGAACACCTTCAATCCTCGTGCGCAAACGACAAGAGCAGAAGCGGTCGTGATGCTTCTGAATATGTTGAATGTAGCCGAGGGACAAAACGTTCAGTAAGTAGAAGTATACGAAAAGTCAGGAATAGAGCCATGAAACGGCTCTATTCCTGACTTTTTTCTACATTATTTGCGAAACCCTAACTTTAGTTAGGGTTTCTTGCTTCTCAGTCCTGAAGTGCAGCGGACCGGCGTTCCTAGACCATCAGCGGGAATATGTCGGCTGTTCCATCGCGACCGGCTGAGGATTGGCAAGCACCCATAACACCGCTAACTCGGATAATCTGGCAGGTGCTTCGTAATCGGATCCATTGCGAAGCCTGTTTACCAAGTCTGCTGCCTCTTGGAGAAGTGCCGGGGCGAGTGGCGCACCAGTACCCAGGTGAAGAATCAGTGCATCCAGCATCTTGCGATACTCCGCATCCCAGTTTCCACCGCCATTATCCAATACTTCATGGGACACACGTCCTGTGATGCGGATAACCTCTCCTTGTACTGTTTGCGCATGTCCCTGGGCCGGGATAAGATATTCCCACAGCTCTTGGTGTTGCTTGGTCCAAGTGGTTGCCTTTACCTGAATAGGTGCAGTCCCATCGTGTATGATCCGATTCGCTATAGGCTCGACAGCAAATAGTCGGTACAGTTTGATCAGTGCGTCTGAAACGTCATCGACCTTGTCCTTATTGAACTTCTCTCGGACGAATTCAAAATCCTTACCGATCCGCTTCACCGATTCGTTCATATCCGGGGTGAGCGATGCTCCGGCATCCAGCAGAATTGCTGTAATCTCTGCCAGATTGACTATATCGCTATTCCTGCAATTGACTAACCCCTTAGCTAATGGGGTATTTCCCTGTTTATTTTCTACGTTAATAGTAGCGCCATGTTTTACCAACTCTTGAACCACTTTGGTTCGATACCCACTGACCGCTGCATGTAACGGTGTTTCATTTTGATAATCCACAGCGTCCAGATCCGCACCTAATTCAAGGAATAAGGGTACATTTCCTGACCAGTGTGAGGCATGGGCATGTAAAGGCGTACGTTGATATTTGTCGCGTGCATTAATGTCTGCCCCTTGCTCTACCAGCCAGCGGACCAATTCATCCGAAATATGCCGAAAGCTGAGGGCCGTACCTTTGCTGTAGCCCCCGCGGGCATCCCATTCGCATTGCTCAAAGACCTCTTTTACGGTAGTGATATCATTATCTTTAACGAGTTTTTCCATATGAGCAGGTAAGGTTGCTTCCTTCGTAGCCATTACACTCTTCCTCTCCTTTGTGAATAACAACGTATGTTCCAATGGTAGGCTATGGCGATTTAATAGTAAGTAGATAATTTTCTGCAATTTTATCACATAGGGGAATTTAAAACCAATAACTGGGTTTCTTGCATCGTCAATTTGTTTGGCTGTGATATAATTTAGGTGAATGTTGATTTTGGAGATTGGTTGAAAAAGTTAAAATGAACGCCGTAACTTATGCGGTAGTTTTTCGATAATAGGAGGATCTATGTCCTGGAGTAAATTAAAGCAACAACTGGAGAGTTTCCTTAGTCCGGCGTTAGTTGGAAGGGTGGAGTACCGTGCTACCAGCTATCGCTATTCACCTGACAAATCAGGCAATTGTTATATTACTGTAGATAAAAAGAATGTACTCAATATGAGTGATGCAACAACCTCAATCCGATGGTATCAGACGGAGCAGGAGATCAAGAACGACCCGGAGATCATGATCCCTGTGAACGATGAAGAGATTGAAGCTATTCGAAAAGATTCCAAAGGGCCTATTCCCGAGGATCGTCTTCAAGTCATGGCAAGAAGCAGAAAAATCTCTGTACATGCCAAAGAGCTTTTGTTGGCCCAGGCCGCACTCAGTAAATCGAATTTTACCGTTGCAGCAACGACTTATTTATCTACTTCTATAGAAGATAATCTGGAGAGCAATGATATCTTGTTTAATATTTTGGCTTTAATGGACCGACGCGTTGGCAAAAAGCGAATTCTGAACATGTCCGAGCAGGTGAAGTTAAAACATCCAGCTGTGCAGTATTTCTATGAAATACGGCGTAGTACGTTGTGAATTGAATAACTTTTGATATAGCTTTTAACTATAACCAGTTATGGTTTTTAAGTATCTCTTCTAACTCATATCCGCGTGATATGATATGGGTATACAACGAGGGGGTTTTTACATGACTGATAAGTTCCAGATCGTAGGAAGTTTATTGCGGCCGGATGAGCTGCTGAAATATAAAACGCAAATTGAACATAATGATGATATCCAGTATCCATTCTATGAAAATTACGAAGGATATGAGAAGTGCGAGACTGAGGCTATCAAACAAGTGGTCGCTAAGGAAATCGAACATAACCTGTCTATTATTACAGATGGCGAATTCTCCAAATCGATGTGGCATCTGGACTTTGTATGGGGATTTGGCGGAGTGAAGCGTTACATCGCGGATCACGGCTATTTTTTCAGAGATGTGGACGGAACTTCGAAATATGAAACACGCAAAGATATTGGACTGCGCATCACTGATAAATTAAGTGGAAAGAACCATCATTTCATTCAACTGTTCCAACAACTGCAAGACACGGCTGGCGAGCAACAAACGAAACTTTGCGTACCGTCTCCTTCCCATATTTTCGGTGAGCTTTCCTGGTCGGATAACATTGGTGGAACGGATGCTGTATATCAAAACATACAGGAGCTCAAAGAGGGTCTTGTGATCGCGTATAAGGAATTCGTGGAGGAATTCGCTGCAGTTGGCGGTAAAATTCTGCAATTCGATGATTGCTTGTGGGAGCTGTTTGCAGACGATAACCCGAACTCTCCGTTTACAGGGGAGCATATTAATCAAGATGAAGTATCAGGTCTCGCAACTGAATTTATTGATATTAACAATACTGTGATTGACTTCGGACATAGCCTTGGCTTGAAAATGTGGACACATAACTGCCGCGGCAATTATGATTCCCGCAACATGGGCGGTGGATCGTATGCCAAAATTGCGAATCTGTTCCTGAAGCAATTGAAGTATGACCGTTTCTTCCTGGAGTGGGATGATGATCGTGCGGGTTCAATTGAAGCTCTGGAAGTGTTCAAGGATAGACCTGAAACGGAAATTGTACTGGGTCTGTTGTCATCCAAAACGAGTACACTCGATGATGAAGCACGCGTTGTCCGTTTGTTGGACGAAGCGTCCAAAATTATCGATAAGGATCGGCTGCTGCTGTCTCACCAATGCGGCTTTGCATCCTGCGATGGCGGTAACGAATTAAGTGAAGCTCAGCAATGGGCGAAGATTGACCAAGGTCAGAAGATCGCCAAGCAATACTGGAACAACTAATTTGAAATAGCACCATCTTGAATGAATAGAGATGACTCATGGGCCGTTAATGGACCTGTGAGTCATCTTTTTTTATGAGACACGAATGTGATTCATCTCACTTTCATGCCCTGCCAACTACTTTACACTTAATGGAATGTGTATGAGGAGGAGAATGGATGATGATGCCTCAGATGAAGCCACGCGACTATGCGAAGTATCCGTTCATCGTGATCTGGGAAGTGACTCGGGCGTGTGCGTTGAAATGTCTTCATTGTCGTGCAGAAGCCCAGTATAGAGCCGACCCAGGGCAGCTTACAACAGAGCAGGGGAAAAGACTGATCGATGACATTGCGGCAATGGAAGAGCAGCCGTTGTTTGTCTTTACGGGTGGCGATCCGTTAATGCGTCCGGATTTATTTGAACTGGCGGAGTACGCAATTAAGGAGAAGCAGCTTCCTATATCTATGACACCCAGTGCGACACCGAAGGTGACGAGAGCAGCGATTACCAAAGCCAAGGAAGTGGGCTTATCCCGCTGGGCGTTCAGTCTGGACGGGTCAACAGCCGAGATCCATGATCATTTTCGCGGAACCAGAGGTTCTTATGATATGACGATGAAAGGGATCGAGTTCCTGCGAGAAGCTCATATTCCGGTTCAGATCAACACGACCGTTTCCCGGTATAACTTGCACGATTTGGAGGCAATAAGCCACAAGGTGAAAGAGATGGGCGTGGTGCTATGGAGTCTATTTTTCCTCATTCCAACAGGTAGGGGTCAGGAGAAAGACATGATCAGTCCGGAGGAGCACGAGCAGGTCATGAAGTGGATGGTACACATTGCGCATGAGATGCCTTACGGGGTGAAGTCAACGGAAGCACCTCACTATCGCCGGGTGATGATACAGGAGCGTACGTCAGCAGGATTGGAGAAAAGCTCAGTGAAACGTGTGGATATGCTGGGGCGTGCGCCGCAAAGTGTGAATGATGGTGATGGTTTTGTATTCATTAGTCACACGGGGGATGTCTATCCCAGCGGGTTCCTGCCGGTAGTCTGTGGCAATGTGAAGGAACAGTCTTTCATTGATGTATACAGGGAATCCCCGGTGATGCAGACGTTACGAGACAAGTCCCAACTGAAGGGCAAATGCGGAGTCTGTGAATTTAAGACCATGTGCGGTGGCTCAAGGGCAAGGGCGTATGCGATGACGGGAGATTATGTGGCGAGTGATCCTGCGTGCGCTTACATCCCAGCGGCGCTGCGAAAATGATGATACGGTGGGAAGTGTGAAATGGAAAAAGAGCGCAGGAAGCGAGTGGTTATTGCTGGCGGTGGTATAACGGGATTAAGTGCAGCTTATTATGTGGATCAGTTGTGCACTGCGCATAATGTGGATGTAGAAATCGTACTAGTGGAGAAAAGTGATCGATTCGGCGGACATGTGCATACTGGAAAACGGGACGGATTTGTAATCGAACGGGGACCAGACTCTTTTCTCGCGCGCAAAACATCGATCATTGAACTCATGCAGGAACTCGGCATGGAAAATGAAATCGTCGGCACACGACCGGGGGTGTCGCATAGCTATATTGCATATCGGAATCAGCTGCATCCCATTCCAGATGGCTTTATGCTGGGCGTGCCGACAAAGTGGAAGCCGTTCATTACGACAAAGCTCTTGTCGGTACGAGGGAAAGTACGCGCTGCTGCAGATCTTGTTTTGCCACGGAAGCCTGGCGCAGAAGATGAATCCCTGGGGCAACTGTTACGCAGGCGACTTGGAGATGAAGTGCTGGAACAGATTGCGGAGCCGCTGCTGGCAGGCATCTACGCAGGTAATGCGGATGGGCTAAGTGTGCAAGCGACATTTCCCATGCTGCAAGAAACAGAACAAAAGCATCGAAGCCTCATTGTAGGCATGCTTGGTGTGAGAAAGAGCCGAAGCCCGAAGCAGCAGGCCACACCATCGCCCGGAACTGCGAATACGGCGAAGAAGAGTATGTTCCTAAGTGCACGTGGAGGACTGGAAGAGGTCGTAAACCATCTCGAAAAGGCGTTAATTTCCAGAGCACTCATGATGAAAAATACAGAAATATCAGGTGTTGTACAGGAAGAGAACAGTTACGTTGTTCATTTGGAAAATGAGACGATGCTCCATGCAGATGCGATGGTGATCGCTACACCAGCCCATGTCGCAGCAAGGCTACTACCACATGAAACGATAGCTAATCTGCTGCGTTCCATTCCATATGCGTCTGTGATGAACGTCGTGCTTGGTTATCGCGAGCAGGATGTGGGAATCTCTCTTAATGCGTCTGGCTTCGTTGTTCCCCGTAAGGAGGAGCGTACGGTTACTGCGTGCACTTGGACATCGTCCAAATGGGAACATACGGCTCCAAAGGGGCATATCCTTTTACGCGCCTACGTGGGCAAATACGGTCGCGACCATACGAACCAGCAGCTTTCAGATGACGAATTGATATCCAATGTACGTCGTGAATTGCAAGAGATGATGGGCATATCTGCACAGCCGATCTTTACCGAGGTGAACCGTCTGCCGCTTTCCATGCCACAATATCAAGTAGGTCATCTGGAACGGATAGGGGAGCTTGATGCAATGCTGGAGAATCTCATGCCAGCTGTTTATCTCGGCGGTGGCGGTTACCGGGGTATTGGAGTTCCAGACTGTATATCCCAAGGTAAAGATATGGCGAAGAAAGTGTTAAGCAGGTTAATGGATGCCAGGATGTAGGCTAAACATGTTGAATATGACGAATGTGCTGCACATGCAGTTATATGGTTTATCTGACTTAATCATAATCGTCGCGGCTCCCTGGAGTGGCGGCTATTGTGGTTTTTTTTAACATGTCAGTGTGCAGGAAGTAGGGGGTGTGAGTCGGTTCTAAATGTATGGCTGATGTACAATTGTGATAAAATAAAGAGGCCTATTTAAACAATAAATTATACATATATATTTTATATTGAAAGGGGATATCGTCTGTGAACGTAGAAGAGGTTATGCAGGAGCTTGAGGCGCTCGGTAAAGAACGAACGAAAAAAATCTACATCTCCAACGGTGCGCATGAACCGCTATTTGGTGTGGCAACCGGGGCGATGAAACCAATCGCCAAGAGGATCAAAAAGGATCAACCTTTGGCGGAGCAATTATACGCGACAGGTAATTATGATGCGATGTACTTTGCAGGCGTGATTGCCGATCCCAAAGTGATGACGCCCGCCGATTTTGATCGTTGGATCGATGCCGCTTATTTTTACATGATCTCTGACTTCATCGTTGCTGTGACGTTGGCTGAGACAGACATTGCGCAAGAGGTCGCCGATGCGTGGATTGCTAGTGGTGATGAACTGAGGATGTCAGCGGGATGGAGCTGTTACTGCTGGCTGCTTGGAAGCCGGAAGGATACTGAGTTTTCTGAGAATAAACTGATGGAGATGCTCGAACGCGTGAAAAAGACCATTCACGAATCTCCGGAACGAACGAAATATTCGATGAACAACTTCCTATATACCGTCGCGACATCCTATCAGCCCTTGCACGATCAGGCAGTGGAGACGGCCAAGGTCGTTGGCCCTGTTGAAGTAAATAAGGACAAGCCCAAGAGCAAGTTGTTGAATGCCTCCGAGAATATCCAAAAGGCAGTGGATGCAGGGCGGACTGGGTTCAAGCGCAAATATGTAAGGTGTTAGCCACGAGGAGCTTCGATGTATTGTTGGACTATATAATTCTGTTTGTTCACGATAACACCAGTCTAGACAGGAGTTACTTTTTACGTTTAGGGCTTTTTTAAAAGACAATACAATCAAATAGACCGCTACCTTTTTGGGAGACGGTCTATTTGTGTTTATTAGGCGGTAGAACTACAGATCAATGAACACTCTCTATCTACTATTCTTTAATTCTGATGATAGGGTCTTGGTCGTGAAAAGCAATACATACTGCGAGTGAACTTTCATCGGAGAGCACCTGATATGCTTTTGCATATGAAATTACTGTTCTTGCTATTAAGTAAATGGTTGAACCGACTGCGGTCTCATTAATGTCAAATCCATTTATCTCATAAATATCAGCAAATTCTTTTAAGCGTGGACCTTGCAAATCCTCATTCCAATTGCTCGCCCAATCATCATCGTTATCTTCTAATACACTGTATTCCTCACAAATGAAAAATGTACTATCCCAGTTATTATCCAAATCGTATTCAAAGTAGATTGCACGAGCTGTTTGTTTTTGAGCCAGTTTTATTGATTGTTTAAGGCATAATTTTAAATCATTTACATATTCATTTAAGCCTAATTGCTTAATCGAATTAGCTCGGTCAGGTCCAGCTAACGTAGAACAAATATTGAAATACTTCTCTTCAATTTCTTCAAGGTTTTTACTTTTAAGATCTACTTGTAATTCATTCAAATGATCGAAAATGTCCATAGTCGTACCTCCTATACGGAAAATTATGTTCCATGGTTGAGGGCTTTATATAATTGTTCTTCGTAAGCTTTCACACTATCGCTATCCATCTCTTCTACACCTGTAAATACATTTTTTGTGTTGTGATAAAAAGCAAGAGCGAAATCCCTGACGACTGGAACTTCGTGATGTTCTAACACAATCGATTGAAACAGATTGCTTAACATATATTCAGCATTCGAGCCGTCTTTTAGATAATTGAAACTCATAAATTCTTGAAGGACATGATACTTAAATACTTCGAGTTCTTCAGTAGTAGGATTGTATTCCCGAGCAAGCTTTTCTGTTGCTTCGACTTTTTCTGTAGATGATCGATCGCTTATAGCTAGTTCGTTAACGGCTGTCTGCCAATCTATTGCTGCTTGCTCCGTTTGTTCGACGGCACCAGATATATATGGTTCATCTGTTACTACATCTGCATTCTCAATCTGTGATACTGCTGTACTGACTTGTTTAGTTTCCTCTGTTTTGGTCACAGTGCATGCACTTAATAGAGAGGACAAAACAAGAACGGATAAAACTAGTAATGATTTCTTCACAATATTTCCTCCATTGGTATGTAATCTTAGTTAGTCTACCAGACTGAAGGTTATGTTACTATGCTCAGTTAAAATCGTATTCAAAAAATGGATCGCGATCGTAAGGGGGAAATACCATAGATTGATTCTCATTAATCGTCATCATTATATGATATAATTTCTCACTGAGAGTACAGAAATGGAGAGCAAGAATGGCTTGATCCAGCTACTCCATAGCTGCGCTCATTTGTGACCTACTGCTCAGATGAAAACTTCCAAGGGAGCACTGGCTTTTAGGATATAGAGCTGCACGCAGATAAAATTATTTATTATGGGAGTTGTCTAACGAATTATGAATAAAAAAGAAGTCGCGCATATACGCAAGCAATTTAAACTCGATCACGATCTACTGAATATTTACGATATTCTCAACGTGTATATTACGAAGGAAACGAATGAGGTCTATCACTGGGAGCGTCACCCGTTCGAACTGGTGGACAGAGAGAAGCAGGAGCTGTACATGGGCAATTTCAAAAAGCTGCTGACAGGCGATCTGGATCAGAAGTTATTTGAACTGAAGTTCCAGGAAGCGGCGGAGGACCCGGCACAGGTACTGCTTCACCAGGCGCTGGTAACAGGTGATCCGGATGAATGGCAGGACCTGATGTTGCTGCTCGTGGATCGAATGTTGGTGGATACGAAGTTTGAGCGGGATATGGTAGCTACGTTCGTGCGTGGACAGTATTATCTGCCGACCAAGGCTAGAAACGAAGCTACAGAAGAGAGCGAGAAGAATGAGGTATTCGCCCATCCGTTCATTCTGTGCAGCGTAAATTCCACGGAGAAGCAGCGGAAAACGCTCTTGTTTGATTACGTGGAGAGAGAATTCAAATACAACATTATCGTCGATCCGATTATCAAATTAAGCACGCCAGAGCAAGGGTTCCTGTACCCTAGCGTGACGGACAACTACTCTGATGTGAATCGTGTACTGTATTGTACAGGGAAATCCAATTTCCCGGATCCGCATTTTGTTGAAAATGTATTGAACGGAGAAAGATCCGTAACCGCACTGGAAGAACGAGCGATCTTCGAAGATATCGTCAAGGAAGTGGCCGGTGAACAGCTCGACTCAGCCACGATCGCACATGTGTATGAGGAGATCAACCGAGTCATTGAAATTAACGAAGAGTCCCATGAGGAAGAACCTCCGAAGCTGGATTATAAAGATCTGGAACGTGTGCTGACCGCAAGCGGTATAGAGGATCTGACGACGGAGAAAGTGGAACGCGCCTTCGAGACGATCGTGGACAACAAGAATTATGAAATGAAGGCGACAAGTGTTATGCCGAAGTTCACGTCCAAGTCTATCAAGATCGAAACCAAGGTTGCTACGATTTCGGTTAGCCCGCAAGACCTGAGATATGTGAAGCAGGTGAACTATCAAGGCAGACGTTGCATCATGATTGAAGTGGACGAAGATGTCGTGATTGAAGGATTTACCCTTAATACAGAGACGCTTTAGTTTCGTATAACAGTTGGATCTTTATTAAATTAGATACTGAATTCTAATGAAAAAGAACATTTACTATCTGGACATTCTCTTTTCCTGAATTATCTCAATACTTCACTTTGGTAAAGTCGAGTACACTCGGAGGGATTTTTCAATTTGTTAGGTCTTTTGAGTTAGTGATATTTTTGATTATATTCTTTTTTATTTTTAAATGCAGTGGCTGTCATGCTCTCATCTTGCTCCAACAAGAGTATATACCTAGCGAACTACGTTGAAGCTTGACAGCAGCATTACCATTCCAAGCGCTGCTCATAGAAATGAAGATAAGAACGTAAGTGGACTTTCTAACTGATCTTTGTGCTTTTCAAAAAGCAATTCTAAACAAGATAGAGCACACGGTTATGTGCTCTCAGGGGAAAAAAGCATGTACTGACTCTGAATTACTTTCAAATCCTCTTGAACACTTTTGATGACAAAATCGTGAATGTGGGACCGATCTATAATACTACAAGTGAGATATGGATTATTGGCTGTAAACCCAAAAAAATGGTTAATTTACATTTTTGATTGAGAAATCCTTCCAAATGCCAATCAGACTAAGGATTTGGTATCATTGTCAAGTAGATTTTACTTCCGTTTTATTGTCATTTGCTTTTGTTTGTTGAATAGTATGGCATTAGAGGCTTTATAGTTGTTTTCTCTCTCATGATTTCTGCCCTATTAAAATAATGATTTATAGCTGACTTTAATTGATTTATGATAAGATAAATTTAGCTCATGGTGGATTCTCCTTGTGAATGTAGTGTGGAAATTTTGTTTCTACATGAATCCGGCCATGGGCATTTAGTATCTCAGTCACAGTGTACTTGAGTTATAATAAAAAAAGTTGAATGAGATAGATTCCTCTAGGTGATGCTTAAATATAATGAGCTACTAAATCCTAGTTTAAGGATGGGATTGTAATGAAGGCAATTGATTTAATAAAAAAAGGTTACTTTCCTGCTGAACTACCGCCTGTTTTCACAACGGAAGAGTTAGCAAGGAGTCTTGCCGATATTTCCACAAAAATAAAACAAGTAAAAGAGAAAAAAAGTGCCCCAGCTGTTCATTCTATCCGCAAAAATATGTCCAGTCGGCGATTACTTTCAGTGCCAAATCCGCTTCATCAAATACAACTCAGTGAGTGGATTGAAAACAACTGGTCTTTGATTAAGAATGAAATAAGGCAATCGGATATTTCACTCAGTAAACCAGCCTATGATGATTTTCGTGCTAGCGTTCCCTATAACGATGGTTCATCAACTGCATATACAGCTTTAACAGAAATAACTGACGTACGACACGTTGTTTATTTTGATATTCTTGATTACTATCCCTCAATCTCTTATGAAGTACTATCAAGGATTTTTGCTGACTCGGAAAAAGAACTTGAGTTTTTGTTAAGAAGTATGTCAGGAGAAAAAGAAAGAGGTCTCCCTATTGGTCCGGACACTTCATATATTCTTGCCGAGTTTTTAGGTTCTCAGATAGATAAAAAAATGGTGGAGCGATTTAAAGTAAGAACTAAAGCTATATATAGGTATATGGATGACATCTATATATATTTAAGTTCATCTAATAAAAGTTTGCTTTTAGGTGAGAAATTAAGCGAATTACTTAGAGAGTATGATCTAACATTAAATGAAGAAAAGAGTAATTTCTATGCTATAGAAGCAGAACAGTTTGAGCCTATATGGAAACTACAATTGCTGGAGTATATGAAGGAAAAAGATGTTAACAAACAGCGGTTGGCCATCGCATGTTTTTTCCAACTTGCATTTCAAACTTATCATGTTAGTAAGGATAATCTAGTTCTGAAATATGCAGTAGGTCTGGCGCAAAGGTGGGCAGTTTCGCCATTTAATCGCAAATTGCTTCAATCATTCATGTTTCGAATTGCAGCAGTGGCCCCCAGTGTTTTGCCTGAAATGAGCCCTTTTTTTCGATCAGAAAGACTAGAACGGAAGGCAGCAGGTCAATGTCTGAATAGTATTATTAAATATGAAAGCTCTCATCAACATGGGAATGAGGTTTGCTGGGCTCTCTGGTATTGTATAAAGCAAAATTTAAAAGTGACTAGAAGCTCGGCAAAAGTTCTTTCCAAGCTTGATGATCCTTTCGTCGCCTTGTTAGCATTGGATATGTATGATTCAGGTTTGATAACTGAAGGTTTAGATTTTGAACTGTGGAAAACAAGGATGAATCAGGATGCATTGTTTGGTCCTTATTGGATACTTGCTTATGAAACTGCGATTAAAGGTTGGCTTGAATATGACCTCAGCGATTTAAAAAAGGACCCATTTTTTAATCTATTAGCTGATGCTAACGTTAGTTTCTATAGAATGCCGGAAGAGCATGAAGATGAAGATGAAGATGAAGATGAAGATGATGATGAGCAAGAAGATAATGATGAGGGATTGTGGTTCACCGATCTTTTAGACACAATATCAGTATATAAAAAGAAGAAACGATAGGAGATCTCTGTCATGTACCTGGAAGAAGTAACGATTAGAAATTTTCGTGGTATTCAGGAGCTAACGATTCCTTTCAGTAAAGATACAACCGTGATCATTGGTGAGAATAATGTGGGTAAAACCTCAATTCTTGAGGCGATCAGATTAGGAATGAAACTGCCAGGCTCGGGAATGTCGTTCGATCCTTATGACTATCGTGTAGAACCAGGCCGTGTTCATGAGCACCAGGCTGTTGAGATTTGCATTGAATTTACTTATGCTCTCCCTGAGGAATCACCCGTCTATAATACAAAGTTCGAAGGGATTATACAATTTACTCCTGAACAAAAGATTTTTTTACGTGTGAAATCTCTCTATAATCATCACAAGAGAGAATATGCTCTGACAGTGAAGTTCCTTAATCACGATCGTCAGGAACTTAATGATGAAGAGTTTCAAAAAGATAATAAATTACATGAGTTGTATACAACAATCCCCTCTTTTTTCCTATCTGCATTAAGGGATATCAGGGAGCAACTTCACATTAATTCTCCCATTTGGGGAGGAGTACTTCGCGGAATTATTCCGAATGCTGAAAGTATGTTGGAGATACACAAAGATATAAAGAATATGAATGAGAGCATTGTGAGGCTTGATCCCGGGCTTGAGAAAATAAAAGCTAAGTTAGAAACATTAAAAAAGATATTAAACCTGGGAAAAGAACACGATGTTGTATTTCGGGCGATTCCTTTACATCCATGGGAGTTAATTAGTAATTTAAAGCTAGTATTGACTGATTCAAATGAAGATGTCGAAATGCCGTTACAACGTCATGGTCAGGGAACACAGAGTATGGCCGTTTTGTTACTTCTTCAAGCTTATATGCAATTGATTGCACCAGATAATAAAGAAAATCTAGCCTTGCTTGCTTTAGAGGAACCAGAAGCCAATCTCTACCCGCACGCGATCCGATCTCTTAAACATCAGATTAAGCAAATGAAGTGCCAAAAGATTATCACAACACACTCACCGTATTTTGTTCAAATTGCAGATCCTAGTGAACTCCGCTTACTGCGTCGAGTGAATAATCAAACTGTAGTGAAATTTATAAGGGATGAAGTTGTAAGTGAACTTAATGGAGATGTTCTTCATGAGAAAATTAAAAGTCATGCAGATGGAATGCCGCAGATGATGTCTGTAGATAGGTATTTGTGGAATACGCGTATCACCTATAAAGCTCCTATGAGTGTTTCTGAAAAGAGAGATCTGATGGTACTTTGTGGTCAGGAGAACACAGGGGCTATCGAAAAATTATTTTGGGATTCTCAGTTGTTGTTTACAAAGAAAGAGCGCCAAGATATAAGCAGTTATGTCCAAAGATTCCGTGGAGAGATTCTATTCGCTCGTGCTTGGCTACTTGCCGAGGGTCAATCAGAATCTATCGTACTACCAACATTTGCTGAGATTATGGGCAAAAATTTAGACGAGCATGGTATAAGTTTAATAGATTTTCGTAATAATGGGAAGGCTGGATTATTTGTCAAACTCGCAAAGGTACTAGGTTTCCCATGGATACTTCTAAATGATAAAGATGAACAGGGAAGGAATACAGAGGAAGAGATACTTAAAGTATATAAAAAAGATGAAGTGGTTGATTTAATCATCGAATACCCCGGAGTATGTAAAGATTTTGAAGAGTATTTAGGGAATAATGGGTTTATTGATTATATGGAAGAGATCATTAGGGAAAAAGGAATTTATTGTATTCAGAGTGATCATGAAAGTGATGATGAGTACGGCAAGAGAGTTATAACTTTATATCAAAAGCATAAAGTTGAATATGCTTACAGGTTTAAAGAATTACTGATCGAGAAACAGTGCGATGTTTCTAGAATACCCGATAAAATTAAATTCATTATAGAGAGGAGTGTGGAATTGGCTAATGGAAAATGACAAGCTTAAGTATACCAAAGTACAGGAGCAAGTAATTTCTTGGGAAAATGGCCCGCTAATACTTATTGGAGCAGCAGGCTCTGGAAAAACGACCGCATTAGCAGCAAGAGTCGTAGAAAAAATAAAACTCAATGCTGGAACTCATAAAAAAATACTCGTTCTTACTTATACACAAGTGGCATCTAACCATATTAGAAAAATTGTGGCGGAACATGTTGAGAGACTGGAGGAGTACGCATTAATTGGAACATTTCATTCCTTTTGTCGCTCTGTTCTTCGGAGTCATGGAGCACATGTTGGCATCAGTCCAAATTATGTGGAGTATACAGATGACAGTGATATGTTAGCAACTTTAGCAGCACTGCTGGAAGATTCTACGAGAGGCTGGTCTGATGAAATTCGCAACAAGGATCATCAGGACATATTGGATTTTATTAAACTTTCGAAGAGGAAAATGTTGAGTCCCAGCCAATTGAAAATAGGCTATCCATCAGAAAGCTCTGTACAAGAAATGGCCAACGTCTATCTTGCGTATGACGAGGCGCTTTCTATCGATAATGCGATTGATTCCGATACGGTTATCTTTAAAACGTTTGAACTTTTTCGCAACAATCCATTTATTTCTAAATACTACCAAAGCATATATAACACTTTTATTGTTGATGAGTTCCAAAATATAACTGACACCTTCTATACAGTTTTACGAAGGTTAACTAATGATTCTGATACTGATATCGTGGTAGCAATGGATGAAGCCCAGCAAATATATAGATGGGCTATGTCAATGATCAAGCCTAGAATGCGCTTTGAGGAAAACTATAGCGCTAGTCTGCTCATGTTTAATGATAATTTCAGAGTTCCTGCTAATATATTGGAAATCGCAGAGCAGTTAGTCCGAGCTGACCTCAATAGAAGCAATATTACTTCATCAAGCAAACAGAAAGGCAATATAAGAGTACGGAGGTACAGTTCTGTCGAAGATGAGTACAATTGGATTGTAAAAGATATTCAGGAGGTTGTTGAAAAAAAGCCTTCATCATCCATAGCGGTATTAACTCGCTACCGAGATCAGATGGATCCTATTATTCTACACTTAAGAAAAGCAGGAGTACCAGTAAAGGTATATAACAGCGAACTGTTGTTCCAAAGTGAGGTCATGCGCTGGATATATAGCTTTTTGAATTTTACAATAAGAAATGATGATAAGTGGTTTGGAAAGCTGGTTGAATTTACACAGATTTTATTTAATTCAGATATTTCTGAAAAACTAACTACAGATTTAACTATATTGTATTCATCAGTGACTGAAAAGCGATGGAAACCATACGTTCAAACGATTAATAAGTATCTTCCTTCAAATTTACACATTGATTTCGAAATTCAAGAGATCATAAATAATGTGGAAAAGCTCAGTTCATGGTGTGCTAATTTCCTTGAATGGAAAAATGATGGATATAATTCTGATTTTATACACGAGTCGCAATATTTCACTCAAAAACTTTTACAGAATATTGCCTCAAGTCTGTCGGATTTTCTGAGCATTCTTAAAGATGATTATACCGATCCTGGAAAAGAAGAGGGAGTTGTGTGTCAGACTGTTCATAGTGCGTTAGGAAAAGAGTATGATCACGTATATATCCCTCATTTTCGAGAGGGAGTATACCCTGCTTTACTGGAGGATTCAAGCGATTCGTCAAATGTTATGAATGATGAGAGAAAGCACTGTTATGTTGCATTTACGAGGACAAGGAGAGAATTGACCATAACTTATTCAGAGAAAAGTGAAGAAGGTTTTAATTTTAGACCTTCTCGTTTCTTGAAAGAATTGAGTTTGAAGTCAGCTCCTCAATAATAGTCGCAATATATGATTAGTGTTTTTCTATGCAACCAGTGTTATGCCGAAGTTCACGTCCAAGTCCATTAAGATTGAGACCAAGGTTGCTACGATTTCGGTTAGCCCGCAAGACCTGAGATATGTGAAGCAGGTGAATTATCAAGGCAGACGTTGCATCATGATTGAAGTGGACGAGGATGTCGTGATTGAAGGGTTTACCCTTAATACAGAAAAACTTATAAATGAATGATTGATTCTAGACCATGATGATGTAAAATCATCGGACAAGGACGGATGAACGTCCATCTATTGCAAAAAGCCCAAGCCTAAAGCAAGACTGAACTGCTCCCTGTCATAGTAGACCGTAAAAGACTATGATGGGAGCAGTTCAGTATGCCAGGGCATGGGCTTTTTTGCTGTTTCATGATTGACGAAGTAGTTGTTTGATATCCGCTGCCGGACTGGAGCCGAGCTCCTCTTTAAGCAATTCCTCCAGAACCAGATACTGTCGCTGCGCTTCGGTTCTTCGTCCAAGCGACAGATACAACAGGATGATCTCACGATGAATATCTTCCCGAATCGAATCAATCTGGAGGATACGTTCAAAATAATACAGTGCCCGTAACGGCTCGCCTGCCTTCGCGTGATAGTGGGCCGCAGTTTCCATCGTCATGATGAAATCCAGTTCCAGCTGTCTGGACCACGCAAAAGCCCACTCATAATGCCTTCCCTTCAGAAGTTCACCCGTATACAACGTATCCATCCGCTCAAAGAGATCGGTGCGATGTGCCGAGGCCTGACGCATCTGCCGGAACAAAGCCTCAAACTCATACAGATCGCAGTCGATCGATTCGCGGTCGATTCGGATACCGTTCCGGTCCTTGAGAATGATCGGCACGTCACTGTTATCGCCGATGGCACGTCGTACGTAGTACAGTGTGGAATTGATGTTCGTCCAGGCCTTCTGCGGACTGAGGTCCTTCCACAACGTATCGGCTAAGGCGTCGCGGGTAGTTGATTTGGTATAGAGCAAGAATGCCAGCAATTCTTCCGTCTTGGGTGTTCTAAGCTTGATGGGACTGTCTGCTCCGGCTCCGCCGAACACGGTGAATTCACCGAACAGACGAACATTCAGCTTGGGTGCAGGAACAGTCGGTTCGGATGGGGCAACGGACTTGTGAAGCTTTTCCTGCAACCGTTTGATGCTGCGGTTCAGTCGCTCAGCCGTGACCGGCTTGATGACGTAATCGATCACCTCTTTGTCGAAGGCCTGCACTGCATATTCCTCATATCCGGTCACCAGCACAATGGGGAGCGAAGGGTGATACTTACGCAATTCACCAATGAGGTGCATTCCCGAGATGCGGGGCATCGTAATGTCCAGAAATGCCGCATCGAAGCTATTTTCCGCCGCATATTCGCAGGCTTCCTCTGGATCGTGAAATGCGCGAGACACCTCAACTTCTCCACTTTCTGTCAAAATGCGATTCAATCGCTTCAGCGACAAATCTTCATCATCCACGATGATGACTTTTATCATGTTTCATAACCCCCGTTCCCATCTGTGCTTAGACGTTGATTTGGAAGATCAAATGTAATCCGCGTTCCCTCGCCGTCCAAACTTTCCATCTGAAGGTGTCTGCCATACAGCAGGTTCAACCGGCTGGAGATATTCCATAGTCCCACGCCGTTACTGCCATCTGTGGATTGCCGAATTTCATCCATCCGTTCCCTGGTTATGCCAATTCCGTTGTCCTCGATGGAGAAGCGTGTTTCCGTATCATTCAGATTACGAATAGACAACATGACGCGACCACCGTGAATGCTGGACATCAGGCCGTGCCGAATCGCGTTTTCGATCAGGGGTTGTAACGTGAGGGGCGGAATGTCCATGTTCCGGTTCACGTCCGCATCCACGTCGATGATGACCTCCAACCTTGAGCCAAAGCGAGCTTGCTCAATCGCTACATAGGCCTCGATCATCTCCAGTTCGTTCATTAGGCTAGTTTTTGAGTCCAGATGTTTGAAGTGCACACTGCGTCTTAAGTAACTCGATAATTGCAAAATCAATTGTTCTGCCTGATTCGGCGCATCCACGCACAATTCGGCAATGGCGTTCAGGGCGTTATATAGAAAGTGCGGGTTCATCTGTGACCGTAAAAAGGATATCTCGGCATCTCGCGCAGCTTGCACGGATGTTTTCATCCGAGTCAAACCGCCGATCCGTGCCAGCAGTTCCTCCGATTCGAACGGCTTTGATACGAAATCATTGGCGCCTTTCTCCAAGGCCAGCTTCAATTGATTGGCTTTATTACTCGCCGTTAGCATGAGTACAGGCAACTCGGAAGGAGAAAAACGCTCCCTGATTCGTTCCAGCAATTCGTAACCCGACATGTCAGGCATCATGATGTCAGCAATGACAAGATGCACAGTAGGTAGCTTGTCCAGCAGCTCCAGTACGGAAGGGGAGCGTGAAGTGACCGCATAACTGTAACCCTCCAGCTTCAAGAGATTCACAATGGTCTGCAAATTAGCCGAGTCGTCGTCCACAACGATGATCCATTCGTCTTTATTTCCTTTTACAATCGTTGGTTCTTCGAACCGGAACAGCCGTTTACCAGGACTTGTAGGAGCTATGGCGAGTGGCATGACGTTGGATCGCTTCTCTCCTTTGCCATCCGCCAGCGGGAAGGTCAGGATGAACGTGGCACCCATGCCGGGCACCGATTTCGCATGAATAGTTCCGCCATGCAGCTCGACCAACTTACGCGTAATGCTCAGACCAAGACCAGTTCCTCCAGCAACGACTGGCCCGGTATCTGCTTCCTGCTCGAATGGCAGAAAGATATGTTCCAGTTTATCTGTGCCAATGCCGCGTCCGGTATCGATAATACGTAATTCAGCTTTACCTTGGACAACCGCAGCTTCAATGCTTACGGTGCCACGTTCCGTGAACTTGACGGCATTACCGATCAGATTATGCAAAATCTGAATCAGTCGATTGCCGTCTGCATAGATCGGCGGGAAATGGGCCGGGATGCGGTTGATGAGCTCCACCTTTTTCGCGCCAAGCAGGAAGGAGTGCATACGCATAACTGATTCGACAAACGAGTACAGATCGGTCGAAGAGCGGTGGAGCGGGATGTCGCCATGTTTCATTTTCGAATAATCCAGCAATTCATCCACCAGATAGGTTAACCGTCGGCCGCTTCCCGTCACGATCGCTAGATTGTGCGCCTGTTCGTCGGTAAGTGGGCCTTCGGCGCCTTTGAGCAGGCTCTCACTGATATTTACAATCGCGTTCAGCGGTGTTTTAAGCTCATGCGAGGTATTGGACAGGAAGTCGTCCTTCACCTTGTCTAGCAAGAGCAACTGATCTTTGAGGGTACGGACCGTACGATAGGCCTCGAAGAACCGAAGCACCGCCAGAAACAGCATCAGGATGCTGAACAGGACAATGGAAGCCTGTCCAATGTTCATGTTTTCCTTGAGCGAGATTGAGAAGAGATTAATGTCCAGACAGTACAACATGATGCTTAAGAGAGCCGCATACCACAAGAAAGTAGACAGCCGTTCGCCCGTCTCACTGGTTAGGAACTGTGATGCGCATTGATACAGCAACCAGAGCAGCAGCAACGTGTACATAACGACAACATAAGGTGCAGCAATCCCATAGACGGAAATAGGCAGAAGCGCGACCATGCATAAGTAAGCTCCGAAGATGATCAGAATCACTGCCGTGAGCATACCTGACAGGATACCTGTTTTGAATCGATAGAAGTAAAAGGTCAACAGACCCAGACATGCCACGGAGCAGAAATCCTTTAATTTATAGAGTGTGCTAAAGGAGATTTCCGTGCCCACAAGGGACAGCACACGTTCACTGATCATGCCGTTATAGAGGGCATACAGCAGACAGATTAGACCAAGCAGCAGCAGGGAATTATCTCTGTTTCGGTAAAGTGCAGACCCCAGGTAACTGATGAGGAATATGATCGAAATGGTGGCCAGTACAGCCAGTGTGCCGAATTCGATAGCTGTGCTGGTTTGATGTTTTTTCAGCATGGCTGCTTGTTCGCCGAAAAAGAGTGGACCTGGAATGCCAGAGTCCGTGTAATCGTAATTAGCCACCCGAATCAAAATCTCAATGTCACCGCCGTGATAGGGGAAAAAGCCAATCTGGGGGGAGTTGCCTGGGCGGTAACCCGCAGATTTTGCCACGGCATGCCCATCTTCCAGCAGCTTATTGCCATTGATGTAGATTTCGCTGGCAAAACGAATATTCATTTTTTTGATCGCCAGCGTTCCATCAATAGGTGCATTACGCAGCACTAGTCGATACGTGGCGTAGCCATGGGTAGGCAATCGTTCCCCATCCACTTCAAGACGATTCCAGGAGCCGGGAACGGTTGCATAGGTATCGGGTGCTTTCGTTGGACCAGCCTGACTCAGAGGTGTAGATTCGTCAGGAAGCAATCGCTCCCAGTAAAATTCCCACTCCCCGTCCAGCTTGATCCGCTCGTCCTGTTCAGGATTCCAAGCCGAGAGGTCCAGGACACCTTGATGAGCATGAAGCGCCGCAGATTGTGGTTCTCTGATCGTTGACAGGAGCAGTACGGTAATGGCAAGTATAACAGTCAGGACAACGCCTGAAATTTTTAATAACACGAAATGCTGCTCCTTTAGAGTTGGTTCGAAACCTTCGATAGATTCAAACAAAATCTCTTGTATTCTATCGGCATTGTAGCGAATATCTCTGGGGCGCGCAATCATATTTCGACAAATTTCTTCTGTTTATTGCTTGTTTATTGTGATCCATTATAATGCGGAAGCAAGATATGTCGAACGGGCACAGAAAAAGCATCGAAAGACCTATCTTTGCGCGACTATGGGCTGATGGAGTTGAGAAAATGGAGAGAAGCATCACATCTTGGCGTTTACGGCGTCAGATGATTGGCATTTTGGCTGTACTGATTGCTGTGGCGTGTCTGAACGGGTATACGGGGTCATCTGTCGCCAAAGCGGCTGGGACCGGGCAAGTGGCCGTATCGGGAGCTGAAAAAGCGTATCAGTCCGCGGCGCAAGCTGTCTTTTACCTGAAAGCGTATCGCAAGGACGGAACGCTCAAAACGGTAGGTACCGGTTTTCTGATCGGTAATGGTAGAGCACTTACAGCAGCCCATGTTGTGAAGGACGGGGTTTCTTTCGAGGCAGTATTTGAAGATGGTTCCATCCAAAAGATAACAGTTCTGAGCGCTGACACCGAAACCGATGTGGCTATGCTGTCTGTGCAGAATAGTAAAAAACGTCCGGTCCTTACCCTCTTAGGGGACAAGCAGTCTGCAAGATATGGGCAACGATCGTTCGCAATCGGATACCCGCTGAAGGATGGCAAGATCATTACGGAGGGCATCGTGAATGCACCAACCGCTGAGGTGAACGATGTCATTCGCTTGCTGACTTCCGCGCAGGTGTCTGCGGGCATGTCGGGTGGTCCATTGTTAAATGAAGAGGGTCGCGTGATCGGATTAATCTCCGGTTCGTTCCGGACAATGAATGGCATTCATATCTGTGTAACGATCGAAGATATTCGCAAGCTGATGAAGAAGTCGAATACATAACGGGAAAAAAGGGGAATCTCGCATGTTCAAAAAGTTATTACTCTGCCTGCTTGCCGCTTTGCTGACGTTGACGTCTGTGAGCTGGCCACACCTGCCGACCGTTTCCGCAGCTGCGGAATACGCGTATGTTAATATTCCGAACGGCGGTGGTAAGATCATCAATCGGGGAGACATGTCTTCCTGGAACAATAAAATCGACAAGTTTGAGGCGAACAGCTTTGGTATATTTGCTGCCGGTGCGCCGGGTACTTCAATGGAAAAGGAAGATATTGAAACCGTAAGTGCAAGTCATGTTAGAACGAAGGGAGCAGGTTTATTTAAAGCCAAGATTTCGGTAGCGAACAATCCGTCATTAAGACGATTGGCTGAAGGTGGAGACGCCAGAATGCTTCTTAAAATTGGATCGATTGACGTTTTTATCGGTGGTATGAACGTCCGCGTCGATGTTAACGGCAAAGAGAAGTTCAATCAGTTCAATCATGATAAGTCGGCTAATTCGTCATGGATCGCTTTCGGACCCAATGATACGATCGAAATCACATTGTTTGGATTTTTTAAAAGCGCCAGTGACATTGAGCTCTATTTCGCGGATATCACCCCTCCTACATACAACGGCAATACACTGACCCATACCGGGGCAGTTCGATTCAATGCCGATCCGGCAGTACAAAAGAATGAGTTGTTCCTGAAGCAAGGGAGCAACCTCAACCTGGCGCTGAATTTCAGTGAGCCGGTATTTCCGTCGACTGCAGAGGATGCCTCTGACCGGATTGATGGCAAATTCAGCTTCATGCGTACCGAACTGTTCAGTAATCCGGGTGGAGACGGCTTCGATCCGTCCGTTTATTATCTAACGAGCGCAGACAGCGGATACGGTGACTTTGCGCAGGGTGGACTGGATCGGAACAGTCATGCACGCTCCACCTTTAACTTTCGTTATCAGGCTGCGTTAAATGATAGCACAGGCAACATTCCCATTGATCCGAAACGCCTGATCGCGCCCTCCGAGGAGGACCGTCCAACATTACTGGAACGGATGAATGCAGCAGGCTTTAGTGATGGTGCGGGTAATCCCGTTGCCGCTTTTAATGGCATTGGAACAGTTCCTTTTGCCGATAACGCGAACCCGGGCGGTACGTTCCGTACCATTATCGACGCGCGCGTACCACAGTACTCAGCATCTCGCAACGGCGTGCAGCCTGAAGTACTAACGGGACTTGTGCTGAACAAGGGCGACGTTGTTGATTTTACCGTGTACCTTAACGAACAGGTCATCAGCGCGTTTACTCCGACCGAGGATACACGACTCAAGTTTGCCAATGGCTTAACTGCCGCATATGTTGGCGGCCAGAACACGAATACATGGACGTTCCGTATGACGGTACCAGACGGCAAGAGCATCGAAACGTCATTGCTGGAGACAGCTGCTTTGGAGCATGCCAGCAATCCTGGCGACGGGAAGGCTCTGACGGACTACGCGGGTAACGTGCTCACTGAGCCAGTCAAGAAGATTGATTGGGCTGGATTGTCTGTGGACAATACGGCACCTGAAGTGAATTTTGTCTATGAGAATCAGGACGGAGAAATTATTCCCGAAGGACAATACGTGGGAAATGGATCATTCACAATCAATGCGTTCGATCCCGACTTGAACGGCCAGACGAGCAAAGGATTATTCCGGCCAGGCAGTGGTTCAGGGCTCGTGTATTATGTGCTGAACCAGAGTCCGAATGATCCCTTCGCTGGGCAAAACGACAACTTTGCGGCAGTGAAACGGTATTCCCTGACGCAGAAGCAGCCTTCTGATGAACTATATGCATCTGGTTTCCAGGGCGTTGTACTGACTACCGGACAGAATGGCGTGAAAGTAGAACTGCCGGATGACGGCACAGGTTTGAACGGGAACTGGTATTTGCATACATGGACTGCCGATATGAGCTGGGACTCGGCACGTCAGCGGATGCAATACGACAAAGGCAGCAGTGAACGTGCAGCTTTCCTTGCCCAGCACCCGGATGCGACACCTGCTGAGCTGGAGGAGTATTATCGCTCAAGCATTCTGCCGAATCTGTCCGATTACGGCAATACGACGCAGTGGCCTTTGGTCGATTTCAAACAAGATGATTCCAATTGGTCGTACCATGTCGGCCTGTTGAAGATTGACAATGACGATCCAACTGTCGAAGTTGCGAACATCGTGGACAATAACTCCGACAACGTGAAGATTACGGTTAAGGCCGCTGATCCGACTTCTTCTATTAAAAATAACAAGGTGCAATACCAGTTCGTGGCAGCGGGCAAGAGCCCTGTCGCTTCCGGATGGCAGGATGCCGAGCTGAACGCACAAGGTGAAGCTGAGATATCGACATTGAATGATCCGGCGATCTCCAAAGGCGGACAATACGAGCTACATGCCAAAGCCGAGGATGTGGCAGGCCATTCAGCCACCGCCGATCCAAAAGCAGTTGATGTGCTTGTCATCTCAACCAAATTCAAAGCCTATCCGGGGACTTATGCGATCAATGATGGACCCGACTTCACCGTAGCCGGTGTACCGATCGATACGATTGAATATCAATATAGTGAAAGCTCTGAACGTCCTGTGGGCAACAGCAAATGGGTTGCTTTTGAGGATGCACCGAAGGAAACAAAGCTGGGGGATGTACCCGCCGAGCGCTACAGCTTCCCTGCCGACAAAACGTTGAACGGGACCTGGTACGCCCATGTGCGCATCAAGCAGCAGGATACCGGACGTTATTACTACTATTATCAGGAGTACAAATTCGACCATCTGCCACCTGTCACGAAATTCGGTTCGCAGGGTTATCTGTATCCGATGCCAGAGCAGACGGTACAGATTGATGTGTCTGACACATTGGTGGACTTTAGCGGCGTAGCAGCCAAGAACATTCGTTACCAATGGATTAAGGTGGTGGACGGGCAAGACGAGAAGGAACCAGATCCGGAAGGCAAGGGCTGGAGCGTGTCCCCTGCGGATCGTTTGATCACTTTGCAGGTAGACAACAAAAAGGACAACGGTAATTACCGTCTATATGTCCATGCCAGTGATAGCTTGGGTAACAGTAAGCTTTACCACACAAGTGGTCTGTTCTCCGTGTTTTATCTGAGCAGTGAACCACCTGTTGGCAGCGCGCGTTTGATTCGGACGGAAGGTCCAGGAGATGACGGGTATACCGCCATTATGGAACTGACGGTTGATGTGCCGGCACAGGAAGGTTACTTCTATTCCGTTTCCACCAATGGCGGAGACAATTGGAGCACTTGGCTGCCGTACACGAACTATGTCGGCGTTCCTGTTGACACGAATGATTCGGGAGAACTCAAGTCACAGGTTCGGGTCAAATTTAAAGGCTACTACGACAATATCAGCGATATCGTAACACCTGAGATCGACCTTCAGGATGCCCCTGCCTATGGGCTTGCTTCATTGGAGCAGATCATGCCGGTTCGCGGAGGCGAGAAGTTGCAGGATGGTGGGCAGAACGAAGGACAAGAGATCCTGTTCGACCTCGTTGATGGCAAGACCGTGAAGCCAACGAACAGCAACCCGGAAATACCGGAAACGCTGGAGGCGAACAAACGGTTCAACATATACCGCAACGGAAGCTACTCCTTCACCGTGAAGGATGGCAGCAATACAGCAACCGTGTTCATCGTGGTCTCCAACTTCGATGATACGCCGCCAATGGTGAATGTGAAGTATTCCACGATTGCGGCAACGAATGGCACAGTTAAAGTAAGTTTGCAATCGAGTGAACCGATCCGCATCACCAATCTGCCAACGTCGTCCAAAACGTTCCGCGAGAACGGAGAATTCACGTTTGAGTACGAAGATGCGGTTGGCTTTACAGGCAGTGTGACAGCAACGGTGAGCAACATTGATACCACGCCGCCGGAAGCGGATATTGTCATGCACTACAACCATCCCGATCTCAAAGCGTTGATCCGTTACGGTAGTGGTACTGCTGTCGTGGATAGCGCGGGTGATGGGTACAATGCAAACGGAGAATTTACTCATTTCGCAGCACCGACAACAGGTAATGTGATTGCGTCTAATCTGATCGTGGCGCAAGTGCTGCCGAAACAGGGACAAGTTCAGGATTACCAGGTGGTCTCCAATAGCTCAGGGACGAACCAATCCTCATTGGTCATGACTTCAGGCAGTAAAGCACGCTTCTCGCTGGCAGATGCCGCAGGGAATAATGCGAAGCTGGAATCCGAAGCGATTACAACACTCGTTGGATCGATCCCGGCTGTAGAAGAGATCACGATGGTTCGAGTAGACAACGACGGACAGACCATCGATGATAGCAAACTGGTACAGATCGGCGATCAGGCTTACTCCAAAGGCAAAGTGCGTGTAGGTCTTGTGATGCCATCATCTGTAGTAGAAGGCAATACGATCTATGCCGGGGCAACCCCGGTAGCGAGCTTTAGCGCCGACTACGCCAGCAATGGGGAACATTCGATTTTACTTTCAGACGTACTTGGTAACAAGAAACAGGTCAACTTTACGATTGCGGGTCTGGATAACACGGCACCAACGATCCGTCTGAACAAAGCATCCACCACGGTTCTGCAAAACAAACAAGGCTTCGATTTGGTCACGGATCTGGGCGGATACACAGTGAGCGACAATCTCACATCTGCGGAGCAGATTCAGGTGACGGCTGCGGAGTACGTGCTGGAAGGCGGACAATACGTGGAGAAACCGCTGAATCTCACGGTGACGGGTAAACACACGATTCGTTACACGGCGAAGGACCAACTCGGCAATGCAGGCTACGCGCTGCAAACGGTGTTTGTTCGTTCGACAGATGGCATGTTCGTTACAGCCAATGGCATTCCGTTGTCGGATACCGAATCCGAAACAGCAATTGTGAATACAGGTACGGTCACGTTCAATGTGAGCAACTTCCGCACGATCAAGACTACTGGCGGAACCAAGCTGGAGAACGAACTCGGCACGTATGACATTTATTATTTCCCGGGTCTGGTTCGCGAAGGACAGATGAAATATATCGCGACCCGAGTGACTTACAAGGATCTGATCAGCAAAGATTTCAAGGTTACACTGCCCAAAGCAGGATGGTACACCATCATTGTGCAGAATCAGGAGCGCGAACGCGTATACTCCACGCTGCTTGTTAATCGGGCCAATTAGAGAAACGGAAGGGGTTCACCCATGCGACGGAACAAAATCATTCGGATAATCGCAACGTTGATGGCCATGGTCATGCTGATCAGCGTCTTGCCGCTTCACATCGCGGTAGCGGCCGTTTCCTCAGCGGGAACGACATCCATTAAGAACGGGTTTATCAAAGTAACAGTGGACAATGCAAGTGGGCGTTTCAGTATTCGTACTGAAGACGGACAGCCAATCCGCAAAAAGGATAACGGCGTGGATATGATCTTTGGCGAAGATAACCCGGAGACGTCGTTCACGACATTCCGCATTAACGGAACGGATCTGATCTTTGGTAATCCGTACAAAATGGCACCGAACTGGACCTCGGAGGTTACACCTCCGAAGGTCGTTACGGGTAATGACGGTACCCAGAGTCTGGTTACCGTATGGACCGTTCAAGGTATTCGCATTAGCCAAGTGATCACTTTGCTGTTGAAGGAAGACAAGGATCAGGGCGGTAATGCGCGTGTTCAATATGTAGTGGAAAATACGACAAATGCCAAGGTAGAGATCGGGTCACGTGTGTTGCTGGACACGTCGGTTGGTGGCAATGACGGCCCGGCCTTCCAGATCGGGCAGAATTATTCCGTTCCACTTACGGTGGAGCGCAAACTGGTTCACGAGCCAGAAAAGCTCGGTTATGACAAAAACGTGGACGAGCAGGCGTACAATTTGCATAAACTGCCACCGTACTGGGTGATGCGGGACAAGCTTGATCTGAGCAACCCGCTGGCGACAAATGTCATTGCCTATGGATTCAACAACTTGTTCGAGGGCGGTATTAACATCGTTGATGAAATGGTGGTAGGCCATTGGGCCAATCTTGCCGGAACGAAATGGGAATATGAACCGGACGAGAATCTTGATTTCACGCAGGATACAAATGACTACGGTACAGCCGATACGGCCGTGGCTTTCTATTGGGAGCCTGATGCGGTTCAAGCTGGTGGCCAACACTCGTATGAACTGGTGTACGGCTTGGGCGAGATTGTATCCCCGGAGAAGGTATTCGATGTTCGTTTCCTTGATCCAACGCAGAAGCTGGAGACCAATGAGGAAGAGACGGGTTACGTTAATGACGGTGTGTTCGAAGTGAATACGGAGATCGAGAACCTGGAGATGTTCAACACAAACCATAGCCAGATTGATGTGACTCTGACACTGGAGAAAGGTCTGAGCTTTGTAGATGAGAATGGGAAGGAACTCAATGCAACAAGCCAGAAGCTTACCTTCCGCAAGGATGTTCCGCCGGAACAAGCTGCACAGGGCATTGAATTCATTCCGTATAAACCGGGCGAGGTCGTCGCAGCCAAATGGCGAGTGAAGGGTACAGGCAAAGCCTGGCCTTCAACGCGCCAGTATATGGTGACGGTGAGCAGCCCGGAGACAGAGAAAAAGCTGGAGACGGCTGCTCAAGAGAGCGAGGGGCTTCCGGAATCGGAAATTCGTGCAATCTATGAATCGTCAAGAGCAGGTTTTATTTTCCTGCCACCGGTTGGCGAATTAAGAGAGACGTTGGTCTACGCCATGTCACCGGAGGAAGCGTACAGCAAGGACGAGAAGTACATCACGCTGAACGTGTCCAATATTGCTGCCTACAATGTCGGCAATGAAGCAACGTCTACCGCTGCCAACTTTGACATGTATCTGGTGAACGTGAAGAACGGGGATCGTTACAAAGTGCCAGTGACCCGATCTGTAACATCCCAGCCGCTTGGAAACGGGTTCGCGGGAGATTTGAAGCTAGTATATCGTGGCGGGGAAAAGGTGAAGGCGGATGGCACAACGCTCGAAGTGTTGAACGACGCGATCTTGCCACTTGGTGAATATGCCGTGCAAGTGGATTATCGGGACAAGTCCATTCCCGAGATGGCTGAAGCGCTGAGCTTCAAGACAGACCAGACCTTTGCTATAACCGAGAACGAAGAGAACCGGGTTCGCAAAGCCGGAATTCTCGCTGTGTTTAAAACCAAACTGGACCTCAATGCAGGTACTGGTGATAAAGCGACGTTTGCCAGCGTGCTACCGTGGACGTACGGTAACCTGACGGATACGCAGTTCAAAACAAAGTTGGATCAGGACCGGGCGATACTGACAGCTGCCAAACAGGAAATGGTAGCAGCTTCACGCAAGCTGGACCCTGCCCTGGATGTAGCTGGGGCAATCGATACATCGGCTTCGTCGGTATATGCGGTCCAAACGTTCGAAAATGAAGCAGCCTTCGAAGCATTCGAAAAAGGACTTGATGATGATACCGAGCAGGAGGTTGTTCTGGAAGTGCGCGGTAAGATCGTGCAGTCCGGTACGGGTGCAAATGCCCAATACACGGTTCAATCGGATACAGAACCTGCGATTCTCAACAAGAGTGTAGCTTACAGCGGGAAAGACCTCACCATTTCAACAGGGAATTTCCCGCTCGCCAAAGATTTGAGAGCCAATACGGACACGTCATTCTTGCAAACCCTCTTTGTGGGTGGCGACGGTACGCTAAGCGTGGCGAATAGCGGATTCGTGTTCCATTCGGGCGAATGGACCGTTGATTTCTACAACGGATTCGATAAGTCACTCGGCACGGAATCAAAGCTGACGGATGAAGAGCAGGCATGGGAGGAAGGACGCAATCCGGAAGACCCTACCCTGAACGGAACCCTGACTTGGGCTAACGGTATGCTGGGCGATGCGCTCAATCCATACCGCAATCTGCTTGTCTCCTATGTGTACTTTAATAAACACACGTTGTTTTCAACACCTACCTTCTCGCTGAATGGCTTTGGGTTGAAACTCAATGACTTTGTACTGAGGCAGGATGGGGTATCCTTCGGTGGTGCAATGAAGATGTTTATTGTAAACGGGGAAGTAAGCAACGTTATGTTCAACCAAACGGGATTCGTGGGCATCGATTCCTCACTGGCGTTTGAACTGGATAATAAAATCGGTTTGTTCAAACCGGACTCCGAGGATAGCGTAAAAGGCGGTATCAATGTTACGCACTATAAAGACCCGAACAAATACGGCGTCATGAATTCGTACGGCGTTAACTTCGAGGCGAAGCTGGAGAACTTGTTCTCCATTAGTGCGGAGCTTGCCTTTAAACGAGTTCCCGACGGACGAATTATTCCCGACGTCATTGCTTTTGGATCGGACCTTCCTGATCCGGGCATCATGATCAATCCGGCTACCAAAATCTCAAGTATTCGCGGCGCGATCCGTGAACTTGCGATGACGATTGCCGGTGGTACCGAGCGCTTGCCACTGACGCTGGAGGCAGGCATCGATATGGAGCTGGGACAGAAACCGGCTGTTTTCTCAGGTAGTGTAGACCTGACGCTCAAAGCTACCGGATTCAAAGTAGTGGGCAAACTCGGCTTCGGTGAAGGCAGCAAAGTCATCCCGATGCTGACGGAAGCGCTTGTCCAGACCCAATGGGCCAGCCCGATGTTTATCCGAGCCAGGGCACAGATTGATGTCGGTGGATGGGATATCATCGTGGGCAGTGCCAGCTTGTTTATCGGCGAGAACCTGGAGAAGGGACGAGTCGATTTTGAAGGCATGGTCAGCTCCAAAATACAGATACCAAGTTCAGTGCCGGTTGTCGGCGGTTTAGGATTTGGAACTCGTGCAGGGGTTAATAACGATGAACTGTGGGCAGGGATCTCCTTGTTATTCCTCACCCTGGGCATCAAATATTACTGGGGTGGCGGCATTTCATTCATGACCGATGGATCGGCATTGGATAACGAAGCACTCGCACACCTGTCGATTAATGATCCAGAACAGGGTCCGCGCCTGTTACAGATCGGAACGGGAATAGAGACGCTTGCGACCTCATGGGAGAATGAGGAGCCTGAGCGTTACGAGATTCGATACACCGCCGTTGGAGACGGCATTGATATGATCGAGGATAGCTCGCAAAACCTCGGCATTGGTGGCATTCGTACGTCCAATGGAGGGAAAACGCATGAGATCCCGATGAGCGGAGTGACAGGGGATGCGCTCCTTGAATTGGAGTATTTTACAACAACCAGACCTACCCTGACTCTGAAGCGTGACGACGGAAGCACGTATGATATCGTGTACGGAGAAGCAACCGATCGGAATGCAACGGCGTTTGAACAGATTATCAAAGCACCTAAAGAGGGTGATCTGAAGAGCGATGGTACAACAGTGACCAAAAAAGAAGAGCTTCAGGGAACCGATATCCGTCGGATCTATGTGGCGATTCCACAAGACGATGCGAAAACGGGAAGCTGGACGCTGACGTCCAGTCAATCGGTCAAGTCCAAGCTGATGAACATTCCGGTACTTCCGGAACTGTCTTCGACGGAACTTGCGATAGATCCACAGGATGCGGACCAATTCACAGCAACCTGGACCGTGGACAACGCTTCGCCTGGAGATACGGTTGATCTGTATCTGTCTTCGGACCGTTTGCAGGCCACACCTACACCGGACGAATCCATTGATCCAGGGATCATGATTGCCAAAGGCATCGAGATTGAAAGTGCCGATATTGGTGCTGACGGTCGTGCATCCGGCGAGATGACCTTTGACGTGAAACAGATTGCGTACCTCGGCGGAGCAGACCTTCGTGGTTTGCTGCAACAAGGGACATATTATCTGCGTACGGAACTGAAAACGGATATGGCATTCTCTGTCTTGTCTTCACAAGAAGGGTATACGCTCGTAGATCCGTTTGCTCCGAACGCCGTGCCAGTAGTGGAAACGAGAAGCATCGGTAACGGGCAGTTCGAGGTCGCTTTCCCGGCGATCACCAAAACAGCTGATGAAGAAGCGGAGGAGTTCAATTACATCCTGACCGCTTCGGATGAGCAAGGACATCTGTATGATCCGTTCGGCGAAGAAGGATACAGTGAATCCGACTTGAAAGCCACGCTCAAGGATGGCAAGTATCATGTGATCGTGGGTGGATGGAATGCACTGGGTACGCCTAAGCTGGGGGCGGACGGCAAAGTGCAGCGCAATGCAGACGGCACCATTGCCATGGAGGATAAAGAGATACGTCATTCCGGACTGGAGCCGGGCAAATCGTATCGCATCGGCGTTACGGTTGCACGCAAACGGGCATCGGATGAGCAAGCGAATCTTCGTTTATCCACAACGACGTATAGCGGGACGAAGCTGCTTCCTGCCCCTACAGGGCCAGTGCTTTCGCTCGATAACAAACAAGTGGTCAACAACAAATACGAGGTTGTTACAAGTTCGAATCAGGTAACCGTGAACGTGGCTTCGAATCAGTCAAACGTTGTTGTAGAGGCTTCAACGGACGATGGTTCGCTTGGCACCACTGACCTTGCAACAACAGACAAGCTGAAGTTCAACTTTGAGGTAGATGGTGTATACGCAGTCCAGCTCAAAGCTCGCAATACCAGCACAGGGGATATGTCCGTCACAATGCTGTACGTGACGATTGATACGACAGCTCCGATGATCTATCTGGATTCACCTTCACAAGGCGAACGGGCACAGGGAGGCGTTGCGCTCGTACAGGGTACAACGATGACCGATGCCCAAGTGACAGTTACGGATGCCGATAGTGATCAAGAATTGGCACAGTTCAAACCGGACGAGAACGGAGTCTTTAAACATGAGGTGCCGATTGATGCGAACCGCATGAAGACCCGTCTCCGAATTAAAACCGAGGACGCGGCAGGCAATGTGAACTCTGCCGTTGTTGAGGTGCTGAACGGCGACTTCAAGCTGCCGCGCAGACTGAAACTGGTTATGCCGGAAGAACTTGTTGCCGGTGGAGAACAAGCTGCGGTTCAGACTTATGTTGAGTATACGGATGGAACTCGTGAACTCGCAGACAACGACAGCATCACCTACAGTGTGGTTATGGGTGAAGCGAACGCAGCCGTTCAAGATGATGGCCTTCTTGACGGAAAACGTGTCGGAGCTGCTTTAATCCAGGCCGATTATACATGGCAAGGTACGGAGCTTAGCACAACGGATATCGTATCCGTTGTTGCACCGAAGACGGGAGCTGCACCACCGGATTACATGGATACGATCAAAGCATCCACGATCGGAACGGGCAAAAAGGGAGAGACACGTGTCTCGATCAGCGCTGCCGGACACAAAGGCAACATGGTTGGCAGTGAACTGGCATACCGGATTTTCACGGAGCAATCGCAAGTGATGCTGCCAACATTCGAACAGGATATCAGCGGATGGAACACGCTGCCTTCCGATAAAGTCATCAAAGCAAAACCAGGCGAGTGGGTTGTTATCGCCAAACGAACAACGAGTGAGCCAAAACTCACGACAGCATCCTCTGCTGCGGTGAAGGTGAATGAGCGGATATCTTCAAGCGTAGAACCAAGCGAGCCAAGTTCTGGCGGCATCAAACCACCGGCATCCAATGTGCCTGTCGGTCCATTGACGGTGGGTGGCGTAGCCATCGATAGTGCCGTTGGAGGCCGCGACATGAAGATACCTCTGGAACTGGATGCAGTGCAGAAGGATGGATTGTTGCTGGTCGATGTTACGCCAGGCGTCAATGGCCCAACTGTGGTTGCTCGTCCTGTGCGAGAAGCGCTGCTTGATGCAGCCAAGCAAGGACAGCGAATTCGTTTGCACGTTGCGGGCCAACTGGAGCAACTTCGCTTCGAACTGGATGCAGATCTGATTAAACAACTCGCTGCCAAAGACATTTCGATGGATTTGGAAAGCGATTGGGGCAGCTACCGTTTGGATTGGAATGCCATCGATCTGAACGCACTTGAAGCAGCGTTCCCGGCGCAAAAGGCCGAGGATATCAAAGTAAGCTTGAATGTAGGTAAACCGGATCAGGCATACGAACGGCTTGCTGCGAAGCTTGCCAGCGAAGGCCGCACGATTCCAAGAGGAACCCCGGTTACCTTCAACATGACGGCAAGTGACGGTAGCAAGTCAGTCGAGATTGATAAACTTTTGAAAATGACAACCAAAGAACTGTACCTGCCGGTTGGAGAGGACGAGCGCTCCGTATCGACAGTGGTCGTTCTTGAGGCTGATGGCAGCTTGCGGCATGTGCCTACTCGCTTCGAAGTGCGGGAAGGCCGGATGGTTGCCATCGCCAGCAGTATGACCAACAGCGTATACTTGCCAATCCGATATGACGCTTCGTTTAGCGACATGAAGAGTCACTGGGCAAGCGAAGCGGTTCACGATCTGGCATCACGTCTCATCGTGAATGGCGTGTCATCTGCTCGATATGAGCCTTCGCGTAGCATGACTCGGGCAGAGCTTGCTGCACTGATGGTGAGGGCCTTTGGCCTGAAACCAGACACAGGCGTAAGTTCAACATTCGCAGACGTTAAGGCAGCAGATTGGTACAACGATGTGGTACAAACGGCAACTGCCTATGGCCTCATGACGGGCTACAGCGGTAACCGTTTCGGTCCACAGGATGCCATGACACGTGAGCAAGTGATGGTCATGCTGATCCGTGCATACGAGATGGCAGGACATACTGCACCAGCTGTGAGTAGTGCAGCTAGTAACCTTGACGGCTATACCGATGCATCAACGTTGTCTGATTGGGCCAAAGACAGTGCCGCGCAAGCGGTGAAACTGGGTCTGATTCAAGGCAAATCGGCAACGACACTTGAGCCAAAAGCTCCGGTAACGCGTGCCGAGATGGCAACGCTTGTCCGCAGATTACTTGTGGAACTGGATTTGCTGTAAACATGAAGTTGTTGATTTGAACTGGAAAAGCTCGAAAGTCATTGCGACTTTCGGGCTTTTTTGTATCTTTTTTATGAGAAAGGTTATTTCAATATGTTGTACGTGAATTCATACCCACCCCGTAAATTCCAGTATGGACGCTTTTGCAGATTGTGCTTCGGTATGAGCCCCTTTGCGCCAAGTTTTGGGCGATTCTCCCATCAGTTTGGCGAAGCAACGGTTAAAGCTGGAGATGGATCGGAAGCCAACCTGCTCGGAGATGGACAGAATGGAGGCCTCCGTGCTTTTCAATCGCTTGCATGCCTCTTCGACCCGGGTACTATTCAGAAAATCGAGCGGTGTGGTTCCCATAATTTCATGGAACTTGCGGCGAAAATGCGTTGTACTCAGATGACACAGATCAGCGAGATAATCGATGGTCACGGGCATCATATAATTTTTCGTGATAAACTCCAGCACAGGTGAGATGACCAAGTCACCTTGGAGATTCCGTTCCTGATCTTGCGCTGACCAGTTCTCGTTACTCGCATGAACTCGAAGCAGTTCGATATATAGAGACATCAACAAGCCGTACGCGCTCTCCCGATAGTAGGGGGACTGATGCTTCATTTCTTCTACGATTGATGTTGCGAGCATATGAATTTTGGGATGCTGTTCCTTATTCAGAATACAATTGTTTCCCTGAATAGCCCATAGATTCGGTTCAATGTGACTTGAGGCTGTTTTGAGCGAATGGCGAAAGAGCTCTTCAGGTGAAAAGAAGATATAGGCCCACAGGCTGGCGTTATTAGGCGAACTGTATGTGGTATGTGGAAGATAGCGGGGAATGAACGTGATGTCGCCTGCCCGAAAAGGTACAGATTCCCCCTTAATCTCCATGATGCCTCCATCTGAATAACAGATGCCAATCTCCATGTGGTTATGGAAATGAAGATGCTCACTCTTGATATCGGATATTCTCCAGCGGTCTCCACTGAGTAACAGGACAGGAAAATCAATGGGCAGGCTGTAGTGGCGATATTCAATGACAGGTTTCTTCGGTTTGGGCATTTTCGAGGACTCCTATGTATAAATGATTGAAATTGCACAGTTTTGTTGCGAATATGCTTAGATTGAGACTATTTTACTGCGTACAATGGAATAAGTAAAGCGTTTACAAAAATGGACGGACACCTCTCAGGGCGCACTTGGGGGCGTGTGCGCAGGGAGAGGGGAATAACAATGCTTCAAGTGAAATATGACAGGGAACAGATTCTACACGTAATCGAGAACGTTACTAAGAAAACACTGGATATGGATCTGACATGGGATTGGCCCGGCGGTGTGGCTTATTATGGCGTATCGAGAGCCTACCAAACGACAGGTAACCAAGAGATTTTGGACAGGCTGGTGAAATGGGCGGACGAATATATCGAGCTGGGTCTGCCAAGTTGGACGGTAAATACATGTGCCATGGGTCATGTGCTCATCACTTTATATGAAGAAACCGGAGATCAGAAATATTGGGATATTGTCCTTAGCAAAGTCGATTATCTCCAGAACCATGCGCTTCGCTTTGGAGACAATGTGCTTCAGCATACGGTATCCGTTTCCAATGATTTTCCGGAACAGGCTTGGGCGGACACCTTGTTTATGGCGGCATTTTTCCTGCTCCGCGTAGGTAGCAAATTAAAAGATGAAGCCATGATTCAGGATGCGCTGAATCAGTATTACTGGCATATCAAATACCTGCAAGATCCGACCAGCAGTCTCTGGTATCACGGTTATAACAATATTAACAAGGACCACATGTCCGGATTTTACTGGGGAAGAGCAAACGCTTGGGGAGCCTATACGATGTCTCAAGTGAAACCGCAATTGAACGACTGGTATTTGTATCCGCAGTGTATGGATGTAGAATGTGCTCTTCGCGATCAATTGGCGGCTCTCAAGCTGGTGCAGACCGAGAACGGCTTGTGGCGTACGGTTTTGGATGACGAAGAATCGTATGAAGAGGTGTCAGCTTCCGCTGGTATTGCAGCAGCCATGATCAATAATGGCAATCCACTGCATACCAAATATGTGAAAAAGGCATTGGAAGGTATCCTGAACAACATTAGCGAGGATGGGCGCGTGCTTGGTGTATCGGGCGGTACGGCGGTAATGAAGGATCGGGATGGCTATCGCAATATTCCAAAAGATTGGATTCAGGGCTGGGGTCAGGGCCTGGCACTCGCTTTTCTGTCCGATATGTTGAGATAGGGAGGGAACCAAAATGTCCAAACCAACCAAAGGTTCTTTTACACTACCGGGTGAATCCGGATATGAGGCACTGACGCTGGAACTTGCCGATCGCTGGGGTGCCGATGTGATCCGTGACAGTGACGGTACGAAATTGTCCGATGAGATTATCAATGCCGGATATGGCATCTATTCAACCATTTGCATTATTCGGGATCATAATGAGTGGGCATCCCGTAATCTGGATAAGCTGCAGCAATGTTTTCTAATAACGAATCCGAAGGTTGCTGTACAAGATTATGTATCCATCTATCTGATGGAGGACTTCTTCGCTGAACAATTCAGGGTGAATGATTCGAAAGAAGCGTTTAAATATTGGCAAGTTTATGATCGAACGACTGGGGAAGAGGTACCTAGAGGACAGTGGAATTATGAAAGGGAATCTGGCAATGTTGTCATTACTGGTGTTGCTCCTTGGCATAAATATACGGTGAGTTTCATGGTCTATCGGATCTGGGAAGAGATTTCCATGTACAATCACACAACGAATAATTGGGACAAAGAGCATCTGATGCAGATTGACCCGATCTATACAGACACCCAAACCTATTTGCTGGATTGGATGGAAAAGTGGTGCCAAGACCACCCGGAAACAACCGTTGTACGTTTTACGTCCCTATTTTATAACTTCGCCTGGATCTGGGGCAGTGATGAGCGGAATCGCCATCTGTTCTCGGATTGGGGATCATACGATTTCACGGTAAGTTCGAGAGCGCTGGATCTGTTTGCTCAAAAATATGGGTATTCACTCTTAGCCGAAGACTTTGTGAATGGCGGTAAATATCAGGTCACTCATATGCCTGCGGATCAGCGCAAACTGGACTGGATGGCATTTATCAATGATTTTGTCATTGAATTCGGTAAAAAGTTGATTGATATCGTGCACAAGCATGACAAGCTGGCGTATGTCTTCTATGATGACAGCTGGGTAGGCATGGAGCCGTACAATGATCGCTTTGAAGAGTTTGGATTCGACGGCATGATCAAATGTGTGTTCTCCGGTTATGAGGCAAGGATGTGCTCAGGCGTTAAGGTCGATACCCATGAGATTCGATTGCATCCATACTTGTTCCCAGTTGGTTTAGGCGGGCTTCCTACCTTCAAGGAGGGTGGAGATCCTACCCTGGATGCGAAGAAATATTGGATTAATATTCGGCGTGCGCTGCTGCGTGAGTCGATCGACCGGATTGGACTAGGTGGATATTTGCATCTGGTTGAGCCTTACCCGGACTTTGTGGATTATATTGAGAAGATTGCCCATGAATTCAGGGAAATGAAAGAGCTGCATCAAGAGGGAAAACCGTATCAGATCAAGACAAAGGTAGCCATCCTGCATAGCTGGGGCAAGTTAAGATCGTGGACCTTGTCCGGTCATTTTCATGAAACATATATGCATGATCTGATTCATGTGAATGAGGCGTTATCCGGTTTACCAATAGAAGTGAAATTCATTGATTTTGATGATATTCGTCAGGGTGCATTGAAGGATGTGGATGTCGTCATTAATGCGGGTTCCGCTGGTTCTGCCTGGAGTGGTGGAGAGCACTGGAATGACCATCAATGTGTAGATATCTTGACCCAGTGGGTGTACGAAGGCGGTACCTTTATGGGTATCAATCAGCCTTCAGCAATTGAAGGGTACGACAGCTTTTTCAGAATGGCGCATGTGCTTGGGGTAGATGAGGATACAGGTGCAAGAGTTGTTCATGGAAAATGGTCGTATGAGGTTGGGGATGAGCATGGTTTGGTACCGGAAGATGCTAATATCGCATCAAAAGGTAAAGGTAACATATTTCTTACGGATGGGACAGCCAAGGTATTGCACGAGACAGATGGTAACATTACGTTGACCACACACACCTTCGGAAAAGGCCAAGGCATCTACTTGTCTTCGTTCGAATTCAATTGGGAAAATACGAGATTGCTGCAGAATCTGATTCGTTTTGCCGGGAATGAGGTGGGTGAGGCGAAGTATATTCCGGATAACCTGTATACCGAGTGTGCCTACTACCCTGAGAGCAACATATTGGTTGTGATCAATAATAGCGATCAGGTTCAATCTACGACGATTGATACGGAGCATGGAAAACAAACCGTGGAATTAGATCCGTATGACACGGTGATCACCAAGATTGGCGCAATTAAATCAGTGTAGGAACGGATAAGGGTTCTATTTCATAACGAAAAAAGCTCAAGCCTGCGGCGATCAGCCAATGCTTGAGCTTTAGTTGTATTCATTGTCTATTAAAGCCTGTATTCCCGACTGGATTGATGAGTTAAATGCGTATTATACAAGAAAATTTATGGAAATGCAAGAGGAAAAAGATTGCTTTTACGTAGACTATCGTTTATTCTAAAAAAAGGAAGTCTGCTATATTTTAATAGGAGGTATGGAGAATGGAAAATATGATGATGATGAACATGATGATGAATATGTGCATGGAAGAAATGATGTGCAAAATGAAATCCATGAAGATGATGATGGAATGTATGGAAGACAAGAGCATGATGGAAGGCATGGATATGAATAAAATGATGTCCTGCATGCAAGAGTGCGACGAAATGATGACCACTATGATGGGCATGATGAGCAACATGAAGAAAGCATCCATGTAATTCATTGATTACCAAGTTCGAATTGTAAAGCTGGCGGGCTTTACAACTCTGCAGAACAGTTCACTGTATGCAGTTCAAAGAATAGTAAGCCTTTTAATAGGGCGGGTTGAGCAGACGAACTGCAGACCGGCTTTTTTTCTTATTTATATTGAAGAATCTTCCGCGAAACATCAATCCGCATCAGCTTTAATTTGAACCATTGCTCCTGTAAGGATTCCGTCTGGTATCCTTCTGAAGCGACTCGAAGCTTGCTGAAAATATCCACCAGTTGCTTGTTAATTCGGTCATAGCTTATAAGCAATTCACGGAGCAGTATAGCTTTCCGTTCTTCCTCCAGCAACGCATCTTTCTGATCACGAAGCTTTCTGAGAATATCTTCAGCCCATTCCGAGTCTTCTATTGTACGGGCAAAATTATATAAGTCCAAATAATCGTTAACCCAAGTTTGTGTCAAAGAATCCATGGCGTTATTCACTCCAGTCAGCTACGCTTTTCTATATACCGAGTATTATACCCGGAATAATACAATTTACAAGTAGTGAATGAGAATTTATTGGATTTTTTTCCGTTGTAGTCTTATATATGTGATGCATGTGATACATGTTTAATGATATTAATGATTTTATGTTTAGCGTCTTTGGCTTCAGGAATCGGATACAGTACGAAGACGTGATTCATTTTGGGATAAACAAAAGTATGATGCTCAATACCTTGGTCCGTCAGCTTTTTATCAAGCTCCATGTTGTCAGGAAATAAACCTTCATGGGTTCCGATGAAGATGCTAATTTTGCCAAGCCCTTCGAAATCCCCGTAGATTGGACTAATCAGCGGATCGTCCAACGGTTTATCGGCTGCCCAAATCCGACGAATCACATCATACCCTTCCACAGCCAGCATGGGATCTCTGGTCTCATAGTCGAAGATAACGGGATTATCCAGAACCATATCCACACATGGCGATAATAGAATGATGTCTTTCGGCTGAGGAAGAGAATGCATCTTCAGGTAATGTGCAAGACTTAGCGAGATATTTCCTCCTGCTGAATCTCCCATAATGGTTAGCTGTAAGGGACTTTTTATGGATGCAATGATATCTCGATACAGATTTAAAAGTTTGGGATACGTATGCTGATAGTTGAAGTGTGGCAATTTGGGATAGATGGGGGCAATCACTTTGGCATTCAGTGCCTGAGCCATATGATCCATGAACTTCCAATGAAAAGACAGTGGTTGATGCGTATGGGCACCTCCATGGATATAGAGAATCACCCGTTGTTCAGGGGAACCCTGGTCATTTAAAGTAAATACCTGCATGTCTTCATAGGAACGCTCCTTGATAGGCGAAGTTAATTTAACTTTACCTAATTGATAGGGCTTAATGTTCTCAACGCCCATGTGCTCCAGATGTTTCTGCGTAAGTTCACGTGTCGATAGATTTTTCTTGGTATCTAATGTTCCGATGTATTTTTCTAATAGATAGCTCGTTACAGAGCGTCTTTTATTATAAATTTGTATGCTCATTTAAGGTTCGTCCTCTCAGCATTGAAGGTTGCTATGTATAGTATAAAGGTTGAAGTATACTTCAAGGTCAAGGCTGGTATGTAGCAGGTACTGATCGTCACGTTATAGAATGAAACTTATGATCGCATCTATGTTATGATCTTTATATATTCAAAAGTTTGAATAAAGGGGTATAACGTATGAATCAGAGCATACAACAGTTTAAAGCGGATTTTTTCAAAGCCTTGGCTCATCCCATGCGGATTCAGATTCTGGAGTTGCTGAGTGAAGGGGCGAAGAACGTCAACGAGTTGCAAAGTATCCTGGGGTCAGAAGGCTCCGCCGTTTCGCAACAATTGGCTGTATTACGTAGCAAAAATGTTGTACAGGGTCTGAAAGAAGGGACTACGGTCATATATTCTCTGCGAGACCCTTTGATTAAAGACTTGCTGGAGGTTGCCAAACAGATTTTTGACAATCATCTGGTCGATGCCATTTCCATGTTGGAAGATATCCGCAAAGAAACATAAACACGCGAAACAAGAGGAACCGGAAGTAAGTTCAGGTAACTTCTTGTTTTTTTGCATGTAATCAACGTCTCAAGTGTGAGCATTGCGATTGACAGGGTGCTTGCAGGGGCGTAGTGTTCTTATTATATTCAAATATTCAAATATATGAAGAAAAGAAGGTTAAGTCAGATGAAATGGATGGGGAGATATGCGGGGTACAATGGTTCTGCTTTTCGGAAGGATCTGTTATCAGGGTTAATTGTAGGTATTATTGCGATTCCACTCGGTATGGCGTTTGCTATTGCTTCCGGGGTCAAACCGGAGTATGGCTTGTATACAACGGTGATCGCAGGGATTCTCATTTCCTTGCTAGGAGGTTCCAAGTTCCAGATTGGCGGCCCGACAGGGGCATTCATTCCGATCCTCTTCGCCATTGTGATGCAGTATGGATATGAGAATTTATTGATTGCCGGAATCATGGCTGGAGTGATGCTTGTACTAATGGGGTTGTTTAAGCTTGGGGTGTTAATCAAGTTTATTCCACGACCCGTGACCATTGGATTTACGGCAGGTATTGCCGTTATTATTTTCAGTGGGCAGATTGCTAATTTTCTGGGACTAAGCGGGATTGAGAAGCATGAAGATTTCTGGTCCAATATGAAAGAAATCGGGGTGCATATCTCAACCATTAATATATATAGTTTGCTGACAGCAGGCTGTTGTCTGGCTGTTATTCTGCTTGTGCCGAGATTTGCACCGAAGGTGCCTGCATCACTGGTAGGTCTGGTGCTATCGACGGTAGTCGCAGCGTTGTTTTTTGAAGGGCAGGTAACTACGATCGGATCGTCCTTTGGTGCGATACCAAGCTCCTTGCCTCAATTTCATTTGCCTGAGATCACGTGGGAGCGAATCTTAAACTTGGTGCAACCCGCTTTTGTCATCGCCATGTTGGGCGGAATCGAATCGTTGTTGTCTGCTGTTGTTGCCGATGGTATGACCGGAAGTCGCCATAACAGCAATCGGGAGCTTATTGGACAGGGGATTGCTAATATAGTAACACCGTTATTTGGTGGTATTCCTGCAACAGGAGCGATTGCACGTACGGCAACGAATATTAAATCTGGAGCTGTATCACCATTGTCTGGGGTTATTCATGGTGTAGTCGTCCTACTAGTAATTATTCTGTTCGCGCCATATGCTTCCCATATTCCACTTGCCAGTATGGCTCCAGTCCTGATGATGGTGGCCTGGAATATGAGTGAACGGAGATCGTTCATGCATGTCATGAAAACCAAAACGAGCGATTCGCTCGTTTTGCTCATTACCTTTTTACTGACCGTATTTACAAGTTTAACGACAGCTGTAGAGGTTGGGTTGATTCTGGCTGTCCTTTTATTTGTTAAGCGAATGAGTGAGATGTTGAAGGTTGCCAAAGTGCTGCCTGATCCCAATCATAAACATGAGAAAGTCATGGCCCACATGGTCCGCGAAGGACATGATTGTCCACAAATAAGCCTGTATACAATTGAAGGGCCGTTATTCTTTGGTGCCGCAGATAGGTTTGAGAAGTCGGTCATGGATTCGATTCATCGGCGACCAGGTATTTTGCTATTGCGTATGGGCAAGGTGCCCTTTATGGATACGACAGGTGAATCCAATCTGGCCCATATTGTCAAACATATGGAGAGTTCTGGGGGAAGGATTTTACTTTCAGGCATTCAGGCACAACCTTTAGAGATGTTGAAGAGAACAGGTTTGATTGAACGGATTGGTCCTGATCACATGTTTGAACATACGGGTGAAGCTATCAATTTTGCATTAAGGCATCTGGATGATCAGAAATGTAGAGGGTGCAAACATTTTGCATTTCGTGAATGTGCTGCATTGTCGAGCGCTGGAACCGATCCAGAGCGTATCAGCCTGCTGAAATCTGGAAAGCGAGTTAATGCCAATAGTCCTGTATAATCCGCTGAAGAGATCGTGTTAAAATATATATTCTGGAAAATAAATGAAAAATATACTATGTTATAGGTTGATAGGTGAAAGGATTATATCGTTCATCAGATGAGAATAATCATATTAAACCGAAGGAGCAACCATATGTCCATTCAACCGACTGCTTTACGTTCAGTGCTTAACCCCAGGTACCTGGAGTCTGCATTGAGTAATCAATATGACATTGGAACATGGGAAGAATGTTTGTTTTGGCTTAGAGGATTGAATGATACCTACCGGGTTCGCACGTCTACTGGCATGTATATTCTCCGTATCTACCGCACTGAAATTGCGGAGGCAGATGTTCAGTACGAACTATCGCTGTTGTCTCAACTGAAGAACGTTCTAGCTTCTGCGGAACACACCGACATCGGAGAATACATCGAGAAGAAAGATCATACGGGATATACGGTGTTGGAGGCTGCGGAAGGCAAGCGGGTTGCTGTGATGTTTCGGTATATTGAGGGGACAGAGAACAATCTTGAGGATGAAGAGTCCTGTTACGCTTTTGGTCAATCTGCCGCTGAATTGCATAAGGTATTGGATCAGGTGACCGTGGAGCTGCCACGATATGAGCTGGATCTGAAGTTCCTTATTGATGAGCCGCTTGAGGGAATCATCCACTACATCGGTGAGAACAATGAAGCAGCAGCATTTCTTCAAACGTTTGCAAGAACATTAAAAGAGCGCATTGTTGCCGTCTCGAATCAAGGTCTTGACTTCGGCTTGTGTCATGGCGATATGCATGGGAATAATAATGCTTTTCAACAGGATCATCAGTTTATCCATTATGACTTCGAGTGGGCAGCCAAAGGCTGGCGTGCCTATGATTTAGCTCAAGTGAAAGTTCGAAAAAGACAGTCTGATGAGCGAAAAGCAGCATTATGGGATGCGCTAATGGCAGGATATCGTTCAGTCAGAAGTTTCTCTGCCGAAGATGAACAGGCGGTTGATCTCTTTATTATCACTCGCCGATTCTGGGTGATGGGTCTGGATGTTGCTTTTATTGAGAGTGATATGGGTGCGCTGGACTATGGTTCGGATTGGCTGGATAGTTTCGTGGAAGAGTTCCGGGATACGGGTATTGTATCGTAGTGAATGAGGAACATTATTTTAGGTTTAGGCTTGAATGCTTTAAGCCCCTTCCGAGTGAACTTGAACTCGGGAGGGGCTTTTTCAACTTATCTGAAGGTAACATGGTCACGTTTAGCTCGACGATGATGAAGAAGCGGCAGCAGCCGATGCTGCGGCAGCTGCGGTCAAGGCGGCCTGCTGGGCGATAATAATATTCGTGATACTGGTTGAGATCGCTGTCGTAAGCACACCGTTTCGCAGATTCTCCACATGTTGAATGGCTATCAACGCAGAGGAGAACAGGAGCAACTCCTGTTTGTCAATCGACCAAGCACCGAACCCTTTTTGATTCCGTAACCAGTCATTTGTTTCCGCGACTTCATCCACTAATAAGTCTCTGTCAGAAGGCAGTAGGGAAAGGATACCGAGAGAGGGCAGTGTGTATGTTTTATCCATTCGAAGATCCCTTTTGCGAAAAGCTTCATTTAACGCAATCACACGAGCACTTGCTTCCGGGGTATCATCTCCAAGAACGAGTATCTGTGTTAACGCCTGCACACTGTTTCTGGAGGAGAACTCCGGCTTTAATTTACCATAATGTTGTTCCATGCGTGCCACACCGGTATCCACTTCGAGATCGGAGAGGGCTAACATGGCAGCGAAAATGTAGTCATCCTGTCCAGTAAGGAAGCGATGCTCTGCTTTCATGCCGTCATAAAATGATTTGGCCCGCTCGACCGTAGGTTGAAACTGATCAGGCGATACCTGAGTAGCGATCTGATAGGCGGCAATAACCAGATAATCCGAGGTGCGAAATTTGATCTCTTTCATGAGGTCATAGACATGTAGGGTATCTGCCAGCTTCGTGTTCTCATCCGTTGTAAGGGAGAGCATGGTAGCAATACTAATAGCCGAATTACCTCTGAATGCAGAGAAGAGTTTCGTGTTTTGCTTGATCAACTCTTGGTTTTGGCGAATGGCTTCTGCATCAACAACTTTATTCTCCGCTGCATAGAGAAAGGCAGCCAGACGGTGAATCATCCCATGTTGCCATTTGAACGACTTCTTGATGATCTGAGTGTTGGAAACGAATAATTCAACTCGTTCTGCATGATGCTGCTGCATAAGTAGACCTCCATAGTCATTGTTAGTTTATAGAATTCTATTTCATGATTAGATTACCTTCACGCTGCAACATCAGCTCTTCCAACGCCTTGAAGCTGCTGGATTCAGGGTCTACCTCACTGCCAGACAATCGTACTTTCTTTAAGTTAGACAGATTCAATAGCAGACTTGGATCGGAGAACGATGTTTTACATAAATCCAATATCTCCAGGCCGGTTAGGGTAGAAATGAAATCCTACGACTTGGGTTTAAGCTTGGTCACATCAAGGTTTTTCAATGTTTGCATATCCGCCAGATGATGCAGATCCTTCACTTTGGTTTTCTCTGCATAAAGTACTCTTAGGTTGGGACAGACGCCCATTCCCTGAAAACTTTCCACTGCTGAGCCTCTAAGTCGTATTTCTTCGATACCTTGATGCTCATGGAAGGGGCTTAAATTGGTTACAGGGGCAAAGTTGGCATCTAATATCTTTAAATGATGCAACTGGGCTACATATGATATATCGGCCAGTTTTTTGGCCGCAATCAAGTGGATTTCTTCTACATCAGGAACGGCTTTGAACGAATCCAGTGATTGGAATTGGCAGGTCTGAGAACCTAGCAAAACCTTGCGTACACTGGAGACAGGCGCGAAGTCAGGTATGAATTCAACGTCACTAAACGGCAGGGTGATATGCTCTACGTGATCCGGGAGAACGCTTTGGCTCTCGTAATTATGTTTGGAGAAACTGACGTTTTGCAATGAATACAATACAAAGAAGATAACAGATGATCAGGTAAGTTCTGCTCCACGTTGAATAGCTGCAATGATTTCAGATTTTTCATCTGCGATATGACTTCTATGTTTTTCTTGATCTTCGTTTTGCTGGAGAAGGCCAGGGGTGCCACTTCCACAGATAAGAGATTTAACGAACCATTTACACGAGAACGTAGAGGACAGAAAGAACCTGAAGAAGCGGAGCTAAAAGCTTTCTGTAAGAAAGCTACTTCGGAAGCATACACTGCACCTTTATTACCAGATTATCACCTATGAAAATTTAATTCAGAATAATCTGGGGGATAACAGCGATCGGAAGGTTGTTCTGTCATCGGAGTGGCAAGTGTAAATATTTTTTAGTTCAATCTATTATTGCAAAGAAGTGTATCAATATAAAAAAAGACCGCAATTAGCGGTCGTAGGTTAGATTGATCGGTGATCTATGTTTGATCTAATTGAAAGAAATCGTGTAGGCTACGTTAGGGTATGCCGTTGTCGAACCTGGAACACGTTCTACTACAGTGATCAGCGTGCCCGGGCTATAGTAGGCTGAACCGCTGTTATAAATGGTTTTGTTTACGATGGCTGTACCCAGATCAAGTGTCGTATTATTATAGCTCCAGTAATAATGCAGTTGAAGGGCATTAGCTGTGTTTGTCGTAATTTTCACGCTGGTACCGGTCGTTTTGGCGTTAGGAAGAATGTAGGCGTACCCTTGTCCGGCCGAGAGCGCATTGTAATAGGTACCTCCGTAACTTACAATGGCGGGATTAGCGGAAGCCGTTAGGCTAAACAGAAGGGAGATGCCTAGAATAAGTGCAAAAAATGTGCTAATGCGTTTTTTCATAGAATGCCCATCCTCTCAAAATAAAGTGTTTTTATAGTTTAACTCGATGTAAACCAAAAACCTTTTCGAAACGGATTGGAGCCCCTCCTTATTCAGTTTATGTTAGCGCTAAGATTCTTAACGGCTATACTATATACCAATAAAATACAGATGTAAATAGTGGATCAGATTAGATGATTAGGAATATTAAATGAATTAAAGCGATTATTCCCATAGGGTAGATCAATGATCTGGAAAATCCATTTTTAAATTCATTGCGAGGGTGCTTTTCGAAAAAGAAGTGCAATACGGTATGTATGATGAAAAAGATATCCAGGACCCAAAATGTAATGGTTTGATACGAGCTAAAAAGTAGAGAAAGAATGATCGTGTACATGGGTAAATGAATCCAAGTGAAATATCTGTAGGCTTTATCATCTTCCATATCTTTCAACACGATAAACAGTTTCCACTCGGATCGCCTAATGGCATCCATTTCGTGAAGCAGGAAGAGAGATAGGTTAAACAAAAATAAAACTAACAACAAGTCAGGCATGTGAAGCCTCCCATTTTTGAATGTAATCACAAGTAGGTTAATTCTTCATTACAGATCTACGTAACAGTTCTGGCAAAGCATGTAGCACTTGCATTCGTTCCAGCGCACCATCCATATTCCAGTGCTGCCCTACGTGATACACTTTGCCGTTACACACCGCAGGAAGATCACGCCAATAGGGGCTTTCCATCCAACTCATGTCGCGCTCATAAGAAGTAGGGTCAGTGACATCCCCATCTCGAGTTGCAGAAATCATAAAAATACAATTCCCTACATAACGCTCAAAATCACTTTCCGCGATCTCAATAAAAGCCTCGCCTTGCTCTATTAGTGTCGCTACTTCATGAGGAGGTCTGAATCCATTGGCATGGTACAGTGTGTTTGTGAGACCTTGAGAGGCCATGACATAGAGTTTGCCATCATTACTGTCGACAAGAACTGTGGCAGTTTCACCGGGTACGAATGCGTCTTTGCATACATTCCACATATATTCGGCGATAGCGTCATAGCGGATCAGCCAACGTTCCGCTTCTTTTTCTTTGCCGAAAATTTGGCCCAAGGTCCGCAAGCGGCTTTCCAATGTTTGCTCACGATCCAACACAATGGTTGGAGCAATGGTATTCATCTCATCCAGAGAGATGCCATAGTAGTTGGCGACGAGAATAAGGTCGGGCTTCAGCTTTCGAATCTCCTCAGGCTTGGGGGGGAAGCTGATTTCGGTTGTGTTTTGCATTGGAGCGGTATCGATGAATTGGCCTAATAGACTCTTGGGACTACCGACTGGGAACAAATCGAGGGCCATCAAGTCACTTGCGGTATTACGATCCAGATATACAATACGTGATTTGTCCTTGGGGAGTTGCAACAACCTTCCTGTAGAGTCACGGAAAAGAATGTCCTTGTCCGTGTGGCTTTGCTTATACATCGCTGCATACTCTCTAGGAGGCAACCCGGTCTTCTGACGAAAACGTCTGACAAAGTAATAATGATCATTGAATCCAACTTGATGGGCGATGGACTCAATGGTTTCTTCGGTCTGCAAAAGCAATTCCTTGGCTCGATTCAAACGAATCTCGGTTAGATATTCAATCGGAGTTTTGTCTGTCAGTGAGCGAAACAGCTCATTGTATTGCCATAAGGAAACCCCGGATATATCGGATAGTTCCTGCACTTTAATTTTCTCGGCGTAGTGTTCCTGCAAATAGATAAGGGTGCGTTTAACGGCATCTCTGGTATTTTCCAAAGAGGGAGCTTTCGTATTCTGTTCAGAGAGAGACAGCATCAGCATATGGAACATGGGTTGATAGGCATTGCTTTCTGCTTTGTTGATATAGGGGCGTTGACGAATCATATCCTGAATAATGGTGTGCACGCTGGAATAGGAACGATCGGATCGCAACGTACTTTCATCAAAGGCAGGACTTGTGTCGAACCAGACGGACGAAGTCTGAACGTTGATTACATGAAAAGAAAACATATAGACAGCGAACGGCTCATGATCCTGCCTGGTTAGTACAATGTTGCCTCCGGGTCGAATATAAAAACACTGTTCTTCAATGGCAGTAAGCGTCTCTTCCCCCAGATCCAACCTGAAGTTTCCCGAAATGACAATGAGGAGACGATGCTCTTGCGAAGGCAGTATGTTGACGGGTTCCTCCATAAAATCAATCTCGCTAAGCGAGTAGACTTCATGTTCCTGATCGGTATGTAATAGAAGCTTCATGCCACAATCCCCTTACTAATTGATAACAATTCTCATGGAATAGCATAGTGTAAATACTCTCTATTTTCAACCAATTGATAAGCGAGATAGAACATAACTTGGTGTTACATCTGCTAAGTATTGTCTGAAAAGCCCTAGAATTGTCCATTGATGCGTCTATGCTGGATCGTTACTATAGGTAGAAGATAGTGATAATGATTATCATTAAAACAGAGCGAATGGGGAGAACGTCATGTATACTGTTAAACGATGGGGATGGTCTATTGGTGCGGTTCTGGTGCTGAGTATCGGGCTAAGTGCATGTAGTAGCAATGAAGGTGCGTCGGTAAATGAGGGAACAACGCAGCAGACAGCCGTAAAAGAAACGGAAGCCGCTGCGGAGAAACCGGAAACCAAAGAGTACGTGGACTATCTGGGACGTAAGGTAGAGATACCAACTGATCCGCAGAGGATCGTCTATTATGATAATAAAACCTTCGGGGACATGCTGGTACTTGGAGCAGATGCAGTCGGTCAGGATAGCCGATTCGAATCAATATATCAGGATCAAGTCAAGGACATTGAAGATCTTGGTGCGCCGTTGAATCTGGAAAAGCTGGTTGAGCTTGAGCCAGATCTGATCATCACAGGTCTTCACGCTCAAGGGGAGGAGTTGGATCAGATTGCGAAAGTGGCGCCAACGGTCGGAATCGATGTAGATGCTCCATTGGAGCAGCGCCTGCCTATACTTGGTCTTCTGGTGAATAGGGAGGCAGAGGCACAGCAGTGGCTGGAAGATTATGATGCGAAATCGGAGCAAGCCTGGAATGCGTTCAAACAGAGTGCGAACATCGGTCCGGATGAGACGGCAACGATATTTTTAAACACAAATCGTACGCTGTATGTTATGACGACAGGGCTAGCTGCCGATTTATACTCACCTTATGGACTGGATATACCGAATGAGGTGAAAAAGGTAACGATTGATGAAGAAATGCCATGGGCTCAAATATCACTTGAGAGTCTGCCATCATTTTCCGGGGATCACGTATTCCTGATGGCAGCTGGGGCAGGGGAAGATTCCGCTGAGAATGACGAACTGATGAAGTCAGCGATATGGAAGGACCTTCCTGCGGTTAAGAACGGTCATGTGTATGTGGTGGAGCAAAAGTGGAATAAACGTGATGCCTACACGATGCATGAATTTTTGAATGAACTGCCTGCCATGATGAAGCAGCAATAGTTCGGTAATAAGTAGTAGAGTTGAGAGAGCCTCCTGTTGAAGGGGGTTCTTTTTGTATTTTTTGTACTATCGTTCTACTCCACACTTTGAAATGGGCTCAGCTTGTACAATCAGACTTCACCTTATCTGACTGCCATATTCATTAAGCGGTTATCCTATACCTATATGTGTAGTGAATCCGTTTCCTCACATTCCTTGTTGTATTTCTGCGGCACATCTCGTACAATTTGGTGGAGTAATTCTGCATTGCGTTAATGTGAATGTGAAAATTAAAGATTACATCAGGAAGCTGTACACAAGAAAAGGGGAGAATCGTTTGGAATCAAAGCAACTATCTAGAGGGCTAAAGCCCCGCCATGTAGAGCTGATTGCACTCGGAGGTACAATCGGCGTTGGTTTGTTCATGGGATCGGCGAGTACGATCAAATGGGCAGGGCCATCCGTGTTGCTGGCCTATTTACTGGCCGGTATCGTTATCTTTTTTGTCATGCGTATTATGGGTGAAATGTTGATTCAGGAGCCGGTAACCGGTTCGTTTGCTACATTTGCTCACAAATATATTAGTCCGCTTGCCGGATTCCTGACCGCCTGGAGCTACTGGTTCCTATGGGTTACGGTGGGTATGGCGGAAGTTACGGCGATTGGTATCTATGTCGGGTATTGGTTCCCGGATATTCCACAGTGGCTGCCTGCACTTGCTGGGGTGCTCATCATTGCGGCGGCAAATCTGGCGGCCGTGAAGTTCTATGGGGAATTTGAATTCTGGTTTGCGATGATCAAAGTGACGGCTATTGTTGCGATGATCGTGATCGGAACAGGACTCATTTTCTTCGGCTGGGGGAATGGGGGTCAGGCCATTGGTCTGTCGAATCTGTTCAGTCATGGTGGCTTCTTCCCTGGAGGCATCAAAGGTTTCCTCTTCGCGCTGTGTATCGTAACGGCTGCATATCAGGGGGTAGAGATGGTCGGTATTACAGCAGGCGAAGCGGAGAATCCGAAATATACCTTGCGTAAAGCGATCAAAAATATCGTGTGGCGTATTCTTATTTTCTACGTCGGCGCCATATTCGTAATCGTAACCCTGTATCCTTGGAACGAGGTAGGAGAGACGGGAAGCCCGTTTGTGCTCACCTTTGCCAAAGTCGGCATTGTGGCTGCAGCGGGAATCATTAACTTTGTGGTACTCACGGCGGCCATGTCGGGATGTAACAGCGGGATCTACAGTGCGGGACGTATGCTGTATACGCTGGCTGAGAATGGGCAGGCACCTGCCTTTTTCAAAAAGCTGTCCAAAGGCGGAGTTCCCCGCAACAGTATCGTCATTACGATCTCCTTGCTGCTGATTGGGGTTGTGCTGAACTACCTGATGCCGGACTCCAAGCTGTTCCTGTACATCTACAGTGCAAGTGTTCTACCGGGTATGGTTCCATGGTTCGCGCTGGCGTTCAGCCAGTTCCGATTCAGAAAGCGTTGGGGCAACGAGATGGCAGATCATAACTTCAAGTCCAAATGGTTCCCGATCAGCAATTACATTATTATTGTGTATCTGATTCTCGTCATCATCGGTATGGCGTTTAACCCGGATACGCGCTTACCTCTGATTGTTGGAGCTACGTTCATGGCCATCGTGGTGGCTGGATATTTCGCATTTGGCATCGGAAAAAGACAACGGGTAGATGGCGGGGAAGATCGCTAGTCTAATATTCAAAAATCAACTTATATCGTAATATCATACATGCATTCCTTGAAACGATTGGAGAACCTGCGGGTGATTCAGCGTCATTCAGGGAGTGCATTTTTTTTCGCAAAATTCATGCTTGAATCTCCTGTAACTGGAGGTTTTAAGATAGGAGGCAGACAAGGGGGCATACGTTTTATGAGGACAGTAGAATGGATTTATCTTATTTTTAACCTGCTTATGTTCGTGGGGGTAATCGGAATCGGGAGACAGAGTCAACATTTTCGGAAAATGGTATGGAGTGGATTCGCCATATCGGGTGTGCTGTTGATCATCCATGGTGTGGTCGAAGGACTTCGTTGGCCGATGATTCCAGCGTATCTGCTCACGTTGGTTCCACTGGTTGTGTTATTTACAAAGGCAAGACGCCAGCAACAGTCAGGTGCAACCTCGCTGAACAGTAAACGTTCCGAGACGTCATCTTCCACATCCACTGTGGCGGGGAAATTCGGACGTGTTCGAATCATCGCAACGTCTCTCATGGTGGTGGTATACGCTGTTGTGAGCATTGGCTTACCGCTGCTCTTCCCAGTGTTTACGTTTGCCAAGCCAGCAGGTCCTTATGGAATCGGAACGGTATCCTACGACTGGACAGATAACAGCCGGGACGAACTTCTGACGAGTAACGCCGGAGAGAAACGGGAGCTGATGGTGCAGATCTGGTACCCAACGAATCCAGACGCAGAGGGCGCAACAGCCCCTTATGTTAATAAGCCGGAGATCTACGGGCCAGCCTTCAATGAAGTGCTGAAACTGCCAAAGCTTTTATTTTCCAGTCTGAGTCAGGTCAAAACGCATGCGATTCAGGAAGCTCAGTTATCTGATGCCGAAGCCACGTATCCTGTTGTTCTTTTCTCCCATGGTCTGCATGGTTATGAAAATCAGAATACGTTCCAGGTCGAGCAGCTGGTGAGTCAAGGTTACATTGTTGTGGGCATTAATCACACGTATAGCAGTCTGGTATCCGTATTCCCGGATGGACGTGTGGCGCAATTTGAATCCGAAGGAAAAGAAGGCTTTGAGCAGCTGCAGTTCAGTTACATGGACAAGTTGAATGAGACATGGGTGAAGGATGCACAGTTTGTACTGGATGAGGTAGAGAAGTTGGCTGAGGGGGACCCGAGTGGGCGCTTTACTGGACATATGGATCTGGACAAGATCGGCATGTTTGGGCATTCATTCGGCGGAGCAACGACAGTGCAGATGTTAATGGATGATCCACGTGTGAAAGCAGGCATGAATATGGATGGCGTATTGTTTGGCGAGAAGCGTATCCCTGCTGAAGGCGTGGGCAAGCCGTTCCTGATGATGAGTGCATACTCAACCGTTGCAGGCACAAGTGTCATGAGTGACGAGGAAATTGCTGCGATGGGCACGACCCGTCCGGAAGCCGAGAAATATTATGAGGAAGTGTACGAGCGCTATGAGCCGGTAACCGCAGGAGGGAACTTCTGGATGGAGCTGACCAACACCAAACATCTGAGTTTCTCCGACCTCTACCTGATCTCTCCACTGCTCGAATGGACGCAGGGTGTAGATGCGCGCGGGACGCAACATTTGGTCAACGATACAACGATTGATTTCTTCAACCACTACTTGAAAGGGCAACCACTCCATATGGACAAGGAAGTGGGAGAACATGAATCCTATTCATTGAAAAAAGGCTAAACGTAAAAATGGAAGGAGACTGAAATTCAGTCTTCTTCCATTTGTTTTAAACGTAACCGCATGCCCTCCTGCAACAGGTTAATGCCATCTACAATCTGGCTCCATTCGGGATTGATCACCTTGCACAGCTTGTTAAAACGCAAAATACGATCGGTCACGGAGTCCAGCATATATCGGGCCTGTTTACTAAAAAATACTTCAGGTGTTTCAGCATGCTCAGCACTGGCGTACATCAACACAAAGTCCCACACCATGCTTTGCACAGCAGGGCTGTCGATAGCCCACCGTTTGTCCAGCGCTTCGGTAGTGCGAATGCGAATAGCCTCCATTTTTTTCACCCAGACGTCCGCTTCGACTTGTGGCTGATTTGCCATAATGAAGAACGGAACCTCCAACCTAGCCAGATCAGCCCAATAGGCCGGATCATTGATCAGCTCCTGAATTTCCTTCCAGGCCAGTGTTTGTTGAGCCGTCAGTTTCGTATCTTTCATCATGTATTTATCGAAAAAGTGTAGAAACGACACTCTCCAATCCTGCGGAATGCTGTCCAGCAGATGAGATTCATCCACCTTGGCAGCAACGAATTGTTTTCGGCTGCTTGCATTGGCCGTTAGCGATTCTACCAGACTAGAGATATACGTGAGAGACTGTTCCGAGTGCAGTGAAGTGTCTTCTTCATGCTGCTTCGCTTGCTGCAAAACGGAGAGCATGGAATTCATCGTGCCGATCTGGGTTTCCAAGGCTTCAATCTGCAGATCTAACGCCTGTGCTACCGCCAGTTCACCCGACATGAGTTTTCGAATATCCGGTATGCTGAAATTCAAATAACGTAGTGTTGTAATGAGTTCGAGTTGCCACAGGTCTTGCGTTGTATAGAGTCGATGCCCGCCTTCCGTATGACTGGAGGGTTGTAACAGTTCAATCTCATCATAATAACGGATCGTTTTCACCGTGGAGCCGATCAGTTTGGCTGCTTCACCGATGGAATAGGGTTCTTTGTTTGCATTCAACGAGATCACCTCATGTTCTATTATACAATCTCCTGTTAGAGGAGATTCAATGTTAGACAGCTGTCAGAGAATTCGGGCGGGCTTAGTTTAAATTTCACCCATCTCGGTTACAAAGGAAAGAGTGCAACATTTATGAAAACAACTTCTGTGATCACAGTGATCACTGTAAATAACCGAGGAGGAATTGAACATGGCTAATCAAGACCAGCACACCATGCAAGATCCAACGACACAATATCCGAAGGCTACACCGGAGTGGAAACAGCAACAGGATGAGCCGGGGCTCCAGCGTGAGATGACTCCTGTTCCCGATGCGGGTGAGAAAAGTTATAAAGGCAGCGGACGTTTAACGGGACGCAAAGCGGTTGTGACAGGAGCTGACAGTGGAATTGGCCGGGCGGCAGCGATTGCGTTTGCCCGTGAAGGTGCAGATGTCGTTCTGGCTTATTTGCCGGAAGAGGAAGCAGATGCACAGGAAGTCGTGAAGCTGATTGAGGAAGCTGGGCGCAAAGCGATTACGAAGCCAGGTGACCTGAAGGATGAGAAATACTGCGAGGAACTTATTGAATCTGCGGTAAAAGAGCTTGGCGGGATTGATATCCTCGCTAACGTGGCAGGTAAGCAACAGTTTGTGGAGCAGATTGCAGATCTGACCACCGAGCAATTCGATGCGACGTTCAAAACGAATGTCTATTCCATGTTCTGGCTCTGCAAAGCAGCGGTAAAACACATGAAACCGGGTAGCTCCATTATCAACACATCATCGATTCAAGCGTACAAACCTTCGCCAATCCTGCTGGATTATGCGACAACGAAGGCTTCAATTAATACGTTCAGCAAAGCGCTGGCCCAACAAGTGGGTAGCAAAGGGATTCGTGTCAACGTTGTTGCACCAGGCCCGGTATGGACTCCGCTTCAGGTCGTGGGTGGACAGCCAATTGAGAAGCTCGCTGATTTTGGCTCCAACACACCGCTTGGTCGAGCAGGACAACCTGCCGAGATGGCTCCGGCATTTGTGTTCCTGGCAAGCCAGGAATCCAGCTATGTAAGCGGCGAGACACTGAATGCGAATGGCGGTACGGTTAGTCCGTAAACGTTGGATGAAAAGGTCAGTGATCATATTTAATAAAGAACACCATTCCCGATGAAGGTGAATGGTGTTCTTTATTTTTATAGATTTATTCCTTGGGATCATTGTTATCTGTAATGTAGGTCGTATAAAGAGGTGTTGGTTCTAATATCCTTTGCTAATTTAAGTCCTGTAGAACAATAGAACAGTTGTAATTCCATAGCCGGGGGACCATGTTAAAATACAAGAGTTACTACATATTTATATATAAGCGGAACATTTGAATAGACTGGGGTGGCGTATGACAGCAGAACAGATTGTCAGAACCTTTTTTGAAGAAGTAAGATCAGGCCGAAACCCTGATTATGCAAGTAGCGTGATGGCGGAACAGGTACTGGCCCATCAAGTGATATCTGAAGAAGAGGTCACGGTGATTCGAACCCCTTCCGATTATGCGGATCATGTGCGAGAAATGATTGAAGCTTACGGGGAGTTTTCGCTCGAAATTCTGGAGTTGCTGACGCAAGGCGACAAAGTCTATGTGCGCTGGAGACAAACGGGTACCCATGTTGGCGAAGTGGACGGATACAGCCCAACCAACCTGCCAGTGATTGAAATTGCGAGTGCGGTATACCGAGTGGAAAACGAACGAATTGCAGCGTATTGGATACAGATCGACAGGTTGGGCATCGAAAAACAATTGGAACGTAATCGGGGCTGAGTTTCTCAGCTCTTTTTTTAGTTTTCAATTCTTTGTAAGCGTTCTCGTGTTATAATGAACAAAGTTGTATACAAGTATGTAAAACGTTTTCTGTCTTATGACTCCAACATCTGAAAGTGAGGTTCAGTGATGATTAAAGCAACGGAAGATAATCAATATGTTGAACTGACAAGCCCGACAAGCTTACCGAAGGCATCCGGATTCCTTTGGAATGAAAAGATGATGATTCATGTGAATTGCCGGGGGTACGCGGTGGCCCAATTCATGCAGCCCGAACCTGCCAAATATTCGTATGCGCCCAACCTGGAAGCGAAGACGTTTATGCAACCGGAGCAGCCGTACTATGCCCACCATCCGGGACGGTTTGTCTACATTAAAGATGAAGTAAGTGGCGAAATCTTCTCCGCCCCGTATGAACCGGTCCGCAAGCAGGCGGATAGCTATACGTTCGCTGTCGGTAAACACGATATTCATTGGAAAGTCGTCCAAGACGACATTTGCATCGAGATGTCCCTGCGTCTGCCGAAGGAAGATGTCGTGGAGCTGTGGCGTGTGAAGGTAACCAATCTGTCTTCGAGAAAACGCAAGCTGAGTATCTACCCGTATTATACGGTCGGCTATATGTCATGGATGAACCAATCCGGTTCATATGTGGAAGATTTGCAGGGCATTGTCTGTTCGGCGATTACGCCGTATCAGAAATATCAGGATTATAGCAAAATCAAAAACTATAGTGACAAGACCTATCTGCTTGCAGATCACCAGCCGACCGCGTGGGAAGTAAATCATGAGAGCTTTGAAGGCGAAGGCGGACTTCATAATCCTTCCGCCCTTCAGTCGGAGACACTCGCAGGTGGAGATGCACGGTACGAGACACCTGTAGCTGTATTGCAATATAGAGTCGAACTGGAAGCGGGAGCGGAGCAGGCGTATCGATTCATCTTTGGCCCGGCTCATGATGAGACAGAGATTGAAGGCATTCGTCAGCATTATTTTGTGAAGCAGAATGAGGAAGGACAGGATGGTTTCACCGCAGCCGAGCAGGAGTATGCCGGTTATATTGCGGAAGGGCAAGGGAACATCCAGATTGAGACACCGGACAGCTGGCTAGATAATGTCGTGAATCACTGGCTACCTCGCCAGATGTACTATCATGGCAAAACCAATCGTCTGACAACCGATCCGCAGACGCGGAATTATTTGCAGGACAACATGGGTATGAGTTATATTCAGCCGCAGATTGCGCGGGCTGCGTTCTTGACCGCTTTGTCTCAACAGCATATAAGCGGTGCGATGCCAGACGGCATTATTTTGCACCCGGACGCAGAACTGAAATATATTAACCAGGTTCCTCATACCGACCACTGTATCTGGCTTCCGGTCTGTATGAAGACCTATTTGGATGAAACAAATGACTATAGCATTTTGGAGGAACAGGTTGCTTTTACAGACAGTGAACAGAAGGTTACCGTACTGGAACATATGAATCTTGCGATGCGTTGGTTGATCTATGAGCGGGATGCGCGTGGGTTGAACTATATCAATCAGGGTGACTGGTGTGATCCGATGAACATGGTGGGATACAAAGGCAAAGGCGTATCCGGCTGGCTGACCATTGCAACGGCATATGCATTTAATGTGTGGGCAGACATTGGTGAACAGGCGGGGCATGCCGAGGTTGCAGAGGAATTCCGTCTGGAAGCCAATCAGACCAATGCGGTAGCGAATGAGTATCTGTGGGATGGGAACTGGTATGCGCGCGGAATTACGGATGATAACGTTGTGTTTGGTGTAAGCAAAGACGTGGAAGGACGCATCTACATCAATCCTCAGAGCTGGGCACTTATGAGCGGTGCTGCGGATCAGGAGAAACAGGAGAGGTTAATCCGGGCCGTAGAGGAGCAATTGGAGACCCCGTATGGTGTCGAGAAGCTCGCGCCGTCCTTCACCGCCATGCGGGAGGATGTAGGTCGTGTCACGCAGAAACATCCGGGAAGTGCGGAGAACGGAGCCGTGTACAATCACGCGGCGGCTTTCTATATTTATGCGTTGTATCTGGTGGGAGAGAAGGAGAAGGCGTATCGTCTGCTGCGTAAAATGATTCCTGGCCCCGATGCCGAGGATATTCTCCAGCGGGGTCAGCTACCCGTATTTATCCCGAATTATTATCGCGGAGCTTATCATCAATTCCCACGTACAGCCGGGCGCTCCAGTCATCTGTTCAACACTGGCACAGTGCCTTGGGTGTATCGTTGTCTGATCGACGGATTGTTTGGCTTGCAGGGTCACGCAGAAGGGCTTCAAGTTCGTCCGCAGTTGCCAGAAGATTGGAACGAGGCATCGGTTACGCGTTTGTTCCGCGGGGCTGAGCTGCATGTGAACATGAAGAAGGATGCATCTGTCCAGGCGATTGAAGTGCATGTTGACGGTCAACGAATTGCAGGCGACATCATCAAGAACATACAAGCCGGCGTGAAATATGAGGTGCTGGTGAAGCTGCCATTGTAGAAAGAGTGCGGAGTAGCTGATAATCGGTGTGAAGAGTTTTAACAATAATGAAGACAAACTAAAAACTGCCTTTCCTTTATAGAAGGAGGCAGTTTTTGGTTTCAGCATGGTCAGGACTCATTCCATTCTTTGACTCTGTACCAATAGCTATAAATCTCCGAATAACCCAGCTTGGCGTAAAGCTTCAAGGCAGGTGCATTATTTGCAACCACTTGCAGGTAACTGGACGTAGCGCCCTGTTTTTTTGCCCAATGCAGGAGGTGCAGGATCATCTGTTCAGCAAGTCCCCGATTCCAGAAGTTTGCGTCTGTAATGATGTCATACAATCCGATATAGCCACGCTCGATTACACCGAACCCACACGCGACGACTTGCCCGTCGATCAACAGCGAGATGAAACCTACCTGTGTGCGGATATTGTTCAACATTAGTTCGGTCGTTTCCCGTTGCAGATCATTCACCTGATTCAGTCGGCAAAAGTGATCCAGCCACGCTATGGTCAACTGTTCGTCAATCTGTACAGCTTGGTGCACAGGTTCTTTGATATCATCCAGACTCCGAGTCTGGATACGAGTCAGATCGACAACACCATACCCTTTGTCTTGCAAAAGCTGGTCGAGATGATCCGGTTGAATAAACGGTGTGATCTTGAATATGGTACTTAACTGATTAGAAGCATAGATGCGCTCACATTCCTCGATCTTTTCATGCACATCCAGAGTGGAGTAGTGGATCGGTTGAACGGAGTTGGCACGTTTGGTATATCCTTTGGCAAAACGCAGTACCCAGCCGTCATACAGTAAGGTGGACAAGGGCTGCCAGTGGTTAAGCGATAGTTCTTCAATGGTTTTGTATTCTGTATCCGTAGTATGCGTCATATCTAACCTCCGATTTCACGATTAAATAATAATACATAATAATGTATAAAAATACAATCCGAACATATATATCTTCGAACAGTATGCATTATGGTCGGAGATGGTATACAATTTGATTTGATTGAATGATTAACTTCAGGAGCGGAGCGCATTATGTTAACTATAGAATTAAATAATCATAGCATTAATTGTCATATCGAATACGGCAAACGCAAGAAAGTGTCCATCACGATGGATTTGCCTTATATGGTAACGATCAAAGCACCCAATGGTACCGGTGAAGACATGATCCGACAACTTGTAGAGCAGCACGGGGATGTTATTTTGAAGAAATCCGCTCTCATGCAGCAGGCGCTTGACGGTCCTCAAGCCAAGGAATACGAAGATGAGGGCAAGGGGAAGTTTTTGCTTTTTGGCAAGGAGCATGCACTGCATGACTTAATCCCTGTAGAGGGGCTTACAGAAGAGGAGCTACGAGCGAATCTGAAGAAGTTTTATTTTGCCGAGTGTAAACGTATGATTGGGGAGCGCATCGGACGCTATCAGCAAGAGTTGAAGGTGAAGCCGAAGTCAGTAGAGATCGTAGATTCTCCCACCAAGTGGGGCAGTTGCAGCTGGGACAAAAAGCTGACGTTCAATTATCGGCTGGCGATGGCACCACTGGAAGTGATCGATTATGTCATCATTCATGAACTTTGCCATATTCACCACATGAATCATGATCGCTCTTTCTGGCGGCGTATTGGGAGTATCATGCCGGATTACAAAGCGAAAGAAGATTATCTGATGCGCAATGGTCGGGCCATGACGTTGTGAATATAATTTTCAAAACTTTATTGTATTTATTATCAGATATTATGTTTCTCTAGTATAATGGATAGTAAGTCCTATACATTTTAGTTAAAGAGTAGATTAAGAGGTGAGAATTTGATAGTAAAGAATAATATACTTGGCTTGAATATTACTAATAGATTAAAACATACTAATAAATCAATCTCCGAATCAACAAGTAAATTATCTTCTGGTTTACGAATTAATAAGGCAGCAGATGACGCAGCAGGATTGAGTATTTCTGAGAAGATGAGGGCTCAGATTCGTGGCATGAATCAGGCGGAAAGAAATATACAAGATGGGATATCATTAATTCAAACTGCTGAATCAGGACTAGGTAATATACAGGATCCATTATTAATCAGATTAAGAGAACTTGCTGTGCAAGCAGCGAATGGTAGTTTAACAGATTCGGATCGTTTGATTATACAGGAAGAAGTTCGACAGATTAAAGAGGGCATTAATGATATTGCAAATAATACATATTTTAACGGGATTAATTTGTTGAATAATGGATTAAATGAAGTTGTTAATCAGGATGGAGAAATTAAACCAGGCTCAGTAAGTTTCATTACGTATGTAGGAGAAAATATATCCACTCTCGGCAGATCCACTTTGATTGGTAATAGTGGCAATATTCAGAATTCTATTGGAGTCGAAATCTTATCCGGAATTAATGATCAGTTAACTATAAAATTTGACGATACGGCATATTCCATTAATATCAGTGCGGGCGTGTATCGTGGATCATCTACTGCATTATATAATGATATCAACTCAAAGCTAAGGGCTATCGGGGCTCCAGTAGAACTCTCGAATGCTTACAGTCATTGGGATGATACACATATGAGAACGCTATTGACCAGCACAATTTCAGGTAATCACAAGATAGAAGTAGAAGGAACAGCGTTTAATGAAATATTTACGGAAGAGCGTACACTCAGCATTCGATATGAAGTTTTGGGTAGGGAAGCCGACTTTTCTATAGGTTATTCGGTTAAAAGTGGTGTGAATGATACTCTTCATTTTAAGGATTTGGGTATTGACAAGACAATAGTTCTTGCAGAAGGAACGTATAGCAGAGATGAACTTCTTGACCAGTTAAATCACCAGTTTGATAACGTGGGAGCGGATATTTTAGCTAGTTTTTCACCTGCTTTTGGTGTTAATGTAAGTGATGGACCGGGTAACAAACACTACATTCTAAGTTTGACACACAAATCAAGTGGTTCTCCGAACGCAATTCAACTGGTTTCAGGTAACGCACTTAATCCTCTTTTTATGCGTCCAGTGATTCCAGGTGATGTTTGGAATCCCAAAACGAAGAGTTTTCTAACGACAAATCTTGATCTTACTAATGGTATTGTTATTAATGCAGATAGTAACCGATGGGAAATTGGTCTTGAACGTTCAATAAATAAAACATTTATTTTAGATGAAGGTAGTTATTCTTCATCAGAATTTATAGATTATCTGAACAGTGAATTTCAAAAAAAAAGTGCGGGAATTATTGCTGTCGATGATAATGGTATGCTGAAATTTGAAAGAGAAATGAACGGTAGTAGTTACCAGATAACTGATTTGAAGATAACTGATATCAGTGGAAATGAAAATGGTTCAAGTTCTGACCAAACATTTTTAGATTTGCAAGTGGGTGCTAATCAAGGAGCAACTTATAAAGTTCAGCTTGCAGATGTTAGAACGAAATCTATTGGAGTAGAGAGCATTAACCTTTCTTTACAGCACGAAGCCAACAACTCACTCGTTCAGATTGATAAAGCTATTGAGCATGTGTCTTCACACAGAGCTAGATTTGGCGCTTACCAAAACGCCCTTGGACATGTATTGAACAATGTTATGAACGCTTCTTCTAACTTGTCCGCTGCAGAATCCAAGATAAGAGACGCAGATATGGCGAAAGAAATGATGAAAAATACGAAAGAGACTGTTCTTTTACAAGCGACACAAGCTATGCTAGCTCAAGCCAATCAAAAATCATCAGATATATTGCAACTGTTGAGATGAAAAATCAAATGGTCGAGCCGTGACCCTATAATGCCAGACATAAGCTTGTACTTAAAAAGATACATTTCTCCATTATCATTCGTAAAATCCGCGAAGCCTCACTGTTGCAGTGATCGGCTTCGCGGAATTTTGTTGTGTCTGGATATTAAGAATATGATAATTGAACGCCGTATTGCTTGAAAAAATGAGTAACCGCATCCATGTCCATTTGTTGATCGAATAAATGCTCAGGATAATAGATGCCTGGAACCATAGGCTCGTCCGTAGGCAACATCAGTATCTTCTCGGCTTGCACCGCGGCGCCTAGTGCAGTCATGTGGGTCTGACCGAGTGAGTCAGAGACCGTCATCGTTCGTTCAACCTGGTTCCCTTTTGCATCCAGTCCTTTTAGTTGAATGACGAGATGATGTGCACTCCCGGTTCCCGGATTATAGAGCAATTTCCGCCGGAATGGCTGGAATCGTTCACCACTGATCATCTTCCATACACCCGTTTTGACCAATCCGGCGAGTGCATAGGTAGATACTTTACTATCAAACGAAATGCGGAAGCTAGCGGAATCGATATGACTCGTGTGAGGCAAAGTGACATGATCGGGTGTATCCAATCTGTAACATGGCGTAGTGTACCCGTTCGGGAAATGAACTTTAATCGGATCTGTCATGGGGTAGACGAGTCGATGTGTATTGGATTCGGTTATCTGAAAAGGAATACTCATCCGGTCCATGAAGGCTGCCGAATCAGGGCCGGCCTTATCCCGCAGCGACCATAGGGCATGAATGTTTACTTCGACATGTTGCAGAGAGTTAGAAAGTATCATGGCAAAGAGTGACGCCGTTCCTGCCATCCATCCAGAGGATAGCACTACAGGCGCATGAAGTTCTTCCTGCTCTACTGTACGGATCGCTTGATTGAACACCTCAGTCCAGCGTGTTACATCGATAAGTGGAATTTTTCTCCGCACTGCTGATACCAGTAGCCGATCATCCAGATCGTTCACTGCATTAATGATTAACGATATATTCTCTCCTGCGTGAATCAGTGGATCGTCTGCATGGGTATCAACAACAACCGTTTGGACACGATTGGATGGAAAAGGTGCTGCTTTACCCGCAGAACGACCTCCCAATACCAATTCCAGATCAGGATGCCTGTCATGCAAAATGCGGGCAAGCTGTGCACCTACAGCACCATAGCCTCCAGCGATGAGAACTCTTTTTCTAATCATTCGTTAAACCTCCGTTGATATGTTTATGTACTTATATGTTTAAACTCTTAAACATAATAGAGCGAAGAAAAGGAATGCAGTTCACCAGCGCAGTATGCGCTAGCTTTGACATTCCACTTCTACGAGATGAACGAGCTGTTTGAGCAATTCGATCGCGTCGTTGAACTCCAGCTTGTAATACATCTCCGTACCTTTTTTCTGAACCGATAACAGTCCGGATTGACGTAATATTTTCAAATGATGAGAGACCGTAGGGCGTGACATGGGAACATGCTCTGCAATCTGTGATACGTTCATGCTCTCTTGATCAATGAGCAACGATATGATTCGCTGGCGAACGGGGTCTCCCAAACCTTGAAGATAAGGGCTTAGATTCTCGAAAATATCAATAACTTTTTGGTTACCCATCGACTCGTTCATGGCTCACTCCGTTATAATGTTTAATTGTTTAAACGTATTATAAGGCTTAGTTCACTTAAAAATCAAATTTAACATTGCAAGTTGCAGGAAAATAGCTGTTCCGCTTGTCCATTTGAAGTACAATATAAGCAAATATGCACGTACCACGAATCCATTGATAGTATCCGTGGTGGAAGGAGTCCAAGATGGCTGAGAGTAACCATTATTCTGTGCTGGTAGATGAATATATCTCGGAGTTTGCACCTGATGTACAGGTGAGATTACAGGCAATAAGACAGATTATTCGTGAAGCGGCTCCGAACGCCGAAGAGAAGATCAGTTACAAGATGCCCACATATGCACAGCATGGGAATCTGGTTCATTTTGCCGCATACCAGCATCATATTGGGTTTTACCCTGCTCCCAGGGGAATTCAAGCTTTCCAAGAGGAACTCTCCAAGTATAAAGGGGGAAAGGGGTCCGTCCAGTTTCCGCTGGATCAGCCATTGCCCGAGGATCTCATCCGCCGGATTGTGGAGTATCGGGTGAAAGAAAATGTGGAGATCGCACTGGAAAAGAAACGCAAAAATTGAGTGTTGGCGGCTGACAAGCCTACTATGGAAGGAGATACCGGGTGAATAAAGGGTTAATTGTACTTGATGTGCAATATGGGCTCACAAGTCTAAGGGATGTAACTGTTCCAATTGCGAAGATTCAGTCTGTCATCACTATTTTTGAAAAGATGAACTGGCCTATTGTGTTTACCAAACATCTGGACCGGGTCAACGAAGAATCCTCTCTCTATTATGAGAAAAGTGCCAATTTGGAGATTGTTCTCGATACTGGGGAACATCCTATTCTGGAGAAAAGTAAACCGAGTGCGTTTAGTAATACGGAGCTGAAAAAGTGGCTGCTGGATCATCAGATTGAACATGTATTCATTGTTGGATTTAACCTGGAGTATTGTTGTCTGTTTACAGCGATTAATGCTGAACATGAGGGGTTTAAAGTAACCCTGATTGAAGATGCGGCGGGTACAGTAAATACAGCAGAAACGTATGAAATGAAGGGACTAGACATACAGGATTTTATTGGTTCGATTCTGAATTGGTCAGGTTGTATTGAGGTTCTATACATGAATGAATTCAAGGAACAGTATACTTAGATATTTTTGAATTTAATCTGCACTACAGCTTATAAATTGAACTAGACGTTTACACGTGAACGTAGCGATCAGTAGGTTGTTCTGTCATCGAAGTGGCAAGTGTAAATAATCTTTAGTTCGATCTATGTAATAAACAAAAGCTCATATCGTAAACGCTCCTATCATAAACAAAAAAACAGTCGGATGCCTATGCATTCCGACTGTTTTTGTTTTTAGATTCTAGGTTTTACTCTGGTCGTACTTCATTTCACTTTAGTTTATTCCTATGCTCTTGCTTCGCTTCTATTCAAAGGAATACGTAACGTTTGAATTACTTGCTGTAGGGATGAAGTACATAAAGCTTGGATCCACTTGCAAGTAGATGGTCAGGTCGGACACGCCCAGATTGGGAACCGTCAGACTGAACCGACCGTTAGCATCCAGCTTCACCGTTTCAGTGCGAATATGTTTTTCGTCAGGTGAAGGACCGTGGATCTGGAAAGAGAATGTTTTGCCTGCATAAGCGGCGAGTGTTCCCCGTACTTTCAGCGTACGATCTGCTGTATATTCAAACTGCATCAGATGATTATCCAGGTAATCTTCATTGCCTGTATCCGGTTCTTGCGGCTCTGTTCCCGGGTCTTGTGGTTCTGTCCCAGGATTCTGTGGATCGGTTCCAGGGTCTTGTGAAGGGTTGCTAACCGAGAAGAAACGTGTCTGATATGAAATTTCTGCTTTGGACCCGTCTTTCTTTTTCAAACCGGTAATGCGAACGTTGAACGTGTCGCCTGCCTTCAGGGACTTCAAGTTATCCGGGCGGAAAATGACAGCGTAGTTATATCCATAACCATCGGTATTTACATTGAAAAATGCCTTTGCAGGATCACTGCTAACCGGGGTTTTCGCTCCCAGTACCCAAGTTTTCTGATCCGATGAACGCACAATCTCCACCTGTACCTCAGAATTGGAAGGCTTCGCAAAGACGTCCGGATTCAGCTGTGCAGACCAGGCTTGTGACACATTGAATGCCTCAATCGGGAATGCCCCTTTGTTAGGATACAAGTTGTAATTGTAATTGAGTTTTCCAGAACGACTCGTATCCATCACTTGCATGGTGCTGAAGTGGCTCGCATAGTTTTTGTTGTCCCGGGATGCAATCCCGAAACCGACCTTCTTCAGTTGCGGACTCAAAATCCAGCGGCGATGGCCGAGTGCAGCAATGTTGCTGGCATCCGAATCATCCATATAAGCTTCAACGCTTTTGACTGCAAGGTTTCCTTGAGAACCATAAGAAGCGTACAGGTTGGAGCTGGAAGTCGACTTGGCTCCCAGATCAAAAAAGTCTTTCGCCATATCTGCCGGACGAGCTGGGAAGTGAGTCAATTCTCCGGTAGACACAACGACCGCTCCATGTTGGGCTTGACGATTGAGAGCAGCATCCAGAACGAGATCTCCATCCAGACCGGAGAGATAACGATAGAAGTTGGCTGCACCTAGAGCCTGCTCTAATGTGGAATCACTTACTACACCAGCGACGTAAGGTGCCTTGGTCGATGGATTCTGAGTGAATGTGGCAGGTTGGTCCTTGCCACTCATCCATTGCGTCCATTTCTGACTGATTTCTTGCTCACTTCGCTCAGGCAGCAGACTATCGACAGGGGCTGCAGCGATCTGCTGGGTGCCGAGCAGCATGAACAACAGGCCTGCCAGAGGAAGAGAGAGTAACGAGCGGATGTACCTTTTCTGAATAAACATGTTCTAATCTCCTTTTAGTATGAAATGATAATATTATGTATCCGATGTATATTATCGACATTAGAGGGATAATTCGTTAGTTTTATGAATGAAATTGTTTGTTCGAATTCAGCGATTTTTCAGCCAGAGCCATTATAATACTCACGGAATCCTGTATTCGAAAAGGAGTTTTGGCATGTCTAAGATGCTGCATAAGTCGTTTTATCTCATTTTGCTCGTATTTGTTGCGGTGTTTATTGCTTCGTCCCTGTTGGTGCGGGCACAGTACAACTACGCCTTGTATGGAGACAATCCCATTCTGGGCATGCAGCAGTGGAGTATTTTTCTCCCGGTCACTTTTTTGCTTCTTGGTTCAGGTGTCGGGTTATATGCTCTGTGTCTGAAACTGAACAAATACAGCCCAAAGGTTGTTATTCCGATTGTGCTGCTATGTTCTCTGGCCATTCAGATCATCATCATTTTCGTATTTCCGAGAGTACCCACCGATGATTCACAGACCGTGCTCTCACTCGCCATGAACATGCTGTACGATAAGGACTACTCGTCGTTTGAAACGGGTGGTTATCTGCACATGTTCCCGTTCAATTACTCTATCGTGCTGTACCTGAAGACATTGCTGTACCTGTTCCCAGATAACTATCTGGTCATCAAACTGTTTAATATTTTGTTTTCAACATTAACGACGTTCATGATTTATCTTATGTATAAACAAGTGAACGACAGATCCACGGAACGTGATTACGGTGTGTTGATCTTTGCAGCGACGTACCTGCCTTCCCTGTTCCTGAACAACCTGATCTATAACGATGTGATTGCCACTGCATTTCTGATATCATGCCTATACTTCTTAATTCGGTTTGTACGTGAAAAGTCTTGGAAAACAATCGTCATTGCCGCCGTTTTTCTCGCGATGGGCAACTACTTCCGAAGCATCGGCGTGATCGTGCTGATCGCTGCCATCATATATATCCTGCTGAATATGCGGAGCATCGGAATGAAGAAAGTCATCATTTCCATCGGTGTGCTGGGTATGTTGTTTAATGTACCAACCTGGACTCAGAATGCGGTTCTTCAATCCTCCGGTGCCGTGAGCGCACCTGTTGGAGAGAATGCGGCACCGGTCTACATGTGGCTGAATATGGGCATTAATCTGGAGCGTTTTGGTTTCTGGGACAATATGGAGAGTTATCAGATCTATCAGAGGCAGGCCAACTACAATAAGGCCGAAAGCGTAGCATTGTTTAAACAAGAGATTGGCAGCAAGCTGTCCGAAGCAAGTGCAAGTGACTTGGTGAAGATGTATTACAAAAAGGTCATTTGGACCTGGACCGAAGGAACGTACCAGATGGATCGATACGGAATCGGCAATGAAAGTTCCTTGGGTGCCGGAAGAGGAAGGGGAGGCGGAATCGCAGGCTCCTACAGTTATACCAATGCGATAACAGAACTGTTGCAGGGGGATTCGGCTTATCGGACAGGTTTGCTCTGGATTGTATATGTGATGAATTTCTTGATGTACTGTTTTATTCTCATCCGGTTGGTCGGTGGAATTCGTCGTAAACGGGTTGACGAAGTCTCATTGATCCTGGTCATTCTCGGATTCATCGGATTTTATATTCTGTGGGAGATTAAGTCCAGATACATCTACCCTGTATATCCACTGTTGGTGGTGCTGTCCTATATGGGATTCAAAGATACGTATGATCTCATATTCCATCGTAAAGATACCTTGGAGAGATATTCCCTGAGAGAAAGGTGATCATATGCGAAAAAATAAATATTTCACATCGGTTACGCTGCTCCTGCTGCTAGGATGCTTGGTTATGCTGACGGCTTGCGATGTGATAACCGCCCAAAATATTACCAACACCGGTTCTGCACAAGGCATGAACGGTGGCGGCATGCCGACTGGCGGTGGCCTGGGCATGAACGGAGGAACGCCTAGAGGTGGAAGGGGCGGCACGGGCATGAATGACCGTACAGGCAGTCCGGACATGATGTAGGGGATAATGGATGCAGACATGACAGGTAGAGTCCTCTCCGTGAATGGAAACACAATCACGCTGGCGTTACTTGAGGTGGAGGACACCTCATCTCCAAGCATGGAATGGAGGGATACCGGAATGGAAATGAAATTGAGTATAAGTGATGATGTCACTATTACTGAAGGTATGGGCACGCCGCGTTCGGGCAATTCCAGCCCAAGTGCAAATTCGTCCATTCCAGTGTCTGATCTTCAAAAAGAAGACATCGTGATGGTGTGGTATAAGGACAACACCGAGACCGTGGAACGGGTGATGGTTGTCCAGTAAAAGATGATGGAAATATCGTCATTTTGTAATTGCTTACATTTCTTGTATGGGTTATTATGGAAACAACTGTTTTTTGAAGGGAGTGAGCGTCATGAAACGACGGTCTAAGATGGTATGTTCTAACACTACAATGAAGGTAAGCATAAACTGAATAATTCCGGCGGACTATCAGACGAAGGGAGAAACACATCTTGTTCCCCAGTTGGGTCTGAGATCTGCCGATATATAGGGATATAACTGCTCAATTTTTCTGGCGTATGCGAGGTTTATTTGCTTGTGCAAATTTCTCATATACTCAGAATTTTTAAAAGCCGCAGGCATAGCCTGCGGCTTTTTGCGCGCAAAAATAGGCATTCGGTGGCTACAAGCAATGCACATAAAACGATCAAAAAGGAGAAATGCCCATGTTAAAGTTAAAATATTTATTTCAACATAATGACCTTGCCGAGATGATCCTGAAGAATTGGAACTATGATCCCGAGTCACTGGACATGTTTCAGTATTATCGCATATCCTCCAATGCCGTGTATCCGTTCAGAGATCAGGGGGAAGTTCATTTGCTTCGTTTTGCCCCGGTAGAGGAGAAAAATCAAATCAACCTTAGTGCTGAACTGGAGTTCCTGCGTTATCTTCATACGAATCATTATGGAGCCATGGAGGCGGTACCGTCCCATTCAGGGACAGAACTCATAGAGGCTCACGCCCCATGGGGAATGTACTATGCTTCCGTATTCAAGCGAGTACCTGGATCGCAGTTAGGAAGCATTGATTTGAATGACTCCATCCTGTACAGCTATGGTCAGGCATTGGGTGAGCTGCATCATCTATCGCGCGAATTCATGCCTGAGCAGGAGGAGAAGCGACGCTGGGACTATACGGAGGTATTGAATTGGATGCAGGAAATCCTGAAGGATTTTTCAACAGAGACGGCTGCTCTGAACGAGGTGGAGGTTCTCCGAACGTATTTTGCGACTTGGCCGATGACACAGCAAAATTTCGGACTCATCCACTATGATTTTGAACTGGACAACGTTTTCTATGACGAAGGAAGCAAGTCTTGTTATGCCATTGATTTTGATGACTCGATGTATCACTGGTACGCGATGGATGTGGAACAGAGTCTGGATAGTCTGCGTGAGGAAATCCAGCCTGAGCAGTGGGAGCAGAAAAGGCAATTGTTCCTGAACGGGTACTGGTCGAAGGCAGGAGAGCGTTATGATCTGGAGAGTATGTTCCCCGCATGTCGCCGTTTTGCCAATCTATATGGATATGTTCGTTTGCTTCGGTCTGCTGCAGAACAGTGGTTACATGAGCCGGAATGGATGAGTGGATTAAGAGCAAGATTGAGTAGGAAGATGACGGAACAAGCAGAGCAATTCGGAAAGGTATTCGACAGCTGAGATTTGTTCCGAATCTCCCAGGTTAGTCGCAATTCATGAGCACTGAAGTTTGGAATAATTCACGTTAATTCGGTCCCGCGGTCAGATGCAGATGCTCTGTATCGATCGCGGGGCTTTCATTTTGTTCGAACTTTACCGAATAATGAAACGGAAGTGGATATCTTGTAGAAGGGATGGTTGGGACTTTCATTCTTTCCATACGAAAAATGGTATTTTAATGTCGTATTATATATAAATTTGTTAAAAAAACAAATAAAATAGTTATTGATTAAATTTTGGTGGAATGATAAGTTGTAATTAACTTATTTTAGGATAAATTATATATAAAGGAGAATTAGATGGGAAATGTATGTGTCGATCTGCATCATTTAACAGAGCATCAACGAAGAATATGGTATATGGAAATGATATATCCGAATTCAGATGTATGGATGATTACATCCAAAATGAGCATACCGGAACCGATCGATTTCACCTTGTTAGAGCGGTCGATTAACAGGGTTTTGAGGAATAACGAACTGCTTCGAACTCGAATTATACTGGATCAAGGTGAGAACAAACAATACATCCAACCTTATGAGTACAGATCACTCAAGCACATTCAAGAAGACCCAGCCTTGACTGGTGTAACATGGACTGAGTATGTGGGTAACCATCGGATTCATGTACACAGTGAAGATCTATGTCAGTTTTATACGTATGAAGGTCATGGACAATACGGATACATCATTCAGGTTCACCATATCATCTGTGATGGCCTGGGGTTATTCCAGTTGACGAATGAGATTACGGAAACCTACCATGCCGAACTGAAAGATGGTAATGCAAGCAGGATGGAATCTACGATTCACGATTATGAATACTATATAAATAGTGAACAACAATATCTCGCTTCCAAACGCTATGCGAAAGATCAGGCATTTTGGAGAGAGAAGTTTCATACGATTCCCGAATTTATGGAACTGAAAGCACACAATCCCCTTCTAACTCACACCGCAGCCAGAAGAAAAACGATGAATATGGATCACTCCATGTATGTACGTTTGAAAGAGTTCTGTCGTCAGAAGAATGTCAGCGTATTTACCTTTTTTCTCTCAACCCTAGCTATTCTGCTGAATAAACTCACTCACCAAACCGACTTGGTCGTTGGAACCAACTACGCGAACCGCACTAGTAAAACAGACAAAGACATGATTGGCATGTTTGTCACTACCGTACCTGTCAGGATCGGGATAGAACCCTCTGAATCCGTGTTAACCTTGCTGCAACGCATCTCCAATGAACAGAAAGAAATGTTGCGTCATCAGAAATATCCGTATAATCAGCTGATCCGTGATCTGAGAGAGTCGCTCTCGTTACCGGAACTGAACAGATTGTTCGGCATATCACTAGTTTATCGTCCAGAACGCTTTGACAAGATGCAGGGACATAATGTTTACATGGACAACAAGTTTAACGGACACGAGACGAATGATCTGCTTATCAACATTATTGAGAAAATCAATGAGGATCGTATCATATTTCAGATGGATTATCGGACCCAGTTATTCAGTGAAACGTTCATGGACAATTTGCTCGATCAGTTTCTTACGGTTACGGAAGCCATTCTGGAACATTCCGAACAAAGCATTGAACAGATCAGTATTGTAAGCGAAGCCGATAAACAATCGATGTTAATCGAGTTTAATGATACCGAGGCGGTGTATCCGAGCGACAAAACGGTCATCCAGTTGTTTGAAGAACAGGCAGCGGCTACTCCTCGACATACAGCACTTATCCTGGGAGATCATGAGATTAACTATGAACAATTGAATGCCAGAGCTAATGGGTTGGCTACAGTATTGATCAGCAGAGGAATCAAGCAACGAGAACTGGTAGGTATTATTGCAACACACAGTATGGAAATGGTTATTGCGATTCTGGCTGTTATGAAAGCCGGATGTGCTTATATTCCAATTGATCCCGAGTATCCCGATGAACGAATTCAACATATTTTGAAAGATTCTCAAGTAAGGTTTGTTCTGGTTAACGAGCGTATCACTCTGCCGGACAGTCTAGAAGTCATTCACATGCTTGAAGATAGTGAGGGGCAGCTATCAACAGATAATCTGAACTTGACCATAGATATGAAGGATCTGGCTTATGTCATCTACACATCAGGTTCAACAGGAGCACCAAAGGGTGTATTGGTGGAACATAAGGGATTGACGAATTATATATGGTGGGCAAGTCAGACGTATGTTACTGACAGGAAAACGACTTTTTCACTGTATTCATCCATCGCGTTTGATCTGACCATTACCTCCATCTTTACGCCGTTAATTACGGGCAACACGATGATCATATACAACTCGTCTCATAACAAGGCGTTGATTGCTGATGTTGTCCTGGATCCGCGAGTGGATCTGGTCAAGCTGACGCCGGCGCACCTGCAATTGATTCAGGACATGAACATTATGGACAGATCCAATGTCCGAACATTTATTGTGGGCGGCGATAATTTGAGTGCTTCACTGGCTGCGAATATTACCCGGCAAAGCAAACATGAGGTTACCATTTTCAATGAATATGGACCGACAGAGACGGTAGTGGGCTGTATGATCTATGCCTACAATCCACATGTTGACCAAACGGAGTATGTGCCCATCGGCAAGCCCATTCAGAACACATCCATATATGTGCTCGATCATTCATTGCAATACGTTCCTGTCGGTGTTCAGGGTGAATTGTTGGTCGGGGGAGATGGAGTGACCAGAGGCTATCTGAACCAACCCGAATTGACGGGCAGAAAATACGTCGAACACCCGGATCATCCAGGCGAGAGATTGTACCGGACAGGTGATCTATGCAGGTTAAGGGAAGATGGTCAGATGGAATACCTCGGAAGAATGGATGACCAAGTGAAGATTCGCGGGTATCGAATTGAACTGGGTGAGGTCAAGGCAGCTTTCTTGAAGATCCAAGGAATTCGAGATGTAGCTGTAAGCGTCAAGACGGATCAGCAATCCCGTCAGTTATGTGCTCATTACGTGAGCGATGCATATGTGAACCGGAGGATGATACGGGATAATCTGGTATCTCTGTTGCCGGAGTATATGGTTCCCACACATCTGATCAAGGTGTCTTCGATTCCACTTACCATTAACGGCAAGATTGATTACTTGGCGTTATCGATAGAGAAGCCACAATCGGATGAAGAAAATGTGTATGTGGCACCAAGTACTGTCATGGAACAGAAGATATCTACCATCTGGTCTGAGATTCTTGGTCTGGAAGAGGTGGGTGTGACGGACCACTTCTACGAACGGGGTGGTGATTCCCTTAAGTTGATTCAGATCTATACCAGACTTTCCGAGATAGGTTTTGATTTTTCGATTAACGATATGTTTAATTTCCCTACAATCCAATCCTTAAGTTCATATCTGGATCAGATCATGGAAGGAAAGGAAGGCATGATGAGCATGGAACATAACAGGATGAAGAGATCCAAAGTGGATGTATTGAACGGAATTATGGACAAGCCGATCTTCCTGTCTACAGATATTCCCAAAGTTGATCCGGCACTCAAAGGTGTAATGTCATTCAACCAGGAATCCCTGTGGCTGGTTGAACAGTTCGAGGGGAAAAGCACCAAATATAACATTCCCGGACATGTCCTTTTTGAAGGCGCATTCTCGGAAGAGGCTTACATCTATGCATTGAATCAGATTGTGCAGCGGCATGATGTATTGAGAACGTATTTTGTTATCGAGAACAATACACCGGTGCAGCGAATCAGACCTTATGAGCCTTTTGACATCGAGGTCCAGCATACGCTGAGGGATAATTCCCAAGCCAGTCTGAAGCGTGTGATTGAAGAAGAGTCCAGACACCAGTTCAATCTGGAAACCGGACCGATGTATTATTTTGGATTGTATCAGATCCATGCACATCAATATTTTGCCTATTTTAATTTTCATCACATTATCTTCGATGGCTGGTCTCAGGATATTCTGATGGCTGAACTGGGGGCGTACTATAATGCTTATCTGAAGGGAGAAAATGCAGCAACAGAGGATTTGAGTATTCAATATTCCGACTATTCACATTGGCAAAAAGGAAGATGGATGACTGCCGAATTTCCGACAGTTCTTAATTATTGGCGCAACCAGTTGGGAAGTACCGTTAACCGATCGGTGAAAGTATTGCCGTATGACCGGGAGCCTTCGCTGAATAATGGGGATACCGGAGATATTCTGCTCTCAGAAATTCCGATCCAAACCATTGACATGATCAAAAGGGCCGGTATGAAAAACAATGCCAGTCTGTACATTACCATGCTCACCGCCTACAAAATGTTGCTGTACTTTTACTCGGGTGAAACCGAGATCGTTGTTGGCACACCTGTAGCAAACCGTAATCGTGCCGAAGTTCAGAGATTGATCGGATATTTCTCCAACAGTCTTGCTTTGAAGACGACCATGGACCCGGAGCAGTCCATAGACGCCCAGATTGTTTCCGTTAGAAATACGGTATTTGAAGCATTTGATCATCAAGAGATGCCTTTCGGCAAGCTGATTGAACTACTGAATCCGGATCGTGCTTCGGGGCTGACCCCGTTCTTCCAGACATGGTTCGTACTTGATGTCAAAAATACGTACAACATCGAAGGACTGAATATTGCTCAGAATGAAATTTTGTGGGGCCACAGTGGCAAAAGCAAGTGGGATCTGACGTTGAATCTCATCGAGGCTGACCATGTCATGAATGCAGTAGTTGAATACAAAACAGAGTTGTTTGGCAAATCCACCATGAAGAGATTCCTGCATGATTATATGGCTGTAGTGAAGTTGATTGCAGCTGACTCCTCACGGAGTCTTCAAGCTGTACGCCATGATTGGGAGGTGATGGCCCACGAGTACAAGATGGAGTTGCTGAATAGCAGTAAGAGCAAAAAGAAATTCAACAAAATCAAATCTTAGGAGGAATTAACCATGAAGAAGAAATTTGATAAAGGTGCGCAGATGGTCATTCAAAAAGAAATCGTAAAGCAATCGTTTCTGGAGGAAGGTCAAGAGCTGCCATTGGTAATCAAACCAAATCTGGCCGGGTTGGATCTGAATCAGTGGTATCTCAACAATAAGGATATGGTGGAAGAGAAAATTTTGGAATACGGCGGCGTCCTGTTCAGAGGTTTTGATACCACCACACCAGAGAGCTTTTACGGGTTTATCGATGTAAGCTGCCCCGAGCCGCTTAGTTATAAAGAAGGAGCGACACCGAGAACTAAAGTACAGGGCAAGGTGTATACGTCAACGGAATTCCCGAACGAGGAGACCATTGCACCGCATAATGAATTATCCTACGTCATGACCTGGCCCAAAAAAATCTGGTTCTCCAGTATCGTCGTCGCCGATGAAGGAGGAGAAACGCCTATTGTGGATGTACGGAAAGTATATAACCTCATTGATCCGGACATTCGGGATGTTTTTGCAGAGAAAGGCTGGATGTTGGTTCGAAACTACGGCAACGGCTTCGGGCAGACCTGGCAGTATGTTTTCCACACGGAGTCCAAGGAAGAAGTCGAGCAGTATTGCCTGGACAACAACATGTCTTTCCACTGGAATGAGGATGGAACTCTCACAACGAAGCAGGTGAGACCGGCCATCACGATCCACCCGGATACGAATGAGAACCTGTGGTTCAATCACATTGCCTTCTGGCATAGCAGTAGCCTGAACGAGGAAGTTCGCAACTTGATGCTCGAAGAATTCGGAGAAGGTGGCTTGCCATACCAGACGTATTATGGAGACGGAAGTTCAATTGATGCCGATGTGGCTGCTCATATTCGTCAGGCTTATGCCGATGCCACGATTGCCTTTCCATGGCAAGAGGGAGATATTCTCATGCTGGACAATATGCTGGTTGCCCATGCTCGGAACCCATATCAGGGAGATCGAAAAGTATTGGTAGCCATGGGAGAACCCGTGAGTCGTGAAGCCACAATTCAATCGTAAGGTTATTCTGTCATTGAAGTGGCAAGTGTAACATTCTTTAGTTCACCTTATATAGAACTGAAAATACATTAGAAATGCAGGAGGATTGAACATGGAAAATGTAATGCTGGGTTATCCCCTTTCACCACAACAGAAACGACTGCATGAACTGAATAATAATGGATTAACATCACTGGTCCCAAATGTAATTGCTGTTAACATCGAAGGTGAGTGCTCGAATGGTCAGATTGAATTAGCCGTGAAGAGAATAGCCGAGAAATACAGCACACTCCGCACTTCCATAGAAGCTGATCCCAATTATGGGGTGCATCTTCAGAAGGTAGATTCGGAGACCAGAAGCCGATTCCGTACTGCATATTCCGATGAATCCATTCAGGAACAGGATATTCAAGGGTTAATCCAAAAAGAGTTGGGCACATGGACAGATGATTATTCGCTGGAAGCCATTAACGTGGATCTGTCCGAACGTTCCAAAGTATTGATTCTCGCCTTTGATCCACAGTTCTCGGATATTGAACCTGCCGTTATTCTTGAAGACTTGTCACAATTAATTGCGGCTGAGGTGGACCCGGAACTTCTGGAAGAAGAGGTCCCGTATTATGCTGTATCCGAGTGGTTGAATGACCTGCTGACCAATGATGAGCATGCGGAGGAAAGAAGTTTTTGGAACAATAAACGCTTCGATCACATCAACAAGCAATTGTCCATGGCATCTGGTAGCGGTTCCCCGAGTATTACGATGGCAAGTTTCCCTGTGGAAGGGTCACCAGAATTATGGGCTGAACTTGAGAAGGTAGCGGAGAAGGCTGGAAGCACAATAGATAACGTTACGCTCGCCTGCTGGAATCTGACTTTGCATCTGCTGGGCGAGGATAAGGAACTAACGGTTGGCGTACATACGCGTGGCCGACAAGATGAGGATTTGGAGAAGGTTGTCGGTGCATTGAATCGATACGTACCTCTGTATTCCAGCTGGAAAGAGGACGACACGCTGGCTCAGTTTTTACACAGAACGACGAGTGAAGCGAAAGATAGTGCGGAATATGCAGATTATTTTGACTTCAAAATGTTTGGCAGATCGGATTCAAGCCAGTCTGTGTTCTCCTATGGATTTGAGAGTAGGGATGCCTCATCCGTGGTGGAATCGAGTGGTCACACGTTCCGGGTCGTGTATCAGTCGGAACAGATTGAACCGGTTCACCTTGGACTCAACATCCAGCAATATCCTGAACGTAGAGATATCGTTCTTCGTTATAACGAGGAAGTGTACACTCCGACAGAGATTGGATACGTGGCGGATATTTTCACACATATTTGCAACAATGCCTATGTGAATCTGGCTGAACCCGTATCGACCAATATCATCCCTGATCATCTGACAGTTGCATTGCAATCGATTCTTCAAGGAGAGGTTCGGGAATATGCCACCTCGACATTGGTGGAGATGCTGGACGAACAAGCCTTGAAGACGCCAGATCAGATTGCGGTTGTGTCTGGTAACACTTTGCTTACGTTCCGGGAAATCCATGAGAAGTCCAGACAGCTTGCCCACTATCTGCAGCGGACAAGAAGCGTCGGACATGGAGATGTAGTCGGCGTCAGCGTGGAGAGATCTCCTGAGCTGGTCATAGCCCTTCTGTCGGTACTTCGAGCAGGTGCTGCTTATGTACCGCTTGATCCGGATTATCCGAATGAGCGATTGTCCTATATCCGTGAGAATGCCCGCATTGAGACGGTGCTGTTGTTGAATCAAAACAATGAACGGCTCAACTCCCTTTTTGCCAATCCTGTATTCCTTGAAGAAGAAGGTGAGGTAATTGCGAACGAGCCCACGGATGCACCGGCAATCGGAGTAGATGCCAGAGATATCGCCTATATCCTCTATACTTCCGGTTCCACAGGCAGACCCAAAGGGGTCAAAGTGTCACATCAGGCCATCAGCAACCATATGCATTGGATGAACAATGAATTTCCATTGACCGGAGAAGACGCTGTATTGCAGAAAACATCGATTAATTTCGATGCATCCGTATGGGAATTCTATGCACCGCTCACTACAGGCGCAAGGCTGGTTCTTGCTGAGCCGGACAAGCACGCGGATCCCGACTATCTGCTCGATATTATTCATAAGGAACGGATTACGACGTTACAGGTTGTACCTACCATGCTTCAGGCTTTGGTGGAAAAAGAAACCCTCTCTTCAGCACCGTTAAAAAGGGTGTTCAGTGGTGGAGAAAGACTGGGAATTCCGCTTCAGAAGGCTTTCTTTGCCGGATCCAATGCGCAGTTAATTAACTTGTACGGCCCAACCGAGGCAAGTATTGATACGACTTATCATATCTGTGACAAGGATAACGTTCATGAAACGATCGGCAGACCCATTCATAATACGAACCTTCTCGTGCTGGACTCGAACCTGAATCTTGTTCCGCCAGGTGTTGCCGGAGAGTTATATATCAGCGGAAAGGGTCTGGCAGATGGATATGTGGATGAACATTTAAATGACCAGGCTTTCCTGGCACGTTCTTATGCGCCGGACAACGTGATGTACAAAACCGGAGACAGGGTCCGTTATTTCTCGGATGGTCATATCGAATACATTGGCAGGGTTGACCGGCAGGTGAAGTTAAGAGGTTACCGGATCGAACTCGGCGAGATCGAGAAGGTTCTGAACGAACACCCTCATGTGCGACTTGCCGCAGCGAAGCTGCTAGAGAAGACAGAATCGTTGCTGGCTGCCTATGTAGAGCTGGATAGCGCTGGAGAGATTAAGGATGTCAAACAGTGGATTTCGTCCGCGCTTCCCGAATATATGATTCCGAACGTCATCCAAGTGCTAGACCATTTACCGCTGCTGAGCAATGGAAAAATGGATTATCACGCTCTACCGGACGTAGATGTAAGTTCCGGGGCAGAATATGCCGCACCAACGACAACCGTTGAGCAGATTGTTGCGCAGATCTGGAGAACGGTATTGAAGCGGGAGCAGATTAGTATCGATGAGAATTTCTTTGCGCTCGGAGGGCATTCCCTTATCGCAACGCAGGTTATCTCTGGAATCAGACAACAGGCAGGTGTCAATCTGCCGCTACGTAAAATATTTGATGCGCCTACCATTCGTGAATTGTCCGAAGTGATTGAGAATCTGTTATTGGAAGCGAATGGATATTCTACGGAGGGTAATTAAGTGAAAAAATCTGGTGCAGTACTGAACAAAAGCGAACTGATTGATCGAATATTAAGTCAGATGAACGTGACCAATACAGTAGAGCGCACTTCTCGCGACATCAATCACTTTCCGCTATCTTTTGCTCAGAAGAGGTTGTGGCTTCAGCAGCAGATTGAGCCGGCAAGTACGGCATATAACATGGTATTCGCTAATGAGATTGTGGGAGAGTTCGATAAGTCTGCATTTGAACAAGCCATCGGACTGCTGGTGGAGAGGCAAGAGGCATTACAAGTTCGGATTGATGCTGAAGAAGGCATACCGTATCAATATATTCAGGAAGACCAACCGGATTATGAATGGGTTGATAGTTCGATGTATCCGGGCGATCAGGCCAATAGGAAGATTGTAGATAGAATTGAAAGGGCCGATGGCCCTTTTGATTTTACCCGGGACAGACTGTGCAGATTCAAAGTGTTTAAGCTGAACGATCAGCGCCATATTTTTGTTCTGATGATGCATCATATCATCTCGGATGGTCAATCGATCGAGATCATACGAAGAGACCTGTTATCTTATTATGAACATTTCCGTGGATTGGGCTCATTGCCATCATATAGTCCTTCCGCGACCCAATATATAGATTACTCGGTATGGCAGAATCAATTACTGGAAAGTAACGAGTTTGCTAATCAGAAGAGGTACTGGCTCGATCAACTGAAGGAACACTCCTATACGCTCAATTTGCCATATGACCATGAGCGTCCACAGAAACGGAGTGAAGAGGGGATATCAATATACTTCACGATTCCAGCACCTCTTACCAGCAGATTAAGAGAGATTTCGGAGAAGCATCATTCCACGCTATTTATGGTGATGTATACCTGTTTTGCGATTTTGTTACGTAAGTATTCGGGTGAAACGGATCTGATGATCGGGACGCCTGTCTCCAATCGGCCCCAGTCCGATCTGGAGAAGATTGTTGGTTTCTTTGTCAATACACTCGTACTGCGTAGCCGTATTGATGATCAGCAATCATTTCTGGAACACCTGGACGCTTCCAAAAATACGATCCTTGATGCGTTCGACCATCAGGATGTACCGATTGATCTATTGTTCGATGATCTGACCCAATCCAGAACAACGGGATATTCGCCATTGTTTCAGGTTATGTTCAGTCTGGCGAAGGCGAATCAGATCGAACAGAATGATCAACAGGCCGTGTTCAGGGAAATCAAGCTGAAGCAGAACAACACATCCAAATTCGATATGTCTCTGGACTTAACGGAAGATCTGGATGTGATTAAGGGGACGTTTGAATGTAGTCGGGATCTGTTCCACGTGAGTACGATTGAACGCTGGGCCAGTAATTTTATAGCGCTGCTTGAACATATTGTGGATCATCCAGGGAAGCCAATCGCAGGGGTTGGAGCCGTTAGTGATGAAGAACGACAGAAGGTTCTATATGAATGGAACGATACCGTAATGGATTACCCTGGTCATATCTGTGTACAACATCTGTTTGAAGCATCTGTAACCCGAGCCCCGGATAAGGTGGCTGTGGTATATGGGGGAGAACAATTATCTTATCGGGATCTGGACCGCCAAGCGAATCAATTGGCTCATCTTCTGATCGAAAAGGGAATTGGACCTGACAAGGCGGTAGCCATTGGTATAGAACGTTCGCTGCATTTACCCATTGCCCTTCTTGCCGTGTTAAAAGCGGGAGGAGCTATCGTACCTCTGGATCTGGATGCACCTGTGGAGCGAAATCGTCACATGTTAACAGATTCGGGAGCGTGCATCTGTCTCATCAATACGAATACGTTACCGATTCCGGATGATGTTGCCGTTCTGATCGACGTCTCTCAACCTGAAATGTATATGGACAAGCCGATAACAGTTCCGTCGACACCAGTGGGGCCTGATCATCTGGTAGCTATTTATTATACGTCAGGCACTACAGGGAAACCCAAAGGGGTATCTGTGCGGCACCAGGGGTGGGTGAACCGTATCTGCTGGATGCAGCACCAATTCAAGCTGGAATCCCATGAAACGGTACTTCAGAAAACAACCCTGACCTTTGATGATGTCGGTCTTGAATATTTCTGGACATGGATGGCAGGTGCCAGGGTAGCACTGTTGGAACCAGGATTTCATCGTGATCCGTATGCGATCATTCAAGCTTTGAAGCAATATGAAGTGGCCATCGTCTTTTTTGTTCCGAGCATGTTGAAGATGATTTTGGAGCGAATTGATGTGGCGGATCTGGAACAATTAGCATCATTACGGGATGTATTCTCCAGTGGAGAGGCATTGAAGCCCGAGATGGTTGCAGCGTTCCACAACCATCTTCCCGAGCGTAATCTGCATAACAGTTACGGGGTAACCGAAGTTTCCATTGATTCGACCATTCATATGAATGTGCAGCTGGAAGGTCAGCGCGCTCGAAGAAATATATCCATTGGTCGTCCAATCGGGAACAATTTCATCTACGTTCTGGACGAAATGCAGAAACCAGTGCCCATTGGGGTTCAGGGTCATTTGTATATTGGTGGTGTTGGTCTGGCGAGAGGTTACTATGGAGATCCCGTAAAGACCGAACAGGCTTTCTTTGCAAATCCGTTTACGGATGGACGGATGTACAGAACGGGCGACATTGCTTATTACGATGCCACTGGCAAGTTATACATTGTCGGACGAATAGACAACCAATTGAAGATCAGAGGCATGCGTGTAGAATTGGGGGAAATCACCGATGTAATCTCCAGACACGCTGATATTCAGGAGTGTGCGATGCTGGCTGAGAGATGGGGAGATGATGAAGAACTGTCACTGAGTGCTTACATTCAGCTGACTCCATCCTCTGAGATTCTCAGTACGGATCTTCGCAACTTCTGCCGAACCCTGCTGCCGAGTCACATGATTCCCTCACGTTTCATTACGATTGAACGTATTCCTCTCAACAGTAATGGCAAGTTGGACAAGGCAGCGCTGAAGCATCTGGACCGTGGTACATTGAACGATTATATCGCTGCTCCACAGGATGAGTTGGAAGAAAAGGTCATGCAGATTTTCATGGATATCCTTGGCGTGGACACCATCCATCTGCATGAAAGCTTTTTCGATCAGGGTGGACATTCCATCAAAGCCGTCCGTCTAATGGATGTTCTGAACAGAACATTCCAGACCGAGCTATCCGTGATCACCTTGTTTGATTACTCCACCGTGACCGAGATTGCACATATCATTCGGGAGGGGGATTTGCCCCAAGATCAATCGATTGTTGTGTTGAAAGAAGAAGGTCTTGCGGATGCAACTCCACTGTTTCTTATTCCGACGGGTGGCGGCAACCTGATCAATTATTATGAGTTGGTTAGCCAGCTGGAAGGCCTGAATATATACGGATTTGTGCCAAAAGGATATGAAAACGACGACGAACCGCTCTATACCGTTCAGGAACTGGCCCATTATTATTATGGTGTTCTTACGCAATTGAATCCGATAGGCCCGTACCGATTGCTGGGTTGGTCCTTTGGTGGCAATGTGGCCTTTGAGATGGCGCGGATCATCGAAGATGCAGGACAGCAGCTGGAGTGGCTGATCATTCTGGATGCACCTGCCCGAAGCCATGAACGGGATGTTCGTCCAATAAACAAGATGGAGGTTCTTGCCGAATTAGCACAAAACAATGGGTATGAGTTCAAGCACAATGCAGACTATGAAGCTCAGTTACAAGAAGCTATGAATCATTTCCCTGGTGAAAACACGCTTAGACATTTGAAAGTGCGCCTGGCCAATGAAGTGGCTTTTGATAACTACTATTCAGCAGAACCGATTCGGTCCGACATCCATCTGTTGTACGCAACCGCTCAGGATGAACGAACTCCAGTTCCGTTAACGGATGCACAGGTTTGGCACGCCAAGACGACAGGCACATGCACTTCAACGCCTATTCCAGGTCATCATGAGAATCTGATCGACTACAATCATGCTGTGAATGTGGCCCAATATGTGAATCGAATGGTGAAGGGATGGATCAGATGACTTTTGAAACGATGGAATCCAATGTGAGAAGTTATTGCAGACATTTCCCGGCCGTATTTGATAAAGCCAAAGATGATCAACTCTATACCGTGGATGGTCGTCCGTATATTGATTTCTTTGCAGGTGCTGGTGCACTTAACTATGGACATAACAATGAATATATCAAAAACGAAATCATGGCCTACATTGAATCGGATCGAATTATGCATGGGCTCGATATGTACACGCAAGCGAAGCTTGATTTTATTGAATATTTCTCTGAATCGGTACTGAAGAAAAAAGGGATGGAATACAAGCTTCAATTCTGCGGCCCTACCGGAACCAATGCGGTAGAAGCTGCGTTGAAGCTGGCACGCAAATATACGGGGCGGTCGGGTGTGTTTTCTTTCATGGGCGGTTATCATGGTATGTCCCTGGGGAGTCTGGCCGTGACCAGTAATCGGGACAGCCGACAGGGTGCAGGCAGAGCATTAGACGGTGTAACCTTTATTCCATATCCGAATGAGCATAATCATTATTTTGATAGTGCTGCCTACATCGAATATATTTTGGAAGATACCCACTCGGGTATTGAGAAGCCGGCTGCCATCATATTGGAGACGGTACAGGCAGAGGGTGGTATCTATGTTGCGGAGACTTCGTGGTTGAAGAAAATCAGGGCCATCTGTGATCGCTACGACATATTGTTAATATGCGACGATGTGCAGGTGGGATGCGGTAGAACGGGGCCGTTCTTCTCCTACGAGCGAGCCGAGATACTTCCTGATCTGGTCGTTCTCTCCAAATCTATTAGCGGGTATGGATTGCCGATGTCCTTGTTGTTGATGAAGCCGCATCTCGATATCTGGAATCCGGGCGAACATAATGGAACCTTTCGCGGGAACCAGCTGGCCTTTATCGCAGCCAAAGCAGCACTGGAATACAGGGAACAGGTGTCTCTGGAAGAGCAGGTGTATGCGAAAGAGACCATGTTGAAGCAGGTATGGCAGGAGGAAATATCGACACAGTACCCCAACATTGATATTCGGGGAATTGGTCTGATCTGGGGACTGGATTTCTCCAAATTCGAACCGGATATTGCGGCAAAGGTGCAGAAGGCTTGCTACGAGCGTGGACTTATTGTAGAGCGAGTAGGCAGGCATGATAGCGTGGTTAAGGTCATGCCTCCATTGAACATCTCCAATCACAATTTGCGAAAAGGAATCGACATCCTGAAGGAAAGCATTGCTTCGGTGTTGACGTTGCAAGAGGAGAAGGTTGTACAAAAGATTTAACTTTCTAAAATAGATCATTCGATTGAAACAAGCGGAGCAGGAATGACTTCGCTTGTCTTCATTCTTTATAGCCGGATGGAAGAGATGGATGAATGAGATACAGGTTCAACGTAGGCGGAGGTGAGCCATGGAGATTTTCAAAAACAAGAACTTCAGTTTGATGTTTTTTGGCAGAATCTTGACCAATATTGGAGATAGTTTATACGCGGTATCCGCCATGTGGCTGGTCTACAATCTGGGAGGATCCTCATTTTATACAGGACTCGCGGGTTTTTTGTCCATTTTGCCGAAAATTATTCAACTGTTATCCGGACCAATGATAGATCGGATTCCGATTCGGGGGATTCTCGTCTATAGTCAGTTAATTCAGGCTGTATTGTTATTAATTGTGCCGATTGCAGCGTACTATGATTTTCTGAGCGTAGGCTTGGTATTGGTGATCACCCCTATTCTGAACATCTGTAATACCTGGGTGTATCCGGTTCAGATGTCAGCTCTGCCAAGAGTCTTGGAGAAACACCAACTTACGCAGGGCAATTCTCTGTTCTCCATCGCTTATCAGGGTATCGATGTGGCTTGCAATGCCATCTCCGGGATCCTCATTGTTGCACTGGGCGCGGTATCTCTGTATTTTTGGAATGCCATCGGTTTCTTCATAGGTGCGCTGTTATTCTCCCAATTGCGGATTGCTCCTTATATCATGGAATCGAAAATGAAGAAGGAACAGGATACATACGATGAGATCATTGAACCGGTGAACAAGAGTACACCGTCAAGAATGCGTTTGTTTTTTCGAAATTACACGGATGATTTATTGAGCGGAATCATGCTGCTTACACGGTCGGCATTGGCCAAATTGCTCTTTGGCATTATGGTTATTAATGCTGCGGGAGGAGCGACATTCAGTGTGCTACCCATATACAGTGATGAGATCGGCGGAGCTGGTATCTACGGGTTGATGCTGATGGCACAGGCGCTCGGTAGCGTCATTGGCGCAACATGTGCACCGTATCTCAGACTGGAAAATGTGCGTTTGGGTCGGTTGTATTCTGTGGCATACATCATCTCCGGGATCGCTTGGATCGGATGTATATTTACCCCATGGAGCTGGCTGAGCATTCTGGTATACGGACTGGCCTGGGTTCCCGGCGGAGCCGTTAACGTCATCATCAATACCGTTGTGCAGAAGGGGGTGCCGCAGCAATATTTGGGTTTGGTTTTCTCCGCGACGATGGCTTTAAGCGGCATAGCTATGCCAATAGGCAGCTTGATCGGCGGTACGTTGGGGGTCTGGCTACAGAGTTCTACAGTCATTACCTTATGTGGAATTACCGTTGTTTTGGTAGGTGTATACTGGATGTTCGATCGCGTATCCCGCAACCTTCCTAAGACGGAGCAACTGGATGAAGGATATTTCAATTTCACACCACGTGGCGGCACGGCTCGCTCCAATAGCGAAATGGGGGTTTAACGCTGACACAGCATAATAAGCCCGTCGTTTATCTCTAAATTTCATATGTGAAAAAAATAAAAAAGGCACCTCCAGAATGGTATGAGGATAACGATTGGTTATCCCGTACCTGTTCCGTGAGGTGCCCTATTTAGGTTAGTTCATATTGAATGCTACCTGAGTAATGGCACATTACAGGTTAATTGTTGTTACTCCGTATAGTCACTTATCGCTGTACGCCCTGCCTCTACACTGATCCAATAGGAATAATCTTTGCGTACTTCCACATAGAGGTTAAGTTCCTGCGCATCAAGGTTACTTACCGTTAGTTTAAAATTGCCATAGGCATCTGTTGTAACCTGCTGCGTCTGGATGTGGTTTACAGCAGGCGAAGGACCATAAATTTTGATCGGCATTGTCTGGTTAGCATACGCTGGGAACGTACCTTGAAGGACCAGCGTGTGCTCGGCAGAATAGACTGCTTTCATAGTCTGATCCGGAAGCCCGCCGTTCTTTTCGTTCTCGGTAGCTTCAGTAGCATTCTTCGGTCTGCCCCGTAGTTCGAAGCCTTTTTCCTTCAGGTTCTGGAGAAAAACAACGGCCTCTGCCCGGGTCAAGGATTCATGTCCCGCATAACCTTGCACCGTAGCTGCCGTTTTGCCGGATGAGTAGCCCATGTTCAGCAGATACCGGATGGCATCTTCATCCTTGATATAATTTTTACCGCCGAGACCAGATACAATCACAGCTACTTCTGTCCGGTTCAAGGCATGATTGCGCAGCTTCGGATTCTGCTTGCTGGCATCCAGATTCAGATTCAACGCGGAAGCATAGGTATAGTAACGATCACTCCAGATGTTCCCTTTGGCACCTTGTCCCTCCACAGCATCAATACTCTGAGTGACATCGGAATTCGCATACAGCTTGAACAACATGGAGAGGAATTCGGCTTCACTCACCTGATTGTTGGGTTTGAACGTTCTATCCTCGTATCCACTGACCATCTCCTGTTGAACGGCCCATTGAATGGCATCTTTCGCCCAATGTGTACGGATATCAGTTAATTGGGGGATTCCTGTGACCGTAACAGAGACAACCGCTTCTTTCCCTTCAAAACGAATCCGGATTTCGGCTTTACCGGCCTGAAGTCCGACTATTTTTCCATCCTTGATGGCAATGCGATCTGACGTCGTGGTGAAGGAAACGTTAGACTGTGGAACATAGGATGTTCCGTTATCATTCACGGCAGTGATCGAAGGAAGATCAATCTGTTCTCCTGCTCGAACGTTCAGGTTTTGTTGTCCTGGCGTTATGCGGGTAAGAGTGGTATCTTGAACACCGTCAACATGGAAGAAACGCGTGGAGTATGAGATTTCCGCTGCTGTACCGTTCTTCTTTTGCAGACCTGTAATTCGAATGTTGAACGTATCGCCGTTCTTTAACAATTGCACATCATCGGGACGGAAGATAATGGCGTATCCATATCCATATCCACCTGTCTCTACATTGAAATAGGCTTGATTAAACCATTGTGTATCCGCAGGGTCCACATTGTAATAACCGGTTGGAAAGCCACTGTTCTGGTTCTTGGCATTAAAGGTCCACGTACGTTGATCGGAAGTCCGAGTCATCTCAACCTTTACGTCAGACAATGATGGCTTCGCGAATACATCTGTATTCAGTTGAACAGACCAGGCCTGTGTGCTGCCAAAGGCTTCGATTGGAAAGGCGCCCTGATTTGGGAACAGACTGTAGTTAAACGAAGTTCCCCCAGTTCTGCTCTTATCAAATACCTGCATGGCACTATAGTACTGATCATAGGTCTTGCCTGCTTCACTACGAGTGGCGAGTCCAAATCCGATTCGTTGCAGTTGTGGACTCAAAATCCAGCGCCGATGACCGAGTCGATCAATATTGGAGGCATCTGAATCATCCATGTAGGCCTGGATGCTCTTTGTCAGGACGTTATTCTTGGCACTGCTGGTAAGATACAGATTGGAGCTGCTGGCAGACTTTGAACCTGTATCAAAGAAATCTTTTGGCATATCTCCCGGCTGTTTCGGATAATGGGACAGGTACCCACCCGTGGAGACCACAACAGCCCCATGCTGGGCTTGACGATTCAATGTAGGATCAAGGACGAGATCGCCCTGTAGACCTGTGATAAAACGATAAAAGTTGGCTGCGTTCAGCCCCTGTTTCAGATAGGCATCATTTACCACACCAGCAGAGTAGGGAGCACTTGTCGAAGGTGTCTCTGTATACAGGGGAGATGTATCGTTGCCATTCATCCACTGATTCCACTTCTGGACAATCTCCTGCTGACTTCGCTCTGGCAGCAAACTGTCGATCTGTTCTGCATGTGCCGCTTGAGCACCCCATAACAGAAACAACAGGCCTGCCAAGGGCAGTGCGAACAGCGAATGCATTTTACTTTTCGGATAAACCATGTTTCCAACCCCTCTCAATTCTGAACGTACGAAGAACATATGCATGTACAGCATCATGCTATATTCATCGTCATTACAGTTGGTTTTGCTTAGAGAAAGGTATGGAGTGCATGGGTCGAGCGTGTGAATTAGGGTATTTGAATTAGCAGGAATGGTGGTTCAATTTGTGAAAAAAAGAGCACAGGCTACCCTGCTAATTCGGGACAGCTTGTACTCTTTCTACATATGTATCTACTTTTTAGTCGAGACTCAGGTCGAAATCAGGCTCACACATATAATCTAAAGGGTACAGATCATCTCGGGCTGAGATTAATGCACGGAAATGCAGGTAAAGATTATCAGGTTGCACCACAATGCCACCAACACGATACGGAACAAGTTCAGCTACTACAAACACATCTTCCGCATTGTTACATCTAAAAAGAACGTTCTTCGGATGAATGACTTCCTCCAGGTAACTGTATGTCATTACGTGAAATGTTTGTCCGCGCCAGTTTGTCTTGATCACTTTATAGGACTGTGTGCGAACAAGATCCAGATAACGTTCCAGCTGGAACGTATGCTCAAATTGCGTAATGTAACCTTTTTTGTCCACATCAATCGTAAACTCGACATCATAGCTCACATGCATTTCATCTTTATAAGTTCCCTTCATGACCTTCATAGCGTCAAAGTGTGATCCGAATTCCGGATCTTGCACATAGGGAATGGTAACGAGTTCAGGATCAACATGATCTGTAATCTGGCTCTTACTGGAAGGTGGGGTGTAATACTTCGATGGCTGAAGATCAATCGATCCAATCATGCTTCCAGGAAAACCGGGGCTGCAAGATATTCGCATAGTCATCTCCTTTAAATTTAATCAGTAGTTAGACGAACGTCTAGGGAGAAAGTTGCACCATAATTAGGAAATAGAGGATGGGAAAGAGCCTGCATACTCTATCTCTCTGTATCGAGCAGGAACGAGTGGTAGGTAAGTTTTCTTTTCATATGGACAGGAGTACCTACGTTATTTCCAATCATTCCACTCTTTTGATACAGTATCTGTAGGACATAACGGAGATACATACCGTATATGAAACAATGGTTTCATGAATGGGTCATGGAGAACCATGCCCCATATCGCTCTCGGAGAGGAGTTCATCTAATGAATGTGAATCATAATGTGATCGAACAACAGTCTCTTACCTTTGTCGGCATCAAACGAACGTTCTCTTGTGTGGATGGTGAGAATTTAAGAGAAATTCCTAAGATGTGGCAGGATGCTTTGGCAGACGGAATTGAGGAACGTTTAAACGGGTTCAATAACGGGGCCATTCCCGGTTTGGTGGGCATCTGTATTGATCAGCGAGAGCTGCAGGACAACCAAATGGAGTACTGGATTGCTACCTCCCACGCAGGTGAAGTGCCTGAAGGTTTGGTGTCCATCGAACTTCCCGCGTCCCATTGGGTTGTATTTGAAGCTGAAGAACTAGAACCGGAAGCGATACAACGGTTGTGGCACTATATTATGACAGAGTGGTTTCCTTCCACTTCATATCAGCATGCAGGGATTCCGGAACTTGAAGTGTACAGAGGTCACGGCGCACCACCGCAAGTGTGGATACCTGTGGTTGTTCAAAAAGTCCGTTTTTGATTACGAAGGATGCCTGGAGGCATCATCAGCGTCGAATATGGCATTCAGCCGAAATAAGTGGGAGGCTTACGAAGTATGTTTCCTTTGGAAACATTGCGGTTGCTCACGTAGTTTTCCCTACGCTCCGCTACTCCATTTCTACCTTCATCCCATCTTCTTGGTACTGAAAACCGCTCTTTTTGAACATGTATTATGAGCAAAATTGAATTTGGAGGTCTACGATGTTATCCAATAAAGTGATTGATCATTGCCAGGAGCAAGGCTGGTGGCATGAAGATGTTCCAGCAGCATATGAAGAAGCATTGCAAAAGCTGGAGATTGATCTTCAGTCGGATTTTGCACAATTTTATTTACATGCAGAGGATGGGCCGACTTTCTACAGCAGGCATCAGGAGTTGTATCAGATCTGCTGGTTTATGGAGAATACCGTATATATGGAAGACGTGACTGTAGCACAGCTCACATTGGGATTACCGGAAGCGTATATTCCACTGGATAGTTTTGAAGGTGAGGGTGGATTCTTCTACAACCGTCAGACGGGAGAAGTGGTGCTGGTGGAATTAGGCGAGTCCATCGAACGATTTCTTAATGGTGAGAGTAAGCCGCAGTGGCTCAATTTCAATGATTTTCTGGAGTGGTATTTCGTACTGGAGGAGGAGACGGTGCAATGAAAGATCTGACACCGGAACATGCCGAACTGGAGCGACAAATTATTGAAACGGTAGAAGCCGGTAATGTGCTGGATGAGACGCAGCAGCATGAACAAGCACTTATCTATTATGATCAGGCATGGGGCATGTTACCCGAGCCGAAGACGGATTGAGAGATTGCAAGTTGGATTGCATCCTGCCATGTGAATGCACATATCGACCTGAAGCAATATGAACTGGCGAAGCCGTGGGCTGAGATATCATTGCAAACGCGGAGTTCGGATAGAAGTACCAGTCCGTTGATCGATCTCGGCATGGTGTGCATGAGGCTTGAACAGCATGACGAGGCATATTCGTATTTGCATCAGGCGTATGAGTTCGGCAAAGAGCGCGCATTTCAGGGAAGCCCAAGGGACGTATTGATTTATTACAAGGAAGAGCGGGCTAAACGCAATTAGAGTGATTCCGACCATACCTTGAAATGGAAAGGGTACTCCAGTCGGCCAATGATTGACCATAGGAGTACCCTTTCGAGTTGAGTATTCGTTTATTACAGGATGTTTCACTTAAATCTAATCCGAAATGTTACGCGTATAATATTCGATAATATCCTTACGACGGATAATACCGAGGAAGACACGATCGACATCTACCACGGGCACAAAATTTTGGTCTGCTGCAAGTGTCAGCATATCCTCCATTTCAGCCTCAATGTAAACACATTCATTATATACCCGATTGTTAATCTCATGGACTTGAACCTGATCCATCGTATCAAAAGTCAATCCGGGTGTATTTCGCATTTTCCATAATAAATCGCCTTCGGAAAGGGTAGCAACATATTTTCCATCCTGGTCAATCACGGGAATGGCGGTGTAGTGCTGCGATTCCAGTTGCTCAATAGCATCTTTCATGGAAGCGGTAGACTTGATATAGGCCACTTCGGCTTTGGGGAGTAAAAAATAGCTGATTTCCATCATCGGGCTCCTTTTCAGCCTTTTGCATAGCAAAAAAGCTTTAGTATGTAATCTCACTCTTCTTATTTAAACATATTATGTGAGCTTTCGGCTATTTTTAATGATAAATTCGTCAGATTTGTTTCATTGTTTAAATGGCTCTGGAAATCTATAGTGTATATTAGAGGTGATATAACCATGAAATCCAAACGTAAATTAATGTACGGACTGCTGCCCATCTTATTTGCAGGTGGAATCGGAATGTATCTATACATGCAGAATAACAATAACAAAGAAGCAGAGGCCAAACCCCAGACCACCGTGAATCAGTACATAGAGCATCTGCAGAAAAAAGAGTATGACCAGCTGTATACGTTGATGACGCCTGCTTCGCTACAAGACTCGGGCATGAACAAGGAACAATTTGTCGAAAAATACAATGCGATCTATTCAGGTATGGAAGTATCCACCGTCAAGGCGGAGGTTAAACCTGTGGATGTTGCCGAAACGGCATCTGATGACAGTAAGACAGCTGCAGAGAATAAAGACGCGGATACGTATGAAGTGGACTATGACCTGCAACTGACAACCTTTTTGGGAGAAGTTAGTGAGACACATACACTGAAACTGGTCCGGCAGGAGCTTGAGGATGGGAGCAAAAACTGGCAAATTAACTGGCAGCCTTCGTTGATCCTGACTGACATGATTAAGGGCAGCAAGGTACGAGTTAGAACACTGTTCCCGGATCGTGGAAACATTGTAGATCGTGATGGCTTGCCGCTGGCTACCCAGGGTACGATGAATGAATGGGGCATTGTACCTGAGAAACTGGGTGACAACCCTGATCAGATGATTGCTCGAATCGCGAGCCATTATCAGGTTTCGGAAGATGCCATTCACAAGGCGCTTGCGCAGACATGGGTGAAGCCGGAATATTTTGTTCCGATTGCTTCAACGGAGGAGTTTGACGTACCTGCGTCTTTAAGCGGGGTTACGCTGCAAAGCAAGGAAATCCGTTATTATCCACTTGGTGAGGCAGCTGCACACCTGATTGGTTACGTGCGGAAAGCCACCAAAGAAGATCTGGATAAGGATACAGAAGGGTATTATCGCGCAGAGGATTGGATCGGCAAAGCAGGCTTGGAGCAGTCCATGGAGAACCAGCTGCGCGGTGAACGTGGCGGTCTGATTGAAATCACGGATGAGTCCGGCAACTCCCGCTCTGAGCTTATTCGTAAGGATGCTGTAGATGGACAGGATGTGCAACTCACGATTAGCTCCAAACAACAAAAGAAACTGTATCAGACATTATCCAGCGGAGGAGATGCCGGAGCGATGGTACTGATGAATCCAACGGACGGCAACCTGCTGGCGTTGGTCAGTGCGCCTTCCTATAACCCGAACAAGATGGTTACAGGACTTACTCAGGCAGAGTGGGATGCATACTCGGCGAATGAGAAGCTTCCTTTTATCAACAGAGTCACTACCCGATATGCACCGGGATCAACCTTCAAAGCGATTACAGCCGCAGCGGGACTGATGGAGAAGGTGACCACAGCGGACAAAACACATGATATCTCTGGCTTGCAATGGCGTAAAGATGATAGTTGGGGCGGTTATTATGTCAAGCGTGTGAAGAGTTTATCTCCGGTGAATATGGTCGATGCACTGGTGTACTCGGATAATATTTACTTTGCCATGGAAGCGATCGAGATGGGCAGCGCCAAGTTTATTGATGGGATCCAGAAGTTTGGTTTTGGCGATAACTTTGGACTGGATGAACTGTATCTGAAGCCGAGCCAATATGCCAACGAAGCAAATCTGAATCTGTCATCTGAGGTGTTACTCGCTGATACGTCCTACGGGCAAGGGGAGATGTTAATGTCCCCGATTCATCTTGCGTCAGCATTTACACCTTTTATTAATGAAGGAAAACTGGTGAATCCTGTTCTGATCGAGGGAAAAGAAAGCACTGACCCTGAGGTGATTATTACTCCGGAAGCCGCTAATACGGTTAAGGATGCTTTGGGAGAAGTTGTTTCCCGGCAGGGAGGCACCGCCCATACCTTGAACTCAATATCTGGAGGGCTAGCGGGCAAGACGGGAACAGCGGAACTGAAAGCGAAGAAGGGAGAGAAGGGGCAAGAGAACGGATTTTTCGTGGTGTTTGATACCGACTCTCCGACCTTCCTGTTATCAGCGGTGATTGAAGAGGTGAACGGCCGGGGCGGAAGCCACTATGTCGTGGATAAATTGAAGCCTTTCTTGGAGAAGTTGGAGATTACGCAGTAACTCTGATTTAATATATAGCCTCGCAAGCATAATAAAAAGACCCGGTCTCCATGTTATATAAAATGTACCCTATAAGATGGACACTTTGAAAAAAGCCCATCTTATAGGGTATTTTGTTTATAATGAAAAAAAACGATGTTGGAGCGGAAATGTTATGACGAAAAGATTACTGACGAAGAAAGAACAAGAACAACTAAAACGGAATCCAAATGTGATCGCTGTTAGTGAAAAGGCGATTACGTATACCGATGAATTTAAGCGCCATTTCATTGCACAAAATGAGCAGGGTAAACTGCCACGAGACATTTTTGAAGAAGCGGGCTTAGATGTTGAATGTATTGGTTTAGAGCGTGTCCGTTCTTCTGGAAAACGTTGGCGTGCTTCGTATCGTGAAGCGGGTGTAGAAGGCTTACAGGATACACGTAAAACGAATTCAGGTCGCCCTTCGGAACGTGAATTAACATTAGAACAAAAGATTGAACGATTAGAAGCAAAAAATCAATTGTTACGAGCGGAAAATGAACTGCTAAAAAAGCTCGATCTACTCGAAAGACAGATGTTGAAAAAGAAATAAAAGTGGCTGTAGAGCTGAAGTTTGAACTCATTTATCGGACGATCCGAACGTATAAATTGAAGCGGTTGGTCAGCTATCTATGCGATGTTATGGAAGTATCACGTTCGGGTTATTACAATTACTCCACTGAAAAATCAGCGCAAAAGCGTATAGCTGAAGCCGAAGCAGATGAGATGGTAAAGGAAATGATTTTAAAGGCCTATCGATTCCGTGGACGTAAAAAAGGAGCACGCCAAATTAAAATGACATTAGAAAATCAGTACAAGATGACGTACAACTTGAAGCGGATTCGTCGGATCATGAAGAAATTTGAAATCATCTGTCCCATTCGAAAGGCTAATCCAGCCCGTAGAATGGCAAAAGCAACGAAAGAACATCGCACATGTCCAAACAAATTACAGCGCAATTTTAAGCCAGGCGAGGCGGGAAAGGTGTTATTAACCGACATCACCTATTTAACGTACAAAGGCAACCAGCGAGCTTATTTATCAACCATTAAAGACGCACAGACGAATGAGATTTTAGCGTATGAAGTGTCTTCTTCGTTACGCATAGACATTGCGCTGAACACGCTTCATCAATTGAAGAAACACCGCCATATCACAAAAGATGCGTTGATCCATTCCGATCAAGGCTTTCATTATACGAACCCACAATTCCAATCCGTAGTGAAAAAAATGGGGTTAACTCAATCCATGTCACGACGAGGAAACTGTTGGGATAACGCTCCCCAAGAATCATTCTTTGGGCATTTTAAGGATGAAACGAATATCAAAGAATGCGAAACATTAGAAGAAGTAAAACGAGAAATTAAGAGTTACATGACGTACTATAATCATTATCGAGGGCAATGGAATTTGAAAAAGCTGCCGCCTGTAAAATACAGACAGCAGCTTCAACAAGTTGCCTAGTTTTTTTTCAAAATGTCCTTTACAAAGGGTACACTTTAATAGTTCGAACATGAGACTGGGCCTTTTTTTGTTTCATTTTATTCAATATGGAATCATTTATTTCCGAGCAGTAATCATGAAGCGTGCCGAGTTGGTACGAATGCCCTTCTCGTCGTGATTTTCTTTCACAAACTGCTGGAATCGCTCAAAGTCAGTGTCTACCTTTCCAAAATCAGGAATGATGGGTGCATGGGTTAGGAGAAACATCAAATCTTCGGGTGTAGCGTAATGCTCCACTACATTATATTCACGGGCCTGAATGTCCTTGAAACCTGCTTTTTGAAGTTCATGCTTGTATCGTTCCATCAATGTGCCAGGTTGAATGCCAAGACTTTGTCCACGGCCAAAAGCTTCTGAAATGTTGGATTTATCATGTTCACTGACCTGCTGGGTTAGAAATATCCCGCCCTCAGCGAGCACTCTGAAGACTTCTGAAGCAGAGAATCTGGAGTGTCTGGATGATACCACTTGAAAGAAATAATCTGGAAATGCCAGTGTCTCTGCGTCCATATACAGAAAGCGTACATTGGGATGGGCTCCCGCAGCGAGAAGATTACGCTGTGCGGTATCAATCATTCCTTGAGCAAGGTCGATTCCCACCAATAACAAGGCTTCTTTGGCAATGGACAGAATAGCTTCTCCACCACCCGTCCCAATATCCAGCAACAGATCTGACGAGCGCATATGGCGAACAACTTCCTCATAGAAGTTCCATCCGATGTTCTCAGAGACAACGTTCATGGAGCTGAAGTTCCAGCCATTCGTCCGGCCTACGCGTTCATAAAAGTCAGCGTAATCTATTTTGTTTTTCATTCTCATATTCCTCCAATGTGAGTTTGTTTGAATAGGACAAGAGAGTTGTACGAAATCGTTCTATTGTAAATGGTCGAATCGGATCAAATGGACAGACTTGTCCCTTGATAGCTGGTACGCGTTTTGACCCAGCCCGACGACTATTTACTTCGAACCATTCGGAGCAACATCCATGTCACCTCACAAGTTGGAATGTCTCCATTATATTCAATTGACAGCGTATACGCGAGGTGTTATTTTGAGGTGGAATCTATTCTATGAGTTCGAGGTGATCGATGGTGGCTATTCGTGCTAAGCAGATTTTTGTCAATTTACCTGTCCAAGATTTGAAGAAATCCGTTGAGTTTTTTACCAAGGTGGGGTTTGAGTTTGACGCCAATTTTACGGACGAGTCCGCTACTTGTATGATCATCGGGGAAAATATTTACGCCATGCTTCTGGTGGAGGAACGTTTCCAATCCTTCATCTCGAAAAAAATCTCCAATGCTTCCGATACAACCGAAGTCATCGTTGCCCTGTCTGTAGATAGTCGTGAGCAGGTGGATGTGATTGTGCAAGCTGCCCTCGATGCAGGAGGGAAACCATCCAACGAACCACAGGATCATGGATTCATGTATGGATGGAGTTTTCAAGATCTGGATGATCACCTGTGGGAAGTTTCCTATATGGATCTAAGTGCTTTTCCTTCGGAGTGACAAAATGAAAATAACTAGAGCCTTCCTATATTAAAGTAGGAAGGTTTTTTTGCATCCAGTATGACTCGTTCAAACGTGATATCTATAGAACATATGGTGTATTTTACCTTTTTGCTATATGATAAATGTCGATTCACGTTGGCGATTTGAATCGAAGCATGCAACATGCTGAAGTATCAGAGAGTGAAGGTTACATATGTTTTTTTAGATGGAGGGATCAGGGTGTATTGTCACGTATGTGGGACGAAAAACAGCCCGGGGGATAACACGTGCAGAAAGTGTAGCACCAAATTGAAAGAAGCAGCACCAGCCGAATCACTATCCCGGCAACAACAACCTGCACCAAGGCAAGAAAGTGCCAATCAAGGTCGTACATTTAGCTGGGTCATTCCCCTGCTATTGGCAGCGGTAATGGGCGCTCTGTTGACGTACTATTATAATCAGGAGAGCGGTATAAACGCAGAGGTAAAAGCGCTGCATCTGCAAGCAGAACAAGCTGCACTGGACGGAAAATACAAAGAGGCTTTGCAACTTCTGGATACGGCTCTCGCGAAACGTCCGAATGTGGATGCACTTATACAGGATCGCCAAATTACGGCGAAAGCGTTCAATCTGATGAATCAGTTGAACGAGGCTTCAACAAGTCTGAAAACAGGAAAATTGTCCGCAGGAGACAAGACTATTCAGGCTGTATCCAAAGCGTTGAAGGAGCGAGAGGAGCCGGTTTTTGCCAAAGTCCGTGCCGCATTAAGTAACAGAAAGGTCACGCTGGCTGTACTGAAGGTGAAAAAAGAGATTGATACTTTGACAACGGTTGAGGGTCTGGCAGAGAAACTCAAAACAGTATCAAACTTGAATGGCAAGGAAGCCGAAGCAGTAGAGAAGCAGATTGTAGATAAACTGACCGGGATTAGCTATAAACAGGCGGAGCAGCAAGTGAAGAAAAAGAATTTTACAGCAGCACTACAAACCGTTGATCAAGGGCTGTCTTATGCTCCGGAGGAAGTTAAACTGACAACGTATCGAGAAGAGATATTGCGTGAGAAGAAGGCATTTGAGAAAGCGGAAGAAGAACGTATCCTGTTAGCGGAACAACAAGCAGCTGAGGAAGAATTGAGAAATCGCACAGGAGCAGTAAGTGTTGTAGAGCTGACAGCGGAACTGGACATTTATGGTGATCTACATATTAGTGGGATGGTAACTAACAAGGGTACACGCCCGATCTGGTCAATTGCACTGATAATCAATATTAATAGCACGGATGGTGATTATATTGGTGAGACAGATGCATATGTTTATCCAGTCACACTGGGTACCGGGGAGCAGGGTTATTTTGAAACCTATTATTATGGTGTGTACGAAGCAGCAGACGTATCTGTTTCGAGTGCAACATGGTATCTGGAGTAGGGGGAGTTAGAATGTCCAAAAGAACCTGGAGTACAATCTTATCCAGTGCAATCATTATCGGGGCTGGGGCAGGAGGCGTGTTATGGATACATCAGCACTCGGCTGATGAATTGGAGGTTGGTCCCAGATTGGCTGTCGTCACTGCAAAGGAGGTTGTAACCCCTCAAGCGAAGTCTGCCTCCAAGACAATCGTGAAGAAAACGCGTAAACAGATCATTGAAGAGAGTCAGAAAAAAGTGGTTACGATTGAGAGTAGCAGTGGATTGGGTTCCGGTTTTCTATACAATGAACAGGGAGATGTTGTGACTAACGCGCATGTCGTGGAGGGATCAAAGGAAGTGACCATCCGTACGTTGAATCATGAGGAATATAAAGGTACGGTTATCGGGATCGGGGAAGAAACGGATGTTGCTGTCATCAGAGTACCTGATTTGAAAGAAGTACAGCCGTTGCCCATTGCGAAGTCTAAAGCGGAAGTTGGAGATGAGATTCTGGCGCTTGGCAGCCCGTTAGGCTTCGAAAACACGGTAACAACGGGAATCATTAGCGGTGTCGAACGCAGTTTTGAGATTGCACCGTACATTTATACGAACATGTACCAAATCTCCGCGCCCATCACCAACGGTAATAGCGGTGGCCCATTGATTAATGCAGAGACGGGTGAAGTGCTTGGTATTAATTCAACTGGGGTAAAACAGGAAGCCGGACTGGGATTTAGCATCCCGATCACTAGTGTGTTGAAGCAGGTGCAGGCATGGTCCAACACTTCGTCGTCTATCACAAAAGCTGTCCAAATGGTAGGTGAAGGTACTTCGAGGTTATCTGCTTCTTCTATTGAAGCCGAGTCACTGGTTACTGACTTTTATAGCTATCTGAACTTGAGTGACTATGTCGAATCCTATGCATTACTCGGAAGTGACTGGCAAAGCGGCACAACTTATGCCAAATTCCGTGAGGGGTATCTTAACACCGGTTATGTGGTTATCGGGGAGGTCTCGTCTGAAGACAAGGGTAATGATGAGATAGAAGTCACCGCCGTCATTACAGCAGATGAACGTAGGGATGGCGACTATGTAACGGCGAAATATAAGGTTACGTATCAGGTTGGTTACGAGAATGGTCAACTGAAAATATTACATGGTCAAGGTAAAAAGATGAAATGAATCAGGTAAGGAGAGTTGGCATAATTGCCGATTCTCCTTTTTCATTGCTTATATTCAATGCATCTGTTAAAATACAGAACGAATGTTCAGTATGCATGGGACGGAGTGAAATGGAATGAATATGAATAAAAAACAACTTCAAACCGAGCAGACCAAGAAGAAACTTGCGGATGCTTCCAAAGCCCTTTTTGTACAAAAAGGCTATAAAGCAACGTCCATTGAGGATATTGTAGCTGCGACGGGCAGCAGCAAGGGCAATATATATTACCATTTTAAAAGTAAAGAAGGCCTGTTCCTCTATCTAATCGATGAGTGGGATCGGGAGTGGGAAGCGAGTTGGGCGGCCAAAGAACATCTCTACCGCACCTCCACGGAGAAGATCTACGGCTTGGCGGAACAATTGATATTGGATGATATGAATCATCCTTTGACCAAAGCAGCCGATGAGTTCTTCACTGGGGAGAAGAAAGAAAATGATATCGAGGAGCGTATCTCCTTGATGTTTGAGCGGCATCTTCAATTTAACAAACAAATGATCGAACAAGGCATTGAGAGCGGTGAGTTCAAAGCAGACAATGTAGATAATCTTGCGCTCATATTGGAAAGTACCATTATTGGTCTTAGCCAGATGTCACGGGGTATGGAATCCGATCAGGCTCTCGCTCTATATCGTCAGGCCGCTAGTGTATTCTTGCACGGGATTGCAAAAGATAAAGATTAAGCAACATTTTGACAACTACGGAGGATGGAATCATGGCATTACTAACACGGAACAGGGGCGCATTGCTGCTGTTAATGTTTAATATTTTTCTCGTTTTTACAGGTATTGGTCTGGTTGTGCCGATCATGCCTGCGTATATGGATCTACTGCACATCACCGGATTCACGGTTGGTTTGTTGGTAGCCGCGTTCTCCTTCACCCAGTTTCTGTTCTCCCCACTTGCGGGTCGATGGTCGGATACATGGGGACGTAAAAAAATTATAGTCGGCGGTATGCTGATCTTTGCCGTATCCGAGTTTATGTTTGGTGCGGTCAATGCACCAGTGCTGCTCTTCGCAGCCCGGATGCTTGGTGGTATTGGAGCTGCGATGATCTTCCCTGCAGTTATGGCATACACCGCGGATATTACAACAGAGGAAGAACGCGGCAAAGGTATGGGCTTGATTAATGCAGCCATTACAACCGGGTTTATCATCGGTCCGGGAATTGGTGGGTACATTGCGGACTTTGGCATTCGAATTCCGTTCTACGCCGCTGGGGTTGCCGGTCTGCTGGCATCCATCATTACATTGATTATTTTGCCGGAATCAACACGAAGCACAGGAGAACAAAGTAAACCGATCCCTGGCTTAACGAAGGTCAAAGCTCCCGGTATGGTATCCCAATTGCTGAATTCGTACCGTGAACCATACTTTTTCAGCTTGATTATTGTATTTGTTATGGCATTTGGTCTGGCGAACTATGAGACGGTATTTTCACTGTTTGTGGATCATAAGTTTGGTTTTACGACAAAAGACATTGCATTTATTATTACATTTGGTTCCATCGCGGGTGCGGTTGTGCAAGTATCCCTGATCGGTTGGTTGCTTAATCGGTTTGGTGAAAAGATGGTCATTTCGGTCTGTCTGTTGTTTGTAGCGGTATTTGTACTGTTGACCTTGTTTGTGCATACGTACTGGCTCATTCTTGTCGTAACATTTATCGTGTTCCTGGGTATGGACATTTTACGTCCGGCGATCAGTACACAGATGTCCAAACTGGCACAAGAACAACAGGGCTTTGTGGCCGGACTGAACTCGGCGTATACCAGTTTGGGGAATATCGCAGGTCCAATCGTAGCTGGAGCATTGTTCGATGTGAATATTAACTATCCTTACGTTTCGGCAGCTGCCGTTCTGGCGATCTGTTTCCTGTTATCCCTACGGGTACTCAGAGGGGTCAAAACGGTGAAACAACCGAAGCCTGAAATGTAATTGTCTCTTGAAAAGAGGTAAGAGCATCGATTTTTGGTATAATAAGAATTGCTGGAAGTGAATTAGATGGGCTAGGTTGCATAATAAGTTACCGAGGACGGTCATTTTTAAGCATATACAGGATTATTGGAGTGATAACATGAGCAAAGCAAAAGGAAAAGGCGGCACTGGCCGCGGTACTGGCAAAAAAGGCTGGAACCGTTGGCAAGCAGCTGCTAACCGGGCGAAAAGTACCCCGAAGCCTTATAAAAGTAAAGGTACGAAGAAGAAGGACGATACCGAAACTTCAAGTGGCAAGCCAGAGTAAGTATGGCTTGACGATGCAAGAGGAGAGAGCTGCCTGATTATCGGGTGGGTCTCTTTTTGTGTGAAAATATAAAAAAATAAATTGACAGTATTGTAGATATGGTAATAATATAGAGCTTACGCAAATTAGATGGTAGTGCTACTATATGGAGAAAGGAGCATCAGCATGCCTGTTAATATGGATGAAAATCCACTTGGACTGATTTTGTCACGTACGTATCTGGCATACAAAAAAACAACAACCAGAAATCTGAGTGAGCAGGATATTACTCCGGAACAATTTGCCGTTCTGAATGAATTGAGCAAGGCGGGAAGCCATATATCACAGAAGAAGCTGGCTGAATTAACGGTTCGGGACCAGACAACTGTTGGCAAAATTATAGACAAGTTAATTCGCAAAGGTCTGGTGACGAGAGAAGAAGATCCACAGGACCGCAGAGCGGTATTGCTTTGTTTGACGGCAGAAGGATTGGAAATGAATAACGTTCTGACACCAAAGGCCAAACAGCAAGAGCAAGAGGCACTCGCCGAATGTTCCCCTGAAGAGCTTGAAGCATTCATGAATGTGATGAATCGGATCTATGAAAAGATGAAATAAATTTTTTTGGTCTAATATGTGCATGTGCATATATATGTAGTGCAATTATTTTGATTTTAACTAATGGGAGTCGTGAACGAATGAAAAGCTTCAAAGAATTTTTAAAAGTACCACAGACAAAAATAGGTTTGGTTTTTGCATTGATTGTTCCATTGTTATTTGTTGTGGTCTGGATGACGGGTTATCATCAGGCCACGGAGAGAGTAGATCAACTTCAAGTTGCTTTGGTGAACGAAGATGGAACACAGGGGACAGAGGTGCAGAAGCAGATTGAAACGCTCGCGCCTTTCCATGTTAATGTGCTGGATTCTGCCAAGGAAGCCGAGCAACAGATGAATGCAGGTAATTATGCGATGGTTATTGTGATTCCGGAAGGGTTTGCTGACCAGATTGGCGGCGGTACAGACGCGAGCTTGTCCTTTTATATCAATCAGGGAAATGCGGATGTAGCGAAATCGATTGTGGAACATGCTGCGACCGGAATGACTGCACAAATGGGACAAGGGATTCTGGAATCCAAGGTTCAAGTGACACTCAATAACGACAGTATAAATAGCGAAGATTTAAGTGCAGCCATTGGACAAGCGATGGCGAAGATGAATGAAGGGCCTGTGAAGGCTGAAATTAATAAAACGAACAGTGTCAGTGATTTTGCAACATCGATGCTGCCCATGATTCTGGGTTTTATCACCTATATTGCTTCAATGACCATGAACATTCAGTTCAATATTACATCGAATATCATGAAACGTAACCATTCCAAATGGGAAATCTTCTGGGGACGACAAATGCTGTTATTGTGTATAGTAGTGATCGTTCCCCTAATCGTGGATACAGTAGCTCTTCAGTTCACGGATGTTGCGAGCTCCTTCGGCGCTTTGTACCTGTACCATGTGCTGGTGAGTCTGGCTTGTATCTGTTTTACACAAATGAGTTTTGCCCTGTTTGGTAATGCAGGCCCTCTATTTAATGTAGCGATGGTTCCCCTCCAGTTAATGACCGCAGGAAATATCATTCCAGCCGAGATGCTGGCGCCATTCTACCGTTATATTGGAAACTTTCTGCCCGCCTCCAATGGGGTACAGGGATTTATGCGTTTGATCTATAGTGGAGAAGCAGTGGGGGGATACATGGTTCATCTACTGTTGATCTCAATTATAACGTGGGGGATTACGTTGTTGAGAGTTGGTATGCAAAAAGCAGGTCATGGACAAATGACGATGACGCCTCCAGCATCAGCACAGGCACAGGCACAGGCACAGGCACAGGCACAGGCACAGGCACAGCATTAAAATTTTCTTTCTATAATAATCTAATAACACACAGAAAAGTGGTTTGCGTACAGTTATATACGCGCACCACTTTTTTGTTTATCTTCTATAATACTTCTACTTATACTCGTTGTAACTTTCAGTGTACCCCTGTAATCTTGCATGACGTTGATAAAGGATAGGTCATAATTGAGCTTATTAATGAAGCTAAAATATATCAGAGGAGATTAAGTGTTAATAATTCTCAAAACAATTAGAGATGTATTTCGTTGTATGAATGGAAAGAATGTCATTTAGGCAATAATAAACTTTACAACTGAGATAGAGTAGAGCAATGCAGTAAAGGTAGTCAATTAGCGGTAAAAGAGTTTTAATAAATTAAGTGTTGTAATTAATATCTATACGTGATATATTATTAATCCGGCCAAGAAAACACAGTTTACACGGTGCGGCAAGCGAATGAAATAAGCTTCGAAAGAAACTTAAAAAAAGAGC
>NZ_JABBEA010000017.1 GCF_012912005.1 Paenibacillus sp. SZ31
GGAGTTACGGGAGCTACGGGGGTTAGCGTAACAGGTAGTACGGGAACAACAGGGATAACTGGTGAAACCGGAGCAACGGGCGTCACAGGATTGACTGGGGCGAGTGGGGCTACGGGAGCTACGGGGGTTAGCGTAACAGGTAGTACCGGAACAACAGGGATAACTGGTGAAACCGGAGCAACGGGCGTCACAGGAATAACTGGGGCTACTGGGGTTACGGGAGCTACGGGGGTCAACGTCACAGGTAGTACGGGATCGACAGGAGTAGCAGGTGCTACTGGGGTAACAGGATTGACCGGAGCAACAGGCATTACAGGAGCCACTGGAATCGGCGTCACCGGAAGTACAGGATCAACAGGTGAAACAGGAGTAACAGGAGTAACAGGCATTACAGGGTTAACAGGGGCGACAGGTATAACGGGAGCAACCGGAGTCGGCGTAACGGGAAGTACGGGAGTTACTGGCGCAACTGGAGGAACAGGGGCGACAGGTATAACGGGAGCAACCGGAGTCGGCGTAACGGGAAGTACCGGAGCAACTGGTACAACTGGAGGAACAGGGGCAACAGGTATAACGGGAGCGACCGGAGTCGGCGTAACGGGGAGTACCGGAGCAACTGGCGCAACTGGAGGAACAGGAGCCACAGGTATAACGGGAGCGACCGGAGTCGGCGTAACGGGAAGTACGGGAGTTACTGGCGCAACTGGAGGAACAGGAGCGACAGGTATAACTGGGGCAACCGGTGTTGGCGTAACGGGAAGTACCGGAGCAACCGGCGCAACGGGCGTGACAGGAACCTCGGTCACGGCAGCTTCTTCGTACGCAGAGAATACGAATGGTACCATCCTTGTTATTTTGGGCGGAACAGTCGTTGCTCTTCCTGCAAACCAGAACATTGGAACAGGTATTACGGTAAATGGAGGGAATGATACCTTCACGCTGGCTACAGCAGGCAGATACTATATCAGTTACAAAGTTAATCTGACAGCAGCAATCGCCGTACAATCACGGATTTTGCTTAATGGGGCTGTAGTACCGGCGAGTGTAATCTCACCAGTGCTCTCTCTAAGCCAATTGGCAACCGATTTTATTATCACTGCCACAGCGGGTTCGACCATTCAGCTTCAATTGTTCGGGCTGATAGCCACAGCTGTTCTAGCACCACCAGGTGCCACGCTTAACATTATCCGCTTGAGCTAACTACAAAAAAAGAGACGGACCCTTTGGGGTTCGTCTCTTTTGATTCCTACTGAATGATAAGTAACTATTCCAGCACGATTTCAACAGCTGTATTAATTTCTGGAAGGGCAGCAAGCTGAACAAGAACATCTTTTGGAACGGCTTTATCCACGGTCAGGATCATGATGGCAGCACCACCAATGATTTTCCGTCCCACTTGCATGGATGCGATGTTGACCTCATTTTGTCCAAGCAGAGTTCCTACACGTCCGATAATACCTGGTTTATCGTTATGGGAGATCAAGATTTGATGACTTTCCGGAGCGATATCTACTGGGAATTTGTCCAGGCGAACAATACGTTCTCCATAACCTGCAAGCAAAGTCCCTGCTACACGACGTTCCTCAGCATCCTGAGTCGTAACCAAGGTTACGGTAATCAGGTTAGTAAATCCTTTGGTTGCAGAGGTTTGGCTTACAACCACATTCAGATCACGGATTTTGGCCAAATGCATGGAGTTGACGATGTTGGCTTCCCCACCCAAATGTCTTGCCAGGATACCCTTCACGATGTAACGAGTGAGAGGAGATGTATCTACTTCAGAAAGCTCACCAGCGTAGTCGATCCGAATCTCCTGCACTGCATTTTGTGTAATCTGTGCTGCAAAGCTACCCAGTGTTTCACCCAGTTTGAAATAAGGCTGCAATTTGTTCATAACCGTTGGTGCAACAGCCGGCATGTTAACTGCGTTCTTGAACGGTTCATTGCGCAGAATGTGAAGAACTTGTTCAGAAACGTCAATCGCTACGTTTTCTTGTGCCTCAACAGTGGATGCACCAAGGTGAGGTGTGACAATAATGCTAGGATGATTCAGGAATGGGTGGTCCTGAGCAGGTGGTTCACTTTCAAATACGTCAAATGCTGCTCCGGCAACAATTCCTTCGTCAATAGCTTCCACAAGTGCCATCTCGTCAACTACACCACCACGGGCACAGTTAATGATACGCATTCCTTTTTTCATAACTTCGAATTGTGGACGGGAAATCATGTGCCGTGTTTCCGGTGTTAATGGCGTGTGAACGGTCATGAAGTCCGCATTGCGAATGATATCATCTACACTAGCAAGCTTCACTTGCAGCTTCTCGGCACGCTCCTCCGTGAGGAACGGGTCGTAAGCAAGAATGTCCATTCCGAATGCTTTGGCGCGCTTGGCAACCTCACTACCGATCCGTCCCATGCCCAGTACACCCAGCGTTTTATTTCTTAATTCCACACCCAGGAAGGTTTTACGATCCCACGTACCTTGAATGGTTTTGGCGTATGCCTGAGGAATGTGTCGTGCCAGTGCCATCATCATGGCAAACGTGTGCTCACAGGTTGTGATGGTATTGCCGTCAGGTGCGTTAATAACGATGATACCACGTTGTGTAGCAGCTTCCAGATCAATATTATCTACACCAACGCCTGCACGTCCGATCACCTTAAGGTTGGTACCAGCCGTCATAATACGATCTGTAACACGAGTCTGGCTGCGAACCAAGAGGGCATCATAGTCACCAATAATGGCAACAAGTTCATCTTCACTAAGACCGGTTTTCTTTTCAACAACAACATCATTTGCATCCACCAGTTGCTGGATCCCCAGATCACTGATTGGGTCCGACACTAACACTTTGTACATGGTTTCTTCCTCCTTAGGTATGTGTATCTATATCGTCAAGGTCTGACCTCAGCGAAGAGGTATTCCTTAAAACCAGGTTGATTCTTCCGCCCAACAACGCGGTGTCGCAACAGAGGGGGAAGGTGAAGCAAATAGAGTGATCCCACAGATATCCTTTAAAATAATCAAAAAACTCTCAATCCACATACTGCTTGCGCAATAAGGGACGAGAGTTGTCGTGGTACCACCCTAATTCACCGCCGTTTCGCAACGACAGTCTTAGCGGTCAATGAAGACCGAAGAGGATAACGGGTCTAAACCGATTGCACCTACTCCAATTTCAATGCAATAACTCAGGAGCGCTCAAGACCATTTGCCTGCCACCGATTCACACCTACCATCGGCTCTCTGGAAGACGAAGCAACGTCTTTTTTCCATCATCGTGTTTAACGTGACTAATTTTTTTCATAATGTATCATGGCTGACATGAGCATGTCAATAGGCTTAAATGTTTTAAATTGGATTGCAGATGTCTTTCGATTCAGACTTAAACCAAGTCACCATAAGCCATGAAACAGTTACTATACATACCCTAACGAGATGGAATATATGCTGTTTGACGAACCGGATTTTACTGCTTTAATGAAGTAATGACATTGACTCAAAACCGGGACTTCGGGCAGGCCTTGAACCTATTTGGTTTTTTGGCTATCATTTAGTATACTATCCGATTGGACAACGTAATTGTTATCCATCAAATTTAACTCAAGAGGACAGACGCATCCGATGAAAAAATTCAAGATTCCCAAGTTCAAGATTCAGAAGGCTGAGCCACAGCAGCTTACCGAGCGTTTGCTTTTAATCAATCTATACTTTACACAAGGTCTAACACTGATAATCGGGGTTGTATGGATTTTATTGCAGAAACGAAACTTGTTAGATGTACTCGCATGGCCCGACAATTACCAATTTATATGGTGGGGTCTTGGTCTTGCTGGCGTAATGCTTGTTATGGACTTGGTACTGTCGTATGTTATACCTCAGGAAAGCATGGATGACGGTGGAATTAACGAGATGTTGTTTCGTGGGCGTCCGATCTGGCACATTGTATGTATAGCAGCCATTGTTGCTGTGTGTGAGGAATTATTATTCCGTGGAGCCATTCAACATGCCATCGGTCCTTACTGGACAAGTATTTTATTTGCAGTTATCCACATTCGTTATTTGCGGCACTGGATTCCAACAGGATGGGTGTTTGTCTCAAGTTATGGATTGGGTTGGATTTACATGCAATCCGGCACATTATGGGCGCCTATATTATGTCACTTTATAATTGATTTGGTGTCCGGATTAGCGATACGTTTTCGGAGGGGATCATGAATCAGCCATTAAGCAGAATGAAGACATATGGCAGTCAGCGCCATCGTCAATCGGATAAAAAAGAGACATCCGAGCGTAAGGTGGCTTCTCAAGTAAGCCTGGTTGCTGAAACGTCAGCCGCTGCTGAAGTTGGAGTTATCACACCAATAACTTCCGTTTCCATACCTAGATCACAGCGCAAGCCCTATACAGAAAAGCTGGAAAGTCCAGTACTACCACAAAGAGCACCATCACGCTCCAAAAAAACGCCAACATCAACGGAAGAATCGATCCCCGAAGCGGGTTCGCTTCCTACGCGGACAGAATTACATCCTTCACGTCGACTAAAATTGAGCAAGAGGTTTGTCAATTCACTCATTTTTATTTTTGTCATGTTAACGATTAGTCTAGTTTGGTGGGGGGTAAAAGGGGCACCTGCTCTGAATACGTTCCTTCCCTTGCCGTGGTAATGCTATTCATCGCAGGTTTAATCATTTTGATGGGAGTTGTACTACTCTTTCATATGTGGCGTGAAGCCCATGTTCATCAAATGATTGAAGAAGAGGTTGAAGTTCCTCATCTGCCACCATCCTTTGACGGGGCTATGATTTTGTATGTATCCGACACGCACAAACGTAAGCTGAAGCAGAAGGATTTGGAAAACTTTAAAAACAAGGTGGACTGGCTTCTGATCGGTGGGGACGTTGCGGAAAAAGGAATCTCATGGTCCATAGTTAGACATAATATGAAACTCTTATCGAACATTGCTCCTTCGTTTACGGTGTATGGCAACCATGACAAGAGGGCGGGTACCGCTCAACTTGCTCGAATCCTTCGGGAATCTGGTGTTCAGCTCTTGCAGGATACCATCGTATATTTGCGGAGGGGCAAAGACAGAGTGAGCTTGATCGGTATAGACTATCGTTCCAAACAGGGAGATGTATTACTAGAGCAGGTCGGCGACCGTTTTTGCAAAATTGCCATCGTGCATGATCCTTTGCAGGCTCTTCGCTTGGAGCAAAATGCAGATCTAATCTTGAGCGGCCATACACATGGCGGACAATTGGTATTACCTTTTTTCGGACCTGTGTTCCTGAGCAAAGCGTATCGTCCCATATCGAATGGGTGGTATTCCCTTAAGCGCAGTCCGGATGACGTTCATCAAGAAGGCAAAATGCTTGTTAGCAGAGGATACGGTACCAATCATCTTCCTCTCCGACTAGGTTGTCCTGCGGAGATGCACATCATTACGTTAAGAGTGCCTGCGAAAAAAGCACTCATAGAAAAACAGCCTTGATCCATTGGATCAAGGCTGTTTCATTTTGATGCGCAAAATTAAGAATTAACGAGCTTCCAATTCAATTGCACGCGGATCGACAAAGGAATAGCCTTTCTTTTCGAGCTTGGTTAGCAACTCATCCAATGCTTCAACCGTCCATGGCAACTCGTGCATCAAAATATTGCTACCGGGATTTAACTGGTCCAGTACATTTTGAATAACTTTTTCTGGTTTGTTTTTGGTGCTTTTATCCCAATCAAGCGAACCATTAGACCACGTCATGTATAACATGTCATTTTTTTTCACAGTAGTCTTTAGTGCATCATTACCCGATCCAAAAGGGGGGCGGAAGAATTGCGGTTCCTCACCGATGGTGTCCTTCACTATTTTTTGGACATCTGTAACCTGTTTTGCCGCCTCAGCGATAGACATTTTTTTGAGATCCTCATGATCCCAGGCATGATTGCCTACAATCTGACCCCGTTCATGGATGAGTTTGAGCAATTCCGGATGGCTTTTCACCCGATATCCATTGACGAAAAATATCGCTTTAGCGTTATGTTTATCTAAAGTGTCGATTAGTGAAGTAATCATTTTTTCTTCTTTGGGTCCATCATCAAAAGTTAACAAGACCACTTTGCTTGGGCTCGTCTCATCATTCGGTTTAATATAATAATTTTCATTCATATGATACGTCTGTTCCACTTTCTCTTCTGCAGAACCCTGCTCTGCAGGTTCAGGTTCTTCTTCTGGCGCAGTTGATTCGCCCGTTGAAGGCTGAGTCACTTCAGTTCCGGGTTCTCCGGTTTCACTTGGGTTAGAATCACGTTGCTCTTCTTGAATTGTGGTAGTGGGTTCGCTCGCTGGTGCCGAATTTTCTGATGTTTTTTCTTCCGCTGCCCCACAGGCTGATAGCAGCAAACTTGCAGCTATAATCAATGCGGCGGTATGTCTGAACATGATTTCAACTCGCTTTCCTGTATTTATACGGAATGAGATCGCTCGCTCCCGCAAACACTACATGTGATTTTAACACTTAAAGGAGGTTGGTGTAATGAAGGCGTCATCCTTTTTTTGGGGCATTGTAATTGGCGTAGCAGCCAGCTCGTGGCTGTCTAAAGGCAAGTTGCCCATGCTGTCTTCGGGTTCATCACGAAACATGATGGATCAGGCAAAACATAAGATGATGGAGATGACTTTCCCGGGTATGGATGGGTTCACCAGCAAGCAAAATCAACATGGCGAATCACACAAAAGCCCAGCAGCAAAAAACGTAAGCACAATCACTCCGCAGGAAAAAGAAGCGAATATGAGCATGCTCAAAGATTTTATTCGCACCAATCCGGATGTGAAGCATGAAGTTGAGCAGATTTTAACTCAAACAAACACAACAGTACCGGGTTTATAAACCAAAACCTCCAATTAGAATCATCCACAGTATTGATTTGCTGTGGTATGATTCTTTTTTTGTCGATTTTACTTCGTGCATTTAGAGGTATAAAATGATAACATAACTACATAGATTTATTTTCAGCACATATTGTTTTGTGCTTCATAATCTGTTATAAGACTTGCTTATAAAGGGGAGATCCTGTATGAAAATAGAACGACTAAGTCACGATAAGATACGGATTTTCCTGACCTTTGACGATCTGAGCGAGCGCGGAATACAAAAAGAAGATATGTGGCAGGAAATACCTAAGGTTCATGAACTGTTCACTGAAATGATGGATCAGGCCTATTCCGAACTTGGATTTGATGCCACTGGTCCACTTGCTGTCGAAGTATTCGCACTTCCCGCTCAAGGGATGGTTGTCATTGTCACCCGTGGAAAATATGATCCGCAACAATATGGTTCAGGTCATGAAGATGATCTTCCTGAAGAAGTATATGAAATGGAAGTTACACTCGAGCAAAGCGATTCCATCGTTTATGCGTTCAAGGACTTTGAAGTGCTCATTGAAGCTGCACATATGTTGCGTCAGCATGTTACGGATGCTGGGAGACTTTATTCTTATAAAGACAAGTGGTTCCTGCATTTGGAACCAGATGAGGTGGATTCAACCAAACATGCGGCATTGATTGCCTTGCTTGCTGAATTTGGTGAAGGTTCTTCGGTTACTCCAGCAGTTATGGAAGAGTATGGTAAGGTTATTATTTCTGAGCAAGCGATTGATGTTATCTGCACCCACTTCAAACGCCAGGATTAATCTCTAGTTGTAATCGCGTCTTTAGTCAGAGGAGGGAATTTCGGTGCTTTTGTTTTCGGTCTTAGCGGCAGCAGTTGCCCCGGGTCTCGCCTTGTTAACATACTTTTACCTGAAAGACCGTTATGATTATGAGCCACTTCATATGGTATTACGAGTTTTCCTCATGGGAATTCTGATGGTACTGCCTGTGATGATTATTCAGCGTGGTATGATGATGTGGCTCGGGGATAATCCTTATCTTGAGGCCATTTTGATCTCAGGTGGTGTGGAAGAATTCGTCAAATGGTTCGTGCTTTATCATATCATCTACAATCACACCGAATTTGATGAGCCGTATGACGGGATCTTATATGCAGTTGCTGTTTCACTTGGATTTGCGACAGTTGAGAATGTGTTGTACGCCTTTGCGGGGAATGCATCCGTCTCAGCCATGTTCCTCCGGGCACTGCTCCCTGTTTCAGGGCATGCCATGTTTGCGGTAATCATGGGGTATTACATGGGCAAGGCCAAGTTTATCGGTGGCAAGAAAAAGCGGTGGTACCTGGTTCTTTCTCTCGTGTTACCTTTTTTCTGGCATGCACTGTACGATGTCATCATGAACACTATGGTTAATCATTGGTTGTGGTTTATAGCGCCACTAATGGCGGGCCTGTGGTATGGGGCAATGGGCAAAATCACACGCGCCAATAACCGTTCTCCTTTTCGTTTTGTGAAGCGGGAGGAAGAGGTTAAATTATAAAAATACGGACACACTGGTGGACATAAAGCGCATATTGCGCCTGCGGCCCTGGTGTGTTTTTATTTTTTTGCGATAAAACTCCCGGGAAATGACCAACAGAAACGGGGATCGTTGTGATGAGAATCAAAATTAAAATCAGATGCAAACAATGTGGTGAACGTTTTACATTACGAGGCAAGAAAGAACGTGGCCGGATTGAGACAGGATTCAAGCAGTGCCTCTGTGATAACAGGGACCAATTCGAAATCGAAGAGGAAGGCATGGCAACCGGGGTTCAGTTGAATTAAAAGGAGGACCCAAACGGGACTTTAGCAGCCTGCTTGTGTAAGGACTGGAAATCGCATGCATAAGAGATCTTTCTTCGATCCACAATAGAGGTAGTGGTTTAGAAGAAAGGAGACTCTACCGATGTATAAACGATTAAGTTCAGTTATGTTTCCGATATTTGCGGTCCTGCTGGTCGGTGCGCTCGTATGGGGCTATCAGGAGAATCAGGAGAAGAATGCAATACTGATCAAGGCAGAGAATCAATATCAGCGTGCCTTTCACGATTTATCTTTTCATATGGACAAATTACATTCGGAGATTGGTAACACCTTGGCAGTTCACTCCACATCACAGGGGATGCATCGCAAAGGTTTGATGAATGTATGGCGACTCACCAGTGAAGCGCAGAATGAGATCAACCAACTGCCACTCACCATGCTGCCCTTTAACGAGACAGAGGAGTTTCTCTCCCGTATTTCCAACTTTGCTTATCGGGCGTCGATGCGTGACTTGACGAACGAACCGCTAAGTGAGAAGGAAATGGGCAACCTGAAAAAGTTGTATCAGAATTCATCCGAGATTACCAAGAATCTGCAGGATGTACAGCAGAAAGTTCTCACGGACCGTTTACGCTGGATGGATGCGGAGACTGCGATGGCAACGCAAGAGCAAACGATGGACAACACGATCGTCGATGGTTTTCGTACCGTAAACAAAAAGGTACAGGAGTACCCGGAGCTTGATTGGGGCCCTTCCGTATCCAGTATTTATGCCAAACGCACGGTGAAGAAACTGGATGGTTTGCCGCTGACCAAAGAACAGATTCAGAGCAAGGCTGCGAAATTCTCTGAAGCGGATAGTAACAAAATTCAAGTGCAGGAGAACGGCAAAGGGACAGACTGGGAATCCTACACGGCGACGATTGATCACGCTAAGAATGGAAAACTGATGATGGATTTCACTCGCAATGGCGGAATGCTCATCTCTTATAGTGATACACGTCCAATTGGAACCAAAAAAGTATCTCGTCAGAATGCCATGGCTAAAGCAGATCAGTTCCTAATGAATAAAGGCTATAAGGATATGAAAGCTGTCAACTACGATGAATATGGTAATCTGGGTAACCTTACTTATGTGCACAAGCAAGGGGACACGTTGATTTATCCTGAAAAAATGTCAGTTCGTGTTGGGTTGGATACAGGCGAAGTAACCGGCTTCCAAGCGAGTGACTTTGTCTACGAACATAATGACAAGCGCAAAGTTCCGAAAGCAACTCTTACGGAGCAACAGGCGCGTCAGAAGCTTAATTCGGAATTCAAAGAAAATTATGTTCGCAAATCTCTGATTGAAAATGATTACAGCAAAGAGGTACTGTGTTATGAATTCGGAGGGAAAATAAACGGTTCTCGTTACCGGATATACATTAATGCGAATACAGGTATTGAAGAAGCGGTGGAGGAGATCAAACCGGTCAACGCAACCTCATAAACAGCTAGCGTTCTCTGAACTTCAATCGCACAAAAAATTACGGCAGACCACGATGTGGTCTGTTTTTTCTTGTTCAATGTGAGAAAGGTCATGGTATAATAGTCCTTGTACATACGAAGATAAATACATAAAGTGGCGGTGAACCAATTGTTTCCTAATATAAATGAAATTTTATACATCCAGATTGCTTCGGCAGATGAAAAAGAGGAAAACAAAGAGTACAAATCACGCATTGCAGACATGGATGACAGTAGTTTTCTGATTGAGGTCCCGATGCAACAGGGAAGCAGTCGTCTGAAAAGGCTCTTTTTTGGCGAGGAATTGTCCATTTCATATGTTACAGAGGATGGAGTTCGGCATTATTTTAATACCTATGTCACCGGATTTGAAGAGGATGTGGTCCGTCTTGTCCGTATCCGAAAGCCGCTTCCAAACGAGATATCCAAAATTCAACGCCGCAGCTTTCTTCGTGTTCATGCAAACCTTGAAATGGCCATTCAGAGTGAGGATCTGACCCGTGCCGTGGGATTGACAGAAGATATTGGTGGCGGTGGATTGTCCATCTATGGCGAAGCAGGATTTTCGATAGCTGAAGGTCAAAAGCTGAAATGCTGGTTACTTGTTCCATATCGCAATTCAACAATTGAGCATGTGAACTTTGAGGCTGAAGTCGTACGGATCAAAACACTGGAAACCGGTAGATTGCTGTGCATGCTGAAATTTGTGCAGATTTCAGATTCGGAACGCCAGAAGATCATCAAATTTTGTTTTGAACGACAATTGGACTACCGTACGAAATAGGAATGTTGTGGCATAAAAAGAGGAATCTGCGGGTACCGTAATGAAAAAAATGGAGGATCTGTCATGAATCATCGTCATGCAACCCGCAGATATGAACGGCTCTACTATGTTTTCTCCAGGCGAATGGAACGGAGGGTTATGATTCTGATTACAGCCCTTCTAATCCTGCTTGTGGTGTATCAATTGCTGTTGTTAGTACCTGGCTTCAAAAAGAATATGACCACTATTGATCGCCTGGAAGGAACGCCAATTCAAGTGCAAACGATGAATGATCCCGAACGTCGTTGATTTGTCTGTTTTTGCATCCATGTGTAGAGTGTGGTATAATTTTCACGATGCAGGCAATGCCTGTTTTTTTATTGAGGTTTATCGTTTGAGGAGGAATGCCCCGTTGGCAAGCCAGAACACATCAGAGAACGGGAAAATGAACGTTGCAATTGACGGACCTGCCGGTGCCGGGAAAAGCACGGTGGCCCGATTGGTTGCAGAGGCGCTCGCGTATGTCTACGTCGACACAGGCGCAATGTACCGTGCGGTAACCTTGCATATGCTTCGGAAAGGTATTACACCGGAAGATGTGACACAGGTACTTCAGGAAGCCCAAGAGCTGGTCATTGATTTACAACCGGATCCCGACGGACAGAAAGTGTTCTGTAATGGGGAAGAAGTAACCTCGGAAATCCGCTCCCGTGAAGTGACGGGAATCGTGTCCCGATATGCGCAAATCGAGGGGCTGCGTACGCAATTAGTGGATACTCAGCGGCAAATGGCTTTGCGCAAGGGCGTCGTCATGGATGGACGCGATATCGGAACGACAGTACTGCCCGATGCGGAAGTGAAAATCTTCATGACTGCCAGTGTGGAAGAGCGTGCGCTTCGCCGCTTCAAAGAACTGGACCCCTCTGAAGGACTGACGTTGCAACAACTGGAGCGAGACATTGCCACCCGTGACAAATTGGATGAGAATCGGGAAATTTCCCCGCTTCGTTGTGCTGAGGATGCTATCGTTCTTGATACAACTGAGATGAACATCCATGAAGTGGTTGACAAAATCGTATCTTATTGCACAATGGTCAGAGGAGAGATCGGTCTATGATTTACACATTTTGCAGCACATTACTGCGGATCATTTACACCATTCTTTTCCGCTTGGAGGCCGTTGGACGGGAGAATATTCCGAAAGAAGGCGGCGTACTTTTATGTTCCAATCATATAAGTAACTTCGATCCTCCAACTGTTGGTATCAAAATTCGCCGTCAGGTGCGCTTCATGGCCAAAAGCGAATTGTTTGAAATTCCGGTACTCGGCCGAATTATTAAAGCCGTGGGCGCTTTCCCCGTTAAACGTGGAGGTGTCAGCAAGGAATCCATCAAGACCTCACTCAATATTTTGCGTGATGGTGAAGTGCTCGGAATCTTCCCCTCGGGAAGCCGTCATAATGATGGAGGTATCGGCAAAAAAGGAGCAGCGAGTTTTGCTCTCCGCAGTGGCGCTACAGTTATTCCTACTGCTATTATCGGTAACTACAAGGTTTTTCGTAAGATGAAAGTTGTATACGGAGCACCGGTAAGTTTGGACGAGTTCAAGGAAGACCCATCCGGAGAAACTCTGGAGAAAGCGACTGAGAAGATTATGTCCAAGATTAACGAAATGGTGCAAACGGGCGTGCCAAGCAAGTAATGGCTTCGTCAGTAGCTGAGTGCATGTTTCCATATTTTTGAGGGAGACTAAGTTGTAGTACTCAGTGATGAAAGTGTTTTGAACTCTGCTACAGGCAGGTTTGAATATAATGGGGTTTTTGAATTGAGGAGGGTATTTGACATGTCGGAAGAAATGAAAAATCAAGAAGCAACCCAAGATGAGTTGGATCAATTCGTTTCCTTGAAAAAAGGAGATACCGTAAAAGGAACCATCGTCAAATTGGAAGATAACCAAGCCTATGTGAGCATTGGATATAAATATGACGGTGTCATTCCAATTCGTGAACTGTCTTCATTGCATGTTGACAGCGCGTCTGATGCAGTAGAAGTTGGACAAGAAGTTGAAGCTAAAGTTCTTAGCATCGACGACGAGAAAGAAAAACTCGTTCTGTCCAAACGTGCAATCGACAGCGAAAACGCATGGGATCAATTGCAAAAGCATTTTGAAGACCAAGACGTATTCGAAGTTGTTGTAGGTGACGTTGTTAAAGGCGGTCTGGTAGCAGACGTGGGCGTACGTGGATTTATCCCGGCTTCCATGGTTGAGCGCCATTTCGTTGAAGACTTCAGCGACTACAAAGGACGCACACTGCGTGTTAAAGTGAAAGAGATCGACCGTGAGAACAACAAAGTGATCCTTTCCCAAAAAGACGTACTGGAGCAAGAATTCGAAGCAAACAAAGCGACTGTTATGGCTGGTTTGCAAGAAGGTCAAGTCATCGAAGGTACAGTACAACGTTTGACTCAATTCGGCGCATTTGTTGATGTGGGCGGAGTTGACGGTTTGGTTCACGTATCCGAGCTGGCTTGGACTCACGTTGAAAAACCATCCGACGTTCTGTCTGAAGGTGATAAAGTTAGTGTGAAAGTGCTGAAAGTTGACCCTGAAAAAGGCAAAATCAGCCTGAGCATGAAAGCTGTTCAACCAGGTCCTTGGGAAACAGCTAGCGAAAAATTCAATTCCAGCGATATCGTAACAGGTGTTGTAAAACGTCTGGTAGACTTCGGTGCATTTGTTGAAATCGCTCCTGGTGTTGAGGGACTTGTGCATATCTCGCAAATCTCCCACAAACACATCGGCACTCCTCATGAAGTGCTGAAAGAAGGACAAGAAGTTCAAGTTAAAATCTTGGACATGAATCCTTCTGAGCAACGTGTAAGCTTGAGCATCAAAGAAACAGAAGAAGCTCCAGCTCAACCACAAAAATCAGAAAGACCTGCAAGAAACAACGCTCCACGTGAAGAAATCAACAATCCAAACGTTTCCTTGAACAATCAAGGTATGAGCACTACGCTCGGCGAACTGTTTGGTGACAAACTCAGCAAATTCAAATAAGTTAACAATGCATGGTTCTTAGTTATATACTGCATATTTTGCTGAATAATAAAAGCAAGATCGGCGAGCCCCAGGCGGGTTCGCCGATTGTTTTTATTGCGAGTATTTTGGCATGAAACGTTAGCCAAGACATATCTTTTTTGCTATGATGAGTATCGTAAGTATGGACAGGAGGAGTGGAATGTATGGCAAGACCCGTTGTGGCAATTGTCGGACGACCGAACGTGGGTAAATCCACCATTTTCAATCGGATCATCGGCGACAGACTGGCCATTGTGGAAGACAAGCCGGGCATTACCCGTGACCGAATCTACGGAATCGGCGAATGGAACGGTAAACCATTCAGTATTATTGATACAGGTGGTATCGAAATTGATGGTGAGGATGTCATCTTAAAATCCATCCGGATGCAAGCAGAGCTCGCTATTGAAGAAGCGGATGTTATTGTATTCATGTGTGATGCAAAAGCTGGAATCACGCAATCGGATGAAGAGGTCGCAGAGATGTTGTACCGCTCAGGCAAGCCTATTGTTGTAGCCGTTAACAAAGTGGATAATATCGGACGAAGTGAGCTCATTTATGAGTTTTATGGGTTCGGTTTCGGTGAGCCCATCGGCGTATCCGGAAGTCACGGTACAGGTGTAGGTGATTTGCTTGATGCGATTGTGGAGAAGTTGCCTGAACTTGAGGAAGAGGTTTACGATGAGGATGTCATTCGTGTAGCTCTGATCGGACGTCCTAATGTGGGTAAATCTTCACTGGTTAACGCGATTCTGGGTGAAGAGCGTGTCATTGTAAGTGACGTGGCTGGAACGACCCGGGATGCGATTGATACACCTTTTGAAAAAGACGGCCAACGTTACGTGCTGATTGATACAGCAGGTATGCGTAAGCGTGGTAAAGTATATGAAACAACCGAGAAATACAGTGTAATGCGTGCCATGCGTGCGATTGAGCGTGCAGATGTTGTTCTGATTGTCATTAATGGTGAAGAAGGCATTATTGAACAGGACAAGCATATTGCAGGTTATGCATTTGAAGCGGGTAAAGCGTCTTTGTTTGTCGTAAACAAATGGGACGTGGTAGAGAAGCATGACAAGACGATGAAAGAGTTTGAGAAGAAAATTCGGGATCACTTCCTGTTTATGACTTATGCTCCGGTCGTATTTTTGTCAGCCCTCACAAAACAACGCTTACAAAAACTGTTGCCAGTTGTAAAACGTGTAGCGGACCAACACTCGTTACGTGTACAAACGCATCTGCTTAACGATGTTGTATCGGATGCAGTAGCTATTAACCCTCCGCCAACGGATAAAGGACGGAGAATGAGAATTAACTATGTGACTCAGGTTGCCGTTAAGCCTCCGACCATGGTTGTTTTTGTGAACGATCCGGAATTGATGCACTTCTCATATGAGCGCTATCTGGAGAATAAAATCCGTGCAGCGTTTGATTTCGAAGGAACACCAATTCGCATATTTACTCGGAGGAAGTCCGACGAAAGTTAGGGGAGAAGTGTGTGATTTTACAAATCGCAGCGATTGTACTGAGTTATCTGCTCGGTTCAATCAGCTTTAGTGTCCTCCTTGCAAAAGCGATACGGGGGATCGATATTCGTCAGCACGGAAGCGGAAATGCAGGAGCTACCAATACGTTGCGTATTTTGGGTAAAGGACCAGCAATTGCTGTTCTGCTGCTTGATGTACTTAAGGGTGTTGCAGCTGTATGGATTGGAATCTGGCTGGGCGATGGTTCTGCCTGGATTCCTGCACTCAGTGGTATAGCAGCCATTGCAGGACATAACTGGCCGCTTTACTTCCATTTCCGTGGAGGAAAAGGGATCGCGACTGCCATTGGTGTTCTGGTAAGCCTTGCTTTCCTGCCTGCGTTATGTGCTGGGGTGATCGCCATTCTGTCTATTGTATTGACACGATATGTTTCATTGGGGTCTCTAATTTTTGTAGCATTTACACCCATCTTTATTTTGGTATTACCCGGATATTCAATGAATATCTTCTGGGGGAGTCTGATTATTTGTCTGTTTGCGTTCTGGAGACATCGTACCAATATTGCGAAGCTCGCCAAAGGACAGGAAAATAAATTGGGATCGAAAAACCCTGGAGGGGGTAAACGAGTTGTCTAAAAAAGTTGCTGTCCTGGTCGCTGGGAGCTGGGGAACGGCTCTGGCCAGTGTACTTGCCGCCAATCAGTTGGACGTGATGATGTGGACGCGTGGTGAAGACCAAGCTACAGAAATCAATAACAAGCACACCAATACTCGCTATCTTCCGGATGCAGAACTTTCACCACGGATTCAGGCAACCAATGATATGGAAGCTGCAGTGGAAGGCGCGATAGCTGTGTTAATTGTTGCGCCTTCTTCAGCCATGCGTGCAGTTACGAATCAGCTTAAGGCTTATTATAAGCCTGAGATGTTAATCATTCATGCCACCAAAGGTTTTGAGACAGAAAGCCTGAAACGGATGTCCACAGTCATTTCAGAAGAGCTGGAATGTGAAGAAGGACGTGTTGTTGTGCTTTCTGGCCCAAGCCATGCGGAAGAAGTGGTGAAGCGTTGCCCAACGACAGTTGTTGTGGCCTCATTGGATAAGGCATCTGCCGAGGCGGCCCAAGCTTTGTTTATGAATGCCTATTTCCGTGTTTATACGAATCGGGACATGCTTGGTGTTGAACTGGCAGGCGCATTCAAAAACATCATTGCTCTTGGTGCAGGCATGTCCGATGGTCTTCAATTCGGTGATAATGCCAAAGCAGCGTTGTTAACTCGCGGTCTGGCAGAGATTACACGTATTGGTGTAGAGATGGGCGCAAATCCGTTAACGTTTTCGGGACTTGCCGGAATCGGGGATCTGGTTGTAACAGCTACAAGTCAGCACAGCCGGAACTGGAGAGCGGGTTCCATGTTGGGCCAAGGACAGAAGCTGGATGATGTCCTGAAGTCCATGGGCATGGTGGTGGAGGGCATTCGAACCACACAAGCTGCCTATTTCATCTCGCAAAAATACGGTGTGCAAATGCCGATTGCAGATCAGTTGTATCACGTTTTATTCCAGGAGAGACAGCCGCGTGATGCGGTTGAAGCCTTGATGGGACGTGACCCGAAGACTGAAATGGAAGTCATGAAGCTTGAAACCTGGGAGCAATGGCATTCCTGATTGTAATTACCTAAACGTACCTTGTGAAATAAGAAGCTTATTCACCTTTTCTATGGCGGACTCATACTATACACATGAGTATTGCCGGAGGAGGGGAGACGAATGGGTAACAACATTTCGAAAGATGCGCTGAATGCAATCAACAAGAAAACGGGTAAAACGATAACAGAAGGTGCAGTCAAGAAATTGGCAAGCACGGTGAAACCAACGACGATTCAGAATGAAGCTCAGTTGCGCCAATTGATCAAACAAGTATCCGCCATGGCGAAAGTTCCGGTATCTGAGGATACGGTTAAGGATATTGTGAGTGCGGTCAAGAAAAGCGGATTGAATCCGAGCAGTATGGAATCGTTAATGAAAATGATGATGAAAAAATAATAGATCACGCCTGCTTGTGCAGGTGATCCAGTAAGACAAAAAGACGAGTCGGCTCCTGCCGGCTTGCTTTTTTGTCTTTTTTTTGGAAAGTTGAGCTGAATTTCGTGTTATAATGGTTGCAATTGTCACAGTGTCAGTGATGAATATCGGACTGAAGGGGAGACTGCTGGATTATGAGCGCAATGGACAAGATGTGGCTGTCATTGGTCGCCATCCTCATTATGGGACTATCTGTATTCCTGATTACGTTTGCTCGTGCCAAAACAAAAGGCATTGTACGGGGGATTCTTTCCTTAATTGCATTTTTGATTATGCTGATTGGCTTTTTCGGTGGAATCGCTTCTCTGACCTGATTTCCTATGCCTGAAGGATAACATCCGCATAAGCACATCATAAGAACTGACACAATGAACACGGATGAGGGGAGTGTGAGCCTATGGGGCCGCATGATACGGAGGGTCGGACAGAGTGTTATCCGGAATTACACGCGGCTTTGCTGGAAACGGCCAAAGCCTGGAACACACAGCCACAGACATGGTTGCTTGGAGGAAGCTGTGGGTTGCTGCTTCAGGGGGTGGAGTTGCAACAGGCTCCCAGAGATATTGATATCTATGCGGATGTCGCTGCTGCTAAGGAACTTCACCGAATCGCTCCGGGGGAAATGCTCGACGAGCCTACAGTGGATAAGACTGGACCTTATGCTTCGCTGCTAAGCCACTATCAGGTTGGTGCATGTGCGCTGGAACTGGTTGGTGGTTTCGAAATATGGGCTCGCAAAAGTTGGTACCGTATCGAGATTGAACATGTACTTGCTCCGCATGCACCAGTAGCACAAGTGGGTTCGCATACCCTGCGACTGATGCCTCTTGCGCATGAGCTGTTGTTTAATCTGCTGCGAGGTCGTGAAGATCGTTATGTACCCATTGCGACAAAGATGCGTCAGCAACCACTTGTACATCAACCTATAATGACAAGGTTAAGTCAACAGAATGTATGGACAAGCCGCTTCAGAGCAGAAGTGGAAGAACTTGTTGGCTTTGCATGGGTATAGTTGGTTGAGGGAGGAAAATGATGGACTATAAAGTTACTTTTTTACCCATGAACAAATCGATAGCGCTCAAACCAGGGGCAACACTTCTGCATGCAGCACGACGTGCAGGAGTCAAGATTACGACCAGATGTGATGGTAAAGCGGCTTGCCTGATGTGCAAAGTGAACGTGGACGGAGAACATCGGACGGAACTGTATCCACCAACAGACGCAGAAAAGCGTAAGCTGGGTTCACTGTTGGAATCAGGTACACGACTGTCCTGTCAGGCCAAGGTGTGTGGATCTCTATCGGTTCATGTTCCTGAGGACCCGCTGAAGGCAGCCATCCGGAAACAACTGGAACGTCAGCAACAGGAAGACGACTGGTTCTGAGCATTATGAAATTGATTCTCTAATGAGTTATTCAAGGAGGATGCGGATGATTAGGAACAAGCCAAACTGTGTTAAAGGGAGCGGACCGCGGCGTCCGATGCATCAGATGGGCGGTCTGCTGTTATTCCTGTTGTTTGCTTTTACAGCAAGTGGTTGTATGTATCCATCCCAGAGCAATTCGGACCCTAAGATAGCCTATCGGGAAAGTGTGAGTCGTATTCAGAGTGCGGTAGAGACATTCCAGCAGGATGAGGGGATTTTGCCAATCATCAATGCAGATATGGCTACACCAAAATATGAAAAGTTCAGAGTGGATCTGCCCAAGTTGAAACAACTGGGGTATCTGGATGAAATACCGGGAACTGCTTTTGAAAGTGGTGGTAGCGCTTACTTCCTTATTCAGGACGAAGAAGTGAATCCCAACGTGAAAGTGATGGATCTACTGACCGTACAGAAAGTAAACGATGTGCAACGAATGGTTAATCAATATAAGTCCGTACATAACAATAAGCTGCCAAGCGGGGAAGAACTGTATCCGGGGTTATACGCTGTGGATATGGAGCAGGCGGCTCAGGCAGGTACTCCTTCCATTACGCTGAATAGTGTATATTCAGGTCAGGCGTTACCTTTTATGATGGATGACGAAGGCAAGGTCTATGTGGATTATGCTTTTGACATTATGCAGGCGGTGGAAAAGTCTGATGTGTCTCCATTCGAGAGTGAAGATGTGCGGGATTTTCTATTGGAACACTCCTACTTCGTACCTGTAAAATCGGTTCCCTATGCTTGGCAAAATAATGCACCAGTTGCACAGCCAATAAAATAAGCATGATTGCAATTTAAATAATATAACTGTATGACCACCATGGCTCCAATGGTTCAAAAAGAGATATTCCAAATAAGGGATATCTCTTTTTTTGTTCTGAAATGATGAGCAGTAACCGTCATAAAAGCTTCATGGATCACATAAAGTAGATTGAAATAAAGACGCGCAGTCCGAGATCGGGGGATTCTCCTAATGTCATCACCATAAGATAAAAAAACAAAAATACGCGTCATATTGCCGCATACGGATACATAAGATGATACTAGTCCAATTGCATGTACGAGTTAACGCCGCTCTCGCCGGTTTCATCAGAATGCAACGTTCGGCGGCGGACGACTTCCGGGCACTCACAAAGGCGGCTCTACCGTTGCAGGGATTTCAGTCTTCTGATTGAAAAAACGAAGCGGATGCTCTTTAGCATTTTTCCTTCGGAGTAATTTAGGGAGGGGATTTCATTGGAGAAAGTGGATATTTTTAAGGACATAGCTGAGCGGACCGGAGGGGATATTTATCTCGGGGTTGTCGGCGCAGTCCGGACGGGAAAATCAACATTTATCAAACGATTCATGGAAACCATTGTATTGCCAAACATCACAAACGAGGCAGATCGTGGTCGGGCGGTGGATGAACTTCCACAGAGTGCAGCGGGTAAGACCATCATGACCACGGAACCGAAATTCGTACCGAATAACGCAGTCCAAATCAAGGTGGCCGAAGGACTCGATGTCAATGTGCGCCTTGTGGATTGTGTAGGTTACGCGGTGGAAGGAGCCAAGGGATACGAGGATGAGAATGGTCCGCGTATGATCTCCACGCCTTGGTTCGAGGAGCCAATTCCATTCCAGGAAGCCGCAGAGATTGGTACTCGCAAAGTCATTCAGGAGCATTCCACACTGGGTGTTGTGGTAACAACAGACGGCACGATCGCCGAAATTGCCCGCAGTTCCTATGTGGAATCCGAAGAACGGGTTATTGCGGAATTAAAAGAAGTGGGCAAACCGTTTGTACTGGTCATCAACTCCACTCGTCCTCGCAGTGAAGAAGCCCTGCAATTGCGCAGTGAGCTTGCTGCCAAATACGACATTCCAGTGATGACACTCAGTGCAGCGACCATGACGGAAGATGATGTGACGGGTGTACTTCGTGAAGTGCTCTATGAGTTCCCTGTGCATGAAGTGAATGTAAACTTGCCGAGCTGGGTTATGGTGCTGAACGAGACTCACTGGTTGCGCAGCAACTACGAAAATTCCGTACGGGATACCGTTAAGGATATTCGCAGACTTCGTGACGTGGATCGGGTTGTTGCTCAGTTCATGGAATATGAATTCATTGATCGCGCAGGCCTGAGTGGCATGAATATGGGTCAGGGTGTAGCCGAAATTGACCTGTATGCACCAGATGAACTGTATGATCAGATTCTCGTGGAAGTGGTCGGGATCGAAATTCGAGGCAAGGATCATCTGCTGCAATTGATGCAGGAATTCTCGCATGCGAAGAGAGAATATGACCGCTTCGCAGAAGCGCTGGAGATGGTCAAAACGACCGGATACGGCATCGCTGCTCCGTCTCTTGCCGAGATGGCTCTGGATGAACCTGAGCTCATTCGTCAGGGCACCAAATTTGGCGTACGTTTGAAAGCAACGGCACCGTCCATTCACATGATTCGGGTCGATGTGGAATCGGAGTTCGCTCCAATCATTGGCACGGAGAAACAGAGTGAGGAACTGGTGAGATACCTGATGCAGGACTTCGAGAACGATCCGATCAAGGTATGGGATTCAGACATGTTCGGTCGTTCGCTGCACTCCATCGTGCGAGAAGGTATTCAAGGCAAGATTGCCATGATGCCGGATAATGCAAGATACAAATTGCAAGAGACGCTGGGAAGAATCATTAACGAAGGTTCAGGTGGCTTGATCGCTATCATTCTGTAAGACATCAAAAGACCGCAAGGGGGCATCCCCTCGCGGTCTTTTTTAGTGTGATTTCTTGATTTTGGATGAAATGGATAGGAAGAATGATTCTTTCGAAAAAACTTAGCGATTTTTAGCTTTAAATTACTAAAACCCATTTACATACTAGGGATTAGCCGTTATATTAATATTCAACTATTGTGATCGAGATCACAGAGAGTGGAACAGGGGGAAACAGAGATGAAAAGAAAAGAGACAAAATGGGTATGGTTGAGTGTGTTATTAGTATTCACATTGGCGTTATCTGCTTGCGGAATCAAAAAAGAACCGGCATCTACTCTGGCTTCGGGTGCATCAGATGATACACCGAAAACGGAAGCAGTCACAGGCCCTCTAAGTGGCAAACGGATCGCACTTATTATGGAATTCAATACAGGTACTTTCTCGCAGCAATATGTACAAGGTGTCAAAGAAGAAATCGAAAAATTCGGTGGAGAACTGACTACATTTGTTGCCGATAATGATAAAGCGAAGATGGTATCCTTGCTAGATAGCGCAATTAATCAGAAATTCGATGCCATTCTCACGGATCACGGGGATTCCCTTTTAGAGCCAGGTGTGAAGAAGGCAGTAGAACAGAACATTCCAGTGGTTGTGTTCGATGCAGCTATTAGTGTTCCAGGAGCAACAGTCCTGTCGCAGGATGATCAGAAGATGGCTGAGCTGACGCTGGAGCAAATGAAAAAAGATATTAATGGACAAGGCAACATCGTAAAAGTATGGGTAGCTGGTTTCGCACCGATGGAACGCCGTCAGATCGCATACGGTGAATTCCTGAAAGCCAATCCGGACATCAAGGAAATAGCGACATTTGGTTCTGCACAGAACCCGGCGCTGGATACTCAAGCCAAAATGGAGGCTATTCTCAAACAATATCCAAAAGGTGAGATTACAGCAGTATGGGCTGCATGGGATGAGTTCGCCAAAGGTGCAGCGCGTGCCATTCAACAAGCTGGACGCGATGAGATCAAAGTGTATGGTATCGATATGAGTGACGAGGACCTGCAAATGATTCAGGACCCGAAAAACCCTTGGGTAGCTTCTGCTGCGGTTGATCCAACAGATATCGGTCGCGTACAAGTTCGTTATGCTTATCAGAAACTGAATGGGGACGAGACGGAAGATGCAGTTGTGCTTAACCCGGTCTATGTTCAACGTGAAGCTTTGCCAGATAAACAAATCTCCACTTCAGAGCTGTCAGAGTTCGTTGAAGGTTGGGGAGGCAGTACACAAGGGATCAAGGATTGGATGAGCGAATACGGAATTACTGCTAAATAAGCAGCGTAAGGGAAGCGCGCCGCTAGGCGCGCTTTTTCCACCATAATGAAGATACGCGAGATAAGGACGAGAAAAGGGAGACTCCCGGATGGGAACGATTGGAGGTTAACATCATGAGCACTGCACCGATTCTGCTTCAAATGGAACATATCCACAAACAGTTTTCAGGCATACCTGCACTGAAGGATGTAGATTTCTCTGTGAAAGGCGGGGAGATTCACGCGCTACTCGGTGCCAATGGTGCCGGTAAGAGCACGTTAATGAAAATTCTGTCTGGTGCCTATCAATTGGATCAGGGTACGATTCAGCTGAGTGGACAAGCACTTCACTTGAGTTCTCCGGGAGACGCGAAGGCAAGTGGGATTCACTGTGTCTATCAAGAAGTGGATGCAGCACTGGTGCCACAGCTGACGGCTGCGGAGAACATTATGATGGATCAGTTGGCTTCATCTGCTGGTGGTTGGTGGAAAAGTCCGCGGAAGCTGCAACATCGTGCGGTAGAAGCGTTGAAGCAATTAGGAGCAGACATTTCCGTTCACCAAAAAGTGGCTGATCTGACGCTTGCAGAGAAACAGATGATATTGCTGGCACGGATTTTGATTCAGGATGCCAAGGTCATCATTTTTGACGAACCGACTGCACCGCTGAGTCAGGAAGAAACGGATGCATTTTTCCGAATTGTTCATCTGCTGAAGGAGCGGGGTGTAGCCTGTATTTTCATTACCCATCGTCTTGCTGAAGTGACGGGTCATTGTGATCGCGTTACGGTCATGAGAGATGGGCAACATGTATTTACGGGTGAAGCGAAAGGGCTGACAATCAACGACCTGGTCACACAGATGTTGGGCAAACCGTTTGAAGAAGAGTTTCCGAAGACAGAAGCACCTGTGGGAGAGCTGTTACTAGAAGCACGTGGGCTACGTCGTGGAGTGAAGGTCAAAGGTGTTGATCTCTCAGTACGCCGAGGTGAAGTCCTCGCTGTCGTGGGTCTGGTAGGCGCTGGTAAAACGGAAAGCTCTCGTTTGCTGATTGGCGCAGATCGACTGGAGGGTGGTGAGATTCGGCTTAACAACCGTAGCCTCCGCCTGTCTCAGCCTGCAGATGCGGCGGCTCTGGGGATTGTTTCTGTACCGGAGGAGCGCCGCAAACAGGGAATTCTGATTCAGGAGAACGTCGAACGGAATTTAAGCCTGCCGTTGCTTAGTCGCCTTAGTACATTAGGTTTCGTAAGCCGCAAGCGGGAGCGTCAGAATGCGGAGTCATTGGTGAAACAGCTTGGAATCAAGACATCGTCCGTGAAACAGGAAGTAAAATATCTAAGTGGTGGTAACCAGCAGAAGGTAGCCATTGGTAAATGGCTTAATGCGGATGCGGATGTATTTATATTTGATGAACCAACCAAGGGTGTGGATATTGGGGCGAAAAGTGACATTTTCCGCATCATCAATGAACTGGCTTTGGCGGGCAAGGGCGTAATCTATTTCACCTGTGAACTGGATGAGGGAATGGGGATTGGTGACCGGATTGCTGTCATGTGCGAAGGTGTTATTGTTAAAGAGTTCAAACGGGGCGAGACTAACCAAGAACAGCTGCTATACTATGCAAGCGGTGGACAAGAGGTGCAATCATGAAGGATAAATCACTGGATTTTGCGTTCCGTTACGGGGCGATTATTGTCATCATAGGTGTTATCGCATTTTTCGGCATTAAATTGCCTTATTTCTTTACGTACAGTAACTTGACCGATATTTTGGGCTCGATCTCTATCGTTACCTTTGTCGCGATTGGTGTTACGTTATCTCTCATTGTTGATGGATTTGATCTCTCGGTGGGGGCGACCGTCTCATTGACCACTGTCGTTACTGCTTCGTTAATGATTTGGTATCAACAGCCACTAGCGATCGTCATTATCGTGCCGCTGATTATCGGGGCTGTTATTGGTTTGCTGAACGCTTTACTGATCGTAAAACTGCGTATTCCGGATCTGCTGGCAACTCTTGCCACGATGTACATCATCGGGGGCATTCATAAAACATATGCACAAGGATATACCATTTACAATCACATGCAGTTCCCTGATGGAAGCAAAGCTGCGGGAGAGATGGACCCGACATTCCTGCTTATAGGGCAGGGTAAATGGCTAGGTATGCCGATATCAGTCATCCTGCTGCTTATTGCGGTCATCGGTGTGCATATCTTTTTAACTTATACGAAATATGGGCGCCAGATGTATATCACAGGCGGTAATGAGGAAGCAGCGCGTCTATCCGGAATCAAGGTGAAAAAGGTGCGTACTCTCGCCTATGTAGCCGCTGGAGTATTTGCCGCAATCGGTGGGATCATCTATGCTTCAAAAGTAGGATCTGGACAGATTGATGCCGGGTCACCGTTGTTAATGGAATCCGTTGCTGCGGTATTTGTCGGTTTCTCTGTGTTTGGCGCGGGTAAACCGAATGTCATCGGAACCTTCATTGGTTCGGTTCTGATTGGTGTACTTGTCAACGGTTTGACGATGATGAACGTACAGTATTTCACACATGATATTGTAAAAGGTGGGGTTCTTGTGCTCGCCCTGGCGGTTACGTTTTACGTCTTAAACCGCAACCGGACTTGAAATTGTGGGCTGTCTGTATTAGTATGAAATTTGTTCGGCGTCTGAAATCCCCGTGTTTTCAGGCGACATTCTGCCGAAAATGACTGTTGACCGCAGGCGGAGATTTGTGTTCATCGCTCAAGATGTACGTAGATTTTTTGCGTATGAACGTATATTTCGCTATAAAACGGAAACACAGTATAACATTCAGGACATTGATACAGGAGGTGAAAAACAAATGAACAAATCAGACTTGATTACACACGTATCCGAAGCGACTGAATTGTCCAAGAAAGATGTAACGAAAGCGGTTGATGCCGTATTCGAAGCAATCTCTGAGGCTCTTCAAAGCGGAGATAAAGTACAATTGGTTGGTTTTGGGAACTTCGAAGTTCGCGAGCGCTCTGCACGTAAAGGACGCAACCCGCAAACAGGTGAAGAAATCGAAATTCCTGCGAGCAAAATTCCTGCATTCAAACCAGGTAAAGCGCTCAAAGACGGAATTAAATAAGATTTCTACATATTCCATATGTCGACAAAAAGACCGTGACTTGTTCACGGCCTTTTCTTTTGCCCTTTAACGATGATTCTTGCGGTTCATTCGTATAAGGCGCTGGTTGACAAATGAAACAATCTTAATCATCATTAACGCTATCGAACTAAAGAAGGGGACATGCGTGATGGATCATCCAACCGGCAATGATTATATTGTAATTAAGGCAGAGGAAAATGGTGTCCAGGTGATCGGATTAACCCGAGGTCAGGATACACGTTTTCACCACACCGAGAAATTGGACAAGGGTGAAGTGATGTTTGCCCAATTTACCACCCATACTTCAGCTATTAAAATCCGGGGCAAAGCCACGCTGATTACCAAGCATGGACAGATTGAATCGGAGTAATGCACAGGTTGAATACGCTCAAATGAAGATTGCAGGCATAGCCTGCTTTTTTTCATTGTACAATGAGGTATGAGCCTTTACCGGACAGACTACACTAACAGGTAAAGGCAGGGAGGCGTATATGAAACCGCGGATGATTGTTACTGCTTCAATGCTGGCAACGGTTGCGGCGGTCTTTCTGCTTGTTGCGATACAAACCTTACATATGCGTACATGGGGCGGGGAAAACGTACAACCTGTCTCTGCATCACATCATCCAGTCCAGCTAACGGATGACAATCTGGTTGATGTGCTAAGCTCCATGCAACTATCTACACCCATTGCAAGAGTGGAATGGAAACAGTCTATTTTGAGACTGGACCTCAAGGTTAAAGGCACGGCTACGAGTTACACTGAAATCTATGAGAACATGGCAGCTGTGGCGGATCTGGGCTTTCGGAGTCTGGACAACGTGGATCAGGTGTTGCTGCGTGTGATGGCAGAAGATGAATGGATGCATAAACGACATCTTTTGCTTGCTGCTGATATTCGGCGTGGAGAGTGGCCCCTGTATGCGATTGAAACATTACGGAACTGGAAAAGTGCAGCCTTTTCGGATGAATTGAAGGACTGGTTTCATTTGATGGAGACCGAACTCTGGAAGAAGCAATTCGAAATGACAAGTCAGGGGTAATAGAATAGCAGGATTCAGTGCGTGCCCGTTCAACATATGCTATAATATATAAGATTGTAGTGCAGAAATGGTTTAACAATGTTAAGGCTCGGAGGCTGAGAATGAATTCATATCGCGTACCCCAACTAGCAAAGAAATATACGGAATACGACATGATTCGACAACATACGGAAATCCCATCATTTCCGGATAGCCGGGCACGTCTGTTGCAGGTATTTGTGGGCCGCACAGACGAAAAGGTGCATCAAGAGCTATATGCTCTCGCAACTTCGCTCGTTCAGTTGGCCATGGATACGCATGATCGAATCGATACCATTTCCGGCGAGCGAAGAGAGCAGGAGATGCGTTCACGCCAGCTGAATGTGCTCGCCGGGGATTATTTAAGTAGCCGTTTCTATCAATTGCTTGCCCATGCGGGCAAAATTGAAATGATTGGCAAACTCAGTGCTGCTGTATCCGAAGTGAACGCACGCAAGATGACGCTGTATGAACGGATGATGAAGCTTCTCGTTTCGGCTGATGAATACTTGCGTGAAACGGTACAGCTGAGGATGCAGCTGTTTCTTTCATTTACAGGCATGATTCAAGATAAGGAAGAGTCCTTATGGAACAGCCTGTTGACCGAATTCAGCTCCTGCGAAACGATCGTGGAAGAACTGAAGCGGATGAATGACGAACAACAATTTCTTCACAGCTATGCATACTGGCACATATACGAGTATGGTAAGGACGATGAGCGCAGTGTGCTGCGTCAGTCTGAACCAGATGCACGTGAATGGAACGCTATGGTGCTGAAGCATAGGGTTGGCGAGGTTTTGTTGGACAAGCTTCGCGAGTGTACACACCGCATTCAACTGTTGTTGCAAGACGAGGAAGGGCTGATGGGCTTGCATGAGATACATGCAATTCTTGAGCCGTACTTAACATATTTGCAGCCTTCACATGCGGCAGTAAGGGAAGATTGAGGGGGAGACAGACGAATGGGGAGCGGAGAGACCAAACCGAAAGAAGAATATGTCCATTCGGTTTTTCAGAGTATAGCCGGAAAATATGATGTCATGAATGATATTCTAAGTTTCCGTAGGCATAAGGCTTGGCGCAAATTCACCATGAAAAAGATGAATATGTCCAAGGGCGACACCGGTCTTGATTTGTGCTGCGGCACATGTGACTGGACGCTTGCCATGGCAGAGGCAAGTGAAACGGGGCACATGCATGGGCTTGATTTCAGTAGCAACATGCTCGAAGTTGGCCAAACGAAGATCAATGCCGTGCAGCGTCAGAAGCAGATTACCCTTACACAGGGAAATGCCATGTCACTTCCTTTTGAAGACAATTCATTTGATTATGCGACGATTGGCTTCGGACTGCGCAATGTACCTGATCTCAGACAAGTGTTGTCTGAAATGAAACGTGTGGTAAAACCGGGCGGTATGGTTGTGTGTTTGGAATTGTCCAAACCAACATGGCAACCGTTCAAAGGTATTTATTATTTTTATTTTGAGAAGGTTTTACCGAATCTTGCCAAAGTGTTCGCTAAAAGTTTTGAGCAGTACAAATGGCTGCCGGACTCACTGGCCATTTTTCCGGGAAGAAAGGAACTGGCAGACATTTTTGCAGAAACTGGATTGCAACAAGTGCAGGCCTACCCTCTGACCGGAGGTATCGCGGCATTGCATATTGGAACCAAGGAGAATCAGCATGTTTAGGAAAATTCGCATCTTTTTAGAAATGATCAAGATTGAACACACGCTTTTTGCTTTACCTTTTGCATTTATGGGGGCCATTCTAGGCTCCATGGTAGTGAATGATACCTTCCCAAGCTGGATGCAGATTATGTGGGTATTGCTTGCGATGGTCGGCGCACGTAGTGCGGCTTTCGGTTTGAACCGAATTATTGACCAAGCGATTGATGGCAAAAATCCGCGTACCGCGATGAGAGCGATCCCGGCAGGACTGTTGAAAAATGGGGAAGTTGTTATATTCGTCATTATCTCTTTTATATTGTTATTTTGGGCCTCATCCAATCTTAATGTATTATCCATGCAGCTGTTGCCTATTGCTGTGTTTATGCTGGTACTGTATTCGTACACCAAACGTTTCACATGGTTATGCCACGTCGTTCTCGGAATGACGATTGGTTTGGCGCCACTTGGTGGCTGGGTAGCTGTAACAGGTACGATGGATTGGACAGCGATTGTGCTGTACGTTACGATTGTGTTCTGGACAGCTGGTTTTGATATTATCTATGCATGTCAGGATCTTGAATTTGACCAGGGAGAAGGCCTTCATTCCATACCTTCCCGTTTTGGCTTGGTTAAATCATTGCAGATCGCCAAGTTCTTCCATGTGATTACTGCAATTGGTTTTCTTGCGTTATTGTTGATGACAGATCTGAGCTGGTGGTATGGCGCAGGCATGTTGGTAACGTATGGTATTCTTTTCTATCAACACTATATTGTATCGCCTAATGATATGAGTCGTGTTCAAACGGCATTCTTTACCATGAACAGCTTGCTTAGTTTAATCGTATTTACGTTCACTTTGATTGATCTGGCGGTGAAATAAATGGTACAGCAGCCGGACAATAAACGACTGGTTGTCGGAATTACCGGAGCGAGTGGCAGCATATATGGCATTCGATTGATTGAAACGCTGCTTGATCTGGAATATAACGTTCATCTGGTCATATCCAATGCAGGGTGGCGTGTACTGAAAGAAGAAATGGACTGGGATGTGACGAATCGGGACGCGGTGCTTGAAGAAAAATTTGGCAACCGTGCCGGTTCTCTGATCTATCATCCTGTGAGTGATATAGGGGCCTCCATTGCAAGTGGTTCTTATCTGGCCGATGGCATGATTATCATGCCATGTTCTATGGGAACTCTTTCATCCATCGCGCAGGGATCGTCGGATAATCTGATGTCCCGCGCAGCCGATGTCATGATGAAAGAGGGAAGAACATTGATCCTCGTACCACGTGAGACGCCACTTCATGCAATCCATCTGGAGAACATGCTGAAGCTCTCCCGTCTTGGTGTACGAATGATACCGGCTATGCCTGCTTTTTATTACAAACCTCAGACTATGGATGAGTTGATTATGTTTTTGGTGGGGAAAGTGTTGGATAGCTTGCGCATCCCACATCAACTGTTTACAAGATGGGGAGAACCGGATGAACGGGGATAACAACTGAGTCCGATACAAGGCTGTTTTTTGCCAAAGTGTTGCTCGGTTTATTTGTCCCCCGAATCCCGGGGTATTGGTGAGTGCTGATGGTGAGTCTTCATGAACCACAGTCTTGACCCATGCTCCGGCAACTTCTGTATTTTGTTTCAGAACAAGTCGCAGAGTTTAATTCCCGGGTGTCGGCCATGACATTCGGAGAAGAAGAATACGTTAGATTACCTTATAGAAAACACAAGCAAGAACGGTAAGCCGGGTTTTTCGTATTGCCTGCAGGCCCGACTTGCTGGAGGGGAAGGTAAGCATGGATTTATGGACTGACAATACGCTGATACGGGTGAACGAATGAAACTATTGGATATTTTCGGGTTGTTAAAAAAGGACATGGATTACATTGAGAAAGAGTTGTATCGCAGTGTTCGAGGAGAACAGAAGCTGCTGAGTGAAACGTCGCTTCATTTGCTCAAAGCAGGAGGAAAACGGTTGCGGCCCGTTTTTGTATTACTTGGCGGGAAATTTGGTACATATGACATTGAACGTCTGAAGCTGGTTGCAGTTCCGCTGGAACTCATTCATTCCGCATCTCTCGTTCATGATGATGTTATTGATAATGCGGAGACACGCCGAGGCAAACCCACGGTGAAGTCAAAGTGGGATAATCGTATTGCCATGTACACTGGAGACTATATCTACGGTAAGGCACTTGAAATGACTGCCGGATTATCCGATCCAGCGATTCATCGTATACTTGCCAAAGCTATGGTACAGATGTCCATCGGTGAAATGGAGCAAATTCGAGACTTTTTCAATACGGGACAAAGTGTTCGTAATTATCTGCTGCGGATTCGTCGTAAAACAGCACTTCTGATTGCGGTTAGCTGTCAGTTGGGGGCTTTGGCCACACGTGCGCCTGAGCATGTATCTTCCCTGCTGTATACGTACGGATACAATGTGGGTATGGCTTTCCAGATTCAAGATGATGTACTTGATCTGGTAGGTACCGAGAAACAACTTGGCAAGCCACCTGGCAGTGATATGAAGCAGGGAAATATCACTCTTCCTGTGCTGTATGCGCTGCAAGAGTCCGATCTGCGTGAACCTCTGTTGAAGGAGATTTCCCGTGTCCAACATGAAGAAGGACGGGCAAGTGCATCGGATGCAATTGGAATGATTCGCCAAAGTCAAGGAATTGCTAAAGCAGAAGCCCTTGCTGACCGATATATGAAGAAAGCGCTCGATGCTCTCGATCAGCTACCTAACATCAAGACGACCAAAAACCTGCGTGATATCGCTCATTTTGTGGTTAAACGTACACATTAAACTTTGTATGACCTTCGACTCACATGTTGGACTGGACAACGCATAGTTGATTGGATCTGACACAGGTACTCACACCTGAAGATGGATAGACGTGTGAAATTCCTCATTGGGAGGATTTGGACATGTATGTTACAATCAGAGGGATTGCGTTTACATAGTGATTAACTTTGAACCGTGAGTGAGGAGTGAGCTGATGGATCGTACATTTTTGATGGTGAAGCCGGATGGTGTGCAGCGTGGATTGATCGGTCGGATTATTAGCCGTCTGGAAGACAAAGGATTTAAGTTGGTGGCAGGCAAATTGGTGCAGATGTCTGAGGATCAGGCAAAACGCCATTATGCTGAACATGAGGGCAAACCTTTTTTCGATGATTTGGTTCGTTTTATCACATCTGGGCCTGTATTTGCCATGGTGTGGGAAGGGGACGATATTGTGGCACTTGCGCGCATTGTCATCGGAAAAACCAATGTGAAGGAAGCCGCTCCGGGCACCATTCGTGGAGACTTCGCCAGCCACACACCACATAATCTGATTCATGGGGCAGATTCACCGGAAAGTGCTACCCGTGAAGCAGCAAATTTCTTTGCTTCAGATGAACTGGTGGTATACGACAAGAGCATCGCAGCCTGGTTGTAATTATTAGCCAAAAGGGTGATACACGATGCTGGAGCAAGAACAACTACTAGACCCGGATTACACCGGATTCATTCGTAAAATCAAAGAGAGCACAGGCATTGATCTTGCTCAATACAAGGAAGGCCAGATGAAAAGAAGGCTGACCACACTTCGCAACAAAAACGGGTTTCATACATTTTCTAACTTTTTTGATGCTATGCAGAAAGATAAATCATTGTTCTACGAGTTCCTTGATCGTATGACGATTAACGTTTCTGAATTCTGGCGTAATCCCAATCGTTGGGAAGTACTGCGGGACGAGATCTTGCCTGAGCTGCTGGGCTCCAAGCGACGTGTCAAAGTCTGGAGTGCAGCCTGTTCAACAGGTGAAGAACCTTATACACTCGCCATGATTCTGGATACGATGGGAATTTTGAAGGATAGCTCCATTACGGCAAGTGATCTGGATGAAGGTGCATTGGCTAAAGCTAAGGAAGGGCGTTATATGGAACGCTCACTTAAGGATGTGCCAAAGGAAACGGCGAACCGTTACTTCAAGCAGGATGGCTTGGTATACCGTATTGATGAGCAACTCAAAAATTCGATCAAGTTCATGAAACAAAATTTGCTCGTGGACCGTTTTGACGATGGGTACGACCTGATTGTGTGTCGGAATGTCATGATCTATTTTACCGAGGAAGCCAAAAACCTGTTGTATCACAAATTTGCAGCAAGTTTGCGTCCAGGCGGTATTTTGTTCGTGGGCAGCACGGAGCAGATCTTCTCCCCGGGACAATATGGTCTGGAGACAGCAGAGACATTCTTCTATCGGAAGAAATAATCATATTGGTTGTTGAGCCGTCTGAAGCACATGTTACATGTGTTCAGGCGGTTATTTGTATATCAAGTACAAGAAAGAGCCGACTTTCTTGTCAAAGCCGGTCAGCTATACTATAATAAGCAAAGAAATTATGGGATTTTAGCAATGTGAAGTTTAACAGTTTAAAGGGGGAACGTATTATGAGTTTACGCTATTTAACCGCAGGGGAGACGCACGGACCCCAATTGACCGCTATTATTGAAGGATTGCCAAGTAATTTGACGATTAACTTTGAAGAACTGAATTTCCAGCTTCACCGCCGCCAAAAGGGATATGGCCGTGGACGCCGGATGCAGATCGAGAAGGATCAGGCCAATTTCGTTGGTGGTATCCGTCACGGATATACAACAGGTGCTCCAGTAGCCCTGGTTGTTCAAAATAACGACTGGAAACATTGGCAGAACATTATGAATATTGAGCCAATTGAAGGCAGTGACGAAGAGAAACGTCGCGTTCATCGTCCGCGTCCCGGACACGCCGATCTGAACGGTGGACTCAAGTATAATCTCAAAGACTTGCGTAACGTACTGGAGCGCTCCAGTGCGCGTGAGACAACGGTACGCGTGGCATGTGGCGCCATTGCACGTCAGTTCCTAGCTGAATTCGGAATCAAGGTAGCTGGACGTGTACTTCGGATTGGAGAGATCGAAGCTCCTTATCAGGACCTTCCGATTGATGAACTGATTGCAGTGACAGAAGCTTCCTCAGTACGTGTCACGGATGCTGAGACAGAGAAGAAGATGGAAGCCTACATCGACCAGATCAAACAGGAAGGCGATTCCATCGGAGGAATAGTGGAATGTATCGTTGAAGGCGTGCCTGTTGGTTTGGGAAGTTATGTTCAATACGATCGCAAGCTGGACGCACGAATCGCTCAAGGCGTAATGTCTATTAATGCATTCAAAGGTGTAGAGATTGGTATCGGATTCGAAGCCGGAGTCATTCGTGGATCACAGGTACATGATGAAATCATGCATACGGATGAGCGCGGCTACCACCGGGCAACCAACCGTCTGGGTGGATTCGAAGGTGGTATGACGAACGGTATGCCAGTGGTTGTGCGTGGTGTGATGAAGCCGATCCCAACGTTGTATAAGCCACTGCAAAGTGTCGATATTGATACGAAAGAAGCATTCACGGCTCAGGTTGAGCGCTCAGACGCTTGTGCTGTACCCGCAGCGAGTGTGGTTATGGAGCATGTCGTAGCATGGGAAATTGCCAAAGCATTCCTGGAGAAATTCGGCGGGGATTCCATGGAAGAGATCCGTGCGAACGTTGCCAGCTATAACGCTCAACTGGAGAATTACTAATATGCGTCAGCTGACGGTACAGTTGGAGGAACGCTCATATCCGATTCTGATCGGTAGCGGCCTATTGGCGCAAGCCCCTCAATATTTTGAACAATATGGTTTGACGAAGAAAAGCCCATTACTTATCATTACAGACGAAAATGTGGCTCCCAAATACTTGTCAGGTTTGGAGCAAACGCTGCGTACGGCTGGTTATACAGTCGTATCGGCGGTTGTCCCCTCTGGTGAAACATCGAAATCCCTTTCGGTATATCAGGATATGATGACTGTTGCTATCGAAGGCAAACTGGATCGGAGTTCTGCGATTCTGGCACTAGGTGGGGGTGTCGTAGGTGATCTGGCTGGCTTTGTTGCCGCTACATATATGCGTGGAATCAAGTTTGTTCAAGTACCTACAACAATTTTGGCGCATGACAGCAGTGTGGGCGGTAAAGTAGCTGTCAATCATCCGCTGGCCAAAAATATGATCGGTGCGTTCCACCAGCCCGAACTTGTACTCTACGATGTGGATACACTTCAATCCTTGCCGCCACGAGATGTTTCGGCAGGTTTGTCGGAGATGCTGAAGCACGGACTGATCCGTGATGAGGCTTTTGCACATTGGTGTGAGGAGCATGCAGAGGAGTTGCTTGCGCTTAATCCGGAAGCACTGGGATACGGTTTGGAGCGTGGATGTGGTATTAAGGCAGAGATTGTATCCAGAGACGAACGTGAAAATGGAGAACGTGCGTTGTTGAACCTGGGACATACGATTGGTCATGCCATTGAAGCGATTGCCGGTTATGGAGAATTCCTGCACGGAGAAGCGATCTCGATCGGTATGGCTGGATCAGCATTGCTTGGTGAGAAGCTTGGTGCGCCAGCAGGGCTCTATGAAGATACAGTCCGTATGTTGCGCTCACTTCGCCTTCCGACAACGATGCCTGCGCATCTGGACACGGATGCACTAATGGAAGCGATGATGCACGACAAAAAGTTCCGTGAAGGTCATATGGTGTTCATCATTCCTGATCGGATTGGAGCTGCAAGAATTGTGAAGGACGTACCTGTGTCGGCAGTTCGGGACGTCATTGAAATGCTCAGGAAGGGAGAATAACAGCGATGGTCACACGGGGAATTCGCGGGGCTACAACAGTCACGCAGAACAACGAAGAACAGATTTTGAAAGAAACAGCTGTATTGTTGCAAGAGATCGTGGATCGCAATGAGATCCAACCGGAAGATATCTGTAGTGTATGGATTACGTTAACCGGGGATCTGGATGCTGCTTTCCCGGCAAAAGCTATTCGCCAACTGGACGGCTGGGAGCTTGTACCACTGATGTGTGCACTTGAAGTTCCAGTTAAAGGTGCCTTGGCACAGTGCATCCGTTTCATGGTACATGTGAATACGAACAAAAGTCAGAATGAAATCAACCATGTGTACCTGAATGGTGCACAGGCATTACGTCCGGATCTGGCAGCACCTTCTGGTTCTTAAGCAAGTGGGTTGTCAAACCGATCATAATGATGTATAGTGAGAACCAGTTGAGTAGAGTAGAGATTGAGCTGAGAGCAGCTGAGCTAGTGGAGTATATAGCAGAGTCCAGTGGGTGGTAACCGGGGCAACAGAAACCGGTCAACTGATTCACGGTACGTCGTGCTACGGAATAGGTAACAGGAACAGGGAAAACAAACGTGTCATAGGACATTTTTTGTTTTGATATATTTTGGTACAACACGATCAATGTACTCTCCCATATTTGATGAAAATTTGGAATGAGTAGTTGAAGTGTTAAACTGATTTATTTTCCCAATTGAATGATGTGAGATGCATCGTTTCAGCGACCTGTGAATAATCCGACAGCGAAGTATAGGGACTTGTTATTTATGAAGCATCACCCTGTTAAATACAGCTTATAACCAAACCTCTACCTGATGGTAGAGGTTTTTTTCGTATATATAACTTTTCTTCTACCTAAATCTGAAAGGACGTGATCTAATGATAACGCCAAACGTTAATCAAGTACTGAAAATGTCGAATGAGTATAATCTGATTCCGGTAGTCAAACGGATTCTGGCAGACATGGAGACCCCGATTCGAATATTCCGCCGTTATGCTGACAACGACCGTGCATTCCTGCTGGAAAGTGTAGAGGGTGGTATCCAATGGGCGAGATACTCGTTCATCGGTACAGATCCGTTCCTGATGATTTCGGCCAAGAAGGGCCGGATCGTTGTAGAAGAAGCAGGGAAAACCCGTGAATTGCCAGGCAAACCGATTGAAGAACTGAAAGCATTGCTGCGTAAGTACCGTAGTCCGAAAGATGATGAACTGCCGCCATTCACAGGTGGGGCAATTGGGTTCTTCGGATATGATCTGCTGTCCTATTATGAGAAGCTTCCAGCTCACGCGCTAGATGACCTGAATATGGATGACATTCGCTTTATGTTCTGTGACCAAATTATCGTGTTTGACCATGTGAAGCAGCAGATGCTGCTCGTCGGTAATGTACATGTCAAGGACGGTGCAACGGATGATGAGATACGGCAAGCGTATGCAGTGACTTCGGAGAAGCTGGAGCAGGCCGCAGAACGTTTGCAGCAGCAAGGACCAGGGGAAAACCTGAATCCGCGTTCCATTCCGGGAGACGTAGAGCTTGGGGATATCCGCTCCAATCTCACGAAGGAGCAGTTTATCGGCAATGTGGAGCAAGCCAAAGAATACATTCGCGCAGGTGATATTTTTCAAGTGGTACTATCCCAGCGTTTCCACATTGATACGGAGGTTTCTCCACTTCACGTGTATCGCGTGCTTCGAACGCTGAATCCATCCCCTTACATGTACTATCTTAAGATGGATGATGAGATTATCGTTGGCACCTCACCGGAGGCACTGGTCAAGGTGGACGGAAATCGTGTCGAGACACGACCGATTGCAGGCACACGCCCAAGGGGCGCAACAGAAGCGGAAGATCGTGCACTCGCTGCTGACTTGCTCCAGGATGAGAAGGAACGTGCGGAGCATCTGATGCTGGTTGATCTGGGTCGTAACGATCTGGGCCGGGTATCCAGCTTCGGCAGTGTGAAGTGTGACATGTTCATGGAGATTGAGCGTTATTCTCATGTTATGCACATGGTGTCCAACGTTACGGGAGAGCTCAGAGAAGACAAGGATTTCTTCGACGCATTCCTCTCATGCTTGCCAGCAGGAACCGTATCCGGGGCACCGAAACTGCGTGCAATGGAAATTATCGCGGAACTGGAGAAAGAGGCTCGTGGTGCCTATGCAGGAGCAATCGGATACCTCGGGTTCTCGGGTAACATGGACTCCTGTATTACGATCCGTACGATTATTTTCAAAAAAGGAAAAGCATATGTACAGGCCGGAGCGGGAATCGTATGGGATTCTGTGCCTGAGAATGAATATGAAGAAACGGTTAATAAAGCCAAAGCGTTGCTTAAGGCGATTCGAACAGCAGAAGCAATGTTTCCTGCCAAAGACAAAGACAACACGTTGAGACTGGCGAATGCAGACTACTTTGTCACACCAGCGGCCGCTAAGAACTGAGAGAGGAGAGACCGGAGATGAACATAAACCCTATAATGAATGAGAACACCGTAACCCCTATTGCTGAGATTACTCGTGAGGAAGGCATGAAGAATGGCCTGGCGAAGATTTTGGAGGGCAGTCATCTGGAGCAAGCCGAAGCACGAGATTTGATGTACTCGATCATGAGAGGTGAAGCAACGCCGGCTCAAATCGGAGGTTTCCTGATGGCGCTGAGGATGAAGGGGGAAACGGTGGATGAGATCACCGGTTTTGCCGAAGCCATGCGTGGTCAGGGCGGACGAATCCTCACCGATGGCAGTGGCTTGCTGGACACTTGTGGAACAGGCGGATCGGGTATTCACAAATTCAACATTTCCACAGCATCCGCCATCATTGCTTCGGCCGTGTCGGTTCGGGTCGCCAAACATGGCAACCGTTCAGCTTCAGGCAAAGCGGGAAGTGCCGATGTATTAGAGGCACTCGGTGTAAATATCCATCTGAACGGCGAGCAGGCCAGACAATGTCTGGATGACATTGGAATCTGCTTCTGTTTTGCCCAGGTATATCACCCTTCCATGCGACATGCGGCGGGACCAAGAAAAGAGCTGGGTGTGCGTACCATTTTCAACATGCTCGGACCTTTAACAAATCCTGCCGGAGCAGATCGCCAATTGCTTGGCCTGTATGATCGCTCCCGGACGCCAATGATTGCTGAAGTGCTGAATCGTCTTGGTCTCAAAAGAGCGTTGGTCGTGGCCAGCCATGATGGTCTGGATGAAATCAGTATCTCGGCACCGACTCAGGTATCTGAACTTCGCAATGGTGAAGTGCACACCTATGATATTGATCCACGTGATATGGGTTTGTCTCTGCATCCGCTTGAAGCGGTACTTGGAGGAGATGCGACACAGAATGCCGAAATTATTAAGAGGATCTTCCAGGGTGAGCAGAGTGCCTACCGTGATGTCGTTCTGTTGAACGCCGGAGCGTGCATCTATGTGTCCGGTCTTGCAGATAGCATTGCTGAAGGGGTGAAACTTGCCGCAGAAGCGGTAGATTCGGGTAAAGCTGCCGGGAAGCTTGAACAGTTAATTCATACAACGGAGGCGTACAGTCATGTATCTTGATCGAATCGTTGCAACCAAACATAAAGAAGTTGAACTTCTGGCACAAACATTTCGCATGGATGAGGCTATCCAAAAAATCGAACAATTACCCGCAACACGAGGGTTTGAACAAGCATTATCGAGCAGACGCAATCGCAAACTCGGTCTTATTGCTGAAGTGAAGAAGGCTTCGCCGTCCAAAGGATTGATCCGTCCGGATTTTCATCCGGTAGAGATTGCTGCTGCTTATGAACGAGCGGGTGCAGACTGCATCTCCGTATTAACGGATGTATCGTATTTTCAAGGGAGCAACGAGTACTTGCAGGCTATCCATCAAGCAGTGAACATTCCGCTATTGCGCAAGGATTTTATTATAGATGAACGACAGATTGCAGAGGCAAGATTACTGGGTGCGGATGCGATATTGCTGATTGCCAGCATTCTGACACCAGAACAGATTCGTCAATATCTTGAATTTGCCAAAAGTTTGGGGCTGGACGCCTTGATTGAAGTCCACGATCGGACAGAGCTTGAGCAGGTATTGGAAATTCCACAGGCAACCCTTGTGGGCATCAACAATCGTAATTTGAAAACATTCGAAACCAGTCTAAACACGACACTGGATTTGATGGAATTGATTCCAAGTGGCGTCACCTTGATCAGCGAAAGTGGTATTGACGGTCCAGAATCAACAGTACCTTTGATCCAAGCAGGTGTACACGGTATTCTCGTAGGTGAGCATCTCATGCGCAAGGATGATGTCGAAGCAGCTGTATATGATCTGATGGGACCCAAATGATGAATACTTCCATACACGATGGCACAGGCGACAGTACGTCAGAACTGAGAAACCCGCTGCCAGCGGCCGTAAAAATATGTGGACTTCAGGACGTTGAAGTGCTAAAATCTATGATAAACTTGCCTGTGGATTACATTGGTGTTGTTTTTGCCAAATCACGCCGTCGAATCGAACCCGAGCAGGCTGCTGCATTAAGAACAGTACTATTCGAATGGTCGGCCTATGATCGGCCGAAGCTTGCGGGTGTATTTGTTAATCCTTCGTTCGAAGAGCTGGAACACATTATGGAGGTTGCTCACCTGGATGTTATTCAACTGCATGGACAGGAGACTGCGGAATTTTGCCGGCAGGTGAAGCAGCGGTGGAATGCCGAAGTATTTAAGGCTTTTTCTTTTCCCAAAGATGAAACGGGTCCGGAAGCTGATGATGCAGCCATAAGGGCTCTTGATGCCTACGAAAAATTCGTGGATGCGATATTGCTTGATACCTATGATCCTCTATATGGAGGGGGCTCCGGGAAAACATTTGCCTGGGAGCGTATTCCTGCCTATGCTGAATGGGCGAACAGTCGCGGAATTTCTCTGTTCGTTGCAGGAGGTTTGCAGCCAGACAATGTACAACAACTGATACAGACATATACACCTTTCGGCGTCGATGTATCCAGCGGCGTGGAGACTGAAGGTGTGAAGGATATTGCCAAAATTACAGCATTCGTAGAAAGGGTGAAGCAGGCATGACACATCAATTGCCGGATCAACACGGGCGTTTCGGTCACTTCGGAGGCCGCTTTGTACCTGAGACACTAATGAACGCACTCATTGAACTGGAGGAGGCATATAGCCACTTCTCTGAAGACGAGGAATTTAACAAGGAACTGAACTATCTGCTGAGCGAGTATTCTGGACGTGAAACGCCACTGTATCATGCAGAGCAATTATCACGCCGATTGGGCGGACCGAAAATTTATTTGAAACGTGAGGATCTCAACCATACAGGTGCTCACAAAATTAATAACGCCATTGGACAAGGCTTGCTTGCCAAACGGATGGGTAAAAAGAAAGTCATTGCCGAAACGGGTGCAGGTCAACATGGTGTTGCAACGGCAACTGTGGCCGCATTGCTAGGACTGGAATGCAAAGTATTTATGGGCGAAGAAGATACAGAGCGTCAGCAGTTAAATGTATTCCGGATGAAGCTGCTCGGAGCAGAAGTGATTCCGGTGACGTCTGGAACACGGACACTGAAGGATGCTGGTAATGAAGCGCTTCGCTACTGGGTCAGCAATGTGGAGGATACGTTCTATGTGCTCGGATCAGTGGTTGGTCCTCATCCATACCCGATGATGGTGCGGAATTTCCAACGTGTGATCGGTGATGAGACCCGTCGTCAGATTCAGGAGATCGAAGGACGTTTGCCGGATGTGATTGTAGCAGCTGTCGGTGGCGGAAGTAATGCGATTGGTATGTTCTATCCATTTATTGGTGATCAAGATGTGAAGCTTGTTGGTGTTGAAGCCGCAGGCAAAGGGGTCGAAACCGAGTATCATGCGGCGACGATGACCAAAGGTACGCATGGTGTATTCCAGGGATCTATGAGTTACCTGTTACAGGATGAGTATGGACAGGTTCAGCCGGCGCATTCCATCTCGGCCGGACTTGATTACCCGGGTGTTGGTCCGGAGCATTCCTATCTCAAGGACATTGAACGGGCAAAATATGTACCAATCACGGATCAGGAAGCACTCGATGCCCTGCAATTGTTATGCCGGACAGAAGGAATCATTCCTGCTCTGGAGTCTGCACATGCGGTCGCCCAAGTTATCAAACTGGCGCCTGAACTCACAGCAGACGATATTGTGGTCATCTGTCTGTCGGGACGTGGGGACAAGGATGTTGAATCCATCATGAAATATACGGGAGGCGATTTGGGATGAATCTGATGGACCAGACCTTCCAGCAATTGAAGGAACAGAATCGCACAGCACTTATTCCATTCTTAACCGTTGGTGACCCGGATGTGGACACAACGATCGATATCATCAAGGAGCTTGAACAGGCCGGAGCGGATATTCTGGAACTGGGTGTTCCCTATTCCGATCCGCTTGCGGATGGACCAGTCATTCAACGTGCTTCCGAACGTGCGCTGAAAAGCCAGATTACGATTCGTACCGTTATGGAAACCGCTGCAAAAGCTCGTAAGGCAGGTGTGAAAATGCCGTTTGTGCTGTTCACCTATTATAATCCGGTGTTGCAGACAGGACTGGATGTGTTCTTTGAGGAATTGGTCAAACACGATATCAGTGGCATGATCATTCCGGACCTGCCGATTGAGGAAGCGGAAGAGATGCGACAACGTGCAAATCATGCCGGTGTGCATCTGGTGCCGCTTGTTGCACCTACGTCTAATGCACGGATTGAGCGGATTGTGACGGGAGCGAGCGGCTTTATCTATTGTGTATCTTCCCTTGGGGTAACCGGAGAGAGAGCTTCTTTCTTTGATGGGGTAGAAAGCTTCATTGAGACGGTGAAAAGTCTGACAGACCTCCCTGTAGCGGTAGGTTTCGGTATCTCCAGTCATGAGCAGGTTGCTCACTTCTCCCGCATCTGCGATGGCGTTGTTGTCGGTAGTGCTATCGTTCGTCAGGTGGAAGATGCGATTCCTCTGCTTGAAAATCCGGATACTCGTGCAGCGGGACTGTTGCAAATTCGCAACTTTGTGGCACAATTAAAAGGATAGGGATGTCCTGAAAGTACATCCTTTGGACACGTGAGGTACATGCTGATTCGTGTCCAACAATATTTCAATAACAGGAGGCGGTTGGGTTGAAACCGAAATCCCAGATTGTCAATCTGCCTGTGTACCAGCCGGGCAAACCGATTGAAGAAGTGAAACGTGAACTGGGGCTTGAACAAGTCATCAAGCTGGCCTCCAACGAAAACCCGTACGGCAGTTCTCCTGCCGCTCTGGAAGCCATTACGAGAGAAATGACGAATATAAGCATATACCCAGACGGTAGCTCAGCTGAGCTGACTGGAGTTCTTGCCAAGCATCTTGGCGTGGAACGGAACAATCTGATATTTGGTTGTGGTTCCGATGAGATTATTGCTTTGATTACGAGAGCTTTCTTCTTACCTGGGGACGAGACCATCATGGCTGATCAGACATTCTCTGTATACAAAAGCAATGCAGATATTGAGGGTGCCGTTACCATTGAAGTGCCACTGAAGGATGGAACGCATGATCTGAGCGCCATGCTCGCACAAATCAACGACAAAACCAAAGCGGTATGGGTGTGTAATCCAAACAATCCGACAGGTACGATTATCTCCGAGCGGGAACTTATAGCCTTTATGGATCGCGTGCCTGCGCATGTGATGGTCATACTGGACGAAGCGTATTATGAATTCGTAACCGATGAAGCATACCCGCAAAGTGTACCATTGATCGAACAGTATCCGAACCTGGTCATTCTGCGGACATTCTCCAAAATTTACGGTTTGGCTTCGCTCCGGATTGGATACGGCATTGCACGTCCCGAAATTATTGATTTGATTAACCGTGTACGTGAGCCATTTAACACTTCGCGTTTTGGACAGGTTGCAGCAACGGCTGCACTGCTGGATCAGGAGTTTGTTCAAGAGTGCTCGAAGCGGAATGCAACGGATCGGGATTTTCTGCAAAATGAATTTACACGGTTGGGATTGTCGTATTTCCCTTCGCAGGGTAACTTTATTATGGTTGATCTGAACATGCCTTCGGCAACGGCGTTCCAATCCTTGCTCAAACAAGGCATTATCGTTCGCCCAGGATTCCACGTATATCCAACATACATTCGTGTGTCCGTCGGAACATCAGAACAGAACCGTACATTTGTCACGGCACTGGAGAACACGCTGGCTGAGAAGGCGGTAGCACGCCCTTAATTCTGGCGATGAAAGAGTGAGGACCCATGAAACTAAAAATTGCAATGATCGGTGTAGGACTCATCGGCGGTTCACTTGCGCTCTGCTTCAAAGGCAAGCCAGGTGTAACCGTGATGGGCTACGCCCACTTGGATGAACTGAAGGACAAGTACATAGAGAGTGGTGTAGTGGATGATGCTACGCTCTCTCTGGAAGAAGCGGTAGAGGATGCCGACTTTATTTTTTTGTGCGTTCCCGTAGGTTTGCTTGAATCCTATTTCGAGCAGCTCTCCAAGCTGCCATTGAAAAAAGGATGTATTATCACGGACGTAGGAAGCACTAAGGCTTCCATTGCCGCTTGTGCCGAGCATGTGCGGTTGACCGACGCTTACTTCATCGGTGGTCATCCTATGGCAGGATCGGAGCGTGCAGGCGTAGACGCGGCCTCAGCCGTGTTGTTTGAGAATGCATACTACGTCTTAACCCCTTCAGAACATGTGCCTGAGGAAGCGTACAGCAGGTTGTCTGAGCTGCTTGCATATACGCGTGCACAGATCGTACGTGTGGAGCCTTTGCTGCACGATGACATTGTGGGGGCGATTAGTCATCTGCCACATGTTATTGCTGTTGCGTTGGTAAATCAGGTGCGTGAATATAATGAGTCGAATCCACTGTATAAAATGCTGGCTGCAGGTGGTTTCCGGGATATCACCCGGATTGCATCCAGTGACGCCATAGTCTGGAGAGATATCTTGCTTAGCAACCGTGATGTACTGCTGGGCTTGCTTAAGGACTGGAATAGCCAAATGACGGCCTTCACGGATATGCTGGAGCATAAGAATGGTGAAGGCATTGAGGAAGCATTCCGTCAGGCCCGCGAGTTCCGCAGTGTATTGCCAGAACGACGCAAAGGCATGATTTCGCCGTTATTTGATCTGTATACCGATGTCCAGGATGCGCCCGGTATGATTGGTAAGATCGCAACTGAGCTTGGGGCCAATGACATCAACTTGAGCAACTTGGAGATTATCGAGAACCGGGTGGATGTGCCAGGCATTATGCGTCTGTCCTTCCGTCAGGAAGAAGATATGGAACGAGCCAAGACGTTATTGGATTCCTTAGGTTATCAGGTGTGGATATAAGACGAGAAAGGGGGCGAAAGCCCTCTTTTTTGTGAGGTTATATTGGAGTTGTTCAGTTGATTTTCAGTCACAGAAAAAAAGGATGTATTATCCTGATTTACCGAAAGATATAATTAATCCAAACAATTTTACTGAAAGTGTTGACAAAATGAAAACGTATACATATAATAAGGGTACAGTATGGTTTCTCTCCACTCCTATCCAATAACTGTATTGCTCCACGTGAGCAATGGCCGCTTATGTAAGCGGTCTTTTTTTTGTCTTTAAAAAGTTATTGGTCCTTTACCGGTATGTTAAGATTCACAATTCTTATTACATCCTCTATTTACATTACCCTCCTTAATCTGTTAGGATACCTTAGATCCAATAAATATCACATTTTTGTAACCTTTTCAGAATTTCGTTCGTCTATATAAACAAGGCTTATCAAAAAGGCTCAAAATGAAGTCATGAACGTGAAAAACACTGCATATGAATGACAGGTCGGGTTTTTGTGGATAGCAATGGATTTGCCAGGATGATGCAGACCGTTGTACAATAAATACTGTTAATGTAGAAACGTTGGGGAAATTGCCATTACATAGGGGAATTTGGCGGGAAGGCCAGTTATGGCGCTGAACGCTTTTTATATGCGGTGAGAACCGCAACTTTTTTGTGCCTGTTCGGTAATACATGGATAGAGTCGAACGGGGAGAAGCACATGGATGGGCGAGGAGGGGTCGCACTCAAATGACGGATTCCCAGTTGATTCGAGAGATCAAGGAAGGTAACCTGGAGTTATATTCCGAGCTGATGAGTCGTTATCAGCGTAAAATACTGGCTTTCGTATATCATATGTTGAAAAGTTCCAATATGGAGCTGCTTGCGGAAGATCTCTGTTCTGAGACTTTCTATAAGGCGTTCCGCAGTCTGCACTCTTTCCGTGAGGTGGATGCCTCATTCTCAACCTGGTTATACACCATTGCGAGAAATACGGTACTGAGTGAGCTTCGCAAACAGCGCAGTGGAAATGTTCCACTTGAAGAGAGCGGGATCGTTCCCGTGGCTCCTTCGGAGAATGCACCGGAGTATGCTGTTCTACGCAGCGAGCGGGTGATGCTAGTTAGAGATGCGATTAACAATTTGCCGGAGAAGCAGCGTTCTGCGATTATACTCCGCGAGTATGATCAACTAGACTACCAAGAGATTGCGAATATTCTTGGGCAGAGCGTCAGTTCTGTGAAATCGTTATTATTCAGAGCAAGATCAAGCGTAAAAACTCAATTGGAACCTTATTTCTTCGAACCGGTGTACGAGCCATATGAAGGGATGAAGAACCGATGAATTGCAATGATGCCCAGGAACTGTTTGCACTGGTCTGGGACTTGCCGGAAGCTCATCCTCAGCGGATTGCATTTCATGCTCATCTCGCTGGTTGTGAAGAGTGCTCCGAGCAGTTTGAGGTTTGGGAAGAAGCCCAGATCTTGCTGCACAGCATCCCGGTTCCAGTGACAGAACAACAGGCAGAGAGAGTGAACCGTAACGTTATGGACCGGATCTATGCGGAGTCTCCATGGTTATTGCCGGAAGAGGCAAAGGTTAATCGTTTCTCTGCTGCGATCCGCAAACATATGTCTTTGTGGATTGCCGCGTTCCTGGCTATTTTTTTATGCAGCTTTCTGTACATGGCATTATTCAAGCCAAACGTATCAGAAGCTGAGCAAACCAAGGTTGTTGCTACGGGGATTCTGGAGACAGGGGTTGCCGGAAGCGGACCATCGTCTTCTGGATTGTATCAGTACAACATGACTGGAGCGGACAGAGGAAGCATCATTGAACCTTTTGTTGTGAGCATGGGACCTGCTTATCCTCAGTATTGGATGGCCCTGTCTTTACTAGCAATAGGGATGGCTTTATTTTCTCTTGGACGTATGCATCGAACAACGAATAAACGTAAACAACAAGGTGCGCGTGCATAGGTAATAACCTTTCGTTCGCCGTGTGGAGAAATGAGGGATGTAAGTGCGAATCGGGCTTATTCGTCACGGTCTTACAGACTGGAATGCGGCGGGCCGTATCCAGGGGCAGACTGATATACCTTTGAATAGAGAAGGTCGTGAACAGGCAGAACGCCTGGGAAGACGTCTGCTGACGGAAGAATACCAATGGGACTATATCATCACAAGTGGATTATCACGGGCACAGGAAACAGGGGAGATTATCTCTAAACTGTTGAATGTACCTTTGCTTGAACCGGACGCACGGTTGAAAGAAAGGGCTTTTGGTCAGATTGAAGGTCTGACTTCAGAGGAGCGGGTTGCCCGCTGGGGCCAAGCCTGGGAGACGCTCGATCTGGGACAGGAGCAAATAGCGGATATCCAGATTCGTGCACTGGCGTTTCTGGAAGATCTATGGTCTGCCTATCCGGACCAGAACGTACTCATTGTCACTCATGGAGCTTTTCTGGCCAACCTGTTAACAGCCTTGTTTAAAGATCGGTATACCGAACGGATTGGAAACCTGTCACTGACGATCCTGGAAAAGGAACGTGATGACTGGAGTCCGCTGTTATATAATTGCACACGACATCTGTCTTTGGACACAGCGAAACAACCTGAGTAATCCAACTTGGGTTGTTTTTTTGCGTTTTATGGAAAAAAAAGACTCTATATGATTTCAAAGCTCTCATTTTTCTTCTGATTGACCAACTTGAGGCATAGTATGATTAACGAATTAATTTCATAGTTCACTAAAGATATTATGAAATGGATTCAAACATAAAAGATTTCCAAAAAGAGGTTTAGATTGTGGGAATTCCGTCAACGATGTTTACAAAACCAAACTATTTCAGGCTCCGAATCAGCAGTCGAAGTAGTTAACGGGCGAGGCGATGGACCCATGAATCTAGCGGATATGCTTACTTTTGCCGATATTGGCCAGCTTAATCGAATAGCAGACTATTACCAATGTGAATGCAAGCCCAACTCCAAACATGAACTCATCCAGAGTATTCTCACTACATTGGGCAGCAGACCTTTTTTTGAGCAGCAGGTACGTCAACTGAATCAAGCAGATCAGCGCTTTTTGAACAACTTGTTGTTTGATCCTCGCCAGTACTATGGTATGGAAGAACTCGTCGCCATAGCCCGTCAATCGATGGACAAAAAGGAGAGTGAGGCTGGAGCCAGTCCACGTGACCTCATCGTTCGCTTCAATAAAAGCGGATGGTTGTTCAATGGGACGACGCAGCAGACCAGATATCTGTATCAGGTACCTCAGGATCTGAAATTAAGGTTCAGGGATGTGTTATCTACACATTTGCGAGCAGGGATTACAAAAACGACGGAACCGCCCATGTATCGGGATGAGTATCATCTCTTAGCGGATGATCTCAAGTTGTTCCTACAGTTCGTTCAGCAGCATGAAATTGCCCTTAACGCTGAAGGCATGATGTACCGTCGCTCCCAACAGCAGATTATGGAGCATCTGCACATCAGTGAGGAATTGGTGGGCAAAGCCGGTTGGAGATTCGGATATGGTCGTTCGTTTAAGGATTACCCGGATCGTTTCGCTCTTATCTACGACTATGCATTTCACCATCGGCTGGTTCGCGAGGAGCAAGGTACGCTGAGGTTATCACCAGCTGGAGAAGACAAGCTGGGGGCTGAGAAAACAGCCGAAATGATACAGCTATTTAGGTTTTGGTTAAGATTGTATAAAGGTGCTATTCCCAATCTGTCCTCTATTGTGTATTGGACAGGAGAATGTGCCTCGGAATGGTCAACTGCCGAGTCGCTGTTTCGTCAGATCGGTCCATTCATCCAGCCGTTCTATTATGATACGGCCGAGGCCATCTATGATAACAGAATTGTTAAAATGATGTTGCATCTTGGCATGGTCCGCATCGGGGAACATGAGGAAGGCAGGACTGTACAAATGACAGCCTGGGGCACACGTCTTGCTGCATCCTGTCGTTCCATCTCCGGAGACATTACCCCTATTATGTTTGACAAGTGAAGGACAAGTTGCTAAAATCACTCCCAAATTAAGGAGTGATATCAATGATAATTCCATACAAAGGTCTACAACCTCAGTTACACCCTTCAGTATATATGGCTGAAGGTGTAAAGCTGATCGGTGATTTGAGAATGGGAGAAGAATCTTCCGTCTGGTTCAATGCAGTCCTGCGGGCTGATTTGGCTCCCATAATCATTGGAAAGCGCTGTAATATTCAAGATAATGCTGTTGGGCATGTCAACACAGATCAACCTTTGATTTTGGGAGACGATGTTTCGGTAGGACATTCAGCGATCATTCATGGTTGTCGTATTGGAACAGGAACATTAATCGGCATGGGAGCCATTCTGTTGAATGGAGCCGATATTGGCGAATATACGCTGATTGGGGCCGGTTCAGTTGTTACTGAGAATAGTAAAATTCCGCCCTATACTCTGGCCTTGGGGACACCTGCCAAAGTGATACGTGAGCTGACTGACGCCGATCTGGAGCGAATGTCCAGAACTTCACTGGGTTATGTTACCAAAGGAAAAGAATATAGGAGCTCTTAAATCCGTTTTGGAGGTGCATCCTATTGGATAAAATGAAAGTTACGTATGAAGTCATGTTGGGGCTAGCAGCTGAGATGGTGTGGGACGAAGCGCTTCGCAAACAGCGCAGCGAGAAGCTCTATTTGGAAATCGATAAAGCGTTAGCTACCGGAGACGAAGTAGCTTTCCGGAGTCTGACGGATGAACTGAGGACCATAAACTGATGGGCACAATACATCTTTTCTGATATAAAAGGGAATGCGCAGATGCGTGTTTCCTTTTTTGATATGTGTAATTCCAAAATGAATGTCTGGATTTATAAGATATGCTCATATATAATATGGGAATAAAATGGATAGAAAGGGGATATAGGGAATTGAAATTCAGTGAGATGACTCAAGACAGCTGGGCTGAACTGCAACCCTATCTGGATACATGCCTTATTCCATACACGGCTCTTAGCGGTGAGCAGTCGCCAGTTGAAGCTACCGAGGCACTGGAACGGCTGAGAGATTTTCTGGATATGGTCGAAATTCCTTTCAAAGGGAGAATTATGACGTATCCAGCCTTTCATTATGCTAATTCGGAAATGTCAATGACATTAAATTCCTTGTCTGCACAGCTTAAATCTTCAGGATTCAAATATGTGGTTATTATGTCATCAGATGGTCAATTTGATGAGGTGGAAATTGCATCTGCTGATCTAGTTTTGAGTCGGTCAGCGTTGAGACGTGAGGTTGGAGAAGAGGGGATAGCGAGATTTGTCGGGGAAAAAATACGAGAGTTGTGGAAAAAATGAGTTTCATGCGGCAAATGTGACAATTTTACAACAATTTTTTAATAACGCTTACAATTGAACCTTAAAAATGTGTGACAAATTCTTGACGGTGTTCTAGGGCTACTATATGATTATGTATGTTCTAGTAAGTCGTGGAATTTCTGAAAATGAAAACGTTTGAGAGAGTTGGCTGAAAAAGGGGGTTGGAGACAGTATGAGCAGTGAGCATGACCAGCACGAAGCTTCATTGAAATTGCCAAGCCGCATGGAGATGTCACGCAGGCAGTTTTTGACGTACACGCTTGGTGGAGCTACAGCCTACATGGCCGCCGGTGCAATCCTTCCCATGGTCCGTTTTGCGGTGGACCCGATTTTGCAGCATAAGGGAGAAGGTACCTCTGTCAAAGTAGCTGAAATCAGCAAAATTACGAATGAGCCTCAAGAATTCACCTTTGAACTTCAACAACAAGATGGTTGGTATCTGAGTAATGCGTCGTTAGTGGCGTGGATTCGCAAAGACGAGCAGGGTAAAATTTATGCGCTCTCACCTATCTGTAAACATCTGGGATGTACAGTAGGCTGGAATAGTGACAAAAGTTATCCTGACGAGTATCATTGCCCCTGCCATGGCGCGCACTATGACAAGGAAGGGAAGAATCTTGCCGTAGCCCCCAAACCGCTGGATGAGTACGTAGTCAAGGAAGAGCAGGGTTGGGTATATCTGGGCGACATTGTTCCGAACACCCGAGTGAATTAGGAGGCGTGAACGCAGATGTTTAAAAATGTCTATGACTGGATTGACGAGCGTCTTGACATCACGCCAATTTGGCGGGACGTTGCGGATCATGAAGTTCCAGAGCATGTAAATCCGGCTCATCACTTTTCCGCATTCGTATACTGCTTTGGTGGATTGACGTTCTTTATTACTGTTATTCAGATTCTGTCAGGCATGTTCCTGACCATGTATTACGTACCTGATATTATCAATGCCTACGCAAGTGTGGAGTACCTGCAAACCAAAGTAGCCTTCGGCCAAATTGTTCGCGGCATGCACCACTGGGGAGCCAGTCTGGTTATCGTAATGATGTTCTTACATACGATGCGTGTGTTCTTTACAGGCTCTTACAAGGCACCGCGAGAAATGAACTGGGTTGTCGGCATGCTGATCTTTTTCGTCATGTTGGGCCTGGGGCTCACAGGGTACTTGCTACCATGGGATAACAAAGCCTATTTTGCAACAAAAGTAACACTGGAGATTGCCAATACGGTTCCTTGGCTGGGACCAATCATTAAAGAATTCTTGCAAGGCGGTACGATTGTCGGTGCACAGACATTAACCCGATTCTTTGCCCTGCACGTATTCTTCCTCCCCGCGGTGCTTCTGGTGCTTCTGGTCGGACACTTTATCATGATCCGCAGACAGGGCATTTCGGGACCACTATAAACTGAGAAGGGAGGAATCGCAATGGCTCACGGACATAAGAAGGATGATGAGGAAAAGGTCATTTTTGTCGGTGATTCACGTGTACGTAAAGGGGCTGGATTTATTACCCCGCCTGATTACACGGCGTATCCCGGCAAATCAGAAGCCTTTATTCCCAACTTCCTGCTGAAAGAATGGATGGTTGGTGTCGTTGTATTGGTAGGAATTTTGGTGCTCACGATCTCAGAACCTGCACCTTTGGGATATCCGGCCAATCCGAGCGCATCCGTTATTCCTATGCCGGACTGGTACTTCCTTTTTCTGTATCAGTATTTGAAGTATCCATACGCATCAGGCGATTACGTCCTGCTCGGGGTACTGGGAGTCAGTGGAGTCGCTTTCGGAGCTTTACTACTTGCACCGTTCCTGGACACAGGCAAGGAGCGACGTTTCTATAAACGTCCCATTGCTTCATCGTTGATGATTTTGTCGGTCATTGCTGTATTTTACCTGACGAATGTAGCGTGGACGCACTACGAGCATGAGTTGGAAGCAAGTGGACAGAAGCCTGAACACATTCAGCGTGAGGAAGAAGCGCTGGAGAGGCGTGAACAGGGGCTTCCGCCAATTTCCAATGCACCTGGACAGCAACAGGAAGTGGCCATCGTGGAGCAGGATGACCCTGCAATGGAAACGTACAAGAAGGCCGGCTGTATTGGCTGCCATGCGGCTGATATGAAGGGCGCAAGTGGACCTTCACTTAGAGGTGTAGGTGACAAACATAGCCAGGAAGAGATTCTGACTATTATCAAAGAAGGCTATAACGCAATGCAGCCTCAGTACAATAATGCCATTGCTCAAGGGGTCACGGATGAAGAAATTAATCATCTGGCTGAATGGCTTGCGAAACAGAAAGCAGAACAGTAAAATCGAAATAACCAATGAAACCTGATCGTTTATGCGGTCAGGTTTTTTGAAGTGTTTTTGGGGCAGCACGTTATCGTGCACAACATGTGATGAAGGAAGGGGCAGGGAACGTGGCTTTATCGTTTTTCTGGAGTAAGGAGTTTCTGACCAATCGTTATTTTCTGTGGCTTTTGTTTTGGTGTAATGCAGTAGGAACGGTATACGGATACATCTGGTACGGAGAGCAAATGAAAATGACGCTGGCTGAGCAGCCTGTGTGGCAGGTCGTATTTGTGCCGGATAGTCCAACAGCGAGTTTGTTTTTCACCTTAGCATTGCTATGGATCTTATACCCACCACGGTCTATCATCATTAAACGGATCGGACATGTAATTCAGGCGCTTGCCGTGGTCACATCTGTGAAATATGGCGTGTGGGCCGTATCGATTATTTTCGCAGGCTGGATGCAAGGTGGTACACAGCACTGGCAAGACTGGATGTTGATTGCTTCGCATAGTGCGATGGCCATTGAAGCTCTTATATATGTACGCTTTTTCGGCTTCCGCTGGGCTGCTCTTGTCGTTGCAGGTGTCTGGACGCTGTTGAACGATACGATGGATTATACATATGATATTTACCCTTGGTTACCCGCCTCCCTCTACGATCATGTCGATGGTGTGCGTAATTTCACATTCGGACTGACGCTGGTTAGTATTCTGTGTGCATGGCTTGCGCTCAGACAAGCGAAACGAGAACCTGATATCCGATCTTGAGCTTGTTCTAAGGAACTGAACCTCGCCATACATTGATGGTGGGAGGGATGTCCATGAAGAGAACGTTCAGGTTCAAAACTTGCTTATTGGTGGTATCGTTCATGGCTCTGCTGCTTTGGACGAACTTAGCATATCGTGTATCCGCGCAAAGTGAAGGATTGAATTCGAATTCAGATCAGCAAGTGTCCACAAGCAATTCAATTGCACAACTGAATGAAGAAGCAGCCGTATTGTATCGTCAGGCGCTCGAGAATAATATTGAAGAAGTACGAGGAAGCATTCTGCGCATCAGTAAAAGTCTGGAGCATATCTCCTTTGAGGGGCGTACGACAGTTGAGGGCATTCACGCCTTGTCCGAAACTATAGTTGAAGTGAAACAGGCTATCGTGAAGGTGAAAAATGATGATTCTTCTCTTCAGCAGTCCTCTGCCAAACTTAGACTTGCAGCAGACAGTCTCGCGAATCCAACCAAGCCTTTATGGCTGCAGTATTATAAAATCGTCAAAAACGATCTGGACGCTTTATCCGATGCTACAAATCAGGGTCAAACTGCGGCCATACTGGCAAACCGCTACGCCGTTCTGGAGGAGCATTATGAGACGATTCGTCCTGCCGCGATGATTCGCCGTGAACCGTATGAAATTGCTCAGATGGACGCCTGGTTATCTCATACCAAGGGGCTTACCACTGCAAAGCAGCCAGATCTGGCTCAGTTAAAAAGCATGGTGGGACATGGTGAGGAACTGGTGAACCAGTTATTTGGTCGGGAGAAGGATGAGAGTGCCTTCGTACCATTTGTACAGGGCCCTGATCGCAGGGCAGCTGGGTTGCTCATCAGTTCGGTCATTGTGGCAACGCTGAGTTATGCCGGATACCGTAAATATCGTGCGCAGCAGCAAGGTGTCTTTCCTTTTCGGCGCTAATCGCTTATGAACCTTATGATCGTATATTAAAAAAAGACCTCTTTTCCCATAAACAGCCACGCTATCGGCTCTTCATGTGAAAAGAGGTTTTCTTGTAGTTTCTGAATACCTAAATCAACTTTCTTTGAAACCTTCTCCATGTACATCGTGAACATCGCTGATGATGACAAAAGCTCTAGGGTCAATGGAACGTACAATCGTCTGCAATCGTCTGAACTCTTGCCTGGAAATAACACAGTAGGCCATGTGCTTGGCTTGTTTAGAGTACGCGCCAATAGCAGGAATAAGGGTAACACCACGATCCATATCCCGTGTGATCTGTTCCGCAATTTCGGGTGCATGGTCACTGATGATCATAAATGCCCGGGCAGAATATGCACCTTCCTGAATAAAGTCGATGACTTTGGAGGCGATAAATACCGCTACGAGCGTATACAGAATTTTTTCTTTGGGGATGTAGATGAGAGAGAGTCCGATAATGACGAAGTCAATGCCCAGCAATACTCGTCCCATGCTCCATCCATACTTGCGGTTAAGAATGCGAGCAATGATGTCTGACCCGCCGGTTGTTCCACCCCAACGGAATACGATGCCAAGGCCGGCCCCAAGGGTAACACCTGCATACAGGGCGGCTAGCAGGAGGTCATTCTCGGTATGTAATGGTTCAATCCAGCCCAGATGAATCAACTTTTCGAACAACCATAGAAAAACGGTCAATGCCCCAATGCCGATACCGGTATAGATCATCTGTCTGCCGCCCAAAATTTTGAGACCAATCAGAAAGAGAGGAACGTTAAGAATCAGGGTCGTAAGTGAAGGTGAGATGCCGAATGCGTAATTGATCAGCACCGTAACCCCGGTAAGGCCACCTTCCATAAGCTGATTGGGGATAATGAAATAGAGGAGCCCAAAGGCATATAAGGCTGTACCCAGAAGGATGGGCAGAACCAGTTTGACTTGAATCCAGGTTTTGGCAGTGCTCATAAGATCCCTCACTGTAGATAAATTAGAATGAAGAAGCAATCATTCCCATCCTAGTATACCTGTTTATTGATTCTTTAAAAATGATTTGTCGCTGATGATGGTGGAAGTGAATCTAAATAACTGATATTATTAGGAACAAATACGACATCATTTCAAAAGGAGAATCCGTTCTCATGGAGAAAAGCATCGCAGAAATGCAGCGTGAGGTTGATCAGTATATCTCCCAGTTCAAGGAGGGGTATTTCAGTCCTCTGGCCATGTTGGCCCGGATGTCTGAAGAGGTAGGGGAGCTCGCCAGGGAAGTGAATCACGAGTTCGGTGAGAAGCCCAAGAAGTCTTCCGAAGCCGCCAATTCCATTGAACTTGAGCTCGGAGATATTTTATTTATCACGATTTGTTTTGCGAACTCGCTGGGTATTGATCTGGCTGAGGCGCACGATAAAGTCATGCATAAATTTAACACCCGCGATGCCAATCGGTGGACTCCCAAAAACACCGATTAGGCGTAGATTACATATGCTGTACCATCACCCGATCGGGGAGGGTCAGCTTGATGATGAAACCGGAAGAATATATGCAGCAGGCTTATCGCTGTATATTGCAAAATGATTTTGAGCAGGCCATTCGTTGGTTTGAATCCGCCATTCATGCTCATCCGCAACATGCGGAGCTATATTATCGCTGTTCCATTACGCACGCCCGCAGCAAGCATCTCGTTCCGGCGCTTGAATTTGCGCGCAAGGCGGTTGAGTTGTCGGCAGGAACAGAGGAGTATATTTTGCACCTGCAAACTTTGGAAGCAAAACAATTGACCTCCAGAGCCAAGTTGTTATTGGAACAGGCGGGTATTGCAACACAGGAGCGTTATGTGGAAGCGTCTACGCTTTTGAAAGAAGCGGTCAGACTTGATCCTCTTTCCGTAGAAGCTCATGTCATGCTTGCACTAGCTTACAGTGACTTGAATGAATTTGATTCTGCAATTCAGGCGTTACGTGAGGCCATTTTGTTGGACCCACAGAACGGGCAACTGCATCAGATGTTACAGGAAATCAAGCAACGTATGAAATCCATACAGTAAGAATTCATTTCACAACGAGAGCCAAGTTAAGTTGAAATGGATTCAACGATACGATCCAACATAGCGAGGAGATGCAGTCAAGATGAGTGGAGTAATTAGAGTTGCCGTGATCGGAGCGGCTGGTCGAATGGGCCGTGAAGTCGTAAAATTGGTACTTCAGGACCCTGAACTGGAGCTTGCAGCTGCAGTTAACCGCTCCGGTGCGGGCACGGATGCCGGAACACTTGTTGGTTTGCCAGCGTGTGGAGTACTGGTAACTGATGATATTGAAATGGCTTTTGCCGAAACGAAACCGCAGGTTATGGTTGATTTTACAGTGCCACAATTTGCGTTTGCACATACTGAGATCGCGATCCGTCATGGAGTCAGACCTGTCATGGGTGTTACTGGCTTCACGCCGGAGCAGATCGAACAGTTGGACAAGCAGTGCCAGGATAAAGGAATTGGAGGGCTTATTGCCCCTAACTTCTCGATCGGTGCTATTTTGATGATGCGATTCGCAGCACAGGCTGCCAAACATATGCCGAATGTGGAGATCATCGAATATCACGGAGATCAGAAGCTGGACGCTCCTTCAGGAACAGCGATCAAAACAGCCGAACTGATTGCTGCCAATCGGGAGGAACTTCGTCAGGGTAATCCAAATGAGGAAGAAACGATTGAAGGATCACGCGGCGGTTATTACAACGGCTTCCGAATTCACAGTGTACGGTTGCCTGGTGTATTCGCGCAGCAGGAAGTTGTTTTCGGAGACTATGGACAGTCGCTCAAAATTCGGCATGACTCCTATGAACGCGCAGGTTATATGCCTGGTGTTAAGATTGGCGTACAAAAGGTTATGGAATACACAGGACTCATCTACGGATTTGATCACTTTATCGACTAAAGGAGATTGTCATGTTGAAAATAGCATTTATCGCCCATGATCGCAAAAAAGAAGAGATGGTTAACTTTGTGACGGCATATGAGCCTGTATTTACGGACCATCAATTGTACTCGACCGGAACAACAGGGCTACGTATTATGGAAGGGACTTCTCTCAAGATTCATCGATTCGAATCAGGGCCATTGGGTGGAGATCAGCAGATCGGAGCTTTGGTTGCGCAAAATGAGATGGATCTGATTATTTTTCTACGCGATCCACTGATGGCACAACCTCACGAGCCGGATATTAATGCGTTGCTGCGTCTTTGTGATGTACAGGGAATTCCACTTGCCACGAATATCGCAACCGCTGAGATTCTGGTTAAGGCTCTGGATCGTGGTGATTTTGCCTGGAGAGAGCTGGTACATAAATACAAGCCGGAGGCTGGATTGAATTCAGGTGATTCCGAATGAGTCTGGATATTCTCATCTTTGGAGCACATGCGGACGATACGGAGATTGGTATGGCTGGAACGATCGCCAAACATACCGCTGCCGGCCTGAAAGTAGGCGTGTGCGATCTGACTCGTGCTGAGATGTCTTCCAACGGAACAGTAGAGCGCAGAACCGAGGAAGCGGAGCAAGCCTCCCGCGTCCTCGGTCTTTCGTGTCGAACGAATCTGGGTCTTCCTGACCGCGGGTTGTACCTTACTCCTGAACATGTACAGGCGGTAACGGCTGAGATACGGCGTCATGCTCCTCGGATGGTGTTTGCACCCTATTGGGAAGATCGTCATCCGGATCATGTCAATTGCAGTAAGCTGGTGCAGGAAGCTGTATTTAACGCCAAGCTTCGGAACTACATGCCGGATATGCCTGCTGTACAAGTGAAGGAACTTTATTTTTACTTTATTAATGACATTGGACCTACGGATTTGATTGTGGATATTTCGGAACACTATGAGCAAAAAGAAACTTCTTTACGCTGTTATCGTTCCCAATTCGAACTCGGGGAGGGCGTGGTCTCGACTCCATTGAATCAAGGGTATATTGAACGTGTAAGAGCCCGGGATTCCTTGCTCGGACAACGCAGTCTCATCCCGTTTGCAGAAGGTTTTGCTACAATTACACCTTTCGTGGTTCATCAATTTGGCTCGGGTGCCCAATAAACGATTTCAAATTTTTTACGTTTTTTTTACGTTTAATGAAACGAAGGGTTTCATTATTCCATTGTATTATATCAACCTGCATGAAGCGGGAGATCAAAGGAGCGTCCACAGGATGGATAAAAAGCTAAAAATCGGCATCACCTGTTATCCGTCCCTTGGCGGGTCTGGTGTTGTCGCAACGGAGTTGGGCAAATTGCTTGCCGAACAGGGACATCAGGTTCATTTTATTGCCAACAGTATCCCGTTCAGACTGGGTACGTTCCAGAAAAATATTTTTTATCACGAAGTTGAAGTAAATGATTATTATGTTTTCCGTTATCCTCCGTATGACCTGTCACTGGCAACGAAGATGGCGCAGGTGGCTAAGTCACAGCAGCTGGATCTGCTGCATGTTCACTACGCCGTGCCACACGCAGTATGTGCCTTTCTGGCGAAACAGATGGTAGGGGACGGCCTGAAAGTGGTTACCACGTTACATGGAACGGATATTACAGTTCTGGCTCAGGATGAATCTCTGAAGGATCTGATCCGTCTTGCCATTAATGAAAGTGACGCGGTTACGGCCGTATCACAAGATTTGATTCGTGAAACGGTTGAACTGCTGGATATTCAGCGTCCAATCGATCTAACCTATAATTTTATTGATAAACGAATATATTATCCGCGGGATGCTGCCAGTCTGCGAAGAGACTTTGCTGCGCCCGAAGAAAAAATATTAATGCACATTTCCAACTTCCGACCGGTGAAGAGAACTCAGGATGTGGTAGAGGTCTTCCGTCATGTACAGGAGCAGGTGCCAGCCAAACTGCTATTTGTTGGTGAAGGACCTGATTTGCCGAAGATGCAATGGAAAATTAATGATCTCGGCTTGAATGATAAGGTTCATTTCCTTGGCAAACAGGATGACATTGCTCAGGTCATCTCCATGGCTGACGTATTGATGCTTCCATCGGAGAAGGAAAGTTTCGGACTTGTGGCGCTCGAAGCAATGGCTTGTGGTGTACCTACGATTGGTTCACAAGCCGGCGGAATTCCGGAACTGGTCTTGCATGGTAAGACAGGTTTCTTATCCGCAATCGGGGATACACAATCCATGGCCGAGAACACGATCCGTTTGTTGACGGACGATCGTTTGGCTGCAGAGTTCAGGGAAGCATGTCTCCAGCGCGCACATCATGACTTTTGCAATGATGCCATTCGGCATGAATATGAACAGATTTATTACCGGGTGCTGGGAAGAGAAGTTCCGAATCTGAAGCCGGTTTGCGGATAATCGTTTTGCTTGGCGAAATCATACTGTGCATACCACAACAGGCAAGAGAAGAGGTGATATGTGGTGGTTCAATGGACACAGGTAGATCGTGAAATGGCAATTCAAAGTGAGAATGTACTCACAAAATTAAATGAACATGGCTACAAGGCATATTGGGTAGGCGGTTGTGTCCGTGATGAATTGCTGGAACGAGTTGTAGACGATATGGATATCACGACATCTGCTTCTCCTCAGCAAGTCATGGAACTGTTCGACGACTGCATTCCTACAGGCTTGCAACACGGGACGGTTACCGTGCGTTCAGGTGGTTATTACTTTGAAGTTACCACGTTTCGAACAGAATCCGAGTATCAGGATAATCGTAGACCCGCTGCAGTTCAATTTGTTCAGGATATCAAGGAAGACTTGCAGCGGCGTGACTTCACGATGAACGCTCTTGCCATGGACGTCACTGGGACAATCGTTGATCCGTTCGGTGGACAGGCAGATATTAAGGAAGAGCGCGTCAGATGTGTGGGCTCTGCGATGGAACGATTTGGTGAAGATGCACTGCGGATGCTCCGTTGTGTTCGATTTGCTTCGGTGTTTGATTTCAAAATCGCTCATAATACATGGAGGGGTCTTGTAAGGCAGAAAGACCTGCTTCAACATATAGCGATGGAACGGGTACGGACCGAGATGGTAAAAATGATGTCGGGACCGCATCCATTAAGAGGGTTGGAGCTGTTATACAGAAGTAATGCGCTTGCGCATATTAAAGCGCCGGTTAGCTCGGCTCGATTCAACAAGATGTTGTTATCCAATCTGGAACAATTGTCAGACGAGCATGTATTGCTTAGGTGGTCACTAATCCTGATCGCTGGTGGTTATAGCAAGGATGAAGCAGACGTTCTATTACGTCAGTGGACATTCTCCAATGAACATCGTTCCCGTATAACAGGGGTGCTTCAGGTAGAGCAGTTGATTCATACTTCCGTTCAGGAGCAGAAGGATACGCTAAGCCTGCGTTCCGATTGGATCGTTACAGTTCTGGCTTGTGGCGTTCAGGCTGCGGATGATTGGCTTCGGATACAGTCGCTGTTGCCAGCAGGCTGGCGGAATCAGCCTGACCAGGCAGAATTGCAGGTCGTTTTGGTACAAGAACTTGCATCCGAATGGAGTCACTCAATCCCTGTGCATGACTTGAAAGAGCTCGATATCACAGGCGAACAAGTGTTGCAGATGGTGCAGCGCAAAGGCGGACCTTGGCTGGGTCAACTGATGAAACATTTGTTAAAAGAGACGGCGATTGGAACGATAGCGAATCAGCATGAAGCGCTAAGTGCAGAAGTGAAGCGGGTGGTTACAGATGACCAAGCATGAAGATCTGTTACATATGTTATTGAATGCAGAAGGACGATTCGTATCGGGTGAAGAGATCAGCCGTAATCTGTCCATCAGTCGAACCGCTGTGTGGAAACATGTGAACAAATTGCGTGACATGGGTTATGAGTTTGAAGCTGTCTCTCGTAAAGGGTATCGTCTTGTAACGAAGCCGGACAGCATTGACGCTACTGCCCTTCAATTGGCGTTGGACACAACCGTATTTGGCCGTAAGGCGATTCTATTGACCTCGACCTTGTCTACCCAAGGGGATGTTCTGAAGTTAGCTGAGCAGGGGCAGGCCGAAGGTGCTGTAGTCATTGCGGAAGAGCAAACGGGTGGAAGAGGACGTTTCGGTCGAAAGTGGTTCTCTCCTCCGGGTAAAGGAATCTGGATGAGTGTTCTGTTGCGCCCTGATTTACCACTTCAGCACACGCCTCAGTTAACTCTGTTAGCAGGTGTGGCTGTATGTCGTGCCGTTCGAGCTTGCACAGGAGCTGATGCAGGCATCAAATGGCCAAATGATCTGTTGATTGATGGACGCAAGGTGTGCGGCATATTGCTTGAATCCACGGTAGAAGATCATGAAGTCAGATACTGCATTGCGGGTATAGGTGTGGACGTGAATTTTGATTCCGAGGATTATCCGGAAGATCTGACTACAATCGCTACTTCGCTCAAAATGGAGACCGGTAAACCTGTTGATCGCACCCAGCTAACGGCTGCCATTTTGACAGAGCTGGAACAGTTGTATTTTTTGTATCAAAAAGAAGGATTCGGTGTCATCTCAGCTCTTTGGGAGGCCCTGTCCGTATCGATGAATCGCGAGATTACAGTAACGAATCCTCATGGTGTCATTGAAGGGAATGCAATCGGTCTAGACCCTTCGGGAGCACTTATCGTAGAGAAACGCGATGGAGAGCGTGCACTAGTCATATCTGGTGAGATTTCCTGGAAATCGTAAACAATTTGTCGAATTTTCACTGGTAAAATGAACATAAGACGTGAAGTTTGAGCAGAACTTTGGTATACTGTGTTCGTGAGGCGATATCGGCTGATACAGACCGAATTGCACTCCGGAAAAAGTAACCTTTGTTCTGCTTTGACGTGTTTTACACAGGCAGACAGACAGCAGTAAAAGTATGAAACAAGTAAAGTGAGTTGTTGGATTCTGCTCTGAGCCGAAGAGGACCGAGACAGAAGGGACGATCGCAAGTGACTCTTTTTTGACTTTTCGGGACTTTTTAGTGGGAAACTAAAAGGTTTTTTTGTTGTGTTTATTTGAAAAGAAGAAAGGAGCCATGACAGAAAATGGCGAACAAACAACCGATGAATATTGTGAAAATGAAAAAATACAAGCAGGATGGCGTGCCGCTCAGTATGATTACGGCTTACGATTATCCAACAGCACTTCTTGCAGAGGAAGCAGGTATCGATCTAATCCTCGTTGGCGATTCACTTGGCAATGTAGTGCTCGGTTATAACTCGACGCTTCCGGTGACTATCGACGACATGGTGTACCATACACGTTCCGTAGTGCGCGGGGCAGAGAAGACATTTATTGTGGCTGACATGCCTTTTATGACGTATCATGGCAGCGTGGATGAGACGCTTAAGGGTGTACGTAGACTGATGCAAGAGGGGCATGCCCATGCGGTTAAAATGGAAGGCGGAGTCGAAATAGCAGACACCGTCAGAGCAGTCGTACAAGCAGGCGTGCCTGTTCTTGGACATATCGGACTGACACCTCAATCGGTTAATCAAATTGGCGGTTACCGTATTCAGGGCAAGGATGCAGCAGATGCGAAACGTCTGATGGACGAAGCCAAAGCCTTGGAAGCTGCAGGCGCGTTCGGCATTGTGCTTGAACTGGTTACGGAAGAAGTCGCGCGGGCGATTTCGGAGGAACTGTCTATCCCTACCATCGGGATTGGAGCAGGACGAGGCTGTGACGGTCAGGTACTGGTGTTCCACGATGTGGTTCAGTATGCTTCTCCGTATACGCCCAAACGTTTTGTCAAAACCTATGGAGATGTGGGTGCATTAATCAGAACCAGCATTGAAGCCTACGTGAAGGAAGTTAAAGATCGTTCTTTCCCCGCCCAAGAGCACGTGTTCAATGCTACGGATGCTGGCGTTCTGGATCAACTGTATGGACAACGCAAGGAAAAGGTGGGAAGTAATTCATGAAAGTATTACGGACAATCGCAGAGTTAAGACAGGAGCTAAGCTTGATGCGTCAAGCGATTCGGTCCGATGCGTCCGTTGTAGGTCTGGTACCGACAATGGGTTATCTTCATCAAGGTCATGCAAGCTTGATGCAAGCAGCTAAACAACAAAGCGATATCGTGGTTTTGAGCATATTCGTTAATCCGATTCAATTTGGACCCAATGAAGATTTTGACAGCTATCCACGGGATGAAGCCAGGGATGTGGAAACAGCACGCTCACAAGGGGTAGATATTGTATTTATTCCCTCTGTTGAAGAGATGTATCCACAGGCAACGCAAACGACAGTATCTGTCTCACAACTGACGGAGCGCTTATGTGGCGCTTCCCGTCCGGGCCATTTTGACGGAGTAACGACCGTAGTCTCCAAGCTGTTTAACATCGTACAGCCACAGCGTGCATTTTTTGGGATGAAAGACGCTCAGCAGGTTGCGGTCATTCAACAGATGGTGAATGATTTGAATATGCCTGTAGAGATTGTACCTTGTCCGATTGTTCGCGAAGAGGATGGCCTTGCCCTTAGTTCACGTAATGTCTATCTCAGCGCTGAACAGCGTACACAGGCGTTGGTTCTGTCGAAGGCGCTACGTGTAGCTCAAGAAGCCGCGGATACAGGTATAGTAATAACTGCCGCAGATATTCGTCGTATCTTGCGCGAGCAGATTACGATCTCACCGCTTGCAGTTATCGACTACGCCGAGATTCAGGCTTTTCCAAGTCTGGAGCCGCTCGCAGATCAGGAAGAAGTTCAAGGACGTGACGATCTGCTCATCGCACTTGCGGTGAAATTCGGAAAAACAAGATTGATTGACAATATAAGGTTGCAAAAATTGGAGGTGCTGTCCTATGTTTAGAACACTCATGAAATCCAAAATTCACCGGGCTACAGTAACGGAAGCCAACTTGAACTATGTGGGTAGCATTACCATAGATGAAGATCTAATGGAAACATCCGATCTGATGGAAAACGAGAAAGTACAAATTGTGAACAATAACAATGGTGCACGTCTGGAAACTTATGTGATTCCAGGACCGCGCGGTAGCGGGGTCATCTGCCTTAACGGCGCAGCTGCACGTCTGGTGCAGCCCGGAGATAACGTCATTATCATTTCTTACGCCATGATGTCTCAAGAAGAGGCAAATACTCACAAACCAACGGTTGTCTTTGTAGATGGACAGAATAAACCTGTACAAACGATGAAGCAGGAAGTCCACGCAACGATTATGTAATCGACTGGTAAGGAGAATGAAATCGGTCCTTGAAGCAAAAAATGAGTACAGGTCACTGCACTAATCCATTTTTTCAAGGGTGGGGATGCATCGATGTTCCAGCATGTTTTCGCAGAAATGAACGACATGTTAGATGAAATTATCAAGAGCTATCCTTCCGCTGAAGGCCTGAACAAACAGGAATTGCAGCAAAAGTGGAACTTGCTTAAGCGGATGAGTGACGGAATGCTGGATGAATGGCTGATGTTTGAAGAAAAGATGAGCCAAGTGCGGGAGCGGGAGATGGATAAGCCCGCTTCCCTTGAACCGGAACAGGAAGCTGTTACCGCTCTGCCTGAACTCCATCTGGAATATTTCAGTCGGGGTCAGGGTTATTTCAAATTACAGATGTATCCGCAGGCGATCATGCAGTTCTCCCAGGTTGTGACCGACCATCCGGAGAGTGCATTGACTCGTTTTTACCTGGCGCTCGCGTATCTGAATCTGGAACAAATGGCGGAAGCCGGGACACATTTGCAGCAGATCATGTACCTTAAGGGTTCACCTCGCTTAAAGGGGCTTGTATGTAACGCTCTGGGCTGTATTCAAGCCAAGCTTGCGAATCCGGAAGCTGCATGTTCACTCTTTGCACAGGCCCTTCAGTATGACCCGACATTGACCGAACCACTGTACAACATGGAAGCTTGCAGGTTGAACAGGGGAAAATTGCAATATGCAAATCAGCTGACGACCCTTCATTAAGCGGGAATTCGGCGACCAAAAAACGGTGTTCCCTCCTCTGGCATAGCGGCGGGAACACCGCTTTTTTGTCAGTTAATTTTCAAATCCCCTTTTTTTTGCTATGCTGTAACATAGACTGGAATGGAAGGGACCGTACATTGCAATGAAATTTGCCGTATTGGATTTCGAAACAACCGGCACGCAGTCCGACGGTGAGATTATACAGGCCGGACTTGCCATCATAGATCATGACTACAGCATAACTCAAATATATAGTTCTTATGTGAACCCTGGTGTCCCGATTCCCCCGTTTATTTCGGGGTTAACGGGTATTACCGATGAAGATGTGGCGGGCGCTCCTTCACTCGAAGAGATGATGATGGAGATGGTTCCGCTACTTAACGACGTCGTTCTTGTTGGACACAACGTTGCTTTTGATTTTCACTTTTTGCAGAATGCTCTGGACCGTTGCGGTTATTTACCGTTCACTGGCCGTATTCTGGACACGATTGATTTTCTGAAGATTACGTTCCCATCACTTGGTTCTTATCAACTTGGTTATGTGTCTTCGGAATTTGGCTTTCAGCATGATCGCCCTCATCAGGCAGACAGTGATGCACTCGCGACAGCCTATGTGCTGCTCAAATGTCTGGATGAGTTAAAGGAATTACCGCTCATAACGATTCAGCGGCTCAGTGACCTGTTTGCACCAGAAGACAGTGATTTGGGTTGGTTCTTGGACGGGATGCGCAGTGAGAAGGAAGCAGAGCCGATTCAGGATCTGGACGGACATACCTATTATCGTCAGCTTGCTCTTAATGTGAGTGATTGGACCGATATTGGTGCACCACGTGATGAGCGGGAGGGTAATCCCCTTGACGGTGTAAGCTTCGAACAGTTTATGGATCAGGTTCGGGAGAACCTGAAGGATACGCTGGATCATTATGAAGAGCGCGAAGCGCAGACTCAGATGTTCAGCAGTGTAAGGCAGGCTTTGGATGAAGAGAAACACCTCTTGATCGAGGCTGGAACAGGCACAGGGAAATCTCTGGGTTATCTGTTGCCTGCTATTTACGAAAGTGTGAAGCAAGAACAGAAAGTCATGGTCAGCACGCATACGATCAACCTGCAGGAACAATTGAGAGAGCGGGACATTCCGATGCTGACCCAAGTGGTTCCGTTTCCGTTTAAGGCTGCTGTATTCAAAGGACGTGGACATTACTTGTGCCTGCGCAAATTTGAACACAAAATCAATAAACGTGAATTCGCCACACCGAAAGAGGATTATTTCACAGCCGCTCAGATGATCGTCTGGCTTACGCAGACTGAAACCGGAGATGATGAGGAACTTAACCTTAGCGGGCGCGGTGGGGACTTCTGGGAGACCGTACAGAGCGAATCCGAGTCTTGTCTGGGAAGATCCTGCCCATGGTTCCGCAAATGTTTCTACCATCGCGCCAAACATGAGGCAGGGTTGTCTGACATCGTAATTACGAATCACTCCAAATTATTTACGGATGTCAAAGCAGCACATCAGTTGCTACCAGCCTATGAGAGTCTTGTGATCGATGAGGCACATCATCTTGAAGACGTGGCTGGTAAGCATCTAGGAATGCATATGAAATATTTCACCTTGGTTCATACACTGACCCGTCTGTTTAAAGACAGTCGTAATGGTCAGCTACCTATGCTTCGTTCGCAATTATCCGGGCATGAAAATTCGGTGCAATGGGGCTCCATGGTGGATCAGATGTTCCCGCTCGCTCTTGAGGTCAAGGAGCTATGGGATCGCATGAGTGATGCCCTGTTCGGTCTGTTGCCTGAACGAAGTGATGCTTCACCAGGAGAAACAGGACAATTTTCCCTGCGTCTGAAGGCATCTCAGAAACCGGCCAAATGGCAGGAGTTGCAGGATTTGGAGAACCAAATTCATGTGACACTGGGCGATTTGGTTCGCAAAGGGGACAAATTGCTGCTTGAGGTGAAAGAAGATCAGGATGATTATCAATCGGATAGCCTGATCACGGATATTACAGGATTGCTGAAAGATCTGACCACGTTGAAGGAGAATCTACGTTTCTTCATGCGTATGGATGATGCCAAAACGGTGTACTGGATGGAAGCCAGCGGCCAGTTCCGCAGCAAATCTCTCCAGCTGTATGCCGTACCTGTAGATGTCAGTGCACAACTTAAGGATTTGTTTTTTGATAAAAAGAAAAGTGTTGTGCTTACATCGGCTACGCTCTCTGTGGATAAGTCATTCCAGTTCATGATCGAGCAGCTTGGATTGCAGGAAGCCGCCGAGAATAATCGGCTATTAACGTCGATGCTGCCATCACCTTTCAACTATCGCGATCAGGCACTTCTGGTGATTCCACGTGATTTCCCGAGTGTGAAGGGCAGTGTGGGTGATGCGCACTTTGTCAATATGCTGGTGCAATCACTGGCAGAGACCGCAATTGCCACGCGTGGACGCATGATGGTTCTGTTTACTTCATACAAGATGTTGCGACAGGTCTATGATCCGCTAAAAGAAGCTCTGTCTGGTAACGACATCTCGTTGCTAGGGCAAGGTGTGGACAGTGGAAGCCGCTCCAAGTTGACTCGCAGGTTCCAGGACGCCAAAGCTACGGTGCTTCTGGGCACAAGCAGCTTCTGGGAGGGTGTAGATATCCCTGGTGATGCGCTGACGTGTCTAGCTATTGTGCGATTGCCTTTCCAGCCGCCGAATCATCCGTTGGTGGAAGCCAAGAGTGAGTTGCTCCAGGAGCAGAAGAAAAATCCATTCCTGAAGCTGTCTGTGCCGCAAGCGGTCATTCGTTTCAAGCAAGGATTTGGCCGATTGGTGCGTACCGCGAAGGACAGAGGAATTGTGATTGTCTATGATACACGTGTGATTGAAGCGTACTATGGCAAATTCTTTTTATATTCATTACCTGGTCCCAAAATGGAGCACATGCTCACAGAGCAAATGGTTCCACGAATTACCGAATGGTTGGAAAAACCTGCTAAAGAACAAGAATAATCGTTGTTTGGTTCGTTATATCATTGCATGACGCTACAGTTTGGCGTTAAACTTTATGAGATCTTTCCGTTTGCGAATAAAGAAGTTGCACGTAAGAACTTATAACCTAAATTACAAGGAGCATTCTGTATAAAAAGTCACTTCTATCTTTGAATTTATACAGAATGCTCATCTTTTCATCTATTATTTTATCGTGGGCTTGGTAAGGGGGAGCAAGAATGAAATCGGATAAAATTTCGGAAGCGGTGGTACGACGTCTGCCTGTATACTTGCGTTATTTGAGCGAGTTGCATCAGCGTGAGGTGGCTACGGTGTCTTCTCAAGAGCTTGGACAGAGGCTGGATCTGAATCCGGCCCAAATTCGTAAAGACCTGGCTTACTTCGGTGATTTTGGTCGTAAAGGGATCGGGTATGATGTATCCTATTTGATCGAGAAAATTCGTCACATTCTCAAAATCGATCAGCAAATTAATGTAGCTCTGGTAGGCGCGGGTAACCTCGGACAGGCCTTGTCCAACTACAACGCATATCTGAAAGACAACATGAAGATTGTTGCTGTATTTGATGCATATGGACCGAAGATTGGTAGTCAAATCAACAGTTTGACGGTAAAACCAATGAATGAATTGACGGAAGCAGTGAAAACGGATAACATCCGCATCGGCATTATCACGGTTCCGGATACGGAAGCCCAAAATGTAGCCGATCAACTTATCGAATCGGGAATTGAAGCGATCCTCAATTTTGCACCAACAATTCTAAAAACACCGCCGCATATCCGCATTCATCATGCTGACTTTACGACGGATCTGCTTAGTTTGGCCTATTACTTGGAGACTGGAAAGGACGACGAGGAAGATGACAACAAATAGATGGGTAATTCACAATGGGAAATTTGCCGTTAATGAAGGTGCAACATGGAATGTGGTTCAAGGTTACATGGTTGTTGAGAATGACAAGATTGTGCATATTGGTGAGACATTGCCGGATGGAGACGAAAATTGTACCAAAGTGGATGGAAAAGGACTGTTCTTCCTGCCGGGTCTGATCAATACGCATGGTCATGCAGCGATGTCGCTGCTCAGAGGTCATGGAGACGATCTTGCGCTGCAAGTATGGTTACAGGAAAAAATGTGGCCAATGGAAGCGAAAATGACTTCACAAGATGTATATTGGGGAACTTCGCTATCGGTGCTTGAAATGTTGAAAGGCGGAACCACCGCTTTCCTGGACATGTATGATCACATGGATCAGGTTGCCAAAGTGGTGGAACAATCCGGCGTTAGAGCAGCACTGGCACGTGGTGTAATCGGGCTGTGCTCGGAAGAAGAGCAATTGCGGAAGCTGGAGGAGTCGGCTGCATTTGCGCGTGAGTGGAATGGACAGGCAGATGGTCGCATTACAACCGTAATCTCGCCACACGCACCATATACATGCCCTCCAGACTACATAGAGAAGCTTGTACAGGTCGCGAACGACCTAAACCTTCCCCTTCACACACATATGTCGGAAACGCTTCGTGAAGTCGAGCAGAACGTGGCTGATTATGGACTGCGTCCTGTGGCACATCTGGAGAAACTGGGCTTTTTCTCCCGTCCATCTCTGGTTGCACATGCGGTGCATCTGAATGACGAAGAGATCGAGATTCTGGCCCGTCATGATGTGGCTGTGTCCCATAACCCGGGAAGTAACCTGAAACTGGCTTCCGGTGTTGCTCGTGTACCCGCTTTGCTGAAAGCAGGAGTTACCGTGTCACTCGGAACAGACGGACCGGCAAGCAACAACAATCTGGATATGTTCGAGGAAATGAGACTCGCTGCATTGATCCACAAAGGCGTGTCTGGTGACCCGACGGCAGTACCAGCAGGCGAAGCGTTATTACTTGGAACTTCATATGGCGCCAAATCCATCTTCTTGAACAATACGGGAGTGCTTCAGGTTGGCATGAAGGCTGACTTTATCGCCCTGGACATTGAACAGGCACATTTCTATCCACATACAGACCTGATCTCACATACGATCTACTCGGCTTCTGCCAAAGATGTGGAGCATGTATGGGTGGATGGAAAACAAGTGGTGAAAAATGGCGAATGTCTGACGCTGGATGAAGAGCGCATTTTGCGTGAGTCTCAATTGGCATTTGATGGTCTGCTTGCTCGTTAATTGCAGGACAGCGCATCATAGGGAAAGGAAGTTCGGCTTTTGAAGAAAAAAAAGAAGTGGATATGGATTTCGCTCCTTGCACTGGTTCTGATTCTGTTTGGACTTCAGCGTTATTACGTCTATGTCACGCAGGACCAGCGCAAAGAAGAAGCGCTTGCCATACTGGCAGCACAGGAGCAACTGGGCATTACATCCTATGATGAATTGCGAAAGTACATCTGGGGAGATAAAGAAGGCTCTGACAACATCTACTGGACCCTGATCGGCAAAAATAAGGATAACCAGGATGTCATGGTCTGGGTTAAATTCGATGCAAACAATCAACCTGCCACAGGGGCAAATGCTATACACAGCGAACTGCTGCAGAATGGTATGACCGAAGCGCAGATCCGCAATCGTTTCAGTTCTGAAGTTCCTGCGGGTGAGATTAAGCGAATCATGCCCGGAGTTGTGAATGGGATATATGTGTGGCAAGTGTATTATAAGGACGGCACTCATAACCACTATCGCTTTTATCGTTTTAGCAACGGAGAACAGGTGGACCTGGTCTACACTCTCCCGAACAGCTAGAAACAATTACAAAGAACCGGCAGACGGATATCCGACTGAACCGGTTCTTTGTGTTGTCTGTAAACATATTTGATTTAAATAAATCAATTTCATAATACCTTTAGCTGCTTCAATCAAGGGTAGATATAGATCAAAACGATTCAATTTGTCTATATCTAGTTACAAAAATCTATTTTTAGTGAGTTATGAAAATGATTTAAATAGTTAAAATTAATAATTTATTCATATTTTCGCCTTCGAAATTGTATATACGATGTGATATACTCAGATATGTACTCAAAGTTACATTGCAAACAAATAATCCTGTCAAAATTTTCGCAGGAGTCTATGTGCACATATTCGTATTATACCAAAAAGCCAGTAGGTTAGGCCAATATCTGGGAGGGGTAATTCACTTGAAGCTAAAAGTATTGCCTATTGCTTTAACTGCCGTCATTTCAGCCGTTGTGTTGTTTGGAGGTTGGTTTGTGTATCGTCAGGTGGCTATGCAGAATCCGATTGAAAAGATGGTTACCCAGTACGATGGAGTCAATGACGTTCAATTAACTATTAACCGCAATGACGTACAATTGAAACTGGATCTGCAACCCGATGTTGATTTGGGCAGACTGGTACAATACATTCACAAAGAAGGACAGACCCTGATTGGAACACGTTCACTAAAGTTGGATGTTGTGGATCATTCCAGTGAAGCACTGGAAAGTTGGTGGGGTGATGCGATGTTTACCGTAGCTCAGGCGATGGAGAACAAACAGTACACCGAGATTACACCAACGTTGTCCAAGATGGCGACCAATGGAATTAAGGTAAATACAGCGATGGATGACAACAATGTATATGTTAGTCTCAGAGACGGAGATGCCAGCAAGTTTATTATTCTGCCGCGTGTGCCCGGTCAGATAGGAGTGTGGCCTAATGCCTAAGTGGACAAAAGAAGTTGCCATTGGATTTTTTCCTGTGTTGATTATTTTCCTTGCTTTTACTGGTGTTAATATTGTTCCGATTCTGATTGCAGCGGTGCTTGTCGGAGCTTTGCTGTTCATGATGCAAATGCGCGGCGGGATAACCGTAGGCGCAGCACAGGAACGTAAACGGAAGAAAAAAGGACCTTCCAAACTTACTTTTGAAGAAATTGGAGGTCAGGACAGTGCCAAGCAGGAATTGCGTGAAGCACTCGACTTTCTCATCAAACACGAAGAAATTCGGAAGTTCGGGATTCGTCCGTTAAAAGGCATCTTGCTGACGGGCCCTCCAGGGACAGGGAAAACGTTGATGGCCAAGGCTGCTGCCCATTACACGGATTCTGTTTTCGTAGCAGCATCGGGTAGTGAGTTTGTGGAAATGTATGTTGGTGTGGGTGCCAGCAGAATTCGGGATTTGTTCAAGGACGCGAGAACCCGTGCGACCAAGGAAAATAAGGAAAACGCCATTATATTTATCGATGAGATCGATGTTATCGGGGGGAAACGTGAAGGCGGTCAACAGCGTGAGTATGATCAGACGCTGAATCAACTCTTGACGGAAATGGATGGAATCTATTCTTCTGACACACCGAGAATTCTGGTTATCGCTGCAACGAACCGCAAAGAAATGCTGGATAGCGCTCTGACGCGTCCGGGACGTTTTGACCGTCATATTCAAGTGGATTTGCCGGACAAGAAGGGTAGAAAGCATATCCTGGAACTGCATGCGGTGAATAAACCTCTGATGGAGGAAGTGAATCTGGAGAAGACTGCGGAAGAATCGTATGGTTTCTCCGGTGCACAGCTTGAGAGTGTTATGAACGAAGCGGCAATATACGCCATGCGGGACGGGTTGTTAAACATTGAACAGCGGCACTTGTCCCTGGCTATTGATAAAGTCATGATGGGTGAGAAGACAGACCGTGAATCCAGTGTAGAAGAGAAGAAAAGGGTCGCCATCCATGAGTTGGGACATGCCATTATGGCTGAACTCGTTCGTCCAGGAAGTGTAAGCCAGGTGGCTCTCAGTCCGCGTGGGCAGGCACTGGGATACGTACGTCATAACCCTCAACAGGAACAGTTCCTTTATACGAAGCGCTTTCTGGAGGAGCAGATCATGATTGCACTCGGAGGGGCAGCTGCGGAGGAAATGTATTACGGTGGACGTTCCACTGGGTCACGTAATGACTTTGATCAGGCGACCAATGTGGTGCAGACGATGATGGCTTCCGGGTTGACTTCACTTGGTATTGTGAACATGGATATGGTTACAACCGAGGAGCTCATGCGGGAGAATAAATTGATTTTGCAAGAACTTATGGAGCAGACGAAACGGTTGCTTGAAGAACAACGGACAATATTCGACAATTCCCTCGACATCCTGATTCGGGAGGAAGTATTGTCTGGGGAGCAATTTCGTTGTCAATTTCGTGACAGTGCCCTTTTACCAGCATAATTTATTTATGCTGGTTATTTTTTTTTACATTTCACTCGTGCTAAGATATTATTATATGTTGGGTCGAAATTTGTAATTTTCGGCGAACAGGGTACAATAGAGAAATAGAGAACCGAAAGGATGGAGCAGAACCATGTTTTTCAAAAAAATAGGAGTTGTCGGTGGCGGTACGATGGGACAAGGTATTTCCCAGATGCTCGCAGCCAAAGGACTTGATGTGCTTCTCGTGGAGCATACAACACAAAAGCTGGATCATGCATATGACATGATCGAAACAAACTTGGATAAACAATTAGAGAAATGGGCGATTACAAAAGCGGAGAAGAAATTGATCCTTTCCCGTATTACCAAGGTAGCTCATTTAGCTGAACTTGGAACTTGTGATATGGTCATTGAGACGATCTCAGAGGATCTGGATGCGAAAAAAGCAGTATTCAGCCAACTGGACCAAGTTTGCCCAAGCAATGTCATTCTGGCAAGTAATACATCCACGCTGAGTTTGACCGAGCTTGCAAGCTCGACCAAATACCCAGAGCGTGTTATTGGTATGCACTTTATTCACCCGGTATCCCGGGTTGATCTTGTAGAGATTATTCGTGGACTGAAAACTTCGGATACGACATTCGAAGAGACCAGACGTTTTGTAGAAGAAGTAGCGGACAAAAAAGGGGTTATGATCTATGAATCCCCTGGATTCGTAACTTCCCGTCTGATCTGCCTGCTGATTAACGAAGCATTGCATGTATTACAAGAAGGTGTTGCATCTGCTGAAGATATCGATGATGCAATGCGTATCGGATACAACTTCCAACATGGACCACTCGAAATGGCTGACCGTTTCGGATTGGATTCTGTTGAAGCTGCACTCGAAAGAATGTTCCGTGAATTCGGAGAATTGAAATATCGTCCTTCCACAGTCCTGAAGAAAATGGTGCGTGCAGGACACCTGGGTGTTAAATCAGGCGAAGGATTCTTCAAGTACGACAAGGATGGTGACCGACTGTGAAAGTACTCGTAATTAATGCGGGGAGTTCCTCGCTCAAATATCAACTGTATAATATGACTGACGAATCTGTACTGGCTAAAGGTCTGGTAGAGCGGATCGGAATGGATTCTTCCATTCTGACGCACAAACCGACAGGCCGTGAGGATGTTACAGAAGTTAGCGAAATTCTGGAACATACAACAGCGATCCGTAAAGTCATCGATATTTTGACTGACAAAGAAAACGGTGTGTTAGGTTCCGTAAGTGAAATTCAAGCTGTTGGACACCGTGTTGTTCACGGTGGTGAAGCATTTAAGGAATCTGCATTGGTAGATGATGCTGCCAAAGCTGAAATTCGCCGTCTGTTCGATCTGGCTCCACTTCATAACCCGGCAGCCATGATGGGTATCCGCGCGGCAGAGTCAAATATGCCAGGTGTGCCTCAGGTTATGGTCTTCGATACGGCTTTCCATCAAACGATGCCGGAAAAAGCATATCTGTACGCTATTCCGCGTGTACTTTACAAAAAATATAAAGTACGTCGCTACGGCGCACATGGTACTTCCCATGATTTCGTAAGCAAAGCAGCTGCTGAGTATTTGGATCGTCCAGTAGAAGATCTGAAAATCATCACTTGTCACGTGGGTAACGGTGGTAGTGTAACAGCAGTTAAAGGTGGCGTATCCGTGGATACTTCGATGGGTATGACTCCGCTTGAAGGTCTGATGATGGGAACGCGTTCTGGTGACCTTGACCCAGCCATCGTACCTTATGTAATGAACAAGGAAGAACTGAGCGTAAGCGAAGTGAACTCCATGTTGAACAAACACAGTGGATTGCTTGCAATCTCCGGAATCAGCAGTGACATGCGTGAGATTACGGAAGGTATGGAGAATGGCGATGCCAACTCCACGCTTGCTTTTGAAATGTACGAATATCGTCTGCGTAAATACATCGGTTCATATGCAGCTGCAATGAACGGTGTAGACGTGATCGTATTCACGGCTGGTGTAGGTGAGAACTCCGTTGTTCTTCGCCAAAAAGTATGTGAGCAGCTTACTTATCTGGGTGTTGAACTGGATGAAGCGCTGAATGCCATTCGTTCTGGCGAACCACGCCGGATCACAACAGCGAATTCCAAAGTGGAAGTTCTCGTTGTGCCAACAAACGAAGAATTGGTCATTGCACGCGATACACACCGAATCGTATTGAATTCTCAGTAATCTAACTGTAAAGTAAATATAGAATGACAAGGAAGTGCAGAGGACAGGCATAAGCCTGCCCGCTGCATTTTCAAATTCAGGAACCAAGGGGAGATATGGGCATGAATACGAATTGTGTAATTCGTAATGTGAACGAGCATGTGGGCGAAACCGTAACAATCGGTGCCTGGATTAACAACAAACGTTCCAGCGGTAAAATTCAGTTTTTGCAGCTACGTGATGGAACCGGATATATCCAAGGGGTTGTTGTGAAAAGTGAAGTTAGTGAAGAGATCTGGAACAATGCCAAGAGCCTGACACAAGAAAGCTCTTTGTATGTTACAGGTATTATTCGTGAAGAGCCTCGCAGTGCGTCCGGTTATGAGATGACAGTTACTGGGGTGGAAATCATTCACCTGACTGAAAACTATCCAATTACGCCTAAAGAACATGGTGTTGATTTCTTGATGGACCATCGTCATCTGTGGCTCCGTTCTACGAAGCAACGTGCAGTTATGGTGATTCGTGCAGAGATCATTCGTGCTGTTCAGCAGTTCTTTGATGGTAACGGATTCACGCAAGTTGACCCTCCGATTTTGACACCATCGTCTGCGGAAGGAACAACGAACCTGTTCCACATCAAATACTTTGACGAAGATGCTTATCTGACGCAAAGTGGTCAATTGTATATGGAAGCAGCAGCTATGGCGCTGGGCAAAGTATATTCCTTTGGTCCAACATTCCGCGCTGAGAAGTCCAAAACACGTCGTCACTTGATTGAGTTCTGGATGATTGAGCCGGAAATGGCATTTGTAGATCACGAGGAAAGTCTGCGAGTGCAAGAGAAGTTTATCGCTCATGTCGTTCAATCCGTGGTGAAAAACTGCCGTGCAGAATTGGAATCCATCGGTCGTGACGTATCCAAACTCGAAGGCATCGTAGCTCCATTCCCGCGTATTACGTATGATGAAGCGATTGAATTCCTGCATGGACAAGGCTTTGATATTCCTTGGGGAGAAGACTTTGGTGCACCACACGAAACAGCGATTGCTGAGAAGTACAATACACCTGTCTTTATCACACATTACCCTGCTGGAATCAAAGCTTTCTATATGAAACCAGATCCGAATCGTCCTGAAGTTGTTCTCTGTGCGGATATGATCGCACCAGAAGGCTACGGAGAGATTATTGGTGGTTCGCAGCGTATCGATGATCCGGAATTGATGCAACAACGCTTTGAGGAGCACAACCTTTCGGATGAAGCTTACCAATGGTATCTGGATCTACGTAAATACGGATCGGTTCCTCACTCCGGTTTCGGTCTGGGATTGGAGCGGACGGTAGCATGGATCTGTGGATTGGATCATGTACGTGAAACAATCGCATTCCCACGTATGCTCTATCGTCTGTACCCTTAATGCTTAACCGAGGAGCGTCTATGGAAGACACCACATCCAAAGCATGGTTGGATGGAGCAGCTTATGGCATGACTTCGGGTACAGCCCATCTGCCGTATGCCTTGTTACGTTATTATCACCAGCTTGGCCTATCAGATGCAGAAGTGCTTCTTCTGATTCAACTGTTAGGGTTTCGTCAGGCAGAGTTCAATGAGTTTCCCACGCTTGAAGAGCTTGCGGGACGCATGGGACTTGCACCTGAAGGCATTGCCAGAATGTTGCAACGTCTGATGAGGGATGGTTATATCGCGATAGACGAGCACCGTGATGAGGAACGTGACATCCAGTATGAGCGATATGATTTACATGGATTATATGCCAAGCTCGCAGCGTGCACTGCCGAAGAAGTAGCCGCATACCGTGCGGAGCAGCTGAGCAGCAGTACAGCACGTCAAGATTCGAACAGTGTTCAAAAAGAAGAGGAAGAACGGAACATGTTCTCCATCTTCGAAAAAGAATTCGGACGTCCTCTCTCTCCAATGGAGTGCGAGACGATATCCAGCTGGTTGGATCAGGATCGTTATCAAGAAGAGTTGATTCTCATGGCTCTGAAGGAAGCGGTTTTTGCAGGCAAAGTACACTTCCGGTATATCGATCGAATTCTGCTTGAGTGGAGTCGCAATCGTGTCAAGACCGTTCAAGACGCGAAGGCGTACACGCAACGGTTTCGTAATGGTGGACGTTAATTTAAGTGTAGGCAGGAATAAGAAACAGGCCAGAAGTCATTCTGTGCCTGTTTTTTTTGGATTATAGATTGGATGAGTTATCAGCGGCACCAACCTTTCAGGCAATGAATTCACTTTTTAAAATAATTTGATGGATCACGCAGGGGTTAACACACAAGCTGTCGTCTATTGTATTGGAGAGGAGGGGAGAGTTATTGATGAAGCGCGCGTAATCGAACAAATCCGTCAAGGAGATACATCCCAGATGCGTACTCTGATTGATAAGTATAGCCAGCATGTATATCATGTGGCCTATTCCGTACTCAGGAACGATCAGGAAGCACAGGATGCAGCTCAGGAGGCGTTCATTCAGATGTATAAGTCTCTCCCCGACTATCGTTCCGAAGGTTTCAAAACGTGGTTAACTCGAATCGCCTTTCACAAAGCGATTGATGCCAAACGCAAGCTGGGCAGACGAACTGCTGAGGATCTGGGTGGAGAAGAAAAAATAATCAATATGCCCGGACGGGATGAAGACGTTCTTGCCCGTCTCGTTCGTGAAGAACGTCAGGATAAACTTCGCGAACGAATTAATCAGTTGCCTGCTCAGCATCGTGACATTATTACTGCGTATTATTTAGGTGAAAAAAATTATGAGCAGATTGCCAGTGAGGCACAGGTGGCTGTGAAGACCGTGGAATCCCGCTTGTATCGTGCCCGGCAGTGGATTCGGAATCATTGGAAGGAGGATGAATGGCGTGAGTAAACAGGAGAAGTATACCACTGCACAATGGGCTGATTATATTGAAGGCCATATGAGTGAAACTCAAGCGAACCGAATGGAACAGCTTCTGATGGAAGACCCGGATGCGATGGACAGCTATCTGGAAGCGCTCGGTATCCATGGGGAGCTGCCTCCGTTACATGACCCGACAGGGTTTGCGGATTCAGTTATGCATCGGATTGAGGGTATTCAACCAACCAAATCACAACGAAAATCCCGCGCTGGACGAAACCGACGCTGGCTTGAACATAAAGTGTTTCATTATGCAGTAGCGGCCTGTTTGACATTGATCTTCCTCTCGTCTGGACTTTTTGACAAGGTAGCCCCTTATCACAAGTTCCAGGATGGCGACCACAGAGGGTCTTTTACGGAGAAATGGACGGAGGCAGCCACTTCATGGCTGGATAACTTCAAGCCTAAACCATAAATGGTTTCGCATTGCCTGAAAAGAAAGGATGACGACTGTGCACTCAGATCGTAACAAATTACTCGCATTTCTATTAAACCTGATACCCGGTCTTGGTTTTATGTATTGGGGTCGAGCTGCAAGAGCCGTGATCTATCCATTGCTTTTCTTTGGAACAGCTGTAGGTTCTTTTATGCTAGCCATGGTCATTAATGAACAAGATTTAATGATTTTCGGTGCACTTTGTGCGGCTTTCTTCTGGGGGATCAGTATGCTGGACATGATTATTGTTCTACTCCGTGCGCCTTCTGCACGAGATGCTCATTACAGGGGATACGGAGCACATTACGGACCACAACATCCAGGAGCAGCCTATCAGGGAGCACACATGGGTCAGCAAGGGCCCATGGAGCATATGCATGAAGATGAGCTGCATCAGCATCCCGGTAATGAATATGGTGAACCTGAGGCTCCCTATGGTCAACCGATGTATCGAAAAGGCAGTGAGGGTGAACGATTCTTCACTATTTTGCTCTCATTTGTTCCGGGATTGGGACATCTTCATCTGGGATTGTTACATCGCGGGTTGTCGTTCCTAATGGCGTTCTTTGGTTCATTTGCCATGATGGTTTTTGTGGCTTCGATCACCAATGAATCGGTATTTCTGATGTTCTTACTCATTCTGCCTGTAATATGGGTATACTGCATGTTTGATGCGGTGCAGCACGTCCACCGTAAGCAGGCTGGTGAGGTGTTACAGGATCGGACATTATTCGAGGAATTGGAGATGGGCAGAGTAGCCGGACGACGTAGCAAAGTGCTTGCAACGCTGCTATCTGCTTTTCCAGGTGCAGGTCATCTATATCTGGGATTGCAAAAAAGAGGCATGCAATTGATGTTCCTGTTCCTGGGCAGCATCTATGTTCTTGATCTGCTGCACTTATCGGTGTTTCTGTTCATGATTCCACTGGTCTGGTTCTACAGCTTCTTTGACGGGCTCCAGTGCTCCAGTCGATATGGACGCGAACCATTGGTTGATCAGCCGATCTTCAAGGATTGGGCCCGCCATCAGCGACTGATTGGATTCGGGATTGCGGCGCTGGGTCTATATTATCTGACGATCAGGCTTGTCATTCCACAGCTGAATGAGCTGTTCCCTGATGCATTTATGACATACGAGATCCGTTCCTATTTGAACACTGTCATTGTATCCTTTCTGCTCATTTTTGGCGGCTTGAAGCTGCTGTTTGGTAAGCAGCGGGGAGCCGGCACCAATCCTGCGGTTCATCGGAGTGACGAAGAAGCAGATAGCCTCTTTTTATTCAAGGATCGGGATGATCGACTGTAGAGTGACCTAAAGAAAAGTTACACTGACACTACGATGACAGAGCAACCTTCTAATCGCTGTTATCCCCAGATTTTATCGATTTACTTTTCCAAAGGTTAAAATCCGGGGATAAAGGCGAACGCTTCGCTTTTTCAGGTTTTCTCTGTCCTCTCCGTTATCGTGTAAATGATTAGTTCATCTTATGTAGCACATACATGTGTGCAAAGAAATCATCCCTCAACATAAAAACACGCCAAGGGCTATGTATATCAGCCTCTGGCGTGTTTTTATGTTATGCAGCTTTGATTTCGGACAAATGATTGCTATTTCGTAGCACCCTTCAGCAGAAGTTGACGATACATCACTTCGAACAGGAACTCGAACGCTTCCAGATGACGTTTCGCTTCAAAAGCATCTTTACCCCAGGCATAAATACCGTGGTTCCGAAGCAAGATCCCTGGTACGTTGGCATCAAGTACACCTGGCACCAATTCAGCGATAGATGGAATATCTGCAAAGTTAGGCAGGACGGGTACACGAATCTCTGCATTTTCTTCCCAGATGTTGAAAGCCTTAATCAACTCAATGCCTTGAATCGGTACCTGACCCTCAGCGCCAAAGAATTCGCTAATCAGGTTGTTAAACACGGTGTGCACGTGGAATACAGCGCCACAACCAGTCAAACGATAGATTTCACAGTGAATCAACGTTTCGGCACTTGGTTTCAACGTTGTTGTCTCAATCGCTTTACCATGTTTGTCCACAAAAAGAAAGTCTTCCGGTGTGCGAAGAGATTTGTCTTTGCCTGAGGCGGTAACCGCAAAATAAAATTGCTCTGGATCAAAGTCTCCTACACGCATCGACAGATTGCCACTTGTTCCAGGGAACCAGTTACGACTGGCGAACAACGCTTTAATATCAGCCAGTTCTTCAAGGACCTGACGTTTGTGTTCCAATGTAATCTTTTCAAAGCCCATCGTTTACAGCACTCCTTGTGTTTGCTTCTGTTTCATATCTTCGATGATATCGTAAAAGGTAACGAATGGCACATGGTCTACACCCAGCTCAATACATTTGTCCGTTAAAATAGAGCGGGAGTAGACGAGATCGGCAATCTTTGCACCTTCAAAATCCGTCAAACTGTCTCCAATGAGGATTCGGTTGTATTGTTCTTCCGGGAAGGTACGAATCACGGTTGTTTTGCACATGCCGCAGCCGTTCTCACAAGGAGGTTGGCAAGGGTTGGGCCATTCAATCCGAATGGTTTCACCCGAGAAGTCAGCTCCATTGCAATAGACATGATCCTGCGGGATATGGAATGGTGCGAGTAACGGCTCGATAAAGAAGTCCATACCACCGCTGGTCACATTGAATTCGATCCCTTCGCTGCGAACGTAGTCAAGAAACTCGCTGAATCCTTCACGGATCCCCGCTTGTCCAAGCACAAATTCCAGAATTTCATCTTTCTGCGATGCAGGCAACAGAGCAAACATGGCTCCAACGCCTTCACGCAGCGAGATTTTTTGCTCAATCGTATCTTTCATAATCGCTTCAATGCCCTCAGGTTTGAAATGTTTCATGATCGCTACGATGTTGTCCGAGAACGTAATCGTTCCGTCAAAGTCACAGAAAATGACTGTTTTCTTATCACTTCTCATCGTTCGCCACCCCACAGATCCAATGCGCTTTTCAGCTCCGGATGCTCGGTTGCATATTGCGCGAGTGGAATGGAACGCTGAGCTGCCTCAATGGCTTGCAGGAATGCACGTCCACCTGCCTCAGTGCCCATAGGATGCCCGTGAATACCGCCACCAGCATTAACGATGACATCTGTGCCAAAGTCGCGCAAAATAAGCGGTACAAGGCCTGGATGAATTCCAGCTGAAGGCACTGGCATACTGGTTCGTACAGGCAAATCAGCTGTCAGCAATTGCTCCGTGATCGCCATATTTTCTTCCTTAGGCATCGTTACTGATCCGTAAGGGGAAGGGAAGAGTACCAGATCGGCACCAGCAAGACGCATCAACTGGCCAAGTACAACCGAAGCCGACATGCCATAATGTGGTGAAGGATACAGTGCTCCTGCAAGAGCAGGGTGAGCCATAATCGGCACATTGATATCTGGATCACTGCTAAGTTCATGCAGGACATCATATCCGTAGGACAATACGTTGAACAGCAGGGCATTGGCTCCTGCACCAATAGCGCGTTCAGCTTGTTGCTTCAGACGAGATGTAGGTCCTGTAAGATTGGTTGCATACAGAAGTTTCTTGCCGGTCTCCTGGCGTGCCTGTTCGGCAGCTTTCATGCAGACCTCGACTCTTTTTTCGATAGGTGTCAATTTATTCTCAAACAGAATCTCATCGTCCTTGATCAGATCAACGCCCCCAAGGGCCTGACGAATAAATTGTTCACGCAGTTCATCTGCATCCAGTCCGATAACTGACTTGAAGATACTCATTAAAAGTGGACGATCATCCACACCAAGCAGATCACGAACACCATTCAGTCCAAACTTGGGTCCTGGGAATGCACTGAGGAAGCCATCCGAGAAACCAAGCTTTGTAAGTTTAATTCGGCCATCCATTGAGATTTTGCCAAAGACCGTCACGAGCAGGGCAGGGATATCACGGCTGAAGTTAACATCAGGATATCCGATGGTAATATCGGCGTAACGCTCACCCGCAGCTATTCCTTCAGCTTCATGTACTTCTACGCTGATGACTTCCCCCAGATGCTTTTGCATCGCTTCACGTTGGGCTTGCGGTAACTCCGTCCAGCTACCCACGGTCATGCCAATCGCGATGGATTGAGCCTTCTTGCGAAAGTCTGCATGATCATCATGCAGACGATATGTGGCTGTGCACATGTTATTCATTTTAAATCCCCTTCCAAAGCAGCTCCCATCTCCCGTGAGCGCTCTGCACAGCGGTTGACGGCTGCGATTACAGTTTCAAAGAAATCTCCTTCGTCCAGCGTTTTCAGTGCTGCTTGCGTTGCCCCTCCTGGGGACGTCACATCACTACGAAGCTTCATCGGTTCCAAACCGGTTTGTTGTACCATACGTGACGCGCCCAGCACGGTCTGAACAGTGAGATCACGAGATTGCTGGCTGGATAAACCACCACGAATACCTGCGGCAATCATGGCCTCCATTAAATAGTATACATAAGCAGGGCCGCTTCCGGAAATCCCTGTGAGCACTTCGAGTTTATCTTCAGGTACGATGGTCACGATACCAACCGCTTCAAACATGGTCATCACCGTACTGCGCTGCTCATCCGTAATCTCCGCAGAGAAGGCAAGCCCTGTTGCACCAAGCCCAATGGTACTGGATGTATTCGGCATGGTTCTGGCGATCGGCTGTTTACGACCGAGCAAGGACTGCATCGTGCGGATTGACAATCCGGCAATGACAGACACGATCAGTTGATCAGGTGATAACAGCGGACCAAGCTCGCGCAGCGCTGCGGCAGCATCTTTGGGTTTCATACAGAGTACAATGACCGGAGTGGAGGCAAGGTGATCCAAGGATTGCGAGGCAGTTCCGGTATGTACAGCATAACGGGTGCTGAGCTCCTCCTGACGTTTCTGGTTGCTGCGGTTCAGCATCGTAATATCCTGAGGACGAACGACTAGGCGGGAGATCAGTCCGCGCACGATGGCTTCAGCCATCGCGCCTGCTCCGTGGAAAGTAATCTTCTGTTGTAGTAACGTCTGTTGCTCTTGACTCATATTTATCGTTCCTCCTATATAACTGGTGCTGGGATATTATTGACGAATCTGTCCATTGCCTGTAATCCGATATTTGGTTGATGTCAGTGCTGGTAGTCCCATCGGTCCACGAGCATGCAGTTTCTGAGTACTGATTCCGATTTCGGCTCCATAGCCAAATTCAAATCCGTCGGTGAAACGTGTGGATGCATTGTGATAGACGGCTGCTGCATCCACATCATGCATGAAGCGCTCTGCATGGGCTGTATCCCGGGTTACGATACACTCGGAATGTTTGGTTCCGTAATGTGCGATGTGCTGCATCGCTTCATCCAGGTTCTCGACCACCCGGATATTTAAAATATAGTCGTTGTACTCGGTCGCATAGTCTTCCTCGGTTGCCTCAAGGGCAGAAGGAACAAGACGGCGCACCGTGTCGCAACCTTTCAAGACCACATTGGCCTCACGGAATTGCTCGGCAAGAGCAGGCAGATGCTCTTCCGCATATGCGGAATGCAGCAGCAACGTTTCCATGGAGTTACATACGGATGGACGTTGTGCCTTGGCATTGATGGCGATTTCGGCTGCCATGACCGGATCAGCTGATTCATCTACATAGGTATGACAGATGCCGGCCCCGGTTTCAATGACAGGTACGGTTGCATTGGCAACCACATTACGAATGAGCGAAGCCCCGCCGCGTGGAATGATGACGTCTAGCAGTCCGTTCAACTTGAGCATTTCATCCACGGAAGCACGATCCGCATCCTCAACCAGTTGCAACGCATCAGCAGGCATGTCTGTTGTTGCCAGTGCCTGATGCAGCACTTCCACAATTTTACGGTTGGAGGACAGGGCAGAGGAGCCGCCGCGCAGAAGTACTGCATTGCCTGTTTTGAGACATAGTCCAGCTGCGTCTACAGTTACATTAGGACGCGCTTCGTAGATGATGCCAATCAGGCCAATCGGCACTCTTAATTTTTCAACATGCAATCCGTTTGGACGGGTGAATGTCTCCAATACTTCACCGACTGGATCAGGCAGATTCGCAATCTGACGTAATCCTTCAGCGATGCCAGCAATGCGCTCCTTATTGAGGGCGAGCCGATCCAGCATGGATTCCGGCGTGCCTTGTTCTCTGCCTCGTGCCAGATCTTCGACGTTTGCCGTAATGATGGCATCCGTCTCCGCAATCAATGCATTTGCCATGACACGCAGGGCCGTATTTTTCTGTTCTGTATTCAATCGGTTCAGCTGTGGAACCGTAGCTTGAGCTTTGCTGGCTTTTTCTCTGACTTCACTCATCGTAATTCCTCCTCATATATATAAAGTTGAAAATTTCGACCACTATATAGCTTCATGTTTATTTTAACGTAATCCACTCGTCTCTATGAATAACCTCGAGTCTGTGGATGCTAGCAAGTTGTTTCATCACTTCGCCGCTGGGGAGTCCGGCAATGAGTCGAAGCTGGTCATCATCATAATTGACAATACCGCGACCGAGCAAGGTTTCATCCATGGCAATGACCTCAACGACGTCTCCGGCGTGGAAGGTTCCCAGTACCCGCTTGACGCCTACAGGCAGAAGACTGTGCCCCCCATGAACAAGTGCCTCTTCAGCACCATCATCGACAACGACTGTACCCAGCGGAGTAGACATGAAGCCGAGCCACTGCTTTTTACGGGATAGCGAAGCGAGTCGTGTCTCAAAGTAAGTTCCTTTGCCCGTGCCATCAACCGCCTGCTGCATATCTCCAGGTTCTTTCACACTTCCCACAAATACGGGTACGCCTCCACGTGTAGCAACCTTGGCCGCATCGACTTTGGATCGCATGCCACCTGTGCCAACCGATGATCCTGAACCACCGGCAAAAGCGTAGATCTCAGCCGTGATTTCGGGGATACGGTCGTAACGTACGGCAGACGGATCTTTACGCGGATCTGCGGTGTACAGCCCGTTGGTATCGGTAAGAATGATCAAATGCTGTGCCTTCACCAGGTTCGCAACCAATGCGGACAACAGATCGTTATCACCAAACTTCAATTCATCCACCGATACCGTATCATTCTCATTAAAAATCGGAATCACTCGCTGTTTAAGCAGCTCTTCTACGGTCATACCTGCATTCCCCATACGTTTACGACTGTGAAAGTCTGTTCGGGTTAACAGAATTTGCGCCGTAGTAACGCGGTGCGCTGCAAAAGCCTGTTGATATGCCTGCATCAGTAATGCCTGCCCAACGGCCGCTGCGGCTTGTTTCTCATGTAGCAGTTTGGGGCGCTGAGGATAACCGATCTCCCGGAATCCGGCCGCTACTGCTCCAGAGGTGACCAAGAGTACTTCATGACCCTGATCAGCCAATGCTGCGATTTCTCCGGCAAAAAAAGTGATCGAACTGCGATCCAGACCGCCTTCTTCCGTTGTAAGCGAGCTGCTTCCAATCTTAACTACAATACGTGAAGTCATGGTTTCACTTCCTTAAACATGATTAATAAGTGCTTCTGGAGCAGGCTTTAGCGGGTACAAAAAAAACTCCCGCCCTTTAGTTAAAAAGGACGAAAGTTCGTTACTTCCGCGGTACCACCTTTATTGATGATTAGATCATCCGGCTTCATGCCCTGTAACAGAAGGCACTGTCCTGTACGTAACAGGCCGCTCAGGGGTAGGTTTCAGAGAAGAGTCGCGGTAAATTCTTTCAGCAGGGTGGAATTTACTCTCTGGGCGCGACTGATATTCTCTTACTGGTCCCGTCATCACGTTTCGTTCAATATTTCTTATAACATACCATGGAAACTTGGCATATGCAAAGGGGTTATGGTCCTGTAAATTACTTGAATAAATTCAGCTTGCCAATCCGCTCTACAGCTTCGCGTAATCGGTTTTCATCACTTAGCAGTCCTGCGCGCACATAGCCTTCACCATGCGAACCAAAACCAATACCTGGGGCTACGGCCACCTTGGCTTCTCGCAGTAACAAGTCTGCAAATGAAGCGGAGGTAAAACCGGCAGGTACAGGCAACCAGCTGAAGAATGAACCCGCTGGTTTCGAAGCTAGCCAACCAATGGAGGAAAGAGCGTCATAAAACGCATTGCGTCGGGATTCGTAACGTGAAACGAGTGAAGTAACACATTCCTGAGAGCCGGTAAGTGCTTCTGTTGCCGCAGCTTGAATTCCACCGAAAAGACTGACATAAATATGATCCTGAAGCAGATTGATTTTAGAGACAATCTCTGCATTACCAAGCGCGAATCCAACACGCCATCCAGCCATATTGTATGTTTTGGATAACGTATAGAACTCAATACCAACTTCTTTGGCACCAGGGGCTTGCAGGAAACTTACGGGACGATGTCCGTCAAATCCAATCGCACCGTAAGCAAAGTCGCTGGCAACGACAATTTGATTTTGAATGGCAAATTCAACCGTATCTTCGTAGAACGAAAGGGGTGCCGTTGCTGACGTTGGATTGTTAGGATAGTTCAGGAACATCAGCTTGGCCTTCTCCCGATCTTCGGCTGTAACAGCTTCGTAATCCGGCAGGAATGCATTGGACTCGAGCAAAGGCATAAATGACATGTTTGCTTTGGCGAGTGCAACACCAGACCAGTAATCCGGGTAGCCCGGATCGGGAACAAGAACGGTGTCGCCGGGGTTAAGCAGTATCTGTGGTAACTGAACCAGACCTGTTTTGCCCCCGAACAAAATGGCAACTTCAGTCTCTGGATCCAGATCAACGTTGTAATCTTCCTTATAACGTTTGGCGACAGCTTCCTTCAGGAAAGAGTATCCTCTAAAGGGTGAATATTTGTGGTAGAGGGGATTTTCAGCCGACTCTTGCAGTGTTTTCACAATATGAGGTGGTGTAGGTGTATCTGGGTTCCCCTGACCCAGGTTAATCACGTCATGTCCACTTGCGATTTCGCGATTTACATTTTGAACAAGGGTAGCAAAAAATTGCGTTGGCAGCTGTGTCATCACATCAGAAGTCGGTATCGTAAAAGCTGAACGAGCAGATGTATGGTCTGAATGGGTCATTATATTCATCACTCCGGTTATTAATAATGGCAAATAGTTCTCATTAATTTATCACGTCAATCCCGAGCTGTATAGAGGGAAATCCACTTGGTTATGCAGTAAATGGCAGTCAAGAGCGGTGTATTGTACAAAACTGAAAGTGCTCATTTAGTTTTGTCCATTGAGATGGGAGAGACCCTGATTTATGATAATATCCGATAATGATAATCAATATCATTAATTCATTGCACAACGCACATGATATAGGGGGAGAAATAGAAATGAAAAAGGGCATTCGAAATACGGCAGTATTATTTACGGTTACGTGGTTATCCATTTTGCTACTGGCTTGTGGAAATCAGGCTACAACACCTGCTGCTGGCGCAGATGATTCCAAAGCAGCCACAAAAACCACAGAGACCCAAACTGCAACGGAAGAGACGAACGAGGGCGAGACCCGCGTATTCAAAGATTGGACAGGCCATGAGGTTGAGGTTCCTGTAAATCCGAAGCGAGTTATCTATCATGGAGAAGTTACAGGGGATCTGCTTGCGCTTGGTGTTGTTCCTGTCGGCATACTTCGTCAAGAGGGAACCGTATTCGATGATCAGGTTGCTCAGTCAGAAGATGTAGGATTTCCGATCAGTGTGGAAAAGGCGCTAGGCCTGAATCCCGATCTGATCATTTTCTCCAACAGTGACGAGGCTCAATATGATCAGATCGCGAAGGTTGCACCCACGGTTACATTTGATTCGTTCGGTTTAATAGAAGATCGCATGCGTATCCTTGGCGACTTGTTGAACAAGAAGCAAGAGGCAGAGGACTGGATCACGGCTCATCAAAAAGCGACGGAAGAGATGTGGACGCAACTTCATGAGAACGGATTAAAAGAAGGGGAGACGGCTTCGGTATTCACCATGTATCCCGGGAATCGTCTGTTTGTCATGGCGGGTGCAGGATTGCCACAGCTGTTATATGGAAAAGACGGGCTGAAGCCAACCGCGGAAATTCAGAAAGTATTGGATGCAGACATGGGATTCGTAGAAATTTCAACTGAAAAATTATCTGAATTTGCCGGTGATCGGATATTTATTCTGGATCCTGTGACTGACGATGCCAAGCAATCCACGAAGGAATTGCTGGATAGTTCAATTTGGAAGAACCTGCCTGCGGTGAAAGAAGGAAAAGTATATCGTTTTAATATCGTAAAAGCTTCTAGTGATGCTCTTTCCAGGGAGTGGCTGCTGCAAGAGCTGCCGAAACAGATGATCCAATAATTGGTGATGAGCTAGTAAGGCAACAGTAACACCTTTGAGGAATGCAGTTTTATAAAAGTAAAAGGAGCCTTCAACATTTCGTTGAACGCTCTTTTTTGCTGATTAAACTCATATCTGGATTATTAACAATTGCTCGCTTATAATCAGATCATACAGAATGATTGATAATTATTCTCATTTTAGAAAAACGAGGTGAACCGACATGCAGGCTTTGGATGCCGATGGGGGAACGTTGTTCTTTTCAGCATTCATGTTTCGGCTGGATCATCTGGTACGACGAATTGAACCACCTGAACAGGTGATGCTGGAAGTTGCTTGCGAGAAACATGCGTTCCTGATCTGCGAAGAAGGGGATGGGCGTTTATATATTGGACATGAACAGTTTCCGTTTACTACGGGATGTGTTTATCCGCTTTCTCCGGGAGAGGGGTACCAGATTGAACATCGTAATCACTCGGAATTGAAATATATCATGATGGATTTTGATGTTATTCATGTGTTGACGGGTGATCCGGAGCTCTTTACACGCCCTGTATTTGAGCACAGAAACCAATTGAATGGTTATCCCTATGCTCCGTTAAGTGGGCTGCTGGAGCAGATGTATGTAATTCGGAATTATAAAACAGATGCAGAATACAGTCATCTGAATGCACAGTTCCAAAAATGGATGGAGATGATAATTACCCGGTACACGTCTCCAAAGACGGAGCAGAGCATGGAAGCAAGGCTACAAAGTACGATTCAGTATGTGGACGATCATTATGCTGAAGAAATCACTGTACAGAAACTGGCACGTCTTGCGGAAATCAGACCTGTACAGTATACGACCCTGTTCAGACAACTCACGGGTCACAAGCCGCTCGATTATGTGAATCATGTGCGCATTAAACATGCCAAGGAATGGCTTCGCAAATCGGATGAACCGCTTCGGGATATAGCAAGCCGCGTGGGCTTTAAGGACGAGTATTATTTCAGCAGGCGTTTTCGCCAAATGACCGGATTGTCTCCTCGTCAATATGACAGATCTATTCAGCAGCAGACGTTGGTACAAGATTGGTTAGGTCATGATGTGAATATTCCAGTAAATCCGGAGCGAATTATGTATTATGGAGATTCCGCCGGAGATCTGCTGATGCTGGGCATTCAGTTGCTGGGAGATCAGACCTATGACGCGGTTGCTCCGGTTAATGTGGAAGCCGCTGTTATCATGAAGCCGGACTTGATTATTTTTGATAGCAGCAATGAACAGCAGTATGAACAACTTTCTCGGATTGCACCTACACTTGCTTACAATTCACATGCCATGTTGGACGAGCGAATGCGCTGTTTGGGCAATTGGTTTGGGAGACAATCTCAGGTTGAACAATGGCTAACCTCCTATGGGAAGCGTACTGAGCAGATGTGGGCGAAGATCCATACGGCGATTGAAGCAGGGGAAACGGCATCCGTATTTACATACCATCGGGGTGCACGATTATTTGTTATGGGCAATATCGGTCTGGCGCCTATGTTATATCATCCGATGGGATTCAGGCCAGTTACCAAAGTGAAGGAAGCACTTACGGCTGGCAGAGCCTATAAGGAAATTTCGGCTGAAGCAGTACGTCAGTATGCGGGAGATCATGTATTTGTCATGCTGCCTGAGGAAATCGTAGCCCGGCAGGCTACAGAGATGCTGATGAAAAGTCCCAGTTGGAATGCTCTTCCGGCTGTGCAGAATGGACGGGTATACCCTGTGGAGGAGTCGATCTGGAATGTGGGTGACGCGCTCACGAGTGATCGATTGCTGACCCTGCTGCCTGAGTTATTATGTGGAAGTTCATAACGAAAACAGGCTTGCAGTCCTCAGGAGGATCAAGCTATGATAGCAGGTATTACGGTTCAGAGGAGTGCTTGTCATGACAGAAAAACAACAGGGAGAAATGCGTGTAGCCCTGATTCAGGGCGATATTCAGCTCGGAGACCCTGAGGCCAATCATAAACATATGCAGTCGTTGCTTGAACGTGCGGTAGAACAATATCCGGATCTAGGGCTGGCTGTGCTACCTGAGATGTGGAATACCGGATACGCTTTGACGCAAATTCATGAACTCGCTGACCCGGAAGGCCAGAAATCACGGGAGTGGCTGTCTGCGTTTGCTCAAAAACATCAAATTTCCATCGTTGGCGGTTCAATCGCCGAGAAGCGGGATGGTCAAATATACAATACAATGTACGCTTATAATCGTGAAGGAAAACAGGTAACAAGATACGATAAATTACATTTGTTCCGTCTGATGGATGAGGAGAAATATCTACAGCCTGGTGCGGAACCTGAAATTTTTGAGTTGGAGAACGGTCTTACAGCTGGTGCTTCGATCTGTTATGATATCCGGTTTCCGGAACTTGCCCGCACACTTGCTTTGAACGGTGCCAAGGCATTGATTGTACCGGCCGAATGGCCGAACCCTCGTCTACACCACTGGCGTACGTTGCTTACGGCACGAGCGATTGAGAACCAGATGTATGTGATCGCCTGTAACCGCGTAGGTAAAGGGGGGGAGACCGAATTTTTCGGACACTCTCTCATCATTGATCCTTGGGGTGAGATTGTAGCTGAAGGTGGCGAAGGGGAAGAGATCGTGACCGGAATTATTCGTCCATCTCTGGTAGATGAGGTTCGCGGACGGATTCCCGTATTTGAAGACCGTCGACCTGGCGTTTATTTTGGCGAAAAATAAAAAAGCGGAATAAAATTTTCATCGGAGCGTTTATTCTTCCATGAGGCGGGTAATGATAACTATCCCGTCACCAAGGAGGATGATCAATCAATGGACAACCATGTGAAAGATACGCTCAGGAGACTGGAACAGGATAACACAAGGGAAGATCACTTAAGGGCATTCTTAGAGAATGGAGCAGGAGGGCTATCACCCCCTGATTCAACTGTTCAGGACGAAGGCCGTGTCATGAATCAGCAAAACAGGCTGACAAGCGATCGTAATTTACGTAAATAAACCGCCAAACATGAAGTTTTCTTATGTACGTTTCTACGTTAACATTATAAATTAGCATTGAAGCTAAACGATTTAACAAGCAACATTGTACTGTAACCAGATACTGTGATTGCAAGGTAAGAACTCTATCCTGCGGATGCGGGAAACGAGTATATGACAAAGGCTTGGCCCATTTGGGTCAAGCCTTTGTTTTGGTTCAGTATGAAATGTACCTAGAGAAATGTACCTATACCATAGAGCAATTTCTTAGTCTCCTTGAGACAGTTCGGCCACAGTCTGTTGAAACGTATGGATGAATGCCTCGGCTGCCTTCGACAGTACTCTGCCTTGACGATAAGCCACAACAAGAGTTCTGCTGGGTGTTGGCTCAGCGAGTGGGACGTATACAGGCACGAATTCACTGCGCGGGGCACGGGCGATAAAGCGTGGAACCAGTGTAATGCCCATACCAGTGGCGACCAGCGACTGAACGGTTTCAATATTTGTGCTTTCAAACACAACTTGGGGATCAAAACCAGCCTGCTCACAGAGATCAAATGTAAGTTTGCGGAAGCCCTGTCCTTTTTTCAATACAACAAAGGGTTCATCCCGAAGTTCTTCAATTCGCACAGGAAGCGGATGTTCCGGATCTGCCCTGCGTGCCAAAGGGTGATTCGGGGGAACTGCCAGATCAATCTTTTCCTCTCCAATGGCAACGTAGGCGAGACTTGGCTCTTGTAAAGGAAGAGATAACAGACTGAGATCTGCTTTGCCGCTTGCTGTCAATTTCTCAAGCGTAAGCCCGGAGTCTTCTAACAAGGTAACCTCAATCTCGGGATAAGCTTGTTGGAACGCAGGAAGCACATGTGGGAGCAGGTGTGATCCCGTGATCGGCATGCTGCCCACAACGACTTTACCTTTGCGAAGCTGGGAGATATCGGACATTTCTTGACGCAATAGCTCCACGGCATCTACGATCTTCTGGGCTTGCTCGACAAACGTAACACCCGCATGGGTTAACTCCACGGTACTTGTATTACGCTGAAACAGCAGCACACCCAATTCTTTTTCCAATTTGGATAATTGCTGGCTTAATGAAGGCTGGGCAATATGCAGCTTCTCTGCTGCTCGTGAGAAATTGCGTTCAGCCGCAATTTGCAACGTATATTGAAGTTGTCTGAATTCCATCGTTATTGGTCATTCCTTTCGTTATGCCACCATTATATCACTACAGATGAAGAAATCATTCTCTATGCAGGAACTATACTGGTAAAGTCAAGTTCCAAGAAGGTGCTTCTTTATTTTGTATAAAAGCATTGACAGCGAAGAGGCGGGAACGTAGTATAAGACTTATATGATAATGATAATTGTTATCAATTGAAACCTCTGCGATGAGCAGTGGTTTATTTGTCTTTCCCTCATTATAGGTTAAACCTATTACATCTATAGATATTATATCTTGGAACAATGAAGGACAGGGTGATATATTTATGTCATTCAAGAGCTTCACTTTTTAGAGGAAAACACGAGGCTCTTCCAAGGACCGAACTTATGATGAGGTGAAAATGATGAGTAAAAAAACGATGTTTGAGAAAATTTGGGAAAATCACGTAATTCATCAAGAAGAAGGCAAACCAAGCATTCTGTATATCGATCTGCATCTGGTGCACGAAGTAACTTCTCCGCAGGCATTTGAAGGCCTTCGTCTGAGTGGACGTAAAGTTCGTCGCCCTGAGCTGACATTTGCAACAATGGACCACAACGTTCCAACGAAAGACCGTTTCAACATTACAGATCCAATCTCCAAACAACAAATTGATACACTTTCGCAAAACTGTCGTGATTTCGGCGTGAAATTGTATGATCTGGATACGATTGATCAAGGCGTTGTTCACGTTATGGGACCTGAATTGGGTCTGACTCACCCGGGCAAAACGATTGTATGTGGTGACAGTCATACGTCCACACACGGTGCGTTTGGCGCACTGGCATTCGGAATCGGAACCAGTGAAGTTGAGCACGTTATGGCAACCCAATGTTTGCAACAAGCGAAAGCCAAAACAATGGAAGTTCGTTTTGTCGGCAAACGTAACCCGGGTGTAACCGCAAAAGACATGATCCTCGCAGTCATCGCTAAATACGGTACAGACTTTGCAACAGGTTATGTTATTGAGTACACAGGCGAATCCATCCGTGAGTTGAGCATGGAAGAGCGTATGACGGTCTGCAACATGTCCATCGAAGGTGGAGCAAGAGCAGGATTGATCGCGCCGGATGAAACAACATTTGAATATCTGCGTGGACGTGAGTATGTACCGGCGGATGCCAAGTTCGATGAAGCTGTAGCGGGTTGGAAACAGCTTGTAACAGATGAAGGTGCGGAGTTCGACCATATAGTTGAAATCGATGTGGAAACATTGATTCCGCAAGTAACTTGGGGAACAAGCCCAGGTATGGGAACCGACATTTCTTCGAAAGTTCCTGTTCCGGCTGAACTGCCTACTGAAAATGAACGTAAAGCGGCTGAAAAAGCGCTTGAATATATGGGACTTGAACCGGGAACACCAATCGCTGAGATTCCAATTGACTATGTATTTATCGGTTCTTGCACCAATGGACGGATCGAAGATCTGCGTGCAGCAGCACAAGTGGCTAAAGGTCACACGGTATCCAGTCAGGTTACAGCAATTGTTGTACCAGGTTCAGGACGAGTTAAAATCCAAGCAGAACAAGAAGGTTTGGATAAAATCTTTACGGAAGCTGGATTTGAATGGCGTGATGCGGGATGCAGCATGTGTCTGGCGATGAACCCGGATGTATTGAAGCCAGGACAACGTTGTGCTTCAACGTCCAACCGTAACTTTGAAGGACGCCAAGGACGCGGAGGACGTACGCATCTGGTATCTCCGGCAATGGCAGCAGCAGCGGCGGTTAAAGGTCACTTTGTGGATGTACGGGACTGGAATTTCAAAACGGAAGCAGCGATCTAATTTATAACAGACAGAAGGGAGAACGTTTAATATGGAAGAATTCAAGACATTACAAGGCATCGTTGCACCGGTAGACCGGGTCAATGTAGATACAGATGCAATCATTCCGAAACAGTTTTTGAAACGGATTGAACGTACCGGATTTGGACAATTTTTGTTCTATGAATGGCGTTTCGATGAAGAGGGCAACAACATTCCTTCTTTTGAAATGAACAAACCTCGTTACGAAGGGGCATCCATCCTGATCTCACGTGCCAACTTTGGCTGTGGATCTTCCCGTGAGCATGCGCCATGGGCGATTATGGATTACGGATTCCGTTGTGTCATCGCTCCATCTTATGCGGACATCTTCTATAATAACTGCTTTAAGAACGGAATCTTGCCAATCAAGCTGTCAGAAGAGCAAGTTGAAGACTTGTTCCAACGTACAGCAACACATGAAGGCTATGAGATGAATGTGAATCTGGAAAACAAAACAATTACTGATGCATACGGACTGCATATCGATTTTGATCTAGATGAGCATCGTCGTCAATTCCTGTTGCAAGGTCTGGACGATATCGGTCTCACCCTTCAACATGATGATGAGATCGCTGCGTATGAACAACGCCACGCGGCAAAACTGTTCGGTTAATCGTTAAAGTATCAGACAAGTAAAAAGCTTCTGTCTCCCCAAAGGAACCGTGTTCCTATCGGTGAGACAGAAGCTTTTTTTAATTTCAGAAGCTAATTTATATTAATGAGTCATCTATACGTAGAACTCCTGATCCTTCTTGGCCGAATACTTCAAAACATACTCCCCGTCATTCTCCAGTTCTCTGGATGCAATTTTGATTCGTGTGTAGTCCAGTCTCGTCTCTTTAAGCACACGCTTAATTGCTTGAATCCCGAGTTTTTCATCCACAACATAGCAGTATATATTCAACGCAAATGCTGTGACTGGATTTGCTGTCTTGCCCATATCGTGCCCATCGACAACGCCGAGCCCTTTCCAGCCCAGCTCACTGATCAGTGCCTCACTAGCTTTATCCTTGAGCCACAAATCACGTTTACTTCCTGCCATACTCTTCATGGGATATTGGATAAGCAATATGTAACCGTACTGATTGGCCGCTTCCTCATAGCCCTGATCTGTGAAGCGCGTTAGAAAATCATTTCTGTATTCGGCCTCATCACGATACAAACCGGGCAAGTCTGTTCTGGTCGTTGTGCCATAAGTTCCAACTGTACCGATGTGTTCCACAACCTGTGCTTCTTCAATCCAGTATTCCGCATAAAGTATCTTGCCATCTGATTCTTTCTTATATAGGGTGAGCATTCATTTCCCTCCTAGTCGTATGTTTTATCTAATAAATCACTTGTTTGCTGCAATTCCTGTGCCAGTATATGTATACTTTAAAGTTACATTAATAGAGGTAATATCGTCAATATATGACATCCTTGAAACGAAATCGATATACATTCATGTGAAAAGTGAACTGTGCTTGAAAAGCCATCTCCTTTTATAACCTTATTTCCGACTGAATATGACAACGTTGTAACCGGATGAAGGGGGAATATCTGATAAACTGATTAGTAGATTATGGAAGGTTACATAGCGTCATTGATGTTACGCTACAGAGAATCAGGCCGGATGTTCAAATGACAAAAAGAATGGTGGATGAGGTATGAAAAAATGGTCGACAGCAGTCGTTTTTCTTCTGTTCCTATGTTTATTTCCAATCATGGCCCATGCAGACACCACGCCCTCAATTGTGCTCGACGGTGTAACCATTAATCAGCAGACGGGAGCACCTGCAGAAAATATCGGAAAGACGGTTATGGTTCCGATCCGAATTGTATCTGAGAACCTGGGTTATGAGGTGAAGTGGGAGAAGGCAACCCAGTCAGTCCAGGTTCAAAAAGGAAACAGCACGATTCGAATGACGGCCGGCAAAGATGCAGCTACAGTGAATGGAAACGTGGTGAACCTGGATTCGCCTCCACTGATCAAACAAGGAACAACGCTTGTTCCGTTACGTTTTGTCGGGGAAGGCATGGGTCTGCGTGTGGGCTGGGACAATGGAACCAAGACAGTAAGCCTATTTAGTATTCCACCCGTAGTTGGAACAGAAGGTGACAGTGACCCCGTCGAGACGCCTGTCCCGGACGGTCTGACAGAACTTCAAGGCATTAGCTTCAGCGGAGATCGCTTAATTGTAGCGACAAACGGCAATATTAGCCCCAAAGTGTCCAGTCTTGGTGGGCCAGACCGCATTATTGTTGATCTGCCTGCAGCCACATTTTCTCAGGAATTCATTCAGGGACAAGCCTCTAACGCGGATGGTAGCGGACAGATTCTCGTTACGGATTCATCCCTGGTTTCCAAAGTTCGGTATGCTATGTTCAGCAAGACGCCTTCCACCGTACGTGTTGTTCTGGATTTGACTCAGACGGCCACCGCCAAATGGTCTGTTGGAGATAACAATGTCTTGCTCGTTGACCTGACAGCCACGAGTGGAGAACCCACAAGCCAACCGGCAGTACCTACGAATGATGGCAAAACGATTGTGGTCATTGATCCGGGACATGGTGGTCGTCAATCTGGGGCAGTGAGTTTGTCAGGAGCTTATGAGAAAGATTTCAATCTGGCCGTAGGGCTGAAGGTGCAGGCAATTCTTCAACAATACGAAGATATTCAGACGGTCGTTACACGCCAGGATGATACAGAGCTTTCGCTTAAACAACGCGTAGATATTGCTGAATTGAATAAGGCAGATGTTTTTGTGTCCATTCATGGAAACAAATTCACCACACCAGTACCAAACGGCATTGAAACGCTATACAGTCGCAAAGAAAGCAAGACTTTGGCTGACACCCTTCACAAACATGTATTGCCGATAACAGGCCTCAAGGATCGTGGCGTTAAAACGGCGAGTCTGCATGTGACTCGGGAAACAACCATGCCTGCTGTGTTACTTGAACTTGGTTTTTTAAGTAACCCAACAGATGAAGCAGTCATGCTCACCGAAGAATACCAGGATAAATGTGCACAGGCGATTGTGGACGGAATTGTTGAATTTTTGGGACTGTAAAGTAGATTGTGCGCAAATATGAAGGTTAGGGTAGTACGTTGTTTAGAGATGTATATTTGATAAATAAGGAAAAAAACAGACATTAAAATGTAAAAAAAGCTTGATCTGACAACGTTTTTTTTCTGTTATGTTGGAATATATTCGCAACTTTTGAGAGCGAAGGGCGTCTAATAGGTGTCTGGTAATGCCCAAGCGGTCAGTCGGAGTTGGAAAATGACAACATGCGGCAAAAAAATATGAGAATGGTAGGGGTGAAGGATGAAGAAGTTCGGTTTTTTGGTACTGTTATTTGTCTTTGGGCTCGTTTTCCCGGGCTATAGTCATGCAGCAACAGACACGAAAATTATCCTAGACGGAAAAGAAATCGTACAGCCATCGGATACGAAGGCGGAAATTATCAACAGCAAGGTGATGGTTCCGATCCGGGTTGTGTCTGAGAATCTTGGGTATAGCGTGGAGTGGAAGCAACAAACACAAACGGTGACTATTAGCAAAGACAACACTGCCATGCAGATGATTGTTGGACAGAAGACGGCAACGGTGAACGGCAGTAACGTAAACCTGGATGCCCCGCCACTCGTGAAAAATGGTACTACACTCGTGCCTCTCCGATTTATAGGTGAGGAAATGGGTCTTAAGGTGGGTTGGAACAATACCACGAAGACGGTAACATTAGTTACCCAGAATTCAGGTTCCGGAAACGGGACAACCACACCTCCGAACTCTGGCAATGAAGGCGGAGGATCGGATCAGGAAGGTCTTGTACTGGTGAACGGCATCAGCTTCAGCGACAACCGCTTCATGATTGCAACAAGCGGAAGTACGAAGCCGAACGTCTTCACGATGACAGGACCGGATCGAATCGTAATAGACTTGCCGAATACCGCATTTGCTGATTCATTCAGTGAAGGACAGGCTCTAGACAGCAACCAGAATGGACAACTCGTCGTTAGCGGTTATCCGGATGTGTCTAAGATTCGTTACTCGTTATACAGCAACAGTCCATCTACACTTCGTTTTGTGATCGATCTGTCCAGTTCAAAAGGGTACAGTGTGCAAAATGATTCCGGACTGATCATGGTTGACCTCAACAATCAAAGTGGTACGCCTGCCCCTCCAGTTGGTGATAATGGCAAAAAAATTGTCGTTATCGATGCAGGTCACGGAGATCAGGATCCTGGGGCAATCGGTATATCAGGCAAACGTGAAAAGGACTTCAATCTGGCAGTGACTCTGAAAGTGGAAGCCTTGTTGAAAAAAGAATCCAAAATTGACGTTGTGTTAACGCGCAGCGATGATACATTTTTGGCATTAAAAGAACGTGTGAAGATTGCACAGGACTTAAAAGCAGATATCTTCATCTCTATTCATTCTAACAGTGGTCCTGCTGCTGCGAATGGTGTAGAGACATTCTATACACGCTCCAACAGCAAAGCACTTGCTACAGTGATGCACAAGTATCTTTTGCAGTCTTCCGGACTGAAAGATCGTGGAGTGAAAACGGCAAGTCTCCATGTAACCCGTGAAACGACAATGCCAGCAGTTCTGCTGGAAGGAGGATTCCTTAGCAACAAGAGCGACGAGGCAGTAATGTTCACTGAAAGTTTCCAGAACAGCGTTGCCAAAGGCATTGTTGCAGGAATCAAGGAGTATCTGGGAATTAAATAAGGGACAAGCCCTTATGTTGAGGAGGCGGAGTTAGAATGAACAAGAAAATATGGATTGCAGCTTTGCTGGTAACGGTTATGGCAGTTGCTGCTGGATGTGGAAGCAAGCCAACAGCTGCTCCGAATCAGACGCAAGGCGCAGGAACCGAGACCAATGTGACCGAGGTTGAAGGCGAAACCATTACCGAACCGGTAACCGCTGAACCTGAAGAGAACACAACACCTTCAGAATCCACGGAAGGCAGCTCAGAAGAGACGACTACTCCGCCTAGCGGAACGTCCACGGAGACGCCAGCAACTTCCGAAGGTAATGAAAAGAAAACGATCACTGTATTCTATACGGATGAAGAAGAACTGGAGTTGCACAAAGCTTCGGCAGAGATTTCATATGCATCGGATGATGCCAAATACAAGGCTGCCTTTGAATCATTGCAACAGAGCAAAGACGCTAAACTTGTGCCACTGTGGGCGAAAGAAATTGAATTGAAATCTGTTCAATTCAAGGATGGAGCCCTTACGTTGGATATTCATATGCCAGATACGGCACGTCTTGGTGCAGGTGGAGAATCTTATGCGCTGGATGCTCTGAAACAAACATTTTTCCAGTTTGATGAAGTTAAATCACTTGACTTACTGGTGGACGGTCAGCAGTCCGAGAGTCTGATGGGCCATGTGGATCTTGAACATCCAATGACAAGATCCGAATAGGCTGTACAGCATGCTGGCGTACCGTGAAGCCACGGAATATAGGTCGTTTTACATGAGAGAGGGGAATCATAGGTGACTTTTAAATATAACCATCCATCACACTCTAAAAAAGTAGTATCAGCCGTGCTTGCAGGCATGATGGCCCTTAGCGCCGGCGGAGCTGCCATGGCAGCAGAATCAACAGAAACGGGGCAGGGTCAGACTGCGGCAATAACGAATACGGCTGCACCAACTGGTTTGTTCAGTGACATCAAGGTCGGATACTGGGCTGAGAAACATGTGTACAAACTGGCATATCAAGGGATTCTTCTCGGTAATAATGGCCTGTTCCGTCCAGGAGACGCGGTTACACAGCAAGAAGCTGTAACGATGGCAATCCGTTTTATGAATCAAGAGGGCCAGTTGAATACCGACACGGCTGCGGCATTACCGACAAACATGGAAGTGGGAAATTATTTCAAGCCATATGTCGCGCTGGCACTTCAACTGGGACTGGTTGACAAGACGGAAGAATCAACGGTGGATGTATCCAAGACATCTTGGGGTCAAAAACCGGCTTCACGGGAATGGATTACGAAACTGTTAATCCGTTCATTGGACAAGGATGCTGAAGCCAAGGCTCAAAACAATCAATCCACGGGATTTGCTGATAATGCAGATATTTCCGAAAGTGGTAAAGGTTATGTCAATCTGGCTGTTAGCCTGGATCTGGCCAAAGGTGTAGAAGGCAACAAATTCAATCCAACCGGTTCCGTAACCCGTGCTCAGCTCGCTACCTTCTTCAGTCGTGGCGAATCGTTAACGGATACAACGTATCCCAACACATCCACGGGTTATGTGACTGGATTGAAAGATGGGCAGATCACGCTGGTTGTGGACGGTAAAGCCGTTAACTTCGCAGTGAACAGCAGTACGCCTTACTTTACGAAAGATAGTGAAACTCGTGCTTCATCCACCGATGTGAAACTATATACGAAAGTTATGATTGTAGGTTCTACAGGTGTGGCTTCCTATGTGGAAGTTGTTGATGCTACACCGCAGGTGGAAAGCGTTGAGGGGACTTTTGCACGTTCATTATCAGGAAATAAAATTGGTATCTTTGTAGGCGAAAATTACGAAACGTACAGTTATGATGAAGCAACTGCATTCATCGATCAGAATGGTAATGCAATCAAACTGTCCGATATTACAGCAGATAGCATCATCGAAGTACAGCGGGAGACGTTCTCGGCTGACAAAAAAACAGTCGTTATTCGTGTGAAATCCGGCATTGTGAACAAGAGTGACAATGGCGTCATTGCTGAAGTGTCTACCTCTGGCAAAACGATCAAACTTGTCAATGCAGCGGGTGCTACAGAACAGTTTGCATACAATGACAATCTACTTATCACATATCAAAACCGTATCCTGTCAGTAGCTGATCTGAAAGCCGGCAGTGCCGTGAAATATACTGTGAAAGACAGCATCGTGCAAACGATCGAGTTGTCTCAAGGTGTGGAACAGTCTGTGCGCGGAACATTGGTTGAGATCGGTGGCAACCAATCCACGTTAACGTTCAAACGTGAAGGGGGTTCTCTTGAGGCGAAATTGCTCACTGAAAAGCCGGAAGTCATCATCAATGGCATTCAGGATGCAACGTTGAATGATCTGATCACGGATGCAACGAACGGGGATCAGGTGGAGCTGACATTGAACTCTGACGATCAGGTAACGCGTATTCAGGTTATTGGACGTCAGATGGAGCCAATGAACGGGGTAACGGTTGTATCGTACAACAGTAAAACCAAGGTACTTACTGTGTTGGACAACAACAAGAAGCCGTTTGTATTTACATTGGATGAGAAAACTAAACTGGATTACAATACGACCAAACCTACACTCGCTGGTCTGGAGTCGCTCTTAAATGATGGTCGCAAATTGGATCTGACCTATGTGGGAACACGTGCGTTGTCCGTTAAGGTGATTTATAAGTACGAAGGTACGATCAGCAGCATTGACACTTCTGGCAAAAAAATCAGTTTATTGTCTGGTAATCAGACGATCACAGTGCCTTATACTACCGCTCCTACAGTTGAAATCTATAACAAATCCGGCGCAAGTCTGGGAGATTTGAAAATCGGTGACAACGTTACCGTAACGCTTGGAGCAAATCAGGATGTGGTGCAGAAGGTTGCACTGAACACTGTGGCTCAATTTGAAGTGGTTGCCTTGGAAGCGAATGGTCGTATTCGAGTGAAATCGGATCTGTTGACAAGTCAGTTCTACGTGGATCAAGCGGTACTGACAGGAGAAAGTGGTCAGACGATCACGCCTTCACAACTGACAGCAGGCAACCTGATTAATGTAACGTTTGAAGGAGCTACGCCAAAAGCGGTTCAAGTCGTGAAGCGTACGCTGGCTGAAGTTACAGCGGTGGATGCTTCATCCGTAACGCTTAAGCAGTTTAATGGCCAGACTGAAACCGTGCCTGTTAGCGGTTCGGTTAAAGTCGTGAAATCTGGCTCTACATTAACTTCACTGACGAGTCTTACGGTTGGAGATCGTGTCGAAATGACAAAAGATACGGATAATTCCACACGCTTCAGAGTGCTGACTGTCATGAGCAAACAGTTCTGGTCTTATGATGGCGTTGGTAACCAGATTCTGGTTAAACGGGAATCGACAGCAGACACGAACTATCGTTTTGCACTCGGATCAAGTGTATTTGTTCACCAGGGTGACAATACTTTAAGCGTGCAATCTCTCAGAGATAATGATAATATTGTATTGTATCTCCTGAACAATGTAATTCTGGAGATTCAAAAACAGTAATCGTTTCTTTTCGAGGATCAAAAGAATGACCGTCTTGATACGGGATCTTTCCCGCATCAAGACGTTTTTTTTGCAAGCTTTTTGAGGTCCCCGCAAAGTACTTGGATGAAGCTTCGAAGTAAGGCTCCTCAGCATGGAGTCATTTTGTGGGAGGTAGCTCTTCATGAATGCAGCGACGGTTAGACATATACTCGAAACTATGGAAGCAATGTTTCCTGATGCACATTGCGAATTAAATCACAGCAATGCATTTGAATTGACGGTAGCTGTCCTTTTGTCTGCCCAGTGCACCGATGAAACGGTGAACAAGGTAACCGCAGATTTGTTCCAGAAATACAGAAGCCCAGCTGATTATCTGGTGGTTCCTCTCGAAGAGCTGGAACAGGATATTCGGCGAATCGGTTTATATCGGAACAAGGCCAAGCATATTCAGAACATGTGCCGAATTTTAATAGAGCAGTATGGCGGTGATGTACCGCAGGAACATGATCAGCTTGTAACGCTACCAGGTGTCGGTCGGAAAACCGCGAATGTAGTTGTTTCCAATGCGTTTGGAGTACCGGCAATTGCGGTAGATACTCATGTTGAACGAGTATCCAAGCGACTGGCGCTTGCAGGTTGGGATGACTCCGTACTTGAAGTCGAAAAGAAACTAATGAAGCGCGTACCCCGGGATGAGTGGACTTTAACTCACCACCGGTTTATATTTTTTGGACGCTACCATTGCAAGGCACAGAACCCTGCGTGTCATATCTGTCCATTGCTGGACATATGCAGGGAAGGAAAAAAACGTATGAAAACGTCCCAAATCAGGAAAGATAAGGAACGTGTCACCACCCGAAAACGCAAAATAAATTAATGAGCAGAAAAGGATGAATAATCATGAAATGCATTTCCGTGTACACTGACAATTTTGAGGCCTTCTCCGATATTTTTGAACAAATCGTTGAACAGGAAATGGCTGAAAATGAAGAAAAAGAAGTAGAAGGCATCACAGTAAGCCATTCTGGCGACGTGCCTGAACATTATCTGGAGCGTATGTCCGTTAAACCAGAAGTTGTTGTTATGAGAGACAAGGGCAGAGACATTACAATTCTGCAACATGGACAAGTATTTGAAATCTTGCTGCCTTCCATGGAGAACGCAGTTTCATAAGAAGTGATTACACTATTGGTTCTGTTGCATTAATGTCATGAGAGTCATTGTGCTTAAGGTGATCTTATCGATATTCATGCAACAGATACTTGGCGTAAGCATTTTGCTAAATGCCGAATATAAAACGTATTACGAGATAAAACCGACTTGGTCGGTTTTATTTTTTTTAGATTATAGAATTTATACGTTCATTTAGGTATATTCAATTCCAACCGTTCAAATTCAAACTTGATAATGTTAAAATAAATGTTGTAAAAGAGATAGACGTCGAAACGGATGTCAAATTAGAGGAGCCAGGGGGAAGGCCAGTCATGTCCAGAACAGATTACCCAAAAGAAATGGCCAAACCTCTGCTTCCGCTGCGTGAAGCGATGGAGCAGACAGGGGACCATACGGCTGTACAGGCTATAACGGATTTAATCAGCAAGGCGGAAATGAAACATCTGACGATTGCGTTCTGTGGTCATTTCTCTGCAGGCAAATCGAGTCTCATCAACAGTTTGTGCGGTAAGCGGGTGTTGCCTTCAAGTCCGGTGCCAACAAGTGCGAATGTGGTGTCCATACGTAATGGTAAGCCGAGAGCGCTTATTTATACTACTCCAAACGTAAGCGCTGACAATGGAGCAGGAACACTTGAAGTTTCTCCAGAGGAATTGGAGGCGTATTGCAAAAATGGTGGAGCTTACAGTTCAATTGAGGTATGGGATGATATTCCTCTGCTGAAAGATGATGCTGTCCTGCTGGATACACCAGGTGTGGATTCAACAGATCGCGGACATAGTCTCGCGACCCATTCAGCGCTTCATCTTGCGGATGTGGTGTTCTATGTCATGGACTATAATCATGTTCAGTCCGAGACAAACCTTTCATTTGCCAAAAGTCTGTCGGATTGGGGCAAACCGTTGTTTCTGATCGTGAACCAGATCGACAAGCATCGGGAGCGTGAGCTTTCGTTTGACCAATATACCGAAGGTGTGGAAGCTATATTTGCGGCCTGGGAAGTTAGATATGACGGACTGTTGTTTACTTCCCTTCGTGACAAGCAGCATCGTTACAACCAGTGGGATGTGCTTCCGGGACTCATTGGACACATGATGCAAGAGAAGGAAGCATTAATCACGCATAGTTTGGCAAGTTCGGCCAGTCATGTAACGGAGCAACATCTGACAAGGCAAGCGGAGAAACGTGAAGACGAAGAAAGTTCCCTGCTGGATGAGATTGGTGGCAAGGAAGGAATTGAACGCTTGGAACGAGAGCTGGAGCTTCTCGATCAGCAAGCAACAGACATTCGTACTGGGCCTTCGCGAGTGCGTGAGAAGTTCAGGGCAGAGCTTGAACCCCTTCTGGCGAATGCGAATCTTACACCTGCGGATATTCGTGCGTCTGCTGCTACCTATTTGGAGAGTCGCAAACCGGGATTCCGCGTGGGTTTATTGTTCTCAGGTGGCAAAACCGAGCAGGAGAAACAACGCCGTGCTTCTGAACTGGTCAGACTGTTACAGGATCAGGTTTCCGGACAAGTGGAGGTACATATTCGCACAATGCTCAGGCAGTTGGGTGAATCCCATCAGCTATGGGGAGCGGAGTGGGAGCAGGCTCTCAATGCGGAACTGCCTGCTGTAGATGAAGCGCTATTGGAGATGAAGCGCAGTGCCAGTGCGGAAGTGTCTCCAGAGTATGTGATTCAATTCAGCAAAGATCTGCGGGGCGAGATTGAGGCCCGCTATCGCAGGTCGGCCATGATGCTGGCCGACCGCATGCTGGAGGCGCTGGGCGCGCGAGGCGAGGCCGCGCTCCAGGCGCTGGACGCCAGCCGCGCAGCGCTGCTGGCGCAATCCGCGGCGGCGGCGCGCTACACGGCGCTCCAGCGCAGCGCCGCCGCAGAGGCAGCAGGGCTGCGCAGCCTGCTGCCCGATGCGGGCCCCCTCCCCTCCGGGCTATTGCCGGAGGTGAAGGGCCCGCACGTGCCCGCGGTGCCTGAACCGGGCGAAGCTCCCGGTTCGCATGCGGGCACGTCAGCGTCAGTGGCTGCGCAGCCACTGACGCAAGAGGCACCGCCGCAGCAGCGCGCAGTCGCAGCGGCGGTGCCTGGGCCATCGGCGGCTGGCGCTGAACGCCGCCGACGCCTGGACGCAGCAGCGGCACGGCTTGAAGCCGCTGCTGCGCTGGTAGAGCCGTACCCCGCCATGGGGTCGGCGGTACAGGATCTGCGTGCACGCGCGGCTTCGCTTGCGGGCGGCACGTTCACTCTGGCGCTGTTCGGAGCATTCAGCGCCGGCAAATCCTCCTTCGCCAACGCGTTGCTGGGCGAAGCTGTACTACCCGTCTCGCCGCATCCAACGACAGCGGCGATTAATCGGATCATGGCTCCTGCCGGGGGCGCGGAGCATGGTACAGCCCGGGTCCGCATGAAGACCCGGGACGCCTTCCAGGAAGATCTCGGCTATTCCTTCCGATTGCTCGGACTCGGCGAGCCTGGAGCGGAGTGGCAGAAGCGAGTTAAATCGCTCTCTCCACAGGATGTGCATCCGGCGGGGCGCCCGCACTACAGCTTTTTGCAGGCGGCAGCATCCGGTTGGGAAGAGACAGCGGACCAGCTGGGTCAGGATGTGCTGGTGGATCTGGAGGGTTACCGTAACTTTGTCGCAAACGAGAAGAAGTCCTGTTTTGTAGACAGTATCGATCTGTATTACAGTTGCGATGTAACGGAACAAGGCATTGTGTTGGTGGACACGCCAGGAGCAGACTCCGTGAATGCTCGTCATACGGGTGTAACCTTCAATTATATGAAGAATGCGGATGCACTCATTTTCGTAACGTATTACAACCATGCGTTCTCTCAAGGAGATCGTCAGTTCCTGAACCAGTTGGGACGTGTCAAAGACAGTTCTGCCATGGATCAGATGTTCTTTGTTGTGAATGCCAGTGATCTGTCTTCCTCTGAGGAAGAACTGGATCAGGTTCTCGATCATGTGAGTACCCAACTGCGCAGTAATGGAATTCGGGCACCAAGACTTTTCCCGGTATCAAGCATACAGGCGATGGAAGGCAAGATGGCCGGGGATTCGAATCTGCTGGAGCAATCCGGATTTATCCGGTTTGAGGAAGAGTTCAACCAATTTGCTGGCAGAGAATTAGCCGATCTTGCCGTCGGTGGTGCTTCCGAAGAGATGGCACGTGTCATTCAGCGGCTGAAGAAGCGTGCGGAGGATGCAGCTCAGGGTGAGGAAGCATTGCAGCAGCGGCGGGATGAACTGGAGACCATTCAGGGACAGTCACGTCAACGCATACAGCGACTTGCAGAGCGATCCATGAAGGAAGAATTGTCTCAGGAAACAGCAGAATTGCTGTTCCATGTGCGGCAGCGACTTGCCTATCGTCTTGGTCTATTCATGGCAGAAGCATTCCATCCATCCGTACTTCGGGAGGATCGTGGCAATTTGAAGACGGCTTTTGCAGCCTGTGGACGTGAACTGTTACGCATGATTGCCATCGAACTGGAGCAGGAACTGCTCGCCACAACCCTCAGACTCGAACAGGCAGGTCAGACCTGGCTGATGAAGCAAGTTACGGAATGTATAGACGAGGTGAGACAGTTATCTGGGGGTGTAGATGTATCACTGCCACTGAACGAACGTTGGAGTACACCTGTGCTTGAAGAGGTTCGGCTGGAAGAACCGTCCGGATGGAAAAGCTATTTGAATTACTTCCGTAATCCGAAGCAGTTCTTCGAAGGGGATGGGCGTCAGCGGTTACAAGAGGCACTTGATCCTGTCCTCAAACAGATGATCATTGAAGTTCTTCCTGCTGCGCAAGACAAGCTGATTCAGTTTTATGACAACCAGCTTCTTCAATCCTTGCAACACCAATCCCGACAGTTGGAAGAACGTCTGGACGAGGCGGTGAGCGGAATTCAAGATACCCTGGAAAGCGGAATTCCTGCCGAGCAATGGTCGAGCTTGTCTGTACAACTGGAACAGATGGAACGCAGTTAAATTCGCGGTATAACGCGTAATCTCTGGAAGTCTTTGTAAAACAAAATGAATGATACAGCAACAGATTGAAAATGTTGCGTAAATCAACCCAAAAAGGCTCCTGCCGAAAAGGCATACAGGGAGCCTTTTTTTGGTACGAACAACCTGAAATAAAGAGAATATTCAAACATTTGATTGAAAGGTGGGTATTTACCTTCGTTAATGCGTCAATAAGCTGAAAGCAGGCAGAATATGGTCTGTTATTCGCTTTGCCGCGAATGGGGTACGGTGATAAACTTCATAAATGTTCATAGTATTTTTGAACGACATAAGAGGAGGAGAAACATGGATGTTCTTAGGCAACTGCAAACCTTTTTTTGGGAAAAGCGAACGTATTTATTTGTATCAATCTTGTTCCTCGCCTTAGCGACCGCACTTGGGTTAGTGTATCCGTACATGCTGAGGATACTGATTGATGACATTATTGTTCCGCGAACTTTTGAAGACGTTCCCATAATTGCCTTGACTGTGTTAGGTGTAGTTATTTTGAAAGCGGGAATGCAGTTTTTACATGGGTTTTTTGGAGGGCGCTTGGGTAACTTCCTGGCGTACAGACTTCGTAACGCATGTTACGAAAAGCTTCAATTTTTATCCTTCCGTTATTATGATACGGCCAAGACAGGTGATCTGATGTCCCGCCTCACGGGAGATTTGGAAGCCATCCGTAACTTTATCGGATTTGGTTTCGCCCAGATTCTTAACATGATTTTCATGGTCGTATTCGGCGCAATCATGATGATGACCATGAGTTGGCAGCTTACGCTGTTCACGCTCATATGCATCCCATTACTTGCCTTCGTTGCGCTGAGATTCGAATCCAAAATTCACCCTGCGTTTCAGGAGATGCGGCTGGCGCTCAGTTCACTGACGACAGCGGTACAGGAGAATATCACTGGCGTACGTACGGTAAAATCCTTTGCACGTGAGCCATATGAAGTGGAGAAATTCTCCACACGTAATGAACGTTACAAGACGAATCAGATTCATGCCGCAACATTGTGGAGTCGCTATTTTCCGATCATGGAGATTCTTGCTTCGGTAAGCATCGTGCTGTTGCTGGTGATCGGTGGAAGAATGGTTATACAGAAGACGCTGACACTCGGTGAACTCGTTGCCTTTTTCAGTTTGATCTGGTACATAATCGGTCCAATGTGGAACCTTGGGTTCCATATCAACAACTATACGCAATCCAAAGCTTCAGGTGAACGGGTGCTCGAACTGCTGAATACGCCAGTGGATGTTGAAGAAACGCAAGATCCGGTCATTGTGGAGGCAGACCAGGTGAACGGCCATGTGACATTTGAATCCGTTACCTTTGCCTACGGCAACAAAATGCCAGCGGTAACTGATATTAATTTTGATGCTGCACCCGGTTCTGTAATCGGTTTCCTCGGGGGAACAGGTTCAGGTAAATCGACCATCATTCAGCTTCTGATGCGTGCATATAACGTCAACTCGGGTTCGATCAAGCTGGATGGCAAAAATATCAAAGACATAGGCATCCGCAGTTTGCGGAGTCAGATCGCTTCTGTTTTCCAGGAAACATTCCTGTTCTCATCCAGTATTCGTAATAATATTTCCTACGGACTTAAGAACGTCACCACGGATGAGATTATCCGTGCAGCCAAGCTGGCCAAGGCTCATGACTTCATTATGGAGTTCCCGGATGGATATGACACGGTGGTTGGTGAACGCGGCATGGGATTATCGGGTGGACAGAAACAGCGGATTGCGATCGCAAGGGCTTTGCTGAAAAATCCGAAAATTCTGGTACTTGATGATGCAACCAGCGCCGTGGATATGGAGACGGAACATGAGATTCAATCCGGTTTCCAGGAAGTTATGCGCGGCAGAACGACATTTATTATTGCACACCGGATATCTTCACTACGACATGCAGATGAGATTCTGGTGCTTGATGAAGGTCGCGTGGTACAACGTGGTAAACATACCGAACTCATTGAAGTGCCTGGACCATACCAGGATGTTTATAAAATTCAATATGCAGATTATATTGCCCGCGGTAAGCGGGAGGCTGGGGAGCAGGTGAATTCATGAGTGCCGAAACGATAGCAGACAGGCGCGAGGCCAAAGGCGCCTCTGAGAAGAAACTGAATGAACGATTTGTGTATCAGGACGATGAAATTATTGAAAAGCCGTTTAACTGGAAAGAATTCGGACGTTTGTTTGCATACATGAAACCATATGCGAAACAACTGCTACCACTCGTTATTCTAATGATGATCTTGGGTACCATTACGAAATTGTCCGTACCATTTCTGATCAGTCTGGCGATTGACCGGGCCATCGCACCGGCAACAGGGTTGCCAAGTATGACTATGCTTTATTGGATAGCAGGCTCTATATTATTCTTGTATCTCGTTCAATGGGCTGCCAATACGTACCGGATCAAACTGACCAATATTATTGGACAGCGCGTTATTTATGATCTTCGCTCGGATCTGTTCAAGCATATCCAGAAGCTGTCCTTTAACTTTTTTGACAAAAGACCGGCAGGTTCGGTACTGGTACGTGTTACGAATGATATTAACTCCCTTCAGGATCTGTTTACCAACGGTGCAGTTAACGTCATGATCGACTGCGTACAGCTCCTAGGGATCATTGTGATCCTGCTGTTGATTAACTGGAAACTGGGTCTTGCCGTAATTATTACGGTACCGATCATGTTTATCATCTCGACCAAACTGCGGGTGCTGATCCGTCGTGCCTGGCAGGATGTGCGCATGAAAAACTCTCGGATTAACTCCCACTTGAATGAATCCATTCAGGGGATTCGAGTGACTCAGGCTTACACACAGGAAAAAGAGAACATGAAGTATTTTGACAACATGAATCTGTCCAGCAAAAAGTCATGGGATAGAGCATCAGCGATGAACCAGGGCTTCGGACCACTGATTGAGATTACTGGTGGATTCGGTACATTAATCCTCTTCTGGTTTGGTGCTTACCTGATTCAGGAAGGTCAATTGACTGTGGGATTACTTGTTGCTTTTGCCAACTATGTCGGCAACTTCTGGGACCCAATCAACCGTCTGGGACAGATGTATAATCAGCTGTTGGTTGCGATGGCATCATCGGAGCGTATCTTCGAATTCATGGATGAAAAGCCAAGTATCGCAGATAAACCAGGTGCCAAGCCACTTCCTTCTATTAAAGGAGATATCGCATTCGAAAATGTGGTGTTCGAATACGAGAAGGGCAGACAGGCGCTGAAAGGAATCAGTTTCTCTGCGGCTGCTGGCCAATCGATTGCACTTGTCGGTCATACGGGCTCAGGTAAAAGTACGATCATCAATCTGATCAGTCGTTTCTATGATATATCTGGCGGACGTCTCACCATTGACGGACAGGATGTGCGGGATGTAACGGTAGAGAGTTTACGCAGCCAGATCAGTATTGTATTGCAGGATACGTTCATCTTCTCGGGCACCATTCGTGACAATATTCGATTTGGACGATTGGATGCAACCAATGAAGAAGTGGAGGACGCGGCAAAAGCAGTCAATGCACATGAGTTCATCATGAAGCTGCCTGGCGGATATGATACCGAAGTAGAGGAACGCGGTAACGTATTGTCCATGGGACAACGGCAATTGTTATCCTTTGCCCGTGCGCTCCTCGCTAATCCGCGCATATTGATTCTGGATGAAGCTACAGCCAGCATCGACACCGAAACAGAGCTGAAAATTCAGGAAGCGTTGAAGGTACTGTTACAGGGAAGAACGTCCTTTATGGTCGCTCACCGTCTCTCCACTATCCGGAATGCAGATAACATTATCGTCTTGGATCATGGTGAAATTAAAGAAGAAGGAAACCATGAGCAGCTTATTCAAAAACAAGGCATCTATAATGGATTAATAGAAGCTCAATACAGATTTTTGTGATGAACTTTTTGGACGCCCATTAAGCGTCTGATCACCTATGAACTTATAACACTCTGGCGTTCTTTAGCCTGATCCTTCAATAATAAGTACATCTTATTCATTGAAGACAGGCATAGAGGATAGCCGGAGTGTTTTTTTTAATCGGTAGTGTGGTATGTTATATTTTTGAAGAATGAAATGTATACAATCGTTCATGGCTGGAGGGAGATCAATGCAAATGCACAACAACGAAATAAAATCAGAGCATTTTGATCACCTGGATCATATGAACTTTAGGCTCATTAATGTCAATTATACGAGTGGTCCTGCGACGGAGTGGCTTCTGAGGAAACACTTCATTGAAACATACATGTTATTATTTGTAGCCAGTGGACAAGGCTGGTTAAAGATCGATGGGAGTTTCATCGAATTAAAGGCTGGTGGACTGTACATAGGCTTCCCAGGGCAGCTGGTTGAGGCGAATGTGCGTTCGTTGGATGAACGAGGCGTGTATCACATGAACTTTGATGTCATGTACGCACTGGAGCAGGAGGGTGAAACAGCCCTGGATATGATGAAACAACTTTTGCGTAATGAAGTGAATGGTGAGGTCACCTCATCTTCACCCGTTGCTGTTGGCGTGATCTGCCAGATGATTTACCACCATACATTGAAGAAGGATGGCTTGCAACGGTACTATGGTCAGATCCGTTTTCAGGAACTGCTGTATACCATGTTTTACGACGGAGCCTATGCAGAAAAGACGGATCTGACTTCACCGATTGAACATGTTAAAGCCTATATGGAGCAGAATTACGCGAAGAGATTAACCATCGAGGAATTAGCAAATGTTGCACGAATGAGCCCGCGACACTTCATGCGTTTATTCAAAAAAAGATATGGCTACAGTCCAGTGGATTATTTGACCTTTTATCGAATCAAACAAGCCCAGATCTTAATGAGAAATGATCACAGTTATCGACTCAAGGATGTGGCATCGTACGTGGGTTATCAGGATGAGACGTATTTCCGTCGTAAATTTAAACAAATCTCCGGTATTCCACCGGCAGCATTTATACGTAATAGCAAACAAAAAATTGCTGCGGTTCATTCTGTGAGCATTGGCATACTGCTTGCATTGCAGATCATTCCCTGTGCTGCGCGGGCAAGTCATCCGTGGACATACTATTACAGACGTAAATATGAAACGGACAAAGTTATGCCACTCGCAGAGGAGGAGACCATCTGGCTGGAACAGCTTCGATTAGTTAAACCTGATTATATTATTACCGCTGGCACGGAGTCTGCGGCTCTGCAAAGTCAGCTTCACTCCATTGCTCCTGTGTGTGACCTACCGTGGGAAAAAGGCGATTGGAGAGAACATTTGAGATATGTTGCAAGCTTTTTGGACAGATCGGATATTGCAGAGGTATGGCTTCAAAGATATGAAGAGAAGGCAACAATTATTAAGAATCAGCTTGCAGATTTCATACGTAAAGACAGGCTGGTTGTGCTCAAAGTATATGGCGAAAAATTGCAGATGTTAGGCCAAAGGAGCATTGCTTCCGTTTTTTACGTTGATATGCAAATGGAGGGTCCCGAAGGAATTGAGACTTATTGGGAACGGGGCACAGTGAGCATTAAGGAGCTGTCTGTTCTCAACGTTGAAAGAATATTACTGATTGTGGGTGATGATGAGACATCCAGGCAGACATGGACTGATGTACGGAAGTCTGAAGAATGGCTTGCGTTGTTGGCGGTGCAGAATGGCAGAGTGGACATCCTTTTGTCGAGCGTCCTGCTGGACTACACTGCGTTTACCCATGAGCTTATGTTGGATGAAATATTAAAACTATGGCAAGATCGTCCATAGCAAAAAGTCTGAATAGTCAATATCATGCCAGAAGATATTTTATTATACTACTCCTATATCTTAGTGATAATGATAATTATTATTGATTAAACATTGTCATATTAATGACTTATAGGGGGTACATAGAGAATGAGATTCAGATGGTTAACTGTAATATGCACAATGATGTTGATGCTCGTTATTTCGGCTTGCGGGGCAGCAGGCAAAGAAGCATCTACGAGCGAGGGACAAGAAGCGGGTACCGCTAATTCTTCAACAACAGACGCAAGTCAGGTGAAGAAAGTGAACACGGAAATGGGAGAAGTTGAAATTCCGGTAAATCCGCAAAAAGTAGTGGGTTTGTCCGTTGTATATCCAGAATTTTTATATTCACTTGGCATCGTACCCATTGCTGTACAGAACTACCATGAGGATTTTCCTTCTTACTTGCAAGAGCCATTTGCAAACACGATGAAAATGGGAATAGGAAGAACGCCTAATTTTGAAGCCCTCATGGAGGCAGCTCCGGATCTAATTATCGCTCCTGACTGGTGGTCTAAAAAGGACTATGATCAACTTACTCTGATTGCACCTACCGTACTTTTGCCACAGCGTGATGATTGGCGCGATGAACTGCGGGATATGGCCAAAATTTTGGACAAAGAAGAACAGGCAGAAAAGGTAATTCAGGATTTGGTAGCAAAGGAGAAGGTAGCTGCCGACAAATTGCACAATCTGATTGGTGAGGAGACGGTTCTCTACATTAGAGTGATGGAAAAAGAAATCGTACTTCATGGCGAGAATCTCGACCGAGGAAACTTTGTCCATAAACGATTGGGAATGAATCCACTTCCTAATTTCCCGAAAGATCAAACAGCCATGTCCGTATCCTTGGAAGTACTGCCTGAATACGACGCAGATCATCTGATCGTTCAGCTGGATGATGAGACAAATCCGGAAATTAAAAAGAAATTTGAAGATATGTTATCGACATCGTTATGGAAAAATTTGAAAGCTGTCAAGCAGGACCGTGTTTACATGGTGGGTGGCAAGGAATGGTTCAATCTGGGCATGTCTCCGCTTGCCGACGAATATGTCATTGATGATATTGTGACTGCTTTTGAAGAAAAAAATAAATAAAGCATCTGCATCTGTTACATGAATCTCTAGTTCATAACTCAATTAACAGGGGGTGTTTAAAATGAATGAAGAAGACATCTATGATGTAACCATCATTGGAGGCGGCCCTGCTGGCATGTATGCAGCTTTTTATGCAGGGATGCGTGATATGAAAGTCAAAATCATAGAAGGTAAAGACCAGCTTGGTGGTTTTCTGCATACCTATTCGGAAAAAACAATTTGGGATGTAGGTGGACTGCCACCTATGAAATGTTCGAAGTTGATCGAATGGCTTGTTCAGCAAGCGAATACGTTTAATCCACCGGTTGTATTGAATTGCCAGATAGAAAGGTTCTCCCGACTGGATAACGGAATATGGAGTATGTATACCGCTGGAGGGGAGATACACTATACGCGTACGATCATTGTCGCAGTAGGCCGCGGTATCGCAGAGATTCAGAAGCTGGAGCTTCAGGAGTCGATTGAATATGAGCAAGAGAATCTTCATTACACCGTGCAAAATCCAGAACATTTCGCTGGGAAGCGTGTACTCATTTCGGGTGGAGGCAACAGTGCTGTAGACTGGGCAATTGAACTTGCTAAACTTGCTCGCAGCGTAGTCGTAATCCACCGGAATACTGAGTTTCGTGCAATGGAACGGAATGTCAGCGAGATGAACAACATAACGGATGTGAGAACGCCATATAGCATCACGCAACTTCATAACAATGGTAAGCGAATCGAGCAGGTTGTGATTACGCATATGGAAAGTCAGGACAATGTAGTGTTAGAAGTGGATGAAGTCGTCATTAGTCACGGATATAAAAGCAATCTAAGTGATCTTGCCAGTTGTGGCTTAGAAATGAACGATGGAATGGTTCTAATGAGCCACCATGCACAGACGAGTCTCCCTGGTGTTTTTGCAGCAGGGGACTGTGCGACGCACGAAAGCAAAGTTAGACTCATTGCAGGAGCCTTCAATGATGCGATCGTGGCAGTCAATAGTGCGAAACAATATATGACGCCCGACGCACCCAAGATGGCTTATGTTTCTTCCCATAATGAAATCTTCAGAGAAAAAAATCGACAAATCCCAAGTCATTAAACTTGGGATTTGTTAGCGTATTCCGATTCACTGGAGTATTAGCGTCTGCTGTTTTAACATTTCCTTAATTATGGGAGGAATGGAAGGAGTATCGAATCTGTGAGCGGTAATTGTAAAATTTGATCGAAAAAACACAAAAAATCTTGTAAAATTCACAAGAAAAATAGGGTGCACTCTTGCAATCTTTAACCAAAACCCCGAAAATAGAGAGACAGATATAGAAGATTTCTCTTTGGGAGGATTGGAAAGAACATGTGGGGTGCTCCTTTTACGGCTCAAGCCAAAAAAATGCTGCTACTAGGCAGTGGAGAATTGGGAAAAGAGGTCGTTATTGAGGCCCAACGACTGGGAGTAGAGACGATCGCTGTTGATCGTTATGAGAACGCACCTGCGATGCAGGTCGCGCACCGGTCTTACTGCATCGACATGCTGGATGCCGAAGCTTTGAAACAATTGATCCGTAAAGAAAAACCTCATTACATCGTACCTGAGATTGAAGCTATTGCAACAGAAGCTTTACTGGAGCTTGAGGAAGAGGGATTTTGTGTAGTACCTACTGCCCGAGCTGCACGTTTAACGATGGATCGCGAAGGCATCCGTCGGCTTGCAGCTGAACAATTGAAACTTCCGACAGCTGACTACCTTTTTGCGGACAACCTGGAACAACTTCAGGAAGCCGTACGTGAGCTTGGCACACCTTGTGTCATTAAACCATTGATGAGTTCTTCCGGCAAAGGGCAGAGTGTATGCCGTACACCGGGCGACGTGGAGGATTGTTGGAACATTGCTCTTTCGGGAGCTCGTGGCAAATCCGTCCGTGTTATCGTGGAGAGCTTTGTGCAATTTGACAGTGAGATTACATTACTTACCGTTAGGTCTGTATCAGGCACCGTATTCTGTCCTCCGATCGGCCATATTCAGAAGGATGGGGATTATGTCGAATCCTGGCAACCTCATGCAATGACTCCTGAACAATGGGAGCAGGCTTGTCATATTGCCAAATCCGTTACGGATGAACTTGGCGGTTATGGACTGTTTGGAGTGGAATTATTCCTGACTCCGGATGGTGTTGTGTTTAGCGAGGTATCTCCTCGTCCGCATGACACAGGCATGGTTACAATGGTGACGCAAGACAGTTCTGAGTTTGCGCTGCATGTACGTGCAATTCTTGGTTTTCCGGTCACAGGTGTACATCTGTTGACACCGGGAGCTTCAGCAACGCTGAAGGCTAATGATGAAACATCTGACTTTACTGTAGGCGGGATTGAAGAAGCACTGGCTCTTCCTCGTACTCAGATTCGTGTATTTGGCAAACCTGAGACCAAAGTAGGACGCCGAATGGCTGTAGCCCTAAGTGCTGGCCAAGATGTGGAAGAAGCTCGTAAAACAGCGGTGCAAGCCGCTAATATGCTGAAAGTGGAGGTAAATCATGTCCAATAATGTTGAGGCCCCTGTACTGATGATCCGAGAGTGTGAGCTGCGAGATGCTGAAGCGGTAACGGGACTGATGCGAGAGGTCAGCTATCCGACAACAGCCAATGTCATGAAAGAACGCATTGAATGTTTGGAAACCAATCCAAATGCGTGCATGCTTGTTGCCGAAGTGGATGAACAAATTATTGGTGTGATTGGCTTGCAATGTGTGCAAAATCATGCCTATCCAGAACCTGCCGCACAAATTACTTCTCTAATCGTAGGTCAGGAACATCGTGGTGGTGGAATTGGCCGTCGTCTGATGGCTCGTGCTGAAGATTGGGGCAGACAGCAAGGTGGTAAACAACTGTTTGTCACGGGTGCGAACCGTGAAGTGACTTCAACAACGTACTCTTTTTATGAGCACATTGGTTTTCAGAAGAGAGGCTATCGGTTCAGTAAAGTTCTTCTATAGTATAAAAAGGTTCTTTTATAGCATGAAAATTCTCATTATATCCTGATCTGCACCTTCTGGTGTCGTGAATGATAAATAGATGGTGAAGTGGCATTCGACTAGCATTTTTAGTCCGAATGTCTTTTTTTTATGCTTTTGCAGACAGGGATAGAGGCATGAAGGATAAGCCATCAGGGCGTGTTTGAAACGCTCTAAAAATGACAAAAAAGTTACTTTTCCATAATTTATGGGTTCACAATCTCTTTATGAATTGATATACTGCTAGAGTATTAATTACAAAGTTGTAATAACTAATCTTAAGGAGATGAATGAATTTGAAAAAGAAATGGATGAAAACCGTCGTGACGAGCAGTCTGACAGCCGTATTGGCCGTAGGGGTTATGCTCCCTGCTTCCGCGTCTGCTGCAGATTCAACATATAAAACTACCGCAACGTACAAGATTACAAGTACAGACAGCCTGAAAGCATACATTGAGCAATGGCTCAAACAAAACGGATACACAGTATCCGAAGGACAAATTGTAGAGAAGCCTGCTACGCAGCCTGATCAAACCACTAAACCTGCTGAACCGACAACAAAACCAACTCAGCCAACAACTCAGCCGGAGCAACCGACAAAACCTGCTCAACCAACTCAAGAAGAAAAACCGGCAACTACACCGGCTAAAGATCCTTCGAACACGGGTAGCACAGGTAACAATACAAGTAATAATGGTAGCGAAAGCACACAATCAGACTTTGCTACTCAAGTTGTAAAACTTGTGAACGCTGAGCGTGCCAAAGCAGGTCTGAGCGCTTTGTCTTCGGATGCCCTTCTGGACAAAGTAGCTGTAGCCAAAGTAAAAGATATGAGCAACAATAACTATTTTGATCACCAGTCACCAACGTATGGTTCTCCGTTTGATATGATGAAGCAATTCGGAGTAACGTATAGCTATGCAGGCGAGAATATTGCCAAAGGACAAAAAACACCTCAGGAAGTGGTAACAGCCTGGATGAATAGTGAAGGCCACCGTGCCAATATCTTGAGCAAAAACTTTACGCATATCGGTGTAGGTTTCTACAACGGGTATTGGGCTCAAGAGTTTATCGGTAAATAAGAATTTTAGAGGTTGTTCAAAAAGTTCGCTTTTGATTACGAATGATGCCTGATGGCATCATCAGCATCGAATATGGGATTCAGCCGAAATGTCCGTTGCTCACGTAGATTTCCCTACGCTACGCTACTCCATTTCTAGCTTTATCCCATCTTCTCGGTACTGAAAACCGAACTTTTGAACACTGAATTTAATGAAGTAATTAAAAATTTGTTTATCACAAGGTTATGCCAGCACAGTTGAAATCTGTGTGTGGCATAACCTTTTTTCCTTAAAATTACATATGGAAAATGAATTCTGCGAATGTAGCGCCAAAATTTGCAAATTAACGACAGAACATTTATGTTATTTAGGAATAGCATCATCAGGGCGTGTCTGAAAACTCCGAAGGAAGCGGATTTTCAGACACGCCTTAATGTAAAGTCATTATAAATTATAAAGCACCCGGACTGGTGTACATGAGCGGAGATGTGATGATGAAAAAGAAAAAAAGCCTTGATTCAGCACCATGGATCTGGAGAACTGTCAGTACAGTATCCATCTTGGCAACCTTGTTGTTGTTATTTGGATTTGGATATGCCATCAAAGACGTGATTTTCCCCGAGGGAGATTCTGCGTTAACTACAGGCCAAGAGACAACTGCACCACCTAAGGATTTGGGAGAACCAGCGGTCGTGGAAGATGGCAAGATACGGATGGCCGTCATTGGCGATTCTTTGGCAAGAGGTACAGGGGATGATGAAGGACTTGGCTTTGTGAGACGTGCAGGGAACCTGCTCAAAGATAAAGGATATGACGTTCAAGTTCTTAATAATCTGGGTGTTAATGGTTTGAGAACTGATGCTTTGTTGACAAAACTGGATGAGCAAGGTGTGCGTTACGTCCTGCAACAGTCCAATTTTATTTTGCTCTCGATCGGCGCGAATGATCTCTTCCAAGGCGGACAGGTTTTGCAGGGGGAAGATCCGCCAACTGCAGAGCAATTGGCAGCGGCTTTGCCGGAAACATCGAAACGCCTTCAGGATATATTGAAGAAAGTAAAAGAAATCAATCCCGATGCACAGATTGCGTACATAGGGTTGTACAATCCGTTTGGTGATGTGAAGGAACTGGAGGAGCCAGGTAATGCGGTTGTTGCTGCATGGAACGACGCTGCACTGGCTATTTTGAACAATGAGGACAAGATGACACTGGTCCCTACATTCGATTTATTTGAAAACCATCTGGGGGAGTATCTCTCGTCAGATCATTTCCATCCCAACGGACAAGGTTATGAGCAAATTGCAGTTCGGATTGCACAGGAATTCCAGGCGGATACACCGGCAGAAGGGAGCGGAAATTAAATGGCAGAGCAGCAGTATGATTCCGTCCTGTCCGTACAAAATCTGAAGAAGCGGATCGGACGCAAATGGATCATTAAGGACGTTACATTTGACGTAAAACCTGGTGAAATCTTCGGATTTCTCGGTCCCAACGGTGCCGGAAAAACAACGACCATACGGATGCTGGTCGATCTGATTAAACCGACAGAAGGAAAAATCAAAGTCTGTGGTTATGATGTGAATCGGGACCCTGAACGTGCTTTGAAGTATGTAGGCTCCATTGTTGAGAATCCGGAGGTATATACATATCTGACCGGGTGGGAGAACCTGGAGCATTTTGCACGCATGCAACCAGGTGTGGACAACGAGCGGATTCAGGAAGTCGTGGATATTGTACGATTGGATCAGCGCATTCATGATAAAGTCAGAACATACTCACTGGGGATGCGTCAACGGCTAGGTATTGCGCAAGCGTTGCTTGGGCGTCCACGTCTGCTCATTCTGGATGAACCGACGAACGGCCTTGATCCAAAAGGCATTAAGGAACTACGTGTCTTTATTAAACAACTTGCCAGTGAAGGTATGGCTGTATTTGTCAGCAGTCACTTGCTAAGTGAGATCCAGCTTCTCTGTGACAGAGTAGCCATTATCAGTGCTGGACGTGTGCTTGCTGTTGGAGGCGTTAGCGAACTGATTGAAGATCATTCGAAGTTGGCTATCTGGCACATTTCACCACTGGAGCAAGGCAAAAAGATGTTGCAGGATGCAGGCATTGCTCTGGTAGGTCGACCTGCGGATGTGATGGATGATACCATTGTTGCGGGCCTTGGTCCCAACGCTGTGGTTGCCGAGATGCACGAAGATCGAATTCCTGATATGGTGCAACAGATGGTTCAAGCTGGTGTACAGGTTGAAGGGGTACAACGGATTCAGCCTACGCTCGAACAACTATTCTTAAAAATGACAGAAGGTGAATCCATTGAATAATATCATGCCGCTGATTCGCAATGAAACGATTAAGATGGTGAAGAAAAAACGGCTTTATATTATATTTATTGTACTTGCGATCCTCGTACCGATGTTTACGTATGCCCAGATGAAATCTGCGGAGAATAACCGGGACAAGTTTGGCGGCGATTGGCGGCTTGAACTGCAACAGGCCATCACTGACAACCAAAACTCGCTCGGTAGCGATCGGGTGCCTGAAGAATACAAAAAATATAGAACTGTATATATCCAGCAGATGCAGTACTATCTCGAAAATGACATCAATCCCAAAGAACCTGGTGGTGTTACCTTTACGCGGGAGTTCATGAACAATGCGGTTGGGTTGTTTATTCCACTGTTAATCATGGCTATTGCTTCAGATCTTGTTTCGGGTGAACGTACGACAGGTACGATTAAAATGCTTTTAACGCGTCCGGTTAGACGCTGGAAAGTGCTTCTGAGCAAATTAATTACGCTGATTATGTTTGTTTCGATCATAGTGGTATCAGCCTACATTATATGTTATGTCATATCGGGTGCCGTCTTTGGCTACAAAGGCTTCAACATGCCGATCTTCACAGGATTCAAGGTTGTGGGAACGGATGTCGATATGTCGGCAGTACATGCTGTAGACCAGTGGCTGTATATGCTTATGCAGGCAGGACTGATCTGGTTTGTAAGTGTAATTGTGGCTATGCTTGCGTTTATGGTATCTGTGCTTGTGCGCAGTACTGCTGCAAGTATTGTTATCATGATGGCCGCTCTGATTGCAGGAACAATCTTGACCAGCATGGCAGCATCCTGGCAGACAGCGAAGTATCTGTTCATGGTTAACCTCGAACTTCCGAATTATTTGTCGGGTGGATTACCGCCAATCGAGGGTATGAATTTAGGTTTTTCCCTTATTGTGCTTAGTGTTTGGGGCGTTGCTTCACTCATTGTGTCATTCCTTGTCTTTACGAAACGGGATATCTTGAATTAAAATGGACAAGGATAAGAAAACATCTGTTTGCATTTTAGGCATTTTTTTAGTTGCAAGTTAAGAAGGGGGAGCATGAATGGTCGAGCAAATCGATATGTCGGCAGGTTCGACAGGCGGAGGACAGGGGTCTTCAGGCTACGACGCGGACGACATTCAAGTACTTGAAGGGTTGGTAGCGGTACGGAAACGGCCGGGGATGTACATCGGCAGCACCAGCACTTCAGGTCTACATCATTTGGTATGGGAAATTGTGGACAACGCTGTCGACGAACATCTCGCCAAATTCTGCTCCAAAATCGATATCACACTGCATAAGGACGGTTCTATTACGGTTCAGGATAACGGAAGGGGAATTCCGACAGGTATACATAAAACAGGGATTCCTACTCCCCAGGTCGTGTTTACGATTTTGCACGCAGGCGGTAAGTTCGGTGGATCAGGATACAAAAAATCCGGCGGTTTGCACGGTGTAGGTGCGTCAGTTACAAACGCATTGTCCGAATGGCTTGAAGTCGAGATTTTCCGTGATGGCAAGATTCATCGTCAGCGATTCGAATATTGGCAGGACAAAAAAGGGATTGAACATGTCGGAGAATCGGTGTCCGGTCTCGAAGTGTTGGGTAATACCAATCGGACAGGTACGAAAGTTACATTTAAACCGGATATTCGCGTGTTCCAGAGCGGCATTCAATTCAATTATGATACACTGGCAGAACGTCTTCAGGAGATTGCTTTTCTGAATTCGGGTCTGAGAATTGTGCTCAAGGACGAACGTTCAGGCAATCAGGATGAATACATGTATGAAGGTGGAGCAAGCCAGTTCGTTGCTTTTCTTAACGAAAATAAAGACGTGCTGCATGATGTCATTCACTTCTATGCGGAGAAGGATGACATTGAAGTCGAAGTGGCAATCCAGTATAACGCGGGTTATACGGAAACGCTCGCTTCATTCGTGAACTCGATCCCTACTCGGGGTGGCGGTACTCATGAGACCGGATTCAGGGCTGCGTATACCCGTGTAATGAATGACTACGCACGGCGTACCAGCATGATTAAGGAAAAAGATAAAAACCTCGAAGGCAATGATTTACGTGAAGGTATGATGGCCGTCATCAGTGTCAAAATGTCTGAGGTTGAATTCGTAGGTCAGACGAAGGATCAACTCGGTAGCGCTTCCGCTCGAAGTGCAGTGGATTCGGTCGTGTCTGAGAATATTCAAAGGTTTCTGGAAGAAAACCCGCAGGTAGCGCAAACGTTAATTCGCAAAGCGGTTCAAGCCTCCAGAGCCAGAGAAGCGGCTCGCAAAGCACGGGATGATATGCGCACAGGCAAGAAACGTAGCGAAAGTTCCAACCTGAACGGCAAACTAACGCCGGCGCAATCAAAGGATTTTACCCGCAATGAGTTATTTATTGTCGAAGGGGATTCCGCAGGTGGTTCTGCCAAACAGGGACGTGACTCGAAGATTCAGGCTATTCTGCCGCTCAAGGGTAAACCGCTCAATCCGGAAAAATCAAAGCTGGCCGACATTCTCAAAAATGAAGAATACCGTGCCATTACAGCGGCGATTGGGGCGGGTATTGGAACCGAATTTGCAGTTGAAGACAGCAATTATTCCAAAATTATCATTATGACCGATGCTGATACGGATGGCGCACATATTCAGGTGCTGTTGTTAACTTTCTTTTATCGTTATATGAAGCCATTAATTGATGCAGGCAAAGTATATATAGCACAGCCGCCATTGTACAAACTTACTCGTAAGTCTGGTAAGCTCGCGAGCGTTCGATATGCATGGACGGATGAAGAACTGGCGAATTATATGAAGGAATTCGGTAATAATGTTGAGCTTCAACGTTATAAAGGGCTTGGTGAGATGAATCCGGATCAACTGTGGGAGACAACGATGAATCCGGAAACTCGTGCGATGCTGAAGGTACAGATTGTTGATGCGGCAAAAGCAGAACGTCGTGTATCTACGCTCATGGGTGATAAGGTTGATCCGCGTAAACGCTGGATTGTAGAGAACGTCGACTTTACAGAGTACGAAGAATAGAAGGTGCTTGGAATGAGTCCATCAGAACAATTTATGCCGGCCTTTCTCGAAGAGGTCGTAGGGGACCGTTTCGGTCGCTACTCCAAATATATTATTCAAGATCGAGCCATTCCCGACGTACGGGATGGGTTGAAGCCTGTACAGCGGCGTATTCTGTACGCCATGTACGATTCAGGTAATACGCCTGACAAGACTTACCGCAAGTCTGCCAAAACCGTTGGGGACGTAATGGGTAATTATCATCCTCATGGTGACTCTTCGATCTATGAGGGTATGGTGCGGATGGCACAGCCATGGAAAATGGGCCATATGCTCGTGGACGGTCATGGTAACTGGGGATCACAGGATGATGACCCGGCAGCGGCGATGCGGTATACGGAGGCCCGTTTGTCGCCCATCGCGATGGAGATGCTTCGCGATATCGAGAAACGGACCGTTCTGTTTAAGGATAATTTTGATAATACGGCCAAAGAACCGGTTGTATTACCATCCCGTTATCCGAACTTGCTGGTTAATGGTGTTAGCGGAATTTCCTCGGGCTTTGCAACGGAGATCCCTACTCACAATCTACGTGAGGTCATTGATGCTTCCATCGCTGTAATGGAAAAACCATCCATTGAGCTGGATGAGATCATGATGTTTATGAAAGGTCCTGACTTTCCGACAGGCGGATTGATTATGGGCGGCGATGGCATTCTTGATGCTTATCGCACAGGTAAAGGGCGGATCTATATCCGGTCCAAAACCGAGATTGAAAACATGCGTGGTGGCAAACAGCAAATCGTTATTACCGAGATCCCTTATCAGGTCGTGAAGTCTCGTCTGGTTACAGCGATGGAGAACATTCGACTTGAGAAGAAGGTTGAAGGTATTGCCGAAGTGCGTGATGAGAGTGGACGTGAAGGTCTGCGAATCGTGGTTGAGTTGAAAAAAGAAGCGGATGCACAAGGCATTTTGGCTTATTTGCTGAAGAAAACCGATCTGCAAGTCACCTATAACTTCAATATGGTTGCGATTGTGAATAAAGCACCTCACCAATTAGGATTGAAATCGATTCTCGAGGCTTACATTGCCCATCAGCGGGAAGTTGTAACCTTCCGTACCCGGTTTGAGCTGGAGAAGGCGCAAGACCGTGCGCATGTGCTCGAGGGCCTGGTAAAAGCACTTAACATCCTCGACGAGGTCATTGCAGCGATCAAAGCATCGAAAAACCGTCAGGATGCCCAAAATAACCTGATGTGGATGTTTGGATTCACAGAACGCCAAGCGGATTCCATACTTACTTTGCAATTGTACCGTTTGACGAATCTGGAGATCAATTCTCTGGAAAAGGAACTCGGTGAACTGATGAAAAAAATTGCGCAATTACAATCCATTCTGGATAGTGACCGCAAGCTCATCGGAGTCATCCGCAAAGAATTAATGGAGATTCGTGAGAAATACGGCATAGACCGTCGTTCTGCGATCCAGGGTGAAGTAGAAGAACTTAAGGTTAATCTCGAAGTACTTGTGAATGCGGAAGATGTATTTGTTACGTTATCCAAAGAGGGGTATGTGAAACGTACAGGCATGCAGTCCTTTACACGTTCTGGTGGTGAACGGAGCGGAAGTGGTGTGAAAGACGGCGATTATATCGCTCAGGTCTTGGAAGTAAATACGCTTGAGAATCTGCTTGTCTTTACGAGGAAAGGTCAGTACTTCCTGTTACCTGTTCACCAGGTACCTGAATTCAAGTGGAAAGACCCGGGCACAGCGATTGTGAACGTGATTCCACTTGCGAAAGATGACCGTATTGCAAGTGTGCTTGCTGTGAAATCCTTTGAAGAGCCGAATCACAGTCTGGTCTTCGTTACGCGAAGAGGACAGGTGAAACGAACGGAGCTGAAGGATTACGTTACCAAGCGTTCCGGTGCAGTTGCGGCTTGTAAAGTGGGCAAGGACGATGAAGTATTATCTGTACATCTAAGTACAGGTGGACAAGATATTTTGTTGATTACGAAAGAAGCCATGGCGATTCGTTTCCGAGAGGACGAAGTCAATCCGATGGGTCGTGTGTCTGGTGGTGTTCGTGGTATTCAGTTAAGAGATACAGATGAAGTTGTATCGGCTCTATGGGTAGAAGGAGATGAAGGTGAAGTTGCCGTGTTGTCCGATCTGGGATATGGTAAACGTTCATTACTCCTCGATTACGCAGTGCAGAGTCGTGGAGGCAAGGGGCTTGCCACATTCGAGTTCAAGGAAGGCAAACGAGTGAAACCGAATGGCAGCAGCATTGTTGGCGCGTTTTATTGCAAAGAGCAACGTAATATCACGGTAATGACCAAAGAAGGCCAGGTGTATCCGATATCATCGGAAGGTGTTCCGATTACAGAGCGCAAACATATTGGCAAACTGATCGTTCATGTGGACAAACAGGACGAGATTGTTGAACTTCTAAGGGACTTCAATGAGAATCAACCAACATCATCTTCATAAAAACAACAAACGAGACTTTTCGCAGAACAGCTAATCCTGTCATGCGAGGAGTCTTTTTTTGTTGTTCGAAGGCGGATTAGAAGAGGGCATTCATGCGAAGTTTAACAACCTTCGTCGATTACGGTCGATCGCTAGGAAATTGAAAAAAGGCAGCAGGAATGCGGCTTTGAAGCGCGAAAACTTAAGCAGGTGAAGTGATAACCGGTTGCAGAGAGGAGCGATGTAAGATGTATAATTCCGATTTTGCCAAGTGTTGGTCCAGATTAACCAAAGATTATAAACTGCATATGGATCAAGAGCTGGCACCCTCATTGACGGAGGCTCAACTGGCTGTTCTGGAGGTACTTGAGGATCATCAGAAGATGAAACCTTCCGATCTGATTCCTTTTCTGGCGACGACGCCAGCTGCCGTAACCATGCTGCTCGATCGTATGGAGAAGAACGATCTGATTCGCAGGAATCGGGATAATCAGGATCGACGCATTGTATGGGTATCTCTGTCCGACAAAGGAAGAATGGAAACAGAGCGGGGCATCACCATCCGTAATCAATTCATGAATTCCGTACTTAGTAACATTTCAATGCACAATCAACAACTGCTGGTATATCTGTTAGGCAAAATGACAACGCCCAAGACCAAAGAGCCTGCATTATCGACTTCGGTATGAACCGATGTTGATTTATCTGAACAACCACAGGTGTGCCTGCTCGTTTCATGCAGGAGTCCTGTGGTTATTTTATTTGAAAATTACATATGATACACACTGTGTCCAAGTGAGTTGATTAAAGGCATGGATATATCTCATTTAGCATGACCTAGTATTATTTCGATAAAATCATATGTAAAGAGTTGACTATGTAAATATTTTTGTTATAATAAGTAATTGTTCCCCTGATATTTCGTGTACGAAATATTATATTCCAAAAGTAAAAGGGTGAAACAATGACTGATACGTATGAAGTATTCTATATTATCAATTCGTTCCGCCAGGTGAATCAAATGCTTTTTCGAGCATTTTGGAATGAAAACAAGGAGATCGAGCTGACTTCGATCCAGTTTATGGTGTTATCCATCCTGAGGGAGCGTCCTTCGATCGGCATCAATGAAGTGGCTGAGCTATGCCATATGGGCAGCAGTTCCATGAGTGCTGTTGTGGAGCGGTTGGTCAAGGGCGAGTATATCGTTCGGACACGTTCAGATGCTGACCGCCGATCCGTTAAACTTCAGATCACGGATAAAGGGGAGCAGGCCCAACAGGAAACACACCATTTGTGGATGGAGAGAGTGTCACCCATTCTGGATATATCGAAGGAAGACCTCGAACACCTACTTAGAATTCATAGTCAAATGATTGAAAAGTTACAAGGAAGAGAGATGAACAACATATGAGTACGACTACTGCTGCAGCTCCATCCTCCGCGATGGACAACATCAAGAAAGGCCCGATTGTAGCGGCATTGTTAATTGGTGCCTTTGTGGCATTCCTGAACCAAACCCTGATGAACGTAGCGCTTCCTAAAATCATGGAAGACCTCGCGATCAATGCTAACAAAGCCCAATGGTTAACTACGGGTTATATGCTCGTCAACGGTGTACTGATTCCAGTTACGGCATATCTGATTGCGAAATTCTCAACACGTCAAATTTTTATTACAGCGATGACTCTCTTTACCATAGGTACGTTAGTCTGTGGTCTTAGTCCAACCTTCACCATTCTGATGGTAGGTCGTGTTATTCAAGCGGCAGGTGCAGGTATCCTGATGCCTCTGATGACCGTTGTATTCCTGACCATCTTCCCGATTGAGAAACGCGGTCAGGCCATGGGAACCATGGGGATCGCGATGATTCTGGCTCCTGCGATTGGGCCTACACTTTCAGGTTATGTGGTTGAGCATTACTCCTGGAGATTGTTGTTCTACATCATCTTGCCATTCTCTATTATTGCTACGGCAATCGGTATTGCTTTTGTCAAAAATGTAACACGCCAGTCCAAACCTAAATTGGATTATCCAGGCGTTATTTTATCTACACTTGGTTTTGGTAGTTTGCTCTACGGATTCAGTGATGCGGGTACCGATGGATGGGGCAGTGCAATTGTCATTGGATGCCTTGTTGTAGGTGCGATATCCCTGATTCTGTTCGTTATTCGTCAGTTGACAACAGATCATCCACTGCTTGAGTTCCGTATTTTCAAGTACAACATGTATACATTAACAACGATCATCAATATGCTCGTGACGATGGCGATGTTTGCAGGTATGATCCTGCTTCCTATTTTCCTGCAAAATATTCGTGGGTTCTCACCAATTGAATCAGGGCTTCTGATGATGCCGGGTGCGATATTGATGGGGATTATGTCCCCAATTACAGGTCGCATATTTGATAAAGTGGGCGCACGCTGGCTTTCGGTTGCAGGTCTTGCGATTACGGCAATTACAACTTTTGGACTGAGTCGCTTGGCAATCGATACTACTTATGGCTACATGATGTTTATCTACACGGCTCGTATGTTCGGTATGTCGATGCTGATGATGCCGATCCAGACAGCAGGTTTGAATCAACTGCCTCAACGTCTGAACGCGCATGGTACAGCGATGTCCAACACATTGCGTACAGTTGCTGGTGCGATCGGTACAGCGATTCTCGTTACCATTATGAGCAGCAAGCTCAAAACGCATCTGGCAGAGACATTGGCTGCAGGTCAAGTTAATCCGGATGATCAGGCAGCAATGGTGCGTGCTACGGCAGATGCAACGATTTATGGTGTAAACTATGCGTTTATCGTTGCTACCGGAATGACCGTGGTGGCTTTGATCATGGCATTCTTTATCCGTAAAACGAAACCAGCTATTGAACCTGTTACTGTAGAACAGGAAAAAGTGACAGCAACAGCATAACGAATATCGGATAAATAACAAAAGAGAACTCAAGCAGTTGAAATGGGGGAGCCCATAACTGCCTGAGTTCTCTTTTTTTGTGCGCGATATGAGGGGAGACGTCTTATTCGGGCTGGGCCGATGGATCGAGAAGAAATACAGGATCGGGCTCATGTGCGAACTGTTTGAGATTAATGGTTCCGTTCAGTTGAAACTCGACACCTTCGCTAATCAGTTCTGTTTCCTGCATCATGCGCGAGTGTTCGTCCGGTATGGAGATTTCTCCTTTTGCATTGACGACACGGTGCCAGGGAAGGCGTTCTTTGCGGCTCATCGAGTGCAGAATTCGTACGACTTGTCTCGCGGCTCTTGGACTTCCAGCGTGGGCTGCAATCTGACCGTAAGTCATCACTTTACCTTCAGGAATCGCCGCGATGATCGCAATGACTTGTTTGGTAAATGGGGTCATCATGATGTCTCCTCTCTGTAGCTTAGGTATTTAGGTATTTAGCTGAAAATATTAAAAAACGTGTCATTCAGATACAGGATCTGAACGACACGTTGTATGGACAGATTTAACCTGATCCTGTGCACTTATAGAGGTTGTTCAAAAAAACCGCTTTTGATTACGAATGATGCCTATCGGCATCATAAGCATCGAATATGGAATTCAGCCGAAATGTCCGTTGCTCACGTAGCTTTTCTACGCTCCGCTACTCCATTTCTAGCTTCATCCCATCTTCTCGGTACTGAAAACCAGTCTTTTTGAACACGTACTTAATAGAGGTTATTCAAAAGATTTTTGGTACACGGCAGCTGGCCATTCTGCCCAAGGGAATTCTCTTGCAGGCAAGGATTGCAAAATAACTTCTTCCTTGGTAACCGGATGTGGAAAAGCTGCAATCACAGACCAAAGAGCAATCTGTTGCCCGGGTTTATTCACGCTTGCACCATATTTCTGATCTCCGTACAGCGGGCAACCGATTTCTTTCATTTGCACCCGAATCTGATGAGATCTGCCGGTGTGCAGTTCGATATGAACGAGGCTATATCGGTCTGTCTGCCCAATGACCCGGTAATCCAGAACGGCATCCTTACCCCCAGCAGTGCCCTTAGGCACAACAGTAACGGTATTCGTGCGTGCATCTTTCAGCAACGTGTGCTTTAACGTTCCCTGCTGTGCAGGCAACTTGCCGTGTACAACAGCCGCATATATTTTACGGAAATGACGTCCACGCACAGTCTCGGACAATCTCGAAGCTGCTTTGGATGTTTTGGCAAAGATCATGGCCCCTCCAACTGGGCGGTCAAGTCGGTGCACTAATCCGAGATAGACATTACCAGGTTTGTTATATCGCTCTTTCAGATCCTGCTTCAGCAATGTAAGCAAATCCGGATCGCCTGATGCATCTTCCTGAGTAGGTACATTGACCGGCTTCGTAATACCTAACAAATGGTTGTCTTCAAACAAAATCGGAATCGCATCGTGATCATGCCGATGTTCTGACATGATTAAGACTCCCAACGGCCCAGAATACCACAAGGCAGATCAAGACCACTGCGTGTAATCGGCAGACCGATTTCACCAGCAGTGATTTGGCCACCGTACTGGGCAGACATCGTCATGGTCAGCATGTTGCGCAGAACCGTGGAGGAGATGCCCGTAGTGTATGAGTTTACCAACATGAATAATGGATTATCCGACAAAATCGTCATACATGACTTCAGGAAAGGATAGAGGTTCTCTTCCAGCTTCCATGTCTCTCCATTAGGACCGCGGCCATAAGAAGGAGGGTCCATTATAATGGCGTCATAACGATTCCCGCGCCGTTGTTCCCGTTGTACGAATTTGAATACATCATCTGTAATAAAACGAACAGGGCGATCAGCCAGTCCGGATAATTGAACATTTTCCTTGGCCCATTGAACCATGCCTTTAGCTGCATCCACATGCACTACAGAAGCGCCTGCATAAGCAGCGGCTACCGTTGCTCCGCCTGTATATGCAAACAGGTTCAGAACCGAAATTGGGCGACCTGCGTTGGAGATTTTATCCATCATCCAGCTCCAGTTAGCCGCTTGTTCAGGGAACAGGCCGGTATGTTTGAAGCTGGTCGGTTTAATATGGAATTTCAAGTTTTCGTATCCGATTGTCCAGCGCTCGGGAATGGGCTTTTTCATGTCCCAGTTACCGCCACCGGAGGAACTACGGTGGTAGTGACCATGCGCCTGATGCCATTCATTTGTTTCTTGCTCAAGAGGCCAGATGATCTGAGGATCGGGTCTACGTAAAATAACATCTCCCCAACGCTCCAGTTTCTCGCCGCCTCCTGTATCGATTACTTCATAGTCCTTCCAATTCTTAGCTACGTACATAATAATTTATCCATCCTTCAAAAGTCATTTGGATACTATTGTACAACAAAAAAGGGCTTGTACGCCAGTTGGGGGACGGGAGTATTGAAGGAACGGAGCCCATTTGACCTGAAAAGGCGAAGATTTTTTGCTGTGTTGAAATCGGACGTTAACCATATACTGAAAAACAAAGATAACCAAAAAAATAATTTGACAATGATAATCATTATCACATATGATTTTGATAATTCAAATCCATTCTTTCTTCCGAGAGAATATTAATATGATCAAACTAAAGTGAGGGAAAAATAGATGGCTAAATTGTTAGTGGCTTATGCGAGTATGACGGGAAATACAGAAGAAATTGCAGAACTGATTGTGGAAGGAATTACACAGGGAGGCCACGAGGCAGACCTGAAATCCGTAACGGATTGTAATGCTGCGGATGTATTGGATTATGACGGAGTCATGATTGGCGTCTACACCTGGGGAGACGGGGAGTTGCCAGATGAATTCCTGGATTTCTATGAGGAGCTGGATGAGCTTGACCTGAGTGGAAAGAGAGCTGCGGTGTTCGGTAGTGGTGACACCTCGTATGAGCAGTTCTGTGGTGCAGTTGATCTCGCGGCTGCCAAGCTGCAAGAGCGTGGGGCGGAGGTATCTCCAGAGATGTTAAAGATTGAATACAGTCCGCTTGAGCAGGAGAAGGATACATGCCGTGACTTTGGCAAACGCTTCGCTGCTGCCGGATTACAGGTGTCCTAAAGGTCATGTTAAGACATAATGTTCAGGCAGCGATGCCCGTCGGAAGGAATGATCTTCCTGGACGTCTGCTTGAAGATTACAGATTGGAAGAGATGTTGCGCAGTCCACACCGATTCATCCGCCCTGAGCCGGTGTCTGAGCAACGTTCTCCTCTGCAATGGAGGCACCGTGTACAATATGCGGTCAGCCATGCGGTCAATGCCTTTTACAGTCTTGACCCCGATGTTCGCAAAGAGGTACCCATACAGTATTTACTTGAGAAGTGGTGGCCCAAGAAGACAAATGGTTTTGAATCTGTCCTCCATTACTGGGATGTGAAGAACAAGATCACGGATGAATTGTCGCTCGCTATTGCAATGAACGATGATCTGAAGCATCCAGCTATTCTGTTTGAACAGTGGAGAACGGAGTTACCTTCATTATCCATGCATTTGTCGATGATATTTCAGGCGGCCTGGCAACCAGAAGGCTGGGATTCGCTGCTTGTTCAGAAATATATGGTTGTCCATGATCCGAACGTAGTTGAGGCATTTCAGCATATGGTCAGTGCTTTCTGCTGGGAAGCCTTCGGTAAATTACCGGGTATGATCGAGGTGTATTGCCTGTTGGAAGGACGCAAAATCAGGTACATCCCTGGACGCAAATCGCTGGTACGTTCCATGGATTATATTCACTTGATACGTGACAGTATGCCGCAAGCAGAAGTGGTGGAGTCAGAGCGATTTACAACGCGTGATAAAGCACGGATACACGAAGAGGTAGATCGCTGGAGAACAGAAGCTGCCGAGCCGAAGAAAACATGGTTGATGTGAAGACAGTCCAAGGATAACCATATATCAAGCAGATAGAGGAGGGGAAGTTGCCATGTCTACCGGTCTAAGTCAGGATATAAGCAGCGGCAAGAGGCGTTTAGGAGCTTGCGAATTCAGTCCGTTGCCCGTACCACAGTCGGTTATACGAAAGTTGCTTGATGAAGCAGATCCTTCATTATATGTAATGAGTTCAGAACCCTGGCGGTTTATGTTGTTTGCAGGCGAAGGACGTCAGCTTTACCTGGAAGCGGTCAGACAGAGCTATCCACCCCATCTGGCCGATCGTTACGGCGACTGGGCTACATATCAATACACGGAAGCGATTCCTGCCCATCTGGTTGTCGTGGCGCCTACCAATGCCCGTGAGGATGATCTTCTACCCGCCAAAGCCTGGAGCAAACGCTTTAGTATTCTGGCTGCGGAACAGGGCTTGAATGCCGTCTGGAAGATCAATGATTATCAACAACATCCTGTGTTTATGAATCTGATGGGCTTGACTAGTGAAGAGAAAGTGCTCGGGGTATTTCATATCGGTTACGGAGACCAGCCTGCAATGCGGGATATGGATGCAAGCAGACCAGCCTCTGAACTGATGACGGTCTATGACCATCTGGTATAAAAATGATCCGTTAGTTCTCTTATTTGCTGGTGTTAGCCAGAAAATCACGAACGAGTTGACGATTCGTCTGATCTCTGCTGCAGGCGGAGAATAATCGATTCGATACCGTTATAGTATTGCCAAAAAAGAATCGTTCGAATTGGGTCTGTCTGCCCCCGAATGATCCCGCCCCAAGTTCCCAGATCAGGCGGAACAGCGCGTTGCGTTCGTGAGAAGCCATATCGTTTCCTTTAAGATACATATTTAGTGAAGGAGCGATATTGGATTGAAACTCTTCTTCCTGAGGCACCATAATCACCCCGCTTGAACCCAAGAGTTGCAGGATTTCAATCATCTCAGGATAAAGTTTCGGAAAAAGGAGATTGGCTGCCATTAATGGTTTGGGTGCGGGTAATATAAATCCCCGTCCATCGGGGATGGCACCTGCTTCTGCGGCCAAGGCCAACGCTTTTAACGATTCAAGACCCGCGAATACACGTGCTGTTTTTTCTACGACATGTGCTTCCGTATTCAGATCAAGGGTATCCGTGAGAAGCTGGAGTGTACCAAGAACAAATTCCGTCTTCGCAATATAACGACACAATACCTGATGACCAGCGTGAATATGAAAATGACTGCCACTGAAGAGACGGGAGGACATCTCCTCACTTCCTGCAAAAAATATTCGTTCATGTGGAACGAGTACCTGGTCAAAGATGACGATGTTGTCCATTTCTTCATATCTGGAACTCAGCGGATAGTTGGCGTGAGACTCGGCTGCATAAGTATCCCTGCATACGAGACTGATTCCTGGCAGATCATTCGGGACAGCAAAGGAAAATGCAAATGGGTTCTCATCATCAAATGGGGCAGGAGAAGGTGAAGGATAGACAAAAATCTCATCCGAAGTTGCAGCTTGGGTAGCCATCATGAATGCACCGCTAATAATGAGACCTTCCTCAGTGCGATCTACGATCTTCGCGGCAATAGCATCCTCAGTAGCATCCATTTGCCCTGATATTTTGCTGGCGTGTGGCTGAATGAAAGCATGGGATAGTGTGATATCATGGTCACGGCAGTATGCATAATAATTCTTGAGATTTTCTGCATATTGGGGAGATAATTCGTTCAGGAGATCCGCACCTGTGTAAAAGGCCATAATGGCTGTATTCATGTAATCGGGTGAGCGACCAAGAAAACCATGATGCACATTCGCCCAGATATTCATCCCTTCCCGGCGTTTACGGAGGTCGTCGACACTGGTTGGAGGCAGGAAAGATATGCCCACAGGTTTGCCGTCTGCCGGCGAGGCATACGTCATCGTTTCCGCAAATTGAGGATCAGATTGCAGATCATACATGTACTTCTGAGTCTCCATCAAGCCAGAAAATACAACATGTTCAGAGCGTTTTCCAGTAATAAGCTTACCTTTGTACCAGCAGGGGACGGACTGGGCATTAATTCGTTCAAGATACTGTGCGCCGCTTTTAACAGGCATTGTTATTCACCTCTTGGTTCTAATCGTTCATAGGCAGACTGACTTCTTACGTAGTGTACGTAGGTAATCTGTCCAATGTGCATTTAAGAAGTGAACAGGATTTTTGCAGATTAGGGCTTGATAATAATTATCATTCTTGTTACAATAGACAAAGAAAAAAGGAACCGGTAAGGGCTCCTTTATGTGAATCATATGCAATTTCTTATTTCACTTCGAAAGTTTTGCAGTCTGTTTCAGCAGACTGACGAACTTCATCTTTGGAAGTGTGGCTCACGATGTAGATTGAAGAAGCGCTACATTTGTTTTCTTGAGCCCAGTGACGACAGGAATTAACTTCACACAATACGTCTTTTGCCATGATTGTTAACCTCACTTTAATTGGATTACATTCGTTGGTATAAAGAATCCGGATATAGCAAGTTGCCGCTTGCGAATCTGGAAAATTTTGTTGCTCTCATGAAATTTAGAGGGCTTTTTTGCGTTATACACAACGATGCATACTTAGAATAGCAAATTTTCATGATGCTTGCAACCAAATGGCACCCTTCTGTGGCGAAATAGTGGACGTACTGTGGTTATCTTTGCAAAAAGGCAGTAGTATGTTATTATTTAATAGTAATAATTACGATTAAAAGTCTAATTGATTCTATATACTTGAACTAAACATTTACACGAAAACGGAGAGGACAGAAAGAACCTGAAGAAGGGGAGCGTTCGCCTTTATCCCCGGATTTCCCCTCTAGGGAAATAATCAAAAAATCTGGGGATAACAGCGATCGGAAGGTTGTTCTGTCATCGAAGTGGTCAGTGTAAATATTCATTAGTTCAACTGATATGAACGAAAATGTCAAAGGCGCTTTAAGAAACTCCTTTCACAGCTCCGTTTTGAAGCAAAGTTAAG
>NZ_JABBEA010000018.1 GCF_012912005.1 Paenibacillus sp. SZ31
ACGAAAATGCTTGGGTTGGAAGACCGCTCACGAATCTTTCGCAGAAGAACTGTCGCACTTGGTTTGACAATCCGTCAAGATTATATAATCACCTTCGGGTATTCCACTAATCTTGTACTCACCTTTGCCATTCACTTTTGCATAATATATACCAACTGAACTAGCTTTTATCTTTTTGTCAGAAATATCAATCATCTGTTGTGTAGTAATTGAAGCTTTCTTTTGTTTTTTTGGAATTAAGTAAACTACTGCTCCAACATCCGATTTAGTTCCAATAAACTTATTATATTGATATGTAACTGCCCCCTCTAATTTACCGACTACTAGTTTTTTTGTAGTCTTTGTGGCTGCATCAACACCTGATGAAAATAATGTAGTTAACATAAAGACTGTGATTACAAGTAACATAACTTTACGCATGCTAAACCCCCGTTAATTTTATTTGACTTTATTATTTAATTAACTTAGCTTCACCAAGAACAATATCGAGTTGTTCCCCTTTATTCAAAGCTGCTTCAAAGAAAATTTGGAGTTTTAGCACACCTGTAACATCAACGTTAATTTTTTCAGGTACATCTCCGCCCTTCATTTCATCTTTTCTAAATAATTCTTCGCCATCGCCTTTTATCACTAATGATCCTAAATTTTTAGAATTACGTGTGTAATCATCAATTCCGATAAATCCGGTTAGCTTTTTATATCCACCATTTAAGTTGTAATCTACAGATACTATTTCATCATCGTTGTAGAACGAATAACTATCTAGTATAGCACCAATCCCATGTAAATATTTTTGATTAGCTATAGTAAATTTCAACCCATCAGGATGCTTCCAATTCTTAAAATATACATTATCTACTCTACCATCGATCCTAGCATAAGAGACCTCGTCCAAATACTTAAATGTTCCAGCTTTAGTACCGAATGAGGCTGTTTTACTCTTTCCGTCATAAGTAAAAGATTCACCCATAGTTTGAGCTGCTGTTTTAGCAGGTACGTACAAATTACCATTATAAACGATTGATTGGGTCGTGCTTTTATGTACTCCGTTGAACATCATCTTAACGTTCTCCATAACTACACTAATCTTAGTATTAGTTCCCGCAAAAGCTGTTGCTCCTGTTAATAATGAACCTATTAATACACCTATAACTAAACCTTTCACTTTGTCTTTCATGTCTTCTCTCCTTTTTGGGTATTATTGAATTCTTGATAAGCATTCCAATAATACCCAAAATGGTGGACGTTGTATATAGTATTGTTGTTAGATGAGACACTAGCTTTAATCGTTCTTCTATTATATCCCCTCCAACATCACCCGATACCGTCCAATCTGCTCCGCCGTCGCCTCTTCCCGCAATGATTCCAACAATGCCGTGCACCTTATAAAATACCGATCCATCCCAAGCTTATCCGCTAACCGAATAGCCTGCAAAATGAACTCCAATGCCTCCTGTGGTCTTCCCATCCACTGTTCATACAAAGCCCGCTGATAACAGTATTGGTACATATCATCGTTGTTTGAAGAATCTATTTCTCTGCCAACACCCTGTATCTGATCCTCAAACACCTGTAAAACCCGATCAATCTGCCACCTATGCCGCACTGCTGCTTCTGTAATCACTTTCAGACCCACCAACCATTCCTCCGGATGCTCAAGCAAAAAGTTCACAAACTCCTCCAGCAGTTGCACCTGCCCGGCTTCAATCTCAAGAACATACCGATTCACCTGTGCCTTATGCCTAAACTCCTGCATCACCTGCATACCTACCTCATCCAGATCCTCCATCCATCTCAGATCTGCATATTGATCGATACATGCCCGCGCCTGATCTACCTGTCCCATCTTCTGGTGAGCCATACCCCGCATTAAGTGACTGAACCCGTAATAGTAGACCAATGGGCGCTCGGTATGTATATACGGAGTAGGTATTCCCTTTGACTGATACTCCTGCCGCTCTTCATGGATAGACTGCACACATTGATATAACATGTCCGCCCTCTCCATCACCTTGTTCCAATTTTCAAAGGCCACAGCCATGTCCAACATTTCAACAATGATGTCCGGTTTGAGTGATTTTAGGATAGAAGATCGCAAAGATATCCTCCTTAATTATCCATTTTCTTATAATTGTATAGATAAATCAAAAGAAGATCAACCTAAATTGTACTTATAAGTACTTTTATTCAACAATACAGTTTGCACATATTAGTCTGTAAGGATTCTATAACCTCTTCTAACCTTAAGTGGAGGTGATAAAATGAGTTTACCAGAGGACGTAGGAAATCGGATACGTGAGTTAAGGAAGGCAAAAGGCTGGACTCAGGAACAACTGGCCGAAGCAGCAGGTCTTCATTACAGCTATATTGGTGGAGTTGAACGGGGAGATCGTAACATTTCTTTGGAGACTCTTGAGAAAATAATCAATGGATTGCAGGTCACTGCTGAACAAATCTTTAAATTCAAAGAAGAATCTGAGTACAAAAGAGCCTTGGACGAACATATAACTTTAATAAGCAGCAAAAGTACAGATACAATCGTATCATTGACCAAAATTAGCAAAGAAGTTTTAAATGCTATCGAAAAATCACATAAAAATTCCGATTAAATATATCTGCAACAAAATCATGCGCTAACACCAAAAAGAGTGGATTAATTCCCCCACTCTTTTTGTTATTCCTTATCAAATAACTCCCCGCTCAAACTCCGCAAACTCAATCCGATTACGCCCATTCTGCTTCGCCTGATACAAGGCCTTATCCACCGCTGCGAATAACTGCGTCAAATACCCCTCCGGATTCTCCGGCACATGCACAACTTCAAAGTCCTCAAAGGATAGAATCCCAATACTAATAGTAATGGACACCTGCATAATCTCGTGATCCACCATAATGTGGTTGGACTCCACAGCTGTTCTCACACGCTCCGCGATTTGGTTCGCCAAGTCATGCTCCGTATGCGGAAGATAGATCATGAACTCTTCCCCGCCATAACGCGTCAAGATATCGGTACTGCGAATCGATTGTTTGACCGCCTCCGCCGTGCGGACGAGCACCTCATCCCCGATGACATGCCCATAGCGATCATTGATCGCTTTGAAGTAGTCGATATCAAGCAGCAGGAGTGAGAATGGTGTTTTGTATTGAATATTGGTAATGACCTCGTGATTCAGATGTTGGGTCAGATAACGACGGTTGTAACAGTTGGTTAAACTGTCCGTCAGCGCGAGTTCCTCCAGTTTGCGATTGGCCTCGGATAACTCCTGACGGATCAAGTCTAGCGCCTGATTCCGCTCCTGAAGCGTTACGTTCTGGCGATTCATCTCTTTCACATAGAAACGCTCCTGCGAGACATCCTGGAACGTGAGAATATGACCGATCGGCACAAGAGCCGAATCCACAATCGGAGACGATTGCAGGATATAGTGCCGGATATTGTTGTCCCGCTCCACGATCACTTCAATGTGGGAGAGGGTATTTTCTTTTTTCTTATAGTGATTCACGAACTCCCGACAGCTGCCCACAACATGAACAGATTCCAGAAAGGCTTCCAGATCAAAAGAATCCCCCACATGCAGATCCATAAAGGATCGTGAGGCTTTGTTTGCTTCAACAATGACTTCATTCTCATCCAGTACCAGGATGCCATATGGAATGGTATTGATTACATCCTCATGGGCGATGGAGACCAGATCGAATACATTGTATCTTTTGATCACATAGACGAAGAAGAGGTCCGACAGAAAGATCCCCAGCGAAGTCATTCCAGGAATGATCGGCAACCAGCGGGCTAGAACGACATTCAGAATCGCATCAATCGTTGCAAAAACAGCCAACACCAAGATGCCCCACAGAGTGATTCTCACCTGTTTTTTGATCATGGCAGACGTCTGCGAAGAATACACCGCCCGGAACAGAATGACGAGGGAAGCCAAGAAATAGCTCACCAGAATAATCATCACAACCCAGAACCAAGGGCCGTAAGCCCGCTCGATATACCCTCCCTCCAGCGGGATGACGAACTCATTCCATGGATTTGCGACCACACCTATAGCCCCGATCACTGCAGGGACAAATAGCAGGAACGTTCCTTTTGCACTCAAACGCTCTGAATAGCCGGTAATGAATATCGTCAATAGAAGCCACCCGCTCCCAAGCAGAGAAACCGCGACGAAAGATAACGTAACGTAGAACAGCTGTAAGCCGGAATCATCCGTGAGCGTACTCGCAAATTGACAGAAAGGCCAGAGCATCATCAACCCGTGGAATAAAAAGTACACCTTATGTAAGTTCGTAATTCTAACCGTAGCAAACACATATACACCTACACCAAACAATAGGACAAATAAAAAGAGATCATACCATACTAATGGGTTCACGAATCTTCTCCTTCTTAGATGCGACAATGACAACATGATCGTTCATATTTCTGAGTGACGCTTATGTAAAACTTCAATAAACACTTATATTCAATACTGCTATGCCAATTTTATTGGTTAATTTAACCATATCTTATCACACCACCAAAAGGGTGAGTAGCCCATACACTGGAAGTCCGACCAACCTCTGATCGAAATGCTGATCTATTTTACTTCTTTTGTGATGGAATCTGACTGTTTAGGAATTGTTGTTTTATTGAGGACCATAGATCCAATTCCAATCCCGAAATCAGCTAAGGTTATCATCAGAGGTAATGCAGAGCGAAATTAAATGATTATTCAAATATTCAAATCACATAATATTATAATTCATTTCACACAACAGCTATAATATCCCACCAGATGTCATTTTTTTGTTTTTACATATTTACAAAATCATTCCAATGGAATATTATTAATTTATTACATAAATATTTCTTTTTTTGATTGTTTTGCTGGCCAGCATTCAATATATCTATTTTATACTAGGAGGAACAATATCATGAATAAAAAGAAAATTGCTATTGTAACACTATTGGGTGTTCTTAGTATCGCATCAGCGGCTTACGCAGGTAGTGGAAAAGCTAGTAATGTATCTATCAGCTACTACCAAACATACTCTGAGGGTAATCTGGTTCCTATGTACGAAACAGTATCTGTATCTGGCTATGTGAATCCAACTCATTCAGATAACTCTGTTTGGTATGAACTCCATAAATCTAGTGGCAGCATCGTCCGCGAAGCTGAAGCACAAGTTGGATTCAGTGGTACTTTATTTAGTACCGATGTTGCGACTGCAGATTATAGACTTGATCTTAACCCTGATGGACCGAACTATTATGGTGTAGTTGCAAACGGTAAAGCACAAAACTAAAAGAATAGACGAAGCTGCAGACTTAGTTCTCTCTGCAGCTTTGTTTTCAATGAGGTGCATGTATGTATAAGCTTATAGATAGTATAAAAAATGAATTACTTCTATTACATCGCAACAGATGGAGTTATCTAATCGTATTGAGTTCACTTTTATACTTTGGATACCGATCTCTAGACTCTATACGATCCTATCAGCCAGGTGAAGCGGTAAATGCCACTGCGTACATAATACAAGCAGCTATATTTATGTTCCTTATCTACGGAATCTTACTCGCAAGGCAAGAAACTACCGATGAATCTGAAGAATTATTCCGGACTATCAATAACGCATATGAAATAAAATTGGTAGGAAAAGTAATACATCTTATTATTATCTCTTTAGCTTTTAGTTCATTGCATATACTAGTTTTATTTTCCTTATTTGCTTTATTTGGCGTTCCATCACAATTTTATTATGCGTCATTAATGTATTTTCTCTTATACTGGGTTCTTAGTTTTATTGTATGCGGTATTTTAGGCATTGTACTTGGTACAACAATTAGATCTAAACTAGTATTCCCAATAATGATTATTGCAGGGATATTTCTCGGTCCACTAAATCAGATTGTATTCATTGCAGCAACTAAAACAATGCCTGTGTGGATGCAAAAATTAATGTTTTTAATAAACTTAGGCCAATCAGACCCTTTCAGGGTATACCATATCGTCTATGGGTTCCCAGTGGAATCCTTTAGATTTATTTCAAAATTATTTATTTTTATAATGGCAATAATTTTAATTACATTCGTGATATTTAATTTGAATTCCCGGAAAAATAATAAAACAGTTAATACTGTTTTATTAACTGTTTTATTATTAAGTGCTGTAGGAAGTTGGAGTGCCATGTCCCCACATCTGGAGGAACTGACCTCCAAGCAGGCGATAAAATCAGATAATGACTATTACAAAAATTTGACTGTAAAAAAATACACCGAGGGCACCCAATTTATTGTTAAAAACTACAATATGGATATTTCAATTAACAACGGTTTAAATAATAAATTAAGTATTCTTCTAGAACCAAAAGCAAACTTAAATCAACTTGTTTTTTCCTTATACCATAACTTCAAGGTAAACAGCATACGTTTTAATGGTGAAAATATTGAATTTAGCCAAGAGGTTGATTATCTTATTGTTCCATTGTCTCAACCTTTAAAACAAAGCGAGGATTACGTTATTGAGATTGATTATAGTGGCTATGGTCCTCAACGATTCTTTTCTAATCAACAGGCAGTTATGTTACCTAGTTTTTTAGCTTGGTACCCCGTTCCAGGCAAACAACCTGTCGCAGAATTTATAGATAATTATATGACCATCTTCCATACCTACACACCTGAAGATCAGGCGAGCTTCTCTTTGAACTATTCAGGTCCAGAACCACTATATACAAACCTAATTTCACGATCAAACGGAAAATGGGAAGGGAACAGCTCTTCAGGAGTGACCTTGATTTCTGGTGACATGGAAGAAATCCAATTTGATAATTTAAGAGTTGTACGTCCATTCGCCCTTTACAATATGTCTGATCATATTTATAGAGATATTTCAAATTTTATTGAAGTTTATAAGGACATCAACCAACAATTCGAATTTACTCCAAATGAATTAAATACACTATTCTTCATTGAAACAAGAATGAATGAAGAAGCCATTTGGTTGGAAGATAACTATGCCATCATAGACATTGATATTCTTTCCAACTCTAACAACGCTTTTCGTAATAGAGAAAGGATGATCCAACGTCTCTTAGTAGGAATAGTTAACAATTACAAATGGGATACACAGGATAAGCTGTTAAAAGACCTCCTGACAAACAGCTATTCGTATTGGTATGAGCAATATATCTATGATGAAGATAAGACAACTACTTCACTTTCTCGCATTTATCCAGACTTAGTATCAAGCTACTATCCGACTCATAGCGAAGAATTTAATGAATTAGTGACTTTCCTAGACCGCTATATTAATAACAAAGATCTGATCATTTCATTCTTTAAAGATTGGATTGCAGGTTTACAAAGCTCCGATAAATTCAGTTGGAATGAATTGCAGAAAATAATAATTAAATATGAAAAGGATTGATCGGAGAATGACCAACCTAATAATCCAGAATATCTCCAAAATGTATGGTTCAAAAACTGTCCTGAATAACATCAATCTCGAAGTTCAACCAGGAATCTTTGGTTTGCTAGGTCCAAATGGCGCAGGGAAATCTACTTTAATGAGAATACTAACAACAGTGGAATCCTATGATGATGGGACTATAGAATTTGGAGTTCTGAACTGGAAGCAAAAGCAAAAAGTTAAGAATTTGATTGGATATCTTCCTCAAAACTTTTCATTATATAAACAGTTAACCGTTATAGAATGCTTGCTTCATATTGCTGGCTTAAAAGGTATCAGAAAAGATCGTGCTGCAAAAGTTTTGAAGGTACTGGAGCAAGTTAATTTATTAGAAGTGAAGGATTCCAAAATCTCTAAGCTATCAGGAGGCATGGTACGTCGTGTAGGGATTGCGCAAGCCATTTTAGGAGATCCAAAAATTATTATAGTAGATGAACCTACAGCTGGATTAGATCCTGAAGAACGAATTAGGTTCAGAAACATCTTGCATAAAATTGGTCAGAAAAATACGGTAGTTATATCCTCTCATATTGTTGAGGATATAGAAACACTATGTACCAAAGCTGCGATATTGCACAAAGGTTCGGTTCTAAGAAATGAAGAAATTAATGCTTTAAGAGAAAGTGTTAATAAATTGATTTGGTCAACTGAGGTTGACCAAAAGGAACTGAATCTTATACAAGATGAATTAAAGGTAATACGTCAACAATCCATAGGAAATAGATTTAAGATCAGATTTCTATCGAAAGAACCGCCAGTAGATAGTGTAGTTGAAATCCCAACACTTGAAGACGCTTATTTTTATTATATGCAGAGGGATGAAGAAAATTGAGAACACGTTCTCCTCTTATCTATACTTGGAAGGCAATGAGCTTTAATGCTTACATGCCTATCTTAACAACACTGCTACTAATTTTGATTCTTATATTTAATGATGGAGATCTAACGCAAACTATGCCTGTTATCGAATTGATTTTCCCCTTATTTGGTAGCTGGTGGAGCATTTTCGTCTTACAAGATTTATTATCAGAACATGGTAATGAGCTGTTATTTTCCCTGCCAGTGAGTAGATTCAAAATCGGAATTTTTAACGTGCTCTTATTCTTTTTCTTGTATGTAATTCTCCTGACAATAATGCTAATTGTCTTAATGAAATGGATTAACTTGAACGCTGCTATCTCCTTGGTGCTTCAACTATCTGCTCAGGCTTTCTTTTATGCAGGGCTGGGATTCTTGGCTATGGTCTTGACCCGAAATACTGGATGGTCTTTGCTTGTTGTAACTTCTTACTTATCCTTTCAGTTACTAACCACCCAAACGAGTGTAGGTTTCATTAATATTTATTTGGGGAATTCAATCCCTATTCCCATTTCAGAACTGAAGTATTTCCTTCGTAAAATTTGGGTACTAAGCCTTATATTGTTTATAAATGCACAATATTGGCTATCTACGACAACTAAGTTTAAGTGATTGTAGTGTAGAGGTTTTAAATATGTAAAGAGAAAGGAAATATTAGCTTCTCTCTTTACATATTTACTTTCAGTAGATGTCGCATTTCATATTACAATCCGTTATTCATATACATCATCCAAAGGCAAATTGTCTGAGAACAACTCCGAATTGTCCTTCAGCATCTCTGTAATTACCTCTGCTGTCTTATTCGCATCACACACTCTAACAACCGCATCACCGAGTTGTCCTTTACGCATCGCACCTTCGCGAACCAGTACCTCGTCTACTTTCCAGAAATGCTCCGACCATGGCAACCCACAATGTCTGCGGGATGGTACTGAAATCTGGCTTCCATCTGGTAAAACCGTATACAGCATCTCATGCTCGTCCGTCATTCTGCCAGGGATGTCCACCCACTCTTCGACCCCATGGATAAATGTATTCCGCTTCAAGTCAACGCCTACTAACAAGATCGTCACTTTCCGATCTAACAGTTTCCCCCATGCTGAGCCTCTCGCACACGGTGTATCGAAGAGATGATCGTCCTTCGTAAATGCCTCTGCGTCCCTTCCCAGTGCCGCTACCGAGTGCGTCGGGTGCCACGAACGAACGACGCCCGGACGTTTACGAAACAGTTCAGGCAGAATGCCCACGCAACAGGTAGAATTTTCCACGTGAAACAATGGGTTATCCGCATTAATGGTAGACCATGTATGGGTGGGAAGCACCAGCAATCCGTCCTTCATATAGTCGCTAAAGGCATCCAACACCGTGTCTGCTCCACCTTCAACCTCGCCTAAACTCTTCATTGAAGAGTGAATAAGCAACGTGCCATGCCTATCAACATTAAGCTGCTCTAATTGCTGCATTAAGCTTTCTTTTGTATACATATCTATCCTCCTCCATTTCTTATCCCATCTCTATGTAAAAGCAAATCCTTGCTCAGCTTCACATCATGCTTCTCAGCACTAGAGTAAAGGGCTGGATTCAAACCAGTCCCTCCTCATCAAACCGTACGTGAGGTTTTCCCTCATACGGCTTTCCGATGTTCGTCATTCATGGGCATGCAGAGACTACAATAGCGTTTTTAATCCATACATATTGGCAATATACTTGACTTCCGATCGTGAACTCATCCAACTCCTACGTTGTCTCTTCTTCGCGTACCACCGTGTTAATCGTTGCAGAATATACCAGTCCAACTTAGCTAATCTCTTTTGGCTGTAGCTCGTGTAGTAATAATTTCTCCATCCTTGAATCTTCGGATTGAGCCAGTTCACATGTTCCGCAAACGATCTAGATCGCATACTCGGTGGAGACAATCGCTCTTTAATGACTCCACGAATACGTTCTTCCGCCTTTTTGGTTAGCCATTGCTGCGTGGTGTGATATACCTTCCCTTGCGACGTTTCTGCTTTCGTTTTTCGGTGGTGCATTCCTAGGAAGTCGAATCCCTCGTCTCCTGTCCATAGACCTACAATGCGAGTTTTGATCGGGTGCAGGGTTAGCTCCAGACGTTCCATAATTTTGCCTATGAGTTCATACGCATGCTCGGCATCCTTTTTGGTTTTACAGATTACTACAAAGTCGTCTGCATACCTTGTCAGTTCTCCCAGACCTCTTCCATGTTTCTCCCATAGTCGGTCAAAATAGTTCAGATAGATATTCGCCAGAAGCGGTGAAATCACACCACCTTGCGGTGTTCCTAAATCGGAGCGCCTTTCGTTTCCTTCTTCCATCACTCCCGCCTGAAGCCACTTCCGTATTAATTTCAGTATCCGCCTGTCGTTGATGCGCATCTGCACCAATTTCATAAGCTTCTCTTGATTAATGTTATCGAAGTAACCTTGGATATCGACGTCGATTACCCAATTCCCTTTGCGGTTGCAGGCTTTCCGAATTCGTTCCAGCGCTCCTTTTGCACTTCGTTTCGGGCGAAATCCGAAGGATACGTCCTCAAAATCCGCTTCAAAGATAGGTTCAATCACCAGTTTCGTTGCCATCTGTATGACACGGTCGCGCACGGTGGGTATGCCCAGCGGTCTTTGCTTCCCATCTTTCTTGGGAATATAGTGCCGCCGTACAGGCTGCGGATGGTAGGTGCCTTCTTTCAATGCTCGTTCGCAGTCCTCGAGGAAGTTCATTTCTCCTTGTTCCTCCACATCCGCAAGCGTCATGGCATCTACACCTGCCGCTCCCTTGTTCGCTTTCACTCGTCTCCAGGCTTCGCACAAGACATCCCACCGGTAGACTTTGTCGTACAAGGCATGGAATTTACGCTTGCTGTTCTCCTTGGCCACATGGCCTAGCTTTTCTTGGAGTTTTTGAACTTTTTCCTTTGGTGTTGTTAGCCGGTTGGCATTCACTCACTCGTACCTCCTCCAAAAGCATAAACAAAGCAGGGCTCCTTCCCTCCCCAAGGTTATGTTGTCCTTGGGTTCTTCGGTACTATGAGCCCCTCGAACTCCCTTCCCACAGACGTTTCACTTCGTCTTTTGGACTTATAGAGCATCTCTTTACGGAATTCCTAAAAAAAAAAAATCCGTGTGGGGGAGGGTCTCCCCAGTTCACTGTATCATCTTTCAAGCCATGCCGTTCCCTTTACGCCGGAGGGTTCTTCACTGTTGTCCCAAGTTCTGCACAGCTTCCTTGGCCTTCGTCCATTGTCACAAGACTCGGCTCCCTCTTTTCCCCTTCGCAGGGCCCTTTTGACGACGCGGCAGGATTCACTTGATGTTGCGGCCTGGATTGTCGCTCGCCCGGTCTCTGACCGGTACTTTTGTCGATGCGCTTTTACACACAGATCTCGCCATGTGCAAGCATCCTAGCTACAAAGGTGGCTTGGCCCCTCCTTTGATTGGACTTTCACCAACTAGATAATGCGTGCCTCTGGGCACACTAACAAACAAAGGGCCGAGGGTTAACCCCCGGCCGCAGAGAAAGAATTTGTATGAGTTCAGGCAGTAGCTGCCAATCCACTTTTACTTAATAATAACGTACTCCAGGTTCACCAGCTTCGCATACGTCACGATCTGGTCTGTGGTCAGGTTCAAGGATACAACCGTATGGTGACCACCACCATTTTCGATCCATGCTTTCACTCCATCTTGGAAGTTCGGCTTAACGCTCCACAGAACACGCGCTACCGGCAGATTAGGTGCTGGGACGGTAGGCTCGAATGCAGAGACTTCATTGATCAGCAGTTTGTAATGTGTACCGAAGTCTGCCATGGATACCACGACACCTTCACCTGCTTTGCCATCGAACACAAGACGTGCCGGATCTTCACGATCGCCAATACCCAGTGGGGACACGATGATTCTTGGTTTCGTGCTAGCCAGTGTAGGATCTACTTCAAGCATGTGGGATTGTAGGATCGCCTCCTGTCCAGCAGCCATCTCGTAGGTGTAATCTTCCATGAAGCCTGTGTTCTCGTTATGAGCCATAATTTTCAGCAAACGATCCAGTGCAGCTGTTTTCCAGTCACCCTCACCGGCAAATCCGTACCCTTGCGCCATCAGGCGTTGCACGGCCAGACCCGGAAGCTGCTTCATGCCATGCAGATCTTCGAAGTTTGTAGTAAAGGCGCTGTAACCACCTTCGTCCAGGAAACGTTTGATCGCAATTTCATAACTCGCTTGCACACGTACGCTAGCTTCCCAAGCTTCCTTGCTGTTCGTGCCATAATCGAATTCGTAGAGGTCTCCATACTGAGCGATCAAATCATCGATTTCCTGCTCTGTTACAGCGTTCACGTATTGCACGAGGTCGCCAATTCCAAAGTAATCAACGGTCCATCCGAATTGGATCTGTGCTTCCACTTTATCACCTTCGGTTACGCCCACGTTGCGCATGTTATCACCGAAGCGAGCTACTTTGATGTTAAAGCTTTCATTATAAGCTACCGCTACGTCCATCCAGTCAGCAACCTGTTGTTGCACTTCTGGGCGCTCCCAGTAACCAACAACGATTTTATTTTGTTTTCTCAGACGGGCATTAATGAAGCCATATTCACGGTCACCGTGTGCCGCTTGGTTCAGGTTCATGAAGTCCATATCGATGGTTGTCCACGGAATGCTTTCATTAAATTGCGTCGCCAAGTGCAGCAAAGGTTTTTGTAGCAATTTCGTACCACGAATCCACATTTTCGCCGGGGAGAATGTATGCATCCATGTGATGACACCTGCTACTTCGTCACGATAGTTCACTTCTTTCATCGTGCTTGTGATTTTATCTGCGCTTACCGCCAAATCCTGCAATACGAGCGGGTACGGCAGTACGCCACTTGCATTAAGAGCATCCGTAATTTTCTGTGCGTTGGCTTTTACTTCGCCCAGTGCTTCTTCTCCGTACAAGTGCTGTGAACCGACCACAAACCAGAATTCTTTTGCTGCTGACATATAATCATCCTCATTTCATTATTTTATAGTTGAATAAATGGGTTACACTGGATCACTGCGCAGCCAGAATAATCTTCCGATCACTGTTATCCCCAGATTTTTTTTGATTCCCTTTTCTAAAGGGAAAATCCGGGGATAAAGGTGAACGCTCCGCTTCTCCAGCTTTCTTCTGTCTTCTCCGTTATCGTGTAAAAGTTTTATACAACTTCGTTGGCAGTAGTAGCACAAGACCTATTCGATTGGATTAGTGTCATCCTATCGATACACAAACTAATTACTTTTGTCCGTAATACGCGTCTTTTCCGTGTTTTCGCAGATAGTGTTTATCCAAAATGCCTTGCGGCAGTTCTTTAGCGAAGTTATTCAACTGCCGCGCGTACAGGTTCATTTTGCATACTTCCTCCAGCACGACGCTGTTCACCACCGCAGACTTGGCATCTTTCCCCCACGTAAACGGTGCGTGACCATGGAGCAACACTGCCGGAACAGCCATAACATCAATCCCACGCTGTTCAAACGTTTCAATAATGACGCGTCCCGTCTCCGCTTCGTATCCGCGATCAACCTCATCCTGGTTCAGGAAACGTGCACAAGGCACTGCTCCATAGAACGTGTCCGCATGTGTTGTTCCCATTACAGGTACGTCCAGTCCAGCTTGCGCCCAGATAGTCGCCCACGTGGAGTGTGTGTGCACAATGCCACCAATCTCCGAGTAATGCTTATATAGTACGGCATGTGTTGCGGTATCCGAGGAAGGTCTCATCTCACCCTCCACCACGTTACCGTCCAGATCAACCACAACCATGTCGCTTGCTTTCATCGTATCGTAGCTGACGCCACTTGGTTTGATCACGAACAGACCGCTTTCCCGATCGATTGCGCTGACGTTACCCCATGTGAATTTTACAAGTCCGTGCTTCGGCAGTTCCAGATTCGCCTGGAATACCTCTTCTTTCAGTTGTTCTAACATGTTATTCCCTCCCGTTCTCTACCAGATGATCTACGGCTGATTGCTCAATTGTGAGTCCATTCCGATAGCGTTCGATAAATGCTTCAAACCCTTTTACATCCGATGCATCCGGTGCCACTTCGACACCCTCCACATCGTTAAAGACTTTCTGCTCCAGGAACACATCCAGGCTTTCCTCTTGATCCTTGTTGATCATGTACGAAGCCAGAAGCGCCATGCCCCATGCGCCGCCTTCACCAGCGGTAGACATTACCGACACCGGTACGTTCATCGCAGCAGCTACAATACGTTGTCCGACGACAGGAGTCTTGAACAGGCCACCGTGAGCCAAAATGCTGTCAATGGCTACATTCTCTTCTTCCGTCAAAATGTCCATACCCAGCTTGAGTGCACCGAAGGCACTGAACAGATGTGTCCGCATGAAGTTTGCCAGATTGAAGTTGCTTTCCGGGGAGCGGACGAACAATGGACGGCCTTTCTCAAGTCCCGTAATGTTCTCACCCGAGTAGTAACCGTAGCTGAGCAAGCCACCACCATCAGAGTCTGCCTCCAAGGCCTTGTTAAACAACACGCTAAACAACTTGCCGTTATCCACTTCATATCCCATCGCTTGAGAGAATTCGCGGAACAATCCAACCCATGCGTTGATATCACTGGAACAGTTGTTGGCATGCACCATCCCTACTGGACTGCCATCCGGCGTGGTGACCATATCGATCTCGGGATACACTTTGGATAATTCCTTCTCCAGTACGATCATCGCAAATACGGATGTTCCGACGGAGATGTTCCCCGTACGTTTTCTCACGCTATTCGTTGCCACCATACCCGTTCCGGCATCGCCCTCTGGCGGGCAGAGCGGAATGCCTGCTTGCAGATCTTGCGAAGGGTCGAGCAACTTGGCTCCCGCTTCCGTCAACTCACCTGCATTCTCACCCGCGAGATATACCTTGGGCAGAAGGTCCTCAACTTTCCACGGATAACCTTTGCCTGCGATCTGTTCGTCGAACTGTTGGATCATGGATGGGTGATAGTTATGTGTAGACTCGTCAATTGGGAAAATCCCTGAAGCATCGCCGATCCCAATCGCCTTATTGCCTGTCAGCAACCAGTGGATGTATCCAGCCAAGGTTGTCAGGTGATCAATCTGTGGCACATGCACCTCTTCGTTCAAAATCGCTTGATACAAGTGGGCGATACTCCAACGTTCAGGAATATTGAATTGCAGAAGATCCGTTAGCTCTCTTGCAGCTGCTCCTGTAGTAGCATTACGCCAGGTGCGGAAAGGTACCAGCAGTTCGCCAGCGCTATCCAACGCAATGTATCCGTGCATCATGGCCGAGAAACCGATAGAACCGACCGTGCGCAGCGTAATTCCGTATTTCTGTTCCACATCTTGCTTCATCTCACGATAAGCCGTTTGCAGACCTGTGATGATATCCTCCTGGTTGTACGTCCAATATCCATCTTTCAGGAGGTTCTCCCATTCATAACTGCCTGACGCGATGGTCTCAAAACGTTCGTCAATCAACACCGCTTTAATCCGCGTTGATCCAAATTCAATTCCAAGCGAAGTAGCGCCCTTGGTAATGGCTTCTTTCAAATCCAATTGACTCATAATCACGTGTATCCCCTCTCCGGTCGCGATTTCACATCCCAAAGGATGTATATATAAATTGATGCTTCTACTCATGGCAGTGACTTATCACGAATTTTGTATAAAAGCTTCCTGTTGTGTTTTCAAAGAATGCGCTTTCCTTTTCTGACAGCCTTAGTATATTTTTTGTACGTACATTTGTCAATAATATATAATAGTTATACTTACAAAGAGCACATATCGTGCTCTATTTGATCAATAAAAGGACTTAAATCGCTATAAATTGGCTATGCTGTAAGGTACACCTCTTTCTAAAAAGACCTGATATGTACGGTTTATTTCAAAAATTGTGCTGTTTTATATGCATTCAAACTGAATCATGCTAAAATATGTACGTACAACTATTTGAACAACAACGTTGATATAGATGAGTAACGATGAAAGAAGTGGACTACGTGAAGCCAAAATACCAGGTCATCATTGATGATATAAAGAGTCATATCCTCTCGGGGACATATAGCATAGGTGAACAGATCCCTACGGAGTCGGCATTACAGGATAGCTACAACGTGAGTCGCCAGACGGTGCGGAAGGCTATTTTGGAGTTATCGAACGAAGGGTTTTTACGAAGCGAAAAGGGTTCAGGAACCTACGTTAGCAATCAGTACCGATCACGCTCAGGCGGCCATACGTCGAAGAAAACGATCGGTGTGATCACGACATACATCTCGGATTACATCTTTCCGTCCATTATCCGCGGTATCGAGAGTCGTCTGAATGAGGACAACTACTCGTTACTGCTGGCCAGCACCAATAATGATGTGGCACAAGAGAAAAAAGCACTCGAAATGATGCTATCCTACGGCGTGGATGGCCTGATTGTCGAACCGACCAAAAGTAATCTCTACAATCCCAACATTGCGTACTACCTGTCGTTCAAAGAGCAGGATGTGCCGTTTACGATGATTAATGCGTTCTATGAAGAGTTGGAGGTTCCGTTCTTCTGTCTGGATGACGTGCAATCCAGCTATCTTGCCACTCGGGAATTGATCGCCAAAGGCCACACCCAGATTGGCATAATTGCCAAAATGGATGACCTACAAGGCAAGTACCGTATGAAGGGGTACATCAAAGCACTGGGTGAAGCGAAGTTAAGGTTCCATCCTGAGCAAGTACTTTCCTTTGATACCGCATCGAAACAAGAACTTTCCTCCAATGTAGCAACGTATCTGGACGAAAATAGGGATTCGCTCACCGCGATCGTCTGTTACAACGACGAGGTAGGACTGGAGGTTGTGCACGCCTGTAGGCATCTCGGCATCTCGATCCCGGATGAGTTATCCATCATTGGACAAGACAATTCGTACATCGCCAAGAACGCCAACATAAGGCTAACAACACTAACCCACCCCCAAGAGCAAATGGGCCGCGATGCTGCTGACTGGGTAATCAAGAACCTGCAAGGCAAAAAGGATCTGCCAACGAACACCTACTATCAGCCCGTGCTGGTTGAGGGAGAGACGGTGAAGGAGATCGAAGTGGAATAATATTGATGCGGAACTGGGCGATAAGGTGTTGCCACGCATTGCTTTCCAGCACATATAAATAAGGCCGTCAGAATATCTGCGGCCTTATTTGTTATTGTTCAATATAATGAGGAATTCGTACATAACATCTACTCTAATAGAAACTACTTAGTCTGATCCGCTTCATCACTCACCAAACTTACAATGACGCCTTTCTTCCCCAAGTTTTTCCGTTAAGAACGGATATTAGAATACCTCCCTAACAAATGTGGCCCTAATATGATATGAACGTTTACAATTTTTTCATTGACACTGCCTTTGAAAAAAAGATATATTTATTGATGTTGATAATCATTATCAGATATATAAAACGTTTTATATATCTACTTTTTACATCCCAATGGATGTAATTGTTCAACCAAGATGTTCAGCACTATCAAATACATTTTAAGATTCAGGAAGGGGAAACACATGAATACAAAGAGAAAGTTTCCATTAACAGCGTTACTGATTTCACTGATCTTTATCCTGGCATTGGTAGGTTGTGGCAACCAAACAGCTGAGCCAGCAGCAACTCCTGCTGCAAGTGATTCGGCCGCTCCAGCTACAGATGAGAATGCCGGATATCCAATTACAATTAAACATGCTTTGGGCGAAACGGTTATTGAGAAAAAACCTGAACGTGTAGCTACAGTACAATGGGCGAACCAAGATGTCGTTCTCGCGCTTGGACAAGTTCCTGTAGGCTTCTCGGCTGCTAACTTTGGTGTTCAGGATGACAGCGGACTGCTGCCTTGGACTGCGAAGAAACTCGATGAACTCGGTGTAACCGACCCGAACGTTTTCCAAGATACAGACGGACTTGATTTTGAAGCGATTTCCGATTCCAATCCGGATGTTATTCTTGCAGCATACTCCGGTATCACTCAGGAAGACTACGATCTTCTTAGTGAAATTGCTCCGGTTGTAGCTTACCCAACGGCTCCATGGGCAACGACATGGCGCGAGCAGGTTACTTTCAATGCGAAGGGTATGGGTATGGAAGCAGAAGGCGAGCAACTGATCAAAGAGACTGAGGCTATGGTCAACGAGAAATTAGCCGCATATCCTCAGATCAAAGACAAAAAAGTAGTTTGGGTTAACTTCTCCGCTGAAGACATGTCCAAACTTCATATCTATACACCTGTAGATTCCCGTGTATCTTTCCTGGGTGAGCTGGGATTGGTTATTCCAGATAGCATCACTAGCCAAATTACAGACCCTAACAGCTACTCCCTGAGCTTAAGTGCAGAGAATGCTGAAGCCCTTAATGATGCAGATATTATTGTTGGATACGGAAATGCCGAGTTGCTGAAAGCCATTCAGGCTGATCCGCTGCTAGGTAAAATCCCTGCGGTTAAACGTGGTTCCGTAGCATTCATTGAAGCAGATACACCTTTGGTTGCTGCTGGAACGCCAAACCCACTTTCCATCTCTTATACTATTGATGATTACCTGAAATTGATTAGTGGAGCAATCGACAAGATCAATGAATAGTACATCGCTTTCGAACGATAATCGAATACGAGCACATGTCCCCAAGAACTTCATCTTGGTGTTAGTCATTTGTTTTATTCTGCTCGGTGCAACTATGATTGCCTCACTGGTCTTTGGCTCTAGACCCGTGAGGTTTCATGAGTTAATCGACGGATTATTTCACCCGGAAGTAGACTCTTATGGGGCAAACATCGTGCGCAAACGGATCTCCCGAACAGTCTTCAGCTTGTTATGCGGGGTAGCACTCGGCGTATCAGGAGCACTTATGCAAGCCGTTACCCGGAACCCACTTGCCGACCCAAGTATATTGGGTGTCAATACAGGGGCATCCCTATTTGTGGTGATCGGTATTGCATTCCTGAACATCAGCAGTGCCAATCAATATATCTGGCTGGCACTGGCCGGGGCTGCAATAACAGCTGTGTTCGTATTCGGAATCGGCTCAATGGGGCGTGGCGGAGCCACGCCCATTAAGCTTGTTTTGGCCGGAGCGGCCATCAGTGCCGCGCTCTCCTCACTCGTCACTGCCATTATGATCCCTCGCTCTTATGTCATGGACCAGTTCAGGTTCTGGCAAGTGGGCAGCGTAGGATCGGCAACCTGGAGTGGAATCAGTACTTTCATCCCGTTCCTGCTCATTGGCATACTCATTGCATTTCTTACGGCCCCGGCACTGAACGCCTTAGCTCTGGGTGACGATGTTGCAACAGGACTCGGTGTTCGAACAGGAACACTTCGATTCATCGCGGCTCTTGCAGGGGTTCTATTGTGCGGTGCAGCTACTGCACTGGCTGGACCTATTGGTTTCATCGGATTGTTATCTACCCACGTCATACGCCTTATACTGGGCCCCGACTTACGTTTTGTCATACCCATGTCAGCCATAGCTGGAGCGATCATTCTAACGATATCCGATGTCGGTGGCAGACTCATCAGCAACCCTGGAGAGCTTGAAGTCGGCGTCGTTACCGCCTTTATAGGTGCTCCAATATTAATCATCCTCGCGATGCGATCGAAAGTGCGTTCATTATGAGAGATCAATCGATTGAATTTATTATGGCGGGCAGACGTCATCGACGTCGCCGCTGGATACTTGTCACCAGTCTCCTTGCCATACTTGCATGTGCTCTTTGCTGCGCCATGCTTTTGCTCGGCAACACAATCTATCCGGTCAAAGATGTGATTAGCTCCCTTTCGGGAGAGAAGATCAAAGGTGTATCTTTTGCCGTGAATACGATACGTTTACCGAGAATGCTTACAGGTCTCTTTGCCGGATTTGCCTTCGGTATTGCAGGTTATACCTTCCAGACCATGTTGCGGAACCCGCTGGCGAATCCTAATGTTATCGGGATCACGTCAGGTTCAAGCGCTGCGGCTGTGTTTTGTATCGTCGTGCTTCATGCAAGCGGAGCCATTGTTTCCCTGGCTTCAGTGATTGCAGGTCTGGCTACGGTGTTGTTCATATATGTACTCTCCAGAGGAAAAGTGTTCTCCATCGGAAGGTTAATACTTATCGGGATCGGTATTCAAGCTATGCTTGATGCGGTCATCTCCTATCTCCTGCTGGTTAGTTCTGAAAAGGATATTCCTGCCGCAATCCGCTGGCTCACAGGTAGTCTGAACGGTTCTCAGATGAGTGCACTACCGCCTCTCGTGATTACCGTACTCATCTGCTCACCCATCATCATGATGCTGGGCAAACACCTCAGTATATTGGAACTCGGAGAACAATCGGCATTTTCACTAGGTGTAGACACGGACAAGACCAGAATTGCACTTATCGTGAGCTCGGTCTGCATGGTTGCCATTGCTACGGCGACTACAGGCCCGATTGCCTTTGTCTCCTTCCTTGCGGGACCTATTGCGAAGAGACTCGTAGGTGTTGGCTCTTCGAACATTCTCCCGGCAGGTCTGGTTGGCGTTAATCTGGTTCTTGCCTCAGATCTCATCGGACAGTTTGCTTTTGAGTACAGATTCCCCGTAGGCGTCATTACCGGATTACTCGGAGCACCGTATCTGATCTTCCTGTTAATCCGAATGAATCGTAAGGGGGAGTTATAATGAAACCGACACATGTATTTGAAGCGAAACAACTCGTTGCCGGATATGAAAATAAAACCATTATCCACGGCGTGGATATCGTTATACCGAGCAACCAAATAAGCGTCATTATTGGCTCTAATGGCTGCGGTAAGTCTACCCTTTTGAAAACGATGGCCAGGCTCATTAAGCCTACATCTGGCAGCATTACGTTGGACGGCAAAGCCATTAGCAAGATCCCACCCAAGCAATTGGCTCGCGTGATCGGGTTACTGCCGCAGTCTCCCATTGTTCCGGAAGGCATTTCAGTAGCCGATCTGGTTGGCCGTGGAAGGTTTCCACACCAATCCTTGTTCAGTGGCTGGACCAAAAAGGATTACGAGGCCGTGGCCGAAGCCATGACCATTATGAACATCACCGAGTTTGCCAATCACAATATAGATGAGCTTTCAGGCGGACAACGTCAGCGTGTGTGGATTGCCATGGCGCTAGCGCAACAGACCGATATCCTTTTTCTCGATGAGCCGACGACTTTCTTGGATATTACGTATCAAGTTGAGATCCTGGACCTGCTTACCGAGCTGAATCGCAAACATGGAACGACCATTGTGATGGTACTGCACGATATCAACTTATCGGCGCGATATGCGGATCATATCTTTGCACTTCACACCGGAAAACTTGTGGCTGAGGGTAAGCCCGCAGAGGTCATAACCGCACCACAGGTCAAAGACATTTTCGGATTGGAATGTACGGTCATTGAAGATCCCGTTTCAGGATCACCGATGGTGGTGCCCAAAGGGCGATATCATGCGAAATAGACAAATAGCGGCAGTTGCGACAAAGATCCTTTGTCCCGACTGTCGCTATCTTATTTTTGACCTAATCCGTTTTAGCTAAAAAACGAATAGTCACCGAGGTCCCCTGACCTTTGGCGCTGTGATATTCGATCGTTCCTTCATACTTTTCCACGATGTTATAACAGATCATTAATCCCAGTCCCGTCCCATTCGTTTTCAATGAATAAAATGGAGTCCCTAGTGACTTTACCTCTTCCTCTGTCATGCCGCTTCCCTGATCCGTTATTCTCATCTCCACCCACTGCTTCACTCGCTTCGCTGTTACTCTAACGGTTGTGCCCGCATCCGAAGCTTCCAGTGCATTTTTGATGAGATTGATCAGCAACTGCTTGAACTCAATCGTATTAATAAGAATTGTACAGCCCTCTTCCACCTGCATATCCATATGTTTGTCCGACAACATCGCATAGGAGCTGAGCAGACCTGTCACACCCTCTAGAACTTCCTTAACATCCACCTTCTCTGGTCTCAGTTCTCTATTAGGTTTGGCAAGGGTCAGAAATTGAGAGGTCACCTGTTCGACGGTATTCAACTCATCAATCATTAAAGCAAACTTATTTCTCACCGGTTGCTCAAAAGAGGTGTCTTCTCGATACAGCTGCAAAAAACCTCGCACAACCGTCACTGGATTTCGAATTTCATGTGCAACGGCAGCCGTTAAATGGGCGATCATTTTCAAACGCTCTGATTGCTGCAATTGTTCAAAATACAGTTGTTGCTTCCTCATCCGAGAAAAGGTCAGGTGGAAAATAAGAAATAGAATGATTTGGCTCGCCATAATATTGATAAAATTGCCGACCACATCCGTATGTATATATGCATACTCTTTCCCTTGGTTATACAGAAGATTGTAACCAAACGTAATGAGGATCAAAATTCCGTTTAGAATCAACGAACAATAGAATAATTTCAGATCATAGAACAGGATCGCGAGGGCTGGAAGAAGACAAATGAGAATATAGGTTGTCCACGACTGGGGATATAGAAAAGCAAGCGTATAGAAGTATGCAAACCCGATCAGAATGATGCTTAATCTAAAGGAAAACGTCTCCACCTTTGGATACAGCAATAAACATACGGCCAGAACGGTTACGCATAGGCAATGGATCACATACCCCACCGTAATCCCGTTCAATTCAGTCGTGGACAGGATTAATCCCGATAACATCAGAGCAATGATCGTAAGCATTGAGATGTAATACGTTTTCCGATTGATCTGATTGTGCAATTCTTTCATGAATTCACCACTTTTAGATGGATTTAGACGCAGGTAGGCGACTTTGTTCTAAAATGTTGGAAATTCCTCTGGTATGCCGCTGTCCGCTTTCTACATTATTATTGTATCTTATTTAACAACCTGCATACTACGGGCTCTGATTAAACATCCACTCATAAAAGCGGACTACACTAAAAAGCCATACGGATGATTGTCCGTACGGCTGAATTAACACTTTGTTTTTACTTATGCATAACACATGCGTGATTGATGAATAACGGTACGAAGATTACTTCCAGAGCTCTTCGGCAATTTCCTTAATGAACGCAATCTTGCGCCATTGCTGTTCCTCGGTCAGATGGTTACCTTCTTCCGTGGAAGCGAAGCCGCATTGCGGGCTCAGGCAGATTCGATCCAGATCAACATATTGTTTGGCTTCCTCGATCCGTTTCAGAATATCTTCCTTATTCTCCAGCTCTCCAAATTTGGAAGAGAAGAGGCCCAGCACGACCTGCTGATTGTCCTTCAGGAAACGAAGTGGCTTGAAGTCACCAGCCCGTTCTGTATCGAACTCCAGGTAAAAGCCAGAGTAGTTATCGATGCTCAGAAGTGTCTGCGCAATCGGCTCGTAACCGCCACCGACTCCTGCAAACGTTGAAACATAATTACCGCGGCAGACATGAGTGGTTACCACGAGGTCTTCCGGCAGGCCGGATACCACTTCTTCGTTCAGTTTTGCAAGTTCGTTTGCATACTCTTCCACATTGACGCCAATCTGCTCCATCACTGTGATGAACTGTTGGTCACATAGTGCGCCCCATGTGCAATCATCAATCTGAATGCTGCGGCAGCCGGCTTCATAGAAGGCCAAGATGGATACTTTGTATGCCTTAGCAATATCCGAAAGAAGCTCTTGGCGGTTCGGATAGACGGCCTGTGTACTTTCCTTATTATCTGCCCGATCCAATTCGAATAGGAACTGTGCAGCCGCTGGGATGGATTGACGGGCAACAACGTCCTCGCCAGCCGTAGCTTTCAAGAAGGCATAATGCGCTACAAATGGATGACTGCTGTAACTAATTTTACCGGTCAGACGAGCTGTTTCCGGTCTGGATGTCGCACCGTTGAATCGATAACCCTCATCAATAATTGTCCGCTCTACACCATCCAGTCCCCAGAAGAAGTCCAGATGCCACCAAGAGCGGCGGAATTCGCCGTCGGTTACAGCTTGAAGGCCAACCTCTTTTTGTTTTTGTACGAGTTTCACAATCTCGGCGTTCTCTACTTCATTCAACTGTTCCGTGGTGATTTCGCCGTTCTGGTATTTTAATCTGGCATCTTTCAACGCACTCGGGCGCAGGAAACTACCAACAATATCATAACGAAATGGAGTGACGGTTCGCTGTTTAGGTTCTGTTTGTGTGCTCATATAGGTTAATCTCCCCGTTTATCATTATAGAATTAAATATAACATATCTGATCGGAATAACCGTTCTACGAAAGAGTTATAGCCCGTTATAGTTATTAGCTATAACGGGCTATATTTTAGGAGACTCTATATAATCATCAAGTATTCAATCTAATCTTACCTGACTCGATGTCCAGAACAGGATCTCAACACCTATGATCTCACGTCAACGTAAGAACGATCTGATCCCCGGAACGGGTGATTTTGTAGATACCCTCCTGCATGTCGATGCCATAATGCTTTTTCAGCAACCACTTGGCGTTGAGATCCGTCTCCACGACCACCAGATAATCATAGCCGCTCAGCAGGTTGTCCATATTGTCCTCATAGAACAACACAATCCCGTCTACATGTGGAGCATACAAGAAATACTTCCCGACATATTGCATGTAATAGTTCGTGACCTGCTGGTCCCTGTCTGAGGCGTAGAAGAGATATCTGTTAGTATCCTCCTGCCCATTTGAGTACCACCGATCACCAGTAACCGCATGAATCTTGGAAGGGAGCGTTGTATCATAGCTTTGGGCGATAGAGATGATACCATTGTATTCAGACAAAAGAATGGTGGCCGCAACCGCCATACAGCCGATAATGCCTTTTTGATAATGCCCCTTCGTCTTGACCGTCTTAAAGGATTGATAATCAGGCACTTCACCAATCCGATAGTGGAATGAACGCTCCAGGTCGATCGCAGCACACAACACTAGCCCCCCGGCAAACAGCACCACGATACTCGATGCATACCGCTCAAATCCAGCCAGCACAATCGCTTCATCCAGTGGCATGGAGAAGAGATACAACGCCAGAATACCCGCATAGTACAGTAACAGTACAACGTCCAGCGCAATCAATGCTTTCCACAGGTTCCACTTCTTCTTGAGCACCACAACGGCAAATACCGAAGCTCCGATCGCGATAAGCTGGAAAATTACAATGCCGAGCACAGGCCTGGACGTGATATCTATGCTTGATTTCAGGAACAGCATCAGAATTTCCCATTTCTGTTCCCCCGTCTTGCCCGCTTTGATCACCGAGGCTGTTCCCTCGAACTTGTTATCAATTCCTCGGAATACTGTCGCCATTCGCCAGCTCCAGCCGAAATACGGAAGTAATGAACCACCAATGGTACCAAGCACAGCCAGTCCAACTTTCCAGTTCGAGCGCTGCCCATTTCTCAGCCAAGTGTACAACAGGAAGATCAGGCCGATCGCTGCGAAAATAATACCCGTACTTTTGATGATCATCAGCAATCCTGCCAGTGGAAGAACAACAATACATGCGTTTTTTATGTCATTACGATACTGGTAGATGACTGCCAAGATCGCAAGCGCATAAATTGGAAGCATGAAGTCCACGAGCAGATTGGTAATCCGAATCGTAAGGTTGAAGAACGATAGCGTAGATAACCCGAGTCCGAGAAAAGCATATAGCAGAAAGCGTTTCTTCTCCGATACGATGCCAAACATAGCATAGAAACAGGAAAAGATCAGCAGACCTTGTGCCAAGAGCATCACGGATTGGGAATGCCCCATAAAGCGACAGACATAATAAATGAAAGACGAAGTTCCCAACGGGTAATTTTTAAAATCAATCAGGGTGGAGTCTGCTGTCGGAAAGGCATTCGTACTCAGCATCTGTTTCAACACAATGGCCCAGTGCGAGAAGTTATCGTAGTGTGTCAATTCATTTTGGAACAGAATCAGCAAAAAGATGAATGTTCCGCCCAGAAAAGAAAACTGAAATAACGAGAACAATAACTGCGGCTTTGTCCCTCGTCGGACAGCTTGAACCAGCGTACTCCTAAACAGCACCAAGCCTACGATCAACACAACAATACTTCCTATAAAGAGCTGACCTGCCAAGCCGGCGAAATATACGATACAGGCTATCGCAGAAAACACAAATACGGGGATGAACTCCCACCGTAGTGCAAGTGTCTTCCGAACAAACTGCATATAACCAACAAAGGAGAATATCAATAAAACTCCCATCACAAATTGAAGCACAATGAGCATCTTTATCTCTCCTAACCCTCTCTGGTGGAACGATCGGAATGTGGCTGAATCAAATCAGTCAGCAATTGCTCGATCAGGCCCTTCTCCACAATATCATCGATATTCTCCACCGAGAGAAGCACTTCGCGCTCACGGGCTGTCGTTTTTCCCGTATGTTTCAAAATAACTTCAATATTACTCTTCGTATAAAAAGTAACGACCGCTCCTGCCTCAATATCACCATGGAAACCCGTCGCGGAAAAGAAACGATAATTGAAGCTGCGCAGCGTACATCCAGCATCATTGGTGAAATGCACTGGAAGCTTAAGGGAAAGCCGCGGCATTTTCCGCTGATCCGATTTCGGTTGAACAATACGTTTTTTCACATTGCGAAGCATATCGTCATAAGCCGTATCCCACAGATTCATCTGCTCTGGCAACGAGTGTTTACGATCGTAGATGATTTGCATATATTGGCGGTTATCATTCTCATCAATTGGTTGAACCGTTGCGGAGTAACGCCAGCCCTCTCCATCCTGTTTCACATAAACGATGACTGCATCGAGGTTGGCCTCATACCGGTCGGTTTTGACGACCAGAGAGATGATTTTCTGTTCAGCCAAATAAATGGGATAAGGGACATAGAAGGCAATACCTTGTTCGGATACATCAACCGTTTTGGCCTGATATCGCAGATTGTTGGCTTGGTCGTGGATTGTGACATCCTCCTGCGCTCGAATCCGTTCTGTCTCCCGATAAGCACGGCGACCGACCATGAAGAACAGGGCGTAACATAGCGCAATCATATTATGAATGAGCCAGAAAATAATGATACTGCTGAAAAATAGCGCAATGCCATACTTGCCATTTACATACCGAATCACGGCTGCGATGGAAAGCAACAGCAGGAAGATATGCGGTAGTGCATATAACAGCGCAGACATCCATTGTCGACCACTCGCTCTGCTTTTGTTGGTAACCTTGAATTTTTTCTCTCGAATACCCAGCGTTTCAAGGAGAACCGGCCAGATCAGATAAGGCATAAATATGGTATCGATAACCTGACTCCAGCGCTGATTCCGAATATTGCTGGACAGATATCGCATGGATACACTGTAGAAGAAATAGGATGGAAGCCAGAATATTAAGATTTGCCAGAAGGTTGTGTTCACAATCTGGAAGTCGAATAACGCAAATAAAATAGGCGCCAAAATGAAAATCAACCGGTTAAAGAAGGACCACCAGTATAAGAAACTACTCAAGTAGGTCACTCTCGTCCAGAAAGGAAGCTTCCCGGATAAAGGTGCACGCGTATTCTGCAGGCTCTGAATGATACCCCTTGCCCAGCGAATCCGCTGCTTAATCATGCTCTTCACTGTTGTTGTCGTCTGCCCGGCAGCTTGAACCTCTTGAGTCGCATAGGTAATATAACCTTCCTGCTGCAAGCGGATGCTTGTCTCAAAGTCCTCGGTGATTGTATTGAGCGGAAAACCTCCGATGTCTTCCATACCTTGGCGGGAAATAATCGTATTGCTTCCTGTATAGGCTACCGCATTGGAGGCATTACGCAGGATGTTCACTTCTCTGGAGAAGAAATCCTGTTCATTCGGAATGCCTTGCTCTGCATACAGGTTAAACTGGAATAGATCCGGGTTGTAGAAGCTCTGCGGGGTCTGTACCAGACCAAGCTTGAACTTAGGGTCCATTTCATCCTGCCTACGAGGACGCCATTCTTCATTCTCCTTAATGAACGTGGAGAGCAGGAAATAAGGGACCGTTTTCATCAAAAAGGTATGCTGTGGAATCATATCTGCATCAAACGTTGCAATGAGCGGAGAAGAGCTTTTGCTCAGTGCATTGTTCAGATTACCAGACTTGGCATCTTTATTCCCCGGAAACCCCAGATATCCGATACCAAACTGTCTGGCAAGTTCCTCCACCTCAGGCCTTGCTCCATCATCACAGATATAGATATGAACCTTCTGCTTGTCCGGATAATCCATGAACGTACAAGCATTAACGGTTTTATATAACAGGTCGACGGGCTCATTATGGGTAGCGATAAATACATCCACATCCGGATAATACTCCGGCGGAACGGTTGGAAAGTCGAGCTGTGTACGTTCTTTTTGCATCTTTTGAAAGAATAATTCAAAGGTTGTCAGTACGGTGACCGTTTCAGCCACAATCAGCAGCATACCGAAAATGACGTTTAGAACGCCTTCCCCCCATGGCAACGTAAAGAACGTACGCCAGACCAAATAAATCGACATCAGAATCATCGTGATGACAAAAAAGATATTCTGCCTTTTTTCGTTTTGCACTACAGCTGCTTCCTCCTTGCTGCAAATACCCATCTTCGCTGCAATTGGAAACTGAGCAGGAACAGCAAGGCATCACAGACGAATTTCGCCAATTTCTCATCTACGAAGAGAACGGTATGGAATATATATACTCCGGTACTGGAAAGTAAGATTACCACTCCGCATAATGTCAGATAGCGCCATAGACTGCCCTGGCTATCCTCCTTGCGGAATACAAAATGTCTGTTCAGTACATAGTTGACTACAATAGAAATAATTCTCGCAATCACGGTTGCGAGCAGAATTCTTAAATAGTGCTGTTCACCCAACACGGGCCGCAACGCGTCGATCAAAAACCAGGCGATACCCAAATCGACAACCGAACTGGCCACCGACGATGAAATGAACCGCAGGAAATTGGAGAACAACACCCCCATGACCCGAGCACTATCCTGGATCGCTTTAAAATGAGTACCCGCATTGCCATTTTCATAAATGACTTGAATCGGCATCGTATGAATCGGTATGCCAGACTGAATGCACGAGATGAGCATTTGCAGCTCATATTCAAATCGAGTGCCGCGAACATCCTGCATAAACGCAAGTAACCCCGGACCGAAGGCACGAAGCCCAGTCTGGGTATCCGACAGCTTTTTACCATACAGCATGGCAAAAATAAAGGAGGTCATCCGATTGCCTAACAGGGACTTTGGAGGTATGTTCCCCTCGCTGAAATTCCTTACGCCGAGAACCAATGAGTCCGGATGAAGCCTGGCTTCTTGAGCAATCCGGTATACATCTTCCGCTGCGTGCTGTCCATCTGAATCAGCGGTTACGACGAAGGAAGATACATCGAATTGCTTTCCAATATACTCAAATCCGGTCTTGAGTGCTGCACCCTTCCCCTGATTTTCCGCATGCGTCAACAGAGCACAGCCGTTCTCACGGAGCTCCTCGAAAATCGACTGGTAAGCCTCACCAGATCCGTCGTCCACAATAACAATATTCGTCAAGCCATACTCTCGCAATTGCCGTACATAGGCTGGAAGTCTCTCATCCGGTTCAAGCGATGGAATGAGGATGATCGTTTCGCCGTTTTGTTTACCCTTAATCATCCTAATGAGCCTCAATTCGACATATTTTCACAAATTCTTTTGGAATATTGTGAGTATAACATCGAAAGGGGGGTCAGTAAACGAGCAAATTTGTAACCTACTGGTAAAAAAGTTGTATTATTATATGTCCTCATATATAGGTGAAAAATACTAGTCAAACGTTAGTCTAGCACTACTCAAATAACTGCATATTCGGCTCTCGTTTCAGCACATGTACCAGCATGGCATGCAGTTGTCCACGGTGGTGATAGAAGTGTGCCTGTGTGTCTAGGAGCCACTCGAAGCGTGAATGGATGCCTCCCCAGAATGCAGTTGTTTCTCGCTCGGTCTGATGCTCAGGTCTTCGTCACTCAGTGTACTCATCAGGTTGATAACCGATTGGACATGCTTGGACTTACAAATCTAGACGAATGGTAGGTTATGCGCATCACGAATTTGAATTAGAATTACCGTAGACGATTGAAAAAGGCTGTGATTCCAATGTTATTCGAAAGAGACAAATGGTTGCAGTATGGCATTCTGCGCGATGAGCCCTCTCTCGTAGCACGGTTGCCAGAAACACAGTTGCTTGAGAAGGATACGTTAACGAAGATGCTTCTTCAATATCCCAGCGTTGTACTAAAGCCCCGCAATGGCAGTTACGGAAGGGATATCCTGTTCATTAGACGAGACGGTGCGAGCGCCTATCGTATTCAAAATGAAAATAACACAGTCACCATGAGAGACAATGATGAGTTACTCGAATGGATGGAACAGACCAACAAAAGTGATGAATATATTGTCCAAAAGCGTCTGCAGCTTGCTCAAATTAAACACAGGCCGTTCGACATTCGGATCATGGTTCAGCGCAAAAAGGGCTCCTCGTCCACTTGGAACGTGACAGGTTCCTATGCTAAAGTTGCGGCACAAGGATATCAAGTCACCAATGTGAATAACCGACCCATTCCAGTGCTTAAGGCACTGAGACTAGCTCGTATTGGAGGTCGGCGCTTACTTGTCAGAGCGGAACAAGTTGCACAATTAGCTGCTAAACGCTTGGGAGAGCATTACCCCATGCTTAGACAAGTCGGGTTCGATATAGCCGTCGATAAGAAACGGCGAATTTGGATCATCGAAGGCAATTATCAACCGGATGTGCGCCCTTTCCGGCTTATGAAAGACACCTCGATGCACCGCAGAATATTATGGTACAAAGAACATTAAAGCAAAAAAAGACGACCTGCCTTCTATCCCTGGCAAGTCGTCTCTTCATGTTTGATAGCTAATCTCGATATTGACCCACTTGGGTTATTTCCGACAGTTTCTAGTCGCGCTTGTAACACGCGTCACTCGGAACTGATTTACCCCTACCTGTATAATGGCGAACTGGCTGTACGACGTACCTGAAGAGGTATACGGCTCGGCTTCAATATTTCCACTCGGTGTTCTAACCGTCGCGGTGATTCTAGTTACCAGGCACACACCACGGTCGGAAGATCTCCAAGTCTCGTCACGCTGAACACTATATCTATCGTTGCTACAAAAGATGGATGCATACTCCACTACTCCACTCGCATTAAACGAAGTAGAGTTATAGATCTGAACAGGGTCATAACCACCTCTAGGTGCTCCAGGTCTTCTATTTCCCATTCTCAAAACCTCCTTATTATTGATAGTCTATTAAATGCAAATTAATCGTTTTGGTAAGGTATAAATGTGGACAAGGCAGAAAAAGTGTGTTTGTACAGTGGTAGAGGGGCGAACTGGTAGCTTCTGATGTCGTAGCTCAAACACGAAAAAGAACCCCCCTTTAATGTACAAAGGTGGTTCGGGAAATTGGATCGTCTTCTATATCTCTGATTCAGTAAGATTGTCGAGATTAAGTCGTATGTACACCTTGCGAGCATCGTAGTAACGCTCCTGATGCCCTTATTCTGCCGCCTCCGCCAACCATGCTTGCATAGCAGGAGATCCCGCCTGATTCAAACGTAAAGCAATCTCGGTGTTAATCTTATCCGGCGGCATGACTTCAACAAGGACACATATGGACTCTCGCATTTGATTTAAGGCAAATATGCCTTCATCATCAAGCATTTTCATCGCCAGCTCCATGGCTTTCAGCCTCACATCCAACTCTCGATTCCAATCATCATGCTCCAGATCCGCAATGAAAGGGCGCTCGTTATATCGTTGTTTGACACCTTCAAAGTTATCATCCCCAAAACAACAATAGGGCGAATCCGCATACGACCACTTGATGAGTTCCGCAATCGTTGATACCGACGTGTCACTTTCCTCTGCTTGCCTAGCCGATTCCAACGCCAAAGCTTCCCACGACCAGGCAGAGATGCTTGGCGCATGTCCTTCTCCAGTAGTGTATAGCGTACAATAATAGTACCGTTCACCATTTTCAAAAAGAGTACAAAAAGACGTTCTGGCAGCAGCGGCGATCTCTATAGCCAGTGTCTCTATATCTTGTATTGGCTTCATGATTAGAGTTCTCCTTTCCATTCGTCGATCATCGGCCACTTCGATATGAATTGGCTATTTGGACTAGGTACCAGACACCCGCACCCACCAGGGTAGCCAACACCAGATTGATGAAGCCGAACACGATGAGTGACTTCGCTTGGCTTGGACCGATCCGGAAAGCGGTCGCGAGCTGGAAGACAGCGGGTAGTAGAAACGCCAGCCATGAGATCGTTATAAGCTTTTCTGTTCTGAAGCTCCACCATACTGCAGAACATGAGGCAGCCAGCAGTACCCAGGTACAGATAATCTTTAGGGCGAACATCATTTCGGCCCCCTCCTATTTGCCATGAATCACAAGTCCATATTTACTGAATATCCACGATTGGCTCAATTCGTTCATTGCATCCTGGCTTATACGCACAGAGGGCTTCTGTTCCTTCATCGCATCTGCATCATGGGCTGAGAAGCGAAGTAGCTTTGTTATTTTTTTGATAGAGTCTCTTATCTCATTGAAAAGTGCATAGGTCAGCGGCTTATGGTCCCGGATATCCTCATATATATAGTACTTCCCTTTTTCATCTTCCAAATCCACTTGAAAGCCTTTCGGAAATGAAAGCATGATACACGGCAGTTCATCCTCTGCCCATTGTCCGTGATATGGAAAAGAAATATCTTCATTTCTCACAAAAAATCCTGAACTTTCTTCGTCTGACGCAACAGAAATAGAGTATACAAAGAAGGGATGAACGTCATTTTTCTTTTCTCCTGCCACATAGTACTGATAAAACGTCTGATATGTCTCGTACACCTGATTATAATCATGCTCTGTCCGGGCAGAATTGGTACGATAGAATTGCACTTGCCGATGCTCCAAAAGCTGCAAAAGGCTTTTAAACTCTTCAGGAGTGATGAAGAATCTCAGTTTATAGAATCCGCTGTTCTTTAATTTGTCCATTTCTTTTCGCTCACCACACCTCATAGATTTCTGAGACTCATCGTGATCTGAGAGTTTCGTACAATATCCGTTCTATATATGTATCTTATTTCCATTATAGTGTTTACTTTAGATGAGTCTACCTACTTTACACCTGAATTTCGAAAATGAAATTTACGCTATCAGCAAAATTGCTATAGCTTTCGCCCTATGTGACCATGAAAAAACACATCCTAAATCAGGATATGGCATTCTCCTGATTTAAGAGATACGCTCATTCACCCAATAGAGATTAAGAAGTTTTTGTATAGAAAATTATGGATTTTACATTTTTTAGTTGCTATAATGGAAAATAAAGTAACTCCATCTCTGAAGTGCCTTTTCCTACATGCATAAATCAAACTACATAATCTGTACCACGAGCATTTACATCATCTAACAAAGGAGGTCGCCTGAGAGGATTTTAACTCTACACTCCCGTTTTTAGCCTCAACCATTATAAGGAACATAGGAGCGTGTCCAATGATCAAACAACTTTTCCCCAGATCTATTCGTATTTTTATGGCTTGCTTGTTGATTCTTGCATTTGCCGTACCAGCGACGGCTTCCGCCGGCTATCTTGGAGATAAGCTCACAATCGGCCAAAGCATGGCGAAGGGTGACTATCTCACCTCCCAAGACGGTAGATTCTCAGCCATTTGGCAGAATGACGGGAATTTTGTCATCTATCAGAATGGTTCTTCTCTTTGGAGTAGCGGTACCAGTAACAGTGGGGCTCTTTCGTTCAAGTTTGAACCACAATACGGGAGACCTGTCATCTATAAATATGGCATGAAATATCAAGATGTTTACCAATATGGTTATCGCTTTGGATTCAACCATGCCACAGGTAAATTCGAATATTACACCGGTTGGGGATGGGATAAAGTTTTGATGATTGATACTTCTGTACAAACTGAGGCTTGGTCTGCCAATACCGCCGCTTGGATTCCAGGTCATCACGGGAGCAGCTTACCGGCTAGCACAACGGGTGACACACTGGTCATGCAAAGTGATGGTAATCTAGTTCTCTATAACACAACCCTGACCAATAGCAATTATCCGAATAGTTGGATTCCTGTCTGGGCTTCCAATACGGGCGGGCGCTAAAATCAGATGAAGAGCCGCGTGATGCGCGGCTCTTTTTTTGTTTTCCGAGGAAGTTGATAGCTTCACCACTTATCCAAAAGAGGTCAGCCGGTAAAAATCGGCTGACCTCTTAAATATGACGGATCCGTTAGTGTTGTATGACAATTCCCAATGGTTGAGAAAGAGATCATCGATATCTTTCATATAGCTGGTGAATAGACGATGAAGGCTGTAGTCCGAGTTCTTGAAGCAGAAATTGCGTATATTGCTCATAGTAATTATGTAGTGATTGTCGATCTCCCATGGCTCCCAATATATTCAACAACAGCAGTGTCGACTCTTCATCAAACTCATTACGCAGTATAATTCTTCTGGAAATGCGCGCGGCTTCATTGAATTGCTTCTGATCGAGCAACCATCTTGCAAGACGCTTGGCGTAAGAAACATATACCATCGACAATCTCTCACGTTCCGCTGTCGCCCACTCAAAAGGTTTACCCTCAAACAACTCGCCTGCAAATTGTGTCTCCAATGCTATGGCTTCCGCTTCATTGGCTGTATTGATTTCGTTCAACTCCGACATAGCCTGTTCGAATCCAATAAAATCAACATCGACTTGATCCAAATCTACCCGATATTGCTCTTGCGCTGATAGGATCATCTCTTTGAACCCATGCTCCGATAACACCTTCCTAAGCTGATAGACTATCGTATTCAAGTACGCTTCCGCTTGCTTAAGAGGCCTACCTGGGAAAATATCCTCCATAATTCGGGATTTGGTTACACTTCGCCCCCGATGAACAAGCAGATAGGCAAATAGCTCCATGCTTTTCTTGGATCTCCATTTCACTGTACCCGCTTGCTTGCTGCTCGCCTCAAAGCAACTCAATCCATGAACCGTCAGCCGATCAGGTACAAGGTCATCAGCACGATTAGAAGAAGATCTGCGTCTGCTAGCTGCCTTGGTGAGCGTCTGAGCCAGTCGTATTCTGGAAATGGGTTTAACCATATAGTCCAATGGATAAACATCGTAAGCGTGAATCGCATATTCTGCATGCGAAGTTGTAAACACAATGTCAAGATCATTACATACTGAGATCAAGCTGCGGGCAAGCTCTAATCCATTGTCCGCAGCGATCTGGATGTCCAGGAATGCGAGATCCACTTCCCTGTTCTTAACGAAATCGAGTGCCTCTGCCGTATTCTGAAAGCTTCCAACAATCTCCACGTCTTGCATATTCGACAGCATTCGCTTCATTGCCAACAGCATGGCAGGCTCATCATCCACGATGAGAACTTTCATCTCTCTGTTCCGCCTCTCAAAGTGAAGTGAAATACGCTTCCTTGTCGCACTGTGCTTTCCGCCCACAAATTCCCACCACTTCGTTGTACGAACTGCCGACTTACGAGTAATCCAAGCCCTGCCCCTTTTTCCCCTAATGTGCCCGCCATGGAGTTGAGTTGCTTCTCGCCAAATAACTGACCAACTCGCTCCTCTTCCATGCCTACTCCGTTATCACGAACAGATACGATCACCATGTCTCCCGACAACTGAGCATACACTTCGATTAAACCACCCAATTCGGTGAATTTAATGGCGTTGGTTAACAAGTTACGAATAATTAAACCAACGGTTTCCCTGTCCGCATATACTTGGGTGCCTACAGCAATCTTATTTATCACACTAATATGTTTGCTCTCACTTTTGATGTGTAACATATGACAACATTCCTCAACCACGTCAGACAGCTCCAGTAATTCTGGACGAAGTGCCATGTCTTCAACTTGGCTACGAAACCACTCCAACAAGTTATTAGCCATTCCAAGTGTATTACGAATCTGGTCACCCAGTTGCTCAATGATCTCCTGATGATCAGCAGCGAACGACTGTCTGTCCGCCTCCAGTAACTCCACGAGTTGAAACTGCAGTGCCAGCGGACTGCGAATATCATGCGATATGATTGTAAACAGCTGATCCTTCATCTGGTTCAACTGAGCCATCTGCTCCAGATGCCGTTGTTTCTCCGTAATATCGAAAATAAGAGAAATATTGCCCTGCGCTTTGCCCAGCGTATATAACGGATATACGTTTACACTATAGATTCTTCTTTCTCCATTCAGCCATTTATCAATCTCTACACTCCCTGCTTGCATAGACTTGCTCAGCTTATACCATTCTGGCCAAAACGCTAGAATTTCCGATATATTTCGACCCGAAATAGCCCCATAACCCAATTCTGAGAACCACTGTGAAGCCCGGTTATTACTGTCGATGACCTTTCCTGAACTATTCACAATCACAATACTCTCCTGTAGCGTATCGAGCACAATATTCCTGGCAATCGGAACAGTAGAGAAGAACTTAATCCGCAGTATAATCACCAGCATGATGGTCCCTGTAGAACCGCAGTAAACCGTTAATGGCAGTAACCAGGATGACCACTCGGGATTCACAAATTTGATAACCTCAAGGATAAAAGGTAACGTTGCCAGAAGGAGAACCCACATCCCCGGCTTCCGATAATCACTCCTGATGTTCCTTATATACTGAAACAAAAAATAAAGGCAAATAACGACTGCACTATAGCAAATGAGGCTGAATGCTCTGGAATAGAGGGTTTTCGTTGTAACTAGGTGCCCATTATAAAGCTCAATCGTCAGATATATAATATGAAGGTTTGGGTCAAGCCACATAAGCAACGACCACGATGCGAACACGGCAAACAATAGGGCCTTCCATCGGGTCTTCAGCAGCTTGTCTCGACCGACTAAGTGATAAACGAATAAGATCAAGAAAGGGACCATTACATTTTGCGTCGTATTCTGAATATTGCGAAAAATGAATTTAGTCATTAATACATCGCTATGTCTCTCTAAAAGGATACTACTTGAGTACATCATTCGGCATATGATCAAACCGACGAGGTAAATGACTCCGCGCTCTCGTCTAAACCCGTATACCGTGAATAAAATGATACCCGTCATGATCAATGAAACAATCATAAGGATGAGTTCTACCGTGGAGTTCATACATCAGGTCCCTTTACATTTGGCTTAAAAATAGGCATCTTGTGCCTTTTCTATCCATCATAGTAGAGGAAATTATGGATTACAAGCATATCTCCTATCAGACTTCAATAAAAAAATGCCCCTGATATCATTCTAATGACATCGGGGCATTCCTTGGTGTTGCTTATTGTATAGATTTCCAAAGTCGCAAGAGTACAACCGCTGCTTCAGCTCTTGTTGTTCGTCCATCCGGGACAAATCGCTTACCTTCTTTTCCTTCCAAAAGTCCGTGCTCTCGAGCAGCTTCGACATAAGCTTTGGCCCATGTTGGAATGTGTGCATCATCAGAGAAGTAGGGGCTATCCGTACTGCCAACCTTCCATTCCATGGCCTTGGACACCATCGTAGCCATCTCTGCACGGCTTACCGTTTGCTTCGGTCTTAATGTTCCGTCGGGATATCCTTGCAGAACGCCCTCCGCCACGGCTGTCTGGATCGCCAGACGCGCCCATGCCGGAATGCTCTCTGCATCGCTGAAAGATACCTCACTTGATTCGGTGCCTATCGGGATCTGAAGTGTCCGCATCAGCATAACAGCGAACTCCGTTCGTGTTACGTTGCCTCTTGGTACAAAGGTCTGGGCATCCATCCCCTCCACAATACCCAATTCGGCTGCCTCGCATATATCTGATGTTGCCCAGTGATTCTCGATATCCGTGAACCGACATACCGGAGCTGAAGGAACATGATGTTCATCATGGGTCATACGATTAATGGTGACGGTATACGTCTTGATTGTTCCGTCCTCAGCTTGAACCGTAAGGGTTAATACATTGGCACCCATCACCAAAGGTACAGTCGTCATCTCACTTATCCGTTCTCCCAACAGCTTCACAACCGCCTTGGGATGGGCTGAAGCTACTTCCAGTTCAACCTGCGCAGCGTCTGTTTCTACTGTATACGTCGTAGTCCCCGACGTGAACTTAGGAGATAATTCTAATGTCTTTCCGGAATGATAAACATTTATTTTAGCTAAAGCTGCCTGGTTAGATCGGGATGGGGTTACCGAAGGCGCAACAGGTGAACTACCGCCTTGATCTATTGGGCTCGGTGCTGGTGCCGGCGTTGTGTTATCCAGTAGAAACGGATTCGAAACAGCCTCCTTAACATTCCCTACTTTGTCTATTGCGCGAATGTGTAAGTACCATCTTCCATTCCCGCTAGTCTGACTCAACGTATCGCCGTCTCTAAAGGACAACCAGCCCATTGCCGGAACGGCCGTACTTTGCGTCCACACATATTGTAGTGAATGATCATCTATTCCGCTTTGTAGATCGCTGACCGTTACGATGCTTGCTGCAGTTTTCGCTGCGACTACACCACCATTCGTACCAAACTGTACTTCCGGAGACGTTGAATCAATCGCCAGCGTAATGGTATACGTTTGACCGGGTAGCATATAAGGCTTCACTTGAACAGGAATGACCGTATCTGTAGTTGCTCCCGCAAAGTTTATCGTCTTCGTGCTGCCAGACGGCAGAATCTCACCGTTCACATACATAACTGTCTGGTCCGTGCTTGCCATTGTCGACGTTACATCTACACTGGACAGCGATCGACCGTCGTAATAATACGTATAGTCCATGACTGAAGGATCAAAGGATTCTGTGAAATCCCCTTCCTGTAGCTTAAGATCGCTCAGATTGGCATTCCCAGGTACATTCATTTGTCCATCCTGATTATATCCCCAGGTAATTACGGTACCATCTGACTTTAAGGCAAGCGAATGAAAATGACCTGCAGCGACCGCTACTACTCCTTCTAAGTCGGCTGGTACATTGGTTTGACCACTATTATTGTATCCCCAGGCAACTATGGTACCATCTGACTTTAGCGCTAATGAATGATATTCTCCTGCAACAATCGCCACTACTCCGTCTAAGCCCGCTGGCACATTGGTTTGACCGTCCTGATTAGATCCCCAGGCGACCACTGTGCCATCTGACCTTAGCGCTAGTGAATGAGTTTCTCCTGCAGCGATCGCCACTACTCGGTCTAACCCTACGGGCACATTGGTTTGACCCCTATTGTTGCCTCCCCAAGCGACCACTGTGCCATCTGACTTCAGTGCAAGCGAGTGGACGTTTCCAGCAGAAATCGCCACTACCCCTTCTACAATCACTGGTACATTGGTTTGACCGTCGGTGTTGCCCCCCCAGCCGATAACCGTGCTGTCTGACTTCAATGCAAGCGAATGGCTGCTTCCTGTGGCGATTGCCACCACATCATTCAAGCCCACTGGCACATTTAGTTGACCAAAGCTATTGTCCCCCCAGCCGACCACCGTGCCATCTGATTTCAATGCAAGTATATGAAAATACCCAACATCAATTGCAGCAACTTCGCTGAGTCCTAAGGGGACGTTTAGTTGACCTGTCCCCCAGCTAACCACGGTACCATCTGACTTTAACGCCATTGAAGCATTCCCTCCTGCGTCTATTTTCACCGCTTTAACAGGTGAAGAAGGGTCTGCAGCATATACTGATCGCACCTCGAACGGAACGATTGTGCTGAATAACAATACGAAGCTTATAACAAGATAAACCGTCTTTTTCCAATTAAACGATAACAATATGTATCCTCTCCTTCATCCCTTTGACTAGGTGACTAATCCTTGATTATTTTCTATCGGCATATGTCAGAATGATAGCCTTGCTAGAGCATGCTTTTAACCCAGATCCGAGAACCATCACTCCTATGGATATTAACAGAGGGCTATGAAAGAATAATGAAAGAACGTAGCGATGATGGAACCACGATCCATCCCTACTTCTAACGTATACACTTGGCTCGAACCAAACTGATCCCCCAGGAAGCAGAAAAAACCGATTAGAGACAACTTTACTTGCAGCTGTCTCTAATCGGCTTCAACATTTCGCTCTATCAAATCACTTCAATTCATAAACGAAATCACAATACTTTAGAGTTGATTCTCGATGAGATGCAATGATAACAGTCTGATTATTTAATCTAGACACTGCTCTCATCACTTCCTCTTCAAGGCATTCGTCTAATGCGGATGTTCCCTCGTCCAACACCAAGATATCCGGAGAATCGTACACCGCCCTCGCTAGGCCTACGCGTTGGCACTGTCCCCCGGAAAGAAAGATTCCGTTCTCACCAAGATTGGTGTTTTCACCTTGACCTAACCCTGCAATCATATCTGCTATTTGAGCCACCGATATAGCATGCGTCATTTTTTCTTTATCATAGTCCCGATAGAAAACAATATTTTCCTTCAGGTTTGCATTCAACAAAAATACTTTTTGGGGAAGATATCCGAAACGAAGCTTTGCCTCGCTAAGTTGCTCCGTCGTTCCATCTCCATGCTCGATATCGAGTCTTCCGTCATTTGGCACAAGAAGACCCGTCAACAGATTTAACAGTGTACTTTTGCCTATTCCGGAGGGGCCCCTTAAACCGACAATAGCACCACAAGGAATCTCAACGCTTATTTTCTTCAACACTTCTTTTCCATTCTCATAGGAAAAAGACAGGTTACTACATACAATTTTGCTGCCCTGATTAAATCTGCCTGTAGTATGTGTATCTTTGTCTTGAACATCTGCGGCATGCGATTTGCTTTGTGTGTCTTCTTTTAATATCCCTTGAATCTTCTCGTAGAAACCTCCGTCCATTCGATCCAAAACCGAGGAGTTCGCATACAAAGAAGACAAATAACCATTTATTCTGGTCACTCCTGGCATAACTCTAATTAAAATCAAGGCTAGAATGGCCATTTTCGACATGACGTCCTCGGATGAGCCATTCGTTACATAAACAGCAAGAAACGCCATCAACATACAAGCCACCGTAATCAATTCAATCAGATGTCTAGGCAATGTGGAATAGACAGTTTGCTTTACTTCTAAGGTTACATTTTCCTCGATGTACCCTTCATAGAGATGCTCCACTGCGTCTTTTGCATGATACAATTTCACTTCCTTGATACCATTTATGGCCTCTCTTGTGACGGCACTCATTCGGTCGAAGCTGTGATTGGAACGTTTTCCGGTCTCTCGCACTTTAGTATAAATAAACCGATGGAACAAGATCATGATAAGAACATACACCAGAATCAAAGCCGCTGAAATATTGACATTTAGGACGCACATGTAAGCCAAAAGCATGAGAATGACGACAGATTCTGCAATAAACTCCAGCATGCTCTGTATACTCAGGAAGATGGAACCCGTGTATTTGTTAATATTATTAATAAGAGCCGACGAATCTTCATCAGTGAAAGATTGATAATCTTGATCCAGGTGCATGCGCAACAATGACTTGCTTGTATCCTTATATTGGTTAACGATATATTTGCGCTTTATAATTCCTAACCCATATACAAACACGTTTTTTACTAGAAAACATATAAAAACAATTCCCGCAAAAAAAGCAACTTTGCTAATACTCTCATGATCCCCTTCTAGAATAGTAGAAACAAAAGGAAAAATAAGTGAAATGCTTGCGGTCTCTAACACTGCACCGATCACATAGAAAAAGACAAGCACGCCAAATTGAATCTGTCGCTTTCGACCAAACAGATTCCATAATGTAAGTAAATTTACTCCGAGTGATTTATTCAAGGCAAGTCGCCGCTTTCTTCGTATAGTCCATCAAAACTACTGCACAGTAATTTCAGTCTTCACTCGTTGCTCGTTCTATTTCTTGCTATCATGGCCGTAGTTTGCATTAAGGTCTTCTTAAATGCAGCAATCATATGTTCCACTTCTTTGTGATAATACTCTTGATCACATTCACAATAAGGCAAAATACTTAAATAAAGCTGCTTGATATCTTCTATCCGTTTCATAGTCTCCGTGAAACTACGCTTCGTACTAGAATGACCGCTACTTCTCCTGCAATATACATGCAGCTCCTCGTTTAGATAAGCACACTTGCTTCTGCTCGCGATTGGAAGTAGCAGCTGCGGATTCTGATCCACAGTGGATGCCGGAATCTGACGATTCGGATAACAGGAAAACAAGGCTTCTGTTCGCACCATAAATCGGCCCGCAAGTTCCAAGATACGTTCATGGAACAAATCATCAAATATATCGGACAAAAACGGCTGATTATTTTTTTCTCTATACATAATCGGATTCTCTGTCTCATCTTTGATTAATCCGTTGCTTCGCACCATATTAATATCAGGATGAGTTAGAAGACACTCTACCTTCTTTTCAATACTGTCATCCGTCCAGTAGTCATCCGCATCGCACCAGGTTAATAGTTCGCCGTGGACACTCGGAAGTGCTAGATTTACAGCAGCCACCTGTCCTGCATGGTTTTGGGATAGAACTTTCACCGATATACCTTTTTCTTCCATTATAACTGCCCGCTCTGTAAGGACCGAGAGTGAATCATCGGTAGACCCGTCATCTACCAAAATAAGTTCTAACGGCGCATAGGTCTGGTTTTCTACAGAATCTAAGAAGGTGTTTAAATATGGCATGGCATTGTAGATTGGCGTTATGATGGATACTAACGGTTTCATTCTTTTGACATCCTTTTCCTTAAAATAGCTGCATAATTTTTCATTTCTTCTTCACGTTTTAAACGTCCTGTATTGGTCATATGAAGGCGTCGCCTTAACGTTACTTGATTGATTTCCCGAACCACGGCTCGTGTTTCCTTCAAACTCATCATCCAATCTACCGTTTCTCCACTTGAAAGATTTTCATCGAAGTATCCGTTCCGATCAAAGACTGATTTTTTGATAAGCGCGCAGCCCGGCAATACACCGCCATAACCGTTTTCTCTTGCCTTCAGTTTCATCCTTTGTTCACTCGATAACTCCGGCGAAATAAAATCTTTTGCCTTTCCATATACAACAACACAGTTCGATTCATCTTCCATGGCAGTAAAAAGATTATCCAATGCATCCTGAGACAAAACATCATCTGCATCCAGAAATAATACATAATCCCCACAAGCCATCTTGAGTCCGACATTCCTTGCTTTTGCTGCACCACCATGTTCCACCGAGATCACACGATCACCTAATCTTTGGGCAGTCGCAAAGGATTGATCTTCTGATTGATCATCTACAATAATAATCTCCTTCTCGCCATTCCAGGTCTGGTTCGATATCGATTCCACTGCTTCTTCTAAATAATATCCCGCATTATATACAGGCATAATAATGGATAGCCTCATTGTATTAATCCTCTTCTTTTAGCTTAGGCCATCCCATATCTGCTTCCACATCATGTACAGGGTCTGCCAACAGAAGATCTTGAACCTCCGCGAATTCATTCAACTCAAGGCTGTAATCTCCATGAACCACGACAAAATCGCCCAATGATTCTTGGCTGTAAGGTTGATCATCTAAAATAAATATTTCCTTTTCCGTAAGCGCAGCAATAAACCGCTCTACACGCTGATCAATATCCACTACACAGTCTTCATTATTTTTAATTGTATCGACAATCTGCTTCGGGTCCTTGCCTTGCATCAACGCATCTAAAACCATCGATCCAAGAGCACTTGCTCCATAATACATTCCAGTAACAAAATTGATTATAATGGCTTGTCCGTCAGCAATATCATAAAACATCTTCTCATCATTTAATTTATACATGTTAAAGTCCCTCCATAAAGTTTTGCAATACGATTACATTCTTCTTAAGGTCTTTACTTAAACGGAACTCATAAACGGGTAAATCCTTCAGTCTGTCCATCATTCTCTTAACCATTTCTGTATCTCTTCGTCCGCCAATCTGACTTACACTGGAATGAACCAATTTTACCAATACTGAACCTCGGTCCGTCGGCACAATCATTGGATCGCTTCCCTCTGTAACAGTTGGACACAAAATAGCTTTAATCGGTAATTCTTCCTGAAAAGGATAGGCGGATGCATCAAAGAACTTCTTCCCGTTTCGCTTTTCCTCCGTCTTGATAACAGGCATGTTCGGTTTCAAAATCTGATACATATCCGAATTCAATCCAACCATTGTATATAGTGGAAGTGCATTTCGTTCTCCCACTTCATGCATCATAACATAATCATCTGCCACAAAATCTAACCCCTCAAGCAAGCAACTCACCGATAAAGTTGACTTCCCAGCACCACCCCGCGCACTTATCAATACACCCTTATGATTAAATCCGACTGCAGCGGAATGCAGAATCAATATGTTCTCCTGCTCTGCCCAAAAATAAAAACATCTTATAAGTGGATGTCCCAACATGCAATCATCATAATCAGTGCCTGCTTGTCTGCAGAAATAATAGGTCTTCCTGATGTAGTCGGCACCCTCCATCTCCGTACTTCTAGTAACCTTGATGCTTCCCGTTGCATCCTTTCCCTGATATACATCGGTTATTGCTCCTTCTGGCAGCGGCTTATCGCGAAACGAATCGGGAATATAGACATTAACATCATCCGTATAGCACCAGATTACTGCATCCGGCACTACGTATTGCTCATTTGAAAGGACTCTTCCCAAAAGAGATGATCGTATTAATGAAACCTCTATCTCATCCCAATATCGAATTTCGAGAACCTTACCTGCTAATCTGATTTGCATATTCTTATAGTACATCCCGTTTTTCTTCAAAATTCGCTTATTAACATCTTCGAAGAAAGTGGAAATTGTAGCTTTTTCATTATCCATCCATTATTCTCTCTTTTCTCGCATAGTATTTGTTCTAATCAACGAAGTCTTAACCGTGAGAGAAATTTCTGATACAATTTCACGGGTCTATTTAAGTGGTAAAGTTCGGCAACATATTTTGCAAAACACATACCAGATTCTACTTCCTTTAATTCATGAGAATAATATCTATACTCCTTTCTGATAGGTTTATATTTTATTCTTAAATGTATTACCCGCAGCGTGATTGAACTATTTTCGTCCGCACGGCGTTCTTTCATATAAGGCACAATCGTCTCATAAAAATCCATTGCGTCTTTTAGCCATTTGCCATATCCACTATCCACTGCAAATAAAATTTCTGCATCCTCTAACGAAATGTCCTCTGGAAAACAGGTTGCAAATAATTTCATCATCAAGTGAACCCGATAACTACAATGCAGTTCACTCGCGCGCTTTGCTATTGCTGTCCAGTCCGTGTCAGGCATCATTTTCAAGACCATTTTTGCATCAAATAACCACTTCATCCGTCGTTCCGGCATCTCATCAACAAATATGCATCTGGATTGCGAATCTAATATATGGACAAACATGTCTAGCGGTGATAATACTCTGAATTTACAGCTATTCACCTCAACCTGTTCAACTCTCTCCCAAATATCACTGCCCTTTTCAAGATTGTTCTTAAATATGACATGATGAATATCAAACTCCGTCTTTCCCAACTTATATGTAATGGAATGCTTAGCTTCTACTATATACTCCGCACCCATATCTTGAAAAATCGAAACCGCTTCTTCATATTGTTCGCCCTCGAGCGCAAAGTCTAAATCAGCCATCATTCTAGATACTCCTGAGGCAAAATGTAGACGCATCGCGGCTCCCTTTAAAAGCAAAGGGTATATATTCTTTTCATTCAACTTCTGTGTACTCATAAAAAGTTTCTGTAGCATCAGGGCATTCTCCACCTGATAATAACGATAGATGCCTTTTAATTGCGGGATGACATGCTTCGGAAATCCCATCCAATCGACGTTATACCCAAAATGAGCTAACATCAGCAGATAATTATGATTACCCGTATCCATATTCAGACCCTGAAGCTGATCCTCTATTTCTTCTATATTCACGTGTTCCTTAAATAGGAGTGACAGTAATCTTTGCTCGCACGGAACAAGTAGCCGTTTTTGCAACTCTTTCTCTATCGCTATATTCATATCTATTCTTTTTATCCTTTCATCTTTATTGGCTTTAATGTACAGTCAAAAACTTATTGAATTTCGTTTCATTTTTCCCAGCCGGTTTGTTCCATTTTGATTACTTATTTTTGAAATTATAACAGAGTGCTATGAAAGAATAATGAAAGAAATAAACCTGTGGTTTGGTTCCTACTCATTGGGCAAGGCATCATTATTATTAATGGATGCAGTCAGGGAGGTCCATTAGTTCGAATCACATAGGGATTCGCAGGGGTAACTAATTCTTATTTCGTTTGTTAACTTCAATCGCAATGAATTCCGGCAAATAATTTGGAGTACAGCCCTTTGATACCATTTCACCTTTATAAAGGCACGTTATCTCACCTAGTTTGATACAACGTGCACGATACTTTTCATCAAAAATGCCTATCCAGGCTGCGGTGAAATTCATAGCCCATTGAACTTCCGGTTCCTCCTGCGTAATATTAGCTTCTATTGTAGATAGTAAGTCTTCGGTGTTATCAGGCGGCGTTTGCCCAGTCCATCTCAATCGCGCTTGATAATACCAGAAAACTCGCCTTTGAAGAACAGAAGGGCTATTTTCCCATGACTCCATCAATGCAATTGTCTTCTTGTCTTTGGTGAGCTGATTAGCCATTAACCAATCCATCAAGTTATTTCGCTCATCAAAAGTGTGCGTCTGCATATCCTCATCCAGCCTATTTAGCACTTCTTGTGAAAGAAGTTTTTTATCCATAATTAAGATTGCTAATAGTCTGGGTAAAAACGCTTCGGTTGACCACAGTTCCATCGCTAGTTCGTGATCTTTTTTTATGTCCTTGGCGATTTTTCGTAAGTCGCCTAGCTTAGTTTTACTATTGAGCTGTTGTAGAATGTTTTCTGCGTTTGAAGAGAATTTCATTTCTGTACTTTTATTATTATTCATTTGATACAGCTCCTTTATTAAAGCGCTATTTCATAATTGTTCTGGGTGCAATATATCAATAACTTAATTTCGTTATAAGTATTATTGCATCTATTCTCCCATACCAATCCTTCTCGCAGCAAGATAAGCTTATTTTCATATATTGACAATTAAATGTGTTAGACTACTAAAAGAAGAATTGCCGATCTATACTAAACGTCGTTAGAAAGGAAACCACATGAATAGTTCCTTGAAGCAACGAATGAAATCATTATTAGCACCAGCGTTTCCCGGTGGAATCATAACCATTCTTATATTTTATCTTGATTACTTCCAATTCGAACTTGTTGAAAAGTTTCTACTGTTTGCTTCTTTCGTCATTGTACCTCTTGTGATTTTACTTTTGAACTATGACGCAAAGAATAAATATCAACGAATGATTTATGTTGCTATTAAATGGCTTCAATTTCCTGCTGCGCTTCTTACCCTGGTCTCGGTAATGAGTAGTAGGATGTGGGGGTTAGAAAGTACGGCAATCCCAGGGATTCTGTCCCTTGGGTGGCTACTGTTCACACTGCTACTTGGCATCTATGGCTTGACCACGATTGTCATCTCTAAAGGAAAAGCAGCGGAAATAGCGATTGGTGCGGGGCTCGTTTATTTTTTTGTCGGGGGCATTTGGTTTACCTTATATCAATATCAATTGGACCTCTTCCAAGCTAATCCTGCAACGCACGCGTTAAGCTCGCTCCACTTTCATTTCTCATCTGCTATTGTTCCGATTTTTATTGGTGCACTGGGACGCATCATGACGAAGAAAAGCTGGTATCCTTGGGTTGTTGCCATCGATATCATCGGACCTATATTGATTGCTATTGGTATGATTTTCTCCAAGCCAATTGAATATATCGGTGTCACTTTGTTCGCCTGTAATATTGTGGTTTACACCGCTTATCTCCTTACTTACTTGAGAAAAAATGCTTTGGATATTAAGGCAACCATTTTTTTAGGCCTTTCTTGCCTAGCTTTCTACACGGTTGTTGTCATTTCCATCTTCTATCCGTTACTGAAAAATATGTACTCCTTAACCATACTCGATTTTATTCCCATTTACGGATCTCTGTATGCATTTGGTTTTGTCTTATGTGGACTGATTGGTTGGGTGTTTATGGTGGACTTCATTAAGGAAAAGGCTAGCCAATCGGCTTCATAGGAGTAGTTTAGTCAGGTTCGTGCTATAATAGTGATCACATAAATAACATTCATCATTCTGCCGAGATGGCGATGATTAAGGAGATTGAATTTTGACGAACAACCATGATGTTGGAGCAGTGAACGAACTACCGGAAAACTTTGAAGAGCTCAAAAGAGCGGCTAATCGGACGTCAAGCTGGAGAGACAGACTGAATGCGGTGAACGAATTGGGAAACTGGGATACAGCCCCTACCATTAAGTTGCTGCAGCATGTTTTGAAAAATGATCAAGTGTTTCAAGTACGTGAAGCTGCATATCTTAAGCTTAAGCAGTTGGATGAAGATGTACAAATGCCTGCCAAAAACAAAGGCGAGCTGTTTAAAGGTACTAACAAAATTTTGCTACGGATTAAAAAAAGCCTTCCTGAAGGTCACACATTTGAGCAATTTAAGGAAAAACTGCAAAAGACACGTCTGGATATCTATGATACTTACGAGGGCGACAAAGATGCTGAGTTCGATTCCTGGCTCCATGGCATTTGGGAGACACTAGGCAGAAGATAACCGCCGTTCACCGTATAATAGTTGAATACAAAGCCACTCCATCAATGGAGTGGCTTCTTTATTTCTTCAGGCTCACCTCCATCAGATATGAGTTGTTTTTTTCTGAAAAGTTGCTGCGGTCAAACTTATCTGACAAAAAAACGCCCCGTCTACTGATTCTTAAAGATCAGTAAACAAAGCGCATAGTTAGAGCCTACCTTCAATTTCACATGTACATACCTCGTACGATGTCAAAGTTGTGTGCTATAAGATTTATTCGGGTATATAAGGAAGATCCAATGTCTTCGGAACGTTGATGACATGTTTTTCTGTATATGTGCGGATACCTTCCGCGCCATATTCACGGCCAATACCAGATTGCTTGAAGCCACCGAAAGGAAAGCGAACGTCGAGCCCCTGCACAGCAGCCGTATTGATCATTGTCGTTCCAGCTTCCAGTTGACGTGCGACGGAGATGGCATCCTCTTCTTTCCCCCACACAGAACTCGTCAATCCATATATGCTTTCATTGTGTAGATGAATAACCTGCTCTTCATCGTCAAATGGCAGAATCGGAACCGTAGGGCCAAACTGTTCCTCTACTACAATTGGATCATGAACATCACAACCCAAAACAAGCGTAGGTTGTAAGTAGTAACCCTGGTCAAACAGCTTCTGATCCAGAATTTGCTCGAGAGGGATGACCTTAGCCCCGCGCTTTTGCGCATCTTCCACCAAACCAAGCACATAATCTTTCTGCTTCAGGTTATTAACCGGGCCTACCGTCGTATTTGAATCAAATGGGTCACCAATTCGAATCCAGCGATTTGCCGCCTCTATATATTTTTTCACAAACTCATCATAAATAGAACGGTGTACATACACACGTTTGGCGATCATACAGATCTGGCCTGCTGTCAAAAAATTAGAAATGACAATCCGACGCATGGCTCGCTCATCATGAACATCAAAGCTTTCCAAGAAGATCGCCGCATCATTACCGCCAAGCTCAAGCGTCATATCCTTAATCGTTTCCGAAGCTGCTTTGATAATATGCTTAGCGGTCGCGGTGCCACCTGTGAAGGTGATCTTTGTGACATGACGATTGGTAGTCAGTTCAACGCCCACATCCGCATCACCATGGACGACATTGATTACACCAGCCGGGAACTCACTCGCAATAATCTCTGCCACCTTCGCTGCCGCCAGTGGCGCATATGGGCTTGGTTTAAGCACAATGGTGTTGCCCGCAAGTAAGGCAGGAGCGATCTTAATCGTAGATAAAGCAATGGGATAGTTCCATGGACTAATCGCTGCCACCACACCAATTGGATCATAGGAAAGAATCGTTTTACCATTCTCATGCGCTTTGATCTCTTCCTGTAGAGCCGATTTGGCTTCATTACAAGCAAACTCCATCCACATTAACGAAACATAAATTTCACCGTGTGCATCATACAGGGGCTTGCCATGCTCTCTGGACAGCAAATGAACAATTTCATTCTCAGCTGCTCTAATCTTCTCGATCGCCTTACGCATCATTATAATGCGTTCATCAATGGAGGTCTGCTTCCATGTTTTAAAAGCCTCTGCCGCCGCTTCAATCGCTTCAACGGCTTGTTCTTTCGTAGTGACAGGGAAATAGCCTACGATCTCAGTTGGGTTTGCCGGATTCTCTTTTGCTAACTGCGTCTCTATAAAACAACTCAACAATAAAGAGAGAACTTTACTGATTAAAACTTCCGCATCTGAAAAACGTTCATTTTTCAACAATGCACTGACTTCCGGAAGAATCTCCATAAGCAATTGGTGAAGTAAACCATATGCTCTCTGATAACGATCTCCAGGTGACTTTGCCAGGACTTAAGAATTACCGTTTCAAGCGGCTCTTCTAGCTCAGATCGAATTTCAACCAAGGGATGAGGAGACTCTGAAATATGTACAGAGCCCCAATCATTCCCGTCTTCTATTTGAAAAGGGAGCTGACCCTTTCATAAAAAATAACGCCTAGTACAGAGATCACTGCGTTGATCTGGTGTGCGATTCATTCTCCCTGTTTGTTCAGGAGATTTATAAACAAAAGTTGACTCGACAATCCCACTTTACCAAACAAAGCAGTGTTTTCTATGTGGGCAAGACCCTTACTAAAACGGACACATCTTAACCCCCGCTTGGAGTCAACTCGATTTTGACTCTGCGAAAGTTGAGATAATAACATCAACACGAAAGGAGTACGAAATTTATGTATGCATTTTTGCCTATTTCAATTAAGACTCATTATACTTCACTGTGTATATGCCGATATATATTCATATAATATTTTGTGAAAAGGAGTTAATTATTTTGTACAACTCAGTAGTATCATTAGGATGGTTTTGTGCTACATCTGCATCTTTATCCAAAAATGGATTTAGAAGTTTTTCTGGACCTTTTGATTGGTGTTTTTCTGAATACGAAAGCGTACTCCATTTTATTGAGAATGATTTTAAAGATTTTCTATCTATTGAAAATATTGAAACAATTGATGACAAACCAAAGGAGTTTAAGGATTTCAAATATAGCATGATTTTTAATCATGATATTCATAACTCATTTGCAGAAGACTTTCCGACCATAAAGGAAAAGTATATTCGAAGAATCCATCGATTCTTACAAGAAACTAAAAATGGAGTTTGTTTTATACGAGCTGTTAAACATCAACAAGAGCTAGATTACATTGCTTGTAACCATAGTAAAATACACAAAATTATAACCAAAAATAACATTGATAATACTGTGATTTACCTTATTCCTAAATATCTATCTACACCAAAAAATTTCCATGAAAAAAACTATATATTAAACATCAACGTATATCAGGGAAATTTCCGCGAAGCGCTTAGAAGTCTTTTTGATACGATTCAAGATGATAGTTTGCTGTTACATTTGAAAAATAATTATCCAGAGACAATATATAAAGATAATCTCATCTTTGATTTACAATCCGAACTCAAGATAGCCCAAAGCGGAAATTCTTCTCATGTAATACAATTACAAGCTATTAGAGATGTGGATAATGCTTACCGTCAAATGAGTATAAATGAAACTAGATGGCAACGACTTATGAAATTACATCGCGCTAATTTCTGTCATCTAACACTACCTTCTTCCATTGCAATATATGGAGCTGGTGATATAGGAAAGGTCTTCTATGACAGAGCAAAAGATTTCACGAACATACAATGTTTTATAGACAAGAATCCATGTGAAAAAGAATACATGGGCGTCCCTATTATTAAATTAACAAATTATAAGCCAGAACCTGACACAACTATAATTGTCATCCCTACATATGCATATACAGAAATACGTAATGACCTAACCTCAATATGTAATGTAAAAATATCTTCTATAGTTGCGCTTGAAACAGTTTTTGATTAATAAAATCTTTTCTAACCGATCCATACTCAACTTTCGTAGCTCATGTCTTTAACAAACCTTTGATGTAGATATGCAACATATATATATTAATGTAAAAATAAAGAATTTTTATTTGTTTTTTCCTGAGACATTTTTGTGGTGTAGCTAATCAGTTGGTCAAAAGAGCGTTCTTGATATTTCCTCGCTAGATGCGGTTGATGCCTTGCAGGCACTGGCCTTACTTGCAGGATCCAACATCGACTATAGCTTATGGAAGTGAGTCGTCAGCGTTGAGCTTGCATTCAACGAGGATAGCGAGAAGCATTTTTTAGCCTAGCCCCTTCTGCCAATAATAATATGGTGGGATGGGCTTTTCCTTTGCCTGGAAAAGTCTAAAAATCAGTTCAAAACCTCAACTTAATCATCTATAAAAAAAACTATATTTTTCTATTTAACCATCATATTCTTATAGAGAGGTTGATATACATGACAGATGATTCGAATGATTTTAAAAAATTTAAGTAAATCAAATCTTTGAGCTAGCAATGATAAACAGATTATCGATACATTTGAAACAAGTCTCATATTAGATGATGAAAAGAAAAGTTCCATTCCACTTTCCAAAGGAAAATATGATGAGTTAAAGGGGACCTTAGGTATTAAAATGTACCCTATAAGATAGACACTTTAAAAAAGGTCATCTTGTAGGGTCTTTTTGTGTACAATGAATAAAAAAACGAGAGGTGGTCAAGCGAATGTAAAAAAAATACTTTACAACTCCAGAGCAAGATCAGTTAAGAAGAAATCTGGAGCTAGAATAAAAAGTGGACACCCGTTAACGGACAGAAGGATAATAAGACTAACGAAGGTGTGTCCACATGGGAGAACAACGGCAACGATACAATGAAGAATTCAAAAAGCAAACGGTCAAGTTTATTCAAGAACAGACGAAGACACTCAGTGATTTGGTGGAAGAGCTTAACATCCCGAAAAGTACGTTACATCAATGGATGAGCCAATATCGCGAGCTCAAAAACGAACCCGCTGCCAGTATGGACCGAGTTAAGGAACTCGAAGCAGAGCTGAAAGAGATGCGTCGCATGCTCCAAGAAAAAGAACATCGACTTGCCGATACAGAAGAGGAACTGGCTATTGTCAAAAAAGCGGTGCACATCTTCAGCAAACCAAAGAACTGAGATTCCAGTTCGTGGAGAACCATTGCTCCGAGTTCCACTTGGAGAAGATGTGCGAAACCCTGCAGGTCTCACGGAGCGGGTACTACAAATGGCGAATGAACAAAACAAGCATGCAGCAGCTTCGGAAATCTCAGATCATGAAGCGAATTCAGTACCATTTTTCCGACCACAACAAGCGATATGGTAGCCCCAAAACCACCCGGTTGCTTCATCTGAAAGGGTTTAAGATTACCGAACGTACGGTAAGTGTGTACATGCGCCAAATGAAGCTCCGCTCCGCCGTTAGCCGGATGTATCGTGTCCAGACCACAGACTCCAAACATAACCATCCGGTCGCACCCAACACGCTGAATCAACAGTTTAAAACGCTCAAACCGAACAGCGTCTGGGTTACAGATATCACATACATCCCGTGCCGAGGAGGACGCTTATATCTCGCCAGTGTCCTGGATTTGTGCACGCGTGAAAATGTTGGTTGGCGTTTGTCGAATCATATGGAAACTAGTTTGGTGCTGGATGCTTTACAGGCTGCTTACACTGCCAAACGACCTGGTCAGGGTCTGCTCCATCATTTGGATCGCGGATCCCATAGACCTCCAAAGAGTATGTCGAGCAATTAAGTGCCTACGGTATGGAATCGAGCATGAGTCGCCGGGGAAACTGTTACGATAACGCCTGTATCGAGTCTTGGCACAGTATTTTGAAGAAGGAACTCATTTACTGTAATCCACGCTTTAAAGCACCGGAAGAGGCCTACACGGCCATCTATCAATACATTGAGTTTTATTACAACCGCAAGCGAATGCATGGCTCACTGGGGTACCTTTCCCCTGCCCGTTTTGCACAGCAATTTACCGGAAAATCCGTAGCGTAAATGTCTACTTTCTTGACAGAGGTCCATAAACAAAACACCCTATTACTAATGGAGTGGCTTCTTTATTTCTTCAGGCTCACCTCCATCAGATATGAGTTGTTTTTTTCTAAAAAGTTGCTGCGGTCAAACTTATCTGACAAAAAAACGCCCTGTCTACTGATTCTTAAAGATCAGTAAACAAAGCGCAAAGTTAGAGCCTACATTCAACTTAACATGTACATTCCTCGTACGATGTGAAAGTTGTGTACTATAAGATTTATTCAGGTATATAAGGAAGATCCAGTGTCTTCGGAACGTTGATGACATGTTTTTCTGTATAAGTTCGGATACATTCCACGCCGTATTCACGGCCAATACCGGATTGCTTAACCCCACCGAAAGGGAACCGAACGTCGAGCCCCTGCACAGCAGCTGTATTGATCATTGTCGTTCCAGCTTCGAGTTGACGTGCGACGGAGATAGCATCCTCTTCTTTCCCCCACACAGAACTCGTCAATCCATATATGCTTTCATTGTGTAGATGGATAACCTGCTCTTCATCGTCAAATGGCAGAATCGGAACCGTAGGACCGAACTGTTCCTCAACCACAATCGGATCATGAACATCGCAACCTAAAACAAGCGTAGGTTGTAGGTAGTAACCTTGATCAAACAGCTTTTGATCCAAAATTTGGCCGAGAGGGATGACCTTAGCCCCGCGATTTTGCGCATCTTCAACCAAACCAAGCACGACATTTTTCTGTTTCAAATTATTAACCGGGCCTACTGTCGTATTTGAATCAAATGGATCACCAATTCGAATCCAGCGATTTGCCGCCTCTATATATTTTTCCACAAACTCATCATAAATAGAACGGTGTACATACACACGTTTGGCGATCATACAGATTTGACCTGCTGTCAAGAAATTAGAAATGACAATCCGGCGCATTGCTCGCTCATCATGAACATCAAAGCTTTCCAAGAAGATAGCCGCATCATTACCACCAAGCTCAAGCGTCATGTCCTTAATCGTTTCCGAAGCTGCTTTTATAATATGCTTAGCTGTTGCAGTTCCACCTGTAAAGGCGATTTTAGTAACAAGAGGATTACTGGTCAGTTCAACGCCCACATCCGCATCACCATGAACGACATTGATTACCCCAGCCGGAAACTCACTCGCAATAATCTCTGCCACCTTCGCTGCCGCCAGTGGCGCATATGGGCTTGGTTTAAGCACAATGGTGTTGCCCGCAAGTAAGGCAGGAGCGATCTTAATCGTAGATAAAGCAATGGGATAGTTCCATGGACTAATCGCTGCCACCACACCAATTGGATCATAGGAAAGAATCGTTTTACCATTCTCATGCTCTTTGATCTCTTCCTGTAGAGCCGATCCGGCTTCATTACAAGCAAACTCCATCCACATTAACGAAACATAAATTTCACCGTGTGCATCATACAGGGGCTTGCCATGCTCTCTAGACAGCAAATGTACAATTTCATTCTCAGCTGCTCTAATCTTCTCGATCGCCTTGCGCATCATCATAATGCGTTCATCAATGGAGGTCTGCTTCCATGTTTTAAAAGCTGCCGCCGCCGCTTCAATCGCTTCAACGGCTTGTTCTTTCGTAGTGACAGGGAAATAGCCTACGATCTCAGTTGGGTTTGCCGGATTCTCTTTTGCTAACTGCGAAAGGGATTTTACATTCTGACCATTAATGAACGCTTCAACTATAATTGTCTCTTGGTCTGCTTGGATCGTCATTTTGAATCCCCTCCGTTATTTAGATGGATTAATTCCAAACTTCTTCTGCAATTTCCTTCACATAACGAAGTTTACGCCATTGTTGTTCTTCCGTTAAAATATTGCCTTCTTCTGTAGATGAAAAGCCACATTGTGGACTCAAACAAAGTTGCTCAAGTGGTACATAGGTTGCCGCCTCTGCAATCCGAGCTTTAATGTGTTCTTTATCCTCTAACTCGCCTGTTTTCGATGTAAGTAAACCCAGCACGATTTTCAAATCTTTTCGATTCACATATTTTAATGGCTCGAAACTACCTGAGCGCTCATCATCAAATTCTAAAAATAATCCATCTACGTTTAAGCCACCAAAAATAACTTCAGAAGCATAATCATAACCACCCGTTGAGAAATAGTTCGATTTATAGTTACCACGACAAATATGCATCGTCACAACTAAATCTGCCGGTTTTTGAGACAAGGATTCATTAATCATGCGCTGCATTGTTTTCAACTCTTCCGCCGGTTCTAGACCTTTAGCACGTAACTTATCGTGACCAGCTTCTGAGAATAGGTCTGCCCAAGCTGTATCATCTAATTGCAGATATCGACATCCTGCATCATAGAAAGCTTGAATGGCTTTTTGATACGCCGCAATCGTATCCTGAAGGAATTGCTCTCGGTCCGTATAGATATTAGCGTCATTTTCCAATCGATATAGAAGCATGTTGGGACTTGGAATGGTCTGTTTCGCTACTGCGTCACCTGCATGCTTTTTCAAAAACTCAAAATCCTGAACAAAGGGATGACTCGAGAAATCAACTTTACCAACAACACGAATCCCACCCTTGCGCGTTTGCATATTATGGAATTTCGGTCCGTCTATTTGCTCATACAACTCTACGCCATCCAAGCCACCCAGAAAATCAAAATGCCACCAGCTTCTGCGGAATTCACCATCCGTAACTGCAGATACACCATTCTCCTTCTGCTTTTCAATAATTCGAATAATCTCTTTATCTTCCACAGCTCTTAATTCTTCATATATGATGTTACCTGATTTATATTGTTCACGTGCCTGACTTAAATCTGCAGGACGTAGAAAGCTACCTACATGATCATTACGAAATGGTATCATAACTATTTCTCCTTCTAACTTTTTAGTCTAATGAGTATAGCATGATGAAAAGGAATGCTTGTTATATGAAAAAAGCATGGCTAGTCATAGCTTTTAACAATATCTAAAGTTTCGAAAAACAAAAAACCACAACCTCATAGGGTAATGATGTAGCTTACCTTATATCAGTATACCTTTAGCCCGACACCTGACTTCCTATCTCTCCCAATACATTTTTTCTAGTATAATAACGAGATACATCAAACATTTTTAAATAGAAGGAGAGTTGTTATGGAATATCATGTATCCAACCATGGGAATGATCAAGGAAAAGGAACAGCAGATCAATCCCTTCGTACCATATCACGCGCTGCGGCTCATGCCATGGCTGGTGATACCGTTATTGTTCATGCGGGAGTATACAGGGAATGGGTTAACCCGGCGAATGGAGGAACAGCGGAGCATCGAATCGTATATCGATCCGCAGGAGACGGGGAAGTTGTGATTACAGGAGCTGAGCGAATTACCAACTGGAAGTCTGAAGGAGACCATGTTTGGAGCACAGAAGTGCTCAACTCTATCTTTTCCGTTCGTAATCCCTTTGAGGTGGAGCTCAGTGGAGACTGGTTGTTTGATGGGCCTTTCCCGGTTCATCTCGGCGATGTCTATCTGGATGGCAAATCATTAAATGAGTGCAATAGTGTTGAAAGCGCTCACAATCCTGAAGTTTGGCCCGAAGCCAAGTATCCCAAGGATTCATTGTTAAAATGGTATGCCGAAGGTTGGTTCTACGACAACCAAAATCTGGCCCAACTTTGGTGGAAAAGACCCTCGTAAGGAAAATGTAGAAATTAATGTTCGTCCTTATTGCTTCTAGCCTGAGAAATCGGGAATCAATTATATAACCGTAAGTGGTTTCACACTTCGTCAAGCTTCTCCTCAATGGGCACCACCTACCGATTACCAGGAAGGTTTGATCGGACCTCACTGGAGTAAGGGCTGGATTATTGAAAACAATATCATCAGTGAATCCAAGTGCGTTGGTATTAGCCTGGGTACCGAAATCGGTACAGGTCACAGCAAGTCTTTAGAGAAGCATAGTAAAGGCGGTACTCAACGAGAGCAGGAGGTTATTTTACGAGCATTACGCTCCGGCTGGCATAAGGATAACGTCGGCAGTCACATCGTTCGAGATAATGTAATTCATGATTGTGAACAGGCAGGCATTGTGGGTCATATGGGAGCAGTCTTCAGCCGCATTTATCAGAACCGTATTTATAATATTCACCATAAACGACTCAGACACGGTGCCGAAGTAGCAGGGATCAAACTGCATGCTGCACTAGATACTCAAATTAACGAAAATATCATCTATAGCTGTTACCGTGCGCTTTGGCTTGACTGGCAGGCACAGGGTACCCGCATCAGTCGTAATGTATTTTTTGACAACATTTCAGAAGACCTCTTCGTCGAGGTGTGCCATGGTCCGTATATGGTCGATCACAACCTATTTCTCTCTCCGATGAATTTCAGAAATATGGCTCAGGGAGGGGCATTTGCTCATAATTTGTTTGCAGGCCGATTTGTCGTTCGTTCCGAAATTACCCGTGTTACACCATATCACTTCCCTCACGAAACGGCCATGGCCGGATACTCCAATATCACTGGAGGCGATGACAGGTACTACAACAATATCTTCTTGGGTGATAACGATGCGAATAAAGAACCTGTTCCTATTATCTTCTTTGAGCATCTTCCCCTTAAACCAAGGGATGAAGTTGGAGAGGACGGGAAGACGGTCATGGACGGGGTTCCGGATAATTCCATATGTTATCTGCATGCTGTTGGACTTGGCGGCTACGATCAACATCCTAATGTGAAAGATAAGAAATGGTGGGAATACACCAAAGAGGAGCTTATGGAGCTTGGCGATGCCGCAAAGGATTTCTTTATAGGCAATGCCGTACTTCCGGTAGCTATGGGTGGCAATGTATTTCTTAACCATGCAGTTCCAAGTACTCATGAATCCGATGCGACTATAGTTGCACAGAAGGGCGTAAAAATTGAGATGAATCCTGCACTAGGCAAAGTGCACATTCAGATCCATGATCCCGAATTACTTCGGGGAACCTCTGCAATGTTAGTTACCACGGATCTGCTTGGAAAGACTTATCACGCCAATATGAAGTTTGAGAAGCCGGACAGCAGTCCATATTATTTTGACTCCGATTTCTTCGGAACAAAGAGACCGGATGCAGATGTTACATCTGGTCCGTTTGAAATAACCGAACAGGGTACGATTAATTTTGAAATTTAGTTTATTCTTGAGGATCCAGTCATTTCAGGTGACTGGATCTTTTTTGTGTGTAAAGCCTCTATTCCGCTAATCGGGATAGAGGCTTTTAATTGGTGAACGATGCTCTGTTTTCTTTCGGGTGAGCTTTGTTTTATCAAAAGTATTCCGCTGTTACTTATGATACGGTTCACCGTATCACTTTAAAAGCGAATCATAGTTATTTCAAATTTGTTCTTGGAGCACATTAAGAAAAGTTGGTAACAACTCATCTATAATCGTAAAAGGAGCATTTGCAATAAAACGTTAGCTGCGCATCTTATCGCAACAGGCATTCGATATAGGAAAGTAAAAGGTTGTCGGCTTTGTTCTCGACCGATAGCATGGCATGAACAGCCTCATCGATACAATGCTTCTAGTTGTCCTTATTCAATTAATGCTAAGATGGGGAGGATGTAGCTCATGTTGGACTATCTTGTTCAAAATGGTTATGTGGTGACTCCCATTTTAAACGAAGTCGGCATGGGTCTTTTTATTTCTGTTGTTATGCTTCATCATTACAATCCGTAATTGTAAAATAAAACCACTTCCAATATAATACGAAGTGGCTAAGTTAATTTATAATTTTTTATTTAATCCCAATCTAAGTCCTTAATCATCTTTATAAACTTTGCACCCTTTACTGGATCAACCATATAAATAAATCGTGCTAATCCAATTAAATACCCCTTATAATTAGCAATAGTGATGAGCCCTTGATATTTTAGATGTCCATTAACTCCGAATTTACGACAATAATAAATTTCTTTATTGAGTCTACGAATATATTTTTGTGGAATCCTTACACCTTGTGAAGTAACAACTAAACCCGTTATAATTTTGGGATGTTTACCCTTCATTAATCGGGTTTTCGCTTCGTTGACTATAAAATTATGTTTGCTTAGAACAGATGTCACAATTTGTTTTAACTTTTCAGAAAGTACAAGGTAACCCTTTTTTTGAACACCTGAAAAAGTAATGTCATCTGCATATCTAGAATATCGAATATGGTACCGACTAGCTATTTGTTGAAATTCTTCATCTATATCTCGAAAAAAAAGGTTGGACAGCATCGGACTGGTAGGAAAACCCTGCGCTAACTTCCCATGAACAGTCGTTAACAAGCTAAGTGCCTCACTAACCTCGTTTGAATAGCCAATCCCCATAAAAATTCTCTTAACTTCGTGATACTTAATAGACGGAAAGAAATCTTTAATATCCATTGAAAACACCCAAAACTGTTCTTTATATTGATGGGTTTCGGCGTTCGTTAGAATGGACTTAGATTTCACAAATCCGTGGGCACATTCTGACACTTTTATCTCATTTAAAATATTTTTCAGAATCCATTTTTGAATCGTCTTTAGTTTATAGTTTGGCTTCCAAACTTCTCTTAAATCACCATTTCGTTTTTTGATAGAATAATGATTCGTGTTTTCAGTCATGAATCTTTTTAGATCATGATCCTGTAACTCAAATAACTTCATTAAATGTTGATTGTCGAAAATAACTGGACATTGCTTAAAATATAAATTTTCAGCATAGTAAATGAGATCCTTCTTCTCTTGTTCAGGTAAATCGCTTAACTGAATATTAAATATAACTTGCTTTATCATATTCTATATGTTTAGTGACTACCTCACCTTTAAATTAAGGAGACTGCTAGATTTTAGTTCTTAATTTAAAGGTGATGATGATTCTGCGGTTTTTGCAGAATTATCATTATGGTTTGAAGTAAGAAATAAAATAGATACTTACTTCGATTAGCACTTGCTAAAAGTCTAGTCACAGCTAAACATTATACCTCCTTTAAAGCTTTTTTGGAACATAATTTCCCAATACACTTTCATCGACTACATACTTTAATTCATTCATCCCCTCAAACGAAATTGAATCAAGATTTGAATGTTCTAATTTGCTGGTACCCTCCAACGTTATTATTAGTCTACCTTCTTTAAAATCAACCCATTTCGAAGCAATAAGATAATCAATACTATGAAACACTTGCTCTGTTGTAATATTTAAATACTCCTTTATCGTATCTATAATCAGATCCATATCATAGTCTCTTATAATTATTAACAAAATGTCCCTTTTTAAAGAAGAAAACTTCATATGGTACCTCCCCCCCTTACTCCCGTAAATACTGATAAGTATCTCTCATATCTTTGATACTCACTTCTCTTTCGACCTTATTCCTTTTGGTTCTAAGAAACAGAGCTTTCCAAGTTGGACTTTCCTCTGAAAGTAAGGTTAAGTTGTTATTTGGTGCATTTACAAACGAAGCAATGGCATGATTCTTACAATACGGACTTGGTTTCAGTCGATTTTGTTTATTTACTTTTTCTATGAGTGCTTTTACTTCCTCTATATTGTCTCTGGAAAATATTATATCTCCCGCTAATACATCTATTGTTTTCTTGTAGAAACTAATATGAATCTCAATTTCTAATTCTTTTACTGTATCTTCGATTGCTTCCATTCCTGACTCACTTGCTTCGATCACCCACAAAAATAAGTTAATAGTAATTTTACTTTCTCTTATAGTTTTATCTAATTTTTTTAAAAATTGGACTACAGAGTCACCTGTCCCAATAAAGTCGTCAATGATAATCAGATTTTTAATTGAATAATAGTTTTGATGAAACTCTTTAATTGATTTATCTATACGTTCTTTTTTTCTAGCTTTAATTGCTTGTAACTTGCTAATCTGTTTTTCTATTGAAGAACGTATCTTTCGGTTTGCTCTATAGGCTTCTAACTTAGTTTGTAAACCGTGAATTGAAACTTCCCCTTTAACCACTTCTTGATCAAATTCTTTAATAGCTTTGCTGTTAAATTCTTTACTTGCTTTATACTTTTCTAGATAGTCTACTGCACCATTTACATGAGTCTTATTAGCATCTATTCGATTAGCTAATCTAAAGATTGAAAACATATCTACAGATGATTCAATTCTTTCTTTCCTTCTTAAGGGTAGAAACAAAGATTGTTCAAAAAATGGTGTTTCACTGTTGTTTTTATTAAAAATATCTTTATACGCCAAAGATGTTACACCCTCGGAATAATAAATAAAATTACTACATATCTCTAGTATTGTTTTAAAGTCATCCTTCCCAAGCTTAGTCTCCCACATATTTAAAATTTCTAGTTTTTCATCTCTTTGTACTTGGTTTAAATCCCAATTGTTTACAATTCTAATGCTATCTTTAGTTTGATTTACCATATTGTTATTCCTCGGAACACGCTATCACTACCTCCTTATTATTTTAAAGCATCACTAAACAAAAGTGAAAGAATGCCCTGTTAGCAAACCCATAGTTAACATATTCTGTTGAGAGAGGTATTAAAGAAATTAAGCTAATCTTATCTTTAATACCTCTCTCAATAATGATAACTTTAATGTTTGCTTGTGGTACCGTTTACCGCACTCTCTGTAACGGCAAGTTTAGTGAATTCTACTTATAATACCTGCAAAACACAAACTAGACCACATATGAGTGATCTAATTTTGTTATTTATTTTCTTTAATATTTAGCAGTGAATAGGTGACTTTTTCTTCACTTGTTGTTGGATTTATCTCCAGAGTCTCCTCAATTTCTGCAATAACATTATATGTAGGGACTTTAAAGAAAACACCGCTGTCCACTTGGCCTAACAAATCATCAGATAAAGTACCTTTGTAAGTCTCTCCTTCAATTGATACGAATTCAAAACTGGAACGCTTCTTATTTTTATTTGTCTGAACACCTATTAAGCGTAGATCACCCATCAATTCTAACTTTTGAACAGTGTCCTCTCCCTCTAAGTCCATAATGCCTATAGCTGAACGAATATCCTGTATTGACAAGCTCGCTACTCTTTTCTCCCTAAATGGCGAACCCCACTCTGCTTTGAAAGAGATGTTTGCTTGTTCAAGCGCTTGTAGGAAAAAACGATATCGTGCGATGGATCTACTTTGCAATTTCTTTAATATTGCTAATAGATCTTCCTTACTAGCACCAGCTTCTATTAGGTCCATTAATGTACTCAATGCATCGTGTACAGAAGTAGGAATCAATCCATTGTGTTTTGCCTCTAGCCTTATGCCAACAGATGCTGCAAAATTACCAGCATAGTACATGGTAACTTCTTCCTTTGTAGATGCTGGAATTCTTCCTCTTGTTGCAGCATCCTTATGGGCTAATGTCTCTAGCATACCTTGAGAACGAAGTAGTATAAGACCTAAATCATTTGCCGGAATTGTTTGAGAGTGATGACCATCATTTAGGTAGAGCAAGAAAACATCTCTAAAGGTTTGTTCTGCATCTCTAGCTGCATCCAAATCTAAGACAGGAAGGCGTCTTTCAGGAAGATTTAAAAATACATCCTTTGCTGGTAAATCATGATCAGCCAATTCATTACATTAACGTATTTCTGCTGTACCTTTTGACTCATCAAATGGAGTAGTTATCTCCCAAATCCATCCTTGTTCGGCTAATAATAAAGAATCCCTCAATGAAATTTTACCGGTTCGAACAAACTCAACTCTTAATTCAGTTGAGGGTATAAGAAACCATTTCTCACAGAATTCATCATCATCAACAAGGTGAACAATGTATTTTGAATTAGTCTTATCGACACACAAAAAAATAAATGGTCTATCATAAAACAGAAAATGTTCAATAACACTCATGATTCCTAAAGGTGTAACGAAGGGTTCCATAAGATATCTCCCCTGTTAGATTACGCTAAAATGATCTGTTACGACTTTTTCCTTAAAAATCCAATATGTTAAATGTGATGTTCTTTCTTGTACAGGTGTATTTCTCACCATTCCATATTCTGGATTAGTCCTTCCAACAGCGATTCTTTTCTTCGGCAAGTTATTACGCTGAAAATAAATAGAACCTGCCAGCACCTCATTCTGTTGAACTGCATCGTCATACAACTCAAAGACAGATAATCCACACGCTTGACATGCATCCCCTCTTACTTTACGCCCTTGCTGGGATAAGGCAATAAAGTCACTTTCCAGAGGGGGATTGTTGTCAACTAAACGAAAAACTTCTACAAACTTCCCTTCAGCATTGATTGGACATCCTTCTGGGAAATGCTCCGGCCACATTATGATAGTATCCTCCAGATTGGTGAAATATTAAACATAGATTATTTCAATATTTTACCACAGACAATACCATAAGAATAGTATATTTGGCCTACACTAAAAAGATGAAATAAATTAATCGACATAAGAAAACCGGCTGCTTAATAAACAAAGTGGAATGTCTCAAAGGACATTCCACTTACACTAGCTATAAAGCATGCTGATAACATAATCTACAAGATCATCGTAAGTCCTAAAGGCCTTTTCACCCTTCTTGTCAGCAAATTTTTAGCCTTACTTATGGTACGGCTCCCCCCGATTTATCTTCACTGCACGATAAATCTGCTCCACCAACACCAGCCGCATAAGCTGATGCGGCAGGGTCATGCGCCCGAAGCTTAAGCGCTGCTTCGCGCGGCGCAATACCTCATCGGAGAGCCCGTGGCTTCCTCCAATGACAAACACGACATGGCTCGTCCCATACGTGCCGAGCTTGTCGATCTCCAATGCCAGCTCCTCGGAACTCCAGAGCTGGCCATCCAATGCGAGCGCGACAACGTGCGCCTCGCTCTTCACATGCGCGAGGATGCGTTCGCCCTCGCGCTCCTTTACCGCCCGAACCTCAGCTTCGCTCAAGGTATCGGGCGCCTTTTCGTCTGCGACCTCGATCATTTGAAACTTGATGTACGGGGCAAGCCGCTTGGCATATTCCTGAATGCCCAGCGTCAGATATTTTTCCTTCAATTTGCCTACGCCAATAATCTGAATAAACATAACAATCCATTCCTCCTAAATTGTCTTGCGAAATATTCTATAAGTAAGATGCTTCACAGCATCGTTCGTTCCAACTATATAACCTAAACTACGCATTTCTCCAAATTCTAACGAGATTCCCCGCACAAACACAAAAAGAGCGCTCATCACGCTCTCCTTGGCTTCTTGCTGTGATGTTCATACCGGATGGAAAGTCAGCCTGAAGCGCCACCTTAAGTCACGCCTCCAGCCGTCTAAATCCTACAGTACGCTAAACGACGAGAAATTCCGCGTGCTGTTCGCACTCAGCGCACTTCGCAGGCGGGTCCCAGTCGGCAAATTCCGTCTCCTTCAGATCAACGATATCTGGAGCGTCCTCATACTCATCGACAAACATATCGATGGCAATGTCCACGTGTTCTTTGCATACAACGTACATCCGTTATGCATCCTTTCTGTAACCAGCTATGTTCCCGATTCACAACCGCGTATCCCATTACAGGATAGCCACTTCTCAGTTCTATCACACCTGCCACTGAAAAGAAACCCCTAGCCCTAATTTATCGTACCCAACATCCACCAAACCTCTCCATACGCCGTAAAAGAACACAAAAAGCATCCCTTCCAGATACCTCTACGGTACCTGAAAAGAATGCTCCTGTAACAGTAACAATCCAATTCACATAGCGAATGAATCTTGCTCCGGCGCCTGAATTACGAAAACAGAGTTACTTATTCACCTGTTCCATTCCATGAATTGTCTGTAGTCCACGCTCTTTACTTCAACCCCGATTGCGCCTTCGTCAACAGCTTCCCGCCTTGAAAAGCAATAACCGCATTAGCACCATTGCCGGCTGTGCCTTTATAGTTGTACACCACCATATTCTCCGCTTCACTCAGCGCTTCACCTTCGCCACCAAGGATCTCGATGACATCTTCTACCGACATGCCGACCTCAAGCTTCTCATACTGAGCAAATGTAATCAGCACCCCATCGCCTTTCCCGGCCGAACCGTTGTTTCCCGATGCTACAGGTGTTTGACCACCTGTCTCACCTACCGCAATCACATTTGTACTCAGCTCACTCAACTTGGCCTCAAGCTCTGCGATCTTTTGCTCCTGCTCACTGCTCCTGGCTACCTGCTCCACCAGTTTCTTCTCAAGTCCTGCAATCTTCTCTTGCAGAGCACTTGTATCCACAGCAGCTCCTGTTGTAGCTACCTCAGATCCACAGGCAGTCAGCATAAAAAGGGACAGCGCCAAGCTCGTTCCCCCAAGCATCTTTTTCCTCAATCGTTTCATTAAAAATACCCCTTCCATTGTGAAATAAAATCAGATCGACAAACAGATGTTATTTGCATCAGCGACCGTCTCCAACATATTGACAACAGTTTACCACAGCCCGAGTCTTATGTATCTGCTCCTTTGGCTCCGGGTCTAACTGATCATAGGAACATAAAAATGGTTAATCTACTCATTTACTGTCGAACGAACTCGTCCGCCATAGCATAATACTGAACCAACAACTAAAAAAGAGTGGTCAGTTGATCTGATCACTCTTTTAGCATTCCCTATTTCAATCCACGCAACAGTAAAGGCTCGCTTGTTGAACTTCCCTTACTCCGGTTTATCCGTCAGCTTCACCGATACCTTCTCAGCTTTGCCATCCCGGTAGAAAGTCACTTCAATTGTATCCCCAATCTTCTTCTGATCGTACAGATACTTCCGCAGATCCAGCGTGGAGGTAATTTTTTGTCCGTCAAATTCCGTAATGACATCATTCAGCTTCATGCCCGCTTCGGATGCCGGACCGGACGCTTCCAGCACAACCACACCGCTATCCACGTGAGATGGCAACTTCAGATCCTTACGCTGCTCGTCATCCAGTGGTGCATAAGGGTTACTCAGATCCACCGTGTACACGCCCAGATATGGACGAGATACTTTGCCGTTTAGTAGCAGGGAATCGACCGTTCTCATCACTTCATTCATCGGAATCGCGAAGCCGAGACCTTCAACGCCCGTATCCGAGATCTTCATCGTGTTGATGCCGACCACTTTGCCGTTCAAATCGACCAATGCACCGCCGCTATTACCTTCATTAATCGCCGCATCCGTCTGGATCACGTTTTGCTCCCAGTCGTACACCCCGTCCTGATTAATCGATACAGGCAGAATACGATCCGTGTAACTGACAATACCGGATGTCAGCGTACCGCCCAGACCGAGCGGATTCCCGATCGCCAACACCGTTTGACCGCGTTGAAGTTTGCTGGAATCGCCGATCTCCGCCACTGCACCCAGCCCTTTGTCTTCTGCAGATAGTACAGCTATGTCACTCACACGGTCTTTACCGACCAGCTTCGCTTTATGAGTCTCCCCGTCCACGGTCACAATCTCCAGATCACTCGCACCCTCCACGACGTGGTGGTTGGTCATGATGTAGGCCTTGCCATCTTCCTTCTTGAAAATGACCCCTGAGCCCAGCGCGGAATCTTCCATCGACAGACTGCTACCCGTTTTATGGTTCACAATGCTCACCACGGAAGGACGAACATGAGCTGCTGCCTGGATAATCCGATCGTATGGATCAGCTGCCTGTGCTGTCGGTGCACCGCCTCCACCACCGTTGCCTGTAGCATTAGCCAGCGGTAACGATGCGGGCTGTGTAATGAAGCTAAACAGCGTGACGGTCACGATGGAACTGATCACCGAGCTGATCACGGCTACCTTGACTGTGGAGCTGATTCCCGTACGCGATCTGCGCGGATTGCTCCAGCGGTCACGTCCATGTGCCCTGCCTCCAGGGCGGATGATCTGAAGTTTGCCTTTCTGTTCAGGTTCGGCGCGTCTTGATACTTTGGTTGAATAAAAATCGTCTCCAAACAATCCCATCGTGATCCTCTCCCCTTCGTTGTCACGCATCAAGACCCTGACTGCCGCCTAAGTTGTCGCATGGATCAACGATGATGGTGTTCTTACGTTCCCCCACTCCAGCCACAGCCGAGCTTTCGATCGCTGTTACTCACAAATTCCCATCCCACTTTCAGGGTGAAATTTGTTCATCGCGTATGCTCTCGAAGTAGCTTTCCTTCAGAAAGCTTTCCGGCGAACGCTACGCTTCTCCAGCCTCGTTCTGTGTCTTCCGTTACGTGCGTACCGTAAATAACCTCTCGCTTTCCCATGCTTTTTTGCATTTTTATAAAATGGTCTTGCATATCGCCGCATCCCGGCATCAACTCAGGATACAGCGTCTATGTACAACAGAACGGACACTCCATTCTGTCAGTGACTCTATCAATCATGCTCTCGCATTCTATGACATGCCATTTCACACGCAAAACAGCCAAAATCACAATGCTCCTCATATACTAAACACACCAAATCACAAAAAGTTGCATATTTACGAAAATTAAAGCAAATTTCCGCTATAACGCGTTTAACAATAAAGGTCCATACTATCTATCACCACAAAATCCGGTTTGCTAAGCGCCGTTTTGGCCATTTTGAAGAAACTTTTTCACCCTTACATGGTCACAGGTTCAGCATACACGCCTTATCATACAAATGTTAGCGGCAAAAAGAGGAATGTTTTCCACTCATCCTGACTACAATAATAGTAAAAGACAATTCGAAGCTTCATAGAGGAGGATGTAACATGGATCGCACACGTACACTCACAGCCATGGATGAAGTTCATATGGCGGCCAAGCTGGCCGATCTCAAGGATGAACACTATCGCAACACCCTTGCACTGAGTACCATCATCGAACTGCTTATTGATAAAGGCATCCTAACCCGCGAGGAAGTCGAGCGCAAAGCCGCCGAACTGGACAGCTTTATGGCTCACCCACCCTATCCCATGGCGTAGGACGGTCGTAATACGTATCACAGAGTTTGAACTCATGATCCTGATAAAAGCAACCACGGCTCTCCATCGCGTCGCGCACGGTCATTTTCGCCAAGTCCATCATATTATGATCCCGGCTAAGATGTGCCAGATACGTGCGCTTGATGCGTCCATTCATCAGTTCACTAAGCGCTGCACCTGCTGCTTCGTTCGACAAATGCCCAATGTCGCTCAAAATCCGGCGCTTGGTGTTCCATGGATAACGCCCCATACGCAGCAATTCGACATCATGGTTCGCTTCCAGCACCAGCACGTCAGAATCGGAGATGGCATCGCGAACCTTGTCGCTCATGTACCCTAGATCCGTTGCAACAGACAGCTTCTCACTGCCGTCATCGAACGTATACCCTACCGGCTCAGCCGCATCATGCGAGATCCCGAAGGACTCCACGCGCAGTGACCCAAAATCATGCTTTTCACCTGTCTCAAATACCCTCCGGTTTTCCTCTGGAATCGCCCCAACTGACTTCTCCAGCGCCGCCCACGTATTCAGATTCGCATAGATTGGTAAATTATATTTCCGAGACATCGCGCCTAGTCCTTTAATGTGATCAGAATGTTCATGTGTAACCAGAATCCCGTCCAATTCTGCCCCAGAAATCTCCCTTTCCTGAAACAGTGCATCCAATCGCTTCGCACTAAGACCCGCATCAATCATGAGAGAGGTACCCCCATGTTGTATGACCGTAGCATTGCCTGTCGAACCGCTGGATAACACGGTAAAATATATCCCCATAACGCATTACTCCCCTGGTTTGTCTGTCTTGGGACTGAATACATCCCCACTGATGCCCTGCACGTACAACACTTCGCCATTTTCCAGCACGAACCGCCATGCCGGCATCGCTACCTGTATATCTGAATTGAACAACTGGCCGTAATAGCCCAGCTGAATATCTTTGACAATTGCATCATTTGGCAAAAAGTTCTCGATCAGCGTTCCTAGCGCCTTCGACGCCGGAAGCACCTGCTGATCGCTCTCCTCTGCGGTCGTAATCCGCACCGGAGTCTGACGGTAACCCGTTATTTTCTGGTCGCTGTAGAATAGCTCCAGACTCACATTGAAGAGCGGCCATTTGCCATCCACCAGTGGGTGAAGCACAAAAACCCCATCCTCAGCCATCAGCTGATCCAGCCGGTATGTCCCGATCTGTGGAATCTCACCCTGCAACGCATCCTCCAGCTCACTCTGCGAGAAGATCAACTTGCTATCTACAGTCTGTTCCAGTTCCATATCTACACCAGCCTTGTCCTCTTCAATGAACTCATAGGACAACTTTGGCAGCTTCGGCGTTTCATTCGGAATCGGAGCTAGCACCTGAATGCCCTTCTCTTCCATCGCCTGTTGTGTATTATCTGCTAGTGAGGTGAAGTCCAGATTGGCTCCGGCCGTCTCCCGCGCATCCATCCAGATCTGGTATCCCAGCACCAGATTGAGCAGCAGAAAGGCATAGATCAATACATTTTTCGCCCGTCCCCAATCCAAAACATTCACCTCCGTCCATTTGATAAAAGCAACTAATATCACACTGGCCCACTCCGCGGTCAGAACAACCTTCCGATCGCTGTTATCCCCAGATTTCTTGATTCCCTTTTCCTAAGGGAGAAATCCGGCGATAAAGGCGAACGCTTCGCTTCTCCAGCTTTTTTCTGCCCTCTCCGTTATCGTGTGACCTTACACCTCGCTCGGATATCGAATGACTCCATTACCCTACAACCCATCAAGAAACAGTGGTTTCCTCACCATTTCCGAATCGGATCACCCATACCGGGATCAGCTTCAGCCCGTCCTCAATCGTAGAAGGACGATACGCCGGATACACGTCCACGACCTGGCGATTCTCACCTGCCACCTTTTTAATAAGAGCCTTCAGCTTGTCTCCGCCAGGCAACTTTACCGATTTCTTCGTCTCTGCGCCTTCGTTTAGGTATTCGAGCGATCGTTCATAACTGGATACCGTCTCCTGCTGCATCTCCATGCTGATCGTGCCGAAGCGGAACTGCATGGAATCCATAATCGGATAACTGCCGTAATACTGCTGGAATTCAAGCTGTGTCTTGCTGTCAGCGGTCTCCAGCATCATGCGCGACCTGCCTTTCCAGCCGCCATGCTGATTCACAAAATCAACCGCAGATAGCGCATCCTTCGCGGGATCAATCTGTCCCGCAGGTGGTGCCGCCGGATCGGTATAACTGATCCAGCGTTGTTCCTGTTTAACTTGCAAGCTACGTTTACTGTCCGTGTAGATCTCTGACCCGTCTTTTTCCCGAATATTCCGAGTCATGCTTGGATCGAAGAACAGACTGCGTTGCATCTGCTCAACAGTGAACTGGCCTGTAGGCACATCCGCTTCAATCGTCTCCAAAGCTTCCGCCGGGATATAATACCCGCCATCCATCAACGTATATGGCGTCCAGTTCGTACCGAAGTCGACATGCTGCTGCACGTCCTGTACCGTCAAGTCAGCCTGAGTTGCTTCGTATACCACATCTCCCTTAGCGCTGAAGAACAGCGCATGGGCTTTCGTTTCATTTTTGGCTGTATAGATCGAGATTCGGTTAATCGTCTCCCCTTGGAATAAGGAATCCGTCCCGAGCCTCATCACCCGCTGTAATAACGCTACGGGGATACCTTCCTTGAACGATAGCTCAAATCCAGGGTTCTCCTTGCGAATCTGATCCCAGTTCACCGATTGCACACTGCGGCGCTGAAAATCATCGAACGCCCGCCCCTGTAACCGTGAATAGATCAACTGATAGAACGTATTGCCAGGGTAAAACACAGTATGTTTATCCTCGCCCAGATGAATAATCATCTGATCGGGGAAGATTAATTCTTCAATATTACGTTCCTGACCCATATTTTCCGTCTTCACATAGTTCGTCTCTGACGTCACAACGGAATCCCCGCCTCCGGGCAAACGGTAGATCAGGAAATAACTCTGCACCAGACTGGCTACGACAAGGGTAGCGAGCACCAGGGATTTAATCCGTTCCTTCACGGTGCTCACCCCCTTCCTCGCGCATCGGCAGTGTGAACGTTACTGTCGTGCCCACGTCCACCTCAGACTCCAGCGAGATGCTCCCATCATGCGCCTTCACAATTTCCCGGGCAATGGAGAGTCCCAGCCCTGTGCCTCCCATACTGCGGGAACGAGCCTTGTCCACCCGATAAAAACGCTCAAAAATACGATCCAGATCGCGCTGTGGAATACCCATTCCGGTATCCGATACCGAGATGGCAAGTGCATGCTCATCACTGCGTCTAGCGGCAATTGTAATGGTGCCGCCTTCCAATGTATATTTCAACGCATTGGACACGACATTATCCAGCACCTGATCAATCTGGTCGCGATCCAGCGGAACAGCAGGAATATCATTTTCCACAGACAGCACAGGTTGAATATCCTTCTGATGCATCTGGAACGAGAATCGATCCGTCACTTCCTCCAGCATTTCCAGAATATCGGTTGGCTGCTTGCGCAGTAAAGCTTCCTTCGAATCCAGCCGAGATAGATGCAGCAGATCCGTAACCAGCCTGATCATTCGCTCCGTCTCGTTCTGAATAACACCAACGAAACGACCAGCAAGCTGTGGATCTTCTAATGCACCGTCATCCAGCGCTTCCGCGTAGCTCTTGATCGTGGTCAGAGGTGTCCGCAGCTCATGGGATACATTGGCCACGAATTCACGTCGGGATGCTTCAAGTTCTTCCTGCTCGGTGACATCCTGAAGTACGGCAATGGTTCCCGTGATACCCAACTCACGCCGATGAACCGGAGTGAACGTCATGCGAATGACCACAGGCTCTTCTTGTCCCGCAGGTGCGATCTGCAGCAGCGTTGAACCTGTAAAGCCACTCGCGAGAGCTTCTGCATCCTCCGGATCAATGCCGAGCAATATGGCAAAATGCCTTCCTTCAATATCTGCAGGACGCATGCCCAGAATACTGCTGGCACGGCGGTTCACCAGAATGACTTTACCGTACTCATCCGTGGCTACCACACCATCACTCATATTGGTCAGAATGGAGGTCAACTTCTCCTTCTCCTCTTCATTCTGCGAGAGGGCATCACGAAGCCTGCTAGTCATATAATTAAAAGCCCGACTGAGCTGACCAATCTCATCCGTGCCGAATACAGGTGTCTGCTGATCAAAGTTACCTTCTGCGACCGCTGTCGCTCTCCGCGTCACTTCCTTAATCGGCTGCGTAATTGTATGGGACAGGATCACGCCAAGCACTGCCGTTAACACCAAGGCAATCAGAATGCCGGAGATAAAGATTTTGTTGATTCCCTCCATCGTGGAATACAACTCGTTCATGGATGCCGCGATGTAGACCGCACCAATGATCTTACCGCCGGACAGCACCGGCTTGGCGACGACCTTTTTGCGAACATTATCCTCGTCCACGATATATTCCTCATTGTCCCGAATGCCTTGTAGCGCACGGCTGACGACGGTCTGGGTGTTTTTGCGCCCGACATAATCCGAATGTGAACTTAGCGAGGTCGTGAGTACCTTGCCGCTGGCATCCAACACCTGAATCTCGGCACCATTAATGTTGAACAGATTGTTCACCAGCACACGCAGATTTTCCGTTTTATCCTCGCCTGCCTCTGCTTCTCCGCCCGCCATCGTCTCGCCCACGAGAACTGACAGCATCTCCGCACGCGCCTGCAAGTCTTCCGTAAAGTTGCTCGTTAGTGAGTTCTTCATCGCGCTCACAAAATAAACCCCGATCAATTGCATCGCAATCAGAATCAGCAGTACATAGATAATTATCAATTTCGCCTGAATCGTTCGGAAGAACGAGAATCGCGCGAATCGGCCCATTATATCCCCACGCTTTTGGCACTGCGCACGAGATAACCGAGCCCGCGGCGTGTCAGAATCGTTTCCGGTTTGCTTGGATTCTCCTCAATCTTCTCACGCAGACGACGGATCGTGACATCCACAGTACGTACATCGCCAAAATATTCATATCCCCATACCGCTTGCAGCAGATGTTCCCGTGTCATAACCTTGCCGGAATGCTTCGCCATATAATAGAGAAGTTCATATTCACGGTGGGTCAGATCGAGAGGTTCTCCGCCTTTGTAAGCCGTATACATGTCCATATCAAAAGCCAGATCAAAAAGTCTCATGACCTGCTTCTCTTCGTCTTCATGCGCTTCTGCTGTAATCGCAAGCTTTTGCCGTCTGCGCATCTGTGCCTTCACCCTTGCAAGCAACTCACGCGTACTGAATGGCTTCGTCACGTAATCATCCGCACCCAATTCGAGCCCGAGCACCTTGTCGATCTCGCCATCTTTGGCGGTAAGCATGATGATCGGCATCTCCAGATGAGCGCGCACCTCACGGCAGACATCCATACCGTCCTTGCCCGGGAGCATCAGATCCAGCAGCATCAGATCCGGTTTCTCGGATAACGCCAATTCAACCGCACGAATACCATCGAATGCACAGATGACCTCGTACCCCTCTTTTTCCAAATTAAACTTCAGAATGTCCGCGATGGGTTGTTCATCGTCCACCACCAAAATCTTCCCCTGCATCGGCTAAGTTCACCCCTATATCCTACTTAATCCGCGTTAGCGTCTATATCTCTCTTCTATGTTTAGCTTGTACCAAGCCTGCTTGATTTGTTTCTCTAGTTTGTTGTTTATATTCTCTAGTTTAACATACCTGAAGCACCGTCACATCCCGATCGGAGGGTTGGAAGGTCTTTCATCTGAAAATATTTTACAGCAGCAAAAAACAAGGCCAGCATCATAGCCAACCTTGCTCTCACTTTAGCTTATATTAGTTCAAATACGTCATTGGATTCTCCGCTGTGCCGTTCTTCAGGATCTCGAAGTGCAGATGGGTTCCAGTCGAGCGTCCTGTGTTGCCCATAACGCCGATGCTTTCCCCTTTTTCAACCACTTGTCCAACCTTCACACCGATGCTATCCAGATGACCATACAATGTTTCATATCCGTTACGATGGTTAATAATGATGACATTACCATAGCCACTCTTCTGTCCTGCAAAAGTAACCACGCCTTCGTCAGATGATTTCACATCCCGGTTACCTACCAGATCGACCCCTTTATGTTGACGACCCCAACGCTGTCCAAAGCTGCTGCTCATCGTTGCATTCGATACCGGCCAAGCAAATTCACCTGAGCCCTCACCAACGACTTTTGTTCCACTAAGAACCACTTCGGTTACGGCGACTTTGATCACTTCCTGGCCAAGCCACTCTTCCTGAACGACTTCACCATTTTCTTTCGTTATACGATACTGCATATTTTTCAGACCGCTTTGACCTGGACGCACGACTTTGGTTGTGCCTGCTTTCAGATCAGCACTTTTGCGAACTTCCACTTGCGGTTTAATCTCAATCTGCTCAACTACCTGCTCGACTGATTTAACGGTTACTGCTGGTTTAGGCACGGTCAGGGTCAGCTCGTCTCCAATTTGAAGCGATGTTTCCTTGATGCCCGGATTATGCTGGCGAATCTCACTTTGTGTAATTTCATACTTGGAAGCGATCGAAGAGATCGTATCTCCTTCACGAACCACATAAGTTACAGGCGCGTCTTTACCAACGGTTAACGCTTTAACCGCCTCGGACACATCCCATATTTTGTTTGGATCAGCCTTCACCACATCCGTCGCTACTTCTTCCTTGATACCTACCGACTTCAGGGTTGTACTCGGTCCCTCGTCTTTCTTCGAGGAGTTAGCCGATACCGACTTCGTCTTTAGCGAACTTCGCACTGCCGATGCCGATATGTACTTATTCTGCACTTGTTCCAGGATCGCATCAGCTGTTGCCTGATCCTTCACAATGCCAATGACTTCACCGTCTACCTTAAGCTCCACACCTTTGGCATAAGCTGTCAGCATGTCGCCTAGTTTATCTAGCGTTTCGTCACTGTTCACTTCAGGTTTGTACGCTTTTACCGTTTCGGTTGTGATGCCATCCGTGTTCAGCACCATTTCTGCATCCGGATATTTATGTTGATATTCCTCAGTTTTGTCTGTAAAGAGTTGTTGTAGCTGTGCTTCATCTGTAATGGTACCAATCTCGCTACCTTTAACCATCACTTTATAGTAAGGTACCGTATTTGCAGTAACATATTGTTTGCCTGCGAATCCGATCGATGCCGCGATGAACACACCGCATGCTGCTGTAATGATCCATTTGCGCGAGGCCAGAACGCGCTTCTTATTCACACTGAAGGTGGACATGCTCATGTTGTTTTTGTCTTCGGCCGTCCGGTTTTCCCCGGATTGTTCGTGTACCCGGTCTTTGCCCGGTTGGCGTATGCCTCTGAAACCTTTCATGATTCTCTCCTTTTCAGCACTTCTCAGTTCGCATTTCTGTCAAGACATCACCCATCGTGTCTATCCCATGCTAGTTGAATAATATATTTGGGTGTCCGCAAAATCAGGACTTTAGCTGCGCTCTTAAAAGTGTCAAAATTTTAACCTTTTATCACACCCGTATACTTTAACACAGGTTTTACACTCATTTCAACTTTACGTGTCACACCGCAAAACCACGCCCCGCTTGGTTTCCCTGAATTATCCATAAGATAGCACGACTGGTCCATCACCCATTATGCCTCAACATCGGCTGTACTATGTACTTTTATTCGCAATTTAAGACTAGGTTCTAAGACCCACTGAAATATGCTTTCTTTTTCATAAAAATACAAATAAAATCCCCCATCAGATCAGCTCTGATAAGGGATTACGTAAACAACCTGTTTATGGTTTATCTTAAACTGGATCTCATCTCATGCCACAATAGAAATGATCTTTCATATCTCTATTCATTGACTGCAAGAATGACAAATCGCTTCTGCTGAACTTCCCAGAATCCATTTTGCTCCATCTCCATATGAATCTCCATTAATGGTTCACGGAAATGTTCTACTTTGAAATCAGGTACTTGCCACGGGATGGTTTTTAGATAATATACCAGTGCGCCTATATCATAGAAACGTTGTGCAGGAGTTGCTTCACGTTGCTCCAGAATTCGGAATCCACACTGCTCCAGCTGAAAAACAGCACGATCCAGCTCCCATCCAGCGTAATCCGCTAGCATAGGAATGCCAAGTCGATCATTGATCTCCCGGCAATCTGACCAGCCAACCTGTTGGGTTAGAAACAGTCCTCCTGCGGATAGAATCCGCCTAACTTCCTTTTCATCATACGACTCATGCCGATTAAGAATCAGATCGAATTCCGCATCTTCGAAAGGAAGCTGCGAATCATCAGTCACCGGAAACACCTTCACACCCAGCCGCTGTAAACGTTCCTCTGCAATCGGTATATTCGGGAGATATCCTTCGGTCGCACATGTGTACGGAGGAAGCGGAAGTAGTCTGGACAGCATTTCTCCTCCACCAGTTCCCATGTCGAGCATTCGTTCTGTCTGATTCAACAATCGGCGCGCCATCGTTCCATAGGACCAAGGCAACATTCCGCTCTGGAGTCGGTCACTCCCTGTTACATAGCTAAAATCCCAACCACTAAACGGCTGATCCGCTTCTTGCAGCCCTTGCTCGTATCGCTCTTTATCCGCCTTAGTAAGCTGTATTACTGACTTTTCTGAATTAGAATGATATAAGTTCATGTTCAATAAAACCTCCAATTAGTGTATTCATAAACACAGATACTTCGTATCTCTTGAATCCACCCTATGAACGGAGGCCCACGAATTGGACTAATGGGTTCTGTACTCTTGCAAAAGCGTTTTTATATGTCGTGTTCTTTACCTTTATACTTCATATGGTGTTCCCTCCTGAATAGGCATATTTTCCATTATTTATTTAAATAGATTATATTCAATAGTCATCGACAAGTCCAATACAGTATGAATCAGGCGTTACTCGTCTATGAGCACGCCTGTCTTCCCTGCCTATCTTATTCTGTCTGCAGTACTTCCATCAGGTTGTCATACTCTTCACTGGTCAGGTACTTCGAGATCACCTGTTCAATCTCACGCAATTCCTGTTCCGTTAGTCCACCTTCCATGGCGCCTGAGATCTGCTGCATTTCTTTCTGCGGTAGCTTGTTCATGAGTAGGCTGAAGATCCGTTCCTTCTCCTCTACAGGCAGCTTATCCTTCGCTCCTGTAATATCATCCGGCGATACTACAATGGCATCATTGCCTGAAGAAGCACTGCCGCTGGTCGCTCCAGTTCCGTTCCCTGAAGCCGAACCACTCCCCTGTGCTGTTCCTGATTCATTACCCGTATCTGTATTTGCCCCATTGCCTCCACTTGCGCCTGAGTCCGATCCTCCGGTCGAATCTGTACCTGAGCCTTCTCCTGCACCCTCACCTGAGCCACTCCCCTGGGACGCATTGTTGCCTGAATCTACGCCAGATTCACCGCCTTCCGACCCGTTTCCCATAACTGAAACAGCATCTTCCGGAACCCGCTCTTTGTCCGCTCCTGTCGGCTGATCTGTTGTTCCATTTCCTGATTTATTCCCCTCACTGGTTTTACCACCCAAGGCTCCCTGGAACATGGCGGTTAACCCCATGGGTTGACCTTCCCACTGAATATTGAAACTCGCGAGTAGCGATTTCGCATAGGACTGTACAATTAATCCGGTCGTGAGCAGTGTCAGTGAACTGACCAGCAACACCGTTAGCACGATTTTGACAAACCACACAAGCAACTTCATTCCGTTCTCTCCCTCCGATTATCCCACCCGTCTAGCATGCGCATGCTGGGGTCTGTGACTCTACTGTTAACCAGTATTGACGGAAATCTCGGGATTATATCCGAAAAATATACAAAAAACCTCCAGTCATCGCTATAAAAGCAACAACTGGAGGCTTTCCCTGCCTGAGTCGGCAGATTATCCTATCTTATAATTCAAGAATCAATCTCTCTATTTCTTCGATTACTCGTAGATTGGAAGAACTTGATTCGTTTGCTCACGGTTACGACCAACAGAGAAGATGGCAATTGGAATGCCTGTCAGTTCAGAAACACGTTTTACATAATTCTGTGTGTTCACTGGCAGGTCTTCGAGTTTCTTCGCTCCAGTGATATCTTCGCTCCAGCCTGGCATCTCTTCGTATACCGCTTCACATTCTGCCAGCAATTTGAGGCTTGCCGGATAGTGTGTGATAATCTCGCCGCGGAATTTGTATCCGGTGCAGATTTTTACGGTTTCCAGACCTGTCATTACGTCCAATGAGTTCAGGGACAGACCTGTAATTCCGCTGACACGACGCGCGTGGCGAACAACAACACTGTCGAACCAACCTACACGACGTGGACGTCCAGTTACCGTACCGTACTCATGTCCAGTCTCACGGATTTGGTCGCCGATTGCATCATGCAATTCCGTAGGGAATGGGCCATCTCCTACACGGGTTGTGTAAGCTTTCGCTACCCCAATGACTTGCTGAATACGAGCCGGGCCTACGCCAGAACCGATACATACGCCACCTGCGGACGGATTGGATGATGTAACAAATGGATAAGTTCCTTGATCAAGGTCCAACATAACGCCTTGTGCGCCTTCGAACAATACTTTTTTGTCCTCATCAATATATTCGTTCAGCACAACGGATGTATCACGTACGTAAGGACGCAGAATTTCAGCATATCCGAGGTAATCTTGCAGAATCTCTTCCACATCAACAGGCTGTCCGCCGTAGACTTGCTCGATGACACGGTTCTTTTCTTTGACCAGATGACGCAGTTTCAGTTCGAAATCTTCAGCATCCAGCAGGTCAACCATCCGAATACCAATACGAGCTGATTTGTCCATGTAACATGGGCCAATTCCTTTGCCAGTCGTACCGATTTTGTTCGGGCCTTTGCTCTCTTCTTCGAGTGCATCCAGTACCATGTGATATGGCAAAATGATATGTGCGCGCTCACTGATGGACAGGTTCTTCGTTGTGAAATCATTGTCATGAATATAGTTAATTTCTTCGATGAGTGCCTTAGGGTTGATAACCATTCCGTTACCAATAACACACGCTTTATCCGTGTAGAAAATCCCTGATGGAATCATCGTCAGTTTATATTTTTTGTTATCAATCAGAATTGTATGACCCGCATTGTTACCACCTTGATAACGAGCCACCACATCAGCGCTCTCCGCCAAATAATCCGTGATCTTACCTTTACCTTCGTCTCCCCATTGCGTTCCCACTACAACTACCGTTGACATAGTTAACATTCCTCCGTGGGTGCCTTGCGCACCTTTGTATTGGTCTGTCCGTCCTCTATCCCGGCAGGCATGTTACGCAATAAACCGACTGAGAAGCGTGCTAACGGACAGTAAAAATCTCCTTCCGTTACATTCAAGGGAAGGTTTGCGCTGCTTTAACGCAGCAGTATTAGTGTACCAGTACCCTTTTTCAAAGTCAAATCAAATGGCGAACAATTAGATATAGTACAACCGTAATGTTCGGGATTTACCCATTATTTCAACACAAAAAACCGGAGACTTCAGTCCAAGCTTGCTTGACTGCTATCACCGGTTCAAGGATTCCCATTTCCATGCGAATCTATATCTGGTATTTATAACACATGTTTGAGTTATGTTTCTCTAATGGTTGATGTTCGGGACAGACGATTTTGCTTCCTGATCGAAGCCGTCAGCACCTGTCCGTTACATCGCGAAGGCGTCATTATGCGCCCTCTCGTAATTGACGAATTTATTAAAGTTTTTCAAAAAGACCAGTTCCACCGTACCTACCGGACCATTACGCTGTTTGGCGATAATGATCTCGATAATATTTTTCTTCTCGGTCTCTTGGTTGTAGTAGTCATCCCGGTACAGGAACGCTACGATGTCGGCATCTTGCTCGATCGAACCCGATTCACGCAAGTCACTCATCATCGGACGTTTATCCTGACGTTGCTCTACACCCCGGCTCAGCTGGGACAAGGCAATAACCGGAACTTCCAGTTCCCGGCCAATCTGTTTCAGTGTACGTGAAATCTCGGATACCTCTTGTTGACGGTTCTCCCCTGCTTTACCACGTCCACTAATCAGTTGAAGGTAGTCGATCAGGATCATGCCAAGGCCTTTCTCTTTCTTCAGACGACGGCATTTGGCACGAATATCTGCTACGGTAATGCCTGGCGTATCATCTATAAAGATGTTGGCTTCTGACAATGCTGCAATGCCCATCGTCAGCTTCTGCCAGTCTTCATCACCTTTGAAGTCACCCATACGCATCACGCTCGCATCCAGGTTGGCTTCCGCACAGATCATACGTTGTACCAGCTGGGCAGCTGACATCTCCAGACTGAAGATGGCTACCGTCTCCTGTGCCCGAATAGCCACGTTCTGAGCGATATTCAGGGCAAAGGCCGTCTTACCTACGGAAGGACGAGCCGCTACAATAATCAAGTCACTGCGCTGGAATCCGGCAGTCATTTTGTCCAAATCAATAAATCCGGACGGAATGCCCGTCGTTGTTCCCTTATTCTGATGTAGGGTTTCTACACGATCGAATACTTCCATCAGTACGTCCTGAATGGCTATAAAACCACTACTGGAGCGACGGTTGGAAATCTCCAGAATGCGACGCTCAGCTTCTCCGAGCATGGCTGCAACATCTTCGCCGCCTGTATATCCTTCGCTCACAATCTGTGTTGCTGTGCGAATCAGGCGACGCAGCATCGATTTCTCTTCGATAATCTGAGCGTAATAGTCTACGTTCGCGGCTGTAGGTACACCATGAGCCAGTTTCGCCAGATAACTAACGCCGCCGATGTCCTCCAGCTCACCTTTATCCTTCAGAAGCGAAGTCAGTGTCACGAGGTCAATCGGTTGATTTCCCTCACCGAGCTGGATCATCGCTTCAAAGATTAATTGATGGGGCTTATCATAGAAATCCTCGGTTTGCACCCGTTCCATCGCTGTAATCAGGGCTTCGCCCTGCAACAGGATTGCACCCAGCACGGCCTGTTCGGCTTCCAGGTTCTGCGGGGGAATCCGGTCGAATAACATTTCGCCGCCCATCTTACTCTTCCGTTACCTGTACCTTCAAGGTTGCCTTCACTTCAGGGTGAATCTTGACAGTTACTTGTGTTACGCCGAGTGTACGAATAGGCTCGTCCAGCTCAATTTTGCGTTTGTCTACTTTCAGACCCTTTTTAGACAAAGCTTCTGCGATTTGTTTGCTGGTAATGGCGCCGAACAGACGACCACCTTCGCCGGACTTGGCTTTCAGTTCAGTCACTTCTGCTTCCAGCTTCTTCGCGAGTGCTTCCGCTTCTGCTTTCTCTTCCTGCTTGATTCTTTCTTCAGCAGCTTTCTGGTTGTCCAGTGTCTTCATGTTGCCATCCGTTGCTGGACGTGCGATTCCCCGTGGCAACAGGAAGTTCTGCGCGTAGCCCTCAGATACTTCTTTCACTTGCCCTTTCTTGCCTTGACCCTTCATATCTTTTATAAAAATGACTTTCATTCGAACAGCCCCTCTTCCTTTTCGATTTCAGCCAGTACGTTCGTCAGCCGTTTTTCTGCCTCTCCAAGCGTTCCTTCAAGCTGCACGGCAGCATTCGTTAAATGTCCGCCACCGCCCAATCGTTCCATGACAACCTGAACATTCATGCGCCCCAGCGATCTAGCGCTGATGCCAATCAGTCCATCCGGACGCTCACTAATCACAAATGAAGCGACCACATCAGTCATGTTCAGCAATGTGTCCGCCACCTGGGCGATCATCATCTGTGAAATCTTGCTGCCAGGGTCCGTGACCGCCAGCGCAATGTTTCCATATACCATTTTAGCATGCTTTATGATTTCTGCCTTAGCAATATATTCTGACAGATCCTCTTTCATCAACCGCTGGACCATAATGGTATCCGCACCGCTACGACGCAAGAAGCCTGCTGCTTCGAACGTTCTGGACCCGGTGTGCAATGCAAAATGCTTCGTATCCATCGTAATTCCGGCTAGTAGAGCCGTAGCTTCGAGCGGAGTGAATTGTACCTTGTCATGAATATATTGCAAGAGCTCCGTTACCAGCTCCGCAGCTGAGGACGCGTAAGGCTCCAGATAGATCAACACAGCATCATTGATGAACTCTTCACCCCGACGATGGTGATCCACAACTACAACACGGGTTGCAGACTGTACCAGTTTCGGCTCCATTGTCATGGAGGCTTTATGCGTATCCACCACAACCAACAGCGTGTGCTCGGTCATCATCTGGGTTGCCTGTTCCGGTGAAACAAATGCTTTGGACAACTTCTCGTCCTTGTTCACCTGCTCCATCATACGTTCAATGGATGGATTAATTCCATCCAGAACAATTCGGGCTTCCACATTGTATAGACTGGCCGCTTTCCACACCCCGATGGACGCACCGATCGCATCCATATCCGGAATTTTGTGGCCCATGATGAGCACCCGATCGCTCTCCTGCATCAGATCACGCAGCGCGTGAGCAATAACCCGGGCTCTGACCCGTGTACGTTTCTCCACTGCGTTGGACTTGCCCCCATAGAAAGACAGGCGTTGCCCAGACTTCACAGCAGCCTGATCGCCACCACGTCCAAGTGCCATGTCCAGACTGGACTGTGCCAGTTCGCCCATCTCGCTGATGCTATCCGATCCAAACGCCAGTCCTACACTGAGTGTCATTGGCACCTTGAGGTCAGCAGTCATCTCCCGAACTTCATCCAAAATGACAAATCGGCTCTGCTCCAGTTCCTGCAAAGACTTATGATTCAGCATCAACAGATACCGATCAGAAGACAGCCGACGTAGGTACACCTCATACTGCTTGGCCCATGACGTAATCTCGCTGGTCACACGGGCAATCAGCGCTGTACGCTGCTGGTCGTCCATGCCCTGGGCAGCCTCGTCCAGATTATCCAGAACGAGAATACCCAATGCAAGACGTTCATTTTCATATTTATCACGAAGAATGGCCAGCTCCGTAATCTCGTATACATATACATACCGCTCCTGCGGGTTATGAATAACTCCATAATGCCGATCATCCAACTGGAATTCGTCATGGAACTCCTTGGATGAATGTTCCTTGGTCCCATCCTTCTTCTCTTTAGGTTGAGGAAGTTTGGGAAACAAATTAGGTAGCGGATTGCCTACCAATGTCTTCTCCTGGAACATCTCCGCAACGAAGCGGTTATGCCACTCTACCGTACGATCTTCGCTGTACAGCACAATTCCGAATGGAAGCATGCTGACCGCTTCCCCTTCCATCCGTTTGATCCGAATGGACAGGCCATTAATGTAGTCGTTCAGCTCACGGCGGAACGCGAGCTCCGCCTTAATCATGACGATTCCCAGCGCCGAAGCCAGTATCAGACTAATCAAACCAAGCGTCCAGTTATAGATGGTAACGAACATCACAAGCAACAGCAGCAGTATGAACGCCCATACGGTATAGTAGCCGTGCCAGCGTTTCTTCAGAAATTTAGGCATGACTCATCACCCTATCGTTTTGATTTCGATATTGCCTCACGAAGCGGGAACGCCAGATCGATAATTCCGATAATCCGAAGCGGACCAATGAAGAAGACCGCAACCGCCAGGAAATACGGTATAACCGGATTCCATTTCTTTGTATGTGAGAGAAAGAAGAAGAAGCCGATCGCTTGAATCATGAAGCCAAGATTGATTAACGGCGACAGATTCATGGCAATCATGGTCCAGTACGTTCCATCACTTTGTCTAGAGATGACTTCGATCAACAAGGCGAGGAAATAATACCAGATCAACGCACGCGGCATACGCCACTCTCTCGCTGGTGGAAGCTTCGATACCGTCACACCCATCACGTTCAGAATCGGACGAGCAATAACGTGTGTGATGAAAGCCATAACCATCGATGTCACGACCAGTGCAAAAGGAATCATAAGCTGCGTTTGTTTGGCAACATCCTCAGTCATCTCAGGCGTCCATGCAAACCCGTTGATCATCTGGTTGGATGTATTCGTTAACGGTTCAATGGTCAATCTGACCACATCTTCAATATAGCTGGACAGGTCGAATTGGAAAATGACACTGCCGACCAAGAGCAACAATAAGTATTCCGCCAGCATCGTGCCACTTCCCGCCATAAGCGTGAACAGGGCCGATTTACGTGTTTTATACGCGTGACCCATAACGAGCGCAGGCAGGGTAAAGACAAGCAATAGCAGCAGATAGATCGGATGGAATATCACCAAAATAACGGCCACCGGCACGAGATGCCATATAAATGATTTTAAAGATAATGAAGCATACAAAATAACTCCCGGAATCATCATAAAAAATATGGCAAGTACCGATAAAGGAGTTAACAGCGAAAGTAGCAGGAGCAGATAGACTGCACTCCAAACAGCTGATTTAAAGCTAAATTTCAACAAATTCACCTCTTACGCATATGATCTTCTAGCGCGGAAATATCCTGGTACCAGTCTTCAAGCTGGTGACCTTCCTGTTTATGCTTTTTCAACTTCTCAACAAGCAGTGCATCCAGATCCTTGAAAGGAATACCGAGCCTGCGGCCCAATATGTAACTACTCATAATCAAACTGGCAAGACTGTCCCCGATTCGAGTTGTACTGCCTTCCCATAACGCCTTGAATAATCGGGATACCTGATCAAGTACTTCGGTTTTAAGCCATTCAATCACTTTAGCGCGTTTGGCTACATCCAGTTCTTTAGGCATTTGGCGAAAGTCACTCTCCCCCGAAAAAGCTTTATTCTCGATTATAGCATAAAAAGAGGGCCCGCAAAATTACCCCAAAAAGCGGAGAAGTTCTCCGAAACTGATGTCAGGTACTTATGCGGAGTCCTCCGTACATCCAATCGACATATATACTTGTAAAAAAACTTCGAATGCGCCCTTGGTTCAGGACTTCTTAAGTTTAACATGATACCGGACGGCTGTGATTATCCCTGCTGTCACAATAATGTTTATATTCGTTACGGCTTACTTGGCCTTAATCGATTCTTTGGCTACAATGCCTTCGCAGTACTCAATAATCTGACTCCGTCTGACAATACCAATGAACCGTTCCATATCATCCACCACAGGAACAAAGTTCTGAACTTTGGCCAGATTAATCAGGTCTTCCATATTGGCGTCAATGGACACGGGCTTAATATCCAGGCGAAGCGGAACGTCTTTGAGCAAGAACTTTGAAGCGTTTTCAAATGAAATCTTTCCCTCGGCATTCTTCATATACCACAGTAAGTCGCCTTCGGTAACCGTACCAATGTATTTGCCTTCCTTATTCAAAATGGGCACCGCCGTAAACCGATGATACTCCATCCGTTCCAACGTTTGCCGCAGCGTAGAATCCGACGTCACGCACGTAACCTCTTGTTTGGGCAGCAAAAAAAATGCGATGTTCATACCCTTACGTATCCTCCTTGTGAATTTCTTCGTTCAACTTATCTCGCTCAACTTATATTATACGGATCAGAACGCAGGATGTTCCAAAAGGATCATGGATCTCACTACAAAGAAAAAAACAGCAGCCCGCGAATAAACGTACTGCTGATTGTGGTCTACAACAAACCATCGGTATGGAATTGATTATTCAATCATTTGCCGGTCAGGGATCATTACTTCACCGGCTGGGGTCGATTGATCCATCCAGTTGTTAATCAGCTCTTTGGCATATTGGACATCTTTCTCGTCAGCACGGCCATAATAGATACCGTCTTTGCGCATCCCCTCACCCAGAATGGTGAAGCTTGAGATCTGCGGTTTCTCCTGAGTAAGTACCTGTTTAGCCAGATCAATTATGAAAGAAGCTCGCATATCCGTCTGGAAGCTATCTCCCATGATCTGAATCAATTCCGGAATTTTGGCGATTTGATTCAAATTCAACATCTCATTCGCCATCGCGTTCAAGAAAATCTGCTGCCGCTTGGTACGATTAAAATCGCTATCCTCACGGTATCTTACATAATACAGTGCTTCCTGCCCGTCATAGATCGGCTTGCCGCCTTCAATCGTGAATTGCACATGATTCGGGTCCTTGTTCACAATGTCCTCATCAATCGGCAGTTTTACACCACCAAGCGCATCAACGACCTTTTTGATTCCGTCGAAGTTGATCGTTGCATAGTAACCTACATCAGCATCAAGGAACTTCTCTACGGTATTGATGGACATATTCTCCCCACCGAACGCATAGGCATGCGCCAGCTTATCATAATCATCTTGCCCATCCTTGTTCGCATCCCGTCCCACAATCTGCACATACGTGTCACGTGGAATGGATACCAGAAGAACACGGGATTCCTTGGGACGAACCACAGCGTAGATCACTGTATCCGAACGTCCACGCGTCTTCTCGTAAGCGCGTTTGTCCGAACCCAGCAGTAACACCGAGAAAGGTTCCTTGCGGTATACCGTTGGATCAGGCGTATTGTTGCCTTCCTGCGGTACATAAGAGCGGGATAGCTGATCTTCTACCGAACCGGCAAGAAACAGATCAAATGCCGCTACAGCCAGCTGTTGACGGAACAAATAGCCCCCGATTAACAAAACAACAAGTGAAACGAGCGTTATATATAGGCCTTTTCTTCTTTTCTTCTTCTTATCTTTAGTTCTGCTTTTCATCCATTGATTCCTTCTTCACTATCAAAATGATAATCCATAATACCAATTAAACGTCTGGGATGCCTTGTGACTCGGTGTTCTATGAAGTTTTCTCTCTCTGGCATCAAGACACCGCTTACGCTCGTTCTATTGTAATCATTGCGGGAAGATGAAAAGTTACAATCCGGTTAAATTGAAAAGAACAGCGACTCCTTTTTTAGTTACAAAAGGTACACTGTTCTCTTCATTTTCACACGCTATCGCATCAATTTGTGGATGTACTTTCTACATGATGGCTTTTCTCTTTTTGACGCAGACGTCCTGTTATAAGCGCAGCCACCAGCGTAAGCACACTGAATACGACCGCAGACCAGAATAGACCATTGTAACCCTGACCTGTCGTTTGATGCACTGCCTGAAGCAACACATCACGGATACCTTCATCAGGAATTTGGGACAGGCCCTCTGTCAGACTGGAGACATCACTCCCCGATGCTCCACCCGAGGCATATTGCTCCAGCATCTCCGGCGGCACCTGAATTCCTTTATCAGCGAACCCTGTCTGAATGTTGGATCCCAGATTAATAAAAGAACGTGCCAGGAATCCGGCGAAAATCGTAGGCGCAATAGCCATAGCCATCTGGCGGAATAACGAACTGGTCGCTACCGCGATGCCTTTGTTGTTCTCCCCCGCCTGTTCCGTGACAAGTACGTTAACTGGCGCACCGAGCATCATGCCGAAGCCGATACCTACGAGCGTACTCGCGATGACAAATTGCCAGATATGCTCTACCCATAGCGGGAACAGCAGGAATCCAATGGCGGATAACAGCCCCGCAACCGATAACGTCCAGATTGGCCCTTTGCGGTCAACGAGGTATCCACCTCCGCCTGCCCCAATGCCGGATGCCAGCGCGAGCGGAGTAAACCAGTACCCGGAGGCCGTATTGGATACGCCAAGATATTGCTCAACAAATCCGGGAATAAAGATCACTGAGGCCAGAATGGCTCCAGAGAAAAAGGCAATCAGCAACGTCCACCGAAAGGAAGCGATGCCTAGAAGCTGTGTCGATACAACAGGTTCACGTTCAGACCCTTCGAGTCTTTTTTCCATGAAGTAAAAGAGCACCAGAATGATCAAACCTGCCAAGAAGAAACCGTAAAACATTGGTGATCCCAGGCTTTGAAGCATGTTCACACCGTCCAGATTGCTGAAGCTATACATTAAACTAAGTACACCTAGCGTCAGGACAGCGATACCGCTCCAGTCCACTGCTGCACGGTTCAGTTCCTGCTCTTCATGAATAAATCGAATACCCGCAATGAATAGCAAAATGGCAATGGGTACGTTGATCAGGAACAACCAATGCCAGTTGCCCGTAACGTCCAGTATAAAAGCACCAACATTGGGCCCCAAAATAGCGGCAACACCATTCATCCCTCCGAGCAGACCCAAGGCTGTACCTTGTCGCTCCGCCGGGAACTTGCTTAATACGTATGAACTGGCAATGATAAATATCCCCCCACCGCCCAAAGCTTGAATGACGCGAGCGATCAGGAAGAAGGTAAACGATGTGCTTAGCGCAACCAGCAGCGAACCAATTCCGAACAACGCCACTTCAATCAAAAATAGTTTCTTGCGACCATAACGGTCCGACAGCTTGCCCGCAATAGGAACACTCACCGCAAGTCCAAGCGTGTAGAGCGTAATCGTCCACGCTCCCCACGTTGGCGACACACCAAACGATGCATTTAAGGTGGTCAATGACGAGGTGATAATCCCATTATCCAGCGCAGCCATAAATACCCCTATGGCAAACAGGATCAGCGGCCATTTCATTTGTTTTTGCATCCCATGTTACCTCCCGATCAGATCTTAAATTCAGTATCGTACAGTTGGTTTGGTACATATATATTAAACCGAATTGAATAATAATGACTCACTGGTCATTTTAAAACAAAAGAAATCCATATGTCAATTTAATAATATGGTTATCTGACTCATTTTACCTCTGATCCAATAAAATAAAGCTGCCCACAGATTCGGTTGAACCTGCGGGACAGCCCTCATATCTAACGAACTATGGCTGCATCAGATGACGATTCAGGAATTTCTCAATCGCACGGTACAGATCAAGCTGATTCTCCACGTTTGCGAAGCCATGACCTTCATTGGTCTTTAACATATATGGCACATCGACTCCACGCTTGCGTAATGCTTCAACGATCTGGTCTGACTCGGCTTGTTTGACACGTGGATCATTAGCGCCCTGAACCACAAATAATGGAGCCTTCATCTGATCGATGTGGAAGAGTGGTGAAATGGCTGTTAACAGTTCCTTGTCCTTCTCAGGATCTCCTACACGTTCATAGAACATGCTGCGCTCCGATTCCCAGTAAGGTGGCAGTGAATCCAGAAGCGTGAAAATGTTGGAAGGTCCGACATAGCTAATACCAGCAGCATAGACGTCCGGTGTGAATGCCAGTCCTGCCAGAGCCGCGTATCCGCCGTAAGATCCACCATAGATCGCTACACGCTTCGGATCAACCGTTCCCTCCGCAACCAGCCAGTTCACGCCGTCTGTGAGGTCATTCTGCATGGCTTTACCCCACTCTTTATTACCTGCATCCAGGAATTGCTTACCGTACCCCGTAGAGCCACGGAAGTTCACCTGTAGAACAGCATAGCCGCGACTTGCCAGGAATTGAATCTCAGGATTGAAGCCCCATGAATCACGAGCCCAAGGACCACCATGTGGAACAACAACCAGTGGCAAGTCGGAAGCCTCCGCTCCTTGAGGCAGTGTCAGATAACCATGAAGGATTAGACCGTCACGTGAATTATACGTAATGGGCTTCATGTCCGACATTTGGCTCTCATCAATCCAAGGTGCAGCGTCAGCCAACTTATCGAGTTTGCCTGTTTTGGAATCGTAGAAATAATACGTACCCATTGCTTTGTCACTATACGCTACGAACAGTACCTGGCCTTCCTCGCTTGCATTGCTAATGCTAACTTCCTTGCCTGGTACTTTCGCTTTGATATCCTGCATTAACGTTTTGAACTCTTGATCAAAGAATTCATAGTTCACTTTGTCTGTCTCATACACAGCAGCGAGAATGGTTCCCTTTTCTTTGGAAGGGATGAAGCTGCTTACATCCACATCTTTATTTTCATAAACGGTTTTGGTTACCTTCTTGCTGCTTGGACTGTACTCTACAATTGCCGTTTTGTCTCGCTCCAAGTTGGATACAGCATAAATGTTTTTATTATCGTACGTGAACATGACTGGAGCAAAAGTCTCTCCCAGCTTCGTAGTCAGTAGCGGCTCAAACGGCTGATTCTCTGATTCACGATACAGTAACGAAGACACATTTCCATCGCTGGATACAGCCACACGAATTTTACCTTCGTGATCCGTCAGCCAGCCCGTAATATTGCCTGGATTCTCTGCCGCAAGCACAGCCTCTCCTGTCTTGATATTAATACGGTATACGTCGAAGATGCGTGGATCACGCTTGTTCATACCTACCAGAATCTCATCCGGGATATTCTCAAGCGGATCTACCAGGATGGCTCTTGTGTTAGGATACGGCGTCAGATCCTTGCTGTTTTTACCATCGATATCCGTAACATACAAGTGATAATTCTCATCCCCTGCCTTATCTTGCACGTAGAGCAGCTTGTCATTGGTTGCCCATGCAAATCCTGCGATGTTACGTTCTGTTTCGCTCGTAATGCGTACAGGCTTATCCTGACCGTTTGCGGTAACTACGATATTCATGCGATTGTTCCATGGCTCCAGGTAAGCGAGATGTTTACCATCCGGCGACATCTGGAACCCTGCCTGAGCCGGCTGTTTGAAGAAGTCCTCCAGCGGTGCAAGTCCCTCTGACTTCACATCGAGTCCGAGCGCAAGATACAGCGCATCTGCGAATTCGCCATGAGTCACCGATTGTTTGGCTTTGAATGCGCTACCTTCGATAATAAAATGCTGCTTAACCCGTGCGGCGTCATTCGCATGCACAGCTGGAATCTGATCAGAATCGCTGTATACTACCTGGATTCCGTTATCCTTCAGTTCGAATGCACGCGTGAACAACGATGCCATTTGTGCACGTGTAAGTGGTGCATCCGGGGCATAGCCTTTGGCCTTCCCTTGAATGAGCCCACCTTGCTTCAGAGCGTAGATCGCAGGCGCAGCTTCATTCTCCGGCAATACATCTGCGAAACCTGTAAGTGATGCAGGCTCATCCAGTTTAAGTACACGTTGCAGAATGACTGCCGCTTCGGCACGAGTGATCGGAGTCGTTAATTCTGTGATTTCATCTATGTATCCCAGTTGCTGTAGTGTCTGCGTAGCCTTGGATGCGATGGCTTCCGAGACTGCCGCTGTTGGTTTTACGGCTTCTGCCGCCTGTACAGCTGGTTGAATCAGTGCAATGGACATGGCCATGGTAAGCGTGAGAGCGTATACCTTTTTGCTAATCGCGTTCAAACGATTTCCCCCTTTAAAGTGAATTACATAATAATATGGAATTATACGTAAGTCATTTTACCATGATTAACCACGAGATAACAGCGAGAAGAGTCTCCTTGATGATATCCATGTTCGCACATTATTTTGAACCCGAAAATCCATAGTTGAACAACTTACGTGTCTCCACAAAACGCCCTTCACGAGTATCTGTTCCAAATACAACGGAGATCAGTCTTTTGCCATCACGTTCAGCTGTCCCAACAAAATGATATCCGGAATCCTCATCATACCCGGTCTTCAATCCGTCATTCCCATCGTAAGCATACGGCCCACCAATGGAGGACAACATCCAGTTCGTGTTACTCATGTACATTCCTTTTTGATGCATCGATACTTGCATTTGACTGGAGACTCTTAAGATCTCGGGATGGTTATTCAACAGATGTCGCGCAAGCTTGCACGCATCTATAGCCGTCATTAAGGTCTGCCCTTGTATTTCCGTCGGTCGGTTAGGACCAAGCAACTTTTCACTGAGACCCGTAGAATTTGTGAATTGTGTATCCTCAGACAGTCCAATCTGAGTTGCTTTTTGGTTCATCTGTTGCACAAACTTATGCTCTGTACCACTGATATGTTCAGCCAGAGCAACCGCTGCATCATTTGCTGAATAGACAGCTACAATCTGGAATAAATCCTTTACTGTTAATTGCTCACCCTGTTTCAGGGTCAGTTGACTGCCCCCCACCGAGCTGGCGTACAGACTCACATTCACAAGATCATCCCAGCTTATATCTCCATTAATCACAGCTTCCATCACAAGCAGTTCTGTCATCAACTTACTGACGCCCGCCGGAGCAATTTCTTCTGAGCCGTTAAAATCCATTAAGATCTGTTCGGAGTTCATATCCATCAATACAGCAGATTCAGCTTTAATTCCCGGTTTGCCTACCAGCATGTCCGGTTTCACACCCAAATATATAATGAGTAGCAGAGCCAGCAGCATACCTGTCCGTTTCCACCATTTTTTCATAAGATAATCACCTCTTACCTATATAGACGAAGTGAAGAGGCATTTTGTCTGCACTTTTTTGAAAAAAAGTTAAATTTTTTTTATTTTTTGGTTACAAAAAAAACATGAACCCCATACACCCATGCCAGAGTGTACAGAATCCATGTTTTGAAAGACACTTTTGTTCATTCTCCCAAGAGAATTCTTCATGATAATCTAGCAACCGACTTCTTAAAGGACCCCAATCCTTACAGTTGCTAATTTCAGAATGTATTACTCAGCTACAACTGCTTTGTCTGCATTGACTTGCAGGTCGCTTAGATAAACGCCTGTTCCATCACCGATTGCATAGTTCAGCACACGTTTGTTAACCGGTGCTACAACTGCACGATACAGTGTTGGGAATACAGGAACTTCATCTACCATGTATTGCTGCCATTGATTGTAGATCTCTTTACGCTTGTCTACATCGAACGCTTCAGCAGATACACCTTGTGCCAGCAATTTGTCGTTTTCTTCGCTAGAGAATCTAGAGAAGTTATACAGTGCATCACGGCCGTACAGACCAGATGGATCTACATCAATACCAACGCCCCATGCTGCTTGATACACATCAACGTTCGGATCATCTTTACCTGAGTTACCTACACGGTCATAGAAGCTGTTGAACTCAACCATTTCCAGGTTTACTTTCAAACCAATAGCAGCCCATGATTGAACATAATATTGAGCCAGTGGTTGTGCAATATCTCCACCCGTCATAGAAACAAAGTTGATTTCGAGTGGTGTTCCATCCGGATTAGTACGGAATTCACCATCCAGTTTGTAACCAGCTTCTTCAAGCAATGCTTTCGCTGCTTCTGGATCATACGTTACACCCGGATTGCTGGAATCATGGAACTCTGGGTGAGACGGCGGAATCAGAGTTGTAGCATTCCAACGCAAACCGTTATAGAAACGTTTACCTACTTGATCGTTATCTACAGCCATCCACATTGCTTTACGCAGGTTTTTGTCACCCATTTTTGCTTCAGCATTACTTTCAACTTTTCCGTTTTCTTCATCCCACGTACCCAGTTTGAAACCGATGTACGTATAAGCACGATCGATTGCGCCCAGGAATTCTACGTTGGACAGGTTAGCATTGTCTTTGTATTGATCTGTCGGGAATGCATCTACAAGGTCTACCCCGCCAGATTTCAGTTCTTGAACAACCGTTGTCGGGTTGATAACTTTCAGAGTCACTTTGTCCAGTTTTGGAGCTCCACGCCAGTAGTCTTCGTTCTTAACATAAGTTACAGACTCACCCGGAGTGATGACATCCACTTTAAATGGACCAAAACCAATTGGTTTTTCACGTACTTCTTTGGAAGAAGACATTTTCGCTACATCCATATCTCCGAAGATATGTTTAGCAAGTGGATACGTCCATACGCCACCTGTCAGCAGGGACGGAGTGGATTCTTTATACGTAATGCTGATTTGTTTGTCGCTCAGCACTTCAATACCCGAGATTGTTTTTGCTGTTCCCGCATGGAATTCTTCCATACCTACTATGCTAGTAAAGTTGGAGTCATAACGTGGACCATCATACGCTTTGTTACCAATAACCTCATAAGCAAATTGCAGATCTTCAGCCGTTACCGGCTTGCCATCATGCCAGTTTACATTGTCACGAATGGTCAGTGTAAATGTTTTTCCATCTTCAGACGTCTCATATGTTGCTGCACCATCATTGGTGTACACATAGTCTTTGTCCCATGTAAGTAATGGCTCATCGAACCATTGCAGTACCTGAACATCCGGGTTACCGGAATAGAAGTTGTAGTTCAGTGTACCTTCAAAAGCAGTATCCGATACAAGTCCGAATGTAATCGATCCACCTTCGATCGCAGTACCTTCATTCGTTTTGACATTGTTGAAGTCTTCAATGGAGTAAACGCCCTCTTCATTAGCAGGTTTTTCCTCTGTTTTTCCCTCTTCTGTGTTTGTAGTTGGAGCTGGAGTAGCTGCTTCTTTCTCCGAGCATGCTGCGAGCACCAATACAAAGACCAGCATCATCGTGAAAAATAGTCCCCGTGAAAATAATCCCTTTTTCATGAACCTTTCCTCCCTTTTTTTAACCTCTTCTTTGTCTTGCATCAGTCGCACGCTTTAGGGCTTGACCGACATTATTTATACTCAACATCAATACCAGGATCAGCACCGATGCGGGTAGCCATATCCACCATCTGGATTCCAGGGTTTGCGGATTACGTGCATAACTTACGAGTGTTCCAAGACTGGGTGTGCTTTCGGGAAAACCAAACCCGAGGAAAGACAGCCCGGATTCGAGGCCAATGTTGGCAGCGAGATTCAATGTCATCGTTACGATGATAATGGAGCTCAGATTCGGAAGAACCTGTGAGAGCATAATCTTCAGATGAGAAGAGCCCAATGTTTTTGAAGCTTTTACATAGTCCAGCTCCCGTTCCTGTAACGCTTTGGAGCGAATTAGTCTGGCAATACCCATCCAGAGAAACGCCGTCATGATTAGAGAGAACGAGATGATATTGTATTTCGGTACTGCTGTAACAAACGCGATAACAATCATCAGCATGGGAAGGATCATGAAGAAATCAACAACACGCATAAACAGGTTGTCAATCATTCCACCGAAATAACCGGATAAAAGGCCAATTAAGATACCTATGAAGCCAGTCATTAACGTTACGATAATTCCAATGCTCAGCGAGTTACGTGTACCGATGACCAGTTGGCCGAATACATCACGACCTCCATAGTCTGTTCCAAGCCAATATTTCGCGGATGGCGGTTCATATAAGGCAAACAGATCCACGCGTACGATATCATCCTGATTCAGAATGAGAGACGTGCCATATACCAGCAACATGACCAAGCCCAAGAAAATGAGCGAGATTAGTGCCACCTTATCTCTGACAAGCTCCCTCCATAAAATATTTAAGCTAGAGGGGCTTTTATCAACCTTTTGTGAAGTTACAACTACCTCGTTGGCCTTGCTCATCTTGTTTTCACCCCGAAATCTTCAAGTTCTTACTTGATCCGTATACGTGGATCTACAATTCCTAGAATTATGTCAGACAGCAATGCCCCGAGAATGGAGGCTACGCCATATAACAATACGAGTGCAGTCACAACGCTGAAGTCACGCAATGAGATGGAACTCAGGAACAACTGCCCCATACCTGGATAACTGAATATGCTTTCTATAAATACCGTACCTCCGATAAGTCCTGTGATCTCATATCCGAAGAATGCAGCGATAGGTAATAGCGAGTTCCTCAAGATATGTCTGTTGTAGATCCGGGATTCCGAGGCACCTTTGGCTCTCGCAGTAATAACGAATTCCTTATGCTTGATATCAATGATCTCACTACGCAAATATTGAACGGTAGATACCGTTGTAATCAGTGCCATGGATAGTGCTGGTAATAACAGATGGTAGAACTTACTCATGACGTAGCTGAATGTACCTGGTGTAAGTCCAGGTGCAACACTTCCTCCTGTTGGGAACCAGCCGAAGTGGAATCCGAAGATCCATACCATCACCAGTGCGAAAATAAACAATGGTGCAGCAAAGCCCAGGTAGGTGTAACCCGTGATCAACCGGTCAGACCAGGTATCGTTGTAACGACCACTGATGATACCCAGTGGAATCGCGATCAGGTAAGTCAGCACAAGTGTCGCCAGTGCAAGCCAGAATGTGTTTGCTACACGCTGACCAATCAGGTCAGTAACCGGCATTTTGAAGCGGAAGGATTGTCCAAAATCACCTTGTACGGCGTTTTTGATCCAGTCCCAATATTGCACGTACCAGGGATTATTCAATCCCAATCTCTCTCGCTGGGCTTCCAATGCTTTGGGATCAACGCTTGGATCAAGCAATCCGGTTAACGCGTCGCCCGGCATGGCCTTGGCCATCAGAAAGACTAAAAGACTTAGTAAAAAGATCTGAGGGATCATTATGATAATTCTGCGTACTATCGTTTTCCACATATGGCCTTCAACCTTTCTGAGGTAGAGCTACTCGGTGAGTATCGGAAATGGATTTGAGCGAGTATGCAAGCCCTTCCTCATCAAAGAAATTTCGGTATGAATGTTCATACTCCGTTTTGACCTGTTGACGGAAGGCTACCATTTCCTCTCGTTTGGTTGGGTCCATATCCGGAATGGCTGCAATAAGACGTTTGGTGTAGATGTGCTGCGGATTCTCAAAAATATCATTCGTTGTTCCCTGTTCCACATATCGACCTTTATACATAATCCCAATCTCATCACACATATGGCGGATGATGCCGAGATCATGACTGATGAACAGGTACGTCAGATTCAGTTCTTTTTGAATTTCCTGCATAAAATTGAGTACTTGGGCCTGTACCGATACATCCAGTGCAGATACAGGTTCATCAGCAATGATCAGCTTCGGTTTTAGTGCAATAGCACGTGCAATGCCGATCCGTTGACGCTGCCCGCCTGAGAATTCATGGGGATATTTGTAGATTGATTCCGGACTCAAACCAACCTTTTCAAGTAATTCTCTTACTTGTCTTTTCTCCTCGGTAGCTGTCAGACGCTCATAGTTACGAAACGGCTCAGCGATGATATCAATAACCCGCTTCTTCGGATTCAGTGATGAATATGGATCTTGAAAGATCATTTGTACATCCCGTTGAAGCTGCCTGTTCTTCCGTCGCTCGGTAGCCAGATTCTTACCGTTAAACAGGATCTTTCCATCAGTGACATGATTCAGCCCAATAATGGCTCTTCCTGTGGTTGTCTTGCCTGAACCGGATTCACCAACCAAACCGTAGGTCTGTCCTTGTTCAATGGAGAAGCTAACACCATCAACAGCCTTTACACTGCCAATTTCCCGTTTGAGCAATCCACCGCGAATCGGAAAATGTATCTTGAGTCCTTCTACTTCGAGTAATGCCATTATGTTATTCCTCCTCAGCTTGGTCAGGGAAATGAAAGTGCTGGTAACAGGTACACCGTACATAGTGGCCTGGTGCAATTTCATGCATCTGTGGGTTCTCTTCATGAGCCGAATCACTAATCCATGGAATTCGGGCTTTGAATCTGCACCCTTTGCGAGGAAGATTTTTGAGTGAAGGCACGATGCCTTGGATGACATGCAATTTGGATCCTTCTTCAGATAGGGTGGGAATCGAGTTCAACAGTGAACGTGTATACGGATGCTTCGCATCATTCATCAGTGTGAAGATATCTGCGATTTCAACAATTTCTCCTGCATACATAACTGCAACGCGATCAGCCATCTCGGCTACGACACCCAGGTCATGTGTAATCAGAATAATGCCTGCGTTAATTTCGTTCTTCAGATCACGGATCAGCTCCAGAATCTGTAGTTGAATCGTAACGTCAAGCGCCGTCGTAGGTTCATCGGCTATGAGTAGTTCTGGTTTGTTGGCAATCGCGATGGCAATGACAATTCTCTGTCTCATACCACCAGATAATTCGTGGGGATACTGCTTGTATATTTGTTCGGGACGTGGAATCCCTACCTGATTCAATAAGTGAATAACCTTTTCTCTCTTCTCTCTGGAAGACAGCTTGGACTGATGAAGTGTAAGAATCTCTTCAATCTGTTCACCAATAATCATTAGAGGATTTAGTGCGGACAATGGGTCTTGAAAAATCATGCCCATTTCTTTGCCGCGTAGCTTGTTCAACTTGCTTGGGGAGATGTTGGCAATATCTTGTCCTTTATAGAGAATCTGGCCTTCAATTTTTGCTTTGTTATGCAAACCCATAAGAGAGAATGCAAAAGCACTTTTGCCTGACCCGGATTCGCCTACAATCGCCAACACTTCATTTTTCTTCACCTTAAGGTTAACGTGATCCACTGCTGCGTAATAGTCATCTTCAATTCTGAATGATGTTGTTAGATTTCTGACTTCCAATAGCTCTGTATTCAAATCAATCACCCTAACCCCATAATTTCCGTAGATTGTATTCGTGTGTAGAAGAATGCATCCACTGTATATTTCCAAGTTCTTGAAGATAACGAACAATAGCTTATACAAAATACCAAATCTTTAGGAGAAACAAGTTTAAGAGACTTTTATTTAGACCATTGGTCAATTAATGTTGATAAATCCTAGCGGAATTATATTACAAAATAATTAATGTAATCATACGTGTAATTTTATCTGACGTCAATGCTTATTTTGAGATTTTTGGTATAAATGTTTTTTATACCACAGATTTGGATATTAGTAATATTATAAAGGTATATGGCAAGGGGTTTGAGAGATTCTATCCTACTTTTAACTATGAGGTGTATATGATCAAATAATCATTTCAATATATACATTACATAATAGTTACATAAGATGTATATGTATATGTTGTAGTCAGTAGGAAAATTAAAGTTAATGTGAGGTAAATGTTATATATTTTAGTTTTAACTATTTTCAATCGATAGCTTAACTCTATTTAATCGGAGCCATTATTCTTACATTTGATATAATAAGTTCGACCAAAGTAAAAAATCTAGTTATTATAGTATAGTTTCATTTATTTGCTGATGTAAAGACCAAATTGTCATCTTTTATCATTTATTTTACAAAAGAAAGAAAAAATCCCTGCAAAATGCAGAGATTTTCTAATATTTATTCATATAAGTGTATATTAAGTACATTTTTATTGAGAGTCTGGAGGTCTTTTACCTCGTTTTAACTCATTGATACTCAAACCAAAATCCATCTGCAAGTGAGGATAGTCCGGAAAGTTAGCCCAGTCACCACCCCAAGTGAAACCCAACTCTTTCGCGAGATCCACGACTTCCATCCAGTCTGCCTTGCCATTCCCGTTATCATCCCGTTCCATATCCCACACCACATCACCCTCAGGCGTTCTCAGTGCAAAATCAATAGCTAATCCATAGTTATGATATGATTCACCACCACGCGCATTCGTAACGATACTGCCTGTACTTGAGCGTCCTTGGTTAAATAGTGCATCTTGCTCCTCGGAACTTCGGTAGCCGTGGGTTATAACAATCTCTATTCCACGTCTGGCTGCCTTACGTACCAATAATTCCTCATTCTCTGCTACCACAGGATGAAGGCCGGTGATCGGCACAGCATCTTGAAGCGTTGTTCCTGGCCACATATTATCTATATCACCTTTTTGCTGTAACCATACATATATAATGGAAAGTAAAAGAGTAGCTACAATCCAGGTTTTTAGACTTTTCCTTTTTCTCTGCTTGCCTTTACGTTGTGATGTATTCATATCCACTCCTGATGTTTATTCTGAAATAAACAGCTATTCATGCTGCCTGACCTTTTCAGTAGATTAGACTCTATTATAATTCATTTGAGCCTTGAATGCCTCTATCACCACAATATTTGATTCTCTGAATTGTTAGAGTGAACATGTTATTTCAATTTATACATACAAAAAAAGCACCCGGCTATAAGCCGACTGCTTCGTATGCAAGCTGAGTAAAAACTACTCAGTTGTGTATGGCAATAATGCGATTTGACGGGAGCGTTTGATTGCAATCGTCAGAGCACGTTGATATTTAGCGCTAGTACCTGTTACACGGCGTGGCAAAATTTTTCCACGTTCGCTGATAAATTTACGAAGCAAGTCCGTATCTTTATAATCGATGTGAGTAATTTTGTTAGCTGTGAAGAAGCACACTTTACGACGTTTATTACGGCCGCCACGACGTGCCGGTCTTTTATCGTTGTCTCCGCCTTCTCTTTGCTTGAAGCCCATGCTTTTCAGTCCTTTCCTATCATGTAACCCATATCCTCAAGAGAATATCAGCTCATGTTAAAATGGCAAATCATCATCCGATATATCAATCGGTTTTCCGTCATCGGAAAAAGGATCCTGATTGTTGCTACGCGAATTATTGTTATTGTTCGCGCGTCCGCCGCCTCCATAAGAAGGCTCTTCACGCATTGGTTGCCCACCGCCGCCACCGCTATTATCACGGTTAGCTGACTCCAAGAAACGGACATTATCGGCAATGACTTCGGTCACGTATACACGTTTTCCTTCGTTATTCTCGTAGTTCCGTACTTGAATGCGTCCTTCGACTGCAGCCAGGCGTCCTTTGCGCAAGTAGTTCGCACAGGTCTCGGCAAGCTGTCTCCAGGTTACGACCGGAATGAAATCGGCTTCCTTTTCTCCCCCTTGGCTTGTAAACGGTCTGTCCACTGCCAAAGTAAATTGCGTAACTGCCACTCCTGCTGGAGTGTAACGCAACTCAGGATCCCGGGTTAACCGTCCGATCAGAATGACACGGTTCAACAATGTAATCCCCTCCTTCAGAGCGTATTGGTGCGTTAATCACGAGTAGTCTTAAGCAGACTTAACGTCGTTGGTAATGAGATAACGAATTACTTCGTCAGAAATCTTCATGAGACGCTCAAGTTCAGTTACAACTGCTGGTTCAGCAGTGAAATGTACCAGAACATAAAAACCATCACGGAATTTCTTGATCTCATACGCAAGACGGCGTTTACCCATAACGTCGTGAGCTGTAACTTCACCACCGCCGTTGGAGATGATGCCTTGGAATTTATCGACTGTAGCTTGAACAACTTCTTGCTCAATGTCAGGACGAATAATGTACATCACTTCATATTTGCGCATAATTTTCACCTCCTTATGGACTCTGGCCCTCAATCTAGGTTGAGAGCAAGGAACGAGCACAAACTCGAACTATATTAATATAACAAATACCGAGTCAAAGTGCAAGCAAACGTTCCCTGTACATATTGGCACATGATCACCCCAGCTATGGAGCACACTACAGATGCAACAATGTAACATATTCTGCAGAGGAGGTTTTATCATGGGTGAAAAAACCGAGTTTGAGCCCGGAGACAAAGCACCAAATGATGGAGAGTACACGGAAGTCGGGGAAAAAAGCTTTGTCTCGGAAATTCAGAACCCGAAGCGGGTAACGCTGCAAAAAGGCGAAGCTTTTCCCGAGACAAGCAATCATAATCGCAAGTGGAAGAAGCTAACCAAAGCCCGCGTCCACTAATCGCAATACCTTTTTTTAAGATCCATGTATATAAAACGGAATAAAGCACATAATACAATCAGGCGGTGCACGAGAGAGGTGTGGTTCCGTTGGACAACGAAGCCGATCATTCGCTGTTGGAGATTCATCACGTAATTTAAGAAGCAAGTGGTTATGTGTTGTAAGGCCCTTCGTCTGAAAAACACGTATTGCTACGTGCAGTACACCAGGTTTCTGATTGTTACGACCGATTGTTTTCTAACAAACAAATGCACCGCCGGATAAAGAGCCCTTCGGGGCTCTTTATTTTTCGTTTAAGTAGTACTGATCCAGCTAATAAGTATAAATACATGTTCATTTCGTAGTCGATATATTCGTATTCAATATAACGATAAACAAAAAAGACTTCCCTAATGGAAGTCTTCTTATCGATCTTTTTATTGAACTCAATGTGTATTGAGTAAATTGTAAATGAAGTGGCGGAAAGGGTGGGATTCGAACCCACGCACGCTGTGACACGCCTAACTGATTTCGAGTCAGCCCCCTTGGGCCTCTTGGGTACCTTTCCGCAGCAATATTGATTATAGCATGATCATTTACAGAACGCAACACCCGTACGGAGCCTGCATGTAAACGTTATTTTGAGTACCGAATTCCGAATCATTCCAAGGTCAGGATTCAGTGGAATCTTCCGCTGAGCGGAGTACCTTCTTCATGTTTTTCTCGAATTTTGCTCTTGGAATCAACACACTGTGTTTACATCCAACACACTTGATCCGAATATCCATACCCATTCGAATGATCTCCATCTCATTACTGCCACAGGGATGCTGCTTCTTCATCTGCACGATATCCCCAAGCTGGAAACTTTTACGCTCCACCTGTGCCATCCCCCTCATCTTTCTCCAAAGCTACCGCCTGTTCCAATGCTGCTTGATTACTCATCTCATGATACTCCAGCGTTTTTTTCACATCGCCCTGAATCTGACGTTCCACAGAAGCACGAGAGTTAGGCATACATTCAGCCACAATTCGCACCACATATTCTGACGTAGACATCGACTGTATACCGAGTACATCTGGGACCTTCACAATATTTAGATCACGCTCTTCAATCCCAACCAAAGACTTCTTCACCAGGTGTACAGACTCATCGAGACTCAAGTCCGCCTTCATCGGAATATCCACTACAGCTAGCGAATTCGACATGGAGTAGTTCGTTACACTTGCAATCGCGCCGTTGGGGATAATGTGCACCTCACCTTGCCAGCTAACCAGTTTGGTAGTTCTAAGTCCGATCACCTCAACCGTTCCCTTGTAGGTTCCCGTCTGAATAACATCCCCCACAGCGAATTGATCCTCCAGTATAATGAAGAAACCCGTAATAACATCCTTGACCAAACCCTGTGCACCGAAACCAATGGCAAGCCCTAGCACACCAGCACTCGCTAGTAGCGGCCCAACTTGGATATTGATCTCAGATAACAGTAGCAGAATCATAATAAAATTACATGTTATGGAGGTCGCATTTTTCAGCAGTTCCCCTACAGTTACGAATCTGCGCGGATTCACGCGAATCTTGCCTTCCTGCTTACGTTCCATGGAACGATCTATAATTCGATATACAACCTTTATGACGATACGGGTGATGATAAAAATAATGATGATTCGGATTGAACTGAACATAATATTAAGCCACATATCGGGATCAGCAATTTTGTTCCAGATTTGATCTGTCCAACGAAGAGCTTCATCCACGGCCGCTACCGCACCGCGACCACCAATCCCTTGAACAAATTGAAATGGCAACATCCATCATCTCTCCTCTACATCGGTATGTTATCATAGCTGTCTTCTGTTTTGAAATAGAGGCCTCGGATCTCTACGAACTCATTACGAATGATCTTTTGCACTCGCTCCAGATCCTCTTTTGGAAACTGGATACATAGTGCACAACCTGCTGTAATTTCTTTTGGCGTAGGGAACAAATCGATCTCTATCTCGGCAAATTCCAGCAGCATTTCAGCACGCAGTGCCTGCTGGGTTGAATCAAACGCTATCAGCATCCAATCATTAATCCATTCGTCCATGTCCGGCTCCTTTCGCCATGCGTCCAACCCTTGAGAAAAAGCTTGTCCTCGTGAAGTATAAAACGCTCTACCTTTCCATATACTGTTACTACTATTCCAAGGGAAAGGATAGATCCTATGAATCCTACTTCGCGTTCCTTTTCATCACAAGACATGACCAGTCTGAAAATCCCCCATACCGATCCAGGCATTCACTCAGCCATTACCCATCGTTTAATGTTCCACCTCTATAAAGCCCATTCTCTGCAAAATGTAGTGATCGTCTGCATCGGCACAGATCGCTCAACAGGCGACTGTCTTGGTCCTCTGGTCGGATCAGCACTTTCCAAGTGGGACAGCCCTTTATTCCATTTGTATGGTACCTTGGATGAACCAGTCCATGCGATGAACCTTCAGGATACGCTCCACAACATACAGAAAACACACCATAACCCTTATGTGATTGGCATTGACGCCTGTCTTGGGCAGTCATCCAGTGTAGGCTGCATTCAAGTCGTGAATGGTCCACTCAAGCCGGGTGCAGGGGTAAATAAAGAATTACCGCCGGTCGGCGATATCCATCTGACAGGTATCGTTAACGTCGGCGGCTTTATGGAGTACTTTGTTCTACAGAACACGCGGCTCAGTCTCGTTATGCGCATGTCCGAAATTATATCCAGCAGTCTATACTCGGCCATCCGGGAATGGCATACACGTTCTACTCTGCTTGCTGTGCCAGAGTAATAGCTTCCTTTTCCTCTGGGGACAGAGTGTACGTGGACTCTCCCCCTTTAAGAGGTTTTGCATATACATAAGAACCGTCGCGGTTATATATCCCCGTAAGAATCATGCCATCCTGGCTATCGTTAATCATGGCCATCGAGAAGCTCAGATCACTACCATTCTCTCCATAAGCATTGTATCTTTTTACGCCAACTTTACCTTGAATGCGGGTCAGCTTTTGCATGACAACTTGCAGCTGATTCGTTTGCAGTTTGTGTTCATCCTCAATGCTGTCCATCTGAATTTTCAGATTAATGAGCAGCGATTCCAGGTCCTCTACTCCACTGCCAGCCATCATGGCTTCATATTTACGTTTAAACTTTCGTAACTTTGCCCCTTGAGCAATACTCACAATCAGCAAGATCACCGTAAGTAATGCCATTCCGCCAATAATCCATAACAGCTGTTCCAGAATCAGCTCGTTTAATTCAGCCATGTAATTGCAACTACCCCTCTATATTTTTGATCAGATTAACGTCTGTCTGTATTATTATCATTCATTATAAATCAACCCGATATTCATCAGATTAATCATGCAGCTCTGTACCAAATGAGTTCGCCATTTCAACTCTAAACTAGTCTTTGTCTACCCGTGTCAACTCCAACACTGCCTTAACGAGTGTATCCACATGTTCTCTGGTCGAATTGTACCCCACACTGGCCCTTACCGCTCCAGTAGCGGTTGTACCAGCAGATTCGTGTGCAAGCGGTGTGCAATGAAAACCAGAGCGAACCGCAATTCCATAATTCCGATCTAATCGGAAGGCGAGTTGTGCTGGATCATACCCATCCACAGTAAAGGATACTAATCCGGTACGTGGCTGTCCAATCTCTGGACCGAGCATTCGAATGCCCTTAACGGATGACAACCCAGCCATCATATGTTGGGTCAACTCCCACTCATGTTGGTAGATGAGCGCTGGTGTCATCTCAAGTACATGCTTCACACCCGCATTCAGTCCTGCAATCCCAACGGTATTCGGCGTCCCCGCTTCATACCGATCAGGACGCACCTTCGGCTGCTCCAGCGCTTCTGACTGACTTCCTGTTCCTCCATGAAGTAAAGGCTCTATATCGAGCTCAGGAGCAATGTACAAGCCTCCTGTCCCCTGAGGACCAAGCAATCCCTTGTGTCCCGGGAATGCAAGCATATCAATATTCAGTTGTTGTACATTCACAGGCATAACCCCAGCACTTTGAGCTGCATCTACCAACAAGATCGCTTGATGTTTACGACACAGGAGCGAAATTTCACCAATAGGAAGAATACTGCCAAGCAGATTGGAACTATGTGTACATACCACTAATCTGGTATTCGAACGAAACATACGTTCCATTAGCTTCAGATCAATAGCTCCCGCAGCATTAACAGGTACATAATCAATCTCCACATTTCGGAGTCTGCGCATATACTCTAGTGGTCGTCTGACTGAGTTATGTTCCGCCATGGTGGCAATCACATGATCGCCTTCCTTGAGCGAACCTTGAATAGCCAGATTTAGCGCTTCTGTCGTATTCGATCCGAATGCAATATCATTCGCATTCTTAATACCAAAAATATTAGATATAGATCTTCTGGCCTCGAACAGTACACGACTTGCCTGAACAGCCATCCGGTGACTGCCTCTGCCAGGATTGGCTCCTGCAATCTCCAGTGCACTCAGCATCGCATCACCGACAGCAGGTGGTTTCGGCCAAGATGTTGCTGCATGATCTAGATAGATAACTCCCTCCACCTTACAACCACCTCTGTCCCATTAATTAATTATTCGCCTGCACATACTGCACATCTAACTCTGTAAAAAAAGAATGACATATCGTTTCTCCATGGTACAGAGGCGATATGTCATGACATGAGTAAGCCCCGCATGTTGTTATGAATCATCGATCCGACTATTATTGTAACAATTCCAATAGCCGTTCCAGATCCTGTTGACTGTAGTAGTTGAGCTCAATTTTACCTTTATCTTTGTTGTGCTTAATTTTCACTGTTGTTTTGAAACGTTCACGCAGTGACTCTTCCACCGTATCAATGAACGGATCTTTCTTCTTCAACTTCGATTTGGCTTTTGCCTCACCCATCTTGGAACGATCCAGTTGTTGAACAGCTTCCTCCAACTCACGCACACTCCATTGCTGATCAATGGTTTGTTTGGCAAGTTGCTTCACCATAACCTCATCTTTAACACCCACGATCGCACGTGCATGTCCCATAGATAATGTTCCACGTGAAACATGATCTTTTACTTCTTCCGGCAATGATAACAGACGCAAGAAGTTAGCAATGTGAGAACGTGATTTACCAACTTTTACAGACAACTCTTCTTGAGTCAACGCGAATTGGTCCATTAACCCTTGATAAGCAACTGCAACTTCCATGGCATTCAGATTCTCCCGTTGCAGATTCTCGATCAATGCAATCTCCATTACCTGCTGATCACTGAAGTTGCGGACTACAGCGGGTACGGTGGCATTACCACAATATTGGGATGCTCTGAACCGCCGCTCTCCGGCAATAATCTCATAACCTCGCAATACAGGACGTACAATAATGGGTTGTATGACACCATGCTGCCGAATGGACTCAGCCAGTTCATGTATTGCGCCCTCATCAAACACCTTACGTGGTTGATAGGGGTTAGCCCGCAGTTGACTAATCGGGATTTCTACGACTTTATCATCGTCATTAATTGAAAGCGAAGGAATGAGGGCATCAAGACCTTTTCCAAGCCGCTTACTCATAAGAAATCACTTCCTTTGCGAGCTCTAAATAAACTTCCGCCCCTCTTGACCGAGGGTCATACGTGATAATCGATTGACCATGAGATGGTGCTTCACTAAGCCGTACGTTACGCGGAATAATCGTTTGATATACTTTTTGTTGAAAATACTTCTTCACTTCTTCAATAACCTGTATCCCCAGATTGGTCCGTGCATCAAACATCGTCAGCAATACCCCTTCAATCTGCAGGGATGTATTCAGATGTTTTTGTACCAGACGAACCGTATTAAGCAACTGGCTTAATCCTTCAAGTGCATAGTACTCACACTGAATCGGAATGATCACCGAATCGGAAGCGGTTAACGAATTGATCGTCAACATACCAAGAGAAGGTGGGCAATCGATCAGTATGTAATCATAGTTTTTTTTCACCATGGCGAGTGATTTTTTCAGGCGAACTTCCCGTGATATCGTGGAAACCAATTCAATCTCGGCTCCGGCAAGCTGAATCGTTGCAGGTATGATATGAAGGCCTTCAATCTGAGTCTCCACAATCGCTTCTTGAGGAGGAACCTCATTAATAATGACATCATATATACAATTAGCCACATCTGCTTTATTGATTCCGACTCCGCTGGTTGTATTCCCCTGAGGGTCAATATCGACAAGCAATACTCTTTTCCCGAGTGAAGCCAGTCCTGCACCCAAGTTAACAGATGTCGTCGTTTTCCCCACACCGCCCTTTTGATTTGCTACGGCCATAATCTTAGACAATTACTTCACCTCAAATAAAATAGGAGTCTTTTCTTGTAGGTTGTGAGATATTGTTAACAAAAAGCAGGCGGCTATCGTCCACACAAACAACAACTACCGTTCCATCAATATACCGTTCTTTAAAAATCCAGGCCTATCTTGCTTTATAGACATAAAAAGCGGCTCATTGCCGCCATAAGCTTCAATTATTTACGTTTTGGAATATGGATAACAATCTCGTAATGATCCTCATGGTCTGCTTCTTTTGTTTTAATGTCCAGACCAGAGCCAGTTACCATATCAATGGATTGACGAATTGTATTAAGTGCAAGTCTTACATCCTTGGTAAAGGAAACACGTCTAGATTTTTTAATCTTGGAAGATTCCTTGTAAAAGGCCACACGTGCCTCTGTCTGTTTCACATTCAATTCTTTTTCAATAATCTCACCGAGCAACTTCATCTGCAGTTCTTCCGTATCGAGAGAAAGTAATGCTCTTGCATGCCGTTCAGAAATTTTGCGTTCCATTAATGCAGCCTTAATGCCTTCCGGAAGCTGTAACAACCGAATTTTGTTGGCGATGGTTGACTGGCTTTTGCCGAGTCGTTGTGCAAGACTTTCCTGTGTCAGTTGATGCAAGTCGATCAGCTTCTGATAAGCGACGGCTTCTTCAATGGAGGTCAATCCTTCACGCTGCAAGTTCTCAATCAGTGCAATGGATGCGGCCTGAGAATCGTTGAATTCACGCACAATGGCTGGAATCGTATCCAAACCCAGTTTTCGAACTGCACGCCAGCGACGTTCCCCGGCAATAATCTCATATGATCCATTTCGCACGCGAACGACAATAGGCTGAATTACGCCATGTGTTTTGATCGTCTGCAACAACTCATCAATTTTATCATCATCAAAAATAGTACGGGGTTGATATGGGCTGCTCACAATTTCATTAACCGGAATCTGTTTGATCTCATCTCCGTTATTGCGCTCCGCCAAACCAAACAACTTCGAAAATTGTTCTTTCATTCCGCAGATTACCACCTAGTTTCGTAATAGCTCCCACAATCTTTGCAGGTGCTTCTTATTCAATAAACGACCCTTCAATTGCATCGTTCTTGGAATAAGTTTTGCCTTTCATAACGCTTCCTGTCATGCAACACTGAACGCGTATCCATCTATCTATACATATACTCTATGATCGCTGTAACCCAGGATCGGATACTTCTATTCTATCATCTTTTCTATCATAATCCTATGCTTACCTATTCTTTAAACTCTGCTTATTTTCCTGCTTTTTCTTTGTGAATATTGGAAATATGGCGACTTGTACACATATAATTCTTGAAAATGTTCATGTGTTACTACGCGTTGAATTGATCATTATGCATGATTAAAGAGATATGTAATAGGAAGTATCCATGATGTTGATCCAGTCCTCTATTTCAGAAGACAAAAAAAAGAAGATGTTTCACGTGAAACATCTTCTTTTTCCATGGCTAAAATTATATTTAGTTTTGACTACCTTCAAAAACCCTCATCCAACTATACCAGTGGAGTCTTCATTGGAGTGCCTGGCTTACGCGGGTACTTATAAGGTGTCTTATCAAATTTCTGGATCAGGATGATATGGCGCTCTGATTCTTCAACCGGCAGCTGGAAAGGATGAACGGCTTTCACCCGTCCTTTCAGCTGATTGAAGCTGAACTCCGCTTCCTTCATTTCCTCACGTGGGTCTCCGCCCTTCATCGCAGCGAACATTCCACCTTTGCGAACAAACGGAAGACAGAATTCATTCAGTACAGCCAGCTTGGCTACTGCACGCGCCGTAACGAGATCGTAACTGTCACGATACCCTTCTTTGCGTCCGATCTCTTCAGCACGTCCATGGACCAACTCCACGTCTGTCAGGCCAAGGATATCTACCACATGCTGTAGAAAACCAATACGTTTATTCAATGAGTCTATGATCGTCAGCTCAATGTGCGGGAAAAAGATTTTCAGGGGTAATCCAGGAAAACCCGCTCCTGAACCAATGTCAGCAAGCCTATTTACTTTAGTCATGTCTGTATAAAAAGCCAGCGATACCGAATCATAGAAATGCTTGGTATACACTTGCTCCCGATCCGTAATTCCGGTCAGATTCATCTTTTCATTCCAGGATACCAGTTCCTGATAATACAGTTCGAATTGCTCCAACTGGAGTTCGCCCAGCTCTAATCCATGTTTCTTTAAGCGCCGCTGCAGTTGCTGTTGAATATCGTCCATTATTGTCCCCTTGCTGCGGTTACACGGTTATAATGCTCCAGGTAGACCAGCAGAATGGAGATGTCGGCAGGAGTAACTCCAGCAATACGAGAAGCCTGACCAATCGAGATTGGACGAATCGTAGTGAGCTTCTGCTTGGCTTCCATAGCAAGACCATGAATCTCATCATATACGATGGTGTCCGGAATTTTCTTTTTCTCCATCTTTTGCAAACGTTCCACGTGGATCAATTGTTTCTCAATATAACCCGCATATTTAATTTGTATTTCCACTTGTTCTTTCATATCTGCTGTCAGTTCTACCTCAGATGGTGAGAGCTGTTCAATCAGTTCATACCCCAGCTCCGGGCGACGCAGCAAGGTAAGCAACGTACTGCCATCCTGAATAGGTGTAGATCCGTACTCTTCCAGCTTTGCGTTCACTTCAACCGGGCGAGCTTTAGCCACTTTCAGACGCGCGACTTCCTGCTCGACTTTCGCCTTTTTATCCAAGAATTTCGTATAACGATCTTCAGGGATCAGTCCAATATCATGTCCGATTGCCGTCAAACGCATGTCTGCATTATCATGGCGAAGCAACAGGCGATACTCGGCACGTGAAGTCAACAGACGATAAGGTTCATTCGTACCCTTTGTTACCAGATCATCAATCAGCACACCAATATATCCTTGCGAACGATCAAGCACAATCGGCTCTTTGTCTTGTACTTTGCGTGCTGCATTAATGCCGGCCATAACGCCTTGTCCAGCCGCTTCTTCATAACCCGAAGTACCGTTAATCTGACCCGCTGTGAACAGACCTGGCAGACGTTTGGTTTCAAGTGACGGCCACAATTGTGTAGGCACCATCGCATCGTATTCAATTGCATAACCGTTACGCATCATTTCTACTTTTTCCATACCTGGAATCGAGCGCAGAACCGCAAGCTGAACATCTTCTGGCAGACTCGTAGATAGCCCCTGCACATAATACTCCGATGTATTTTTGCCTTCCGGCTCCAGGAAAATCTGATGTTTCGGTTTGTCGCTAAACCGGACAATTTTATCTTCAATGGATGGACAGTAACGCGGTCCAGTCCCTTCAATCACACCCGAAAACATCGGTGCACGATGCAGATTATCATTAATAATCTGATGTGTTTCCACAGATGTATACGTCAACCAGCAAGGCAGTTGCTCATTATCGGAAGATTCTGTTTCATAGGAAAAGAACTTCGGCTCATCATCACCAGGCTGAATTTCGGTTTTGCTAAAATCAATCGTATCCTTATGCACACGTGGAGGTGTACCTGTTTTGAAACGAACCAGATCGAAGCCCAGTTCACGCAGATGCTCTGACAATTTAAGAGATGGTTGTTGATTGTTCGGTCCACTCTCATACATCAACTCACCCATAATTACTTTACCGCGCAAGTATGTGCCTGTCGTCAGAACGACGGCTTTGGCCCGATACTCTGTTCCGGTCTGAGTCACGACTCCTACACACTTTCCATCTTCAACGATCAGGCGATCAACCATACCCTGACGCATCGTCAGATTACGTTCATTCTCCATCGTTTCCTTCATTTTATGCTGGTAGGAGAATTTATCTGCTTGAGCACGAAGCGCGTGAACAGCAGGCCCTTTACCCGTGTTGAGCATCCGCATCTGAATAAAGGTCTTATCGATATTCCGTCCCATTTCTCCACCAAGTGCATCAATCTCACGGACAACATGTCCTTTAGCCGGTCCCCCAATGGATGGGTTACAAGGCATAAAGGCCACCATATCCAGATTGATGGTAATCATTAGTGTTTTGGACCCCATACGGGCTGCGGCCAGCGCGGATTCCACACCAGCATGTCCTGCACCAACGACGATTACATCATAACTGCCGCCATCAAAAGCCATTCCTGTTTACCTCCTTATAATGAAAACGAAATACTTCTAACCGTTCATCGGAACTTGCATTCCTATCTATATGAAACCAACACGTAATGGCTACAACATCATTCCATCCTTTGACAACAGGCAGAAATTGTACCTCTCCATCATACACTACGATTCAAGCTTATCCGCAGTATATTATTTTTACTTTCCTAGACAGAATTGGGAGAAGATCTGATCAATTAATGCATCATGTGCCGTATCTCCAACAATCTCGCCCAAATGCTCCCACGCTAAACGAACATCAATCTGAATCATATCGATTGGAATGAACTGCTCTGCCGCTTCATAGGCATCCACCAGGGACTGCTTCGCTTTTTTGAGCAAAGCAATATGACGCACATTACTGACATAAGTCAGGTCTGCGGACTCCAGCTTACCACTAAAGAATAGCGTAGAGATGGCATCTTCCAGTCGATCTACACCCAGATCATCTTTCACCGACATCGGTACAAGCCGCTCTTCCGGAATGTAACGAAGCAGCACGTCACGTTCTACCTGTGGCGTTAAGTCCATTTTATTCATAATGATTATCGATTGTCTACCGCGGATTTGTTCCAATAATTCAATCTCATCGGGATGAAGTGGCTCAGCAGCATTCACAACCATCAAGATCAGATCAGCTTCGCTTACCGCAGAACGAGAGCGTTCTACCCCGATCTTCTCTACAACGTCCATCGTTTCCCGAATTCCTGCCGTATCAAGTAACTTCAATGGGATATTATTAATCGTAATGAACTCCTCGATCACGTCACGAGTTGTTCCTGGAATGTCCGTGACGATGGCTCGATTGTCTTGGGCAAGTGTATTCATCAATGAGGATTTACCTACGTTAGGTCGTCCAACAATAGCCGTCGTGATACCTTCTCGCAGGATCTTTCCTTGCTCTGCTGTGGTAAGCAATTTATCGATCTCAGTCATAACCTGACTGGACTTTTCCTTAATGAAATCAGACGTTAACGACTCCACATCATGCTCGGGGTAATCGATATTCACTTCAATGTGAGCCAGTGTTTCCACCAATGTATATCGTAGATCACGCAGTTTAGAGGATAGTTTGCCTTCAACCTGTTTCAATGCAACCGAGAAAGCTCGGTCCGATTTGGAACGAATAAGATCCATGACACCTTCAGCCTGAGACAGGTCAATCCGCCCATTGAGGAACGCACGCTTCGTGAACTCACCCGGTTCAGCCAGACGAATATCAAGCTGCAACAGCAGGTCCATGACCCGTTTTACCGACACCACACCGCCATGCGCACTGATCTCCACGACATCTTCTGTTGTGAATGAGCGTGGTGCCCGCATGACCGTAACCAGCACTTCCTCGATCTTCTCGCCGCTCGCCGGATCTATGATATGACCATAATGAACCGTATGGGATGCTGCCTGAGTTAAAGGGGTTTTGCTGCGAAAAATCTTTTCCGTCTCCGACACTGCTTCCGGGCCGCTGACCCGGATCACGGCGATCCCCGCCTCTCCGACAGCTGTTGATATCGCTGTGATCGTATCACTGAACATGGTTATCTCTCCTTGCTCTATTTTAAAATTGCCGCCCCTCGGGGGACGTCATATCCATTTTCAACTCTATTGATGATATATCATATGACATGCTGCTTATCGTATTAAGTTCACTATTTACCTGTGTTACGCATCTTATCAAATTGCTTCTGTACGAAAAAAGCAATGGCTTCTGCACCGGGCAGGAAGCCATTGCGTCTTCAATTTCGTGTTATTTCGTGGTAATGACCACACGCCGATTGGGCTCTTCGCCCTTACTTAACGTCTTAATCTGCGGGTGATTTTGCAGTTTTGCATGAATGACTTTTCGTTCGAGCGGAGGCATTGGCTCCAGTACAACTTCCTTGCCGGTACGGATTGCTTGTCCAGCCAACCGTTCAGCCAGATCCTCCAGCGTCTTCCGCCGACGTTGACGGAAATTCTCCGCGTCGAGCACAATTCGAACGAAGCTTTCCGAGTATCGGTTCGCTACAATGTTCGTTAGATACTGAAGCGCATCCAGCGTCTGTCCACGTCTGCCAATAATCATGCCCAGGTCTTCACCGGCAATATTGAAGATATGTCCATCCCGCTGTTTTTTGATATGCACTTCAACATCCAGTCCCATACCTGCTGCGACCTCTTTCAAGAAAGCAGCCGCTTCTTCATAGGGATTTTTAGCTGCGACACCCTCAAGTAATGCATCTACTTCAGGTACGTGCGCGGCTGGCTTGATCGGCTGTTGAACAACTTCGGGTACAGGCAATAGTTTTACTTCAACTTTGGCCGCCTTCACCCCGATCAAACCCAGGAATCCTTTTGACGGCTGCTCTAACACTTGTATCTCGACCTTGTCCCGACTTACGCCAAGCTCGGTCAATCCTTGGTTTACAGCATCTTCAACGGTTTTTCCTGACGTAATGACTTTGGTCATTTCGATTTTTTGGCCCCTTTCGACCCTTTTCCAGAGACGGTCGCTTTGCCACCGTTTTTGCGTTTAGCTCCATTTTTGGAAGAGCTATTCTGCTTCACGTTGACCTCAGCCACGATTTTATCATTATTCCGGTAAAGGAAATAGTTTTGCACGATCGTGTAGATGTTACTGTAGAACCAGTACAGCGGAAGTGCTGACGGGAACTGATAAGACATTACGAAGATCAAAATTGGGTATACCCATAGCATAAACTGCATCGGACCCACTTGCTGTGCAGGGTTCATACGCATCATCATCCATGTTTGAATGAATGTTGTGATCGCAGCCAGCACTGGCAAAATAAACAGGTGATCCGGTTCCCCGAGCTGGAGCCACAAGAAATCATGTGTTCTCAGACTGGAGTTTCCGTAAATTGAGTTATAAAGTGCGATGTAAATCGGCATCTGAATCAGAAGTGGCAGACAACCCGCCATCGGATTAACTTTGTTCTCCTGAAACAACTTCATTGTTTCTTGCTGAACTTTCTCAGGTGTATCTTTAAACTTCGCTTGAATCTCCTTCAGCTGCGGCTGAATGGCCTGCATGGCTTTGGAGCTACGGACTTGTTTCATCGTTAATGGTAAAATCAATGTCCGTACAATAAGCACCATCACGAGGACGGCCAGTCCATATTCACCGTTGAACCAATTGGCGAATGTATCGAGCGCCAGTGAGAACCAGTAAATAACATTAGATTGCCAAAAAGAACCACTATTCTTCAGATCTTCCGTAGTAACCCCGGCTCCCTGTGGAGTACATCCGGCGAGTACAGTGACCATTGCAATGACTGCAATGAGGAGAATCCACTTCCCCTTTGATGTCTTCAATCGCGACACTTCATAACCCCTCTCTTAACCATTCCATTCCACCGTAAATCATACCATAATTAGGAGGACAAATAAACCGAAGCTTACCGCTTGCTCGACTTCAAAAGTGAGCCCTTGCGCATCGCATGGAGCAGGCTTTTTTCCATCTCCTTATAGGGCATGTCCAGTGCACCTTTTCTGACGATGAAAATCAGATCCATCTGCGTGACAATCTCATGTTCATGATGACGAACAATTTCCTTAATCATGCGTCTCATCCGGTTGCGTACGACAGCGTTTCCGATTTTCTTGCTGCATGATACGCCGACCCGGAATTGTTCCGTATCTTTACGGCGGCAGCCATACACCACGAATTGATGATTGGCAAACGATTTTCCATACCGGTATACACGGCTAAAGTCCGCCCGGTTTCGTAGACGCAGTCTTTTATACACGGCGCTTCTCCTTGCTGTTCTCCACCATTGTTATTGACGGAGGCCTCATTACTGATTTAGTATAGGCTTTCTTGAATAACGGTAAACCGTCTTGACAACAACTTCATTTGCGATGATTGTTGATCGGTCGTTTAAACCGAGCAAACATTCATCCTTATATAAGGTAAGTTTTCGAAAATGGAAAACTCACTCGACATACATAGATGTGTATTCAGAACTTTTCCGCAGACCATTCAGACCTGATCTGTACCAGCATCCAGTCTGAAATGATCCAAATTAAGAAAAAAAAGACCACCTCGGTGGTCTTCAATGCATTAAGCACTCAGGTTTTTACGGCCTTTAAGGCGACGTGCGGCCAAAATTTTACGGCCGTTGCTCGTGCTCATTCTTTTCCGGAAACCATGAACTTTTTTACGTTTGCTAACGTTCGGTTTGAATGTAGGTCTCAATGTATTGCACCTCCTCACAAGGAAATACTTATGTGATGAATCACTTTCATCTTCACAGAAAACACCTTTATATATTTAACCATGATCACCTGGAAAAGTCAACTGCAAGGCTCAAGGCTTCTCCCTCTTTTATATACGCTCTCCATCCCGCCAGAAATGATGACCACAGCCCGTTCACTTTATTATCATTACCAAGCCTCGAAGAGAGCTTCAAAAAGTTATCCCCAGACCCTGATCAGATCACGATAATACCGCATTTATAGTTATCCACACCCTCCAATACCCGCTATCTCCTTCAATACTTCCTGTTTAAAGTTATTCACATGTGGATAATGATTACAGGCTACCAATATCGTTGAATTCTGATCAAGTTGTATCCGCTTCAATTGAGGTTTACAAGCTTTTGAGAAAGGTGTAGGATAAAAATCACATCTTGTATACAAGTAGTCCTTTGAAAAATACATCAGCCGTTATCATGCATACTACAGACTATGGATTGAGCTGAAATGTCCAGTCCTCAAAATAGTTATGCTATGATCAGTAATGAACTGATTACTTATTAATAGGAGCGTTAGCCATATGCTATTTCCTTCTTCCTGGCTTCAAGGGGCTTCCCGTGGTGAAGCCATTGCCTGCGAATTAAGGCTGCGGATCATCAGTGGTACCCTTCGACCTGGAGAGATTTTGTCGGAAAATCGAATTGCGGCTGATTTTGACAGCAGTCGTTCACCTGTCCGTGAAGCGTTACGAACATTGTCTAATGAAGGTCTGATTAGGCTTGAACGTATGGGTGTCGTTGTCCTGGGACTGAGGATCAAGGATGTCGAAGAATTGTATGATGTCCGTTTCCTGATTGAAAGTTTTGTGCAGCAGCGACTGGCTGGGGATGTTCCAGAGTCATTAATCACCCAGTTGCGTAACGTGATCGACAAAATGCAACTCGCTGGAAGACATCAGGACGCTGTCGAATTCGCTTATCAGGATCTCGTTTTCCACGAAACCATCATTGAAGCAGCCCAGCATTCCCGTATTTCACACCTATGGAACAGTATTCGATATGTTGTGATGACCGTTATGCTGCTCACGACGCGCAGAGTATTTGTTCAAGGCGAGCAGAAAGTAAGCGCTGTAATTGAGAAACACCGTTTGCTCGTTGAAGCATTAGAATCCGGTGACAAATTGCTCATTCAGGCTGGAGTCCGCACGTATTTCCAAGATTCCGGCAAAACCTTGCACGAAAGCTTCGATTCCTAATTGGTGCAGAGCGTTTGCAATCATATCCGTCGTGTATGATTGCGCTCTAACTTGTCGACAAGTATACAAAATGCGATTTTGTTTCCATTTTGGGCATGATAAAGCTACATTTTCGCGAATAGCCCTTCAGCAGTACTGGCACGAATCTACGTGTTAACGATAATTTCAGTTGTAAGCGTTCTATATCAGAAATAAAGGAGCACACACATCATGAGCACTCTTTTTGGACTATCCCATAATGCAACATTATTGGTCTGGACGTTAATTGCGATCGTTTTTCTGATCGTTTTGATCTCTAAATATAAATGGAATCCCTTTATCACCCTTTTGTTATCCGCATTAATGCTCGGTTTACTTACAGGTATGAAACCTGCCGATGTGATCTCTTCCATTACCGGGGGACTCGGCGGCACACTTGGAACCATTGCAATTGTTATTGCTCTTGGTACGATGCTCGGTAAGATGATGGCCGAATCCGGCGGTGCCGAGCGCATTGCAACTACATTGGTCGATCGGTTCGGTGTGAAACGTGTGCACTGGGCCATGATGATTGTTGGCTTTATCGTCGGTATTCCTGTTTTCTTCGAAGTCGGCGTTATTTTGATGATCCCCATCATTTTCACCGTTGCACGTAAAACCAACATGTCATTGCTGCAGATCGGTATTCCCATTTTGGCAGGTCTGTCGACTGTACACGGTCTGGTTCCACCCCATCCAGCGCCAATGATTGCAATTGAAGCCTTCAGCGCAGATCTGGGTAAAACCATTTTGTACTCCCTTATTGTTGGTATTCCTACAGCGATTATTGCAGGTCCTTTGTTTGGTAAATTTATTGGAAAAAGAATACACACCGAACCGCCAGCTGAACTGGCTGAACAATTCGCAACCAAAACAAACAGCAACATGCCTGGGTTTGGTATTACCCTGTTTACCATATTGCTGCCGGTCATTCTGATGTTAATCGGTTCCATAGCGAGTATCATTGATCCAAATGCCACGAGCGGATTCACCGTTTTCAGTGAATTTATCGGTCATGAGATCATTGCTCTGCTGATTTCTGTTGTATTTGCCCTCTTTTCACTCGGCTTCGCACGTGGATTCACCAAGCACGATATTTCTCGCTTCACCAGTGAATGTCTGGCGCCTACGGCGACCATCATTCTCATTATTGGTGGAGGCGGTGCCTTCAAACAGGTATTGATTAATAGTGGTGTAGGTAATGCCATTGCTGAAGTCGCTACCCATGCCAACATTAACGTGATCCTGTTTGCCTGGCTTGTTGCGGCGCTTATTCGTGTAGCTACCGGTTCAGCAACCGTAGCCATGACAACAGCCGCTGGTATCGTCGCTCCAGTGCTTGCACTCACACCAGGGGCCAATATTGAACTCATTGTACTCGCCACAGGCGCGGGGTCACTCATCTTGTCTCATGTGAACGATGCAGGATTCTGGATGATCAAAGAATTCTTTAATATGAGCGTCGCCCAGACATTGAAAACGTGGACCGTTATGGAAACACTATTATCCGTGGTCGGACTGATCTTTATTTTGCTGCTAAGTACAGTCGTATAAATGGAGTATCTATAGTAGAAAGAAATTAAAATCTTATCGCTTTCTGGAGAAAGAAGGATTAAATACATGAACAACTACATGATCGGAATCGATATCGGTACCACCAGTACCAAATCCGTGTTATTTACCGAGCAGGGCTCCGTCGTCAGTACCTCAACGCAGGAATATCCTTTGTATACCCCGGCACCCGATGTTGCCGAGCAGGACCCTGAAGAGATTGTACAAGCGGCCCTCCGCTCTGTGCGAGGAGTTATGGATCATAGTGGTGTTGCTGCCGAGCAGATCCTGTTCGTGTCCTGTAGCTCGGCTATGCATAGTGTCATTGCCATGGATCAGGACGATACACCCTTAACCCGCTGCATCACCTGGGCCGATAATCGAAGTGCAGCATGGTCTGCCCAGCTGCAAGAGAATGGATTGGGCCATCGCATCTATCTGCGCACAGGTACACCGATTCATCCCATGTCACCGCTGACCAAATTAATGTGGCTGCGCCACGATGAACCTACACTTTTCGAGCGCACAGCCAAATTTATTTCTATTAAAGAATATCTGTTCTTCCGTCTATTCGGGCAATATGTAGTCGATCATTCCATCGCTTCCTGCACAGGCTTGCTCAATTTGGAACAACTGGACTGGGACGCGGAAGCCCTTGAAATTGCAGGCATTACACCCGACCATCTGTCGAAGCTCGTACCCACAACACATATATTAGAAGGAATGAATCACGAATCGGCTGAAAAAATGGCTCTCTCCCCCTCCACGCCCTTCGTTATTGGCGCAAGTGACGGGGTTTTGTCCAATCTCGGCGTAAACGCCATTGAACCTGGTGTTGTTGCAGCAACCATCGGAACCAGCGGGGCCATTCGCACTGTCGTGGACCGTCCGGTTACCGACCCCAAAGGTCGGACCTTCTGTTACGCCCTCACAGAGAATCTTTGGGTCATTGGCGGACCAGTGAATAACGGTGGTATGTTATTTCGCTGGGTGCGGGATGAATTCGCAGCGTCTGAAGTGGAGACAGCCAAACGACTTGGCATCAATTCCTATGATGTGCTGACCAAAATTGCTGAACGTGTCCGGCCGGGATCGGAAGGACTTCTGTTTCATCCGTACCTTTCGGGCGAACGTGCCCCTTTGTGGAATCCGGATGCCCGTGGCTCCTTTTTCGGCTTAACACTCCATCATAAGAAAGAGCATATGATCCGCGCTGTCCTGGAAGGGGTCATTTTCAACCTATATACGGTACTACTCGCCATGGAAGAACAGATTGGACAACCTACCTCCATTCAAGCCACCGGTGGGTTTGCACGCTCTCCTCTCTGGCGCCAAATGATGTCCGATATCTTCAATCAGGAAGTCGTTGTACCTGAAAGCTTCGAAAGTTCCTGTCTGGGTGCCGTTGTGCTTGGTTTGTACGCTACTGGGAGAATTGACTCGCTTCATGCCGTTTCTTCCATGGTGGGTACAACCCATCGACATACCCCTGTCAAAGAGAATGCTGCACTCTACCAGGAGCTGCTGCCCATCTTTATTCGGATCTCTCGCAAACTGGAGGAGGAATACGCAGATATCGCTGAATTTCAACGCAAGATGTCCCATGAGCGTCTCTAAATCATCAATCCATACTTAGTCTCCACACAAAGAAAGAGGGTGTCCCCTGAAACCAAAAATCGGTTTCAGGGGACACCCTCTTTTGATATAAATTCATAAAATGTCGTTTGGATTCATATCATATAGTCATACACTTCTACCTCAATATTTGAGTTTCGGCTTACCTCTTCATTCCGGATAATTCATATTCCACTTGTCTTATAATGAATTCCTCTTTGTTCATTTTCCATCTATATCGATGTCCACAGATCCCCATCTCCTCAGAAACTAGATCACATTTCTTGTTTAACGATACGCCAATTGGGATCTTTTCCGCCTTCCAGCCTTACGCTGAAATCGTGAAATTTCCCTAACTCCTTTGGCAAGGAAAACACGAGGGTCAGAGGTAACTCTATTTCCGATCTCGATCATGCTCCATTTTTAATTAACGGTTATCCACAGACAGGTTATTCACAAACGAAGAATACTTTTACACACAATTTGGCATCATTTGACGGATAACCTGTGTATAAAACATTTTTGGTTTTTGGGTCATCCTGTCGAAAATTAAACAGTTTATAAACAATATATTGTGTTGTGACTAAAAATTATACACAAGTTATTGAATTTGTGGATAAAATCACGCGATACGTTGAAATGCGGGGTTTCTTTTGCTATGATTGTATTACTTTTGGATGTGAATATGTGATCTGACCCATAATATTATCAACAGCCTGTGGATAAAGTTGTGAACAATTTTCCGTTGTTCATACTTTTTTTGTTTTCGACCTACGGGGGTTTGGGGATAAATTCAACAATATATCTCGTATTTCGACACTGCATCATGGCTTAAGCCACACTTGGAACATGTAAAAGGAGTGACAGTCTGTGGACAGCCATACTTCTGATTTATGGCAGCAAATTTTATCAATCATACAAAACAAACTCAGCAAACCCAGCTTTGACACCTGGTTCAAAGCCACCAAAGCCACAAAGCTGAATGACCGTTCAATCGTCATTTCCGCACCAACTACGTTTGCCGTCGAATGGCTGGAGAGCCGTTACACCAAATTGGTTGGCTCGACGGTATACGAGCTGCTTGGCAAACAAGTCGATGTGAAATTTGTCATCGAAGAGAACAAGCCTGCTGAACCGGACCCGCAACTACCGGCACCAACGCCTACAGTTGTACAGGAAGAAGCGGTACTCAGCATGCTGAATCCGAAATATACGTTCGATACATTTGTCATCGGGCCGGGCAACCGTTTTGCCCATGCCGCATCGCTGGCGGTCGCTGAAGCGCCCGCCAAAGCTTACAATCCTCTCTTTCTGTATGGAGGAGTAGGTCTCGGTAAAACTCACTTGATGCATGCGATCGGACATTACGTTCTGGAGCATGATCCGGGCAGCAAAGTCGTTTATTTGTCGTCTGAGAAATTCACGAACGAATTCATTAACTCGATCCGTGACAACCGTGGGGAGAGCTTCCGTAACAAATACCGGAGCGTCGACATTCTGCTCATTGATGATATTCAGTTCTTGGCGGGAAAAGAATCGACACAAGAGGAATTTTTCCATACGTTTAATGCGCTGCATGAGGAACGGAAGCAGATCATCATCTCCAGCGACAGACCACCGAAGGAAATTCCGACACTGGAAGAACGACTTCGTTCTCGCTTTGAATGGGGATTAATTACGGATATCCAGCCTCCAGATTTGGAGACAAGAATCGCTATTTTGCGTAAGAAAGCACGTGCAGAAAACCTGGATATTCCGAATGAAGCGATGATGTATATCGCCAACCAGATTGACACCAACATCCGTGAACTGGAAGGCGCACTGATTCGCGTTGTTGCTTATTCTTCGCTGACTAATCAAGATGTAACCACTCATCTGGCAGCTGAAGCACTGAAGGATATAATTCCTTCGAGTCGTCCCAAAATGATCACTATTCATGACATCCAACAAAAGGTCGGCGAGTACTATAGCCTTAAGCTTGAAGATTTCAAAGCACGGAAACGGACCAAGGCAGTTGCTTTCCCAAGACAGATTGCCATGTATCTCTCTCGTGAACTGACAGACTTTTCTCTGCCCAAAATTGGGGAAGCATTCGGAGGACGAGATCACACCACTGTCATACACGCTCACGAAAAAATCTCCCAAGCCATAAAAATCGATCAGGATCTCTATAAAGTTATCAACAACTTAACCGAAAAAATTAAGAATCCAACCTGAACAAGTCCCAAGCCTATGCACAACGTATACACATGTGGATAGGCTTGGGTGTACGGGTTTATACCCACTTATCCACATATTCAGTGCCCCTATTACTATTATTACTAAAAAGATCTTAAAGATATCATCTCCAAAATAGCCATTTCGGAGCTTAGCCTTCGGCCTTTGAAAAACACCTTTTAACACCCCATCACCCAAAAAATCAGCTAGGAGTGAAACCATGAAAATCAGCATAATGAAAAACTACTTAAACGATTCCATACAGCAAGTATCCAAAGCGATCTCGAGCCGTACAACGATTCCAATTCTGAGCGGTATCAAATTCGACGTGAATCATCAAGGTGTAACGTTGACAGCAAGCGACACCGATATATCCATTCAATCCTTCATCCCGCTTGAAGATGGAGATAAAAGCGTGGTACAGGTAGAACAACCCGGGAGTGTAGTTTTGCCAGCTAAGTTTTTCGTGGAGATCATCAAGAAGCTGCCATCCCAAGAAGTACACATGGAAGTCAAAGAGAACTTCAACACCTTTATCTCTGCAGGTGCGACTGAGATTCAACTCGTAGGTCTTGATCCGGAAGAATTCCCGGTACTGCCAAGCATTGAAGAAAACCAAACCGTCTCCATTCCAGGAGATTTGCTGAAAAATATGATCAAACAAACCGTCTTCTCCATTTCCACACATGAGACAACACCAATCCTTACAGGCGTACTCTGGAGTTTGGGTGACAACGAATTGAAATTTGTGGCAACAGACCGTCACCGTCTTGCTACTCGATCTGCAATGCTGGATAATGCAGAAGGTATTCGCTTTAACAACGTGGTCATTTCCGGTAAAACGCTGAACGAGCTCAGCAAAATCGTTCCGGATCAAAATACCCTTGTGGATATCGTTGTTGCAGATAACCAGGTCCTGTTCAAAATTGACCGTGTATTGTTCTACTCACGTATTCTGGACGGAACATATCCCGATACTTCTAGAATTATTCCAACGTCATACAAAACAGAACTCGTTTTAGATACAAAAAAATTAAGTGAATCCATTGACCGGGCTTATTTGCTGTCGCGTGAAGAGAAAACAAACATTGTGCGTATGCAAACCATGGATTCGGGATCAGTCGAAATTTCCTCAAGCTCTTCCGAGCTAGGTAAAGTAAGAGAAGAAATCGAACCTGCAGAGTTTACAGGAGAACCGTTAAAAATCTCGTTCAACTCCAAATACATGCTGGATGTGTTGAAAGTCGTTGAAAGTGAGCAGCTGATGATCGCTTTTACGGGCGTCATGAGTCCAATCATCTTGAAACCGCTGGATGACAGTCACAGCCTTTACGTCATATTGCCATATCGGACGACTAACTAACGAAAGGAAGATCACAGTGAACCAAGTTACGATTCGAACGGAATATATTAAGCTTGACCAATTTTTGAAACTGGCTGATTGCATCCCAACCGGAGGTATGGCCAAAGCTTTGCTGCAGGAGGGACTTGTACGTGTGAATAAAGAGCCCGAGGAACGTCGGGGACGTAAGTTATACCCTGGGGATATCGTTGAAGTGGACGGAGAAGGCACATTCGAAGTTGCCGCAGAATAAGAAGACCAGTTCGATCCTGCTGCCTCCTGACGGACGGGATAAAAGGGAGGTTACCGCGTGTTTGTGAACAGCATTGATCTGCAGAATTTCCGCAATTATGAACATCTGAGACTGGACTCTTTTGGTCCTGTAAACTTGTTGATCGGGCAAAATGCCCAAGGCAAGACCAATCTTGCAGAGGCGATTTTTGTACTTGCACTCACCAAGAGCCACCGTACATCCCGTGACAAGGAGTTAATCCGTTTTGGTGAGGAACGTGCCAGACTTGCAGCAGAAGTCGACAAAAAGTACGGATCGGTCAAGCTTGAACTGTCTTTGTCACAACAAGGCAAAAAAGCGAGGATTAACGGCCTGGAGCAGCGCAAGTTAAGTGATTTTGTCGGAGCGCTTAATGTCGTGATGTTTGCACCGGAAGATCTGGAGATCGTAAAAGGCACACCGGGGGTCCGCCGCCGGTTTCTTGACATGGAGATTGGACAGGTTGCACCAGGTTACCTGTATCATCTGCAGCAATATCAAAAGGTGCTGGTCCAACGAAACAATTTACTTAAGCAGCTATGGGGACAAGGGGCATCGGCCCAGACCATGCTTGAGGTGTGGAACGAACAACTGGTTGAGCATGGTGTTAAAATCGTCAAAAAAAGGAAACAATTCATAAAGAAACTGCAAAAGTGGGCAGAAACGATTCATCAAGGGATCACCGGAGGCGGAGAAGTGTTGCGGCTGGCCTACCTTCCTTCCTTCAGCGAAGCCGCTGAAGAAGATGAAGCTGTCTTAATGGACCAATTTATGATAAAATTATCACAAATGAAAGAGCAGGAGATTCGCCGAGGCACAACCCTTAGTGGGCCGCATCGGGATGACCTGTCCTTTTTCATTAACGATCGGGAAGTACAAACATATGGCTCGCAGGGGCAGCAGCGCACAACGGCGTTGTCCCTTAAACTTGCGGAAATTGAACTGATTCACGAAGAAATCGGAGAATATCCGGTCCTACTGCTCGACGACGTCCTGTCCGAACTGGATCCTTTTCGCCAGACACAGCTGATCGAAACGTTCCAGAGCAAGGTGCAAACCTTTATTACGGCTACGGGGATCGAGAGCCTGAACGTTGACAAGCTCAAAGATGCCAGTATTTATCACGTTCATGCCGGACAGGTTGAACGCTAAGGAGTGAGGGCTTATGTACATTCATCTGGGCGGTGAGAAGATTATCCGTTCTTCCGAATTGGTCGCTATTTTTGATATATCGATTGAAAAATCCTCAAAGATCTCCAAGCAGTATGTCACTCATGCCGAGCAGGAAAAAACAGTGGAACACATCGGCGAAGAGGAAGCCAAGTCCATTGTGGTAACCAAAAACATTGTGTACTATTCACCTATTTCCTCAGCCACGCTGAAGAAGCGGGCTCACATTTTTCCTGATCTCTAGCGTTGGTGTGGCATAAAAGGTGTGTCTTTTGCTGCTTGTCTTTATGTGGACAGCTGGCTGAAATGAAGGACGTTGCCTATTTCAGCAAACATTCTTAGTTAACGCATATTTACGATATTGAATCTATAGAAGTAGGTGAAAGGCATGTCTATGAATCAACCGTCATATGATGCGAATGAAATTCAGGTCCTTGAAGGATTGGAAGCCGTACGGAAGCGTCCGGGGATGTATATCGGTTCCACCAGTTCCAAGGGCCTGCATCATCTGGTCTGGGAAGTAGTGGACAACAGTATCGACGAAGCGCTTGCAGGTTACTGTGACCACATCGAGGTCAGTATCCATGAAGATAACAGCGTAACTGTAGTCGATAACGGACGGGGTATTCCTGTCGGCGAACATGCCAAAATGAAACGTCCTGCACTTGAGGTAGTTATGACTGTCCTCCACGCAGGGGGGAAATTTGGCGGCGGCGGATATAAAGTATCCGGTGGTTTGCATGGTGTTGGTGTGTCCGTTGTAAATGCTCTCTCTGAAAAAGTGGTTGTAACGGTTAAACGCGAAGGACATATCTACCAACAGGAATATCGCCGTGGAGCTCCACAGTATGACCTGAAAGTGATCGGTACAACCGACGAAACAGGAACTACGGTTAGGTTCCATCCGGACCCTGAAATTTTTACGGAAACGAGAGTTTATGAATATGACATCTTGCTTGCCCGTATTCGTGAGCTGGCGTTCCTGAACAAGGGTATTGGTCTTACACTGACGGATGAGCGTACAGGTGCAACCAACTCGTTCCTGTACGAAGGCGGTATTATCGAATACGTCTCCTTCCTCAACCAGAAGCGCGAAGTATTGCATGAAAATCCAATTTACGTCGAAGGTTCCAGAGATAACATCCAGGTGGAAGTTGCGCTGCAATACAATGACAACTACACCGAGAATATCTATTCCTTCGCGAACAATATCAACACGCATGAGGGCGGAACGCATGAATCAGGTTTCAAGAGTGCCCTTACACGGATCATCAATGACTACGCTCGTAAGGCGGGGGTAATCAAGGACAGCACTGGTAACCTTTCAGGCGATGACGTGCGTGAAGGTTTGACGGCTATTATTTCGGTCAAGATTCCGGAACCACAGTTTGAAGGACAGACGAAGACCAAGCTTGGTAACAGTGAAGTGCGTGGTATTGTCGAATCCTTGTTTGCTGAGAAGCTGCAGGAATTCCTGGAAGAGAATCCTTCCGTATCCCGTCGTATTTTGGAAAAAGGACTGCAAGCAGCACGTGCGCGTGAAGCGGCCCGTAAAGCACGGGAACTGACACGTCGTAAAGGAGCACTTGAAGTAAGCTCTCTTCCAGGTAAACTGGCCGACTGTTCATCCAAGGATGCTTCAATCAGCGAATTGTACATCGTCGAAGGTGACTCTGCTGGCGGATCAGCGAAGCAAGGTCGGGATCGTCATTTCCAAGCCATTTTGCCGCTCCGTGGTAAGATTCTGAACGTGGAAAAAGCTCGTCTGGATCGGATCTTGGGTAATGCGGAGATTAGAGCGATTATTACGGCGATGGGTACAGGTATTGGTGATGACTTTGATATTGCCAAAGCCCGCTATCACAAAATCATTTTAATGACAGATGCCGACGTCGATGGCGCTCATATCCGAACACTGCTTCTGACATTCCTGTATCGGTACATGCGCAAGATCATTGAGGCTGGCTATGTATACATTGCGCAGCCGCCATTGTTCAAGATTGAGCGTAACAAAGTGATTCGCTACGCTGGTTCCGAGAAAGAGCGTGATGAAATTATTGCAACGCTCGGCGAAAATGCGAAGTTCAACGTTCAGCGTTACAAAGGTCTCGGTGAGATGAATGCCGGACAATTGTGGGAAACAACGATGGATCCGGAGAGCCGGACTATGATGCAAGTATCGATCAACGATGCCATCCTTGCCGATACCATGTTCGACACCCTCATGGGGGATAACGTTGAACCGCGTCGTGACTTTATTCAGGAAAATGCTAAATACGTGAAAAACCTCGACATTTAACGATATTCGAAGAGGCGCCTGCGAGGGCGCCTTTTTATATTATTGGAATCATCGAAGAGAGAATCTAATAGACCTCCGTATTCATTTGTTACCGACGTACACGTTTTTTAGCAGACGAGGCCTGTGCTTTAGGGGATGGACGAGTGGTTTTACCCTTTTTGGAGGGCAGACGACCGTATGCAATCGCATATCGTTTGATCTTTCGGTATGTCTCCTTGTCCGGCAGTAAGCCGAAAGCATAAATGCCTGGTAGTGTATTGACTTCAAGAATCCAGGGGCGCCCTTCTTCGTCTAGCGCAATATCAATCCCAATCTCTTTGAGCCTTGGAAATGATGTTTGCAATTGCACGGCGGTGTGAATGCCTAATCGGTATAGCTCATGGCGAAGCTTCTTGAATCCATCCTGATGAAGATGGGGAAGTACGAGTTCTTCAAACGTGGCCAATCGTCCACCACCATGAATGTTGGTGATGATTTTGCCCGGAGCGGCGACCCGTCCCAGCACACCTGTTGTTTCCCAGTTGTGTTGCAGATTTTTCTGGGTCAACACGCGCAAGTCAAAAGGCAAACCCTCATGCTTCATCAGCGGGATTCCCTGTTGAATGATATAGTCACGTCTTTGAATGCGATCATTCAGTGCCCGTTCAAGATCGTCCAAGGAGTGAAATGACCTCTCCTCTGTTCCGTATTGGAGTCGATATGTTGTTGTGAGGTGGGTAGCTCTGGAGGTAACAGAGGTCGCCACGGTTTCGTCAGTTAGGCTTCGATCATTGGGTTCTTCAGTGACCTCTGCATTTGTGGTGGAATCTTCGGAATAAAACACAGGTTGGTACATACGGGTGGTTTTCACCCGCATGACGCCATTGCCATAAGTGCCACGGTCCGGTTTGATATAGTTCGACTCAAATAATTCAGTCATTCGTTCCAGGGTTTGACGGCTATATTTTCGGGTCACAGGGATATATTCATTCACATTGCGACTGCGTTGTAACACAGCTGTTTTGGCCCATTTGCTGGAGACACGCTGGATACCCAAGATTCATCAGTCCTTTCATGTTTTGCTCAGTTCTCAAGAGGGGAAGACACGGAGAAATCGAAGGACAAGAGACGATTTCAGTGGTATAATAGAGAAATATGGCGTTTTGTGCGATGAGCTGCACAATTTGCAGTTTGATCGTAGAACGGGAACGGCTTTAGCCTCGGTAGGCACAGTACACATGCCGCTTTTTCTAGCATTGTATGTGCAATTGGAGAGGAAGGCAGGGCGAATCCCCAGAGACGCAGAAGTTCCCGGAAGAAAGGCTATTGCCCAGCGGACGTTTAATTGTGTAACTTTTGTGAAAGTAATATAATAAAGAGTAGCGTTCTTGCGCGGTTTTAGCCTTGTTAGGCTTTTCACATATAATCAATTTTTTTGCATGACGGAATGGAACGTTTGTTGAAGGACAAGAAGGAGGTCCAGCATGGCGGAAGAAATGAACTCTCAGATTACAGATCGGGATATAGGCGTCGAGATGCGTGAATCGTTTATGGATTATGCGATGAGCATCATCGTTAGCCGTGCCTTACCTGACGTGCGTGATGGATTGAAGCCGGTTCACCGGCGTATTCTGTACGCGATGTCAGAGCTCGGCATGACACCCGATAAACCACATAAAAAATCAGCCAGAATCGTCGGCGAAGTTATCGGTAAGTATCACCCGCACGGTGACTCTGCTGTTTACGAGACGATGGTACGGATGGCACAGGATTTCTCCCTGCGTTATATGCACGTAGATGGACATGGTAACTTTGGATCGGTCGATGGCGATATGGCAGCAGCGATGCGTTATACCGAAGCTCGTCTCTCCAAGATTGCAATGGAAATGCTCAGAGATATCAACAAGGATACGATTGACTTCCAGCCGAACTATGACGGTGAAGAACATGAACCAATCGTACTGCCTGCTCGTTTCCCTAACTTGCTTGTCAATGGGGTCGGCGGGATCGCGGTAGGTATGGCCACCAATATTCCTCCTCATAATCTGGGAGAGGTCATTGACGGTGTACAGGCCATGATTCAAAATCCGGATATTACATCCATGGAACTGATGGATTACATTCAAGGGCCAGACTTCCCAACGTCCGGTTACATTTTGGGACGCTCAGGCATTCGTCAAGCGTATCAGACCGGACGTGGTTCAGTAACGATGCGGGCCAAAACCAACATCGAAGAGAATAACAATAAAGCGAGAATTATCGTTACAGAGCTCCCTTATCAGGTGAACAAGGCGAGACTCGTTGAGAAAATCGCTGAGTTGGTACGTGATAAAAAAATTGATGGCATTACAGACCTTCGTGATGAGTCTGACCGTAATGGTATGCGGGTTGTAATTGAGCTCCGCAGAGACGTGAATCCGGGGGTTGTTCTGAACAACTTGTACAAACACACATCGATGCAATCCACTTTCGGAATTAACATACTTGCGATTGTAAATAAAGAGCCTAAAATCCTGAACTTGCGTGAAGTGTTGTATCACTATCTGCAGCATCAGATTGAGGTTATTCGCAGACGTACGCAGTTTGAACTGAAGAAGGCTGAAGCTCGTGCACATATTCTGGAAGGCTTGCGCATTGCGCTGGATCATATCGATGAGATTATTACATTGATTCGTTCATCCAGTAATGCAGATGCAGCCAGAGAAGGTTTGATTGAGCGCTTCTCACTCAGTCATGATCAGGCTCAAGCGATTCTTGATATGCGTTTGCAACGCCTCACAGGTCTGGAACGCGAACGTATTGAAAACGAATATAACGAACTGATGGTTAAAATCAGGGAGTACCGTGAAATCTTGGCCAATGAGCATCTGGTGCTTGAGATTATCAGTACGGAGCTGCAAGAGATTCGTGACCGCTTTAGCGATGACCGTCGTACAGAGATCACTGTAGGCGAAGAGAGTATTCTGGATGAGGACCTGATTCCACGTGAAGAGGTTATTATCACGATTACCCATACAGGCTACGTGAAACGTCTGCCGGTATCCACATACCGCAGCCAGAAACGTGGTGGACGTGGGGTTGTAGGGATGGACACCAAAGATACCGACTTTGTTGAGCATCTATTTGTGACCAACTCTCACAATTACCTCATGTTCTTCACTGATAAAGGTAAAGTGTATCGTCTCAAAGCTTATGAGATTCCAGAACTTGGACGTACTGCACGGGGAACACCAATTATCAACCTGATTCAGATCGAGCAGGGCGAATCGGTTAATGCCGTGATTCCAGTTCAGGAATTTGAAAGTGACAGATACTTGTTCTTTGCTACTCGTCAAGGGGTTGTGAAGAAGACGCCACTTGAGGATTACACCAATATTCGCAAAGGCGGCCTGATCGGTATTTCCTTGCGTGATGATGATATCCTGATCGATGTTAAGCTGACCGATGGACAGCAAGAGATCATTATGGGTACAGCTCATGGGATGTCTATCCGATTCTCGGAAGGTAATGTACGTTCCATGGGACGTAGTGCTACCGGGGTTAAAGGGATCACATTGGATGAACAGGATGCCGTTATTGGCATGGATGTAGTCGATAAAGAGCTTGATGTTCTGATCGTTACAGCCAAAGGTTACGGTAAACGTACACCTGTCAGTGATTATCGGATGCAGACTCGTGGCGGTAAAGGGATCAAAACCATTAACGTCACAGAGAAGAACGGCTCAGTAGTCAGCCTCAAGATGGTTAAAACCGAAGAGGATCTGATGATTATCACGTCTAGCGGTACTTTGATCCGGATGAGCATGGAAGGCATATCCACCATGGGTCGATACACGCAAGGGGTGAAGCTGATTCATACTCGTGATGAGGATTCGGTAGCAACAGTTAGCCGAATTGACAAAAATGAAGAAGAACCAGACGATGAGTCACTTGAAGGCTTCGAAGAAGGCGGGGAGACCCAAGCTCCGGCAGTAAGCCTGGAAGAAGGAACCGTTTCTGACGCGGAAGCTGAAGTTGAGGGCGACGATTCTGGTTCGGAAGCATAAGAATAAAATTACTGAAAACCAATCTCTTGGAGATTGGAATAATATTAAGAGGGCTCCCATTGGGGGCCCTTTTGTTGCATCAAGGAACCATCACTTTGATTAATCAGAATCTGGGATGTACAGCCTGATTTTTGAGTAATATAATGGGAAATATCATGAAAAAACCGGGACTATGGTCTTGTTTTGTTATTAACATAGAAGAACGATGAGTGAGGGGAATAAACATGGGATTAATTACCCTGTCAGAAGTCAAACCAGGACTCAAACTTGGAAGTGATGTGCAAACGCTTCGCGGCAACGTCCTGCTTCAGAAGGGCAAAGTCATTTTACCCAAGGATATGGAAGTGCTCAGAGCCTTTATGATTCACCAGGTAGATATTGAACAAGAAAGAATGGTATCAGGCAGTACAGGAACCAAAGGTGCATCTGGGCCGACAGGAAGTACAGCAAATGAGAAGAATGGTGAACGGGCAGGAAAGACGGGGAACCTCGTCACAGCTCCTGCAGTAACGTCTCTACAGGATGAGTATGAGAAGATGGTCGGATTAACCAAAAATGCATTCCTGTCCTCTCTAGCAGCTGAATTGCCTGTATATGAGTTGCGTACACAGTTGGAGGCTTTATTTGTACATCTCAAACAATATAATGTGCTTACCTTTAGCCCACGAGTAATACAAGAACATGATTATGTTTATCACCATGCCGTACTGAGTGCGATCACATCGTATCAATTGGCTCAATGGATGGATCTCCCCTCCAAGGATTGGATGCAAGTTGCTTTTGCAGGCTTGTTCCATGATATTGGTAACAACAAGGTAGATCCTCAGATTCTCCATAAACCATCTACGTTGACGGCTACAGAGCAGGAAGAAATTCGTCAGCATACTAAATATGGTTATCAGATTCTTAAACAGGCAAAAGCCATTAATGAGGGTGCCAGACTTGCAGCCTTGCAGCATCATGAAAAAGTGGATGGATCGGGCTATCCATTGCAGCTTAGTGGAACGCAGATTCATATCTACGCCAAAATTGTAGCTATCGCTGATATTTTCCATGCTATGACGCTGGAGAAGATCTACCGTAAGGCACAATCACCTTATCTGGTGCTGGAACAGATCCAGAGTGAAGCGTTCGGGAAATTAGATCCTGCAATCGTAAGTGTATTTGTTCAACGGTCAACCCAGATTCATAATGGCATTCGAGTAAAACTAAGCAATAATCAAATTGGAGAGATCGTATTCTCTGATCGAGATCATCCTACAAGGCCTATGGTGTCAGTAGAAGGAACCATCATTAACCTAATGCAGCAACGGCAGCTTCACATTCAAGAGGTTATCGGTTAACTATAGATAATTAGAGCAACTTGATGAGAGGGTCTTTCTTTTATAGAGAGGCCTCTTTATGTGAAACAAGCGTGGTAATGTAGATATACTACGAAGATTATAAAAAGATTTATAATTAATCAAAAAAAGACTTGCAAACAAAAACTGTACATGGTATATTCTAAGTCCGGCCAAGAAAACACGGTTTACACGGTGCGGCAAGCAAATGAAATAAGCTTCGAAAGAAACTTAAAAAAAGAGCTTGCAAAGTTGGTTCGGATGTGATAAGATATAAAAGTTGCTGAAGAGAACAACGTTCGGCAGCGAAACAAGTTTGATCTTTGAAAACTGAACAACGAGTGAGT
>NZ_JABBEA010000019.1 GCF_012912005.1 Paenibacillus sp. SZ31
GTCCGAACCAACTTTGCAAGCTCTTTTTTTAAGTTTCTTTCGAAGCTTATTTCATTCGCTTGCCGCACCGTGTAAACCGTGTTTTCTTGGCCGGACTTAGAATATACCATGTACAGATAAGGAACGCAAGTCTTTTTTCAAAAAACATTAATCCTCTATAAAACAAGTATCCTTTAGTCCTTTTAACAAGTATCTCCTTATAGTCGGCCAAATGATACATCTGCGCACTAACTTTAATGAATCGGATTAATTAACTTACATTCGCAAAAGGTTTCCCGTATGATTCCTAATCAATTATAGAGAAACTCATGTTGTATACAGTACAGATTCTTCGCGTTATAGAAACTTATTAACCGATGATTTCATTGGATAAACAACCAACAAATCATAGATCATTATATTCTTTCCTTCTATATAGAAGGAAAACATTTTTGAAATTCATTTTTCCCAAGAAAAGAATACAAAAAAAGCGAAAGCTCAGGGTCTAAATCCCGTGGCTTCCGCTTCTTCATTTATAAGATAACAAACGTATCTCAGATAATTCTTCGTTACACCTAACGAACCCTACTCCCCGCCAATAAATACGTATCGGCAGATTACGATGATCGCCAAGATCCACATGAGCCAGTGAATTTTCACTTTGCGCTCTGTCACCAAGTTACTGAACACCGCCAGAATCACATAAGATACGATACCAGCAGAGATTCCGTTCGCGATTCCGCCTGTGAAAGGCATCAATACAATCGTAAGGAAAGCAGGGAAAGCTTGCAGGAAATCATCCCACTCGATGCTGCGCACTTGACTCATCATAAGTACACCCACGATGATCAAAGCCGGAGCAGTCGCAGCGGATGGAACAACCAACGCAAGCGGAGCGATAAACAGGGCCAAAATGAACAGCAAACCCGTCGTCACCGAAGTCAGTCCTGTACGTCCACCTGCCTCAACACCTGAAGCACTTTCAACGTATGCCGTAATGGTACTTGTACCCAGTGCAGCACCTGCGCTGACACCAACTGCATCGACGAGCATTGCTTTACCGATCGTTTTCTCGCCTTTTTTCTTATCCTTCATAATGCCCATACGTGTTGCAGTACCTACCATCGTACCGAACGTGTCGAACAATTCAACGAAGGTAAAGATGAAGATGATCTCGAACAATCCGAGACTGATAGCACCTTTCAAATCCAGCTGTCCAACCGCCAGATCACTGAAGTTAGGCAACCAGCTTGCGCCTGAAAGACCACTCAGATTCGTAACGCCCATTGGAATACCAATCAGTGTTGTTGCTACGATCCCGATCAGCAGAGCGCCTTTGACGCGCATAACCATCAATATAGCAATAAGGAGCAAACCAATCAGTGCAAGCAAAGCATCGTGGTGCGTTATAAAGTTACCCAACGATAGATTAAAGCTGCTACCCGGAATCGGCTGACTCAGATCTGCGTCTGGTGCAACATTAACTGTTACAGCCACGAGATTAGCAAGTTTGAAACCGATAATGGTAATAAAGAGACCGATACCCACCGTAATGGCCATTTTGATCGATTGCGGAACTGCAACAAGCAGCATTTGCCGAATCTTCGTCACGGTCAAAATAATGAACACAATACCGGAAAGGAATACCGCTCCGAGAGCAGCCTGCCAAGTAATCGCTCCATTCGAGCTTAGAACGACAGTCATGAAGTACGCATTCAATCCCATACCTGGTGCGAGCGCAATCGGAATATTCACGAACAATCCCATAATAATAGTCATTAATCCAGCGCCGACGGCTGTTGCAAAGAATACTGCATTATCTGACATCCCCGCCCCGGCTTGACCCAAGAACAACGTATTCACAAAAAGAATGTAAGCCATTGTCATAAAGGTAGTGAGACCCGCAACAATCTCCGTTCTAACGTTTGTTCCGTTTTCTTTTAGTTTAAAAAAACGATCCATAATTCACTAACTCCCCCTTAGAGATGTTGAAGCCATATTGAAAAACGACAAATGACCCTGAAGAAGATTCTTCACCCAGGGTTCAGCTGACAAGGAGAGGCACGATGCCTTTACTAAGAACAAAAAAAATTCTAATGTGCGTGATGTCCCCGCAATCATGTAGAATTCATGTGCTTAGCCTTCTCCTCTTCGTAGCCAGATCATTAGGGTGATCTCGTAGAGACTCCCGGGCCAATCCCCAGGATTATACGAATAAGTATGCGCTATTTGTTTGTTTCCCATCACTATTTTAGGAGGGCAGTATGTTTTTGTCAATGAGAAAAACGAATATTAATCTTACCCTTTTATAATATCGTTCGTATTATTTAACAGATTGAACCAGTTCAGCGGTTTACAACCCAATTGAATACGCTTTTTTGGATGAATTCTCAAGGGAATATGTTCATTCTGTCAGACTGAAAGATCAGCAGATTAATATAAAAAACTACCCTGATCAAAGGCCATGAAGCGCTCTGATCAGGGTAGCTTATGTTTCTGATGCGTTTTAGCAATCAGGTAAATGATGTTATAGGAATAACGATGTCTGGTATTCCTAAATCATATAAGGACTAGGTATATGGAGCAACTTGCGACATGTTCCGGAACTACTTTTTACCGGATCAGTCCTATGTTAATTAAATCTCTGTCTGCGAAGCATCCTGTATCTCTTGTTGTTCCTGATTCGTGTTCGTTGTTAAGTCAGAGGATAACTCTTGGTTTCTGGTCTGATCGGAAGAAGCATCCGCTGCCTCTAAATTCACAAATGGAAAGTCCCCCGAACCGGAAGCCAGATCTTGCATACCCGAACCGCATCCTGCCAGCATCACCATCAGAAACGCACTTCCAATGCCCATCTTCCATTTGCTCATATAGTCGGTTTTACGCATACATTCAATTCTCCCTTCAGTAGCCATATAGCCTTTAGTATGTACTTAGTGTACAGGCCGGACCTGAAAGGATCATGAAGTGAGCTTTAAAATGGGATGAAATTCGAGAGTTTATGACTGGAGAGCAGTTCCCCAATAAAAGTTTAATCATAATATAAACAATAAAAAAACTCCCTTCTATTTGCGAAACAACGCAGATAAAAGAGAGTCATTTTTCAATCTATTGTTAATGCTGTATACCCTACTCCCACTCGATTGTTGCAGGCGGTTTCGAAGTTACGTCATACACGATACGGTTTACGTTATCGACTTCGTTAACGATCCGTACGGAGATTTTCTCCAGCACATCCCAAGGGATACGTGCCCAGTCCGCTGTCATACCGTCGATGGACGTTACGGCACGAATACCTACTGTGTAGGAATACGTACGCGCGTCACCCATCACGCCGACACTCTTCATGTTCGGCAGGGCTGTGAAGTACTGCCAGATTTCGCGGTCGAGACCGGCTTTGGCAATCTCTTCACGCAGGATGTAGTCGGAATCACGAACGATGGTAAGTTTCTCTTCAGTAACCTCACCTAGAACACGGATCGCAAGACCCGGACCAGGGAACGGCTGACGGTGAACAATTTCGTCCGGCAGGCCACACTCGGTACCCACTTTACGCACTTCATCCTTGAACAGCGTGTTCAGTGGCTCAATCAGTTTGAAGTTCATGTCCTCAGGCAGACCTCCCACGTTGTGGTGGGATTTGATCGTCTGTGCAGTTGCTGTACCACTTTCTACGATGTCCGTATACAGTGTACCTTGCGCCAGGAATGCAAAGTCATCGAACTGCTTGGACTCTTCATCAAATACGTAAATAAACTCGTTACCGATGATTTTACGTTTTTGTTCTGGATCATCCACGCCAGCCAGTTTGGACATAAAGCGCTCTTGTGCATCAATTTTGACAACTTTCATGTCGAATTTGCCGACAAACGTCTCCATTACACTTTCCGCTTCGCCTTTACGCAACAGACCGTGGTCGATAAACATACATGTCAGTTGATCACCAATGGCTTTGTGAAGCAATGCAGCTACAACGGAAGAATCTACACCGCCGCTAAGCGCACACAGTACTTTACTGTCGCCAACTTTTTCACGAATGTCTTTGATCGTGTCATCGATGAATGTCTCCATCGTCCAGTTGCCTTCGCAACCACATACTTCGAACAGGAAGTTACGAATCATGTCGTTACCGCGAACAGAGTGACGTACTTCCGGATGGAACTGAACAGCATACAATTTACGCTCATCGTCGCTCATGGCAGCAATTGGCGCACTTTCCGTGCCTGCATCCAGTTTGAAACCTGGAGGAAGTGTAACCACGTGGTCACCGTGACTCATCCATACGGTATGTTCGCCTTCAATGCCTTTTGCCAGTGTAGAGCCAGCGGCAAACTCAAGGTCTGCTTTACCGTACTCTCGCTTCTCGGAACGTTCTACTTTACCTTCGAGTTGCTGGGCCATAAGCTGCATTCCGTAGCAGATACCGAAGATCGGCAAGCCTAGGTCATAGACAGCCGGGTCCACGTGCGGAGCGTTCTCAGCATATACGCTCGATGGACCACCCGAAAATACGATTCCTTTTGGTGCTATTTCTGCGATCTTTTCCGCCGGTGTATTATACGGCAAAAGCTCGCTGTATACGCCAAGATCCCGGATTCTTCTGGCGATTAACTGGTTGTATTGGCCCCCGAAGTCAAGGACAACCACAATTTCATTCTGCTTATTCATAACCGTGCCTCCCTCAATTCAATGAAGCTAATTATACGCAACGACAAAACATACCGTCAAGGAAAGGCGAAACTCCTTTTTTCGACATTTCAAAACAAGGGTTACCGAATACCTCTGAATATGAAATTTCGAATAGAAAGCTTGGCAGCAAGATGATGGTTCAAGTGTATGATCGTGGAAAGACGCCTCGTTCTCAGCATAGCGAGAAAGGCGTCTTATGTATGGCATGCAGCGATCAACAAACACGGCACAGTAAACAATAGAATAGAGGTGCCAGTGATAATCATCATCCGTCAACAACCCGCCAAACTGTCTCGGAAAGCGATAGCGAGAGTTAAATCACGGCAGGTTGTGTGACGCCCTTGTTGTAACATCCTTGTGTTACAACGCCTGTAAGCGCTGGGCCAAACGAAGTGCCCGGCGCAGGAAGTCCAGACTGTCCGCGCGCAGCGGACGGTCTGGCCCGTACAGCAGCCGTTCCCAGTCGGCTGCAAACCGCGCGATGTCCGCGCCGTCCGCGCCTGCGGCCAATGCCGGTGACGCTGCATATTCACGCAGCGTCATGCCCGGCGGCCGCGGGCCGTACCGGCGCGCGAGCGCGGACCAGACCGGAGCGGCGGCGCCCAGCAGCCGCTCGCGGTCCGGGAAGCTGCTGCGTGACCACGCCAGCAGCAGCTTGATCCGCAGCGCGGGGCGTAGCCGCCGCATGCGAACCAGAGCAGCGGCGCCCAGCAGGGCCGCTGCCACAAGGGCTGCCGCGAGCCATGGCTCCGCGGCAAGGGCCCGTGCGCGGGCGAGCAGCCATGCGCCCGCGTAACCCACTCCGCCGCCCATGTGCGGCGGAGTCTCCGCAACAGGCTGCGGCCCGGCGAGCGCCGCGACATCTTCGCCCGCGCCTTGCGCCATGGTGAAGCCCGGCGTAGCCTCGAACGGCATCCAGCCTGCACCCGGAAAATACACCTCTACCCAGGAATGTGCATCTCCCTGGGAAATGATGTACTGACCGGGCATTTCTGGGTCAGCTACGCCCGGGCCAAAGCCTTTAACCCAACGTGCGGGGATGCCCTCTGCACGCAGCAGCACAATCATGGCTGTCGAGAAATGATTACAATACCCCTGCCGTGTGACGAATAGAAAATCGTCCACAAAATCTGTTCCTCGCGGTGGCATACGGGTATCTAACGTGTATTCCGCATGAGCAGCCAGATAAGTTTTCACGGCTTGCACAGCGTCATAACGCGTATCACTTCCTTGCATGATTTCTTTGGCGAGACTCTTCACTCGACCCGGGAGTGTCGCGGGCAATTGCAGATATGTCCTACGAATGGCTGCCGGATCTTTCTCTTTATTCGTTTCCCCAATCAGACGTAACTGTTCCGGGGATGCCACAGAAACCATGACGTCTGCAGAATAATTTTTAACCATCTTATCGTTTCCGGAGCCTGCGAGCCACAATGTTGCCGACTCACGATTAGACAGCAAAGAGAGCATATTTTCCTGATTATCCTTGTTCTTGTCCTGGAACGATACATTAACCGGTATGCCACCGGTAAAGAGTGGATTCGGTCCTTTCCACTCTCGCTGCATCGTAACGGTTTGGCGAATGCGATTCCAAAAGGTTGGATTCTCCCATCCATCTGTGCGCAGCAATCCGGACGGACTCGCCGCCTCGAAGCTTTGACCAGGATCACTCCAGGTACTACCGTTATAATATGAACGAGTCTCTCCTCGCCAATACGTCACTTCCGGACTTTTCGCCGTAAAAAAGATGGAATTCCCCTGCACCAAAGGTGCTCCCATGGGCGCATCCGCTGTGCTATATCCCGTGACCGCCGTTGCAGCAGGGATACTATTGTTCTGCGTATAACCTGCCCAGCGAGCTAAGCGTTCACCCATCTGTTCTAGGGAAATGCGTTCCGGTTGAGGTATGGAAGCGAACTGACCGGGTAATGCAGAGAAAAGTACCATACCTGCGGAAGCCACAATGGTTACCACACTCCAACGGCCATAGGGACTGCTGCGATAACTCGGGGTAGTAACTCCCCCGTTAAGACGAAGTAGCTGAAGCAGAGCCTGAATAAGAAAAATCCATAGGACAGACCGTATCACTGAAGCATACACATCCAGCCCAGCAAAGGATTCGAGCAGAAGCAAATAGAGCAGCGTTGCACTGCAAAACAGCATAACGCTTCGACGGTGCAATACAAGGGATTGCACCGAAGCCATGAGCATGCTCCAGCCGCACATCATGAACAAACCTCTTGTTTCTGTACTAATCGAATGGAATCGCCAGTTATTCATATAAGTGTGCATATCCGTTGAAAGTATTCCCGGGTATGCAACTGCCCAACGGGCAGGATCACTTCCTCCGTACATCAGACATAGAGCAGCGAGTGCAATGACCAATCGGATCAGTACTCCCGTGACCCAGCCTGTACGAATTAACCCCGCGAGCAGCAAAGCTCCCGTTAATCCCGCCATCACGGACAAGAACCGTTCACTGCCCTGCTGATTCGATGACGTAACAGGATATATCCATTCCAGAGACAGTATGAGTAAAATGGCCGAAATAAAAATGTTGTACAGCACAGGTACTGCAACATGTTTTTCATCCTTCAAATCGGTTACCAATGTCTTGTTCACAGCTTCATATACAGAATGGGCCGATTCTATTCTCAGACGGGCTGTCGACTCTTTGTCAGCCACAGTAGAATTCGGTCGATCATTTCCATTACGCTCCCACATCCGTTACCTCCGCCTTTCCCATTGAAGATAACGCATGGTCTGTAACCGAATGGATCGACACCCCGCTGTGACGAAGCTGCTCCACGCTCAAACTGTCATATTCCAATCCATTCATCAGTCGATCCGTTGATCTTAACTGAGTCGCTTCAGTCAGCTGCACCTCTACGCGGTAACCCAACCCCATTGCAGACATGATCCATTCCGCCAGAGCCTGATCCAGCTTACCTGTGAGAACTACAATTTGCGACCCGCTCGCCAGTCTATCCAACATCTCCGTCCGAAGCGAAATAGAAACAGACTGTGCCTTGGATATTCGTGCCCCCGCAAGCTTGTCCAGTCCATGATTCTCATCATCTACATGGAATGATCCCTGTTGCCAATGATCTTGTGCAGCGTAGCTCTCGTTGCCGTCTTCCATCCAAAGATGATAAGGAATATCATCCCGTTCAGCGGTATGAATCCAGCGGGCAGCTGCACAAACCACACGTTCAAAAGCAGGTGAATCCATGATCTCCGCCTGTTTCACGTCATAACCCGACGCGGCTTCATACACAAGGATGCCCAGCGAAGCTAAATCCGTGGTTTCGGGCAAAAAGGTCTGAAGTCGACCCGTTTTGGCTGTGCTTTTCCAATGAACACGTCCCAGCGGGTCCCCCGGCTGATATTCACGGAATTCAGGACTACGTTTTGCCTGGCTGTTTCTCCGTTCAGACAGCGTCCCTTCGATCATGGCTGCGGATTCTACCGAATCCCCCTTCCCCCAAGCCGTTGCTTGAGGAACAACAATCAAGGGCGTGTCGCCTGTGGTCTCTGCGGAGAGCGTATTCCAACCGAATATATCCCCCCAGTACAATCTTCCTGTATCCCATCTATAGACTCCTCTACGTAAACCAGAACATTCATATTGATAGGTAAATTGACGCCGTGTTCCCGGAAAAATCAATTTGCGATGAACACCTGCAGGGGTGTTTTCACACAGAACGATCCATAACAATGGAATACGGCATTCGAATTCCAGCTCGACCAGAACCTGTACCCGCTCACCTGCCTCAATCCGGCTCGCGTGCATTTTCCGACGGATATTAATACGCCGTGGTCTGAACCAATGAAGAAGCAGACCTCCTGCGAACATCAAGAAAACCATAATGGATAGAAATAACGCCGCTTTGCCCCCACGCCACTGATACAAGGAAGCGAAAGCCACCACCAAGACTGCACTCAAAATCCGTTGTCCCAGCGCATTCATTGCCTACGTCCCCTTCCCTGTGATGCCATTTGTACAGGTACCGGGACCGATGACAATGCTTCTTCAATGACTTGTACTTGCCCCCAAATCTCCGCTCTGTTCTGAGCCTTCAATTGAATACGATGAGAAAGAACAGGCACAGCCACCTCTTTCACATCATCCGGAATGACATAACTGCGTCCTTGAAGATAAGCATATGACTGCGCCGCAGCCATCCAGGCCAGTGTTCCACGCGGGCTGATGCCCAGTCTTACCGCCGGAAGGCTGCGAGAGGCCACAGCAACTGCCACCAGATACTGTTTGACGACCGGATCAACATGTACCTGTTTGACTTCACGCTGCATAGCTACGACCTCTTCCGCAAGCAGGACGGGGCGAAGATCATCAAGCGCTTCTCTATTTTGCATGCGGGTTAACAATTCCAATTCCTGTTCCGGATCGGGATACCCCAGTCCAATCCTCATGATAAATCGATCCAACTGCGCTTCAGGCAGACGGTACGTACCCTCGAACTGTAACGGATTCTGTGTCGCCAACAGAAAGAAGGGACGTGGCAAGGCATAGGTTGTGCCATCAACCGTAATACGTCGTTCCTCCATTGCCTCCAGGAGGGCAGACTGGGTACGGGGTGAAGCCCGATTTATTTCATCAGCGAGGACGATATTGGACATGACGGGCCCGGGCCGAAACTTGAATTCAGCTGTATGGGGTTGATAGATTGAAGTGCCCGTTACATCTGCCGGCATCACATCGGACGTGAACTGAATCCGCCCCATAGAGCAATCCAGCGCAGAAGCAACAGCACGAACCAGCATCGTTTTCCCGGTACCCGGCACATCTTCCAGAAGGACATGACCCCCACTAAGCATTGCAGTGAGGACATAACGAATCTCTTGTTTTTTGCCAACAATCACACTTTCAACACGCTTCATGACCCTGTTTAACAATTCAACCGCATGTTCATGTTCCATTCGAATATAAGACATTTCTCTCAATCTCCTTCCATCCATCGGCATTCCTGAGCCATATTAATCTATGATTCAGTGTTGCCCGGAAGTAGAGAGAATAGTCCTGCAAGAATGACTTTCTTCAGATCATTTTATACTTAAATATGAGATTCATTGCCGAAATGGATATGGAAGAGCCTGCCTTCACCGTCCACTCTGCTTCATTACTGGTTAAGGAATTCACCCGTAATCCCATCTGCTCCAGTAACTCACGTAACGGAACCCAGATGGTTCCCCCCTGACTCTGTACCGCTCCCGTTTCCATTGCCCCGGTCGTTGTCAGCGTTCCACTCACACTGTCTGCATGAATCGTTCTTTCCTTCCATACAGCTGTGGCTGTCCTTGTTTCAGGGTCCCAGCGAGTGCTGCCCCCGAATTTTTTCATAAACGTACGCAAAGGCACCATGATTCGCTGACCCTCCATGCGGAACTCACCCGGTTGCAAGGTAGCCGCAGCCAATCCCACCTCTACCTTCAGCTTCTTGCTTTCGAGCCACAACGTCGCATTCGCTTCTACATGTTCTGTGATCCAGGCCTTTCCTGGTGCCTTGCGGGCCTTATACTTACCATCTGGATGTACACGGAATTGAACCGGTTGATCCGTACTCTTCATCGTGTCAAAACGATATCCGTGATCACGATAATATTTGATAATACCCGGAAGTGCTTTGACCGTTTCCGCATGTGCACCTCCGTCATGCATCAGAACAATGACCGAACGTGCTCCCGCAGGTACTTTGGTCGAATTGCTGAGAATTTCTTTGGCCGGAACACCTTTGCGCTTGGAATCCCCACTGTCGACGTTCCAGTCCATAACCGTGTATCCGCCCAGTTGGAGCAAATCAAAATAACTCTGGTCAAAATGTCCATAGGTGCCGCCAGGTGCTCGCACCAGATCCGGACGGAAACCGGTTATACGCTCCAGCACTTCCTCTGTCTGCTTGATCTGTTTCCAGAACACTTTGAAATCACTGTACAGCTGTTCGTATTGATGATTGAACGTATGATTGCCCAGAGCATGTCCATCCTCCACAAGCGCCCGGATTAACTCGGGATAACGCTCAGCCTGCTCACCCAGTACGAAAAATGTAGCCGGAACCTGCTCCTTGCGTAAAATATCCAATACTTCACGGGTATGGTTACCCGGTCCGTCGTCAAAACTCAGATAGACCACCTTATCTTGGGTATTCTTCTCTGCCGAGACAGGCTCATCTGAGCCGAAAGCAGAAGATACGTTAGCCGTGCCTATATATGCAGCAAATGCACATAGTAATATCGCAATTCGTACTAGAATGACAGACCATTGTCCAGATAAAAACATATGTATAGGTGTTGCGGAGATTTCCCCTTTTTCCTTGATTCTGAATTCCGGTCTCTGTACCATTTACGAATCGACCTCCACCGTCTCTAGTAATTTGCTGATAGACTTCAGCAGATTTGTTAGAATTATATGGGGGCTTCATTGAAAAAAGACGCGATTTTGTTTAATAATTTTTCACAATTTGGTATGAAGCGTGATTGATTCTTCGCCTCGGATTAGGTAGCATAATGGACAGGCAGAACGTATTCAAAACACCTTGGAGAGGAATTAGGCTCCCACCCCGTCTTCAGGAGAGTGAAATCTATTGGAATTGCTTGAGAAGATCCAACATCTGTTTGGGTCCTACGGATACAGCGTCTTGTTTTTTGGCTTGTTGCTTGAATTCATCGCACTTCCCTTTCCGGGTGAAACGACGATGGCTTACGCAGGGTTTCTCTCGTACAAGGGACATCTCGATTTCGGAATCCTCACCATACTGGCGTTTCTAGGAACAACAATTGGCATGACCATCACTTATTTTATTGGTGCCAAAGCAGGCCTGCCCTTCATAACACGATACGGAAAGTGGTTTCTACTGAAGCAGGACAAGCTCGATAAAACACAAAAGTGGTTTGCCAAGTATGGTAATGCCTTGATCTTCATCGGTTATTTCATTCCGGGAGTAAGGCATTTCACCGGATATTTCGCGGGCATAGCCGCTGTTCCTTTTCGTAAATTCGCTCTCTACGCCTATTCAGGCGCGTTGTTCTGGGTCGTGCTATTTCTAGGTATTGGCAAAATATTTGGCCCCCAGTGGAATGCCGTATTCCATCTGGCACATCAATATGCAGCATATATCGTGGGAGGAATCGGCTTATTGCTCATCGCAGCCGTACTTTACCGTTACCGCAAAGCGTTGGCAGCGAGATCCGTATCCAAGCCTACCCCTGTTCGACAACGACAAAAATAAATTTAATCCAACGTCTATCTATAAGTAAGGAGCTGCGTGTCATCGCGGCTCCTTTTTTTGCGTTTATCCAAACGGAAGGAGCATCCATCATTCTTTTTTGTGATAATCCGAATTCATCCAGGTCATACTAACTTGCAAATATAGGGTGTATAGGGAGGTGAAGGTATGCGAGAATCCAAGCTGGACGGTCAAGATCACAGGCAAATCTCTCCGGATCTGCACGAAAATATGGAATACTGCAAGCAGGTGATGGGGAACAGCAACGACTTAATGATGCGCCCTCTCCAGTGTCTACATAAATTTCCTGCCGTCATGTTATACATCGATGGATTGGTGGACGTGCAGATTCTGAATCATTCCATCATGGAATCATTATTGCAAAAGCGTGATCTCCCTGAATTCTCCGCAGACGATGAACATCTCAGCTACCTTCAGAATGATATTCTGATCGCCAGTGATGTATTACTGGTGGATGATATGCAGGATGTAATGAATGCACTTCTTTCGGGATCAGCTATCTTACTGCTTGAAGGATCTGTACGAGGATTGAAGATTGGTGCAGCAGGCTGGGAAGATCGATCCGTTGGAGAGCCGGTCTCCCAAACCGTCGTTCGGGGACCGATGGAGGGCTTCAACGAAAACCTGCGGACCAACACCTCATTAATTCGCAAACGAATCCGCAATCCTCATCTCTGGATCGAAGAAAGAGAAATCGGTAAGGTTACCAAGACCCGAGTTGCTGTGCTCTATCTGGAACATATCGTGGATCAGGAAATTGTAGAAGAACTGGGTCGAAGGCTCGATGAGATCGATATCGACAGTATCCTTGAGAGTGGCTATATCGAGGAACTGGTACAGGACAAGACGGGAACGATCTTTCCCACGGTCTATAACAGTGAAAGACCCGATACCGTGTCGGCCGCTTTGCTTGAAGGGCGTGTTGCAATCATTGTGGACGGGACACCTTTTGTATTGCTTGTTCCCGCTTTGTTTGTTCATTTCTTTCAGTCTCCAGAAGACTACTATCAACGAGCCGATATCAGTACGCTGATTCGAATGATCCGATATCTGGCCTTTTTTATCGCCCTGCTCGCCCCATCCTTTTATATTGCCATTACCACTTTCCATCAGGAGATGTTGCCTACCAACCTGCTTATTAGTCTGGCAGCACAGCGAGAAGGCGTACCTTTTCCCGCCTTCATTGAAGCCATACTTATGGAGCTAACATATGAAATTTTGCGGGAAGCGGGCATTCGGATACCGAAAACGGTCGGTCAGGCCGTGTCCATTGTCGGAACGCTTGTTATAGGTCAAGCCGCGGTAGATGCGGGGGTTGTATCCGCTGCAATGGTTATTATCGTATCGATTACTGCGATATCCAGCTATGTCATCCCTGAAAATGGATTATCTATTTCTGTCCGTATTTTACGATTCGTATTAATGATTCTGGCAGCTGCCTTTGGATTCTATGGCATCCTGATTGTGCTGTTAATTACCGTGACCCACCTATGTAGCTTGCGTTCCTTCGGGGTGTCCTACATGTCTCCCTTTGCACCTTTTATTCAGAAAGATCTCAAAGACACGATCTTTCGTGTGCCCTGGTCCCATATGAAAACACGACCGCTCTCTACTAACACAACGAATGAAGTCAGACAGTCCACCAAAAAAACGAAGCGGTAATTCGGTAAGGAGTGCACATCAATGAACAGATGCTTACGCTTAATTTTATCCTGTGCCATTCTGCTTCCTCTCCTTACCGGATGCTGGGATCGCCAGGAATTGAATGAACTTGGCATTATGCTTGGTCTCGGCGTGGACAAAGATGGCGACATGATCAAAGTAAGTGCTCAAGTCGTTGTTCCGAATGAGGTATCTTCCAAGGCAGGCGGAGGGAAAGGTACGCCGGTTACCCAGTATCAAGCATCCGCTACCACTTTGTTTGAAGCGATTCAGAAATTAACGGAGACCAGTCCACGCCGCATATTCATGGCGCATATCCGCGTGCTGGTATTTGGCGAAGAATATGCCCGTAAAGAGGGCATTTACGATGTTATGGAAGCATTGATGCGCGAACCTACGGTTCGACCTGATTATTACGTTATGGTGGCAAAGAATACAACGGCCTCCCATGTACTTGATGTACTTACACCTTTAGAAAATATTCCTGCGGAGAAGTTGTTTAATTCTCTGGATGTATCCTCCAAGACCTGGTCCCCCACCACCACGGTAACAGGGGATCAATTAATTGAGTTCATGTTATCTCCCGGCATTCAGCCTGTCATTACGGGAATAGAGGTTCTCGGTAACCAAGAACAAAGTGGTCATAAAGAGAATATAGCCACCATCCGATCCCCTGCCCGTCTTAATTCAACAGGACTGAGTGTTTTCAGGAAAGACAAGCTGATTGGCTGGTTAACGGAGGATGAATCCAAAGGATACAATTACATTCGTGACAATGTGCAGTCTACCGTCAGTCACCTGCCTTGTCGCAAGAAGGGCAACGTGACATTTAAGGCACTCCGCACAACAACGAAGAGAAAAGCCAAAATCGTAAACGGCAAGCCTGTAATCAACATTGATATCAAGAATGTCTCTTCCATCGGTGCAGTCGAATGTGACATCAAAATTGGTTCCATGAAAGTTCTCAAAGAGTTGGAATCCGATAGTGAAGAGCGGTTAATTGAACTGATGCAGAAATCTATCAATTCAGTAAGACGCAAATTCCATGTCGATATATTTGGTTTTGGACAGGAAGTGTTCCATGCTGATCCCAAACTTTTCAAAACGATGGAAAGTGACTGGGACAAACATTTTGAAGATCTGGATATCGAATACAAAGCCAATGTGCAGATTAAACGTGTAGGTACACTGGACGATTCATTCAAAAATGAAATGAAGGAGTGAGAGAAGTGCTGCTTACACTCGCGGTTCTCATCGTAGCAGTGATTATTGGCTGGGTTGATCTGCCTGGTCTCATTCGCCGGAAGGAGTGGAGAGAAACCGCCGTATATAGTGCAATGCTTCTTACGGCTACAGTCTTCGGTGTCATAGCGTCCAATTTATGGGAATTTCCCAGCCCACTCTATATCATTATGTGGATCTATGAGCCCGTGAACCATTTATTAGCACGTTTGACTGGAACTTAGACGAGGAGGGAGGGTACATCATGCTTGAAAAGGGAAGGATCGGAACAAGACAATTGTCCACCCTAACATTTATGTTAGTGATTGGAGATATGATGCTGATCTACCCCTCCGTCATCACGTCCTATGCCAAGCAAGATGCTTGGATATGTGCCCTTATTGGCGTTCCACTCGGGATGGCTCTCATGGCCCTGATTATGAAATTGGCCAGTATGCATCCGGGGAAAAATCTGGTGCAGATTGCCCGGAGTACTTTGGGTTTTTGGCCTGGCACCCTTTTTTCATGCTTCTACCTGTTCTTCTTCTTGATTGGTACATCCACACATACCCGGGAGGTTGGTGATTTTATGACCTCCCAAATTTTTCAGTATACCCCTATTCGTGTCATCATTCTCATGTTTGTTATTGCTATCGGATGGGGTGTATACCATGGCTTGGAGACCATCGCGAGAACTAGTGAACTGCTCATGCCCATCGCTATATTGTTCATCGTGGTACTCGCCTTCTGTCTTCTGCCACAGGTGGACACCAGTAATCTGGAGCCCGTAACAGATACGGGCGTTGTATCCATAGCTCAGGGTATTCTGGTGAGTATCATATACCCCATCGGCGAAACCATTCCCATTTTGATGATCCTGCCCTACGTTGCAAGAAGTCGCCATCGTATGCGTGACATCATTATTTCTGCGGGGCTGGGCAACCTGATCCTTGCTGTTCTGGTTACGATATCCATGCTCGTACTCGGACCTTTTCTTACCCAACACAATATATACGCTTCCTTTATTTTGTCTCAGAAGATTAGCATTGGCGGATTCTTTGAGCGAATCGAGGTGATCATGGCTTGCTCGTGGCTCATATCCACCTATTTCAAAGCAATGATCTACTTGTATGCCTTTATTGTTGGATGTGCAGAACTCTTCAAGCTAAAGCAGTTCAAGATGCTCATTCTGCCATCGACCATGCTCGTATATGGAATGGCCAATCTCATCGCGCCTAGTCTGACGTTTATCATCATTACCATCGTTCCGTACTGGGTAGATTGGGATACCACGTTAGGCATCATACTTCCGGGTATGCTGGTTCTAATAACCTTAGTGAAGTCGCGCAGAAAATCCAATTCACAACCCCAACCAACAACGGAAGGATAATTTTGAAAGATGCTAAAGTATTAATCCACGGGAAGGAGTATAGAACATGTTGATGAAAGAAAAACTCACGATTCGGCAGTTCACCCTGCTCACTTTCCTGGTCATGGTTGGAGATATGGTTCTCATCTATCCTTCACTCGTTACCGCAGTAGGCAAGCAGGACGCATGGTTTTGTTCTCTAGTTAGTCTGCCGATCGGTGTTGGTATCATGTGGATTCTGTACAAACTCCATCGAACACATCCTCAGTTGAGTCTTTTTGAAATTTGTAAAAAAATACTCGGGACATGGGCTGGTTCCGTGCTTTCAATTGCTTATCTATTTTATTTTGCCATAGGTGCATCCATATGTGTCCGTGAGGTCGGTGACTTCTTGACTACCCAAATTTATCTAAAGACCCCAATTCGGGTCATTATTCTGATGATCATTTGCACCCTTGCCTGGGGGCTTATTCATGGTTTTCGGACTATTGGGTTAAGCTCCGAACTGTTGACCCCTGTCGTTTTGTTGTTTATCATTTCTCTCTATTTGGGACTCATGCCTCAAGCTGAAATCGCAAATCTGCAGCCGTACTTTAACACACCCTGGATACATCTTGTGGAATCAATCATCCGCGCAGCGTTTACTTCCTTTGGCGAGCTTGTCGTTCTCTCCGTGTTTCTCCCATATGTAAATTCAGGACCTCATTTTAAGCGGGATTTTCTGTTAGCTACTTTCTTCGGAGGATTACTGTTAAGCTTGCTATTGCTCATTTCGCTCATGGTGATGGGACCTATACTGACGCAGCATAGCATCTATATCTCATACGCCCTTTCGCAGAAAATTAATATAGGTAATTTCTTCGAACGTATCGAAGCGTTCATGGCTATCGCCTGGTTAATATCTACCTATTTCAAAAGTCTGCTATATCTATTCGCCTTTGTGCTGGGAACAGCACAATTATTTCGATTAAAGACGTATAAACCTCTCATTCTGCCTTCGGCTCTGTTATTATTCGCCCTCGGTGTCCTGATTGCTCCAAATGTTATTTTCTACACCACTACGATCATGCCTGCTTGGGTAGACTGGGATATCACCGTCAGCTTCATTATCCCGCTGTTCCTCCTGCTGGTTCATCGCATTCGTTCCAACAAAAGGAAGCAAAACAATTCCCTCTGATTGAAAAATCCGAATATGCAAAAGGCTGTGTTCACGGCAACTTCCGCGAGCACAGCCTTTATATTATTGGTGAATATTTTACAGGGTAGCCTATATGGCCTTCAGCGCTTCAAGTGCAGCCTCGATATGTCCTTTGACCCGAACTTTGGACCAATCCTTGATCAACGTTCCCTCTTCATCAATTAGAAATGTAGAGCGAACCATCCCCATGTACTCTTTGCCATACATTTTCTTCAGCTGCCATACACCATATTGCTCGGCTACAACGTGCTCTTCATCCGACAACAAGGTGAACGGCAGTCCATACTTGGCAATAAACTTGTCATGTTGTTTCATCGGATCGGTGCTGATTCCGAGAATGACCGTGTTCAGCCCTTCAAATTCAGCATGTCGATCCCGAAAATCACAAGCCTGTTGCGTACAGGACGAAGTCATATCCTTGGGGTAAAAATAAAGCAGTACCCGCTGTCCGCGGTAATCCGAAAGCTTTACCGATTCTCCCGTACTGGACGGAAGCTCAAAATCCGGTGCCAATTCGCCTATATTTAACGTCATGTCAGTTCCTCCTTAATCTCCCCCATGAATTGCTATAGGGCGTTATTATGAACCTGCTCCGCGATACCGCTTCACGCCATAATTCCACAGAAGCAAGCCCATCGAACCAAACACCAATCCCATCACAGGTGTAAGCAGCGCCATGCGATGCATCTCGGACCTTTCCAAGAATAAGGCTGCGGGATAGATCCCCACGAAGGCAAACGGAATGATCCAGGTTAACAACACCTGAATGGCACGGTTATAGATCGTTACCGGGTAGCGTCCGTATCCTTGAATGTTATACATCAACGGCAGAATACCTGTTGGCGCATCCGAGTAAAAGGACAACGAAGTCAATGTGGTATAGATGCCGGCATAGATCATGACTGAGCTGAGTGCCAAAATAATCAATGCAGGGATATGCCACCATTCCAGCATCAGACCCATCTCTGCTCCGCTGAAGATCATGATGATCAAGCCGATAAATGAGCCCACGAGTGCAGGCGGGTCTACATTTTCAAGCAAGATCTGGAACAGATTATGTGCAGGGCGTGTCAGGATCCGATCCATCTCGCCTTTGACGATGTACCGCTCACTGAATCCCCACAGATTAATAAAGCAACTAAATATCCCATATGGCACCATAAAATATCCATAAACAAAGAGAACTTCACTCTCACTCCAGCCGCCCAGGTTATCCGTATGACGGAAGACCACGAAGATAAAGATCAGGTTGGTCGCCTGGAACAGCAGATCCGATAAGATCTCCACCCAGAAGTCGGCACGGTACGTAAGACGTGTTTTCATGTAGTTCTTCAAATATTCCCAGATCAGACCCATATAGTACATATCTGTTATCCCCCTTGCACGAACAGACGCTTGCGCGCCTTACGCCAGATCAGTACCATCGGAAGCAGTAACACGGCAAACCAGAACACCTGAATACCGAGTACACTCCAGATGGCGGTACCTTCCACTCTTCCAGTGAACACGGAACCGGGCAGATACGTAATGGCCTGAAAAGGCAATACCTTCATCACCGCGGACATCCAGCCTGGATACAGGCTGATCGGGATGATTAGACCGGAGAACAGATCCACCACGACGCGTTTCATACGCATCATGCCTTCATTGTTTTCCACAAAGAATGCCGCCAGTCCCGTTATCACATTAATCTGGGAATTAATGAGGAAACTGAAGAACAGCATGACGAGAAAGCCAATCCACGCCGATGGAGCCGTAGGCAATTCAACCGGGAATAGCAGAATGGCAATGAGCATCCCCGGAATCATGAGCAGCAGGAAGCGGAAAATGCCTTCGCCAAGACCCTGCATCATTTTGACCATAACGTAATTGATCGGCCTGATGAATTGAATCGCAATGGAGCCATCCCGTATGTCTGCGGCAATCTCCCGATCCAGGTTGTTAAAGTAAAAAGCACGTGCCATCCAGGATACGGCGATATACGTGGTCATCTGCGCTGCCGTGAAGCCGCCAAGTTCACCACTGCTACCGTAAATGGCTTGCCAGGTAAAGTAATACACGCCGATATTCAGCGTATATATCAAAATGCCGGAGTAATAATTCACCCGGTATGCCAGCATCGTTAGAAAACGGATGCGCATAAAATCAATAAATGCACTATTCATCTCAGGATACACCCACCGCTTCTTTCCCTGCTCCCACAATCTCGGGACGCTCTGCGGAACCGGATTGGTATATACTGCGCACAATCTCATCCGTGTTGATCTCGATAATCTGAATATCGGTAATATCAGCTTGTCCAACGACACGTCCGAGTACATCCGAAACGTTCAGTTCCAGCGGAATCCATACGGATGCGGACAATTCATTCTCAACTGTCCAACGTACAGGCAATGCCGCAGTCCATTCCTGCATCTGACTAATGTTGTGCGCTGAACCGAATTTGAAGCGGATTTCCCGTTCTTTGCCCCATTGGGACTTCAGATGATCCAGACCTCCATCATAGATGATGTTGCCTGCATCAAGCATGATGACCCGGGAACACAAGGCCTCAATATCCTGCAAATCATGGGTTGTGAGCAAAATAGTCGTTCCATGCTCCTTGTTCATGTCTTTCAGGAAATCCCGAATCTCCGACTTCACGACAATATCCAAGCCAATGGTTGGCTCGTCCAGGAAAACAATACTCGGGTTATGCAACAAGGCTGCCACCAACTCACAGCGCATACGCTGACCGAGACTGAGCTTCCGTACCGGACGACTTAACAGGTCCTGCAATTGCAGCCGCTCAACCAGTTCATCCAGTCGTTTGCGGAAATCGGCTTCTCCTACACGATATACTTTGCGCAATAAATGGAAAGATTCGATAACGCCAATATCCCACCATAATTGACTGCGCTGACCAAAAACAACACCAATATTCTGTACAAACTTCTCTCGTTCCTGATACGGAACATATCCACCAACCGATATTTGCCCTGAAGTAGGCACCAAAATGCCGGTCAACATCTTAATTGTTGTTGATTTACCGGCACCGTTCTCCCCAATATATCCGCATATTTCGCCTTGCGGAATCTGAAATGAAATATCATTTACAGCCAATACCTCCTGGTATTGACGTGCAAACAGGTCTTGGAATGCGCCCTTCAGCCCACCTCGGCTTTTCTGGACGCTAAACGACTTGCGCAAATCTTTGACATCAATCGCCAGCATGATTATACCTCACTTGGATTTTGTTGAAATTGCTTGTAGCCCAAAAAGAAATTATAATGGTATCAGTCAAAATTCAGCAATACCCGAACTCGTTTTTTATTTCATCTCAAATACAAAGGAGAGCTAGCATGACCAGAAAGACGAAGAGAACCATCTGGATTTCTCTTGCCGCCTTCGTGTTAATTATCGGAGGAGCAGCGGCATACTATTTCGGTTCTATTCTCAATCAGTTGGACGGTTTGGCAAAGGACGGTGACGATTCACCCTTCGCAGGTATCGAAAATGTGGAGAAAGTAAATACTCCTGACCCACCAAAATGGGAAGGCACAGAAACAGTAAATATTCTCGTTATGGGTGTCGATGCACGTGGATTGAAAAAAGGCGAAGTTCCCCGCTCCGACAGCATGATGGTCGTATCGCTTGACCCCCTTACCAAAAAAATTAATCTGTTCTCCATTCTGCGCGACACATACGTCGATATTGACGGGTATGGCAAGGAGCGGATCAACACTGCCATCACCCATGGCCCTAACGCAGCAATGCAAGCTGCCGGTGACCTGCTTGGCATTCCTGTACAGTATTATGTGTATACGGATTTCCAAGGATTCATCAAATTGGTGGATGCCGTTGGCGGTGTCGATTTTGATGTGGAGAAGGACATGCACTATACAAGTAAAGCAGACAATAATGAATACGATATTGATCTCAAAAAAGGGTATCAGCATCTGGATGGCGAGACTGCGCTCATGTACGTTCGTTTCCGTCATGATGCGATGTCGGATTTCGCTCGTTCCGAGCGTCAGCGTGAATTGCTGAAAGCTGTAACGGCGAAAATGCAGTCAACGACTACCATTGCCAAGCTACCTGCCATTCTGGAACAGGTCAATCCGTATGTGGATACGAATCTGACGCTTTCCGATATGTGGAAGCTCGGAGGACTTGGATACCAAAGCAGCATGAATGGCAGTGAGCAAATTCCGCCAATGAACCTGTTGAAAGAAGAACGTACAGCAGGCGGAGCACAAGTATTGACGGTTACGAATGAAGAGAAGCTGAAGCAGCATATTCAGGATATTATTCATCCACCTGCTACAACGGATGATAGTACGACCAGCACCGAAGATAAAACAGCCAGTGGTGACGATCAAAAGTCACAGCAACCGGCTCAGTAATGTAAACATGCAGAGGGCAGCCATTACGCTGCCCTCTCGTTGTGCCCGGCTATATCTTTATGAGAAAATCATCATATCTTTCTGTAGCTTGTTATTTTATTATATTTTGAATTACGAAAGGAAGTTATCTTATGAATACATCACGTTCCCGTTCCGAACTTTTATACGCAGAAGCACTCGAACATATTGTTGGGGGTGTTAACAGCCCTTCACGCTCGTTCAAAGCCGTTGGTGGTGGAGCACCTGTATTTATGAAAAAAGCCCAAGGCGCCCACTTCTGGGATGTCGATGACAACCGTTATATTGATTATCTGGCCGCTTATGGTCCGATTGTTACAGGACATGCCCACCCGCATATCACGCAGGCCATTACGGAAGCAGCAGCAAATGGCGTGCTGTACGGTACCCCGACAGAGCTTGAGATCAAGCTCGCCAAAATGCTGAAGGAAGCTATTCCTTCCATGGATAAAGTTCGTTTTGTAAACTCCGGTACAGAGGCGGTTATGACTACAATTCGGGTAGCTCGTGCCTACACCAAGCGCAACAAGATCGTAAAATTCGCCGGATGTTACCACGGCCACTCGGATCTGGTGCTTGTTGCTGCCGGTTCTGGCCCGTCTACGCTCGGAATTCCCGACAGTGCGGGAGTTCCAGCCAGTATTGCACAAGAAGTCATTACTGTGCCTTACAATGACCTGGAAGCCCTGAAAGATGCTTTGGAGCGCTGGGGTGATGATGTTGCCGCGGTCATGGTTGAACCGATCGTTGGTAACTTCGGTATGGTTATGCCGGAGCCTGGCTTCCTGGAAGGCCTCTGTGCCATGACACGGGCTAACGGTGCACTGGTTATCTATGACGAGGTCATTACGGCTTTCCGTTTCCATTACGGTTCTACACAGACGTATGCCGGACTCGATAATCATGCAGAGATTGAACCGGATCTGACGGCTCTTGGTAAAATTATTGGTGGCGGCCTGCCAATCGGTGCGTACGGCGGCCGTAAACACGTTATGGAGCAGGTTGCTCCGCTCGGCCCGGCTTATCAGGCGGGAACGATGGCTGGTAACCCTGCATCCATCTCGGCTGGTATCGCTTGTCTGGAGGTCCTGCAAGGTGCGGGTGTATATGAAGAGATGGAACGTCTTGCTATCGACCTGACAGCAGGCCTGCAAGCTTCTGCTGACCGTCATGGGATTGCACTAACGATCAACCGGATTCGTGGTGCATTCTCCACCCACTTCTGTGACCACCCAGTTACGAACTACGATCATGCTCAAGACACGGATGGAGAGCTGTTTGCTTCCTTCTTCCGTCACATGCTGGACCGTGGGATTAACCTCGCTCCGTCCAAATATGAAGCATGGTTCCTGACCACGGCTCATACAGACGAGGATGTTCAAGCTACTTTGGAAGCCGCAGAAGCTTCCTTCAAGGCAATGGCTCAGGAATAAATCGGATTAATTTCATTCACATGTAGCGTACAAGCTGTATGATTGATGGATAGCAACTCATGGAAAAGGCGTCCAACAAGTGATTAACTTGTGTGGACGCCTTTTGTTATTTACGGACAACACTGCGATTCTTCACGTTATCTCTGCCTGATCTGAAGTTTCAAAATTTCCTCCCGGATCTTCTGTATCCCTTCTTCGATTCGCTGCTTCGGCACATTGGAGATGTTCAAGCGCAGCATCTGATTCTGATTCGCCTGATATGTTCCCTCCGGATAATACCGTTCAGTCGTATCAACGATGACTCCGCGCTTTTGGAGCCGGGACACCAGAACACGAAGCGGCACATCACCCGCCAAAGGTAATACGGTATGCTCCCCTCCTGTTCGAGGAGCCTCCATAAACGGAGCAAAGTCTGGATATGAGTCCAGTTGCTCATGCACCGCGTTCATCCGGGTAGCATACCGGTTACGGATCACTTTCCTGTGATGAGCAAACATACCGCTGTGCACATAGATTTCCAGAGCAGCTTGAGACAGGACGGAAGTGTCGATATCGAGCATTTTTTTGTACGCACCAAAGGACTGGATTAAAGGTGTGGGCAGAACAGCTACACCAATGCGTAAGCCTGGAAACAAAATTTTGGAGTAACTCTTCAGATAGATGACCCGACCTTCCGTATCATAAGACCATAGCGGGTCCTGTTTCGTGTTGTCCTCCAGATCGGCCAAATAATCGTCCTCCACCAGATAGACATCGTACCGCTGTGCTAGCCGGATTAGTCTCTTCTTCTCAGCAACAGTTAACGAAGTGCCAATCGGATTGTGAAAACGCGGCATGACATAAAAAAACTTGATATCTCCCTCAGCAAACTGACGTTCAAGCGAGGCCCAGTCCAGTCCATCCAGGGCACGTCTCACACCGGCAATCGGCACATTCAACCCACTCAGCAGGGAGGGCATATTGTGATAGGTCGGTAGTTCCACCAATACTTTTCTCTTTCCATTGGGAAAAGGCATCAATGCAAGTACAGCCAGTGCCTGTTGCACACCTGATGTGATAAAGAACTGCTCCGTTCTCGCAAACACCTGATAATCCGCAAACTGCTTCTGCAACAGCAGAATAAGCGAAGGTAATCCCTGATCCGTTCCATACATGAATAACTCTGCCTGCTTCTTCTCCATTGCCTGATCCACACAATGACGAAAGTCTGCATAAGGGAACACCCTTGGATCGGGAGCAGCCGAAGCGAAGTCCAATGCTCCCTGCCAGTCCATGTCCTGAGCACCTGTCCCGTTCTGTACAGCATAATAGCCAGATTGAGGTATGGCATACACCAAATGCCGCTGCTCCAGCCACTCATATGCACGAATCGCCGTACTTACACTGCATTGATATTGTTCTGCTACAACTCGAACGGCTGGCAGTCGAATGCCCTTATCTGCCCACTGGCGCCGATCCTGCTGCTGCATCTGTTCCTGAATCCACTGCTTTAATGCTTCGGCAATCACTTCGTATTTTCTCAATGTACTCATCCCTCTCCAACAACTGTACCGATACAGTTCAACCTTTTATCTATTGTAGCACGATGCACCCGGCAGTATATTGAATAAGGCCAGCATGTGCCTCGAACCTGACATATTTCAGGATAATAAAAGATAAAAACGCTATGACTACTGTATTGGAGGAGCATTCATGAACACAACCCACTCTCGGGGATACGCTTATATCGCAGCAATACTGTACGCGGCTATTATAGGGCTATCCTTTCTATTTGTTAAAATGACCGTCACTGTTGCACATCCGATTGATGTGCTTGCCCACCGATTCGCCCTGTCGCTGATCGTTGTCAGCATTCCTGTCATTTTTGGCTGGATCAAAATACGACTGAGCCTTCGTGATCTGTGGCGAATCATTCCACTCGGGCTGCTGTCTCCCGTTTTATTTTTTGCCTTTCAAGCCTTTGGACTCGTATCTTCCAACTCATCGGAAGCCGGTATTATTCAGGCTATGGCTCCTGTATTCACACTCGTTCTCGCTTCACTCTTCCTGAAGGAACGCACATCCACGATGCAGAAGCTGTTCCTGCTTCTGTCTGTCGCTGGAGTGGTTTTTATTTTCATGATGCAAGGAAGTGTCATGTCAGTGGGTAACCTGAAAGGCATTGCATTATTGCTGCTATCCACAGTTTGTTTTGCAGGTTATGGTGTGCTTGCGAGACCATTAGCCCAGAAGTATAAACCGATGGAATTAACATGGGTCACACTGATGGTTGGCTGTATTGTGTTTAACGCTGCTTCCCTGATCCGACATGCGTCCAGTGGTTCCCTGATGGACTACATCAAACCACTTGGTGATGCATCCTATCTGGGTGCACTCGCTTATCTGGCGATCCTCTCCACCATGATCTCCACTCTGCTCGCTAGCTATGCCCTGACCCATTTGGAGGCTTCTCAAATGAGTGTATTCAGCAATCTGTCCACACTCATCTCCATCGTAGGGGGCGCATGGATACTGAACGAACCTGTTAGTGGCTATCACTTTATCGGAGCATTACTGATCATCGCCGGTGTACTTGGCACCAATATGAGCGGCCGCAAACACAGGCTGGTCAGTGGGATCAAAGCGTGATACGGATAGTTGAAAGAAATTCTTATTGAGGGGACACGACAGGCCAGGAAAGCGGCTCGGGAAACGATGCTACAGGTAAGAGAAGCCATGGGTATTCGTTATTTCGACTGACGGTATGAAGCGCTCCAATCCCGTTAACACTGCTGAGGACAGTCTACTGGGAAAAGGGGACCCCTCAGCATGAAACGAACACAGCCTTCTTTTTTACAAGCTATGATGTTGATCATGTTGTCCGTTGGCTTGATCAGCCATGTTCTGATTATTCCTGCCCTTTTGGCTGCGGCCAAAAGGGATTCTTGGATTTCCGTCCTGTTATCAGCCGGACCATTTCTCGTATTTGCGCTAATGCTCGCTTATGTCTCTCGTTTCCTCCAGCATCAAACCCTACATGAATGGCTGACATCCCGTCTCGGCAAGCCCATTGGCCTGTTCTTTCGAGTTGGGAACAGTCTCTTTTTTCTATGCGTCATCTATTTTACCCTGCACGATACCACCACTTGGGCCAAAACAAACTATTTGACCGAAACGCCAATATTGGTAACCAGCATTGCTTTGATGTCGCTCTGTGCCTACGCTGCGTATAAAGGTATTCGCTCGCTGGCATTTACGGCAGGATTGATCCTTCCACTGGTGGTACTGCTGGGCTTCTATGTTGCTATCGTGAATACCCAATACAAGGATTACAGTCGTCTGTTACCTCTGCTTGAACATGGTTGGCACCCCGTTCTTAAAGGCATGGTTTACAGTCTTTCAGGCATGTTTGAACTGCTGTTCATCTGGTACATCCAGCCTCATCTCACCAAACGTATACGTGTATGGCAGTATCTATTGCTCGCACTCATTATTGTGGGACTGACTGTAGGCCCACTCATTGGGGCGATTGTGGAATTCGATCCTTTTGAGGCTGCCAAAATGCGATATCCCGCCTTTGAAGAATGGCGTATTGCCTCCTTAGGCAAATACATCGCTCAAACCGACTTCTTTTCCATCTACCAGTGGCTCGCAGGCTCGTTCACCCGAATCAGTCTGGCTATGTATATTGTAGTAGAAATATGGAATATTAAGAATTCTACCAGAAGGCTCATCAGTTGTATCTCGTTAGGTGTCTTCTTTATTCTAACTATGTTGTTCCCTCTGGATGATATGACCTTCGAAAAGGTTCTGGTCGAATACATATTCCCGTTCAATCTCGTGTATCTGAGCGGATTTGCGATTATCGCAACAACAGTTGCCTTTATCCATTCACGCCATCAGAGGAGGAAACATCATGGAGCATCAAGCGATTGACACCACGTCCCATGAAACACTGCTTGCCTCTTTGAAAGAGCAGTTCAATCCATGTGCAGATGTCGTTATTCAGACCTTTCCTGTCAAAGATGAATCTGATCAACCCGTAATTTTGCTCTATTGCGATGGTCTGGTCGACGGTAAACAAATTAACCAATTTATTATTCCCCGTCTGGAACAGCACTCCCTGATCATTGAGGAATCACATCCCAAAGAACTGGGATTAACCTTAAATCCGATTGAGGATCTCACGGATTCCAAGAAACTTAATCTGTTGATTTTTAGTGGACAACTACTGATCATTTTCGGCAATGGGGTACAGTCCTGCAGTCTGGATATCGCTGATATACCGGGACGTAGTCCAGAAGAATCAGCCATTGAGACATCAGTTAAAGGGCCGCGTGATGGATTTACCGAAGAACTCACCACGAACGTTGCCCTTATTCGTAAACGAATGAAAACCTCTTCGATGTGTTATGAGAAATATGTCAAAGGTGGTCGTACCCAGACTGTTATTGGCCTTTTATATGTAAAAGATATTATCAATCCAGACATTCTGAAAGAAGCACGACACAATCTGGATCAGATTGAGATTGATGGCATTCTGGGTACCTCGATCATGGAAAGGGCTGTCATGGGAGGCGTTCGGAGTATCTTTCCGCTCACAGATAATACCGAGCGTCCTGATTTTGTCGTTGATTCCTTGCTAAATGGACGTTTTGCCGTTCTCATTGATGGTTCTCCTGTAGCGGTAATCGCTCCAACTACACTTTTCAATCAATTGAAATCTCCGGAAGACGAAAGCACACCCTTTTTCATCGTTACCTTTGAACGAATCTTACGCATATCCGGACTGCTGATTGCCTGTTTCTTCCCTGCCTTCTATATCGGCCTGACCAGTTTCAATGTGGAACAGATCCCGCTGCCTCTCTTGGCTACGATTGCGGGTACTCGGATGGGCCTACCCATGCCGGTGACGCTGGAAGCATTTCTGATGATTTTTATGTTCGAGCTATTTAACGAAGCCGGTCGCAGGTTACCCCGTGCATTGGGCCAGACCGTCAGCGTGGTCGGCGGGCTTATCATTGGGGATGCAGCCATTCGTGCCGGGATTACGTCTCCCACCATCATTGTCACGGTAGCGATCTCCGTCATCTCCAGCTATATTCTCGTGAACACCGTGCTGAGCGGGGCTACTGCCCATATCCGGATCGGGATGCTTCTTATCTCTTCCATTCTTGGATTATTCGGATTTATGATTGGACTATTCGCCCTGTTGGTGCACCTCGTATCCTTAGAGTGTTACGGCGTATCCTATCTGGCTCCCGTATCTCCCTACATTCCCGGAGACTTTACTCAGGCCGTATCCATGCCGCCTTCCATGAAAAGAACCAAACGTCCAGAAGCACTTCACACCCAAGATTCCACTCGTCGGAGAAAAGGGCCATGACCAGATGCACGTCCATGATTGGCCTACTTGTGGGGTGCTTGATCCTGCTAACGGGGTGCTGGGATTCCAAAGAGGTGCAAAGTATTAACTTCATCACGGCCATTGGAATAGATTACGTGGACAACCAGTACATTGCTTATGCCCAACTGATTGACTTTTCCAGTATTGCAAAACAGGAAACGCCAACTTCCCGGGAGACAAGGGATATCTGGACTGGACGTGGCGAAGGTACAACTCTGAGCATGGCTATTAACGACTTGTATGAAACGTCACAGCAGCAAACACTCTGGACTCATGTTAAAGCTATTGTCTTATCCAAAAAAGCACTGGATGGTCGACTGGAGGATATCTTTAATACACTTCTTCATTCAGGCCAATTGAGATATACACCCTGGATCTACGCTACAGAGCATAATATTCCGGATATACTCTCTCCCTCTGCATTGTTGAACCAATCCGCTCAGACCATTGAGTTATTTGAGCCCATGAGGCTATACAAACAACATTCCGGGTACGAACCTATCCGGCTCCATCAGCTTCTCGATGGACTACGGGAACCGGCTTCCGTCGTTCTTTTACCCTCGGTTTCAACGAGGAACGAGACCTGGTTCAACGGCGATAAAACGCCACCCCTTGTTAGAATGGATGGGTTTTATGTCATTTCCAAAGGCACAAGTCAGGGTAGAGTTGCAGGAGCAGACGCAGATGGTACACGATACGTAAATTATGAGCGCGTACATCAGTACCCGCTATACGTATATGGGAATGGTGGAAAAACTCCTGATTTAACCCTTATGCTTCGTCATCCCAAGACAAGAATCAAGGCGAGGAAACAAGGAGATGGCATCACATTCGATCTGGTTACCTCGGTCAAAAGCTCCATCACCGAAGATCATGGGGCTCCTCGGTCTCCTCATGCCATGGAACAGGAAGCAGAGAAACAAATCGAAGCCCAAATCCGAGATACGTTCGAAAAAACCAAGTCACGCAAGATCGATTCATACGGTCTGGTGGAACACCTCTATCGCCACAATCTGCCTTTATGGCAACAAGAGGTATCCCAACGTGCTGATCCCCTCGAGCGTTTTAAGCTTGGTAAAGTGGAGGTTCATGTGGATATCCTTAATGCGAGCACGTATAAATACAGTAAGTGATTGTAATGAAAGAAGACCCGTAAACCTGCATTACATGCAAGATTACGGGTCTTCTTTTTTTTGGGCTTGCTTTTGATGCCCAGTCGCCATGTTATCCCAATGGATACGCCATGACACTCATCAATGCCAATTCAGGCTGGGTCGTGTCCAAGCGGCTGTACTGAATGATAACAGGGATGTTGCTCGAAACAGTGATGGCATAAGGTACGCCTGACGGGATAGACTGCTCTCCCGATCGGAGCGATGCGGTACGAATGTGTTTTGTTCTTCTTGCTGGCACTTCAGCAACGATATCTTCAAGTGGATCTCTGTCTTCAAAATAGATTGTGATGTGCAGCTCCGCATCCGTTGTACCTGTGTTTAATACACAGATGCTCTCATGACTCTCCAGCGTTCCGCTACTCTCCGGTGGGATGTAGCCATCCGGAATTACCCAATAGGTGTGACCTGTAGCTGCTGAAGCCGTCTGATGGGCTGAAGTGCCTTGTTTCGTCGGGTCCAATGTCATTTGAGTATATCCTCCAATAATTAAATTAAAAACGTGGGGGCGGCTCGCGGGGCGGTCGCTTCGGCGGGCGGATCGGGCCGTGGGCCGCTGTTGGCTCGGGATTTCTTCGGCTCATTCGCGGGGCCAACTCTTAAAAAATCCGTGGGCTCGCGGGGCAGACGCTTCGGCGGGCGGATCGGGCCGTGGGCCGCTGTTGGCTCGGGATTTCTATTCATTCCCCCTCAGCAGGGGAAATCCCACTCCAAAGGCGGACGCTTCGCTCCCTCTACCCGATTCCGCCCTCCTCCGCTGCAACGCTCGCCTTTTCTTTTTTAAAAGATTATTGCCTTCGCTACTCGCTGGGCAACTTTGTTTCGCTCGTTACTTTGTTTAACTCGCTTAATAATTAAGGGCATGAACCTACCGCAGATACATCTGCAACGGTTGCAATTGCAACTCGCGGATGGCTTCTGCCACCTGCTGGGCAAGGCGGCGGGCACCGCGTTCCTGAAAATGTGTGTTATCCTCCACGCCTGACGGGAAGTTCACATACTCGCCTGGTAGCACCCACATAAAGTCGTCCTTGGTGCCTTCCACGCCTGCCTGCTCGAACAGAAGACGGCTACGCTCAGCCAGATCGATCAGTGGAACATCTTCCTCTTGCGCCAGCTCACGCACGGCGATGATATAATCGCCGTGCGTATCGGTCAATGTGCCATCATCCGCAAAATAGCGACGATGCACCGGGGTGATGAGCACCGGACGAGCCTTGGCTTCGCGTGCAGCGTCGATATACTTTTTCAAATATTCCTTATATGTTGTGAATGGGTCCGTCCCACGTTCAGGGTCCGGCTTCTCATCGTTATGTCCAAATTGAATAAACAGAAAATCTTCAGGCTTGATTCGCTCCAGAATGGCGCTTAATCTGCCTTCGTTAATAAAGCTGCGGGAACTGCGCCCTGACTGGGCGTGATTATCCACTGCAACATCATGTTTGAACTGTGCAGGCAACAGCTGGCCCCAACCACAATACGGATACCCACTTTCCGGCTGATCCGTTACGGTAGAATCCCCGGCAAGAAATACGGTCATGGTCTGATTCGCAAGGGTGATCTCCAACGCATTGATTCTTGGTGCAGGACCAGAAAATGACAGACGAAGTCTGCCGCCGCGAACAACCACTGAGAATCGAAGCTCTGCGCATTGCCCTGGAAGTGTACGAATGGTTGGCAGTACAAGCCTACCCTCACTAGCTTTCACGCGGGTCACTGTCTCGGCCAATTCATCACCTGCAACAAGTAATACCTGATAGGTTCCATCGGGAAGATCTACGATGAAAGATGCTTTGAGCGGAATACAGAAGCTCGAACGCAATCGGGCAGACATGGTCGTCTGCCCCTGATTGCTATGAGTTTGATTCGTGGAATCCGACACATCGTCATCACTAATGCGTTGTTTTTCATACACCAGAGAACCTGCTTCGAATCCATACCCTCCACGGTCCTCATATGTGGTTGTTGCTGCCACATTCAGATAATCTCCTGTCTCTTCTTCTCTTCCCGAGTCCGGTCCAAAGTTAAACTTCCAGCTGGTCACGGACACTGCCTGGCCCTCTGCCGCTGCCTCCATGGCAACGGCCTGACTACCCTGAGCTTTATTCAAAAGCGACAACCTCCTTGTTTAACTTTCGTAACGTTCATTCCGGCGAAGATATGAAGATGAAGTGAATCCAACTTATCCTTTCAATCCACTGGTGCTCATTCCTTGAACAATCTGTTTCTGGAAGATGAAGAACACCGCTACAACTGGAACCAGACTGACGATGGACATCGCGAACATCGCGCCCCAGTTGGAAGCAGATTCGCTATCTAGGAACATTTTCAGCGCCATCGACACGGTGTATTTATCAGGTGAATTCAGGTACAATACCGGACCGAGCAGATCCTCCCATCTCCAGTAGAAGGAGAAGATGGCTGCAGTCGCCAGAGAAGACTTGATCAGTGGCATAATAATCTGAATATACAATCTGAATTTGTTACATCCGTCGATGGTCGCAGCCTCATCCAGCTCCTTCGGAATCGTTCGAATGAACTGTACCATCAGGAAGATAAAGAAAGGCATTCCGAAGAATGTAGGGACAACGATTGGCAGAATCGTATTTAGCCAGCCCAGCTTCGTGAAGATAATGTATTGAGGAACCAATACCACGTCATGTGGCAACATCAGTGTTAACATCATCAAGGAGAACCAGAATGTACGTCCCTTGAAGTTAAGTCTGGCAAATCCGAAAGCGATCAGCGATGACGATATCACGGCACCGATGGTCGAAATAATTACGATAACAAGTGAATTGGTGATGTAATCCATAAACGGTCTTCCAGCGGTGCCTTTCCAACCATCCACATAGTTACTCCAAATCCACTCGGTAGGGAACAGGGTATCGGCAGTGACGAATATCGTACGGCTTTCCTTGAATGAACTGAAGAGCATCCAGAGTACAGGATACAACATCAGGAGGGCAAGCGCTGCAACGAACAGGTGATAAATGGGCCATTTTACATTTCTCCAAACCATCGTTACTTCCCTCCTTCAGATTCGTAGAACACCCAGTACTTGGATGTTAAGAATACTGCTACTGTAAGTCCACCAATCATAAGAAGCATGATCCAGGCCATGGCCGAAGCATAACCCATGTTGTTAAACATAAATGCCTGACGGAACAGATACAGGGAGTACAACATCGTACCATCCATTGGACCGCCTTCTCCTTTGGAGATAATGTAGGCTGGTACGAACGTCATGAATGCACCAATCGTTTGCATAATCATATTGAATAGAACGATCGGGCTAAGGAGCGGCAAGGTAATGCTGAAAAATTTTCGAATAGGATTCGCACCATCTACACCTGCTGCCTCGTACATCTCAGTGGGGATATTTTTGAGACCAGCGAGGAAGATCAGCATGGACGAACCGAACTGCCACACAGACAGAGAGATAAGCATAACGAGGGACGCATTTGGGTCACCAAACCAGCTTATAGGCCCAATCCCGATTGCCGTCAGTGCGCTGTTAACAACACCCTCATTACTGAAAAGGTTACGCCACATAATGGATACGGCCACACTACCACCGATAATGGATGGCAGGTAGTACAGTGTCCGGTACGTTCCAATCATACGAGAGCCAGTGTTCAGGACCATCGCTACGAAGAGAGCAAAGATCAATCTTAACGGTACCCCAATGAATACATACAGAAACGTCACTCTGACCGAATTCCAGTATTTCGGGTCATCAAAAAACATTTTGGTGTAGTTATCGAGCCCAATCCACCGCGGAGAAGTGAACAAGTTATAACTCGTGAACGACATATACAGGGAAACAAACATGGGGATGAGCGTGAAGCCCAGGAATCCAATAATAAACGGGCTGATGAACGCATATCCGGTTAAGTTTCTACGTAGCGATGAATACTGCCTCAATGGAACGAACCTCCTTCATGGATCAGCTTGCTCCCTCAATCCTTGCTTCGGGTTATCTGGACGGGGAAAGGCCCTCGCATTAGCGAGTAGCCCCTTTCCCGACCATCCCTGCAGTGGGACGAGCAAGCTATCATTCAACTGTTATTTATTGTTCGCAAGTACAGATTCGGCGTTCTTGCGGAAAGTTTCTGCTGCCTGTTCGGGTGTAATTTTGCCAAAGTTCAATTCTTCAACCACATCTGCCAGGGAAGAGATTACTTCAGGTGAACCAACCGGTGGCGGAGGGCTCATTGGTGAAGCCTTAGGCTCCATCGCTGCTACGAATTCAAAGACCTGTTTCGTTGCATCACTCAGCTCAGGTGCGATGGCTTCTTTGATTGCTCCTGAGATTGGTACACCGCGCTCACCTTTGATCAGTTTGTTGGCTTCCACATCATTCACCCAGAAATCGATGAATTTAGCTGCTTCTTCCTTCACTTTGGAGTTGGACGTCACACCCCAGTACATACTTGGCTGCATATAAAGTCCTTTTTCCATATCCGGTCCTGGCATTGGAGCGATTTCGAGTGGACGGTTCGCTACTTGTTGCAAGGCTACGAACTGGTTGGACCATTGCCATACGCCAATTCCTTTTTCCTTCACCAGATCCGATTCCTCAATAATGCCTTTGGTTTGGTTAGCTACATCCGGTGTAGGTGCTGCGCCCTGCTCGATCATGCGGCGCATGAGCCCGAAGAACTCCACAAACAATTGATTATCATCATAGCCAAGACCTGTTCCTTCTGCATTGTAAAGCGACAATCCTTTGGTACGCAGGAAGTAGTGGAAGAAAATATCCGGAGCTATCCCTCCATCCAAATACAGACCTTTATCTGCGGTTTGTTTACCCAGTGCTTCGTACGATTCCCAAGTCATATTGTCAGGGATTGCATCCACGCCTGCTGTTTTAAGCAACGCTGGATCATACTGGAAGCCCAGAACGTTAACACCGGCAGGTACACCGTATTGTTTACCGTTAATTACACCTGTGCTGATAACATTCTCGGACACATCGTCCACTTTGATCTGGTTACCCAGATATGGTGCAAGATCCTCAAGCTGACCATTCTGTGCATATTGGCTGATGTAGGAAATATCCATCTGAACGATGTCAGGCAACTGATTTGCCGCTGCTTGTGGTGCGAGCTTTTTCCAGTAGTCATCAAATGAAGCATATTCAACGTCGATTTTGACATTCGGGTTTTTCGTTTTGTACAGGTCGATGACCTTCTGTGTATATTCATGCCTTGCATCCGAGCCCCACCAAGCGATCCGCAGGGTAACTGAGTCATCTCCAGATGCTCCTTCAGTTCCTCCACCTGAGCTACATGCCGCTGTAAACACGAGCAAAGCAGCCATCATCAGGAATATTGCCTTTTTCACCATGTCAATCTCCCCTTTTATGTTGATATGGTTGTGTGAACGAGTTATCCCTCCGTTACTGATAACGCTTTCACAAACTTGTTAATGTCATTTTCGCAAATGTACGACCATAGTTGAATACACAAAACCGTCTTGTTGGTTCAAAAAACAGAGGAGGACAACAGTCCCCCTCTCGGCGCTGTTCGTCCTCCTCAGACATGAATCCCATGATTGGTAGTCCATTGTTATATGCCTATCCTACGGAATTCCGTAGGTGTCATACCAGTCCACTTTTTGAACACCTGACTGAAATATTGTGAATTCCCGCCGAATCCGAACAATTCAGCAAGCTCGAATACTTTCACATCCCCGCCTCTGCGAATATGGTCACATGCGCGTTCAATGCGCAGACGATTCACGTAGTTGGAGAAATTCTCGCCTGTGACTTTTTTGAAAATTTTGCCCAAATAATCTGGATTCATATACAGCATCTGATGGGCGACTCCATTGAGCGAGAGATCTGCCTCTCCATAATGACGATCCACGATATCCATCATCTTCTCCACGGCAGAAGACTGGCGACTGATATGATTTTTGTAATAACCGGACGTTAATCGGGCTGTACTGCTTGCTACAAAAGACTTCAAACCAGATAACGTATCGATATGAGGCAATTCTGCCATACGTTGGGTGAATTCCGTTGCCTCCTCAGGCGGACAGACATGAACCATCGCCGAGTAGAGCTGCACTACGTAAGAGCGAGTCACCTCAATTTCCAGCTGCTGACGCGATAATAGATCAAACAGACGATCCACTTCTACCGCTGTTTCCTCGGTATTGCCCGATTTGATCAACTGACACAGTTGCTCCGCATCCTGTTCTACATGCACCCCATCGCATTCTCCGGCCAGTATCAGATCATTCTTCGTAATCAGCTTGCCTTCACCGATAAAAAAGCGATGGTTCAGATACTGCAACGCCTCACGAAACAACCGCCGGGACTGAATCATTCGATCTGCTTCACTCAGCGCAGCGGTCACTTCCAATTTATATAGTCTGGTAAATGCAGCCCGAACCTCTTCAATACTTTCTTTCAGTCCGGCCGAATCAGCTGAATCAGCCAGCAGAATCAGGAGTTTGCCTTCAATGGTTGTGCTTAACAGTACATGCGGGAGCAGGTCGCTGGCAATATTTTTAATCGCAAATAAGTGACTGTAATCATGTTCATCCACAATTCGGAACAGCAGTAATCGAACCGCGTTCTCTTCAAGCTCCAGATCGAACAGCTCCTGATAATACTCCAGATCAACCGGACCATAGGTTCGGTTGGTCATGAACTCCAGCAGAAACTGCTCCTTCACATGCGGAAGCACCCGTTGCAGCCGCTGTTTCATCTCACCAGCAACATGCTCTTTCACCTGAGCATCCTGATGCTCCTGCAACAGTTCAGTCAGTGCATCATGGATCTGATTCTCGTTACAAGGCTTGAGCAAATAATGCTTCACACCATATTGCATCGCTCTGCGGGCATATTCGAACTCTTTATAGCCGGATAACATAATGAAGCGTACACCCGGATATGCTTCGGATGCCTTCTCTATGAGCCCGAGACCATCCAGGCCCGGCATGGAAATATCCGTAATGATAATATCGGGTCTCGACTGCCCGATTTTGTCCAATGCTTCAATTCCATTCCTCGCCGTGCCCACCAATTCCGTACCTGCCGCGGCCCAATCGACCACTTGAGAAATCCCTTCCAGAATGACACGTTCATCATCTACGAGCATCACTTTGTACATCGTCATCGTCCTCTCTAATCCAAGGTATGCTGATCGATACTACAGTTCCTGATCCGGGCTTGCTGCTCATCACCATTCCACCTTCATCACCGAAGGTCAGTCTGATTCGTTCCTGGATGTTAGATAACCCAATGCCCTGTCCTCTTGTCTGAATACGTCCTTCGTGTAGTTGTTCCAGGAATTCCGGTGTCATCCCCGGACCATCGTCCTCGACTTCAATAATCACCTTATCTCCATCTGCTCTCGCCCGGATCCGAATCCGGCAAGGGTCAATGCTTGGTTCGAGTGCATAGTGTATGGCGTTCTCCACCAAAGGCTGTAATGTTAACTTCGGAATTCGCGCCGTCCCAACCTCTGGGGCAATCTCCATGTCGAAATCCAGTCTTTCCTCAAAACGAGTGCGCTGAATCGTCACGTAACTGCGGACAATATCCAGCTCTCTTTCCAGCGTGATCCACTTCTCGGTCATATTCACAGAACTGCGCAGCAGGAATCCAAGCGCCTCAACCATTTCCGAGATCTGTCGTTGCTTCTGTACTTTGGCTAGCCAGTTAATGGATTCAAGCGTGTTGTACAGAAAATGAGGATTAATCTGCGCCTGAAGCGCTTTCAATTCGGTCTCACGAATCACCAATTGCTTCGCATAATTCTCATCAATTAATTCACGTATCCGTTGAAGCATCATCTTGAATGTGCGATGTAGCAGTCCGACCTCATTCTGTGGAGATATCGGAACATTGCCAAGGGCTGCCTCCTCCAGTTTATCCAGATCACCTTTTTCGATATTACGCATCTTTTTGATCAACTGTGCAATCGGGTGGGTAATGCTGCGAGAGAATCTCGCTCCAATAATAAGCGCTGCGAGAAAAATCATGATAAAGATGACCGTGACCAACTGTTTGACAAATTGGACCTGTTTGAACATCTGGTCAAACGGGGTTGTGTACAAATAAGTCCAATCCGAATAGGAAGAATGGGCCCGGGCAACAAAGTGCCTTCCCTGCTCCAACATCGCAATTCCGTAGGGCTGGGTGCGCTTCAATTCAGACTCAATCTCAGCTTCACTGACTGTTGATTCTGTTGGGTAGATCACTTCTTTTCCATCCGTAATCAGTAGTTGAGAGTCCTCGGCTGGTTCTTGCATCTGATCCTGTACAATTCGGTCCAGACGTACGCGGATGATCAATGTCCCGAGGTCTTCCAATGTAAACGCTCCGCCAATAAAGGATTTCACCTGTCGGACGGACAAAAGTCGGGACTGTTTATCCCCACTGGTATGCCAGGCATTGGAGCCCGAGTATTGCTGTCCCAGTGCAACCAGTTCCTTCTGCTTCGACTCCGAAATTCCCTCCCGATTTCCTGCGGCCATAACGTTATTATCATTATCGATAAATAGCATGGAATAGACGTATTTTTCGGAACCCGCGTAAGCGACTAGCCTGTTGGTAATCTTTTTGCGTAATCCATTTTTCTCATAACCCGTTTCGACCTTTTTCAGTTGGAGCAGATATTGTTGCAGCGGCTCGTCCGACATCACCTTGAAGGAGAGATTGGAAATTTCACGCAGTTGATTCTCAATACCTACCGAAGACATATTAAGGACCTGTGAGGATTTCTCATAAATCTGGCGGTCGTAGATACTGAACACATATCGGAGTACGGACGCATAAAACGTAAAGCTGATTAGCATCAACAGTCCGATGAGAAGAATCGTTTTGTGATGAATCGGCAGTGTTGTGAAAGCGTTCTTAATTTTACTCATCCTAAGCGCTCCTTTGGCTTGCGAAGGGTGCTATCGTGCTATGGGTTAGTGGTTTTATTGTCAGTTATTTTCATATTTACACATCCATGGTCATCTGACAAGATATATTTATGCAACATTTGAGGTCATTAGAGAAGGTATACACCTATGTAAGGAACTCTCATAGAACGTAAAATAGCCAGAACGCCTTGAACAGATCAAGGAATTCTGGCTAATGAATAACATATTATGTTAGAGCACGAAATGCATTTTACGGATTAACAAAAACCGTTTTCAGCTTCGCTACATACTGCACGTCAAAGCCAAGACCTTCAGCTACCATCGCAAGCGGTACATATGTTTTGGACTCTTTGCCTACCTTGTTCAGGAAGGCAGGTGTATCCACAGTAACGGATGCTCCGTTGACCTTCACCGCATTGGCACCAATCGTCACGGCTACCTTACGGTCTCCGTATGTAATCGTTGCGGTTGAAGTTTTGTTATCCCACACGGTAGTAGCACCGACCGCGTTCACGATGTCCTGGATCGCCACAAAGTTTTTGCCGTTACGGATAATCGGTTTGTACGGTGTATTCAATGTTTTGCCACTCACAATAATGTTCATCGGCTCACCTATCGCAGGTGCAGTCAGCTTGGTGTAGTCGCCCCAGATCGTTTTGGCAAATACTTCGGCAATGGCTGCATATCCGAATTGATTCGGGTGGAAATCACGATTTTTGATCATATGTGTCATGGTGCCTTCGCCGCCAACAAATTCCTTAGCCACGTGTGCGACTTTGACATCGGTACCCTGAGCAGTGAATTGTGCTGCAATACCATCAATAGTCTGTGTGAAACCTTGGGATGCCTCCATAAGTTTGGCATAGAGGGCCTTGCCCGCTACTTCTGGCATCGGTTGATACTGGTCAGCGATGACAATTTTAGCTGTCGGGTTAATCTCATGGATATCATTAATCGTTGCACTGATATTGGCTGTGTAGGTTGCGAGTAATTCTTTTACTTTCTCTTGGAGCTCCTGATCACTCAGTTTGTCTGCTGTACCGAGCAACTCCGATACATCATTCCCCCCAATGGTGATTGCAACCAGATTCGCCTGCGCTATACTCTCGCGAATTGCATCTGTATTGGCTCCAATCTGTCCCGCTCTTGGATCGGGAAGACTTGGTTGAATGGCTTCAGATGTTAGTGTGTTGCCATCCTTAATTGCAGTGGTGAAGTTTTTCAGGCCACTGGTTTTCAATCCAGCAATCCCATAGTTGTCCACCTGTGTACGTCCATGCAGCAATCCCTGCTCCTGCAAACGCTCTACATAACCATAAGGCAGCTCTTTTGTGTTGGGCTCATAACCTACGGTAATAGAGTCTCCCAATGTAACGATGCGGAACTCCTTCGTTACGGCAACGGCATCTTTCTTGGCAGTCAGTGATGCCTCGTTAGTACCCGCAGGCAATCCGCCAGTCTTAACGTCTGCAGCATGTGCAGGCAATGCAGATGATGTGAAGAGCAGCATTCCTGCCAGCATGCTGGCCGTTAAACCTGCAGCTGTATTTTCCCATATACGTTTACGCTTCATTCGGGGTAACACTCCTTTTCGTGAATCTATAATAATTTACACTAATATATAGTACATCGCTCATTCCAATGACATCAGTTCGTGTTACTCTATTCTATCATTTTAAAGTAGGCGTTGTCCTCTCTGTAAGAAGCACGCATGAAATAACAGACTCCCTGATGGGGAGCCTGCTATTGGTTAAGCTCAGCTATGACGTTCAGTGATAATTAAGATTGCGGCTTATCCGGGTCCTTAGAATTCGAATGATCCGTGTCGCTCTCCGGTTTGTTCCCGGTAGTTCGCTCCAGATAGCGATCATAACGATCGTCCACTTCGCGTGCCATCTTCTGGTACTTTAACGTTTCCTCGACGATTGGATCACGTTCCGTCTGAATCCGCACTTCATATTTGGGAGGAATCAGCTGGCGTTCACGCTGATCGGTGTCGCCGGACTCTTCCATGTCCCCTTCCGTCAGCATATCACTGAGCCGTCGTTCCAGTTCTTTGGATTCATCCATTGTTCTCGCTCCTTTAATTAAAGTCATACCTGCTTTACCTATACTATTGTACTTTCACTTCGTGTACAGAATCATCTTTCGATCGCTGTTATCCCCTGATTTCTTTGATTCCCTTTTCCAAGGGAGAAATCCGGTGATAAAGGCGAGCGCTCCGCTTCTTCAGATGCTTTCTGTCCCCTCCGTTAATGTACAATTACAGGTTATTAAAGCATGGATGAGTTGAATAAACTCACTCCAAACCCGTCGCCTTCGCTTCCTTCAGCACACCCGTCAGTGCATCATGGATTTTACCATTGCTGGCAACGACATGATTCACAGACAGTTGATAAGGCGTTCCGATCGTATCCGTTATCTTGCCGCCGGATTCCTCAACCAGCAGCGCACCTGCGGCAATATCCCAAGGTTTCAGTCCAACTTCGGTGTATGCGCTGAGACGTCCTGCCGCGACATATGCCAGATGAAGGGCGGCAGATCCGCCTGCACGCAAGTTACGAACTTGCGGAGCAAGAGCCTGCACAGCAGCCATATTCAGTGGCAACGCAAAGGTTGTGTCTGCCGGAAATCCAACCGCAATCAGGCTCTGAGCCAGTTCCTTTTCACCAGATACAAGCATCCGGTTTCCGTGGACATAGGCTCCTTTCCCTTTTTCCGCAACAAACAGTTCATCACGGGAAGGGTCGTATATTACGCCGACAATGACTTCACCATTGTGAGCCAATGCGATGGATACCGAATAAAACGGAAATCCGTGCACAAAGTTCGTCGTTCCATCCACAGGATCAACAATCCAGAGAAACTCTTCTTCCTCTGCCTCTTTCAGTGCTTTTGCCGAAGCTTCCGGTCCCGGTTCGACGCCTTCTTCACCCAGAATGGCATGGTGGGGAAAATGCGTGAGAATCAGACGGCGGATCATCTGCTCCGCTCCTTTATCCACTTCGGTCACCAGATCCTGGGGTGAATATTTGGTTCCAGGTTCAGTTACCGTCCCAAGACGGCTTTTGATCCATTCTCCAGCTTTGGAAGCTGCATTAATGGCAACGGCAGTATAGCTTTTGCTTGTCACGACATAAGGTATCTTTTCCTTCTCATTCAAAGCGTTCACTCTACTTTCTATATCAATCTACGAAAAGTTGAAATTCTTGTTAAAAGTATACGCCCGACAGGTCGTAAAGTTTCTCGTTGCCCAGGCCCCTTTTGGCACTACGGATGAATGATGACGGTAGACTCGTCCACCCACTCCACACCCTCTTCGTGATAGAATGCCAGCTTCTGCATCAGTTGCACAAGTGCCTCATCTTTGCGTTTAGCCTCGATCATCACGTCCAGCCTTGGGGTATCTGCTGCGATATGACGCAAGAAGTCGAGCACAGGCTCTACCTCTACACCATCAGCATGACCTCGCAGATCCTTCTCGCTCTTCGGACTGGACACATGGATTTTGGGTGGCAATGGCTGATCAGCTGGTGAGTCTGCCTGCGCGAGCGGTGACTCCCAAGTCTTCAGGATATCAGGCCACAGATCCCATGGCTGTTCACCCTCATTATTGACCCACTGGTGATGAATATCCAGCACCATGGGCAATCCCAAATGCTGGCTTACAGCGAGTGTCTCAGGCGCATTGAACGTTTTGTCATCATTTTCGAGTGTCAGCCGCTCCTGAATGTCCCGATCCAGCTTCAAAAAGTTTTCTTCAAAACGAAGCGCCGCCGAAGGCTTGTCCCCGTATGCACCACCAATATGTATATTGTTCTTGGCAGTCGCATTCAGACCCATAGCATCCAGCATCCGAACATGATGACGAAGGTCGCGAATTGAATTGTGCAAAACTTGCTCACGGGGTGTACTAAGTACGGTAAAATGATCCGGATGAAAGGATACACGCATATGATTCTCCTTCACAAAATCACCAATGGCCGCAAAGTCCTGCTTCAGTGCCGGAAACGGGTCCCAATCATTCAAGTCCTCGTGTGTCGCCAGTGGAATCAATTTGGATGAAAAGCGATATACATGAATATGACTACCCTTGTTGTGCCGGAGCAATCGTAGTGTATTATGCAGGTTCTCGGCTGCAATCCGTTCGAGCTTGCGGATGGCTGCTTCCCTGTCATCGATTTTGTTAAAACTGGACATGGTCATGGTCCGGGAAGGTGAGGCATTCTCAACAAGCACGGACATCGCCACATAACCAAAACGTACAAGCATGAATTTCTTCCTCTCTGTTAGGGCGGAAAACCTGCTCGGCATATTCAACCGTCAGGATGTACCGTCACTGTATATAACCAAGTTTTACCCTAAAAGAGTGACCATAATCGTATTTTCGCAAATCAGTCAATCTGACCCACACTCACAATCAATAACTATTCCTGAGCCTGCTCTCCAAAGAACATCTCATCCGCAAGCGCGGTCTGGATACGTGATTCTTCCTCGGTCAACTTGCGGATCAGTTGCATCTCCACTTCGGTTACCTCTTGCCCCTGGAAGTTGATTTCTGCAATGGAAACCACAATCTTCACGATGGCTACAGCCACGTTATCCGGTGTATAAGCAATGACTTTCTGCCCGGTAGGAAATACCCGGAAGCCCTGTTTAACCATTTTGCCGCGACCGTATTCAAGCAGTTCGAATAACTCTTGCTCACTCTTGAATTTGCATACGGAATTGAATTCAGTCTGAAATCCCATGCATACCCCTCCTGATCTTGTCGTCTCAGTCTACGCCTGTACACCGTTCTCGTAATTCAGTGCCTGCTTGCGGTTGTAACGCTCCAGCGCCAGCTCAATCATGCGGTCGAGCAGTTCAGCATAAGATACACCTGTCTCGCGCCACAGCAGTGGATACATGCTATACGGTGTGAAACCAGGCATGGTGTTGACTTCATTAATAAGTAATGCGCCGTCATTTTTCCGAATGAAGAAATCCGCACGGGAAATGCCGTTACCTTCAATCGCACGGAACGCCTGTAATGCTGCCTCGCGAATGCGATCTGCGGCCTCAGGGTCCAGTGGAGCCGGAATCAGCATCTGTGATTGACCATCAATATACTTGGCTGCATAGTCATAGTACTCACCTGAGGATACGATCTCGCCTGGAACGGAAGCCATTGGCTCGTCATTGCCAAGAACGCTGACTTCAACCTCGCGTGCTTCAACGAACTCCTCAATAACAACCTTCGTATCGTACCGAAGTGCGAACTCGACAGCTGTTTTCAGCTCATCGCGGTTACGCGCTTTGGAGATGCCCACGCTGGAGCCCAGATTAGCCGGTTTGATAAAACAAGGATATCCCAGCTGGTCTTCAACTTGCACGATCATTTCATGCTCTGTCTGCTTCCATTGTGTCACATTAAAATACGTAAAGGCACATTGATCAATGCCAGCCTGTGCGAACAGCTTCTTCATGACCACTTTGTCCATGCCACCAGCTGAAGCGAGTACACCTGCACCTACATATGGCATATCCGCCATCTCGAACATGCCCTGAATGGTACCATCTTCTCCAAACGTACCATGCAGCAGAGGGAACATGACGTCCAGCGCTTCCGCTCCGCCATACAAACGGCCAAACAGTGCGTTCAGTGCATCCTGAGTTCCGCCTGCCGATTGCTCCAACTTCAAATCTTCAATCTGCGCGAACGGCGCATGCATGACAGGTCCTTTTTTCCACGTACCCTGCTTGGAGATATAAAAAGGAACTAATTCATACTTCTCATAATCAAATGCGTTCGTTACAGCAAACGCCGTTTGCAGCGAAACCTCATGCTCGCCCGATTTTCCGCCGTACACGACGCCTACTTTTAATTTATCCATACTCATGCGTAACCTCCGATTATCTGTGCCTGATGCTGTCATCCTTGCATGCTCAGCACCCTTGTTATTCTACTTGCGTTACCTGATCTTATTTTACACGGAACTGGATGTCTGCGTCACCGCATCCCGAAAATCTTTCGTCATTAAAACTCGTCTGCAATATGAAAAAGCCGGTATACCGTCCGCTCCGTCCAAGCGTATGAATCCCGGTAATCCCAATATCGGTGACGGCTGCTAACCGTATGTGCGTTAACAAGAGGCATACCACCCGCATCAAACGCGGTTACAACGGTGCTATGCTGAAATCGCCCATCTCCGTCCCAATCATAGAGAATAACATCTCCCAGCATCAGCTGCTCCGGACGATCTACGACTGTCGCAGTCAGACCCCAGCTGCTGCCTGATAAATAACGCTCCAGACTATTGGAGACTGCCCAGCTGTAACTCCACATTTCGGAGCCATTCACATACCCTTTATACCACCAACCAGCTTCTCTTCTACCAGTATAGTGGATGGGTGCGCCCCCTGCAAAGAGACATTGGGACACGTAATTGGTGCAATCCACATCAAATTCCTCAAAGGCGGGATTCCCCGCATTCCACCATCGATCCGCATAGGCAACCGCCAGATCCCTGCGATATGCTTGCTGACGTGAGCTTCTGCCTTGACCCAAAACTTCCCGATTCAGCAGCGGCCGATTCATCGCCTGTACAAAATCGGCCTGTTGAAATGGACGTCCTTCCCCAGCGGGGCGACGCTCCGGCACTTCTCGCTCGACCCGTCCAATGATCCATCCACCACTCTGCCTCATAAAGGTTAACCGCTCCCGCTCAATCCGGTCCTCGCGGTGGGTGATCCCGCTCTTCTCGTAGAACAGTCTGCTGTACAATTGTACATCCACCACCGCTTCTTCCTGTCCATCCATAAGCGTGCGCACAAGCTTGGCGCTGGTCTCGCTGCGAAGAGGCACGGCGCGCCGCTTACGGTACCATTCGTCCAGCCTTGCCATACGCTCTCCCCGTTCCACCACGAAGTCAGGATCAGTAACGATCCGTTCGCTGGTCTGTGGACGGTAGTCGATCTCACAGCGATTGTACTGGTTCACGTAAGTATATAAGGCACTCTTCCATTCCCGTTCCAAGCCTATGTCCCCCTTTGTCATGAGTTCTGTCTGGAATATTTCATTGCATATATAAACTCCTACTATTCATATGAGAGGGTCTTCGGTTGTATGTACATAGCTCGGGATGAAGACTCTAAATTCGGCAAATACAGGTGCATGATATATCTTATTCCTTCTCGCTTCACGAAAACGCCTTCATTGGTTCAAAAGCTTGATTGAACAGGTAAAAAGCCCTTTACGTACGAAGGTGAAAACGGTATACTTAAAACTAAAGTTATGATTATGAAATTACGTTTCACCTGATGAAACTAACGAACGAGAACACGGAACGATGAAGGCCTGTTCTTCACCTAAATGAACGTTTTCTTCATCTCACCGACACATTCCAAGGAGGTACATGTATGTCAGCAAAGAATCATTTCTCCGCCGCTCGCAGTCTTGAGGTTGGAGGCAAGTCTTACCGCTACTACAGTCTCGATGCTCTTCAAGAAGGCGGCCACGGCGATCTTTCCAGGCTCCCTTTCTCCATTAAAGTGTTGCTTGAAGCAGCAATTCGTCAATTCGACGGACGTGCCATTACCGAAGAACACGTAAAACAACTGACCGGCTGGGCAGATGGCCGTGACAATAACAAGGAAATTCCATTCATCCCTGCACGTATCGTTCTGCAGGATTTCACCGGTGTACCGGTTGTCGTTGACCTCGCTGCAATGCGTGATACCGTGAAAAAAGCAGGCGGCGACCCGAAACAAATCAACCCACTCGTACCTGTCGATCTCGTTATCGACCACTCCGTCATGGTTGATGCATTCGGTACCAACGATGCACTTGATTACAATATCCAAGTCGAGTTCGAGCGTAATGAAGAGCGTTACCGCTTCTTGCGTTGGGCACAAACGGCATTCAACAACTTCCGTGCAGTTCCACCATCCACAGGGATCGTTCACCAGGTTAACTTGGAGTATCTGGCTTCCGTGGCGGCAACGAAAACAGTGGACGGCGAGACCGTTGTATTCCCGGATTCCCTCGTAGGTACAGACTCCCACACTACCATGATCAACGGACTTGGCGTTGTTGGTTGGGGTGTAGGTGGAATCGAGGCCGAAGCAGGCATGTTGGGTCAACCGCTTTATTTTGTAACACCAGACGTTATCGGTTTCAAACTGACAGGCAGCCTGAGCGAAGGCGCAACAGCAACGGATCTGGCACTCACCGTTACCCAATTGCTTCGTAAAAAAGGCGTTGTTGGTAAATTCGTTGAGTTCTATGGACCAGGCCTTGCCAACATCGGTCTGGCTGACCGTGCAACAGTAGCCAACATGGCACCTGAGTACGGCGCTACCATCGGTTTCTTCCCTGTCGATAGTGAAACATTGAACTATCTGCGCAGCACGGGTCGTCCTGACGAACAGGTAGAATTGGTTGAAGCTTACTACAAAGCTCAAGGCATGTTCCGTACTTCCAGCACCGTTGATCCTGAATTCACAGATGTGATTGAACTGGATCTCGGCTCTGTTGTACCAAGTCTTGCAGGACCAAAACGTCCACAGGATCGCATTGAGCTGACACAAATGAAAGAAAGCTTCAACAGCATCATCCGCACACCTGTAGATAAAGGCGGCTACGGTCTGAGCGATGAGAAAATTGAACAAAGCGTACCTGTGAAGCACCCGAACGGTTCCAACAGTGAACTGAAAGCAGGCGCTGTTGTGATCGCAGCGATCACAAGTTGTACGAACACTTCGAATCCAAGCGTTATGGTCGGAGCGGGACTGCTGGCGAAAAAAGCAGTTGAACGCGGCCTGACCAAACCAGGATATGTGAAAAGCAGTCTGACACCAGGTTCCCTTGTTGTTACCGAGTATCTGGAAAAAGCAGGCCTGATCACGTATCTCGACAAACTCGGATTCAACGTTGCCGGCTACGGTTGTGCAACATGCATCGGTAACTCCGGCCCACTGCCGGACGAAGTGAGCGAGGCTATTGCTGAGAACGATATGACCGTAGCGGCTGTATTGTCCGGTAACCGTAACTTCGAAGGCCGTGTGCATGCACAAGTTAAAGCCAACTACCTGGCATCTCCACCACTCGTTGTGGCATATGCACTTGCGGGTACAGTGAATATTGACTTTGAAACCGATCCAATCGGTTATGATACGAACAATGAGCCTGTGTTCCTGAAAGACCTCTGGCCTACCTCTGAGGAAATCAAGGATACCATCGCTAGTTCCCTGAACGCTCAGATGTTCCGCAACAAGTACGAGAACGTATTTACAGCTAATGAGCGTTGGAATGCGATTTCTGTACCGGAAGGTGAATTGTACGAGTGGGATCCGAACTCCACGTACATTCAGAATCCTCCGTTCTTCCAAGAGCTTGGCGACACGTTGAACGATATCGCAGATATCCGTTCTGCACGTGTTATGGCATTGCTTGCGGATTCCGTAACAACGGACCACATCTCGCCAGCAGGTAATATTGCAGCATCCAGCCCGGCTGGACTGTACCTGAAAGAGCATGGTGTTGAGCGCAAAGACTTCAACTCCTACGGTTCACGCCGTGGTAACCATGAAGTCATGATGCGAGGTACGTTCGCCAATATTCGTATTCGTAACCAGGTGGCTCCGGGCACCGAGGGTGGTATTACGAAGTACCTGCCAACAGACGAAGAAATGTCCATCTACGATGCTTCCATGAAGTATCAGGATGAAGGACAGAACCTGATCGTCATCGCTGGTAAAGAGTATGGTACAGGAAGCTCCCGTGACTGGGCGGCAAAAGGAACATTCCTGCTCGGCGTCAAAGCCGTTATCGCAGAAAGCTTCGAGCGGATTCACCGTAGTAACCTGGTCGGCATGGGTGTAATGCCATTGCAATTCCAGGAAGGTCACGGTTGGTCCAGCCTCGGCCTGAACGGACGTGAAACGTATGACATTACTGGCCTCAGCAATGATGTGAAGCCAGGACAAGAGTTGAAAGTAACTGTAACTCGTGAAGACGGTACACAGTTCGACTTCCCTGTTATCGCTCGTCTGGACAGCATGGTTGACGTGGATTACTACCATAACGGCGGTATCCTGCAAACCGTATTGCGTCAAATGATGAAAAAAGCTTAATGACATGAATCATTAATGTGATGAAGTTATACAAAAAGCTCCCAGTTACGTGTAATCAGCACGTGGCGGGGAGCTTTTTGACTTTGCTTTTCATAATGGGGATATGTTTAAAAATCAATCTTCAAGCCAACTTCCGAATCATCAGGTGGCTCAGCAATGCGATATATACCTCTGCAGTTTAATTTCTCTACGTTAATCCAGTCTACAAACTCATCTCCTCCGTAGCATCTTACAAAAACGGCATATTCCAGCTCACCCTCATAATTAATGGACTCCATGTATTCTGTGAATGGATGTTTCCCCTCTATACTCTGCAAAAAATCTGAAAATTCAATTCTCCACTCTTCCATCTTCTCTGCATATTGATCGGGGACATAATAGTAGAAACCATCTGGCGTATAGTGCGATATCTTCATTATCATCTGAAAGGCCTCCTATCAGCTTGTCGGGTAACGGTCTAGAGTTTTAAGATCTCTATACCTTCTTTTAGAAATGATGAGACAAGCGTATGATATTCAATTCCATGTGCTAATTCCTCTTTGGTTTTATGTATCAGATAGTAGGAATATTTCTGCATCAACTCATGCTCGTTTAACTCAATGGGAAGGTTAATAATCTCAACGTCTTCCGAATTAAAATGATACCGATACCCTCTTTCTGACCTTCCTACGTTCATCACTGTTTGGATGACCATTAATTCATCACGCGTGACACTATTTATTAAACCGGATCTTCTCTGTTCCATACCAAGTATGATCTCTTCACCCTGTTGATCAATCTTAGCCTTAACAATTTCGCTTTCAATTTGTATAATGGCTTTCATTGTTCCTGCTAGTTTTTTAGCTAATGAATACAATGTATGTCCTCCTTTTTTGTAAGGAATAGGTACTAACGCATCATCTCTACTCTACCTTATTGGCGATGTTCCTCGCAAAGTTCACTGATTCTATCCTAAATATTACACCTTACGAAACAGCAAAAAAACTCCCCGTAACGTGCAATCTGCACAGTGATGGAGAGCCTTTAGTTTCAGTATAAAAATGCTCGTTTTTGCTTAAAATTCAACTTCCTTTTAATGCCCAATGCCATTTCTTACACGTGACTTTCCTTAGAATTTAACTTCTTCGTCGTCACGCGGGATCCTCCTCCCACCAGCACCTTTTTCAGACCCATAGCCATAGTGAAAACAATATATCCAATCAAGCCGCCGAGCGTATTGAGCATCAGATCATCCACATCAAATATGCCCATGCCCGTCACTAACTGTGTCACTTCATAGCCCAGACTGAGCAGCAGAGACAGCAAGAGTACCTTTACGCCAGAGAATAACTTGTTGCCTGTTAACACAGGAATGAAGATGCCGAGTGGGATAAAAGCCAGTATATTGCCTACCAGGTGGATTGCGGTACCTGGACGATGTAAAGACAGGCTGTTCCAATCTCGTGAGATTTCCTGAAATGGCGTCAGGTTGACGGTTCGCGTATGGATCAGATCAGGTTGTTGCAAGAACGCCATAAGTCGATCCTTCACGATGCCAAAGTCGACTGAGCTTCCTTTGAACAGGATTAGCTTCGTCAACAGATATAAATAGATAATGAAAACGGCAATCCAAAGGATGTAATGTTTGCTTTTCTTCTGGTTGTTGTGCTTCATGTTGTTTTGCCTCCTTTGCGTTGCCTTGTTATTTCTTTACGGTGACAATGACGCCATCCATGTTATCTCCCGATATTTCAGTGTGGCCTTGCTCAGGTATGTAAACGGTCGTATCTTGGGTGACCCTATAATAGCGGATGTGATACTCCTCACCCTCTACTTCCACAGTAATGTTCTCTTTCTCTTTTAGCAAATCCAGATACTGTTCCAGCACCAGATTATTTTTATACATGACAGCACTGTGCGGCAGCCCTACATATCGAAAATGCCATGGTTCATACTGTATACCCGTGATGCGCACTTTATCCTTCGGGTAACGCAAAATAAATCCGTATTTCCATGCATTCTTCTCCAGCCAGGCTCCCTCTGGTGCTTCATTCATGGCAGCCAAGCTTGAACCAACATCCAGGGATAAGCCGAGATTGTGCTCACTGTGACCCGCAGGAAGTGCGTAGTCTGAACCCTTTTCACGAAATAACTCATCCTGCTTTTCAAAGTCCCTGTACCCGCTGCTGACGAGAAAATATCGGACTCCCTCTTCGCCTGCTGCTTCAACCATCTTCCGAAACTCCTGCGCCACCTGTCGTGATAACATGATTTTCTGATCCAGTATCCCATATCCACGAAGCAGATCATCCTCATGTGCCACATATACAATATCGGATTTAACCCCTTCCGGGTGAACGGGGTACTGCTTATCAACCAGTAACAAGTTTCCTTTATGTACCTGATCCTGAATATTTCCCGTGACAGATACGGTATAACCTGCAGGATTTTCACGCGTATTCTGAATCTCGATCGGCAATTCATTCTTCTGCTGAAGCCCTCCCGGTGATTGCGTAACGATATATCCGATCAAAATGATACATATCAAAAAGCCCCACTTCTTCATGCTTGTTCCTCCTTTTACCTCATACATCAAGGATAGACAACACAAGTTAAAGAAAAAGCAGGGCAATTTTAAAGTTTTTCTTAAATTTGACGTCGAACCTTATTGGAATACGGGCAAACGAACTTCGAATAACGTCCTTACCACATCGCTCTGAGCCGAGATCGTACCGTCATGCTGCTCCACTATATTGCGAGCGATAAACAGGCCGAGGCCTGTCCCACCCTCCTGAGGGGTCCTGGCACGATCTCCGGTGTAATACATATCGAAGATATGCGGTAATTCTTCCGGACGAATATGTCCACCATAGTTAATCACCTGAATGATGATCTGTTCTGCATCCCGATATCCGTTAATATCCACATACATGCCATCCTTGCCGTGTCGTGCAGCGTTAATCAGCAGATTCTCGAACACACGTGCCAGCAACTCGCCATCACCAGAGACCGTAAGGTCAGTGTCTATTTTTAATCGGGCGACTAGTTGGTTCTTTTCAAATACAGGATAGAGTTCCTCGTTCATCTGCTTCAGCAGCTCACTAAGATCCAACTGTATCTTGTTTATAGGCAACATGCCATAGTTCATGCGAGTAATTTCAAACAAATCATCAATCAGTTTCTCCAGACGTTGTGATTTGGTGAATGCAATCGCTGTAAAATGCCGAACCTGCTCCTCTGTCAGCTGATCATCCTTCATGAGCAGATCCAAATATCCAAGCACAGACGTCAGCGGTGTCCGCAGGTCATGCGCCAGATTGACGACAAGCTGGTCCTTACTATTTTCAGCAAAATCCCCTCGTTTCACCGCTTCCCTCAGCTTCTCACTTGCCAGATTCACATCCTCCGCAATCGTGCCTAACTCGTCCTTCGAGGAGATCTGCACACGATGCTGAAAGTCCCCATTGGCCAAATGCCTGATCCCTGTGGAAATGTCCTTGAAATACGTCGCGTAGGGTTTGGTAAACCAGAAGAAAAATAGAATGGCAAGAGGGATAAATAAGATCAGGAAGAAATAGATATCCCCGATACTTCTCATAAAATGACGATATTCAGCGAGCTGATCTTCTGCACGGACACCCGAATAATAGGCTTGCATAAGCTTATAAATCCCATAAGTGATTGCTCCAGAGGCAAGCATGCTTAACCCTAACAACATAATCATGGTTGTGCGAAAACTTCTTCGTTTAGTCATTAAACGTGTACCCCACGCCCCAGATGGTTTTAATAAACTTGTTCTTATTCACATCTTCTCCCAACTTTTTGCGCAGGGTGCGAATATGGACCATCACGGTATTCCCACTCTCATAATAGGCTTCTCCCCATACCTGTTCAAAAATATTTTCTGCACTGAACACCTGCTTGGGGTGGCTCGCGAGCAGATACAGAATGTCGAACTCCTTCGGTGTTAGTTCCACTGGTTTGCCATAGAGTGTAACGCGATGTTGATCTGGCGTGATGATGAGCCCGCCCTTCTCCAGAATGGAGCGCTGAACAGGCGCAGACTGGCTGAATTGCAGTGAACGACGTAATTGAGAGTTAACACGGGCAACAAGTTCCATCGGATTAAACGGTTTGGTCATATAATCATCCGCACCCATCACGAGTCCCGTAATTTTGTCCATATCTGACGTTTTGGCACTCAGGAAAATGATCGGTAAATGATGCTGCTCCCGAATTTTACGGGTCACCTCATACCCATCCATGCCAGGCATCATAATGTCCAGAATCGCCAAATCTATCGCTTGGGTCTGAACAGCTTGTACCGCCGCCTTCCCGTCAAAGGCCTTAACGATGTGATATCCTTCTTTTTGTAAATGTAAAGCAACCAGATCAGCGATCTCAACTTCATCGTCTGCGATCAGAATCGTAATTCGCTTCATTGCTTATTCCACTCCTATGTGTGATGCTGGGCATTATAACATATTTGAATCCAACAGATAAACCAATGAAAGGAATACATAGATATGAAACTTGAGCGTTTGTTAGCCATTGTAGTGCTGCTGATCAATCGTGGACGAGTACAAGCCAAAGACTTGGCAGATACGTTTGAAGTATCCATTCGGACCATCTATCGGGACATCGACACATTGGGCCAAGCTGGCATTCCGGTGGTGACGTATCAAGGGGCAAGTGGTGGCATTGGTTTGGCTGAGGGCTATCGTCTGGATCGAAACGTATTAACAGACAAGGACCTCGCTTCCATCGTCACGGCGCTGCGCAGTGTATCCACCTCTCATGCCAATGCGGCACGTGAGCTTCTGGTGGAAAAACTCAGCAGTATCGTGCCTGAAGCCAAGAATGATGATTTCCAGGCCAATACCAATCGTTTCATCGTTGATTATTCAACCTGGACGCATCCCGAAGCCCTACAAATCAAGCTTCAGCTTATCGAGCAGGGCATGGATCAATTACGCCCCGTCACCTTTACCTACTGCAGTGCGGAAGGTATCCATACTCACCGAACTGCCGACCCTCATACCATAGTACTCAAGAAGCATTCCTGGTACCTGTATGCCTTTTGCCACGAGCGGAATCAATTTCGCATGTTCAAGCTTGTGCGCATGCAAGATGTCACACTTGCTGATGAGCGCTTCGAGCGTAAAATAATTAACCCACAGGACAGACCCTGGCAACAAGAATGGACCCGTCCAGACAATCAGGCTGGGTTAACCATGAAATTCCATGCTCGCGTCCGTCATATTGCGGAAGAATGGTTTGGGATCGAGAACGTCATGCCTGATGGGACTGGGTATTATATCAGCCAGGCTGCTTTTCCAGAGGATGCGTGGTTATATGGGTTCATTCTGGGCTTCGGCGCAGATGTTGAGGTATTGGAACCGCAGCATATTCGAGACGAGATCTGCCGTATCGCCGAGCAAATTGTACAAAATTATATGCCTCAGACTCAAACCTGACAGACAGCTGTCCAGTTCCTCCCCGTATACTTCAGATATATTCAATCTGTACATATACAAGGAGGAATTAATCATGAACGTCACTGTATGTCAAAGCTGCGGCATGCCGCTCACAACCCCTGCCCAATTCGGAATGGAAGCAGATGGAAGCACAACCCGTGAGTACTGTATCTATTGTTACAAAGAGGGCAAGTTCGAGCAGCCCGGTATTTCACTCGAAGGCATGACAGAGATGTGCACTGCCATTCTGAAGGACGAGGGCATGGATGAAGAATCGGCTCGTTCGATGCTGCGTAACCAGCTTCCTTTTTTGAAACGTTGGCGCACGAATACAACAGATCAGCATGCAAATTCTCTGACGGAGAACTCAGCTGCTGCTACTCATCCGGGTCAGGTAACAACAGATCGTTCGTTCTCGACCCAGCCCATTCGTTATGTCACACTCCCCGGCAAACGTCTTGCCGGCGTATCTGCCCGCACAACCAATGCCATTGAGATCAGTGGCAAAGGCTGTATTCAGGGACTCTGGAACAATTATTTTGCCTCAGAGCACCTCCCTGCACCGGAAGCTGCTCGCTATGGCTGTTACGCAGATTACACCGATGGCATTACCGGAGAGTACACCATACTAGTGGGGCATGAGGCCAGCTCTGATGAAACATTACCTGAAGGATTGAATGACATTCTGCTCCCTCCTGCAACTTACGCCGTATTCACTTCCAGAAAAGGACCGATGGCAGAAGTTGTTGGCGAAGCTTGGGGAACCGTGTGGGCATGGGACAAACAAAGCGACAGGACCTTCACAGGAGATTTTGAGTTGTATGATGAACGCAGCTTGAATCCCGAAAGTGTACAAGTGGATATATACATCGCTGTTCGCCAAACTAGATAAAGAGTAAGATATACATCTCAGACAGAATCAAAGTTAATTCGCATCCTTCTTCATATCACATCAGCTGCCGAGTTTGCTCGGCGGTTTTTTGTTATATCCGGAACTATATTACCATCGAAACAACCCGACCATGGTACCAAGTTAGTTAGCATGCTTTGCATCATTTAACCAGATAATATGCCTCATATGCCGGTACCATTGACTTCCTTAGAATTGGGACTATTCGCATAACAACCGATTCGATCCTCCCATATCAAACCTCTCATATCAGGTCCTTTCCTCCTGAATTTCCCTAAAAACGTTTACATCTCCTTAAAACCGGGTAAAATCACTACAATCCAATTGGAATTACATTCTAAAGTCATCTATTTCGTCTAACAAGTCATATGTACCTATATGCGCACCTGGCAACATAACCAGTCGAAATACATAATTCAAAAAAACGCATCAAAGGAGGAACCAAGATGATCCGCATGCCTATTCAGCAAATGATCCCGTACCATCACCAATATCCGCGCAACACGGCGACCACTGCTCCTAAAAAGGAGAATGAGAACACTCAAGGTCTATCCTTTCATGAAATTTTACAGCAAAAAATGGCGAAGAAAAACGCTTCTCCTTCCCTTCGATAAAAAATGAACACCGGCCGATTGCCAGTCCGGTTATCGACCGTCTTTCCGCAGCTTGGCGGAAGGGCGGTTATTGGCGTTGAGCAATAAACGACTGTACAGTCCTCAGCCATGTTTCTATAATGATTACAATATCTACTGAGATCCATGACATATCCGAACTGTAAAAGGGGAATTAGCCTATGATCACCATTGGTTGTTTTCACGCTCACTATTCCAACATCGCATTGATTGAGGAGGCGCTTGCTCCTTATGACGTTGAATTGGTCCATTACGTCGATCCAGGTCTGGATCGTCTTAAACATGACGCCGACTTTTCCGATGTCGTCATTCACGAGAAAGTAGCCCAGACGCTCCACTGGATCGCCGAGTGTCATGCAGATGCCATTCTGGTCACGTGTACCCTCTTTGCGACAGTACTGGAGCAGGAAGCCACACAGGTCCCTGTGCCTGTGATCGGCATAGATGATCCGTTATTGCAGGAGATGCGGCGAGTACCGGGAGAGTACATCATCATGTTCACCAACCCTGCAACCGTTGAAGGAACGATGGCACGGGTAAATGAGGCATTACAGCAAGAGGATGAGAGTGGGCAATTTTACGTTGCCAATGTATCTAAGACGGAGGCCGTGTGCATCCCGGGGACATTTGAGTTGATTATGCGTGGAGATCAGAAAGGGTACCTCGAAGCGGTACGTGAAGGCTTACAACAGATTGCTGAACAGTATCTGGGTAAAAGGGTAATCGCAGCCCAGCTTTCTATGGCTCCCGCTGCTGCACAGGTTGCAACAGATACGGGCTTGGCAATCCATAGCCCGCTGGCATTGCTTGCAACGTATTTGGAGAAGAATTTGGGCGTGGCTCCGCAATGAAACCACTTACTAACTAACACCACTAATTAACGAGGTGAACTAATATGCGTTTCCTCTATATTATAGTACTATTCATAGTGGGTTTTTCCTGTTCTGCATTTCTATATGGAGGAGCTCCTAAACTCAGTGACGCCCTCCTATTTGTTATCGCAGGTATTCTGTATAAGATATGGACACAGAACAATCATAAAGCTAATTCTGAAGAACATGGAGAGCGCTAGCCTAGTTTAAAATAAACTCATGTCACAGCAAAAAAAGCCGTTCTTCTCTGCAATGACAGAGAGGGACGGCTTTATCTCTATTTCAGACTGCCCAGCTTACGCTGTAGTGACGCCTAGGAACGTGTTCGATATTCCTCTGCCTTTTCCTGCATGCCCGCTGCTACAGCCTCATGATCAGACAATCCTTTGTCCGCTGCAAAGGCACGAATGTCCTGCGTAATGCGCATGCTACAGAACTTCGGTCCGCACATGGAACAGAAATGAGCTTCTTTGGCCCCTTCTGCCGGCAGCGTCTCATCATGGTAGGATAATGCCCGTTCCGGGTCCAGAGACAGATTGAATTGGTCCCTCCAGCGGAACTCGAAGCGCGCCTTGGACAATGCATCATCTCGGCGTTGAGCACGTGGATGGCCTTTCGCCAGATCGGCGGCATGAGCAGCGATCTTGTAGGCGATAACCCCTTCGCGCACATCATCCTTGTTGGGCAGGCCCAGATGTTCTTTAGGCGTAACATAACAGAGCATGGACGTGCCGAACCAGCCAATCATGGCCGCCCCAATGGCGGACGTGATGTGATCGTATCCTGGCGCAATGTCGGTCGTTAGCGGCCCAAGTGTGTAGAACGGTGCTTCTTTGCAGATCTCCATCTGCAAGTCCACATTCTCCTTGATCTTATGCATCGGCACATGCCCCGGACCTTCGATCATCACCTGCACATCATGCTTCCACGCGATCTGCGTCAGCTCCCCGAGCGTAGCCAGTTCCGCCATCTGCGCTTCATCGTTGGCATCGTAGATACTGCCTGGACGAAGTCCATCTCCCAGTGAGAACGCCACATCATACCTTTTCATAATCTCGCAGATTTCTTCAAAATGGGTGTACAAAAAATTCTCCTGATGATGCGCAAGGCACCATGCTGCCATAATGGACCCGCCTCGAGACACAATGCCTGTCATTCGCTTGGCGGTCATCGGGATATAACGCAACAGCACGCCTGCATGAATCGTAAAGTAGTCCACGCCCTGCTCTGCCTGCTCAATGAGCGTGTCACGGTACAACTCCCAGGTCAGCGCTTCCGCTTCGCCATTCACCTTCTCCAGCGCCTGATAGAGCGGCACCGTACCAATCGGCACAGGTGAATTGCGGATAATCCACTCCCGGGTGGTATGAATGTTTTTGCCTGTGGACAGATCCATCACCGTATCCGATCCCCAGCGTACCGCCCAAGTCATCTTCTCAACCTCTTCCTCGATGGAGGAAGATACGGCAGAGTTACCTATGTTGGCATTGATCTTCACGTGAAAATGACGACCGATCAACATCGGCTCACTCTCCGGGTGATTGATGTTGGATGGCAGAATGGCCCGTCCACTCGCCAGCTCCTGCCGCACAAATTCCGGTTCCACGCCTTCACGAATGGCGGCGAATTCCATCTCTGCCGTAATGACTCCCTGCCTCGCGTAGTGCATCTGAGTCACGCAGCGTTCTGGCTGTGCCCGCAGCGGTTTGCCTCGTAATCCGGGGTACTCTTCAGCGCCAGCTCTCTTCCCTCCGGGCTTCAGTCCGTTATCCTCCGGTTTAACTGTACGGCCTTGGTAAGCTTCGACATCGCCACGCTCAGTGATCCAACGGGTGCGCAGAGCTGGTAGACCTGCACGGATATCCGCATGAAATGCAGGATCGGTCATGGGGCCGCTCGTATCGTAGACACGCAGCGGTTCGTTATGCTCCACCCCTTGGGGAGTATTCGTGTCATGAAGGGCTATCTCACGCTCCGGAACAGCAATGTCCGGCCGTGAGCCCTGAATGTAGACTTTGCGGCTACCGGGAAAGGGCTGAACCCGTCCGGCCGCTCCTATTTCTTTTTCCACCGGCTGACCATTATGTTCCTGTTCCATCGCTTGTTGTCCCGTTTGATTTCCTGTACTCATGTTCCCTTGTCTCCTCCTTAGTGTACATTCGCTTGGTTTGGTTGGTATCATCATTAGCTTGGTTACTTACCCGTTCCAAATCATGCGCAATGCAGAGAAGAAAGAGCGATCCTACGCCAGACCAGAGGAGACATCATTCATGTACAGTTAACAACAGAACGGAGGTTACCACAGATCATGGATCTATGGTGACTTCTCTCTTCATCCAAGCCCACTTTCGCAGGTTATTGAAAAAGAAGCCCATAAAATCCGCGCTATATCGCCCGTTCACTGTATATAAAAAAGCCGGTCCCCGAAGGAACCGACTTTTAATGTCCATCACCAATAATGCACCTTCATGCAGCTCCTTAACGGAGACTACAAGGGTCACATCATGTGGTGGTTGTGGTCATATCGCCGATTACTTCCCTACGCTGGTATGATCCAGATCAGGTGCAAAGGGTCCGGAATCTCATGCGATTCCGTCTCAGTCCGGACAATTCGGACTCCCCCAGTAACGTTAACAAGTTGCGGCATACACATGCCGCCGTTCATATTCAATGAAGCTGGCCCCGCTGGGCCGTCCATAACAGAGTAGCGCAACCGGAACATAAAAACAACCTTTATATTCCAAATGATCAACTCCATTGGAGACGAACCTTACATCAACATCAGGATAACATGAGCCCCATCTGCGTAGCTGCTTCCTTTAATACAGGCGCATATTCATGCAATGTTTCCTGCGAAAGTCGACTGACAGGCCCTGAGACCGAGAGGGCAGCTGCAATATTGCCTCTACGATCCATAATCGGTACCGATACCGCGGCAGCCCCCGGCTCACGTTCCTCATAACTTGTGGCATATCCGTTATCCCGGATGTCTCCCATCTGCGCCAAATACACCGCCGGATCAATAAACACCGGCCATTCTGGCCCGTTCATCAGTTCTTCACGGTCATCGTCCGTGGCAAACGCCATCAAGACTTTGCTGGAAGCTCCTACAGACAACGGGAGTCTAACGCCGACGGGAGCGACACGGCGGATCGCCTGATCACTTTGCACAGCCTGAATCCGAATCCGTTCACTGCCATCACGCAGATACAGACTTACCGTCTCCCCCAATCGATCTCTCAGTCGTTCCATCGCAGGCAGCAATAGAATAGCCGGATCATCACTGCGGGACATATGAGCTGAAAGCTCCCAGATTCGGATGCCAAGTCGGTACTTCTCCGTTGCCGCATCCCGGATGACAAATCCTCGATCCTCCAGCGTCGCCATCAGGCGATGCACTGTACTTTTGTGCAAACCAATCTGGCTGGCAATTTCGGTGAGTCCCAGATCACTGCGTGTGGTAAAACATAATAATATATCCAGCGCCCGTTCCACAGCCCGGACGGTTAACTTTCGATCTTCCATGGCATAATGCCCTCCTCATGTTTCATCACATGAAACTTGGTTACATAAATTATATGAGAAACGGTCTCATCTGTAAACCAAAAAGAGCCAATACCCGAAGAGGTTATAGTGTAAATTTTTCCTTTTTATAAGACTTAATCCCCTGTAATTTACACACTAAGGTAATGTTACCCATATATCTTAAGAACTATATAACAATTGCGTAACAAATGCCCTCAATCAATTGACTTTGACTATATTGGAACATACGATAAAGATATATTACATTAAGATATCGCTCTGAAGCAGGTTCTGAAATAGACACAATTCTCTTTTCATGTCGTTGTTATCTTCAACTGAACTTCAAAGGAGGGGCATTCATGTATCCAACATCCCAGAGCGAAGCCCCGCTGCAAACAAAAGTGTCCGATCTGCCCTCTTCGCTATCACCGAGGCTGATTCGGTTCAAACATATTATCGTAGCGTTGCTGCTCTCCGTTGTATTTTTTCTACTGTTTTGTTTTATTGCACTGCATGGTTATATCGCATGGGTATTATCCAATCCAACGGTAGCACCCGTCTTCTCCAATCCGATGCAAGCCAAGAACATGAAGTATGAAGACATCACGTTCCCGGCAGCAGATGGCAGTCGAACGATGCAAGGATGGTATATTCCTGCTGACAATGCCGCGAGCAAAACGATTATTTTCAGTCACGGCTATGGTGCCAATCGTGAAGAAACATGGGTACCCATGTACGATCTGGCCCACTATGCCCATCAACTCGGATTCAACGTGGTGATGTTCGATTATGGCTTCGCCTCCCAGGTGAATAAAGCTGTAGCCACAGGTGGCAAAGCTGAGTCACAGCAATTGCTGGGCGCGATCCAGTTTGCCAAGCAACGCGGTGCGCAGGAATTGGTTGTCTGGGGCTTCTCGATGGGTGCCGGTACAGCGTTACAAACCGGACTTATTACGAAGGAAGTGGATGCAATGATTCTGGACAGTGCGTTCCTGCTGGAGCCAGATACGCTGTACCACAACATTCACAACCAGATCGATCTCCCGCGTCAGCCTACACTGGAGATCATGAAACTGTTGTTCCCTGTTCTGAATGGTACCGGATTGCAACAGATTCCGTATCAGGAAGTGAAGAAAGAGGACTATCCATTCCCGATCTTCTTCATCCATGGTACGGAGGACGAGAAGGCACCTTACCCGATTGCAGAGCAGCTCGCTGCCAACCAGACTAATCCGTACTCGGATGTATGGATTGTCCAGGACGCGCATCATGAACTTATTTTCCGGGAGCATCCAAAAGAATACCTTCGTCGTGTCTCTACATTCCTGAGTCATGTAACGAAGACAAGCAGTGACGATGTGCAAAACACGAATAGTGGACAATAACCAAATTTCAATCATCGAATTTTTCGTTGATTCCAGAGCCCTCAGGGGCTCTTTTTTTTGCACTCATAGGACAACAGGCTATCGGAATATACTCTTGGGACGCATGAACAGACGGTCTGAACGCATAGATCACCTGTCGGATTAGGTTACCTGTATGAACTATTTTTGCATTTTTGAATTTCATCTGAAGGAGGTCTCGCGATATGAACTGGTATGAATATGGTCACCTGCTGCCTCTGCGAATATTGGAGGAAATTCGTTTCTGGAAAGAGCAGGAGAAAGAACATACGCTCGTTATTCGTGCACTGGTTCCTGATCTGGAGCCCGCATACGTCAAGCTATTGGAGGAATGGGAGGCTATCTTTGCAAACAGTGAGCGAGTAGCGAATCAGATTTTAAAACAACTATTGCCCGCAACCCATCCACCCGCTCCTTACATCATTCGTTGTATCGATCAACTTGTGGCGGCAGCTCGTCAGCAATCGAGGGAGTTCATCAAACAGCTGTATGTTCTTCTGGAGCAAAGTGCTGCTGTGCAAGCTGTTCCGCTTGCCAAAGTACTCATTCTGCATTTTATCCGCGAATCGGAGTATTTTCTGGGGGTATTGGATACGCTCGGTCAACCTGGCATCTTGCGAGAAACGGATTCCGAGCCATCACTTTTGCTGGAAAATGCGTTGCATGCCTCAGGGTCAGGAAGCGTCCATCGCCAAGCTTCAGAAACTCCAACTTCCCCACAGGGAAATGTAAATGCACCTGTTGCTTCAGCTCAGATCCAATCCGCAGCACTTCAGCCTTCACCCAGCGAAAGTGCTTCGAGCCAGCCTGTTTCTACCTCACCTCCCGTCAAAGAAAAGCCGGTTCCCATTGGTGGTCACACACTGCCGCCCCTCCCCTATGCGTACAATGCGCTGGAGCCGCATATTGATGAGCTGACGATGCGTATCCACCATGACAAACACCATCAATCCTATGTGGACGGACTAAATGTAGCGGAGAAGAAGCTGGCGGAATCGCGAAAAAAGAATAACTTTGAACTCATCAAGCACTGGGAACGTGAACTCGCCTTTAACGGGGCAGGTCACTATCTGCATACGATCTTCTGGACGATTATGAACCCTGCTGGCGGGGGTAAACCTTCCGGTATGCTCGCAGAGCAGATTAAGCGGGATTTCGGCAGTTATGAAGCCTTCAAGAATCAATTCACGGAAGCCGCGAACAAAGTGGAAGGCAGTGGCTGGGCGATGCTTGTCTGGAGCCCGAGAGCACACCGTTTGGAGATTTTGCAGGCGGAAAAACACCAGAACCTGTCCCAGTCCGACATCGTTCCTCTCCTGCCACTGGATGTGTGGGAACACGCCTACTATCTGAAGCATCAGAACGAACGCAAAAAGTATATTGAAGACTGGTGGAATGTGGTCTACTGGCCAGCTGTGGCCGAGCGGTACGAAACTGCACGCAAGCTGTTGTGGCCGCCTTATTAAGCTTGGGATTAGATGGCTTAGAAAAAAGAGATATCTCCAGCCGAATGACTGAAAGATATCTCTTTTTGGCCATACAAAAAAGCAAGCCTCCTGTAAAAGAGACTTGCTTGTATTTTGAGAGACTTCATATTTCTAAATGTTCACTTAAGAAGCACAGCCCTCGCACGCCACATAGTTGTCGCCAACCTGTTTGCTAATGGAGATCAGATCGCCCAGCTTGATATCAGACTCATCTGTAAACTCCAGATCAGCTATACGTGCAACGATCAGTGCAGCAGCCTCTTCCTTGCTTGTTGCCATTTGGCTGAACTCGGATTTTTCGCCTGTTGATACAACCTCATATAAATACGTATATCTCAATGTGTCCATCCTAACACTCTCCTTCCGAAATCACATCATATCATCTCTATTAACCAATTCCAAGCCCTATTAAAAAATGCTAATCGTAGCGCAGCTTCATCTGCTCAGCTGTCAGGCGTACTTCTTCAGAGCCAACGCTAAGCACCCTGCTGGTCTCCGCCTGCGGATAGCGATCGCGCAGTGTTCGAACCAACGCCGCCGTATATGCCGCAGCTGAAGGTACACCTGCCAATTCTTTCAGACTTGCCATCGTGCCAGGCTGAACATCGGGATATCCTTCACTCGCCCCGCCTGCTGCATGCTGATAGAATTGTCGCACATCTGCTGCCAATTGATCACCCTGACCGTCCACGATGATAAAAGCCGTAATGATATACGCCTTGGCCTGCCTGCGCTGGGCAATACCACAGAATTTCAGGCCACCTACACTGACATCATAATCCCCCGGGCAAAATGCACCCTGAACTTCGCCTGTCTGCGCCTGATTGGACCACGGCGTTAGCGACTCGGCAATAATCGAAGCCATCTCCCGGAAATCATCACGAATATTGATGGCATGTCCGGGGTTAGGCAGAATCAGCGACACATTGACTACCCCTGGGTTCAGGGGTACCGCCGCTCCACCGGAAGGACGAACACAGACCGCTGTGCCTTGGCTTCTTATCTGTTCCATCGCTTCTACAGCCTGTGGCAACCTGCGGTCACGCAGACCCGCTACAAAGGCATCTGGGTGCCTCCATATATGTGCAACAGGCAAATGCCCTGCCCCAACCCGCCTGCACATGACTTCTTCCCATGCAAAAGCTTCGAGCACACTACTGCCTTGTTGCATGAGCGGTGTCTCCCAGATTTGCAGACGCAATGTAGCTTGTTTATCCGCTTGTGGTCCCTTTTCCGGCTGAACCGGTTGATCTGAATGGGAAGGTGCACTCATCGTTCCATTACCTCCGGCTTAACGAATTCGTATGTATTCAGTATATATAGGAGTGAAAAAAACGCCATATATAAATAAGCCGGTTCCCCAGGGAACACGGCTTATTTATATCACATCCTCTGGCTTAGAAACTGCTGCTTCCAAAACCAAAGGAACCTGCTCATCCGGCTTGTCCAACGAGTGGACATACCTGATCTTAATCTTTCACCAAAGACAAGAACTCCGCACGTTGTGCCGGATTCTCACGGAAAGAACCACGTACAGCAGACGTTACCGTCTTACTTCCCGGTTTCTTCACGCCGCGGGAACACATGCACAAGTGCTCGCCTTCCACCACGACCATAACTCCGTGAGGCTCAACGGCCTCTGTCAGAATGTCAGCGATCTGTGAAGTAATGCGTTCCTGAACCTGCAGGCGACGTGTTACCGCTTCGACCAGACGAGCCATTTTGCTCAGACCGACGATCTTGCCGCTTGGTACATACCCAATGTGCACCTTGCCAAAGAACGGCGCCATATGGTGCTCACATTGACTGTAATAGACAATATCTTTGACGATAACCAGTTCTTCATGATTCTCGTCAAAAGTAACACCGAGCACATCGCGCGGGTCTACTTCATATCCGCCAAAAATCTCTTCATACATTCGGGTCACACGTGCAGGCGTTTCAAGCAGCCCTTCACGTGTACTATCTTCTCCGATCAATTTCAGGATCTGCTCTACATGATACTCGATCTTCTCCCGATTGTCGGATACTTTTGAATTCAAATAATCTTTAACGCCAGCCACTGCCGAACGCCTCCTTTCGAACCACATACTTTAAGAGGTTGTTCAAAAAGTACGCTTTTGATTACGATTGATGCCTAACGGCATCATCAACGTCGAATATGAAATTCAGCCGAAATGTCCGTTGCTCACGTCGTAGTTTACTACGCTCCGCTACTCCATTTCTAGCTTCATCCCATCTTCTCGGTACTGAAAACCCAACTTTTTGAACACGCACTTTAAGCAGTTATTCACTGCTATTATTTTCGGCGGCCCGAACTTTTACGCGCAGGATGCTGTTGCGGCTGAGGCATTTTTGCTCCTGGCTGCTGATTCTTCATCATCTGCTGGGCACGCTGCATTTGCTTGCCATTCAGGTTGTAGCCCATTTGCTTCGCCATTTTCTGAAGCATGTCCGGATTGCTTTGCATTTTCTCAAGTTGTTTACGCAAGTAGAACACCCCGATGAAAAATCCCCCGACCAGACCAACAATCAATGTAATAATCGGTATAACAATATCCATCTCTTAGACACCTCTGTATGCATTCTAAAAAGCCTGATAATCCGTGTCACTTCATGATGTTCGACACACATGTTGCAAACCTGACACAGAGCGGATTTCCTGAAAGTATCATAGCATTTCCGCACGCCTTGAGCAAACGGATTTTCCAGTTGAACCGCACACAAGCTACGTCATGACAGCTTCAATGAAAACGGTTGTATGCTGAGCCAGATCAATTTCAACCACATCCAGTGAATAACGCGTACTACCGCGCGCCACTCGGATTACAGGTCTGCCTGGCAATCCCCGATGCTGACGAACAATGACTCCAGTCTCTTTAGTGGACAGCCTCACAGCTGTACCATTGGGATACACGGATACACTCTTGTTGAACTCAATCAGAATGTCCCGATCCAGCTTCGTACCAGACAACGCCATCATCTCTTCACAGGCCTCATGTGGCATCAAACTGTCCTTGGATAAACCATTAATGAGATTATCATAGATATTAGCCACACTAACGATTCTAGCAAACAGATGAATGTCACTCCCCTTGATCCCTCTCGGCATGCCTGTACCATCTACATGCTCATGATGTTGCAGGGCTGTATGAGCGACCAACAGACTAAACTCTCGCTTGTTCTTAATCACTTCGAATCCACGCCACGTATGATGCAGCGAAGAATTGGCGGCAGAACTACTGCCGGGAGGTTCCCCCACTTTGCCAATATCATGTAACAGTGCTCCCACAGCAAGATCCTTCAGTTGATTATAGTTGAGTCCCATATTCATTCCGATGACCGAAGACAACAAACACACATTCATCGCATGAACATACTGCGCATTGTCTTTGGTGCGAATATCGGTGAGCTGCACTAGCAGTTCACGCCCGTTCAGTACATCATTCAGCAACTTATCTATACTGAGGGCGACTTTTCTGGGACTCCAATCCTTCCCGGAACGAACCGCTTCAAGTGTAACACTCATTTCATTAATTATTGCTCGTTTCGTGGTTTCATCCAGAATGTCTTCTGTATCCACATCTTTGTACGCTTCATCCTGGATGTATAGCATGGTCACGCCAATACGCTTCAGCGTATTGACCATATATACGGTGAGCTGGACTCCGGCAGATAACAGTACCGTACCGTTACTGGAATATACCGTCTTGCCCAGAAGCTCCCCCGCTTCCACGCTCTCCACGTTTACATACTTCATGAACGTCCCCCGCTCTTACGATTGCTGCTCCAATGCGAGCAATTGCTCCTTGGTTTGCAGCCCGCCTACATAACCCACCAGGGTGCCGTCTTTACCGCTGATGCGGTGACAGGGAATAATAATCGGAATCGGATTTTTGCTAATGGCGTCCAGAACTGCACGAACAGCCTTGGGCCTGCCGATAATTTCCGCAACCTGTTGGTGTGATGAGGCCTCTCCATAAGATATATCGGACAGAACTTGCCATACTTGTAGCTGGAATGGTGTTCCAAGCCGATCAAGCTGCAAATCGAACGTTTTTCTCTCCCCTGCAAAATACTGCTGTAACTGCTTTGCAGCTTCGCTGAGCTTCTCTTCATTCTTCTCATATCGATACTCACCAATCCAGGTACGGGCCCATTGTTGCAGGTGGGCTTCGCGTACGTGAAAGGCGCCAAAATCAATGTGACACAGTCCTTCATCAGTAGCGCATAACGTGAGTGTACCAATCGGTGTCAGTACCTCATCGTAGTATACAGGCTTGCCATGAAGCCCTGTAACTGCTGAAGGTTTCCACGCTGCGGCTTCCGGTTTGACAGGCTGTCCAGACTGCTCATTCCCCGGTTCGGTCGCGGCTTCCATTTTCAAATCCTGCTGTAACGCCTGTATAGGATTATGCTCGTTGTTCTTCTGTTCCTCTGGTTGCTTCTCACTCACTTGCCCAGCCTGTGGCTGTTTGGGTAAGGTCTCGGACGAACTCAGTCGCTCCTCGGCCTTCTGCAGCATGCTTAGTACGTTCCCATCTTGTTCGTTAGCGGCAGCTTCCCCAATTGCTCTCATGGCGTCTTCTCCTCCAATTCTGCTTAACGCCCAGGCTGCGGTTCCCCGCAGCTCGGGGCGCGGATCACGTTTTAATACTTCTGTAAGTTTGGGTACAGCACTTTTGTCTTTGAAATTGCCCAAGGCGATAACGGCGTTGCGTTGAATCGGCTTCTTGCCCCGCCAGGCGGCGGAGCTCTGACCGAAACGTTCCTTGAATTCCCGGTTACCGATGTCCAGTAGTGGTAGCAACAGTGGCTTCACAATCTCCGGATCGGGATGAAACTCGGGATGGTGATCCCAGTTCTTGCCCCGGTTCTTCGGACAAACAATCTGACACGTATCACAACCGTATAGACGGTTGCCAATTTTCAGCATAAATTCTTCATCCACGAACCCTTTCGTCTGGGTTACAAAAGAAATACACCGCTGTGAATTCAACTGTCCAGGCCCCACTAATGCTCCTGTAGGACAGGCATCGATACACTTCGTACACTCACCACAATCTTCGGTCACAGGTGTATCCGGTTGAAAAGGAATATTCGTCACCAGTTCCCCGAGGAAAATCCATGAACCGAATTTGGGTGAGATAATAGCACAGTTTTTGGCGCTAAAACCAATTCCCGCACGCTGGGAAACTGCACGATCCACCAACGCACCTGTGTCTACCATACTTTCGATCATGGCTTCAGGTACGCGTTCCTTTATAAAATTAACCAACTTGTCCATCGCTGTACGCAGAACCTGATGATAATCCTGACCCCACGCGGAGCGGGCAAAAATCCCACGGTAGGCTCCCGGCTCCGACTTCGGCGGATTGACCATCTTCGATGGATAGGCCACGGCTATCGCTATGAGTGAAGCAGGCTCGCCATCCTTCAACTCGGGACGAACCCTTTTCTCAAGATCAGGCTCTTCAAATCCGGATTCATATCCTTTAGCCCGATGCTGTTCCAGTATGGATTTTAGCGTTACGAAGGGCTCTGCCGAAGCAAATCCGATATCATCAATGCCCAGTCCGGGGCCAGCTGCCTTAATCTCCTGCTTTAACTTTTCCCATACGGAGGCTGCATTTGCTGCCCCGGTCTGTACGCTCGTCATTTCTCTTTCCTCTTTTCTTCCGACACTTATTCCGTAAATAGTGAACGCCCGCCTCACGGTAAGAGGACAGGCGTTAATTTCTATATATGCCTTGCATACTTGAATTCAAACGGAACGAGTCTATATGGTTTAACGCAAAATGCGCGCTGAAGTTGTTGTCCTGTAATCATTTTACAATTTCTTCAATTCAGAAAACGGCCAGAAAATAAATTCAGCCTTGCCTACAATTTCATCAGATGTAATACTGCCAAACACTCGGCTATCCTTACTTTTACCTTCATGACGATTATCCCCCATCACGAAGAAATGATCCGGCGGAAGTGTTATTGGACCAAAATCCGGGTCTTGCACTTCAATATCAGTATACGTTTCCGCTTGCTGCTCGCCGTTCACATATAGATGGTGATCCCTAACTTCAATTGTATCTCCCGGAAGTCCAACGATCCGTTTCACCAGAAAATCCTTCTTCTCCACGCCTTCACTTGGATCACGAAGTACAATCACATCGGATCGGGAAGGTGTACCCAGATGATATACAATTTTGTTAACGAAAAGGCGATCTCGCTCAACCAATGTCGGTTGCATGGACTGTCCCTTAACCATCGACAGGTTGAACACAAACAGGTTCAGCAGCATCATGATTACAAAAGCAACAACTATCGTTTTGACCCAGTCCCACAGCTCGGCTACCCAGGATTTCCCCGGTTGTTCAGGCTTTGGCGGTTCGTTACGTTCCTCGGAAGTCACATGTTCCATTGAAAGGTTATTGGAATTCAAAGGGACACCTCGTTTATCAATTAGTTGAATTAAACGTGTAGAATGAATGTTCATACTCCCTTTCAGTCTACTTCATTTGGGAGAGTGAAACAATTGGTTATGAGCACCAATACCTTGGGTATCGTGAAATATAGCAGGGTTAGGCGCAGTGATTGAATCGAATTCGGAGACACCGAATATTACGCGAAGAACGCTCATATAAATAGAAAGGCATATCCCTCACGTTCTTACACGTTAAGAGATATGCCTAATATGAAATGAAAATCTTTTTTTTATTTCTTTTTTTAAACATGCAAACTAAGCTTTGGACAAAATACTAAGAGTCTGGAAAGCGCTCATAATCTGATTGGCACCGTAACCCATTGCTTCATATAGAGGCATGGCTACTTTGTTGTGCTCATCACCCGCCACCCATACTTGGCTGACTTTACGCTGCTGGAACCGTTGTTCCATGGCTTCGACAAGTGTTTTGCCGACTCCGCGGCGACGATAGTCTGGATGGACCGCAATACGATAGATGCAACCCTGATTGTGATCAATCGTACCAATCAAAGCGCCGACGAGGTCTCCCTCTTCTTCCGCAACCATGATCAGGTCAGAATCCCATGACAATTGACGGGCAAACGGGCCCATCGTGTTCTCATAACACTCTTCCGATAGTGCAACCTGGAGAAGCTCCGTCATCTGGCTTGCATCACTCAACTGAAAGGAACGAACGTGCATGTCTTAAATCTCCCTTTTCGTTAGCTTAGATGAGGTTTTTTACAAAAAGGATTTCCCTTTTACCAAAAACCCAATGTTCATATAATGACAAAAAACGAGAAAATACCGCTTCTTCGTCAATTAAACCATACTTTACTCCATAAAACACGCATTTTCTTTTGAAAGCGCTTAATTGTAACCGTTTACAATGTAATCCTTCATATTTCCGCTTTTATTTCTACTAAAATCACATAAAAATATTCATAAAGGGTAAAATATGTTTGTTATCTCTACCCCATCATTAGATCAACACTTCGGGGGACTTAATAAACAAAAATGTTGCTTAATTAGCCCGAATGCGGTTTAATATTAGTGGCAAGGGTATTATTACATATGTACCTGTTCAAAAAACTTAAAATCTCAGGAGGTATTTCATTATGACTTTTCAATTACCAGCACTTCCTTACGCTAACGACGCACTGGAACCACATATCGATGCAAAAACGATGGAAATCCACCACGATCGCCATCACAATACTTATGTAACCAACTTGAACGCAGCTCTGGAAAGCGCTCCTGAACTGCAAGAAAAAAGCTTGGAAGATCTGATTGCTAACCTTGACAGCGTACCTGAAGGCATCCGCACAGCGGTTCGCAACAATGGTGGCGGACATGCTAACCACAGCTTGTTCTGGGAAATCATCGGACCTAACGGCGGCGGCGCTCCTACAGGCGCTATCGCAGCAGCTATCGATAGCGAACTGGGTGGCTATGACAAATTCAAAGAAGATTTCGCTAAAGCAGCTACAACTCGCTTCGGTTCCGGCTGGGCTTGGCTCGTAGTTGGTAAAGATGGTAAACTGTCCATCACTAGCACACCTAACCAAGACAGCCCTCTCTTCGAAGGTCTGACTCCGGTTCTGGGTCTGGATGTATGGGAGCACGCTTACTACCTGAACTACCAAAACAAACGTCCTGACTACATCGCCGCTTTCTGGAATGTAATCAACTGGGATGAAGTGAACAAACGTTACGCTTCTGCAAAATAAGATTGTTAGCATGCAACAGTTAACATAAAAGAGAGCCTGATTCGGTCGTCGTGACCGTGATCAGGCTCTCTTTGTGCTATCGCTATAGTTATAGTTAATGGGTGTTTTGTTTCTAACGAACCCAGGACACGTTATTGCTCCATAATTCATCCTATCGCGAACCTAACGAATCTCAGAGTAGCTATTTCCCCAAATACGGGCTTTGATGCGCACTTTTGGGTTGATTTGGCTATGATAACGTCACTCAGGTTCGTTAGAATTTATAATTGTGGTATATCCACATGATAAGACCTCTGGAGTTCGTTAGCTCCTCCATTTAATCATTCACTTGATCATAAGCTCCGGCAAAATAACTGCTGATCAGCTTCAGAAATATGTTGGGGAATGCCATCTTATCCATATCTTCCGGACCGATCCAGCGATAGGTCAAGCCATCGCCTTTACCTGTCAGTGTCGTAGTACTCAGTGCTAGGTCACTAACGTCAGATGATGACATCAACATCTCTCCATCGTTAAGCGATGTTGAGATGTTCTGCGCATGAGGAGTGCCTGGCTCCGATGAATGCGTTGTCGCTGACTCAGGTGACACAGCCGCTGATGAGGCTGCGCCTTGCCTTGTTGCCGCCTGTGCATCATAGGCGGCTCTGGCTTCCGCTGCGATCAGCGGAAGCTCACTGCTCTGGTCCTGCTCGGTACACTTGTACACCTGCAGGCTCCAGACAATATGGCTGAACACATGCTCCGCATGGGTAGCCAGCCCTTCCGGGCGGGCAGCGAAGCCTTCCGCCCACAGACTGCCGGCCAGCAAAGCCATGGCCGGCTCATCCGCCAGCGGCGCCGCCTTCTTGCTGGCTGCGACGGGCGCCGCGAGCACATGCGGCAGCTCCCACATGCGGGCCAGCAGGCCCGTCTCTGGGCGCTGGCGCACAAGCACTTGGCCGCGATGAGCACCGCGGCCCTCCACAATCGCGACCAGCCGCTGCTCAGGGCGCGGCGGCTTCGCCTTGGTCTTGACCGGCAGTGTAAGCTCTCTTCCGGCGATGCGGCCGGAACATTGCTCCATGACCGGGCAAGTCAGGCAGTGCGGCGCTTTGGGTGTGCAAACCAACGCGCCAAGCTCCATCAGCGCCTGATTGAAATCACGCGCCCGCCCTTCCGGGATGAGCTCTCCTGCGAGCTCTTCCATCAATACCCGGGTGCTGCCCTTCATAATGTCCTCATCGATGAGGAAGTATCGGGACAGTACCCGCATGACATTGCCATCTACCGCAGGCTGCGGCTGGTTGAAGGCAATGCTGAGAATGGCCCCGGCCGTGTAGGGGCCAACCCCTTTTAATGCAAAGACAGCCGGCTTGTCCTGCGGCATCTCGCCTCCGTGCAGCTCCATGACTTGTCTAGCGGCTGCCTGAAGATTACGGGCACGGGAGTAATAACCGAGACCCTCCCAATTTTTCAGGACATCCTCTTCAGGTGCTTCCGCCAACGCCTGCACAGTCGGGAAATTCCCGATAAAACGATTGAAATACGGAATTACCGTATCGACCCGAGTCTGCTGGAGCATAATCTCCGATACCCATGTGAAATACGGATTGTTGTGGCGACGCCACGGCAAATCCCGTCGGTTGACCATATACCAGTCCAGCAAATTCACGCTGAAATGTTGTTTCTGTTCCTGTAAACCCATATTTCCGTCCTCTCCTATTGCCAAGCTAACTACTTCTCCAACTGCTCCACGATCGCAAAGGCCGCCGCCAGTTCCGTCTGATGCGTAATGCTCAAATGAATGTCATACTGCTTGTCGTATGGCAGCTGCAGACGTTCCCAAGCCTGGCTGGACAGCGAAGCAACTGGACGTCCTGTCTCATCAGGCAGCACTTCAATGTCAGTGAAACCCATAATGCCACCAATCCCGCAGCCAAATGCCTTAGACACCGCTTCTTTCGCTGCAAATCGCCCGGATACAAACTCCGTCATCCGCTTCCCTCGTTGAGCCGCGATCTCTCGCTCTGCTGGTGTTAAAATTCGTTTTACAAAAGCTTCCGCATGGCGACCGGACAGCAGCTTGCGCATACGCCCAATCTCCAGCACATCATTGCCTATGCCATATATCATCAACGCTTCACCCGCTTAATCTTTTATACTGTAAGAGGTTATTCAAAAAGTCCCATCTTCTTGGTACTGAAAACCGCTCTTTTTGAACATGCATTGTAAAAGATCTCCATTCGATCACATGATCCGTAACTCTCCGAACACGTATTCTATTGTAGCAGGAGGGGCGATCAGAAGCGAGTACCTATCCGCATTACCATATATGCTAAAATATGAATCAGGAATCGTCTGAAATTCTTAGGAGGTCTGAATAATGCCCATAACTTTTGAATTGCCCACTGACGTAGATGCGATCATTCGCGGAGACTTTTTCCCTGCCCAACAACCCGCTCAAGGTGTCATCGTTCTGTCTCACGGATACAAAGGCTTCAAAGACTGGGGCATGTTCCCCTATGCAGCTTCACAGCTAAGCCAGACGCATCATGTGCTGACCTTTAATTTCTCTCACAACGGTATCGGCGAATATCTGGAGCAATTCTCTGAACTTGAAAAGTTCGCAGTGAATACCTACAGCCGGGAGCTTGCCGATCTGGCCCTGGTACTGGAACATGTGGCTACACAACCTGAACTCACAGGACTTCCTGTATACCTGGTTGGCCATAGCCGCGGTGCGGGCGTAAGTCTCGTCTATGCACTAGATCATCCCGAGCAGGTGGCCGGTGTAATCTCCTGGAATGGGGTAACCAATCTGGATCTCTTCACAGCGGAGCAAAAAGAAGAAATGCGTACACATGGCCGTAGCCATGTCGTTAACGGACGTACAGGCCAGCAGATGCCACTCGACGTGTCTATTCTGGAAGACCTGGACAAGCATAGCGAACGTTACGCGATCATTGACCGCTTGGCTTCTTCACCTGTGCGAGCCGCACTCATTCAGGGAACAGAAGATCCACAGCGTCTGCGTGACGGTTCTACCGCACTGGTTCAAGCCCGCCCTGATATCCCATGGCACCAGATACCTGAAGGGAATCACACCTTTAATACGGTACATCCATTTACAGAAACCACTCCGCAACTGGAGCAAGCCATCACCCAAACCCTGCAACAGATCAAAGACTGGAATAGCTAACTTATCTTTAATATATTAGTCATCTGGATTTGTTTTTCCTCAATCCATACAAAAAAAGAGTCACTGCCTGAGCAGTGACTCTTTTTGCATTCCCTAAGAGGGACGGTATTTCAATATTGGCTTTAACAGCTTATAACGTTCATGCTCATCCAACCGTATTAGATACCAGGGATGGCATTGCGTTTGTGATGTGTACGCGTATAGAACGCTTCGAGGCGCTCTTGTGCAGCCGGATCGATCTGCTTGCCTTCAAGATAGTCGCTGTTCGATTCATACGAAATCCCCAGCTCATCTTCGTCCGTCTGACCTTCCCATAGTCCTGCAGATGGTGCCTTGTCCAAAATAGCTTGTGGCACGTTCAGATATGCTGCCAGTTGGCGTACCTGACGTTTGTTCAAAGTGCTCAGTGGCGTGATATCCACAGCGCCATCGCCCCATTTGGTATAAAAGCCCGTGATGGCTTCGGACGCGTGATCCGTACCTACAACGAGCAGGTTTTCTTCAAACGAAAGCGCATATTGCATAACCATACGAGTTCTCGCCTTAACGTTACCTTTGCCTTGGTGAGTCATATGGCGTGGACTGCCCAAGGATTTGAAGCCTTGCTCCACTTCCAGCGCAATCTCGTTCACTGCATCTTCAATATTGGTTTCCACGACATGCTTCAGATCGTATGCTTTGGCTACAGCGTAGCTGTGATCGATATCGGATTGTTCACCATAAGGTTGGAACACACCAAGCGTTTTGTACTCTTGGTTGTTCTCTTGCGTAAGCTCGTCCGTCGCTTGTTTGCAAAGCGCCGTAGCCACTGCACTGTCAATACCGCCGCTGATCGCAATCAGCAAGCCCTTGGCACCCGCATTTTTCACATACGTCTTCAGAAAATCAACACGCTTGCGTACTTCCTCTTCTTCATTAATGCTTGGTTTAACCTTCAATTCAGCGATGATCTGTTGTTGCAAACTCATCGTTCACACACCCCGTTTCTAAATGAATGAAATTTGATGTCCAGCTTGAAAGGTCCGAATGGTTCAATAACCTTATCTATCCAAAATGAAACGCCCCGGCATCGGTGATCCGAAGGGCGGGGCGTTCTATTGGAGCGAATTAACGGCAGTAACGGTCAAATGCACTTTTGAGATCAGCCGCAATATCCTCTGCAGAACGGTCTTCCACTTGATGACGCTCGATAAAGTGAACGAGTTCTCCGTCTTTCATCAGAGCGATGGACGGTGAAGATGGAGGATACGGTGCAAAGAATTCACGTGCTTTTGCAGTTGCTTCTTTGTCCTGACCAGCAAATACAGTGTACAGGTGATCCGGTGTAATATCGTGCTGCAGTGCTTGGGACACACCTGGGCGACATTGACCTGCGGCACATCCGCATACAGAGTTAATGACAACCAGCGCTGTTCCTTTTGCATCCGGAAGACTTGCTTCCACTTCTTCAGGAGTACGCAACTCCTGGATTCCTAGACGAGTTAAATCATCCCGCATCGGTTGAACCATATCTTTCATGTATTGATCAAATGACATCGACATTCGGTTTCACTCCTTATAAATGGTTGTTCTATAATCTCGTTAGAATTAGAGGCGAATAGCTATCCAAAACAACGTTACACTCATATCGAAAATTATGGATGTAATGATGTGCTATTCCTATTATACATCCATAAGCAATGAAAGCAAGATTCAGAAACCGCCTGCGGAAAGGCTTCTTCCATAATATTATGTCTCATTGTCTGGCAAAATATGCTGAATGCCTATTGTTCAAACGCCACTTTGAAGGTCGTGCCCTGGCCTTCCTCCGATTCCACAGTAATGGTTCCATTATGTCGTTCCACAATACTCAGGCACATGGACAATCCAAGTCCGGTTCCCTTGGCTTTTGTCGTATAGAAAGGTTCAAACAGCTTTTCCTTCTTCACTCTGGGTAGACCAGGTCCTGTGTCACGTACACACAGTTCCACCTTATCATCTACCATCCGCGTCTCCAGCGTGAGCACGCCCTTCTCACTCATGGCTTCCATCCCGTTACGGGCCAGGTTTAACACCACCTGTTTAATTTCCTTTGAATTGAGATGCAGCTTTGGCACATCATGTGCCAGCATGAGTTCAATGCTCTGACCACGCAGATTCGCATCCGCCCATAACAATGGACTCAGTTCATGTATGATATCATGCAGCTGGGATTCCTCTTTCTCCGCAACGCGATTCTGAGCCAGAGACAGAAAATCATTAATGATACTGTTCGCCCGGTCCAGCTCTTCCAGGACGATTCGGTAATAGTGATCCATGGATTCAGGACTCTTTTCCTGCATAAGTTGAAGAAAGCCACGCACAACCGCCATTGGATTGCGCACCTCATGCGTAATGCTTGCAGCCATCTGGCCCACCAGACTGAGGCGATCCACATTATCCAGTTCACTTCGCAACATCTCAAGCTCCGTGATATCCTGAATAATTAGCATGGCCCCTGTAACTTCTCTGGCAGGCTCTGTTGAAAAGGCATAGATTGGCACGGTTCGGGACTGAAATACGTGAGCACCGTAACGAACGGTCAATCCACTAATCTCACCATGAATGACGGCTCTGCGAATGCTTTTGTCCATCTTGTCCGCCTGACCTTGTTCAACAAATTGACTGGCAGGCTGTCCAATGAGATCAGGCGTGGAGGTACAAGGTAACTGTTCTCTCGCTGTTTGCTCCATCATCTCATTGACGAACATGACCGTGCCCTCTTTATCTACAGTGGCTATCGAGAGAGGAACTGCATTCAGAATCTGATGAAGTTTCTCCGTTTCCGTTATGTATTGGTGGTGAACTTCAGAGAGATGCTGCTCCAGCCCACGATAATGTTTCATCCGTTCCAGCCATAGCAGACTCAGACTGCCCGCAACAATGGCTCCAGCAGTATATCCAAGTGCCGTAAGTATCATGTAGGTCGCAGAGTATGTGGGGTCATTCTGGTGGGATGCGATCCACAACAGGCTCGTTACAATCAGTTCCATTGCAATCAGGGTGATTAGAATCACCATTTTGCGCGAAGATGTATTATGCTTGAATCGTTTGGCAGACAACCATACAATAGGATAGAGAAGAATGCCCGTATGAAGGAGAAATCCGTACAGATCATAGGGATGCGCAAAAAGAAAATAGAAGAGAATATGTAGAATGGACAGCGTTAAGCCTATAGCGGACTTACAATACAAAATAACAAGTATCACAGGTACGATGCTTAATGATATGGGTACGGCCACTGGACTCGCATAAAGCGCAAACAGCAAACACAGCAGCATGCTCGCGACACTTGTCACAGCAAAACTGGTTTGTACTGTTCCGGCATGTTCCATTTTGGCAATAGCCCGCCTGGAGAGCCCCAGATGGAATAAGGGAATCAGGAATACCGCCGACCCTGCCAGCAGTACTTGTAAAAGAATGTCCTTTAACGCAACCACAATGCCATCTCCTCCTCTGCCTGCACATTCCCTCATGTATTTCTGATTAAAACATAGGCGACAGTATATTACAATATATCCCTTAAGACTGCATAATAGAACTGCCCGTAACTCCATTATATTTCAGAAAAAGGCAGGAGTAGACACGTTTTACGTAAAACAGACAAAATCAATGAAAAAAGAGGGTAATAACGTATGTATGATGTCATTGTAATTGGTGGTGGATCTGCGGGCCTGATGGCTTGCGTTGCAGCTGCCGAGCATGGAGCCTCCGTGCTTCTGCTGGATAAAGGAGACCAACTGGGTCGTAAACTCGGCATCTCTGGCGGAGGTCGGTGCAATGTAACCAATGCCAAGGAAACGGATGAACTCATCCGGCATATTCCGGGTAATGGCCGCTTTTTATATAGTTCATTTCAGAATCTGGACAACCTGGGGATCATGCGTTTCTTCGAGAATCTCGGAATTGCCCTGAAAGAAGAAGACAACGGCAGAATGTTCCCCGTAACCGATAAAGCGAAAACGGTCGTGGATGCATTGGTAGGCAAAATCGTCTCCCTCGGCGTTGAGATTCGCACCAAAGAACCGGTCAAGGAACTCATTCAGAACGGTCAGCAGGTACAGGGTGTTAAATTGCTCTCAGGTAAAACCATCCTTGGACGCTCTGTTATTATCGCTACTGGCGGTAAATCCGTACCCCAAACCGGATCAACGGGAGATGGTTATCCCTGGGCTGAAGCTGCTGGTCATACGATTACGGAGTTATATCCAACCGAAGTGCCTATTGTGTCTGGGGAGAGTTGGATACAATCCAAAGAACTACAAGGTTTATCCTTGAGGGATGTCGCTTTATCTGTTATCGATGCCAAAGGAAAACCCCTCATCTCCCATCGGGGAGATATGATCTTCACGCACTTTGGGGTGTCTGGGCCAGTTGCACTGCGTTGCAGCCAGTTTATCCGCAAGGTTCAAATGAAGTCTGGAAATCCACAGGTCATCATGAGCATTGATCTGTTTCCTGAGCTGTCCGCTGGTGCATTGGAAACCCAGGTCCAACAGGTATTGGAACAAGAATCCCGCAAGGCTGTCAAAAACATACTGAAAACATGGGTTCCCGAACGCATGATTCCATTAATGATGAAACGCGCGGAGATCAGCGATGATCTCACGTTCCACCATTTCCCCAAAGGCATGTTAAGCAATTTGTGCGGGCTAATGAAGGCTTTTACCTTCCGTGCAGACGGAACAAGATCACTCAAAGAAGCTTTCGTTACTGGGGGAGGAATCCACTTAAAGGAGATATACCCAAAAACAATGGAATCCAAGCTGCTGCCTGGACTATTCTTTTGCGGTGAAGTTTTGGATATTCACGGCTACACCGGAGGATATAATATCACCGCTGCTTTCTCCACGGGATATACGGCTGGTATGCATGCAGCAGAATATAAACACGCTACATCACAATAGAGGTTGTTCAAAAAGTCCGCTTTTGATTACGAATCATGCCTAATGGCATCATCAGCATCGAATATGAAATTCAGCCGAAATAGGTTGATGCTTACGAAGTATGTTTCCTTCAGAAACATTGTAGTTGCTCACGTAGTTTTCCTACGCTCCGCTACTCCATTTCTAGCTTCATTCCATCTTCTCGGTACTGAAAACCGAACTTTTCGAACTCTCACTAGTAGGTATTACTCACTTCATACACATGATGAATTGTTTCAGATGTCAAAAACCCCGATATCCACTATCCGTGGAGTATCGGGGTTTTCAGCATTGTTCCATTTTAGAAAAGGCGGATCAAACCACCCTTAAGCTTGTAATTTTGCGTTCTATGCTTTGACACTGCCTGAGAATCCATCCGCCGAATCATCGTATGTCGGGTCCTCGCTATAGTTATGTCCACCTTGATCAGACTGTCTCCCTTGATTTCCGCTCGTATAACCACCGTTCCAATCCTCATTCACGAGATGAGCCGGAATCGATATATTCTGAAACTGATCCAGCTCTTCCGTTTGCGAGGAAAATACGGCACTTCCTCCATGAGATTGTACAATCTCTACGGCAGACTGAGGATCTTGGCGATCTGTGGGGATATACAACTCCAGCGGGCCGGACTGATACGGCTTGTATCCCAACTCCTCCAAGGTTGCCCTTGCGGCATTCAACGCTGAACCGTCTGAGAAATGCACCTGTAGTTCGCTATTATCCATCATCGTCTCTTTCCTCCTTGCTACAGCTAATCTCTCATCACCCATAGATGAGATTCTTCTTCTATAGCATGGGCAGATATAGCGCACGATATGCTCTGACTTAGAAAGGAATTGCTTAGGCCCGGGTCAGCCGGACCCATCCAGCAATAGATAACACACAGAGTCCGAAGGCCACCGCACCTGCGGCTGTTAGAATACCGACGACCCAACCGAGCCAGGCCAATCCCAGCGTGAATCCCATAAGAATACCAATCGGGATGAACAACATCCGAACCATCATCGAACCTGCACGATGCAGCGCCTCCGAGTCATACGTTATGAGCTGAACATAGTCCGACGTTGCAAAAACATCCCAAGAACGATAAAACATCACCGTCAACATGATGATTAATAACGCACACACGATGACATTGACCGGAAAAGGCGGTAATGCGACTGCTGCGATGGATAGTCCGCCAAGTTGCAAATACAATTTCATCGTAGCTGAGTTTCGGAAAAATGCCTTGAATGCAATCTCCGCTGTCCGATTCGCGATGGAACGATTACGCAGCAGTTTACGCGGTTTGCGGAAGATGATGGACCTTGTTCGCGGGGCTTTCGGCTTGCTCACCGCCCGGCTTAACATTAGAGCTGTAAGCTGCAGCCTGCTCCGCAGATCCTCCCGTACATCCCCTTCAAACGTTCCTTTCATCAACAGCCTCATCTGTCCGACTGTAATCAGAAGAAGCATGATCACCCCGACACCAAATATGATTTTCCACGTCTGCCCATGCATCCATGATGTCGCATGAATGGTCATGTAACCTATGCCAATGACAAGAGGGATCATCTGAATCCAGCGTCGCCATCCTGTAATTCGAACCTTCGTCATATGTAGTGTTATGGCTTGGAATGAAGCTACAGCACCGAACCAGACAGCCAATAGTGCAATCTGGAGATTCGACATCTCATAGACACGGGACCACAGGGGTGCGGTCAGCGCTGTAATCAGGATCATTTTGCCCAGATGTTGCAGACAGGCGCGGTAGAGCCCTTGCCTCATTAACGTGCGCATCCACAACGGCCTTGATTTCAGAAACAATACATCCGCTTCCTCCACAAATATCAACACACCCCCGGTAAGCATAACGACGTCAATCAGCCCGGTCAGTACGGGAAGCGGTAATCCTGTCGCCCATGCAGGCAACGGTTTGGTCCACAGACTCGCGTACCACCCAATCAGATAGAGTAGACCCGGAACAAGCAGGTATACCCATACCGTCCAATCCACTACGAGTCTGAGATTTTTCATCTGTTCCCTGAAATGCTCTTTGCGTCTCCGTCTGTATAAACGAAGTGGTGTGTAACGCTGGGAAGTTTCCATCCTTTCTCACCCTTTCTCTATCTAAGACGTCAGTATATCGAAACAGTCAAACAAAGAGGCTTCCGGTAATCCTGCCACTTCACGGATTTCATCCAATGTTCCCTCGGCAGCCGATCTGCCCGAAGCAATCAGAATAAACCGGTCGCAAATTCGTTCAGCGGTATCCAGTACATGCGTAGACATGAGCACACCCGCGCCGCGGCGACGTTCATCATCAAGTAATTTTAGAAAATCCTTGGTTGCACGAGGGTCCAGTCCGATGAACGGCTCGTCCACAATATAGATATCCGGCGAAGACAGAAATCCGATCATCAGCATCATTTTCTGCCGCATGCCCTTTGAAAAACTGGCCGGAAGATCGTTCCGAACGTGGTCCATGCCGAAACGAACCAACAGCTCCTCCGCTCTGGCAACAAAAGCTTCTTCCTCCATTTCATACGCCGCTGCGGCAAGATCAAGATGTTCCCACAAGGTCATGTATTCGTAAAAAACCGGTTGCTCCGGGATATAGGCATAGCGACCCTCTCCCCCAATCGTCACCTCATACTTGGCATGTTCCAGCAGACCCAGCAGCGTTTTAATCGTGGTACTTTTGCCTGCACCATTCGGTCCGATAATACCCACCAGCTCTCCTCGCGCCACGTTCATTCGAATATTGCGTATGGTCGATTGTCCTGGCTCGTATCCTGCCTCGGTAATATGTACGTCTAATATAGACTCGTGTACTTCCGTGCTTTTATATTCCGTTCCCATATCATTCACTCCCTGTTCTAATCAGGCGTTTATTTCATTCTTTAGTTTTATTGTAATCGAGTTGCGGGCTGTGTGTTTGATCATTTTAAGCATTTTGAATTACAAATCATGTTATAATGTTATTACATACTAACATTAATACATACTAACGTATTACTTTCATAAGTTGGATCATACTATAGGAGGAATATATCATGAATGGTGGGGCTCAGATGAAAGAGGAGCATTCCAAAAGAAAAATCCTTTCTCGCAAAATAGGCAAAATGGGAAACAGCTTGGGCGTTAGCTTGCCCAAAGTTTTGATTGATAAGCTCCATGTTTCTCAGGGCGATGAGATTGAATTTATTGAAAACAGTCAGGGAGAAATTGTACTAAAAAAGGTGAAACAAATGAAAATACCCGAAAATGTAAGACCCGAAGTACTGGAAGCTTTCTTCGACGTTTTCGAAGAAGATGAGGATATCCTTAATGATTTAAGGGATCGTTAAGATGACCATATTCCTTACCATTGAAGAAGTAGTAGCCGCTCACCATTTTATGATGAAGAAGATGAATGATACAGCACAAGCTGGGGTTAAGGATTCTGCGATAAATAGACCTCTCCAAAGTTTGTTTGGAGAGGATGCCTACCCTTCCATATTTGATAAAGCTACTGCCTTATTAGAGTCATTGGTTAAAAACCACTGTTTCTATAACGGAAATAAACGTACAGCTTATCTTGTAACCAAGTCCTTTCTACGAGTGAATGGGTACCATTTGCAGATGGAACGTAAATATGCCGTTGAATTTATGGTCAAGATTGCCGAAGGCGAGTATACATTTGAAAAGATAGTACGCTTATTAGAAGAACATTCAGTAGAACGCTAGCTCATAAAATGTAAAAAAGAAGCAGGGGTTCCGGATCCCCTGCTTCTTCATATTACAATGAAAATCTCATATTACCGATTTGTCTCCACCACAGAAGTAGTTTCACTCTCTGCATCTGCATTCACATTCAGATCCAGATCCAAAGCGCCACGACTTTCGTTTGCATAACTGCTGTTCACGCTATTGTTGCGTTCGGATTGAGCTACTGTTGCACTCTCTCCTTCCGCTTTCGCGTTCAGACCCAGATCCAATGCGCCACGGCTTTCGCTCGCAGTGCTGCTGTTCACGTTACTCTCATGGTCATTCACGCTGTTGTTGCGTTCAGATTGAGTCCACGTTGCACTCTCTCCTTCCGCTTTCGCGTTCAGAACCAGATCCAGTGCTCCACGGCTTTCGCCTGCATAGCTGCTGTTTACGTTACGCTCACTGTCTTTCACGCTGTGGTTGCGTTCAGTTTGAGCCACGGTTGCACTCTCTCCTTCGGCTTTCGCGTTCAGACCCAGATCCAATGCGCCACGGCTTTCGTTTGCGTAGCTGTTGCTCACGTTACGCTCACGGTCATTCACGCTATTGTTGCGTTCGGATTGAGCCATCGTTGCACTCTCTCCTTCCGCATCCACGTTCAGACCCAGATCCAGTGCTCCACGGCTTTCGGTCGCATAGCTGCTGTTCACGTTATGCTCACGGTCATTCACGCTATTGTTGCGTTCAGATTGAGTCCACGTTGCACTCTCACCCTCCGCTTTCACGTTCAGACCCAGATCCAGTGCTCCACGGCTTTCGGTCGCATAGCTGCTGTTGTCGGTACGTTCACCGTCATTCACGCTGTTATTGCGTTCGGATTGAGCCATCGTTGCACTCTCTCCTTCGGCTTTTGCGTTCAGACCAAGACCCAAAGCTCCGCGGCTTTCACTCGCGTAGCTGCTGCTTACGTTACGCTCACGGTCATTCACGCTATTGTTGCGTTCGGATTGAGCCACGGTAGCACTCTCTCCTTCAGCTTTTGCGTTCAGACCCAGATCTAGTGCACCGCGGCTTTCGCTCTCATAGCTGCTGTTCACGTTACGCTCGCTGTCTTTCACGCTATTGCTGCGTTCAGATTGAGTCCATGTTGCACTCTCTCCTTCCGCATTCACGTTCAGACCGAGACCCAGTGCTCCACGGCTTTCGCTCGCATAGCTGCTGTTCACGTTCCGATGATCGCCGCCTCGTGAATAATCGCTCATCGTTGTACCTTCTCCCGACACATTGGCATTCAGGCCAAGGCCCAGCTTGCCAGAACTGCTACGCTCAGCAGTGTAATCGGAAGAACGATCATTGTATCGGTTCTTGCTCTCTGAGGATAAGCCGGCATTGAGTCCAAGATCCAAATTCAATGCTCCGCTTGCACTGGATGAACCTCCGTAGCTACCATGGTTATCGTAACCTGTGTCACGGTGTCCTGACAGAAGAGATCCCAGTTCCAGACGCAACCCTGCATTCAGATCCAGATTGCCACTGCTGTTATTGCTATAGCTATCTGCGTAAGTTGCCTGCGAAGCTCCCAGCAATCCAGCTACCAACGTACCCGACAATACCGACAATTTTACCCAACGATTCACTTTTTTCATGATTATATACACTCCTTCTCAATTTTGGTTGAATTAACGCCATTGTTGCCTAAGAGAAAGAGGTATATTGCGGCGGCCGCCCCGGCGGTGCCTGTGACCATTGACTGAACCCATCCAATCGTTCCATTCGGAAAGCAAAATCGTAATCTGGCGTAACCAGACCCGTTGTTGCTCCTGGAAGTGCAGCGGCTGGTGCGGTTGCTCCACCTCCAGTTACACCGGATGCACCGGAACTTGTCCCTGCAGAAGCATTAGCTACTCCGGGAGAAGTTGCTGCAACAGACCAACTTGTTGGTCGTTCTGTGCGAGGCTGCAATGGAGATGCTGCATCAGCATCATCTTGTTTCATATCGGCTTCCTGGTTACTCTGCACTTGTTCAGTGACAGATGGTTCAGCAGATGGCTGATCTACCAGGACTAGCTCGTTATCGGGCAAACCTGCATTAACATCGGAATCCTTCGTCACATCGGTCCCTTCCACAGGCAATGCCTGCGGAACAACAGGTTGTTCTGGACGTACTTCTGATTCCGGGTTGACTTCAATCACTTTGCCCGTAACCTGTACTGCGTCCTGTCCTTCCTCGTTGTTCTGAGATGAAACAGGATCTGCGAGTGCACTCGTATTGGACGTTTCACCATTCGGTGTTTTGACGACCGCCGGTTGTTCCGGAGTGACTACAGGCCGTTCCGGCTTCACACTTGGAATCTCCACCTTTTCCTGATCAGGATTGAGTTCAGCGGATACGTCTACAACTGGAACTTCTGCTTTCACAGATGGCAGCTGGACATTTCCCTTACTCAGATCCCCACGGGATGAGGAGATATTGACCGAAGTAACTTCAGGTACATCCACCTTCACGGAAGGCAATTCAACCTTACCTTGTCGAAGGTCTGTTTTCACAGCAGACGTCTCTGCCTTGATGACCTCGGGTACCTCTGCGGTAATGCCAGGCAAGGAAGCTGCACCTTCACTCAGGTTCACCTGACTGCTTGATACATCGGCTTTGATCACCGGTGTATCTGCCTTTACAGACGGCAGTTCGACGGTTCCCTTCTTCGCATCAATACCAATCTCTGATGTTCCGGCTGATCCAAGCGGTGTATCTACTTTCAGCTCAGATACACTCAGCTTACCTGTGGATTCATTCGCTTTGATCGACGGAACTTCAACATCCAGTAGTGGTGTGGATACCGATACCGATGGAGTCAGGTTCAATCCGCCATCCGAATCGCGTGAAAACAGATTTAGCGACAATCCGCTGGACGGTTTTTCAGAAGATACCTGAGCATCATCCGCATATACATGCGACGATCCAAACCCCAGCATCAAAGTCCCGGCAAGTATTGCCATTGGTATGCTTCCAAGACGTACGATCGATTTTGGTAACTTTACATTCAAGTTGCTTCACCCCCTTTCCGCTAATGCGTTGGTGGGACAAGGCATATGAGTTTTCCCCTATGAATAATTAGAATACAGGGATTCCTGCCTGTTCCTCATTAAACGTGAAGGCGTTTACTCAAACGCTTTTTCATCAAAAACTTAAAATTTGAAGTAAATTCAAACCTTCATTTCAACTGTTCTAACCTGAGCAGGTCCGGCATGTTTTCAGTCGCCCGCAGTCATTGTTTTGGCCGCAATGGAGTCATTCAGATCGACTTTTTTCCTACTACGTTTCATCAAATAAATCAACCCAAGCAAGGTCAGCAAAATGCCTGAACAGACAAACGCCGGCACTACACCGAATGAAGTGACCATGAATCCACCTACTACCGGACCCATAATATTACTAGCTGTCATCACGCTGCCTACCGTTCCAAATACCCTGCCTGTCATCGCCTCAGGTGTCTGTTCCTGCAACAGAATTTGGAAAGGCACCACTGCAAACCCGATTCCGATTCCTGCAAGGGCAAACAAGGTTATAAGCAGCAAGTGCGCACTAAGTCCAGCAGACGGCCAGACCACAACAATGATCCCGGCTGCACCAATCACCAGACCCGTGAGCGAGGTTCCCAGACCCATTTTCAAAACATGCCCAGCATGCTTCCACTTCCGCACACTCATCGCTGCAATTAATGTTCCTACACCACTGGCCGCAACGCACCATCCCAGCAGATCACTTGAAATTCCAGGAAGCTGTCTAAATAACACCACAGTCTGTGAATCGGCAAATTGCAAAAATAGTATAGCTGAAGCAAGCAAGATCAGAGACGTTCCTACGTGAGGAAGAGATGCGAGCATGCGGATGCCCTCCAATGTTTCTTTCCAAAAAGAGTCTTTTGGACGGTTATGAACATCCCCAGCTGTCTCTTCTTCTACTTCTGTTACGTTATGAATTGCGGTTTGGATCACCCGAGTTCCAGGAATCCACAATAAAATGATGCCGGAGATCAGAAAAGACGCTGAATCGAGAATGAAACACCAGGTGATGCCAAAAGCGGCTACCAGCAGTCCACCAAGCGCTGGACCGATAATTTTGGACATTTGTTCGATCACCGAGCTGATGGATACCGCTTGCGCAAGCTGTTCATGCGGTACAATTTCCTTCAGCTTTCCGTTTTTGGCAGGAGAGAAGATGATATCAAACAATGATTTGAGGACAAGCAGTATGTAGACGTGCCAGATCTGGTCGGCAAAAATTAACGCACCCACGATGACGATCCGCGCGCCATCAGCAGTAATCATCAGCCACTTGCGGTTCATCCGATCCGCGAGTGCACCTGCAAACGGTCCAGTCACCAGCATGGGTAATGCAGCGGACAACATCACAAACGTAATCTCCCATGGCGTTGCATTCCAGCGGATACCTACGAGTGTCAGGATCGCCAGCAGATGCAGCCAGTCACCCAGATTGGAGATGGCCTGTGCCACCATCAATGTTACAAAAGATCGGTTATTCCTCAATGGTCGTTGTGCTTCAAACGTTAACTCACTTGTCATCCTTCTTCTCCTCCATTGTTTTCCGAATTCATAATATGAACTCATTATAAGAGAGCAAGGCTTGACTCAACCTCCTGCCAGAGGCGGAGAAGAAGTGACATCTGAAGGATGATTTTCATTCATGATGAATGATCAAATTTTAAATGCTAAAAATGCAGATCTTGTGACATATCGCATGTTTTTCGTGGAAACAGAGGTTTACAATAAGAGCATGGCGACAACCTGAATCGTCACACATAATAACCCAACTCATATAAGTTGAAATTATCTTTTACATGAACAGCATAACGGAGAGGACAGAAATAACCTGAAAAAGCGTAGCGTTCACCTTTATCACCGGATTTTACCTTTGAAGAATATTCAAAAAATCTGGGGATAACAGTGATTGGAAGGTTGTTCTGTCCTCGTAGTGGTAGGTTGTAACTTCATCATTTCAACTTATAAAACTAATCTGAAAAGGCGGGATCAGCATGCTGGAATTACAAGAAATTGGAGCCGAACGTTCACTTCATCTGTACCGCACCTTGGCCCAGACATTCAAGAGCGTGAATGAACACGCTGTATCCGGAAGCAAAGTGCATGGCTTCAACCCCACCGCATATGGGGTGCTTGAAGTGTTATATATGAAAGGAGCTCAGCCGATTCAACAGGTTGGTGCACAGCTTCTGCTGCAAAGCGGAAATGTGACCTATGTGATTGATAAGCTGGAGCAAAAAGGACTGTTACTCCGTAAGCATTGTCCGCAAGACAGACGTATCATCTTTGTGGAACTGACCGAAGAAGGTCAGCGCACCATGGATGACATCTATCCAGGTTATGCGGTGAAGATCGACCGTGCTGTCAGTGGACTGAGCGAGGAAGACAAGGAACTGCTATCCGAACTCTTGGGAAGGCTAGCACACAGTGCAGACCGTTTATCCGCGAGTAGCTAGACCATTCATTGCACGCGTGCCATCAACAAAAATAACCGGATTTGCCTGACATCGGCGAATCCGGTTATTCGTATATCTTCTTTTTACTTTGAGCCTTGTGGCTGCGGTGGAGCATCTGCATCTTCGGGTACAATTAAACGTTTGCGTAAAGCAAGCGTCGTTACCCACGACACCAATGCAATAACAAACATAATCACAAACAGAGAATGTAAACTTCCTTCCAGCACGTTACGCAACAGCCCCCATTTGTCATCCGATAGAGCAGCATCCGTATGTGGTGCGAGCAGTTCATTCAGATCATTCTCCGAAATTCCGGCATCCGCCAGATTCTGCTCACTGGATAACGTGGAGATCCGATAGTTCAACCAAGTACCAAAAGCTGCTGCACCAATCGTCTGTCCCAACGTACGCATGAACGTATGCAGTGCTGTAGAGGAACCACGCTCCTTATACCCTACAGAAGACTGCGCAATAATGGTGAAGATCGTGAACGCAAATCCAAAACCGAGACCATATATAAAGGTCAATATGAATAGTACAGCCTGCGGGGATGTCCCGCCCACCAGAAAGAGTCCACCCGATCCGATCGCAATTCCGGTTAATCCAATCAATGCGGTCATACGTGATCCAATTTTCATCAACAGGCGGCCTGCCATCACACTACCAATGAGCCAACCCACCGACATCGGCGCGAGCAGCAGCCCGGATTCCGTCGCATTACCTCCCCGAACCCCCTGCACCCAGAGCGGCAAATAACTGGTCAGGCCGATCATCAGAGTACTGGTTAGCAGTCCGGCGATATTCGCCACACGGATGTCACGAATTCGGAACAGATGTAGTGGAACCATCGGGGCCTGAGCTCTTTTTTCCACCACGAAAAATAAAATGATAAACAGAGCGGCAACCACACTCAGTCCTACAATCAACGGAGAACTCCAGGCATAATATTGCCCACCCGCTGACAGAACAAATAGCAACGCGGTAATGCCCACCGTGAAGGTCAGCGCACCGACATAGTCAATTTTGGCCGTTCGCGGAGAGATATCTTCCTTCAAATAACGAAATACAAACCACATCGCGAGCAGGCCGAATGGCACATTAAAACCAAAGATCCACTGCCAGCCCAGATTATCTACAAAATAACCACCAAGCAGCGGACCCGCCAGAGAGGAAATACCCCACACGGAGCTAATCCAGCCCTGAATTTTGCCACGTTCTTCAATGGCGTAGATGTCCCCGATAATCGTAAACGTAACAGGAACTACCGCACCCGCACCAATCCCTTGAATGGCACGAAAAATAATCAATTGCTCCATGTTCTGCGATAGGCAGCACAGGAGTGAACCCAATAAAAATAAGGCACAGCCAATCAGAAATACAGGCTTTCGTCCATACAGGTCACTGATTTTGCCGAAAATGGGTGTACTCACAGCCATCGTCAGCAGGTATGCGGTGAAAATCCAGCTCAGCAGCTGTACACTCCCCAATTCACTGACAATGGTTGGTCCCGCCGGGCCAATCACGGTACCTTCAATCGCTGACAGAAATGTCGCGAGCAACAGCCCCGTCAAGATGAAACTGCGCTTCAAACCTCCGGTTGCATTCACACAAACCCTTCTCTCTTCGTTTCTCTCTTTTATTTACCTTTCTTGCGAAGGAACTCATCATACAACATTGAATACATCACCATATCCTTGTATCCGGTGGATGTATGCTGCACCTGACGCAGCAGCCCTTCCCGCGTAAAACCGCGGTTCGTCAGAAACTCGCCGGAAGCGAGATTGCGCGGATCAACCAGCGCTTCAATCCGATTAAGTCCCATGGTCTCATATCCGAAGGGCAACAATGCCGAGAAAGCCTCCGTCATATAACCGTGGCGCCAGTAGTCACGTCCCAGCTCATAACCGATCTCACCCCGGAATGCGCCTTCAAGCTGCCATGTGTTGAATCCACAGCTGCCGATGAGCTTGCCTGTCTCCTTGAGTTCGATCCCCCACCGAATCGCATCCTCTTCCCCTGCCATATGATTAAGCAGTCCAATCATGTCCGCCGCCTCGCTTGTCCCAATCATGGGCGCAAGATTCATATAACGGGTCACCTCGCGATCTGACCAGCATGCGAACATCTGGGCCGCATCCCGGCGACGCATTTTGCGCAGACGAAGCCGCGCAGTCTCCATTTCGGGAATTCTCCCTTTGCATTTATACATATAAGACACTCCGATCCGATCTATCTCTGCAGACCATAAGATTCACTAGTCATCTAATCATAACCTGCGCCGAATGGCAACTATTCAGTCATGAACACACGTCAAAAAACCGGGCCATTGTCGCTCCCGGTCTTGTTGTACGTATGGATCAATTCAAGTTTAAGTGAGTTACATCAGGGCTTGTCCGAATGAACTTTAAGCTTTTGACGTTTTCTTGCCCTTTCCCAGTAATTCATCGCTAACCCGGCCAAACACAGCCGTGATTTCCTTGAACTCTTCAATGCCAGTCCCGGTCAGGCTCCATTGGTCCCCGTGGGCGGTCAGGAAGTTTTCCTGTGTCAGGTGTTCAAGCTCCTGCTTGATCTCCCGCTCTCCAACGCGATATCCCCGCTCTTCCAATAAAGGCAGCGCCTCGCTAACGTTCAAATCCTGATTTTGCGCGAAATGTAGTAGATGTATCCGTACAAAAAGATTCTGTACCTCTGCATGCATAAGCCAAGCTCCTTCCCGGGTTATAGCCCTCCGTGGTTGGTAAGTAATTACCCCACCCAAGAAGCTGAGAAACAGGAGGATTCTTCTGGTATTCCCTTCCCTTTCCGAAATCCTCCGCTTGACTAACCGCATCCTCTGCACTATCTTGAAAATAAGTACCATTTTGCTCGGGAGGGTGATTTACCATGTTTCAAGCTGTTTCCTATGAAGGAACACGAAGTGAGCAGCACACCGCCGTCTTGGGACAGTTAAGTGCTCTGATCCGCGATGAACCTAGTGCGATTGCCAATCTGGCGAACGCTGCTGCGCTGCTCAATGTATTCATGACCGACACCAATTGGGTCGGCTTCTATCTGTATGATGGAAAAGAACTGGTCCTCGGGCCATTCCAAGGACTGCCTGCCTGTATCCGAATTCCATTAGGACGTGGCGTATGCGGTACATCTGCTGCCGAAAAACGTACCATGGTCGTTGACGATGTTCATGCTTTCCCAGGCCATATTGCCTGTGACGCAGCATCCAACAGTGAGATTGTCGTACCGATCATCAAAAACGGCGAACTGTACGGGGTGCTGGATATCGACAGCCCGATCAAAAACCGTTTTGACGACGAAGACCGCGTCTTCCTGGAGAAAGCCGTAAGCCTGCTCACAGAGCAGTTGGAGGCAACCATACCCCTTTAGGAAATGATGAATAAGGTGATCGGAGTCTCATCACACACGATGATGAAGAACCCGTAATAACAAAGAGCGCAGTCCTCTCAGAGGTCTGCGCTCTTTGTTATCCATTATGATTCACACCCATGTTCTTGCTCGCCCATGTTACTTTATGCATCTAGGATAAATCATGTTCCGCTTTAATCATCATCCCATCCCGCAGGAATTCAGCCAGCCTCGGGTGGTAACCATCATACATCTGACGGAAATTTTTATGCTCTACATACAGATTGGCCAAATCCCGATAGATCTCAGCGGTGGGTGTATAATAACCTTTGATCCATTCAAGATGCCTGCCAATAATCTGTTGTACTTTTGCACTACCGGGCTCCAATCCGTCCTCAATGGCCTGTTGCAAGTCCAGATGAACTTGATCAATTTTCGCCTGGGAATCCAGATAATCTTCTTTTGACTTCAACTCCTGATTTTCAGGTAATGTGGATGAATTGGAAGATTGGATGTCGGACCTCTGAGCACCGTCTGTCTGCACATGGTTCATATCATTAGTGACTACAGCTTCAGAACCCGATTCATTCAGCAACTGGTGACGCCCCTTATTTACAAAACCGATATAAAGATCATGTTCATCAATTTCCTGTTCACCTTGCAAATGAGAGATCGTTTTGTCCAGTGTCTGAATCAATCCATGCAGACGGAGTGCCTTCTCCAGAATATCAATGCGATGCTGCTTCATGATGCGTATGACATCCTGAGGATTATCCCGGAGCATCGGGGCAATCTCATTCTCCTTCATACCTACTTCCTTACAGAAAAGGATTTGCTGGAGTCTCAGCAATTCCTGCTTTTCATAATAGATGTCCTCATCTATATCCCCAAAAGCCGGATTCAGAAGACCTGTCTCCGCATACTGGCTCAGCTCGTTCAGACTTACGCCTGACATTCCGGATACATCAACCATGGAATATGCCATTTGAATACACCTCCTGCCTGTCCTGCAACTCCAGAGTTCAGGCTTATTTCATACTGCATTTTATTTGAATAGTGAGAGATTATAAGACTTAGGCAATGCTGTACCGCTTCATTCCGCTCACGCTCTGGATGGGTACATCATGCTTAGGTGATATGAGCGGCATTTAATCAAATGAATTGCGATATGTTAACTATTTATACCCGTCTCATCAGATGTGAACCCGCAGTCAATAAAGAATCGGTATGTATTTTTGAAACAGTTTTCCAACATCTACATATGAAAAAATCCTGTACCATGATCATGGCACAGGATCATATTGTTATGTTTTCATTGGCATACCAAATGTTAAGCACGAGAAATGAAGTGAATCATCCTTTGTTAAACATGACAAACTTCAATTCCGTCATTTCCTCTACCGCATATTTTACACCTTCACGCCCAATACCACTCTGCTTCACACCACCATAAGGCATGTGATCGACCCGGAACGTTGGAATATCATTAATCATAACTCCTCCTGCCTCGATCTGATCTACAGCATGGAGGGCCGTATGAATATCATTTGTGAACACACCCGCCTGAAGTCCATAGATGGAATCGTTGACATATTCAATGCCCTCTTCAACCGAATCCACAGTATTGATCACCACGATGGGTGCAAACACTTCCTGACAGGATACCTTGGCATCACGTGGAACGTTAACCAGCACGGTTGGACGCAGAACGCCTCCTTCAGCTTGACCACCTGCTGCTACCTCGGCCCCAGCCTGTTTGGCTTCTTCAATCCAGTCAAGCGTACGCTGTACATCCTTGGAGGTAATCAGCGCAGAGACTACCGTATCCGGCTCGAGCGGGTCTCCGACCACCACTTGTTTGGCCGCTTCAGCGAAACGCCGGATGAATTCATCCGAAATATCACGATGTACGTAAATCCGCTGTAGTGAGATACATACCTGTCCCTGATACGTGAAAGCTCCCGTCACACATCGAGGAACCACTTTGTCCAGATCTGCATCCTTATCCACGATCACCGCTGCATTCGACCCAAGCTCCAATGTCACGCGTTTCAGTCCTGCTTTGCTACGAATGCTCGTGCCTACCGCTGGACTGCCTGTAAACGTAATATGAGCAACACGGGGGTGCTCGACAAGCACATCACCAATCGTTTTACCATCACCGCTCACCACGTTCAGTGCACCATCCGGCAATCCGGCTTCCTGAAGCAGATTAGCGATGTAATAGGAAGACAGCGGCGTCTGCTCCGCAGGTTTGAGAACAATCGTATTGCCCGCTGCCAGCGCTGGACCTACCTTGTGAGCTACCAGGTTCATGGGAAAATTAAACGGCGTGATTGCGCCAATGACGCCTAGAGGTTGCCGCATCGTATACCCGATGCGCCCTTCTCCACCTTTGGCTGCATCCATCGGAACCGTCTCTCCGGTCAGTCGCTTGGCTTCTTCGGCGGCAAAACGATACGTTTCCACCGTACGGTCAACCTCGGCCAGCGCTGCGGTAATCGGCTTCGCTGCCTCAAGCGCAATGATTCGCGCTGCTTCTTCTTTGCGTTCTTCAAGCATGGAGGACAACTTGTACAGAATATCTGCACGCTGATGTGCAGGCATCTGGCGCAATTCCTTCCCAGCCTGCACCGCAGCTGCAACAGCAGCCTCCGCTTCCTCTGCTGAAGCGGACGAGACTTCTGCCAGCGTTTCCCCGGAGTATGGTGCTTGAAGTAATTTATAATCTACGGATTCGGTAGGTTTGCCACCGATAAACAGATGTTGTTTTTTCATATGCTGCATCCTCCATTCTTTTCGAACCTATTGAACTAAAGAATGTTACACCGCCACTTTGATGACAGAACAATCTTCCAATCGCTGTCTCATGTAAAAGTTCAGTTCAATTTATATAATCTATTTATACACTATTTCCGTGCCATCAACCCAGTAAAGGATTCCAGACGTCACCATTAGACGTCGTTAAACAGGCTTTTATACGGCCTATATCATACAGGCTAAATTTATCTGCCGTTTTATTTAACCGTCAGGACGGGGCATTCTGCATGTTTTAACACACCATGACTGACACTGCCCACGATCATCTCTGCCAGCATGCCTTTCCCGCCTGTCCCCATCACAATCATTCCACAATCTCGTTCACGCGCCACACGGCAGATCTCATGAACGGGATCACCTGCAATCAGCAGCGTTTCATGCGCAACGTCCCGTCCAGACAACTGTCTGTTCACTGGTTCTATAATATGTTGCCCTTCTTCGGCAATCCGAGCTTCCAGTTCAACACCCAATGCAGGTTCATTAATAGAAATAGCAGGATTAACATGCACGATCAACAGACTTGCGGGTTGTTTCATATTTTCTGCCAGGATCAGTGCTTGCTCCAAAGCCTTATGCGCATGATCCGAACCATCAACAGCAACCAATATACGTTTCGGCATTGCAATTCCTCCTGTGAATTAGTGAGATGTAATGGCGGAATCAATATCCCGCAGATGATGACGTCGCACCAGCAGTACCACGACTCCAACCAGAACCATTAATGCGCCAAAATAAAACGGCGTTTCCGGCAGGAACCACTCGGACAATTTACCCGCAAGCCATGGAGCAAGTGCGCCACCCAGAAAACGAACAAAGCTGTATGCAGCGGAAGCAACAGAACGTTCCACAGGTGCAGCTTCCATAACAGCCGTTGTAATCAACGTGTTGTTAATCCCAAGGAAGATCCCTGCCACAATGACCGCCACAATGACGGTAGTCGGTGAACCCATCACAGTACCTACTGCCATAACAACTAGATCAATCGCGAACAATGTAAGCATGACACTCATGGACGGCACCGATCCGAATCGGCGTTGCAATCTTGGAGCGACAAATACCGACGTAATCGCCAGCATCAGTCCCCAGCCAAAGAATACATAACCCAAGCCGTGCTCATCCAGATTCATGACATATGGTGAATAGGCCATCAAGGTAAAGAAACCAAAGTTATACAGAAAGGCGGTAATTGCCAATGTTTTCAGTGAAGGATAACTTAATGCTTTGAACGGATCGGACAAAGAACTGCGTGTTTTCGGTTTGGCCATCTTGGGCAACATAAATGTAATGCTGATAAAGGCAATCGCCATCAGAACAGCCACCCCATAGAACGGGCCGCGCCAAGAGATGGAACCCAGCTCACCACCAAGCAGTGGACCAACTGCAATTCCGAGACCAAGCGCTGCTTCGTACAAAATAATCGCTTTGGCTGTCCCCGACGTGGACAGTCCCACAATGGCGGATAACGCCGTTGCGATGAACAAGGCATTACCGAGTCCCCAACCGCCACGGTAACCGACCAGTGCACCTACCGTGTCTGAGGTACCGCCGAGGAACGAGAAGATAATAATCAGCAGTATACCGCTGAGCAGCGTCCACTTCACACCAATCCGGCTGGATACGACACCTGTAATCAGCATCGCTACCCCAGTTACAGCGTTATAACTGGTAAATAGCAGTGACACCTGGCTTTTCGAAGCATGCAGCTGATCTGCAATGGCAGGCAGAATCGGGTCAACCAGACCCAGACCCATAAAGGATATGATACATGCAAAAGCGACCGCCCATACCGCTCGCGGTTGGGATAACAGGCCCCCACGTGATGCCGGCAATTCGTCCGGTAATGATGGCTCTCTTTTCATACGTAATTCCTCCTGTGAATAATTTATATGGTTAATCTTTATATTTGAAAATGACCGTGAAAACGATGAAAAATTGCATTCATTTTCATGAATAGAGGTAACAAAACGGCACAAATGACACCGGAACATCCGGTGTTTGTACAGGATCGCCACAGGTACTAGTACTCACTCCATGTAGCGATTATGTGTATACAGTTTTGTTTATTAAACATTAGATGCTAATTCGGTTAGCCGTCTTCATCACCCTGCCGATCATGTGCCTGTAACTTCTGAATACCGCTCCGAACGCGTTCACGTAGCTCTTCCAGTTCAGTCTGTACGGCATGTATGCTCTGAAGTTTCTGCTCAATCAGTTGCAGCTGACCATCCAGCGTTGTCTCGATCGTGTTGAGCTTCTCGATCCGCTCTCTCACTTCGGTCGTCTGCCGGTAGTCAAAACGTTGTTCGTTCAAAGCATCTGCCGTTGCCACATAGGTATGTAGCTCCTGAAGGGAGAATCCAAGTACCTCTTTGGCGCGAACCACCTTTTTCAGGTAATCTATATCCTCCCGAGTGTACAACCGCGTCCCGCCATCTGTCCGCTGAGGTGAAGGCATGACACCAATCTCTTCATAATACCGAATGGTTCGCTTGGTCAAACCGCACTCCTTGGCTACGTCGTCGATTTTATATAAACTCATTTCCTTCACCTCTTCTTCTTTTTATATGTCTATAATGTTATGTACATAATTATATATAATATTAACGTTAACGTCAACGTTAGATTTTATATATGAAGTCTTAGCGAATTTAACATCGCTTCGATAGCTATCTTTAACACAAAAAGACCCGCTTCGCACGCGAGTCCTCTTCTCTAAACCTATTCACTAATCTTACCTTAAACGTTCTGCTCATTCTGTTGCTGTTGTGCACGCTGCATTTGCTTCAGACGGCCTTCCACTCTGGTAAAAAGTCTAAACGTATAGAATCCTGTAGCAACCAGACTCAGAACCAAAGCTCGTACATCCGTAAGCCAGAACCCGATTATGCCGAATATCGTAATAATTACACCAAACTGCATCATCAGATTGGCGCTATACTTTTGCGCTTCGTCCCATAGCTCGGGATTACTCATTGCACGCGGGGTCCGGTACCCATATATTCCGTTAATCATTTTCGGTGGTTTTTTGAACACCATTAACCCCAGAATGAAATAACACACCCCGATGATGATTCCTACTACTGCTCCTGTCAAAACATTCTCCCCTTCTCTACATAACTTCTCATCAACATAATGCCTTGAAAAATATAAAAACGGCTCTACGTATATACGAAGAGCCGCCTAATTCGTTTCGTAAACTTAGATATTCTTCACACGAAGTACACGCATGGCGTTCAGGACAGCCAATACCGTAACACCGACATCGGAGAATACCGCTTCCCACATGGTGGCAATACCGAACACACCCAGTAGCAGGAAGATCGCCTTAACCCCCAGAGCGAACGCGATATTTTGCCATACAATCATTCGTGTACGCTTTGCAATGCGGATAGCGCTCGCTAGTTTTGACGGTTCATCTGTCATGATGACCACGTCTGCCGCTTCAATCGCGGCATCCGAGCCGAGTCCCCCCATCGCTACGCCCACGTCAGCGCGTGCCAGCACAGGTGTATCGTTGATACCGTCACCGACAAACACCATCTTCTCCTTCGGAGACTTGGCAGCTTCCAGTTGCTCTAGCCGTTCGACTTTGTCCTGTGGCAGCAATTCAGCATAGACCTCATCCACACCTAACTCACGTCCTACTGCTTCACCCACGGCTTTGGCATCACCTGTAAGCATGACCGTTTTGCGGATGCCGAGTTTCTTCAGCGCCTGAATGGCAGCAGCTGCATCATCCTTCACTTCATCGGCAATGATCAGATGACCAACATATACCCCAGCCTGAGCAATGTGGACTATCGTTCCTACCGTCTCTGGTGTGCTATACGATATACCCGCCTGCTCCATTAGTTTGGCGTTGCCTGCCAGCACTTCCTGACCATCGACGCTCACCTTGATCCCGTGTCCGGCAACTTCATCATAGCCCTCCACACCTTGCGTTGGGATATCTTTGGCCCAAGCTGCACGAATGGATTCGGCAATCGGATGATTGGAATTCGCTTCGGCAATGGCCGCCAGCTTCATCAGTTCTTCTTCCGTACGTCCACCTTCGGGACGTATGGCTGTTACTTTAAATACACCTTTGGTTAGTGTACCCGTTTTATCGAAAACAACGACTTTCACATCGTTCAACGCTTCAAGGTAGTTACTGCCTTTGACGAGAATACCGTTACGTGAAGCCGCTCCGATGCCACCAAAGAATCCAAGGGGAATAGAGACCACAAGCGCACAAGGGCATGAGATAACCAAGAAGACCAAGGCTCGATAGATCCAATCAGCAAATGTTGCACCACTAAGTATCAACGGCGGAACAAATGCAATCAAGGCAGCAAGGATAACAACAACCGGTGTGTAATAACGAGCGAATTTACTAATAAAATGTTCTGTTTTCGCCTTCCGGCTACTCGCGTTCTGCACCAGATCCAAAATTTTGGATACCGTTGATTCACCAAACGTTTTGGTCACTTCAATCGTCAACATACCGTTTTTGTTCACAAAACCGCTTAGTACATCACTACCTGGCTCCAACTCACGAGGTACCGATTCCCCTGTCAGAGCAGAAGTGTCCACCATAGAACGTCCAGTTCTTACGATACCGTCCAGCGGTACTCGCTCGCCTGCTTTCACCACAATTCGATCACCAATCTGTACTTCTTCAGGAGATACACGCCGGGTTTCGTCACCCGAACCCGTCAGGATATTCGCGTAATCCGGCCGAATGTCCATGAGTGCTTGAATGGACTTGCGTGATCGATTAACCGCCATACCCTGAAACAGCTCCCCAAGCTGATAGAAGAGCATGACCGCTACCCCTTCCGGATACTCTCCAATAGCAAAGGCACCCAAGGTAGCAACGGACATCAGGAAGTATTCATCGAATACCTGACCGCGGATGATGTTTTTGAAAGCCTGGAGCACAATATCTCCCCCGGCGATCAGATAAGCGAGCGCATAGAGAGCAAATTGCGCCCAGCCCTCCAGCGGCGACCAGATGGCAGCTGCGAGCAACACAGAACCAGCAGCAAGACGAGCAAGTAATACTTTCGTCTGTCCAGCACCATGTTCATGCGTATGGCTATGATCATGCCCAGCATGACTTCCGTGCTCATGCACATGACCATGTGTGTGTCCCTCTGAATCTGAGTGATCATGTGTATGCGAGTGTTTGCCATGTGAATGTCCATGATGATGTCCTGCATGGTCATGACTGTGGTTATGCGTGCCAGCTGCACTCCCTGTATGAGTGTGCACATGTCCGTTCACATGTTTTCCTTTTTCCGAGATGCGTATATGCGGCTCTAGCCGCAGCACTTTGCGTTTGGCTTCTTCCACTACCTGCTCATCCATATCGGAAGTGGTGTGCATCGATAACGTTTTGGTAACGAAATTGACAGAGCATTCACTGATGCCTTTAATTTTTTTGACGCCATTTTCAATCTTCAATGCGCAGTTCGCACAATCCAATCCATCAAGCAGCAGTTCCCTTTTCACCTGTTCCTGTCCGGTTCCCATGTGAATTCTCCCCTTTGCAGTACAAAAACGATGTTATATTTCAAATGTATTCAATACATGAGCACTCATTCATATGTTTGGTTACCCCTATTATATGCGCGCCTAAACATGAGTGTCAACAATCGTTGTTGATTTTTCATACAGATTATGCTAATAGTAATCATTTCGCTTTAGGCGGGTTTTGGATATAATAGAGGTATAGTTGTTAACATAGGCGGTGATAGGAAATGGAACAACCGGTTAAAGCACCAAGCGAATGTGATGCAGCCTGCTCGGGTACTGAAGCCGACGTGCAGACGATTCGCACTTCACTCATAGATCGGGAGACCTCTACCGAGATGGCGGATTGGTTTAAGGCATTCAGTGATCCAACACGTCTACGTATTATTGATGCGCTGTTACAGAAGGAATTATGTGTTCATGACCTGACGGTTCTGCTGGATATGGGTCAATCGGCCATTTCACACCAGCTACGCTCACTCCGCAACATGCGGATCGTCAAGCGGCGCAAGGAAGGCAAGACTGTGTATTACTCTCTTGACGATACTCATATTGAGCAGATCTTCCTGCAAACGCTCCAGCATATTAAACACAGCTAGGCAGCAGCCAAGCTTGTTCATGAAGAAGAACCCCCGCCTCTCGGCTATATGCCGATGGACGGGGGTTCTTCTTGGTAAGGATACCGTTTTGTACAGAATGGATATAAAGTAACTACTCCTTCTGATTACCGTTCAATTGGTGCTTGCCACTCCATTACAAAAGATTGTTCTTGTTCGGATCATACAGGCCCGATCTGTCCTTGAACCAGTTGAAGATATGCGATACACATACTTTCAGCACCGCGTATCCTGGAACAGCGAGCAGAATGCCCACGACTCCAAACAGATTACCCGAAGTCAGAATGACAAAGATAATCGTGATCGGATGAATCTTCAGCGTTTTACCCATGATCTGTGGCGAGATGAATTTACCCTCAATTAACTGCACGATTGTCCATACGGCAACCATCTTCAGCAGCATCACCGGCGAAGTGACCAAAGCCACGATCAACGCAGGGGTAATCGCAATTGCAGGTCCCAAGTACGGAACAACACTCGTGAACGATGCAATGATGGCAAGAATCAGGGCATAATCCAGACCAATGATCATATAACCGATGTAGAGCAGAATACCGATGCAGAAGCTGACGATAATCTGTCCACGAATGAATGAACTGATCTGGTGATTGATGTCTTCCAGCACATGCATTGCACCCGTACGGCTCTTAATCGGCAAGAAAGACAGGATTTTCGATGGCAGCTTCTTGCCGTCTTTCAGCAGATAGAACAGAATGAACGGAACCGTTACGATGGACAGTACGATCTCAGTGAAAGCTCCAAGGAACCCACCCAATGTGCTCCAGGTTGAGTCAAGAATTTCCGCGGCCTTCTGGGAAGCTGTTCTCCACAGATCCTGCCAGTTCATGTTGAGCGTTTCCTGGACCTGACCGAACAGCTGACTACCCGTCAATTCCTCAAATTGCTGTCTTACCGTCTCACTGTACGTGGGGAAATTCGCGATAAGCCCCATAATCTGATTGCGAAGCACTGGAATGACTGCCAGCACGACGACGGTCAGAATGCCTCCAATCGCAAGATACAGGATCAGAATGGACCAGCCACGCTTGATTTTCCACCTTTCCATCACATCCACAATCGGATTCAGCAGGTAGTAGAGTATGCCCGACAGAATAATAGGTAGCACAATGGTCTTGATGAGTACTGCAAGCGGATGAAGAACAAAAGATACTTTGGTCAGAACCATCACATTCAGTCCTACCAGCAGCAGAATTAGCAGAAATAGGACAAACTTGTTGTTAAGAAAAAATCGCTTGAACCGATCCGGCCAAACGCGGGATTGCTCAGGTTGCTCCATAGGCGTGTCGTCCTCTCTCATGTATCCTTAATCAAAACTAAACTATAACTCTAGATGAATGCCCCTTGCATGTAAAAAATCACCTTGTACAAGCCAACATATGTATAACACTCTGGATTTATACGTATGGTGCTGTTTAACCGTTTCAAATTAAACCGGTAAAGTCATTTTACCCCAAAATGAGTCTTCTGCCCCACACCAATCATTTGCAAATTCTCCCTATTCAAAAACGGCTCGCCTCACTGGGAGACGAACCGTTAATTTGTAGCTATAAGCTTACCATCAAACCAGCTTTTACGCTGAAAATGAAGATTAAGCTTTTCCCGCTAATTGTGCGATCAATTCATAGGAGTGCAGACGTGCCTTATGATCATAGATCATCGACGTAATAATCAGCTCATCTGCCTGCGTCTGCCGAATGAAGGATTCCAGCTGTCCACGTACCGTTTCTGGTGAACCGTTAACAGCTGCTTTCAGCGTCTGCTCAACACCTGCTTTCTCACGATCCGTCCATTTGCCTTCCATCTCTGCCGGAGGCTGTACCAACCCGGTTGTGCCGCGAATAATGTTCAGGAACTGCTGTTGCATCGTTGTACCCAGCCATGCTGCTTCCTCGTCTGTATCCGCAACAACAGCGTTAACACCCACAATCACATGCGGCTCCTTCAAGCTGTCAGATGGTTGGAAGTTATTTCGATATGTTTCTAGTGCAATTCGGGTGTAATCGGGCGAGAAGTGGCTGGCAAAAGCAAATGGCAATCCCAGCTGACCCGCCAGACGTGCGCTGAAATCACTGGAACCCAGCAGGTAAATCGGAATATTCAGTCCTTCTCCCGGTACAGCGCGAACAGGCGCGTGATACGATGTCGCCGAAGCATCAAAGTATGCTCTGAGTTCTGCCAGCAGTTCCGGGAAATCTTCTCCGCTGTTCAGATCTTTGCGCAGCGCCAGCGATGTACGGCGGTCACTGCCTGGTGCCCGACCCAGTCCCAGATCAATTCTGCCAGGATACAGGGACTCTAATGTACCGAACTGCTCTGCGATAACTAGCGGTGCATGGTTGGGCAACATGATGCCTCCTGAACCCAGACGAATCGTCTTGGTTCCACCAGCCAGATATCCAATAACGACCGAAGTTGCGGAAGAAGCAATACCCGGCATGTTGTGATGTTCAGCTACCCAATAACGGTAATATCCCCAACGCTCTGCATGCTGTGTCAGATCCAAACTGTTGCGCAAAGCATCAGCGGGCGTTGCACCTACAACGACGGGAGCCAGATCCAGGATGGAAAGCTTAACGTCATGAATATGTTCTTTATGGGATGAAGCCGTATTTTCTGTAGTCATTATTGTTTAATCTCCTCGATGATTATATTTTTGTATATCCAGATATATAGATTAATTAAATCGCGACTGGATAAGATGTGATCATAAACTAGCCGTTTACATCCGGACGGAATCCTTGCCTGCATGTGCATCCTAGCTTCCGTTCCGGCATCCGGCTTATAACTCGTTCTGCACGTACTCGGCAAACTGACGGATCGTCTCTTCGTTGCGCCGATAATACGTCCATTGTCCTCTTCGCTCGGAGAGCAGTAACCCTGCTTTGAGCATAGTCAGCAGATAACTGGATATAACCGACTGAGCCAGTCCAGCCTTCATTTGAATCGTGCCGACACAGATTCCGTTCTTGCCACCATCCGGATGCTGAGATAGTTCCAGCGGTGGGAAGTGTTGCTCCGGGTTTTTGAGCCACAACAAGATTTGTCTACGTGTCTCGTTCGATAATGCTTTGAATATAAGTATAGGTTCCATGGGTACGATTATACCCCCTTTCATCCATTTTGCAAACACATGAAACAAACAAACCGACTCATAATCGAGTCGGTCTGGTATCATATGGAATTCTTATAGCGAATCTAAATCCATATTAGAATTTGGTCGTAACCGTTTGTTTAACCTGATCCAACATCGCTTGATATGCTGGTGCATCCAGGTATCCAATACTTCCAAAGAGCAGATGATCTACGGCTTCAATGCCTACAAAGTTGAAGATACCTACGTCTGAAGTTAATTTCAGTCCAGCAGTCATGCCAATCTGATCGTAGATTTCACTAGGAGTACCATGTGTATTAATGATGAGGCCTTTTTTGCCTGTCAGCAATTTCTCGATTCCCGCTTCACCCGCTACATAAGCAAAACCATAGGCGAATACACGGTCAACATACCCTTTCAGAATGGCAGGAAGACCTGTCCACCAGATCGGATAGATGAATGTAATGGCTTCTGCATCCGTAACAAACTGTTGCTCTGTAGCGATATCCTGTGGTGTCTGTCCTGCACGCATGGAAGCAGTGTCAGCTTCAGTCAGTACGGGTTGGAATCCAAGTTTGTACAAGTCACGAACGACCACTTCATGGCCTTGAGCTTCGAGAGCTTCTACAGCAGTATTGAGGATTGCGTTATTGAAGCTGTCTGTGTGCGGGTGAGCATATACGATAAGGTGTTTCATAGTGTTAATCCCTCCAGGTTTGGTTTGAGTTAGGTTGCGAAAATGGGGTTACTTTGATACGTTCCCATATACATAGATATCTATGTATATGGGTAAAAAAATATTTATCTCCTCTGCCTCCACCTTAGTCAAATCTGGAAGGGTTGCAGACAGAAGAGTTCATTCATTATAACTTTCGGACAATAATGGATAGCAAGCTCTCCAATTGCTCCGACTGTTCATCGGACAGGCCACTATAGATGATGTCATTAATCTGCTCTGATACCTGATGGAAGATCGGTTCGAGTCGCTTCCCCTGTTCGGTTAGGCGAATCATCGTCACTCGGCTATCTTCGGCACTCTTACTGCGCTCGACATATCCAAGCTTCTCCAGCTTATTGACCAGTACAGTTACTGTTGGTTGCGTGCGTTGAACGCGTTCCGCCAGCATCTTGATCGAGAGCGTCTCTTCCCGGTACAAAAACATTAATACATCCCCATGAGATGGGACAATGCCTGTCACTTCATGCTGTTCCAATTCGTGAACAATCCGTTTGTTGACATGATCTCTGATTCTTGCAATCAGTGCAATTGCGTTGTATTTTGGCATGACCTTATTATACATAGACATCTATGTAATTTCAAGTGCTTTTTTAAATAAACAAAAACAGCCCTTTCCATCCTTTTAATGTGGAAAATATCGGGCTGTTTCGATCTGATTCTATTCCTATAAGGTTAGATCACGGTTGTTGGATTCATACTAATTTTAGTTAATCCATTGGGTGATTTTTTCAACAGATTGTCGGGATTTCTCACGTTTGGGTTCCTCTGCCCGATAACCGAAGGCTGCCATCACCGAGACGTCCCATGCGCCATCCTCCAGTAAACCCTCTTCTTCCAACATACGATGGACATCCTCACGGCTAAAACCTTCGATCGGACAGGAATCAATTTCGATCTGAGCTGCTGCCGTCATCATATTGCCGAGTGCAATATACGTCTGTTTGGATGCCCAGTCGAATAGTGATCGCGGATTCTCCAGAATTCTCTGGTTATTTTGGAACTTTCCATATGCCGCACTTGTTAGCTCAAATACGTCATCAGGCATATCCTTAATCTCTTTCAGCATGTATTCGGCATAGGGGGAATTAAAACTGGCGTCCGACCGGGCCAAAATAATAACAAAGTGGCTTGCCGTTGCCAATTGCTTTTGAGCGCCAGACGAGAATTCAGACAGACGTTTGCGCAGATCCGAATTTTGAACAATCAAGAATTTCCATGGCTCAAACCCAATGGAACTTGGAGATAATCTACCTGTTTCCAGTATAAATTGGAAATCCTCATCCGCAATTTTGCGAGTATCATCGAAGATCTTCGTTGCATGCCGGAAATGATATGCCTTCAAGATATCTTCCTTTTTCTTTGCCTGTGTTTTATCTTCCATGAAGCTCCACGTCCTTCTCTTTATAGTATTGTTGTATGTTCAATCGTTAGTTTCTCATTTTTGATATGCTTAGTATTAGTTTAGAATCTATATCCGAAAATAAAAAGTACGCACATTATTGTTTCTCAGTTTCTAAAAGTAAGTATTGTGTCCAGACAAGGAAAATAGCCGCTGAAGGATCATACATTTTCTCCTAGACGGCATATTTTCACACAGAAAATTTATAATTGTTCCATGAATTCTTTTTCCGAAATGACGGAATACCCTTCTTGCTGAAGCAACGCGGAAGTGACACCTTCACCCTGTACTTTGTGATTGGCAAAGTTTCCATCGTAAATAGTTTTCGTGCCACAGGACGGACTGAACTCCTTCAACACAACACACGACACATTCAATTTTTTAGCCCATTCCAATGTCTGATAGGCTCCCTTGATATACATCTCTGTGACGTCCTTGCCACTTTTCTCGATCACTTTCGCCGTGCCTGCCAGCACATCTTTGCCCGTTCCACCGATAATCTCAGCTGGTTCACGGGGTGTGGAGAATCCACCGAGCAATTCCGGACACACCATCTTCGCTTGCTCCTGCTCCACAAGTTCCTGAATCTTCTCATCCAGGCTCGCTGTTCCATTGTAACGGCAGGCTACCCCCGCCAGACATGAACTCACCAAATATTTCATCGTTATCTCCTTATGCCCATTCCATCTATGAAGTAAATTGTAACACATAAAATCAAGCCCTATAGCTCGCCTCTGGTAATCATCGTAATTTTTACATCTTCATTGTAGCGAACCCGTATAACATCTTTAGTCGACTCTAGTTCGAATATGGCCATCCCTGGGTTATCAGTTTCCCTATGAAGACTGTATCCTTGGAGGTCGACGTTAAATACTTCTTTAATCATCGGCTCTACCTCTCCCCTAAGGAGAGATTCCTTCACATTATAAATCTTCTGATGGTACACCTCTACTTCATCCCAATTGGTAAAATCATTTCGATAAGAATTTTCCCCAACAATAGAGTAAACCTTAGTTTCTTCTCCTACAGTCATTTGAACTAAGTAATGATCATTGAAACTAAGATTAATTATATCTCTCCCAATTTCATCATCTTTGGTACGACTTACACCCCTAAGTTTTAGAGATGTTTCACCGAATACTGCCTTAACGGCATCCTCGGCATCCGCCAATACTGAATGAGATACCTGATCAGGACTAAGATCGCCTGAAATGGATACGGGTTGGTCCTGCTGCCATACAATCTCTCCATAATTATTCTCATCCACTAATGTTAATGTCGTATACGATATCGGCTCCAATTCCCCTTGCTTCATACTCACATAACGTTGGACTGATACAGGTTTAAGCGTTGGTGTGCTGCCTATACTTTGCAAAAGCGATGGGATCTGGCGCAGATAACGGTGCTCCAGCTCGCTCGCCAGCATCTCACCTCTCATCTGTACTTCACGCAGATTGCCTGTTGCCGCATCAAGCCATATCTGCGCATACTCCTTCTCATTTTCTTTTCCAGCCTCTACATATATTCTGCCGGACACAGGCAAGTCTTCCACTTTCGTAATCTTCAGCTGTTTACCCAAATCGTCTCGCATGGTAGTCGCAACATTTCTTTTCATCTTGTCGGTTAGCAGATTCGTGTTCAAAGCATCGGATAACTGTAACGCTGCCGTCGGATAGACCTGTTCGATCACGGGCTTCACCAGCTGTCCATCATCCCAGATCCATAAGAACAATCCAGCAGCAATAACCAACGCAGCCGTGCCTGCAACAAGAGGCCCTCTTCTAGAGCGACGCTTGTGTGAAACGTTGCCTACTTGCGGTCTAGACAACCTGGAAATGCCTTCTGACCTATCTCCCTTGCTTTCCACTTCCGACTTCTTCATCCACTCCACCTGTTGAAGCACCTTCCGCTTGTGATCCTCTGTAAAAGGAGTCGACGCAAACGGTCCCTTCCGGATTTCCTTTTCCCATTGCTCATCCTTGTGTCTCATTCGCTTCGCTCCTCCCAATGTTTCCGTACCTTATCCTTACCTCTGGATAGTCTGGATTTCACTGTGCCTAAGCTGATTTTCAACATCTCTGCAATCTCACTTGTCGTAAGCTCATACTTCAGATTCAGCAAAAGAATCTCCCGGAATTTCTTCGGCAACGTCAGAACAATATCCCAGATTTCATGGACATGCTCCTTGCGCATCACTTCCATCTCTGCCGAAGGATGAGCAGACTGAGATGGAACCATGACTCTCTGGCCCGAAAGCCCCCGCTCTGTCTCAATAGATAATGTCTCTCCCCACAGACTGCTGCGAAAAAATCTGGATTTTCGATATGTAAAAGTCGTGTTCCTAGTAATTGTCAGTAGCCACGTCTTCAATGAGCACTCTCCCCGATAATGAGCGATCCCCGAATACGCTCGGATAAATACCTCCTGTGACAAGTCATCTGCCTGTTCCGCACTTTTAGTTAGAAAATAAGCGTAATTCCATACGTCATTTCCGTAGTCATCCATCATGCTGCTAAGTGTGTAATTGTCGATCGTCTGAGCCTGTGCCAGAAATTGATAATCCAACTGTTGTTCACCTCATTTAATATGACTGAGTCTAATGTGGTTTAGTTCCCTATTTTGGACATTATTTCTTATTATTGTAGCAAAATAAAAAACAGCATGTTCTACATCGCTGAACACGCTGTTTTCCTTCAAGTTTACGTAGTTAGTAATCTCTATCAGAAAGCTTTTAGGCGAACGCTCCACTTCAACAGTTTCTTTCTGCCCTCTGGTCTAACGAATCATTTTCATCGTTATACTTTCACCGCAGCAATCATCAGAAACATTGGTCTCCGGTTCTCGTCTCTCATGCCTGGAACCTGTTCGATCATCTCCAGCGATGGCTTGGATTCAGCTACCTGTTGAATGGAAAACCCTGCCTTAATCAGTTCATTCAGATGTGTAGCCAGTGTACGATGATATTTGACTACGTCCTGATTCAGAAAGTTTGCCACACGCTTCCCTTCCTCATGGTAATCATCCACGGGCCAGTGCAGGATCTCACCTTCGGGTCCGTAATGCCAATCCTGCGCAGCACGAGCGGTGAAGATGGGATGTTCAGAGGAAAGGACAAACGTGCCTCCTTGGACAAGACAGTCATTGATTTTGGCGTACACCGTGTCTAACCGTTCAATATAATGCAAAGCCAGCGAACTGATCACAACATCAAATTGTCCAGCTGTAAAATCAATATCTTCAATCGCCAGCTGCTTGTACTGGATCTGTGGGTCGTCCGTCATTTCACGAGCACGCTGGAGCATATTTTCAGACAGATCTACACCAATAACTGAACTCGCTTGTTGTTCACGCGCATACCGGCAGTGCCAACCAAAACCACATCCCAAATCCAGCACACGCTTGTCCTTCAAATTAGGCAAAAGAGTCTGCAATTCATGCCACTCCCCGGCTGCATCCAACCCTTGAACGGAACGAGCCATCTTACTGTAGTTGTGGAAAAACTCAGCTTCATCGTACTTATTTTGTTTCATCAAGAGATTCCTCCCGCCTTATAAATATCCACCTACTCTACCACATAAACGATATTTAAACGTAAAAGTTGCCAAGCGAATTCATGACGTGTTATCATACAGAACGAACGTTCAGTATTAATAAATACAGAATGAACATTCAGTTTACTAACGGAGGTCATTATGAATACGAATTGGACGCATCCATTGGAAGGGCAATCTGTAGGTAAAGCTTTTATGAGCTACCTCGTGCCTTCCGTATTGGGGATGCTGGTAGTTGCTTTTAATTTTATTATCGACGGCATTATGGTTGGACACAAACTGGGTTCTACCGCGATGGCCGGGATCGGCATTGCCTCACCTGTCTATACGCTTTTTGTTGCCATGTCGCTGTGGATTGGTATGGGCGGGGCAACCCTGTACTCCAACGCTATGGGTAGAAAAGATATCACATCAGCCAAACAAATTTTCACCAAATCCATTATGCTCATTATGCTCGTTACGATGGCCATTGGATATACTGCATTTACGTTCAAAGACAAGCTGGTATACGCCCTCGGTGCCAACGCCGAGACCTTCCCATTTGCTTCGGACTATATGAATATCATGTTGTTGTTCGGGTTTGTCTTCACCATTGAAAATGCCCTCTCTGTTTTTGTTCGGAACGATGGGAATCCCAACACATCCATGTACGCTCAGATTACGTTTGCTGTAGCCAATATCATCATCAATTATATAACATTATATGTACTCGAATGGGGTGTACGCGGTGTGGCCCTCGGTACAATTGTATCGGCGTCTCTTGCGCTACTTGTCCTGTTCACTCACTTTTTCAAAAAGACAAATAATCTCACGTTCACCCGGTTCAAATGGAACAACAAATTGCTGGCTTCCCTGCTACTCATTGGTTTCCCCAGCTTTCTGGCTGAACTCGGCATGTCGGTCTTCTCTGTCTCTCACAATATCTCCATGGACCGCATTGCGGGTACGGATGGTGTAGCGTCCTTTACCGTGTTGAACTATATTCATGGTGTGGTACTGTTAGCGTTCCTGGGTCTGGCGTCTGCTGCCCAACCTCTGATCAGCTATTATCACGGTGCGAAACAGATTCAACGGGTACAACAAACGATACGTTTAGCTACTAAAACAGCTCTGGCATGCGGTCTACTATTACTGATTGTTGTTCAAATTGGTGCACCTTACTTCGTGCAAATCTTCGGAAACTTCAGTACCGGCGTAACAGATAATGCCGTCTACGGATTACGTATATTTACATTTGCCTATGTGTTTATGGGTGTTAACTTTGTCATGAGCACCTATTTCCAATCTGTAGGTAATGCCAAAATGGCCATCTGGATTACAGCTGCGCGTGAAATGATCATCATGATTGCGTTGATTGCGATCCTCCCTTCCTTCTTTGGTGTCACGGGTGTGTGGCTTGCCGTACCGCTGTCCGAAATGCTGGTTCTCGCAACCATAGCCTTGTACTATAGAAAACGATCCCTAACGGATCGAATACACGCGTTGCAGTCTGAGTAACGTTAACAGATCGTAATGGCAACAGATAGCAAATAAATGGAACGTAGATAGAATGTAGGTAGACCTCATAAATAATCTAACAAACAAATAAACAAAAGCCCTGCACGATCAATATAGATCGGTCAGGGCTTTTGTTTTATCCTAAATTAGATGTAACTAGATACGTATATCAAATCGACCATTGCTGTCTGTTGTTGCGTTTGCAATCTCCTTAGGGGTAGCTACGCCCATTCCATTGGATGGTGGTTGGGCAGGTGGCGCTTCCTTAGTAGCAGTTGTACCGGCTCCTTGAGCGCTTTGCTGTGCAATCTGTGCCTCAATCTGCTTGATCTGCTGTTCAAGCTGTTTGGTCTTAGTCGCCTTGGTCTTCTCATCGTCCTTGCTGGATTGCACTTTCTCCAATTGAGCCTCAAGCTTCGTCTTTTGTTTCTCCAAGCTACTCGAATTATCTGAACTTGAAGATGTCGATATGTAAGATGTAGTGGAACTGGATGCAGAAGATATATTCATTGCGGTTCTCCTCCTCTTTACTTCGCTTCACTATACCCTAATCCACTGAAATGTACGTTAAATTCAACTGAAAGGTTGCTGAACGAAACCAAGTGCTGGAAGTCGAATAGATGGAAATATACATACCAGTATTAATAGTCTGATCAATAATATTGAAAGTCTTCATAATAAGTGAAGGATCTTATTTTCGTCTCATCCATAAAGTTAGTTGTTTTCCGCTGAAAAATAGTAACACAACAAGACACACTCGAAATCATTCAAGTGTGTCTTTATATTGCTTGGCGGCGTCCTACTCTCCCAGGACCCTGCGGTCCAAGTACCATCGGCGCTAGAGGGCTTAACGGTCGTGTTCGGGATGGGTACGTGTGGAACCCCTCCGCTATCGCCACCAAACGCGGTGCTTACATTTCAGAGTGTTGTTCCCTGAAAACTAGATTCGAAACGAAACACGCGAATTACAACTTGCTATTGGATAAGCCCTCGACCGATTAGTACTGGTCAGCTCCATGCATTGCTGCACTTCCACCCCCAGCCTAT
>NZ_JABBEA010000002.1 GCF_012912005.1 Paenibacillus sp. SZ31
TCATTCTACACGAATCCGGCCATGGGCCATTTTTTATTTATTTCCAGTAGGTGTCGCACTTCATATTACAATTCGTCTAGTTAAAAGGATGGGGAAATGGGGTCAATCCATTCCTCATCCTTTTTGTGTTAAAAGCATTGACAACGGTTACATGGCATGAGAAAATGTACGCGCGTACATAAATATATATTTTTAATTACTATTTGATTTATTGATGAGCTATATATGTTGAACTAATCATTTGCACGATAACGGAGAGGACAGAAAAAACCTGAAAAAGCAAAGCGTTCGCCTTTATCCCCGGATTTTCCCCTTTAGAAAAAAGGAATCGAAAAATCTGGGGATAACAGCGATTGGAAGGTTGTTCTGTCATCGTAGTGTCAGTGTAAATAATCTTTAGTTCAACTTATATAAAAGGGGGTGAAATTCATGGCATCTCGTAGAGAAGTGGCTGATCTTGCGGGGGTTTCCGAGGCAACCGTATCCCGGGTGCTTAATGGGGTAGGTCCTATTAAAGAAGAGACGCGTCGCAAGGTTCTTGAAGCTTCCGAACAGTTAGGCTATGTGCCCAGCGCGCTTGCTCGCAGTTTTGCCAGAAGTAAAAGCGGGAACCTTGGTGTGGTATTACCTTATGTTCCGAAAGCGCATCTGTTCTCGGCGTATTTTTTCTCGGAAATGCTCAGTGGGATTGGAAGCAAAGCCAGAGACAATGGCATGGACCTGCTGGTCATGTTCCGGACACCCGGTGAAGTGATGAATTATACGGACCTGTTCCGGCGTCAGAAAGTGGATGCCTGCATTATCCTTGGTGCCAGAGATGATCACGAAGAACTGGTGGCCATGCAGCAGCTTCACCAGGAAGGTCACCCATTCTGTGTCATGAATCAGCATTTTGAAGGCCAATCGTTCACGGAAGTGGATGCGGATCATGTGGAAGGAAGCAGGCTTGCCATACGCCATCTTACGGATCAGGGGTATCGCAAAATCGCTTTTCTCAATGGTCCGGACAGCTACTCTAACAGCCAAGAGCGAATGGAAGGTGTCCGTCTGGGTCTGCAAGAAGCGGGTATGGAGCTGGACCCTAGCCTATTGCTTGAGGGGAATTACAGCAGACGAAGCGGCATTGCGGCCGCGGCAATTGTAGCAGATCGACTACATGAGATTGACGCTATTTTTGCGGCCAATGACCGGATGGCTATTGGGATCATGCATGGTTTGCGTGAGCGGGGAATAGGGCCTGCGGATTTTCCGGCATTTGTGGGTTATGACGACTCCGATGCCGCCGAGATGGCGGTTCCGCCGCTGAGTAGCGTACGGGTTCCATTTTTTGAAATGGGTGAACTTGCAGCATCGAAGTTAATGCGTGGGTCAGTGGGTGGAACACCTGAAGCGAATAACCCGGTTGTATCCGTAACTGAATCAGCAAGAGCGTTGTTGCCTACCGAACTGATCATCCGTGCTTCTTCTATACGTCAATAGTTTATTAGTGCATATATTGAAAGACTTTTTATTATTCCAAAGGAGGAAATGACCATGTCAAATCGTCTTCGTGTCGGAATGGTTGGATACAAGTTTATGGGGAAGGCCCACAGTAACGCTTATCGCAGTCTGCCAATGTTTTTCCCGTCTGCTCCGTTGCAGCCTGAGATGTCTGTGATCTGTGGACGTAACGAGCAGGGAGTTCAAGAGGCGGCGAGCCAGTTCGGTTGGTCCGAAAGTGTAACGGATTGGCGCGAACTGGTGAAGCGGGATGATATCGATCTGATTGATATTAACGCGCCAAGTGATGCCCATAAGGAAATAGCTTTGGAAGCGGCTCGTCAGGGCAAGCATCTGTTCTGTGAGAAACCACTGGCCCTGTCGCTCGCAGATTCGCGTGAGATGCTTCAAGCAGCAGAGGATGCTGGCGTCGCCCATATGGTGGGGTTCAACTATCGTTTCTCACCAGCAGTACAGTTAGCCAAAGATCTGGTGGAGAGCGGACGACTGGGTAAGATCTATCATTTCCGTGCGTTTTTCCTTCAGGACTGGATTATGGACCCTTCGTTCCCATTGGTATGGCGTTTGCAAAAAGAAGTGGCTGGATCCGGTTCCCATGGGGATCTGGGCGCGCACTTAATCGATCTAGCTCGTTTCCTTGTTGGTGAATTCCAGGAAGTCATCGGCATGAGCGAAACCTTTATCAAAGAACGACCCCTTGCATCTGAGATGACCGGACTAAGTGCAAAGGGCAGTTCCAATGCAGATGCACCGATGGGAGAAGTAACTGTCGACGATGCTACGCTATTCCTTGCACGATTCGCAGGAGGTGCGCTGGGCAGCTTCGAGGCTACACGCTTTGCGGCGGGGCATCGCAGTACGAATTCGTTTGAGATTAACGGTAGCCTCGGCAGTGTACGATTTGATTTTGAGCGTATGAATGAACTGGAAGTGTATTTCACAAAGGATGAAGAGGACGTACAGGGATTCCGCCGTGTATTGGCAACCGATCCTGCTCACAAATATTCCGAGGCCTGGTGGCCTGCCGGACATACGATTGGATTCGAGCACACGTTCACGCATGAAATGCTGGAGCTGGTGACTGCGATCTCTGAAGGACGACAACCATCACCGAGTTTCCACGATGGGGTCGCCTGTCAGGCTGTACTTGAAGCCGTAGAACGCTCGGTGACAGAGCGACGCTGGGTGACGCTTGAAGAGATGTGAGCAAGCAAGACAGCGAAGTCAGGATGAGGTTGAACACAACTAAAATATCCGAAAGCGAGTGATTAAACGATGAGCAAAGCACTGATTGTATGGGGCGGTTGGGATGGACATGAACCGGAACAGGTAGCAGCAATTTTTGAACGCATTTTGAAGGAAGAGCAGTTTGAGGTTGAAGTCTCGAATACGTTGGATTCTTATGCAGATGCAGAGAAGCTGCTGGGTCTGGATCTAATCGTGCCATTGTGGACGATGGGGCAGATTGAGCAGGAGCTGGTCAATAACGTATCAGCGGCTGTTCAGAGCGGTGTCGGCTTGGCTGGTATTCATGGCGGCATGTGTGATGCCTTCCGAAATAACGTGGACTGGCAGTTTATGACGGGTGGACAATGGGTTGCCCATCCAGGTAACGATGGCGTGGAGTATATGGTGAACATGAAGCGCGGCTCTAGTCCGTTGTTGGATCATATTGAAGATTTTCAGGTGAAAAGCGAACAGTACTACCTGCACGTAGACCCGGCAGTGGAAGTGCTGGCAACGACTCGTTTTCCAGTGGTGACAGGCCCGCATGCGGCGAATGGACCCGTAGATATGCCGGTTGTTTGGACGAAACGCTGGGGCGCAGGACGGGTATTTTACAACTCACTGGGACACCATGCGGACATTGTAGACATGAAACCTGTGACTGAAATGATGCGCAGTGGCTTCAAATGGACGGCAGCAGGCAAAGAGCTTGCGAAGACCCGAGCAGGTGCAGTGAATGAAGTATACACAGGTATGGCGGACAACCAGAACTAATGAAATTGTAGTTTAGTTGCACACGTAAAGTCAGTCTCAACCATTCATCCTCAATGGATAAACCATTTCTGATCCACGGCGAAGGGAGCCCCAGGCATGAAAACAATGAAAGTAGGCATTATTGGCTGCGGTAAAATCAGCGGAATATATATGGAAAACTGTCACCGGTTCGAGGTGCTGGAGCTTGTTGCTGTTGCGGATCTCGACCGGAAACGTGCCGAGGAGCAGGCAGCAGCCTATAACGTGCCAAACGTCTACAGCGTCGACGAAATCTTGGCTGATCCCGAGATTGAACTGATCATCAACCTGACGATTCCTTCCGTTCATGCGGATGTATGCTTGCGGGCGCTCGAATCAGGCAAACATGTCTATGTGGAAAAACCGCTCGCAGTTACCCGCGAGGAAGGTCAGGCCGTGCTCGAAAAAGCTAAGCGCAAAGGACTTCTCGTAGGCTGCGCGCCAGAGACGTTCTTCGGTTCAGGTATCCAGACTTCGCTTCAATTGGTGGAGGAGGGAGTGATCGGCAAGCCGGTGGCGGCGACCGCATTTATGATGAGTCGTGGTCATGAGCACTGGCACCCAGATCCGGAGTTTTATTACGCGTCAGGCGGTGGGCCGATGTTTGATATGGGTCCATACTATCTCACCGCATTGGTCCAGCTGATGGGACCGATCAAGTCGATTGCAGGTATGACAGGTAAAGCCATGGAAGAACGGACGATTACGAGTGAGAAAAAGAGAGGCCAGACGGTTCCCGTCGAAATTCCAACTCACGTTACCGGTCTGCTACAGTTTGAACAGGGAGCCATTGGCACACTGATTACGAGCTTTGACGTATTTGGCGGAAGTGCACTGCCACCGATTGAGATATATGGCACGCACGGTACATTGCAGGTACCTGACCCCAATACCTTCGGCGGTCCAGTTCGTTACCGCTTGCTGGGTGAACAGGAATGGACGGAGGTTCCGCTTCTCCCAGGGTATCAGGAGAATACACGTGGCATCGGTGTGGCAGATATGGCCTATGCAGCACATAGCGGACGTGCACACCGGGCAAGTGGGGAGCTGGCATACCACGTTCTTGAGGCCATGTGGGCATTCCACGATTCATCAGATGAGCAGACATTCTACCAAATGAAAAGCTCGTGTCAGCGCCCAGCTGCATTGCCGGTGGATCTACCATTGTATACATTGGATAAATAAGACAGTCATTATTGCTTATATCATGACGAACAGCCCCTTTTCCTTCTAACAAGGAAAGGGGCTATTTTTTATTAAATCAAAAAATCTGGGAATAACAGCGATCGGAAGGTTGTTCTGTCATCGGAGTATCCAGTGTAAATATTCTTTAGTTCAACTTATATAGCCATTTAGGGCTCGAAACCCGCCTGACTGATCCAGATCTCATCCTCGGCAAAATAGTCTTTTATCCGCTGAGCGACAATCTGATACGCATCTGGATGATACCAGTGCTCCATGTCCACTTGCTGATAGAGCGACTCCATACCGAGTCGACGGGTGCGCTTGCCCTCACTGCCATCGCCCATGAAATAATCGTCAATGCATACACGCTGAACCAGAGGTCTCAAGATAGCTGCAAACTGTTCACTGCTGGGTAATACGGGAGCAATCGCAACCTGTGTGGGTATTCCAGCATCCCGCAACTGTTCCAGTGCACGTAAACGGCCTGCAATCGGGGGAGCGGAAGGACTGAAATGCTTGCGCATATCGTCCAGGTCCGTCTCCACGGTCATGCTTACCCGAACTCGGTCGCCTAGCTGCTGTAGCAGATCGATATCCCGTGTAACCAGTGGACTGCGGGTCTGAACCAAGACGAAATCCGGCGGAAACTGAACCATCGTTTCAAGCAAAGAACGCGTGATACACTCCTTGTACTCTGCGGGTTGATACGGGTCGGTACTGGATGACATGAATATGGTGACTTTGCCTTTCGGCAGGGCGCGCTGCAATTCTTTGGCGAATACTCTAGAAGCCTCCTGTTTCACATCGACCCAGCTTCCCCAATCCTCTTTGCGAAATAAAGAGACAGGAATCTGTCTGACATAACAATAGGAACAACCGAAGGCGCAGCCTGTGTAAGGATTCAGTGTATGTGTATAGCCATGAAGGAAACCTGTTCCTTTGTTCATTAACGTTTTAGGTACTTTGTAAGTAAGGTTGGTCTTCATGAGTTGTCATGCCTTTCGCGGTAGTGTGCAGGTGTGAGACCTGTATGTTTGCGAAATACAGTGATGAAATAAGCTGAGTTGGGTATACCGACATAGCGTCCAATATCGGTGACGTTAAGTCTTGTATTTTCAAGCAATTTCCGGGCTTCGGTGATTCGTTTTTCCTGAATATATTGAACAGGTGTGTGGCCTGTAATCCGCTTAAATACACGATGCAGATGATAGGGACTGCCATGACTTACAGTGGCTAGGACATCCAAGGTTAGAGGTTCGGCGTAATGATGTTCGATGTAATCGGTGATCCCGTATATCCACTCCTGATCCGGTACGCGCTCGCCGGTTGGCTTGCAACGTTTGCAGGGTCTGAACTTTCGTGCTAACGCTTCTTCAGCATGTTGAAATATTAGGACATTCTCAACTTTGGGTGCTCTGGACTTACAGGAAGGTCGACAGAAAATACCCGTTGTCTGCACACCGTAAAAGAAGATTCCATCATAAGAATTATCGTTGTGGATGATGGCATGCCAGTATTTTTGCTCTATAGATTCAGGCTGTATGCGATCTTGATCTCGACTTTCCACGGTGATCACCTCACCTCTAATTATACCCCTGATTCCTTGGGATTGACGAAGTTTCGACTCAAAAAGCAAGATATCAATATCTGGAGATATAGCTCCTTCCTTCAATCTGAACGAAATATGAGCTACAATATACAAGATGGTATACAGGTTAGAACTCAAATGAAATTTATAGATGAAAGAGGTAGGTAGGCATGGTTCGTTTTGGCGTAGTGGGTACCAACTGGATTACAGAAAGGCTTCTGGAAGCTGCAGCACAGGTTGAAGGATTCAAATTGACCGCTGTGTATTCAAGAACTGAGGATAAGGCTAATGCATTTGCAGATAAATATGAGGTTGAACATCGCTTCACTGATCTGGAAGAGTTGGCGGCAAGTGATGTGATCGATGCAGTCTACATCGCAACACCAAATACGGTTCATGCGGAGCAGGCTGAGCTTTTTCTGAGAAACGGTAAACATGTATTGTGCGAGAAACCTCTGGCTGCAAATAGCGCAGAAGTTCGGAGTATGATCGATACAGCACGAGAACACGAGGTTCTGCTCATGGAAGCGATGAAATCGACCCTTGTTCCCCAGTTCAAAATGGTGAAGTCTAACCTGCATAAAATCGGTCCTGTCCGCAAATACGTAGCAGGATACTCCCAGTATTCTTCTCGTTACGACAAGTACAAAGAGGGGATTGTCCTGAACGCGTTCAAGCCTGAACTCGCTAATGGGGCGTTAATGGATCTCGGTGTGTATTGTCTCTATCCGCTGGTTACGTTGTTCGGTGCACCTAACCGGGTTCAGTCCCAAGCGATGATGCTGGAATCTGGCGTGGATGGACAAGGTAGCGTGCTGCTGGACTATGATGGGATGGATGCGGTCGTTACATACTCCAAAATCTCCAACTCTCATCTACCAAGCGAAATTATGGGGGAACTGGGCAGCATTATCATTGACAAGATTGGTTCACCAGAACATGCAGAGATACGTTACAATGACGGTACAGTGGAGCAAATCACAGTCGAACAAAACCATCCGGCGATGTATTATGAAGTGGAGGAGTTCGTGAATCTGGTTCAGCAAGGCGAAAAGGAATCCGGCATGAATACGTATGAACGCTCCTATGTGACGATGCAGGTTATGGATCAGATTCGAAAGCAGATTGGGCTTGTGTTCCCTAACGATTGATTCAAGAACAGGAAAGGTAGCTGAGACGAGATGAGCAGAGATGAGCTGAGCAACTATGGAGAGCATAAGAAGAACAGCGGAGAAGATCAGGAGTCCATTAATTCTGGAGGTTTGGAACTGACGCAGATCGTTTTCATAGGAAGAACCTTCGAGGAATATATGTATGGGATCAATTTTGGTCAATCCAGGGGTTAAAGGAAGAACGAACTCGTGCCATCACAGATTGCATCGTAGATATGAGAATGTATCCTGACCGTTATGTGGCGTCTGTGCTGCCGGAGCTTACCTTTGCCAATGAGCAATTCGATCTGACGTTATCCGCCCATTTCCTGTTTACGTATGCGGGTCGATTGGATGTTGATTTTCATGTTGCAACCGTCATGGAGCTGCTGCGTGTGACCAAACGAGAGGTTCGCATTTTTCCGACAGTGGATATGTCTGGCGATCGTTACAAGCATATGGATGCTTTAAAATTAATACTCGAAGAGCGTGGGTGCACCGTATCCGAAGAACCAACAGCATATGAGTTTCAACGAAACGCTCACACCATGCTTCAAATTGTTAAACATAAATCGAACAAGATAGGAGGTTTTTTGGATGAATAAAGTTCTTATACTTGGGGGTACACGTTTTTTTGGTAAACGTCTCGTGGATCACTTGCTGTGGGAAGGGAAGTCTCAGATCACAGTCGCGACTCGTGGTAAAACGGAAGCTGACTTTGGACCTGAAGTGAACCGAATCAAGATGGATCGCGAAGACCCGGAATCTCTGGCAGAGGTTGCGCAGACAGACATGTGGGATGTCGTGTACGACAATATCTGCTATTCACCCGATGCGGCGAAAGCAGCATGTGAAGCTTTTGCAGCGCGAACCAAAAGATACGTTCTGACATCTACACTGTCTGTGTACGGTGATCCCAAACCGGGATTTGCGGAAACGGATTTTGACCCGTATACATATCCATTACAATATGGGAGTGCGGATGATTTTTCGTACGGAGAAGGCAAACGGCTTGCAGAGGCTGTATTTTTCCAGGAAGCGGATTTCCCGGTAGTGGCGATGCGCATCCCAATTGTACTCGGGATTGATGATTATACGAGAAGACTTCATTTTCATATTGAACATGTGCAAAAAGGAAAACCGATCGGCATGCCAAATCCGGATGCGGAGATTGGATTTATCAATTCCACCGAAGCGGCAAGATTTCTCGCTTGGCTTGGACATTCGTCCATCACCGGTCCGGTGAATGCGGCTTCCAAGGGTGCGATTACGCTCTCAGCCATGATGCATCTGATCGAGACCGTCACGGGCATGCAGTCCCAGATCCTTACGGAAACCGTGAAAGAGGACATGTCACCATTCGGGATTGAACAATCATGGACGATGGAGACGACCAAGGCAGAACAAGCAGGGTATACATTCGAAGCTCTGATGGACTGGTTCCCGGGACTCGTTCGTGAGGTCGCCCTCGCTTTACAGTCGGAGCGGTAGAAATATCGACTCGGATGGAACTGAAATAAACCTGATGGGCCAATCGGTTCGAACAAACTGATCTTTTCAACGAATGAATGTAAAACAGGGTGCAGCCAGAGCGTAATCTCCGGTGCACCCTGTTCATGTTTTACATTATTTTAAATCTGAATTGAACCTAATCTAGATAAGTGGGACTAATCATTTACACGATAACGGAGAGGACAGAAAAAACCTGAAAAAGCGAAGCGTTCGCCTAAAAGCTTTCTGAAAGAAAGCTGCTTCGGAAGCATACGCTATCTCCGGATTTCCCCTTTAAAAGGGAATGAAAAAATCTGGGGATAACAGCGATTGGAAGGTTGTTCTGTTATCGTAGTGTCAGTGTAAATAATTTTTGGTCCACTTATTTAGTCAACTCACGCGCTTAACTCTAATTTTGCTCACGTGGAGCAGTAGCTGAAGCCCGTATGCGCAGTTCTGACGGTAGAATGACGGTTTGGGCTTCGGGAGGAGCCATGCCCTCAATCCGGTCAATCAGCATCTGTACTCCCTGAAATCCAAAATCATATGCGGGCTGTGCAGCTACGGTCAGGAAAGGATCAAAGGCCGAAGCCAGATCCAGATCGTCGAAGCACACGACAGAGATGTCTTCTGGCACACGCAGTCCCCTTTTGCGCAAAAGTCGAATGACTCCAATCGCCAGCATGTTGTTGGCGGCAAAAATGGCTGTTGGTTGATCCGGTTGAGAGAGTAGTCGACCCAGCCCCTCGTCATCGCTGAAATCCCGGTACCCGGTTCGGAGTACAAGCTCGGGATCGATATCAGCTCCGGCCTCACGCAAACCCGCTACATAACCTTCCTCCCGCAGTCTGGCGGTAGAAACCTCCGAAGAACCATTGACCAGTGCAATGCGCCGGTGCCCCAATTGCACCAGATATCGGATCAGCTCAATCGCGCCTTCCAGGCTATCTCCAGCAATGATATCTGACGTAATGCCAGGTACGGTGCGGTCCAGAAAGACAAAGGGAATGTGACGTTCCTGCAGCTGTTTCAGATGAGGAAGAGAACGATCCCCCGCCGGGGCATAGAGTACACCATCCACACGAGTAGACAGAATCGCATCCACGTAATCCTTTTCCTTATTGTAATCCTCGTCACTATTACCGAATAAAAGACGGTATCCACGAAGATGGGCTGCATCTTCAGCACCACGCGCCAGTGTTGTATAAAAAGGGTTGGTAATATCTGTAATGAGCAGGGAGAGCATCTGGGTTCGTTGAAGCACAAGGCTGCGTGCATTGGAGTTCGGGATGTAGCCCAGTTCGTCGATCACCTGTTGCACACGTTCGCGTGTCGCGGAACTTATGCGGCCTGTATGATTAATGACTTTGGAGACCGTCATGGCGGAGACGTTGGCTTTTTTGGCAATATCGTAAATGGTAATCATTAGAATCTAACCTTTCCGCAACATAGTCTTACCATTCTATAGGATAATGCCAATTGACAGCAAGATAGGCTCGTGCTATGTTAGGGTTACCGATAACCCTAATGGGTTCTGAACGTCTTTACTACATAAACCATTTCGTTAAATTTGCTCATGCACGTTCCATTTTCTTGAATAGAGGAACTACATATACAGCTAATTAATGAAGTGGTTTATTGTTATTTTTTAAAATATGTAAACGCATTCAATATTAATTGAGGCTCTTGATAATCTGTGTATGTAATTCTTGCGTGCAACTCGGGTATCGGTTATATCTCCGTCATTATCTTATTCCAATCACTGCACATGGATCAGACAGAAGGTTTCTCAATTCAACCCAAATTCTATGAAACGAATTGAAGGAGGACGCTCTAGTATGACACATCAGGATTATCGTTATAAGCAGGCTTTCCCCAAGATTGGTATTCGTCCCACGATTGATGGAAGACGCAAAGGTGTTCGGGAGTCACTGGAAGAGCAAACGATGCGGATGGCGACATCCGTTGCTGAGCTGCTTGCAGCAGAAATACGTTATCCTGACGGGTCCGCGGTGGAGTGTGTTGTTGCTGAGACCTGCATTGGCGGAGTGGCCGAAGCGGCCGCAGCAGCAGAACTGTTCAGCCGTTCGAACGTTGGCGTAACGATTACCGTGACACCATGCTGGTGTTACGGTACGGAAACGATGGACATGTCGCCGTCCATTCCAACAGCCATCTGGGGTTTTAACGGGACTGAGCGTCCGGGTGCAGTATATCTGGCAGCGGTACTCTCTGCCCATGCACAGAAGGGAATTCCGGCCTTTGGGATCTATGGAGAGGATGTGCAGGACGGCGGAGATACTACGATTCCCGATGACGTGCGTGAGAAATTGCTCCGGTTCAGTCGTGCGGGTCTTGCAGCCGCGACCTTGAAAGGGCAAGCCTATCTGTCTATTGGATCGGTATCCATGGGGATTGCAGGTTCGATTGTGAACGATTCATTTTTCCAGGAGTATCTGGGCATGCGTAATGAATACGTGGATATGAGTGAACTCACTCGTCGTATTGAAGAAGAAATCTATGACCCCGAGGAGTATAAGCTCGCACTGGCCTGGGTGAAGGAGAACTGTAGCGAAGGTCCAGACAACAACGCTGCCCATCTGCAAACAGATCGCAAACGCAAAGAATACGAATGGGAAACCGTTGTGAAAATGACCCAAATTGTACGTGACCTCATGGCAGGTAACCCAAGATTGGCTGAGCTTGGTTTTACAGAGGAATCGATGGGCCACCACGCGATTGTATCCGGCTTCCAGGGACAACGGCAGTGGACGGATCATTTTCCGAACGGAGATTTTCTCGAGTCGATATTGAATTCTTCCTTTGACTGGAACGGCAAACGTGCGCCTTATCTGGTAGCAACAGAGAATGATAGCTTGAACGGGGTATCGATGTTATTCGGTTCGTTGCTCACACATACGGCACAGATCTTTGCTGATGTGCGGACGTATTGGAGTCCGGACTCGGTACAGCGTGTGACGGGACATCAGTTGGAAGGAAATGCGAAGGGCGGCATTCTGCATCTGATTAACTCCGGTTCCGCAGCCTTGGATGGCACTGGACAACAGTCCAGAGATGGTAAGCCTGTACTCAAGCCTTTCTGGGAAATTACAGATGAGGAAGTTCAGGACTGTCTGAAAGCAACATCGTGGAGACCGGCATCCGTAGAGTATTTCCGCGGGGGTGGCTATTCAGCGGATTTCTTGACCAAAGGCGGCATGCCTGTAACGATGACACGTCTGAATCTGGTCAAAGGACTGGGACCGGTGCTGCAAATCGCTCAGGGTTACACGGTCGATCTGCCTGAAGATGTTCATGATACGCTGGATAAGCGAACAGATCCAACATGGCCATCCACCTGGTTTGCACCTGTTCTAACCGGATCGGGAGCGTTTACTTCCGTATACGAAGTCATGAATCAATGGGGCGCCAACCATGGCTCTATCTCGTATGGACACATCGGTGCAGATCTGATTACGCTCGCTTCCATGCTTCGCATTCCGGTAAACATGCACAATGTCCCAGAGTCGGAGATTTTCCGTCCGCGTGCATGGGGATTATTCGGCACGAGTGAGCCGGAGAATGCAGACTACCGTGCTTGCAGTGTATTTGGTCCGTTGTATCGTTAAAATAAAGTTCCATTCCTGTCAAACGCCATGTTCCTTGTGAAATGAGGTAACATGGCTTTCTCTTGAAAGCCATGTTCAGAACTCGAATACGGCTTATCGCGCAGAGTTAAGGAGGCTTGAAAGAATGGGCAATCAAGCAACACATGTGCTTGCTGCCGATTACGGTGCCGGTAGTGGACGCGTAGTCCGGGGTTCTTTTGATGGAAGCAGACTCTCGTTACAAGAAGTGCATCGATTCAACAACGAACCCGTGCAGCTGGGGGATGGATTGTATTGGGATTTCTTGCGACTTTTTCATGAATTAAAACAAGGCATTGTGAAAGGGACGCAAGGCATATCTCTATCGGTCCGTTCTATAGCAGTGGATACGTGGGGAGTGGACTATGGCCTGGTGGATTCTGCTGGAAGATTATGCTCGAACCCGCGTCATTATCGGGAAACACGCAATGCGCAGTGGATGGAAGAAGTTCTGCACATGGTGAAAGAAGAAGAACTGTATGCCATGTCTGGCGTTCTGCCGCAGCAAATCAATACGGTATTTCAACTGTTAGGCAGTGTACGAGAGCATGTCGAAGGTTTGCGTCCGGATGTGCGCATGTTATTTATGCCGAATTTATTTCAATATTATCTATCCGGTCAGCAGGCTTGTGAGTATACGATTGCAAGTACCAGTGGGCTGTTGCATGCAGGCGAGGCGCGTTGGAATGAACATCTGATCGGGCGTCTTGGTATACCGGAAACATTATTTCCAAAGCTCGTTCAGCCCGGTACCGTGCTGGGGGAGTTAACGAATGACTTATGCGCCGAATTAAGGACTGGACCGATGCAGATCGTTTCAGTGGGCTCACATGATACCGCATCTGCCTTGGCAGCGATTCCTGCGATGGATTCGGATTTTGCTTTTATCAGCTGTGGAACCTGGTCTCTTATGGGTGTGGAGCGAGATACACCTGTATTGGATGACCGAAGCCGTGCATTGGGATTCACTAATGAAGGGACTGTGAATGGCAAAGTACGCACCCTGAAAAATCGTTCAGGCCTGTGGCTGCTACAGGAATGCAAACGACAGTGGGAGCGAGAGAATCAACTTTTTACACATGAAGAACTGATTCAATTGGCTACCTTGTCAACGCCGCATCAAAGTTACGTATCGCCGGGAGATGGCGTGTATTTGGCGCCAGGGAATATGGCTGAACGAATACGGCAACAATGCAGTCTCAGCGGACAGACAGTGCCCGAAACGACTGGAGCGATTGTGCGCTGCATTCTGGAAAGTCTTGCACTGGAATTCAGACAGACGCTGGATGAACTGCAGTTGATTACAGGTACAAGACCTCGTGTCATTCATATGGTTGGTGGCGGTGTGCACAATCGTCTACTATGCCAGTTTACAGCTAATGCAGCCGGCGTCCCGGTGGTGGCAGGCCCGGCAGAGGCGACTTCAGCCGGGAATTGCATGCTGCAATTCCTTGCACATGGAGAAGTGGGTAGCTTGACCGAGATTCGGGAGATCATGGCTGCTTCCTTTTCCCCCGAGATCTATGAGCCTGAGGATACAGAGCTGTGGCAGGAAGCTTATGAAAGCTACCAAAGTCTGAATCAAATCAAAAATTAATGAACAGATTCAATGAAATGAGCATGGACGCAAAATGCTAAAAAGAAAAGGATGAGGAGTGGAGAAAACATGTCTGAACAACAAGTAAGGGAAGAGTTAACGAAGTATGCCCGGAGAGCCGTTGCCCAAGGACTGGTGGTCGGACCTGGTGGGAATCTGAGCGCTCGCTCTGGGGGAACGATGTTATTGTCTCCGAGTGGTTATGCACTTGAGGATCTGGAGCCTGACGAATGGATCGCTATTGATATCGAGACAGGGGAAACTCGTGCCGGAGCAACACGCCCTTCTTCCGAAGTATTGATGCATCTGTACAGCTACCGTGTGAATCCTGATATCCAAGCCATTGTGCATACGCATCCGGCATATACGATCGCACTCAGTCTCGTTTTCAATGAATTGCCACACTTGTTCCCTGATCAGTCGGCATTGGTGGGCGATATCGGGTTCGTTCCATATGTTCTGCCAACGACGAAACTACTTGCCGATGCAGTCTCAGCAAAGGTAGAAGAACATACGGCACTCATTCTCGTCAATCACGGATTGGTCACAACGGGTAAAAACCTCCGCGAAGCCTATTATCGCACCCAGGTGGTGGAAGAAAGTGCGAAGGTATATATGATTGCAAAGGCAGCCGGGGAACCCAAGGTGCTTACTGCGGAAGAATATAAGGAAATCCAATCTCTTGAAAGTGAAGCCTACCGTGTGCAGTTGCTGCAACAACTCAAGTCCTGATACATTATTTGTTCATAAGTGATTTTGAAAAATTGCTATGTTAAGAGCAGATTTCATCCTCCAGTTAAACGCTGGAATAAAGGATGTGAAATGCTCTTTTTTAATTTTTATTTTGAATTGAAAAGGCACAGAATATCGTTGAAAAAAATAATTCGCACTAATTGGGTAAGAATTGTTGAATTTACGTTGGTTTGAAGTTATACTATCGTTAATCATCAATGAGTAACAACTACGAGAAAGTCGATTAAATAATAATTAAGTAACTAAGAGGGGGGATATGTAGTGGGTCCTGAGTTAAACGAAATGGAGTTGGAATACGAACTGCTGAAGCAGCTTCGAGACGCGAGCGCTCCCATCGGGGCCAGTACGTTAGTTCATACTTTGGGCAAAACGTATGGTCTGAGTCAGGCAACCATCGGAAGAAGGCTTATGGAGATGGATGTTGAAGGTTTTACGGTCCTGGAGGGTCGCAAGGGAAGAACCTTGACCGAACAGGGACAGGAGCGAATCAAGACGTTGGAAAGAGATTTGCAGCAAAAAAGCGTAAATTCACAGTTAATTCAAATGCTGAACCATTCTGGGGAAAAGGCTCTGTTAGATGTTCTTGTTGCCAGAAGGGCTCTTGAACGGGAGATCGCTTCCCTCGCAGCACAGCGTGCCTCGAAAGAATACATAGTACTGTTGCAAGCATCGATTACGAACCAGCATGAATTGCTTTCCAAGAATATTATACCATACGAGGAGGACCGGGAGTTTCACAGATTACTGGCTTATGCCGCGCAAAACCAAATTCTTCTGCATGCGGTTGAACTGGTGTGGGAGACAAGCCGCGATTTTCTGGAGACCGCGTATATTCGCCGGAGAGTAGGAAGTGAATTAGTTGTGGATCATCAGCAGATTCTGGATGCTATAGTAGCGGGCTCTCCAGAGCGAGCTGAAGCGGCAATGGTGAATCATATCAATCAAATGATCGATGATGTCAAACGTTATTTCACCATGCAAAACCAATAACATTCCATAGAATGAGACCCGGTGATAAAGGAGTTGAGCTTGTGGACACAATCTACCGTTTAGGCATAGATATCGGAGGTACTTTCACCGATGCGCTGGTGATGGATCATCAGGGCAGGGTGATTGCGGCGCTGAAGACGCCATCGATTGCAGCAGCTCCGGAACAGGCAATTTTTAACGCACTGGATCAGCTCAAGGCGAGTGGCGTGAACATTCGTGAGATTGATCTGTTTGTTCATGGAACCACGCTCGGCGTAAACACGTTAATCGAACGAAATGGTGCGGTCACAGGTCTGCTGGTGACCAAAGGATTCCGTGATATTCTTGAAATCCGCCGGTTGCGACTTGAGGATACCACCAATCTGTATGGTGACAAGACCGATGCGTTGGTACCGAGACATCGTGTGAAGGAAGTCGATGAACGGGTCATTGCGAGCGGGGGAATACTCCAGCCACTGAATCAGGAACAGCTGTTGCAAGCGGTGGATGAGCTGGTGGAGGATGGGGTTACCGCTTTGGCAATCAGTTTCTTACATGCTTATGTGAATCCTGTTCATGAACAGCTTGCGGAAGATCTGATCAGGGAACGTTATCCGCAACTGTTCATCTGCCGAAGCAGCGCCATCTGGCCACAACAGCGTGAGTTCGAACGAACACTCGCAACGGCCATGAATGCTTATGTAGGTGAACGAATGGGATCTTACTTCCTGCGTCTGCAAGAAGGGATTCAGGCTTATGGTCTCAAAGCCAACTTGCTGTCGACCATGTCCAACGGTGGAATTATGACGGCTGCCAGAGCGGCTAATGAGCCGGTACGCACGCTCCTCTCCGGACCTGCTTCCGGTGTAATTGCCGCGACCCATATCGCTGAACGAGCTGGCATTCATCAGGTCATCACATTCGACATGGGCGGGACAAGCGTTGATGTCGCCCTAATTGACAAAGAACCTGCCTATTCATCCGAGAACAAAGTTGGAGATTTTCCTGTCATCATTCCTGCTGTTGATGTAACAGCGATTGGAGCTGGTGGTGGTTCAATTGCATGGCTTGATTCCGTAGGCGTACTCAAAGTTGGACCGCGCAGCGCGGGAGCCAATCCCGGTCCGGCCTGCTATCAGCGCGGGGGAGAAGAGCCGACAACGACAGATGCCTATCTACAGCTCGGTATCCTGCATGCTGACCGTTTCCTTGGCGGACAAATGCGTCTGTATCCCGAACTTGCAGAGCGTACTCTTTCCAATCTGGGAGAGAAGCTTGGATTGAATGCCGAACAGACTGCGCAAGCCATTCTCGATGTGGCAACCGCCAATATGTATGCCCAGTTTTCTCCCCTCATGGCTCGCAAGGGCGTTGATCCCCGCGATTTTACGTTGCTGGCATATGGTGGAGCTGGCCCGATGCATGCTTTTCTGATGGCACGTGAGGTAGGTATCGGCAGGGTGCTGATCCCGCCATCTCCTGGAACACTGTGTGCCATGGGTTGCACGGTTGCCAATCTTCGCAATGATTTCGTTCATACGTTACACAAAAGCACCCAGACTCTGGAGCCCGGGGAGTTAAGCTCTCTTTTCACTAAGCTGGAAAACCAGGGACGTAGCTGGGTCGATGAGGAAGCCCGTGGTGGTGTCCAACTGGATAATATTTATTGCCTATACAGTGCGGATATGCGATATGAAGGACAGGCTTTTGATCTAGAGGTCACGCTGACATTGGAAGAAATTGAAGATCCCCAAAAGGCAGGGATTAAATTCCATACGTCTTACCAAAATGTGTTTGGCATTAGTCAGCCAGAGGCAGAGGTTATGTTTGTAAGTCTTCGAGCGACCATTGTTGGTGTTTTGCCTACCCATAACACGGCAGTTCCGGCAAATTTGCCATTCGATGAGAGTGAAACGGAAGAACGGATCATTACTTTTGACCATGTACAGCAGATTGCCAAAGTACTGAAAAGGGGACAGATTCCATCGGTGGATGCCCCCATTCCCGGGCCCATTATTGTGGAGGAATATGATACAACGATCTTTATCCCGCCTGGATATAAGGTATACCGGGATGTGCACGGGAACGTGATTGGGGAGGTGGAAGCATGATCGGCGACAAAGTCTTTCTTGAGATTTTCAACAACCGGATTCAGGCCGCCGTGGAAGAAATGGCGAATGTCGTTTTACGGACAGGATTCACCGCTTTTGTCAAAGAAACGGGCGATTTTGGAACCTACCTTTTATCTCCCTCCGGGGAAACGTTCGGGTCGCCGCTGGAGACAGGGTACAATCTGTCCTTGGGCATTCCTGCTGCTGCGACCATTAACAGCATAGAAGACTGGGAAGAAGGGGATCTCGTCATATGCAATGATCCTTATTCCACCAAAGGCATGGTCACACACCTTCCAGATATTCATCTCATCAAGCCTTATTTTCACGAAGGGAGAATCATCGCTTACGGCATGTGCTTTGTTCATTCATCCGATGTGGGCGGCAAGGTACCGGGGAGCGTATCTCCCAGTGCCTACGATATTCATATGGAAGGCATTCGGATTGCACCAGTCAAGCTGTATGAAGCCGGTGTTCTGAACGAGCAGATCCTGCGAATGTTTATGGACAACAGCCGAATTCCGGAGCAGAATCTCGGTGATCTCAAAGCGCTTATGGCTGCGTTGAATCGGGGAGAGCAGCGGCTTGGGGAACTTATTTCACGATATGGCGTGGAGAAAATCGAGCAGGGCATCGAACATTTGCTGGAATACGCCGAGCTGAAGGCTCGTGCCATCGTGCAGGATATTCCGGACGGTTCTTATGACTTCTGGGATTACCTGGAGAAAGGCCCAGGAGGATATCCTATCCGGTTACGCTGCAGAATGACGATTGCAGGCAGTGACATTCATCTGGACTTTAGTGGCACCGATCCTCAGGTAAGGGCTTCATTCAACATTCCTACCCACAACCAACAGGGGCATTACATGCTTGTGCCCGCACTCATTCGTTATTTCCGTACGCTCGATCCGACGATTCCATGGAATTCGGGCATGATTCGTATGGTGCGAAATTACGCGCCGCCTGCTTCCGTACTTAACCCGGAGCCGATGGCAGCTGTTGGGGCACGTGCTGCGACCTTTATCCGGCTGATGGACGTTATCACGGGTGCTTTGGGGAAAGCTCAGGCCAGCAAGGTTCCCGCGGCAGGAGCTGGACAAGCCTGCATCGTCATGATGGCGATGACAGATGCATCCGATGGCAAGAAAAAGGTGGGCGTAATTCAGCCGATCTGCGGAGGTTCGGGAGCAAGGCCGATGAAAGACGGAATTGATGGCATGGATTTTGCCGTTGGTCATCTTCGGAATATCCCTGCGGAAACAGTGGAATCCGAGATGCCTGTGTTGATCGAGCATTATGGTCTTCGTGCGGATTCGGCAGGTGCGGGAACCTTCCGCGGGGGAAGCGGAATTGACCTGTGCGTCAGAATTCTGACACCCGATACCGTAATGACGGCCAGAAACATGGAGCGTATGGAGTTTCAGCCCTGGGGCAGGCTCGGTGGCGGCGTAGGTTCACATGGAGAAGCGATTCTCAATGCTGGACGTGCAAGTGAGGATCATCTGGGAAGAATTGATGAGTTGTTACTTCAGCCTGGAGAAACGGTTACATTTCTTTCACAAGGTGGAGGCGGATATGGCGATCCATTTGAGCGTGATTCACGTCTGGTTCTGGAGGATGTAAGAAGTGGGCTGGTATCCACTGAGAAAGCCCTTGAGTTATACGGTGTTGTGATTGACGGCCTGGAGCTGAACGAGAGCGATACCGAACAATTGCGCGCCAAGCGACCACGTCAGCAGGAGGAATTCGCATATGGCAAAGCACGGGAGCAATTTGAAGCCATATGGAGCGATGAGATGCAGGTATCACTGAATCATGCATTGCTGAGTGCTCCGCTTGCATTGAGAGACTACCTGAAGCGTCAGACCATGGGAGTTGTAGAGGAGAATTACAAGGATTCCCTGTCTGTAAATCCAGGGGAGATATCCGACATTATGGAAGGGTTACGCCAGAAAATAGGTTTGCATTGATCAAGTGTAAGGAGACTATTTAGTTCTTGTCTTATCGATATAACCAACTACATGGATGGGGGAATTAGCATGTTCAAATCAAACAAAAAACGCTTTCTCAGCCTTGCCTCACTGACACTGGCCGGTACATTGGTGCTTTCCGCCTGCGGTGGAGCAGGCAGTACAAGTAATACTGCCGGAGAGACCGGATCTTCAGGAGCGAGCGGAGACAAAGTTAAGCTGACGATGTTTATCTGGGCGGGTTCCAATCAAGACGTCGTTCCGAAAGAAGTAGTCGCCGAGTATGTGAAAGAACATCCCAACGTTGAAGTCACCTTTGAGGAATCCTCCAATTCGGTAATGTACCCGAAGATGGTCGCTGGCAAGCAGGCTGATGCCAACAATCCGGTCGTCAACTTCGGTTACTTCAATGCAGATGCAACGGCTAAAGGCTTGAATGATGACATGTGGGAGCCACTGGATACAAGTATCGTGACCAATATCAAGGATATTCCGGAGTCCTTCCACAAGCCAGACAATAAAGGTGTGGTCTGGGGCGTTTCGAGCTTCGCCTTAGTGTATAACAAAGACCTTGTGAAAACGCCGCCTACCAGCTGGAACGATCTATGGGATAACGAAGAGTTCAAAGGAAAAACTGCGCTCTGGGACTACATGTTCTATTCCTATATCTCCCCACTTATTGCTACCAAAGGTCAAGAGATTGGTGCATCCTATGAAAATCCCGAGCCAGCCTTCCAGTTCTGGGCAGATCGTAGTGACCAGATTGGCACATTGGTTTCATCCAATGATCAGCTGAAGGCACTGCTGGAGTCAGGTGATGCTCTCATTGCCCCATTCAGTGCACAGGTTGCACAGACATGGATTGATGGCGGTTCTCCACTTGCCGTAGCGTATCCGAGTGAAGGTGCGATCTCCTTCCCGTACACACTTCAGGTCGTGAAGGGCTCAACACCTGAGCAGGCACGTGTTGCAAATGAGATTATCAACGAATTGTTGAGCGCAGAGGCGTTGTCACAATATGCAGAAGCAACGGGTACGCCAGTAACCAGTACGACAGCTGCAATTCCGGACAAGTACAAGGATGATCCTTCTTTCTCCGTGGAAACGCAAAGTAACGGCATTAATCCAGACTGGGATGTGCTTGCACAGAACAGCTCTTCCTGGAAAGAACTATGGGACCGTCTCGTGAAAACAAAGCTTCAATAAAAGGATTGTTGACAGGCAGACAATAATTCCGGGTTCTGCTCTGAACCCGGAATGGATGGGAGGGAATCAGAGATGAGCAGCGGACAAGAGACCATATCCATTGAAACAAGGAAAGTCACGAAGACATATGGTGAGCGAGCCGCCGTTGATCAAGTAACACTCCAAGTGAAAAAGGGAGAATTCGTTTCCTTGCTTGGTCCGAGTGGCTGTGGCAAAACAACACTGCTGCGCATGCTTGGCGGACTTGAACAACCGGATCAGGGTACCATTATGTTGGGAGGTCGGGATGTTACCGGCATTCCGGCCTATGGACGCAATAGCAATATGATTTTTCAGCAGCTTGCGCTGTTCCCTCATATGGATGTATTCAACAACATTGCCTATGGGCTAAAGGTGAAGAAGTTACCAAAAGCCGATATCAAACGGCAGGTAGGTGAAATGCTTGATCTGGTCCAGCTCGGAGACTATGGCAGGCGTGCTGTATCCGAGCTGTCTGGAGGGCAGGCCCAACGTGTCGCCATTGCTCGCGCACTGATCAACAGACCCGAAGTGCTGTTGCTTGACGAACCTCTCTCTGCATTGGACATGCAACTGCGTCTCGATATGCAACGTGAACTGAAACGCATACAGCGCGAGTTCGGCGGAACGTTTATCTTTGTAACGCATGATCAGAGCGAAGCCATGAACATGTCTGACCGAATTGGCGTCATGCGCGCCGGAAAGCTGCTGCAATACGCAACCCCTGATGAAATCTATGAGAGACCGGTCGATAGCTTCGTGGCCAAGTTTATTGGAGATACCAATCTCTTTGAGACGGAAGTGTTGGGGCATGATGTGAATGGAATTCGGGTGGATTGCTTCGGCAAGCCATTGCTGGTGAAAGTCAGTGATGGCAATGCCGTACCGAAAGCGGGAGCAAGACATTCCTTATCGATCCGCATTGAGTATATTCGACTCGGAGCAGATGCAACTCATTGCCTGAACAAGCTGGATGGACACGTGATTGAAGCGGTGTATGGCGGAGCAAATATTCGATACAGTGTGCAGATTGCTGAAGGTTTTCTGGTTCAGGCCAGTGTGCTGCATCAGCGGGGAGCTTCACGTTATAGTCCAGGTGAGCCAATAGAAATTGGCTTTGACCCGGAGGACGCGCTCTTGTTATCTGAACCCATGCATGACCGTGTACAGGGGGCAGGAATATGAACCGGATCGCGGAACGAATCGTGAATCTGTATTCCTTTGGAAATCGCACATGGGTAACCCGGTTGTTGCTTCTGTTGCCTGCACTTGCTCTGATGGGCATCGTGTATCTGGGCGGGTTGCTGATCTTTGGCAGATATAGCTTCGATATTTATGAGAATGGAAAGCTTATTCGTGGCTGGGATTCGGGGGCCTATCGTGCATTTCTGTCTGATCCTTACTATTGGAAGCTGATTGGCACAACGTTTCGCATTGCCTTCAAGGTTACGCTATGGAGTCTACTGCTTGCCTATCCACTGGCGTATTGTATAGCGGGTCTAAAGAAGCCTGGCATGAAGCAATTGTTGCTGCTGCTCACGTTTCTTCCACTACTGGTCAGCGCGGTTGTGCGTTCTTACGGATGGCAGCTGTTGCTGTCCAAACAGGGCTTCATGAACTGGTTGTTTATCCGGCTGGGACTTACCGATGAAGGATTCAGCATGATCTACAACGAGACCGGTGTTGTTGTCGCGCTTGTCCATATCTTCCTGCCATTTATGGTCTTTCCGATCCTGAATGTACTCTCTCAAAGTGACGCTTCCTTAAAGGCAGCTGCTCAGGATTTGGGGGCGGGCAGCTGGCGAACGTTCCTGACCATTACCCTGCCTTTATCGGCAAGAGGCATTGCAAGCGGGGTACAAATTGTGTTCACGCTGTGCCTCACCGCATTCACCACACCTCAGCTAATCGGCGGGGGAAGAGTCATGACACTTCCGGTATTTATATACCAGCGTACCTTGGACACGAACTGGCCGATGGCTGCGGTTGCCAGCCTGTTCTTGCTTGTGTCTTCCATTGTCGTCTCGTTGCTTGTGAATAAAGGGGCGGAAATGTTGATGTTCCGTCGTTCCCGTAAGGGAGGTCAGGCGTATGGTTAAGTCGAATAGGGGCACCAAGCTGCTGCTCTATATCTTTGTGGGCGCCGTAGCGATTTATCTGCTGTTGCCGCTGCTGATGATTATGTTGACATCTGTAGGCTCCGGTTCAGCCAGTAAATTCCCGCCAGAAGGTCTAACCCTGAAATGGTATGCCAATCTGGGTGAACAGACCCAGTTTCTCGATGCATTCAAAAACAGCCTCATTGCTTCGACAGGGGCGGTTCTGCTGGCTTTGATTACGGGTACACTTGCTGCGCTAGCGATCGTGCAGTATCCCTTCCCGGGTTCTGGTATCTTAAGGGCATTTTTTGTATCTCCGATGGTTATGCCCAAAATTACGCTGGGTATCGCATATTTAATTTTATTCTCGAAAATGCATATTGCAGGCGGATTGTTTGCACTTATTTTGGGTGAAGCGGTCATTGTACTTCCATTCGTGCTCACTCTTGTGGGCAGTGCATTAGCCAATCTGCACCCGGCTCACCGGGAAGCTGCCGCGGACCTTGGCGCAGGACCGATGCGTATCTTTTTCACAATTACGCTGCCGCAGCTCCGACTATCCCTGCTTTTGTCAGGGTCAATCGCTTTTGTCTTCACTTTCGATCAGGTAGAGGCTGCTCTGTTGCTGCTCCGTCAGGACAGCTACACGTTGCCAATACAGCTGTTCCTGTATATGGAGAAATGGCAGGATCCAACGATTGCTGTTGTATCTGTAGTGTTGATCGCTTTTGCACTGGCTCTGTTTATGACGATTAAACTAGTTTTGCGCTCTGTACCAGGACTTGAGAGTTTGTTTGGTCGCAGGAAAACAAAAGGAGGTCTGGATCAAAATGAATAATGCACAGCATCTCTCCCATAGCTCAGGTCTGAATCGGGATCGGGCGGAAGAAGTGATGAAAGCGCAGGGGCTAAGTGCCCTGATTGCAACTACTCCAGAGAACATTCACTATGTCATCGGGTCCCAGCTGCGTGCAAGCAACTGGACCATGCAGATTTATGCTATTTTACCTGCCGACAGAACTGCAAAGCCATGTATCATCATTCCGACGAATCGGTTGGGCGTTGTGGCTCAGTTCGGTATCACGGGGGTGGACATATTTGCCTACAGTGACTTCTTCGTGGAAGGTTCAATTGAAGGCAAACCTTCCACGGACGACATTGATCTATTCTATTCTCTCCTGCAAACGACGGTTATTCATCCAGGTCCTCTAGAAGCACTCAAGGCAGCATTAAAACAGCTTGAGATCGAAGATCAGCCGATTGGAATCGATGAGATGCGGATCGCTCCCGATATTCTGGCTAGAATCAGGGAGGAGCTTCCTGAAAGGCCGGTGGTTTCCGCATATAAACTGTTCCGACAAATCCGCCTGGTTAAGACACCTTTCGAAATCGAGCAACTGCGCCAGGCTGCCCAATTAAATGAACGGATTGAGCAGGAGCTGATTGACCTGATTGCAGCAGGTGTTCATGAGAAGCAACTTGCCGATCATTATCGTCTGGCTGTGATGAGAGCAGGTGGAACTCCGGCAATGACTGCAGTAGGGGCAGGGCCACGTAGTGCGCTGCCACTCATCGAAAATTATTTTCATACGATTGAGACTGGAGATCAGGTCCGTTTCGATCTCTGCCTGCAGCTGGAAGGATACTGGGGGGATACGGGCCGCACGGTTGTTGCAGGTGAGCCTACCGCTTGGATGAAAAAGCATTTTGATGCAGTCAAAAGTGGATGGGAGACGGCACTCGAAACGGTGCGCCCTGGCGTCAAGGCTTCGGAAGTATTCCATGCCGCAGTGTCTCGCGTACAGCGTGAGGGAATTCCGCATTACCGACGCCAGCATGTCGGACATGCCATTGGCTTGGAACTGTACGACGATATGACTCTCTCCCCTGGTGACCAGCGCATACTGGAGCCCGGTATGGTGCTATGTGTCGAGGTACCTTATTACGAGCTCGGTGCTGGTGGCTTCCAAATCGAGGATACAGTTGTCGTAACTCCAGATGGTTATGAGTTTCTAACTCATATGGAACGGAAACTGTTCACCAAATAACGATAAATGGAAGGCTTCAGTGACTGGCGATCAGGACACAGTCGATCCAAGAAGCTTTCTTACCGAGAAAGTTGGAACATCCATGATTCAGCAGGGAACTAAGACGTTTCGTAACATTAGCCTTGCACTGTTCGCCGGAGGTTTTGTCACTTTTGCGTTACTCTACAGCCTTCAGCCCCTGATGCCTGAGATTAGCGATACATTCTCCATTACGCCGGCACACGCCAGTCTTACGCTATCGGTAACAACGATCGCCATGGCACTGACGATGCTGTTCATCGGGTCTTTGTCTGATTCGGTGGGACGACGCTTTATTATGACAGCGGCACTGGTGATATCTTCTGTTATTGCTTTGCTAAGTGCGTTCAGCCCGGGATATACGGAGCTTCTTCTGCTTCGTATTCTCCAAGGGGTGGCACTTGCGGGGTTGCCAGCGATAGCCATGACATATCTGTCAGAAGAAATTGAACCTGCGAGTCTTGGATATGCCATGGGGCTATATATCAGCGGGAATTCGATCGGAGGCATGGCCGGTCGTTTTATCAGCGGTGTGGTGACAGATTGGTTCAGTTGGCGCGCCGCTGTAGGTTTCATTGGTATTCTTGGACTGTGTGCTGCCGTTATTTTTTGGCTTGTCATCCCGCCATCCCGTCATTTTGTCAAAGCTGCACCCGGATTCAAAAATCCAATCCCTCTGTTGTGGTCGCAGTGTCGCAATCCGAGGCTGCTATGCCTGTATGGACTCGGTTTTCTCCTGATGGGGAGCTTTGTGACCCTCTTCAACTATATTGGTTTTGAATTAACGGGCGAACCCTATCATCTTAGCCAGTCCATTGTTGGAAGTCTATTTGTGGTATATCTGATGGGCACGGTTAGCAGTACCTGGATGGGCAGGCTGGCAGATCGGTACGGCAGATCACATGTGCTTGGAATCGCGCTGGGCATTATTCTGGCTGGTGCAGTCTGTACCCTTCATCCAGCGCTTTGGGTCAAAATTATCGGACTCGCCCTGTTTGCATTCGGTTTCTTCGGCGGCCACTCCATCGCAAGCAGCTGGGTTGGCCTCGTGGCCAATCAGCACAAATCCCAGGCCAATGCGTTGTATTTATTTTTCTACTACTTTGGTTCAAGCGTAAGCGGAACAGGGGGCGGATTACTTTACAGCCATCTGGGATGGATAGGCATTGTGGGCATGATTGGTGTGTATGTTTTGATCGGTTTTGTCTTGTGTAATTTGCTTGTCCATCGGTTGAAGGGACAGGCTACATAAATCAACTTTTTCCGACAGGTCTTGCATCTCCTGAAATACCGAGTATAATACTTGGTAAATAGACGAAAAGGGGATGCAATAAACGATGAAAACACATGCTGAATTGAACTCACTTCTTGTTGACGATTATCTGGATCTCCTGAACATAGCGAAACAGCTAGGTGATGACGAATGGAAAGATGCTATTCTGCAAGCATTGAAGGAAGAAGTCGACGCGAATCATCATCTGGATTCAACAGAGGTAAGACAGGATTTATGGAGTCAATTTGAAGGCATTAATGAACAGATGCATGATCTGTTAATGCAACTGAAACATGCCGACAATCCAGAAGAGAAAGAGCAGATTATTGAAATGATCTGGGGATTGAAAGTAGACCGTCATGCCATCACACGTAAACTTGAAACCATGAGCCGTGCCAGCGCTGGACATCAATAAGCTCTAGGTTGATTATACATTGAAACCCGCGTGCTCCCTAGGATTATCCCCTAGGTCGCACGCGGGTTTTGTTTATGTTTTGATTGTTACTATTTTTGAACTACCTTTCTAAAACTGTTTTGCCAAAGTAGTTGCCTGTTCTATAGCTTGTTGCTTGATCTCATCCGCACGATCTTTATATTGATTATGACCCTCTACAAAAATGCCATCAAGTTTCGGCACACCGAGGAATGACATGATAATGCTCAGGTAACGGTGACCAGATTCCATCTGAGCCGCTGGGCCTTCGGAATAAATGCCGCCGCGGGCCTGAATATGCAGCGCTTTTTTGTCAGTCAGCAGTCCAACAGGACCTTGTTCGGTATAACGAAAAGTTTTGCCAGCTACGCAGATGGAATCCACATAAGCCTTCAGAATAGGGGGAAATGAGAAGTTCCACATCGGTGTTACAAAAACATATTTATCTGCTGCAGCAAATTGATCTGACAGTTCATTCAAACGGCTTACTTTGGTCTGCTCTTCGGCAGTCAGATTACTGCCCGATTGCAGTTTGCCCCATCCACTGAAGACATCCGCATCGATATGGGGGATATCCGAGCGATACAGATCGAGGTGAACAACCTCATCAGAAGGGTGACTTTCACGATACGCGTCAATGAATGCTTTACCTGTAGCCATGCTAAAGGAGGTTTCATGATCATGAGGATGGGCAGTAATATACAATAAAGTAGACATGTTGTTCTTCCTCTCTGTGCAATTAATGGGGTGAAGCCATCTTGGAATGATGAAGCGACCGCAGTAGTATGCATCGTTTTCCCCGTTTTATACGTCAGAAAGGGATATGAGTGGAATGATCATGATACTGAATTGCATGCTATGTAGTGACCAGATACTCAATCCATGTATAATATACAGGACGAGTATTTATTTTCCAACGATAATAGGGATGAGTGAGATGAGCGCACATGGGAATGGACCTGGAGAAGCAACGATTAAGCATTGAAGCAGCGAAATTGTATTATCAGTCCGATTACAGCCAGCAGGATATTGCCGCCCGATTGGGCGTGTCACGTCCAACCGTATCAAGATTACTTCAGTACGCCAAAGATCGCGGATACGTCCGGATTGAAATTATGGACCCGCTGGAGGATATCGACATCATTGCCGGAGAACTCAAGTCGAAATATGATCTGGATACGGCACTTGTGTGTTTTGCCCCACTGAAGAGTGATGAGGAAATACAGAAGCATATCAGCAAACGAGCAGCAGACTACCTTCAGGAGACGGTTCAGGATGCAGATATTATCGGGGTGACTTGGGGAACAACCATGCATGCCATAGCACGCCAGCTTCGTCCCAAGCAGGTCAAAGGTGTCGAAGTCGTTCAATTGAAGGGGGGCGTAAGCCACTCCCATGTCAATACGTATGCCGCTGAGATTGTTCATTTGTTCGCTGAAGCCTTCCACACGGTACCAAGGTATCTGCCATTGCCCGTAATTTTCGACAACATTGAAGTGAAGAACATGGTGGAAGCGGATCGGCATATCGGCAGAATCGTGGAACTTGGCAGACAGGCCAACATTGCTTTGTTCACCGTGGGTACTGTGAAGGAGGATGCGTTATTGTTCAGACTCGGCTATTTCAATGAAGAAGAGCAACAATTACTAATGAACTCAGGTGCAGGTGACATTTGTTCACGCTTTTTTGATGCGGAAGGTCAGTTGATCAGTGAAGAGATTAACAGCAGAACCGTCGGAATTGACTTGGCGGAATTGAGAAATAAGGAAAAATCAATCCTTGTCGCCGGGGGGCAACGCAAAATTGAAGCGATTCACGCCGCGCTCAAAGGTCATTACGCCAATATTCTGGTTACGGATCAGTACACAGCGCAGGCATTACTGCGATTCTAATTTTCAAATGGATATGGATGACAACATCTGCCACGTAAAAAGGGCGGATGTTTTGCTTTGTAAGGCAGAAAATATAACGAAGCAAGAACAGCAAGTGGAACCGTGAACAAAAGTTCAATTTGATTTTTACATATGTTCATGTTAGTGTAAGGGTATAGAAAATAACTAGTTCAGATAAGGGAGAGATTCAATTGACTACACCACAATTAGCTAAAATGATCGACCATACGTTGCTTCGTGCGGACGCAACGCAGAGTGAAATGGCCAAGTTAACCGAAGAAGCGAAGCAATACCAGTTTGCTTCCGTATGTGTTAACCCAGGATGGGTTGCTTATGCTGCTGAGCAGTTGCAAGGTACTGGCGTAGATATCTGCACCGTTATTGGTTTCCCTCTGGGAGCATCTACATCGGAGACAAAAGCTTTCGAAACTAAAGATGCGATTGCTAAAGGTGCAACTGAAGTCGATATGGTCATCAACATCAGTGCTTTGAAAGATGGCAAAGATGATTACGTTGAACAGGATATTCGTGCTGTAGTTGAAGCTGCTGCGGGTAAAGCTTTGGTGAAAGTCATAATTGAAACTTGTCTGTTGACGGATGATGAGAAAGTACGTGCTTGTCAGGCAGCTGTACGAGCTGGAGCAGATTTTGTTAAAACTTCTACAGGTTTCTCCACAGGTGGAGCAACGCCAGAAGATATCGCTTTGATGCGTCGTACTGTAGGTCCTGATGTAGGCGTTAAAGCTTCAGGTGGCGTACGTAGCCTGGAAGATATGCAGAAAATGATCGAAGCGGGTGCGACTCGGATCGGTGCAAGCTCTGGCGTGAAGATCATGCAGGGCGGTCAGTCTACATCTTCTTACTAAGAAGGAGCTTGTTAAACAAAGCTTGATGGAGTGAAAAGTAATAATATATTCTCTGTACTTGGGCACTCGACTCAGGTACAGGGAATATAATGTACACTTATATTTTAAAAACGGGATTAATTGTAAGCGCTTCATAAGTTTTCTGAAAGGTTAATGATTTAGAATGCTTAAGCACCCTTTGAGCTGAATTCCACATCCGGCTTAACTACCTTCAAAGGAGAGATCAAATGAAATTTCTAATTGCCCTTCTTGGCTTACTCGTTGTTTTTGGACTGGCTTATATCGCAAGCAACGGTAAAAAGAAGATTAGATACCGACCGCTGGTCGTTATGATTGTTTTGCAGGTGATTCTGGCCTATGCCTTGCTGAATACAGGGGTAGGAACATGGCTGATTGGTGGATTTGCGACCATATTTGAAAGTTTGCTGGCCTATGCGAATGAAGGGATTTCATTTGTATTCGGTGGTTTAACTGGTGTCCCGGATGCTAATGGCGGATTTCCGTTCTTCCTGAATGTATTGATGCCGATTGTTGTCATTTCTGCCCTCATTGGGATATTGCAGTATATCCGAATCTTACCTTTTGTTATAAAATATATTGGTCTGGTATTAAGCAAAATCAACGGAATGGGCAAACTGGAATCATATAACGCGGTTGCTTCGGCTGTATTGGGGCAATCTGAAGTGTTCATTTCTGTGAAAAAACAAATTGGGTTGTTGCCAAAACATCGGCTGTACACCTTGTGTGCCTCGGCGATGTCCACGGTATCGATGTCGATTGTCGGTGCCTATATGTCCATGATTGATCCGAAATATGTGGTTACGGCACTCGTGCTGAACCTGTTTGGCGGTTTTATCATTGCTTCCATTGTGAATCCTTATGAGGTTACAGAGGAAGAAGATATATTGGAAGTACAGGAAGAGGAGAAACAGTCCTTTTTCGAAATGCTGGGTGAGTACATCCTGGATGGATTTAAAGTCGCCATCATCGTAGCTGCGATGTTAATCGGTTTTGTCGCTCTCATCGCGTTAGTTAACGGAATGTTTAGCGCAATACTCGGTATTTCATTCCAGGAGCTGCTAGGTTATGTGTTTGCACCATTTGCCTTTATTATGGGTGTTCCATGGAAGGAAGCTGTTCAAGCGGGAAGTATTATGGCTACCAAAATGGTATCCAATGAATTCGTAGCCATGCTTGATCTGACGAAGCAGACAACGTTGTCTGCCAGAACAACAGGGATCGTATCCGTCTTCCTCGTATCGTTCGCCAACTTCTCCTCCATCGGTATTATTGCCGGTGCGGTGAAGGGACTTCATGAGAAACAAGGTAATGTGGTAGCCCGCTTCGGTCTGAAACTGCTTTACGGTGCATCGCTTGTCAGTGTATTGTCGGCGATCATCGCCGGACTGTTCTTGTAAACCGGATTATTGGAAGGAGTGCTTAGGTTATGTCAACATTCAAAAGAGTACATCTAATCGTTATGGATTCTGTAGGGATCGGCGAAGCGCCGGATGCAGCAGAATTTGATGATTTTGATGTAGATACCTTCGGTCACATTGCACGTGAACGCGGAGGTCTAAAAATGCCTCACATGGCCAGTCTCGGACTGTCCAACATCAAAGAAATCGAGGGTGTTCCTGTAGCGGATGCACCTAAAGCGTATTACACCAAGATGCAGGAAGCATCCAGAGGCAAAGACACAATGACAGGTCACTGGGAGCTGATGGGTCTTTACATTGATACACCTTTCCGCGTGTTCGAGAACGGCTTTCCCGATGAGCTGATTCAGCGCATTGAAGAGAAAACGGGCCGTAAGGTCATTGGTAACAAACCGGCCAGCGGAACGGAAATTCTGGATGAGCTGGGTGCAGAGCATGTTGAAACTGGCGCACTCATCGTGTACACATCTGCGGATTCGGTTCTGCAAATTGCAGCACATGAGGACGTTGTTCCACTGAAAGAACTGTATGAGATCTGTGAGTTCTGTCGCGAAATCACACTTGAAGATCCGTACATGCTGGGCCGCATTATTGCACGTCCATTTGTAGGTGAAGCGGGTGTCTGGAAGCGTACTGCGAATCGTCATGACTATGCGCTTAAACCGTTTGGACGTACCGTTATGAATGAACTTCAAGATGGTGGATTTGATGTCATTGCCTTGGGTAAAATTGCGGATATCTACGATGGCGAAGGTGTGACGAAGTCCGTTCGTACTGTATCGAATATGGATGGCATGGACAAGTTGTCTGAAACGATGGATGAAGAGTTCACTGGACTTAGCTTCCTGAACCTGGTTGATTTTGATGCCCTGTACGGTCACCGTCGTGATCCACAAGGTTATGCTCAGGCGCTTGAAGACTATGATGCACGGCTGCCAGAGATTTTTGCCAAAATGACCAATGATGATCTGCTGCTGATCACAGCTGACCATGGTAACGATCCAACATACCGTGGCACAGACCACACTCGTGAATATGTACCACTGCTTGCCTACTCTCCGCGCTTCAGCGAGGGCAAAAAGCTTGATCTGCGCAGCACATTTGCTGACCTTGGTGCAACCGTAGCCGAGAACTTTGGAGTGAAAATGCCGGAATATGGCACCAGCTTCCTGAAAGATTTGAAATAGGTTTTTCGAAAACAGGATAGGGGATGTCGGAGTAGTTGAGGCTGCTCCGGTTCCTGCCATCATAATAGACTAAACATATAACTGGAGGAGATTCATTCATGAGTACACATATTGGAGCAAAACCCGGAGATATCGCAGAAACGATCCTTTTGCCAGGAGACCCTTTGCGCGCGAAATATATTGCAGATACGTACCTTGAAGATGTTGTATGTTACAACGAGGTTCGCGGAATGCTTGGTTTTACAGGTACATATCAAGGACACCGGATTTCGGTGCAAGGTTCAGGAATGGGTATTCCGTCTTTCGCAATCTATGCTAACGAATTGATCAGCGAATATGGCGTGAAAAACCTGATTCGTGTAGGTACTTGTGGCGGTATGCAGGAGCATGTACGTGTACGTGACGTCATCCTTGCACAAGCAGCATGTACAGATTCCAGCATGAACAAACACGTATTCGGTGGATATGACTTCTCGCCAATCGCTACGTTCTCCCTGCTGAAAGAAGCATATGATCGGGCAACAGCTAAAGGCATGAAAATTCATGTGGGTAACGTGTTCAGCTCGGATTCTTTCTACCGCGATGACCGTTCCGTAACCGAGAAGTTGATGAAACACGGCGTACTGGGCGTAGAAATGGAAACAACAGCACTGTATACCATCGCTGCCAAGTTCGGTGTTAACGCACTGACCATCCTGACGGTAAGTGACCACTTGCTGACAGGCGAAGAAACAACTGCCGAAGAGCGCCAAAAAACGTTCAACGACATGATGGTAGTTGCCCTGGACACAGCAATCACACTGTAATAGTTGCATTTTATATTCATAATCAATTGATTTTAATCGAAACTTTTGTTTTAAGCACGGAGTGAAGGAACTGGAATCGATTCTGAAGAAGCGAAGCGTTCGCCTTTGTCTCTGAGTTTTCCCCATTGCAAAATGGATCAAAAAAACTTGGAGACAACAGCGATCGAAGGAACGATCCGGAGCCGGAACGGTCAACGGACCAACAACAAAGTGTTCTATACAATCAACACACACAAGGAGAGATCATCATGAGAATGGTAGACATTATTGCCAAGAAACGCGACGGAAAAGAACTGACAACAGCTGAGATTGATTTTGTTGTTCAAGGATACACACAAGGAGAGATCCCGGACTATCAAGTCAGCGCATGGGCGATGGCGGTATTCTTTAAAGATATGACAGACAAAGAACGTGCTGATCTCACGATGTCCATGGTAAATTCGGGTGAAACGATCGACCTGTCCGCCATCGAAGGTATCAAAGTAGACAAGCACTCCACAGGAGGTGTGGGCGATACAACAACACTGGTACTCGCTCCGCTTGTTGCTGCGCTGGATGTTCCTGTTGCCAAAATGTCCGGACGTGGACTTGGTCACACGGGTGGTACAACAGACAAGCTGGAATCCGTTGCTGGCTTCCACGTAGAGCTTGAAAAAGAAGAGTTCATTCGACTCGTAAACGAACATAAGGTTGCAGTTATCGGACAAAGTGGTAATCTAACGCCTGCAGACAAGAAGCTCTATGCACTGCGTGACGTAACAGCTACCGTTAACTCCATCCCACTGATCGCCAGCTCCATCATGAGCAAGAAAATTGCAGCAGGTGCTGATGCAATCGTATTGGATGTTAAAACGGGTGCTGGTGCATTCATGAAAACAACGGAAGATGCTAAAGAACTGGCACATGCCATGGTAAGCATCGGTAACAATGTTGGCCGTAAAACGATGGCTGTTATCTCCGATATGTCCCAACCACTGGGTCTGGCGATTGGTAACGCGCTTGAAGTGAAAGAAGCCATCCTCACCCTGCAAGGTAAAGGCCCGAAAGATCTGGAAGAGCTGTGTCTGGCACTTGGACGTCAGATGGTATTCCTTGCTGGCAAGGCAGATTCCTTGGAGCATGCTGAGGAGAGATTGAGAGAAGTCATCCAGAACGGTAAGGCACTGGAGAAATTCAAAGATTTCTTGGCAAACCAAGGTGGAGACGCTTCGGTTGTGGATCATCCAGATCGTTTGCCTCAGGCACAATACCTGGTTGAAGTGCCAGCAGACAAAGACGGCTATGTTGCCGGAATCGTCGCTGACGAAATCGGTACTGCAGCAATGCTGCTCGGCGCAGGCCGTGCAACGAAAGAGTCTGAGATTGATCTCGCTGTTGGTCTGATGCTGAACAAAAAAGTCGGTGACCCAGTCAAAGCTGGTGAGTCCCTCGTAACGATCCATGCCAATCGTGAAGACGTAGCAGACGTCATCGCGAAGATCAAAGAAAACATTACGATCGCCGATCATGCCGATGCGCCTGTATTGGTTCATGATATCGTAACCGAATAATACAATCAGAACAGACGAGATGTAATCTCATGTCTAACTGAACATGAAAGCCCCAAAGCGATGTAATCCATCGCTTTGGGGCTTTTTGTCGTTGAGGCGCACGCTGTTAATATTAGCGATTAATTGCTCTTTATTTTCTCATACGCCATCACCGAATCCGCACTAGTATAAATATAAGGCGTGGATGGCTCGGATACAGGTGTCACCTTTGTTGCTCGAATCTCAATCGTATCCTTACCGTTCACCTGTGCAGAGCCGATGCTGCCATCGATTTGCACCCAGCTGTCTGTAGGGAAGCTATCCGCTTCGGGGATGTGAATCATCACGCCAAAGGGAGCCGCATCTGCGGGGCAACACATGACGAGAAATCGACCCAGCGCAAAATGTGATTCATGATCCATGCTTTTGTCCCGATAAACGAACCCGGTTAAGGAGATATCTTTGCCTGCAAATTGTCGCTGGAACATATCAATCGTGCCGAGGGTTTCAGAGAAAATCTCGGGATAGACTCGAATGACCTGTTCTGCATACAACTTCTCCGCCAGTTCAGCAAATTCGCGGCTATACTCGTCTGGGGGAATGAATTGTACTTTGGTGGCCGATGCAGACTGAACAACCGTTGGTTGTTGTGTAAGATCTTGTACATTCAATTGCGTTGCCGGATCAGGTAACGGTTCTTTCCGACGAATCTCGGGAGGAGCATAGGTGAGAGACATACCTTTCTGACTGGCCATGGAGCTGCCGAGAGCCCGATCAGGTAACAAAAAACCCAGCAATAAGGGTATAGCGATCAGACCATATACCATTGAACTACGAAGGAACCCGGAAGGCGGAGGATGCTCACAGTCGCAATGAACCTCGTTTCTACTGAACAGTCCATGCCACGCCATAATAACGGCAATAAACAATAAGGGAACAGGGCAGCATAACAGCAGTTTTTGCATGGTCGGCGCCAAATAATAATGAAGCGAATCACTTGAATTCAAGTGAATAATGTACACCGCCAGACCGCCGATCCATACCGCACGGATCAGGTTATGCCATTGAATGATGTGTGATCTTGGAACAGGGGCTTTTGTCATCGTATATACAGTGTGGTTCATATCATCACCTCATCTCTATTAATCGTCAGGATGAAAGTTCAAGTGATTAACCATTCAGGTCATGAAGTAATTTGCTTAACCTTTATACCAGCAGATTAATCAACCACGAGCCGGCAAAGACAAGGGTGATAATGGCTAGACTTAGACCTATAACAAACCGGGTACGGAAGGTCGAGAGCAGCATCAGGGTGCTTTTGAAATCCAACATTGGACCAAGCACAAGGAAGGATACCAGCGGCCCAAGTGCAAACGTATGTGAGAATGCAGAAGCCACAAATGCATCAGAAGTGGAGCAGAGAGACAGTACATAAGCAAAGCCCATCATGAACACGTAAGAGGCGACAGGACCATTGCCAAGTGAGATCAGATCGCTGCGGCTAATGAATGTCTGGATGCAGGCTGTAATCAAGGCACCGATCACCAGATATTTGCTCATATCGACAAATTCATCTCCGGCGTGAATGAAGAAGCTACGCCAGTTTTTCACATGGTTATGATCATGAGCATTTGCGTGTGCATGAGCATGAGGTTGCGCCATTTTAAACCCGGGATGTGTCTTGACCTCTGTCACTGCGACCTTTGGCATCCGAAGGGGATTTCGACGAACAAACACATACACGAGCATGCCTATGGAAGCTGCTACGGCAAAGGCCAGTCCCATACGGGCAATGGTAATCTCAGGATGGGAGGGAAAGGCGAGCAAGGTTGCCGTAAATACGATGGGATTGACTACGGGACCACTCAAGATGAACGTCACTGCGATATAGGCTGGCATGCCTTTGTGCATCAACCTTCTCACGACCGGGATCATGCCACATTCACAAATGGGAAAAATAATACCGAGCAGCCCTGCGACCAGCACACCGCCGATCGGATTCTTGGGCGTTAGTCTGCGTACCATCTCTTCCGATACGAACCACTGCATGAGTGAGGACAATAAAACACCCATGAGCAGAAAAGGTGCGGCTTCAAGGAAAATACCTATGAATACGGTTTTCATATTTTGCAAAGCTTCACTGTTCCATGCTTCCTTGAAGTCTGGAGCCATTGTGATCAACACGGGAACAAGAAATGCACAAGGGATCAGGAAGGACAGGAGCTTCAGATTGGCTGCCATTTTCATGAAACAGACCTCCACAACTAGGACTTTGCTAAAATATATGCTTGTACGTGCGGCAACATACATCATTCCTATGTTCTAATCAACATTTTTACGATTAATCAAGATTCTTCATCATTTTAGAGTTGACAACCCAAAGAAAACTGCGGTATAGTTCGGATTGATCGTCCTTAATAGTAATAATTACGATTAAATTCGCGACTTAAACAGAGTGGAGGAAGAAGAAATGTCAGATCAACAGGTTCAAAATCGGGTTCCAGTAACCGTACTTAGTGGATATTTGGGTGCAGGCAAAACGACACTGCTCAATCATGTGCTTCATAACCGCGAGGGGATGCGGGTTGCTGTTATCGTCAATGATCTCAGTGAGGTTAACATCGATGCGGGTTTAATACGAGATGGTGGAGGGTTATCGCGCATTGATGAGAAGCTGGTGGAGATGTCTAATGGTTGCATTTGCTGCACATTGAGAGAGGATCTGTTGAAAGAAGTCGAGCGGCTGGCGTTAGATGGTTCTTTTGACTACATATTGATTGAATCCACGGGTATTGGTGAGCCGGTACCTGTTGCGCAGACGTTTACGTATATCGATGAGGAACTCGGCATTGATTTGACGAAATTCACCCGTCTCGACACGATGGTTACGGTTGTCGATGCTGCCCAGTTCTGGCGTGATTTTTATTCCAAAGAAACACTGAAGGATCGTGGACAGGAAGCGGGGGAGGACGATGTTCGCGGAATCGTTCATCTGCTGACGGATCAGGTGGAATTCTGTGATGTGCTGATTCTGAACAAATGTGATCTGGTCTCGGAGGAAGAACTGACGAAGCTTGAAAAGGCACTACACGCGATGCAACCGGAGGCCAAGCTTATTCGCACGACACATGGGCAGATTGATCCGAGAGAGATATTGAATACGGGACGTTTTGATTTTGAAAAAGCAAGCCAGTCCGCGGGTTGGATCCGCGAATTAATGAAAGAGGAACATACCCCGGAGACTGAAGAATATGGAATTCATTCATTTGTCTATCATCGAAAACGTCCATTCCACTCGGAACGGTTGCTGCGTTGGATTGCGAAATATCCAGATAGCATCGTGCGATCCAAAGGTCTGATGTGGCTGGCAACAAGGAACCATATGGCAATCTCTTTCAGTCACGCAGGTACATCAAAGCAGCTTGCGCCAGCAGGAATATGGGTAGGTGCGATGAGTGAGGAGGAAAGGCAACTTCATTTTGGCGATACATTGCCTAGCATACCGGACTGGGATGATGAGTGGAGCGACCGGGTAACCAAATTAGTATTTATCGGCATTGACATGGATAGGGCTGAAATTGAACGTACATTGGATGAGACCCTTCTTACGGAGGAAGAGATGTTGATGAACTGGCGCGAATTGAAAGATCCTTTTCCGGAGTGGAGTTGAAGTGAAAAGAAAAGATCTTCAAGTGTACTAGTGCCCCTGAAGATCAATGATTATATTGCATTAAGGACTTTAGCTGAAGGACAAATCGCCAAGATAAAAATCACCGTTGCCACTTTTTTGCGGACTAAACACAAAGGTAAGGTACACTCCATAGGAACCCGTCCATCCTTGTGGATAATAAATGGCTTTGTAACTGTGTCTTGTTTTGGTTTTATCGTTCATTGCAATCACTTTAAAATCAGATGATTTAATGTTAATCAACTGATCTGCATATTTAGTCAGCGTTTTTTTATCATTTGCTGCAATGATACCTTTGACTGTAGTCTTAAATTTATCTTTCTGGGATTGCTTACCCAGATCAAAAATGTCGATCTCGGGATTTTCAATAACTTTAGCATCTATGTATTTATCAAATTCACTAGTGCTACCTGTTTTAAGTGCTTTACCATACATTTTGATCAATGTTAAAGATTCTTTTTGCAATTTGACTATCATCTGAGCGTCAGTTCCAGTCATCTTGATTGAGCCAGAAGTGCTTGAGTTACTTGAACTACTTGGTTTACTTGAATCTTCAGAACCTTTGGTACCTGTACTGCTGTTATTACTACTCGAACTGCTTGACTTACCGCTACCTGAATTAGTTATACTTACAACTTTGTTGCTAACATTCAGAGATACGTTGGCTCCCAGCGCTTCTGCTGTGGTACTTACAGGCAGGTAAACATCACCGTCATATACCAGTGCATTCAGTTTGTCTCCGGCTTCATTCTTGGGTGTCCAAGACAAACCGTTTACTTTAAAGCTAATGTTGCTGTCGAGTGCTGCTTCAATATCTTGAATTCCGTTTGAAGCTGCTACACCGAGGGCACCGAAAGCCAAACTGCATGCTACCAATGACCCAATAAAAGTTGATTTTTTGATCTTCATCTAGTTCCTCCGTAGGTAAAGTATAATGATACCAAAGCAGTATATCATATGTAATTATAATGTGCATACAAAATTTTACTTTCGCAGATATGGAGTTGACAAAAGAAAAAGCATAGGCTAATATCATTAAATAGTAATTATTACGATTAAATAAGAGGAGGCAACAACCATGAGAGTCATTGTAACCTTAGCCTGCACCGAGTGCGGGGACCGCAACTATACAACTACCAAGAACAAACGCAACCATCCAGAGAGACTTGAGATGAAGAAGTATTCCCCACGTTTGAAGAAAATGACGATCCACCGGGAAACACGCTAAATTTTTTTGTTATTTTTAAATCGTAATATTTACGGAAAGAGGGAAAGGCATGATATTATCCTCCATGCGTGATGTTGTATTCGGATATGGCAAAGAGCCGGTCATTGATCAACTGTCGCTGGATATCCATGTGGGAGAGTTCATAGGCATCACAGGTCCCAATGGTTCTGCCAAAACGACCCTGTTAAAGCTGCTGCTAGGGCTATTGAAGCCCTGGAGCGGCACGATACATATGAATCCGCAGTTGAAACGTGGGAACAAGTCCAATATCGGTTACGTGCCCCAGCAGGTTGCATCGTTCAATAGTGGATTTCCCAGTACGGTGAATGAGCTGGTCCGGTCCGGGTGTTACACCAGGCTGGGACTATTCCGCAGATTCACAGCAGAGCAGGATGCCATCGTTGAACGCAGTCTGCGGGAAGTTGGTATGTGGGAATATCGGAATACACGCGTCGGTGAGCTGTCTGGTGGACAGAAGCAGCGGATCTGTATTGCCAGAGCTATGGCTGGGCAACCGCAGGTTCTAGTATTGGATGAGCCAACAACGGGAATGGACCGCCACAGCCGTGAAGGGTTTTACAATCTGATGCGCCACTATGCTGATGTTCATGGGTTAACGATTATTATGGTTACTCATGGACTGGAAGAGATGGGAGATCGATTGGACCGAACGATTACTCTGGAGCGGCAAGAAAGTGAGGAATGGCAGTGTTTGAGTACGAATTCATGCAACGTGCCTTCTGGGCAGGTGGACTGATTGGAGTCATCGCTCCAATTCTTGGGGTCTATCTGATGCTCAGGCGGCAGGTCCTTATGGCGGACACGTTATCCCATGTCTCACTGGCAGGGGTTGCGCTCGGTTCGGTCATGAATCTTAACCCCGTGATCTGCGGATTCGCCATTGCAATTATCGGTGCATTACTGGTTGAACAACTACGGCGAAGCTACCGAACCTACAGCGAGGTACCTGTGGCGATCATCATGACTTCGGGACTGGCTCTTGCTGTAGTGTTGATGAGTCTTAAAACCAATCTGTCCAAAACCTTCAGCTCATACTTATTCGGATCTATTGTCGCGGTTAGCGATATTCAGTTGTGGATGATGGCAGGTGTATGTGTCATTGGTTTACTTTTTTTCATCTTACTCCGGAGACCGCTCTATAGCTTTACCTTTGATGAAGAGACAGCTTCCATTGGAGGCGTTCAGGTAAAAGGGTTATCGTTTGCATTTGCCATTCTGACAGGAATGACTGTAGCTTCAGCCATGCCGATCGTCGGTGTGTTGCTGGTGTCTGCTCTCATTGTATTGCCTGCTGCCTTGGCACTGAGAGTGTCTCGCAGTTTTACAGCAGCGATTGTTGTCGCGGTAATTACAGGATTAATTGGTATTTTTAGCGGGCTCACAACATCTTACCATCTAAATACACCACCGGGAGGAACAATTGCGCTCATCCTGTTGGTCATCCTATTGACTGGAATATCAGCGCAAAAGCTGATTGCACGATATAACCGCAAGCGTCACCGTAAACAAACGAAATCACAGCACGTCATTCTGGTCAACCATTCTAGGAGGAATACATCACATGAAATTCAGTAAAAAAGCTACGCTCGGATTGTTGTTCAGTCTCACACTTATCGTCGCAGGCTGCGGACAAAAATCCGCTTCTGATGCAAATACAAGTTCTACGGGTGCCGGTAATACGGTACCCGTAGAGAGTGAAGCAGCTAAATTAAACGTGCAGGTCAGCTTCTATCCGATGTATGAGTTCACCAAAAATGTGGCAGGTGATCTGGCCGATGTGCATACACTCGTTCCAGCAGGAATGGAGCCTCATGATTGGGAGCCCACACCACAAGATATTGCCAGCATTGAAAAAGCGGACGTGCTTGTATACAACGGTGCGGGCATGGAATCTTGGATTGATCAGGTCACCGGAAGTCTGAGCAATGCTTCACTCATTCAGGTGGAAGCGAGCAAAGGAATTAACCTGCTTGAAGGTACAGAAGATGAGCATGATCATGGACATGAAGATTCCGATGGAACGGATACGCATGACCATGCCGATGAATCCGCTGGGGAAGCACATGATCACGATCATGCGGATGAAGCGACTACGGAAGAACACGACCATGATCATGACGCAGAGGCAGAAGCAGGACATGATCACGATCACGGTGGACTCGATCCCCACGTATGGCTGTCACCTGCATTGGCTGTAAAGGAAGTGCGCAATATTGAAGCAGGTTTGGCGCAGGCTGCCCCGGAACATGCTGAACAGTTCAAGCAGAATGCAGATGCTTACATTGCTCAACTGGAGTCACTGGATCAGGACTTCAAGGCGGCTGTGACGGATAGCAAACGTAAAGATTTCATCACACAACACGCTGCATTTGGCTACCTTGCCAAGGAATATGGATTGCAACAGGTACCCATCGCAGGATTGTCTCCTGAGCAAGAACCTTCGGCAGCACAGATGGCATCTGTCATTGATTTTGCGAAAGAGCATCAGGTGAAGACCATTTTCTTCGAAACATTGGTTTCATCCAAAGTGTCTGAGACGATCGCAAGTGAAGTGGGAGCCAAAACGGCCGTATTGAACCCGATTGAGGGACTTACCGAGGAAGAGATCGCGGCGGGAATGGACTACATCAGCGTGATGAGACAAAATTTGGAGGCTCTGAAACTGGCGCTGAACGAATAATAAAAGATCGATTTGATGCCTCTCACCGAAAAAGGTACAATAATACAACATGCTGAGGAATGGATCGCCATTCCTTTGCCTTTTTGCAAAGCAGAGAGCACAGTGATGTGCTCTCTCTTTGTTGAATAAGGTGACCGGATCGAGGAGAACAGGAGGACACATTGCATGAGTTTAAATGAGGAACCTGAAGTGCTGTTAAGTGAACAGCCTGCTCATCTGTGGAGACGACGCAAGCTGGAGCTGATGCACTGGACGGAACGTGACAAACATATGGTTTCCGCGAAGAAAACAGAGATTTGGAACGGTGTTGAAGTCGATGCCGAACTCGTGAAGGCATTGTCCATACTTCAGAGTGCGGGCGTGAGGACGGAATTTTCATGTGCAGGGGTGAGTCCGCTTGATGAACCTGTTGATCATTCCCTTTATGCTTATGTTACCCTGATACAAAGTGAGGTTGCAGATCAATTCGTGCACTATGCTCTCCGTCGGATGCGGAATCGACTGCTCGTTACGTTAGAGGCCGAAAAGGGCCGCTATGATCTGTCTTCTTTTTTCATTGGACACAATCGAAGCTTCTGCTGGTGGATGGAGCACTGTGCCCTACAGTTTGGAAGCCGAAACGAATCGAGTGAAAAAAGCGTAGTATAAAGGATAGGCTTGTTTAATTGATTGTTTACTTGAAGGTAAAGGAGGTATGGCACGATTGAATAAGTGGGTCAAAACGATACTTTTTCTACTAGGCTCCGTCTTTCTAACACGATTCATTCCATTCTCGTCCTTGTTCCGTAACCTGGATACGATGATTCACGAATTCGGTCATGCACTAATGACACTGGTATTGTCCGGTAAAGTGCTGCGGATTGAATTGTACGCTGATCATAGCGGCGTGACCTATTCGTCCATGTTGACGCCAGGTAGATCGATCCTGGTTTCTCTCGCGGGATATATCAGTGCATCACTGTTCGCCTGGCTATTGTTCTACTTATACCGCAAAGGCTTGCATATGTGGGGACTTGGGATTATGACGGCTGTAGCTCTGGTGTCACTCCTGTTGTATGTAAGAGGGGAGTTCGGCATGTTATGGTTGACCGGGTTCATCGTTCTGAATGTGGTCATTATGATTTTTGGCGCCAAGATCGTAAAATTCTATTATCTGTTACTGGCGTTTCTTACACTGGAAGAGTCCGTTGTTAGTGCTGTATACGTTGGATTTATGTCCTGGACTCAGCCTTCACGGGCAGGGGATGCAGCGAATCTCGCTCAACAGACGTTCCTTCCCGCGCTGTTCTGGGGTACACTGTTCGCTTTGTTTGCACTGTGGTGTGCGAACAGAGCGCTCACTCTCTTTTTCCGCAAAGAAGGTACTTCGCGATCGCCACGATCTCGGGGATTACGAAGAGCGTAACGGATTTAGAGTTATGTAAAAGCAAAGAAGGCACTTCCTTTCTTCATAAAGGGAAAGTGCCTTTTGTTTTTGGACGTACATCTGATATTAAAGTCTGATATTGAACACATTGAACCTAATCACCAAGATTATCCCATAATACATAAAAGTAATAAATCTCTTCCATAATCGCTTTATCATCCTCTGCTGCAACGCCGCCCTTCATGCGAGCAAGGGTCCCCAGAATATCATAAATCGCTTCACGCTCCACACTGAACTGAATGCGGTTGACGATTTTATCCCAAGCCTGCATTGCATAATTGATTTGAGTCTTGGCTTCAGTCCAGTTTTGGCCCTCGACCTGTTTCTCCAACATTTGTACTGATTCAAGCAAGCGATCATCGGTACCAAAGGGCTTTTTGAGAAAGGCTCCGCTAGCCATAATCGCAACGAATACAAGAATGAGGAAGATCGGAAGCACATATAGCAGCCAGAAACGCGTTTTCATTCAACCGCCTCCTTCATGTAGAGAATTTAGAAAGGCCCCTCATAATCGCCCATATCGATTTTTTCGGTGATCTTATCCTTGAACAGATCCACATACAATTTGTCATTGGGTAATATGGCGGCAAAAGCGATATCCTGTATCGTAATGTTTTGCTTTTTCAGCTGCTCACTGAGCCAGTTAGTATCTTTGTTTCTTTCCTCCAGATTTTGCTTAATCAGCAGGCCATCAATAATAATCTCGGTCATCAGCTTGCTCTTGGGCGGGTGCATATGCATGTCTTTCGCGGTTACCGGTTGATTCTCAGGTTTCAAAACAACCGAAAGGCTGCCGTCCGGTTCCAGAATCGCATAATCCAAAGTCGTAATATCAAATACATCCTTTTGCCGTAGCATCATGGTCAACTCATCAAATTTGACTCGCATTTTACTCAGGTTCTGTTCGAGAATTTTACCGTTCTGGATGATCAATGTGGGATCAGAGTCCATCAGTTTGGAGATGGTGCGATTTTTCAGCGTAATATACTGAAAGATGATCGTAATGATTGTGAAAATGGTCAAGGCCACAAAATGAATCCACGCCTTGGACGAGAGATCGGTTGCAAACGTACCCGCAATGGAACCGATTGTGATACCGTTAATGTAATCAAAATACGTCAAGTTACCCATCTGCTGCTTGCCCAGCACCCTTGTGTAGATGATCAGGGTTAGAAAGGCAATAATAGACCGTACGGCAACAACCCATGTTTCTTCCATCATATATGTATCACCTTCCTTTAGTTCACCGTAGTTCTATTAAGAGGTTGTTTAAAAAGTTTGCTTTTGAACACGTATTATAACAAGCTTTTCCTACGCTGGATGATCTTATGCTTGAACGCAAAAAACCGAAACCTGGGTAAGTATCCCAAGCTTCGGTTTCATTAATCACCTATATTAGTTGAACTGATTCATTTACACGTTAATCGTTAAACACCGGAATATGCCATAAATCCGCCATCTACCGGAATGACTGTGCCAGTGACGAAGCCGGATTGTCTTTCATCCGCAAGCCACATTAATGTGCCCAGCAGATCCTCCGGCTTACCGAAGCGGCGCATGGGCGTATGCGCAATAATTTTACTGGAACGTTCCGTCGGAGAGCCGTCTGGTTGCAGTAATAGATTACGGTTCTGCTCGGTCAGGAAGAACCCGGGTGCAATGGCGTTGACACGAATACCGGATTCAGCCAGATGAACGGCGAGCCATTGCGTGAAGTTGTTAATCGCTGCCTTGGCAGCACTGTACGCAGGAACTTTAGTCATGGGCGACGGGGCACTCATGGAAGAAATATTGATGACCGTTGCCGGAACATCACGCTCAATCATATGTCTTGCAAAGATTTGAGTGGGAATGAGAGAACCGACAAAATTCAGATCCATCACCTGCCGAAATCCCTCTACACTCACATCGAAAAACGTCGTGATGTCGCTCTGTTCCAGATCTTCCAATCTGAATATTTCATTCGTAGTATTAGCACTGGCGTTATTGCCACCAGCGCCATTAATGAGAATATCACAGGGCCCAAGCTGTTCCAGCACCGTATCTGCCGCTGCTTGCACACTATCGGCCTGGGTTACGTCACAGGCGATAGCAATCGCTCGGCCACCGACAGCTTCAATTGCAGCTACAACCTCCTGACCCTTGGACACGGTGCGGTTCAGGATGGCTACACTTGCACTGTGCCGAGCAAGTTCTTCCGCCATGGAGCGGCAGAGTACTCCAGCACCACCGGTGATTACAGCCGTTCTGCCTTCGAGACGAGATGAGCGTTCATATTGACGTTCACTCATGCTTTTGTCCTCCTTTGCAAGGAATCCCAGACGCCCCACAGATACATGATTCCTAAAGCCCGGTCATAGAGTCCATAACCAGGTCGGCATTGTTCTCCCCAGAGATGACGACCGTGGTCGGGCCTCGCATAACCTTCATAACCGATATCGTGATAAGCCTCAACAACCCCCGCAATGTCGACGCTTCCATCCTGGCTGCGGTGTGATGTTTCGATAAAGTCGCCGTTATCATAGATTTTGACATTACGAATATGTGCAAATGGAATCCGATCCTTGAACTCGTGAATCATCCCGATAATGTCATTATCAGCATTCGCTCCCAAAGAGCCGCTGCACAACGTCACGCTATTGTAAGGGCTATCATAAAGATTCAGATATTTGCGAACATTCTCCTGACTCGTAATAATCTTCGGTAATCCAAAAATTGGCCATGGCGGGTCATCCGGATGGATGGCCATTCGAATCCCCAGCCGTTCGGCTGTAGGAATAATCTCTTGCAGGAAATAACGCGCGTGCTCCCACATATGCTCCTCGGTCACATCCTTGTAAGCTTCGAACAGACCTGTTAAATACTGCAATCGTTCTGGTTCCCAACCTGGCATGGTGAGTGCGGAGTTTTCGGTAATGCGTCGAACCAGCTCCAGCGGTTCAATATTTTCAATCTTGCTATTCTCATAGAAGAGAGCAGTGGAGCCATCTTCCATCTCCTTATGAAGATCGGTACGTAGCCAGTCGAAGATCGGCATAAAGTTGTAACAGATGACCTTTACACCCACCTGAGCCAGTTTTTCCATCGTTTTAATGTAGTTTGCAATGTATTTATCCCTTGATGGCAGGCCCAACTTGATATCCTCATGGATGTTCACACTCTCAACGACATCCAGATGTAACCCGGCCTTGTCTGCTGCCGCTTTGACAGCGAGTATTTTGTCCATCGGCCATTCCTCGCCAGCAGGAACATCGTGCAGCGCCCACACAATACCTTCAACACCCGGAATCTGCCGGATGTGATCCAGTGTTACCGTATCATTGCCTTCGCCAAACCAGCGAAACACCATTCTCATCACGTTCACCTCATCATGAATAGTAGTAAGAAGAATTCAGTCATTGAAAATAGGATGGATATGTATCCTGCAGGACAGCCAAATCGGTCACAGTTAAATGCAGGTGTTCCTGCATTAGTCGCTCTGCCGTCTGGGCATCATGCTCTTGTATAGCCTGGACCATGGACCTGTGCTGTTCGATCAGATGATCCCACTGGTAATCCGAGGACAGGCGAAGCATGCGACTGCGATTCAAATGCACATTCATCTGCTGGATGACAGTCCAGGTGTTGCTTTTGTTACAGCCTGCAAAAAGAGTGCTATGGAATTCCTCATCCAATTGGAACATTCGTTCATCATCCGGATTGACTCTGCATTCCTGTTGACGTGCAAGATTCTGTTCAAGTGCCACCATCTGTTCGTCAGGAAAGTTCTCACAGGCGAGTCTGATTACGGCTCGTTCGAGCTGTTCACGCATGAACCGTGCTTCCTCAACCAGATCGAGTTGGATCAGGGAGACGTATGTGCCACGCTGTGGATACACTTCCAGCAAACCTTCCTGGGCAAGTCTCACAAAACTTTCTCGAACGGGTGTCCGGCTGACCTGGAACTCCAGCGAAATGTCCTTCTCTGAAATGGCTGTTCCCGGAGGCAGCTTCAGACTCAAAATCAGCTTTTTAAGCGTGACGTACACCGCATCCCGGGCTGAGGAAGACTGCTTGTTCATGGAAGACAGACTGTTCGCAGCAGGCGACAAACCGGCTTTGGATGATAACTTTGGCGTATATTCCACAACTTCAACTCCTTCATTGACATACTACCATACTTGTATGGTAGTATGGAAGCGCTTTATCGCTATTGTATTGAACTTATTTGATAATTTACTTGCAGTTCAAGATAGTAGAGAGTACAATTCAATCATTAGGTTCGAATGTTTAAACCAACAGACATCGAATAGAGAACAATATACGAAGAATAGTACAGAGGTGAAACCATGGGACAAAAAGCAATTAGCGTTTTTCAAACCTGTATTCCGTTATTTCAGGTGTTAAGTGACAACCATCGTCAATCCATTTTGCTGACACTTACCGAGAAGGGCAGAATGACGGTGAATGAAATTACCGAACAATCCAGCCTATCCCGGCCAGCCATATCTCACCATCTCAAGCTGTTGTTAGAGAAGGGGCTCATATCTGTGGAACAGAAGGGCACACAGCGCTATTATTCGGCTTCATTGAATGCATCGGTGGAACTGTTGAAGGAACTGGTAGCTGCTTTGGAAGAAGAGTGTCTGTAGATGAATGGTGATACAACATGCTTTTGCATGTGTCTTATAGGTTCGTAAGTTTAAACGTTTAATCAATAATAAGTAGAGGAGTATGCATATATGACATCGACGATACAGGAAGTAACCAGTCAGGAAGTTGAAGAGATTTTGGAGCAGCAACGACAATTCTTTCGTTCCGGGGTCACACGATCGGCAGAAGCTCGAATTGCCCGTCTGACCCAACTGAAGCAGGCGATTCAAAAGTATGAGTCCAGACTGACAGAAGCCCTTTATCAGGATTTGGGCAAAAGTGAGTTCGAATCCTACACAACCGAGATCGGATTTATGATGGACAGCATCACACACACCATTCGTAAAGTGAAGAAATGGGTGAAACCCGTTAAAGTCAAAACGCAAATGGCACTCCTGGGCTCCAAAAGTGTGATTATACCCGAACCTTATGGGTCCGTTCTGATCATCGGACCTTTCAATTATCCATTTCAACTCTTGATCGAACCATTGGTAGGCGCTATTGCGGCAGGAAACACAGCCGTGCTCAAAGCCTCAGAGAATACACCTGCGGTGTCTGCTGTTGTACGTGAAATGATCGCGACCGTATTCGAACCGGCATACGTGCAGGTACTTGACGGTGCCAAAGACACAACGACTGCACTGATTAACGCACCATTCGACTATATCTTTTTTACAGGCAGTGTACCGGTTGGCAAGATTGTGATGGAGGCAGCTGCCAAAAATCTGGTTCCCGTTACGTTGGAACTGGGAGGTAAAAGCCCAGTCATCGTGGATGAACAGGCCGATATCAAAGTAGCTGCGGAGCGCATCATATGGGGTAAACTGCTCAATACAGGACAGACCTGTATCGCACCTGACTATTTACTCGTGCATGAGCGTGTGAAGGAACAGTTAGTTACGGAGATGAAAACAGCAATTGTGTCTTTCTTTGGTTCAGATATCCAACATAACAAGGACTATGGGCGTATCGTGAACAAGGGACATTTTAAACGTCTGACGACGCTAATTGAACGGGATCAGGCCAAAGTGATATATGGAGGAGCATCGGATGAGGAAGATCGATTCATTGAACCTACTTTGATTGATGCGGAATCCTGGGATGCAGCAACGATGGAAGATGAGATTTTTGGACCGATTCTACCGATCATCAGCTACCGTAACCTCGATGAAGCCATTGTAGAGATCGTAAAACGGCCGAAACCACTTGCCTTGTATCTATTTACTTCTGACACCCAAGTTCAGGACAAAGTGCTGCGCGAAGTTTCATTTGGCGGCGGATGCATTAACGATACCATCACGCATGTAGCGAACCCACGTCTGCCATTTGGCGGTGTTGGTCATTCAGGTGTTGGCTCATATCATGGGCAGTACAGCTTCGAAACCTTCTCTCATCTCAAAAGTGTCCTGAAAAAAAGCACAAAATTGAATCTGCCGATTCTGTATCCACCTTACGATAACAAGCTGAAGTTGATTAAGCGTTTGTTGAAATAAGCATTTCATATAAATACAGAGATTTATCTCGAATCGAATTTTGCAAAATGTTGAATCAAGCCAAACAGCCTGCTACTGGACCTCATTCCAGAGCAGGCTGTTCCTGTCGGTAACGGGATGGCGACATGCCGGCCCAACGCTTGAATTGACGACTGAAATGGGCAATATCCTTGTAACCAAGCATGACCGCAATATTTTGAACAGACAGCTTCGGATTGCCCAGAAGAAGCTTCGCTTCATGCAAAACCAACTGGGATAACACAGCACGGGGAGACTGACCGAATACCTGCTTGAAGACACGATTACAGTGTGAAGAGCTGATCCCCAGTTCTGCTGCAATATCATCAATGCCATAGTGTCCGTCCGATTCGTGTCCCTGTTTGAATTGCTGACTCATCAGGCCTTGCAATCGATTGCGAATCCGATGGGCGAGTTCAATCTTCTCGTGTCCATCCGTAAACCATTGCACTGCCTCTTGCGAGACCGCCTCCCACAGATGTCCGAATAGTTCAAATACTGCAGATTGCAGCTGCATACGCTGAACCATCGTACTTGCTGTTTCATCATCCGCGGATGACATTAATTTGCGCAAAACAGGCTCAATCTGCTGCGTAACCGGACTATCCGCATTGAATCGTACTTGTTTGATGCGCGCCAGCAATGATAGGAACAACGGATCATCAATGTCAAAGTGCATGCAAAAATACGTGAATCCCTTGCTGTTATGGCTCTGGCTCGAATGAATGCTTCCCGGAGGAATCAGGAGCAGTTCGCCAGCCTTTTGAATATACAGGGTACCATTCACCATCATGCGTTGCTCGCCTTCCGTGACATAATTCAATTCATATTGAGGGTGCTCATGCGCCGGGTAATCCCAGTCTGTACCGACACTTCGCAAATGAATGGCGAACAGATTGACCGTTGTTTGCACATCTGGGTAAAAAACTTCATGGACACTTTCTCCCAAATCGGGAGGCAAGAACGTTGAAGACATGGAAGATCCCCCTTATAGAGGTTGCTCAAAAAAAGCCCGCTTGGAAACGGCTCTTCTCGAACTCTCACTATTATCAAATGAAATGATTGGTTTAGCTTATGAGAACTATTACTATTAATAAACTCTTTTTTGTAACCGCTTTAATTCATTATAGTCTATTAGCTTGATTTGGGTAAATATCCGATTGATTTGATCATGGTCTGAGGTAGAACCACGTGTTAGGATGGGGCTAATGAAAACGTATGCATACCATTCTGAGAGGGGTTATGATTCATGAGCACATCCAAATCCATCTTTTATAATGCACATCACGCACCGATTGGTGCTTTTGCCAGTTTTACACTGGGATACAAAGGAGCCAAGGGCGGGCTGGGTCTGGAACTCGGCAAGCCGGCAGACCAAAATGTATATATTGGATTACAATCTCGCGATGGAGACAATTATCAGGCACTTCCTTTTTATGAAACTTCCGAGGATGAAAGCAGCCGCTATGATGTAGAGAAGTTAGAGAATGGGGATCAGGCACAGACATCCGTAAATACGGAGAAAAAGTTGGATACGGCTCCGTCGACGACTGCGTCAAAGGATCCACAACCTCTTATTACGGCTTTTCGTGATGAAGATATTACCCGTGAATTCACCTCAGGTACGGATACGTGGACTGCGGGAGATCTGACGTTCCGTATCTACTCGCCTGTCCGACCCGTACCAGATCCAACGAGTGGGGATCGTGAAGCCTTAATGGATGCACTCGTACCCGCCGTATTGGTAGAGATGACGATTGACAATACGCAAGGTCAACAACCACGGAAAGCCTACTTTGGCTATCAGGGCAATGATCCGTATTCTGCGATGCGTCTAATTGGAGGACCAGAAGGTGGCTCCATCACAGGTGTTGGACAAGGTCGGCTTACAGCCATTATGTCGGCAGATGATGGACTATGGCCTGCGCGCGGATTTACGTTGGAGAAGCTCTTACAGGAGAAGCATCGGGAGAATCTGGCTTTTGGACTTGGCGGAACTGCGGCATTACTGATGGAGGTACCTGCTGGAGAGAAACGTACATACCAATTCGCAGTATGTTTCTATCGTGGGGGTATTGTGACGACTGGAATGGATACGACGTATTGGTATACGCGGTATTTTGCAGACATCCAGGCGGCAGGAGAGTATGCCCTGCAACGTTTCAGTGAACTGACCGCTTCTTGTGCAGAGGTTGAACAACGCCTTGGAACGGCTGCTTTGAGCGAAGATCAATCCTTCATGCTTGCTCATTCCATCCACAGCTATTATGCCAGCACTCAACTGTTGGATGCCGATGGCGAGCCACTCTGGGTGGTGAACGAAGGGGAGTATCGAATGATGAACACACTTGATCTGACGGCTGATCAGCTGTACTTCGAGCTTGCCTTGAATCCCTGGACGGTGCGGAATGAGCTGGAATGGTTTGTAAAACGGTACAGTTATACGGATCAGGTTCGTTTTCCGGGGGAAGAGAAGTTATATCCGGGCGGAATTACGTTTACCCATGACATTGGTGTAGCCAATGTGTTCTCACGTCCTGGACACTCAGCGTATGAGTTAGTTGGTATTGACGACTGCTTCTCACAGATGAGCCACGAGGAACTGGTGAACTGGCTCTGTTGTGCGACGGTGTACATCGAACAGACACAGGATCCAGCGTTTGTGAAAGACATGTTGCCTGTTATTCGCGATTGCTTCGAAAGCATGCTTAATCGGGACCATCCCGACGCAGAGCAGCGGAACGGTCTAATGGGTCTAGATAGCAGCCGCACCCAGGGTGGAGCGGAGATTACAACCTATGACAGTCTGGATGTGTCACTTGGGCAGTCTCGTAATAATATCTATCTTGCAGGTAAATGTTGGGCGGTCTATGTTGCGTTGGAGAAGCTGTTCGCGGCCGAGAAATTGGCGGAACTGTCACATCAAGCAGGGCGTCAAGCCGATCGCTGCGCTGCCAGTATCGCTGCACAGATGACTGATGGCGGCTACATTCCGGCTGTGATTGCAGAAAATAATGATTCCCGAATTATTCCTGCGATTGAAGGTCTGGTGTTCCCTTACTTTACAGGCTGTGAAGCAGCACTGGATGTCAATGGTCGTTTTGGACCTTACCTGAAGGCACTCCAAACCCATCTGAAAACGGTTCTTGTACCTGGGACTTGTCTGTTCGAAGATGGAGGCTGGAAACTGTCCTCAACAAGCAATAACTCGTGGCTGAGCAAAATCTATCTGTCCCAATTTATCACTAGAGAACTGCTTGGTGTGGAATGGGATGAGACAGGCAAGGCAGCAGACGCGGCTCATGTCAACTGGCTGTTGCATCCGGAGGAATCCTACTGGTGTTGGAGTGACCAGATCCTGTCTGGTGTGGCGGTTGGCAGCAAGTATTATCCGCGTGGTGTAACGTCCATTCTATGGCTACTCGAAGGTAAGGGAAATCGCCTTGCTCAGATCTATGCCAGCAAGGAGGCGGTACAATGAGCCAATCCGTCGTTCAATCGGGTCTGTCAGGTCCACAATACGATGCATGGCTGGGGTATCACTCCACATTGTCAGGAACGAATGGATTTGCCAAGAGGACAGCTCCGCTCTGGAGCAGGCTGATCTTGGCGGAAGAGAATCATCAGATCATTACGACAGCTCTGACGGAACTCTCACAGGGACTGGAGAAGTTATATGGGGTGAAACCGACGGTCGGTCAGCTGACTGCTGTTCAAGCTAGTGAGCGGAACGAGCAGGCTTCTGCAATCCGGATAGGCACTTGGGCTGGAAGCCATTCTGTAGCCGAAACGTTTAGCGAAACCGAGCGCTCTGCTGTGCAAGGGGAAGGCTATATCATTCGCAGGGACGAGGCAGAAGGTGTACTGGTCATTGGATCAGAGACTCCCCAAGGAGTGTTGTATGGTACATTCCATCTGCTGCGAGAGCTGACACTGGATCAAGATAGTAGCAGCGAAGCGGATGAAGCTGCCGGCAAGTGGAGTTTTATTACCGAGCAGCCAACCAATGCGCTACGGATGATTAATCAGTGGGATAACGTGGATGGCAGCATTGAGCGTGGTTACGCAGGGAACTCCATTTTCTATGATAATGGGGAATTCACGCAGGACCTGGGACGTATCCGGGATTACGCAAGATTGCTCGCTTCTACGGGGATCAATGCCATATCGATCAACAATGTCAACGTACATCGGCACGAGAGTCTGTTCCTGACAGAACGTTACTTGGGTGATGTGGCGAAGGTCGCCGCTGAATTCAGAGCCTATGGCATTCGACTGTTCTTGAGCGCTAACTACGCAAGTCCAATCGAGATTGGTGGATTGCATACGGCAGATCCGCTGGATACGCAGGTACGGGAATGGTGGAACATCCAAACGGCCAAGGTGTATGCAGCCATTCCGGATTTTGGCGGTTACCTGATCAAGGCAGACTCCGAGAATCGTCCGGGACCGTTCACGTATAATCGTGATCATGCCGAGGGTGCCAACATGCTGGCTGAAGCCCTTCGTCCATTCGGTGGATTGGTCATCTGGCGCTGCTTTGTCTATAACTGCAAGCAGGACTGGCGGGATCGTTCCACAGACCGTGCACGTGCAGCGTATGACCACTTTACGCCGCTGGATGGGCGGTTTGCCGACAATGTCATTTTGCAAATCAAGAATGGACCGATGGATTTTCAGGTGAGAGAAGCGGTATCCCCACTCTTCGGCGCCATGGAAAATACGAATCAGGTCATTGAGTTTCAGATTACGCAAGAGTATACCGGGCAGCAGCGTCATCTATGTTATCTGGTTCCCCAGTGGAAAGAAGTATTGGACTTCGACACATACGCCAAAGGCGAAGGTTCAGAGATCAAGCGAATCGCGGACGGTTCTCTCTATAAAAGACCTTATAGTGGCTTCGCCGCAGTATCCAATATTGGTGCAGATGCTTGCTGGACAGGACATCCTCTCGCGCAGGCCAATCTGTATGGATATGGCAGACTTGCGTGGAATCCAGAGCTGTCCGCGGAAGAGATTGCCGATGAGTGGGTGAGACTGACGTTTGGACATGAGGACGAGGTCGTGCGGCAGGTTACGGATATGCTTTTGAATTCGCTAGATATCTATGAAAATTATACGGCACCTCTCGGTGTAGGTTGGATGGTTAACCCGGAGCATCATTATGGGCCGAATGTAGATGGATATGAGTATTCCAAATGGGGAACGTATCACTTTGCCGATTGTCATGGCATTGGTGTAGATCGAACCGTTAAGAGCGGCACAGGGTATACCTCGCAGTATCACCCTGAGAATGCTGATCGTTATGAGTCTTTGGACACCTGTCCGGATGAGTTGATCTTATTTTTCCATCACGTGCCGTACACCCATCTTCTGCATTCGGGTAAGACAGTCATTCAGCATATTTATGATACACACTTTGAAGGTGCTGTGCAGGCAGAGGCGTTAGCCGAGACATGGAGACAGCTGGAGGGAAAAGTGGACCCGGTTATCTTCAGCAAAGTTGCTTCATTACAAGACAATCAGGCCGAACATGCGAAGGAATGGCGGGACATGATCAATACGTATTTCTATCGCAAGAGCGGCATAGCGGATGAACAGGGTCGAACAATCTATTGAGTGGAATTGCGGATGCAGATGAACTTGGTAATTAGGAAGTAAGAAGATACCTTGTTTTCTTTGATGTACAATAGACAGCATGGACATACATGAGGAGGAGATACGTATGGGACAACATCAATTGCCCGAGACCATGAAAGCTGCTGTCATGACAGAGCCAGGACACATCATTATTGAGGAACAACCCGTCCCGCAACCGGCTGCGGATGAGGTGTTAATTCAGGTGATGGCGGTAGGCGTGTGCGGATCAGATGTGCATTATTTTGAACATGGACGCATCGGCAGATTTGTGGTGGAGAAACCGATCATTCTGGGACATGAGTGTGCGGGGATGATTGCTGCAGTTGGCGAGAATGTATCACGTCTGAAAATAGGAGACCGGGTTGCCATTGAGCCTGGGGTCACCTGTGGACGTTGCACGGCATGCAAGGAAGGTCGCTATAACCTGTGTCCTGATGTACAGTTTCTGGCGACTCCTCCGGTGGACGGGGCATTTGTACAATACATGACGATACGCGAAGATATGGTATTCCCGATTCCCGATGATCTATCCTATGAGGAAGCAGCCATGAATGAACCATTCTCCGTTGGGATTCACGCGGCTCGCCGGAGCAAGCTGGCTCCGGGTACGACTCTTGCGATTATGGGGATGGGGCCCGTTGGACTGATGGCTGTTGCAGCTGCAAAATCATTTGGCGTAGAGAAGATCATTGTTACGGATCTGGAGGAAGTTAGGCTGGAAGCGGCTCGCCGCATGGGTGCCACCCATACCATTAACGTGCGGAATGAAGATGCGCTGGCTGTGATTCGCGAGTTAACAGGCGGTGTGGGTGTCGATACTGCATGGGAAACAGCGGGGAATCCGAAGGCGCTACAATCCGCTCTGTATTCACTTCGACGTGGAGGCAAGCTTGCGATTGTTGGCCTGCCGGCACAGGACGAGATTGCACTTAATGTTCCCTTTATCGCAGACAATGAAGTTGATATCTATGGGATATTCCGATATGCCAACACGTATCCTGCAGGGATTGAATTCCTGAGCTCTGGTCAACATGACGTGATGTCTCTGATTACAGATCGTTATTCTCTGGAAGAGACACAGCAGGCGATGGAGCGTGCCTTGCACAATAAGAGTGGCAGTCTCAAGGTCATGGTATATCCGAACGGCAGATAAGACCATACTGGGAGAGTCCTGGAGTTCAGGACTCTTTTTTTGTTTTTTTGCAAAATAAAGGGATAGTCAAGCTCCTATAACATGGTATAATCCATGCAGATTTTAATATATAAAATGATACACATCTCTTAGGTGAACAAGTACTTAGCGAAAGGAACTGAAAGTTGTGAGAGTACATGGATTTATGATTCACGCTGATTTTCATCGGGATGATCTGATGTCGGTATCTTCTCAAGCATCACGTTTTACCTCGGATATTATCTTGTCGTATATGGAGTCTGAGCATGAGCATCGAGTAGATGTCAAAAGCCTGCTTGGGATGGCGTTACTTCCCATTCGATATGGTAGTGTTATCAGATTACAGACAAGAGGCAGGGATGAGCTGGAGGCTTTGGAGTACATGCTGAATGTACTGGAGAAAGGGACGGCGTGACACCTGATTCGGTGCAAAATCATAGAAATCATAATTTTTTTTGCTATTCCTCAAATCCTGCTGGTACTTTGTACAAAAAAAGAGTATAATAAAATTTAGTTTGATTCTAAAGAAGTACCCATATTAAAGGAGTGTAAATAGATTATGCCAAAAGTTGACATCCATCCAAAGACACAACTCGTAATTTTTTACGATGCAAGTGCTGATTTCAAATTCCTGAGTTCTTCCACGAAGTTCTCTAACGAAACTATGGAATGGGAAGACGGTAACTCTTACCCAGTAATCCGTGTGGACACTAGCTCCGCATCCCACCCGTTCTTCACTGGTAAACAAAGAAACGTGGATATCGGTGGCCGTGTTGATAAATTTAACCGTAAATACAACATCAACAAATAGTTTGTCCATACATTACAAAAAAACCTCGGGATTCGTTCTGAGGTTTTTTTGTGTACATTAAAAATTAATTCAACCAATTATTGCGCTTACAACACATTCGGATGTACACTAGGAAACAGAGTAAGAACATATTGGAGGAGGAAATAGAGATGAGCATCACACATATGGTAACGTTTACACTTTACGCAGGTAAAGATACACCGGAGGCAGAAGCCTTTTTGAAGGAAAGTTCCGATGCACTTGCAGTTATTCCTGGGGTAGAGCAGTTTCAGGTTCTGAGACAGGTAAGTGAGAAAAATGAATTCGATTACAGCTTCTCGATGGTCTTTGCGGATCAGGCTGCGTATGATGCATACAACAATCACCCGGTTCACCGTCAATATGTAGCAGAGCGTTGGGAAAAGGAAGTTAGTCGCTTCCAGGAAATTGATCTTATTCAACATAATAATAAATAATCGCCACATATAGGGAATCAAGTTGAATTACTATATACAGCATTGAATAATGCTGTATATCCCTAATACTGTATATCCCTCTGGATGAAGTTCATTAGTGTTGAGAAACACACAATTACGAAATCGTTTTCGATTAAATTGAATTTACGGAGGTTTACGCTGTTATGCAATTGGATCTCACAGGAAAAACGGCTCTGGTTACAGGTGCGACCGGTCAACTGGGGAGAGTGATCGCCCGCACGTTGGCAGCCTGTGGCGCCAATCTGGCTCTACATTACATAAATAATGATACGAAGGCTCAGGAGCTTCAGGGTGAGATTGAGGCACTGGGTCGTCAGGCCGTCATTGTACAGGGAGATATTACGAAGCAGGATACGGCATTTCGGATGCGTGATGAAATCCAGTCTGTCCTCGGCGGAGTGGATATCGTTGTTGCCAATGCAGTCATTCAGTATGAATGGACCACGGTGTTGGAGCAGTCGCCTGAAGATTACTTGAGCCAGTTCGAATCTTGTGTCATGCAGAGTGTGTATCTTGCCAAAGCTTTCATTCCTCATATGCAATCGGTCAAAGCCGGTCGCTTCATCGGCATCAATACAGAATGTGCGATGCAAAATTTCGCTCATCAGTCGGCCTACACCGCTGGTAAGCGTGGAATGGATGGTGTGTATCGTGTGCTTGCCAAGGAGGTTGGCGAGTATCAGATTACCGTGAACCAGGTTGCACCTGGATGGACGATTAGTGAACGTGATCGCTCCAATGAGCCTGGACATGATGAGGCATATACGCGTACCGTGCCGCTTAAGCGCAGGGGTGAAGATCAGGAAATCGCCAATGCGGTGGCTTTTCTCGCCTCGGATCTGTCTTCATTTATCACGGGTGCCTATATCCCGGTAAGTGGCGGCAATGTGATGCCTGCCATCTAGTTACTCTTTGGATTCAGGAATCCACATGAAATATGAATAAATTTAGCTTAATCGTAATCCGTTTGTCATTCGACAAGCGGATTTTTTGGCATTTTGCTAACCCTGAAATAACGGTTTAAGGGGCAGGTTTTTCGTTTCGTATATCCAGAGATACATATGATTTGGTTCGGATTTCAGAAGATTGGGGTATAAGAATAGGTATATTAACAGAGTGGAAACATAATCAAAATGAGCAATTAAAGGAGACCCATTACTTATGAAAAAAACAGTCGCGGACGTTCTGGTTGAATCCTTATTGAACGCTGGCATCAAACGCATATATGGCATTGTTGGAGACTCCTTGAATGCGGTACTTGACTCTATCCGTCGTTCGGGCAAGATCGAGTGGATTCATGTACGACATGAAGAAGTGGCTGCATTTGCTGCTGGGGCAGACGCTGAGGTCAGTGGAAGTATCGCTGTCTGCGCAGGTAGCAGTGGTCCTGGTAACATGCATCTGATTAACGGTCTGTACGACTGTCATCGCAATCGTGTTCCTGTACTCGCTATTGCTGCACATATCCCAAGTGACGAGATTGGCAGTGAATATTTTCAGGCGACACATCCGGAATATCTGTTCCAGGAATGTAGCGATTATTGTGAAGTGATTACGACAGCAAAACAGATGCCGCGTTCCCTCACGATGGCCATCCAGACAGCAGTCGCACGTTCAGGTGTGTCTGTCGTTGTATTGCCGGGGGATGTAGCAGGACTTGAAGCAGCGGATCTGCCTGTGCCTGAGCATGTGTATCATGCAACCAATCCAGTGGTACATCCTTCTGAGCCAGAACTCGTGAAACTGGCGGAGTATCTGAATCAAGGCAAAAAAATTACGTTATTGTGCGGTGCAGGCTGCGCGGGCGCTCGGGAACCCCTTATGCAGCTCTGTGATCGCTTGAAATCCCCGATGGTTATTGCGCTACGAGGCAAGGAATATTTGGAGTATGACAACCCCTATTCCGTGGGCCTTACGGGATTAATCGGGTATTCGTCCGGTTATCATGCGATGATGGACTGTGATGTACTCCTGATGCTGGGAACGGATTTCCCATATCGTCAATTCTATCCCGAAGATGCCACTGTACTTCAGGTCGACATTCAATCTTCCCATCTGGGTCGGCGCACGAAGCTGGATTACGGCGTATGTGGGGACGTAAAAGCGACCATTGAAACTTTGCTTCCTTATCTAACAGAAGAACACAGTGATAAACATCTGCGTAAAAGTGTCGATCGTTATGTGAAAGTACGCAAAGATCTCGACGAGCTGGCCGTTGGAAAACCTGGTAAAAAGCCGATTCATCCGCAGTACCTAACCAAGATTATTAGTGATGCTGCAGCTGAAAATGCAATCTTCACCTGTGATGTCGGTACTCCGACAGTATGGGCGGCCCGTTATATCGAGATGAGTCGCAATCGCAGGCTACTCGGTTCATTCAGTCATGGTACGATGGCAAATGCTTTGCCACAGGCGATTGGCGCCCAAGTCGCTGATCCGGGCAGACAAGTCATCTCGTTGTCGGGTGATGGCGGTATTACGATGCTGATGGGTGATCTGTTGACATTGAAACAGCATAATCTCCCGATTAAAGTTGTGGTGTTTAATAACGGAGCACTCGGTTTTGTTGAGCTGGAGATGAAAGCTGCCGGGTTCCTGGAGTCGGGAACAGAGCTTGTAAATCCCAACTTTGCGATGGTTGCTCAAGCCATGGGTATGGAAGGTATTCGGGTTGAGGATCCGGATGAACTGGAAGGGGCTGTGCAGCGTGCGCTCCAGCATGAGGGTCCTGTGCTGATTGACGTGGTGGTGAATCGTCAGGAATTGTCCTTACCTCCGAAGATTGATATCAAACAGGCGGAAGGATTCACCTTATGGATGATGAAAGCCGTGCTGAATGGACGCGGGGACGAGATTATTGAATTGGCCAAAACCAATTTGCTAAGATAGGCGAGCGTTTCGATAAGCGGAAAATATACCGTTTGTATTTGTTAAGAAAATTGACGTAAATAGCGTCTATCATCCAAAGGAGGGGCAGGCAGAAGTCATTAGAGTTGTCTGTTCCTCCAACTTACTACTGAATGTGTGACATGTGATATAGTATGAATCCATATTATATGAATTGTTTTTATGTCGAAAGTCTATTAGAATAGGTAAAGTCAGGAAGGTTTTATGCCATTTTTGACCTACATAATGCATTATCACATATACGAACGTTTCATATCGTATTCATCGATCCAATCACAAGATGACACACACACATGGAGGAGATCAACATGAGTCACGCAGGAAAAGTAGCCATTATTACTGGAGCAGGAAGTGGATTGGGCCAAGCAGCAGCATTGAAGCTGGCTGAGAAGGGTGCATCCATTGTCGTCGTGGATCTTGTCGAAGAGACAGGTCTTGAAACGGTTAAGCAGATTGAGAAGCTGGGAAGTAAAGCCATTTTTGTACAAGCAGATGTGAGTAAAGCACCTGAAGTTGAGAATTACGTGAAAAAAGCAGTCGAAGAGTTCGGACGAATCGACATGTTCTTTAATAATGCAGGTATTGCAGGTCCTGGGATCAAGTTGATCGAACATACGATTGAGCAGTTTGACCAGATTATTGATATTAACCTGAGAAGTGTATTCTACGGGTTGAAGTATGTGATTACGGAAATGCTCAAAACCGGCGGAGGTTCTATTCTCAACACGGCCTCCACAGCCGGTATTGTTGGTGTACCCGCAGTTGCACCTTACGCAGCAACCAAACATGGCGTGGTGGGCTTGACCCGCACAGCTGCGATTGAATATGGCAAGGACAACATTCGTGTAAATGCAATTGCGCCAGGTACAATTGAGACACCGATGGTTGTTCAGTTCGGTAAAGACAACCCTGAAGTGTTCAAAGCAACCGTTGACAGCATTCCATCTGGACGTCTCGGCAGACCGGAAGAGATCGCGAACCTCGTTTCCTTCCTTCTGGGAGATGAAGCGCCATATATCAATGGTGCAGTATATCCGATCGATGGAGCAGTTACAGCCCAATAAGAGTTCTCCTTATCTGTAAAAGAATAGCCGTTAAAATGGTTAAAGAGAGGTCACTGTATACGTACAGTGCCTCTCTTTTTGTTTGTCTTTTGTACAACGAACTCATATCAGGCAGCGTTATGCGATGTATCGGTTTGTGTACTTTTCGCAGATGCTGATCGATACGAGCTTATAACGATGATGATGGCAATAGCGACTCCGACAGCTCCAATCCAGGTAATGGATGACAATGAAACGCTGCTGACCGCGATTCCGCCAATACCTGCTCCGGCAGCCATCGCCAGTTGCATCACCGAACTGTTCAGACTAAGCATAATGCCTGAGGATTCCGGAGCCATGGTGACAAGGTTATATTGCTGAGTTGGACCTGAGGACCACGCTGCAAAAGACCACAAAATCAGAACAAGGAAGATAGCCAGATGAGAGCTTGCCGTTATATTCAGCAGGACCAGACTCGCGATATGCAGTGTCATGCCCGTGATCAGCGTTCGTTTGACACCCAATCTGTCCGCACTGAAGCCTCCAACTTTTGAACCGATCAGACTTGCTATGCCAAATGCGAGTAAAGCTGAACTGAGTAGTGCTTCGCTCATTCCTGCAACGGTTACGAGATAAGGTGAGATATACGTGTAAGCAATGGAATACCCACCTAACCAGAAAAAGGTTACCAGCAGTGCCCAAACAATTTGTGGCTGTTTGAGCAAAGACAGTTGTTTCTTCAGCGGAACGGGTGCTTCTGCTTGGGAAGGCGGAATGGCGGCCGCGATCACCAGCATGGCGAGAACACCAAGAACGGCTATGCCGGCAAAAACAAGCTTCCAATCCCAAGATGCAGCCACAAGTCTTCCGAGCGGAACGCCAACAATCAAAGAAGCCGTAAATCCAGTGATTACTGTGGCGATTGCGCTAGCCTGTTTGCCCTCAGCCGCTATTTGAGAAGCGACAGTTAATGCTGTGACAACAACAACGCCCGCGCCCAAAGCCATCAATACTCGTGCTGCGACGAACAGTCCATAACCCGGCAACAGGTAGGCAAGAACATTAGCCACAACGAATAGACCGAGGAAGTATAGCAACAGCTTGCGACGGTCCCAGCGCGAAGTCAGTGCAATAATGACAGGTGTACCAAGCGCATATACGAGTGAAAAAATCGTAATGAGCTGTCCGGCAGCGATTAAAGAGATATTCATCGTATCTGCAATACGATCCAAAATGCCGGCAATGACATATTCGGACGTTCCTACAAGGAAGCTGACCAAGGCAAGCACATAGATTTTGAGCGTAGAAGACATGGAAACATAACCTCTTTCGGATTATAATTATTATATTTTTAGAAATATAGAAATAAAGACAAGAGAACAAGACATGAATGCAGTGAATGCAACCCATCTGCGAGAATAGTCATGTTACAACCGAGATAATTAATATTGGTATAAGCGTAAACTTAGGTGACCTAGTTTTACTAATAAATATCGTACATTGTTTCTATATTTCTAATTATATAGAAATACCATTCAAAATTTTTTATTTATTTAGCAGATAGGGAACAAACTTTTGTGCAGTCTCCGTATTCAGGCTGTAGTAGATATACGTACCTTTCTTCTGCGATGTGAGCAGTCCGCAATCGTACAGCTGTTTCAGGTGATGAGACAGAGTCGATAGGGCAACGGTAACAAGGCGGCTCTCCAGATCGGCAGGACACAGGTTGCTTTCGCCCGATAGAATCTGAATAATTTTGTAGCGTGTTTGCTCACCCAGTGCTTTATGAATTTTGACGACTTGTTCAAGTTCATTCGAGTTTGGTTGCATCATGTTCTGTCCTTTCGTCTTTATTTCTTATTTCTAGTAATATAGAAATAACAGTAGCATATGTCGTTTGAAAAGTAAACTCTCGGACGAAGATTCCATACTTTCTATTGCGTCTGTGTTAACAGCCGAAAGTCTGGAGTACCTTACCCGAGAGTTATGTGAGTTGTATATTACCGATCTAGGGAATCAACATAGTCTTTGGCTTCCTTTAACGAAAGGCCTTTGGCTTCGCGCAGTCGTTTGATTGCCATAATTTTTTTCTCTTGTTGTATAAGTGCAAGCAGCTCCTGATCCAGATCCGTTGGGGTTGGTTGGCTTGTGTGAGAAGGGGATGCTTCCTTCGGCGACAAGGTGTAATTGAAGTCGGAGCGTGTGCTTGCGGTTGAGCCGTTCTCCAGACGTTCGACATCTCTTTTCAATTCATTCAATTGGCGTTGCAGGCTGGTGACTCTGACTAGTAACACAAGGATCAGAAGCAGTAAAACGATCCATACCAAGGTGTTCATTTCCATGATGTCATGTGCCTCACTTTCATTGATTCATGTTTAGCCATTTCCATTATTTAAGCTGAACCGGGATCTCCTTGACACCACGAACAATCATGCCGGGTCTCCATTCAAGTTCATTCACGTCAGTCTGTAGTTGCATATTCGGAAAACGATTCAGAAGCGTACTGACTGCAATCTCGCCTTCCAGACGTGCAAGCGGTGCTCCGAGGCAGAGGTGAATGCCTGTGCCAAAGGCCAGATGCGAACTCTTCTCGCGGGTAATGTCAAAGACATCAGCATCCTTGAACTGCTGTTCGTCCCGATTAGCCGAATCAAGCGCAACGATGACAAGCTCACCTTGAGCGATATGCTGTCCACGGAATTCGATATCTTCCAGAGCCCATCGAGATGTACTGAACTCCACCGGTCCATTGTAGCGCAGCATCTCTTCAATGGCCTTGTGAATAAGCTCGGGCTGCTTGATGAGCAGTTCGCGTTGCTCCGGATGCTCCAGCAGGGCAAGAATTCCATTGCCGATGAGATTAACCGTCGTTTCGTGGCCCGCGATGATTAACAAGGAGACTACGCCAAGCAATTCATTTTCAGACAGTTGTTGCCCGGAATCTTCTGCTGTTACGAGCTGACTGATCAGGTCGTTCCCCGGATCTTTGCGTACTTTGTCGAACCAGGCATTCAGGTATTCGGTGAATTCCCTGGCATGCTGTTCAAACATCTCAGCGTGTTCCGAGCTGGATGCATCAATGATGGAATTGGACCACATACGGAACTTGTCCTGATCTTCCAGCGGCACGCCGAGGATCTCACTAATAACGATGATCGGCAATGGGAAAGCAAAGTCGTCAATCAGATTCATTTTCTCTTGGGACGCAAGATTGTCCAGTAGATCATCCGCAATTTCTTGAATATGGCTTCTCATGTCTGCAATCAACTTAGGGGTGAACGCTTTCTGTACAAGTCCGCGCAGACGGCGATGATCCGGTGGATCGGAGAACAGCATGTTATTGACAAAGATACTTTGATTTTCAGGTCCATAACGTTTGGCGATATCCTTAGTGAAGCGAGGATCTTTCAGGATCTGGACTGCATCCTCATATCGGGTAATGATCCAGCCAAACTCGCCGTGAGGAAACATGACTCTGAAAACAGGCTCCTCTTTTCTTAACTTTTCATACACGGGGTAAGGGTTATGCGTGAATTCTTTCGTGAAAAACGCTGGCTTTGAGGACTCGTTGGGTTCATTCGGGTTCAAATGCAAAATCTCCTCTCATATTCCTGCATAATACCTGCACCCTCTATATATTCAATATACAAGCTTTTGAAACCTTGTTTTTGTTTCATATGAATGATAGAGCAGGAGAATAGAGGAAGTTAGAAGAAGACATGTAGAGAGAATCGGTCATTGTGCTTTGTAAAAATGAAAATGAGGTGAATGCTGATATGTCTTACGCACAACTTCCCTTGCATCACCACCAGATTCCGGCAAGTCGAATGGTTCTTGGCTGTATGCGGTTTGGGGGTGAATGGGATGGTCTTCCCATTACTTCAGATCTTGTTGTGGAAGGTCATCGGGCGGTAGAAGCTGCTATTGAAATAGGCATTAATCATTTTGATCTGGCTGATATATATACACGCGGTAAGGCAGAGTACGTCTTGGGGCGAGTTTTATCCGAAACTCCTGGTTTGCGTGAACAGATCATTATACAGTCAAAGTGTGGTATACGTCTTGTGGGTGATGATGAAGGACCTCAGCGTTATGACACCTCAGGTGCACATATTCTGGCGAGTGTTGATGGTATCCTGGAACGGCTCGGCATCGATTATCTGGATATTTTCCTATTACACCGTCCTGATCCGCTCGCCCACCCACAAGAGATTGGGGAAGCACTGGCTGAGCTGCATCATTCTGGTAAAGTGCGCCATTTTGGTGTGTCCAACATGGGCTCTGAACAGATTCGTCTTCTTCAGCTCCATAGTAAAGTGCCTCTGATTGTGAATCAGTTGGAGATGAGTCTGGACAAGATTGGGTTCGTAGAAGCTGGTGTGACGGTGAATCGACCCCAAGCCAGAGACAACGTGTTTCCTTATGGCACGATGGAATATTGTCAGGCAGAGCATATTCAATTGCAAGCCTGGGGTCCCCTTGCTCAGGGGCGATTTACTGGCAGGGTAGTTGAGGGACAGCGTCCTGAAATTGACCATACGGCTCAATTGGTTAATCGAATGGCCAAGGAGCGTGGGGTGACACCGGAGTCTATTGTACTGGCTTGGTTAATGAAGCATCCAGCAGGTATTCAGCCCGTGATTGGTTCAATTCGACCAGAGCGGATTCTGGCCTGCCGTGACGCGACTAAGATTGAGCTAACCCGATATGAGTGGTACGAGCTGTACTCAGCTTCGTGTGGTCGCAGAATGTAATTAGCAATGTTGGACAGTGAGGCGTAATGATCCACCCTTTTTAGAAAGGGGATAGTTAAGTTTGAACATATAAGAAGACACAGGCTGCTGATGGCCTGTGTTTTCTTTGTGATATTCAGCCTCATGTGGTTGAAACACAATATGGAGCGTGTAATGATTCATAAGGTCATACGGCCTACAATGCGAATACATTTGCAATAAGTATACTGATTCACGGCCGAAACCAGTGTGTTGGCACAGCTGTAAGGATAGTTCACCTTCATATTTGTGCTATACACTATGTCCAAGGACTTAGAAGAAGTGCTGATAAGAAGGACGTTTCAACCATTTTTATCGTTTTACCGGGTAGTTGCTGGAGTGCTGTGATAAAATGATAGGAATAAGAACATACGATCTGTTTGTGTGAGAGGAGACACCTTGACGATGGAGATGCTTAAACCACCCGCCGAGACATTATACGAGGTTGAATTACGCGCGCTGCGAGAGGAAGATCAGGGGAAACGTCCCCCGAACTGGCTGTTATCTCCCGCCTATGTGCGCGATTTTATTATAGGCAGGGATAAGCCTGCGTTATTAAATGGAGAAGAGATCACGATTACCCGCAAATTCTATGGCAATGACGTGTTAATTGAACGTGCAGTGGTTACTCTGGCAGGCAATCGAGGGTTAATGCTCGTGGGAGAACCCGGAACAGCCAAGACCATGCTTAGCGAATTACTGACCGCAGCGATTTCCGGAACCAGTCTGAATACGATTCAGGGTACGGCAGGCACGACGGAAGATATGATCAAGTATTCATGGAATTACGCCATGCTGCTCGATAAAGGTCCTTCGGAAGCCGCGCTTGTGCCATCGCCGTTATATAACGGAATGAAGAAGGGTATTCTTACCCGTTTTGAAGAGATCACACGTTGTCCCGCCGAAGCGCAGGATAGTCTGATCAGTATTCTCAGTGACAAGGTCATGAGCATCCCGGAACTTGATGGCGGTGTATTGTTTGCCCAACCGGGATTTAACGTCATTGCTACAGCCAATATTCGGGATAAAGGTGTTAATGAAATGAGCGGTGCCTTGAAACGACGATTCAATTTTGAAACGATCAAGCCCATTCATAACGTAAAGATGGAAGCCAAAATTATTGAATCCCAGGCACGAAGCCTGTTATTACATAGTGGAATTGATATTGAAATTAATACGGATGTGGTTGAATTGCTGGCTACAACATTTATGGAACTGCGCACTGGCATGACACGGGAAGGCTACAAGCTCGACACACCTCAAGCATCCATGAGTACGGCGGAAGCGGTGTCTGTCTATGTCCAGAGTGCGATGACTTCCTATTATTACGAAGATAAGGCTATTGCGCTGGATCGGTTGGTGCAGAACATGCTGGGAACCATTGCGAAGGAAAACGACAAGGATCTGTCCATTCTCAAAACCTACTTCTCCAAGGTCGTAAAAGAGCGTTCCAGAGAAGAGGGAATGTGGAAGGACTATTATGAGGAGAGAAAATGGATCGGTTAAGAGCAGTACTGGACCCTGATGTTGATCAGTTACAATCCTTGTTCGAGTCCCAGGTATATAACCTGAGTAATCATACGGTCTATTATCCTATTAGACACCATAGCCCTGCATGTTCGTATCACTTGTTACGATTAATTGGGGAGTACAAGCCGGATATCATTTTGATTGAAGGACCGGAGAGTGGTAATCCATTAATTTCGGTGCTGAGTGATGAGGCAACGGTACCTCCTGTCAGTCTGTACTATACCTACGAGAGTGAATTGGAGAGAGAAGCCTGCTATTATCCGATGCTTCGGTATTCGCCTGAATATGTCGCTTTGAAAGAAGCAAAATGTCTGGACATTCCGGCAAAGTTTATTGATCTGGACTATCGTCACTTCTCCACTCGTGCATCCAAGTCCGGTCAGACAGAACAAAAGGAGATCTCCATCCAGGACGAGACTTTGCTTGCGGGGTCTGACTTCATTAATCGGTTGTGCCAAAAAACAAACTGTCGCAGTTTTGATGAATTGTGGGAAAAGGTGTTTGAGATTGGCGGTTTGGAGAAATCCACTCGGGCGTTCGTGCAGGATGTATTCACGTATTGTACGTTATCCCGAATGTGCTATTCCACGGAACGATTACAGTCTTCAGGTGATCTGGCACGAGAAGCACATATGAAACAACGTATTAATCAAGCGGTACAAGAGTATGATCGTGTGCTTGTCATTACCGGTGGATTTCATACGTATGGACTGTTGATGTCAGAGAAACATGAATCCGAATTGGAACATCCGGAAATGGAGAAACATCATGCAGATCAACGTTTGGATGGACGAGGTAAACCAGGTACGTCTCAACAAAGTGCAGTTGATCCAGATCCGGTTCACCAACAAATGTACCCGATGGTCTATACCTTTGCTGAAGCGGATCGGCTCAATGGATATGCGAGCGGCATGCCTTATGTGAATTATTACGATCAGATCTGGAACCAGCTGCTTCGCAAGAAGAGTACACCATATAATCTAACGGCTCTGGACTTGTTATCCCGGCTGATGCGCCAATTACGGGACGGACACGAGCATGTATCAACGAGTGATGCGATTGAGGCGTACAGCATGATACAGGGTCTTGCCGGGCTTCGGGGGAAAAGGGAAGGCGGCGTCTATGAGTTGATGGATGCAGCACTCTCTTCCTTTGTGAAGGGGGAACTTACCCTAGCGACCGATAAACCGTTGCAAGAGCTTCAGCAGTTATTGACAGGAGACGTCATTGGAAGCGTGGCTCCCAATTCATTCAGTATTCCCATCGTGGAGGACTTCAAGGTGCGTTGTACAGGGCACAAACTGCAGATCCGCACAACAGGACAACACAAGAAAGTGCTGGATCTGTATGCGAAACCGGAGCACCGTCAGATAAGTCAATTGATTCAGTGTATCACGTATCTGGTTCCGGAATTCGCTAAACGGCAATCCGGGCCGGACTGGATCGCAGAACGTGACATGAATCTTGTACGCGAAACCTGGGTTTATATGTACTCATCCCGCATTGAAGCCAGATTGATAGAGAACTCTCTCTATGGCGGAACGCTTGCCGGGGCGGCTACACGCAAAATGGAAGAACAGATGCAAGAAATACCGGATCATCATAGCGGTGAACTTGCCCGACTAATGCTTCAAGCGCTGCTCATGGGGCTTCAGGACACTGCGATGAAGCTTTATGAACAGGTGCGCTCGGCGCTGAGAACCGACGGGAATTTCCTTTCCTTATGTAACAGTCTGCATGTCTTGAACCGAATTCATCAGCACCGCAGGCTACTGGGATTATCTGACGAGCAACAACTCCCTGAGTTGGTATCCGAGGCTTACAGGAACGCCGTGGACAAGTTGTTACAGCTCTCCAGAGCCAATCCGGATGAGCATGAAGCTATTATTCAGGGATTGAAGCTGCTAGCCATGCTCGCGGAGTCATCAGAGGAGCATTTTCAGGATGAGACATTCCGAATTCACCTGAATGAGCTTCTGTCTGATCACCAGCTTCCGGCTCAGCTGGAGGGTGTGTGTGTTGCTATTTCCTCAGGGCTCGGCGACAGGCCCAGAGAAGAGATTGTTGATCGTGCACGTGGATATATCCATGGTACACCGGATCAGACCCGTCAAACGGCACTTTTTTTACAGGGAGTATTCTCTGTAGCGCGTGACGCTTTTTTATATGAAGATCAGTTGTTGTCCGAGTTGAATTATTTGATTGAACAGCTATCATATAACGACTTCATTAGTATGGTACCGGAATTACGGTTGGCATTCACCTACTTTACACCAATGGAGACGGGCTTGATTGCCGAGCGGGTGGCGAGTCTGCATCAGGTTGAACTGGAAGAGATGTTAAGGCCTGCGGTTGATGAGCAGATGCTGATTCAGTCCAAAGCATGGGATGAAGCGCTTCGAAAGGAGTTTGCCGCATGGAAGCTAATATGAATGAAGCGAATCGGATAACAGAAGAAAACGGAGAAACGGACAAAACCTCCAATCCGGATGGAAGCAACCGAGGAGATCATCATTCTGCTGAAACCTTGAATCGATGGCGTTTGATTCTCGGTGAATCCGCCGAAGAAGGGTTGTGTAATACAGATCAATACACTTCGGGTGAATTTCAATATACGGAAATGGATGAGATTCTGGGTTATCTGTATAACCGTGAATACGGTGAAGAACAAGGTTACCGAAAAGAGGGAGGACGCGGTGCGTCTAACCTGACTGTCCCGAAATGGTTGCACAAAGTCAGGGATCTATTCCCCAAACCAACGGTAGAAATATTGGAAAAACAGGCGCTTGATCGTTATGGGCTGACAGAATTGTTAACGGACAAAAAGCTGCTTGAATCCCTTGAACCAAATATGAATCTGCTCAAGAATATTATGCAGTTCAAAGGACGGATGAAAGGTGAGGTGTTAAAGAGCGCCAAGGAGATCGTGCGAACCGTGGTTGAAGAGCTGCGCAGTAAGCTGGAATCTCAGACCCGAGCGAGTATCATGGGCAAGCGCAGTCGCTATACCTCGAGTTCAGTACGATCCTTGCGCAATCTGAATTTCAAGCGAACCATCACCAAGAATTTGAAGAATTACGATAAAAACAAACGCAGGTTTGTCATTGATCGTCTATATTTCGACGGGAGTATACAGCCTCATAACAAGTGGAACATCATCATTGGTGTGGATGAAAGTGGCAGTATGCTGGATTCAGTCATCTACAGTTCGGTAATGGCGAGCATCTTTTATCGCTTGAATGCGCTGCGCACGAAATTATTCATATTTGATACGCAGGTTGTTGATCTGAGCGACAGGCTGGAAGACCCCGTAGACGTGCTCATGAATGTGCAGCTCGGCGGGGGAACACATATTACCAAAGCGTTGCGTTATGGCGAGACGCTAATCGATAATCCTGGCAAAACCATCTTTATTCTGGTCAGTGATCTGGAGGAAGGTTACCCGATTGCGCAGATGTACAAAGCCTGTAAAGATATCATCGATGCAGGATGCAAGCTACTGGTTCTCACCGCACTCGATTTTAACGGGGATTCTGTCTATAACAAACATGCAGCACAGACATTAACCAACATGGGGGCACATGTAGCCGCAATTACCCCAAACGAGTTGGCAGATTGGATTGGCGAAATCATCACTTAAATTCAAGGAGGAATGTGTAATGCTTACCGCAGACCGCGCAGTAGAAACTTTGGTGGAGAAATTCGCAGTGACCTGTTCAAACGAGTATTCATTAAAAACAGACCGAAGCTCCGAAATTATTGATTATGTATTGGGCACGACAGACAAGTTTCCGGATATGATGGGAAATTCGAGTCATTATGTGTATCAAACAATTGATCTGCTCATGAAGCTCGCCAAAAAAGATGATGGAGATATCTTTTACCGGGCCGGGGCTATTGTGATATATCTGGAATCCAATTATTCCAAAAGAAGTTCATGGAGAACGGATGCTTTTACTGTCTGTATGGGAAATGATTCAGAAGCCTACGGATTGAGCGGGAAGAGCAAAAGCGCTGATCGCATGGGTGGGTTGTTGGCCCGGTTGGAGAAGATCAAACAGTTTGCCGGTAAAGAGGAGATCCTTTCTGAATTAAAGAGTAAATTAAAGCGTGCCCAGTGGCTTTTTGATTCCAAAAAGGCCGACACCCAGGGGGATTATCGAGATGTAATCAATGCGTTAATGCTGCTGCAACTATATTCGAAGCTCAGTGACACGGCTTCTCATCTTGCAGAGGTTCAAGCTTCTGCTCAATCGTTACCGGTGTTGTTTCAACATGTGATGGCTAATGATGCAGATAAGTTGCGGGACGAGTTACATACGTTGATTGAACCTGTAGTGGTCAGTAATATTCAAGGGAAGCATAACGGATCTTCCCAAGAATTAAAGGATGAATTCCTCAAGGAGAAGCGTAGTCAGCTCATAGCTGAGTTTTATCCCAATACGTCTTTCTCTCCAAAAGAGCAATGTTCACACACTGTATTCCATCAAACTATGGTGCTTGTGAGTGGTGCCTTGTTGTACCTGATTAACATTAGTGGAGGTAAACAACGGTTCCTTGATACAAATAGTGAGATTGGGAATGTTTTGCTTCAAACAATACATCAATTACATGAGATTTATCCACTTGAAGTTCGCCGTTACTTGCTGAGTATGGACCCTAGAGCAAAGAGTCCAAATGATCTGCTTGCTGGACTTGTGCCTCTGGATGAGCCTTATCAGTTGGTTGAAATGTTGCGGGACGAGCTTAATTCGTACACGGTATCTTGGAACATGTTACAATCCGCGATCGCGAATCGTCCTGAACAAGCGATTCGAGCATACGAGATTATGAAACCGCCATTCCTCAAACTCTGCATTCAGAAATTCATGGAGGATCAAGGATTGACATTGCCTAATGCGGAGGGGTCACTGGAGCAAGCGGTATTCAACGCTCTTCGGCATCCTTTGGATGGGGGACGTCAAGGACTTACGATTGCAAGATACTTAAGCGGGGAGAACTCCCTTGAGGAATATTGGGAGGACCCGAATAGTCGTGGGCTGTTTAATAACTTGAATCGGGACAAGAAGCGTATTCACAATCTGATAAGCATCAGTTTCCTACCCTTGGAGTCGGAGGCAATGCGCAGGTTCGCAATCCTGACCACTCATCCCGATTGGACACTGGATATTATCTCAGACATGTACAATTCATACGCTTTTAGTGGAGAGCAGCTGCTTCAACGTTACGGGCAAGACCCTGAGGTGCAACGTGAGAAATTGCTAACCAGCCTGATCTCACTTAATGGCATGACCGACTACAGATACAAATCGATGCCGCATGACGAATACCGCCGAATCATTCAGCAGAATCTGGACTATGCACTGACACAGTACAAGAAACTGCCAACGGATACGCGCATTTTAATTCTGGAGCTTACCTTTGAACAGCGTGATGAGTTATCGAAAAAAATATTGGCTGAAGCGATTCGTGCCGGATTGCAGGATTCGTCCAAAAAGGCCAACGGTGTGGCCTTAGCCGAATTCAACCGAATCCCTGATCAGGAATTGTATACACTCGTATACCTCTCGGAGAAAAAAGTGGCGATTAAAGAGATGGCTCTGACCGCGATCCGTAGTCTGGAAAACAGCAAGGAACTGTACGGTGAGCTTTTGAAGAAAGAAAAGTCCGATGAGTGGAAGAGCTTGATCCAAATTCTGCTGGATACCGCAGATTTAAGTCCAGAGTATGCCCATGCTGCACTCGCTGATCAGGCAGATGCCAAAAAGTTGTCGAGACTGAGCTGGTTGTCCTTGAAAGATCTCCCTTCACTGATTCGTATTGAAGACAATCAGCCTTTAGATGACCGGATTAAGCAGTATGCTTTGGTGCAATCGCTGGATCACACATCAGGACCCAATGAAAGATTAAATGAATTGCGGGATTACGTAAGTGACGCATCGCTCGCTCGTTTTGCAAGTGAACTGCTCCAGGTCTGGATTCAGGAAGGTGCTCCTGCAAAAGAGAAATGGGTGATGTATGTATCAGCACTCTTTGGTGATATTCAGATTGTGAATATTCTGGCTCCGCAAATTAAGGAATGGACAGAAAATAGCCGCGGCGCGATTGCTGCAGATGCTGTGAAAGTGCTCGCTTACCTGAAAGATCCATCTGCTCTTATGGCGATTGACAAGATCAAACGTGGCGTGAAGAACCGTCAGGTGAAAGGTGCAGCAGAAGAAGCGTTGCAGCTTGCAGCGGATAATATGGGACTTACCTCGGAACAACTGGAGGATCGGCTGGTCACCACACTTGGTTTTGATGAAAAAGGAACCATGCAGCTTAGTTATGGCGAGCGTTCATTCCTGATTAAGGTGAATGGAGACTTACAAGTCGTTGTCTTGAATGAAGAAACAGGCAAATCCGTGAAGAGTCTGCCTGCTCCTACACAGAAAGATGATCCTGAATTGGCAGCGCAGTCCAAGGCACGTTTCACGCAACTGAAAAAAGATCTCAAATCCATGGTTAGCATTCAGGCACAGCGTCTGGAAGAGTCATTGTCCAAACAACGTCTATGGTCTGCCGATGAGTGGAAAGCCCTGTTTGTAGAAAATGTAATTATGCAGAAATTTGCTGTTGGTCTGATCTGGGGAACGTATGAGGATGGCGCTCTGATCAGCACGTTCCGTTATATGGAGGATGGCACATTCAATACAGTGGACGAGGATGAGGTTGATCTGCCTTCAGGTGCGCAGGTGGGACTTATACACCCACTGGAATTGGATCAGGCTACCCTTGAAGGTTGGACAACGCAGTTGGAGGATTACGAGATCAAGCAGCCATTCGAGCAATTAAATCGTGAGATTCACCAGCCGGAAGATGAGGATAAAACGAAGAATGAATACGATCATCTGCCCGAGTCTGATTTCTCACCAACGGCTTTCCCTAAAGCACTGGAGAAATACGGCTGGATCAAAGGACCGCCACAGGACGGCGGCTGGTATCATGAATTTTATAAAGAGTACGGAGATCTTGTTGCAGAATTGCAATTCAGCGGTACGAGCATCACGTATTACGAGGGATTGGATGATATTACACTGGAATCCCTACATTTCTTCAAACCGAGTGGCAAGCAACATTATTATTATGGTGACAACAAATCCATTGCTCTGGGCAACGTTCCAGGTCGCGTGTTCAGTGAAACGATCTACGATATTCTGAGAGCAACGGGGCGTTGATGACGTGAGTGGGTTCAAGGAGAAATTCCGAAGTTTCTCGAAGCTGTGTACAGAGGATTATCTGATTCGTTATGCCAACAAGGGGTTGTACAAAAGGTCTTTGAAAGAGTTGGACAACGGTGTGAGTGTAACGTACACATGGAACGAATCATCTGTGAGTTGTCAGCTCAGTGACGGGACACACTGTACGCTTGAAAATACGCTGGACCATTGGGAGTGCTCCTGCCCTGCAGAACATATCTGCAAGCATGTGCTGATCGCACTTCTATATGATCAACGCGAACATTCGTCAGAGGATTCGATAAGTGCAGACGAAAAGCATGTGCCGGATAAGGACTCAGGGATATCGAATAATGCTTCGTCGGACGCACCAAAAAACGTATCGGTAACAGAATCAGTAACAGACTTAGTATCAGATGTGGACGCTCCAAGCGAAATTCCGCATACGGTATCACGTGAGATCGAGTCTCGCTTCCGCTGGATGACGGAGTCTGACCTTACCGTGTTAATTAAGTCATATAGTTCTTCCATGATTGAGGAAGTTGTTTTCCGATTGAGATACCCAGAAGAAATTAAGATCATCGAAGATTCACTTCTTACGGTGCATCTGAAAAGCCAGAATATCGAGGTGTCTTTTACGGAGGAAGCGAGCCTTGCAAAAGCACTTTGTAAAGTGCCGCAGACTGCCGGGAAGATGGCCAAGCTTGAAGCTTTGCTACGATATCGGGTACTAAGAGGCCTGGATGATACGGATGCATTAAGCGGACGAGTGTACGAAGCCAAGTTCTCTCTGCAGACGGTGCAGGAATGTCGTATTATGCTGGCAGGATTGTTGAAGACGGGACTGGCCCGTCTTCCTCAGTCTTATATGGCACAACTGGAGACCCTGGCAATCGCAGCTCATAGTGGCAACCTGCCTGACATAGAACGCAGTTTACGAGGGATACAAGGAGAACTACAGTTGTTTTTCAACAGACATATACGTTTCTCCATGCAATCCATGCTGGATCGGGTAAGCAAGCTGTATCTTGCACTCCAGGTTCTTGAAGAAGAAAAGGTATCTGTCATTCAGCAGAGTCAGCTCATTGGCAGTTTTCGAAGTAAATACTTTACGGTTCCTTCACTTCACCTGTATGGACTGGGAGCTGATGCGTGGGAGACACGATCCGGTTTCCGTGGAATCACCTATTACTTCTATTGTTTCGATGATGCGGAAATCTACACTTATAGCGATGTACGTGCTGTATATTATGATGATCAGCAGTTCTCGTATACAGAGCATTACGGCGCATTCACACCGTGGCTGCCTCATCTGACATTTCGCCAGTTTGTGGGTGAAGAAGTTCAATTCCATTCCGTTAAAGTAAATGAAGAACGCCGGATCTCTTCCGGGGAAGGTGCAAAGCTTACGATTTTGCCACGAATGGGTGTGGAAACGTTGAATATGGGCAAGTACATGCAAGATGTATCGTCTGTACTTCAAGAGGAATCGCCAACATTTGACTTGTTTGCTGCTCCCAAAGAACGACTGGCTGTGATCAAAGTTGCTCGAATCGTGGACCATAACTTTGTCAAACAAACGCAGGATCTGGTCCTGACGGTTGAGAGTGTCGAAGGAGAACGATTGGCACTTACTCTCCCGTATTCAAGTGATTGGCAAACGATGATTCAAAGACTGGAGTCAGGATATGGTGTTCAATCACTCGAGCACTTCTATGCCTTTGTTCGTGTGGAATCAAAACGGATCAGCCCGATCAGTTTCCTGAAGGGTCAAACGGTGCTCAGTCTGAAACTGGATATTGGCAATGGAAGGATGGGAAGACTTGGAAGAGCATAATCAGTTCATGCAGAAAATTAGTGGATGGTCTGAAGAGTTGCTACTGCGCGGGTTATCCCAGTTTACGATCCGAGATATTGAGGTACTTGAGCAGCTCGCAGTGGAATCCTTACGGTTGCAGAAGAGTTTTCTTCATGAATTGCTGAATCACGTCATTAACGAAGGGCGTAGCGTGGCTCTTGGACAAGGTGATGAAGAACTGCTGTTATCTCAGTATTGTTGTCTCACCCAATATGTACAGCTCAGTGTGCAAGAAGAGGCGTGATATTGGTTAGTTATCGAAGCGAAGGCACATGAAGCGATATGATGTAGATAATAAGATGTAATATAGAAGATAAGAAGATTTGCAGAAGGCTACAAGGCCACTGCAAATCTTTTTTTTGCTATTCTCTAGTTCGATGTATTTACAGATCGAAAAATATCAACATTTAATGTTTGTTTAGAAACAGGATGAGAATTACAATTGTTCTCAGTTATATTCGTTCTGATGTCATATCCCGATTTATGACGCATACCATTAGGCGAATGCGGTCATAAGGGAGGAAATTGAAATGTCCATGAGCGAACCGCTGTTAACGCAAATTGTGAATCAACATATTCCGGCTGGTGCAACGGTCGTCACTATTGATAAACCTGTCCAACATCCAGCGATCTACGCGGCTGATCTTACTGGTGATGGCATGCCGGAGATTGCCGCAGTCTATCAGTTGAACGGTGAGCTGTATTTACTCATTCTGAAATTTGTTCAAGGACATTGGATCAAGATGGCACTAATCAAGGGATTGGGGTATGGGGTGACTTTAATGACTGCAGCCCCTGTAACTTCAACAGCAAGGAACAATCTCATCATCGGTTGGCGGATCGGTGCGATCTGGTCTAAGCTTGCCGTATATGAGTGGACCGAATCAGGGCTCAAAGATCTGGCCCCTGACGATCTATATTATAGCTATGCAGAGATTATAGATATGCCTGGTCCGCATGGTCGAGATGGGAAAGTGGAGATTGCACTCTGGATCCATGACACAGGTGAAGCTTATCGTGTGGAGATTATCCGATGGCAGAATGGGAAATGGGTTCCTGCACCGGACGTATATGCAACCTATTATCCCAAAGTAGTGCAATATTACGAGCAACTAACCCAGCAATATCCTGATTATATCTTTTACTGGTATTACCTTGCGGATGCTCAGTACCATGCGGGCCAGTATCCGGCAGCACTCGCTTCCGTTCAGAAGGCACTCAGCTTTCCGGAAGCGTATCCTTCCAGAGAGGCGCTGCTGGAGCTGGAAAAGAAAATTAAGCAGGCGATGGTCCCTTTAAGTCATGCCCGGGTAGCGACATGGTTATATCCGATCTCCGTTCGAACCACGAGTGGGACTCGTTGGGGGTATATGGATGCGCAGGGACATGTTCGGCTAGAGCCGGTTCTGGATGACGCCCATGCGTTTCAGCCCAATGGATTGGCTGTTGTGGTCAAGGACGGTCGAGCCGGTGTGATTAATCTTCAAGGGCAGTATGTCGTTCAACCTGTATACGATTCCATCAATTCCTTTTCTGAAGAACGGGCGATGGTGATTGATTCTCAAGGATTTAAGATGATTAATGAACAAGGCACGGTCCTGACCAAACGCGCGTACTCGTATATCTCGAATATGAAGGACGGCCGAGCGCTGTTTTACGATTCTAATCCTGGTCAGACAGATGGATCGGTGAGTCTGTATGGTTATCTGGATGCTTCGGGCAATGAGGTAATTCCGGCACAGTTCGTGTCAGCGAACGATTTTCAAGATGGCAAAGCGGTTGTGCAGATCAAGGACAATGAATATGCGCTCATTAATCGCAATGGACATCGGCTCGCGACGTATCCATTTGCTTATGTGGGACCATTAGGAGATGGACTACTCGCTTTTCAAAAAGAGGCCTCGGGCAAATATGGGTACATCGACGAACGGGGTAATATTCGCATTCAGCCCAAATTTTCATCGGCATTTCCTTTTAGCGACGGGCAAGCGATTGTCAATACAGCGGAGGATTACAAGTCCATCTACGGTGTCATTAATACGCAAGGATCGTTTATCATTCAACCTGCCTATAATGACATCCGCGAACTAGGCGAGCATCGTTATGCGCTGGGGCAAGCGGTTAATCCGGAGCAGCCTTATATTGGCTCTGTATACGCGATCGCAGATACCAATGGCAGAAGACTTACGGAGTTCCTATATCGCGAAGTAGGCAATTACAAAAACGGCCTTGCTTCCGCATCGGATGGAAGACAGACGTATCTGCTGGATTTGAGCGGACGACCTGCTCAAGGATATCCCCGTGTTGAGGGTTCGGGTACGCTGGAGGTTGTGGCACCTGATTTGATCAAGGCCTATGTAGACCAGCGTTTATCGTATGTAAATCGGGCCGGACAGATCATCTGGCGTCAAAATACGATCGTTCCGCTACATCCGCCGTACCGTGTACGCGAAGAGAAGTACAAACCAAACAGGGATTACCTTGTATATTATCCGCAGGTGGAGGGATTGACGAACCAAGCGGAGCAGCTAGCACTAAATGCCAAGTTGAAGGCACTCTCTCAGGTTAAACCAATCCCTGCCGATCAGCAGCTGGATTACACGTATACAGGGGATTTTGATATTACGTTCTATCAGCAGCAATTGCTGCAACTGCAACTTACAGGTTATAACTATCCGGCTGGTGCAGCGCATGGCATGCCTACGATGATCTATGCGATCATTAATCTGACGAATGGTCAGTTGTATGAGTTGAAGGATCTATTTAAACCGAATAGTGACTATGTAAAAGTGTTGAGCCAGATTGTGGGGGATCAGATCAAAAATGATCCTCAATACTCGTATGTGTTTCCGGACACCTATACGGGGATTACTGCGGATCAGCCATTTTTTGTCACAGCGGATGCTCTGAATCTCTACTTCAATCCATATGACATCGCGCCCTATGCGGCAGGATTTCCAACGTTTACGATTCCTTTTGTCCAGATCAAGGACATTATTAATACAGAAGGTTCGTTCTGGAAAGCTTTCCATGAGTGAGTGTCTTCTCACAATTCATCAGATTCAGAGTATGAGGCCATATGTCCAATATGGCTTCTTTCTTATATAATAAGCTGAAACAACAGACAACGAGAGGGGAAGTCAGATGCAATCCAAGGTGTCAGAGACATGGTACGCCATTCAAAATAAAGAAGATCAACGCTGTGCATTGGCAGCGAGATTAAATACATTTTACCAAAGCAGTTCTGCCGAACGAATCATTCATATTCCAGAAGAGATTGGTCAGGGTTACTGGCAGTTGAATCGAATTCATCCCTCCATGGAACTCGTGTATAGTGATGCGATATTCCATCGGCCAACCGCCTTGAGCAGTCTGGAGCAGGATGACAGTATCAAGTTAAGCTTCTGCATTGGTGAGAGCATATCATGGAACATTGATGGCAAGCTGGGGGAGTTCCATGTACATACCCAGGAAAGTTCTGCATATGGCAGTCGAGATACGAGCAGTACGTGTGAGTTTGGATTACAGCAGCACTTCAAGGGATTTACGTTGAAGCTGGATCAGACACCGATCAGTGGAATGATGCAGCAACTTCCCATACAACAACTCATGACAGCCATCGCTGGAAGTGGGGGAGGTTTCTATAATGCGAAGATGACACCCACGATGACTCGAATCGTTAACGAGATGACACAATGCCCGTATTCGGGAGAACTGAAACAACTGTATTTAAACGGAAAAGCACTTGAGCTGCTCGCGGTATATTTCAGTGAATGTATTCTGGAGCGCCAGTTACCTACGAATCATGATGGGTTGTCCCGGACGGACCTGACCAGTTTGCAGCAGGCGAAGCACATTCTCGATGCGAATCTGGCACATCCGCCAACTCTTGAAGGGCTATCCAGACAAGTTTGTCTGAATGAATTCAAGCTGAAAAAAGGATTCAAGCAATTGTTCGGTTTTCCTGTACATGCATATGTCATTGAGCAAAGGCTAGAGGCAGCGTATTACCTGCTGGAGACCAGACAGATGAATGTGACCACGGCAGCTGCAGCGGTTGGTTTTAATAAATCAAGTCACTTTTCCGCGCAATTCAAACGAAAGTATGGCATGACACCATCCACGTATTTTAATCAAACGTTCTAGTAGTCTACTCGTAGCATCTACTTATAATCCGTATTGAGGTACTTTTGCTCCGGATTGGGGTAGCGGTAGCCAGGTGCCCTGTGAGATATTAATGTGCGTATATAGCACTGTGCTATATTGAGAATGATTATTAATATCAGGAGGGGTGAGATGAACAACACATCTGAAGTGTCCGGACTAATGCAAGTAACGAAGGAGCGTAAAGGTCTGCTGATCACAGCAAGTATCTTCTCGACCCTGTCGAGTCTATTGCAGATTGTTCCTTTTATCGGGGTGTACAAGATCGTCGAGGAACTGCTAACTCATGCGGGCCAACCATCTGCCATGGACAGAGATCTGTTGATCTATTGGGGGATTGTCGCATTCGTAGCCCTGATTGCAGGGCTCATTGCGCTCTATATCGGGGGGATGTGCTCACACATCGCTGCGTTCAACATTTTGTACCAGCTCAGAGTGAGACTTGCGGAGCATGTTGCCAAAGTACCCATGGGGTATCACACCCGAACGGCAACCGGTGAGCTGAAGAAGATCATCGAAGTCAGTGTGGAGAAAATCGAGAAATTTATCGCCCATCAGTTGCCGGATCTGGTGAGTGCGATCGTTATTCCGTTAATGCTGCTGGGTTACTTGTTCTGGCTCGATTATCGGATGGCGCTGGCGCTGTTGGTTCCGATCGGAATCGGGTTCTGGCTGCAAAGTCGTATCTTCCGCAGCGAAGGCGGCCGTCAGGCTTATCGTGATTTCCAGCTTGCTATTGAAGAAATGAATGCGACGGGTGTTGAATACGTGAGAGGTATGCCTGCGGTCAAAGTATTTGGCATTACAGCTGATTCATTTCTGACGTTTAAACAAGCGGTGACGCGATATCGGGATATTTCGTTGAAAATAACAGATTTATGTAAAACATCTTACGGGCTGTTTTTTGTAATCATGATCTCGTTATTTACCTTCATCGTTCCGGTGGGTATTCTGCTGTCGAGTGGAAATGCGGGGAATCAGTCGTTTGCGATCACGTTTATTCTGTTTCTGATCATTACCCCGAGTCTATCTGCTCCGTTATTGAAGTTAATGTATCTGGGTAGTGGGATGCGAGAGATTGTGGAAGGACAGAAACGGATTGAATCGGTGTTTGCTGAGCCGGTTGTACAAGAACCTGAGTTGCCTAAAGTTCCGGATACATATGAGGTTGCCTTTCGGCAGGTATCTTTTGCTTATGAGCGTAAGGAGAGCGAAGCATATAAACCCGTACTTGAACAGATTGATTTTGTAGCCAAAGCAGGAGAGATGACCGCGCTTGTCGGACCTTCGGGTGGAGGAAAGTCGACCATTGCTAATCTATTGCTTCGTTTCTGGGATGTACAGGAAGGTGAGATTACGATTGGTGGAATTCCGATCCAGGAGATGGGGACGGAGAAACTGATGGATACCGTGTCCTTTGTATTTCAGGATGTACATCTGTTCTACGATACGATTGAAGAAAATATTCGGATGGGCAATACATCAGCTTCACGACAGGACGTTATAGCTGCGGCTCAAACTGCTTGCTGTCATGAGTTTATCGACAAACTGGATGCCGGATATGACACCAAAATTGGAGAAGGCGGTACGTATCTATCTGGTGGTGAAGCACAGCGAATTGCAATTGCACGAGCACTGCTTAAAAATGCTCCCATTCTGGTCCTGGATGAAGCGACGGCCTACGCAGATGCAGAGAATGAACACAAGATCCAGCAAGGTCTAGCCCAATTGGTTCAAGGCAAAACAGTACTGATTATTGCTCATCGTCTAACAACGATTCGTGCAGCCGAGCATATACTCGTGATCCGCAAGGGAACGATTGCCGAGCGTGGGACACATGATCAATTGCGTGCATTAGGCGGCGTGTATGAGCACATGTGGCAGGCCCATATCAGTGCGGCTTCCTGGAAGCTTGGAGGTGCAGGACGATGAAGAATTATTTATACAATATATCTGGCGGCAACCCTCGTAGTCTGCTTCCTTCGGTAATTGCAGCGATTCTGGACGGGATTGCGAAGATTGTTCCTGCGGCGCTGCTTGTGGATATATTTAATACGATTTATAAGTCATTCGCTGAACCGGACAAAGGACTGGATATCAACCGAATGTGGATTGTATGCTGTATCCTGTTTGCCTGGCTTCTGGTGGAGTATGCGGCTTATGCTTCGCTCTATGATAAGACCTATCGGGCAGCATACAGCCTTGCGGCCTCAGGAAGGTTGAAGTTGGCGGAACATATTCGCCATCTGTCGTTAGGATTTTTCGGAAAACGTGATCCTGGCGATCTGACGAATCTGATCCTGAGTGATTATGGTCAGGTTGAGCATACGATCTCTCACAATCTGTCACAGCTGATCAGTGCGATTGTGCTTCCTGTGCTCGCTTTTGGCGGACTACTGTTGGTGGATTGGAGAATGGCCGTAGCCATGTTTATTGCGGTTCCCTTAGGTGTGACTCTGTTATGGCTTACGGATTCCATTCAGGCACGACTGAGTGAGAACCATGTTCGAGCCAAAAACGAAGCCGCCAGTCGGCTGCAGGAGTATCTGAGCGGTATTCGTGAGATTAAGGCCCACAATATGGGGGGCAAACGTTTTGAACGGCTGCGTCGTTCTTTTGACGAATTGAAATCCGCTTCCATTCGGTTGGAAGGCATCATGGGACCGATGATCATGGGCGCGATGTTGCTTGCACGATCAGGGATGACATGGATGATTCTGGTGGGCAGTTATTTGCTTGCAGGCGGTGAGTTGTCATTACCGGTATTTCTGTTATTTTTGCTGGTAGGTACGAAGGTATTCGAACCATTGACGGTTGTACTGATGAGTTATGGGGAGATGCGGTACTCTGCATATAGTGCAAGACGCATTATGGATGTGCAACAGGAGGCCCCGATGGCAGGAACGGGAGATGTACAGCCCAATCAGGCGATTTCATTTGACCAAGTGACCTTTGGATATGATGAGTGGCAGCCGGTCTTGAAAGACTTGTCCTTTACGATTGAGCCGCATACCATTACAGCGCTGGTTGGCCCATCCGGTAGTGGTAAGAGTACAGTCACACGTCTCATTGCCCGCTTCTGGGACGTACAGCAAGGAACTATTCGCATTGGTGGCAGACCCGTTGATCAGATGGACCCGGAGAAGCTGTTACAGGATATCTCAGTGGTCTTCCAGGACGTGTATCTGTTCCAGGATACGATCGGCAACAACATCCGTGTAGGAAAGAAAGACGCTACGCAATTCGAGATTGAAGAGGCGGCACGCAGAGCTTGTTGTCATGAGTTTATCTCCAGTCTGCCTCAAGGGTACGATACGCTCGTTGGCGAGGGTGGATCGACGTTATCTGGTGGGGAGAAGCAGCGTATTTCCATTGCACGTGCTTTGTTGAAAAATGCATCGATCGTATTGCTTGACGAAGCCACCGCCTCACTTGATCCGGAGAACGAAGCCGCGGTACAGCAAGCGATTAATGAGCTAGTCGCGGACAAGACGGTTATTTTGATTGCACACCGATTAAAGACCATTCAAAATGCCGATCAGATCCTTGTATTGGACCAAGGTCAGCTCGTAGAGCAAGGAACTCATGCGCAATTGTTAGATCACTCAGGCATCTACGCTCGGTTGTGGCAATTACAACAGGATGCAGAAGGCTGGCAGGTAAAAGTAAACGGATAAGCCTAATGTGGCTATTGAACTGACATAAAAGGAGAATGACAACGATGTTTAAACGAATTCCTGTATGGATTGCACTATGCTGTATGCTCACCTTGGCGGCTTGTGGAACGACCCAGACCACCAATGAATTGGCCAGCTCCTCAGAGGCAACCACACAAGCGACGACCAAATTGATTACCAACCCGAATGGAGAAGAGATTACGATCCCTTTGAATCCAGAGCGCATTGTTGATCTATCCGGCTCTACAGAAGAACTACTGATCATTGGGAAAACACCTGTGGCCACGATGAGCGCAGATTACGGTAACCCGGAGGAACTTACACCAACCATTAAGGATCAACTGAGTGCAGATACCGTTAATCTGGGCTGGTATGGTTTCCCGTTCAGCATTGAAGCTATAGCGGGTGCTAATCCGGACCTGATTATTCTGGGAAAGGATTTTAACACGGATCAGTATGAAACCTTATCCAAAATTGCGCCTACGATTGCATTGCCTTATTCCTACTATGATTGGAGAGAGCGCCTGACATTCCTGGCATATACGTTTGGAGAAGAAAGCAAGAAAGATGAATATCTGGCCAAGTATGATGCGAAATCTGCAGAGTGGAAACAAAAGCTGGAGGCGGCTGTAAATGGTGAATCCTTTGCCGTAATTGAGACATATCCAAACAATCTGGTCATCTATTCCAATAAAGGTGCAGCTGAGATGTTATATAGTGAATGGGGCCTGAAGCGTACAGACGGTATCCCTGATCCTGAGGGTTGGGGAGGCAAAGAGATCGCTCTAGAGGCTCTAGTTACTGTTAATCCGGATCGTCTGCTATTGATGGAGAATAGTGAGAATAAAATGGTCGATAGCAAGGTGTGGAATAACATGAACGCCGTGAAGAATGAAAAGATCTATAAAATCTCTAATGTCGATAATTACAACTACTCGTACACAGCCATGGGAAGAATGGAACTTATGGACCGCCTGGGTACAATGATTCTGGAAGAACAGAAGTAGTCGTTGAATTATAGCAATTTACGATGGATTAACTTTAACATTTAATAGAACCTAATGGCGGCCTATGTGTAATTGTGTAGTTTGTTCGAAATCATGTAACTTGAGCGGTTCGAGCTGCGTTTAGACATTGGGGTGATCTAATGTTGGTGAACACGGTTCAACGGTACATGGTATTAGGACTTATATTTATAGGGATAAGCTTAACGGCATATCTCGTTCTTGAAAGGATTGAAGGGTACCAAATTACAACGACAGAGTATTACGGCTTACGTAATGCAGGGGGAGTAATATATATTTTATCGCTCATTCTGGGCTTCGGTCACTATTTACTCGCTTTTTTTATTGTTATTCTTAGTCCGATCGCATGGCTGTTGCGGAAATATGTACGCTTTCCTATGGTGAGAACTTTCATCTATATGGTTGGGTTTGGATGTGGAGGCCTATGGGTTTTCGATCAAATGTACAGTCCATATTTCGTGAATGGATACGATCTGAATCGAATAACATCGATATGGATATTTGCCATCGCCGGTGTAGTCTATGCCATCATGGAGAATAAGATTTGGCGAAGAGGGCAAATGCAGAAAGAACAGAAGGCTACTTAACAAATGTTGAGTAGCCTTCTTGGTTTACATAATTATTATGGTGTTTTCATTGGGGGCTCAGAGGCCAAATACAATATTTAGAAAGGATTATGTAAGTAATTCGATAGTTTGTTATAAAATTCACAAAGAATGCAATTAAAATGAAATAGGAGTTTTATCGTAAAAAGGTAAAATTTTCTGTTATACTATTTGGGTTGTGTACATAAAGTTAGATATTTTAATGAAGGGAGTTCATGAAGTAAATTAGCCGTTTAGTTTAAAATTGTAGTTTGGAGGAAAGCATTTTGTATAAAGCAGGTTTTTGGATTAGATTAGGAGCAGGTGTATTGGATAGTCTTATTATTTCAATTCCGTTAGTGATTATTGCAGGTGTGCTGACGGGCAACTTTGATACGGATGAGCCGATTGCCAAACTGCTTAGTGCGTTATACTCAATTTTATTACCAGTTTACTGGTATGGTCGAACCATAGGCAAACGTATATGTGGAATTCGAATCCGCCAATACGATACACACGAACCGCCAAAAATTGGTACGATGCTGATGCGAGTTGTTGTAGCTGGACTTGTGTATGTAATAACTTTGGGTATCGGAGTTATCGTGAGTGCGTTTATGGTCGGTCTGCGTGAAGATCGACGTGCGATTCACGACTTTATAGCAGGAACAGAAGTAGTCTGGGATTAAGTCGGAGATTCTAAAGAAGTAGCTGTACAGGGGTAAAAATCCCGGTGCAGCTTTTAAATCATTACTACTGTTTCACAAAACTCGTATTTTGTACATATGTATTGCATTGGCAATATTTACTCATTCGAGATTTAGACCATCCAAACATTCCTGCACTAGCCGGCAAAAATACACCCCCTAGAATTTCATCGGCTAAACTCAGGGGTTTTTCCAATGTCTATTCTAGGGGGTGCACTTCATTTTCAAATGATGAAACTAAATTCTTCATCTTTTTCTTGCGACATTCTTGATCTCTAAAGCTGGCGTTTTTTTGTTTAGCGCGCTTCATGCATTCGTTGTAGTAGCTTCTCCCCTCCCATTTTATATGTAGCATCAATGTTTAATTGTCTATTCCATCAAATCTGTTACTGCACCTCTTGAAGCAGAGGAAACTAATTTAGCATATTTGGCAAGTACCCCGGATTTCACTTTCAGTGGCGGTTGTACCCAAGCTTGTGCTCGAGCAGCTAGCTCTTCTTCTGATAACTCAACCTTCATCTCCTGAATGTCGCTATCAATGGTAATAATGTCCCCATTTCTAAGCAATGAGATCGGTCCACCTACTTGTGCCTCAGGGGATACATGGCCGACTACAAATCCATGCGAGCCACCCGAGAACCTACCATCTGTTATGAGAGCAACTTTCCCACCGAGACCTTTCCCTACAATGAGTGCTGTAACGGAAAGCATCTCAGGCATACCTGGTCCACCCTTCGGTCCACAATAGCGTATGACCAATACGTCCCCTTCTTGAATTTCATCATTCATGATCGCTTCTGTCGCTTCATCTTCGCTATCGTACACCTTTGTCGGCCCGGAAAACTGTTGTATCTTCATGCCTGACATTTTGGCAACAGCGCCTTCAGGAGCTAGGTTTCCTCGAAGCACAACCAGTGGTCCATTTGGTTTAAGCGGATTATTGAGTGGACGTATAATCTCTTGATCATTCTGTAGTGGAGCAGCTTCCGCTAAATTCTCCGCCAACGTTTTACCAGTTACGGTGAGGCAATCCCCATGAAGTAATCCCTCAGCGAGCAATAGCTTCATTACCCCGGAAACACCACCAATATCATTCAAATCCTGCATGACATACTGACCACTTGGCTTCAGATCTGCCAAATGAGGAACACGCAAGCGAATTCGTTCAAAATCATCCAAGGTTAAATCCACTTCTACGGAGTGCGCAATAGCTAGCAGATGGAGAAATGCGTTGGTTGATCCCCCTAGAGCCATAACAACGGTGATCGCATTCTCAAATGCTTTCTTCGTCATAATGTCTCTTGGGTAGATTTCCTGTTCAAGAAGTGAGATGACCTGCTTACCGGCTGCTTCGCATTCCAATGCTTTATCCGCTGAGATAGCTGATGTCGAAGAAGAACCAGGCAAACACATACCCATTGCTTCTGCAGCTGCGGCCATCGTATTAGCGGTATACATCCCCCCACAAGCCCCTGGACCTGGACAAACACTGCATTCGACCTTATGCAATTGTTCGTCTGTTATTTTTCCATCTTGATATTGCCCAACGGCTTCAAAAGCTGAAACGATATCCACTTTTTTACCGTCGAGATTACCAGGTTGAATGGTTCCTCCATATACATAAACAGAAGGAATATTCATCCGTCCAATAGCCATCAAACATGCAGGCGTATTCTTGTCACACCCACCGATTGCAACAACGCCGTCAAAACGCTCGGCTCCGGTCACAATTTCAATCGAATCAGCTATAGCTTCCCGACTTGGTAGCGAGAACAACATCCCGCCATGCCCCATCGAGATCCCATCAGAAACGGTAATCGTATTAAAAATTAGTGGAGCACCGCCGTTATTACGTGCGCCCCGCTTAGCTTGCACCGCTAAATCATTGATGTGCATATTACACGGTGTTACTTCACTCCACGTACTTGCTATTCCGATCATTGGCTTTTTAAAATCCTCATCTTGAAATCCAACTGCACGCAGCATCGCTCTGTTCGGTACCCGGTTAGCACCTTCACTGATTACCTTGCTTCGAATGCGAAGATCTTTTTTATTTTCCATGTTTCTTCCCTCATTTCAAAGTATTTCGTTCAGTTCCTGCATCGGTCGAATAAAATTTTGTTTCATTAAATTATGGGCATCGTTGCTATTTTTGCCTTCAAAAGCTTTAATAATCTGATCATGTTCTTCAACTGAAGCTAGTGTAGCCGTAATAGGTTGTTTTAAAAATACGTATTTAAATCGCCTAATGTGAATCTGAAGAGATGTATTAAATGTAGCTACATAAGGATTATCTGAGAGCTCCACAATATAATTATGAAATTGCTCATCCACCTCCATAGCCTGATAAACTTGTCCATTTTTAATAGAACTTGCGAATTCCAAATTTATGGATCTTAGTTTCTCGATCTGTTCTGGAACAATAGTTTGGGCGGTGATTTCAGCAGCTAAGGCCTGAAGAGCAGCCATCGTTGAATACATCTTAAAAATATCGTTTTTCTCAATATTCGTTACTTTTGTTTCTTTTCCTGGATGCATGGACACGAGGCCTTGAACTTCGAGTAACTGAAATGCCTCCCGAATCGGTGTCCGGCTGACTCCAAGCGATTCAGCCATTTCCGCATCAATAAGCTTTTCACCGGGTTGCAGTGTTCCATCAATGATCCATCGCTGAATCTGAGAAAACGCTCTTTCTTTTGCGGACATACGGACTGGTAAGGAAAAATCTTTAGGAATTGGCATTTTTTTCATCCTCATTACAATTATTCTTATATGCAATATATCGCATACACGATCGAGAAGCAATTATTATTTCATTTACTCGCTCCATTAAGTTTATCGAGATAACTACCTGTTTTTATTGAGAGTTTGAGACAAAAAAGAAAGACTATAATTTAGGAGTCTTTCTTTGAGAAATGTTACATAAGTAATATATTTTAATGTGAATGTTCTTATATAAAATTATTTGGTACTAATGAGGGCTTATGTACTTTTTATTTAAGTACACATCTAATCGGAAATCGGACGATGTTCTTGTCCATTACGGTAATCGGTACAAGTTCTTGTCCCTCGACATGAGTTTGTAGTTTTAACTCCCACCCCTCCGTCGTATAATCTATCTAAAACGCCGAACTCATATTCCGAGTTCGGCGTTTTTAAAATTCAATGGTCACAATTAATATGCCGGTTTGATCGACTCTCGCATCCTCCAAATTCATGAATTTATGCCCTTTGTCTAAATAATGGAAAATGAATGCCTCAAAGAAGAATGAACCGTCAAAGCCGGCTTTCCAAAGGCTGTTGCATATTTCTCAACAAGTTTTTCTATAGAACATTGTGTTAAACGTCTATTTTTAAAATGCTGTTCTACGTCCGCAGGCTTTTGAATGCCTTCCACCCCTTAGTTTCGGGCTAGATGTTTTTGTTTGTCAGTAAAACGTATTTTCGTATAACTTCCCCGTATGCGCATCAAGTACTTCGGGCGTCCGCTCGTGCTCGCTACCAATCATTCGATACACTAGTTCGTACGGGGCCTCTTCCGCCCTAGCATTGTGCATCCGTTCCCATTGCAGACGCAGCTTGGCCTGTGCCGTCCATCGGAGGATGGCTGTCTGGTAATCAAATGAAGGCACGGTCTCCAGCTTCTTTAACTGTTCTGGCCTTATGGAGGGGGACATCAAACTTTTGACCCTCCCATTAGAGCGGTCAACAACTAGTTGATAGCATTCATCCCTGACAGATACGTCTTGAACATATACACCAAAGCGAATGATTTCCAAACGATCTTCGTCGTCAGTCTCTTCAGTTAGAAGCTTGAGATACGGCAACATTTCGGCTGCTAGTCCTCGGACATAGTCCATAGATACTTCTATACATGCGTCTCGATCCCAGGTTAATGGAGCTAGTTGATCTGGCTTACCATGCGAAACAAAGTCAATCAGTTGTCCGGTTTGGCTGTCTACTCGCGCCTTGACCGTTCCCTCCATCTGATCAGCCCAATAGGCCTTCCAAGACCGGTCATTCTTGGCTGGACGCTCTTCATTCTGTTGCTTCCACACCATCAACTTGGTGTTCGAGCTAATATTTTCGTCTTGTACTAACTGAAATTGGTCGTTGTCTACGCTAATCCACTCTTCTAGGCTTCGTGCGGGCGGGAACTCACCTGGCCACTCGTCCAGAGTTCTTGGGTCAGAGGGGACAGCTTCTGCCCTATAGGCTGTCGGAACTTCCTCCTGTGATGATGCAGTATAGATTAGTCCTCTACTTCGGGGAGCGTAAACAAGATGGACCTGATCGTCACCATCCGTGTACACGGCTTTGTCCAACACGCAATATTCCACATGTAGCAAAAAATTCGCCTTCATACACGCCATCTGTTCCTCTTCTGGTGTGATCATGGTTGGGAGTGCTGGCCCTGGAACGGTTCCGTAGTACCTAAATGCGACCACTCGACCGCTGGGGTGAACCATAATCAGGCATCCCGTCTCAGGAAGCGGCAGCCCCATCGCCTTCTGCTGTCGTGTGTACCCAAACATCCCTTCCATCCACTCCATCTCACAATACGGAAAATCACGCAGTGCGCCGGGATAATGATCTTCCAGGAATTGCTCTGCCTGCTGTTTGAGCTCTTCCTCAGATATCCGTGTCTCGTTGTCCAATGAGGCCCAGGAAATGGCATAGTCTAGCAAGTTGCCGTCCCTGGAGAGCGTGGCAGAAACGGCGTCATCACTCCCCGTTTTAACCCATAAGAATCCCGCTTCTCCCTTCCCTGTTCCCCTCATGGTGTTCTCTTGATAATCATTGACGATCAGATCATAATCCGGTGAAACGGCAAACTGGTGCTCTGCCTGTTGTCTTAACTGCAGGCGTAATGTATCCAGGTCTCGTTCGAGAAAATCTTGAGCCATTTCGTTGCGCAAATGTTCCAGCCCCTTCCGTAATTGTGTTTTTACAGTACCTAATGGCATATCCAGGAGATGGGCGATTTGCTGCTGGGTCAGGTCCTTCTTATATTTTAAGAATAGGAGCTGACGCAGCTTCGGATTCAGACTGGCCAATGCACGCTCCAGATCCAGGGTTTGATCGATATCATTAACGACCAATGGCTCTTGCGCCTGCGGGTCTTCGCTCAGGTGAACACGCTTGGATTTCTCCAAATGATTGAGCGCCCGGTTCACCACAATTCTGGTAAGCCAGCTCTCAAACGCTTCGGCTTGCTGCAGCGTTTGCAGTGACTCATAAGCCTTAACTAGGGCATCCTGAACGATATCCTCCGCATCTTTGGACTCCCGTACATAATGGCGAGCCACTCGGTGCAGCTTATCCGTTCGATCCTTTATAAGAGATACGAAGGCATCGTGATCTCCGTTTTGTGCGGCGTTGATTTGTTGCTGTGCATCGATCATTGTCGTTCACCTCCTGTTATATAGACAGCTAACTCGGGAGTTTGGATTTAATTAATGTAACATTATTCTTATAGTTGTTCCCAAACAAGTGCATATGCTGATTATTTAGATATACACCTAATCGGCAATCGGTCTATGTTCTTGTCCATTTCGGTAATCGGTATAAGTTCTTGTCCTTAGCTTGGGACAAGAACTTATACCGATAAAATAAAAAAGCCGCTAAAATAGCGACTTCAATGGGAATATGTTCTTGTCCCTCGACAACAAAGCCCTATCTTTATGTCATTCTACAACATCCCTTTGGCTACTAATTATACATCTCAGATAAAAAAATATTCTGGGGAATTTTTATACATACCACTTTCCGCGTGGCCAATGGATACGACAATATAGCCGGAGCTAGCCAGCTCTTGACAGTACAACGTGCCTTGCTGCGGGTAAGCGCCTGCACCATGAGAATAGAATAAAACCGGATATTGATCTTCCTTTTCAGACAAGGCCACATCTTCGTAAGACCATGTCTTAACATTGGAGTCAAATAGTTTCTCACCCGCTCCCCCCCCCGCAGACGTCATGAAGATTGAGCTTGATTATGAAGATACTCTCGCTAAGTCAATAAATGTACATTAAAGCAAACAAGTTTCAGGCGGCTCAAATTCCGAATTGTTCGGAGCTCAGGTCGCCTGTAACTTGTATTTTATCTTGGTATTGAATTGGATTTTCTTTTCTTAGACAAATCTATTCCCATGAATGATGACGGAGTGCCTCTTAGAGAGATCAGTATAGTCTCTTACATTCATGCGCTAAGAAATCATAGTCTATTGTCTGAGGGTTGTCCGTAAAGCGCATTAAAGATACTTTTTATAGAAAGCGTCCAATCTGTCAACAGCTTCCTTCACTGGCTCAGTCTTATCGTACAAGTCATAATGACTGGCTCCTTCTACAATAAACAGATCTTTATGTTCCGAGGCTGCACGTTGATACAAATCATGACCATCATGGTAAGAACCAAACGCTCCCCGTATACTACCGACAATGATCTGCAAAGGTTGGGTTAACAAAGAGTCTGCCAGATGAAACGCGTCAAAGGCAATAATGGAATCTACACTTGTAAATTTCAAACGGTTAGGTGAGTTCGGATGCTGACCTCTAGATGTGCGGTAGTAATCCACTGCTTGTTTAATATCAAGTTCATTCATTCCTGCTGCTTCTCTTTCTCCGTGGCTTCCAGGAATCCATGGGTTAGTCAGAGGTTCTGCCCCGCGTGCCTCAGCCGTACGTTGCTGAGCAACCTGCTCCAACATTCCAATTGGATCGTTTTCACGATATCCGCGACCTATGTTCGCAACGGAAACTGCAGCCACTGCCTGGATGCGTCGTTCCGTCATTGCAGCATGTACAGCATATCCGCCTCCAGCACATACCCCCAGTACACCAATCCGATGCTCATCGACATATTCCAGAGTAGTCAGGTAATCCACAGCAGAGCGAATATCTTCCACACGAGCGGACGGGTATTCGGCATGACGAGGCTCGCCTTCACTTTCTCCCTGATACGATGCATCAAATACAATCGTCACATAGCCCAACTCGGCAAGTTTCTCTGCATAGATGCCTGCTGTTTGCTCTTTGCAGCTACTACCCGGATGAACACAGACAATAGCCGGATTACCTTTCTTTTCTTCAGCCTGCTCAGGTATTCGGAGAATTGCAGCTAAAGCCAGACCCTGCGCTAGGAAATTAACGTTCTTTTGGATGACTATCATCTATAAAACCACCTTTTCTATTTATGACACTTGTGCGTATTATTCGCCTTGTGTATATTAAGGTTAAAATAATCAAGCATTAGATTCAATAACCACATCACCTCACATGTGTGTTAATACACACACCACATACATTGTGTAGAAATGTACAGGAGGACGACGCTATGGATAAAATAGACCGCAGAATCGTAAAGTCCAGACAAGCGATTCAATCTAATTTTTTGCAAATGATCATTCAGGAAGGGTTTGATAACATCACAGTTAAACATCTGACAGAGAAAGCCAATGTAGGTCGAAAAACATTTTATCTGCATTATCTAGATAAATACGATCTGTTGGATCAAATGGTGGACGACCATATCGCACAACTGCAAGAAATATGTGATCAAAAAAAGGAAATCGGCATAACTGAAGGTTCACTCATGTGGTTTTCTTACTTTGAGCTTCACAAATCATTCTTTGCTGCTTTATTTCAAAGTGACAGTGCTTCATCCTTTCGCAAAAAGCTGTTGGCCTTTACTATGGGAGAGATTGATAAAAAGCTGAATGATGACACACTTCCGATCATCGATAAGCGTATTTTTTTGAAGTTTTTGGGGATGGCAACCATGGGTGTACTTGAATCCTACGTATTGGACGAAATAGACAGTGATATCGAGGCTGTGTCAGCGCAAGTGGTGCAGTTATATATGAGACAATTAACTACTAGCTAATGAGATTTATTATATGTCTTCCTGATTGCGAAATTAAAATATCCGCTTGCTGGAGAGCAAACGGTATTCTTGATATGTTTAAATTCAATGACTTTAACATCGCCGGAGTTGTCTATTTGAAATTTAATCAGGTCTTTACCAGCACTTAAGTGAGGACCAACATACGGCATAACCGTTAACTTTGACAGTAATATGTGAATAACTGTAATCTACGTTTTGGTCATTCCCGCCAAGAAAAGGAGAAAAAGTAGGTTTCTCAGTCAATTTATCTTTATGTCGCATTATGGGATAGGGTCTTAGATGGAGATGGAGCTAGTTGTAAGTGATAAGCATATCAAAATCGGTGGCCTGTTCCGTAATTTATAATAGCGAGGTTACGAACTTCACCTCCGGAAAGCGGCTATCCGGTCCTTTTAATAAGATTCCGCCTTGATTTTTCAGATACATATGGAAGAAATCCAGCACCATCCGTTTGAAGGATCCATCCTCTTTTCAGTCGTAATAATATGGATAAATGTGTCTATCATTATCTATTTTCCTCGTAATTCATCTCATTTTATATGGTTTAATATGCCAATTTAAAAAGAGAAAAAAATACCACCCCTTCAAATTCAAAGGTCGGTTTACCCATCGAGAGAAGAAAACAATGGTTATAATACTCTGTACAATTGGAAAATTGTACAGATAGATCTATTCTCTTTTTTTGTGTTAACATCGCTAATGTTGTATACATAGCAAAAAACATTATGGGGGTTTACTTAATTGCAGAAAAAGAAAGTTGTAATTTCATTGGGAGGACTAGTAGTTCTCGTCACCAGCCTAAGTTTATTTGCAGGTGTGGGACTGCTTCAAAACCAGTATCATTTGATGCTTCAACTCCGGTTGTTGAATTAATGATGACGAAAAAATATTCTAAAATCACCATAGTCGTTGTCGTTTTGTTGCTTATTACTTCAACATATATTTTAGTTGAAAACTTAATGAGCAAGAAAGAAGTTGAGGTTAATTCGAATTATTATACTGGTTTTGTTTCGAGAGTACAGAAATTAGATGATACACTATCTCAAACCAGTGAGGTAGGGTCTAATGGAGAAATTGAGCAAATGTTTGATGTGTATACTTCCATTATTTTAGTGAATGACCGATTAACTCTTCTACAAGAAAATGCTAAAAATTTCTCTGAACTAAATGTTCTTATCAATGACTTTTTAATATTTAGAAATGAATATGGTTATCTTGTAAAGGATCAATTAAAAGGTAATCGTGCAGATTCTGAAGTACGTTTAAAAGTGGCCAAACAGGTCAAATTATTCCTGAATGACTTGCCGATAGAGTACCAAAGTTCCAAGGAATTTTCAGATCAGTTTAGTGTTGCTGCTGATCATATAAAGCCTTTATTACATCTTAATTTCTAATTTATTTGAGCCGCGCTTGCGGCCCTTTTTTTAGCAGCATCGGTATCAATGTATGGACCTAGAATTAATATAGTTAGCTTCCTACTTTCTACAGGTAAGGTTACTTTGTGCTGATCGGTTTGTAACATCTCCTTACGTACTAGATTACGTATGGATTCCCACTGTTCAAGATAGAGTAATTCCTTTTATGGAGCTTCCATTGACCACAGGATATTTAAGATTTTTTCCTTAAGTAGAGACACTTGCTTAATAATTTATCCCTATCGACTCTAATCATAGAGTGATTTAAAAATTCTATACAAAATAAAGCTAAAGATCGGCTGGGACAAGAACTTGTGTCGAAATTTCATACCTTTACTTTACATAAAATTGTTTTTGGAGGTCGTGAGAGAACAGTTTTTTGTAAGGGGTTATTCCCCTAAAGCCGCTCTGCAGCTCTATTATTGTAAACCCGCGACCAAAAAATAGAGCCAGACATTCTCCTACAGAGAAAGGCCCGACTCTATACTTGTTAGAAGAATTTCTATTACCTAAGGTTCAACTGCACCTCATGTAACAACCTTGTATTAGGATAGCCGATGAATCGACCATACTATATCCGTACTGAATCCAATGGGTAGACCATCAGCTTCGTAATATAACCCGACTTGATCACCTGCCTGCAGCTCTACATCACCGGTTAACGTCACCGTCGCACTACCTAGTACAGTTCTCATAGTTAAAACTAACGGTATATTAACGTCAAGGAAAGGCATATAACCTTTTATTAAATCAATATTGCCATTATTCTTTACAGTAAAAACCGGATCAATGTCTCTTCCCATGCTTACATTGATTGGCGCGCCAATCTTATAATTTACAGTTGCATGTATGGTATATCTGCCAGTGTCCGGTGCCGTAAATATCCCTGTTGCAGGATCAAATGTAGGGCTTCCGTAATATGGGGACGTCTCGTTCCAATTCAAAAATAGCGTGCTACTATTGATTGAGTATGTCGTACCGGTAACAGAAAATCCTTCCGAGGTAAAAGAAGTCCCCGCTGGGCCTGGATCTCCCTGCGGTCCCGCCGGGCCTGCTGGACCTTGTGCTCCTACTGGCCCTGAATTTCCTTGCGGTCCCACGTGGCCTTGTGGTCCTGCTGGCCCCGAAGCTCCTTGTGCTCCAACTGGTCCAGTCGCTCCGGTATCGCCTTTATCTCCCTTGGCTCCATCGCCTGTAGAATTCTGCGATTCTTCGACAACTGATGGAAAAGTACTGATGATGATGGTTTTAATGGTGAAATTCCATACTACTTTTGCTCCGAATAATTCCGCAATAAAACGTACGGGTACCATAACCCGGTTCTGAATGATCTTAGCAGGTTGATCGAGCGCGACCTTCTCCTCTACATCACCGATTTTTACGCTGGCAGTTGGGTTTCCAATAATTAGAACACCCAATGCATCTCCTTTAATAACCGTTATGGTTTGTGTAGAACTATTCCAGTTAAGAGACACACCGAGCGATTCTTCAAGGACCCTTAAAGGAATAAGTGTGGTTCCTTTATGGACAACGGGTTTGACGTCACTCTGGACTACACTATCATTAACAATAATAGAGATCTCATCTATTTGGCTGCCTGGAGCCGCCTGAGCAGCAGAAACCACAAACAACGTCATTACAAGCATAAATACAATGGATAATTTCAATCTTTTTATCACTTAACTTTCCCCCATATTAATTAATTTTTATCCCTTAATCCCGGTTGCGATCATCTCATTCTCTAAGTAGACATTGTAGACAAAATTATAGGAATTGTAGTCATACGAAAGTAGTACGCTGCCCTGAAAAAACAATCGTTCGGGTATACGCTTAGATATACAACTAATCGGCAATCGGATAAAACAAAAAAGCCACTGAATTAGTGACTTCAATGGGACTATATTCCTCTCCAGTCTCTTTATTTAAAATGTAATGACAATTTTACCTACAGCGTGGTGGGTTTCACTCAAAGCATGTGCATCATAGATACCCTGCCTACTGAATGGGAATGTTTCCCCTACAATCGACTTTATCTTTTTCTCTTCCATCAGTTCTGCCATTCTCTGCAATTGATCACCATCTGGCTGCAGCCAAATCCCCTTCGCTGATACATTGTGAGACTTAGCGGTATCATGATTGGGTTCACCAACAATAGTAATCAGTTTTCCGGTATTTGGCTTAAGCACCTTATAGCTATTCTCAGCTACTTCTCCACCCATCGTGTCAAAGACTAAATCTATATCTTTTAGAATTTCTTCAAATTTTTCCTTTTTGTAATCAATGACCTGGTCTGCACCTAACGAATAAAGAAGTTCATGATTTTTTTCACTTGCTGTTGTAATAACATGAGCACCGGCATTCTTTGCTAATTGAATGGCATAAATACCTACACCACCAGCTCCAGCGTGAATAAGTACAGTTTCACCTTCTTTCAAATCGCCATGAGTAAACAGTGCCTGCCATGCTGTTAAACCAGCTAAAGGTACAGCTGCAGCTTCCTCATATGAGATTGAATCAGGTAGTTTTGCCAGTAGGTGCTCATCAACTGCTGTATACTCAGCATACGTACCGAAACGAGTTGTTTCAGGACGACTGAATACTCGGTCCCCAACGTTCCACTTCGTAACGTTTGAACCAATTTCACTTATGACTCCAGCTAAATCCCAACCTAAGATAATAGGGAATTCCCAATCAAACATTTCTTTTAAGTAACCCTCTCTTAATTTCCAATCGATTGGATTAATGGATGTTGCCTCTAGTTTTACAACCACTTGATTGGCTTCTGCCCTTGGTCTATTCACTTCCTGCTCGACTAACTCTTCTTTGCTTCCATATTGATTAATCACAACTGCTTTCATTGTTGTAACACTCCTTTAAGCTAATAGCCTTTTATGTGCTATTCCCGATTATTTAATTCTAGTCAGTGAGCGTTTATAATTATTATCCTTACTCATTTTTTGCAACTAGAAAAAAATTATGCAGAAAAATAATTTAATTATTAAATACTATGTTTGTTTTTTCTAGGCTCAAACCTCCTGGTCTACAAAAACGAGTGGTGCAGAATATGTTTGGCGGGATCCGATTATTCGACTCCTTATAGAGGCATTCGGCTGTGACAAACTAATTAAAGTTAAATTGAACAAAGACAGCCGATTACTTTGATCGGCTGCCTTCTACGTTTCGTTATACTATAGTTTCCCGTTAGTTCAATCATATCAACTCTGAAATAAACATGGGTGTAGCCCCATCCTCTGTATCAAAGCCGAATTTATGATAGAAATCCACTGCATGAGGATAAGAAATTAATACTTTTGTTTTGCACCCTTGATATCTATCCAGCATAATAGTCATCAGTTCCTTACCTACACCTATACCCTGATAACTCGGATTAATAAGCATATAATGAAAATATACAGTTAAAACACCATCTGACAAAGCATTTATTAAACCGACAAGCTTTCCTTCTTCCCAAGCCGTAACAATTGAATGAGACCCTGCGATTGCTTGTAAAAGCTCGTTGGGATACTTCCCAGACTCCCATTCTACCGAAAGAAATAACTCTTGGAGTGCATCCTTTGTGATATCCTCTTTGCTTGAAGCGTAATAAATACTCACCCCTATACCTTCCTCTCACTTTCATCAAAGTGAATAATCACTTAATATACCCCAATATACTATTAAAAATAGGTGTAGAAAATGGACTAAAGCAAGTGGGATTTGGATTTATTTACGTTAAAGAATTCATGAGATTACTTCTTACATGAGCTTTTTGACCATTCGATACAAAGATACGGTAGGTTTTTCTATTTCAGATGTAATTTCATAGCCCAGTTTGGCGTATAGTTTGGCAGCGAGATGATTCTCTTTTTTGACTGTAAGGGAACTTAGGTTATAACCCTGTTTAATCTCCTGCTCTTCTGCATGTTGAATGAGTTGGGAGCCTATTCCCATCCCTCTGCTTTCAGGCATAGCTGCAAGGGTTGCAATAGGGTACTCTCCTTTGAATCCTTCCTTCAGTGTGAGTGTTGTAAATAAGGCTCTTGGATGCAGCAGATTGTAAGTGATCAGTCCCAGTTTTCGGTATGAAAACAGTTGTTTCGCCGTAGAGGAGGCCAATTGTTCCAGATCGGTAATGGGTAGACACGTAATCATTCCAAGCGATTTGTCACCCATTTTTGCCTCATAGGCAAATTCATGACTAAATCGATTGTTCTTAGACTTCCATAGCATTCTGAATGTCGCATCAGCAACGCTTTGCTTACTTGACCCCACAATTGAATGTGCCATATTTCCAACTGCCATTAAATTGAGTTTTGCTCCAACAAGAGAATTTGGATCGGCCTGTGAGATTAAGATGTTTGTCTTCATATTGATCAATACTCCTTTTCAGATCCCTTAGACATTCAAGTAGCTTAGCGCAATGGTATTCGGACCAGTATGTGAACCTATTACACACCCACCCTCAATAACTATCACTTCTTTAAAGTAAGCATGCTCAAGTATGCTAGTCCGAACTTTATCTGTCATTTTCTCCGCAACCGTTTGAGCAATGATCAAGAGATTGGGACAAATCTGATTTTTTTGAGTTGAAATCTTTTGTATGATACTTTCCAATGCCTTATCCATTTTGCCGCGATATTTTTGAACGGAACGTACCTCTCCATTGATGATATTTAATATGGGACGCACCCTGAGCACGTTACCAATCAGCTGCTGCATACTATTAACGCGACCTCCTTTATACAGATAATCGAGTCTGTCTACCAATACTTCAATCTTGACCTTCTCCCTCACATGTTCTATATCTGCCAGCACCTCTTCGATAGACTGCCCCATTTCAATTGCACGTGCAGCACGAAACACTAACATGGCATAACTTGCTGATAAATGCATGGAGTCAATGATATGAATCCGTCCAGCAGGGAACTCTTTAGCTGCAATATGCGCATTTTGATTGGTAGAAGATACTTTGGATGACATGCTAATATATAGAATTTGTTTACCTGCGAGAATCTCTGCTTCAAAGGTTTGATAAAAGTCTGAAGGAGATGGAGCTGCGGTTTTAGGGATGATCCCTTCTTCCTCGGAACGACGATATAGCTCGGCTGGAGTTATCTCAATATTATCCTTGTAAGTTTGAGACCCCATGATTACATAAAGTGGCACAACACTAATATCGTATTGTTGTAGCCATTGGTTCGATAGATCTGCAGTGCTATCGACTATCAATTTAATAGTATGGTCTCTTCTCATAATGTTCACCCTTTCCATTCCATAGAACAATATCAGACGGTCATCCTTTTCTGTTTAATCTATTAATTTTCCCAATGAATCTTGTAATTTGGATCAATAGTAGATCCGCTAAACAAACCAATATCAAAACCATTGCTGAAATCGAACCCTTTACTTACATCAAATATTTCCAAGCTATTCTGTATGGCATTTATACGATCTTTGCGATCAGCTTCTAAATAATACAACGCGTCAGTATAATGGTGTTTCTGTAACATTTTAGCTAAGTACATGGCGTCCTCTAAAGCCACGGAGCTTCCATATCCAGTGTTGGGGTTTATGGTATGTGCAGAATCTCCAATTACTACAGCCCGCCCTTTAGACCAGCTAGGAATAGGATCAACACAATATATTTGTTTAGGAATAATGTTAAATGATTTCTTGATAATCTCTGACAACGCTCCATGTTCACCATAACGTTTTACCAAATCTGATTTGAGTTCATCCAGATTCCTAAGTTCGAATTTCTCTTTTGGAATCTTCCTCTCTTGATATCCAGATGCTTGCCAAGATAGGTTTAATTCGTCGGTTGGATGGCTTTTAGAAAATAAGAAATTGGCATTCTCCGAAAAATAAAATAATTCATCCCCATTCATTAGGTTTTGTACATGTTTACTATCAATATCCTGAAATGATGCGATTCCATATAACGCCCATGATTTTGCATAACGTAATAGATGATCAGGAAACATTTGGTTTCTTACTGTTGAATGTAAACCATCTGCACCAACTAACAAACTTCCCATTTCCTGTTGACCGTCTTCAAAATAAGCAGTCACACTCGAAGCGTCCTCGGAGAAACGGGTGAGTTTTTTATTATAATGTACTTCAACGCCACTAGATTTAGCCTGTCTCATCAAAATTTCAACAAGATCGGAACGCTGCATGTAAATAGATCTTCTACTGAAAGTCGAATCCTGCATTAAATTTATTGAGGCAATTTCCGTATTGTCAGTCGTTAAGAGTCTCATCCGATCAGCAGAATGACTACTCATTTTGATGTGTTCTTCTATCCCTAATTCTTTTATCACGTGCACACCACTTTTGTTAATTCGAAAACTAGATCCTTCAATTCGCTTGTAAGGATAGTTCTCGTACACTGCGCAATCAATTCCCGCCTTTTTCAAAAAAATTGCTAATGAAAGCCCACTAATTCCAGCGCCTATAATAATGATTTTTTCTTTCATAATCGCTCCTCCTCATATTTAATATTTGTGCAATAAACTACAATTCTGTCTGGGTACTCCTGCTTCAAACTAACTTATAGTGATGACTACCTTTTAAATGATAATAAAAAGTACCTTTTGATAGTATTTTATATCAAATTTAATGTGAAATCAAATGTACCTATATTCTTTCAGGAGTTAGGAACTCATGGGACACAACGCTAGGCTAAAAGAACTTATACGGATAAACTAAAAAAGCCGCTAAATTAGCGACTTCAATGACACAATGTTATTGTCCCGCGACATCTACTGAGTCGTGCTCTCCGGATTAGCCCAGTTATCGTACAGATAGATCTACTAGAGTCTTTCATAAATACCACATGACGTGCCATTACAGTGGCACGCCATCATGTTGAACAACTCCTCTGTAGTTAAACTCGTTTTTTATTTAGAAAGTTGTGGGTATAGTGCAGCTACACCACCGGCAAGTCCAGCTTGTACTTGACGACTAACTTCATCTGCAATAATTTCAAAGCTGTCAGATTCTATGCCGTCAATAGCTATTTTCGCGATATCTGCAGGATTGGATTTAGGCATATCTACGTTAGCGGTCATGTCTGTCTCCATAAAGCCAACATGTAGACCAGCTACTCTTACATTGCGTGGATATAGATTTAATCGTAAGTCATTCGTTAATGCCCACTCTGCAGCCTTGGCAGCCGTATACGCGCCTAAAGTTCCCGAACTAAACCATGATAATCCGGAAAGGATATTCAAAATGGATCCTCCCCCGTTGTTCTCTATGATCGGTGCAAATGCCCGAACCATGGACAGTGTACCGAAAAAGTGTGTATTAAATTCCAAATCTATTTTTTCAGGATCACCGTCTAGTAAAGACGCTCCTGTTGATGAACCTGCATTGTTGATTAGCACGGTAACATCCTGAGCGATCATAGCAGCAGCTGCAACTTCTTGAGGGTTGGTAATATCCAACTTAACTGGTGTAACACCTGGAATATCAATAGTCTCCGGGTTTCTTGCACCTGCATATACTTTCGCCCCTCTTGATAGAAGTTCAAGGGCAAGATGGCGGCCAAATCCTCGGTTTGCTCCAGTAACAAATGCGACTTGTTCAGAAATTTTCATTTTTATTATCTCCTTTTATTGTGTAGATTTCTTATTAGATGAAGGGATATGTTAACAAAACAAGAATGATCGTTCTATAATTGGTAAAAAGAAGAATCTCATCAAGAAGAAAACTTTATTACTGCTTTATTTTCTTCAAATTCTCTGTACCGCATCATTCTGGTCCCCTCATTCCACACTCAATATAACATATTTAGAATGATCGATAAAGAATAAAATGTAATGCTAATCCATTCAATTATCACAAGCAATGAAACCGGAGATCAATTTATTCATCAGCCTTCATCATAAGTGTCCGTGAGATTAGTTTTAGTTTCAGAGATAGCCCGTGTTAGTATTATCTAAAAAATGCTATTACTGATTTCACAAATTCATCATGATATTGAAAAATCCCACCGTGACCGGAATCTTTATAAATAATGAGCTTGCTATTTGGAATACGTTGTGCCAAATCATAGGAGTTAGGTGTAGGTACCATTCTGTCATCATCACCGTTTACTACAAGGGTAGGTTGCGTAATTTTTGACAAATCAGCGGGTTTTGCCATTCCCCACTCGTGGATGGCTTTAAGTTGTCTACGATATCCTTTGATACTAATCTGTTTATCTCGCGCCTCTTTACGTTCTTTGAGCCGAACCAAGAATTCTTTTGCTTTCTGTTTGCCATGATCTGTTCGCGTGAAGAATAAATAGGTTTTAATATCTCTCAACGTGAAGATCGCACGTATCAAATCACGATCAGAAAGTTTCGTAACATGTTCTATGCCTTCACCACCACGCGGGCCTGTTCCTGACAAAACAAGTTTACGAACCAGTCTTGGTTCGATGGCCAAGAGTTCTTGTGCAATCATACCCCCCATCGAAAATGACAAAATATCGATTTGCTCAAATCCCAATGCATGAATGAACGTCAACGCATCTCTTGCCATTTGTTCAATCGTATCTGGGACTTTCCCACTAGAAAGTCCAACACCTTTATTATCAAATGCAATGACCCAATGTTTTTTGGCAATACCATCCACTACGCGTGGGTCCCAGTTGTCCAGATTAGCAGATAAATGGGTGAAAAATATAACGGGGATACCCTTTTTCTCTCCTAGTTCACGGTATGCGTAAACTGTTCCATCAGCCGTCTTAATACTTAGATTTGGTGCTTTTACATATGAATAGTTAGTTGCCATAATTCATTGACCTCCATCTTCTACTTGTAACAGAACTTTCCCTCGGCTATGCCCTGTCGCAATTTTAGCAATCGCAGCATTCACTTGGTCAAACGTGTACTCGGAATCAATCACCGGCTTGATGTTTGTTTTTTCAATATACTGTGTAAAAACTGTTAATTGCTGACCATTCGGCTGTACATACAGAAAGTCATAACTCTTCTTATGCCATTTGGCTAGCCCATCAAAAGGCAAGCCCAGTAAACTGAAAAGAATCTTTTTCCCCGTTGACAAGTCTGCGCTTCGATTAGCGAAACGGGCATTGGGACCAGCGCTTAACGCCAATAATGTACCACCGGGTTTTAGTAGCTTCATATGTTTACTAATTTCACTGGCGCCACGGGTATCAATAACATAATCGTAGTCTCTCCGTATGTGAGTATAGTCCTGCGTTTCATAGTCGATAAACTCATCTGCACCGAGTCGATTGGCCAAATCACGCGCAGACCCACTACCACTGACGGTCACAAACAGTCCTTGTGACTTCGCGTAAGGTATGGCAATCTGTCCAAAGCCCCCCGTGCCTCCAGAGATAAATAATTTACTGCCTTGTTGAGCACCTAAAATATCTAGAGCTTGGATGATCGTCAAAGCAGACAATGGCACGGCCGCTGCTTCTTTAAAGGAAAGATTGGCTGGCATCTTAGCCACGATTGCCGCATCTACTGCGACATATTCGGCAAACGCCCCCATCTTATCAAGCGGTGGCATGGTGTACACGTGATCACCCACCTTAAAATCCATAACACTAGCGCCGACGTCGATCACAACTCCAGCCAACTCGTTGCCCAGAGTCAATGGAAAGTCGTAGTGATCAAACAACTTAACTTTGCCTGTAATCGCCAAAACAAGGTGGGGATCAACACCGGCTGCCTTAGTCTTAATCAGAACCTGAGTTGATGTGATTGATGGAATATCGATTGAGTTGATTTCCACTTCAAGTGTTTTGGAATATCCAGCAATTTGTGCAGCTTTCATTAGGTGCTCTCCTTAAAATCGGATAATGACTTTTCCTTTAGGATGACCAGTTGCAACAAGCTTCAGAGCCTCGTTAATATCTTCAATGTGGAATTCAGTGGGGTCCACCGCTGGTACAATCCCGTTATCTTCAATAATCTTGGTGATTTTCTTTAATTGTTCACCATCACTGCGAACAAAAATGAAATGATATTGAATCTTCTTTTTCTTCGCTTTGTGATCATACTTAGCCCCGGCAATGGTGAAGAGCTTTTGTTTCCAACCTGGCAATCCCATATGTTCGGCGAAACGTTTGTTAGGGCCGGTCCGTAGGGAAAGAAGGCGACCTCCTGATTTAATAATGGAAAGTTCATGATCAAATTCGCTTGGTCCCAACGTATCCATCACATAATCTACATTACTAAGCTGCTCCCAATAATTCTCAGTCGTGTAATCAATATATTGGTCTGCTCCAGTCGCCATTGTCCGTTCACGTGCTTGCGGATTTCCACTAACGATGACCCTCAGCCCCATGCTTTTGGCGATAGGAATAGCCATTTGGCCAAATGAACCAGAACCCCCGGGGATAAACACGCTTTCGCCAGCTTTGGCAGCCAATTCTTCATGCAAACCTTGATAAGCAGTCAATCCTGTTAATGGCGCAGCAGCACCAGTTACAAAATCGAGATTAGCGGGCAAGTGCCCGATGGCATCCTCATGAATCGCTGCGTATTCCGCAAAGGCACCGATTTTTTGTAGTGGCAGGCGTGAGTAAATTGCATCGCCAACTTTAAATCCCTGGACGTTCTTACCAACCTTTTCAATAACACCTGTTAGCTCATTACCCAGGGTCAAAGGGAACTCATAATCCTGAATCAGCTTCACACTTCCAGTACCGATGAGTAATTCTAAATGATTAACCGCCGCCGCTTTCACCTTGACCAAGACTTCGTTATCATTTATATCTGGGACTGGAATATCATTAATTTCTACTATGAACTTTTTTGAGTATTTGTTAATTTGTGCTGCTTTCATAATGAATAGCCTCCTATGCGCTGAATAACAAGTAACATTTATTTGTTTTTGTAACTTGTGTGACAAGCATAATGCCAGAGGTTACAAAAGTCAACAATTGTTACTCATTGTTCTGTATGCTAAAATACAGGCAGGTGTATAAACGATTATTGGGATGTAATGAAGAAAGAGGGTTGGCAGCAAAGTGGCTAAAATCACACAAGAGCTCATTATTGAAACAGCGGAAGCGTTAATTGAACGCACGGAAAAAACTGAAGTGACCCTCTCTCAAATTGCGGATGAATTAAGTATCACCCACGCAGCGCTTTATAAACACTTTAAAAATAAGCAAGAGCTCTGGGCAGCTGTGTCGAAGAGCTGGTTCAACCGGATAATTTCAGAACAAATCAAAATAGACATGACTAATATGGCTAATCCACAGGAATTGCTCCACGATTGGCTTTGGGCATTTGCTAACGCAAAAAAACGTGCCTATAACGAGAATGCCAAAATGTTCGCCTTGAATACACAATATGTTGACAGCAATCCACTGGTATTACGTGAAGTTCTCTGGGATTCCTACCAAATTATTGACGGCTTCATGGACTATCAGGATCCCCACATGGAACGGGCAGAAGCAATTCTCTCTGCGTTTGCCGTGTTTAGCCTCCCGTCCTTCAAAGAATCCTGGAATTTACCAGACTATCAGGACAGGTTTGAACGCATCTGGAGTTTAATCAAACAGGGTCTATGAATCCTCTCTCTAAAACCAAGAACGTCTAGCCCCTTTTTGGAGCTTCTCAAATTCATCACGATTTCATTCTCTATACAAAACAAACAACCGCCTCTCCACACATTAGTGTACAAGAGACGGTTGTTTGTTTTTACGGTGCAATCGGTAACCCCCCATCGATAAGGGGTACAGCTCAATTAAAAAAATACTTTACCGATCGTTCTCAATATGATAATATGAATTTGCAGACAGGGGTGGTGCAGCAAAAAGCGTGAGAATGATTATGGCGAGAAGTAATCGAAAAACTTCCATAGAAGAGCTTTTCCAGGGCAAGTGCATTCACAGAAGAAGCTACAACTTTAGCAGTCCTGGGCTAAAATTTTAACATAATTAGAATGATTGTTCTTGAATTTAATCAAAAGCGGCATTCATTTTAGGTGCGATGCTAATCTTAAAATCATCAAGGCTAAGTCAAAGAACTGTATAAAATAAATCTCAAGGGGGAATTTTAAAATGACTATAAACATGGATGGTAAAGTTGCTTTTGTAACTGGAGGAAATCGTGGTATTGGATTGGAAACAGCACGTCAATTAGGTAAGCTTGGCGCCACGGTCGTTATTGGGTCACGCGATTTGGAGAAAGGGGAGGTTGCTGTGGATACACTTCGTTCGGAGGGAATCCAAGCGGAGAATATCAAATTGGACGTCAATCTAGCCGAAGACCTTCAAGTTGCTTACAATTTTTTCGAACAGCGGTACGGTAAGCTTGATATGTTGATTAATAATGCTGGGATACAGATCGAGATTGAAGATCTTTCACCGATGAATGAAACAAGTACCGTTTCGCCGAGCGTTATGCGTGAAACCTTCGATGCCAATTTCTTCAGTATGGTTGAATTAACTCAACTACTGCTGCCGTTAATTCGCAAAGCGCCAGCCGGAAGAATTGTTAATGTATCCAGTGCGCTTGGATCGAATAAACTCCATTCCAATCCCGAGGCTCAAATTTATGATGTCAAGCTGCTTGCTTACGATGCCTCGAAGGCGGCAATGAATACCTTTACGACCCATCTTGCACATGAGCTGAAGGATACACCAATTAAAGTGAATTCGGCTTATCCTGGCTGGGTGAAGACTCCACTGGGCGGAAAATACGCTGATATGGATCTTGAAGATGGCGGTAAGACAAGCGTAATGCTTGCCACGTTGCCTGCGGACGGACCAACAGGAAAGTTCTTCCATATGGATACAGAACTGCCTTGGTAATACGGTAGTCATCCGTTCTTTATGAACAGACTTGGGAATTGTAACAAAAAAAGTCGCTAAGATAGCGACTTCAATGGGAATATGTTCTTGTCCGCGACACTTTAACCGAGCTGAGGTTAAAGTGTCGCTTCTTCATTTAATAACTTCAACCTTTTTATCCCCTGCTGACTTCGCTACCTCTAACGTTGTATTACCTTGGATAGCGACGATCACGCCAGCAGCCAGCATAGAAACGATTAAAGCTGCGCTGAGGGCTTTGGAAATTTTCTTCTTGACCATAACCAGACCTCCAATATTTAATTACAATATTTCACTTTGTTGGGTAATCAAGCTGGTGATTGTATTATAACGTACTGACAATGATTGTAAAAGGATTTTTTCCTAGAAATGGTTTACAATTTAAAGTCGATAAGTATATAAAATTGTACGATAGCAACGAGAATATTATCGGAAAATTTCTACTCACTAGTTCAGAAGATTAACACCACACTAATCCCACTCCCCCACCATTTCTGAGAAGGGTTATCCTGTTTTTTCTTATCTCCTTTATCGTTCTTCTCATTATATTGCGATTGTTATCGTAATATGGAAAAATCCCGAAATCATATGGACCAATGTGTTATTTTTTGATTAAACTCTCTTTGTTCCCGCGTGACGTATAACTTACCGTTTGTAAAACGAAACCTATGGCTCCAGCGTCAAAAGGATTTATCTTCACAAGAATTTTTCAAGGTAGTGGAGAACCTATATTCAAAAGGGATTACGCCCTATTCTTAAAGGGCCGCTGTCTGTAACGGCAAGTTTAAAGGGCCATCCTTCGCAGGATGGCCCTTATTTTGCTTTTACTTATACACCGATCGTCCTCCGATAGGTTGGATGTATATTTTATCCAATTCTTCTTTCGACAATTGCTTTAGATATTACTTCCAGTTAAATTTACATTGATTTCAAAAAACACTCTCATTTCATGCATCAGTTTAATGACTAACACTTGACTCTGGTACGATACTAGGGTTTATCGTGATGTTATTCGATTAAGATGTTTGGGAGTGGTTGGAATGAACAATATTCAAATTTTTGATCAAGTTTTCGATATTATGAAGGAGTCCTTCCCCGAAGCCGAATACCGGGACTATCAAGAACAAAAGCTGCTACTAACTCATCCACGTTATTCTCTCCTTACGGAGAAGAATGAACAGCAAAATGTGATTGGATTCCTTGCAGGCTGGAAGTTCGATGAATTCAGTTATGTTGAAAATGTGGCAGTCTCTTCTAGTATCCGCGGTGGAGGCATCGGTAAAAAGCTCATGGAGCGTTTTATGGAACAAGCAACTCTGCCGATTGTATTAGAAGTTGAGTTACCCATGAATGAGATAAATCAGAGAAGGATAGGATTTTACAAACGATTAGGGTTTCAGTTATGTGAATTTCCTTACGTTCAGCCGCCACTTCGTACAGGGTTTAAGCCTTTGCCCCTGAAGATAATGAGCTTTCCGGATCATTTGTCTTCCATCGAATTTGAAAAAGTAAGACATGTCTTGTATAAAGAAGTGTACGATGTGGCTGTAATCCATAATTAAATAAGAAGAGCTGACTATGAGGAGATACGATGATTAAAAATAATTACAAAATCAAAGAAATATCACAACTATATGGAATTGGTGTAGACTCCTTACGTTATTACGAAAAACTAGGTTTATTGATCCCTCGTCGTGATAAAAATGGATATCGATTATATAGCCTACATGACATATATAAATTAAATATTATACGTGATTTGCGTGAGTTAGATTTTACAATGGATCAAATTAGAGAATATCTGGATAAACAGAGTATTGAGACCACACTTGAATTATTATATCAAGAGCAGGAATTGATACGTGATCGAACGGCCAAACTTGAATCAAGACAAAATATTTTGAAAAATAGAATTGATGTGATTACTGCAGCGATGAACATTAAAACGGGTGTATTTTCTATTAAAACGTTACCGAATCGTCCTTGTTTGAAGTTTGATGAACGGATCACCAGGGATGAAGAAATGGATTATGCCATTAAAATGCTACACCGGATTCATAACGCGTACATTACCGATCTGAGCAATCAATTATACGGTGCATCTATATCCTTACACGAGGTAAGCCAGGGAATTAAAGGTGTCTTCCATTCTGTCTTTTTTATTTTTGATTCTGAGTGTACCGATACCTTAGATTTTGATTATTTTCTTCCTGCGGGAGATTATTTATCACTCCATTACCGTGGCAGCTATGAACAAAGTTATGAAAAGGTAATGGAAGTTGTGAAGTATGCAAAAGAGAATGACCTTTCCCTTTTAGGAGACCCTTTTGAAGTTTACGAAATTGATAATCGTGATACGATGATGTCAGACCAATACTTGACTGAGATTCAAGTTAGGGTTGAACAACGTAAATGAACAATCGTTGATGATTGCAGCGGTGCAGAACAAAAATGTGTTTTCAAAGCCAGTAGATATTCAAGATGAAAAAACACGACTTGAATTAATTCTTAAACGAGCTACTTAGTCTATAAGCGTTCCATTACTTCTTTTTTCTAAAGAAATCGAACTTGATCACATAATCAAAAAAAGACGTAATGACAATAGATCCAAGTGGAATCAATAAATAAACCCAAAGTGGATTATTTGGAGCTTCACCAGATGGGGAATCAGTTAAAAAAACGTAAAGAACAACACAATAAATTATGGCCACTACAATACCTGTAATGTTTCTATTTTTCATAGCTGTTTTCCACCTCTTGTTCACTATACTACATCAAAACGAAAGAGCCACAGTAAGTGTGGCTCTTGTACTTTATTAATATTATAGTCCCGATGGTTGAATTTTGGCTACTTATTTCGTTTGAGAAGCCAACCATTGCTCTGCTTTTTCCAGAGAATCAAAGGTTTCAGTGACATGGTTACCTACAAGCACAGAGTCCAGTCTATTTAAAATCGATCTAGCGACTGCTTTTTCTGGAGTAATGAGAGCTAAGTATTTCAAACCTGCTTCTTCTGCCCTTGGAAACCAAACTTCTGAGAACCATTGTTGATCAGCTGGTGAAATTGCCGAGAATTTTAATGTGTTTGCGATTGATTTTGTAGCTTTTTTAGCGATTAATAGTTCTAAGCTTTTGTTCAAAGGGACTTGGTATTGATCTCGGGTAGCGAACCCCTTCCATTCTATAATAACCGCTTTAAGTTCTTGGTTCCATGAGACCAGAGCCTCGGGAGATTCGTAGTAAAGCATGTGATTGCCTCCTCTTGTTCTAACTACTTATTGTTTCATTTGAATTGAGCAAACTATATATTTAAAATGTTATACCCGTATTCCTGCCGAATTCGAATGAAAAAGAATTCTATGGTCTTCCCTCTTCGGATCTCGGATATATCATCTATTTTCACACCTAATTTATAGTTTTCTTTTTGATGAACGATCTACATGCTCTGTACGAGCTCTAATCAATGAATTGCTCCTGGAATGATAAGTGTCTTACCACAAGAATCGTATTTAGCCCTCTTTAGCAAAGTGGTCAGTTAGAGGTGCCTTAGACACTCAATCGCAAAGGGAAAACTTTTTTGAGAATGAATATTCTAATAAGTTTAAAAAATTTACACTATTAATTGCCCCATTGATATATCAACGATACGAAATAGTTTTTCTTTATCCATTGAGGATCTTGCCATTACTCTAATTCCAACGGATAAAGTATGCAGATTTTCAGCCATTTCCTTTGCATCGTAATCGAGAGAAAATTCTCCATCCCGCTGCCCCCAGAGAATAACTTGTTCAAACATTAGCTCTGTTAATTCGAATGATTTAATAGTTCTGGTATCTACATCTGAATCTCGTGCAGACAGTTCCGTGACCGAATTCACTAGTAGGCAACCAGAAACGGAATCTGCTTCTTCTAAGACCATGAATCTAAAAATCTTCTGCAAAGCTTCTTTTGCAGTCTTAGATTGTTTAACCTCTCCAGTAAGCATAACGTTACTTTTGTTGATGTAACGATCCATAGCCTGTAGAAATAACGAATGTTTATCTCCAAATGTGTCATACAAGCTTCTACGATGGATACCCATATGCTTAACCAAATCACTCATGGATGTCTTCTCATAACCTTGTTCCCAAAAAAGAATCATTGCTTTGTCCAAAACTACATTTACTTCAAACTCTTTACTTCTTGACATAAAAGTCCCTCCCGAAAATAACTTAACATATTGGGAACGATAAGTAAAGAATGATTAATGTCTTGTTTTTAGGTGTTATTCGTCAACCAGTTCGGTGTAATTTATGATCATAAATTTATAAAACGGTAAAGTTTCCAATGCGATAATTAAAGCATCTTGGTTGTCAGCGATACAAATGGACCAGTGCTCGTCCCTCGTGTGAGAGAGATAAAACTTATTGATCACGCCTTGCTCCACCAATTCTGCGAACCGTGCTTGTTCTGCTGGCAATTGTTCCGCAATTTCTTCCTGCGGTGCATCCGGTTGAATTTTGACATGAACGAGAAAACGCATGTTACACTCCTCCTATTAGGTTATTCTCCGAAACGAATGTTTTAGCAGTTGTTTCATTAATCCATTTGAAATGTGCAAAAACTGATTTTTCCATTTAAATAGCATACTGTAAAATACCCGTTTCTAAAACGATCGTTCTAAAAATACAAAATTAATTCTTAGGTGTTGGAAACTAGAGGTCATATGATTGAGAATGTTCATTCTCAACAGGGTGCATTATTTTCTTTTCGTGATTAAATATAACTTACTTGGGAACGATCGGTCAACAATTATTTACCTTCCATTGGTCTTCCGAACAAAAAAAGTCGCTAAGATAGCGACTTTTTTCTGGTCTATCATTTTATTAGAGAGTTGTAACTTAAAGCAACTTAATCAGCTCTTCTAACTCATCAACCAAACTCTTTGCAAGTTCAAAATTAGTATCTTTTAAAGCCAATTCTATTTTCATTTCAACAGACTTTTTCTTTTGTTCATTTTCTAGATAGTCTTCATCAAAATGACTAGCATAAATCATCTGTCTAAATTCTTCTATACTCATTTTACTAATCGTCTTGTCCTCAATAATTAAAACATAATCCATACCATTTACAACAGAATAGAAATCATGAGAAATCATGATAATCGCACCTTTGTAGTCTTCAATGGCTTTCTCCAAAGCAATTTGTGTATAGATGTCTAAATGACTTGTCGGTTCATCAAGAAGCAATACGTTGGCTTGACTGGCAGAAACTTTAGCCAATTGAAGCATGTTTTTTTCTCCGCCAGATAACGATTCAATCTTTTGATCAAGGATTTCTCCTTCAAAGCCATAGTTTGGAAGATACGATCTAATCTCATCATACGTTTGAAACCCGGAATCAATGAATTCATTTAGTATGGTATTCGAATCTTTGAGCATTTCGCCTTGAACCTGAGATAAATAGGCCACTTTAACATCAGCATTGATTTCAATGGAATCCTGATTGTTTTTAAAGATTTCTCGCAGTAAAGTTGTTTTCCCGGTACCGTTTGGACCGATCAGAGCTACTTTATCTGTTGATTTGATCTCGAAGTTCACATGTTCCAAAAGCAACTCGTCAAAGGAAACGCTATAATTATTGACGTTAACCACAACGGTGTCTTCCATTTCTTTATCGATACCAAAACGGATATTCGGCTGCTTGATATCGACAAATGGCTCTTTGATTCGACGTGCTTCCAATCTCTCTTGAAACTTGACTCTGGCTTTTAACGCTCTGCCTCTGGAGGCTTCCGAATTATACGTGGCGATCTCTCTAAGGTTGTCGATGATGTGATCGTATCTCTCAATTTCTTCAGCTTCAGCAACCGCGATTTCTTGCAGCTCGATCTTAGTCTGAAGCAACGAGAAGCTGTAATCGATATATCGCCCGTCAAACTCTTGGAGTTCTGTGTTTTCTAGGTGTATGATTTTGTTGAAACAATGATTCAACAAATACCGGTTATGCGTAACGACCAGCAGCATTCCCTTGTGGGTATTAATCAATTTTTTAAGCGCGTTTAGGTTTTCAAAGTCTAAAAATACATCGGGTTCATCCATAATCATTAAGTCTGGACGATTCAGCATTTCCTTCATCACTTGAATAAGTTTGAATTCCCCGCCGCTTATGGCGGATATACTAAGATCTTTGAGCTTCATGAGGTTGGCAAGGTTTAACTGCTTATTGATGTTTTTTTCGAAATTATCCCCATCCATCGCCTCAAAGGCATCCAGAGCCAATTGAACCTTTTCCATCAGGGAATCCATATCCGACGTGGTTTCCATTTCAGCATAAATGGCTGTGATTTCATCTTGTATCTTGATGAATTCTTCTGCGATATATTCAAAAACGGTCATTTCTTTCGTTTTGTCTACTTGCAAAAACTGACTCACATACCCGATTCTGCAATCAGGGTCTATCTCTAACTTGCCCTCGAACAAATATCGTTCCGGATCCATCAGGATATCGATCAGTGTACTTTTCCCACTGCCGCTTGTTCCGATAAAAGCACAATGTTGTGCCTCTTCAAACGTAAATGAGATGTTGTTATATAGTTCCTTTTGTGGAAATGAGAAGGATAAGTTATCAACTTTTATCATAGTGTTACCTTTCTTTATAACTAAATTGGTGACTATTATTTAATATATTGTCGAACACACACACAGACTTTTAGAGTAACACTGTTTCCTACCAAGTTCAATTCATTTTTAACGCTTACCCTCACTTCCTTACCAGAGGGAGGCGTGCTTTCTAACGATCTCTATAAAAGCTTCTACTTGGGGAGAGATCCACTTGTTTTTGGGATATAACAGCTGCGTAGTTAGATTCTGCTTGTACTGCTGACCTGAAAGTTTTTCGTCCTTCAGCTCCCTCTCTACCGTAATTCGAGGTAACAAAGATATGCCCATACCACTCAATATCGACTGTTTCACAGCTTCAATACTCCAGAATTCAATATTGGAAGTAATTCCAATCTGATACTCCTCAATGCATTGTTCAAACAATGTGCGATAACCGCAACCTCTTTCGGTAAAAAGTAAATTGCTCTGCACAATGTCCCGTTGTAACTCAAACGAATTGGGATACAACAACATCATGGGCTCTTCAGCCAATTTCTCACTGTACAGATTGGAGTCATGAATCTCTGTCCCTAGCATGAAGGAGATATCACTTTTACCTTGCATCAAATTTTCTTTATAATACACGGAATCTAATTGGTGCCATTCTATATTGACAAGAGGATGCAACCTTTTGAACTCTTCAATAATAGGTGGAAAACGATAGATCAACAACGTTTCTCCAATACTGATCACGATATTACCCGTTAATTCACCTTGTGCAGCGGTCACTTCCTTAATCATATGATACAGATCAAGCATTTTTTTGGCATGTGGCAATAATTTTTTTCCAGTCTCCGTTAAAATAACCCGCTTACCGATTCGATCAAATAAAGGATAGTTAATCTCCTCTTCCAATGCCTTGATATGCAATGTAATTGTAGATTGCGCATATCCAAGATGCTCAGCAGCTTTGGTAAATCCCTCGTGTTCCACAATCGCAATAAATGTGACCAAATGACGTATTTCCATCATTGGCTCCTTTCTCTTTAACATCATTAATACTGATCGTTTGCATATAAACTATCAATTTAACTAATAGAATGCAATCGTTTATATTCAATGTAGCTCATTAACAGCCAATTTAATTTATAATATTAATCGTTTATTGAAGGGAGTAATTACTATGCAAACAGCAGCAACGTCATCCATCTTGATTAATGGATATCGGATCGCTTATGAGCAATACGGAGAAGGCTCTCCCATATGGCTCCTTCATGGAACACCGTCTTATAGCTATGAATGGAGAAAAGTAATACCGGCTCTGGTTCAAAAAGGGTATAAAGTCTACGTTCATGACCTTCTTGGATATGGAGCATCCGAAAGACCACTCGAAGCAGATACTTCTGTGGCAGCGCAATATACGCTGTTCAGTCAGCTTTTAGACGAACTTGGAATGGATCGTTTACATGTCGTAGCTCACGATCTGGGTGGAATTGTTGGCCTCCAACTGGCTCAGGAACAACCTGAGCGTGTACAATCGCTTACGTTACTCAACATGCCCAGCTATGATTCGTGGCCCTCACCAACCTGGAAGAAAATTATCGAAGAACAGCTTGAACAGGTTGAACGAATGCCTCGTGCTGATTTTGATGCCATGCTAAAGAAACAATTACCCATGGCAGTGTATAATAAAGAGCTTATGACTGGCAATACACTGGATGCATATCTGGCACCCCATACAGGTGCATTGGGGAAAGCTTCTTTTTTCTCCCATCAGGTAGCTCACTATAATGCAAAATATACTGAATCCTATGGAACAGATTTACCCAAGCTGAAGGTCCCTGTTCAAATTCTATGGGGTGAGGAAGATGAATGGCAGCCCCTCATGTATGCAAAGAGGCTTGTCCAGGATATCCCTCATGCGTGTCTACATGTCATTCCAAAAGCTGGTCATTTCGTCATGGAAGATGAGCCTGGGCAATGTTCCGATTATATTGACCGTTTCTGCAATCAACATCCATGAGTTAGGAAGATACAGAAAAAAACACGAGGCGTGAATGCAGTCCCTCGTGTTTTTCTATTTACCGTAACTAAGATATGCACCTTCCGAATACGTTGCTGATTAATGTAATTAGATGCTTATTGTATAACATTCAAGGCTCGGTACATCATTGCCACAAACTGTGCACGCGTCACGGGTTCATCCGGCTTAAATTTGCCGTTATCCCCGAGTACAATCTCTAGTTCTGCCAGTGCAGCGATGTAATCATAGCTCCAATGAGTTGTAGGAACATCTTGGAAAGCAACTGTTCCACCTGGTTTGATCTCAAAAGCCAGCGTCAAAATTTTAGCCATCTCTGCACGAGTCAGCGAATGGTTTGGATTAAAATTCCCATTGGCTCCATCGACTATTCCTGCTTGTTGCAGTGACATGATGGCTTCATAGTAAGGATGGCTTGGTGATACGTCAGAAAACGAAACTGCCTCATGTATGGGTTTAAACTCGAAAGCACGTGTGAATATTAGAGCCATATGATGGCGCTTGATGTGTTCATTCGGGTGAAAAGAACCGTCGGGATACCCTGCGATTATCCCTTGACTTGCTAGTTCCTCAATCATTCCTTTTGCCCAATGTCCTGAAAGGTCGTCAAAAGTAACGACAGGTGGTTCAGGTTCAGGTTTGGGTTCTTCTGGGGTAGGTTGCGGATTGGGTGTTGGTACCGGTATTGAATTTTGAGGAGGTGGTGGATTACTTCCTCCTCCATTATTGTTAGAAGAATTGTTTATACTCCACTTCGCATACAACATGACATCAGCTTCGTTTATATGGAAAGTATCATTCGCTACATAGCTTTTCCCACTTCCATCTGCTTCCGTATTCCAACCAATCAACGTAAATCCAGTCTTCACTTGACTTCCAACATTATCAGCGACGGTTACACTACTCCCCGCTTCATAGGTTTGACTATCTAGGGGTACCTCTCCTCCAGTAGCTCCATTCCCGTCATAGCCTACACTATATTTAATAATGGTGAATGCAAGGGTAATCGAATTACCTGCGGCATCTGTAACAACAAGTACATAGGAACCTTCAACGTCTACAGGTGAGCCACTTATAAAGTTTTGCCCGTTCAATGTTGCTGTACCTTCATTAAAGGTAATGGTTCGGGAGGAATTATAGCTCGCCCCATCCGTTACACCTGTAACGATCGGAGCTGTAGTGTCCAGTACAATACTTGCTTGGGCCGAGCCTATATTTTCTGCTCGATCAATGATGCGAACATAAACCGTCTTGCTGCCATCACCTGCTGGCAATGTATAGCTCAGGCTTGCTTCATAAATCTGTTCAGCTGACCATGTAGCCTCATCATTTGAGAACTGAACGGCTACAACATCCGTAACACCTGCTCCTAAAGTAAACCCGAGGGTTACTTCACGATCTGTTGCGTAAGCGGCTCCTCCATTAATGGCAACTGTTCCTGTGGGTGGTACGGTATCTAATGTTACCGTTGAACTGTACTCTACTGATTCATTTCCTGCACCGTCAATAAGCTGTAAAATAATTGCCTTCGCTCCGTCTGTACTTCCTACATCTATTGTAAAGTTATTCGTATACGCTATGGTTGTTGGTGCTGACCCGTTAACGCTATAGCGAATATTCACAATATCTGTTACGCCTGCTGCTGGTGTCACTTCAACTGCTACATCCGAATCATTTGCGTAAGCCTTGCCTTCATTCACAACGACTGTTCCTGTTGGTATTTCACGATCCAGTGTTACAGTTTGTGTAAGCACTGTCGTATTTCCTGCCAAATCAGATAAGCGAATCTGCAGCGTCTTCACGCCATCTTCCTCTGTATCCTGTAATGTATACGATTGTGGACTAGCACTATACACTACTGGGTCGCCATAATCTTGGCCCGTCTCGCCTAGCTCCATATAGTCTGTATTACTACTTGTTACCGTTAATAATACAGTAGTTGCATTCGTTACACTTGGCGTTATAAGTGTTAGCGTTCCTGTTGGAGCTGTTGTATCCAGCACAATACTCGCTTGTGCTGCGCCCGTATTGCCCGCTCGGTCAATAAATTGAACATAAACCGTCTTGCTGCCGTCACCTGCTGGTAAAGTATAACCAGTATTTGCTTCATAAGTCTGTTCAGCTGACCATGTAGCATTATCATTCGAGAACTGAACGGCTACAACATCCGTAACACCTGCTCCTAAAGTAAACCCGAGGGTTACTTCACGATCTGTTGCGTAAGCAGCTCCCCCATTAATGGCAACTGTTCCTGTGGGTGGCACGGTATCTAATGTTACCGTTGAACTGTACTCTACTGATTGATTCCCTGCACGATCAACTAGTTTAAATGTTAAGACCTTATCTCCATCAGTACTTCCTATTGCTAGCAAAAAGCTTGGTACATAAGGTATTTGTGTAATTGGGTTTCCATTAACCGAATATTGGATATGCGTGATATCAGTTAATCCAGCATCTGGACTTATTGAAATACGTACAGACGAACTATTCGTGTATTGGTTGCCTTGATTTACAATGAATGTCCCTGTCGGGGGGGTCTTAACTATTAAAAATTGAATCGTTTCTGTTTGACTGCCTGCTGTAACCGTTAACGTGTATGAGCCTTCAGCAGTAACCTGTGTTCCACTTGTAATTGGACTTCCATTCAGAGTTGCTGATCCAGTGTTGAATTGTGGCGTTACATTCGTGTTATACAGCCCGCCATCTTCAACTCCCGTTATCTCAATATTAACAATTTCAGAATACGTAATAATTAAATAAGGGCCTAAGGTACCATCGCCTATATGATTTTCAATCATCTGAATGTAATGATTTCCCCCTCTTGGTACACCTGCATTTCCCGCTTCTTCAACTGTCATTCCTGAAAGAATAAAGGTTGCTCCAGGATTAGTTTTCACGAATTCCCCTGATATGTAGCTTGTAAAATCAAAGGGATTTAGTGTAGGGTGTTCTGTGGTGACTCGTGGAGCGTTAGCAGAAACTACACTTTGATTATTAAAAATTACGATGAATACCATACACACGATTACAACTAGCAAGCTTGCAATCGAGACAACTCTCTTTCTCACCTTGTACACTTCCTTTCATACAATTCGTTATTGTTCAAAATGACCTCTTTTCATGTGACTCCATCTAAACATCATAGTCTCGTCATAGGATATTTAAGTCCTACTAAAGTAGTACTCCACAAAAAACAAGGAAGCGGCCCCTTAAGGCTCGCTTCCTTGTTTGTCACTCTATCAATTGTAGCTCTCTGGCACGTAGGACAGCTTGTCCCCGCCGTTTTACACCCAACTTGCCGTATATTCTAGATGTATGTGTCTTGACCGTCGTCTCTGCGATCCCAAAGAGTTCGGCAATCTCTCTGTTCGACAAGCCTTTTGCAATTGCTGTTATAATTTCCGTTTCTCGTTCCGTCAGCGGTTCCGTCAGCCCTGGTTGACTGGGACTAGGAACCACAGACGAGGCGTTACTTTCGAAAGCACTCGGGATTGTTGTATTCGCAGCTTCGTCATGCAGCAGCTTGAGATAAATGATCCGTGTCGCAAAAAGCTCCAACATCTGGAGATCCCTCTTTGTGAACACACCCGGCATCTGTCGATTTTCCAAGTAGAGTAGATAGGCAGTTTGTTCTCCCGGAGCATCAATGGACATGCACAGAATCGACCTCTGTTTTCTTGCTGCGATATAAGCATCCTTCACCCAAAAACTCTGAAGCGCGTCATGCAAAATTAGCGGTTTGCCCGTCATCGTTGTATGACGCAAGACGCTCTCCGCATACAGGCCGGCTCCTTTTTCCTGATCAGTCCAGTCAGAACGGCTAGCTTCAATAACGAATTCATTATTTTGACGCTTCAGCAACAGACCACGCTCTGCTCCGGCTTGTCGTAAAGCCGTTTCCAAGAGATTTACCTTCCAGTCGACCTTATTCGGCTGTGCTAACCCATGGATGAGTCGTTGCACAAGCTCGAGTTCCTCTTCACTCTTCAAGCCTTCACCCGTCTTGGAGCCGTTCTGGTGAGGTAACGATGTGCCAGTTTGAGTCATTTGGATTCGATCCTGTAATACAGGACCTTCATAACGCTTGTATATCGGGTCCAGCAATTTAGCATCTCTGCTTCTAATCTGAGTTACTTTGAAGGCGATTCCCCATTCGGCGTATGCCGCACATGCATCCATCATCGTAATTGCCGCTCCGGATCGGCTGGGCAGATCATCTTGATAACATACCGCAAGCCGTTCGCAAGCAATGGCTTCCAGCAACACGTATTTCTCGGTTCTCGCCAGCCTGATTGCAGCCGTATATTGTTGCATGGCGCTCACCGAATTCCCTGCGATCCGTTCAGCCTCTGCTTTGATTAGCAAGTATGCAGAGGACGTACTGTCTAAGAACCCTCGCCAACTCTTCATTAATCGCAATTGCGCGCGTATGGCCTTCCGGATCCGCTTACGGTCCTCCCTATTCGTCTCGAAATAAGATCCAGTTAATGCCAAAGCCTCGTAAACGCGGTGTTTACGAATTTGCATCCAATCCAGATGTAATTCGGTTCCCCTTCCTCGCTGCGACCAATATAGCGCTTCCTTGTACCTGCCCGACAGATACGCCACCTCAAGCCGGCGACCACAGCTATAATTGTCCTCGTCCCGTTGCTTCAACTGGCTGTCGGTCGGCACTTGTGGAATAGCAACAAAACTGTCGATCAGAGAATCGTCTTGCAGCACTGTTGCGTAACTACTCGTCAGCCGCATCATTTCCAGTATCTTGTCGTCGGCAACATGTCGCATGTTCTCCTCAAAGTATTGGAGCAAATCATTCAGGGCATATACATTCCCATGATTACACATAACACTGAAAATTAAGGCGGGATTAGCAAAGTCATGATCACCGGATTCCATCGCTTGACGCATCGCATTGAACAGGACAACAGAAGATTCCAGAGGACTGTCCATTTGCTTGATTATTCCGCTCAGAAACGTAAATACATGCTTTTTCCTGAATGTAGAGGTGTTGGCAATTTGCAGAAACACCTGCTCAGCAATCGGAGTCGCTCGAACGAAGCTCGGAAATGACCTTTGCACAATCAGTTCGTATGCTCCGATCATGGCGGCTAGTGACTCATTCACCCCTTTATGCAACCCATAACGAATAAATCGGGCATACAATTCCAGAAGCGATCGCGCATCGTGTGCAAGCAATGGAAGAAACAACAGCTCCATTACATGGCATAATTCTTCATAATCCTCGTCGAGTGGGTCGGACAGCAGAAGATGTTTCTCCCGTTTTCGATGTAAGAGGATCGCGGTTCGGGTCACTTCCTTGCCTATAGACAACAGTGTACTTTTCTTCTCAAGCTTCCAACCATAGGATCCTAGCGCCTCCATTCCAAATTGAACCGCAGTCTCATTGTCCGCGAGTGCATGGAATTGGATTAAAGGTGCCCAGATTTTGAGCCGCTCAGATCGGCTCAGTCGATCGCTGTCTTGGTTCAAGTCCACCAGCAGTTTTTTCGCCTGTGTACTATTGCCACCCATATACTCCGTCCATGCTAATACCAACTGCAGCCCGACATCGAGTGTAACGGGTACGTCCACTTTGTATGTTGCAAGAAGATGAAGCCCGTTTTCGGCATAATGCTTCCCTTTCGCATAGCGCGCGGATGCCAAAGCCTCTTGTCCCGCTTGAAGATTGTGCTCGATCAATTGCTTCGTTTCTTGCTCCGATAATACCGAAGCAGCCAAGTTCAGATGATCAATCGCTGTTCTTGACAGATTATCGCGTGACTCCGGCGTGCGATCCAGTAGCAACTGACCAATTACTCGGTGTCGGTGGATATTGCATCCTGAATCGAAGGCATATGCCATTCTGTGAATAAACTCATGAGCAAACACATAGATTGAATCCCGTCCATCTTCTTGCCCTGCATCGTCTTCCCGATAAATAAATCCTTCCGCTTCCGCCTCTTGAAGATTACAGAATACCTTATCCACGGATATGCCATACACTTCGGCCAAGAGTGTTAATTGAAATACCGGACCTATTGCGGCCGCCATAGCCAAGAACTCCTTACGATCTTCCTTGAGATTGGAGAAGCTCATCTCCAGCAGCCGTAGATGTTCTTCCGAACTACTTCGTTGCCGGGTTATTTCTGAGTCCCATACCCACTGACGTCGTTCATCGTCAAAGTTCAGTCTGTTCTCCTTTAACCATCCCTCCAGCAAGAGACGAACCGAGCCGGGATTACCACCTGTCTGATCATAGACAGACCGTGCCAAAAGTTGAATGCGAGCGGATTTCTCATATAGAGCATTAGAGATCAGCTTCCTCACATCCTCGTAAGCCAGCGGAAGCAGAGTCACTTGTTCCTCTGGATTCGCACGGCATCTTTGGCTTAACCAAACCAGAAATTCCTCTTGATCAGCATTCGCTTCATCCTCAGCGGAAGTGATCATCTCCTCCGTACGATAGGCCCCGATTAGGAATAATCCATGCGCTTTTTGTGATAATGCAAGTTCTTGAATGACGTCTTGTGTACCTTTGTCGATCCACTGTAGATTGTCCATAAACAGAACAAGCGGTGGCTTGCATTCAGCCATACAACAGATCAAGTCGGGCAGTAATTCTTCAAACCGGTCCCAGACCTTCGCTTCCCTGGAGATATTTGCTACCTTCGCATCGTTGTCGAACAACAGCTTGGCCTCGGGCCAGCAGGAGACGATTACCTGCATTTCTGGTCCGAACTCGCCTTGCAGTTTGGATTTCAGACGTGTAATGAGTTCAACAGGTTCACTCCACAGTTGATAGACCCATTCCCGCATCCCCTGAAGGATCGCACCACACCGCATGTTTTGTTGGAAAGGTTCCGCTTTCATAGTAATCAGCCGGCCTCCATGCCGCACGACGTTTTGTTGGATTCTATGGACAAGCGTCGTTTTACCCGTTCCCTCTTTGCCTATCACCCAACGAAATGCATTCATTCCTTGAAAAGCTTGCTCCAGTCCGGTCTCCATTTGCACCACTTCGGCACGGCGTCCATACCACGAATCGGATAGGGAAAGCGTCCGGATTTTATCTAAACGTCCCACTTCCCATGCCGTAAACGCTCCATCGTTATCCATCATGTTCTGATACAACTTTAGATCGTCAAGCACCCCATATGTACTCTGATAACGCTCCACCTGTGATTTGGCAAGTAATTTCATCAGTATCGCTTGCAGTGTTTCGTCTAACTCCGGTAGAAAATCAGATAAAGGCTGAGGCACCTTGCGGGTATGCACGGTACCCCAGTCTTCATCATTGTCAGCATGAAAAGGCAATTGCCCAGTTAACAACTCGTAGAGTATAACACCTAATGCGTAAAGATCACTGCGTTCATTCGGCACGAGATTGAAACGCCCAAATTGCTCTGGAGAATGATAAGCTGCATAACTTTCCGTATGCCAGGTTATATGCGCCGTTTTCCCCTGCCACTGCACGCTGATATGGTCAGGGCTAAGGTATCCAATGATCCTATTCTGCTCGTGTTCACGCTGCACCATTTCTGCCAGTATAATAGATAGTTCAATGAACATAGTAAGCTCTAATGGGGGATCTGTGATGTAGTCTCTTAAAATCTTGATGTTCATGCACACCTATCTAAGTTATATTTCGTATCGGGAGAAGGATATATATTAGAATTTAATAATCAAAATTTTGTTTTGATGAAATGGATTTATTAAGATACTACTTAAATGAATTTTAATCTATGATGCATGTGGAGTCTAGCCTGTGTGATGCATAAACAATTTTTGCGAATAGGGTATAGATAACAACAAATATAAGCCGCAGCCTTCCTCTAAACGTATGTGAAGAGGGGATAAGCTGCAGCTTTGTAAAAGCTGTCTCCTTTATATTTACAACACCGTATACAGAATGAAAAAATAAAGAGCACCTGATTAGGTGCCCTCTAGTAACCACTATTGCGTTGCAAGTACATCCTCTACATAGACGTTCGAAGCCGCATGAATATCGTCATACGCCCAGAATCCTTCAGCAACGTCGTTCCACTTCATGGTACTCCCCTCAATTGGCTCGCGACCTAGAAGAGCATACTGTAGGCTTGAACCTTAGTAATCGCAGCTTCGGCCCAATGTCCTCTCACATCAGTAAAGTTTGTCTCATTCACTTCAGACTGTTCAATGAATCTCGCTACAATGGCTGCCATCTCGGCACGTGTGATCGACTTACTTGGCCGGAATGTACCGTCCTCATAGCCTGTAATGTAAGCGTCATGATGTTTGATGATCAGTTACTTCATTGCTGACGCTAGCACTATAGTTTACCTCCTCCATACTGAATGCAGGTGACAATATACCTTTGCTGAGTGTCAGTCCACTTAGATTGGAGATGCTTGCAGCCGCAGAAACGATTGATCAGAATTCCTGTCCCGTATACTTTTCTAGCGCAGCATAAATGCCTTTTTTACGGGCACGCTTGATGATTAGTCCAAAGAGGCAGCGTTGCAGCCAGAGTGGAATACCCATGATCAGTGTGTTTTGTAATGTTAATACTAAAGCGGTATGGGCGAGAGATTTAGGATTGCCCTTCTCATCGGTTAATCCATCGTCCATAAGCCCGTAATGAATGCGAACGGATTGCTCGAATTTGCTTGGTGGCGTTAATCGAACGCGGAATACAACAGGATAATCGTGATCGTTTGTAAATGTATGTGGCGTTTTGAGCGGGGCAATGCAACGTTCTCCAGTCTCTAACAAGTGCTTTGTTTTACCCAAGGTAACTGTGAGCGTACCAGCGATCACTTCAAATTCCTCTTCGAAGTGGTCATGAATATGTAGGGGTGGACCTTTGCCACGTGGTGGAAGTTTGACTTCAATTAATAAATATTCACCGTTCGTATCCTTTGCCGTTTCTATAAACGTAATTTGTTCACCTGTCACTTTATTCGTAACTGTTTGTTTCACTCATGATCGCTCCTTGTATTCATTCATTACACATCAGATAAAAGTATTGTAAAGAGAATTATAGGAGCTTGTAGTCATACGAAAGTAGTACACTGCCATGAAGGAACGATAAAAGTGCTACTCCTCATCATTTGAGGAATAGCACTTTTGATTACTTACCGTTCTTCAATTCTAATCACTAATTGTTAATGGAATGCCTTAAACATCTCAGTCTACTCTCGTACCGTCACATTTAATTTGTATGATCTGGTTTCCCCTGAAGAATTGCGGAGTACAGCTTCATACTCGTAGATTCCAGGTGCCCTTCCAGAGATTGCGGTAACAGCAGACTGTGCACCAGGCGTATGTGATTGCAGCGATTGTGTGTCGATCAATACATCATTTTCGTACAGTTCATATTCAGTTGCATTCGTTCCCCACCACAGATTCATGGTGACATTGAAGTTGCCGTCACCGTCCCAGTTGTCGTTCGACAGAACGGCTTGCCCTGGGGAAGCATCTGTGACGATAACTGTCAGCGGTACACTTATGGTTGTACCGAGTGCATTGATCAATTCCCCGGTATAGATATAGGTGCCATTTTTCTGTCCAGTAATATCCACTTTGACAGACTGTGCGGATGGCGATTGATCAACCAGAGAAATATCCTTAATCAATTCACCGTTCTCATACAGTTTGAACTGATTGCCGTTATTGCCCCACCACAGATTCATGGTGATCGTGTAGTCGCCGTCTTTGAGCCCTGTGTCATAACCGTTATTGTCAGACAGCACAGGAGTTCCAGGGGCCCCGTTCGCTAGTGGTGTTGCTTGATGGAGCCATTCCTCCCATTTAAGCAGCACACTTGCCTGCTCATCCGTGAATACGGTTCCTCTAGCTGCTTGAACGTCATTACCGTAGGATGCAAGCAGTTGACGCGCTTTTGCTCCTTCAAGATTGTTTGCTGCCTGTTTGGCCTGTTGTAAAGTGTTTGCAAGCTGATCAGCAAGAACGCCGGCATTAGGATCGATCGATTCATCAGCAAAGGTGTTGGTCAGATTAATTAGGCTGTCGAATGTAGCAACAACGCCAAAACTATATTCTACCGTCTGTTCCCAACCAGCCAAATCGGAGACAGTTGCCGTAACCTTGTTCAGTCCGGGTTCCAGTGTATACGCAGGAGTATCGAGAAGCACACCCTCTGGTTCTTCTACACCGGATACCGAATCGGAGGCTGTATAGCCAATTTCCACCTGCTGATCAATGGTGTACTCGGTTTGACCTTGAATTTCAATGGTTGGAGGTACGAGATCAATGGATATGGACAAAGACTGTTCACTCTCTTTGTTACCATCAACATCGACACTCCAGTAGGTGATGGTATGTGTACCTTCTTCAGTTAGGGTCAACTGTGTGCCACTCACCGTTTCGCCACCATTAATTTGATAATAGGTCCCTTCAATTTCGGAATTTTCATCGCTTGCTGTGAAGGTTACTTGAACTGGAGAAGTATACCAATCGTTCTGCGATTCTCCTTCCACAGTTGCCGTAGTATGCGGGGCTTCCTGCTCGGGAGATTCCCCTTCCAGCGTAACAAAATCAGATAGCGGTACATTCAATTCCTTCACAAGGCGTGCTACGAGTTCAGACACCTTGATTGCACCATTCATCTGCAAATGTGTATTGTCTTCGGTTGTACCTACCCACATGAATATTGATTTGGTTCCTTCTGTGCCAAGCTCCTGGAAATGATCCCAACTGGCTTGGTTCAGATCAATGATGAGCGTTTCCGTTTCCTGCGCCGTTTCTTTCATCGCCTGTACGTATTCCGGGAAGCTCTTGTTCAGCACCTCTCCGGTAAAATCACGACGGTTCACTGGCGTGACCAGAACCGGAATCGCACCTCTCTGCAGAGCACCGTCAATGTATTCTTTCAGATATACCTTGAACTGCTCGGGCGTAAGATAACGCTCTGGACGTGAAGGTGTGGAGTCGTTATGAGACCACTGCATGAACAGATAATCGCCTTCATGAATGTCGAGTAAAATATCGTTGAGATATCCACCGACCAAGAAGGTCTTGCTGCTCAAACCTCCAACTGCCCGGTTATCAATACTAACTTCATTTGGATCAAAATATCCATCTAACGTTTCGCCCCAGCCCGCTTGCGGACGATAGTTCTCCGCGTAATTAGCCACGGTGGAATCGCTGGCCAAATAAATAACAGGTTTATCGCTTGCACTATGATCTGGCAGACGCTCCAGCTTCAGCGCATTGATCTTCGGCGCATTTCCGGTGAAGTTGAAGTTAAATACCCCATCGATCAGGGCAATGTCATACGTGATTTCTTTGAATTCACCCTTGGCAATGCTTGTAAGCGGCAGTTTGGTCATCTGCTCTACAACGACATTCGCGCTGGTCGATTCCTCCGCATCCCCGATGGTCATCGTTACCCGGTAATTCGCCGGCTCCATTTCCACGAGGAAAGAGGTACCGTTTACTCGTGTGAAATCTTCCTTGAGCAAATCTCCGGTTTCCCGGTTCTCATCTTTGGTCAGCGCAGTATCAGCAAAGCCATACCCGTTGCCTTCGATGTATGCTCTTTTGGCATCTACTTTGATGTATCCGTCGGCTGCACCCCCAGAACCAAAGTCAAAATTATATTCGTTAATCTCTTCGCCTGGTTCACTTGTCAATGAATCCTTCGCAACTGTTAACATGTTCAACGCATGGTCAACTTGAGCTTGGGTGGCTTCCGTATTGAATATAGCTTCCGCAGCTGCCAAAGCCCGGTTCACCACGGCCTTCGATGCATCTGTATATTCCGACAGATCAATTGCTTTGATCTCATCGTACAGAGCGATTAAGGCCGTCTGATCGCCACTCTCTGAAGAGAGCTGAGTGCCTTCAATCCGCACGTTATCGATCTGGGTAGTCCAGTTCAACGTGCCTCCACCGCCTTTTCTCGTTCCCAGGAATCGCATGGATCTGACGTTGTCCGCATATGCGCCGGAACTCAGTGAGATATCTGCAATCGTTTGTGTAACTGTCGGATCCGCTAGGTTCGTTAATGTCAGATCCAATGTTTTCTCAGCAAAATTAACGGTTGCATCCACATTGACCCACTGGTTCTTGGAAATATCTGTAGCCGTTCCCCCTTCGGGTATAGCCGTATCCCCTGTGCCGTAATCTGGATTATATGCACCGACAAAATAATGAATTTTGGTGCTTCCGGTTTTCGTAAACAGCGTGAAAAGGGCATTTTCGTTCGAATCCTGGACCGTGAGATGACCTTCTGATGGATAGGCACTCACATTACCGGATTGCCAGTCAAAGTTCACGTTCACCTGGTCGCCATTTACGGCATCGAACAGACGGAATACCTTGGCCCGATTGCCCGATCCGGAACCCGCCACGGACAGTACCTTATTTCCGGACTGGTCAACAACAGTTCCCGTCATGGTTCCTGCAATACCCGTGGCATTGACCATCGCATATTGGTAATCAGCAGCGTCGCCTTCAAAGTCCTCCTCATATAGTTGGGCTTCCGGCTCTGGTTCTGGCTCGGAAATATCCGGGTCAATGACCAGTGATGAAATGCTCAGCTCCATGTCTTTGACTGCACCAGCAACGAGTCCGGCAATTTTCTGGGCACCGTAGCTGCTGAAATGGGTATTATCGTTGATCCCATTCGGGTATTTTGGATATTCACCCGGATTAGCATACAGGAATACTTTTTCTGTAGCTGTATTACCAATTTTGTCGTAGTACGCAATACTTAATTTGCTGAGATCAACCAGCGGCACATCAAGCTCCTCCGCTACTTCTTTGGCAGCCTGCACGTATGCCGGGAAGCTGACGTTGAATTCCTGAGTCACTGTGTTGAAATCTCTGCGTCCAACCGGAGTGAGCAATACCGGTGTAGCGCCGCGCTGTTTGGCACCGTTTACATAACGAGTTAAGTAGATCTTATAGTCCTCAGGGGATGCATACCGGTCCGGTATCCCTGCACTGGCGTCGTTATGACCAAAGGAAATGAAGAAGAAGTCCCCCGGCTTAATTCGTTGCAGGATCGTATCCAAACGACCGTCTACCATAAACGATTTGCTGCTTCGACCACCAATCGCATCGTTCACGATCACTGCCCCATTGGAGAAATACCGTCCGAACTGTTGCCCCCATCCTTCTTGAGGGGCTTGCATTTCACTGTACGATTGCATGGTTGAATCACCGGCCATATAGATCGTCGTTGCCGCACCGGCTACTTTCTCTGGATATTTCTGGATGATGACGTCTTGGATGTCTATGGCTGTACCCGTGAAGAGAAGATCGAGCTGTCCATCCACTAATGCAACATCATAGGAATATTCGAGCGGTGTTCCCGCTGTCACATTGGTTACGGCGAGCTTCTGAACGAATTCGGATTTGACCCCGACATTCGAGTTATGCGCATCATTGCCCAATCGTAGCGTCACCTTATAGTTGGCGTTGGGCAGGTCAACAGCAAATGTCGTGCCTGTCGCGACCGAAACCTCATTTTCTCCTACGGTAACACCGCTTGTATCCTTGAAGCCGTATCCCGTCTCTTGTGTGTATAACGTATCTTGTATAGCGGTATTTCCTGAAGCTGTCTCTGTACCAAAATCAAAGCGGTAAACCGGCTCAGGCATTTCTGCTTCGCGGGTCAGAGTCAGATCGGCTTTAGGGAATGTGGTAGCTTCTGCTCCAAGATAAAAGCCGGTATGAGGCGGCTGGTTATAGGCTACATTTTGCCAGGCTACGCCAAGTCGATACACAGGGTCCTGCATCAGCGTAGGGATGCGATAGTCTGTAGGAATGGTCGTCGTATAAAGACGATACTCTGAACTATCTTCGCTCCGCAGCAAGAGTTCCTCACGCCAGTCACCCAGAATATCCGCCTGAAGCGCCGGATTTCCTTTGGTATGGTTGTTCGTTAACGTACCGGTTGCTCGGAAGATTTCATCCAACTTTTTGTTTTCATAATCCCATTTATAAATGAGTGGAATTCCTTTGGCTGTACTGTTATCCCACTCATGGTCAAACAGCTCCCGCTGAAGATCCCCATCCCACCAGATCGCAAAGTTTGCGGTTTTTGGTCCTTCTTCGGCAGTGTAGATAGCTTCTCCAGCAGCTGAGTAGGTATTGGTTACAGGGACACTTTGCCCGTTGGTAATGGTTGTGGCCCATGATTCGTAGCCCGGATAGTTCGGATCAATGTCCGCTGACATCCCGCGACCGGTGTCAAAACCTGTTTTTTCACCCCAGAGGATTTCACCTGTTGCCGCATCGCGCATCTCCAGCCCGTATGCCGCATCCGAATGCTCGTGCACACTGACGACCTGGTAGCCCTCCCGGTTCGGATCGAGCTGGCCGGCGTGCATGGCGTCACCGTGGCCGAGTCCAGTGCTGTACAGCAAGCTGCCGTCATCGTCAATGGCCAAGGCGCCAAACATGATTTCGTCCTTGCCGTCATTGTCGGCATCCAGCACACTTAGATTATGGTTGCCCTGTGATTGATATTGTGATCCTGCTTCGTTCGTGTCGAACGTCCAGCGCTTGACGAGTTCCCCACCAACATAATCATAAGCAACAAGTACTGTGCGGGTATAATAACCCCGGCTCATCACGACACTTGGCTTCGTGCCGTCCAGATAAGCGATGGCGCCAAGGAACCGGTCTACACGGTTACCGTAGCCGTCGCCCCAATCACTGACGTTGCCTCTTGGCGGATCATAGTCCACGGTGGATACGGCCGCTCCGGTCTCACCATCAAACAACGTGAGATATTCCGGCCCTGACAGTATGTATCCGCCTTCGTTGCGATAATCCTTCGTTCCGTCACCAATGACCGTACCTTGGCCGTCCTTCGTGCCGTCCGCCGTCTTGACAACAACCTCAGCCTTTCCGTTGCCATCAAGGTCATATACCATTAACTGCGTATAATGCGCTCCGGCGCGGATGTTGACTCCCAGGTCAATCCTCCATAGCTTCGTGCCATCCAGTTTGATGGCATCGATATAGACATTGCCCGTATAACCGGCCTGCGAATTGTCCTTGGAATTGCTCGGACTCCACAGGAAGACAATTTCATATTCGCCATCCCCATCCAAGTCAGCTACGGAAGCATCTCCTGCATAATAGGAGTATGTTCCGCCGTCCTTGGTCCGGCCATCAGCCGGTTTATCGAGCGGAATAGGCAGATAATCGTTATGCCAGACCGATACAACCTCCGGCTGCATTTGCTCTTTGCCTGCAATAACGGTGGAGATCTGATATTGTGAGCTGTCGAAACCGGTGGTGTCCACATAGTTCGTCACATCGCTTATGGGCGACGTGTTCACTTTGGTTCCGTTTTTATATATATTAAAAGCGATATCATCCGGATCATTGTTCAAATACCTCCAGCTTAAAAAAACACCGTTGTCTACAAGAACCGCAACCAGACCCCGGTTAAGATATTCTCCTTGGCGACCTGGCAGGCTGCTTGATGACTCTGCACGCGCTGGCGCCGGGGGGATGACCAGTGAAATAACCATAAGGAACGCTAATAAAGATACAAGTATCGATTTCTGGATGGAACCATTTCTTCGGTTCATTGGATTAAGTCCTCCTTATCTAAAAAATATTTTTTAGAATCATCAGTTCGATCTGCCCTGCTTGTTGCCAAATAACACAAACTACAGTCACCTCCCTTTGTATGTTACCGCTTACATTTATCTTACAGGTCTAAAAAAAGACAGACAATCTAAAAAATGTGACGTATTATATAATATAATTGACTTTTTTAGGAAGGGGATGAAAGATGGTTCATACGGTCTCTTATGCTTTTCGCAATGACGATACATCAATCATGACACTAGACTCTATTGGATGGCAGATCGTCTCAAGCGAGGAATATCGTTGTCCCAGTGACAATAGACCGGACCCGGGGCACGTTGTTTTTCAATACACGCTCAATGGCCAGGGTTATCTGGATATTAACAATCAAACGATTCCTTTACCAAAGGGACATGCACTACTTGTTAAAATTGCAGGAGAACATTGCTACTACTATAAGCAAGAGAATAACGAACCCTGGGAATTTATTTGGATAAATATTCGCGGGGATGAAGCCAATCGAATTTGGGATATGATCCATGATAATGAGGGGCATGTCATTCTACGAAACGCGGATTCTCCATTGATTCAAGAGTTATGGCAAATTATTCAATTGATCCATCAGGATAAAGTTACGGACAAGTATCGATTGTCCATGCAAGTCTATCGGTGGTTGCTCATCTTGGTGCAGACAAGTCGGGATGCGGAAAGGGATATCGGTGCCCTTTCCATAACAACGATCGAGAAATGTAAAAAGTTTATCCGAGAGAATTATGCCTCCCCTTTGACGCTGGATCTGCTAGCCAGCCATTGCGATATCAATAAACACTACTTGTGCAGGTTATTTCAGAAATCCGAGAAAACTTCACCGCTAGCCTATCTCAAAGATAGACGGATTGAAGTTGCAATCCGACTACTCCGCACGACCGAACTTCCGATTTCCCAGATTGGCCAACAATGCGGCTTTGAGAGTCCCAGCTATTTCGGCAAAGTTTTTCGGCAATATATGTCCATGTCTCCCAAAGAATATCGCATGAATAAGCTAGAGTTTCCATATGAGGCCATTTATTATGAATAGCCAAACTCGCTGTTTGCTAGTTGTCTTTGTTCGGGAGTTACACTTTTTCCGATAAAATAAAAAAAGCCGCTATAATAATAGCGACTTTCAATGGGACTATGTTCTTGTACTTTGAGAACTGCTGCTCTTATTGAGCGGTGTATCCTCCGTCTACGATCAGACTATTTCCTGTCATATATGAAGAATCGTCGCTAGCTAGGAACAGAACGGCTTTCGCCATTTCATCTGCTTGACCCAAACGTTTCATTGGAGTTGCCGCAGAAAGTGCTTGTTTGCTCTCTTCCGGGATAATCGGTGTGTCGATGAAGCCTGGGCAAAGGGAGTTCACCCGAATATTTTGCTCAGCATATTCCAGCGCAAGGGAACGAGTCAGATTCACGACGCCGCCTTTAGCTGCATTGTAGGCTGCAGAACCAGGCGAGCCAACCCATCCGTACATGGAAGCTGTATTGACGATGGTGCCTCCGCCAATTTTGAGCATTTCGCGGATCGATTCACGAGCGACCAAGAATACGCCGTCCAGGTCAACATTGACTGTATTGCGCCATTCGGCGTAGTCAAGCTCATGCGTCGGATGCACACGTCCGATTCCTGCATTGTTGAATACGATATCCACTTTACCGAATGCTGCTATGGTTTGTTTGAAAATCTCAGCAACCTCTTCTTCACTCGTTATGTTTGCTTTGATGAAGAGAGCCTCTGATTTAAGCGCTTTCAGTTCCTGTTCGAACGCCTTGCCTTTTTCTTCATTCAGATCCACCAAGACCACTTTAGCTCCTTCGGAAACGAATAAGCGAGCTGTCGCTGCACCAATCCCGGATGCTCCTCCTGTGATGACTGCAACTTTATCTTGAAGTTTGCCCATGAATAAATCCCCCAGTATAATATTTTGAATAGCACTTCAATTGAATATGTGCTATGTGACGTTTACAAAACTAATTCTATGCTTAAAATTGTAACAATCCAATCATTAAGATATCACCAAGTGTCTACCTTGTAGACACTTTATAAAAATATGTCTATATTTATAGGAGTTTTTTTGAATGAATAATGAACTTATTGTGACATCTCAACACCGTAATCGAACCAAAGAGCACCTAAAAACGGCTCTGATTCAGCTCATTAAGAAAAAAGGATTCCATGGTGTATCTGTCAAGGACATCGTTGATCAGGCGGGCTATAATCGTAGCACGTTTTATTTACACTACCAGGATAAATACCTTCTCGGTGAAGAATTGCTGAGTATGACACTCGAAGGATTGAGGGGCGCGGTGGGTAAACCCTATTGGCATGGTCAAAAGGTCTTAACAAACAAGCTGGATGCCGAGTCTTTTCAAATCGTGGATTACATCTACGAACATCGTGACTTCTTCGAACTGATTCAGTTCGATGATACGTTACCCGGTCTACATACAGGCTTTCCACAAACCATACTCAAAATCTATGAGGAGCAATTTGTCTTCGAGACGATCAACAACTCCCCAGTTAACATGGATTATTTCAAGTACTATACCGCTTACGGTTTTTTTGGACTACTGAACAATTGGATATTAAGCGGATATCGTGAGTCACGCGAGTCATTTATTAAGAACGTGATCGAGCTCACCAAAACACATATCCACTCTTTTCATTATGTGGGTAACAAGTATGATTCATGAGCTCGAATCTGTTGTACTGAAACCTACTTCATGTATTCATCGTCTCCATTTTTTCTATAAGGTTTCTTTTACTTAATCTCCTCCTGTATAGCATATACTTCCCTCGTTGTTTCTATAAAAGATAAAATAATCGGTGACAGCCACTTGTCTTTATGCCACAACATCTGTGTATATACATGCAAGTCTGGAACTTGCCATGGCAGGACAACCAGTTCTCCCCGTTCAACTTCGGCTTTCGTGACAAGATCAGGAAGAAAGGCAATACCGATACCCGAAATTGCACATTGCTTAATGGCTTCAGCACTTTGAAACTCTAAATATGTAATGCTGTCAATGCCCTCTTTCTCAAATGAACGGTCAAACATAGTTCTATAGGGGCAGCCCTTTTCATTTGTCAGGAACACTTCTCCGTGGAAATCTTCCAACTGCAGTACGGCCTCTTTGGCAAGTCGATGTTCTGGAGCAGCGAACAAACGGAAGTTCTCTTCTGATAATGTCTCCACGGAAAGTCCAGTTGAGCGAATGGGTTCATCCAGCATATAGACGACATCTGCAGTTCCCTCAAATAGTCTTTGCTTGAGCTCCTGATTTGGAACAGAACGGAAGATCAGACGAACTCCCGGGTGCTGCGAACGGAACCGTTGAAAAACAGCTGGAAGTCTATAGGCACACACTACCTCATTGGCACTTATCGTCAAAGTACCGGTTAGATTTTCATTGTCATGAACGTCACTGCGAGCTTCGTCCAGCTTGTCCAGAACTTCCTGGACATGAGTTAAAAAGCGCTTACCCGCAGATGTGAGCGCGAGATGTTTACCTAAACGATCAAAGAGACGAACACCAAGCTCATCCTCCAATGCTTTAATTTGCATCGTGACATTAGAGGGAACGTAATTCAGCACCTCCGCAGCACGAGTGAAATTTAGTGTTGAAGCAACTGTGCGAAACGTATTTAGTTGACGTAATTCCACGTTGGATCCCCTTCTCACTTTCAATATTATTGATGGCTAGTATGAATTCTGTTCACTTTTGTTAAAAGTACCACAGCTCTATACTAAGCACAAGAAGTCACACATTGAACGTGGGTGATTTCATTTGAAGGGAGCGATCATACGATGGATTATGAAATTTTTAATTTAGGTGATGTAACATTGCAATCAGAAGTTACCTTGCCCAATGCTTTTCTTGCTTACAAGACTTATGGAAAATTAAATAAACAGAAAGACAATGTCATTGTCTATCCAACTGCTTTTGGTGACCAGCATGTTCAGAATGAGTGGTTGATCGGTAAGGGAATGGCACTGGATCCGGAGAAATATTTTATTATCATTCCGAATTTACTGGGCAATGGCTTATCTTCATCTCCCACGAACACACCTCCCCCATTCGATCGTGCTCATTTTCCGCAGGTAACCATCTACGACAACGTTAGATTACAGCATCGGCTGTTGACCGAAAAGTTCGGAATTCAAAAAATAGCTCTCGTTGTGGGTTGGTCCATGGGGGGAATACAAGCATTTCAATGGGGGGCGAGTTATCCGGATATGGTAGAACGAATTGCACCGTTTGCGGGAATTGCCAAGACTTGGCCTCACACCTCTGTGGTTATGGACGGTGTAAAAGCTCCACTACTGTCTGTGGTTGGCTTCGATACTAGCAAACTAGACCAACTGACTTCTGAAGACATGCGCGCTGTTGGCCGAGTCTATGCAGGTTGGGGACTATCGCATGCATTTTATAGAGAAGAGCTGTATCGTGAGATGGGGTTTGAATCTTTGTCAGATTTTGTGGCTGGCGTATGGGAAAGTAGCTTTATGAATATGGACCCGCATAATGTACTCGCTATGTTATGGACAGGCCAGCACGCAGATATTAGTGCCAATCCTTCCTATAACGGGGATTTTGATCAGGCGCTGAAGAGTATTAAAGCTCTTGCCTGTATCATGCCGGGGAGCACGGATCTCTTCTGCACAGCAGATGATAATGAATATGAAGCTAAGCTCATACCTAATGCTATTTTCAAACCAATACAATCAATCTGGGGTCATTTTGCTGGTCGTGGAATTAATCGTGCCGATAATCAATGTATTGACGACAATCTAAAACACTTGTTGGGGCTTCATACAAACGGATAGATCATCAATGACATTGGATGTTTTACTGGCAGTTTATCTATTTAGTGTTGGTAGAAGTTCTTGTCCATGTCGTAGGACAAGAACTTCTATTGATAAAATAAAGAAGCGTAGCCGAGAAGTACCTTCATCCGATGAGCGTATACTCCAATGCTGTGTCGGGTTACCGATTTTCGACTTTTATTAAATTATAATCGTGCCGTCTTATATTTTGTTAATTAGGTAGATATCTCAATCCCTTTTCCAGGTCTTATCGTCCACAAAATAACGAATGAGACCATGACAATAATTAAACATACGGCATAAACAAGACGAAGCCCTGCAAACTGAGCAATGATCCCGCCGCCTAAATTTCCAACTAGTCGTCCAATAATGGACCCGTTGTAATAGATCGTTGTTGACATTCCGGGTGAATTTGGAAGCAGCTCGGTGAAATAGCTCAATCCGTTACCCATGACAATGGCCACGAACACGGCCTGCAATAGCTGGGCTACAATAATCTGCCAGGAATTAGTCGACACACTTAACACAACATTATAAATTATTGCAATAAAGCAGGCGCTAATCATCAATGAATGGTTCGATAACTTTCTGCCCAGAGCACCTAGTGCAAACATAATGGGAATCTCCAAACCTGCACAAGTACTAACCACCAATCCAACATCTGTAGGTGTGCCATGGAGTTCATTTACGATTAACAATGGCGTGATAATCCCGTTTATGGCGTTGACTGCAAATAATAAGATGAAGGCAATGGAAGGAAACCAGATCTGCCGACGGCTAACGGATGGCGAGCCAGCACGATCAGGTCTTTTCTTTTTAACTGCTTTTTTTCTGGGTAAAAACACAAGCACTAGAGATGCGATGATCAGAAAGATGGCTGAGGTACTCAAAAAGAGTCCCTTGTATCCAACAACTCCTAAAATGATGGTTCCAACTAGAGGACCGATCAGGAATCCAAGAGATACAAGTGTACGCAGCGTGGACATTGCAAATGTTTTGTCATCCGAGTTGCTTTCACTTGCCGATTCTTGCGCGTAAGCATAAATTTGAGGCATGGCGGCAGCCCCTAAACCACTAAAAAAACTGACGATTACAAGCAAAATGAAGAAATTATCCAACACTAAATATGAAGTGTAGCCCAAAGCAGATGAAACGGTGGCTAAAATAATAATGAATTTTCGGTCCTGTTTGCGATCCGAATATTTACCGATGATTGAGTTTGCCATCACCCCAGTTAATGAACTCACAGCTGTTAAAACGCCGAAGGCCCCAGCGCTCATCCCCAATTCCTGAGTGCAATAGAGAGCCAAGTATGGCAAAGTAATCGATATTCCTGTGCCTACTAATAGAACACAAATGACAAATAAACCATAACCTTTGATTGCAAACAAATTAATTAGTCGTCTGTACAAGGTAATCCTCCTTACAACGATGGTGATTACTGTTCTGGATCAATTTTTTTCCTATCCACCGTTCTATTATGCAGAAAACAAGTACAGCACCGTTATCCCGATTATATTAAATACTTGCCTAATCCTATCAACATATGATCAAACTCTTGGAATACCTTTAATATAAAAAAGAGTCTCTAATAACAATATTAGAGACTCTTTGAGCATTCATTTAACTTTTTCTATTTTTGTTACTTCCCCTTGAATTGGATGCTTTCCTGCCGAAACTCAGGCCAATCAATACTAAGGTTTTTAAGGTTTCTTAATCATCTCTACGCCGTCAAAGGTAAGGCTGTCAATATCCGTATCCTTTTTCAACATATATTTATCAAAGAACGCCTTTGTATAAGAAGTGATAATGTTGCGCTGTTCCATCGCGTCCCGGGTTCCTCTGGATGCTTTATCCGTAGTTGTAAACAAGGAATCGGAGAAGTCACCATGGACTACATTATCAATAATGGCAAAGTAGGTGTCCTTGCTGTTGGATTCAAGCAGAAATGCATTCGTATTATAGGCAAGCACGGTGCTGAGTTGCATGAAAGGTTTCTTAAAATCGCTATCCAAGGCACCTAACATATTACCGTCAAGGTTTACAGCCCCGACAAATCGGTCATCGTCACGGCTAACTATTGCCGCTGTCGTTCCTCCGAATGAATGTCCGAACACACCCATTCCGATATCAAGCTGCAATCTGTCTTTAAACATAGATTCAATGTCACCAGTATTCATATTGTACAAGTTATCTGCAACATATCGAATATCCTCGCTCTGTAAAACGGCATATTTTGCAAACTTGACTGCTTCAGGCGCCGAAGTTAATTTGCGAGCAATCTCAATAGCTTCTTCTTCCTCAAGCTTCTCAGTCACAATTTCAGGTGGAGTTAGGGTGGCAGCTTCCATTCCGTATTTCGTTACTTCGTCCATAAATTTATCTGACATACCAAACGTTCGTCCATCTTTAAGTTTGTACACACCACTTTCGGCATGTCCGATGGATACCACAATATAGCCAGCGCTTGCCAGGTCTTGAGCGAACAAAGTGCCCTGCTGTGGGTAAGCACCTGCGCCATGAACAAAGAATAAAACTGGATATTGTTTTTCCTTTTCAGACAAGGCCAGATCGTCGTAAGACCACGTCTTGAAATTGGAATCAAAAAGCTGCTCACCACCCGCCGTGCCCCCTAATCTAACCAAAAGCTCATCCCTCAGTGAATGAAACTCCGGAAATGCATACTCTGCCGTAGGCTTGCCCTGATTGCTGTCGGACGGATAGAAAAATAATGCCGTTAGTTCTCTTTCAGAATGGTTTGATGCTGTGTACTTAAAGTCCATCTGTGTACGCCCTACCGTATAACTTCCCATCGGTTTCGGAAACTCATTCTGTGCGGGAGCAACGCTATTTTCAGGTTTCGGAATTTCCTCCTGTGTGGAAGTTCCGCTATTAGTGCTGCCGCAGGCGGAGAGCATGGTCAGTGAGAGAACCATGGCCAGAATCGTTGTCAGTCTTTTTTTCATCATTATTCCTCCAATGTGTATTCATGCATCTATCATAAACGGAGGAGAAAAATAAAAAATCGTACAAAAGGGCAAGACCCAAGTGTACGATCGGGCAAATCTATAAATGTTCCATTATAAATGCAATATTCCACGTTCCACCGCGACGGCGACAGCCTGCGGTCTCGAATCCACACCTAATTTATTGTAGATACTGGTTAGATGAGTCTTTACAGTCCGTTCGGATATTCCCATATCGAAGCCGATCTCTTTACTTCGAGAGCCACGGGCAATCGCTTGAAGCACGATCAGTTCTTTGTCTGTAAGAGATATCCTGGATGAGGACGACTCTTTTGCCTTTTCTGATGTCTTGTGAGCAAATACTTTCTCGCTGATCTCCGGTAATAGCAACGTTTCCCCACGCATCGCTGCATCAATTGAACGAAATATCATTTCTCTTCCCGTGTCCTTCAGCAAATACCCTTTGGCACCCAACGCTAGCCCGCGGATCATCATTTCATCCTCGTTATATGTAGTCAAAATAATGACCGGTATATCCATTCCTTTAGCTTTGAGTGATGTCATGGTATCCAGGCCGCCCATTTCAGGCATGTTTAAATCCAATAGGATAATGTCCGGTTTGTAAGTGTCCACCCGTCGAACCGCTTCTATACCGTTAGATGCTTCTGCAACTACCTCGTACCTTTGATTGGTTTCCAGGATCAGCTTAAGTCCCTCCCGAACGACGAAATGGTCGTCCACGATAAGAATCTTGATTGTCATACGTTGGTGTCCTCCTGTTGTAATGGGATTCGAACAGAAACTTGTGTTCCTTGCTTTCCACTTTCAATTTCGATCTTCCCGCCCATAATTCGGGTTCGTTCATATAAGCCAATTAAACCATAACTGCCAGATTGTTTCTCGATCAGATTAGTATCGAACCCTATTCCGTCATCTGTAATGCTTAGCTCGATGACGTTTTCGCGTGCTGCAACCACGACTTCCACGTTCGTAGCATTAGCATATTTTGCTGTATTAGCCAAGCATTCTCGGATGATATGTAAACTATGTTCGAAGATCAACTTCGGCACCTCTGGATGGGGTATCGATGACTGAGTGACAGTACGAATGCCTGTTATATGTGAGAAATGCTCAGCCTCTTCTTTCACCGCTTTAGAAATATCCATGACCTCTGCAGGATACGAACGCAAGTCATCAATTGCGCTTCTCGCCTCTGAAAGCGTGCGCTTTGCTTGAGCTTTTGACAGCCGAACAATCTCGTGGGCACGATGGATATTATCGTTCTCTATATGCGCATCCATGGCATCAAGCTGCATAATGAGGCCTGCCACCCCTTGTGCCAAGGTATCATGTAAATCACGGGCCATCCGTTGACGTTCATTGGCAATCGTTAGCTCCTCCACTTTCCTGTGCGCTCGTTCCAATTCACGTAAAAACGACTGGCTCCGCAATTTGGCACGAACTTGTTTATAGAACAAGGAAGCATAGCCGATTACGAAAAACATGATGAAGAAGAGCGATGGTACTGAAGATGGCAAATCCTCGGTAGTTCCGAGCCAAACCAGGGAGACAGAAAACAAGGTGCAGTAAAAGGTACATACCAGAAGCACCTTCATCCGTTGAGCGTACACGCCAATACTCTGACCCGCCAAAGCCGTCAATAGACTTACAAAGATGAGAGAATGAGCATTAGGCATGAATAACGCACACCCCCAGACAATACATCCTTGTGTCACAAAATAAATCCAGGGTCTTCGATCGACAACGTATCCGGCATACCAATGCAGCAGAATGTGAACCAGAATGAGAGCTGTAAACATCATAAATTCAAACCATGTTGGCAACATCGGTAGCTGGGAGTACAATGCAGAAAAATAAATCAGAATGCCCCAGATCAAAGCAGGCAGACGAGAATCACGCAGAACATTTTGGATATCAGATCGGGAGCTTGTATACGGTTTGTTTATCGAATAATCACTCATGCTTGATCACCTCTATCAGGTACTATTTATAAAACAGTCTCTCCGGACACAAAAAAACGGTACATTACTGTACCGATCATTGACTCACTCAATCTATGTTAAGGTACTAAGTGTCTCCAAGTCCAGTCCTAGAAGGAAGCGTCATGATTCCACTTTCATCAGCTTTAGAATTTCGCTCATCATAATGTTCTGTTGGGCGTTCAAAAGGCATCTATTTCTCCACGATCATTAAACTATCCTGCTCGTTAACCGAGTTATCAGCGAATAAATTGCTTCATCAATTTTACATAAATTGGGTTTACCATGTAGCCACTTGGACTTACGGAATATCTTTTTCCCGTGTCTAACTGTCGGATTTGTTCCATGTCCTTTTCATTCAGTTCAAAATCAAATATTTCATTATTCTCTTTTATCCTTTGAGGATTGGACGATTTGGGGATGATGATAATTCCGCGTTGCAGATGCCAGCGCAAAATGACTTGCGCAACCGACTTCTGATAACGAAGGGCAATTGCGGCCAGCCCCGGATGCTCCAGCAGTGCTTTGCTTCCCTGCCCCAACGGGCCCCAAGCCTCATGTACAATCTGATTCCGAACCATATAATCATGCAATTCGTGTTGCGGAAATTCCGGATGGGTCTCGACCTGATTTACCATCGGCGATATCCGGGAATTCTTCTTGAGATGCTCCAGATGCCTAATTTCGAAATTGGCTACACCTATGGCTTTGATTTTACCTTCGTCGTATAACTCTTCCATCGCTTTCCAGGAATTCACGTAATGTGGACCGGCGAAATGAATCAAATACATATCGAGATACGTTACGTTCAACTTCCGGCAAGTCTGCTCGAACGCTTTTTTTGTCGCACGGTAACCCAAATCTGTCGTCCACACTTTGGAGGTGATGAAAAACTCCTCCCTGGGAATGCCGCTTTTTTGGATAACCCGGCCTAGCGCCGTTTCATTACCGTAAATTTTCGCCGTATCGAAATGACGATAACCAACTTGAATAGCCTCTTCAACCGTCCTCTCGAAGGTCTGCCCGTCTTTAATCTTATATAAGCCGAATCCAAGTTGAGGAATGTGCACTCCGTTTGCCGTTTCGACGATCTGATTCATTCACAACTTCCCCTCTCTGTTTTTCCTAATCGTTATTCCGATGCTTGTTCTTCGCATTGTGAAAATACCTTCTCTATTTCGTTCACCAGGTTTTTCAACAATTTCAGCTTACTTCCGGAGTCCAGGCTGTAATAATTGAGGGTCCCTTTTTTACGAACGCTTATGATTTGGGATTCTTTTAATATTTTCAGATGATGTGATACGGTAGGTCGGGATAGGTGGGTTTTCACCCTGATCTCGCCTACACGCATGCCGGGGTTTTGCGGCCCTTGAATCAAGGCTATGAGTATGGCTTGCCGGGTCTCGTCTCCGATTGCGTTTAACACCTTCTGATTGTTCTTGAATTCAATAGCGATCATAGCCGCAAGTTCCTGATCCAAGTAAATCGTCCCCTTCCGTATATCGTTTAATTCTTTTGCAGTTACAGCCTACCATAATCTCGGTTTCAGTTGCATATCGGGAAAGAAAATCAAGAACCTGTTTTTCCCAGTTGATGTACCACTATCGTAAAACGACAAAAAAGGCCGCCAGTCATTACTGGCTAACCTGTTCACGCGTCGCTTTTAACGCAACTTTAATTGTTGTTTGCTTGTGTTCACAATGCTTACATATGCTGTAGACCCCAGTTTTGCAATTCATTAAATCGTACAGATCCAAGGAACTGGAATTGCGGGCTTCTATCGTTGGATCGGAGCCAATATTGATTCCTTGAATTATTATGACGTGGAAAGATCGCGTAATTTGTTCCACCCCTCAATTGACTTCACTGAAAGATTGGCTGCAACAACCGCATATAAATACAATGTTTGGTTCTTAAACATCACTCAAGAATACGGGTTATAATAAGTTTTATTTTTTAGGGAATGTACGAATCGTACACTCCCTATTTAAAAATTGAGTAGTTACTGATGAAGATACTGAAAGCAACATTTGTTCGGCTTTACTTCAATTTAGAGAATTACCGGCTGCAACAGCCCATCCGTTCCGAAATATAAAGGAGCTATACATATTTCGCGATGATATCCCTTTCCAGAGGAAAATCTGGACAGTGGCGTGACAAAACGGTGATAGGCAATTCGGTATTGGCCGGTTTCCGGTTCTTTAAATATACAGTGATGACCTGTGCCCAGCATTCCCTTCTCGACATTTTTGCTCAGGATCGGGTATCGATAGGTAATCGGACCGTATAGCTGCTCTGACGTACCGTAATTCACATGATAGTCTTCGCTGCCCGTATCATCACAGGACCACGTAAAGTGATATAGTCCACCATGCTTTAGAACGGTTACAGCCTCACGAAAGTCATGCAAGCCTGCCAGATTGCTTATCGTTTCCTCTACTACACTTGTCATATCATCTTCAAGCTCAACAATCGCTGCATGTCCATTGCCAAATAACAGGTACGTCCTCCCGTCATCTTCGACATAGATGGAAGGATCAATAGCCTGACCCATGGAGATGCCCAGACGTTTCAACTGCTCCATTGTGATTAAAGGCTGCGCTTCGGCTAGAAATGGACCAGTCGGTGTATTCGCCACAGCAACGCCGATGGCACTTTCGCCGTTCAGCATTTTGCCACAGAAATAAAAGTAGAATTTCCCGTTTCGGGTGGCAATCGCAGGTGCCCAAGCATTACCGGTTGCCCAGGCTACATCATCTGTTCCCAGATCGAGTATAACGCCTTCGTCATGCCAATGCTTCAGGTCAAGAGAAGAAAATACTTTGAACTGTGTTCCTGACCAACCATCGAAGCCATCTGTTGTCGGATACATATAGTAACGATCCTCAAACCATGCGACATCAGGGTCGGCATATTGTCCAGGAAGCACCTGATGGCCGTCTCCAAAAACCGCTAGCAGTTGGCTGCACTCCTCGGCTGTGATTGGCAGGACGCTCCCATGACGCTTTTGAGTCGTTCCCATATTGAAATCACCTTCAGGTACAATCCGGAATTCTCCGCTTCCCAGATCTGTAGTCAGGAGAGGAAGATAACCTTTCCCTTCTGCAAAACGATCAACAATCAGGCACCATTCCTCCCGATCATTGAATTTAAAAATCTGTGGTCCCTCAACACCTGCCAAGGCCTCCAGTACTGGAGCTTGAAGCGGAACGAACGCATCCTTATCGAGTGAAGCTCCCTTTTCGACTCGAATGTTTTTAGTTGTTTCATCCTTGGAGTACCGATAGTAAGAGCCGGCAGAAGGGAGTATCGTTGTATCAATAATATGGTTAGCCCGTTCAATGTACTTTTCAGATGGAGAAAACGTACGAAAGTCTTTTGTACGGGCGCTGTATATTTTTTGCTTTCGTTCATTCTCATGAGACTCCTGAGTCGCAGAAGCCCAGAATACGAGAAACTCCTCTGCTGCTTCGTCATACACCGCTTCGGGTGCCCAGACGCATCCCGCACCTTCAACACCCAGTGTAACGTTCCATGGGGATGACCAGTTCACAAGATTACTAGATTCCCACACAATCACATCACGGCTCCCGGCGTGAACGGCATGAGTCCATCCTTTGTCACTTGCAATGCGGAGATCCGTAGCGATCAGATAAAATTTATTTTCCTTGACCGAACGAATCAGAAACGGGTCCCGTACCCCCTTTTCCCCAAGGTCGGAAAACAGTACAGGCAATCCGCCATGAAGGTCCTTCCAGTGAAGACCATCTTCGCTATAGGAGAAATAAACTTGCTCTCCGTCGGGTTGTTCACCAATAAAATGTACAAAAAGATATCCAGCATAATTTGGAGTTGTTTTAGACAATGGTAAGAGCCTCCTGAAAATGAAATTGAATTTATGGTAGTCGTAATACAAGAATGAAAGCGTTCTACTTATGTTTTATCATACTTCAAAAACATGGGGATGGGTATATTTTGTATAACAATGAAGCCCCTCTTTATTTTGTTTTACCTCAGGTATACAAAAATACTAGTTATCATTTACAAATAAATGATAATCTTCTTAATGTTGAACAAATGAGTATAGATTCATGCATTCATGTTTGAGATATAATGAGGAGGAATTATTGTGAAATTATCCAAAAGAGTACTACCAGCGGTAGCACTGACTCTAGCTGTATCGGCTTCTACTCTCTTGTCAGCCGGACAAGCAAGTGCGGTTCAAGCCGTAAGTGTGGAGAAAAAACAAGTCAAGAACATCATCTTCCTTATAGGGGATGGTATGGGAACCTCTTATACTTCCGCCTACCGTTATATGAAGGATGACCCTTCGACGAAGGGCATGGACAAAACTGTATTTGACCCTTATCTGGTGGGAGCACAAATGACCTATCCGGATGATGACAAGCAAAATGTGACGGATTCCGCTTCCGCAGCAACGGCCATGTCGGCAGGAGTAAAAACCTATAATGCGGCCATTGCTGTAGACCCTGAACAGAAAGAAGTCAAAACCGTACTGGAACAGGCAAAAGAAAACGGGAAATCCACGGGACTCGTGGCTACATCGGAGATTACTCATGCCACACCAGCTGCATTCGGTGCCCATGATATTAGCCGGAAAAACATGGATGCCATTGCGGATGATTACTATGATGAGTTGATTAATGGCAAGCATAAGGTTGATGTACTCCTAGGAGGAGGCAAATCCAATTTTGTACGCGAGGGTCGTGACCTGACGAAGGAGTTCCAGAAGGCCGGCTTCAGTTATGTGACGGATCGCTCCGCTCTGCTTGCCGATAAGAATCAACAAGTTCTCGGACTGTTCGCGGATGGAGGTCTAGATAAGCTGATCGATCGCACTGACGCAACTCCTTCATTGGCTGAGATGACAAATACAGCGATTGATCGCCTCAGCGCTAACGACAAAGGTTTCTTCCTTATGGTTGAAGGCAGCCAGATCGACTGGGCAGGACATGATAATGATATTGTTGGCGCGATGAGCGAGATGGAGGATTTTGCAGCAGCATTTCAGGCAGCCATTGATTTCGCCGAAAAAGACGGCGAAACGCTTGTCGTAGCTACTGCAGACCACTCCACGGGAGGACTTACGCTAGGAGAAGATGGAGAATACAACTTCTTCGTAGACCCGATCAAAGCTGCACTCCGGACTCCAGACTTCATGGCAGCGCAAATTGCGAAAGGTGCTTCGGTTGAAGAAACTTTGAAAAGTTATCTGAAACTGGAGTTGAAAGCTGAAGAGATTCAATCGGTGAAAGAAGCAGCCCAAAGTGCGGATGTAACGAAGATTGATAATGCCATTGAAGCGATTATTGATAACCGTTCGTTTACGGGCTGGACAACAGGTGGACATACAGGAGAAGATGTTCCAGTCTATGCCTACGGTCCTGCAAGTCATCGATTCTCCGGGTTGATCGACAATACAGATAATGCAAAGATCATATTCGATATTCTTAGAAAGCATCAGTAATCCAATATTCAGGAAAAGCCCTTCTCTTCTTTCATCCGAAGATAAGGGCTTTTTTCATTCAAATCTTACTTCTCCTTCTCTTAAATAGTAAAATAGCAAGAAGAAAGGCTATACTCACAGCAGCAAAACCCAGCCAATTCAAGTAAAAGACAGATGTACGACTGATGACAAACCCGCCTAATCCAGATCCCAGTGCAAAACCAAACTGGATGAACGAAGTATTGACGCTAAGGGCAATATCCGGATTGCGAGGTGCTAGAGTGACCAGATACAGTTGCTGAGCCGGGGAAATACTCCACGTTGCTAACATGAAAATCATTAAAACTAGCAATAAAACCAATAGATTCACACCGGCTAGAGCGAACAAAAGAAGAGTCACCCCTTGTAACAGAAGACCCATACAAATTGTGAATTTCAATCCCTTTGCATCTGCCAATTGTCCGCCCACTTTTGATCCCACAAAACTGCAAATCCCGGCCAGAAAAAGAATACCACTTATTTCGGTCATGGAAAGAGAGGACGTGGCTTGTAAGAAGGGCGTAATATAAGTGAACAGCGTAGAATAGCCGCCGATATACAATAAAGTAATAAGCAAGGCAGTCAGAATGGTTGGATTTTTCAAAATGGCGAGCTGCATTCTGAGAGTAATCTTTTCTTCCTCTTTGATTGCCGGAACCTTGTTGTAGATGATAAGTAATGGAATAATACTTAACAACCCGATCAAAACAAATAGTACTCTCCACCCAAACATCTCACTAAAGAATGTGCCCATGGGAACGCCGAGTACTAGCGAACTGCTGAGCCCCATTAAAATGATACCAATGGCATTGCCCCTCTTCTCTTCTTCAACCAGTCGCGTCGATACTGCCATAGCTATAACGGTGGCGATTCCGCCGCTTGCCCCTTGAATCATTCGCACCCATAGTAATGTTTCATAAGAAAGGTCTACAAGCATAAGTCCGTTGCTGGCAATAAACACGCTGAGGGCGACTATCAGTAACTTCTTGCGATCCATATTTATGGTAAATGTAATTAGAATAGGAGCAACGATCGCCGCTGCCAGAGCGAATACAGTCACCAGCATACCAACTTCAGAAGTAGATACGCTCAGGTCTTCGGCGATCATTTCAATGACTCCCGTAATAATGTATTCTATTGTTCCGATCAGAAAAACAGCCAATGCCAGGACATAAATGATCCATTTATTTCTCAATTCACTCCACTCCGCTTTCTTCAGTTATCTATTTCGTATTGGGATTTGTATTTCTATAAATTGTGCCTCTTGTTCTTCAGATAAGGGGAAATATAGCTCCCTGCCAGACTCGGTTTCCTTGATCTGATAGTTGTTCTTCTCAATCCATCTCGCTAGATGAACACAAGCTGCACAATCAAAATTAGCATTCGAAAGAAAAGCCATTGTAGCCATCATGGGCTCAGGAGGAAGAAATCGCAGCTGCAATGGATCTGGGGGTGATCGCAGCTCACAGGTTAAGAAATAACCAATTTCGAACTCAAACTCATCCTCTTTTCCGTCGATTTCTTTCCATAAAACAATCTGAGGACCTTGAATCAATTGGCGAATTTCCTTTGTTACGAACAGATCAAACTGATGTAACAAATTTGGAATGTCCTCTTCTCTCCCGCATGCGCTCTGGAAAAGAAACGGCTGAGCATCTTCTGCTTTGATTCTGATCTCTTGCCCTGTTTCGACTTGCCCCTCTACTTCTATAAGCTGTATACGCTCCTCAATCCTGATCAGTTTGGCTTGTTCTGCGTCAATGATTCGCTGGATTTCGCTTCTTTTCAGCCTAAACATGCCCTGAATATTCTCTACTGTAATTTCTTCCTGGAGCAACTGTGTAATCTGGGGCAATGTGAAGCCTAATTCCTTATAGATCAAGATTCGGTTAAGCTCAAGAAGCTGATCTGCGGAATAGTAACGATAGCCCGTATCACGATCTACCTTACTCGGCTTGAGTATGCCGATCTGGTCATAATAACGCAGTGTTTTTAAGGAAACCCTACTAAGCCTGGAAAACGCACTGATTTTGAACAACATATCATCTCCAATCTATTAACATAATGCGAGTATACAGTTTCCCGTGCAGGGGAAAGTCAAGGGTGTGAATGTCTCTTATTTTCATAGCTGAAATCGAGTGCCTGTCTTGTCATCACTCTATGTTGATGTCATCGGCAAGTCAAAGAACCGTTTCTGAATAAAACGTTCAGTTTTTTTGAAGTATAAGGTTTTTGATTCGGGGAAAGACCTTGTACGGATGCAACAAAAAAAGCCGCTAAATTAGCGACTTTCAGCGAGATCATATTTCGTTACTTAAAGCCATCCCTTCAAGCAATTCGATTAATTATTCAGCTTTCCTGCCAGTTAGCTCAATAGCTTGGAATTTAGTCCATTTCCCATTAACATACCTCCAAATGAACAGCCCTCCTTTTATCAACCAATCACAATAGATAGCTATCCATGTTGCAAACATCCCCATATCAAATTGGTATACCAAGACATAAGCGAACATAATTCTGCAACAAAACATAGTAATCATACTCACTAGCATGGGGTATTTTGCATCTCCAGCAGCCCGAAATACCGATGGAAGTGCATTTCCGAAAGGCCAAATCAATATCATGACAATCGCATGGCTCCACACAATCTCAGTAGTCCATTCTCTTGCTTCTGCTGAAAAATTATAAATGCTCAGTATACTTGGAAACAAGACTAAACTCACCACGGAACTCACAATCTGTGCCACAAAAATGATACCAAGTATCTTTTTCGTATAGAATCTAGCCTGCGCAAAATCTCCAGCACCTACACATCTGGAAATGACTATGGACATACCTAAACCGATTGCCATTCCAGGTAAAGCTTGCAATGAAGTAATCGTACTGCCAACCGAATTTGCAGCTATAGCAGATGTTCGCAACCAACACTAAGCAGGCAGCTTATGGATCTTGAAGAAGAACTGGGTACGCGTTTGTTTATACGAGGAAAGAGGCAGATTACACTAACAGATAAAGGTCTCTTGTATCAGCAACGGGTAAAAGAGATCGTGTCCCTTTTAGACAAGACAGAAAGAGATCTGGCAGAGCAGGAAGATTTGATTGGTGGAGTAGTTTCTATTGGATGTGTGGAGTCCATTGTATCCGGAGCGTTGGCAGAAATCGTAGAGAAATTCTCCAACCGTCATCCTAGAGTACAATATGAACTGTATAGTGCAGATGGAGATGATATTAGAGAGAAGCTTGATCGAGGAAATATCGATATTGGCATATTATTGGAACCCATTGAAACTGCCAAATATGACTATGTTCGATTACCCTATCCGGAAAAGTGGGGTATTCTGATGAGACGAGATGATCCTCTTGCTCAGAAATCTTCAATCGCAATTCAAGAAATACTTTCTTTACCCTTAATTCCACCTCGTCGGACAATTGTGCAAAATGAGATTGCAAGTTGGCTTGGTGTGGAGAATGATCGGCTTACTATTTTCGCATCCCATAATTTATTGACTAACGCGATGCAGTTGGTAGAACGGAGACTGGGGTATGCCATATGTGTAAGCGGATCATATACAATCCGGGAAAGTAATAGCACTTGTTTTGTTCCCTTTGAACCTGAACGAATAACAAATCATGTACTCGCTTGGAAAAAGAACAGGCTATTTAGCTCAGCTACTGCACACTTTATTCAACTTATAAAGGATATCTATGACTCATAAAAGGATTGCGCTGTACCTGGAGTGTGGTTATTCTTCAATAAAACAGGGATACGTTCTTAACGTACCCCTTGAATAACAAACTATTAAATTCTCAATGAGACAGTTGTTTTTTAGGGTTGTACATATAAATTCTTAGAAGGATAAATACCAAACTCAAAATCAAAAATAACAGTCCACCTACTACAATGTACCGAACCCCCATTCCTGATATAAACAACCCTCCGACAGTTGTTCCGATGGTTACGCCCAGGTTACCAGATGTTAAGAATAACCCATTCGCGAATTCAGGGGCTTCCGGAGCTGCTGACGTAATCCAATATTGACTAATATTGCTTGCGATTGCATACAGCACTCCCCATATAACAACAATAATGAACATAGGGACAGTGAATTGGCCCATGAAGAACAGGAAGATGTAGACTACTCCAAATACAAATGGATAGATCATTACGGACTTAATTGCATTTCTGGAAAGCAATCTTCCTCCTAATACGTTACCAATCAAACTGGCTGCACCAAATATAACTAACATTAGACTGAGGCCTTTACCAGAGATATGAGTAATGGTTGCAAGATATTCAGCAAAGTAACTATACACTCCAGCCGTTGCTGCATTTACAAATATAACGGCAACAATAGATTGCCAAGTTATTGCTTTCTTCAATACACGTAGTTGAGATCCGTAGGAAAGCCTTTCTCTGACAGGCATGGATGGAACAAATAGTAATACACCAATGAATGCTACAGCATTCACGATAGCAAAGAATGTCATAGCAGCATCAATTGAAGCGATACTGGCAATAAAAGTTGTGATGGGTACACCTAGCACAATACCAGCAGATACGCCCATGATGACTTTTGACACTGCTTTAGGAATCTCTTTCTCACTAACCGAACTAGCTGCTGCTGTCAGAGCGATCGAGATATAGACGGGATGTAAAAATGCTGGGATAACACGAGCAATTATTGCGAATGTAAAGTTTGTTGCAAATATAGAGAAAATGTTACCGATCACGAACACACCGAGTACAAGTAGCATTACCCCTCTGCGATTAAAACGCGAAAACACTAAAGGCAGAATGGGACCCGATATTGCAACTGCAAGTGCAAACAGACTTACTAACAATCCCGCTTGAGACACGCTAACATTGAACTGTTCAGCGATTTGAGGCAATATCCCAATAACGCCCATTTCAGTATTTAAGATTCCGAAGACACCCAAAGTTAATATAAATATAAATAAATTATTTCGTTTAGACATGATTGTTACCCCCACCGTTGCTCCATATTCTCTTTCTCATGCTGTACTCCACCCAAGATGATATTCAAATGATTGAAACCAAACTTTCCTCCTTTTGGCTGTAATCATCTATTTTAATTTAAATTCACATTGAGGGTTTAATACTCGTTCGTGTATTATTATATATAAATAAAATGTATCAACAACCACAAAACATCAGGATTCGTGCATTAATACACAACACGACTTAAATTGTGAATTATTTTCAAGAAAGTTAGGTGGATGTACATGCTTAAAGTGGACAGAAGAAGTTTGAAATCTCAAGAAGCTATCAAAAAAGCAGTGATAGAACTCATGTCTGAGAAAAGTTTTGATGACATTACAATTCAGGATATTGCTGATCAAGCAAATGTTAATCGTAGAACGATCTATCTGCATTACTTGGATAAGTATGATTTACTGGATAAGCTTATTGAAGAACATATTGAGGAATTAAAGAGATTGTGTGAATTGGAAACTGAAGTGGATTCATTAGAGGGCGATGCAACATGGTTTTTATATTTTGAACAACATTATTCATTCTTTTCAGCGATGTTAGCTAGTAAAGGAGCTCCTTTTTTCCGTAGCCGGTTCCTCGATTTTGTCACAGACGATATTAAGAATGGTTGGGATATGTCCGAGGGAAAAAGACAAGGAATAGATGAAGAGCTTCTTATTCAATTTATCTCACCAGCTTATGTAGGAATTGTAGAATGGTGGTTTATTAATGACATGCCCTATTCACCTCAAGTTATGGGGAAACAAGTGGGAATGTTATTGGAAAATAACCTCTCCTAAACGAAATGATTCATTCCCAACTACAGTCTGATTTCTTCCAACGCAAAAAAAGGCAACCGAATCATTCCTGTTCGGTTGCCTTTGATTTAGATATAAAACCTTATATACCTTTACTTCTCCGATGGGAGTGGTGTAAAGAGCAGATTGACCGGCAGGTTACTTCCTGGGGCGGCAGAGAAAAGAATCGTTACACTCTCTCCAAATGATCCTGTGCGGTAAAGAACGCTTTGTTCACTTGAATTGGTAACTGCAACGTTGCCTTCGGCAATCGCTACCAACTGATTGTTCACCAGAGCTACTCCGGAGTACTTCCCTCCACGAGGGTTAAATGAGATTAGCGTACGCGGAGCGACATTGGTCAGCGTGATTTTGTACAATACACCGAAATTGCCCGCATTGGATGCGTCTGTGTAAGCCATAGGATCTGTTCCAACCAGATTGGGATCGCTTGAATTATCGCCAAGTGGCAGACGCGCTGGTTTGGTTCCCACTTGCTGATCGTACGTTATGACGCGAGTCGCATTCGGGTACGTTCCTCGGTTGTGCACTCCGTCACGATCAAGCACAGGTAGTAATGGTAGAGCCTCGAACGGATCTTTATTTTCCTCGACCAGGATAACGTTATAGTCCAGGGAATAATCACTATAAGCGTCCGAATAGAGGGAGATCACTTGTCCTTCTTTCATCGGCGTTTTATTAAGTTCGGTCAAGATCAGTTTGCTTTCTCCAGGTTGAAGGTATTCTTTCTTTTGATCAGCTCCGGTCTGGATCGACTTGAACCATTTATCAATAGACAATTTCCCAGCCACGGTAGCATACGGTGTAGGTCCTGCAAAGCCCATATTTTGTTGTTCGAATACGGCTGGATTAGGATTGTTATTGGTTGCAATCACATACATTTTTACTCTTTTGCCTGTATTATTTACATGGTGAATCATGAAACGGGTCTGCCCCAAAGATGATTCTTTATATACGATACCTTCCGTATTCACGGTTTCCGGACTGTTGCTGCGGATCAGCAAACTTGGCTCATCCATGTACGTATAAGGCACTTTTTCCATCGTTGTCACTTCGCCGCCGTTAAAGGTAAATTTCTGTCCTACCGGCGTGAAGAGTAAATTGAAATCGGTGAATGAATATAAGGTCTCATTCGTTATGGTGATGACTTTGGAGTATGTGTTCGTAGCGCCGTGATTGTCAGTAACCGTAAGTGTCACCGTTTTTGGACCCGGTTCAAAGAAAGCAAGTGAATTGTTCTCCCATACGGCTTTAACAATATTATCTTCATCATCTGTGCTTTGGTCTGTGTATGTTATTTTTTCGCCCATTTTGTATTCTTCTTTATCCGTGGCGAACATGGCTACAGGAGGAAGATTAGGAGTCAAAACTTCAATCGTAATGGAATAGGGATCGCTCCATTGACCAATGGAATCCTGGACCTCATATGAAATTGTATATGTACCTGCTTGATCAAATGATTCCTGACGACCAGTCCAGCGTTCATCAACGATATCCAGCGCATTTGGAGAACTGGAAGAAGTCACATAGTCCACTTTATCGCCCGCAAAGATTTCTTTTTGGGAAATGGTAAAGCTTGCAACAGGTTTCGTATTTAGATTCAGTACAACCGTCTTAGCTGGCTGATTGACTTTATAAGTGATGTTCAGAGCTTGAGTAATGGAAGTTAAAGGCACCATGAACGTATTTTTTTGCTGATACGCAGGGCCTTTCATCGTTCTGGTCTCTCCATTTACAGTATAGTCCTTACTGTTGGTTGTGAATCGGAGTTCATCGTCACCACTAATAATGATAGTTTCCTTGGTTTGGTTATCGTATTTAACCCCGTATCCCACGCGGTCAACCAGCGCACGGATTGCAACATAGGATACACCGTTTCTTACAGCCATTGGTTGGCCAGCAAGATACGTTTTTCCATCCTGTTCCATTTTGTTGCTATTCATGTACAACGTCAGATTTCCGCCTGAGCCTACTGGAGACTTCCCATCAACGGATGGTTGCTCTACTTGAGCAGGCGTAGCTGGCGTTTCAACCTCCTCCGTGCTTCCTTCCTGGGTTGTAGAATCCGCGGGTTTCTCTACCTCAGGTTTCGTTTCATCAGAGGTCGGAGTATCGATCGGTGCGTTAGTGCTCTCCGTCTTCACTTCACGCTCTGCAATCGGTTGCACTTCCTTTATCACCTCAACCGATTCTACGTTGGCCGTGTTTACGGACGCTGCGTCACTTTGCGGCGCTGACTGCGCACTCACGGAACCGACTGCAAATGCTTGGAAAACGGCTAAAGCGGTAAAAATGGACAATTTCTTCTTCATATTCATGCTTTGTCTTTGGCTCCTTCTGCTCTCTAGTAATTTGTATCCCCTCAAAAAGTCATAATATTAGACGCTAGATTTAGGAAAAAGTTTCTAATTTGATTGTGAATTATGGATGTATTGCAGCTATTAAATGGTTTTCACTTATTAATAGATTAATGTTTATACAATTTTCTTAAAAAATAGACCGTTGCCTACGTACGTAACACGCGTAAGAGAAAAGAATCGTTACGCTCTCACCAGATGACCCTTTGTGGCACAATACCATCTGTTCACAAGAAGCTACTCCTGAGTACTTACCTCCAAGAGGGTAAAATACTAGTCTTGACTCTCTTCTTTGTATAGAGTTTATGCTTAGTATATTCTTGATTGGAAGGAATGATATAAATGAGTGAAAAGAACGATAAACGAACGCTACGTCTGATTATGCCGCAGTGGCAAGGAGGTAACAATCCTGCTTATCACTTCGGCGCACAATTACTTGCATGGCTCGCTCCAGTGACCCAACAAGAGACAGTTGAAGTTCCCATTATGGTTACGGAATCGCTTGACCAAGTGAAAGAAGATGGCATTATCGCCAAGCAACAGCTGCTCGCCCAGACAAAACATGCCTCTGAAATTATCCATGAGCGTCAACCGGATCGTCTTGTAGTACTTGGTGGAGATTGCAGTGTCGAACTTGCTCCTTTTGCATATCTGGCCGAAAAATACGAGAATGACTTTGCCATTTTGTGGATCGATGCACACCCCGACATTACAACACCGGATGTATTTCCGCATTATCATGCGATGGTGTTGGCAACATTGCTGGGTGAGGGGGATCTGGATTTTGCAGCGTTGGTTCCGAGTAAGGTAAATCCCAATCGCATTGTTTTTGCGGGTATCAACGATGAGAGTGAAAAAGATCGATCTGTTTATCAAAAATTCGGTTTTCCGAATGTCCCTGCTGCGGAATTCGGTACCTCTAGCCATTCGGTACTGTCATTACTGAAGAAAATGGGTGTTTCCCGAGTAGCCATTCATTTTGACCTGGACGTTCTGGATATTCACCAACTTCGCTCTACTTACTTTGCTCAGCCTGGAGAATATGAGAAACACATGGACACAATGCCGAAAGGTGCTTCCATAGAATCCGTAACACGTCTGATCCAAGAGGTTTCTTCTGAATTTGATGTTGTTGGACTTGGAATTACAGAGCATTTGCCTTGGGATTCAATTGCGCTTTCTTCTATGTTGAATAAGTTACCATTGCTGAACGACTAGTTAATTGAGCATAAAGAAAGGAACTGGATTTCATCAGTTCCTTTCTTTATGCTCTTATTGATCTATTCGGATTTGCAATTCGGAAATAAAGTCCTCGTCTTTGGCAACAGCATAATTATTTGGAAGTGACACCTCGTACACATCGTTTAGCATCGGTAATCCCATTTCCATATAAGCCTCCTTTAGTTTGGAGAAGTAACCATAGTATGCCTCAATAGACCACTTGAAGGTAATGCATAGATATCTCCCTTCTGGGATGGATGTCAAGGCAACATCAGTGTGCATGGAAGAAATGGCCTCTTTGTGTACATTAGTGTACAAAGCGCTATATTGGATATCTGCAGTTTGTTTATAATCTTGAAGCGGATAGATGCAGCCATACAAATTATCAATAATCATCCCTTCGACTTCCAGGATATTGGCGAGATTACGGAATAACATATCCGGGTTATCGAGAGGGGTGACCTGGTTGGTTAATTGCAATTTCAATACCTTTCGCTCTGCTATCCTCCGCTGGTAAGGAACTCCCTTTGTCTGTCTCCCCAGTAAAAGTTGTTCTTTTAATTGACCTTTACGTTGATTCAAAATGCGATGAGAATCCTGGAGTTGCATGATCTTTTCCTCCACAATACTCCCCTGTTTGTCCAAAAACAGATAAATCTCTTCAGGTGCCAATTCGATGACCTGCTTAATTTGGTCAAGCGGCGTACCAATAAACTTCAAATACTTGATGATATCCAGATAAAAAATTTGTCTTACACTATAGTAACGATAGTTGTTATCTTTATTTACATATTCAGGCTTGAATATATCTAACTTATCGTAATGACGAAGTGTCTGAATGGTGACGTTGTTTAATTTAGCCATTTCTCCAATGGATAAGTATGTATTCATAGGGTCACTCCCGTGTAATGTTTCATATCACATAGCGCTTACATTCGACAAATTACTCTTGACTGTATTGTAACAATAGACTTTATTATACCATCATGAACAACTGAATTGTAGTTCACAATCAATAAAGGGGGGATTCATATGCATTCCATTGTTTTCATATTTAAGCGACACGCTGAACTCACACTGGAGGAATTTTATCATCACTATGAGCATGTACATGGTCCGATTGCTCGACAACTGCCGGGGCTAGTTGAATATCGACAGCATCCTGTAAGAGAAGCTGGATCAGGTGATGGAGATTATGCGGATAAACTTCAGGGTTATGATGCCATTTCCACCTACACATTTGAAAGCGCCGAAGCAGCGGCAGTAGCCTGGACTTCCGAGACAGGAAAAATTCTGGATGACGATACTTTGAGAATGTTGGATGTATCGACGATGATAACGATGCCTGTAACGATCAGAACGGTGTTTACTCAATCGTAAGAATAGATTTCAGAGGAGCGGAACCTTATGGCAAATGAGAGCAGCAGTAAGAAATATGACAAAGTAGCATCGAATATTGTTCGCTTGGTCGGTGGTGAGTCTAATATTGAAAGTCTGGTACACTGTGCGACACGTTTGAGATTCGTTCTAAACGATACAAGCAAAGCGGATAAGCCTTCATTGGAGCAAGTAAAAGAAGTTTTAACAGTTGTAGAGAGTGGTGGGCAATATCAAGTTGTAATTGGAAATCAGGTCCCCGAAGTTTACAGCGCTATTATGGAGCAACTTAATGTGAATTCTCCCCAAGAAAAGCAGTCTAATACGAAAAAGAGAAGCATTACTTCGCGAATCTTCGAAATCATTTCAGGCAGCTTTTCTCCCCTTCTTCCAGCTTTGGCCGGCTCAGGTATGATTAAAGCATTATTGAGTATCTTGATCACACTTAGTTGGATTACTGCGGAGTCACACACGTACCTGATCCTTGCTGCTGCAAGTAATGCGGTGTTTTATTTCCTCCCCATTCTACTAGGGATTACGTTAGCTACCAAACTTGGCTCTAATCCATACCTAGGCGGGGTCATCGGTGCTGCATTAATGGAACCTAATTTTACAGGTATCCTAACTTCCGGTGTGGAACGAACAACATTCCTCGGCATACCAGTCATCGTTGCTGACTATGCATCTACCGTGTTCCCCGTCTTTATTGCAGTTTCAATCTTTACGGTATTGGAAAGACATCTGAAAAGAATTATTCCGAAAAGTGTTCAGTTATTCCTCGTTCCCATGTTGTCACTTATTATTGTTGTACCATTAACAGTTATTGCATTTGGTCCATTTGGTGTTTACGTAAGCCAGGGCATCGCCAGTGGTATAGCGTTTCTGGTGGAAAACAGTGGTATTGTTGCCGGTCTAGTTATTGGAGGACTTGTTCCGTTTCTCGTCGTTCTGGGCGTACACTGGGGGTTGGTACCCATTATTTTGTTGAACCTGAGCGAGCTTGGAGCAGATCCTATCATCGGCATGTGGTTGGCAGCGACATTCGCACAAACGGGTATCGCATTAGGTGTTTTCCTGAAAACTAAGGATTCCTCGCTGAAAGCAGCGGCAGGTTCCTCAACTATGACTGCATTACTCGCAGGAGTTACAGAACCGATTCTATATGGTATCGTTCTCCGTTATAAAAGGTTAATTCCGCTAATGATTTTGGCGGGTGCCACCGGTGGGGTCCTCCTTGCTGTATTTAAAGTCAATGCGACCTCCTTTGTTCTCCAGAGTGTTTTTTCCTTCGGTGCTTTTACTCCAATCGGGTACGCTATTTTTGGCGCATTCGTGTCCTTGATCGTGGCAACGGTGCTTGTACTGATTTTTGGAATTGGAGAAAATACCGCCACAAATGCGTCCCACAAGAGAAATACAACCGAGGAGATTCAGGACTCCACCAGTTCAAGTGTAACCCAAGAAATGATTAGTACCCCAATTAACGGAACAATTAAAGCTCTAAAAGACGTGAATGATGCTGCGTTCTCAATAGAGGCTATGGGTAAAGGCATTGCAATCGTACCGACTGAAGGTAAGGTTTTCGCTCCTTTTAATGGTAAAATCGTCACCACATTCCCGTCTAAGCACGCGATTGGACTGTTGTCACATAATGGTGCCGAGTTGCTTATACACGTTGGCCTGAACACGGTCAAATTAAAAGGAGAGCATTTCATTCTTCACATTAAGGAAGGTGATGAGATCTCAACGGGTCAGTTGCTGATGGAGTTCGACATAGTTGAAATACAGAAAGCTGGATTTGATCTGACAACTCCCGTCGTTGTTACTAATACCGAGATCTATAAGTCAGTTTTGCCAACAGAGGATATCCAAACCAGCCATCCGAATCCAGTCATTACGCTTGTACCTTAGTCAGTCGCTATTCATTTAAAACAGCAGAGCATCACTTATAAGTGATACTCCATAGAAAGGAAGATTTTTGTGAAAAAATTCCCTAAAAACTTTTTGTGGGGCGGCGCGGTAGCCGCCAATCAAGTCGAAGGTGCTTACATGGAAGGAGGCAAAGGCCTGTCTGTTGCAGACGTATTGCCAAACGGGATTTGGGGGCCGATTATCTCTCCTCCTCAAGGCGAGTATTTGAAACATCAAGCGGTGGATTTTTATCATCATTTCCAATCCGATTTGGCTCTTTTTGCAGAGATGGGATTCAGTTGTTTACGTGTTTCCATCGCTTGGACTAGAATATTCCCCCGCGGTGATGAAGAGATACCGAATGAAGCTGGTCTTGCCTTTTATGACAAAATGTTTGATGAAATGATTAAACTGAATATCGTCCCCCTTGTTACCATTTCCCACTATGAAATGCCTATGCATCTCGTTGACACATATGGTGGATGGACCAATCGCAAAACAATAGACTTCTATGAACGCTTTGCTAGAGTAGTATTTGAACGTTATCAAGATAAAGTTGCTCACTGGATTACATTTAATGAGATCAACATTGCCCTCCATGCCCCGTTCATCTCTGTCGGCATTCGTCATGATCAGGGAGAGATATCTCCACAGGTTCTGTATCAGGCAATTCACCATCAGTTTGTAGCGAGTGCGATGGCGGTTAAAATCGGTCACGAGATCAACCCGGAATCCAAAATTGGATGTATGATCGCAGGAGTGGCCCTGTATCCGTTAACTCCTCATCCGTCCGATGTGCTTAAGACCCTTGAACAGGAACGTGAAACGCTATTCTTTGCTGATGTTCAAGCTAGAGGATGCTATCCTGGTTATATCAAACGATATTTCAAGGAAAATGACATCCAGATTCATATGGAACCAGGTGATGAGGAAATGCTCCGCCATACAGTTGATTTCATTTCTTTCAGCTATTATATGAGCGGCTGCGCCACGGCGAACGAAGAATTAAATATTCAGGCTAAGGGAAATATTTTAAGTACAGTCAAGAATCCATACCTGTCGAGCTCGGAATGGGGCTGGCAGATCGACCCGGAAGGTCTGCGTTATACGCTTAACACATACTATGACCGTTATCAAAAACCACTTTTCATCGTAGAGAACGGTTTGGGAGCGAATGACGTTATTAATGAACATGGAGAGATTGAGGACGATTATCGTATTGACTATCTTAATGCTCATCTTTGTCAAGTCAGGGAAGCCATGGAGGACGGGGTTGAAGTCATGGGTTATACCAGCTGGGGCCCTATTGACCTGGTTAGTCAATCCAGTGGTGAGATTAGAAAGAGATATGGATTTATTTATGTTGACCGTCACGATGATCTAAGTGGAAGCTTTAAACGTATTAAAAAGAAAAGTTTTCATTGGTATAAACAAGTCATCGAATCTAAAGGTATTAATTTGATCGTATAACCTGTTCAAGGTTAAAAAAGGAACGCAGTTCTTTATCCCCAGTTTGGGATAACAACTGCGTTCCCTACTAAAAAAACAATAGCCCCGTTCCATTTGCTTGTGTTCAAATACTCATTCTTTATTTAATAACGCCAATACGACCGACTTTCCGCGTTCTCCTTCTCATCAATTCCTTACAACAGGAATCCACATTTCACCATATACTAAGCCGTTTCTCTCTCCCATCTCAACCGTTGTGTTTGGACCACCAACATAGGCATAATCCTTTTCCACCGGTAGGGCTTGACCAAAGGCAATGCCAGTAAGCATATTACTGAGCGCATCAGCCGTTTCAGCTTCGCCCTTCACAACCAGGTATTCTCCCTTAGGAAATTGGATCACTCTCGTTGCTTCTGGCAGAGTTTCTTCTGTCATGACGCCAGCATAATGCATCATCTTGTTATTCACTGCTTCGTTTACGGCAAAAATGTAGTCGTTTGTTGCAAGAGACTTTAATTTGTCCAGGCTTCCATCCTCTTTCACTGTGGACCAAAAATCCGCCTTCTCCTTGCTGATGCCAGCATAGTCTGTATAGTCGCTCTTAAGATCCGTTCCAATACCTAACACGATAAAGCTCTCTTTTTCTTCAAAATGATAATTACTCATGGTTTACACCGTCCTCTTTAATTTATCAATTGATTTGTCTTTTCACTTGATGGGTTTATAATAACCTTAAATCATGTCAAAAGTTGATACTGTTTAGGGGGCCCCATGAAAAAAGTTGAACGCATTAATATCATCACGCGATATATCAATAACCGTGCCCACTTTACCATTTCTGAAATCATGCGAGAATTTAGCATTTCTCGTTCAACGGCTATTCGAGATATCAGAGAAATTGAAGCCATGGGAATGCCACTTGTCGCTGAAGTAGGAAGGGATGGCGGTTATTTTGTCATGAACAACTCCCTCCTGCCCACGGTCCGCTTTACCGATAATGAAATCAAAGCGTTATTTATTGCCTTTATGGCAACAAGAAATCAACAACTTCCTTATCTGAAGAGTCGTCAATCTTTAGCTGAAAAATTATTGGGTCTCATCTCCGAGAATCAACAAGATGATCTGGTGCATTTGAATCAAATATTGCTTTTTGAAGGGACCAATCCCCATAATCCAGACTTGCTTGACCTGTCAGACCTGCCCCACCCTACTTTGGAAAAACTCATCCAAATTCTTCTTACAGAGAGTTATTTGTTAGTTACAGTCCAAGAAGAGAAGGAAACAAAGTCGTATCCCATTGTTCTCTTGCACCTTCATCATCAAAAAGGCCATTGGATCATTGAAGGTTTTGACTTAGAGGAGGAAAAGAGACGAATCGTATCTGTCGACAACCTCATTCATGTAGAAGTATACCCGACGAAAAAAAGGTTAAGCCCTAAGAAGATTATAGAGCAACTAAGTACACAGGAAGAAGTTATCAATCTTGTTCTGGAACTTGGTCCAAAGGCGATTGCCCAATTCAAAAAATACCATCCTATAAAGCTTTCAATTGCCTATACGAATCCGTACCAAACTACAGCCCTCCTAAAGGCATATATGAATGTTCATAACTTAGAAGAATTAACCGAAATGACCAATTGGTTGCTGTTTCTAGGTGAAGATATCAAGGTCAAGGAGATCCCGGAAGAAGTCCTGAATGCTGTAAAAGAGAGATTAAACTTATTCTGCCCTTAAACCAAAAAAAGCCGCTATGTTAGCGACTTGTAATGGGGCCATATTCATGTCTCACGCCAATGCTTGGCGAGCTGTTCCTTCTATTTAAAAGTCAGCATTAGATTGGGCATGATTAGGTGTATGCTGCGTGACGTTTTTAACGAGTATGAAATAAGTAACAATCGCAATGATACTGGTCATTAATAAAGTGAGTCCTAATGGGACGGCGGTGTCCTCACCTGCGATACCGACCAGAGGAGCAACCAGTGCACCCAGAAGAAAAGGAACGACTCCGAGCAGTGCTGCTGCACTTCCGGCCATCTTAGCTTGACTCTCCATGGCAAGTGGGAATGCCGCTGTAGACGTAATCCCGATCGAGCAGACGAAGAAGAACAATGGAATGACCAAAGCGAAAAGTGGACCATGAACCAAAGTTACCACCAAAGCAGCAACACTTGCTATTATAGCAAGCCATAGACCAGATAATAGCAGGGTCTGCTCAGGGATACGTTTGGCCAATCGCCCCACGATTTGAGATCCGATGATCAAACTGATTCCGTTCGAAGCAAACAATATAGCAAATACAGTGGGTGTAACGCCATATATATTTTGGTAAATAAAAGGTGTTCCGGCTACATAAGCAAAGACCCCTGCCGTCATAATTCCCTGTGCCAGCATGTAGCCTACAAACTTACGGTCACGCAGAAGCATTCTGTAATTCCCCAATTGTTGTTTGAAGTCTGGAACCATACGTTTTTCTACGGGGTGTGTTTCTTTTAAGCTCCACTTTGTCATGATTAATAAGAAAATCCCCAGGAATGAAAGGCAGATAAACACGCCAATCCATGTCGTGAATGAAAGAACCCCACTTCCCGCGATGGGTGCTGCCAGAGGCCCCAAATTCCCTACAAGCAAAAGCAAAGAGAAAAATTTAGTGAGTTCATGTCCACTGTACAGATCTCTAGCTATCGCACGGGAAATGACAATTCCAGCTGAAGCCGCAAATCCTTGCGTGAAACGAAACAAAATCAATAGTCCGATATTCGGAGCAAAAGCACATGCCAAGGAACAAATAATATAGGCTGCCATGCAGATTAACAAGGGTCTACGTCTACCGTACGCGTCACTCAAAGGACCCATTACGAGTTGTCCTACACCGAGTCCTAATAAACAGGCAGTAAGACTAAATTGTACAAGTGATGCCGTTGTATTCATATTTTGTGCAATCTCCGGAAAAGCCGGTAAATACATATCAATCGTAAATGGACCTAATGTAGAAAATAAACCAAGGAGTATTGCCAGTCCAAAAACACTCCAATTTGTACTCTTCGTCATGTTAAATAAATCTCCAATTCTTTATATAATTTTCAAGGCTATTCGAAGTATAAGACATAGAGTTGACTGTAGGTCAAGTCTTGAGACTATTAAAATAAAAAAAGCCGCTAAAATAGCGACTTTCATTGGTACTATAGTTCGAGGCATTTTTTTCGTAGTAGTAATCCCGTTATTTCCACTCTGTAATTTGGCTGATCGGAAGACGAACAGGCGGGCGCGCATCTGAAGCTGCCTTGCCGATTGAAATGAGCAGTATTGGAACATATCGCTCTGGATCTAATCCCAATACTGCTGCAATCTTCTCTTTGTTAAAGCCTGACATTGGATTTGTCGCATAACCATGAGCATGTGCCGTAAGCATAAACTGCATAGAGACAAGTCCGCCATCCAGTAACACAGACTCTCTTTTCTTATCCATCGAAAATTGATTATACATGGGTACAACCATAGCAAGCATCTTATCTTTAATTTCCTGCGTTATATAGCCAAGATCAGCGGTTTCCTTGTAAATTTCTTCTGCACTGTCAACAAAATTCAGATCACCAAAGACGGCGATAACTGCTGACGAAGTATTAATTTGTGAAAAGTTGAAAGGCGCAATTTCGAGCAGGTCTTCCTTACCTTTGTCACTGTCAATAACGACAAATCGCCAAGGCTGCAAATTGAATGCTGACGGAGCCAAAGCAGCATCTTCGAGCATTTCAGTGATTTCTTCCCGACTAATTTTATAATTCGGATCGTATTTCTTTATCGTACGACGGCCATGTAAAACCTCACTAAAATCTTTTGTTGTTGAATTCATTCTCGTATTCCTTCTTCCTATAGTCTGTTGAACGATGCAATTCATTGCTTATTAACAGCAAGTAGCTGATCAATGATCCCGTTCAAAGCATTTTTTCTCTCCAGATAATCTTGTTCATTCCAGGTAAACACACCACGATCAAGCCAAAATGCAGCACCTACCAAAAGAAACTCCGCTTTAAGCTCAGGTTGTTGAGCAAGAAATTCTCCCTCTTCTGCCCCCTGCTGAACGATTTTTTTGATGTAAGGAATCAATGCATTAATTTCGATCACAATCCATTTTTGATGCAAGGTACTGTTACTTTCCTTATGAAGATATTCAAATACATCTTCATCCTGTTCGTTAGGGGTTGCATCCATAAAAATACGAATGAGTTTTTCTCTCGCGTTGTGATCGCGATTTTCAACTAAATGATGTATGGCTTCCAAACGAGATGATAATGTTCGTTCACAAGCAGCATGAAGTACATCTTCTTTAGATTGAAAATAATTGTAGAAAGTCCCTTGTGAAACACCAACTTTTCTTACGATTTCACTGACGGATGTATTTTCGTAGCCCTTCGAGTTGAATAATTCCATAGCCACAGTCAGTATTTCATTTTTTCGTTCCTGGGGATTCTTGCTTACTCGTGTCATTGTCAGATCTCCTTTGTCACTCCTTTATAATAGTTTAAATGTACAACTTGACTAACTGTCAGTCAATGTTATAAGCTCAATATACAATATGACTGACAGTCAGTCAATATAATTTGGAGGTGTTTTATGAACAAACGACGATTGCTCTTTATCTTGGGGATTTCTGCCGCTATTGTATCTCTTGCTCAAAGCCTGTACATTCCTTTGCTACCTGATCTGCAACAAGATCTAAATACGTCATTACATTTAGTTAATCTAACGGTTACTTTATTCACTGTGGCCATGGCAACCATGCAGATCATACTTGGCCCCATTGTTGATCGTAATGGACGTAAGAAAATCCTAGTCCCGGGTATAATTATTTACGTAATTGCTACTATAGGATGCATGTTTTCAGGTTCAATAGAAATGTTACTCATTTTTCGAGTCATTCAAGGAATAGGCGCATCATCTGTTCCATTAGTAGCTGCTACAATGATCGGAGATGTTTTTGAGGGTAAAGAGCGTGCCGAAAGCATGGCTACATATCAGATGATTCTTGGAATTTCACCAGCTATTGGTCCGCTCATCGGTGGTATTATCGGTAGTCAATTCGGTTACACGGGTACGTTTGGTTTTGCAGCAGTCAGTGCTCTTCTAATCCTGATAGCAGCCATATTTATGTTACCTGAGACAAAACCAGTCAACATAAAACCAGCGGGAACAAGACTAGGTTTAAAAGCATTTGGGAAAATTCTGGGGAACAAAACCGGCGTTGTAGTTCTTTTGAGCGGTTTCATCATGTATGATGTCTTTTACACATTCATTGTATTTCTACCTACAATATTACAAACGAAGTATGCTTTAGGCGCTGCAAGCATTGGATTTTTCTCCCTTGCCCTCATGATATTCAATCTTGTTGGAAGTAAAATGAGTGGAAGTTTACAAACCCGTATAGGCTCAGTACGAACACTCTTCTGGGCCGGTATAATGACCATTTTGAGTCTTGTGATTTTTATTTTTGCTGCAGATTACTCTCTAATTGGATTGCTTCTCTCTCTGATGCTTACTGGATTCGTGATGGGACTTGCCACACCAGTGATGCCAACCCTCTTGTCCTCGGAGTTTGTTGAAGAGCGTGCTACGGCAATGGGTGTCTATAACTTTGTTCGTTATCTTGGTATGGCTACTGCTCCACTAATTGGAAGTTTTTTGTATCCTTTAGGCAATATCCAACTTTTAATCGGGATAACAGCTCTTCTGGTTGTAATGGTCGTATTCGCAACAAATCGTTTACTACCAATTAAAAAGTCAGAGGTGACAAACTAGACTCATTGATCATGGATCACAGAAATCATCTACTTCGTATAACTTGGTTATCAGTTCACAGAAGATTAATCAACGTTAAAAAATAGACGGCCCTGGATTAACAGGATCGTCTATTTTCAATGCCTAAATGAAGCTGGCTGCTATATCAAAATTCATAAAGTTCTACTCCTGAACCCATACGATTCATGATCAATTCAGCAGCTCGCTTGTAACCGCCAGCCTGGCGTAAAGATTCACCGATGAGGTAAGCCTGCCGTTTATATTGCGAATTGTGTAGTACTTCTATTAGTGCCTCCCTCAAATGAGTTTCACTGAGGTTATGTTTATTTAAAGTAATCCCCGCGCCCAACTCCTGTACCCGATTGGCGACAAGAGGCTGATCCGATGTTAACGGAATCATTACCATCGGGACATTGTAATATAACGCCTCACTCGTGCTGTTCATTCCAGCATGTGTAATAAAAACATCGGTATGCTGCAGCATGTCCAACTGGGCAATGTATGGCTTGACGATAAAGTTAGATGGAATTTGATCCGCCAGTGGCTCCATGTCCGTGTACTTTCCTGAAGATAAAACAACATTCACGGGTAGATCCCCTAATGCTTCAAAGCAAAGCTGATAGAAATCCAAGTTTTTATTTAAGATCGTACCCATCGCAATGTACACGGTTTGTGGGTACTGTTCACGAAGCAGCTCGAACGAGAAGGCAGGAGCATCTTGACGTGTTATGATCGAAGGACCCGTGAAAATAAAACGATCATCCAGCTTTTCTGCCTGCGGCTGAAAATAACGGCTGGTGTACACGAGCTTTAACTGACCTGCATGGGCCGGAATCTCTTCCATGGCTGGAATACTCACTTGAAACTCTTCGGCTAACTCCGTTGTGATCTTCATCGTAGCCTCATAAAGCTCCTTTGTCTCCGTCTCATTGAGACCTGAGTTAGATCCCAGAGGCTCCACAAAAGCAAAGGACGCAATCGAGCACACCGCAGGAATTCCCAGTTTTTTTGCAAGAATAGTCCCTCCCCATCCCATCAGGGAATCAAAGATCATATAATCGAACTTTTGATCCTCTACCACCTGCAGCACATTGGGGATGATCCTCCGGATAATACTTACCATCATATAGGTGAACTGATAAGAATGCTTATACTCCTGGGGTTTCAACACCGGATCATGAGAGAAGGCATCTTGTGGAAACGGATAGGTAAGTATCTGGGCACCGGTTTGTTCAATTCGGGAACGGTACTCCTCCGTGCACACATAGATGACTTCCTCACCATTGTCTATCAATTGAGTAACTAATCCTAACGATGGATTCACATGTCCTTCAGCCGGAGTAATGACTACTAATACACGTGCCATCTTATCCACCTCCCAATGCAATTAGTCCCCCCGTTCTTCATGATGTATTTAACGACGCGGTCGTCATCCGTTACATGGAGATGTTATCCTTCACTTGGCTGATTGGATGATGTTCTTGATGAACGAGTTGGGTAATTCGTAGTGATGCTAAGAAACTTAACAAGACCCATAGTAATTGCAGTGTTAACACGATCAAGACACCTGTCGATATGCCCCACTGTAACGTTTCGGACAAGGCAATCAGAGCGCCACCAACGCCAATGCTTACTCCCATATAGAAGGAATCCACAAATTGCAGATTCGCGGACATTTCTCCCTCTTTCCTGGGCAAGGCATGTTGTAAAGCAATGGCTGCCGTTGTAGGGTTGGCCAATCCAACACCAAACCCTGTAATCATTTGTGAGAGAAGGATGAGTATAATCCCGCCGTCCGTCAAAATAAGAGCCAGGATCACAAGTACAGTTCCAACGATCATAATCCCAATGCCCGTCATGACCCTGCCCTTTCGGGCATGACCTTGATCTCGTGCATCAAGCTTGGCTTGCAACCACGCTGCGGCGGACCAGCTCAGAGAACCTGCTGCTACAATGAGGCCAGCAAGGTCAGCTGATAACCCCTTCACTTCGGTTAGCGCCAAGATCACAAAACTCTCCGTTGTAAAATAACAAGCAACATATAGCCCTCTCGAAACCAGAGTAGCAGGCAATCCTTTTTTTACCGAAAAAGTGCCCACAGGCATCAATTTACGCATTGGTGTGATCATGATGACTAATCCAGCCAAAGTGAGTACTATACCTTTCCAATCGGTTATCATACCAAGTCCTGTGAGTAACAATCCAGTTCCAACGGCAAGCAGAATCGCATACATAATCTTTGAGTCGGTTGCTCGCGCTGGACCTGACAGATCTTGCTGAAGCTGCAAATTACGGAAAGAACGGAATGTGAGACTCAACGCTATTCCAATCAAGGGTAAAACGATCCAGAAAACATATCGCCACGAGATGTAGGAAGCTATAAGGCCTGCTGCATAAGGTCCGATTAAGGTAGGCAGGACAAATGCCATAGAGAATGCGGCCAGGATTTGAGTACGAAGTGTATCTGGATAATGTAACGTCACACAGGTATAAACACATGTGATCAGGGCCCCCGCTCCAAAACCTTGAAGGGCTCTTCCGGCAATAAGCATGTGCATATCGAAAGAAATAGCGGAGACCACAGTTCCTAACACAAAAACACTAAAAGATATCAGCATAGATGTAAAAACGCCGCGCTTGTCAACCTGCTGACCCATAACCAAAGTTCCAATAAGCTGAGATAACAAAAATGCACTGAAGATCCAACCGTATAAATGAATGCCCTCTAAACTTTGTGCCATTTTCGCGGCAATCGTTGTGATAGCCAGTCCTTCGAAAGCTACGGTTGCCAGAACCAGCATAATCCCAATTGTAGTTGCCCTGTATTGAGCATCAAAAATCCCAATTTGATTATTGTTAGTCTCCCACACCTCCGTAATTTGATGGTTATTATGGTAAATTAAACCTTTTAACTCCCTGAATATACATTAAGCTCTCTACTTTGTAAAGTTGAATGTTTAAAAAGTGGAATCGTGCTCTGGAATATGATTCACATGTTCAATAGGAGATTTTGCTTGAAAATATGCCATGTTCATTACAGTCAATTTGGAGAAGTTCATCCTCCAGAATCCAGGCATCTGTTTTTTCAACAAAGAAATGAAATCCTCCAATGGATTGAACCAATGCGGGATCGACCGGTGTAGCACTCGCATTTATGCCAATTGTAAAAGCATCAGAGCCTCCTCCGACATATTTTGCATAAATCCTTACATATTGGCCCTCTTCCAAATCCCATTCATTCTTAAATGAATCGATCGCTTGATCAGATACTACAAATGAAATCATTGCTCTGCACTCCTTCCTTCATTAATCACATTTTTTCACTTCGCCACGATAATTGGCCATTCTGAAACTAGCCCCGCATCCACACGAAACTTTGGCATTTGGATTATTCATGGTGAATCCGCCTAACATTCCGCTCTCTTCATAATCAATCTCAAGACCATCAATATATGGAATACTGTTTGCGTGAACCAATATCTTAAATTGCTTTTTATTTAACACAGTGTCTTCTTCTGCCTGCTGTTCATCCACGATAAGGGTATAAGATAAACCACTGCATCCCCCTTCATCAACGCCTACTCTAAGAAAGGCATTTTGGATATCCGCACTTGATAAGATCTCGACAATTTTTTCCGATGCTGTATCACTGACCTCAATGATCATCTTTATTCCTCCCGGTGGTATCATTTTGAAATTTGGTATCCCAGTCCATTAGACAGGGTATGAATGCTGCAAGAGCAGCTCCTTTTGGCGTAAGTTCATAAATAATTTGTGTAGGGCGTGTCCGTATTGTTCTTTTGACCAAATGATCATGTTGAAGACCCTTTAAACGTCTGGAGAGGATCATTTCGGAAATGGAAGGAATGTTATCGCAAATTTCACCGAATTTCTTCGGACCTTGAGAAAGAGTGCATAAAATATGGATGGTCCATTTCGTTCCGATGATGCGATAAGCTGTAAATAGTTTATTCGGATCTTCAGTGAGCAATGGTCTGTACACCCACTTTCATATTCATCTGCGTGGTGAGATCCGAGTGCTGGCAATGATACTCATGACGATCAACAAGAGATGGAACCCCATGGCTACAATTAAGCCGGATTGAAGTGACATACCGCCAGCCTGACACACTACAAGGATGGAACCACCAATACCGATCACTACCCCAGGTGTAAACGAATCTGCAAATTGCAGATTGGCCGAGGTCTGGCCTACGCCTTCCTCCCCCGTTTGGGAAAATGCGACAACACCGCTAATCGGATGCGCCAATCCAATACCAACTCCAGCAATGATCTGACCAAGAACTGCGATGGTAACGGTCACAACAGGTACCCAAAATACGATAGCAATCCCTATCGCAAGCAGCAATACCCCCAGAATGATTCTCATATGACGTCCACGGCCCTGATCTGCCGCATCCCACCGTCCTTGTAGATACGCAATGATACACCAACTTAATGCAGCACTCGCGACAATTAATCCGGCCTGTGAAGGTGTAATTCCTTTCACGTCGATTAGAGCCAATACCAGGAAATTCTGTGTGCTGGTATAGGCAGCGAAGAACAACCCACGTGTTGCCAGAATTGCTGGCATTCCTCTGCGCAACGTAAGTGTTCCCTTCGGTAGCAATTTACGGAGCGGAAATAACATCAATACTAGGCCAATCGCGACTAAAACAAATCCCATAATGCTCGGAAGCATACTTAAACCAACCAGGAAAATCCCTGTACCTAACGTTAAGAGTAGCGCCATCCAAGTGGATGAAGATCCGGTATCCCCTCCCGTCTTCTGCACTTTCAATTTCCTAAAGGCAGGTAAACTAAGCAATGCTGAAACCACTAGCACAGGTAAGATCCCCCAGAAAACAAAGCGCCAGGACCACTGATCTGCGATAAGACCGGCTACATATGGACCAAGCATGGACGGAAGAACATAGGCAGTACCAAATGCTCCAAGTATTTTGGCACGTAACTCATCCGGGTAACTTAAGGATATAGCCGTATATACACAAGTCATCATAGCTCCAGCACCCAAACCCTGAAGGGCCCGTGAACCTATCATGATATACATATCGCCTGCGGTTGCGGCAGCGATCAGCCCTACGATAAACAACAGAAGTGCAAAAGTGAACGGTGCTGCAGGTCCTCTTTTATCAATGATCCGACCGACGACCAGCGTCCCGATAATCTGCGCAAGCAGATATGTACTGAATATCCACCCGAACAAGCTAAGGCCGTTCAAGTCTCCAGCAATCGAAGGAGCAATGGTGGTGACAGATAGACCTTCGAATCCAACGGCCATCACTGACAAAATAATTCCTATGGACAGTGCAAAATAACGCGGGCTGAAAATACTTTGATGATTAGACGACATGAAATGTGACCTCCAAGAAAATTGGTATGTATACATCGTATCCGGATACTTAGTAAACATTTTTGTTTATAATGTCTAAGCTACAGTTCGGCTTTGACTTTGTCAACATTTTTGTTTAAAATGTAGTTAGTCATGTAGATTCAATTGCTTCAAAAGGAGGTACAGTATGAGCGGAAATCAAACCAAAAAGGATGTCTCAACCAGTACCCGGAGAGCAATTATTAATCTGTTAAAAGAGCGCGGGGGAATGGATGTTATGGCACTCTCCACTCAGTTTTCGTTATCTGGAATGGCTATTCGGCAACATCTGAATGCGCTAAAAGAAGAAGGATTGGTTACCACTGTGGAAGAGGCCCGTCCCATGGGTCGCCCCACCAAGCTATGGATATTAACTCCCGCGGCTAATCGTTTTTTCCCAAGTGGATATTCGGATTTATCCGTCAGCCTCATCAATTCGATGAAAGAAGCTTTTGGTCATGAAGGGCTGGACAAGCTGCTGGATGTGCGAAATAAAAATATGCAAGAACAATATCTTCAGCATCTTGGGGATGCATCGGATGTTAGAGAGAGATTGGAAAAATTGGCCGAGATTCGCACCAATGAGGGTTATATGGCCGAGGTTAAGGAGCAGGATGATGGCAGTCTCCTACTCATTGAGAAGCATTGCCCCATCTGTGAAGCGGCCGCGGTATGTACCGGGTTATGCAAGAATGAGTTACATTTATTCAAAACAGTTCTAGGCGATAATGTTCATATTGAACGAGGAGAATACATTTTAGCCGGAGGAAGAAACTGCGTATACATCGTTACGCAAAATAAACCATGACCAAAAGAGCAACCTCATTGGAGATTGCTCTTTTGGTTTGTTTCCATTCCAGACATACATCCCTCTATTCAAGTGTGATGCTGTTCGGCAAAATAATGCGCTACTGCATACTTGTAAGATTTCATTAAGAATGAAGTAGCTTCCTGGCTTACCTCGGCTTTGGGATTAATGATATCAAATCCATGGTAACAGCCTTTGTATAGCGTGAATTCAACGGGAATGCCGGCTTCTTTTAATTGCTTAACGTATTCGATCGTTTCATCCCGGAAGGGTTCCACATCACCGACGAAAGTCACTGTGGGTGGAAGGTTACTATAATCGGTAGCTCTTGCAGCTGACGCATAAGGAGATACCTCTTTTCCGTAATTATCTCCGAGGTACAGCTTCCAAGCCCATTCATTCATGTCAGAGTTCCATATGGGGGCATTATTATCTTGAGCTGATTCAGTGATCATTCTGTCATCGATCATGGGGTACAGCGGCATTTGAAATGCGATATTCACTTCCCCCTGATCTCTCGCATAGAGAGTAAGAGCTGCGGTTAACCCTCCTCCTGCACTTTCCCCACCTACCATGAGTTGATTGCTCCGAATTCCGAGCTCCTTGGCATGTTGCTTCATCCACATAAGAGCGTCATAGCTATCCTCTAACGCTGCTGGATACGGTGCTTCAATAGATAAACGATAATCCGGCGCGATAATAACACAATTACTTGTATCCATTAACTTTTGGTACATGTTTTCGAACAGTTCTGGTATTCCCTGTGCGTAGCCTCCCCCATGTAACCAAAGAATACCCGGAAGGTTTTCTTGGACATGATGAGGTCTATAGATAAGCATACGCTGTTTAGATCCGTCTTTACGTTCAATCCATTCTTCACGACAGTGCATCCCTTCCAGATGCTTCCCTTTTCGTTTTTCAATTTGTTTTTTTCTTTTGAGCATATCTTTTAAGAAACGGTCTTCACTTGAGGAACTCATTAAGATGTTCAAAATCCTACCTTTCAGACGTAATTCTTTATCTATCATTGCATAGGTTACTTTCATTAATTGTTCCTCCAAAAGGTAATAATCTGTTACTCTGGTTATAGTATATGTACACGCTGTTCGATAAACAACAGGCAGTTCGATAACAAATGATAGTTAACGAACGAAACAACGGATTATGTCTGTTAGCTCGATGATTTTGCATCATTAGGAGGGTAATTAAGGGGAATGCAAGAAGACCGCAGAATTCAATATAGCAAAATGGTATTAAGAGAAAGTCTGTTAGCACTTATGAAAGAGCGTCCAATTAACAAAATTACCGTGACTGACTTATGCAGACAAGCGAATCTTAATCGTAATACGTTCTATATGCACTATCATTCTCCAGTTCATTTGCTTTCAAGCATTGAAGAATCATTTTTTGCGGTTATTAAGGAGCTTATAGAACGTTCTATACGGGATGATGTACATGTTAAAAGTTCATTCGTTGAAATCTGCGAACATATCGCAGATAACAGTGACCTGTGTACCATCCTGTTCTCTGATCATGGGAATGGAGATTATTTGGAACGGGTGATCTATATTTTGCATGATCGAAGTATTGAAGTGTGGAGGGAACAAATGCCTCACATGGATGTGAATACGCTTGAATCATACTATTCATTCATTTCAAGCGGCAGTGCAGCAGTCATCAAAAATTGGATTAAACATGGAATGAAGGAAACGCCGCGAGAAATAGCTCGATTTATTGAAAAAGTAAGTCGTTCGGTTGAACAATCATTTATGCAATAGTGAATCTAAACAAAACAAACGACCGTTTTCCGGAAGTATTCCAGAGAACGGTCGTAACCACATGATTATTTCGTTCATTCATTCATTTATCATTACAGGTCTTCTCCATTGCTGGAAATAACCTCTCTGAACCAGTTGTAACTTTTCTTCTTGTAACGATTCAAATCTCTTAGATCCGTTTCGGTGCGATCGACATAAATAAACCCGTAACGCTTCTTCATTTCACCTTGTGAGCTTAATATATCGATGGGTCCCCATGTGAGAAATCCCATCAGATCTACGCCGTCCTGGGAAACCGCCAGTCTGAGTTGCTCAATATGTTCGCGAAAATAGGCTATGCGATAATCGTCCAGCACCGTATCATTCTCATCGAGCTCTTCTTTGACGCCAATTCCACACTCTACGGTGAACACCGGTAACTTGTAGTTGTCATATATCTCTTTGACCGTAAGCCGTAGACCAACCGGATCAATAGCCCAGCCCCATTCGCTTGTTTTCAAATATGCATTGTTCAGTGATTTCCCTCCAAGAAAAAAGTCCCAAATGGATTCGATAGTCACTTCCATACCACTCTGAATCGTTAAGGATTGATAGTAACTGTGAGCGAGAAAGTCCATCTTGCCCTCTTTCAAATAAGAGAGATCGCCCTCCTGAAAGGGCGGTGTTACCTCATTCAAGCGCCATTCATGCAGTTGATCTGCCGGGTACTCGCCATTCGCAAATACATCTAACATCCGGTAATTATATCTGCGATTCGCCTTCTGAGCGGTTAGTACATCTTCCGGTTTACTGGTCGCCGGGTAAAAGGGTGCAAAATTAACCATGCCCCCCACCATGGCGTGTGGTGCATACTCGCGTGCGATGTTTCGTACTGCTGCCGAAGCCATGAACATATGATGTTGCACCGCTGCGACCGTATGTTGCATGTGTGATTGCGGGATAACCTCTTCCAGATTCTTCATCTGGATGGACACGGCTGCATTCTGTTCGTTAAAAGGAATATAATATTTCACGCGTGTACCGAAGCGCTCGATCACGATTTGAGCGTAGGCTTTGAAGGCCTCGAATATTTGCCGTGACTGCCAACCTCCATATTTATCCGCCAGATTAAGCGGCATATCAAAATGGTACAAGCAAACTACGGGTTCGATGTTATATTTTAATAACTCATCTATGACACGATCATAAAATTGCAACCCCGCTTCGTTCACAATCCCCTCTCCGTCCGGCAAAATGCGGGCCCAGCTGAGTGAAAATCGATAAGCTGTAAAGCCCATGCCTGCCAACAGAGCAATGTCCTCTTTGTAACGGTGATAAAAATCAATGGCTACTTTCCAATCCGAAGCGGTCTCGGCATTACTTTTCATCTGACTCGCATCGTACACGGTAAGACCTTTGCCATCTTCATCCCAAGCTCCCTCCACTTGCATGCTGGAAACTGAACCGCCCCACATAAATCCGTTTTTAAATACGCTCATTAGTTCACGACCTTAAGCAAATCATCATGATACGTGACACTTGTTTTCTCCGTTTCAATGACATCCAGGTAATCACCCGAGTTGGTCACAATAACAGGTGTGATTAGACTGAATCCAGCTTCTTTAATTTCATTTATATCGAATTCCAATAGAAGTTCTCCTTGTTTAACGGCTTCTCCCTGCTTTACTTTGGGTGTGAAATGTTTCCCCTTCAGCTTTACCGTGTCCTTTCCGACATGAATAAGAATTTCAATGCCGTGTGCACTTGTTATGCCAATGGCGTGACCGGATGGGAACACATTCGTAAGCACACCGTCGATGGGTGAGTATACTTTGCCTTCAGTTGGCTCAATGGCTACCCCCTTACCAAGCGCACCGCTGGAGAATGCCTCATCTTTCACTTCGCTTAGAGCAATGATGTTACCTTTCATCGGACTTTGTACGATGTCATGCTTAATTGCTGGCTTATTGTCAGTACTTCCTTTTCCATCGCCATCTTGATTGCCGTTCGTTTGCTCAGGATCTTTAAACCCACGGAAGAATGTCAGCAGGAATCCCAGACCGAAGCTCACAAGAGAGCCAAGAATCATGCCATAGAATCCGCTGTCTATTCCTTCTGGGCTAATAAAGCTTGGAAAAGCAACGATTCCCATACCACCAACCATATATGCTTTGGTTCCCATTAGGCCGGTAATGCCACCGCCCACAGCCGCTGCAATACATCCCATAATAAACGGTCTTTTGAGCGGTAACGTAATCCCGTAAATTGCAGGCTCTGACACTCCGAAGATACCCGAGATAATGGCAGGAATGGACAAGGATTTCAATTTCTTGTTTTTGGTTCTAATTAAAATGGCCAGTACCACACCGACTTGTGAGAATACGGTAAGCACGGAAGCTGTAATGATCATTGGATCGTACTTCAATATGGCAAGATTGTTGAAAGCAATCGGTACCAATCCCCACTGAACGCCAAAAATAGTAAACACCTGCCAGAATCCATTGAGCAAAGTTGTTGCGATGACCGGACTCAAGTTATAGAGGAACATCGTTCCTGCCCCGAGCAATTGACCTGCCCAAGTCGCAGCCGGCCCGATTGCGATCAGTGCCACTGGCACAACGACCAGCAATGTAGAGAATGGAACAAAGAAGTTACTTATAACGTTCGGAATAATTCGTTTGAAAACCCTTTCAACTTTTGAAGCAACATACGTCGCAATAATAATTGGAATGACACTGGATGCATAATTCATTAGAATAACCGGAATCCCCAGGAAGGACAGATACACAGACGATTCAATTACGGACCCACCAAATATGGTGTACAGCGGTTGGCCTGTTGAGGTCAGGCTTGAGAAGCTTGGATAAACCAGACAAGTACCTATCGCCATTCCGATGAAAATGTTAGCATTAAACTTCTTCGCTGACGTATATCCCAGGAAGATCGGGAAGAAGTAGAACAGGCAATCACCTATCGCGCTCAGCACTTGATGGGTTCCTGATGTTGTACTAAGCCATCCGACAGCTACCAGGAGAGCAGTTAGCCCTTTGATCATACCAGTTGCTCCCAAGATGCCAAGTACCGGGGTGAATACGCCGGAAACCACATCGATAAATGTGTTGAAAATGTTCGTTTTTTCTTTCGTCGACTCACCAGATGACTGTCCGGAGTCCAGTTGAAGTCCACCTATAGCCACAACATCAGCATAAACCTGAGGAACATGATTGCCGATTACGACTTGATATTGTCCTCCACTTTGCATTACGGTGATGATGCCGTCCATATTTTTCAGGACATCGGTGTTAGCCTTACCCTCATCTTTCAGTTTGAACCTTAGACGAGTTACACAATGCGCCAGGCTTTCTACGTTCTCTTTTCCACCAACATGATGAATAATTTCTTTTGCCAATTCCTCATACTTCATGAGTGATCATCCTTCCAACAATTGATATACACAAAAAGGCAAGACCACAGGAACAAAGCGGTAAACGCCTTGTCCAATGAGTCTCGCCTGCATGACCAGTAACAATCCCGAATTTTATTCAATTGATTTTCGTGTGATTCTTTCAATGTGAATCGTCAGATATAATTGATCTTCATCTGACAATGTAGTATTAAGATACTTCTCGATTTTCAACATACACTCATATGCTTTGGTATATTTGGATCTGACCTGCCTAAACAGGAAATCGTCTTCGATCAACGCTTCTCTCCGCTGATTCAAGCTTTGGAAAAAGAATTTTAGATGGCTAATGAACCGTTCGTAACTTACCTCTTTTTCATCCAGAACAACATTAAAGGTATATTGGATGATGGACAGAATATCATTAATCTTCTCTAATTGTCGCCCTAAATCTGCAATCTCGGGGTACTCACTGTTCACTTTGGGATTAATGAGATGCTGAGCAATATTGGCTGCTTCGTCTTCAGGAAATCGCTTGCCTATGGATTCTTCAATGAATTCCAGTGCCTTCAGACCTACCTCGAATTCTTTGGGGTAGATCTTCTTAATCTCCCAAGTTAACGGATTTACAATTTTGATCCCCTCATCATACAGCTTGATCATGTTGTTGATGTGATCGGTAAGTGTCACATATATATAATCACTGAGGGGCGTTTTGAGTCTATTTCTGGCGTATTCTATAATGTCGTAACATAATGAAACATAGTCAGTTGGGATATCTTCCAGCAACGTTTTGAATTTTTCTAACGTTTCATTGGGTTTCAGAATGAATAGTTTTTCGATCAGGTTTTCATCAAGCGCATCTCCTACACTTTTCTTGAATCCAACGCCTTTACCCATAACTACAAATTCTTCCCGGAGCGCATCTTTAGCTACAATGGCGTTATTGTTAAAGATTTTTTGGATGATCATCCAATGCCTCCCTTCATCAAGTTTAAAACTCGCAAAATGTTGTGTTTTAGGTGGGAGTAGTCATTTCTTGGCGATCATACCTCTGTTAAACCTTACAGCAAGCGCTTTCTTTTCTTTGTTAAAAGTGTTCCCCCCACGGACATGAGATCCATAGGGAGTATCTAATCTACTTGAGTAAGTCCAACCTATCTTAGCGGCAAGCTTCAATTCCTTTTTCAAGGATTTCCATAACAGCTAACGTTTCCTCGTCTTTGACGACTTTCTCCTTGCCAAGAACGATGGCTTGATAGAGAGCATCATACACACGGGTATAATCTCCTTTTTCCGAGACAACTTTCTCCTCATGATACACTCCCTCATCATCCATGTACGTTAAGGTCCCATAATGGTGGGGCAGGTCGATTCCGAAGTCAGGATGACCCTTAGGCAAGTGGAATAACTTTAGATGCTCTTCCTGACGATCCTCCGTTTCTTTGACAAACATACCTTTTTTACCATAAACGATCGCACACGGGCGAGGTTTTAAACGGAAGAAACTCGATTTAATAGACACTTTTAACGTTCCATAATACAGATCGAGGTCAAAGTAATCATTCATTCTTCCTTCGCCCAGCAACTGACGGACATCGTAATGAACTCGTTCCGGCTTACCATAATAGGATATGGCTTGATCAAGCGTGTGGCTGGCATGTCCGTACAGATAACTGTTGTATTTGGAAAAATGGTTGGTGTTGTTTGGGATTTCAGGACGATAGTAATCATAATGCATTTCTACTTCCAGTAACTCTCCAAGTTTTCCGGATTCAATTACCTTTTGTGTGGTCAGGAAGTTCGAATCATAACGTCTGTTTTGAAAACATTCGACAATTAGATTTCTCTCCTTGGCGTACTGGAAAATGTCTTCAGCTTGCTTCTTGTCCAACATGAAGGGTTTCTCAACAAGCACATTTTTACCGTGATCCAGCGCTGTCTTGGCATAATCAAAGTGTGATTCTGGATGCGTACATACAACAACCAGCTGAATCTCATCGTCATTCATCAAGACATCAAGATCACTCGTATATTGTACATCCGGTACGCGATCCCATTCCGTTTTATCCAGGTTACGGGCATATATTGTTTTTACCTTCACATGATCGTGGTTCAACGCGAAAGGAAGATGATATCGATTTGTGCTTTTGCCATTGCCAATGTATCCAACTGTAAGCATTTGAGTTCCCCCTTATATCTTTTTTGTTATTATACGAGAAAAAATGGACGTGTGAAGTCAGGACGGGCAAAAAGGTATAATTGATCAATATTCATTCAAATTAAGGGCTATTTTCAAACAAAATGTTCAATCGAAAACCATTATGATACGAAAAAAAGCCGCTAAAATAGCGACTTGTAGAGAAGTACCTTTGCTTTTGTTATCTGAGCGGTGAGACTCAACGTTTGTGCTGGCATCTTCTTTATACTTGGGATGGCTGGTGTTCCTGTGTTTCTTTGTTTCGTTCAGTCAATAATATGTTTTCATACTTTTCGCCCCAGTTGCGCATCTCATCAATAAGTGGCTTCAGCGATTCTCCGAATGGAGTAAGAGTATAGTCTACCTTTGGCGGAATTTGACGGTATATATGGCGACTTACAATTCCATCACTCTCCAATTCGCGCAGCTGCAGAGTCAGCATCCGTTGTGTAACAGCCGGAATTCGTCTCTTTAGTTCATTGAAACGTAAGGGGCCGTTCATTAGGTGGAAGAGGATGATCCCTTTCCATTTTCCCCCGATGACCTCAAGGGTGACTAGAATCTTACATTCATATGATTGCGGACAAACATGATCCAGTTCTTCGCTCATTTTCGTAGCCCCTTTACTCTGATAAAGTATACTTTTTGTACCTATAGCACAAACTTGTGCGTACTTGTAATGAATCATACTATATTATAATCTTGGATTTGAACAGAGGTAAAGCAGATGTTAAGGCGCCTAACACTACTTCCCTAGTAATCATTTAAATAAGCATATGGGGGAATATAAATGTCACAATCCATTTTTCAAAACCGTCATTCCAAACGTAAATTTCATGCAGATAAACCGGTCAATAGAGAAACACTGGAATCCATCTTTAAGGATGCCATTAACGCGCCGTCCTGGGGCAATACCCAACCTTGGGAAGTGTATGTCGCTACTGGGGAGAAACTTGAAGAACTGCGGAGTGCATATTTAAAGGCCTTTGAGGACGGAGAACCCTTCCAATCTGATATCCCTATGCCGACGGAATGGCCGGAGCTCTTTCAACAGCGTATGAATCAAGCTGGTGAAGCTCGTTTCAGCCAACTCGGCATTGCTCGTGGGGATCATGAAGCCAAAGCAGAGAGAATGAAAGCCAATTTCCAATTTTTCGACGCACCAGTCGTTGCTTTTCTTACTTTAGATGCATCCTTAACGGAATGGTCCATGCATGACCTTGGCATATTTTCCGGGTTCCTGATGCTATCCATTGAAGCCCATGGTCTCGGCAGTCTTCCAGCATATACTTCTATCTCTTATCCTAAGTTCCAGCGTGAGATCCTAGGTATACCCGATGACAAAAAAATTGTGGCTGGCATCATCTTTGGCTATCCAGTACTCGAAGACAAGGACTCTCAAGTAGTCATGCCAAGAGTAGCACTTGAGGAAGTCATTCATTTCAAAGGAAACTGATTAGATACTTAAGGTGTTCATTTCTTAAGTATGAATAGATCTCTCTCAATTCAAAGGGGCCGCCCTATAAGTCATATAATGACTCTTAGGACGGCCCCTCCGCTTTTGAGCAAGTTTAACTTTCTTTCCCTACTGAATAAGTAGTAAGGTCATTTTTACGTCAGGATTTTTGACAGATGCACGAGTCCCGAGGAATGTATTCGTTCTTCCTCAGCGATATTCTCATAGAGAAGATGTTCTTTTCCTGCATCCATCATTCGTTTACGCATGGCAGCTATACGACCTTTACTGTGATCGATAAAACGGAAATCCACCTGACGCAAACTTTGCATTTCGAGCAAACCCTCAAAAGCTTCCGCCTTGATCCCCTTTTGTATCTCTTTCAAGACCAGTACCTCTAATTGACCCGCAGTCCACAGATTGTCAATCTCCTGTAATGATTTCATGAAATCCAATTCTAGTTGACGGAGATTTTTCATACCTGTAAAGTCGCACAATCGCTCAATCTTAGGTAATGACAGATGTAGATAGACCAGGTTATGTAGCGTCCCCACTGCATCAATATCGGTCAGATTACGGACAGAGGATAATCTCAGCATGCTTATATTCGATTCAGCCAGCACCTCAAGCGAACCGCTCAATGTACACTGATCGATAGCCAAATATTCGATTAACGGTAAGTCCACAACAAAATCAAGTTGATCAATGGCACAATTCAAAACAAGGGTACGCAGGCGAATACAGTCCTCAATTGGTGAGAGATCAGAGAATTTCCCGCTAAGTGCGAGATAATCTAAATACTTAAAGTTACGTATGAAATCCAAATTTTGAATTTTGGGTGAGCGAATGGTGAGAAAGACCATCCTCTGCATCGTACTTAAGATATTCAGATCTTGTGGTTGCTTGAGATCCAGCTGTACAGCGGTGACATGCTTTAGTGCAGCGAGAATCTCCAAAAGTTCCTCGGTATAACGCCCTTTCACATCAGTGTTTGAGATGGATAGAATCAGATCCGGGCGTTTGGCAAACACATGTTCATCCAGTTGACGTAGATCATGCATCTCGTCCAGCCCAGCAACAAAACTTACCGTAGCGCGGTTTCGCAATTGAGTGATAGCGTTACTCATTTTGTCATCATTCCAGGGAGCACCACTCATTGAAGCAGCCCAAGGTTCACTCATTAACCATCACCTTCTTTTCAAATTATCCCTAACTTGGGTAAGTGAAGTAAGTATTATGGTTATTATATAGAGAACACTCCCAGGGTTCAAACCCTGCTTATCCTTCGACATTTGAACTCTTTATTCGACCAGTCATGGAGATTCTGAAGTAATTCGTTACAATACTAAATATTAGAAATACGATTCCTCCAACTACGATATATTGTGTACTTATTCCAGTTACGATTAGTCCACATATACTTGCACCAAATGTTGTTCCCAGGTTGGAAGAGGTCAGAAAGATCCCATTCGACAATTCGGGTGCCTCTGGTGCTGCAGATACCACCCAATATTGAGTGATATTGCCCCCTATGCCGCCTAAAATCCCCCAAATGATAATAATGAAGGCTGTTGGCACACTGAATTGTCCGAAGGTGAACAGCAAGATGTAAACAGTAATTAGCGCAAATGGATACATCTTGACTGTTCTTAACGGGTGATTAGCGAGAAGTTTCCCTGCCAGCATGTTCCCAACCATGTTAGCCAAGCCATATAGAAATAACATCACACTGACGGTGTTCCAGTCATATCTTGTCACGGTTTTCAGGAACTCGGCAAGGTAACTATAGACCCCAAATACGGCTCCGTTCATGAAAATCACACCAGCAATGGATAGCCACATCACGGACCTTCTCAATACAAACAGATGAGTACCCATTGAGAGTTTTTTCGTAACTGGCATTGAGGGCACGAACAGAAGTGTTGCTACGAATGCGATGATCGTTACGGCGGCAAAGAATAACATTGCATAGAACAACGATGTGGTGGTAGCAATCAAGCTCGAAAGGGGTACTCCAAGTACCATTCCTGCCGACACGCCTAGAAATACTTTAGCCACTGCCTTCGGCGCTTCTTTCTTGGGGACCGACGCCGCTGCGACCGTAAATGCCAATGAACAATAGACAGGATGGAAAAAAGCCGGAACGACACGTGCAATGACCAATACCGTAAAGTTTGATGTGATGGCGGAAACCAGGCTGCCCACAATAAAAATGCCAAGCACGAACAACATGACATGCTTGCGGTTCATGCCCGAAAATAATAAGGGCAAAATGGGACCAGATACAGCAACCGCAAGCGCAAAAAGACTCACAATCAAACCAGCGGTTGAGATACTGACCTGGTAATGGTCTGCAATCAAAGGCAAGATTCCGATTACGCCCATCTCCGTATTTAAAATACTGAATACACCAAAGGTCAGTATGAAGACAAGCAGGTGATTTCGTTTAGTTATCATATGCCATGGATCTAGAGAGATCCCGGTAAGCATCGATCTCTAACTGAAGGTTGGCTATTTTCTGCTCTGCAATGTCTATCGCGTCGGCTCCTGCAATAAAGCGTTGCGGCGGTTGGACCTCGTTTGCAATCTTGAGGAGGGCATTAGCAAGTTTTTTTGGATCTCCAGGTTGTTGCCCGTTCTGATTCTTGAAAAATTCCATATGACCAGCTCTCCGGTCATCATAGTCTTTAATCGAGGGCTTAGCGAAAGTTGACGATGTATCCGTAAGAAATTCTGTTCGGAAAAATCCGGGATTGACTATAGTCGTATGAATACCGAAAGGAGCTACCTCAGGAGCCAATGCCTCCATCCATCCCTCAAGCGCAAATTTTGCAGCACTATAGGCCGAATTAAACTCAAATCCTGAAATGCCAGCGCCTGAAGAGATCGAGATCACATGACCTGAACGTTGGTTACGCATCACAGGTAATATGGCCCGGGTAACGTGCATGGAACCAACCAACGCCACCTGTAGCTGATGTTCAATCTGGTCAGGGGTCAGTTCCTCAAAATACCCTCCACAGAAATGCGCCGCATTATTTACGAGTACATCGATTGCCCCGAACCGTTCAATTGCCGCCTTAACTGCAGAAAGTGCATCTGCAGGCTCGCAAACATCTAATGGGACAACCATTACATTCTCGGAATCACCGATCGCACGAACCACCGCATCCGGATTCCGGCCGGTAGCCACAACCTTGTGTCCAGCAGTTAAAGCAGCCTTCGCAATAGTCGTGCCCATACCTCGACCAGCGCCAGTGATAAACCATACCTTTGTCTTATCCATATCATTCATTCCCTTCAATTTCTTCTCCAGTTGCCTCGCTTTTTAGTTTAGCGTTTATGCACCACATAGCAAATACTCATATCTTATAACAAGATATGCTTGAAAGGCATTTCTTATAGGTTTATTGTAGAATATAAAGGATAAAGGAGGAGTTAAGATGGAGATTAGAGTATTGCGTTATTTTCTTACGGTCGCCAGAGAAGGTAGCATTACACGTGCTGCTGATTTCTTGCATGTTACGCAGCCAACTTTGTCCAGACAATTGAAAGACCTTGAACAAGAGTTGGGAAAGAAATTATTTATTCGCAGTAGTTACAGTATTATTCTCACAGATGAAGGTATGCTTTTAAGAAATAGGGCTGAAGAAATTGTAGGTATGGTCGATAAATTAGAGGCGGAATTTGAATCCATGGAAGAAACCATAAGTGGAGATATTTATATTGGCGGTGGAGAAACGGAAGCCATGAAACAGATTGCAAGAGTGGCAAAAGAGGTGCAGAATAAATATCCCAATATACGCTATCACCTATACAGCGGCAACGAAGATGATGTAACTGAGCGGCTAGACAAGGGACTCCTTGACTTCGGTATTCTAATCCAGCCAGCGGATGTCTCCAAATATAACTATATCAATTTCTCCGACAAGGATGTTTGGGGAGTGGTTATGAGAAAAGAAAGTCCACTCGCCTCTAAAGATGCGATTCGATCTACAGACTTATTACATGTTCCACTGATCTGTTCACGACAGTCAATGAAGCAGACATTTTCAAAAAATGAGTTTGCGGACTGGTTTGGTGAAGATTTTGACAAATTAAACGTCGTTACTACATACAATCTTGCATATAATGCTGCCATTATGGTTGAAGAAGGCATTGGTTATGCATTAACACTTGATAAAATAGTGAATACGTCCAGTGAAAGCGACCTTTGTTTCAGACCGCTAGAGCCAAGACTTGAATCTGGCTTAAATATCGTTTGGAAAAAACATCAGGTCTTTTCGACTGCTGCGGATTTGTTTTTAAAAGAAATTCAGGCTAAATTTGTTTAGCATTTATACAGGGTACGGAGAGCACCGAAACTCTTTCGGTGTTCTTTCTTCGTGCTTTTTGAAAGACTGGATAAAGTGATTAACGTGATTAAAGCCTACTTTCTCGGCGATCTCGGTTATTGTATCATTCGTCGATAATAAGAGATCTTTGCTCTTCTTAATCCGGTATTTAATCAAGTACTCGTATGGCGTCATATGAGCCGTTTTCTTAAAACATCGGGTGCACTCTGAAATGCTCAAATGTGCGATATCAGCAATCTCACGAAGCGTAACCGGATGAGCGTAATTTTGATGGATGAAGCTGAGCATTAACTGTAGTCTTTCCTGCTGACGCTTCTCGCTTCTTGGAGTTTCTCCTGAAGGAATTGAAATGTTGGATATCAACACAAACCATAATTGTACCGTTTTAATAGAAATTTCATATTCCCATCCCCATGTTTTCTCCGAGTTGAACGTCTCTCTCATTCCCCAAAGCATGTCTAATATCTGCGTTTCCCACTCCGAATCTTTTGTAATGACAATTGAAACCAAAGAAGAATTTGTATACGGCAGTACATAATTTTTTTCCATGGCACTGTCTACATGAAAGGCTAATAGCTTTTCCGGAAAATTGAAACTAACATATTGACCATCATGTGTCAGCTCTGTTGTGATATGAAGAATTCTCTTGTTGATCAGGATTGCCTGACCCGTTTCCAGTGTATGATCAATTCCGTTAATTTGAATAACCAGCTTACCTTTCGTGACTAATGTGATCTGTAGATCCTCGTGCCAATGTAGATCGTTGAACCCTCTTCCTGCGGGGATACTTGTATGACGTGTATGTGTGTACATGATATAGGGAAACGAAAGATCGGAATACAAAATATCCTCATAAAGTTGCTTCACCATGCTATGACGTTCCTTTCTTTGACGATATATCTATATTATATAGTGATTTAATTGCACGAAATCCACAAAAATAATGATATTATTATATCAAATCTTTGACTTATCACAATAGCCTGTGCACAGACGACCGGATAAGAACTTTGGAGGCTTATATGTGAAAGATAATAAATTGTCCCTGCTTTTTCATCCTTATGTATTGCTTTTTATCGCCATTTTGTCGGTATCCGTCTCTTCAATCATGATCAAATCTTCGGATACTCCGACCGCTATAGCCGGTATGTACAGGTTGTATATATCAGCCATTATTATGCTCCCTTTTATCCCTTGGAAAACGATCCGCTTATTAAAAATGGATTCAAAGGATTGGATCACAGTTTTTCTGGCTGGCTTGCTTCTTGGTCTTTATTTCTTATTTTGGATGGAATCGCTGGTGTATACCTCAGTGGCTAGTTCCATGGTCATTCTGGCGCTGCAACCATTGTTTGTGATGATCGGGTCATATTTTATGTTTAAGGAAAGAGCAAGTATACCTACTGTTCTATGTTTGATTACCGCCCTGTTCGGTTCGGTGATTATCGCCTGGGGTGATATAGGCGTTTCGAGAGAGGCTCTGATTGGAGATAGTCTGTCACTGGTAGGCACCATACTGGTGTCGGCATATATGCTGGTGGGACAGAAAGTGAGTCGGAAAATTGACGCGAATATATACAGTGTTGTTGTCTTTATTACTGGTGGAAGTGTCCTGCTGGTCTACAGTTTATTGAATAACCTTTCTTTGACCCATTACGACTCATCCGATTGGATGTACTTCCTGCTACTTGCGATCATACCCACCATTTTTGGTCAGTACATTTTCAATCTGCTGCTCAAATCCATTGGTGCAACAACGGTTTCTGTAGGCATTATCGGTGAACCCGTTCTGGCGATTATGCTGGCTTATCTACTGTTGGGAGAAACCATCTCTGCTTTTCAATTCGTAGACGGATTAATTACATTGTTAGGTATGCTGATGTACTTTGGGCTGAAATCTTACCATGTTCAACTGCTGAAGTTCCTGCGCTTTAATCGATTCAGAAAATTAGGATAATTAAGAAAGAAGTGAATTTAAAATGGCAACTTTTGATGATTTCTTAAAATTAGATCTGCGTGTCGGCACGGTCACCAAAGCCGAATTTTTTGCAAAAGCGAAAATACCCGCTATTAAACTTGAAATTGATTTTGGACCCGAAATTGGATTAAAAACATCCAGTGCACAAATCACCAAAAGGTATTCATCCGAATCTATTGTCGGAAAGCAGATTATAGGTGTAGTTAATTTCCCTCCGCGTCGTATAGCAGGATTCAATTCAGAAGTGTTGGTGCTTGGCGGGCTGCCCGAACAGGGAGATGTTGTTTTGTTGAAACCTGATTTCGAGCTACCAAATGGTACTGTGATCGGATAATAAGAAGAGACCCACCGGAGTTTTATACTCGGTGGGTTTCTTGTTTTAAATGATTGAGTTTACTTTGCCAAAATCGTGGTGTTCTACTTCTCTACTTCGCTTGTTCCTTAACCACTTGTTCGATCCCCAACAGAATCAGCTTCAAGCCGAACTCAAACGATCCGTCGGTTCCCATCACCTCAAACAGACCATTCTTATACATCCTACTGAAGAGTCCAGCTTCCTGCTCACTCATAGAGTCCAGAAGGCTGATCATCTCTTCATCCGGAATTGCTTCCTGGTTCTTAAGAACAGTAGAGATATTACGCTGATGCTGATAATCGTCCAGAACGAAATAGAATACATAGTTCACAAGCGTGAGAACGGCCTGTAATTTCTGCTCTTGCTCTAGTGGTGTTGATTCCATACAGAGCAACATGCGGTTGGTGAATCGTATCATGTCCGGCTCGTGGGGCAGCGTCATCATCATGAGTTGTGTGGAACACGGGTATCGGCTGAGCACACTCCTTACGGTGATCGCAAGCCCCTCCATCTGCTCCTTCCAGTCCCCTTCAGACTGAAACTCGTCCAAAATAATTTTCGATATCTGGTTGGCCAGCCGTTGGTAGAGTGTCTGCTTGCTCTTGAAGTACCAGTATAGAGATGGAGCCTGAATCCCCAGCTTGTCTGCCAAGCGTCTCATGCTGAATTTCTCGATGCCCTCTTCCGCCAAAAGCTCCCACGAAGTTTCCAAAATTTTATCTTCCGAAATCTGAGGCTGTTGTTTTTTCATCAGTATCCGCCCTTTTATCTAACAGTGTAAGTTTATGCTTTACAGGTTCATAAGTTCATGATAACATCTAACACTGTAAGGTTCAATCTAACAGTGTTAGATTAGATCAATTTTAACGAAGAAAGTAGTGATCCACATGGATGCAGAAAACCTCCATTACTTTGAAAAAGCACCCATCGCCAAAGCTGTAGCTCACTTTGCTGTCCCGATGATGCTAGGCACGTCAATGAGTGTCATCTATTCCATCTTGAATGCCTATTTCCTTGGCACACTGGGTAATACGGCAATGTTAACCGCACTCGCATTAACTTTACCTTTATTCGCGGTTATCATGGCGCTTGGTAATTTAATTGGTATAGGCAGCGGTACATTCATTTCTCGTTTGCTGGGAGAGAAAAAAGTCGATGATCTGAAGCATGTATCTTCATTTGCCTTTTACAGCAGCTTAGTTCTCGGACTTATTGTGATTGCCGTTGGCCTCCCGTTGATCGAGCCAATCGTTCATGGGCTGGGGGCAACGCCTGAATCCTTTGGATTTACGAAAGACTATGTCACGATTATGCTTATTGGTTCACCATTCGTCATCTTATTCTTCACGCTGGAGAATATCGTACGCTCAGAGGGGGCAGCAATCACCTCGATGACCGGTATGATTCTCAGTGTTGTTGTGAATATTATTCTCGATGCGCTATTCATCTTTGTCTTCCATTGGGGCGTGATTGGCGTTGCATCTGCTACCGTGATCTCCAACTTGGTTGCGAGTGCATTTTACGCTTACCATATGAGTTATAAGAGTCAATTCTTAACCATCTCCTTAAAATGGTTCAAAGTTTCTAAAGACATTCTGAGCAATGTGTTCAAAATCGGAGTTCCCGTCTTTGTTATGAGTGTCTTCTTGGGTGCGATGTCGCTTATTCTTAACCTTTTTCTTGTTGAATATGGGGATCAGGCTATAGCGGGGTATGGAATTTCATCACGTTTATTGCAATTTCCTGAGTTTATTCTGATGGGCTTGTGCGAGGGAGTTGTGCCGTTGATTGCCTTCTCATTTACAGCGAATAAATTACGCATGAAGCAAACCATTGGATTTACGATCAAAGCTATTTTGGGCTTAGCCGTCCTGTTCGGTGTTATCGTTTATCTGATCTCTGACCACTTGATTGGTTTATTTACGACTGACCCGCAATTAATTGAAATGGGTAGCTACATTCTTCATGTGACCTTCTTATCCTTGTTTATTACAGGAATGACTTCTTTGTTTATGGGGATCTTCCAAGCAACAGCCCAGGGAACCGCCGCGTTTGTTATGTCCATCATTCAAGGCATCACGCTGATTCCTGTGTTGTATATCGCTAATCAACTGAACGGCTTTCATGGAGTGATCTGGTCACTCGTCATTGCGGATGTCGTGGCGTTTCTTGTTGGTGCCATCATGCTCTATGTTCTGCGGAACAAGTTACAGCCGGATTTGGAACATTTGGTACAGTAATTGCACAAAAGGTAATAAGAAAAACCACGGCACCACGTTCGATACCTATTTTCCCATCTTCGTCTCCTTTAAGGGCCGTTTGCATAAATTAGCATCATAAGTAACAAGGGTCTTGGAGGGACGAACAATGAATGAAATATGCAGAAATGTGAATTCGACAGACGAGAGCCCAAATAAGTTCGGTTTCTACAGAGACATTATGGAATGGATTACTTCCGTTTCTCCCGGCGGTGAAGAAAAAATTAACCCTTTTGATTTTGGCGGAGCCGCTGAATTCAAGCTTCCGAAAACCGTTGAAACGGAGATTCACCGTTATTTGATGCCCTATATCCTTTATCCCGAAGGCGGATATGTTGCATATATATCGAATGGGCGTGTTTGGGGAACATCAGGTGCGATCCTGACATCCGACGGAAAACTGATCTTCGACCTTTCCCCCGAATACGATGGAAAACAAAACAGAATGATGACATTGGAAGAGCACCCTGCTTTGCATCGGAGAAAAGCAAAAGAACATCATCATCTCCATGAGACTGCTGCGGTTTTGACTTTTTGCGGGAGTCATAATTATTTCCATTGGTTATATGATGTTCTGCCGCGACTGGGTATGCTTCTGATGTTAAATGTTCCTTTTGAATCCCTGATCATGAATCCGAATCCTCATGGATCTTTTGTGAGAGAAACGTTATCTATGTTTGGCGTATCGGAATCGACAGTGATTCGTACTAGAGATGATTGGGAGTTTCAGGCCGATCGATTGGTCGTGCCTTCTTTAATGATGAATTCCCATTATCCGCCTTGGACAACAGCTATCCTTCGGACGTTTATGTTACCCGGACGCGATACAACACTCCATTCTCCTGCTCGCATTTTCATATCTCGGAGCAAAGCCTCTGCCCGAAGAATAGCTAATGAGGATGAAGTCATCCGGCATTTGGAGCCGTACGGGTTTATTCCTGTTTGCCTGGAGGATTGGACCGTAGCCCAGCAAGTGCAGCTCTTTGCTTCTGCACAAGCAATCGTTTCACCGCACGGAGCGGGATTAGCCAATCTTGCTTTCTGCAGTAAAGGGACCCTTGTTATCGAAATTTTTCATATCCGGCATATAGTACCTACTTACTGGATGATCAGCAATCATAACAAACTTGATTATTATATGATGTATGGGCAAGATAACAGGACGACACAGGACCTTTTTCCAGGATTGGAGGACTTCTCTGTGGATCTGGAACGGCTGGAACAAACTCTTTGTTTAGCTGGAGTAACACATCATAAATAATCAGCGTCAGCCCTTCTCTTCTTTCCCAAGAAATTATAGAAGGGTTTTTGTTGTGTCATAAAAGCCATACGTTGTGATCAATCCATTGTCTGTACAAATTTTTTTATGGTTGACAAAAAGCCCGACTCAATAATATATTGGTTAAAGAAATAAAGTTTCCCTAAGGAAACAAACTAGCGCTTGCGAATGTTTTTTATACTAAGGAAATATATTTTAATAGAGTCAACGTTTGAAGGGGCGAAAAACCATGATACAAATCAGTCAACTGAATGTGGATTACTTTGGTAATCCTGCGCTTCAAAATGTAGATATCGATATTCCACTCGGATACACGATCGGCATCATCGGACCTAATGGAGCGGGAAAATCAACGTTCATCAAATCTTTATTGGGCGTCATCAAGAAACGTACGGGTAACGTTACCGTTAACGGCACCACGATTGCTCATGAAAAAAAGAACATCGCATACGTACCACAGAAAAGCGATGTTGATCTGACTTTCCCTATCACGGTGCGGGACACGATCCTGACTGGAACGTACCCTAAGCTGAAGCTTTTCAGAAGACCCGGAAAAAAAGAAAAAGCCTACGTCGACCACTGTATGGAACTGGTGGATATCGCAGATCTGGCGAACAAACAAATCAGCAACCTTTCTGGGGGACAACTGCAACGCGTATTCATTGCAAGGGCGCTCGCCCAGCAGGCAGATATCTTCTTCCTGGATGAACCCTTTGTAGGTATTGACCTTGTGAGTGAAAGAATCATTGTAGATCTGCTGAAGAAACTTCGGGAGGAAGGTAAAACAATCTTAATTGTTCACCATGACTTGCATGAGGTTGAAGAGTACTTTGACAAGATCATCATTCTGAACAAAACACTGGTTGCTTTTGGAGACGTATCCACCACCTTTACGACGGAGAACATACAGGCCGCGTATGGATCATCTCTAGGCAATATCCAGATTAAAGGGTTGGGAGATGTTCAGAATGATTAACATGTTGTCAACATGGCTTGATATTCCAGTGTATGCACTGAACGCAGGTCTATCTGCGATTATATTGGGGATTGTATCAGGGGTACTCGGCAGTTTCATCGTACTTCGAAAAATGTCGTTGATGGGTGATGCATTGTCGCATGCCGTCTTGCCGGGGGTAGCCATATCCTACATCTTGGGGATCAACGTACTGCTCGGCGCTTCAGTGTTCGGACTCATTGCAGCAATTCTGATTCAATTTATCACCAACCGCAGCACGATTAAAAGCGATACGTCCATCGGCATTGTTTTGAGCTCGTTCTTCGCATTAGGCATCGTTCTCATCACGTTTGCGAAAAGCGGTCTGGACTTAACTCATATTCTGTTCGGTAATATTTTGGCTGTTCCGCAGTCAGAATTAGCGCAGTCCTTTATCATCATGCTCGCCGTAATCGCTGTCGTATCCTTGTTCTACAAGGAGTTGTTGATCAGTTCGTTTGATCCGGTCGTATCCAAAGCGTACGGATTGAACACCAACTTTTATCATTACTTGCTCATGCTTTTGCTCTCCGTCGTCACCGTCTCTTCCCTCTCTCAGGTGGGGATTGTACTGGTCATTGCAATGCTTGTTATACCGGCAGCGACCTCCTATCTATGGACTAATAAATTGCTTCATATGATCATCTTTGCTTCGGTATACGGAGCATTATCCGGAGTCGTTGGCGTAATACTTAGCTTTGAATTCAACCTTCCGACGAGTGCAACGATTGTGCTTGTTGGCGTGAGTGGTTTCGCAATTTCGTTCATTCTGTCTCCGAAAAACAACTTTTTTAAGAAAGGATTGAAAGCACAATGAAAAAACAAATGATTGGTGTTTTTATTACTCTTATGATTATTTTATCCGCATGTTCCGATACAACATCTAATAGCACAGAGGCATCGACTACTCCAGATGAAAAACTAAAAATTGTAGCCACGTATTCCGTTATTGCGGATATGGTGGAAAATGTAGTCGGTGACAAAGCCGAAGTATACAGCATGGTTCCCATTGGAACCGATCCGCATATGTATGACCCTTTACCACAAGACACCAAAAAAATATCAGAGGCCGATCTGGTCTTCTATAACGGACTTAACCTTGAAACGGGAAAAGGCTGGTTCCAGGATCTCCTGAAGGTTACTAACAAAACGGATGCTGCGTTCGTAGTTTCGGAAGAAGTAACACCGATGTATCTTAGCGAAGCAGGCAAAGAAACACAGGAAGATCCACACGCTTGGCTAGACATTCAAAACGGAATCAAGTATGTGGACATCATTACGAAGCGTATCATTGAGAAAGATCCGGAAAATGAGCAATATTATTTGGACAACCAAGCTGCCTATGTTACCAAATTAGAGGAAGCCGATCAGTATGCCAAAGATCAAATTGCTAAAGTTCCTGCGGAGAAACGGATTTTGGTCACAAGTGAAGGTGCATTCAAGTATTTCTCCAAGGCTTATGGTTTTGAAGCGGCATACATCTGGGAAATCAATACGGATAGCCAAGGTACTCCTGATCAGATGAACCGGATTATTGATATTATCAGAACGAACCAAATTCCAGCTCTGTTTGTAGAAACCAGCGTTAATCCGAAGACAATGGAGACGGTATCTACTGAGACAGGTGCCCCTATTCACTCAAAAATCTTCACAGACTCCCTTGCTAAAAAAGGCGAAGACGGAGACACATACATTACCATGGTCAAATGGAACATCGACAAAGTAACAGAAGGTTTATCGCAGTAATCAAAAAAAACGGGTCACCTTGTGGTGACTCGTTTTTTTATGTTTTTTTCGTTTGCAATTAATTACTAATGGGTTGGATTTGTTTCATGTAAGATTTGAATTCCTCGGCGATTTCTTTAAATTTCGTATGATGCAGGTAATGCGATCCCTCCATTGGGATCATTTTGCCCTGTGCCGATTGTTTCACTAGTTCTTCATGTAGCGGAATCCACTGTGGATTGTGCTCGTTATTAGATTGTACGAAGAGCAACATCGGCAGATTACGAGGATAAGTGAGTTTTTCTCCATTTTTGAAATTGGAACCCAGGTGTTTAAGCTCATCGATCAGTGTCGGATTCGTTGAGACTTGATTCGCAATTAACTTCATCTGTTCTTTGGTATGTTCATCGTATGCAAGTGATTTATAGGAATCTCCGCTCACTTTTTGAAGCACTCTCATCAGACCTGATTTTTGAAGGAACTTCATTAAGTTCAAAGGTAATTTGACATCCATGCCAGGTTGATTCGGAACACTGCTATCGATCCCGACAAAAGCAGAAACTTCATCCGGATACGTGTTCACATAAGTCGCTGCGTATAGTCCCGTGATGGAATGCCCCATCAGAATATAACGGTCAATTCCGAGCTGGTGTACAGCTTCATGAATTTCGCTGACGATATTCTCCGTTGTTCTCTCCGTATCGGTTTCGTCACTTAATCCATAACCGAAAGGCTCGATTGCGACAACTTTGTAATCAGAAGTTAATTCATCAATTAACAATTTGAAATCAAGTACTGGCGACGGAGTTCCTTGACCAGGCAGAAGCACAATGGTCTGTTCCCCGCTACCTTGAATGGACACATTCATATTTTTTCCATCGACATTAACATATTGGCCATACGATTCAATTTTCTTTTTCTCGATCCCATTACTGATTGTATGAACGACAAACGTGATGCCCATGAATAGCACCAGCGCGCCGACAATACCTCCAATTATTTTTAACCATAAGTTCCGTTTTTTACGGCCCTTAGTCCCCGTTGTTGTTATATCTACTGTTTTTGCCACATCCATCTTCTCCTGTCTTTATATCTGTAGAGCCGCTCTTGCGACATAGGTATAGTGTAACCATGGAAGATGTCCCCTTCGTGACGGGAATATGAACGGAGTATGAACTGCACAAAAAAAAGAGAGCTGCTTGTTAGAGCAGTTCTCTTATTGATTAGACCATTTTAGTGGTCCAGGAATACAAGCTGAATGAAGAACAATACCGCAAAAATATAGAATATCGGATGAACATCTTTACCTTTTCCACGAAGCAGCTTGAGCACTGGATAAAAGATGAAACCTACGCCGATACCTGTCGCAATACTATGCGTCAACGGAGTAAGGATGATAATCAGGAAGGCCGGAAATGCTTCTTCAAGATCATCCCATTTGATTTTGCTGATAACGTTAATCATAAAGTACCCAACAATAATCAGTGCCGGAGAAGTAATCGCCGGAATGCTTGAAATTACACTTACGATCGGTGTGAAGAATAACGTAAGTGCAAGCAGCACACTTACCGTTACCGCCGTCAGTCCCGTTCTTCCCCCTGCAGCTACCCCTGTGCTGGATTCAATGTAAGCTGATGTTGGGCTCGTTCCGAGCAAAGCTCCACTGGTTGTTCCTACCGCATCTGCCAATAGTGCACCACGCGAGCGTGGGAATTTACCTTCCTTCAGCAATCCTGCTTGTTCAGCAACGCCGAGCATTGTCCCCGTCGTATCAAACAGTGTGATCAACAGGAACGTAAATATGATCGTGTATAAGCCATTCGAGAATACCCCTGCCAGATCCAGTTGCAAAGCCGTTGACGCGAGGCCTTGCGGCATGGATACAATCGATTCCGGCATTTGGAATAGTCCCATGATCCAGGCAAGTATCGCTGTAACCACCATGCCGATGAACAGGTAACCTTTCACATTATAGGCCATCAGCACAACGGTGATAATCAATCCGATAATGGTCAGATAAGTCATTGGCTCTGCCAAGTTCCCGATCGTAATCAAATTCGATTCTGAATCGGCAATAATGCCGGCATTTTGCAGACCTACCGTTGTAATAAACAATCCGATCCCTGCGGTTATTGCATGTTTTAAACTTGCAGGAATTGCATCAAGCAACATGTAACGGAATGAAGTAAGCGATAAAATAATAAACAAAATCCCTGCTATAAATACAGCTCCCAGTGCAACCTGCCAAGACACCCCATATCCGGCAACTACACTATAGGCAAAGAATGCATTCAGACCCATACCCGGTGCGATGACGATCGGATAATTGGACCAGAGCCCCATAATCAGAGTTCCGACAATACTTGCCAGTACCGTTGCTATGAATACTCCGTTAAAGTCCATGCCCGTACTGCTGAGTATTCCTGGGTTTACGATAACTATGTATACCATTGTGAAGAATGTTGTAACCCCTGCGATAATTTCTGTGGGGATGCTCGTGCCTCGTTCTTTAAGTTTGAACCATTTGTCCATGGTAAAGCCAGCCTCCAACTTTCAAATTATACTCCAAAGCTAAAAACAAAAAATCCTAATCTTCATATAGGATTGTAATATTGTCGCTCCTATATTCGTCGTTAGGATTTAACAGCTAAGTCTAAACCAAAACTAAGGATACCCATATCTGTTTTAACCTGAAGTCCATTTCGTATTCTAATTAAAATCACATGCAATGTCAATGAATTAACGATTTGTTCACAGTTATTTACGAACTATATAGATATTGAAGATGTTTTTCATTCGTTTTTAGAACGGGAGATTACTTGTAGTCTATAAAAGTAAAGAAAGACTGTCGAAAATGTTCTCCGACAGTCTTTCGCCTAAATTAAATCGTAGTATCTTTCTCTTCATATTCGCTGGACAATTCTTTTAGCGATTTGATTTTACCATGGGGATGCTGTTCTTGCTTTCGTGACTTCCAGGCAGCTTCTTTTCGTTTCTTCTGGTTAGCCATAAAAGGTATCCTCCTCTGGAAATTGAGATGTATACTACTTCTTTATGATGTCACGCTAAGGCAAATTTATTCCATGTTTTTTAGCTGCTAAGAGGATTAGGCAAGCATGTAAGACGAATTAGATATCTGTTTTTGGATGAGGAATGCCATAATATAGACATGCTATAACTGGAGGGAAAATACATGGAAAAAGTAATTTTAAATAATGGTGTTGAGATGCCGATTCTCGGCTTTGGTGTGTTTCAGATTGCAGATGCAAACGAGTGTGAACAAAGTGTTATAGATGCCATATCTGCTGGGTATCGTCTCATTGATACAGCTGCCTCTTATCTAAACGAGGAAGCTGTGGGCAGAGCGATTAAACGCAGCGGCGTGGCCAGAGAAGAATTATTTGTCACGACAAAACTTTGGGTTCAGGATACAGGTTATGAACGTACCAAACAAGCATTTGAAAAATCCCTGGAAAGATTGCAATTGGACTATTTGGATTTATATTTAATTCATCAACCTTTTGGAGACGTACATGGCTCTTGGCGTGCAATGGAGGAGTTGTATCGTGAAGGAAAAGTACGTGCAATCGGAGTGAGTAACTTCCAGCCAGATCGACTGATCGATTTGATTCTGCAAAACGAAGTAACTCCTGCTGTAAACCAGGTCGAAACACATCCTTTCAATCAGCAGATCTTAACTGGACAATTCATGAAAGAAAATAATGTTCAGATTGAGTCTTGGGCACCTTTTGCTGAAGGGAAAAATGACTTGTTCCAAAATGAGGTATTGGTATCTATAGGTGAAAAGTACAATAAATCGGTTGCTCAAGTGGTTTTGCGCTGGTTGACCCAAAGAGAAGTCGTTGTCATTCCAAAATCGGTTCGTAAAGAAAGAATTATTGAAAATTTCAATATTTTTGATTTTGAATTAAGCCAAGCAGATATCGAGTCGATTACTGCGTTAGATACCAAACAGAGCCTGTTCTTCTCCCATAACGATCCTGAAATGGTGAAATGGATTAGTACTCGCAAACTGGATATCTAAATATATAATCATCCAATTTAATATAATGTAAGTTCTAATCCTGTTCTTGCTTGGATGTGGACTTGGTTCTTTATACTACAAAAAGCCGCTATTATAGCGGCTTTTGTGTGTGGTACGATGATCTGGACCGGCTCCATTCCCCACCGAAAACTCAACATTCTATGTTTTATCTCTTTGATCCTTAAACGTTACTATTTCGCACCAGCCCGTACCAAAATATCTTCAATTTCCTTAAAGCCTTTATTCTTCGCATGACTGAGCGGTGATACCCCATCACGATCCGCTATGTTCACGTCTGCTCCATGGTCAATGAGTAATTGTATCGTCTCCTGCTGCTGAGCATTGCCATCGTTAAGAATGATCGCTTCCAGCAGTGCTGTCCATCCCAATTGATTCACATGGTCCAAATTCACTGAAGTTTGGGTCAGGAGTTCTCGTATTACATCCACATATCCATGCTCTGAAGCTGGAATAAGTGCTGTCCCTCCATATCGATTCGTTATCGCTGGGTCCGCTCCCGCCTCAATCGTCAGCTTTAAAATATCCACGTATCCTTCAGCGCCAGCGTACAGAAACGGGTTATTCTTCATATCGTCCTGTATATTCACATCTGCACCTGCTTCAATCAATACGTTAGCCGATGTTAGATCATTATTGTAGGTTGCAATCATTGTAGCTGTTCGTCCACTCTGATCTTGAGCATTGGTATTGGCGCCCGCTTGAATCCATTTTTTGATGCCTTCCGTATCTCCATCCTCTACTGCCTTGAACAGCTGTTCATCTGGTGAAGTCAGGGTCTGCTCCTCCACATTTGAGTCGTTTTTCACTTCAGGCATGCAGCCTTGGACGATGAACATGCTACTTATTAGGATAATGATTAACAGCGACTTATTCATACTTCCTCCTTTTACTCCAGTGTCACAGTAACCGAAGAAGCGACACTCCAATTCCCAACTGGGTTTATTGTACACGTAGTACCTTGTTATTGAATTAGTTAGTGCACATGTTAACACAAGATCAATCCCATTGCCCATAGTTTATAAAATGCTTGCGCATTCGCATGTTGGTTCAGTTATCCGGCATGGAACCGTTTAATGCTGGTTTGAGCGTAGCCAAAAGCATCATTTTTTCATTTTATATGTTGACAGTGATAATGATTATCAATAGTGTTGGAGTAAGATGTACTATGATTTTATCTCATCATGGCCAGCAAACACTTTTGAAATGAGGTACGAAATGTGAAAGTAGATGTGAATCAGTTAGCAGCGCATTTTGCACACATTCCTTTTCAAGTCGAAGGAATATATCGATATGCTAGAAATTCAGGTGTGCCCCACGCTGACTATACCGATTCTTTTCCTGGTTTTGTATTTCCACTTACAGGAAAAATACAATTTCAATTTGATGGTACGCCCTATATATTTTCACCAGGAAAAGTTGTACACGGAGGGGCAAAAATGAAACTAGACCAAACTGTGTTTAATAAAAATGACTGGGAATACATCCTTGTTTTATACCGAATATGTAGTTCGGATCTCGATGAATCAAGCTTTTCCCATCAGCACTTTGAATTATCAACGGGTCAATCCCCTCGTCTAATCGAACTAATTACGCGTCTCTGGCATGTGTATAATCAGCGTGGAGGCATGTCGATGTTTCAGACCGAAATGCTGTTTCGTGATGTGCTGAATGAGGCATTACTATGTGTGGATCATCGGCAAAATAGTAATGAATCAGATGCTTTATTCGAACGGGTCTCTACTCATATTCATGAAAACTATGATCAAAGCCTGACAGTAGCATCGCTCGCAGAACTATATAATGTTAATCGAAATCGACTTTCTTACGTATTTAGAAGACATGCTGGTATGGGCCCAGCAGATTATATATTGAAATATCGGATAAAGATGGCGCAACACATGCTGTCTGCAAGTGACGCGTCTGTACAACATATTGCTGAAACCATTGGCATTGCTGACCCCTTCTATTTTAGTAGAGTCTTCAAGAAACAATGTGGTATTTCTCCTACGGAGTATCGTCAGAAGTTCATCAATAATCCATCCTGATTTCAACAGGCATCCATGTTATACCAAAAATCAAATCAGTATACTGAACATAAAGGATTTAATACACAGGAGGAATTACAATGAACTATCAAGCTATTAAATTAAATGAGGAATTTTCGAAATTAAACGATCTGTGGTCTCCGAAACTCATTGGTGAAATGAATGACTATCAATTTAAGATCGTTAAGATTGCTGGAGATTTTGAGTGGCATGTTCATGAGGAGACTGACAAGTTATTTTTTGTGCTCGAGGGGGAAATGATTATTGATTTTCGTGATGGGCAAGTGAAGATTTCCAAGGGCGAGATGTATATTGTGCCTAAAGGAGTCGAGATCAAGCCTTCCGCCGAAAAGGAATGTCATATCATGTTGATGGAGCCTGGAAGCGAAGTAAACACTGGCAGGACTAAGGCAGAATAAGCGTCAGTTATAGGAACCAGGATGTCAATTTGTAATATCAGAGAGCCGATAACCGCGTGATAAGGGTTATCGGCTCTGCGTCTGTACGGCTAACTCTTTGACATGCATTAATCAGCAATCTCTCGGTTATGTCACTTGTTGCTGGGCTTATTGATCAATTCCACACCATCGTATGCCAGGCTTTCCACACTTGTTGCCTTCTGCAGTATGTAATGATCAAAAAAGTTCTTTGCATAGTCTGTAACAAGATTTCGCGTCTCTATAGCATCCCGTTCGCCTCTGAGTTCCTCATTAACACTGGTAAACACGATGTCACAGTAATCCAAATGTGCAACACGATCAACTGAGAAATAATAGGTTTCCATGCTATTGTTAGCGCCAATAATCGCATTCATATTATAGTTAGGTTCACAAAACAGTAGCAAGAAGGGTTTCTTAAGATCGCTGTCAAGAAGGCCAAACGCACCGCTATCCAAGCCAATCCCGCAGGCGAACCGGTCGTCATCCCGGCAAACCATCGCCGTCGTAGGCCCTCCATAAGAATGTCCGACTATGCCCATGCCGATGTCAAGCAACAATCTACCCTTAAAGATGGAATTCAACTCTCCAGAGTCCAGTTTGTAAAGATAATCGGCTACATACCTTACATCTTCTGCCTGTAATTCACTATACTCTGTTATCTTGGAAAGTATCGGCAGTGCAAGCACGTTACGGCACATCTCAATGGCAGTTCCATCGTCAGGCCGCATCTCCATCTTACCAGCCAATGCCAGCATCTTTGGCTCTTCACCAAACGCTGTAATGACATCCGAAAAATCCTTGGATACATTAAACAGTCGCCCATCTTTACGCTTATACATCGTGCTATTCTGATGGCCGATGCTTACCACAACATACCCCATGCTTGCCAAGTCTGTACAGAGCACTGTACCCCATTCTGGAGAACCACCCCCGCCGCAAACATAGAATAACACTGGATAGCGCTTTTCCTTCCCGGAGAGAGCAAGGTCATCGTAACACTGGGTCTTGATATCTATAGAGAAAACATCCTTCAACGCAGTGACAAGTGGCTGCTCATTAAACATCTCGTAGACTTCAGGAAACATGTACGTTGATGTAGTCTTACCTTCGCTACTGTCGGACGGATAATACACAAAAGCGGTCAGTTCTCTTTTGGAGTAATCTGATGCCGTGTACTCAAAATCCATCTGGGTTCGACCGACAGTATAGCCGCCAATTGGTTCTGGAAATACGTCATAGGTTTTCATTTTCTTTCCCCCTTGAGATCGCTAACCATTTCAGAATATTTATGATCTTCAAGCAGTCCATGACCCATAAATTCAGCAAAGTACTTGCTGATCTTATGTTGCAGCTTAGAGTCCTTAATATCGAATTCCCTAAAAAACAAGATTAAATTAAGCTGCATTGACTCAAACATAAAAGAAATCAGGTCGTCGTCAACATCAGGTCGGAGATATCCATCAACCCTCATTCGGCGTAAAATGTCCTTGATCATGGGGAATGACTCGCCCTTTAACACATTCACATATACTTTCAGCAAAATGTCCTCAGGAATATATGAAAATGTTTTAGTCAGTTTGATTTCCAACTCATTCAGTGGCTCGGTCACCATGCCATTAACGTTACCAAATAAGCCAGTAAGGAAATAGCTGTAAAGGGAATCTTCATTACTGTTACTAAAATATGCAGCTCTTTTCTGGGTCACATTACGTATTAAGTGACAATAAAGGTCATCTTTGTCTTCAAAATACCGATAAAATGTTCCGGGGTGCATGGACAAACTATCCAAAACCATCTTCATAGTTATATCCTCGTAAAGGTTATTAACAAAAAGATGCATAGCGCTATTCGATATTTCCTCGCGCCTTGCTTCTTCTAAACGAAAGAAAGTATTTTTTGGCATAGACTGCTCCTTAATGTAAAGTGTGAACTGATTCACACTTTACTGATAATTAATTCACAAGTCAAGTCGTATTAAAATAGAGTGTTCAGAAACTCATTATCATTCAGCGAACGGACCGGGAACAGTTTGAAACAGGAATTAGGTCCCTGATAACAAAAAAAGCCGCTAAAATAGCGACTTTTTATGGTACTATGTTTTGCTCTTGGCTTCATTACAACCCGAGATCATCAGCGAGTCCTTCAACGCCTGTGAAGATGGAATCTCCGTATCCCCAGAAGTTGTTGAAATCAATAATGTAGATCTTCTTGTTTTTAACTGCGTTAATGTTCTGTACCTGCTTGTTGGCTAGCAGCTTTTCAATCGTTTCTTCTGGATCAATACCACCAGCATATCTAGAAATAATCATGGCATCCGGATTAATCTCGATTAATTTCTCCAGACTGAGTGTGCCGGTTTCATTAATCAGCATATTATGCATATTGATTAATGACATTGCACTTTCAATAAACGTATCTCCGTTTCCGTTATAAATTCCAATAGTTCCATCACCATTATCTGAAAAAGACGCATAGTTGATCTTTTCAGCGCTAGCTCGAGCCGACAAGGCAGTCTCGCGTGCTTTAAGCGTCTCAATATATGCCGCTGCATTCGCCTGTACGTTGAATATCTCACCTAATTCAGTAATGTCCTGATACAGACTATCTAACGATGCGTCAGGAACACTGGTGCCTTGTACGTACGTTTTAATCCCCATATCATTCAAGCTGCTTACTGTACCAACACCCCAATCGGCATCCTCAAACAATCCACCACGCCCCACAACCAGATCAGGCGAAGCACCTATGGTCACTTCCTTACCGACATAGCCTTCAGCCAGCACAGGAATTTTTTTGAATTCATCAGCGATATCTTCAGGTACACTGCCGAACAACGCTGCCACTCCAACAATTTTGTCAGTCAAACCAAGCCGGATCATTAATTCAGCCGCACCTTGTGTATTGGCAACAACTCGTTCAGGTACCTTATCAAGGGTTTGTTCTTTAGCGACCCATGTCCCATTTTCAGTTGTATAGTTTGAAACGGTTAATGGATACGTGGTTTGAGCAGCACCTGAAGCATCTGCATCCGATTTCTCCTCATCTGTTGCAACATTCTTCGTTGCTTCCTGTGAGCTATTGTTTGCTTCATCACTTCCACCATTAGTACTGGAGCAGGCTGCAAGTACAAAAACAAGTGCAGCTATAAAACAAAATAACATTCCTTTTCTAAAGCGTGTAGACATTCAATTCTCTCCCTTTTTTGATGCTTAATTTTCTATTTATGCATTATGTAAAATAGTTATTGTCAGTATACAGTAAATGTCGAATCTCGTAAATGATAATTATAATCATTCTCAATTGATAAAAAAATAGAAATTTTCCTCTCCGTCTTTGCTTTTGCTTTCGTCAAGAATAACAAAAAAAGCCGATCAATTTGTATCCATTGATCGGCTCTGCTCGATATCATTCATATTTCATTTATTCTCAAACCGCTGTTCTATTGCCTCTTACCAACCGCGGTTGGACATGCGCTCTTCTGGAGCCAATTTAGAAATTTCGATCCCTTTCATCGGGGCGCCCAAGTTTTTGGATACTTCGGCAATCAGTTTGTAATCCGTGTAATGTGTTGTAGCTTCAACGATTGCACGAGCGAATTTCTCAGGGCTATCGGATTTGAAAATACCTGATCCTACAAACACACCGTCTGCTCCCAGATGCATCATTAGTGCTGCGTCTGCTGGAGTAGCTACACCGCCTGCTGCAAAGTTAACGACAGGAAGTTTTCCATTTTCATGAACTTCGCGAAGCAGCTCATAAGCTACACCCAGGTTTTTTGCTTCAGCGTACAGCTCGTCTTTGGACATGTTTTGCACTTTGCGGAGCTGGCTGTTAATTAGACGCATATGACGAACTGCCTCAACAATGTTTCCCGTTCCAGGCTCGCCTTTTGTACGAATCATCGATGCACCCTCACCAATACGGCGAAGAGCCTCTCCCAAATCTTTGGCCCCACATACAAATGGTACAGTAAACTCATGTTTATCAATATGGAACACTTCGTCTGCAGGCGTAAGAACTTCACTTTCATCGAGATAGTCCACACCTAGGGATTCAAGCACTTTGGCTTCTATGTAATGACCGATACGTGCTTTAGCCATAACTGGGATAGAAACAACCTTCATAACCTCTTCAACGATGGTTGGATCTGCCATACGAGCTACACCACCAGCTGCGCGAATATCGGAAGGTACCCGTTCAAGAGCCATAACAGCTGTTGCCCCTGCCGCCTCAGCGATTTTAGCTTGCTCTGCATTCATAACGTCCATGATGACGCCACCTTTTTGCATCTCAGCCATTCCTCTTTTTACACGATCTGTACCTGTTTGCATGATTGTAGTCCTCCTAAGTAACTTTTGGGTGGTTTTCAATAAAGGCATCGCTCTAATCTATGATTTAGTATAGAATGAGAATGGTCATATAAAAAGATCCAATATTTTCGGTTTTTATTGTACCACTTCAATGATAACTCTGGAGGTCCTATGCAATTTCATGTAGCTTACAGTTCATATTTGAACCGAAAATATACCAAGATGAAGGCACTCTACCATGCCATTCGTGATGCTATTCATGAAGGCAATCTTATGCATGGTGAGAAGTTACCCTCGACTAGAGAGTTAGCCGCGACGTATCACATTTCCAGAGGAACCGTGAATCAGGTCTATGATACGTTGACTGCTCAAGGTTACATTCAATCAGAGCATGGAAGAGGAACCTTTGTTGCGTATCAGTTGGATTTAAGCAATGATGCGTCCACCGAGAAAGCTTGTACGCATCACTTATCCGCCTGGGGAAATCGTATTCAGCAGTTTGAACAGCAGTCGATTCAAAGAAATGCACCAGCCAATGCCCATACACATGATTCCAGAATGGATCGCGACGAAGTGATCGACTTTAGCAAATACCAACCTGATTTATCCAAATTTCCTTACGATGAATGGAATAATCGATTGTATGCTGAGATACGGCAGCGTGAGCATCACCTGGAAACAACCTCTGCGATGGTTAGTTCAACCGGGGATCCGAGATTGAGAGAAGCCATTGCCGCCTATCTTCGAAGAATGCGGGGAATTCAAGTCGATCCGGATCATATTGCAGTGACTGCAGGCTCCATGCAAGCTATAGCTCTACTCACTCAATTACTTGCAGATCCTGGGGATCATGTCGTGACGGAAAGTCCTTGTTATGTCGGGATTTCTAAAGCCATTTTGGCTGCGGGTGCAAAGTTGATTGAAGCCAATCTCGATGGTCAGGGCGTTGTGCCCCAAGACTGGGAAGCGCGTGTGTTGTTTGTCACGCCGTCACGACAGTTTCCTACTGGCGAAATGCTCAGCCTTGAACGCAGACAAACCTTGCTGGACTGGGCACATCGTCATGATGCCATGATTGTCGAAGATGACTATGATAGTGAATTCCGATATCGCGGAATGCATGTTGAACCTCTGAAAACACTCGACAAAGCAGGACGTGTAATCTACCTGGGCAGCTTTACGAAAACCTTGCCTTTTGAAGTACGACTTGGTTTTGTGGTTCTCCCCCCCACCTTGGCAGACACCTTTAGAAAGGCACAGGCATTATACGAGCCAAGACCCGTCAACCTGATCGAACAACGGGCATTAGCGGCATTTATGACAAGCGGTCAATATGAACGTCATCTGCGCAGGATGAATCGTCTATACAGTCGCAAATTCCATCTTTTACTCAAACTTTTGAACAAGCAACTCTCTACATGGTTTGATTGGGTAGAGAATGAAGCGGGTCTACACGTGTTTGGCTGGTGGCGAGGTAATGTGTCCACGTATGAGGCCTTTCGGGCATCGGCTAAGTCACAAGGTGTGGTATACTCAGAAGTCAGCAGTTCAACGGCTGTTGGTACGAAGTATGGTATATATTTATCTTTTGCACATTTGTCAGATGAACAGTTACAGGAAGGCGTATCCAGATTGAAAAATGCCGTCACAGCCTCATTGTGAGGTATATCGTCTCCAAAATATAGTACAAGAAGATCATCATTCGGAAGAGAGGCGATCGTTATGAATTGGTTAAATGAACTCTATAAAATAAATAAGCGGGAACCGGACAAGGAAATCGAACGATCTTTGGTTAATGCCATCTTCCGAATATATGACCGGTTCCCCCGAATTGGTCTTAGAGAGCGGATCGGACAGCAAGAAATGTCTCTCGATATCGCCGATGCTTATATCCATGGGCATAACGCCATGATTGAAGCTGGTGTTGGAATTGGTAAGTCTTTTGCATACCTGATCCCAAGTCTGCTCACGAATCAAATGTCTCAGAAACCAGTTATTATAGCTACCTCCTCCATTCAGCTTTCGGAACAGATACATAAAGATTTAAGGATTATTGGTAGCCGGTTGGGATTTTCAACGGTTCGGTCCGTTGTGGGGAAAGGCATGGGTCAGTATGCCTGCCGAAGCAGAGCAGCGGAATTGATCAATCTTGATGATGCGAACTCCTCCGTGTCCACCCTCGCCCAGCGCATATTAGATTATGAAATTGATGAACGAGCCGATATTAAAGCTGGAATTAGTGATGCCGAATGGTCCCACGTTTCCGTGAATGATTGCAAATTTGAACGTTGTCATCATAAAACTGCATGTTTGTTTTACGATATGAGAGCTAAATTGAATGCAAAAGCTCACGAGATTGATTTTATTATCGTGAACCAGGATCTGCTCATACGGGATTTGATGAAGAAAAAAGAAGGAACCAAGAGCATCATATCAGATCAGCCTGCTCTGATCGTCATTGATGAAGCGCATAATCTGGAAGCAAAAGTTCGTGATGCCAGAACGCTTGAGTTCACTTATCGGGCAATCTGCCGCACTCTGGACACCACGGTGCAGCTTCTAACGAAGCAGTCCGGGGATAGAAGTCTCTTCTCACAATCCAAGTTCATCAAAAATTGCGCTGAGCGCATCTTCAAACAGGTAAAAGCGGATCTGCTCCACCATGCCAAGCAGGATAACGACCGAATCAAAGTGTCGGAGATCAAAGGAACACCTTTGAACCAGGTTTCGAACGATTTAAAAGATCTCAGTCTGCGTCTTTCCATTTTGACTTCCCGCCATGAACGGGAGATCGATGACGCTTTTGAAGCTATCAACGGGCTAATTACCCTGATCCATGTCTTGGCTAAAATAGAGGACAACTATCTCTTATGGGCGAGCAGTCCTCTGGGAATAGCCACGATCAGCATCTGTCCCAAAGATATAAGCCAATTTCTGAAATACACTTTATTTAATGGCAAGGTACCTGTAATCCTAACATCAGCAACGCTGTGCCAAGGCGGGGATACGCTGGAGGAACAATATACTTATATGACGGACTCCCTTGGTTATAAGGGAGATTTCCTAGAGCGCCAACCCTCCCCTTTTGACTACACCAACCATGCCATGATGTACGTTTCGAACAAAGTTCCCTATTACCAACATGACCAGCGCGAAATCTATCTTGAAGCAGCTTATAAGGAATTGGTTCAACTCTGTAATTTAACTCAAGGAAGAACAATCGTCCTATTTTCAGCAAAGGAAGATATGAAGTACATTCACAAGAAGTTGATTTCAAAGGCTAATAATGAATACACATGGCCAGTCCATGTTCAAAAAGAAGGATCTTCCCAGGACAGTGTCATCGCTGAATTCAGGAAAAGTAAAGGTGTACTCCTGGGTACCGGTGTATTCTGGGAAGGCGTGAATATCGAGGGGTCTGACCTGTCACAGGTCATTATTTTCCGGCTGCCCTTCCCTGTTCCATCGGATCCTGTTTATGAATATAAGGCATCTGTAACGGAGAATCCGTTCATGGAGGTGTTTGTACCGGACATGCTTCTGCGGTTACGGCAAGGAACTGGACGCTTGATTCGTAGTGAAACGGACCTTGGCATACTCAGCATACTTGACTCCCGTCTCAGCGCAGCAGCAAAAAAGAGTTATCGGGAACAGGTGCTGGAAACGTTGCCGTTCAAAAAAGTGACGGAGGATTTTACGGTTTTGGAGAAATTCGTGCAAACTAAAAGGATACGACGTACGGATTAGAAGTGGTATAACACGTAACCTTGAAAAACTGCCTAAATTACATGAAACGGCCCTTCCGCTCATAAAGCGGAGGGGCTAATTTCATGCTGTAGGATATATGCTACAATATATTCCATATCTACGAATCCCAAAGGAGGCATTACCATGGTTGAAAGACCAACTACAGAGGAATATGCAGCTTATTATGAAGGGTACATCCAGCTTGTTCCTGAAGGGAACATCATCGATATGTTGGAGCAGCAGGACAACATCGTACAAAATTTGCTTTCTTCATTGACAGAAGAGCAAGCAAATTATCGTTACGCCGAAGGCAAATGGAGCGTGAAAGAGGTCATCGGCCACCTCTTGGATAACGAACGCATCATGAGCAGCCGATTGCTTCGTATCGCCCGAGGTGACCAAGCGAATCATCCCGGCTACGATCAGGACGTGCTTATGCAGACGCACCCTTTCAATGCATATACCCTGGCCGATTTGAGCGAAGAATATGCCGTCACACGCCGCTCAACCATTCTTATGCTTCGTCGTCTCACGCCGGAAGCTTGGCTCTGTAGAGGGATCGTCAGTGATATTCCTGCTTCAGCTCGATCGATCGCCGTTATTATGGCTGGACATGAGCTCCACCATTGTTCAGTGCTTCGAGATCGCTATTCGCTTGATGTGAAATTATAAAATTCATACAGAAAGACTTTGAACCTGCATTTTCTGTAGGATCAAAGTCTTTTCTCATTAGCCGCTTCATCGTTCAAATTATCGTTCAAAATGAATCAGCTGTGTATCCTCTCTCAAAGATAACGTGGAATAATCATTCAGAATCGGAATTTCCCCATTGAATGCAATGGGTAGTACCACATAGCTGGACTGAAAGTAATCCGAACCGTTCCAGCGATCCGAAAAGTACAGGTACTCCTCCTCTGATCGCTTCAGCACAAATGCTGGTTGCGTACGATACGTCGTTTCATCGCCAAAATCGCTGAGCATCCCCCATGGACCATCCATCGTATTAGCCATCGCGTATTTCCCTTGATTGGGAGCCCAACCCGTGCAAAATGAGGTCACCATATAATACTTCCCGTTCCGCTTGAAGACGGCTGGCGCTTCTCGATATTCCCCCTGCCACAGCTTTCCGACAAGACTTTCGACATTAAGGTAATCTTCCTGCAGACGGTAGATGTGAAGGTCCGCATTGTCTCTGGCAGCCGAAATAAAATATGCAGTCCCGTCATCATCCTGAAAGAGCGTGCAGTCTCGCGACATATACCCATACGGATTAAAACTGCCATGGTAAGTGAAATGGCTATCCGGAGAATCAGATGTGGCAATAGCGCATGCGGCATCGTTGTAATTATTACCATTCTCATAATGAACCCATAGGACGAACTTCTTTGTCGACGTGTTGAAAAGCACTTTAGGCCGTTCGAGATTCACCTTTCCGCCTTTGTCGTTCACTAATGCCAGATTCGTCCGAACTCGAACGGGTGCAGCTGGCGTAGACGTCGTCAGGATATGATTTCGAAACTCCCAGTTGAACAGATCTTTGGAACGGTAACAACTAACATATATATCGTCCCTCCGATCTTCGCCATACCAGTAATAATAATCGTCATGAAACAACATATGTCCACCATGGGCATGGATTGGATTACCACTTGAATCATTCCAGATGCCACCATTGGTAATTTGAATATTCACATCGTTACCTCTCTTCTTTTAGGAAAATCGTTAATTGGTGTCCGATCCAAATACCTTCACTTCCCATAGCCTTGGGGTGTACCAATTGTTAGGATTGTTATGAAGCGCCGCATTAAGCATATTAATTCGTACATACCTGGCAGCAGTGCTTGATAGCGTATCTGATGTGAAACCGTAAGATGTATTATTGGTTCGATCCGATGCCACGGTCCAGTTTACATTATCCGTGCTGGTCTCGATTTTGTATTTGTAATAACCTTCGGAGCCTTTTTGCATCCACCAGGAGATTTGCACATTATTCAACTGTTGAACGGAGCCGAGGTCTACCTTCCACCAATGTGGCCAGGAACTGCCTGTGCCGATCCATTCGGTTTGATAGTTACCATCATTAGCATAACTTGCCGGGTTTGTTCCAGTAGCCGTTTGGGCTGTTGCAGGTTTACCTTGCGACAGCAGTTTTCCATTCTGAACGGGAACGACAACATCATCGCTTGTGTTGTACAGGACTTGATCAAAATAATCATAAAATGCGTAACCATCAGAGAACCAAACGGGAAGCAGTCGTTCCTCTGTTGTTCCATTTTGCGTACCTGCCCAGCCGAACATCCAGCGATACGCAACCATAACCACGTTGTTACCCGTATCTGGCTTCACTCGCATGACGGAACCCGACTGCGCCGAGAAAGTTGACGTGTTACCAATCGTCCGTAATTCAGACCAATCTCCGTCTATGCTTGTTGCTGATGAATACAGGGGTATACTGGGATACCAACCTGCCGCTTGGGAAGAGAACAAATAATAAATGCCATCCTTTTTGATCATCTTAGGCAGTTCTCTATGTTGATTTTGATAAATAACAGAAACTTGATGATCCACATCCAACCAATCGGAGGTTAACTTATACAAAATCGTGTCCGAATTATTATTGGCGGTAGAGATCAGATACGCCGAATCATCATCATCTTTGAAAATAGAGATATCCCGGGATTGGTTCCCTTCCGGCCGAAAGCTTTTGTGAAATGTAAAGTCTTCTCCAGGCGTGGCTGAAGCCACCGATACTCTGGCAAGTGTGTAGTCTGTACTGTTTTCATAGTGAGCCCAAAAAACGAATTTGTTCGTGGGCGCGTGGTATAGGATATTGATCCCTTCAAATTTAGAATTCGCCAGATCGGGATGATCCGTGTAGGAAAGGACCACTTTGTCGTTACCATAGTTGACGTCATCCGTTGACGTCTGTTGAATCATTTCGCCAAAACCGCCTGATGACTTTTGCACGAAATTGAATCTGTAGTAGGTGTCTCCCACTTTAAGTTCATTCGGGAGCATAAGCGTTGATTGCGTTGTGTTATCAAAAGTTGTGAGGTTTTCTGGAAGGCTGTAAGGGGTATATTCTGGCGAGACAGCGGAGGTTAACAAGGAAGTTCCCCCATATGCCTTCACTTGATATTTGTACGAACTACCTATGTTGAGGTCATAATCATCCGTCGTTGTACCGGTTAGGGTCTGTAATAACTGATAGGGTTCATCGTTCTCGGATCTATACAACTCGTATGCAGTCGCTCCCTGGACAGGTGCCCAATGGATTTTGGCATTGGATACTTCGGATTCATTCTTCAGTACAAATAGTGTTGCAGCAATATGAGTCTCTTCATCAGCAGCGTGAACGGTTTGAACTGAGGACGTTAAATGAACTGTTAACAACATCAATGCAATGACGATAGCCATCCACGATTTACCTTTGATCATGTCTCATCATCTCCTTTTTTAGAAGACCAACCTTCCTGTTGCGGGAAGGCTGATCCAGGTGAAACTAAACTTGACTTTATTTCAAATTCATCAGTGTCATTACATCTGTCTCGCTGGCTTGGTTGTACCAATCGTTAACTTCTTGGATAACGGTGTCTCCACCTTTTTCGTGCCACTGTTTCACAAAGGTATCAAATGCTTCAAGCGGCTCATTGCCATATATGATTTTGGTAAAAGTCTCTTGTTCCATGGTGGTCAACTGTTCCCACACATTTTGCATCGTTGGCGTTGGTGGACCGTTAAACTCATTTGGCAGTAAAACATCCCTGTTTTCATACGAAATCCGATATCCATCCTGGGTCGTTTGATCTTTTGAAGCGCTCTGAATGAGGACGCCCGTATCGGCCTCGACACCGTTCGCCAGATCATAGAATGATTGGCCGGGACCGTCCACGCTCGGTGTATTCTTGGTAAATGCCATTTTGCCAACGCCTTGCACAGCCTCTAATGGTGTATTGAATTTTGTTGGATCGAAAGTGACTTCGTCGTTGACGATATCGTAATCATATCCCTGAGCGTAGCCGTATTTGAAATCTCCCGTGCTGAACGCCGCATCATACATTTTATCGTAGTAGAGGAAGAAGGCTTCCATATTCTGAAAGTCCTTGTTAAACATGAACACACCATCGTTCAACTGTGCAGACTGATAGGTCTTATCGCCGTTCACGCCTTGAATGGTCGGATAAGCACTAATTTTCGCACCATCCACATTTTTCTCTACGTCTTTCACACTGTCGTATAGCCAAGGACGACCAATGATAATGCCTGCTTTCCCCTCCGTAAAATCGGACAGTGCGTCCCAGGCCCCTTGGGTGGCCAATTCTTTGTTCAAATACCCTTTTGCATACCAATCGCGTAACTTGGCCAGTGCCTCTTTGTTACCATCAGCCACAGATCCATAAGTAAGTTTGCCGTTCTCGTTATACCATTGCCTTGGAAGGTGTTTGCCCGTGTATGCGCTGAATATCATGACCGGATCGCTGACCCAGCCCGTATTGTAGGAATCTTTCCCCGAAAATGTAAAGCCGTATGTGTCTTTCTTGCCGTTCCCATCTGGGTCCTCATTAGTGAACGCCGCGATGACTTGCTCAAACTCTTCAATTGTTGTTGGCGCTTTCAAATTAAATTTGTCCAACCAGTCCTGACGGATCAACATGACTTCGCCTTCCGTCAGATTCGGCGCAATCGCCATCCCGTAGACCTTACCCTCCCTAACCACTGGATTGAAGGTGGTCGGGTATTGTTTGTATATTTCTTTTATCCGGTCAGGCATGTAGGCTGAGATGTCTTCCGTTATCTCTTTGACTTGCCCCGAATCGATCAGATCATTGACCAGCATGGTGTCATAGACGGGCAGAACGTCGGGCAACTTCTCGGAACCTGTCAACGCCAGCCGCAGCTTGGTATTATATTGTGAAGCATCACCTCCCAGCAGGGTGGTTTGGATTTTAATGCCCAGGTTTTCTTCGCCCCAACGGGTCAATACATTGTCATTCAACGTCTCACCATTGATATACTTTCCAGCATTTTCATCCTGTTGTTTGGCGATGGTGATCGTAAATGGTGGATCATATTTTCCGTCCTTAAGCACCGATGCCGGTGCGGTCTCGGACGCACTCTCCCCTTTGCTACAGCCAGCCACAAGAACAGCCGACAGCATAACCATACTTACCATTTTCCATAAATCAGTTCTTTTCTTCATGGAAACATGCCCCCTTCACTCATACTCAATTTGTTTTCTATATAAGTTCAACTAATTGCATATTTACACTGGCACTCCGATGACAGAACAACCTTCCGATCGCTGTTATCGTGTAAATGTTTAGTTGAACATATAGTGATCCAATTTCGTCATCCTAACTATTCTTTTACGGCTCCTAGTACAATTCCCTTCACGAAATATCGTTGTAAAAAAGGATAGACCAAAATGATCGGGAGCGTGCTTACAAAAATTTGCGCTGCTTTGATGCTCTGTTCAGACATGGCTGCCACTTCAGACTGGCTCATCGCCATATTTTGCATATTGCTCTGTACAACAACGGTCTGGAGGAACGAAGCCAGCGGATATTTACTCGCATCGGACATGTACAAAATCCCGTCAAACCAGGAGTTCCAGTGCCCCACCATAATGAACAAGGATACGGTCGCGATGCCAGGCAGAGATAATGGTAAATATATTTTGCTGAGGATTACGAAAAAGGACGCCCCGTCAATGAATGCTGCTTCTTCCAAGGCTTTGGGAATCGTTTTGAAGAAGTTGACGAGAAGAATCAGATTATAAGCACCGAATGCTCCCGGCAGCACAAGCGCCCAAATTGTATCCTTTAATCCAAGAGCGGTGATCAAAATGTAAGAAGGGATCAATCCCCCGGAGAAAAGCATCGTAAAGATAAAAAACCACATGAGCACGTTGCGTCCCCGGAATTCCTTGGACAGGGCATAACCTGCACAGGTAAGGATGAACATGCTGATGGTCGTACCCAAAACGGTTCGAATGATAGATGTCAGCATGGCACCATTAAAGTTGGAATTGTTGAACGTTTTGATATAGGCATCCACGTTGAACCCGACCGGCCAAAATGACACCATATTACCGCTTATGGCCGCTTTACTGCTGAGCGATTGCGCCAACAGATGAAGCAGTGGAAGAAAACACGCCAGACCCGCCAGTATCATGAATGCGTAATTAAAATAGGAGAATACTCTATAGCCTGTCGTCTTATGGTACATGATCCCTCTCCCTCCTTGTTAGAATATTTTGTAATTGGCATATTTATAGGCCAGCCTGTAAGAGACAACGATCAAGATCAAACTGATCCCCGATTTGAACAGTCCTACTGCGGTCCCGAACCCGTATTGCCCGTTTAACAAGGACGAACGATAGACATAGGTGTCAATGATATCTCCCGTACTGTAGACAAGCGGATTGTACAGATTGAAAACCTGATCAAAGCCCGCGTCCAGAATATTGCCCAGACTCAGTGTAGAAATGACGATAATCATGGGCAACATGCTAGGCAAGGTGACGTATCGAATCTGCTGCCGGCGTGTGGCACCGTCGATCTCAGCTGCTTCGTAATAAGAAGGATTGATCCCAGCAATGGTCGCCAGATAGACAATCATACCGAAGCCGAAGCTCTTCCACACATCGCTGATCACAACCGTGAATCGAAACAGATCAGGATCACCCAAGAAGTAAATGGGATCATTCCCGAAAATCTGGGTCAAGATGTGATTGATTCCTCCGTCTAATCCCAGAATGTCGATCATCAACCCCGCGACCGTAACCCAGGACAAGAAATGCGGCAGATACACCAGTGTCTGTACACTTTTCTTAATGCCCATATTTCGGATCTCACTCAGCAGAATAGCCATAACGATCGGAACGATAATACCGACGATAATTTTAGAAACGGCGATAATCAGCGTATTGATGATTGCTTGTGTGGCTTCTTTGTACTGGAAAATTCGTTCGAAGTTATCTAACCCGATCCACCGTGAACCTGTGATACCCAGCCATGGTTTATAGTCCTGAAATGCCATGAGCAAACCTACCATCGGGCCATAAGAAAAGATGCAGACAAACACAAAAGCGGGAATACACAGTACATACAAAGGCCAGCTTTTCTTGAGTTCCTTTTTGAATGAAGTTCGCTGGGGAATCTTTGTTTTTGTTTTTTTTGCGGATCTGGCGGGCACGATCTCGTTAATGTTGCATACCTCCTCTGTGATGCTTCTTCGAAAGCGATCCTTGCAATTAAGCTTAACAAAAGCGCTTTCACTCCAAAATGCCAAAATTTCAAGATCATCACCCCAGGCTGAACTATTTTAAAACCGCTTTCATTTATGACTGATACTACCCTTCCTCTTTTCGAAAGTTTGGCTTATATTAAAGTTAATCCGATAAGGATTGTGAACTTCGATGTTTGGTGATATGAAAGGAAACACATATGATCAGAAAAATGTATATGAAGCGATTCATCTATTTCTTTGTTTTTTTTCTGCTGCTTACGTTGAGTTTGTTTTTCGTGATGAACCGATTGAGCTCCAAGACACTTGAGGAGAATCTGATCAGCGCTTCCAAAAACCAGCTTGATTATGTAAAAGGCATTCTAGACGGGATTATATACGAGGCTAATATGTACGGGGTTCAGTATGCAGCCGACAGTGATGTCCGCTTTTACCAGAGGCATGTTATCGAGCTGAGCAATTACGATTCCCAAATGAAGAAAAACGATATTGTTGATCGCTTGCGGCAAACGCTCCTCTCCAGTCGATCCATTGAATCGATCGGCATTTACTGGAAGTCCGAAGAAACGTTTCTATCTACGAACACTACACTGGAGGCAAGACTCCCGTTCAAGGATGTTCATCAGCGGGGGTGGCAAATTGTAGGTAACAGTTTGTATTACTTCGCCCTTTACCCTTACATCCAAAAATCCGGACAAAACGAACCGACTCAGTACATTGTTGGTGTAAAGCTGAATACGGATTATTTAAAAAGCCTGTTGAAAAAGGCTGTGAACAACGACAGCTCAAATGCTTTTTTTATGTTTAATCCTCAGCAGTTATGGAGTGAGAAAGAAGTCGATAACGATCTATTGAAAGCGGTTACCGAAATGCTTACGCCCCAGCCAGAAGTAACTTTAAAATATGATTATCACACCAATTCGGACGACTACTATGTTCTTTCGCGATATATTGAATCGATCGACGGCTACCTGATTACATATACACAGACGAACGATTTTCTGCAACCGCTTGACCGCAATCGAAAAGTTTTCTTTGCCAGCATTTTAGCCGTGTTCACGCTTGGTCTGGTTGTGATCTTTACGTTTTATCGGAACTACTACCGTAATCTCCGTTTGTTGGAGAGAAAGTTCTCTCAGGTCGAGCAAGGCAATCACAACACGCGGATCACCGAAAATACGGGCAAAGAGTTTTACAGCCTGTTCAGAAGTTTTAACCATATGGTTACCGAAATCCAGGATCTGTTCGTATCCTTGAAGACTGAAACGGAACTGAGACGAGGTGCGGAACTTCAACAACTCCAAGCTCAGATTAATCCTCATTTTTTGTACAACAGTTTGTTTTTCATCATGTCGGTGGCTCAGTTTTCACCTGATTCTGTCATGCGCATGAGCAAGCATCTAGCTGAATATTATCGTTATTTAACCAAGTTGGACCGGCATGAAGTTACGCTGGAAAGCGAGCTCCAGTTTGCTGAACATTTCCTGATTATTATGGCTCTCAGCAAAAAAATGGAGTACAGCATTGATCTGCCGTTAGAATTGGCCTCCCTTCCCCTCATGCCGCTGATCATCCAGCCAGTGGTTGAAAATGCGATTCAACATGGCATTGAAGGACAACAAGGAGCCCATCGGGTGACGATCGATGTCAAACAGACGGAAACTGCAATAACGATCAAGGTATCCGATGACGGCAAAGGTCTTTCGCTCGATGATATCCGCAACTTGGAGGCTCGGCTTGAGAGCGATAACCCGCCTGAAGGAATTAAAGGCGTAGGGCTCTGGAATGTAAATCGACGTCTGAAAAATACGTACGGCGAACGTAGCGGGCTACATTTTGCTACAAGTGATTGGGGTGGATTGTCGGTCCTGCTGCTCATCAGCATTCCCGAGGAGAAAGGAGATAGCTAATGCGATTATTAATTGTGGATGACGGACATTATGTCGTTGAGTATATGAAGCACTTGCTCGATTGGAAAACCTTCGGTATTCATCAGATCGAGACGATGACCAATTCGATTGAAGCCCGGGACATGTTGACTCAAAACCATATCGATATTCTGATCACTGACATCCGAATGCCTGAGGTTTCAGGCATTGATCTGCTTCAACATATCCACCAACATAGCTTGCCAACCAAAGTCATCATCCTTTCCGGCTACTCCGAGTTCGAATATGCGCAACAAGGAATCCGCCTAGGTGCGCTCGACTATCTGCTCAAACCTGTAGACAAAGATGACGTGGAGAAAGCCATGTCTAAAGCCATCAAGAATATTACAAAGACACGACCCGCTCAACCTATCGCATGGGAGAACTTCGATGGATTGGGGTACCTGCTTTCGCTGCTTGGTCAAAACGAGACATTGAGAAGGCAATATGATGTTTATACTGAATTCTTAGGGGAACAACGTTTCTGCTGCTTCAAGTTGGAGGGTTTCACACAAGAACATGAGGACGTTATAAAACGTGCTGTTGGAGACAAATTGGATCGTCTCGTATGGACTGCGGGAACGCGACTGGTCGCTCTTGTTCCGGAAGAAGCTGCTGAGGAACTGACTATCAAACTGGAGCAATCGGTCGTGTCCCCTCCCTTTTCATTGACCGAACGTAACGTGATCAGGCAGATGTTCTACAGATTCTTCCTGAATGAGGACGTACACTCAGAAGACTTCATTGGCATATTCAACCATTCTCCATCATGCAGTGATTGGGAATCTGCCGGAAATATCATTAAAAAATATGATCAACTCCGTCTCCGAAAGCAAAAAATAATCTTTCTCCTAGAGACGATGTTATATGTATATCTGGCGGACACGGATCGGGATGACTCTGAAACCGTGGATTGGATATTCAACCAGTTAGGGCAACCTGATGAACTATGGTCAACCCTCATGCATCGGGTCAGTCGAATCAGAAACAACAAACAGATGTCCATCCAAACCATCGTCGACAAAGTGCAAACGTATATCGAAGACCATCTGTCACATGGCCTTAGTTTGGATGAGTTGGGGAAAGTAGCACATCTCCATCCGGTCTACTTTTCCAAACTGTTTAAACAGGAGACGGGTGAAAATGTGTCAAATTACATTTCTAAGAAGAGGCTGGAGAAAGCTTCTCAACTGCTTCAAGATTCTGAACTCCGTGTCAACGATATCGCGCAAATGGTCGGTTACAGAAAGAATCAGTATTTTATCCAGTTGTTCAAAGTGGAATACGGGGTTACGCCCTACCAGTACCGCAGAAATATGATCCACAAATAAAGCTATAAAACTAAACGACCGTTCCACGGTAGAATACTGGGGAACGGTCTCAGCTTATATCTTGTTTCTTCGTAATGGATTAACGGTGAACTTGCTGTTTATGGTTTACTAACACCGTTGGCTCCGAAAGTCCCAGATGCTCTCGCAGCGTTGTCCCCTCATACTCCTCGCGGAAGAGCCCACGTCGCTGAAGCTCTGGAACGACGTGCTCGACGAAGTCATCAAGATCTCCAGGCAGAACCGGCGGCATGATGTTAAAACCATCGCAGCCGTATCCATTAAACCATTCTTCCATGAGGTCGGCAAGCTGCTCCGGCGTTCCTACGAATTGCATATGACCACGGGCTCCGAGAAGCCTCCGCCCGAGTTCGGCAATGGATAATTGCTCGTCACGTGCAAGGTCCATAATGAGTTGCACGCGACTCTTCATTCCGTTGCTTGCTTGGACCGGATCTGAGATGTCTGGTAATGGACCGTCCACAGGATACCCGCTGAGGTCTGTTTGAAGCATGCCGGACAGCATCAATATCGCTTCCTGCGGATCGATGAGGTCGAGCAGCTCCCGTTCCTTGCGTCGAGCCTCCTCCACAGTTGAACCGAGGATTGGCGACAAACCCGGCATGATGAGCAAGCTGCCACGCTCACGTCCGATTGCTAGAAGTTTCTCATTCACCGTGCGATAGAAATCTTGCGCAGCAGTGAGTGAGGTCTGTGCAGTGAAGATCACCTCTCCGACTTTTGCAGCGAAATCCTGACCTGGATCCGAGGAACCAGCCTGAATAAGGACGGGGTAACCTTGCGGTGGACGAGGGACGTTCAAGAGCCCTTGCGTGGAATACCATTGCCCTTTATAGTCAGCGACACGCAGCTTGGATTCATCGACGAATGTGCCTGATTCCCGATTCATGACGAGTGAATCCTGTGGCCAGCTGTCCCATAATGCTGCAACGACATCAACGAATTCCTGCGCCATCTCATAACGTGTTCCATGTTCAGGATGCTTATCTCGTCCGAAGTTCCGTGCTTCCGTGTCAACTTGCGACGTGACGATATTCCATCCGGTCCGTCCTCCGCTTATGTGGTCGAGTGTAGCTAAACGGCGCGCGGCATTGAACGGCTCGTTATAGGTCGTCGAGAGCGTAGCTGTCAACCCAATTTTATCCGTTACCATGGATAGTGCGGAGAGCAGCGACACCGGGTCCAGCATGCCTGCTGCAGCGCGACTTGGGTAGATCAAGTGCAGCAAGTCCGCAAAAAAAATCATATCAAACTTACCTTTTTCAGCTGTCTGGGCAATCCGCTTATACCATTCGATATCGAACATCTTCTCTACCCCTGAATCAGGATGACGCCATCCAGCATGATGATGCCCAGTGAAATATATAAATGCACCAAGATGAAGCTGTCCCTGTCGTTTTTTCGTCATATCTGTTCCTCCGCTTTCATTCTAAAAATCTATCATTAGCCTTTATATGTGTTATTCCATCGCAGTAATCTTCTTTCCACCAATCTGACTGCCGAATCCGACAGTTTGCCCACCAATGCAAACATAATTATGCCTACGAAGACGACATCTGTCTGTGCATATACACGTGCGTCTTGTATCATATAGCCGACTCCTGCGCTTGCACCCATCATCTCTGCCACGGCAAGCAACAGCCATGAGGCACCCACAGATAACCGAATCCCAAGCAGAATGTTTGGCAACGCCGAGGGAATAATTAGCCTGGTTAACAGCCGGAACTTAGAATATTGCAAGATGCGAGTAACCTCATACAGCTTTCTGTCCGCACTGCGGACCCCCAAATGTGTATGAAAATAGAGCGGGAAAAATGACCCTAGTGCAATGAGCAGTACTTTGGATAATTCCCCTACTCCGAACCAAAGAATGAACAGCGGAATAACCGCAAGCAACGGAACCGTTCGCAGCATCTGTATGGTCGGATCAAGCGTTTGTTCAGCCCATTTACCTAGCCCAGTAAACACACCGAGCAGCAATCCTGTTACGGCTCCAAGTAAGAAACCACCACTCGCCCGAATGGTGCTGGCTGTGAGATGCTGCGTCATATCGCCGTTTACGCACAGTTGCCAGAATGTTCGAGCAATGCGGGATGGAGCTGGTAATGCCGAGTCAGACAACAGTCCAAGAGCAGAGCCTGCCTCCCATAAAGCTAATATAATAACAGGCAACACCCAGCCATACAGCCAATTTGGCATTCTCCACTGGCGTCCCCTTCTTATTGCCCTCTGCTTCTCATTAGCCTTCGAGTTTAATGTCACATCGTTCGTACTCATAATCTGTTATCCATCTCCCTCTATGGAATCCTGCCAACGCAGCAACTTCTTCTCTGCCAGCTTAACCAGTGAATCGGTCACTTTGCCAACAATCGCAAAGACAATTATGCCGACGAAGATGACAGACGTTAGTGAGAAGGATCGTGCGTCATTGATGATATAACCGATCCCGGAGCTTGAACCCATCATCTCCGCGACAACCAGGCCAAGCCAACTTACCGCAATCGAGAGCCGAACGCCTAAAAACAGAGAAGGAAGTGAGGCAGGAATAATCAGCTTGGTAATGGTCTGAAGTTTCGTGAATTGCAATACGCGTGCTACATCGAACAACTGGCGATCCACCGAACGAACGCCCAAAAAGGCATTTACATATAAAGGGAAGAATGCGCCCTTAGCGATGAGTACAATCTTTGAAGTTTCGCCAAAGCCAAACCACAGAATGAACAATGGCGCAACAGCCAAGTGTGGCAGTGTCCGAAGCAGCTGAAGTGACGGATCAAGTAGCCGTTCCGCTTTTAACGAAAACCCGACCCATAATCCTGCGGCTAATCCCAGACCGCCGCCCAACAAGAACCCGAGTGCCGCTCTCCCCGTCGAGATGCGCAAATTCGTCAGCAGTTCTCCTGAAGAGATCATTCGTCCAAATTCAGCCACGATGTCCTTCGGAGGAGGAACTAACACCGGATTTACCCACCCATTTGAGGATACAATCTGCCAGATGATTAATATCGCCGCTGGTACCGACATCCCGATCAGGAGATGAATAGTCCGAAAAACAAGCTTGTTTCCCGATATTTGCATAACCGCACCTCTACTACTTTATTTAAGAGCTTCTTCAATGTACTGGTTGTCGAACACATCAGCCACGTTGATTTCCTTGCGGATTGTACCTAATTCAAATTGAAAGTTTGCGGTGTTCTGCTGATTGGCAATCGTTTCGTCACTTACCGGAATATTGATCATTGCCGCCCGCGATTGAATGCCCTTCACCAGGTCAATCGGAATGTTGCGTTCGTCGGCATAGCGCTGGAACGCTTCCTCTTGATTATTTGCTTCCCACTGACGTGCTTGCTCGAATGTCTTTAGATAAATCGTAACCAGCTCAGGATAGTCATTCGCAAAATTCGAACGAACCAATTGGAAGGATGGAGACAGTACGCCTTCACTTTCCCCATCAGCCAGCACTTTTCCCTTGCCACTTAATGTATTCAGGGTAATGTAAGGATCCCAGACGGCCCAGGCATCCACTTTTCCGCTTTCGAAGGAAGGCTGCGTTTCATCAGGTTGTAATTGAATTTCTTGAATATCGGAGTTATCTAAACCAGCTTTTTGGAGTACTTGATATAGGAAGTTATAGGCGTTGCTCCCCTTTGTGACAGCTACCTTTTTGCCTTTGAGATCCGCGATGCTTTTGATCGGGCTGTCGTTCGGCACAATGATTGCTACATTGTTCTTGCCATCAAGTAGCTGTGAGATGATTTTGAAATCAATGCCAGCTGCTTGTGCAGAGATTGGGGGCATGTTGCCCATTCCAGCAAAGTCCAAATGATTAGAGGCCATCGCTTCGATCATTGGAGGACCGCTCTGGAACTCCAACCACTCCACTTTTACCCCCAACTCTCCGAATGCATCCTCAAACCACTTCTGTTCTTGCGCTTTGCCGAACAAGCCGCCCTTGCCCTGCACACCAATCTTCACCGTGACATCATCATAGGCTGCATTCGGATTCGAGCTACCATCTACCGCCTTGGCATCCTCGCCATTGCCAGCATTGTTGTTTGCATTGCCACATCCCGCCACAACTAGTATCAGAACAAGTAAGACTGCAAGCAAATTATATTTTTTAACCATATATTCGTATCCCCTTTATGAACGTAAATTCGTTTATACGTATCCAATTTATATGCCGGCACCCTTATCAATCAGGGGAGAATGTTCCACTTTTTCGAATTCGCCTAGCACGCGGGAGCGAAGCTCCTGAAAGGAGCCTCCACTGCGCTTACGCGGATAGGGGAGATCTACATTAATTACATTGCGGATATGACCCGGGCGAGGGTTCATAATGACGACTTTCTCTCCAAGAAATACCGCTTCATCCAAGTCATGCGTAACAAACAACATGGTCGTCCGGCTGTTCTGCCAGATGTCCAGCAGCGCCTCCTGCATGTGTGTACGAGTGAAGGCATCGAGTGCTCCAAAAGGCTCGTCGAGCAACAGTATCTCCGGTTTACGCAACAATGCTCTTGCAATGGCCACCCGTTGAGCCATCCCTCCGGACAGTTCCTTCGGATACGCTTTCTCGAATCCTTTCAGACGAACTAGCTCAATCAGCTCCTGGACTTGATGGCGAACCTGAGCATTGCCAAGCGAGAGATTGGCTGCGATATTCTTCTCGACCGTCATCCAGGGGAACAAACGTGGCTCTTGAAAAATAAACCCTTTATCAACACTTGGTCCTGTAATTGCTTTTCCGTTTAGTTCCACTGTTCCTTCATAGGTCGTGTCTAACCCGGCCACGATCTTGAGCAATGTACTTTTTCCGCATCCGCTTGGTCCGATAAAAGTAATAAATTGTCCCGGCTCAACTTGCAACCGTATATTACTTAGCGCTACAATCGGCCCGGTAGGAGCAGCGAACGTTTTGTTCAACCGCTCAATAATCAGCATAGGGTGTTACCTCCAATTTAAAATAATTTTTCGGATCTATTTACTTGGTTTTATAGTTATAAAAAAAGGCCTTCTGCTTGGTTATCTTTCCCCATGAACGATCTCTGGTTGTCCAGTCGAACTCTCGTTCACAAACCGAGCGATTACTCGGTTTGTTGGGGAAATTGTAGCAGTGGCCTGTATCTATTGTCAATCATTTCTTTTGGAGTTATGTAGAGACACAGCAAATAAAGAGACAATCGAACGCGCCTGCGCACGGATTGGCACTTCAGCACCTGGCATTTTCTGTAGCGTCAGTCCTTGAATTAAACTTACAAAATAATAGGCAAGTTCCAAGGGAACACCACTGATGATGAGTCCTTCCTTTTGCCCCTGTTCCATTATGTTCGCGACAGGACCAAGGTTATTCGTGAAACGTTCCGTAACTTCCCGCCTAATCTCTTCGGAGGAAGTTTCCGAAAGTCGGGCTGTGTGGATAAGGATCGTGTAAGCCCAATTGTTTTCCAACGCAAGCCAAGACTCAGACAGTAGTAAAAGTTTATTCAGAGCATCGCCGGATTGCTCAGCGAGTTGGGAGACATGTTCTCCGTAACTAGACTGGCCCCTTCTCAGAATTTCGCTAATAATCTCGTCTTTGGACTTGAAGTAGTGATACATGTTCCCAATGCTCATGCCTGCTGCTGCTGCGATGTGGTTGATGCTTACTGAACCGATTCCTTTAAGAGCAATGATCTCCAGCGCGGAATCAAGGATGTGGTTTATTCTTTTTTCTCGTTGTTGCAAGTCCTTCTCTATGTTTCTAGGTGACATTAACGTGGCATCCCCTTTCTGAATTTCATTATAGCATAGCCGTTTTGAAGGCTTGATTAACCAAGAAACATACTACCTGAGTTCCTTGCAAGGATGGCAAGCCAATCCATTGGAGCTAAATAACTCGGCATAGGAAATTACAATGTTACTTAGAAATAAAAAAGCCGCTATAATAGCGACTTTGATTAGTATTTGGATTTTGTGTACATATCTATTGTTCAGCCAATTTCACAAAATATTCTGAAGCCAAACGGACAGCCAGGATACTTGCGCTATTCAGGGAATTATCAAAGATAACAACATGGTTATTTTTTACCGCTTCCAGTGAGTTCCATACCTTTGAAGATTCCTTATCCTTGACTGCTGCCTCTGCGACGTCAATACGATGCTGGATAATAATATAATCGGGATTCATGCTAGATAGCCCCTCTAGCGTTAGGGATTCTCCTCCCTCAGGATATCCCTCTGGTGCCAACAACCCAAAACCGGCAGTGTGATTGTAATACATCGTGTTTTTAGATCCTTGCGCATTGAAATTAGCTTTTCCGTCAACCCGCAACAAGGCAAAGGTCTTATTTTCAAGCGTGCTTAACTGCCCTTTCGTGGATGCTATCATTTCTTGGGTTTCCTGAATCAATTGTTCCGCGAGTTCTTCTTTTCCAACAATTTGAGCACAAAGCATGGTCGTTTTTTCCCATGTGTCGGTGTAGTCGATTAAGATGACAGGTGCAATCTTGCTCAACTCATCATATATGGTATCCACTGAACCCTTAAAGGTCACAATGACATCAGGCTGCGCATCCATAATCTTTTCCAGATTCGCTGAGTCACTACCTAAGTCAATAATCTCAGCAGATTCAGCGTATGGCTGTAATGTAGCAAACTCCTTCATCGCTTCTGCCGCGCTGGTTGATGCAATTGGAGGTGTATCCAAAGCAAAAAAGTAATCTAAGTACAGAGGATGAAGCACCGCTATGCGCTCTGGTCGTTTCTCAAGCACCACTCCATTTTCGCTAGCATCCTGAATGGTTCTTGGCCATGCCTCCCCCTCGGTCTTGCTGGCTTCAGGCGCAACGGTATTGGACGTTTCGGAACATCCAGCCAGTACCCCTGTTAGTATCATTAAAATTGCAATCCATCCAATTAGTCTGTTCATATGGCTCCCCATCCGATAAGTTATCAATTATTTTGTACCACTGCTTTATTAATGATCTATGAAATCCCTAGGTGATCTCGTAAAGTAGTTCCCTCGTATTCACTCCGGAACATGCCTCGTTCAACCAACTTTGGAATCAGCTGTTCGAAGAATATCTCCATCGATTTTTCTGAACCGCCCGGCAAGGCTATGAATCCATCAATCGCACCAGCCTCAACCCGTTCGATAATATCATTCATTACGGTCTCGACGGTCCCCACAGATACCCAATGAGCTGATCCGACAACCTCCGGCCGATCCAGGATTTCTTTCACGGTAGGCTGATATTTTGTAATAAAGCGGCGTAGCAACTCTGCATGTGTACGGCTTCGGACAGCCTGACTTGGATCGGGAAGCATTTCAGCAGTTACGCGTTGATCCAAAGGATAACCTGTTAGATCAAGACCCATTACCGATTGGAGTGAGGCATGTCTGCGTTCAAGACTTAGATGCGAATGCGCAGCCTTATGCAATTCAAACGCTTCTTCGTGCGTATCACCGAGGAAAAAATACAGACCCGGCAAAACTTTGATGGCATTTGGATCGCGCCCATGTTCTGCTGCTCTTCTTCGCAAATCATTTCGCAATTCCACTCCTGATTCAAGATCCGGCATTGCTGCAAAAATAGCATCCGCGACCGAAGAGGAAAAATTCCGCCCGATATCTGAAGCGCCAGCTTGAAACAAAGGAATGCTTCCGGATGGATGAGAAACCAACGTTAGCGGCCCTTTTACATTGAAGAATTCACCAGAATGATTAATGGCAGTCACTTTATCCTTATCCGAGAACATGCCTGATTTGCGGTCAATGACAATGGCTTCATTCGGGAAACTCTCCCAAAGCTTGCATACGACATCCGTAAACTCTATTGCTTTTGCATATCTCTCTTCCGGTGATGGCATAGGTGATTTGCCGAAATTATCGGCTCCTTCAATAGAAGTGACAATATTCCAGCCTGCACGTCCATTGCTTAGCCAGTGTAAAGACTGAAGTTGTCTAGCAACAACATACGGTGGATTGAACGTAGTAGAGATTGTCGTCACCAGTCCAATCCGGTTCGTTTCACGAGCGATCGCTGCAAAGAACAGCGTAGGATCCGGGCTACCAAAGTTGGAGGAATCGCCTAGCATCTGCGGGCTAATATACAGATAATCCGCTCTGAAAAGAAAATCGAGCTTGAACTTCTCTGCTATTTTTGCCCAATGAATATAGTAGTCAATGCTTCCTGTCTGCTCCACTCCGCTATCCGGGTGCCGCCAGCCGTCACCTTTATTCCATGTTGCATTTAAGGATAAGCCAATACATAATTGTCGATTTGAAGTCATTTCTACCAACCTTTCATTTCATTGATTTGCTCCTAAAAGACCTGAGGTCAAACTTTAGACTCTAATAATTAATAATGATTCTCATTATCAGAAATAAAGTTTAGCAAGGATTCAACTCCATTTGAATACACAAGTTACGAATTGGATATGCATAATTATCTAATCTGTATTAGAAGAAGCTCTTGCCCTCTCCATCTTAGATAGGAAATTATATGGATAAAACAAAAAAAGCCGCTTGAATAGCGACTTGAATGATACCGAATTAGATATGCAAAAACCCTTATTACTGTCAATTCAACCTGATCTCCTGCACATTGATCTATGAAAAATATTTCCCTGAGTGCAAATCTTCTATTTCTTGCGAAAGTCTTTTAGTATGTGGTTTCATATAACTTTGAGCTTTTTGTAAAATATATGTATATCCACCTAGATCATACAATATTGTAGTAGATAACACTTGTACAATATAAAGGCTCGTTTGAGTTGCCATCCATTCAAAAAAATTGAAAAAATTCTCAATTTGTTCTGTGTCATCATTTTCACGAAGCAGTCCTTCAACATAAGTAGCCACTTCATCACCAAAAAACACATGTCCTAAAAATTCTTGATTTAATTCCAAATGTTCTATATAACAATCGTGGAATTCAGGGAAAAGTTTTAAGAATTGATTGATAAAATGTCACTGTCCATTCCAACCTCCGTAATCACTGTTCTTTTCGTTTAAAAAACATCTTGCCAACAATAAGTCCCATACCAGATGAACATATTAGATATCCAAAGAACAAGAAAAGTAAATAAACACCATGAAGATCTGCAGGAATCTGCTTTAAGCCTTCAAACCAAACAAAACGAAAAGGATAAAAGATTACTACCCAAATGATCAGCAAGAAAAGAAGAAAATTAATAATTTTTAGCACAATAACGATCCTTTCAAGTCCGAGTGGAAACAGTCGGAGGTATACGCTGCATCTTTCATTTTGTATACCTTAACGCTGCCCGTACAATATAAGTTAGCTTATGTATTAGAGTTGATATGTTGAATCTATAAATAATTACTAATTATAATAGGAAACATTAGGGGTATTTCTTATTTCTTCAGTGAGTATAACAAATAAAGGTAATATAAGCACACAAAAATAATCTTGATAGATTTCTACGCTAAAACAAACAACCTACTCTTAGGGGTAATACCAGCGTAGCTGACACCACCCGCAAACATATGAATAAAAATGCAAGAACCCTCCTAGTCTGGAGAGTTCTTTTTATGAGTGATAAATGTACCAATTGCGGCCTGTTTGTTAAACTAACGTTATCCGTTAGCGGAATGACCTCTTTTAATTTATGGTTGGTGAGAATGTCGATTCAGAACGGTATCGATGCGATGTCTCCACTAATAAACGTCATCGTGTTGTTATCAGTTCATAGACTCTGCCGAAATCGTCTCACACCCGTTGAATATCGCAAACTTTTGGAAACAACTGTTCAAGGCTGTTCGCAATTGCGTTGTTTGCTTCACACCGTTCTCGTACCAGATGTTTTTAAGAACGAGCGTTCTAGTTTTTCGCTCCACGATGATCTCAGCCCGTCCAATGAAGCTTTCTCCATATAATAGAGGCAGCACATAATAGCCGAATTTTCGTTTGATTGCAGGCGTGTAAATCTCCCAGGTGTAATCAAAGCCAAACAATGTGTTGATAAGTTTTCTGTCCCATATGAAATTATCTAGAGGGGCAATAAGCTCACAACGCAATTTCTGCTCCTGATTTCTCAGAACGGCTTCAATAAGCGGTAAATCCTCCGCGAGGCAGTACAGCGTATCCTTCATTTGTTCCACAGCAACAGCAACGATGCGAGCTTCGTGTAATAGCTGGCGAAAAACCTCGGTGCGCTGTGCTGCTTTCAACCCCCATATATTCAGCCATGCATCTGACGCACGATTCCATAAGAGACCAACAGAGCCGATTCGACGCAGTACCCGCCACTTATGATGCTCAAGCTCATCCTCCAGCGGCTCTGATGCATTCAGCAGATTTGGTTGTATGTACTTCTTGGCTATATCGTAATATTTACGTGTTCCTTTTTTATGATGGATAATCAACTCACCCGTCGAATACATCTGTTCCAGCACCGATCGAGATGAATTGTTTCCACCGCTCCAGTGGATGGCCGATTGCCAAGAGAAATCCCCATCCAATTTTAAATCATCCGAACTTAGTGCACCGTGATTTTGGATATGAGCCCGTACTTGCGCAGTCAACGCTTCCATTTCGGGATAGCGTTCGGCATGTTGCCTTGCGGCTTGCCTGTATCGCTCAAAATAGGGCCAGTCCTGGACAGAGATAATGGCTAGGTTCTTGTCGGGATAATCGACAAGACTTCTATCCTCATACAGCAACTCGGCGAGCATTCCCTTAGTAAATCCCTTGATTCGCGACTGTAGCACCAGTTCGGCGTTTTTTCCGCAAACATCGATGGGGTCGTATTGAATGCAGCTGACCTGCCGAGCAAAGTCCAATACGCCCTGCTTTTCACTAAATTTATATTCGCCCAAAAGTCCATGCTTCAGCAACAGAAATTGCCGTGCCTGGCGGTTTGTTAATTGGATCATGTTTGCACCTACCTCTAGTTTAGTACAGTCGAAACAAATCAACCAATCAGCCGCATATTAAAAACTCTAACTTTGAGGAGCCACTACCAAGGAAGACATCTATTCGTTATTGCATTTCTTTTGTTGGACCCATCACGGGCGGTACTGGTAAGCCTGCTTGACGTAATAGCACCATCATTTGGCCGCGGTGATGTGTTTGGTGGTCAATTAAGAAACGTAATAATGAACCTTTTGTTGCAAGACTTTCTAAGCCTGTTTCTGTTAGCAAGTCCTCATTTGATAGCTTGGCTACCTCTTCCTTGACCGCCTCTGCTGCTTTTTCGTAAGCTGCTACAATTTCTCTTGCTGTCGCTGGAACTGGTTCATCTTGACCAATCATTGGTACAGTTAAACCTGCTAAATGACTAAAATAACCTGTTGTTTCTACTAAATGCCAGCCTAACCAACCTAGTGTACTATGCCCTTCAAAAATACTTTGTCCTAATTTGTCATCTGTTACTGCTTGTAATACTTGCAATGTCCCTTTCACAGCCACTGCCCATTCCTTTAAAAAATCATTCACTTGTCGATACATCAAAACTCCTCCTCTATCATTCACGTCTCTTTTATCATACAAAATATTTGCTCAAAAGAAAAGGAAAAACAAACATATGTTCTCGTTAAAAAATGCGTACAAAAAAACATTTGTTTCGGTACCTGAACCGCAACTTGTCACCTATTCCAGTAAAGAAGAAATCACAGCTGCTCTTAAGGAAGCGGGAATTAACAAGTTTGACTACATCGATGAGAAAGAATATGAAGGTGACGAGCTACAAATTGTACAGACACAAAGAAGCCCTTTCTTTATCAGAACGGGCTTCTTTGTGCGTTTTACAGTAGCGTTTTAACCTTTCTGGACACCAGGAGCGTTTTCATGCAAATTTTTGTCCGATCTTTTCTTCTTTCTTGGCTGTCCCTTCCAGGACAGATATGTCCAAATCCGTAGAACATACTCGACCGGCCCATTGCTAAATTTTTTAAGGTATAGTGGGCTGAGCCACAATTGAATGCCGTAGACAGCAAGCGCAATAATTGCTCCGATGAACACGCCAGCATGGCCAAACAGTCCCAAGCCATATCCATAAAAGATGGTCGTACAGATTACGCTCTGCATTAGGTAATTCGTTAACGAGAGACGTCCCACCGCCTCGAACCTACCTATCAGGCTGGAACGGCGGCTTCCCGCATACAACAGCGCAAATGCATAAATGTATCCAAGTGCAAGCAACGTTCCACCCAGCGTTCCCCCGATCCCGATCCCAGGCCACCCTTCTGCACCAAATTGTGGCACCAATACGCCATATGCTTTGAGGATCAAACCAACTGGAATCAAAAACGAGGCACGACGAAGATATATACGCCGCATCGCTTGCGGATCGCTAAACGTGCCTATTCTGGCAGCGCGCATGCCGAGCAGGAACATCGGCACCGTCATGAGTGGGGCTAACATCAGGGCTATCAGGGCGTATGATAACTCCAAATCCCCACCGAATGGATCGCCGTTATTGCTGAAATCCCTGATCTCCGCGTAGCTGCCGCTGCCGTATACATCCTGACTTTGAATGATGTAGTTCTCCATATGAATGGACTCAATCGCCAGCGGGTTCATTGGATTAGATGCCGGGAGACCAAGTATGCCCGCTCCCATGAGTAGCAGTACCGCCCATATGAGCAGCGTTTTGGGCTTCCGATTAAGGAACATGAGCAAGAAGAAACCGAGTACACCATAAAATGCCAGGATATCCCCTTCCCACAGATAGATGATATGCAGCAATCCGATACCAAACAGCAGTAGAAAGCGTCGAGCCAGATGACACTTGGGTCGTAAATCTCGTGATTGTAGGCTTTCCGATAGCTTAATCATGCCAAAGCCGAACATAAATGCAAAAATCGGCATAAAACTGCCCACTACAGTAATAAGCAGGAACGAGAGAAAGGCCTGGTCTGCACCGGCGATCCCGAACAGTTGGGGTTTACTCTGGCCGAACATTCCGTATTGGAAAGCCAGCATATTCGCCAGCACAATGCCGGCCAGACTGAATCCGCGCAGTCCATCTATTAATTGGACGCGCTTTTTTGATGTACTCAATCAATCACCTCTGTATATAACGTAAAGATCAGTCCTTAATATACGTTAAATCCTTCCATAATTTCAACATAAATTAATATGCAAGGGTTTATAATACGATCTGTTATAACGTACCAATAAAACAAGAAAAGCCGCTAAATTAGCGACTTTTAATTGGAACATTTTAAAGGGTAACAATAATTGGACCATTTTTAGAAAGGATTATTGTATGTTCGATTTGAGCTACATAGCTGTTTTTAGTAGCAAAGGTCCAGCCGTCTCCTGTTTGGAATACTTCTTCTTCTGAAGTGGAGACAAATGGCTCGAATGCGATAACCATACCTTCTTTTAACAATTCATCATCCGATGGATCATTATAGTTATAGATGTGGTCAGGTGCTTCGTGTATCGCACGTCCAACACCATGTCCTGTTAGGTTTTTGATAACCGTTAATTCATTCTGTCTGGCAGTTTGGAATACGGCTTTTCCGATCCCGCTTTTTTTGGAACCCGGTTTTGCTTTCTTAAGACCTGCTTCAAATGCTTGTTTAACAACGTCGCATATTTTCGTTAACACTTCTTCGCCTTCGCCTACGACAAACGAGATTCCCGTATCAGCAAAATAACTGTTCTTCGAGCCAGAAACATCAATATTGACGATGTCCCCTTCTTGAATTACCCGCTCTCCCGGAATACCATGTGCCACTTCTTCATTAACACTAATACAAGTGAACCCCGGGAAATTATATTCACTTTTAGGAGCAGAAACTGCGCCAGCTTTCTCAAAAAGCTCTCCGGCCAGATCATCAAGTTCTTTAGTCGTTATGCCCGGAATGGTTTTTTGAACCAATTCATCTCGAATTGAAGCCACGATTTTTCCAATTTCCTTCAAACCATTAAAATCTTCTTCTGTTCTTGCGATCATTTTTTCTACCTCACTATCTTTATCATCAATTGAATACATAAGTGTTATCCTTGATTGCACATTAGATAATCATATCCAAAGCAGCAAAGCTTCGCAACTTTTTTATCAACATCATGAGTGTGGTTGTTCTCTTGTTCCTTCTATTATTGAAGTTCAATTCTCCATCCTTTCATATGTTCTGCGCCATAATTGAGGGTATAGTTTTGAAGTAGTCCTTGTATGGTGGTTATCTGTTCTGAAATAGCGTTACTACTCGTTCTGACGAGAAATACAGGAGAAATACCGTTTTCCCTGAATTGGTTGATTAGCCATGTCAAAACTTGAATATCCTCACGGTTTGCAGTATCCAAAGTTTTTTCCAATCCAAAAACGTTGTTGGGGCTTAAGTTATTTACCTGAAGGATCATTTTAAAATACGCATGTGAATCACCTTTTACCAATTCAGATACCTTGATCAGATATGGAGAAGTTGAATTTTGTTCATGAGGCCCAAATATATCGATGTGAATCCATTTATTTAGTGTGCCGCCTATCGTCTCCGGAATTTCAAATAATTCATGATGCCTTGCAAGAACGAATGCCGGATCGATGATTTCTCTACAGTGTTCTTTCAATTCCTGTTTCTTTTTATGTTGTTCACGAAATACTTTCGGTCCTTCCGGGAAAATCTTATGAAATCGTTGATAAAAATATCTAGGCGAAGAAAAGCCACTCTCTGTTGATATTTCTACCAGGCTCCGATCAGTCGTCAATAATTGTTTGATTGCATGCTCAATACGCAAGTAATGAAGTAAGTTTTGCAGCGTATCTCCAATTAGTAACTTGAATTGTGATGATAAATAATCCAAACTTAAATATTCCTCAGTATGTTTGGCGATCTCATTCAAAGATGCCTTGTTAATAAAGCCCCTGTTATTGAATAAGTAATCATATATTCTTCCTATTCGTTGCAGCTTGGTCGGGTTCCCTTCGAACATTCTTTTCGCATCAAAATTCATAATGAGCAGGTCCAACAATGGTTCGACTGTATTCTTTAACGTTAAAAATGGCATTTCACGCGTAGCTACAATCGGAGTTATTAACGTGCATATGGCATCAATAATTCCTTCTACTCGTTCTATCCCTAGATATGCCCCAGGGCTAAATTCATGCGCGAACCAGACATATGATAAATCCGGAAAATAATCCTTTGCAAATTCAGCATCGATATTTATTTGGAGGACGACATTGTTTTCATCGGTCTGCCATAGACGGTGAACTTGATTGATATTGAAAATTTCTATTGCACCAAGACTTAATGTTCTTTGCTCGTCTGCAATGGCAACATGAACACTACCTTCCAACACAATCACTACTTCAATGGAATTATGCCATCGGAACGCTTCATCTTTGACGTTTAGAAACTGTACGTTCATGGGAGAACTGTCGGTAAAATAAGACGTACTACTCATCTTGCGATCTCCTCCTTTCACTCCAATTCAACGAATCCCAAGCAACATTCGAGCAACAAACGAAGAAATCTAAGAAATGTACTCACAACGCAAAGAAATGTGAATTGTTCACGTTACTGCATTTTAGGAAAATGAATGATAGAACATCAACTAACTCTTAAATGAAGGATTGGGGAGATATCCATGAACCAAATTCAAATCACACAGCAGCTTAATGCACAACAACAAGAACAAGTTGCTCATTTATTTTACGAAGCTTTTCCATTGAAAGTAACACATCTGTGGTTTTATGCAAAAACGAAAAAACAAACAGTACAACTATTATCTCAGTCTATTCAATTTGAACAAGGTATTTACGCATTAAGAAATGGAGAAGTGGTCGGATTTCTCGGTTACAATATAGGAAAAAAAGCGTTCACACCTGCCAATTATGCAGCTTTTCGGAACGTGTACTCCCCATTTGTAGCGACTTGGCGATTTTTATTTTATTCGTTTTATTTAAAATTTCATTTGTATCACGAACATGTATTGCACATCGACCCTATTACCGTTTCTGAAAAAGCTCGTGGTCATGGAATAGGTAAATTGTTATTAAGTACGTTGGAACAAGTTGCGATCAATAAGCAAATTACTAAAATCAATCTAGAGGTCGTGGATACGAATCCTTCAGCACAAAAATTATATGAGCGATTCGGTTATATGCTCCAAAAAGAACTGAAATCCGGCCCATTTACTGCCAAAGCAGGCTTCAAAAAAGTGATATTTATGCAAAAATCCTTAGCCAGTACCCATTCATCAATCAAATCAGAATAAAGGAGGACAAGCAGATCTTGTGTCAACAGGCCTCCAACTTAATCCATACTCATGGTAGAGGCTCCATAATCATCGATATGCAGCTTCACACTGAAGGTCACTGGAATTGTGGTGAATGTGTCATCCCAATTTCCTTTGACCTTTTCCCATACGGCCGGATGCTGAATGCGCAGCGCTTTACCCAGGTCAGCCACCTCAACATGCATTTTTTTTAGCTTGTCCATGGTGTTCTCTACGAGCGTTTTAATCTCACCTTCCACGATTTCGGAATGCTGTTCGAGCGTCCGATTATTCATCTTCTTAACGTCGGATGCAAAGACTTCAGAGAGGCGCCCTTCCGACTTCATGTCAACGTGAAATGAGATATCATCCCCGTGCACGGTTGCCTTGATTTTGCTCTTGACGGATTTGATCTCATATACAAATTGCTGCTGTAACTCAGGTTCTTTGATCTTGTATATGCCCCCTGAAATATCACCTTTTATCCATTGCAAACCTTCCACATAGGATTCATTTAAATAGCCACCGTACTTTTGAGTGTTGCCTTTCATCACCCCCGCACCTTTGATCTTTAAGGCACTTTGTTCCACACTGACATTTGGCAGAAGATAGCTAGATTCCGATTTTAGTGGTCCGATCAGGTTCGCAAGTGTAACGGGTTTGATGAGGCGGGAGATTCGTTTGCGGTTGGCAGACAGCTCTTTGAGCAGGAAAGCAGGAATCTCTCCGGAGGCATTTTCCTTAAGGACGTCACTAGCTGTTCCTGTCGTTGTATATACCTGGAGACTAAGTCGAATATCATTATCTGCTAGATAAAAATCAAGTAACTCATGCATCGGAATCTCTTGCAATAGCCTGGAACTGATCACAATTGTCTTTAGATGGAAACCGGCAGGTGAACGGTTCGTAAGATACGTCTCCCTTGTCATCTCCATAATGGAGTCCCCGATCTCCTCTTTGTTATAAAACTTTTTCCCTGGAGAGTTGTTGGATTTAGCTCCTGCTTCAGGCAAAATATATTGCACGGTTCGCCGAATCTTCTGTTTTTGAGGGTAATCTACGCGCTCAGAAGCAATTCTTTCTTCAGGTTGTACCTTATCGTAGGCAATACCTGCCTCCAGATACCGCTTTTCAATAGGTGAGCTGCTCCAACATCCGGTCATTAACATACTTGCTGCTGCCACCAACATAAACAGAGCAACATTTCGGGAATAGATCATGTCGACTTTGACCTCCAGCGCGAAATGAGTAGCAGGATCAGAGACAAACCGGAGAATAGAATGAGGTTGGCTTTACCAATATATCTCCCCAGTTGGAATAGTTCGTTGATATCCCGAGGGACGCGAGATACGATCAGCATGATGGGCAGTAGAATACAGAGACTTCGTGCATAAGAAAGCTTTGTCACATGGGATAATCCCAATGCCGCACAATAAAAAGCGATATTAAATGTCGCGAAAATCTCTAGTACCCAGATTGACAAGAGTAAGGATTCGAACCGTTCCAACGGTAAATTATCTACTTCAACACTGCGTGTGAGATCGAAAAAAGGCCATACACGAGTCATAACCCCCTCCGCAGTGAATGCACCGATGCACAGAATAGTAGCGGTTGTATAGAGCACGATAGCTACGCCAACTCCCCATCCCATAATTCGAACTGCTTTTTCGGGTTTTTCCATTTTGGCTAATATAAATAACATGATTTCGCTCCCGCTAAATGCCAAGGTAGTGGTACTCATGCCATGAAAGACGGGAGACATGCCTTTGGATAAAAAAGGACGCAAGGTGCTAACGTCAAAGTTTTTCACCCCAAGCAATAAAATGAGGAGATAGATCACGATCGTGATCGGAACAATGATCTGGCATACTTTTGCGATCACATCCGTGCCCTCCATGCATAAGTACAAGGAGATCCAGACAAATAGGGCCTGAATGGCCCACCATGGTGTACCTTCAAGTAGGAAAAACGATGTAACTTCCTCCATCGCCCGCATTTCATAACTTCCCAAATGAATGTAATAGACTATCACGACCAAACCAATCATCTTGCCAATCCATGTACCTACAATCTGTTGCACAAATTCATAGAAGTTCATTCCTGGAAATTTTCGGGCTAGCCGTATCATCATCCACGCCAGAACCAACGTTACACATCCTCCGAGAATGACGGACAACCAGGCATCTGCGCTTTTAACAGCATGTACGACTTCTCTGGGTAACGTAAAGAGCTCCACACCAACAATAAAACTAATGATCAGACTTACGCCCTGTAATGTTGTAAGCTTGCCTGAATCATTCAGCCCAGATGCCATTATGGTTCCTCCTTGTTGTAAGTGTTACGTGTTAACTCTTGCGTTTCCGGTCTTTGGTCTGTAACAGCCCAGGCCTTTGCCGCATGAACTGTAGCGGAGCACGAATCAAGTAATCTTTCCATTCCTTAATGGAAGGCGGGGCAGCCATTCCTACATAGGGAATGCCAAAGCTTTTTAATTTGAACATATGGATGACCAAGAACAAAAAAGCCATGATCACACCATATAATCCGAACATCGCGGCGGTGAACATGATGGGAAAGCGTAATAACCGCATCGCAATACCGGCACTGTACATAGGTGTGGCAAAAGAAGATATCGCCGTCACCGCAACAACAATGACCAGGATAGGACTTACAATGCCGGCATCCACCGCAGCTTGTCCAACGATGAGACCACCAACGATCCCCATGGCTGGGCCGATAGGCTTCGGCAAACGTAATCCCGCCTCCCGCAAAATCTCAATCGCAAGTTCCATAATAAGTGCTTCAATTAACGTGGAAAAAGGCACACCCTGCCTCGTTCCGATGATTGAGATCACCAAGTTGGTAGGAATGAGTCCAGGATGAAACGAGATAAACGAAATGTATATGGCTGGGGCAAATAGCGAAATCAGGGTAGCTACAAAACGTAAAAATCGAATAAACGAACTGGGAATCCAGCGTTCATAATAATCTTCGGGTGATTGCAGCATCATGGCATAGGTAACCGGCATTAACAGGGCGTACGGTGACCCGTCCAGCAGGATGGCAACCCTTCCTTCCAACAAGGCCCCCATGACCCTGTCTGGTCGTTCCGTATTTTGAATCTGAGCAAATGGGCTAAGGAAATTATCTTCAATTAACTGCTCCACATAACCAGACTCCAGTACTTCATCTACATCAATTGCGCGCACACGCCGTTTGACTTCGTCGACCAGTTCATGATTAGCAATATCCCGAAAATAGACGATCATCAGTTGCTTCTCGACTCTGCTTCCCACTTTGCAGGAGACCATTGCAAGTTCATTGGTTTCCCCATGTCTGCGCAGCATGGCTGTATTGTCACTCAGCACTTCCGTGAAGCCAATCCTTGGCCCCCGAAGAACCGATTCCGATACTGGCTCCTCGATCGATCTTGATTTCCCCTTTGGCGTTCCCAGAATTAGCGCCCCTTGAACCCCATCCAGCAAAAGGATTACGGAGCCAAACAGGACCTTGCGCAAGCTCGGAGTGACCTCCTTCACAAATTCTGTTTCAGATACCAGCAGCAGCTGCTGATCCAGTAAATGTACCAGCTGTTCGGGAGTGAACTTCCCGTGCTCAAGTGGCGTGTTTCCCCACTCCAACATTGGTTTCAGCACGTTATGATCCAGCGCCATCTTATCGGTCAAACCATCGACAAAATACAAGACAGCACGACAATCCAGGTTACTTAGGTAAAATGTTCGTTCATTAATATCATCCATATCCAGCGCAACCTGTTTGAAGCGATTCATGTTGGTCACAAGTTCATCTGTATATAACAAAGCTTTATCATCTGTGACCGTTGGAACAGGACTAGGGTCACCCGACTGTTCTTCTGCAGCGGGAGGACTCTCCATTCTCTGCTTTCGTTGGCCCAGCCGCGCATCCATAAGCTTGATCTGGCGAAACAGGCCCATAATGAGAAAAGGTACTAACGTTAGGCACACGGTGCCCGCCCAGGCACTCCAGTCAGGTATATGATCCAGTATTTGTTTCCACACCACCTGATCAGATCTCCTTACTTCACATACTGTTTTCAAGTAGAATGACCAATATTCTACAATTCATGCATTCATGACCTTTCCCAAGATGTTGCATACGAGAATCTCTTGACTGAAGGCAACTTGAAAATGGACTCTGAGGCCGAAGCTATTGGTTATGTAGCTCTTCGATCTCTCGCACCGGGGCAGACGATTAATCTGGCTTAATATCCTCCCTCCTACTCCGTCCTGGATTAATTTGTGATAACTGCGAGTGAATCGCTACTGCCATGCTGTTGTCAGGAGGCGTGTTGTATAGTGTTGTTAAATGTTAAAGCCAAGGAAATATTACATTTACAATATTAATCATATGGGAGCTGTTTTTTGTTGGAAACTGTACATGATCCATTCATATTTGAAAAACCTCTGCTGGAGGGCATCATTCGTAAACGTAAAAATCGATTTATCATGATTGTAGAAATGGAAGGCATTTTACATGACTCTCATTGTCCTGCTACGGGAAGCATTGGCGATATTGTGTTTCGTGATATTGCCTGCCTTGTTTCCAAAAGTGATGATGTCAAACGAAAAACTCAATTTACCATTGAAGCTATTTCACTTGACTTGCCTGCTGAGGAACATAAATCATGGATTGGCATTAATCAGAATGCAGCGAATCGGTATGTAGAGCACTTTCTCAAGAATGGTCAACTGCTTAATATGGTGAGCAACGGTGAAACGGTCCTGCGCGAAAAAAAACTGGGCAATTCCAAATTGGATTTTCTTGTAGATAATACGTACATTGAGGTCAAGACTCCACTCACCCAGTTGCAAGTTGAGATGAAGGAGCATGTTGAACTCAAAAAATCGAGCGAATTTAATTCGTTCGAGCGCTTCATCAAACATATTGGAGAGTTAAGCGGAAGCTTGACCGAAAATGCTCGAGCGATTCTGTTAGTTTGTTTAATATATCAAAATTCAGGTTTCAAGGTAGGCATGGCTGGTAAACATAGCAACTACATTATGCAGTCGGTTCAAGATTCGGTACAACGTGGCGTTGAAATCTGGCAAACTGATTTTAAAATCACGCCCACAGAGGTTAGCTTAACTGGATATTATAACATTACCGCACAATTTTTGAACGGTGAGATCATCTCAAGAAAATCGTAATCATCAGTTCACCTTTCGGAAAAATCATTGGGCTATGCCGTTACAATGGAGGAACTCCTATGCAGAAAACAAGTCGACAACTGGGCATTGTGCTGGAGTTGCAGCATCGGAAGATGGTAAAAGCGGAAGAACTCGCAGAACGGTTTGAGACAAGTATTCGTACGATCTATCGAGATATCCAGACACTTAATGAAGCCGGTGTTCCAGTCATTGGATTGCCTGGCATCGGCTATTCTTTAATGGAGGGCTACTTCCTTCCTCCCATCAGTTTTACATCAGAAGAAGCCTTGACACTTCTCATGGGTACGGAGTTCATTGAACAACGTTTTGATGAGCGCTACAGTCATAGTGCCAGATCCTCACGTGCTAAAATTGAGGCCATGTTGCCTAAATCCATACGCACAGATGCGGATCGAGTACGTGAAAGCATTCGTTTGTTTTATAAAGAAGAGCCCGACATCGGCGCCAGAGAAAAGGCTCATATCGAAACGCTGAGAGAAGCAATGCTTACCCGAAAAAAAATCAGGTTCACCCATCATAAACGTTATAAAGATGCCACAAACAACCGAGAAACGAGCCGAAGCGCAGCTCCTTTGGGTTTGGTACTCGTTGATGGCGGGTGGATTCTAATTGCCCAATGTGACTTGCGTCAAGACATCCGTCATTTTCGCATTTCCAGAATGAGCGATCTCTCCATTATGGATGAGTACTATGAGGTCCCGGAAGACTTCAGACTTCACGAATATCAGCCGAAGGATGACCGAACGGTTCGGATTCGAGCGCGTTTTGATACAAACATCGCGGACAAAGTGAAAGAATCCAACTTGTATTACATGGTGGAGGCTCATCTTCATGATGAGGGGTATGATGTGACTTTTCGCGTTCGGGAGATGGAAGAATTACTGCAATGGATACTCGGTTGGGGTTCAGAGGTCGTCATTATCGAACCGGAGTCCTTCAAAACCCGGGTGAAAGAAGAAATAGAACTCATGTTAAAGCGCTATTAATATGGATGGAAAATGACATTTACAGGAGGAAAATAAAAATGAGTACATTGAAAGAAAATAATGTTTTGGTTACAGGTGCTAGCGGTAATGTCGGTCGGTTGGTCGTGGATTGGTTGCTGGAAAATTACAACGGTTCGATTATAGCGACTACTCGCCATCCTGAGAAACTTGCGGATTTGGCTGAGCGTGGAGTCATCGTACGTCATGCTGATTTTGATCAGCCGGAATCACTCGATGAAGCTTTTGCCGGTGCACAACGCCTGCTTCTGATCAGCACAGATGCGATCGGCATTCCGGACATTCGGCTCAATCAACAAACCCAAGCCGTGCGTGCTGCCGTTAAAGCTGGAGTAAACCATATTGTGTATACCTCCTTCTTTAATAATGAGCCGGGAACAGCTAACGTTACCGCTTCAGACCATTACTTTACGGAGCAAGCCATTAAAGATAGCGGATTAACGTACACTATTCTTCGTAACAATCTGTACGCCGAGAACCTTCTTCAAGCCTTGGGACAAGCGGCTGAAAGAGGAATGTACGCATCTGCTATTGGTGAAGGCAAGATCACTTATATCGCTCGTCAAGATTGTGCCATCGCTGCGGCTGTGGCTTTATCATCATCTAACAATGATAATAAAACACTGAATCTAACCGGCTTGGAAGCTGTTTCGGGTCAGGACATTGCCCGTATTTTGAGTGAAGCTGTAGGCAACCCCGTATCGTACGTACCGTTAGAGATTCCTCAACTCGTTGGAATTTATGAATCCTTTCACATGCCGAAGCCTATGGCGGAAGCTCTTGCTTCTTTTGATGCGGCTTCAGCTAAAGGTGAATATGAGCTGGTAACCGAGGATTTCAAAGAACTCACAGGTCAAAATCCAATAAGTATCAAACAGTTTCTGGCAGCGCAGAAGAACGGTTAATCTTTAGGCAGTGTCATGAAAATAGAAAAAACGAAGGTGGATCCCCCGCCTTCGTTTTTTCTATTTTACTCGTTTGCGCAGAGAACGCTAAGAATAGCGTAGCCACACGCTCATTTCACCAGCCAGGCGATTGCCCCACAGATAATAGGGAATGGCCTTAAAACGTACAGCCTTTGTCTGCTTAATATAAGAACGGTACGGCTTCTCATCTGACCATAAATCGCTGTCGTCAGTCACGAGACCGTCCCCTTCTACCACGACACAACCACCTAGCAAATCTGGATCAGCATACGCCGTTAATTGTGGCTCCGCAGCCAACGCGAGCGAAGTGAGCGGTGCTCCGTTGTCTGCTTCTTCTACGCAATAAACGAGCGGGCCGCGTTGTATCGCCACCTTGCCTGCATCTGCCCGAATTAAAGGGTGCGCAGCAACTAACTTCGGCTCGATCCGGAGCAGCCACTCCACTGTATTACCATCTGACCAGCTGCGATTTATTTTCGTGTAACCATTCTCAACATGCACATCTTGTCGTTCACCATTTACTTTCAACGTTGGTTCTCCGTCCTGAAACCAATCTGGTATACGCAGCGCAAGCTCGAACTCGGCACATTCGCTGTCTTTGGGAAGCTGAACCGAGAATTCAACGCGACCGTTCCAAGGCAACTCAGAGCGTTGATGCAATATTATTGTAGTGTCGGCAAGCTCGAACGAGGCTTTACTTCCAATATACAAATGGGTATAGATCGTTCTGCCATCCTCAGACACGTCGTAAATGTAATTGTCTAACGAACCTAGCAACCGTGCGACATTGGGAGGACAACAGGAGCAGCCAAACCATTTCTGTCGGACGGGCTTTACGTGATGTTTATCTGGATTTTTGAGACTTGCTTCTGGCCATACCTCAAGTGGATTGACATAGAAGAAGTGTTTCCCATCCATAGACATGCTGCCCAGCACATTGTTGTACAGCGCTCTCTCCAACACATCCGCATATTCGCTCTTAACTTCCAATTGAAGCATGCGACGTGCCCAGAAAATCAAGCCAATCGAGGCGCAGGTCTCGGCGTAAACGGAATCATTCGGAAGATCGTAGTCAAACGTAAAGGCTTCTCCGAGATGTGTCGAACCAATGCCCCCGGTGATATACATTTGTTTGCCTGTTGTGTTCGACCAGAGTCTTTCAGAGGCCTCCTTCAGCTCTTCGTCACCTGTTAGTCGCGCAAGATCAGCCATCGCCGTGTACATGTAAACTGCCCGAACGGAGTGCCCAACAGCTACCTTCTGCTCACGAACAGGAAGATGAGATTGATAGACCTCAAGATTAGGCGTTCCCTGGGACCAGATGTTTGTTCGTCTTCCGCTTTCCCATTCCTCGATAAAATAGTTGGGCTGCTTACCCCGTTCATCTATGAAGTATCGGCTTAGATTCAAATAACGCTCTTCTCCCGTAATCCCGTGTAGCTTAACCAGAGCCAATTCAATCTCCTGATGACCGCAGTAAGCCCTTATTTGTCCCGGATTGGTTCCAAACATACGATCAATCAGATCAGCGAATCGGCAAGAGATGTCTAGCAATTTCCGCTTGCCTGTCGCCTGATAATAAGCAACCGCTGCTTCAATTAAATGGCCTGCACAATACAGCTCATGAGCTTCGTAAAGATTGGTCCATTGCTTTCCAGGTTCTTGGATCGTGAAGTAGGTATTCAGATAACCATCGTCATGTTGGGCTTGGCCGATCAATTCGATAGATTCATCGGCGATCTGCTCTAACCTCTGATCTGGATGATGACGGAGCGAATAAGCAACGGCCTCCAACCACTTGTAGAGATCACTGTCCTGAAATACCCATCCGCCAAACTCTCCTTGCTCCAAGCCAGCAGCAATACGGAAATTTCTAATAGCATGACTAGGCTCAGCGTCCTCTACCCTATCGTTCAGAGCTTCCCATTGATAGGGAATAACCGTTTCTCGTACAAGATTGGTATACGCGTTCCAAAATTGGTCTTGAATTTGGATCTGGTTTTGTCCCATTAAGCACACCTCAAAAGTATAAAATTTGACTCTTTCCAAAGTCGAGTATATGTTTTTTCTTAAAGTGAGAATAGGAATGGAATGAGCTTTTTTCTATACAAAATGACACTAAAAAATGAGGTTAATTCATTGAATGAAGAATTAATTGTTGCGTTACAAACCCCACCTCTTCCATATTACTGGGAATCTGGTCGTTCAACGTTCCGAGTAGGCGACCGTCATCCTAATCGAAGAAATTTCGGCCTATTTGATGTATTGCTCGTGGTTGATGGGGAACTACATATCGGTGAGAACGGGACGGAATGGACACTTGGCATAGGTGATGCACTGGTATTACTGCCTGAAGGTGAGCATTACTCATTCAAGCCTTGCGAACAGGAAACAACGTTTTACTGGGTTCATTTTGAGCATGGGAACTGGCATCAGAGTCCCTTAATAGAAGAATCGGAAGCGGTACTTCCGTTATCGCCATTCGATAAGCCAAAATCAATACGAATACCTAAGAAATCCACGCTACTAAGTCCCCAGCTCGCATTTGATCTAATGCAACAGCTTTTGGAACTGCCGGTAGGTGATTCCTTCTGGGAGAAGCAGCAACTCCTGTTCCGCTTTCTGGCTATACTCGAAAATGGCATCCCCGATATGGCCAAAACACCTGCTTCGCGGCTTGCCGAGAAAGTAGCTGTTTTCATCCAGCAACACTACCAAGAAGAGATCACCAATGAAACACTTTCATCGGCACTACACTTCCACCCTAGCTACATCGTTCGCTGTATGAAAATAAAATATGGTGTCACACCTGTTCATTACTTACTACAATTCAGGATTGAGCGGGCCAAGCAGCTTCTAGTCTCCACGGAATGGTCGATTGATCGTATAGCTGCTGAAGTGGGTTTTCAATATTCCCCTTACTTTTCTACCTGCTTCAAGCGAAGTGTTGGAATATCTCCTCTCCAGTTCCGCAAGAAATATCTGCATTAATTGAACTCATACTCTTCTATATCATTCGAAATCACATATTGTGCGAAATGGGTTTCCTTCAATTTGAGGAAACCCATCTTTCTAAAGCTTTTTTTGATCCTGAATAAAAAAATCGGCCGCTACTAACAAGTTAACAATACAAACCCACTCGCAGTGCTAACCACTCGTACTACATCGCTCTCGTAATATTCGACTTCTAAATGATTACATCCACCGTCTGATGGTGAATACTATTCCTCGATATTGAACCATGGACCAGAAGCATGGATGAAACTCCACAGTTTTTCAGGTAGCTCAAGCTCATTTACCTTCGAAGCCTTGATCGTAGTTTGTATCTCAGACTCACGTCCACCTTGAACTTTCTCAACCCAGTCCGGATTCATGATTAACGTTTGGCCAATCGCTGCCAAGGATATGCCCTGATTCATAGCTTTATTAACATCATCCGGAGTTACCATCGAACCTGCAGCCAGTAGAGTTACTCGACCACTCACATGTTCAGTAATTAATTCCAGGTGTGTTTTGTCATCTTGAGTGTCAGTCGGCTTAGATGTAAAGACATCCCCCAATGAAGCATGGATATAATTAACACCCACTTCAATCAGGCGATCAATCAGCACATACGTATCCTTCATTCTTAGACCACCTTCCTGATGTTCGTCAGGAGAAATGCGGTAACCGAGAATGAATGGCTTGGAAGCATATTTTTGAATGACACGTTTCATCTCATCAATGACAGCCAGTGGGAAGCGCAAGCGATTCTCTATCGAGCCGCCCCATTGATCCTCTCGTCTGTTGAAGAATGGAGAAAAGAAGTTTTGCAGCAGGAATCCATGAGCACCATGAATTTCAACCCCATCAAATCCAGCTTCAATCGCACGTCTAGTCGTTTGTCCGAACGCATGTATCACGTCCAGTATTTCATCATGAGAAAGTTCTCTTGGTAGAACGGAAGGGGCAAATCCAGTGGCTTCCGTCTGTACAGCGCTGGAACTCACCACTTCTCCATTGGGAGTTAAATTCGGAAGTGCCTTGTTACCTGCATGAAAAATTTGAAGTACTGCAGTAGCTCCTCCACTCTTCGCAGCCTCTGCCAATTTACGCAAGCTCGGAATGAACGTATCATCGTAACCGGCGAACTCATTCGTAAATCCGATCCCGTTAGGTTGGACATGTGTGCATCCTGTAATAACCAGCCCCACACCACTTACTCTTTTTTTATAATAGTTTTCTTCCTCATCTGAAACGGTATAATCATCATTACTGGACCAAGTGGTCATAGGCGCCATAACGATTCGATTCCGCAGCATTACTCCGTTGTTGAGTGTGAAAGATTCAAACATGTTGTTATATTGTGCGTTCATTACATAACCTCTTTCTAATAGTAGTAAGTGTAAATAGATCTATTCATTCTCATAAATAAACGATCGTTCGATTAATATATGGCTATAAAACAGAGGGATTTCCATGGTGAATGTAATTCCCTCTAACACAGAACTTAATTACGCTTTAATCGCATCCCAGGTCATCTGCACTAATTCGTTCAAACGAGCTTGCTCCAACTGGATCCTGCCGCCAAAAACCTCTTTAACGTATTGCATGGTTGGATTGAACGTAAACATATGAAGCAGATTCGTGTCCACTTGCTTGAAGACCTGTTCGCTTTTACCCTTCTCATATAAATTAAATAAAGGTTCGAATAAATTGGCTCCTTCAATCAGGGACAATTTATGAAGAAGTGGTGAATTGGAGAATTGCTCGACAAATAAAAATTCATCTTTATGGCTCAAAATAAAGTCCGAAAATTTCCTCAAGGCATCTTCAAAAGCAGATTGGATCGAGATCGACGCATCATAATTATGGAATACGGCCAGACTCATGTCTTTCTTGATGCTTAGATACAGTTTGTTCAGCATGTCCTCCTTGTTTTCGAAGTAAACGTATATCGTTGAAGCCGATACGTTAGCCTTTTTGGCGATCTTGGACATCGAAGTTTCCGATAAACCATATTCATTAATTAACTGAATTGCTGCGTTAAAAATACGCTCTCTTTTATTCTCATCTTTATGTCTCATGTACATGATATTAAATAATCGTTTGATTAAAGTCAATCAAGGATGCGCTATTTGAAAAGCATTCTAACGTCGTCTTTTGATATCCAAGTATACCTCCACCTCATAGACAACGTATCGTTTACTGGTCCTATAATAAACGATCATTCGATTAAAATCAAGCGAAAAAATGCCTCCGCGATCACACATTTGAGTTAGACGTGAAGCCACAATGATGAACATATTTTTCAAAGGGTAGTCAAACGAAACGACCGTTCTCCGGTGAAGTACCAGAGAAAGGTCGTAGCTACATGATCATTTCGTCTATTACTTCATTTTATATTCGCAAACACATCAATGCTATAATTGCCCCTCGTCACCTTGCTCCTCCTGCACAATTCGAGCAATGTGAATCATTAAATATAATAATTCCTCGTTCGAGATGGAGATATCCAGCATGTTTTGCACGTATGTTTTAATCATCTCCGCGCATTTGTATTCAAGGGGATGCTCCTTCACCATGTGCTGAAAGATGAAATCTTTCGGCGAATTGCCTAAGCGGCCCTCTTGTAAACGCTGGATGAAAAACTGCAGGTGTGTGACGAGTCTCACATAATGGATGGAGTTTTTATTCAATTGCATGTCAAAGCTGTATTGAATAAGATTGAAAATATCTTTTAACATTTTAACGGATTGCATCGTGCGCTCCATATTCTGTTCATGGCTTTGAGCATTGACGAAATGAAAGGCGATATTGCCCGCTTCCTCTTCCGTAAGCTCAATGCCAAGTTCTTGATTCAACATGTGGACGGCTTCCAGGCCCAGTTCGAATTCGACCGGATGAAACCTTTGGATCTCCCACAACATACGATTCTGTAATGATACACCTTTTTTCCAACGTTCAATGGCAAATGACAGGTGATCCATAAGTGTAAAGAAGATTTGATCGTCAAGTGAGAGCTTTTCTTTGGCATTGGAAATGAGCTTGTTAATGACGTTCACATGTGATTCCGGCATGTTTTCAATGGTTCGTACGTAAGCCTGGGCAGACGGATTATTTTGCAAAATGAATCGTTTCTGGATGTGCTCTTCATCCAGTCGCTCGCCGACTTTGCCTTTGAATGCCAAGCCTTTTCCCATGACAATCACTTCTTGTCCCTGTTCATCTTTCGTCAGAAGCAAGCTGTTATTCAATATTTTGATTACTTTCATGCATTCATCACGATCCTTTATTCTTTCGTGACCGCCTGATCCGAATTTCCGATACATCTGCCATTCTGTTTAATGACCTCCTGATACCACGAGAAGCTTTTCTTTTTCAAGCGCTTCAAGTCTTTCAGGTCCTGTTCACCGCGGTTGACATAGATCATGCCGTAGCGTTTCCCATAACCCTGATGGGTGCTTACCACGTCAATAACGGACCAAGGGCAATAACCGATCACATCCACACCATCCGTTAGAGCCAGTCTGATCTGCTCCAGGTGTTTCTCAATAAAATCAATCCGGTACGTGTCGTTAATCGTGTGATCCGCTTCCAGTACATCCGGAGCTCCTATACCGTTTTCCGTAATTAAAATTGGGAGACCATATCGTTCACATACCTTACGCAATGTCAGCCTTAGGCCAACCGGGTCAATAACCCAGCCATATTTCGTTTTTTCCGTATAAGGATTCTCCGCGGCCCGGTACACTCCCTGCTCGCCAAGCATAATTTGCTGATCCCCTGCACGAGCTGTAACATCCGACGCATCGCCCGTACTGGCGGCAATGGTTGCCGTTGAGTAATAATTGATAGCTACCAGATCGGGACGTCCCGACTGGATGTCTTCCATGTCTCCCTGCTCAATAACCGGCTCGATACCACGTTCCTGCAAATAACTCCAGAATAATGGATTATACCGTCCCCACACCGATAAGTCGAGAAAACCCCATCCGCGAATCGTTTCCCAGTTGTGTGCAGCGATTGCATCTGCTGGTCTGGAGGTTGCCTGGTACATGGAAGTCATGTTCAATGCAGGACCGATCTTGCCTTGCGGGAACATATCATGAAATAGTCGCATCGTTCTGCCTTGAGCTACAAACATGTGATGATTTTGCTGATACAGTTCCTTATTGGATGGCAAACGTCCGCCTTTTGGTGTACCAATAGCACCTGGATGGAGAATCATCGTATTTTGCTCATTTATGGTCAACCAATATTTCACTTTATGCCCGTATTGCTCAAACAAGATACGCCCGTACTCGACAAAGGCATCAATTGTCTCCCGGTTGTTCCATCCTCCGGTTTTCTCAAGCGCGTAAGGTAAGTCGAAATGATACATGGTCACAATGGGTTCAATGCCATGGAGCAGTAATTCGTCAATCAATTGGTGATAAAAATCGAGTCCTTTTTCATTAACTTCCCCTGTGCCTGAAGGCAAGATTCGAGTCCATGCAATGGAAAAACGATACGCTTTAAGGCCTAGCTCTGCAAAAAGCTTCACGTCTTCTCTGAATCGGTGATAGTGATCGCTCGCAACTGTGAAATCGGCGGTTCCAGCCGGATGATCACACATATCAATTACGGACAGGCCTTTGCCATCTTCGTTCCAGGCTCCCTCAACCTGATAGGCCGAGGTAGAGCCTCCCCATAGAAATTCATTGGGAAATGGTTGGATGTGTTGATATAACATCTCAAACCCTCCTTCATTTTAATATTAATCAAGATATATGACAGACCGTATAGTAGTTGTTACGAAAGGTGGATAATGGTCGCTCCAACCTCCACAGAACTCTGCTTCTCCAGCTTAATGTCTGGGAAACGATCCGAATTGGCGATAATGATCGGGGTTATGACTTCGTAACCTTCAGTCTTGATGGCGTCGATATCGAAGCTGATCAACAAGTCACCCTGTTGTACCCGATCCCCTACTTTTATGGAAGAGTCAAAATGTCTCCCCTTCAGATTGACGGTATCAACGCCAATATGAATGAGTACCTCTTCTCCATTGTAACCATTTAATTTGACTGCATGTTTGGAGTCCATGAAAGCCGTAACTTCACCTGCGATCGGTGCATACAGTTCTCCTTTTGCAGGAATAATTGCAGCGCCCTTACCCAGTAATCCCAAAGAGAAAACATCGTCTGGTACACGGTCCAGATGCACTAATTCCCCTTGCATCGGGCTGGCGATCGTAAGTGGGCGTAATTCATTTTGACTCGGTACGTCTTGAATAGGCTGCCCGGAAAGTGCCTTGTCATCGTTAACGTTGGTATTGCCTTCTTCATCATCATCCACTGGATCCTCAAAACCAATGATCCATGTCAGAGCAAAGGTCACGATAAAGGCGATCAGACAAGTGACAATAGCATGAACAATGTTCATCGGATTGCTACCAATGAAGGCTGGCAATGCGGCAAGTCCCGGAGAAACAAAGGCATAACGTACTAATCCGGTCAGACCAGCATATATTCCTGCTACACCACCACCAATCATCGCGGCAATCAAGGGTTTCTTCAGTTTCAGCGTTACACCGTACAAGGATGGTTCCGTGATGCCCAGCACAGCAGTGAAACCGGATGAAGCAGCGAGCTGCTTCAGTTTTTTGTTTTTCGTTTTCAATGCTACAGCAAGCGTAGCCCCACCTTGAGCAATATTGGATGCGAGCATTCCCGGACCGTTAATCATTTCATATCCATTTTTGGTCAGTTGGCTAGTTGCAATCGGCGTCATGGCCCATGCGGTACCTGTCACGATCAGGAATGGTTGCAAAGTTCCCATTAACAAAGGAATCAGCCAACTGGCTCTGGCATTAATCGCTTCTGCCCCCATCGCAACCAGATCATTCAGATACGTTCCGAAAGGTCCGATCGCCACCAATGCAAGTGGTGCTGTAATCAATAGCACAATCATCGGTTTCGTGAAGAATTTAATCATGGAAGGTGATACCCGATCCGCAAAACGTTCAATATAGGACATGAGCCAAACGACGATAATAATCGGCAGCACAGAGCCCGCGTAATCGGTTAGTCGAACTGGGACACCGATGAAAAATACGTCTTTTCCTTCCGCCATCAGGGCGCTCCAACCCGGGTGTAACAACACACCCGCAACCGTCATCGCCAGAATTGGACTTGTTTCGAACTTAATGGATGCTCCATAAGCCAGTAGAATGGGCATGAAATAAAACGCCGCGTCCGCAATGGTGTTAAGGATATAATAGTTTTGGCTTTCCGTCGTTACGAGGCCTGTCAGCACAAGTACGGCTAATATCGCTTTGATCATACCTGCGCCAATGATTGCCGGAATTACCGGAGTAAATGTCGTTGAGATCACGCTGATGAATCTGGAAATCCAGCTCTGTTTCTGTTTAGGTCCGTTATTTTTTCCGGTATCTGATCCGGAGTCCGCACTTCGGGTGCCTGAACCCATCTGCTGAGTGATAGCTCGATAGACCTGCTGCACTTCATTGCCAACAACGACCTGGTATTGTCCACCATTGTTTACAACGGTAATGACGCCTGGAAGTGCTTTGAGTTTTTCTGTCTCCGCTTTGGAGATGTCGTGCAATTCGAACCGAAGTCGGGTTGCACAGTGCGTAAGCCGAGCGATATTCTCCTTCTTCCCAACCAATTCCGTTATGTCTTGTCCCAACTTGCGATAATCCATGCCTATGCCCCATTTCTGAATTTGGATATAAAAAAGACCAAAACGATATGCCTTCCCCTACTCACATAAGGAAAATGCAAAATCATTTTGGTCATGCCTGCTTTACCAGTAACAGCCAAACACTGCTAATATTCAATTCGTTATCCATGTAAACGTTTACTGGATCATAATATCACACAATAAATTAGTTAGCAATCACTTTATTCGTCATGTTTGTGTATGTTTCTTAACAGCAGGCATAATGATTGTTGCTAGTAGTTCAATATTCTTCTTAATCTGATCCATGCTGACGCCACCTGCATCGATCTCGGCTAAGAATCGTTGTTGACCATACATCTCGTGTTGATACAACATTTTTTCAATAATTTGTTGAGGAGAGCCCACCATGAGTGCATCTCGATAATCGGTAGCAGCCAAGAATTGTTGCTCAGGGTAACCACTACCTCTTAATTGAACCGTAGCGTTATTAATATGTGGGTAGTATTCGCGTAAGGCTGTTTGGCTATCTTCGGCTACGTACATGAGACTCGTTGTGGAGATGGGTAATCCTGCAGGATCAAAGCCTGCGCTTCGTGCAGCTTCACGGTAGGCATCCACAGCAGTTTTAAATGCTCTTGACGGTCCACCAAGTGTGGTTAGCATCATGGGTACACCTGCTAAACCTGCTTTAATCGCACTTGCTGGAGGTCCTCCTACTGCACGCCATATCGGCATTTTCCCATGTAATGGTTGAGGGATGATTTCGGCATGATGTAGTGGTGCACGGAATTCCCCTTGCCATGTAACATGCTCTTCTTCGTTAATTTTCAGCAGTAAAGCCAATTTCTCTTCAAATAATTCTTCATAATTACTCACATCAAAACCTAATAATTCATAGGCACCTAGACGTGAGCCACGTCCTGCTACAATCTCCGCACGTCCATTTGAAATCAGATCCAACGTTGCAAAGTCTTCATATACTCGAACCGGGTCGGATGTACTCAGGACTGTTGCCGAGCTGGCGATTTTAATGGTTTTGGTTGCTTGAGCAATTGCTCCAAGGATCACAGTATGTGCCTGGGTTGCAAATAACGGCTGATGACTCTCCCCTACTGCGAATACATTAAGTCCTGCTTCTTCGGCCAGCTGGGCAGTTTCAATTAACTCATTAATACGTTGCTGTGCAGAGATGCGATGGCCTGTTAGTGGATTGCTTAAATGATCTCCAATGGAATAGAGACCAATCTCCATACCTTTATCTTGGTGAATACGATATTGTTCCATCTTTGTCTGTCCTTCCATATGAGTTCCATGGAGGCTAGAAACCAAAAATTGGTTTCATCTCAATTCATTCGTTGATCTTACTGGCACCTAGTCCGAGTTTCTTGAGAAGATCGGTTAACTGTATTTTTTCTTCATCGGTAATCGAAGACAGATTCTTGGATATCACCTCAACGTGTTGAGGAAAGATCTCTTTAAATACATTTTGGCCTTGATCCGTAATGACTACAATTGAAGATCGACGGTCTGTTGGACTTGGTTCTCGCTTGACTAATTCTTTCTTTTCAAGCTTATCCACTACATATGTGATGCTCCCGCTAGGGATCGAAAATTTCTCACTTATACTTTGGACCGTGTGTGGTCCCTTATTGTAGAGGAGTTCCAGCACCATAAAGTTCTCATTACTAATGCCGTATCGTTCTATATCTTTTACAACATCATCAAAAACAGTTTTACTAGCCTTTACCCACACACGGAAAAGCCGTAAATCGATCTGACTTTGTTCATCTCCTTGAAACATGTACAGGACCTCCTATTAGATACCTTCCCAAAAAACTGTATTAGTTATCTTGGTTTTCTGTATAAAGGATAATCAACTTCAGTAGGAACTTCAATAACTAAGATTCTAAGGTCTTGATCTACAGCTTGTATGGCTACTCTCTCCTCTTGCTCTGATTGGACGATAATAAAATCCTTATGTGAGAAATGAGTTGTTTCAAATGTATCTGATAAAAGTGTTCCGTCTCCTCTAATGGCTAAACTAGCCAATGTACGACCCAAGGAAAGGCTATGGATATATACTGTTCCTTTAGGAATAAGTACATCCCACATTTGAGCATCTGTCACAGTTTGCATGGGAGAATCGTTTCCTAAAAGTGTTTTGATTTTCACACCATCCATATCTACTAATGAAAACTGATTAGAATCGAATTGCGAATAAATAGGAGTACGTTTAACCGCCTGACTTAAATGGGGTTCAAACCAGATCTGGAAGGCCTCTGTTGGTTCCTTCAAAGCCTCGCCATGGTACACACCAGAGCCTGTTTGCATTAGTTGGGTTCCCCCTTCTTCTACAACACTTTCCGTACCCAGTGTATCCTGATGATATGCCTTGCCTTTGATCACGTAGGTGATGATTTCGAAGCCTTTATGCGGGTGTAAACCAATTTCAGCAGATTCCTGAGATTGAGCCCAAGCCCAGTAGAATAGAGGACCTAGTCGAGTAATGATGGAGCCTTCTCCGGAAAAACCAATTGGTTTTTGTTCTATTATTTTGCCGCCATCGAACTGACCACTCGCTTGATCTTTGGGTTTAATAATTTGGATTCCCATGATACTCACCCCTTAGTTTAACGGACCATTCACACAAACAAAGATCCGTAATTGATTAGCAATACGACCAAGCCCAGAATTAATAAAATGATCGGCATGAGCATTTGTTTTAATTGATCCTTTATTTTAATGTGAGTAATGATGGCACCGATCATCGTTACCACGATGAGTAAACCACCCAATGCAGCCAAACCCTCACTCCATATACCTGCAATAACTAAACCTGCTGCAATGACTTCGATCAACCCTGTAAATACTCGGAACGCTCCAGGATATCCATAGTTCTTGAATCCTTCCACCATCTGCTTGGACCCAAACTTCATAAAGCCAAACATAAGAAAACCTAACCCTAATATCACTTGCAGAACAATGGATAGAACACTCATAAATTCAATCTCCTCTTTAGCCTATTATTATTTATCCTAGTTGTAGGATGAATATATCCTAACATTAGGCTATATGAGTGTCAATGATAAAGTCAATTCACCTTCTTGCCTAATATTCGCTAAGTGTTGACAATCAAATATTTGTTTGTTAAATTTATGTTGCCGGAAACATATTTCTGCAAAATCGAGAGGAGTTTTTCGTATGAATACAACTTGGACACCAGTAACCGTAGGGAATTTGAACTTGCCACATCGCTTGGCTCTTGCCCCAATGACTAGATCACGTGCCCTTTATGACGGTACGCCTGGAACATATAGTGCAGAATATTATGAACAACGTGCTTCGATGGGGCTACTCATTAGTGAAGGAACTCAACCGTCTGAGGATGGACAAGGTTATTTATCTTCACCAGGTATTTATACAGAGGAGCATATTAAAGGTTGGAAACAGATCACTGATCGCGTTCATCAGGCCGGAGGGTATTTGTTCATTCAGCTCATGCATGCAGGTCGGATGTCTCACCCAGAGAATACACCTCACCACCGTCAACCCGTTGCCCCTTCCGCAATTACTCCAAAGGCACAAATGTATACTGCAAAAGGTATGCAAGATATTCCTACTCCGCGTGAGTTAAGTCTGGAAGAAATTCAGGAAACGATTCAGGACTTCCGCAAAGCTGCTGCATCTGCGATAGAGGCAGGCGCTGACGGTGTAGAGATTCATGGCGCTAACGGTTATCTTGTACATCAGTTTATTTCTGAAAATGCGAATGTACGTACCGACTCTTATGGTGGTTCGATTGAAAATCGAGCTAGATTTGCTATCGAGGTAGCAAAAGCTGTAGCTGAGGAAATTGGAGCAAGTCGCACAGCAATTCGACTCTCTCCCGGGGTTCCTTTAGGGGATATTATTGAAGGCACAGACGGTCCAAAAGTATATGAATATCTGATTTCTGAACTTGCTAAACTGAACTTGGCTTATCTTCATATTCTGCATGGTGGGGATGAAGAAAATCTTCAAAATATTCGTTCGACTTGGTCCAATGTACTTATTGTTAATCGACCAGGACGTCCTTTAGAAGAACTGGATAGAGACTTGAATAATAACTTGGCGGATATCGTGTCAGTAGGAACCTTGGCACTGGCTAATCCTGACTTAGTGGAACGTTTGAAATCAGGAGCAACGTTGAATGAAGCAGACCCTAAAACTTTTTATGGTGGAGATAGCCGCGGCTATACTGATTATCCAACGATGAAATAAAAGTCAACCTGACCTTATTTATTCGGTGCCCTACTACGGCGAAGCTGTTGTGGGGCATTTTTTCATTTTATAACTCCGTTACTTTACAAGTATTGAATTATTCACTACGCTTATAGCTTATAGAAAGTTAAAGCGGAAAGGTGAAAAATGATGAACAACTTTGAAGAAGAACCCAAACCAGACTCTAAAACATCTAATGTAGAAAAGGAAATGCAAGTCATCCAGCAATTCCCCATTAACTTCGCCGTTTTTTCCATGGCGAGATCACATCGTGGTTTAGCCGCACACTTGTTGCGTGAAGTGGGTCTATTTACTGGTCAAGAAATTATGTTGATGCAATTAGGAGAACAAGATGGACAATCACAGCAGAGTCTCGGACGGACGATGCGACTGGATCATTCAACGATTACCAAATCCGTTCGGCGCTTAGAAGAATCTGGCCTGGTTACTCGTTCTAAATCGCCCAAAGACGGACGCGTTACGCTAGTTACATTGACTGAAAATGGCAGACAACTCGTGGATAAGGCTGTTGCCGTTTGGACAAAAATGGAGGAAGTTGCTTCACAAGATCTCTCGGAACAAGAACGTGAGCTGTTAATCTCGATATCTCAAAAAATTTCATCCAACCTAGAGGGTTTCCTATAGGACTTACACCCGCCTCTAAAGGTATATTTGAATACTTCTACCTTAGAGGGGGTTATTCTAAACTCCACTATTCATCAGCTAACACTTTTGGCCCACGCAGCAACCCTCCGACTACTTTCTTCTTCCGACAAATCTTCAATCCGGGTTAGAACAGACCATCTTACGCCAAAAGGGTCCAATATACTCCCGAATCGATCACCCGAGGCAAAGTTTATAATCTCTTCTCTTACTGTCGCCCCTCTGAATACGGCGGTTGCAATGGTTTCATCCACATTCATGACGTAAATCCCTAAAGAATAACATGCATTCTCTTGATCTGGCGGTAAAGCCAATTGATATGCGGGGTTCGCTGCTCCTAACTGTAAAAAACCATTTCCAAAATCTAATTCCGCATGAACAATTATTGTATTACCTTTTCCATCCGGATGCTCAGTGATATCCTTCACCCTTGCATTGAATACTACTTTGTAGAACTCTATTGCTTCAGAAGGGTCCTTCACTGTTATAAATGGAGTAATCGAAGTAACGCCGTTAGGTGTACCCTTCTTTGTATATTTTCCTGATACCGCCTTGTGTTCTGTCTGTTCACTCATGTGTCTATTCCGCCTTTCTTCTCAGTGATCTGAGATTGTCATCATTATAAAACAACTTCACTGACATCTAGTGTCAGTGAAGTTGTTAGTGTTGATAGTATTCCATTAACTCGGATACCACAGCAACCAGTCTGTCTTTCACATGTTGTGGTTCGATGACTTGAATGGATTTCCCGTAGGATAGGAGAAAATAAGGGACATATGTATGAATTGATTCTTCCTCAAATAAAAAGATAGCTTGATTGGGAGTCCGCTCTTTCAGATAGTGTCCCATAAACCAATGCAGCCCCAAGTCATCCAGTGCCTCTGATCTGCCTTCGATAATTAAAGATATTAACCCCTCTTTGCCCGCTACATCGGGTAACAAATTTTGCATAAAAAATTCACGGGCTGAAAAAGATTCCGAACGCTCAAAGCGGAGCGAAGTAGGCTTGATTCGTAGAATACGATCTGCCCGGAAGCTGCGGAATTCCTTTCTCAGGTGGCAAAATGCAATGGTATACCATTTATTATTCCAGTACACCATTCCATAAGGATCTACTACTCTATTCTTGGGTTGTTCTTCACGGCTTGTACGATAATCAATTTCGACAGAGCAACAGTTAGCCACGGCTTGTTCCAATTCCGCCAAGATCGGCTGAACGGAAGGGTCTCCCATGCGATTAATAACGTTAAATCCGGCTAAATGACGACGAAGTGTGTTTTCCTGCTCCTCATTCGAATACATTTTCAACTTGGATGTCGCATTATCCAATGCCTCGCTCAAAGGGTATCCAGCTTCTTTTGCAAACATAGCAGCTTGGAGAAGTGCCTTTTTTTCTTCAATATCGAATAACAGAGGTGCTTTGATATGCTGATTCAGCAAGCTATACCCACCATTGTGGCCAGTATCTGAAATGATCGGTACTCCACTGGTACATAATGCATCAATATATCGATATACGGTTCTTATATTGATTTCTAACTTTTCGGACATTTGTTTTGCAGTTACTTTGGTGCCTGAATTCAGCATCCACAGAATCGCTAACATATTATCGTTCTTAGGCATAACCTACATCCTCATCTTCAAATATTTATTGCACATCTTTATTTTATATCAGTACAGCATAATTTACATAAAACAACTGAATTGGGCGATACTACAAACAAATTCTCCGGTTTGGAGTGAAGCCAATGAAGCAAGCCACAACCCAGATCAATACCTCTGAGGTTATTGTTGTGGTTATCAATTCAATCCTTGGAGCTGGTATTCTAACACTCCCTCGGACGATTAGCAAAGCAGTGGGAACACCAGATGTATGGATCTCCGTCATTCTATCTGGCTTGATCGTGACGGTAATTAGCCTCATGCTAGTTACTTTGTGTCGCAGATTTCCCGGTAAAACGGTGTTCGAGTTTCTTCCTGAAATCACAGGTCAATGGATTTCTTATCTGTTGGGACTTGTAATTATCGTATATTTCATTGTTCTTTGTGCATTCGAAGTCAGAGTCATGGCTGAAATTACAAGCATGTATATTCTTGAGCGCACACCTAGTTGGGTAACCATCATGGTTAGTTTGTGGATTGGCATTTACATGTTAAGTGGCGGCCTTAAGGTCATCACCAGAGTCTTTGCACTTGTAATGCCCGTTACTCTGGTCTTGCTCGCGCTGGTTTTCCTTTTAAGCACTAAAATGTTTGAACTCAACAATCTCAGACCGCTCCTTGGCGATGGATTCATGCCTGTGTTGAAAGGACTTAAGCCTTCGTGTCTCTCCTATTCCGGATATGAAGTATTGCTAATTATTACAGCTTATATGGCGGACGTCAAAGCCAGCAATAAAGCCGCTATATATAGCATACTTAGTTGTACGATCATATATTTGATCACAATTGTCACCGTGGTAGGAAATTTATCTTTGCCAGGAATTCAGACGCGGATGTGGCCGACGTTCGACATGGTTCGAAGTTTTGAAATTGAGGGATTTCTTTTTGAGCGCTATGAATCGTTGTTTATCGTGTTTTGGCTGATGCAAATTTTCGCGACCTATGCCTTTAAGCACTATTTTGCGTCTATTGGTATTCGAGATTTGTTTCGTCTCAAACATATTACCAGCATACAATTCGCGATGTTACCTGTCTTGTATGTCATTGCTTACTTGCCTAAAAACCTGGCGGAAACGTTAGCTTTGGGTGATTTTCTCGGCAATATGTCCATTTTTTTATTTGGCCTGTTGCCGTTGTTGCTATTGATTATTAGTTTAATACGTAAAAAAGGCGGAAAACAAGCATCTAGTGAAGCCCTAAAGGCAGGCTAAATGTTGTGTTCTTCTTCATGGATGGGCTCAGGAGAACCTTTTCGTTCTCCTGGCTTCATGAGTGAATCGAAATGATAACCCGCTAACATCAAATTTTCGTGATTTGAGTAGCTGTCGCTTCATCCGTAATGAGCATATTAATATATCCCCCACGTAAAGCAGCCAGAATACAGTCGATTTTATGCAGACCAAAGGCCATGCCCACCACTGTTTTTGTCTTCTTTAACTGCTCAAGTCCAAGACCAATGACTTTATGATTAATGGGATGATCTGTGATTGTGCCTTCACGAGTGATAAATACGGAATTAATATCCGCAACCGTATTCAATGCTTCTAATTCAGTTAACACTTGCTCATTCAGATAACCTGATCGTTCCATCGTTGACATGGAATACGGGTTTCCGATCCCCACCAGAGCGAGATTGATATTCTCCCCCTCTTTCAGAACAGCCGAAATATTAGACATGCCAATAATTTGCTCTCTCAGCTCTTCTGTCTCAACGACTGCGGGAGCATACAATGTATCGCAAGTCACACCCATTTTTTTGGATAACTCATACGCGATCTGATTAGAGTGCATCTCATTTCGTGAATTCCCTGTTCCACCAACCAGTGGGATGATTTTGACGTTCTCTTTTTTCTCCAAAGGGAACTCTCGCACCATATGATAGAGCGTATTGCCCCATGAGACACCGACACGATCGCCGTTTTTGATCAGTTTTTGAACAAATTGCGCGGCTGCCTTGCCTACTGCACTCGACAATAACTCTTTATTCAGATCCTTCGTTGGAACGACCAACACCTGTTTGAGGTTAAATAAGTCTTCCAGTTTTTTCTCCAATTTGGACGTTTCGTAATCATCATCATGAATGACAATTTCAATAATGCCCTCTTCTCTCGCACGCTGCAGCATCTTGGATATGACCGGCCTGGATACACCAAGCTTCTCAGCAATCTTCTCCTGAGTCCAGGATTCATAATAATACATCTTACAGACTCTGATCATATTTTTGCGTTCGTCTATATTCACATATAAGTCCGCCTTTGACGTTTAAATTTCCCTTCTAACACATTTCCCACTATAAAATGGGATTCGCGGCGGAGTCAAGCCAGGATAACTTTTCCAAAAGCATTTTTACAAAAGATTGACTTTCGGTTGACACGAGAGTAACAAACCCTTTTTACAATTGTAACTGTACGGAACATTTGTAAAGAATGCAGATCAAGACAGACAGAGGTGCAAAGATGAATGTGAAGATATTAGGTTACTGGGGTGGTTATCCCGCCGCTGGCGGAGCAACTGCGGGATACCTTGTAACCACAGATGAAGGGCAGATTTTGTTGGACTGTGGCAGCGGCGTGATGAGTAAGCTCCCCACCCAGACATGTGTGGAAGATCTATCCGGTGTTATTTTGTCTCACTTGCACCATGATCATATCGCCGATCTGGGAGTCCTCCAATATGCTGCAGCAGGTGCGATTCGCAATGGTCGCATGGTGAATAAACTGAAGCTGTATGCTCCGGATAATCCAGTAGAAATTCTGAATGGTCTATACGGTGAACATACTGAGGTCATCTCCATTGATCCTTCAATCAAGATTCGATTGGCAGGCGCAGAGATTGAATTCGTACACGTACAGCATACCATTACATGTTATGCCGTTAAGATCACATATAAAGGCAAGGTGCTGGTGTATTCCGGTGACACCTCCTACTGTGATTCCCTGATCGAACTTGCTCGTGATGCAGACATCTTTCTATGTGAGGCTACGATCTGTGAGGGCAGTGTTCACACGACCGGACAAGGACATATGAATGCCCTTCAAGCAGGCATGATTGCTGGTCAGGCAAACGTCAAGCAACTAGTCCTTGTCCATCTTCCCGGAGATGGCGATCTGGAGTTCATGCGAGATGAAGCAAGTCGCTCTTTCCAAGGACCTGTGGATATACCCGAACCACTTCGTATGTATGTTGTGTAAGTTAATCCATCCGGGAGGAATATGTTCATGTACAAATTGTTAGCCCTTGATCTGGACGGCACGATGCTTAATCCAGACAAAGTGATAACCCCTATGACACGCAGCTCCATTCAACAATTAATGTCAGCGAATGTGAATGTCACGATTGCATCCGGACGATTTCCCGCTTCCGTATGGTCCCATGCTCGGGAAGTCTCCATGAATTTCCCACTGGTAGCATTAAACGGTGCCGTGACGGTAGATCCCTTGACTGGAAATTTGCTTGATGGCGTTGCGTTGAAAATAGAAGATATGCTATTCATGTTGGATGTCATCCAGCAAGAAAAAGCCTACATCCATTTCTATGGATACAATGTCCTCTACGTTCAAGAGATTAATGATATCAATAGAAACTGGGCCTTGAACAATAGGGTCAACAGACCGGAACTAGATTCACCCGAAGAACGTGATGAACTTGAAGCAGAACAGGCTGATTTTATTCGTTTCGTCGAAGTTGGACAGGATTTCAGTACCTTTGTAAGTCAGATGCCAGACATGCTGTTCAAAGCAGCCGTGATCTGTACAGACCACGACTCACGCGAAAAACTATTTCGTATCCTTGACGGATCAGGGTTGTTCCAATGTACACGTACCGGAAGTTTGCGATTTGATGTTAATTCAGCCAGTGTCAGTAAACGTGGAGCGCTGGAACGATTGTGTCATGAACATCATATCGAACGTGCGCATGTAGCTGTAGCCGGGGATTATGATAATGATCTGGACATGTTGCAATGGGCAGGATTAGGAATCGCCATGGGAAATGCAGAGCCGCATGTGAAGGAAATCGCTAATGTCGTTACCGGCAGTAACGCTGAAGATGGTGTTGCGCAGGCAATCCATACGTACTTGTTATAACTTGCTCTAATTATTTCTTTTCCAATGTCGTAACCTCATACATTAACAGCTAGACACCAAAGGAGAGATTATCTGTGATTCCATTCAAAAAGTCGTTACTACTGCCCCTTCTGGCAGGCATGATTGTATTCAGCGGTTGTTCTGCACAAGGACAAGCCACTTCAGATCAAGGTGGTTCAGGTGGAGCTTCAAGCACGGTGTCAGGCAAACTGTCCTTCTATACTTCCCAGCCTGAAGAAGATGCAGGCAAACTGGTAAAGGCGTTTAACGATAAATATCCAGATGTTCAAGTTAGCATCTTCCGTTCCGGGACCGAAGAAGTCACTGCGAAACTTCAGGCAGAACGCCAAGCCGGTAAAACTCAAGCGGATGTACTCCTGCTGGCGGATGCGGTCACCTTTGAAAATTTGAAAAAGGATGATCTTCTACAAGCATACAAGTCCCCAGAGCTAAGTGAAATCCCGACAAATCTGGTTGATCCGGACGGCATGTACGCCGGTACGAAGGTTATGGCAACGGTACTTGCTACCAACACCCAGAAGGTCACAGCTCAACCGACATCCTGGCAAGTGCTGACCCTGCCGGACAGCAAAGATGCAAGTATTATGCCGAGTCCCCTATACTCTGGCGCAGCAGCATACAACATCGGTGTGTTTAGTCGAACAGATGGATTCGGATGGGATTTCCTTCAGGAGACGAAGATGAACGGCATGTCCGTAATTAAAGGAAACGGTGCGGTTATGAAGGCTGTTGCTAGCGGTGAAAAATCATATGGCGTCGTTGTGGATTACCTCGTGGCGCGTGAAAAATCGAAAGGTTCTCCGGTTGAACTGATCTACCCTGAAGAAGGTGTTCCCATCATCACAGAACCGATCGGGATTATGAAAGAAGCTGCCAATGTGCCGGCTGCTCAAGCCTTTGTAGATTTCATTCTCTCTGAAGAGGGGCAGAAGTTGTCTGCCGAGATCGGTTACTCCCCTATTCGCGAAGGCGTTGCTCCACCTGAAGGACTCAAAGGTGTATCAGAAATGAAGATTTTGCCTGGCGATGCGGCCAAACTGGCAGCTGATCGGGAAACAGATAAACAGCAATTCATTAATGTGTTTGGCGAGTAAGGATTGGAGCTGTCGGAATGGAGAAATTGAAGAGAAACATGATCGTTCTAAGGGGACAAGATAACGGGCGCAAATCCGTTTTCTCCCTCCCCGGCCTATTTCGTTGGAATCGATTGATTGCCCTGTTGGGTGCCATAGCTGTTCTTTTATTCTTTGTTTACCCTATCCTGAAGCTGGTTCTTCTCAGCTTTCAGGGTGAACAAGGTTTGACGTTATCACATTATAACGAATTACTTCAGCAGGAACGTTTCTGGTCCACGCTGCGAAATACCGTATATATCGTCATCGGTTCAACTGTGTTCTCACTCGTAATTGGAACTGCATTGGCTTGGGTCGTCGCTTATACGGATATACGACACAAATCTGCTCTGCATATGGGAATCATGCTTTGTTTTATTCTTCCCTCTTATGTTCTCACGTTGTCCTGGTCTTCTTTTACCGGGTCACAGAGCTGGCTTGCACATGTGCTGCAATGGATTCATCCCGATCTGGCTCCTTGGAGCATGTACAGTATGGGCGGTATTGTGTTTGTGATGGGAATTCATCATTTCCCGTTGGTGTACATGTTCACACTCGATGTACTCCGCAAAATCCCGCGTGATCTGGAATGGGCGGCCAGAGCCGGTGGTGCAAGCAGGATCGAAGTTTTCCGTCGGATTACATTGCCACTTGCCCTTCCGGGTCTAACGGCAGGCGGATTGCTGGTTTTCCTGGCTTCGCTGGACAATTTCGGAATACCTGCCTTCCTTGGCACACCTGTGAATATCTCCGTTCTCAGTACACTTATATATGAAGAGATTATCGGGTTTGGACCTTCGGCGTTTGCCCGTGGCGCATCGTTATCAGTACTGCTCGGTGCTGCTGCGGTCGTCGGCAGTCTGTTGCAATGGATTCTTTTGCGTAAAAGTCATGCTTCGGATACGATGCAACCCGATCTTACCCCAAGGTATAATTTGGGTCGCATGCGCAAGCCGCTAACCTTCGCCATATGGGCAGGTCTCGCACTAATTACAATTATTCCGCTGTCTTCAATGATCTCAATGTCTTTAAAAAGAGCGTATGGTCTCGGTCTGACCCGTGCCAATATGACCCTGGACAATTATAGATATATTCTCTTCGAGAATGAGCGTGTATGGCAGGCGATCCAGAACAGCCTTGTGCTCTCTCTTGTCACGATGCTGGCTTGTCTGATTATTGGCTCAGGATTTGCTTACATCCGGGTACGCAAGCCTAATCAATTCAATAAAATGGCGGAGCTGGCCACTGCCGTTCCCTATACCCTTCCCGGCATTGTGTTCGCACTGTCCATGATTCTGGTATGGATGGAGCCAGTTCCCGGTTGGAACCCTGGTATATATGGCACCATGACCATCTTGTTTATCGCCTACATCTGCCGATTCCTTATTCTTCAGATCCGTTCAAGTGTGACTTCATTCATGCAGTTGGATGCATCCATGGAAGAAGCCGCACGGATATCCGGAGCTGGTTTCTGGCGTAAATGGATTACTGTTCTGCTGCCTTTATTGCTGCCGGGTATTCTGACCGGAGGTATGTTGGTTTTCCTGACTGCTCTGACCGAGCTTACTGTATCGGCATTGTTATATTCATCAGGTTCACAGACCATTGGTGTCACCATATTTAGTTTTGAACAGGCAGGAGATACCCTCTATTCAACGGCATTGTCCAGTCTGATTGTCGCACTTATTGCGGCAGGCGGCGTAATTTTGCTCATCGCTCAACGCTGGGCAACTCGTAAGGGAGTGAAGTCATGAGTATTCAGATTCAACAGGTTAGCAAATCCTTCGGAAGTTACCAGGCCCTTCATTCCATTGATTTAACCATTAAGGATGGAGAATTCGTGGCGATTCTTGGACCGTCAGGCTGTGGGAAAACCACATTGCTGCGCATTCTTGCCGGATTTGAGCAACCAAGCAGCGGTAATGTTCTGATGGACGGTAAAGTGGTGGCAGGCTCAGGTACATTACTTCCTCCCGAAAAACGAAGAATCGGCATGGTGTTCCAGTCTTTCGCACTTTGGCCGCATATGAATGTGTCCGAACATGTTCGTTTTCCCATCCGAACGCATAAATCAACACCTACTCATATTAAAAATAACGAACAGAACCGCATTCAGGAAGTCCTGAATATGTCGGGACTGTCCCATCTAGCTGAACGTATGCCGCATGAGCTATCCGGAGGACAAAAACAACGCGTCGCTATTGCACGTGCCATTGCCCCCCAACCGTCATTGCTGCTGATGGATGAACCCCTCAGCAGTTTGGATGCGATGCTTCGTATGGATATGCGGCGTGAGATTCAACAAGTACATCGGAATACTCAATCAGCGGTAGTTTATGTGACACATGATCAAGGCGAAGCCCTTGCTATGGCTGACCGAATTATCGTAATGAAGGATGGCCGAATCGAACAGGCTGGAACACCACAGGATATTTATTTGCGGCCAGAGACCGAATTTGTTGCGAGGTTTGTGTCCAAATCCAATTTGGTCAAAGGTCACTGGGATGCAGATATGTTCGTCCCTGAGGGCGGCACCAATATTGCTTGGCCTGGCAAGCAGGTTGCGAATTATTTTAAATCCAACGGGTTATACCCCGTGAGACCGGATCAGTTCCATTTACAACCTTCAAGTCAAGATGGCATATTGGGCGAGATCGCCAATGTCCAGTTTCAAGGGAAAGAATTTCACTATGATATTCGAAGTGATACGAAACGTTGGGAAGTCATCTCCCCTCTTCCTTTCGCCCTGAATGAACAAGTGAGCCTGAGTCTTTCTTCCGTCGGCGGTGAAGGAGTGTGACGTTGTGACTCAAAGTCCAAAACTGATTTTCTTTGACATTGATGGTACGCTGCTCGACCGCCATAATCGAATTCCGGCTTCCGCGAAGCAAGCCGTTCTTGCCTTGAAGGAAGCCGGACATGTCGTAGCTTTAGCCTCAGGGCGATCTCCGTTTATGTTGGAACAGGTTCGGCTTGAACTGGAGCTGGAGTCTTATGTTAGTTTCAATGGACAATATGTGATGCATCAAGGAGAACTTATTCACAGTAACCCCATTCGTTCGGATGCTTTGAATCAATTGTCTGCATTCGCTGAGTTGTTGGGACATCCACTCGTTTATCTGGATCATTCACAGATGAGTTGCAGTCAGGAGTATCATGCACATGTAGACCTTTGTCTAACTTCGCTTGGTGTCACGCATCCTGGGTATAGAAGGAGCTTTTGTACAAACAGACTCATCTATCAGACGATGTTATTCTGCTCCTCAGAAGAGGAAACGGTATATCGAGATAGGTTCCGTGATCTACACTTTGTACGTTGGCATCCGTTGTCCATGGACGTTCTACCTGCAGGAGGCTCCAAAGCCGAAGGGGTTTCCCGACTCGCAGACCGCTTGGGGTTTTCCCCTGAACAGGTGTATGCTTTTGGCGATAACTTCAATGATATGGAGATGTTCCGTTATGCAGGCTGCAGCATTGCTATGGGCAACGCCCCTCATCCTCTACAACAATTGGCATCTCATGTTACAGCTAATGCGGAGCAAGACGGGATCTGGCATGGGCTGAAATGGACAGGTTTGTTGTAGAGATGGTTCAGCACCATCCTCTATGTAAAAATATGAATTCTACAAAGACCTCTTCTATATATAGGAGGTCTTTTCAATTTGACGGTTAATACCTTACGTATCCCATATGGGATACATTGCGTAGACCGCACAAAAAGCAAAAAAAGCCGCTAAAATAGCGACTTTTAATGGGGATATGATTTCTGTGTGATTTAGTTTGAGACCAAATTCATGTAAGCTACTTTATTTATTGAAAGTAACCTTCTCTGAGCCACCCTCAAAAATGATGGATGTGTCCCGCGGCTTGGATTCTGCAATTTTACGGCCACCTCTGAAGGAATAAAGTACGCCGGATTGTTTGCGAACAGCCTCATATTCGTTCTCTGCTTCAAGTACGATGAAGTTAGCAGGTTTACCTTCTTCAATACCGTATACATCCTCAATGTGTAACGTTCTTGCACTGTTTTTCGTAATAAGGTCGATCGAATTCACGATCTGGTCATAACCAAGCAACTGCGAAGCATGAATCCCCATATGCAGCACTTGAAGCATGTTGCCTGTGCCGAGCGGATACCACGGATCGAAGATGTCATCGTGACCGAAGCATACATTCAGACCTGCTTCCTGCAACTCTTTGACACGCGTCAGCCCTCTTCTCTTCGGATACGTGTCGAAGCGTCCTTGCAAGTGAATGTTGACCAGCGGATTAGAGACAAAGTTCAGATCAGCCATTTTCAGCAAACGGAACAACTTGTACGTATAAGCGTCATTGTATGACCCCATTGCTGTCGTGTGACTTGCCGTTGTGCGTGAACCCAGTCCACGTTCGTAAGCTTCCTTGGCAACAACTTCAACAAAACGGGATTGCTCGTCATCGATTTCATCACAATGGATGTCGATCAGACGGTCGTATTTTTCGGCCAGATCAAACGCAACCTTCATTGAATCAACGCCGTATTCCCGTGTGAATTCGAAGTGTGGAATGCCGCCGACCACGTCAACGCCCATTTTCAACGACTCTTCCAGCAATTCTGCACCGTTTGGATAAGAGTGAATGCCTTCCTGTGGAAAAGCAACAAGCTGGATGTCCATATATGGAGCCATTTCTTCTTTTACTTCAAGCATGGCTTTAACGGCGATCAAGCTTGGATCGGTAACGTCTACATGTGTTCGTACATGTTGGATGCCCTGTGCCATTTGCCACTTCAGTGCTGTTTTGGAGCGTGTTTTGACATCCTCATGTGTTAAGAAAGCCTTGCGCTCTGACCAGCGCTGGATGCCTTCGAACAGCGTCCCGCTTAGGTTCCACTCCGGCTCGCCTGCGGTGAGCGTTGTATCAAGATGAATATGCGGCTCAATAAACGGTGGCAGCACAAGCGATCCGTTGACATCCAGGATCTCTTCATTTTCGGTCACTTCCAGCGATTGTGTGATTCGTTCGAACTTCCCGTCTTTCACAACAATATTCCATAGTCCTTCTTTACCCCGCAATTTTGCGTTCTGTATAATCATTTATTTTCCCCATTTCTTTGGATTCTTTCGCAGGAACAATCAGCATCAAGATGATATAGGCCACTGCTGTACCAAACAGTGCGTTCAATGGTGTTACACCAGGAGCCAGTTGGGCGAATGCCACGCCGATGGCCCATGCGACCATCGCTATCCAGTTTACATTTTTGAATGACATGTCGGCAAATGGCTTATAGTTTCTACGTTTCACAATGAAGTAATCTGCAATAATAATAGCCCCGATGGATGGTACCGCCGCGCCCAGTACGTTCAGGAAACTGACGAAGTTGTTGTACATCCACATGGCGAATACGGTACCCACGATGCCGTTTACGATGACGAAGAATTTCTTCGAAATTTTGGTGATGTTGGCAAAGCCAAGACCTGAAGCGTACAGTGCATTATCGTTGGTCGTCCAGATATTCAAGCCCAGAACGATGATTGCCGGGATGATCAATCCTTGCAGGAACATGACCTCCGAGATATCGGCTAGGTTATAGGCCATTGCGCCAACTGCACCGAACAGAAACATGAGTGAGTTACCCAGGAAGAAAGCAATCACTGTTGCGGTAACTGCCTGTTTGGATGTCCGGGAAAACCGGGCAAAATCGGGTGTCAGCGTTCCGCCACTTATGAATGATCCGATACAGATCGTCAATGCGGCCGCCGCGGTAAGTGTCTGAGTCGGCGTGTAATCAAGCAAGCCTTGCAGACCACCTAGTGAACCTGCACCTTCGAACATGGAGTAACCACCGAGAATGGCAATCGCGGGAACGGCGATATAACCGAGAATGACGAGTGACTTCATGCCGAAGATGGCTGATGCCGTCATGGCAAGTCCAAACACAATGATTAACAGGTATACGTTCCAATCCATGGCTTTGGCGACCGGGATGGCGAACATGGCTACACCGACTCCGAACCATCCGACCTGTGTGAAGCCTAACAGGAACGAAGGCAGATACGAACCTTTCGCACCGAATGCATATTTAGCGAGCAGATGTGTGGACAGGCCCGTTTTGGCAGCGATATGTGCCAGTGCCCCTGTATAGATACCGAGCACCAGATTGCCTGCAAGCACGATGCCAATGAACTCCATGAACGTCAAGCTGACGCCCAATGTGCCTCCTGCCAGCATGCTTGCTGAGAAAAATGTGAAACCGAGCATGACGGATAACGTCTTCCAAAAATGGTTTCTTTGCGATTTCGGCACAGCTTGCCATGAAAACTCTTGATCTTGTTTGCTCATCAGAATACCCCCAACGTAAAGTGTATCTGATACCATAAAAAGCAGAAAAAAGAGGCTACTCGTCAAGTTATACACTGACAAGTAGCCTCTTTTGCATCATAACCCGCGCGAAGACACAGAGCATCCCAATATGGAATATGCTCTGATTCTCGCGTGATTATGAAATCCGCTGCCCTTGCCAGCCTCTCTGGACTGAATTAAAGGTACCAGTATTCAATTACATTCTATTATTTTGGAAAAACCTGCAGTTGTCAATGTCATTATTATCCAACGTTTATTAATTCCTTATATAGCAAGCTGTTTTTTTATTACGGATACTCCGATGACAGCGCACCTGCGGATTGAAAATAATGCAACGAACAATTAGATTCACGCATTGACATTTGTACAAATAAATTCACTGCGTTTTTTTCATTGTAAGCCTCAGAAATGACACCTATAATTACATTGTAATTGATAATGGTTATCAATGAGAAAAAGAGAACTCAGGGGGAAACAATGATGAACAGTACAATTAGGAAACACCTATTCATATGGGGAGCATGCTTCCTTCTTCTATCCGTCCTTGCAGCATGCAGTCGTTCGGAAAGCGCCCCTTCACAAGAACTTGTGAAGACCAACGAGCAGACGACGAAAAGCTATACAACTCAAACAGACGAAGTGATTGAAATACCAACTCAACCACAACGAGTGATCTATCTTGGTTCAGCACTTGGAGATCTCCTGGCCATGGATATTCCCGTCGTTGGAGCCAATCTGATTCATGCTTCCGAAAGCTATATTGTAGACCGATTAGAAGGTATGGAGGATGTCGGAAATCCTGGTGATTTGGAGGCAATAACAGCCTTGCAGCCTGACTTGATTTTGAATGGTTATAACCAAGATGCTGACCGGAACGCCGCTTTTTCAAAGATTGCGCCTACCATTCCGTTTAACTCGGCATTACCATTTACAGAACGCGTCCGCGAGCTTGGTAACATTTTTGGCAAACAGGATGAGGCAGAGCAATGGATCAGCAGATTTGATACAAAAGCGGAAGCGATGTGGGACAAGCTGAATGTGGCTGAGGGCGAGACAGCGACCATCTTCTTGCAGTTAGGTAAACAGCTCTATGTGATGGGCAATCGTTCCTTGGGTGTAGTCTTGTATCAAGAGCACGGATTTGCAATTCCCCCAGCAATTCAGCAAAACATTATCGACAAGGACCAAACATTCGTCGAACTTTCGGAAGAACTAATGCCAGACTATGCAGGAGATCACCTCTTTGTCCTTACGTTGGATAATGACGAAAGCCGAGCTGAGTCTGAGCGCTTGTTACAAAGCACTTTGTGGAAAACGCTGCCTGCCGTTCAGCAAGGACACGTCTATACAGCATCAGCCGAATGGAATACCGACAACCTGCTGGCACTGGAGCAATTGCTTGATGAATTACCGAAATGGATGAATCAATAATAACGCATTGATGATGGCGTCAAAATCCTCCAGACCCTTTCGGGTTATGGAGGATTTTTTGATTTTGTAAATTTGTACTGCGTGTAATAGGGTCTGCTACGAAACATTCTCTAACTTGTAAAGTGTGGTAAACTAGTAATTGAGAATTATTATCACTAGATCGGAGTGCTCCCGAATGCAAATGGCTTCCCTATACATCCAACTGCAGCAGTATGATCTGCTTCAGCTCACACCACTGCAGGAAACCAATCATCATAATCCATCAACGAAGAGTAAGGATGCCAATGATTATACGATGCTTATTGCTCTGGATCATGGAATTCGGCTGTTAATGAACAACATCTCCCAAGATCTGAGCCAAGGCAGCTGTATTCTGCTCCCTACTCAGCAATCCTACATTGTCAAAACGATAAAAGAGCAAGCGCATATAGCTCGGTTTACCTTTCTTGCTTTTCAAGTGGATCAGTCGACTCTGCTTCCGGCTTGCCCTCCTCTTATTCAGGGCTTTCCTTACCGGCTATCTCTTTCTACTATAAAATTGGCTTTGGCAGGTGAGGACTGGATTTCTCCGTCGCCTTTGCAATCCAACAAGCAAAATCGGTTGCAGGAGAAGAAAGATCCCCCTACTCAACATTCAAAATTAGCAGTTACGCAGGCCCGGCTGCAACTGATTCTTGGTCTGATGGCTCAGCTGGAAAGCGCTCCTCCGCCAGTGCAGAATGATCAAGCGGTACAACGTACACTCAGCTATATGGAGCAGCACTACAACGAAGATCTGACCGTAGAGTTCTTGGCCGAAATGGCTGGCATGGTTCGATGGCAATATAGCAAATTGTTTAAAGTGATGACTGGCAAGAAGCCGACAGATTACCTGACAGAGCTTAGGGTCCAGCATGCTAAAAGGTTACTATCCAGTTCTACCGAGACCTTGCGTGAAATATCCCGACAAGTCGGTTTTAAGGATGAGTATTATTTCAGTCGGCGCTTTCATCAGCTCACAGGACACCCTCCACGGGAATACGCCAATATACTAAGGCGGACCAGGCAAAGAACGATAACCGATTCCCTCGGCAGGCAGATTTCTCTCCCTGATGCGGCTATGCGAATCGTAGCCACAGGCACCAATACCCTTGGCGAGTTGCTTGCTATCGGTATCCGTCCAGTCGGCGCGGGTATAGCTACAATGAAATCACAAGTCATATATCGAAACAAACTACATCACATCCCGGACATTGGACTGCAAGGCGCACCGGAACAAGTCTCCCTACTGAAGCCTGATCTTATACTTTTAGGCAACTATAGTGAGCAGCAGTTACCTCGATTGGATGCCATTGCCCCTACCATTGTCTATCGCGAATCAACCAGCACTTTTGAGCGTCTTCGTTATATTGCGGATCTTTTCGGTCGAAGCAGAACCGCTGAACAGTGGATCGACCGCTATGAGGAGAGTGTCAGGAGGATACGGCGACAATTGGCAGATGATTATATTGCAGGAGAACGAGCCACTGTCTATCTGGTGCTCGGCAAGAACATATATGTTATGGGACAGACGGGATTTGCCGCTACGGTGTATGAATCACTTGGCTTTCGACCCACCGAATCCGTAAATCAACTGATCGTTGATGGCAGACCTTGGATACAAATTGATCAAAATAAAATCACACAATACGCTGGAGACCGAAACTTCGTAATGGTTCCACAGGAGGAGATGAATGTAAACACCCCTTCTCCGCTCCAAAGTTTGGTTAGAATGTTGGCACCCAGCAATGTACATATCGTAGAAGCTGGCTGGAACTACGATGATCCCCTTACCCGTGAGAGGTTATTGACAGTTCTCCCCTCTATTTTTGCTAAGGATGGACTTACACCTCTGCTAGTAAATGAAAAAAAATAAACCGTGCTCCACGGTTTATTTTTTTAAAACATTCTTACCATTTTACGATATGTGTTCAACAACTTCTGGTAATACTCTTTCGTATTCCTTATACAAGACATAACGATTAACACCTCTGGAAGAGTTAAGTGCTTCATGCGCGTGCTGAATAGCGGTATCGCGGTTTTCTGCTTTGAGTTCAATACCCGCGAGCAATGTTGATCGCATCCACTGTTTTTTAATGGATGGAAGTCTTTCCCGCGCCTCATCAATTTTCCAGTCTTCCAGGAGTAGAATGGTTTCGTAATATGTAAGGAAATCAGAGAGTCCCATCTGTTTTACAGCTTGCCGAATGGCAAACATATCCTTGCGATATAATCCGTAAGCGGCTTTGAACGAGGCCTGCGTCGATTTCCATTTATATTTCTGCATAATCTGCTCCATAACAAGTTCTGCCTCATCATCAAGGTTGTTCGCAAGGACATAACTAATGTAAATCCCGGGTGTGTTTTGCTGTTTACGTAAGAAAATCTCAACACGGTCTATGCGTTTTTCCAACGACAAAGGATAATAAAAACGCAACATAAACATGATAAAAGCGGCTATAAGCACAACCCCTATTGTAAAAAATAGAGAATAGTCATTCCAGGTCATAAACAAAACAAAGACAAACACCGCCAAATAAAAGACGAATTCTCCCCAAGAGTTCCTCATATATATCTCCCTCTAATAGTAAAATAACCAGCAAGTTATATTATATCAAATTTAATCCCCCTTTTTGTATAATATTAGGAAACAAAAATCACGAAGAATATTCTATCTGCCGTAAAATCAAGCCTGACTAGATGTACTGATACAACAAAAAAGCCGCTATATTAGCGACTTTCAGTTGAAATAATTGAATTTATTATTGTGCACTTAATAGTTCTTCAAAAGCTTTAATATTCGTGTCAAAATCAGGAACGGTTTGAGTTTCTTCAGCAGATTTAACCAGTTTTACAACTAAATCATTATAAGGTGTCGCAATTCCGGTGCCTTCTGCTCTGCTTGAAACAACCCCATTAATATAATCAATCTCCGTTTTGCGGTTCTTCTCCAGATCTTGAAGCATGCTTGCTTTGAGCAGTCTGGAGGGCTCCATCACGAAACGTAATGTTTTCACCCGTTCAGGAATATCTTCTTCGCTGTTCAGTTCGAGTGAAGCGATGTCGAATCCATTCATTTTAACCAATGTGACCCCGTTGGCACGAGCAACTTTAATCGTCTCGTCCGCAATATGAGCTGCACTTACAATGCCGGCTTCGTGATCGATAATGTCCCCGTATTCCCCATTCAATGCAGCCGATAAACCACTGAAGGCATTGTTGATCAGCAATTTGGACCATTTGGTTCCAACCAGGTTATCGGAAATATGTGTTCCACCCACAAGGTCCAACACCGATTTTACGTGTTGAATTCGTTCGGTGATTTCACCATTTAATTCGCCAATCTGAAAGGCATACTGCTTAAATTGAGTGTACTCGGTAGTCAGACTTGATACACCTGGTTCAATAAACGTAGCACCAAATTCAACGGAGCCTGCAATGACACGTTTTTCACCCACAATGGACGCCACTTTTTCTTCCGGAATCCCGTTCTGCAAGGAACACACCATACTGTCTTCTTTCAAGAATGGAAGTAATTCCTGAAGAATGGAATCGTTATAAAGTTGTTTGGTTAAAAGTAAGACAAGGTCATATTGTCCTGATTTTTGATCAGGAGTAATTGCTTTTACTTTGGACTGAAACTCTGTGGTACCCGTCACTTTAGCACCCGTCTGATTTAAAGCATCTACATGTTCTTGATATGCATCAATTAACTCAACGTCAAGTCCGCCATCCGCAAGGTATGCACCTACAATAGTTCCCAAAGATCCTGCTCCTACAATTGCAATTCTCATTTTAATTTCCCCCTTATTTTTCTTCCAGATAGTTATATACAGGTTGTGCAGCGTTTAAGGTTAGGTTGGTAAGGATATGAGAAGCGGACACCACTTCCAACACAGGCAGATCTGCAAGAGGTGCCAACGCATGTTCGAACAGTTGAAGTCGGGCAGGTCCTGTCCAAGCTTCCTTCACTTCGATGTCCGTAATTTGAGTACGGATCAGATCACATATTCTTAAATTCCCGGTGTAGTCCGTAGCAATCTTAATCATAAAATTAGGTCGGCATATTTCACGTTTGGCTAACTCTTTATCCATCTCCACATGTTTATAGCCCATCGTCGCCGTGGCTACACGCAGCGTTCCATAATCTAGTGTGCCAACTAGTGTATCTGAATCGGTATACAACTTGGGAGCACCCAGCTTTTTCGGATAGGCGGTGAGCTCTCGACCACTCGCAATCGCGGGGAAATTGTCTACGTACATCGAATGCACATAATCGCCTTCCTCCCCATTGAATTGCACAGGAATGACTTGTCCAGCTTCGGTATAAGCACCCAGTCCAGAAACATCTGGCATCCACATCACTTCGAATTTAACCAGTGGTTCAGTAATTTCCAGAGGCTCTGGTACGGCTGCCCGTAACGCTTTTTCATCGGTCCGGTAAATAATATTCAAATATTCACGATTCACGAATTTGTACGGTGGCATTGGATATGCCGGAGCAGTTAGGGGTGTATTCAGATTTTTAGCTATGTTATTCACATCGATTTTCATCAAAGACACCTACCTCTTAAATTTAGTTAATTTTTTACTATTTAAAATTTGATCTGTATCTCATAAAAAAATTCTACATCAATATTTAAATTTAATATAATACATAATAAGTACTATATATATTTATTAGAATAAATAAGGAGTGCGTGTGAATGGAACTGCTTCAGCTCAAATATTTTCAGACCGTTGCCTATACCGAACATATCTCCAAGGCAGCTGCACAATTGAATATTGCTCAACCTTCCCTAAGCTTGACGATTAAAAGACTTGAGGATGAACTGGGTACCCCCCTCTTTCATAGGAGAGGACGAAATATTCAACTGAATTCCTCAGGTGAGATTTTATTGAAGCATGTAAACCGGATTTTTATTGAAATTGAAAATGCAGAGATGGAGATAAAAGCGGAGGAACAGCAAATATCCAATACGATCAGGATCTCGATTACCAATACCCGATTCCTCACTGGACTTATTAGTGACTATATCAACGATTCCCCCGAAACCAAGCTTCATCAAGGCATTGGGACTCGTAGTGAAATTATTACAGGATTGAAGAAAGGCGACATGCATCTGGGCATTACGGGGCATCCGATTCAGGATGAGGAGATTGAGAGTGTTGTTCTTGTTGAGGAGGACATTGTTCTTGTTGTGCCCATGAATCATGCATACGGCGGAGAGACAAGCATCTCGTTAAGTGTTGTTGCAAATGAGCCCTTTATTTCCCTTGCAGATAATAAGGAGTACAGCCGATTTACCACCATGCTCTGTGAAAAAGCAGGTTTCCTGCCCAATCATGCATTTGAGGTCGATTCTCATACCCTGCTTGAAATTATCAAACTTAATCAGGGTGTTGCGTTGCTTCCGATCTCCGTATGTAGAAAACTGGGGTTAAGTTATGTGAAAATTGCTGATGATTCAGCGATATATCCCATTAGCCTCTCCTGGGTCAAACAAAAATGGTTATCTCCTGCTGTAGGAGAATTTCGTGATTGTATTACTTCGTACTATGAAGACCATGCTGGATTGTTTAAAGTGGAGTAGGATTTCTTGATACATGACAAAAGATAAAAACAAAGACCACGACCTAAAACTTCCCTTAAAGCAGCAAGTAATAAATGAGATACCGTGTGCAGCTGATGAACTACATTATCAAGTCTAAATTTAAACGACCGATTCCCAGGTAAAAATATTGGGAATCGGTCGTAAGCTTATTTTAGAGTATGAGATTTCAGATTCACCAGTTTATCCAGCACGGATCTTCATTCGCTATTCCTCTATTCTACGTTTAGCGAATGATCAAGACTGGCATTCAGCATACGTAAGATCATGAGTAACGATTCATATCTCGTAGCATTAGCATTCGGTTTGAATACACCATCCGATGTACCCTTTACAATCCCCATATCTGATAATGTACCAATCTCTGCCTCTGCCCAGTGACCTATAACATCTTTGAACTTATTATTTTTCACAAAGGAAGTGTTCATTACTTCTGAAAGCATAGCTGCGATTTCCGCTCTGGTGATCGACTGATCCGGTTTGAACGTTCCGTCTGAGTAACCCTTAGTGATGTCTATTGTTTTTAATGTAGCAATGGCATTGGCCGCCCAGTGACCTTGAGTGTCTTTAAATTCGGGGTAACCTTCTGACTTTAATCCAAGTGCTCTTACTAGCATAGATGCAAACTCTGCTCTAGTTATCGTAGCACGAGCACGAAACGAACCATCATCATATCCGTTGATAATCCCAAGCTTAGTTGCAAACCCGATTGCTTTAGCACTTGGGGAAATCGCCGGCACATCCTTAAATGATACTACAGGTACAGAATTCGCTTTTGCTACCAGTGCCTTAATTACATCCATATTAACTCCATCAATGTAGAATGCTTTAGGTGTTGGCGTTGAATCAATTTCTTTCTCTGGCTCCGGTGCTGGCTCTGGTGTTGGTGTTGGTGTTGAACTTGGTACTGATGCAGAACCTGAACCTGAACTTGAACTTGGTGCTGGTGTCGTATCACTTACCGTGATTGCAAGCGTCTGTGTTGCTCCTCCGCTGAATGTGAATATCAAGTTTGTCGTGCCGACCGACTGATTCGCCAAGTACGCCTTCAGGATTGTAACTGTGTTGCCCACAACCGTATAATCCGTCCCTAACGTTAGCAAAGTTAAACCGTTCGCGACACTTGTTAATGTGTTTCCATTCAGCGTCATCGTTGTCCTTACTTCTGCTTGGGCGGATACCTTCTTATCAAAGTTTGCGCTCACAGGGCTGATGAACACCGTTGATCTAATCTCTTCATTAGCAAAAATCAATTCCAAATACTTAGGAGTATGTGAAGCTGTTAGTGTTAATGGAATCGCATTCTCTACAACAGCTCCTATTGGCGTAACAGTTGTTGGAGTGCCGTCCACACTTGCATTTCTACTCAGTAGATATCCTGTTGGCGCCGTTACCTCTTTAACATAGTAAGGCAAGTCATATTTAATTCGATTGAATTCCAGTTCTCCATTTACGGTTACTTTTTCTTGAACCTTATTGCCATATTGATCATACAAGGCAAAGGTTGCACCAGATAATTTAACGTTGTTATCATCTAAATCTGCCTGTTTAACAATAAATTTACCAAGATTACCGTATCCCATGCTTCCAGCTTCCAAGAACGTTACTTGGCGTGAATCGTTAGACTGGTAAGCACCATCGATTGGAACAGCAACATTATCTTTAGAGCCAAATAGATTAATCATGTTGGAAAAGCGAGATCCAGAGGCTACCGTTTCTGTTACATACGTACGGAAAGAAAGCTTATATGCCTTATCAATCGTATCATTGGGAATATTAAATCTAAATTTTCTAGTGGTAGCATCATAGACAATATGAGAGCCATCAAGTAGTACTGGTGTACCTGCACCTAAGCCATCATTTCCGTTTGCTGGCATATTGTCAGGTACGTTAATTGCTCCACCATATGCGATTAATTCCACGCTTGTTGTATCTAGCTCAAGACCTGCTTGCAGGTTATCAATTAACCAGAATCTATCAACATCTAGCAGCTGATTAAGATTTACTGCATTAGAGTTCAAATATACAACCCAATCAATATACTTGTTTCCATTAGCCGTTGGAATACCCTTTTTACTTACAATATGGTTGCTGACGGTTTGAGTTGCTGAATCAGTAGTGGATATTGTCGTTTTATCATGGGTTAATGTCGCTTTATTCGTAACATTAAAATTACCATTATTCAACGTACTATTTTGTGATATGAATTTGGATAGATCCGTAATGGCAGTATCGAAGTAGATCGTGTATTGCTCCGTAATATTCGAATTAAAATCGAAGGTTACGACATCTGTTTCGCTTACCGTTACCAGACCCGTGACAGGATTACTGTTGCGATCAAGTACCCTGACGCTACCGGGTATAAAGGTAAGTCCGGCTGGAATAGTATCGACAATACTTACATTTGGGAGTGCAATAGCAGCGTACAAACTAGGATCAGTTCCTGCTTTCGGTGCACTTGGAGTTGTTGCCCCGTTTTCATTGACAGTCAACTTCCACGTAATCGTACGCCCAGCTACATTTAGATCATAGCCTTCTGCATCCTTTTTCAACACATTACTTGTATAGTTCTGCGTACCTGTACTATTACGTGTAATTGTACCGCTAGTAATGCTTGCTGTGTTTGAAAAGTGACTACTAGAGCTGCTAATAAAGTTAGCTGTAATGTTGTCTGTATTTGCTGGCTTTGTATCAAAGGTAATGGTGTATCGTGAATTAATAGCAGAACCAAAAGTATAACGAAGTGTTGAAGTTCCAGTATTGTAGTTAAAATTACCGCCAGAATAAGCATTACCTTGATGATCTACAATTCGAGCAGACCCTGGAATATACTGTTGAGCGATTGGGATACTATCCGTAATCGTTGGTGCAGCCCAATTAATATTTTCACTATTAATATCAATTGACCAAGAAATGACACCGTTCGCTCGGTTATAACCCGCACCTGACTTGTTGAATAAGTTACTTCCAACTCCTACTGAAGCATTTTTTACTACTCCGCTTCCAGTAAGGCCATCCCAAGTAAGGACTGCTTCGTTTGTGAAAGTATATGAGCCATTTGTTTGGAAACGAGCAGGCTCAATTTCAGTTTCGTACGTAATCGTAACCTCTTTTGTAATATTACCCAGGTTGAAGGTAAGCTCTGAGCCGCTTGTTACGGGAGTAACACTAGTACCATTTACAGTTGCTGTTCCAGCAATGTAAGTTAGCCCAAGAGGAAGTGTATCCTTGATAATAGCATTGTTGAATGCCAGTTCGTCTTCATTCACGACAATCGTCCAAGTGATATTTTTTGTATTATTCACTGTCGTTGTAGCATCATAGCTTCCCGATGTACTTAAAATATTGCTGCTTCCATAATCTATTACAGATCCTTGTGGTAGCCCTCCATTCACTCGTGTCGATAATTCATCCAGAATCTGGCTATCTGGAATCATATCAACGAGCACTGTATTATTAACAGCAACATTCTCTTTGTTTACTGTAATTGTCCACCCAATGTCTGTTCCGTTAACTAATGCTCCATTCTTTTGCCCAGTAACTTTATCTGGCTGGAGAGCAAGATCCGCCTGAAAATCCTGATCTGTCTTGAAGGTTAGCGATACCGTATCTTTCTCTAGATCAGGTGTATCCATAAGTGTAGCTGCTGACATTGTTCCTACTTGATTCGTCACATCGTTACCAGCAGCCGATACGTATGTAATTAATACGTTTGAAATCGAACTGATCAGCAGGACAATAACTAGTAAAAACATAAATAAAATCTTTGCATATTTCCGCACTATGTTCTCTCATCCTTCCACAAACTATTTGATAGATTTTCTTCAAGTCTACCAAGACATTTTAAAGCCAACTAAAGGAGATTGTAGTCCTACTAAAGTAGTATGCCGCAACAATTTTTATTCACTTGTGATGCGCTTCAGCGTGAATGAGCTTCAACTAACCTGATCGTTAACATGATGAATTAACGCAAAACAACGATGAGATATACGCCTAATCGGTATTGGTACATGTTCTTGTCTACTCTGGTCGGTACCCGATAAAATAAAAAAGCCGCTAATATAGCGACTTTAATGGGAACATGTTCTTGTCCCTCGACAAGTCCCTTGGAAGGAACCGACGCGGTCTTTGATCGTTATCTATTCTTAGCTATACTGCAGTCTATCCTTGTACCAAACGTCCGGAATCATCTTGCGCTCCAGTTCCAACAATTCATGGATGATCTTGTCTGCATCACTAATGGAATTCACGAGCGGATCAGTGAGCATCGCCCTTCTCAGTTTCTCATAGCTCTGTTCCAGAACAGCTTCAACTGTGAGCTCATGCGTATCCAGTACAAGTTCTTGCATGCCTCTTATCCCACGCGGCATCTCGCCTACATGGAGTGGTTTCACCCCATCCATATCTACATCGCACAGTAGTTCCAGGAATGAATCGTTATTCATATTGATTACCGCACCTTGATTGAGCGTATTGATGAAGAATTTTTTACCCAAGTTCCCTACCATATTTTCAATGATGTCGGTCGCATGATCTGGTCCGAAGGTACTCATGTAATCAGCAATTGGGATGTTTCCCGCTAGAAAGTCATCCACCTGACGCCACATTTCGTCGTGACGCTCATATCTGTCCTCTGTCTCCCAGATCGATAATGGTGGAATCGTGTCCGCAGTTTTGCCAAGACCTTGCCAATACCGAACGTATTCCTTCGTATGCGCCGTACAAGTGGGAATGATTCCGAAAATATCATACAGTTCATAGGTAATCGCATCGTTAAAAAGAGCTTTTGCGCCCCGATCACCGCCGTTATTTTCATCACCTGCCATCTTGCGCATGGCTTCTGCGATCGTGGGCATCACATTTCCCCCTTCATACTCGGCTTTGAGCAGCCAAGTGAAATGATTGACACCTGCGATACGAAAATCGAATTTCTGGTTGATCTCTTCAGTGAACTGGCTATTGTCTCCAATGATTCCGGCTCGTACGGCATAATAGGCTTTCTTATGCGGCATATGATGACTATCGCACAGCGCAAACGATTTAAGCTTCGGAGCATATCGATGTAATGCGATGCCATGAACGGTAGACGGGTTAATATAATTGATCACCCACGCATCTGGACACAGCTCCTCGATGTCTTTGGCGCACTCCATGATAACCGGTAGTTCCCGCATCGCGCGAAAGATTCCTCCAGGGCCAATCGTATCGCCGGAACACATGCGAATCCCATACTTTAGAGAAACCTGGCAGTCAATGCCCCGATATTTCACCGATTGCTCCGCAAAGCTGAGTACAACGAAGTCTGCTCCCGGAAGCACCTGTCGTCGGTCTACTGAACCCTCAATCTTTAAGGATACGTTGTTCTCCCGTGCGACCCTCTCCGCCAGTGTTACCATTTTGGAGAGCCGTTCCTCGTCCGTATCCACCAAAGCCAGCGTGCCCTGATTCAAATATGGGGAGTGAACCATCTGCCAGATGGACTGACGACCGAAAAACAGGCTGCCCGCCCCAATAACGACTACCTTTGGATGCTGTGTGTTTGTAGCATTCATCAATAACCCCTCCTCGTAACGATATAAGTTCATTATAGGTGAGTGGGCTGGAATCGGAATGTGTGATAGTTTTCAATACATGTCATATGGTACGATAATTAACAAGATATAAATCCTTTGTTATGATAGTAAAAAATCCAGGATGTCATAAAGTAGAGAGGAATGAGTTGGATTAGATGCATGGCGAGACTGTAAATATGAGTATAATTGACGAACTTTCGGAGTATATCACACTTCGCATGAGCTCTTATCTGGAACAAACGCACGACAGCAATTGGACGGAGTACAAGTCTCATTCCGATTATGATCTGTGGTTCATTACAGCAGGCTCCGTCAAGATTACCATTGATGGAACCGAGCATATGGCGCGCCCAGGTGACGTGGTGTTTTTTTATCCGGACATGCCTTACACTGCTTCCACGACCGGAGAGTTGTGCCGATTCGTATACATGCACTTTGATTTCAGCATCGCTGAGCAAAAGCGAATTCTCGGCGAGTTTCAACTTCCGGGTATTGTACCTGGTAACCTGATTCAGGAAGAATCAACGCTGTTTACCTCGTCCTATCGAAGGTTCAAGCAGAGTCGCGGCACTTCCGGAAGTCCACTTTACTTGAAAGCTTCTCTGCTTCTCGTCATCGCCAAAATTTTGGAATTACACGGGCAAGGCTTATATCACGGTGAATTTCTGAAAGACCGAAAACCGAGGAAAATCGAAGGAAGTCTGGAGGTTCTGCAGAACGTGTTCCTCTACGTGGATGAGAATCTGCATCGTGCCATCCGAGTCAACGAGCTTGCAGACGTTGCTGGCGTCTCTGAGAAATATTTTATTTCGTTGTTCAAGAAAATTCTCGGTATCACACCGGGGCAGTACATCAATCAAATCAAAATGAATCGGGCGAGAGACTATCTGTACGAGAAAAAATATACGATTCAGCAAATTGCCGGATTTCTGGGCTATCCCGATCCCTTTACATTCTCCAAAGCATTCAAAAAATTTTACAACGTGCCCCCTTCCAAATTTGAATAACATGCCGCAGACAAACAAAGAGGCAACCGGTCGATCCGGCTGCCTCCACAATTAATGAATCCTTGGTTATTCAGGGTTTAGTTTACGTACAGGTCTCTTCAGCTTTCCTCATACTCAAAAGGAGCTTCAGTGGAATACATCTCATGGAAACAGGTTATCGATATATTCACCGCTGTAATTGTCAATCAAATGATGCCGGCGATGGACGGGATTGTACCCTTTCGATAGCTGATGCATTTTTCCCAGAATTTTGCCGCTATTATAATAGTATTCGGCAAGTGGGACCCCTTCACAAACATACAGATAAAGAACGTATGTTCATCATAAGTGATCTCTTCTAACAGATGGCCCTTTTTCGAGCTAACCACATTTGAGACACTTGCACCGTGCTCAAACAGATACCGGACATACTCCAGTTCGGCAATGTAATCTTCCCGCTTTCTGTCAGGCAAAAAAGACAGCGTAGAATTAGCGATTCACGCCCCTCTTGCTCACAAGTGTACACGACATTCCGTCCACCCTCATGAGGCGGGATAATATGAATGTTGTAGCCCTCCAAATGAAACAGCTCGGGTACCAGCGCCAGTACATGCGTATTGCTAATGTTAACAGCCTCGTTAAAGTTAATCATGATCTCCTCCAGTAAACATTGTCGGGACGGTTTCCCGCACTACAATGTCCACAAAAGGAATCCCTGTAACGCAAATATCCTTTTGTGAACCTAAAGCACAATCACCTTGTTAGACATTTGAAAACGCTCCTTTTTATTCAGATGGTTATATCTCATCCTAGAATTCCAGATTATTCTATTCCTTTTTCGACGCTGCAGCCTCGTAATAGTACCGAATCAAAATGTCCTGATCGTAGTTACCGAACCCTTTCCCGAACAACGTAAGTCCGCCTCGACCGGGCACCCCTTCTTCCGGTCTTAATCCAAACGTCCAGTAGGTGGAAGAATCCAATTGCAGATCATGGATACGCACATCCGAGATGCGCTGGCCATCCATAAACGTCCCTTCTCCATTAATGCGCAGCACCTTCAGTACACCATACTGGTTGACGTCCAATTTCCACCATAGCGGTGTATGTTTGCCCTTCCTATCCCCAAAGTCCCCGGGGCTTGTCCATGTTCCCAGGTGTTTGCCATTAAGGGAAAAGCGGATGTCCGAAGGCCAGTTTTCATTGACTTGGGGTGCTTCCGAACTGAGTTCGAGGGAAATTTCAATTTCCTGGAGATGCTGTTCTGTATTCAGATAATTGGGAATCTTATATTCCAGAAAACCTCGTGCCAGCCAAAGAATACCCGCATTGACCCGATCCGGGTCCATGAAACAGGCTGGTGTGTCATATTGTCCAATCATTTGCGTCGTTGTTGCAATGCCACAGGTAGGCCAAGCTTCATAATCCGTATACTGACCAACCGGAATAGAGACTTCATGATAAGGAGCATCCACTGGTTCAGGTGAGAGATTGATCGTCATAAATTCTTGCAGAATAAAGCAGTATTTATACGTTCCACCGTTTTCACGCTTCATGCGACTGCCTACGATGCCCGCTTTTTGCAATTTGCTCACATGTGTACTAACGATAGCTTTGCTCAGATACAGCTCTTTGGCGAGCGCATTGATATGCATCTCCCTGTTTTGCAATAATAAGCGAACGATATTTAAGCGGGCCTCGCTGGCGAGCGCCTCATATATGGTCAAGGATGAGGAATCCGTGCCAAGCATCATGAACTTCACTTCCCTATCTCTTTAGAATTCAATATATTATTGATTTAGAATTCGCTATTTAGCGAACCCTGTAGAATAAGCTTGCTCAATATAATAGCATTATGATACACATTAGATAACAAATCAATGAGTTGATTTTGCTTTTATGCGAACTCATCGTGAAACAAAGTTTCTTACACACCTAAAATTAATTCTATGGAGGTTTTCATTTTGCTTACATCCAAGATGCTTATTGATAAAGATTTTCAGGTAGCCGAGGTCGATCCACGTCTGTACGGCTCTTTTGTTGAACATTTGGGACGTGCTGTCTATGGTGGTATTTACGACCCTGGTCATCCCACAGCGAATGAGCAAGGTTTCCGCCAGGATGCCATCGAAGCGATCAAAGCATTGAATGTGCCCATTATCCGTTATCCGGGCGGGAATTTCGTATCCGGTTACAATTGGGAAGATGGTGTTGGCCCGGTAGCGGAACGCAAACGCAGACTTGAGCTTGCCTGGTGGACCATTGAAACCAATGCGGTCGGCACCAACGAATTCGCGGATTGGGCCAAACTGGTTGGAACCGAAGTCATGATGGCGGTCAATCTCGGTACCCGCGGCATAGATGCGGCAAGAAACCTGGTAGAGTATTGCAACCATCCATCAGGTACCTATTGGAGTGATCTACGGATTTCCCACGGGTACAAAGATCCTCATAAATTCAAAACGTGGTGTCTTGGTAATGAAATGGACGGACCTTGGCAGATTGGTGCCATGACCGCTCATGAGTACGGACGAATTGCGAATGAAACGGCGAAAGCGATGAAATGGGTCGATCCGAATATTGAACTGGTGGCGTGTGGTAGCTCCAGCCGTGGTATGAGTACTTTTGCAGATTGGGAAGCGACGGTTCTCGACCTGTCTTATGAAAATGTGGATTATCTGTCCTTGCATGCTTACTACAACAATAATAAAGACAACACATATAATTTCCTGGCTACTTCGCTGGATCTGGACCAATTCATCGACAGCGTGGCATCGATCTGCGACTATGTACAAGCCAAGAAACGCAGTAAAAAGAAATTGATGCTGTCGCTGGACGAATGGAACGTCTGGAACTCCATCGGCACGAGCCGAGCTGAAGAACGCTGGCAGATTGCACCACCAGAATTCGAAGATGTATATACACATGAAGATGCTCTCGCAGTGGGCTGTTACCTGATTACGCTGCTCAAACATGCGGACCGTGTCAAGATGGCTTGCCTTGCACAGCTGATCAATGTCATTGCACCGATCATGACGGAGAATAACGGAGCGATCTGGTTCCAAACGACCTATTTCCCGTTCATGCATGCATCCAACTTCGGTCGCGGTACTGTACTGCAATCTGTTGTATCTTCGCCGAAGTATGATTCCAAAGACTTTACAGATGTGCCTTATCTCGAAGCCATCAGTGTGCATGATGAAGAAAACGGAATGATCACGATCTTTGCGGTCAACAGACATCTGGAAGAACAGATGGAACTGAATGTGGATCTTCGCTCCTTCGGGGAAACTACATTTATTGAGCATATCGTATTGGAGAACGACGATCTGAAAGCCATCAATACCAAAGCGAACCCACGCAATGTGGTTCCACACAACGGCGGACATACAACGGTTGATCAGGGTAAAGTGCAAGCTGTCCTGAACAAAGCTTCATGGAACGTGATTCGCTTGAAAACCAAACAGGCTTAATTGAAGAAGGCTAGCTGAACTTCCTTTTTCATTAAAGTAGCCCAAAGTACCCTGCGTGTTTCAATGCTACGCAAGATCAGTATAGTGAGGGGCCGTCCCATGAGTCATACCGATGACTGGGAAGGCCCCTTATTTGTGTTCACTGTTACAAGGCACCTTGTTTACGCGAATCGCTGTAAATGATCTAATGAATGCAGCGACATGCAAATAAGCTGCCTCCATTGATCACGGGAAGCAGCTTTCATTTTTCTTACTTGTATGAGCACTTGATTAGTCCTCGTTCTCTTCCGCTTCAGCTGGGGTGGATTGAGCTTGGCTCTGAGGAGCCATTAGCCCTTGAACTGCCCCCATAAATGGCTGAATCTGCTTAATCATGCCATACCCCATTTTAACCACAGGTGTAAATCGCTGGATCATGCCAAACAAACGCATACCACCGCCTAACATACCTCCAATCGAGCCTGCACCGCCAACTCCGCCGAAGCCACCTAACAATGAGCCTAGCATAGGCATGAAAGAGGATACCTGAGCTGGCCGAGACGTTGCACGAGATACCGACCGGGATCGTACCTGCGACTTACGTGTACTCTTCACCCGTTTACGGTTTCTCGAGGATGCTTTTTTTCTCGTAGCCTCTGCTTTAGATTTTGTTTTGCGAGCACTACCCTCATATGAGGGTGCTGTGATTGCGGCTTGAGTAAGTTTTCCGCCCCCGGTAATCACTACGCCTGCGTTGTTGACACCAGAGATGTAGCCAATGTACGTTTCGCCATTATGAAGAGTCACGCAGACTGGACGATCCTTGAGCCGTTTTGCCTTGACGTGTATTTCATTGGTCTTAGCCATGGAATTCACCTCACTTGACTTGATCTACTTCAGTCTACGCAATGGGTGGACGACTTGCCTGTGCGAATAACACATCCGTGTGTCGAAGCAGGAAGATTATGACATAGTTCCTCAGATATGCTCAATATACATCTCATTCAAAATATGACCCGTACGATATGTGTGCTCCGCCAATTCAGATTTCACATATGTTTCAACATCACTCTTTTCTATATTGTACAAGACCTCCATTTCTTTAGAAAAAAGAAGGTGTCCCTCATTGATTTTCTGTTCCAACGAGGTTATCTGTTTGGGTTTCAGATTACCACCGAGCACCTGCTGAAGTGCTTGCACATATGTTTCAAGAGAACGCGCTCCGACAATTTTCAATCCTTGGTTCTCTTCATTCGCAATGATAATGGATGGGAAACCTCTAACTCCCAAACTAGCCACACTCTCAAAGTCTTTCTCTAATAAATCTTGTGCAGATTGCTGTGCAGCTGCTTCAACCACTTGTTTTCCATTCAAGCCCAGTTGATCGACGATATCCGTCAGCACATCATCTTCTCCAATATTTCGATTAAATGCAAACACGGCTTCACGCGCACGTCTTAAAAAGTCATGCTCTTTCCCAGGATGTGTACTCTGAATGACCTTAAATACGCGAGATGGCGGATAAGAAGAAAGTATTGGATTATCGTGCCATAAGGAACCGTCGATGGGCATGCGTGAATGCTCACCCACTTCCTTCCAATGCTCTGCAACGTCCGAAGGTTTCTGAATCCCATTAGTGCCATCCGAGAAACCATTCCAGCTAGCCAGTAGCCCACCCATTTTGATTTGCAGCGTAAAATAATGACCGTATTCCTCAACAAACCGATGAAGCACAGGCTCAAGCGCCCAGCAGTGAGAGCAAATCGGATCTGTTGCGTAATAAAGAGTTATCCTTTTCTCAACATGATTCAGATTGATTTCTTGCATCGCCTCTTCTTCGCTCACACCACATACGCCTGTTTCCAGATCACACATCATAGATTCGTTACTCACGTGTATCCCGCCTTTATCTTGTCTTATGAATTGATTTTCTCGTCTTAGTTTGATTATAATGTCTACAATCTTCTGAACAAGTACGATTCTTTTTCTGACTTAGTATCAAAAAGTATACTATTGGAGGGTATCAAGTGAAATACGAGTTTAATTTCGATCAGTTATGTCCAGCGACTTATGCATTTCAGGTCATTGGAGGCAAGTGGAATCTTCCGATCCTGGCATTACCGGAACGATGCTAACGAACTGTTTGAAGGATTTGATTCATTCCGGCATCGTGCATCGGGAACAATATAACGAGGTTCCACCGAGAGTGGAGTATTCGCTCACAGAATCGGGCAAGGAATTGGTTCCTTTAATTGAATCCATGGTAATGTGGGGTCAGAAAAATATGACAGTAGGCGTGAAGGAACAAGAAATGTAACACCTGGTCTAATGTAACCCCTTAGCCTAGATGTTCATTTTCGAATCGCTCTGCACACTTTTTTTCAACGGCAAAAAGGCTATTTCACTGGACCATTATGTCCTTTGAAATAGCCTTTCCTCTATAAATACAAGACGGCCGCTTGTTTACGTATAGAATTGCACATCCGTGTGGCATGACTAACCATTCAGGTCCTCGTCTTCTTCAATTCCTAAATACATAACCGTGTTTTCTCCCTCAACCAATCTAATGATCTGCTTTCGTAATTTTGAGGGCAATAAAGGTTGTTGGATCAAGCTTTTAATGTCAAGCCATTCATATTCTACTTGGTTTTCGTCACTTGGCAGAATAGAACTGTTATTGTCCATTAAACCTATGTATTCGGATAAAAAAACAAAATCTACACGATGAAGAGCTGCGCCATATACACCTTCAATTACGAATTCCAAGGATAAAGGCTCTACGTCTACTCCGATTTCTGCTGCTACTTCTCTCTTCACGGCATCAGTCAGTGTTTCACCTGCATTTTGGCTCCCGCCAGGCAAGAGATAGATTACATCGCCATTATCTTCCTGCCTAATCGCAAGCATTCTCCCATCTTTGATAATTAATGCTTTTGCAGAATTTCTAATCTTTCTCTCCATTGTAATCCTCCATATGTTCTGTGAAGAATATCTTAACATATACGTCTAAACAAATTCTGAACAATCAAATCAACTCACTCTTCGCGACCTGCATGAAAGCAGTCATGGACGGAGATATCCACTTCTCCCGATGCCAGAGCATCTGTGCCGTAAAGGTTATTTCCGATAAATCCCACGGCAAAGCAACCAAATCTCCCTCGCTCAACTCTTTCTTTAGAGCCAGTTCAGGCAACAAAGCGACCCCTAGACCAGCTACAGCGCATTGTTTAATGGCTTCTACACTATGGAACTCCAGTTCTGTCAGAGCATCCGCAACTTTTTTTAGTAGGGATTGGTCAAAATAAGTGCGATAAGAACAGTTCTTTTCGGTCAACAAAAAATGCTGTTTGTGGAAGTCATCAACGATTAACGAGGGACGTGATGCCAGCACATGATCGGGAGAAACGACCATTTGAAAGTTCTCCTCCTTTAAAAATTCTGAATGAAGATCTTTGGAAACAACCTGCTCATCCAATACAAAAACGACATCGGCCTGTCCTTCTCTCAGACTGGATTTAAGCTCTTGGCCGGACAAAGGGCGGAACAATAACCGCACACCAGGATACTCCGCTCGGAAGCGTTTGAACAAGGCTGGAAGAAGATAAGCGCATAGCACTTCATCTGCTCCGATGACAACCGTTCCTGCCAATTCCCCCTGTTGACTAGATATGCATTTTGCTTCCTCTACATCGTTTAAGATTTTAGTGGCATACGGCAAAAATTGTTGGCCAGCATCCGTTAACACGACCTTTTTTCCTAATCGATCCAGCAATTTCACACCGAGCTCTTCTTCCAGCGATTTGATTTGCATCGTTATGGTAGATGGAACATAACTCAATAATTCAGCCGTCTGATGAAAGCTGCAGGTTGAAGCAAGTGTCCAAAAGGTTTTTAGTTGGCGTATTTCCATGAATCAAGCACCTTCTCTGTTCAAAATAAATGAATGATATGTTCGATAACGTTTCATTGAATTGATGATAGGCCTATTGTAGAGTGAAATCAAGTTATTACTTTATTTTAAAGGAGAATCTATCCATGAACGATTATGAAACATATAACCTTGAAGATACAATACTTCAATCGGGGCAACAGCTCCCTCAAGCTTTTATTGCATACAAGACCTATGGAAACTTAAATGCTGCAAAGGACAATGTTATTGTCGTTCCAACGTGGTTTGCTGGACTTCACACAGATAATGAATGGTTAATTGGAGCGGACAAGGCATTGGATCCCAGTCGGTACTTTATCATCGTGCCTAATATGTTGGGTAACGGATTATCGTCCTCTCCCAGCAATACCCCTGCCCCGTATGATAAGGAAAACTTCCCTCTCATCTCGATGTATGACAATGTGCGTTTTCAACATCAACTGCTTACTCAAAAGTTCGGAATAACCAAAATTAAACTCGTTGTTGGCTGGTCTTTAGGTGCCATGCAGGTTTATCAATGGGGAACGAGTTATCCTGAGATGGTCGAACGTATTGCCCCCTTTGGCGGAACAGCAAAGAGCAGACCACATACACAGCTGGTGTTCGAATCCATGATCTCGGCATTACAGGCAGATTCGAATTTTAAAAATGGTAGATATGACCGCCCTCCGGTTGCCGGTCTCGCAGCGATGGGTAGAGCTTATGCTCCATGGGGGTTCTCGCAGGCGTACTATTTGGAGAAATTGTATCAATCCGAAGGTTACGATACCTTGAAATCTTATGTAGAAGATTACTGGGACCAGGTGTTTTTATCCTTTGATGCTAACGACTTGATTACCATGCTGCGTACAGGAATACATGGAGACATTAGCGTTAATCCCGTAGATAACTGCAACTTCGAACAGGCGCTAAGCAAGATCACCTCTCCTGCACTCGTTATGCCAGGGTCAAGTGACTTGTTCTTCACGCCAGAGGACAGTGCGTATGATGTTCAACATATGCCGAATGCTGTTTTTCAGCCTATAGAGTCCAAATGGGGACACTGCTTTGGGATCGGAGCTAACGAAGCGGATTCACGCGTTATCGATCGTCATCTCAAGCGATTTTTGGAGACATGAGTAAAAAAAGAAGGAGTGAAAAGTAAAAAAAGTGCACAGAACTCGTGGATCTTTTCTCCGCTATAACTCGAAAGTAAAAAAACATACGGATTCTCGTCAATAACCTTTATATCTCCTTCCCCCTTTCTCGGTTAGAATATTTTCAAGAAAGCGATATTGAAATATGACTGATAAGGGGGAAAAGAAATGAACAAGAAAACGAAAACTTTAGTCTTGTCTTTGTGCCTGTCTACCTTATTACTCGCAGCTTGTAGCAATGGAAGCAACACGGAGAAAGATACCACGACGGACCCGGATTCCAATGAGGCTGGAACGACAACCATTCACACCGTAACGTCAGAATACACTTCTGCCAAGTATCCAAAGGGCGACGATATCACAAACAATGTGTGGATTAAGCGCTACAAAGAGAAGTTCAATATTGATGTCAAAACAGATTGGGTCAGCGACGAGTACGATACAAAACTGAATTTGGCTATCGCATCGAACGATCTTCCTGACGTATTCAGGGTAAATCCATCACAACTCAGACAGTTGGTCGAAGCAGATATGGTCATGGATCTTTCTGAGGTCTTTGACCAACATGCTTCAGATCGTCTCAAAGGTTACATGGAAGCGGATGCGGATAGTTACGAGTCTGGAAAAAAGGATGGTAAGCTATACGGCATACCGCAGATGCACTGGGGATTAATTGAACAACCAGACTTCATCTGGATCCGGAATGACTGGAAAGAAGAATTGGGAGTCCAGGATCCGAAGTCTGTGGAAGACATCAAGAATATGGCATTGAAATTCATGGATAAGCACGGCGGTTATGGTATAGCCGTAGACCAATCGTTGGATTACCTCAACCTGCTCGCTATTGCATGGAATGCGCATCCGGATATGTGGATGGAGGATAACAGTGGACAACTCGTGTATGGCTCCGTGCAGCCTGAGATGAAGAATGCGCTGGCTGAGTGGTCAGAATGGTACAAGCGAGGCATCATTGATCCGGAATTTGCAATCAAAGACTTTAATGCGATGAACGCGGATATTGTAGCCGGCAAAGTGGGGATACAGCCTTATTACCAATGGTGGGGTTATAATCCGGGTGTAGATACGGTATCCAATCTGGGTAAGGACGCCATCTTCTATCCTTATATCATCCCTACCGTCGATGGGAAGGAAGCACAACAATCCATTTTCTTCGCCAACAATAATTATATCGTCATGAAAAAGGGATTCAAGCGTCCTGAAGAAGTGATTAAAATTTTGAACGACTATGCTTATATCGTGGATGAAGGCAATGGCAAAGAATCTCCAGAAACGCTATCTGCCTTGCTGGATAACGATATTGCCCATGTTGTTGGTGCGTTCCGTGTACTTAATCCAAATTCGGATTACGAGCAATTTGAGGCTGTGTCAGTTGCCCTTGAATCCAAGGATACGAGTGGACTCACGACTTCGGGAATGTGGCAAAAATATAACAACAGTGTTGAATTCATGGAGAATGCAACACCTGGAGCGATCGGTGATTATTTACAGCAAGGTGCTCCCAAAAATGCTTATGGTCTTGCCAAGAAAGTACTCGACAGCGAGAACTATACGAAAACGGCCCTATGGGGTGTTACGCCAGAAATCCTGTCGAGCTACGGCACAACCTTAGATGATATCCTGACCGAAGGCTTCACCAAGATTATTATGGGGAGCGAAAGTATCGATTATTTCGATGTGATTGTCCAGAATTGGCGTGCAGCCGGAGGCGATGACGCAACCCAGGCAGTCAATGAGGCATACGGAAAATAATAAGTCTGTTGCCAAGAAGGGATGGGTATGTTCTCGTCTCTTCTTGGTAGCGGTTACAAATTCATCGCGCCAAGAACGGAGGAATACGAATGCTGAGAAAATGGAATCAGCAGCGTGCTTACCATCTCATGTTGATCCCAAGCCTGGTCTTGGTCTTCATCTTTAGTTACATCCCTTTCTACGGACTTATTATTGCATTTCAGAAGTACAATCCGGGCCTCGGTTTCAACTCGCCATGGGTAGGATGGGATAATTTTACCCACATCTTTAATCAGCCGAACTTCGTAAGAACGATCTGGAATACACTGTACATGTCTGTCTTCAAGATTATCGGTGGTATAATCGTGCCCGTTATTTTCGCATTACTGCTTAACGAGGTACTACACAGTGGAATCAAACGTACATTCCAAACACTTGTCTACATTCCGAACTTCCTCTCTTGGGTCATTATGGCCGGCATCATGCTGGATATCCTTAGCTCTGACGGCATTATCAATACATTTCTAAGTATATTCGGGATTGCACCGATCTCCTTTCTTGGCACACCCTCTATTTTTCCTTGGACGATGATTGTAAGTGACATATGGAAGGGCTTCGGCTTTGGCACAGTTGTTTACTTAGCAGCCTTAACTAGTATTGACCCCGGACTTTACGAGGCCGCGGTGATCGACGGAGCGAAACGGTGGAAGCAGACGATCTACATTACGTTGCCTCTCCTCATGCCAACCATTGTCTTAATGACAGTATTGTCACTTGGAAACGTACTCAATGCTGGCTTTGACCAGATCTATAATCTCTACTCCCCTGTCGTCTATCAGACCGGTGATATTATTGATACCTATGTATACCGTCTGGGAATTCAGCAGGCACAGTATTCGATTGGTACCGCTGTCGGATTATTCAAATCCATCATTTCCAGTGTTCTGGTTGCCGTATCGTACATTCTGGCTTATAGAGTAGCTGGCTATCGCATCTTCTAAGAGGGAGGAACTAACATTATGATCCACGATAAAAGTATGAGCAGGCGTGTGTTTCTTATCCTAAACTACACCATATTGCTTCTAATCTCTCTACTATGTATCCTGCCGTTTATCAACCTGTTGGCCGTTTCATTCAGTAGCAGTTCAGCTGTATCTGCGGGCAGTGTTACGTTCTGGCCTGTGGAATTCACAACTAAGGCCTATGAATTTGCATTAACTGGAGGGTCCTTCTTCTCCTCTCTCTGGGTCGCCATCCAGCGAACCGTTCTCGGAACGTTGGTGAATCTGGTTCTGATCGTTCTTACGGCGTATCCCCTCTCCAAATCGAAACAAAAATTAATGGGGCGCAATATTTATATGGGATTTTTCATCGTAACCATGTTATTCAGCGGAGGACTAATTCCAACCTATCTGGTAGTCGTCAAAATGGGACTAATCGATTCCATATGGTCTCTGATCCTGCCTGGGGCTCTCCCCGTATTCAGTATGATTATCCTCATGAATTTCATTAGAGGGTTGCCTGAGGAAATTGAAGAATCAGCAATTATCGATGGGGCTGGGCCTGTACAGGTATTGCTTCGTATTCTACTCCCCCTCCTCAAGCCCGCTCTCGCAACAGTTGGTTTGTTCAGTATCGTCGCCCACTGGAATTCTTGGTTCGATGGCATTATCTATATGAATAATCCAGCTAATTATCCATTACAAAGCTACCTCCAGACTCTACTGCAGAGCTTTGAACAAATCATGCTGAAATCTGGATCAGACTATACGCAACTGTTATCCATGATGAACGCCAGAACGGGACGCGCTGCTCAGATGTTCTTGGGTGCCATTCCGATTCTGCTCGTGTATCCGTTCTTACAGAAATACTTCACCAAAGGTTTGGTGCTAGGAAGTGTCAAAGGGTGAACAAAAGGGCTTGCAGTTCATACTGTAAGCCCTTTTGTTCTATCTAAACTCTGAGATGGCCGGCAGCAGAATGGAGAAAATGGTACCTTCACCTATTTTACTTTCCACCTGTATTCCATAAGGTTTACCAAAATGAAGCTGAATCCGCCGCTGCACATTATGCAATCCAATTCCGCTCGTTCCTGAACTGGCACCGGACTTTTCTTCCATCAAGTTCTGCATCGTATGATGATCCATCCCGACGCCATTATCGCAGACTTCGATCACAACTTCATCCAGCTGTGATTGAATCCGGATAGTGATGATTCCGTCTTCTTCGAGTTCGGCCAGTCCATGAAAAATGGCGTTCTCTACAATGGGCTGCAGGATCATTTTGGGCATGCGATAATCCAGCAGTTTATCCTCAATTTCATATCTCATCTGAATACAATCGTAGTACCTGACATTCTGGATCGTTACGTAATTCGCTATATTATCGAGTTCTTCACGAATGGTTACGAGGGTTCCATCGGATTTTGTTGCATAGCGGAGCATCGAGATTAGCGCATCGGTCATTTCCACGATTTTGTCAGCCTGTTGCATCGAGGCGATCCATTTTACCGAACCAAGTGTGTTATACAGAAAATGAGGCTTGATCTGGTCATGAAGCGCACGCATCTCAGCCTTGGCTTTCTCTATTTCTTCCTGCTGCATCCGTTCGACCATTCGCTTCAATTCATGCGACATTCTGTTGAATCGAATGGATAAATGTCCAATCTCATCTCTGGAGCCAATAGGTACGACTTGTTCGAACTGGCCTTTCTCGACCAGAGAGATATTCCGGAGCAGCTTCTTAATCGGAGTTGTAATGACATGAGATAGAAAGATGGATATGACCGCAGCAAAAAGAACAATGACAATGGCCAGCGTCACCAGATTACGACCCAATATTTTTCCATCAGCAGTTAGCTCATCCAAGGGCATATATAAATACGTTGTCCATTTTTGTTGACTAAGCGGGCTGGTCACAACGACATTCAATGATTCAGGCGGACGAACGTTGTCTCGGAACAGTGTACCAATTAATCGATCGTTCACGTTATATACGATCTTGTCATTCTCATCGACGATCATGAATCTGGAGCGCAGTCCTTCCTGCAGGTTGCGGTTGACGATTTCGATAAATTTGATATCAATGCTGACAACGATTACACCAAGAAGTTCCCCACTAGCCACATCATGAATTTTGCGAGCGTGTGACACCGCCAGTATCTTATTCTCCAATTGCTCATCGATTCGCGTTGTCAGCGTAATGGTTCGATCATTTTCGTGCATGAACTTTTTAAACCACAATTCGTTCGCCACTTTGAAGTTGGGGTCAATGGGCTGGTGTGGGCTGACGAACAGATCCTGTCCCCCGTTCATATTGTAGAGGTAAATGGAGAATACGCGATCCTTCATCATGATATAATTCATCAAAATATTGTATGCGGCAATCTCATTTTGTTCGTTACCCTCTCGCAGGAAATCCTGGATCGGAAAGCTTCCTTCATGGGTCGCAGATAGATTATTGCTAAGGCCAGTGCTGGCTAGCAGCGTGATTTTCTCAATCTCCTTCAAGAATTCGTCAATTCGAATATTCGTCTGTTTGGCCAGATCGCTTAGCAAGGTTGTATAATTCTGCGCCAATAACCGCTCTGAGGAGTAATACGAATTGATTGTCATCACAAATACCGGAAGGATAATCACCGTCATACAGATCACCATAATTTTGTGCTTGATTTGGAAGGGCTGGACAAGCTTCATAAGTTGCACCTCTATTCACCGATTACACTCATGCCTGCTGTAATTCTCGATATTCCTCCGGAGTGACGCCTACCGATTTTTTGAAAATCTTACTGAAGTACGTGTAATTATGGTAGCCGACCTTTTCTGCGATTTCGTACACTCTCATTCCCCTGCTCAATAGATACGCCTTGGCATGTTCAATCCGAACACGAGTCAAGTACGTGATAAAGTTCTCTCCTTTTTCCTGCTTGAACAATCGGCTGAGATACGACGGATTAACACTGATTTGGCTAGCGATACTTTGCAGCGAAATATCTTCGGCATAATACTTGTCGATCAACGCGATGGCGAGATCTGCGTAAGTACTTTCCTGATTATTTTCGGAATCGATTTGGAAGTAATATGCAATATGAGCAAGCATATCCTGATGGATGTCCTCCCAATACTCACCCTTCAGAAGAGTTTCATATGGCGATTTCTTTGTAAAAGAAGGCGTACTTCTTTCCGTGGCTCGCGATAGATGGGAGTGTATTGTTTCCATTACCATGATATATTGCTTGCGAATGCTATGCTCATCCGCCTGCTGCGCTTCCAGGTCCGAGCGAATTCCTTCAAGGAACTCCTCCGCCTTTTGGATGTCTTTACTTACCCACAACTTCATAAAATCTCTTTCTTGTTGCGTGCTCAGAGCTCCTTTTACTTCATTTCTATCGGGGGATTGAACCATATCATCGTAATACAACACTTGGTTGCTCCCTGTGAAGAAACCCTGTTGTAGAGCCATTTCTGCCTCTTGGCAGGCCATTTTAATGTGAGGTAAACCGGAAGTCATTCTACTCACACCAGCCGTGAGTGATAGATTCATAAAATCCTTGATTGAAGAGAGCAATTTATTACATAGTTTATTCAAGTCGGCGTGTACAGATTGGCTCTCTGGAAGTACATTAACGATAAGCCAATATTCAGAAGAACTTTCAACGAAAATCTCTTTCTCCCATTTCGATGGAATGATCTCTTCCATAATATTAAGCATCGAAAACCGGAGTAGCTTCTCCCCCTTTTCAATATATTTCCTCTTCGCATCCTCGTAATAGTTCACGACGAACTTGATGACGACCAACTGGTCCGATCGTATACGAAAATGCAGTTCTTCCGCTTTAGTGACAATATCCTTTTCACTTATGAATCCGCTTACAATATCTTGGAAGAAGGTGTCCTTTAGATGTCTTAGGCTGTTGGAATAATCATATGCTCTAGAAGATGTGTTGGTTGGATGTACATGTTCGCTTTGTAGTTTCTGTCCAACGGTACTCAGAAGATCGATAAGGGCAGTTTCTGTAATCTCGCTTTTAATCAAGTAGTCTGAAGCGCCAAGTTTTAGTGCCTTTTTTACATAATGAAATTCGTCAAAGTTACTCAGAATGACATACTTACAGGTTTTCAGTACGTACGAAGCCTCTTGTATAAGCTGTAGCCCATCCATAATCGGCATCTTGATATCCGTAATAATTAGATCAGGCATCACTTCAAGCGCAAGGTTCAATGCCTCTTTTCCATTTCCAGCCTCACCAACAACATAGAAGTTGTACTCTTCCCAATTCAGCATGGAACGAATTCCAACCCGCATGAGCAATTCATCATCAACGATCATCAGTTTATACATGCGCATCCCCCAACATGAACCATTTTTAGATATTTTACCATTAAACGAACCGTTGCAAAGGTGTCTAGCGAACCTTCTTGAGTTGAGGATCTTCAAAAAAGTTATATTCCTCATGGATCAATAAATAACAAAAGGCTATTTCGTAGGATCTTTACATCCTGAAATAGCCTTTGTTTGTTAATATCATCCTAGAGTTTCGTTATGGTTGAAGCTTAATCAGACGAAGGATCATTGCAGCTGCCTCAGCACGCGTTGTTCTGTCCTTAGGCTTGAAGCTACCGTCTGTATATCCGTTTAATATACCTTCAGCAATGGCTTTGGAAATCGCTGGTTGAGCCCAATTGGATACAAGCGAAGCGTCTGTGAAACTGATCGATGTATTACTGATTTCCCATTGCGCAGCTCGCACGACAAAGGTAGCCATTTCTTCTCGCGTAACCCATTCATTCGGTCCAAAACGGTTATCACTATAGCCGTTTGCTATCCCGTGTGCATGTGCTGTGGTAATAGCATCATGAGCCCAATGAGCATCTGTATCGGTGAAGTCTGATTCTGCCGAAGTCTCTAGCTTCAAAGCCTTAACAATCAAGCTGATCAACTCAGCTCGGGAAACGTTGCGGTCAGGTCTAAACGACTGATCGGGATACCCATTAATGACCCCGAGCGACACCAATTCAAGAATATTGGCAACTCCCCAATGTGTTTGGATATCGCTGAACGTTAGCGAAGTTTCAGGTAAAGATATGCCGTGTCCGGCTGATAAGAGTATCGCAAATGTTCCCAGATAGCTCGTTGATCCAGATATGGTCCCTTTCTCCCGATCTACTTTAACCTCATTAAACGGTTCCCATTGTTTGTTTGCCTCATTATAACCGTACAAACGGATTTCCTGATTTGGTGAAACTTTGGTTTGGTCGAAAGGTAAGGTTACTGTCACCGGTGCAAGAAACATCTTAGAATTGGCTTGGAATACATCTCCCAACAATTGATATGGTGTTCCTGTAAGCAATGATACTGCATCTGGAACTTTGGTGATGTCCATTGTAGTGCTCGCCTGTAGTGCACCGTTCGATACCCGTAGGGTGACTCCTTGGAATACGAATTCTCCGCCACCGGCAGGTATTACCTGGTTAGTATTAGATGGTGTTCCACTGTTTCCATTCGTACCACTTGAACCGGCTGAGCCGCCACCGCCTGATGGATTCGAAGGCGTGGGTTGCGTTAACGCACCACGTAAAACGGTCAGATTATAGGTACGAGTTAATCCGTTTCGTGCAGTCACGACAAACGGGATTTGATTTTGTCCTAAAGACAATGCGAACGTCTGGGAGTGAGCGTTAGCATACGAACTTCCTTTTGCCGTTAATGCTGCCTTGGCATCTGTGGATTTCGCTGTGATATCAATGCTCTCCGTGTTCGCATCAACCGTAACACGGTACTGTGTAGTTTCAGGATTAAAGGATGGTTCCATCATGCCTTGGCTAACGGTTAAATTATCCAGTGTGGCTACATCAATTAACTTACCTGATCGCATATCTTCTTTGACAAGATCAAAATCGGTTACGATCTGTTGCGAATAATCCTCAGCTGCGTTCAGGATTGCTGGCACGAGTGCATCCCAGATCGGAATGATATCCGACACGAAACGATCTTCGTAAGCATAGTTCAACGTATCGGATATCGAATTCAAGCGTGAGCTCGCATATGCGTATGATTTGGCAGCGTCGATCAAGTATTGCTGCAGCTCTTCTTTACTCTGGAAAGTCTTGTCCGTATAGTCTCCTTTGAAAGGCGAAACTTCACGAATCAGGTATGAACGCTGAGCTGCAACCAACGTGCCCAGATAGGTATCAACGTCAACACCCATTTTCAGGTAGGCATTCTTGGATTCAGAAGCGTCCGGGGTCTGCTCTTTCACATCCAGTAAAATGTCATCTGTGTGATTGTCGCTCGGACCTTCGATCAGAACGTTGAACCGTTTTACGCCAATACTTCCAATACCCTGATTAATACGTCGTACGGCATCCTTCATAGTAAAGTAATCCTCGAACTGTTCATCTGTCAGGTTTGGAAAATGGTGTCTTACTTCTGCTTTATATGCTTTCCATCCTGATTGTAACGCACTTACTTCCGCTTCAGTAGCTTGTTCGAATTTATCGGGGTTGCTTGCAATGTTAAGCTTGCCATCCAGCGCTCGCTTTCCGAGCAATTTTTCAAGTGCTTCTTCATATGATTTCTTCGAAACGCTATTCATGACTGCCTTCGTATAATCTGTTACATTACTGGCTGTCAATTTGGTACCTTTCAGACCCTTAGTATTTTGGATATCAACGAGTGTATCTTTGTATGTCTCCAAAAAGACCGTTGATACATCACGGTAATCAGACGTTTGCAAATGTTGAATACCTGAGCTGTCTTTATCATACGGAAGGATGTACACGCTTGTAACGAAGCGAAGCAGCTCTTCATAAAAGCTTCCAATCCCAGCTGTGTCGAAATCATTCAGACCGAATACCATCTGCTTGGTGCTGTCATTGAATGTACCCACGTTTTGAATGTGAGCATCACCTTCAGTGTAGGTCAGAATGTCTTTGTTCGCCCAACCCTTAATAACTTCAGCAGGTGAAGCAATTAGACCCGAAGCAAGATCAGCCTTGAACAAAGCATTTGTGCCTCGTAAGAAAGTGTACTCATTCGCGGCCAGACCTTCAGTTCCATATTTGTACTCTTTGGTAACTGTATCATTAAAGAATGTATTGTCCGCAGTTATACTTTTCTCCACCCAATCTTTTCGTGCTATATCCGTAAGAACCGGCTTGATATACCGACCAAGTGTCAGCTCCATTGCCTCAGAAGCGAGCCATTCATTACCGTCCTGTATTGCCTCTGGATTCAGAACAATATTAAGCTTCATTTGTTCAGACACTGGAGTATCTGACTGGCCTTCGATAGAGATGGTAACGGAGCGATCAGCAGATTCACCTACCGCAGCCAGTTCCCAGTTTCCGGATGGAAGTCCTGTTAGCGTATAAGCTTCAGGTGCAAGGATGCCATCGCTCGGAAGGCCTTGACTTAGTTCAATTCGAACCTGCGTATTCAGGTCATGTGAACCTGTCATTTGAATGAAAGAAGAGTTCGAATCGGGTGATGCCACAATCTGATGATCAGGCGTGAATTTTGCTAATGTAACGCGATGACTGCCTTGATAAACGTTTAACGTGGAAGATGGTTTGTTGATTTGGTTCCACGCCTCGGGATGGATTTCAAAGAATAACTCGGAATCGGCTAGAACACGACCCGTCCCATCCCCATTGAGAGTCAATTGAATCTGATCCCCGTCCGCAGCCGCCTCAGTGAATATTCCGTTAGGCAGGCCGAGCACGTTAAACTCACTCGAAGACCATGGACCCTGTTTCAATTTTCCTCCAACAGCAGTCAGCATAACTTTGTTATCATCAATGCTTACCATCGATTCGGACTGCATTTGAATCGTTTGGTCCTGTTCAAGAATGACGTAAGCTGCCGTATTTCCTGAGTTGCGAACCGGTGCTCCTTTTACTTTCTCGAAGTCTCTACCGTTGTCACGCGTATCCCAGTTGTTACCGCGATCCGGGAACAAAGCAGCCGTAGCAGGTTGATCTGGGTTTAATGGATCGAAGACCAAACGTTGCATTGTACTTTGCTTACCACTTTCAGAAGCAGGAGTTCCCCAATAGGCATCTGCTCCATAACCAACGAAGTCCACTATGTCTGCATTCAGGGGATCTGTCGTGGGATCTATTACCGTTAAAGGCGAATCTGTTCGCAGAAGAACAATCTTGCCACTTTTATTGCTCAGTTTGATGGCCGATGATTCCTCGTCAGCTTGCGGAAGTGCAACTCCGACTGCTCCATTACTGTCAAGCCTAATGAGATAATAACCATAGGCAGGGATGGAATGGTTCACAGTCCCAAGATCAACCTTTTTCCACTTGCTCTTTTGACTGTCTGCGTACTGAATTGACCAGCCCGTCAGAGAAATCGCTTCTCCTGTGGGATTATGTAACTCGACGAAGTCATTACTGTAGGTGTCCTCCACATCGTCTTTTTTACCACCGTAGAATTGACTAATTACTACGTTTTTTGCCAGATGTCCAGTTTCATATGAAGCTGCTCCAGCGATTTGAATTCCTACAAATGACCATGCCGACTGAACAATCATGACCATGACAAGAATAATTACCAACCAGCGCTGTCCATAATTTCTCATGCTGTCTTACCCCTCTCATATTCAAATACGAGTTAGTATAACAAGCATCTATTAAGCGGGAGTAAAGAAAAATCAAATGAGCATTAAATATAATATATGAACGTATTATATTTGAGTTGAGTATTTTTAAATTCACTCGCCAACATAAATATCACTTTTACAGAACGTATGTTCCTGTTATAATCAGATTATCGTATTTTGTGCAGTATAAAATGCTTGCCTGGAAAGGATACATATCATGAATTTATACAAGTTTGAATTAACGGTGAATGGATATCTCTTACGCGTTCATTTCAGTGCATCTGAAGAAAGTGGACTCAAATGGTGCAAACGAATTGCTTCTGAATTCCAGAGCAACGTTGCCAATTTGGAGATCAAGGTTGATATACATAAAAAGCAGAAACAAAAGCATGCACGGGAATATCACGGAAAACCGTATCTGTATGATAGGACACTAAGGAAAAAACCGCTTGCGAAGAAAAATAAAACGGCTGAATCATCTGTTGTTATGTAAAGGTAAATTAAAGACTTTAAGATTCTCATCATATAGGCTAACTGGTTGGAGAGCATTTTAATTCAGGTGTTCTCTATTCTGCCAAATAGTTTAGCTACTCTGTATACTCTTGTCCTTCTGTTCTTCAATACTAAAGATAAAAGCTTGCTCCAATGTGGAACAAGCTTTTATCCTGGTCAGTTGTAATATAGCTAAGAAAGGTTTTCGTGCACCATTTAGTATCTCTCTGATTCCTTAAATATCATATAACGATGGACGCCTCTGACAGCATGCATTGCTTCCTGTAATTGCTGAATCGCAGTTTCGCGTTGTCCCGCTTTTAGTTCGATCGCTGCAAGAAGCGAAGATCTCATCCAGACCTTGTTAATGGATTTCAAGTGTTCCTTCGCCTGCTCACTTCTTCCTTCTTCCATAAGCAAATACGTTTCATAATATGTACGATAATCTGATCTACGCATATTCTGTACCGCAGTACGAACAGCTACCAAGTCGTTGCGGTAGATGCCGTAAGCTGCATTATATACTGCTTGTGTCCTTTTATTCGTGTCCTCATTTCTGATGCGCTCTATTGTTTGTTCCAATTCATCATCAAGTCTGTTTGCAAGAGCGTAATAGATATAAATCTTGGGGTTATTCTCCTGTCTGCGTAGAAAAGCCTCGACGCGGTCCATGCGTGTTTCCCAACCCAGAGGATAAAAAATACGAATGGTAAACATGATCAGAGTCGCGACGAGAACGATCCCAAGTATCAAAAACAGAGATTGTTCATTCATCTTCATGTACACAACAAATAAAAATACGGCCAAATAAAAAACAATATCCCACTTATGTTTTCTCATCATCCATCCCCTTTATAGACATAAAAAACTATTATATCAAAAACAAACCCCAAGGAGTATGTGCACCGCACCCTTTGGGGTTTATAAAATTTATTTTTAGAAATTTTCTTCATGCTCAAAGATTGACTGTTTTTTTGATACAGGGGCTACATTCTCACGCCCCGACGTCTCCAATCATTTGTCGTTCAATTTGTTTCATTTCATAAAAATAACCTTTTTGCTCCATCAACTCGAAGAAAGAACCCGATTCTACAATCTTGCCTTGGTCCATGACCACAATCCGATCCATCTCTTCCAATCCCGTCAGCCGATGGCAGATCAGGAGAAGTGTATCTTCGGCAGCTTGTGCCAGAAGATGCTGCAACACACGTTGCTCTGTGACGTAATCCAGTGAAGAAGTTGGTTCGTCCAGAAGCCATAACCGTCCTTTGCGCAGCATGGCCCGTGCAAGAGCCAGCCGCTGCTTCTCGCCATCCGACAGGTTCTCCCCTTTTTCATACACCATGTCGGTCAACAACTTATTCGGCAGTTGGACTTTATCCAGCACAGCCGACAGTTGTTCATCAGAAAGCCTTTCTCCATTGAGCAGCAGATTATCCCGAATGGTTCCCCGGAAGAAATGACTTTGCTGCAACACGACATTCGCGTTTTGCCAGATGCTCTCTTCATTCAGTTCCTTTACCGGAACATCATTTAAACGTATATCGCCAGACGTTGGTGTACGCAGCTTGAGTAGCAAATCGATAATCGTTGACTTGCCTGACCCGCTTGGGCCAACAATCGCTGTTTTGGAGCCTGCTGCAAGTTGCAGGGAGAGCTCCCTCAGCGCCGGTCTCCATTCCCCTTCATATTGGAAGTTAACACGAGATAACTCGATCGAAACCGCCTGATCGGCTGATACTTCACCGCTTGCCTGTTCAGGTTGCACCTCGGAGGTCGGCACCGTTTCCGACAGTCGCTGAGCAGCGTGTTCACTATCCTGCTTATACAAAGGTAATATAGCCATTGCCGCAGCTTCTTCGAACACGGTCTGCGTGGCAAGGATCAACATGGCGAGGAATACACCGCCAAACGCTCCATTCACGATTAAAAAGGCGCTTAGTGCCAGCACACCCCATGTAACGAGATACGTCACAAAAACGTGCATGGATTGCCCGCGCAGCAAGTGGGAAGCGGCTTGTTTCTGTTCTGTTGCCAATGTAGCGGAAGCCTGCTGAAGCTGTTGCTCACGTTGTTCCAATTGGCCGTATACTTTCAGATCACGGAAGCCATACAACACTTCGGTTACTTCCGTGGACAGCAAGGCCCGTTGCTGACGAACACGTCCGTGTATTTTTCGCTGACCTAACAACACAATACCTGGTACAACAAATGCCGTGATCAGCATACCTAGTACTAACAAGCACGCAATCCAGATCGAAAAGGCCGACGTGAACAGCATGGTAGCCAAAAATACCATAACGACCATGATGGGTGGATATGCGACCCGCAAAAAGTAATTTTGCAAGCTTTCCACATCACCCACGATCCGCGCAAGCAGATCCCCGCTTCGGTTTTTGTTCAATATACCTGGCGTTACCGGGATCAGTTTGGCAAAAAAGGACGTCCGCAAGCGGCTCAGCATGGAGAATGTTGCCCTATGCGAATACAAGCGTTCTCCGTAGCGGCTCGCCGCTCGAAGGAAACCGAGCAGTTTGACCATCGAGGTGAGTACAATTAAGGTGTATAGCGGTGGCGCAAATACCGTTTGAGATATCATGTAGCCGCTCGCGGAAAAGAGAGCTACACCTGCTATGCCGGCGATAAATCCGCCCAATATCGAAAGCAAGATATCCTTGCGCTCCTGAATCATCGCTTTTGACAGAATCGTCAGCTCATTCATGCTAACCCTCCTTTCCGTTGTACATCAACCATCTCGGCATACTGCGGCAAGCGTGCAAGAAGCTCGTTATGATGTCCTGAATCCACCAACACCCCATTGTCCATAAATAAAATGTTGTCCGCATGTTGAATCGTATATAAACGGTGAGCCACCGTAATCATCGTTGCCGTTTTGGCTAATGACGTAATGGATTGTTGCAGTACCCGCTCGGTGTGCAGATCGAGTCCTACGGTGGGTTCATCGAACAAAATGACGGCTGGTCGCTTCAGAAAAACACGTGCCAAGGCAAGTCTTTGCTTTTCCCCACCAGATAACCCCCGGCCACCTTCACCAACAAAGGTATCTAAGCCCTGTTCCAATTGAGCAACAACGCCAGCAAGTCCTGCTTCCTCTGCTGCCTGCTCAATTTCAGATCTGGAGACGTTTCGACCCGCGCCAATCGCAATATTCTCGGCAAATGTACCTGCAAAAATATACGGATGCTGTGTAATGTAGCTTACACGCTCGAACCATGCCGCCTCATCATCTTGCGAAATCTCGCTTCCGTTAACCAGAACCGCTCCCGAATCTGGTTTCAGCAAACCGGCAATAAGATGAAGCAGCGTGGTTTTACCTGAGCCACTTTTGCCTACAATAGCGATCTGTTCTCCCGCTCCAATTGAGATTTGTCCTGTCTCAAGTCCAAAGGAATCAGGTGTGTACTGGAATCGGACATCGTTCAGTTCAATGGTTGGTGGCATTGTTATCAACTCGGCACGAGCTGTACGGAGCTCTTCCGTCTGTGCTGTTGCATCGACATCGGTTATATCGCTTTGATCCGATCCATCTTCAAGCTTCGTTTGTGTGCTCTTGATACTTGTTTCCTCAAGCATTTGTTCCACCTTACGAATGGCCCCCATACTGGTTCGCCCGCTGTGAAAAGCCGTTCCCGTATTCTTCAACAGACTGTAGAACTCGGGCACGAGCAACAACACGAGAAAGGCCGTGTGGAAGGTCATTGATTTGAAAACGAGTAATTGGATAGCAAGTTCAAGCGCGACAATACCAATGCTTAACATCACGATCGATTCCAGCATAAACGTATTTGTAAATGCAATCTTCAAAATGCCCATTGTCGCATCACGATACCCCAGACTGCTGCGTTCAATCTCCTGTTGCTGACGTTTAGCCCGTCCGAATATTTTCAACGTAACCAGCCCTTGAAGCGAATCCAGAAATGTACCGGAAAACTCAGCCAGTTGCGCGTATTTCTCTTCTGATTTGTTCTTCGTTTGGAGCCCGACCAAGATCATAAACAGCGGGATAAACGGTGCCGTAAACAGCATAATCCAACCTGTGTTGGCGTGCTGCGTAAACGTAACGACTAGAATCAGAATCGGGATCATCGCAGCTTCCATCATACGCGGCATGTACTGACTGAAATAACTGTCGGCTTCATCCACAGCATCCAAAGCAACACTGACCTTTCCTCCCGTCTGTCCACGAAGGGTTGAAGGCATGGAAGCTTGAGTCAGTTTTTGCAAAACGGCTGCTCGCATATTCGTCTTGGCACGGGCTGCCATATGCAAGCCCACTTTCCCGTTGCCGTACATCAACAGAGTACGTACAGCCATAACAGCCAGCAATAGGCCGAGCAACAGCATCACCGATGAGAAGGAAGCTTTCTCTACAAAGATTCGCTGGACTGCTTCAGCCACCAATGTGGCCTGACTTACAATAGCTACACCAAGCGCCAGCGAAATGATCGCAAGGAGAAGCCTGTTTTTTCGTTGTAAAGACATTTGCTGCGAGATCAGATTGGATTTGGCTCTCCTCTTCATTGAACGCTCCTCCTTTATTTTTTCCCTTTCACATAATCCGCATCAAACAGGAACAGTTTGAAGACCAGAATCAGAGAAGGAATTAACAGGCATAGACCACCGATAAACACGACCACTAGGGCGAAACCCATCGCTGGCGATGTGGCGCTGCTCTGAATGGTGATGTATGGATCAAGAATGTAAGGATATTGCCCAATGCCGTAAGCGAAAAAGGCTGTGAAAAATTGCAGCATGATACATATAAAAGCTAAACCATAACGGCGTCCGTTATATAAAAGCCACATGGCGATCATGAAAAATGCAACGGAAAGCGCCAGCAGCCACCATAAATCCATCATATTTTGAAAATGACGCTCATTGTGTTGACCCAAATATATAAATGCAGTCAGCGCGAGAATAATGGTCGGTGTGCTCCAGAACAAAGCATAGTTCCGCATCAGCTTCAATGCCGAATGATCCTCTGCCCGAGAAGCGTAAAATGTGAGAAATGATCCGCTAATGAACAATACGGACACGATGGCTAGACCAACGATGCTCCACGATAACGGATTCGTAAACAGCTCCCAGTAATCCAGGGAGACCGTATCCCCCTGCTTCAAAATAAAGCCACCTTCAGACAATGTCAGTGCCACTGACAACGACGCTGGAATAAGCAAACCTGTTGCTCCGTATAAAAACAGATATACGATACTTTTTTTGGAACCATAATTTTCGAAAGCATAGAACGACCCACGAATGGCAAGTAGAATCACGGCAATACTTCCCGGAACAAGCAGCGCGGAGCCATAATAGTAAGCGGTATCCGGGAAAAACCCGACGATACCAATATAGAAAAAGACAAAGAATACATTGGTGATCTCCCAGACCGGTGATAGATAACGGGAGATCAGACGATTAATCAGGTGATCCTGCTTCGTCAGGCGTGCATAAAAGGCGAAGAAACCTGCTCCAAAATCAATGGAAGCTACAATAAGATAGCCGTACAAGAACAGCCAAAGTACCGATATACCAATCAATTCATAACTCATTATGCCTGCCCCCCTTTCTTGGCTGATTGATCATGCTTCTCTTTCAACCATTTCTCCATCTCAAGGTCAGCAGGATTATTATTGAACAACCGTCTCAGTACGACGACACACATAACGCCTAGCAGGATGTACAGAAGCAAGAAGACGAAAAATAAAATTCTCACACTCGGTGAAGAAGTAGCGGCCTCTTCTACTCGCATATAACCTCGGATGATCCATGGCTGCCGTCCCACTTCTGCATAGAACCAGCCCATCTCAACGGCCAGAAAAGCGAGCGGTGCACTGAGTGCAACCATACGAAGCATCCACTTGTTAAACTGATTACGTTTCTTCCAGAACACCAACAGGAAGTACAGACTTGATATAGCAAGCAGAGCGAAACCAATTCCAGCCATTAGGTCGAACAAGTAATGCACAAGTAATGGTGGATGCTCGTCTGGTGGAAATTCGTTCAATCCGGTTACTTCGGCATTAAAGTCTCCAAAGGCTAGGAAGCTGAGTACTTTCGGCAAATGAAGTGCACCTATAATTTCATGTTCAGCATTCAACCATCCCAATAAAATCAAATCCGCGCCGCTTTCTGTCTCGAAATGCCACTCGGCAGCTGCGAGTTTCTCCGGCTGATGCTCAGCCAAAAACTTGGCAGATACATCTCCAGCTAAAGAATTTAATAAACTGAATACCAGAACAACGGCCATCATGAGATTCAAGCCTTTTTTGTGGTAGGCCGACACCCCTTTTCTCAGCATCGCAAAGGCTGCAATTCCGGCTAACAAAGCTGCTCCTGTCAGATAGGCCGAGCTCAATACATGGAACACTTTGGAGAACGTCGCCGTATTCAACATCGCTTGCACGGGGTTCACTGCCATGAATTGACCTGCTTCCATGACAAAACCTTCAGGCTGGTTCATGAATCCGTTCACTGTTGTGATAAAAACAGCAGACATGCCTGCCCCGGCAACAATCGGAATGGTTAGCAACCAGTGGATATACGGATTTTTGAACCGATCCCACGTGTACAGATAAATGCCCAGGAATATTGCTTCAAAAAAGAATGCGAATACTTCCATAAATAGTGGCAATGCAATGACATTCCCGGCCAGTTTCATAAAATTCGGCCATACCAGGGCCAACTGCAGCGAGATCGCTGTACCTGTCACGACACCCACCGCCACAGAAATGACAAACCCTCTGGACCACCTCTTCGCCATAAGTATGTAATGGTGATCCTTCTTCCGAATGCCGATGAACTCTGCAATAGCGATCATCAATGGTACGCCGACACCAAGCGTTGCAAAAATCACGTGGAACCCGAGCGTTAAACCCGTCACCAGTCTGCTCCATAACACCGTATCAATAGCCATTCTTTGTGTTGCCTCCTTTCAAACTCTGTTTCATTTTTGTGATCAATTCTTGCTAAGGACTAGGTCTGCTACTCATTGGCTGCATTCAATATCAGCTTTGGACTTTCCTAATCGTTCATGTGAACGAATTAAGAGAAAAAATTCACAAAGTAAACGACAACGATATCTTGCCACATGTTCTTTGCGTTTACTCCTGTTGATTCCTGATATCAAATGCATAGAAAATGCTCTACAAGACCTAATAATCAAAATTATTATATCTTTATTTTTATCTAATTCAATCAAAGACACGTGTTCTACCCTAAACGTTCAAGAAAGGATCAACTCTTTCTGACAACTTGGTGAAAAACAAAAAAAACACCCAATGGAGCTATTGATTCATTGGGTGTACACGTGCTATTGCACAGGAAATTCGCTATTTACTTGCTTATTTGCTCCGGATTCACCGCATCTGCCTCGCGACGTACGCTCATGATGATCAGTGATGCAGCAAGCACCGTAAGGATGACTCCAAGCATCTGAAATCCTGTCACATTGAATGTATCTCCCATGACGATCCCAATTAATAACGACGATAAGATGGTCCCCAGGTAGCGTGACGTATTAAAAATACCCGATGCGACTCCGATCATTTCTTTGGGTGTGCTTTTGAACAGTGCTGCTTGCATACCGACCGCGTTTAAGCCGTTACTTATGCCAAATAAAGCTAAAGCAACAATGACAATAACGATTGGGGAAGTTTCATTCATGACCGCGATTAATAGAGAGCCGAATGTCATTAATGAAGCTGATACGATCAGAGCTGGCCGTGATCCTGATCTGTCAATCCAGCGCCCTGCGATCGGAGCAATAATGACCGAACATAACCCCAAGGCTAGCATGCTAATTCCTGTATAGACTTCGTTGAGATGACGTACCTGCTTCAAGTACGTAGGAACTCCAAAAAAAAGAGCGTAAAACAGGATGTTCACCAGCATGTATTGCACATTGACCCACGTCATTTCGGGATGTCTAGCAAACGTTCGCAGAGGGATAAAAGGCGTGTCTGCTTTTAATTCATGTCGGATGAACATGGCGAGTGCGATTAATCCCATCCCCCCTGTCAGCAGATGCCACGTTGAAATATTTCCAGTGGAGTTGACTGAGAGTAAGCCGATAAGCAGAGCTACCAAAGCTACCGTAAACAACAAAATACCTGGTGCATCAATTAACGCGAGCCATTGCCGAATGGACATATGACCAGAGATATACGGAGATTGCTCGTCCTTCGGAATTGTTTTCCAAGCGAACATAAAGCTTGCCAAGACAAACGGAATATTAACGATGAATATGCTGTGCCAGTCCCACCAATGAATCAATACACCACCAATAAAAGGCCCAATTGCAGCTGCTCCAGAAAGGAATATAGCCAAGGTGGACAAAGCGGAAGCTTGCTTGTCAGTCACGTTAATTCTGACAATCGCCATTCCGACGGCCACCATCATGCTTGTGCCAATCGATTGAACGATCCGGAATACGATGAGCCACGAAAAACTGGGAGACCACGGAGCTAGCATGGACGATACGAAAACAATAACAAGACCCATGAGGAAGATCTTCCTGCGACCAAACAAATCACTACACTTGCCCATGACCGGTTGAGCAACGGCACTGGCAATGTAAAATGATAAAATAATCCACGAAACGGCTGTAAAATCAAGTTGATACACGAGTTGCAATCTTGAAATAGCCACAGAAATCATGGAGGAATTCAACGGATTCAACATGATTCCGAGTCCAACAGCTAACATCAATCCTTTTTTTCGAACGTTCATTGGTGCACCTCTCTCTCTCTTCTGCTGTCATCTTACTCGAAAGCATTCATTTATTCCAACGCATTGTATGTTATGATTTGATGAACTAGAAGGAATGAAGGAATGGTGCGAATGGAGCTTCTTCAACTAAAATATTTCCTGACGGTGGCCCGATGCGAGCATGTTACGGAAGCCGCGGGAAAGCTGCATGTCACGCAATCCTCCCTGAGCAAAACGATACAACGATTAGAGGACGACCTGGGAGTCCCTTTATTTGATCGAATCGGGAGAAAACTGCGACTTAACGACTTTGGAAGAACATTTCTTCACCGAACTGAAAAGGCCCTATTCGAATTGGAACAGGGACAGCGGGAAATTGCTGACCTCTCCAACCCGGATCAGGGCACACTGCAATTGGCGGTGACTACGGCGAGCACACTGCCAGGCATACTGCGGGAATTCCGGAAAAACAAGCCGGATATTCAGTTCCATGTGCAAATGGTTTCGTTAGAAAACATGTCCAGACTTCTACATCGGGGCGAGGTGGACTTTTGTCTCTCCTCCCCTCCGATTGAAGGTGACGATATCGAATGTCAGATATTATATAACGATCCGATCGTAGTCGCTGTTCCTATGGGTCATCGATATGCAGACCGAAGTAGCATTCAATTAACTGAGCTTAAGGACGAGTGGTTTGTTGGGGTGAAGCAAGGTTATGGTGTTCGTGATATGGTAGATTCCGTATGTCAATTCGTTGGTTTTGTACCGAAGTATGTATACGAAGGTGATGAGCCTGCGAGATTAACCGCCCTTGTGGAGGCGGAGATCGGTCTCGCTTTTATACCAAGCACAGCAAGAAACCCACATGAGCGCATTAAATATCTTCAGGTAGAGGAGCACAGACTCGTTCGGGAAATTGCTCTACTTTCGCACAAAAATAGGTATATTTCCAAAGCCGCTTTAGAGTTTCGCAGTGTGGTTACGAACTATTTCAGTGGTATGACTTGAGCAAAATGGATATGAGTGAATGTACACTGGAGTGGTTAAGGCTTTATACACGAGCATAATGAGTGGACCGATCACTTGGTGTATTACAAGAATTCTATTTAAACGGTTCTTACAACACACTCTAAAACAAGGGAACTCCATATCAAGAAGTTCCCTGTTTTCTATGTTTGTTGAATATTCTTCTTTTTGCGATGAAGGGTTACTACTCCTAAACTAGCTACTGACATCAGTAATAGGATCATTGCATTACTCGAGACTAATGATTGCACTGTATCTAGTTGCAATAGTTGCGTAACTAACCTTCCTTCATACGGTGAGAGTGTGGCTCCCAAGTTATACGCGATCAGAACAATGGTGGTACCCAACTTTGCCATTTTCGCGATTTGTTGAGCAAAAGTATGCAATAAATAGGGCATTATACAGCGGAATGAAAACCCGATGATCATTGAGCAAATGGTAGTAAACATGATACTTTGAGAGATGGTCGTAACGAACATGGCTCCTCCAAGTAACAGAATCGATAATGGAACGATATAGTTACCGAATGTTTTGTATACTTTTCCAAAAGAAAATCCGGCAACAAAAGCTCCCAAACCTATAAATGCAATCATATTGCTTCCGTTTGTCGCACTTCCAATATTTTTTTCCAAAATCAAAGGAGTAATCTGTAAATTATAATTGATGAAGATAGCTACAATCACAAATAATAAGAGACCATAGCCAATCATGACTTGAAGGGCTTTTTTATTATTTGTTTGGCTTGAATTCGTCGTGACCTCTTCTCTTCTATTGAGCTCTTTTTTATCAGAAGGAACGAAAATCAGGAACGCGATGAAAATAGGAAGTGCCAGGGCGTAGACATAAAATGATGTGTGCCAGCCCATTTTCAATAGTTGACCAACGAGTAGTGTCAGACATATGCCTCCTAATCCCTCAAAGGCACTTTCTAAGCCAATTACGGTTGCTTGTTTACCTGGATTCTGATGATACATATCACTGATCATCTGAATGATGAGCCGGTTAAACAACCCTACACCTAACCCAAATAAACAGCGAGAAATGAACAGCAAAGAAAAAAAGTCATGATTCAATGCAGGGAATACTCCCGCAATGAGCACAAGTCCTAATCCAGTGAGTATAGTTGCTTTCTTCCCAATAAGAAGTTCAAGTCGATTAGCGATTAACACACCAAGAATGACAAATAATGAAGGGATGGTCGTTAATAATCCTACATGTGTTACCGATATCTCTGGAAAATCATTGGCTATCGCAGGAATGTTGGCGGCAATCACTGGACCTGAAGAAATTAATAACGCAACGGACAATAACGAATATGTTTTAAGCTTCTCCATGGATATTATAAAAACCAACTCCTTTACTGTTTGTATTTGCTCCATATGGCCAGTATTTAGTGCTCGATGCTGCGATAAATGGATAAAGCAGTAACGCATAAGTCGATGACTTCATACGTTACTGCTCAGTCGATTAGAGTTCTTTACCGTTACTTTGGATAACTTTTTTGAACCATTCAAAGGATTTTTTCTTGCTGCGTTTTAACGTACCCTTTCCAGCGTCATCTTTGTCGACATGTATGAAACCGTATCGTTTACTCATCTCTCCAGAGCTTGAGCTTACTAAATCAATGCAACCCCAAGATGTGTAACCCAACAAGTCAACGCCATCTTCTTCCACTCCTTTTATGAAGGCTTGGATGTGTTGACGCAAATAATCGATTCTATAGTCATCCGCAATATATCCCGTCTCATCAGGAGTATCTATCGCTCCTAATCCATTCTCAACAATAAATAGTGGCTTTTGATATCGGTCATACAAGGAGTTCATTGTAATTCTTAGACCTTCAGGATCGATTTGCCATCCCCATTCACTCGTTTTCAAATGAGGATTGCGCAGTGTTGGAAACAGGTTAGCTGCCGTTTGTGTGTTTACTTCCGGATCTGCACTGGTTAATCGTGAACCATAATAACTGAACGAAACGAAATCAACCGTATTATTTTTCAAGCATTCTTCGTCCCCGTCTTCCATGGCTAAGTGAATATTCATTCGTTCTAACATTTTCTTGGCATAATTTGGATATTCTCCTCGGGATTGTACATCGACGAAGAAGTAATGCTCGCGATCTCTTGTCATGGCTTTCCAGACATCATCTGGTGCACATGTATACGGGTAAGTGTTGGCACCTGCTAACATACAGCCAATCTTAATTTCCGGGTTAATTCTATGCGCAATTTCAGTTGCTTTTGCACTTGCGATCAATTGATGATGAGCTGCCTGATACTTCACAGCATCTTCATTCTCACCTTCTTCAAACACTAGACCAGAGCTTCCAAAAGGTAAATGCAACAGCATGTTGATTTCATTAAAGGTAAGCCAATACTTCACTTTTTCTTTATAACGGGTGAAGATCGTTTCACACAGTCTCTCATAATAATCAACCATTTTACGGCTTCTCCACGATCCAATGGTTTTCACCAAATGAATAGGGACGTCAAAGTGGGTGATGGTGACTAGAGGCTCGATGCCATACTTCAAACATTCATCAAATACATTCTCATAGAATTGCAAGCCCTCTTCGTTGGGGAGCTCGTCATCTCCATTAGGGTAGATCCGTGTCCATGCCAAAGATAAACGGAAACACGTAAAGCCCATCTCTGCAAATAAAGCAATGTCTTCTTTATATCGATGATAAAAATCAATAGCCTCATGACTTGGATAAAAATGCTCTTGATCACACTCCAACATTTTTAATTGCCCTCGCATGACAGGAACACGATCTTTCCCTGCCGGGATCACATCAACTGTGGATAGTCCCTTGTTGCCTTCGGCATATCCACCTTCACATTGATTAGCAGCAACTGCCCCACCCCACAAAAAGTCTTTTCTTAAAGTCATTAAAACACACTCCTACCTTGTAGTTTTGTTAAGCTTTGACAACCAACAATGTGTTGTTAAAATCAATATTTTTTTGACTAGTCTCTGCAATCACATCCGAGTAACTGTACGTATTGGTTACAATAACAGGCGTTTGAGTGACATATCCTTCTTCTCTGATTTTGTCCAGATCAAATGTCAGCAAAGTCTGTCCCTTCGTGATTCTCTGACCTTCTTCCACAAAAGCCTCAAAATATTTTCCGTTCAACTTAACTGTATTTAAGCCGACATGAATAAGAATTTCGACTCCTTCATCGGATAACAGTCCAATAGCGTGTTTCTTAGGAAATAGGGACACAATCATGCCATCAAATGGAGCAATGACTTTCCCCTCGCTGGGTTCAATAGCAATTCCTTTACCCATTGCCTCTGAGGCAAACGCTACATCCTGTACATCCTGAAGTTGAATGAGCTGACCTTTAAGTGGAGTTGCAATAACGGAATCTTTAATTGTAATGACTTCATCCGCAACACTACTCACCTCATTCGTACTTGAAACAGTATTTTGTGAAGGTGCGTCTTTTTCATATTTCAAACTGAGTAAATAGGTAAGCACAGCAGTTACAACAGTTGTTATAACAAGGGCGATCAAAATATTATATAGATTCCAGATATTTTCACCAATGTACAGCGGAATCGCCGGAATTCCTGAAGCGCCTGTTGCGTAACGAGAAACATCCATAAGCCCTGCAAAGAGTCCCCCACTGGCAGCTCCAATCATACCCGCGACAAGTGGGTATCTCTTCGGTAAGTTTACGCCGTAAAGAGCTGGTTCCGTAATTCCCATCAACGCTGTGATCCCACTGGAAGCAGAAATTTGTTTTAATGCTTTATCCTTGGTTCTCATCCCTACAACTAATGCCGCGACACCTTGACCTATACAATTGATCATTGCTCCAGGACCGAGGATATTCTCATAGCCTGATGTCGTGATTTGAGCAATGGATAGAGGGACAATATTATGGTGCAATCCAAACATAACCAGTATTGGCCAGAAGGTTGCAACCAGGAAAATAACCAGCCAGCTACCATGTGCACCCAAGAAATCAAAGCCCAAGGCTAAGTACGTTCCGAAAAACGACCCCAGTGGTCCCAATACCGTTAAAGCTAGAATTCCTGTCACTAAAATAGTGAACATGGGAACAAAAATAACTTTCACTGCATTCGGAATGATCCTTTTAAACAACGATTCAATATATGATTGTGACCAAACTATTAAGAGAATTGGAACTACAGATGAACTATAAGATACAAGTGTTAGTGGGATTCCAAAAACACTTACGTCAGTTCCATCTACACGCAATTGCGTCAAGTTTGGGTGGAGCAAAATACCAGCTAAAACGAGCGCTAACACGGGACTACACTTTAATTTGTTCGCAGCCGAAAATGCCAACAAGAATGGTAAAAAGTAGAAGATAGCATCCGACATAAGACTTACGACATAGTAAGTTTGGGAATCTTTTGAAATCCAGTTGAACAAAATAAGCAGAGCGAGTAATGCCTTGATCATCCCAGCACCAGCAATAGCAGGAACAATCGGACTAAATGTTCCGGAGACGAAATCGATTAGCTTCCCCAAAATACTAATTTTTCTAGCTTGAGTTGGTTCACCCGATGAACTCGCGTTAGGTTGAAGTTGTTTGATCACTTCTTTGTAAACGTCTTCAACATGTGTGCCGATAACGACTTGAAATTGTCCGCCGCTCTCAACCGCATCAATAACGCCATCAAACGACTTAAGCGCTTTTTGATCTGCTTTACTAGTATCATTCAGTGCAAATCTAAGCCTAGTCATACAGTGAGTCAGAGTGGATACATTCTCACTACCGCCCACTTTCTCTACAATATCTTGAGCCAACTTCTCGTATTTCTTGCTCATCCCATAATGCCCCCTCTTGTTGTTGCCGCCTAAATGAATAAAATCGAAAGCGCTTTAAATAACTTTCCATGCAACAAAAAAGCTATTTATCTGTAATACATAAAGGCTGCATTCACTACACCTTTAAAATATCATCTGATAAACAGCTATAGCCAATACCTATAATTTATACTTTATTATGCCTGAAAGGCATGCCTGATATGTTCCAAAAAACGTACCTCAGTTTGACTGAATACCTTATGTTTTTTCCAGACAATCACTGTTGGAAACTGAAGTTCCGGATGAAAAGGTCTAAAGCATAATGTGTCAGACTGCTTCATTGCAAGCGCACCCTCAATACAGATTGCCGTCCCTAACCCCTCCTCTACGAGGTTAAGTACATTAGATATTAAATTATAGGTCGCAACGAAGTTTAGATGTGCATACTCATCGGCAAACCAGCTTGCAATCTCATTCTGTACGACAGATCGGCTGGATATGAGCAGAGGCACTCCAGCTAAATCGGTTGAAGTTACATATTCTTTCTGTGCAAGAGGTGATGAGGTCTTCATAAGGACTCCCCAACGCTCCTTCTGGGGCAGTCTGATGAAATCGTATTTCTCAATATGAATGGGCTCTAACAAAATGCCCACATCGAGCAGTCCTTTATCGATTCGCTCCTTTATGTCATCCCCCGTTCCACTATAGATGTGATACTTAACCTGCGGATACTCCATATTGAAGTCTTTTAATAATTGTAAAATAACATTGGACGTTAATGATTCAACACTCCCGATCGATATGGTTCCTCCAACCAGATTGTTCTGATCTTTAAACTCTTTCTCTGTTTTATCCGCAAGCGTGAGAATTTCTTCTGCTCTTTGACGTAAAAGCATGCCTGCTTCTGTCAGTGTTATTTTACTTTTTCCACGTATAAACAGTTGAGTTTCTAAATTTTTTTCCAGATCAGCCAACTGCCTGCTTAACGTAGGTTGTGTCACATGTAAGATTGTTGCAGCATGTGTGATATTTTCTACACGAGCTACTGTCAAAAAATATCGAAGTACTCTGAGTTCCATAACTCCTCCTGGTTTACATTCCATTTAAGTGTCGCTTGAAGCATCAATTTCTTAGCTGTATTTGCCTGTTAACCAGAAAAAGACAGTTGATTGAGATAATCAACTGCCTGTAATCATTAGCGCTATGAAGGAGATTATTTCTCTGGAATGATTTCATTAACGCAGCCTAAAGCATTAAGAGTTCGAGGGAATCCCATATAGGGAAGGCAGTGAGTAAGAGCGGTGATCATGGTTTCTTTATCATTGCCAACATTGATGTTGCCCTGAACATGTGCTTTGACTTGACTATCAGCACCTCCGAGTGCACTTAGTATACAAAAAGTAAGCAGCTCTCGTGTTTTCAGATCAAGACCTCCACGGGTATAGAAGTCACCAAAACAAAATGCTGAAAGATAGTCCTGTATATGCTTCTGATTTAATGGAGCATTCTCCCTGTTTTTCTCAATAATATCGCCAAAAATCTCTTTTTGGATACCAAGTCCTTTGTCAAATCGGTTATCTTCTTCAACCCGTTGTTGACTCTCAAGAGGCAGTGCAACATGTTGTTCTTCGAATACTTCATTCATTTCCGATATGGCATTTAAGGTTTTCGGGAATCCTAAGTATGGTGCACATTGGTAGATTGCTTCTTGGATCTCCACGGGTGTCAATCCAACATTTAGAGCGGCACGAACATGTGCCTTGAGCTGAGGCAACGTTTGATTCGTAGTAAGTACGACCAGGGTTATAAGCTCGCGTTGTTTATCATCAAGGGCACCTTGATTGAAAATTTCACCAAATATGAAGCGACTCAATATGTTCTGAAATTCAGGATGTGTAGCATATGCCGCTGGAACCCCATCGCCGAATAGTTTTTTAAACGTTTCTTGGCTCTTGTCAATTCGATTCATATTCATCAAACCTCCTGTATATTTCAATTCCAGAAATAAATTATAAACCTAAACAATCGAGGTTCAATGATCAATTCTTCTTAATATGTGCATTAATCAACACATTGTTAATACTTGCCCATTATTTTATTCACACTATTTATTCAATAAAGTCTTTTATGCTATGACCAATCCCGAGTTATTTCGGTTAACGGCGTGGACTCCTTCAAATCCATTTGGCCCATCGTTTGACCCTAACGCATTGGAAGCTCTGGATGAAACAAAAGATGCTATTTCCAAGGCAATTGGTATATTAACGACTCCATCACCAACGAAACTCTAAATCAAGCCCGGAACAAACATTCAACCCTCCTATCCCCCAGAGCAACTTTGAATGTAGATCAATTTGTGTGTTGTCATTATCACAAGGTGATCCCATCTTATAATGAAAGAGTAAAGAAATTATAGCCTATTCATATCATTTTATTGCCTAATCCTATCAAATGAATACTGTTGAATGAGGTCTGTTTTGAATAAAATAGACTATTATAATCAATGAAATAAAGGATTCTCGATTCCCGCTGACGCTAAAGAAAGTCATTTACAGTGAATGATATGCATATTGATTGTTTAACCAAATCGTGTTTATAATGCTAAAAACCGAGCATTGAAACAGTTTTCTCTCACGATGAAGGATTTTCGAATAATAATACTACAATGTTAGGGTCTAAGGCGGAGGTTTTTGAATGGTTAAACTGGATCGAAGAGTGATCAAATCTCAAGACGCTATTAAGAAAGCAGTACTTGAGTTGATGGCTGAAAAAATTTTCGAAGAAATTACTATCCGTGATATTTCAGATAGGGCCAACGTTAATCGAGGCACGATTTACCTACACTATATGGATAAATATGACCTACTCGATAAAATTATCGAAGAGCATATTGGCAATCTCCGTGATCTATGCCACGCTGCATCCGATATGAGTTTTCAAGAAGGGAACTATGTTTGGTTTGAATATTTTGCCAAAAATCACTTATTTTTCTCAACCATGTTAAACACGAAAAGTGCCACTTATTTTCACAGCCGATTCATTGATCTGGTTGTCCAGGAATATAAGATTGAGGTTGATACTACCGAAGGAAAGAATAAAGGTATGGATGACGAAGTTATTCTTCAATTTCTTGCAGCAGCAGTTGTTGGAAGTGTGGAATGGTGGTTCAAAAATGGAATGTCCATACCTCCTCGGGTTATGGCAGAACAGACTGGGGTATTGTTAGATAGAAACTTCTAATTCCCTTACCTTGCAGGATTCAAACAGAAGCAACCAAATAAAAAATCCTCATTTCTGCTAGGAAATGAGGATTTTTTATTTGGTTATAAGAGTTCAGTTAGTGCATTGCTTTTTCCCACTCGCCTGGAACCTCGACATCCGTTTCTTCTGCTGCGATCTGCAGTTTAGTGATGTCGTCCGTAGTCAGAGTGATTTCAATGGCTTTTACAGCATCCTCGACGTGGCTCGTTTTCGTTACCCCGATAATCGGAACGGTACCCTTTCCAATGGCCCAAGCTATTGCAATATGGGCAACAGAGGCACTGTACTTGCTACCTATTTCTCTCATGACGTGAATCAAATTTTCGAGCTTAGCAAGGCGATCAGGACCAAAGGCTTCCCCTCTCCTTGTACCACTAGGTAAAGGATTTTGTGCACTGTATTTGTCTGTTAATGCTCCTTGTTCCAGTACCATGTAGGAGAAAAATACAATATCATTCTCTGTACAGTAATCAATAATTCCTGCTTTCTCGGACGAGCGATAAAGCAAGCTGTAATGGTTTTGCACAGCTGAAATTCGCAAGCCTTCCTCCGCCAATATACTGGCTGCCAGTTTGATTTCATCCAAATTATGATTGGATACTCCTACATGACGAACCTTTCCACTTTTCATTAAAGGAATTAGTTGAGGGGTCCACCTTTTTACATCTGCGGGATTATGTATCCAGTAGATGTCTGCATGATCCACATGAAGTCTTTCTAAACTTTGTTCTAAAAGTTCCTCCATTGCGTTATCGTGATCGCCTGCAAACTGTGGTGTGAATTTCGTAGAAATCAACACGGCATCATGTTGTTTGGCAAAGCTCCCCAATATGGACTCCGAGGAACCCATTCCATATACTGCTGCTGTATCCCATAACCAGAGTCCGGCATTCATAGCTGCGTCAAAGACTGGTTGGAGGTCCGCTTCTGTCAGTTGATTCCCGAACACGGTATTTCCTCCAGCTTCGCCGGTTCCCCAAGACCAAGTGCCCAAAGCAATCGGTGGTACATTGGTGTTTTTTGATAATTGAACACTCTTCATTTACTATCACCTTCTGAATATGAGTTTTTATTAGCTGGATATCTGCTCAACTTTTGGGTTCAACGCATACGACACGTAATCCTCGGCACTTTTCTCAAGTTGCTCATCTGACAGGTGTTGCATTACGCCAGTCAATATGTATGGTGTCAGATAGCGAGTTCCAATCATATTACTGGTTGCCTCGAATGGACGTAACAGCTCTGTAATCGAATATTTAAAATGCCCGTCTGACATATAATTTTCTTTTGGGGCACCAGCAGAAACGGCGACAAGAAGCTCTTTTCCATGTAGGTTATTTCCTTGGCTACCATAAGCCCAACCATAAGTCAGAACGGTATCCTGCCATTTTTTCAATAATGATGGGCTACTGTACCAGTAGAAAGGGAATTGCAAAACAATGCGGTCATGTCCTTCCATCAATTGTTGCTCGGCCGCTACATCAATTTTCTCATCAGGATAAGCCTCATATAGACGATGAACGGTAACGTTGGACTGCTTTTCCATTTCTTCGGTCAATCGCTTGTTCACACGAGAAGTTGCCAAATTTGGGTGAAATACAAGAATGAGTGTCTTCATTATAGTCGGTCTCCTTGTTGTGTGTTGTTTTCCTCGCTTTTAAGCGAATCGCTTTGCTGTCTGTCTGCAATAAGCTGTCCAGCAACGCCTATGTTCTCTGTATCATTCTCCTTCACAAATACAAAAAAAGCTTGCTGAGGTATGTTCATAATATTTGAAGCTGATTCGGTAAGTTCTTGTACTAACTTTCTTTTTTGTTCTTTAGACAATTTTGCTGCTTCAACTGTAATTACGGGCATTGGTGTTGTCTCCTTTTATTTGGGTTTTCATATAGATCACTGATCAACTTACTTTCATTATTTTAAACAGAAACAGGACAGTTACAATGAGCAAATCTTCGAGATGTGTGGATTACTCAACACAATAATCACAATTGCCTATTATAATGTATATGGATTAATATGATATTCTAATTTTATGTATAAAAAGAGCGAACAAAGCACTTGTGTGCCCTGTTCGCTCTTCATCATGCATTTGTATCGCTGTCTTCGCCTTACTCGCCCAGGCTGTTCCAGAACGTTTGAAACGCGCCTTTCTCAACTTCCAGGAATGCCGGAACATTACCGTAACGCACCAGACCTTCACCGAACAGAACCAGTGGAACCTGCATTTTATCTTCCAGCGTAAGATAGATGATCTTGCGATCTTCCTTGCTGTAGAGGTTCTCTTCCAATTCCGGACTCGTTGCAATCGGTTTGGCAGCAGATAACGCAGAGACGAAGCTCTCCAGTGATTCGTCCGCTGCCAACGGCTGAAGCTGCTGCAATCCGTTGTTCCAGCTGTCGAACGTCTCCCATTGCGCAGAAGTGATGTTGCCTTCGAGATGAAGCTTTCCGATCAAGTCGGCTCCGCTACTGATGGTGATCCCGTTATTTTTGTCGAATAGTTGAGCATACACCTGACCATCGATCTCGGTGTAAGACATGATGCGGAAGTCCTTGTCATAGCCATTGACCGCATAGATGTCCGCTTCGCCAATGTTGGAAGCAAGCTCCGTGTATTTATCCTGGCCGCTCCACTCATTGATGCCGCCAGTAGTGGTGCCGAGTTTTTCGCCGCGCAGGTTGAGCGCACTGGTGCCTTCAAGTAGAGTTTCGGACTGTAAATAGACGTTCCCCTCATAGACAACCACTGGCAACATGCTCGCCATGGCACCTTTGCCGTTTGAATCCGGCAACTCCATCTTAGGAATCACAATCGGATCGAACGACGCGCCTGGCGTCACCTCTGCCACCTGAGGAGTTGATGCGGCTGGTCCATTGAATTGTTGCCATACACTTGGCGCAGCCAAGCCGATACTGGCAGCGATAACGACGCTTGCTGCAATATATAATGGTTTACGTTGACGTTTTGGCCCCTGATGTCGCGTGTTCAAAGATTGCTCTACCCGTTTTTTCATTTGCTCGTCTGTTTTCATATGATCCACCGCTTTCTTGTAGTTTTGTTTGAATTGTTCTTCGTTCATTACAGTTCCTCTCCTTCAAGCTCCAGTTTTAACAGCTGTCTGCCACGTTTCAACCTCATTTTCACCGCTGACTCGCTAATCTCCAGGATCTCGCTAATTTCTCGGATCGGATAATCTTCGTAATAATACAGATGAACCACCGATCTATACTTGACGGGCAGTGACAGCACAAGTTCGATCAATGCGTGATCTTCAGGATTGTCCGTAGTAAGGGGATCGACTCCCTCCAGCTTGACCTCCCGTTTACGCCAGCCTCTGCCTAATAAGGATTTGCAATGATTGGTGATGACCCGAATCAACCATGCTTTTTGATGCTCCGCATCGTTGAATGTAGGGGCTTTTTCTATTAGTTTGATGAAGGTATCCTGAGTGGCTTCCTCCGCGGCTTCTCGTCTGCCGAGGTGCACCATGGCAATCCGGAACAGCGTATCCGCGTATGTCTCATAGACTTTCATCACATGATCGCCCAGCTGGGGAACTGATCGCTGCATGGTTGTTATGCCCTCCTTTATACCTCTAACACTCTTACGGACGGCATTTGGTCACATTTTGTTTTAGGATTTTTTTTATTGGTCCATTTTCATTCAAAATGCAAAAAAAGAAAGCAGCTCCATGGAGAGGAGTTGCTTTCTTCATCCAACCAACTAGAATTTCTTCTGTAAAAGCTCGATATTGTCTTCCAAACTGCTGTCCAAGCTTACGCCCACCTTCTGCAGTTTGTTTTGGTAATATGCTTTTACATCATCCCATTTATAGTATGGGTAGGTCTTTGTTTCGATCGGGAAGGCGATCTCTTCTTCATTTCTAAGCATTTTTACGAGAACATCCTTACCATTGGAATACAGAATCCATTGGATGTTTGCCCCCATTGGTGAGATAACCGAGCCATTCCAGTTTTGGGTCACGTCCTGCGGTTTGTCGATACTCACATTAGCTCCGGCGATATCCAGGAATGAAGATAGTGGGATAATGGTTTCTGCGTGAGCAAAACGAAATATACCAGCCGTGTCCTTCTGCTGAATGGACTGGTCGGTAGACACGATCAACTCTTTGACCAAAGGTGAAATGATATTCTGCGGCAGATCCGTTGACGTTAAGGATGGACCTTTTTCATAGAAATCATTGATATTGTCAATGCTCTCGTACCATTTCAACTGATTAGCCGTGAAATATCGCCCGAATTCAAAGTCACCTTCTCCTTTAATATTCGAAGAGATGATGTACAGCTCATATAGATTGGAAGCAGCTTCGGTTGGGTTACTGAGCTTCACTTTTCCCTTCTCATCCTTCAGTTCAAACTCTCCAGCATTCAACCGTTGGTAGAAGTCTTCAGAGAAAAATTGCAAAAGCATTTCTTTCGCATAACGCGTTCCTGTGCTCTGTGTGACATAATCCTCGTATAACTTAACCCATTCACCATCTTCAGCATATTCGTTATACTTTGTTGCCAGATCGTAGGGACGCAGATAAGGATCTTTTTCTTCTTCGAAGGCTGAGGTCAGAATATCTACCTTGTTATCTCCCAAACTTTCTTTTAACCCATCTATAAACTGATCTCTGCTCTGAGGCGTTCGATCTTTGAAGGTAGCCTGCGCAATCACTTTTTTATCCGATGTAAAAAGTTCTTTGAAATTCTGTCCAACTCTGGCCCCTATTCCTTTCAGTTCTTCTCCACCCGTGGTGGATAATAAGCCATAATGATCTTTTTCAACTACCATCAGTTTGCCAATTTCCTTCTTCAGCTCTTTGCCCAGATTAGTGATCTGCCCGTCCTTTTCAGCGATATCGAGCAGTTCAAAAAGCGTCTTGTCGTACTTGGAACTGGATAGATGTCTGGAACCATGTCTACCTACGAAGTTAATAAATACGGGCTCATATCCATCAGGAACTTCTGTATAACTTGTTTCTTTAAAAGGATAGGGCGTTTTGGTACCACGGTATCCCTGCTCATCGTTCATTTTTTGTCCAACAAACACCGATTGGGTATTGTTATCCCAGTCTACCTCTTCTCCCAAGGCTTCCCCAATCGCTCTTGCCGGTACATAAGTGACTCCTTTGTAGAGAAACGATTCACCTTCCACCCTTTGTCCGTTCACAATCACGTTAGCCGATTGTTCAGACACTTCGATTGTGCGCTTTGAACCTGCACCATAGGCGTCAAACATACTTACGGATGTCAACATGGTGAGTGATACGACTGAAATTCCGATTTTTTTGATGATCATATTAATGTGTCTACTCCCTTGATATGCTCGTATTGGTTTATTTTCGCTCATCATACTATAGGTGAGGAATGTCCGCGCCGTACCCATCCTTTGTTAATTTAATGTAAAAGAATACATATAAATATTGACGTAAAATCGCATAACGACAAAAAGAACCGCTCATTAGCGTCATTAGCGACTCTGACTCTGTATAGCAGGCTATCTTGCTCCACGACACATGAACAGAATAGTTATCATATGTTCCTCGTTATAATAGCGCCCTATATATTTTTATATCTACTCCGGACTCCGTTGGACGACCTTCTCCAACAAGCGTCTCACTGTTCAAAAAGGATAAGGCTTTGCTGTCCGTAATCATTTTGGGGGAAGTGCGAAATAATGCCGTTTTGAGATTTTTATCAATACTTCCGTTATTTTCGATAAAGATTTTGCAGGAATGACCTGTGTAGTCCGTTCCTTGGATCATGTATCTTGCCGATAGCGTATGCGGGTCCCCATTCTTCCCGATGATCTGCGTATCCACGCCTCCACCCAGCACGATTCCCTCAAAGTACTTTCCGGTTACGCTACCTGTAAAAGTAATCATAACAACCGAATCATCTTCGCTATTCTGTAATTCGAATGTTTCCCCGATGTTCACATGTACCGTGAACAACTCTTCTAAATTCACGCGTTCCCACCTCCAGTCTTATCCTTGTATGTCATCAGCGAATCGCTACTCACCGAAAATCCGGTGGGTCTGATAATATCTAAAACAAGTTCGTTCCATCGATTCTCAGAAATATCGTTAAAGTAAAACATGTGCTGCTCCCCAGGCGATAAATCCGGGATGTGTTCCGTAATACAATAACCGTGCGGGTTAACCAGCTTAATCGTGTAACCAGATATCCGATAACATGGAATGTCATTCCGGTTCTCCACGGTTACTACAACTTGGGCCTTCTCCTTAACCAGCTCCACGTTGAGGTTAATTGGTGAAGCTAATCGGCGCAAAGCTTCGTAAGAAGGCTTGGGCGTGCCATCTAAACTCATGGAACCATGCACCCGTTGGCGCAGCCTTCCCTCGCCTTCCTCCCCCATTTGCGTACGATAATCGTTTAGGCTGAAGTATATAAGTGCTGCGATGGCAGGATGCTTCCGGTACTCCCTTGTGTTTTCTACCAGGATCTGTGTACGACGCTCATCCCCGCCATTAAAAGCAGGCTCACATAGTCCATATTCAGCTACCACGAGAGGTTTATTTGGCAAATTCATAGTCATATTTCGAATAACTTCCGGCCTGTCCAATTCACCGTGCCATGTCCCGATATAATCGTTCCACATCACAATGTCACCTACACTCGTGGCATCCTGGGCGGGATTCTCATGCACCGTGTTAGACACATAGTTAATGAATCTCGTGTAATCAAGTCCTTGCACCAGAGATTTGAGTTTCTCAAAATACCGAACTGTAACCGTGGATTGTCCGTTTACCTCGTTGCCAATACCCCATGCATAGATGCAAGGATGATTGTAGTGACGATGGATCATTTCTTGGGCATGCTGCATTGAAATGTTCAACCATTCATCGTCAGGATCTAATGGGGTCTGCCAATGTGGAATCTCTTCCTGTACCAGTAACCCGTTACGATCACACCACTCCAGCAGCTTGCTATCCTGCTGCCAATGAAAGCGGGTAATAACACAGTTCGCGTGTTTCATATGATGAAGCATCTCTTCCAACTGTGCTACCGATTCTGCCATACCGCTCATAGGATTCGATCCAGGCATCCATTCACCCCCCATAAGACGTACCGGCTCACGGTTAACTAACAGTGTATTACCTTCTGTGCGAATCTCTCTAAATCCTACTGCCGTGCATACCTCATCTGTAAGGACACCATCCGAGTATAAAGCAATGGTTACTGCGTATAGATGGGGGTGATCAAAATGCCACAACTTAAGGTGTTCCACCTTGATGTCTTGAAATCTTAGAACACCCTCGTCGCCGGACATTTCCCATTCATTCGAAGTTAACATGTCTTCTTTATACGAAATGATCACTTTCAGTTTTATAGATTTACACTCAGACTCTCGTGCCTGCTCCCACAAACAAATCTCACCAGATAACATGCCGTATGGAGCGTGAGTTCCGTCCATATCGTCCGTGAAGTAAGGGACAGCTTGAAGTTTAGAATAGTCAATTGCCGTACGACCGCTAACCAGCAGCGATACGCCTCGAATAATTCCGCCGTCGTCTGCCCAATCAAAGCTATTGCCCATGGGAAGAGCCGTCTGGCTATTTTCATTATTTACTGATACCACAATTCGGTTGGTTGCATCGAAGATGACTGTGTCGGAAATCTCTATCACAAATGGAGTGTAACCCGATTGAGTATGTTCTCCTACACGGTTGCCGTTTACCCATACCACCGCATCTCGATAAACGGCATCAAACTGTAACCGTAGTAACTTCCCTTCCCATTCCGGCGGAGCGTACACATCATGACGATACCATCCCGTTCCACGAAACTCCTCTAACCCATTTTGCACGTTCCACGTGTGGGGAATCTTAACGATTTCGCCCAAGGGAGGACCTTGTTCATACCATTGTAGTTCCATGCCCTGATTCTCGGTATCTGCCTGAAACAACCATGATTCTTCCAATGAAACTACTGTTCTAGCACTCACTCTGATTCCTCTCTTTCTCATGCTGTTTTTTAATATGATATAGAAGAGCCCTCTATAAGGCCATTCAACATCCGCGGAATGTCATGGACAATCTGGTGACCATATTAACATTTAATTCACTGTCTCATTAAAAAAAAATGATTTACAGATCTCCATCGAACCATTTAAAATGGTTTACATACTGTAAAGGTTAACGACGTGTAAATGAAGGGGATTATGACGTACATGAGTACATTACCAAAATCAGTTCGCTTTCCACTGTTCATTCTGATGTTAAATCTGTTTATCGCTTTATTGGGGCAGGGGATGCTCATCCCCATATTGCCGGAGTATTTGAAGCTTTTTCATGCGGGAGGCACAGTAGCAGGATTTTTAGTGGCAGCCTTCGGTGCGGCTCAATTCTTCTTTTCACCTCTCGGGGGGCAACTGTCTGATCGATTTGGACGCAAAAAGTTGATCATTGCAGGTATGTTTCTGTCGGTCATTTCAGATATCATATTTGCACTGTCAACATCACTGCCATTCCTGTATGCCGCAAGATTTATCGGTGGGATCAGTCTCGGTTTAATGGTTCCTGCGAACCTCGCTTATGTGGCTGATATTACAACACCAGAGACTCGTGCAAAAGGCATGGGCTATTTTGGTGCAGCTATGAATTTGGGGATGGTACTCGGACCTGGTCTGGGTGGTCTCATTGCCGAGATGGGTATTCGCATGCCCTATTTCTTCGCAGCGGGTCTGGGACTGATTGCGGCACTAATGACGTTGCTATTGCCTGAGACACTCCCCCCGGAGAAAAGAACCGTCTCCATCCGTCATCAAAAAGGTGATCACTTGGGCAAGAAAATCTGGAGTTCTTTTAAAGTACCCTATTTCAAATACTTGATTGTGCTTCTCGTCATGACCTTTGGCCTCATGAGTTATGAGACGGTATTCGCTCTTTTTGCAGAGCAAAAATACGGATTCAACGCTGCGACGATCTCCATCATTATTACCTTGGGCGCGATTATCGGTATCATTGTACAAATCTGGCTTTTGGATTGGTTCGTTCAGAGAATCGGAGAAGTTAAGCTGATCCGCCTCTCCTTAATAGTCACACCCATAGCTTTATTGTTAATGTTAATTAAGGTCAACCTTGTGTTTCTGTTGTTCGCTTCTGCGTTATTCTTTGCCTTTAATTCGTTTTTGCGACCTTCGGTCAGCACGTTAATATCCAAGAATGCAGGAGATCGGCAAGGCTATGCATCGGGTCTGAACACCACATTCTCCAGTCTCGGAACGGTGATTGGGCCGCTGATCGCAGGGCTATTGTTTGACAAAAACATAAACTTCCCGTATATTTTTGGTGCAATTATGCTGCTCGCTTCTCTCGGACTGACCTTGAACGCATTTCGTTCGAAGAAAGGACAATTGTATACAAGTGAATGAAAACTGGCATCAACAATTGAGAAATAAACATCGTGATGATTTGATTGCAGCAGGTAAGGAGCTCTTTTTGAAATATGGATTGCTCCAGGTGAAGATTAAGGATGTGTGCACTAAAGCTGAACTTAGCAGAGTGACCTTTTATAAACATTTTCAGTCTATGGATGAGCTTCTTCTTGCCATTCAGATGCACTTAATTGAACATTTAACGGATGAGGTTAGCCATACATCAACGAAGGATATGAATGGGCGAGAACAACTCACAGTCATGTTGAATGCATGGGTTGTGTTTGCCCAGGATCATCCAGACTACATCCGATTTATTCAATTATTTGATATTAACTATGAGATGTATGATTTTAGTCCTGAATTGAGAGAACAGTATGATAAGTTCAACCAGAACGGGAAAGAAAAGCATTTCCTGATGGATGCTTTATCTACAGGCATTGCGGACGGCAGTATCAAGAATCCGTCGCCTCCACTGGAACTTGCTCAGTTTATCTTCACAACGCTAATGGGCATGCTTCAACGGATTGTTAAGATCGATCCGTCAAAGACTAATACAATGGATACGCGGATGACGGAGCAGTTTGTGAAGATGCTGCTCCATTTTGTCTGTAGCGAGGAAATACCGGAGTGAGGACATATTCAGAAAGTACAAAAGACTGATTCCAGCAGATGGATCAGTCTTTTGCATCATCTCTGCCTTCGGGATGCAGTTGAAGGATTTGATCGCAGATATTTTTTATATTCGTTTTTCAATTAGAAAATATAGTCTCAATACATTCGCTCCAATGTAATACAGAGTATCTGTTGAGGCTCAATCTTAATATCCATTTCCAGTGTTCCCCCACGGGTATGGATATGTCTCATGTAAGTTACCGGAATACTCCGGACTTTCAAGTAATCAATAGTTTCCATGTCGAATGAATTTAGACTGGTCATCTTCAAAGCCTCATCTAATGCATTTCCATCGTTAAAGCTCATTTTTTTAACGATAGCTCTGTAGTTACGGCAGTCAGCAGGCAGATTGGAGAGTTGTAATATCATATTTTTGGATACAGGGTTATGGAAGATGAGTTTGTTACTGTTCATATCGTATTTTTCGAACGAACTGAAATATGACGGGTCCACCGGAGCGTACAAATAAGCCAAAATTGTAATATTCTCATCTTCGTTTTTGGTGATGAATAAGGATGAATCCCGATAAAGCAATGTTTTGCCAAGTTTGTTCAGGAATTCGTAGGCATAAAAGCCGATTTTGGGAATACCACTCACGGTTAGGAGTCCAGGACCACCACTAAACTCGATGGTTTCCGCCGCAGTTTCATTAGAATAAGCTAAATCTGACATCAACCAATAACCAATGCCTTTGTAGAAGTCACTGAGACCCAGATGATGGTGAAGTATATATAATCCTTTGAATGCCATATCGTTCAACTGATCCCGACTCGATGACGTAATGTTAAATTCGGTGAGATAGAGGTCCGGAACGTTCAGATAATCTTCCAGGTACGTAAACAGGCTTTGAGTCATCATCAATATATAATTTTCTTTGGTTGACTTGACGATTGCAGATTTACCGTTACTGGTGCTGTTCTTTTTGGAATAAGGTAGTGCAGAAATTCCACAGAAGTCTGGTTCCATACCCTCCTGCACGAGCTGAGCCACAAAGCCATCTCGATGCATTTCCTTAACCTCTAACACAATGCCTCCGATGCCTACCTGTAAACCGGGTTCCACCTTTTTTAGTACTTTCCGAACTTCATCGTAGTATTTAACAAAGTCTTCATCCAAAGATAAGTCATAATTGCGAAGTTTTCCTTTGAATCGATTAGAACCATGATTAACACCCATCTCATAATACCAGGGGCTGGAACGGACCACTTCGATTTTCCATTGGGCCATCACTGATTTTCCGTAATGATTGAGTAGCAGTCGGAACAATTCTTGAATTTCCTTTAGCCAGTTTTCCCAGGAGTATGTTCTATGGTTATGACCAACACTCGTAACGACTTCGGCGGCTTCGGGAGGATTAAGCACAATAAACGGCTTCCAACCTCTGGCCACAAGCTTTCCAATTGCTTTTACAACTAGAGCATAATCAGGAGTATTTCCATCCACACGAAACATGCTTCTGTTCAGAAGTCCACTTACTCTTGAGAACTCAAATATGTTGTGCTTTTCAAATGCCGCAAGTTGATCGTTCAACTCAGTCACCAGCAGTTTCGAAGCTTGTCCTACATTCAAGATTGCGGACGAGAGCCTTATCTTTTCGCTATTCTGTGCTTCTATTCGAATTTTACGCTTCTTCTCCTGATTCACATGCTGCAGAACGGCTTCTAATTCTTTTTGATCGCATTCCTGTGTTTCAATACTCTGATGAACCTGAATAGAGGTCTTCGTTTTACGGAATGTGCTCGGACTAATACCATGTCTCTTTTTGAAGAGTCGGTTGAAGGAATTGATATTTGTAAACCCCGCCTCGTATCCAATAGAGGTTACCGGATCGTTTGTCTCGACCAGTTGTCGTTCCACATTGCGCATTCGATGCTCCAGCAGATAATCGCTTAGCGATTGTCCGACAATTTCAGAGAATGTCCGCGACAGATACTGTTCTGATACGAAGAACTTCTTGGCGATATCCTTCAACTTGATATCTTTCTCGAAGTTGTTACCCAGGTAGAATTTAATTTCTTCGATTCGGCTACGCATACTTTTATTGCTTCGTATGGGAACTTCCTTATAATACTTTCTCTCCAGCAAGCTCAACATTGAGAAGTACAGGTTAAATACCTCGACGTCAGATATGCTGCTTTTCTCCAAATAAAATCCGGAGAGCAGCTTATTGGCAAGATGATTCATCTCCTCGTCACTACCATTCCCGCCTTTTCTCGAATCGCCACGGAACTCGTACTGATACCCATTATCCCCTTGATTCTTATCATAGTTATAATAGAGAGCGATATCATAGGAAAGAGTCTGGGGTGACGTCAAATGAAAGGATTCGGATCTCGGTAAAATATAAAACCCTGGCGACTCGACCTTGATCGATTCCTCTTCACTTTCAACTTCAATAGAGCCCTTCAACACATAGAGGATATGAACTTTCCCATCAAAATTATGGATGCTGCTTCCAGGTCTGATTTGTTGAATCGCGATATTCTCCCACGGGTTTACAAGTTTCATAACGATCCTCCAAAAAAGCCACAAACGCAAAAACATTTCGCGTTCATGGCTGATTTCAATTCTTATTTTTAGATCAATGTAGTGAAAATTGAATGTGCACGTCTTGACTTAGGCATTCCCTGCTACTTCCACCAACAAAGATTGTAAATGCACCATTCTCAAGTTGGTACTTTCCATCATTATCGTAGAAGCCAAGCTGATCTTTTGGCAAGTGGAACTGGACGTTGTGAGAGGAACCAGCTTCAAGAGAGATACGTTGATAGCTTTTTAGCTCCTTCACAGGGCGAACAATAGAAGCGACCTTGTCGCGAGTGTATAGTTGAACAACTTCCTCACCGTTTCGACTGCCTATATTGGCTACTTCAACAGAAATGAGCAGTTCATGGCTTTCTTCGATAACTTCAAGATTACTATATGCAAATTCAGTATACGATAGCCCGAAACCAAATGGGTACAGAGCGTCGTTATCCACATCGAGATACCTTGAAGTGAATTTGCTTTTACCTGCTGGTCTACCAGTACTAGGATGATTGTAATACACGGGGCATTGGCCCGTAACCCTAGGAATCGATACTGAAAGTTTCCCGCTTGGGTTTGTGATACCGAAGACCACGTCTGCGATGGCGCTCCCCATCTCAATACCAAGATGCCATGTTTCTAACAATGCGTCAAGGTTCTCAGCTTCCCATTCCAATGCAAGAGGCCGACCGTTCATCAAAATAGCTACAACCGGTTTGCCAGCGGCTTTGATCATCCTTAATAATTCCTGCTGCTGACCGGGGAGTCCAATATTCGCCCGAGATGCCGCTTCTCCCGACATCGAAACTTGTTCTCCTACCACCGCGATGACGATATCACCGTAATCAATCGCTTTTTGCAGCTCATCTTCATTGATCGCTTCGGTAAGTCCGCCCGTTTCAAAATATCTAACCTTATCGCTCTGTTGCTGTAAACCGTTCAACACAGATACGCAATCTTCCTCTTTCCAACTGATGGACCAAGCACCTACAACTTCGGATGCTTTGTCAGCCAATTCACCAATGATACTAATCTTTTGATCCTTGTTAAGAGGCAAGAGATGTTCATTATTTTTTAGAAGTACGATTGATTTGGCAGCCGCTTCCTGCGCTAGTTCCCGATGTTCATGAGGAATTGTAACCATACGATCCTCAGTATTGACGTAAGGACTATCAAACAAGCCAAGCCACATCTTGACGGATAGAATTCGTTCTACTGCTTGATTTAGAATGTCTTCCTCCAGTTCACCAGACTTTACAAGTTGGGGCAAGTGGTTGCTGAAAATGCTAGTTCCCATATCCATATCGATACCGGCACGTGCCGCCTGTAACCCTGCTGCTTTCTCATCTTCAGCTGATCCATGGGTAACACATTCCCTGATTCCGTTCGCATCACTGACGACAAAACCGTCAAACCCGTATCTTTCTTTTAATACTTCGTTGAGAAGCTTTCCATTTACCGTACAAGGAACACCGTTAAGATCATTGAACGCAGCCATGACCGTAGTTGCTCCTTCTTCTACAGCCGCTTTGAACGGTGGCAAGTAGACATTGTGTAACAGAGAATTAGACATGCTCGTTGTATTGTAATCTCGACCTGATTCTGCCGCTCCATAAGCGACAAAGTGCTTCAGGCAAGCAGCTACGTAATTTGCTGGATTGGACGTATCACCTTGAAGGCCCTTGACCTTTGCTCTGGCAAACTCAGATACGAGGTAAGGATCTTCACCTGGACCTTCGGATACTCTTCCCCATCTTGCATCTCTCGATACATCAATCATAGGAGCAAAATGCCAGTTAATACCCTCCATTCTTGATTCTCTCGCAGCCATTCGGGCCGTTCTTAAGAACAGATCATTGTCGAAGGAACATGCCTCTGCCAACGCGATTGGGAATACGGTGCGAAATCCATGGATTACATCCAGACCAATAATGAGAGGTATGCCAAGACGGCTTTCTTCCAATGCAATTTTTTGCAACTCATTTGCTTTCTCTGCATTTTGAAGCATGATGGATCCGATCTTTCCTGCCCGAATCTCATCCTCATGATAATCCTGCTCAGCCGTTTCCATTATTTTACTGAATTCACCCTGACTCAACCGACCATCTGTGAGCATTTCAATGAGTTCTTCGAACGAGACATCGAACCCGCCTACAATGGAAACGGATGCCTGATTCATTTGCCCTACCTTTTCTTCAAGCGTCATTTGGCTGATTAAGTCCTATATGTGATTACGTTGTTGTTGAGCCAAATCGATCATAAACATTCTCCTTCGTATCAATGATTATATTTAAAAGGTCGTCCCTTTTACGAGACGACCAGACGAGATTAAATTACAGAAATCACCTTATAGATTTTCGCCGTTTGACCTAACAACCTCTTTGTACCAATCAAAAGATTTCTTTTTGAAGCGGTCACCCGTTCCTTGCCCTTTATCATCCAGATCGACATAGACCAAGCCATATCGCTTACTCATTTCACCGCTGCTGGCACTAACGATATCAATCGTCCCCCAGGTTGTATAGCCTATGATATCTACTCCGTCGGACATGGCATCTTGCATTGCCTTGATATGGGAACGGAAATAGGAAATACGGTAATCGTCTTCCAAATAGTTATTCTCGTCCGCAATCTCTCTTACTGCGAATCCATTCTCGACGATAAAGAGCGGTTGCTCATATCTATCATACAGCTCATTCAATGTGATTCTAAATCCTGTCGGATCGATCTGCCAGCCCCATTCGTTAGCCTCCAGATATGGGTTTTTCAAGGTGCCACTAATGTTGCCGCCAGTCTTTTCTTTGTCTTCTTTATCCGAGGATACGAGCCGCGTTGAATAATAACTCAACGCTACAAAATCGCTGGTATATTTACTCAGAATATCCATTTCTTCTTCCGTAGCTTTCAAATCGATCTCGTTTCTTCTAAAGTAACTCAACATATAGTCGGAGTATTTCCCTTTGGCTTGTACGTCTACTAGAGAGAACTCTTCCTGATCTGCCTGATAAGCTGCCCATACATCTTCAGGGTTGCATGTGTACGCATAGTTCTTACCTGCTCCGATCATGCATCCGATCTCAAAATCAGGATTGATCTCATGTCCAATCTTTGTAGCGAGTGCTCCAGACACCAGCTGATTGTGAGCGGCTTGGAATTTGGCTTCCAGAATGTTTTCTTCCTTATTCGGATCGATCAGACCACCAACTGCTGGGATACCCAATACCATATTGATTTCATTGAAAGTGATCCAATATTTGACGTGATTTTTATATCTTCGGAATACTGTTTCGCAATAAGTGACGAAATAATCAATAACCTTCTTGTTTTTCCAACCGCCTTTGTGAATCAGAGCAAGCGGAGTATCGAAATGGTTTAATGTAACCACAGGAGTAATTCCGTACTTCGCACATTCTGCGAATAATCGATCGTAGAAAGCCAACCCTTCTTCATTTGGCTCAGCATCGTCCCCGTTCGGAAAAATTCTAGCCCAGTTAATTGAAGTGCGAAGAAAATTAATCCCCAGCTCCGCCAGTAACTTGATATCTTCCGGGTAACGATGATAGAAATCGATCGCGTTATGACTTGGATAGTACTGGTACTTGGTGTTCATCGCCTTTTCGATATTATAGATCGCATCCCAACGACCTTCGCTAATTGCCGGGAAAAGATCAGCTAGTGTGAGACCCTTTCCTCCTTCTAGATAGCCGCCCTCGCTCTGAGTGGCACACATTGCTGCACCCCATAAAAAATCTTTTTTCATCATGGTTTTTCTCTCCCTGTTCAATCTATTTATGTGAATCAAGTGATACTAATCCGTTTATTTGTTTGAAGTATCTTCTTTTTTACCACGATACATCAGTAACGTAAGACCAAAAGGTATAACAAATGACAGGATCATAACAACCAGTACTACGATAAAACCTACCTGTGTTCCAGAATTTTGAGTATCAATAAATCCTGGCAGAGCGAAGATTCCACCCGGTGTCAGTTGCAAAAGTTTGGCTCCAAAATATCCAATGGCTCCTCCACCAATACCTGACACAATACATACCATCGTTAAAATTTTCTTCTCCGCCAGCAAGAATCCGTACAAGGCTGGTTCAATGACCCCCATAAGCCCCGAGTTAAAACCAGCGGAATAAGCAAGCCCTTTTTGTTTTTTGTTGGCGTTTTTCATGCCCATAGCTACAATTGCACCAGCAATCGCGAACGAGTGGCCTGTAATCATTGGGAAGATGACATCATAACCGTTCGTGAAGAAGTTCGTCAGAGCGATCGGCACAATAGCACCATGCAGGCCCACGGCAACCATCGGAATCCACAACCCACCTAAAAGGGCGCTGATTAATGTTGGACTCAAGCCGTACACACTGAGAATCCCTTTAGCAATCATCTGGCTTAACAGCATGGCTAGTGGTCCAATTACAATCAGTGTAACTGGAATAGAGATTAACAGCACCACCAGTGGAACTCCGAAGCTCGAAATGACCGAAGGTATATATTTCTTGGCAACACGTTCGACCTTGGATGCAAAATACACCGCAAGAATCGCAGGAATAATTGTCGCTGAGTAACTGGCTAACAAAACAGGAATTCCTGCAAATGTCGTATACACGGGGGCCTCTAGTAGCGAGCCTGACATCAGTACGCTGATTGGGTCAGCCTTAAGCAATTCTGCCAGCGTTGGATAGAATAATGCAGCACCGATCGCCATACCCACCAGTTCGTTCATTTTGAAACGTTTAGCTGCGGAGAAGCCGACAAAGACTGGCATAAAGTAGAAGATTACGTCCGCGACGACATACAAAACTTTGTAAGTTCCACTTGAATCCACAATCCATCCTAGTGACAGGAACAAAGCCAAGAATCCTTTGACAATACCCGTTGCTGCCATAACTCCAATCAAAGGTCCCATAATGCTGATGACCGTCTCCAGCAGTTTACTGATCGGATTTTTCTTTTTTGCAGGTTTGCTTTCATTTGATTGCTTTTCCTGCGGCGTGGATGTTGCTTCTTCGTCGTCTCCGGAATCACTGTTAAATGAGTAAAGACGCTGTATGTCATCAAAGACCTTTGATACTTGACTACCGATGACCACATGATACTGACCGGTTGCCTCCAAGGCCTGAATCACCCCGTCTAGCTCCATCAATTTGTTTTTGTTTGCCTTGTCCGGGTCCTTCAAAACAAATCTTAATCGTGTTGCACAGTGCATCAAAGAAGTCACGTTCTTCTCCCCACCAATGTTTTTCACGATTTGTTTGGACAGTTCTTTATAATCCATATCACTTCACCTCTACTCGGTTATTAACCACAGCATTTTTTGAACGTTCGTTTTCAAATAAGCGGTTACATTCGTTATTTTATTGACTTTTCGTGTATATAGATTGCTCAAATCATACATCCTTTACGTACAATTTTGATTAAACAATGTATTCGCTTTCAATTGTGGTTAAAATTGTGCAATCTTTTTTTAACACCAAGAGTGCGATACGTTCTCGTATGCCATCTGAGATCGGGTCAAGTTATTCTATATAAGAATAATGACCTGCAAATCAAAAAAGCCGCTATAATAGCGACTTAAGGGAGTATTTTGACGGGACAACACAGTTTCTCTTTTTCACTTGTTTACATTAATGTTCTATAAAGTATCATTTAATCCGTTTGTACGGGCAACGTTCCTTCAGGCTTTAGTAGTCCAAGCAATACTTTGATTCCAGCAGACGTATTAGTCTCCTGCTTTCCATACACAGCAATCCCTGAGCGCACGTCCTGCAAATAAATCATTTCGTAAGGGTTACCAAGAGACAACAGCGTGTATCGCTGATCATTCTTGTTCATCGCATTAATCAAGGTTTGATAATTGCTCCATCCGAACTGGCTGGCCACATTACGGAATTGGTAAGAAGCAAGAATGACATAATCGGCTTTGCCAATCGCCTGAAGTGTTTCATTCATTTTGCCTTGTCCAACAAGTGAAATCTCAGTCTTTAACGACAGATTATTAGCAGCTTGCAACAGTTGCTTCTCAAGTTGTTTCGCCTGTTCCTGCTCGGCTGCGACAATAACAACCCGATCATCTTGCTTAATTGGATCAGGAAGCACACCTTCGCGACTACTGAGTACAGTGACTGCTCGCTCTGCGATTATCTGTTCCACTGCTCGATGCTCCTTCGATCCGATGATGCCATTAAGCTGAGCTAGCTTGTGTGAAAGCGATTCGCTACGTTCAAACAAACCATATTTCGATTTCATCTCCAAGATTCTCTTCACAGATGCATGTATGGTTTCATCCGCGATAATTCCATTGTTCACTGCGTTCACCAGCGTTTGATGGGCGGCTGCTGAATCTTTCGGCATAAGGATGATATCAACACCTGCGGAAACGGCGCGTTCTACCGATGTATTCTCCCCAAAATGCTCCGCAATTGCATTCATGGTAAACGCATCTGAAATGATAAGACCTTCATATCCCAGCTCTCCGCGAAGCAGTCCGGTCAGTACCTTTTTCGATAAGGTGGCCGGGATCGGCACACGCTCTCCGTCTTTGAGTGAAGTGACATGCTCGTTATCTATGGCAGGAAAAGCAATATGCGCGGTCATAATCATCTCTACCCCATTTTCAATTGCAGCCCGAAACGGTTTCAATTCTACCGCATCAAGCCGCTCGCGATTATGAGTTAGTACCGGCATTCCAAGATGGGAGTCTACCTTCGTATCTCCGTGCCCCGGAAAATGCTTCACTGCCGCCATCACCTCGGATTGCTGTAAGCCCTGTATTGTGGCGAGACCAAGCCGCGTCACCAAATTTGCATTCGAGCCAAATGATCGGATTCCAATGATGGGGTTGTCCGGATTGCTGTTGATGTCTAGCACTGGCGCAAAGTTGATCTGCAGCCCCAGTGCCCTCAGCTCCTCTCCTGTCAGCTGCCCAGCGGCTCGGGCCAGTGCTGTATCTCCCGTTGCGCCAAGTGCCATCTGACCGGGCAGATTCGTCCCGCCTGGAATGCGCTTAATCACGCCTCCCTCTTGGTCGATGCTAAGAAATAGAGGAATATCGCCGGCTTCCCTTTGCAGATGGTGTGTGAACGTTGTAAGCTGCTTCACGTCTACAATATTTTTATCGAAAAGAATGAGTCCGCCTAAGTCTTGATCATGGATCGTGCGTTTCAGTCCATCATTAACGGTCGTCGTCGCTTTGCCGTTCCATTGCCTAATGTCAGGCATAAGCATCTGACCGACTTGCTCACTTACCGTCATATAGGAGATCAGCTTATCCCAATCTTGTGTCCGGATGGCGACTTCGCGTTCGAACCGAATCACACGCGCCATAAATACGGCATATTCAGCGCGCGTGACAGATTGATTTGGACGAAAAGTAGCATCCGAATATCCGCCGACCAGACCATTGGAACTCATGATAAGAATAGGTGCTGCTGCCCAATGCCTGTCCGTATCTGTCCATCTTGCGGGTTCTTTACCTTCCGCGAGTGAATATGCGCGCGTGAGGAACGCCGCAGTCTCTGCGCGGCTTAGCGGTGCGTCCGGACGGAAGGTCCCGTTAGGGAAACCGCTCGCAAGTCCATTTTTGGCTGCTATTGTGATCTCTCGATGGAAGGGGTGTGTAGTTGGAACATCCGAATATGTCGTGCCTACTACTTCTTTTTGAAGCTGCTCTGGATATAGCTCCCGAACCATAAAAGTAACGGCTTGTGCCCTTGTCACCTGTGCCTCCGGTTTGAATATTCCATTGCCATATCCCGCTACTGTTCCACGCTTCGCCATGTATTCAATGCCATCTTCTGCCCACTTTGAGTGCTGCAGATCGACAAAACGTTCTTCCGCAGCTGCACTCGACGCACCTATAAGCATAGATCCGAGAACGCCACCTATAATCGTCATCCATTTAACATGCATCTATTTCACTCCTGTTGCTATTCTATGGATGAATAGACGCTACTGCGATATCGTTTGTTGCGCTTTTATAACGGTATAAATATGAAAAGCATAGATTGTGGTGCAAGAATGGATACAAACTCATTCCCAGATATACTTATCATTCTTCTGTAATAATGGTAGATATTGCTTTTTTACTTAACAAACTTTTTCTTCCTGCTGTTGAAATTATAATAATATCATACCGATCAAAACCTTCGATTATGCCTTTCAGATGAACTCCGTTAGTCGTTATAACAGTGCACATCTGGCGGTGATTCTGGAGATTTTGCAATAAATCATCTTGTGTGTTGTCTTCTATCTCAAATTGTTTATTAGACATATTGTTATCCCTCTCTCTCACTGGTAATGGAATGGATCTTCTTTTTATCAATCAACTACGCTTCTGTGTTTTTATTTGCAGAACCAAGCTTGACTACATTCGGAAATTATATTTAGCAAGCTAAGTATTAATTGAAGAAATACAGAGTTACACTATATTCCTCTCCATTTGTTGCACTAGTTGTCTTAATATCAACCGATCTTCTGTCGAAATGGATTGAAGCAATTTCGCCTGCTGTTCCCTCCATTTAATATCCACCGGCTTTTCTAATGCTTTTCCTTTGTCCGTTAGATAAATACGCATGATCCGTGCATCTTGTACATCACGTTTACGATATATAAATCCGTTCTGCTCCAGTGATTTAACCATGTTCGTTACCGTTGGCGGTTCACATTTCAAGTGTTCACACAGTTGCATCTGGGTTACCCCATCTCCCAACCACAAATGATACAACAATTTATCTTGCCCTACATAGAGATTTAGTTCCCTAAGAGACTCACTATAATTCCGACGCATTTGGGAAGAAATCCGATCTAATGACTGTCGAATATCACAATCTACTGCATCTGTCATGAATTATCCCCTCCTGTCATCTGAATAATATTTAGCACACTAAATGTATCACGAAAAATTACAGTTGTCAATTTACCTTAGAGCACCGCCTATTGGCGGCAACTCTAAAGTTCAAAAAGATTTGATTTATCGTAAAGCTTATTTTTTGGAAAAACCTTGCTTGTTCAAATAGGCCATCATTTGCGGCTGAATACTTCTCTCGAGGTGATCCTGGATATGGTCACTCCATCCTTTTACTTTTTTCACAGTGAAAGGTGCTCTCGTCGGACGATTTTCATAATACTTCAGCATGGTCTCATCATAGATTGCTAATTTCTCTTGATCCATTGATTGGTATTGATTATCAAGTAATACCATGGATTGAGGGAGCCGTGGTTTCAGTTCCGGCTTATCTCCAGCTGGATTACCGATACATAATCCCACCAGAGGGATAACATATTTAGGTAGATTTAATACGTCAGATAGTTCGCTAATATTGGCTCTGACCCCACCAATGAACACTCCGCCAAGTCCCATCGATTCGGCCGCGGTTAACGCATTTTGTGCCATCAGGCCGGCATCGAATGAACCAATCAACAGAAATTCAATATATTCAATATCCTCATCCGGAGCGATTTCATGATTTCGGTTGAAATCTGCACAGAAGATCCAGAATTCTGCCGCTTCTTCAATATAGGGTTGATCGACACAGAGATGTCTGACTTTTTTTCGAAGAACTGGATCTGTGATGCGAATAATGGATACAGCCTGCAGAAGACTGAACGATGAAGTTTGATTGGCTGCCTGAAAGATTGCATCTCTTTGCTCTGCTGTCAGAGGTTGAGATGTGTAAGATCGATACGATGTATGGTTATGAAGCAATTCAAGTGTGTTATTCATAAAACTCTCTCCTCTATCTAGTTATTTCATTTTCCCGCATTCCATACTCATAAGGAACACCCATATTCTCGCGTAGTGTTTTCCCTTCATATTCTCTATGGAACAAACCCCGTTCCTGCAAAATGGGGACAACCATGTTGACAAAATCCGCAACTCCGTCAAAAGATATATCCGGTACCACTGAGAATCCATCACATGCACCTTCCAAAAACCATTCTTCCAAGAAATCAGCAACTTGTACGGGAGTACCCGCAACCACTGGGTGATAGTTAATAACGCCATGAGCCAGAACATCGCGAATCGTTAATCCTTCTAAAAGTAACTTCAAAGCCCTTGCGGAACGGGGGTCCATTGGGTTGGCATATGCATTTCTCAACAAGTTTGGTTCTAATGGTTTATCAATATCTACCGAGTTTACCGAGAGCGGTATACCGATCATGGAACCAAGGTAACTTACCCGATTGGGTATCTCCTCAGGATTAAAACTCATGAGTTGTTTTCGACGTTCCAGCGCTTCTTCTTCCGTAGCAGCCAGAGAAAACATAAACCCTGCATACATTTTGATATCATCTGGGTTTCGACCGAAACGAATAGCACTTTGTTGAATAGCTAGTCTCTGTTCACGAGCGGACTCTATGTCATATGGATTAGCATATACACCTGAAGCGTATTTCCCCGCCAACTCAAGTCCCTCACTTCCTCCTCCAGCTTGGAAAATAACCGGCTGTCCTTGCTCGGATGGAGGAATCGGTAGAGGACCACGAGATGCATAATATTGACCTTGAAGGTTAATAGGCCGGATTTTGTTCATATCCGCAAATTCCCCTCCATCCACATCTAACGTCCAAGCATCGGATTCCCAACTTCCCCATAAGGACTGAACCATCTGAATGCTTTCATGTGCTCTGGCGTAACGTTCCTGGCGACTTGCCACACGTGCCCCAAAGTTTGCCGCTGCTGCAGGATCGGATGTGGTAACCGCATTCCATCCCACACGTCCATGACTGATTACATCCAATGCTTTGAACTGACGTGCAATGTTGTAGGGATAATTAAATGTCGTAGACAGCGTAGCAACTAATCCAATGTGCGTGGTCTCTCTTGCCACGGCCATCAGTGCCAGCATGGGGTCCATAGGAAACATAGGTGTCTGTGGGCCTAAATTATTGGATAATCCTGGAGTGTCAGCGATGAAAATCATTTGAAATTTTCCTTGTTCAGCTAATTTAGCCCGTTCTACATAACTATCCATATTGGTGTAAGCTGCGGGATCCGTGCCAGGCATTCTCCATGCGCTAAATTCGGCTCCATAACCCGAAACCATCTGTAAAGCCAGTTGCATTTCTCTTCTTTTATTCATAACGTTTTTCTCCTTGAAGATTATAGATATTGACGTTCACCGGTCTGGGCTGATTTCTCGACGGCATCCAGTAACTGATGAAGTTTCACCGCATCCGCGAAAGTAGGTGCTAAGGTAGTGCCTTCTTGGATATCTTGCGCGAACTTGCGATAAGCTTGAGCTATATTCAGAACAAATCCAGAGTCGGATTTAAGTGAATCAGGAGCATAGTAATAGGAATCAGGAATACGTAGTTCACGAAGTTCGTTGTCTGTTGATCCCGCACCGCGTAATTGGTGTGATCCGAATTGAATGGATGCTGGTGCACTCAGCACGATGGTTCCTTTGTCTCCGAAAATTTCTAACGTTAGTCCTGTCTGATGTTTAACTCCACCTTGAATATGAACGCTGGCTGCTGCACCATTAGTCAATTTTCCAGTAATCATGATCTGATCATCCGTTGTTTTCTTGATGACTTTCTGAATATCTACCAATTCAACTTCTGGAAACTGTTGAGCTGTGGTCGCAGACAATTCTGTAAAGTCCCCAAGCATATAGGTAAATGCATCCAGATTGTGTCCACCTACAATGGTCAGCAAATTCCCTCCAACTTTCCGGTCAAACAAGTACGCACTCGACTTGTCACCAACGCCACCCATGCCATCTATAGAGATCTTCAGGTTGGCAGACAACACTTTCCCAACATAACCCTCTGCCAACAGATCTTTCACATACTGAATTGCTGGTGCTTGTCTGGCCTGAAGTCCAATCGCATTTGGCAGTTGTGCGGAAGCTATCCATTCCTGAATTTCCAAGGCTTCATCTGTATTCGACCCCAGTGGCCATTCACAATAGATTGGTTTGCCAGCAGGAGCGATGGCCTTGACTGCATTATAATGCTCCCTAACGTTAATGCTAACAACCACCATATCAACATCGGTATGATGAGCCAATTCCTCGCTGTTATCAAATCCGTGATCTGCGTGGAAAGCTTCTGCGCTTTTCTTTGCACTTACCATATTACTTGTCCCAACCGCTGTAAGCTCGAATTCATCCAAATGCTGAATAGCTGGAATATGTGTTCCACTCGCCCACCCGTTATTAATTGAAGCTCCTATGATTCCTGTACGAATTTTTTTATTCATTATTAAACAACTCCCTTGTTATAGTTCACGGTATGATCGAATATCAGTTTGTCTCCAACCATGTAAATCTAAAAAACTCATCACTATTTCCTTCTACTTGCTGTATGCCCTTATCAGTCACTCCTTTCTATGGTATATTTATTTAGCTTGCTAACTATAAAATCAAGATATCGTTATTATTCTTTCACATTTTAGGTAAGCTAAAATTGTTTGGTGTTGACAACATCATAGGTGTATTCGTTTTGTTTGCAAAGAGGGCAATTTAAATGAACATAGTACATCTTTTTGTACCTTTGGATCAGGAGTGATATGAATGAGAGTATGTAACGAAGGATTTGATCAAGACTTTATAGATGGAAAAAGTGACATGTACGCCATAGCGTTTACTCAGAATGTCCTTTCCGGACGATGGAAATATTTTATATTATGGTATTTAAAAGACGAAACACGCCGTTATACGGATATCAAAAAATTCCTTGGAGATCTCTCTCAAGGCTCTCTTACAAAGCAGCTTAAAGAATTGGAGAATGATGGCGTTATTCAACGGGATGTCTATCCGGAAGTTCCTCCACGCGTCGAGTACTCATTAACAGACAAGGGAATCAAATTACTTCCGATCCTTGAAAAGATGGCGGACTACGGTAGAGAATACGGTGAGACAACGTAAGCTTAGAATACAACGTCAACATCCACCGTATTCAATAATATTGGTTTTAATTACTTTTGGCGTATTGAGCACATCCATGGATAGCCGTATTTGTATCAGCTCTCATGTTGACTATTGTTGAGTGGATCGCAAAAGAGTACGGAAAAGTGTGGTATTTTAATGGATGGAATATCTTCTGGTCTTACGTTTCATATCTGATCCCTATGGTGAGGGCATACCTATACAGTTCAATTTTCTTCAAAGTGTTCAAAACACGTAACCCTTCATAAAATATGTATTCTCAGCCAGCATAAGCAAATAATAGGGTTCCCTATTAGATATATTTGTTAAGGGGACGATATGTCTTTCTCCTAATTTAATAAAATCCAAAAAAGCCGCTAATTTAGCGGCTCTCAATTGGGCCAATATTGTGGTACCAACATTAATCCTATGGTTTAATATTAGCTTGCTTCCCATCAGGAGCCACCGACTCATCGCTCGTCTTCACACCCCTGCGCTTCATAGTAAAACAACACCAAAAATAAAATTAACATACTAACTCTATTGAATAGAGTTCATAAATAGCTTACTAACTTGACTATCAATATCTTTCGGTACGGGTTGCAACCCATGTTGCAGTGATTCCGCATTCGTAATAATGCGATAGGCAGAATAGGATATCAGTGCAAATCCCATGTCCATAATCTCAATGGGATTACCGTCAGCTCCTGCCAAATTAAGAGGGTTTGCATGATGAAGCAAATAGATACTTTTCTCTGCAAACGTGATTCGTTCGATACCTTCTTTCACGACTTCAACGGATTGAGAAGCTTGCTTGATTTCTTCCACATTGATTTCAAAACCGTAGTGCCCTGAGTTTGCAAGAATAACTTTTTCTTTGAAGTAAGGGATATGCTGCTCGGTTATGACATTAAAAGATCCAGTTGCCGTAATGATCACATCCGCTTCGGGGATTAATTCGTGCAGTTCCCCAACCCAATGCCCGTCTGTTTTTGCATTTAAGAGATTAACAGGATTCATGTCATAGACTAACGTAATCGCACCTAATCCCCGGAACTTTTTAGCAATGCCGCTACCGCAATATCCGTATCCCACAACAAGAACCTTTTTCCCTCCAACGAGAAGACTGGTTGTGCGCATGAAACCATCTACAACAGACTGTCCAACACCCAGCGCGTTCTCAAAAGTCTGCTTCAAGGGCGAGTCATCAATCACGATAACGGGATAATCAGGCTGTACCCCACTCTTCTCAATCAGCAACCTTCCTGTACGTGTCTCTTCGTTTGCACCAATTGGGTTCCAATCAGGTTTCAGTTCATCGTGAGCAAGAATCAGGCTTGCACCATTGTCGAGGAAGAGATCGATTTTATGTTCCATGACCATCTGTAGGTAACGTTTGTGATCGTCATAACGATCTCCTTCTTTCGCTAAAACCGTGACATTAGGTAGTGATGCCAGGTATGCTGCGGTATCCTTCTTCGTTGTTCCAAGACACCCGACCAAATAGATATGTGCAGCCCCACTCGCTAGAAGACCCTCTACCCAGAATCCCGTTTTGGGCTCAATATGCATACTGATCGCGATAGTCATTCCTTTAAGGACTTGCTGCTCTTGAAACAATTGATTCACTTCTGTGATCAAAGGCATTCTCTCTCTAAACCACTGCATTCTCACTAACCCCGCACTAGCCAAACTTTGATCATCAATAATACTGTTCATCATAAGTTCCCCCTATGTACCACTCCGTTGTTTTATAATTCGAGGTAAGTATAATATTTAAAAAGGACTGTCAATAAGGACAAATGTCCGCCTTTTGGAGAGTACATCAAATAATTACTTTGTGTATGATGATCGGGAGAAAATGGTTGATCTAAAATAGTTAGTAAAGGAGTCCTCACGTGTTATGCCCATAAAAGTCAACCCTGATATCACAGCAGCGGTCCTCAAAGCAAATTTACAGGAAATCATTACCGATGAAGCTTTGACCAATCTGCAAGTGAAAATGTATAAGAAAAACGAGACGGTTGTCGTCTCAGGCAACGAATTGCAGTACTTTTATATCGTAATTGAAGGCAGGGTTGCCATTCACAATTATTCTGATCAAGGAAACGTAGCCGTTGTCGATTATGTAGAAAAAAACGGAGTGTTGGGTGACTTGGAATTTTTTCAACAATGCAATTATCTTCATACTGCTGTCGCTGTTGTACCGTCAACCATTCTACTGATCCCTTTGCAGATTGTACATTCGCACTTGACCAAATCAGTCACTTTTTTATCGCATATGTGTACGGTTCTCACGGATAAACTCATGAAGTCTTCAGTAAAAAATGCAAGGTCATTGTTATATCCTGCAAAAAATAAACTGTGTAAATATATTCTGCAAACCTCGGAGAAATTTGAATCAGCAACGATTCCTTTTGTCATGAAAGATATTTCAAGCATGATGGGAATCTCCGATCGACATATTAGAAGATTGTTAAGCGATTTAGCCCAGGAGCAGATCATCATTAAGGAAAATAGAACAATAAAGGTGTTGGATATGGAGCAGTTACATCGATATTCAACCGATTTCTAAATCGTTTTGCCCCAAGTAAAACAGTATCCAGTATAAGCAAAACCACCTCATTACCGTTTCCGGTTGAATGAGGTGGTTCTAAGTGAATCAGGACTTGGCAGGAAGTATGTTTTTGTCGAATTCCACTTCGAACAGATACTCATCCAGATCGACCTTCAAGGCTTCGTTGAAGATGTTGGAAGCGATCATTTTGCATCCGACCGTGGTGATGAGTACGATCTCTTCCGATGTGAACTGACTTCTTAATCTGTCGTATATGGATTCATCGATGGTGTTTGCGTTGTTAACCAGCCCACGACCGTAATCGATCAGCACCTGTTCAATTTCAGTGAACTCGAACTCATTAAAACTGATATTCAGATCCCGTAGAAGCTTGGCGTGGTACGTGGAGCAAACCAGACAATCATTTTCAGTAGAAATGGCATAACAGTAGAAATAAATGGCGCGGCTTCCAATAATCTTTTGTAATTCATTGCGCACGGGATAAAATTCCATTGCATCGAAGGACGGCATGGAATACAGCAGCGTTTTTACCATATTGGTTACACGACTGCCACTTTTGATCCGCTCATCAACGAAATTCTTGGCTTCCTGAGTCATCTCTTCATATTGTAATGCAGGTACGACACTGCTCATATTGGGGTTCCTCCTCTTATTCGATTAAATGTTATGAATTGTACGATCATGTGGATACTTATTCGAAACGAGGAATCTCGATTCGTGGGATCGCCTGAATCAGCGTCCGTGTATAATCATGCTGTGGCTCATGGAAAATACGTTTGGTCTCGCCCTCTTCCACGATTTGTCCATCTTTCATGACCATTACGCGGTGCGAAATGCTATAGATTACTTCAAGTCCGTGGGCGATAAACAGATAGGAAAGTCCTTTCTGCTGCTGGAGAGTTTTCAACAAATCCAAAATTTGAGCCTGAATCGTCATGTCCAGCGCCGAAGTCGGCTCATCACAGACGATGACAGCTGGTTCCGCTGCAAGGGCCCTGGCGATCCCCACCCGTTGACATTGCCCACCGGACAGTTCTCCAGGATAACGGGTTCTGTACTCCCTTGGCAGTCCTACATCGTCCAGCAACGCATCAACACGGCTGTCGATCGCTTTAGGACTCAGTTGAAAGTACAGCTTCAGTGGTTCAGCCACAATATCTCTGATCCTCCATCTTGGGTTCAGGGAGGACACCGGGTCCTGGAAAACGTACTGGATGCTGCGTCTGTCGGAGCGAATACGCTTCGTCCCGCTCAAGGATTTGTCCCCCAAGGCAATCGTGCCTGATGTGAGAGGAATCATGCCAGCGACCATTTTCGCAACTGTTGTTTTGCCACTTCCGGATTCGCCAACAATGCCCAACGTCTCCCCTTGCCGAAGATGAAAGGATACATCACGAACAGCCGCAAAATCGGTGCCGCTCCGCGTGCGATATACTTTATTCAGTCCCTGTGCCTCCAGTAGGGGTTTGTTCATGATTCCACCCCCTCAAAATAAATGCGAGGCATGCTGTTTAACAACTGCTTTGTGTACGGATGTTCAGGACGTTGGAATATATCTTCCTTTGTACCCTCTTCCACAAGATTCCCGTGCCTCATGACGATAACCCGATCAGCAATCTCGTGAACAACACCAAGGTCGTGGGTGATGAACAGTACGGTCATACCGTATTGTTTCTTCAGTTTTTGGATCAGTCGTAAAATCTGTGCTTGCACCGTTACATCCAGCGCTGTGGTCGGCTCGTCAGCAAGCAACAGATCTGGTCGTGATGACAAGGCCATCGCAATCATCACACGCTGCCGCATGCCACCAGATAGTTGAAACGGATATTGCTTCACGACCTCGCCTACATTCCGGATTTCCACTTGAGTCAGCCATGATTTTGCTTCTTCAAGCGCATTCTTTTTACTGATCCGCTTAGGGGCATGCAGGCGAATCACATCCACCATCTGCGTTCCAATCGTATAGACCGGATTCAGTGCACTCAAGGCATCCTGGAACACCATGGCGATTCGTTTACCTCGAATACTCTCCATCTGTTTCTCATTTAATGTCAGCAAATCTTGACCGTCGAACCAGATATGTCCGTGAGTATATTCCGCGGTAGGTCGTGGCAACAGTTGCATAATCGATTTGGCGGCAACACTTTTGCCGCTGCCAGACTCGCCGACAAGACACAGTATCTCGCCTTCATGAATGTCAAAAGATATCTTATGGAGCACATCGGTGTGCTGATCCCCTTTGGTAAATCGAACACCTAATTCTTCCATGCGCAGGAGTTTTGGTTCTGTCATATCTTTCTCTCCTTGCTAAGATCGAATTGCTCCAAGTGTTCTCCCGCTGACTCCATCAGCCGTTTCAACGCTTCGTTGGCAAGCACAAGATCGAATATGGATAATCCGAACGCGTTAAACATGGTTTTGCGACTTGGATGCTGTTGTTTTGCTTGATCTGGCTGGGCTAAAAGAGTTTCCAGCAAAGTCACCTTCCGGACAATATCAGGTGACTTACGTGCAAGACCGAACAATGACTGGCTGCTGGATGGAACACCAGCTTCGTAATCATCACACACGATATCATCAAATGACTGAATAGCTTCCGAATCAATATCGCGCATACCGACATGAAGGTACAGATGCCCCCGAACAAAATGTTCCGCACGCAGATAAGGTTCAGATGCTGCCGTGGCACCGACCACGACCTCTGCGAAATCAAGATGATCTGGCAAAGACACGTGTACACGGGCTTGAATGCCTCGCTCTCTGAGTATACCTGTGTGTTGTTCCACCAGTTGCTCTGCATGTAGAGGCGTTCGACTCCACACGTGAACTTCCTTCAGTTCAGGCATGAACGGTACGATACTGCGAAGCTGGTGACCGGCCTGATAACCCGAGCCGCAGACAAGTAGCGATGATGCACGCGATCCAGCCAAGGTTCTGATGGCTGTAGCGGAGACCGCACCTGTGCGCAGACCGCTGATCAACTCTCCCTCCAGAATGGCAAGGGGTCTTCCCGTTGCCAGATCATTAAGCAAGACGACCGGGTGGGTATATGGCAAGCCGTGGTCCGGTTGTGGCACATGTGAAGTCCATTTGAGGCCAGCAACTCCCTCTTCTGCCAGATACGCAGGCAAGGAATAGAATGCTCCCGCTTCTCTGGCTCCGGCAGCCAGCGCAACCTCTTGGGCACTAACAGCTGTTCCCTGCGCCTTCTGTCGGAAGGTTCGCTCGATCAGACGCTGCGTAACGATGGGATCTGCAATGCCGCTCTGTTCGATGCGTTCTCGCGATATAAAGTACACGCTCTCCAGCCTCCTTTCTGTGATGATTCAACCATTTTTTCTGTCCGTGGACATCAATCCCTCGTTCATCGTAACTCAGCTCTGTCCCTAAGCCAATCCCCGAACAAGTTAATGGTCATGATAACTAATGCAATGGCCAGACCAGGAATCGTGGATAACCACCATGCCGAGCTGATATAACTTTTGCCATCATTGACCATACCGCCCCAGGAAGGCGTGGATACATCGATGCCTAGCCCCAGAAAGCTCAATGCTGCCGCGAGCAGGATCATATGTGACATCTGTAAGGCCGCCTGCGTCGCAATGGTGTATAGTGTGTTCGGCAAGATGTGCTTCGCCATGATGTTGATACTCGGCACGCCCATCGCTTTAGCCGCTTCGACATACTCCAATTCTTTCAGTGACAGTACTTGACTACGAACGACGCGAGCAAATGTCACCCAGCCTGTCACTGCAAGTACGATGACAATATTGGTCAACCCCGATCCGAGCACGGCCACCATAACGATGGCCAGCAACATGCTTGGAATAGACATCTGAATGTCCGCAAGACGCATTAATATCGCGTCGGTTTTACCTCCGAAATATCCAGCAACGATACCGATCACGCTACCCAGCACACCGGAAATCACTACAGCGATGATACTGATCCAGAGCGACAGCCTGCCACCATACAGCAATCTGCTGAGCACATCCCTGCCCAACTGATCGGTCCCCAGCAGGCTCGTTCCTCCACCTGCACTGTAAGAGCTCAGTGGAGAAATGAGAATATCTTGCAACGATTGCTTGTACGGATCAAACGGTGCGAACAGCGGGGCAAACACCGTCAGCGCAAAGATGACGGTTAACGAACCTATGCTGGCAATGCCCTTGGCATTGGCGCGGAGCAAAGATCGTTTTTTCATGGATATCCCCCTCTTCGTTTAGTGCACTTTGATTCTAGGATCAATGCGGTGGTATATCAGATCCGTCACCAATGTAATGGCAATATAGATGACACTAATGACAAGAATACTTGCCTGCACTAGTGGGAAATCGCGGTTGCTGACACCTTGGATAATCAGTTGTCCTACACCCGGCCAGGAAAAAATCGTTTCCGTCACGACTGCACCAGCGATCATGACCCCGAATTCCAGACTGATGACGGTAATGACCGGAAGAAACGCGTTTTTGAGTCCGCGTTTCAAAATCCGGCTTGGTTTGGAGAAGCCTTGGGCCTGACTTGTGATCATATAGCCCTTATCCATGACTTCAATGAGTGATGCTCGCATGGTTCGAGCAATGGGTGCGATTGGGTATGCTGCCAGAGTCAACGCTGGTAATATAATTGATTCCAACCCCCGGTTGCCTGAAGTCGGCAACCAGTGAAGGTTAACAGCGAAGATCATAATCAACACGATCCCGATCCAGAATACCGGTAGCGATTGGGTTAAGAAAATCCAGGTATTGACCACATAGTCAATCCAGCTGTTTTTCTTGTACGCCGACACGATACCTGCAAGCAGTCCGACAGTGATCGCAATAATGATGGCGAACATGGCAAGATCAATGGTTGCGGGCATGCGTTCCAGCACCAGTTTCAGCGCGGATTCCTTGTAATATAGGGAATTACCCAGATCACCAGCAAACAGGTTTTTCAGATAATCAATGTACTGCATCCAGAGGGGCTGATTAAAGCCAAGGCTCTCCCGAAGGGCGGTCACCTGTTCTTCACTGGCTTCGGGTGGAAGCATCAGGCGTGCGGGATCACCCGACAACCGGATAATGAAAAATACAAGGGTTGCCGCGCCGAGGACTGCAAGTACCGATTGTCCCAAACGTTTCAGCACGTAATGCTTCAATGGTTAACACTCCCATCCGGACTTGGCCAAACACCGTTGACGCTTCCGATTTACTCGTTACTAGCTGCAATGGTAGATACCGGAATGGAGCCGTCTACGCGACCGTCCCATTTCAAACGATCTGCCACGCCATAATACTGGTTCTCCTGGTACAGGAAGACACGTGGTGCATCTTTCAACACTTCATCCTGAATTTCCTGGTAAAGTTGTTTACGCTTATTCTCGTCTGTAACGGACCGTGCCTCATCCAGCTTTGCGTCCACGTCTGGGTTCGCGTATGTCGAGTAAGACTCCCCGGAACGAAGGATCGCATAGATCGCCGCATCTGCATCCAGTGTGTTGGTGCTGCTCCAGCCAAGAACGTACATGTCGGATTGCTTACCTGCAGGTACAAGCGTGCGATATACCGAACTTTCCACATTGTTGACTTTGATGGTCACACCAACGGCTTTGAGTTGTTCTGCAATGACTTGTGCTACATCTGTGTTTTTAATGTACCAGCCTACCGTATCCAGCGTTGCGGAAAAACCATCTGGGTATCCTGCTTCAGCCAGCAGTTGCTTCGCTTTCTCTGGATCGTACCCGTAACCTTCAGGCTCGCCAGCGTATCCGAAGTCTTTCGGACCGATCAAGCTGTTGGTCTGAACAGCAGCACCCTGAAGCACTTTGTCCACGATGGATTTCACGTCGATTGCATAGTTCAGTGCTTGTCTTACTTTTGGATCATCAAAAGGTTTCACATCGGTTTTGAAGCCGACATAGACGGTGTTGCCTGCTCGTTCCACAGTGGACAGACGCGCTGTAGATGAAGAATCAATCTTCTCGCGATCTTCCGGTGATACGGCTGTGATAAGATCTACCTCATTATTCAGCAGTGCACTTACACGTGTGGAAGCCTCAGGGATGGAACGGAAAGTTACCTTTTTAACAGCAGGTTCTCCGCCCCAGTAATCAGCATTAGCTTCTAGAACAACGTTGCTGCCTTTGTCCCAACTTACGAACTTGTATGGACCTGTGCCGACCGGTTTTTGAGCAAACTGCTCTTGTCCGACTTCTTCGGCATATTTTGGAGGCACAATCTCAGTTGGATAACGGTTAAAACGCGTAGGTACGAGTGGATCAGGCTTCTTCGTCACGACGTTAATCGTATGTTCATTCACCACGTTCACTTCTTTGATTGTGGAAACATAACTGGCAGTCGGTGCATTGTTCGCCGGATCAAGAACGCGATCAAGTGAATATTTAACCGCATCGGCGTTAAACGGCTCACCGTTGGTGAACGTTACACCTTCCCGTAGTTTGAATTCCCACGTGGTGTCATCGACTTGGCTCCAGCTTGTTGCAAGTCCTGGCACGAGCTGTTCATTCTCGTCCCGCTTGACGAGTGTATCGAAGATGTTATCCACGACTTGTGCATTTTCGGTGAGAAATCCAGGATCAAGACCGTTAACGTCGAATGCCCGCGCAATTGTGATCTCCAGCTTTTGTGCTGGTGTTTCACCGGCGACATCTGGTTCGCTCCCCGATTTGCTTGTGGTTGAGCAGCCTGCGGCAATTACAGCCAATAAGGTAAGGCTCAGGAGAAATTTGCTCTTTTTCATGATGTAAACCCCCGTTTGTTTAATTTATGTTAATTTGCCCAGCATGACCGCATAACCGCCGTTGTGGACGGTCGATGCTGCATGGATGGATAAAATGACACCATGTGCAATAGGACAGATTATAGAATGCTCTTCTAGTTCCGGGTATGACAATACGCGGATCAGTTCTTCACCCTGTCTGACGATATCCCCGGCTTGCCGGCTGAATGTCAGAATACCACTCTTCAAGAACCTCAATTCAGCAATCTCTCTAATCTGTAATGGTTTGCAGTTTGCTCGATAGGTTTCGCTCTCTTTCTGTTGCGGATCGGCTGTATATGCGCCGAGTTGATCCAGAATCAAGCGAATATTATGAAAGTGCGCATGAACGGCGGTGTCTGTCCAACGGTTGCCACCTCCGCTCTCCAGCAGTACTGCCGGGATGCCATTTTTGCAAACCTCGTTGATAAGCATGCCTTTGGCCTCATCGTGACAGATGAACGTTGCTGTCAGGGGTACCTGGCTTAGCGCAGCCATGCTACGATTGAACGCGCCATCGTGATCACTGGCAACCATTGCGAACGGACATACATCAAGCCAGCGACCTCCCCCATGCAGATCAATCAAAAAGTCGGCATGTTTTGTAATGTGATCAGCCAGCCACTGACCATAACGACTGGAGTATGACGCTGGGTCAACATTTTGACCAAAAACCCGATTCAGGTTGACACCATCCAGCGGACTGGCGTTGGTCCCTGCGAGCAAGGCCGTAGGGTTAGTGACAGGACATACTATCAGATTCCCACGCAGCTCTTCTGGCGAGATATCTGCCAACAATCTGGCACAAGCTACAATTCCATCATGTTCATCCCCATGTAACGCGGCCTGAATCCATACGGTCGGTCCAGTCTCATAACCCTTAACAAGAAACAAGATGATTGATTGCTCCTCGTAAGTTTCGTTGATTCGGGATACGGTCGCGACAGGTTGCTGTGCGAAGGCCTCCTCCAAATTGTCAAAAACATAATGAGTTGCCGCAAAACATGGTGTCTCGGATGGGGATTGCTGCATGTAGATTTAACCGCCCTTCTATAACCAAGTATTCTTGTATGAATTGTAAAATTTAATTGATCCTATCAAACGATAAGTCTTTATGTCAATGTCATATAATGGCTGTTAACCACGTTATATGTCGAATAAATGGCGGAAATAAACGATTGATATCGATTACAAAAATCGTAGATTATGATCAAAACTCACACTGCTCCTTAGATTTTTTTTCGTTGAACAGGAATTGCATACAAAAAAGCACCTGCCCTTTGAAATACAAAGGACCAGGCGCTTTTCAGTTTAGGAGAAAACGTATTTTTTCTTATGTTAATTGTATAGACAAATAAAGTTGCTATGCAGCAACTTTAAGAAATGACATATTTATGTTTATTCATTACTTTCTGGTTCAAAGATCCCGTATCCGTTCTTTCCGTTCTTCTTAATCTTGTACATGGCTCGATCCGCATGTCTCAAAAGTTCGGAAGGTTCCTGTCCATGCTTTGGAAAAAGGCTTATGCCAATACTGATCGAAAGGTTGATATAATTTCCGGCAATCTTGAAATGGGTACTGAATGCCGCTTCCAATTGTTTGGCGATGATTTCAGCATCGTGATCTTCCTTCAGGTGGCTTAATATGATGAACTCATCCCCGCCAAGCCGCGCCACAGTGTCTGTCGTTGGAATCGTTTCGCTTAATCGCTTGGCCATCTCCAGCAACACTTGATCACCAACATCGTGTCCATATGTATCATTCACTTGTTTGAATCCGTCAGCATCCACAAACATGACAGCAAGCTTGCTATCACTTCTTTGAGCATTGCTGATGGCCCATGCAAGACGGTCATTATAAGCAAGACGATTAGGCAGACCGGTAAGTGGATCATGCAGGGACATATGCTTGCTGATCTTCTCGGAAATTTTGATTTTGGTGTACTCGGTCTCAAGCTCCTTAATCAGGTTTTTAAGTTTATATACCCGGGTGTTCATGTTTGTCATATCAGTAATCTGAATTAGGGCATAACAGCGATCTTCCTGATAGAGCGGTTCAACATGCATATTTTGTCTGATTAAATGTTCATCCTCGCCTTCATTAGGGAGAATAAACGCTTTATGTAAAGCGCTTGAGCAAAACCTGCTCTGACCATGATACAGCGCATTTTGCAAAATATTCAGGTAAACATTGGACTTAAAGCGTGGACACACTTCAAGCAGATTCTGGCCAACGACTTCTTCCCTACTCTTGCCAGTAAGGCGTTCCAACCAGCCATTCCACACCACAACTTTCAGGTGTCTATCGACAATCATAATTCCCATATTGGCTTTGTTCAAAGCTTGGGATACGAGATTACCCATGGTCTGCCTCCAGCAAAGCGTCCATTTTGGCCAACAGGCTCGATATGGAGTTCATACTTAGCGCTATAACAATAATGCCTGTCACATCGGTATCGGCAAGTAAAAACGATGTGTGCAGCACCAGCACATACACTTCATTCTGCAACAGTATTTGTTGATCTGAATTGGTAACATAGATTAGCTCAATATCAGGCAGTACATATTCCAGTTTGATCTCCAGGAAATTTCCGAATTCTCCAATAATGGCATTAAGCAGCACATTACTAACTTCTTTTAGCACGTCCAGATCGGTATCCATCAAGCTCGGATCATCCGGTATAATGGTCTCACCCAGTTCTCCAAGGCAGATATTGGCCAACACTTTAGCCTGCTCAACAGGAAACATCAGAAATGCTTTTCCCTGAAATTCGTAGCCAAACTGTAAAGACGATCTGAACAGGTGACCTTCACTGAAGAAAATGTTGTATCTTCGATCTCCAGGATCAACATCTGATATAGAGATCAGTTCCACTTCCGGAATATTCAAAACGATACGTTTGTCTACAATCTCTGACAACATGTTAGCCGCTTGTCCCACGTAAACGTTCACAAGTTCGGTAAGCAGATCCTTCTGCATATCATTCAGCATAATAGGCCGTCCGAATCATTTGAATTAATGTAGTTGCTTTTTCCGCTGTTAACGGTTTATTCAAAAATCCGGAGATCCCCAGATTCTCTACTTCATCCCGAGTCGTCTTCTGAATATCTGCAGATAAGATAATAATCTTGACTTTGCTATCCGTTTCTCGAATCATACGCAGCATTTCTTGTCCGTTCAAGCCAGGCATCAGCAGGTCGGTCGTTATAAAATCAGGTCGAAACTCCTGAAATAGGTTATATCCTTGCTCTCCATTGCTAGCAATCTGAATCTCGCATTCTGGAATATGATCAACAATCAGCTTTCGAAGCAATTTCTGTACGAATATGGAGTCTTCCACAATTAATACTTTCATTTTCTCTTCAATCTCCTCAATAAAATGGTAAGAGTTCGGGATTGTCAGGCGCTTTTCACAGTTCTTGAGAGACTGACTGGTGAATCAATTAAAATATAAATTATAGTAACTTTAAATTAATTGTCAACAACATTATTGAATAGATTAGATTCGTGTACAATGGATATGGCATGCTCTGCAGCTTGAAAAACATAAAAAAAAACGGTCACCATCGTGACCGTTTTTGATCAGTTATTTGCAACTGCCTCTAAGTTTACTCTTTTACCCCGCCAAGCTGCAAGCCATGAACAAAATACTTTTGTAAAAATGGATATACGACCAAGATTGGCAATGCGGCTACAATCGTAATCGCAGCCCGGATAGATACGGGTGTGACCATGTTACGCGCAGCGCCGAGATCTGCACCATTGGCAACAGCTGCACTACTGTTGGAGTTCATGGAAGAAGAAAGTAATTTCATCAACTCATATTGCAGCGTGCTCAGATTTTGCTTGGAAGACGCATACAGAAACGTATCGAACCACGAGTTCCATTGACCGACTGCAATAAACAGTGCAACAGTAGCCAGAACTGGTTGGCACAGCGGTAGAATAATGGAAATGAATGTTATGAAATCTCCAGCACCATCAATTTTGGCGGATTCGATCAATCCCTCGGGTAGTGTCTGGATATAGGTTCGAATAACAATCATATTAAAGGCACTGATTAGCCCAGGAATAATGTACACCAGGAAGTTGTTTAACAAATGCAAATCTTTCATTAGGAAGTAAGTTGGAATAAGACCTGCACTAAAATACATCGTAAGAACAACTGTAATGGTAATGGGCTTTCGTAATATATAATCTTTTCGGCTTAGTGTGTAAGCCAGCATGGAGGTTAAGAATAGACTTAAAACTGTCCCCAAAACCGTTCTCGCCACAGATATACCAAAGGCGCTGAAGATGGTCCCTCCTGCAAATACTGCTCTGTAGTTTTGATCTGTCCATACCCGAGGCCACAGATATATCCCACCCCGGATGGTGTCATTACCGGCATTGAATGATACGGCGAGTGTATTCACAAACGGATACAGGGTAACAATCGCGATTGCGATCATCAGTATACCATTTAACGTATGGAAGACAATCGGTTCAAGCCGAGATTTATTGATTCCCATCTCTAGTCCCCCTTATATTAATCGGTCTTCCCCGAGCCGTTTGGAAATTGAATTCGCCGCAAAGATCAGCGTGATACTAACTACTGTTTTGAAGATACCTGCCGCAGTAGCCAAAGAATAGTTCCCGATCTGTAGTCCGTATTTCAGGACAAATATATCTATCGTCTGTGACCAGTCCACAACCACACCATTACCCAACAGATACTGAACTTCGAATCCAGCTTCCAAAATCCAGCCCATATTCATGATCAGCAAAATGATAACAATGGATTTGATTCCGGGTAAGGTCACATACAGCATTTTCTTATATCGGTTCGCACCATCAATCTCTGCCGCTTCATAGAGGGAAGGATCGATAGACGTGATGGCCGCCAAATAAATAATGGCATTCCAGCCAACTTCTTTCCATACATGGGATGCGCCTACAATGCCCCAGAAGTATTCCGGAACGCTAAGCCACATGATAGGTTCTTGAATGATATGCAGCTTCATGAGCACCACATTCACAATTCCACCATCTACAGATAGTGAACTTGCTACGATTCCTGTCACAATAATCCATGAGAGAAAGTGAGGTAAATACGATATCGTTTGAATGGTTCGTTTATATAACTTATGTTTGATCTCATTAAGTAAAATGGCAAATATAATTGCTGTCGCAAATCCGAGCACCATATTGATGACGCTCATCGCAATGGTATTACGAAGCACGTTAAGAAATGCATCGTCTGTTAGCAAAAACTTGAAGTGTTTGAGCCCGACCCATTCCTGCTGCGTGAAACTCTTCGCAGGACTGTAATTCTGAAAGGCCATAACCCAGCCCCAAATGGGATAATACGAGAATACGAGAATGTACGCAACGATGGGCAATGACATGAACATGAGTTGTCTTTGTCCACGCAATCGTTTTAACAGTGGTGCTTTGGGAACAACTGTACGGGTGGTTTGCTCTGGTATGGCTCCAGGCGTGTTCGCCATCTTTCACTCCTCCTATTGGCTTGCAGCGACTTTAAGCATGATGTCCTCGGAAGGCACTCTCCTGAGTAATCCTTTGGTTGATACCTTCCGAGAGAATCATTGCCGCATTTTTTATTTAACAGACCAGTTCTCGATTCTCCATTTCAATTGTTCATTTATTCGATCTTCATACGATTTCACATTAATCTTCTTGTAAGCGTCTACATATTCGGTCCAAATGTTATCAAACTCATCCGGTTTTGACATGATCGCTTTAGGCAAGAATTTCAAGGAAGTATCTGTCATTTGCTTGTTCGCTACCGCAGCATCAGAGCCTTCTTTCAGATCGACCTGCCATGCTGGATAGTACACTGGATTTTCTGGTGCAGGAGAGAAGAAGTCACTCCACGTTTTGAAGCCATATGCATCCAGAAGTTCTTTATCTTCCGGTTTGAGGTTGTCATAGAATTCCTCAGGTTGGTTGATCGCTCCAATTGCATTGCCATCTTCAAATGTTCCTTCGAGCTTCGGTGCAGCAGCGTAGAAACCTTCAGCTTTGTTAACCAATCTCCATGCTGGATCATCCTGCTCTGTCCGTTGCTCTGGTGTACGATAGAATCTTCCCTCTTCATTCACTTGATAATCTACACCCTCTTCACCCCATGACAGGAGCTTCTGGTACTTCTCGTCCATAAGCTTATCGAGGAATTTGATGAGTGCGACAGGGTCTTCGGCATCTTTACTGATACCAAAACCATTGTTCAAGTTAATGACCGGACGATCCAGATAATGATCTGTAATACTTGTATCATAGACAAGCGGGAAGCCTACGTATGTCTGGCCAATTTTCCCCTGTGCTACGAGTGGGTCTTCGCCGGCTTGGAAATTCCAGTGCTGGTCGAACATACTAAGCACACGTCCTGATGAGATTTTGGCCAAGTATTGATCGTAGTTCTGAACAAAAGCTTCTTTATCCAGCAATCCATCATTATACAATGTGTTCAGTTCCTTATAATACCGTTTGGAGATGTCCTTGTCGGCAAAGACACTCGCCACTCCATTCTCGTCTACAACTACACCGCCATCATTGGGATGGCCCGTAAGATGCTCTGGTGGATTAAGCAATGGGAACGTCCGCCAGTCAGAAGCCAGTGTAGTAAAGCCAATCGTCGGTTGACCATCAATAGTCGGATTCTTGGCTGCGTAGTCACGGATCAACTGTGTGAATTCATCCAGCGTTTTAGGCGTCGGATACCCAGCATCCTTCAGTATGGACTTCTGAATCCAGAAGGCAGGGCCAGAATAGTAGTTACTAATGAACTCTCCTGTGTACACACCATAGTTAGGCAACCAGTAAATATGTCCGTCACTGGAGTCTTTCATCCGGTTCCAATCTTTACCGAAATGCTTCTTCAGATTGGGTGCGTGCTCCTCGATCAGATCTTCCAGCGGAATGACCGCTCCGGCTGAGACCAATTTGGTGTCTGCTGTGATCAAGTCAGGGAAATCACCCCCGGCAATCATAACGCCGAGCTTCTGTTGAAGATCACCTACCAGAAACTCCATCTCAAGATTGACGCCGAGTTCATCCTGGATCTTCTTGTAGATTCGGTTATCTTTAGCTGGCGCCTGATTCGGCGTTCCGATAAAGGCCGAGATGTTCAATACCTCTTTACCATCCGGTGTAGTCGCTTTCTCATTGTCACCACTGCATCCTGCCAGTGCCAAACTTAAAGCCAGAACGAGTGATACGGAACCCCAAAGCTTCTTTTTCTTCAGTCCCCCCATGTACTTGCCCTCCTTGGAATTGGTATGTCTTACTGTTTTTAGTATGAAGAAATGTATGCGGTTACAAAATATATACATTTAAGGTCCTCCCCCCTTTAATTGCAGGTCTTATTCAAGGGGGTTCTTTTCTTGCGCAGATCACGTCGCGAATTTTTGCCTGTATTCCAAAGGTTTCATGGCTGTTCGTTTTTCGAAGTGTCTGAGAAAATGTTGGTAACTGCGATACCCTACCTGTTCTGCAATCGCACTCGATGTCTGATTCGTCTCCTGAAGCAGACGCCTCGCTTCTTCCATTCGCAGGTCATGCACCACTTCTATTACGCCCTTGCCGTACTTGCGCAAGAAGGATTGACCTAAGTGGACCGGATTCATGTAGAATCGTTCTGCGAGCTCCTGGATCGTAAAGGTATCCCTGTAATTCATCTGCACATATTCAGCTACCTTGGCCTGAATGCCCCCAACTTGCCTCTCACGGAGAATAAACAGTTCCGATTTGCACTGCAAACAGAAATGTTCCAGATTGCTAGCAACCTCTTCTATATTTCGATGACTCTTCTCCAGAATGCGGCTCGCTGATTCGTTCATCAGTACATTAGGCTCTCCTCCCAATTCCTTACATAGGGATAGTCCGCGGAACATAATGTGTGTGCAGAAAATATGTACAATCTCTGGCGCAGCCTTCATCTGCAGTAACAGATCAAAGACATCACGAATGGATCTTGAGAGTTCATCTACAGATCCGTTCTCAAGCAGATCGGTAATACGATCAACCTCTGACATGGTTTCCGGATCAAACTGCCACTTCTCCAGCTCGATATCTTCGGCAAACAAAAGACACTCTTGATTAAAAAACAAATAACGTCCAACTTCCTGTGCGGAGTGGAAGGATTCAGACAAATGTTCCAGATTGCTGACCGTTAATCCGGCAGCGATATGAATATCTTCGCAACCGTTATTTTGCAAGTTGATTAATAAGCGCTGGGTAAAAGCTTTAATTGCTTCAGATCTCCCGGTTCTGCTAGGAGCCTCCTCCCCCCATACAAATCCTAATGAGTCTCTTGTTTTGTCTATTACATAACAACAGGTTGATCCTCCAGCCGTTTGTTCCGCAACTGAACAGGCCTCCTGAATATCTCCCTGTAAAGTAATCCGCAGATAAGTCCAATGGGACTTATTTAAATGAGGAACGATCTCAGAGATCTCCTGCTCCGATATATTTTGTTTATCCCTGATCAGTGTGGACATAAATGCTTTGATCTTTTGCACCTTTGCATGTTCCCGAATACGCTCCTTTTTTTCACGTTCCTGCAACTGTAGACGGAGGCGTTCCAACATCTCCTCTGCTTCTGTACTGTCAACCGGCTTGGTTAAATAGTTGGAGACACCTAATCGAATAGCTTGTCTGGCATAATTAAAGTCACTGTATCCACTCGTGATGACAAACAGCACGGATTCATGTTCCAAACGTCGTGCTTCTTCGACCAGCTCCAGCCCATTCATGACAGGCATACGAATATCTGTCACCACGAGATCCGGTCGGTCTTGTTGCATCATGCGAATGGCTTCCTCCCCGTTGGCACATACACCTCTGATCTCAAAACCATGCTTTTCCCAGTTGATCAGAAGCTGTAACCCTTCAATGGCATACGGTTCATCATCGACTAACAGCACTTTATACATGAGAGTTTACCTCCTATTTCTTCTGTTGCAGTCTGGAGATCGGGATGCGGTACCCCGCGATGGTCTCTTTACCCGGTACACTGCTTAGATCGAAGATCGCATTCCCTTCATAAAAGAGTTCCAATCGACGATAAACATTTCGAAGTCCTACATGCTCGCCATTTCCGGGTCTTTCAGAACGAATATCTCGCAGGAGCTCGGTTAATCTCCCTGCATCCATACCGATTCCATTATCGATCACCTGAATAACCAGTTCAGAAGCGTTTCGACTCGCCGTTATCTTGATCTGTCTTCCATTTTTTCGCGCCTGCAAGCCGTGTTTGCAGGCATTTTCGACGAGCGGTTGAATACTCATGCGGGGAATGAGCAACGAAGCTGCATCAGGATCAACCTCGAAGGTGTAATCAAACAGTTCTCCAAAGCGAAACTTCTCAATCTGGAGGTACAGGTTCGTAAATTGAAGCTCTTCTTGCAACGGAATCAGATTGTCAGAATGACTGAGCAGTTGTCTCATCAGCTTGGACAGACTTTTAATAATCTCAATGACTTCCGTGTATCCATTCTTCGTACTAACGACCAGCAGCGCATTCAATGTGTTAAACAAGAAATGCGGATTCATCTGACTTTGGAGCATGGACAATTCGGTCCTCACCTGATCCAGTTCCAAATCTTTTTGACGGATTTCCAGTTTATACACATCATTGATTAGCGTATGGATTTTACCAATCATGATGTTGAACGTACGAATAAGTCCGCCAATTTCGTCGCGGCCCTCCTGAATTTCAATCAGGTCGAAACGTTCATTGCGAACCTTCTCCATATGTCTGGAGAGCTTGCGTATCCGGTAGTGGTAGGAACGCAAAATAATGTAGATTAACACAGACGGAACCACGATGCTTATGGCGAGTAACCCCAGAATTGAATTACGGGCTTCTTGCAGCAAATGGTCAAGGTGACGCGTATCGGCAACTCCAATCAACTTCCAGCCCTTCAGGTAGGCTAGATTACCCAACGATTTTTCGAGTGCATAAGCAGAATTTCCACTTGCCTTGGTTATCGAATCGTCGTCAATAGTTTGGGACAAGTCGGAGTCACCGAACTCTCCGCTTGAAACGACAGTACGATTGTTGCTGTCCACCAGGCGCAGCTGAAGACTGTCTGATTCACGATTTAAAATGCTATATATCCGGCTAACTTCCAGATCAATCTTGGAATACTTCGCATAATTCGCATACGAGGTATAGGTATCCATTTTGCCAATCACACTGATCCTTCTTCCGGCGTTAAATCCGGATGGTTCAATATAGTCCACGACCAGAATGCCGCCGCTGGTAGATTTCAGCTGTTTTAATCCGGGAAGATTATTCTTGTCATTCATCACGATATAATGGCTGCCGGTCTGAATGGTATCGTTCTTGGTATAGATGCGCACCTCCAAAATATTGGCCGACATATAACGTGTTAATTTATCTCGCAGAAATGCATGGTACTCGTTGTAATAATCCACAGGGGAACGATAAGTTCGATCAAGTAGCTCATAGAGTGAATCGTCTGCTGCGATGATTCGGCTCAGAGCTACGCTCTCATCAATCATGCCCAGCAGTTCCCCGGCAGCCCTGTCGATAGATTTTCGCAGATTTTCCTGTTCTCGAATTTTGATGTCAGCAGAGGTTCGTTGATAGAAGAAGATATTAATCGTTATTACCGGAAGGAGTATGCTAAGTACATAAATAAGCAGAAATTTGGATCGGAGAGGAATATCATTAACGTTACGGAACATCCAGAATTTATGGCGCATGTGATCACCCTTGGTTTTTGTTTTTATAGACGGATGGAAGCTCCCCCGTATGCGCTCTGAATTTTTGAGTAAAATACTCGGCATCATGATACCCTAGCTTGAATGCAATGTCAGTGATTTTCATGTTGGTACGTCGCAGAAGTTTACGTGCCTCCTCAACTCGAAGCTGGTGCACATAGTCGCTGAAACTGACTCCCATCTCCCGCTTGAACTGCTGGCCCAGATAGGCAGAATTAACATGAATGCGATTAGCCACATCTTGCAATTTAATTTTACTTCGGTAATGTTGCTTCAGTTCATAGACTGCTTCCGCAACAAGGCCCCCTGTACCCAACTTTTTCAGATCAGAATGGGATAGTTGCTCAGATATCCGAACACACAGCTTTTGCAATGTGCCGGAAGACCAACTTGCAGTCTCATGCCATTCCTTCTCGCATAATATTTCTCTGCAATCCTCCCTTTTGCCATATTTTCGTAGCAGCTCGCCATGGATATATCGGATGACATGGTGTATCCATTCCAATGAAACCTCTGCGTTCTCAGTCATCAGTTGCAATTTACTCATGGCATTATCGATCGGATCTGTGTCTCCCGCTTCAATTAATGTCAATATGTCTTTAGAAATATTCATCATTTGCTCTAAATCATATTCTTCGCTTATGCGTCGTTCATCAAGATGATCTACATGAGCATCATCTGTAAACATGACTTCATCCTGCTGTTTAAGCTCTTCTCTACGTTTGTCCAGAGGGTCAATCATTTCCATAAGAATTTGATGAATTTCCTCGGGGACAAGAGGTTTAAGCACATATTGATCGACCTGATACCGTATGGCTTGCTTGGCATAATTGAAATCGGAGTATCCTGTAACAATAACAATTTTCGAAGTGTAGGCGAGATCCTCTCGCAAGGTATGGATCAAACCCAGACCATCCATAACAGGCATTTGAATATCAGTGACCACAAGATCCGGTCCAACAGCATTGAATAAAGAAAGTGCTTCTTCTCCATCCGTTGCTGTTCCACAGAGTTCATACCCACAAGCTTGCCAGTCGATCATGGTTCTCCATCCTTCTAGCATAAACGGTTCATCATCCGCGACAATAACCTTGTACATTACCTCACCTGCCATTCCTCCGTGATCAGTTACATGAAACTCGTTTACATGGAATAGTAGATTCCAGTCGTTCTCGAACACGCTAAACAGCAGAACAACAGCAGGATTGTTGTCTGCTACATGCTTTAATCATATGATTCGGACAAATTTTGAGAACGTTCACATATGATTGAACAAATTATAACCCATTATCAGGTCCTTTCGGCTAGATTTTGATAATCCTCGAACAACATTTGAAGAATCACAACGTTCATGGTAAAATATAGGATTTTAATCACTATATCATTTCCACTGGAGTACGATGACACACAAAATGGAATACCTATAATTTTCGATGTAAACACTTTAATTTGTATACTGTTTCCAGGTTGCAAATCATAATAATACAAGTCATTCAGCTCTTGTGCTTCGGTAATTTCAAATAAAAGCAAAAAACATCGAGCCATGTAGGACGGCTCGATGTTTTCTTGTTCTTAATATGCGCTGCTAGTTAATTGATCTCTTTTCCCGTCCACAATCGAACGCGATCTTTAATCCACTCTGTATACTGCTGTTCCATGCCTACTGCACCTGCATTATCAAGTTCAGCAATCATATTGTCGTATATGCCTTCAAAGGCACTCGGAGAGGATGTAATCGCTTCGGCGATCCGTTTCTGAATAATATCCTGCGTTTTCTGGTACACCACATTATAATCTCCGCTATCGGATGGAATCGGCATATTGTAAGCTGCGCCCCACTCTTTCACCGGGAACTCCTCTTCGGAAGGGAACAAGTCCTTCCACGTGGTAATCCCATAGCCCTTCAATGCTTCTTTTTCCTCATCAGAATAACTTTGCTGAATCTGTTCTGGATAATTGGTTGTATAGTAGTTATCCGTTGAATCTTTAACACCATCACCGTAATGGGCACCAAAAATGTAGTACAAACCTACGCCGGTTTCTTTGGTAAATGTGTTATTGTCTTTGTTTTTACGTTCCTGCACATCTGCCGGGATGTTGCGAACACCGTCTTCCACGTTATATTGCTCGCCTTCAACGCCCCAGTTTCTCAATACTTGCCCTTCTTCAGAAGACATCCAATCCAGGAATTTGATGGCCCGGACAGGATCTTCACAATCGACCGTTATGCCAATGCCATAACCGTCAAAGCCGATATTCTGGAAGTCTTTGCGCTGAAAACTGTCATCCAGTGTTACCGGATAGAATCCGTAGGTCATGTCGTCTTTCCCGGCACTTTTCAGCGCATTTTCCGCATCACTGAATCCCCAGTTCGGATCAAGCAAAGAAAGCACGCGTCCGCTGGCGATTTTGGACTTATACTGGTCATCTTTTTGAACAAAACTGTCCTTGTCCAGCAAGCCTTCATTGTACATCTTGTTCAACCAACGGAAATATTCCTTTTCCTCTGGCCGTTTGTAATGTAGAACAGCTTCATATGTGTCAGGATCGATGAAATACTCGCCATCTCCGGGGCCACCCGTAGACATGGCAGCGGGGTCAGTCACCGTAATCATGCGTCTCCAACCATCCGCACTAAGTGTTAATGGAATCGTTGGCTGACCGTCTTCTGTTGTCGGATGCTTCTCGTAAAAGTCACGTAGCACATTTTCGAAATCGTTTAAGGTTTTGATCTCAGGATACCCGAGTTCCTTGACTACACGATGCTGAATGGCTGCGCCATTCGTGGCATCGAAGCTGACCTGATCGATTGCGCCGTTTGTCGGAATCCAATAAATTGAAGGATCATCATTGCTGTATTTCAACCGATTGAAGTGCTCCCCGTAGATTTTTTTCAGATTGGGTGCATGTTCTTCGATCAGATCTGTCAAATCAACCATTGCACCCGCATCAACGAGTCTGGTTAAGTTGCCTTTGGGGAAGATCAGATCCGGATAATCACCGCTGGCAGCCATCAGGGAAATACGGTCGTTGCCGCCTCCGCTCGAGATATCGAATTCTGCATCAATGCTTACACCGGTTTCTTCCGTAATTTTTTTCCCTACAGCATCTTGCATTTTGTTCCAGTTGGGACTTGCATCTGCGCCGAAAAAGCTAAATGTAATCGGACTGTTGGGATCACTGGTATTCGATTCGGAATTCTCTGCAGCATTTCCGCAACCAGCGGAAACTAGCACAACACTTGTTACGAGACAAGCTCCTAGCACTTTTGATACGGCTCTCATTATTTCTCTGCCCCCTAGATGTTGTTATTCGTGTTAACTAATCCAGAAAATAAGGATGGTTCACTTCGGAATAGTATACGCTTACATAACAAAGCGTTAACAAATGATTAAAATCCTGCCTACCCTATTCCATGCTTAAAGTATAAGGAAGTCTATTAATCCCAACCTTGATTATTAAGCCATGAAAATAGCATGATCTAGACATGAGTCTTAGTCAAACTGCATAAACCAAAAAAGCGATGGTTGCCCATCGCCTCATAACGCTAATACTTTTCAGTAATATAGTTCTAACGTAAATCCTTGGATTTCTGCTTCAACTTCCCGCAACAATTCCATGACTTGGTCAGCGTAATCTCCAAGAATCTCTTTGCTCTTCTCGAATCCGATCCATTGAAAAGTAAGCGGCATGCTTACAGCGCCAGTCAAGACATCCCATAGTGCGTCCAAATTGCCTCCATAGCTCTCATCTAACTCAAGCTGGTTTTGAAGACTTTGATGGAGCTCTTCCTTGCTGTGAAAATCGTTTCCGTTAATTTGAATGATACTCATAGCAATCCCTCCGTTTATTTTAACTGTTCAAATGACTTATAATGATCTGTCGTCTGGTAGATTAGACCATCATTCGAGTATAGGATTCGGTCGCTTCCGCGCCGTCCTCCTGCGTAATTTATATCGGCTTCGTACCAGGTCCGGCCTTTTTTATTGGGGAGTAATCCTTCCCGGTTCCTGAACACATCGCCACCGATGCTTTTGCCTGGAGCTACTTCACGTAAGTTCCCTTCACTTGGTTCCCATCCCAGATCCCTTGCCTCTTTCTTGGTAATGTAATTCGGTGGGAGTTCATTGTGCTCCGAAATATAGTCGGCAACCTCATCAAATCCCATATCCTCCGAAACTTGAGGCGAGCCGAGATCAAGCAGTGACTGTGAAGTACAACCCGAGAACAATAATGCGGCGGTGATGATCAATAATGTGTAAGCAAATTTTCTGAAAAACATAATCTTTTCTCCTTTTGATGTTCTTGCTCTTGCTGCTTCATTTTGCTGCTACTTCGATGACAATGCTTCTAATGTTAACGACTTGTGGTAATTAAAGCAATTATGAAAACCTATCATTGAGTTAAATTCAATCGATAACAGCAGTTAACTGCTCCATTGAGATCACACTCTCATCCTTCAACAAAAAAAGCCGCTAAAATAGCGACTTTCATCGTACCACGTAATTATCCATTCAACACATTCATTTAATAGTTTAATTGAATGTATCCATCCAGTTCTCCAGTGCCACAACAACCTCTTCCAACTGCTTATCTTCCGTAATGGCAGGCTGATTATCTCCTTTTTGCATGCCGTATGAGCCAAATTGACCGTGATTTCCTCCCTCAATACTCACATATGTCGTGTCTTCCGGAAGATTTGATTTGGAGTTCTCCCAGTCTTCTCTGTTAAGCACTCCGTCATCCGAGCCTGTAATTTGTAAGATAGACAAGTCCGTATTCTTCAAGCTACCTCCTTCATCTGCATAAGAAGCCAAGAAAAAGACGCCTTCCAACTTCTCATTGTACTCCGCAGCATACCGTGATGCGAATGACCCTCCCAATGAATGACCTCCAATAACAAACGCTTCGTTAGGATGTTCCTCAATAAAGGAATCAGCTTTGTTTTGACCGAAAATCGCCAGGTTTATCGGCATGTTCGCGATATATACACGGTGACCCTGTTCTGCCATTTCTCTGGCAAGTGGAGAATAACTTTCAGGTTCAACCAGACCGCCCGGATAAAAAATAATATTGGGTTCAGTTATCTCTGTACCCACGGGTTCAAACCGGTAACCGTCCTTAATCTTGGTGACATTAACCTGAGCATCACTTGTCATCGCCGTTTCAGCTCGTTCAGAAGGACTATACGTAACCGAATTGAGATATACGAAAACGCCGGCCACGATGATAACGATAGACAGGATCGTCCACATGATTATCTTTTTCCATTTGCTTGTACGTTGTGCTGTCTTCAACCCTAAAACCACCTTGTCATGAGGATATTGTTATGTCATTTTTTACTCTTCATAAATTATACTTACCGGTAAGTATAATTACAAGTGCTTTTGCTAACTATCGTTATTTGTCATAAAATATTCATGGAGGGAAGTCCAATGACAGAAAAATCACCCAAACGTTTGCCTGGAAGACCGAAACACGGCAACGACGATATCTCGATTCAGCAAACTATTATTCAAACCGCTTCAAAACTATTCATGGAGTATGGCTACGAAACGGTCACGCTTCAGCAAATTGGCAAAGCATGTAGCGTGTCAAAACCAACCATTTATTATCATTTCACCAGCAAACCAGAGCTTTTTAAAGTTGCCTTTAAAACGATGCTACACAATGTGAGCCGGTTAACCTCGCATATGCTTGATCAAGCCGAGAATCTGGAGTCGGGGCTTGTTCGTCTGGCAGAGGCCAGACTGGGAAATCCACATGCGGAGATTGAAACCATGCTGAGAGAAGCTGAGCCTTTTCTTGAACCAGTTCAAATTCAGGATATACGCAACGCGGAGCATCAGATTCACGAAGTGTTAGCCTCTCATTTCCAACGGGCAATGGATGAAAACAGGCTGCGAACGGACGATCCATTTTTCCTGGCAGAGACCTTCTCGACATTGATGTTAATGGGTAATCGGGAAGATAACCTGCATAAATATGGTTCCAACTTTTCTCTAGGCCAGAAGCTAGTAGATATTTTCATTCGCGGAGCGCAGTAAAAATTCAGGGCAACAAGGAGAGCTGACATGAATATCCCTAGAGGAACCTATGGGTTTCGATTCGCGGAAGACAAGGAGCTCCAACTGTGTGTACTGTATGCGGCTGGATGTGATTCAATAACCGATCCTTCTTATCATTGGGATGGACTCGAACGTTCGGACGGGCCTCTCCTGTTATTCCAATATACAATCTCGGGTGAAGGTGTATTTGAGTCGAATAATCGCATTCATCATGTTACCGCAGGACAAGCTTTTTTGGCAGAAATTCCAGGGCCACATCGCTATTACTACCATTCAGCATCAAAAGAGCCTTGGGAGTTTCTGTTCCTGCTGTTCAGGCCTACTCTTATTCTGCCCCATTGGCGAAAATTTCTTCGTGAAGCGGGAGAAGTTCCCTATCTTCCCGCTGATTGTACACCCATCCGACTGTTGCGGATGATCGTGACTGATGCGGCGGCAGGCAGAATCACTGATCCTCTGATCGCATCATCCAGCGTATATCAGTTCATGACAGAATTGACTCGATTACAGAAAACGACATTGCGCAACAGGGAGAATTGGTCTGAAAACATTCAAATAGCCGTTGAATACATAGAAAACAACTACTCCAAGATGATCAGTATCGATCACCTTGCGGAGCATGTTTCCCTTTCCAAATATCATTTTATACGTCGCTTTTCCTCCAGTACAGGCTTGACGCCAGGTGCTTATCTGACCCGTGTACGCACTGAGAAGGCGATGGAACTGCTGCGTGGAACTCCCCTTAGCATTGAAGTCATCGCCGAACAAGTCGGCTATTCCAGTGGAAGCTACTTTATCAAAGCCTTTCGCAGCATAACCGGGGTTACGCCAGGTGAATTTCGCAGTGGTGGAGAAAGTCTTGTATACCGTAAATTGTTCTTCGACTAACCGCAATATTTTGCTATTCCACACTCAACATTACTGTAGATATTAATAAAATCCTTTATTATGATGAATTGAGCGAGAGCAATAATTAATTCATAAAGGAGCATTCCCATGAACCATACGCTTGCAGCATCAACTCCACCGCTTGGCTGGAACAGCTGGGATTGTTACGGCGCAGCCGTTACGGAAGACGAAATTCGTGGCAACGCCGAGTACATGGCAGAACATCTTAAAGACTTCGGCTGGAGTTACATTACGGTTGATATTCAATGGTATGAGCCTTTGGCCAATTCTTCGCAATATCGTCCGTTCGTTCCACTAATCATGGATGAATATTCACGGCTTATGCCTGCTGAGAATCGGTTTCCCTCCGCTGCAAGTGGACAGGGATTTAAGCCATTAGCCGATTACGTTCATAGTCTTGGACTGCAATTCGGCATTCACATCATGCGCGGTATTCCACGTCAGGCTGCACATGCGGCTACTCCGATTCTGGGTACAACCGCCACTGCGCGCGATATTGCTCATCCGAACTCCATCTGTCCCTGGAATACGGATATGTACGGTGTTGATAGCTCAAAAGAAGGCGCACAGGCCTATTACGATTCGCTTTTTGAACTGTATGCACAATGGGGTGTTGACTTGGTGAAAGTGGACGATATTGCTGCTTCCAGGCTCTACGACACCCATCAGCCTGAGATCGAAATGATATCCAAAGCGATTGAGCGCTCCGGTCGGCCCATGGTACTAAGTCTCTCTCCTGGCCCTGCTCCGGTGGAATACTCCGAATTCTTAGCCGAACATGCCAACATGTGGCGTGTCACGGACGATTTCTGGGACCTCTGGCCACTGTTATTGGATATGTTCGACCGCTGCCGGACGTGGCAAGGTGTTCCCAAAGCAGGCTGCTGGCCAGACTGTGATATGTTGCCTTTGGGTCATATCGGTATCCGTTCTGTAGATGGTGGTGGAGCGGATCGCTGGACGCGGTTCACACCAGACGAGCAGCTGACGATGATGTCGCTGTGGAGCATCTTCCGTTCCCCTCTCATCTTCGGTGGTGAGTTGCGAGATAATGATGACTGGACACTGTCCCTGTTAACCAATCGTGAAGTTCTGCGAATGCATCGCGAGAGTTACGGCGCCAGAGAAGCTTTACGCAGAGAGGATCTTATTGTATGGACTGCCCAACATGCGGAGGGCTCCTCTTACGTCGCTGTATTCAACATAGGTGAGAATGCTCTCCCTGTGGATCTGTCTATAGATGAAATCGGCCTCTCGGACATTACCGAAGGTGTCGAATTGTGGAGCCAAGAAGCGGCCGAATTCAGAGAGAACTCCTTGGCTGCGACTGTGCCAGCACACGGTGCGCGTCTCTATCGGTTTTCCTAAGCTTGCAAAAGAAAAAGAGAGGTCTGTCGCTTGTTAGACAGACCTCTTGTTCATTTCATTTTCATCGTTAAGATGGATTGCATAAGCATTTCAGTATGTATCCATGGCTTGAACAGCCAGATGAAATGCTTTAATCCTTTTTTCCAGAAGAGTCTTTTGCGGGCTACCTTCTTTGGACTTGTCATACATGTTCTCAAGGGATGGAAACAATCCCATCAAGACAAGACGAGCTTCTGCGATATCTTCCTCCATGTAGGGATGAGATTTCTGATTCCATACCTTTTCCAACAGTGCTAGACCGATGTATAAAGCTTGGAGACGTTTCTGTAACAATGTCGTGTTATTCCTTTTCTGAGTCATATTCACTAAGGCATTTTCCGATTTGCGGATGGTTGATTGAAAGGCTTTTATGGATTCCTGTTGTTCTTCGTGTGTCACGTTTTCCATGGAGTACAGACCCCTCTTTTTCTCCGAAACTATTCCTTTTGAACAGTTGTAATCATTTCTCATCTTACAATATATCTTACGCCACTTAGAGAGATTGAACAATTAGAACAACAACTGGTGAGAAGCAGTCCCTTTGCAGCTAACATGAACCCCTTACTTAAACTCAACACCGTATTCTTTCAAGCGTGTCTCAATAATCTCTGCGGTAATGAATTTCTCGGGGAAGTACACCCCGGGTTTCAATTTCTGTACTAATAATTGCTCCATCACGATCGCTGCCCCAAGACCCACCAAATAGGCTTGTCCTTGAGGAGCCTCGATCTCGCGACGGATCGTTGTTGAGGTTCCATCTGCTTTTTCTCCGCGTAGTTCCGTTGTCACGGTATGTGAAGCGCTGTTTCCTGCTTTTGTTCCCGGAGAATCATCGTAGGTTAGCACGAAGCGTGCGGCCTTTGCTTCCGTAGCAAGCCCTAGACTTAGAATATCAACAACAGACGTAGCAGGTAGTTCTTGCTCCACACCTTCAGCAGCTTCCTGAGCAAGCTCCCATTTCCAAATTCCGTCTTTGACAACCATTGGGGCAAGGCTACTCGGGAAGAGATCCTCCATTTCCTCCATCGTTACGCCGCCTTCATCCGCCATATCATAATTAGCCACCATGCTGATGTTATCAATGGTTTTGAATTTTTTGGCATCTTCTATAGCCAAGATGATCGAAATTCCTGCCATCCAATGGCTGGCAAAAACAACCGGTGAAGCTTGCGGACCATATACATATGTCGCCATATCCTCTCCCATGACCGGAATGCTTCCTGTGATAGCCACAAACGGGATATGTTTATTTTGAGCGAATTTCTGTATATTAAATGTTTTATCTCTAAAGAATACACCGATAGAACTGAATTGCTCATGTGTTAGCCCCAGATCTTCTCTTGTTAGATCAATTGTAACTGCGCTGGCATTTCCGATTTCGTTAGCGATCTCTTCTGCTTTATTCAGATTACGACCACCGATGACAATGGGAAGATCAGGTAGCAGACTGCGCAGATGTCTAGTAACCCATTTACCTACAACGCCAGAACCACCGATAAGTAATACAGGTTTATTTATGTTATTCATAGATTTAAAACCTCCAAGTTAGTAGAATTTGAATCGGAATTAACAATCATTGAGTGCAGTACACTTCAATCAGTTGAAATATGATTTATTTTCGCTAACCCATTGGGCAAACGTTCTAGCTGGTTTTCCGGTTACTTCTTCGATAGTGGGTAGTACCGTATATACCTCTGCTGGCGGATTTTTGACCATTTCTATAATAAAATACTGAATGAACTCGTCGTCATACCCTTTTTCCTTCCATTCTTGTATCACTTGCTCTTCACTTAGTTCCATTAGCTCGATCGGTCTTTCAATAACTTCAGATATTTGCTGGACCATAGTCCGAATAGACAATGCTTCAGGCCCGGTCAAGTTGTATATTTTGCTGTTATGTTCTGTTTCAGTTAGAGCCTTAACAGCAACGCTGGCAATGTCTGCTTCATGAATTCGTGCACTTAAACTATTGGGAAAAGCATGACGTACGACACCTTCTTGTTTAATCGTCTCGTTCCATCCATAAAGGGCATTTTTCATAAATTCAACAGGTTTCAGGATGGTCCATTCCATCCCGCTCTGTTGAATGACTTCTTCGATTGGATTATTGTAAAAATCAATCAATGCCACGATTTTTTTAATATTTGCTTTCTTTGCCATTTGAATGATGGTTTTGTTCAGTTCAAACTTGGTATCCGATTGGTCACTTTGCGTAATCAAAAATAAGCTATCCACACCCTGAAGATGAGGTTCGACAGTTTCAGGTTTGTCTAGATCGCCAAGGGCTGCGAGTGCACCCTCAGGTAAGTTCCCTTCTTTTCTGGATAATGTCTTCACCGCTATTCCCTTTTCCAATAACTGCTCAACAATATGTCCTCCAACACTACCTGTTGCGCCTGTAACTAATACTCTCATTGATAAATCCTCCTGATTCTTTATTTTCAATCGACATCACTTTTGGATTAACTTTGATCGTTCCTCTCGTTTGTTAAACTTAAGGTACTTCGTTACAATAAAGTATGGTGTAACACCATAGTCAAGGAGGGTCTTATGAATCATTCTCTAACTCATCTGTCTTCCGGACAATTTGCTAAATTGATGGGGGTCAGCAAAGATACTCTTTTTCACTATGACCGATTGGGCATTCTTTCTCCGGAGATTAAAGCTGATAATGGATACAGGTACTACTCAATGAATCAGATGGATGTCTTCAAAGTAATTACGATCCTCAAAGAATTAGATATGCCTCTAAAGGAAATAAGAGTGTATCTGGATCGAAGATCCCCAGAGGAACTCATCACTTTACTTGAAAAAGAAGAACAACTGCTGGATGTAAAGATTGAAAAACTGAATAAAATGAAAAAGGTAATCTCAGAGAAAAAACAAATCACTGCTTCTGCGCTGAAAATTAATCCTGCCTACATCGGTTTAAAAGATATGTCACAGGAAGCCTTGGTTATTACCGAGGCCGATCCATACACCAATGATGAAAGCTTCTATGAATCGATGCTTAAGCATGATAAGTACTTAGATATCCATAATCTGGATGCATCTCATACTGTGGGCTGGATGCGAGATACCAAAGCAGTTTTAGCCAATGAAGCGTTCAATTACGATTATCTGTATACCCGAATTAGTAAAGATTCGACAGATGCCAATTTCATAAAAGAGAACGGTACTTATTTGATTGCCTATCATACAGATGGGTATTCCAGTGTGGAGAAAACCTATGATCGAATGCTAAAACACTGTGAACGTGAGGGTTTAAAACTTCTTGGATTTTTTTATGAGGATGTTCTGTTAGATGATCTTTCGGTGAGAGGTTATGAGCAATATACGATTAAGATTTCGGTTCGCATTTCAAAGTAAGAAGTGATGCCGTTAAATAAATACAACAAAAAAAGCCGCTTAAATAGCGACTTTCAATGTAATAACTGTATAGATTATTGATTCAGTGCTAGAGTACCTTTTCCAAAAAGCTGATCGTCCGCTCATTCTTCGGATTTCCAAATATCTCTGCGGGAGTTCCCTGCTCGACAATGTAACCACCGTCCATGAAGATCACGCGATCAGCTACTTCACGCGCAAAACCCATCTCATGGGTAACGATCATCATCGTCATACCTTCGCTCGCGAGGTCTTTCATTACGCCAAGTACTTCCCCTACCATCTCAGGGTCCAGCGCTGAAGTCGGTTCATCAAATAACATGACGTCCGGATTCATGGCAAGTGCACGAGCGATCGCTACACGTTGCTTTTGTCCACCCGACAGTTGCGTTGGGAAGCTCTCTGCTTTATCAGACAGACCCACCCGCTCAAGTAATTTGAGTGCTGTATCACGCGCCTGCTGTGCATTTAATATCCCGAGTTCTCTGGGCGCAAACATGATGTTCTTAAGTACATTAAAATGAGGGAACAAGTTAAAATGTTGAAACACCATTCCAATATTTTCACGTGCCTTGTTCAAGTTCGTTTTAGGGTCATTCAGATCCTGATCATCCACGATAACTCGGCCTGCCGTAATATCATCTAATTGGTTGATGCAGCGCAAGAAAGTACTTTTCCCTGAACCGGAAGGCCCGATGACACAGACGACTTCACCTTCGTTGACCGCCACATCAATTCCCTTGAGAACCTGATTCGAGCCGAAACTTTTCTTCAAACCTTCAACTTTAATTTTAGCCACGACGAACCTTCACCTCCAGATAATCAGCGATTTTGGTCAATGTGATGATAACAATCAGGTACATAATCGCAACCGTTAACCAAATGTCGAAAGAGGAGAACGTTCTTGCAATAACAATTTTACCCGATTGTGTCAACTCTACGAGACCAATGACGGATAAGATTGACGTATCCTTCAACGTAATAACCATCTGGTTAATGAAGGAAGGAATCATAACACGTACTGCTTGCGGAATGACGATCTTAATCATCGCTTTGCGATAAGGAAGTCCCAATGAACGGGCAGCCTCCATCTGTCCACGATCAATCGATTGAATACCGCCACGAATAATCTCGGTGACGTACGCTCCTGCATTCAGACTAAGTGTCAGAATGGCTGCCAAGAACAATGGCATCGTGAAGCCCAAAGCCTGTGGTATCCCGAAATAAATAAAGAATGCCAGGACAATCAGCGGAATGCCGCGGAAGATATCCACAAATACGGTGGCAACACCACGAAGGAATTTGTTCTGTCCTACCTTCATAAATCCGAAAATCAGACCGATGATAAACGCGAAGAACAGAGACACTATCGTGTACAAAAGCGTATTTCCCAACCCTTTAAACAGGGCAGGAAGAGATTTCTGAATGAGCTCCCAACGACCTTGATTTGCGACCTGGGCATTCTCTCCAACATATTCTTCAATAATGCGCTTGTATTCACCGTTAGCTTTGATATTTACAAGACCAGCATTGAACATCTCCAGCAGTTCCTGATTTTTACCCTTACTTACTGCAAATCCATAGGAAGCCCCGTCCTCTTTGTCGGTAACGATTTTTAATCCATTATTTTGTTTTACCCCATATCTTAGAACGGGTTCATCTTCAAAACAGGCCACCGAATTACCGGTCTTCACATCATCATACATTTGATATGATTCATCGAATGGAACAATGGTAAAGCCATATTCTGAGGCGATGGACTCAGCAAAACTGTACCCCTCTGTTCCCGTTTTTACAGCGACCTTTTTACCACGAAGATCTTCGTAACTTTTTATGGTGTCATTATTGGCACTAATTCCCATAACAACGCCTGAATCATAATATGGCTCTGAGAAGTCAAATTTTGCTTTTCTCTCATCCGTAATACTCATGCCTGCGATCACACCATCGACCTGATTGGCCTCAAGTGCCTGCACAGCCGCGTTAAATCCCAGAGCTTTGATTTGATACTTGAAATTTTGGTCTTTGGCGATGGCATCCAGCAAATCCATATCGATACCTACAAAATCACCATTCTCATCTTCATATTCAAATGGTGCGAATGTGATATCGGTTCCGATAATATAGGTTTTACCGGAATCGGATGCTGCGGCGGCGTTCCCCACCCATCCTGATAGACCGCTCACCAGGAGCAGCATCAGTGAAAGTATAAAAAATGAGATCTTCGTTGTTTTCATGTGTCCTCCCCGTCTCGGTATTGTCCGAATAATCATTATTTTCTTTGGAATCGGTATTACGGTTATGCTTTTTGTCGATCTTCTGCCCATTTGATTGTTATTATTTACTGTATATTAACAATCAATGCTTTGCCTTTCCACTTGCAACATTTTCCTCCATCATTTTTTTCCAACCAGTAAAAGTCCTTTTAATACTTACCCTTTAGGTAAGCTTCGCGAAACCCAATATTACATTGTGAATCTGAAAAAAGGTACATTTACTTTAAAACGTAGTATTTAAAATTTAAAACTCAAAAAAAGCCGCGATTTCCGCGACTTTTTGTTGTACAGTTTTTTATAATCTATTAATTTGCTCTGGTTGTCAATACAATCTCGAACTTCGAACCAGCTTCACCCGCGAATACAATAGTTCCGTTCTCAGGCAACACAATTTCGTTTTGTCCACTGACCACTGTATGATTAATGCCTACGCCTGCTTGGTTATATACAGCAAATGCGCTGTTTGCAGACATCTTGACCGTCATTTCTTTACCTGCAGCTGATGCTGGAATCGAATACCATGTGGCATAACCATTCGCCTGAATCGTTGTCTTCGATTGTTTTCCCGCATAGATCGGTTTGATGATGTCTTGAGCAGCATACACGTTGCCTCCAGCTGTAACGTATTCCACGCCATTTTCCTCATAGAAATTAAACTCCATCGTGTCACGACCTGCCAATCCAGGAATTTGCAATTGGTTCACGGCTTGGTTAGCTCCAATGATTTTATTCGTGTAGACATAACCGGGTAGCTCATTAAACGTATGAATGGGTATCATCGGGATCGCTGCGTTGTACAGTGTTGATGTGTATTTTTCATTGACCAACACGTAGGCTTTGCCTTCCCGTTTCTGCCATGCGGCCTTTACTTCTTCCGACAATTCATTGGTTTCAAGCTTTTCTGCCTTATATTCAGAGGAAGCAACTTGCCCAAGCCCAGGAACAGACTGATACGAGCGAGACCACAAATATGTGTTCCCGTTGACTTCCTGAACGAACTTCAGTTTTTCCGTACCCGCATCATTAACAAATGAGCCATCAGCGGTGTACGTATATGTCTGATCAGGACTGTTAGGGGACGACAGATTAGATAGCGTTAATTGCCCGTCATCTTTTACGTCCAGCTTCATTAACATGTTGGCTCCACCAGCGTACATGCCAGTGTGCTGCGAAAGTTCTGTTGGCATGGTTACTTTCACAGGTGCATCATGTGACTTCTCCGGCTTACGTTCCGGAATGATATTTTTCTCCTCAAGCGCGCCGAGCAACAGTTCAGTTGCCAGCAATTGATCCGTTGAGCTATGACCACCCGAAGAGGTTACGGCAGCAGCCATATTATACTCCGGAAGTACAATCAATGAGGAATGATAGGTTATTGTGTTGCCGCCTTTGCTTACTGCCTGGATGCCGTAATCATTAAAAGGAAACAGGTTCACGCTGTCCCAGCCTAGGCCGTAACCAATAGACGAATCGCCTTCTTCCGGCCACATGCCTCTCTTGTATTCTTCTTGCTCCATGGCCTCTACGGATTCCTCCGAAAGAACACCTTCAACCTCACCCGTAAAGATTTTCGAGAATTGAACGAGGTCTTCAGCGGTCGAATACAGGCCTCCGGAAGCAATCATGTTTGTCGTCTCTAATGGAAGCTGTCCCTCATGCGACGGGGAATATGTTGCTGCCATTTCGGTAAGATCCACTACATCCTGCGGCGTTTTGGTATGTTCCATACCCAGGGGATCGGTTATGTACCGGTGCATAAAAGTCGTAAAACTCATACCACTGACCCGCTCCACCAGAATCTCAGCTAATGTAAAACCATCATTACTATACACGGAGTATGCGCCAGGATCGGCCTTCAGATGTTGCGTCGCCAATTGCTCCAGTAACGTATCATGTGCATAGGTATCATTATCTCCAAACAGTATTGCACTGTTACTTGACGTTCCGAGAAGTCCGGATGAATGATTCAGTAACATGCGTGGTGTAATCTGCTGGTAACGCTTGTCTTTCATTTTAAAGTCCGGAATATACTTCACAACAGGCTCATCAAGATCGATCTTGCCCTGGTCAACGAGCTTCATTACGGCGGTTGTGAGCATCATTTTGCTGGTTGAACCAATGCCATACATGGTATCAGATGAAAGCGGGATGTTGTTTTTCAGGTCATTTTTGCCTGCCTGACCGGAGATCACAATCTCGCCCTCATCCATCAGTGCGTACTGTACACTTGTCGTAGCGTAGGATTCAGTAAGTACCTTGGCCTTCGCGCTTACTGCCTTTTTAGTTAGATCATACGTAGGGCTACTACCGTTACTGGTAGCGGGTGTGGCCATGGTCGACATTGGGGACATCATCGCAAACACCAAGGTTATGGCGGCGATAGAAGTTCGTTTCTTTCGTGTCAATCTCATCTTCTCCTGTCTAGTCTATGAATTAGGAATCTCTGTGTTCGTACTCCAGTAGTGTAACCGAAGAAGATGAACTATCTGTGGCTTGAATATGAATCGAGTATGAACCAGGCAGAACCAACCAGAATAGGTTGGACACACGGGAAACATCACTTTAGTCTAGCTTTGTTTTGTTTGAAAATTGAACTTTTGCTATAATGATATATCAATCAATGGAGTGCCAAAAACATCCGTAACTACATAAGTGACTGCAACCCATAATGTCAGCATGAGCACTGGAGTTGAATCAATGCTAAAAGTTAATCGGAATGACCATCGCCCTATCTGGCAGCAACTTCTGGATCAAGCGATTCATAATATTACAACGGGGTTATGGCAACCCGGCGAATTGCTACTCCCCTCACGCGAACTTGCTCAATTAATTGGTGTTTCACGGTCAACCATACAGATTGTGTACGAGGAATTATTCAGCCGAGGGTATACGGTCACCTCCCGACGAGCCGGGACAAGAGTTAGTGATTGGACATATGCACCTCGTTCATCAGAAGACGTCACGATGCAAGGGCCTATTCCGCCCGAACTGCCTACACTAAACGAATCGATTGGTCATCTGCATAGTTGGTTTGGCAATAGAGACAATCGCAAAATAGAAATTGATTTTAATCCCCACGAGCCTTATCTGGATGAAAGTTTCACAAAAGCCTGGAGGCAATCTTTTTTACAAGCTTCCACTGAACCTAATTTGGATATTTGGGCTTATGGCGATGCCAGAGGGTTACTGGCGTTAAGAGAGCAGATTCAACGTTATTTGTCACTTGAACGAGGCATTCATATCGATGTTGATCAAATCTTGTTAACCTCAGGTGCACAACACAGTATCGATTTAATTGCCCAGGCTCTCTTAAGTGAGGGAGACAGAGTTTCGGTAGAGGATCCCGGCTTCCCTGTTGCTTGGATGGCGATGAAATACCGCCGGATGCAAGTCGATCCCGTTCCAGTCGATGAGTATGGATTATGTGTAGATCATATTCACCCACAGACAAAACTCGTATTTGTCACACCTTCTCATCAATGCGCCGTTGGTGTTATTATGTCGGAGCCACGCAGGCAACAATTGATGCACTTGGCAGCTCATCATCGATATTGGATTGTTGAGGATGATTACGATAGCGAATTTAGGTACCGTGGAGATCCACTTCCGACGATATTCAGTCAGCAACCTCAGAATACGCTTTATATGATGAGTTTTTCCAAAATGGTTGCACCTGGCATTCGACTATCCGCTATCATCGGCCCCAAAATAGCCATCGATCGCCTTACGCAAGTTCATGAATTAACCTATCGTCATCTGCCGATTATGGAACAATTAACGCTATCTCATTTTATTGAGCGTGGTCATTTTATGCGCCATATGAGAAGAGTTCGGAACATATATCGACGCAGACACGAAGTCATGACCAAAGCCATTGTTGCTTCTGGTCTAGGCTCACGATTTACATTAAGTGGTGTGGAAACGGGATTACATATGCTTCTAGAATCTGAAACGTCATTTGACGAAGAAGCAATGACAAATGCGGCCCTTGATCAAGGCGTGCGTGTGTATCCGCTGAGTAAATATTGTCTGGAGAGTCATCGAAAAGGATGGATATTAGGTTTTGCGAAAGTGGATGAGGAGCAGATTGAGGAAGGAATACAACGACTTGCAAAGATTGTATTATGATGGAGAACATGCTCTCCAATCGGATTCGAAAGGATGTTTTTTGTAATGAAAATTTTAGTGTTAGGAGCCACCGGACGGGTTGGAAGTCATTTCGTCTCTCATGCCCTACGTTCCAATCATCATGTAACTGCACTGGTTAGAAGCCCGGAAAAGGTACAAATCAACAATGACAATTTCGTTCTGCATCAAGGAAACGCTTTAGTCAAAGAGGATATTCATCACGCCATACAGGGTATGGATCTCGTTGTTAGTTCCTTAAGTACCGATGGAACGACTACATTATCTCAATCCATGGGACATATTGTTGAGGCTATGGCTCAGGAGCGTATCAAAAGAATCATTACCATTGGTACAGCAGGAATATTGGAAAGTCGAACGGATCCTGGCTTGCTTCGTTTTCAATCCCCTGAGTCCAAACGTAAGTCCACGCGAGCAGCTGAGGAGCATCTGGAGATGTACAACATTCTCAAGGCTTCAAATTTAGAATGGACAATCGTGTGTCCTACCTACTTATTTGATGGAGAATCTCTCGGTAAGTACCGGGTTGAGCGCGATTACTTGCCTGACGGTGGAACTTCTATATCTGTAATCGATACTGCGGAGTTTGCTTATCAGCAATTATTCTCTGATGAGTATGTACAGTCTCGTGTAGGTATCTCCTATTAGGGCGTCTCCTATATCTCAACTAAGGTATATCTCTTCGTTCAAAAAAGTAAGTTTCAATATATAAGCAAAATACGAGCCTGCAATTGTTATCCATTAGGAACAATTGCAGGCTCTATTTGTGTCTGCTGTTGAGCTATTTAAGCCCTTCATATAGAGGAACTTGCGAAGTAATTTCACGGACACTACCTAATATTTGATTTTTTACATCCGAGTTTTTTGGATTTTTAAAAGCAAGCCCTATCAGCTGAGCAATTTCTTTCATTTCCCTGGTTCCAAGTCCTCTGGACGTCATAGCCGGAGTTCCAAAACGAATACCGCTCGTAACCAAAGGACTTGCCGTATCGTGAGGAATTGCATTTTTATTCGCTTATGATTATCTGTTCCTCCCGATACAAGGGTGAGTCCTTCATTCATTAAAGTTTCTGCCAATGCGTTGGCGTTACTCAGAACACCTTCAATGAAAAATTAACGAGACTTCCGTGTGTTAGATAATCACCTTGGGCTTCCTCTCAATATTACGGTTATTTATTCGTTCCAAGTTGTTTTTCGGGAAATTTACTATTCATCAGTAGATGTGCCATCATTCCTGCAAACAGTCCCCAAAATGCACCACCCACACCAAGCAAAGTCACATTCGCTGCTGTCGCCAAAAACGTAATCAATGCAGTTTCACGTCCCTTAGGGTCCGTTAATGCATTGGCAAGACTGCCACCGATCGTTCCAAGTAAGGCTAATCCCGCTAATGTTGCAATAAAGGTAGCAGGAAGAATCAAAAACAGAGCAGCCAATGTTACGCCAAAAATGCCGACAAAAATATAAAAAACACCACAAGCAATACCTGCAATATAACGTTTGGTTGAATCCTCATGTGCATCCTTTCCTGTGCAAATCGCTGCTGTAATAGCTGCCACATTAAAAGCATGTGATCCGAATGGGGCTGCAAGAAGCGAACCCAAACCTGTTACAGCTAAAATAGGATTGGCACTTGTCTTGAATCCATCATTACGCAGAACAAGCATTCCGGGCATATACTGCCCTGTCAAGGTAATAATGAACAGCGGTAGCGCAACGCCAAGTAAAGCATTTAACGAAAATGCTGGAACAACAAATACAGGCGATGCTACAGCCAATTGGATCGTACTGAAGTCTGTTTTCCCCATGCATATCAAATAAATCAAACCGATTGCCAATATGCCAACAATGGCGTAACGGGAAGTAAACCTTCTTAGCACGATATAGCCTGCAAACAGTACAATCACAAGCAAAGGATCTACCTTCGCCCCTCCAAAGGCCGAAATACCAAACTGTAGTAAAATACCAGCTAACAATCCGGAAGCGATGCCTGGGGGAATAAGTCGAACGAAACGTTCAAACATGCCTGACAAACCTAAAATAATAAATCCGACTGCTGAAATCATGTAAGCGCCAATTGCTTCCGGATAAGGGGTTACCGCTAATGCTGAAACGAGAAACGCCACACCCGGTGTAGACCAGGCTGTAATAATCGGTTCCTTATATCGATAACTGAGCCAAATTCCTGTTACGCCTACCCCAATCGAGATGGACCAAATCCAGGAAGCGGTCATTTCGGGGCTTAAACCAGCGACTTTTGCAGCTTGAAAAACAAGGATAAACGTACCCCCGTAATTAACAATTACGGATATTAAAGCGGCGATCACCGGCGATATCAAATCACGGCCGCGTAACGAAGGGGATGCTGTCTTCATATTTAACACTACCTCTCACTTAATCATCGATGCGTGTGTTTTCATTCCAGTAATACTCGTCCGGTAAGTAGCGTTGACCAAATACACTTGTCCCTACACGTATCATTGTAGCTCCTTCTTCAATGGCGATCTGGAAGTCACCAGACATCCCCATCGATAAAATATCCATTTCAACACGTGGGATGTTTTTCTCTTTAATCTGATTGCGAATACGGTTTAACAATCGAAAGCAATGTCGTGTTTCTTCATTTGTTACATTCAGTTTTCCAATGGTCATTAGACCTTTCACATTTAATGTCGCGAATTGAGACAACTGTTCTACAAGCTCGATGGCTGGTTTCTGGAGAGGCACCAAACTTACTTTCTTCGTAGGACGTATTAATTTGCACAAGAATGTCTAAGGTCTTATTCTCTTTGAGAAGCTGGTTATGTAACGCTTGACCCAGTTTCAGACGATCTACGGAATGGATGAGAGTCACATATTTAACAACGTCCTTTACTTTATTTGTTTGCAGATGTCCGATAAAATGCCATTCCACCTGCTTGCTTTGTTCCATGAGTGGGAATTTGTCTCGGAGTTCTTGAGCTTTGTTTTCTCCAAACAGGACCTCACCTGCTTGAATAGCTATTTGTAATTTCTCAAGCGGTACCGTTTTGGTCGCGAGCAACAACTTGATGTCCTCTATGTTGCGACCTGAAGCCTGGCAGGCCAGTGCCATTTGCTGTCTTACAGCTTGAAGATTTTCTTCTACTAGATGTTTCATGTCAGCCACCTTCTTTCTATTTCGAACAGGAATGAATCAATAAGATTAGCTCCTCCTTATGTATTGTGAAGACTGAGACTATGTGGAATATCATGCTAGTGTATCAACAGTTGGATTGGTTATACATATCCAAAAACACTATTTTGGAGCAATCCAAAACTATAAAAAAGACTTTGATGGAAATTGGGTTACCATTTGTGTGCTCTAAAAGCCAATAATCTGTTTAATGTGCTGCCCGCATACTTCCAAAATGTGAAAAAGCCGCTAAAATTAGCGGCTTGGTTTAATCCTATGTTCATGTCTCAAACAGAGAAACATGTTTTATGATGATTTACTCATTCACATTTTCCTTCGTTACCAGCTTCAATTCAGCGGGAATCGAAGACTCCACCTGCTTGCCACTGAGCACATCCAGAGCTGCTTGCAGCGCCAGTTGGCCAATCAGTATAGGCTGCTGAGCGACTGTTGCCGTCAATTTCCCATCCTGAATGGATTTGATTGCATCATCATTACCATCGAATCCGATGACCGGAATGTCTTTACCTGAGCTTTGAATCGCTTCAATTGCACCAAGTGCCATCTCGTCATTATGGGCAAATACCGCTTGCACGTCTGGATTACCTTGTAGCAAGTTCTCCATGACATTCAATCCTTTGGACCGATCAAAATCAGCAGATTGCTTGGAAACTACATCGAGTTGTTTGTCAGCCACTTCGTGGAAGCCTTTACCTCGTTCTCTTGTTGCAGAAGCGCCCGGCACACCTTCCAGTTCAATAACTTTTGCTCCCTCACCCAGTTGTTCCACAAAGTATTCAGCAGCCATGCGTCCGCCTTTTACGTTATCCGATGCTACTAGTGCCGCCACTTCGCCTTTATCTGCGGAGCGATCCAGCGTGATCACGGGAATGCCAACACTATTGGCCGATTGAACCGCTGTGGAGATCGCTGCAGAGTCCGCAGGGTTAATCAGAAGCGCACTAACTCCTTGCTGAATGAGATCATCCACATCATTGGTTTGTTTGGCCGAATCGTTCTGTGCATCAACCACGATGACCTGTATTCCCTGTTTTTTGGCTTCAGCCATGACCCCGTCCTTCAGTGATACAAAGAATGGATTGTTTAACGTAGATATCGACAAACCTATTTTCTTCTGTCCATTACTTTTGTTAGGGTTAGGTTTCGCCCATTCCGGTGGCTCCAGAGAGCACCCGGCCAGAACGATGATCATCAGCATACTTACGAGTGTTAAAGTCCACTTTTTCATATTCGCTTCTCTCCTTATGCTGTTTTCTTGCGGTCCAGTAGGACGGCAATGGCAATGACGATGCCTTTTACAACCATTTGGTAAAATGAGTTTACTTCAAGCAAGTTCAATCCATTATTCAACACGCCGATAATCAAAACACCAATCAGTGTACCGACGATGCGTCCACGTCCCCCAGCGAGACTTGTACCACCCAATACAACTGCTGCGATTGCATCCAGCTCGTAGGATGTACCTGCCGTTGGTTGTGCTGAGTTCAAGCGTGATGTCAGAATTGCACCTGCCAAAGCAGCGAGCATACCTGTCAGGGAATAGATCATAATTTTTACGCGATTGACTTTGATCCCCGAGATAATGGAAGCTTTTTCATTACCACCAATAGCGTACGTTTTGCGGCCAAAAGCCGTTTTATGCAAAACAATCCACAGAATCATGAAGGTAATCAGCATCGTAATTGCAGGTACCGGAATGCCCAGCAGGTAACCGCGACCGAACAATTGGAACAACAAGTTATCCCCGAGTCCTGTAATTGGATTACCATTCGTGTACACCAACGTTAGTCCTCTAAATATCGTCATGGTTGCCAATGTAGCGATAAATGGAGCCATTCTGCCTTTGGTAATCATCAGTCCATTCACCATACCCATGACACCACCAAGCGCTACACCGATAATGATCGACAAGATCGGGTCCAAGCCAGACAACATCATATTTGCAACAAAAGCACTGGATAAAGCCAGGATCGAGCCGACCGACAGATCAATTCCACCCGTCAGAATAACAAATGTCATACCGAAGGCAATCAGCGCATTAATGGAGACTTGACGCAATAAATTCAAAATATTAAGCGGTTCCAAGAAACTTGGATTTAACACCGATACGATGAGAATAAGAATGATTAAGCCGAGCAGCGGCCCCAATTTTTGTATTACATTTGAGAAACGGAAGCCACTTTTGGCCGTTTTGTTTTCCTGCATTGTTGTCATATCACTGTCCCCCTGTGGCCAATGTCATAATGTGTTCTTGTGTTGCTACTTCCCTTGCAACCTCGCCACTGATGTGTCCCTCATGCACAACCGCGATCCGGTCACTCATGCCAAGCACTTCAGGTAGCTCCGACGATACCATGATGATTGCAACGCCGCGGTCAGTCAGTTCATTCATCAATTCATAGATTTCGCGCTTCGCTCCAACATCCACTCCGCGCGTGGGTTCATCCAGGATAAGTACGCTTGGACCGATCCCAACCCATTTCGCGATAACCACCTTCTGTTGGTTACCCCCGGATAGATTTCTAGCCGCGGTCTCGGAGGATTGCGTTTTGATCTGAAGCCGTTTGATCAGAGTATCTACGAATTCTTGTTCTTTGGAAGCTGAGATGAAGCCTTTGCTTGAGAAACTGAACAGATTCGGCAACGCCATATTCTCGCGAATGGAGAAGTCTAATACCAGCCCCTCATCCTTGCGGTCTTCTGTAATGAACCCAATTCCATGTTTCACAGCATCGGCCGGTTTACGAATGTTCGCTTTTTTGCCGCGGATGAAGATTTCACCGCTATCCAACGTATCCAAACCAAAGATGGTTCTCATGATCTCTGTTCGTCCAGAACCCATGAGTCCTGAGAAACCGAGGATTTCCCCCGCTCTCACGGTGAAGTTAATATTCTCGAATAGACCTTTGCTGCTTGCATTCCTTACTTCGAGGACAACTTCACCATACGAAGGATTCCGGACAGGATAACGCTCGGTAAGTTCACGACCTACCATTTTCCGAACCACTTCATCAAAGCTTGTCTGTGGAATGGCCTGCGTATCTACTGTTCTTCCGTCACGCATAATCGTAATCCGGTCACAGATCGTGAATATCTCCTCCATTCGGTGAGAAATATACACGATGGATACGCCTTCCTTCTTCAGCGAGCTGATTACACCGAAGAGCTTCTGAATCTCGCGCTCCGTAAGTGCTGCTGTTGGCTCGTCCATAATGATGACCTTGGCATCTGTCATTAGTGCTTTGGCGATCTCGATCATCTGTTGTTGTCCGACGGAGCACTCTCCCGCAGGACGTTCCAGCGGTATGTCTACGGAAAGCTTGGCGAACTGTTCTTTGGCAAGCGTTTTCATTTGTCTTGTGTTGAGCAGGCCGAAGGAAGATGTCAGTTCCTTACCAATAAAGAGGTTATCCAGGACCGTCATTTCAGGCCATACGTTCAGCTCCTGATGGATAAAGGTGATCCCCAGTTTCTCTGCTTCCTTCGGACTTGCAAAATAGTTTTCTTCTCCGTCTATGGTGATGGTTCCCTGATCACGCTGATGAAGACCAATCAGAATGTTCATCAGTGTGGATTTGCCGGCTCCATTCTCCCCCATCAGGGCATGAACTTCACCCTCTTTTAGTTCAAAATCCACTCCGCTCAGCACCTGATTGGTGCCGAACGCTTTATGAATGTCTTGCATCTGAATGTGCATTACGCAACCTCCTTTTAACCGAAATGGACTCCCGATTGTAAAATGCAATTGGCATAAGGTGTGGCTTCACCTGTGCGGATGACCGCCTTCACCTGCCGGGTTAACGCTTTGAATTGTTCGTGGCTGACGGAAGCATCGATTGCTTCTACCCCGAATTTCTCCGTGACGAATTGCATGGCTACGGGATTACCTTCTTGAATCTCTTCGGCCACAATGACTTTCTCAATGACCATATCTTCTGCGATCACTTCCACTACTTCCCGAAAACTCGGTGTTCCCAGTTTGAGGGCCAGATCGATTTTGAGCACCCCTTCTGGTACGGGTAGACCCGCATCCGCAATCGCAATCATGTCTGTGTGACCCAGATCAGACAGAATCTTGGAAATGTGACTATTCAGTATGCCATTTCTTTTCATTACAAGCTCTCCTCTACTTCATCACGCGTCGGCATACCGCCCTGCGCTCCGAACTTGGTGACGGACAACGATGCAGCCCGATTGGCGAAGCGTATGCTCTCTTGCAACGGTTTGCCTTCAGCCAAAGCAACTGCAAATGCGGCGTTGAACGTATCCCCTGCCCCAGTAGTATCGACAGCCTCCACTTTATAAGTTGGGACTAGAATTTCTTCTGTACCATCGAAGTAACGTACACCTTTACTGCCCTCCGTAATAAATAACTTGTTCGGATATTGACGCAATGCCTGTGCCGGACTCATGCCCTGAAACAAAATTTCGGCTTCATGCTCGTTCGGCGTGATATATGCGGCGTTGTCGATCACTTCTTGCGGCAACGTTCTCGCCGGAGCCGGATTAAGCAGTAGAGGTGTTCCGAATTCTGCACACAATGTACTCACATGCACAACCGTTTCCTCCGGAATTTCCTGCTGAATTAATACGATATCTGCCCCGCGGATTACTTCAGCCGCTTCATCGACATATGCAGGAGTGACTTCCCGATTTGCCGCTTCAACCACTACGATACTATTATCACCTTCAGCCAGAATGATATGAGCCGTTCCGCTTTCTAAATGTGTAACCGGTTTCACATTTTGCGTATTTACAGCATTTGCTCTAAAGTTCTCTACAATATCTTTGCCAAAAGCATCGTCGCCTACCCGCCCGATCATCGCAACCTCGGCACCCAGTCGTGCAGCGGCAACAGCCTGATTGGCTCCTTTGCCACCAGGAACCGTTTTGAAACTATCGCCAAGAACGGTTTCACCCGCCCCCGGCCGTCTTGCAGAAGTAACAACCAGATCCATCGAACTGCTTCCAATTACACATATTTTAGCCATCTGATCACACCTTTCTCGTTGTGCCCCGTTCGATGAAGCTGACGGGCAACTGTATGTTTTTGTTCTCTACTGCAGCTTGTTCCACAAGCTGGATAAGTAATCCCGCCGCTTCTCTTCCCATTTCGTATGCTGGCTGACGAATGGTGGATAATGCTGGCGATAACAGGCTGCTCATCGGAATATCATCGAAACCAATCACTTGTACATCATCAGGAACCTTCCTTCCGATTCGTGATGCCTCATGTAGTACCGCCATGGCTGCGATGTCATTGCTGGCAATAACTCCGTCTGTGTCAGCATATTTCCTGAATAACTCTTCAGCCCATACCCCTGCCTCGTTAAACGAAAATGAGGTCGTCTGAATGACGTGATAGTCTAGCCCTGCATCACGGATGATTTCAATCGCTCCTTCGAAGCGATCCTGCGCAGGTCTGATCTGTGACGGTCCTTGCATAACCGTGATCCGGCGACTGCCGCGGTTAATGATCTCCCTTGCAGCTAGTCTTCCACCTTCCCTGCCATCCGCATACACGGATGGACGATCAAGTGAAGTTCTGTCCAGAAACACAACAGGAATCTTCAGTTTTTCATATATTGAAGAATGAGGGTAGTTCGTTGAAGAGATCACACCGACCACGTTGTTCTGGATAAACGTCTGGATGTAATCCTGCTCCTTCCGTTCATCCTCATCACTATTTCCGAATATCAGTCTGTAATCCTGCTCTTGCATCCGGTCCTCTACGCCGCGAGCCAACTGCGGGAAGTAAGGGTTGGTAATATCCGGCAACAACAGGCCAATCAGTTTGGACTTGCGCTTATATAATGAGCGGGCCACTTCATTTGGCGAAAAGTTAAGCGCCTTCACAGCTTCTTCCACTTTCTTGCGTGTGTCCGCATGAACATAACCTCTATCATTAATGACCCTGGATACGGTGGCTACAGATACGCCAGCCAGTTGAGCTACGTCTTTAATTGTTGTCATAAGTTGCTCTCCTCTATGTGTAACCGGTTACAGACATTAAATTATCATATTCTTTTCCGTTTGACAAGCGTTTTCATTCTGGAAATTTCTCCAAGTGCATTGAAAAACACACTGCAATTTATGCAAATCCAAGCCACACTGCCTGTTCGACGCCTGAAATAGAATTCTGCAAAACATAGAAAATGACGAGAGCATCAGTTAACGCCCTCGTCATTTCTTTAACCATTAATTTGTGTATATCATTATGCTTACAGTGGTCTTGCTTCAATGATGATATATTGTGAAGTACGTTCCTGTATCAACCACTTTTCGCCCTGGCGGACATAAACATCATGATATTGAACACTATAATCCGTGAGAACTTCTTTGCCTTCCTCGTCCCTAACCATTTTGATCTGAGAAAATACTACGCCTGTTGCAGTATCACCTTCCACGTTCACTACATGCTGTGCGTTCGTGGTGAAATAGCGTTTTACCAGCGCCACATGACCATTAAACTCTTCTTCCAGCTGCTTGGTTCCGGTTACTTCAGACATCAGTTGATCACCAAAGTATACTTTGAATCGTGTATCCGGTGTAAATAAGAGCATCTGATCTGCAATTCTTTTGGCATCAGTTAACGTAGCATACGAGTCCACCAAATCTCTCAATTCGGATTTTGCTTGTAAAATTTCCAGTGACATATAATTGTCCTCCTTGATGTATCGTCTGAGCCATAACATTTTGTAATCCAACATTTGTTGAATAAGTATGACTTATTGATTATTATAAGGAGTACAAAAATAACTACAATCGTTAATCTGGCGCTTTTTGTTCGATATCCAACGTTCAATCACAAAGTGTTAGATATCTCGGAGTGGAGGTTACCAAGTGCACATTAAAATCGATCGAAGAGTGGTCAAAACGAAACAAGCGATCTTCCAGTCCTTTCTTTCTCTCATTGCTGAGAAAAATTTTGAGGACATTACAATCAACGAGATTGCTGATAGAGCTAACATCAATCGGGGAACGGTATACTTTCATTACAGTGATAAGTATGATCTGTTGAACAAGTGCATCGAAGAAAACTTGAACAAAATGATATCCGCAACCACGACAACGAATGTGAATGGTGAAACGATTGATCTCATTCAATCCTCTTTTCTACCTGTAATTCGATATTTCGAAGAGAACCATCGTTTTTACGCTTCAATGCTCTCTAACAAAGGAATTCCTGCGTTTCGTGAACAGATGTTGGAACTCGTGACAACACACATCCGGATTAACATCAATATGGATGGTGACAATAGCCACTATAACCAAGAATTTATCACACAATTTATGGCGTCTGCCTTTGTCGGTATCATTGAATGGTGGATTATGAATGATATGCCTCAATCCTCGGAAGAGGTAGCTGAACAATTATGGGGACTTTTAAAAAGAAACCAAGTTATTAACTAGGGCTTGTCTGAGAACTCCGAAGGAAACAGATTTTGAGACACGCCTTAGAATACTAAGCTTTATGTTACGCAAAAAATCCGTGTCTCTTACTGTTTCAAAAAGAAAAATAACGTCACTTGAGGGTAACGTTATTTTTCTTTCAATTCATATTGCTTGGATCAGCTGCCATACACTTCAAATGCACGATGTGCTGCCCTAACTCCCTTCGGTAACCCATTATATACGATTCTTACATACCTGCCCTTTGCTTCAAATTGATCCATCCGTGTCTGTTCATGTGACGTCTGCCCCGTCTGGTTAACGACCACACGCCATTCGATTGCATCGCTTGAAACCTGAATCACATATAGGAAGTTACCTTGCTCGTGAAAACTTATTTTGCTTCCTGTGATGGAACGTTCCTGTAACAAATCTACCTGCCACCAGTGGCCTGGATGATCGTCTTGTGCCTGCCAGTACGTCTCATCGACACCATCGTTTCCGTACTTGGCATCATTGCCCTCGTTCATGCTATCGCTCGATGCTAACTTCCCGCAGGCAAGCTCATGCTCCGAAGTGCATAGATCAGCAGTTCCTGTCATGGCAGGCTGCTCATTCTTCTCAAGCAATTGGCGAAGCTCATTCAACTCCAGCGATACTTTGGGGGCAAAAGAATCTGAGGACATATAGTCGATTAAGGTTCTACGAAGCTGCGCTGCGACAGGTCGACTGTTCATATCATTCTCGATATCGATTCCACAGATGATCAGTTTTCCTTTTCCAACGGTATATTCCGCAAGATTCATCAGTTTTCGGTTATGAACAAAGTTGGGTATGACCTGAACAATCGGGTTAAATGCAATATCATCGTTCACCACAATAGATACGGATCGCTCCAGCAAGTCCTTCCATGGATATTCTGCGTACTCTTTGGTTGGGAAGTCTCTCAAGGCCCGATGCTCAGAATCAACCATAATGCCACACGGAGCTTCAGTTGCAAAATGTGCCGGACTCCAGAATACCGGATAGAACTTCCCTGGGGTCGTATTTCTTAAGTCACTATCCTTCGCCAGAAATAAAACGGTTCCTCCCTCTTCAAGCGTCTGCTCCATTCCTTCGTCCAGACTATGTTTTACCATTATGCCCTGAGGGACTTCCTGATCCTTCCCGCTGCATTCGTATACCCAGAACGGCCATTCATTTCGTATTTCGCTACCCTCCAGTTTCAAAGATATCGTCAGTCTGTCGCTTTTCTGTATTCGATGTGGCGCGTCTGAAACCAAGCGACCTAACGGTTGACCTGATCCAAGAGGAATCGTATCTGTAAGCAGAGAACCTGAATCGAGCGTGCGGCCCTGCCCATCTGCAATTGTCCACTGGATGGAGGATGGCGGAAGTTCTTTTACTCCAAAATGGGCAATGTTGATCTCAGCCACGTACAGCTCTGTATTCGTATAGATCCGTTTCGGCATGCGAAGCAACAGTACCGTTGGCCCGCAAAACTCTCGGAATTGTTGAGGTTCGATCAAACCCTTGGATTCCCAAAATGCATTAAGGAGACCCACGGTTGCGGTGCTCTGACCAGGGAAATCATGCAAATCCAGCAACTGAAATCCTCCAAGACTCGGCGTGCGCAGGGCAGCTTCGATCTCATCGCGATATAATTGTAGCGCCAACATGCCTGAACCGTGGACGAATGAACGAAGGTCACCAATTAAACCTCTTTTCTTCATATCTGAATGGATGACCTCCAGATTAACCGGACGCAATGCTCCGCTATACTTCTCCAACTCTTGTACATCCGGGTAGACAGCATACTGCCCCACTTCATGTGAAATAACAGGTACTGGTCGATTTGCTACGGCGTCTCGGAAGTCTAGCTGAGTAGACAACGCTAATTCTTCCGGGAAATATTGTCCGCGAACACCAATACCATCAACCGATTGGGCAATAAACAGATCATCTGCTGGATCAAGCTCCCGATCCCAATTGGTGGTGAGCGTGTATAAACGCCTGTCATCGAACGATTTCAAGTCGTCTACCATCCGGTGCAACAGGTTGAAGTCACCATTCAATTCATTGCCGTTACTGTAGATACAAAAAGAAGGATGATTCCCGTAGACATGAGCAATTCGGCGAGCCTCCTGAGGCAAGTACGTGTAGTGCTCTGAATGCGTCCCTACTGCCATATTCCACGTATCCATCCACATGGGAGACTCGACTTGCAGGTAAACCCCCAATAGATCAGCAGCTTCGAATGCAGCTTCAGGTGGACACCAGGAGTGAAAACGGATATGGTTCAATCCATAGTTCTTAGCTGCCTGAAACAACTTGAGCCAAGATTCAATGTCCATCGGCGGATGACCTGTATGCGGAAAGATGCAACACTCCAAGGTTCCTCGCAAAAAGACAGGCCTTCCATTCATCAGCAATTCTCTGTCCTTGCGTTGAAAGTATCGCAACCCAAATGTCCTATTTTCCGAGATACGAATCGGTTCGCGTGCATCCAATACTACTTGTGCTTCTATCCTCAACTCATAGATATTGGGGTTGAATTCGTCCCATAACAAGGGATTTTCACCCATATCCACTTTCCACTCAAAGTTCTCGGAGGATGAGGCGGAGACATGGATACTTTTTTCTATCTCAGGAACCGCATGCGGTGCTACGCCCTGTTTGATATGTGCGGATATTTGCAAATTGGCATGAGCTTCAGTATCGGTTTTATTATGACATGTACCCTTCACTACAACGGAGCGCAGATCCGGCTCTGGGAAGACCTGTATATTATTGACCCAGAACGGCTCTGAAATATGTAGCTCCATCCGGCCTATAATCCCATTCCAGATCGTCTGCGTCTCTTCTGTATAAGCGCTCGAATGATTGCCCAGATTCTGAACATCCCGATTATCAATCCGAAGGGTGAGCCGGTTGACCTTTCCAGGTTGAATGAATGTACTCACGTCATATTCATGAGCAACGGATAAACGATCTTGCTGTCCGGCAAGTTGACCGTTCACCCATAAGGTAGATTGGAACATAATCCGCTCAAGATATATGACAAACCGCTTTTCAACCCATTCAGCAGGGACATCGATTTCGTATCCGTACCATGCTGATCCAATATAAGAATGACGCTGCCGCAGAGAACGGACCGACTCTCGATCCATCTCATCGCCCCATTCCGTTACGTCTCCAATGCCGTTGACTGTCAGCGTACCAGGGAGTGTTACCAGATTCTTTGATTGGGAAACGAACGACTCGTACCATTGTTCGGTTTCACCGATATCCCGGGGATCAAGTACGCATTTCCACTTCCCCGCAAGTTGAAGTATTCTCTTGTCATGTTGTTGATATGACATGCGGTTCACCTCTTACCTTCACTAAAATAGAACGCTTTCATTTCGAGTTATTCTCGTATATTATTTTAGAATATGTAGTGAAGCGAAAGGAATGAGGATATGGCTAACAAACCAGACGATCCTGCTATGTTTGCAGCAAGACAACAATACACACATCCTCCGGGGATTCTGGTGTCCGACCACTATATTCAGCCCTACGGTTACTCCTGTTATCGTGCACAGGGAACCAAGGATTGGCTAATCATATATACTTTATCGGGGAAAGGACGTATTCATAATGGAGCTAGTGGATACCTGAGCTGTACAGCTGGAATGTTGACCCTTGTCTCTCCTGGAACCGCGCAAGACTATTTCACCGAGCAAGGACATGTATGGGATAAAATGTGGGCTCACTTCATTCCACGTCTACCTTGGATGGATTGGATACCCTCCAGCAATACAGATGGTCCGATCTTTCAACTCCATATCGACAAGGAAAGCTCCCGGAGAGCCATTGAATCGGCTTTTAGCAGAGTGATCTCCTACAGATTATACGAGGATTCCATGTTGAGGGATGAACTAACATTGAATGCACTGGAAGAGGTCATCTTGTTGGTTGCCAGTCAGAATCAATCGAAGAAGGAATTGGATTCACGCGTTCAGGAAGTACTGAACATTATTTCTCGGGATTACATGGATCAGATTCTTATCGAGGATTTGGGCAAGAAGGTGTGTTTATCCCCTTCCCGTCTGTCTCATTTGTTCAAGGAACAAGTGGGGGATTCCATTATGGAAACATTAATGAAACATCGCTTGAAACAAGCCGAACCATTGCTTCAATATACCCTGCGGCCGATTACCGAGATTGCTCTGGCAGTTGGATTCCATTCACCTGACTATTTCTCCCGGCAATTTTCCGGCCACTTTGGAGTCTCCCCATCGAACTATCGGAAGAAATGTAGGGAAGCTTTGCGTATAGAATCTGTTCAATAAAGTACGATTACAGATAAAAAACAGGCTGTTGAGGAAATCTCAACAGCCTGTTAACTTGTATTCTCAGTACCTATATCGTTCTTCAGCTGGGAGAATTCAAGCATATTGTTCTACATTCAAAAGCGTATTAAACGTATCTTTCATTAGATCTTCCGATGGCAGATCACCATTCTTCACGAACTTCATGGACATGCCATATAAACTCCAACCAAGCATAATACTATGCAATTCTAACTTATCCGTTGACCATATTGGAAACTGTTGCTTCAGCAATTTTTTAAATGCCCTACCCATCGCTTCCTTTACAGCAGCTTCAATTTTAGGTGTAAATGCCTCATAACTTCGTGAACACTGATTAGCCAGCCCACTTTGAAAAGTGATTAAACTAATGAATATATCATATAAGACCTTTGGGGTTAAAGCTTCATGCGAAGTTACATCTTTTAAAACTTCCCGCAATATATCTTCACTTAACACGGTTTCCATCAGATCATATTTATCAAAGAAATGGTAGTAAAATGTCGCTCGATTAATGGTCGCTTTTTGCGTGATATCCTTGATCGTAATATCCTTGAAATCCTTCTCTATAACCAATGCCATAAATGCATCCATAATCAGTTTTCGTGTTCTGATGAACCGTGGGTCTAACGTTTTTCCCACGTAATCGCCTCCTATTTTTTCAACAGTTGTGATGAAATGTCGTATATACGATCATTCACAGCTATTGATGATTGTCCAATGCTAACAAGCCATATAGACTTGATTATACAACATGTGTTGTATACCAGAAAGTCGAAAATATCGACAGCAAATCAAGGGTAATCAAGTCCACATTGGAGGAAAAATGATGAAAATTTTAGTAACGGGTGCATCCGGGCATTTGGGATCAAAGATTGTAGAATATTTAGCGGAGAACATTCCGACTTCAGATATTATTTCAGGTGTACGTGACATTCAATCGGAGAAAGCACAACGTTTTGCAGCCCAAGGCATTGAGGTTCGGGAAACGGACTTCGAAAAGAAAGATACGTTAGTCCAAGCATTCCAAGGCATAGATCGTGTATTTATCGTTTCAACATTCGGTGATATTGAATCTTCCATTCGTCAGCAGACCCATGCTGTTGAGGCAGCAAAAGAAACTGGTGTTGCACAAATCGTATATTCGAGTGCCCCACGTGCGGATGTGAGTGATTTCTTCTTGGCGGGAATTCACCGTGTACGTGAAGAGATCATTAAAGAATCGGGTATTCCGTACGTATTTGTCCGTAATAACTGGTATGTTGAGAATGAATTAGCGACAATTCAACAATGCTTAGAAGGTGCTCCTTGGGTTACCACTGCGGGTGAAGGTAAAGTTGGTTGGGTATACCGTCCGGATCTGGCTGAAGTAACAGCAAACGTACTTACTGGGAAAGGTCACGATAATAAAGTTTACGAATTGTCCGGTGAAAACTTAACCCAGCAGCAATTCGTGGATACGATTAACGAAGTTACGGGTAAACGTATTGCTCTACTAGCTGTGGATGATGCTTCTTATGGTGATATGTTAAAAGATGCGAATGTACCCAATGACGTTGCAGCATTACTGGTTATGGTTCAAAAGGGAATTCGCGAGGGCGGACTGGAGAACGCTCATTCCGATTTGGAGATGCTCCTTCGTCGCAAACCAACTTCCGTCAAAGAAGCGTTGCAACAATTGTTGAATTAACACTTCACGGGTATCAATGAACATACCATAAATAAGGGGATTATTATGATCATTCTATCTTGGATTTTACAAGGCCTTCTAGCCGCCATGTTCATCATGGCTGGTACAGGCAAAACATTTGGCTCAAAAATGCATATTGAAGCATTCACGACGTGGGGTTATCCTCAGTGGTTTAGAGTTCTAACAGGGGTCATTGAGCTAACAGCAGCGATATTGTTGATCATTGGTTTCTGGGTTGAAGGAGCTGCTATACTAGGGGCTGCTATCTCGGTAGCCGTTGGCATGGGGGGAGTTGTCACCCATGTTCGTGCGAAAGATACATTCAAAGATACGGCCATGATCGCTATTTTGGGAATTCTATCTTTAGTATTACTCATCATTCTTTTATAAGTAATAAGCAGGAAAAGCCCTACCGATCCCGGTAAGGCTTTTCCTGACTTTCCTATCATTTACAGAAGGCTTACCAGATGACATTCAGTCACCTTTTGCCATATTACTAATCATATTATTCAATGATTACTTTGTAGCATTTCCGTACACTTCATCTGTCACAGGTTCCAACCACTCCGGTGTACCTGCAGTGATCGCAATGTGTTCAAACCAACTATCTTTAGCGGCCCCATGCCAGTGTTTCACACCATCATGTGTCACAATAACATCGCCGGCTTTTAGGAATTGAGCGGGTTTTCCTTCTTCCTGATACCAACCTTCCCCACCAGTCACTAACAACAACTGAAATCCACCACGATGGATATGCCAGTTATTTCTGCATCCCGGTTCAAACGTTACATTCCCAACACCCACATTCACTTTGGGATCAGCAACCAAGGATTGGAGATAACTTTGTCCTATAAAATATTGTGCATATGCTTCGTTTTTTTCTCCTACTGGGAAGATAACTCCATCTTTAACTTCTTCATGTTTAGCCATTTCGAGTACCTCCAATGAATTAATATATCGAATTGTGTTCACCATTGTTGTTCAAAACACATACGTGCGATATCGCGCATTTGTGTATAATATAAAATAATTGGACTGCCTCTGCAAGGATCAATTGAACCCGATCTGTGCCTTATGGCGCAATAGGACAACATTTGTGCAATTACTTTATGGAAAGAATGGTGATTACTATCGTTTCTATCACAGATCGAAGAATACTTAAGTCTCAGGAAGCGATCAAATCCGCTTTTATCAAACTCATGAACGAAAAACCTTTCGATACCATTACGATGCAGGATATCTCTGATCATGCGAATGTCGGCCGCAGAACGATATACCATCATTATTCTGACAAATTCGACTTGCTGGATAAATTAATCGAAGAACATATCGATGAACTAAGAAGATTGTGCAAGGAAGCATCCGATCTTGATTTTATAGAAAGCAATGTGCTGTGGTTCGATTATTTTGAAATTCACTTTTCATTTTTCTCGGCTATGTTACGGAGTAAAGGAGCCCCTTTTTTCCGCAGTCGCTTCCTCGCTCTCGTCATCGAAGAACTGGAAGATGAGGTGAATATAACGGAGGGGAAAAATAAAGGACTAACGAAAGAAGTTATTCTTATGTTCTTTGGTACAGCGATCGTTGGTATAGTGGAATCCTATTTCACGAATGGCTTACCCCGGCAACCGCACATTGTGGCAGAACAAGTTGGGATTTTATTAGAAAGGAATCTATAACAGAGGCCCGTCATGAACCATTCCATCTTTTATTCTTACCACCCGATCTGCCAGGTATTCCACTGCACTGTAATTGTGAGAGATAAATAATGAGCTGTATCCGAGTTTTTGTTGAAGCTCTTTCAGTAGTTGCAGTACTTGTGCTTGTACGATCATGTCCAAGCTGGCAGTCGGTTCATCCAATATCAGAAATCGCGGTTCAGTGCTGATCGAACGAGCAATGCACACGCGTTGCTTCTGCCCACCACTGAGCTGATATGGATAGCGTAACAATAATTCCGGAGATAAACCCACGCGTTCCATCCACTCCTCTGCTACGTTAAACCGGGTTTTGCGGTACATTCTAGCTTGGGTGAAGCTTCGTTTCACCCTGTCCAGCGGTTCCATTAATGAATCCAGGATGCGTAGTTGACTGTTCAGGCTCAAGGCAGGATGCTGAAAGACAGCCTGAACGTTGCCTTGTAGGGAAATGCCCTTTTTCTTTGGTTGCAACCGTTGATTGCGAAAATAAATATCGCCTCTATCGTAGGGTTCGATTTGCAAAATGCAACGTGCCAGCGTACTTTTACCACTTCCACTTGCACCAATCAGCGCCAGGCACTCCCCTTCTCGAATCTCCATAGAAACGTTGTTCAGAACCTGTAATCCTGAAGCGTACGTTTTATGAACTTCCTTGACCGACAACATTGAGCTTCCGATCTCTTGTATGTCCTTTGCCGCATCTGAAGCTCCGAAGATTTCTTCTTGAACGTCTCTATTCACTTCAGGTTCACGGTTGCCCAGCAGACGTTCAGCCTCTATCAGCTTTTGTGTATACGGATGTGTTGGATGTTTCAGCACATCTGCTGCCTGCCCATTTTCCACGACTCGTCCATGTTGCATCACGGCGATATCATCTCCATATTGCCGTGCAATACGGAGATCATGTGTGATCAGCAAGATAGAGCAGCCACTTTGCTCCTTCAGTTTGTGCAATAGCGACAGAACGTGTTGGCCAGTGTCCGAATCGAGTGCAGTTGTGGGTTCGTCCGCAATGATCAACTCTGGTTCAAGCATCATGGCTGCTGCAATGGACACACGCTGCAATTGCCCGCCGCTCAGTTCGAACGAATAACTCTTCTGTACACGCTCGCCAGATAAACCTACCTCATCCAGCACCTTTCTTATCATCGTTTGGCGTTGCTGTGCATTCAATTCGGTATGGGTTTTCAGTGTTTCATCCAATTGTTTGCCTAGTGGCAGGAGCGGACTAAATGCACCTGCGTAATTTTGGAACACGTAAGCGATGCGTCGTCCTCTGATGGTTTGCATCATTTTCCGGGAAACACTCTCCAGCGACGTGCCGTTTATCTTCATCACGCCCTGCTGAATATGAATGTCCTGTGGCAACAGACCACCAATGGCCAGTCCCGTTAGCGTTTTTCCACTACCACTTTCTCCGATCAAGGCTAGACAACGTGACTGACCAAGCAGGATGTTCAAGTTATGAACGAGCGTTTGCTGATTGGTACCGATGTACAAATTCTGTATTAATAATCCGTCATTCATGTGTCTCCCCCCTCTCTGGATGCTCTGCCAAGCCGATCCTGTATACGGTCTCCAGTCAGGTTAGCCAATGCGACCGTAAACATAATTGCAGCTCCAGGCCAGATCATCAGATAGGGAGATTGGAGAAAATATGTTTTGCCTTCATTAAGCATGGCTCCCCATTCGGCTCCTGGCGGTTGAGTACCTAGACCCACATATGATAGCGACGCGATGATCAGTATGATTTTTCCAATATCGAGCGATGCCAGTACGATGACATGACGAATAACATGTGGCAACATATGCTTCTGTATTAACCGGAATGGCCCTACGCCATTCATGCGAGCAATTGCTACATATTCTTTGTTTCTCTCAGCACGGACTGTATTACGCACGACCCTGGCATAGGCGATCCACTTCACAGCAGCGATGGCAATCATCAAGTTCACGATGTGAGGACCGAGCAATCCACTCAGAACAATCGCCACTAGGAAATCGGGAAATGCCAAGAAAGCGTCGGCGATCCGCATAAATATTCGGTCCATTATGCCTCCAAAATAACCGGAAATCAGTCCAATGGGAATGCCAATCGCCAGTGCTGTGCACAATACGGCCACACTCGTACCCAATGTATTCCTGCCGCCTACAAGCAGACGTGTAAATAAGTCCCTGCCCAAACCATCTGTACCGAGCCAATGCGACATGGAGGGCGATTGTAGCCTCATTCCCATCTCAACGCGATAAGGATCTTGTGTAATGAACGAGGGAGCAAGCAGTGCCAGCACGATTAAGCCTGCAAAGCCGATACCTGCTGCTCCGATCCAGTAATAGATCTTGCCTAGAAAAATCGGGATATGCTTCATTGTTTCTCACCTCGCAAACGCATCTCCGGATTGAGCCATGCTTGAATTCCATCGACCACGAGATTGACTAATGTAATAAGGAGCGCCATCAAGACCATATAACCTTGCATAACGGGATAATCCCTGTGCTGGATGGCGTCCATTACAAGCTTACCCATGCCCGGATACGCAAACAGCACCTCTACAACGACAGTACCGCCAAGAAGACTGCCAATACTTACACCAAACATGCCAAGTACAGGAGACAATGCATGCCGAAGCGCATAACGAAAGACAACTCTTCCGGACCGAATCCCTCGAGCTCTTGCCCCTTGTACAAAATCTTGTTGCAGACTCGCGAGCATACTGGAGCGAATCAGTCTGAGATACACGGCAGCCATGGTCATGCCTAATGTTATCGAAGGAAGAATCAAATGCTTCGGACTACCAATTCCCATCGAAGGTAACCATCCGGCCTTGACTGAAAACCAGTCAATGAGAAGAATCCCTAGCCAAAAGCTAGGGACAGATGTACCCACTACCGCAATCACACGGCTCCAACGGTCGATGGCTCTCCCGGAATAGAGGGCAGATAGCACGCCCAGAGGAAGAGCAATGATCAGCATGATTACGAGTGATGCTCCGGTCAACATCATTGTGGCTGGCAGCCTTCCTAGCAGTTCACTAAGAACAGGACGGCGAGTCATGTATGATTCGCCGAGATCCAGTCGCACAAGTCCAGTGAGCCAGTTCCCGTACTGCTGCCACAGTGGCTGGTTAAGTCCCATCGCTTCTCGTTGCTTCTCAATGGCCGCATGATCCAGAGCCACGTCATCGGAGCGCATTATTTCTCTCACTGCATCTCCGGGAGCCAGCTTCATGACAACAAAACTGATGAAAGACAAGAGCAGGATGAACAGCAAAAGCTCCAGAGAGCGTTGCACGAGCTTCTTCATTTTGCTTGTATGTCTAACTGATTGGTCAACATGTAGTACTCGCTCTTACTTGTCTCCCAATTTTCCACACCATCGTTGTAAGCTACTAACGTGTTGGGATGTACCAGGTATGAATAGTATGTTTGGTCATCAATACGTTCAAGTGCTTCTTTAATGAGAGTAGTTCGTTGTTCGATGTCCACGGTTTGATCCAGTTGGTTAATGATTGATGTTAGTTCGGGATCATTCACCTTGCCGAAATTCAGCGATCCGTCCGGTTTGAAGGCCACGTTCAGGAAATAACTGGCGTCACCCCTTGGTGCGATCAACGGACTGTAGGTCCCCAGATCCCAATCGTCTTGTTCAAGTAAATAATCTTCGTAACTATTCAGCAGTTCAATGGATATGTTAATGCCCAGTTCCTTGGCTTGTGATTGTAGCGTCTGAGCGAAAATAGGAAATTCTGCACGTGAGCTGTACGTTACCAGCTTCAGGTTTAATGCTTTTCCATCCTGCGTGACTTTGCCATCTGTGACGGTGTAACCGGCTTTCTTGAACCATTCCAGTGCTGCCGCGGTTCCCGTCTGCTTACTCGTGTACGCAGGAACGAACGGAAATTCTGACAGGAACGGTCCATCCGCCAGCGTGGCTTGCGAACCCATAATATCGTTCATTAGCTCTTCCCTGTTAACCAAAGCGTCAAAAGCCTTACGCACATATTCATTCTGGAACGGCCCATGCTGATTGTTAAAAATCAATTCATGTGTTCTCAAACTCACGACGGAATCCAAGTGGTATTGATTGTCTTGTTCCAACGTAGAAAGACTCTCCACTGGTGGACGATAGACAACGTCAGCTCCGCCAGACATTAATGCAGATAACCTTGCGTTGCCGTCCTCATTAAAATTGAAGTGAGCGCGATTCAACTTGGCAATCCCATCCCAATATTCGTCGTAACGCACGACTTCCAGCGAGCTTCCAGCGACGAACGAAGCAACACGAAACGGTCCGGTTCCTACGGGAGCTTTGCCTACATCTGCCGCGCTAACGTCGAGCACAGCTGTGTTCGGGTGAACCAGTTCAGATGGGAACTGTGGAAATGGTTGTGTAGTCGTTATTTTCAGTTCCTGACCGGTGGCTTCCATTTGGTCGATGCCGAGAACCTGTTGCACACCAGGGTTAACCTCCATGGAACGCTTCAAAGATTGCTCAACGGCCTCTGCCGTCAACGGATTTCCATTTTGAAAAGTAACACCTTCCCGAATATGAAAGACCCAGTGTTGTCCATCCGCACTCTCCCAACGGTCTGCAAGCCAAGGCTTGATGTTTAAATCCTCGTCCAGTTTCACCAGTGTCTCCGTAACTCCTGCACGCAGTGGCGTATAATCCAGGTGTGGATCGATCGTCTGGCTGGCGAAATTAAACAGGAACGTCAATTCCTTCGATTGCGAGACCGCTTCATTTGATGATTTTGCAGCATTGCCGCCTGGATCTGCTGGCGCGGTAGAACAAGCAGATATTACAATAAGCAGGCAGCTTGCCAAAAGTGATTTAACCATTTTTCGCTTAGACAATGACTTTCCCTCCAACGTCTATCCATTTATGATCTTTATCATACTATCAGGCGTTTTGTTGTAGAGGTATGGCCCCTAAGAGCTAGTCAGGTGCGGTTCTTGTGACAAAATCATGTCTCTTTATTCACTTTATTAATTTTTGATACAAACATTGGCGTTATGTGATATGGTCAGAGGATATTAGATACGTACATACATATGTGCATGAAATGCGAGGAGAAGATCGAAAGTGATAGAGAGAAATACCCTTGAGAAACCGAGTAGGTTTAGTGATCCCATTTTTGTTATGCTCGTGGCAAGCCTGTGTTGCTTGTTATGGGGAAGTGCGTACCCGTCCATCAAACTTGGATATATCGCATTTAACATTCTGCCGGAAGATATTGCTTCCAAATATGTATTTGCCGGATACCGATTTACACTGGCGGGCATGCTGCTCTTGCTCCTGTCTCGTATCGTTAGAAAACAGAAGCTCCAATTAACCAAGCCTCAGTGGACAGGCCTTATCATGCTTGGTATATTGCAAACGGGTTTGCAATATATGTTTTTCTACGTCGGTGTAGCCAATACGACGGGTGTCAAAGGCTCCATTATGAATGCAACGACGACCTTTTTCAGTGTTGTTCTGGCGCATTTCATCTATAAGAACGACAAATTAAGCAGAAATAAAATCGTTGGCTGCTTGCTCGGATTTGTCGGCGTAATCATCGTAAACTTCCATACGGATCTGCTTGCTTTTTCCTTTTCATTCACAGGCGAAGGGTTCATTATTATAGCGGCACTTGTTTTTTCCGTTACAGCCCTTTACGCAAAACGTCTCACCGCCACCATCGATGTTTTGATCATAACAGGTGTCAGCTTATTCGTCGGGGGACTGGTACTTACGCTGTTAGGTCTATCACTCGGCGGTCGTGTCACCCATTTCACCTTGGAATCCACCAGTAACTTGATCTACCTGGCATTGCTATCATCCGTCGCATTTTGTCTATGGAATATGCTTCTCAAGTATAACAAGGTCGGAAGAGTGTCTGTCTATAACTTCCTAATCCCTGTATTTGGAGCTTTATTATCAGCGTTATTCCTCGGGGAAACGATTCTGGAACTGAAAAATCTGGCTGCATTGCTGTTCGTGTCGGTTGGCATTTACTTAGTCAATCGTGTGCGTTCTGTGCAACGTTCTAATAACAATCCAATGAAATAGACTACGCGTCCACTTCCATGGATAACAAAAAAAGCCGCTAATTAGCGGCTTTTTTTGTAAGTTCGTATACGAATACGTTCAGTTCTCGCTATGTTATACCTTAATATATATTCGTAAAGTCAATTAAGTCTTCTTCTTCCAAATAATTAAAAACTATAGTGTGCTTACCCAGCTCGTATTCCATCTCATAACCACCCACAACTTCATTATAATATTCCGAGGTGGGTTTTCCCAACCATCGTTTCACATTCCATGGTGAGAGATACTGCTTTTCATTGTACAGCTGGATAACCGCAATACGTGATTTCTTGCTAAGCTCGTGCATGTATGAATCAAACCCGATGCCGAATTTAGAATAATAATAGTAAGCTCCCCATTCCCCGTTTGAACGAGAATTGGGTTTCCCCAGCTTTTTTTGCGCATTTTGAAGCGTCATGCCAATCTTGATGTCCGTCCGGCCTGGCAACACACCCTTTAAAGCAGCTTCCTTTAGGCTTTTCAGGTAAGCGCGATCGCCAACACCCGAGTTCGGCCAAGCTTCTGAACGAAGGTTACGCGTATCTTCCAACCGTAATTCCAATTTGTTCACATTCAGCTTAAACGTAGTAACTCCATAGACGAATTGAAGGTTGTTGTAATTTTTGAACTGCACTCGGGCACCTGAAAGAGTACGGATTCCACCATCTCTGATTGCAGAGTAGTAATCGTCGATTTTTTTACCTTTGTTATCGACAAATGTTACACGGCGCAATTCCCCGGAACGAACAATATACGTTTTCACATCATTGAAGTTAGAAGTTCCCCAATCGGTGATCATCAGCATGTCTGGTGTACTAGCCTCTTTGCTTTTCACAACGAAGTTCCAGGTTTGAGGCAAAATAATCGTATTCAGATCCAGTTTTGCCGCCTGAACAGTTCCGTATGCTGCACCTTTTTTCAACAAAGCTGCACGATACGTGCCTGAATAACTCTTGTCGCCTTTTTTATTGTTGGTCCAACCATTTTCTTCGGTCAGCGTGCTCTTCTGTTCATCATAAGCAAAAATATAAACGGTGTAAGCCGTTTGCTTGGCATCACGAAGCGTAAATGAAAGGCGGCTCATACTTTCGAGCTGTTTGGCGGAGATTTGCTCTCCTTTGGCAGCAGCATTTGGTGGAGGCAGAAGCAATGCGCTCAGAACATAGGCGATTAAGGTAAGTACGGCCAGAGAAGCCCATTTTGCATTGTGTTTGAGGTGTATCATCGATGACTCTCCTTTGAGTAAAAAATAAAAATCTAACAGCTCTTTTCTAATTATGAATCGTTCACAATCTCAACATTCAAACAGGTACTTGCTAGCGTGTAATCTTGATCAAACTATGTAATTAATTTAAGTTCATGTTCAATAAGCATATCCTCCTACTAGTACTATTTTCCTAAGAATGATAACATACCCTTTCTAATAAAGAAATAACAATCTAATTAATAGATTTCGACTCATATAACATAAAAAAGCCGCTATTTAGCGGCTCTTAAAGTAACTTCGAATACGATATGATTTACAGGCAGGAATACACTACATTACGTAAGCGTCGTTGAACGTACGGCTCCTGACTGTTCAGCAGGTGCTGTGCATACATGACTGTAAGCTCTGAATCCGGATCAATAATAGCCATACAGCCAGCAGCGCCGCTCCATCCAAATTCGCCAATTGGGCTCAGTGAGCCGCTTCCTGCTTTGGAGATATGGGTGCGAACACCTAGTCCATAGCCGTATCCATACATATGATCCCAAGAATAATCACCCCGAGTCATCTCGTTCAGGTGATCCGTTCGCATCAGTTCCACTGATGCTTGTGACAGAATGCGCACGCCTTCAGGACTCGTACCACGACCAGTAAGCGCGTTCAGAAACCGTGCATAATCGCTAACGGTTGACAATAAGCCTGCACCGCCACTTTCCAGCTCTGTACCCACACGAAACCCATTGCCATCCATACGGACAGCCTTTTCAAGCTCATCATTATAAGCATACTGTGGAATCAGACGCGTCTGCTGTTCATCGTTCAGATTGAACGCTGTGTCGTTCATACCGAGTGGTCCGGTGATTTCGTCCCGAAGATACGCACCAAAGCGTGTGCCACTTACAACCTCCACCAAGGCTCCCAGGACATCATGACACATGCTGTAGTTCCAATGCGTACCTGGTTCAAACAGCAACGGTTCCTTCGCAAGCGCTTTCGCGAAATCACGGGTCGACAATGTTCCATCGGTTCTTTTCACAGCTTCCTGAATGCTTGGACAACCCACGTCATAGGAGAACCCGGCGGTCATGGTGAACAAATCACGTACTGTAATGGCTCTTGTCGCTTTTTCCAGTCGGATCTCGCCGTTCGCCATCGCTTTCTTTACCGTCATCTCAGCATACTCTGGCAGATAATCGGACAGCGGATCGCTTAACAGCATCTCCCCTTTCTCCACCAGTTGCAGCCCTGCCACGCAAGTCATAATTTTGGTCATGGAGTATAGATTGAAGATCGCTCCATCACCGATAGGTGTTTTCTCTTCCAGATTAGCGTAACCATTACGGTAATGGAAAACGATATCATTTTGATGCATTACCAGCACCTCTGCCCACGGAATGCGCCAAGATGTAATACGGTCAATAAATGAAGCAAGCGGTTTAAAGTCCAATGTTCTCCCGTCCTTCTATGTAAAATCGTTTATCATTTTGCGATGTGGTCCATCTTCACTCCCACAATCCACATATTAATAATATACGACCTTTTACAACGATTGACTACTATCTATATTGCTTCAATGATCGTAATCAGGAACAGCTGGTTAATTGAGATTCTCTTCCTGTAATACAACAAACCAGACAGATGATCTGTCTGGTTTGTGGCAATTTCACAGGTTCGTCTCCGATGAGGGGATATTGGATAAGTCGGATTAAAGTCCTTTCTTGCCGTAGTCAGTCAAAAATTCTACGGTTTGAGGATCATAGTGCGAAAAGAAGGAGCTTGTTCCTGTATCCAGAGCTGCTACCTTTTGCATATCCTCCAAGGTCAATTCAAAATCAAACACATTGAAGTTCTCTTCCATTCTATTTTTGTTGACCGTTTTCGGAATAACAACTACTCCTCTTTGAAGCAAGAAGCGCAGAGCGACTTGGGCCGTCGATTTGTTGTATTTTTGACCTACTTCTTGCAACGTCGCATTCGTAAATAAGTCATTTTTTCCTTCCGCAAATGGTCCCCAGGATTCAATCTGCGTATTATATTTCTTCATGATCTCATGTGCCTCTGTCTGCTGATTGAACACATGGGTTTCAACTTGATTAATTGCCGGTACGACTTCGCTGAACTGAACAAGATCGATATATCGGTCCTGATAGAAATTGCTTACTCCGATGGCTTTGATTTTCCCCGTTTTATATAACTCTTCCATTGCCCGATATGTTCCATAATAATCATTAAATGGTTGATGGATCAGGACCAGGTCCAGATATTCCAGTTGGAGTTTCCGCAGTGACTCTTCAATGGAAGCTTTGGCTTTTTCATATCCTGCATTTGAAATCCATACCTTGGTCGTGATGAAAAATTCATCTCGAGGCACTCCGCTTTTTTGGATTGCGCGGCCTACGGCTTCTTCATTACGGTATGCTTGCGCTGTATCAATAGAACGATACCCCACGCTGATTGCATCAAGCACACATTTCTCACATTCTTCCTGATCAGCAATCTGGTACACACCATATCCCAAAATAGGCATCTTAACTCCGTTATTCAACGTTACATATTCCATCGAGTGACACTCCTTGTTAGTTATATTTTTTCTTGAGATTTACAGTCTAATAACCTTAAACTATACTTAGGCTATCACCTTCGAGTAACTCGAAGTCAATCTTTTTTCTATCATTTTTTTATTTCATACCTGAAAACATAAGGAGTTTCGTCATGTATAATGTCAAACAAGTCGCCAAACTGCTCGATCTGTCCGAACATACGGTTCGTTTCTATACGGATAAAGAACTCGTTCCAAATCTGCAACGCGACAAAAACAACAACCGTCTTTTTGACGAAGAATCCGTAAACTGGCTTACGGGGGTAAAATATCTGAAACAATGCGGTATGTCTGTTGAAAATATTAAAGCATATGTGGATCTATGCCTGGAGGGCAACTCCACCATACAAGCGCGTTATGAGATCATTTTACGGCAGAAGGAAGCCGCCCTTGCTCAGTTGGAAGAAGCCCAACAACGAGTGCAATATATGATCAATAAAGCAGACCATTATCAGGATATTATTAACTTAATTGTCCCAGATGATACCAATCCGGGACATTGGAACAAAATGAAAGCCTGACTGTTACTCCAAATTCAAAGATCGCCAAAAAAGCCGCTAATTTAGCGGCTTGGTGAGAAATATTTTAAGAATTTTGAACATCTGATAGTACGCTACTAATGACAACTAATGCTGTTGCGCGTCTTCCCCTGCCACCGAGACACAGGTCAATAACTCTTCTACTGGAGTACGAGAACGAGGCTTGGGAATCTTATCCTGATCAAAGTACCCCAGATGAAGTGTGCCAACAATTCTCTCCCCTGGTCTCACACCGGTCTTGGAGTAGAAATCAGGATCGAAATTATATTCATTTGTCTTCCACACAACGCCGATATCCTGCTCCCATGCCAGAAGTTGTATATTCTGAATAAGCGCAGCACTTGCGCCCACAGCATCTTCCCACACCCGTTGTCTCGGATCGGCCTCGATCACAACAAGCAGATGAGCTTGGATGGACTCACAATAGTCTTTTTGCAGCTTCTCTCCCCAGCGCTCTCGCTCACCCTTGGAGAACGTATGCAGTACGGCATCAGCAAATTGCTTCCGACCTTCTTCTACAAATAAAATGAAGCGCCAAGGCTCTTTACGGGAATGCACGGGTGCCCACACAGCAGCTTCGAGCAAGTGCATGATCGTTTCTTTCGCCAGCGGTTTGCCATTGAACTGACGAATAGTTCTTCGTTCACGAATGAACTTCTCCACGACGGACGTTTCCATATGTGTTAATCCTCCTGTCTCGTTTCCTTCTTTATTGGATAAGGAAATTTACCGCTTCGTCAATAATCTTGGTCTGTCCGATAGGTCCTCCGGGGCCTTGGAACCACAAGCCGTAGTCAACGATGTAGACATTGTTGTTTTTAACAGCATTCAGGCTCTTCCACACTGCTGTTTTTTGCAATTCAGTCGTTTCATTCTCGTCTGATGACAACAGGAAAATATGATCCGGATTAATCGATGGTAACGACTCCATGGAGATTACTTTCATTGAATCTGTCGGGTCAGGTATGGATACAGGAGGTGTCAGGCCGAGATCGTCGTACAGAACCTCATAGTTTCTTTTACTGTAATAACGCACTTCTTTATCGGATAAACGCAGGAACATTACGGTCTCGTCTCCGATGGATTGCTTGATTTTCTCGCGGGCTTCTGCAGCCTTCTTGTCGTATTCTTCAATGACCTGTTTGGCCTGATCCGTCTTCCCTAACATATCTCCCATATGTAACAGGCTGGTCTTCATACGAATAATACCTTGCTCGTCCTGCAGCTTCTCTGCCAGCAAGGTAGGCGCAATTTTGCTGAGGCTGTCATAGGCATCACTCATGAAATCCTGACCGATAATCAGGTCTGGCTCTGCCGCCAGTATGCTTTCATAATTGGGATCAACCTGCCAGCCCAGATTTTCTTTTCCTTGTAGTTGATCGGACAGGTAGGTAGGAAACTGATCACTTCCCTCCTCATTACTGGATGCTGCCTGGGGTACAATACCGAGTGCTAACAAATAGTCCGTTGCAGCCGGGAACAACGAAATAATATGCTGAGGATCACCCTTGATGACCGTTTCTCCCCAAGGATGTTTAACAACACGTTCCTGTACTGCTGATTCGGTAGATTGCGCGACTTCGGTGGTTGGAGCATTGTTACCGCTTGTTCCATTACTGCTTGTTGCTGAACTGCCCTGAGAAGGGGAACAGGCTGATATTAATAATGTAAGGCTGAGTATCAAAAGCAATGCAACGGGTTTTCTCGATCTCATAGATGTAAGTGATTCTCCTTTGGGTTTGTATTGATAATAATTATCATCATCAATAGGATCATAACCGCGATGCAGGGGACTGACAATGGACAATTCTGATTCTCGGATAGCATTATTCTGACCCGTTGGCAGGGCGATACATTTTTGTTTGAAACGACCTGGTGAAAGACCAACATGTTTTTTAAATAAACGATTAAAATAGATCACATCCGGAATGCCGATTGCCTCGGCAATCTTCTGAAGAGATGCATCTGTGTGCAACAGCAGCTCCTTGGCTTTGTACATCCGTATCCGAGTTAAATAGGTAATCAGACTGCTGCCTGTCTCTTTCTTGAACGTTCTCGACAGATGTCCTGCACTGCAATCCAGAAGTTCTGCGAGCGGATCGACCATAACGGGCAACATGTAGTTCTCGTGAAGATAACGAACGGCTTGAGCTACCAGATCGGGTTTGGCAGTCTCAATCCCTTGTGCACTTAACTGCCTCATTAATTCATTAATAAATTGATAAAATAACGTCTTCACCTGAAATTTCGAGAACGCATCCGTCCGTTCCCAATGTTGCTCTATTCTTTGGACTTTATCATATAAGTCAATGGGATAGCTTGGGGCAAAAGCATATTGCACATGAAACGGGACATGTTGCCTGAGCAGAGCTTGATTCTCACGAGTATTGGATAAAGACAAATTAGCCCGATAAAACATCAAATAAAATTCGAATGAATCCTCGTTCAAGGAGATATTCATCCATACCCCCTTGCCACCATGTAAGACTTGCATCTGATCGATCGCGTACATCGTGTCATCCAGCGTAATCGTTGCATTGCCGCGAACTGTATATATAAAACCGCTAATTGGAAATCGATAGGCATGGATGGGTTCTTCAGCGCGCACGACGACGTGACGCACATCCCATATTTTAATTGAGGCCAAATTCCATAACTTCACATGCTCTTCTACGTGCATCTCTTCCTTCACCTTCCACAACCCATTAAGTTAGCAAAAAATCAGCAAATCAGCGGATATTTTCACTTTTCTCCATTCTATCGATAATCATTCTCAACTACAACATATATCTTCCTATTCGATAAAATGCTACGCACGAAAAAGCCGATCCATGAAAGGATCGGCTTACGTTCTACCTTTTTAGACTCCGCCGCGTTTGTTCTCAACCGATTTCATACGGTTTTGGTCATCCGGCACTCGGTCAACACTGAACTCTTGGCCAGCTTCAACCTCGCCATGACCAGAAATATTTCGAGAAAAATTGGTGAACTGTCTTTTTTGCTCATCCAGCTCGTGCTTTTGCTTCAAAAGCTCTTGCGGATCTTGATTTGTCACTAGGCTTACCTCCCATACATACATGAAGTCATGCAATTTAACTCGCACTACAGAAGTTTTCCATAAGTGAGCTAGCCTTATGCATGAAGTACAGATATGGGTTAAGAGACCAGTTTCAATCCCACGATACTGACGATAATCCCACTAACGATCGCTAATTTCTTTGCGTTTTTAGGCTCTTTGAAAACATACATCCCTAATAATACGCTGCCCGATGCACCAATACCTGTCCAGATTCCGTAACCAATGCTGATTGGAATCTCTCTCAACGACAGGGAAAGGAAAATGAAACTTAATCCCAGAAACAGAGCGAACGTAAATGTATGTTTCAATTTGGTAAATCCATCTGAAAGTTTCAGGAATATTACACCACCGACTTCAAATAAACCAGCTAAGATCAAGAAAAACCAACTCATATCTATACACCTGCCTTTGGTTTAGGTTCATTGGATACAAATTTCAGACCGATAATGCAGCTAATTAATATCATGACCAGCACGATTTTGAGTGCACTTACGGAATCCCCCAGAAAAATCATTCCCACAATTGCGGTTCCAAATGAACCAAGTCCGGTAAACACCGCATATGCGGTTGATACAGGAAGCACTTTAGTGGATTTTGCAAAAAAATAGAAGCTGCCAATCATTAAGATCACCGTGGGGATTACGATTTCAATTTTTGAGAAACCATCGGAGAACGACAAACCTAATGCCCAACCTACCTCTAAGATTCCTCCAAGAATAAGAAATAACCATGCCATAAAAAATTCTCCTCTTCTGCATTCATGTTGTTGTTTTGTAATCAACATTTAATTTTCATTAATGATAGTCATTTGTATCATTTGATATAATAATAAACCACCTTTATTTTATTTGCAAATTTAAATATTTTTTTAAAAATTATCACGTGAATCCGTCTGTTACTCCTTGAAGTTGCGCTATCAACAGACAAAAAAAGCCAACCAGTAGTTACTGGTTGACCAAGTAAGTTTATATTAATTATGTTTTTCTTTTCAGCATTAATGAATATCTTTCTTTTTGAAATTGCCGCCTCTCACTTCAGCTACATCGTATACAACTACAAAAGCAGTCGGGTCAATTTCGTGAATGATATCTTTAATTTTACTCTCTTCCATCCGGTTGATGACACAAGTAATTTCCTTGAATTGCTCATTCGAGTAACCACCGTAAGCCTCTGTATATGTTGCTCCACGACCTAGTCGGTCACGAATGGTTTCAACCATAATTTCTGGTTGATTCGTAATAATTTTAAACGTTTTGGAGCCGCTCAAGCCCTCTTCAACAATATGTATTACTTTAGAAGCAATAAAATATGCAAGTCCTGACAAGATCGCTCCTTGTAGACCGAATACGGTAGAAACGACAATAAAGACAAACATGTTGAGGAACAGAATGAGATCACTGGTTCCAAAAGGTACTTTTCGCGAAAGAAGTACAGCCAGCATATCTATGCCATCCAATGCCCCGCCATTACGTAATGCAAGTCCCATACCGAAACCGATGATTATCCCGCCGACAACCGTAACGAGCAAGGTATCGCCTTGAATGATGGTTGGTACATGGTGCATCAGACTGGTGCTGATTGCCAGTGAAGCAATACCGATGATCGAATATAACGCGAAGCTTTTACCGATTTGCTTGTATCCGAGCCACACAAATGGAATGTTAATAATCCCGATGAGCATCCCCAGTGGTAATCCAAACAGCTGGGATCCTACGATACTCAGACCTGTGACACCACCATCTGAGACATTATTCGGGATCAATATGGCTTCGAGGCCATATGCCGTTATAAATCCCCCAATGATAATCAATAATACTTTGGAGAGGATCTTTAACTTGTTTGACTTTTGTTTTCTGTTTTGATGCATTCCATTTCCCCCTTGATGAACAACCGATAAAAAACAGTCTATAATAAAAATCACTGTTTTGGCAATAGATCGTCATTTGTGTGTGTTACTTCAAGTTACTTCATTGTCCAATGAGCGTTCGATACGACGAAATTTTATGCTCAAGCATCTCATCGGCTGTGTTAAGGATGTGCATCTGTTTTTGGATCGACTCTTTATGCTCCTCCAGCAGCTTCAAACGATCTGCCGCCGTATGCTCTCCTTCCTGAAACAAGGATGCATACTTCTTAATAATAGCAATGGGCATTTGAGTCTCTTTTAATTTGATCACAAATTGCAGCCATTTCAGGTGTGATTCGTTGTATCGCCTGTCTCCACTGGCATCCCGGAGAGGAATCACAATCTGTTCCTTCTCATAATAACGCAACGTATGTGCACTAATATGAAGCAATTCTGCCACTTCACCAATGGTATGCATGGTTAACCTCCTCTCCATTTTCCCGCTTGACTTAGAGTAAGCTCTAATCAGTATAATCAACTCGTGGTCTTATCACAATAAATAATGAAATCAGATCCAGGAGGAATTTCCATGAAATACACAGTGATTACCGGTGCCAGTTCGGGCATTGGATATGAAGCGGCTTTAGCTTTTGCAGCTCGTGGCAAAAATATGATCCTGGCAGCTCGCAGAACCGATGAATTGGACAAGTTAAAAGCAAAAGTAGCTGAAATCAATCCTGATCTGGATGTTGTCATCCGTACAGTAGATCTGTCCATTGCCGCTAATGTGCATGAATTCTATGAAAGTCTCCAGGCTTATTCCATTGAGACGTGGATTAACAACGCAGGATTCGGGAATTTCGCTTCCGTTGGCGAACAACATCTGCCCAAGATTGAGCAGATGCTTCATCTTAATATAGAAGCTCTTACGATTCTTTCTTCCCTGTATGTACGTGATTATGCAGATGTCGATGGCACACAGATCATTAATATCTCGTCTGGTGGAGGATATACAATTGTAGCCGATGCCGTAACCTACTGCGCAACCAAGTTCTATGTAAGTGCCTTTACCGAAGGACTTGCGCAAGAGTTAAAAGGCAAGAACGCAGCGATGCAAGCCAAAGTTCTCGCTCCGGCTGCAACCGAAACGGAATTTGCGAAACATTCCTTTAATGTAGACGAGTTTGAATATGAAGGCAGAGTTCCGAAGTTCCATACGGCGGAACAAATGGCTGGATTTTTGCTTGAGTTGTATGACAGTGAGAGCGTGGTTGGCATTGTGGATGGATTGACGTATGACTTTGAACTAAGAGAACCCATTTTTCCGTACGCTGCGAGAGCAGCCTCTAAACCACAAAATTAATCAACCCGAAACTGAAGTCTAAGCCAAGTAGCCCGGATACGGTTAGACATCATTTAACCTCACTGATAAACATCATCTAATCTAATCGTTAAACATCGTTGAACGTTAAAAAGGGAACCTGTCTCCAGGTTCCCTTCTTTGTATTTATAATCAATGCTATAAATTCAATTCTTTATTATATAACTACTATATAATGAAGTAATTATGCCAGCCTCATTTTGAAATCCTGATACCCGAATTCGCGAACAACTTCGCAATCGCCATCTTTTCGTTTAACAGCAATCGCTGGAAGCGGCATGCCGTTGAACGTGTTGGTTTTTACCATGGAGTAGATCGCCATGTCCTCGAATACCAGACGGTCACCTTCTTGCAAAGGCTGATCGAATGAATAATCCCCAATCACGTCACCGGACAGACAGGTTTGTCCACCAAGGCGATACAAATGCGCCTTCTCGCCCACTTCTCCCGAACCGATCAGCGGCGGGCGATATGGCATTTCCAGCACATCCGGCATATGGCATGTAGCTGAAGTATCCAAAATAGCGATGTCCATGCCATTTTTATGGAAGTCCAGCACCGAAGTCACGAGATAACCCGCGTTCAGCGCAACAGCTTCTCCCGGCTCCAGATATACTTCCAGGCCATAGTCGTTCTGCATACGCTTGATGCAAGCTTCCAACCTTGGAATATCATAATCTTCACGTGTGATATGGTGTCCACCGCCGAAGTTGATCCACTCCATTTGTGGTAGCCATTGTCCGAATTTCTCGACAACTGCATTCAGCGTAGTTTCCAGATCATCCGAATTTTGCTGACACAGCGTGTGGAAGTGTAATCCGGAGACGCCTTCCAACAGGTCTGCATCGAAATCCTCCAGTTTCGCGCCAAAACGCGAACCCGGAGAACACGGATCGTAGATCTCGTGTCCTTCCTGGGTAGAGCATTCAGGGTTGACGCGCAATCCGACCTTACGGCCAGCTTGAAGCGCCTTATCCTTGAATTTCGCAAGTTGCGAAAATGAATTGAAAATAATGTGATCGCAGATGGAGATAATCTCGTCGATCTCTTCTGCGCGGTATGCCGGAGCAAAGACATGATTCTCTTTGCCCATTTCCTCATGGCCCAGACGCGCTTCATACAAACCGCTCGCTGTTGCACCGCTCAGGTATTCTCCAATCAGCGGATACATCGCAGTCATGGAGAATGCTTTTTGAGCGAGCACGATTTTGGCACCTGTACGCTGCATAACACCGTTCAGGATTTTCAGGTTTTTCTCGATAAGCGCCTCGTCAACAACAAAACATGGTGTCGGTAATTGCTCGAACCGCATTTTAACGAACAAGCTCCGATTCTTTAACTTCTTCTGGCAGCTCATCAACGAGTACCGGGTTGAAGTCTTCTACCCATGGGAGGCCCCATTTGTTCAACTCTTCCATGAATGGATCTGGGTTAAACTCTTCTACATTGTATACGCCTGGTTTGTTCCATTTGCCTGTCATGACCATTGCCGCACCAATCATAGCTGGAACGCCTGTTGTGTACGAGATCGCTTGGGAACCCACTTCTTTGTAGCACTCTTGGTGATCACAGATGTTGTATACATAATATGTTTTGTCTTGACCATCTTTTTTGCCTTTGAAAATACAACCGATGTTCGTTTTACCCACAGTACGTGGTCCAAGGGATGCTGGATCCGGCAGAACTGCTTTCAGGAATTGCAGTGGGATAATTTGTTTGCCTTCATATTCGATAGGCTCGATTGAAGTCATGCCTACATTTTCAAGTGCTTTCAAGTGAGTCAGGTAGCTTTGACCAAATGTCATGAAGAAACGAATGCGTTTCAGACCTGGCATGTTTTTAGCCAAAGATTCCAGTTCCTCATGGTACAACAGGTACATGTCTTTCTCGCCAACTTCTTTGAAGTCGTAGACACGTTTGATCTCCATCGGTTTTGTTTCGATCCATTCACCATTCTCCCAGTATCTTCCGTTCGCAGATACTTCGCGAATGTTGATCTCAGGGTTGAAGTTGGTTGCGAACGGATAGCCGTGGTCGCCGCCATTGCAGTCCAGAATGTCGATGTACTCAATTTCGTCAAAGTAGTGCTTGAGGGCATAAGCGGAGAATACGCCAGTCACGCCTGGGTCAAATCCACTTCCGAGCAATGCAGTGATTCCTGCTTGTTCAAAACGCTCTTTGTAATCCCATTGCCAGCTGTATTCAAACTTCGCTGTATCATGTGGCTCATAGTTCGCTGTGTCCATGTAATTTGTTTTAGTTGCAAGGCAAGCATCCATGATGGTCAGATCTTGATACGGCAAAGCAAGGTTCATAACGATATCCGGTTTAACTTCGTTGATCAAAGCGATCAGTTCGTCAACATTATCAGCATCTACTTGTGCTGTTGTAATTTTAGTTTTTCCGCCGTCCAGCTTGGCTTTGAGTTCATCACATTTCGATTTCGTACGACTCGCGATGCAAATTTCCTCAAAAACTTCGCTGTTTTGAACGCATTTGTGTACTGCCACGGAAGCAACGCCGCCGGCGCCGATGATTAGTGCTTTTCCCATTTTACATTCTCCTATCCCAATATGTATTTTTTTTAATTGGATTAATACGGTGACAACAAGACAACAAAAAAAGCAAGGTGAAAAATGCCCGCAATCGCGCATCATCACACTTGCTTGTTGATATACATCATAAAAAGACGTGAAGTCTCCATGACCAAATAAAATTCATAAGAATTCCTTTGGCGGAAAGCTCCTTCATGTATATCAATACTGGATCAGAGTCTATATAGCAAATAATTCGCCTTTACCACTCTTATTGACCGTTTCACAAGTTGATGTGCAATTGCACTGGTTGTAAAGTAACCAACTTATAAAATTTGAGCTTTGAACTCAATCAATAAAGCAACATAAGTTGCCAATCGGCGTTTGACCCGGCTGTCCGTATGGCCTTAACTTCTTGAAGAAGTGGTCAAAATTATCTGCTGGAAAGCTCTAATTAATATTGATAAATCAACTTCCCAAAATCACAGGTCTTACACTATCAGACGTTGAAAAAAAAATCAAGCAATAATTAAAAATTTATTTTTTGTTCAGATGAGGACTCGGAATGAAATTGATATCCTTCGAATACTTTTAATCCTTCTGCGTTAAGCAATTCACCCACTACTTCAGGCTTTTGAGGACTTTTATCGAATACTTCTTCACACGAGATCATGATGTTGCCGCCAGCGATTTTCGCTAATTGATCATGGGATACGCTATACACCAGTCTCCCCAGATTCGACCAAACCATGGCACCGGAACACATCACACACGGTTCACAACTTGTATACAGGGTGTACTCGCTCAGGTCAAACACATGGTGTTCGGAACAATACTTTCGGATAAGTCCGATTTCTGCATGATGTGTGGGATCACAAAAAGTATTGATTTTATTTTCCCCAATCATGACGACCTCTCCATTTTTCACCAGAATGGCTCCGAATGGTTCGTTTCCTTCTTTGCGAGCTTGTAGAGCAATTTCAATCGCTTTATGCATGAATTGTTCATCTTTATTCATAAGGTTTACCTCCACAACAAAAATTATGTACCCCACTTTATCTTTTACATTAAGCAGTGTTCAATCCATTAACATGTTTCTTGTTCATTCCATTCTATCATCATTACCAATAAAGAGTATGACGAAAATTCGTCATACTCTAGTGGGTCACACTAAGTTATCTATTAAAATTTCACTGGCAAAGCTGCCAGTCCCTGTGATGACAAAGCGGCATGCCAATGAATCTCTTCCTGAGGAACACGGAGCTGAAGATCGGGTAGCCGACGTAAAAGCGTAGTAAACGCCACGTCCCCCTCCACACGCGCAAGTGGAGCGCCAAGACACATATGAATACCATGGCCAAAGGCCAAATGCCGTTTTATTTTTCGTTCAATATGCAATTCTTCCGGATCAGTAAATCGGTGCTCGTCCCTGTTCGCTGATTTCAATAGAGGAATCACAACATCTCCCTTTTGAATCGATTGTCCATCCAGTTCCGTGTCCTGTGTTGCATAACGAGGACCAGAAGAAGTGGCGGGTCCATTATAACGTAACAACTCCTCCACCGCAGAAGGAACCAGATTCAGATCTTGTTTCAGTTGTTCCAGTTGTTCGGGATGGGTCAGAAGAAGATAAGAACCGGTTGCAATCAGATTAGAAGTTGTCTCATGTCCAGCAAATATCAATAACGTGATCATGGATATTAATTCATCTTCATTCAATCGATCTCCCTCCTCCTCAATGGCAATTAATTGACTGATGAGGTCATCTGAGGGTTCTACTCGTTTGTTCGCCACAAGCTGTGAGGTGTACTCTGCGAATGCTCGCAAGTGCTGCGCTACTGCAGGGTCCTGTTTACCAAAACCAAGACCTTTCGCAATAGCTTCAGACCATACATGGATTTGAGGTCGGTCTTCCAGAGGTATACCCAGCATCTCGGAAATAACGTTGATTGGGAAAGGATAGGCATAGTCTTTTACAAGATCCATCTCTCCCTTTCCTTCAAATTGGTCAATTAATTCATCGGCAATTTCCTGGACGCGTGGACGCAGACTTTCCATATATCTTGGAGTGAACGCTTTGGACACTAGGCTTCGCAGTCTTCGGTGATCCGGTTCATCGACAAAGAGCATCGACTTTCCGGTAAAAAAGGTCTGGGGTTCCGATGAACCAAGCTCACCTGAGAGATTCTTTCGAATATCATTACCACTATCAATAGAGTTCATATCTACTGTAAATCGAGAATGATCTTTCAACACTTCCATGGCAATGTCCATTCGAGTTACAATCCAGGTTTGCCCTGCACCACCCATCGGATTAGGGATAGGTACAACGGAGCCTTTGGAACGCATCTGTGCAAACATGGCAAATGGATCTTTACTATTTTCTTCGCTAAACAAATTAAATTCTGCTTTTTCTGATGTCTGGTTATTCGAATGATTCATAAAAATCTTCCTTTCGAAGTGAAGTTATTTCAAATCTATGGAAATATATGTTCATTCCGATTATATACTACTCGTATATTTAATTTCAAATCCACTAGATTAAACGGCAGTAAACAACTGTTATACAGGAATTATCCTAATATACGATTAGTATAATAAAGATAATTATAAGTATAAAAATCATAAAAAAGAGGTCGGCTTTTAAGCCAACCCCCATATTAATTACGTTGTTTCAGCAGTTCCAAAAACCACCAGCAAGCTTCAGTGAGTCTATTGGCTTCTGCTTGAAAAGCACTGGATTTGTACTCTTTGTGAAATGCTTGAAGTACAACTTCGATTACGGGAATATTTAAATCCTCTTTATCCTGTAAAAGCGCCAAAAGCCCTTTCGAAAGTTGCTTCAATGGTGCAGATTCTTTGGATTTTTGAACACGCTTGTTGAACTCTTCCAATTCCTCCAACAGAGTGTCAATATCCAGTCCCATATCACGGTTACGCTCATCCGCATTCAGGAAATAGAGAGACTGAAAGTCGAAAATATGTTCATTTCTCTGGTGCATGGTTCTTAATATCACTTCAATGTACGTTAATACTTTGGGAACCACTTCGCTCCATACTGGTTTTTGCGTATTTAGACTTCTCGAAGTGTTGGCAATCTGATGTAATATCCCATAGCACAATATGGCGCCTTCGTTGGCGTACAAGCTGATGTCCTTCCCGTACACCTGAATCAAGCGTGTAGACAGCCAATTTAGCTGAACTGTAGCTAGTTTCGCTGAGTTGATCTCACCGGAGTAAAAGCCCGTCCAATATAATTCCCAGACTCGCTCTTTATTAGGTACAGACATAGGAATCGCAATCTGATCTACGAGCAAGTCATAATCCGATGTGTAATGATTTTGCTCAAGCTCTTTACGAATGAAAACATCCTCTTGCATACGCTGATCAATAATTGAATATAAACAGTCTTCTTTCGAACTGAAGAATTTGTAGAATGTGCCTTTGGATACACCCGATTGATCCAGAATCATCTGGATTGTTGTATTTGCATAGCTATGCTCTAAAAATAGTGCAAGTGCTGTTTCCAATAAACTTTGTTTACGACTACTCATGTCCCGTCATCGCCCCAGGTTTTTCTCTGATTTTAACATTCATTCCCTTGGAGTTGAAGCTTTCATTCGAAGTGTTCGTAACATTAAAATAATTGCACAATGAGTAAATTTGCACATTGGGCAAATTGTTGTTATGATAAATCTCACAATGCGCATGCTTAGTATGTATGCTCATCATAAACATAATTACACCATACTCATTGGCGCTGGAGGTGAACGCATAAAGCGGAGACTAATGATCAAACGAAACTTGCGACATTTGAAAAAAGAAGCAACTGAAAGAGCGCTTGCTGTTGCTGCATTTGAACTTACGCTTGAACATGGCCTTGATGGCTTTACGGTGGAAGATATCGTGCATCAGGTGGGTTGTTCACGTAGAACATTTGCAAACTACTTCACATGTAAAGAAGAAGCCGTAGCAAGAGGCGCAACATCCGTTCAGAATACAACGGAACTCGAAGCTTTACTTACCGAAATGCCCGAGAATGTCTCCTTGCTTGACGTACTGTATGACCTGATCAAGATGCAGCTTACAACAGAACTAATAGGAAGACTTCATCAGCTACTATCGCTATCCCAGACCTATCCCGTGCTTGAACCGCATTACCTTGGAGCCATGCACCGAATGCAGACGCAGGCACAAGAGACTTTATTAGACTTATCTAACGGAAAGCATGACGAGATTTATACTTATCTTCTAATTAATGCAATGTACGGCACCATACTGCCATTAATTGATGGAAGACTCAATGTATTGCTGCCTGGACAAGTCATTACTGAAGATACCAAGCCCGGTGCTGTAACGTTCGATCAATTTTTAGAAACCATGTTTGCTCATTTGCGAACAGGATTCGAACAAGCTAACCATCCACATTCATCTTAGAGGGAGTGTAAAATAGAGAAATGTCTACATTATTATACAGAGTGGGGAAAACCGCTTTTAGCAAACCTGTAACCTTCATCATTGGCTGGGTTTTAATTCTAGGAATTGTCATCTCCATGATCAGCATCAATGGTATTCACATCAGTTCTGAAATGAAGATTGAAGGTACAGAGTCACAGAAGGTTCTGGATCAATTGGCAAAAGAACTGCCAGCCGCCTCCGGCGGTCAAGGAAGTGTTGTCTTCAAAGCATCAGACAACGAGCGGTTGGATACGCCTGAACGTTTGGCGGCCATGATGAAAGGTGTTAATGAAGTTTACGGATTAGACAAAGTCATTAACCCTGCAGACTACGCAGCTGAAGCGGGTAATTCGGGTGCTACGGCGGAAATGGCTCAGAATGCTCAGGCTACTGATATGGCGCAATCCGCAGCAACTACGCCTCCTCCCTATGGACCTTTGATGGTGGATGGTGTTCCTGTACCTGGAATGCTGATCTCTTCGGACGGCAGTATTGCTCTGTTCCAGTTCCAATTTACAATTGAACAATCTGCCATCACGCAAGATGTATTTGATTCCGTTATTCAGTCCGTTATGACAGTAGAGCAAGGAACTAATATTACGGTGTTGCCTGGCGAAACACTCAAAACCGTATCGATTGGAGTCGGCTCAGCAGAGATTGTCGGACTGGTCATTGCTGTCATTGTATTGCTGATCACCCTTGGCTCCGTCGTTGCAGCAGGTCTGCCTCTGATTACTGCACTCCTCGGTGTTGCCATTGGAGTTGGTGGTGCGTTCTCGATCTCCAAATTCATTGAAATGCCTAGTGTCACTTCCGTACTGGCTCTCATGGTTGGATTGGCTGTCGGAATCGACTATGCGCTCTTCATTGTCAATCGCCAGCGTCGAATGATTATTGATCAAGGCTTGAGTGCAAAAGAAGCAACAGCAAGAGCCATTGGCACATCGGGCAGTGCAGTATTTTTTGCCGGATTAACCGTCATTATTGCACTGTGCGGTATGCTTGTCATCGGTCTTACATTCTTGTCTACGATGGCTTTGGTCGCAGCTGCCACCGTGCTCATTAACGTATTCGTTGCTTTAACCCTGCTGCCAGCTTTACTGGGATTGGTAGGAGAACGCATCTGTTCCGCCAAAGCTCGTGAAAAGAGCGCGAAACAGCCTAAAGCCGCTAGCAACGGAGTCGCGGATAAATGGGTGAAATTCGTTATCAAGAATCGTTGGGCTACCATTATCGCCATCATCGTCATTCTTGGTTTTGCGGCGACACCGATCGCGAAAATGGAAATGGGTATCCCTGGTGCTTCCTCAGCGAATCTCGATACGGACGCAAGACAGAGCTATGATGCCATCTCGGAAGGTTTCGGAGAAGGATTCAACGGACCACTTATTCTGGTCGCAGAGCCTAATCAATCTTCCGCAAAAGTTACCCCTGAACTCTTGGGTGGTCTGGTGATGGAGCTTCAAGGTCAAAACAACGTTGCACAGGTTACACCGCTTGGGATGACAGAAGATTTGGCGATCTTTAGTCTCATTCCAAAAACGGGTCCTAACGATGCTCTCACTAAAACACTGGTCACTGATCTGCGCTCGGCCGATTCCGGCATCGCACAGACCTATGATGTGAAGCTTGGGGTTACTGGACTTACGGCTGTTAACATCGATATGTCAGCCAAACTGGCGCAGGTGTTCCCTATTTATGTAGGCATTATCATCCTGTTGTCACTGATCATCCTGTTACTCGTATTCCGTTCGATCATCGTTCCTATCAAAGCAACGATTGGTTTCCTGCTTAGTATCCTGGCTACATTCGGAATCACGACTGCTGTATTCCAATGGGGCTGGTTGCATTCGCTCTTTGGTTTCGATACCGGTGGCCCGCTGCTGAGCTTTATGCCGATTATCGTGACAGGTATCCTGTACGGCCTCGCGATGGACTATCAGGTCTTCCTGGTTAGTTCCATGCGGGAATCTTATGTTCATGGTCAACGCGGAACCGAATCCGTCGTTCATGGGTACAACCAGGTAAGTCGTGTGGTCGTTGCCGCAGCGGTGATCATGGTCTCTGTATTCGCAGGATTCATCTTCACCGATGATGTCATGATCAAGCAGATTGGTTTCACCTTGGCGGTAGGTATTCTGATTGATGCTTTCATCATCCGCATGGGCTTGGTCCCTGCCATCATGGCTATTTTCGGAGACAAAGCTTGGGCACTTCCGAAATGGCTGGATCGCATTCTGCCGAACCTGGATGTTGAAGGCGAGAAGCTGATTGCTTCCCTTCATGCAGAAGAGCACGCCAACACCAAGTCTGGATTAAAATAATCCTGCTCATATAATGGTGATATCACGACTACATTCACCAACGCAAAGACCTCCTCAGTTTTTATAAACAGGAGGTCTTTTTTTCTGTTCCAAATCTTTCTTATGCCGTTATGTCTTCAATATGGATATTATAGCGTGGGGATGTAGCAGCATTAACAAACGCCGCAAATAACTTCTGACTGTAGTCATCTACTTTGTAGCTGTACTCTGGGTGCCACTGCACGCCCAAAACAAATGAACAGTTCGGCATAACCACCGACTCAACGAGTCCATCCTCAGCCACTGCCACGGCAGTTAACTTATCCGATAACATCTTAATGCCCTGATGGTGATAGCTGTTTACTTGTATCGTATCGGTTTGCAAGATATCGTATAACAGATTATTTTGCTCAATATGTACATCATGTACAAGATTCGTATAGGGCGGACTTTGCTTATGAGTAACGATCTTGTTCACATGAAGTTGAAGGCTCGTTGGAATGTCTTGATACAACGTTCCACCCAAAATAACGTTAAATAGTTGTAGTCCACGGCATATGCCAAACGCAGGCTTATCAAGCTCAATCACCTTTTGTAACAGATTCGACTCCATAATATCGCGTTCAATACACAACTCCCCACAAGCAACCTCTGCATGCTCATGATAGAGCTCAGGATTGAGATCGTGTCCCCCTGTGAACAGGAACCCATCGAACTCATCAGCCAGAGTTGCTATGATCTCGATATCCGTTGTCAAAGGCAGCATCATTGGAATCCCACCGGCTTCCTCTATGGCGTTCATATAATTTGGAAGCATCCAGTAACTTTTTTTGTCTGTATCATATAAAGGCAGAACACCGATCATCGGCTTTTTCATGGGTTCCCCTCCTATCTTTTCATTCATTTTATCAGATCTCTTCATATACAAATTCACTGAATTATTGCATTTTCCTACCTTTATAATCTGCGAACCCGTTACATCCGGAGTGCTGGAAAACTAAAAACAAACAAAGCCGCTATAACAGCGACTTTGTTTGTAGTTCAAATACCATGTATATGCATTCATCGATTAGTCTGAAAATCATCTTATCTAGGCCGCCTTTACAGCGGCTGCTTCGTCTGAATTCAATTGGATGGAACGCTGGCATATTTGCGTAATGACAAAAGCAAGCAACGCAAGTATTACAGCCACTGGAGGCACCCACTGTACACCACCCATATTGACGGCAATCCCGCCGACACCGGAGCCTAGTGCTATACCCACGTTGGCTGCCACAGGCAGGAGTGTAGATGCGAATGCTTTGGACCCCGGCGCGATCGCTCCAGACACATCAAACAAATATAACTGGGATGCCGCGCTCATGGAAGATGACACACATCCAATCAGGAATAGAAATGCCAAGCCGACCCACAGATTGGAAACGGCAAAACTCATGCCCAGGAAGAGGATCGCTTGGATTACGAAAAGCCGCTTGAGCTTGGGCAGGAAGTCTCCCTTGGCTATTTTGGCACCAATCCAGTTACTCAGGATGCTGCAGGCGCCATAGATCAGGAGTATGGCACTAATCCAACGTACTGGCACGCCCATTGTCTCACTAAGGAGTGGCGTAATGTACGTAAAAACGACGAAAATACAGCTGTTTCCCAGTACCGGGATTAGACAGGCCAGCAATATCCGCGGTTTTAAAAAGAGAGACATCTGATCACTGAACGAACCGGCAATCGTTGGCGTTCGGCGTGGCAGAATACGAAACATGAATACCAACGGCACAACACCAATGCATGCCGTAACGACAAACGTCATGGACCAGCTCAGATGTTGTCCGATAAATGTACCGAGCGGAACACCTAGCACATTCGCAATAGAAAATCCGCCCAAAATCCAGGCGATGGCTTCCCCTCTTCGCTCCCGGTTCACTGCGTCGCTTACGATCGAGATCGAAAGCGATATCGTAAGTCCACAAGCAACGGCCGAAACGATGCGAATGGCCATTAGAGAATAGAACGTTGTTGAGAACACGGTCAACAGATTTAATGCTAATACGATCCCGAATCCAATCAATATGGAACTTCTTCTGGATATTTTAGCCAAGAAGGCCACGGCAAATGGTGTACCCACTGCGTATGCAATCGCAAAACCGGAGACAAGCATTCCCGCGGCAGCAAGTGATACTTTCATGTAACTTTCAATTTCCTTCAACACACCCACGATAACATACTCGGTTGTTCCCAATACAAAGCTGACAAGCGTAAGCGTTAAAATAAGTAGGTTCTCTCTATTTCTAGTCATAAATCAATACTCACGATTCCTTTCTATTGTTGCAAGCGCTTCAATTCTGTCTACCATCATTAATTCATGTATTTTCTGCTTTCCCATCCCTCCACTTTCGATATATAGTACATTTTGGATAGTGAAATTGTACTGTCAGATATGCCATGACGACAATCAAGGTTGTTGTGGTTTTGTTGCAAAACATTATGTATGTTGTCATTTCAGCACAGATTATCATTATAGATTCTGAAGGGAAGACATAGATGAATACACACCACGAATCCGGCCAACTGCATGAAAATGGAGATTGCACCATTATTTATGTAGGAAAGCTGGCCGACAATCCCCATTGGAGCTTTCCGACTCACAAACATGACGATCTGCATGAGATTATCTACGTAACTGAAGGCAAAGGATTGTTTACCATTGACGGCACCAAACACTGGGCTCAAAAAGGCGATATGCTCATTTATAACAAGGGTACTCTTCACGAGGAGAAGTCCAATCCTGAATTCCCTTTATCCACCTTTTATTGTGGGTTTCGTTTTACAGAAGGTACCCACGAGGATTGGGTCATCCCTCCCTCTAACGAGCCGATTATTCGAGCCAACCGATATTCCGATGAACTCCATTCGTTAATGCAGACTCTCTTCAATGAATTTTCAATCCGGGAACATGGATACGAGTCGATCTCTGGGCATGTGTTGAAAGCTATACTTCTGATCATTGATCGGCTGTCCCGTCAGCAGCTTCCTGATGGAGAGAGTGTCCGGAGCAATTCCCTAGCTGAGAGCATTAAGGACTATTTGGATACCAACTATCGGCAAAACATTAAACTCAAGGAATTGGCAGATCAATTTCATATCGATTTTTATTACTTAATTCATATGTATAAAAATCACTATGGCACATCGCCTTATCACTACCTGATTCAACGAAGAATGGGTGAAGCCACTCGATTATTAGTCTCAACCAACAAAAAGATATGGGAAATAGCCAAATTGGTCGGTTACGATAACCCCAATTACTTTACGATTTTATTTACCAAAACCGTCGGTGAATCACCGCGCAGTTTCCGAAAAAAGAATCAAAAGGATATGTTTGGGGATGAGGCGTCACATTCTTACTAATCTTACTAAGCGCAAAAAAAGCGCTCCGTTTGGGAGCGCCTTGGCGTTACACGTTTTCTTACACACTTACATACATCTACTCTAGAGCTTAAACCGGCGAACCAATTCTTGCATGTTCTCAGCTGTTTTGGATAGTTGTGCAGATGATGCGGATATCTCCTGCATCGCCGCCATTTGCTCTTGGGCTGCTGCTGAAGTCGTCTGGGCACTGTCAGCCGACACTTTAGAGATATGACTCATCGCGGCAACGGTAGCCGAGACTTCTTCCGTACTGGCTGACAGCTGTTCTGAGACAGCGGAAATATCCTGAATTTGATCCACGATATGCGTTGTATATTGTTCAATGTTGGATATGGTTGCAGAAGCTTCTTGGCTGATCCGCATTCCTTCACCAACTTGATTACGAACTTTATCATTCATAAGGGACGTGGATTTCGCAATCAGATCGAGCATTTTACCAATGGTTGCGCCAATCTCATCCGCGCTTTGTTTGGATTGCATGGATAACGTGCGTACCTCGCCTGCAACAACAGCAAACCCTTTTCCGTGTTCTCCTGCTCTTGATGCTTCAATAGAAGCATTCAGTGACAGAAGATTAGTTTGCCGAGAGATATCCGCAATCGCTGCATTCATACGATTGGCTTCGGCGGATAGACTGGACAGCTCGTTAATCAGTGCCGAGGTTTCTTCAACAGCTCCGAGAATATGTTCCATTTGTTCTCCGACCTGGTTTATGGTTTTGCCACCGTTAGCGACAGCGCGCTCCGTCTCTTCAGCCGAATCCACAATCGCACTCGCAGATTCTGCGATTGTACCGATGCCTCTGGCCATCTCTTCGACTGCATTTGCTGTCTGTTCGGAATTTTCCGCCCCAATGATAGCTGATTCGGCAGTCTGTTGCATGGTTTCAGCCACATGTTGAACCGATTGAGTCGTTTGTTCTGTGCTCTCCTGAATCATTTGTGAAGAATGGCTTAACAACGATGATGTCTGATGAAGTTCAGCAACCACCGATTGAAGGGAACTGGTCATTTGATCAAAATCATTTGCCAACATACCAAATTCGTTTTCGGTTTTAAGATTCACTCGTTCGGACAGATTCCCTTCGCTTACGCTGCGGGTGGCCTTTCGCAGTTTTTGCATAGGTACGATAAAAGATCGCAGAATAAAGAATATGATTACTGCTGCAATCAATACAGATATAGCAATGACGGTTAGACTCGATACCATAATAGGTTTCGCTGCGGCGATAAAGTCTTCATGCCCCATCAAAGCAATGACATTCCAACCGGTCAACGCATTAACACCGTTATAAACCTCCAAATCATACGCCAGATCCGTTCTAACAAATTGGAAGAATGCCATCGGTTCATCGGAACTTGAAGCTGTATTCGGATGGACTGGAATTCCCTCGATGAGTGCTCCGCCGAGCTCTCCTCCCCCACCTTTTACAATGGCACCGGACCAAGCTGCAATTGTTCGATTGGAGTCCACCGCAATCAGACTTCCATTGCCTCCTACATCCACATTCGATATTTCATTTGCTAATCGCTCCAGATCAAGTTTAATACTTGCTACACCTTGTTCATTCGACAGAGCTTTTGAAATCTCTACATAAATCTTCCCGGATCCCGGATCTTTCATAATACTCGAAAAATAGAGTGATCCATTGTTACTTCCACCATTGGCATACCATTCTGTGCTGCGCGGATCGTATGTTGCATCCGCTATTGCTGGAGATGAAATAACACCGCCTTGGTCGTTGCCTATGGTTATGCCCAGAATATCTGGATATGTATCAGTTAATTGGTCGATTCCTACTTGTACCGCTTCATTGTTCGCCTGACTGGCAGCGGAGCCATACATGCTGTCGATATAACTCAATAATTCTGCTTTTTCCCCGACCAGATTGTTAATGTGCTGCCCTGTCATGGTTAAAATGGTATTGATGGGATCTGTCATTTTTTGTTGTACCTGATTTTTGGCACTATCATATGAAAAATATCCGATAAGTGCAGTTGGGATGATAAGTACCGTAAGGAAAGCTGCAATTAGTCTGGTGCTCATCAAACGTAAAACGGTTCCTCCTTTCTTCAAAAATGAACTTTCTTTCTTTACCTTTTTCAAATGAATCGCCCTCTCTTTATTCATTTTGGTAGAATCAATCAGCAAGTAAACGCAAAAAAACCCATATATACACACACCCAAAGAAACGTTGAGCATGTATATACATAGGTATTGCCTGAATGAATTCAGTAACAAGCCGTATTTGTTTTGTATTATACCATAGATAAAAAGGGTTTGTTAGCTATGATTGGGTCTTACTACCAGACATCTGTTGTTTATATTCCGTAGGACTTTGCCCCGTATATTCCTTGAACACCTTCGAGAAATAATGCTGATCACTGAACGACAGCAGATCGGATACTTCCTTGAATTTCATGTCCGGTTGACTTCCCATCAGTCTGCAGGCTTCTTGAATGCGAAGCTGGGTGTAATACTGAACAAACGTAATTTGCGTTGCATTTTTGATCACTCTGCTGACATACGACGGGCTAACGTGAAATTTCATGGCAATGTCGTTGATTGACAATGGAGAGTATTTATTCAGTTTTACATAATCGTCAATCTGCTCGAACAGGATCGCCTTACTTTTTCGAACGTGGGATTGCAGCATATCGAAGCACTGTCCCGTCCATTCCGTCAGTTCCCGGCAAAAATCATCGTAGGAATGTGCCTGAGCGAATTGTCTTGCTCGAAGCTCCAGACCCAATCTCATGCCCGACCCCTGTTCCTCGTACAGATGAGCGAACGTGTCTACAATCAATCCGATAAACCGCTCCACCTCGGTCATATGTACATTTCCCTCTGCCCAGCGATTCAGCAATTCGGATAGCTTGAGCGTAAATCGTTCTTTCTGACGAGCCTGTATCATCTGTACAAAAGCAGATTCCAGCACCGAATCCAGACAGCCTGTCTCGGATCTGGCCATCGACACCGGATTCCCAGTATCCAGCGCTAATCCTTGTTTCAACCGTTGCTGTCCAGACACAATGGACGACATGCGGTGATAGAGTTCTGGCAGATTACCAGACTCAGCGTACAGCAATTGTCCTCCAATTATCCCATCATAGTCATGTGCAAGCAGATGCCGACGCAACGATTCAAGACATTCATGTACGGAAGAGTACAAGTCGAGTGCACTCTTGTTGACGAAAGCGACAAATTGATACGGGGTTTGACTGGTGTATACTCGACATGCATGGGATGTAAAAAAATCCTGCATTACAGCTTCATACTCCACCTGTACCCATCGTTCATGTCCTGCGGTGAAGGGCTGTTTGTTCATAATGATCATCATCTGGCTGAAAAAAGGCGGAAACGTCTCCCCTTGTTTCAGTGCAGTTTCACATTGGGGATGAATGATTTCCTGCAAATCCAGCAAGTCCTTGGACATCTGTTGATCAAATTGGTCAATTACCCGACCCATGACCTCTTCCAGTGCCTCTCGCTCCACAGGTTTTAGCAAATAGTCAAATACTTTCAGGTTCAATGCTTTTCTAGTGTATTCAAAATCGCTATAACCGCTAATCAGAATGACCTTCAGCTCTGGGTTGGCAAGCTTGGCTTGCTCTATCAGGGATAAGCCATCCATTTTCGGCATTCGAATATCGGTCAACAGCAGATCAATCGGTTCCTGCTTTAACGCTGCCAAGGCTTCTTCCCCATTCGTTGCCGTAGCCGCTACGCGAATCGGAAAGTTGAGTGTTTCCAAGAGCATTTTAATATTACGTAATATCGGTTTGCTATCCTCAACGATGATAACGTTATACACCGTCTGTACCTCCTTGCTAATAAAAATCTCTCGTCAGTGAGCCGATGATCTGAATCGTTGCTCCATGTTCCTCTTCCGTATGATTATTAAATATATTAATAAAGAGCCGGTTGTTATACATTAATTTGAGTCGATTGACACTGTTGATAATGCCCATGTTACCAAGGGCTGTGGCACGATCGGCAGTCTGGTTCATTCCGGTTCCCGATTTCTGAATATTGGCTAAAATCTCCTGAATCTTACCCGGTGGAAAGCCTTCCCCGTTATCCTTGATCTCCAAAGCCCATAATCCGTTATATTGCTTCACGGTAATCTGGATACGCCAAGGCGGCGCAGTGTTGGCAAAGGCATGTTCAATGCAGTTTTCCACAAATGGCTGAATGACCAAACGAGGCAACCGGATTTCGTTCGCCAACTCATCCGCACAGATGTCCCACTCCAGATCCTCTTCGTACTTTTGTTGTACAAGAGACAAATAATGTCTCGTATGTTGAAGCTCCTCAGCCAAGGTCACATGTGCGTATGGTGAAGAGACAATATAACGCAGACTGTCCGAGAGATGTTTGCACATATCCGATACGACTTGGGTCTTCCCTTCTTGCGCAGCAATACTAATTAGATATAGAACGTTATGAATAAAATGAGGAGCAATCTGGGCTTGCAGCGCCGAATTACGAGCCTTTACTTCTTCATGAAGTGCTGATTTTTCACGGTCAATGGATTGCTGTAGCCGCTCCATCAGATCCTGAAAGGCTTCATTCAGCAATAACAGATCATTATTCTTCGGCGTTTCATCCACTTTCAGATTCATATTGCTATAGTTCATACGCCAGATCTGGCTGCGTAGCTTGCGGATAGGCAGCAGCAGGTTACGTGTCGACAAGAATATATACACAAATGAAACCAGCATCAGTGCCGTAATCAGCAGAATGGACATCGTCTGAACTGAATGGATCGAGCCCAGCACGGATTTTTTGGGTGTCATGATGTACGTGATCCAACCTGTACTGGGTGATATAGAATGCGTGATATAATTGTCGTCTTTGTCGACCACCAGTCCCTCGTCTGATGTAGGCTTCGACCAATTAGCAAATGTCACACCCGCTTCCGAGCCTGTCATCTGCTCCCCTTGTTCATTCAGAATATAGACATCACCTGCAGTTATGCCTTCCGTTAGGTTCTGTATATAGGCCTGTTCCATCTGAATACTTAGGTATCCATACACCTTGCCGTTCTGATCATTAATTGTACGAACAAAGGAAATGGTATCGGCTTGCCGCAACAGAACAAAACCGCTTTCCGTCCATTCCCGCCCGATCTGGCTACTCTTCATCATGGTGTTCAAAATCGCCGGAGGATTGCCCGAACCCAGATATGACGTCAGGAGAACGCCTTGCTTGTCATAGATGGACATGTCCATGATATTCATACTGGGCCCGATGGCCTGAAACATGATGTCTTTGATGATCCGAATCTGCTTCAGCCTTTCATAATTACTATGAGCTGAGGAGCTCTTGTCCATGGCTGCGAAAATATCCTTGCTGGACAATATTCGCTGTGACATTTGGTTCTGTTGTTCTACGTATAGATCAACCTGCTCTCTCACCTTCGTAGCAGTCACAAGCGTATCCTGCTCCGTTTTCAGTTTGAGCGGGCGAATAACAATCACATTTACATACACGATAAAACAGCCCAACACAAACAAAAGCAGAGCAAGAAACGTCAAAAACACCTTCGTCTGCAAACTGAATTGAGTTGCCTTATGTATGAGCTTCGCCATTCTCTGAGGTCCCCTCCTGTTCCGACATGATGTGAAATCCCTTACATTCATGTCTACTCTATCACGGTACTCCGTGAAATGATAGCGATTTCAAGTTCAGAATTTTACACATCAACGTTCAAGCACAGACATGTACCGGGGAGACAAAAGAATCTATAATCGGACTTGTAAACGGATTCACTACACGTTTTAGAGGGGGATTTGCATTGAAAACAATAAAAAGAAAAAAGGCGATTTCCATTATTCTGGCCAGTTTATTATCCATCTCGTTAACCGCTTGTGGATCAGGAGGCACAGATTCCGGTACAGCTGCTGGCGGGGACAGTAAGGGTGGCAAAGTCACACTGGAGCTGGCGATCTCTAAAAGTTCTCAGGACTCTGCCTTCATTCAGCAAGACATTCTCGATGCATTCGAAAAACAAACGAATATTCGCGTTAATTTGCAGCTGATTCCAGCCGAACAAACGACGACGGTACTTCAAACCAAGCTGGCTGTAGATGAAACACCTGACATTATTCAGTACAACCTGGCGAGCGCAGTCACGGACCTTAACCTTGAACGTAATTTCGAGATTCTGGATAGCGAGCCTTGGGCGAGCAGAATTGTGAACAAAGACGTCCTCTCTTCTGGTGGACACCTCTACAGCTTCCATGTCAGCCAAGATACCGGGATGCAAGGGGTCGTTTATAACAAACAAATCTTTGAAGAACTCGGGTTGTCTCTTCCAACGAACTACGAAGAATTCTTGGCGATCTGTGAAAAAATTAAAGCGAGTGGCATTACACCTGTATTCATGCCTTACAAAGATGCTTGGGCTGCCAACATCTGGCCTGCAGCGGCTTTTGCCGATTTTGTAGCCAAAAATGAACCAACGTTTTTCGATGACTTGAACAGCAACAAGAAAAAATGGTCCGACATTCCGGAATTCAAAACATTCCTCGAACAACAGTATGAAGTGTATACCAAAGGGTACACCAACACCGATGTACTTAGTGACAGCTACGACATGGCCGTAGGTAAATTCCTGAACAAGGAAGTTGCCATGATGTTTATGGGCGATTGGTTGATTGAAGGCGTGGCTGAGCAAGATCCAAGCATGGAACTGGGCGTATTCCCGATCCCATCGGCAGACAATGCCAGTCTGGGTGCAAGTCCACTCGGCGGACAACTGTTCATTCCGAAGAAGTCCAAACATTTGGAAGAAGCCAAACAGTTCCTGGACTACATCGCTTCCAAGGAAGTTGCGCAACAGATCGTGGACTCCAAAGGTTATGTATCCAATTTCAGTGACGTCACAACACCGGAATTACCCGCTTACAAGCAGGATATTGTAGACAACTATATTACGCCGAAGAAAACGGTACTAACAACGGACGCATTCATGTTAGTCGACCGCAGTGAACTGTACCGGTTGTTACAGGATCAATTTGCAGGTGGATTGTCACCGGAAGAAGTACTGAAATCCTGGGATGAGAAGTTCAGTCAGCTGATGCAGGATAAAGGTGTAGCTGGTTTCTAAAAGAGTGAAATACAAGGGCAGCATAACATGGACGAACGTTATGCTGCCTAGCTATAACGGAGTGTGAGACATGAAAAGGACTAAAAATTTGTATTCGTATTACATGATATTTCCCGCACTGATTATCTACTCCATCTTTTTCGTTGTGCCTGCTCTCGCCGCTTTCTATTACTCATTCACGGATTGGCGATTGGATCGGCTGGAGCTGAAGTTTATCGGGTGGGATAACTTCAAGAAAATTTTCTCGGACAAAACGCTTATACTGGCGTTGCAAAACACGGCGATATTTGCGATCGTCACTGTAGTTGGCAAAAACGTTATCGGTCTATTGCTGGCTGTAGGACTTAACATGCGTTTAAGAACGAAGAACCTTCTGCGTGCGATTTTCTACTCCCCTTCCATTCTCAGCATACTTGTGATCAGCATTCTGTTCACTCCCATGTTGCGTACCGAAGGTACGATTAACAATTTATTGGAATCTGTTGGGTTACATTCGTTAAGCCAAGCTTGGCTGACCAACCCATCCATTGTCATCTGGACGATTGCTATCGTCTCGATCTGGCAGAGTGCCGGGTTCCAGATGGCCATCTATCTGGCGGGCCTGCAGTCCATTTCTCAAGAATATTACGAAGCAGCCAAGATTGATGGCGCAAGTTCGTGGAGAAGTTTTTTCAAAATCACACTACCACTCTTACTGCCCGCCATTAACATTAACCTCATGCTGACATTGATCGGTGGACTCAAAGTATTCTCCGAAGTATATGTTATGACCGGTGGTGGCCCGGGTAACGCTTCCCAGGTCGTGGGTACGATCATTCTGCGATCTTTCGGCGAAGGCAACTGGGGACTCGGTACCGCGGTCAACACCCTTCTGTTCGTGGTCGTTACCATTATTGCTATACCGCTATTGATCTTCATGCGGCGTAAGGAGGTTACGGAATAACATGGGCTATACACGCAAACTCGCCATCCGCAACTATATCGTGGAAGGTTTCCTGATTCTGGCCTCCCTTATCGTTCTGTTGCCGCTTGTCATTCTGATCTTTGGTTCATTCAAAACTAGCGCCGAAGTGCTCAGCTTCTCCCTGAGTTTCCCTGAAACATGGCAGTTCTCGAACTATGTTCGTGTCTTCCAGGAAGGTGGACTGTCGCGAGCGTTCTTCAACAGCATTTTGATTACTGGCGTATCGTCCATCATTAATATCGTTGCCTCTTCGGCAGCAGCATTCATTCTGGCACGTCGGGAAACCAAACTATCCGGCACAATCTACATGTATTTCTTCATGGGGCTGATTGCGCCAATGTCGATTATTACGACCATACGGGTCGTACAGGGTTTAGGATTCTACGGCAGCATCACAAGTGTCATCCTGATCTACGCCGCGCTGAATACGGCCTTCAGTGTATTCTTGTATAGTGGGTTCATCAAAACCATTCCACGAGCGCTGGACGAAGTAGCATTTCTGGAAGGTGCAAGTGTGTTCGGGGTGTTTTTCCGCATCGTCACACCCCTCATCCTGCCCGTTAACGCAACGGTAGCGATCATGGTGTTCATGTCCGTCTGGAATGACATCACGATTCCGGTGTACTTCCTGACCGACAGTTCCACCTGGACGATGCCACTATCGATCTACAATTTTTACGGCAAATATAGCCGGGACTGGAACCTGATCTTCGCCAATCTCGTGCTCACTTCGCTGCCTGTATTTATCCTGTATCTGTTCGGGCAAAAATATATCGTCAGCGGCCTCACTGCCGGTGCAGTTAAAGGATAAACCTTATATTATCGCGTAACTCTGATGCGTTTAGAGGAATCCGAGGGAATTCTTAAGCATTTTAAAAATGCTTCAAGATAGACTTAAAGACCCACCTTAGTCGGTGGGTCTTTTTCATTGTCTTTTCTTTCTCTGTTCTACAATAAAATTTTACAACAACGTCTAACGCTTCACGATTACTCGTGTTCATATGTGTCATACAGATTCGCAGATAACGCCTGCACAAACGGTGACCATTCGCTAGTTGTATATAGATGAAGTCGGTGCATGGCCCGTGTGCAGGCTGTGTACAAAAGCTTGCGATCATATTCCTGGCTGTAAGCTTCTGGTGAAGCATCGTAGACCAGGACAGCATCGAACTCGACGCCTTTGGCGAGATACACAGGAATAACCATGATTCCTTTTTCAAAAATCTGTGTGTCCTTTGTTATGAGCTGTAACCCTTCGCCGCCTTGACTTCGTAACCTTTCATAGGCGTCATGGCTTTCAGCCGCGGTCTTCGTAATCACAGCGATAGAATTGAACCCCTCAGCCTTGAGCGAGGCGATGTCTGCGAGAATCTGCGCACCACGCAGCTTATCGTCTTTCAATTTTGTTAAAAGAGGCTTCTGATCTCCCCTTTCAAACGGTCTAATCTCTTCTCCCCCTGGTAGCATGCATTTCGTGAATTCAACAATTTCTCTGGTTGAACGATAACTGCGTACCAGGCGTATCAATGTAGTTTCGGCTTCTCCGTAAAGGTGAACCAGTGGCGAGTTGGATGCTGCCAAATCCGTAGCCTGCATAAAGATCGCTTGCCCGAAATCCCCCAGCACCGTCATGCGGGCACGAGGAAACAGTTTCTTGAGATATTCATACTGAAACGCCGAATAATCCTGGCCTTCATCCACGAAGACATAACGAATCTCCGTGTTCGTCCGGACGCCTTCGATCATCTCTTTTACATATAAATAAGGAGTAGCGTCCTCATGGAACAGCTTGTTCTGGAGAATCATTGCCTTGGTCTGTTTACAAATCTCAGGCCAGTGCTGCGGCGGGATTGACCCATTCGTTTGTTCCCGATAAGCGGCTTCATCTACAAATAGTTGTTCATATATGCCTTTCACATCCACAAACTGGAATTTGCGCACACTCTTTCTTAACGGTTTAAACATACCTTTGACCAGTTTCTGACGAAGAAGTTCCTCTTCCCGCTCTGCAAAGTCAAAGGCACCCTCATCTTGCCCCGCCCTGTTATTCCCGTTCTCACGAGCTGCATATTTTTCCGCCACATCGAATACAGCCTTTTCCTTGTGCAACATGCCGAAAGCTTCCACATACTCATCTGTGTCCAGATAATTCAACTCCTCCTGAACCCAGTCTGCTTCCCGCTCCAGACGTTCCAGCGTCACGAGTTCTCTCAGCAACCATTCCTGCAAAAGAAGAATACGGTTGGACAAGGTAAGATTTTGATCCAAACTGTAAAACTGGGTCTTGATTCGGTCTGCAGTGATGAATTCACGTCCCCGAAATTGAATGCCGTTGAACCGCATGCCCTCTCGCCCTAGCCACGTGCCGTAGCTTTGGAGCACCTGCAGGAACGTCTCGGAAGCTTTGTACTTGATCGCCTCCAGACGAGCCTCATAAGCTTGATCTTCTTGGGCTGTCAGCACATATTCAATCTGATCAAAGGTATCCTCTGGTCGTAAAGAGGAATCCAACCAATAGTTCAGATATTCCTGAAAAGTCGTCTGCTGCATGTTCTCTTCACCAAGTTCCGGGAGTACGGTCGAGATGTAACTGGTAAACATCGGATTCGGCGAGAAAAGCACAATCTGATCTGCTTTAACGGTTTGGCGGTGTTTGTACAGTAAGTAGGCGACTCGCTGTAACGCAGCCGATGTCTTGCCACTGCCAGCTGCCCCCTGAACAATAAGCATTCGGCTTCGGTCATCACGGATAATGGCGTTTTGTTCCTTCTGGATGGTTGCTACAATGCTCTTCATTTGTGAGTCTGCACCCTTGGCGAGCACTTGCTGCAACAATTCGTCACCAATCGTTTCATTTGCATCAAACATGCTAAGAAGCTGCCCATGTTGAATCTGGAATTGACGCTTGAGCTCCATCTTGCCCTCGATTCTTCCTGAAGGTGTGTCATATCCTGCTGGTCCGGTAGAGTGATCATAGTATAGACTCGCAATTGGCGTTCTCCAGTCATAGATTAGAAAGTTCAATCCATCCTCATCCATGAAAGATGATACGCCAATGTAGATCTGTTCAGTAAATGTCATGCCTTTTTCCTTATAGTCGAAACGACCAAAATACGGCGTTTGAAGCAGTCTCTTTGTATTTTTCCATTGTTGTGTTAACAGCTTGTGCCCGCGCTCCCTCTCGGCCAACACTCTGGATTGCTGATTAATGGTATAGAATGCATCTTCAAAATCCGTGTACGAACCCGTGTTAATCGTCACTTCTTCCCAGAACCGTTTACGAATTTCGGCGGCCTGTTCATGCAGTCCGGCAACCTTTGGCTCCAGCTCTTCGAGTCGTGCCTGAAGTTTGTTCCTCACCTGCACCAGTCTTTCCTCTTCCAACTTCCATTCGTTTGTTTTATCCATGAATAAGTCCACTCCCTTTTCCATTTATTAGGACCAAAAAAAGAGCATTGACAAATCGGAATGTCGGATGTAAAATTAAATTAGGAGAAATAATGATTCACCCTTTATATTTAATCGAAACGTCAATTGCGCTATAGATTATATCATGGCTTTTTTTCACGTTCAATGCTTTTTTTCTTCTCTGTCTGAATTGGACAATAATTTATATATAATTAAGATGTCCCTTGAGCTACACTTGGGGCATCTTTTTTTATGCCCTAGGCATGGTTCATACCCTGAATGCGCTGTAAGCTATACACCCCTTTATTAATTCGATAAAATAAACGAAACATGAAACATGAGTTGATGCTTTTGGGAGGGATACATAAACATGAATATAGAACCTGTGGAGGACCGGTGTCCTGTTGAGTTTGCAGTCAATATGATTGGTGGGAAATGGAAGTTATTAATTATAAACCGACTCATCCGCCATTCAACAATTCGATTCAATGAATTGCAGAAAATGCTTGACCCCATTACGCATCGCACGTTAACCAGGCAATTACGAGAACTTGAAGAAGCTGGTTTGATAAACCGTGTTACCCACCCTGTAGTTCCGCCTAAAGTCGAATATTCCCTTACAGAAAAAGGACAAAGCCTGACTTCGATCTTGTTTCAGCTAGGTGATTGGGGATCGAAACATATGTAAAACGCCTTCCCATAGTATCTCAAGGGATACTTTATATCATTAATGTGCGTACTTACGCTCCTATTCTTAATCCGTTATGCTGAGGTCAATGCTGAGTGTTAACTCATCCATTCCAATCACATATTGAAAGGAAGTTATTGACCACTATGACACAGAATGATCGGTTTTTAGTATATGGAGCATCGGGCTCCCAAGGCGGCGCTGTCGCTCAATTACTCGTTCAAAACGGTTGTGAGGTTCGCACGATTACTCGAAATGAGGCAACAGCCAAAACACTAAAGGAACAAAACATTGAAGCTTTCATCGGGGATCTATCAGATGTGGAACAGCTCCATACGGCGCATGAAGGTGTAAGTAAAGTATTCCTAAACCTGCCTGTGGAGTTCAATTCGGATAAGATCAGACAATATACCAAAAATGCAATTGATGCTGCTATACAGGCAAACGTTAAATTAATTGTAGTTAACACGGGTACCTATGTTCCTGACCCTATCACCCATTCCAAAGGAATTGAATTGAAACGTGAAGTTATCCATGAATTGCAGCAAAGTGGTCTTCCATATATCATTGTGGAACCCATTGTATACTTGGAAAACTTCCTGATTCCCGGAATACTGAACAATGGCGTTTTGGCCTACCCGGTACCAGCAGACAAGCCGATCTCCTGGATTAGCTTAAACGATGCAGCTCAATTCCACTATTATGCCTTGACTCATTCGGAATTGGCAGGAAGCATTATCCCAGCACCCGGATTAGAAGCTCTGACAGGTGCACAATTAGCGGAACAATTCAGTGCTGTATTAGGTGAAAAAATCAGCTTCATGTCTCTACCTTTTGATCATTTTGAAGCAGCGATTCAGCCTTTGTTGGGAAGTGAGACAGCAGCAGGTCTTAAAGGATTGTACCAATGGATTGATGGGCATACCGATCTTCTTCCACGGTATGAAGAGTTGGATGATAACATCAAAGCCAATCTTAAATTAACCAAAATAAGCGATTGGATTCATCAAACAATGATTAAATAATATTTTATGAACAAGCCATTTGAATCTCCATTGGAGAAACGAGTGGCTTGTTCCTTTTTATATGAGAACCTCAATGGATTCAACTGATTCAGATTCAGAGATTGTGATAGGATTAGGCAAAACTTTGATAGAAATGTGGTACAGGTTAGTTGATACGTTATGACATAATAATGTGTAAATAGGTCACCCTACAGGTGGCAATAATAAACATTAGAAAGGATTTGAAGATGATATGGAATATACAAAACTTGGTAATACAGGCTTGGACGTATCTCGATTTTGCCTGGGATGTATGGGATTTGGGGACGCCAGTAAATGGGTCCATGAATGGGTACTGAATGAAGAAGACTCTCGCCCCGTTATCAAAAAAGCGCTGGATTTAGGCATTAATTTCTTCGATACAGCTAATGTATATTCTCTGGGTACAAGTGAGGAATACCTTGGTCGGGCATTAAAGGATTATGCCAATCGTGATGAGGTTGTCATTGCAACCAAAATACACGGACGAATGCATCAAGGGCCTAACGGCTCTGGCCTTTCCAGAAAAGCCATCCTGAGTGAGATTGATAAAAGCCTGAAACGATTGGAAACGGATTATGTCGATCTGTATATCATCCATCGTTGGGACTACAATACACCTATTGAAGAAACCATGGAAGCCTTACATGATGTGGTGAAGTCCGGTAAAGTGAGATATATTGGCGCTTCGGCCATGTTTGCATGGCAGTTCCAAAAAGCATTGCATGTAGCAGAGAAAAATGGTTGGACCAAGTTTGTCTCCATGCAAAACCACTTGAATCTCATATACCGTGAAGAGGAACGAGAAATGCTGCCTTTATGCAAGGAAGAAAAGATTGGTGTGACTCCCTACAGTCCTCTTGCTTCAGGCAGGTTAACCCGTGACTGGTCCGTATCAACACTGCGATCCGAGACAGACCAAATTCAGAAATCCAAATACAATGCGACAAGCGATGCGGATCGACTTGTTGTTGAGCGAGTTGCATCCATCGCAGAAAAATACGGTGTCCCTCGTACACACATTGCACTTGCTTGGTTACTGCAAAAAGACACTGTAGCGTCTCCCATTATCGGTGCCACCAAATTACCACATCTGGAAGATGCGGTAGGTGCTCTTTCCGTTAAGTTGACCTCAGAAGACGTAACATTCCTTGAAGAGCCTTATGTACCTCACCCCGTAGTAGGTGCTCAATAATCGCTTTTGCTTAAAATACAGAAGACCTCCTCTTTCCGCATTCGGAAGTTGGGGGTCTTCTTTTTTATCGCTATTTATTTACGCCAGAATGTTGAACAATCTGCCTTATCCGCTATATTGAACTCGATCATTCTCTCAAGCAACGAAAAATCAATCTCCTGTTTCCACTTCATCCGCACCAACTCTTTGGTGTGATCATAACCGGCCTGCGTGATCTCTTCCGAAAAACGAATAATTCCTGCCTTCTCGGGAGCAACAGCCAAATGTTGCTTGGATACACTAAAGCCAATAATAAAGGTCTCATGGTCGGTAAACATCGGCTGATTCCAAGCTATTTTTTGCTTTAAATTCGGGAATTTTTCAGTGACCCAGTTCAATACTTCTTCCGTTCGTGCCTGGTGCTCCGGGTTATCGATGCGTGCTATAAATTCTACAAAGGTCTCCATTAGTTTCCCCCTATAACAAGAAATCTACTACTTATTTTGTCCAATTCAATCTTATTCTATCATGAATATCAAATTCATAAACCCTATCTGCCCAACAACTCAACGAAAAAAGGTAGGCTGAAGACCTTAAATATTTTCCTTTATCCAAGAACGCAACTTATCCGCATAGAAAGCGCGTTCATCTGGATCGGATTGAGAACCTTTTGACAGATAAAGTTGATCATTCACGTATCTGGGGTATACATGGAGATGATAATGCCACACGTCCTGATTACCAGCAGGCTCATTATGTTGCCGCGTCGAAATCCCCTCACATCCATATGTACTTTTCATTGCAAATGCTGTAAGCTGAGCCGCGCGGTGAATTTCAACAGCGTACTCCGCTGGGAGTTCAAAGATGTTCTCGAAATGTTGATTAGGGATTATAAGAACATGTCCTTTATTGTTTGGCCACCATTTGCCCGCTATAAATGCGGTTACGTTTTCATTCTGATAGATGATATCCCTTTGTTTTCTTCCCTCATCAGGTCGCTCGATACCCCAAATCCGACAAAATGGACATTCGTACCTTTCAGGCTGATGTGAAAATGATGCCTTCATCTTTCTTATCCCACTCCTTTCATATTTTTCCAACTAGTTATTAGACGCAAGTATCTTCTGTTCGTTGCGATAAGAAGTTGGGTCGTAGAACCTCTTCAATTACAAACAGAAAAGCAGCTGACCTTATCGGCAGCTGCTTTCTTTTATCTTTAATAACTATCGTTATTATATACTTCACAATTACATGGTGCTGATATCAATAACAAAGCGATACTTCACATCTGAAGCCAATACACGTTTGTAAGCTTCGTCAATCTGATCAGCGGAGATGACCTCAATGTTAGGTGCAATATCATGTTCTGCACAGAAATCAAGCATTTCCTGTGTCTCACGAATGCCACCGATCATGGAGCCTGCGAATGAACGGCGATGACCGATGAGTGAGAATACGTTAACAGCTAAAGGCTCTGCAGGAGCACCCACATTCACGAGTGTACCATCCAGCGTGAGCAGTGAGAAATAAGCGTTAATGTCAATATTGGCACTTACCGTGTTAATCATCAGATCAAATGTGCCTGCAAGTTTCTCGAATGTTTCCGGTTCGCTTGTGGCAAAGTAGTGATCTGCACCAAATTGCAGTCCATCTTCTTTTTTGCTCAAGGATTGGGAGAGAACCGTTACTTCCGCACCCATCGCATGTGCGATTTTGACAGCCATATGACCTAGACCACCCATACCTACAACGGCAACCTTCTTACCTGGGCCAGCTCCCCAGTGATGAAGTGGTGAATACGTCGTAATACCGGCACACAGCAAAGGTGCAGCAGCATCAAGTGCAATGTTATCAGGGATGCGAACGACGAAATCCTCTACGACAACAATATGAGTTGAATATCCACCTTGCGTATGCTCACCGTATTTGTCTACTCCAGCGTAAGTTTGAATATTTCCTTTGAGACAGTATTGCTCTTCACCTTTGCGACAGTTAACACATTCACCACAAGAGTCCACCATACATCCGACCCCTACTCGGTCACCGACCTTATATTTGGAGACTCCAGTTCCTACATCGGTTACAATGCCGGCAATCTCGTGTCCAGGAACGAGTGGATAATTCACAGGGCCCCATTCACCGTGGGCAGTATGGATGTCAGAATGGCAGATACCCGCATATTTAATCTCAATTAATACATCATTGGTATCCAGATCACGTCGTTTAATTTCAGCACTTTTGAATTGTTGGTCTGGTCCGTCAACGGCTCTGGCTTTAGCTATAATCAATGGGATAACCTCCTAGTAATTTAAAGTTCAAAATAATCTTACCCCCTCTAGTTAACTCTAGGTCAAATGTTTATCATATTTTTTTATTTTCGACGACTTTGACATGCAGTTATACAGCATGGTAGAATTCACTCGGATCAATCCTAGAGTTAACTCGAAGTCTACCCCCTGTAGAAAGGAATTCATTCTAAATGACCTATTCAATCGGTGAAGTTGCCAAAAAATTAGACCTTACGGTATATACATTGCGTTATTACGATAAGGAAGGACTCATGCCTTTTGTGGAACGTACCACGAGCGGAACACGCTTGTTCAAAGACTCCGACATTGACTTTTTGAAGATCATTCAATGTCTGAAACTGACCGGGATGCCCATCAAAGACATTAAGGACTTCATTGAATGGTGTTCTGAAGGGGACTCCACGCTGAAGCAAAGATATGACATGTTTACGGAGCGAAAAGCGATTGTGGAAGCACAAATGGAGGAACTACGAAGAACCATGGAAGTCATTGAGCACAAATGCTCTTACTACGAAACTGCTTTGGAAGCCGGAACCGAAGAGATTCACAAAATTAAACCGATTGAAAATGCCATCACCAATTGATGGCTTATGATTTTTATGAAATTAAGACAAAAAAAGTAGCTTGAAGTCCGCTAACGGATTTCAAGCTACTTTTTTTGTACGTCTCTGCTCACCATATTGAATAGCAGTTTAGGAATACACATTCTACTGCGTGTAGAACTACTGTATCATTTTCCCAAAAGTTTTATCGATACATTGATAATTCGATTTAATTTTTCTTTACCCATTGAAGTTCTGGCCATGGCTCTTATACCGACAGAAGTATTATGCAGGTACTCTGCCATTTCCTTCGCATCATGATCTGAGGAGAACTCTCCATCCCGCTGTCCCCATTCAATAATCTGCTCAAACATCTGTTCTGCTTCATTAAATGAATCAAGAGATCGGTTATCCACGTCCTGGTCACGTGCGCCCAGCTCCACCGCAGAGTTCACGATCAAGCAACCCGATGGCGTATCTTCTGCTTCACTGATCATAATTCCAAAAATTTTATGCAGTGCTTCCACTGCCGTCTTGGACGCTTTGATTTCTGCGAGTAATGTGGCGTTGATCTTGCCATTATACCGATCCATAGCCTGCAAAAACAGCGTATGCTTATCATCGAACGTATCATATATACTTCTGCGATGAATTCCCATATGCTCAACCAGGTCACTCATCGACGTCTTCTCGTAGCCTTGTTCCCAGAAGATCTTCATTGCTTTATCCAATACTTCGTTCACTTCAAACTCTTTACTTCTAGCCATTCGACTTCCCTCCCAAAATCAATCTAACACATCGGGAACGATCAGTAAATAAAATGTGCAGCAGCTCCCTTGGGTGCTCGTCAGATCATGTATTAGCTGCTCCTTAAATGTATATCTTCTGTACTTGTAGTATATCATGACCTGTGTACTTGTGAATATGCAGCCAGCAATCAGCATGTCTTATCCATTCACATCAAATGTTTGCCTATTTCTATCCGTATTCTACCGCGTTAGGTCAATATACGATAGAATGTGATTTATAATGTTGTGTCGAAAAAGGAGAACTACGTATGTCTGATCGAATACACGAACATCAAGATGAATTAGCCAGACGCATTGACCGTTATTCCGACAAGGACGGGGTGCACCCGACTGCGATCCCCTCATTATTTCTAATCCGTGAATCGGTCGTTACTGAACCATTATTTAGAGTAAATGAACCATCCTTCTGCATTATCGTTCAGGGCCAGAAAGAGGTCCTGCTGGGACAGGATCGTTTCCGATATGGCCCAGGAAGTTATATCGTGGCAACCGTTGACTTGCCGGTTAGTGGACAAGTGATTCAAGCCACGTCTGAGGCTCCCTATCTGGCCCTGAAACTTGAATTCACATCCAGTGAGATTCTGGAGGTATTGAATCATTCTGATTTCCCAGCAAGACCGCGGAAAACGACGAGACGTGCGATGTTTGTCAGCCAAGCTGAGCCTTCTCTGCTCGATGCGGTCGTCAGGTTAGCCCGTTTGTTGGAAGAACATTCAGAAGATATTCCACTACTCGCTCCTTTGTTCAAAAAAGAAATTCTCTATAAAGTTCTGAAGGGCCCCCATGGAATTGCCCTGGAGCAAGCTACCATTGAGGGCAGCCACACCTATCGAATTAGAGACGTTATTGAATATATTGTGAATCACTCTGATCAAAATTTTCGGATTGAGGATCTGGCGGATTTGGCAAATATGAGTACTGCCTCGCTGCACAGACACTTTAAAGAAGTGACTGCCATGAGTCCGATTCAGTTTCAAAAACAACTGAGGCTGCAAGAAGCTCGGCGCTTGTTATTATCCAAGTCCACCGATGCAGCAGATGTCGCATTTCAGGTAGGTTATGAGAGCCCTTCCCAATTCAGTCGTGAGTATTCTCGCATGTTCGGATTTCCGCCTAGAGAAGATATCAAACGCTTAAGAGGCAGAACCGATGAACCAACTACCATCTCTTGACTGGTTACTGGCTAATATTGTTCCTTTAGTTCGGCTAGTTTAACCCAAAAAAGGACTCCTTCTGTTTTGACAGTCGGAGTCCTTTCTTATTCATGTATTAATGAAGATCGTTAAATCATTAACATAAAATTGTTAATAAATTAAAAACCAGTCGTATATTGTTTTGGAACTTCCGTTGCCTTACGCAAAGCAGATGCTGCTTCCAAGGCCCAGTAAGGATTTCTTAACAGACCTCTTCCTACTGCAACGAGATCGGCTTCTTCATTTCCGATGACTGCATTCGCCAACGTAGGATCATCCAGTCTTCCAACCGCAATCACGGGCACATCAAGAGCCTCTTTGATTGCTTTAGCGAGAGGCACTTGATATGCCGCATGAGTTCCTGGTCTGCCCCATGCAGCAATAGGTCCCTCGCCACCAGATGAGATGTCAAATACATCAACGCCTGCCTCTTTATAAGCTTTGGCAAACTCGGAACTTTCGTTAATTCCATAGCCACCTTCTACATATTCTTTAGCTGAAATACGCATCATCAAGGGCATATCTTCGGGCATCTCTGCCTTAGCAGCCTGAATAATCTGACGACCAAATAATGTTAAATCTTGACCGTATTCGTCTTCGCGCTTATTCGTTAGTGGAGAATGGAATTGATGAATTAAGTAACCATGTGCACCATGAATCTCAATCGCATCAAATCCCGCTTTTACAGCACGAGCTATAGCACTCCGGAATTTTTCAACCATTCCTTTAACCTCATCCGTAGTGAGCGCTCTAGGTTGCTTGGAATTCTCATCAAAGGCAATCGCGGACGGAGCTACTGGTACTTCGGCATCTTCTGCTTTACGGCCTGCATGAGCAATCTGGATACCGACCTTGGCACCATAACTGTGACATGCATCGACGATCCGTTTCAGAGCTGGGATCTGTTCATCCGACCATAGTCCAAGATCAAAGTCTGAAATGCGGCCATCCGGCTCCACATCTGTCATTTCAATGATAATGAGACCTGTTCCTCCCACAGCGCGACTAACGTAGTGCATATAGTGCCAATCTGTTGCTATACCATCTTTTTGCTCAACTGAATATTGACACATTGGAGCCATTACCACCCGGTTTTTAAGCTCTAAACCTTTAAAAGAATATGGACTAAACAAATCTGTCATCAAAATAAACTCCCCTTTTCATCAAGTAAAATATTACAATGCATGCGCAAGCATCAAAGTTTCGATAATTAATATCTCCGTATATTTCATGAAATCACATCAACCTTGTACTTCATCACATAAAGACATTTAAACCCACGCTTTCGCAATATACGTGCAGCCTTTTTGGATTGGAGTATACCAGGAGACATAATAATAACGTTATCTTCTCGTAGAAGGTATTTTTCCCATGTGAAAGCAAGACGTCCCAGTGAGATGTTAATGGTATCCGGAGTAGGATCAGCCCAATAATCTGTAGCATCTCGGATATCGATCACCTTATATTGCCGATACGCACTCTGTTGTCTGAGAAATTCTTGATAATCTATATGTTTAAGATTAGGCAGCGGCCAAAATGAACGAACAGCGATGAAAAAACCTAGTATGAAGGACAAAAGCATGAATCCCATCATTTAAAGTCCTCACTTATCTCTACTGATATCGTAGAATCTTTCATTCTGGATCAGAGTCTACTCAGTGCCTCAGGTATTGCAATCTCACCAGCAATTAGATCAAATGAACGATTATAGGTATTCTTCTCACTCAAACTCGCCATAATCACTTGAGCTACGTCTTCACGAGCAATGTTACCGGATGTGATATTCTCAGCAGCAGATATTAATCCGGTTCCTGGTTCATTCTTTAAAATACCTGGACGTATAATTGTATAGGTTAATCCGCTAAGTTCCAACACTTTGTCAGCATAGTGCTTCGCTGCATAGTACGGCAGGATATTATCATGCCAGTTTGCACGGTTATTGGCCTGAATTGCACTGACCATGATAAATCGATCAATACCTGCTTTTTGAGCCGCTTCAATCGTTTTCCCGGCACCATCCAGATCGATCAGGAGTGTTTTGTCATGCCCCGTTGTACCGCCAGATCCGGCTGCAAATACGATTGCATCACTACCCATTGCAGCATCCGCAATCGAGTCAACCGTACCTTCCAAGTCGGCAAGCACCGTTTCCACACCCTGTGTTGCCAATTGGTCTGCCTGTTCTTGTTTTCGTACCATGGCAAGAACGGTGTGCTCTTCACTATTCTTCAAAAGCTGGATAAGCTGTTGACCAATTTGTCCATTAGATCCCACGACGAACACCTTCATATTCAATGCCTCCTTATAAATGAATCACCGCATCTTCATTAAAAGCATGCGCATGCATTTAATTTAACGGATATATTAAAGAGTGTCAAGTCTTCCTATAGGGTAAATTAATACATTACCCTATATTCACCCTAGCCTTAGAACAATTCTTTCGTGAGGTTCTCTAATCGAGTCTCAAATCCATCCTGTTCCAATTCGGTGTGCAAGACCTGATTAAATGTTTGGAGTGCTTTCTTGTATTTATTCTCCCCAAGCTCCGTAATACGAGTGTAAATGCCACGCCGATCATCTTCACATGTATGTCTTTCCAGAGCTCCACAGTCTTTGGCTTCCATCCTTACGACAAGCCTGGATGTAGCACTTTGGCTCAACCCCACCAGTTCTTGTAGTTGCTGTAGGCGTAATTCCTTACCCTCGGCATTAAATATAAAGTTTAAAACATAAAATTCTTTCAAAGATAACTTATATTCTTGAAGCAGGGCTTGTTCCAACTTCTCGTTCAGATGGGTATGAATGTTAGACAAAGACAACCATACATTCAAACGTTCACTTTTTTGTTGCAATCTAGGTCACCCCACTTGATATTAAATGTATGTCTTCCGTTATCTTATTGTATCAAGCTTAATTAAATTGGTCAAAATCCATCCATGATCGACCTATATAAACGAATGCGGTCATAAAAAGAGCATTTCCCCGTCTTGGAACGACGCTTGGAAATGCTCCAGTACTACCATTTATACAATTCTATCTTATTTCGCCGAAAGCAGGCTATCGGAAATAAACTGCAACTGACCTTCCAACGTTAACGGATCATTGTACGAATCTGAAGTCGGGTCGAGCTGGAACACATGATTTGCCTTCACCGCAGGCAAGTTCTTCCATAATGTATTATCATATACGATCTTGGGATCGGTCGTATCTCCCGACCACGGACTGGTGAAGATAATATCACCCGAATACTCCGGTAATAGTTCCATGGAGATCGAAGCCCACCCAGTGCCGCTGTCAATTGCTTCAGCTTGTGCTTTGGCTGGTGCCTTGAGACCAAACTCTCCGTAAATGATCTCACCGCCTCGACCATAATTATGACCGAATACAAATAATCCTTTGGCGTACGGATTCAGGATGGAAACCGTACGATCACCTACAGCTTCCTGAACCTGAGGCTTAAGTTCATTGATCTTCGCTTGCCATTTAGCATTCCAAGCTTTAGCTGCGTCTTCTCTATTGGTGAGCTTACCCATCTCGAGCATGAGATCCTTGAAATCGCGCTTACCAAATGTAATCTGTACGACAGGTGCAATCTGCTCCAGCTTATCGATGCCCTCTGTGCCAGTATACACGATGAAGAGATCCGGTTTAAAGCTGATTAGCTTCTCCGGGGTAGGCTCTTCACCCAGATCGCTGGTGCCCGCCGCTGCAAGTTGGTCCTTGATATACTTGTTGTTCATCGCTCCGGATAAAGCGCCGACTACCGGTGCATCCAGGGCAACAAAGTACCCCGTCGAGAACGACGTCAAATCAATGATTCGTTTAGGATTTTTGGGTACCTGTACTTCTCCCGCATCCGATTGATATGTAACAAGTTCCTTTTCGTCAGTAGCCGTTGGTTCAGTGGAAGAAGCTGAATCCGAGTCCGTCTTGGTTTCTGTCTCCGTAGCTGCATTCGTGCTTTCCCCCGTCGTGGCAACCTGACCACATGCACTAAGTACAAACAGCAATATGAGTGCCATCATGATCCATATTGGTTTTCTCTGTTTATGCAAAATAAACCCACCTCTTCGTTGATATTGATAATCGTTATCAACGATATCATGCTATGCAGGATTTGACAAGCTATGTTTATTTCACCCCTCTATGAACTCTAACTTGCAAGTCACCAAGTTAAACAGCTATCATCAATAGAGTAAACCATTCACTTTTTTTATAAGAGAGAGTTTTGAAAAGCCAATGAAACATATTCAAGGAGGAAAACATGGAAGAGATTATATTGTGGTTAAAGTATTTGTTTTTAGGTATTGTTCAAGGTGCGACGGAGCCAATCCCCGTCTCCTCAAGCGGTCATCTGATCATCGCTCAGAAACTTATGGGCATCAAGCAGAATGGATTGTCATTTGAGATTTTAACAAACACGGCATCGCTTATCGCTATTATTTTTATTTTCCGGGAAGATATCAAAAAGTTGATTATTGGTGCACTTGGTTACCTTCGTACTCGTAAAGAAGAATATCGAGCAGACTTCATGTTTTGCTTATACATAATTATTGGCACGATTCCTGCTGCAGTCGTTGCGGTCCTGTTTAAAGATCGGATTGAAGAAATCTTCTCGTCCGTATATACCGTTTCCATTGCACTATTGATCACCGGGGTTGCCTTGTGGCTGATTCGTAATCTTCGTGGTCGTAAGCAAGATGGTGATCTGTCTACGAAAGATGCATTGTTGGTAGGTCTGGCTCAGGCGGTCGCTCTTATTCCGGGCATTAGCCGCTCAGGGGCAACTGTAATTGCGTCCATCGCTGTCGGCATGAAACAGGAAACGGCTTTGAAGTTCTCCTTTATGCTGTACATTCCCATAAGTATTGGTGGACTCATCATGGGGGTATCCGACATTGCCAATGATCCGAATCGATCACAGCTGGCTATCCCTTACCTGATCGCATTCATCACGACGCTCTTCGTCACCTATTTCTCCATGAGATGGTTTATGGGCATTATGGCCAAAGGCAACCTGAAATACTTTTCGTATTATTGTTTTGCCGCAGGTACATTGTTACTGATCTTCTTATAAAAAAAGTCCACACACCAAAAGGAACAACCAGCGATGGTTGTTCCTTTGTTGTATAGTGGCAGAGCCGTAATGACCCATAGCTAAAGCTAGAGTGTCAGTCGCGTAGCCTTGTTGCTTCTGTTAACCAGCTCTGTAGCCGCGAACATAACACTGAACAAAATTAGCAGGATCAGGGGTACCATGGACATTCCCCATTGGCTTGCAATGAGCCCCATACCTAACGGGATGAGTGTTGAACCTGTATAGGCACTGGCCATTTCAAGTCCAATTACACTTGGGGATGCTTTCTCTCCGAAGCGTTCCGGTGTCGCATGAACAATGCTCGGATAGATCGGTGCTCCGCCCAATCCCACGATGAATAATGCACCTGCGGCAATCCAGTACGGAATCGGCATAACCAGGATAACCAGTCCGACGCATCCAACGATTCCACCATACCTGATGAGAATTTTGCTGGATACATGAGTCGAAAGAAAACCTGAGATCACACGTCCCAAGATGATGCCAATGAAAAATAGGGATGATAGTGCTGCGGCAGTGCCTGGGGAAACCCCCTTGCTTCCGATGAAGAAAGACGCCATCCACAGACCGGCTGCAGTCTCGGAACCATTGTAACAAAGCATGGCCAGCATCGACATCTTCACGCCGGGTATGCGTATAGCCTCACGGTTGCTCACCCGTTTCTCCTCATCGCCCGACTCCTCTACTCTTCCCTTCTCGAAGATCTTCCACAGAGACAACGTTGACAATAAGATCACCGCGATCCCAAGCAAAATCAACCCTACAGTGACGTATCCTGCACGCCAGTTGTTAGCTTGATTCAGCCAATATGCCATAACGAGTGGGCCTGTCACCGCGCCAATTCCCCAGAAACAATGCAACCAGTTCATATGCTTGGCTTTGAAATGCAATGCTACATAATTACTTAGTGCCGCATCCACCGACCCTGCACCCAGACCGAGAGGGATCGCCAGAATCAGTAAAAACACAAAATTCTCCGAGATCGAGAATCCAAACAGCGCGACCGTTGTTGAGAGGATGCTGAATAGTGTGACTTTACCTGTTCCGAATCGGTGTAATAATCGGCTGGCTGAGAGACTGGACACTACTGTACTAAATGAAATGATTAGCGATATGTAACCAGCCATTTCTGTTGTCGCATGTATATCGTTTTTCATAACGGACCAGGCACTGCCAAGTAAAGCATCTGGCAATCCCAGCCCTATAAATGCGAGATAGATAATGATTAACAATAACGTGACCATGGGGGTGTCTCTCCTCAGTTTGTTTAATTTCTGCTTCTCATCGAACCACCCATATAATAATATTGATATTTTTATCTGTAATCTTCCTATATTTTGACTCGTTATATCAGTATCCTGATATATTCTAATGAATCTGGGAATACATTTAGCACTAGCTATGTTTACAAAATTCGTTTGCTCAGAATGCTCTTCATTCATACAGAATACTTCACTTTGCTTTCCTTTACTTCAATGTAAGTTTAATATAAACTGAACGCAATCAGAACTTTAGTAGAGTATGTACTTTATAGATAGGTACTAGCCGAAAGGATAGTGTAAATGATGAGTATGGCTGAATACCACGGTAAAGTTAAAAATATTCAAGATACCCCTTTTGGATATACGTTGTCCGTTATTGGTGGCAAATGGAAAATGGTGATTATGTACCTTCTGGCAGAAAACCCACCTGTCCGCTTCAATGAGCTAAAAAGGCAGATCGGCGCGATTACGTATAGAACATTAAGTTCACAGCTCAAAGAATTGGAAGCTGATGGTATGGTGGAGCGGAAAGAGTACCCCCAAGTCCCTCCTAAAGTTGAGTACCGACTGACAGCTAAAGCTGAAAGATTATTGCCCGTATTGGAAGGATTATGTGAATGGGGCGCCCAACATCAAGACCCTTCGATCATTTCGATCATGAATACCGAAACGGATTAAACGCGTTTGTCTATATATTTTCAGATGAAAATGGGCATGTTAAAGCGCAAAAAAGTCGCCAATCGGCGACTTTCTTACTTTTATATTCGTAGAGTTATACTTTTTCGTGTACCAAGTCTTTCTGGTAGGCCAACACTCTGTCCCAATTGCCACTAAAAATAGGGATTCGATAATAGCCTACGCGTTCATACAGCGCGGCTGCTTCTGGTTGCAGGGGACCTGTCTGCAGTTTTAGATTGGTGTATCCAAGTTCGCTTGCAAGACGATCTGCCTCGGTCAAAATAGCCTGTGCAATCCCCTTACGGCGGTAGCCACTGCGAGTATACATGCGTTTAACCTCTACAGATGTTTCATCAAGGGGTCTAAGTGCTCCGCAACCAACCGGATACCCGTCGATTCTGGCAACGATAAAGGCCGCCCGTGGCACTTCAACGTCTGACAGTTGAAATCCCGCTGTTCCATCACCGCCATATAACAAACCAAGTTCTTCGCTCAGCTCCTTGATCAATTGCAGTGAATCCTCGCTTCGAATATCTTCAGCTGCTGCACGCACGATGTGTGTCATCCCACATACCCCCTTTATCTTATTGGACTTATTGGTTTTATTGATATATATAAATTATCATTCGCAACAGCAAGCGTCAATTCCCCCATTCATTGAATATTTCTATAAGAGAAAGCCTCCTACATTAGTATCTCCATCATAAGCTCACGTTCAACACAGGACGAGCGTATCTTATCGCCGTCTCTATTCGTTTACATAAGAAACGTAATGAGCAATGAATTTTATCTCTCGGAGGTCTGGTATAATGACAATTTCAAAAGGAATAGAAGTGCTTCAGCTTGAGTTTGATGGGAATATAATTCACCCTGTTCTGATATGGGATGAAGAAATGGCTTTGTTAATAGATGCCGGTTTCCCTGGACAATATGACGCTTTATGTACCGAACTCGAAAAGGCAGGCGTGCCGATCGGCCAACTTAAGGCAGTCATTTTGACGCATCAGGATGTGGACCATATCGGCTGTCTTCCAGAGATTTTGCAGGAGTGTGGTGATCATGTCAGGGTATATGCACATGAACTGGATAAGCCATATATTGAGGGGCAGCTCCCTCTTCTCAAAGACGCTCACCTTGAGCACCCTCCAAAGGGAAAAGTTGATGAAACGGTAATCGATGGTCAGGAACTGCCGTTTTGCGGCGGCATTCGCGTTATTCATTCACCTGGTCATACGCCAGGTCATATCAGTCTTTATTTGATGGATAGTAAGACGCTCATCGCCGGAGATTCAATGTACAGTGTCGACGGCATACTTGGCGGCGTTCATGGCCCTACCACACTCGATATCGAGACGGCTCGTTGCTCTTTGAAAAAGTATATGGAACTCGACATTTCATCTGTAATTTGTTACCACGGTGGACGAAGTCATGTGAATGTGAATGAACAGATCTCAGGGCTAGTTAAGGGTTTATTGTTTTGCAAACTGTAAAATAGCTGTAGCCGCACGAATTCGCAGCTCTTCATCTTCACTGTGCAACGCTTCTCTCAGCACATGGAGAGCTGTTTGGATCGTGGCTTCATCTACCACTGTTGAGGGAGTGTTGGTTGCTTCAGCCGCTACGCTGACTGCAAGTCCGCGATCCAGCTGTGCTTGTGATACGGGATACTCAAACTTCGCTAGGATGGATGAGTCATTTTGCAGTGCCTGCACTTTGTCATTCAGCTCAGCGAGAGGAATGCGCCCCAACCATGTAACTCCGCGACGGTGACATATCAAGTCCTCTTCAGAACCAATAGAATCGTCGTAATAATAATCCCCGATATCCCCAACATACGTCCATTCATCATCGCTAATTAATACATAATCTCCATCCTGCATGAGGTTAGCAAACATATGTAGTGTCGCGAGTGTGCTAGCCAATTCCGACTCATCCAAGCAATCGTTCTGAACCAGCTGTTCCTTCCATAACTCCGGGGGCGTTTGCTCCAGATCCCCTGTACCCGACCAAGCGATTCCAATATAATTATCCTCCAGAAATGATGCTACTCTGTTGATTCCGTGCACGTTGGACTGAATGTGATACAGATTCATGCGTACCGCCTTCCTTTCAATCATTCGTATGAACGTAGTTCACCATTGTAACATTAGTGGGGGCTATTTCAAACGTAATGACTTCTTTTGATATAGCCCTAGGCTATAACTAGGTATAATTTAATGGAATTACATTATAACTCCGGATCTGTGATAAATTTTGTGTAACATAAAAGCAGAGGGGTTTTAAGCGATGACGAAAAGTAGTGTATTGGGATATCCGCGTATTGGTGCTGATCGGGAATGGAAGAAAGCGTTGGAAGCGTTCTGGGCAGGTAAGCTGGAGGAAAACGAATTTCACGCACGTTTGCAAGAGATCCGCATAGATCATTTGCGCAAGCAGCAAGCGAAAGGCATCGACATCATTCCGGTGAATGATTTCAGCTATTATGATCATATCCTGGATACGGCTGTGATGTTCGGCATTATCCCTAAACGATTTGCTTATGATGGTGGTTCCGTTCCGTTGTCCGTATATTATGGTATTGCCCGGGGAACGAAAGATGCTGCAGCAAGTGAAATGACAAAATGGTTCAACACGAACTATCACTACATTGTACCTGAACTGGACGGGGCTTCCCCAACTCTGACGGAGAACAAACCACTTCTCGCTTATCGTGAAGCAAAAGAAAAACTCGGCATTGAAGGCAAGCCGGTTATCGTTGGACCGTTAACCTTCCTGAAGCTCTCCAAAGGCTATGATAAATCCGAGACAGACGCTTGGCTGGACCGCTTGCTTCCACTCTACACTCAATTGCTTCAGGAACTTGCGAGTGAAGGCGTTCAGTGGGTGCAGATCGACGAGCCTAGTCTGGTAACCAAATTAAGCAATGAAGACGCACAGCGTCTGAATAAAATATATGAGACATTTGCAGCAGCCGTTCCAGGCCTGAATATCATGCTGCAAACGTACTTTGAATCTGTTGAAAACTACAACGATATTGTTGCACTGCCAGTTCAAGGTGTAGGACTTGATTTTGTACACGGACTCTCTGGTAACACACAATCCATTCGGACATCCGGTTTCCCTGCGGACAAAGTATTGGGAGCAGGTATTATTGATGGACGTGGGATCTGGAAAGCTTCCCTTCAATCAAAACTGAATTTGCTGAATGAATTGACTGAGTTCGTGACACCTGAACGTATCATCGTGCAATCATCTTGCAGTCTGCTACACGTGCCAGTAACGACAGAACGTGAGGCAAAACTTACATCTGAACTGAAAAATGCCCTCGCATTTGCAGATGAAAAGCTGGATGAGATTGTTCTTTTGACTACAGCCTTATCTTCACCAAGTGCAGAGATTACCGCTAAAATTAACGAAGCAGAGCTTCCTCTTCAGGCGCTTCAGCAATCCGAAGACCGGAACCGCACTGCTGTACAGAAAGCCATTGCTTCCATCAGTGTTCAACAGCCAGAGCGCTCCCGTCCTTTTGCAGAGCGTCATGAAGCCCAACAGGCCAAATGGCAATTGCCACTCTTCCCGACAACAACGATTGGTAGTTTCCCACAATCTGCTGAAGTCAGAAAAGCACGTCAGTTGTGGCGTAAAGGTGAGTTGAACAACGAACAGTATGCTGCCTTCATCCGGGAGCAGATTGATATCTGGATTAAGATTCAGGAAGAGATCGGAATTGACGTGTTGGTGCATGGTGAGTTTGAGCGTACGGACATGGTTGAATTCTTTGGCGAGAAACTGGCCGGCTTTGCCTTTACACAGTTTGGATGGGTACAATCGTACGGTTCACGTTGCGTGAAGCCACCTATCATCTTCGGCGATGTTGCATTTACTGGTGAAATGACGGTGGAAGAAACGAAATATGCCCAATCGCAGACTGAGCGTCCTGTCAAAGGCATGCTGACTGGCCCGATTACCATCATGAACTGGTCATTCGTACGCGAAGACATTGCTCGTGAGCAGATTGCCTATCAATTGGCGTATGCGTTGAGACAGGAAGTCGAAGCACTTGAACAGGCAGGCATTGGCATGATCCAGGTTGACGAGCCGGCTGTTCGCGAAGGGCTTCCGCTGAAAGAAAATGAACAAGCCGATTACCTGGCTTGGGCAGTCAAAGCGTTCCGCATCTCCACGTGCACGGTGCATGAAACGACTCAAATTCATACACATATGTGTTATTGCGAATTCCATGACATGATTGATTCCATCGAAGCTATGGATGCAGATGTTATCTCCATTGAGACATCCCGTAGTCACGGTGAACTGATTCACAGCTTTGAAGAAAATACGTATGAGCTCGGTATCGGTCTTGGCGTATATGACATCCATAGCCCAAGAGTTCCGAGTGTAGATGAAATGAGCAGCATGATTGAACGTGCCCTGCGTGTTCTTGATCCGAAGCTGTTCTGGATTAACCCGGACTGCGGATTGAAAACCCGTGGACAGGAAGAAACGGTTGCTTCCCTGCGTAACATGGTTGATGCAACTAGAATCGCCCGCACCAATCACGCTTCAGCTGCTGTATTGTAATCGGCTGCGAAGCGGCATAACTTCAAAAAGCAAAGCCGGACACCCCTTCGTTAAATGGGTGTCCGGCTTTTTATCCGGTTACTTTTTGTGATTACTTTTATCGTACATTCGTTTCACTTATAATCTGGGCGATCTCGGTCATTCCTGCCTTTTTCTCACCATCCAACGTTCACGACTAGATACTCTCTTCCAGCCATTGCTGCAACGGTGTATCTTCGGTAAGTTCACCGAGCAATATATGACGGAACTCTCCGTCCTTATCAATTACCATCGTTGCCGGCAAACCTGTAATTCGATACATGCCTGATATGTTGCCCGTCACATCAATGATCACAGGAAAATCAAACGCCTGCTTATCCATAAACTCACGAATCGTGCCCTTCGATTCCCCCACGTTAACAAACAGCGTTTCCACGTCGTTCTGATAATCCTGAGCAATCTGGTGAACGAGCGGCATCTCCCTTACACAGGGTGTGCACCATGAAGCCCAAAAGTTAATCATGACGGCTTTGCCCCGATAATCGGACAGTCTGACTTGTTCGCCTGCTGAATTGACCGCTGTGAACTCAGGAGCTACTGCACCTGCTTGAATAGCGTTGCCTCGCTGAGACTCGGGTGTCGACATATTTTCAAAAACGGCCCATACACCTGTGAACAACGCAACCAAGCCAATCAGTATTGTAAGTATATGTCTGTTATTAAACCTCTTCATCTTCTTCTGCAATAAACTCACCTTCACTTTAAGCCAAGACTTTGATGAAATGCTGCATGGAGCGAACCGAATTGATCACGAAAGTCATGGGTGGAACCCTCTCCCACATTCCGACCATGGTTCATGAATATCACCTGATCCGCAATATCGTCTGCAATCTCCAACTGATGGGTCGAGAATACGACCATATGACCGTCCTGCTTGATTCCCTTAAGCAGCTGTGTTAATTCCTGCATCCAGAATGGGTCCAATCCATTCGTTGGCTCATCCATGATGAGTAGTGGCGGTTTGGACAGTACAGCCTGAGCGAATAATACACGTTGGCGCATGCCTTTGGAGAAGGTCGTGACCCGGTTTTTCTTTTGATCCTCCAAGCCTACCATGGTCAGCACTTCCTGTACTCTCTCCTTGGGAACTTTCCTCAGAGAAGCCCAGAACAGAAGCATTTCCTCCGCACTCAGTCCTTGATTAAATTGATAATCGTCCGGCATATATCCAATCTGCTCTGAATAACGCTTGCGCTCCTTCAACCATCGCACATTGTTCACCGCAACCTCACCGGAGGTAGGCCGAAGAATTCCTGCGATCATACGCAGCACCGTGCTCTTTCCTGCACCATTCCCTCCACAGAGGGCAAGCACTTGGCCTGAAGTAATGCGAAAGGAGATATCCTCAACAATTGGTTGCTTTTTAATGGATTTGCACAATCCTATCACTTCGAGTCCCACCTTATCCATGAGAACGCCCCCTCTCCCAGATCGCATATACCGCCAGGACAGAGAAGGCAATCCAGAATAGGCATATCCCGATGAAGATCCAACTGCCACTTGGTTGCTGCACCCACTCCACCCATCGATAATATTCTGGTCCAAGAATGGAGCCGCCTCCCAGTTTGATGACGACAAACAATCGTACCAGCTCCGCCGGATTGATGAGCGTTAGTACAATCAACAGCGGTTTCACCCACAAATAAGGCATAAGTCCCAGCACAGAAAGCAATAAGGTCGGCCATCCAATGACAGCGAAGAACCATACGGTCACGGATATGGTTAACGCCTGCCACCGATTGCGTGACAACGAACCGATAAATAGCGCCAGCGTCAGGAATAACAACACCAGTCCACAAGAAAATGCCAGAAAGAGAAGGTAGGTCATGACATCCAGTGGATTCCCGATTAACCCGCTAATGAGCCCCATCAGGCCGTATCCAAACGCAACAATGGTAATTAAAACAATCGACAGCCCGAGATACTTCCCAACAATAAAGGACATCGTGCCAATGGGATACGTGGACAGCAGTTGCCAGCTACCGTCCTCCTTTTCGGATGTTAGTGAGAAGGAACCGAGGAATAGCGTCATTAATGGTAAAAGGTAAAGAATGAGATTCAACATCGAACCTGTTGTGCCCGAATACCCTTCAACCAGATTCTGCGAATTCAGGAGTAACAAGCTTAAGCTAAAGGTGCAAAAAAGGATCAGAAACGAATACGCCCAAGGATTGCGAAATCCCATTTTCACTTCTCGTCTTGCAATCTGTATCATATCTGACATCATTGATCACCATTTTCTATTGTCATTCCTAGTGGCCTGACTCTTCTTTCATCTCACCTTCCTGATGCATCTCATTACCGACTCCTTCTTCACTATGTCCGTGCTCACCATGCCCATGTTCACCCATCATGTCCATATTCTCTGTGTTCTGTTTCCAGTCATGAGAGGCAAGATCCTCAGCGGTCATAAGGGTTCCCACACCTTGCTCTGCAATGAAAGCTTCAGCCGAAGGCTTGTCCTTAAAGTTAAGAATTCCATAAGCCATAGGCGTACGCAATGAAGCATCGTATACATACGTGGCTTTGCTGAATTCAATCCATTCCTTGTCATTATAATCACGAACATAGTCCATGCCGATGTTGTCCGTGCCATTTTCTGTTTTCCACTGGTTCATGCACCCGATATCATCGAACTTGTAATTTTGGCCGTCTTTCGTAGTGAGCTGCGTTGCATACGCATCGTCCTTCACCTGCATTTTACAGATCGCACAGATATCCACGTCTTCATTGATCGGCAATGCCGCGTATTTTGTTCCGCAAGCGGTTAACAATACCATGCCAAACATAAGTACCATGACCAATGTCCATCTTCTGTTCAAGCTTTTGTTCATTTTCGTAATACCCCCATATAGATGATTATAAAAGTCGCCATTCCCAACAGAACTAACCCGAGTATCCACACCACATTGGAACCTGCTGCACTTTCCACAGACATGTTCAGATCAGATTCCGTATCCATGCTCATGCGTGGCGACTTGTCGGTAGTCCATTGTTCTCTGCCTTCTGTAAACAACTCACTCAGAAAGACCATACCCGGCGATTGAAAAAAGAGCTGATACGCTGAATTTCGACTGACCAGTTGCTCATAAAAAGGATTGATGGCATAGGAAACTTCACTGATCCCATCCCCATTCAGATCGAGTCCCTGAAAGGAATCCCAGTAATTCTCCATCAAGACATTATTCGGGCTATCCAGCGCGGAAGCTTCAATGACATTAGACACCATTCGGTTACGTGTAAACTCATTAGCCTCTGCCAGAACCAGCTGGATGCCAACAAAATTCCGAAGCACCGCATTTCCACGAATCTCATTACCTGATGATTCTGCAATATTCATCCCAACACGATTACCCTCCACTACATTGTTGTGAACAGAGGATTGATGTACGTCATACAATAAAATCCCTTGGGAATGAACATTCGTACTCTGTTTGCGAAAAGAATTGCCTGATATAACCGTATTCTTGACGCCCATAATCATGGCACCTGTCATGTTCTCCTCTCCGGTATTGTCCATGACAGAAGAGCCGTCAATGTACATACAGTGGATGCCGTACCTTGTATGTAACAGCCTGTTATTTTGCACGATAGACTTGCGACTGTTCTCCAGATAGATTCCATCCCTCATGCCGGTGATCTCATTGGCTTCAATGTAGCTATCATGGGAGTTGTACAGATCAATGCCATTGCCCTTCTGGCTGCTGGTTGCAGAATCAGATCCGACCCAAGTAACATTGTTCCGCTGAATCGTTGCATGACTCGAATTCCGGATGATCATCCCATAACCCTGGGTCTGAATATGCAGATCGGTGATCTCACTGTTTTTCCCTTCAACCTGAATCGCTGCGGTCTGTTCATTCGCATTATGCTCAATCGTAAACCCGCTTAACTTCACCCCATCCGACTGAATAGTTATTGTAGAAGTGGTTTCCTCATTCACGACTATGACCGTAGGATCACCCTGAATGGTGATGTTCTTATCAATCGTTACAGGGCCTGAATATCGACCTGATGCAAGATGAATGATATCTCCCGGTGCAGAACGGTCAATTATAGGCTGAAGGGGAATGAGATCACGCTCGCCGGAGCCGGCCATTGCCTTACCATGCGGGAAAAATAATAAGAAAATCATCATGCCAATTAGAAAAATCAATCCCCGAACCCGAATCTTCCTGCAGCTGTCGAATGTACCTAACTTCACCCAAGGATTACGCATGTAACTTCCTGCGCAATTCCAGCTCCTTGTTGCAGATACTCATTGCTGTGGCATTGTGTTCAACAGGTCTTACAGTTACCCCAAATATACGTTGGTTGTACACACCATCCCTCCTTTCAACTCCGAATCAACCCTCCATGTTCCTCATCCATTGAAGCAACGCAATAAATGAAGCGTTATCACAATCCTGATCATAGTGTACTTAAAACGATATTTTTTCCATATAGCTCAATCAGGCTATAGACCCTACATTTTTGTGTCGATATTGTGATGTCAAACAAAAAAAGCCGCCATATAGGCGACTTCTACGTAATTATATTATTCAAATGGATAGGTCCAAAATGTTTCTTTACCAAAACGTTTCTTAATTTCTTCATCATTCAGCTCAGAATTTCCGACAAGCTCCGCTGCCTGGAATTGTGAACGATGGGCACGGATGGACGCCATCTTTCTGTCCAAAAATTCGGTTACGTCAACGAATACATCCGGTTTGCCAATGTACTGTTCCTGATTATTAGCAAACGCAACGCAGTGAACAATCGGACGCTCATCCACAGGAAGTTTAGCGATTGTACGTATAACAGCGGCTCCCGTTGCATCATGATCGGGATGAACACTATAGCCTGGATAGAACGTAATGACCAGTGATGGGTTCAGCTCTTTGAGCAGCGCCATGATGGTGTCTTCCAGTAACTGTGGGTCTTCGAACTCCAGCATTTTATCGTGGAAGCCCAGCATCCGGAGGTCCTGAATACCAATCGCTTCAGAAGCTTCGATGAGTTCCTGTTTACGGATGGCAGGCAGTGTCACTCTGTTGGCAAATGGAGGAATCCCCATGTTCCGCCCCATCTCGCCCAGTGTCAGACAAGCATAGGTTACATGGGCACCGCCATCTATGTACTTCGCTAACGTTCCTGATACAGAGAAAGCTTCATCATCCGGATGTGGGTACACCACCAAGATGCGCTCATGCTCGTTGTGTGTAGTATTCATGGTTATTCCATCCTCCGTCTTCATCAGAACATCTCCCGACTCAGTTGTAACGCCACAACCAGTTTGCCTTGGCTGTCGTGGCCAGCTAGAATCAGTCTTTCTTCTTCCTGCTCGTCAATGTGTGTAAGGCCTTCGGCGTAGAGCCAACCTTGAGTTGTTTTCAGACCAACCCGGTAAGGACCTGTACCTGAGATGGAACCCTGCGTATATCGTATGGCCGCATTGGTAATGAATGCAGATGCTGGATGTCTTGTGCTATCCATGTGGTGTGCGTAAGCACCTGACGTGAGTTCGAGATGTACGTATAAGTCCTGATCAGCAAGTTGATTGATCCGGAGCTGAATGTCTTGAGGTTTGATCGGTTGCATAGCGGCCTCCTTGTCTAATGTAATTGTACGAATTTCATTTTAACATAACCACGAGAGAATATACATGGAGCCACCCTATCGCCCTCTAATAGAGCCTTCTCATAGAATCGACCGAATTCCAAAATCGCTGTCTGATTATGACCCTTGTTCGGAACCGTTACCTGTCTTCACGGTCTGTACCTGATACATATTTACGGTTGTACTTATTAGATAATCAGGTTTCTCCTGTGTTCTCTTCTCACGATGGCCTTTGATATGAACATCACTTTTCTCCCAGTTCTTCCATGCTTCTTCCGATTTCCAACGAATGATTACCATCACTTCTTCGTTCTCTGTACTTTTCTTGTTAACCATGACACTAAAATCAATCAGACCGGGCATGTCCACAACCGGAGTTGGACCACTGAAACGTTCCACAATCTTATCACTATATCCCTTTTGGACAATAATGCTTCGAGTTTGAATCAACATATTCATTCCTCCTGGTATAGTCACATCCCTCTCGTTATGCGAGACGTAGTGAGCTTTTTATTCTTTTATTCTAATCTAATTGAAAATCATTATCAATGAAGGGTATTCGTTTTAATATGAAAACAAGAACAGATTTGCGCATTTTTTTCTCTTTTTATTCATCAATGAACTCTATATTATGGAGTGTAGGCAAAAAAACGCCCATGATGAACACCCTTAAATCATATCATTGAATGATGTTCAAACGTGTTATGAAAGGAGCGAAACTTGAATTGAAACCTCTAATACAACTACTTCATTTCGGCTATCATCAGGCCATGAGCTGCATATTTCCTGTAGCGATCTTTGGAACATTGGCTCTCTCCAGCGTAATCCCGATCCCCTTCCTGCATCGATATGATGCCATTCTGCTTGTATTGCTTTCAGTGCAGTACCTGATGTATCGAAGCGGCTTGGAAACCCGAGATGAAATCAAGGTCATCTGTGTATTTCACATTATTGGCCTGGTGCTGGAAATCTATAAAGTATGGATGGGATCATGGTCATACCCGGAGCAAGCCTACACCAAAATCCTTGGTGTCCCTCTGTATAGTGGATTCATGTATGCAAGTGTAGCCAGTTTTATGTGTCAGGTGTGGCGAAGACTGCGCATGGACATGACCGGCTGGCCTGGTTTATTACCTTCCGTTCTGCTCGGAGCAGCCATCTATATTAACTTTTTCACCCATCATTTTATTCCCGATTTTCGCTGGTGGTTAACGGCGCTTGTATTTATTGTTTTCTGGAAAACGTGGATTATCTACCGGGTACGGACAACGACCTATCGAATGCCGTTATCGCTCGCTTTTATCATTGTCGGGTTCTTCATCTGGACTGCCGAGAATATCGCTACATTCTTCAACGCCTGGAAATATCCTGATCAGCATGATACCTGGCAACTGGTTAGCTTTAGCAAGATCAGTTCGTGGTTCCTGCTGGTGATCATCAGCGTCATCATCGTTGCGCAGCTCAAATATGTGAAGGCCAATCGAACCCCAGATGATCCAAAACTCATCTAACCACCGTTACATCCCTAACCATAAAAACAGCAGCACGCTTAGACTGGAAAATAAGTCTTCGATGGGATCGTAGTAAGTGAGGCGACCTGTTCATTGTATGAAATCCAATCCGGAGATACCGTTCAACTAATCATTAATCATCAACCGCATAACGTCTCTGTCCGGGAGATTAGCGGAAATGGTGAAGTAGATACGATCGGCAGTTATAAGATTGATTAGATCCCTATGTAAAAAATGCCGCCAAAGGGCGGCATTTTATTCATCATTTTTTCCAAACCTTGTTTGCTCCAGAATGAGTTCCCCTCCAGCTTCAATCTCAAGCTCATAGATGCCATTCTCATCAAGTTCACATAGGCAGGCACTTCTACTGAGCATCTCGCATGCTTTTACCCATTCAGGAATATGAAGCTTCATCATGATGCGGCGACAGGCGCTGATTTCTGCCCGGAACAAACCTGAGCTCTGATCCCATGTGCAGGACAGACTACCTCCGGGAATACGCCAGTCGTGTATGGAACCTCGTACCCAGCGTTCTGGCAAAGCCGGCAGCAGCTTGATCCATTGTTCTGATACATAGAGAAGCATTTCCTGTACTGCATTAACCCAGCCCATATTGGCATCTAACTGAATGGGGGCAGCAGGCATGGACATACATACCCCCATATTGCGCCAATCATTATGCAACGTATACCCATTACTCAGCACACAGGAGCGCGCAAGAATATCGAGACTTTCCAGCGCTCGCTCACCATTGCCAAGTCGAGCATATATGGACGACATATGTGCAAGAGACCAGCCACTCTGAGCACCAAGCCTTCGCTGATCAACTGCTGTCTCGAACGCTTGGAACAGTTCTGGCTGTTCTTCACGGGTGAGCTCCTGTCCTGGAAAAACAGGATACAGGTGTGAAAGATGACGATGATCACGTCGATCTTCAAACGCAGGATGCAGCCATTCTTTCACAGCTCCCTCAGGTTCAAGAAGATAATCGGGCATATACTCCAGCATGGCTTCCCAGCAAGGAATCTTAGACGTATGCACTCCAGTTCGTCGACTGGCTGCAATGACATGCTGTAGCAGTTCTTTCATAATCGCAATGTCCATAGTCGCATTAATGGCTGTAGGCATAGGGTGGGCCAATGGCTGTCCATGCTTAGGCATAAAATTCTCAGGTGTATTCTCTGGCGAAACAGACGGGTACATCTTATATTTTCCGTCTTCACCCAGCACCAGAAAATCTTCATAGAACTGAAGGGCCTCCTTCATAAAGGGCAGGGCTTCCTCCAGCAGAAATTGCTTATCCCCAGTGAACTGATAATGAGCATAATAATGCCTGGCGATCCATCCTGCTGCTCCCGTCCAATTCATGATTACCGGAACAATCTGGTTAGGCACCCCGATACCCGGTGTTGTTCCAGCGGGAATGTAAATCCCACGGCAGCCATATAGCTTGCGAGCATTGTTCCGAAAGTCATCCATTAATCCGTTGTAATAGCGGAACAACGAACGATTCAGATTGGACAAACCACCTACCGCAGTGTGCCAATACATCATTTGCACATTCTCATTCGCCATATTGTGGCCCCAGATCAAGCGATAATCTCCACCCCACAAGCCGTATAATCCAAATGGCAATCCGCTACGTTCAGAAGTTCCGCTGATGAAGAGATATCGACCATAGGCCCACATCTTGCGCATTAACCCTGTAGGTGCTTCACCTTCATAGGCTTCCAGAAGCAATTCTTCATTGCAGCGCCCGTCATCATTCTCATCATCCAGATCAAGTTCAGCGGACCTAAATAACGGTTGATGCAGTGAGATATGCCGATCCAGCAACGTATTGTAGTCGCTCTCAAGCAATGCGAGTTCCTGCTTCAACCGTGTCCATTCCTCCGCTCGTCTACCCGTAGCAAACATTTTGACAAGCACAAGCACTTTTCCAGAGGTATGGAAATGAAGTTGCCTGCTGTGCGTGTCTTCGTTAGGCTCGCTTTCCTTTTGCTTATCATGAATCGCATCAGGTATTTCGTTCAATTGGATCAGTCGTAGCACCGCACCATAGTCCTGTCCATCGTCATTTCTCCCGCCATAGCAAAGGTAGTCTCCACGATCATCCCGGTCGATTCTCATCGTTATAGACGACTTTAGAACGTTGAACTCATCGTCTTCTCTCACCCGGTCACCTTCCGGGAATTGCAGGCCTATAGTTCCCGACAGCAATGAATGCCCAGCCGAACCTGTTCCTTGTGCACTTACTCCATCTTTCACTCTATGGGTTTGGATCTCATAGACAACACAATCGTCTGCACGCGAGACAAACAGACTTCTTGCATAGCTTTGACTCCCCTCCAGCCAGCGCACCTGAACTTCTCCTGTGTCCATATCCAGTTTCCGCCGATATTTGCGAAAAGCGTTATTACAAGGCATGCCCACCGTCATTGTTGCCAGCGGATAGCGGGAAGACAGCCTTGACGCGTAACCTTCTTCTTGCAGCTTACGAGTCAGATGCCAGCTTGCCTCCAGATATCGTTCCTCATCCATTAACTTGCGGGTCTCTGATAAGGTATAACTGACATCGGGCAGCTCATCCTTGTGCCCCCAGTGCCATAATTCACTGTGCTGCAAGAGTACGGTTTCCGCCTGAATTCCACCTTGTACTGAAGCACCAAGTTTACCGTTTCCGGAAGGAAATGCTTCTCGCCACATCCCTTGCCACCAGGAAGAGGGATATTTCAGCAATAGTTTGTTCTTGTCCGGCCGTGTGCCTGAGGTGTCTGGATGGTCTATGTGATGTTTCACCCTTCTTTCGCTCCAAGTCTCTCTATCTCAATACTGGCTAACAAGAATGGGGCTACGCCCATCTGTACATCACTAACGACCTGTTCACTGATGTAATATTCATAAGAACCGTCCCGATACTTCTTGCCACCGAGTCCGGCACCATGACAGATATGGTGCAGATGCACCCCATTTTCATCTTCAGTGACCAACCGCTTCAATATGCCTGCATAGGCATGATCAACGACTTCACGGTTCAGCTCAGCCAGATAATGTAACCTGAGGCCTTTCGCGAGTGCATAGATCAGCATACAGGAAGCAGAGGCTTCTAGATAATTTCCTGTTCTGCCGTTCTGATCCATCACTTGGTACCAGAGTCCGCTATCCTGATCCTGAGCGTGAGCAATCGCATAGGCCATTCGTTCAAATATACCCATGATCTGTCCGCGCTGTGGGTGATCCACCGGAAAATGCTCCAGTGCATCCACCACCGCCATTGCATACCATCCCATGGCCCGGCCCCAAACATGAAAGGATCGACCAGTATTTTGATCACACCAGCGTTGTTCCTTGCTCTCATCCCAGGCATGATGCAATAAACCAGTTCGTGGATTACGTGTCTTTCGCTCAATCAACAGAATCTGCCGTGCCACTTCATCGAAGCTCTCGGGGTGATCGAAAACACTGGCGTATTCAGCCAGAAAGGGTGAAGACATATAAATCCCATCCAGCCACATCTGAAAGGGATATATTTTCTTATGCCAGAATCCACCTTCACTTGTCCGGGGCTGTCCTTTAAGCTGGTCAACGAGGTGCAGGATCGCTTTAACATACTTTTCATTGCCGGAATTCTTCCACTGACTGAACAGATTTTTGCCTTCATTGATCATATCCAGGTTGTAATCATTCAGCTGGTAGGTCCTAATGGTGCCGTCATTCTCGATGAGGTCATCCATGTGACGCTGAACAAGTTCCGCATAGCGGGATTCTTGATTCCATTCGGCTGCGCGTTCAAGTGCCATTAACGTCATCCCGCCCACATAACCCCATTTGTTTGCAATCTTGGGGTGATTGCCATTCTGACATTCGGAAAGCAAGGTATCTGCTATTTTGACAGACATTCTGCGTTCCTGTGTAACTGACCTTGTCGAAGTTCCAACCATATCGAAATCCTCCTTCTGATGGACTATGCCATCTGTAACGTTATTTCGAGGGTTTAGCCTTCTGACGATTACATCAAAGGATGAAGACCTTCCCACTTCACAGTCCAGCTTCCATCCCGCGGAAATCCCGGATTCGCTTGTTCTCCTGCCCCTGTCCAGCCGGCAGCCATCATGGCGACAGCGGTCAGCAGACCACCGTTCCCGGGCAGATATGCCCACAGCCCTGCTCTCTGATAGTTGTGCCCATTAGGTAAATACGTGTTCTTCGTCGCATCCATCAACAAGAAATCCATTGCAAGCTCCGGCTCATTCAATCTGGCCGCTGTCATCGCACACATCGGAAAATCCCAACCCCAGGCGGATTCCCAGTCCCAGCATTCTTTGACCTTGAGCAACGTATTTCTCATGATCACCGGATCGATCAACGAACCTGGCAATAGACCAAGTGCTCCGACCATAGAGGGATGATCATGGTTCTTATCGGTAAAAGTGTGCGGACAGTTCTCATGTGCAAGATAAAGGCCGTTCTCATGTCGAGGTTCAGCCATGTACGTAGCCACTCTTGCCCAGTCTGGATTGGCTGGATGATTCAATCGCTCTGCCCACAGGATGGCAATCTCCAAGCCAAATTTCCAGTACTCCAATTCATAAGGCGGATTCAAACTATCGTTCATAGCGTGATTCTCTTGCGCGGGGATAAGCGGCGGACCTAACACATACGCTTGTCTTTTCTCTTCCCAGTGGGCATAGGACACCATAAAGTCAGCCGCTTCAAATACGATATCCTTATACCGTGTTAACATGGCAGGATCAGGCCACGACAGATAACACATCTCAGCAAGTGCCATGGGATGGGGTTGCTGCCAGATTAATCCCGGAGCTACCGGGGACGGAGTCTGATGCCCGTTATAACCCACCATTTTGGGCCAGCGTGCGCCGACATAACCTTGAGAATGGGCCAGTTCGCGAGCTTCTGGCAGGATGGTCAGGTACCAGTCCATACTTTTGCACAACAGATCGGTACGATTCCAGAGTGGAAAATGCGCTGCATGCCACCAATGCATCTCGAGATGCATTTTGCCAAACCAGCTGTTGTACATATATCCGGTCTCCTGCGGCGGCAGGGACCCACCGCTGTGCACCGCGCTCAGAAACTGGGATAGGACTACTCTGCGCTCCAGTTCAGCGGCACGCGGATCTGAGCTGCCTTCGAAATCAATCACTCCACCATCGTTCCAGAACCGATTCCAATGGACCGAGCTTGCTTGCAACACAGCATCTGCTGGCAAGCTTTCCGGCTTATGTGCAGCAAAAGATACACTGCACGACCAGATGTCCGAGTCTTGTACGGCCTCGGGAGATAGTGTGAATTCATGGGCTCCCGTCTGTTCCAGCCGGCCTGCGTCCCAGACCCATTTCACTTCATACTCATCTTCATCCAGCACACGCTTCAATGATGCGGAAGTCGAAGTGACCGATGTCGGCACAGTAGAATGTCTGTCATGTTGCTTCCAGTCGGGAAATACTGATTTGGACCAGCTCCGATGTGTCATATCAGGGGATGGAAATACAAGAAACAGCTGCAGACGCTGTTTACGGATTAATCCGGATTGTACACGAATGGCGATACAATCGAGTCGTGGGTCACAGGCTGTCTCTACACGTACTTCTTCCCCCTGCACGGTAAATTCACTGTGCAGAATTCCGGTCCATAGATTCAATTCCTGACGTACCGGGACGACATGGGTGACGTCCATCTCCTGACCATCTTCTCCTAACAAACGAAATGAAATGCGTCCAAGCTGAAGTCGATGCGGGTTCTGCCTAAGCCAGTGATAGGCTTCTTCCTTGTCTTCGGGCTTCATGGGGTATGGCACTTTGCGGCCATATGTCTCAAATGCCTGATAGACAATATCCTCATCTCCGAATACATGATGACCGCCCGTATAATGCCAACCCCAGTTGGATTGTGTACCAAGAGGTAGTTCATACAGATCTGGATACGTTTGAAGTCCCGTAAAATCAGCACTGAATGCAAATTCTCCATTACCTACAGATAAAGGCGATCTGGGCTCAAGCTGTGTTAATACCGGATGATTCCTGGTAACGACCGATTGTCGATCCATCAATGGCTCTGCCTCCTTGTCATTCTATGGGTTCAAGTATGGATCAAGATTCCTGTAGCACACCCCTGCGGCTTCGCATTATCTCCCTGTACTTGCCCGGTGTAATGTCTTTGTATTTTCGATACACACGAATAAAGCTGTTCTCATGCTGATAACCCACCATCGTTGCGATCTCGGAAATTCTATAATCCGTATCCAGCAATAGTTCACAGGCACGTTCCATGCGAAGCTTAGTGAAATATCCGTGGATGGTATCGCCCATTTCCTGCTTGAACAACTGACTTGCCAAACTGCTTCCGATCCCGGCATGCTCGGCAATCTCCTGAATGCTTACCGAGTCTTCCAGATGGTTGTTCATAAATGCAATCATCTGTTGGCACAGTATGAAATCCTTGCTAAGCATAAGGCTACCGAACCAATCAGCCAAACCTTCGATCTGGCTTCGCAGCACTTTACAGACAGCCTCCAGATGCATGGTCTGCATATCCACCATTTCGAGTCCGCAACCTTCTGTCTCGCGCTTCAGGCGAATTCGTTCAAGTGTAGCTGCAACAGCTTCAAGAAAGGCCAGCGCTGATGAAGGGTGCCATTGCTCGTGCGTCATTCGACCAACTATCTTGTCAAAAGTCCTCAGGGCTTCTTCACCCCTGCCTGCTTCGACGGTCTCCGTCAGTTGAGTCATGAATTCAAGTTCTTCCAATGTATTCTCGGTCGGTTGCAGACCCGAGATCTCTTCAAACGAAATAACTCGTTCATACCCCAAGTAGAATCTGTAATCCAGCGCACTCTCCGCCTCATGCATGGCTCGCTGAAGTCGCATGAATCCGTCGTGCCCCCCGCTTACGCCGCTTGACACCTGAAACTTGAGCAAGCGAGGAATCATGCCAATCGTCTCTCGTATTGCTGTCGCTACGCTCTTGCTACCGCCAGAATGAATCGGTTGAAGCATCACGAGCATCCGGTCTCTGCCCAGATCAGCTGATAACACCCGCCATTGTCCAGACAACAGTTCAGCTATGATATTACCAATGGCAAATTTCAGCAGGGAGTGATCTGACTTCGTAAAGCGCTCACACCAAGCCTTATAATTATCAATCGACAACATGGCAATAGAGAGTGGCTCATCGCTCCAATCCTTGAAATAACGGCACCATTTCTCGCTAATTTCCCGACTTCCTGTCATATGTCCGTTATAGATATCCGTCAGAAATTTGGATGAAGCTTCCGGAAGGGTCTGCCTGAGATTGATGGCCTGCTGAGCATGATCCGTTAACAGTTGACCCGTTATCTTCTCAAGATCAATCTGCTCCGGATGGATTCTCTCCTGGTCGTACCCGCTGAGCAATTGTCTCATGCGTCTTACGGGTCTAAAAGCAGCTGCATTGTAAACTGTGATCGTAACCGCTCCTGCTACAAGAGCCAACAAAGATACGATAAAAACAATATTGCGGATCTTCTGTGCATTAGCCAAGAGACTGTCTTGTGATATCACGGACAGATAACGCCATCCGGTGTACGGTGAAATGGTCTGTGAAGCCAGTAAAAGCTTACCTTCATGTTTAAACTCACCAAGTTTTTCACCATCCAGTTGGGTGAGCACATGACTGACGGCTTCCTCTCCGACAGCATAATTGCCAAGATCATATAAAGGCTGGTTGTTGGTGTCGAGGATGAATCGATGGCTGTCAAGGTCAGAGACGGATGAGAGTAGCATGTGCTCGAACATCTTCTCTGTCTTGAAATTGACTGCGATAACCCCTTTTAAATCGCCAGCAATCATTATTTTTCGGTAAAGTGTAATTTGCGGCATGGACACACCAGACGATGTGGAAATCTCACGTTGCTTGACCAGCATGGGACGCTCTTCAAGTTCATCGGCAACGCTAACCCAATCCGAATCCGGGAAATTAACTTTGCTGGAGCTGTAGCCTTGTGGGAAGGCAACAATGCTCTCCCGATTCATATCAAAAATGTAAGCGCTCTTAATAAAGGACGTACTACTGATTAAGGTTTCCAGAAATTGCACCAGTTCCGTAATATTGCGGTATGATCCCTGTACTTCATTGGTGAGAAATCGGTATACATTACTGTTCAGTGCAATTTTCACCGCAATCTGATCACTTTCCCGGATCACTTCATCAATATCATTCATGCTGATACGCAGCATCTGGTGTTGCGGCTCACTTAATTCCTGCTGTAACACCGATTTGGAAGAATAATATGTCGTCATCCCCACCGCAATAATAATCATGAAGACAACAACAGTCAGAATCAGCAGCAGCCGGGTCTGGGTATTGGTGACATTGAATTTTAGCCACTTTAAGAAGGAAAGGGTCACAATTATCCCACCTCATATGCAATATACCGATATTATACCGTTCCCATATGCCCAATACGACCCGGTCCAACAGCCTATTTTCTCCCTCTAAAAAGATGATTTCTCCAATTTCTCCGGTGTTCCGACCATTTCCGTAGCGAAAACCGGCGTGTTTATCTGCCATTCTTGCATGGAAATAGTTTCAAGCCCAGCAAGAAGTACAATGCCGATCCCATGGGTGTCATTCAGATTCCAACCCAGTTCATGCTTGTAATAGTGATTCGTGAAGGAGTAGCTGGAGCCACGACATACGCCGTATACATTGCCTCTTTTATCAATTGTGCGCTCCGTAAGCCCCTTCCACCCTTGATACGCCGCTTGTGCATAGGGTTTCGGATCTAACAGCCAGCCCATTCGCACCCCTCGGGCATACGCATAGATGAACATGGAGGTACAGGATGTTTCCTCATACGACTCCGGGTCCGTTAATACCTGATGCCACAGTCCGTTTCTGCCCTGCAATGCCAAGTACCCTTCACACAATTCCCTGTAGAACTGAATGAGAACTGTATAGGATGGATGCTCTTGAGGAAGGGCCGTCAGTAGCTCTGACAGGGAGAACAACACCCAGCCGTTGCCTCGGCCCCAAGGGGTTCGTGTTGGCTCACCTCGCTCCACATCGAATACATGGGACATGATTTGACGCTCTGGAATATACAGATACTTCTTATACAAAAGAACCTGCCTTGCCGCTTCATCCAGCAGCTTATCGTCACCTGACCATTCGGCGTACCTGCACAGGAACGGGATGCTCATATACAGATCATCACACCACATCGTGTTATCCATCGATCTGGAGACACCAATCTTGCGGTATAACGTGCCATCTTCCAGACGAGCCTGTTCATACAAAATATAGTCTGCGATATGAGCTGCCGTCTCTGAAACGCCGTCCAACTTGCGTTCCTGATCGGCAAGCAGCATGGTGGCGCCGAAAGATCCACAGTCATCCAGGCTGTCGATATGGGAGAGCTGATTATTCAGCCCAGCTGCACCATAACGTTCTCTGTCCCATAAGGAGTAGCTGAAACGTGAAGAGGCAAATTCAATGTGGTTCAGCACATAGTCTCGAATATCCGATCGCTGACCCGCTTTGCCGAGCTGAAGCAATCCGTATAACGTGACGCCCAGGGGATAGTTCCATCGGCCATACCATTCATTTTCCAGAAATGGACGTACCTCTCCGCCTGGCACCTCTGTTCGCCAGTATACTTCTTCACCAGTTCCGCTACGAACAGTTCGCTTCAATCTCTGGCAGGAAGCCAGATCAATCTCCTGTTCCGCTTGAAAAGGACCCAGGTACAGCCAGTTGTCTCTATGCCCTTTTACATCCAGTGCAGGCGTCAGCAACTCTTGTGTAGTCTGGTCCATACGGAATCCCCAATCCCGGTCGCCACATGTACACTTTACAGTCAGATCTTGCACCGCAGCAGACAATGGCAGTTCGAAACGGAAGAGACCGGCCTGCTCTTGTCGGAATAACACCTTGCTATCCACCGAGAATTCAATCGGGCTGTAAGCCTCACCAGAGATTAGCACAGTCTCAATGCCACATTTCGTACCACTTATCTTCGTCCATGCATATGCAGACATGCCACTGGTCAATCCATACATCCGTGCTACCTGTCCATAAGGCGATGGCTTCTCGGGGTCTTTCTCCCGAGGCAACCAGTTAACGCCAGTGGCCTTCTCTCGCATGGGGCCAGAAGGAATTTCCGACAACGGAACATCCAACGGCTCGCTGTAGAGCCAGCCTTCTTCCCCATCTCGTTCGAGCGAAGGCACAATGAAGTGAAGTGGTTTGTTCTTTCGGGAGCCAGTGCCAAACTGGCCACCTACCCCCTTTTTCCCTAATTTGAATTCAAGAACGAAGTGATTCCAGCCTCTGTCCAGTTGACATTTCAGTTTCAGAACAGGTATCTCAGGATATTCTTCCTCCGGAGCAGAACCATAGATCAGCACGCCATTATGATATAGCCTAACAGGTCCGAAGCAGGTGATATGAAAAACAAATTCCTGATCACTGTCGCTCCACAGTTTGGCCCATGCATAGACCTGCTGTCCTCTCTGCATGTTGGGGAATAGATTCACCAGCGGGAAGATGTAGCGGTGATCATCACACTTGCGCACAAGTCCTGGTCGACTCACTCTGTAGACCGGGGGATGCGGAGGATTGGCTCCAATGTACCTTGCCGCAATGCTCATCAGAGCGTGCATAATGCCTCCACCACTCTGATAAGCCATGCTCTCCTCCGGTTCGAAATAAACATGGCTACTCATATCACTTCTCCCTCCCTTTGTGCGTGGGCACTCTGCTGTTCCAACCACCCAGCACCTCGTCTATGGAAATAGGCCGATGCTCTTCCACAGATCGCCATACTGCTTCTCCAGCGGCAACGGAATAAGCACCGTCTTCAGCGCCCGACAGAATTCGGTAAGGGCGTCTCTTATCTTCACCAAGGAAAATATCCTCGAGCAGCAGTGGATCTCCTCCTCCATGCCCACCTTCACGATGAACAACGTGAATCGTCTCTTTCGAACCAAAGAGCGGAAAGTAATCAATCGTCTGGACCGGTGTGGGAAAAGGCGTCCGGGCGGGCATATGATACTCCAGTGTTTCCAGACGCCCCTTTGTACCATTTACCGCAAGACGGTAACCCTCGTAGGGAAGAGAGAAATTGACCGAATAACTCATCAGTGCGCCGCCATTATATTTCACGGTTGCAGCATACGTGTCTTCAATTTCAATGCTGGAATCGAAAATACACTGGTCTGGGCGGTATGAAGTGTACGGAAACTCCTTCTGGCTTGCTGTACCGAGCTGGTTCAGATGGTCATCCGGTACCCGGATCTGACGGCTACGGGACGTCCAACGGGAATAATAGGCACAATCTTCTGACACATCGCATGTACGACAATGTCTTCCGTCCTCCTGTGCCGGATTCCATTCACCTTCAGCCCCATAATAGTTCAGTGCTCCATAGGCAAAAACTTCAACTGGCTTTTGATTGATCCACCACTGTACCAGATCAAAGTGATGGGTACTTTTATGGACAGACAGACCGCCTGAGAATGCCCGTTCACGGTTCCACCGTTTAAAATAACTGGAGCCGTGATGGGTATCGATATACCAGTTAAGGTCTATGGAAGTGACGCGACCGAGTTTCCCCTGCTGAATCAATTCCTTGATACGCATGTGGATCGGCATATACCGATAATTGAACGTTACGATGACGTTGCCTTTACTCCTTGCTTCCGCTTCAAGAATACGTTTGGCATCAGCTCCTGTCGTCGTCATCGGCTTTTCGGTAATAACATCAAGATCCCGCTCCAACGCGGCGACAATATAGTGGACATGGGTATCATCCCTGCCAGCCACGATGATACAGTCAGGCCGAGTATCATCGACCATGACCCCGAAATCCGAAGCTCCATATACTGCTACTTCTGTGTGCTCAGGAAAACGCACGCGATAGACTTCAAACCGTGCAGGATCGGTATCCAACAGCGCGACAACCTCTGAATTATGGCTAAACAGCTCATGAATTGGTTTTGCAAATTGTCCTAATGCTCTGCCGCTGACTCCACATAGGGCATATCTTTTTTTCATTTTCTCACCTTCTCATACCATTCCTGTACACGCTTGGTGACCACTTCTCCCCCGGAAGCATTCCATTTCTTCACATATTCATCATAAGCCTCGATCGGCAGCTCGCCGATGACAATCTTGGTCAATACCTCCTGGAACAGCTTGTGGGACTGGATATCAGGAAAACCTTCATATACAGAGGCTGGCAGACCGTCACCTGCAATTTGCCGTGCATCGGCAGTACTGACTTCGAACATGTCTTTGACCATTTGCTGCTGATCTTCTGGATATGTCTCTTCAATTCGTTTATTCATGTCTTCTGCTGTAGTGAGATTCTTCATACCCAAGGCAAGCGGTTTATTGTCAGCAGGTGGAAGAATGACTTTGCGTCCATCCTTGACTTCATGCTGCTCACCTTCAAGACCGAAGCGACCGAACTCATCATTTTCAGGATTATAGAAGAAGTCCAGCAGCTTCAGCGCATTTGGCGCATTATCCTGTTTGGTGGCTGGGATCATCCATTCCGGTTCGCCCATGCTCTTCTGGGTGACAAAAGCTTCAAACCCTTCGGCTTTGGGCAACGGCATTGCTGCAATGTAGGCATCTGGAGCCTGGGTCAGCATCGCATTGTACCGATCTCGCACATTTGCAGGCAAATGGTACCAGCTGCCGACGAGGTTATTATTGATTTTTGCCTGCCACACTTCCCCTTTGTTCAAGAAGGTTTCATTGTCCAGCAGTTTTTCCACATATAACATGCGAATGAACTTGATTGCTTCCCTCATATTGTCGGTAGTCCCTGCGTACTGGATTTTTCCATCGTATTCATCCCATTCGGGATATCCTTCCCACATCGCCACACCATACATCGCGAACAGATGGTCCATCCATCTGCCGAATTCCCTGCCGCTTGTTGGCAGTTCATCCGGTTTGCCGTTGCCATTCGGGTCCTTGTCACGGAAGGCTGTGAGCAGCTCGATATATTCATCAGTGGTCTTTGGCATCTCCATGCCCACTTTATCCACCCAATCCTGACGTATTAACGGTGCACGTTCAGGCACAAGGAATACCTTGGGCACATAATAGATTTTACCGTCAGGTGAAGCAGAGCGTACGATATCCCAAGCTTCCTGAGGAATACTTTCCCACACATGCGGTGCATATTCAGGCAGCAGTTCATCCAGTGGCAACGCGCCTCCCTGCTGAATCAGCGTCTGCTCAATGCCTCCAATCGGGCGCAGGATATCTGGCAGTTCATCCGAGGCAATCATCAGGTTCAAGTATTCGGATGGCTCCGAACCCGGAGGAGTTGTAATGAGTTCATACTGGACTCCCGTCTGTTCAGCGATGTATTTCACATGTGGATTATCCGCAGTTGGCAAGCTGCCGACACCCATATGGCTTTTGAATACTTTGACTTTTACAGCTCCACCACTGCCTTCGCCGTTACCTCCGTCATTTCCGGAATTAGTAGTAGCCGAGCCACATCCTGCAGCCAACAGCATGGCTAGACTGAGCATCAGCGGCATCATCTTGCGGGTCAGTTGTTTTCTCATGGAATCATCCCCCTGAACATGGTTTATTCTTTCAGTGATCCAAGCAAGGAACCTTTCACAAAATACTTCTGTAAATAAGGATACACCAAAATTATGGGAACGCTTGCAAAAAGTATCGTCGCTGCCTTTAACGTGGTTGTATTGAAGTTGTAATCACCTAGGAACATGTTCACCTGAGCCAGTTCCTCCGGGCTAGTTAAATATGCTCGTAGCTTCATCTGCAAAGGCCAGAGTCCTGGATCACGAAGGAACAATACTGCCCGCTGGAACGTATTCCAGTATCCTACCGCATAGAACAGACTGACCGTAGCAAGAACCGGCTTGGATAGCGGCAGATAGATCTGGAACAAAATTCGGAAGTCATGACAACCGTCGATTCTTGCCGTGTCATCAAGTTCCTTGGGCAAGCTCATAAAAAAGGTACGCAGAATGACCATATTAAATGTGCCAATTACACCAGGAATGATCAGAGACCAGATGGAATTCATCATCCCCAGCTCCCTCACCGTCAGGAAGAACGGGATCATCGGTGCATTGAAAATCATCGTAATCACGATGCCCAGCATGACTTGTTTGCGAATCATGAATTCTCTGCGCGACAACGGAAAAGCGGTCAGCACTGAAAACAACATACTAAGTGCAGTACCCACTACCGTAATGAATACGGTTACACCAAATGATTGCCATAAACCCGAGCTTTGCAGAATGTGCTTCCATGAAGCGAAGGTAAAACCGACAGGCCACAGAAATACTTCTTTGGAGTCTGCTGCAACCGGCGAACTCAGGGAAACCGCAAGCAGATGCAGCAATGGAAGGAGCATCGTAAAGGCTGCAAGCGTCAGGAAAATGTAATTGGCGGTTTGGAACAGCTTTTCTCCAATCGTCTGCTTGATCATTACCACAACCCCTCTCCTGATTTTCTCGCAAGCCGATTGAAGACCCAGAGCAGAATAAAGCCGATCACTGACTGGAATAGACCAATGGCTGTTGTTACGCTATACTGCCCTTGCAGGACACCTGAACGGTATACATATGTCTCAATGATATCTCCTACCGAGTAGGTCATCGGTGTCAGCAGGTTATAGATCTGATCAAAGCCAAGTTCCAGGAAATTGCCGATATTCAGCAGGAACAGCGTCAGGATTGTTGGGAATAACGCAGGTAGCGTAATGTAGATTGTCTGTTTCCAACGATTCGCTCCATCCATTACTGCCGCTTCATATTGCGTGGGGTCAATGCCACTTACCGCAGCAAGATATATGATCGTTCCCCAACCCACCTCTTTCCAGATGGAGGAAAGGACGACGATTGGACGGAAATATTGCTCTTGTTGCATATACAAAATCGGTTCGAACCCGAACCACCCACGAACAGCGTTTACAAAACCACCTGAGGCTAGCACCTCAAACACAATCCCCCCGACGACAACCCAGGAGAGAAAATGAGGCAGATAGAACAGGCTTTGCAAAAAGCGTTTGGCAAGCATTTTTCTCACTTCGTTGAACAATAGTGCCAGCAGGATGGGAGCAGGAAATCCGATCACCAGTTTGTATAAGGCAATCAGAGCTGTGTTCCGAAGCACATGATAGAAATCCTGATACGTAAAAATAAACTTGAAGTTATCCAGGCCTACCCATGGGCTGCTCCATATGCCTTTCATAATCTGAAAGTTCTGAAATGCGATCACGCTTCCGCCCAGTGGAATGTACTTGAAAATAATATAGAACAAAATACCGGGCAGGATCATGACATACAACATCCAGTGTTTTCGAATGTTACGTAGATAACTTGGTTTGACGGGTTTGTTGACTGTAACCCCGGGTTGCAACGTTGATGTTTCCGACAGCTCAGCCATACGATCGCGGGCCCCCTTTGACAAAATGATGGTGAATGACGAGCAGGCTCCTCTGTTCACATGTTAAGGGAGAGCGGGGTCAGCAACAATCGTTCAATCAGCCATAGCATGAGCCAATCGCTTGCGCGACGTGGGTTTGTAGGATCGGTTCATTCGTTGGCGGAATGGTTGGTACTACTTTGGCAACAAAAAAGGCCGCCAAAGGCGACCTCTCAAGTCGTTCATCGAAGTTATTCTCCCAGAAAGATTACTTCGGTTTCCAATTCAACATGGAACGTATCATATACTTTCTGCTGAATAAATTGGATCAGGTCCATGTAATCCTGGGCAGTAGCGTGATCCACATTCACGATAAAACCTGCATGTTTCATGGAGATTTCAGCACCTCCAATACGAGTGCCCTGTAAATTACAGTCCTGAATCAGTTTTCCAGCAAAATGTCCTTCGGGTCGTTTAAATACACTCCCGCAGGAAGGGTACTCCAGCGGCTGCTTGGATTCTCTCAGGAACGTTAATTCCTTCATTTTGCTTGCAATGTCAACCTTATTTCCTTTTTTGAGCCCGAATTCGGCCTCCAGTATGATATAGTGATCCATCTTGAAGAGACTATTTCGATAACCAAATTTCATCTCTTCTCGCGGGATCTCCAACACTGTGCCATCTTTGGTGATCACAGTCGCACGTTCAACAACATCGGCGATCTGGCCACCATAAGCACCAGCATTCATGTAAAGTGCGCCCCCTGTGCTCCCGGGAATGCCACAAGCAAACTCCAAACCGGTCAAGTTGTGCTCCAAAGCGAGTCTGGACACATCAATGATATCAACGCCGCTTTGCGCAATCATACTGTCTTCATTCACTTTAATTTGATCGAAGTGGCTAAGAGAAATCGTTACTCCTCGGATGCCCCCGTCTTTAATGATGACGTTCGACCCTTTGCCAATAACCGTCAGAGGCAATTGATGTATGTTGGCAATCTCTACGATTTTTGTGATTTCGTCTATCGTTGTTGGATGGATGAGAATATCTGCGTTACCACCAATTTTAATAAACGTATGATTTTTTAACGGTTCATTGAATTTCACTTTTTCCAAAGGTATCTGATGTTCAAAAATATTCATGATTTTCTCTCCCTGAATTCATAAAGAAATGATTGCACCATCCCGAATTGAGATGCTCCTTCTTTATTATATGCTAAATAGGAGATTTTGTTTGAGATTATGTTGTTTTCATTATAATTAATCGCATCCTCTTTAGATTTTGAACTTTTCCGTGAGTTCCTGAAGACGTGATGCCATGCGAGCCAGATAAAATGAAGATGAACTGATCTCTTGCATTGAAGCAAGTTGTTGCTCTGTTGCCGCAACTACATGACTATGAAAGCTCAATGTCCGTTTGAGTCAGCTGGGCCGATAACTCCCATAAACGAATAGCTTGCTCGGAGTCGATGGCATACTTTTTAACCCCATAGAAGCCTCCGTCCTCGGGAGCCAATTCACTGATGTCACAATCCTCACAGTAGACACCGCCTTTACCCTCAAGCTGAGGAGAGGTTGCTGCCCAGACCTGCGTCGCTGCACCCTGCTCAGGTGTCTTGAACGCGGGATTAGCCACTTGTCCAGATTCATCGATCCAGCCCAGCGCAATCATTTCCTCTTTTGGCATATGACGCTGTAGTGGTGTCAGAATTCCGCCTGGATGAATGGAGAAAGCCCGTACGCCTTGCTCAGCACCACGTCTGTCCAACTCAACGCTGAATAAAATCGTTGCTGTTTTGGACTGACCATAGGCAGGGAATTTCTCATAGCCATGCTCAAATTGGATGTCGTCCCAACGAATCGGCGAGAAATGATGTCCCGCTGATGCCAAGGAAACAACACGTGCTCCCCCCTGACTTGCCAGTGCTGGCCATAACAGATTGGTAAGGGCAAAGTGTCCCAGATGATTGGTTGCAAATTGAGCTTCCCAACCAGGACCTACCCGCGTCTCCGGACAAGCCATGATGCCAGCATTAAGAATAAGCATGTCGATGCTCCGATCACTCGCCAGAAACCGCTCGGCAAAAGCACGAACGCTGGATAAATCAGCGAGGTCCAATTCGTCTATTTCAACGCCTTCCAGACCAGCAAGTGCTTCTTTCGCGACCGATGGACGACGCGCAGTCACCACGACACGGGCTCCCGCATTCACAAGCGCGCGTGTTGTCTCCAACCCCAATCCTGAATAGCCACCCGTTACAATAGCAAGTTGCCCTGATAAGTCCATATCTCTCAATACATCCTGCGCTGTGCTGTTATGGTTGAAGCCGGAGCCGATTTTATGTTGTAAAGTTTTAAAATTATTCTCCTGTGTCACTCTGTTCATCTCCTTTGCAATAGTTCTTCTTTTGCAAAGTCTACACCTTAGAGTATACTCTAAGTCAAATGGAAGTGATTGAATCATCTCGCAACTTCTCCGTGCAATTTACAAAAGTAAAAAAAGCCGCCAGTTGGCGACTTTCGTTGAATAGATCCTCGTCATTCAGATTATGAATCACCCTGAACGGTGGATAACGAAACAAGGACCAGACTGGCGAATTCAGAGGCTTCTTCCCCTTTTGGATTATGAAGACGGAATAGAAAAGCGTCCCCTTCTTCTGATGTCCAGACCATATAATCGCTGATGCCTTCTTCACCAGAGGCCTGAAGATAAAGTTCGGCGGAACCAAGCGGGTGCTCCACCAGTTCTCCGCTATAATCAGATACTTTACCGGCCTTTTCTAATTCTTCCTTGCCCGTAGTCTCCAGTTCTGCCAGATTATAATCTGAAGGCAATGGTTCAATATCCACATAATAGTCAGTGTTATCGGTCAGTGACAGACGGCCTTGAGCAGCATCAAACGTGAATTTCTCGAATACGTACAAGGAAAATCCTTCTCCTTGTTGCAAAGTCGCTTCCAGGGATTGATTGCCATCCGCGGTCAACATTTCAAAACTCTCGGTCTGTGGACGCTCCGTTTCATTCGCTTCTTCTGTTCCACCCGTTTCAGCTGCTTGCTCATTCTCTGTTGAAGGTGCTGGAGTGGTTTCACCCGCTGGCGTAGAAGGTTCATTACCAGAGCAAGCTGCAAGTGCAAGAACCATAACGATTAGCGAGATACTCATCATAATAGGACGTGATTGTAACATCCGGTTCATTCCTCCCTGTCTTTATTCTGTACTTACATGTTATTACCCATGGTAGGGACTCGGAACCCATAGGTCCAACCTATGAACTTATCCATAATCGATATTTCCCTTGATCCCTTCCAGTTTGTAAAATATGGAGAAAACCTCAAGGAGTGATGAGCACATGCAATTCTCAGTAAAGCAGCTGTTTGATAAGGTAGCCCAAGATTATGATGTGCAGCGAAAGCAGCTTATCCCTTGTTTTGATGATTTTTATGGAATGGCTCTGGATCTAATGGAAAGCTCGCTCGATTCTCCACGTATTCTTGATCTGGGTGCAGGAACGGGACTGCTCTCTGGATTGGTCCTGCAAAAGTATCCCAACGCGCGATTAACCCTGATCGATATTAGTGATCAAATGCTCGAAGTAGCACGTCGAAGATTTGCTGATACTAACCAAGTACAGTATGTGGTCGGGGATTACTCCAAGTACGATTTCACCAGTTCCTACGATATGATTATTTCATCGCTGTCTATTCACCATCTCACCCACGCTGACAAGAAAAAGGTATTTAAAACTGTACATCAGCTGTTAGAACCAGGTGGACGCTTCATCAACGCAGACCAGGTTCAGGGAAGAACCCCCGATACGGATACCTATTACCGCCAGCGCTGGTTAGAAGCGATTCATCGAAGTGGTTTGTCTGAGGAGGCCATCTCGGCTTCGATCGAAAGACGCAAGGTCGATATCAATGCCACGCTGGAGGATCAATTGGCGTGGTTGGAGGAAGCTGGGTTCAGTGTGGCAGATTGCATGTACAAACACTTGGACTTTGCGGTGTTTTACGCGCAAAAATAAGAAAGACCGGATTGTGAGCAACCTTGCTCGTAATCCGGTCTTTTCAATGAAATCGTTTTATCCCAAACCTTTACTTTAATTGGATCTGGAAGACATCCCCCGCATCACCACCAAAAACGATAAAACCACTTTTCGGGAGCTTCGTTGACTCCTGATTGGTTGCTACAGAGAAGTGAACCATTTCGCCTTTCTCATCATACACCGCATAACCTCCGCTCTCCGGAGAATCCACTGTGATGGATTTGTTCGCCGATCGGGCGTCGATCGCATACCACCGCGCTTGACCGTTAGCCGGAATAGTCGTAATACCTTTTTTCCCACCAAAGATTGGAGTAATGGCATCCTCGGCAATGTATTCCTGCCCATCCTGAATCAAAATCTCAGCGGCATTCTTTGTATCGAATTGCAGATCGAATGCGTCTCTTCCGTTCATTACTGGAATCTCAGCGATATTCTCTGCATGATTGGCATCCATGATTTGCGTGCCATTAGCATAGCCATTTTCGGCATCAACGGACAGATTCTTGATCAGCATCGATGGAAGCAGATAGAAGATCGACGTTATTTTTTCATCCAGCGCATAATATTTCGAGCCGTCACGAGCTGTCCATTTCTCTTTCGTTGCTGCGTCCAGCGCGTTATGCTCCAGCTTTTGATAATCATACGTGTTCATCACCGTTTGGCCTAAACCAGGTAGCGTTATCATCGCCTGAACTTTAACATACACCTTGTCATTACGTTCTTTCACAAAGCTGGCTTTCACACTGCCATCCGCACTTGTAAAATGTTCGTCGCCTGTGTAGACATAGTTCTGCTCCGGAATAATTCCTCCCAGCAAGGCAGGCAGTTGCATCTCACCATCCTTGATTACTATATCCAGCGTTGCACCAACCGTACCATATAGGCCTGAGTACGTATTCAACTCCGTCGGCATCTTCACTTTGACAGGTGGTGAGAATGTCTGATCAGGCTGAACCTCATCAATGATGCCTTGATCTGCCAGAACGTCCAGCAGCACTTTGCTGGCAAACATCTGATTGTAGACGGAAGATCCGCCAGAAGATAGAACCGCCATTGAAATATCATGTTCAGGTATGGTGATTAACACGGCATGATATAACATGGTGTCTCCACCCTTGGCAAGTGCGGTAATCCCATAATCGCTGAAAGGTGCAAGGTCAACCGAATCCCATCCCAAGCCATAATTGATCGTATTTTGCTCATCAGATACCCATATGCCCTTACGATATTCATGAGATTGCATGGCCTTCACAGCAGATTCGGACAGAATATCCGGTCTGTTCCCCATTAAAACCTCTCCGAATTGACTCAATTCTTCTGCGGTAGAGTACACTCCGCCTGTGCCGATAATGTTTGCATTTTCGGTAGGCATCGTCATCTCAAGTGTAGGCCAATAGGTTTCGGATAACTGCGCTCTGTCAAAGGAATCTAGTGGTGTCTTCGTTGATTCCAACTTTAACGGCTCACTGATGTACTTGGCGATATATTCGCTGTAGCTTAATCCACTCACCCGTTCAACCAGGATTTCAAGCAATTGAAAACCGTCATTAGTGTAGACGGAGTAGGCGCCAGGCTTGGATTTCAGTTTTTCGGACTGAAGTTTAAGTAATAGATCATCATGATTGCGGGTGTCATTATCGTCAAACAACATACTGTTTCCATAATGTGTACCGTAAAGACCAGATGAATGATTCATCAGCATGCGCGGTGTAATTTGAGTATAGCGCGCATCTGCCATTTTAAAACCCTTGATATATGAAGTAAGCGGCTCATCCAGATCTACTTTACCGGAATCGACCAGTTTCATCGCGGCTGCCGTAACAACCATTTTGCTAACCGAGCCTATGCCATACATGCTATCCTTGTCTATTGGCTTCTGTGATGCCTTATCGTGCAGTCCTACACTATCTGATAAAATATATTGCCCTTCATCCATGATCGCATATTGCACACTGGTGACACCGTAGTTTTGCACCATTTCCTTGGCGATCTGCTCCGCCCGTGCCTCAATCGTACCGCTGTTATTCGCCTCTGCGCTGACATCTGCCAGCGGTGTAATTACAAGCACCGCTGTACATAAAAGACTAATTAATTTCTTCATCCCATGTCCTCCCTCAAATGTTCTTATGAATGAATTCATCATATCCGGGAAGAGACTGTTCGAACGCAAACGGACCCTGAATGGAAAAAAACAACCCCTGAACGGTACGTTCAGGGATTGTTGGTGTGGAACGGAAGCACGACCATGTTGTTAAACTTCCGATGCTGATGCTCAATACTCATATGTCCACCATATTTCTCGCAGATTCTCGATATATTGGTTAGACCGATCCCATGGTACTCGGGATTAGGCTTCTCACTTTTCAAGTCAACAATCGGTTGCTCTACATGATTCATAATCTGGATAACGAGTGCAGATGATGTGGAGTGAATGGCAATGAGGATATATCGATCCTCCGCCTGTCTGACCTTCTTGGAAGCTTCAATTGCGTTATCGAGCATGTTACCGAGCACCACACACAGATCGTATCGATCAATCTGGACATGCTGCGAGTGGAGCTGGATTTTGGTGTCGATTTTGATCCCGTTTGCCTGCCCCATAGCCAGGGTATTCGTAACGAGAGCATCAATGACCAGATTGCCGGAGTTCACCCGCTGGTACGCACCTTCAATGGTATTTAATGTAGACTTGATATGGTCACCTGCCGCCGCAAGTTCGTTACGTTGGATACATTCATCGATATACAGAAACTGCTGGTTAATATCATGGATGATGGATTTAATGTTTTTGAAACTGTGAACAGTCTTCTCATAGTTGGCATCCTGATAGTCCATCTGACGCTGTAACTGGGCATTTTCATGCGCAAGCTGTACCTTTTCCACCATATTATCGAATACATAAACAATGAACACGTTGAGAAATAGAGAACCCAGTACAGAAAAGACGTAAAATATGTTTTTTTCACTATATATGGAGGCTACATTGATCTGATAGATCGTAATAATGGGTACGATGAGAAATAGCAAATAATAACGATAATGGACGGCAAAACTTCTGCGTTTGGCCACTAGACGCACAATTTGAATAACAATGAACATGATACTGCAACCAACCAGCATCACTTTGGAGAGAATCCAGTGGTTTTCTCCGTTGAACTGTTCCCATGAGATGAATTCTGTGGATTCCAAAACTCCGAGAATATATACAGCTATCGTATTCGCCATCGTAATTAGAACCGCATACAGGATGGTAAAAACAAGTCTGATTTTGAACTCCACTTCATAAGATTGCGCCAGACTGAAGATTAATAGCAGAGCAACAGCAGTAGAAATGATGTCCGAGAAGGAAGAAACCAAATAAAAATAACAAAGCAGGATAAAAACGATGAAATAGATCGCTCTGCGCGGCTTACGCCTGGACTTGCCCAACACAGAATCAAAATAAAAGTTCGCCTGAAATGCCATAAGTAAGGTCACGAAGATGATGGAAAAGATCATGTAGGTATCCATATCATTGAATCCTCATGATCATGTATTTGGTGTAGGCGTCCTTGACTTCCTTGATCTTGGATCGGCCTATGGGCAGTTCCGTTCCATTCAGCATGACGACTTGGGTACCGGAAAACTTCTGAACATGCATCAGGTTGATGATAATCGAGCGATGAATCTGTAAAAAACCATGATCTTTCAAACCATTAGCGTAGCTGGATAAAATGCCTTTGGTCTCATGTACATTTTCCTGTGTTACAAAATTCAATTTGTTCTTGATCGTTAAACTTTTGACGACCTCAATCCATAGAATATCATCATATTTCAAAAGAAGTTCATCATAGTCTGACTTGATCAGCACATACTTTTTGTCCAATGCCTGAAAATATTGACACAGCTTAACCATCTTTTCCTCGAAAACTTGCGGCTGGATTGGTTTGATCAGATATTGAAAGGTGATGACATCAAAGCTCTCCACCATGTATTCCGGGTAACTGGTCAAGAACATAATCTGTACGTCCAGAAACTTCATATTCCTGATCTCTTTGGCGGTCTGAATCCCGTTCATTCCGCCCATCTCCACATCCAAGATGAGAATATTGAATGTATCCCCAACCTCTCTGTAGTGCGAGAGCAGTTGTTCACCAGATGTGAATAGGCTAATTTGAAAATCAAAATTGGTTTTTAGAGATAAGGAGACCAGCATGGATTTCACACGTTCTCGTTGCTGCTCCTCATCATCACAGATTGCAATATTGAACATGGGGGAACATCCGCCTTTCATCGACATCGACTCTGAATTTCACTCTCGAATATACTATTTTAGCATAGGTTTCGGAGTCGAATTGGGCTGAAATGCATTATTCTGACCCTAAAGTGCAAGAGAATGAAACAAATGCCAAAGCCCCTACCACGAATGGTAGGGGCTTATAAGCACGTATTTCTAAGAATAACTCTGTAAAATAAGAAATCTGCTACATCTTCTCTACTAAACTTAGTTAAACAACTGGCGAAGTTCCTCGACATCCAGACGGGTCGCTGGCTGGTATGCTGGACTCTGTACGTAACGCTCGAAGCTGTATAATAACTGTCTTCCCTCCAGCGTAGTCATTAGGCTCTCCAGATTCAGCGCCCCCATAAGCACTCTACCATTCCGCACCCGGCACTCCATCAACAGTCCGAGCTTATGATTCCGTTCAAAATTATCAATGGTCTGCACGAGCGGTTGCAGTTCTTTATTCAGATCATCCAGAATGATGGATGACGACTCGGACACAATGCTCCACCAAGGATAAGTCGAATATTCCTCTGTGACAAAATGTTCGAAGGCCGGATGGTCCTGTTGAATCAACAAGCCCATTGTCCCCACAGGAACTTCTCGCTTCATATTCTCCGATATTGAACGGAACATGGGGTAAGACCAGAAATCGGTGCTGTAGAAACCTTCGATCGCGTGTTGAATCTGATTGGGATTCGGGAAAAGTAAAATATCCTCTCCCTGCTCAAGCAACTCCAACGCCTGTTCAGAGAGTTCGGTAAATAGATTCAAACCGCTCAGGTCCACTTCCTGTTGACTCGGGTAGATCCACAGGTCGTACGACTTACGGATATCCGTGCCCGGAATGGACAGTCTAAGCTCCACTTTGGTCATGTTGGAGACTTCAGGGATGCGAATGCTGAGATCCGTGATATTCACATAATGTTCTCCATGGGTCGCTGGCAAGTCTGCTTTCCCTTCCAAAAGGATGCTGCCTTCGATCTGCTCACTTTGAAGTACCCATTTCAATTGAAGTCCATCCAACGCTTGTCTCCGGAAGTAACTTAGTTCAATGCTTGCTTCGAACAATTCACCCGCTTGATAATTATATTTGGGGAATCTCGCCAGCAGCACAGCATCGGAACAGAACGTTCTCCACTCCTCAGGTGTAATCATGCCTTTGGAATCCATGAATGCGTCCAGTACACCCACCAGCGCTGTTCCCTGACCACTGAAATCCTGGAGATCCAGCAGTTGAAAGCCTGCTAGTTGCTGCGAACGAAAAGCCGCTTCCAGTTCTTCCTTGTAACATGCGACCGCGAGCTTACCAGAAGCTCTGAAGTAGGCCTCCGCCAGATGTCCCAGTCCATTGGCTTCCAGACGCTCACGAAACACTTCGAAGTTTTTCGCTTTGAGAGAACCCGTATACTTGTTAATCTCATCGAAATTAGGAAACGTGGCGTACTGTCCAATTTCATGCGAGATGATCGGTACATGTGAGACAAGTTGGTCACTGCCGGCTTCGGCCTGCACCGTTTTGGAGCCTGTCCCATACTGAATCTGAATCTCTTTATCCCCCGTTTGCCCAGAAGGGTCAACATCACTGCCTTGCTCCGGTACAATGTTCGAATCGTAATCTTTCAACGTGTTTGGCAAGTCGGTCTGCACGTGACCTAGCGGGGCATCACACATCGCATAAGAACCTCTGAACAGGCGCTCTTTGGAGAAACGAACCCCGCAGAAGAATTCACTTTCCTCCAGAATGTCCGGCACAAACTGAAAGTTATTGGAACCTTCGGTGTATAGATGACGATGATCATATGCTTTGTACGCCTTCAGGATCGAATTCAATCTGTCCTTACTGCCCCATAATTCATTTCCCATGGACATCATGACAAACGAAGGATGATTACCAAAAGCACGCAGCATCGCAAATCCTTCGCTAATCAAGTAATCCTGCTCTGCTTGATTATGCCCATCCGATGATTCATCCGTAATGGTTCCCCAGAATGGAAGCTCAGGTTCCATGTAGATGCCGAGCAGATCCGCTGCAATGAAAGCCGCCTCCGGAGGACAACAGGTATGGAAACGGTAGTGATTGATACCGTAGGACTTGGAGATAGCGAGAATGCGAACCCATTCATCCACATCGGTTGGCGCGTATCCCGTGAGCGGAAAGATCAGCCCGTCATGTTTGCCTCGAAGAAACGTTTTGCGACCATTAATGGTGAATTTGTCTCCGGCAGCCCGGAATTCCCGTAATCCCGTCCATACTTCGATGGAATCCAGCACTTCACCATCCTGATCTTGCAGTTGAATGTGAAGTTGGTACAGATTAGGTTCATCATCACTCCATAACATCGCATCTTCACCAATCGTGTACGTCAGCTGGATCTCCTGCGAATCCGGAGCGAAAATCTGTTCCTCTGTCCTAAACACCGGATCTGCACTGACAGCAACAGCGGATACCACGATTCGCACTCCTTGCAAGTCACCGATAAGTGCTGCCTTAATGTCGAAAGATCGAGTCGCCAAAACAGGGTAAACTTGAACATTATCCAGGAAAACACGCTCGAAAAATTGAAGTTCCAACTTCCCGGTGATGCCGTTCCAATTCGTCTGTGTATCTTCGGATGTAAGGTGACCGCCTTTGGTTGGATAATCGGTATTGTCCACTCGAATCGTAATTGTATGTGATCCAGCGGATAGCCCTGCCCCGATCTCGTAACGGTGAGGTGTGTTCAAGCTGTTTTGCGTCCCCAATTCCACCCCATCGATCCAGACTGTGGTTACTCTTGTTCGTTCCAGATGCAAGAAGCAACGCTTGCCAGCCAAATGTTCGGGAATTTCAATCTCTCGTGTAAACCAGGCATAACCCTCAAATAAATACTCATCCGTTAGCGCACCGATTAACACATTCTGGTTTTTCTTACCCTTGGCCGCATGAGATGTAGTATTTGGCAATGTAATCACGTCTGAGAAATTCAGACCGCTTTCCACCTTATGTTCATCGAGTTGGAGTTTCCAGATACCTTCCAGATTTATTGCAGCTATCATGATATTGTCTCCTTTTAGATTCAACTAATCGATATAAGTAATCGCTTCCAAGTATTAGAAACCGTTTTCGAAAATCATACCTGTATTATAAACTCGATTGATGCTCCTCGCATAGATCATTTACAAATAAAAAAGTCGCCAATACTGGCGACATCTTGTGGATACATATGCTGTATCCACAGCAATTTCAAAATATGGTGGGAATCATGCCCCCGTCCATTCGGATGGGAGAGCCTCTAAAGGCTGGAGCATACGGGCTACATACAAAAGTCGCGAGTCTGCCTATTTCAATCGGTTTGATGAATCGCTGTAATTCGGACTGCGGCAGATTGCTCTTCATAAAATCTTTCTCTTTTTCCTCGAAAGTCAGCGCCTCATCAGGGTATATGCCCTCAATGATCTCACGCACATTCTCAGACAATGTCGGCCCTGGAAGGATCGTATTGATTGTAACTTCGGTCCCTGCTGTCAGTTTGGACAAACTTTTGGATAATGACAGCAACATCGACTTGGTCATGCAATATTGGGGCATCTGGCCTGAAGGCATAAGCGCTTCTTCACTTGCGATGAAAATAATACGTCCGTCATTGTTCTTCACCATTTTAGGTAAATAACATTGGGACAAGCCATTGGCAGCCAATACATTCGTACGGAAATATTTTTCCCACACTTCATCGTTCACGTCTTCATAACTCATGATCTCATATATGCCCATACTATTAATTAAAATATCAACCTCAGGGAATTTCTCGAATAGAGCTTGTCTTTGCGCCAGATCCACAAGATCAGCCGTGGCCTTTTGCGGAGAGGTCTCCGGAAAATTGGACTTGATTTCACAAACGGTTCGTTCCACCTCTTCATCATCGCGTCCATTAATCAGAACATGAACACCTTCTCGGGCGAGTTCAAAAGCAATTGCTTTACCGATTCCTTTTGTAGATCCTGTAACTAATGCTGTTTTCTCTTTTAGTCCCATATCCATCCTGCATTTCTCCTTCATGATTACAACTATCCGGCAGCTGCTTCTGGACATTGCCAAGAGCTTCATGCACCGGATAGATATAATATTACGCAGTCTGAAGGGCCTAGTAACTAGCACATTGCGCCAGAATTATTGCCTGACACGCCAATTTGAAGGGGTATCCCCTTCCCAATTTCGGAACGCACGATAGAACGAATTCTGGTCTTCATATCCAACCAGGAATGCCACTTCTTTGATATCGAGCGAAGGATCTGCGAGGTACTCTCGGGCCTGCTCACGTCTGGCTTCAGTTAATAATTGCTTGAAGTTTGTACTCTCCTCCGTCAGTCGCCGCTGCAAAGTACGATCACTCATACGAAGCTCTTTGGCGACCGTCTGGATGTCAGGGCGCTTCCCTGTGAGGCTGCGTTTCATGATCCATTTGACCACTTCAGTAACGGAACGACTGCTCTCCTGTTCATCCAGCGACCGATCCAGAGCCGGGGTCAGAATCTCCAGTAACTCCTCGTTATACGAGAGAAATGCAAGATTCAGATCATTCCGCTCTAGCGTCAGCCGATTATAATTGGAATTCGTCTCGATACGACAACCGAAGTAAGCTTCAAGAGTGTCTGCGTCACCCATTGGCTGCGAGAATTCAACCCTTTTTGCAGTCAAAGTCTCTCCTGTGCCCCTCCGTCCAAGTTCGATCAAGAATGCCAGCGTAATACCCACCAGTAATGACGGACCTGGTTGCTCCTTATGTAACCATTCGAGCTCAATGATACATTCCTCTCCTGTTTCGTTCATCTGCAAGCTCTCGGGAGGACACATTTGCTTGTAACGGACCATTCGATTCAACGCATCACGATAATCACGAGCATGGTACATCGCCAGAACAGGCGGAGGATACTTCGATATTTCATATCCGGTTGCAAGTTTGATGATGCCTTCGGCAGTGTCCCCAATGAGATCAGAGTAGGCCTGCCAGATTGCAAAGTACTGAGATTGGGTCACTACAGGTTGAGTGATTACCTCAAGAGGCAGTTGTGCAGTGCGAGCTACGTCGTCAGTACCAATCCCTAATTTATGTAATCCAGCCCAAAAGCCTGGATGAACTTTAATTCGATCATTCGGTTGCGTCTTCATGCCTACGATCTCCTTTAGCCATATTCTGATGACCCAAAGAAGAAATAAGACGAGCAATCGTTTGCGGGCTGTCCTCGCTATTGGATTCCAGCCATTGATTAATGATGCCTAAGGAACCATGAACCATGTAAGTGAGCGTATAGTCCATTGTAAATGTCTTCTGGCTGCCCGCGTCTTCTCCATTTCTTAGCAGAAAATCTTCCAACAGAACTTGTGTTAAAAAGTTGTTTTCTCCACTCTCCGAGATCAGGATCTGATAAATGGTTTTCTTATCTTGAATAATGTTCAGCAGATTAATCATCGATTGCTCCGTTGTACAGAGACTTGCTCCCTGTCCTAACGTTTCCATGATTTCTTGCGTAAACTCCTTCTGCAAGGCTTCAAACAATTCATAAGGATCTTTGTAGTGCAGATAAAACGTGCCTCGATTGATATCCGCCTGCTTACAGATTTCAGTTACCGTTATTTGAGGTAATTTTTTGCTCTCTAACAGCTCTAGAAAAACCTCTTTAATAAGCTCCATCGTATATTTAGTTCTTCTATTATTTTTGATTCCAACCATGAGCTAACCCCTCTTATGATCATCTTCTCAACAAACGTAATCCAAACTGTTGAATTCATAACACTACCACATCTATTGATGATTGTGATTGCAGAGATGAGTAGATTATACTGACATTGCGATATCAAATCAACACATGTTCATTTAATAACAATGATCCAAACGCATAATTTTATTTCAACCATATAAGAGGAGCAATCAATATGACAACCAACTCAAAACAACCCAAAGTTCTAATTGTAGGTGCAGGAGCCGTTGGATTTTCAGTGGGTTACCACCTTCACTTAGCCGGTGCTGATCTGACTTTTCTAGTGCGAAAAGGACGAACAGAAGCATTCCATGCTCCGCAGAAGCTCTATTGTTATGACGATGCTTCCCTCAAAGATTTTAGCGGCTATCATGTCATTGAAGATGTAACAGCTATCAAGCGTCAGCAATATCAATATATTATTGTCACCTTGGATGGTAATGCCAGTCGCACACCAGAAGGCATCGAACTGCTGTCTAGGATAGGTAATATTGTACGGAACTCCACAAGTACTGTCATTATGTGCGGGTTTGGGAGTGGAATCCGTGAACATTACCTGGAGGTGATGCAGATTCGAGAGGATCAGTTACTACGAGGAATACTGGGTACGCTGAGTCATCAATCCTCGGCTGATTTACCTGTCCATGAGCCAACCGATCCCAAACAGATCGCTCAAGCCATTGTCTGTTACAAACACCCGACGAACAACGTCGGTTTCCAAGTGGAAACCAATAATAAAGCAGTAGCTAAACAATTTATCGCACTTTACAATCAATCTAAAGTCTCGCGCTGTGGTCATGTAAGCCCATCCATGTTTAATATTTACTCCAGTATCGGTTTTCCTGTATATGCCGCTTGTGATATTTTGGGCTGGCCTCCCTTCTCGTCTGTTATTGCCAATACGGAACTTTGGCAGCTCGCTTGCCGTGCCCAAGGTGAGATAGCAGGCTTGCCTAGTCATGGTCTCGTCGGCAAGATGATGGGTGTCGTGATGGGCGCACGTATGACAGCAAAAATACAACTTAAAATGGAGCGGGATATGTTTCCTCTCGATTATCAAGCTTTCAATCGTTTCCATCATGGTGGCAAGGTACGCACTCAGGATGTGGAATCTTTACGGAATTCGATAATTGAAGGTCAACGCCAAGGTCGTCCCATGAAGGCATTGAAGGAATTATTACAACGTGTAGTTGAACATGAGGCAGCAAGCCCATCTACGCCACATTAAAATAAATAGAAGAGGTTCTTGCTCTCCAGCAGGGACCTCTTCTGTGTTTCACTCCGCAATACGAAAACACGACTGCCCTGAGTGGTCAGTCGTGTTCAAGTTCATCATTTTATATCTATGAAGAATATGCATTTCGTAGTGCAACTACTCGTTCAACGCAGTTTTGATCAGGGCGTTCACCCGGGAATTAAACAGCAGACCGATATGAGATACGAGGGATACGGAAATGTTGTTCGCCCCGCTCAACCGGGAAAGTGTCGGGGATACAATCGTATCACTGGTGGAATAGATCGAAGTTACCTTTATCCCACCCGGAGCTGTTGTTGTAGTCAAACGATTAGCCCCGCCGAGGGTAATCAACTTATCCACTTTGGAAGCGCCTCCACGGTTAAGTATGTAATAGAGACTATTGGCTCCGCCCATGCTATGCGCTACAATATTGACTTTCGTGTGGCCGGTTTCGCGGAGGACATTATCTACAAAACGACTGATCGCTGCAGAATTCAACAGTTGGTTTCCTTGTTTACTAGGAAGATCAATCGCAAATAGTTCCTCTCTCGTCCACCCTTGGCTACGCAAATAACTCTCAATCGCTGTAAAATTGCTATCTGAACCAGTTAATCCATGTACCAATACAATAGGTGTACGTGCTGTAGCTGCATAAGCCTTTGAACTTGAGCCTATCCCGGTTACTGATAAGGTAAGGATCATACTCATGAATAAAATCAGTGCTAATTTAGTCTTTTTCACTTGATTCACTCTCCTGTAAAATCATTTATATTCCATATATTACAAGCTAACATATGGAATATAAATGAACCTTTGGTCTCATCTTTACAGGATTATCCAAAGTATACTACGACTAACATGATTACATTTTATTCAACGCTCGTTCCCTACTTCTTTTATCCTTCAACGATATCTGCGTGCAGATCTGTTGCAATTTCAATCATTTTGGGTACAATAGCTTCGTTAGAAATAGCTACATACAGATCTCCCATGTACAAACGAAAAGCGATCTGTGCTCCTTCAAGGTCCCACATAAAAAAGTCCCCATCGATGGACATGGTGCTCTCCGCTCCGACAATGTTAAGAACCGTTGAATAGGTAAAATCGGGTTTGGATGCGAAGTAGAGTTTGCACTCTTCCAGGGAGATGGATTGTTCCGCATTGCTTTCTTGCATGGATCGGGTAATTCGAAAACGCTGATTCATTGATTTGCCTCCAACATTTTATTAATATATACATGTTCCACAGCATTATATTTTCTCATTTCCGTCTTTCACTGTCAAAACCATGCATGCCCTATTCTATGAATTCATATATACTGGTACATACAAGTACATAACGAATCTTTACCATCAGGAGGCGTCAAATCAATATGTTGAAAACAGAATTCATTAATGTACTATCCATTGTCTCACATAAATTATACGATTCGGCTGCTAACGTTATGGATACAGCGAGCAGGTTAATTCCTGCAAATACGTTTTGTATCGCCCAGTTGGATCATCTATCGACCAAAGTTCTCAATGTATATAATCGTGAAAAACTAATATTAGGTGAAGGGCTAGTCGTTGACAACGCCGAGTCATACTGTGCGCTTGTGACTGAACATTCCCAAGGCCCGTTGGTAATCGATAATAATCTGACTCATCCATTAACCAGACATATGGACGCAACCGAATTCGTAGGTGGATGTTCATTTGTCGGTGTACCCATACATGATGAGAATGGAGAAATTTATGGCTCCCTCTGCTCATTTGATCAGGATTTCTATTCCTACCAACAGAAGGACATAGATTTGCTGCTCTCCTTGTCTTCCTTTTTCACGAGTCTGCTAGAGATGGAAACGACCTTGCAGCAGTTAAAACGTGCGGAAGAAACCACTGCTAAAATGCTAGAAGAGAAGAAAAATCTGCTTGCCATCCTCAGCCACGAAATCCGAACCCCAATGAATGGTGTTCTTGCCATGGCAAACCTGTTGCAATCTACAACACTGAATGAGGATCAATCGTTGTATGTTAATGTCATTGAAGAAAGTGGTACCAGCCTTCTGTCTATGATGGATCAAATTCTCGATTATTCCAAAATGGAAGCAGGTGCGATCTCTTTGGAGGTTAATCCTTATAGTGTCATTGACACAGCTGACCACGTACTACAGTTGTTTTCCTCTGAAGCACAGAAAAAAGGAATTCGATTATACGCAGAATACAATATAAATGATCATCTGATGCTTATCGGCGATCAGCATAAAGTCCGTCAGATTCTAATCAATCTCGTTGGGAATGCGCTTAAATTCACGGAGAATGGTGAAGTATGTATCTCCACTCAGGTATCTGCTGATCCAGAAGGTACGCTCCATGTCTCCTATGAGATAAGAGATACAGGCATCGGCATACCGCAGGATCGCCAGGATCTGTTGTTCAAATCCTATTCGCAAATTCATGGTAACTCAGGAAAGTATGGTGGAGCGGGGCTAGGCCTGTCCATCTGTAAACAACTCGCTGAATTAATGGGTGGCATTGTATGGCTTAAAGAGACAAGTCACTTGGGCAGTCGGTTTGTCTTTAATATTTCCAGCGCTGCACCAACGTCCATGCAAATCTCTGAATGAGGAATATATTATTCTATCTGAACAGATAGGAGGTATATACGTTGACTCAATTTCTGGATGCAAGATCATCGCAAAATGCTGCGTTGTTTAATTCCATCTCCATACCGATTCCTGTGATTAACACACCTCAGTTATTCGCACAGATTGGTCTGCAAACGGCTGGAGCAGGAACCAATCTGAGAGTCTCCCTAAAAGGAACCATAACGGTACAATTACCGCTTGCTCTATTTCAAGTGAGGATTATTATTGTAAGAGGCACAGTGGCAACCGATCCGATCGTTTACTCGGGAAACTACACGTATGGTCTGAACGGTCTGCTTAACCCTGAAGTGATTGTCTTCTCTGCCAGTGACTTTAACATTCCGATTGTGCCACAATTAACCTACTCCGCATTTATCAGTACCAACCTGCTCGGAACGGTTCGGGTAGGCCCCGAGAGTTTCGACGGATTTGTCGTTTCGGATTAACATGAATACCTCCACCCCCATACTCTTAATCTGTTTGTTATTAAAGATTAAGGTATGGGGGTGTTCCATTTACATTGAATTAGTTTCCAAAATAAACATCCAGCTTACCCGTGGGCGGCGTTGTAGCCATCCAAACTGCTGCGAGATTATCCGGACTAACTGTAGCCGCAGTAATATAGTCTCCAATCAGTACTGTGGGCATCGGAGAGTTGCCATTTGGATTAAAGGATGTAGTTGTAATCCGACGGTTCGAGAAACTGGCACCCCCATCAAAAGATTCCGCAACAAAAACGTCCAGCAGAAACCCGTCAATTCGGTTCGTGTAATAAATAACCCGGATCGTGCCTGCAAAAGGTGACACAGTGATCGACGGGAAAAAATTCTGCGTGCCCGGAGGTGCGCCTGTAATACTGACTGGATCTGACCATAGAAGGCCATCCGGAGATTCGCAGAATAAAACATCGGTATATCCGGCACGTGCATCATTCCAAACGCCATATACAGCCCCACTGTTAGGCCCACTCGATATATCCGCCCCCAAACTTAAGTTGGTCTGTACTCGAAAAGCGTAATTCGGTACAGGCAAGGGCGAAGGCGCGGGTACGACGGATGAGATAAACGTTGCCTGTCTCTCCAGAGGAGGTTGATAGGTAATTCCCCCATCGTACGAAATGCGCAACAACGCAGAAGGACTGACTGGCCCCGTAATAATATAGCCTGCATAGACCTGACCTGAGAACCCAACAGCTAACGCTGCCCGATCATGTATTCCACGAGGGTTCGATTGACGATCAGGCGGGTCCCAGGATATTCCCTGTGAAAGCGATCTTTGCGTAAAAATAGCGGAAGAAGTGGTAGCAAGCGGCGTATATCCGACATATGCATTGCCTCTATACGGGCTTCCTGGGGAACGGTCAACTGCTATGTACGGTTCATCGTTATGAACAATGGTACCGAAACCCGCCTGCACGATAACGGGTGGCTGCCACGTTAGTCCATCATCAAAAGAAGTATAACTCGCAATCGTACCATCATTGATCCCGTTAAACAAATGCACGGTAATGATAAAGGTGTTCGGAAACGTATAGTCTATCGTAGGCGCCTCTGCTCCTGCATAACCTGCCGGTTGAGGAAGTACAGTAGTGGACCAGGTACTGCCTCCATTAATGGACCGATAGAATCCAGTCAATGTTGGTCCTGTACTGGTATCCACAGCGACCACACACATGATATTCGGGTTCAGCGTATTAACTGCAATCGAGGGTTCAAATTGACTGCCTGCCAACGCTCCAGTAATGTTCACAACTACCATCTGCTCACCTCTTTTCGTTTAAGGGATATTTGTGAAACGGTCAATTAATGTCATCTCCGATTGAAGCACACGCTGAATGATCTGGCCTGTAGAGTTAACACCGAATACATGGATGACCGTACTTGTAGCACTGAAATAATCACTTTGTACCTCGTAAAACGCCGCATTGATCAGCGGATAGATTAAGCTTCTCGTCGCTTGGGGAAGTAATTCAAAAAGATCATGACCAATAGGTATGCGTGCAGCTTGAGTGGTGTCCCACCTGAACACTTCCAGCTCAACATTGACAGGTGCATTGAGGGAATCATTAATGCACGTCACTATGAGCTGAGTGGATTGGGTCTCACCCGAAGTTGGATTGTAAATAAAGCCCGTAGAGTTTGGCAACAAACACACTCCTTCCGCAATGTTTATTGGAGTATATTACGATTCCTGCCCTCCATATGACTAAAAATCCAACTCTTATATTGGAACGATATGAAAATTTTGTTATGCTACATATGCTAGATTACTAGATTCTGTTCAAAACATGATACTACTACTTATGTAGGAAGTTGGAGGAAATTTACGATGTTCATTAAACGTGTAGGAAAAATCGCTGCGGTTACTGTAATTGCTCTCTCCGTCCTTGGTAGCACTCCCAATATGGGTGGAGTCTACGCTGCGCCTGCCATTTCAGTTCAACTGGATGATGTTCCCCTGAAATTTGATGCAGCTCCCCGAATTGATAAAGGGGTCACTTACGTTCCGTTTCGGACGGTCGGGGAAGCCCTTGGTATTGATATTACCTGGAACAGCACATCACAGACTGTAAAAGCGACGAATACGGTGAACGGACAAACTACTGAGGTGCTATTACAAGTTGGCAGTACCACAGCCACCGTAAATGGTAAAAAAGTTACACTCCCCGCAGCACCTGTTCAGCGGGAAGGACGCGTACTCATTCCACTCAGTTCATTCAGTAACCAATTCGATGTACAGGTAAGCTGGAATCAAGCAACCAAAACCGTCTCCCTCGTCTCACCACGGCGCGAAATGCATTTGAGAGCCTTCTATGCATTGCAATCCTTTCAAGAAAAGGATCTTATTGCTTCCATGAACTCTGTAGCATTTGGCTGGAGCCGCATTGATCGTGAAGGTCAGTTTACGCTCCAGGGTGATGAGTATCGTCTCCCTGCTGCTGCGGGTGATATTACGCCGCAGTCCATCATTGCTGACGCAGCGGATCAACAGATCCAACCACAGCTCATGGTGTATGCCTTGGATGGAAACGGAGAACTGACCAAAGTTCTGAGCGACAGCAGCCTGCGACAGAAATCAATTGAAGGTATAACTGCTGCTGTAGCAGAGCATGGTTTTGGCGGAGTTGTTCTGGATTTTGAAGGACTCGGTTTTAAACTGGATGCGGTAGAACAACAGAAGCTACTCAATGCTTACGTGAAGCAATTAAAGAGTTCCTTGCCCCAGGACACAGCCTTATCTTTGGCGGTACCGCCGCTAAACAGTGCTTATAAAGGATATGATTACAAGACACTTGCCTCCATCGCAGATGATCTGATCATTATGGCTTATCAGTATAATCCGGTTGGCACCAAATCCCAGGTACCCGAACCCAATAGCCTTGTGGACCAAGCCATTCAGCTAGCTCTTCAAACTGGTGTCCCGAAAAATAAGCTACTACTCGGTATCAGTCTGAGCAGTGAAACGCCGTCCTCTGTGGATGATAAGCTGGGTCTTGCCAAACGTTATGACCTCAAAGGAGCCGCCTTCTGGCGCCTGGGTCTGTTCCGTTCCTACAATACGAAGATGGAAGATGCCGTGAATGCATCTGTCATCAAAGAATAGACATCTTTGAGTGGATGCATTAATGACAGTTCGCTTAAAAGTAAAGGAAGGACCAAATCTCTGCTTATCAGAGACTTGGTCCTTCCTTCTTTCTATCATTTTATTTCATAAATTTATCCACGCTTCCAAATACAAGCTTCACAATCTGTGTGGGACCAGGCAAGCGAGGTTGAAAGAGGAGAATGATACCAATCACAGCCGCCACAGCAGTAATCCCTGCTGTCACTATTCTGGCTCGCTTCTCTTTACAACTTCTCCACTCTCCATATACTATCGCGGTCGCGAGCAGCAGGATTCCAAGGATAGAGCCCAGTTTCATGCGATCACCACTCTTTCTCAGGATTGTAACAGGAGTGAATCCCGTTCAAGTTTCGTCCTCATTCGGTATCCCCTGTGGCCCTGTTGATTTACCGGTACGAACGACGTGTGCATCCACTTTAACTTCCACGTCCAATTCAGGATAGAGGGTTTCCCAATTCTTCTCCTGCTTCTTCCATTGCTTCGGATAATATCTGCGGAATTCAACTGCAAATTTGAAGAAATCGGAGCGCAGTTCCTTCTGGGACAGGTCTAAAGCATCATAAGCCAGAGATGTGAGCTTGGCAGACCATTCCTTTTCCAGTTTAGTTAACACAGCGGGATCCGTCAGATTGGCATCCGTCGTATTTAAGACCACTTCTCCGCTGGTTTGGATATCCACCTTCATGCTCCAATGCTGGTTTACAATTCGCGGCTTCAAGGTGGTTTTAATATCAATGAGTCGGATTGAGAAAGTACCCTCTAACGGCTCAAACTCAACAGGCATGATAATGTTGTTCAGCTCTTTTGCGAGTAGTAATACACCTACACTTAATGGTTCTTTAACTGTTTTGACATAGCGATCCTTATTATACAAGCTCAGACCTTTCACATATGGCGTCGTAGTCAGTTTATCCTGATCGGGTTCTGGCGGTAAGATTAACATGCGAGACAAAATGACGGAGCTGCTTGGACCTTCAATCGATTTAGCCAGCTCGAGCGCGGTAATTCGTGTACCAAGCTTCAGATTGGCCATCTCACGCAGCGATTCAGCTGAACTTCGCTCCAGGGGATCAAGTAACGCTAGGATATCTTTCGCTGCCTTTTCGCTGGAAAAGACATATGCATGCTCCCTGAACTGAGGATAACGCAGGAAGAAATCGATGTACTCGCGAATACCGCGTTTGCCTGCTTGCTCACTAATGATAATGACTTCACAGTGCCCCCAGAACATATTCCGGGGAACTTTCCGTTGCAGCCGATTCAACGCCTCGGCAATCGTGCGCCCCTCCGCTGTTCGAATCATTGTGACACCGCTTGGACTGCCTCCGCTCCCACTGCTATCTCCTCCACCTGCTTTGCGCGGAACAAATATCTGTGAAGTCAATTGTACTTTGCCCTCTTCGTAATCGATGCCTGTAGCCAGCACGATGGCCAAATCGTTAATTTCGATACGATCCCAGCAGCCACTTAACAGCACACAAGACAATATCGGCAGTAGTAGTACTCTGGATATTCGCAAGTGCCCCTCCCCCCATCAATCAGTACTCGCTCGATTCTTTCGAACATGTGCCCAACCCTTCTTCAGCCATGCGACACCGTAGATCATAGCCGGAAGGATTAATAAAATGCTGATCGTATACAAATTGGCTGAAGCGCTAACCAGACTGGAAATACCAGATCCGCCGGACACAACCCAGTAAGCAAATACCATACACAGGAACGAAAGCGGAACAACAACGGGTTTATAATCCTTCAACCCAAACCATTCCGCAGTTGATGTTGCAAAGATATACAGAAAAACGGAAATTTTAACGAAAATACCGAAAATCCAGACTGCAATAATAAGGGACTCGATATGTTGCAGAAAGTCCGCAATGGTTATGTATCTTGCTGCGATCATGACCGGAAATACGAATGTATCCGTCAAATCACCAATTAAAAACAGGCAAAACAGATTGGTAACCGTCATTGCAGTTGTCGTTATTACAAGGGAACCCAGCATGACCCGGGTTGTTCGTTTCTTTTGATTCACATAAGGTAGCAGAAAAGCCAGCACGATATATTCACTAAACCATGCAGCAGGTGCAGCGGCCCCTGTAATAATGGGAATGGGTCCTTTCTCCATGAAAGGGAACAGCTCGGCAGGATTCAGTTCACCAATCAACAATATAAAGATCAACGCTAGCAGCACGATCAGCAGGGTAACAAATACCTGAGAGGTTCGTCCGACAACTTCGATCCCGAGTCTGACATTAATCGCACATACAACAACCATCGTACCCATCACAACAAACAAAGGTGTACTTGGAAGTGCATTATTGACAATGAATTCACCGTATTCCCGAATAATCAAGCCCGTCAGGTGGGGCAAGAAAGCGATATATATCAGGCCGAATAACTTGCCTGGAATCCGACCAATGATCGATACACTGGATTGAATAAGCGTTTTTCCAGGGTACATACGATCAAGTCCAATGGAGATACCAATGGCAGCCAGTCCAACGAGAGAACCTATAATTGGAGTCATCCACATGTCATGTCCTGCATAGTGCATTGTAATTCCAGGCACAGATAAGATGGCCGTCGCGAGAATGGCGGGAAAGACCATGAATGCCAATTGAGTTTCCGATATTTTTCCTTTGTCCGTCAACATGTGTGATCCCGCTCCCTTGGTTGCATTGGTTGCTTGAGTGTAGATGGGTCTAGTGCGGTTTGTTCCTTGGAGATGGACGCCACCATACATCCTTGAGTTCCTTAGCCATTGTTGGCGCTACCGGTGACAGATAAGGTGTTCCGAATGAACGAAGACTGCTCAGATGAATGACAACCAAGATAACTCCCAACATGACACCCGTGAGTCCCAGCGTTCCCGCCAGAAACATCATGGGAAAACGCAGTAGTCGGGTCGCGATGCTGGCAGCATAGCGAGGGATCATGAAAGAAGCGATCCCGGTGATCGCTACTATGATAATCATGGGGGCTGATACAATGCCTGCACTTGTCGCTGCTTGCCCAATAATTAATGCTCCCACGATACTAACCGCTGATCCGACCTGCTTTGGCAAACGGACGCCAGCCTCACGCAGTGCTTCAAAGGCGATTTCCATAATGAGTGCTTCCACCAGTGCAGGAAAAGGGATCTCTTCTCTCGCCCGGGCAATACTGAGAAGCAACACGGTGGGAATCATCTCCTGATGAAACGTGGTAATCGCTACATAAGCCGATGGAAGCAGCATGGATAGAACAAAGAAAACGTATCGCAGCCAGCGTACAAAGACACTCATAAACACATTTTGATAATAATCTTCCGGGGATTGTAACATGGAAAAAATGGTCACTGGCGCGATAAGGGTGAACGGTGTTCCGTCAACGAGAATAGCAAAACGACCTTCCAGCAAGTTAGAAGCAACGACATCCGGACGTTCCGTCGCAATCATCTGTGGAAATGGTGAATAACGCTGATCCACAATGCCTTCCTCAATGTACTGGCTCTCCAGTACGTCTCGAAGTTTTAGATCCTTCAGTCGTATCTCCACTTCCTCCACCAGTTTAGGATCAATTATGCCTTCCATATAGACAAGTGAAATACTGGTGTTCGTGCGATCTCCCATGTTACGCGTATGAATTTTTAATGCAGGTGTTTTGATACGTTTACGTAGTAGTGACATATTCATGGTTAACGATTCTGTAAATCCATCCCGTGCACCGCGCACAGTTGACTCAGCCAGCGGCTCCTCTGTTGAACGATTTGCTGCTTGGTATAGCGGGTATACCGTTCCAACTTTTGAACCCTCCAGTAGTAATAGTGCCTCCCCCTCTAATATGGCCTGTACCGCCTGGGTGGTTGTTTCAACTTGTTTAACGGATGCCAGTGGAACTTGGGCAGCTTCGATCCCCATTTCCTGGAGAGGCGTTAATACCTGACGTTCAAGCCGCTCTGTATCACATAAACCAACACAATATACACATAGGGCTGAAGTAAGACACGCCGTTTGGAAGGTATGAAATACAACGTCCGAGCACCCTTCAAAAACGGAGCGCAACATTTCTTGATCTACAGCTAGATATCCGGTTAACGGCAGGTCTTGTTGTGTTATCGCTGATGTGTCCATAATGCCTCCCCTTTCCGTGCATGCTCCGTCCAGATATTCTCAGTTAAAGGTATCCTTTACTTATAAGTTGGGATATATACGCAAAATATCCATCTGCCTTGATGGATGCAGCAAAAACTCCTCAACTTGTGTTGAGGAGTCTGTCTTTTGATAAAAGTATCTGGAACATAATGATGATGAGTAGTTACTACTCGTATTTAAATTGTACCGAATCACGTTCCACGCATTGAATGTCCAGTGTATATAACGTCTCAACAGACTCTCCGTTTAACAGTTGAAAGAGAATATGACCGGCAAGCTGGGCAGCATCCGTCTTTGGTTGCTGAAATGTGGTCAGAGGTGGGTGTACATACTGAGATGCCGGGATATTGTCAAAACCAATTACGGATAACTGTTCAGGTACTGCAATCCCATGTTCTCTGAAGGCTTCCAAACCGCCAAAGGCCATTTCATCATTTGCAAAAAATACTGCGGATGGCAGTTCTCCTTCAAGCAGTTTCTTGGCTGCATGGTAGCCATCTTGCTTCATGTATTGTCCGCCGATTTTCCATGCCGGGTTCTCTTCGATGCCTGCTTCTGCCATGGCATTGAGATAACCTTGATAACGCTGCAGGTTACATTCCGAATGGGTCGGGCCACTAATATAGGCAATCGTCCGATGTCCTTTGTCGATCAGATAACGGGTAGCCAGGTACCCACCTTGCGTATCACTCATCAAAACCTTTACAATATGTGGAGCATCCAGATCCCGATCCATGACAACAATCGGAAATCCTGCTTCAGATGCCTCCATGAGCAACTGATCTTCAATATTTTGAGCGATGACAATAGCTCCGTCGATTCTTCTTTCACGAATGTAACGATGGGCTGTCGACTTCTCTCCACCCAGTGAGCTACAGACGATCATATCGTATCCATGGCTCATCGCGATGGACTGTATTCCATTCACCAAATCTGAGAAATACGGACTGGACATGTCATGGACAATCACACCAATTGTTTGTGTACTCTGACGCTTCATTTCAGATGCAGGGCCGTTCTTCACGTAATTGAGTTGGCTTGCTGCTGCAAGAACTCTCTGCCTTGTTGACTCCCTTACATTACCTTTATCGTTGAGTACGCAAGATACGGTTGAACTGGCTACACCAGCCATCTTGGCGACATCTTTAATCGTTATCATGATATATACTCCTCAAAGACAGTTTCATCTATTTATTTCAATATGACTGCAATACACACCAGATTGTTCACTAGCATTTTAACACGCCAGTCCGGTCATGTCTCTTTCCAAGGCATCGACTGCGAAAAAACACATTAAAGAAACCGAGGTACCCTCATGAAATTCAGTGAATATGTAATAGGTCAGCGCTACGAAACAAAATCCTTGGCATTATCCAAGAGCGATATTATTGCTTTTGCCAAAATCTATGATCCACAGTACATGCATTTGGATGAAGAAAAGGCCACACAAGGCCGCTTCGGCAGTTTGATTGCTTCTGGCATGCAAACGATGAATATCTCCTTTAAGTTATGGATTGAGGTCGGAATCTATGGAGAGCATGTTGTGGCAGGAACCGGAATGAACAACATTCAATTCTTGAAGCCCGTCTTCCCGGATGATGAACTGCATGTCATTGCAGACGTCATTGACCTGCTTCCCAGACGTAAAGGTAATGGGATTGTTACCGTGCTGCTGAGTACATTCAATCAGAAGAATCAAAAGGTATTTCAGGCTGAATTAAGTGCGTTGATTGATAATTAAGGACGAGAAAAGCCAAAAAAAGCCGCCAATTGGCGGCTTTTCGTAGATATATCCCATTGAAGCATTTTTAAGTGGTATAGCCTTTCAAGACCTGCCCCAATATTTCAACACCCTTCACAATCTGTTCATCCGACGGCGTGGAGAAATTAAGTCTAATGGCATTACAAGGGTCTTGCTCGTTCACCAGGAATGCATTTCCCGGCACAACCGCAACCCCTTGGGCTGCTGCAGTCTTGGCATAATCAAGCATTGGCACATGTGCTGGCAGATCACACCAGAGAAACAGTCCACCATCCGGTTGGGTATAGGTAATGGACTCACCCATATGCTCTTGCAGCTTGTCCATCATCAATGTTGCTTTTCTCCGATATACCTCACGAATGCTGTTGATATGCCCCGCGTAGTCATACTCTGTCATGAACTTGTATGCCAGAATCTGTGGAAGCATGGCCGTATGTACGTCTTCTCCCTGTTTCGCGACAACCATTTTCTCCACGACTTCATGTGGCGCTTGTACAAAACCGACGCGCAGCCCCGCCGACAGAATTTTAGAGAATGATCCAACATAGATAACCAGACCCTCATCATCCATTGATTTGATCGTTGGCACATCGTCTCCATTGAATCGAAGTTCTCCGTACGGGTTATCTTCCAAAATCATCACGCCATACTTCTTAGCCAACTCGTAAATGGCCTTCCGTTTCTCCAGGCTCGTCGTTACACCGGTAGGATTCTGAAAACTTGGAATCACGTAGATCAGTTTCACATTCGGCTCCGTTTGCAGCGCCTGTTCCAGCTTCTCGATATCCATACCGTCCATCTCCATTGGAACACCGGCAAGCTTCGCACCAGATGCCCGGAAGGAGTTCAGAGAACCGATAAAGCTCGGACTCTCACAGATGATGGTATCCCCCTCATTACAGAACACTTTACAGGCCAGTTCAATCCCCTGCTGCGCTCCAGATACGATGAACAATTGATCGGATGGCTTACCCGTATCAAAACCAGTCTTCAAATGTTGAGTCAATGCTTCTCTCAAGGGAATATATCCTTCGGTGATTCCGTATTGCAGAGCCGTGACCGGGTCCTGTTCCAGAATGGATTGGGTAAACGTACGAATCGCCTCAATAGGAAAGGTTTCCGGAGCTGGGTTTCCCGCAGAGAATGGAATCACATTTTGCCCCGAAGAAGCCTTCAGGATTTCTCGAATAATGGATGGTTGCAGTGCTGCGATACGATTGGAAAATGAATAGTTCATGTTAAGTAGTGCCTCCCGACATTTCATCTGAATTAATCCTCTATTATTACATTAGATTCTATTATACGAGCATTTACCGATTTTCCAAACTCTCTCCACCAAATTAATGTATGTACACCAAAAAAAGAGGCCGCCGTCAGCAACCTCTTTCGCATAAGTATTGAGCAAAATTTCAGCCTGTTAGCGCGCTGCATTCATCTCGGATAACCGTGTGGCCTTCACAACATAAGCGGCTAAACCGGGGATCATGCGAGCCAGACCAGGATAGAATTTATTGGTCTTGGCAAAAGCCAGCTTTTGAATTCTTCTTGCGCGTCTGAGCAATTGGGTGAATTCACGACTTGCTTCCAACGTGTAATTACTCTGCCAATCGGCATGTTCAATGTCGCCTTGCAGGTACTTGTCAGTCCACTTTGCACACAGGAGTGAGGATCGAAGGGCAATGGACATCCCGTCTCCACATAGGGGTGGTATCACCAGCATGGCATCCCCAATATGCGGATATCTGGACCACGGTTCAGGAACATTGGATAGATGCAGCGGCGCAATCGACACCTGCGTTCCGTCTACAGGCTTTCCTTCGGCCAACCGGGCTGCCAAGTTTACATTCGTCTGGGATGCAGCCTGCAAAAAATCGATAACAGACTTGCCACTTCCCTGCACGGTTTCCAATGTCAATAATGCGGCAACATTCACAATACCATCCTCAATCGGGGAAATCCCCACATAGCCACCATCGCAAAAATATAACTCGACCCGAGCGGGAATCTCAATGCCGCTGAAGTGGGATTTAACGCCAACATATACGGTTTGGTCCCGCAGATCAGGTGCGGAAGCCATCCCTCGAAGCTTTTTACTGCCATGTGCTCCGATGACGGCTTTGGCTCTGTAGCTGATCCGCTCGTCCCCCTGCTTCACCTGAACCTCATAACTGGCATCCTCAAGCTGCTCGATGCTCGTTATGGTCGCTTTGGTCACAATCTGGGCCCCGGCCGACAGAGCCTTCTGGTGCAAAATCTGGTCCAGCTCATATCGGCTTATGCCATAAGCGAATCCTGGCAACGGTACTTCAATCACTCCGCCTTGCTGCATAACGATTTTGGCATGATCCATGGTGCTGGGTTTCTTCGCTTGGTCCAGAAGGTGAATGTCCAGAACCTCTAGCATTTCCTTGGTTTCTGGTGACATGAACTCACCACAGGTTTTGTGACGCGGGAACTCCTGGCGATCCAGCAAAAGAGTCCGATGACCTTTCCCCGCTAGTTGCATTGCACAGGTACTGCCGGCAATTCCGGCTCCGATGACGATGACATCTATCGATTTCGACACGTAAGATCACCTTCCTTTCGTGGGAATAACAACAGAGTAACGGAATAAAGGCTTCCATTCATAGGTCATCGTGTCATGATTTAACCGTTGTTTGAGTTCCCGCCAATCCCTCCCTGTAAAGCCTTTGGCAACGGAAAGCGGGCCATCATGACGGATGTAACGATTGCGCGAGATCATACGTGTTGTAATCCAGACCGCCTTATAGGATACGGGGTGACGATGAATATCATTAATGACAACACCGTGCCTGGATGCTCGAAGCATATGAGAAACCATATCAACCAGCTGATCTCCGTCAAAATGATGCACAAACTGGGAGCCTGTCACGATATCTGCGGAAGCGTCAGGCAGTTGTGTAAGATCGGCACGCTGTACCTGAACTCGGGGTTCGTCACGGAATAGTTGTCTCGCTTCCTCACACGCCTCTTCCGTCAGATCAACCAGTGTAATCTCCAATTGAATGCCCTGACGATCCGCCCAATGCAGTAGCTTCTGGTTCACATCTCCTGAACCTGCCCCCACATCCAGAAGAGTCAGCTTATCCGGCCTCCCGACAGAGTTCCATAACTTCTCCACACCAGCGAGAGTTGGGCCAGGTGCTGCAAATATTTTGTTAAGCCGTCTCAGATGTCGGAGTGCTTCACGCAGCTCCTCGCCTCCCAGAGAGAAGTCGTCCATCAGTTCATCTTCCTTGGCCCGAATGGACAGTGTTCTAAAGAAGGACATGATCATGCTCCTCCATCACGGAAGATAATGAGGGTACATAAGTGAATTTCATCAACTCTGCGGTGAGTCCGGGTCCAAATGCCATGGCTACACCATCTGTGGATGATTGCTCCTGTGCCTTCATGTCCTCACGCATCGCATTCAGTACAAAAAGAATGGTGTTAGAGGATAAGTTACCAAACGTTCTGAGGATATCCCTGCTGTATTTCGTTTGCTCGTCTCGCAGCTTCATGACATTCTGCACAGAGTCCACAATCCCGCGTCCGCCCGGATGAATGGCCCACAGTTCAGGAAGCTGTTCACTTTGAAGTAACAGACGCAACTCCTCTTCCAGATGAACACCGAGCAGCTTCGGAATACGAGGTGACAGATACAGATCATACCCCAGGTTCCCGACCTCCCATGTCATATCTTCAGTCGAATCCGGAAGAAGCACAGAATAACCCGTTCCCAGACTCAGATAATCCGTGTGCTGAGGTTCGGGTGTACCGACCACGCAAGAAGAAGCAGCGTCTCCGAAGAATGAAGCTGCAAACAGCGCTTCCCGATCTTGCACCGGCTGAAAATGAAGTGTACACAACTCTACAAAGACAATAAGTACCTGTGATCCCGGAGCACCCTGCACGACATCTCGTGCCATCTGAATGGCTTTCAACCCTGCCGCACACCCCTGAAAGATCAGCGGCAGTCGATTGACACGGGCAGACAAACCCAAATGACGGATGAGCATAACATCCAGACCCGGAAGATATTGACCGGTACAGCTGACCGTGATGATATGCGTGATGCTCTTAGGAGACATGCCTGAATCTTTCAGTGCTCTCTCTGCCGCCTCGATCCCGAGCGGAAGCGCCTCTCGCTTGTATGTATTCATTCGTTCTTCGGTTGTCGGGATATCTGATACATCACCAGAGGGCAGATAACGGCATTCTTCCAGCGAACCTAGATAGCTCGGTTCCACCGTATAGCGTGTTTCAACACCACAGGACTTGAATATTCGCTTGGCAAAGCGGGCCAAATCTGGCCGATCCTGAAGAGAAGAAGCGATCAACTCTGCAATGTCTGACTGTGCTACGGCGTGAGCAGGTAGAGCCGTTCCCATGCCAAGAATCGCGATATCGGATGGACTGTTATATTGGTTCATAATTAACCTCCTGGTATTGGTCATTATTTCCTCTAATTAACAACTCTTACCCTTAACGATATCGTTATAATCTTATGAACGCACCTAATCTAGTTTATTAACAGATCCGCAAGCTCAGAAGCTTGGTTTCAACAAGCACTTGAAACAACTGCACAAATAAACCAAAAAAGCCGCCATTAGGCGACTTCAAGGTAATAAGATTACTTCTAACGACACACTGATGCACGTTACGTTATTTAGAAAATGCCTCTCTAATCTTGTCACTCATCCGATACCAGGCATCCTCAGCCATCTGGAGATCACCAAAATGCGTAAATCCATGAGCGGCCCCCTCATACTCCTTAAGAGTCACCTTCACACCGCTTGCTTCCAGCCTTGCTGCATATGTTCTTGCTTCTTGAGCTAGTGAATCTTTCTCCGCGGTAATGATCAGTGCTTCCGGAAGACCCTCTAATGATTTTGCGAGTACAGGTGAAGCTAACGGGTCATGCGCATCTTCTGGCGTTTCAAGGTACATGGCGTTGAACATTCTGGCGATATCGGCTGGAATAGCTTCTTCAAAACTCGGTTTCTCAGCCGGATCTGTAGCTACATCCAACACCGCATAATCCATAATTTGAAGAATAATGGGCAGCTCGCTTCCACGTTGCTGATTCAGTAAACACACTGCTGTTGCAAGGTTACCACCAGCACTATGCCCCCCAATAGCGAATAGAGACGGGTTAACTGATAAGGATTGCGGATTGGCGTGGACCCACTGTACAACGTCGTAACATTCATGGACCGCCGTTGGGAACTTGTGCTCTGGTGCAAGACTGTAATCGATATTAACGACCACACAATCAGATCGATCAGCGATCAAGCGACACCATGGATCATCCATCTCTGCTTGTCCCAAGATGAAACCACCCCCATGCATATTAAAGAAGACCGGCAGAGGCGCGGAATGGTCCCTATCCGGTGTATACACAAGTACACGTGTATCACCTTTCGTCGTAGGAATCATGGCTTCTTCCACTGTGACAGCATACGCGGAACTGGGTTGAAGAGCTGCGTCTGTACCGACGACATTTTGACGCATACGTTGTACCATTGCCATTTGTTGTTGTTGATCCATAGTTATCACTCCTTATTATGATTACCAATGAGTTCCTGCAACCGCAGACTTGAATGATTAATTCTGCCAATGAATTCGTAGATAACATCAATGTTATTTTCCTGTTCTTGTGTCGTTGCCAGTACACCTTCCGTTGCGACGGCATGTTCTTGCGAAATATCGGAAATATGATCCACTTGCATTCGTACTTGTGTAAAGATCAGGCTCATCTGATCCGTCATGTCTAATTCCTTAGCTATGTATTGATCAACATGCTCGAATGTGGACCTGATGTGGTCGAAACTCTCAAGTACCTGTCCAGTGATCGTTTCTCCTTCTTTTACGGCAGCATTGCCGATGGCCGCCTTCTCTACCACGAGCTGTGTCTTTCTTTTGATATTATGAATGATCTCATTAATTTGTTTGACCGTATCGGAACTTTCCTGTGCTAACTTCTTGACTTCATGGGCTACGACGGCAAAGCCAGCTCCAGCTTCCCCTGCTCTTGATGCTTCAATGTTGGCATTCAATGCCAAAAGATGAGTCTGATCCGCGATCTGGTTAATGGCCGACAGGAAGGTATTCACATCATCCATGCTTTGGTTTAATTCCTGGACTGTCGCCATGGAGTCGGTTACCGCTCCGTTAATCATGTTCATCTGATTGCCCATTTGCACAATTCGATCCGAGCTTTGACGAACAACTTGTCCGTTATCGGACGAGATTTGGGCAAGGCGATGTGACATCTGATTGATCTCCACCATCTGCGCATCTGCCGTGTTCATCATTTCGCTGATATGTGTAATGCTGCCCGATTGATCACGAATGCCTTCAGTCACTTCCTGAATGTTCGATGTTACGGTGTCGCTCATCTGCTTAAGATTACGGATATCATCATTACAACTCGCAATATCGGTATTTAACGTAGATGTGTTCTCTCGAATTACCTTCACCATATTATCGAGTGCATTCACAAGATCTCTGGCTTCTGCTTCTTTGCCGAGGGCGACCTGAATCAAGTCTCTTCCTCGTTTACATACAAAATACAGAGCCACAATGGTCAATTCAATGAACCCAATGGTCATGAAAAAGGTCGTATCGTATTGCTGATGGTCCGCGTAATAGATCACGATATAAGCAATGTTATACATGGCTCCGAATCCATACAACAGAACCCGGTTCAGATAGAGTGAGATGACACAGAGCACAACCACGATAAGCATACCTGCTCCGGGAGATTGGATATACTGAGTGGTTGCTGTCAGAATCGCAATCATTAGCACAACCATGGTCATGACCGGTTTTTTCTTACGATACATCAAAAATGTTGCAATGGAAAGCTCAACGAACAGTGAGCCTACGACTGCAAGTTCAACCTGCTTACTACGGATGAAGAAGCAGAATGCGACCAGTGTCAGCCATAGAATCGTGGCAATGATTTTGTTTACTTTGGCGGTGTTGTTTCTAAAAAAGCTGTTGTCCATGATTTGCATGGTAATTCCCCCTCAACGACTTGTGAACTTCTCTGCGATGATTTTGGTCATGATCAAAATGATATTGAGCAGGAGTACATAACACCATTCCATGTGAATCCCTCCTCATTCATCTCCCGGTTCGTTTGATGCACTCCCCTGCTCCATATTGGACTCCTTTTTCTTGTGGAACATCATCCAGACTCCCATCAGACAAAATAAAGCACTGCACCCCATGCCAAACAGGCTACTGGTTTTTAATGCAAGAGGTGAGGCTTGCATGGTAAGTAACGTCGCTTGTGTCACGACGATGGATACCATGGCATCGGTGAAGTTAATCATTTTCAATGTAGATATGATTGGGTTATGGAGATGACGGTTAGCCCAGGTACCGTACATGGCAAAAGCCAGCTTGGTAAAAGCAACTGTAGCTACGATATACACAATCATGCCGTTATAGATGAAGGCATCGCCGATCAGATACATTCGCAGGCAGACCATGGAATAGGATATCCCCAGAAAGCAAAGGAAAAGACCTCCGCGCTTATAGACCGTAAGCTCCAATGCATACCTCTCTTGGGGAGACTCCATTCCTTTGGCAACTTTATATTGTTGAAGTACCTGCCCTTTGGCTACACACAGAATCAGATAATATACAGCATTCGTGATGAACCATCCGGAAAGCAGATAGATCCCCAGGATTAACTTGCCTATTCCGATAAAAGCATTGATAACAAGGGAAGCAACGTTGATCATGGCCGTTCGATCTTGCTTATTTCCAAGGTAACGGGCCCACATGGACTTCAAGTATGTCTTCATTTTCATAGGATATTCATACTACTTGGCGAGCAGACCATTCGCCTTTTCACATACCTCGTATATTTCGTCATATTTCTTGTCGATGTAAGGCGTCACCTTGTCGGACTTTTTCTTGCGAAGCCCGGAGTAGCTGAAATACGGGATAATCCAGCCTGCGAAACCAGGGATCGCCAGAGTAATGGTAAGAGGCAGCATGTTAGCCTGATATGCAAACACCGAGCCAGCCATACAAGCTGTACCGACAATTCCGATGATATAAGCAACGGCAGAAGCTCCCATGATCTTGGATCGTTCCAATGTTGCTATCTCGGTAACACAGGATTCGAATTGTCTTTGCAGGCGGGTCAATTCCGCTTTGTTCCGAATCTTGCGATCCCGCTTGAACTTCATCGTGACGGAACCCACGTTTTGAAATGGCGTTGAAGTAGCTTCCAGAATCCAGCCGAAGTGCGCATATCCGTCCGTATACATTGATTCAACATCTTGCTTCACAATAACGTCTTTATATTCATAGCCGACGAAGCTATGTTCAGTTCTGATCATCTCACTCATCTGTGTCATCACTCCCTCAATGGTTTTCCTATATCCCTCATTGGATGTTCCTATCGTACCGACCAAATGTTTATAAGTTGCTTATGAAATGTTTACAAAATATGAATAAAAGCCTGAATTCGATGGTTTCGAATTCAGGCTTAGCTATTCCAGATCACGGAACTAGGTTATATGTTACTCTCTCACTTTTAGCTTAACGGTGAAGGTTGTGCCCTTCTGCGGTTCGCTCTCCACCGAAATAACACCCCCTACTAACTCGATAACACGTAACGAAAGAGCGAGGCCTAGGCCATTCCCCTCTCCGTGATGGGAGGGGTCCCCTTGAAAGAATTTATCGAAGATATGTTTCATCGTTTCTTCATTCATGCCACAGCCTGTGTCCGATACCATGACTGTAATGGTATCTTCATCCGACGTCTGCTTGAGGCTGATCTTTCCTCCGGGAGATGTGAATTTGAGCGCATTGGAGAAGAGATTATGCCATACGATCTCCAGCATACTTTCTTCCGCATGAATGATGGCACGATCTTCGATATCCACCATGAATTCAATGTCTTTTTCTTCCCATGTCTGTTCAAAATAAAGAGCACATTCAGCAAGCTGCCTGCACAGATCATAAGGCTCGGCAACAGGGATAATCTCCTGATTCTCCAATTTGTTCAGCTTCAGGATATTAACGACAAGGGTCGCGAGTTTGTTCGTGGAAGAAATGATGGTGTCTGTGTACTCTTTTCGGAGTTCTGGACGTATATCATCCTGCTGCAACGCCATGGCATACCCGTGGATGACCGATAACGGTGTCTTAATCTCGTGAGAAACATTGGAGATGAAATCATTTTTCAATGTCTCAATACTATTCAGTTCCTCCACCATTTTATTAAAATCCTCGAACATCACATCCACGTAGTTCTGCTTATCCGCTCGATGAATAGGTTCCAGATACACCGAGAAATCACCTTCGGCTACCTGTTTTGCAGCCTCACTGAGTTTGCGCATTGGCTTATCAAAAGCATTATACTTCTGCCTTGCCGTCACCAGACAGAAAATGAGACTGACGATGACCCAGTAACCCGAAATACCGAAAATGTAAGGCCACGGGACATAACCCACGGGCAGATAGGCGTTATATATGAGAGCTTGTCCTGCGGTTAACGTAGACAACAAGAGATACGTACCGAGAAACTCTTTCCAAGATAGTAGTGGCTTTTTAATTCTCACGTCCGGGATCTGTGTCTTGCTCATTGCAATACGGCCTTGTAGCCAAGTCCGTGCACGGTCACGATTTTAAAATCCTCACACACGGAGAACTTGTCCCGAAGTTTCACAATGTATACGTCCACTGCACGCAGGCTGGTCTGACTGTCTATGCCCCAGAACTCGTCCATCAGCTGTGCACGGGAAAAGGTATGTTTGGGATAGGAAAGCAATTTGTAAAGGATATTGAATTCCCGCACCGTTACGGAAACTTCCTCTCCATTCACCGTTGTTGTCATATCATTTGCATCCATCAACAGACTTCCTACATTCAGCTTCTTTTCATGGGCAATATTGGCCCGCCGCAACAGCGCACCTACACGCAGGACAAGCTCGTCCAGATCCACGGGTTTGACCATGTAATCGTCGATCCCTGCCTGATACCCCTTTTGTTTCGAGGAAATATCGTCACGTGCTGTAACAAAAAGAATGGGAATGGTTTTATTAATCTGTCTCACCGTCTCGGCAAACTCAAATCCGTCGATCTCTGGCATCATGACATCGGAAATCAGAAGATCGTACATGTCGTTATACATCAAATCATACGCCTCTCGCGGATTAAAGCATCCGACAGCGTGATATCCGTTATTGGTTAGATATGTACAGATAATACGATTCAGTTTAATGTCGTCCTCTACCACAAGTATTTTGATCATCTAATCATCCTTTCGAGCTACATGTCCTCATTATAATGTCCAGATGTTAAAAAATTGTTTGAACCGTCTATCTATCATCTCTTAAATTAATATCTCATAAACAATATTCAAACAACACGGAAACATCGCTGCATCATGATAAACGTACTCAGTCGCTCAAGCAGTGAATGATAATCAGTCATAAGGAGTGAGTCATGATGAAAGCAGCTATTTATTATGGTAAAAATGATATTCGTGTGGAAGAAAAACCAATGCCGGTTGTTGGTCCAACCGATGTTCTGGTACGAAACCTACGCGGTGGAATCTGCGGAACTGATATTAATATTGTTAAAGTGGGTCAAGGGGATATGGGCATCAGCCTGGGCTCTGAATTTGGACATGAGATGGTTGGTGAAGTTGTTGAGATGGGATCTGAGGTTGCTTCGAAGATCCACATCGGAATGCGTGTAGGCATTAATCCCATTACTGCCAAAAAAGTCGGACGGCGCAAATCGCTGGAATGCTCCGGATTCTCCCAGTATGTACTGGTGGAAGAAGCCAAGCTTGATTATAACTTATATGAAATAGATCCAAGTGTTCCGGCAGAAGTAGCCTCATTGATTGAGCCTATGAGCGTAGGACGACATGGTGCATTCAGTGCAGATCCGAAACCTGAAGATCGAATTGTCGTCATGGGCGCGGGTCCGATTGGCCTGCTGGCTGCTGCAAGTCTGATTGCTGAGGGCATGAAACAGGTATGTGTTGTCGATATCGATGAATGGCGTCTCGCCAAAGCTGCAGGACTCGGTGCTCTGACCGTGAATACCTCCACTACTACACTCGAAGAGGGACTGGCTGCACACTACGGCACCGTTAATGTATACGGCGTTGAGGTGCCGAATGTCGATGTATATATCGATGCGGCTGGTGCTCCGGTGTTGTTCGAGAAGATCATGAAGATCGTCAAACCGCAGGCCAGAATCTCCATTATTGCCGTGTACAAAACCGAGGTGCCTATCAGCCTGCAACAGGTGATGTCCAAAGAAGTGCAAGTGAAAGGTTCCAGCGGATACACGCACGAGGATTTTAGTAAAGTTGTGGAACATCTGACCCACTTCCATCCTGAATTATCTACCCTTGTAACACAGGTATACAAACTGGATGATATCCAGGATGCCTTTAATACAGCCATTCAGGCCAAAGGAACGGTTAAAGTGGTTGTGGATTTAACTTAATCCCTCACGAATCCAGAAGCATTCTATCGGATCACCGTTGGTTCTATAAATTGAATGACAAAAGCCACCAGAAGGTGGCTCTTTGTCATTCATCTTTACTTACCTTTTCTTCGAAACGGATCTATAATCGTAAGCTCAATGCTTATTTGTTTATTTGCACGCGGCTATACCTTGTTCCAGAATCCCCATCGCGGTAATCGTTTCTTCATCTTTGATGACCTTATCCTTGCCATGTACAATGGCTTGATAGATATCATCATACACTCGGGCATAATCCCCAGTCTCCGAAACCACTTTTTCCTCATGATAGATTCCTTCATCATCCAGATAGGTCAAGACGCCATAGTGCTGCGGGAGATCCACGCCAAAATCAGCATGTCCCTTGGGCAGATAAAACAATTTCAGATGTTCCTCCTGCCGATCCTCCGTTTGTTTCACAAACACGCCCTTCTTACCATATACCACAAAGCTTGGACGGGGCTTCAAGCGGAAAAAGCTTGATTTGACGGACACTTTGAGTGAGGAATAATAGAAGTCCAGATCAAAGTAATCGTTCATTCTTCCCTCACCAAGCAGTTGACGCACATCGGAATGGATCGTATCCGGTTTGCCGAAATAGGACAACACCTGATCGATGGTATGCACCCCATGTCCGTATAGATAACTGTGATATTTGGAAAAATGAGAGATGTTGTTCGGGATTTCCGGACGGTAGTAATCGTAGTGCATCTCTACTTCCAGCAGATCCCCCAGCTTCCCTGATTCAATCACTTTCTTTGTTGTAAGGAAGTCCGAATCATAACGTCTGTTCTGATAACATTGGATCACCAGATTTTTATCTTTGGCGTATTGGAAGATGGATATGGCTTCCGCCTGGGTTAACATGAACGGTTTCTCCACAAGCACATGTTTTCCGTGATCGAGTGCCATTTTCGCGTATGAATAATGGGACACTGTGTGTGTACAGATCACAACCAATTGAATCTCCTCATCATTCATCACCGCGGAAACGTCATCGGTGTAGATTACGTCCGGTATTCTCGGCCATTCCGTTTTTTCCGGGCTACGAGCATAGATGGTCTTTACGTTCAGATAATCTCGATTCAATGAAAAAGGAAGATGGTAACGATTCGCACTTTTGCCATTACCAATGTATCCGATGGTTAACATATTCATTCCCCCAAGGGTCTTTTTCATTTATTATAAAAGAAGACAACCCTGAATATAGGCTTTGCCGCCATAACGGTACAATCGACCATTTTTAGGATGCCTAACGGTCTGTCTATAAACAAAATGTTTAATGAACGCCCATAATCGACGTTATTCAACTTACTTGGGGTGAACCTATTGAAAATACTAACTCAATTAACCGACATGCATAACTTTACACCGAATGAAAAAAGCATTGCTTCCTACATATTGACGCATAAGGACCGTATTCTTCACTTAAATGTGCAAGAACTCGCGAAAGTCACCTATACCTCGCATTCGGCAATTAACCGACTCATTCACAAACTTGAACTCACTGGCTTCAAAGAATTCATCATCAGACTTGCCCGGGAATTTGAACAGGACTCCGCCCAGAACATATCCAATGTGGACCCTAATTATCCGTTCAGTCTGGGTGAGTCTTCGCTTCAGGTGGCAAAAGAAATTGCCGAATTAATGAAGGAAACCATCGAGAAGAATGTGGCCTATATGGACGATGACTTGCTGTCACACACAGCGCAATTATTGGATCGGGCTGAACGGATATTCATCTACGCCATGGGCGATTCACAGATCCGGGCGAAAAGTTTTCAAAATAAACTGTTCAAAATCAATAAATATGTAGTCATTGCCACCGAGCTGTCTGAATGGGCGCACCATACCGTCAATCTGACGACAAGAGACTGTGCTATTTTCCTCACCTATCATGGAAAATCCCAAAGTTATATTACAGCGGCCCATCATTTTAAGCGCGAACACATTCCTTTTATCACCATCACAGCAACTAGTCACAGCGAACTGGCGAAGCTCAGCACGATCTGTATCCGCGTTCCCAATGATGAAGTGAAGCTTGCCAAGATCGGATCATTTTCTTCCCAGATTGCTTTTGAATATGTGTTAAACGTCATCTACTCCTGCATTTATAAAATCAACTATGCGACGAATAGACAGACATCAGCCGAGACATATGAGAAACTCCAGGTCAGCGACCTGTTAAGTGACGATTAATGTGAGTTACATGAAATGCTTCACTATTCGGCCAGAGATTCCCGAACGCTTTTCGGAAGGGATTTGACAACCAGTTCATAAGAGTGATCAATCATGACGTAGACATCCTCATCTGACAATGAACCATCCAGCGTAATGGTATTCCAGTGTTTTTTGTTCATATGATATCCCGGTTGAACCGCTTCATGCTGCTCTCTCAGGTTCTCTGCAATAATGGGATCACATTTTAAGTTCAAGCGACAGTTCTCTTCGTTTTCAAAAATAAGCGCGAACATCTTACCCGCAACCTTCATCGCGACTGGATTAGGCCCAAATGGATAATCCTTGATCGCACCTTTCTTCTTCAAACTGTATTCAATCATCCTATCCTTCAAGTCAGTTCCTCCCTTTCACCAGTGGACGTTATAATGATACCGAATGTAAGTTCGTATGTAAATATGCTCGCTGCACATAATAAAACCTCCTCCATATGAATGGAGAAGGTTTTATCTTGCATTTACGAAAACTTAGTTGGCTCTATCGTTTCTTGTTTTGCTGCTGCGATTAAATGAGCCATTGTTGGATTTACTGCTACTGCTGTTTGATCTACTGCTACTAGGTCTGCCGTCGTTTGAACGACTATTATTGGTTTTGCCACTCTTGGCAAACCACTCGGATTTAGGCTTGCGTGCCGGGTTCGCCTTGGACTTGGCCGGTTTGCCTGCAGATGATTTGTTAAAGGCAGGTTTACCGCCTGGTGCTTTGTTCGTTTTTTCAAACACAGGTACACCTGTCATCGGATACGGATGACCTTTCACTTCAGGAATCGTCTTTTTAATCACTTTCTCGATATCCTTCAGGAATGGAAGTTCGTCCTTCTCACAGAATGAGATGGCCATCCCGCTTTTCCCTGCTCGACCTGTACGTCCAATACGGTGAACATACGTTTCCGGAATGTTAGGCAGGTTAAAGTTAATGACATGCGACAGTTCTTCCACATCAATTCCTCTTGCCGCAATATCAGTAGCTACCAGTACTCGTGTGGCCCCGCTCTTGAAGTTGTTCAGTGCCCGTTGTCGCTCGTTCTGAGACTTATTGCCATGAATAGCCTGTGCCGTAACATTCACTTTGGCCAAATCACGTGTAACCCGGTCAGCGCCGCGCTTCGTGCGTGTGAACACCAATGCCGTGACGATGGATTTATCCTCCAAGATTTGGTTCAACATCTGCTGCTTCTTGCCATTCTCCAGCAAATATATAGACTGCTCAATGCGGTCTACTGTCGAAGATACCGGTGTAATTTCTACTTTGATTGGATCAACCAGCAAGGTTTTAACCATTTTGGTGATTTCAGGAGGCATCGTAGCTGAGAAGAACAGCGTTTGCTTCTTGTTCGGCATTTTGGCAATGATTCTTTTCACATCATGAATGAAGCCCATGTCCAACATCCGGTCTGCTTCATCCAGAACGAGAATCTCAACCATCTTCAGATCAATACGTTTCTGGTTAATCAGATCGTTCAATCTACCAGGCGTTGCGATAATAATATCTGCACCTTGATTCAGCGCACGCTCTTGCACTTTTTGCGAAACACCACCAACGATAGCCGTACAACGGATGTCCGTATACCGACTATATACCTTGATGTTGTCCGCGATTTGAATAGCCAGCTCTCTTGTTGGTGTCAAAATCAATGAGCGAATATGTCGTGCGGACTTCGATCCTTGTCCTTTGGATCTTTCGCTCAATAATTGAATGATTGGCACCGAAAATGCTGCCGTCTTGCCTGTTCCTGTCTGTGCACATCCCAGCAGGTCTCTGCCCGCTAATACAGCTGGAATTGCCTGTTCCTGTATAGGCGTAGGATTAGTATAGTTTGCTTTGCTTAACCCTTCCATAATAGAGGGGATAATATTTAAGTCGTTAAATGTCATGTTGTCTCCTTCATTTACGCACATCTATCAATAAGACGTATCTTTTATTTCACACGTAACGTATAAGGATAACATTAAAAACGCAATCTGTAAATTATCTTTTTATTTTCATTTTTTCAACTGACCAATTTAAGACCTACTGCTGATCCGAGCACCATAGCGATAAACACAATTCTTAGGGCATTTCGAGGTTCCCCGTAAAACACCATGCCAAGTATGGCACCGCCGGAAGCTCCTATTCCCGTCCACACGGCATATGCTGTTCCCATCGGAAGAGTTTTCATCGCCAGAGATAGAAATATAAAGCTTAAAACAAACCCGGCTACCAATAGAACCAGTGAAATGAGATTACGGTCTTTGTGCAACTTGTTTATCATCAGCACTCCGATCATCTCAAATACGCCTGCCAAGATAAGAAATACCCAGTTCATTATAGCTGCACCTCCTTATTCTTCTCTTTACTTAGCATTTTAAGACCAATTACGCCGAGTAAAAGTACACCAATGAGAATCATTTTTCCGGTTTGCACAGGTGCATTAAACAAAAGAATCTCTGCAAGCACCGTACCTGCGGTACCCAGGCCAACGAAAACTGCATACACAGTTCCCACGGGCAGTGTCCGCGAAGCTGCAATCATCAAGGAGAAACTAATGATAATCGCAACCAGCGTAAGCCCCCATTCCAGCAGACCACTGGCATGTTTCAATCCAATGACCCAACCCACTTCAAACACAGCAGCAATCACAACCGACATCCAAGTCTTATTCATTCCTGTAACACTCCTTCTCTACTACATTTTTTTAACACCCCGTAAGGGTTCATTAGCGAAAAAACAAAAAAAGCCCGGGAAACAAACTGCATCAAGCAGTTCATCTCCCAGGCTTTTATCCCTCCGTGGCACAACCAACAGGTTGCGGGTTTTCTCTCGGACCAGACCGACAGAACCGCCGCGGAACCCTAGAAAACCTGTTTTTATTCTAATGTGTCTCCAATTATACACACTTCTACTATCTTGGCAACTCCATGAATATGTTCATGCCATTTATTTAATAATGATGCCCATTAATCCTACAAATGTAGCGGCTTGATGTGGTGAGATCACACAACCGTTGAGATCTTCCATGGTCAGCACCAAGGAGTCAAATTGGCAATCGCTAAGATCCAAATCCTTCATTTTGGTCCCCGTCATGGAAGCTTGGTCGATGTTACATTGAATGAACTCCATTTTTTGCAGTGCCAGATAGGCAAAATCCGCACCAATCAAGGTACATTCCGAGAAGGAGACCTGTTTCAAGTGGGCAAAACGGAAGTTGCTGTAGTCTCCTAAACCATGAAGGAAATTGACATTTTGCAATCGACTATTGGAAAAATCAGTTCCGACAAACTTACAGTTATGCCATTCGATCCGGTGCATGAAGGCACTTGAGAGATTGACATTGGAGAAGTCGCAGTGTTCAAAGCGAACATCGGTGAATTCAAATTGTTCCAAGGTTGACTCCGAGATCGTCACATGTCTAAATACAACATTTTCAAATGAAACCTTGCTCGCTTCCTGGTGATCCAGTGTAATATTCTCAATCAATTTGTGTTTGTACTCGACTTTGGATTCGAGAAATGTAATGGTTTCTTGTTCGAGCAACTGCTCCTGAATCTTGGGTTTATCCATTTTCATCCCATATTCCCCTATTCCTTAATAGCTACAACTCGCAGTCGGCTTCTGTCCAGATACCATTGTGCATCCCGCATCAGTTGTGGCTGTACCTTCCTCTCAATAGTATCCATAATAACTTCCTGTTCTGCAAGCGCGATGTCTTTGAATAAATACTCAGCAAAGCTATTCAACCACTTTCTGACACCTGGCTTGAACGGAGTAAATTGGTCCACATGCTGAGCCAGACTAATGCGAAATCCGTTCTGCTCCAACAGACTCGCATATTCGCCAATGGTCGGGTGATACCACGGGTTCCGTCCTTCCCATTCGTACCCACGGGTATCCAGTTCTTCTCGTACCGCCGCAATCAATATAGCTGTATTGCCACTTCCGGCGAACTCGGCCACGAACCTTCCGCCCTTCTTGAGCGCTAACTGTATCGATTGGACTACAGCTGGAGCATCTTGTATCCAATGCAGAACGGCATGAGAGAATACGGCATCGAACGGTTCTTCTGTCCGATAATGACAAGCATTTTCGACTTGAATATTCATATCCGGGTATTTCAGTTTAGCTTGCCTAATCGTCTCCTCTGAAAAATCTATACCTGTTGGCAGTGCTCCTGCGGCTGCAATTTTGGCTGTCATCTCCCCATTTCCGCAACCTACATCAAGGATTCGTTCCCCATGGGACGGCTGGAGCAAGGATAAGATAGGTGTTTCCTGTAACGTTGTAAACGGGATGGAATGACCACTCCACGGTTCGTTCGCTTGATCGGATGAATGTCCGTTATTCATAGAAAATAATCTCCTTCTCAATTAAGGATCTAATGTATCTATAATAACTCTAATATAAAGAAACTGTCAATTCTCTTCTCTCATCATTCAAAAAAAGCCGCCACATGGCGACTTTTCAGATAAAGCACTTCGATTAACTGAGATTTCCTGTTACCGGATGGGGTACATATGCTTCTTCGAGGAAACGGATCTCTTCCGTAGTCAGCTTCACGGAAAGGGCTGAGATCGCATCCTCCAGATGATGAATCTTGGTCGCACCGATAATGGGTGCTGTTACTGCCTCTTGGTGCAATAACCAGGCCAGAGCGACCTGTGCACGAGGAATATCCCGTTGCTCAGCTACTTTCATGACTCTCTCCACCACTTGACGATCCGCATCCGCCATCGCACTCTCATAAAATGCCTTCCCGACCGGATCGATTCCTGAACGCGCAGTCTGTTCATTCCAATTCCGGGTAAGACGTCCTTTGGCAAGAGGGCTCCACGGAATAACACCGACTCCTTCTTCCAGACATAAGGGCAGCATCTCACGCTCTTCTTCACGATACAACAGGTTATAATGATTCTGCATCGAGACGAATTTCGTCCAGCCATGGCGTTCCGCTGTATATTGAGCTTTCATGAATTGCCAAGCATACATCGAAGAAGCACCAATGTATCTGACCTTTCCGGCTTTAACCACATCATGAAGAGCTTCCATCGTTTCCTCAATAGGAGTTGTGTTATCCCATCGATGGATCTGATACAGGTCTACATAATCTGTACCCAAACGCATGAGACTGTTGTCGATTTCGTTCATAATGGCTTTTCTGGACAACCCCGCCCCGTTGGGTCCTTCATTCATCCGGAAAAACAATTTGGTCGCCAGAACAATCTCATCCCGACGGGCAAAGTCTTTCAACGCACGTCCAACAGTTTCCTCACTGGTTCCATCCGAATAGATATTGGCCGTATCGAAGAAATTAATACCAGCATCCAACGCCTTCTGGATGAACGGGCGACTCTGTTCTTCATTCAGGGACCATGGTGCCATTCCGCGTTCAGGTACACCGTAACTCATGCAACCCAGACATAATCTGGAGACATCCAGACCTGTACGTCCTAATTTCACATATTCCATATTTCACACTCTCCTTGAATTTGTTTTGTAAAAGGATGTTGTCTCCACCTCTTCCGAAACTAGCTCTAACCAGCATGTGAAGTATATATCTCGATGTATGGAATTCTCTTCCAACTTGATCTGTGATTCGAGCCTGTCAATCAAAATTCGCCTGACATGGATTGATAACCATTTCATCACTTTGTTCACCCAACTTTTCGAATAAACTTTAATTGCTTGGCTCTGTTAACATACTCTTAGTATGCCGAGTCATCGGCTGCAAGCGGTATATCAATCGTCTTAATTGATTGCCTGATCCTCTCAGGCCCCCTTTTGGTTCTGTACGGTAAGCTTTATAATATAGCTAGGTTAAATCCGTGAGGAGGAATACGTATGACCGAAGAATTATTTCAACCAAAACAGGAATTGAGTGATCTGATTGAACGTCATTCCAATCATAATGGTGCAATGGAAACGGCGATTCCTTCCCTGTTTGTCTATCACCATTCAAAGATTAGCGAACCGGCATACAGAGTATATAAACCTTCATTTTGTGTGATTGTTCAAGGGTTGAAAGAAGTATTGCTCGCGCAGGAGCGTTATGAATATGGACCTTCCAATTACTTGATTGCTTCTATGAATCTCCCGGTCATCGGGCAAATTATTAAGGCATCGGCTGATGCACCCTACTTAAGTCTCAAGCTCGAATTCACACCGAACCAAATTCTCGAAGTACTGAACGAATGCAATATCAAGGTAACTTTCAACGAAAACGCCAGACGAGCCATGTTCGTAGGTCAGATGGAATCGTCCATTCAGGATGCTGTACTCCGGCTTGTTCGATTGCTGGATACGCCGGGAGAAATTCCGTTCCTGGCTCCGTTATACGTTAAAGAAATTCTGTTCCGCCTTCTTCAGGGACCTTATGGAGGAGAATTGGCGCAGATTGCAGTGGAAGGCAGCAGCACATATCGGATCAGAGAATCGATTGAGTACATCGTTCACCATTGGGAACAGCCATTTCGCATTGAAGATCTGGCTGAGACTGCCAGCATGAGCGTCTCTTCATTCCATCGTCACTTCAAAGAGATCACAGCCATGAGCCCATTACAATTCCAGAAACAATTAAGACTACAGGAAGCCCGGCGGCTCCTGATGGCTGAATCTGCAGATGCAGCAGATGTAGCGTTCCGAGTTGGGTACGAGAGTGCCTCTCAATTTAGCCGCGAATATGCACGCATGTTCGGCGCACCTCCAAGAGCTGATATCCGACGGTTAAAGGAGAAATACGATATCGTCTTGAGTGAGTGAACCAGTCAGTACCTTTTATCCGACGATAGGCATACGAAAAAGGACAACCACGATGGGTTGTCCTTTTTAAAAAATAAAATTTAAACCAATACTTCGACCCGTTGCGGCACCTGGATCTCTTCGTGCAATAGTTGAGCGATGTCACGAGTCAGTGCATCCACATTCTCTTGCCGAGTTGCCCAGCTGGTACAGAAGCGCACCGCACTGTGTGTATCGTCAACCTTTTCCCAGAAGGAGAACGTATAACCGCTGCGTAATTTCTCAAGCAATCGATCAGGCAGAATCGGAAACTGTTGGTTGGTTGGTGAGTCGTACAGGAAACGTACTCCCTGCTGTTCGAGTGAATCATGAATTCTCAAGGCCATATCCACGGCATGACGGGAAATATCGAGATACAGACCGTCTTCGAACAAGGTTTCGAATTGAATACCTAGCAATCTGCCTTTGGCAAGCAGACCACCTTTTTGTTTGATCATATACCGAAAATCTGGTTTGAGTGCATCATTCAGGATAACGACCGCTTCTCCCATCAATGCCCCAATCTTAGTTCCCCCGATGTAAAATACATCGCACAAGCGCGCAAGATCAGCAAGTGTCATATCGCAATCGCGTGAAGCAAGTGCATATCCAAGGCGTGCTCCATCCACGAAAAATGGAAGACCACATGCTCTGCTCACTGTATGCAATGCTTGCAGTTCCGCCCTGCTGTACATCGTTCCGTTCTCCGTTGGCTGAGATATGTAGACCATGCCTGGCTGCACACAGTGTTCCGGTGACGACTTATTCATGTGCGCATCGTAGACTGCTCTAACCTGCTCTGGCGTGATCTTTCCGTCCTCACTTGGAACCGTGAGCACCTTATGTCCCGTAGCTTCAATAGCTCCCGTCTCATGAACCGCAATGTGTCCCGATGTAGCTGCAATCACACCTTGATATGGACGCAAAATGGAGGCAATCACCGTTGTATTCGTCTGTGTACCACCAACCAGGAAATGAACATCAGCCTGCTCGTTGTCACAGGCCTGACGAATAAGCATTCTCGCACGTTCGCAGTGTCCATCCGTGCCATACCCGCTCGTCTGTTCCATGTTGGTTTCCATCAGTCTTTGTAAAATGCGTTCATGCGCACCTTCATTATAATCACATTCAAATCGTATCATCGTGTTGTCTCTCCTGCCTTCTTGTTCAACTTCTCTTGTATGTTCATCATGGAGGTGTATACCTCTTGAATCTCTTCTTCATTCAGTTCTTGCATGAGCTTCAGGATCTGTTGATCAGATCGATCATTCAATTGGGCATACAGTTCCTCGCCCTTGGCTGTCAGACGAATCAGACTGACCCGGCTGTCGGCAGCAGAATTCACTTTCACCAACAGTCCTTCCTTGGAAAGCTTGTTCACGATTCGGCTCATATAACTGCGATCAATGGTCAGTGTATCCACCAAATTGTTCGCAATGCTCTCTCCCCGAATTCCAATTTCAATAATGACCCGTACTTCCGCAAATGAATACCCTGTTCCGAGAATATGCTTGTCGAGTACACCGAGTATGTTGGTATAAAAACGGTTAAAACGTCGCATGTCAGCCAGTATATCTGGATTTATGTACTGAGAGTCGATGTCAAACCCTCCTTTTTAGTGGACATTGTCAACATTATAATAATCAGGTTAGTGGACGTTGTCAACATTATCTTTTCCTTAGCATATCCAATCAATAAAAAAAGCCGCGCATATGCGCGGCAAGGTTTACTTATTTTAGATACTTGATCCAGATACTTAGTCAGCTGCTTAAGTTTCTATATAAATTGACTAAACATTTACACAAAACGGAGAGGACAGAAAGAACCTGAAGAAGCGGAGCGTTCGCCTAAAAGCTTTCTGAAAGAAAGCTACATCGGAAGCATACGCTATCCCCGGATTTCCCCCTTTCTAGAAGGAATCAAAAAATCTGGGGATAACAGCGATCGGAAGGTTGTTCTGTCATCGAAGTGACGAGTGTAATTATTTTTTTGTTCAATTTACATGGATTAAGAGTGACTATATTGCACCTGATGAAGACGGCTGTATATTCCTCCAGCAGCGACCAATTCCTCATGGTTGCCCTGCTCAGCGATGCCATCTGTGTTTACTACGATGATTCGATCCGCATTCTTGATGGTCGTTAGTCTGTGCGCAATCACGAGTGTCGTTCTGCCCACCGACAATTCAGCGAGTGATTGCTGGATAAGTGCTTCCGTTTCCGTATCCAGCGCAGAGGTTGCCTCATCCAGAATAAGAATGGGTGGATTTTTAAGGAACATACGAGCAATCGATAACCGTTGCTTTTGTCCTCCGGACAGCTTGACTCCACGCTCCCCAATGACCGTATCCATACCGTCTGGCAACGTAAGAATTAATTCCTCCAACGAGGCACGACGGGCGGCATCCCAGATTTGTTCGTCCGTTGCACGCAGGTCACCATAAGCAATATTCTCCTTAATCGTACCCGAGAACAAAAATACATCCTGTTGAACGATTCCGATATGCTTGCGCAACGATTGAAGCTGAACGTCCCGAATGTCCACACCATCTACGGTAATGCGTCCCTCTTCTACCTCATAGAATCTTGGCAGCAAGCTGCAGATGGTCGTCTTTCCTGCACCCGAAGGTCCAACAAAAGCTACCGTTTCGCCTGGTCTAACGGACAGACTGATATCATTCAGAATACGCCGACTAGATTCATATCCGAACGAGACGTTTTCGAAGCGAATATCCCCTTTCACACTTTCGAATTCAACGGCGTTTTTGCTATCAGCAATTTCAGGCTCCGTATCAATGATCTCCAGATACCGCTTGAAACCAGCGATACCCTTCGGATAACTTTCGATAACAGCATTAATTTTCTCGATTGGACGGAAGAAGATATTGGACAGAAGCAGGAAGGCCATGAATTCACCCATATTGATTCTGCCATCGATATAAAACCACGCCCCGCTAATCATGACAAATACCGTAACCAGTCGCATCATCATATAACTGACCGAGATACTTTTCGCCATTGTTTTGTAGGCAAGCAGTTTGGTTTTACGGAAATTCTCATTGTCCACGGCAAAAAGCTCTTTCTCATGTTGTTCGTTGGCGAACGATTGTACAACACGAATGCCACCAACGTTGTCTTCAATGCGCGCATTGAAATTGCCGACGTCTCCGAAGAGTCTCCGATACGTCTTCGTCATCCGGCCACCAAATACGATAATGACCCAAGCCATGATTGGGATAATGATAAAGGTCAGCAGCGCAAGCTCCAGATTAATGTTAGCCATCAGCCAGAACGATCCGATTAATGTCATCACTGCGATGAATACATCTTCAGGTCCATGGTGAGCAACCTCTCCGATATCGTTCAGATCATTCGTAAGGTGACCAATTAAGTGACCCGTTTTGCGATTATCGAAGAACCGGAAGGACAGCTTTTGCAAGTGAGCGAACATCTTCTCACGCATGTTGGTTTCAATGTTAATGCCCAGCATATGTCCCCAATATGTAACTACATAGTTCAATACGGTATTAAGTGCATAGATGGATAACAGCACGACGCAGGCAAGCATAATGAGAGGCCAATCCTGACCCGGCAACAATTCATTAATGAATTTGCTGACGGCAAGGGGGAAAGCGAGCTCCAGCAAACCTGCGATAACAGCACATCCAAAATCAATTAAAAACAGTTTTTTATAGGGACGATAATACGAAAAAAAACGACGAATCATACTTATTCACTCTCCAGATCCTTATTGGGGCTTACATCTTCATTTTGCAACTCGAAAAGGTGAATATACTCGTCGATGACCTGATCAATGGCTTTCAGCTCCCCACTAATCATCGGGCGAATATGTTCGTACTCCTCCTGTCCAAGTTGTCTGGCGAGCGTTGTTCTTCGATTCTGCATCTGCTCCAGAAATACAAGAATCCGGCCGCGACGGAATGTTTGCGCACCATGTCCCCGTTTTCCCTGATGTTCACCATGTCCTCTGCCACGTCTGGCACGTTCACCACGTTGCTCATTGTCACTCGTATCACGATCTCTCATTTTGCCACCTCCATTACGTGTATACATTTGTATACAACGCATTCATGTATACGATTGTATACGCGATGACTAGGGGTGTCAACCTTAATTTTCCAATAAAGAAACTGTGCTTGTATGTTCATCATCTCTTCAACCAAAAAAAGCCGCGATTTCGCGACTTCTTTGGTTGGCGACACTATTTTATCTCACTCATAAACTTCCTATATTCTTGAACCATTTCTTTGGAACGGGTGTGATGCAAATAATGATCTCCCTCGAATGTCATCACTTTTCCATGCACAGAATCTTTGACTTGCTCTTCATGCAAGGGAATCCATCCTTCCGTTTCCGTATCATTCGCTTGTAAAAAGAAAATCACAGGAAGATCTTTGGGGAAGGACAAGTTCTCAGCTGCTTTGAAATTAGGACCGAAATTTTCGCCTTCATTCAGGTTGTTAGGATTAAACGTATTTTTAAGTGAAAGTATTCTAATTTGTTCTCTGGTTTCATCATCAACGTCGGGTGCAATCAGTTGATCTGGGGCCAGTTTCATTAACAATCGGTAGAATCCTGATTTTTTAAGCAGTTTGTAGGTTTCAGTTGGAAATGGATCATCATTCCCTCCCTGTGTTGGAACGCTGCTATCAATTCCCACAAAGGCACTTACTTCGTTTGGATATTTGTTTACATAGTCCAGTCCGTAAATCCCTGAAATGGAGTGACCCATGAGCGTGTAACGATGAATATTAAGCTGCTGTAACGCTTCATGAATTTCACTAACCATATTTTCCGTGGTACGCTCTTTTTCAGTTACGTCACTTAATCCATAACCGAAAGGCTCAATGACGACGACTTTGTAAAATGGAGATAGCTCATCAATGAGCGGTTTAAAATCAAGGGCCGGAGCTGGTGTTCCATATCCGGGAAGTAATACGACCGTTTCTTCGCCTTTTCCTTGAATTAATACATTCATGTTTTTCCCGTCAACCGCTACGGACTGACCATAAGGCTTTATTTTCCCTTGCTCCGATTTGTTGCTAATTACATTAACGATAAAAACAGTGGCAATAAATAATGCAAAAGCGATAACGATGGCACCGAATATTTTGAGCAGAATGATTAATATTTTTTTCATCATGATGGTTCTCTCCTGTTGAGTCCGTTTATTGTACAGCCGTTTGGAACTCCATTCATTTTACTTCTTTAATGAAATTTCAAATTGGGAGCCAGCCTCACCTGCAAATACAATACGACCGTTTTCTGGTAAAACAACTTCATTCTTACCGCTGACCACGGTGTGATTAATACAAATTCCGGTCTGATCATATACGGCAAAGGCTCCCTTTGCAGGCATCTTCACTGTCATGACTTTTCCTTTCGCAGTAGCTGGTACCGAAAACCATTTTGCATATCCATCTGCTTGAATCGTTGTTGCGGATTGTTTACCCGAATAGATAGGTCTCACCAGTTCCTCACTGGCGTATACATACCCCAAGGCTGTAAGATACTCTCCTCCGTCCTTTTTAGAGAACTGAATGTCCATCGTATCACGTCCGGCAGTACCCGGAATTTGCAATAGATTAACTGCTTCGTTTGCTCCAATAATCTTATTATTGGACATATACCCTGGATTCTCTTGATTCAACTGAATAGGAAGGATCGATGAAGCATTAAGATAGACCATGGATGTGTATTTCTCATTCACAAGGTAATATTTTTTACCATCGCGCTTTTCCCATGCGGTGTTAATCTCCTTGGATAATTCATTAGCTTCAAGCTTCTCCGCATTATATTCTGAAAAAGCCAGCTGTCCGAGCCCTGGAACGGAAATATAAGATCGAGACCACAGGTAGGTACTCCCATTTTTCTCCACAACGAATCTCAACTTTTCTGAACCATCGTCGTTAACAAAAGTACCATCTGCTGTATAGGTGTATTCTTGAGACGGATTACTTGGAGCCGTAAGTGAAGATACAGTCATTTGTCCTGTCGTATTTATTTTGATCTTCGTAACTGAATTATTGCCACCATATATTCCTGCAAACTTGGAGATTTCCGTAGGCGTTTCTGCCTTCACGGGTACGCCAAATGATTTTTCCGGCTTCCGTTCTGTAATAACGCCCTTTTCCTCAAGTGCGCTGAGTAATAATTCATTCGCAATGAATTGATTAGTTAAGCTCGACCCACCCGAAGAGATAACGGCTGCAGCCATGTTGTGTTCCGGGAGTACCGTTAATGAAGACTGATAAGATAACGTATCTCCACCTTTCATAACAGCCTTTATGCCGTATTCATTGAATGGGAACAAGTTCACACTATCCCACCCTAACCCGTAAGACATAAGCGTATCGCTATCCTCTGGCCACATGCCTCTTTTATACTCTTCTTGCTCCATAGCTTGTACAGACTTACTGGAAAGAATGCCATTGACCTCTCCCGTGAAGATTCGTGAGAATTTGACCAGATCTTCAGCGGTGGAATACAGACCTCCAGTACCGATGATATTATAATTCTCTTTTGGAAGTTGTCCCTCATAAAAAGGGGAATAGACTCCCGCCATCTCTGCCGGGTTAACCACGTCCTGTGGTGTTTTGGTATGCTTCATATCCAGAGGCTCCGTAAAATACTTGTGTATAAATGCGGTATAACCTATGCCACTAACTCTTTCGACCAAAATCTCGGCTAATGTAAAGCCATCGTTGCTGTAGACGGAGTATGCGCCCGGATCTGCCTTCAGGGTTTGACTCGCCAGTTGCTCCAGTAATGTATCATGTGAATACGTGTCATTATCTCCGTACAAGGTAGCATTGTTGAATGAACTGCCCAGAAGACCGGAGGAATGATTCAGCAACATACGGGGTGTAATCTGTTTGTATCGGTTATCTTTCATTGTAAAGTCAGGCATATAGTTCACAACAGGCACATCCAAATCGATCTTGCCTTCGTCAACCAGCTTCATTACAGCGGCTGTAAGCATCATTTTACTGGTGGAACCAATGCCATAGATCGTGTTCGAAGTAAGAGCTGGCTTATCGTTTATATCGTTCTTGCCCGTTTGACCGGACACCACAATCTCTCCACCATCGATTAGCGCATATTGCAGACTGGTGGTACCGTACGTCTCGGTCAGTAATTTGGCTTTTTCAATCACGGTTTTCTTGGTTGTCTCATACGTAAGGTTACTGTTGTTATTCGTGGTAGCCGGTGTGGCCATTGCAGATAGTGGGGCTAACATGGTTAATACTAGAGTTAAAGCTGCAATTGAAGTTCGTTTTTTGACTGTTCTCTTGACCACGTTCATTTTCTCTTGTTGTATCATTCGCATCTTCTCCTGTCAGTATCTCTTTATTAGAGTTTCTTGCTTTGGTGTTATAATAAGCTTAACGAATATAAATGTACTGCTCGTGACGTCTATATGAACCGAATATGAACAGGCAAAATAATTTGAGTACATCATGATTCACGATCCTTGATCCTTCCTTTTTTTCGCCATAAAAATATCCCCTTTAAGTTGACACTTAAAGAGGATACAGACTTCGTCTATTTCAATGAAATTTCAAATGTGGAATCAACGTCACCTGCAAATACAATGCGGCCGTTTTCTGGTAAGACAACCTCATTCTTACCGCTGACCACGGTGTGATTAATACAAACACCCTTTTGATCATATACGGCAAAGGCTCCATGTACAGGCATTTTCACCGTCATGATTTTTCCTTTCACCGTTGCGGGTATCGAAAACCATTTAGCATAACCGTCTGCTTGAATCGTAGTTACAGATTGTTTGCCCGAATAGAGTGCTTGTACAAGTTCCTCACTGGCATATACGCTTCCTACCGCTGTGATGTACTCAACTCCGTTCTTTTCAGCAAAATAAATCTCTTTTGAATCACGCCCAGCCATGCCAGGGATTTGCAGCTCAGTGACTGCTTTGTTGGCTCCAATAATCTTACTATTGGACATATACCCTGGAATCTCTTCGTTCATATGAAAAGAGAGAATTGGTGATGAATGGAGATATACCGTTGATGTATATTTCTGATTGACCACGTAATATTTCTTACCTTCACGCTGCTCCCATGAGGCGGTAATATCTTCGGATAATTCATTCGTTTCCAGCTTCTCCGCCGTATATTCGGAGAAAGCCAACTGTCCAAGCCCTGGCAAGGATATATAAGATCGAGACCACAGATACGTACTTCCATTCTGCTCCGTAACAAATCTCAACTTTTCTGTGCCTGCATCGTTAACAAAAGTACCATCCGCTGTGTAGGTGTATTCTTGGGCCGGATTACTCGAAGCTGTAAGTGAGGATACAGTCAGTTGTCCAGCATGATTCATTTCGATCTTCTTCACCGAATTATTGGCACCATATATGCCGGCATACGTGGATAGTTCTTTAGGCATATCCGCCTTCACTGGCACGCCAAATGATTTTTCCGGCTTCCGTTCTGTAATAATACCCTTTTCCTCAAGTGCGCTGAGTAATAATTCACTCGCAATGAACTGATCTTTGGCACTTGTCCCACCCGATGAGGTAACAGCTGCAGCCAGATTGTATTCCGGCAGTACGATTAATGATGAGTGATACGATATCGTATCTCCACCTTTGGTAACGGCCTTGATACCGTATTCACTGAATGGGTACAGATTTACACTATCCCACCCTAAACCGTAAGATATAGACGTATCGCTATCCTCCGGCCACATGCCTCTTTTGTACTCTTCTTGCGCCATGGCTTCTACCGACTCACTGGAAAGAATACCTTCGACCTCTCCCGTGAAGATTTGTGAAAATTTCAAAAGATCTTCAGCAGTAGAATAAATGCCCCCAGTAGCGATGATATTATAATTCTCTTGTGGAAGCTGGCCTTCAACCAAAGGAGAATAGATTCCCGCCATGTCTGCCGAGTCGACCACATCCTGTGGTGTTTTGGTATGCTTCATGTCCAGAGGTTCCGTAATATAATGGTGTATAAAAGCCGTAAAGCTCAGGCCGCTGACACGTTCAACCATAATCTCGGCCAACGTAAAACCATCGTTACTATACACCGAGTATGCACCAGGACTAGCCTTCAGGTTTTGATTCGCCAATTGCTCCAGAAACGTATCATGTGAATACGTATCATTGTCCCCGTACAATGTGGCATTGCTGCCCGTACTGCCCAGGAGACCGGAAGAATGATTCAACAGCATGCGTGGTGTGATTTGTGTGTAGCGATGATCTTTCATCTTAAAATCAGGTAAATAGTTCACAACAGGCAGATCCAACTCAATCTTCCCCTGGTCAACAAGCTTCATCACAGCGGCTGTAAGAAACATTTTGCTGGTTGACCCTATGCCATAGATTGTATTGGAAGTAAGCGGCACCTTATCCTTTAAATCGTTCTTACCTGTCTGACCAGACACCACAATCTCGCCACCATCCATAAGGGCATATTGCAGGCTTGTGATTCCATGCTTCTCGGTAAGTAACTTGGCTTTCTCCGCTACTATTTTCTTGGTTGGTTCATACGTCAGTTCGCTGTTTTTACTCGTAGCTGGTGCGGCTATGACTGACATTGGAGCTAACATCGTTAACACCAGAGTTAAGGCGGTGATTGAAGTTCGTTTTCCCTTTTGTCGTCCCATTCACATCATCTCCTGAGTTTACATGTTTGTTTTGGTTGATTAGAGCTCTTCTGGGTCTACAAATTTCACCTCCGGATACAAGTCGTTTGGTCCCTGAATCAGATCTCCACCCGTTCCTTTCAGTTGCTTGTTAAAGAAATCGAGTACATATTCGTTTACGATTTTTGATCCTCTTTTACCATTGATGTCTCCTGTGATCCCGGACAGTTTAACCAGCTCCGAATAGAATTGAAGGTCCGTGAAATTGAAGTGCTGGGTTCCTTCTATATAAATCACACTTCCACCCTGATTGATCACATTTTTCATAATGTGCAGCTCATCTGAAAGAGATTTAGTTACTTCGTCATCCGAATTTCTGTCCATTTCAAAGTTGGCGAACCAGTCTTCAAAACTTCCCGATCGGATGAACATAAACGGCTTGTTTATATCATCTCTATTTTCCACTTCATATAGTGAGCCATCCATATTAACCCCGGCCTTGATTCTCTGATCTAAATACGTTGCATTAAACGCGGTTGCACCCCCAAAAGAATGCCCCATCGCGCCGATGTGATCTAGATCGATTTTCCCTTTAAACTGACTTTCGATTGCACCTGAATTCAGCTTTTCGATTTGATCGATTACAAATTTCACGTCTTCGGTCCATATATTCCCTGTTTTTGTACGTTCATCTAGTGTAGTCGTACTTTTTTTATAATCCGTTACACGGCCATCTGGGAAAAGGGTAGCAAAGGTGTTATACGTGTGATCGATTGTGACCACGATATACCCATGACTGGCCAGATTCTCGGCCTGTGATGCATGTAGAACTCTACTGGTTCCCATACCATGAGATAGCAGTACCACGGGATAAGGACTTGCAGAAGGTAATATTTCAACATTTTCATAAGAGTTGGTTTGACTATACTTCAAGTAGTCGAGCAAAAATTCGGGCAGTTTTAAAGAATTAGAGAAGCTCTGAATATACTTTTTGAACATTTCTTTATTATTTGGAAACAGCGTGTCACGCTTGTTGTTATTGCTGTTTTCAGTTGGGTACCAAACTTGAACCATTAGTTCTCTCTTATCGCTTTGATCTTCAGTGAAGATTTCGTCTCTGTTCTGGTCCGTTAAATGAAATGTTTGAGTACCCACCTTCTCTGGACCATCAAGCTTCGGCAGATTAAAAACAGGTAAGTATACAGACAAGACGGTAGAACCAACAAGCAGAATAACGATTAAGGAAGATAAACTATATTTCAAGAACTTCCCTATTTTAAGATTTATCATCTTGTCGGAATGTCTGAATAAAACGATGATGATGAATAGAGCCGTCATGATATATACCACAAGCAACTGCCATCTATATCCCTCAACCAACAATTGAACTACGAGTATAACGCTACTCCCTATACCCAAACCCAAGCCTGTTTTCTTTGTACTTCTTTTAATAAATAGTAGGTCTACGAGTAAAGCGAAACAGGATAGAACTAAAAGTATTTCAAATAATCTCATTGGAATGCCTCTCTCTCATCACGGCAACGGCCGGATTAATCATGTTGCTGTAGAGCTTCATGAACTTCACTTACGATGTTCTCTGCGGATCTTTCTTTTTGCCCCTTGATCTATTCTTTGCTTCATTGCTGCTAATGAAATTTTATCCAATGAAAATGTACTGCCCGTGACGTCAATATGAACTGAATATGAACAAGCCAATTCATTAATATTTACTGTTGTGTCATAAATCCCCTGAATTTTTCAGCAATATCTTTGGCATGGGAACGATACAAATAATGATTTGCTTCCAACAACACTATTTCTCCATGTTCGGAGTTCTCTATTAGTTTCTCGTGTTCGGGAACCCAATTGTCCGCTGCCGGATGATTCTTTTGAACAAAGAACAGAACAGGAAGATTAACAGGGAACGTTAGTTGTTCAGCTGCTTTGAAGTTGGAATACATACTCTCTGCCTCATTTAATTGCGTGGTATTATACATATTTTTTCGAATCAGAATGTTCAATTGTTCTTTCGTTTGCTCATCATAAGGCAGTCCATCATAAGGGTCCGCACTCAGTTTCAATTGTATTCGGGCGAAACCTAAGTTACGGAACCATTTAATCGGTTGTGTATCTGACGAATCAATCTTCTGTTCACTTATCGCTGGCACACTGCTATCCAGCCCGACAAATGCACTTACTTCATTGGCATATTTGTTCACATACTCCAGACTATAGATTCCCGAAATGGAATGACCCATGAGGATATAACGATCAATATGTAGACGCTGTAACGCTTCATGAATTTCACTGACGATATTCGCTGTACTGCGTTCCTTTTCGGTCTGATCGCTCAATCCGTAACCAAAGGGCTCAACGACGACGACTTTATAATATGGAGATAACTCAGAAATAAGGGGCTTAAAATCAAGCGCTGGCGCCGCTGTTCCAAAACCAGGCAGAAGCACAATCGTTTCCTCACCTTCGCCTTGAATGAACACATTCATATTATTCCCGTCTACAGACACATGTTGACCATACGGCTCCATTCTTTTTTGCTCCGAATGAGTACTGATTTGGTTAACGGTATATACGATAGCTACAAAAAGTAGAATTGCTATAATGATTGCGCATAGTACTTTAAACAAAATGTTTAACACTTTCTTTGTTTTGCCTTTACTCTGTATTTTTTTGTCTGCCTGTTGACTCACATTCATCTGCCCCTATCCTCATTTTTTTTGACATATCAAACCGCTAATGCAAGCCTAATCAACAAAGATGTACTCCCAATGACCACAATATGAACGGAATATGAACAAGCAAAAAAATGCCATGAGTAACATACAAGGAAGCTTGCATGTTACTCATGGCATGAGAATTTGGTTTAGATGCTTCGAAGGATATTCTATTCATTCACCTGTCCTGTGAGCCTAACTATCCGTTGGTGGATGGATGGGCAACGTGATTATAAAGGTCGTGCCTTGACCAGGTTCGCTTTCCACTCGGATGTCACCCTGATGAAGTGATACGATCTGTTTAACGATTGCTAGTCCCATACCACTCCCGTCGTATTTACGACTGTGGGAACGATCTGCCTTGAAAAAGCGCTCGAATATACGCTTCTGGTCTTCCAGGGGAATACCAATGCCCGTGTCGGATATTCGAACAGTCACATTTTTGAAATCCTCTTCCATGCTGACTTTAATCATACCGCCATCCTTGGAGAACTTGATGCTATTTCCGAGAATGTTCGTCCATACCTGATTTAACTGATCGTGGTCAGCCGTTACCTTAACGTTCTCCAAATCAAGCTCGAAATGAATGTTACGCCCGGACCATTGCGGCTGAAGTGCCACGATGACCCGCCTGATCTGTTCATCAAGGCTTAAGGTGTTGAGCCGTAGTTGCTGGGACTGCGATTCAAGTAAACTCAGTTTGAGCAGGCTATCGCTCATTTTGGACATTCGTTTCGCTTCAGAGATGATAATATCCAGGTAACGGTTTCGTTCTTGTTCCGAGAGGTTGACTTGCTTCAGTGCTGAAGCGTAACCGGATATCGAGGTGAGCGGAGACTGAACCTCGTGCGAAACATTCGTAACGAATTCCCTGCGCATCTGCTCCAACTGCTTCAGATCATGCATCATTTCTTCAAAGCTGCGGGCCAACGTGCCAATCTCAGTCGTTTGCTTAATATTCAGTTTGACATTGAAATCTCCAGCTGCAATCCGCTTGGTTGCTTTGGTCAATTTCTTGATCGGTCTCACCAGATATACAGAGGCAACGAGAATTAACAAACTTCCTGCAATCAACGAACAGCTTGCAAAGATTAAGCCCCACTTGATCACAAAAGAGGTTGAAGGTGGCGCGAGTGTTTCCAAAAATATCCCTTTCGTTCCCGTCTCCGTTTTCAACGGTAACCCTAAGAACCCTGTAGCAATCCCACTCGTTGTTTCTTGAACAACGCCCCCATCTAACACTTTCTTCAGTTGCTCGCTCGTCACAGCAGCAGACTTATGTCCGTTAAGTTTTCCGTAAGTCTTGAACTCACCCGAAGGTTCGTAAATTCGAATATGATAGGAGCTGAGCTGTTTCATTCCACTGACGTACAAGTCCGCTTCACTCACGGGGAGGGCCTTATAGATCTGCACAACGTCTTGTCCGAAGTTTCTTAGGTTAATTTGAGCGTTTTCGTTTAATTTTTCTTCAAATATCCAGGTAGACACAAAAAATGAAATGATCGTACCAGCGATAACAGACCCCAAAAAGGTCAGGACCACACGAATATATATGGATCGGATCATTCATAGACCTCAAGTCTGTACCCCAGCCCACGCACCGTTTCAATCCGAAAATCAGGTGTAGTTGCGAATCGTTCGCGCAGGCGTTTAATATGTACGTCTATTGTTCGATCATCTCCCGCGTAATCAATACCCCATATCTGATCGATCAATTGCTCACGTGTATAGACTTGGCCTGGTGTTCCAGCAAGTTTATACAGAAGTTCAAACTCCTTAAGTGGTAACGTAAGCGACTCCGCGCCTCTCATTACCTTATACGTCTGACGGTCCAGAATAACATTACCAAACTGAATTGTATGTGTGGAGCCAATTTTGTATCGTTTGAGTAATGCTCGGACACGAGCGGTCAACTCTAATGGATCGAACGGTTTGGTCAAATAATCATCCGTACCCAGTTCGAACCCTTTCACCTTTTCCCAAGTCTCTCCTCTCGCCGTCAACATGAGTAATGGGAGGTCGGGATTGGCTCTTCGGAGTTCCTTGCACAGTGCCCAGCCGTCCATGACAGGCATCATAATATCAAGCACAACCAGATCAACTGTCGTTTCACCATACAAAGTGAGAGCTTCCTTACCATCCGCAGCTTCCACTGTGGTGAACCCATCATTTTTGAGAAATAAACAGACAAGTTCGCGAATATTCGCATCGTCGTCAGCAACGAGTATAGTAGCCATAGATTTTTTCTGTCCTCTCCGTTACGTTTAAATATAGTTCAACTTATAAAGTAAATAGTAAAATATCCTACTTATAATAAGTCCACAGCAAACATCGTATGTTCTTTCAACGTTCCCTGGATTGGTACAGGCTGTGACCCATTCTCCTTGAATCCTGCTTTTTGAAGGACACGAATGGAACCTGTATTATCGGGTACAGCGCCAGCTTCAATTCGAGTAATTTCAGTTTCGTGTTTGGCAAATTCCAGCACACATTGCAAGGCTTCGCTCATATATCCTTTTCCTTGATGCAGAATATCGGTCACATAACCAACGATCCATTTTGGGGTAGAATCCAATATGATCTCGAACACTGAAATCTCACCGACGAGTTCATCCGTTGTATTCAGAAAAATACCGAAGGAAAATCGTTTCCCGTCTTCTCTTTTCTTGTCCCAGCTCTCAATGAGTGACCTTTGTCCTTCCAAACTATAAAAAGACTCGTCCCGATTACTCGCTGATATATTCTCAATTTCCGCACGATTGCGAACCTGTAGATCCAGAAGTAATGACGCATCTTCCACATTCCAAAATCTCACATAGATACGTTCTGCACTATATTTCATTCATTATTCCTCCTCTATTAACGTTAGGTGCAATTGTAGCATGATTATATCAGGTCATTATATGAGTACGAGCGAATCAACGAGAATTGTTTCGCCAGAAAATGCGGGGAATAAGGCATGTCGTTGCGCAGCCAGGCGACGATGGTACCAATCAGGGCGGAAGAACCGTACCAGATTGCAATCTCCTTGTGAATGCCGGATTCTTCAAGTTCATCCTCCATCTCCACCCGATCAATTTTAGCTTTGACCAGCGTACTCAGCAATTTGAGCAGTCGTTCGGTAAAAATCGGTGTGCGCTTCGTGGCAAGTACCACCTGATAGAACGAGGCGTTCTCTGCAAAATGCTCCAGTAACTTGACCAGAACAGGCCAAGCCTCTTCCGTCCTTTGCTTCTCAAAATGAGGGGCATATTCGTCCACGATTCGTTCAATATGCTCGATCATCTCGTCAGCCATCTTCTCCATCATATCCGTAATATCGCGATAGTGCAGGTAGAAGGTTACCCGATTGATCGTCGCTCGTTCGGCAATTTTGTTTACTGACAATTTTTCAATATCCATTTCCTGCAGCAATTCAACAAATGCACCTCGAATTAACTGGCGCGTTCGCAATATTCTTGGGTCCACGGCTGATTTCTTCTCTTCTTTCACGTGTATCCCTCCTTCAAATTTTAAACATTACAATTTTAAACAAACAGTCGTTTATTCTTCATTTAAACAACGAATTCGATTTTTTTGTAAAATAAACAACGAAAACACATCATAACGTAAATTGTAATCTGTCCGAATATGTATATAATTCAATAAATACAATGTAAACTATACAACACGTTGTAAATTTAGTCACGCGTGGATTGAAAGGATGAAAAGGATTGAGTCAGGCTAGAGTACAAGATGAATTAACCGTAAAGAAAGGCCCCATCCTGTTTATCATGATTTTGGGAGCCTTCCTTGCAACGTTGAATCAAACGATCATGAGTGTTGCTACACCGGAGCTGATGGGTGATTTTAATATCTCCGCCGCAACAGCACAGTGGTTAACGACAGGTTACATGCTGGTGAACGGGGTGCTGATCCCCATCACGGCATACTTCATGCAACGCTTTTCAACCAAGCAATTATTCCAAGCTTCCATGTTTATTTTCCTGATTGGTACCATCGTATCCGCTCTTGCAAGCAATTTCGGTACATTGCTGACAGGACGCATGATTCAAGCAGCGGGCGCCGGCATTATCATGCCGCTCTTGATGAACGTTATTTTGACCTTGTTTGCTCCTGAAAAACGAGGATCTGCAATGGGTATGGTTGGTTTTGCCATCATTTTCGCTCCTGCAATTGGGCCTACCCTTGCCGGTTATATTCTGGAGAACTACTCTTGGCAAACGATGTTCTACGGCATGATTCCATTAACTCTTATTGTCATTGCCTTTGCGTTTGTATACCTGAAGAATGTATCCGAACGGGTCAGCACGAAGTTCGACACGATGAGTGTTGTACTATCCACCATCGGCTTCGGCGCATTGCTGTATGGCTTCAGCAGAGCAGGAAGTCTGGGATGGTCAAGTGCAGAAGTCCTTATCTGTATTGCTGCTGGTATTGTTTCTCTTGCGCTGTTCACATGGCGTCAGCTCGCTTCAGATACTCCCCTGCTTGATCTGCGGGCTTTCAAGTACAACATGTTCTCCTTGACCACGGTCATCAGTATCGCGATTACGATGATCATGTATGCTGACATGATGTTGCTTCCCTTGTACCTCCAGAACGCACGTGGTTACACTGCACTGGAGTCCGGATTATTACTTCTTCCAGGTGCCCTTGTCATGGGCTTCCTAATGCCTGTAGCGGGAAAATTGTTTGACCGATTTGGAGCCAAATGGCTGGCTGTTATTGGGATGGTGATCACCATCGTGACGACAATTGGTTTCATTGACTTAACGGATTCAACCAGTTATGGTTACCTGGTATTAATGTCAACTGGCCGCCGAATTGGTATGGCTTTGCTCATGATGCCGATTCAAACTGCGGGGCTTAACCAACTGCCACCAAGACTCGGTGCACATGGTACAGCCATCTCCAACACCGTGAGACAAGTTGCTGGTGCTGTAGGTACTTCATTGCTCGTGAGTGTCATGACCTCCCGTACAACAACACACGTACAAGATATGATAGCGACTGGTGCAGCCAATGGTCTCAGTCAACAACAGCTTGCCACAGAATCCATGATCCAGGGTATCAATGATGCTTATGTCGTGATCATCGGGATCGCGGTTGTGGGATTGGTTCTTTCCTTCTTTATCAAACGTACCAAACAAGCGAAAGAGGAAGAAATCAAACAGGTTGTTAGACAAAAAGTTTCCATGAATTCGAATTAAGGTATTCAGCCTCATAATTGCTTCCATAACAAAGCGGCAGATCAAGACGTTTACGTCTGATCTGCCGCTTTTTAGGTTGTATCCCGTATGAACCTTTCCCTCTACCCAACGATCTTCACTGGCAGATGGGTCAACGACTGTCCCGGAGCTGAAGTGGCCAGATTATTCTCCAGATCAAAGGATTGCACCGGTTCGATCCGAGCGATCTTCTCCACAAATGCAGTCAAGACAATGCTGAGTTCCATTCTTGCCAGCGGGGCACCCAGACAAAAGTGTGGGCCATTGCCAAAGGTAAGATGTTTTTTGTTATTCCGACGATGAATGTTTAGCTCAAACGGGTCTTCAAACATCTGCTCGTCCATATTGGCTGCACTCATCCAGGAGATGACAACATCTCCTTTTTTCAAATCTACTCCGAGCAGTTGATTATCCTGCTTCACTGTCCGATGCCGCTTGGCATTATGAAACCGATAACGAAGCATTTCCTCGACTGCGAGTGGAACTAACTCGGGATTCTGTCTTAGTTGATCATACAGACTCGGGTCATCATACAGGAAGGAATAGAACGTATTTGAAACCATATGGCTAGTAGTCTCAATACCGGCTCCGAGCAGAAGCATGGTCGTGCGAACAACCTCATCCTCCGTGAACTTCTCACCCTCCACATCAACATTCAACAGATCCGTAATGATATCCTCACCAGGATGGGACCGTTTATGAACCACAATAGGGTACAGGAATTGATAATACTCTTGCGCTGCAGTCTGCTTTTTCAGTTCACTCTCTTCAGCAGTCTTCGGATTGGTGGGTTGAAACAGAATATCTACCCAGTTCTTGAAGCGGTGACTGTCTGTGAGAGGGATGCCGAGCAGGTCAGCCATAACCATCGAAGGCAGCGGAGCAGCCAACGCTTGAACAATATCAATGGTCGTATTCGGCTCAATATCGGCTACCAGCTGCTGCGCAATGTTGCGAATGCGTGGCTCCCAGTTTTTCAGACTACGGGGTGTAAAAGCAGCGGACAACAACGAACGACTTTTTTGATGACGGGGAGGATCGATACTTGAGATATTTAATTTGTCCGGAGGTGTGCCTTCGTTGTTCTTCGCTCCAACCGCAATGGTTGTTCGAGTTCCTTCAGCCGAAAAATAGGTATGATTACTCAGGACCTGCTTCACATCATCGTATCTGAACACATTCCAGGTGTCTGTATCTTCGTGATAATACACAGGATGTTCGGACAGCATTTTTCGAAACCAGTGAAGTGGAAAAAACTCTTCGGATCTGGACTGGAACCCTGTGATGTCCTCAACGCGTATCACTTCTTTGTACATTCGGAAGCCACCTCTCAGATTAGTTTCGTGATTGGTTACATAGGTACCTGAATTGACAGTTCAGCACCTGATTCCATTTTATACCACTCGTTCATTTATTGATATAAATCATTTGAAATAAAACAGAAAAACCCCTTAATATAAGGAGTTTTCGCTTTATACGAATCGTATATTATAATCGGTGTTTCAGAGATTTACGCGACACAAACCAATCAATCGCCTAGTTTCGCCAATGCTTCCTGAAGCTGCTCCAGCTGTGCAGACAGGGTTTCAATCCAATTCTGTGTTTGGTTTGCCTTCTCCATTAAGACTTGCTCGTCCGAACCATCTTTCGATGCTTTACCAATTGGTGATGACTTCAATTCCGACAATTCGCGTTCGTATGTTTCTTGTTTCTCCAAGACTATTCGCAGTTCTTCTTTCGTCGTACCGATCTGATGCTCCAAATATATGAGGTCGGACGAGTTCGCTCCATCGGATAAACGTTGTGAATATGTCATGAGTCACCTCTTTCAATTTCATCCATTGCTTTGCCAACAGTGTAGGGCTCAATATCAATATCCAGTTCCATGCCGAGAGCTAGTTTCGCCAGTTGACTCCCGATAAAAGGACCCATGGTCAAGCCAGAGGCGCCAAGTCCGTTCGCTGTAATCAGACCCTGCCAGCCCGGCACAGCCCCCATTACAGGCAGAAAGCCAGGTGTGAACGGACGAAACCCAACTCGTACTTCCTGGAATGTGCTATTTGCAAGACCTGGTGCCAGTTCCAAGCCTTTATTCAAAACCTCCTGCATGCCCCCTGCGGTTACTCTTGTATCATAACCCTCTACATCATTTTCATGAGTGGCTCCAATCACAATCTTCTGTTGATCAAAGGCCAGGAGGTATTGGTCAGACGGTGGCATAATCACGGGCCAGTTGCCCGTATCCTCCCCATCCTTAACATGTAGATGCATAATTTGTGCCTTTTGATAGTGCACTTTAAAGTGTATGCCGAGTGGCTTCAGCAGTGCATTGGCCCATGCACCTGCACAGACAATGACTTCATCTGCCAGGAAACTCTGACCATTAACCGTCACACCAATGACCCGATCTGCTTCGTATTGAAGCGTGGCGTCTCCATGGATCACTTCTGCTCCATTTCGCTGTGCAGACCGGATTAAGGCATCGCGCAGCGCCCGTCCATCTATACGTGCAGCACCGCTGATATGTACGGATTGATAATGTTCCTCCAGCAGTGGAAAACGTTCATGGGTTTCTTTTGCATCAAGAGGTGTAATCTCACCAATCTCCGGTGCATCTGCTTTGCGAAGGTGGGCCCTCTCTTCCATCTTGTTGATTTTGTCCACATCCGTATGAATACTGAGCGCACCCACTTGAGCATATCCCGTTTCCGTTTCTCCTTCACTCTCAAGCTCCGCTATGATGCCCGGGTAGAACCGCGCACCAGCCTTGGCGAGCTGATACCAGTCCTGATTACGTCGCTGTGACAGCCATGGACAGATGATACCGGCAGCTGCATCCGTTGCCTGTCCTATATCTTTTCGGTCTATGATGATGACCTCTGCGCCCAGTTTGGCTAATTGATAGGCTGTTGATGCCCCCAGAATACCCGATCCGACTACGATGACTTTCTTCATGTTTGCATCCCTTTCCTTAATCACTCATTCGTTATAGCGTATACTGTTTCGCATTCTGTTGGCAAGGCAGGCGTACTTTTAGATCTATAAATAGAGACTGATCAAGCTACGATGCATGCTAATGCATCCAATAAAGAACGGTTGGACTATATTTTTGAAAACGTTTTATTATCGATCGTCAATCAATTAAAATAATTCCATTTATGTAATATAATTCTTTCTAGGTTTCTTTTAACGCTGTAACCACGCCACTAACGCACATGATCCTTTAACGAAAAGAGGAATAACACGACGATGCCGAAACCTAGCATGGGGAATCCACTGGATACCGATATGCCGCTCATGATTACAGGGCAAAACCAGTTGACCGTTGATGAATTGATGAATTGGAGCGACCATTCACGGGATTACAGCATTGTACAGTGCATCGGAGGAACAGGGCGAATCGCAGCAAAGAATCATGAATTTTCGATCAAAAAAGGAACCGCTCTCATTTTATTCCCGGAGGTAACATACCGTTACCACAATCTGAGTGATTCATTACGATTTGATTGTCTGTCTTTCAATGGCTATTTATTGCCAAGGTTCTTGCATACCTTGCAGATCGGGGAGCTGCGCGCCTTCAAGCCGGATGGAATGCTTCATATCCTGTTGCATGAAATTACGTTGGCGCTGCAGTCCCGGCACAAGGATCAGATCTGGCACGTATCCGCGTTACTGTACATGCTTTTGGTCAGATTAACCATTGAAGGTGAACGCTATAGTGCTTACGAACGTTCTGATGCCCGATTAAGATTGGATGAACTCATTACTTTTATCAAACAAAATTATCATCAGGATATCTCTCTCCCCATGTTGGCTGAGCAGATGGACGTAACCGAACAGCACCTGAATCGGATATTCAAAAAAGAATTTCAAATGACTCCATTGGAGTATCTGACACGATATCGGTTGTTAAAAGCCAAGGAAATGCTCATAGAAAATGACGCCACTACCGCTCATGAAATAGCCAAAGCCGTTGGTTTCAACAGTGCCAGTTACTTTGGATCGGTGTTCAAAAAATACGAAGGGATCTCCCCTATCGAGCTACGCAAGCAGTATCTGGATTAAAGAGCCTCCATATCGATCTCGGCCAGCGAGGATAACCGCAGTTCATGCATGGCGAACTCCAGACCACGCGTTACCTCGTTAGGCACGATGATACAACGAATACCTGCTGCATTGGCTGCCTTCAAGCCATTAGGTGAATCTTCGAACACAATCGCTTCGGAAGCCTCGATCCCAAGACTCTGGAGAGCAAGAAGGTACAGTTCTGGATCCGGTTTCACTCGCTTCACATCCTCGGATGTATGAACAACTGTGAAATAATCGAAAATGCCTAATTTCTGCAAGTAACCATGCACCCAGTCCCGTGTGGAGCTGGAAGCAACCGCAAGCTGAATCCCCTTCTCCCTCGCAGACTGAAGCAATTCATACACCCCTGGAAGAATAGCGGCTTGTCCCAAATAGACTTCGTATTTCTGTTCAGAGAGCAATTTGATATGATCATGATCTATCTTTTTTTGGAGCGCCTGCTCCAGATATAGAAATGGATGAAACTCCTCAAAGGATGTGCCCACATTTTTCGACCAAAGCTCCAGACCAAGTTCCACTCCGTGCTCTTCATAAATATCGCGAAACGCATAGTACCAGGGTGTCTCTGTATCCACAATGAGTCCATCAAAATCAAATATGAATGCTTTTACCATGAACTGTTCTCCCTCCAATGATCGGCCGGGGGGAGCGGATTAGAAGCGTGCGGTCAAGTCCGGTTGAGTAACGTTCACGGATAAAAAGTGACATTTACAGCCCGTTCCAGTCGGCGACTGAACAACTAATCCAGCTCGAAGTTCCCCTTGTGTCGGCATGCCGAAATAACGAATTAGTTTCCACTCATCCCCATCGGGTGAATAAAAGAATGATATGCAGCCCTCTACTTTGCGTATACGCAGATAGGGATTAGGTACGGAGACTTCCACCGAATTGCAATCATCGGATGAACCATCACGTGTGACCACTGACACGATGGTAGGTGCTTTTCCATCATACTCAAAACAAATTTTGCACCAGTTACGATCATCTGCCATCACCATCAGACATCCGGAATCATATTGATTTTTCATATCCACGGTTAACTGGGTTGTGATTTCGAAGTCCTCAGGTACAGGCATGGACAGGAATGGTGCGGTTGCACGAATGTGCTTGCCCGCAGGGTCCTGGAAAAAGTCGGTGTCCGCCTTCGCTTCCACCAGCACACCACCCTGATCCGTATAGGACCAGGTTTCGGGCTCGTTCATCCAGCTCCACTGATTCCGTGCTTCTGTTGTCATTACGTTAGTCATTTCTTAGCCTCCCAAGTTGATTTATTTTCTAGTTTTTTTCTGTACTACATATTCGCTCTATATACAGAAAACCCCTTCTTCTACATATTTTTGTAAGGTTCTAGCACTTGGGAGTGCTTTTGCGGATCAGGCAGGAAGAACATGATGACCATAAGTACGACGTATAGACCAAGAATGACGCTGAACAACAGCGTTGGATTGTGATGGTAGAGCAAACCCGTCAAATATCCGGATGGAATGGCTGTAAGCGTCATGACCGTCTGCACGGCCGAGAACATATCGGCTTTCTCATGCGTACCCAATCGGTTCATCAGCAGGGAATCCCGGTACGTCTGCAAAATGAAATTACCCGCAGCGAGCACGATTAGCGTGAGAAACAACATCCCTATATTCCCCACAGGAATCAATAGAAACAGGATGGCCCCGGCCGTACTAAGCACGATGGAAAAACCAACATACTTTTCTTCCGAACGCCGTTTCAATCGCGGAATGATGACCAGATAGAGCAACATGACGGTCACCGCGGTCACGACCGGAATAAACGAAATGACACGGTCATCAAACTTCAACTGTTCCTTGAAGAAAATAACCTGGAAGAAATTCAGCTGCAAGATCAGATTGGACAACACGGTGATCAAAATGATCGGGAACAGTCTCCGTTTGTAGAACGATTTACCGAACAGACGAAGACTGGAACCCAAGCTCTGAAGCACGCGGGTTTTACTATGCAATCCCATAAGTTCCTTGCCGACCTCGGTCTCATCCGTGTATCGGTTACGAATGAAGAACATGGCGGTCATGAGGATGCCCCCGACAAAGTAAATAGTGGCGAGTGTAGGCACAATACCATAATCAGCAATGACCACCCCGGCAATCGGCGTGAGTACCCCAGCCCCTGTAATAATCATGTTGAGAATGGCAAATACCTTCGATCGTTTGTGTTCCTCCACATCCTCTATGATCAGACAGTTAAAGGCGACCGTTACAAACTTGGATGTTGCGTTCAGTAAGTAGGCGATCAGGAACAGCCAGAAGTTCTGGGAGAAGGCCCAGATGAACATGGGAACACTCCAGGCAAGCAGATCAAAGATCAGCGTTGTTCGTTTGCGCCCCAGCTTATTCGTAATGGAACCCGCAAACAATTGAAAGATAAAGGCAAAATAAAGATTCACCGAATTGATTAAACCGATTTCAATATCCGAAAGTCCGGCTTCCTTCATATATAAAGGAGCATAGAAGAGAACGATCGTGCCCGGAATGGCCCATACCGGTTCGAGAAAAATGGAGTAGCGTGGATTCTTCGGCAAATCTTGAAGCAATTTCAATCGATATCCCTTCCTTCTGCGGTTTTCACCGCTGCGAATTCCAACTTCTCGCAGCGGCAAACCCGCTAATGTCTACATGCTTATAGGATCAGAGCTGTTTTGACCGAATTCATGGGCAATTTCTCTCCAGTATGCATGTCATAACCAATCGTTCCATTAAAGGCCTGTTCATAATCACTCAGCAGTTCCTTGGCTGTCACCATCTGTTCCAGTTCCGGGATACTTTGGGCAAATTTCAGTGCCGTACTGATCATCGAGTGATTAGCCACCGCGCCAATGATACTAATGCCATCATTAATCACGGCTGTTGATTTGAACGTTACCTCATAGCTGTCGTCATATCCCATAGGAATAATTTTTCCGCCTTTGGCAATCAGCTCAAACCCGACATGAAGCTGGTTACCAACCGCGTCCACTACAATATCAAACTTTTTGTTATTATTGATCTCGTATACTTTATCCAGTGTCAGATCCTGAGGATAGAACACATGATCCGCGATCCCCGAAGCGAACTCTTTGCGGTATGGATCAACTTCCGTGCCTACGGTAAGCCTTGCCAATCGTTTGCTCACGAGCTGACACAGGGAACCGATTGCACCAGAACCGAGGACCAGTACAGAGTCACTTGGCTTAGTCCCTGCTTTCATGAACGTCTGAAGTACACATCCCAGTGGTTCGATCATCATAGCCGTTTCCCAACTCATGGAATCCGGGATGGCATAGATATACTTTTCGTCCCCAACAAAATATTCAGCAAAGGTTCCGTGTGTTGTCATCCCTACTTGATAGTCATCAAAATTCTCGCAGTAGATGAACAGGCCTTCGCGGCAATAGGAGCAGGTACCGCAAGATTGAGTGGGATCAACCAATACCCGATCACCGATCTTGAATCCACGAACTTCGTCGCCCACCTCAACGACTGTGCCCACGCCTTCATGACCGATAATTGTTCCTTTATTCGCCGGCACTTTGCCTTTGACAATATTCAGATCTGTCCCGCAGATGCCTGAACCATAGATTTTAATTTTCACCTGGTTTGGCTTTTGAATGGTTGGCTCCTCAATCTCCTGGTAAGTTACCTGTTTGAGATCCTGATATACGAGTGCTTTCATTGAATATTCCTCCTAGTCGATTGTCGATTATGATCTATGGATTAAGCTTCATACGTTTTCGAAAGTTGCATGGAATGTAGATGTTCCTGCTTCTGAATCTCTTTCCAGTCTGACAGGATCTGCAACAGCGCTTCCTCGACCCACACCAATTCTTCCCGTGTATGAGCATCGGAGAAAATAAAGTAGCCTTTGGTGAAAATGCCGAAGTGAGCCATTTTTTTCACCATGAACTCACGGAAAGGGTCGGTTTGGAAGTTATCCTCGGCCAGGGATTGAATGCAGAAGCTTGCGTACGTCCCCCTTACTTCCAATTGATCCGTCAATCCGAGTAACACAAGTTCAGATTCCAGACGATTCATGATCCGTGTTGCCGGATCACGCCAAGTCGGCCATACTTTCGCATTCTTCATTAAGCGTTCACAGGCAATCGCTGCCGCGAGCGCTGTCGTTTCGCTGGAATGGGCATTGCTGAATCTGACCTGTCCTGACAAGGACATCAGATGCTGAGGCCCCATCACAGCTGCGAGCGGTAAACCGTTTGCCATACCTTTGGAGATACAGAGCAGATCAGGCCAGATGTCATATTCTCCTGCTGTAGCCTGCTTGCCCATCCGTATGCCTGAAGTTACCTCATCGAATATGATAATGATGTCCAGGGACCGGCACAGAGTTACCACTTCCCCCAGCGCTTCCTTTTTCCACTCATTAGGACACAGAACTATACATGCGATATCCTCGGGAGATGAGGTAATCTGGGATTCAATTCGCTCTGCTGTCGGCTTGTTCACCCAGATCGTTGAACGCTCAATATCTACCGGGATGCCACGTTCTTTCGTCTGGCCGCCATAATAACCATAGGCGGACCAATCGTGCCACCCGTGATAAGCTGTCGCAATAACCTTGCTTTTGCCACTTGCAGCGCGGGCAAGACGTACTGCCCCACTCACTGCATCGGCACCACTTTTCGTGAAACGCAGTGACGGAAAGCGACCCTCGAACCGCTCCAGAATCAACTCGGCACATTCCAGTTCGATGTCGGCCGGAACCGAAAAGCTTGTCCCTTTTTTCAGCTGGTGAATGACGGTGAGTTGGACTTCATGTCTGGCATGACCCCATGATGCCGTACCCATGGCCATCTCACAATCCAGCCATTCATTACCGTCGATATCTGTGAATCGGGAATTGTAAGCCTCTGCACAACACACGGGTGTATGCCCCGGAAATAAACGTTCAGGTGCTTTGGCTAAAGTGCTGCATCCGCTCGGAATTACCTTTTCGACTTGTTCCAACCACTCCAGATTACGGGTAAATCGTACGGCACGATCCAGCGTGCTCTCTTTTTCTTTCACCTTAAGTACCTCCCTGTTTATTTTCGTTGTGAGTGAGTTACCGAACTTTGGTTCCAGGCCAGCATCCATCGTATATGCGATCCATCGTAATCACATTGCCATACAGATCGATGATCAGATCCTTGGCTCGATGAGCATGTCTCATCTCAATCCAGTAACGGTTCTCCAGCAAACGGGCGAAATTGTCCACCAAGAACAGTAAGCGGTTCTCACTATGGATCAGTTCCTTACCCAGTACCTGCGGCAGCCAAATGGCCCCGTTGGAATTGAAGCGGTTCGAATAGTCACGTACTTCGGCAACAGGTGCAAAGTCAGCTTCCTCCAGCTTGGTCCAAAATGTATCCGCATCACTTCGAACCTCGGCAAGGTCAATGCCGACAATAGGCAGATGTTGGTATTCCTCTTGGCTTTCCAGCTGTGCTTTCAGATGACTGAAAACGAATGGCCACACATCAGCTTCGATTTGACCGCCCCACTTTTTCCAGAAGCGTGCGAGATTGTTCTTGCGGTTGAAGTTGCGGTGAATACCGCTGCTGCGTTCCCAGTGATAGGCTTGAATATTCGGGTTAATGACCGTATCGTATCCGGCAGCTCGTGCCCGCATCTGATAATCGAAATCCTCGTATCCGTTAAAGAACTTCTCATCAAGGTTGCCGATGGTCTCGTAGACCTCCCGCTTCATGCCGAACATGGCGAACACCACCAGTTGAACAGAGAAGGTTTCTTTCGGGATATCATCAGGAGATGCGTTCAGGAACAGGTGTCGGCCGATGGTGTCAGCAAAAGCAATGCCGCAGTGCTGCACGCCTCCTGTTTGCGGATACAACAGAACGCCTCCAATCATGCCTATCGTAATATCGCTATCCAGTGTCTCTTTCATCATCGGTTGCCAGTTCGGTTGAAGAATGGTGTCGGAATCCAGGAAGAAAATGTACTCTCCCTTGGCAAGACTGAGTGCGCTATTAATCGACACAGCGCAACCGAGTGGAAAATCATGCTGAAGAATCTCGATGGTCACACCTTCTCTTACTTCTTGCTTCAGTTTATCCAGATGTTGAAAGACTGCTGAGCCGGAACCATCGTTGATGAAAATAATCTGAGTGGATGGGCTTACCGTCCGGAGCAACGAATCCGTGAACAGGTTCAAAATGTTATAGTCCTGGTTGACTGGCACAATAATGGTGTAAAGCATGGAATCCCTCCTGATTTGAGTTGATGGAATGAGTACATAAGCTGATTTTGAACTGCACAATTACAGGTATTTCTGTCCGGCCCCCTCGTTTGAAAATTTTGTCTTTATTTGGTAATGATTTGAATCTACTAGAAATTTATATCATTTTTTGTAAACTTGAAATCTTAAATTCTGAACTATGTTAATATTTGAATATGTAAGAAAAGCAAATGTTTTATCGTTTCGCCATGCACCGCGCTACTTTGAACACAAAAAAACACCTCCAAAGCGTCAGCGTATCGCACGATACGGTTGACTTTTTGGGGGTGTTCGCTGGATGCTTTTCGTCAAATTGGCCCTGACCTAACGCTGCTTAAACCCATGATAAAATGTATCTACTACAAGCGCAGGGGCTGCTTTTCTCGCGATATGACCACTCACAACCTGCTGCCACGTCAGGAACATGATGGAATACAGGACATCTACAATCCAGGTTTTGTCGAGATCGGAGCGGAAATAACCTTTCTGCTGCAATAGACCCACTGCATGCAATACAGGTTCTCTCAGTTTCAGATCGGCTCCCTCAATCTCGGGATTATAGTTAATGGTAGTGTCATGAGCCAGAAAATAAATTTTGTCGCCTAATGGAATAAGCGCTTCAATCAGCTCGGGTATGTACTTTTCACAATGCTCCTCATCCAGTTGAATTTCTTTCATGGTCTCACTAACCACTTCAATTGCGCGTAATCCGAGATAAACCATGAGCTGTTCACGGCTTTCCACATATCGATGTAATGTGGCAATCCCGATTTTTGCAGATTCTGCAATTTCATTCATGGATGCATTTGGCTTTTCAATCAGCAATTTGGTAGCCTCATCCAGAATGGAATGTAGTCTAGTTTGTTTGATTGTTGTCATTTCCTTTTTCATTAGTAATACACCTCTTGGCGAATTAGTCTATAATTGATCTATTCATCCATCATATGATCGAATGAGATTATAAAATTATAGCATATATTCTCACGATATCGCATTCTTAACGCAACAAACCACCTTTTATAGTCGTGCTGTAAATAAGAAAATTTAAAAGCCGCCATTCGGCGGCTCTTAGCATGATTATCTTTTATCTCGATCTGTTGCTTATAGTTCGATGACTCTTGTCGCAATATTTGCGCAAAATTCGCTGTCGTGCTCTACAAAAAGCAGGGTTGGAGAGTACTCCAGCAGCAAGTCTTCGATCTGCATACGTGAAATGACATCCACAAAATTGAGTGGTTCATCCCAAATATGCAAATGAGCTCTCTCACTAAGACTTTTAGCAATGAGCACTTTCTTTTTTTGGCCTGCGCTAAATGTTGAAATATCTTTCTCCAATTGTAGTCTGGAAAAATCCAATTTTCGAAGTATCGATTTAAACAAGCTCTCATCAATCCCCTGCGTGACCGCATACTCAGATAAATGGCCTTCGAGATCGGACGTGTCCTGCGAAACATACGAGATTTTGAGCTGATGATCCTTTCGGAAAAGACCTGTATAAGCAATATCTTCATCACAGATCAGTTTAAGGATGCTTGATTTGCCAGATCCATTTTTTCCGTACAGGGCAATTCGATCCCCTTTTTCAACCGTGAAACTGATATCCTTACACACAGTATTAGACCCGTATGCTATAGACACATGTTGCAATTCGACAAGTTCATGCTTGTGAAAATCCAACTGATGAATCTGTAAACGTTCTGCACTCTCGATGTTTTTGAGAAGTTTGGATTTCTCTTGAATCGCAGATTGCTGCCTTTGTTTGATATTTTTGGAACGTTTCATCATTTTGGCAACCTTGTGCCCAATATATCCTTTATCCACCTTGGAGCCGGAATTTCTCGTACCATTTTTGGTTTTTTCCACTTCATGCGACCATCCACCGGTCCGTTTGGCTGAATCGGATAAACGCTTGATATCCTTTATTAATTTCTCATTACTCGCAAGTTCAAACTGATCTTGCCTTCTTTTGTTCTCCCACCAAGCCGAGAAATTACCTTTCTGAATCTCGATGTTACTCTTATTGATGGAAAGGATATGGTCCACGCTGTGATCCAGAAAGGAGCGATCGTGCGATACCAAAATAAATCCATTCTTGCTGCGAAGATAATTACTAACAATTTGCCTCGCATGAAGATCTAGGTGATTGGTCGGTTCGTCAATGAGCAGAAACCGATTATCCTTCAGGAACAAGGCGGCCAGCATGATCTTCGTCTGTTCTCCGTTGGATAAGGTATCGAAAGGCCGATACAGCACATCTTCTGACACCTTCAACAGGTTAAGCTCGCGCGCAACTTGCCAGTGCAGATATTCAGGATGAATCTCGCCGATGACATCGAGGGTAATAGCTTCCTTATTCTCTACCTGAAAAGGAAAATATTCAAAGCTAACATTCGCAGAGATATGCCCACTATATTCATATTTACCAAGCAACAGATTGAGAAAGGTCGTTTTGCCTCTGCCGTTCCTTCCGGTAAAACCCAATTTCCAATCGGAGTCCAACTGAAAACTAACATTTTCAAATATATTATCGTAACTGCCTTCATAGGCAAAGGTCAGGTTAGTAACGTTGATTAAAGACATGCATATCATCCTTTTTATGTGAAATATAAAAGTAAACTGACGGGATTTCACCATAGAACATGGCATGGATTCCCTCACTTTAATATTTGAACATAATCAGAATTTAGATTCGCTTATACAATAAGAACCCTGGCGATATACCATTCAGCGCCAAGTAGATCTATGCATAGGAGGATAAAGTGTCGGATTCTGATTAGTAATATTGTGAACCATGCCACTGTTCATGTTCGTTGACAGGTCCACATAAACATCCACAACCTCTAATTCTGTCATGACTCTATCCCCCCTTAGAAAGCTCAAAATTTAATACAGAAAACTTAACATGGAATATATTCACTGGTCAAGACACGGCAACCTCAATCACTTCATCCACGTCTTTCCGCTTCCCCCTTCAATCCACTGTATTATCAGCCTTACACACCTCTACATATATCTTGATGATGTACTCATCGGGGTTACTTTCTGCGAAATAACTGAGCAGGTCCAGTGCATACACATGTCCACAGACTTGCAGCCCCTCTTTTTCTATCTCCTCTTTCATGAGGGTATACGTCTCCGGCATGCTTTCGTATGAACCCCGATGATTCATGACGGCATACATCCCTTTAGGCTTAATCCATATCATTTCCCCTGAAATGGGAGCTTTTATTTTGTTGCCAAAGTAATCCGGATAGTATTCTCCTGTCTCAAAGTGCTCCTGACGTAGGATCGTCCATACCGGAAACTCATAGTCGATCATCTGTTCATCACAATGGGTCCTGTATTCAATGAACTTACGGAAGAATTCCTTATCCCCATCCCCTTGCTCCAGTTGAACAGCAATAAAATACTCCAGCTCACATTGTTCAATATGCAGTCCTTCATGCGAAGCATCTGTGGCTTGTTTCGTCATTTCAATGGCACCACTTAGCAGCTTTTGCATGCGTTTGATTCGTTGTTGCTCCAGCTCAAGGGCCTTTAATTTCTGTTCAAACAGCTCAATTAACAATGGCGTATTCTGATTTTGAATAAACGACTTAATCTCTTGAAGTGAGCTTCCTGCCTTCTTCAGCACATGTATGACATCGAGCACATATGTTTGTTGCACACCATAATAGCGGTAGCCCTTGGCATTGGTATATTCAGGCTTTAACAGCCCAATCTCGTCATAATGAAACAGGGTATGTTTGGTCACTCCGCAGACCTTGGCAAATTCACTGGTGGTAAAGTGTTGTGCATGATGTCCAGCCATCTTTGGGTCCTCCATATACATATGTGGTCTAAGTTTTATCAATATAATTGCATTATAGTGTGTAAAGAAAAGTTTGACTATAGGGTTACCCGATAGTTTAGTCTAGAATTGTAAGTTATTCATATCGTCGGAGGGAAACATGTCAAAATTCAAACGTTGGATGATTCTTGTTATTGTCTCAAGTGCACTATTACTCATTGTGATGGATATGACCATCCTGTACACCGCTTTACCCAGCTTGACCCATGATCTCGGTGCATCAGCTTCGGAGAAATTATGGATTCTAAACGGTTACTCCCTAGTCATGGCGGGTTTGCTGCCTGCAATGGGAACGCTCGGGGACCGTATTGGTCACAAAAAAATATTCACCCTGGGATTGCTCGTCTTTTCTGCCGCTTCTCTTGCTGCTGCCTTTTCTCCAGTACCTGCTGTACTGGTCATGAGCAGAATTCTTCTTGCCGTAGGCGCATCTATGATGATGCCAGCCACATTGTCGATCATCAGGGTTACGTTTACGAATGAACGAGAACTCGCACTCGCGATCGGCATATGGGGTTCCATTGCATCCGGTGGTGCAGGACTGGGACCGATTGTCGGCGGACTGCTTCTTCAACACTTCTGGTGGGGCTCTGTATTTCTGATTAACCTGCCCATAGCCATTATCGCGTTTGTATTCGCCTTGAAAATGATTCCTAAACATCAAGGGGATACGTCGAAAAAGTGGGATTTCACCAGTTCCATTCAGATCATGATTGCCATGGTTGGAATTATCTATTCTATCAAGGAATTCACAAGACGCGAAGGATCTCTGACACTCGCTATCATCGCTGCTGTGATCGGTGTTCTGTCCCTGATCATCTTTATTCGCCGTCAGAATAACAGTACCCACCCGCTTCTGGATCTGTCCTTATTCAAAATTCCAAGATTCAGCACCGGCTTTATTACCGCACTGGTTGGCTTGTTTGCACAAATGGGTGTGCAATATATGGTCACTCAGCGGCTTCAGCTGGTGGAAGGCATGTCACCGCTTCAAGCTGGACTATTCACCGTATCCATACCTGTTGCAGCACTCATTGCCGGACCTGTAACGGGAGCCATTATGCACCGTGTGGATGTTGTATATATCAAAAGCTTTTCTCTGTTCATCGCTGCCCTTGGCATGGGGACGTATCTGATGTATTTCAATGCAGGGTTTACCGGGCAGATTCTGGGTTTGGCACTGCTTGGTGCAGGTCTTGGATCAGGCATGACCGCTGCATCCCATTCCATTATGAGTTATGCCCCACCTCACAAAGCGGGTATGGCCGCTTCCATTGAGGAAGTAGGTTATGAGCTGGGCGGAGCATCCGGTATTGCCATCATCGGAAGCATGTCGACCCTTTTCTACACACTCGCTATGAAGATTCCTGCGGGGATTAGTGTGCCAGCCAATGCGAAGGACAGTCTGGATGAAGCGCTTATCGCTGCCGAAAGCTTGCCTGCTGCGTCTGCTGAATCGCTCAAAAATGCCGCCTTTGCTGCATTTGACCAATCTTTCTTTGTCGTCATTGCAGGTGTGACCGTATTTCTGTTCATTGCTGCTCTGATCATGAGCTGGGTTGCCGTGCGCTTGAAACGAGCAAAAAAGCACAGCTTTAAAACGTAATGAAAATTCACTTTATGAAACAAAGCGAGGTATATACGATCATGTGGTTTCCAATAACCAATGGAATTGTTATTTTATTAGGTATATTTGCTATTTTTCTGATCGTTAGAAATATGTCAAAAGAAGAGGATTAACTCAATTAAATGAACATCAAAAACCACTACCTGAGTTGTTTCAGGTAATGGTTTTTGATATGCCTGAGAACAGGCCTCCAATGGGTACACCTTACGGAACATAAGCATCCTCAACCTCAACTTTTCGTTCATTCCCCATCGTAATGTATTTCACATTAATGATATTTCCTTTCTGGAAGTGGGGAATATGTGTGATCGGGATATAAGTTTCTACAATTGTTGGAAAGGTGCGGCCGTCAACTTGGGTTACAGTTAAATCCAATCGCACGCCCGGCCTTCCATCCCTACTGGATGAAGTCTGTACAATATCATGAATTATTGCTTCTGCTGGAATTCCATCCATCAGAATGCTCTTGCGAAGGTGATGTTTCTCTTTATTGCTACGTTGCAGTTTAAATACCATAATCGTAGTGATCGTGCCTGTTATAAGCATAAAGACAATAACAGCAACAAAAGTAATTAATGTGACGGTCATGATAACCTCCTTTTATTTGAAACTTATGTTAACTACTTCTTGTTTAGATCTTTTATTCCTGCCTATTTTCTTAAATCAGAAAGCTTTAAAATCAAAAAAGCCGCCTTAAGGGCGGCTTCCTGCTGTGTATGTTCAACTCAATCTACTTTCGCACCATAAGAGCGTACAAACAGAACGGCTTGTTCGCGATCCAAACGTACACCTTTGATATCCAGAGATTTCAGATCTATGCCCTCCAGATTGGCCCCTCTAAGATCGGCCCCTTGCAGCTTGGCTCTGCTCAAAACGGCTCTTGTAAGATCACAGTCTCTCAAATCCGCTTTGGTGAAATCCGTGTCTGTAAAGTCAGCTTCAAAGAAACGAATTCCTCGCAAATCCTGTTTGCCTAATCGGGTATGTCTCAGATTTGTATAAGACCAATCCCCGTGACTTAGTGTAATGCCATCCATTTGCGCACCTGAAAAGTCCGAGCCTGTCATCTTGCAGGAGCTGAATTTGGAAGCAAAAAGATTCGCACCACCGAAGGTGCAGTTTTCAAAAGCCGATTCCGTATGAATCGAACCATTCATCGAAGCCCCTTTGAAGTCACACTCGATAAAACGGCAGTTACTTGTTTCGATTTCTTCCATAGAAGCATTCATGAATGTACACTGTTTGAAAACACAGCTTATCAGTTCTCCATATCTCAGATCGCGTCCCTCAAAATGTACTGCTTCATATTCCTGATCCTTATATTGATACACTGGTTACACCCCACATTGTATATTTCTCCGTCTTTCTTCATTAAAAGAACTTTTTATACTATACCACACCCCTGTCAAGTACCTGCTTAAACACCCACTAAAGTCAAGTTACTTTTTTTAGAGAAAATCTCTAAAATATAAAGGAAAGACGCAAAAAGCACCTTTTTCTCTACACTATATTCCCTACCAATTGTCCGTATTTAGACCTTTGGCCTTACTCTCGAAATGCTACCTATCAGTAATAGAATAGCCAGACCCGCAGTGATCAGGGCAATGGTATGCAGTCCTTCAGAACGAATGCCTCCACCGAAGGTTATGCCTAGTAAACTCGTGGACAAGATACTACCAATCGAGCGGAACGTAACGTATAACCCTGAAGCGGCTCCGGTCTCTTCCGGTGATGTGACATCATACAGCGCTGTTTGCAGACCCATGTTGTTGAATCCATTGGGAATACCTAGTACGGCATTCACTACCAGAATCAATAACATGGAGCTATTTTCACCAAGCAACAATAATAGAAGTGTACTTGCAACTAATAGAAGGTTCCCCACAATGATCGTTGTACGATAACCGAAACGTTTATTGCATTTGACCGCAACTGAAGTCATGATCACGCCTAACCCTGCCAGAGGAAGCATGAGCAAGCCGGTTGTTTTGGGATCATATCCCTTCACTTGGTCTAACCATAGCGGAATACAGAAGAACAACGAATAGAAAACAACATTAACTCCAATATATTGAACGTAGACAAATCGGAGTCGCCGATTAGAAGTAATCATATGAATATTCATAAATGGACTTGTTGCATGCTTTTCCCACCATACAAGAACAGTACCTGTAATCAGGGAAACGATGAGCAGCCACCAGGACATGCCGTCCGACAAAGACAGCAGGAACAGCATCAGTGTTGTCAGCATGAGGACAAATAGTCCGATACCCGGGATGTCCATGCGTTTCCAAACAGGTGCAGCTACTGTTCCGTTCGCAATCGTTGCCTCTTGCACAACTTGGTCTTTAGGCAGCCATGCACGAGCAATCCACAGCGTTGCCAAGGTGATCGGGATGTTAATCCAGAAGATCGATTGCCAACCGATCGAGCCGACCAGAATACCCCCAAGTGTGGGACCGAATGCAGCCATGACATTAGCCATGATCGAAACCAGCGCCAGAGCTGAGGCAATTCGATTGGGATCATCCTTCGCTCCCTGCTGTGTGGCAGCCGCTCGCAACATGGACATGCCCGCAGGGAAAGCTACAGCACTACCCAAAGCCTGTATAATACGCATAGCCAAAAGCATGCCAAAATTCGGTGCCCATACGGCCACCACACTACTGAGCAGAACAAGCGACAGTCCACTCAGAAAGATTCGTTTCGCTCCAAAGAGATCCGAGAGCTTGCCCGCAAGTGAAGGTCCGATGGCTCCTGCCAGATAGAAACCCGATAGTAACCAGGTCACTGTTGCGAGATTCACCTGAAATTCTGTTCCGATCCTCATGAGCGCCACAGCAATCATGGATGAGTTCAATGGGTTGAGTAGCACACCCAGTGCAACCACCCATGCAATTTTTCGAATAAGCTTATCTGAATGGGGTTTGGCATCAGGTTGGATCGAGGAATGAGTTGTTAGTCGTGTCATTGCAGAGCCTCCGTATTGAGAATGCTCCAAGTATAATTCAGTTTCATCATTAGAAAAAATATATATATTCGTATAATATAATAATAAAATCATTATCAATAAAAGGTGGATCAGCCATGGATATCGCCCATTTGAAATATTTTCAAACCGTAGCTCGCACCGAACACATGACGCAGGCTGCCCATGAACTGCATATGGCCCAACCCGCACTAAGCATGATCATTTCCCGTCTGGAGGACGAAGTGGGGGTTCCTTTGTTCGATCGTGTCGGCAGACAGATTCGTTTGAACGCTTGTGGTAAAGCCTATTTGAAGCGGGTCAATCAGTCTTTGGCTAATCTGGAAGAAGGAAAACGAGAAGCCATGGAATTAGCCGGTTACGAACAAGGCAGAATCTCACTGGCTACGACCACATTGAACCGTTTAACGAAATTATTATCTGCCTACCTCACGCAACATCCGGATGTGAACTTCAAGATCACACAAGCTTCAACCGAAAAAGAAAAGCTGCAATTACTTGAACAGTCCGAAATTGATTTCTTCCTGACCTCCCAATGCATTGATCGTGCGGATATTAAACATATCCCTCTGATCACGGAAGAAATCTTGCTGACCGTTCCGCCAACGCATCCGCTTGCTGGACGCGACCGGATTTCACTTGCAGAGCTGGCTAATGAGGACTTCATATCCCTTAAACAAGGATATTCATTTCGGGAAATAACGGATATGTATTGCAGACAGGCTGGTTTCCTCCCTCATATCATATGTGAAGGGGACGAACCTGCTGCCATTGCAGGTCTCGTTCAAGCCGGTTTGGGAATCGCCTTTGCTCCCGCAGCTTCACAGAGAGAAGACGATACACTCTCCTACCTTCATATTGATGGTGCTGATTGTCAATTAACGTTCTATCTTGCCTGGGTCGAGGGACGTTATCTATCACGCACTGCCCAAAATTTTCGTGATTATGTCATCGGCTATTTCGCGAATCTCAACACGGCTTGAAGATCGATGACTGCAAATAAGCCCACTCCATTACACGATAACGGCGTGGGCTTATGTATATGAATCTTCCAGTTGCTTCATCTATTCGTTCGCATTAGAAAACACTACATCAGTATTTTGGTCATTCGGTATAGGGCAAGGTAGTCAATGCTACGATAGGGTGCTCTTCATTCTTCGCTTTTTTCAAAATTGAATTAGAACCTGGCATCAGGTTGGTTGAGTGATATGCCCTCAACGATTACGTTCACCGTATCAATGGTTAATCCGGTCAACTGTTCCACATGCAGTCTCACATTGTTTTGCAATTCCCTGCAAACTTCATGCACTTTCGTTCCATAACGAACAACAACCTTTAAGTTAATCTCCAGTTTGGATTCTACCTTGCGGATGGCAATACCATTTTGCAGACTTTTCCCGCTCCACTTTTTGGTGATACCTTCTACAAGTCCTGTCGACATGGAGGAAATCTCACTCGTGGTATTCGCGATCTTGCCGACAATTTTGGAGATCACATCATCCGAGATTTGAATTTTTCCCAGTACATTCTGAATGGACATCCTAAGTCCTCCTTTTTACGCCTATGTTTTTTCGATAGATAACAATATCATTTAATATAAATATAAATCATACAGAGTCCAATTTCAACTTTTGAATCCCGACGTCCATATTTCTACCTGTACATGCCAAAAAAGCCGCGATCATCGCGGCTTTTTTGGTCATATTATGGGAATTTCAATTGAATACGGACAGGAATGTGGGAGGATGACTCGCCCTCTGTTCTGCCTTCTTCTGCTGCCTCTGTGTCTTCTGCTTGCACGAGCCATTGTCTGCCAATTAACGATTGCAGCAATTCAATCTCTTGTGCGGTCAGATGAATATGCTTCAGTGACAGTTCATCTTGGACATAATCCCGATCCACCTTACGATCAAACCGGAAATCGAGCAATCGCTTCAACCCGTTAATATGCAAAAACTTAAACTCATAACCTTGACGTATCGCCTTTTCCCAATCGTCTCCGATATCAGCTGCTGTCTGTAGTCTTTCATCGAAATCCATTGCGGATTCCTTAACCAAAGGCAGCAACTTCGAATAGTCTCGACGTTGTAACCATTCAATAATCAATTCTCCCGGTACCCCACTTGTCAGAACATTCTCTACCAGAAGCCCTACAGGAATGGACAGCTGAGTTCGACTCATTGCTCTCCCTCCTCATTCCCGAGATACTGATTGAACCAGGCATTCACCTGTTCGAAGCTATCGATCCGAAGTGAAGGTTTACCGCTTTTGAGTAAACTGTGGTTGGAGCCCGGATAACGAATCAGTTTGGTCTTTTTACCGTATCGTTTTAGCGTGGTATATAATTCCTCCGCTTGCGCAATCGGTGTCCGATAGTCCTGCTCTCCGTGCATGATCAGAAGTGGCGTCTCAATGTGATGTGCATGGGCAAGAGGTGAACGGGACCACAGGAAGTCAGCGTTTTCCGCCGGATTGCCGCCAATGACTCCCTCAACATAGGAAATTCCGATATCGCTCGTTCCATACATGGACAACCAGTTGGAGATGCAACGCTGAGTTACAGCCGCCTTGAAACGGTGCGTATGCGCTACGATCCAGTTGGTCATCACCCCACCATAACTGCCACCTGCTACACCAAGACGTGATGCATCTAGGAAATCATATGTAGCCAGGGCATAATCAACAGCTTCCATCAGATCCCGGTAATCGCCTCCGGCAAAGTCACCACGGCATGCTCTGGCAAACTCCTGTCCGTATCCCATACTTCCGCGAGGATTGATCCATAACACAGCATACCCTTGCGCAACGAGTGTCTGCATCTCATGACTGAATGTTCCCGTATACATGGCGTGAGGTCCACCATGAATTTGCAAAATCAGTGGCAGCTTCCCATTGGATGAACGTACTGCTGGTGTAGCTAACCAACCTTGAAGCGGCCATCCATCGGAAGACTTAAACTCTACACGTACAGGCACATTTACAGCTAATTCAGCCATGAATTCATCATTTCGGCGGGTGAGTCTGAACATTTCACCACTTTCAACATGCACGCGATATAACTCTCCAGGATGTCCATCCGTCAATGCAGCGATAACCAGCGACGTACCATCCGGCGTTAAGGTATACTGATACACATCCTTTTCACCAGCGCCCGTCACCAATTGACAAGCCCCATCTTCTTGAATTCGGTACACATCCACATTCCCGTTATGCGTTCCGAGTACATATACACCTCTTTCCGGATGATGGACATCCGAGATTGGAGAAGGTGACGCACCTGCCGACTTCATATCTCCCAGTGCTGCGTTACCAATCTGCATATCTACTTGCGGTGCGATTGACCTGGGTACACCTCGATGAACGGGGACTGCATATAATCTGTTGTGACTCCCACTTCCGTATTCGCGATCACTGGCGATCAGGATCAACTGCTGTCCATCGGGTGAATAGGAGAACTGGCTTACCGCCAGATTGGAATCCGTCACTTTGAAGAGATCACTCTCTCCTAGTCGAATGCTGTATACATCCGTAAAGTACAGCAGATCCGCATCAAGCTCCTCATCCTCCACTTGCTTGGATATGAAGGAAAGGTGCTGGCTATCTGGCGACCATGCTGGAGCACTGATATTCCATAGCCCAGAAGTCACCTGCGTGATCTGCCCGCTTTTGATCTCATATACAAACAACTGGCTGTATTGGCCATCCCACCAGCCAGCCCCTTCCGCCTTCGGCGTTGTACGCTCGAAGACTTTACCTCGCAGCACAGGTGCAGACTCCTGTTGCACGTCAGCTTTCTTCTGTTGGTCCTCTGGTTGTACTTTGCTGGTAAACGCAATGTACTGCCCGTTAGGTGACCAGATGTAACTCAATATTTTACGTGCGGGAGATATCAGCATGACCGGCTCTTTTTGATCTGAATGGAGCGTCCATAATCCTTTGCCCCCATCCACTGAGCGAATGAATGTGAGCTGTGTGCCATCTGGCGACCAAGCAGGTGAGGAATCTTTTGTTCCATCCGAAAGTGCAATATCTTCATCACCATCGAGGGAGATTCCTCGAATTTGTGTGTTATATTCGTTTTTATCCTGATCTATGGTCTGTTCCACATAAGCAATTTGCCCGTTGAGACTGATCACTGGCTGACTGATCCAACGATAGTGACTCAGATCCTCCGGCATAATTGGTCTTTGATTCATAATGATGGCTCCCTTCTCCGTTTATTTATGGGTTGTCTCCGTACGTGGATCAAGCACATCACGTAGCCAATCTCCAAGGAAAATAACACCGAGTACGGTAAATGTAATGGCTAGTCCCGGGAATGTAGCGACCCACCAGCTTGTTGCAACATATTGTCTGCCATCACTGAGCATACCTCCCCAGGATACATCGGGTGGTTTAATACCTAGACCCAGGAAGCTGAGTGAAGCTTCCATAATAATCGTCGTGCCGACATTCATACCGCAGATTACAATAAAGGATGAAAGGATATTCGGCAGAATGTGTTTCAGAATCAATCTTCCATTCTTGGCACCAATCGATCTGGCCGCATGAACAAAATCCCGCTCCTTGATACTAAGAACCTCACTTCTTACTACACGGGTGAATGGCACCCAGTTCGTCACCCCGATGACAAAGATCAGCGTCGTGATACCTGGGCCAACAATTGCCATTACAACGAGCATGAACAGAATGGTCGGAATCGCCATGAATGCATCACCTACACGCATGATTACAGCGTCCACCCATTTCCCGTAGAATCCGGATACCAGCCCCAGAATGGCGCCAATGATTCCTGACACAATCACTGCCCCCATACCCACGATTAAGGAAACCCGCGCACCATATACAATACGGCTCCACATGTCTCTGCCGAGATTATCGGTACCCAGCCAGTATTCGGCCGTTCCGCCCTCAAGCCATGCTGGTGGTTTAAGTCGGCCCAGCGGATTGACCGCTGCCGGATCATGACTCGTCAATAGAGGTGCACCTATGGCAATTAACACAACCAACACTACAAGCACAGCACCAAACATTCCGGTCTTGCTGATGATCAGTTGTTGCCAGATATAACGAAATCCCGTTGGTGCACGCCCATTGTCTTGTTCCTGTTCTGTACCCGGAATTGGCATTTCATTGCTGCCTGGCATATGATTGCACCTCCTTCTAGTCGTATTTGATGCGCGGATCGAGTAGCCTGTAAGCTACATCCGTCAAGATATTGGTCACTACAACGATAACTGCAATGACAAACACCGCTGCCTGCACGATCGCCATATCATGTGTGTTGACTGCAACGACCAGCAATTGACCCAGTCCAGGCCAGGAGAATACCGTTTCCGTAATCAAGGTTCCCCCGATCAGACTTGTAAACTGCAAACTCATAATCGTTACGACCGGAATCAGTCCATTCCGAAACGCATGTTTCACAATGACAACCATCCGGCCAAGCCCCTTGCTGCGGGCTGTTCGAATATAGTCCTGGTTCAGAATCTCCAGCATGCTGGAGCGAATCAGCCGGGTCATCTGCGCGGCCAGTCCAACGCCAAGCGTGAATGCCGGCAAGATCAGATGTGACAATCCTCCGCGACCAGATACAGGCAATACCCCCAACATGACGGAGAACAAGAGGATAAGCATAATCCCCATCCAAAAGTTTGGCATCGCCTTACCAATGACGGATATTCCTGAAATGATGAGATCAGTAAACGTATTGCGTTTGACAGCTGAGATGACGCCAAGTGGCACAGCCATCAGCACGGCAAAGAACATGGCGGCTACCGCCAGTTCAAAGCTGGCAGGCAATCTCTCCAGCACAAGCTCTAAAGCAGGCTGATTGTAGCGAAAAGACTGACCAAAGTCTCCCTGTATCGCACTGCCCAGAAACTTCACGTATTGCGTATATAAAGGCTGGTCCAAACCGAGTGCCTGCGTCAAGACAGCACGATCTTCAGCGGTAGCCGTTTCAGGCAACATTAGCGCAACCGGATCACCGGTGACTCGTACCAAAATGAACACAATTAATGAAACAATGAACAGCACCGGAATGATCTGTAGTAATGACTTAAGTACGTATTTGCCCATTCCTTGTTCACCTCCCTTGTAAAGAAAAACACTTATCGACGTACTTTCACAGAAGACAGACCGCAGTTAGTTGAACTTTTTCTTGCGATGATCGAATCCTTCAGCTCCGCTGAAAACGTATAAATTCTATCATCTTAAAAAAGAACGGCAGGAACATGGTTATCCAGTCCCTGCCGTTCACGGCCTTATCTTTTCAATGACCGGTTGTTATACCTAATGTTACTGTGCAACAGGTGTAATCTCGTCAGCATAGAACATCTCGTCACTGCGCGGCGCGAAGTTCACTTTAGCATTCGTTCCGTATACACCTTCCATTTGATACAGATATACAGCTGGGCGCTCTTCAGAGAAGATCTGTTGTACTTGTTGATATTCTTTCTCACGAGCTGCAGGGTCCATGTTCACCAATGCAGATTGAAGCAGTTTTTCTACTTCAGGATTGTTGTAATCCGACTCGCCTTTTGCTTCTTCCAACATATAACGATTGTAGTTGTTCGAAGCGTCGAACAAGGAGTTACCAATACCGATCATGAAGATTTCTTTGAATGATTTGGAACTGTAACGTTCACTGAAAGCACTTGCTTCCAGGACATCCAGGTTGATTTTGAATCCGGCTTGTTCCAGCATTGCTGCAACAACTTCAGCCTGTTCTTTGTACTGTGCAGAAACGGAGATAGTCATCTCGGCTTCACCTTCTGCATATCCAGCTTCTTGCAGGAGCTGTTTCGCTTTTTCCTGGTCATACAGTGAAGTTTTGTACAATGAAGGATCAGCACCGAAGTTGCCTGGTGTTACAGACGTGCGAGTTACGATACCTGCTCCGCCCGCAATGCTGTCCACGATTCCTTGTTTGTCGATAGCTAGGTCAATCGCTTCACGCACTTTCGGATCAGCCGTGATGCTACCTTCTGTCTGACGGAAGATTAACTGAAGCACACGTTGGATTGGCGCTTTGACAATCTTCTTGTCTGCTTCGCCTTCGATCCGGGCAATATCAGTGGACGGAATGGAAGAAGCAACATCTACACCACCAGCAAGCAATTCGGATACACGTGTGGAGGCTTCAGGAATAACGCGGAATACCACTTCATTCCATTTTGGTTCACCGTCGAAGTAGCTCTCGTTTTTCACCAGTTCTACACGATCATCTTTGGTCCATTTACTGAACTTGTAAGGGCCTGTTCCTACCGGTTGTTTCAGGAAAGCATCAAATCCGTTGTCTGCGATATATTTTGCCGGCAGAATGCCAGCTCCCATCTTGGACAAACGATTCAGGAGCAGTGGATCTGGGCCATCCGTGATAATGTCTACGGTATAGTCATCCACCACTTTAACTTCTACGATATTTTTGAAATAGCTGTACTGCTTGAGTGTCTCGTCCTTGGCTACGCGCTCCAGCGTGTATTTTACATCTGCCGAAGTGAATGGATCGCCATTGTGGAAGGTTACGCCTTCACGCAACTTGAATCTCCATGTTGTATCATCTACCTGATCCCATGAGGTCGCAAGTCCTGCAACTTTCTTCTGTTCACTGTCATTTTTGATCAGATAATCAAAAACGTTGACCAGAACCGCCTCACTGGAAGTGTTGTTGTTGTTGTGCGGATCGAAACTCTCAATATCGGTTGCCGCAGCAACGGTCAGTGTTGTACTTGCGCTTCCACTGCCCGTTCCTTCTGTTGCGGAACTATCATTCGTGCTTGTCGTTTTTCCTCCGCAAGCGCTGAGTACCATTACGATTGCCAGTAACGTGATCCACATGCCAGTCCATTGTCTTTTTTTCATTGTGATTGCTCCCCCTCAGAAGTTGTATTCCTTGCCAAAAATTCAAGTGCTACTGCAGACAACATGCCCACACCATAAGGCATCGCTGTCTCATCAAGATCAAACATGGGATGGTGGAGTGGATAGCGAGTACGTTCCTCATCATTCCCAGATCCTAGTCTGAAAAACACACCCGGAACCTGTTCACAATAAAAAGCGAAATCCTCGCCCCCTGTGGAGGGTTTGATATAATTCCATCCCTTCTCCGCATTAACCTGATCACAGGTCTCTGTCAGCAGGTCAACCATGCCGAGATCATTCACGACAACAGGGTATCCATCGCCATAGACAACTTCGCATCCTGCGCCGAAAGAATCACAGACCCCTTTAACAACCTGCTCGATCAAAGCTGGCATCCGTTCACGAATGGCAGGTGAGAGAGTACGAACCGTACCGATCATCTCCACTTCCGGGGCGATGGCTGTTCCCATGTAACCTCCGGTGATTTTGCCAATCGTGACCACAGCGGGTTCAAGCGGATCGACCATGCGACTGACGATATTTTGCAATGCGGTGATGACCTGAGCGGATACCGCGATCGCATCAATGCCCTCATGCGGACGAGCTGCGTGCCCACCCTTGCCGAACACCTTGATAATTAAAGGATCGGCTGATGCGAACGCCACGCCTTGACTCACACCCAAGGTTCCCGTGTTCTGTCCAGGTGTCATGTGTAATCCTGCGATGGCATCAACCTTCGGGTTCTCCAGAACACCGTCCTGGATCATGGCTCTTGCACCTGCAAGTCCCTCTTCGGCTGGCTGGAAAATGAATTTGATGTTGCCTGATTTCGGTCTTCCAAGGCCAGTAAGCAGCTGGGCTGCACCCATCAGGATGGAGGTATGAGCGTCATGTCCACACAGATGCGCTTTGCCTTCCACTTGCGAGCGGTATTCCACCGCTTTCTGATCCTGGATTGGCAAGGCATCCATGTCTGCGCGCAAGGCAAAGGTTGGTCCATCTGTCTCTCCGCGAAGCAGGCCTGTAACCCCGGTCTGTCCGACATTGCGTGTAACTTCCAGCCCCAAGCTCTCCAGATGCTCAGCTACGATAGCGGATGTGCGATGCTCCTCGTAACCGATTTCCGGATGGCGATGCAAATCTCTGCGCCAGGCGCTTAACTGGGCTTGTAGTGGCTGAGCCAGCTGTATTAGTTCTGAACGATTCATTCGCTGTCATTCCCTTCATTTTCGTCCGATTCAGAAACCAAACGGGCATAGATCGCGTCAGCCGAGAATTCGATATGTCTTTTCATCGTCTCCCGGGACTTGAACCTGTCATGTGCTTTCAGTGCTTCAAGAATCTCCATATGTACACCATGGTTGACGGTACGTATCCGGTCATCATAAGGCATCAAGTCGAGCGCCGGATTAATTTTGGTCCGGATCTGTCTGACGGCTCTCTCGCAATATGGATTCCCTGAGGCTTTGGCGATCGTCAGATGAAATTTCACATCCAGCGCCCTGAACCATTCCCTTGTACAGTCTGGCTCTATACTCTGTTCCATATAACTCTCAAGCAACTCCAGTTCGCCTGCGGTGATCCGCTCAGCAGCCAGAAAAGCTCCCTCTGGCTCGATGATGGTTCGATATTCAAACACCTTCAGCATCTGTGCCCAATCTCGTTTAATTTCTTCTCTGGTCCGTTTATGCGAATTGGCTGTCAGAGGCAGTACAAATGTTCCGCCTTTGGCACCCACTCTTTTCTCAATCAAGCCTTTCTCTTCCAATGAAGAGAGTGCCTCGCGAACCGTAATGCGGCTTACATTAAAAATTTCTGCCAGATCTCGCTCGGCTGGAAGTTGTTCTTCACTCATTAATTCTTTCAAAATAATGGCTTCTTCCAGTTGTTCTCGAATGAATTCACTAACCTTTTTGGTAGATACTTTCTCAAAACGAAATGAAAACGTACTCGACATCTAAACACTCCGATCTGTATATGGTCTAGACCTTATACCATTAATATAATTCCGACTAAACTTATATGCAATACTTTTTTCTGATAAATTCATAAATATTTTTTTCCCACCCCCAAATTGAACCATTTTGCCACAAAAAAGACGCATCTGCACGCAGCAGATGCATCTTCGCTTTCGATGTAACTTTCTTTCAGAAAGCTTTTAGGCGAACGCTCCGTTTCTTCAGGTTATTTCTGTCCTCTATAACTTTTTATTAGCAAAGGGTCTGAAATCCTCTGTAACCGCAAGTTTTTTGCTTCCCTCCAGGTAAAAGCTATCATCCGCTCTCCACGTATGACTTTTCTTGTTCTGTCTCCGGTGATAGACATAATTGTATGGTGAGGTTGCGTACGCTTTGAATCCTCTTTTCCTGCATTGTCTCAGGAAGGTCACATCTTCTCCTATTGAACGGTCTGTGAAGCGGACTTTTTTCAAGATCTCTCTTTTGAATAAAATAGTGCCCCCTTGTACAAATTCAACCGGTTTATTCTTTTCAGCGGGAGATCTGACCAACAATGTCTTGGATGCGCCCAAGTAGACCAGGCAAGAATGTTTGCCTACAATATCACTTTTGGTCCGTCTGAGCTCTCTCACCTGTTCTGTCAAATAATACGGCGAATAGTAGTCATCATCATCAAATTTGGCAATCAACGCAAAGCGAGCCCTTGTTATTCCAGCATTCAGGCTTTGTCCTAACGAAATGCTCTCCGGAACTTGATATACATGAACATTCGCATATTTCCGAACCCGGTTTTGATATAATGCCAGATTCATACGGTCATGATTCAGGACAATGATCAGTTCTTTGCTTTGATAACGCTGGCGACTGTAATTTTGCAGGATGTTGTCAAAAAATTGCGGCCGATTGGTACACACAATAATGGAAACACCATGACCCGTTTTGTGTTTAGTCAAGACATACCCTCTTTTCAGCTCAATTTTCTCCTATCATATGTGCCGAGATAGAGTCTGGTATGGACCAATAGCTAGTATCCAAAACACCAAAAAACCCTCTGTCCCCAAATAACAGGACAAAGGGTTCAATAATCTGTAGCTGTAAATCTGTTCTATGCTTCGTTATTGTTATTCAAATATACAGCCTTGCCAGTGCGAGCAGATTCATAGAGTGCTTCCAAGATCTGAGATACAACCAGCGCTTGTTTTGGTGTAACGACTGGCTCCTGTTCGTTCTCAATCGCTTCAATCCACTTTCTCATCTCGACATCAGGCGCGCTCTCACTCTTGCCATCGTAGAAAGCTACCCCACCTGCACTCAGTTCAATCTCGTTGGTATATAGACGGCTGAATTTCTCGCCATTGATACGCAGTCCGTTCTTCATATCCGCACCTGCTTCGCTGCCGCTCAAGCTACATTTGGCCTCATCCACGTCCAGGGAGTTCAGTGCCCAGCTGGATTCCAGCATAATCGTTGCGCCATTCTCCATCACAATCATGCCGAAGGCCGAGTCCTCTACAGAGAATTGTTTTGGATCCCACGGGCCCCAGGCATTGGCCGCATTTTCACGTTGCGAAAGCTCATGATAGGTCGTACCCAGCACAACCTTCGGTTGATAGTTATCCATCATCCAGAGCGTCAGATCGAGTGCGTGCGTACCAATATCAATTAGTGGACCGCCACCTTGTTTCTCCTCATCCAGGAAAACACCCCAGGTTGGTACCGCTCTACGTCTAATCGCATGTGCTTTGGCAAAATAAATATTACCCAGGTCACCCGCTTCGCATACCTTCTTCAAGTACTGACTGTCTTCTCTGAAACGGTTGTTGTATCCGATGGTAAGTTTCTTGCCGGTACGTTCTGCCGCTTCCAACATGAGTTGTGCTTCAGCAGATGTCTTAGCCATTGGCTTCTCACACATCACGTGTTTGCCTGCCTCCAGAGCAGCAATAGAAATCTCGGCATGAGAAATATTCGGTGTAAGCACATGCACAATGTCCAAAGACTCATCCTTAAGCAATTCCTGATAATCCGTGTAGACTTCGGCTTCAGTAGTGCCATATTTCTGCTTGGCTTCATCTGCACGTTCCTGAACGATATCGCAGAAAGCCACCAGTTCAACATTATCCAATTTACTCAGACTCGGCAGATGTTTACCATTCGCGATTCCACCACAGCCAATAATTCCGATACGATATACTTTACTCATATATATTCACCCTCACTTAAGTATTGGTTGTTTCATTTTACGGAAAGCCGACGGGGTCATCCCCAGACGTTTACGAAATACAGCATGCAAATAGTTGGCATTATTGAAACCTGAAGCAAGAGCGATCTGTTCAATGGACACGTTACTTTCCTCCAGATTGCGGCACACGGCGCGCAGACGAATATCCTCCAGTACGCGGCTGAACGGCATCTCCGGCTGTACCTGATAGAAGATTCGCTGCAATTGTCTGCTGCTAATATGAAGTTTCTCAGCTACATGCTCCAGCGTCACCACTGTAGGATGATTTGCTTCCATATACTGCACTGCATACTCATAGCGATACACCGACATATCCCGCACAGGGGCTACTGGTCGATTCCCACCGGTGTCGTATGCCCGCACGGTTTTAAGTAATATGCTGATGACCAGTTGTTTAATGGACGTATAATATCCTATTAATTTGTGATCACAAGCCTCATAGGCTTCCAAAAAACAATGCATCGCTCGATGATAATCATTCACCGGAGCCAGCGGAAGCGTTCTCAGCTTCTCCATCGTTTCCTCGGATTCAGCGGCTTCCCAGGGATCCACATGCTCTCTTGGCTTATGGACAATATCCACATGAAGACATAGTTCATCCATATCCTCTTCGGCGTCCGCCTCCTGATAATGAACGACTCCCGGTCCTGTCAAATACAGCATACCTTCGGAGAGTGCATGTGTCTCATCATCCAAAATAACTTTACCTTTACCTCTTGGGATAAAATGAAACTCGAACTCCGCATGATTATGGAAATCCACAACTCGGCCCGCTGGAAAAGAAGTCAGATGAAATCGCATCACACGAATCTCATAATGTCCCCAAACCATTAGAATATCCAGTCTCTCGAGGAGATCCTGCCGCTCAAGCATTTTCTCATAAGGATACAAGCTCAAGACTGCACACCCCCTTAATAAAACCTAACCCTTCAACTCATCGAGAGCAACTCTACGCTCTTCCTTGGCAGAGAGATTCGCAGCTTCCATCAACCGGGTTAGCTCCATAGCAATCTGCACGTTTTCGGTTGCATCCGTATCATTTTGTATATGTGCAACCCATTGATTGAATGCGCTTTCTCTTTGGTCTGCCAAAGGAAGTTCAGTCCACTCTTGATACTGTCCCTGTGCTGCTTTCGTGCGAATCAATAACTTTTCATCAGGTGTTCCATACAGAAGTGTACCTTCCGTACCATGAACCTCAATCGTAAACGGAGAATGGCTGTTCACAAAACCAGCTTCGACAACCCCGACTGCTCCCGAATCCGTAAACAAGGTTGCGACTGCATTATCTTCCACTTCTTTGCCTGTAATATATCCAAAGTTCGCGTTAACCGCTGTTACTTCCTGACCCAAAAACAGTTTGGCCAGATACATGGGATGGCAGCCCAGATCAATCAGCGCACCGCCCTGACAATCCTTCAGATCATAGAAGTGTTCAGGTAACCAGTTCGAAATTGCTCCATCATGCGATAAACGCGCTCTAACATAAGTCACTTTGCCAAGTAATCCTTGGTTAAGCACATCCTGAATTGTTAGCGTATATCCTGCATTCAGACGCGGTAAGGAGACCGTCATTTTGACCTTCTTGGCCTTCACCTCATTAAGGATCCTGTTGGATTCCACCTGTGTCGACGCAATAACCTTCTCTGTGAAAATGTGTTTACCTGCTTTTGCAGCAGCGGTGATCACCTCTTCATGGATGCGAGTTGGCGCATCTACAATAACGGCATCGATGTCGTCCTTGGCCAGCATATCTTCGAGTGAAGCATAAAATGGTACGTTTAAGCGTTCCGCAGCTTCCTGCCCCCGCTTGTCATCTTCATCCCAAACAGCGGCGATGACCGTATCCTCATGTTCCTGTGCTTGCTTGATGTAATCCCATGCGTGAACATGCCACAAGCTAATTTTCCCAATTCGAATGGTCACTTTTGTCTTACCTCCATACTATATAATATTCTGACATTTATCTATAAGTTATCACAGACTTAATCTATTTTTAATAGAAACTCACGACAATTAATGTATAAAATCACGACATGATTCACTTCCCTAATTCATTCATAAAAAAACAACCCAAAGGATTTAAACACAATCTTTCAGTGCAATCCCTTATCGTGTCCTCAGTGCATATCAACTAAGTGTAGCCGATCCAACTTCTCTTAACCTTTTTTTCAATATAACGTAAAAAAGCGAAACTCCGTAAAGGAATTTCGCTTTAGCTATCAGTTAACTTTAAAAGAAAATCTTATAAAGTTTAAGGACTACGGCGTATCGTTTCACCGTTCAATACATTAACTTTTTGATCATTAATTGAAATCGTGTGGTTATTGACCCATTCCAAGTCTACCTGATCCGTCTTTGTCTCATAATAAAATACTCTTTTAAACCAAAGTGGACCTTTTAATTCCCCTACAACGCCAAACGATCCCATGGCTCCAGCGTCAGTTTTATAGAAACTTATTGTATTGTGCTTATCTGGTGAATGCGTAGTCGTAAGTAATTGTTTTGATCCAGAAAATATCGATGTAAATGACAAAGCACCCAACAGTATGAAGATCAATACTACAGAGAGAACCGTCGAGATCCAACTTCTTACCTTCGTAGACTTGTTCGATGTATCTTTAAAACCAAGTATAGCTAGAGCTAGTCCTAAAATAGAGAGAATTAGAATTACATAGTTGGGAGGACTAACTAGCCATTTATTATTCATATGAGAATATAGTGAATACATCGAAATAAAGTACAAAAAAAGCACTAAAAATAAAGCAACCCAACTCAATTTCCTCACTAAAATTGCACCCCTCTTCCCACTTAGGTTATGTATGAATAGTCAACGGAATCAATCATTTTTCTACTGAATACTATGCTATGTGTTTTCACTTACTCATCACTTTTTTTACATACTTTTCTGCCTTGTAATCTTTTCGAACCTCATGTAGCGTGTTGCTATTCGCTTCCGACCAGGATTCAAGTATCATCCTCGGTTCCCCTTCAATGGTGTCACGCGCCTCAATCATATCACCGTCTCTAAAAGCTTCAATCACATGAATTAGATCAGTTCGATCAATCAACTTTACAAAGTTAATACCGGCTAATGTCTCACACGATTCTGTGAAATGGGATGAAGTAAACACGATTGCTTTTTTAGCCTTGTAATATCTCATGCAAGAAAACACCTCTTGCACAGCGCTGATGCCGACTGGATACTCTATTGAGTATCGCTTTGCTTGGATGACATTTCTAACACCTTCCCGATCAGTGAAAACTACGTCTGCACCAAAATCGCGACTTCCTAACGTTTTGTAGACTCCTGAATAACCCAACTCAATTAACAATCTGTACAAGTACATCTCGAAGCCAGAGCCATCCTCCATCCTGTCTATATCAGCGATAGTAATGGCTTTTAAGTCGTAATTCTCCTCAAAAAGCACCGCTGATTTCTTTTGTTTACGTGCTAAACTAAGAACCCAAAGGCTAAGTGCAATGATCACTACAACGATGAATACAAATAAAATATAGATCATTAGGTGTACCTCCATTACAACAAACTAGCACAATAATACCACATTTTTCTATATTGGAAATTAATTATTTTATTGGATAAAAAGAACTTAGAACGAGTAATAACGTCGCTATAGCATCCTTCAATAAGACAATGTTTGAATAACAAAAACCTCCTGTCCACACTACCGCGAACAGGAGGTCCTTTAAAGTTATGATATTCAAAAATTAAATCAACGTAACGCATACCCTTGTGTAACAATCTTGTACCCCGATACCGTCTGGCTGTGCCCCTCCAGCGTGTCCTTAACCCGTTCCAGCACATCGCTCTCATAGACGGAGGCACATTCAACTCCGGGCTGAACGTTCAATTCAACCGGTTCGGAGTTCAAATTATACCAGCGAGCAATCAAATCTCCGGTTTCCTCTGCGATTTTCAGTGTAGAGAACGCCAGTGTCGAACCCTGTGTATTCCACGCCAACCATTGCTTGGACAGAGGCAGTTCCACCTTCTGCCCATCAGCTCCAGCATGACCTTCTTGCTCAAATGTATACGCCAGTGCCCCTAGCTGCACAGTCGTCCACGGAATCGGATACGTATAGGCAGTTGCACATGCACCTGACTGTGCCGCATCGCCTGCAAATGGAATAATCGCATATTCCACGCTTTGAGGTCCCAGACATTGAGCTTCCGGTGTTTCAAACACACCCCAGTCACCCAGTTCCGAAGAGGCGCGCAGTAGCGTAACCGCAATCGTACTGCCTTCTTTATGCTGCAAAATCTCGTATTCATTCAGCCCTTTGTTTGCAATCATCAAGCCATGATCACCATCGGTCACATGTACAAATGCCTGCTGATGCTGTGCATTACTCGGATTCACCCATTCTTTGGCCGGTGTATTGGAGCGTTTGGCGATTTCAAAGATGGAATCCGCATAATGATCCTCTGTCACTAGTCCTGATGGAAAGATTGCGCGCAGTCGATGATCCTTGGCCTGATTGTTAAAGTCAGACTTTACCTTGACCATATTACTGCCTGCTTCCAATGTATACGTTGTCGTAATCACAAGCGGAACAGTGTTTTTAACTCGCTGCGCCTTTCGTTCTGTAAAAGGAACCATTTGGCGTTTTTCAAGTTCGAACAGTTCATCTGCTTCAGCAGGAATATCCCAGTGTAATACACTTTCCATAACTGCCCGATACGGAGACTGCTCCATAATCCGCAGGTCTGCCTTCAGATGCTCCGTGGTCAGCGTTATTTCTCCGTCAGGCTGGCGATAGACGTATTCATTGCCGATATCACCCGTATTCTCATATGAATTCAATCCCCTGTATACCGCACCAGAGACCTTATCTTCAATCGTTGCCGTACCATTCTCTTCAACCGTCACCCGCAAATGACCATTCTCCATCATCATTCCCTGAACCTGGATGACTTCGCGCGTATCTGACACTTCAACAATCTCAGCAATCTCTGCTTGCTTCTCGACTGGAATGAGAGCATACGTCTTATAACCCAGAGAAGATACATCCACCGCCTTGAAAGTCACTCTTACTTTACGAGCCATATAAGGCTGTCGGAAACGGTCCTTCGGAAGTTCATAGCCGAAATGCGCACCCAGATCCTTGACTTCCGCCGAATACACGTGTCCATCCGAATCGACCAGCTGATACACTGGCAGTGCATCTTTTTCCACTTTCTGCGCAAGGGCTTGAGGATGAGGACCTTCTGGGAAAAATGCTTTATCCACAATCAGATCCATCTCCATGATTCCATTTCGATTCCATCCACTCGTGTTGAACACGGTAAACGGCACCGCTTCCTCTCCCCAAGCCTCAGCAGGTTGTACACGAATGGACTCAGCAATCGCCTGCGCGCTCTGGGAAACCAATTTCTCTGCAAGTTGTCTGCTCTTGGCGAAGCGGGTCACCATCTCACGGTGAACCTCATCGACACTGCATCCGCAGATGCTATCATGCGGGTGGTTCTGCATCAGCATCTTCCATGCATGTGTCAACAGATGATGCGGATAATCTTTTACCCCGGCTATTTGGGCCATGGCTGCCAGTGGTTCTGCTACTTTTTCAAGCAACGTCTGCCCCTGCTGATTCATCTGTTTCAGATAAACCCTTGCGGATGCTGTATTCACCAGTGTTCCCCAACCATCCGTGTGCTGACTGCGAAGCTCGCCCTCAATGGTCGCCAGATGCTCAGGCATTTCCTTCGTAACCGCCTCAATGTAATCGTCAAAATTAGAGTGGATAAATTCCACATCAGGATACAAGGCAGTTGCCGTGCGTAAAGCCTCAGGCAGATCCGTCTGGATCGGCTGGTGATCACATCCATTCATGAACAACAGATGTGGGGTCGAGGCGAATTTCTCGGCATCCTCCAGATTTTTATCCCAATATACTTGGGCTTTCTCCGGATCAACCGGAACTTCCATCCCATTGCAGTACCAGTTCGCGAACAAAATGCCGAGCACTTCCGAACCATCCGGCGAACGCCAGATCATCTCGGAATAGGGAGATTCATAACTGTCTGCATCAACCACGGCATTATTGAATCCGGTAGGCTTTACCCCACGCCCGAAGATCGCGTTATGAATGTCCGCCTGTTGCAGAATCTGCGGTGCCTGTCCCATATTTCCGAACGAGTCTGGGAAGTATCCCGTCTTGGATATCACACCCAAAGGTCGAGCATCACGATGACCGATGAGCAGATTACGCAAGTTGGCCTCGCTGCTGGTCAGAAACTCATCCTGTAACACATACCATGGACCAAAATGAATGCGTCCTTCACGAATATAGCGGTCGAGCCTCTCTTGCTGTTCGGGCCGAACCTGCAAATAATCTTCACGAATAATCGTCTGCCCATCCAGATGGAAATAACGATATTCCGGGTCCTGATCAAGCGTGTCCAGCAGTTTATCCATCAGCTCAATGAGCAGTACATGATGATGTTCATAAGGCATATACCATTCGCGGTCCCAATGGGTATGCGAGATAAGATGTGCCGTCTTTTGGGTTGTCATGTTGCGTACCTCCTGTCATTAACCTTTGGTTGCCCCGCCCATGCTGAAGCCCTTAGACATGTAGCGCTGGGAGAAGATGTACAGCACAACCGAAGGCATCGTATAAAGTAGTGAAAATGCAGCCAATCTGCCGTATTCAACCATGCCGTGGCTGCCGAAGAATTGATAAATTGTGACCGATGCCGGAAGTTTTTCCGGTGTCTGGAGCAGGATATAGGGCACGAAGAAGTTGCCCCAACTTCCCGAAAAGGTAAATATGGCTATCGTTGCGATACCAGGTAACATCAATGGCGCCACGATTCGTCTCAAACTACTCCACACGGACGCTCCGTCAATCCATGCCGATTCTTCCAAATCGATTGGCACTGAATCCATGAAGTTTTTCATCATCCAGATGCCGTAAGGAAGTGAGGATGCCGTCAGGAACAGCATCGTGGCAATGATGCTGTTTTGCATTTTGAAGAACAAAAACATTTGAAATACCGGAACCATCACGGCAGTAATCGGAAGAGCAGTCATGAACAGAATGGATAACAAGAAGCTTTTTTTGAATCTCATTTCATAACGGGATAAAGGATACGCAGCAAGAACCGATACCACAACAACTAATATCGCTTGCCCTCCCGACAGAATCAGGCCTACACCGAATGAACGAAGATTGCTCGAATCCCCGAGCACATCCTTGAAATTTTGAATGGTCCAGGTACTGGGCATTTTGATACCCTGTTGCGCGTTCGGGTCAAATGAAGCCAGAATGATCCAGAGCAGCGGCAATAAAAAACAGAGCCCTAGAAAGACTAGAATCCCGTACTGGATTTTGCGTTGAAGCCCATGTTTGACCATAGGGATCGAACCTCCTTCATGGTTACACTTTCACTTTCATGGATCGCATGTAGAACAGGCTGGCGATAATACCAATGAACAACAGAACCAACGAGATGGCTGTGCCGTATCCAAACTGATAGTTCACAAAGGCCTGGTTATACATGAAGATCGGCAAGGTTTGTGTCGAAGTACCCGGGCCACCACCGGTCATCGTATAGATCAGTGTGAACACACCCAGTGTCTGTAGGGTGACCAACATCATGTTGGTCACGATAGACCCTTTTACCATTGGAATTGTAATGTGTCTGACAATCTGGAACCCGGTGGCACTGTCAATAATGGCAGCTTCTTCGACTTCCTTCGGGATATCATCCAGTGCCGACTGATAGACCATCATTGAAAAGGCTGTGCCGTGCCAGATATTCGCGATAATGACACTAACCATAGGGAAACTGAACAACCATGAGATGGGATTCGCACCAAACCAGCCGAGGATCTGATTCAATGAACCATTGTCACTGAAAAAGGCCACCATACAGAATGCCACGACAATCTCGGGTGTCACCCAACCGGCAATGACGATGATGCCAATGACCCGGCGGAACGTCACATTTTTCTCCTTCATTAGAAGAGCTAGAATGAATCCAAGCAATACCTGACCAATCACTGCGGAGAAGATGAGAAAGACCAGCGTGCGCCAGACACTAATCCGGAAGTCCGGATCATGGAACATATTAATGAAATTCTGGAATCCGACAAACTCCAAACTCTTGGCTGCCGCACCGGTCAGAGCCATATTCGTAAAGGCAAAGCAGATCGTCAGAATGATGGGAACAATGAAAAACACAAGTAATAACAGTACGGAAGGCATTAGAAACAGAAATGAGCCTGGTGCTTTCCTTTTCATAAGTCACTCTCCATTCGAACCGGAAAAAGGGGAGATTGTGCCTCCCCCTCCGAATATATCGATATCCTTATTTCTCTTCGATGCTGTCGGCGCCAAGGGAACGGGATACGTTGTCCTTCAATTGCGTAACTCCCTCTTCTGGCGTCAGCTTGCCAGAGGCAATACTCTCAACAATGCTTTGCAATTGTGCGGATACCGCTGCATATTGATCATTCGCTGGACGGAAGTGGGCCACATTCAAGAGTTCCTGTGCTTCTTTGGTATATGGACGATCCGTATAACCTTCAACTTCTGTGGAATCATTACGTGGGCTGAGGCTACCTTCCGCTACTACGCGTGCAGTCGCATTTTCCTTATTCATTAGAAACTCGATAAATTTCCAAGCTGCTTCCTTGTTCTTCGCTTGTGCAGGAACCGACCAAGCCCATCCTCCAGACATCGTAGTTGCTCCAGGTTCTTCCCCATTTTGTGTCGGGAATGGTGCAAAGCCTATTTTCTCTTCAACGTTGGCGATTGGAGCAGCACCGTTCTCGGCCCATGTCGAACCTGCCCAGCTACCATCTACAGCCATCGCTAGTTTGTCTTGTGGGAACTGTTGCTGGAATGCAATACTGCCAGCTTGTCCATTCAAGGCCACCTGCATGGTTGGACCTGTTTTATCCGTGTTAAACACTTGATCTATGAATTTGAAGGAATCCAGCAGCCCCGGGCTGTTAACCACCCATTTCTTGCTGGTGTCGTTATACAGTGTATCTGCTGTACCATAAAGCAGCATTTCCAGCGTTTGCATGGTCACACCCTCACCGTTTGCTTTGCCCACGATCATATTAAGTGGCGTCACACCCGGCAGTTTTTGCTTGATGGTACGTGCTGCTTCGAGTACTTCTGCCCAACTTGCAGGTTTGAACGGAACTTCAAGTCCCGCCTGTTGAAACAGTTCCTTGTTGTACCAGATTCCGCGTGTATCCGAGGTAGCCGGAACGCCATACACCTTGCCGTCTTCACCGGTAACCCCTGCCTTCAGGTTGTCGATGATGTGTTCTTCCCAATCGGACCATCCCTGAACCTGTGAATCCAGTGGCTCCAGATATCCCGCAGCAGCATCGGATTTGATGATGGATGTATCTTCGGCAATGACATCAGGTGCCGTATCCGGAGATTTCATCTGCAAAACCATTTTGGACGTATAATCACCCTCACTAGCCAATACAGGCGCAATGTTGATTTTGATATCCGGGTTTTCTTTCTCAAATTGATCCACCAAACCTGATTGGAAAAACTTCGTAAGTGTATCTTCAGATCCTGAAGAACGGAACGATACAGTTACTTCCTTCTTGCCATCACTGGTTGTGCCTGTGCTTGAGCTTCCGCCCGAACAGGCTGTAGTAAGAATGAGCAAGGATGTCATAACTGCTGCTACCGGCATTTTCAATGATATTTTTCTCATGATTCGCTCTCCTCTTGTCGGAATTCAACGAACTCCGAACGTTATGATGTACTCGCAGGCTATCTCTTGCTTTCCTATCCTATTTCTGTACGCGGAATCCGCAATAATCCATCATCAGTTCACTAAAGAGCATGTTGGACCATGAAAACCATGGACGTGTATATTCATCTGGATTGTTGGCCGAAAAACCTTCATGGGTCAGTCCGGTATCCGCATCCGTCTTATGGATGAGCTGAAGCAATCTTAGTTTCTCATTGCGATCCTCTGTAGTTAGCCCCTGCATCGATAAAGCGATATGCCAGATGTACCCTTCCGGTGTATGCGGACTACCGATTCCAGCAGCAGCTGTTCCCTCATAAAAATACGGGTTGTGCGTGGATAAAATGAAACGGCGTGTATTCTGATACACCTTGTCATTCTCATCTACATATCCGAGATAAGGTAAAGACAGCAGGCTCGGCACATTGGCATCATCCATCAGATTGTAATTGCCCTTCCCATCCGTTTCGTACGCATATATGGTTCCATATTCCGGATGTTCAAAGGTGCCATAATCCTGAATACCTTTGTTGATCTGTTCCTCCAACTGCTTAGCATTCGCTGCCAACGATTCATCCTCGAGCACAGCTTCAGCAATTTCTTGTAGATATCGAAGCGCCACAACGGCGAACATATTGGATGGAATCAGATAACCATATTCACAACGATCGTCGCTGGGACGGAATCCCGACCAGGTCATGCCTGTATAGGCTGTTTCAGTACCTCGTCCTTCACGGCTGAGCGTATCGGTCTCGGGAGCATCCAGACGTTGGAACGTGTAGGGTGATTTCGTCTCATGATGTTGCTCCACTTGCCATAACTGCATGATGATCTGGGCTGCTTTGCGGAACGTATCATTGAATTGAGTTGTTCTTCCCGTGTTCTTCCACAAGAGATAACTGAGCTGAATCGGATAAGCCAGAGAGTCGATCTCATACTTCCGTTCCCAGATCCAATCATTCATCTGCGTCAGGTCTTCCTGATGTCCTTTTCCACTCTCCGTCTCATTAAAAGCGTTTGCATAAGGGTCCAGGAGAATATAATTCAATTGACGTTCAACCAGTCCAGCGATCATGTCCGCGATATCTTCATCCTCTGAAGCGAGAACCAGATAAGGTCTGACCTGAGCGGCAGAATCACGTAACCACATGGCAGGGATATCTCCCGTAATCACAAAAGTTGTTCCATCTTCTTTGCGCTGAATCGTGGTCAGCATCGTATTGGTAAAACAATTTTTGAACATTTGGTTAAGTTCCGGATAATCCGGCATACGTTTGTTAACCTGATCAATCATGTCGTATATCGAGGGGGAAATGTCTTGATCATCTCTGGGTGTCAGCATGTTGTCCTCCTTATGTAATCCAGTTTGTTAACCGCTTTCATCATCCTAAAACGAATATAATGTTATGTCAATATATTTATTTGTATATTAGCATGTTATTTTAATTTAAAGACACTAAATAATATACCATTTGAAGCAATTATCCCCTTTTTATCCACACAAAAAGAGACCTCGTTTACACGAAGCCCCTGATTAACACAATGAATATTAAGTTGCTATATTAACCCTTTTGTTTCACCATACTCGTTGATTCCCCCTTCACCAATCGGGCAGGAAGAACGACTCTGTTCACTGCAATTTCGTTGTTCTGCATACTTTGAAGCACCATCTCAAATGCCTGTTTTCCCATATCAAACTGGCTTTGTCTCATATGTGTTACACGGCTGCCTTCGGCAGCGTTCGGACTATCAAAGCAAATGATGGACACATCTTCCGGAATTCTCAGGCCAAGCCGATCTGCTGCCTGTTCTGCAAGTAAAGCAATATGATACTCTGCAGCAAAGAGTGCGGTAATCTGCGGGTATTTCTGTAAATGTTCCACCAGTGTCTCCACATCACGTACCTCGACTTGAGGATCGAACACATTGGGCAATGTCGAAAGAAAAGATTCTAACCACAGTTCCCTGTTTACCAGAACTCCTTGATCATTGTGAGCTTCAATAATGCCTTCAATTCGTTCTTCGATCGGTGTGGTGTTCGCCGGAGGCTGTGTCAGAAAAGCGATGTGGCGGTGACCAAGGTCGAACAGATAATTTGTTCCTTCTCTCGCTGCACCTACGTTATCCGTACTGACAGATGAAGCCGGAATGCCTTTCAAATACCGATCAATCAGGACAAACGGGAATTTGTTAACGACCAGTTTAAGAATCTCATCGCTGAAGTATTCTCCCTGTGCCGGGAAGATAATTAATCCGTCTACACCCAGTTCCAGCAGTTCCTGAATGCTCTGTTCCTCCTGCTCCGGTATCCCGAAGGATCTTCTAAGTACGAGAAAACAATCATGCTCTCGCGAAGCTTCTTCCATCCCATATAACAGTTCTGTACCATACATATCACTGAAATTAGTAATGACCAGACCAATGAGCAGCTTCTTCTCTGGATCTTTAACCGAAGCACGCGGAGCAGATTTGTTAGGTCTTTCCTGTAACATATCTGCCGTATCAGCTACAAAAGAACCCCGTCCCGGCTGACGAACAATCAATTGTTCACTCGCCAACATCTCAAGCGCTTTTTTCGTCGTAATCCGGCTAACTCCGAATTCATCACATAATTCCTTTTCCGAAGGAACACGCTCACCCACTTGATATTGATGAAGCTGTATCCGTTCACGCAAGGATTCAAAGATCTGTTCATACATCGGCTTGGATGCCGAGTCTTTCCCCAATACAAGCACCTCCATAAATACCCATACTTCTCATGTTCTACATCCTAATATATCATGTTATATCATTAATGTGAAGAAAGAGACGACTCACCTTCTGTCATATGAGCGCAAAAGAAAAAGCATCCCCATGGAATGCTTCATTTTCTAAAGTTCATGATTAAATTTATTTGGCGTACATAACCATAGCCGAGAAATGATTTATAACATAACCACCGTTAGAAACGACTACTTGAGAATACTTGATATCCACTACATTTACAGTATTGATCCCATTTAAAAATTCATTCATTTCTTTCTCCAACTCTACAGTACTTGCATTTTCAAATATTTTCACTTGTGTTCTCATCGTTCATCTCCCTATCCATCTGATAATGACTTAAGGGATATTATACGTCTTCGAGGCATTTAGGTCGCATATCAAACTGTCGTACGCCCATCAACCCTTGTGGAACCTTGTATTTTCTAACTTCTTTTAGACTCCGTTATCAATTATGGTTTATTCTGACGGTCATATCGAATCACCTTGCGATACATCGTCTTGTCCTTTAACTGATTGAAAATATAGGGATCTGGCTTGGCATTCACCTCAATAATCCATGGCGTTAGACTTCGATCAAGCCCGATATCCACCCCAATGCTCTTCAAACGAGTGTACTTCTTACTCATGTGTCGAGCGATGTCAATGCCCAAGCGGTTCATCTCCTGGATCAATTCATTAATCCGGTTGTCAGAAACATGGGATTTCAGCAAGGTGTGAATGCTCATTGGCTTGGCACCACTATGGTAGTTGGTCACAATTTTCTTCGGATGACCCAGTCGGCCGATGACCCCCGTCGCTTCCCATTTCTGCCTGGGATTCAATTGCACCATTACCCGTATGTCAAAGCGCCTGTTATTATGTTGCAAGAGATGGATACCTCGCTGAATGAGATAGCTTTTATGCTTAACATGATGGGTCAGACTTCGATGGAACGACTCGAAACTGTTGAACGTCTGACGCTTTTGATGGATCTGGTAGGCAAAATGGTGATGATTGTCCATCTCAGCCTTAATGACTCCCATTCCAAAGGTGCCTATCTCGGGTTTGATATACACCATTCTATATTTCCCCAGCATGGACTTCAGGTTAGATTGGCTAAATCGCTGCGTATCAGGGATAAATGGTTTGATAGCCGAGTTATTCAGCAGTATTTTGGTTTTGAGCCATTTACTTCGTAAAGGTTGGGATCGTTGTAATGCATCAACGCCCACAGTTCACTCCTCCTGTTATCGTATTTGTTGATCCTAATGCTGCAAACCATGCAGTATATGCAATTTTCTCGAACTAATCTTAGGCTTCAGATGTGAATCGAGATATAACAAAAAGCCGACATGCCAAGATACCTTGGCTCATCGGCTTCATGCTTAGATAGTCAAAACGCAGTTAACATCCGGTTCACACTTTGAATAATTAAGGTTGCAGACCCTCAGTGGACGGTAAACCAGATTCATTAGATTCCGTCTCTGCTGGGCTCGAATCTGGTTCTGGAACTGATTGTTCTTGTGCTGCGCTGACGAACAATCGTCCAGCTGCTTCCGTCTCTACTTTATTGCCAGCTGCATCCTGGGCACGAATCACGATAACTCCGCCCTCAAGAACAAGGGATGAAGGTGTAGTGTACGTGCCTGTGTAACGACCAGGCGCAGTCTCCACCAATGGAATCTCTCCTGCCCCTTGGGCATTCAGATTCAGCGGTAGCTGAATTCGGAAAGAGGCTTGCAGACCAGGTTTACTGTCAAATGAAACGGTGACACTCTCCCCTGATGTGATGCGAACATCTTCAGCTGGCGTAATGTTCGTAAGTTCTGGCAATGCCGTTTCCACGTAGACGGTACGCGTTACGGTTGTTTTGTTGCCAGCGATATCGGTTGCTGTAATGGTAATCGTGTTCTCGCCTTCATTGACCAATACGCGATGACTGAAGCTTCTGTCTTTGCCCACTTGTACGGTTTGTCCGTTAACGGTTACTTTATCGAGGAATTGTTCCACGACATTACCCGTTACGTGAACCACTTCTGCATTGATGCGATCCCCTTGAGCAGGCGTGAGAATCGTCACTTGCGGTTTGGTCTGATCCAGAATAAGGACGACGGGGAGTGAACGGTCGGTTGTTTTGCCATCCACCACTGCCTCGGCAGTAATCGCATTAATCCCAGAACGGAGTTTCACACCGTACGAGAATTTCCCATTTGCCACGGTTGTAGTGCCAGCCAGATCCTTGCCGTTGTAAAACTTGATCTGGGCACCGGATGCCGGAGACGTTCCCGATATCGTAAAAGTTGACTGATTCGTGTATGTGTTCGCTGGTGTCGTAAGCACAGGTGCATTGACCGGATATCTCACAACTGCACGAATCATGTAGTTACCTTCTTCTGCAGGTGAAGTGCTCCATGCGCCACCTACTCGCTGCCAGCTTCGACCTGCATTCGTACCATTCTCATCAGTAGCCAGTCCCGGAGCACCAGTTCCAGCTACACTCTGTACATACACAATATAGAAATCACCTGTTACAATGACCGGTTCCGGGAATTCAACGGTTGTCCATTGATCGTTACGAAGTGCAGTACCGTCAAATGGTCCAGCCAGTTGTCGTCCCGGAGCGCCGCCAGTACCCGAAGCATCATAGACGGCATATTGGAACGCTGTACCTCCAGGTACAGGCCATTCGGTGTTCCAGAATCGGAACGATGCACCTGTCAGTTGAGCGGTCTCCAGCTCTGGTGTCATTCGAACTGCCCAAGCGTTATCCGCAGCGTTAAAAGCTCGTGCGTTCTCTGCTGTTCCATCATCATAAGCAATTTCCCCTGGGAAACCGATGAATGGTTTCAAGGCAACATTCGCCTCTGCCGTACCATTACCAGGTACAGTTACAGTAACGGTCTTACTGTAATAATCCGCAGCCCGGATGGACAGGGTATAACTTCCTTCCAATACCTTAATAACGAAGCTGCCATCTGAACCTGTGCGAACTTCACCTACCTTGGCATCTTCTACCACGAGGACGGAAGCATCAGCCAGTGGTTGTCCTGTCCGTTCATCGGTTACTACACCTTCAATCTGTCCATGCGGGATTGCCTCCAGATTAAAGTTGGCTTTGGCTCCACTGCCATCGGTGATCGTTACCTGCTGAGTTCGAGGATAATATCCGTATGCCTCAGCTTTTAACGTGTAATCACCCGCTACGTGTGTGAAGCTATACTTGCCTGTAGCTGAATCCGTCTTCACCGAACGTCCGGTTTCCAGTACGGTAACCGTTGCACTGGCAGGCAGGCTTTGTGGATTAACCGAACCTGTTTCTGGTTTTTCAACTTCCGGTTGTTGCTGTTTCGTTTTATTAAATTCGGCTTTGTCAGTCCGTGAAATTTTGTACCATGGGTTATCATAGGACGGTTTCGGTTTGTCGCTATTAAGCACAACGGCACTGTCCTCGGTTACGGTCTCCGCAGCAACACCCAGTACACGGAAATCATCAATGAACCAGCCTGTCTTCACAACACTGTTGTCTGACGTCAGACGGAACCGGAATTGAACTTCATTGCCGGTAAGTGCATCGAGGTCATAGAATACCGGTGCCCATTGTTTGCCGTTTGTACTGTGTGAGAATTTGCCCAATTCTGACCATGTGGCTCCACCATCCTTGGTGACTTCCACATAACCGTAATCATATCCACTCTCAATCTCGTACCAATGATTAAACGTAAGGGTTCCTTCGGATACATCCGTCAAATCAATGACCGGAGATACGAGTGAATAGTTGGAGCCATTCTCGTACGTATTGTCGAGATCAGTCGCCCAGACATTCGGCGGAGATACAGCGCTGGCAGGTCCCGTTACCGGAATGCCCCGTTCCCACTCATCTTTGGTTCCCGAATGAGTCCAGCCATTATCATCACTGCCGTCAAAATGATCGATATAGATGTCCTGAGGCACCTCTACTGTAATGGAAACCTCATTCGACTTGTCGCTTTCATTTCCACTATAATCAAGTGCGGCAACGGTATAGTAATACGTCGAATCCGTCACGGTAGACGTATCCGTAAACGTTGTTCCTGTTGCAGTTCCAATGGATTCATAACCTGTACCTGCTGTTGTGGAACGATATACGATATAGGATTCGAGATCCTCATCGCTCGGTCCAGTCCAGCTCAAGGCTACATTGCCCAGAATATCAGCAGTCGCAGACAATCCGGCAGGTGCCCCTGGCGCAATCTCATCCAAGGCTTCTACTGCGAAATCATCAATGTACCAACCCGCCTTTTGCACCGAGTTATCACTGGTCAGATTGAATTTGATAAATACCTGCTGTCCCGCGTATTCGCGAAGGTCCACATATTGTTTCTTCCAGTTACCACCAGCACCCGTGAAGCTCAGCAACTCTTCGAACACATAGTCGCTGTCCTCGGAAGCAATGTATACCTTACCAAAGTCGATGTTATTCTCCAAATCATACCAGTGTTTGAAGGATAATAATGCACCTTCCGGACTCTCGGTAAGATCGATTGGTGGCGCAAGCAGATATGCGTTACTATTCGCCACATAAGTCCCTTGCAGGTTGGTTGCAATCACCTTGTCACCGGAGTATGCACTTCCAGGACCACTGCCTGGCGCTCCCCATACCCAGGTACTTCCGGTCCCGCCAGTGGTGAAGCCCAGCTGATCTTCTTCAAAATCCTGAAGATATCCTGGCTGAACACCATTGGACACAGCCACTTTGTATACCTGACTTTCGAATCCGTTGTTGCCGTAATCGTTCACGCGGATATAATACTCCACGCCTTGTGGCTCAATAAGAAATGCAGGAATGGTCGCTGTATACGTACCATCTTTGCTATCGCCAGCAATTCGATTCATCGGCAGATAAACGTACTGGTTGGTACCTGTCGTTTTGGCAAAAGCCTCAACGGAGACTACTGCGACATTATCTGTCACATGAGCGGTTAATGGTATATCGATGCCTGTAAAGGCAGAATTGACAGGGGTATGCGCCAGTACTGGCTCTTCCAGATCATCTCCGGCTGTAACTACTCTGCCGGATACCGTACCGATTCCTTCGAGTACAGAACCCACAGCATCGAGGGCATTAATGATGCCGTGACCGTAACCGTTATTAGGGGAGGTCGGATATTGACTGTCCGTTCTCGGTGTTGCTGTATCTGTAATGATCTGCTCCAGCTGATCCACAGTAAGGGAGTGGTTGGCCTGAAGCAGGAGTGCAGCAAGCGCAGTTGTATGCGGACCTGCCATCGACGTTCCATTCCAGCCTCCCTCATATACACCACCCGGAACTGCTGAGCGGATATTTACCCCAGGGGCAGATACTTCTGGCTTGATCTCACCATACGGAGATGGACCCAGCAGTGAGAAGGATGCCAGGTTACCATTAATATCTGTGGCTCCCGTAGCGAAACTTTCAGGGTAATTGGCAGGGTTCGCGACAGAGCCGGGACCACCCGGATTCGTCAATCTTACATTCCCTGCAGAGAACTCGGGAAAGATCTGCGCATCACGCCAGGCTTGGACCATAGGCCGGAACCATTCATCCAGTCCTGCGCCTCCGCCCCATGAGTTGTTCACGACATCCGGTGCAAGTTCAGGATGCAGATTGCCTTCCGCATCGACCGGAGCAATCAACCACTGTCCACCATCCAGAATAATGGCATCTGTTGTTTCCGGATTGAATATCCGCACACCAATCCATTTCGCACCGGGAGCAACCCCGATCTGGTTGGTGCCATCTGCTTCAGAGCCAACCATCGTACCCATCGTGTGAGTACCATGTCCGTCTTCGTCCGCAGGAAGGGAAGCATTACTGTGCGGATCATACCAGCTTAGTTCAGGATCAACGATATTGCCCGCAGCATCCAATCCCCGCCATTTGCTGCGAAGCGCAGGGTGGGTATAGTCTACACCGCTGTCCAGATTGGCAACGACAATCCCTGTTCCATCGATGCCCCGATCCCAAACGGCTGGCGCATTGATGTAATTCAGGTTCCATTCCACGTTCTCAGTTGCAAGCTTGTCCTTGGCCGCTGGTTCTTTGTCTTTGACTCCGACTGCGGAGTCCTTTGCTGGCGCTTGGACAGCATCTTTGGCTGGTGCCGCAGTCGCCGGTTCTTTACTCACTTCCGCTTTCTGTAAGTATCTTGTCTCATTCGGTAGAATCTTCTCTACCTCAGGCAGCAGTGCAATCTGCTCCAAAACTTCTTTGGTACTCGTTACTGCCAATGAATTGACGATAAAATAGCTTTTATATTCTTTGACCTTGCCCAGGTCAATTTCCTTTTCCAGATAACTTTCCAATGTATATTGTGTACGTGAGGCCGTTTCCCGCAGAGAGCTGACGACCGAATTCCGAACGGACAGCTTCGTGGCTGAGGCCGTTTGTTTGGCGATCGTCGCCTTTTCCAGGGCCTGTTTGGAGACCGCTGCTGTATCCACCTGCTCCTTCATTTTCACCAGATAGGTAACATATTCGCTACCTTCAAATTCTTTGGATAACTTGGCGTTTACTTTGGATTCCGAAACTTTGGCGAGTCCAGATTTCATATCCAATTTGGATGATGGGGAGTTTTCAGCTGAAACCGGATGAACGATCGAAAATGCAAGGAGAAGCGAGAGCCCCATGGAGATGGGCTTGCGTAACCGATTAATCTTTATCAAACTTTTCCACTCCTTTTACCCGGTTTTTTAATTTAGTCTGGTACATATGCCCTTCTCTGCAGAATAAAACGGCAAAACCACCTTTATTGCGGACGAAATATACGCCCTCGTTTTCACATAAAGCCTCACCTCCTTTACAGGTCTGGTTAGGGAACAATATGAGTCAGAAGAGATAACTGGATCATTCTATGATTTTTCGCTTGGAAGTTTAGGAGATAGAACAACTCGGGTTAAGCCATGAGAGTGAACGGTGTGGGTGTTTGAGTAATGCAACGAGAGTGAATGTCTATAAGCATTCATGTGGAAGGGTGATCTGGAGCGTTAGCAGAACGCTTGCTAAGGAGTTGTGAATATGAATTTCGATCGTGGTTCGAGTGAGTTAGAAAACAGTTTAAATTACATATAATAGTCAATTAGGAATTTAATTGGATTTTATTGGTATAGTATAAAATCATTATTCGATATATACAAGCACTTTTATTGAAAAATATAGAAAATAAGTCTATTTAATGCTTTTATATGTCTCATGTCGCTTACTTATTTCATCTCACATTTCGTATTTACGCATTTCTTTTGCTGAATAATAGATCTCAACAGTTCTATATAACCAAGACTTGATACTCAAGGTTTCCATTCAAGAAAAAGAACGACATGAGAATGCTCATGTCGTTCTTATCAAAATTTATATCTCATCATGTAATGTTCACGCCGCCACTTGCATAACCAACAACGGTATTCACAAGAGAAAGTCCGGCTGCCGTTGCCGAGAACACCAGTAGCAGACGTGTCTGTGCAGTCACAGGTATAGTCAATCCGGTTGTTATGCCATTGGAGATACTACCCAATGCAATAATACCTGTGAGTGGAGGAGCCAGTGTAACGACGGCCCCTGGAACCGCAGTAAATGCATTATTCGGAGTAGGTGAACTGAACAATTGCGCAGTGATGGTCACCGTTGAACCAACCAAGGCCAAGGCTGCTGTGGTACTGAAATAGGCAGCAATCGAAGTTATAACGCCATCCCGTGGAACAGAGAACGCAAAGTTTATTAGTGGTCCGACAATCGTTCCCGTTAGATCAATTGTGCCACCCAGAATGCTGACTCCTGTTGCCGAACTGCCGAAACCGATAAGGCTTGTCGTTCCGACCAGTCCACCAAGAATCGTTGTGAGTATGGCTGGTCCGCCAGAAGCAAACGGGATAATGGCTCCTGAACCAGTAGCCCCGGTAACACCTGTAGATCCAGTTACACCAGTAAATCCTGTTACGCCCGTGACGCCCGTAAGACCTGTCGTTCCTGTCACACCCGTAAGACCCGTGGTTCCTGTCACGCCCGTGACACCCGTGGTTCCTGTCACGCCTGTAAGACCCGTTATTCCTGTCACACCTGTAAGACCCGTGGTTCCTGTCACACCCGTAAGACCCGTGGTTCCTGTCACACCCGTAAGACCCGTGGTTCCTGTCACGCCCGTAAGACCCGTTATTCCTGTCACGCCCGTGAGACCCGTGGTTCCTGTCACGCCCGTGAGGCCCGTTGTTCCCGTTACGCCTGCTGCACCTACCGCACCTGTATCTCCAGTTCCCCCTATGCTTCCCGTAGCCCCAGGATCACCCGTCACCCCTGTAGCCCCAGTTGTACCTGTGGCTCCACCTGACGGGCCAGCTGCCCCCGTAGCACCTGTTACTCCTGTGGCACCCGCTATTCCTGCCGCGCCTGCTGTACCAGGGGGGCCTTGGGCACCCGCAGGTCCCTGAGCACCAACAGCCCCCGGAATGCCAGCTGGCCCGACTGGACCAATAGGTCCCGCTGGACCTGCACCCCCTTGAGAACCTGCCGTGCCTGCCGGCCCTTGTGGACCAGGTACGCCCTGAGGGCCGGCGGGTCCAGCAGGACCCTGACCTCCTATGTTTCCAAGCCCTGTTGTGATAGCCACTTCGGTCGCCCGGATCAAAATGACCAACTGATCTTTCTCAGCCGAATCGATATTTCCTTGTAAAACGAGGGACAAGAGCAGATCCAGCAATTGCTGCAAATTGGTTCCTACACCGATTCGAGAAAAGGGTACGACCTCGGCAGATGCAATGGCTAGCTCCAAAACTGCTTCGAGGTCTGCCTTGGTCCCCTTTTTCAAATCCGAATCATGAACGAAAGCCCGTAATTTACGCAGCGCCTCAATCAAGAGTGACACATTGAGTGGAGTGGGATTGGCAAAAACCTGTACAATTGCCCCTTTCAACTCACCAATCAGCTTGAGAAGTAATTCGGCTTCTTCTTCAAAGCACTTGTGATGTTCTTCTTTTCTACTCTTTTTAAATCCACTTCCGCCAAATCTTATCCGTTTCTTTGGCTTCATCTGTCGGGATCTCCTCCTCAGTGAGTCAACTTACTCATTCCGTCATTGTTTTTTCGAGATATTATGCAGCAAAGATTAGTCAACAGGAAGAAGTCCGGCAAGCCATACTGACAGCACTTAGGTTAGATATATTCGCCACATGACCTGAATATCTCTATCCGCGAGTGGACATACATCTAGAAATTCCTCGTTATTTCCCGCATCGTGCGGTTATGCTAAAAAGGTGAATCAACCTCAAAAAAGCGCATTCCGGTGAGTAACCATACTCCGGAATGCGCCTTTTTGAGGTTCAATAGTATTGAGAACTAACGTGGTTTATCTTGCTCGTTTCCCCTTCTTATCAAATGAACTTAATCCAATTCAATTTTGAAAACAACCGGCGCATTACTCTTCACGTTGGTTGTGGTGATCGTCAGAGCGTCCGCTGTTCTCTCCCATTGCGGTTGTTCCTCGTAACCAAGTACCTGAATATCTTGGATAACGCCTTGAAAATGATGAGAATGTTCCTTCAGCGATTTAATGTGAATCACCCCGTTATCCGGGTAGGCAAGAACTGTCGCATACAGACAGCTTTCTTTTACCGTAAACCGTATATCTTCACTCGTGAATACCTTCGTATCCCCATCCGTGAATTGCCCTTCCTTCACCTCTGTTGGGCCCTCGCCAAACGTACGCCAGAATGACGTGTCATATATCGCTTCCCCATTCACTTCCAGCCACTTGCCGATGGTTAGCAGGATGTCCCTATCTTCATCCGGTATGCTGCCGTCTGCTTTGGGTCCAATGTTCAGCAGCAGGCTTCCGTTTTTGCTTACAATATCGACGAGATCCCGAAGGATTTCCTCGGCCGTTTTATAGTTATTATTTTCCGTGTAACACCATGAGTTTTTAGCGACAGCCGTATCCGTTTGCCAAAAATAGGGCTTGAGCTCAGCGAACTGCCCCCGCTCCACATCCGGAACGGCGCTGCCAAACATATAGGCCTCATGTTTATAATTGACCGCTACAGGCACGCCCCATTCTTCGCCCTTGTTATAATAATAAGCAGTGAATTTCTTCAAGTAGGGTTTGAATGCAACGGTTTGAATCCACCAATCGAAATAGAAGACCTTCGGCTGATATTGATCCACCAGTTCACAGCAACGAATCAACCAGTCTTCCAGATACTCCTCGGTTGGAGGCGAACCATACAGATCATGATGATCCGGTTCTGGCATGGCAGGCCAATAGAAATCACCTCGCTTCAGGGGCTCCTGAATGTCTGACTCAAATTCCTTCCCGTGAGACATGAAGAACCAATGCTCCGCACGGTGGGACGATACACATAAGGTTAATCCCTGCTTCTCATAAGCGACCTTCATCTCACCCAGAAGATCCCGTTTGGGGCCCATTTCATATGTGTTATAGTGAGAGATATCGCTCTTGTACATCTGAAAACCATCGTGGTGCTCGGCTACAGGCATAACATATCTGGCTCCGGCCTGTTTGAATAACGTGGCCCATTCGTCTGCATCGAACTTATCAGCACGAAACATCGGAATGAAGTCTTTATAACCAAAGTCCTTATGAGATCCATACACCTCAAGGTGATGTTCATAAGCTTTGGAGCCCTGGATGTACATATTACGCGAATACCATTCGCTATCATAAGCTGGGACGGAATATAGCCCCCAGTGGATGAAAATTCCGAATTTTGCTTTTTGGTACCATTCGGGAACTTGAAAAGCGCTAAGCGAACTCCAGTTGTCTTTGAATTTACCGCTCTCAATCGTTGCTTCGATCTGTTGCAAATATTCGTTTTTATCCATGTTATATTCTCAACCCTTCCGTTATTGTCTGCATTTGTATTGTAGTGCTACGGCGGAAGGATAGACATGCAGAACACTAACTTTTAGATGGACAATACTAACCTTGTATGGAGTTGAAGAACATGAATCATCAAACTTTGCTTACGAACTACCTGTCCAATCTGCAAGTTGAATTATTCATGGTTAACTACAATCGGTGCGACACCGATTGGCGGGATCTGGATTATACGCCTGACTACAGCAAGTTTTATTTCATATGCGACGGTGAAGGTTGGCTCAAGATTGGGAATGAGGAGTATTACCCTGCGCCTAATCAGCTTATTTTAATGCCGGAGGGGATCAAACAGTCCTACTCTGCTATTAATGACCGTACTTTTCTCAAATACTGGTGTCACTTTAGTGCAAAGGTTGGGGGGATCAATTTGTTCCAAATTCTGAAGTTTCCGCACATTTGTACGATAGATCACCCTGAGTTGATTCAGGAAATCTTCAGTAGTATCCTTACATATGCAAAATCTGATGAAGTCTATGCCCATATGATGGCCAAGAGCAAACTGACCGAGTTATTGTCCCACTATATAATGAATCTCGATCTGGATCAGATCTCTTTCATTAACGTGCCTGTCATGGAGAAACTGTCCACCATTCTGGCTTACATCGATGCCAACATCGAAGAGAATATTTCGGTTCAGGAACTGGCCCAGATCGCCTACATGCATCCGAATTATTTCATTCGATTCTTCAAGCAACAGATCGGTGTTCCTCCGATCCTCTACATTACTGGCAAAAAAATCGATAAAGCCAAGGAACTGCTCACCTGCACCCCGAACACGATAACGGCCATCGCCGAGCATCTCGGATTCAGTGACTTATACTATTTCTCCAGACAGTTCAAAAAGCATACAGGGCTCACGCCTACGGAGTACCGGAGACAAACAACGGTACTGACAACGTAAGACGTAAGCCCTGATGCTCAGCTCTTTTTACTTGTTGGGATCAATTAAAATGGATATGGCACTTTTTCTTTCCATTTGGAAACATAGCAGCTCTTCATTTCGCAGCTTAGTCTGCACATTCGTTGTCTCTTCTCCATCGTTGAAAAGGACTACTGCGACGGAACCGTCTATATTTTTGAACGCCACAGAAAAGATAGAATCATTACTGGCCGTTGATTCAATACGAACAGCCTTTGGACGAATCAAGGCACTAAAGTGTGCCAATGCATAATAATCAAGTGTATACGTAAGCTCCCTCGTCTGTTGATTCACTTGCACGATCCCACGACATGTACTGCGACCAAAACCAGGAACCGTAGGCCCATTATTCTCATCAAGAGCCATGTTCCACAGTACAAAAGACTTGCTGTAATTGCGAAGAATCTGAATACCCGTTCGCATTACATTGGAGAAGGCCTGCTCAAATGGTGGGATCCACTCTCCACCCGAACCTTCAGTGAAATGCACTTCTTTACCTGCAAAAGCTTCATAGACCTTCGTTTGAGCAGAAGCATTGCCCCCGTACCAATGCCAGGCCACTCCGTCCACTTCATCTCCCGCTTGTTCCAGAACGGTCAGCGGATAGTCCGGTTGATCCCAATTGTGATCGTAACAGAGAATCTTGGTTTGAATATCGTTTTGCACAAAGGCTGGTTTAAGATGGTTTTTGATAAAATCTGCTTGGGCCTCGGCTGGCATCAACATACCCGGATAGTGCCCTGGTTCATAAAGCGCCTCATTCTGTGGTGTGATGGCATGAATCGGTAATCCTTGCTTAGCATAGGCTTGAATGTATTTCACAAAATATTGCGCATAAACGGGATACCATTCCGCCTTCAACCGCCCGGTAATCATCGATCCGCTCGTTTTCATCCATCCCGGTGCACTCCATGGTGAAGCAAACAGTTTCAGTTCAGAATTCAATGCCAAAGCCTGCTGCGTTAAAGGAATAACGTCTTCTTCATCATGGGAAATACTGAATTGGGTTAATTCTGGGTCCGTCTGCTGTTCGGGCATATCGTTATAACTGTATACCGTTCTGGCGTAGTCCGAAGCCCCCATTGGATTACGGATGACTGATAGCCCGATCCCTTTCTCCGAATGAAACAGTCGGGTCATGACCTCATCCCGTTGCTCCTCATTCAAGATTTGGTTGATCAAATAGGCAGATGAATCGGTAAAAGAAGCACCAAAGCCGTCCATCTCCTGATACGTTAGCTCATCGTCAAGTTGAATGGTGGTTGTCTCCTTATCGGCATCCAGTGGTTTCAATTGCTCCGAGGACACGGATACGAATAATTCATCTTCTCCTGTCGATTTGTACATTTTGAATGTAGTCATAGGATTCTCCTTTGTATTTCTATTATTGAATGCCTAGTTTCTCTTTGTTCAATTTCATCTTTTCACTGCGTACCTTCACAATCTCTTCCCAACGGTTCTCACCTAAAAATGACTTGTAAGCAGCCAGTGTATTGTCATACGAGGCATCATCTTTGGACCGTACCATACTGACCAGTGTTGTATTCCATTTGGTGTTAATCGCCGACAACGCACGAGCTTCAGGTGTACCTTGATCCGGGCTAATATTCTCCAGAATGAAGTGTGGTTTTAGCTTGCCTTTACCCCACTCTTGCATCTGTTTAATCGCTTCCGGAAAAGCATCTGCACTCAGCGCTTTATGGCGATCATGACCGAAGAACATAAATTCACCCATCCGATAATCCTTTTTGAATTGATCCGCGTTATTAAGTTGCAGGTCTTTCACAGCTGGCAGCAATTCAACGGTACCGTCGGTTTTAGTCTGGTAGGTCTCCCCCTCGATCCCGTAATTCATGAGCGTCTGGCCTTCTTCACTCAGCAAGTATGTGAATATCTGAATAGCCTTGGCCGGATCTTTACAGTCCTTGGAAATGAAATTGATCATCCACCCGGTTATTCCAGATTGATTCAATGTTGGTGCATTGCCTTTGGTACTCTGCGGTCCATCGATAGCAACATATTCTTTACCTGGATTCGCACTCATATAGATTTGCAAGTTTCCTCCTTGTTGAGGTGTACCGTCAAGCAGCATGGTCGCATATTTACCGGACTTCACTTTTTCCTCAAAAGCGGTTCCATCATCGGCAAAACTGTCATCACTGATATTGCCGTCTCTATACACTGCGTTCAATGTCTTCAACCACGTGAGATAATCTTCATCCAGATTGCGATCGTAGAATTCTCCTGATTCGGTCTCCAACGGAACACCGATGAAATCTTGTAACGTATCCCCGAGTGAACCTGTTCCTTCACCAATGGAGTTAAACCCAAACGGAATCAGCGCAGGGAACTCTTGCTTAATTCGTTTCATCACACTCTGGAATTCTTCTGGCGTTCCAATGACCGGACTACCCAAAGCTTCGTACACATCTTTACGAATGATAAATGCCGTTTTGGCAGGAATGTTACCGCTATCATAATCCTCTTGCGTATTGGAATAGTTCGGGTAACCATAGGTTTTACCATCTGCCAATTGGAACCAGTTCAATGTATCGGCAGCCGCAACTTTATTGAAGTAAGGATCATATTTTTCCGCCAGATCATTCAGCGGCATAGCCCAGGTTGCAGCTTTTTGTACCACAGGAGAATTCGAGTCAAATACGGTCAGCAAGTCAGGCATATCTCCACCTGCGAAAAAGGTGTTTAACTTGGTATCATCACCTGTGATGAATTTAATATTGATGTTCAGATCCTCTTTGATTTTCTTGGTAACAATGTCCTTGCCAAAATCGGTGTTCCACCAGTCAGCATTGACGTACCATGTCAGGTCGGTAGCCTCTTCCTTTTTATCCAACTGCCAAGCTGGCTTTTCTGGGTCAACCGTATAACGATCTTCAATGGATACCCAGTTTCCTTCACTGGAGCCCCCAGACCCACCACTGCAACCTGTAATCATAAGTACGGCTGTGAGCAGTGTTGCGAGCAATTTAATCCCTTTTTTGCCTGATGCCTTATTCAACTTCAACATGTTTTTGTTCCTCCTCAAAATGGGATATTTGTTGCTCCTATTCCTTGACTGCTCCGAGCATCATTCCCGAGATAAAGTATCTCTGAACAATGGGATAAATCAGCACGATAGGGAGTGTTGTAATGACAATGGTGGCCAACTGCACGCCTTTGGTCGTTGTTTCAATGACAGCCGAACCCCCGACATTTTGCATGGATTGTGTCTGTGACTGTACGATAATTTCGTACAACATCATCTGGAGTGGATATAGTGACTGATCGGTAATGTATAACTTGGTTGTCATGAAGTCGTTCCATTGCCCCACCCCATTAAATAGGGCAATCGTAGCCATGGCAGGCATAGAGAGTGGAATGAAGATTTTCAGAAAAATATGCCAATCCCCTGCGCCGTCAATCTTGGCCGATTCTTCCAGCGAATCCGGGACATTCCGGAAGAAATTCATCAGAATCACGACATCATAGAAGCTGAACAACGCCGGAATAATGTACACCCAGAAGCTGTTAAGCAAGCCAAGTGATTTGATTAACAGGTATGTCGGGATCATGCCGCCCGAGAAGAACATGGTAATAACACCCATGGCAACGTATAATTTACGGCCTCTTATGTACTTTTTGCTCAGACCGTAACCAACCATGGCACAAAAGAACACATGTGTTACAACGCCAATCGTTGTTTTGGACACCGATATGAAAAATGCCTGCCAGATGCCCTGATCATTAAATACCGCTCTGTAATTCTCCAGCGAGAATTCCGGTGACCAGAAGATGAATCCACCTTCCGCCAACGCTTTGCCTGAACTAAAGGAAGAGATGATGACATTCCAGAGCGGAACCAGAATAACGATCGTACAGATGATTAACAAAATCATATTTAAGGTATCAAAGATCCGACTATCAAGATCTTCTTTTGCCACCTTTCCATTCACGCGGGATGCCTCCTTCTACAACACAGATTGATTATCGTTTAATTTGCTCGTAATTTTGTTCGCCGTGACGAGTAGAATGACAGAGATGATCGAGACACCCAAGCCAACGGCCGTTGCATATGAAAAGTCGCCCTGTGACATCCCCATACGATAGACGTACGAATTGATGACTTCCGCTTTGTCTCGGTTCTGGGAGTTCATGAGAACCAGTGTCTGATCCAGATTGGACCCTAATAAACCGCTTACAGTTAGAATCAGATTTAAGCTGATGATTGATTTCATGTTGGGCAATGTGATATTCCATATCTGTCTAAGACGGCTTGCACCATCGATTTTGGCCGCTTCATAATACGTAGGATCAATCTTCGCCATGATCGCCAGATACAGAATGGTTCCCCAGCCTGCCTCTTTCCAAATATCCGATAAGGTAGCAATCCACCAATACTTGCCTGCATCCAGCAAGATGTTCTGTGGTTGAGAGATCACTCCCAGGCTAAGTAACAATTGATTAAATAACCCCGTGGTTGAAAACCAAGTGATCAGCATTCCACCGAGTACGATCCAAGACAGGAAGTGAGGTAAATATGAAACCGTTTGCACAAATTTCTTGAAGCGTCCGCTGTTTAACTCGTAGATCATGATTGCAAGAATGATGGGAATTACGAAGCCTATACCCAGTTTCAAAAAACTGATCCCCAGCGTATTCACGACCGCATCCCAGAAGTATTTGTCTGACAAAATGATTCTGAAATTATCGAGTCCTACCCATGGAGCGGTGGCCAACGTATCAATGACCGTGTAACTTTTGAAAGCAATCGTCAACCCGTATATTGGGATATAACAGAAAATAATCATAAAGATAATGCCCGGGATAATCATTGATTGAATCTCCCATTGTCTTCGATAATCCACTATGAATTCTTTGATCCTTTGTCCCATGGGCTTTTTTCCATTGGGACTGATCGCATTTTTACCGGTTGATGTCTCTACGGCTAATTTATCCACGTTCTTTTACTCCCCTCCATCATGCATGTTTATAAAAACGTTTTTATTTTTCGGCATAAAAATCCCCTTTACTTTTATTTATGTAAAAAAAGACCGGAGAAGATGATTCAGCTTATGTACGATAATCTTTCCGGTCAATCTTCACGTGGCTTGAACCTCTCACCACCAGCTCACCCGCCAATTTCTGTGCAGCCCCTTGTTCTTTCTCCTTGATCATACCCACCAGTTGATTGATGGCCAGGATACCCTGTCTTGCAATTTGATTTCTTACCGTTGTAAGTGGTGGGGAAAAATACTGGGCGATATCGATATCATCGAAACCCACGACACTAACATCTTGAGGCACTTCAAAGCCCTCAGATTTCAACGCATGCATACAACCAATTGCACTCAAGTCATTCCCTGCAAGAAATGCATCAGGCCGCTTGCCAGGGTGCAAGTGAAGGAAAGATTTTATAGCACTATACGTGCTCTCCTCCTCAAAATACCCCTGTATAATGTAATCTTCATCGATTGGAAGCTGGTATTCACGCAGGGCAGCCAGATAGCCATCTCTACGCTGTACACTGTCAAACATCGTGTCCACACCCGAAATATAAGCAATTTTCTTGTGCCCCAGCCCAATTAAATACTTGGTAGCTTCGTAAGCCGCCACATACGAGTCAAAAATGACACTTCCCATCGTATCGCTCTGATAGACCCGATCCAAAAAAACAGCCTTGATCTTATCTTTCTCCATCGCGATAATATCTTGCTCGTCGATTCGAAGCTCTTCGTAGATAATGACGCCATCCACCCGCCGCCCCAGAATGTTACTCATAATAACGTGTTTATCTTTGGTCACAAATACATTCAGACCATACCCAAGACGATCACATTCACGAGACATCGACTCCACCAGCTTATAGAAATACGGACCCGATACACTTGTGGTGAAAAAACCAAGCATTTTAGTTTGACCGGACTTCAATAGCTTACCATTCAGGTTAGGCACATAGTTCAAACGCTCTGCCACCTTAAGAACATGCGATTTGGTCTCCGGGTTTAAGACATCCACACCATTTAAGGCGTTAGAGACCGTCGATATGGATACGCCAGCTTCTCTTGCTACATCTTTAATCGTTATCTTAGCCATAAGTTTTGTTCCTTTACTATAAAAACGTTTTTATAATGTTTAAATTATCATAAAACCGTTTTCATGGCAACACTTTAATTTGTGAGTTCAGGCATCGTGTCCTTTATCTATAGCTATATGCCACTGTGGACGCTAAAAAACGGCTCACTTGTGAGCCGCCGTTCATGAAGCTTTAGCTTTCTATTCCTCATCTTGGATATACATGGAGTGAATCTGTTGCAGCTGCTCTTCCAGACGTTCCAAGCGTACGAAGCGATCCGCTCGAATATATTCCTTCTGCTCCACAAGCATGATCATTGTTGGAACGGTAAAAATAAGAAACTTGGATGCAACCTCTTCCACGTCGTTAGCATTAATGTGACCCATGTATAGAGATGGATAAGGTTCAAGCAACGCCCTGATCTTGGGAAGTAAAGCGTGGCACACACTGCACTCTGGCCGAGACACATACAAAAAAATCAATTCATGTTGTTGAATCGCCTCTTCAACCATTGTTATGGATGTTAACTCATGAATATCTTTCATAGAAGCTCAACCCTTTCCGTTATTCGGTGGCTTGATCCTTTAAATTTTTTCTTTTCAAGTATAGCCTATGTGCGTTAGAATAAAATGGAATATATCCCCATATGAAAGAGGTTATGGTATGAAGAAATCATTCTTATTTCTGTTCACTGCCTTAGTAGTTGTTACTTCCTTCTCGGCGTATGCCCCTGTGTCGAATGCCTCTGACAATCTTGGAGTCAGCTTATTGTCCGATCGTCAGCAAGGTACAGTAAAGTAGTACTTGTACAGAAAGTAACAGGCGACAATTCGGATAACATCTGAATTAGTCGCCTGCTTTCATTTATTCTTATTGATGTTTACTTCCAATCTCTCTTCCGAAGATAGGATTCGAATACGAAAGTTCCAAAAGGCAATAGACCAGCGAGTCCACCCATCAACCAGCGTGTTATCTTCCACTTTTTGACCACAGCCAAATGCACTAGCGCAATAAGGTACAAAGGAAACAAAATACCATGAATCATGCCCATTACGGCTACAGCGGAAGAAATATCTGCAAAATATTTCAGAGGCATAGCAATAAAAATCAACAGAAGTAATGATACGCCCTCCCATATGCCCGCAATTCTGAATCGGCCTGTCAATGTCTTCATAAAGTCCATTCTCACCTTTCCCGCAAATCATTTGTGAAATATGTAACTTGTAACATGATACGAAAACTTCACGCCACATCTCGGTACAGATATGTCGCTCTGTTCTAAAGCTCATATTCAGTATAACGTATGAATCGGAATCGAATATGCTTCAAATTTGAATAATTATTGAATCCCTAATCCCTGATTCCCACATCAAGTGTTAGGGATTCAAGTCGTCTCACGCTCAATCAGCTGATATGTCAGCTGTTCGGTCTGCAACTCTGTTTTACCCAATACGGCCCACAATTGATGAAAAGCCTGGGTGGCCTGCTCCGCAATGGGATTGTGTATGGTCGTGATTCCGAGAACACGGGAAAGCTCGATATCATCGAACCCCACAATGGCAAGTTGTTCCGGTACCTGAATATTCCTTCTGCGTGCTTCACTCAAAATGCCGATGGCTGCATAATCATTCGAACATAATACGGCCTGTGGAAGTTCTGGCCCCTCTGCCATTCTTCGCATCGCTTCTTCACCATCTGTGGAGCTAAATACGGAATATTGATAAGCTTCAGTCCACACTTGCACCCCTCTGCTCTTCATGAAAGATTCATAGGCTTCACGGCGACTCTGGGTATTCAGACTTTCAGCCCTGCCAAATGCATTTGCAATTCGGGTGTATCCTCTCGAAACCAGATGCTCCAGAGCTAACTTATACCCTTGTGCCTGATCCATCGCAACAGACGGAATCTCGTCATTCCCCATTCGCTGCCAGGAAACAATCGGACCGTATTCCATATACGCCTTTAATTTCCGAGGATCATTAACACAAGCAATAATAACAAGCCCATCCACTCGTTTGCTGCGCAAATCTTCGAACGCCTGTAATTCAATCTCCGGATCTCCACGGGATGTATAGATAATCGTCTGAAACCCGAAATCCATTGCTGTATCTATGAATTGATTCATGAATGTAAGAATGATCTCACTCGTGGTAGAGGTCACAATCCCAATCTGCTTGGTCTGCCCTGTAGATAACGATACCGCATTCCGGTTCGGAATATAATTCAACTGTTTCATAATATCCGTTATGATCTGTCTTGCTTCATCACTAACATGCGGAGAATGGTTAATCACGCGTGATACAGTCGCTTTTGAGTAACCGGACCGCTTCATAATTTCATCAAACTTGGACATCGGAGACTCCCTTCTTGCTAAAAAACTATATAAGTTCAACTAAGATTATTTACACTGGCACTTCGATGACAGAACAACCTTCCGATCGCTGTTATCCCCAGATTTTTTGATTCCCATATCTAAACGGGAAAATCCGGGGATAGCGTATGCTTCCGATGTAGCTTTCTTTCAGAAAGCTTTCAGGCGATCGCTTCGCTTCTTCTGGTTATTTCTGTCCTCTCCGTTTTCGTGTAAATTTTAGTTGAACTTATTTAGAATAATAGTATGCCTTAGATTGGGGTCAAAAGTAAAACTTGACGTGTAACCCGTTACAACGTTTAAGCTTTTTTTATGTCATATGAATCATCTTAATATCAATTTGATGAATGGAGCGATACACATGAGTAATCAAACCTATCAATTCCCGGAAAATTTCCTGTGGGGTGGCGCAATTGCTGCCAACCAAGCTGAAGGTGCATACAATCAAGGCGGCAAAGGCCTGTCTACACAGGATGTAGCTCCCAAAGGCATCATGGGTCCAATCACGGAAGAACCCACTGAAGATAACATGAAACTGATCGGTATCGATCTGTATCATCGCTATAAGGAAGATGTGAAACTGTTTGCCGAGATGGGCTTCAAAGTATTCCGTACTTCCATCGCCTGGTCCCGGATTTTCCCGAAAGGGGACGAGCTTGAACCGAATGAAGAAGGTCTGCAATTCTACGATGATCTGTTTGACGAGTGTCGCAAATACGGGATCGAACCACTGGTTACGCTGTCCCACTATGAGACACCACTTCACCTTTCCAAAGAATACGACGGCTGGGTTAACCGGAAAATGGTTGAATTCTATGAGCGTTATGTAACTGCCGTATTTAAACGTTATAAGAACAAAGTAAAATACTGGCTTACTTTTAACGAAATCAACTCTATTCTCGAAGCACCATTCATGAGCGGTGGTATCTATACGCCGAAAGAGAAGCTTAGCAAACAAGATCTGTATCAGGCGATCCATCATGAGTTTGTAGCCAGTGCTTCTGCTGTGAAGCTCTGTCATGAGATCATCCCTACGGCACAGATTGGTTGTATGATGCTCAGCATGCCTACTTACCCGCTGACACCGAATCCAGACGATATGATCAAAGTCATGGAATTCGAGCATAGCAACTATTTCTTCGGTGATGTACATGTAAGAGGTCGCTACCCTGGTTATATGAAACGTTACTTCCAGGAAAATGGGATCGAGATTCAGATGGAAGCTGGCGACGAGGAAATGCTGCTGAATACTGTAGACTTCATCTCTTTCAGTTACTACATGAGTATCTGTCAGACAGCAGATCCGGAGAAACAAGTCGCAGGAGAAGGTAACCTGCTCGGTGGTGTGCCTAACCCTTACCTGCCTGCTAGTGAATGGGGATGGCAGATTGACCCGCAAGGATTGCGTTATGTGCTTAACATGTTCTATGACCGTTATCAAAAACCGCTATTTATTGTAGAAAATGGTCTTGGCGCTGTCGATGAGTTGATCACGGGTGCGGACGGCGAGAAAACCGTCGAGGATGACTACCGTATCCAGTATCTGAATGATCATCTGGTTCAGGTTGGCGAAGCCATTAAAGATGGCGTGGAAATCATGGGGTACACATCATGGGGTTGTATTGATGTTGTCAGTGCGTCTTCTGCCCAGTTGAAAAAACGTTATGGCTATATCTATGTTGATCGTCACGACGATGGATCAGGAACACTCGAACGTTACCGTAAGAAATCCTTCCATTGGTACAAAGAAGTCATCAGCAGTAACGGAAAAAGTTTGCAGCGTTAAGGTTCTTTAAGTAAATGTAACAGATACATCCTTCTGTCCCTAGGCAGATTACATGAAAAAGTGTCGGTTATACGATACCTAGCATGTTTTCTGTCTGGGGGATTTTATTTTTATTTTCAAAAAGAAACACCCGATGATACACATCGGGCATTCTCGTTGGTGCCTATCACGTTCTTCACTATATGTTTTTTGCTATATCCCTGCTGTACTTTGTTTTGTCTTCTTCCGTTATTTTGCGAATGACCCTGCAAGGATTCCCCACAGCAATCACACCAGATGGAATATCCTTGGTAACGACGCTCCCTGCACCAATAATTGTATTGTCACCAATGGTTACATCAGCGAGAACAGTCACGCCTCCTCCGATCCACACATTATTCCCCACCGTGATAGGTCCAACGACCTCCAGACCTTCATTACGTTGCTCTACATCATAAGCATGACCTGCAGTATAGAATCCGCAATTTGGAGCAACAAAAACGTTATCACCAAAAGTAATTTTTCCCCCATCCAGCATGACAATATTATGATTGCTATAGAAGTTCTCACCAATTTCAATATTATAGCCGTAATCACATACAAATGGCTGTTCAATCAGGAAACGATCCGTCGTTTTCCCCAGCAGTTTCTTGATTAACGCTTCTCTTTCAATGATCTTGGCTGGATGGAGCTGGTTGTATTCGTAACAAAGCCCTTTGGCATGTGAACGCTCTTCAATTAACTCTTGATCATAATTGGCGTTATACAAAAGCCCTAATTGAGATTTTTCTTTTTCGGTCATCATTTCGTAAGCACTTCCCATCTTCTATCGTAAATAAGTTAAAGCTCAATCTCTCTAATGATTCTAGCAGGGTTGCCGCCCACGATCATATTATCCGGCACATCCTTCGTAACCACCGCCCCGGAAGCAATGACCACGTTGTCTCCAATGGTAACCCCCGGATTAATAACGGCTCTGCCACCAATCCATACATTATTGCCAATCGTGACTGGCTTGCCATATTCTGCACCCGTATTGCGTTCATGCGGATGGAGTGGATGAGTAGCCGTATAGATATGTACATCTGGCCCCATTAAGCAATGGTCTCCAATACGAACTTCACACACATCTAATATCGTACAGTTAAAATTGCTATAAAAATGATTGCCTACATGAATGTTATATCCATAATCCACATGAATATTAGGTTCCATGCCCAGATGTTCACCTGTAGATCCCAACAGTTCCTTCAATAACTTGGTGCGAAGCTCGCCGTCCGTTTCCGTCGTTTGATTAAACGTCCGCGTCATTTTCCTTGCATACTCTCTGTCCTCAGACAATTGAAGATCCGAAGCCATGTACAGCTCGCCATCCAGCATTTTTTGTTTTTCCGTCTTCGTGGTCATGTTCACCGCTCCCTTGGTACACATCGTGTATTTCGACATTAGACAATACTTTTTAAAACTATTTTAATTATATAGATTACGATGGATAAAGCAAGTGTTGCTGCACATGAAAGTAGTTTAATCCACTCTTGCGTGCTCTTCTGATACAGCAAAAAAAACCTCTACACCCCATTGTCTATGGGAATGCAGAGGTTCAAGTTTTTGTACGTGCACATTTTAGGCAACCGCCTGAACTGTTTTTTCCTTAACGCTGATGGCATAGATGGCAGACACCAAACCAAGCAAAATCAGAACAGAACCAACCCATCCGGTGTTAAGAATCGATGAATGATCAATTACCATACCACCGATATAGGTACCCAGTGCAATACCTGCATGTGCAATACCTGAATTGGTGCTGATTAGCGTTTCCGCTGTTTCCGGCGAAGTTTTGATAATCAGACTATTCTGTACGGGAGTAACGGTCCAGCTCAGTGCACTCCAGATGCTTAACAGCAGCAAGAAGGCGATCAAAGGCAATTCCACGCTGAACGGAATGACAGCCATACTTACGATGAAGGGAATCAGCACAATGACAATGGCTTTAGCAGGATGCAGACGATCGGACAACATGCCTCCGATGCCTCCACCTGCAACAGCGGCGATCCCAAACATCATATAGATAAAGGTAACCATCGTTGAGCTCGCTCCCAGTGTCTCTTGAAGAAATGGTGTGAAGTATGCATATAACGTCAAGTGACCTGCAAGCACAAGCAAAGTCGTAGCATGGATTGCCAACATTTTAGGATTCCACAGAGCAGAAAGCTGTTTCTTCAGGGATACAGCAGGAATAGGCTGTACACGGTCCATAGCAATCCAGATGGCCACCATAACCACTGCGGTCAGAACAGCGATCAGCACAAACACCTCACGCCAGCCTGCCAAGTTGCCTACAAAGATACCAAGTGGTACACCCAGGATAAGTGATGCGCTGCCTCCCATGGTAATGATCCCCACGGCGCGTCCTTTATACTGCGGTTCCACAATGCGAGCGGCAAGGGTCAGGGAGAGCACAAAAATAAGTGAGCCCGTGGCGGCTCCGAGCGCTCTGCCCGCCATCAGCATATAAAAGCTGGAACTAAATGCAGAGATCAGATTACTGATCAGAAATACAAACAACGTGCACATATATACCTTTTTACGCTCAAATCTGGCCGTCATATTCAGTAAAATCGGCGCAGATAACGCATAGACAAGTGAGAAAATAGAGATTAAATACCCGGCCTTCGCCAGGGAAAGATGAAGATCAGTAGCAATCAGGTCCAGAATTCCGCCCAAGATCAGTTCAACGGTTCCGACCACAAATGCTGCGATAGCAAGTACATATACTTTCTTATTCATGTTGAATCCTCCTCAAAAAGTTACAACTACGATAGTAACCCATAAAACTGAAAGTTTCAACAGTTATTTTCATGATCGTTTTCATACGTAGATATAACAAAAAAACTATCCTCCGAGAGAATAGTTTTAATAGATCAACCTGGTAAGCAGTCGCTCGATTTCAGCATCCTGTAACAGTTGATCCCCATATTTTTTGGTAATTTGAGTAAGCGCAACATCATGGTAGAAATAATCAGTCATCGCTTTGACAATCGGTTTGGACATCGTCTTGATGGCTCGCCATGAATCATGTTCCACACCAGCAAACAGCAGATAGGCATGATCCACAATAAGCAGCTGTGAAGGTTCCGGTGCATCAAGCAATGGAATCAACGAGTATATCCGGTTTAAGGATGTCTCCATTCCCCCAACGGCAAGCACTTCAACGTACACGCCCTGCTTTTCCTTCTGCTCCAGCAGTTCACGATATTTCTCCATTCGCTCATTCCAGGCCAGAAAAAGAATCGATGAGTCTGCTTCCTCGATCAGCTGTTCGATATTGGATGCGATGGATGACTCATCTTTTAACGTCCAGATATGCTCGTCCGTGAATGTACGTTTGATTTTGTAACTTTTCAATTCCTCAATATCTTTCTCAAAATCAGCCTTGATCTTATGAATAATAGACTGAAGATCCACAGCCATATATAGTTTTTTCTTCCCATCCATCGTGGTCAGCACCGTTCCCTTGTCGATCAGCCGATTGAGCACTTCATAGATCTTGGCTTTGGGCACGTTGGAGTAATTAACAATAGATGTGGCATCCAGCGGTTCATCCTGCGCAAATATAGCCTCATATACCTGACTTTCATATTGTGTAAAACCGAATTTCTGCAACATGTGTGGATCGCCGCATCCCTTCTTATTGTGTCTGGTCTATCTAGTTTAGACGGCTACACTTTCCATGTCCAGTATGTCTCAACTGCACTTGGTGAAAGTCGTATTGAATCAAGCGGTTATTATTTGCTTTAAATCGTTATATCCGTCTGTTTATCAGACAGCATGTCTTCCGTCTAGCACCTTTCCTTCTACTTTTCATCTACTATGAAGAACCTTAATAGAAAAGAGATGATTTGAATGGCTCGTGTCAATGCTGTTCCACAACCGGATCTGGTATTAATCTATTGGTCTAGAAATCCACTCGTTCCCGGTTCTGCCCGCAGAATCCAAAGTGTGCGTGTGATTGGTAATACGTCTCCATGTACATTTACATTGGTTCCCGGTGCACGCCTGATCAATGCACTGAACTGCTTGCTGGACAATGATATTGGATTCAAAGTGGTATACCGCTACAAAACGTCAGAAATCAGTGGAATTCTGTTATTGAAACGCAAATGATCAAAAAGCATAAAAATGGTGCCTCCCATTGGGGAGCGCACCATTTTCTCATTTTTCGTACTTGTATGATATGAATCCAATCATTCTATTGGTTAGCAGCGATGGTATCATTCACTTCCTGTGTGATCTGATCTCCACCAAGTTTCTTCCAATTGGCAACGAAGTTATCGAACTCGTCAATCGACAAGTTGCCATAGATGATTTTCAGAAATGTCTCGGCTCTCAGTTTATCCAGTGTAGCTTGCTTGGTATTCATCGTTCTCGTCGGTGCATAGATGAATTCATTCATGACAATCAGATCATTGTCCCGATAATATTTAATCACACCTTGTGAACTCTCTGGACCAAAGATACGCTCCATATGCCACTTGTCGAGATTCCCATTCCGATAATCCATAATATCGTCATAGAACAGCTTCGCTTCGAGTTCCAATCCGGACGTATCTCCTGTTTTGAGCGCCTGCTCTACTTCATCCTGAGCCTTCACATTTTTGTTGGCTGGCAGGTTGGAGACCGTTGCATTATGAAAACCAAGACCCGTCAGTCCATTCAAATAAGCAGCCCGTTCTTCCTTGGCAGACTCACCAAACATTTTTTCTGCCTGGAAATTGAGCAGCTTAATTAACGCTTCCGGATGCTCGTAGCCTTTGCGAACGGCAAATATACCGCCCAGACTAAGATGATTCTGTGTTTTGGCTGGCTGATCATCGATGGATTGAACCGGGTAAGACATCCAGTCGATGTTCTGGTCTTTCTTAATCATGCTGCTAACCTGAAAAGGTGCCCATTGTGGCAGGAAGAACATGCCTGACTTGCCTGCATTCACATCCTCCATCATTTTAGCAAAATCCTTAACGCCAAATTCGGGATCAAGCACACCCTTCTGATACAGAGTCTGAAGCTCACGCAATCCTTCTTTCACTTCCGGTTGGATCGTTCCGTTCACGACTTGACCTGAAGCATCCTTAATCCAGGTTTCGAGATAACCATGATAACCGAGCAAGAACGCGTTTATAGGCAAATCCTTGTTCAAGGCAATGCCATACGTATCATCTTTGCCATTTCCGTCTGGATCTTCGAAGGTAAAGGCTTCTGCAATCTGGATGACATCCTGCATGGACTTGGGCGCTTCAAGACCGACCTTTTTCAACCAATCCTGACGAATCCAGATCATATCCGAGGAATCCAGCGAGCCTGGGAAACTCACCATGGCGTATACTTTGCCATCCTTCGTTAACGGCTTCAAACCTGCTCCATCTTCAGCAGACATGAACTCCTTCACCAGTTCGGATGCATACTTGTCATATACTTCGGTCAGATCCTCCAGCATTCCCGCTTCATGCAGTTGTTCGAATTGAACAGCGCTCACTTTCAGTACATCCGGCAGATCACCACTCGCCAGCGTGACGTTCATCTTATCGTTATAATTGGCATCCGGAACAATCCATTCGTACGTTACATCAATACCGAGTTCATCCTTGTACCCTCTGGTCCAGATGTTATTGGCGTGTGTATCTCCTTGGGCAAGAGATTCTTTCCCTGTTTCATTCATGGTGGACGTCAATTTAATGGGTGGGTCATATTTCGTAAGTGGTCCTCCCGCATCCTGCGGTGTGTTCGGCTCAGCTTCATTCTCGGCACTTCCCGCACCAGACGAACAGGCAGCAAGTGTGGTGGCCAGCACCATGGTTAATGTTAATAATGAGAACTTCTTGAATGATATATTCATGCGAATCCCCCTTTTTTCTCCTCCCGTGAGGTATAATTTCATCTTACAAACTGTACTTGCCAATAATCGCTTCAAATATTTGTAAGTTAAAAAACCTGACAGTATCCCTATGCCACTTTGAGCTGTGTTTTAATTTGGTCTAATGTAGCTCCGCCTTGGGTTTGGTTGTAGATATACTCAATCATGTCATGCTTTTTCTGGATCTGGTAGCGATGTAACCCATCAATCAAGCTTCCATGACTACCATAACTGCAGCATAGCGCGGCAAACAGGAGCAGGGTCAGATAACGGTCAATGGCCTGAGTCGATCGAACCTGGTAACGATCCATAGCCAGCCTAATCTTCGCCGTCCGAAAATACGTTTCAATGGCCCAACGTTTGCTGTAATAGCTCAGAATTTCTTCATTACTTAGGGAAACATCCGTACTTAGAAAAGCTTTCATTTGCTTGGGATCAAAGCCTTCTCCATCTTTCCAACATAGGAGCAAAGCGGTGTTCTCCACTACATTGAGCTTGCCTTCATAGCGATATACTCGGTAATCGGAGAAGCCGATGGTCACCAGATCGGTATCCGTTTTCGAGATGTAGGAAGCAAAGCTTTTGAGCGATTGCCGGATGCCTTGCGGATAGAAGATACGGTTCGTTTTTAAACCACTAATGACGTGAAATCCACGCTCCGCACTCGTTTGGAGCACGGAAGCCGACGGATACCAAGAATCCATCAGGACGTAGGTTCGGCAGGCAGACATCGGGACGGCCTGAATCAGATCACAAGCCAGATCGATTTTACTTTTCCCTTGCGGATCGTACCGTTCTGTAGCAAAAGGGAACACCTGCTCACCTGAGCGGAGTAGCGTTTGAACCACAGCATGCCCGTAAACATGCCGGCCCTTGAGATGAGAGTGCTGAAACGAGGCGCCTTGAATCGTGTGCATAGCCTGTGACGAAGGCTTGGTTTTTTCACACACGGTATCATCCAGGATCACGAAAATGGGGCTATGATCTCGCTGAGCACACGCTTTAATCTGCTGAAAAGCGACACGTTGAACGATGCGTTTGAGGTAAGAGGTGTCCCAGTTCCCATGAGTTAAGAAATGACTCAGGGTTCGGCGATCTCGCTCTTGCAAGCTTTCGCGGTGAATATCCGTTAACGTACCTGTAAAACCAGTCGAAAGCATGCCATCCACGAAGTGTTTGATGTGGTGAAGGGCAGGCTTGGAGAAATAGAGCGGAAGTTTCCACTCGTCGAACCGATTGTTCCAAGGATTTGATTGTGATAAAGTATACGTATGAGACATGTCTTTTCTCTCCTGCGTAGGGTATTTGGTCGTACTTCTATTTTACGCAGAGAGTCAAGTGTGTCTCTTTTTCTATTTAATGGAACTGATTTTGAGCAAGTACAGTTACAAAGAAAGCGCTATCACTTCGAGTGTATCCCGTTGACATCTGGTATCTTTGATTTACCATTTGAGACATCATCTAACTTTTCTGATCCCGATACTCTTGAGGGGTGCAGCCTGTCGCTTTTTTGAAGAAACGATAAAAATAATGCTGATCGCTAAATCCAACCTTCGCAGATATTTCATGCATTTTGCAGGAAGAACCCAGGAGCAACTCTTTGCTTAGCTCTACTCTGCGGTCATGGATGTAGTCGGATATGCCTTTACCTGTAATCCGTTTGTACCAACGCGACAGATAAGAAGGGTTAAGAGAGACTTCCTGTGCGATTCGCGTAAGTGAGAGGTCATCCTCCAGATGGTGTTTGATATAATGATGGATTGTGATCAGAATCTGTGATTGATCATTCAGGCGGACATCGTTACGTTTCGAGATCATCCATTCATATGCAGATTGATAAAACAGGACCAGATCCGTCCACGCGGTATGGATGTCAAAATGCAGCATTCGAGGCAGTGATATCTCTTCCATTGCCGATTCATATAACCCCAGTTCATGCAGGACTTCAATGAGCACACTTGCTGCACCCGTATACGTTTTCATGCGAAAGAATGGATCTTGAAGTCCCTCCTTCGCAGCCTCGGTCCATTTATGGAAGGACTCTATCCATTCCCGATCCCCAGCGGTTATTCGCTGTTTGATCTGATCCAGATGCAGCGCTACAACACCCTGTTGATTCATAATGCTAGGGGTGTAAGGCAATTCATCCTGAATATTTACACGCAGGAGCTTTTCCATCCCAAGCCCGGGACTCTCGTGAATCGACAGACGTAACTGCGCGATCGCCTGATTAACCCTGCTCCACTCTACAGCCTGCTCACTAACCATGATGGATACAGAGAGATTCAGGCAGTCCGCACAGGATTGCTGCACTGACTCCAATGTGCCATAGACAAAACGAAGGGTCTGTATCCAGCTATCTAGCTGACTCCCTCGCTCCTCTTGCGTATTAGATCCGTTGGACGGATGCCCCTCTTGGGATTGAATAAAGCACGCGATGATCTGAGCGTCCAAATCGATCGCCTTCACCTTGGCCTTGTCTTGCAGTAGCTCCTCCGCAACATTGGCAACGGCATAGCGGATGAGACTGCGATCCGCCTGAGATTGATAGTTGTTCCACTCCTCTACCCGTATAATCACAGGAATAACGAGTTGATCGGATTGAAAAGGTAACTGCACAGCATCCAGTTCTTCCTGAAGCGAAGCGATATCATGTCTATCCGTTCGCTTAAGCACATCCAGCAGTAATTGACGTTGTAACTGAGGCAGTGCTCGTGGCAATTTACTACGAAACCATGCAGCTTGGTAGCGAAAATCATTTTCTTCCGAGATCTGTGTTAACGCCCGTTCTACCGCAGCTCGAATATGATTCATTCCCTCTGTTTTTAACAGGTAATCAACAACACAAGGATTTCGAATAGCTTGGTGTGCATAATCGAATTCGTTATGACCCGTCAGCAACAGCACTTTACATCGTGGCCACCGATCCATAATCTGCTCTATCAATTGCATACCATCCATACCAGGCATACAGATATCGCTGAGTACAATATCAATCTTTACCGAGTTCAGCCAATCGATGGCTTCAAAAGCAGAGTATGCCTTAATAATCTCCATGTCCTGAATATTTGCCTTTTGAAAGAACGCATACAGTCCATCCAAAATAACGGGTTCATCATCAACAATAAGCATCCGCTGCATAACACTACTCCCCTTTCCATGGAATTTTCACTAGAATGCATAACCCACCGAGCTCACTTCGCTGCGCTGTAAGACCATAGGCGGCCCCGAATTTGATTTTTAATCGCTGATTCACATTCATGAGCCCGGTTATCTCTTCGTTTCCATGTTTCCGCTCTGTTTCCTCAAAGGCAGATTGCAGGTAATTCAAGGTTTCGTCCGATAACTGATCCCCATCATCTTCAATACGAATGGACAAGTAACCCTGCTCTTGTTGGTATGAAAGCTGTAAAATTCCTCCCTGACTACGCTTGGCTAGTGCATGCTCGAACACATTTTCCACGATCGGCTGGATAATAACTCTGGGAATCGAAATACTTTTGTACCTCGCATCCAGATCCTCCAATTCCAATTGAATCCTCGAACCAAATCGGATTTTCTGAATGGATGCATAGACTAGCGCATGGTCAATCTCAGCCCCCAACGATACCTCCGTATGAGAATCCCGAGACATATACCTGAAATATTGACCCAGATAGTCGGTGAATTCCTAAATGAGCTCCAAATTCTCCACCTCAGCCATTTGCTTGATGTTGAACAGACTATTGTATAGAAAGTGAGGTTGAATCTGGGATTGCAGATGTTTGAGTTCCGCCTCACTTGTTCGAATCCGTGCTACATAATTCTCATCGATCAAGATATGTAAGCGCTCTATCATATGGTTGAATCGAGAGTACAAATAGCCGAATTCATCCCTTCTGGATGAAGGAATATGTACGCTTGTCTGGCCCTGCTCTGCCATCCTGAATCCTCGAATGAGTACCGCTAGCGGTTGGTGAATTGATCTGTAGATCGAAAACGAGAAGACAACAATGATCACAACCGACATGAAGGTGACCATCCATAACCATACGTTGTATTGTTCCAGCGGTGCCCTCAGCACATCTTGCGGTATAGTGGCTGTCAGCGTGAACGAGTGATCCTTATCATGTAACGAATAATAGAGATATGGATCGGATTGAAACTTCGTAACTTGCATGGACTCGGACGGTTCAGGCGAAACTGTTCGAAGCGGTTTAACAGGTGCTGGCTGCTCTGAAGAAGAGATCACTACATGTTGCTGTTCACCAAAACTCAGTGTAATCTCACTTTCGCCCGTTTCCGATAGCTGCTGCAAACGATGTTTCAGTTCTTCAGCAGACAAGCGTATCCCTAATATGAAATTGGGTGGCTCCTCATGGTTCATGTTATATGGATTACTTTTCAGAAAATAGAGATCGTTATTGGAATGTGATAATTCGCCATTCAGATTGCCCATCGTGGCGAGCAGATTCTGCCACTCGTTATCCTCCACGTCGCGAATCCCGTCCGCGGCACTGACCCGTTTGTGTAGAGCAGGAACATAGTACACCACATCACTAATGTAGGGACTTGTCACCATGATCTGACCCAGCTTATTGTGGATATTGTTCAGACTGGACGTGACTTCATACCTGCTCATAATTGCGGCTCGTGTACTTAGTGTGGACATGGGTTCATCAAATGAAAATTCGGTAACCAGCGCACTCATTCGCTCCAATTCGAATTGCAGATGATTATGGTAGAAGTACAATTTGGATTCATGCGCCTTCTCCACCTCCGTCTGCATCTGCTTGGAGCTGACTTGCGTAATCATAATGCTTATCCCGTACAAGGGCAGAATGACCAGTACAAAAGCAATCATCAGTTTAACGACAATGGATGACTCTCTCCATCTCCCCTGGATGAATCGCAATGTTTCCCTCCTCCTTTCCTCACTCTCTTCAATAGCAAAAAAGGAGCCGGAAATCGGCTCCTTCTTTCCATCGGTTTTTCCTCCTATCGATCTTATCCCTTAACACTTCCGACAACAAGCCCATGAACGAAATACCGCTGCAGGAATGGGTACACGAGCAGAATTGGAATAACGGACAAAAAGATCTGGGAAGCTTGAGTCGTTCTATCCGATACCTGACTTAAGAGTGTCGCATCCTCCAGCGTCATCATCTCGCTCTGGATCATCGTCACCTGCTGTAACATGGACTGAAGATACGTAGCGAGCGGATAGCCTTCCGGACTCTTCATATAGATCATGCCATCAAACCAGGCGTTCCAGTGTCCTACCATGGCGAACAACGTAATGGTCGCGATACTTGGCAGAGAGATCGGTAGATAAATGCTCCATAGTGTGCGAAAATGCCCCGCCCCATCCATCCAGGAAGCTTCTTCAAGCTCTTTCGGCAAACCTCGGAAGAAGTTGAGCATAAGCAGCACATTAAAGATCGGTACGGCACCCGGCAGAATCAGAGCCCAGATGGAATCCAGCAGCCCCGCTTCCTTAACCACCAGATAACCCGGGATCAATCCTCCACTGAATAACATGGTGAATACGAAGATCCAGGCATAGAACGTTCTTGAACGGAATTTCGCAGCCTCTTTGGAGAGCGGATAAGCTACCAGAATGGTGAAGATCAGATTGGTTGTAACTCCCAGAACTACACGAAGAAGGCTCGTGCCGAATGAGTTTAGGAATTGCTGGTTTTCCAGAATGTATTGATAGGAGGACAACGTGAAATCCACAGGCCAGAATGTGACACTGCCCGCTTTGACTGCATCACTTGAACTAAATGAAATGGCTAATATATTCACAATCGGGAACAGGCATAACAAGGCAAGAATCGTCAGGATGACGTAGTTAAACCCTAGAAACCACCGATAGGCTCTTGAAGCGTGGTGCATGGTTCTGCCTCCTTTCTAGAATATCCGATAATTCGCAAACCGATAGGCCAAGAAATAACCAAGTCCGATAAAAATGAAGGAAACGACCGATTTGATCAGACCCAACGCTGTCGATACAGAATACTGTGCATCCTGCAATCCGATCCGGTAGATCATCGTATCCAGGATATCTCCTGATTCATATACCAATGGATTATAGAGGTTGAACACTTGGTCAAAACCGCCGTTGAGTACATTTCCCAGACTAAGCGTTACCATCAAAATTACGATCGGGCGAATGCCTGGCAGTGTAATATGCCATGTCTGTTTCCATCTTCCTGCGCCATCCATAACAGAGGCCTCATACAGAGACTTATCAATATTAGTGAGGGCAGCCAGATAGATAATCGTACCAAATCCGAATTCTTTCCATTGATCTGTAATGACAAGTATGTAAGGGAACCACTCGTTACTAGCCAGGAATTGAATCGGGTCAATTCCGAGGGCTTTCAACAACATATTAACGATCCCGGTGCTTGGAGATAACACATCCACGATGATTCCCGCCAGAATAACCCATGAGAAAAAATGAGGCATATAGATCACGGTCTGAATCGTTCGTTTAAATCCTGTCTTGCGAACCTCATTGAGCAATAAGGCTACAAGTACCGGGATTACCAAGCCGGAAACAATTTTCATCGTCGATATAAATACCGTATTCCATACAACCTGCGAGAACCCCGGCAGATCGAACAGGTACCTGAAATTGTCCAATCCCACCCAATTCATGTTTTTGAATCCGGCAATGGGAGAAAAATTCTGAAAGGCAATAGACAACCCCGCCATCGGAATGTAACCGAATACAATAATAATGAGCAGTCCAGGCAGAATCATGAGATGAAGCGGAACGTTTCGGATAAATTGTTTGTAGTTGGAACGCATAAGCTGACTCCTCCTTCAACATTTATTATAGGAGCAGCCAGATCACCGCAATAGTGTGGGCTATTTACTTTGGGTATCTTTTGTTGACTCTCTACCCTGGAACGCCAAAAAACCGCGATATCCGCGGTCTCTTGTTTACGATGTTGATTTAATTCAGAATATCCATAACTAATACATTCACTGAATGAGCTGTTAAGTTAAGCACCACCGATGTATCGGATAGTGTAACCTCTTGTTCTTGGGGAATCACTTTCTCATCATTCTTCTGATTCACATTCGGAACATGCACCAAATGATCTTCTCCAGTAAGCGTAATCAATCTGGCTGAAGCATCAACCTTCAGATCCTGCAGGCAAATCCGGGTTGATTTATCTACACCATCTGCATTCACCAGTTTCACATACACATGCCGTGCGTCTTTCGTAACAGAGTGGAATACTTCCCGGTTGTAGGCTTCCAGCTTGTAATCCAGAATCTTGCTGGTAGTGCGACCGTCTGTATAGGAGCAGATCAGATTCTTGCCTGTGCCCCCACCATAGTTAACCGTGATCGTATAATTGGTCCCATTCTCGAGTGGTTCATAGTTGGCCGCTCTCAGGTTACCTGCTGCCGAACTGGATGAATAGTCTCCCAAGGTGTAACCCTCAATCCCTTGTTTGTAAACCTTCACCGCTGTGGCACTTCCCCCGTAACTGATTGCGTACTCGATGACATCCTTATTCTCGAGCGAGATATCCGTCAGTCCCACGCCGATGTAAAAACCATCCTCACCTGAAATTCTTTCAGCCTCAACGTGAACTTGGTAGTTGGTCCATTCGTCATTCAACAGGTACAATCCGTTCAATCCACTTGTTTGTGCGCTCAAGATGAGCCCTTTCCCAGCGGTTAACGTGTATCCTTCCGATCCGGGAATCTGGCTCCATGCCTCACTAGGCGCTGTACGTTCTCTGAAATCTTCATCAAACATTAAACTTCCATCCACATTGGACGTCACCATAACTCGCTTCACCACGATGTCTGCATGACCTGTTGCAATTTCGATGCCGCCACGCGGAATGAGATTCAACGGTTTGCCTTTGCTATAGGTGGAGAATGAAGTCTGAAGCACCTGATCTCCTACATGTTTTGCAAAAAGCTGCTGTACATAATAATTCGGTGTATACCACACCGTTTCATCATCAAACCAGATGCAGTCTGGCGTCCAACGGTAGGTACCGTCCGTCAGTACTTTGTTGAACAATGGCGCATAGGCAGCCAAACGAACAACGTCCGCATTATTTTCAAATCCGGTCATGATCGCAGCTTCTGCGACCGCACCTGCCAGCGTGTTTTTGTCCGTGGAAGCATATTCTCCCACAAATACTTTGGATGTTTCTTTCCAATCGATACTTCCGTCTTCATGATAAGCCCGGTCATAATAGTTGTACCGATCCGCGTTATTCAGCAAATATTCATTGGATCGGTAGTAGTGCTCATCTGCGATGGTATCCATGTAATTGTCCTGATTCTCATACCAGGTTACGGTCTCTTCAATCACCTCAGCACCATCTGCAAAAGCAACTTGAGCCGATCCGGTCAGATTCCCGCTGAGGAATTTCCATCCTTCCTGGTACGCATCATCATCTGCCTGAGCACCAACCGTCGAGATAATGTGCAGCTCATGATCAGGATAGTTCCGTTTCATGTACTCATCTATCGAACGTTTGAATACTTCAAAGTTGGCAAAAAATTCAGTGCCCCAGTTCTCATTGCCTACGCCGAGATAACGAAGATCGAACGGTTCAGGATGGCCCATCTGGCTTCGTACCGCCGCCCATTCGTTGTGTTCAAAATCCGTGCTGAGCGCAAAGTCGATCAGGTCTGTAAAGTTGCGGATATAATACTCCCTTAAAGCGCCACCCGCAGGGTGAGCATAATCCGAGCGTGCCTGACACAACACACCGCAAGCCATAACTGGAACCGGAGCGGCATTCAGATCTTCCGCCAGTTGGAAGTACTCCATATAACCAAGCCCCATCGTCATCATGTAACCCCAGACATTATAATTCTCTTTGCGGAGCTCAACCGGACCCACAGAATCCTTCCAGTCATATACGTTATCCCAGATGAAAGATCCCTCCGAGATGCATCCTCCCGGAAAACGCAGGAACTTCGGATGAAGATCTGCGAGTGCCTGGATCAGATCTTTTCTCAATCGATAGTTCGGATTACCTGTATAGTTGGCATGTGCTGTAGCCGATATTCCTTCTTCTGTCGGATCAGCTCCCCATACATTTTGAGGCACCAAGGACACCATATCAACGGAGATGTCACCCTCAAACGTAAGTGCCAATTGACCAAGTACAGTCTCCGTTCCAGTCAGAAGCACACCGTATTTCTTCCATGTTTTCCCGCCTTCAACAGGAAGCGTTACCGAATCACTGACGGAAGTGTCAGTCCCATCCTGTAATTGAACGGTGATCGTTCCTGCCGATTCTGCTTTTGCCCATACGGTAAAGTCATATGATTCACCCTGCTTGATGGACATGGCACAATGCTGGTTGGAGTCTGAGAATCCACGATTTCGAATCGTTGCCCCATCCTGGACCGTTACATAATAAGCATTTACTTCAGGGTCTTCCACGTTAAAGTGAACGTTCAGTCCATCCGTATGCTGTACGAGCATTTTATCCGTATCGCCTGACCAGGCAAACAAAGGCTCACGATTTCGACCTGTCGAACAACCACATTCTCCAGAGTCATGCGAGTACGTATCGAATGCAAAGGATTCAAATGATCGATTCTGAACAAGCTCTGCATAGATTCCGCCATCTGCCGCATTGTTAATATCCTCGTAGAAAAGCCCATACATGACTTCACTGATATCCGCCACCTTCTGATCTCCATGGATGGTGACCGTATAAGGCGGAAGATGCGCCGGCACAACAGACACGTCAAAGCTTTGGCTCAACTTACTGTCACCTCTGTTCAGAAGCGCACGGAGCGTAACCTCCTGTGCCGATGTGATTGCCTGAACCTCTCCGTTCTCGGACAAAACTTCCGGCTCACTGGAACTCCACTGAACCGTCACTTTACCACCCAGCAAATCTGCGGGCAGCGACACATCTTTGGTGATAATTCGATTAGGGAAGGACAAGTACTTGTCTGCCGCAAGCTTCACAATCGCTTCATCTGTCAGTGACTCACACATCACTTCAATGACTTCATCCATGGTGAGCGCTGCCCCATAGACCCGAAAGTCGGATAACAAACCTGCAAAATCCACATCCGCTGCATACTGGGAACGTCCGATATAATTCTGACTATAATTCTCAGGATCGGTGAACGAATCAAACCATTCCCGCAATTTGGCATAATTGCCACTGGATGTCTGACTAATCGAACCGTCTGCGGCCTTCTCCCCATTCACATACACAATCGGACCCGCACTGCTCAACGTTCCCCCGTGGCTGCCTGCCACAGAGAGTGCAATATGCAGCCATTCTCCACTTGCAACTCCTCGACTTGGGTGGACAACCAGATTATCACCGGCATATAACGTACCCAGGAGCTGACGTGTCAGAAACATATACGGCCCCTTCTCCCCTTTGCCAAAGTCAAAAATGCGTTCCCACACATTAGACCCCTTACCGAGAAATACCCAAGTTGCAATCGTAATTCCTGTGTTATCGCTTACATCACGAAGCAGATCCGAAGGTAATTGCAGATAAGAAGTTCCATTCTCTCCCCCGTTGAAAGTTACCGCCGATCTTCCTTTTAACTCGGATATGACAGGGGGTAACTCCCCTTTTGCCAAACTATCATGTCCGTTCCCGGAGCTGTCTTTCCCGATCTGAACAGCATCTTCGAACGTGTATTGTGCGATTAATTGGTTTTGATATGTGGTCATGTTCTTACCTCCTATGTAGTTTGGAATTGTTGTTACAGAATGCTCACCTTTAATTCGTATAAGTATAAAATGATTGATAAATAATTAAACACTAATCTAAACGTAATAATATCCCATCATATAACCTAATTTCAATCCTAAATTTGAGAATAACAACTGTTTTATTTGAATGTAATGAGCCTTATCAGCTCTTCTCGGCTCTCTTTATTTATTCATTTTAGTCTTATAAACATTACATTTATGGTTTACAAACATATAAAACAATTGATAATATAACAAATGAAAGCGCTTGATATAATGAAATGCCCAAAGGAGGTCTGCCGAACCTTATATCGTGTGTTGCCAAGTATCGGGTTATTTTTCATTCCGGGGATTAAGAAAGGGGAAACGTATGAAACGTTATTGGGTACGCGCACTTAACATTTCTGTACTAAGCACCACTTTACTTACTGCAACAACTTTGGCGCCGGTCTCGGTGTTCGCAAATGGTTCAGGGGCAACCGTTGGTAACTCGCAAGTGTCCACTGCACCTATCGCAAATCCTGCTCCAACATTTAAAAATGTTTCTGTGCATGATCCTTCCGTCATTAAGGTGGATGATACGTTTTATATTTTTGGTTCACACCTGCAAGTAGCTAAGTCCAAAGACTTTTTGAACTGGGATCTAGTCGCATCGGGTGTTACGGATAACAACCCTGTTGTACCCAATGTAACCCAAGAATTCGCTGAAGCCTTGGAGTGGGCACAGACGGATACGTTATGGGCAGCAGATGTCATTCAATTGGCGGACGGCAAATTTTATATGTACTACAATGCTTGTAAAGGGGACTCTCCGCGATCAGCGCTCGGCATTGCAGTCGCAGACAATATCGAAGGGCCTTATAAGGATCAAGGCATTCTGTTGAAATCCGGCATGTGGGATCAGATCAGTGAGGATGGTACCATTTACGATGCAACGATTCATCCCAATGTGGTCGATCCTGATGTCTTTTATGATAAAAACGGCAAGTTATGGATGGTGTATGGCTCGTATTCCGGAGGGATTTTCATTCTGGAGATGGATGCGACGACAGGCAAACCTCTGCCGAATCAAGGTTATGGCAAGAAGCTGACTGGAGGCAACCACAGTCGTATTGAAGCCCCATACATGCTCTACAGTCCCGAAACCGATTATTATTATCTGTACCTGTCTTACGGTGGACTAGGTGCTGATGGAGGATATAACATTCGTGTAGCTCGCTCCCAAACACCGGATGGACCTTTCCTCGATGCGGAAGGAAACGATATGATCAACGTTAAAGCGGACAAGGATAAACCGTTGTTTGACGATCGTTCTATTGAGCCTTTTGGAGTCAAATTGATGGGGAACTTCCTGTTCGAGAGACAGATCGGTGATCCGGGCACAGGCCTAGGTAGCGGCTATGTATCGCCAGGGCATAACTCTGCTTATGTTGATCCGGAGACTGGCAAACAATTTCTCATCTTCCATACTCGCTTTCCAGGGCGTGGCGAAGAGCATGAAGTTCGCGTACATGAGATGCATATGAATGCAGATGGTTGGCCCGTTGTTTCTCCGTATCGCTATGCGGCTTTGGGAGAAGATACAACGCAACTGACAACTCAGGATATCGCTGGTCAGTACCAATGGGTGAATCATGGTAAGGACATCACGGCGGATATCAAGCCATCACAGACGGTTCAGTTCACGGCAGATGGGCAGATTCATGGTGGCGTGACAGGAACATGGAGTCTTGGCGCAGACAACAAGGTTCAGATCACATCGAATAACATTCTGTACAAAGGCGTTTTCACACATGAATGGAATTCAGAATCTCAAAGTACGGTTCTGACCTTTAGCGCCCTCTCCTCCTCCGGGATTGCCATCTGGGGAAGTCAAGGTGTTGAACGGAGCGCTCAAGACATTGTAGATGCGGTGAAAAAGGATATGAGCATCAGCAATACGGATCACGTGTTCTTCAATCTGTCTCTGCCTACAAAGGGAACAAGTGATGCAGACATTACGTGGAAAAGCTCCAACACTTCGGCTCTATCGGCTACAGGTGTAGTGCAGCGACCACGCGCTGGTAAGGGCGATGCCAAAGTAAAATTAACCGCAACGATTCGTAAAGGAACTGCGGTAAGCTCCAAAACGTTTAACGTTATCATTCCACAGCAAGCGGTAAGCCCATTGCTCGGGGAGTATACTTTTGAACACAAAAAACTTGCCAAAGTCGCACAGGATTCCAGTAAAAATGGATATCACGGACAAGCCTTTAACGTGGTCAGTTCTACTGCTGGTGGCAAAAATCAAGCTGCTACATTCAATGGGACTGACAGTTACATTCAGTTACCTGGACTCATTACAGATACAACGGATTTCACGTTTAGCGCCTGGGTCAAATGGGACGGTGGCGGGTCCTGGCAGCGTATTTTCGACTTTGGAAATGGTTTGACGAGGCACATGTTCCTCACTCCCTCCCAGCATAATGGAGCATTACAATTCACCATTCATAATGAGGGTCGGGATCAGAGTCTGATTGCTGCAAATCCACTGCCTGCTAAAGAGTGGGTTCATGTGGCTGTAACCCTACAGGGTGATGTAGGGACTCTATATGTGAATGGCACATCGGTTGCAAGCAGCTCCGAGATCACTTTTAACCCGAAAGATCTGCAAGTAACGGAAGCTTATGTGGGCAAGAGCCGTTATGCGGCCGATCCATTCTACAAAGGCAGTCTGGATAACGTAAGAGTGTATGATAAAGCATTAACAGCCAAAGAAATCCAGCGTCAGGCCAAAGAAAAGCCATAAGTTAGAGTCCTATCATAGGCGTTGGACTCCATAGCTAACAAACCTATAAAGCAGCCAATGTATTGAACTGGACCCATTTGTTAGAGACGACTAACAGCGGTGTTGCAGTTCATTACATCAGACTGCTTTATTGTCATTCCTTTCATGTATGCATTCATTCATTCGTTCATTCATCGTTCGTTACATTCACAGTTGGATCTTTGCATTTTACTTCGAATAATGAATAACCATGTTTAATTGGTTCGTCTTAGCACCGGAGTTAACATAGGCGTGAGGCTTGTCCGCTCCAAAACGGATCGACTCCCCTGAACTTACCGTATATTCTTCCGACCCTACCCGAATCGTAACTTCACCTTCAAAGACCGTAATAAATTCTTCCGTACCTTCGATATGCGGTTCAGCATTCAACGCAGACTTAGGGTCCATCTCCATCATATATATTTCAAAACGACGACCCTCTTCAAAAGGAAAATGCGGATAAATCCGAACCCTGCCCTCATCCTCCATCAACACTTGAATATCATCTCCCGTTACAACGGTAGTATCTGACTTCGGCTCGTGGATCAAAGCAGTAAAGGAAATTTTCAAGCCGTTGGCAATCTTCCATACGGTTGCAATCGATGGATTGGATTCGCCACGTTCAATCTGACCAAGCATGGTCTTACTAATACCGGACATTTCGGCAACCTTGTCCAGACTTAACTTTCTTTGTTCCCGAAGCTGTTTCAAGTTCTGAGCAAGAATACTATTAATGTTTTTCAAAATCCATCCTCCTCATTTTATAATTGTATTGTGCTATATAACGCACATATTGTACAATGATAAAGACCGTACGCTATAACGTACATTTCAGTTCATTATATCATACAACTAAGAAGACGTGGAGGATGCATGAACATCATACCTTTAGTGACATACGCAATTATCGCTTCATTTACACCTGGACCCAACAACATCATTTCCATGACACACGCAAGAAATCAGGGGTTCAGAAAGACCCTTCCGTTTATTGGTGGAGTTGCAGCCGGCTGCCTGCTTATTATGTTTCTGTCCAGTTATTTCAACCTTATTCTTCATCAATACATCCCTAGGATTACACCCGTCTTAAACGTATTAGGATGTGTGTACATGCTCTATCTGGCAATCAAAATCATGCAAAGTAAACCTGCAGATGCGCAAGAAAACAAGGTCAGTCATTATTCATTTCTATTCGGGTTCACCCTGCAATTCATCAATCCCAAGGTCATTCTGTATGGTCTTACTGCCATATCCGTTTTTGTTTTACCTCTCGGGCAGTCCCATGTTCAACTGATTGCATTCTCCTTGCTGCTCACCGTTATTGGTATTAGTGCCAATATGACCTGGGCGTTCGGTGGTCTGTTATTCCAGAGCTTTCTATTGAGATACGAGCGGCCTATTAATATCGTGATGGGTATGTTGTTAATCTATAGTGCACTATCAATCCTGCTGTAAAAGGCAATAGAAAAAGCGTCCACTCATCTGATGAGCTGAACGCTTTTATTTTATCCTAATTCCGGTCTCCACCACGGATGCCTTGGGTAATCCTCCGTATGAAGCACAACCTTCTCGCCAATTTTGGGTGTTGCAATGTTAACATTCAAGGCATGTGCTGCCTTGGTGATCCGTTCAACGGGTTCATTCCAGGCATGGTAGGCTAGTGTAAATGCGGCCCAATGAATCGGGATGAGCAACTTACCACCTACATCCAAGTGTGCTTGTACCGTTTCTTCCGGCATCATGTGAATGTTGGACCAACGCTCGTCATATTGCCCACATTCCATCAAGGTGAGGTCAAATGGACCGTATTTACTGCCAATCTCCTTGAAATGAGGACCATACCCGCTATCGCCACTAAAGAATACCTTCGTATGTTGTCCAGCGATAACCCACGAACACCATAAGGTAGAATTACGGTCGAATAATCCTCTGCCCGAGAAATGACGCGCTGGCGTGCAAGCGAATGTTAACCCTTTGAACGATAACTCATCCCACCAGTTATGCTCGGTAATCTGTTCTGAAGGCACACCCAGTTGAATCAGTCGCCGACGTACGCCGAGCGGCACGATAAATCGCTTTGTTTTATCCTTCAATCTGCGGATGGAGTCGTAGTCCAGATGATCATAATGGTCATGCGATATAATGATTGCATCCAGAGCCGGGAAATCCTCCGGTTGAATCGGTAGATTCGCGCTGTAACGTTTGGTACCCACCCAGGATACGGGGGATGGACGATTGCCCAGCATCGGATCAAACAGCAACCTGTGCCCCTCGATTTCAAGCAAAAAAGCCGAATGACCGAACCATGTAACCTGTGGATTATCGGATGCACTGAAGGATTTAGCAGGTTCACATATCTCCATGGGCATCGTGCCAGATGGCCTCCGCTCTACATTGCCACGCATGGAATCTCTCAATATACTGATCAGGGACTTGAAGTTCATGCCTGCTGATGTCGGGAGCTGATTTTCATACTTTGTCATTGTGCATACCTTCTGTTCTATATAATCAATCTGTGATTCAACATTTCGATAAGATCTATTCATATCGTAGCTTTATATTAATTCATTGACCGTTAATATTCAATTTTCGGTTAATTAAGATAGAATTAAGACTCTGTTTTCTCTCGTATAAGATTGAGCATATATGATAGAGAAAATACATGGAGAGTATGTGAGAGAACATGAAGAAATGGCGCAAAAGATTAGTTAAGTTTTTGATATTCGACCTGTCGATCGTTCTGTTGCTTCTGGGTACTGGCGTGATCTACCAACAAGTGGGTTTAAGACAGGATACAAAAATGCTCGTACCTCCCGGAAAGCTTTACAAAGTCCACGGAGACAATATGCATTTATATACCGGTGGAGAAGGCAATGTAACCGTTGTGCTCGCCTCGGGCTGGGGTACCGCTAATCCCTATGTAGATTATTATCCATTATATGAAAAGCTTGCTCCCAACACAAAATTCGCTGTATATGACCGATTTGGCTATGGATACAGTGATCGAACCGATAAGAAACGTGATGTCGATACCGTAGCTGATGAATTGCATGAGTTATTAGAGGTGTCCGGACAAAAACCACCTTATGTTCTGGTCGGTCATTCCCTCGGCTCGTTGGAAACCATCCGTTTTGCACAAAAATACCCGGATCTCGTCAAGGGTATCGTCATGATTGATGGCGGAAGCCCTGAATATTATTCGAATGACGATGACTCATTGGCAGACACAATTGGTGGTTTTGCGAATAAATTCCGTATCCAAACCGGACTATTCCGTCTCTCGATGCAATCTGACTTGGTTGTCGAGAATTCCAATGCCAATCGCAACGAACTGAAATTTGTACCCGACGATCTGAAACAGTTGGATACAACTGCCCTATTGTATAACTATGGAAATGCTAACACATTGGATGAATTACGTGAAATAGCTTCTAATGGCAAAATAGTCTTAGACCACAAGCAAACCTTACCGTTTCCGCTCACCATACTGACTGCTGATTACTTAGGTGCCAGTGAACCCGAATGGGATAAAACTCAAGTAGAGTTCAAATCTTGGTCAAATGATTCAAAACAGGTAACCATCAAAGATACCGATCATTACATCCATCAATATCGCCCTGATCTCGTTGCTGATGAGATATTAGCCCTGGTGAAGAAGTAACTTACACTCTAACAAAGTAAAGCAACTCTATATCACGAAAGAAACCCCAAAGATTCTCGAACGCTTTGGGGTTTTGGTTATGGAATTTATTGTGCTATCGCCAGTCTTGGCCGCTGGGATCTGAAATCATTGAAGGCTTGTTCGATCTCAGATGATGTAAGCTGGTGACGGTAAAAGTACTGCTGCATTGCCTCCATCTCGTCATATTCCCCATTGTAGATATTTTCAATTCTCTGAATTACTTCCTTATACAGACTCTCACGCTTGGACCTTACAGGCTCACACAACCAAAAGTCCGTTCTTTTCACATCTCCTGTCTCCGTCCAGAGCAAATTCTCATATCGGATGACATCCCAGTCGCAATATCCAGCATGAATCTGTTGAAGTTCCGTCGTTAATATATCGTATATTAAGTTGTGAGGAATGTGCCCATACTTCGTACGATAATTTTTCAGGCTGAATGCTTCAATCCATTCGGTTAGCGTGTACTCCCCTGGTAAATACGCATACAATTTGGGTGCATACGAATTGCCTTGCAATGACTGGAGAGCTTCACTTTCCATTTCTCCATCCAATTTTGCACGTGAAGCATATACTTTGAGACAGTAATCTTGCAATCTATATACAACCGAGCTATTACTGATAAGTGAAGCCTGTAGAGTCAGGTGGCCATTTTTTTCGTAGTGCAACAGCATCTTTTCGATGTTACTGCCAATGGAATTGATGATTATCATAACGATGTCTCCTTGAGTAAAGATAAAATATAAACCGTTTTCGAAATGGTTAAAAATTGCACTAATACATTCTATATTACCCTTTTATATTAGTATGAACATATACAATCTTGCCGGAACATGAAGTATTTGCTCTGAAATTCATTCGTTGAACCACCATATTCCGGCTATATCCTTACTCTAATGGCTGTAACCCGTCTCACGTCAACACCAAAAAAGATAGATTAAATACGCAAAAAAGCGATGCGTCCTTAAAGTTAAGGGACACATCGCTCTTATACAGTATCTAATTATTATTGTTAGTTAATGGATTAATGCATAGGACCTTGTTGTCCTGGCGTTGATCCTACTTTGACCCGTTTCACAAAGAGTGAAGTAATCAGACCGATAATCGACAGAACTAATGCGAATACAAACGCATTCTGTACACCTGACGTGAAACCTGCCAGTTGATTTTCCGGACTTTCCGGATTCGCCACTCCGCTCAAGAAGCTGGATTGTCCTGCGCTCAATATACTTACAGCAACTGCTGTACCAATGGCTCCAGACACCTGTTGCAGTGTATTCATGATGGCAGTACCGTGTGGATAGTACTCACGTGGCAATTGGTTCAGACCATTCGTCTGTGCAGGCATCATAATCATCGAGATTCCGACCATCATGAACACATGCAGCGTAATAATTTTGGCCAGTGTTGTTGTTGGTGTAATTCCAGTGTACATAAAGAGTACAACCGTTACGATAGCCAGACCAATAATCACAAGCCACTTCGGACCGAACTTGTCAAACAGTCGACCCATAACCGGAGACAGTAAACCATTCAGCAAACTACCCGGCAATAGAACCAGTCCGGCAGTTAACGCTGTTACGGCCATCCCTTGTTGCAGATACATTGGCAGGATCAGCATCGATGACAGCATCATCATCATACAGATGAAGATCAGGATCAAACCAATCGTAAACATTGGATATTTGAACGCTCGCAGATCCATCATTGGCTGTTTCATTCTCAGCTGACGGATACTGAATAACAACAAGGACAGTGCACCAATGACGATCGTGGAGATAACAACCGGACTTGTCCATCCACCGCCAGTTTCTCCATGTCCTCCTGCGCTACTGAAGCCATATACGATACCACCAAAGCCCACTGTAGATAGAATGATGGAAAGTACATCAATTTTGGGCTTGGTCAATTTCGAAATATTCGGCAAGAATAGCAAACCGCATACCAATGAAATCAGGAAGAACGGCAAGGAAATCCAGAAGATCCAATGCCAGCTCAGATTAGCCAGAATCAGACCGGAGATACTCGGTCCGCTTGCTGGTGCAAACATGATAACCAAACCGATCAATCCCATGGCCGCGCCACGTTTTTCAATCGGGAAAATAACCAATATGGTGTTAAACATCAGTGGCAACAATAGTGCTGTACCTATCGCCTGCAATACCCGTGCCACCAACAGAATTTCGAAGCTAGGTGCAAGTGCAGCAACAAATGTTCCTGCAATCGAGAAAATCAAAGAAGTTGTGAACAGCTGTCTCGTTGTAAACCACTGCAACAGCGTACCAGATACCGGTACCAGGATTCCCAATACTAGCAAGTATCCTGTCGTTAACCATTGAATCGTTGTAGGTCCTACTTCAAGCAGAGCCATAAGTGGCGTTAATGCCACATTTAATGCAGTTTCTCCAAACAGGCCAATGAAGCCGCTCAGTAGCATGGCGAACAAAATCGGAAATACCTTGTATTGCTTTGTTTCTTCTTGATTCTGTACAGAATCAGCCTTCATGGAAACCTCCACGATCCCATCCTCCTCAAACGTATCGAACTTTCTTTTTCTCTGTCTCTTGGTATAACTTATTGAATCTGTCTGGCATTCTTCGCCACAACCGACAAATAATCAGCAGCCGTCAGCAGAGGCTGTTTATCCTGATTCGTCAGGCTGATAATCAGTGCTCCCTCCATCAAGGAAATGACCAAAAGTGATGTCTCCCGCGCCTTCTCTTCACCAATACCATCCATAATCAGATGTTTCGTAATGACATCCTGCCAACCTGCAAATACACCTTGACAGGCAATGCGTAGCTGATGGCTGATACAGGATGTCTCCACGGCTGCCCAGAAGCTGAATGGAAGGAATCCGGTAAAGCCAGCTGCTTCCGTTTCATGAGCCATATCGTGTATGAATCGCTGAATTCCATCTGCCGTATTGTCATGAGCTGCGAAGGTTTCTTCAAACTTTTGCAGGATATGTTCATTGGCTTTTTGAATACACTCGTGCGCGAGCTCTTCCTTACCTTGCGGGAAATAATGATACAACGACCCTTTCGGCGTACTACTCTCCTTGATGATCTGATTCAGACCGGTCGCATGATATCCTTGTGAAAAAAACAGTCTCGCTGCTGTGCTGACAATGGACTCTCTAGCATTAGACTTTTCACTCAACGAAAGCCACTTCCTTCAAATAATTATAACAATCGGTCTATATAATTAAACTCGTTCAGATAAGGACTGTCAATCATTTTTATTTCAAATTTTAATGTAAACGCTAACAGTTCAGGAGTGAGAAAATGAACCGAGCGACGGCTCATGGTCAGACCCTCAAAACAGCCGCTAATTTGGAGACAAAGCTCCAGATTAAGCGGCTGTTTGTTAGCACAAGTATATTAAGGACTGCATATTAGTAGATAATGGGGTCATCTCCGTCTCAATGTACCTCCTCATGCAAAGCTTTAGGAGTTTCACCTGTTCGTTTATTACCTGCCCACACGTCTTGCACGTAGCGCCCTTCGGCCTGAAGCTGGATGAGCCATTCTTTCGCTTGCTGCACCGTTGCTCCCTGCACCTCCTGATACGCTTGCCGCAAAGTCTCTTCCACTGCAGGAGCCATCTGGCTTCCATCTCCACATACGTAGAGTTTTCCTTTGTTCATCAGCATATGAAGCAACTGCTCGGAATCCTCCTTCATTAGATGCTGTACATACGTTTTGGGCTTGCCCTCAGTACGAGAAAAAGCAGTGTGTAGCTTAACAATTCCTTCACGTTCGAATTGTTCAAGCTCCTGACGATATATGAAATCTGAATCATTCCTGCATCCAAAGAACAAATGGGCCTCACTCAGTGGCAAACCTCTCTGTTTCATGACAGCTCTTGCCTGGAGGAAACCTCTGAACGGTGCAACCCCCGTCCCCGGTCCCACCATGATCATGGGAACGTCAGCCTCTTCTGACAGATGGAATTCGGATTCAGGTGTACGTACAAACATCAGAACACGTGCTCCAGATGGACAACTAGCGAGGTACGATGAAGCAACTCCCAGATATTCGCCCTTACCACTCCATGCAGGCTCTCTTACTACCGATACGGTTATGCTCGCTTGCTCGGCATTCAGGCTTGGTGAGCTGGATATTGAATAGTATCTAGGCTTAAGCGGAGGCAATAGTTCAAGGAACTTTTCGAAAGGCAACTCACACGCCTCATACTTTTCTAGCAGATCCAACATGGTGATTCGATTGGCAAGAATATAATCCCTGTAGCTATTTTCGTCCAACATGCCTTCCAGTTCACGCTTATGAGGTGGGCATACCGTATGATTAGCTAACTCCTGCAACTGTGTTCTGGTAACAGGCGCCTGCAATTCCACACAGTGAGTGAGCAATTCATGTACCTTGACGGGACGGTTCAGAGGAAGATGCGTAAGGTGTGTCAAGTCCGAAGTTAATTGAATTTGAATGTCTTCATTTAGTCCGAACCGACGGAGTATCCGATCCACATTCTGCTTCTGATTGCTAGGCAACACGCCGAGATGATCGCCTTCTCGATAACTCATGCCTTCAGGCAGTAACACCTCGATGTGACGTGTGCTTCTACCACTTCCCAGGTCCTGAAGCTCTTTATTCACCACAACCGTGGCATAGCTGGCATCATAAGTTCGTGCAAGCGGCATATCCGATTTCTCACGGACAACCTCCATTTGAAGCCTGCTAGTGCTTGGTAGGGAGGACTCCACCATATCAGCGTTAATCCCCAAAGCATTCAACACCTGAGGCCACAACATATGTTGCCAAGCTTCAACTTGTTTCTCCATATCACCTCCGGCATCGGCTTCACCGCGGGATAACAGTCTTTTACCTCCCAATATTTCAAGCTTCTCATCCATCAATCGGGGAATGCTCTGGTACGTCCCTGACCAGCTCCGATCTCCACAGCCCAGAACGGCATAGTTCACCCCCTGTGCTTCCTCTGACTCCGCTCCCTTCAACCAGTCTACAAATGCCGTAGCATTTTGAGGTGGTTTACCGTTATACGAAGCAGTAACGATGAGAACGACACCTTGTTGGGGTAATCGGCCCTTCCACTCATTCAGAGTGGCTGCTTCACTTGGGATTCCATACGAACGCCCTTTCTCCACAAGCTCTCGGGCAATGCCTTCTGCCGTTCCCAGATTGGAACCATATAACACCAGGAGCGAAGGCTTACCATCTGCTTCAACGGCCAGGATTTCTCCCCTCTGGCTGTCAATTGCTATATTTTTATGAACAACAGGAGCAGGTTTCTCTTCCACAGATCTGGTAGACTTATTCATCTTTTGTGACACTTCACGCGCTTTCACCTGGATCCGGAAGTCTCCCGGTTTCAATGTTAGCGTCTGTTTAACATCCAACTCATAATTGCTATAATCGATCAGCTCAAAATGTTTGAGGACCATGGCAAGCACAAGTGTTGCTTCATATAAAGCAAACTGCATGCCTATACACGCTCTTTCCCCATTACCAAAAGGTTTATACGCATGATGAGGCACTTTAGTCGTATCCTCAAATCGCTCTGGACGGAAAAGTTCCGCATCCTCTCCCCATGCCTCTCTGTCACGGTGTAGTTGGGGCAAAAGAATACTGCAACTTTCCCCTTTCTTCAAGGGGTATTTGCCACCTATGACGGTGTCTTCTTTGGCATATACGTCAAATCCCGGAGCGGTTGGCCATAGACGTAGCGATTCACTGAGAATCATACGAATATAGGGAAGCTGAAGAATTTCTTCATATTTTGGTGAGTCACTGACCAATATCTGATCCACCTCGTCATACGCCTTTTGAAGCGATTCTGGATTTTTCAATAAAAAATATAGAGCAAAGGATAACAAACCACTCGTCGTCTCATGTCCGGCAATGAGAAACGTAATAATCTGATAGCGAATGTTCTCATCATCCAGCATTTCGCCAGTCTCCGGATCTTTGCCATTCAGCATACGTGCGAGCAAATCGACCTCTTCGGGTGCTGAACTCGCTTTACGTTCCTCTATAATCTGATCTACCAGAGAGAACATCGTCTGAATATCCTCCTGGAACTGTCGTTTGGTCTTCACCATAAGCAGATTTTGAATTTTCAAACGCGAGCTCTTCTGCATAGCTTCATTTAATGCCCGAACCATGCTTTCAATAAAAGGACTGTGGTCCTGTCTGTAAAAGCTGTTGAATCGATAATTGAATCCACACAGTCCAATGGTATCCAACGTAAGGCGTGTCATATCGTCGGCAACATCAATCGTATCGTTGGAATTGAGGCGTGCCCACTTGTTGATCAGCTGATCGGCAATATCGACCATCATGGGATGATAGCCTTTCATCGCCTGTTTGCTGAAGGTGGGAAGCAGAATGTTATGGGCCTTTTTCCAGTTGGGCTCCGATGTTCTGCTTGTGAATAAACCATCGCCGCCAAATGCACGTACGTTTTCGAGTTCATTGTATACAAACTTGTCAAACCGGGACACATCGCATAACTCCGCGACAAGATCTGGTCCAGATACGATTAAACCGGAATAACCGGGAACGGTAATTCGATATATTGGTCCATACTGCTCAGCCAGAACACCTAGCGACAGCGTGGGTTTATCTTTATCAATTAAGGGCAGATTGCCAAGTGGTCCATACATTTTGGGCTGTGGAATGTAAGTTTCATCACTCATGATGATCACCTCTTATCTGTACGTTGTGGAGCATATTATTCGTTAGCCATTTGATGACTACTCTGCTTTCATTCATAAGTGATCTCTCCTTTGATGATTATATAAATGATAGTAATATGTATCATTTGATAATATAATAAACCGAAATTAATCTAAAATCAAATTTTCTTCTGTCTGAATTACTTTCATTTGAACTGTTCAACGTTTAGCTTGAACAACTACAATTAGAGGATTGCATATGCAATCCCCTAATTTATGAGCCTATGAAGATATAGTTCAATGACACTATTAATTTGATCTACAGATGACTTGGCTCTTCCCACTTCTCGAAATTCAATTCAGTATTCATGCTTACCGCTGACAACGCCCCCAGAGACGCAGCCGTAATTGCCTGATACATCTCGGACGCCGCATCACCGGCACTGAATACACCCGGAACGGACGTTTTGCCAAATTCATCAACGACAACCGTTCCGGAATCTGTAATTTCGCAACCGATAGCCTTCGGCAGATCTGATCCAGTGAACAGTTTCGGTTGGAAGAAGACACCAGTGCATGGGATCGCTGTACCGTCATCCAGTACAACTTGCTTTACCATGCCCTCTTCAGAATCAATAAATTGAACCGCTGCATCGAATACAGTAACTTTATGCTGTTTCAGCTCTTCACGCTGTTCATCAGTTAATGAACCTGATCCATTCGTACAGATCGTATAATGTTCAGTCCAGCCGGATATGACTTTTGCCATATGTAATGCCTTATCACCATTAACGATGATGACCAGTGACTGGTCTCTTAATTCCCAACCATCACAATACGGACACACAAAAGCACTTTTGCCGTACACTTCTGTTAACCCGTTGATATCCAAAGGCAGATCTTTCTTACCTACCGCAAACAAAATCTTTTTCGTACGATAATTTGCTCCCAGAGCAGTCGTGACCCTAAAATCACCATCGCTACCTGTTATCGCCGTTGCCGTATCGGATGCAAATTGAACTGAGGGATACGCTGCAATCTGTTCTTTGGCTGCCTTGCGGAATTCACGAGGACTGGCCCCATCTCTCGTCACAAACCCATGAGTCTCCCTTGTGACCCAGTTTCGCGGTGTCTCATCGTCGATGACGACGACGTTCTTACGGGCCCTCCCGAGCACAAGTGCTGCACTAAGCCCCGCTGGTCCTCCACCAATAATAAGTACATCCAAAAGTTTATTCATATTACTCATATTATCCACCCTTTCAAGACATTTAATATCTCTAATTTAATTCTAAAAATAACCTCCGCTTTCTCTTAAGAAAAGTAATATCGGAGATTTACAAGAACATTTCCAAACAAGACTATTAAAGATATCTTATATCTACAATAAACAAAACCTGAGCATTTTGCAAGACATATCTTCATCTGTTCTCTTCAACCCAGCCGGGATATTGTAGAAATACCCTCCTGTAACACAGAAATAATTATTTAACAATTAAAAAGCACCTTGTTTTTAAATTGTTCACAATCAAATGACATTATTTTAAATACTAAAACGTTAATTAAATCACATAGTGTATTGAATGGTATAATAACGACATAATATACAAGTATAGATATAGGAAGTGAGTTCTTGAAAACATTGAATAATGGTTCACAGACCAATATCAGCCTGGAGTATAGCTCGATTCCGAAAGTATTCTTCGATACGATCAAAATCGGAATCATCAAGTCCAACCTGATCGCCATGTTTGCGGGTTTAAGTTTGGCTTTATATGTATTTGATGCTTCAATCTTAGCTAATATTGTACCGATCATCCTTTCCTTTATTGGGTCTTCTCTCATTATTGGAGCTGCAGGGGTGTTTAACAATCTGTATGATCGTGATATTGATGCGATCATGGAACGTACGAAGAAACGTCCTACAGTTACGGGACGCGTAGATACCAAGTCGGGTCTGATTCTCGGTATTGCAATCACCGTCATCGGTGGCATCATGCTGTACATTGCTTCTCCATCCGCTGCTGTATTTGGTATTTTGGGTCTGTTGCTTTACGTGTTCCCTTACACGATGTGGACCAAACGTACAACGATCTACAACACGGAAGTGGGAAGTCTTTCGGGTGCTGTGCCTCCGCTCATCGGTTGGGCAGCCATTTCACCGGAACTGGGTCATTTCGAGATCTGGGCATTGGTCGTTACGATGCTCTTATGGCAAATGCCTCACTTCTACGGGATTGCGATTCGTCGTTTTGACGAGTACAAGGCTGCTGGCGTTCCTATGCTGCCTGTCGTTAAAGGCATCAGACGGACATACATTCAGACGAATGTGTATCTGGTACTGTTACTGATCTCCAGCTTTTTATTCTGGCCGATGAGTCCATTTGTCGCTATTGTGGCATTTCTGGTTAGCTTGGCCTGGCTCATTCTTAGTGTGGCTACCTTTGATAAGAAAGAAACAGAGAAATGGTCCAAACGGATGTTTATCTTCTCCATTAACCATATCACTATTATCTTCTTGGTCATCATTGCGTATTCCTTGATTGCTCAGATGATGAGATAAAAATATTCCATCGTTTCACTCGTTATAACGATAAAAGCCTTACAGACTGCACTCTTTTAATGAGTCATCTGTAAGGCTTTTTTGCTTTTTTATTGTCTTTTCTAACTTTTTATAGCTATCCAACTTTGGCGGGGGTTTGCTCCCCTTGCCACAGCAACTGCATCTCTTCATTGGTGGCAAGCAATTCGGCTAAACTTCCCTCAGCTTCAATGCGTCCATCTTTCATCACGATAATGTGATCTGCTTTGGAAAGTGCAGCCCTGCGGTGAGAAACCGCGATACAGGTAACATCCGGCTCTTGGAACAAGCCCTCCCATACTAGTTGTTCTGTCTCCACATCCAGTGCACTGGACAGATCGTCAAAGATAAACAAGTCCGCCTCCGTCATTAACATACGTCCTGTGGCTGCACGCTGAATCTGACCGCCTGACAGCATGACCCCTCTCGGACCAACCGGGGTCTCAAGCCCCTGATCCAGATGTTTGATATCCTTATCCATCACAGCCAGACGAATGGCTTTTTCAAGCGCTTGCTCGATATTCCCCTGTTTGCCCTGTACGATATTTTCTTTCAACGTATCGCTGAACAATCTGGGCACTTGAGGGGTATACGCGGCTCTAGGCGGCATCAGGAACGTAGCTGGATCCACAGCTTCTCCATTCCAGTGAATGTCCCCTTTTTGCTTGGGTAATAGTCCAAGAAGTGTTCGTACGAGCGTTGATTTACCTGATCCGATCCGTCCCGTAATGACAAGAAATTGTCCGCGTTTCAGACGGAAACTAATCTCTTGTATGCCATTTGCAGAATTCGGATATTGATAAGTCAGATTATTCACCTCAAGGGATTGCAATTTCTCCTTGGGGTCTCTCTCTTCACTTACAAGCTCCGGCGGATCTTCATACAGATAGATTTCTCTCGAATCCATGATCTGGTCTTCTTCCCCTGGACGGAATAGCTTACGCATACGATCATAGGATACCTTAAGCCTTTTGTGCTGAAACACCATGTAGCCAAACAGTGAAATGCTAAATCCGATATTGGCCAGATAACTGGTGAATAAGGCAAAATCACCTACGGTAAAGTTCCCTGCTTTCATCTCAGCTGCACACATCAGTAGAATCAATCCGGTACAGATACTTAGAACATGCTGATTCATTGATCTCATCCATTGCTTGAACAGATTGTCTCGAAGTGCAGCCTGGCGACGATCTTCATTCAACTGGTTAAAACGTGAAGAGACATTCTCTTCGGCCTGACCCAGTTTCAGGGCTTGCACAGCTCCAAACGTTTCCGCAATAAAACTGGTGATTCGCCCAGTCGATTCGCGATTAACCTGTGCATATTTCCGAGCCCGATTTCCGGACAGATTGTTAAGTAAGGTTACAACTACCAATGGCAGCACCGCAACCAACGTGATCTGCCAATTAATGTTCGCCATAATGAGGATGGACACAATGGCGAATACGAGCCGGCCCCAGAAGTCCACCCATGATTCTACATACTCGACGACTTCATCTACATCATCTCGAAAGCGACTCATCGCCTCCCCTGGTGAAGCCGGAAGATTACGTCCCGGCCAGCGCATGATAGCAGCGAGCATGTTGGTTCGCAAAATCGCCTGAACATGATACAGATACGTAACCCATGCATAGAAGGCTACAAAAAATGTACCCACCCGTGCCATACGGACCAAAGCAATAAAGATGAGCGGCACAGCAAGCCACATGTAGTCATTGGACCCCGCTGTCGTCCGATCAAAAAACCATTGCATTCCAATACCAATGGCTAGCGGTAAGGAGTGAAATATACACCATAACAATCCGTTGATTATAAATAACAAAGACCTGAATCGAAACAAACGGCCTATAAATCCTGCTACAGTCATGCCAATTCCTCCTCTCGGCCTGTAATGAGCAGCCTGGCATAGTGCGATGCCGGGTTACTGGCAAGTTCTTCTCTTGCTCCAAATTCCAGTACTTTTCCATCCCCGAGCACCATAATCCGGTCTACTTTCTCCAGCGTTGCCAGTCGGTGAGCAATGATGACTCCGGTGGATTGTTTCATTAACTGGTCAATCGCAGATTGAAGCATGGCTTCTGTAGCAGCATCCAGACGTGACGAAGGCTCATCCAGAATAACCAGACTCGGTTCGGTCAGGAATACGCGGGTTAAGGCAAATAACTGTGCTTCCCCTGCCGATAATGAAGCTCCACCTGCTGCCAGATACGTATCGAGTCCTGCAGGCTGTGAATCAATCCACTGACTAAGTCCAAGACGATCCGTCGTCTCTCTGATCATCTGATCCGATACATTTCCATTGAACAAGGTCAGATTATCACGCAGCGTACCATCAAACAGTTGTACATCCTGTGTCACCATACCCACTCGGCGATAGAGGGCTTCTAAAGAAAGCTTTGTGATATCCGTTCCACCTACACGAATCATTCCCCGATCCAGATTGTACAATCGAAGAAGAACACGACTAAGACTCGATTTGCCACTACCTGTGCGACCAATGATTCCCAGACGTTCACCAGGTTTAATTGCAAAATTAATGTCCTGTAATACGGGTTTATCCTGGTTATAACTGAAGTGAACCTGACTGAACTCCAGACCAAGTGGTCCTTCAGGCAATTGCTCCTCTGCTCCCTCTTCAATCTCACTCTGCATGGACAACAGCTCTCTGGAGCGCAACATGCCGGATTTTGCTTTTTGGAACTCTTGCACCTGATCTCCAAGCATCTCAATCGGATCATTCAGCATCTGCGTATATTGGTAGATCAGAAATAATGTTCCGATACTAATTAGACCTTCCATATAGTAATGTACACCCAGCAAAAGCACCGCAGTGACCGCCAGAGCGAACAGAACTACCGTCGTATTCCACGGAATAACCCGTAGCAGCCAAGCTTTTCTCCCCTTACGAAATACAGTGCGCATCGTGCGGTAAAAGCGGTTCATCACATAAGGCACATGACCATTCGCTTGCACATCTTCAATCCCGGCAATGCGTTCTTCAATTAATCCGAACAGGGAAGCACTGGCCGCCCGCTCATTTTTGGAAGAGTCGACTCCCAGATTCCGTATAAACACCATGAACAGGATCGATAACAAGGTGAACACGGTCATGACCAAAGCAATAGGTACGTTGACGCTGAACATGAATCCGAGAATTCCGGCCAACAATACAAAACTCCCGATCACTTGCACAATGAACATCGCGAAAAAATTGGAGATGCTCGTTACGTCACCATCCACACGTTCAATCATCTCTCCAGGTGTTTTCACATTATGAAAACGCATATCAAGACGCAGGCAGTGCTTCAGCAAATCTCCGCGCAGTTGATTCGTGGCCCGCCAGGCCACATCGTTACCCAAATAACTGACCGCTACCGTGATGAGTTGATTAAACACGGCGACAACCAGGAATATTCCTGCGAGCTGAATGAGATTGGTAAGCACTCCCCCACTCGCTGCTGTATCGATAAATCGTTTGATAATTTGAGGATTCAAAAGCTGAAGTCCCGTTGATGTCAGCAACATGATCAAAAGCACGGCCAGCCGTCCTTTAACGGGTTTCAGATAACGCAGCAGCCATGACATGGAGCGTTTCTCTGTTTTGGGCACAGGTCCCACCTCTTTATCGGTTTATTTATTTAAAGTGAACGAAAGAACATTACATTGTAACTACGATGACAGAATAACCTTTCGACGCTGTTACCCCCACTAAGATGAGTCATACATAATGACATTAAAATCGGGATTTCCCGCCCATAATTGATATGTAGAACATATGTTGACCATTGTACATTCTCCTTCTTAACTGGTTAGTTTTTTACTGAAATAACGCTTCAAATGCTCCTTTCCATGTGAACGGATTGGTGGAATGCATGCAAAAAAGCCATAGATGAACTAATGTTCATCTACAGCTTATAAGCAAAAGAGACCGGATGAAATGCAAAGCATTTCCCGCATCTCCTCTGCATCGCAATAATGATGAGCGTCCACGACAGGGGTGCACAAACATGACTGTCCCAACGCGATCATTGCAAAAAAATTGGATTAATGTCACTATGCTTATGCGTATTCAGTTATCGATTCGAAATCTGTATAGGCATAAACATAATCATCATCCCACCCGTTTCACATATTTGTTGTTTATTGTATGCGCTGGATTAACATCCGTCAAGATAATTTTAACTGAATTGTTATTTAATTCATGTCATTAATCTTTTCAATTCCCGCTACATACTCATGGATGTGTGCTCTGTTTGCTTCTCTCTGGCGACAAGACGTTTATGTGCTATCAGAAGAAAAGGTACTCCCAGTGCAGTCGTCAGCGCAATCGGTACAAAGACGGCGAGTCCATTCTCTGCTCCAAATTGACTCAACAGTAAACCACCCATTACAGGAGCGATGACACTACCAATATTATTGAAGCCGATCGTCCCGAAATACGTTCCTTTCCATTCCGGCTTCGCAATCCGGTCGATGAGCATATCCATCATCGTGAACAACAGCACTTCCCCAATGGTAAATAGTATGACACTCATCATCATCATGAGTACTCCTTCAGCGATTCCGACCATCATCAGGCTGGTTGCAACCAGCAGGTTACCCAAAATCAGTGGCACCAGCGGTGGAACATTTCGGAATGTTCGTACAAGTGGATACTGAATAATCAGTACCGTCACGGCATTCAGGGAAAGCATGTACGAGAACATCTGACTTCCATTTTCAAAGATCGGGCTTCTCGCCAAGTACTGTGCCAACGTAGAACTAAAGTGCCCGTAACCCAGAACACAAAATGTGGTACCGATCAGTACAGGTAGAAATACCCGGTCGCGACCGGTGGTCATCAGCGCTTCACGTAAACGTGGTGCGGTTGCCTGATGACGCTCTGGCAGATTGGCATGCTGTAGCTTGAATTGCAGAAATAATACAAGTCCATAGACTATGTATACCAAGCCGGAAATCACAAACGGAAATGTCGATTCAGATGATCCCAGCTGAAAACCGATAATTGGCCCAAATACCACACCAAGATTAATCGCAGCATATCTAAGGTTGAACACCAGCAATTTGTTCTGCGGTGAAGTAATATCCGATAACAGCGCTCTGGAGGTGGGCTCAAATACTGCGCGGCATAATCCGTTTAACGTATTGGCAACAAAGAACACCCATAGATGCTCTGCTGCTGAAAAAATAAAAAACACACCTGCCCAGCTAAATACCGAGATTAACATCACGATTTTGCGACCGATCCGGTCCGAGATATAACCTCCATAAAAACTGACCATCACACCTGCCAGCGAGCTGACCGCAACAGTAATACCGGTCTGTGTTGGGCTCGCTTCCAGTACACGTGTCAGATAGATGGACAAAAACGGGATACTCATTGACGTCACAAGACGTCCAAACATGGTTCCGATAATAATGGTCCATGCCAAAGGGTGAATTTGCCTTAAATATTGCTTCATGCGAACTTCTCCTATTCTGACTGCTCCAATGCGTGTTCAAAAAGTCCGGTTTTCAGCACTTTTTGAACAACCTCTACTAATGTATAATTGTAAGGATAAAAGGGGGAAGTAAAAGTGTAAACATAGGATCACACTTTTCACCTTTAATAGAGGAGTCATGACCATGGATACCCTACATACACACTTTATAAGACTCGCCGGGGCCGAACAGCTTTCATTCAAGCTTCATGAACCTGTAGCAGTAACGATTGACAGCCTGTCCGCTGCCTTGTGCTGCACCCCTCGTAATGTAAAATTCATTCTCAGAAAATTGGAGGAGCAAGGCTTCATCCACTGGCAACCCGGTCGTGGACGGGGACATCATTCGGAGCTAACATTGCTACGTAGCATGAATGAAGCGCTGGAAGAGAGTTTTACGGAACTTCTGGGTAAAGGCAAAATGAAAGAAGCCATTGAACTCATCGGAACCATTCAGATGCATGATTCACTGCGAGAACAGCTCATGCTCTCCCTTCATCAACAGATGGGATTTCACAGCCACGATGAAACTGCCTCTGGTCAGGATATTCTACGCATCATGAGGTCACGCCAGTTAGGTGGTTTGGACCCAGCATTTGTTTATACTGCATTTGAAACCTACCTATTAAGTCAGGTATGTAATACTCTGATCACTTATGATGCCAAGACGGAATCATTCCTGCCAGCACTGGCTCACATGTGGGAGTGTAGCGAGGACCATCGCTTATGGACCTTCTATCTCCGAAAAGGTGTACGTTTCCACAACGGCCGTGTCATGACGTCCCGGGATGTGCAAGCGACGTTGCAACGGTTGATAGATGTGCATAGTCCGTCCATTTGGTTGTATCGGGATATTGAACGTGCGGAAGTAGCTGGAGATTACTGCATCAAGTTTGTTCTTCGTCGTCCTAATCGTTTCTTCTTGCATCTGTTCAGTTGTATTCGGATGACAATCCTGCCCTACGATTACAATGTAGGTAATACCTTAATAGGTACCGGTCCTTTTCAGATCTCTGAGTTGAATGAAGATGTGCTGGAGCTTACCGCTTTTGATGCGCACTACGGCATCCGGCCACATCTGGATCAAGTTCATTTCTGGTTTGTGCCTGACCTGAGTCCGAATGATCGCTATTATGAGCTACCCGGTACAGATCGATTGAGTCTCGCAACAGGCTGTGATCAGACCAACAGCATCAATTATCCGGCGCTGGGTTGTCAGTATATGCTGTTCAATTTTCACAAGGAAGGCATACATCATCATCCCCTTTTTCGACAAGCCCTGCGTATCGTATATGATTCGGTCGCGCTTGTCAGAGATCTTGGCGGGAATCGAATCACACCAGCCAGCAGCTTCCTGCCCTGGAGAAGCGCAGCCCAAGACTGGACAGCGGTTTCTCTTGAGCATGCTCGTGACTTGTTGCAGTACTGTGGGTACCAGGGTGAGACGATAACATTATCGTATAAGCATAATAAGGATACAGACGTTGCGGAGTGGTTTCAGAGTCGTGCGCAGTCCATCGGAATGAACATCAGCTTGCAGGCCGTTGTGGATTATTTCAACTCAGAGGAAACCACAAACGCACAATTGATTCTGGCTGAAGAGATACTGGAGGAAGACTGGCAGTACGGCATGATTCATTTTTTCAAAAACCTGTCCAATCATTTTCATATGTGTATGTCCCCTGCTTTCCAGGCCCTGCTGGATGACAAACTGGATCATTTTGCCCAACTGCATCGGGCAGACCGTACAGCGCTCCTGGATGAAGCCGAAGCCTTGTTACGTGAGCACTGCTGGATCTTGCATGGCTGTCACATGAACAAGCAGGCTGAGCTGGATCAGAGCATCTTCGGCATGCAGATAGCAGAATTCGGATATATGGACATCTCCAAACTGTGGATCAAAAATCCATAGGGATTCGTGCATTCCTCACACGAAAGAACCCTCAGGTACCACAATCCATGTGGGTTGAGGGTTCTTATGCGCGGTGCTCGCTTAACGCTCGCGACCAACGAGATAATCCAATAGATGTCTCAAAAAAGGAATAGCTTGCGGCATCGCGTTCAATGCATCTGTGGCAAGACAATAATGCTCCCACATCGCTTTCTTAGCACCTTCATCACCCAAAATGGAAACAAAGGTGGAATTGTTATTCCGCTCATCCTGACCTGCAGGTTTCCCAAGAATGAGGTGATTTCCTTCGAAATCCAGCAAGTCATCCTTGATCTGGAAGGCGATCCCTGCATGATAAGCGAACTTCTTCAGCGTAGCCATCTCCGCTTCCTTCACTTGGGCAAGAATGGCTGGCATGACAAGGGCAGCTTCGAAGGCAATGCCTGTTTTGTAAAAACAGATCATGTTCAACTGCTCCAGCGTCAATGCCTTGCCTTTGGAGTTCAGATCCATCGCCTGCCCCATACACATATCCTCTGCTTTTTCAGCCGAATACTGAATGAGTTTGAGCACGGTTGCCGCATCAAAGCGATCCAATGAGGATTGCTCTCCGATCGCCTTCTGAATGAGAAACAGACCGGTAAGCTCTGCTGTGGCGCTATTGTGCACATGGTGCAACGTAGAACGTCCACGCCTTGTCGAAGCATTATCCTGTGTAGGCAGATCATCGAAGATCAGGGAAGCGGTATGCATGTACTCCAGCGATCTTAACAACGGAACGATGGATGTTTCAGGTAAACCATACTCGCGAACACCCATAACCCAAGTCAATATCGGACGTAGCCTCTTTCCGTCTCCCTGCAAGCTGTAATTGGCTGCATCAATTAACGTTTCTTTCATCTCATGAAGGCCATTTGGTTTCGCAATCTGCAACTCCACATTAATCTGTTCGCGAACCGTTCGAATGGTCTGCTTGAACTCCTCTTTCTCCTGCTTGTCATTTTTCAATTGAAGCACGACCTGATCCCGTAACAATTTATCGAGGAAATCAACGTCATCCGCTTTACGCACCATCTGTTGAACCAGTCGGTTGAATTCAGGCTGCCCAGAGGCAAAAATCATCATCACTTCATCATATTTCTCCTGCCCTAACCGTTCTTTACAACGCTTCAGCCCGTTAATGGCACGATCCAGTATGACCTCACGGGTCTTGGCGTCCGAGTTGTATACATCATGGATCAGATGAGAGATGACTGCCCAATACAACTCATATGGATTAATCAAGTCGGGACGAAGGTCGCGGTACTTCAAGTAGTACGTATAAGGGGTTACTGCCCCTTCTTCCATATCGTCAAACATATCGGCAAAATCATCGGCCAACTGATTGTATATCCCGTAATAGAACGTCCGCAGATCGAATCCTTCATCCACTGGCGCACTGAGAACAGACCGGACAATTAATCGGGAGGAGGAAGATTTGATAATAATCGGAATGTACAGTTCTTCATTGGTATAATTCGCATTGGATAATTTCTTGCTGCGATCCATTTCCTGAGACTGAAAAAAGACATAAGATTGCTCTAAGAACGTGCGCTGTTTCTCTGGACGCTGGTAGTCCTTAATATACTCAAATGCTTCACGAAGCTCGGAATGCACATATTCAATCACTTCAAGATTGCTACCTTTCCACTCTCCCAGATCAGGTACGACCCCAGTAAGAAGTGCATCGCGTATCATCAGTGAATATTGTTCTTTTTCCTGAACAGTCAAAGCCTGAGAATCCAACAGGTCATCCACAAATGGATACGTCAAACCATACGAATAACCGAGTCGAATCGCCGCATCAAATCGCCGGGCACGTTCTTCGGGTGGTGTCTGCTCGTTCATCTCATCGTCTACATGAAGGACCACGCCGAGAATGATCTTGATGAGCTTCCGCTGTGCCTGCTCTGCATCCAGCTCCTTCGGGATGTTGGATGCTACGTTCTTTAATTTGTTCATCACCCAGATAACAGCGGATTCTATGTGCTCCTTCTGTCCCCACCGGTACAACGCAGCCAGACTGATATAATCGGGCTGTCCTTTGCGCCCAGTAGCAGAGTCCATAAAGTACTTTTTGGTATTCTGGACAACGTGCTGAACTCGGGATTGCGTATCTGGAGAATCAAGGGCTTGCCCCAGATCTCGCATATAAATATATGAGATACTCCGATCCAGGTAATCATCCAGCTTACCAGTAGCATTCAGCCAATGGATATATCTATGAACATCCCGGGGATCCGGTTTTCTTTTGCTTGGTGATAAAAGAGAAAGCCAGGCAAAACGATGAATATGTTTTTTTTGCCATACATAAATATCTTGGGTAAGTGCTCTCGTATACGTATTAGCCATAAGTTGTTGCCTAAGAGAAGTAAAATACTGAGATGCTTTCTGCTCAGCTAGCCGATATCCTGCATCAGCCTGGTCTGTAAGTACGTTATTCATAGGGTGGATACCTCAACTTCTATTAATGTTAAACATGTATCCATGAAAGGAGTGTGAGGTGCTCCATGGACGAAAACTGAACTCATTTGATGGTGTATCCAACGCTTCAGCTCATGTTCATAACCTATATACGGCGATCCAACCGTTTGGTTACGAAATCGTCATTGTTCATCCCCACGTAGGTGATTTTACAGAATGGAAGACCAGACTTTAACCGCCGTGATGGCGATAATTGCAATTAATGCATACCGAAGTACGCTCACATTAATCATTGAACTAACTCGTGAACCAAGGGATGCCCCTAGCAGACTTCCGATCACCGTATAGATGATGGGTTCTAGCGGAATGTCCCCACCCGAAATTTTACCTATAACGCCGCCAACTGCGGAGATAAATACAATCGCCAGTGAAGAAGCAATCGTTGTTCGTACGGGGATCTTGAGAATCGTCAGCATGATGGGAATAAGGATAAAGGCACCACCCGCACCAACAATTCCCGAGACAATTCCTACTGCAAAAGCAGTACCCGCCGCAACCCATCGGTTAAACACCAGTGGAGCTGATGTCTCAAGCTTACCTTTTCCGGGAATGAGCATGAGTACAATTGCAATGATCGCCAGAATGCCATAGATCAGATTAATAATTTTTCCGTCCAGATGACCGGATATGAACCCGCCAATCAGACTGCCAGCAAGAATGCTGGAACCCATGTACAGCACCAATCCGCGGTGAACGATCGCCCCACCACTTCTACCCGTTTTTACTTTTCTACGGAATGCAATCACACCGGCAAGTGAAGCAAAAAACACCTGAAACATACTGATTGACGATACCTGATGTGCGGAGAACGGCTCCAATCCCATCCAAGATGGAACATATAACAGTAGCGGATAATTGATAATCGCCCCGCCAATACCCAACAAACCGGAGAAGAATGAACCGACCAGACCCAGTATAAACATGATGACAAAAAGCAGAAGATCCATCGGTTATGCGCTTCCTTTCGTGCAATATAAATCTCATTTCGATATAACGCAAAAGTGCTATACACGGCGAATATTATCCGTTATAATGAAAACCAAGTAAATTAATCCGAAATGAGTGATTAAGCATGTTTAACGTGTTGAAGACTCTTTTTGAAAATAAATGTCCACTGTGCAACGAAAAATTACAAGTTCACAATGATGCGTTATGCTCGACGAAAACGTGTTCTCAATGTCATTACAAAGAAGAGAGCTATGGCTCTCTCGGAGTTCGAATTGTATATGACACACCACAAAATGATAAAAAGATACAACCTTGCTAATTGTATCACGATCTCTGAATTTTCGGGATAATTCGACAAACTTATTTCCGTCTCATATGCCAAGATTACTTTATAATGAAAATACAAAAACGGTGCAAAACGAATAAATCGTTCTGCACCGTTTTTTCTGTTTTTCTGAGATGACTTCCCTTAGATTAAAAGGGTTACTTATTTGGTTTTGAAGCTGAGGAATCCATCATCTACCGCTACGGTTGTACCGTTCACTGCACTTGCTGCATCACTGAACAGGAATGTAACCACACTGGCTACTTTCTCCGGTTGAATAAGCTCCCCACGCATATGTTGAGTAGCAAGCGCATCTTTCATCGCTTTGTCATCGCCGAGAATCGGTGTTTCGATAAAGCCAGGTGCTACACCAACTACACGAATTCCATGCTCAGCCAGTTCAAGTGCACCGGATTTGGACATCATGACAACAGCAGCCTTCGCTGCGTTGTAGTTAAAGCTGCCTACTGCGGCAACACTTCCATAGATCGAAGCTGTATTTACAATGGTACCTTGTACATTCAATTCAACCATCTTTTTCGCACCATAATACATGCCGTAGTACACACTGTGCTGGTCTACATCAATGACTCTATGATAGGATTCCGGGTCCATCTCCAGAAATGGCTTTACAAGTCCTATTCCTGCGTTATTGAAGATACCACTAAGTGTACCATATTGCTCTACTGTCCAGTCGATCAGGGCTTTGATCTCGTCCCCTTTGGATACATCCACTTTGTACGCGCCCGCTGTTCCGCCTGTTGCTTCAATCTCTGCGGCAAGCTTCTTCGCTCCATCTTCATTATAGTCAGCGACAACAATAGTCGCACCTAGATCCGAAAGTTGGAGTGCTGTCTCTTTACCAATACCACTAGCTCCACCTGTAATAATGATTACTTTTCCATTGTGTTCAGTCATGACGCAGTTCTCCTTTGGCAAAATATATTTAGACCCAGCATAAAACTTATAGTAAGTAACTATATTTTATTAACTTATATAATTATCATACGCCTATGTCACAACCTTGTCAAACCATAGATTATCTTCATGGGAATATGAAATAAATGTCATATGCATATCATGATTACTTGATATAGTCTAGCTCCTGTGACATTAAATATGCATCCGTTTTCGGAAAATAAAAAAAGGCGAACATATCGGTAATTCAATCACTCCGATATCCCGCCCTTATAAGATATGAAAATTTCAAACTGTATTGTTGCTCAATATTGAAGATTACTTCACCTTATTCTCCCTGAAGTCCACTTAGCGGATCTCTCAAATTATTGATGTTGGTGATCAGTTCAGGAATGCCCGTCTTCTCCCAATTTTCAGCCGTAAAACCTTGCTCTGCAATCGTATTCTCGAAATTGTCCACGACTTCCGTTAATTGCGTATTGTAGCTCACCAGATTCTCATGAATGCTTTCTCCTATCGCTGGTGCCGTCAGCTGAGAAAATTCGCTTGCTTCTGCTTGGATCAGATCGATTTTCTCCTGAATCTGTGTCGTAATCTCCGGATTATTCACCGCACCCGATGCAAGCTCTTGCAGATCAGCCCCGGCGTTCGATACCTGTTCTATATAATCAGTAGCCCCACTCACATAATTTAGACTTTGATTGGCTTGTTCTACGACAGAACAGGCTGAAATCAGCAGAATACTTGATGCAATAAGGCCTGTCATCATTAACGTGTTTTTTCTTTTTCTTATGAACATGATCATCTCCCCTTCTCCTCATCGGAATCCTTGTTCCATTTTCATGATACCTGTTCAGACTGCTTCATTGCAAATGGGTCTGCAACCAGCGTTATTAACATGTATAATAGTAGAATCACACGGTAAAGGGATGTCATGATTATGCTTCAAGCCTTAAACCAACGCTTGAACCGCATCATGCCACTGATTACCCCAATCAGCATTGTTATTGGCGTGTTATGCGGGAGTTTTCTTTCTTCTTATACCTTTTTATCCCCTTGGCTCTTTGCGTTCATGACGTTCGCTGGAAGTATCAGTCTTGGGATACGGGATTTTGTGAACGTGCTGAAGAAGCCGTTCCCCCTGTTTGTATGTCTGTTTATTTTGCATTTGGCGATGCCTCTCATTGCTCTGGGTATGGGTCATTTGGTCTTTCCTACAGATGCCTACACCATAACGGGCCTTGTTCTGGCAGCCGTGATTCCGACAGGAATAAGCAGCTTCATCTGGGTCAGTATCTATCGGGGCAATATCGCACTTACACTTTCCATCATCCTGATTGATACCATGCTTGCTCCTTTTGTAGTGCCCGGCGTGTTATCCCTGTTAATCGGCACCAGTGTCACATTGGATACGGCAGCCATGATGAGCAGCCTGTTCTGGATGATTGTTGTGCCATCCCTGGTAGGTATGCTCTTGAATGAGTGGACCAAAGGCGCCATAGTCCCGGTCTGGGGCCCCAGATTGAATCCGTTATCCAAATTGTTTATGGCATCTGTTGTCGCGATTAACGGATCTGTCGTTGCACCCTACTTGGCCGATTTCAACTGGAAGTTGGCTGGTCTTGCGGTCATCATTATTTTCCTGGCATCGTTCGGTTATGCGCTGAGTTACTTCATCGCCCGATTGTTGGGCTGGAATGAGGCCGATCAGGTCGCTCTGGTGTTCAACGGAGGGATGCGCAATATTAGCGCAGGTGCGGTACTCGCTGTTTCGTATTTTCCGCCACCTGTTGCTGTCCCTGTCGTGCTTGGTATGGTATTCCAGCAAATGCTCGCATCATTGACAGGTTATCTGCTCGGTCGTCGCTCTCAGCTTCTGCAAAAGTCAGATAAGACATCTGCCGCCTAACAACATACTGGAATAATCAAAAAACGCCGACATGATTGTCGGCGTTTTTCGTCGTCACTTTAACCTCTACTGGAATCTCTTTAATCTAATCCTGCCCATTTTCAGGTCCCTGCTGACAATAGAAAAAAACCATCAACGAGTGATGGTTTTCATTTAATCATTCTTTTCAGAAATCTGTTGCTGCTCATAAATCTTTCATGCTTATTTCGGCTGAATATATCCTTCAGCTTTGAGCAGTTCTGCGATTAGAACCGCACCACCTGCTGCTCCACGCAACGTGTTGTGGGACAATCCCACGAATTTGTAATCATAGAGTGAATCTTCGCGAAGTCGGCCTGTGGAGACACCCATTCCGCATTCGATGTCACGATCCAGTTTCGTCTGTGGTCTGTTTTCTTCTTCAAAATACGTAATGAATTGTTTCGGTGCGCTTGGCAGAGCCAGCTCCTGTGGACGGCCTTTGAACTGCAACCAACGCTCCAGAATTTCGTCTTTGCTTGGTTTTTTTTCGAAGTTTACAAACACGGTAGCCAGATGCCCATCCGTTACAGGAACACGAATACATTGTGTTGTAATTAATGGAGCCGATGCTTTGACGATCTGATTGTTCTCGATGCTACCCCAGATCCGCAGTGGTTCCTGCTCACTCTTCTCTTCTTCGCCACCGATGTATGGAATGACATTATCGAGCATATCAGGCCAGTCCGTAAAGTTTTTACCTGCACCAGAGATTGCTTGATACGTGGAAGCGACAACCTGAGTCGGGTTGAAATCACGCAAGGCGTGCAGTGCTGGCACATAGCTCTGAATCGAGCAGTTAGGTTTCACTGCAATGAATCCGGTTTTCGTACCCAGACGTTTGCGTTGAGCTTCAATCACGTCCAGATGTCCCGGGTTAATCTCAGGGATAACCATAGGTACATCAGCCGTCCAGCGGTGAGCCGAGTTGTTAGACACGACAGGTGTTCCTGTTCTAGCGTAAGCTTCTTCGAGCGCTTGAATCTCATTCTTTTTCATATCAACCGCGCAGAAAATAAAATCAACTTGGCTGGCAAAAGCCTCTACCTGGGAAGCATCCTGAACAACGATTTTCTTCACAGCTTCCGGAATAGGAACTGCCAGTTTCCATCTGCCTTGTACGGATTCTTCATATGTTTTACCTGCCGAATTGGCGCTTGCAGAAATTGCTGTTACTTCAAACCATGGATGTTGATCGAGCAGGTCCACAAAACGCTGACCTACCATTCCCGTTCCTCCGACGATACCGACTTTCAATTTTGCTGACATTCAATCATCATTTCCTTTCGGTTTGAGTGATTCTTCTCTTGAATCAATATCATAACTCACTAAAAAAATATTATGAAATGGACTCCTTAATTAACACTATTCAGGCAATTCCAAAGCGTGTAATCACAGCCTCGGAAAAACCAAAAAATCCCATCCCCAAGACAATAGTCTCAGGGACGAGATTGAATTCTCGTGGTACCACCCAGATTCGCCAATATGTCACCATATCCGCCTCTTCAAGTAAAGGATTACAACCATGTTGCTAGCTGTAGACCGTTCATACTCTAGCTCTGTAACAGGAGCTCCTGTCACACCATCCCTTAATCCTAAGTTCCGATGTGCTGCTCTGAGTCTTTATTCAATAAAAAGTTCTTTACTCCTTTTCAGCTGCCGGAGCTCTCTTTGAAAGAATGATTTTTATCTACTCGTCTCTTCATCGCATTTGATATTGCGATTATAATATCAAAATTACCATCGTGAAGTAAACACATTTTTTAAAATTTGCTGCAAATGGCTATTTCTTTACTGCTTTTTAGCAACAATCGCATATGTTCCCAGTGGACTCCCAGGCCCCGAGACATGATGTGTCCTAAGTAATTTCAGTTCGGAAAGAAGAAGTGTTTTCACTTTGTCCGGGATCGGAAGCATTTGCAGTTCCACAGGCGCTTCTGCCAGTGTCATTTCGGTTTCCCAGCGACCGTCCTGCAGCTCGGGAGAATGGATCGAAGTCTCTTCCTTAATCGTCCAGCCCGCCGCAGAGACAAGCTCTTGGATATCCAACGGTGTAAAGAGCGTGCGCACATTGGAGAAGCTGTTCTCCTTGTAACATTCGACCTGGGATTGAATTAGAACGGATAACCAATGTGAGAGCTGGCTCACATCTGTAACTCGTGCATCCCATTCGGCGAAACATAACTGATGTCCCCACGTCCTAACCTTGCTAAGAATCTGGGCGAGTTCGTCAAACGATTTCAAGTACCAAGAACAATGGGAAAGTACGATAACATCAAACTCATTCTCGGCGAATTGAACCTGATCACTTAGAATATCGAAATCATAATCCATTCGAATTCGGTCACCCAGCGGAGATTTCCGAAGCTTGGTTGCCGCTTCGCCTACTGTCAGCGGTGCACCATAATCCTCTGGTGCAATATCTACACCATGAACGTAACCACTCTCCCCTACCAGATGTGCAAGCACGGCCGTTGTATCTCCCTGACCACATCCGATTTCCAGAACGCGGCTACCTTCCTGTATTCCCCAAAAGAGTCCCAGTTTCATCCGATGCTCGGTCTGGATGTACTGAATGGCGGCGTTGTCCTCCACGTCCATATACTTAATAAGGTCCCTGATGATAGATTCATTCATGATTCCTCACTCCTCAAAGAGCAACTTGAACTTCTTGCTCATTGTAGCGTTACAGGAAGCTACATATCAATCCCTATGCCCACTGGGTTGCAAGCTTCTGAAGATAAGGTGTCAGCATGGGCTGTAATTCCTTGCGCATCAGTCCGATCTCCAAGATCGCCTGAATATATCCGAACTGATCACCAATATCGTAGCGACGCCCCTCCAGTTCAAGGGCCAACAGTTCCTCCGTCTGACTTACTTCTTTCAAAGCGTCCGTTAACTGATATTCCCCTCCAGCCCCTCTCTCGATCTGATTCAGAATGGGAAAGATGGAAGGTTTCAGAATGTATCGTCCCATTACAGCTGTTCGGGATGGCGCTTCTGCAAGAGAAGGTTTTTCGACCAGATTGGTGACCCGGTGAACCCGGTCCTCTGCCCCATTCGAATCAATAATGCCATATTTGCTCACATTTGCCGCGTCTACCTGACGGACACCGATGATCTGGTTGCCTGTCTTTTCATAGAGATGCACCATCTGTGCAAGTGCAGGCGGATCAGACACCATAATGTCATCTCCGAGCAGTACAGCGAAAGCATCATCCCCTACAAATTGCCGTGCACATCCAATGGCATGCCCCAGTCCAAGCGGTTCCTTTTGACGAATAAAATGAATATTTGCCATCTCGCTGATGGCCTGCACCTCTTCCAATAAGGACTGTTTGCCCTTGGCATATAAAGAATGTTCAAGTTCAACCGATTTATCAAAATGATCCTCTATGGATTTTTTGTTGCGTCCGGTCACAATGAGGATATTCTCAATGCCTGACTGCACCGCTTCTTCAACCATGTATTGGATGGCCGGTTTGTCCACAATCGGTAACATCTCTTTTGGCTGTGCTTTTGTCGCTGGCAGGAAACGGGTTCCGAGACCCGCTGCCGGAATAACTGCTTTTTTAATTCGCATCTCATCATACACTCCTTTCATTTGGTAGCTAAACGAAACACCCAATATCTGCTGGCCATATAGTTCAGAACCATTCCCATCAAGGTTGCCAGGATCTTGCTCATCACAAGACTCCAACCCAGCACATCGTGTAATGTCATCAGAATGAGGGCGGATAACGCGAGAACGACGAGGTTGGTGATTAGAAAACGAATAAGTTTCGCTCTATCGCCACCCCCTCGTGCCGCATCTCGAAAAGTCCACCTCCCGTTCAGCCAATAACTGTTCGCAACACCACAGCTGTACGAGATTACCTGGGCAATCAGAACCGGTACACCGATCACTGCAAGCAAAGCAAACATCACTGCATCCACTGCCGTATTCGCGACACCCACAATTCCGAACTTGAAGAGTGTGACCAGACGATTAGTCATGGTGAGCAACTCGGGCTGTCAATCGGGATTGAGCTTGCTGGCCCTCGGCCTGAACCACATCTCTCACAATGTATAGCGGACGCGCTTTGGTCTCATCATAGATTCGGCCAACATACTCGCCCAGAATGCCCAGCATGATCAGGATGAATCCGTTAAACATTAGCATGATACTCACAATGGAGGGCCACCCCTTAATCGTTGAATCCGTAAAGATCGCCGAACCAATCACCATTAGCATATAGATGAACCCGCCTACCGACAGGATCGCACCTACATAACCTGCGAGCTTGAGCGGTTTATGTGAAAATGAAGTAATGCCATCCAGGCTCAGCTTCAGCATGCGTTTCAGCGGATATTTCGTTTCACCCGCCAGACGTTCATAACGTTCGTATTCAATGGCAGTCTGACGGAATCCAACCCAACTGACCAGCCCGCGCACGAACCGGTTTTTCTCCGGAAGACGTTTCATCTCATCACATACTTTGCGGTCAATCAGGCGAAAATCTCCGGTGTCCACCGGAATATCCGTATCCGTCGACGCACGCAGTACACGGTAGAACAGGCTTGCCGACCATTTCTTGAAGCGGGTTTCCCCACTTCGTCTGGTGCGACGGGCATACACCACTTCATAGCCCTCTTTCCATTTCGCGATCATATCCAGTATCAGTTCGGGAGGGTCCTGAAGATCCGCATCAATAATAATGACCGCATCCCCCGCTGCATAATCCATCCCCGCTGTTATCGCAATCTGATGACCGAAGTTACGGGCAAAATCAATCAGTTTCACACTCTCGTCCCAACGGGCGTAGTCACGGATCATCTGTGCACTTCGATCCATGCTGCCATCATTGACGAACAGTAATTCATAGCTCTCTCCTGTGCTGCCCATGACCTTCTTCAGACGTCGATAGGTCTCCTCGATCACCGCTTCTTCGTTATACATGGGAATAATAATGCTGTATCGGTACGTGTGAGCCATGTTCGTCCCCTCCCTTTTCCAATGGACTTCGTTCGTTCGAAATTTTGATTTCAGTTTACAATTTCACTTCATACAAGGTGGTCTGTCCGCCGAATCCGAATCCGGCTCTGTTCCCCGCGCCACCGCTATCCGTAGATCCGCTGTCGGTACCTGTTTGCCATTCTGAGGTTGGAATCTCCGTTCCATGTTCTTTGATCCAATCACTAATGTCCGAGTTTCCGCCTCGGCCACCCATGCCACCAACCATGAAGTACTTCACTTGACCACTCTTGACGAGTTGTTCCAGTTGCTCCGTTGTGTACACCGGGTCTGACCCGGAGAAACCTCCCAGCGTAATTACCGATGCTTTCTCGTCGATAATATAAGGTGCTGCCTGATTATAGTCTGTTGTCGCGAAGAGATAGGTTTCGCCTGTATTGTGCTCTTTCAGATAATTCAGTGTAGCTATATCGACTTCTTCGTTACGGTTGCCCATTCCGCCGCGTCCACCCGTTGAAGGCATTTCTGTTCCTTCTGCACCGTTACCCATCGTCATGCCCATTCCTGCTCCACCAAACATGCTATTGGAACCAGTAGGTCCTGCTGCAGGAATCATACTGTTACCACCATAAGTAATTGGGGTGAATGCCCAATAGATTGGACCAATCAGCATGACCACGAATCCTGCGACAATGAAGCCCTGTTTCCAACGATGTGTACGACGCAGCATAACGACCAGGATGACCGTGACCAGAATGCCTGCGATTAATTCACTAATGGACCAGCCTACACCAATCGTATCGTTATACACCTGCATGATGTACCAGCCGAACAAGGTCGTTAGCAGCACGGACACCGGAAGCAACCAGGCCTGCCAGCCAATTCGTTCACGATATAACTTCCACATAGCTACATATCCTGCGCCAGTCAGCGCCGCAATTGGAGGTGCAAGCATAATCAGATAATATTGATGGAAGAAACCTGCCACACTGAAAAAGGCAGCAACAGGAAGCAGCCAGGCCAGCCAAAATAAAGCCTCCTTGTGCTTGTTCGTAATATTTCTCCGTCTTAACCCTGCAAATATGGCAATGCATCCAAGCAATACAACTGGCAGAAGCCAGCTGGCTTGACCTGACAGTTCAGTCTGGAACAGACGCAGAGGACCTTTCTCCCCCGTACCAAACATTCCTCCCATGCCTCCTCCACCATTGCTACCGAAATTTCTTCCGTTTGGCATTTCCATATCATTCGGGAAATTGCCATTCGGCCCATTCATACCGCCCATGGCATTCATGCCGTTCGAACCATTCATACTATCGTTATCCGGTGCATTGACACCTTGCCCCGTGCCAGGGGCACCACTACCCGTCTGATTAGGAGCAGAAGTCGAATCCCCTCGATTGCCACGATTATTGCCCTGTCCAGCAGCGTTCGGCATCCCTGCGTTACCTGATGTGTTCTGCTGACCCGTTAGACGGGACAGGCCATTGTATCCAAATGCCAGTTCCATGACAGAGTTTGTTTCACTGCTACCGATATAAGGCCGCTCGTCTTCGGGTATAGAATCCACAGTGACCGCCCAGGATAAGGAAACCACCGCCAGAACCGCCGTGCTGCCAATCAGCAGGATGATCTTCCTTCTCCACTTCGCCTGAAATGCGAGCAGATAGAACAAGTAAAACGCCGGCAGAATCATGTAGGCTTGAAGCATTTTCATATTAAAGGCTAAGCCTATTAATCCAAAGGCAACCAGAATACGCCAAGCACTGCCTTGTTTGCTACCTTTGAACAAAAACCACGAACCCAACAACAGCGTAAACACCAGCATGCTATCAATATTGTTGGTCCGACTGACTGCGGCCACAACAGGCACAGTCGCCAATGTCAGTGCGGAGATTCGTGCTGCTGCAAGACCATATGTAGGTTTCACCATGAAATAGATCAGGAGCACCGAACCGATTCCCGCTAATACTTGAGGCAAAATAACGCTCCATCCGTGCAATCCGAATACATAGGCAAAGGCCGTCTGGATCCAGAAGACAACAGGTGGTTTGTCAACAGTTACCGAGCCTGCCGAGTCGAGTGATGCATAGTAAAAGTTATGGAAGTTGCTGAGCATACTGCCGACGGCGGTCGTATAATAGGAATTGGCATATTGATCGTTCCAGATACCGTACCCATTCAGAAATGCCGCCAGTAATACAATCGGTAGAAGGACAAGATCCATCCTTCTTTTGGTGTTATTCAATGTTAATCACTCCTTATTAGTTCTTCATGTCTAGTATTGTGACATGCCAAAATAAAGCTGGGATGAGTGCCCGCTGAATGTTGTCTGAGGATAATTCACAATCCTTTCAGCTAAATTTCAGTTTGGCAAGCGATAATACTACATACAGTCCCTCCGAAGTGAGGGAGAAATCTAGATGGATCAAGCAAGGAGAGAACGTACATTATGAAGCTTAGCAGCGGAATTAAAATACTATTAGCTGATGATGAACCACACATTTTGCAATTTCTGGAGCTTGGATTAAGTAATGAAGGCTTCGATGTGCGTACAGCACCCGATGGAGCAGCTGCACTTGAGTTGGCGCTTGAATTCAGACCACATATGGCTATTCTGGATGTCATGATGCCAGAGATGGATGGTTTCGAAGTGGTCGAGCGTCTGCGTAAGACCGGAGCCCAGGTTGGCGTGATTATGCTGACAGCGAAGGACGAAGTCGAGAATCGGGTTAAAGGCTTGTGGCTAGGTGCTGACGATTACATGATCAAGCCCTTTGCCTTCGACGAGCTGCTCGCCCGGATTCAGGCCAGACTACGTAATCAATTTCCTTTATTAATAGGAGCCGTCACTCATGGCCCATTCCGAATTGATGATCAGCGCAAAGAAATCACCTATCAGGATCAGGTCCTGGAGTTATCTCCTACCGAATACGAACTGTTAAAATTTATTGTGCTTAATCATGGGATTGTACTCAGCAAAGCGACCATTCTGAGCCGTGTGTGGGGGTATGATTTTGGCGGGGAAGAAAATATTGTAGAGGTATACGTCCGCTCCTTGCGTGACAAACTCGGGGATAAAGAGCATAGACTCATTCGCACACTTCGGGGTGTCGGGTACAGGGTAGATCTCTGATGAATTCGCTGCCTAAGAAAAATAAACTTCGTTTAGGACGTCTTCAGCAATGGATTTGGCCGCGTTCCCTGCGTTCGCAATTGCTCTCACGTTCTCTGTTCGTGCTTGCCGGGCTGTTATTGTTAATCGGTATTCTGCAATTCTGGATCATGGAAAGTTTTCTCTACCGGAATCAGGCAAAAACCATGGAAGAACAGCTCATGTCCATGCCCCCGGTTTGGCTCGGAATCCAGTCACGTAGCAGCTCTTCCAACAACCCTTTCGGTGGACAGGCAGGTAACGGGTCTGGCAATCGGGTATTGTTTATTCCTGACCGTTCACTTGCTCTGTTTGATAACCAAGGTACGTTCGAGGATGTTTTTGGGGAAGACGGTCTGAACGCCCCTCATCTCTCAACCGCTGAATATCAGGACATTACAAATGAGTTAAAAGAACAAAAACATATTCCCTACCGGATCGTAACGGATAGCCAAGGGAAGGAGCAATTGATTGTCTTCGCCTCACCAGGTCCGCGCAATCGCGGCTTACCGATGGTCCAGATGGGTACGGCTACGAAACCACTGAGAGATCTGATTATTAAACAACTTCTGATCTTCATCATGTTATCGCTGTTAGCCATGGTAGCCGGTCTTATTCTGTACACCAAGGTATTACGCCGGACGCTCGTTCCCCTGTCTAACATGGTGAATAAAGTACAGCAGATCGATGCAGGAAGTCTCGCAGATCGCCTTCCCGTCGTTCAGGGACAAGAAGAAGTGGACCAGCTCGCACTTTCATTCAATGGCATGCTTGAGAGGCTCGAGAACTCGTTTGAAGCGGAGCGGGAATCGAAAGATCAGATGCAGCGTTTCTTGTCCGATGCTTCTCATGAGCTGCGTACCCCTCTGACCTCCATTCATGGATTTATTGAAGTTTTACAGCGGGGTGCAGCCACCAATCAAGATAAATTGTATAAAGCACTGGACAGCATGCACGGCGAATCTGTACGAATTAACAAGCTGGTTGAAGATTTGTTGTTACTAACCAAGCTGGATCAAGCTCCAAAGCAGGAACAGGAAGTAATTCAGCTGGACAGTCTGTTACTCGAAATGCAACCACAACTGACCATGATGGCTCAGCGGAGGTCCATTCATCTCGACCTGACGGCTGCGGTCCATGTTCTGGCTGATCCTTATAAGCTGAAGCAGGTTGTGCTGAATCTGTTCCATAATGCGGTGCAGCACACCGATCCAGAGCATGGGGCCATCTCCATAACGTTATATGCCACGCACCATAAGGCTGAATTTTCCGTAAAGGATAACGGCACGGGCATTGAACCTGAACATCTGCCCCATATCTTTGAGCGATTTTACCGCACAAGCAGTTCTCGTTCGCGAAAACAAGGGGGCGCAGGTCTCGGTCTCGCCATTACCCGCTCGATTGTGGAGTCTTATGGTGGGAAGATTACGGTACGAAGTCAGTTAGGCTTGGGAACGGATTTTATGATTTTGATGCCGCTGTATAAGGCTGATGTCTAAGTTGAGCGTCGGCTCCTAGTTGGCTATAAGCAGCTCTACGTAAGATCTACTTGATCATTTCGCAAGATATAGGCAAGCTCTCCAAATGCTGCTTTTCTTCCATCTTCATTCCGCCTTTTCATTGCATGACGAAACCCCCTCTCATTTCGGTTGAGAAATGAGAGGGGGATTATTTTTTGCATCCGATTAGTAGAGCGATAGCCCAATTGGTTCAGGCTTTCAGGCTAACAAATCTGAGACGTCTTATTCAAGGACTTGGAGCGTCCGCAGAGATCTAATGAACCTGAGCCCCGTTATATGAGAATAAACAGCCGTTTACTGCGTTTTTCTCAGGGGATTTCGGGAAATAGCGTGTCTAGTGGAGCTAGAATAAAAAGTGGACACCCGTTAACGGACGGAAGGATAATGAGACTAACGGAGGTGTCCACATGGGAGAACAGCGGCAACGATATAACGAAGAATTCAAGAAACAAACGGTCAAATTCATTCAAGAGCAGACGAAGACACTTGGAGATTTGGCAGAAGAACTCAACATTCCAAAAAGTACGTTGCACCAATGGATGAGTAAGTACCGCGAACTAAAAAATGAGCCTGTTGCCAGTGTAGATCGAGTGAAGGAACTGGAAGCAGAACTCCAAGAGATGCGCCGGTTGCTTCAAGAGAAAGAGCACACGCTTGCGGATACACAAGAAGAACTGGCGATTGTAAAAAAAGCAGTGCACATCTTCAGCAAACCAAAGAGCTAAGATTT
>NZ_JABBEA010000020.1 GCF_012912005.1 Paenibacillus sp. SZ31
CTACACGAATCCGGCCATGGGCCATTTTTTATTTATTTCCAGTAGGTGTCGCACTTCATATTACAATTCGTCATATATAATAGTTGCTAATTAGCTTTATCATTATCGTTTATTCATCTCAAATAATAAATAGGCTTATTTTGTATTTTTTTGTCTTATTTTGTCGAAAATAATCCATTAGTGCTCTATAAATATATAAATATTGTTCTATATAGTTTTAATTGTGATATGTAAATCATTTAATATATAAGTACATATTAAATGATTTACATAAATTTCATATGAGAATTGGTGATTTTCAACTTGCTATCTCAAATATATTTATTAGGTAGTAACACAAACAAGCATCTCTTTCTCCCTATCTATTTGCAGTTTTTTTCTCATTAATAGCACAAAAATTCGCATTTTAAACAAAAAAACTTATTGCGGCCTCGGTTGCTGCTCACCCGGTCTCTGACCGACACTCTTGTCGATGCGCTTTTACACGCAGATCTCTCTATGTACAAGCGTCCTGCCTACAAAGATAGCTTTGCCCCTCCTTTGATTGAACTTTCACCAACTAGATAATGCGTGCCTCTGGGCACAATAACAAAAAAGGAGCTGCACATCACGCAGCCCCTTCTTGTTGTTGTATTCAATTAACCTTTCAGATGAACCTTCAGCACACCATTTTGATTAGATGTAACATCACCTGTCGTGACCTCCACCCGTTCAACCATATCCTGACCATCTGGAATGATAATCGGTGTAATCAGCGGGTATCCCGCATCTTCAATCACCTTACGATCGAATTCCAACAGCTTTTGCCCAGCTTTGACATGCTCGCCAGCTTCGACATGCATATTGAAACCTTCACCCTTGAGGGATACCGTATTAATCCCGACATGGATCAGTACCTGTAAACCACTCGCGTGTTCCAGAATCACCGCATGTTTACTTTTGATTACATGAGCTACCTGAGCATCAAACGGGGCAACTACCACGTTGCCGGAAGGCTCAATCGCTACACCCTCACCCATTTGTTTCTCGGCAAAAGCCGGATCAGGCACTTGCTCCAGTGAAACGGCCTGGCCTGTTAATGGCGCCATGATTTCCAGTGTATTCACGGCTTCATCCCCGACTTGAGCCGCACTACGAGTGCGCTGGTTCGGATCTGAATTTGCAGTCGAAGAGGTAACGCCCGAAGCAGACTGTGATGTAACTGCTTTAGGCTCAGGAACGTTTTCATTGCTTTCATTACGATCTTCTTTTCTCATTTTGGCTCTGCCAAAAATAACGGTCAGTACAAACGGTACAACCAGGACAATCGCCATGCCGATGAAGAAGACGCCCCACTTGTTAGGGAAAATCGACAGGAATCCAGGTACGCCACCTACACCGATGGAGGTTGCCTGAACATTATTCATCGTCAGCAGCACACCACCAATCGCGGAACCGATCATACCGAAGATAAATGGATAACGGTAACGGATATTCACTCCGAAGATCGCCGGCTCGGTTACCCCCAGGAAGGCCGACACCGAAGACGTTGCCGCAAGTCCTCTCATTTTCTTTTCACGCAGGACAAGCATCATCGCAAGTGCCGCAGAACCCTGTGCGATATTGGACAATGCCAGCATCGGCCACAGGAACGTACCTCCCTGACTACCAATGAGCTGAACATCTACCGCGAGGAACGTATGATGCATACCGGTAATAACCAGCAAAGCGTACAGACCACCGTAGATCAGACCACCCAGCGCCGCGTAGGAATCGTATACATAGATCAAGCCGGATGTGATCGCATTCGCAATGGCGAATGTAACTGGTCCAATGATCGTAAATGCCAGGAATCCGGTAATCAGCAACGTGACTGGTGCAACGACCAGCAGTTTAATCGAATCATGGACCCTTTTATTCAGGAAAATCTCCATCTTAGCAAGCAGATAGGCCGATACCAGTACCGGCAGAACCTGCCCTTGATAACCGATCTTCTCAATCTCCCAACCGAACAGATTCCATGTTGGCACCGTGCCATTATTCACGGCATCAGCATAACCATATGCACTCAGCAGATCGGGATGTACCAGAATGAGACCAAGCACTATCCCGAGCAGCGGACTGCCGCCGAACCTTTTTACAGCTGCCCAACCAATCAGAGCCGGCAGGAACGTAAAGGCTGTACTCGCGATCGTATTAATAATGGACGCAAGATCCTTCCAGGCTGGATAGACATCCACCAGTGATTTTCCATCAAAGAAAATACCTGGACCTGTAAGAATATTGTTAATCCCGAGCAAAAGACCTGCCGTAATGATTGCAGGCAAGATCGGAATGAAAATATCCGAGAGTGTTTTAATCGCTCGCTGGATTGGATTTTGCTTTTTACCAGCAACGGCCTTCACATCATCCTTGGAAGAACGATCTCCCCCGGTGATCTGAATCATCTCATCATAGACCTTATCCACCAGACCAGGCCCGATAACGACCTGGAATTGTCCTTGGGAAGAGAACTGTCCCTTGACCAGATCATTCTGATCCAGACTTTCGGTATCCACTTTACTCTCATCGTACAAGGCAAACCGGAGTCGTGTAACACAGTGCGTAGCAGCTTCAATATTCTCTTTGCCGCCAACTGCCCGGACGATCTCCTCAACCTGTTTTTTATCGATTGCCATAGTGTCACTTCCTATTTATAAAATGTGATTAGTCCTGTTGTGGCACAAGCCACATATAGGATGCATACGGACTGAGGGAGATTTCCTGTGTCAGTACAGGTGCTGCCTCTGTATTCCCAATGAGTAATTCAGCGGATTTGCCTGCAATATGATCATTCCAGACCGCTTCCGGAAGCGAGAACGTGACGTCTCGTTTACTGAAGTTCGATACAACAATCAGGGTTTCACTTCCATTGGTTCTTGCGTAAGCAAACACATCTGGATGTGCATCGTCCAGGCGTTCATACAGACCGTCGGTCAGCACGTTAACCTGTTTACGCAGGGCAATCAATTTGCGGTAGTGGTAGTAGATTGAAGCCGGGTCAGCCAGCTGCTGTTCCACGTGAATGGACGGATACCTTTCATCTACCTTCAGCCAAGGTGTTCCGGTAGTAAATCCGGCGTTCTTACTTCCATTCCACTGCATCGGTGTTCGGGAGTTGTCCCGGGAACGCTCTTTTACAATGTTGAAAGCTTCTTCAGCGGATTTGCCTCGTTCTTCCTGAAGCAAACGGTACATGTTCGTCGATTCGATATCGCGGAACTCGCTGACGTCATTCCAGACCGGATTCGGCATTCCGATCTCTTCACCCTGGTAGACATAAGGCGTACCTTGCATGCCATGAATGGTCGTTGCAAGCATCTTGGCACTCTCCGCGCGATAGTCACCATCATCGGCGAATCGGGACAGCGCCCGGGGCTGATCATGGTTATTAAGGAACAGCGCGTTCCAGCCTCCACCGGCTTGCATGCCTGTCTGCCACTCACTAAAGAGCTGCTTCATCGCTTCGAAATCATACGGCATCAGTTCCCATTTCTGACCATTCGGATAATCCACTTTCAGGTGGTGGAAGTTGAACGTCATTGAAAACTCCCGGGAAGCCGGGTTCGAATATTGGATGCAGTGTTCCAGTGTTGTCGAGGACATTTCGCCTACCGTCACCATGTTGTGAGGCCCGAATACTTCATCGTACATCTCGGTGATATACTCATGAACACGCGGTCCATCCGTGTAATATTTACGCCCATCACCTGGTGACACGCTGCCATCATCATTAGGGAACCGCTGGTCTTTGGAGATCAGGTTAATCACGTCCATACGGAAACCATCCACACCTTTTTCGGCCCAGAACTTGATCATATCCCGTACAGCTTTGCGTACTTCTTCATTCTCCCAATTCAGATCTGCCTGCGTTTTATCAAATAAAGTCAGGAAATATTGTCTCGTCTGTTCATCATACTGCCATGCGGGTCCACCGAACTTGGATTGCCAGTTGTTAGGCACACCGCCGTCCGGAGCAGGATCTTTCCAAATATAATAATCCCGATACGGATTATCCTTGGATGAACGGGATTGCTGGAACCACTCATGATCTGTCGAGGAGTGATTCACCACGATATCAATCATAAGTTTCATGTCACGAGCCTTCAGACCTTTCAGCAGTTCGTCAAAATCCTCCATCGTCCCATAATCCGGATTAATCCGATAATAGTCCGCTACGTCATACCCATTATCATGCTGCGGGGATACATATACCGGCTGCAACCACACAATATCGATACCCAGATGCTGCAAATAATCAAGCTTCTCAGTTAAACCACGAATATCTCCCGTACCCGATCCGGTTGTATCATTAAAGCTCTTCGGATATACCTGATATACCGTTGATGTCTTCCACCAAGATGACGGAGTTGTGTTATTAGAACTCATGTTAACGCCTCCAATAAATTGTAATGCTCTCATGTAATGTTCTCGGCTAACTTCATATCTATATTACATAAGTAAACATGTATATACAAGTTGAAACTATAATATGTATATTCTTCGTCTCTTCTACACATTCCCCATAAATCTTTCCTCTGTAACATTTATTTTGGAACCTGCGTTCGTAAACTCCCTGATATCTGTATTGATAAAACAAGAAACCGTCTGTTCTTCCCACGATTGGCGTGGGTAACAGACGGTTTCTTTTGGTTGAACTTGGTTGTTGTAACAGTTACAAGCTAATGGATTCCCCTGGGGCCAGCACACGGCCTTCCAAACCTTTTGCAGCCAGCTGCTGCACGAAGTGTTCCGCATCCTGACGAATTACCGGGAATGTATCATAATGAACCGGAATGGTCAGTTTGGCATTAAACCATTCGGCCGCTTGCAGCGCATCCTCAGGTCCCATGGTGAAATGTCCACCAATCGGCAAGAACGCTACATCGATATCATGGCGATCACCAATCATTTTCATATCCCCGAAGAGACTTGTATCTCCGGCATGCAAAATGGTTTTGCCACCAATATTAATGATATATCCAGCAGGCAAACCTGCATACATGATCCGTTGTTCTTCTTCGAGCACAATCCCGGAAGTATGGAACGCCTGAATCATTTTGGCTTGAGCAAAATCAAGATCTACCGTTCCGCCCATGTTCATGCCGAGTGTATCCAGACCTTTCCAAGACATATATGTAGCCAATTCCACAATAGCCACAACTTTGGCGTTATTCGCTTTGGCAATAGGCTCAGCATCGAGGATGTGATCCATATGTGCATGTGTCAGCAACACAACATCGGTCTTAATATCTTCAGGCTTCGTGACGGCAAGCTCGTTGCCACGCAGGAAGGGATCAATGATCAGAGACTTTTCTTCTGTGCCCAGCTGTACACTTGAGTGACCGTGGAACGTAATATTCAACAACTTGGATTCCTCCCGACATATGTTTTGATTATTTTGAAAACCACTATTTATTATAAATCATAGCTCTTCACCAACGCAAAATTACGCTAGCCTCCGTGTTATCGCTGCTTACGATACACCCTTGCTTCATACGGCTGAAGCTGAATCGCACCTTCATCGGTAGAATAACGTCTGCTTACATTGCTGATGATCAGCTTGGCATGCTCGGAATTCCAGCCTTCTGGCCAGTGCATCTCAGGCTCATGCCCACGGAAATTCAGAATGATCAGCATCTGCTCATCATCCAGCGTTCGTGTATAGGCATAGATATCCGGATCATCCGGCAGCAGCAGTTCATACGCGCCATAGATAAGCACTTTATGTTGTTTGCGAAGGGCAATTAGTTTACGGTAATAATGCAAAATGGATTGCGGATCACTTTCGGCATCGGCTACGTTAATCTCAGAATAATTATCATTCACCTGAATCCACGGCTGACCTTGGGTAAACCCTGCGTGTTCCGTATCATCCCATTGCATTGGCGTCCGGGCATTATCGCGACTCTTCAGCCAGATCGCCTGCATGACTTCATGCTTCGATTTACCTTGACCAATGTAATGATTGTAATAATTTTTCGTCTCGATGTCCCGGTATTGCTCAATATCGGGGAAAGCAACATTGGTCATGCCAATCTCTTCCCCTTGATAGATGTAGGGCGTTCCTTCGAGTGTAAGCATCCATGTCGCCAGCATCTGAGCAGAACGCACCCGATATTTACCGTCATCTCCAAAACGTGAAACCGGACGCGGCTGATCATGGTTGCCCATGTAATTGGCGTTCCAGCCTCTGCCATGTAAAACCGTTTGCCACCGACTCATGATTTCTTTGAGTTCGGTCAGTTTCCATTCCTTATAATTCCACTTACCAATTCCGGAGGATTTGGCATCGATGAACATATGCTCAAACTGGAATACCATATTAAGCTCGTCACGATCCGTTCCCACATAAGCCAGCGCTTGTTCAGGCCCAAGTCCAGAAGTCTCGCCAACCGTCATGGGTCCATAAGGTTTCAGGATCATGTTATTCAGTTTCTTCAGGATGGAGTGTACCTGTTCCAGGTTAGAAAAGAGCTGATATGCTGGAACTACCGGCAGATTATCTGGATTGTGGGCACTAGGCAGCCCCTCTGCCTTGGCGATATGCGCTACTGCATCGAAACGAAATCCGTCGACCCCTTTTTCCAGCCACCAATGCACCATCTCATACATTTCTTCTGCCATCTGTGTATTGTTCCAGTTGAGATCCGGTTGCTGTTCCGAATACAGATGCAAATAATATTCATTCGTCTCGGGATCATGCTTCCATACTGAGCCGCCAAAATAGGACTCCCAATTATTCGGCACCTGACCATTTTTGCCTGAACGCCAAATATAATAATCCCGCTTTGGATTCATCTTTGATGAACGCGATTCAGCAAACCATGCATGTTCATCCGACGTATGATTCAACACCAGATCCATCATGATCTTGAGCCCACGCTTGTGTGCCTCTGCAAGTAACCGATCAAAATCCTCCATCGTGCCGTATTTGCGTAAAATGGCGTAGTAATCCCGGATATCATATCCGTTATCATGTCCTGGTGAATCGTAGATGGGACAGAGCCAGATCACATCTACGCCCAAATTCTCCAAATAATCGAGTTTCTCATAGATTCCCTGCAAATCGCCATATCCATCCCCGTCCGAATCCTTGAAGCTGCTCGGGTAAATCTGGTATACCACACTCTCTTTCCACCAAACGATATCGCCCACCTCGCTCTCATCTTTGTCCAATATATAATCTCTGTTCACTATATTAAGCCGTTAATATGTTTTATCCGAAAAGATTCCCTTGTAAACATTTGAAAGGTATCTTATGCAAAAAGACCCGGTCATGGACCGCGATCTGCGGCTCAATTCCGAGTCCTTCTTTGTTAACATAAAAACAACTTAAATGCAGCGTAACCTATCCAGGCACCAATCGTGTTCAGAATAATGTCATCCACATCGAACGAACCAACACGCGTGATCAATTGTGTGACTTCAACACCTAGCAGAAGCAGGACAACTGTCGATGTAAAGGTCAGGAACGAACGACACCTCCGAAACAACCATGGAATCCAGATTCCCAACGGAATGAACAATACGATATTGCCAAACAGGTTTTTGACCCAGGTATCTGTATTGTACCTCTCCCTCTCCAAGAGAAGCGGCCGAATCGTCTCGAAGGGTACCAGATTATATTGATAATACATGCCAGGTGTTCGTCCACTGACAAACAGTAAAATGCCCATAATCAGTAGGTAAAGAACTGCCATGCAAGCAACAATGGTCAGTATCCACTTGGAGTGGAGCCACGACTTTTCGCTCATTTATTTTATGCCTCCGACCTTGATTTCCGCGAAGCAGTAAGGTCTATTTTAACGGGATATATATCTTCATGTCCAGTTGTTCAGGGGTCGATTTCCAGACATCCGTCACTTCAAAGTCTGGTCCTTCCCTCCGTTCATTAATTCACTGTATGCCAAAATCCCCTTGTTCTACAAGGAGATGCTCTCTCTACTCTGGTTGATTTACCAGCAGAGATGTCTCTTGTGAACAAGGGGACTTGTTAGCCTAACAATCTGTTCTTAACCTTTCCAGTTCTCGGACACGGGATGAATACCCCAGATATCTGTCGCGTACTCACTTATGGTACGATCGCTGGAGAATATGCCGGAATGCGCCGTGTTTAATATCGCTTTCCGAGTCCAGCCTGGAACATCCCGATACGCCTGGTCAATGGCAGCATGTGCGTCTGCATAAGCAGCAAAATCACGCAATACAAAGTATTCGTCACCATGAGCCAGCAACGAGTCATAGATGTCCCAGAACTCCCCATCTCGATAACAGAATGCACCTGGATGCACCAATTGCTCCACGACCTCGCGAATCCGATCATCGTGCTGCACAATCTCATTCGGACGATAGCTGCCAGAACGATAATACTCAAGCACTTCGTCCGCACGCAGACCATAGATGAACATATTTTCTTCTCCGACCTGCTCTGCCATCTCCACATTGGCTCCATCCATCGTGCCAATCGTTAAGGCGCCGTTCATCATAAACTTCATGTTGCCCGTACCCGAAGCTTCCTTGCCTGCGGTTGAGATCTGTTCACTAACATCCGCGGCCGGAATAATCTTCTCTGCAAGAGAAACGGAATAGTTTTCGAGGAAAAATACCTTCAAGCGGTCATTCACCGCTGCATCCCGATTCACCGTGTCAGATACCGTATTGATCAGCTTGATGATTTTCTTGGCAAAATAATAACTCGGTGCTGCCTTAGCTCCAAAGATGAAAGTACGTGGCACCATATCAAACGAAGCATCATGTTTAAGCCGATTATACAGATGCATCACATGCAGAATGTTCAACAGTTGCCGTTTGTACCCATGCAGCCTCTTCACCTGCACATCAAAAATGGAATCCGGATTCACTGTCGTTCCAGTATGATTCAGAATATACGCAGCAAGTCGTTCCTTGTTATCCCGCTTAATCGAACGGAACTGCTCTTGGAATGATGTATTATCCGCAAAGCCTGCCAGCTGGTCCAGCTTGCCCGGCTCTGTTATCCATTCGTTACCAATTGTATCCGTGATGAGATCCGACAGTTTCGGATTGGCATGCATCAGCCAGCGGCGATGGGTAATGCCATTCGTTTTGTTATTGAAACGTTCTGGATACAGTGCATAGAACGGAGCCATCTCACGTTCTTTCAAAATCTCGGTATGCAATGCAGCGACACCATTCACGCTATGACTGCCTACAATCGCCAGATGCGCCATCCGCACCTGATCGTTCGCAACGATCGCCAAGTGCCCTATGCGATCCTGATCTCCCGGATACCGGTCCAGCAGCATGCCACAGAAGCGTTTGTTGATCTCTTCAATGATCATATAGATGCGTGGCAGCAGCTTGCTGATCATGGATACAGGCCATTTCTCAAGCGCTTCGCTCAGCGTCGTATGATTGGTATACGATACGGTTCTAGTCGTGATATCCCATGCTTCATCCCAGCCATAACCCTTCACATCCATCAGGATGCGCATCAGTTCTGGAATAACCAAGGTTGGATGCGTGTCGTTGATGTGGAAAGCCACTTTATCCGGCAAACGATCATACGGTAGCTCCAGCTTGTTGAACGTACGCAAGGCACTTTGCACACCTGCCGAACACATGAAGTATTGCTGCTTCAATCGCAACAGCTTTCCTTCATACTGTGAATCATCCGGATACAAGAATTCCGAGATCGATTCTACCGAACGGCTATAATCCAGATAGCCGTAGTAATTCGAAGGGGTATCGAGTGAAGTCTCGCGCTTCGGCTCAGCACTCCATAGACGCAATGTGTTCACATGGGTTTGGCCATAACCGATGACAGGCACGTCATAGGGAATGGCGACAACCGATTCGGCATCTTTTGTAACAAACTGATATTCTCCATCCTGTTCGTGAGCTTCTACCCGGCCCCAAAACTGTACTTCCACCTTTTTGTCTGGACGACGGACTTCCCATTCGTTGCCTTTATCCAGCCAATTGTCAGGTAATTCGACCTGATTGCCATTGATGATTTTTTGCTCAAACAATCCGTATTTATACCGAATGCCGCAGCCATGTCCTGCATACCCAAGTGATGCAAGTGAATCTAGGAAACAGGCAGCGAGTCGTCCGAGACCTCCGTTACCGAGTCCTGCATCCGCCTCCTGCTCTTCCACCTCTTCCAAGGAGAAGCCCAGCTCAGCCAGACTGTCGCGCACCAATTCCAATTCATTCACATTCAACAGATTGTTGCCGAGCAGACGTCCAATCAGGAATTCCAGCGAGAAGTAATAGACCTGTTTATCCTGGCGCTGCTTAAACCCCTGATTCGACGCTGCCCAATCCTGGCCTGCATATTCACGAATCATGCTTCCCAGTACGTGGTACACGTCTTCCTGTGTTGCTTCTTCAATCGGTTTGCCCAATTTGCTGACCAGATTCCGTGTAAAGATACTCTTGAACGTTTCCTTGTTGTCAAACAAAAGTAGGTTCCTCCCGGGGAAATCCTGCAGGACGGTGGCGGTACATACACTCAGTTGCTCAACATTGTGCAAAGTGGCCGTTACGGTTACGAATGGTTCTTATGATCCCTGTTGTCTCCAAATTTTCTTGATTAACCTATATAAATTGAACTAAAGAATATTTACACTGGACACTTCGATGACAGAATAACCTTCCGATCGCTGTTATCCCCAGATTTTTTGATTCCTTTTTAAAAAGGGAAAATCCGGGGATAAAGGCGAGCGCTGCGCTTCTTCAGGTCATTTCTGTCCTCTCCGTTTTGTGTAAGTGTTTAAGTTGAATTTATATAATACAAGTTAAAATTTAAAGACAGCATATGCTTTCGGAGTAGCTTTCTTGCAGAAAGCTTTTAGGCGAACGCTACGCTTCTTCAGAATCGATTTCGTTCCCTTCACTACGTTTGCATGTTGGTGAGAACTTTCGAAATTTCAACTCATGCGTCGAAAGTGTATGAACCTTAAATCCGTCCTACAGGATTTTTATTTTATATATATTTATAGAAGATATCGGTTACGTGTGGGTATTAGATAATAGTGCTTTTCGCTAAAATGTATGGATTTGACGGGTCGCCGATCAGCGTCTGTCCTCCGGTCAGTTTCACGTCTTTATCCAGAATGACGTTCTCAAGGACCGTTCCTTCACCAATGTAGCATTTCTGCATGATGATGGAACCTTTAATTTTGGCACCCTTGGCCACCTGTACACCACGGAACAGAATGCTGTCTTCCACCTCGCCACCAACGATGCAGCCATTGGCAAGGAGTGAATGTTTAACATCAGCAGTATCCAGGTATTTGGCAGGGGCTTCATATTTAATTTTGGTCTGAACGGGATCTTCCTTGAACAGTTGTTCATATTGCCCTGTATTCAACAGATCCATACTGTTGCGATAATAACTGTCGATCGAATTGATAACTGCGTGATAGCCATCATATGCATACGCAGCGATATTCAATCCATCGGGATTTTTTTGAATGACATCCCGGAAGAAATGGCTCTCGCCATGATCGATGCAGCGTTGCACCTGGCGCAGGAACAATTCCTTTTCCATGATGAAAATTTCTGTATATATATTCGGGTGGTTAGCGCTTTGGTGAATGTCCACCACGTTGCCGTCCCCGTCATGGTCAACTTTGACACAGGCATCATGCTCAGGCAGCAGCTGATCCACTTTTTTGCAAACCAGTGTAACGTCCGCTCCTTTGCTAATGTGATACCTATAGACATCCTGAAGGTCTGCTTTGGTCACATGGCGACTGCCCGCATGCACAACATATTGCCCTGCACCTCTGTGGAAAAAGTCCAAATTGTTATGGAAATGCTGCAAGTCCCCCTGTGACGTATCTGTTGGATCGTTCCAGTCCGGTGGCAAAATAAACATACCTCCATGCTTGCGATCCAGATCCCACGGCTTGCCGTCACCGAGATGGTCCATCAGCGAACGATATTTTCGCCGTACAAATACCCCTATACTCTCAATACCTGCATTCATCATATTCGATAGAACAAAATCGATCAGACGGTAACGCCCGGCATAAGGCACCGCGGCTCCGCAGCGAAAGTACGTCAATTCCTTCAATTCCTCAAGTTCATGGTCAAGGTTAATAACTCCGATCAATGGTTTCATCGCATGCACCGTCCTTTTGGCTTCAATTAGGCCTTGCTGGTTATTCCTTGGCGAAGCTGACGTTCCAGTTCTTCCTGATCCACGAGCAATATATCACTCTCATCTCCCGGTGCAGGCGAAATCTGTGTTCCATCCGGAATAACCAATCCTTCTGAGATAATCGCTCGGTAAATGCGCACATTTTGCCCGATTTTCACCCTTGGCATGATGACCGAATCGATAACGGCGCTGTTCTCCCCAACTTCAATTCCATAGAATAGAACGGAATGATTGACCTCACCGTGTACGACACTGCCTTCACTAATAATGCAATTCCGCACCTTGGCCGATGGGGAGATGTATTGTGCAGGTTGATTTGGATTACGTGTAAAGATACGCCAGTCCGGATCATTCAGATTAAACGGTGTGTCTTCGTCCAACAGGTCCATATTGGATTCCCATAGACTGCGAATGGTACCTACGTCTTTCCAGTAACCTTCGAACGGATACGCATATAAGGATTTTTCATTTTCAAGCAACAAAGGAATGATATCTTTACCAAAATCATAGGAGGTGGATGCCTGTTGTTCATCCTGGATCAGGAAACGTTTCAGTACATCCCACTTGAAGAGATAGATACCCATGGAAGCGAGTGTGCTCTTGGGTTCAGGAGGTTTTTCTTCAAATTCATAGATGCTATAGTCATCGTTGGTGTTCAGCACCCCGAAACGGCTGGCTTCTTCCAATGAGACATCAATAACCGATATGGTGCAGTCCGCATCTTTTTCTTTGTGATACTGGAGCATCTTTTCATAATCCATTTTATAGATATGATCCCCTGACAGAATGAGCACATGCTCAGGATCGAATTGTTCAATAAAATTTAGGTTGCGGAAAATCGCATCCGCTGTCCCCCGGTACCAGTTGCTACCGTCTTCACGTTCATGAGGTGGGAGTACGTATACCCCGCCGTTTTTACGGTCCAGATCCCAGTCACTGCCAATGCCTATGTAAGAATGCAGGACGAGTGGTTCATACTGGGTCAACACGCCAACCGTATCAATACCCGAATTGGAGCAGTTACTCAGTGGAAAATCAATGATTCGGTATGTTCCTCCAAAATATACAGCTGGCTTCGCCAGTGATTTCGTTAATCCTTTTAACCTCTTCCCTTGCCCTCCGGCAAGTAGCATCGCTACAACTTCTTTTTTCGCCATCATTACAGCCTCCTCCACGTGCATTCGTTCTGATTCATTTCAGAGCCCATAATCGATATTCTGTTGTGTGGACACTGTTGTCTTGATTAGGAGCTTGCTGTACAGATGTGTAGCCGGATGAATCAACTTGCAATTGAACTTCTTGGATTGTGAAGCCTGAAATAGAGATAATGCGGTGTAGAATTGCCTTGACTGACTTACTGAGGTGAATGTTAGATGTAGAGCTTAAGGTGTAGCTCGTGGACAATGTAATAGACTACTCCTATTTAACATTAAACACGAAACGGACTGGGGAATCTTACTGGAAAACATCGACATCAAGTTTAGGTTCAAATCACCCTTTCTCGTGTCGCTGCTATTTATATTGTATTCGATAAAAAGGAATGAAACTCCTTTTGGAAAATTCATGGTAAAAATGTGTGGTTCGCGGATCTATATACCTACAAAGTTGTATAAAAAGGGCTTTAGTATCAGGAATTATAATAATTATTGTAAATTTTTAGAGGAATACATAGAAATGTGTCGAATGATAGATATGGTATAAAAGTAGCACTTAGAATTGCATTGAGCAATCTATCGAAGAGTTACATACTAATAACTATAAATTATTTGGAGGTTGAATAGACCAGTGGAGTTACCAGTTCAAAAAGAAATTAAGAGTTTTGTAACTGAAGCACTATCCAGCAATAGAACGAGCAACATTATAGGTATCATTACGAACAGTCGTTTTGATATCAAAGCAAGTTATTCGAGTCAACTGGATGGCTATAATCAAATTGAGTTCAAAGAGATGTTAGGTATGATTCCTGCTACTGCCAAGCTGAAAATTTCAGGAGGTATTAAACTTGATTTTTTGAAAATATTCCAATCGACATTTTCTCTTGTAAATGGTGGTGTCTCTCCACTCGCTCTAGATTTAAAAGAGATTACCGGAGTTACACCGGAAATAGCAGTTAACTGGGAAAAAGAGTTTAATCCGGTAATTAACTATCTAAAACCCCGAAAAAAATCTTACAAGAAATATAAAAAAACGAAAAGGATCATTGTAGTTGAAGATTATTTGGCTCTAACAAGGCAGGAACAATCACTTCTAAAATTAATTGTTAGCTATGTACAGTCCAAAAAAATAAACGATACGATTGTCGTGATTCAATTTATTGATTTAAAATCAAATGAATCAAATTTTTCGAATATTACTTCTAGACATTTTGATATAACTGAAGTTGATTTACAATCTGTATTTCAGAAAAACACAAATTATGGAGAACATGTTGTTAGTCTCACAAAATCATTAGGAATAGACTTCTTTCAAGAGTACAGAGAAATTATTATTCAATCGAATCAAATTGAGCTCGAAAACGTAGAAAAAATTATCAAAAAAATAATAGATGAAACACTATCTACATCGAGTGACAACCCCGATTACAGAAAACAATTGGATCTCTTTTTGTATCAGTGTAGTCTTTTTATGATTCAATTCACAAAATTTGATATAGAAGATGGTATAGATCCTTCCATGCTTGAATTTATTGCACCCGCCATGAGTGCAAAACTTATTGGGAAAACTGAAGAAAATAAGTATAGTTTTTTGGAAGTTGCTATACGAAACTATTTTCATAATGAAGCAAAAAACACGCTCCAGAGCCCTGTAATTGAAAGGATTTATGCTTATTTAAACAAACTTTATCCTCACGAATATTTTTATTTAGCAGAGCTGCAACAACAATTCAGCAGAAATAAAGATGATGTTACTTCTGCTTACATTGTTGCATATTATTTTTCCAAGAAAGAAGGGATGGAGACACAACTCAATCAAATAGTTTCTGTGATGTTAAAGAATAATATTGGTGAATATTATGTCAACAAAATGGAACTTGTGAGAACTAATAAATTTCAAGACTCAACAGATCTTGATCCAGAAATAACCGGACTTTTTTACGAAACAAAAGAAAGTAATTTAAGTACTCTTGCCAAACTTTGTTGCTACTCCGTTTTAGCAAGCTACTTATTTGAAAATGAAAAAATTCTAAATAATCTTTATAAGCTATATTCTGAAATATCTTTAGAACTTCAAAAGTTGAATGATGAAAATTGTAATAGTGTTCTTTACTGGCAGAATGAGTTCTACATCAATCAAATACTTTTAGCAGCATCCTTTGATGACCCTCCTTCCCTATTGAGAGGCAAAGCCATACGAAATTCGCAGAATCAAATAGAACATTTACTAAGAACTTTTAAACAAAATAGCAGTCATAAGGACTCCAATTATCTCAAATTTTTGCGAGTAGGGAACACAATCTATATCGAAGATACTGAGAAAGGAATCAAGTTAACAGAGAAAGCTTACTGGGAATCCAAAAACTATCCTTATGAATATGAACTTGCCAAGATCAATTACAGCTTCTCCCTGATTTACTTGGGATATTACAAAAACGCAAATAAGGTGCTAAGCGAAAAAAGTTCCTTCGACTTAAACATCATAAATAAAGATACGTATCTTTCTTATCATAACAATTATACTATTGCTCAAATCTTATCAGGTAAGATAACGCATAAAAAGGCTATGAAAAAATTTGAAAATCTATTAAATCAAATAGATAGTAAGGATTCAAGTGATGCAACAATAATTAAAAACAACATGGCAGCTGCACAACTTGATATACAGCGAGAAACTGCGTTGCAATCTTTAGACTCTATAGTGAATGACCCCGATCATTATCATAGTTTCTACGCTTTTCATAATATCCTTTATTTATATTTTAAAGAAAGAAACTTAAAGTTATTTGATTCGTTTTATAAAAGTGACTGGCAGAGAAAATTCCCGAAATTATTAAAGCCGTATTTTAAATTTTTTAATAATAAATTTTCTGCTATGAGAATATTACTTGTACAGGACCTGCAATTTAGCGAAATGGTAGAGCTGTTATATAACGAATTGAATTCAAAGTATCCTGAAAAAACTTACACACACTATAAGAAATTAATATTATTTGGAGGCATAGAGCGGTGGTTCGAGTAATCGATGTTTCTTAATTGCTTCAAAAACAAGCATTCTATATGCAGCTTCTTCATCTCCATTAAAAACATGTTGAAACAAAAGATGAGCCGAACTTTTAGAAGAAATTGTCGGGTTTGGTGTGATATCAATAATATAAATATCTTTTTCAGTCACTCTAAAATCAATTCGACTTATAGCTGAGAAGCCTAGTATTTCTGCACATCGACACGCAACTGATGCAATAAGCTCGGCATGAGGTCCCTTGTGAATATCAAAATCATAATTTTCATTTGCAATCGTTTGATAATCAAGATATTTTTCATTATTTAGAAAAACGATTTCTACAACTTCTGGAGCCAAATATGCATTATTATGATGAATAACAGGGACTTCTACCTCCTTGCCCTCAATGTATTGTTGAATTAACAATGTCCCATACATCTCATAATGAGAATGTATTAGTTCAATTGCTTCCTTGTATGTGGTTTCTTGTACATCAATTTTAACAACCCCAATGCTAGCTGACTCTGAATTAGGTTTCAGTAAAAAATCCTTCTTATTTTGATAAAAATCCTGAATATTGCAAAAATCCTCTTCATTTCTGAAAATATATGTAAGCGGAAAATACACTCCGAGTTGATTTTCAATCTTTTCATACATAAGCGATTTATTACCACCCAACACAGAAGAATAAAAATCTGCTCCAATATTGTAAACTTCATAATGCTCACAAATTAATGGAACAAGGCATCTTCTTCCTATACCATTAGTATTCTGGGCCATTGAATACACTAATACATACTTGAACCTTTGTTTGAGATTATGAATATCTGCAATAAATTTTTCTTCACTGTTGAATGAAATTACATAATCCAACACAGAACGAAAGGCATTGACGATCTCCGATTGCTCATAACTAGTGATACACTCAGATTTATGTGCATCATTTTGATAAGTATCTATGCTGTTAAAAACGAATACAACACACATGATATCAGGATATTTTTTCATATTATCCATATCGTTATAAAATTTAATCAAATTCTTAACTTCTTCCACTACAAAACCTCCAAATAATTTATAGTTATTTGGAGGTTTTACTCTACACTTTTAAGTTATTTCTTGGATTGAACCTCGACAGCACATCCTTCTTCCGCTCAACTGACACCTCTGTATAAATTTGGGTTGTACTAACGTTCGTATGCCCAAGAATCTCCTGCACTGAGCGCAAATCTGCCCCATTGTTCAGAAGATGTGTAGCAAAGCTGTGCCTTAGATAGTGTGGTGTTGATTTTTTGCTAACCTTAGACAAGTCCCTGTATTTAGAGTAAATATCTTCAATGGAATAAATCGAAAGTCTATCGCCATATTTGTTGAGAAACAGCGCATTAGACTTGGAGTCGAAATGCTCGCGAGCATGCAGCCAAGTTTTAATCTTAAGGATTACCTCGTTGCTCGAAATATACAATAAGCGCTCTTTACGGCCTTTCCCAAAGATCAACACTGTCTTTTCTTCGAGATCAATGTGCTCCATATCAATATTCACTAATTCTCCGATACGAATGCCGATTACGTAAAGCAACTCGATAATAGCATCATTGCGCTGGTTGATCCGTTTTCTAAAGATCGTACGTAATTGTTTCATATGTTCTTGTGGTGCGTTTAACAACCTTTCAACCTCGGTCACTGAGAGAGTCTTCGGAATACGTCTTGCTGTTTTAAAGTTTCTTCCAAAACCAGAAATAGGCGATTCGGCAATGTCCCCTTCTTGCACCAAATAATTAAAAAATGCTTTAAAGCATATATATTTTCTTTTGATCGTTGAGTCTTTCAATGTGTGTTTACTTGTTAATTGTTCCAGGTATTTTCTTAAATTATCTCTGTTCACATCATGTAAATGATTGTCATTGAGCCATTCTACCAGTCGGTTGAGGTCAGATCGATAGGCTTTTATTGATTTGTCGGATAAATTCCGTTCTACGCTTAAATAGATTTCATATTGCTTGATATATGTATTTAAATCATGATTGCCGAGTTTCATAGTGCCTCCTGATGTATATATGATATGTCGCATCGCTCGACCTACATTATTGCGCATGCCAGCTTATTTGTGAAGATGTCCAAAGTGCTATAGACTGGCCAATACTGATTTTCTTAGAAAGAAAAAACGCAGAAACCAAATTTATGGTTTCTGCGCTCCGATAATGACGGAAACAATACTCTCCCGCAGCTGATCTGCATTTTTCGTTTGATATGGATCGGCATTGAAAATGATGGCGTCCGCAAGATAACCTTCTGCAACCTGCCCCAATTCGTCGTCACGACCCAGAATCTCGGCAGCGTGAGTCGTCGCAGACTGCCAGGCTTCTGTCCGGGTCAAGCCGTAGTCTATCAGCGTGTCCAGCTCCTGCAGGTTGTAGCCATGGAGCGCAGGTGTCGCATAATCGGTACCGAACCCGAAACGAACCCCTGCTCTTTTGGCATATCCGATGGCTGTGGAATGAGCTTCAGCAGCACGCGCGGCACGATCACTAATGACAGCAGGCAGCGCCAGTACACCTTTTGGATCTGCGGCAATCCTATAGATCGATGTGGTCGGCACAAAGGCGGTTCGGGACTCGGCAAGTCTGCCGGCCTGATCCTCGGTTAAGAACATCCCATGTTCCACTGATTCCACCCCTGCCTGGATCGACCAGTCGATCGTCACGCCTCCCCAAGTATGAACAAGCACCTTTTTATGATGAGCATGTGCATGGCGAACGAGAAATGCAAACTCTTCCTCCGAAAACACGGGATCAAGTACTTGTTCGGTAGGCGCTCCAAGTCCACCTGTTGCCATAATTTTAACCCAGCCTGCGCCTGTATCAAATATTTCGTTCAACCGTTGTTCCAGATGCCTCACACCACGCGCATCTGCCGCACCCAACATATCACTGCTGGTTTCAACCTTCAGAGGATGTCCATAATGTTCAGCAAGATGCTGAGCCGTACTTGGCAACAATCCACCTGCATCACGAGCTGTGGTTACGCCAGTCCTAAGCGTAGCTGCAAAAGCTTGCGCCTGCATGACTTCAATCTCTTGCTTGTCACGCTTCAATTGATCCGAGTGGTCGAAGTCTGTCCATGCCAGATGTGTATGCAGATCAATTATGCCCGGACTAATCCACAAATCAGCATCTGGACGAACCTGATCATCATACGGTGACACGGATTCTACAACTGATGTAAACCGGCCATTCTGAATCGAGATATCGAAGTGTTTGCCATCAATACCTGCTATGAAAATATGTTTAAAGTTTTGATCTTCCGATTTTACCTGAGTCATATTCATTTCCCCCAAACGAGGCGAACAGCCTGGACTGCCTGCTCATGGTCCTGATTCAATAATGCCGCAATAGTCGCAACAGCTTCCTCCACGCCCGACAAAGATGCATTGGCCCCAAAATGATTAATTCGCAGCAGTTGACCCAAAAGTTCTCCGTCCCCCGGAGCAACAATGCCGATCGGGTGATCGATATGCAACTTCTCTTCCCCAGAAATTCGAACCGTCGTAGTCAGTGTGGAATACGTTTTGCTATCTTTTTGCCAAGGTTCTAGACCTAAAGCCTGAATACCGGCAATGGCTGATGCAGCAGCCCGTTCATGACGCTTGATCACCTGCTCCAAGCCTTCTGACTCGATCGCTGTCAATGCCGAGATTAGCGCTCTGGCTTCCAGCGTGGGAATATTGGGAGGAACACGTACCGGTATAGCCCCCTTCCCAGATGGCTTCAGATCGAGCAAAGATAGAATGGAGTTACGCGGCGCATACGCATTGGACTCAAGAAATTTCCATCCGCGCGGCGAAATGCTTACAGCGCTGATACCATTCGGACCAGCGAGAGCTTTTTGGGCACCGATAGCTACAAAATCCACGCCCCATTCATCAACAGGTAGAGCCTCTCCCCCAACTGCCGAGACGGAGTCGCTCACCGTAATCAGTTTGTGGGCACGGGCAATCTTTATGATTTCCTCCGCTGGATTGGATCCACCTGTAACCACCTCAGCTTGAACAAAGGATAACGCGGACGGTTTATATCGTTCAATCGCGGCAGCAACCTGCTCCGCAGGTACAACTTCATCAAAAGGGACTTTGACTTCAATAACCGTGGCCCCACCGCGTTCAAGCCATTGACCAAATAAACTGCCGTATGGCCCTGTCACGACATTGACAATGGTACGACCCGGCGCGGATATTCCGGCTGCCACGGCCTCTATGCCCAAGATCGCCTCTCCAGGGATGATCACCGGGGCATGCTCCGTAGACAAGAGCCTGGAGAGCAACTGCGTAAGTGTCTCGTATTCACTCCGCGTAAGCGGTACAAATCCTTTATAAGGTTGGCTCATATAAACCTCCAGATGAAATTGATTTTGGCATTTTTGGAACGGCGGACAGCAACTCTCGACTATATGCCGTTTCAGGACGAGTGAAGAATTGCTCCTTGGGACTGATCTCCACAAGCTGACCCTGCCTCATAACTGCTACCGTATCACTAATAGCATGGATGACTCCCAGATCGTGAGAGATGAACAACAATGTAAGATTAAGCTCACGCTTTAGCGAATTGAACAGTTCAAGCACACTCAGCTGCACAGAGACATCCAGTGCACTCGTCGGTTCATCCGCAATCAGCAGGCTCGGCTCCACGCTTATTGCTCGTGCGATCGCAATCCGTTGGCGTTGTCCGCCGGAGAATTCGTGGGGATACTTGTCCAGTGCTTTACTCTCTAACTGAACACGGGCCAGGAGCTCTCTCGATCTTTTCTCCACCTGTGAACGGTCCACAATCCGATGAAACAACAGCGCTTCAGCAAGAATCTGCCGGATGGAATGCTTGGGATTCAGCGAGGCATCCGGATTTTGGAAGATCATCTGTATCTTTTTATATTGCTCACGACTTCTCTTCTTTTTCAAAGTTTGATCTCCCAGCAGAATTTGCCCCTCATCGGGCGTGATCAAGCCGGCAATAACCCTCGCAAGAGTAGATTTCCCCGAACCAGACTCACCGACAAGACCAAGTGTCGTATGATGCTGGAGATTCAATTCAATGTGGTCCAGTGCAGTAAATTCACCATAACGAACCGATACATTTTGTATTTGCAAAGCTGTTTCCATCGTTATTTGCTCCCCTCAAGCTCCGGCAAAGGAAGCACCGAGTTAATCAGCATCTGTGTGTACGCATTTTGTGGATTTTGCAAAATGGCAAGTGAATCTCCATGCTCCACAATTCGCCCCTGTTTCATCACACACAGCTTCGAGCACAGGGTCGCTGCAATGGCAAGATTATGTGTTACATATACCATGGCGAAGCCCAGTTCACGCTGCAATCGGGTGATCGTCTCTATAATTTGCTGCTGCACCGTAACGTCCAGCGCTGTTGTTGGCTCATCACAGAGCAGAATACCTGGCTTGCAGGCCAAAGCCAGTGCAATAACTACACGCTGGCACTGCCCACCTGACAGCTGGCTAGGGTATCGGTCCTCACGCTTCAGCGAGTCGGGAAGACCCAACAGTTCAAGCAACTCCAGTGCGGCTATCCTTGAAGCCTTCCTGCTTAACTTTTGCCTGTAATAGACAACTTCGGCCAGTTGTTTAACAACGGTACAGAGCGGATCGAGCGCACCTCTCGGGTCTTGAAACACCATTGCGCTGCTCACGTCACTCCGAATGCTGCCTCCAGTCTGCTCCACTCCACTTGGCAGGAGTCCCAGAATGGAACGCAATGTAAGTGATTTTCCGGAACCGGATTCACCTACTAATCCTAGACTCTCCCCTCTGCCGAGCGAGAAATGCACATCTTGAACTAATTTTTGATTCGACTTGGTCGACAGTGACAATGCCTCGACTTCCAAAATCGGACTTGTGGACATTATTTTTTCCTCCATAGATCGGCCAACCCATCACCCACAAGGGACAAAGCAATTCCAGTGTATACCACTGCGAATCCCGGAACTGCCGAAAGCCACCAAGCTGTCGTGATAAAGGATTGACCATCCGAGATCATTGTGCCCCAGTCTGGGGTAGGCGGTGCGATGCCAATGCCCAGATAACCGAGCGTAACAATTGCCACGAGCAGGCCGACCATATCCGTCATTAGCACAACAACTGCCTGGGGCAGTACGTTAGGCAGGAGATGACGAAGGATAATTCGTATTCCCGGTAGTCCCAACGTCTGTGCGGAAGCCACCCATTCCTGTTTACGATAAGATGCACTTAAGCCTCTGACTACACGGGCAAATACGATCCAGCCAACGAGCATAAACGTAATATAAATTCCCCGCTCGCCTGCTCCGCTGGCAAACGCCACGATAATGACGATTAGATAAAAAGGGAACGCAATAAATGTGTCCGTGATCAACGATATAATTTTATCTACCCATTTTCCGTAATACCCTGCAAGCATCCCCAGAAATATCCCCATGCAAAAAGGTACAATTTCCGCCAACACCATAATACTCAGGTCGGTTCGCGCAGCATAGATCAGTCTGGTAAACAAATCACGCCCCAGTTGGTCTGTACCCAGCCAATGTTCGGCAGACGGCGGCTGCAAAAAGGCACTCAAATTTTGCTCAGAAGGGTCATACGGACTAATAAACGGAATGCTCACAGCCAAGATAATCAGCACAGCAAACATAACACCTCCCACAAGCAGGGAAGGGATTTTTAAGATACGGTTCATAAGGGTCGGGTTCAAGTGCTCTTCATATAATCGAGATTCTGTTCCTATCATTTTCATGGGTTTCCTTTCGTTCTGGGATCAAGCCACCTGGTAAGAATCTCTATCAGGAGACTAATAATCACCACAGATACAGCACAGTAAAGGGCTATGCCTTGAATGACCGGGAAATCCCGTTTAGAAATAGAACTAAACAGCAAACTGCCGATTCCCTTAATGCCAAATACTTGTTCAACGACCAAGGTCCCACCAATCAGATAAGAAATATTAACACCAAGAAGAATCAGCGTTGGTAGAGCCGCATTACGCAGGACATGTTTGAACAAAATAACCCGACTTGGCAATCTCGCCGCCTTCAAAGTAATTACAAAATCAGATTCCAGTACTTCAAGCATCTGGGCTCTCAATGATCGAACCAATGTCGGAATCTGTGACAAAGCTACGGTAATGGCAGGAAGCGTCAAGCTGTACAAGGTGCCCCACCACCCTTCGCCGACTCCACCAACGGGAAACCAATGAAGACGCACACTCAGCAGCAGAATCAAAAGGATGCCAACCCAGAAGATTGGCATACCTAGCGTTACGGTAGGAAAAATACGTATGACATGATCCAGCAGTTTATCCTTATGCGTAGCTGCCAACGTGGCGAGTACAAGGGCAATTACAATGGCCAAAGCACAAGCCATGCCGATGAGCAACAACGTGATGGGCGCCCGGTCAGCAATCAACTCTCGGGTAGAGGTTCCATTGATAATTGAGTTGCCGGTATCTCCCTGCGTGAACAGCGTTTGGACAAACCGAACGTACTGTTCTCCCACCGGAAGATCCAGCCCGAGAGCATGATGCATGCTCTCAAGCGCCTCTGGCGTGCTATATTCCCCCAGAATCATTTTAGCGGGATCTCCTGGTACCATACGGATGAGAAAAAAGACTGCTGTTATCACGCAAAAGATTACAACCAATGCTCTTCCTACAACGCTGAACAACCAGAACTTCTTCATTTCTGAATATGAACGTCTTCGAACCGTACGCTGCCGTTAGGCAACACCACGAGTCCATCTACGGAAGAACGAGCGCCGATCAGAATGTCGGGATAATAAAGCGGGAGATATGGCACTTCATCGGCAAGCGTCTGAAGCAGCTTGGAGTAGATTTCCGCACGACCATCGCCGTCTGCCGTTTTTTGACCTTGATACAGAAGCTTGGTTACTTCATCATTGGTGTAATGTGTCCAGTACGATTTACTGAATCCGTCAGGATCGGTCTGGAAAGCAATAATGGAGTTTGCTTCAGGAGAATCCGCCTGTCCACTATTCAGCATTACTGCAAAATCATAAGCAAAGAATCGTTCACGGAAGGTTGCCAGCTCAATCGATTCAATCTCGATGTTGATGCCGATTTGTTTTCCCGCTGCCTGAATGATTTGCGCTTCTTGCGCTCTAGTGCTGTTGCCTGAGGCTACAAGCAATTTTGTAGTGAATCCATCCGGGAAAGCCGATTTTGCCAGTTCTGCCTTCGCCGCAGTTACATCAAAGTTCAGCGCCTTAATTGTGTCATTCGCATTATATGGAATCGTCGTAGGCAACAATGAATTAGCGGTCTGTGCATACCCGAAGGTAAGCGCCTTAGTCAGACCGTCACGATCAAGTGCCAGAGCCAGGGCACGACGAACATGCACATCGGAAAAATGCTTGTCCAGCGTATTGAAGAATACTTGCTCTGTCACCCAACTGCCGTTCGTTACCACGGTTGTATCTGCACCATTCTTTATTTCATCGGCATTTTGCAGGGCCAACGATTCAATCGCGTTTACTTCTCCTGCCTTCAGCTGGTTGATGGCTTGACTATCGTCTTCAATCAGCTTGTACACCAGTTTATCCACTGAAGGTTTTCCTTCTTGCCAATAATGAGTGTTCTTAGTAAAGGTTACATCACCTGCCGGGTCCCACTGCTCAACCACGAACGGTCCCGTACCTACCGGTTTCTTGAAAAATTCTTCCTCCGTAACTCCACCAAAATTGTTCGGGATAATCCCATTCGAGAAGTTGGACAATTCGGAGATAAACGGTGTATACGGCTCTTTAAGCGTAATAACCAGCGTCAGGCTATCCGTTGCTTTAACCGTATCCACTTTGGCGGATATAGCCAGCGGGCCGCCAACCTTCAAATGCCGCTCAAGAGAGAATACAGCATCTTCAGCAGTAACATCACTGCCGTTAGAGAATTTCAATCCATCACGCAACACAAACGTATACGTCAAGCCGTCATCACTGATGTTATGCGACTTGGCAAGCCAATCCACAATTTCTCCCTTGCTGTCAAAAGCAACTAAAGATTCAAATACTTTATCAATCGCAAAAGCATTGTTCGACGTGATTTGATTATGCAAATCAAACGAGGTTACAGAAGCTGGCCTGCCGTAGACAAAGGTGCCTCCTGCCGCAGTCTCGTCTGTTGATTTATCATCCGTACCTTGACTAGAACCTGGCTGAGCTGCTGTATTGGGAGCGGGATCATTCTTGGACCCGGAGCATCCGCTAACGATCACTAATAATAGGACCGCTAAAGCTCCTACCCATAATGACTTTCTGGCTGATAATTTAAACTGTGACATGTCTGAATATCCCCTTCCAATAATTCATATCTGATTAGTATGGATTGATTATGGATCAAAGAAATCCCTCTGTCAAACAAAAAATATTGCTTACAGCAGGATTAAAACTAATATATCCATTACAGGAAATGGTTCCGTATTCAACCGACTCAGAAGTTCACACAATACTAAAAAAGCCAGAATATACTCTGGCTCTCTTTGTGCTCAAATCTATATAATTTTGCGGAACAGCTCCATCACTTCATCCTTGGACGGTTGATAGGGGTTGCCTGGTGCACAGGCATCTTTCATCGCGTTATCGGCAAGCAGTTCCACATCGGGATCTTTTACACCCAGTTCAGACAGTTTCTCAGGGATACCTACTTCCTTCGACAGCTGACGTATGGCCTCAATGACGTAATCTGAACACTCCTCATCACTTCTACCCTTCACATCCATACCGATTGCCTTAGCAATATGACGGAATTTGCCCGGTACATGCTTGGCATTCAGCTCCTCTACATAGGGCAGTAACATTGCGTTACATACACCATGCGGCAGATCATATACGCCACCCAGTTGATGCGCCATCGCATGCACATAACCAAGGCCCGCATTATTAAAAGCGATTCCACCCAGGAAACACGCGTACGTCATATGTTCCCGCGCTTCCAGATCACTGCCGTCTCTCACAGCTCTTGGCAAATATTCGAAGATCAGTTCAACAGCTGCTGCAGCTGTCGCACTTGTCACTGTAAATCCACCCGGCGTAACCATCGCTTCTACGGCATGGGTCAACGCATCCATTCCTGTGGCCGCTGTGAGACTTGCAGGTTTGCTGAGCATCAGCTCCGGATCATTAACCGACAGGGAGACCAGACTGTTGCGGTCTACCATCACCATCTTCACTTTACGTTCCTCATCTGTAATCACGTAGTTAATTGTCACCTCGCTCGATGTGCCAGCCGTTGTGTTAAAAGCCACAAGTGGCACGGACTTATGTTTCGATTGATGCAATCCTTCATATTCACGGATATGGCCACCGTTGGTAGCTACAATGCCAATGCCTTTGGCAGCATCCTGCAGTGAACCTCCGCCTATCGATATAATGGCGTCACAGCCATGATCCTGGAATACTCGAAGTCCGTCATGTACATTCTGACATGTTGGATTAGGCTGAACCTCATCATATACGAAATAGTCTAACCCTGATTTTCTTAATATAGACAGTACCTGTTCAGCAACGCCTGAAGTAATTAATTGACGATCACTTACAACCAGCGCTTTGCGTATACCCATCTGTTCAATCATCTGGCCTGCTTCCTGTAAACATCCTCTACCCATCAAGTTCACGGGCGGAACATAATATGCATGTGTTGCCATTTGAACCAGCCTCCTGTAACCCCTGATTTACTATCTACATTGTAACTGAATCCGTTTTCAGATATAGTGAAATAAATCACAATGAGTCCGATAAATGTTACACTGAGGTTGAATTAATCCATAATGAAAAAGACGACTTAGACACCCGCAGGTCTCCAAGCCGTCTTTCTTATCCATTTCAAAGCTCCCCCACTACTTATTCTATAATGGAAGATGCTTTCACTAAAAGCATACGTACAAAGGCTTACAGCGCCTTATCGTTCACGCCGTCAAGCCATGCCTCAATATCCCCAATTACGGAGGATACACAACCATCCTCAAATGGAGAGTTCAATCCAGCCAGTTCAACCAATCCAGTGAAGGATAGGCTTCCCCCCGCTTTGCACAATGTCAGATAGTCGGCCCATGCGGACTTCATGTCCTCATTGCTGCGTTTCCAGAACTGGAATGCACAGATTTGTGCCAACGTGTAGTCAATGTAATAGAATGGCGATGAGAAAATGTGACCCTGTTTATGCCAGAAACCACCCTGCTCCAGATACTCATTATCTTTGTAATTGATGTGTGGCAGATAGGTCTTCTCAATGTTGCGCCATGCCTGCTTACGCTCCGTTGGAGTTGCATCCGGGTTCGCATACACAAAATGCTGGAATTCATCCACAGCTACACCATACGGAATGAACAACAGACCGGAAGACAGGTGATCAAACTTGTACTTGTCCGTATCTTCCTTGAAGAACAACTGCATCCACGGCCATGTGAAGAACTCCATACTCATGGAATGAATCTCAGCCGATTCATATGTCGGCCAGTTGTATTCAGGCACTGCAAAATCACGGCTTTCATACACCTGGAAAGCATGACCTGCTTCATGTGTCAATACATCAATATCACCGGAGGTACCGTTGAAATTGGAGAAGATAAACGGCACTTTGTAATCGTTCAGGAACGTACAATATCCGCCGCCCTGTTTACCTTTTTTGCTTACCAGATCCATAAGCTCGTTTTCGGTCATCATCTGGAAAAATGCATCCGTCTCTGGTGATAATTCAGCGTACATTTTTTTACCATTATCGATAATCCAGTCCGCGTCACCCTTCGGAGTCGGGTTACCCGTCTTGAAGCTGAAGCCCTGATCATAAAAATACAACGTCTCCACATCAATCCGATTACGCTGACGCTCTCTGAGTTTGGTCGCTACAGGCACGATATAATCGCGAACTTGTGCACGGAAGTTGGCTACCATCTCAGCATTGTAATCCGTACGGTTCATGCGATCATAGCCGAGTTCCACATAGCTTGGATATCCCAGTTTCTTCGCGATCTGTGTACGTACTTTAACCAGTTCGTCGTAAATACGATCGAATTCAGCTTCATGTTCAGCCATGAACGTATATCTGGCTTCCGAAGCACGCTCACGCATGGAGCGATCCGTGGACAGTTCAAATGGATGAAGCTGTGGCAATGTGCGCTCTTCACCCTCAAACGGAATTTTGGCCGAAGCGATCAATTGATTGTATTCTGTGGAAAGTTTATTCTCCTTCTGGAGTTCTTCAATAATTTCCGGGCTGAATGTTTTCAATGAAAGATCTGCCAGTTGGAACAGCTGTGAACCCCATTTTTGTTCCAACTCATTGCGGAATTTGGAGTTAACCAGTGCGCGGTAAAAATCCGTAATGTATTCCTGCACAATTGGTGCGTTCTCATCCAGAAATTCGTTCTCCGCCTTGTAAAACTCATCATTCGTATCAATGGAATGACGGATGTAGACCAATTGGGCTTGCGTTTCAAAATCACTGCGCAGCGCGTTAATCTGATCCATGAATCCGCTTTGTTCTTCAACCGTTGCCGCAGCTTTGAAACCGCTTAGCAGCTCACGGAAAGATGTCTTGATGTGTTCCAGATCGGGACGTGTATACGTATACTCACCAAATTTCATTTATGTACACCCTTTCCTGTTTGGCAGAATTTCGGGAATATCCCGAGTTAAACTATCCCCTATTATACAAAAGAGCAGCTAAAAAATCCCATCTTTACGAAAAATATTTGTCCACCGGTCAAATTGTGCAACACGACTGGTTATATATATTACGTGCCAATGTAAGGTCATGCACTTCAAGATGTTTTTCCACACAAATAAGCCCGCCTCGCATTAGCGAAGCCAGCTTATAGGCTTGTCTCTTCATTTCCACAATTAATGAATACTAGCTTTGGTCTTTATCCATAATCTGATAGAACCAGCCCATTCCGACCATGCCCACGACCATAATAACAGCCATAATAATGATATATGTCATGAATGTAACCTCCCTGCTTCCGTATATTCATCACACTACTACTAGTGTACACGGTGAAGCCCCGTTTGAATTGACCGAACATTGACAAAAATACGAAATCTTTAATTTTAATAAATCAATTATGTCCCCATTCTCATTGTATCATGCTTATCTCGCTGCACGGTTCAAAGTTTCATCCGCCATGCTTACGGTGTATACTATACTTCTATGAATTGGAATTTGGATATTTACGCAGAAAGGTTGAAAGACATGTCGACTCGCATCCCTTTACGTCAGCTAATGCTTACTGCTCTACTAGTCCTTATGTTATCTATTTTATCCGCCTGTGCGGATGGAGAAGCGCATCTAACGGTGAATATGGATGGATCAACGGATCTGGATCTCAATCTCAATGTAACCAACTCTGCACTTGGAAAGATCGGACAAGACAATCTCATGCCTCTGATCGCAGATGCACTGAATCGAAATAACTTCCAGGCAGAGGTTTCGGAACAGGGAGATCAGAAGCAACTCACCGCGACAACCCATTATGAAAAAAACAATACGACCAGCTTTGATACGTCTAAGTTACCCCAAGGCATCCAGGTTGAACAATCCACTACGCCGGGCTTCTTCACTTCCAAAATGCATATCACAGCAGAAGCCGATCTCATGGAGTCCATGCCGGATGGTGAGATCAAAAATCAGATTAACAAGGTGCCTAGCTTTCTGAAGAACCTCTTGTTAAAAGATGTTAACTTTGACTTCAAGTTGTCTTTGCCCATCAAGGCAGCCGATTCCAACGCGGACCAGGTGGAGGATGGTGGAAAAACGCTCATTTGGCACGTTTCACCACTCCAGATGAATAAGCTAGATCTGACTGTACAGGTTCCCAATATCCGGAATATCATCATTGTGGCAGTCCTTGGCTTATTGTTAATCATTGCACTGCTCATCTGGATTTTCGTTCGCCGCAGACGGGCCAGACAGCGTCAAAGTGCAAGATCACATCGCGGTAAACGTTAATTGCATCACAATAATTTTATTTGTGACTTGCCAAACGGTGTTATGGATAGTAGAATACATCCGTACTGTGTGAACGGTTAGATTGTTAATTAAGCAAAAGCTAAAGAGGTGACAGGTTTCATGAATATCCGGGAATGCCCACTACCTGGTATCGGAGTTAAGTACCAGTTTGATACAAAGGGCGGCAATCAGTTAGTCATTATTGTACACGAAGACGGACGCCGTGAATTATTCTCCGTTGATCCACAAGACAACGAAGAACTCACTCTGATTGCAGAATTGGAAGATGACGAATGCGTAACCCTCTCCGGGTTAATCGGAGGATGGTCCTGATCCTTGTTATCAGGAGCCTATTAATAGGACTGAATGACAGAATAACCTGCACCTTGATTTTCAAGGCACAGGTTATTTTTCCTGTTACTCTACTCTTTGAGAGCGGATGTATGGGACCCATGTATTCAGTACACGGCTAATCTCTGTAGAATGGAACGGTTTGCTGATAAAGTCCTGCATTCCGCATTTCAGACACTCCTCACGGTCACTGGCGCCTGCAAAGGCTGTAATCGCTGCGATGACCGGGATCTCCGGATGGGTCTGCCTGATTTTGCAGGTTGCTTCAATGCCATCCATAATCGGCATTTGAATATCCATAAACACCAGATCATATTGTACATTATTCAATAACTCAACGGCCTGCGCACCATTTTCAACAATATCACATACCCCGCCGAATTTACGCAGCATTTCCTCCAGCAGATGACTATTGACCGCCTGATCCTCGGCAATCAAAATTTTGATGTCATGCGCAAGACTTGCTCGATCCAATGGCAGTTCATCATTCCCGGCGACTTCGATCGAGTCACTACTTTCATCGCGCCATCGTTCAAGCACCAGGGTGAACTGAAATTCTGCTCCCTCACCAATCTCACTCAGTACGCCAATCGCTCCACCCATTAACTCCACCAGTTTCTTGCTAATCGCAAGTCCCAGACCTGTCCCGCCAAACTTGCGATTGATGGCCGGATCAAGCTGTGAGAAGGATTGGAACAGTTGGTGCTGCTTCTCCATTGGAATACCGATCCCTGTATCTTGGACCTTAAAGATCAACATCAGGTGATCCTGACCATGTTCCTCTGAGAAATCAACGCCTACCTTCACCGTAATGCGGCCCTGCTCTGTGAATTTAACGGCATTACCCACCAGATTAATCAACACCTGCCGGATCCGCGTCTCATCCCCTCGAACACGTTCAGGAATCTGATCCGACATTTCATAGTAGAGTTCAATATTTTTCTCAGAGGCTTTCAGTGCAAACAGTTCGATCACACCACTCAGCATCGCCTTAATATCTACAGGTGCGCGCTCCAGATCCATTTTGCCTGCCTCGATTTTGCTGAAATCCAGAATTTCATTCAAAATGTACAAAAGAGATTCACCACTGTCAATGATGATTTCCGCAAAGCCTTTCTGTTCCTCCTCCAGCTCGGTTTCCATCAACAGATGAGCCATGCCCATAATGCCGTTCAATGGCGTACGAAGCTCATGACTCATGATAGCGAGAAACTCGGACTTCGCACGGTCTGCATGTTCTGCTGCTTCCTTGGCACGTATGATGTCCTTCACCGATGTCATATCACGGAAAACCAAAACGGCTCCACGGGTTCTCCCCTGATCCATAATCGGCTTCAATTGAAACTCAGCCAGGAAACTGGACCCATCCGGTCTCCAAAATACGGATTCGGTACGCGGCAGACTTCGTCCCTCACGTACAGCCTGCAGAATCGGTGTATCCTTGGATGCATAAGGGATGCCTTCGCTCTGCATTTGGATCATAATCTGTTCGAGCGGTCTACCATTCATTTCACTTGGACAGAAATTCATGATCTCCGCGGCGGCCGGATTGGCAAAGTTCAGATTGCCTTCCAGATCCAGTCCAATCACACCCTCAGACAAGCCATTCAGAATCAGTGCCCGTTCATAACTCAGGTTCTCGATTTCTTCCACGTAACGTTTGGACTCAGTAATGTCACTGGTGATCCCGTAGATTCCAACGACTTTGTCCTCAAGTAAAATGGGAACATTAATCACACTCGTCTCAATTCGTTGCCCATCCTTGTGAATCAGACCTATCTCGTAGCTCTGTGCAGTGCCTTTCACCGTCTCTTCAAAATGATGACGAGTCTTCTCCAGATCCCCAGGATCAACGAGATGATCAAAAGGTCGACTGAGCAGCTCCTCCTTGGTGTGTCCTGTCAATTGTTCCTGACCCACGTTGGCCTTCAACAGATTGCCTTCCAGATCTAGAGAAGCGACTCCCAGCGGGTTACAGTCAAATAACGATCTGTACTCCTGCAGACTTAATTGTTGTTGCTGACTGGCTGAGATATCACGAGTTACCGCGACCATCTCCATCAGTGTACCTGAATCGTTATATACATAATGAGTAATGGTGTCTGCCCATACCGTAGATCCATCCTTATGCTGCAGTCGGTAACTAATTCGTTTCGGAGCCAAACCCCGCTTCTGCTCCTCCACGTAGGCTTCAACCAAAGGGATATCCTCGGGATAGATAACGAATACTCCCGGCTTACCTATTACTTCTTCCGGTTCATAGCCCAACATGCTTTTGCATGCATCCGATACATACTTGAATGTACGATCAGGATCGGCTTGATGTATGGCAATCAGGTCAAGCGAAGATTCTGCCAGCAGACGTGAAATGCGACTGCTCTCTTCCAGTTGCTTACGCTGCACAATGAGGCGTTCCTCTGCATCCTTTTGTTTCGTAATGTCAGCAGCCTGTACCAACAGATACAATGGCTCACCATTCGTTTCATCCCTCACAATGCAAGCTCTAATGGTTGCCCATAATAACGAACCGTCTTTTCGTTTCAGACGGAACTCCGTCTCATACATTGGGCGTGTTTCATGGGTCATTTCCCAGAATTTGCTGCGGAATTCCTCCATGTTCAGATCTTCTTCATAGATCATATGTATGACCGACGTATCGATTAGTTCATCTTCACTGTATGCGAGCATCTCGCAAAATGCCGGATTAAGCTGCAACCAACGTCCATTCACATGTGAAGCGACAGCAATGCCTATGGGTGCGTGCGTGTACAATTGTTCGAACAGAGACCGGCTCTCTGTAATGGATTTAGACACCACATGTCCTCCTTTATGAGAATCTGAATGTATTCCGTATGAACAGATCGACCTGAACATAACTTCATCTATAGAGTACTACCCCAAATGCCATGATTTATAAACGAGGTTAGGCAAAATCCCCACATGAATCGACATTTTTAATCTTGGATACTGACGACTTTCATTGTGTACATACCAATTCGAACTCATCACGTCATATACTACACAATACCCGTGCTTTCCCAATTATACAATGTTGAATATTCGAACAGGAACGGAGGTTATGGAACATGATCATTGTTGCCAATCAACCGGTCGAACTGAACCGAGCGGAATGGTCTGATTTTGAATGGTATTGGTTACAGCAACTCCAGAATCGTCCAACGAGGTATGTGTACCAATCCATGGATCATCTTCGATTTGAATGGGACTTGAGGGGCTCTCTTGTGGATGCTGCTGAAGGACTTGATCGAAGCGGGGTGAGTTTTGCATCCTTTGAAAAATCCAGATGTAATCCTGCCTACTGGAATCGTAATGCTGAGGGTGGATTCGAGCTCAAATCGAATGTGACCCCCGCTGAGGGCATCCGGGATATCTGGAGGAATGGACACTTATACGCCTTTGAATGTGCAACAGCCACCGTCATTGTGCTGTATGGTGGCGTGCTGGGAAGCATTCGCGAAGATGCCTTTAATTCGCTGTTTCGAAATCTGTTACTATTTGACTGGCATTATGACAGTGACTTGCGATTGACGGAAAAAAACGGTAGTGAAACCGCCCTTCCGGGAGATGTGTTGTATTTTAAAAATCCGGATGTCTCTCCCGAAACCCCCGAGTGGCAGGGAGAGAATACGATAATGCTGCGGGAGAACTGGTATTATGGACATGGCATTGGCATTGCACGCGGCGAAGATATTATACGCACTCTGAATCAGTTCCGCTTTCTAGGTAGCCGGGTCTCCGCCTACTTAATGGATATGGTGATCTATCCGGACTTCTTTTATTTATCCCGATTCGCCAAAAACAGCCAGAATAATATGGCCGCTGGCTCTACGCCTGTATTACCCGGACAGTTGTACGTACGCCTTGGGGGCAGTCGTTATTTACGAAGCTGAACTAACGGAACGGAAACGGCTTGCACATTGAATTGCACGCATGATATCTCAAGCTGGATGACAACGAAAAAAGCCCAATGGAGCAGCAGTTACCCTGCCACCTCATTGGGCTTTCCTCACATTCAAATGATCATTACTGTATCAGCATTGTCTTACCTTTGTGCTACATCGATGAGCGCTTCTAGCATTTTACGCATTCGGGTCAAGTTGCACAACAACTTGTTTACCACTTACCTGGACACCCGTCGTTTTGCTACCGAATTCAGCCAGCGATTTGCTCAGTTGCTCTGCCCACTCCTTGCCTGCAGCCCCTTCTTTGGCTCCATGCACCTGAATGACGAGTCTTACCGAATCACCCTTCTTCAGAATGCGCTCCGCCTGAGACTGCTTCGTATCCCGGTCATGATCCTCCATCGCAAGGTTTAATCGAATTTCCTTTACTTTACGTTTATCGGGGGATTGACTCGCTTTTTTCTTCGCCTGCTGCGCTTCCGCTTTGGCTGCTCCTGCGCCAATCAGCTTGCATGGTGGTGGACTCGTCATCAAGGACAGACACACCAGATCTACTTTATGCTGCTTCGCAAGTAGAAGAGCTTCCTGCGTCGACATCACACCCAGATCTTCACCGTTCAATCCGGTAAGCTGCACTTCGGTTGCTTTAATTTTTTCATTTTTGATCATGATTCTTCCTCCTCCACATCAAAAGCCTGTCCTGACCGTTTACGGATCAGAGCAGGCTAGGATGGTGTTGCTACTATTTGCAATACATATCAGCGTACGAATACGCTAATCCGTCCGATTTACAGCGTGTTGAATGCTTCAGTTAGAACCGGTACAATTTGCGATTTGCGTGATACTACGCCTTTCAAGATAGCTCTGCTATCAGACAGCGTCACATTGTAGGCTTTCTCCACCGCTTTAGTGGATGCACCATATGCCAGGGCAACGGAATCGTTGTTCAGAATGTCTGTTACGACAAATACGAACAGATCGAGACCCTTACTGGAAATGATCGCTTCAATAGCTGCTTCAAGCTCAGGTTGCTTCACGAGAACATCATTCACGTCAACGGCATTAACCTGTGCAATTTCCACTTTGGATTGACCCATCACGAATTCTTTGGCATCCAGGGAAATCAGTTCAGCAATCGTTTTTTGGCTCAGATCCGCGCCGGCTTTAAGCATGTCCAGACCATAGCTGTCTGCATCTACACCTGCAATAATAGCCAGTTCACGTGCAGCGGCTAAGTCCTGCTCAGTGCAAGTCGGGGATTTGAACAACAGGGAATCGGAGATAATGGCAGACAGCATCAGACCAGCAATCGGCGCACTCACTTCGATACCATTTTCTTTGTACATTTTATTCAAAATGGTTGCTGTACAACCTACAGGCTCTGCACGGAAATACAGAGGTCCGCTTGTCTCAAAGTTAGCAATACGGTGATGGTCGATAACTTCAACGACAGTCACCTCTTCAATATCGCTTACACTTTGCTGACGCTCGTTGTGGTCAACCAGAATAACCTTGTTTACTTCATTTGCAGCTGTTTTAATCAGACGCGGTGCTGCAATTTTGAATTGATCCAGTGCGAACTGGGTTTCACCATTGACTTCGCCGAGACGCACAGCTTCAACGTCCTGACCCAATTTTGTTTTGAGATCCGCATAGGCGATTGCCGAACAGATCGTATCCGTGTCGGGATTTTTGTGACCGAAGATTAACGCTTTTTCCATATTAATAGCCCTCCGTCAATTCTGATTTAGAATAATACATGTCATATTTCAATCATACCCTACTGATTATAGCGCTAATAGGGCTTAATTCCAATCCCTTTACAGCGAATTAATTGCAAATCATTCTCAGGTAAGTCATTTTGGAAAATAGCCAAACTTGGTTCATTCCCCTCAAGTCAATATGATATGTATCGTATTTATTCCATCGTACAACCCTATAAATTAGCATACGAAACCCTGATAAGCAACGAAAATATTAAATCTCAGGCTCTCTCAGGCTCTGCCCTTGCTGTACAAAAAAAGTCTGTAGACTGCCGTCCTCGCTAATCTCCAACAGGTTCAATTGCGCTCCGTAGGCACAACCACCGTCGATGCCAATTTTGTCTCCGCTCGGGTCAAACCAGATGCCTGTCTCATCATGCAAATGCTTCACAGGTGTATGTCCAAATACAACCGTCTCTTTAATCGTCGTTGGTCTGGAATAGAATGATTCACGAATCCAAATAAAGTCCCGCTCGGACTGGTTTCTCCAATCCTCAATATCCGGGTTGATCCCGGCATGTACAAAAATATAACCGGGAATCTCGTACACCAGCGGAAGCTGTTCCAGAAAACGAAGATGGTGTTCATAGTGTGTACGTATCCATTTTTTGGCTTCAGCATAAGCTTCCCAATCTATCTGTTGCTCATCATCATAAGTAAGATCCAGATAACTTGCTATCGTCTGTAACCCGCCATTACGGATCCAGTGTTGGTCATATTCCTCAACATCATGAGTCAATGCCTTGACCATCATGGCATCGTGATTGCCTTTGATCACAATAATATGTTGCTGTTGCTGAAGCTGCATAATCTGTTCAATGACCTGCTTGCTGTATGGACCACGATCCACATAATCACCGAGCAAAATCAATTCATCCTGCTGCCGATCATAATCTACAAGCTTAAGCAGTGCATTAAATTCATCGTAACAGCCATGAATATCACTAATGACACATCTGCGCATGTGAATCTCTCCTCTCCCTGATCACGCAAGAGTATAACCGGAATCTTGCAAGCGCAAGATTCCAGTCTATTCAGAGTAGTTATTCCCGCTTGCTCACCATTAGTCCTGCTTGAGTCCAAAGGCTTCTGCAATCAAGCCGAATGAGCGCAGACGTGCTTCAAACGAATGGACCGCTGACGCGATAATGACTTCATCCGCTTCATGACGTTCAGCCATAGCGGTAATTTTGTCTCTCACCTGATCCGGTGTACCCACGATGGAAAAAGAACGACGTTGACGGATCTGTTCCATCTCCATCGCTGTGAATGGATAGTTGTTCACCGTCTCCAGAGATGGGAATGAACTTTGCTCAAGACCTCTTCCAAGGCGCAGGAAGAAAAGTTCATTGCTGCGTGCAAGTTCAGCGGCTTCTTCCTCTGTCTCCGCACAGAATGCCGAGACAGCAATCATTGAATGTGGTTTATCATTCAGGATAGACGGCTTGAAATGTCTACGGTAATGCTTCATCGCTTCTTCGCCGCCTGGTGTTCCGAAGAATTGGGCAAACGCATACGATGTCCCTTGCGCCGCAGCAATTCTCGCACCTTCGGAGCTGGAACCCAGCAACCATACTTCCGGAACCGTTGGAACCGATGGTCCAGCTACAAGGGATGCGAACCGATGATCCTCGGGCAATTGCTCGTGGAAGTATCCACCCAGATCCGCAATCTGCTGTGGGAAGAAATGTACATTCGAAGATTTGCCTTCGTTGAGCGCTCTGCTGGCAATCGGCATGCCGCCCGGTGCTCTGCCTATCCCAAGGTCAATGCGTCCCGGATGCAGAGCTTCCAGCAGACGGAAATTCTCTGCAACCTTGTAAGCACTATAATGAGGCAGCATGACACCGCCGGAACCTACCCGAATTCGATCCGTATGTGCAGCCACATGTGCAATCATAACTTCAGGACTAGAGAAAGATAGCGCCCCACTACCATGATGCTCCGACATCCAGAAACGGGAATACCCTAATTGATCCGCATGTTGCGCGAGTTTCACCGTTTCCTGCAACGTATCCTGTACACTTCTGCCTTCATTGATATGTCCATGTTCAAGTACACTCAGTTTCATATATATTCAATCCTCTCGTCTGTTAGGTTCATGCGTTCTGTGAATATGAGTTCTGCGAATATTACGCGCTTTTGCTCACTTCGTTCTTGCTTGTTCCATTGTAACATTAATTATTACAGTTTCAAACTTTAGTTATCCTCTTTATTACCACACTTGTGCAATAAACATGCAAAAAACGCCACCAGTTTTAGACCGGTGACGTTTTTACTAACTACTATTGGAGAAATAATAACTTATGGCGCACGTTTCGGTAACAACTTCACATACTCGTCAGACAGTTTCATCAGGCTGAGCACATGTTCATAATCGGAACGATACGGTTCCAAATCCGTTACCGGTTCATATGTTTTGAGTGAATAAGCTGTTCCATCGTCAAAGCCTGCACCTGGAATAAACATGATGTCATTGTTGACAAATGAACCCGTTGGCAAGTAATACCGGATACCGAAGGCATTGTGGTCCATGTTGAGCAAATCATGTCCTAAGGCAGTGAACTTCTCATCTTGAAGGGAAACACCCATCAGGTTCATGATCGTTGGCAACATATCCAACTGCCCGCCTGGCTGCTCGATCAATTGCCCCTTGGTCTGTTTCGGCGTGTGAATCATGAACGGGATGTTGAAACGACTTACTTTGCCGTCATAAGGAACGCCCAGATTGGCCTGAATTTGCTGTGTAATCTCTTCGTCAGCAGGCAGACCGAAATGGTCTCCGTAAAGCACTAGCGTTGTGTTATCCCATAATCCATTCGCCTTCAACTCATGAATGAGTTGACCGATGGCATAGTCCGTATAGTTGATCGCTTGCAGATAATCGTGAAGCAGTTTGTTCGTGATGGTCGCAGGAATCGTAATTCGTGCACGATCAGCGGGAACCGTAAACGGCGAGTGGCTTGATGCCGTAATGAACTGAGCATAGAACGGCTGATTCGCAGCCTGATGCGCAGTCATTTTTTCCACACCTACACGATATAACTCTTCATCCGATGGTCCAAAGTCATTGAATCTGTCATTCTCGAAGCTGGGCTTGTCGAAATAACGAGTGAATCCGAGTGCCGGATACATTTTGTTCCGGTTCCAAAAGGTGACGTCATTGACGTGGTACGTCTCGGACTCATATCCCTCTTTTCCTAATAACTTGGGAAGACTCGGCAGTTCACGGTCACTATACCCTGCTGACATGGGAACAACTCCGGTTGGATAGATAGATGTGTTCGACATGAACTCCGCGTCTGATGTGTTTCCCTGTCCGATCTGTTGGAAAAAATGAGAGAAATAATAGCTTTCTTTGGCCAGTTCATTCAGTACCGGCGTTAACTCTTGACCGTCCAATGAAGCATTAATCGGGAAATTCTGAAAGGACTCCAGTTGCAGTACAATCAGATTGCTGCCTTTGGCCTGACCAAAATATTTGGCTTTCACGGCTGTGCCGTCACTTGGTGTATCCTGATACGGATACTTGCTAACCAACTCATTGATCTTGGCGATCGTTTCGTTAATGTTGCCATTCGCAATGGCCTCATTCTCTTTGCTCGTCAGAATGGCGGACGATACCTGATAGTTCAGGAAACCGAGATTCTCGGCTCGAACCAACTCGTTATCAATCGTTTCACCTTTGACAATAAAACTGCCAGACAGCACGATGCAGAATGCAGCGGTAAGCGCAACGCCGAGTTTGCCCCAGTAACGTTTGCGAATTCTGCCGAACGTCAGACCGCTATCGCGGTAACTGTTGCGGTTACTTCCGCCGGAACGTCTGCGCATGATCAACCATAGTGGCAATGCCAGTACGATGTCTGCAAAAAACAGAAAGTGCTCCGTTCGTACCAGAGGTCCGATACTGCCTCGCACTTGAGCAACTTGCCCCAGCTCACTAAGCGCGGTATAGGTGGGTACCGAACTGAAATGAACGTTATACAGCGTAGCCGCGAACAGGACCAGAGAAAACAGAATATTGAATCCTCCGTATACTGCTCGCTTCCAGCCTTTGGGCACAATCAGATCCAGCAGGCATACCACGGTTAGTGCGCCTAATGCGTCAGTTAACAGACCGATGCCAGACAGACCCTGGAAAAAGAAATACCGCAGCAGTGATAACTTCAGCAGCATCAGAATGAATAACACGGCAAATAAGGTCCGTGATGAAGTTCGTTCATTTTTGGAATTATACATGGTCGCTTTCAACCCTTACCCTGAAATTTTACGTTCATTTTACAAAACGCATATTTCAGTATAACAGTTTTCTGGTTGCTATTCCATGGAAGTTCCGTGTAGGACATGGTGATTGTTACGCAATTGTGGATATATCTGCATTCTGTCTGATCGCACCCTCTCTCTGTCCCTTAATGGCTGCTTGTGCAGCCGAAATTCGCGCATAAGGGATCTGTTCAGGCAAACAACTTACGTAATCTAACCCAATCCGGTGGCAGAACGTAATGGACTCCAGATCCACAATATTTTCTCCACAGATCCCTGTCTTCAGATAAGGTTTACGAATCCGACCCTGAACAACCGCCATCTCCACCAGTTGTCCAACGCCCTCCGTGTCCAGCACATGGAATGGATTATTCGTTACCTTACGAGAGTCTTTATCACGTTGAAGGAATCGCTTCTCGGCTTCTTGGCGGCTATATCCAAACGTCTTCTCTGTCAGCTCATCCGCGCCAAACGAGAAAAAGTCTGCCTGCCGAGCAATGTGAGTCGCCGTCAGCGCCGCTCTCGGAGCTTCGATCATCGCCCCCACTTTATAGTGACAATGCCGCTTCTCCTCACCAAGCACTTGGTCAGCCACATGATCTACCAGATCTCTCATCTCCTGAAGTTCATGCACATGACCAATCTGCGGAATCATAATCTCCGGACGTACCCACCAACCTTGACGGATGCCTTTCACCGCTGCGCGGAATATTGCTTCCAGCTGCATATCAACGATTTCCGGGAACACCGTACTCAGACGACAAGCCTGTTGCCCCGGTGTCGGATTACTTTCATGAAGTTCACTGACTCTGCGAATTACACGCTCCAGTTCCTCCAGTTCATTCTGATGGTCTTTTGATTCCTGCTGCTCCTCTGCTTGTAACCACTCGCGCCGTTTCTCCAACACTCCCTGATCCGGTAGCAGTTCATGTAACGGCAAGTCGAGTAATCGAATGGTTACCGGGTATCCATCCATCGCTTCGAATATCTGTTCAAAATCAGACTGCTGCATCGGTAACAGACGCTCCAACCCCCGCCTGCGCTCAGATTCACTGTCTGCCAGGATCATTTTTTGTACAAAAGGTAACCGCGCAGGTGACAACAGCATGTTCTCCGTCCTGCACAGACCTATTCCCTCAGCCCCCAATTTCCGTGCTGTCATGGCATCCTGTGGTCGATCAGCATTGGCAAGTATCGTCAACTCTTTAACTTCATCAGCCCATTCGAGCAGTAGTTGCAGGTCTGATGATGAAGGCGAACCTAAGTTATTCTTAGATGCTGGACACTCTGCATTCGTTACTGGCTGGATCTGTGTGGGAAGATTTCCAATACTCTCTTCTTTTCTAGAATCTGTGTAATGCTTCAGCACTTCCGTGATATGCGCAGGTTGGATGCGAAGAAGTGCATCCTCCTTGGTGATGAGTCCTTCATGGACAAAATCCACATTACTCCTCAGTGTGGCTGTTGAGGATAATCGGGCGGGCTGAGTCTGCGCAACATACAACACGCCAGATTCGATCAAAAAGGTGATTTCCTGCACTTCGCCCTTACGCGTCTCCAACTGGCTACCTATCTCCAGCAAACGTGCGTACAGCTCAGGTTCATCATTCCGTAAACGCTCCAGACCGTGATCTGTTTGGCTGGCGTTCCCGGTTGGGACGTATTGTCCAGTGACTCCCCTTTTTCCTGTAAGTAGATTGCGCGTATATATTGTTCCGGTCCCGCTTAAGTTTCCGCATGTTCCATGCATCATCGTCTGTATAAGAACAGGAGCGCTTTGCTCCGAAGAAATATAATATGGTTTACGCATGATCTCGTCCTGAGATCTGGATGCTTTAATACGTTGTGAATGATGTACCGCACGTATTGCTTCTTTGAATTGAATTTGAACATCTTGAGGAAAAGGGTTACGTCCCTTCGCTTCAATTAAATATTTTAATTCCGTAATGGTTAATTCAAGTTCAGCTTCATCCTGACCCTTGACGTGACTCGATATTTCTGTGAAAAATTCAGATGGAATTGCATATACCAGCTGTCCATATTCCTTTAAGTAATCTAGATAACATTGAAGTGCATACAACCGATCACCGGTTTGACGTGCGAGTCCTTCCACAGTAACATCATTCAGACCAACATTGAGCAGTGATTGTGTCGAAGCTGATGATGTTCGATCCTGGTCCTGGTCCGTGCGTACCGCGAGTAGTAGCGGATTCTCCGAATGTCCGAAGAACTTGCCGGTTTGCTGTTCCAGATGCCGGATAGCGTTAACAATCTCTTCCTCTCCTTCACCGGTAAGATGTCCAAGACGGGTACAGAACTCGCGACAGCATTCCGTTGTGACCGCAAATCCGGCTGGGACAGACCACCCTGCAAGGATAAGTTCTGCAAGATCAGCCCCTTTACTGCCCATTAGCCCTTTCATCTCTGCCGTACCTTCTTCCAACAGAATTACCCGTTTTGTCATTACAGCTCTCCCATCCGCCATTTATGGCTATGCTTGAAGACCTCAATCCCTGCGTTACAGATCAGCCTTCTTCTAATGGTATGTCGCAATCTTTCAGTCAAGGACATCCGCTTTCGCATTTTGTGCTCGTTATCCTGTTTTTTTGTAAACGCTACACTAAATTCAGATGAAACAAGCCTTTTGAGCAGTTGTATTGGCTCAATCGTCGTAGTGATCAGGATCGTTCAACACACGAGGCCGCAAAGATATTTTTGTAGTTTGTCGCTCATGTGATTCCACCATTGTTTTAATTTTGGAGACGAAAAAGACCGCCAAATAAATGACGGTCAGGCTTCTGATTATTAAAATAGATATTTGAAAAATAAAACTGTACCAAGAACACCTATTACCAAAAACATAATTGCTGAGTTCCGATATTTCTTCCACATCCGAATGGCATTAGCAATATTTAGAATGCCTAGTGCAAGCATGCTAATACGAGAATCTACTTGAAACAAGTTGATTATCAGCATAATGGCAACTACTATCGAGGTACACCAGAACCAAATTGGAATTTTATCCTTGATCATTACTCTTCTCCTTTAGGTTGCATCCTATCTTTTGTAGTATATTCCACAACCTAATTAAATTCCCTTTATTTGGTCTATTAATCAAACAGATTATAGATTAACCAAAAAGGCAGTACCCGTAGATTCTTAGCGTGCCCGCGAATTACATCACAAAATTTTGATAGTATTTGAAAAGATTATGATCTCTTGAACTAAACATCTCTAAGATAATACATTATCAAGCCATAAACCGCAGAATATCCTCAATCTTCTTCCCATGCGAGATCACACCGTAGTTCATCCACGACATGAAATCCACTTCATACATATTACCACTCTTCACCGCAGGCAGGTGTTTCCATTCATCCCTTTCGAGCAGTTTGCGCTCATCTCCAGGTTTAGCAGAATTTCCAGTGTCAAATGTAATCAACAAGTGATCCGCATTAAGCTGACTTAACTGCTCCAATCCAATGAGAATCCTCCGCTCGTGTCTTGTCCATCGCTGCACACGGGAGTGAGGAGTCAATCCAAGATCCTGATAAATTACAGGCCCGACGTAGCCCTGCTGATCCCCATAGAGGGTAATATCCGATGCAGATATACGTAAAAAAGCTACCGTCTGACCACGCATATAACGTGCTAACCTTCCTTTGGCTTCCATTGCCTTGTCTTCATACGCACCGATTACATCCTGAACCCGACTCACCTTCCCCAACACATCGGCTGTGGATTTCAAAATGGAGCGCCAATCCTCTCCCAAATGATCCACGTAAAATGTAGGTGCTACCTGCTCGAAGCGATCTAGATTCCATCGATCATATCCTTTGTCCAGCATGATAAAGTCAGGTACATTGCCCAGATTAAACTGAGCATCCTGCTTGCTCACATCAAATTCGGGTACATCATCCAACTCCAAATATTGCTGTCTGCCCCAGGAATGATGCGAACATTGCAATACGGGTTTTACGCCAAGAGCCAACACAAAGTCTTCCAGATACGGAGCAAAGACACGAACCTCTTGACGGTGATGACGGCGGTACAATCCAGGTGAAATACCCGCATATTGCTTGAAACGGCGACCAAAATAATACTCGCTGCTGAATCCTACATTCTGAGCAATTTCATGGATGCGATCATCCGTCAGCTGCAATAGTTGTTTCGAGCGCTCCAACCGAACGGTATTCACATAATCAAGCGGAAGCTTGCCTGTAATTTTTTTGAATTGCCGAGTATAGCTGGCTCTAGTAAGACCAATATCTGCCGCGAGCTCATCCACGGTTATCATTTGATCATAGTGGTCGCCAATATAACGAATTGAACTTTGAAGACGTGCACGTTCATCTGGTGCTTCGATTTCAGGATTACTCTGGCTAAGCAAAGCACGGAACCACTCCTGGAAACGAAGCTGCACCTCCCATTGCTCCAGCCAATCGCCAGTGATCTGTTGACGCAGTATTTGTTCCAAGGATTCCAGACAGGAACTCCACGGGCTGTAATTCAGCTGCATAAGAGGTAGTATTCTCGGAGAATCTGTACTTTGGGGAGGTTCCTGCTGCTCCTCCATGTTTCTTCTAGACAAAGCGTTCGAAGACTCTTCTTTCAACTCAGCGACCATCAAATCAAGCTTATAGTATTGCAATTCATTTTCAGTCCAAGTAGAACCTTCTATTTTAATGGATGTTCCAGCGGGAACAAACATAATCATTCCTTTTTCCAAATGAACTTCCCGATCTGAGCAAAGCATTGAACCCTTCCCAGACGTTACAACGAATAGAGAGTGGGAAGACGATATTCTGTATAGCAAACGTTTATCAATATGTGATGTGTTGTGATCTACGTATTCCATATGTTGAAGCGTGCATAGCCAGGGCTTGGGAATCCATTGTATTATCGTGGGGCACATGTTCATCTTCCTTAACTGAGAATTGTTATCATTTAAAACAGTGTATACGAAAAAAGAAAGCTCTTCAACCCTGGCTGAAGAACTTTCTTATGGGATCATGCTCGAATCAATTTCATGACTCACTAAAAATGGATTAAGGTCTTATGAAATTGATTCACTTATGGAGTCATTTTTTCCAAGAGATCATCGATTTTCATGGAATTTGCTGTAATCGCACCTGATTGCCAATGTGATCTTTCCATAATGTACACCTGATTATTTTTAACCGCCGGAAGCGATTGCCACAACTTGCTGTCGAGTACCTTCAAGGCTTCCTTGTTCTCTGGAGATGACCATTCCCCATTGGAAGGGAAAATAATAAGGTGATCCGCATCAAGCTGCGGAATTGCTTCTTCTGACAGGATCTCCTGGTAGTCCTCCATTTTACTTACCAGTGGATGAGGTGTCAGACCTAACTCTGAATAGATAAATCCGGTGTAGCGATTTTTGATGCCGAACAACGCCAGCGTGTTATCGTTAACATTCAACCGGACAACCGCAACAGTCTCGTCCCCGACCGCTTCCTGCAACTTCGACTTGGCATCCGCAATTTTAGCCTCAAATGCCTTCGAAACTTCTTCACCCTTATCCGGTTTACCTACAACATCGGCAATGGCTGTCAAGACTTGATTGGAATCCTGCAGAATGCCTTCAGGTAGACGATACGTCGGTGCTACCTTGGAATACATCTCATATTTCTCCGCATCCACTACACCATCCACAATAATGAGATCCGGATCATATTCCAACAAAGCTTCAATACTTCCTGTTATATCAAATTGCGGAACGTCCAGTTTTAAATACTCCTGCACACCCCACAAAGGATGATACCACTGCACTACAGGTGTAATATCGAGCGCCTTCAGATAATCTTCTACATATATTCCAGCAATCCGCTGTGGTTGAACCGGAATCGTCACATCTCCAAATTCATCCTGTACAACCCGTGTAGCAGGCTCTGTCTCGGTTTCAGTAGTATTTTCTCCAGAAGCTGCACTTTCAGTTGCAGGAGTCTGTTCCGCATTCGTTGCGGTATTTGTACTACATCCTGAAATAACTAGACCCATGAGCAGTAATGTAATCGCCCACCCTTTGAAACCTTTAATAAAACCTACCATGATACCCTTCACCCCTATGTGATCTGTTGATGTAACCATGAGAATGTTTTACATATAATGATTATCATTCTCATTTATTGCTTAGGTGAATTGTACCTCATGCTTCAGCCGACTCACAATGTACATTTGATGCTATTTTTTTATACAAACGGAAACAACCCTGTTCGTCCTCCCCCGCTTATCGCAGGGGCAATCGACCTTGACGATAACTCTCCAATAGCTGATTCACAAAGGAATCTTGCATCACATCCTGTAACAGTGCAGCGCCAATTAAACCCATATCATCACTCACATACCCCGCTAACTCAGGTTCGTCGGTGAGAGCTAAGGTCTGTTTGAACGCCTGTTCCCTACCTGCGCGCAGCACCTCTTCTTCAGCCACAGCGGAAGCTTGAACCCATCGTTCAAAGGATTTCATCCACTCGTCAGCAAATGCAGGGGCATCCCTTTCATCCAGGTAAATTTCCACATCCAATCCTTCGAATGTCTGCTGGGTCAGAATCCGTCCCTCGTTGAGATCCAACAGTAGCTTCTCCACATCCGTTTTGCTCATTGATCTCCCCTCCAGTTCATCATCATGTCAAATACATCTCAGGTATAACAAAACGCTTCATCATTCGATTAGGATCGGCTGTAAAATGATCCAATTGAAGTTCCTCATATTCGCTAAGGATACTTTCAAAGATACCAGCGATCACACCACAATCTGCCAAAGCATTGTGCCTGTGAATTCCATCTGTATTCAGATCATAATACCGAATTAGAAAATCTGTAGAAACGACCTCGTTAATCTCAGGATGAATGTAAGTAAACATCGCTTTTGTATCCAACACCGGGTTGGTCAACATCGGGAGACCATATTCATCACAATGCCGCTTCAAGATGGGCAGGTCATACTCATATCCGGCTTGTGTCACAAGAACGTTATCCCCAATGAACTCCAGAAAGGTCTGAAATGCTTCTACGAACGAAGGAGCCTCCAACATATCCTCATTCGAAATGCCTGTTAATTTCGCCACAGGTTCTGGTATAGGTTTGTTCGCGCGTGTAAGTGAAGAAAATGTTGTATTACATTGTTGTCCTCTTTGGTAATGCATCGCACCAAATTGTGTCACACTCTCCACCACAGGATTAATGCCCGTACCCTCGAGATCAAATATACAGTACATTCTATCCTGTAATGAAGATACGCTTAGATTTTCAATAAAGTATGTATCAGGCAACAGCGTAATTTTCATCTGTCCGACTCACTCCTCTCCAATCTCATCCTGGCTAATGCCTGTCTCATATACAGTTCTGTTACTCCCACAATCGAGTGACCTGAACCAACTTGTGCGTTCCGTCAAAATCTAACTTGTAGATGTCCGGCATTGAAGTACTCTCCCAGAAGTCATACCCGTACGAAGCGTCATAGTGTTGAAAAATAAGCGTCATCACGTCTCCATGTGTTCCGATGACTACCTTCTGACCCGTATGTTTATCCAGAATTCTCTCGATCACTGCTACTGCTCTTAAGCGAGCCTGTTCACCAGACTCTCCTCCAGGATACGCATACGTAGGATCACAGTACAACCGCTGCTTGGCTTCACGAAAATGATCATGCCTCACATCCGAACTCGATAACTGGCGTTCACGCAGATCTTCCTCCGTCACCACAATTCCACCTGACTGATCTGCCAGAATCTGAATCGTATCCACCGCCCGTCTGTATGGACTGGAATAGAAAAGTTGAATCTGCTCCCCATGGAGCAGACTGGCAACCGTTCTCGCATCCTGATGACCTTGTTCTGTCAGCCCACGCTCGCGCTCCTGTCCTTCAACATATCGAGACTCCGCATGTCTAACAAAATACAATACCGTGCTGGACTCGCTCATCATCCGTCCGCCAACCCTTTCTTCTTCTCAATGACGATCAGGCAGGTGCTGTCTGGCAAAGGCGCAAGCTCGCCATCTTCGTTCATGAAGATCACTCGTTCTCCGAGTGCTTCTGTGTACCCCTCCTGAAGAAAATGTTCGAAGGTGATAATCTCGGCTTGTTCGCCTAGCGCTTCTCGAATACAGTTCTCATAGGCAGTTGGCGTAAATATACCGAACTGTTCCTGAATCTCATGTACATATGCCTCTTCGCCCCACGTATACGTATAGAGAAATTCCATCGCATCGTTAATCGGCAGTACAACCTCGTTGTCTGAGACCCGCTCATATTCAATTGCACGTCCCTGAAAATCTTCTGCATACCGCTCCAGCCAGCGCATCCCATCAGCTTCCAGGAAACGAATCCGGCGCTTCTGTGCTTCCGGTTCACTCATGATGCCATCCCGAATCAGAATTCTTCCGCCAGGTGACAGCACACGGAATGAACTTCTCAGCGCTGCCGCGACTGTGTCGGAATTAAATTTTCGGCCATCAAGTTCAATATATGAATATAATTCATGCAGAATGGATGAAAAAATAACCGTATCCACGGTGCCTGGCTGCACATATTGCTCCAGTTGCAGGGCATCGCCCTTCATGACTTGCCATCTGTGTCCCTCGCGCTGTTTTTTGCGCTCCAGCGCTTCAATGACATTGGCTGAGATATCGATACCGATTGGCTCCACTTCCGGTTTTTCCTGCTCAATCAGATCCAGCAGAATTCCTCCACCTGGACCAATATCCAGTACCCGTTTACCAACGATATAGTCCAGCAGCACTTTTTTGTAATCACCGGAACTGTTCATATCGGACAAATACGTCTCTTCGTTATGGAACCGATCATAGGCATCCCGGCGCAACCCGAACAGATCGAATAAAAGCAGCACAGCCTTCTCATATAACGGCGACTTTTCCGCTTCAATACAGAAAGCGATCAATTTCTCCGCCGCTGGGGAAAATTCAAAGGTCACGAATAATGTATCCGGCAGATTCGTATGACGTTCAATCCGATGGGTTAGATGAGGATAAACGATCTGCTCCCCTGACGCAATCTGTTCCCATGAATACTGTTCCAAATATTTTTCAATCATTCGTTTCTTGTAAATATTCAGCTTCTTGACGCCTTTATAGTCGTAATACATCGTATTCATCAATGGTTCGAAGCTAATATGGCGGACTATATCGGATTGACTCTCCAAAAATGTTGGATTCATACTTTCGCTGCGAAGCGTCAGAAGGAACACTTTCACCATCTCCTGCAACGAAAAATCCTGCATGGCCGACTCCACGTACCACAGAGTACGATGCGCCAGCGGAGCCAGAATTGGTTCCACATCCATTTCCGTTTGAAGTTTGGCATAAGCCTCGTCCATAGCTTCTCCTTGCCGTATGGATGAACTTCTTAAACGGGATAACCGTTCCTTCACGCTCCAGTCCTCATGATCCGGTCCGGCGATAATCCAGCCTACAATTCGCTGTACCTCAGCACAAACCTGATTCCATAGCGCTGGATCAACACCTGCAATAATGCACTCATTTAATGCCATCAGTATGGTGTGCAGTTCATCTGTAGTTAGCCATCCTTTGACGATCAAGGCGTGAAGCGGCGCATTCTCGGCAAATGGAATCTCGCCGCGTATGTATTGGCCGATAAGTCCATGCGTAGCAATTAGCGTACGAATAATCTCATGCCTTGGTGTGTGTGAAGGCGGCGCAGTATGCTCGCTTATATCTGCATTCTTACTTAGAGCAGCACTCGTAGAACCAAGTTGAGTTATACTCGCCTCCTTGCTTTTACCGATTTCGTTATCCAGCTGGTCTGCCCCTGCGTATAGATCATATAACTGGGCTGACCCCACATTGTGCACAAACAGGTTAACGCCCTGCTTTTGCCATATTCGCCGCTGCTCCCGTGATCCGGCCTTCGCCGTCTCTGACCAGATTAATACGTCCTCCAGAATTTCTCGCACCCAAAAAGAAACCTGAAGTTTCTCCAGCACGTGCAGTGTATGCTCAGTGTAATCCAACACCGGATTCGTACCCTCAAGTTCGGCAATGGAATGAATGCGTTCGAGGTTAATATGGGGCTTCTCCGCCGCTGCCAGCAGTTGCAGCCATTGCTGCTGGGCTTCCGGCATGTTACCTGACTTATATGATTGTATGGCCTTTAATGAATGCAGCATGAATTCGTCCCCTCTCTTTCTCTACCCTTTTTATATAATATAGTTAGATTCGTCTAGCCGACGAAGTATTTCCTGAACAAACTTGAGCAGCTGTTCCGCCTCTTGAGCAGGCAGATCCTCGTCAAGACGCGCTGCAGCAACTGGCAGCATCCAGGATTCAACCGTTTCCCGGGAAATCCCGGAAAGATGTATATAGTGATTAATGTAATATTCGACCAGTGATTCACGAGCCATTTCAAAACCCATTCGTATCGCAGGCTCCGTATCTTCCGGCAAAGTGCCGCTCATTAATATTACCCAACTTCGAGCCACATCACCCGCAGGATCACCCGACATGCCAGTCATCCAATCGATGACCCAGTATTGATCGCCAGCTTCACTCAGCATCACGTTATCGGGGTGAAAATCGCCATGACAGATCTGCTGTTGATCAGGCAGTGTTGTTAAGTAAGAAAGTATTCGTGCTTTATCATTCTCCGACAATAATTGGACATTGCGGATCGCTCCCGATAAAATCTGTTTCTGAGAGTGAAGTGTTGCTTCATCATCTCTCTTGCAATGAAGTCTGTAATGGCACTCGGCCATTTTGGATGAGAGCTGCTCTAGTAACTCCGGTTGCTGAATGATAAGTGATAACAGGGTAATCCCCTGGATTCGCTCAAAAACAATGCCAGCACGCGAAGTAGTATGTTCTATCAAGGATACTGCCTGTGGGACGGGGAGTCCTTTTTTGAATGCCAACTCACTTATTCTAAATTCATTCTGGACGGCTTCGATTGGAAAATCCATTCGATATAACTTCATAATGTGCTCGTTCGAATACGCATAGATTTCCGCAGTTCTTCCCTGACCAATTCGCTCCATACCTACCCTCCATTTACTTAAACTCACTGCCTCTGACTTTGGAGAAAACCATACAATCGACCAGCGTACCTGTGCTGTCCCGCCGCATCTTGCGCAGTATTCCTTCCAGCGTATAACCCGCTCGTTCGGCTACTTTGGCACTTCGTACATTCCTGGCATCACAGCGGATCTCCAGCCGGTTAGCCTCCAGATGCGTAATGGCAAATTGCTCAATGCCTCTCACCGCTTCCGTCATCAAACCCTCACCAGCTCGCGATGTTCGAATCCAGTAACCGATCTCAAAACAGCGTGCATTCCAGTCAATGCGATGTAGCCCGCTGCTGCCTACGAATTCATCCGTATGTCTATCACGCAAATGTAACATCATGTCGGTACGCTCCAGATATTGCAGTCTTGCTTTGCGAACAGTCACTTCGGACTCTTCCAATGACGGGATCTTCTCGGCAAAAGGCAACCACAACCGCAGTTGTTCCGCACTTTCACGGACCGCTTCATTCACAGCCTTGCCATCTCCCCACTGCGGGGCACGAATCATGAGACGTTCTGTGTAGAAGCTCTCGGGAATCGTTAGCATGATCGGATTTAATGAAGACGATTCTGTCATCGTTATACCTACTCCTCCACTTGAAAAATAGAATCAATGATCAGCGGCAAATTATCCCTCACAGATACGGCACCGAATACCGAACGGGCGTGTACCCCCTGATCCCCAAATACCTCCATCATCAGATCCGAGAATCCATTCAGCACTTTATGATGCTCCTGATACGAAGCAGACGCATTAATGAAGCCCTGCACTTTAACCACTCTCTTCACCCGATCCAGTGAACCCAGCACGTCTCGAACGACAGCGAGCACCTCCAGTCCAGCATTTCGGGCAAAATCATATCCCTGCTCTGTTGTGAAGTCTGATCCCAGTTTGCCACGTTCAGAGGTATCAGGTCCTTTCCCGGATACGTACATGATTCCATTGACAATAACGGCATTGGCATATTTTGCTGCGGGGGCACTGGCCTGTGGTAAAATGATCCCCAGTTCATTCAATCTTGCTTCAATCATCGTATATTCTCTCCCTCTTTTACGGTCCTCACAGAACCCGATTCCTTGTATTCCTGTCGGTAGACTCTTGGTGATACCTGAACGGTACGTTTGAACATCTTGCCAAAATGAGAGAAGTTACTGAACCCCGCAAGCCAGGCGATGTCTGTAATGGATTCTTCACTTTCTCGCAGTAAACGCTGTGCTTCCTTCACCCGTAACAGATTCAGATAATCACTGAAGGTAAAGCCCGTCGTTTGTTTGAACAATCGACTCAGGTAATGCGGACTAATGCGAAACATACCCCCCACCTCCGGTAGTGTCAGTGGTTTCTGATAGTTCTCATTCAGGTAACGTACGACGGCCTGTGTCTTGGGATGAAGAACCGGCTCACGATCATCGGAGCATAACCGGCCAACATCCTGATTTCGATAGGCATGCAGCAACAATTCAATAGCCCGGTGACGAAGCAACAGGTTGCTTCCGGGTTGGGGACGAAGCATTTCATCCACCATCTCGCTAACCATCCGCTCCAAAACCTCCGTGACCTGTGAAGGAAATCTTACAATGGGAATCTCCCAACAGAAGGGTTCCTTCAAGCCTTCAACTAACTCCGCGGAAATAGCTATGGCTGCAAAAAGCTCAGGCTTCAAATACAGCACCATTCGTTCATGGTCGGGCATACCGCTCTCCAATGTCTTGTGAACCGTATTGCGGTCAACAAACACCAGATCGCCAGCCTTGACCCGATAAGTCCGGTCCTTGATGAAATAAATACGCTCGCCAGACAACAGATAATACAACTCATAATGATCATGCAGGTGGTCATCCGTCATCGAGAAATACCCAATGCGACGATCATATTCGATGTGCAGCAAATCCGTGGGATCATGAAAATCTGCACGAAAAGGTTCTGTCATGTCTCCCTCTCTCCTTTCCATAAATTATAGCAAAATATGCGGCATTTGAAAGCGGTTACGCATAAAATGCGGCGAAAGAAGTACTCCCTTGTTATAGTCTAGAGCTATATTCAAGGAGGCGATAGACATGAGTAACAAGAAACGTTATGTATTAGTTGGAACCGGCGGCCGCGCCGAATTTTTTTATGGTGCTTTGACCCGGGATTACAGGGATACATCCGAGCTTGTCGGCTTTTGCGATATAAATCAAGTCCGTATGAACTACGCGAATCAACTATTGAAGGAAAAGTACGAGTATCCTGAGGTACCCACTTATCCTGCAGATCAGTTTGATCAGATGATTGAGAACGAGAAACCTGATTATGTCATCGTAACGAGCGTTGACCGCACCCATCACAAGTACATCATTCGTGCCATGGAACTGGGTTGTGACGTTGTTACCGAAAAACCGATGACCATCGATGAGGAGAAATGTCAGGAGATTCTGGATGCCGTCAAGCGGACTGGCCAGAACGTCAGAGTCACCTTTAACTACCGTTATGCACCGCACCACACTAAAATTCGGGAACTTATTTTGAATGATACCATTGGGAAAGTCACTTCCGTTCACTTTGAATGGCTGCTGAATACCCGCCACGGGGCAGATTACTTCCGCCGCTGGCATCGGGACAAGCGTAATAGCGGCGGACTGCTCGTTCACAAATCCACCCATCACTTCGACTTGGTGAATTTCTGGATTGGCTCACAGCCGGATACCGTGTTCGCATTCGGTGATCTGATGTATTACGGCAGAGAAAACGCAGAAGAACGCGGTGTAACGCAGTTCTACAACCGGGCAACTGGCAACCCGATCGCGAAGGATGACCCTTTTGCACTGCATTTGGATTCGGATGCTCATATGAAGTCCATGTATCTGGATGCTGAATCAGAAGATGGTTACCAGCGCGATCAGAGCGTATTCGGGGATGGCATCAACATTGAGGATACGATGGGCGTTCTTGTGAAGTATCGGAACAAAGCGATTCTGACCTACTCCCTCGTTGCCTACCAGCCATGGGAAGGTTACCGCATTGCCATTAATGGCACCAAAGGCCGGATTGAAATGAACATTGTGGAGCAATCCTATGTCAATTCATTGGGTGACAAGAGCAAGGAAGGTGCTTTGATCGGTAAAACGTTGCGGGTTCTCCCGATGTTCGATGCGCCATATGAGGTTGAAGTGGAAGAGAAAGCAGGTGGACATGGCGGAGGTGACCCGGTTCTGCTGAATGATCTGTTCGGAGAGCCTGTAGAAGATCCGTTCCATCGTGCTGCTAACCACGTAGACGGTGCCAGATCCATTCTGACTGGGATTGCGGCCAATCGCGCCATTTCCACGGGCTTGCCTGTCAACGTCAATAATCTGGTTCGTTTCTAAGTCTCCCAGATCTTCACTACATTATTAATTTCATTTAAAGGCTGCGCATGTTACGCAGTCTTTTTTTATATTTTTATAATTAACCTGCGCACGCAAGTTGACTCGGTAGAAGGAGGAAATCCATGTTCTTCTCTTTAAAAAACCGCCTGATTGCCTTTATCGTTGTCCTGTTTGTCCTCGCTTTTGGCACACTCTCCTACCTGCTCTTCAAGGAATCACGCATGGTCATCCGCTCTTACATCGAATCCTCTGCTCTTGAGAAAATGGAGGAATACGGTTCATACGTAGACATGGTGCAGATGCAAATCTATGATGTCGCCTCTCTTGTTTTCAATAGTGATATGGGCAAGAACTGGGATAATGCGATCGGAGATCCGAACCTTTCGGAAGGAGAAAAGATGCTGGCCAACCTCGCGATGAGCCGTTTTCTCACCCAGGCAACGAACAGTTACACCAGTATCTCGGATGTATCCATCTATCGACGGAATGGACTGCGAATTGGCAGTGAGAATCAGGTAGCGTATGATCCTGCCTTTCAACAAGAATCCTGGTATACGAATTTCTACACGTTGGGGGAACGCTGGTTACCTGCACACACCGACCAACATGAACGTGTGAGAGATCATGGCAATCCGGTGGTCAGTCTGCTGATGCCCATTGGCACCTTTCATCATGCTACAGCGCAGAGTGTCATGAAGGTGAATGTCAGTGAATCCTATTTTCTGGAGCCGCTCCGTCGCATACATCTTGCGGAGAGTAGCACTATTTTTCTGCTGGGCGAGCAAGGAAATCCTATTCTCTCACAGCAGGTAGACACGTTGGGTGCTGTAGCTACCGCAGAGATCGATCGTATTCGTAATAGCCCGCTCAAATCCGGAGTCACATATCTCACAAACCAGGAAGGACAGCGAGACATCCTTGTATACAAGGAACTGGGACGTACGGGCTGGATATTGGCGGGTCTGGCACCGGAAAAGGAAATGTACCTGTCTCTCCATAAACTCCAAAGCACGATTGTGGTGGTCACGATTGCCCTGATACTGGTCTCCCTCTTGGCTGCTGCATGGCTATCTCACGGTGTGACCAAGCCATTGACCAGACTGGTGCTGGCGATGAGACAGGTTCAACGAGGTGCTTTCGACCAAGCGGATTCACTACTGCCTCCGGATAAAAATGTAAAGAGCGAAATCAGTTATGTGATCTTCACTTTCCGTTATATGATCAGTCAGTTGCGACAGCATATCCAGAATGAATTCGAGCTGAAGCTGCTCCGCCAGCAAGCAGAGTATAAAGCACTTCTCATACAGATTAATCCACATTTTATGTTTAATACCCTGGAGCTGGTGAGCAGCCTTGCCATTCAGCGTAGAACGGATGATACGGTTCAGGTCATTGAGGATTTGGGTAAAATGATGCGCTTTTCCATAAACACTAATGACGACCGTGTTCGCCTAACCGAAGAGCTAGATTATGTACAACGTTATATCTCCATTTTGCAGACTCGTTTTGGTCATAAGCTCAACATTTCGATAACGAAGGAAGGCACACTGAACTCCGTGGTCATCATCAAGTTTATTCTTCAGCCGCTTATTGAAAATGCAGTGAAATACAGCTTCCAGCATCAGACCACAGCCCAGGTCCAGATACGGATCAACCGGATGCATGACCGTCTGCACATCAGCGTTTCAGACAACGGACCGGGTATTCCAGCAGAAATCATCCACAAGTTGCAACATCCCGTAGCTCCCCCCTCATTGGAATCCATATTGCATAATGAAGGCTGGCATATTGGACTGGGCAATGTCATTGCTCGTTGCCGCCTGCATTATGGTGCCTTGTTCACGGTTCATATAGAGAACGATGAGAGCGGAGGCGCATGTATTGAACTGATTCTACCCATACAGGAGGAATATGATGTACAACGTATTAATCGCAGATGACGAGATCGAAGTTCGCGAAGGATTAAAATTGAAAGTCGATTGGCACGACATGGGCTTTGTTATAACAGGGGAAGCATCTAACGGGATTGAAGCTGACGAACTTTTGAAATCTGAACACTTCGACCTGCTGATTACCGATATGAACATGCCGGTCATGGATGGCGTCCGATTAATGGATGTCTGCCGCAGTTATAATCCTTCTATCCAGATTGTCATTATCACGGGTTATGAAGATTTTCAATATGCCAGAGCGGGGGTCCGCAGCCAGGTGATGGATTATTTACTGAAGCCTGTAACCCGGGATGAACTGAAAGCAACATTAGGCAAAATCAAAGCGGATCTGGATGATCAACGTAAAGTACGAGGTGATTCCGAATTGCTGCAATGGCGCCTATCTCAGTATTACCGGGAAATGAAAGAACGTTTCCTTCTTGATCTCGTCAGAGGCAATCGTCTTCCGCCTTCCTCACTGCCAGAACGACTTCGATTGTTCCATCTCGAATCACGGCAGGATCAGAAGGTCTGTTTCATCACCGCGAGTATAAGTCAATCAGACAAGCAGAATATTCGAAAAGATCGCTCACACGAGCAGATGCATCTCCCTTTTGAGCTGGTATGTTACGAAATCGCCCAGTCTGATTCAGACAATGTCCAGGTTTTTCATGATTCAGCACACGCAGGCATCATGCATTTCATGGTACAAGACGGTATGCAGTACGAATTCATCCAACAGCTCACGGGACATACGGCATCTGTTTTTTCCATGAAACTCAAGATTGGGGTGGGACTTTCTGGTTCTGGACTTGAGCATTGGAAAGAAGGTTACATCCATTCCCTTCTGGCTTGGAATTCAGCTGAACGGGCTGGCAACACTCCGAATCCTCAGGCAGGAACAGATTATAGTCCATTACTGCCTGAGGAAACTACCCGAACGCTACATCGTTGCCTCATCCGAGGGGAACTGGACTCCTTCCGCAGCCTGATCCGCAAGGAACTTCACGAAGCATTCCAGCTCTCTCCATCCCGAATGACACGAGGTATTTTTCAAATTTCACTGTTGATGGATTTTCCGATGACCCCGGAATGGATACTGTGGCTCAAGACGCCAGATCAAGCAGAACGCTTATTAATGCAATGGGCTCAAGATTTCCTGAGTAGACAACTTCCTTCAGAAGATGGGGATGGGACGATTATAGAGTTAGCCAAACGATATATCGAGGAGAACTACATGCAGGAGCTAACGTTGACGTTGCTCGCTGAACGATTTAACTATTATCCTACCTATTTCTCCGAACTGTTTAAGGAAGGGGCAGGTACCTCTTTTATTCAGTATGTGACGGGCGTTCGGATGAAACACGCCTTGCAACTGCTGAAGGAAACCCAATTAACCGTGTGGGATATTACAGAACTGACCGGCTTCAGTTCGCCAAGTTATTTCAGCTCGAAATTCAAAAGAATGTTCAACATGAGTCCTTCAGATTATCGCTTGCTGCATTCCGAAAAAATCGATAGTCATGATCCGAAGAAATGAGATTCAAGCTGATCCCCTTCCCCGGTATGATGTGGTTACCAAGAGAACGCCGTATGTTGTAAGCGGATTCATAACTGGTGACCATTATTCTTACCCATTCAGAAGGGAGGCACATGATGAAAAAGCAGACCAAGCCCTTATACGGTCAGCACAATACCACAGCCTACTTGTTTCTTCTGCCCTGGCTGATCGGACTCTTCTGTCTGACACTGGGACCGATGGTTGCGTCCCTATACTTATCCATGACCAAATTCAACCTGCTGTCATCACCGACTTGGACCGGACTTAGCAACTATGTTCACATTTTTACCGAGGACGATACCTTTCGCAGGTCCCTTGGGCTGACGTTTTATTATGTCTTTCTATCCGTTCCACTAAGGCTCGCCTTCGCCCTATTGGTGGCAATGGCGCTGAACAAGGGAATTCGAGCCCTCGGCATCTACCGGACCGTATATTACATCCCTTCCCTCTTGGGTGGCAGCGTCGCGATTGCAATCGTCTGGCGGCAACTTTTTGAGGGGAATGGATTGGTCAATCAGTTTTTAAGCTGGTTTGGTATCTCGGGACCATCCTGGATTGCGCATCCGGATTATGTGGTCTATACCATCATCACGCTATCCGTGTGGCAATTCGGGTCTGCCATGGTCATCTTTCTTGCTGGTCTGAAACAGATCCCGGCAGACTTATATGAAGCTTCCGATGTCGATGGAGCGGGCAAGATACGTCAATTTTTTGGAATTACCCTGCCCATGCTCTCCCCCGTTATCTTTTTTAACCTGATCATGAGCATGATCAATTCATTCCAGGCGTTTACACCAGCTTATGTGATCGGGGATGGCCGCGGGGGTCCACTCGATGCAACGATGTTCTATACCTTGTATCTGTATCTGAAAGGTTTCTCGTTCTTTGATATGGGTTATGCTTCGGCTCTGGCATGGATCATGTTGGTCATTATCGGGGTATTCACCGCAATCGTCTTTGTTACATCCCGATTTTGGGTGTTCTACGGGGACAATCAGGAGGGGAGGTAATGCATGTGCCAATCAAACGACAACTGGTTCAGGCCGGGAGGCATGCCGCCATTATACTCCTCGGTCTGCTGATGTTATATCCAGTACTATGGTTGATTCTCAGTTCGTTTAAACCGAACCATCTCATCTTCACCAGTGGCAGTCTTTTCCCAACCAGCTTCACGCTGGAGCACTATATTAATGGCTGGAAAGGTCTCCAGGGCATCTCCTTCGGCCGTTTCTTCGGCAACTCCGTGCTGATCTCGGTCATGAGTGTGCTGGGCAATGTGATCTCCTGTTCCCTTGCAGCCTTCGCCTTCTCCAGATTGAAGTTCAGATTCAAAGGCCTGTGGTTCAGCATGATGTTGGTCACAATTATGTTGCCTTACCATGTTACTCTGGTGCCCCAGTACATTCTCTACAATGAGCTTCAATGGATTAATACGTATTTCCCGCTGATTCTGCCCAAATGGCTCGCGCAGGATTCCTTCTTCATCTTGCTCATGGTTCAATTCATACGCGGTATTCCGCGAGAGCTGGACGAGAGTGCAACCATTGACGGTTGCGGGCAATCACAGATCTTTTTCCGAATCGTAGTGCCACTGCTCGTTCCAGCACTGATTACAACCGCGATCTTCACCTTCCTGTGGAGCTGGGATGATTTTTTCAGCCAGATGATCTATCTGAGCAAAATTGATCTGTTCACCGTGCAGCTGGGCATTCGGTCTCTCTTCGATCCATCAGGACAATCCGATTGGGGCGCTTTGCTCGCCATGTCCACCCTGTCACTGCTTCCCGTGACCATCATCTTTTTACTGTTTCAACGATATTTCCTTGAGGGCATTGCGACCACAGGTCTGAAGTAACAACACGTTTCTTATTATCCATAGACAGGGGGATTTACCATGTTCAAACGCTTCATGATCGGTATGATCACTTCACTCTTGTTATTCGTAACCGCTTGCTCCGGAACAGACCACACGGGTGCTAATGATGCAAGCAATGGTAATGATAATGGAACTACCGAGGGCGGACAGGTCGAACTGCGCATCATGTGGTGGGGTGACCAGAAACGGGCAGATATTACGAATGAAGCCTTGAAGATCTTTCAGGCAAAACATCCGGATATTAAAATTGTAGGTGAATTTGCACCCTCCTCCGGATATTTTGACAAGTTGAATACCCAGTTGGCATCCGGCACAGCACCAGATATCTTTTTCCTTGGGGGAAATGTCGTGGACTATGCCAAAAAAGATGTCCTACTTAATCTGGACCCGTATGTAGGCAACGAACTGAATCTGGACGGTATGGATGAAACCATGATCGAATACGGACGTCTCGACGGGAAGCTGCAACATATCTCTGCCGGTGCGAACGCACGGGGAATTGTTGTAAATCAGGCACTCTTTGAGAAAGCCGGCGTGCCTTTGCCAGCTTCGGATTGGGACTGGGCGGACTATGCCGCCATTAGCAAGGAGTTGTCCGACAAGCTCGGAGACGGCTTTTATGCAACGTACAATTTTACCGTCGACGGAATGGATATTTATCTAAAACAACGGGGTAAACAGCTGTATGACATGAAAAACGGCACACTCGGATTCGCCAAGGAAGATATTCTGGAATGGTTCCAGTATTGGGAAAAGACTTCGGCATCCGGCGGTGTAGTTACACCGGAATTGCAGGTATCCAACCCGCATGATGACACCAGTAAGTCCCTGTTGATCACAGGTAAAGCAGCCATGACCCTCCTGCCATCCAACCAGCTGGCTGCATTCCAGAGCTTGACGGAAGACCCGTTAGTCCTTCTCCCCGTACCACGTGGCCCTAAGGGAACGGGTGTTGTATTTGAATCCAGTCAGGGATTATCAGGTTATGCCAATACCAAACATCCGAAGGAAGTGGCAACGTTAATGGATTTCTGGATTCATGATACGGAAGCAGCCAAAATCCTCGGTAATGACCGCGGCGTGCCTGTTACGGAAGCCAATCGTAATCTTCTTCAGGAAGGTGCAGGCCCTGTGGAGGAAATTGTCTATAACTACACGAGCCTCGTCTCCGAGGCTACGAAGACTGAACCTTTTGACGTGAGCTACAACCCTCCTGGATTTGCAGAGTTCTCCAAGTTAGCTCAGACGACGAATCAGGAGATCGGATTTGGACGAAAAAGTGTGGAGCAAGCTGTCTCCGACTTCTATAACGGGACCGTTCGTATCTTTGAATCGAATCAATAAGCAGACGCTGTGAGGAGGAACATATGACAGAAGAGATACTGAATCGGCTACGCAACATCTCGATTATGGATCAAGTTCAGCCAGTTAAACCGGAAGATCAGCAGTTATTACAGGAATGGCATGCGTCGGGTATCCGGTTTGCGGCATCGGGCGGACAAATGGAAGCTACGTATTATACAGCAGTAGAGAAATTGCTTGCTTGCATTCTGCCCATGGGAAACAACGATCCCATTTTACAAGAAGGTGGCATCTATCTGGGATGTTGGTTAGAGAGCACAGGTACCATCAATGCGGAGCTGCTGTCTCGCCTGCTGCCTTCCGTGTCCGAAACAACGTACCTCGCATTTGCCGAGCAGCAAAGAGATGATGGATTGCTTCCGTATAAACTCACGGCAAACGGACCCTCTTTCCGGCAAATCCAGTTGGTCACTCCACTGGCACGCAGTGTGTGGAACCACTATCAGCTTCATGGCAAGCACTCGTCTTTCCTCAATACGATGTATAAGGCCATGGTTCGTTACGATGAGTGGATTGCACGCAACCGTAATACTCGAGGAACCGGCTGTGTAGAAGCCTTCAGTACGTTTGACACCGGACATGACTTATCTCCCCGATTCTGGCATGTTCCGGATACACCTTACATGAATGATGCTTCTGCCTATCACCCGGATTCTCCGATTCTGCCGTTTCTGGCACCAGATCTGACCGCCAATATCTATTGTCAGCGCATATATCTGTCCCGTATGGCAGAGGAGCTTGGAGAATCGGGAACGGATTGGAAAGCAAAAGCCGAATCCAGCCTGGAAAGTCTCTTCCGTTATTGTTACGACGAACAGGATATGTTCTTCTATGATCGGGACCGTAATGACGAATTGGTCAAAGTCAAATCCGATGTACTGCTTCGCGTGATGGCCTGCGAGGTGGGCGACCGTGAATTGTTCGATAACCTACTACGTCGGTACCTGTTGAATACAAGCAAGTTTTTCGCTAAATACCCGTTTACATCGATTTCAATGGATGATCCCAGATTCGATCCCTTTTCCTCCTATAACAGCTGGGGAGGGGCATCCAATTTCCTGAGTCTGATTCGGGCACCACACGCATTCGAGTATCATCATCGATATGTAGAACTGACTTGGGTAATGCAGACTATCTTGTCCGCTCTATCCAAAGATAAGCGATTTGGTCAGGTACTAAGCCCGTGGACCGGAGAACAAGGTTTTACCGAGACGTACTCACCTACTATCCTTTGTCTTCTCGATTATGTGGAGCGGTTATGCGGAATTATGCCTGTTGGATCGAATCAGCTCTGGTTTACCGGTCTGCTTCCTATCGATATGGATCATGGTGAGATCGTATCTGGCAACACGGCTTATAGCCGGAAGGTCCATGGATTAAGATATGAATTGGTCAACACCTCTGATCGCATGACGGTATATCTGGAAGGCAAGGTTCATCTGGACGGCCCGTCAGGGATCCGGCTGGTGACGGATCATAGCGGACATCTGGAAGACGTTATTGGAATGAGCGTTCGCACCGTCGAGGGGGAGCTTTTCTATCAAGGCGAGTGCATACCGATCCGGATCAAAGGAAATGAAATGCAGCGTTATGCTGATGGAAATTTGAAAACTGAGCGCGATATTGGCATCATCCATCCTACGTATCGTTAATTGTTTGTACGCAAAAAGCGCAAGTTGCGGAGGCTCACTGCCCCTGCACTTGCGCTTTTGCATTTCTTTATTTCTACACCTTCCGTTGCCACGCCGGATGACGATAAAATTCAATCGTATCAATATAATTTACCGTGAACTGCTGCTCCACATCTGACAGGTTCAACAGTTTGCGGTCGATTTGCTTCATACCCATGACCACATCATGGCGAAGCAGGTCCATCGCTATTTTGCCTACAAACCCGCCTTCCATCTCTTTATGCTTGGTACGAAACTCTTCATTGTAGATCAGTTCAGGCGTGAATGCCGCTTCGACGAATGCATTAACGAGCGTAAGCTCATTGTCCTCGATCTGCACTGCCATATAATAATTGCCACGCTCATCCTTAATGAGGTCTTTATACATTTCTACGATCATGTGAATCACTCCTCTATTATAAAAGAAACCCCGTTAGCCTTAAAGAACATGGGCTATCAAACGTACACCTTCCGACCCCGTTCCTTCATATACTAGGTACAAATGGCGAACGGAGGAATACTTATGAGCTGGCAGCATCTCCATACTGGAAAAACACTTCAGCAGCGTCTGGCAGAACTCCAGGGGCACCTTGCCGAACTGAATACTCCACTCTCCGGGTTGGAACCGGGACGTATTCGTCGTGTCTATTCAAAGCAGTTTATCAAAGTAAACCGTCAATTATTCATTCCACTCAGCCTGAATTCCATTCGGGTATTCGATATTCCTCGAACACGGCGAGGCATCAGAGTCGGAATCCGTACGACGTTCCCTTCCTGGAATGCATTTAACAATATCAGACTTGTAGGCGTGGGACTGGATTATCTTGAACTCCAGGGAAAAGGCAGAGTCCCTTCCCGTATTCTATTTCCTCTCTCCAGCGTTGAGTCGATCTATCGGCCAACCGCCGGAAGAAAGAGCCTGAAACGGCCTTGTAGCCGGAAGTAAAGCTGATTCTTTTCGCAAACCTTATACTGGTTCCCGAATGTCTGCATACGGTTGCTCCCTTCCAATATATAATTATAACCCATGCGCCCACTCTTCTGCTGAAGAATCAGTTTATGTCAAAAAGCGGTGAGAACAGAACTGCTTCTGTATCTCACCGCTCAGCCAATTACGGATCAAGCTGATCCTTCACATGTTTAGTTCAGATGCCTGTCCATACGTCCTTGGCATAACGACCTTCCTGCTGAAGCTGATTAAGCCAATCTTCTGCTTCCTTCGCGGACTTGCCGTGAATATCAGTGTATGCCTGCTGGAGAGTAGCTTCTACATCAGGTGCCATTTTGCTACCATCACCACAAATATACAGATGCGCACCCGCTTCAAGCAGAGGAATCAGATGACGGGCATCGTCTCTCATCAGATGCTGTACATAACATTTTTCTTCCCCATCCACTCGGGAGAAGGCCGTGTGAAGCTCTACAAGCCCTTCTTGCTGGGCCGCTTCCAGTTCATTTTTGTACAGATAATCATGTTCGGGATTCCGGCATCCAAAATACAGATGAGCTTCGCCAACCTCTTGACCTTGTTCCTTCAATACATGCCTTGCCTGCAAGAAACCTCGGAATGGAGCAACACCTGTACCCGGACCTACCATGATGACGGGAACCTGTGCATCTTCCGGCAATTGGAACCCGGATTCCGGTGTCCGGGTAAACATGACAATCTCATCACCCGACTTCAGGTTAGCCAGATAGTTGGACGCAATGCCTTTGTATTCTCCCTGTCCACTCCATGCCGGAGCTCGCACTACGCTCACCGTAATACTCGCTTGATCGGGCTGAACACGCGGTGAACTGGAGATCGAATAATATCTGGCTTTTAATGAAGGCAGTAATTCCAGGAAGCGCTCGAACGGCAGTTCACAAGCCTCATATTTCACCAGATAATCCAGCATGGATATCCGTTTATTCCGCACTTCATCCATATACATGGATTCATCAAGCAGCGCTTCAAGCTCTTTCTTATGCGGTGGACATACTGTGTATGCTGCCATTTCTCTCAGTTGCGCACGAGTTGCCGCCTCCTGAAGCTCAACGCTATGACTGAGCAGATCATACAGGTTAACCGGTTGATGCAGTGGTAGATGCGCGGCACTCCGACCGGATGCATCCAGAACCAAATGCTCCGTACCGGTAAACCCGTATCGACGAAGTACACGTTCCACAAGTTCCGGTGGATTCTGTGGCAGAATGCCCAGATGATCCCCTTCCTTGTAGGTTATGCCTTCAGGCAATTTGATCTCCAGGTGACGTGTGCTTCGTTCACTGCCCGCGTCATGAAGCTCCCTGTTCTCCAGTACTTCTGCCACATGTGCATCATACGTATCCGCAAGCGGGGTTACGGCGAGTCCGCTGACAAATTGTACAGACAGTGAGCTGCGTTCGCTATTGGAGCTTGTGTTTAATTTCAGTCCCATCATTCGTGCGAGATCCGGCCATAATTGCTCTGTCCAATCCCCCACCTGTTTCTCAAAATCGCCGCTTGCATCTGACTCACCCAGCGGCGATAATCGCTCTGCTCCTCTGGAAGATAACTGTTCATCTATTAAACGCGGAATACGCTGATAGGTGCTGGCCCAGTTGTGGTCACCGCATCCAAGAACGGCGAAACGCACACCTTTGAATTCATTGGCATCCGCATGTTCGATCCACTCGACAAACATCTTGGCATTACTTGGCGGCTGACCATTATAGGATGCACTGACAATAATAACGGCACCATCTTTCGGCAGTTTGCCAACGCGATCATCCAGCGCAGCGACCTCACTGCGGAAACCTTGATATCTGGCGGTATCCGCAATTTCACGTGCAATACCTTCCGCGGTCCCCAGATTGGAACCGTATAGAACAAGCATCGGTGTGTGATGGGCATTCGCCGCATCCGGCTCTGTTCTTTTGGCAACCGGAGTCGGTTCTTCGACCGCTACACCCGGAACGGCCATGACTGGCTGCCCCCCACGAGCACGTACACGAATTGTGAAGTTATCCGGTTTGAGCGTCAGGGTTTCTTTCACCTTTAACTGATAATCGGAATGATCTATGAAGTCAAAATGCTTGAGCACCATGCCCAGTACGAGCGTTGCTTCCTGAAGTGCAAACTGCTGACCAATGCAGGCCCGTTGACCATTACCGAAAGGTTTGTAGGCATCATGCGGCACTTTGCTCGGATCTTCAAATCGTTCCGGACGGAATTCCTCAACATCGTCTCCCCATGCTTCACGGTCGCGATGCAGCTTGGGAATAAGTACACTGACGCTGTCGCCTTTTTGCAAAGGATATTGACCTGCAAGTATCGTGTCCTCTTTTGCATACAGGGAAAATGCAGGAGCTGTAGGCCATAATCGCAATGCTTCGTTCAAAACCATACGAACGTACTTCAGATTGCGAACCTGGTTGTACGTTGGAACTGGATCTTTCAGAATCTGATCCACTTCAGCTTGAGCTTTAGCCAGCGTCTCCGGATTCTTCATCAGATAATAGACGGCGAAGGATAACAGTCCACTTGTGGTCTCATGTCCAGCAATCAGGAAGGTAATAATCTGATAACGGATGTTCTCATCATCCAGTGTTTCTCCCGTCTCCGGGTCCTTACCGCTGAGCATGTGGGACAATAGATCGTCTGCCCCTTCCTGCGGTTGCTCTTTGCGCTCGGCAATAATGTGATCCACCAACGAGAACATCGAACGGATATCCTGTTCAAACTGTTTCTTTTTGGTGATCATCAGCTTGTCTTGCAGACGCAGTCGCTGCAATGAACTCATGGATTCATCCAACGCACGAACCATACTCGTAATGAATGGGTGTGGTTCTTCCCGATAGAAGCTGTTAAACCGATAGTTGAAACCACACAGTCCAATCGTATCGAGCGTTAGCCGTGTCATATCATCCGGAACGTTAACCGTCTCATCCGGGTTCAATCGCGACCATTTCTGAACCAGCTGCACAGCCAGGTCAATCATTTTGTTGTGGTATCCCTGCATGGCACGTTGACTGAAGCTTGGCAGCAGCACGTTATGGGCTTTTTTCCAATTCGGTTCTTCGGTCCAACTCGTAAACAGTCCATCTCCTGCAAAAGCACGAACCTTCGCAAGGGGTGCCCAGACCCGTTTGTCGAATTTGGATTCATCCGTTACCTCGGCGACCAGCTCGTGACCGGAAATATACAATTCGCTTCGTCCAGGGTACTCCATACGAAAGATCGGTCCATATTCTTCAGCCAGCTTCACCAGGGATTGCACCGGCTCATCAAAGTTCAATTGCGGCAAGTTGCCCAGTGGGCCAAATGTTTTCGGTTGAGGCACTGAAATTGGTGGCATGACACTCACTCCTTCTTTCCAAGTTAAGAGTTCTACAACTAAAAAATAATGACGTGACTACAGACTCGATTGCACTTCCTCTTCAGAACAACACATTCAAGTTATTTTTTGCACATTTTCATATTTCATCCAGATAACGATAAAACAACGATAGAACTAACTGACCGAAATGGTATATTGGTCATTTTTGATTAAAAAAAATGTATGCATTGGTTATCTTCTTTTACCCTAACATTTCCAGTTCTAATCTTCAACAGTCCCAAAGTCATAGGACCTCAGGACAGGGATTAAGTTATTGTTATGATTTCTTCAACAGAAACTGAATAGCCGACTCCATCTCTAACGGAGCTACTGTCGTTTCATAACGGCCATGGATGTCCCCATTACGGTCAATCAGAAATTTGGTGAAATTCCATTTGATCCCGTCTCCTTGATACAACTCTGGATACTTCTCCTTCACAAAGGTGTCCATCCACTTTCCTTCCTTCGTGTCCAGATCATAACCTTGAAATGGCGCTTCTTCAATCAGATAACGGAACACTGGATGCGCCGATTGCCCAACGACATCAACCTTCTCCAAAATCGGAAAGGATATCTGAAACTGACTTCTGCAATACTCGGCTACCTCAGCGCTACTGCCAGGTTCTTTGTCGTTAAATTGGTTGCAAGGGAATGCCAGAATTTCCAGCCCTTGATCACGATAGTTCTCATACATTTGCTGAAGTTCACTGAACTGGCGGGAGTAGCTACACTGGCTTGCTGTGTTCGCAATAAGCAGTACTTTGCCTTTCAAAGCAGAAAAATCACCCTCGTGGCCGTCCATGAACGGAACCTGGTAAGAAAATATACTCATGTCTACTCATCCTCCTCTTTCTCTTTCGTACCTCATATAAATTCGCTCTTGAAATGGATTATACACCTCCATTATTAATAGGTGAAATATATAACAAATATAATATTAATAGTTTTTAACTATAAAAATAAACAAAAAACTGCCCTCAGCAGACGAATTCTGCATCTAGGACAGTTATGAAAATCATGATTGGCCATCACGTTCAACACACTGTTAACCTATAATCAAACCATATACAATGCCTGGTCCGTGTACGCCAATGGTTAAATCATTTTCAATATCGGAAGATCGGCTTGGCCCTGAAATAAAGTGGATGCCTGCCGGAAGATTCTCTCTTCCCGCTTCGTCAAATCGATCCAGCGTCTCACCCAGTCTGGTGTACAGTCGATCTACTGGAATAATGATGATGAGTACCGTAGGCAAGAGACTGACCGAACGACCTTTTTCCGGTGAAGAAAGCACAGTGACCGAGCCAGTGTATGCTGTTGCATAATCCGCCATGACCACACCGATATCAGCCTCAGCTGCACGCGCCCTCCAATTCTCATCCGCTTGACTATTCCAGACTGAGATCTGCACATCCGGTAACTGTTCTTCCAATCCGAGATCCTTTAGCGCCTCTTCATTTTGGCGAATGATATATTTCGCGCTCAGCTCATGAGATTTGTTGGCAATAAATTGAGACACTTCTTCCATGTTCTGAACCCGGGCAATATGGGCGCCTACACTCACAAAGTTATCGGTAAATGCTTGAATACGCTTCTCTTCATCCCATTTCAGCTCAGTCCAAAAGTCGGGTGCTCCCCGAAAGGGTTGGATCGGCGCATGTTGTTGCCTTGGTCTTCTCAATTTCGAAGCAATGTCATTCATGAACTGCTCCTGTTTCTCAATAGACTTCTTCTCCAACTGTGCGAGCCATTGCTGATGTTCAGTGACCATGCTTGCCCTCCCCTTCCTCTCGTTCACGAATAATCTGCTCCATGCGACTGCGAATGGAAGAATCCATAGCTGGTTGCTCCTGCTTTAGTTCCTGATCCAGCTTGTTCCATTGCTGCCGGAAGGATTTCTTGGCGAGACTTGGCGCAACCCGATAATTGTTCCAGCCTTTGAGTGGACCCAGCTTGAGAGAAATGCCGTTGTTACGTACAATTGCCTTCTGCCCGATCTGTCCCAGACGTATGGCCGCACTGAAGCGTTTGGAATTGGAAACCACAGCGGCAAAACCCTTCATGCCCATGCTCTCCATTTTGTTTCCATGGCCGTCTTCCACTTTACGCCTACGTAGATATACGAGCATATCATGCAATGGAATTTTGACCGGACATGCTTCATAGCAGGCTCCGCAAAGACTAGAGGCACCGGCAATATCATTCCATTCATCAATGTTGCCATTGAGTGCAGGTGTCAGTACCGCGCCAATCGGACCACTGTATGTTCCACCGTAGGCATGACCTCCAATATGGCGATATACCGGGCAAGCATTCAGACACGCACCGCAGCGAATACAATTCAGCAGTTCTTGGAATTCGGGATCACCGAGCTGAAGGGATCGACCGTTATCCACGATAATAATGTGCATTTCATCCGGCCCATCCGCATCCGCTGTACGGCGAGGACCTGTGATGCCTGACATGTACATCGTTAATTTCTGACCTGTTGCAGAGCGTGGCAACAAGGTTGCCATGACCTCCAGATCCGTCCACGACGGGATGATCCGCTCCATGCCCATCAGTGTAATCTGCGTTTTTGGAACAGTGGATACCATACGGGCATTGCCTTCATTTTCGAACAAAACCATGGAACCCGTCTCTGCAATCGCAAAATTGCAGCCGGTCATGCCGATATCTGCTTCGAGGAATTTCTCGCGCAGCTTTTTGCGAACAAATCCAGCAAGTACCGTTGTGTCCGGCTCCAGAATTTCACCCGCTTCCTTCGATAACAACTCTGCGATCTGATAGCGGTTCTTATGGATAGCTGGAATGACAATATGAGAAGGGGCTTCGCCTGCCAGTTGAATGATGTATTCACCCAGATCGGTCTCGATGGCTTCAATCCCCGCCGACTCCAACACATGATTCAGATGTACTTCCTCCGACACCATTGATTTGGACTTTACCACCGTAGAAGCTTGCTTATGCGCCGCAATATCCAGCGCAATTGCCGCTGCTTCCACCGATGTATCTGCAAAATGAATATGAACCCCATTCGCACGGGCGTTGTTTACAAATTCATTCAGATAATAATCAAGATACGCAATCGTGTGCAAACGAATCTGACGGCCACGTTCCCGCCATTCATCCCAGTTTCCATGTTCTTCTGAGGCAGACTTCTTCCCGTTACGCAATCGTTCTGTCGTGAATTTGACCGCTTTACGCAGAAAATCATCATTCAAGGCCAGTCCGGCACGTTCTTTGACCGTAGTATCCATAACTCCCGGTTGGCTCATCCTGTTCGCACCCCCTCATACAGTAGTTCCGCCAAATGCATCACACGCACCGGTTCATTCCGATAACGCAGATTACCTGCGATATTCATCAGACAGGCCATGTCCAGCCCCACCAATACTTCGGCTTGTGTCTCTTTGACATGATCGACCTTCTCCGTCACCATCGCTCCTGAAATATCGGACATTTTAATAGCAAACGTACCCCCGAACCCGCAGCAATCCTCAGCAAATGGGAGCGGAACCAATTCCAGACCTTTTACTTGAGAGAGCAGCGCCATCGGCTCATCCTTCACACCAAGCAGACGGCTGCCGTGGCAGGATGGATGATAGGTTACTTTGTGCGGAAAATGTGCGCCCAGATCGGTTATCCCGAGTACCTGAACGAGAAATTGAGTAAACTCATAAGCTTTGGCTTCCAATCGTTTTGCCTTCTCCAACCATACCGGTTCGTCCGCGAACAGTTCGGGATAATGATGAATCATATACGTACACGATCCGGATGGACAGACTACAAAATCACTGTCGTCAAACGCTTCAAGAATGGTCTTGGCCGCTACCCGAGTCTCATCCCAGTACCCGCTATTGTAGGAAGGCTGACCGCAGCAGGTCTGAACCGGCGGGAAATCCAGCCGAACGCCATGAGCGGCGAGCAGTCTGACCATGGCCTCCCCTACTCGGGGATAGATGGCATCGCTGAGGCAGGTAATGAATAAGGAGACCTTCATAATTACACGCTCCTATTAACTGATTAGTAGATGAATTGACTAAGAATATTTACAATGAACACTCCGATGACAGTATAACCTTCCGATCGCTGTTATCCCCAGATTTTTTAATTTAAGTAAAAGCTTAAACCGTAATAATCCCTATGTCGTATCCGCTCAAACGATCTGTCTGTTCAGCCTCCAATGGCTGATCGGTAACGATCGTATGGACTGCATTTAACCCGGATACCCGGGCAAAGGCACGAACACCAAATTTACTGGCATCTGCAAGTAAGATAACCTGATCGGCTATGCCAACCATCTTCTGCTTCAGCCTTGCTTGAAGTTCATTGGACTCACTGATTCCGCCGCCTTCAAGATGTACACCTTTACAGGACAAGAACAATTTATCCACATGATACGTCTCCAGAGAACGCTCCGCGAGCGGTCCGACAAAAGACAATGAGCGAGATGCCAGCTGGCCCCCCGTTGAGATGACCTCAACCTTGTCACGACTGCTCAGTTCCGTGGCTACCTGAATGGAATTGGTTAAGACCGTCAGCGGGAAATCCGGCATGTTCGCTGCCATGTAACCTGCCGTTGTGCTCGCATCCAACAGAATACGATCACCCGGATTAATCATTGCCAGAGCCGCTTGTGCAATCCGTTTTTTCTCTTCCGCATGGGTTGTCTCCCTGATCCGGTAAGGGATCTCCGGTTGATCTTCCTTCACACTCACTGCACCACCGTGAGACCGACGCAGTCGACCTGCCTGTTCCAGCCGATCCAGATCCCGCCGGATGGTTTCCTCCGTCACTCGACAGCGCTCACTAAGCTCAGATACACGCATACTGCCTTTTACATTCACCATCTCCACAATCCGGTCATACCGCTCGGCTGCCAGCATGTTACACCTCACTCCCCGCTTGTGAATTAGATGGAGCCGTCACACGCAGAAATCTGCCGTAAGCATCTTCCCAGATTGACCCGTCCTGCGGCTCATACACAGTTACCGGAAATGAATCGCGGATGGCCTTACGGGCTTCCCAGATATCCTTAAAAGCTCCGCTCGCCATCCATTGCACAGCCATATTCCCGATGGCACTTCCCTCTGCCGGACCTGCCCATACCGGCTTGCCAATGGAATTCGCTGTCCACTGACATAACAGGCGGTTCTGGATGCCTCCACCGACCATATGCAATCCGTTGAACGTCTGTCCCGACAATTGTTCCGTCCATTCCAAGACTCTCCTATACTTCAATGCCAGACTCTCCAGAATTGCCCGGGCAATAGCTCCCTGATCCTCTGGAACCACTTGCCCTGTATCACGACAATACTGACGTATACGGGTCGTCATATCTCCTGCTGGCATGAACAGTTCATCATCCGGATCAAACAAACTGGCAAATGGAGGTGCATGTTTCGCCTTCGCCAGTAACGCATCGTAGCTAATTCCCTGCCCTTGACGATCCCACTCGCTCATACTTTCCTGCAAAATCCACAGTCCCATGATGTTCTTGAGCAGACGGAATGTTCCGCCCGCCCCGCCTTCATTCGTGAAGTTCAAAGCCAGACTCTCGGCACTAATTGCCGGATGATCTATCTCCGTACCCATCAGGGACCAGGTCCCACAGCTCAGATAAGCAAATGAACGTTCCGTTGCAGGAACAGCCACAACGGCTGAACCCGTATCATGCTCTGCAACCGCGATCACGGGAGTCGGGGTAAGACCCAGATCGTTACAGATACTGCTGCGTAACTGTCCAACACGGGTGCCTGGCAGTACGGCTTCACCGAACAGTTTTTCCGAAATACGAATATTCGCCAACAACTCACTATCCCATTGACCAGCCGATGGATTGTATAATTGCGTTGTCGTTGCATTGGTGAACTCATTCACCGCTTCTCCGGTCAGGAAATAACGAAGCAAATCCGGAATCATGAGAAAACGCTCTGCTTCGTGAAGTAACGGAGAACCGCTACGTTGAAGCGTTGCCAATTGATACAGGGTATTAAAGCTAAGAAACTGAATCCCTGTACGTTCAAAGATTCGCTGAGAGGTCAGCTCTTGCCGTACCTGATCCATCATGCCGTTGAACTGTGTATCACGATAATGATACGGATTACCCAACAACTCCCCATTATTACCGAGCAGACCAAAATCAACGCCCCAAGAATCGATTCCCAGGCTCTCCGGCTGTTCCCCTTGCTGCTTCACAAGCGTAAGCCCTTGCAACAATTCATGATGCAATCGTAGAATATCCCAGTGCATCCGCTCGCCAACCTTCACCGGTTCATTCTTGAACCGATGAATTTCGCTTGTTTCGATCCCTCGATCATTCAGATGTCCCAGTAGTGCTCTCCCGCTCCCAGCGCCCAAATCATAAGCCAGCACACTCACCGCGCTTCACCAACCTTTCGAACCCATCCTATTTTCCAAACGGTATCCCTTGATTCAGTCCGTAACCCTGTACTTTATTCTGTATTTATTGTTTGTTTGTTTTTGTTTAATACTGTTTTACTGTATTTTACGAGTATATCACCATTGTAAGCGTTTGAATACCCTTCGGTTTTTCTTTCTTTTGGGCATACCAAAAACGACTCTCTCCCAGCTGGGAGGAGCCGCAGTTCTTTTTTCACGTATAAAATTGACCTTTGCTTACCCCCGACTGGGGCTGTACATCTCTCTCAAAATGCTTGAACCGCGTACCCTGATACGTCAGCATCCCTCGATCATTTTCCACCATCATGCCATAATGGTTTCCGCCAACAATTAGTTCAGTGCGCTCCCCATTGTCGAATTCAAATGTAGCATAATACCGGGTCGTCGCACTGCTATCCCCGCTTCCACCTGAGACTTCCGTTCGTTTGGCCACCACCGTAGAATGCAGGGTTAACAAGGCTGCCGCGTTATTTGACGCCCCTGAGCGTATTCCTGAAATAATAACAAAAACAATAACTCCCGCAATGATGAGAAAAATGGCGCCAATAAAAATCGAAGCAAATGCATTCATTGCAGCAAACTCATTGAATCCCGAAAAAAATCCACCCTGATTGCCCTCAAAACCTGGTACTCCATTCATGTCATCAAACACACCGAAACCATCCACGCTTAATCGGCCGATCGATGAGGACACGCTTGTTAACGCCATTCATCATCGTTCCTTTCCCCATGCAAAATAAGATGCACCGCCCCCACGCAAGGAAGGCGGTGCATGCAGACAACCCGTTCTGCCTTGTCCGTATACTATATGAACCAGATCATGAATACAGACGTTCAAGTTCGTCGACCAGACTGCCGACATACGCAACTGCAGAACGAATTGGCTCAGGTCCGGACATATCCACACCGGCGAGCTTCATTAACTCCTGCGGTGTGAGACTTCCACCGGCTTTGAGTGCATCAAGCCAGCGATCTACCGCAGGCTGTCCTTCTTCCCGAATCTGCTGTGCAGCCGCTGTGGAAGCCGTCAAACCTGCAGCATAGGTATACGGATATAGTCCCATATAATAATGAGGTTGTCTCATCCACGTGAGCTTGGCCCCTTCATCAATAACCAGATCAGGTCCCCAGAATTCGGAGAGGATGTCTCCTTTGAGCTGACTTAACGTCTTCGCCGTAATGGGCTCATCATTGGTTGCGAGTGCATACACCCTGCGCTGTAATTCCCCTTCCAGCAGATGCGTAACGAAGTTATGGTAATACGTATTCAACAGTTGCAAAATGACCCAACGACGCATTCTCGGATTATCGGAACGCTTCAATAGATGATCTGCCAGCAGCATTTCATTCATGGTCGACGGTGCCTCAATAAAATAAAGAGATGGCCGTGTATTCGTGAGCTTTTGGTAACGTCCCGCGAGCATAAAGTGGCCTGCATGTCCTACTTCATGCGCAAGCGTAAATGCCCCACGCATATTGTTCGCCCATGAAATTAGAATATAGGAGTGCGAACCATATATAGAGGAGCAAAATGCCCCTGTGGATTTGCCTGCATTATCTGCGTAATCCACCCAACGATCACTGAATGCGCGCTCTACGATCTCGCCATACTCTGGCCCAAGCACAGCAAGTGCTTCACGAATGAGTGTGCACGCCTCATCATATGTAATGGCAGGGCTAAATTCAGGATCAAGCGGGGCCTTCAGATCACAGAACATCAGCTTGTCCAGACCCAGCTCACGTTTCTTGAGAGCCGCCAGTCTGCGCATATGAGGTGCGAGTTCCTGCTGGATAATATCGAGCACATTATTGTACATCTCTTTGCTCACTTGCTGTGGGCTGAGAAGCATATCTGTAACATCGTCGTAACCACGCAGTCTGGATAAAACAACCTGCTTCTTCACTTCGGTTGCATAACCTTCTGCGAACGTATTTTTGTACTCATTCAATGTCGAGCTGAACGCAGCATATGCAGAACGGCGCAGCTTCGTATCAGACGACATCTCATAATTATTTTCATAGAATGACCAGGACAGTGGACGATTATTGTCCTCTCCATCGAGAGCATCGTCAAACGTCATGTCTGCCAGTTTACCGCGCAGATAGATACGGTATGGTGAATCCAGTACCTCTCCGAGAGAGGCGAGTACCTTCTCAGTCTCCGGCGTGAGCCGATGTGCTTTTTCTCGAATCAAACGCTCCAAACTGCGCGCATACGGTTCCAATCCCGGAAGCTCTTGAATATAACGCTCTACAGTTCCATCCGGCAGATCGACGATCTCCGAACTGACAAAAGACAAGGACGACGACAGATTTGATAGGATATCTCCTGCCTTGGCTGAATTCTCAATATTCACCGGATTGGTGCTGTCCTCTGATTGCTTCAAGCGGGCATAAGAAGCCGTCTTGCCGATCCGCTCCTGCAAAGCTTCACGAGCATCCAGACAAGCCAGCAATTGTTCAGCGCCTTCGCCTAGACGTCCTTTGAACGTTTCGATCTGAGCCGCAGCCTCAGGAAGTGATCGAAGCTCCTGCTCCCACTCTACATCGGTTACAAACAAGTCTTTCAGATCCCAAGTCGTTTCCTGATTTACCTCAGCACGTGTACGTATTTTTTCCATCTTTAGTTGTCATCCTCCTTGCATTTTCCAATATCTCTCATCGTATCATATTCCGCGCATCTATACATGACATCTACTAAAATGGTTCAGGGGAGTATAGATTGGACTAAAGATTATTCACACTTACCACTCCGATGACAGAACAACCTTCCGATCGCTGTTATCCCCGGATTTTTTGATTCCCTTTTTCAAAGGTGAAAATCCGGTGATAAAGGCGAACGCTCCGCTTCTTCAGGTTCTTTCTGTCCTCTACGTTCTCGTGTGAATGTTTAGTTCCATCTATAGAAAAGGGGTATCTAGGATAAAGGCCAGTATATGCTTCCGATGTAGCTTTCTTTCAGAAAGCTTTTAACTTCGCTTCTTCAAGCTATTTCTGTCCTCTACGTTTTGTATAAACTTTTGCTCATCTGACCAAAATTTAAAAGTAAATAAAAAACCGCAGGGTAATGGAAGAATCCATTTGCCCTGCGGTTCATTATAGATCTTACTTATTTAGCTTTCTTTCCAGATTACATTTTCACCGTAATTTTTACCCCAGTTATACATTGCGTGCAGGACGGGCATCAGGCTTTGACCGTGATCTGTCAACGTATATTCCACCCGAGGAGGGACTTCTGCATACACCTTGCGCTCAATCAGCTTGTCTTCCTCCAGCTCACGTAGCTGGTTGGTCAGCATCTTCTGGGTGATATGAGGGATTAGGCGTTTCAGCTCACTGAAACGTTTGGTGCCTTCCAGACCCAAATGCCACAAAATAATCAGTTTCCATTTGCCACCGATCACCGCAAGGGTCAATTCCTTCTCACAGTTGATTTCTTTCAGATTAATCCGTTCCTTCACTTCAGACGCCATGGCTCCGAGCCCCCTCATCTTCAATCTTATATCGCGTATATTACGCATATCACGGGACACTTCACTCGAAGTAAGCTTTCCGCTCCATGCATGATGTAATAAGTACATTCATTCGATACAGCTTTCTATTAATTCTACTACAGCCTGGTCGGGATGCAAAGTTTAAGTGAAAATTACGGATAAAACCTATAGACATGAATGACTGTGTATCGCAAAAAAGACCAGAACCCTTCACAATCAAAGGATTCCAGTCTTTCATTTATTCACTCTATTCCAGGTTCGCGTGGCGGCCAAACATATCCGCTCCGGTCATTCCCTTCATTTCCATCATCGTGAGGATGAGTGCATCCATGCCAATCAACAGTCCCTGTTCGAACAACGAGCCCATCGGCTGAATGGTTACATCCGCTCCGGAAGTTGCCGTGTCCTCTTTGGCTGAAGCTGGAAGACGCACGACCGTAGTCGCCAATTGCCCAATCGTGGACTCTGGCTTGATTGTAATCAGACCGACAGGTGCACCTGCCGAACTAGCTTTCTGAGCCATCGCTACGAGACTGCCTGTTTCTCCTGAGCCTGAGCATAACAAGAGAAAGTCCTTTGAACTGATCCCAGGTGTAACGGTCTCACCTACCACATATACACGAAGCCCCATCTGCATCAATCTCATGGCAAAAGCCTTTCCCATAAGACCTGACCGACCTGCTCCAGCCACAAAAATCTGTTCTGCAGCCAGAATGTGTTCAGCCATCGCTTGCATCTCTGCATCATCGATCTGGCTAAGCGTACGTTCCAGCTCCTTCAAGATGTCAGCTGCGTACTGTGTTTTGCTCATCTGCTTACCCTTGTTTAACGAGACGTTGCATTTCAGCTGCAACTGCGGCTTTGTCTGCTTGTCCTGTGATACCGCCGCCTACAATAACCAGATCCGGTTGTGCTTTGATTACTTCTGGCAATGTTTCCAGCTTGATTCCACCAGCGACAGCCGTTTTAGCATTTTTCACAGCAGCTTTGATCGTTTGCAGATCTTCGAACGGGCTTTGCCCTTCAGCTTGCAGGTCATAACCTGTGTGTACACAGATGTAATCTACGCCAAGCGCATCAATTTCACGAGCACGTTGTTCAAGGTTAGGCACGTTGATCATGTCCACAAGAACTTGTTTGTTTTGTTTCTTCGCTTCTGCTACTGCACCTTTGATCGTACTGTCATTGGTTGCCCCAAGCACAGTGATCAGATCCGCACCAGCTTCAGCTGCTTTCATGATTTCATAACCACCAGCGTCCATGATTTTAAGGTCTGCAAGAACTTGGAGATTAGGGAATGCTTCTTTCATCGCTTTTACCGCGTGCAAACCTTCATTAATAACGATTGGTGTACCAATCTCAACGATATCAATATATTGTTCAACCTCTTTAACCAGTGCGATACCTTCAGGGATGTTTACCAAGTCGAGTGCCAATTGCAATTTCATCATTTATTTCTCCTTTGTTGTTCAAGTATGAGTCGTTCCTGTAAAAATAATAATCAGATATTTAGCCTGCACCAATTTGTCTGTTCAGATGCATGCAGTGTTTGTTTTAGCTACTCATTCATTGTAGACCCTGACTATCCATTCAGGAAGTACGCACTTTGAAGTGGGGTAGTTACTTGCACGATACTATTGATAATCAATCGTTGTTATCCGAATTAAACAATGCGATTAATCCTCTATTCCAACCCGTTCACAGCAGAAAAGAAACCTAATCATCCCATTATGTCTTCAATATAAAAGACCCCGCCACATGGCAGGGTCCTTATCATTTCCAATCCCAGCAGAGCTGGTTTTAAAAATTCAACATTTTACACGAATCAATTTCATAACTCACTAAAAGGTATTATGAAATTGATTCACAGATATACAGGTTTCACGCATACCGGCTTGGATACACCTGTGCTGTGACCTGTGTATTTCAGACGTCCGCTTTCCTGATCCACCGTGAATGTCACGAGGTTGTTGGTATCGCGGTTAGCTGCGATCAGCAGTTTGCCGTTAGGCGTCAGCGCAAAGTGACGCGGGTGCTCACCTTCTGCAGATACATGCTCAACCAGTGTCAGGTGACCTTTGTCTGCATCTACTGCAAATACAACGATGCTGTCATGTCCTCGGTTAGAACCATATACATAACGTCCATCATTGGAAACTGTGATTTCCGCTGTTGTATTCTCTTTGCCATCATATCCATCAGGCAATGTGGATACGGTAGACAATTCAGTCAACGTACCCGCTGCTGCATCATATTGGAACGAAGTAATCGAAGAATCCACTTCGTTGATCACATAAGCGAATTGACCATTCGGGTGGAACGCCAAGTGACGTGGACCTGCACCCGCATGTGTTTTAGTTTCACTGTGCAGTACAAGTTCATTCTTGTCTGCATCAATGGAATAGATCGCGATTTTATCCGCACCCAGATCCTGTACCAGCATGTATTTGCCATCCGGGCTGAAGAATGCGGAGTGCACATGTGGCTTGTCCTGACGTTCAGGATGCGCACCTTGGCCTTCATGTTTCTTCTCGTCCAGAAGCGCTCCAACTTCACCGTTATCCGTCAAGGCTTGCAGACCTACCAGACCACCGTGGTAGCTGGAGAGGATCAAGTATTTTCCGGAAGGATCGCGCTGGATATGACATGGTGGAGCTGAAATGGAGTCATTCCGGTTCAGCAACGTTAATTTTCCTGTAGAAGGATCAATGCTCAGAGCTACAGCTTCAGACATTTTATTGCCTTCTGCTGACGCTGTTTCACCAATCGCATACAGTTTGTTACCCTCAGCATCCACGTTGACAAACGTTGGGTTTTTCACGCCAGCGATGCCGTCAAGCTTGGACAAGCTTCCTGTATCCTCATTCAATTCATATGCATAAATGCCCTCATTTTCCGTTTCGGCATAAGAGCCAGCAAGTACGAGCAAGCGTTTTGATTCACTCATTACAGTTTCCTCCTCTATGTGTATGTAATCTTGTTGCACCTCTTCTATAATAAATCTGCCATATCAAAATAGCAATCCGCTGTCGCTGCACATCCGTAAAATTATCGGTTAAACAACGCGTGGAAAGCACACGATCATACTGAAATCCATTCATATGAGGTGCATCTTCTGCTATGATAAGATAGGTTTTTCATCCAGAAGGGACTGAATTGCATTGCTTCACTCATTTTTACTCACGTTATACCATGTATTCCTGCCGATATCACTTCCCGTGATTGGAGGAATTCTGTTAAAACACTTCAAGAACTGGGATACCCGGTCACTCTCGACCTTTTCCCTTTATATTTTGAGCCCTGCGCTCATCTTCAATACATTACTGCATGCGGAGATTACCTGGACGGACGTCACCAGCACGTTCTGGTTCTCCATCATTAATCTGATTGCCCTGTGGGCACTCGCCGAGCTGTTAAGCCGGGTTTTCCGTCTGGGTGCAAGCGAAAAAGCGGGTCTCACCCTCGTCTCCACGTTTACGAACTGCGTGAATTACGGGCTCCCGCTTGTACTGCTTGCCTTTGGTCAACTTGGACTGGACAAGGCTTCCGTCTATGTCATTGGACAGATGATCATTGTCAATACAGTAGGTATCTTTTTTGCCGCAAGATCCCAATTCACGGTAAAAGATGCGATTCTGTCCGTTTTCCGCATGCCATCCATCTATGCTGCTGGCATCGCCATTATGCTACGTGCGTCCAATCTGAGCCTGCCTGACGCACTCGATGGAGGCATCTCCATGATGGCCGCGGGTTACTCTCCTGTCGTTCTCGCCATTCTGGGAGCACAGATGCTCAGACCAAAAGGTGCTACAGTGCCCTGGCTGCCCAATGTACGCCGAGCCTTCTGGACCGGACTTGTGGTCCGTCTCGCAGCTGCGCCCATCCTCTCCTGGGTGATTCTGACCGCGCTTCAGGTCGAGGGTACGTTGTTCAGTGTGCTGCTGATCCTCGCATCGATGCCGACCGCAGTGAACGCCGTTATTTTGGCTGAACAGTTCAATGCTTCTCCTCAGTTTGTATCCCGTTGCATCCTGTGGACAACCGCTGCATCCATGTTGATGCTGCCGATTATGATTGTGATGGCTTCCTGATTAATACCGGAGGCGATACCGACGCTAGATCCGCTTGTCGGCGTTTCTCCAGCCGGCGTTCATAACGCCGGTTGAGTGCTCTGACGTAGAAGAATTTCACGACAAAGTACGAAATCACACCCAAAATGACACCGAACACAGACATGCCTGCCAGGATATCCAATCCACCAAGTAACAGTTCACTCACGGCCGACCAGTTTCCACGAAACAGTTCCATGAATGCACTCTCGTGTACCGGTCCTTGTCCCATGCTGTGAGCAGGTAGAATCCAGGAACCAATCTGCTTCGCGATCGGCATCAGAATGATAGGCAAAAACGTAAGTTTTCCGATCACATTACCAACAATCGCTGCTGGCATCGAACCTCCAGACAGTCGCACAATGGGATAGAATACGAGATATATCAGGGATGCGGTCGAGATCACGATCAGTTCCAGTCCGAACCCTATGGCAAATCCGGTGGATACTTTATGGGCACCTCCGGGAGCACGTAACAATTTGAGAAAATTCAGCTTCATCGCACGTGTTAAACGTACCCAGCGGTTAGTCTTGCGCTTCTGTGTGGTCATACCGAACTTCTCCTTATTTTGCACAAATGACGACTTGAATCGTCTATTCTTTAGTATATCACACCGCGTTAGCTCCAGTGGTAACAATGACTGGCTGTGTCTGCATCTCGACATTACCTGCCACCGCTCGGGAGATCATACAGGATGATTCAGCCTTGTGCGCCAAGCGCTCGGCTTTGGTCAGATCCGCCTCAGAGGCATCTGCGCTGAGCACGATTCGGGGTCTATGTACGATCCGTTCGTACGTAAACACGTTATTTGTAACATCTACCGTTGCTTCTGACTCCAGCGTCAACTCATCCGGCGTAATATCCGAACGCTCCAGCATCGCTGCCAGCGTGATCAGGTAACAGGTCGAGGCTGCACCCAGCAGCATCTCGTCCGGGTTGGTTCCTGTACCGGGTCCGCCCATCTCCTGCGGAATCGATATGACCGTTTTTAATCCACCTGCATCAATGGTCCCCTCACTGTTACGTCCACCATTCCATACCGCTTTCAGATGAAAAGGATGTTTCATGACATTCATTCCTTTCTGATTTACACACGTATACACGTAATATTTTGTTCGATCAATGCGCTAACCTGCTCTTCGTCTACACCCTGATCTGTAATCACTTTCCCCACAATGCTCATCTCAGCGACTCTGGTAAACGCCTGGATGTTAAACTTGCTGGAATCTGCAAGTAAAATGACCTCATCCGCAATATGGATCATCTTTTGCTTCACCAAGGCCTGCAATTCATTGGATTCACTGATACCTTTGGTCAGATGCACACCTTTACAAGACAGAAACACTTTATCCACATGGTAAGCATCCAGCGAACGTTCCGCCAGCGGTCCTACAAAAGACAGTGACTTCGAAGCCAGTTGCCCACCTGTGGCAATCACACGAATCTGCTCCTTGTTACTCAGCTCTGCGGCGACCTTAATCGAGTTGGTTAATACCGTCAGTGGGATGTTCGGCAATCCTGCCGCCATATACCACGCCGTTGTACTTGCATCCAGGGCGATCCGGTCGCCGGATTCCACCATTTTTACCGCTTCGCTTGCAATTCTGCGCTTTTCTTCTGCATGGGCTACAGCCCGTTCCGGATACGGAATCTCCGACTGTAACTCTTCCTTGTATTTCACGCTGACCGCCCCGCCATGGGACCGCCTGAGCCTGCCCGCCTGTTCGAGCTTGTCCAGATCACGACGAATCGTCTCTTCCGTCACCCCGCAGCGCTCACTAAGTTCGGTCACACGCATGCTGCCTTGCGTATCCACCCATTCCACTATTTTCTCATACCGTTCAGCTACGAGCATATTCCTTCACTCCAAACCGTTGATTATCCAGTTGATCCTGTTCCTCCATCATACCACAGTGCGATCACAAGGAGAATTTGGTCCACGTGCAAAAAGAGGGAGCTTTCGCCCCCTCCATTCCAGTTCTGAAGTGTATCTTATTTATCTTCTGCCATAGGGAACCAGCCCGGCGTGTGGATGATTGCATTCCACAATCCGTCAGGAATAACCAAGCGCTCCTGATCCGATTTGGTCAGAATCGTTTCGATGTCTTCTTCCCGTCCACTCTCGATTTTCTCAACCCAATCCGGTTCGATAATCAGCTCACGTCCAATTGCAAGCAATGGTACTCCTGTTTGAAGCGCTTCAGCAGCCTCAGCAGCCGTATGAATCGCACCCACACCGATCACAGGCAATTTGCCGTTCACACGATCCAGAATGAATTCCATTCTTGAACGCGTATCTGCTTCGCCACGTCTTGGTTTGGACCAGAACTCGTTCACAGAGACATGAAGGTAATCCAGGTTTTTATCTTTCAGCGCATCCACTAGTAGGTACGTTTCTTCCATCGTGAGTCCCGGTGTTTCCGGTTCTTCCGGGGAGAAGCGATAACCAATGATGAACGGCAGTTTCGTATGTTCGGCAACAACTTTCTGAATCTCGTCCACTACAGCAAGTGGGAATGTCAGACGTTTCTCGGCACTTCCGCCCCAACGATCTTCACGTCGGTTGGAATGCGGGGAGAAGAATTGTTGGATCAGATAACCGTTCGCACCGTGAATCTCAACACCATCAAATCCGGCTTCGATTGCACGACGTGTCGCTTCACCAAAGTCTTTGATAATGGAAGTAATCTCGGTATCTGTCAATTCTCTTGGTTCAGGAGATCCCGGACGCTCACTCGCAACTGCACTAGGAGCAACCACTTGACCCGCAGGTACGGCTTGTTCAGGAGTAAGACGGCCCGCATGGAAAATTTGCAATACGGCTACAGAACCCTGTTGTTTAATGGTATCAGCCAGTTTCTTCAGGCCGGGAATGAAGCGATCATCATAGACGCCAAACTGAGCCGGGAAACCAATCCCAGTCTCTGTTACATGCCCTACAGCCGTAATCGACATGCCAGCACCACCGGTGCGACGTGCATAATAAGCAAGTTCAGCATCGGATATCGTACCATCTGCATTAGAGGACATATGAGTCATCGGAGCAAGCACGATACGGTTTTTCAGTGTAATGCCAGTCGGTAGTGAAACTTGTTCGAACATCTGGTTAAACTTTGGATTCATTCGTGGTTCCCTCCTGATTATAAATATCTCTTTTAATAGATATATGAATATATGCGTTCGCTTACTGTAATGATTATAGTTACGTTTCACCGCAATTGCAACTCTTCATTTTCAGAAAGGAAAAAAAGAGCAGAGTGTCTTCAGACTCTCGGCCCCCTCATCTTCACTCTACTCAAAAGATTTTCAGAAACTCCGAACGTAGGCCAGCTTCTGATCCATCTCTTCCACGCATTCGAAACAGTCGTGTTCGTCATTAGCAACCATTGGTGTTACCGGATACAGATTCATCTCTGTACTGTTATAGGATTTGATCAGCGGAAGCAACTGAGACACTCGTGTATTGGCAGGATCAAGCCAGGTGTTGATCTCTTCTTCGGAGAGAATGGCTGGCATTTTGCTACCAAACTCGCGGGTAACCATGTTCGCCCCTGTCATAAGCATCGTGCAGGTCCGAAGCGGCTCTTTTCGTGTGTCTTTCCATACTTCGTATAAACCAGCAATGCCAAACAGGCCACGATCCGGCATGACAACACGAACCGCATAACTTTTCTTGCCCTCTTGCCGCCAGTAATACAATCCGTTGCACGGAATAACGCAGCGCTTGGTCTCTACCAGTTTGTAATAGGAAGGATTCTCATGCACGGTCATGAGATTCGCGTTAACGGCATCACGACCCCAGAATGGAATGAACCCCCACCGGAACTCATCCAATACACGCTCACCATCCTGATGCAAAATAATCGGCGTATGCTGGGTTGGACTGATATTGTATCGGTTTTTGTAATAATACATCACTCGCTGAACTTTGAAATGATCTCTGACTTCATCCAGATCGGCTGCCAATGAAAAACGGTTGCACATGCTCAAGCACTACCTTTCCCTGTGTAAGTTGGATGTATTGTTTGTAACTTTAGGGAAATTATGCATGCACATCGAACAGAAAATGACTTATTTTGACACCATTAGGTTAGGATCAAGATATATTTCATGTTTTTCACGACAAAAACAACGACCTCGGACTCATTTTAATCTAACTATTAATTGTTACTATAATAGAGAATAAAAAATACATTTATTGGAGGTTTTAAGTATGAAAAGGAAGTTTTTGATGAGCATCATGTTGTTCTCGGCGATTGCCATGTTCGGCAGTACCATCTATGCGGCAACCTTTCTAACCTACGGTTATCCCAGCACCACCATCCCCATTCGCACGTATAATTACGCCTCCGCCTGGCAGACCCCTATGGACGCTTCCCTTGCCAACTGGAACAATGCAGGTGCCAAAGTTCAATTCACCAAAACAAGTAACTCTCCGAACACCATCACCGCAGGAAACTTCAATAACACAGCATATGGTGTCAACTACGCCTCCGTATCCGGCAGTCAAGTTGTAAGCTTCCGCATCGAACTCAATGCATCCACGATTACTCCTGACGCGACCAACTTATCCAACTTCATTCAAAGCGTATTCGTCCATGAACTCGGACACTCCGTATGGCTCGGTGACAACCCGACAACAAGCAGTCCTTCCATTATGTCTTACTCCCGCAACCGCAATTCCATGACCCAACCCCAAACTTTTGATATAAACAACGTAAGATCCAAGTACTAATCCGCTACGAACTCATTCCAAAATCCAAGGAGGATTCCTGTCCATGAACAAAAAACGAGTATTAACGCTTCTTCTCTCTTCCATTTTCATTCTATCTGCTGTTGGTTGCTCTTCTGTTACACCTACCGCGTCCCCGTCCGATGCACCCTTGACCATCATTGCTTCTGAAGATTACCCGAGTTATACCAGCATTGGCGACCTGTCCGAGAGAGCAAATACCATTGTGAAAGGCAGTGTGGTTGAGACTCGTGTGGAAGCTTTAAACGATATCGTACAAGCTACCGATGCTGCGAATGAGAACGAGTTAAACCCAGCGTCCGATCCGGGCGGAGAGCCGTCTTCTTTTGATAAAATCTATACGATCCACACGATTCAGGTCGCTGAATCCTATAAGGGCGGTTACACTGCCGGGGAACACATTGAAGTGAAGCAACTTGGCGGACAACTAGGCAACACCGAGATTATAAATGATGATAACCTCAAGCTGATCCCTACCAAAGACTATGTGCTTTTCCTGGAAACGTATGAAGACACCCCTGCCAGCTTGCTCAACTCCGTTCAAAGTCTCTACGTAATCAAACCTGCCGCCAAGTCGAACCAGCCAGGTCAGCAACAATCACAGTCAGAAGTCATTGTGAGCGCAAACCCCGAGAATGACCTCACACTGCAACTGAAGGATCTGCAAGAAATTCAGAACGAACAAAAGAAACAATAACCGATATCTTTTATACGGCAATCACACCACTATTTCTTCTCCGTACAGACAGCTAGTCCCCTTCTACTGTTCAGTCCTACATAGAAATATGAAAACCGTGCTGCTCAGCAAACTGGGCGGCACGGTTTTTTGAAGTTTCTTACTTAGACAGTGTATTAAGTCCAATAATCCATTCAGCCAGATCCTGTGTCTGTTTCAACAAGGCGATAGGGTCACGGAACCAGGATTGCTCTTCCGTCCATATGTACACTTTTCCATTTTTGATAGCAGGCAATGAACCCCAGATCGGATCTGCCTGAAGCTCTTTCAGCTGAGAGTTACTGGTCAGCACAATGTAATCTCCGGCATATTTTGAGAGCAGTTCTATGGAGAATTCATGATAGGCGCCCTGCATCAACTCGGCTGGAATGTTCTTTGGTGCTTGCAATCCAAGCAATTCGTAGATGTTACGCCCTCCCCGGCCCGACTGATTACCAAAAATGAAGACTTGGCGATCATATTCCTGCATAACGGAGAATGTAGCGTCAGCTGGAACAACACTCTGCACCTCCTGCTTGATTTTGGCAATCTCCTCATCGAAATCAGACAGCCACTTCTCTGCTTCCGCTTCTTTGCCAAGGACTTTACCGAAATAGTTTACTTCGTCCTTCAGTGCTGGGAAAGTGATGGATGCGATCGAAACGGTTGGAGCAATCTTGCTGTATTTCTCATAAGCGGCCTTGTCCGGATTCAATGTAATAATGAGATCCGGCTCCAGCTCCATCAATTGTTCAACGGAATCGCCTATCGTTTCAAGACCATCCATGTGACCTTCCAGATAAGGACTGTTCATTAGAAATTGGCCTCCACCAATCGGTTTGACACCAAGAGCAAGCACCGTTCCCAGATAATCTATGGCAGCAATTCGCTCCGGGTGTGCAGGAATTTCTACCTCACCAAAGGTCGTATTTACCATTTGGGTTTCCACGACTGCCGGTTGTTCGGGTTCAGCCGCAACTTCGGATGTTTCTGCCCCCTGCTGGGCTGTTCCACAAGCACTCAATGTGAGTACAAGCGCAAGCGACATGATCGCTGATTTGAAATGGTTAAACATGTTGATTTCCTCATCTCCCGTATATTGATAATGATTATCATCATCAATTAAAGGATAACGTTCCTCTTCCTCTGTTACAATGGATTCATTTGTTGCATTTAATGTACTTTTCGAAACTGATTTCGAGCTTGCCTGCTGCTTCATCCGATATTGTCCCGGTGTGATGCCGGTCTCTTTTTTGAATATACGATTGAAATAGAACGGGTCCATATAACCCACATACGCAGCAATCTCCTGTAATGAAGCTTTCGTGGATGTAAGTAGACTCCTTGCCTCACCCATTCGTAACCGAATCACATATTCTGTCGGTGTACATCCCGTCTGTTCCTTGAATTTGCGTGATAGATATTGTGGACTGTAACTCAAGGACTCGGCAAGCGAATCAAGCGAGATCGATTCACGGTAATGAGCTTTGATGTATCGCAAAACCTGATCGGTAAGCGAAGGCTGCTGAACTTCGTTAAGCATGCGATTCCGCTGTAACAATACAAGCTGTACCAGTTGAAAGAAGTACACTTTGACCTGAATTTTACCCACTTGCTCCTGCCCTGACCAGCATTCATGTATATTCAGCACAAGCTCACGTAGCTCAAGTGCATGATCCGGCGCTGTCGCCCAGGACTCTTCAAACGGATTACGCTGGTTCAGCATCATTCGGTACTCTACCAACACATTGGAGGGTAACGTTGATTTGTATAAAATCAGATGTACCTCCGAAGCACCGGTCGCTTCAAGTGTCAGGCGCGTTCCTTTTCCCCCGTGCAGCAGCAAGAACTGGCTCGTAGACCACACCTCTTCATCCAGCCAGACCTGCCCCCTGCCTTGAACATACACAAACGCACTGGTCGGTAACACATAATTGCGTATGAACTCGTTTGTTGCCAATGATATAAGACGGACATCAAGCACGCGAACCTGAACCTGATCCCACAGCTTGATGTCATTCTGAATTCCCATATAGACTCCCTTTCCTAAGCAATTTAACATGTACAATACCCTGGCATTGTGATTAAAAACCCATTTATAATTGATAATGATTATCAATTATAGCAATGTTGAAGCTATCTTTGAAGTCCTCTTCACTTGTAGTTAGTTTGTTTGGGTACTCCAAAATAAAAACGGTCGAAATCTCTCATAGAGAGATCTCAACCGTTCTAATGGTAACCCTTATTATAGTTTGATAAAGTCAACCATGGAACGAACCTGAATAAGTCCTGTATTGGAAACCGCATCGACAGATTGCAGCCCATCTCTGGAAGTGAACTGCACCTTCACCGGAATGCCTGGAATGAGATCGAAGAAGTTGTCCGAGAATACGCCTTCCGCTTCAGAGGAAATCCATACTTGTTTGGCAAGCACATCACTTTCCAGTTGAAGATATTTGCCATCATTTTCAGTAACTTCAGTTACTTTAATTTGTGAAGGCTGCAATGCGAGATCTTTGGATGGTGCAAAATAATGCTCCTGCACAATGTCCGCTACTCCATTCTGCTTCAGATCAATCCGCAGCAGCGTAGATGCTGCATCATGTCCTTCGAGCCATTCAGCCTGGCTGAGTGACAACACCTGTTGACCCGAGTTGGAAGCCAATCTTACTTCATGCTCTTCTTCACGGTACACCGTGCCATCGAATCCAATCAGTCGAACCTGCAATTGACCCTTCACCGGCTCAAGTTGATCGGAGATGACATAAATATCTGTTGTATCTTCCTTGGTTCCGTCTACGGATACGAGCACATCGCTGAAGCTGCGTTTCGCATAATACTGCAATGCTTTCCAACGACCAAGGTAGTCCATACCGGCCCATGAAGCCACCGGCCAGCAGTCATTCATTTGCCAGTAAAGCGTGCCCATACAGAATGGTTTGCGGCGACGGTGCGCTTCAATCGCTGTCTTCATCGCTTCCGCCTGAAGCACTTGGCTCATATACAGGAACGATGGGAAATCCTTCGATTCATGCATGTACATATCCATGTACTGTTTGATCAGACGGTTACCTGCGCCATTCTTCTGATGCGCAAGCATCACTTCCGATTCCAGAGCCAGATCCTCTTCTTCCGCGTAAGTGCGAACTGACTTGTACTCCGGGAAAGACTGGAATCCGTATTCACTCATGAAACGACCCACATGCACGTTATAGTTTTCAAACGGTTCTACATTGTGCCACACGCCCCAGTAGTGAATATCGCCTTCGGCTGTGGACGGGTGCGCATGTTGCTTCTCATCCCCTGACAGTGATACAAGTGGTGACGAAGGCCAGTAATCCACACCTGGAGCATACGCTTCAACCACTTCTGGCAGCAGATCATGGAAGATGGCTTCGTAATCGGCCCAGATGCTTTCACGCTGCTCGGCAGTAAATTCCTTCTTCCAACCCCAGCCACCATTCTCGACATAGTGAGCCCAAGCCGAATCAATCTCGTTGTTTCCACACCAGAGTGCAATACTTGGATGATTGCGCAGACGTTTCACATTATCGATGGCTTCATGTCTCACACTGTTCAGGAACGCTTCATCTCCCGGGTACATGCTGCATGCAAACATGAAGTCTTGCCATACCAGGATACCGTATTCGTCGCACAGTTCATAGAAGTCATCTTGCTCATAGATCCCGCCGCCCCACACACGAAGCATGTTCATATTGGACTCGGCAGCAGATACAATCTCATGTCGATAACGTTCACGTGTAATTTCGGTGATGAAGCTATCATTCGGAATGTGATTAGCCCCTTTGGCAAAGACCGCAACACCATTTAGTTCAAAGTAAAAGGATGCTCCCGCTTCATCTTTGTCACGTACTAGCCGAATGGAACGAAGCCCAGTCTTCACTGTAGATTCAGCCACAGCTCGCTCACCTTGAAGCACTTCCGCAAGGAAGGTGTACAGATGCGGATCACCAAGTCCACGGCTCCACCACAGTTTCGGTTCATTCATGGAGATTGGAATCTCCACCGTCTGAGCTCCGGGCTGTAGCGATACGGATCTTTCCCATCTCTGACCATCTGCCCCAATACGAATGACCGTATCTACCGCTTGTGATGTCTCGACTTCCACAACAGCCGTTAGTGAAGCTAAGGTAGCGCTTACTTCATTTTGCTGGATGTACACATCATTGATTCGCACCTGTGTCCAACCTTCAAGACGTGCTTCACGCCAGATACCACTGGTTACAAAACGCGGACCCCAGTCCCAGCCATAGTGATATGGAGCTTTACGGGCAAAGATACTTACTCTCTTATCGCCAAGTCCGCCAACTTCGGACTGATCATTGGATGCAGGTAATGCATATCCGAGCTTCTCCAGCTTCGGCAGGTCTTCCTGAATTGGAGACCGAAAACGTATTCGGAGAATGTTCCCGCTCCCCTTTAATACGGACTTCACATCCGCCTTCCATACCCGGAACATATTATCTGCTGATAACACATGCACATCATTCACATACACATCCGCATATGTATCCAGACCATCAAACACCAGTTCCAGATGTTCTTGGGAGAACAACGTTTCGGCAACGTCAAATTCCGTCTGATATTCCCAATCTATTTTATCAATCCATTGTACTTCCTTCTCGTTCGTTCCATAAAAAGGATCTGGAATCTTGCCCAGTTTCAGCAAATCTGTATGCACACAGCCTGGCACCTGAGCCGGCATCCACTCTTGATCTTCGCAAGCCTTGAACGTCCAATTCTGAAAAACATGTGATTGTATTGTGCTCATGACAGCCTCCATTGTTGTTAGAGTTGGTAAACATTATTTTGTTAGGTTTTGTTAGCATAAACATAAATAACTTACAAAACAAAATTAACACGATATGCTTCTCGTAGTCAATCTGTTTTGTAATTTAATTTGTTAAATGATTTCTGCATAGCAAAAAGACATGAAGCTCTGACCTCTCCATGTCTCTCACCTGAGTTTATTTATTCGTATGTCGTCGTTAAAATGATCCAATAAGTGCATACCACATTACTGTATACTGGCGTTATATTCATCTCGAATAATCAATTCCGAATATATCAGCTTGCGTTCATAAGGTTCATCCAGATGTTTGATCCGCCACAACAGCTGATCTACCGCTCTCGTGCCCAGATTCTCTTTGTTAATATGCACCGAAGCGAGAATGGGCTCATCCGTCTGCGTATTGTCAAACCCTGTTACGGCACAGCGTTCAGGCACCTGAATACCTCGACTTTGTAGTGCCTGAATAACAATGACAGCTGTATGGTCATTCGCACATACGATGACTTCCGGGATGTCCTCCGGCTTCATTTCAGCAATGGATTTCCGGATCTGCTCGTACTCTGCTCCGAGTAAGTCTGCTTGCTGCTCCACCTCCAACTGCTTCTCTTCCAGCACCGTACGATATCCAAGCCAACGCTCTCGAAAGCTTGCAGCATCAGGCAGTTGCCCAGCAAACTGGAATCTTCTGTACCCTTTTCCAACGAGTATGAGAACAAGTTCTTTCATACACTTTATATTGTCCGTAAAAACCGAGTCTGCGTATATGGCGGGGTCTTCATGATCCACCATAACAAGCGGAATGCGCAACCTGTAAATCTCCAGCAATACTGATGTTGAAATGGTGCCCACGGTAATAACTCCGCTAATCGCTTCCGGATTAAGGACCGAGAACATCCGATCTGAAGAGGGTTCCGTCAGCGTTAAAATATCCATGCCCTTCTCATTCAGCCTCTCCGAAATGCCATCGAACACTGGTCCCCAGTACAAGGATGATCGATTCTGAGAACGAATGTTAGGAAACAAAATCAATATAGTGCCTTGTCGCTCCGCTACTGGCTTCATCTCGGCAGACGCCGGTGTCTCCCCCGGATAACGCTTCGGTTCGGTTCTGAAATACCCGAGCTGCCCCGCCGTTCTGACAATCATCTCGCGTGTATGCTCGCTCACACCAGGCTTGCCCGTCAGCGCACGAGAGACTGCGAATTTGGATACCCCCGCAGCATCTGCAATTTGCTGCATCGTTACTCTTTTGGCCATCCTACTCACCCGTTTTTTCTTATTTTCCATTCAGTTTAGCATAAAAAACAAAAATCAACAAAACAAGGTTATGTTATTCTATTTTTGTTAGGTAGTCATTTATCTGTTACACAAGGTGTTCGACATAACAAAAAAAGCCCCTCTCCTCACCTTCCATAGAAGATGACGAAAGGACCTTTGTCCCTTACTTATACGCCTGGTGCTCCCTGATCGCCGAGTTCCGACTGTAAAGCCGGACGTTTTCTGCGCCAGAAGATAGGCTGTGGAAGTTTGATCTCTGTGATCAGAACACCGACTAACATTAGCGTTGCTCCGACATATCCTTGCAACGTTAGCGACTCCCCTTGAAAGGTAAATGCAAAGGCTGCTGCAAACAGTGGTTCGAGTGAGAAGATCAGACTCGTTCTCGTGGGAGAAGCATGACGCTGCGCGAGTGTTTGCAAAATATATCCCAATCCGCTACACAACACACCTAACCCGAGAATTGCTGCCCAAGATTCAGCCGTATCGGGCATACGTGGCGTTTCCAGCAAAAATGTAGCCGCAATTCCCCACATCGCCGCAACACCTAATTGAACCGTTCCCAATGTTAACGGATCATGCTTCGGTGTGTACTTGCCAGCAATCATTATATAGATCGCATACACGAGTGCTGCAAGAATGCACAGAATATCTCCCGTGTGCAGACTCAGCTCATGTTGAAGCGTCAGCAAGCCAAGCCCGGTAACTGCAACCAGGATACTGAGCGTCAATCGTTTATCCGGCATACGACGATGCTGGATCGTCGTCAGGATCGGTACAAAAATAACGGCCAAACTTATCAGGAATCCCGCTTGGGATGTGGTTGTTCGTTGCACACCGTAGGTGATGAATACAAATGCAGCGAATAAAGCTGTCCCCATAATGACGCCTGCCACAAGTGTTCTGCGGTCCATCTTAAACAACCGCCGATGAAAAAGAAGTCCTGCCGCTATAAAGGCAATTCCGAAACGAAATGCGACCAGATTCAATTCTTGCATGGACTCTAGGCCCGATTTCATAAACAGATAGGATGATCCCCATATGACCGTTGCGAGCAGCATCTGTATGTCCGCTCTTCTCGTTGCCTGACCTTGATTAACCTGTACACCATTCATCTTGCTTCAACCTTCATTCTATGTATTCTGATCTCTGTGATCGTGCGTCAAACTAACTCGCCTTGGCAAGTATAAACGATCTCTTTGCATTATAAAAATGAATATTTATAATAGATTATATGAAATAAATTCATGTATCAAAACTGGGAAGGAACGGGACCATTCATGTCACTGATCAAATACGAAATATTGAATACCGTTGTGGAATATGGCAGTCTCACCAAAGCAGCAGAAGCATTGAATATCACCCAATCCGCAGTCAGCCATGCCATCGCCAGTCTGGAGACAGAATGTGGTTTTTCACTGCTCCATCGCGGCCGCTCCGGTGTGCGTGTTACCGCTGAAGGGGAACGCATTCTAGGATATACTCGTGAGATTCTACGCTGGACGGAACTGATGAACCAGGAGATCTCCCTCATTCGCGGCGCCGAGATTGGTACTGTGCGTATTGGTACATTCGCCAGTGTCTCCACGCAATGGTTGCCAGGCATTCTGAAACAGTTTCGTCTGCGTCATCCCGGAATTGAGATCAAGCTGTGGGAAGGCGATTATGCTGAGATTGAGGGCTGGCTGGCTGGAGGTGCCATCGATCTCGGATTTCTGTCCCTCGGCGATTCATCACCATTTGAGACCATTCCATTACAAAAAGACAGGATGATGTGCATCCTGCCTCTGGATCATCCTCTCGCCTCAGAGGAGTCATTATCGTTTGATATTCTGCTGGAGCAACCTTTTATTCTACCCAAATGGGGCGGAGATAACGAGATTGAACGACTGATCCGGCAGCATGCAGCCAAGCTCAATGTCGTCTATGAAGTCGCAGAAGATCAGGCCATCATGGCGATGGTCCGTAACGGCCTCGGCATCAGCCTGCTTCCGGAGATGGTTCTTCAAAATCATACCGATTCGCTCGCACTGGTGCCACTCTCTGGAGATCCTTATCGTACGATTGGCATGGCCTGTCCGTCTTTAGGCAATCTATCGCCCGCTACGCGGCGTTTCATTGAAGAGGTACAACAGTGGCTCGGCCAGACAATGTAAATTTGGAGAACTCACACCTCTGTCGTTAAGATCGATTTCTCCTATCCGTCACTCACAAATTGGATAACGCCGAGGGTCAATATCAGTACAAATATAACCGCAATCGTGATGCCAAAACCAATTAGGAAACGCACGCCAGGTGAGCGTTTGTTCTGCTGGCTGCCTCCCAGGTTATCCAATTTCCGCTCAATTTGATCCAATCTTTCATTTACCTGTTTCAGATCTTGATTGGAGTTCATACATCCATCTCCCTTTTCTGTGTCTTCGATCTATTCCCACACCCGATCCAGCTGATCTGCGTAGAAACGTATCGCTCGGTTATAGTCGTTTATTCTCTTGTCACTTGATGTATCTGCGAGTTGCACGAGCAGTCGTTGCATCGCTTCTACATGTTCACCCAGATTATAGAGCACCATGGCATAGAATACCTCAAATTCCCGGTACGCCGGGAATTCTTTCATCCCCTTTTCAAACCAATCCTTTGCCTGCTCATACTGTCCAAGCGTTCGATATGTGCTGCCCAGCCCGAGTATTGCGCCTGCTCTGTCCTCAGCAGAAAGCCCAAGACTTAGTGCCTTCTCATAATGCGGGACAGCCTCCCGCTCCAATCCAAGCGAATCATGTGCCCAAGCCAGCTGATACCAGACATTCGCATTCTCGGGTTCCTGCCCTGTCATCTCTTGCAATAGTTCAATCGCTTCCTGCACCTTGCCTTCTTTTCTCCATCGCACGGCCTGTTCCAAATTACTCATGCTGTCACTTCCCATCTTGCATTATAATTCCCACATATATGATTCAATTGTTTTATTATACCAAAAAAGCACCCCAGAGAATATGTTTTAACAACCTAGGTTGTCCAAACGCTATTCCATAGTGTGCTTTTTCATTCCGTGAAGGCAGCTAGCTAAGGTGAAATCTCTCTCTAAAAATGATCTGTTCATCACCTTAGTTAGACCATACCGTGTTCGCGACCATGACAATAAATACGAGCATGAGATAGTTCACCGAGATCAGAAAGTTCACTTTTGCCCATTTCTCATCATCCTGTGTCTTCAGTCCGCTAAGTGTATGCACGAACCAGATGAGCCCACCCATCAGGGATACAATCAGGAATACCAGACCAACATAGTCGTAGTAATACAACAGAAATACGGCAGGAAGCAGCAGAAAAACATAAGGGATCATCTGAAGCTTGGTGCGTTTCACCCCTTTAACAACAGGCAACAACGGGAAACCGGCAGCGCGATACTCCTCCACCCGGCGAATCCCCAATGACCAGAAGTGTGGTGGTTGCCACAGGAACAAAAGCGCGAACAGCAACCAGGCACCTGCATCAATTTCATTCGTTACAGCTGTATAACCGATGACAGGCGGCATCGCTCCTGCAATTCCACCCAGTGACGTGCTCCACGTCGAACTGCGTTTCAACCACATCGTGTAAATCACGATATAAGCGAACCATCCGAGCAGGGCCATCCAACCTGATAACGGATTCACCAGGAGATAGAGTACTGCTAGTCCCACAACACCAAGGATAATACCATAACCAAGTACAAACCCTGGCTTCAGATGGTTGATGTAATCCATCCTTTTTTTGGTGCGCTCCATCTTTTGGTCCAATTCACGATCCCAATAATTGTTAATCACACAAGCTGAAGCAATAACCAAAGTTGATCCAATCACGACCATGAACAGAGATAACCAGTTGATATCCCATTTTGAAGCTACCCAGAATCCTACCGCCACCGCAAACACATTCAGCCTTAGAAGTCCGGGTTTGGTTAATGCAATCATGTCTTTAAGCATGAGGCTCCTCCTGAACTATGTAAAAACGCCATTCCAATAATGATACATGTACCTACCATTAATTACAATCGCTTTCATGAATTTGTCATAACCAAAAAGCATCCCTCACCGTTCCAAAGAACCGGAGGAATGCTTGACTGATCAATTTCATCTCATTTTTATGGGATGTATTGTTGCACAATTTTAGTAACTTTTCCGTCCTGCACCGTCAGATGATACGGGAATACAGACAGATCAAGAATACGGGTATTCTCATACAACGATTCGAACTTGGATAATGTCACAGGTTCATTCCACTGAATGTCTGCGCCCTGCATCGTACCATCCCGATCGTACAACTGCATCAATACTTCAGCATTGGCGCTAACTTCAACCTGTTCCTGCTCTTTGCTGTCATTAACAATATAGTAACCATCTGGAGCACCATCTATACCGGCTTCCGGGTTACGCTGTGCAAAAACCGCATCGGCTTCTTCACCTTGATACCAGCCAATCTTGTCCACTGTCATATACAACTTGCCATTCTCTTGGTGCAAACCTTCCACGTAGGCAGTAAACATCTCGGAGTTTGCAACCTGAGCTTCTTTCGCAGAAGGTTGTTGAGCGTCCGTACTACCTTGAGCATTCGCAGGGGTAAGCAAATATGTAGTCAGCACAATCATACCAAGTAAAGCAACAACTGCACCGATCATTCGTAGTTTCCATTGTTTTGTCGCGTTCTTCATAGGTAACATCTCTCCTTAATATGAACGTTACTATTCCTTAACCGGAAGTCTTTCTTCTCAAACGCTCATGTGAACTATCCATTCCAACGTTCTTTCTTTTCCTATCATACTTGGAACAGAGATTATAAAAGTATCAGCCAGATTAAAAATAGTTACAACGCGCGTCATCTCTTCTGTCTATCGTCTTCGTAAACGGCAAAGAACCCTTGAAGGCATCGCCATTCAGGGGTTCTTTACTTGCTCCTCTTAATGATTGGGTTTGGAGCTTTGCGCCAAACGAACGAGCATATGAGCCAGCATGTGGCGTTCATCTTCCTTACCGACATTCCACAGCTCCTGAAGCAGTTTTTCTTCACGATTACGAGGTTCTTCCCGATCTGCCAGATAATCTGCTACTTTCTCGGCGATTTTGGCCATCTGCTCCTCGCTTAGTCCAATGGATTCTCCCATCGCAATTCGCTTACCCAGGTATTCTTTGAATGCATCAAAGTTCTGTAAGATCTGTTCTCTTTCTTCCGGTGCAATCTTCTCGATTGCATTGTCCACCTTGTCAGTGGAAACTTGGCCATCTTTATGGATGACATGATTTTGTTCATTCATCTGAATAACCTCCTTGAAAGTAGTCGTTCATTGGATTCATGCAACACGCGTAACATTAACCGGTTATCTATAATATAAACTGCTTGTCCAAGATTAATCAGTCCATTTCTATCCTGTAAACGTCCTGATCTTCGAGCATCACGTTTCAAATGAACTCCAGCGGTTAATCGTTTACATATACGTAATGGTGTTTGGTTATGTTAAGAAACACCTGTACATTACGGAACAAGGAGGGATTTCCCATGAGCGACAAAACCAAACATGAGAAAACAAATGATGAACTTGAACCAGGCGTGAACACGGTTATACACCCAGACAAGCAGAATCCCGGGCCAACGGATATGATTGAAGGCGTAGTTGGCGACATCGTGGAGAACATCCGGAAGGATTTCTCCCATGACTCAAAGGACGAGAAGTCTTCTTCCAAGTCAACGGATTCATCGAGTAAATAAGCGTGATTCTTTTCTACCTAGCAAAAGATAGCTCAAAAAGTCCTCCTGCCACATGCATGGCTTGGGAGGACTTTTTGGTAATGCAAAATTGAACAATCAACCTCATATCAGGAGGTGCATTTCAAAGTGAATCCTTTGTCATCTGCTGCAGCGCCTTATGAATCCAGATCGCGGCAATGGAACCTTCACCCATCGCAACCGTTGCTTGCTCTGCATGTAAACCCAGATCTCCGGCAATCCATACATTCGTCGCTGCCTGCAAGCTGCGCGGATCAGCTTCTACATGTTTATTATCTGCGATTACAGCTCCAAGCTGCTCCGCCAATTCATAGTGTACCCGATTGCCTCCAAAAGCGATGAAACCTCGTTCGGACTCAAAAATCTGTCCATCTTCGGTAAGAACACCAGTGATATGGCCGTCCTCGATCTGCTGCACTTCCTGGACCGCCGCTTCCAGATAGCGAACGCCCGCCTCTTTCATGCTGCGATGAAGCTCAGCAGATATAGGGGCCTGCTCATGATTGATATATAACAGATCATTCGTACGCTGAATTAAAATCATCGCCATATTGGCACCCGCTTCACCAGATCCCAACAGGACTGTACGTTGATCCTGAATCTCATAGCCGTCGCAATCAGGGCAGACGTAGACTGTACGCCCCAGCGTAGGGGTTAATCCCGGAATGTCGGGAACTCTATCCGAGAGCCCTGTTGCCAGTAGTACGGTTTTGCTCCTATATTCAGATCCGGAAGTACCGAATAATTGAATCTTGTCACCCTGACGTCCCGCTTTTACGATACGGTCTTTCTCAAAAGATATGCCTGTCCGCTCTGCCTGAATCCTGCCTCGGGCACGGAGTTCTTCGCCAGACACCCCATCGGGGAAACCGAGAATATTATGATAAGTCCGACACAACGTCGATCTGCCCTCTCCCGCATCGATCACCAACACCTGATGGGCCGAATAACGCCCAAGCTGAATGGCTGCCTGAAGCCCTGCGAGCCCTCCACCTACGATTATGCAATCAACCTCTCGCATGCTCCTTCTCCTCCTGAACATATATTTTGTCCTTCTATACATTAAACCGTTCAGTCAAACTTAACGCGTCCTCTTATTGCTTATCTTATACCAAAATAAACAGACCCAAACCATCCGTCGGAATCACGGTGAGTTTGGGCCTATAAGATTTATGATTGCTTAAAAATTATAAGATTCAAATCGCGATGCATTCGATATAGCATTCCATACATCGGCTGTTTCGCCGCCCATATACCAGTAAGCCAGTCCAGCAATTTGCCGTTGCTCACTCAACAACACTTTGGCAGATAACGAACGACTATCCTCTGCCCATATATATCTTGGCATACCGTTACTGTTGTACCCGATAATATATTGAACCAGACTTGCATCCCATCGTCTTACAGATCCCGTGGTATGCGCACGCGTTCCCTGTTCTGCCAGTGTAATGTCCCAAGAACTAGCTGCCGGATTCACTGAAGACCAGTCCCGTGTATATAGCGGAAGAGCCAAAATTGTTTTGGCGCGTACCACCTCGGAGAGCATAGTATCCAATGCCTTTTCCACCCATGGAAGAGACGCCACTGATCCTGCTTTCGGATCACCGTTCCAGTGTTCCTCGTATCCCATCAGCACCATGTAATCCGATACAGCACCCAGTTTGGCATAATCAAATGCATCCGTCCAATCTGTACCAAGGTCTGGTGATACATCCACAGACACTACTGCACCCAGTGCGTGCAACGTAGCCGTCAAGGAAGTGACAAATGCGGTTAACCCTTCACGATCCGCAGGATCGACATTCTCGAAGTCCACATTAATCCCGTCCAGCTTATAGGTTTTGACATAGGAGGCTACCTGTGAGATCACCGCAGCTCGGTTGACCGAACTGGATAACATCTGATGGGTAAGTGCCGAATCCGAACGATTACCAAGCAATGGCCATAGCTGCCTGTCTGTGGAAGATGCCCAGGAGATCAATGCCGGGTCTGCGTGATCTGTTACTTTCATACTGCTGTTCAAGAAAAACCAGCGCGGGACGAGCGTATTGACCTCAGATTGTTCCACTTGCTTCTTGAATTCAGCTGTAGTGGAGTTATATTGCCACCCCAACTGAACGCCCAGCTCATCCCCACGTTGTAACTGCTCAGACCATGTTTTCTTTTGTAAAATGGCATCGAGCATAACGGCTGCTTCTTCTCGCGTTACCTGGTCATGCGGTCGGAACACGCCTCCGCTTCCTCGCATCAGCCCAAGCTGGTATACCGTCTGCACATAAGGGCGTGCCCAGTCCGAGATATCATCTGCATCAAAATAGGTTGAAGATAAGAGTGATGTCTCTACGGGTTGTTGTTTTAACATTCGAACTAGCAGGGCTGCCGCTTCTTCGCGCGTAATGGAAGCGTTAGGCTGGAACGTTCCCTGACCCTTGCCCTCCAGAATAAAAAGATTCGTCATGGCGGCAACGTTGCCGTAATACCAAGCATTCATGCTTATATCCTGATAAGGATTAATGTTATTTTTAACGGGCTTCAAACCTAGCAATCTCACCGCAAATGTCGCAAATTCTGCACGAGTAACGGCTTTCTTCGGTTCAAACGTAGTCTCTGAAGTACCGGCAGCAATGCCTTTGTCCACCAAATGTGTAATGGCATCCTTGGCATAACTGGTACGCGTATCCTGAAACTGTTTCTGGACTGTTGCAGCTTGAACAATATTGCTATATCCAGCCACCGATCCAAGTACTAATATCCCGCATAAAGCCATTTTCCATAGACGTTGGTTCGTTATGTCTTTTAATCTATTATTCACATTAAAAAGCCTCGCTTCATTGAATTACGATCAAGTATCATCGTATCAAATTGAAGCGAGGCCGTATGTGGTTAAATGTTGGGAAATGCGAAGCTTACTTGAATCAATTTCATAACTCATTAAAATGAATTTATGTAACTAGATATAGACAAATTGAAACGTTTTGATCTATATCTAGCCTTGATTGAAGCAGCTAAAGGTATTATGAAATTGATTTATTTGTGTACTTTTACGCGCTCTTCGATCGGTTGGAACTCTTTCTCGCCTGGTGCTGCCGTTGGTTTACCAAATGGCATCTGAGCGATCAATCTCCAGTTCTCAGGAATGTTCCATTCTTGCTTCACTTTCTCGTCAATCAGCGGATTGTAGTGCTGCAAAGATGCACCCAGACCTTCTTGTTCCAAAGCAGTCCAGATTACCAGTTGCAACATACCGTTGGATTGGTTCGCCCAGATCGGGAAGTTATCTGCATAAGCTGCAAAATTCTGTTGAAGCTGTGCGATCGCATTGTTGTCTTCGAAGAAGAGAACCGTACCATATCCGCTGCGGAATCCAGTCATTTTCTCAGCAGTGGATTTGAAAGCTTCTTCATTACCTACCACTTCACGCAAAATTTCTTCTGTTTGATTCCACAATTTATCATGTTGTTCACCCAGCAATACAACGGCACGGGATGTTTGTGAGTTAAAGGAAGTTGGTGTATATTTCACCGCTTCTTCTACGATTTCCTGGATTTTAGCATCCGAAATTGTAGATTCCTTGCTGATTCCATAATAAGATCTTCTGTTTTTCAATGCATCAAAAAAAGTAGTCATTCTTATTCGCCTCCCAAAATGGTGTTTTTCATTGCCAACATAGTAACTATAATATAGTAACATACATTAGTCAACAAGCTAATTTATTTTCACTAAATATACATTCACCGAAAACATTTCAACAAGTTTGCCTAAAACAGCAATTGAAATTATTTTTCGCCCGTCTTTTTACGATAATCCGCCCGGTATTTCTCTTCGGTAGACGAGTTGCTTTTCGTCTGATCTTTATTCTTCTCTTCCTGAGCCTCCATATTCAGATCTTCCATCGGAATTGGATCTACAGTCTGTTCTTCCTCATGTCGGTCAAGCAAACTTTCATGCTCCGTCTTATATTGTTCGGGATTGTCTCGAGATTGGTCCTGACGAGTATCGCTGTTATTCTGATCCGGTGTGCGCTCTTTCATTCATGATCGCCTCCTCTGGTTTCATTACCCTTTCTTTACCTGTTCTGCCTGTCCTCTAAACAAGTTGATGTGCATTTTCCGAAAGAAAATCAACAAAAAAGCCAACCAGACAAGCTGGACAGCTCACAGAAGGCTTCTATGTTTGGCGATGCAATTGGGTACGGTACAGATCAGGCGAACATCCCACACTTTGTTTGAACATCCGGCTAAAATGCGAAAGGCGTTTGAAACCGGACAATCGACTTGCTTCTGTCACGGTGATCTCCGGCTGGAATTGAAACAACAGCTTCGCCTGATTGATGCGACGGTCATACAGGTATTTGAATATCGTCAGTCCTGTCATTTCCTTGAACATACCTGCCAGATATGGCTTGGACAGATGTAATTCCAGCGCCAAATCATCCAGACCAATATCCTTCATATAATGCGTATCCACATAACGGATAATATGTTGCACATGACGCTCCCTCTCCGATGAAGGAAGGTGTTCTTCCACATTGCCCTGGCAGATCTCTGCTACAAAATACAACAGATCACACAGTCGCACATTCATGCGCTCCTGCCTGTAACTGGTCTGACTTTGAGACAGTCGATGAAGATCATGCAATAGCGCTTCGAATTCAGAGCGGGTTTCTCCTGTCAGATTGACTCGGCAATTTCTAAGTTCTTCAAATGGCTTCAGCACCTCAACCATGCGGTCTGGATGCAGGCTGCTGCGAATGGCAGACGGATCAAAATGCAGTGTACTTCGCTCATAAGCACTGCCAAGTTTCGGATGCGGTCGATGAAGAGTCAAGCCATGCATCAGCACCAGATCACCCGGCTCCAGATTGTATACCCGGTCTCCTATAATATAGGTACATTCTCCAGCATGAAAATAATAAATTTCATAGTGTGGATGTGAATGGAATCCATCTGACTTGCCCGGGTTAAACGTACTGGTGGAACGGTAACTATACTCCAGTGGAGCACTAAATTGCATCATACTCGGCACATTCATGCACCTCCTGTTCGGGAGAGGTAGACGACTCCGGTCATGCCCCTATAGGATATATGAAAGTGAAATTATAGAAGCTGTTTAATACTTTCTTGAATCTCGTCGATGGAGTCGATCGGTTCGAAGCGTCTAACCACACGCCCCTCTGCATCAATCAGGAATTTCGTGAAATTCCATTTGATTGCATCTCCATGTAACCATTCTGGTGCTTTATCGGCCACCATTAATTTCAATAGTTTTGCCTGTATATCTGTTTCATCAAAGCCAGCAAAAGGCCCTGATCTTTTCAAAAAGTCGTAGAGTGGGTGCGCCGCTTCTCCATTCACATCCAGTTTGGAGAACATCGGAAATTTCACACCATAGTTAATCTGGCAAAACGATTCCGCTTCCGAACTGCTTCCAGGCTCTTGCTCTGCAAACTGGTTACACGGGAAACCAATAATCTGAAGTCCTTGATCCTTATACTGGTCATACAGCTTCTGCATGTCATCGAACTGGTGCGTATATTTACATTTGCTTGCCGTGTTTACGATGAGCACAGGTTTTCCTTCATATTGATAGAGCGGGAAACGCTCTCCACTGGTTCTGGTTACGGTAAAGTCGTAGATGGTTGGCATAAGTCTAGTGCACCTCGCGATAGTTATGTAGTCATACAGCATCATATGTCATTGTTAATTATATACGAAGTTTGAACTATTGTATCGGAGAAGATATTGATCGTTCAGATTAGACTCAGAGATATTTGAAAATATATCGATTACTCAACTGCTCTAATACTCATAACATATTTGGTTCTGGGCAGATACTTTATTTCCAGTGTTTTATCTCGATTTTCCCAGGCGATATCCCGAGTGTTAATCAATTCCATTTGATTTATTTCGATGGTTTGTTCCCTCCATTTCTTGCCCATGGATCCTATGTAGTTCGGTTTACCTGTTACTGTTTCGTAATCTTGGGAGAGATAAGGACCTATATCCTGGATACCCGACACTGTCTTAGGAGCAAAAAGTAATATCAAGCCGATACCGAAAATGATGCAACAGCACTTGAAAGATATTCGTTTTACGATGTTTTCTATTTGCTTCATGCCATGAAACAACCCCATACCGAGTGTAAATACTGCCATGATAACTCCAATCAAATTTAAAAAGATCCAACTAGGGCGTGTCTTCAAACTCAAGCAAGCCACACCATAATGGATGCCAAGGCCAAAAAAGACTTAAATGTACACGCTA
>NZ_JABBEA010000021.1 GCF_012912005.1 Paenibacillus sp. SZ31
CTCTAGCGCCGATGGTACTTGGACCGCAGGGTCCTGGGAGAGTAGGACGCCGCCAAGCAATATAAAGACACACTTGATGATATCGAGTGTGTCTTTTTTATTTTATATATTGTTCGTTCCGATTTGACTTGTTTTATACATAAAATACTGGCGTTCCAATCCTTAAAGCTGTGATACAATAGGTGAGGTCTATATAGAAAACGGAAACACGCATAAGTACGAGGAGGAACAGTGAACACGATGAAATCAGCCCCGTTTATTGCCGTGGAAGGTCCGATCGGAGCGGGGAAAACAACGTTGGCAACGATGCTTTCCCAAGAATTGAACCTTCCGCTGGTTAAAGAAATCGTAGAAGAGAATCCATTTCTGGCTTCCTTTTATCAGGATATCGACGAGTGGAGTTTCCAATTGGAAATGTTTTTTCTGTGTAATCGGTTTAAACAACTGGAAGACACGGGCGCTCATTATGTAGAGCAGAATACCCCAGTCATTTCAGACTATCATATCTATAAAAATATGATTTTTGCCGATCGTACCTTGAAGGGAACGAAGCGGGATAAATACCGTCAAATCTATCATCTGTTAACGGATGATCTGCCGAAGCCCAATCTGGTTCTCTATATTGAAGCTGAACTCGATACGTTGATGTATCGCATTAACAAGCGTGGGCGTTCATTTGAGCAGGACATGGACCCAGCATATATGGAACAACTGATCGTCGATTACAAAACAGGCATGGACTATCTGGCGAATAGCTCGAATCCGCCAGTAATCATTAAGGTCAATGCGGAGCAACTTGATTTTGTGGAACATCCTGAGCACTTCAGGCAGATTGTTAATCAGGTAAAGGAGTATATCATATGAATAACTATGGCATTCCAGCGAATGCATTAATTACAGTAGCGGGTACGGTTGGGGTGGGCAAATCCACGTTAACCGCTGCACTTGCACAGCGTTTGAATTTCAAGACCTCTCTGGAGCAAGTGGATCACAATCCTTATTTGGAGAAGTTCTATCATGACTTCGAGCGTTGGAGCTTTCATTTGCAGATTTATTTCCTGGCAGAGCGCTTCAAGGAACAAAAGAAGATTTTTGAACTGGGTGGCGGCTTCGTACAAGATCGTTCCATCTATGAAGATACAGGCATATTTGCACAGATGCATGCGGATCAAGGAACCATGTCTGCTACCGATTTTGAAACATACAGCAGTTTGTTTGAAGCGATGGTGATGACACCTTATTTCCCACATCCGGATGTACTGATTTATCTGGAAGGCAGTCTGCCATCGATTTTGAGCCGCATTACGGAACGCGGACGCGAGATGGAAATTCAAACGGATCGTTCGTACTGGGAGCACATGCATGAACGCTATTCGGTATGGATTAATCAGTTTACGGCCTGCCCTGTGCTACGTTTGAACATTGATGAGTATGATGTTCATGATCCAGCATCGGTGGATGCCATTTTGGCACAGATTTCAGCTGTCATTCAGCCTTCCAAGGAAGCGCAAATATAAGTATAAGATGCAAGAAACGCCAAACATCCCTTTCACGGCTATTAGGCTGCTGGAAGGGATGTTTTTTATGTACGGAGGTAATTAGGGATGTCTGTAGACAAATATATAATCGTTTATCTGAGCGGATATGGAAATATACACCTAATATATCTAATCTATCATAATGAATACATCATCACGAAAAGTAGAAAATTGTTGAATAATAGGTCTTTTTGTGGTTTCATAGGAAAGGTGAATTCTGGAAAAAAAGCATATGCATGACTCAGGAGGGAAAGACAACGTGGAAGAGAAACAAGGAATTAAAATCGGGATGCCGATCATTGGTGGCTTAATTGCAGCCATTCTGGGAGGCATCGTATGGGCAGCTATTGCTGCAATGACCGAGTATGAGGTAGGACTAATTGCGATTTTAATTGGAGCGCTCACAGGCTACGCGGTCGTGTTGTTCTCGAACAAACGAATTGCGACGGTACATAAAGTCATTGCCGTACTTTTTGCGCTCGTCGGCATTTTGTTGGGGAAATATCTGACGGTGGTTTATTTTACTTCCGAACTGTTTGGTGATGTAAGCGTGATGGAACTTGTGTTTGATAGCGAGATGATCAGTGCGTTTGTGGAAACCTTCCAGGAGTATTTCAGCCAACCGATTGATTTGTTATTCATCGTGCTTGCGATTGTGTCTGCATGGCAGATTCCTGGGCGGATGGCGAGAACCAGTTTAGCTACGGATGCATCTTCATCGGATCACGCGCCAAGAGCTTAATGGGATAGACGGTGGACGATGGCAGCAAATGAAAAACGTAGTAAGAGCAATCTACTTTAAAAGATATTCATAAAGTACTCAGAGTGAGCAGCAGTTAGGCTTGTTCACATTGCGGCTGGATTACTTGAAGACACAAAAGGGACGTGACGCTTGAGAGAGCGGACGTCCCTTTTGTGTATCTACTGGGCAGTAGGTGGATATCGCTCATAACGGCTGTAGTAACTCGGATCGATTCAATTTATTTAAAACATAGCCCTAGTATATATTAAGCACTTTCATAAGGTTAATTACACGAAGGAAGGTCACCACAGGAGGAAGCTTCGAATGCCCTGATGTTATTTACAGCGAATGAAGCTGATGACAAGAGATTACTTTTACCACTGCAGATTGAGGTCTAAGTTCCAGACTATTCTTTACAGTGCACATCTGACGGCAATGAGCGTCGAATAATACTGTGTGTGGTTGAAGACAAGTCTAAATTATTTGTTTTGATCAGCAAATATAGCCATGGCATCTCTCATAAATACTGCCAAACCATCGCCAAACTGGTCAATATTGTGTGTGAAGCGTTTATCGTCCACGTACATCTGACCTAGTCCTCTGAAGGCTTCAGGTGAGTAGCTTCCCATCTGGTTCAGCAAGGTGAACCATTCTTGAATAGCGGCCTGTGCCTCGGCAGATGCTGGTTCTGTGTGACGAAGTACGGCCAGACGTTTGTAGATTTCGTTCATTTGTCCGGATAGAGCCTTGTGCTCTGTGTTTAATTTACTGTTCAGCTTCTGGTTTGCCTGATCGACGGCATGGTCTCCCCAGCGCTCCCGCGCTTCCTGTTCAAATGGATTTTGGCTAAAATCAAATCCTTCGAATTGTTCTTTGGCTGTCATTTTAATCTCTCCTCTCACGTGTAAAACCGTTCTATCGATGGTAGCAATCATTTGGTCCAAGTGTTGTCGCTTCTCCAATAAAATAAGTCGATGCATGTTTAGTGCTTCTTCTGGATTGAAGGAGGGGTTGGTTATAATGTTTTTGATCTCCTTCAGAGAGAAGTCGAGTTCCTTGAAAAATAATATCTGCTGCAACCGTTCCAGGTTGGCATCTGAATATAATCGATACCCGGCAGAAGTCACTTCGTCCGGGGTTAATAGTCTGATCTCATCATAGTGATGCAGTGTGCGCACACTGATCGAGGCGAGTTCGGCAACTTCTTTTACTTTCATAGCCATGTGAGAAACCTCCTTACAACATCGATTGTACAGTGTCACGTTACGTGAGAGTCAACAGTTGAAAATAAAAAAACAAGATGCGAGCATGAAGGCTGCATCTTGATTATGGATTGATGACTGGATGTGAATAGGTGTGAATAGATATGATGAAATTATTGTATCATTCAGTCACTGTAGGGAGCGGATGCGCTTCTGAGTCGAAGACATAGACTGCCGCGCCGCAGGGGAGAGGCTCCTCTGTTATGGAGAGGAGAGCGAGCGTTTATGGGCCGCACCATGTAATCGGTGCAGCCCACGGGGCTGGCAGTGCAGGGAAGCATGGCTACGCCTGCACCCCACGCACTGCCGCAGCGAACTGCGCAGCCGCTGCGCGCACGTCGGCCGCGCCCGCGATGGCGGAGATGACGGCTACGCCGTCTGCTCCAGCCGCCATCACGGCGGCCGTGGTATCGGGCGTAATGCCGCCGATACCCACAATCGGAACTGCGATGCCTGCGGCGCGCAGTTCCGCTACCCCTGCGGGGCCCAGCACAGCGTGGGCATCCGCTTTGGAGCGCGTCGGGTACATGGGCCCGACGCCAAGGTAGTCGGCGCCCGCCTGCACGGCACGGCGCGCCTCATCCACGGAGTGGGCGGATACGCCAAGCATCCGCCCATCTCCAATGCGGGCGCGTACTAGTGCCGCGTCCGCATCATCCTGGCCGACATGCACGCCGTCGGCCTCCACCGCTACAGCCAGCTCCACATCATCGTTCACGATGAACGGGACCCCGTGCTGGCTGCATACCTCGCGAAGCCGCATCGCAAGCTTGATGCGAGCTTCGCCAACCAGGGCGCCAGTTCCCTTTTCCCGGAACTGGAACAGCGTGATGCCGCCAGCAATGGCTTGGCGCAGCACTTCCACAGGGTCTTGCGTTATATTGACGCTGCCCATCACCAAATACACCTGCATCGCGCGTCGTACCGCTTCTGCATCCCAAGGGCGCATTACTGCTCACCCCGCTGTCTGCGCTGATACGCAAAATGATTAGTTGGCCCATGTCCGGCCCCAATCCCCAGCTCATCTTCGATGGCTGCCTGAATGAATGCTCGCGCGGTCGTAACGGCAGCCAGAACAGGTGAACCCTTGGCTAACTCTGCGGTGATCGCAGCAGAGTATGTACAACCTGTTCCGTGCGTATGACGTGTTACCACACGAACATTCTCCAGATAATGAAAAGACTGTCCATCGTAGAGCACATCCACGATCATGCCACTTCCTTCATCATGACCACCTTTGACCAAAGCATACGTTGAGCCCATCTGTACAATCCGTCTTGCAGCTTCTTCCCGCTGGCTCAGATTGGTGATAGACATCCCGGTAAGCAGTTCCGCTTCCGGAATATTGGGTGTTGTGATCAGGGCATGGGGCAACAGCTCCGTAACCAGCGCCTGTACAGCTTCCTGCTGGAGAAGGGGGGCGCCACCTTTGGCTACCATCACAGGGTCGATGACCAGATTTGACCAACGGTATTGCTGCCATTTCTCAGCCACTAGACGAATAATCTCGGCACTATATAACATGCCGGTCTTCGTAGCGGTTGGTTGAAAGTCTTCGCCGGTCGAGTCCAATTGCTGGGCAATGCCATCGTAAGGGATAGGAAAAACGCCCTGCACACCTGTTGTATTTTGGGCAGCAATAGCGGTGATAACGGTCATGCCGTATACCCCAAGTTCTTGGAATGTTTTCAGATCGGCCTGAATTCCTGCGCCGCCCCCGTTATCGGAGCCTGCAATGGTTAGCGCTTGAGCAATACTCATACTGCACCTCCACGGATCTGACAGATCTGTGAGCGTTCTGCCAAGAGGTCGGGTGTTACTTGTGCCAGTTGATTCAACAATTCAATCTGGAAGCTGCCCGGCCCCTGATGAGTTGTCCGCTCTGCCGCCAGTTCAGCTGCTACACCATAAAACGCGAGCGCTTCAACAACACTGCCTAGAAGATCGGCTCCTGATTCCGCTATGGCTGTAAAAGCACCAATCACCGAACTGAGTAGACAGCCAGCACCTGTGACCTGAGTGAGCAGGGCATGACCATTACTCGTGAGGAATGTGGATTGTCCATCAGTAATGATATCTTCTTTTCCGGTAATGACCACGACACAGCCAAGTTGTTGTGCTGCCCGCTCCGCAATGCCGATTCGGTCGCCCTCACCTGATCCTGCATCCACACCTTTGATACTCCAACTCTCACCGATGACATTAGCGACCTCCGCCACATTGCCGCGCAGTACTGTGAGACGAAGTTCACGAACGAGCATCTGCACGGTTTCCGTGCGATATGTGGTTGCGCCAGCTCCAACCGGATCAAGCACCACATGCACATGATGCGCATTAGCCGATTGGCCTGCCAGACGGATCGCCTGAACGACTTTGTCATCGAGAGTACCAATGTTGAGTACTACAGCTCCTGACATCTTGGCGACATCAGCGACCTCTTCATGAGCATAGGCCATAAAAGGGGACGCACCTAGTGCAAGCAGGCCATTGGCTGTGAAGGGAGCCACGACAAGGTTGGTGATATTGTGTACCAGCGGATTTTGCATACGAACACGTTCCAGATAAGACATATAATTTCCTCCTTGTTATGAAGTAACCCCATCGGTAGAAGAGCAGTATGAAGGGTCACTCAGCAGATAATAGGATATGAGTCTCCTTGTTGAGTTAAGGGCGCAGAGTCTAACAACAGCCAGATGCAGTAATGCGGGAAAAGCAGAAACGTAAAATCTAAATCAATTTCATAACTCACTAAAAATGGATTGTTGGAACTGGATATGGACAAATTGAATCATTCTGATCGATATCTAGCGAAACAGTAAAAAACGAAACGATACAAAATACAGAAAGTGAACAGAGTGAATTTCTCCAAACTCAGGCAAGAGATAATGTAATGGATGTTAGCATCCAACCAGTGTCTTGAAGAAGTCCAGGCTGGTCGATACCCAACTGATTGGGGCACGACTGGTCAGACGATGTTTCTTAAGAACACAGGACGTCTTATTTGGCTGTCAGGTCCTCCTTTTGAAATGTAAGGAACTTCAGTCACTTTGTCTTGATTGCCTTTGCACGCCTTTACTTACTCTCCTTGCAGAGTAATAAAAGCATCCTCGGCTTTCACCGATTCAGGAATCAAATCCTTTTCAACGAGCCATGTACGTACATTTTCCCACGATTCCATTTCCTGCCGGCCAAACGGTTGATCTTGTTCATTCATGAGTGGCAGTAAAATAGCCAGGCTTTTGGTTTCGATCTCCGGGTCAAGCGGTGATGTTTCATTCTCATGAGCGAGCAGAATACTCAAGGCTTCTTCTGGATGCTCCGTTACATATTTCTGTCCTTCCTGGATCGCTTTGACGAACCGGGTAAGCTGATCTTTTTTTGCTTCAATGCCAGCTTCACTCGCGGTCAGAACCAATTCATAATAATCAGGCACACCATACTCGACGGGGTTAATTGATTTCATGGCATGTCCTTCTTTCTCCAAAATCAATTGTTCATGGTTAATAAAACCACCCATAATTGCATCCGCCTGTCCGGAAGCCAGCGAAGGAATCAGATCGAACCCAACGTCGACCAGATTCATGTTGTCGGGATTGCCGCCATCGTGGCTGATCATCGTACGTACCATCGCTTCGTACAGAGGAATGGAGGAATAGCCGACAGTTTTTCCTTCAAGATCTTTAGGTGAACTCACGCTGCCATTCGCTTCGGTCAGCAGATGCACAAGTGGGTGCCGAACAACAGCAGCAATGGAACGTACAGGAATGTTCTCCCCACGAGCTAGCAAAATTTGGGGCTGGTAGCTTAGGGCCAGATCAATTTTTCCGGCAGCAACAAGTTTGAGTGAATCATTGGTATCCGCAGGCATCTGAATTTCAACATCCAGACCTTGGTCTGCAAAGTATCCTTTTTCCTGAGCAACATAGATGAAGGAGTGTACTGCATTCGGGTACCAGTCGAGCATGATGGACAGTTTATCTTTGGTGTCTGATTCTGGATCAGTTACAGACGAATTTTTTTGCTGTGCATTGGATGCTGAATCTGTTGTTGGCGTATTTTGGCTAGTGTCTGTGGTGCTGCATCCGCTAATGACCAGCAACAGGCTTATGAGCATGATGGGAAGCAGGGAGTATATGCGCTTGGTGTTCATAATTGAAGTTCCTCATTTCATCGTTTTAATTTGTAGAAAATGGACAGCAGCATGTTAACGGACAATGTAACAATGTACTGATTAAAGTTTGCTGCTGAAATTGTACATAAGTATGTTTTAGAAACCGTAATTCCTATACTTAAATCAAGTTTCTTTCGAAGATCATTCAACTTTTCTTTTGCCTCCATGACGATGACGCCGTATGCTAAACCGCTTCTCCAGCCAGGCAATCAGTACAAACAAAACGATACCCAGCAGGGATAACAGTACAATAGCGGCAAACATCGCATCCGTGTTCATGTTGCTGGACATGCGGCGGCTGAAGTACCCGAGACCTTTGCTGCCACCGAGCCATTCGCCAATCGTTGCACCCACCACGCAGTACACCACAGACATCTTTAGCCCCGAGAAAAAAGAAGGGAGTGCCAGCGGAACCTGGAGTTTGCGAAAAATATCCCACTTGCTGGCGCCCATGGTGAGCAGCAGTTCACGCTGCTCCGGATCACCTTGGCGGAGCCCATCATAGGTACTGACCACAATGGGGAAGAATGCGATTAAGAATACCACCGCGACTTTGCTCCACAACGTGTAACCAAACCACAAGATAAATACGGGGGACAAGGCAATCAGCGGGATGGTCTGACTGATCACAATGAAGGGATACAAGGCCTTTTCAATCGATCGGTTCATATGCATGCCTGTCGCTAGCATAATTCCGGTCACTATGGACAAGCCAAAACCAACAAGAACCTCCATAAAGGTAGCAGGCAGATGTATGGTCAGCAGCAGACGACGATGCTCAATTAGTGAGCTTGCAATGGCCGTGGGTGCAGGAATGATGAAGGAGGGCACCCATCCCATACGCACAATCGTTTCCCAGATCGCCAGTAAAGAGAGCATGAGCAGAATAAACAAACCATATTGGGAAAAGGACTTCGAGATCCACTTCGAACACCACGTCCAGACTCTAACCTCAGCTCTATCGCTTTGCATGCAATTGTTCCTCCAGTTGTCGTCTCATCTGCACGAGAGTCGGTTCGTAGATCATGTCCGAATGCCTTGGGCGTGGCAAAGGAACCGTCGTTTCCCTCAACTGCTGACCTTGTCCACCCGGAGTTAACAGAATGATACGATCACTTAACAGCAGGGCTTCTTCAATGTCATGTGTAATGAACAGCACGGTTTGTCCAAAGTCCTCCCACAGCTCCAACAACCAGCGATGCATTTCTCGTTTGGTTAAAGCGTCGAGTGCACCGAAGGGTTCATCCAGCAACATGAGCTGCCCGCCTGTAAGCAAGGTACGCAGCAGTGAAACCCGCTGCCGCATGCCGCCGGATAACTCATCCGGATAGGTCTGCTCATAACCGGACAAGCCGAACCTTGCCAATCCTGCGATGATATCGGCTCGTAGTTTCTCATTGTCCTGTCGGCCTCGTGCAAGCTCGGCATGCAGCATGCAGTTCTCCATGACGGTACGCCAGGATAACAGCAGATCTTTCTGCGGCATATAGGCGACTCGTCCGAGCCGTTGTCCTTGCGGTACATCAGCTATATCGATGGTGCCGATGGTGGGCTCATGCAAGCCTGCAAGCAGCTTGAATAGCGTGCTTTTACCTGATCCGCTAGAGCCGATGAGCGAGACAAATTCGCCTTGTTGAACCTGAAGCGACACATTGGCGAGTATGGGTGAATCCTTTTTTCCGGGAAAAGCGAAGCTAACGTTCTCAATGGTTACATGGTTGGTCATCTGATCCTCACCCCCTTAATGCCAGACTGCTGGAATAACAACGGCATCCTGTACTCTGCAAAAGAAACAAAAAAGACCCACCCATTTCCGGAGAAATGAGTGGGTCTGTAAGTTAAATCCGCAATTTATCTTCACATACATGAAAAAATTCCGCTTACTAAAAGGCCGCTCCACTTCCCTCCGCTGGTATGATCCAGATCAGGTTCAAAGGGTCCGAATAGTCATATTCGTCTCAGCCGCAGGGCTCCCCTAGTGCAAAAGTTCAAGATATGCAGTTGTGTGTTCAGCATATATCACTTGAACATGAACTGTAAAGAGGCAGCATGATGGATTTCTTGAGATGAGCGTGGAGTCAGATCCTGAGAGTGAGGTTGTAATCATACAAATTTCAGTTGGAAATGATGATTTCATCGACCTGTAATGATTTGTAAAATGAGGATATTGAATAGAACAAGGAGAGGTTCCAATGAGAAATAAAATAAAAGATCCATTCTGGTCCCATTATGTTGATCTGGTGCGGACCGTGGTTGTCCCCTATCAATGGGAGGCGCTAAATGATCGCATCGAGGGGGCTGAACCCAGCCGGGCCATCCGTAATTTTCGCATTGCTGCGGGTGAAGAAGAGGGAGAGCACTATGGCATGGTATTTCAGGACAGTGATGTAGCCAAGTGGATCGAAGCTGCGTCATACCTGCTTGCAACCCAACCAGATCTGGAACTGGAACGCATTGTGGATAGGGTCATCGAGACCATTGCTAAGGCTCAACAAGCTGACGGTTACTTGAATACCTACTTCACACTAAAGGAACCGGGAGCACGCTGGACGAATCTCGCGGAATGCCACGAGCTGTACTGTGCAGGTCATATGATCGAAGCGGGTGTTGCTTATTATGAGGCAACGGGTAAGCGTAATCTGCTGGACGTGGTCATTCGTCTGGCCGATCACATTGGAACGGTATTCGGTACAGAACCGGGACAACTGCCCGGCTATGATGGGCATCAGGAGGTTGAGCTGGCCCTGTTCAAGCTGTATCAGATCACAGGGGAAGAGAGCTATCTTAATCTGAGCCGTTATTTTCTGGAGCAGCGGGGGAGCAGTCCACACTATTTTGTGGAGGAGTGGGAGAAGCGGGAGCGTACGGTGCATTTTGGAGAGCTGGATATGGTTCACCGTCATGCCTACTCTCAGTCTCACCTTCCGATTCGAGCGCAGAATACAGCCGAAGGCCATGCGGTTCGATTGGTATACATGTGTGCTGCAGTGGCAGACGTAGCGGCAGAGACGGGCGATGAGTCGCTGAAAGAAGCGTGTGAACGATTATGGAACAATACGGTCAACAAGAGAATGTACATTACCGGCAGCATCGGTTCATCCGCGAGAGAAGAGGCATTCACAGGGGATTACGACCTGCCGGGAGATACCGCATATGCGGAGACTTGTGCGTCGATTGGATTGATTTTTTGGGCAAAACGCATGTTTCAGATCAAGCCGGATAGCAAGTATGCGGATGTGTTAGAGCGAGCACTGTACAATACCGTGATCAGTGGTATGTCATTGGATGGACAACGTTTCTTCTATGTGAATCCGCTCGAAGCCGATCCGGAGCTGCACAAGGTCAATCCCAATTATGCACATGTGCGGACACGTCGGCAGGGCTGGTTCGGTTGTGCCTGCTGCCCACCTAATATCGCAAGGTTGCTGGCTTCACTGGATCAATATGTGTATACAACCGATGAGGCTGCATCGACACTGTATGTGCAGTTATACATCGGCGGCGAAGCGGCGTTTACGCTGAATGGTACGGACTTTTCCGTCAACATGACCTCGACCTATACCTCCAACGGAGAAGCGGTCATTCGGATTGAGTCTGTTTCCACGGAGGAAACAGGATTCACAATGGCATTACGAAAACCGGATTGGTGTGTATCTCCGGAGTTGTGGATTAACGGAGAAAAGGCAGATGTAGACAACACCATAATTGAATGCGGTTACATGAAAGTACAACGATGCTGGCAAGCCGGAGATGAGATCAGGTTACGGTTTCCCATGGAGGTATTACGCATGAGAGGACATGATCACATCCGAGATACGTTTGGTAAAGTTGCCATTCAGCGAGGACCCTTCATGTACTGCCTTGAAGAAATGGATAACGGTGCAGGATTATATCGTATTCAGTTACCAGCATCAGCGGATTTTGAGGTGAACAGTGGTGGGGGAGTGAATGTGCTGGGTGTTCCTCATCTTACCGTAGAGGCAAGGAGAATCGTCTCGCATGAGAATGGTGCGATGCAATTATACCGCAGTGATGTGAAACGGGAATTTCAGGCCGTGACGCTGCGATTCGTTCCCTATTTTACCTGGGCCAATCGGGAAGAGGGAGAGATGAGTGTCTGGGTTCGGGAGTGGGACGGGGAGGGACAACAACAAGACGGAGAGGAGGTGATTCAGAGGGGCTGAAGTTAAGACGGCAAAATGAAGAACGGTTATAAGTCGTGTACCTGCCTGTGAACGTTAACGATGAATCCATAAGAGGAGGCCAAGTTCATGAGGTTTAAAATGATGTTGACCGCAGTGTTATCCCTGGCGGCTGCGCTTGTATTTGCTACGGATCAAACGTATGCCCACGAGTTGTCCACCGACAAGCTTATTCTTCAGACGGGAAGTCATGGAGAAATCTCTTCCATTAAGATCAAAGGCGATGCTTTTCCGACGGAATACGTTATGAATGCAACCGTTGCGCCAGAACAAAATACAGCAGACCACCAGTGGCTTGGTGAACTGATGTTCACGTACCGATTGAATGGTGGGGCGTGGACCAAAGCCTGGACCAATCTGTCGGCAGATGGTCGGACTATCACGAATTCCGGTAATCAGGTGACGGTGACGTATGCCAATGCATCGAATGCCCAGGGGATTCGCAATTTCAAAGTGATCGAGACCTATACCACCCAGACGGATGGCTCCATTCTGTGGAAGATTGAAGTGCAGAATACGAGCGGCCAGAAGCTGGAGATTGGCGATTTGGGTCTGCCCTTGCCATTCAATGAACAGTGGACCTACGGTGATGCGATCTATGAGACACGGGTTGTTACACACTCGTTTGTTGGTAATAACAGCTCCTATATTACGGCCAGCCGTCCAAGCGGCATTGGTTCTTATCTGATGCTGATTCCAGATGCAACGACGGGAGCAGGATTTGAGTACCAGGATCGTTGGCGTAATGAGGAACATCCGGGTAGCAAGTGGGCCTGGAATCCGGCAAATGAAGGCAAATGGATTGAAGGGCTGAACGTCTTCTATATTCATTCCAACGTGATCAAATCCACCAACCGGGGATATCTGCCGAATACGAGCCTGGTTCTGGAAGCAGGCCAGTCGAAGACGTACGGATTCAAGTTCCTGGCTGTTGCGGACGAACATGCAGCGAAGAATGCACTGTATAACGCGGGACTTATTGATGTAACCGTAGTTCCAGGCATGATCGTGCCGACCAATCAGAAAGCGAAGGTGGATCTGCGTACGTCCAAGACCATCACCAAAGTGCAATATGCGAATGGAACGGTTGTACCGTTAAAGGAAAGCAAGCCTGGCGATCATAAAATCTATGAATTACAGTTCAGCCAGCTAGGACCCAATAACGTGACTGTGGAGTATGATGGTGGCAAAAAAACGGTGCTGCAATTCTACGCCATTGATCCCGTCGACAAAGCGTTGCAGGATCATTCGACCTTTATGGTGGATAAAACCCAGTGGAACCTGCCGGGAGATATCCGGGACAAAGTGTTTGATGACTGGATGATGAATACCAAGTCCAAGCGCAATGTATTCAACGGCTACTGGGGTTGGGGAGATGACTGGGGACTGACGCATGGACAGTTTTTGGCTGAAAAGAACACGCTAACACCCGTTGCCCGGGAAATTCGGGCCGTGGACGATTATCTGGAAACAGCGATCTGGACCAATCTGATGAATGGACATCATGAAGATTATCTGATTCACGACTTTCTGATGCCAGAGCCGAATACAACACCAACCTACCGTGGATATGCTTATCCACATGTGTATAACACATACTTCAGCATGTATAAAATTGCGGATTTATACCCTGATCTTGTTACTTACAAGCATGACAAAGAAATCTATCTGCTGCGCGCTTATAACATTTTCAAAGCCCTCTACGAAGGGCCTGTCGCCTACAACTGGAACACCGGGCTGATGGGAGAATTGACGACTCCGGATATCATTCAGGCTTTGAAAAAAGAAGGATATGACACTGAGGCGAACGATATTATCACGAAAATGAGAACGAAATACGGGAATTTCAAGAATACGACTTATCCTTATGGTTCGGAGTATAGCTATGACAACACAGGCGAGGAAGCTGTATACACGCTAGCGAAGCTGCATTCGGATCAAGTAACAGAGCAGAGTAGAGCATTGGAGATTATGGGCAAAATCAATCTCAAAACCCGTGCTTCCCGTGGACACATGCCGGTGTGGTATTACTACACGGACCCGGTAACGATTACCGGGGAGAATTGGTTTAACTTCCAGTACACAACCTCTCTGGCCGGATACGCCATGGATGACTGGATTCGGTTCCATGAGGGAACCAAGCGGGAAGAACAACAACGCTTGTCCTACGCCGCTAAGATCGCTAACGTAGGGGCCATTAACTCGGGACAGATTAGTGCTGACCCGGACAATTTTGGTGCAGCTTCCTGGACGTATCAGGCCGAGAAAGGCAACTATGGTACGAATGGAACTGGCGGTGGAGCCAATGTACCGTTATTGAATGGCTGGCGCGGGATGACAGGTGAAGCAGACCTGGGCCTGTTCGGTGCATTGCAGACATTGAGTGCAGATATTGCGGTGGACCCGATCTTCGGACTAACAGGGTACGGTGCAGATGTCACGCTTACGAATGGACAATATAACATCACGCCACTGGATGGATTGTTCAAGCGGCTTAATCTGATTACTGAAAAGATGTACATTGAACTGAACAAAGACCAGTACACAGGGGCCAAACTGGCTGTAGCGAAGGATTATGTCTGGCTGGATATGAAGAATCTGACACCAGGCCAGCCACACCAGACGTCCATTACGTTCCAAGGTCTGAAAACCGGCACATATCTGATCAAGGTGGACGGTCAGGTGAAAGGCAAATTCAATGCCTATCAACCGGTGAACACCTTGAAGGTAGATGCAGGTACAGCAGCATCTTACACCGTGGAGCTTACGCCTACGACGCCGGATGCCAACGCGGCTCCAACGGTTGATGCAGGAACGGATTCTTCCATCACGTTGCCTGACAAGATCCGTCTTCAGGGAACGGTTATCGATGATGGACTGCCGAGTGGTCAGTTAACATTGGGATGGAGTTTGGTAAATGGACCAGCAGGAGCACAGGTCTCTTTTGCATCGCCAAATTCAGCGTATACGCAGGCAACCGTTTCTATTGCGGGCGTGTATACATTCCGTTTAACGGCTAATGATTCGATATTATCGGCAAATGACACGGTGCAAGTGACGGTGAATGCCGCACCGCCACTTCCGGAGAAGATGGCACAGTACAATTTTGATGAGAACACAGGAACGGCTGCCGCGGATTCTTCTGGTAGTGGCAACCATGCGACTGCCAAAGGTACAACATCCTGGGTAACAGGTAAAAAGAATCGTGCCATTAGTCTGTCCGGTACGGACGGTTATGTGCAATTACCTGAAGGTATTGTCAACATGGCGGATTCTATCACGATTGCAACCTGGGTGAAGGCGAACTCACTCAGTGATTTTACCCGCATTTTCGATTTTGGTACGGGGACGGGAACCTACATGTTCCTGACACCGAAGGTGGGGAGTAATATGAGATTTGCCATCACCACAGGAGGTAATGCCGCAGGCCAGGAGCAAACGATTAATGTACCGGGTCTCCCGGTAGGCGTGTGGAAACATGTGACCGTTACATTGACAGGCAACACCGGAATCATCTACGTGGATGGTGTGGAAGTCGGGCGGAATAACAATATGACGTTGAAACCGTCCAGTCTCGGTCAGACCAAGAATAACTATATTGGCAAATCGCAATACCCTGATCCGTATTTTAACGGGCTCATTGATGATTTCCGCATCTATAGCCGTGCATTGAGCGCAGCCGAAGTGGCAACCCTTGCATCCAGTACTTCGCTGGCTCTGAATGGGGAGGACGAAGCCGTTGTACTGCCGGATCTGAGTGAAGAGAATACAGCTCAGCTGAGCGTTAGTGAAGTGGGAAGTGTGGATGTGACGGCTGTGGTAGGTGAAATACCAACCTTACCTGTCGTTGTTGCTGTGACGTACAGCGATGGTGCAACAAAGGACGTTGCGGTGGTTTGGAATGAGATAACGGCTGAGCAATTAGCAGTGGTAGGCACGTTCGTGGTTGAAGGAGCCGTGGAGGGTACGGAACTGAAGGCGCAAGCGAACGTGACGATCATTGCTGCAACGGGAGAGGAGACAGTGGCAGGTGAAAGTTGAATGGATGTAGCCGTTAACCGTATGTAACATAACAGGTACTAGGCAGCATCCCATATTTGACATCCAATAATACAGCGCATTATTACGGATTACACATGAAGCGCCCGGTTTGTTCGAAGATATGCGTTGCAGAGCAACGTGATCTCGACGTATCGGGCGCTTTTTTGCTATATCAATTTGGACAGACTTATAGCGACTTGGGTTTGTATTCGGTACCGGTAAATTTGTTACGGAAGTTGGAGGGTGAGATGCCTTCTTTTTTGGAGAAGCAGGAAGAAAAGTAGGATACATGGTTGAAGCCGATCTCCTCGGCAATGCGAGCAACGGACCAGGCGGTTTGCAGCAGCAGCTTTTTGGCCTGTTCGAGTCTGAAGTGTAGCAAATATTCCATGGGTGTCATGCCGTAGACCTTCAACATACTTCGGGCCAGATAGTTCGGGTGATAGTTCAGTTCCTTTTGCAACAATGGATTGGAGATCGGAAGTGAGTAGTTATGGCGGATATATAATTCAATCTTCTCGGCGATGCGAATGGCCGTTACATCGGACAGGGAGGATAGTCCACGATCCAGATGCTGCATGAAATGCTGAAAGCTCGCCTGTCGTTTCCAGTTTCGCATGGACTGTGGCTCCTGATCAAGCTGTGAAAAGTGTTCCAGCATCTCCATTTCCTTGGGTGAAATTCGCATATGTTTCGGAATGAAGATGGAACATACATCGCAGTGATTCAGATATGCACTTTTCTTATGTGTATCAATGAGCTGAGCCTGATTCGCCAGACACTCATCCATATCGCTGGATTCTTTCCAACTGCCATAGGTCTGAAAATGAATCCAGAGCAATTCTGTCTCCGTTTCACATGCAGCACTGCCATAATGGTGGCCATCAGGCATCAGAATCAAGGCGTCTCCTTCCTGAAGTCGCCATTCCGTTCCATTCTCGTTGACAGCGAGAGAACCACGGGTAACGACAATGAGATCAAATACACCAATGTCACTGCGGCTGATATGATATTCACCAGCTTCGTAATATGCACGTCCACAATCGATAAAATAGGGAATGGGCGGGGTGATGAAGTGAAGTATGGGTGAGTCCAATCCGGCACCTCCGAACAGGTTGGAATATTTAAAATTCATGTTGGCATCGAGCATTTATTTTTTATGATACAGCAAGTAACATAGAAAATAAAGCGCTTACGAAATTAGCTTTATCCTTCATCTGATTCATATCACAACCTTGGGAAGGGGATTTTACATGAAGAAAATGTTGGTTTGGTTAGGGGTATGTATTCTTGCGGTGATGACGGTCTTGAGTGGATGCAGTACGACAAAGGAAGCGTCCAATGGGTCATCTGGGGAAAACGGAGGAAACGCACAAGGGGGAGCGACCAAACTCGTTTTCTGGACGTTTGTAGATGCGCATCAGAAGTTTTATGAAAGTATGGCAGAGCAGTGGAATCAGGAACATCCGGATCAACAGATTGAATTGGAAGCGACTACGATTCCATACGACGATATGCATACGAAGTTGCTGCTTGCATTACAGTCGGGTGTAGGTGCACCCGATCTGGTAGATATTGAGCAGAGCAAATTCCCCAATTTCATGAAAGGTGTTCCGCAACTGGTGGATCTGACAGACATGATCAAGCCAGAACTGAATAACATTGTACAATCCCGTGTTGAGATCTACAGCAAGGAAGGCAAATATTACGGTATCGATTATCATGTCGGTGCAACCGTCATGTATTACAACCAGGAGATTTTGGATCAGGCGGGTGTGAATGCAGATGATATCAAGACCTGGAGTGATTTTGAACAGGCAGGGAAACAGGTGCTCGCGAAGACAGGCAAACCGATGATTACATTTGAGGGTAACGGTAACTGGTCTTGGTGGCCGGCCATCAGTCAACAGAAATCAGATCAGGTGGATGCAGACGGCAATGTTACGGTGAATGCGCCTGTGAATGTGCAGACGATGAAATTCTTCCAGCAGATGGTCAAGGAAGGGGTAGCAGCTGTCGCTCCTGGGGCGGGTCATGATACGGAAGAATACTTCGGTTATATGGATCAAGGCAGTTCGGCGGCGGTATTTATGCCATTCTGGTTCATGAATCGGTTCACGGACCATATTCCGTATCTAAAAGGGAAAATGATCATTCGTCCGATGCCGGCATGGGAAGAGGGCGGTAACCGTTCAGCGGGTATGGGTGGAACAGCAACGTCCATTACGAATCAGTCTGGTGCTGTGGAGCTTGCGGAGCAGTTCCTCGCTTATGCGAAATTATCCAAGGAAGGTAATCTTCAGATCTGGAAACAGCTTGGATTTGACCCGATTCGTACCGACGTATGGACTGATTCAGCGATGAAGAAATCGAATAAATACACGGATTATTTCGGGGACGATATCTTCGATACACTGCTGAGTGTGAAAGATGAGATTGCTCCGGTCAACATTCGGGAGAAGTCACCTGAAGTGTTCGATGCCGTACGTAACAAAGCCATGCCAGACATCTTCATTAATCTGAAAGATCCTGAACAGGTATTGAATGATTTGCAGGCTGAATTAACCCGTTGAGGTAGGAAAGGCTTAAACGTCAATTACATTTCTTTCATACAGAGTATACGGTTCATTCCAGGTTGGAGGTTGGTCCACAGTGCAGCTGCAAAAGGAAACAACGGTTTCTGTACGCGCCATCAGGCAGCGGAGAGTACGGATGAATGCCAGAACATGGGCACCTTATCTGTTTGTGTTACCGTTCATTTTGTCTTTTCTCATCTTCTTTGCCTACCCGTTATTTCGAGCCGGGGTTATGAGTTTCCAGCAGGTGCTCCCCGGAGACGTACAGTTTGTGGGGCTTGAGCATTACAGTAAGCTATGGAATGCCGATTTCCGGGCAGCACTGTGGAATAGCACGCGTTACACGTTCTGGACGCTACTCTTGTTGGTTCCCATTCCACTCGTGCTTGCTGTATTGCTCAATTCAAGTCGCATGATGGCTCGTAATGTGTTCCGATCGGCCCTGTTTATTCCGGCACTGACCTCCGTTGTTGTAGCGGGGGTTGTGTTCCGGCTTATCTTCGGCGAGCTGGATGGTGCGCTGATGAATTCCATCCTGAACCTGCTGGGTATTCCGAGCCAGCAATGGTTGTACAGTTCGTCCCTTGCGATGGTCGCACTGGTTGTACTGGCAGGTTGGCGCTGGATCGGTATTAATATGCTGTACTTTCTATCGGCATTGCAGAGCATCCCTAAGGATCTGTATGAAGCGGCAGATATCGATGGAGCGGGTGTGCTGAACAAATTCACCAAGATTACCGTACCGATGCTCAAACCGATCACGATCTATGTGGTGACGATTACTTTGTATGGCGGATATGCCATGTTCACGGAGAGTTACATGCTCTGGGCAGGCAAACCGTCTCCGCAAAATATCGGGTTAACGATGGTGGGGTATATCTACCAACAAGGTTTCCAGTATTTCAATCTGGGATTCGGTGCAGCAATTGGCATTACGCTGTTGGTGATTACACTCGTGATCAGTATGCTTCAGTTGACGGTGCTCGGCATGTTCAGGAAGGAGGATTAAGGCCTTGATGCGTAGATGGGGAATCAAACTGAATGTGGCTTCACTGCTCTTACTGATGTTGTTCGTGATCTTGGGTATCTTGATGCTGTTTCCGCTATATGCACTGATCCTCGCTTCGCTGAAACCGGCTACGGAACTGTTTCGATATGGACTCAATGTCCGATGGGATTGGGCATTAATGAGCTTCGAGAATTACAAATCGATCTTCACCGGAACGGGAGCAGCAGGGAACTATTTTATATGGTACAAAAACAGTCTTGTCATCACAGCATTATTCACGGTATTAAGTCTGCTGTTCTCCTCGATGGTCGGATATGGGCTGGGGGTCTATCGGTTCAGGGGCCAGAATCTGATCTTTACCCTGGTGCTGGTTGTTATGATGATCCCGATGGAGATTATCCTGCTTCCCTTATATGAACTGACGATTAAATTGAAGCTGATCAATACGGTGTGGGGCGTTATTCTGCCTTTTATCGTGGCACCCTTGCCCATCTTCTTCTTCAGGCAGTTTGCCCAAGGTTTGCCGAAGGATTTTATGGATGCAGGGCGGATTGATGGTTGTACGGAGTTCGGGATCTTCTTCCGCATTATGGTGCCGTTGATGGCTCCTGCATTTGGGGCGATAGCTATCTTGCAGGCGATGAACAGCTGGAATAACTTTCTCTGGCCACTCGTGGTGCTTCGGACAACAGAACAATTCACTTTGCCGATCGGACTCGCGTCTTTCGTATCGCCACTGGGCAATCATTACGAAGAACTAATCGCTGGAGCTGTGCTCGCCATTGTACCTATTCTGATTCTATTCCTGTTCTTCCAACGCTTTTTTATCTCAGGACTTACGGTTGGCGGGGTCAAAGGATAATGGCATAAATCTTTAAACCCGTAAACAGTTCAACAATTTACCTCGGCTCACGAACCCGATATAATAGGGATGGCGCATATTGGCCGGATCACAAATGCAGGCGGGATTGTTCTCCCTCCGAAGCAGAATGGGGACCCGAGTTGAAAACGTTCAAAAAAGTATATATTGAGATCACGAGTATCTGCAATCTGGCGTGCAGCTTCTGTCCGCAGACACAGCGTGCCAAAGGATTCATTGACCCTGAAGTCTTCAACAATATACTGGATCAAGTTAAACCACATACCAACCATATTTATTTACATGTCAAAGGTGAACCCTTGTTGCATCCCAAAATAGATTTGCTGCTCGATTCCGCACATGAGAAGGGACTCAAGGTGAACATTACAACGAATGGTACACTGTTGCCCAAGACTCAGCATAAATTGCTTGGCAAACCGGCGCTGCGCCAGATGAATTTCTCCTTGCACAGCTTCGATGGACATGAAGGTTCAACCGACCGTGACGGGTACCTGAGCAATATTCTCTCTTTTGTACACGAGGCCGTTAAGCACAATGTGATCATCTCATTCCGGTTGTGGAATCTGACACAGGATAACTTCACGAATGCTCAGATGAATCGAAATCGGGAGACCCTTGAATTACTGGAACGTGAATTCAATCTGGACTTCCGCATTGAGGAAAAAGTAGTTCCAGGCAGCGGGGTCAAAATTGCCCCGAATGTATACCTGAATCAGGATCATGAGTTCCAGTGGCCAAGTCTGGATGCACCCGAAGATGACGGCAAAGGCTTTTGCCATGCACTTCGCGGTCAGGCAGCTGTACTTGTGGATGGAACGGTGGTTCCATGCTGTCTCGATGGCGAGGGTGTCATTAACCTCGGTAACGTACACGAGAAATCATTCTCGGAGATTATTGAGGGTGAGCGAGCGAACAATCTGGTGTATGGTTTCTCCAAGCGGGAAGCTGTGGAAGAGTTGTGCAGGAAGTGCGGGTATCGTCAGCGTTTTGGAGCCTAGAATATATAGTAAATTAAATTATTTTCCTATAAGATCACGTTGTCTGTAACAGATGATGTGGTCTTTGTTGTGTTATTGAGGCTGTAAATAGAGCATATCCGAAGTTGATATTGGTACATAACAAGTAGACATTATACCGCAAAGCATACTGAAACATCAGGTTCTATGCTGGAAAATGATTACGTGACCTAATGATTATTCTCGTAATATTCCTTTATTTGGTAGGATCAGGGTAGGTTCCGAGGACAGAGATTTTTCTCTTAGTTTATAGGAAGACAAGTCTCTGCTTGAACCCATTCAATCCAAATAAGGGAGGATGTTTATTTATGAAAAAGATGTTGACGGTATTGTTGTCGGTGGGTCTGCTTGCTTCTACATTTGGTGCAATTCCGGTGTCTGCAGCTCCCGAGATCGTGAAGACAACAATTATTGTTCCTAAAGGAACGACGTATGATGGGAAAGGCAAAAGTGTTGCCGCAGATCCCAAAACATTAGGAGATGGCAGTCAGGCCGAGAACCAGAAACCCATTTTCCGACTGGAGGCAGGAGCTACGTTAAAGAATGTTGTGATTGAAGCACCGGCAGCGGATGGGGTGCACTGTTATGGCAACTGCAATATTGAAAATGTAACCTGGAAGGATGTCGGTGAGGATGCGCTCACGCTGAAATCCGCAGGGACTGTAAACATCACAGGTGGTGCGGCGTACAAGGCCTATGACAAAGTGTTCCAGATGAATGCATCCGGTACGATCAATATTAAAAATTTCAAAGCAAATGATATCGGCAAGCTGGTACGTCAAAATGGCGGAACATCCTATGCAGTCACAATGAATGTGTCCAACTCAGACATTTCCAATGTGAAGGATTCCATTTTGCGGACAGATAGCAGTTCTACCGTAGGTAAAATCACAAATACACGGTATTCCAAAGTGCCAACGCTGTTCAAGGGCTTTGCTTCAGGGAAAACGAGCCAGTCCGGAAACACGCAATATTAAAGCATTGCCACAATTACCCATCTGATGTACATTAGAAGCAATGAAATAAGTGAACCGGGAGCTCAATGAAGTTGGGCTGAGAGAGTGGCCTTGTGCCGCTGACCGTACATCTGATCTGGGTAATGCCAGCGTAGAGAACATGGATTTACAATGTGTAAGGGTGAAATGTGCAAATTAATGAGGAAAACAACATGACTTCTTTTAGCTGCGGTGGTTGGTCTGCTGCAACGGAGAGGGAATGATTGATATTCCGTCTTTTCGACATCCATCCCATACATCGTTGTGAGGATTGTATACTGTGCGTAAGGCCTGCCCGGAACCGGGGAGGCTTTTTTTGTTTATTTTTAGAGGTTGTTCAAAAAGTCTGCTTTTGATTACGAAGGATGCCTGACGGCATCATCAGCATCGAATATGGAATTCAGCCGAAATAAGCGGGAGGCTTACGAAGTATGTTTCCGAAGGAAACATTTTGGTTGCTCACGTAGTTTTCCCTACGCTCCGCTACTCCATTTCTAGCTTCATCCCATCTTCTTGGTACTGAAAACCAGTCTTTTTGAACACACACTTTTACAACCCTCACAGGGAGCAGAGGAAGGACGTAGAGAACATGGCAGCAACAGCAGGCAACAAACGATTGAAGCTAACAGATATTCTGGTAACCATCGTGATCGCAGTGGTGTTTGGAGTGATTTACAAGATATGGGGACCTACGTATGACCTGATGAAACCATTCGGCGTTCATGCGGAGCAGATGATCTACGGCATGTGGTTTATGGCGGGCACATTTGCTTTTGTCATCATTCGTAAACCGGGTGTGGCGATTCTTGCTGAGGTTGCAGCTTCAACGGTGAGTGCTTTTCTGGGCAGTGAATGGGGCATGTCTACACTTGTATATGGTCTGTTGCAAGGATTGGGAGCCGAGATATTCTTCGCCGCATTTTTGTATCGTAAAACCAATCTGTTCGTCACGTGTCTTGCAGCCATAGGAGCTGCCGCGGCTTCACTCTTGCTGGATTATCAGTACGGGTATATTGATTCACTCTCGGCGTGGAACTATACGTTGTTTATCGGATTCCGCTTCATTGGAAGTATTCTGATTGCTGGAGTGTTCGCTTATTATCTCGCCAAAGCATTGGAACTGACCGGTGTAACGCGTTCGCTCAGACCGGTATCCAAACAAGATTATGAGGCTCTGGATTAGATGAACGGGGAAGGGAATTCGCAAGCGGTAAGTGTGACGAATCTAAGATGCAAGTTCCCGGGAGAGAAGGCCTTGGTATTTCAAGGCTTGTCTCTCTCTGTGCGTCAAGGGGAGAAAGTGTTGTTGCTTGGACCTAGCGGCTCCGGGAAATCGACGTTATTGCAAATATTGAGCGGTCTGATACCACGTTCGGTTGAGATCCCGATGAAATGTGATGATATTCAGGTCCCTGCCAAAGCAGGAGTGGTCTTTCAAGACCCGGATACTCAGTTCTGCATGTCCTATACAGATGAAGAGATTGCATTTGTGCTGGAAAATCGAAATATTCCGCGTGAAGAGATGGGGGGTCTGATTGAATATTATCTGGATCAGGTGGGGTTATCCTTTGAACAGAATCGGACATTGATCCAATCGATGTCTCAGGGGATGAAGCAGCGTCTTGCGATTGCTTCGATGCTTGCCATGGACCCGGAGGTGTTGTTTCTGGATGAACCCACTGCACTGCTGGATGATGAGGGGACTTCCCAGGTGTGGGATACCGTCAAACAGATCGCCAGTGACAAAACGATCATTATCGTTGAACACAAAATCAATGAGATTGTGGATATGGTCGACCGTATCATTGTGTTATCACCTGAAGGAAAGATCGTGGCGGATGGGCCAGCACAGCAGGTATTCACGCATGAACGGGGTAAGCTGAAGGCTTATGGAATCTGGTATCCGGGTGTGTGGGAAGAGCGGGAGCAGGAGGAGGAGAAGGAGAAGGCAGCAAAGGAGGAAGTAGGAAGTATTTCTGGAGAGCACCGGGCATGTGAGGATCAGGGCTTTCCGAGCTTGGAAGCAGAGCAAGCGTCTAGTTTATCCGAAACAATCGGGATATTCCCCGTATCTCACGTATCATCCTTACCGCCTGTATCGCCTCCCTATCAGCCTGCACTGGATTTGCAGCAGTTCACCGGATGGCGTGGGAAAACATCATCTATTCAGGTGGAACAGGCCAAGGTATGGCATGGAGACTGGGTCGGTGTTGTGGGAGCTAACGGAGCTGGAAAAAGTTCGTTGTTATTGTCCCTGATAAATATTTTGAAAACGACAGGTCACTATGAGGTGGATGGTCAGCTCTCTGGCAAAACGGAGCAGCTCGCAGATCGAATTGCGTTTGTATTTCAGAATCCGGAATTTCAATTTGTGACCAACACTGTTGCGGAAGAAGTGGGATTTTCCTTGCTTGGGAGCAGGCTTACTACGGAAGAAAGACATGCTAGGACTGAGCATATGCTGAAGCAATTTGGGCTAATCGATCTGTCCGAGCGTCATCCTTACCAATTATCGATGGGGCAGAAACGACGCTTGAGTGTTGCCTCCGCTCTGGTGAGGGAGCAGCGGATTTTGCTGCTGGATGAACCTACTTTTGGACAGGATGCCCGCAATACGTTCGCCATGCTGGCACAACTGGAGCAATTGCGGCGTGAAGGAACAGGCATCGTTATGGTTACCCATGACCGTGAGATTGTAAAAAGATATTGCACCCGAATCTGGACGGTGGATGACGGGAGGTTATCTGATGCAACTGTCGTTCCCTCACCGTGAAACTTGGCTTCATGCCGTCAATCCCGGCTTGAAGATGATTATTCTGACATTGATGTTTGTTTTTGTTATCCTAATTCACAATCTGAATGTAATGGCCAACGTCGCGGTAGCTATGATGCTGTTACTGTGCTGGACAGGCCACCCGTGGTACAGATTAATACTGTACGCATCACCATTCATTCTGGTATTTATCTCTACATCTACAGGTATGATGATGTTTGGTAAGGGAGAGACCACGTGGTATAAGTGGGGACTGATTCATATTACAGAAGAGAGCTTCTATCGCGGACTACACTTAGGATTTCGCTCGCTCAGCATGGCAGCGGCCGGCTTACTTTTTGGACTGACAACGAAGCCGGTAAGACTGTTTTATTCTCTGATGCAGCAGTGGAGGCTTCCCGCAAAATATGCTTATAGCTTTCTGGCCGCGATGCGCATGATCCCGATTTTGCTGGATGAATTCCAGACGCTCCGTTATGCGATTCGCATTCGTGGAACAAGGCAACGCGGCTCTAGATGGAATGTGTATGGTACTCTCAAGCGTTATGCTATTCCGCTGCTGGCACAGAGTATTCGCCGTGCACAGCGAATGGCGGTAGCGATGGAAGCGAAGGGATTCACGGATGGCGCGAGCCGAACGTATTACATTCAGATTGGCTATTCCCGGGCTGATCTGTGGTTTGTATTTTATTATATGCTCACCTTAACAGCTGCTTATTACATGGGGGTCACTTTTCCTTATCATGCTACGATGGTGGATGTAAGGTAATACGGGAAGATGAAGAGAAATATATTGAGGTATACGGTAACTTTTTCCTGTTCACAGCGTCTATATGGAAATAACTTCTAATGGATGGGGATGAACGAAAGTGAAGACGGGTCCTGACTGGCAGAGAACGGGGTACAAATGGATTACCTTGACTGGATTATCAGCTGTGCTGTTGACGGGATGGATGCTCCTGGATTCCAAAATGGTCGTGCTTGGAGGACAAGCTTCGGCTACAACGCCACAAGCCTTGGGTGCAAGTCCTCAAGCCTCATCAACACAATTGGCCTACAAACAAGGTGAACCCGTTACGCTCATGTCCGACATCCCTCTGTTCCAAAACAGGAGGGACAGCAGTGTGGCTACTGACCAGATGAAAGTTGAATATTATACGACGAAAAGCGAAAAGTATACCCTTGCATCGGTTCGTGGTGAGTGGATACAACTCAAATCATCCGAGCATGGAGACTTTTGGCTGCCAAGTTGGTATGCGCTGAAGGGAAGCAGAAGCATGAAGAAAATGGCTCCCCAAAGCTTTACACTTCAATCGGGTAGCAAGCTGTATCTGGCGCCAGGCAGTACTTCAACCTGGTCTTTTGATAAAAGGCTAACAGATAGAGCTGTTATTGTTGCGGCGTGGGATGGATGGTACGGCGTCTCCATTGCCCCTCGAATCTGGAATAAGGAATCGTCCACTTATCGCCCTGTACTGCTCTGGATCAAGGAAAAGGATATAGATCAACGAATGAATGTGGCTGATGGCTGGTTCAATCAGGAGGCATCGCTGCCAACTTCGGTTATACGCCATCTGACAGATATTAAGCTGAACAAGGCAACCATCTCCAAACAAGTGGCTGGGTGGTTAGGCGAGCCGGATTGGAAAGAGAGTTCAAGCAATCTAAATTTCACGGGTTATTCAATGAATATTGGACAGACCTGGAGATATGAGCGGGAAGATGCGCAATTTCTGGTCACATTCAACAAGAATGGCAGACTGGTCAGAACACGCTGGAATTTAGCACAGGATAATCGAAATGCTGTCGTTTCCGATTGGAACATCAGTCGGGCGGATGAATATGAATTCACGACAAAAATCTATGGCACAACGCTTCCGCTGACAATCCCCTGGAAACCGGTATGGACCAACCAGGGGGATATTAACTACACTTTTTTACAAGCAGCCACGGATGATGTGCTCCTGATGAAAGGGGATGACGGTGGATTTAGCGGGGATTACTACGAAAGTTCCATATATGCCCTTGACCGACATTCCGGCCAGCAATTATGGGAGATCAACGGGGGTTTTGGAAGACAGCAGGCAGAGGTGGATACAGCACGCCAATACGTTACAATCTACAACGATTATGACCCTGATAAGAAAAAATACGTGGATCGTATTCGTCATCTGAACTTGAAGAACGGAAAGGTCACGTGGACGTACACCCCTAAGCAAAATTTCAGACTAGATGGCATTACCGCTGCAAAGAACGTCGTGGTTGTGGACAGCCCCGTTGTTGAGAACTCAAGCAACAGCTGGTTGACGGTTCTGGACAGTGCGAATGGAAAAACATTGTGGACGCGAAAACTGGCTACGGGTTATGAATTATTGAACAAGAGTGCAGATGACCCTTATGTGTTGTACTGGGAAAAGAATAAACTGGTTGCAGCCGATCCGCAATCAGGCCGAACCGTATGGAGCTTGAAGGCCAAACGATCCACCATAGAACAATTTGTGAATGATCCATATTTTGATGGAATCGAACGTCTGGATCCCTTTGCAACCACGAATGCTGAAAGATGGCTATCACTAGATAATCAGTGGCTCCTGCTTGATCTGAACACGGGGAAAAAGCTTGCCCAATTTCCTGCTCGGGTAGGACAGAGATTTGAGGAGCTGAACGATGGCATGCTGCTGATCCGTGAGAACAAAAACGGCGATCATTACGGAAAATATGAAGATTTTACAACCACCCTGTACGATGCCAAGACAGGCAAAACACGCTGGACGCTCAAGGGCAAGATTGAACGAGGACTGGTGGAAGAGGATCAGTTGTATGTAATTAAGAACGGCTACCCAGCGGCTTTGGATTATAAAACGGGGGAGACGCGTTGGAATGCCAAAGATACGATTGCAACGCTAAGGTATCCGACGAATCAGGGAAGTTACCTGATCATTGATGATCAGTTGCTGTTGCCCATGGACGAGAATCTGCTCGTATTGAATAAAAAGAATGGGGCATTGCTAGGTCGTGTACATGACGTTGTGATGGGAAGCCCGGAGCACCGGGACCGGGATGCGAAGAATGGAATGATTAACCGAATCGGAAATGAAGTGTATGTGGGTTCGTCCAACGGACGTTTTCGTGTATATGAAGCCAGCCGCTTTCAGGAGGCAATCTCACCTTAAAAGCTTGTCTCTCAAGGGATGTTGTTTTATTATAAATGAACAGGCTTGCTCGCGCTCCGGTTATCGGCTGTGCGGGCTTTCTTCATGTGTTCTTGAAGAACCATGCATGATCATTCACGGGAGGACTCTCCATGATCTCATTATATGGTGTAAGCAAACGTTATAACGAGCGCGGTTCCCGTGCAGATCAGGGATTCGAAGCATTAAGCTCGGTGTCCCTCGAAGTGGGACAAGGAGAAATACATGGCATCATCGGATCGAGTGGAGCAGGTAAATCCACGCTTCTGCGGATGCTCAACGGATTGGAAAAGCCGGATGATGGTGAGGTTGTTGTGAATGGGCAGCACCTGACCCAGATGAATGAACAGAGTCTACGTCAGGCACGAAGATCCATTGGTATGATCTTTCAACACTTCAATCTTGTCAGTAACCGTACGGTGAGTGGCAATGTCTGCATGCCATTGGAGCTTGCGGGTATGCCCCGTGCGCAGCGAGTTGAACGTGGACTTGAGGTGCTGCGGTTTGTTGGACTGGAAGACAAGGCGGGTCAATATCCTGCTCAGCTTAGCGGAGGACAGAAGCAGCGTGTGGCGATTGCACGAGCACTTGCCAGTCGTCCGGATGTGCTGCTCTGTGATGAACCGACCTCTTCGCTTGATCCACAGACCACGAACGGTATCCTGGATGTGCTTCGTCATATCAATGAAACGCTGGGCGTGACCATTGTTGTAGTGACGCATGAGATGGAAGTGGCTCGCAGACTATGTCATAGAATATCGGTCATGAAGGATGGGCGACTTGTTCGCACGTTGTCTAAAGCAGAAGTGAGCAGTATCCCTGCTCCGCAGCCTGATCTGCTGACCTCCTTACTTGCGGGTGACGAATACGGGATGACAGGATCGTCTTGGTTACGTCAGGCAGAACAGGAGGACAAGTTATGAAGATACCTGAGTCTGTGCTGAAGTATCAGCATGAGATATGGCAGGCGATCGGAGAGACTTTTGTCATGGTGGGCATCTCCATTGCGGCAGCTGTTCTGATTGGGTTACCTCTGGGTACACTCCTGTACTTATTCCGGAGAGGACAACGGTATCAGAATCAAACGTTGTCCTTTGTACTCGGTAGTGTCGTCAACATCGTTCGTTCGTTTCCGTTCTTACTGCTGGTTGTATTCATGATTCCATTCACACGGATCGTCGTGGGTACGTCCATCGGTACACTGGCGGCAACCGTGCCACTCTCGGTCATTGCGATTGCCCTTTACGCGAGACTGGTGGAACAAGCGTTGCTCGATGTACCGCGGGGAGTGGTTGAAGCTGCTGCTTCCATGGGGGCATCGACGATGCAGCTGGTGGTGAAATTCCTTTACGTGGAGGCACGATCTGGCCTTGTACTGGGAATCACAACAGCTACGATTAGCTTCATCTCCTACTCAACGGTGATGGGCATTGTAGGAGGTGGCGGGGTTGGCGATTTTGCCATTCGCTACGGTTATCAGCGCTTCGAAACGGAGATTATGGTATTTACGGTTATCATTATGATTATCCTGGTACAGATGATCCAATTCACAGGTAGCAGACTGTCCCACTGGCTGGATCGCAGATCCTGAACGGTTGGACCGTGCATTATCACGAAAAACCAATACAGATTATACGATGAGGGGTAGACACGAAATGAAAGCAAAAATGATGCTTATGTTGCTCGCAGTGATGCTGGTTGTAGCTGCTTGCGGACAAAAAGAAGAAACACCTGCGGCAGAAGGAACAAATGAAGACACACAAGCTGCACAAGAAGTTACGCTGAAAGTAGCCACGTTGATTCCACCGATGACAGATGTACTGGATATTGTTAAACCGTTGTTGAAGGAAGATGGCGTCAACTTGGAAGTTGTCGTGCTGTCCGATAACGTTCAGCCGAATACGGCACTCGCGAACAAGGAAGTGGATGCAAACTTCTTCCAGCACGTACCTTACATGACCCAATATAACGAAGCGAACAATGCAAATCTGGTGGCAGTACAACCTATCTATAACGCCATCTATGGAGGTTACTCCAAAAAGTATAAATCCATTGAGGAATTACCAGAAGGTGCAACGGTCGCGATTGCAAACGATCCGTCCAACATTGGTCGCTCTCTTGTAATGCTGGAGCAGAACGGACTGATTAAGCTGAAAGAGGGCGTAGGTTTTAACGCCACGCAGGCAGACATCACCGAGAATACGAAGAACTTCAAGTTCGAGGAAGTGGACTTGTTGATGCTGGCACGTATGATGGATGATGCTGATCTGGTAGCCATGACTCCGGCATATGCCAGCCCGCTCGGTCTCACACCGAAAAAGGATGCACTGTTAACTGAGAAAGATGATTCCCACTTTGCTATCACTATGGTTGCTCGTGATGACAACAAAGACTCCGAAGCCATTCAGAAGCTAGCTAAGCGCATGGCGGGTCCAGAGGTCAAAGCCTTCTTCGAAGAGAAGTACGCAGATATTGCTATCCCGGCATTTGAATAGAGAATATGTAGTCCAAATGTGAACACCCTGTGAGATCTGAGCGATAACGCTTGGGTCTTTTTTTTATGGAATCCGCTAGGCTATTAATAAGTGTTTAGAAACTTAACAATTTGGTCATACCGCTGATTTACTTTATTTAATAGTTTTTTCGTATAATTTGTTTGAAAGTAGTTCTTTAGGATTATAAATTAAGAGATTCAAGTAATTTATTTGGTGCGAAAAATGTCTATTGCGAGAGGTAAGACCTAGTTTTTAATATCTTGAGGAAGAGGAAAGTTGACCTGCACTTTATGAGAGCTAGATCAAGTAGAACTATAAATTAATCTGGAAGAGGTAGAGAAATTTGTCCCGAAAAAATAGCAAATCGACCTGGTTCAACAAGATGCATAAGAACTTTAAAACGAAGCTGGTGGTGTCCTTTATTGCGTTCTTGGCCATTCCTTCGTTAAGTATTGGCGTTTTATCGTATAGCAGTGCGAAGGGTGAAGTGGAGAAACAAATTTTACATAGTGCGATGGAAAACGTGAACCTTGCCAGTGCAACCATTGACCTTTCGATCAATGCCAAGCGCAATCACATTGAATACTATGCGAGTACACTCGCAGAGGAATTACGTCAAGAAGATGCCGAGGTTCGGGTCGTCAAAGAATTGAAGGGATATGCTGCGCAGAACACCGATATTATCACTATTGGTGTGGGAACAGAAGCGGGTGTATATCTGATGTCCTCTGATGCGGAGATGCCCAAAGATTACGATCCGCGAACGAGACCATGGTATACGGAAGCGATGGGAAATCCGGAACAGGTAATTGTAACAGATCCATACATATCTGCCGAGACGAATGAGATCACAGTCACGATTGCCAAGGCACTGAATGACCAATCAGGTGTGGTCCAACTGGATCTCGATCTGTCAAATATCAGTACCTTGGTGAGCGGAATTAAAGTAGGAGAACAGGGTTATCTAATTCTGCTGGATGCTAGCGAAAAGTATATCTATCATCCGACGGTACAACCCGGTACAGATGCAACAGAAGATTTTTGGACACAAGTGTATACGAATGAATCCGGCAACTTCAACTATACCTTTGATCAGGCTGATAAAGTCATGTATTATGCTACAAATGCATCCACAGGATGGAAGGTCGCTGGCACCATGTTCTCTTCTGAAGTAGAGGATGCGGCTGCGCCCATCCTGAATCGAATGATCATCGTCATTGTGTCCTGCCTCGCCGTGGGTATTTTGATTATCTGGCTGGTCATGCGATCTATCATTAAACCGATCCGTCAGTTAAAGGACCAGGCGATTCAGGTGAGCGAAGGGGATCTAACCCAAACGATTACTTCCACAAGCCATGATGAAATTGGTGAACTAAGTGATGCTTTTGGCAAAATGCAGCACAATCTGCGTGTACTGATACAGAATGTGGAGAACAGCGCCAGTCAGGTGGTCATCTCATCGGATGAAATGACTCAGAGTGCGGAATCAACCAGTGCAGCCAGTGAACAGGTAGCGCGAGCCATTCAGGAAATTGCGAGTGGTGCGGAGAAGCAGACCCAAGGTATTGACCATAACCATCAGGCCATGAATGAAATTACGATCGGAATTACACGAATTGCCGAACGTTCCATACAAGTTGCTGATTTGGCGAAACATACAACCGTACAAGCGGAAGAAGGCGGCAACACCGTCAAGCAGACGGTGGGTCAGATGCACTCGATTCAAGAAACGGTAGCGCAGACGAATCAGATAATTCAGGCGTTATATGAACGATCACACCAGATTTCAGCGATCACGGAGTTAATCGGAAGTATAGCCAAGCAGACAAACCTGCTCGCGCTGAATGCATCCATTGAAGCTGCTCGTGCAGGTACGCATGGGAATGGATTCGCCGTTGTAGCAGCAGAGGTTCGGAAGCTGGCAGAGCAGTCTGGGCAGTCCGTAAGTGAAATTACCGTGCTGACTACGGCAGTGCAGGAAGACATGGCTGCTTCCGTTCGCATGATGGAAAAAGTGACCACAGAGGTTGGAGAGGGCATGGAAATCTCCACAGAGGCGATTCGGAAGTTTGAACGTATTCTGGATAGTATGCGGGAAACGACACCTCAGATTGAAGAGATTGCAGCCACTTCTCAAGAGATCACAGCAGGTGTACAGGAGGTATCTGCTGTGTCCAATGAGCTGGCAGGCATTGCTTCAGGCAACGCAGCGGCCTCCGAAGAAGTGGCCGCTTCTTCGGAGGAGCAGTTGGCAGCAATGGAGCAGATTTCTGCCTCGGCTCGGGGCCTTTCTTCCATGGCTGAAGAGCTGCAACGCCTCATTAGACAGTTTAAATATTAAACGGGTATGCAGCAGTAGCAGGACCAGAGAGTATCATACAGGAACGGCATCACATCATGTTTCATCAGAGGGAGTGGATAACCATGCAACTAGAACTCAGAGCCTTCTTACTGCTAATGGATGCGGTTATGATTACAGATGAGGATGGTGTGATCCTTGATGTGAATTCCGTTTATGTCACCAAAACGGGATTCTCACGGGAGCACACGGTAGGTCAGCCTGCCCGATTGCTAATGGATACCCAGTGGAGAGGGAACCAGACCTGGTCTGGCGTTGCCAAACTGATGAAGGCTAATCAGGAAGTGTGGGATGCCCAAGTCACGATTACATCGGTAAATTTGGATGATTCTCTCTTTTATATCAGCATATTTAATGATGAACTTTCATGAGAAAAAAACGTTATCTAGCGATAAGTGTATGTTAGCTGAAAGGTTCTGTTATTTTCAAAAAAATGGTCCATATCGTCGATTGAATAAGGGAGCCTGGCATACTATGATTTGTATACTGGGGAACTGCGATCGTGAATCCGGCAACATTCATTGAATGCATGAATTCCTGAATTCGTATTGTGGACGGTGACCATTTGCTACGCGATCTTGTATTAAATTTTACGCTGATTTTGATCTTTGTTTTCCTGATTCATCACTATCTGAACCAAACAAATGCTACGCGAACATCTTCCATCACGACTCGGATTATTATTGGCATTGCACTGAGCATGTTGGGTACAGCGTTATATTATTTCTCCATTGTACTAAGTGATGGGACCATGTTGAATTTCCGGGCAAGTGTGTATCTGCTCGCCGCTTATTTTGGTGGAAGTGGCTCCGCAATCGTTACTTTTGTATTCATGTGGATTTTTCGGATTAATATGGGGCGTAATCCCTTGTTGGAGAATTGGCAGTATGCGTTGACAGAGTTGTTATTTGTTGTAGCTATATGCCTGATCTTCAAGTATGTCAGGGGATATATGCAGAAGTGGTTGTCCGGAGCGTTGCTGCTGATTACTGTGTATGAGTTAATTGTGGTAAAGACATATTCGCCTTCTTTATCCATTTTGGGGATGATTCTGCTTTTTCAATGTATTTGCTTTTTGGCGATTGTACTATGCCTGTACTATCTGAACCAAAATCATCGATACAGGCGATTGGTCATTCAAAGGGATGGGGAAATGCTGGAGATGCTTCGTATGCAGCCCGGGTTTACGTTTAAAATCCATAAACAGAACGGAAAATTCGAATATCTTCTACTTGAAGGAGAGATGCTCTCCCGGCTGGGCTTGGATATGAGTAGTCTGAAGCAAGATTACACATTGGGCACGTTGAACATTTTACCTCAGGAGAAGGTAGAGTTTCTGCGAAAGCAGTTTAACCGGGCCTGGGAAGGGGAATCTTTTTTTTACGAGATTGAGCATGAAGGTTACTATTCACTGGTGAAAGTTCGGCCTTTGCGAGAAGATGGTGTGGTGAAGTATGTCATGGGATATGGACTTGATATTACGGAGCACAGAGCAGTTAAACGAAGAATTCAAGAGAGTGAAGAGCGATATCGAACACTTGAGCGAGTGTCGGCAGACTGGTTTGTCGGTTTGGATAGCAACAGGTGTATTGTGTCGGTTAATCAGAAATTTCTGGATGTTCTCGGTCTCGACAGGCATGAAGTGATCGGACATCAGCTTGAAGAATTGTTGTTCATTGAGCAGTCGGAGAACTGGTTGTTCATTTTCCAAAAAGCCTTACACCACAATATAGTCCAGGAGATGGAACTGAGTTTTATTGTTGGAGAAGGTCATGAGCAGCATGTTCGGGTTCATCTATATCCGGATAAAGCGCTTAACTCAAGTGAGAAAATTAAGGCAGTTATTCATGATATTTCGGATCAGTATAAACGTGTTAAGGCCGACAAAGCCAGCCAGGCGAAAAGTGAGTTTCTTGCCTTCATGAGTCACGAGATTCGCACCCCACTGAGCGGCATTATCAGCTTTTCGTTGTTGCTTCAACGGACAGATCTATCCCCACAGCAATTGGATTATTTAAGTAAAATCAACGCGTCCTCCCAAACCATGCTTACCCTGGTGAATGATATTCTTGATTTTTCGAAAATTGAGGCAGGCAAGCTGACTTTGGAGAAGGTTTCTTTTTCACCAGAGGATGTATTCAAGCGTGTGGCTGATCAGATCGGTGTGGCTATCGGGCACAAAGACATCGAAGTGATCTTTACAACCGATTCCGATCTGCCGTTAACGGTTATTGGTGATCCGTTCCGACTTGAACAGGCGTTATTGAATCTGCTGAGTAATGCGATTAAATTTACGGAGCATGGATATGTAACATTGCGGGCAGAGGTGCTTTCTTTGGAAGCGGAACAAGTTCAAGTCCGTTTTGAGGTAGAGGATACGGGGATTGGCATCTCACCTGAACAAATGGAACGGCTTTTTGTCCCGTTTACTCAAGCGGAACCTTCGACGTATCGAACATATGGTGGTTCTGGACTTGGGCTGGTGATCTGTTATCTTCTGGTGACCTCCTTGGGAGGAAACTTGCATGTGGATAGTGTGCTGGGAGAGTACAGTCTGTTTTCATTTGACTTGATATTTGAACTTGCAGATACGGAAGAAGAGAGTTCCTTTCTGCAAACATTCCCTTTGCTCTATTGTGTGAATGATGTGGTTATCATTGAAGAGGATGAACGGATGGGCGAAAGTCTGAAGCAGATGCTCTACTCATTCGGAATGAAGCCGACAGTGTATCCTTCCTTGAGCCATATGATAGAGAGCGATTGGTGTGTATCTCATGCAGATGGGGCAAGTTCCCTGTTAATGATGATGGATATGGATGCAGAGGACACCATCAACGGGTCGTCATGGGACAAATTCATGAAGCGATTGAATCGAACCAAATTTCAAATGGTGGGTTATACCCATGCCTTTAGTGATAATGCCTTGTGGAGTGAGGAGAGGTCCTTCCGCCCGGATATGATGATGATCAAACCGATTACACGTCTGGGGTTGTTCGAAGTGTTACTTGCACTTCAGGGTGAAGGGCCACTGGAGAACCATCGGAGGGTAGAAGGCGAAGAACCCTATTTGCTCAAATCCAAAGGGCATATTCTGATCGCTGAGGACCAAGAAATCAATCAACTGGTTATTCGAGCGATGCTGGAACATATGGGATTCGAGGTGACGCTGGCAGACAGTGGCACAGAGGTTTTGAAGAAATTGGGCGAACAAACATGGGAATTGATTCTGATGGATATGTATATGCCCGAAATGAATGGAATTGATGCAACGCGACACATTCGCAAGATGAGGCAATATGATCGTACGCCCATTATCGCGCTAACAGCGAATAGTCTGCAAATAGATCATGAGACTTGCTTTGAGGTTGGCATGAATGCCATCTTGACCAAGCCGATTCATGAACAACAGATGGCAGATACATTGGAAACATGGATTGATGTGAGAGGCATACGAGAGATCAGTGGAATTGATGCAGATAAGGCGATTAGGCAGATGGACGGCAAGCCGCATATTCTGCAATATGCGCTCACGAAATTCAGAATAGAATATGGCTCGTTTCAGAAAAAACTGACGATTCAGCTTCAGCAGCAGCAGATTGCTGCTGTGATCCGCAACGTTCATTCACTCCGTGGCGTAGCTGCCAATCTGCATGCAGTGGACCTGTTACGTCCGGTTCTTCAACTGGAATCGCTCTTGTCCCGTCCGTTATTCGAAGAAGAGGAATTGAATTTGGTATTGGAGAAGGTACAACAGGAGATTGATAAAATTACCGAGTCTCTGCCATGGTGACCAAGCTGAATGAAGCTGTGTTGTGTTAAGGTGTGAACTTATATCCGACCCCCCAGATGGTTTGAATAAATTGGGGGTTTTTCGGGTTGTCCTCAATTTTTTTGCGAAGCTTGGTAATGTGTACATCTATGGTGCGATCATTAATGTAGGCATCAATACCACGAATGGCTTCAATTAGGGCATAACGACTGTAGACTTTGCCGGGATTGAGGACAAACAGCTTCATGATCTCAAATTCGGAAAACGTCATTTCGACTCGCTGGTTATCCAATAGTACGGTCCTTCGGGCCAGGTCCAGAGATATTCCGGTTTCCTGTTCAGTAACAATAGGATTGTTCAATATGGAGTAGCGACGTAATACAGCCTCAATACGTGCCTTCAGTTCCTGCATGCTGAAAGGTTTGCATACATAGTCATCAGCCCCATCGGTTAACGATCGAATCCGCTCCGCAACTTCGGTTAACGAAGAGATGACGATAATGGGAATGGCCGTATGTTGGCGCATGAGAGAACAAGGATTCTTATCTCCGGAATCAGGGAGCATCAAGTCAAGAAGCAGGATATCAGGCCGCGCTTGAAGCTGTAGAAGACCATCTCTTGCGTTATCGACACGGATAACATCATACCCTTCACCTTGTAAATACAGGGATAATGTATCACCTAACATGTTGTCGTCCTCTATGATAAGCACTTTGGTCATGATATTCCTTTCTGAATCCACTTCGTGTAGAAGAACTAAGATCCATGGGTTAGCTTAATATCCCTGATAATGTATACCCTGATAATTAGAACATGCAACAGGAGGAGGTCAAGATTCCAACATGACTCGCCAAGAAGGGGGAGGCTCCGATTCATTACTTGCCAAGATATCAGTTAGCTTCACGCTCGATCAGGCGCATCAGTTTGCGCTCGGTAGCGGTGTCTGGTGCCGGCGTGTATACACTGCATCGCAGATCGGAGCTGCCTTGAACCTGCAACGAAGTCAGATCAAACAACATTTTGCCTGCTTTGGAATGTCTGAATTCGATTAACACATCCGGGGCACTGCTGACACTGCTTTGTTTCCAGAGGGTATGAAAATCGGGATGTCTGTTCATCATGTCATCCAGAAATAAATTATACCATTCATCATCGACATACTGACCATAATAAGCACGAAAAATCGCCAGAAATCCGCTAACAAAATCCTCCCAGTTCACTGCGAGCCTGCGAAATTCCTTTCGATCAAATAACAGACTGATCATATTCCGCTGTTCGGGGAGAATCTGTTCAAAATCCATAAAAACATGACGGGCTGCATCATTCCAGCCTACAATGTAACAGCGCCGATCCGAGATCACGGTAGGACAGTGGTGAAGCTCTTGCAAGATTTTCTGCAGGGAAGGGTGAAGTTGAATAGGTTCTTCTTCCAGCGTGGGCAGCTCCGAGTGATGTTCCATAGCGAGCGAAAACAGATATTTTCGTTCATCCGCAGTAAGCCTTAGTGCTGAAGCAATGTTATCCAACACGGAATGGGATACCTGAATATCCCGACCCTGCTCAAGCCAGGTATACCACGTTGTACTTACTCCTGCCAGTTGGGAGACTTCTTCTCTCCTCAGCCCAGGCGTTCTGCGCCGACTTCCGGTGGGTAAACCGACCGATTCGGGTGAAATTTTGGAACGCTGTGTTTTCAGAAAAGTGGACAGGGCTTGTAGCCTGACATCGTAGTTCAATCCATCACCTTCGATCCTCGTTATCATGGTAGTCATTATACTATTATAATTGACAACTTGTAATAGGATATTCGAAAGTGCACTATTAGTGGCAGAGCGTAAGAGTAAGGTAGACAACAGCGCTGAAGGAGGATGGACATGGAACGAGTCGTGATTACAGGAATGGGAGTCATCTCTCCTTTGGGAAATGATGTAGATACATTCTGGAATGGATTAATTGAGGGTAGATCCGGGGTATCGCCTATAGAGCATTTTGATACAGCTTTGTACAAAACCAGAATCGCTGGCGTGGTCCGTGACTTTGATGGTGAAGAGCGTTTTGGACGCAAGGAAGCAAGGCGCATGGACCGATTCGTTCAATTTGCTGTTGCTGCTGCGGATCAGGCTGTATCGCAATCGGGTCTCGTGATGGAGGAACTGGATCGCGAACGCGTAGGTGTATATATTGGTTCAGGCATAGGCGGCATCCAGACATTGATGGAACAAGGCAAGGTCCTGTCCGATCGGGGACCTGCGCGAGTTAGCCCAACACTGGTACCGATGATGATATCCAATATGGCTGCGGCTATGGTCAGTATGAGGTTCGGTTGCTGGGGGCCAACATTGTCTCCAGTAACGGCTTGTTCCATTGGCAATACATCCATTGGAGAGGCTTTCCGGCTTATCCGACATGGTGGAGCCGATGTCATTATTGCTGGAGGAACAGAAGCAGCTGTAACCGAAGTGTCACTGGCAAGCTTTGGTAATGCGACAGCGTTGTCTACACGAAATGAAGCGTTCCAAGCAGCCAGCCGTCCATTTGATGCAGGGAGAGACGGTTTTGTCATGGCGGAGGGCGCCGGAATTCTGGTCGTGGAATCACTGTCTCATGCTCTGGCAAGAGGGGCGAATATTCTTGCCGAAGTGATTGGATATGGTGCCAGTTCAGATGCGTATCATATGGTAGCTACCCATCCGGAAGGGCGGGGTGCATATCTGGCGATGAAAGCATCACTCAAAGAGGCTCAGATTGGACCTGAAGACATTGATGTGATTAACGCTCATGCCACCAGTACGGAGGCGGGTGATCTGTCTGAGACGAAAGCCATTAAACAACTTTTCGGAACAGCTGCCTATGACATTCCGATTACGGCGAATAAATCTATGACGGGGCATATGCTTGGTGCAGCAGGTGGTGCGGAGGCGATCTCACTTATTCAAAGTCTGCGGCATGGCATCATTCCTCCAACTATTAATCAAGAGCAGAAGGACCCCGAATGTGATCTGGATTACGTGCCCAACGAGGCAAGAGAAGCAGAGCTGCGGATTGGTATGTCTAATTCCTTTGGCTTCGGTGGACATAATGCCGTTATTGTTCTTCAAAAATACCCATCTTAAGCCAAAAAACAGCCTTAAGTAGAAAGAACAGCGTAGCCCCATCGGGCTGCGCTGTTCTAGGGTTAATCCAGGGTCATCTACAACCACCGCACCATTGGTTAACCACCCGAGTGGTTGTACGCCTCAGGAAGAGAGGGATGTCGAGTCGGCCATGCCTTTGTTGCCTCGGCTCAGCCAGCTTACACGCCAGCGGGATTGCATGAAGAGAACGAGGATTAGGGAAGCTGCTGCAATCAGGCTAAGAATGACAAAGCCTGGCGTGTAGGATTGATAGCTGCTATACAGTTGACCGAGAATCAGTGGCAGTGCATATCCGCCCAATCCGCCAGCGGCACCTACAATGCCTGTCATCAGACCAATCTCGTTACCGAAGCGTTGGGGAACCAGTTGGAACACCGAGCCATTTCCGGCGCCCAGACACATCATGCCGAGGAATAACATGATGACCACAACAGGAAGTGGTGGCATGAAGGATACACCGATCAACATGATACAGGCTCCTGTGTACAGGAAAGTTAGCATGCGGGTTCCACCAATTTTGTCCGCCAGGTATCCCCCAACAGGCCGGAAGAAACTACCTGCGATTACACAGAAGGTGGTAATGTCTGCGGCACGAACAGGAGAGAGTCCATACTGGGTGTTGAAGAAGATGGTGAGATAGTTACATAATCCAACGAAACCACCAAAGGTTACACAATAGAAGGCACAGAATACCCAGGCATCTTTTTGTTTAAGCAGACTTCCGTATTGCGACAATTTCTTGGGTTCAGGCCGGTTAGGGCTATTTTTGGCAAAGATAGAAAAGAGAATGAATACGATAACGATCGGTATAATAGCAAGTCCGAATACAACTTCCCAGCTGCCAAAATGCGTAGCCAGGCGATTGGCAAACAACGTCGCGAGTACGGTTCCGCTGTTACCTGCCCCGGCAATACCCATGGCCAGACCCTGGTGCTCTTTGCCGTACCATTGGCCTGCGAGAGGTAGCGCAGCAGCAAAGGAGGCGCCTGCGACACCCAGCAAGAGTGCCACCACGTACAGTTGGCTTAAAGAGTCGACCCATAGCCAGCCGAGTAATAAAGGAACAAGAGTGACGAGCATCCCGATCTGTGCGGTCAGTTTCGGACCAATATAATCAGACATGAAGCCAAGCACAAGGCGCAGGATGGAGCCGCCGAGAATAGGTAATGCGACCAGATTGGCCTTTTCCAGCGGAGTCATCGGATAATCCAATGCAATGACAACTGCGAGTGGACCAAGCATCCCCCATATCATAAAACTGATGTCAAAATACATAAACGCCCCGAAGAGGGTGGGCTTATGCCCGCTTTTCCAAAAACTTTTGCTCTCCATCATCCATCATCGCTCCTCATCCAATTGAGATCTTCGTAATTTGTCTATGTGCTTGTGGAGGCAGAAAAAGGCCGCAATTCGTCCAGATAAGAACGATTTGCGGCCCCGTTGCCGACAGGCGGTACACGTCATTGTGTTCCCGCATCTGAGTTGATCACAGCACTGTGATTTTGATTCAAATTATAATCAAGTGAAAATAGAGATGTCAACAAAAATTACACGGAATTTTAAATAATTCATTTTTTAATCGTATTTCATATTCATGATGTTAATTTAGTTGACATATGATTGAGATTCCCTTAATCTGAATCTAATATGAATCCACACAATGGCGTGTGGATTCCGGAGGCAACGGTGCCCTTTTCCGAATCATGGAGAAGGGATTTTTCTGTTTATTTTCAGGTGAGAGAGATAGATAGGGGGCAGCCCATGAGCAGAAGCAAACTGGTGATTATCGGGAATGGCATGGCTGGAGTGAAGTGTGTCGAAGAGATTATCGCACTGGAGCCTGATACGTATGAGATTGTAATCTACGGTAATGAACCCCGCCCCAACTACAATCGGATCATGTTATCGAAAGTATTGCAGGGTGAGCATTCGTTACAGGATATCATTATCAATGATTGGACCTGGTATGCCGAGCATCATATACGGCTATGTACAGGTGAAACGGTACACCGGATTGATACCCGTGGAAAATATATAGAGACTGAATCGGGACTAAAAGAAACATATGATGTTCTGATTCTGGCGACAGGGTCATCACCATTTATCCCACCGATTCCGGGAATTGATAAAGAGCGGGTCATGTCCTTCCGAACCATTGATGATTGTACGCGCATGTCTGACTATTCCAAAGAATATCGGAAGGCCGCAGTCATTGGTGGCGGATTGCTGGGACTGGAGGCGGCACGGGGGTTGCTGCATCTGGGTATGGAAGCTGTGGTGGTCCATAATGCACCTTACATTATGAACCGACAGTTGGATCAGAGAGCGGCTTCAATGCTTCAACAGGAGCTTGAAGACCAGGGCATGTCCTTCCTTTTGGCCAAAAATACGCAGAAGATTACCGGACGATCGCAGGCCCAGGGACTGCTGTTCACAGATGGTTCCAAGCTTGAAGCTCAGGTTGTCATTGTCGCTGTAGGGATTCGGCCGAATGTGGATCTGGCCAGACGAAGCGGGATCGCCACCAATCGGGCAATTATGGTAGATGACTATATGCGCACCAGTGTACCGGATATCTACGCAGTTGGGGAATGTGCCGAACATCGGGGAATCAGTTATGGTCTGGTGGCCCCCTTATACGAGCAGGGGAAAGTACTCGCACGTACGCTCTGTGGACAGGAAACGCCTGAATACAAAGGATCTATTCCATATTCACAGCTGAAGGTATCGGGGGTTGATGTTTTCTCGGCCGGGGAGATCAGCGGGGAAGGCATGCAGACCGCAATTCAACATTTAGATGGCATTCAAGGCACATATAAAAAGGTGCTGATGCAGGCTGGCAAAGTGCGCGGAGCCATTTTATTTGGAGATACAGCCGAGGGAACGGCATTGCTTGGGCTGGTGCAACGAGGCGCAGATGTGGCGGAATTGGCTCCGCGTGAAGGGGCCCCGGACCCGGCTGAGATGGCTGCTGCGGCATTACCGGCTCAAGAGACCGTATGTGCCTGCAACAATGTGACCAAGGCTGCGATAATGAAGGCCATTCAGGAACAGGGTCTTGAAACGGCAGATCAGGTGAAGGAGCAGACCAAGGCGTCAGGTTCATGCGGTGGCTGTCGCCCGATGGTGGCTGCACTGTTGAAACATACACATAACCTGAAAAAAAGCGGGGGTACTGGAGTGGTAGCCACACCGGATAAACCTGCTCCAATGCCTGTATGCAGTTGTACGGAGCTGGGGCATGCAGAACTGAAGGAAATGCTGAATAACAGTGTTGGCCCCCGTGAAGTTCATGTGGATAGACACGATTATCAACCTGTAATATCTCTCAAGAGAGACCTACCTTTGATCCTGCAGAAGCTAGGTTGGGGTTCGGAGCTTGGCTGCACGGTATGTCGCCCAGTGATCCACTATTACTTGCAGGTATCCACTCGAACGATACATGATCAAGAGATCGAGAGTACCCAAGAGATTCAGGTGCGCTGGGATAGTCAGATCCCGTTGTCATCCTATGCGAGGGATGCGGGTGGCTTGGCAACACAGCTTCGTACGAATTGGATTGGTGCATCGATGCCGTCACCTGTGAGTATAGGCGTCGCACCCGGGCCTGGATCATTGGTGAGCGCACTGGTGCAGGATATTGGTTTGCTGGCTTCACCGGCTGGATGGGAGATTTACGCAGGCGGTCATGCTGAGCATCCGGTCAAGCAAGGTGGCTTGCTCGGGGTGGCTGAAACAGAGGTGCAGGCGGCGACACTCGCATCAGCGTGCCTCCAATGGTATCGCCAAACCGCCTGGTATGATGAGCCGTTATGGGCATGGACGGAGCGATTGGGATTCATGTCGATTCGAGAAACGCTGCTGGATGACCAGTTGCAGAGGGAACTCGCAGCTACACTTCATGCTGATATATAGATGAAAGGCGGGGATGGGAAGATGGGATTATCCGTGAGTTCAGAACCAACAGCCTCCAGGCTCTATGTAAAGGAAACCCAGTGTCCGTATTGCAGTGTGCAATGCAAGATGACGGTTGAAGAACTGGCCGCACCTGTTGCAGGCCAGCGTCGTGGTGAGTATACGGTTCAGGGCGTTCCGAATGAAGCCTCTCAGGGCAGGCTCTGTGTGAAAGGAATGAATGCTCATCAGCATGCACTCAGTGGACAACGATTAATGCATCCGCTAATTCGTCGCAATGGCGAGCTTGAACCCTGTTCATGGGACGAAGCCATTCAGAACATTGCAGAGCGGTTTCGGGACTTGAAAGATTCATACGGAGCAGATACGGTCGGAGTATACGGAGGCGGATCTTTGACCAATGAGACAGCCTACCTGCTCGGCAAATTTGCCAGGGTTGCATTGGGGACAAAGTATATCGACTATAATGGACGGTTCTGCATGTCAGCTGCGGCTTCAGCTGGCAGTAAAGTGTTTGGGATGGACCGTGGATTGACGTTCCGCCTATCCGATATTCCCAAGGCGGGCTGCATTGTACTCGCAGGAACCAATATTGCTGAATGCCAACCTACCCTGTTACCCTACTTCAATCAGGCCAAGGAGAATGGGGCATTCATTATCGTTATTGATCCCCGCAAGACGGCAACCGCAGCCATTGCCGATCTCCACTTGCAGGTGAAGCCCGGCATGGATGCTCTGCTGGCGGATACCATGTTGAAGGTGATTATGGATGCCGGATTGGTGGACCCTCATTTTATAGGTGAACGAACGCATGGGTACGAACAATTGATGCAAGAGTTAGCTGATCTGCAGCTCGAACAGGCGGCACAAGCATGTGGTGTGGATCTGGCCCTGATTCGTCAGGCGGCGATGGCTTATGGTGAGGCAGAGACAGGTATGATCATGACAGCGCGTGGTGTGGAGCAGCAGACAGATGGGCATATGGCCGTCAGGCATTTTCTGAACCTTGTGCTGGCGACTGGCAAAATTGGCAGAGAAGGCTGCGGATATGGTGCCATCACAGGACAAGGGAATGGGCAAGGTGGACGGGAGCATGGGCAAAAGGCTGACCAGCTGCCGGGCTATCGCTCCATTGAAAATGAAGCTGATCGTGCCTATGTGGCATCCGTCTGGGGCGTGGACCCTGCAAGTTTACCGGGTAAAGGGGTCTCGGCCTATGAGATGATGGAGAAGGTTCATGATCAGGAGATTCGGGCGTTGCTCGTAATGGGCTCCAACCCGGTTGTATCCAATCCCAATGTGCGTTTGGTGGAAGAAGGTCTGCGCAAGCTGGACTTTCTGATCGTGGCAGATATGTTTCTGTCTGAGACAGCGCGCATGGCTGATCTGGTTCTGCCAGTTACATCTTATATGGAGAATGAAGGCACACTCACCAATCTGGAGGGGCGTGTTCTACTCCGTGAACAGGGGCGACCTGCGCCGGGAGAGACGCTCGATGATTGGGATATATTATGCCGAATTGCTGCAAAAGTGGGCAAAGCCGCTTACTTTCAATATGACACTGCTGAGGATATCTTTAATGAGCTTCGGGTGGCGAGTCGTGGCGGAGTCGCTGATTACTATGGTATTACCTATGAGCGTTTGCGTACCGAGAAAGGGGTATACTGGCCGTGTTCTGCCCCGGAGGATCAGGGAGAAGGGTTGCTGTTCGGTGAACGATTCGCTCACCCGGATGGCAAAGCGGCATTCACATTCGAATCAAGCACAGGCTGGAATGATGTAACTCCGGAATTCCCCTTGATTCTGACTAATGGCCGTGTGCTTCCTCATTATCTTACTGGGGTGCAGACACATCGTAGCCCGGCACTCGCAGCACGTGAATTGGAGAACTTCGTTGAACTTCATCCGGCTACCGCTGCCCGTCATCGCATTCACGATGGAGAATGGGTCGAGATTCAATCGGTGTACGGAAGCTTCACGGTACGTTCGCGCATCAAAGACTCCATTCGGGAGGATACTTTGTTCGTACCGATGCACTGGGGTGGCGTTCAAAATGTGAACCGGGCAACCCGACCGGAGCTGGACCCGTTCTGCCGAATGCCTGGGTTCAAGACAGCGGCCGTAACCATTCGACCGTTGCGATTGGCGAGATGATTCATACAGATTACAGGTAACCAGGTGTCCTAATCTGCTCAAAGGGTAGCTTAACGGCTGCGCAGTCCCATCTTTATATGAGACTGTGCGGCTTTTTTTGCGTATATGTACGCAAGTAGACCATAGTTCCGTGGTTCCACGTAAACATGAGGATTGGCTCATGAATATGGATTGAATTTTGGTTATGATGTTCATTAGGGGTACATATGTACGCATTTTTGATTATATTTTGAGGCCGACAGCAGTTTCGAGTTTAGATTATTACGCAACGTGGTATAGATATCGGAGCTTATGGAAGCTTCTTTAAATAGGGCAGGACTTAGGGAGGGAACGCGGTGAACGTATGGATAACGGTAAAAAGTCTGGGTAAGCGCAAGCCGGCACTTGCCAAGCAAGCTGCCGAACTTCCGGAAACAACCCATACGCTGAGGCAGCTCATTGAGAATATGGTGGGACTGCAAGTGAACGCTCTTCAGGACAAGAAGCAACAGGCAGAATTACTCGCTTATCTGATGCCGGATGATATTGAGGCACAGGGATCGGTGGGGAAAGTCGGGTTTGGCGCAGTATACAATGAGCGCGTTCCTGATCTGAATGGTGCGATGGAGACAGCTATAACCGATTATGAGGATGGGTTGTACAAAGTGTTTCTCAACGATGAAGAATTGCAGGAACTGGACAAGTCCATGGTGATACAGGACGGCGATAACGTGGTGTTTATCCGTTTTACAATGCTTGCCGGACGTCTGTGGTAGAGAGTGATGAAGGAGGAGAACAGGATGAATCAGGAAGATCAAGTACAGGTATATATGGATGAATTGCAGGTAAAAGCAAAGTCGTTAACAGGGGTACAGCTTGAGCTGGCAAACTATGTTGTGGAGATCGCCGGGTCTACGTATTTGCGTGGAGACGAAAAGATGTTTTTGAATACAGAAAAGTTGCTTGGAAGGCTGGCTGCGGAAACGCAGAACCCATTATTCCAGCCACTATTGGATGTACTCCAGCATCTGGCGAGCGAGTCATTGGTTGCACGATTCCGTTATATCGCAGAACGTGCGACTCGTTTCCCATACAGTAACCACTATGAACGCCGGCCTTATCGCACATCCGATCCGGAGCAGCATGTAGAACAGGTCATCCGTAAACTGATGGGATTATTCCGAATGGAAATGAAGAATTTCTCCCTGAGTGAATATGTGTCACTTCGTGAGTACAAGCTGGATTATCTGCATGAGATCCGTTCGGTACTGCCGGATTGTATCGCGTATGAACTTGATCATCAGGGCGGAGATATGAAGCAGGCACTGCACGATATTATATATGGTGACAATCAGACGGCGCTGTTAACCCATGAAATGATCAAAGGCATATTCATGAGCGATCAGGCAGATGCCTATCAGATGTTGGGTGAGCTGCTCATTGCAGCAAGGTTGCAGGAAGGGTTGCGCCAAAGCATTGTGGAGCGGATGGATGAAGGAACACTGGAAGCCTATATTTACATATTAAAAATCATCATCGACAACAACCTGATCCGTTTCAGTTCAGTGGTAAGAGCGCTCGCCGTATGGACAGGAATCGGCATAGAAGCAGCCAATCAGCGTGTTGCCGCACAGCTCATTGAACAGGCCTATGAGGCGCTTGTGCAACCAGAAGTACGCGAAGCCTGGCAGCAGGAAGCGAACGCCAACAAGCTCTTTATCAGCCTGTGGGCGACAGCGGTCATTGAAGAGAATGAACTGAAGAGCAAGATATTCGAAATTATGGATCAAGGCCAATTATATCAGAAGATTGTTGCCCAATATGTACTGGCTAACAGCCAGAACAGAGAGCTTCGTTTGCATATTGCACGTCGTTATCTGGAGGCGCAGGATACCGAGTTGATGCACTGGATTGTAACCAACTATGATGCCATGTATATGTACAACTGGAGTTTCGAAAATGGAGAAAATCAGCGTAGCGTCTACATATGGCCATTACCTGCGCTTGAAGATAAGACATTGAGACGTCAGGACTTTGATCGATTCAAACAGATGCTGACTGTCATTCCAAAAGGCGGTTCAGGTGGACCATCGGGTGTACTTGAGTATGTTCACTACCGGATTGATACGGATGATGTAGTGAAGAAAATGTTATATCTGGCCGCCTATGATATGGACCCGGAATGGATTGGGGAAGTCATCGCAATCAAGGACCGTTTGAGCCCGGAACTGCGCGGAGAACTGTTGTCCCAGTTTGTTCAGCATCCCGATAATGAGGTGCAAAGACAGTTTGTGTTTGAGAGTTTGTCTGATAAAAGCATCAGTAATCGGGAAAGTGCGCTCTCCAAAGCGAAGCTACTCACGCTGACGGTTGAAGAGATGAAACAGATGGAGGCGTTGATGAAGCTCAAGACAGGCTCACTTCGCCAGAAGGTCATCCATGTATTGTTACTACAACCCGTGGACCAATTGACGGTTTCACTGAAGCGACTTTTGCAGGCGAAGAGTGAGTTGCAGCGTCTGGGTGCGCTCGAATTGTTGACCGAGATTGCGGCAGATGCGGAGCGGGCAGATCAGCAGGAGCAATTGCAGTCATTGGCGCAGCTGATTAAGACGCCAACCGCGAAGGAACAGAAGTTGCTCGACAAGCTGACGGATCAGGGGAGTCGTTATACGGCCGCTAATGGGTTTGGTTTATTCGATCCGAAGCGACGTGAGCCATTGCTGGATGAGAAGCGTGAGCTCAACGGCCACAGTCCGAAGGATATCTTTACGCTCTCTCTGGATCAAACCAGACCATTCCTGCAGGGGCTCAATGAATTGGTGCATGAACACAGGGATCATGAGTATGAAGTGGAGTACTATGCTGGCTACAAAGACACGTTGTTACTTGGAGCGAGTCTTCGCTCAAAGGTTCCGTATGCAGAGCGCAATGAAATGAAGCAGTTGGAGCAATTTCCACTTCATGACGTATGGGAGAACTATATTCAACAAGCAGGGTTTAGCAGTGTGGAACTGATGCAGCTATACATGGTTATACAGCTCCGGGAGTTCAATGGCAATTTGGGTGATCATTACAGTTATTTCCGTGAACAGTATGACTATGATGAAATGCAGAAGATTCCGTTAATGGAAGGCTGGCGTAAGTCGTTTGCCGAACAGATCTATCCTCTGGATGATATCGAAAAGCTACAGCAGTTGCTGGATTCGTTAACGTATAAGGATCAGGTGACTTCTCTAATCTCAGCGGCATATCTGGATAGCAATCCGGAGGATACATTTGAGATCGCAGAGAAAACGTGGGCGTCCATTATCTCAAGTATGCCTGCCGAGCGACTGGAGAAGGAATCGGGTATGCTGCACATTCTAACGGGACCATGGAATTATACGGTTCGGAGCAAAATCCATGACGATGACAGCTTCAAACGGTTCTTCCAGACGGCTTACCCGTTCGCCAGTCTTGTAGAAAATAGTCAACCGTTGTCCTTGCTGTCACTTGAAGATTTCCTGCGCGCGTACCAGCTGAACCTGATTAATGATCAGGAGATATATCGACAGGTATTGGTCGGTGGCAATCGTCTGTTATTTATTCGTGACTTAACATCCACTCGTACAGAAGGGATCGCGAGTGATCCGAAGCTGGTTCAATTACGAGATGCGGTGGTCGATCGCATTCTGGAGATTGAGCTGACCCGGGGAGAGCTCTCTACAGAGGTAAGCACGCTTGCCATGAAACTGGATCGAATTGAAGGCATGGAACACTGGGTACATCTGGTCTCGGCGATGGATCAGGATACATTTGTCCGTGGATATATCTACAGCTATGGAGACAACACAATACGCAAAGAGACGTTCAGCTATCTGATTCAGAATTGTCATCCACGGGATGGAGAAGATGAGAAGCGGCTTGGAGAATTGCTCCAGAAGTATCCGGTGAATGAGAAGAAATTGCTGGAAGCAGCCATGTATGCACCACAGTGGATGGAGATTGTTGCGAAACATCTAGGATGGGAAGGTCTTCGCAGTGCAGCCTGGTACTTCCATGCCCATATCAATGAACGCTTTACTGCGGAGAAAGAGACCATCGTGGCCCACTATTCGCCAATATCACCACAGGACTTCAATGAAGGTGCATTTGATATCGCGTGGTTCGAAGAGGCCTATGCGGCTGTCGGGGAGGAACGGTTCAATCTGTTATACGATTGCGCCAAGTACATTTCCGGGGGAGCCAATCACCGCAGATCTCAATTGTTCGCGGATGCTGCACTTGGCAAGCTTCGTCTGGACGACATGCGTGAGTCTGTGTCAGACAAGCGAAACAAAGATCATTTGTTAACCTACAGTTTGATTCCATTCGCCGTAAATCGGGAACAGGATCTGCGTGAGCGATACGACTTCATTCAGAAGTTCCTGATGCAGAGCAAGCAATTCGGTGCACAGCGCCGTGCCAGTGAAGGTGTGGTATCGCAGATTGCACTGGGCAACCTTGCCCGTAATGCAGGCTATGCCGATGTTACGCGGCTGATGTGGGACATGGAAGCACGTAAGCTGGATGAGATGAAATCCTTCTTTGAACCTCATGCATTGGATGCGGACACTACAGCGCAATTGGTCATTGATGAGGAAGGCCAACCCGAGATGGTTATCGTCAGCAAAGGGAAGACACTCAAATCTGTACCTGCCCGGTTCAAAAAAGACGGATATATCGCTGAACTGAAAGAGCTGAAATCGGATCTGGTAGATCAGTATCGCCGGGCACGACAGGAACTGGAACGTTCGATGACTGCCGGAACATCCTTTACACATCAGGAAATTGCCAGTCTAATGCAAAATCCGGTTATCCATCCGCTGGTAAGAACACTTGTATTCCAGTCAGGTGACAAGACGGGAAGATTCGATGTATCGTCTAGCGGTTTGCTTGCTCCAGGACCAGAGGGCACGATCCAGGCATTAACAGAGCAGGATCAACTGCTGATTGCTCATCCGCTTCATCTGTATCAGAGCGGAAGCTGGAGTGAATTCCAGCGAGATCTGTTCACCCGTCAGGAGCGTCAGCCATTCAAGCAGGTATTCCGTGAGCTGTATCTTCCTAACGAGGACGAATTGGCTAATGGTACGGTGTCCCGCCGATATGCAGGGTACCAGATTCAACCGAAAAAAGCAGTAGCTCTGCTTAAAGGACGCCAATGGACTGTCAGTTATGAAGAAGGTCTGCAGAAGGTAAGCTACGAGCACAATCTGATCGCGAATCTCTATGCGATGGCGGATTGGTTCTCACCGGCAGATACCGAGGCACCAACACTGGAGACGGTGCAATTCTACGATCGCAAGACCTACAGGCCTGTAGCGCTGCAAGATGTACCGCTGACGTTCTTCTCGGAAGTTATGCGTGATATCGATCTGGTGGTCAGCGTTGCACATGTGGGAGGCGTAGATCCGGAAGCCAGCCTGACAACAATCGAGATGCGCCACGTCATTGTGAACGAGTCGTTGCGTCTGCTGAAGATCGACAATGTACGTCTGGACGGGAACTACGCACGGATTGATGGTGAATTAGGTGAGTATGCTGTTCATCTGGGTAGTGGTAATGTGTTCAAACAGGCCACAGGTGCGCTGCATATCATACCGGTACACAGTCAGCATCGGGGCCGAATCTTCCTGCCATTCCTCGATGAAGATCCGAGAACAGCTGAGATTCTGTCCAAGGTGATGTTGCTCGCCGAAGATAAGAAGATTAAGGACCCGCAGATTCTTGCACAGTTACAGAACTAGAACTGATTGAACCGTCCTATTAAGGCCGGTGTATAACTTGAAAATATAATCACTATGTTTGAATCATAAAAGCAACTGAGGAACCTGTTAAAAGGGACTTCAGTTGCTTTTATATTTTCGGATATTTCAATGGACCGGATTGGTTCCGGTTTCAAATAGACTTAGGACCCAGAGCGTGTCGGTATATTCCTTAATCTGATAATTAATTGCATTAATTGGTTGAACGGGAGTGGGTCGAACCGACTGTTTTTAAAAGTAAAGAATTTGTTCGAAAGTAGTTACATAAATGTAAATAATTCGTTTTCTTGTTTTGTTATCTGCATTATTAATATGGTGATTCCAAAGAACTAGGCTCCTTCTAATCGGTCTTTTACCAAATTTAAGGGGATGTAATTCGGAATCAGGTCGGTTAACGTTAGGAAGCGAAATCTGCTGACTTGCTTGCAGGCTGCAGTTTCAGAAGCCATGTGCAGGACGACCTGAATGCTTGAAAGACTGGAATCAAGCCAGTTTGCATTCCCTTGTATACATGTATTCAAGATGTGCACAAGAAAAATGATCAAGAGAGAAGGAGAGCTTACAACATGAACAGAAGACTCAATCTGATTTTCCTCAAACGATGGTTTATGCTATTAATCATCGTGGCGGTTGCGGCTATGCCGCTACACGCCTTCGCCGCGGAGGCGGAATCCGGGGCTGATCGGCCTTGGATGAACAAATCCTTGTCTGCGGAGGAACGCACCGAGCTGCTGCTCAAGGAGATGACGCTGGAGGAGAAAGTTGGATTCGTAACCGGTAAAGTAAATAACTATTATGGTTTCTATAATGATGGATTGGAGCGCCTCGGCATTCCGGCATTACAGATGGCAGACGGACCTGCAGGGGTACGTGTAGCTAACCCGGATGTGCAGGACAAAAAGTCCACGGCATTGCCTGCGCCCATCGCGCTTGCCGCTTCCTGGGATACCAATCTGGCCAAGAAATATGGTGATCTGATCGGTCAGGAAGCACATGATACAACACATAATGTAGTGCTTGGTCCTGGGCTGGACATTGCACGTACACCATGGGGTTCCCGGAACTTTGAATCGCTCGGGGAAGATCCGCTACTGGCTTCCGGTATGGGTGCAGCGTATGTGAACGGGATTCAAAGTAATCCGGTTATCGCTACTGCGAAGCACTATATCCTGAACAACCAGGAGACGGAACGTTTCACGACCAATGCAACAGCCAGCGAACGTGCCATTCAGGAAGTCTATGCACGTCCGTTCCAGGCGATGGTCGAAAAAGCGGATCTCGGTTCGGCAATGTGTTCATTTAACCAGGTGAACGGTACATATGCTTGTGAGAACAAGGAGATGCTGACGGATGTCCTTAGGGATCAGTTTGGCTTCGAAGGGTTCGTCATGAGTGACTACGGTGCAAACTTCAGCACAGCCAAATCCGCCAATGCGGGTCTGGATCTGGAGACACCTGGAGAACCTTACGGCAAATGGGGAGACAAATTGCTGGAAGCCGTGAACAATGGCGAAGTCAGCGAGCAAACCATTGATGAGAAGGTTAGACGTATTTTGCTTCAAATGTTCGATAAAGGGCTGTTCGATAACCCTGTAACAAATACACAAATCAATGCCAAGAAAGACGGCAAACAGGCACGTGAAATTGCAGAAGAGAGCATGGTTCTTTTGCAAAACAACGATAATACGCTGCCGCTTTCCAAGAAAAATGTGAAATCGATTGCTGTCATCGGACCGGATGCAGATAATGCATCTGCTGCTGGTGGAGGTAGCAGTCTGGTTAACCCGACGTATACCGTAAGTCCACTGCAAGGTATTCGTAACCGTGCTGGTAACGGTGTGGATGTAAAATATGCAGCTGGAACCGATCCAATCTCCGCAGGAGATGCATTTAATGGACCGTCCGCCGTACCTTCCACTCTGTTATCGCCTGGGGATGCTCAGGAAAGTGAAAGAGACTATGGTACAGATCGTGCGGAATACGGTCTGCGTGCTGAATACTGGACGAATAAAGATATGGAGGGTAACCCTTCGCTGGTTCGTACAGATAATCAGGTCAACATGAATCTTGGATTCTACAACTATGAAGGGTTTAATGCACAATCTTCCAAGCTTCCGGTGACACCAACGAAGTTCAATGCCAAGATGTCTGCTCGTTGGACAGGGGCAATTACAGCGCCTCAAACGGCTGAATATAAGCTGTCCCTGACCAGTCTCGGTTCTGCGAAACTGTATGTGGATGATGAGTTACTCGTAGACAATCAAGGTGAAACATTGAGTACAACGAAGAAAGAAATCACGTTCAAAGAAGGCGAGTCCCACAATATTCGGATTGAGTATCGTACAGATTTCCCGGTACAGTCCAATCATGATATGGGTGCACAGGTTCGTTTTGGCTGGGAAGCTCCAGAAGACGCTGTTGATATCAAAATGCAAAAAGCAGTCGATCTGGCGAAAAAATCCGATGTTGCCGTTGTGGTAACACGTACGTATGACAGTGAAGGTTATGTAGACCGTTCCGATCTGGAACTGCCAAATAACCAGGAACAGCTGATCCGCAAAGTAGCGGCAGCTAATCCAAAAACGATCGTGGTGCAAATGAGTGGTCGTGCTGTCGAGATGGACTCCTGGCAAAAAGAAGTGCCATCCATCGTTCAAGCTTGGTACGCAGGTCAGGAACAAGGTAATGCAGTGGCACGTGTGCTGTTCGGTGATGTGAATCCATCCGGTAAGTTGCCGGTGACGTTCCCATCAGATGATTCCCAGACCCCGGTATCGACTGCGGAACAATTCCCAGGTGTGAATGGGGTGGGTAACTACTCCGAAGGTATCTTTGTAGGGTACAAAGGATATGACAAAGAAGGCATGACACCGGCGTTCGCCTTTGGACACGGACTGTCGTATACCGATTTTAATTATCGTAATCTGCATGTGAAAAACACAGGTAAAAGCGATAAGGAAACTGTAGAAGTATCCCTGAATCTGCGCAATACCGGTAAAGTTGCCGGTGCAGAAGTCGTACAAGTCTATGTTGGCAATCTGCCAACCAAAGTTGAGACACCAGAGAAACAACTTGCTGGTTGGGCGAAGGTCGATCTGAAGGCAGGCAAGCAACAACGGGTTAACATTCAACTGGATCGCAGCGCACTGTCCTACTGGGATGAAGCATCGCATGAATGGGTAATGCCTAAGGGTAAAGTCCAGGTGTATGTCGGCAGTGCATCGGATGATATCCGTCTGACAGGCAGTGTGAATATCGGAAGCAAGTCCGGTAAATAAAAGTGGAATAAGGGAGATTGAAATTGAGTCGTGGCCGAATGGCCGCGGCTTTTTCCACAATGGAAGGAGAGTGAAGCGTGATGAACATAGGCTGGCGAGAGCATCCCAAACGATGGATGATCCTGTTGATGGCAGCTGTTTGTTGTGTCAGTATAGGAATCGGGCTTATCTTCAACCGAAGTGAACAACCCGCTCCGCCGCCGGTTGTGGACAAACAGAGAACGGCCGAAGTCTGGTTAACCACGGGAGATCAGCAAAATCTGCTTACACCACAGAAACCCATTCCAATTACAAATCACCATGATGCAGACACAAGCTCTTCAGATTCTAAAATGCAGGAGTCAGATACATCTTCGTCGGAGTTTACCATACAGATTGATCCGAACAAGACATATCAGACCATGGATGGATTTGGCGCAGCGATGACGGGTTCGTCAGCACATCTGATTAATCAGCTTCCAGAGGAACAGCAAGAACAATTGCTACAGGAGTTATTTACGCCGGAAGGCTTGAACATGGATATGGTGCGTCACACGATTGGTGCCTCCGATTATTCGGTAGATGAATCAGGCGCGGCTTCAAGTTATACCTATGATGATATCGAATCCGGAACGGATTATGACATGCAACACTTTTCGATCGATAAGGATCAGGAAGTTGTGAATATGTTGGAGCGTGTAGCTGGTCTTAAAACGGATCTTAACGTACTGGGCACACCGTGGACGGCCCCCGCTTGGATGAAGTATGGGGAGAAGACGACCAACGGCTGGTATCTGGATTACAACGATCCCCAGGTGTATGAAGCGTACGCGAGCTATTTTGTGAAATATATCGAAGCATATCAAACGAAGGGCATTCCCATCTACGGGATCACGTTGCAAAATGAACCGGAGTTCACCTCGGACAAATATCCGAGTATGAGTATGGGAGCCGAAGAACAAGCCATGTTCATTCGGGATTATCTTGGCCCTGCGCTACAAGATGCGGGACTGGATACGCGAATCATCGCGTATGATCATAACTGGGATCAGGCGGTCGAATATACGAGCAAGGTGCTCGGTGATGAGCAGGCTGCTGTTTACATCGATGGATCTGCTTTCCACTGTTATGCAGGTGATCCATCTATCATGTCGGAAGTGCATGATCGCTTCCCGGACAAACATATCTATTTTACCGAATGTAGTGGTGGGGAGTGGAGTCCTGATTTTGGCGAGAATCTGAGCTGGCAGATGTCCAATCTCATCATTGGTGCGCCTCGCAACTGGGCGAAAAATGTGCTGCTCTGGAACATCGCGCTCGATCCGCAAGGTGGACCCACGAACGGTGGCTGTGAGAACTGCCGTGGGGTTGTGACGATTGACCCGGAGCGTGATGAAATCACTAGAAATGTTGAGTATTATGCGCTGGGCCACATCAGTCGTTATGTACGTCCGGGAGCCGTAAGGATCGATTCCTCACAAGAACAAGGCAAGATCGAGAACGTAGCTTTCCGCAATCCGGATGGAACGATCGTGCTGGTTGCAGCTAACACGGGTGAGGCAGAAGTTTCCTTTGATGTAGTTATGGATGGAGATTCGTTTCAATATGTACTGCCTTCTCAATCGGCAGCAACCTTCCGCTGGAATCTGAAAACGGGGGGAGAACGTTGACTCAAGCTTGGAAATTATGGGTACAGATTGAATGATGGACATGGTAAAATACACGTAGAGTTATTTCAAATTTGATGTATTAAATAAGTCCGATCCCAGGATCGGGCTTTTACATAACCATTTACTTTTAATAGAGAAGGAGCATACGTCGGACATGTTAGTCGCTGCATATCGGGAACAGGATCATGACCAATTGGTCGAGATCTGGGAGAGTGTTCGAGCGATATCATCATCGGTTAACCACGGGATATCAATGACCACGAAGAGGAGTGTGCAGCATGACACAGATCAAGGTTACACCGGAACAACTGGAGACGGTCAGTGGGCAGTTCGCTCAGGCGCATCAGCAATTATCGGGCTTCATGTCCACACTGGATAGCAAGATGAGTGTCATGCGCAGCAACTGGGATGGCATGGAGCGGGAGCGTTTTTATAACGATTATTCAACAGCTCAAGGCACGATGAAATCTGTGCTGGAACTAGTTCTGTCCATTCAATCGGAGCTTAAGAAAATTGCCGAGCGTTTCCGCACGACAGATGAAGAGGCGGTGAGCCAGGCAATCATGACGGCGCTGACCGCAGCGCGGGCGCTATCAACCATGGGCAAAAATAAAGGCGACGCTCTAGACAAAACGCCAGGCCCACCAAAGAACATGGATGAATGGGATGAGAAGGATGCCGAGAAGTACCAGAACTATGAGGAAATGCTGAAGAAAGCTGAAGAGGTGGGTGACGAAGAACTGGCGCAGCAGATTCAGGCCAGCATGAACATCATTCGGCTTCAGTATGAAGATGTAATCTATCAGACGGACCCCAATACGGGCAAGACGGTGAAAATTACCGAGGATTCCATCGTGGGTACGTATCAGGTGAAAAGCGACAAGGGCGAAACGACTACGATCAGTCTGGATAAACAGGGCAATGTGGTGGACTATAGCAAGGATACGGAAAAGTATAAGTATTCGGAGCAAACGCACACGACCAGTCAAGGAGAGCATCTCTTTGGCAAAGTGGCACAAACGGCTACAGCTTACGGCATTGGTCTGCTGCTCACAAGCAAGACAGGCTCTGCCTTCACGGAACATGCCACTGGACTCGGTTCTTCCTTCGTAGCGGACAAGTTCCTGTTCTCTGTGCCGGAAGAAGGCGAGACACGTACGATGATCTATCGGACCAATAAAGATACAGGCAAAATCGAAAATATGATCGTGGTCACGCGCGGCGACAACGATATTGAATATACGCCGTGGCGGGATTACTTCTAAGCCACGGATGGGGTCGGCAAGCAGGCAACACAGGGTAAATGATTGCGGCCTGCTTGTCGACCCACAGCATGTAGCCATGTGGTTGTGTATCACATGGCTACAATCAAGGGGCAGGCGGCTTATCTGTGAGCCTGCCCATAGAGAAACACCCCGGCAACCTTCTCCCTGCGATGGGAAGGTTGCCGGGGTGTTTTGGGTTAATCTTACCGATTAGCCACGGTCAACGGACCGGGCTAAAGGGAGTCTTTTTTTGCCAAAGATTAATGCGTCTCTTCATCCAGAAATGGTTTGTTCACCGCATAATACATGAAGCCCATCAGCAGCACACCGCCCACCAGATTGCCCAAGGTAACGGGAACCAGGTTGTGAATCACACCTTCGAATGAGATTGTCCCCGGATGGTTCAGCACGAGTGCAATCGCGAACGTACACATATTGGCGATGCTGTGCTCATATCCGGAGATGAAGAAACAGAACACAAAGAGCATCATGGCGAACATTTTGGCCCCATTCTCCTTCATGAACATCGGCACAAAGAACGCCATACATACGAGCCAGTTACACAGGATTCCCCTGAAAAAGAGCTGCATCGTCGGAACTTCCATCTTGTGCTCCACCACGCTTAACAGAAATCCATTCACCTGAGACGAGTCGAACAATCCCGTCAGGTAGATTAACAGAGCAAACACGGCTGCACCCATCAGGTTACCGCTATAACTCGCAATCCACAGCTTGATTACTTCGAACCAGCGGAGTTTCTTGCGCAGCGCCGCATACGTGTAATAGAACGTATTGCCTGTAAACAGGTCACCGCCGCCATAGGCGATCAGAATGATGGCCGCGCCAAACGTAATTGCTGCCATAGGGTAGGTGAACGGGGACTGCTCCATATAAAAGAAGTTACCTGTCTTAAACGCCACGATGACGCCGAATCCGATAAACATACTGGCCAGCATGGAGCGTGCAAGGTACCTGATTAAGCTTTGTTTGTAAATCTTGTGTTTCTTCAGGGCGAGTTGTTCCACGTTGCGTAGAGCTTCCGTTTCCATAATTCTCCTCCAATAGCATGATGTCTTGCTTACCATTATAACGAAATTATGGAAATTGGGGAGGGGGAAGCTTGGATTACTGATTATTTAACCGGATATGGATACATGCAGGATGTGAGAATATCGATCTTTTGATCCTCTGTTCGTTCACGCGGTGCAATTTCTTCTGCATAAGAACGTTCCAGCTTGGTTCGCATGAAACGCTCTGCATGTTCGTTTGGACGAGAGTGAAGTTCTTTGGCATACTCACCAAATGCGCTGACATCCCGTACCTTTTCCAGTACGCTGTTCAGCAGTGGACTACCCGAATAGAGCAGGGATTCAGTCTCTTCGCATTCAAACTTGAGAAACAAAATGGCTTTTTGCAACGCATTGATTTCACCTTGGGTAAGGTGTACAGGTTGCGTAGCATCTTCGTTAGATTTAGTGAAATCAGACTGTTCATTACTATTTTGATTTGCATCTGACATCGGATTGCTCACCTCTTGACTTAAATTAGGACTGGGGCGGAAGCAGAATAGGACGGGCAGCCAAGGCTTCTTCCACAATCTGTTCGGGCGTCAGGTCTCGCTCATCCCAGTAAATCAGATTGCTGATCTCTGCATGAGGCACCCGCTGCTGTAGCTCCGTCAACATGTCATCCAATTCCGCTTCCGTTCCTTCGGCGTCCATCAGTTTGCGAACTAATTCTACCAAATACAATCGATTGTCCATATGTATGTACACCTCCTGAATGATTAATAGAATGAACAAACTATTGCGAGCGCTGACGAATCTGAGACGTCTTATTCAAGGATTTGAAGCGTCCGCGGAAATGTAAGGAACCTGAAACGCGCTACATCCGAAAAAACAGCCGTTTGCAGCAGTTTTGTCAGGGGATTTTGGGAAATAACGTGTCTGAAGTTCCTTACAATTTAGCATCATTCAATTCGTATAGCCATGTTGCCAAACTGCTCGCCTTTTTCCATACGCTCAAATGCTTTCGCTGCGTCTTGCAACGGATATACGCCATCGATTACAGGATGTATGTCATGTTGCTCCACCCATTGCAGCATCTGGACAAACTCCTCACGGCTGCCCATAGAGGTGCCGATCAGACTGACCTGCGGGAAGAAGATAGAGCGAATGGGAACGGTCAGATCATCTCCGGAGCTTGCACCATACATTACGATACGTGCACCTGGTCTGATTATATCAAAATATTTCGGGAACATGGCTTGTCCGATGCTATCCAAGATCATGTCCACAGTTTCCAGATCATTCTGCATACTCCAATCGCTATGACTATCCAGTGCACGAAAAGCGCCTAAGCGCAGCGCCTCATTTCTTTTGGCTTCACTTCTGGAGGTGACAGTCACCTGGGCACCAGCGGATACGGCCATGAGCAGGGCATAGGTTGCTACACCACCGCCAATGCCGGGAATGAGGAGATGTTCACCTTGCTTCAATACGCCGCGAGTGAATAAAGCACGATAGGCCGTCAGCGCGGAAAGGGACAGCACGCCTGCTTCCTCCCAAGATAGGTGGGCTGGCTTAGGCAGGGCATTTTCAGCAGGCAAGGTTATATATTGCGCCAGCGTTCCATCCGTAGGACCACCAACAATATCGGGTACGATCGGCACTTCAGATGTATGTTCCCAACCGAGCGTAGGATGGATAATGACTTCATCACCTATTGAGAATCCTCGTACACCTTCGCCGATCTCAACGATGATACCTGCCCCATCGGAACCGGGAATAAGCGTGGTGTCCTGGGTTCCGCGTTCTGCCATGATGAATAGATCCCGATGGTTGATTCCAGCGGATTTTAGTTGAATCAGCACTTCCCCGGCTTCTGGTGCCCGAGATGTTGATTCTGTATATTGAAGACCTGCAAGGCCGCTCTGTCCTGAATGGACGATAGCTTTCATATTCAATATTCCTCCTGTCTATGTAGCCAGACTTCACTACTGAGCCTCATTGTACAGACGGGGTAGATTCACGTAAAATGAACAAAAATGATTGTCAGTATCATTGAAAATAATAGATAAGTATTTTGCATGAATCGCATGATGCAGAATACCGATATAACGACAAGCAGGTGATCAGGGTATGGATGCAGGTGATTTGAAAATATTTCAGGTGGTTGCCCGCGAAGGTAGTATCAGTAAAGCTGCGCTCGCACTCAATTATGTACAATCCAATGTGACCACACGGATCAAACAGTTGGAGACTCAGCTACAAGTACCTTTGTTTCATCGTTCCAATCGGGGGATGTCGCTCACACCGGCGGGCGAGAACCTGCTGGTGTATGCGGATCGAATTTTGCAATTACTGTATGAAGCAGAGCAGGCCACGCAAGTGGGGAACCCACCAGCAGGCTTACTTCGTTTGGGTGCCATTGAGACAGCTGCTTCCACTTTTCTGACGCCACTCTTGGCTGAATATACTTCATGCTACCCGGAGGTACAGCATTCGCTTGTCACGGGTGGGACGCATGAACTGAACCAGAAGGTGATTCAACATGAATTGCATGGCGCTTTAATCTATGGCCCAATCGATCATCCTGAGCTGAACTATATGAAGATGTATGACGAAGAAATGGTACTGGTCGCTGAACCTGGAACACATGAGCTACATGATCTATTGTCCAGGCCGATGTTGTTTTTTGAGATCGGATGCACACATCGGACTCAGGCGGAATCCTTTCTGAAAGATCAGGGTATCCACACGCTTAATGTCATGGAATATGGAACACTGGATACGATTTTGAATGGTGTATCTGCCGGGCTCGGCGTATCATTGCTGCCCCGGTCTTCGGTTACCAAGGCAGAATTAAGAGGCGAGATTGCAGTGATGTCTTTGCCTGAGCCTTATTGCCGGTTGGAAGTAGGATTTGTGTATTCCCGTGGTGAACATATATCTAATGCGCTGAGCGCTTTGGTACAGATCATTACAGAACCAGAACTATAAAGGAGTGAATGATCTTGGAGGATACTACGTTAACGCTCGCGGAAGCATTTAGTCAGGCAGACTTTATTATTGGCGGTCATGGCATTCGCAAAGTGAAGGTACTTCAGGACGTACTGGAGCAGATCGATGGGGAGCTGTTCAGTGACCACTATGGCAACGGCCCCGTCATTGAAGAATTTCAGCAACAAATGGCTGACGTTCTAGGCAAGGAATCGGCGGTGTTTTTCCCAAGCGGAACGATGGCGCAGCAGATTGCATTACGGATCTGGTGTGACCGCAAAGGTGTAAAACGAGTCGCTTATCACCCTCTATGTCATCTGGAAATCCATGAGGAAGACGGACTAAAAGAGTTGCACCAGATTGAATCGATTTTGCTGGCGGACAAGGACCGATTGATTCGTTTGCAAGATGTACAAGCGCTCGATCAGGACATTGCCTGCCTGCTGTTGGAACTGCCGCAACGCGAGATTGGCGGCCAATTGCCAGCGTATGAAGAACTGGAAGCGATCTCGGCCTATTGCCGTGAACGCGGGATTAAGCTGCATCTGGACGGGGCGCGCCTGTTTGAGATTACTCCCTATTATCAGAAGACACCTGCGGAGATTTGCAGTCTGTTTGATACGGTGTATGTGTCCTTTTACAAAGGAATCGGAGGGATTGCGGGTGCTATATTGGCGGGTGATCCGGATGTGATGCAAGAGTCAAAAGTATGGAAACGGCGGCATGGCGGTGATCTGATCGGCCTCTATCCGTATATTCTGAGCTCTCAATATTATTACAATGAACGGATTGGCAAAATGGAGCTTTATTACGAGCAGGCTCAAGAACTCGCCTCCCTACTGAATGCGTGTCACGGGATACATACATTGCCCGAGGTGCCGGTATCGAATATGTTCCATGTTCATTTTGCGCTTGCTGCTGCCGAAGTTGAACCGATTCTTGTGCAAATGGCTCAACAGCATGGCATAGCAATAACTTCGTATTTGAACAAGACGAGTGGGAATAGCTGTTCTTTTGAATATTCTGGTGGAGATCGTTATGGGCAAGTTCCTCAGGACAAGCTGCGTGCAGCACTGGAATGGCTGGACCAAGAGTTGCGCAAACAGGTGAGATAAGAAGTCTGAGAGAAATTTGTGTGCTAAATTAATTAAATGTTGTTAACCTGCCTTGTCCACATGCTGGACAGGGTATTTTTGTGCACTTTTATACAACTTCCTATGAAAACCACTTTCATGAACGAGCATATGTCATTAGTCCAAAGTCCGACTTTTATTACAGGATTAACTTGATCGAATGCATGAACCTGAAGCAAAAACAGGTATACCGATGTATTCCAACATTTTCTTAATCATGTAAAATATTAAAGGTAATATATTCCAAACAAGGAGTGGGGAGCGAAGCAAGAACGGTTCATGAAATTAAGGGGGAGAAAGGATGAAGATCATGTTTTTACGTCAAAAATACACATTAGCTGTAATGTCACTCGCGTTATCTGCAACACTGCTGGGGGGAAGTGCCGCGTGGTCTGGAGATGCGTACGCAGCAGAAGCTGCCGATTCTGGCGTATCGATCACTGCTGTATTATCTGATATGCCTTCGGAATTGAGATCATCCATTGAGTGGGTGTATACCAATCGTATGATCAAGGAGGGTTCGGTCAATCGGAAGAACCTGATCTACGATCAGATTTTTGCAGGTCAAGGAACCATTAACTATGTTGTGCGCTGGCAATCGACCAAGAATGTGACCTTGCAACAACGTAGGGATATCGAGAAGATGTTGGGACGGCAAATGAATAACTGGACGAAACATTTGAAGGGTTATGACGGTTGGCCTTATGGGGATATTGCCGTTAAAGTGGTCGGTTGGGCAGTAGCGAATCCAGCACAGATTCTGGACAAGCAATCGAATGAAATCGTTTATACCACCACATCTGTGGATGAACTGAGCAAGTCTGATCCGAAGATCCCGGCAGCCTTGCCCTATGCACCTAATGCGTTGTCGCGATTTGAGCATTTTACGAATCCGAACTATGCCTATCCTGGCGGTTTGGACAAGCGGTTTGACATGTACCTGTGGGGAACGTCCAACTTCGGCGGCGGTGCTGGCGGAGACTGGGGGCAGCGGGTTTCCGATGATTACATTTTGAGAACCGTGAACAACACGGAAATTGAAATTACTGAACATGAAATTGGACATGGCTTCGGCATGCCAGATTTCTATGAAGTACCGGATCGTCCGCCGGGTGGCTTCCCCATGCCAACGATTATGTGGGCAGGTAATTCATCTACGATCACGAATTGGGATGCCTGGTTACTGCGATATACGTGGAGCCAGTTGAAGAAGGATACCGCACGTTTCCCGCTTGCGCCAGCCACCAATCAACCTGTTAATGTAGCTGCGAATGCGAAAGTGACAACATCGTATGTTTCTCCATGGGAAACGATTGCTGCGCTGAATGATGGACTGGACCCTGCACATTCCAACGACCGCACACAGGCGGTGTATGGGAACTGGCCAGAGATCGGTACACATTGGGTACAATATGATCTGGATCGTACATATACGGTATCGCAAACGGATGTGTACTGGTTCAAGGACAACGGCGGCATCGACGTACCTCGCTCGTACAAAATTCAATACTGGGACGGAAAAACATGGCGAGATGTGAAGAACGCCAAGGGCCGTGGGACTCGAGCAAATACTTACAATACCACGACTTTTGATCCGGTGAGCACCACGAAAATGCGTCTTCAGATGGTATCCAGTGATGCTGCTTCCACGGGCATTCTGGAATGGAAGGTAACGGGTATTGCGTTGTAATTTGCAGTTTATTTACAAGAATTGATAATCTGAATAAACAGCGGCTGATCAGTGGCGAAAGTCCTGATTCAGCCGTTTTTTGCAGGAATAGATAGACAAGTGACGAAAGGTACATTTTAAGAGGTTGTTGAACACGTATTAAAGGGGGAGTTCAAGTGGCATCGATAGAATTAGAACCGATTCGTGATCTTTTGGTGAAAGCTTATGATACGACAATGGGAGAAGGGTGTACTCCTGAGACGCAACAGAGCATTGAGGTTTTTGAGCAAAAGCATAACGTGAGATTGCCCGCAGCGTATCGCGCGCTTTTGCTCGAATTCGGTGCATGCAACTTCGGCGATCCTGCCTTGTATTCGGTGAAAGAACTGGACTGGGCCTATCCCGAGTTTCTGGAAGCCTATCATGAATATGAGAGTGAATATGAGTTGCCAGCTGACCTCCAGCCTTTCCCCATTGGTGGATTCGGTGAAGGAAGTATGGCTATACTGGATCAGGTCTCAGGCAAGGTTTTGATGTTGATCCACGATGCAGGAGAACTGCCTCTTCGGGAGATTGCTGTGGACTTTAATGAATTAATGACGATGCTGGCTGAGTCGGCAATCTGGGTTCAGGAACAGATGGATTAAGAGTGTAGACGGAAGGAAGCGTAACATACGTATGGATATCCGAAAGTTAAGATACTTTATCACCGTGGCGGAGGAGCTTCATTTCCACCGTGCAGCGGAAAAATTAAATATGACGCAACCACCGTTGAGCCAGCAGATTCAGAATTTAGAGGAAGAGCTTGGCGTAAAGTTGTTGGAACGCACAAGAAAAATGGTTCGTCTGACACCAGCAGGTGCCGTATTTCTGGAACAGGCCAGACTCATCCTGGCCCAACTTGATCGATCTATTCAGCTTACACAAAAGGCAGATCAGGGTATCATCGGGCATATAACCGTGGCGTTTGTGGATTCGGCTTCAGGGAGCATTATGGTGGATGTACTCAGGAAATTTCGCGCTGCGTACCCGCAGATTGAATTGACATTACGTGAGATGACTTCGTCCCAGCAATTGCAGGCACTGGAAGACGGACAGATCCATATTGGATTTCTGCGCTATCAGGAAGATACCCGCCATGTTTCGTTCCGTCCCTGTCAGATGGAAACGTTGATTGCCGTGTTGCCAGATCATCACCCGATGGCTTCTCAGACTCAAGTTTCAATTCGAGAACTGGCGGATGAAGATTTTATTTTATTCCCAAGGCATCTGGGCTCTCCGTTCCATCGTCTCGTTCTGGATTATTGCAGAGCACATGGCGTAGACCCTCGAATTACGCAGGAAGCGATCCAGATGTATACGATTGTGAATCTCGTTGCGGCTGGCATGGGCATTTCCATTGTTCCATCATCGGTGGATGTGTTCCAGCGAAAGGGTGTAGTCTTTCTTCCATTACAAGAAAATCCGCCCTCCGTACCGTTGTACACGGCATGGCGGACGGATATGAATCAGGAAGTGATATCCCGTTTTATGAGCATAGTTGATGAATGCGTTTAACCAGTCTTGGCTGGATCACGTTCAATCCACGGATTCAGTATTTCATCAATTCGAGACATGATCTCAGGGTCCAGTTTCACACCGGAAGCTTTTACATTTTCCAATACCTGCTCTGGCCGGGATGCACCGATAATGACGGAACTGACATACGAATGCTGAAGAACCCATGCTACAGCGAGTTGGGGGAGCGTTAGACCAATCTCTTTAGCGAGCGGAACAAGCTCTTGCACAGCGGTAAGAACATCTTCGCGTAACCACTGACCAGCCAATTTGTTGAAAAAGGGTGCTCCGGCTTCTCCAGCTGCACGTGATCCGGTGGGTAATGCTTCGTTAGGTTCATATTTGCCTGATAGTATGCCCTGAGTAAGAGGAGACCATGTAATCTGTCCAAGTCCTGCTTGGTCACTTGCAGATACCACTTCTTGTTCAATCACACGCCATAACATGGAATATTGGGGTTGACTTGCAATGAAGGGTACATGAAGTTCCCGCGCCAAAGCGGCTCCTCTTGCAATCTGATCCGCGTTCCATTCGCTTACGCCAATGTAGTGCACTTTGCCCTGACGCACCAGATCGGCAAACGCAAGAAACGTCTCTTCCAGCGGAGTATTGTTATCATAACGGTGAGCGTAATAGACATCGATGTAATCAGTCTGTAGGCGTCGCAATGAGCCATTGCAGGCTTCCATGATGTGTTTCCGGGAAAGTCCGCGGTCATTATGACCAGAGCCGGTGGGGTGACAGACTTTGGTGCACAGTTCAATACTTTCTCTTCGTACATCCTTAAGAGCCTGTCCTAATACGGATTCTGCCTTGGTATTGGAGTATACGTCTGCGGTATCGAATGTGGTAATACCTGCATCCAATGCGGCTCGCACACAAGCTTCTGCTATACCATCCTCGACTTGTGCTCCATGCGTAATCCAGTTGCCGAGTGAAATCTCACTGACGGTTAATCCACTGTTTCCTAATTTGCGATATTCCATTCTTGCCGCCTCCCTAAGTCATCTGGACTCCATTGTAGCAATGGCAGATTAATAGGTGAAATATCTTTTAACCCCATCTTTGATACGAAAAAGATATCAGTGAATTTACATTTTCTCTTGAATGTATTTGCGATAGAGAGCGGGCGTAATCTCCTCGAACTTTTTGAATATTTTGATAAAATATCCCGATTCATTGAATCCCAGCTCATCACTGATCTGTGAGACAGGCATGTCGGTGACCTCCAGCAATTGCTTGGCCCACTTGATTTTGAGCCGTGCCAGGTAGGTTGTGAAGTTCTCACCGGTTTCCTTGGCAAACAGCCTGCTGAAATAACTCGGACTCAGGTGGCATAGATCGGCCATTTGTTTGAGTGAAACCTGCTCACTCTTGTGACTGTGAATGTATTCAAATGCAGGCTGGAGCACCGGGCTGGAGCTTTCCGTATCACTTGGGCTGTTTTTGAGATAGGCATCCGCAATCGCATTGGTCATCTCTTTTTTGATCGACTCGATATTACGAATGGAGTAACCCGGCAGAATGGTGGAGAGGTTCAGCGACTCCTGATTGCCTGACGCTTTCTCGAATATTTCCACTAACAGATTTTTGTTGAGGGCTTCTTCAACAATATAGTTGCAGAGCAGGGATAACATGTTGGAGATTTTTACAATCTCTTCATAGGTCATCACAGGTAGCTGGGCGTAATCGTCCTTTAATTCCTCCAGCTTGGCTGCATGCATGGGCACGTTCTTGGACGTGACAATCTGCTCCAGATCACTACCCTTTTCCGGATCGGCCAGCTTCACTTGTCCTGCCATCACGGCACCGATATATTTGCCATCGATTGTGATTGGAATCGCGATATCAATAATGTTGAAATGGCATAGATAGACATAGGGCTCATTCAACCGAACCGCTTCCAGACCGCCGCGCGAATCACATTTTTGGCAGTAGGGGAGAAGTTCGGGGTCTTTGCGTACATTCTGGCAGAAGGCCTGACAGCTGCTGTGACTGGTTATGGGAATGCCTTTATAGTCAACGGTGAGGATCGCGAGTTTGGTAACTGTGGCAAGAGAATCCTGTAGACGCTTCCATTTATTAAGGTCGAGAATTTTATTGATATGCAGATATTCTTTAATCATTGGATGAAACCTCCATAGCTAACCTGATTCATGATGTAGGCCGTTAAAAGTTAGCAAGTTGTACATATTAAGATGTAAGGGTGACGGGTAATGTATAATGGGAGGTCAAAATTCAACCATCTCATGACAATAACATACCATGATTGCGCTAAAAAGCAAAAATTTACGATTGAAAATTATAATAATTTGTTATCAAAGTCCACTGTAAACCTGCTGCTCATGCGTTATATTAAGGTCAATTGTAAGAAATTAAAATTTGATCTAATGACTACACTATTTCATATCCTTAGGAGGCATATATTAATATGAGAAAAGCATTTATCAGCCCAACCAAATATGTACAAGGCGAAGATGAGTTGTTGAACCTGGGGTACTTTGTTAAATCCTTCGGAGAATCAGCCTTGCTGATTGCACATCCGGATGATGTACAGCGTGTAAAAGCGAAGCTGGATGCAACAGCAGAGAAATTCAATATTACGTTTGTTGAAAGCGGTTTTAAAGGGGAATGTTCCCGTGAGGAAGTTGCTCGTCTGCAAGCGATCGCGAAGGAAAAAGGATGTGACTCTACCATCGGTCTGGGTGGCGGTAAAGCGATCGATGCTGCGAAATGTGTAGCTGAAGGCGAAGCACTGATCATCTGTCCAACGATTGCGGCAACAGACGCACCGACAAGTCACTCGGCTGTATTGTACACACCGGATGGTTCTTTCGATGACTATGCTTACTTCAAACAAAGCCCAAGTGTGGTACTCGTTGATACGACGGTAATCGCTAACGCACCAACACGTTTTCTCGTATCCGGTATGGGAGATGCGCTCTCTACATACTTCGAAGCAAGAGCAACAGCGAAATCCTATTCCCGTGTAAACGCAAGTCTTCCAATGGGTTCCCGCGAAGGATATACACCTTCTGCAGTAGGTACGAATGCGGCACTTGCACTGGCAAAACTGTGTTATGAAATGCTGCTGACTGACGGAGCGAAAGCGAAAGTAGCCAGTGATAGCAACGTTGTGACTCAAGCACTGGAAAACATCGTTGAGACCAACATTCTGTTGTCTGGTCTTGGATTCGAAAGTGGCGGTCTGGCGGCAGCACATGCGATCCACAACGGTTTGACTGTTCTCGAGGGTACACATCACTTCTTCCATGGTGAAAAAGTATCCTTCGGTACAATCGCACAACTCGTGCTCGAAAATGCACCAACCGAAGAGCTGCATGAAGTCATGGACTTCTGTCTCGAAGTGGGACTGCCGATCAGCTTGGCGGATATCGGTGTAGACACGATTAGTCAGGAAGAGCTGTTGAAAGTGGCAGAGATCGCTTGTATTCCAGAAGAATCGATTCACGCGATGCCGTTCCCGATCACCGTTCCTGAAGTGGCTGCTGCCATTGCAGCCGCTGACCGCATGGGTCGTGAGTACAAAGCAGCTCGCCGGGAGGCAAAATAATGAAGAAAATTATTAACCAAGCAGAACATGTTGTTATGGAAATGTGTAACGGGATTGCGCTTGCGCACCCGGAGCTTGAATTTCTGAAAAAATATAAAGTCATTAAACGCAGAGAGATTCAGGCCGATAAAGTCAGCCTGATCAGTGGCGGTGGCAGTGGACATGAACCAGCTCACGCAGGTTATGTGGGGAAAGGTATGCTGGATGCAGCGGTATGTGGAGATGTGTTCGCATCTCCTTCCCAAATCCAGGTGTACCAAGCAATCAAGGCAACAGCCAGCAACAAGGGTACACTTTTGATCATCAAGAACTACAGCGGTGACATGATGAACTTCAAGAATGCAGCGCATCTGGCAGAAGAGGATGGCATCGACGTACAATATGTACGCGTTGAGGATGACATCGCTGTACAAGACAGCTTGTATACCGTTGGACGTCGCGGCGTTGCCGGAACTGTACTGGTTCACAAGATTGCCGGAGCAGCAGCCGAAGAAGGCCGCAGCCTGGCAGATGTGAAATCCGTTGCCGAGAAAGCAGCTCAGAACGTGCGCAGTATTGGTTTTGGATTCACATCCTGTACCGTACCCGCCAAAGGCACGCCTACATTCGAAATTGCTGAAGATGAGATGGAATTCGGCGTAGGGATTCATGGTGAGCCAGGAATTCGTCGGGAGAAAATTGTATCGGCTGATGAATTGGCAGGACGTATGGTCGAAACATTGCTCGCAGATATGAAGCTGGATAAGGATACATCCGCTGAGATTGCGGTGCTCGTGAATGGTTTTGGTGCAACGCCACTGCAAGAACTGTATCTGCTCAACAATTCCGTTCAACGTGAGCTTGCTGGACATGCAGGCCTCAATGTAGCTACTACATTTGTAGGCAACTACATGACAAGTATTGATATGGCGGGTGCATCGGTTACGATCCTGAAACTGGATGATGAACTGAAGTCATTGTTATTTAAGGAAAGTGATACTCCTGCATTTAAAGTATCCGGTCCTCCTGTAGCACAAGTGGCGTATTCCGAAGCGCTGGAAGCTGTCGTGGGTGAAGATGCTCCGGTATCTTATGAAGTGGAGACGCCTGCAACATCTGCGGTGATCAGCAACAATCAATTCTCCCTGGACAATGTCGTCTACCTGATCGATAAAATGGGTGAGATCATCATCAAGAATGAAGTACCATTCTGTGAACTGGATTCCCATGCTGGTGATGGCGATTTCGGTATGAGTGTGGCAAAAGGCTTCCGCCAGTTGAAACGCGAATGGAATCACATCATTAACGAAGATAAAAAAGATATCGGTTCATTCCTCGATGCATGTTCCTTGGTTATCATGGAATATTGTGGCGGCGCATCCGGCCCGATCTGGGGTTCAGCATTCCGTGCGGCCGGCAAAGCAGTAGGGGGTAAACAGCAGCTGAACGTTGCTGAATTTGCTGAGATGATTCATGCAGCTGTGCAAGGAATTCAGTCTACAGGAGAACGCTCCTTCGGACGTGGTGCTGTTGTAGGCGACAAGACCTTGATCGATGCACTCGTTCCGTGTGCTGATTCCTGGACACAAAGTGCGGAGTCTGGAGATGATTTCAAAACCGCATTTGCCAAAGGTGCAGCAGCTGCCGTTGAAGGTGCGAAGAAAACCGAAGACATCGTTGCACGTATGGGCCGAGCAGGTACTGTCGGCGATCGCAGTCTGGGCTACCCTGATGCTGGCGCATACGCATTGGGTGTTATTTTCACAGAGTTGTCCGAGGCGATGAAATAAGGAATGTTGGTAAAAAATTAGATTATTTCGATGAGAAATATATATGTATAAAGTGTTCTTACCGCAAAAGAAGTATCACACAGTGATGCTTCTTTTTTGTATTGAAATGTCGATTTTTATGCATATAAATACATATAATGGAATATTTGGTTCATAATTTCGCCATGAATTTAAATAAATAGGTTGTTGAAAATGCCTTCTAACTTGTTATAATATAACCTATTGATATTGATAATCACTATCATTTGTTGTTTTGTTACTCAGCACTACAGTGAAAAGGGGTCAAAATTATTCTCTAAATTTACGTCTGAGGAGGTATATGATACTGAGTTTATCCAACACAGTACGCTGCGTGGGAATCCAAATTTTCTAAATCTAGGGGGATATAAATTAAATGAGAAAGTCTATTTCTTCAAAATTAATGTTTATCATGGTTGCAGCTTTAACTTTGGTGTTGGCAGCTTGTTCAAGTAATGAACCTGCTACGACGGATACTGCGAATACAGAGGCTACAACTTCCGATGCTGCTACTACAGCTACACCCACAACTGTTGAAATTACGGATGCTCATGGAACGGTAACTGTGCCTGTAAATCCAACGAAGGTCGTTGCGCTGGATAACAGAACATTTGAGACTCTGTCCACTTGGGGCGTCAAATTAGCAGCAGCGCCGAAGGATGTAATGCCTGCGGATTCACCATATGTGGCGGATGAATCGGTACAAAATATTGGAAATCATCGTGAACCAAACCTTGAACTATTGGCATCAATACAGCCTGACCTTGTCATTGTTGGTCAACGATTCGCTAGCTACTATGAAGACATCAAAAAATTAGTGCCTAATGCAGCAGTGATCGACCTTAATATTGAGCTTGAAGAAACAGCATCACCTGGAGAAAACTTTGTTAATGGCCTTAAAGATGCAACAACCAATTTGGGAAAAGTTTTCGAGAAGCAAGAAGAAGCTGCCCAACTGATTGCTGATTTTGATAAAGCTATTGAAGAAGCTAAGGCTGCTTATAATGGTGAAGATAAAATTATGAGCGTTGTCGTTTCTGGTGGAAACATCGGTTTCTCGGCTCCTCTTACTGGACGTGTGTGGGGACCATTGTATGACATTTTCGGCTGGGTTCCGGCCCTAGAAGTGGACAAATCTTCTTCTGATCATCAAGGTGATGATATTTCTGTTGAAGCGATCGCCCAAAGCAATCCGGATTGGATTTTCGTACTGGATCGGGATGCAGCTGTATCTGCTGAAGAAGGTGCCGTTCCGGCTCAGGACGTTATTGATAACTCACCTGCTCTGAAAAACACCACTGCTATTACTCAAAAACAAATCCTGTATGCTCCAAACGACACGTACACCAATGAATCCATCGAAACGTTCTTAGAGTTGATTAACAACCTTACGAAAGCTTTAGCTAAACAGTAAAAAGGAGTATGCTGCAGTGCAGAAAAATTTAATACCAAAATTAGCTGGGGTTGAGAATTCTCAACCCCAGCGTCATAATCCGAAAAAGCTATGGACTATACCTTTTATCACTGCGATTATAGCCACTATTATTTTAGGCATTACATCACTGCTTATTGGAGTCTATGACATACGAGGACAAGCGGATGGAATGGAGATGTTCTTCATTACTCGTGTCCCACGAACTGTTGCATTAATGCTTACCGGTGCCGCCATGGCAATGGCAGGACTGGTCATGCAGCTTATTACACAGAATCGCTTGGTGGAACCTACCACAACCGGAACAATGGAATGGTCAGGACTGGGGATCATGTTTATTTATCTGGTCTTTCCTGCTCCGAGCTTAACGCTAAGAATGACGGGTGCAATCATTTTTTCTTTTATAGGAACGATGATTTTTTTTATGTTTCTAAAGAAAGTTAAACTCCGTTCGTCTTTGGTTGTCCCGATTATTGGGATGATGCTTGGAGCTGTCATTTCTGCATTTTCAACTTTCGTTGGGCTTGTGTTCCAAATGACTCAAAATATCGAAAGCTGGTTTGCAGGTTCCTTCTCATCTGTGCAAATTGGCAGGTATGAATATTTATGGCTCATCGTATTGGTGACTATTCTTATATTTGTTTTTGCTGATCGGCTGACATTAGCCGGACTAGGAGAAGATGTCGCTACCAGTCTTGGCGTAAATTATGACAGGATCATTCTTTTGGGTACTGCGCTTATTTCACTAGCCGTTGGAATCGTTGCAGCGGTCATTGGGAACTTGCCTTTTCTAGGGTTAATTGTCCCCAATATTGTTTCCATGTTTAGGGGTGACGATCTCAGGAGCAATTTACCATGGGTGTGCTTATTAGGGATGGGCAGTATCATTGTGTGTGATATCCTGTCTCGTGTCATTATTATGCCTTTTGAAATACCTGTCTCGATGATCCTTGGAACAGTGGGAGCCGTCGTATTCATTGTCATTTTGTTAAGACAAAGGCGGTCAACAAGGAGGGTAAGATGAGCGACTTAGCAAGTAGAAATCCACTGAATATCGAAATCGATTCTAGCCGTCGTCCTAAAAAAAGATCAGCTAGAGCCTTCCGTACCAAGAAAGAAGAAAAGCGCTATTGGATTTTGCTGATAACATTGATTGTTCTGGGCGTTTTTGCATCAGTTGGACTACTGGTTTATAACAATCCGGTCCCGGTATCGTCTCCTTCATTTATACCTGTTGTTACAAGAAGGGTAGTCGCTCTGGTTTCAATGCTGATCGCTGCAATCTGCCAAAGTTTATCCACGGTTGCTTTTCAATCGATTACGAATAACAGAATTATAACTCCGTCTCTTTTAGGTTTTGATGCTATTTATTCAACCATTCATACGAGTACTATATTTTTCCTTGGTGCTACGGTATTTGTGAATTTTAGCGGTGTCGATTCCTTCTTATATCAAGTTGCCGCAATGGTCATCATGTGTTTGATTCTTTATGGATGGCTGCTTTCCGGAAAATACGGCAATTTACAACTTCTGCTTCTGGTCGGTATTATCATTGGCACAGGGCTGAGATCCGTATCTTCGTTTATGAGAAGACTTCTTGCACCGTCCGAGTTTGATATTTTACAGGCAAGAATGTTTGCTTCCGTGAATAATGCGGATTCTGCCTATTTCCCGATTGCGATTCCTATCGTCATCATTGCAGCAATTCTGCTGCTTGCTAATGCCAAGAGGTTAAATGTATTGTCGCTGGGTAAGGATGTCTCGACTTCCTTGGGAACTAAACATCAAAGTAGTGTGATTTATACGCTGGTCCTGGTTTCCATTTTGATGGCCATTTCGACGGCTTTGGTTGGACCACTAACATTCTATGGATTTTTAGTAGCGATTTTGAGTTATCAGGCTGCGCAAACCTATGATCACAGATATGTTTTCCCAATGGCTCTTGCGATAGGGTTTGTGATCTTAACCGGTGCATACTTTATAATGAATCATGTTTTCAATGCCCAAGGTGTTGTTTCCATTATTATAGAATTGGTTGGCGGACTAACATTTTTAATTGTGATTTTAAGGAAGGGTTCTTTATGATACAGATCAATAATGTCAAAAAAACCTATGCAGCCGAGGTAGAGATAGGCCCTTTGAATATTCATATACCCAAAGCCGGTCTTACTTCATTGATTGGACCCAACGGTGCGGGGAAGTCGACGACACTTCTGATGATCGGAAGACTTTTGGATTTGGACGAAGGTCAGATCAAGGTTGCCAATATGGATGTTTCCACATCCAAGTCAAAAGACTTGGCCAAAATTGTAACGGTTTTACGACAAGAAAATCATTTTGTCACAAGGCTTACCGTTAGACAACTGGCTGGATTCGGACGGTTTCCTTATTCTAAGGGAAGATTAACGGATGAGGATGAAGCTATTATCTCTAAATATATTGATTTTCTAGACTTAACTGATCTGGAAAATAGATATCTAGATGAGCTTTCTGGTGGTCAAAGGCAAAGAGCTTATGTCGCAATGGTTTTGTGTCAGGAGACGGAATATGTACTTTTGGACGAGCCTCTGAACAATCTGGATGTTGCTCGTTCTGTTCGGATGATGGAGCATTTGAGATATGCCGCTAATGAATTCGGTAGAACCATTCTGACGGTTATGCATGATATCAATTTTGCTGCCAAATATTCGGATCGAATATGTGCCATGAAAGATGGTCAAATCGCCGCTTTTGGAAGCGTAGATGAAGTGATGGACCCCGCAATTTTAACAGATATTTTCGAAACGAAAATTGAAATTATCGATGGTCCATATGGACCGATAGCGATCTATTAGCTATAAGATTTAATGGAAAGTTGTTTATTAAGATGGTTTTCAGAAAGTAGAGTGATTAATCACTCTGCTTTTTTTTATTAAAGTCGAACAAGACAGTTTGAAAGTTTATCTTAAAAACATCATAGAACGATAAGCCTTTACCAGAAGCATCTTCCTGCAAACGTTCCTTTCTCGATTAATAGCTATTTTCGCTCACAGAGTAGTCTTTTGGATATGAAAAGGAGATACTCTATGCCATAAATTGGCTTGAAGGTTCCAGATAGTGTAATCTGGAGATTATGAAACCCATTTGAACGAGAAGGGATCGGGATGATTCAATGACGCAAAAAATCTATTATGACTCTGCTTATACAAGAGAGTGGCATACAACGATTACAGGCAGAGTGGACAAGGAAGATGGCGTATATGTCACGCTGGCGGAGACTGCTTTTTACCCGCATGGGGGCGGACAGCCTTGTGATCTGGGACAAATTGGCGGCTTTGCTGTTCTAGATGTGAACATCGAAGATGGTGAAGTATGGCATAAGCTGGAACGCGCCCCTGAACAGACTGAGGTACATTGTGAGATTGACTGGGAACGCAGATTCGATCATATGCAGCAGCATACGGGCCAGCATTTGTTATCGGCAATCACGCTGAAGCTGACTGAAGCGATGACGCTCAGTTTCCATCTTGGAACGGAGTATGACACGATTGATGTGGCTGCGGCTGAACTGGGAGTAGATCAATTGACTGCTATTGAACAAGAAGTGAATCGCCAGATCTATCGTAACGCTCGTATCAACACTTCATGGGTTACAGCAGAAGAGGCGGCACAATTACCACTGGTGAAGCAGCCAACGGTAACGGAAGACATTCGCATCGTCGAGATCGAGAGTGTAGAGTATAACGCCTGCGGCGGAACGCATGTGTCGGCGACAGGTGAGATCGGCATCATCAAACTGTTGAAAACCGAAAAAGTGAAGGGCGGTACCCGCATTTATTTCAAATGTGGAACAAGAGCCCTGAATGAATTCACATCCACACAAAACGTGCTCAATAGCATCATGGTTAAATTAAAGACCAGTAAGGACGAGGTATTGGAGCGCATTGAGAAAATGGAGCTGGAGCAAAAACAGCTGCAAACCGAATTGAATGCAGTGAAAACAACGAATGATGCTTACTATGCGGATGAACTTCTGGCTGCCCGGCAAGGGCTGGGGATTGCTCAGGTCTTTGAAGACAAATCGCTCAAAGATATGCAGAGCCTGGCAACCAAGCTGACGGCAGACCATGAGGGGCTTGTATTGTTCGTCAGCATCTCGGAGGCCAAAGTCGTTCTGGCACAGAACGGGCAGCCGTCCGAATGGGCTTGTGGACCGTTCTTCAAAGGCAATCTTGGAGCATACCAAGGCAAAGGTGGAGGTAGTGAAAAGATGGCTCAGGCAGGCTTTGCCAGCAGTGAAGATGCGCTCGCCTTTTATGAGTTCACCAAGGATCAATTGGGACATCACTGATGTATGTTTTCCAATATAAGATCGGCAGCATTTAAATATGGAGTAAGGGACAAGCACGTCACGTTGTGGCGTGTTTTTCATGGCATGATGAAGCGAGCAGATAGCAGAGGGGGTGGAGGGATGACAGAACGAATTCCGTGTATACGGGAAGGGTGTGCAAATACCATTTTACCAGCAACAGCGGCGAAAACGGGTGGTTATTGCATGCCTTGCAAACAGGAGATGGAGCGTGAGGAGCGCCAGAGATACATTGAAGCACATCGGCGTGATGTGAACTTGTATGCGGGTATCACAGACCCGGTAAAAGTTTTGAAAATCATGCACGAACCTCAGGTTCGCGATCCACTAATTCGTTATGTGCCCTATGAACAATCGAAGGAACAAGCATATCTATCGTTGGCTGCGGAGCAGCAGGATGAGATGAAGGATTATGCGATGCACCGGATTCGTACAGGCGATGAGGATGCCGGCAAAGACATCCTGTTATACCTCGTCTGCTACCATGATACATCATTGACCGCCGAAATCCCGGAGCTGCTGGAACAGGAGATCTATTATCCTGTCATTTTGTATAAAAGTGCCTCCGCGGCAGTGCGAGATCATCTCTTGCAGCAGGTGAACACCGATGACGAGAATCGTAACCATATTTTGCTCATGCTGGCCTATATCGGGGATGATGTTGTTGTGCAGCAATTCCGGCAGTGGAGACAGTCTCCGCCATCATGGAGGAGTGAGTTGTACGTGGCACCAGAGCATTACACAACTGAAGCTGGTTGGGAGCTCAGGAAAGACGGACAGCGCAGGGAATTATTCATCACCCCAAGTTATTCACTCTATAAAGTAAAAGAGAATAAAGAAACTAGCGTGGAAGTATCCAGAGATTCATTCTCGTTGCTGACTCCGAGCGCCAATTGCTGTCCATGGTGTGGCAATGAGTTAACCACCTTAATTAGTCTGGATGTGAAGCATCCAGCTCTGAAGGACGTTTCTTGGCATGCCCAGCAACTTCACATTCAGACATGCGTAATATGCAGCAGTTACGGTGTAGTTTACATGGAGGTGGACGCAGTAGGGGAACCGTTATGGAGTTCACATAATGTCATGCCTTTGGGAGCGGATGAGATTGATCCGGACGACTATGTAAAACTTGCACAGGATGTTGGCCGGCAGTTTCGCATTGCGACTGTATCACGTCGTGCATTCCATGCCAGTGAGTGGGCGATGGAGCCATCGTTATCTCAGATCGGGGGCCATCCGGGATGGGTTCAGGATGCCGATTATCCAACATGTCCACGCTGTTCCACGAGAATGAAGGCTGTCGCACAACTGGATTGGGGCGAGGTTGAGGAGCATGGTGAGGGCATGTATTATATGTTCATATGTGAACCGTGCCAGATGACAGCTGTAACCTATCAGCAATCTTGATAGCAGACTGCAACAACAAAAAGGGGCATCCCGTAAGTTCTGAACTTAATGGGGGGCCCCTTTGATGTACCGCCAGATCTTCCTACAAGTCCGCAGATGCCTGCTTTAACAAACCAGCCAACCATTCATAATCCGGGGTATCTTTTTCCTTGAGCTTGATCGTTTTACGCTCTTCCGGGCCTTCGAATATTCCATCGGGTAGATCAAGTCCGGTTGCATGGAAAATGGTGAAAGACACGGCCTGTTTGGATGGAGAGATGACTGCAGCGTACTTTCCGTTTTTCAAAAAATGAGGTTTCTTGTATTGTACGCGTTCCTGCACGTCAGGGATGGTATCATGCACCAACTGACGCAGTTGTCCAGCGACTTCTACTTGCCAGGGGATCTGAATTTGTTCAATAAACTCAGTGACTTCTGCATTCTTGGTCATGCTTGTTCACCCTCCGTATGGATCTGATTGTGTGTTTCCCATTCTGGTCTTAGGATTCCCATCATTAAGCGGTCGTAACGCTTACCATCACGATATACAGCTGAGCGTGCCCGACCTTCCAACTGAAAACCAGCCTTCTCATAGGAACGGATTGCTTTGGCATTGTAGGCGATGACATCGAGGCCAACCCGGTCCAGATTCATTTCATGGAACGCATATCGTAAAATAAGTTTCAACGCTTCCGTGCCATATCCCTTGTTGCGATGTTCAGCAAGTCCGATGCCAATGGCAAGCTGACCGCAGCGGTTATTCCATTCAATGCTGTGGATAACGACAAAACCGATCAGCGTATCCTCTTCATGCGTGCGCAGTCTGAAGTACACTTCCTTGTTCTTTGTTTCTCCCTCATCCTCCAACTGTTTCTCCGAATAGGGAATGGCAATATCGGTATCTACATTCCGAAGGTACTCCGGGTCTTCGTTCCATTGCAGCATCGTCTGCACGTCTTCAGGACGTGGTGGCGTCATCTTTAATCGTTTGCTATAAAACAGGTTGTCCGTAGTTAGTGTCATAGGGGTCTCCTTTAAAATAGGTTAAGCTTGCTTCACCTTGGTTTCACATTTAACTCTATGTATATTACGCAATAGACCTCGCTCCTTTGGCACCTGATAGCCTCATCATACTGGAAATTACAGGTGAATCACAATAGCGTATTTCAGTGGATAGAAGTAGCCTCTTATCACGAAACCTGACACGGTAGTAAGATGAAATGATTGATATACATTCAGTGATAGAACCAATAAAAATGTCGGCAGGAGTGGTACGTTTTGGAGATTAAAGTGGATAATTTGAATGGATTACAAGTTAAGGCTTTAATTGCAGAACATTTGCAAGGTATGGCGGCGGATTCGCCTCCAGAGAGTATTCATGCGTTGAATCTGGATGGACTCAAGAAGCCTGAAATTACATTCTGGTGTGCATGGGAAGGGGACGACTTGCTCGGTTGCGGGGCTATCAAAGAACTGAGTTCGGAACATGCAGAATTGAAGTCGATGCGTACCGCTTCGGCTCATCTGAGAAAAGGCGTAGCGAGAAAAATTTTGGCCCATATTATGGACGTTGCAGTAGAACGTGGTTATAAGCGAATTAGTCTGGAGACGGGTTCAATGGATTCATTTATCCCGGCACGGAAGTTGTATGAAGATTTCGGATTCGAATATTGCGAACCCTTCGCGGATTATATATTGGACCCGAACAGCACGTTTATGACGAAAATAATCTAAATCGATTCACATGATAAACCAGTATTCTGTTTTTTACAGGATGCTGGTTTTTTTATTTTGCAACATATCATATGAATCCGCTGTTTGCCGTCTTGATATTATGTCCCATAATCGCTTTGGTGCTTGGAGTCAGCAGTTATTTTGCCAAAGGGTTTAGACTTTGGGGAGCGCTGATTATATCTTTTATGCTGCCTTTGTTGTATATCGCGAGTGATCTTTCAACATTGAGGAGTAACATAGGCGCTTGGTTCATCTATGGGGCAGCGTATAGTTTAATCACCTGGATTATACACAGATTGTTCCGTGCCATTGTGGGGTATAAAACATAGGTTATGTTTCTATATGTTTGGGATGAATTGGCCATAAGGAACTTCTGGGCTGATTGATGGACAATAGGGTATACTGGACATTATGTTTATGAGGTTGTTCAAAATTATGAAACAAGACATTACAGACGTTTTTTACATCAGGAGGACTTGAATTGGCTCAGACAGAAGGAACACTACAGAAGAAGCTTAAACCAAGACACATCAGTTTTATGGCTATGGGTGGTGTCATTGGAACAGGAATTTTCAAAGGCAGTGCAGAGACGATCGGACTTGCAGGTCCGGGTGTGATCGTCACGTACATTTTTGCCGGATTATTGCTGCTGGTCGTTATGGCCGCGATGGCGGAGATGGCTACGGTGTACAAGAACAAAAATATGAAAGACTTCGTGCAGGAAGCATTCGGTAGCCGAGTGTCCTTTGTTATGGGATGGATGTACTGCTTTCTATGGTTATCGGTGTGTGTCATTGAGGTGATTGCCGCTGGGAGCTTTTTGCAGTATTGGTTCAGTGAAGTACCGCTGTGGATGCTGAGTCTGGCTTGTGCGGCGTTCATTATACTGGTTAATCTGCTCAGTGTGGGTGTGTTCGGTGAATTTGAATTTTGGTTAGCTGGAATCAAAATCGCCATGATCATTATTTTTATCTTCTTGGGTGCAGGGTTGATCTTCGGCATTATTCCAAGTGATAACACCCCTTATCTGCAAAATTACACGCAAGCAAGCGGGTTCTTCCCGAACGGATGGTCATCGATCTTCTCGGCACTGCTTGTGGTCATGTTCTCCTATGGGGGATCGGAGCTGATTGGTCTGACCCTGACCGAGACGGAAAATGCAGAAAAGGTTATGCCCAAAATCGTAGGCAATTTCATGCTCAGAATTATTCTGTTCTTCACCTTGCCGATTCTCATCATCTGTGGACTCATTCCATGGAATGAGATCGGGCCGGAGAGCAGTCCGTTTGTACAGGTGCTCGCATCTACAGGACTGCCGGGAGCGGCACACATAATGAACTTTATTTTGGTGACGGCCGTTCTGTCTGCTGCGAATTCAGGGATCTACGGTGCATCCCGGATGATGCACTCCATGGCAGTAGGCGGGGAAGCTCCAAAGGCATTGTCACAGACGAATCGCAACGGTAGCCCAGTTAACACACTTCTGGTGTGCTCGGTCGTCCTGCTTGGAGGTTCCTTGCTTGGTCTGTTCGCGCAGGATCAACTGTTCCGCGTATTGCTCGCAGTACCTGGGTTTGTTGTAATCCTTGTGTGGATATGTATTGCTTCATCACAGCTGAAACTACGGAAGAAATACCCGGTTCAACCGACATTCAAAGTCTGGGGATTTCCTTATATAACCGGAGTTGTCGTGTTGTGTCTCAGTGTCATAGCGGTCATGTTTGTGTTTGATGCAGGGAATCGTTTCAGCATTAGCATCTGTCTTGCCGTGCTCGCGTTGCTGATAATCTGGTCCCTGATTCGATTCAGGAAGACGAATGGACGGACAGTTTAGTATTTGTGACATTCAAATGTAAAACACCACAACATCTCGACGCTTGCGTCGGGGTGTTTTTTTGTATCATTTTTCGCTGCAAGGAACCGAAACGATTTCTCCGAAATTAAGCCTAGATGCAGTTCCAATGATCAAAGCTACCACAGCCATGATAGCGTTTTTATGTAAACCCAATATTTTCTTGCCTAAATCGACATATTCGTTTACTATTTTCCCATACTTAGTGCTTCAAGCATGCGTTTTTTGGGTAGCGCCTAGTCAAAAAGGCTTGGGTTCACGGGAGAGGAAGAGGAGCGGATGATCGGTTTTTTTAGAAAACGTTTGGTTGTACGCATTGTTGCAGTAGTTACACTGGTCATTACGATTATCGCCGTTGGAAGTATGCTGTTACAGGTGGCCAATATGAAGCTAGCTGCGCAGGAGGCCATTTCGAGTTACAATATCCAGATTGCTCAGAGTTATGTGAATCAGCTGGATACAGCATCTTATGCCGAGTTTGCCAAGGACCCCAAGGAGAATGACGAATTCTTGAAGATTCGTGATGAACTGGATGACTTTCGTGTAAGTATTGGTGCAATGTATGTGTATTTCGTCAAAATAGATGACAAAGGTACGCCACTTATTATGGTGGACGGCATGAAGGATGCAGATAAAGCCTCACCGATTAATGAAGTGACGGATGTGCCACAGGATGCTATTCAGAAGCTGTTGCAGGGGCAAACAGCCAGTTCTTCGATTATTAACAATGAGGAGTACGGCGACTATATTTCCTCTTACGCTCCGATGCTGGATAGTAATGGGGCTGTAACAGGTGTGATTGGTATCGATACGGCGGTATCGGTGATCGGAAGCATTGAGTCAGATATTATGAAATCGAGTATTCCTTTCTATGCCTTGTTGCTACTTATTACACTTATAGGCATTGCCGTTGTCATGTGGTTTATCGTTAGGGGACTGCGACCACTTCAACCGCTGAAGGCGAGTGTGGAAAGAATGGCACAGGGTGAGCTTGCAGAAGCTAACCGAATTCTGACGTCGTATCGTTTGCGGAGTGAAGATGAGATTGGAACCACATACCAAGCGATGATACATATGTCGGGGAACTTGAATAAGATCGTGAGTAACATGGTTGAAGGTGTAGCAGTAACCACAGATATTTTATCGGAATCAACCAAGGAATTTAATCACAGTACTGAAGAGATGCTCAAGATGAGCAAGACGGTTGATCAGTCTGTTGAACAGATTAGGCAAGGTGCACATACGCAGAAGCAGGGTGCGAGCGATAGCGCGCATGCGATGGAAGAGATTGCAAAAGGCATAACGGATATATCTGAATCCTCGATGATTGTGTCGGATGCGGCAACAAGTGCACTTGCTACGGCGGAGTCGGGTAAACAGAGTATGACACTGATGAAAACACAGATGGAGAGCATCTCGAATGTCTCAGGAGAAGTTGTAGCGATGGTTCAGGTGTTGAACAACTACTCCGAGGAAATTGGTGGTGCGCTGCATACGGTTCGTGATTTTGCGAGTCAGACGAAGCTGCTTGCGCTTAATGCATCCATTGAGGCAGCACACGCAGGAGAACACGGCAAAGGTTTTGCGGTTGTAGCGGACGAAGTTCGGAAGCTTGCAGAGGCCTCAAGCACATCCATGGAACTGATCTCGAACCTGCTGCTTCGCATTCAACAAGAATCACAGCAGATTGGCTCACAGATGGGCGTTACCGCAACCGAGATAGGACAAGGGGTTACGATTACCGCAGAAGCGGAGCAAGCATTCGCCCATGTGGTTGATGCGTTCCAACTGGTGACCCGTCGTATTCAGGAAGTCTCCGCGGCGGCAGAGGAAATCTCGGCAGGATCGGAAGAGGCCGCAGCCTCAGTCAATACAATCTCGCAGATTTCAGCCGGGGTGTCGGATCATTCGGATGAAATCTATCGTTTGATGCGTGAACAATCGGCCATGTTCAACAGGGTGGCGCAGACCTCGACCATGCTGGAGCAGCAGACCAACGAGATGAGCGAAGCCGTACGAAAAGTGAAAGTATAGTTTGAGTTAGATGTAGTATAAGTAACGCAAGAAGTAGTTAGAAAAGAGTCTGGTTTGTTGTGTAACCATACAAAGCAAAAAAAGTGTTCCGCTTTTGTAGAAGTTGGTGTTCATCCAAAACTTCCTTCAAAGCGTGGAGCACTTTTTTTGTACATTCATACCATTAAATGATCCAGCTCAATTGCCTGTCTGAAGCGTCGGGCGAATCGTTCTGCGGCTACGGCGCACTCCTTGGATTCCGTCTGCACGAAGCCAATTTGCATTTTTGGCTGATCAATCCCAGCGATCTCAACCATCTTCACCAGACCTTCTTTCCATAATAGATTTTGGTGAAAGGAAAAGTCATGACCAATCGTGGCGGCAATATCGTTTCTTAATACCATATTGATCGCTTCTGAATTATTTGTTTTGAACAGAATGGACAGAGGCCCATGATCATAGGTGAATTCCTGGATAAAGTCTTCGATGAAACCGTCTCGATAGAGTGCCAGCTTGTGTTCTTTTAATTGATTAGGTGTAACACGGCTGTGCTTGGCAAGCTCAGACAGGTGATGCGTACCGACGACCAGCTTGCCCGAGTACATGGGACTGAAGTGAAGTCCATCGAAATCCCGTAATTGTTTGGCATAGATCGCGATAAAGCCCAGATGGGTTTTGTTGTTGCGAATATCCTCAATAATTTCCATGGACCCTTTCTCTTCAATGGAGATGTTAAGTTGGGGGTGCTCATGCTTCATATCCGCAGCAGACTGGACAAGATAGGGCATGACACTTGGAAAAGTAGCCACATGAAGCTCTCCGGTAAGAGAGGAGGCTTCGGCGTTCAGGGATTTCAATTCATCAATCCGCTGTAAAATGTCCAGTGCTTTGGCAATGAATTGTTTGCCTTCAGGAGTGGGATGAGTTCCCTGCCGCGAGCGTTCGAACAGGATCAAGCCCAGTTCTTTCTCCAGACGGTGAACCGATTGGCTAATCGCCGATTGCGTGACATGTAGATGCTCTGAGGCGGCGGAGAATGATTGCGTCTTCGCAATTTCAACGACATATTCGAGCTGTTCCAGATTCATGATTTCATCTCCGTTTAGCATTAATATAACTAATGTTAACATTAGTATCTATAAATATGAATAATACATGAACAGCGATATAATATATAGACAAGCTTTATAGTTCTTTACTATATAAGTAGAACTTTAACTTTTACACCAGAAACGCAGAGTGCAGAACCAATCTGAAGAAGCAGAGCGTGCGCCTTTATCACCGGATTTTTCCCTTGCATCAAGGGAATGAAGAAAATCTGGGGATAAGAGTGATCGAAAGATGGTATTGCAATCAGCGTGCTCAGGTGTAACATATCTAGTTCAACTTATATAGACAATCATATAAAGGGGATGAACTTCATGAAAGCAGCAGTATGGTACGGCCATAAAGACGTTCGTGTAGAAGAACGGGAAGTTCCGGTCTCTCAAGCAGGTCAGGTCAAAATCAAAGTGGAATATGCGGGGATCTGCGGCAGTGACTTGCATGCCTATCATCATGGTGTAGGGATTCAAGAAGGCGAGAATCATCCGCTCTCAGGACAGAAAGCACCGTTGACATTGGGTCATGAATTTGCAGGAACCGTGAGTGAATTGGGGAGTAATGTAAGCGGTATCAGTGTAGGTGACCGTGTTGTGGTAGAGCCGTTGTACCATTGTGGAAAATGTGAGTACTGTATCCAGGGGCGTTACAACCAATGTACTCAATTTGGATTCGTTGGACTGAATGGTGATGGTGGTTTTGCGGAGTACGTTGTTGTTGAAGCATATATGGTTCATCCCATCCCGGATAACGTCACTTTCGAAGAAGGTGCACTTGTAGAGCCTACAGCCGTAGCCTTTCACGCAGTTCGTCATAGCAAGCTAAAAGTGGGAAACAAGGTAGCCGTGTACGGAGCCGGCCCAATCGGATTATTGACCATTCTGTCTGCCAAAGCTGCAGGCGCTTCTGAAATCTATGCAGTTGATGTATTTGAGGAACGTCTGGACCTGGCAGCCAAGCTGGGAGCTATTCCCGTGAACAGTGCCAAAGTCAATGCAACCGAAGTGATTTTGCAACAATCGGGTGGCATCGATGTGGCCTATGAAGCAGCTGGTGTGCAGCCAACGATGGACAGCGCTATTGCGGTTGTCAAAAAAGGTGGAGAAGTCGTTGTCATCGCAGCGATTCCGAATCCGCTTCAAGTGAACTTCTTCGATCTTCTGGTCAAAGAGGCGAACTTAACGGCAACGCTGGCATATCGCCACATTTTCCCTGAAGTAATTTCATTGATTGCGGAAGGATCGCTCGATGTGAAACAGGTCATCACCAAGAAAATCAAACTGGACGATATCGTGCAGGAAGGACTTGAACTGTTGATGAGCGACAAGAGCCATGCGAAGATTTTGGTGGAGATTGGCGGTTAAGCCTAAAAAATCAATAGTGATGTATCATTTCAAATGCTATATAAGTTATTATGAACGAAAATGAGCTCCCCTTTATGCAAAACCGTGGGTTATCTTGGCAATACTGTCCCAGTA
>NZ_JABBEA010000022.1 GCF_012912005.1 Paenibacillus sp. SZ31
ACGACCGTTAAGCCCTCTAGCGCCGATGGTACTTGGACCGCAGGGTCCTGGGAGAGTAGGACGCCGCCAAGCAATATGTAGACACACTTGATGATATCGAGTGTGTCTTTTTCATTTCTCTTAAATGCTTATATAAATCTTAACAGCCCTGGTTATCCACCAGGCTTTTTTTTTATTTCAATATTTATGAGAATGCTAAATAACTTTAAATTGTTCATTTCTCTATCATCGATTTAAGTGCAACGTCTGTCTAGCCTTTCAGGTTGCAAGCCTCCCCAAGGATCGTAAGGGAGTTCTGCAATGCATGCTGGGTTTCCGAATCAGTGATGACGCCTTGTTTGTTCATTTTCAATGTAATGTGAGGAATGGTTAAGCAGCCCTCCTGTAGAACGTGTGCATTAATCATGTTTAGTGTAAGCAACAAGGAAGCAAGGGCTTTGTCACCTCCCATGGGGCTTGGGGAAGCAGTGATGGCAATGGTGGGTTTATTGAGCCATTCTCCAGAAGATACAACCCAATCTAGTGCGTTTTTTAAGACCCCAGGAACGCCATTTCCATACTCTGGCGTGCAGATAAGGACACCGTCCGAATGCTTAAGTTGGGCTCTCAAGTTCTGTACGGACACTGGACCCTCCTCGACATCGATGTCAGGGTTAAAATGCGGCAGATCATTTAATCCATCATATACTTCAAACTTAAGGTTAGGCGTAGCCAGCTTAATCATGGCGTGCATTAGTAACGTATTGGAGGATTGTTGCGCAGACTTCCGGAAATGGCAAGGATATTTAATTCTTTTTTCATGGGTATAGATCATCTCTATTCTTTAGTGATGTAGGGCAATCTGCTTATTTTCCTCCTGTTGCAATGAGCTGTCTATAGAAAACGCATTTAATTAAGACATTCTTCATGTTAATCAGGAGATATCCACCATTTTTCATCAAAAATGCATGCGATAGTTTGTATTACTCTGGGTAATAGGATGAAGAGATCACTTACAATTAACAACTGACGAAAGAATCATCATAAATATTTTTTTAAAATTAGTACCAAGTACTAATACTTAGTGCTATAATGATAAAAAACAAATGAGGTGACTACCGGTATGAATCATCAATCAAAGGCAACCATCACGGCAATGGGGACGTATGTACCGGATCGAATATTAACGAATGCTGATCTGGAGAAGTTGGTCGAGACAAGTGACGAGTGGATTGTACAGCGTACAGGTATGAGAGAACGGCGAATTGCAGCTGAAGATCAGTTTGTATCTGACCTGGCTACCAAGGCTGTGGAAGATATGATACGCCGATACCAAGTAAGTGTAGAAGATGTGGATATGATCCTTGTGGCTACAAGTACACCTGAATATGCTTTTCCAAGTACCGCATCCAGAGTACAGGCTAATCTTAAGATTCAACACACTGGTGTACTGGATTTAAATGCTGCATGCGCAGGTTTTACCTATGGGCTACAGCTAGCGGACAGTCTGGTGACCAGTGGAATGTACCGCAAAGTATTGGTTATTGGAGCAGAGACATTATCCAAAATTACGGATTACACAGACCGCACGACTTGTGTGTTGTTTGGTGACGGAGCGGGAGCCTTCTTGGTGGAAAGATCAGCGGGTGCTGAAGGTGACTTTATGGCAGCCATATCAGGTACGAATGGAGATGGCGGTGTACATCTCTATAAGAGTGGCTTGTCTTCAGAGATGAATGGTGTGCCTTTACAGGGTGAAGGTTGTTTAGTTCAAAATGGCCGAGAGATCTATAAGTGGGCTGTACGTACGATTCCAGAGCAATTGGGTAAACTTATAACGAAAGCTGAATTAAGCCCTGAGCAGATTGACTGGTTTGTCCCGCATAGTGCCAACATGAGAATGATTGAAGCTGTTTGCGAACGTGGTCCAGTTCCTTTGGAACGTACTTTAACCAGTGTCGAGTATCGTGGGAACACATCTGCTGCTTCTATTCCGCTTGCTTTACAGCTTGCAGTGGATGAAGGGAAGTTGAAGTATGGACAACATGTTACGCTGTTCGGTTTTGGAGGAGGACTGACCTATTCCGGTCTGGTTCTTAAATGGGGTGTACCCGACAAGGAGTAATCGTAATAAAGTGTCGATGAGCAAGTGTGATAAGGAATAGCCAACCGCTAAGAGCGGCTTGAATGTAGTTTTGCTCAACCCTATCAAAGATAAATCGTTGATAGGTGTCTGTCAAAGACAAGATAATAAGGGTATGACTCAAGTGATCGAGTCATACCCTTAATGTTTAATCCTCCCAAAGCATATCAAATTCATTAAAGTCGGTCCAATGATCAGAGAAAAAATATTGTAAATTTATTTCATCATAAGATTCTAATTCTCCGATAGCCTCATGGTCTCCAACCAATTTGCCTGTCCTTCTCAAGATGGGATAAAATTCGGCATAGTACGCACCGTCAAATGGTATGATAACTGGTGCATTGAGAACGTTTAGTCGCTCATAGGGATAAGTGATGCTTTCACCGTTCAAAGTGATCTTAAGGTCTACTGGTTCAGTAGCTTTAATCGCAAGATACAACACTGGAGAGTCATCCGCATTAACCAAAGCGAAGTCATCCGTCATACCCAGCCCGCTTACTTGATTTTTATAGAAGTAGGTAAGAGTTCCATTCGGAATTAGTTCATCCTTAGATGGCTGATATTTATAACCTGTTCCACCATAGTACTTATAAATCCGATGCAGAATCACTGCCGTTTCGGCTAAAGTTACCTTTTGATTCGGATAAAAGTATCCTTTTGAATTAGAATTCATCATGCCCAACTGAGAGAATCCGAGCAGAGCATCACGTTTTACATAATCAAGGTCGGAACCTAAGTGATTATCATTTTTGGATTTAATAAAGCCAAATTCGGGTGCTAATGGCTGGTAAGCATATTTCCATTTTTCATAAGTATCATAGGAATTAAAATATCTTTTAGGAATATCCTTGAATTTTTGCAGCTTGGTGAGTGCTTCTTTCTCTGACATTTCATCGACGGAGTGACCGATATCCGGAAAAAGAGTATTTAGTGTAATTAATAAGTCCCAGCGAGATAATACCTTGTTGGGTTGATATGTAAACGTCTCATTGTGGTAATTGATTGTATCTGCTGCTGCAATTAATCCTGAGGGATTACTAGGTATACTTCCGTATACGTCTCTAAAAATTGGATAATATGTACTTTTTGCAGGAACACCAGGAATTTCTACATTTGTACTACTATCTACTCGGAACTCTTTGAATAAGAGATGAATCATATGAGTAAGTTCTGCTTTTGACACATTCTTGCTTAAATTCTTCTCTTCTTGCTTAAAGCTCTGCATGGCATTATGAGATGCCATAAATTCAACAGATGGTTTGGCCCATTCATATTTGCTTGAACTTGAAGCTGCGTTTGCTAGTGACGTAGTGAACGGTGATAAACTGAGAATCAGAATAATAATGAAAATACTCCACTTTGGATACCTCATTTGAACCTCCTATGGTAATAAAAATTAGAATCCCATCCTATTTATTGTATTCGACAAAGGATGGTAAGATCAATTTTTAATTGTATAACAGAGGAAACTTAATAAAAGTACACTTCATTCATGGATTACATGAACGAGGTGTACTTTTGTGGTTCAAACTTATATTAACCCTATAAACATTTTACGGCGTAAGCTTAGGAGCTTGGCGGTGATGAGTTCCTTGTTCGTAGCTATAAGCGAGCTTGATCAAGGTACCTTCATCAAAGGCACGACCCAGGAATTCCATACCTACGGGTAAACCATCGGTTGTGAAACCGGCAGGTACAGTGATCGCCGGGAAGCCGGAGAATGGACTCAGACGGTTGTTACCACCGGATGTTTGACCCTCACCGATCACGCCAGCGGCTTGCGTGGACGTAGGATAGATGATGGCATCCAGGTTATTGTCTGCCATAACTTTCAGCAGGGACTCACGTGTAACTTGGGTACGTTTCAGGACGATGTCCTTGTATTCGGTAGTTTCCAACGTTTGGCGTGCATCCCGAGTCTTCATGGATTGCTCTTGAGATTTGTCGAACTCTCCAGAAGCGATGATCTCGGACAGACTGTGATATGGAGCATCTGCACCCAATGAGTCCAGATAGTCATTCAGCTGGAACTTGAATTCATATCCACTAAGGCTTGGATATTTATTGATCTCAGTTAAGTTCGGGATGGAAATGGGAACTGCGGTAGCGCCCAGTGTCTTCAGTTCTTCCAGAGCGGTGTTGATCACGTCAGCAACGGCTTTTTCTTCAGCTTTGGTACTTGGGATGAGTTCTGTGGCCACACCGATACGTGCACCTTTCAGTCCGTTTACATCCAAGAAGTCTGTATAGCTGGAAGGGATTTTTCCTACCGCGTAAGCTGTAGCAACATCCTTTTTGTCATATCCGGCTGTAGCATCCAACATGATTGCAGCGTCACTAACCGTACGAGCCATAGGTCCACCTACATCCTGTGTCAAAGCCAGTGGGATAATGCCTTCACGGCTGGACAGTCCGATGGTTGGGCGGATACCCACAAGGCTGTTGAAGCTGGATGGGATTCGGATCGAACCGCCAGTGTCTGTACCCATGCCGGCTGCAGCAAAGTTTGATGCAATGGCTGCACCTGTTCCACCGCTTGAGCCACCTGGATAGTGATCCAGGGCGTAAGGATTCAGTGTTTGTCCACCCAATGAGCTGGATGTCGTGATGCCAAATGCGAATTCATGCAGGTTCGTTTTGCCCAAAATAATGGCGCCAGCTGCTTTGAGTTTCTTCACTTGTTCAGCATCGTGAGCAGGGACGGAGTCTTTCAGACAGATACAGCCTGCGGTTGTAGGCATGTCATTGGTATCAAAGTTATCTTTGACCAGAATCGGAACGCCATGCAGAGGTCCACGAGCACCTTGAGCTGCACGTTCTTCATCCAATTGCTCCGCGATTTTGAGTGCATCCGGGTTCAGAGTTAATACGGCATTGATGCTTACACCTTGATCATCGTATTTTTCAATGCGGTCCAGATATTTCTGAACCAGTTCTTTTGATGTCAGTTTTCCTTGCGTCATTGCGGCCTGGAGATCCATGATGGTTGCTTCCTCCAGCACAAACGGTTTTATGTAGTTATAAATGCGATCTTTCAATATGGAGAGGTCATTCTCCGTAAGTACAGCGTTTGGAAGGAAGAGGGATTCCGTATAACCTTTCATCAACCCCGCAGTATTCAGTGCACCAACAGCACCTGCGAAAGTGGCTTCATCCGGGACATCCTTGAATGATTCGGAAGTCGAATCAAGTTCGAGCCATTGTTGCAAGGCGACCGCAGCATCTTTACGTTGTACGGTTGTGCCAGACAGCTTATCCATGGTGAAAGGAACACCTGCAAGTGTAGCCGCTTCTTCCATAGCCTGAACAAATGCTGCCGGAGTAGCAGGCGCTTTGCCTTTGGATACCGCAGCAACTGTTGTTTTACTCGTAGGCGTTGCCGTTGCGGCTGATGCCGAAGGCACCGTTCCTCCCCATGTTGTGGCAACAACAGCTCCCGCCAATAACAAAGCCCCACTTTTTTTCAATACAGATCCATGATAAGTCATGCATCCACGCTCCCTTCCTGTGTCTCATTGATGTGTTTTAGCAGCGATTCTGTTTCTATGCTTTTGACACATTGTATAGTTATGTTAGGTAAACTTACAATGTTTATATTTATCCAAAAAAACGTATACATCAATGCTGTACAGTGCTAATACTTATTGATGCTTCTAATTCCGTGTACTCAGGAAAACTATCAAATCACTTTGTGTAATGAAAAGTGACATGCATGCGACATCGTGATTAAACATGAGTTACATGATGCAAGTGGATTTAGAAAAGAGACATGACAGAGCATACCTTTACCATGAAATGATATAATGAAAAGATAGGAATAGAAGAGACATAAGGCATTACAGAGAGGAAGAGATATGAAGTGAAGACATTGGTACTCGCAGAAAAACCATCTGTAGCACGCGAAATAGCCAGAGTAATGGGGGCGCGTGATAAACATAAAAGTTATATGGAGGGCCCGAAATATATCGTTACCTGGGCACTTGGACATCTGGTTGGATTAGCTGAACCGGAGGATTACGACAAGAAGTATGCAACATGGAATCTGGAGGACCTGCCCATTCTGCCAGAACGTACGAAACTGAAGGTGCTTAAAGAGACCAACCATCAATATAAAGCGGTGCAGCAGCTGATGAAGCGTCAGGATGTAGGTGAGCTGGTCATTGCGACGGATGCGGCACGTGAGGGAGAATTACTGGCACGTTGGATCATGCAGATGGCTCAGTGGAAAAAACCTTTTAAACGCCTGTGGATTTCATCCCAGACAGATAAGGCGATTAAAGACGGATTCGCATCGCTGAAGCCAGGAAGTCAGTTCGACCGTCTCTATGAATCTGCGCGTTGCCGGGCGGAAGCTGACTGGATGATCGGACTTAACGTGACCCGTGCATTAACCGTTCGTTTCAATGCGCAGTTGTCTGCTGGACGTGTACAAACCCCGACCTTGGGCATGATTATGGACAGGGAAAACGAAATTAACGGTTTCCGCTCGCAGGAGTATGAGACGTTAACGGCAGATTTGGGAGATTTTCAGGCTGTGTGGCGGGCAACTGGGGGAGATTCGCGAATCTTTGACCCTCAGGAAACGCAGGAATTGAAGAAACGGGTAGACGGCCGTAAGGGTACGATTGCCCAAGTGAAGAAAAGCGAGAAGGTTGAGCCGCATCCACTGGCATATGATCTGACGGAACTGCAAAGGGATGCCAACCGGAAGTATGGTTTCTCTGCGAAGCAAACATCAAATGTCCTGCAACGTCTGTATGAACAGCACAAGCTTGTGACGTATCCGCGTACAGACAGTCGATACCTCACTTCGGACATGACAGCTACGTTGAAAGAACGGCTTGATAGTGTAGCCATTGGGTCTTATGCGTCTCTGGCACGTCCTTTGCTGCGCAAAAATCTGAATATCACCAAACGTATTGTGGATGACAGCAAAGTGACTGATCACCATGCGATTATCCCGACGGAGCAAACAGTGCTTCTGAATCAATTGAATCCAGAGGAACGCAAATTGTACGATCTGATCGTACGTCGTTTTATCAGCCTGTTCTACCCGGCAGCGAAGTACGATTCGGTTGCGATCACGGTTCAGGTGGGGAACGACTCTTTCCATGTCAAAGGTACAACGGTAAAAGAAAGTGGATGGCGTGAAGTATACGGCGGCGATTACAGCGATGATGACGATGACCGGGCTGACGATACATCCGACCATGAGCGTGCGCTTTTGCCAGATGTGCAGCAAGGACAGTCGGTAACGGTTCAGCGTTGTCATATTAAAAGTGGACGGACGATGCCGCCCAAACGGTATACCGAAGCTGCTTTGCTTTCCCAAATGGAGAAGCATGGACTGGGCACTCCGGCGACACGTGCGGATATTATCGAGAAACTGGTCAGTTCCGATACAATAGATCGTCAAGGCAACAGCATGCATCCAACCGGTAAAGGAAAGCAGTTGATTGAACTGGCTGCCCCGCAGCTTCGTTCACCGGATCTGACCGCCCGCTGGGAAGCTGAACTGGAGCGGATTGCCCGTGGGCAAGGGAAACCGGGACCATTCCTGGATAGTATCCGTTCCATGGCGAAAGAACTGGTGTCTACGGTAAAAGGCAGCAAGGCGGAGTACAAGCCACATAATGTGTCGAATAGTCATTGCCCGGACTGTAACGCACGGTTGTTGGAGAAGAAAGGCAAGCGTGGAAAATTCCTTGTATGTCCTACCGAGGACTGCGGTTATCGTCGTTCGGCAGAGAAAAGACTGTCCAACCGTCGTTGTGCGCAGTGCCACAAAAAGATGGAAATCAAAGAAGGCAAGGCGGGGTTATACGTGCAATGTCTGCCTTGTGGTATTACAGAAACATTGGATAAGGACAAACAGCATGTGAACAAACGCGATCAGCAAAAATTAGTGAAACAGTATGCGAAGCAAGAGTCGATTGGCTCCAATCTGGGCGATCTGCTGAAGGCGGCTATGGAGAAAAAAGGGGAGTAACACGCTTGAGGTAGTTGAGATCTTACCTCGTGCGGTACGAGCCATGCGAACGGTGTACTCATTTACTCCAAAGGGACTGATTATAACTTTTCTCTACTCATCTATGTGAAGTCGTATAAGATCCTCCGTTTTCAGGCAACGTAAGCCAAGGAGGTGATACCTATATGCCGCATAACAAACCAGAGAAAATCCATAACCAGCAAAACAAAGACAGTATTCGGGAAGAGAGTATCGCTGTGCGTCCGGACAAAGCTGCCAAAAGAGCGCCAAGCCTGAACGGTATTCCCAAACAGGAGTCCTAGAGTCAGAGTGAGGTTAGCGTCCTTACAGAAACTTGCGGTTCCCTTCCGGTGCGTTGAACAAGTCTCGGTTGAGGATTATAATGGAGACAGGGAGATGTCCCGGGATAGGGGGATCGCTAGAATTATATGCAAACCGGACTTATATTGTGGTTTCTATTTATTAATGTAGTTGGTTATCTGGTGATGTCAGATGATAAGAGGCGTGCACAGCAACGTCGTGATCGTACACCTGAACGGACGTTATTCTTGCTTGCGTTTATTGGCGGTGCTTTGGGAGTCTGGATCGCGATGTATCGGAAAAGGCATAAAACCAAACATCCCAGCTTCACCATTGGCATTCCGTTGTTGTTGTTCCTGAATGCCGTAATCTATGGTTACTTTATTCAATGAACACATGGAACACGTACGTAACCATTCCTTCTGTTTTTAAATTGTAGGATTGGAGATATCTAACTAGGCTTACGCTGAAGTGAAGGTGTATCGTTAATTTGTCTGATATGTAAATTCATTCGTATGAATGGTTCATAGTAGCTCCGGAACGTTTAAGGAGTAATATGGTTCTGTTAGTTTATTGGATGTCAGACCGAAGCTTGCTTCGCGTGCTCTACATATAAAGGAAGGGACGGGATTCACATGTTATTTTCCAAAATATTAGTGGCTTATGATGGTTCCAAAGCTTCAAATAAAGCACTCGATCGTGCGATTGAGTTAGCTAAAGTGTCCCCGGATGCTGTATTGGATGTTATTCATGCTTTTGATTTCCCGCGTGTATTCATTGGTGAGGGGTTGGCTCCACTGCCACCTTCACTTAATAATGACTATTACAATCTGGCGGTGCAGACAACGGATGAAGCGAAAGAGCGAATCCAGGCTGCGGGTGTAACGGCCAACGTGGACTTGATTCAAGGAGCGGCTGCGGAAGTGCTGCTTGATTTTGCCAAAGAAAATGATTCTGATATCATTATTATTGGTAGCCGCGGACTGGGTGGAATTAGGGAATTTGTCCTGGGTAGTGTCAGTCATAATGTAGTGCAGCATGCTCAGGTTCCAGTACTGATCGTAAAATAATGGATGAAGTGTGTACACACGAAAGAGCAGGAAGCCGGTTGTCTTCGAGAGATTGAAGAGGAGCCGGCTTTCTTTTATGGGATGAAATGGATGACTAAGCGAATTTAATGAAGCAATTCCCGAACATTATATTTGTCAATATGTTAAATGTTCGTCTTTAAGTTGACATTAGCTGTAGGGGATTGTTAGAATGTTAGATGTGTCGATCAGGTAAGAATAAGGTCGAGTAGGAACGAATTGTGTAACAAGATATTACAAAACGAATGAAGATGGTTTGAATAGATATTTGCTCGTATAACGCCGGGAATAGGGCCCGGAAGTATCTACCCGGGAACCGTAAATTTCCGGACTACGAGGAGATACGGCTGAGAGTCGCATGCAACCAGATGCGGACAGCAAGCCCCCTTTTGGCATGCCCAAATGAGGGATACGTATTTCTTGGAGTCCGGTGTCCGAAGAAAATGTGATGTTTTCGAGGGTAGCGGATTTTTTCATTTCAAACGTTAAAAGAATTCATTAATACCAGATGTAATCAAAAAAGCTCAGACGGGAGTTGGATGTATTCATGTCACTGCAAGTCGCTGTAATTATGGGCAGCAAGTCGGATTGGGAAACGATGAAGCATGCGTGCGAGGTTCTGGATGAACTGGAGATTGGTTATGAGAAAAAGGTTGTCTCAGCCCATCGTACACCGGATTTGATGTTCGAATACGCAGAGCAGGCAATTGATCGAGGATTCAAGGTGATCATTGCAGGCGCAGGCGGGGCGGCACATCTACCCGGTATGGTTGCAGCCAAAACGATGCTTCCGGTCATTGGTGTTCCGGTTCAATCCAAAGCATTGAACGGTCTCGATTCCTTGTTGTCCATTGTTCAGATGCCTGGTGGTATTCCCGTCGCAACTGTGGCGATTGGCAAGGCAGGGGCAACCAATGCAGGATTGCTGGCAGCTCAGATGATCGGTGCTTTTGACCCGGATGTCCAACGTCGCTCTGAAGCTCGAAGAGAGCGCATCAAACAAGAAGTACTCGAAAGCAGTGAAGAACTATGAGTAGTACAGGGAATCAATCCGGTACGGCAGGAGAAGTACAGCATGTCCTGCTGCCAGGGAAGACAACCATCGGCATTCTTGGAGGCGGACAGCTCGGACGCATGATGACACTCGCAGGAACGGCAATGGGGTATCGATTCATTACTCTTGATCCAGCTGTGGATGCACCTTGTGGTCAAGTTGCTCGTCAGATTGAAGCAGGTTATGACGATGCCAAAGCTGCACTTGAACTGGCTCGGCAATGCGATGTCATTACGTATGAATTCGAAAATGTGGATGCAGAAGTCGCTGCGTTGCTCGAACGGGAGTCCTACGTTCCACAAGGAAGTGCGTTATTGTACACCACACAACATCGATTGCGTGAAAAACGGGCGATTGAAGCTGCTGGAGTAAGAGTCGCGCCTTATCGTGAGATCACAAGTGCGGATACGATGCTTGCTGCTGTAAGCGAACTTGGAGTGCCCTGCGTACTGAAGACGGTGACTGGAGGCTACGATGGCAAAGGTCAACGGGTGATCCGGGAAGCAAGTCAGGCTGTTGCGGCATACGAAGAACTTGCAGCTACTGGTGCGGAACTGGTGTTGGAACAATTCATCAAGTTTGAATGCGAAATATCGGTCGTTGTAGCGCGTAGTACAAATGGGGAGATCAAGACGTTCCCGCCAGCGGAGAACATTCATGTGAACAACATTTTGCATGCGTCAATCGTACCCGCTAGAGTTGCTGCAGACATCCAGATTGAAGCTCAAAAGCTGGCAGCCGCGGTGGCAGAATCGATGAAAGCTGTGGGGTTGCTTGCTGTGGAACTGTTTGTAGCGGCGGATGGAAGGCTGTACGTCAACGAACTGGCGCCAAGACCACATAATTCCGGTCACTATACGATGGAAGCTTGTGCGACTTCTCAGTTCGAACAACATATCCGTGCCATCTGCGGATTACCACTCGGTGACACTTCGTTATTGAGTCCGGTCGTTATGGTCAATGTGCTTGGAGAACATTTGGAACGCATTATCGCCAGAACAGGGCAACCTGATGCAGAAGCGATAGAACTCGGTGTGATTCCCAAGCTTCACATATATGGTAAAACTGAAGCGAAAACAGGACGTAAGATGGGGCATGTGAATCTGCTCTGTCAGGATGTTGAAGAAGGATTGCAATGGATTGAACAAACTAATCTCTGGAGGAATACAAATTCATGATTGAACGTTATAGCAGACCCGAAATGAGAGCCATCTGGACGGAAGAGAACAAATTCCAATCATGGCTGGAAGTTGAAATTTGTGCATGTGAGGCGTGGGCTGAACTGGGTGTTATCCCTAAGGATGAAGCAGCACTGCTTCGTCAGAACGCATCTTTTGATATCGACCGCATCTATGAGATCGAACAAGAAACACGTCATGATGTTATCGCATTTACACGTACGGTATCTGAAAGTCTGGGTGCGGAGCGGAAATGGGTGCACTACGGACTGACTTCCACAGATGTCGTAGATACGGCCTTGGGATATGTACTGCGTCAAGCGAATGAGATTCTGGAAAAGGATATCGTGAATTTCATTGAAATTCTTCGTGAAAAAGCACTGGCTTATCAGCACACACCTATGATGGGACGTACGCACGGTGTACATGCAGAGCCAACAACATTTGGACTGAAAATGGCATTGTGGCATGAAGAGATGAAACGGAACCTGGAGCGTTTCCGTCATGCAGCAGACAATGTACAATACGGCAAAATCTCAGGCGCAGTAGGAACGTACGCGAACATCGATCCGTTTGTCGAAGAGTTTGTCTGCGAGAAGTTGGGCACGAAACCTGCGCCGATCTCGACTCAAACATTGCAACGTGACCGTCATGCGGAATATATGGCTACACTGGCGTTGATCGCAACGTCCCTGGACAAGTTTGCTACAGAGGTACGTGCACTGCAGAAGAGTGAATTCCGTGAAGTGGAAGAAGCTTTTGCAAAAGGTCAAAAAGGATCTTCTGCGATGCCGCACAAACGTAACCCAATTGGTAGTGAAAACATCTCTGGTCTGTCCCGCGTCATTCGCGGACATATGGTATCGGCATACGAGAACGTAACGCTCTGGCACGAGCGCGACATCTCACATTCTTCCGTAGAACGTATCATTCTGCCAGATGCAACGATGCTGCTGAACTACATGCTGAACCGTTTTGGCAACATCGTGAAAAACCTGACAGTATTCCCTGAAAACATGAAACGCAACATGGAGCGTACTTACGGTGTACCATTCTCCGGTCGTATCATGACAAAGCTGATCGACAAAGGTTTCAGCCGCGAGCAAGCGTACGATACCGTTCAACCACGTGCGATGCAAGCATGGGAAGAGCAACGTCAGTTCCAAGATATCGTGAAATCCACAACGGAAATCACGGAAGTGCTGAACGAAGAAGAAATCGCAGATGCATTCAACCCGTCATGGCACCTGAAGCACGTTGACACCATCTTCAAAAAGCTCGGCTTGAACGACTAATATATTAAGTTTTTGAATTATTCTACTCCCTAAAAGTATAGGTTGATTATGTGTTCACGCTGGAACGGAGAAGGCAGAAAAAACCTGAAGAAGCAAAGCGCTCGCCTTTATCACCGGATTTACCCCTTGAGAAAGGGATCAGAAAAATCCGGGGATAACAGCGATCGGAAGGTTATTCTGCATTCGGAGTGGCCCCGCGTGATGAGGGGAATTGGACGTATACTTTACATCTCCTGAAAGAAGGTGAGCCCATGGCACTGTCCACTGCGGCAGATCTCGTTAAAGCACCTCTGTTATATAAAGGAAAAGTACGTGAATTGTACGATCTGGGTGAACATTTTCTAATCGTGGTAACTGACCGAATCTCGGCATTCGATTACGTGCTGGACCCGGCAGTTCCCGAGAAAGGAAACGTACTGAATAAACTCAGCAGTTTCTGGTTTGAACTGACAGGAGACATGATGGAGAACCACGTCGTTCATACTGATGTAAATCAACTGGGTGATATCATCACAGACCCTGAATTGCTCAAAGACCGCATCATGGTAACTCGCAAAGCGGAACGCATTGATATTGAGTGTGTCGTACGTGGATACATCACTGGTGGTGGATGGAGACAATATGAGACAAGCGGTGAAGTGAATGGGATTAAGCTGCCTGATGGACTTCGCAAGAACGCTAAGCTCGAAGTTCCCATTTTCACCCCGGCAGCCAAAAACGATGTTGGTCATGATGAAGACATCCCAATGGATCGCATGAAAGAACTGGTGGGAGACGCACTCGCAGTTGAGCTACAAGAAAAAAGCCTGCGACTGTACGAATTCGCCCGTGATTACTGTGATCAGCGTGGCATCATTCTGGCAGACTGCAAATTCGAGTTCGGTATCGTGGACGGCAAGGTCATCCTAATTGACGAAATCTTCACCCCAGATGCTTCTCGCTTCTGGGCCAAAGAGAATTATGAACTCGACATCGAGATCGACAGCATGGATAAAGAGCCAGTGCGCACCTACCTTGCCGGAACCGATTGGGACAAGAACAGCAAACCCGATCCACTCCCACAAGAGGTAGTAGAGACAACAACCGCAAGATACGTCGATATTTATAACCGTTTAACGAAATAATAAAGTTTAACGTTTGAGCGGGCTACGAGAAAGTTTGGCTTTCGATCGCTGTTGCCCCCGGAATATTTTGATTGGAATCCTTTTTTCAAAAGGAAACATTCCGGTTGCAAAGGCGAGCACTTCGTTTCTCTAGCTCAAATCTTTCCCTACGCCAGTGTTCAAACTGGTGGGTGAGGCATTAAGAGCGGTGGCTTCCCATAGGTAGGGGAAGCCTGAAAAATTAAGAGAATTAAATTCACTAATTACTAAAGTAACTTAAAGACCATTAATTGTTTCAAGTAATGGTCAGGCTAGACCATTACCCACCGTGCAACGTAAAAGGTTGAGGCCTTTAAAAAATGTCGCATGGACTAGCGGAGGGGCGGAATTGTTCTTAAAGGAGCGATAGCGTTCGCCTTTGTCCCCGGGTTTTGACCGCACAGCGGTTCAAAATAATCAAAAAACCTGGGGACAACAAGCGACCGGAAGAACAATCCGCCCCGGAGCAAGCGCCCCAAGTCACTTTTTTAACAGCGTAAAGCATTTATCCCGTTCATTACTGAGGAGGAACATAAGGATCATGATCAAAGCAACCGTATATGTCACTATTAAGCAAAGCGTACTCGACCCGCAAGGCGTAGCTGTTCAAGGAGCCCTGCACTCCATGGGATTCAATGAAGTGGAAAGTGTACGGATCGGTAAAGTCATGGAATTGAACCTGGATACAACAGATCGTGCGGATGCGGAGAAACGTTTGAAAGTCATGTGTGAAAAGCTGCTGGCCAACACCGTTGTTGAAGATTACCGCTACGAATTGGAGGGTTAATCTCATGAAATTTGCAGTTCTTGTGTTCCCTGGCTCCAACTGCGACATCGACTGTTACAAGGCAGTGGAAGATGCGATTGGGCAAGAGGTTGATTATGTATGGCACACGGCTACAGATCTATCGGCTTATGATTGTATTTTAGTTCCGGGTGGTTTCTCTTATGGTGACTACTTGCGCTGCGGAGCTATTTCCCGCTTTGCACCGGTAATGAACGAGGTAGCGAAAGCTGCTGAACAAGGTAAATATATTTTGGGTATTTGCAACGGATTCCAGATCCTGACCGAAGCTGGATTGCTTCCAGGTGCATTGATCCGCAACACTTCCCTGAAATTCCGTTGTCACGATACAGTATTGAAAGTGGCAAACGCGGATACACCATTTACACGTGACTATGCACCCGGCGAAGAGATTATCATCCCGATTGCTCACGGCGAAGGCAACTATTATTGCGACGAGGAGACACTTGCGAGTCTGCAAGCGAACAACCAGATCGTATTTACGTATGGCAACAACCCGAACGGTTCCCTGGGTGATATCGCGGGAGTCTGTAATGAGGCTGGAAACGTGGTCGGCATGATGCCGCATCCAGAGCGTGCAGTGGATTCACTGTTTGGTTCGGAAGACGGCAAACGTATGTTTACATCTATTTTGAAAGCATGGAGGGATCGGCATGACGCAGCAGTTATCCGCTAAGGAACCGACAGCAGAACAGGTCGCAGAACATAAACTTTACGCACAAATGGGCGTATCTGACAGCGAGTATGCGCTGATCTGTGAGTTCATGGGGCGCAAGCCAAACTACACGGAAATTGGTGTGTTCAGTGTAATGTGGTCCGAGCACTGTGCTTATAAAAACTCCAAGCCATTACTGCGCCGTTTCCCAACCACTGGACCACGTGTCCTGATGGGACCTGGTGAAGGTGCCGGTATCGTGGATATCGGTGATAACCAGGCTGTTGTATTCAAAATTGAAAGCCATAACCATCCTTCCGCAGTTGAGCCTTATCAAGGTGCGGCAACAGGTGTGGGCGGCATTATCCGTGATATTTTCTCCATGGGTGCAAGACCGGTAGCAATACTGAACTCCCTTCGTTTTGGCAAGTTGGAGAGCGATCGCGTTAAATATTTGTTCGAACATGTTGTATCAGGTATTGCTGGATACGGTAACTGTATCGGTATTCCTACCGTTGGTGGCGAAGTGATGTTTGATGAGAGCTATGAAGGCAATCCGCTGGTTAACGCTATGTGTGTGGGTCTGATTGATCATGACAAGATCCAGCGCGGCGTAGCTAAAGGTGTAGGTAACCCTGTGTATTATGTAGGGCCACCAACAGGCCGTGATGGTATTCATGGAGCAACCTTTGCATCGGTTGAACTGACGGAAGAATCCGAGTCCCAACGGACAGCGGTTCAGGTTGGTGATCCATTTATGGAGAAACTGGTAATGGAATCCTGTCTGGAATTGATTGACACGGGTATCGTGCTCGGAATTCAGGATATGGGCGCTGCGGGACTGACATGTTCGAGTGCAGAGATGGCAAGTAAAGCGGGTAACGGTCTGGAATTGTATCTGGATCAGGTGCCACAGCGTGAAGAAGGCATGACACCTTACGAGATGATGTTGTCCGAGTCCCAAGAACGGATGTTGTTCGTTGTTGAGCCGAAGGATGAGGCGCAGGCGATGGAAATCTTTGAACGTTGGGGCGTAATCTGTGCCAAAGTCGGTAAAGTAACGGATGACGGTCGTTTGAAATTGATCCACCACGGCGAAGTGGTCGGAGATATGCCTGTAACGGCTTTGGTTGACGAATGTCCAGTGTATGACAAACCATCTTCTGTACCTGCCTACTACGAGCAAAGTGCTTCCATCGACACGCTTCGTTACGACGAAGTGTCTGATCTCGGCGGAGCATTGAAACAAGTACTGGCTTCACCAACAGTAGCAAGTAAAAAATGGGTGTATGACCAATACGACTACATGGTGCGTACAAGCACTGCCGTTCGTCCAGGTTCGGATGCAGCCGTAGTCACGATTCGTGGAACACGCAAAGGCCTCGCAATGACAACGGACTGTAATGGACGGTATGTGTATCTTGATCCTGAAGTTGGTGGACGGATTGCCGTAAGTGAAGCAGCGCGTAACATTGTATGTTCTGGTGCAGAGCCGCTGGCAATTACGGACAACCTGAACTTCGGTAACCCGGAGAAGCCGGATATTTTCTGGCAAATGGAGAAAGCGGTAGACGGTATGGCGGAAGCTTGCCGTGTGCTGGATACGCCGGTTATCGGTGGTAACGTAAGTCTGTATAACGAAAACGCCAAAGGCTCCATCTATCCAACGCCAGTTGTAGGTATGGTAGGTCTTGTTCATGATACGGATCATATCACGACACAATCATTCAAATCCGAAGGTGATGTTATCATCCTCCTCGGTGAAACGAAAGCTGAGCTGGGTGGCAGCGAGCTGCAATACGCGGTTCATGGTCAGACGGAAGGTCGTCCACCAGAACTGAACTTGCAAACGGAAAAAGCGTTGCTCGGAACCGTGCTGGAAGCTATTCAATCCGGTCTCGTTCGCTCGGCACATGACTTGTCTGAAGGCGGCTTGGCTGTTGCACTCGCAGAGTCTTGTATCAGTGGTAACGTAGGAGCACAGGTGAATGTCGAGACTGCACTGCGTGCAGATCACGCCCTATTCAGTGAGAGCCAATCCCGTATCTTGTTGTCGGCTACGCCAGAGCAAGCGGGTAAACTTGAAGCATTTGTACGTGAGCGTGGTGTACCTGTAGCTGTGATTGGACGTGTAGAAGGAAGTAACCTGACGATTGAATTGAACGGAACATCAGCCGTGAGCGAACCTGTAGGAGGTTTGGCTCAGGTCTGGGAGGATGCGATTCCATGTCTCATGAACTGACGACAGGACCGTTGTGGACAGGCGATTATTATAATGAAGGGTCCGGCAAGGAAGGACTCGACAAATTGAAGGAAGAATGCGGCGTGTTCGGGGTGTTCAGACACCCTGACGCGGCTTCGCTCTCCTATTATGGACTGCATGCGCTGCAACATCGGGGCGAAGAAAGTGCAGGCATGTGTGTGAGTGATGGCAGCCAGTTTAACTATCATCGCGGCATGGGTCTGGTGAAGGAAGTGTTCACCAAAGACCTGATGCAGACGTTGACCGGGGATATTTCCATTGGACATGTCCGGTATTCAACAAGTGGTGACAGTAAACTGACGAACGCACAGCCATTGGTATTCAAATACCGTGATGGTGATCTTGCAGTAGCAACCAACGGTAACATTGTGAATGCACCAACGATCCGGCGCGAGCTGGAGCAGAGCGGTTCCATTTTCCAAACAACGAGTGATACTGAGGTCATTGCGCATCTGATTGCACGATCCTCCAAAGGGCTTGTGGAAGCGGCAAAAGAGGCATTCCAGCGCATTGTTGGCGGTTATGCATTTCTGATCATGACCAATGACAAGTTGCTCGTGGCTTCCGATCCACACGGACTTCGTCCGCTCACGATGGGCAAGCTCGGGGATGCGTATCTGTTTGCATCTGAGACGTGTGCACTGGAAACAATCGGCGCAGAGTTAATTCGTGATATTGAACCGGGTGAACTGCTTGTGCTGGATGCCGATGGTTTGCACGAGGATCGTTTTGATCATCACAAACACCGCAAGGCATTATGCGCGATGGAATATATTTATTTTGCTCGTCCGGATAGTGATATGAATGGTACGAACCAGCATGCGGCCCGTAAACGGATGGGAAGCCGGATGGCGATTGAGTCGTTTGTGGATGCGGACTTGGTTACGGGGGTACCAGATTCCAGCATCTCGGCAGCAATTGGATACGCTGAACAGACAGGTATTCCGTATGAGATGGGTATGATCAAAAATAAATACACTGGACGTACGTTTATCCAACCGAGCCAGGAACTGCGGGAGCAGGGCGTGAAGATGAAGCTGAGCGCTGTGCGTCGCGTTGTGGAAGGCAAACGTGTGGTCATGATTGACGACTCCATCGTACGGGGAACAACCTCTCGTCGGATCGTGAACATGCTGCGTGATGCAGGAGCTACCGAGGTTCATGTGCGCATTACATCACCACCTTTCAAAAATCCGTGTTTCTACGGTATTGATACGCCTGACAGCCGTGAATTAATTGCTTCACAGTTGTCGGTTGAAGAAATTTGCCGTGAAATTAATGCGGACTCCCTGGAGTTCCTCAGTCCTGATGGACTGATTGCATCGATTCAGGGAGATAATCAGGATGATCCTAAAGGCGGACTATGTCTCGCATGTTTTGATCATGATTACCCAACCCGCCTCGACTTCAACGGCGAAGAAAAATTCGGCTGTAGCTGTTAGTTGTAAAGCCCCGCATTGCGGAGCAACAGGGGCCCAGGCAGCAGTGCGAAGCCAGCTGCCCCCGGGCCTAGCCCGAGCCCTTAAGCCCCGCTTTGCGGAGCAATAGGGGCTAGGCAGCCAGGCGAAGCAGCTGCCCAGCGGGCTTGCCCCGCAGCGTAGCTGAGCGGGGTTCGCCGACCGATGGCTTGCAGCCAACGGAATCGGCGAACAATCCCGCGAGATCACGCACGAATCAACCATAGCAAGATCACACCAGCCACCTCTGCACCGCTTTTTTGGCGGGTGTCCAGAGGGCCTGCCAAGGTCCTATGGGGTCCTCCCGGGCGGGAGGATTTAGGTGGGGCGAAAAAAAAGGAGATGATTCCACTTGTCTGAAGCATATAAAAAGGCCGGCGTCGATATCGCGGCAGGTAATGAAGCGGTTGAACGGATGAAAAAACACGTGAAGCGTACCTTCCGTCCGGAAGTGATGACGGATCTGGGTGGATTCGGTGCCCTGTTCGGTTTGAACAAAGATAAATACGATGAGCCGGTGCTTGTATCCGGTACAGACGGCGTAGGCACCAAGCTGAAAATTGCATTTGCCATGGACCGTCACGATACCATCGGAATCGACGCGGTAGCGATGTGTGTGAATGACATTGTGGTACAGGGTGCAGAACCACTCTTCTTCCTTGACTATCTGGCATGTGACAAAGTCATTCCTGAGAAAATCGAAGCTATTGTTTCGGGCATCGCTGAAGGTTGTCATCAGTCTGGCTGTGCGCTGATCGGTGGCGAAACGGCGGAGATGCCGGGCATGTACAGTGAAGGCGAATACGATATTGCCGGATTCACGGTGGGCATCGTGGACAAAGCGAAGATCATCAACGGTACAACCATCGCCCCTGGCGATACAGTGATTGGACTTGCGTCCAGCGGTGTGCATAGTAACGGATTCTCGCTGGTACGCAGACTGTTGTTGGAAGATGCGGGACTTGATCTGCATGATGAAGTAGCGGAACTCGGCGGTAAGCTGGGTGATTCCCTGCTGGAACCTACAAAGATCTATGTTAAACCCCTGTTGTCCCTGCTGGAAAAGGTAAAAGTAAAAGGCATGGCACACATTACAGGTGGTGGCTTTATTGAGAATATCCCACGTATGTTGCCGAGCAACGTGAATGTGGATATTGACTACGGCTCTTGGCCGATCCTGCCGATCTTCAACCTGTTACAGGAAAAGGGTGCTGTCTCGAACCGTGATATGTTCACCACATTTAACATGGGTGTTGGGCTTGTACTGGTCGTTAATGAAGCAGACGCAACGGAAGCACTGCAACAACTGAAAGCATCTGGTGAAGAAGCGTACATCATTGGCCGTGTTACTGAAGGAGATGCGCGAGTAACCTTCACGGGAGCGAATGTTTAATGGCGAACTACCGCATAGCTGTATTTGCCTCGGGTGAAGGGTCTAACTTTCAGTCATTGGTCGATGCAGTACGAAACGGTGGGCTGGATGCATCCGTAGATCTGCTCGTATGTGATAAACCTTCTGCACGCGTTGTGCAGCGGGCACAGGATGCAGGCGTGGACTGTCACCTGTTTACTCCGAAAAATTATGCTTCACGTGAAGCCTATGAGGCAGAGATCGTGGAAGTTCTTGAATCCCGCAAGATCGACTTGGTCGTTCTTGCGGGATATATGAGATTGCTGACTTCAGTTATGGTAGATCGTTACGCAGGACGGTTGATTAACATTCATCCGTCCTTGCTACCGGCATTTGCAGGTAAGGATGCGATTGGACAGGCTCTCGAATATGGTGTGAAAGTTACGGGTGTGACGGTGCACTTTGTGGACGGTGGCATGGATACCGGACCGATTATTGCCCAGCATCCCGTTCCTATTTTGCCAGGAGATACTGCTGAATCAATCAGCCGTTCCATTCATGCGGCTGAACAGCAGCTTTACCCTGAAGTGGTATCCTGGTTCGCTCAAGGTCTGGTTCAGTTAGAAGGGCGTCATGTTACTGTTAACAAACCGGTTTAATATAGTTTTAAACTGTTTCACACATTAACGAAGAGGACAGAAATAAGCTGTAGAAGCGAAGCTAAAAGCTTTCTGAAAGAAAGCTGCATCGGAAGCATAGGCTTCGTCTTTATCACCGGATTTTTCCTTTAAGAAAAGGGAATCAAAAAAATCTAGGAATAACAGCGATCGAAAGATTATTCTGGACTCGTAGTGTGTTAGTGTGAAAATCTATTTATCAACTGTATAACAGAAGTCGAATATTGGTACGCATTTTGTGATATTTCTCGGGAAATAAATCGGCTGTGTTTCGTCAGGAAACGCGAAGCCATGGGACATTAAAGGAGGAGCATATTGTGAGTATCAAAAGAGCGCTGGTTAGCGTATCGGATAAAACGGGCATCGTGGACTTTTGCCGCGAGCTGTCGCAAATGGGTGTGGAGATTATTTCGACAGGAGGTACAAGCAGCCTATTGTCGAAGGAAGGCGTACCTGTCATCGGAATCTCGGATGTGACCGGATTTCCGGAAATCATGGACGGGCGTGTCAAAACATTGCATCCGGCAGTTCATAGTGGGTTGCTGGCTGTGCGTGATAACGAAGAGCACACACGCCAGATGGAAGAACTCGGTCTTGGCTATATCGATCTGGTTGTTGTGAACCTGTATCCATTCCAAGAGACTATTGCGAAACCGGATGTAGCATACGAAGATGCCATCGAGAACATCGATATTGGTGGTCCTACCATGCTTCGTTCTGCTGCCAAAAACCATGCCTTTGTCAGTGTCGTTGTAGACGCATCTGATTACAGCCAAGTGCTGGAGGAAGTGCGAAACGATGGAGATACCACTCTCGAAACTCGCAAACGGCTTGCGGCAAAAGTGTTCCGTCATACGGCGGCTTACGATGCACTCATCTCCGACTACCTGTCCAACGTAAATGGTGATCCGTTGCCAGAGCGTCTGACGGTTACTTACGAAAAACTTCAGGATTTGCGTTACGGCGAAAATCCACACCAACAGGCGGCTTTCTACCGTAAACCGCTAGCTGCTCAAGATACATTGACAACAGCCGAGCAATTGCATGGCAAAGAGTTGTCTTACAATAACATTAACGATGCGAACGCAGCATTGCAGATTGTCAAAGAGTTTGAAGAACCTGCCGTTGTCGCGGTTAAACATATGAATCCATGTGGCGTGGGCATTGGCGTAAGTATCTATGAAGCTTACAGCAAAGCATATGCTGCAGATCCAACATCTATCTTTGGTGGCATTGTGGCAGCGAACCGCATTATCGACAGCGATACAGCAGGCAAATTGAGCGAGATTTTCCTGGAAATCGTACTTGCCCCTGACTTTACACAAGAGGCTCTCGATATCCTGACGAAGAAGAAAAATATTCGTTTGCTCAAAACGGGTGAGTTGAATGCTGCTCGTAAACGGGAGAGCCAATTCGTGGTAACGTCTATCGACGGCGGCATGATCGTGCAACAGTCCGATGTTCACTCCATTGAAGCGAGCGAGCTGAACGTGGTAACCGATCGTGCGCCATCGGAAGAAGAACTGAAACAGCTCTTGTTTGGCTGGAAAGTAGTTAAACACGTGAAATCAAATGCGATTGTACTTGCTGCGAATGATATGACGGTAGGTGTGGGCGCTGGACAAATGAATCGTGTGGGTGCAGCCAAAATTGCGATTGAACAAGCGGGCGAACAAGCAAAAGGTGCTATTCTGGCATCCGATGCGTTCTTCCCAATGGGTGATACGCTGGAACTGGCAGCAAAAGCCGGAATTACAGCAGTGATTCAACCGGGTGGTTCGATCAAAGATGAAGAATCCATCAAAGTAGCCAATGAATACGGAATTGCCATGGTCTTCACAGGCGTTCGTCACTTCAAACACTAGAACGAAAAAGGTTTAATAAGGGGTGTCACCTGTCATGCTAATGACTTATGGTACACCCCCTCTTTTTTAGTTTTTTTCAACACGCAAAAGCGTAATAAATCCAGTTATGCACGGAGGGGAACAAAGCGAATGGATATTTTGGTAGTAGGCGGCGGCGGCCGGGAGCATGCAATTATCTGGGCACTGGCGAAGAGTCCAAAGGTAGACAAGATTCACTGTGCACCGGGAAATGCAGGTATTGCTCAGCTGGCTGAGTGTCATGCCATTGCGGTAAATGAATTCGATAAACTGACGGCTCTTGCTGTAGAGCTTAGAGTGGGTTTAGTAGTTATTGGTCCGGATGATCCGCTCGCGGATGGAATCGTGGATGCATTTGATTCGACAGGTATTCCGGTATTTGGACCTCGTCGTAATGCAGCAGAGATCGAAGGAAGTAAAACGTTCATGAAGGATCTGCTGCACAAATACAACATTCCAACCGCAGCCTATGAGAAATTCGACAATTACGAACAGGCTCAAGCATACCTGAATGAACAAGCAATTCCGGTTGTTATCAAGGCAGATGGACTGGCAGCGGGCAAAGGTGTGACAGTAGCTTATTCCCGTGATGAGGCTGAACAGGCTCTGCATAGCATCATGGTGGAGAAGGTATTTGGTGAAGCGGGAGCCAAAGTCATCATCGAGGAATTCCTCGCAGGGCAGGAAATGTCCATTCTGGCCTTTGTCGATGGAGAGACGGTTCGTCCGATGGCCGCAGCACAGGATCACAAACCTGTATTCGACAATGATCAGGGGCCAAACACAGGCGGTATGGGTACATACTCACCATTGCCACATATCCCAGCATCGATTATTGAGGAAGCCGTGGAGACGATCATCAAACCAACGGCTAAAGCGATGGTATCCGAGGGACGTCCGTTCCAGGGTGTATTGTTTGCCGGGCTGATGATATCACCGGATGGCAAACCCAAAACCATTGAGTTCAACGCACGTTTCGGTGATCCCGAGACACAGGTCGTTTTGCCACGTCTAAAGAGCGACTTGTTCGATATCTTCTGGGCAACTGTTCATGGCAAACTGGCGGACATTGAGATTGAATGGAGCGATGAAGCCGCGGTATGTGTAGTGCTTGCTTCAGGAGGTTATCCGGGGCCTTATGCCAAAGGTGTAGTCATTGAAGGACTGGACCAAGTAGATGACGCCGTGGTATTCCACGCAGGTACAGCGCGTAGTGAAGCGGGAGACTGGGTTACGAATGGTGGACGAATCCTGGGCGTAGTTGGCCTTGGTGCGGATATTGCCGAAGCTAGAAACAAAGCCTATGCACAGGCGGAGCGTATCCGGTTTGATGGTAAACATCAGCGGACAGACATTGCTGCCAAAGCACTCGTATAGAAAGAATACAGGAGCCCGTAAAGATGTATACCGGAAAGGTATTTGCATCCTGCGGGCTCTTTGCTGCGTATATAGATGTATCTTATGTAAACGGCCGGAATTGTCCCTAATTGAAAGACACAAAATAGGAGTGGATCAGGGTGATTATGCATGTTTACTACCCTAAATTAAAGGGTAGTATTTTTATAAATTGGACTATACTAAACATGTGAAGATTATCACATTATAAGGTAATACCAAACATATTATATAAAGTAACTAACATACATAAAGACTAATTTGTGAACATTATACTGTAACCTTGTTCCAAACCATAACGTGCAACTGGATGGTTGAGCGGGAAACATGGTATACTTTTCGGAAACAGGAATGAGTACGAGGGGAGGTGGATATCTATTGGGTAGGCGATATTGTAAATTGTCCAAATGGCGAATCTAGGTGGAGTTAAGCGAGGAACAATTGACAGCATGAGGGGTAACCCGATTTGAATGGAGAAGTTTCTGCAAGTCATTGACTTCATCTTGAATTCCTGTTTTGTAATTTTACAAGGTCAAACGTAAGACTTATACAAAAGTTATCATTGAAATCGATTTTATATAAGGCAGACGTCGTGTTGAAAGACTAACAGCTGAATGGTTAACACAGTTAACGGATCATGCTGTAACTATCTCTGGAGGTGAATCCCTGAGAACCGGGGAAATCATTGGACATAATTACCATATTGAATATCGCATTACTTATTATCTTGATTGCATTGACTGCATTTTTCGTAGCATCAGAGTTTGCTGTAGTCAAAATTCGTACATCAAGAGTGGATCAACTGGTCGCGGAAGGCAATAAAAAGGCTGTACTAGCCAAAAAAGTTGTCTCGGACCTGGATTATTATCTGTCAGCCTGTCAGCTCGGTATTACGGTCACTGCACTAGGACTGGGAGCGCTCGGAAAACCGACGGTTGAGAGATTGTTATATCCGGTATTCAATTATTTAGACGTACCTGCTTCAATCTCGTCGATTGCTTCCTATGCAATCGCCTTTATACTCGTCACGTTCTTGCATGTGGTTATTGGTGAGATGGCACCCAAAACGCTGGCGATTCAGTTTTCGGAAAAACTGACGTTGATGCTCTCCCCATCCCTATACTGGTTTGGTAAAATCATGTATCCGTTCATCTGGGCGCTTAATGGAACCTCACGTGTTCTTCTGCGAGGATTCGGTGTGAAGCCTGCAGAACATGATCAAGCCTACTCGGAGGATGAGATCAAAATCATCATGAACCAGAGTTATGAAGGGGACGAGAACAACAAGACCAAGCTTTCATATCTGGAAAATGTATTTGTGTTCGATGAACGTGACGCCAAAGACATCATGGTGCCGCGTACGGAACTGGTGACTTTGAATCAATACATGACCTATGACGATATTATTCCTATACTGGATGAACATAACTATTCACGTTACCCTGTCATCGAGGATGGGGACAAGGACCGCATTATCGGCGTCGTGAATGTGAAAAAGATTTTGCCTGACATGGTTGCCGCAAGAGCATATCAACTGAGCGAATTCGTTCGTGAAATTCCGTTCGTTTCTGAAGTTACAAGTATCCAGGATGCGATGATTAAAATGCAGCAGGAACGTGTACACATGGCCGTGGTCGTAGATGAATACGGTGGTACTTCGGGAATCATTACGATGGAGGATATCCTGGAGGAACTGGTCGGTGAGATTCGCGATGAATTCGATGCCGATGAGGTGGCTGATATTCAGGAGACCGGAGAGAATCAGTATCTCATTAATGGCCGGGTACTTTTGGATGAAGTGGAGCGGCAGTTCGGGCTTATCTTTGAAGGTAATGAAGAGATGGATACGGTGGCCGGATGGATTCAGTACCAGAAGGGTGTAGGTGTGGAAAAAGGAGACACGGTAGAACACGGCGATTATGTCTGGACCGTTGTCGATACCGAAAATTATCACATCAAACAAGTTCTTCTGGAACGAGTGAGCGGCGCGCAGGTTGAGGAAGCTACAAGCGATCTGGCGTAATGTTAGCCGAAAATCTTGTGAAACTTTAAATATGTTTTGGCAACGTATCAGTGTAGGGGACGGAATCGATTCTGAAGAAGCGAAGCGTTCGCGTTTGCAAACCAATTTTAAACCTTTGAAAACAACAATCAGGGAAATTTGGAGGCAATGGCGATCGGAAGAACGAGCCGTCACTGGAACGTTACTCGCGCAACCTTATTTTAAATTTTAATGGAGGTGAATCCCTCAACCTGAGGGAAATCATTGGACGGAATAATAGCCTTGAATTTATTTTTAGTAGCCGTATTTATCGGCCTGACAGCCTTTTTCGTTGGAGCTGAATTTGCAATTCTTAAAGTACGGATGTCCCGAATCGATCAATTGATCTCGGAAGGCAACAAAAAGGCAGTACTGGCCAAAAAAGTGGCGCACAACCTGGATTATTATCTGTCTGCATGTCAATTGGGGATTACCATCACGGCGCTGGTATTGGGAGCACTGGGTGAACCTACCGTTGAGAAAATGCTGCATCCGCTGTTTGAGCGACTGGAAGTACCAGCGGCGTTATCTACTGTGCTTTCCTACGGTATCGCTCTGGCAATCATTACGTTCCTGCACGTGGTTATTGGTGAGTTGGCACCGAAAACCCTGGCGATCCAGTTTGCAGAGAGAATGACGTTGTTGCTGGCACCACCACTGTACTGGTTCGGTAAAATCATGAATCCGTTCATCTATGCTTTGAATGGAGCTGCTCGTCTGTTGCTTGGCATATTTGGTGTAAAACCTGCCGGGCATGATACCGTTCACTCCGAAGAAGAGCTGAAGCTGATTATGGCACAGAGCTATGAGAGTGGCGAGATCAACCAGACGGAGCTAGACTATCTCAAAAACATTTTTGCTTTTGATGAGCGTCTGCTTCAGGAGATTATGATTCCAAGAGATAAAATCGTTACGTTGAATAAAGAAATGCCGCTTGATCAGATCATTGAGATGCTGAATCGACACGAATACACGAGATACCCTGTTATTGCGAATGGGGATCAGGCTCATTTTGTTGGCTTTATTAATACGAAAGAAATGCTGACCAGTGTGGCTGCGGGCCGCGCCTTCAATATGGAGACATTTGTTCATAATACGCCGAGTTTCTCCGAGCGTTCTCCAATTAAGGATGTGCTGATCCAGATGCAGCAAAGCCGTGTACACATTGCAACCGTGAAAAACGAAGCAGGTGCTACGGTAGGTATGGTTACGATGGAGGATATCCTTGAAGAGATTGTCGGCGATATCAAGGATGAATATGAGCACAAGGATTTGGTGAATCCACCAAAAAGAATGAAACTGGTTTAAGAAGCAGTGAGACAAAGTGAGGTAATACAGGATTAGCGAAGTAACGCAATCGTTCTAATGATAAGCAGGTTCCCGATGGTGATCGGGGCCTGTTTTTGTTATGAAATCTTAATTTTAAAATAAAAGCTTGCATATCATGGTACAATGGATTAATATAAATTTAAAGAATCTTAATTTAAAGATAAATAACAGAAACGAAATAAATAAAAGAAGCAAAATAAGTCGAACTAATAACTTACACGTAACGAAGAGGACAGAAAAAACTTGAAAAAGCGAAGCGTTCGCCTTTATCCCCGGATTTTCCCTTAGGAAAAGAAATCAAAAAAATCTGGGGATAACAGCGATTGGAAGGTTATTCTGTCATCGTAGTGTCTGTGTAAATAAACCAAGGGAGTGGAGATTATGTTCAGAACTTCAGGAATTCATCATATTACAGCTTTTGTAGACGATGCACAGAAAAACGTTGATTTTTATGCAGGTGTATTAGCGCTCAGACTGGTGAAAAAAACAATTAACTTTGACGCACCGGATGTGTATCACTTGTATTACGGGAATGAGCAGGGTGCACCGGGGACAATCATTACCTTTTTCCCACAGCAGAATTCAAGAAGAGGTGTCATTGGTTCAGGTCAGACTGGAGTTACCGTATATGCGGTTCCTGTAGGAAGCCTGTCTTTCTGGAAAGAACGTCTTGCTTCCTTCGATATTCCATATGAAAATAAAACCAGATTTGGTGAGCAGTACATTCGTTTCTTCGACAAAGGCGGTCTGTTGCTTGAACTAGTTGAGCGTGAAGGTGGTCAGCCAAGCAACTGGAGTTTCAACGGTGTAACACCAGAGCATGCCATCAAAGGATTTGGCGGTGCCGTATTGTTCAGTCATGTTCCTGAGAAAACCATGGACGTATTGGTGAGCAAACTGGGTCTGGAGCAGGTCGGTGAAGAGAACGGACTCCTTCGTCTTCAGGCAAGCGGCGATATTGGACAGATCATCGATATTCAGTCTACAGGTATCCAACGCGGGATTGGCGGAGCTGGAACGGTTCACCATATTGCATGGCGTGCCAAAGATTACGTAGAGCATGAACAAATTCAGCAGGACCTTGAACAATCCGGATATCATCCAACGCCAGTCATTGACCGTCAATACTTCAACGCTGTGTATTTCCGGGAGCCAGGAGGCATACTGTTCGAACTGGCTACGGATCCTCCGGGATTTGCACGGGATGAACCAGCAGATAGCATGGGCGAGAAACTGATGTTGCCTGAATGGTATGAGCCACAACGTGAGCAGATTGAACAATTGTTGCCACGAATTGAAGTACGTGAATGGAAAGGAGAGTCCAAATCATGACCACAACCAATACAATGAAACACATCTATAAAGCAGGTGCTCAGCCGGATGCTCCAACAATTCTGTTGCTTCACGGCACAGGCGGAACTGAGAATGATCTGGTAGGTCTGGCGGAGATGATCGCACCGGGAGCGGGCATACTTGGGGTGCGGGGTAACGTATCGGAGAACGGGATGCCCCGTTTCTTCCGCCGCCTGGCCGAAGGTATTTTTGATGAAGAGGATCTGATTGCTCGTACGGCGGAGTTGGGATCTTTTGTCGATGCAGCTGCGGTGGAATATGGTTTCGACCGTTCCAACGTGTATGCACTAGGTTACTCTAATGGCGCCAACATTGCGGCGAGCCTGATCTTCCATCAAGCGGATGTATTCAAAGGTGCAATTCTGCATCATCCGATGGTACCGCTGCGCGGACTGGAATTGCCGGATCTGAAAGGTCTGCCTGTGTTCATTGGTGCGGGCGAGAACGATCCGATTGTACCAAGACGTGAAACCGAGGAACTTGCTTCGTTGCTGAGCGGTGCAGGTGCCGATGTAAACACGCATTGGGAGCGTCAGGGTCATCAGTTGACTCGTACCGAGGCAGAAGCTGCGGCAGCTTGGTTTAAGACACAGTCGTAAATTGGGTGGATAGACGGTTATGAAATAGAGACAGCCTGATCGTGAAGATCTGGCTGTTTTTCCTTTTTATTTAGTCATCGTCAGGAAGAGGAAATGATTGACTAGTGATATGTAACCGTTACTAACCGGGTAAACATTTGAATGTGTGGTAGATAACCTTGTATGCTTAGTGATATAGCTATGCATCAACATCATGAACTGGAGGGGTTAATGTGGAACGTAACATCAAGGAACTGGTACAGCGGATGACACTGGAAGAAAAAGCGGGTATGTGCTCGGGACTGGACTTTTGGCATCTGAAAGGGGTGGAGCGTCTTGGCATTCCATCCATCATGGTGACGGACGGACCTCATGGGTTGCGCAAGCAGGATGGGAGTGCAGATCATCTGGGTCTAACGTCGAGCGTGCCTGCAACCTGTTTCCCGTCTGCGGCAGGATTGGCTAGTTCATGGGACAAGGAGCTGGCGCGTCAGGTTGGGGTGGCCTTGGGTGAGGAATGTCAGGCCGAGGATGTAGCGGTACTGCTTGGTCCGGGTGTGAATATTAAACGTTCCCCACTGGGCGGACGTAATTTTGAATACTTTTCCGAAGATCCATTGTTATCTACGCAGATGGCTACCGGTCATATTCAGGGCGTGCAGAGTCAGGGTGTAGGTACGTCTCTCAAACACTTTGCAGTCAATAATCAGGAAGAACGGCGCATGTCGATTGATGCGGTAGTAGATGAACGGACGCTGCGCGAGATTTATCTGGCGAGCTTCGAAGGTGCGGTGAAGGATGGACAGCCGTGGACAGTGATGTGTTCCTACAATAAGGTGAACGGTACGTATGCAGGTGAGAATGAATGGTTGCTTACGGATATCCTGAAAGACGAATGGGGACACGAAGGTCTTGTAGTATCAGACTGGGGTGCGGTCAATGAACGTGCAGACTCCCTTGCAGCAGGACTGGAACTGGAGATGCCAACAAGCGGTGGAATCGGTGAGCGTAAAGTGATCGATGCCGTAGAGAGCGGACAATTGCCGCTGGACAAGCTGGATCGGGCAGTGGAGCGTCTACTTAAGCTGATCTTCAATGCCGTTGATCAAAAGCAAGAAGGGGCTACATATAACAAGGATGAGCATCACCAACTTGCGCGCAAGGTAGCAGCCGAGAGTATGGTTTTGTTGAAAAATGAAGAAGGTCTCCTGCCGCTGGGCCGTGAAGGCGAAGTGGCGTTAATCGGAGCATTTGCGCGTAAACCCCGCTTCCAGGGCGGCGGCAGTTCCCACATTAATCCGACCAAAGTGGATGATATTGTGGAAGAAATGACACAGGTGGCTGGCGAAGGTGTAGCCTTCTCCTATGCTCCGGGTTATCGGATTGAAGCGGATGATGTGGATGAAACGTTAATGCATGAGGCTGTTCAGGCCGCACAGTCAGCGGATACCGCCGTGGTGTTCGTTGGATTGCCGGATCGTTATGAATCCGAAGGGTATGATCGTACGCATCTGCGTCTGCCTGACAATCATATTCGGTTGATCGAAGAGATTGCGAAGGTTCAATCACGTGTGGTCGTTGTACTGAGCAACGGATCTCCAGTGGAGATGCCTTGGCTAACTCAAGTACAAGCAGTGCTCGAAGCTTACCTCGGTGGACAGGCCGTTGGTGGAGCGATAGCTGATCTGTTGTATGGAGAGGTGAATCCATCCGGTAAACTGGCAGAGACATTCCCTGCCAAGCTCAGCCATAATCCATCTTATTTGAATTTCCCTGGTGAAGGGGATCGTGTTGATTACCGTGAAGGCATCTTTGTTGGTTACCGCTATTATGACAAAAAAGAGCTGGATCCACTGTTCCCGTTTGGCTATGGACTGAGTTACACGACATTTGAATATGCTGACCTGAAGGTAGATCGCACAGAACTGACCGATCAGGATGAGGTGAATGTGCATGTTCAGGTCACCAATACCGGGGACAGAGCTGGCAAGGAGATTGTACAGCTGTATGTCAGCGACGTAGAGAGCACAGTTATTCGTCCGGTCAAAGAACTGAAGGCTTTTGCCAAAGTAGCTCTGGAACCTGGCGAATCCGAAGTGGTGAGCTTTACGCTAAACAAACGTTCATTCGCCTATTACAACGTGGATATGAAGGACTGGCATGTCGAGACTGGAGAGTTCGACATTCAGGTGGGCAGTTCCTCACGGGACATTCATGTGCACACACGTGTGAACGTAGAGTCTACAGCGACATTCCTTCCAACCTACACGCGTAATAGCACACTGGGGGATATCCAACGTGATCCGGCCCATAAAAAGCTGTTGGAACAGGCATTGCAGCAATTCCAGGAGGCTAGTGGATTTGGCGGTGATGATGCTGGTGATCACGCGGATATGATGGATGCGATGATGAAATATATGCCGCTGCGTGCACTGGTTGCGTTTAGCGGCGGGGCCATGACGGAAGAAGCGATGAATGAGCTTCTGGAGCAGCTGAACAACAAGGATCATGGTATTCGGGGATAAGGGGCTGCGGCCTTAAACCGAGATTTGTCCATCCTTGGATTAAACGACTGTGCAATCCATGCAATCCGTGCAGGAACTGCGCACGAAGCAACAAGATGGTGTATGTGAGGGCCAGCCGTTTAGTAGCTGGTACAGTTACCCGATCCGATCATGGATCGGGTTTTCTTTTTGTATAAGGAAAAAAGAGGGTTACCGAAACGGTGGGATAGGGATGTTCCTTGCAACGTGACAGAGGAGACAGGACTGCTGTAACTTGATGAAGCAATATGGTTGTCGTATAGCATGGATTATTCTATAATGAAGTAATTGATAATCATTTTCAATTAGATTCGGTGAAAGATGACTATGCACGTAATCAGGAGGGGAATATGAATCCTAACCCTAGCTCACATACGTTTGGTTCAAGTGCGTTTGTTCGGACCCGTGATGGTCGCAAACTACATTATATGTCCAGGGGAACAGGAGAGCTGACGGTTGTATTTGAGTCCGGTATGGGCGCCTCCAGATCAAACTGGGGACTGGTTGCACCAGCCATTGCTGAGCATGCACGTGCAGTTGTGTATGACAGGGCAGGGGCGGGACGAAGTGATGTCGACTCGGCTCCCCGCAGCCTTAAACGCATTGCAGGGGATCTTGGAGAACTGCTGACAGCTCTGGGCCCGGGCCCATTCATTCTGGTTGGACATAGCTGGGGCGGTCCGATTGTACGGGCTGCGGCAGCTGCACATCTATCTCGATTACGTGGCATTATTCTGGTAGATCCATCAGACGAGCATTGCGAAATGTATTTTTCCAAGCTTACTAAAAAGAGCTTTGCCATCAATGGTTTCATTATTCCAATCATGGCGCGGACTGGCTTATATAAGAAACTTGGCAGCAAAGCTGGAAGTGTTCAGCCTGACGATGTGGCAGCGGATCACCTCAAGGAGGATTTCACTGTACGGGCAGCCAGCACGATGCTTGCGGAAGGCAAAACATTTCTGGATGACATGGCAGCGTTGCTGGAACATCCTCCGGCTCTGGGTGATCTGGAAGTCAGCGTGATCTCGGGTACGAAACCGGGCAAGGGAGAAGCGAAAATCAGACCTGCTCTCATCACGGCGCATCACCAGACGGTGAGCCAGCTGTCCAATGCGAGATGGATTGGGGCGGATCAATCGGGTCATATGGTTATGTTTACAGACCCACAGGTTATTATTGATGAAATTGTACGAATGATAAATGATGTGAGCTCAGGCGCAAGAACAGATCAAAAGTGATACAATACAAAGAAAAGCAGTGCGCGACATTGCTAGACCATAAAGCGGAGTGTGGAGACAACATGAAACCAGTTGAACAAGAACCAACGGGAACCACAAGTCCCGGTCGTGCCAGTGTTGGCATGGAAGATATCGTGCGCGCACATCATGTGCTGCGTGAGGTCATTGTAAGAACGCCGTTACAGCGGGATGCTGTATTGTCTGCCAAATATAACTGTAATGTGTATCTGAAAAGGGAAGACCTTCAAGTGGTGCGCTCGTTCAAAATTCGGGGCGCCTATAATATGATTCGCAGTCTGACACCAGCCGAGATGGAGAAGGGTATTGTCTGTGCAAGTGCGGGCAACCATGCTCAGGGTGTTGCTTTTAGCTGTAATGCGCTCGGAATTAACGGCAAAATCTTCATGCCGAGTACAACGCCAAACCAGAAGGTGAAGCAGGTGCGACGCTTTGGAGGAGACAACGTTGAAGTAGTGCTGATCGGGGATACGTATGATGATGCATACGCAGAAGCAATGCGTGCATGTGACGAACAGGGCATGACGTTCATCCATCCTTTTGATCAACCGAAGATTATTGCAGGTAATGGTACGGTAGCAATGGAAATCATGGAAAGTCTCGATGAGAATGCCGACTATGTGTTCGTTACGATCGGTGGCGGAGGGTTGGCAGCCGGCGTGGGAACCTACATGAAGACCGTGAGTCCAGAGACACGCATCATTGGAGTTGAGCCACTTGGGGCAGCTTCCATGAGTGAGGCGATGTTCCGCAAACAGGTTGTGACGTTGGATGATATTGATAAATTCGTGGATGGCGCAGCGGTAAAACGGGTTGGCGATCTCACCTTTGATATCTGCAATAGTATACTTGATGACATTGTGAAAGTGCCGGAAGGCAAAGCCTGCACAACTATTCTGGAGTTATATAATGAAAATGCGATCGTTGTCGAGCCTGCCGGTTCCTTGGCTGTTGCGGCACTTGAGCAGTATCGTGAGCAAATCGTGGGCAAGACGGTGGTCTGCGTAATTAGTGGCGGGAACAACGATATTGATCGGATGCAGGAGATCAAGGAGCGTTCCCTGATCTATGAAGGTCTGAAATATTATTTCATGGTTAATTTCCCGCAGCGTGCAGGAGCTTTACGTGAATTCCTGGAGGAAGTTCTAGGGAAGAATGATGATATCACCCGGTTTGAATATACGAAAAAGCATGATAAGGAAAATGGCCCTGCCTTGGTGGGCATCGAGCTGATGTACAAGGAAGATTACCACCCGCTCATTGAACGTATGAACCGCAAAGGTATCGCTTATACCGAGCTGAACAAAAATCTAAATCTGTTCAATATGTTAATCTGATGAATCATTCCAGTATGCAATCAGATCACCAAGAAACATCCCCTCTGATCAGACCTGCGCGCATAGAAGATGCAGATCAGGTCATTCCTTTACTGTATCAGGCGATAGGGGATATTGCATATGCGCTTGCGGGTGAGGCGGATCATGAGAAGGCGATGCAGATTTTGCAGGAGTTCTATGTGCAGGAAGACAACCGGATTAGCTATCGTCATGTAACAGTGATGGAGCAGGATGGGCTAATCGCGGGGATTCTGGTAGCCTATGATGGCGGTGAAGCAGATCGTCTGGATCAGCCGATTCTGAATCGTCCTGGACGAAGCCGGGAAGAGAAGTATGTTTTGGTTAAAGAAACCCGTCCGGGTGAGTATTATCTGGACACTCTCTCGGTAAGTGAAGCTTATCAGGGGCAGGGTATCGGCCGGGCACTGATGGCTACTTTTGAGGAGCAGGGCAGAGATCTGGGTCACTCACAGGTATCCCTGATTGTAGAACGGGACAACGGCCGTGCGCTAATGCTGTACGAACGGCAGGGCTATGTCAAAGACGATGTGATTGTCATCGCGGGACATGATTATAATCATATGGTCAAACCGATTCAATAGGTAGGGAGCTGACGGGTTAAGTCAGTTGTGAATATAGAAACAAGAAGAAACCGCCACAGGAGCGAATCCTGTGGCGGTTTTTGTTGTGGTTTTCTGTTGGAATTGAGCCAGAGTCTTGGCCCGGATAGTAACCCTGCGAACAGATTAAGTCAATAATTCGCATAATCGCTGACCGGCACATTCTGCTCCAGCCATTTCTCCACAGCAGCTGTTTTCTCGAATTTGGCTTCGGTGACGATATCCATGAACTTTTCGAGTTTGGTCAGGAAAGCACTATCTTCGGATGCGTTACGTTGTAAGACAGCTTTGTAACCTTTCTGGGCATTGGCAGTCATTTTATTCGTTTCATAGTCAAATAGAGGCGTATTATTCAGGCCATAAAACGTATATAAGGTATAGTTATTCATCAGGTTGTTCACTTGTTTTACCCGATTGGACTTCGGATATTCGTTCAGGAATCGTTCCTGATTCAAAGCGCGATTGAGTATCTCCTGATAACCAATGACCAGTGCACCATCATCGGCGGCAAGGTTACTGGTTTCGACCGCCATAATATTAATGTATTGTTTGATGTCCGGTTTCACGTACGAGATATATTTCTGAAAAGCCATATAACTCATGATCGGATAGAGGGAGCCTTCCAGCATGACCAGGCGATAACCGCTATCCCGTGCTTGCTGAAGCAGTGCACGCAGACTGGCGTCGTTTGTGCGGCTCATCAGTTGGGTGAAGCTGTCATTCCACTTGTAGGCCTTGATCATCTTGTCTTGAACATTAGGTACGAGTAAGCGGTCCGTCATGGCTGTTAACGCCTTATTGCGTGCATTCTCCAGCTGTAAGACCATCAAGGTTGCATGATGAGTCGTGACTTGATTGATATGAGATTCGAGATAAGTATCCGCGGCAGGCAAGCCGTTCTTTTTGTAGAGGATGGACTGAAATGTTTTATATATGGTTGTTGAACTGGCAGTCGTGACTTTGGTATCTGTACTGGAAGATGCGGCAGCAGCGACTCCGGATAATGGAGCGACGGCTGTTTGGAGCAGCATGAGGATGGCGGTAGCCGTAATGAAGGTGCGCATGCCTTTACGTTTGGTAGATTGAAACGATGATGTCATAGATATGAACCTCCCGTAGTTAAGAAAATGATAGGCGTTGTTCACTAGTCACTATACATTAACCCAATTGGGGCAGGATGTGGTTGCGGAATGGTGACAAATTCTTCTGTTATTTTTAACTTTTGGAGGGTGGAAGATAGAGGAAGATTTCTGCGAAAATATTTTTTGTACAACTGGAAACTTTTGAGCTGATCGGAACGTCTTAGTTGTGCACAGGTAAATACAGGAATTAATGAAATGAACATCGAAAACTACTTCGATGTTAACTAAATGCGAGAATGGGGATATGGGATATGAGGAAAGCGGGAGGAAAACAAGTGAAGAAGGTAATGTCAGCGCTGGCTGTATCGGCCATGCTGATGTCCGCACTTCCAACGTCGGTTATGGATGCAGCCGCAAGGATCAGTATATATATTAATGATGCAGAGTTATCATCTGCTCAGGCACCTGTCATGAAAGGAGGGCGCGTACTGGTTCCGCTTCGGTCGATTTTTGAAGGATTGGATGCAAAGGTACAGTACACAAACAGAACCAAAACGATTGTTGCAACTCGCGACGATCAGGAAGTTACATTGACACTCGGTTCCAAGACGGCATACATCAACGGAGAAGCGATCTCCTTGGATGTACCTGCGAACACGATCAAGGGCAACACGATGGTTCCAATTCGTTTTGTCAGCGAAGCTTTTGGAGAGAAAGTATTCTGGAACTCGCGTAACCAGCGTGTAGATATCAAGACAACGGCAACGCCTCCAGTGGATGAGACACAATATGCTGCATGGAACATCTATGGTTCGGTATCCGGAAGTAATGGGGATGGTCGTGATCTGACCGTGAGCTTCACACGCCCAACTTCAGAGAGTGCAGTATCTGCTTACCGAATTATGCTGGTGAAAACTCGCGATGTGAATAGCTTTACGGAGTCGTCAGCATCTGCTGTACCTTCTGCAAACTATACATCCGTAACACCAAATAATAGCAACCCGAAACTGACGCTCAATGCACAGACACGTGACGTGAATGGGGATTTGCTCAATAGCAATGAAACGTATCGCCTGTATGTACTGACTGTTGGAAACAGCAACAATAATTATAAAAACGCATTGAAGTGGTCTTCCCAAACGTTGAAGCTTAATAATGTGAAATCTACAGTACAGGCGGTTACAAGCCTGCGTGCCGCAGATATTAGTGACTATGGCGATGGCCGCGATCTGGAGATTAACTTCACGCAGCCGAGCACGACATCTAACATTACGTATTATCGTGCTTTTGTCGTTAAAGCGAAGGACTCTTCAGCGTTCAATCTGGCTGCAGCGAACAAAGTGTCCAGTGCAAACTCCACGATCATATACAAAGGCAATACTGCCGCGGTTAAAAGCCAGCTGACTTCCTCGACACGGGATACGTCCGGCGAATTGATCAAAAGTGGCACAGCATATGTAGTGTACATCTTGTCCGTAAGTACGAATGAAGCAACAACAGATAGCAAGTTGTCCGCGGCATCCTCTTCACTTACGTTGTCCGTGAACACAGCAACGTCTCCGGTAATTACGCAGGTGAGAGATAACTCGGATTATGGAGATGGTCGTGATATCCAGGTGAGCTTTAACCGCTCATCGGATGAGTCCAAGGTGGCGAATTATCGCGTCTTCGTGGTGCGTAACTCGGTTGCCAGCAGCTTCAATCTGACGACGGCAAGCAATCTGTCCTCCAGTCTGTACTATACGGTGAACAAAACAGGTAACAACATTACAACGACTTTACCTTCATCCATGAAGGACACAAGCGGTTATAACGTAACCAATCTGCAAGATTATCGTATCTTCGTGATGGCGGTAGGCAACCAGCAAAATGGATACACCAATGCGCTGTCAGCGTCATCCACGGTTCTGAGACTGACTACAAACGGCAATGCAGGTGTGATTAGCAACCTGGCTGTTGCGGATATCAGCGACTACGCTGATGGGCGTGATCTGCGGGTTTCTTTCAACAAAGCTGCGGATGAATCCAGAATCTCTGCCTACCGAGTATATGTAGTTCGTTCCGCTAATGTGGGCAGCTTTACGCTGAGCGCAGCTAATGCGTCGAACAACTATACGCAGGTGAACAAAACGGGTGGTAACTTGTCAGTTACGCTTCCGTCCAGTGCGGTTGATACGAATGGGAATCGGATTACCAATGGTATTTCTTATCGTGTATTCGTTCTTTCAGTGAGCAACAGCGGAAACTCCAGTCAGAACGTATTATCTTCTTCCTCTTCACTGATTACATTGTCGGCAAACGCGGCGGTAACCGCTCCGAGCAGTGTGGCTGCGACGGACATCGGTGATAATGGAGATGGACGTGATCTCCGTGTAACGTTCACCAAATCCGCAGATGAGACAAATGTGAATCACTATCGGGTGTTTGTAGTGAAAAATGCAAATGCAGGAAGCTTCACTCTAAGCTCTGCGAATGCAGTAAATAGTGCGAATTATACGTATGTAAGTAGAACGGGGAATAATCAGACAATTACCTTATCTAATGGTTCGAGAACAGTGGATGGTGACTTGATTCGTAACGATGTGGGCTATCGAGTGTACGTGATGGCTGTGAATAATAACGCGTCTTTAGCGAATGTAATATCGTCAGCCTCTGGTATAATCACATTGACTTCAAATGCAGCTGTAGCGGCGGCGAGCAATGTGAATGTAACAGTCAAAGATCAAGGACAGTCTGGAACGCCTTCGGATGTAACAATAACCTTCAATAAGGCAACTAGCGAGACCAATATCTCCAATTACCGTATCTTGATTGTACCTGCTAACCAAGTGAGTGGATTTAATACGAGTTCTGCTCTTGGAATTAATTCCTTTGTTGAAATCAATAAGAACAATGCAGGCAGCCCGGTAGTACTAAATAGTGGACATCGAGATATTAATGGTAGTGTCCTTGTAGCGGGACAGAAATACAGAGTGTTTGTCTTGTCCGTTTCAGACAGTACATCACGTGCTTCCAATTTATCTGCTGCTTCCAATGAGTTTAATATCTTTGCACAAGCAAATGCGGTTCAAACTGCCACCATTACAGGCCTTCAAAATACAAGTACTGTAACCGAAGCTAGTTATAAGCTTACCTTTACTAAACCAACTGCTGAAACTGGAATTTCTGCATACCGATTCTTTATTGTTAAAGGAACAGATAGTTTGGATATTACTACAGCAAGCTCTAACACTAGCTACCAAATTGGAGATCCTACAGCCGTTGAAGTGACTTTGACTACAACAGCTAAAGATTCAAGCGGAGCCAACCTTGTGGAAGGAAGCGAGTACAAAGTGTATATTCTTTCAGTTGCTGCAAATACAACAACGAATAAACATACACTTTCAGGCCCATCGGATACATTCAAGCTTGAAAAGGCTCAGTCTACGCCAACACAGGAGCCTGCGTCTCCTACCAATCCACCGGCATCAAGCGATGGGCAAACACCTGCACAGGGCTGAACGTAAAAAATTTACACTGAAATAAACTGAACACCCTTTCCATCTGGAAAGGGTGTTTTCGTTATGTTTGAACAACGATCGTCTGGCGTGGCTTTCAAACTTGCTTTGCGAGAATTTGTCGCCAAAAAGGTTCCTTAGACCATTGTTACATTGGAAACAAATAATCGATAATAAAGGTAAAGGGAAGTTGGCTATATAGATCGAACTAGACATTTACACGACACGGAGAGGGCAGAAATAACCTGAGGAAGCGAAGCGTGCGCCTTTATCCCCGGATTTTACCTTTTAAAAAAGGAAAACCAAAAAAAATCTGGGGATAACAGCGATCGGAAGGTTGTTCTGTCATCGGAGTGGCCAGTGTAAATATCTTTAGTTCACTTTATGTAGAAGCCTATGAGCCGAAAGGAATGATGGAATGCTTGCATTTCGTTTGACGGGCCTGCCGGATTCCCGGTTGCCGCTGTACCTGTATTGTGTGGGCACGCAGGAAGAGAAAGTTCTGCATAGACCGGATGGATTTCCGGTGTATCAGTTGTTTTTGTCACGCGGTGGCGAAGGGCAGTTCAGGATTCCGGGAAAAGGGACATGGACGATGGGAGCAGGACAGTTGTTCGTGGTGGAACCCGGGGTTGCGCATGAGTATGTGCCTCATTCCAAATCCAAAGGAGAACTCGGTTATATCGGTATTGGCGGTGCATCAGTTGGATCGGTACTTCAATCCGCGGGTTTGCTACAGATCGAGCCTTACCACATCTCCGGTTTTGAAATCGTCTGGTCACGGATGACCAATCTCTGGCACGCGCTGGATCAAGGAGCAACAGAGATGTGGAACACATCAACCCTGATCTACCAGCTCATTTTGGATATAGCGCGATCCAAAATCCTCTCTGATGTTGGTAGCGGGGGTATTAGATCATCTAAGGTACAGGATAGGCCTGTAGCACATTCTAATCGAGATTCTGATCCGGCCAAAGATGCACTCATCCGAGCAGTAGCATTGATGCATACACATTATCAGGACGACCTGTTATTGAAGCATGTAGCTGACGCAGTGGGTTATTCGGTGCAGCATCTCAATCGATTATTTCATCAGCATTATGATGTCACAGGACATCAGTATATGCAGCGATTACGTTTGCAGAAGGCTTCGGAATGGCTGGATAAGCATCCACGAGCAAGTGTACGGGAGGCAGCAGAAACTATCGGCATGGAAGTGAATTATTTTATCCGGATGTTCAAGCGGGAATTTGGAGAGACGCCGGGTAAGGGAATCAAACATCGCAATCAACTCCAAATGGAAAAAGACCTCACGAATTCGTGAAGCAAACACGTGCCCTTTTTTCGCGTGAATATTATCAGAAGGATTAATTCAATCAGAATATAAAAAGGGACCCAAAAGGCCCCTTAATCGTCCATGTATCTTGTTATCCTGTTTTCTTTGTTCCAAATAAAGGCCTTAACGTTGCAAGTCCAACAACTCCGATCACAGCGCTTACCCATGGAGCGAGGGCAAATACCGGAAGCTTATCACGCAGCGGATACCCCACGAACAGCACGAGTACCACGACCACGATGTAGATGACGATCCCCCGAATATTGACCTTAGGTACCTCATTTCTGTCCGCTCCTTCATCATCCGGTCGCTCAGCAAGGCGGCGAAGCATCTCCACCAATGCGATACCGCCAACTGCTGCAACGATCAGAGAGAACAGACTAATGTGTTGAAACGGTTCCGTATCTCCGCCGGTCCAACCCACAAACAATCCGGCACACCCCTGGATCAACATGACAAAGGATAAAGCCGCCCAAGCGATCATGGCATACCACTTCGGTGTTCGTTTCACTGGTGCTGAATTCTCGGTTGGTTGCGCATCTGCAACGTTGGCTTTCTTTTTCGCTGAAGCAGATGGACTTGTACTACCGGATGTAGCCGCTCCAGCTACCTCAACGGCAGCCGTCTTCTCCGGTGCGGTATCTGTTACCCCGAGCTGTGCATAGATGTCTTGCTCCAGATCAGGTCCATATAGCTCACGAGCGGGCTTATTATCCTTCTGAGCCTGTACGATCGCTCTTCCTGCGGAGAGAATCCACTCTTCCTGTGTTCTCTCGTCAGCTGGCGCATGGCGCGCAATTGTGCTGATCTGGTCATACAGTTTCACATTTTCAGGTGTCATTCGACTCATCTCGGTTATTTGCCGATTCTGTATTTCTTTAAGCTTCTTATAGGAAATCCCCAATGATTGCTCCCCCTGTCTACACACGTTCTGATCTTCCAATGTCTGAAGACCCTGACGGTATTTTAGTATACGGGAAGGGCTCTCGTTTCGCAAAGTCATTCCTTATAAAAAAGCTGCTCATGATGGACCCATATCCACACACAGGCCAGTATGACACAGGTGCATAACAGCACCAGTTTTCCGTGATGTTGAATCCATTCCAGTAGATGTCCCATGAATTCATTCCTTTCGGCAGAAGGATTCCGAGGCACATGTTGCCTATAATTGTTGGTTTATTTTCCCCTGTTCATGTGAAAAAATACCCTCACGCCTCACAGATCTAACGATTGTGTGAAGTATGCATAAAGAGCAGCCAATTCCATCACAATAGTAGCATTTCCAACAGAAATCCAAGATTGGAGTGTGCTTGTTATGGATAAACAAACAGAATTGACGCGGAAGCTGCTACTGAACAGCAACTCCCGTGGAGTCGTGGACGAAGTTGTATCCTTTGAAGAGAACCTGGAGGATACGGAGTATGCAGAAGAACTGACAGATGGCAATTTGAAGGGAAGAAGTTTCTGGGACAATACTGATTCGGGTCATGAGCATGAGTGGAATGGACGGGTGGAGACCCACGAGATGTTCCGTAGAAGCTACGAATAACGATCCTGCAACACTTGGTTTGAATTCCAAATGATATCCGGGCCAGCTGTCATCAGCGTGGCTCATTTTTTTGTGCTTATTATCCGATAAAATGTAGATTGGTAGTCGACGTAGAAAGGTTTTTACTTACGTTGACTTGAAGGTTACGGGATGATAATATATGAATAACATCTTAATACACACTAAACTTATCGGATTATATATATTTAATAAATGGAAGTTAACAGGCTAAGCGTGGAAAGGGGAAATCGGTATGGAACGTCAGATCAGTATCCGTCATGGACAGGAAGAATTAACAGCCACGATTCATTATCCGGTCGTGAAAGATATCAAGGAGGAGAAGAGTCAGCAGCGAGTCCCTCTGGCGGTCATCTGCCACGGCTTCGTTGGTAGCCGGATCGGCGTGGATCGTTTGTTTGTAAAGACTGCACGGGAGCTGGCTGAAGACGGTTATCTGGTCCTGCGTTTCGATTATATCGGTTGCGGAGAGAGCAGCGGGGAGTACGGAGCGGAGGGACTGGAGTCCATGGTGCTGCAGACTCGTTCGGTGCTGGATTACGCGGTGAATTGCAGTGATGTAGATCCTACGCGTGTTACGCTAATTGGTCATAGCCTGGGTGGGGCCGTTGCATTATTAACTGCTGTGCGCGACAAACGTGTCAAGAATCTGGTTATGTGGTCCTCCGTGGGTTATCCATTCAATGATATCGTGAAGATTACAGGGCGGGAAGTATACGATGAAGGCGTGAAACTGGGTGCGGCTGACTATCTGGGATACAAATTCACACCGACGTTCTTCGAGTCTCTCGCTGAACAACAGCCATTCCAGGAAGCAGTTAAGTTTAGCGGCGATGTCCTAGTCGTGCACGGCACGTCAGATGAGATTATCCCTGTCGACTACGCATTCCTGTATCAAAAGGTATTCTGGATGCGCCAGGAAGGCCGTTGCGACAAGGAGATCATCTTCCAGGGCGATCACACCTTCTCTTCAGGTAAAGAGCGGGAACAGCTGATTACGCGTACCAGAGAGTGGCTGGGTGAACGCCAGAAGATCGAGCAGGATTGGCAGCACTGGATGATATAAGTGGCAGGATTGCAACTGTTTGGGGATGTCAGCTTGGAAAAGCGCCTTCTTAGGGGTAAAATAGAGGAGTAAGCATTCTATCCGTGTCTGGAGGTTGGCAGCAATGACATTACCCGCACTTTTCATTGCGCATGGTTCTCCCGCTCTGGCGGTGGAGAGCAATGACTACACTCATTTTCTGAACCAGCTTGGAGACAGGCTGCCGGCTCCGAAAGCCATTGTCGTATTTACGGCGCATTGGGATTGTCCCGAACCGTCCGTGACGATGGATGATACACATCAGACCTTGCATGATTTTTACGGATTTCCCTCTACGATGTATACCATGGAATACCCTGCATCTGGGCAGCCAGATCTAGCGAATGAGATATGTGCTTTGTTCACCCGCAGCAATCTGGCGCATCAGCCGATTCGAGGTCGGGGCCTGGATCATGGTGTATGGGTACCGCTGCTACATATGTACCCCGAGGCTAATATCCCTGTGATCGCCGTATCTGTAGACTCGCTGCGTACGCCGCAGGAACAGTATGATATTGGCCGAATGCTGGAACTGCTGCGTCATGATGATGTGCTGATCATTGGCAGCGGTGGAACGGTCCACAATTTGCGATTGCTGGGCAATACGGATGAGCCGCAAGAGTGGGCAGTGGAATTTGATAACTGGATCGGGGAGCGTTTGGAGCAGTGGAACACAAGAGAGCTGTTTCAATATGAGAAAAAAGCCCCTCACGCACGCACGGCAGTTCCGTCGTATGGTACAGAACACCTTGCGCCTTTATTCTACGCTATGGGTACAGCGGACATGTCCCGATCGGCGAAGCGTCTATTCCAGTCTTATCCTTACGGAACGCTCAGTTTGAACTGCTGGCAGTTTGGAGACGGCGTGTAACTTGGAACAGACAAGAGCCTGATTATGGCTAACAAGTTAGATTTGTATGGATAACGTGGGTTAGAGTATACGATTAAAATATATAAACAAAAGAAGGTTCCTGTACCCGCTTGATGGGCTACAGGAACCTTTTTTCGATATCATGCCTTATTTATTTGTGTCATGGGTCTTTATTTGCGGATTTCGAACAATTCACAGTCTGTACGTGAATGATAAGCGAGTTCACTGACACTGGATTGTACAACTACGGTATTACTGTCAAAACGGATAATGATGCCACCGGAGTCAATCTGGTGATTATCTTTGAAAACGCGAACCTTATACTTCATGTTCATGGCTTCCTGAAAGTCCGCATCGGTCTCAAGACGTCGCTGGGTCGGCATATCGTGTACTCCTTTGAAGTTCAACTTTATGTTCATCATAATACGGTTTTCTGTGGCAGGGCAAGTCAAGTGGGGTCATCCGGGCTAATCTTGAAAAGCAAAAAGCCCTGCTCTCCAGGGGGATTGGGAGCAGGGCCGAGAATGTTATGAATGATTGCTTAAGCTGTTTTTTGAGTCGGGCTAATTGTTGGTGTGTCTTTAGGGTGATTACCTTTGTTGCGAGTGATCAATCCGCGAAGGTAAGGCAGTACCCAGTGATCCAGACCGATTTTACCTGCATTTGCACCAGCAACAACCAGGAAGATTTGCATCAGAACCAGTTGAGCGTTCGTGCTTACTGTACCCGAGAAGAGGAACGCGAAGTTCATCACGAGAGCCATCAGTGCAGCCAGTGTTGTGAAGCAGCCGAGTAAGAGTCCTACACCTACAAGGAATTCACCGAGCGGGATGATGAAGTCGAACAATCCTGCGTTTGGTACAGCGAATTTCTCAAGGAATGTTCCCCACCATGCTTGAACTGTAGGGTTTTCACCCGTTGCTTTGCCGACTGCCCCGGCGAGGAATCCGCCAGCTTGGAATCCGCCGGTCAATTTGCTCCATCCGTGAGTCATCCAATCGTAACCGATATACACCCGAAGTACTGTCAAAATCCACATTGCTACTTTGTTTTCTCTAAGCCATTGGTTGAAGCTGAACATATGAACCACTCCTTCATGGAATTTAGTGTGTGTTGTTTTTGTTTTTTCTAAGTGATCACCTTTGATGTCTTTATTGTATAGTTCAAAAGTCGTTTTGTTTGTGATTAAAATCACAATCTAGTTCAAATTTTAAGTAAGGTTTGAGAAGTTCACATTTAGGACATATTTTTCTGGCGATATGCTGTTTCAAATGTGAATTTCACGTTGTATCAAGGCCTTCTGGGCGCAGACAAATCAGATGGTGTGTGATTAAATGGAAAGAAATACGTGAAATGGTTGCCTGCATGAGACATATATCACAACTTAGAACCAGGCCATATCGTTCAGGAGGTCCTATATTGAAGCTTTTTAAATGGAACAAAGCAGCATCGGCTGCATCCCTTTGTATTCTTGCATTGAGTCTTGCAGCCTGCCAAAACCAGGAGGTGGCCCAGATGCCACTTCAGCCAGAACCGGCCCCAGCACCTGTGCAAGAAGAACAGAATGTGGAGGAGCCAAGCACGTCTCTTTACACTGCACCATTGACAGGGCTGCCTGTAGATGAAGCGATTACGCGGCGTCCACTCGCCGTGATGATTAATAATGCTCCAGCAGCTCGGCCCCAATCGGGTCTGAGTTCAGCCGATATCATTTTAGAAGTCCTCGCAGAGGGAGGCATTACCCGTTTCATAGCCATCTTCCAGAGTGAAGGCGGTGCTGAGACGGTCGGACCCGTACGCAGCATACGTCCGTACCTGATTGAGCTGGGCGAGAGTTATGATGGTGTACTTGTTCATGCCGGAGGTAGTCCGGAGGCGTATTCCATTTTACAAAGGCAGCAGAAACAGCATATGGATGAAATCTCGAATGGAGGGCCTTATTTCTGGCGTTCCTCTGATCGTAAAGCTCCGCATAATCTGTATACTTCAGCGGACAAGCTGAGAGAAGGGGCGGATATCAAGGGCTATAGCCATGACTTCAAGTCGCCGGTATACATCTATAATGAAGAAGGCGCGACATCCGCAGGTGAGACGGTGAAACAATTCGATATCCATTATTTATTGGATAGTTACCGGGTGACGTATGATTATGATGAAGTTAGCGGACGATATATGAGAATGGTCAATGGCAAGGCAGATCAGGATCTGGATAACGGTAATCCAATTGGCGCAGCGAACATTATTGTGGCGGGTGCAGATCATAAGGTGCTCGACAGTGTAGGCCGATTGTCCGTCAATCTGGAGCAGGGCGGTGAGGCCATGCTGTTTCAGAAGGGCAAGATGATCCGTGGACAGTGGGTGAGGAAGCAGGGGGACATTATTCGTTTTGTTCAGGGTGGCAGTGAAGTGGCTCTTGTACCTGGCAAAACCTTTATCAGCATTGTTCCGAATCAACCGGAATTTGCGAGTCATGTGAAGCTGGCTGTTCAATAAAAGAATGAAATGAAAGAAAACGATGAAACAAGTATCCATTTTCTCGTCGAAAAGGCATCATATTATAACCTTGCGTGAAAAGTAGAATGGTGTCGGATCTGCATTTCGGTGTCGAATTGTAAACGCAGTGTAAAATCTTAGCTTGAATTTGCCATTATTCCAAATAATTAAGATTCATTTCAGATTAATGTGATAAGAATATAAAAAAGGATCGCACCTTTTGTACAAACCATGAAACAAATATGATAAGATATCAAAGGTTGTCATTTCATGTTTCATCGGTTATCAGCAATTTTTCTCGTAAAGGGGATAGAGCTATGAAGCTTAAGAAGAAGAAGGATATATTTTTTGAAACACTGGAGAACATGGCAGATACGGTTGTTCAAGCGGCAGATTATTTCTCCCAGCATGTTTCCAACCTTCAGGATGTGACTCTTTTCGCTAATGAAATGAAGAAGTACGAGTCGAAATGTGATGATTACGTGCATACGATTATTACAGAACTCAACAAAACATTTATCACGCCGATCGAACGCGATGATATCATGGAGCTGACAACAACACTTGATGACGTATTGGACGGACTTGAAGCAACAGCTTCCCGTTTCTATATGTACCAACTGACAGATCCAGATGATGAGTTCGTCATACAGTTTGCTGAAATTTTGCGTCAATCTGCCTACGAAATTCAGAAGGCGATCCATTTGCTGTCCCAGAAAAAATTGCTCGCGATCCGTGAGTACACCATTCGTTTGAATGATCTGGAAAACCAAGGCGACGAAGTGCTGCGCATGTGTATCAAACATCTCTTCGCTACCGTGTCTGATCCGATTGAACTGATCAAGCGTAAGGAAATTTACGAACGTCTTGAGACGACAACGGATGCTTGTGAAGACGTAGCGAACGTGCTTGAATCCATCATTATGCGTAATTCTTAAGGAGCCAGAGAATAATGGAAACAACGATTTGGGTATTAGGTATAGTCGTCTTCCTTGCACTGGCGTTTGACTTCATCAACGGTTTTCACGACACGGCCAATGCCATTGCGACTTCGGTCTCAACCCGAGCGCTGACGCCACGTCGAGCTATTCTTATGGCAGCGGTGATGAACTTTGTCGGTGCGATGATGTTCACAGGTGTTGCGAAGACGATTGGGGGGAGTGTGACCGACCCCACCACGCTGGATAACGGGATAGAGGTCGTCATAGTCACCTTGATATCAGCGATTATCTGGAACCTGGTTACATGGTGGTTCGGTATTCCGTCCTCATCCTCACATGCACTTATTGGAGCCCTTGCAGGTGCCGTGCTCGTTGGCGCAGGATCTGATAAAGTGAAATGGAGCGGATTCATTGATATCGTCGGCGGGTTGTTGTTATCACCTCTGATCGCATTTGCGATCGGTTATGTGGTCATGACGATTCTCAAATATATTTTCGCCAAACGCAGTCCGCATAACGTGAACAAAGGTTTCCGTACGGTACAGATTTTCACGGCAGCACTGCAAGCATTCACGCATGGTACGAATGATGCACAGAAAGCGATGGGGATTATTACCTTTGCTCTGGTTGCAGCAGGTGTGCAGGATAATCTGGATGTTCCGCTGTGGGTTAAAATCTCAGCAGCAACTGCGATGGCTTTGGGTACATCCATTGGTGGTTGGAAAATCATCAAAACGATGGGTACCAAAATCTTTAAAATTGAACCGATTAATGGTTTTGCCGCCGATCTGTCAGCTGCATCCGTTATTTTCACAGCAACGTTGCTTCACCTTCCAGTGAGTACAACGCACGCGATCACATCGGCTATTCTGGGTGTGGGTTCCGCGAAACGTTTCTCTGCTGTGAAATGGGGACTTGCTGGACGTATCATTATTACGTGGTTCATTACGATTCCGATTACAGGGGCACTGGCAGGATTGTTATACTGGATTATTTTCTAAAGAGAGAAGTTATCCCGAACGAATTCGGGGTTACCAGACAAACTGTTCATAACATTGTGAATATCGGGATATGTGGACAATTATACAACCAAAATCAAGAGACGCCTGTGCATGAACGTGTGGACAGGCTGGATATGTGGATAGCCATCCGTGGAATGATAAACCAAAAGAAGATATTCCTGTGGATACAGGGAACTGTGGATAGGGAAATGAGAGAAGCCAACAGGGTTGGCTTTTTTTGTTGTCGAGTTTGAAGGTACCTGTGTACAATAACGTAAGATACAGGACAAGGACGTGGTCTAATTTATGATTCGTACACTCGCCATTACACGAGAGCATCAAGTCTCCGTGAACGTACCCCTTACACAGCTGGATCTGAACGATTACGCCTGGGTATGGGCGGATTTTAACCAGCCAACGGAAGAGGAAAGCCGTTTGCTGGATACATATTTTCATTTTCACCCCTTAGCTATAGAGGACTGTCTGCATGTGTTGCAGCGGCCCAAGCTCGATTATTATGATAATCTGCAGTTTCTTGTGCTGCATGCACTGAACCCGTCGACACTGGAAGCCGAGGAGGTTGACTTGTTTCTCGGATCAAACTTCCTAGTGTCTTTTCATCATGGTGTATTGGAGGAAGTGGATGAAGCGTGGGAACGCTTGTTGCACCATGCACATGAACGAACCATCTGGGCGCGAGGTCCGGTGGCAGCAGCCTATACGGTGATGGACAAGCTGGTCGATCATTATTTCCCGTCTCTATTTGCCATTGAGGATGAGCTGGCTGAACTGGAGAACCGTGGTGGACAAGAGTCAGTTGAAGATCTGATGAACCAGGTGTTTGACCTGCGTAGTCGATTGCTGAAGCTCAGACGAACCGTTGTACCGATGCGGGATCTGCTCTATCGGGTGGTCAACTCCCAGCATGTGCAGCGAACAGGCGAACATACGGCTTATTTTACCGATATCTACGACCATTTGTTAAAGCTGACAGATATGATCGAAGCTGATCGGGAGATGACGGCGGACCTGCGTGACAGTTATATTTCTCTGAACTCCAACCGGATGAATCAGATCATGAAGACACTCACGGTGATTACGACTGTGTTTATGCCGCTCACACTGATCGCGGGTATTTATGGCATGAACTTTGCCTATATGCCTGAGCTGCAATGGAAGTTTGGGTATGGGGCTGTGTTGCTGTTGATGTTTGTGCTTGGCGGAAGCATGGTGGCTTGGTTTGTGAAGCGGGGCTGGTTTAAGTGAGAACCAGTGTAATCAGATGTTAGTAACATAAACTTGTAATAACGTGTATCCACAGGTAAAATATAACGATATGTGAATAGATTCTGGATGAATTATCCATACATATCATTGTGGAAGGATGGGATACGATGAGATTGGCAGAGGCTCTTGTACTGCGTGCAGATGAGCAGAAGAAGATAGCTCAGCTCAAGCAACGTCTGGAACGCGTAGTTAAAGTTCAGGAAGGTGAACAGCCAGCAGAGGACCCACAGTTGCTTATGATTGACCTGGAGAATACGATCCGGAGCCTGACGGTATTGGTTAAGAAAATTAATAAGACCAATGCACAGACTGACTTCACAGCTGGAGTTACGCTTGCTGATGCCCTTGCAGAGCGGGATGGAATCATGCAAGAAAGAGCATCGTTTAACGAAGTTTTGCAGAATGCGTCCATTCGCCAGGATCGGTACAGTCGTTCTGAAGTGAAGTATGAGCGAACCGTGAACATAGCAGATATTCAACATAAAGTGGATAGCCTTTCGAAATCCTACCGGGAACTGGATTTTAAAATTCAGGAGAAGAACTGGACCATAGACTTAATCGAGGAATAAAACTGCGTCGGTAACCCTATCCAAATGAAGCGAGCATAACCCACCAACGGGAAGTTGGAAACCTGGTAGACGCTGGGCCATGTCTAACCCACATCATCATTTAGCCCAATATTGTTACAAGAATGCGCAGCATGGATGTATCGTGTATCTTTCTAATTGTTACGACCATATGCAGGTCTTTGGATAGCGGTGAGGGTGGGTAAGGGGAATTGCAGTTTGAACTACATATGAAGAAGGCCACTGGGCCATGATCTCAGGCAGTAATATCTGTCGGGAGATGATGTTTGCCAGGTGGCCTTTCTGATTCTTCTATAAAAGTACTGAAGGTGTTGAAAGTTTTGTATCCACATGTGTATAACTATTCCGCTGCAATAAGCTGTGTATAACTTAGGATGACTTCCTTTTACTCCATTTCAAGAACAAAAGAAGCTGTAGCTGCTTCTTTGCCATTCACAAGAATGGTTAGCGTATGCAGACCGGCATAATATTTTCTCGTTGTAATGACTTTGAAAGATTGTTTGGTGGCTACCTTGGATGTGCCTGTCGGGTACATTTTATCGGAGCATTTGAATCGTTTGGGAGCCTGCTTGCCGTTCGCCTTCATATAGCCCATCTCGTATTCAATTCTCAGCATCTGTGACTCGCCACTCTCATTGACCACATCAAATGAAAAATGAAGATCCTCGCCGATAGCGACTGTATCGTGAGCAAGCTGAAGCTGCTCAATGTGAATCGCATCCTGCTCGTTGTAACCAAAAAGACTTAGCGCTTTGCGATGTCCTTTCTTCAGTAATGACCTGCTGGCATGCCGGACAATCCAGTCCGTGTGTGTATGTTGTCCGTACCAGGTGGTGGCTAGATCCATCACCAGTTCTGGGTGGTCCTTGGAGATGTCATTCAGATGATTGGCCACACTTTTGCGAACATAGAGGGACTCGTCCGCTTTCAACGCATGCAGAATAGGCAGTACAGGGGTTGGATCGGTGATGAATCCCTGGAGTTTGGCTCCCCATGGCAAACGGGGTCGGCTGCCTTCACTGGCAAGTCTGCGGATATGTTCGTTGTCGCTACTTGCCCACGTCATCATGTGTTTCATGGTTTGGATGGGATAACGATCAATAAACGGGCGTACCGCGAACTCGGAGCTGGAATAAGGTGTGAAGACGGTCAGATACTTCATGGATAACTCGTAATCCTCTGGGTCAAGTCCGTTCACTTCGATAAAATCCGGTATAAACAGATATTCAACGCCTCTCATATGGGGTGCAGCTTGTTCGATGATATGTAATGCTTCTTCATAATTGTCGGGCAGCACTTGGGTCAAAGCCAGTGTGATTCTGCGAATCCGTGCTTTGAATTCCAACAGTTCCCAGCCTTCTGCGAACACCAATTCACGAAATTGCTGGGTATCCAGCTTCGGGTAGAATTGACGCAACAATTCACTGGTCCGATCGATTAATGCGGGAGTGTATTTGTCTTTGAAAAGTTCCATGGTCCGCCTCCTTCAGTTACTATTCAGTATACCTCAAATTACAGGGATAAGAACATAAGTTCCTGAATTTTCTATGTATATTGGAGAAAGGAGTTGAGGCACCCACCTTCTATAAGGGGGTGCCTGGATGGTTTTAACCTTTGCGACTTTTGGGACGGCGCTTCGTGGAATTGGATTTGCGGCGGGTTGGCGTCGTATTGCGGCGACGTGGAACACTCGTTGGTTTGTTCCGACGCTTGCGTGTACGTTTCCGGGGCGGCGTGTATTCTTCATAGTCTGCATCAGCCGCGCTGTCATTCGTTTTTCCTTTTCCAAAAGGCAGAATGCCCATAACGAGCTTCATCATCGGAGCCATCTGCTGGATGCCGCCGACGACCTTCTGCATTTTGCCTATTCCACTCATGATTCCATCAATCCCGCCGAAGCGGTCGATCATTCCTTTTAACTCACCAATGTTGGCTAACGAAAAGCCGGAACCACCTGTTGAAGCAGGCGCCTGTACCGGAGCTGGGGGAACGACCTGGGCTCCACCTCCATAAAAGTTCCCGCCAGGGACACCTTGCCCATAGGGTACAATGGCTGATGCTTCGACTTCACCGAAGCCAGGGTAATGGGGCTCTACGCCAGGATACATCGGTTGGATCTGAGTTTCATTCAAAGACCGCGGAACCACACCGGGCGGCATATAGGCAGAAGTATGTGCCTGCCGATGAGCATGAGAAGACGGACGCTGCCCTTGTGCTGGCTGGCGGTGATAATAATGCTGTGGCATGAACGATCACGTTCCTTCTATGTTGGATTTCGGAATTGCGTTCCATGAGTTGCATGACAGATGAACATCATAGACCCTAGTGGAACTCCCTTTTGCTATACTGTATGTCATTAGCGGAGAGACGGCGTAGGCGGGTATCCCGGAAAACGGGATATTTGCGGATTTGGGCGCGTAGACATGCCGTGAGGTTTTCATACAGGAAAATGCAGTTTAGACACAAAATTGTAACATTTAGGTTGATTGAATTCCTACATAAGTAATCGGAAATATACAGGTGAAAACTGGGATATAGCGCTATAATTTCGCTAGTTGTGCGCGAGGAGAGGACAATAGTACCTTTTGTAAGCGGTAACATGTATTTTTATTCTGTAGTGCGTGAAATCGGTAACGCTTGAAATACCAACTCAGGGTGAGTACAATGTAGGTACACAGTAACCGCTAGGGGATGATGATGAAATGCAGCTGAAAAAGCTAAATGATAAAAGCATTGAACAACTATTTGAGGCTATTTTGACTCTAAAAGATATTGAAGAGTGTTATGTCTTCTTTGATGACCTCTGCACGGTAAACGAGATCCAATCCATGTCCCAGCGGCTGGAAGTGGCTCGTATGTTGGGCAAAGGCAATACGTATAACCAGATTGAAGCTGAGACGGGTGCGAGTACAGCCACGATTTCACGTGTCAAACGCTGCCTGAATTACGGCAATGATGGTTATAAAATGACGTTGGAACGCCTGGGACGCTAACATGAAGAAGCCGGGTGTACTCATCATCAGTCACGGTTCTCAGGAGCAGACCTGGGTGGAATCCGTCGATGACGCGATCTCCCGGTTGAATCTGCCCCTCCCGTTGCCGGTTGAAGCCGGATTTCTTGAGTTGGTGGAAGGACGCCTGATCCAGGACGGTATCGACCGACTGGAAGCGCAAGGCGTAACCGATATCTTAGTTGTACCTTTATTCGTTTCGTCCGGGAGTACACATGTGGATGAAATTGAATTTGCCATTGGTGCAAAGGAAGCACCTGAGCGGGAAACAGATCTGGAACCGTTCCAGGTCACAGCCCGGGTTCACTTTGGTTATCCAGTAGATAATGATCCGGATATTGCAGTGATGGTGTGGGACAAAGTCCGATCGCTCTCGCAGCAATCGGAGCAGGAAACGATTCTGCTGGTGGGACACGGTAGTATTCATGATGGATTTCGTGAGCGTTGGGAAGCGGGAATTGCCTCCCTTGCGGAGCGTGTGCAGGAAGTTAGTGGCGTAGCCCATACGGATTATGCATTGCTGAATCCAGAGAGTGTGTACGACAAAGTGAAGTATTGGAGCGAAGAGCGGGGGAACCGAGTCATTGTGGCGCCGCTGTTTTTGAGTGCCGGTTACTTCACGAGGAACGTAATCCCGAACCGGCTAAAGGAACTGGATTATGTGTACAGCGGTGAGACGCTGTTGCCACATCCATTGCTTGGGCAGTGGATGGAGCGGCAGATCCAGATTTTGCTGGAGAGATGTAACAAAGCTTAGGCTTCCTTCTTGAATCGAACGCATTAGGTTAATTTTTTCATAAAACAATTAAACCACGTCCTTGGACGTGGTTTTTTTTGTGATGATTGAAGTAGTCTCAACCCTTGTTTATCCCTTGAATAATACCCTGTCGATAACACATTTTTACGACAAAGATCGATAGTTTTCGCCTATTCTACGATTGGAATTATCTATATGCTAATGCATTGACTGCCAAGGACAGGCAATGCTATTCTCTTCATTAAGTTTAAATCTTACTATTCTTATAAGATTTATTATTTACCATTTTAGTAAGCGGGGAGAGAATTCATCTTATGTTTCGCATTGAGCCAAGAGTACAGGGGGTTACCGATGAGCTGCTAGAGCTTTATTCGGATATTAGTCCATCAACAATCGGACATATGACTGATTTTGGTTTTCTAAATGGCTTACAGCCACTGTTCCGTCCCATTCGATTACTGGGAAATGCCGTCACTGTTCGCATTCCTCACCTTGACGCATCTGCAATCCGTCACGCCTTTGAGATTGCCCAGCCGAACGACATTATCGTCGTGGACATGTCAGGCGATGAGCAACGCGCTTGTTGGGGTGAATTTGTAACGTATGCAGCATTGGACAAAAAAATTGCCGGAGCGATTATATCTGGCTGTGTGACCGATGTTCGTCCGATTACAGAGCTGCGATTTCCCATTTACTCCAAAGGCATTAGTGCACTAACGACTCGTTCATTGCAGCTTGAGGGCGAGGTCAACACACCAGTGAGTGTCAGCGGCGTCAGTATCCAGCCCGGCGATCTGATCGTTGGTGATGATGATGGTGTCTTTGTCATTAATCCGCGCTACGCCAAGGAGATCGGGGTCATTGCTCAGGACAAACAGCGTAAGGAAGAACAACGCCGACAGGAACTCGGATATGGGAAGCTCCTTACAGCCCATTCCACCCATCACCACGCAACAGACCATAAAGGGGGAACCACGAGATGAAAAAGAGACCTTTGATCCACAAGTTTAGCGGTATCCTGATTGCCTTATCACTGTTTGCAGTTGGCTGTGGCAACGGAGCTGATTCGAACACGAATGCCAATTCGTCTGCGAGCAATAGCAGTGGCTCAGCCGAGAACGCTTCGCTCAAGGATTTGACCATCGCCTTAACGGGGGATGCCATTGGTTTCGATCCACATAACTCCACCGACTCCATCTCCAACTTTATTAATTATCAGATCTATGACCGCCTGGTTACATTTAATGACAAACTTGAGATTGTCCCTCAACTGGCCGAAAGCTGGGAGACATCGGAAGATGGAAAAACGTGGACCTTCCAGCTGCGCCAAGATGTAACGTTCCAGGATGGAACACCCTTCAATGCGGAGGCAGTAAAAGTGAACTTCGACCGTCTGATCAATCCGGATAAGAAGCTTTCCCAATATGCAACGTTGGGGCAGTTCATTGAATCCGTCACCGCGCCGAGTGATTCCGAGGTTGTGTTCCAGTTAAAAGAGCCACAGGGCGCTTTTCTGAACAATATTGCAGTGACCTCTGGTGGTATTATTAGCTCCAAATCCATTCAGGAAAATGAGGAGGGTATTGCTAAAGAACCTGTAGGTACGGGCCCCTTCAAGCTGAAGAACTGGAGTTCAGGCAATGAGGTTGTGCTTGAAGCCAATGAGCAATATTGGGGTGGCAAACCTGATGTCAGTGGCATTACGTTCAAGACGGTCACTGAAAATGCCGCTCGTGTCATCATGCTTGAATCCGATGAAGCTGACATCATCGATAAAGTGCCAGCTACAGACATTGAGCGGCTGACCAATGACAGCAACTTTACGGTGAATACCCGTTCGACCAACCGTGTGGGATATATCGGCATTAACACGAAGCATGCACCATTTGATGATGTGAAGGTTCGCAATGCCCTTAATCTGGCGATCGACCGCGAAACGTTGGTCAAGAAACTGTATGAGGGACGTGTTGAAGTCGCTACTTCGTTTATTTCTAAAAATTCCTTTGGTTATGCGGACGTAGGTGCCTACGCTTACGATGTGGAAGCCGCGAAGAAGCTGCTGCAAGAAGCAGGCGTTGCGGAAGGAACGCCACTGCGTATTATTCTCGCAGCCAATACGGTTCAGGATCGTCCAGCTGCTGAATTCGTTCAGAACAGCCTTCAACAGCTGGGATTCAAAGCAGAGCTACAGGTGCTTGAACTTGCGTCTTATCTCGATGCACTCAAAAATCCGGACAGCTATGATCTATTTGTCAGAGGCGCGTCATCCGTTACTGGCGACGGTGATGCTCTGCTTAGGGACAGTTTCCTCTCCACAAGCAAGTCCAATTACGCCTTCTACAACAATCCTAAGGTAGACGAACTTATTCTTGCAGGTGGTCAAGCGCTGGATAAGGAAGAACGCCAAACTGCGTACAATGAGGCTCTGCAACTGATTAAAGCGGATGCACCATGGATTCCACTGTACGAAGATAGTGTTCAAGTCGGTTATTCGAGCAAGGTTGAGGGCATTACATTCCTGCCTTCACTGTTATGGGATCTGCGTGGTGTGAAGTTCAAATAAGCAGAAGGGTGCCGTGCAGACGGCACCTTTACCCTATGTGAAGCAATGAATGAATAGACGTATGAACAAAAGAAAGTACGAATCTAAGACTGAAGTGAAGATGATGTTTTGCAAAAAAAATTAGGAGTGTGAGTACAACAATGACCTTTCAACTCGTTATGGCACAGTTCGGGTCGTCCAGCACCAAGCAGGAGAACCTGGATAAAGCGGAAAAAGCACTAGAGGAAGCAACGCGTATTCATCACGCAGATATCGTTGTTTTCCCGGAAGCCTTCATGAGTTTCTACCAAATCGGCACGCCGCGGGAACAGAAGCTGGAAGATGCAGAGCCGCTCGATGGGCATTTCGCCACAACGATGCGCGCACTTGCCAAGCAATATGGTGTCTGGGTTGTATTCGGTACGCGGGAGACGACGGAGGATTCCAATGATGATCGGGTCTATAACACGGCTGTCATCATTGATTCCGATGGGGAGATCGTAAGCAGCTATCGCAAAACCCATCTATATGATGCTTTCGGTGCGAAGGAATCACGTGACATTAAACCGGGCACAGCATTGTTCGAGCCGATCGATACGCCTTTTGGCAAACTGGGATTGTTCGTATGTTATGAGTTGAGATTTCCGGAGATTGCTCGTTACCAAGCACTACATGGTGCGGACATCATTCTGGTTCCATCCGGCTGGGTACGCGGACATGTCAAAGAGCAACATTGGGAAACACTCGTCACTGCACGAGCATTGGAAAATACCGCATATGTCGTTGCCGTGAACCAAATCAACGAGTTTTATATCGGGCAGAGCCTGATTGTTGACCCGATGGGGATTGTCGTTGCACGCGGCGACGAGACGGAGACGTTAATCCCTTACCGCATTGACCTGGAGCGGGTCCGCAACGTTCGTGCCAAGCTCCCTTCCCATTTGCATAGACAAGCTCATTTGTACAGCTAACCGTCAAGATGGCCTTAACCGGGCGATCAGCCAGGAAGGAGCACAACGTGTTTAACTATATTCTGAAGCGATTACTTCAAATGATACCTACCTTAATCGGTGTTTCTCTACTCTCGTTCGTCATCCTTCAGCTTGTTCCCGGTGATCCGGCAGAGCTGATTGCCGGGATGGATGCGAGTCCGGAGGAAGTTCAGATCATTCGGGAGCGACTGGGAACGGACAAACCGCTGTATGAGCAATATGTGCAGTACAATCTGCAATTGCTGAAAGGTGATCTTGGCACGTCGATGCGTTCGGATAATCCGGTCCTTCAGGAAATTCTGGAGCGTTTTCCGAACACGGTCATTTTGACATTGCTTGCCACGCTTGTAACGGTTGTCATAGGCTTATTCACCGGGGTGATCGCTGCAACCAAGCCAGGTAGTGCGCGGGATCACGCTTCAATGGCCTTTTCGTTATTCGGCATATCGATGCCTGTGTTCTGGCTAGGCATTATTCTGATTCTTGTTTTCGCATATTATATTCCCATTCTGCCTTCCGGCGGCAGTAGTGAATTTAAGCATTTTATACTGCCTGCGCTTGTACTTGGCATATCCTCCGCTGCTGTACTTGCCCGCCTGACGCGATCCAGTATTCTTGAGGTGATCAATCAGGATTACATTCGGACAGCCAAAGCCAAGGGAGTACGTGAGTGGCTCATTATTTATAAGCATGCACTCAAAAATGCCTTCGTGCCTATCATTACCGTCATTGGAATGGAAATCGGCAATCTGCTGGGTGGAGCGGTGCTGACGGAAACGGTATTTTCGATGAACGGGCTGGGCAGATATATCATTCAATCGATTCAATTCCGGGATTACTCGGCTGTACAGGGGAGCATTCTGTTTGTTGCCTTAATCTTTGTCATTATTAACCTGCTCGTGGACCTGTGTTATGCCGCTGTAGATCCGAGAATACGCTATGACCGGAAGGAGGCATAACCGTGAGTGAACCTAAGGCTGTGCCCATATCCGTCCAGGTAAGTCCAGCAGCTGCACCCATCAGAAGTGGATTGTTAAGGCAGATTCTGAAAAGAGTAGGCAGCAATAAACGCTCGATGATTGGCCTATGGATCGTCACCTTGTTTATGTTGATCGCGATTCTGGCGCCATGGATTTCGCCATATGATCCACTGGAGCAAAATATGGATAAGCTGCTGCAATCACCGTCTCTCAGTCATCCCTTAGGAACCGATGAGTATGGAAGAGACATGCTCTCACGTATCTTCTACGGTTCACGTATTTCGTTGATGGTCGGCATGGTTGGTGTGGTTATCTCTGTTGTATTTGGCGTTGCACTTGGCACAATCGCTGGTTATTTCGGGGGCAGAATCGAAGCGCTGATTATGCGCATTACCGATATTTTTATGGCTTTTCCAGGCTTTTTGCTCGCACTGGCCATCGTTAGCGTTCTTGGACCCGGCATGATGAATCTGATGATTGCCATCGGCATATTTTCTGTTCCATCGTTCACCTGGATATCGCGCAGTGCGGTGCTCTCCATTAAGAGCAAAGAGTATATTGAAGCTTCGAGATCCATGGGAGCAAAGCATAGCCGAATTATTTTCAAACATATTATTCCGAACAGTATCGCTCCAATCATCGTACTCTCCACGTTGCGGGTTGCAACGGCCATCCTGTCTGCGTCTGGACTGAGCTTTCTGGGGATGGGGGCTCAACCGCCTTCTCCGGAGTGGGGGACCATGCTGAGCACGGGCCGGGAATTCCTGCGAGCTGCACCTCATATCTCTATCGTGCCAGGTGTGGCGATTATGCTTGTTGTCCTGGGCTTCAATATGCTGGGGGATGGACTGCGCGATGCGCTTGATCCCAAGATGAAGGTATAGTTTGCTCCGCTTCACGAGGAATGTCAGCAGACAACAAGAGCGCAGCTTACTGTGCCGGAAATGACAAGGAGGGCTCGTGTTGAAACGCAAATTACTTGAAATGAAGGCACTTAAGACGTATTTTCACACAAGCGAGGGTGTCATTCCTGCAGTAGACGGTGTCGATATTACGATCTATGAAGGAGAGACGGTTGGTATTGTTGGTGAGTCTGGTTCAGGCAAAAGTGTTACCTCGTTAACCGCCATGCGATTAACGCAAGGAAAGGTCGAAGGCTCTGTTACCTTCGATGGCAAAGACATTCTTGCCCTCTCCGAGAAGGAGATGCGAACCGTAAGAGGCAATGAAATGGCGATGATCTTCCAGGAACCGATGACTTCGCTCAATCCGGTGTTCACGATTGGAGACCAGATTCGGGAAGCGATTCGTAATCATCGGAAAGTCAGTCGATCCGAGACCAAAGAGAGAGCGATTGAGATGCTGCGCCTTGTCGGTATTCCACGCCCTGAGCAGATTCTGTATGAATACCCACATCGCTTGTCTGGTGGCATGAGGCAGAGAGTCATGATTGCCATGGCAATGGCCTGTAGCCCGAAGTTGCTCATTGCCGATGAGCCAACTACCGCGCTGGACGTTACCATTCAAGCGCAAATTTTGGAGCTTATGCAGCAGCTGAAGGCTAGCGAAGGTACTTCCATTTTGCTGATTACCCATGACCTCGGCGTTGTTGCGGAGATGTGTGACCGTGTAGCCGTGATGTATGGCGGTCAGATTGTTGAAGAGTGCGATGTACTGACGCTATTTACGAATCCGAAGCACCCCTACACACAGGGACTTATTAAATCGATGCCAACACTCGACACCAATGAACGCAGGCTCTATTCCATCAAAGGTAGCGTTCCGCCGCCTGGCAGTTTGAGACAAGGCTGTCGCTTCAGCCCCCGCTGTGAATATGCGCAAGATATTTGTCATGAACAGCTGCCACAGCTGGAGACGGTAGAGAACGGACACACAGCCAGATGCTGGCTTCATGCAGATGCGAAGGAGGCGATTCAATGAATGAGCCGCTGCTTGAGGTAAATAATCTGAAGAAGTATTTTCCAATTAAGAAAGGTGTTTTTAATCGTACGGTGGGACAAGTGAAGGCTGTAGACGGTCTGAAGTTTACGATTTTCAAGGGCGAGACACTGGGGCTCGTTGGAGAGAGTGGATGCGGAAAATCAACAACAGGTCGGACATTACTACAGCTCCTTCGTCCAACTGAAGGTGAAATTATCTATGAGGGACGAAACATGGTTGGACTGCCGCCGGAAGAGCTGCGCAAGATGCGAAAGGATATGCAGATGGTATTCCAGGACCCGTACGCCTCCCTCGATCCCCGCATGACTGTAGGCGAACTCATCGCCGAGCCTCTTGATATCCATCAGGCAGCAACCGGCAAAGAACGAGCGAGGCGTGTGGATGAGTTGTTGGAAATCGTCGGTTTAAGCAGCCGTCATGCAGACCGCTATGGTCATGAGTTTAGTGGGGGACAGCGACAGCGGATTGGCATTGCCAGGGCACTTGCTTTGAATCCGAAGCTTATCGTTGCCGACGAACCTGTATCCGCGCTGGATGTATCCATTCAATCACAGATTATTAATCTGCTTCAGGACTTGCAGGAGCAGTTCAAGCTAACCTACTTGTTCATCGCCCATGATCTGAGCGTAGTTAAACATATTAGCAGTCGTATTGGTGTGATGTATCTGGGCGGCATCGTTGAGCTTGCGGATAAAAAAGACTTGTTCGAAGCACCGTTGCATCCCTATACACAGGCGTTATTGTCCGCGGTACCTAGTCCGAACCCGCTGATCAAGAAGGAGCGAATTGTGCTACAAGGGGATGTACCCAGTCCAGCCAATCCGCCTTCCGGATGCAGTTTTCATACGCGTTGTCACGCGTGCATGGATGTTTGCCGGACGGATAAGCCGGAGTTGCAGGATGTGGGAGGTCGCTACGTCGCCTGTCATCTGTATGCCAAAGCATAAGCGAAGCCTTTGAAGCCTTTGAAGGATTTATTTTATTCACATAACTATACCGACAGGAGAGATCACGATGACACAGAGCCGTAAACTTAGAGAGATTAGCTGGACGGTGTTCGAGGAATATAAAAAGCAAACGGAGCTTGTGATTATCCCCGTAGGCGCAATCGAGGTATATGGCCCTCATCTGCCCCTTGGCTCGGATGGCCTGCTTGCGGATCGGTTAGCCGAGTTGGTAGCCGAACGTGTCGGTGCTGTTATTGGACCATCGGTAGAAGCTGGTGATTCCAATGTTCTGAATGATTTTCCCGGAACTATTACGATTCGTCCGGAAAGTCTGAAGGCGTATCTTGGTGATATCGTACATAGTGTGATTACATGGGGATTCAAACGTATCCTTTTCATCAATGGTCATGCCGGTAATGTCCCGGTGATTAATCAGATTGTTCATCAGCTTCGGGAGCAGCATGGTGACGTACAGGCCGCGCAGATTGATTGCTGGCGATTCATCAAGGCACAGGATCATGGCATATCTGAATCCGGCAAATGGGCTAACGGTCACGCGGCGGAGATTGGCACCTCAGTTCTGCTGCATCTGCACCCTGAGCTCGTAAATCAGGATAAGATCGCAGATGAAGTGCCTTCCTATGAAGATTCTTTTCCGGAGATCGTGAAATATGGCCGCCTTTCGTCCATCTCCAAGTCTGGTGTGGTCGGTTCTCCGTCATTCGCTACCAAGGAAAAAGGTGAGGCATTGGTTCAGCAATCAGTGGATCGCATTGTTCAATTTCTTCATGAGGTCTGGGACATCAAATGATGAAGGGCTGGAAGATCAGATGATGAAGGTATGGAGGGTCACAACATTATCATTGGTTTCGAGAGGAGCATAATCTGTGCACATTATAGATCTGCATTGTGATTCGCTGTTTAGAATATGGCTTGCCAAGGGTCAACTCTCCTTCCATGACGCACCTGAGCTGGAAACCAGCAAACAACGCCTGATCGAAGGTGGGGTTAAGGTGCAGGGATTCGCAGTGTTCGTGCCTCCCAATCTGAATGATACGGAGAAGTTTCAATCTGCGCTGGATCAGATCCACTATTTTTATGAGGAAGTGTTGGAGAAAAATCAGGATATCAAACACATCACCCGCTGGAGTGATATTGATCTGTTACAGGAGCATGAGATCGGTGCCTTTCTTACGCTGGAAGGGGTTGATCCTATCGGGAATGACCTCCATAAGCTGAGCATTCTGTATCGCCTTGGAGTCCGCTCGGTCGGCTTGACCTGGAACTATGCTAATCTTGCTGCGGATGGGGCTTTGGAGCCTAGAGGCGCAGGGTTGTCCGCATTTGGGCGTAATATCGTTGAGTTTAACAATAAGCATAAAATCCTGACGGATGTCAGTCACTTGAACGAACGCGGTTTCTGGGATACCCTCGACATTGCCGATTATCTGATTGCGAGCCATTCCAATGCAAAGGCGGTATATGATCACCCTCGGAGCCTTAGCGACGAACAGGCCAAGGCACTCTTTGCCAAAGATGCTACGGTACATGTGGTCTATTTCCCTGAGTTTATCAAATCTGCTGCAGAGGGTAACGCTACGATCGCTGATCTGATCAAGCATATCGATCATTTTTGCTCCCTTGGAGGAGTAAGCCATATTGGTCTGGGTTCTGATTTTGACGGGATTACTAGCCACATTGAGCAGCTTGAGCATGCAGCTCAAAGTCAAAATCTGATTAATGAGTTGCTTAAACATTATTCGGAAGAGCAGGTGCGGGGCTTTGCCTATCATAACTTCCTGCGGCGTGTGAAATCACTGTAGGCTTGAGATTAAGTTGTAGGCGGGAGATTAGTGGACGTCCTCCACGCCTGCATGGATTAGAATTTAAGGAGACAGGGGGTTCATTTTACCGCTAGCGCAGGTAGGCTCAGGTGGAGTTCCAGCAACGCGATTAACTGGTCAACCATCTCTTCCGCAGAATAAGGCATGGCATTCATAATCCACCATTCCATCAGGCCAACGGCAGCAGAAGCAAGAAACTGTGTCGTTATCTCTTTATTCATGCCTCCTTGGACGCCGCATGCATTCATTTGTTCCTCAACGCCCTGAATCATAAGCATCATCAGCTTGCTTCGAAATGCAGGAATCCCTTCTTTGGTTAGAAGCGTGGTATAAGTGGATGCATGTTCTTCGAGATGGCGGAAGGTGCGGAGCAGGGCGTCCTTTGCAGTTAGCGGAGTCTGAAAATGATCATTCATGCAGGCTTCTACTAATTGTTGCAGATAGGTTTCAATGCAGCGGTCCAGCAGATCAAACTTGTCTGTATAATGCAAATAGATCGTTCCCCGGTTAACATTCGCTCGATCGGCAATGTCATTGATGGTCATTTGCTCGAAATCCCTTTCTGCCAGCAATCCCACAAAAGCCTCCATAATGGCCTTTCTTGTTTTTAGCACGCGTCTGTCCATGGCGCCTCCTCTAATTTTTTATGATTATCAACAATAATGAGTATTTCGTTGATTATTGAACGAAAGCGGATATTTTAGCGATTGAAGCACGCCAGTTGCTTTGATACTCTTATTTTATCAACAAATGTTCATAAAGCAACGGATATTGATAAAATATGAAATAGAGGGATAGCCAATGAAGATATTAGTGTATGGCGCTGGTGTTTTGGGCAGTCAACTGGCGCAAGTTCTGGTGCGCGGCGGCAATGATGTCACTATTCTGGCTAGAGGGAAGCGGGCAGAGGAGCTGGAGAAGGATGGAATCGTTATCCGGCATATTTTTCAATTCAAAACGACAGTTGATCCGGTTCGGGTAGCCAGAACGTTGGAGGTGGATGACCAATATGATCTGATTTTTGTTGTAATGAAATATAACGATTTTCCTTCCGTGTTACCTATTCTGGCAGATAATCAGAGCAGCAATATTGTGATTGTAGGAAACAACGCAGATGCACGAAGCATGCAGACCTATCTGGAAGAGCATAGTCCGATGGGAAAACAGGTCGCATTCGGATTCCATGTGAGTGGAGGGAAGCGTGAAAAGGACCGCATGTTATCCATCGGTGGAGGGAGCGGACAAATGGTGATTGGCAGTCTGGACGGTGAGATAGCCTTTAAACCTTTGCTTGATCAAGCTTTCCAACATGTGAAATACAAGTTGAATGTTCTAAGCGATATTGATGCCTGGCTGAAAAGCCATATCATCCCCATTCTGATGCTTAATGCAGTGAGTTTTAATGAGCAGTATGAGTTGAAAAAACTGGATGGCAACAAGCAGCAACTTGTGCATATGATTGAGGCGATGGATGAGGGTCTCAGCGTACTGGAGGCTATGGGCATATCGGTTACACCCGAGATTCAGGGCAGATTGATTCGTAAACATAAACGCTTGTTGTATCTATTTTTGAAAATCTATAGCCTTCTTCCGATGCATAAACTGTTTGCTGGTGCTTTTGGTGAAATCCAAGCGTTAAGTGACGCATTCATAGATTGGAAAAAGACAACAGGTACCCTTACTCCCCATTGGGATGTACTGAAAAGAGATTTTACTCCCCTTAAATGAAGTGTTGCTCATTGCCCCAATACCGACTACAATAAAACCAACTAATAAAATGGGGATAAGGAGATATGCAGATGCGGGAAGTGCCTATGCGCTATGTGAAAGCGAATCAGGTTGGTATTGTATTGTTTGTTTTGCTCTCGTTTGTGTTCAATCCGCTGGTAGTTCTGGGCGTGCTGTGGATCATTCAGGTGGTTGGGCTGGCTTCCGGTGGCAAATTGAATCTGTTCGTACAGATTGGCAAAGCCGTGCTGACTGGTAAAGGTGCAGAGACGCAGGCGGTGGAGCTACAGCGATTCAATAATATTCTTGCCGTGCTCTTCCTGTCTCTAGCACTCATCTCGTTTTCGCTCGGCTGGGTAGTCGCAGGTTATGTATTCTCGGTCATGCTTCTTGGGGCCGCAAGTGCGGCTTTGCTTGGTTATTGTGTAGGTTGCACCGTGTATTTCTGGTATAAACAGTTACGTGCAGGGAGAAAAATTGGATTTTGATGTTGGCTGAAGAAGCGGTAAGAAGACAGAACAATTTATTCCTCGAGTAAGATAAAGGGAGCTATGTTTCGAGGAGCTTTCCTGCGGCAATCGTTTAGCTGAAAATGTATAGCTATCGATTCACGATAGCCTCATATGAAAATCCCCTCAAGTGAACTGATCACTTGAAGGGGATTTTTTTATCTAAACCAAGCCTTGTTCAGATTGTTCGTGAAATTGTTATCGTTGAAGGGCACGTTGGCACTACCAAAGTCCGTGGTGTTGAGCGCATTTCGTGCCGCAGAAGTCAGATCGTCCCATCCGATTAAAGGCTGAGTTCCACCAACAGCGCTGGTAACGCCAAGCTCATGGTTCAGCGGCCAAGTACTATTATAGGAGATCAACGGATGGTTACCTTGTGTATTGGAATTGCTCGGTGTGACTTTTGTAAACTGGCCGTGACCGGAATATGCGATAGAGAGGATTTTGGAATTGGCAGCTGCCGGATTGTCTACCCACACGACGATACCTTCCCAATCATGACGATGACCGAGTCCAGTGGAGGGTGAGTCTTTGGGAAAATACCACGAATACATGATCGCCCAAACCCCATTGTGCCAGGCGGAACGGGAGTAGATCTGCCCTGTACTTGAGCTACAGTTTCCATTCGATGACCCGGAAGTATTCAAGCCAGCACTCGTATTGCCCTGTTGATCCACTGCGGGGAAAGGAACGCATCCATGATAGACTTTTAGAAAAGGTTGAAAAAGCTTGGCTGCTTGTTGAGTTACGGTAACTGGTGTGATTTCCTGGAATCCGACAACCTGATCATGATTAATTTCTGCCGCTTCAACAATGTTGACCCAGGGAATACAGGCCATAAGCGAAACCATGAGCATTAACACGAATTTTTTCATTCACATTTCTCCTTCACAGGTATGATGTGGTGCGGGGTTGAGGGTGCACTAAGACTATAGTGGAAAAAAGTTTGTTATATTTATCTTTTCATCTTAAGATTTGTAAATTTGTAGCATATCTATGTCATAATAATATGAAAGTACCGAAGACTAATTCCTGCCCAAGCGGGCAGAATGGTTGATTAATGAGACTATTTTACAGAAAATCCAGTAGGACAGATTCAAGATAGGTGCGAGAGGTTTATTGGGTAATAGGCAGATTACCGGGTACGGATATGTTAAAATATACTTATACATTACAGGCTAGGACATCTTTACATTTGATGATATGATAGGAGTTAAAGGCTTTGGAATGAGACGGAATTCCTGATGCATAGATATAGGTAAGACGAAAGATTAGAGCAGCATTAACGGAAGTTCATATTTGTGTTAAAAATATGCCCTTTTGTGGACTCGTGCAACGTAAGAATATGAGGTCGTTCAGACTCATGGATAATGTGGAATAGGTGGCGTATGAGATGAAAAAAGCTCGCTTAATATATAATCCGACCTCAGGCCGGGAAGAAATGAAGAAACGTCTGGCTGATATTTTGCAGCGTTTGGATCAAGGTGGTATTGAAGCTTCATGTCACGCAACAACGGGTGAAGGTGACGCAACCCGGGAAGCTGAACTCGCGATTGAGCGCGGATATGACATGATTATTGCTGCTGGTGGCGATGGCACGTTGTATGAAGTCATTAACGGTATGGCTGAGCGGGAGAATCGTCCTCCGCTGGGTGTGTTTCCGTTGGGAACAACGAACGATTTTGCACGTGCACTCGGCATTCCGAGACAGTGGGAAGATTACGTGGATCTGGTCATTAACCAGCAACTTCGTCCGCTCGATCTGGGCAAAGCGAATGATAAATATTTTATCAACATCGCCGGTGGCGGATCATTGACTGAACTGACCTATGAAGTACCGAGTCGTCTGAAAACGATGATTGGGCAACTGGCCTATTATATGAAGGGTATTGAGAAAATGGCGAGCCTGTCTCCACAGGAGCTGATTATCCGTGCCGATGGTCAGGAAGAGATTCATGATGAATTCATGTTATTCCTCATCGCCAATACCAATTCGGTCGGAGGCTTCGAGAAGCTGGCTCCTGGTGCAACCATTGATGATGGTCTGTTCGATGTCATCGGTGTCCGCAAATGTAATCTGGCTGACATGATCCGCCTCGTAACGCTCGCGCTGCGTGGGGAGCATCTGAACGACAAAAAAGTGGTTCATTTCCAGACGAGTCATATGGAAGTTACGTCGCCAGGATATGTGCAACTGAACCTCGATGGAGAGTTGGGCGGCACTTTGCCAGCTACATTTACGAATTTGCGTCATCATCTGATGTTGTATCGTTAAACTTGGCACTTGGCGGAGAATGTTGGTCCCTTGCGGAAAACAATGATGCCATAGTAGTCGTTGCACAGCATCGCACAAGTGGTGAGGAGAGTTGGATTCAGCTCTGCGGTAAGGCGAGATGGAAGTGCATTTTCCAGTTGCTGTGTAAGGTGGGATCGCGTATAATCTCATGTGGTCACTATGCGTTGAGCTTAACGAAATCAGAAAGTCTTAATGTGGCGAAATCGCCGAAGATGTCAATCTAACGAATTTCAGCGGCGTTATTTTGGAGAAATTGACCGGAAAAGGTCGGAAAACACCATTCGAGGATGATATAACGTTTCTGAAGTTCATTAGAAATTCGGAACGTTATTTTTGATGTGAATAAGGTGTGCCAGGTTCTTTAGAATCGTGAACAAAATGAAATAGAGCTTTCTCCCTCGCCTGCATAGGAAGGGTACTATATAAGAAGAAAGAAGTGAATGTACGTTGTCTAATACGAACCGCAGCGGTCGTGGAAAAAACCGCCGGAATTCGGCTGCCTCTCAGGGGCAAGGGAGCGCTTCAGCGTCCCGTCAGCCAAGTCAATCATCTCGTCCATCTACGCGTCAGCAAGGGAAAGAGGTGCGGTCACAAGGCGCATCTCTTTCTGCCGTTCGTCCAAAGGGAAGAACGCGTGAATCTGCACCAATCGAAGGACTACCCGTTAGCAAAAATGAAGAGACTATCATCGACATCATTGGCATGAATCATGACGGTGAGGGTGTAGGTCGTGCGAATGGATACACGCTCTTCGTGCAGGGGGCGCTTCCCGGTGAAACCGTGCGTGTGCGCGTGATGAAAACCAAAAAGCAGCATGGCTACGCCAAGTTACTGGAGATCGTGAAAGCAAGCCCGGATCGAGTGTCCGCGCCTTGCCCGATCTACGATCAATGCGGCGGCTGCCAGATCCAGCATATGAGCTATGCTGGACAGCTTGCGTGGAAACGCCAGTTGGTGGTAGATAATTTGCAGCGGATTGGCAAGTTGAACGTGATGGTGGAGGATGCGGAAGATACGGAGCAGGGCATTCGCGTACTGCCTACGATGGGCATGGACGAGCCATGGCGCTATCGGAATAAGGCACAGGTGCCGATTGGAGCAGCTGAGGGTGGCCTGGTAGGTGGTTTTTACGCTAAAGGAAGTCACCGGATCATCGATATGGAGAGCTGCCTCATTCAGCATGAGCATAATGACGAAGTCGTCGCCAAGGTCAAGGAGATCGGCAGTCATTTTGGAATCAGCGCATATAACGAAGAGACAGGCCGTGGCCTGTTGCGCCATGTCGTTGTGAAAAAGGCGTTCCGTACTGGCGAGATGATGCTTGTTCTGGTCACCAACGGCAGAGACATTCCGTACAAAGACGAATGGATTGGCAGTATCCGTGAAGCGATTCCGCATGTGACGAGTATCTGCCAGAACGTGAACAAGAAACAGACCAACGTCATCTTTGGCGATGAGACCCGCGTCCTGTGGGGCCGTGATGTAATCTATGATTATATCGGTGATGTTCAGTTTGCCATCTCGGCTCGTTCGTTCTATCAGGTGAATCCAGTGCAGACGGAAGTCCTGTATGGCAAAACGGTAGAGTACGCAGGACTGAGCGGCAAAGAGACCGTAATTGATGCCTATTGCGGCATCGGGACAATCTCTCTTTTCCTCGCGCAACATGCAGATCAGGTGTATGGGGTAGAGATCGTGCCTGAAGCGATCGAGGACGCGCGTAGCAATGCCATGTTGAACGAGATGCGTAACGTTAAGTTCGAAGTTGGTGCTTCCGAGGACGTTATTCCACGCTGGAAAGAACAAGGCATTGAAGCCGATGTGATCGTTGTTGATCCGCCGCGTAAGGGCTGCGACCCACGTTTGCTGGAAACGATCTTGGAGATGAAGCCGGAGCGCGTGGTGTATGTGAGCTGTAATCCAAGCACGTTGGCACGTGATCTGCGTGTTCTGGAGGATGGCGGGTATCGGACGGTAGAGGTAACGCCGGTGGATATGTTCCCACACACGGTGCATGTAGAGTGCGTGGTGGGGATGCAACGTAAAGATACCTAGAAGTCTATAGTTTTTAGCATTTGGCCAAGTAGTTTTCCTTTGCGCAGGATGACAGTGACTATAAAAATAAAGTGACCCCATAAAGTTAGACAGGTTATATCTTTAGGCAACTTGCTGGGCATGAATCCGGTACCGTACCGGACTCATGCCTTTTAGTTTTGCCTTAATGCGTTTGTTGTTGTAATCGATGTATTTGGAAAGTTTAAGTTTAAAATGTGAGATATTTTCAAATTCCTTTAAATACAAGAACTCGGATTTCATGATGCCAAAGAAATTCTCCATGACGGCGTTATCGTAGCAGTTGATCTAACATCGTGGAAACAAGCGAGTAGACCGGTCTTGAACCGATTGTATATGTAATGATTTCTCCGTTATACAGATCAAGTATGGGAGATAAATATAGTTTTTCTCCGAACAATTTAAACGCTGTAATGTCCGTAACCCACTTCTCGTTTGGCCTTTCAGCGCGGAAATTGCGTTCCAATAGGTTCGGTGAAATATCTTGCCAATCGAGAATAACAGCTAAAAGACAGCGAACGCTGAGAGGCCAAATGACTTGTTCATGCCAGCCGCCAGAAGCAGTTTGCCGACTTTCAAAGAAGTAAAAACAGACGAAAAACGAGACTGGTCAGACAGGGAACGATGGTGTACCATAGATTACACATCTATCTTTGTTTGCATGGTTGCTAGTCACTCCCGTGATACCAAACGACGAAGGTACTTTTTTGTTAGAGAAAGAAAAAAACACGATTTATTCTTACAGCCACAAGGAATTCAGCTGATTTCGCGTTGCGAAAGTTGAATTATTAATTTAGAACTATTTTTGTGGAGGTATCAAGAGTGATTGTAAATACAAAATTTCAGATCCCCCATATACGAAATACTATGGTATCCCGCCCGAAGCTGATGCGCAAGCTTAATGAGGGGATGGAAACCAAGCTGATGCTTGTTTCCGCGCAAGCTGGTTATGGAAAGACTACAGCTTTATGTGAATGGGTGAAACAATGCAGCGCGCTTGTTGCGTGGGTCTCTTTAGATAAGCATGATAATGAGTGGATTTCATTTTGGAGTTGCGTAACTGCCTCCATTCAGGAGAGAATCCCTAGCTTTGGCCAAACGATTAGGTGTCTTCTTGAGAAAGGACCTTCGGAATCTTCAGAGCCTATGATTAAGGAACTTTTGAATGAATTGAATCATATAACCGGTGAACTGGTCATCATACTCGACGATTATCATTTCATTGAACTCCCCGATATTCACCAATCATTGAGCTACCTCCTGGAACATTTTCCTCCACATATTCATCTTTATATCGCTAGCCGTACCGATTTGCCGATTCCTACTACCAGACTTCTGGCGAAGGGTGAAATGCATTATATCCAAATGCATGATTTGCGCTTTGAACTGGAAGAGGGGTTTGAATTTTTTCGAAATACGACGGATTTATCGCTAACGAAAGGGCAAGTCACCGAGCTGTTCCACCAAACTGAGGGTTGGGTCAGTGGATTGAAGCTGGCGGCAATCTCTCTGAAACGCAGTACTAATATAAAGCGTTCCATCCAGCAGTTTTCGGGTCAACAGCATCATATATCCGATTACTTATTGGAAGAAGTGTTCCTGCATCAGTCGGAAACCATGCGGTCCTTTTTATTGGAAACGTCCATTTTAGATAGAATGAATCATTCTCTATGCCAAGCAGTAACGGGTCAAATGAACAGTCAAGAGCAATTAGAGAGACTGGAGCAGCTAAATTTATTCATTATTCCCTTAGACGAGGAGCGGTATTGGTATCGATATCACCATTTGCTTTCCGATTTCTTGCGACAGCTAGGGTCCAGAACGGATTCGGACAAATGGATTCAAGCGCATATCCGCGCGGCGAATTGGTTAGAAAAACATGGATTTGACGAAGAAGCGGTGGAGCATTATTTAGAAGGCCAAATGTTTGCGGATGTTATTCGGTTGATCGAGAAAAATCCCCCTGCCTTGATGCAATCGAAGAGTGCCGCGTTGATGAGGTGGGTAACCGTTTTACCTGAAAGCTCCTTTGCGGAGAAGCCGATGATCGAAATGTTTTATATAGCCGTCATGATGCTAGGAGGTAAGTGGGAAGCCGCTTTTCAGAGAATGGAGCAAACTAAAGTCCGGTTTGAAGCACTGCAAGGGAAATTAACCGATGTAGACTGGAACGAGGTTATGGGTAATATCTATTTCTATTGCGGTATGGCCTCTTATATCCAAAATGACTTTGTGCGAGCATCGGATTATTTGGCCCTAACAGAACGATATATGCCGGAAGGAAGCTACTTTCAGGTGATGGGGGTAAACCGGTATGAGGGGTACAGCAGGAATTATGATCAATTAACTTTAATCAAAGATCTGTATGCGGCGGAAGACTTCATTTTGAAATGGATTAAAGTATGGGAGCATAAAAAAAATTATCCTTTTATCGGATATATGTACTTGGCATATATCCATTTGCTGTATGAGTGGAATCGGTTGGAGGAGGCAGAATCTTACTTCGGTCAGTCATGGGGGCGCATAGACCAACAGCCTCTTGCACGAATTATGATCCAATTGGGCATCGCTGCATCTCGGATTGAGCAAGCCAAAGGAAATCCAAAGCGAGCGTCCGAACTAATGGTGCAATTGAAGTCTAAAATTGATTCACCCGATTATGCTTTATTTGTTGAGAAAATCGAAACGGAACAAGCTTATCTATCTTTGCGGCAAGGCTCGCTCCAAGATGCGCTTGATTGGTTGCAAAGGTGCGGTCTTTCGCACACGGATGAGGTTTCATTGAATCTTTTGGCAGAGCATCTGATTTTGGCCAGAGTGCTTGCGGCGTGTGATCGAATAGAAGAAGCGCTGTACCTGTTGGAAAGATTATATCTATTGGTGTGCAAGGGAGACTGTCTCCGTGATCACACAAAGGTATTAATTGTGCAGAGCGTGACGCTATGGCATTCGGGTCAAACGGAGGCTGCGCTCATTCCATTGGGCACTGCTTTGGATTTGGCCAAGCCAGATGGATATATTCGTAGTTTTATTGACGAGGGTTTTGTCATGGAGGAGATGCTTAACGCTTATTCAAAGGTTCAGCAAGACAGCAATTCTTCTTCGGGTTCCTATGTAAAGCAACTGTTGAGTGCTATGAATGATACACCAGAGGCCGATCAATCACCGAAAGGAATACTGACAGTGCAGGAGTATACAATATTGCTGCTAATCAGGGATAGATTGATGAACAAGGAGATTGCCGAGCGTCTGAATATTACGGTAGATACCGTGAAATTTCATATTAAAAACATCTACAAAAAGCTTGAAGTAAACAATCGTAAACAAGCATTGGAAATTGCAAAGCAATTATAGAGACGTGCTTAAAATGCCTATCCTGTTTTGAAAAACCTACCCCAGGCGGGTAGGTTCTATTTTGTTTATTTTAATTTATAGTAGAGGAGAATGTCGAATCTAGACAAAGGTGAGTGAAATCATTTATGAACAAACGTTGGATTTCTTTAGTAATGGCATTAATTATTTTATTGGGGATGATCCCCACTTTTGCTAGTGCTGCTTCTACTGATCATTGGGTTAATCAGAAACCTGATAACCTTCTTACCAGTAATCAGGACGTCTGCTACGGTAACGGCAAGTTTATGGCGGTGACTGATGAGGGAGGCATCTTAACCTCGAGTGACGGAACGAGTTGGACGTATTACAAACCGGAAAATACACTCAAGCTTTCTAGTATCAGTTGCGACAATGGCCAGTTTGTGGCTGTGACTAGAGCTGGACTTGCATCGTCCTCTAGTGACGGAGTGATCTGGAAAACGGGCCATACCCTCAATAATTATTTATCCCTTTGGGGCGTTAGTTACGGCAACGGCCTTTATGTGGCGGTGGGGAACATAGTTGCTGGAAATACAGGAGCCATATACACCTCTACGACGAGCGAGACGCCGGACTTATGGACAAATCGCAATGTAAACACCACGTCAGTACTTAAGGGCGTCACCTACGGCAACCAAAAGTTTGTGGCGGTGGGGCAAAATGGAACGATACTGACCTCTAGTGACGGAGTGAGCTGGACGAGCCGAAATTCGGGCACTGTGGCAGATCTTAAAGGCGTCAAACACCTAAATGGTAAGTTTGTGTCCTGGGCAGTAAACGGAAAAACGATATTGACCTCCGTTGACGGAGTGAGCTGGAGTATGATCACCACGTCGGGCATTATCTGCGTGGAATGTGAGTCGGTAAATTCTGGCGTCCTTCATAGTGTCACCTACGGAAATGGTACGTATGTGGGTGTGGGATCATTTAATTCTATCTATACCTCCAGTGACTTAGTGAGTTGGACGAAAAGCCATGAGGGTGCGTACGGGTCTCTTAATGGCGTCACCTACGGCAACGGCACGTTTATCGCGGTAGGTAACAGAGGAGACATATTTCAAAACATTGATCTCCCGACATACACCGTAACGTATAACAGCAATGGCAGCACGGGAGGAACCATGCCAACGGATAGCAATTCGTACGAGCAAAGCGCAACGGTTACCGTATTAGGAAACACGGGAAGCTTGGTGAAGACGAGCAACACGTTCGCAGGTTGGAACACGGCGGCTAATGGAAGTGGCACAAGCTATGCGGCAAATGCAACGTTCGGCATGGGAGCGGCGAACGTGACGCTGTACGCGCAGTGGACGGCCGACCCGACATACACCGTAACGTACAACGGGAACAGCAGCACGGGAGGAACCGTGCCAACGGATAGCAATTCGTACACGCAAAATGCAACGGTAACGGTATTAGGAAACACGGGAAGCCTGGTGAAGATAGGCAACACGTTCGCAGGTTGGAACACGGCGGCCAACGGAAGTGGCACAAGCTATGCGGCAAATGCAACGTTCGGCATGGGAGCAGCGAACATGACGCTGTACGCGCAGTGGACGGCCGACCCGACATACACCGTAACGTACAACGGGAATGGCAGCACGGGAGGAACCGTGCCAATGGATAGCAATTCGTACACGCAAAATGCAACGGTTACCGTATTAGGAAACACGGGAAGCTTGGAGAAGACAGGCAACACGTTCGCAGGTTGGAACACGGTGGCTAACGGAAGTGGCACAAGCTATGCGGCAAATGCAACGTTCGGCATGGGAGCGGCGAACGTGACGCTGTACGCGC
>NZ_JABBEA010000023.1 GCF_012912005.1 Paenibacillus sp. SZ31
ACACGACCGTTAAGCCCTCTAGCGCCGATGGTACTTGGACCGCAGGGTCCTGGGAGAGTAGGACGCCGCCAAGCAATTAACCACTGCCGATGTAATTCGGTGGTGGTTTTTATTTGTTTATATGGATTAAATATGGTAAGCGTAAGCTTTAACATGATCGTCAATTGAAGGTAACATTTTTGTTACGGATAACAGCGGCAAAACCAGTATAATAGGACTATGTTAAATATGCTAAAAGTACCTGACCACAGAGCTGGAATGTGCAGCTGTGAAAAGGAGGGTGTGTGTGTTAAGTTGGCGGAGACTTGGACTACAATCATTTCTGTTGCTTTGTCTGACTGTTGTTCTGGCAGGATGCGGTGAAGCTTCAGGAGCTGTATGGACTTCATATGAAGGTGCGGTTAACGAGAAGAGTTTCCCGGTACCTAAAGTAGCGAATAAATCTGACCAGTCCGAAAACAATTCGGATATGGATTATGTACGATATACGCTGTCTGGTATTAGTGAAAGCACTAGCTTGCCTGAGGTATATCTAGACGAGATTAAAAGCTGGGGTTGGACAGAGAGGCAAGCCAAGGGTACATCCAATGAATCCAGTACCTTGCGTGTATTTGCAAAGGAAGGACATACTGTGCATTTAGCAGTACATGATGGTTCCTTTACACTAATGGTTCCTAGAAATGATGCTACTCAAACGACAGTTAAATCATTGGCTGAAGACGATTGAGCTGTTGCGAGTAAGGTTGTATATGATTAATTAACGCTGTGATGTTCCTTATATAGTAAAGCTCCCATGTAATTGATCGGGGGCTTTTTTGTTATTTCGTGAAGTAGGCTGTATTAGTGATAGGAGAAATGATCGCTCGAGTAAAGCACAGTAGAGGGCATAAGAGGTACAAAGGGAATAGAGCGAATGGAGTAGACCTTCTCGTACACGGATAGACGTGAGCTATTGAATGGCTGATGGAAGCGACCATAAGGAGGATAGAGCTGAGACTGAGTGAGAGATTGCTCAAGGCGTAAGTTCTACGGAACAAACGGGGGGGTTATGAGATATGTAACAACAGGCGAAAAAGAGGAGAAGAATGGAGCCTGGCGTGGGGATAACTCATTTAACTATACCCACTCTGTGGATAAGGAATGAGGGGGAACGATAAATAAAGGTTATCCACAGTGGATAACCTTTATTTGAGCAAGTGAGACTGAGTCAATTGGACAATACGACGATCCTGTTTTGTATCAGAATATCCGAAGGGGCTCAGCCATTATGTATTACAGGTAAGTGATGTACATGTACTATTGAATGAATGAAGGGCAATTATTGCAGATAGTATGAGACATCTTGTTCATTCAATTTGATGAGTCCATCTTTGCGCTCGCGGGAGAGGACCATTACAACATATAAGCGAGGACCCAGCAACCACAGATGCCAGAAGATCAGCGAGAGGGTGAAGGACAAGGGCGACCATATTAAACATACTGTAATGATACATAGTCCAATCCAGCTCATGTTTAGGTGTACCCGGACAAACATACGGAAGCTGAAATGCTGATCAGGGATATAACCTAACCAGGGCATACGCAGATTCCAGCGCCAGCGTTTGGCATAAGAGGTGCGGACCAGAAGTAATATGGTTCTGGCGATGACATAATGAATCCAGATGGTGATCGGACCTGCCAGTACAAAAAAGAAGAGGCTAGTCCAGGAGAATGCGAGTAGATTGAATAAGAGCATGATGACCGGCAGACACAGATAGCTATAAATGACACTGCGGGCGATAGCCTTTTTTTTCAGAAGCCGGTATTGATAAAATGTTGCCTTATTCTCCGGTTCGGCGATCATACGATTATATATCCTCCTTCGGATTCACGTTTGTGCGTGGTAGGTATTCGGTTCTTACACGTGTAAAAGGGAATGAATCATGTATGTATATATGAACCTTGTATCTTACGCCATGACGATTGTACAAGATATTGAGATTCGACGGAGCTTCTCTCAGTATACTCCCGAATGCACGGACTGTCAGGCTTGATATCGTTATCATGTATTATATATCGGCTGAGATTCACAGTTTTTTTAAGGAAATTAAATATAAGTTTGAGTCAGACCAAGGAATACGTGATTTAGAGGGCAATGCGATGGAATGCAGGGTAATTGTGTAGACATAAGCAGGTGAATGCTCTTGTAGGAAGAATGAATGTATTTTTCGGTACAGACACCCAAGAGGGGGTGGGCGAATATATATATTTTATAGAAAGAAAGCACTATGAAAATGTTTAAAATAATAGAAACTGTGCAATACTGATAGTAAACGTAAAACAAGGTGGGATGGTTCATGGAAGAACATGCCGAACACACATGTATTATCTGCGAGCAAAGAAAAAGAGAAGGCATTTTTATTGTATCTGAATTCATATGTGACACTTGTGAAGCAGAAATGGTTCATACCGATGCGCAGGATGCCAAGTACAATTATTTTATCAATCAGATGAAACAGATTTGGGTACAAAAGAACGCATAATGAATGTTGCTATAGAAGTAGAAGCTAAACATCGCATTGCAATGATGCTGATGTGTATAGAGGCCCAATGGGCCTTTTTCTGTTTTTAAGAGGAGAGATTGTCTTGTCTGCCATGCAAGGAAGGCGTATGCTGATATAATGATATAGGAAATTTGCAGTAACGCGTGTGAAGATGGGGAAGAAGGGCGTTGCATAGATTAGGATGCATTTTGGAACGCATCGGGCGCACATAATATATGTACAGGATGGTTACTTCATGGATCATAAAAATAAAGCAAGTAGAGCCCCTTTATATGAAGCGTTGCTTACGTATCGTGATTCGAAGCAGCGTTCTTTTCATGTGCCTGGGCATAAGAATGGACAAGCTTACCGACAGTTGGTGGAAGAAGCAGAAGCAGGACAATTTCCTGTTAAGGATATCGTTAATGAGGAATACCAGCAAAACGGAGAGACTCAGAGGGATGCAGGAAAAAATGCTACCCATAGGGTAGAGCGTGTCAGTTCGGTGGATGAACATGGGGCTGATCTGGGGAGTGGGGAACATTTTGGCGCTGATGGTGCTCACTCGGAATTAGAACTGGTACCGGTGCGTTCATTTCTGGAGATGATGGAGATTGATGTTACGGAGATTACGGGCACGGATGATTTGCATCATCCGGAAGGTGTGATCCAGGAAGCGCAGGAGCTTGCCGCAGATTGTTTTGGCGCTGAGGAGAGTTTTTTTCTTGTGGGAGGCAGTACGGCGGGTAATCTTTCTCTATTGCTAACCGTGTGCGCTGAGCCGAACAGTATTGTCCTGGTACAACGGAATGTACACAAATCCGTTATTCACGGTTTAATGCTGGCAGGCGCAAGAGCTGTGTTTCTGGAGCCGTGGGTTGATCCTGCGTCTGGACTTGCGGTCATGCCGTCGGTGGAGACGGTTCAGGCTGCTGTCCAGTCCTACCCTGAGGCAAAGGGCATGTTAGTCACGTTGCCCAATTATTACGGCATGGGCGCAGATCTGACGCCCATAGCCGAGGTATGCCACGCTGCTGGCATGCCATTGCTCGTGGATGAAGCGCATGGCGCGCATTATGGGCAGCATCCGGAGCTGCCTGTCTCTGCACTGTCGTGCGGAGCAGACGGTGTAGTGCAGTCGACGCATAAGATGCTGACGGCCTTCACCATGGGTGCCATGCTGCACATTCAGGGACCACTGTTAAACCGGTCCCTATTAAGGCAGCGCCTGGCCATGGTGCAAAGCTCAAGCCCATCATACCCGGTGATGGCTTCGCTTGATCTGGCGCGCCGGCTGCTGCACGTGCAGGGAGCGAACACCTTCACGGCGGGGCTCGCCGCCGTGAATGCCTTTAAGCGCGGCCTCGCGGAGCTGCCACGCTTTCAGTTGCTGCAGCCTACACAGCCGCTGCAGCAAGAACCACCAGCCGGAACAGCGAAGCCGGCTGGCATACCCGTGTCCGCTGGGCAGCAGACACGGAAGGGCCTGACCGCGGCGGCGATGCCAGCTGCCGCGGGGTACACCGCTCAGGACCCATTTAAGGCCGTCATTTATGACGGCACAGGGGTGCTGAGCGGTTATGGGCTACAGGAGCAGCTCGAAGCATGCGGCTGTGTGCCTGAGATGAGCGACGAACGGTACGTCGTCTTGCTCTTCAGCCTGGGCTCAACGGTGCAAGATGCCCAGCACCTGTTGCAGGCTTTACACCATATCAGCTCTGCCAATGGGCATGAGCTGAACCAATCCAATACAGAGCCATCGCAACAGATTGCGAAAGGTTCGGCACATTATATTTCCACGTGGAACAATTTACAAGAAACCACTCGCTACTCGGAACCGATCTCATTTACACTGCAACCGATTGCGGAGACGGATACGATCAATGTCCCTATAGAAGAAAGTGTGGGCTGTCGATCAGCCGAGATGGTAGTTCCGTATCCTCCAGGGATTCCGCTTGTATATCCGGGTGAACGCCTAAGTTCATCGATGGTGGCTCGTATACAACTCCTGCGGGATGAGGGTGCAAAGTTTCACGGGGTATCAGATGCATCTCTACAGTCATTAAAGGTCATGAAAGATTGAAGAGAACATGAAATATCTGAATGTATTCACCCATAGGTATTCTATATAACCAATACGGATAGCAATACCTGACCCTACATATGTGAGGGTCTCTTGGTCATTAATCTACTTGCTAGTTCAACTTATATAGATAGACATAAGAAAGAAGGGACCACTTTGGGTATTCCGCTAAAAAAATATACAGGAATAGTCCTGCAAGTTTTGTTGATGTACGGTTTTTATTGGATAGGAAACTTGATTCAAGGTCTATTACATCTGCCGTTAACAGGTAGTATTGTGGGCATGCTGGTATTGTTTATCGCCATTCAACTGGGATGGATCAAAATGAGTTGGGGAGAAGAAGGATCAACGTGGCTTCAGTCGCATTTGCAATTATTATTCATCCCGCCTACTGTGGGCATTATTAATCATTTTGATTTTTTTAGAGCGAACACCTTGTTATTGGTTCTGGGTTTGATCATTAGCACATTAATCACATGTCTGATATCTGCCAAATTAAGTGAGTGGCTCATGACATGGAGATCGTCTCATTCAGGTAAAAAGGAGGCGATCACTTGTCAGCATTCATCCTCGGAATTGGAATGATCGCGCTAACCATCGCTGTATATATTCCAGCCACTCGTCTATATAAACGGCTGAAATGGCCTATACTTATGCCTGTACTCACAACGACTGCCATCCTGATTCTGATCTTGGTGATTTCCGGTATAAAGCTGGATACGTATATGCTGGGTGGCAAATGGATACAGGAGCTTTTGGGACCAGCAGTCGTATCGCTCGCTTTCCCCTTGTCCAGACATCTACATGTGCTGAAGCAAAATATCATTCCAATTGTGGGTGGAACGATCGGAGGCAGTATTACAGGTATAGCCACAGGCGCTTTAATCGCCATTCTGCTCGGCTATCCTCAAGAGATGGTCATCGCTTTATTGCCAAAATCCGTGACAACTCCTGTAGCTATTCAACTTGCAGATCAGGTCGGAGGGAATGCCTCATTTACATCGCTGTTTGTGATGATTGCAGGTTTCTCAGGGATATTACTAGGGCCGATGCTGTTGAAATGGGCCAAGGTTCGTAGTGAACATGCCTATGGAATCGGACTGGGTTCAGCATCTCATGCCCTCGGCATGGCAAGGTCTTTCGAATATGGAGAGAATGCGGTAGCCCTCAGCTCGGTATCCATGATTGTCAGTGCCATTGCTGGATCCATCATGCTTCCGTTATGGGTATGGATCATCTACGGTTGAACGTTTACTTTGTTGTTCACCTTGGAGTAACTGCCGACCTATAGTATTATAGAAAGAAAACAAGCATGTATTATTTTTGTGTTATTAATACGTACTGGTGTAGCTGTTGTTATACACCTCTGGGCGGGGGATATCATATCCTGTAGCAAGAGGGTCTAAACATATGTGTTACGGCAGCAATAGATGCAATTATCGACATAGAAAGCAGGGAAGCATATGCAGGGCAGAGGTAAATTCATTACGCTGGAAGGGGGAGAGGGTTCCGGTAAAACAACGATGATCGGTAGAGTAGGTTCTTATTTTGAAGAACGGGGTATACCTTACGTAGTTACGCGAGAGCCTGGAGGAATTGAGATTGCGGAGAAAATACGTTCCATTATCCTGGACCCTCTTCATACGGCAATGGATGCTCGAACCGAAGCGCTATTGTATGCAGCCGCACGTAGTCAGCATCTGGCGGAGAAGGTAGAGCCTGCACTGAAAGCTGGAAAAGCAGTCATCTGTGACCGATTTGTCGATAGCAGTCTGGTCTATCAAGGATACGCCCGTGGACTCGGGATAGAGAATGTATGGGCCATTAATCGCTTTGCAATTGGTGATCTCATGCCGGATGTGACCTTATATCTGGACATCGAGCCCGAAGTGGGGCTTGCCCGTATTGACGCTCATGATGGCCGCGAAGTGAACCGTCTGGATCTGGAAAATCTGGAGTTTCATCGTAAAGTGCGAGAGGGTTACTTCCTATTAAAAGAGCAGTTCCCGGAACGAATCAGAGTTATCGATGCTTCCATGAAGCAGGAGGCTGTCTTGGCAGCAATGATTTTGTCGCTGGAGACAGGGATTTTGAAGGATTTTGACGAGTAATTGTCTAATATATAGACAGGGCATTTGATAAAGGTGCTTATTCTGAAGGAGGTTATGCAGGATGAAACTGATTGTTGCGATTATACAGGATAAAGACAGCAACCGATTATCCAGTGCATTGGTCAAAGCAAACTTTCGGGCAACCAAGTTGGCCAGTACGGGTGGATTTTTGAAGGCAGGCAACACGACGTTTATGATCGGTGTCGATGATGGTCAAGTCGAGTCCGTAATGAACGTCATTCGCAGCAGCTGTAAGGTTCGTGAACAGCTCGTGACTCCGGTCACACCGATGAGTGGAACAACCGACTCTTACCTGCCGCTACCTGTTGAAGTTCAAGTAGGTGGAGCTACTGTATTTGTTCTCCCGGTAGATCGCTTCGAACATTTTTAATTAAACCTTTTGCATGGATCCCATGAGGGTCTTTCATTATCGATAGCATGTTGGAAACGATGGATGCAAGAAGAGTTAACAGAGTTCGTGCGTGCCACTTACGGAACGCCTTTCTTGATCAGAAGAATGGGCACACTTTTCCCGGATGAACATTTCCTAGCTGGGGAATGCTCATCCGGGAAGAAGTTGACTACAAACAAAAAAGACCTTGATGGTGATGTGTATCTACCATTATATATAGAGTGTGACCAGCATATATAAAAGCCTCATCCTCACGCACAGGCGCAACGCGCACTGTGCTGATGGGCGATTGGCCAACTATGATAGAAAGCGGGCGTATCCATGAAAATCAATCCTGGATTCAGACCGATTCAGAGCGGGATCAGTTCTACTGATTCAGGTTCCAAACCGGTTCAATCCAAAAATTTCTCTGATATGATGAACCACCAGGGGGAACGAGCCTCACAAGCTGAACTGAATCGCCGGTTTAGTGAAATCCAGCTTCAGGGCGATCGCTTGGCACGTTCCATGACGATTCGTGAACTGAAGGCGTATAAGCAACTTGTTAAAAGGTTCCTGGAAGAGACCGTTCGTCGCGGTGTATCCATGAAAGAGACAAGGGGTTGGGATCGTCGTGGCAGAGGCAAGCGGTACAAGCTGATTGATGAAATTGACTCCGCTCTGTTATCCATGGCTGATGAACTGCTGGATACAGAAGAAGGAAAAATCTCTCTATTACAACAAGTAGGCGAAATTCGGGGGATGCTTATTAATTTAAGCTTCTGAGGAGGAAGTATGTCCTTTCAACAAATTATGGGTCAACAAGCGGCCAAGCAAATGTTACAGAGCAGTTTGAGACGTCAGGCCATAAGCCATGCGTATTTGTTTAGCGGGCCATCCGGAAGCGGGCAACGGAAGACGGCAATTACCTTTGCCAAAGCAATATTCTGTACAGAGCTTGAAGATGACGCGTGCGGGCAGTGTCTTGAATGTCGTAAGGTGGAACATGGTAATCATCCGGATCTAACCATGCTTGCACCAGATGGAAACAACATTAAAATAGATCAAATCCGGGATCTGCAGCGTATCTTTTCATATCGATCTGAGGCAGGACATCCGAAAGTATATATTATAGAACAAGCTGAGAAAATGACGGTGCAGGCAGCGAACAGTCTGCTGAAGTTTTTGGAGGAACCACAGGTTCCTGCAGTCGGCATCCTGATTACCGATAATGGACAGGCCATGTTGCCTACGATCCGTTCACGCTCCCAATTGGTGCCGTTCAGTGCACTGAATCCGGAGGAGATGTTACAATCTCTGATTGAAGAAGGGCACCCTGCCAATCTGGCTCGCTCTGCCGTCCATTTAGCGTCAGGATTGGAAGCATGTAGAGAAATTCTCCAGCAGAATTGGTTTGCAGAAATTAGAAACGTAATGTTACAATTAGGGAAGGAGTCCCTGGGTAGAGGAAGTACATCATTGATCTCTGCACAGCAGAAGCTTTTTAAAACCGGACTCTCTGAACACCTGGACATGCTACTCAGTTTGTTCCATCTATGGTTTAGGGACATGCTGTATGTTCAGTACGATAGGCATGAACATATCGTTTTTATAGATCAGTTAGACATGCTATCTCAGTTGGCACATACCCGCAGCACAGAGCAGTGGGTCTCCTATATGGATATGGCCGCAGCATGCAGAAAAAAATTGCGTTTCAACGTCAATGGCCAGCTTTGTCTGGAGCAATTTTTGATCGGTTTGGCATAAGACTGGGAGAGGGCAGCGTTAGCTCCAATCATATGCAAACGGTTATAACTTCGGCCGGGTTCCCTAAGAAGACAGGGCTTCAGACGAAGTGGGGTTGGCTTACAAGGGGGTTAATTTTTTGTACAGTGTAGTGGGTGTCCGTTTCAAAAAAGCGGGCAAAATTTATTACTTCGATCCCCTGGACCTTCCCATTGAGAAAGAAAACTGCGTTATCGTGGAGACAGCGCGGGGGGTTGAGTACGGTAAGGTTGTCGTAGGTAAGAAGGAAGTGGGCGAGTCCGATGTGGTGTTGCCGCTGAAGAAAGTCATCCGCGTTGCGGGCGAGACAGATGCCCGTGTGGTTGATGAGAACAAGCGTGCAGCCAAAGAAGCATTCGGTACTTGTTTAAATAAAATCAAAGACCATGGCCTCAAAATGAAGCTGGTCGATGTGGAATTTACGTTTGATCGCAATAAAATTATATTTTATTTTACAGCTGAAGGAAGAGTTGATTTCCGGGAGCTGGTCAAGGATCTGGCAAGTATTTTCCGGACACGAATCGAGCTGAGACAGATTGGTGTACGTGATGAAGCGAAGATGCTTGGCGGAATCGGACCTTGCGGCCGTGTGTTGTGTTGTTCTTCCTGGCTGGGAGACTTTGAGCCGGTATCAATCAAGATGGCTAAAGATCAGAGCCTGTCACTGAATCCGACGAAAATTTCAGGGTTGTGCGGAAGACTCATGTGCTGTCTGAAATTTGAGCATGATAACTATGAAAGTGTGAGAGAAGAACTTCCGGCTGTAGGCAAATTGGTCGTCACCTCATTGGGTGAAGGAAAAGTTGTCGGAATTAATGCCGGTAGCCGCACAGTCCATGTTCAACTGTTCGACATCAGTAAAGTCAAAGAACTTCCGCTGGATGACGTCGTTATCAAGTAAACCATAAAGGTTGCTTCGGGGTGGAAACTTGGAAAAGAAAAATCTGTTTACGCACATTCATGAAATGGAAACCCAATTGGGTCAGTTGCACGGTGATTTAGGAGAGTTAAAAATGATTGTGAAGGAGCTGCTTGAGGATAATCAGCGGCTTACCATCGAGAATGAGCAGTTACGCAAGCTGCTTAAGCGTGAGGCTCCGGCAGATCTGCCGATCTCCTCAGCACTCGCTCCCGTAGCAAGACCAGCAGGTCCGGCTACAGGTGAAGATGTTGTGGGTGAAGGGTATGATAACCTGGCCCGGTTGTATCACGAAGGCTTCCATATCTGCAACGTCTATTATGGACATCTGCGGACGGAAGGCGATTGTCTGTTCTGCCTGTCTTTTTTGAATAAATGAAGTGACCGTAGGGATCCCCTACGGTTTTTTTTCAAGGTTACAAACCTAAACTTAACGAACATGAGATATAGAGTACCGGAGGATGAGCGTAACATATGAAAGCAAATGAAGTAGTGTTACATGAGTCAGAGCGGATTGATGATCTGCTCTCTCATGATCTGAGAATCATTCAAAGTGATGAAGTATTCAGTTTTTCGATGGATGCGGTATTGTTGGCTCGGTTTGCTTCCGTACCTAAACGGGGACGTGTACTTGATTTGTGTACAGGTAATGGGGTGGTTCCCATTCTGCTTACAACGCGTACGCAGGCTAGTCTGGAAGGAATTGAGATTCAGTCACGTTTGGCTGATATGGCGCGTCGCAGTGTGCAATTAAATGCATTGGATGAGTCGATTATGATTCGTGAAGGTGATTTGCGAGAACTGGTGAAAGAAACGGGTCATGCTGTCTATGATGCAATAACGGTTAATCCCCCATACATGCCTCTGAATGGCAGTGATCTCAAGATGAATACACATCAGGCCATGGCACGTCATGAGATTGGATGTACCTTGGAAGAAGTGATCCAGGCTTGCAGTCGACTTGTACGTAATGGCGGTAAAGTATCGATGGTTCACCGTCCACAGCGCCTTGCAGAGATTATCTCGCTCATGCGCGAATATAAGCTGGAGCCCAAACGGATTCGGATGGTACATCCCCGTGCTCATCTGGAAGCCAACATGGTATTAATTGAAGGAATGAAAGATGGTAAACCCGAAGTAAGGATGCTTCCTCCACTCATTGTCTACAATGAAGAGGGGAAATACTGCGAAGAGATTATGGATATTTACTATGGTCAGCAACATGCTGAGCGCACAACGAAAGGAGGACTTTAGATGACTTTGCATATTCAGAAAAGCTATGCGGAGCAGCCAGAAGGATCAGGTAAGCTATATCTGGTTGGAACACCGATTGGTAATCTGGAGGACATGACCTTCCGGGCCATCAAGACATTGCAGAGCTGTGACATCATTGCAGCAGAAGATACACGCCAGACCCGAAAGTTGCTTACCCATTTTGAAATTACACCGTCGATGTTGTTTAGTTATCACGAGCATAACAAGGGAGCAAGTGGCCCTGAACTGATACGCTATATAATAGAAGGAAAAAATCTGGCACTGGTCAGTGATGCCGGTCTGCCAGCCATTTCAGACCCTGGTTCCGACCTTGTACAGCTTGCGCTGGAAGCCGGAATAACGGTCATTCCCATCCCTGGACCCAATGCTGCGTTGTCTGCTCTGATCGTGTCCGGATTACCGACGGAGCGTTTTACATTCGGCGGTTTTTTGCCGCGGGAGAAAAAGGATATGCGAAAAGTACTGGAGGCTTTTGACGAATCCAACGGGACTTTGTTATTTTATGAATCACCTCACCGTATTCGAAAAACATTAGTCCATCTCGAAGAAATTCTGGGTGACCGCTCGATTGTCCTGGCCCGTGAACTAACCAAGCGTCATGAGGAATTCGCAAGGGGCACTGTGAAGGAATGCATAGACTGGCTTGAAGAGCATCCACCTCTTGGCGAGTACTGTTTGCTGGTAGAAGGCATTAAGGAAGAGGAGCGTAAGGCTGAACGCGAAGCATGGTGGCAGCTCATGTCGCTTGCGGATCATGTCAACCACTATGAGGGTGAAGGACATAATCGCAAAGATGCGATGAAAAAAACGGCAACCGATCGTGGTCTTACGAAGCGGGATGTATATAATGCGTTAATCGAGTAGCTAACCGAACCAATTATCATCTGTCATGGGGAACATAACCTGAAAAGAACCTTATACCCAACCTTAGTGGAATCTTAAAAAAGCAGAGCGGTTCAAAAAAAATTCCAAATAAAATTTACCGCTCTCTCCCGGTTGTGGTGTGACAGACCCATTTTGGGTAATGGAACCCATGACAGGGCAAAAAAATACCTTCCACGGTGGGGTTCACACCGGGAAGGCCATTAAGGAATATTAAAAAGGTTAGAAATAACAATTTAGATAAGTCCAGTATACCTGGTTTTTCTTATTTTGTCACAGGTGCAGGGATTTCGGAAATACATTCGTTACAAACAATTTTACCTTTGAAGTAAGTAACGTTCTCTGCATTACCACAGAAGATACAAGCAGGCTCGTATTTTTTCAACATGATGCGCTCGCCGTCAACATAGATTTCCAGAGCATCTTTTTCACCAATACCGAGCGTACGGCGCAATTCGATTGGAATAACTACCCGTCCTAGTTCGTCCACTTTTCTTACAATACCTGTTGATTTCATCATTATAATCAGTGCTCCTCTCAGCTAACTATCATTGTCATTATTCGACATTATTTTATGTTTTATGATACTCATCATACCAACGATTCCCAAAACAGTCAACCTTAAAATTAGCTTAAAATTAAGGCTGTTTTTCACAAGGTTACTGGTGGTAAGGGATTGAAAGCCGTTTTTCGTATTTAAACATCAATGTCAGCTTTGTCGATTTGGAAAACGACAAAACTACGTTATTCGACAAAGTTCGTCATGCTGTGTCGAATCTTTGATGAATTGTAGAGATCAAAGCGTTAATATAAGAGAAATTAAAGGAGTGAGTCGATATGGAACAACGTTTAACGGAAGAGAAAGTGTTTAAAGATCCGGTACATAATTACATCCACGTGCAAGATCCAGTTATATGGGAGTTAATCAACACTCCCGAATTTCAGCGTTTACGTCGGATTCGTCAGTTGGGGACTTCGTACCTTACCTTTCACGGGGCAGAGCATAGTCGTTTCTCACATTCACTGGGTGTTTATGAAATTACGCGCAAGATCATCTCTCAATTTGAAAGAAGTCATTATTCGGATTGGCCGAAAGAAGAAAAGATTGTAGCTCTGTGCGCAGCTTTACTTCATGATCTTGGGCATGGGCCATTCTCTCACTCCATCGAGGAAGCTTTTGACATGAATCACGAAGATTGGACTTGTCGCATCATTACAGGTGATACCGAAGTAGGGGCGATCTTAAGACGGTATGCTCCTGATTTTCCTGAGAAAGTGGCTTCTGTGATTCAAAAAACGTATGAGCAACCGATTGTAGTCAATCTGGTGACTAGCCCTCTTGATGCGGACCGAATGGATTATTTGCTCAGGGATGCTTATTTTACAGGAGTAAACTATGGAACAATCGACCTTGATCGTATCCTTCGTATGCTGCGCCCTTATCATGGACGGATTGTAGTCAAAGACTCAGGCATGCATGCTGTTGAGGATTACTTAATGTCTCGGTATCAGATGTATTGGCAGATTTACTTCCATCCGGTAACCCGGAGTTCCGAAATTATATTGCGGCAAATATTCAAGCGAGCGAAAACACTTATACAGGAAAATTTTCAATTCCGCTTCATGATCGATCCACTACCTCAATTATTTGAAGGAGAACTATCGGTAGAGGAATATTTGCAGTTGGATGAAGCTTTGATTCAGACGGCATTTACGCAGTGGCGCAAGGAGGACGATACTGTTCTAAGTGAGTTATGCGAACGTTTTATGGATCGCAAGTTATATAAGTATGTAGAACTTGAACAGACCGACTTGATAATGATGGAAGAGATTCGGGAAGCATTTGTTCAGGCAGGTCTTAATCCCGAATATGATCTTGAAATTGATTTTCCATCGGATAATCCGTATGATGTGTTTCGTCCGGATGAATCCACGGATAAGCAGATTCTTCTGCTCGATCGACAGGACAAGTTACATGAGTTGTCAGAAGTATCCGACATTGTCCGTTCCATCAGTGGGCTACATCGGGGAAAACATCATTTGTATTACCCGCAAAACAAGGTGGATGCGATTATTCACGAATTACCGTCCCATATACGCCCCTATTTCTTGTAATGATGAGTGTACAACTTGGTGAAAAATTTCGAGTTCAAAAGACTTTCTAAAAGAGCTATTTTTCATGATACAGTAATCTGCTTTAATGGGGAGTATATGTAGATCGACATAATTTTGTAAAAGAAAGTAGTTAGAGTCATCATCAATAGCAATATATAGATCTAAATATCCGTATATCTTCTATATATTGTAGTTTGTGAAGAAAAGAGTGTAATGATGGAATTCCAAGGGTTTTTAAAATTTTCTTTATGAAGCATTAAAATATTGGATTTTATAAATTAAATTACCAAAAAGAAGATAGTCGTTAGTTCGACATGAAGGGAGATACAAACATGATGCTGTTCGACACACACACACATCTGGATGCACCACAATTCGACGAGGACCGCGAGGACATGATTCAACGTGCTGTGGACGCGGGGGTTGGTCGCATGATCAACATTGGTTTTAACCGGGAGACGATTCCAACCACAATGAAACTGGCCGAAACATATGACTTTATATATGCAGCAGTAGGGTGGCATCCGGTAGACGCGATCACGATGCAGGAGGGCGATCTGGAGTGGATTGCATCTTTATGCAAGCATGAAAAAGTGGTCGCGATCGGTGAGATTGGATTGGATTATCACTGGGATACTTCGCCGAAGGAAGTGCAACATCGCGTATTACGACAACAAATTGCTTTGGCGCGTGAAGTGAATATGCCGATTGTCATCCACAATCGGGATGCGCACGAGGATATTATAAAAATTTTGCGTGAAGAGAAGGCTGGCGAGGTTGGTGGTGTGATGCACTCGTTCTCGGGTAGCTGGGAAACAGCGAAAAGTTGTCTCGATATGGGCTTCCATCTGTCCTTCGGAGGTCCAATCACATTCAAAAATGCAAAGCAACCAAAAGAGGTTCTGGAGAAGGTTCCTATGGACCGGTTTTTCATTGAAACAGATGCTCCATATTTGACACCTCATCCGTACCGTGGAAAACGAAATGAGACAGCGCATGTACGTCTGGTTGCAGAGGCAGCTGCGGAAATTAAAGGCATTTCGGTAGAGGAAATTGCTGCAATAACAACCAAAAATGCCATGGAACGATTTGGCATTCGTTAAAAAAACGAGTAAATCAGGTGAAATAGAGAGTTAAGCGGAGTTAATTTGCTCTTTGATCCAAATAAATCAAGAATATTACAATATTTTAACCAAATATTCAGAAAAACGTACTTGATCAATGCTTTACAACATGCATCAAAACAGGATATCATCTTTTCAGTGAATTGTTGTGCGGAAAATTGGACAGATGTTCGGGGGATGAACAAAGGGACACTTTCCGAGGAAACAACATTACTTTCATGAATCAGTCTCGCTGAGTCTCCGTTAACGGAGAGCGGGGGAACCAATAGGGCTTAAACATCGGTGTATTTGGCCGATGCGCATCGTTCGCTGACCCAAAAGCAGCGAGAGGATCTGCGAAGCCATATTTGATTTCTTCTTTGGGTCTCGGGGTGAATTCAAGGGCGTCCGCCATGAGCGGGTGACCCAAGATAGGGCGGCTCTCTTTCGCCCGAACCCGACAGCTAACCTCGCAAGCGGAAAAAGAGAGGCAACCTCGTGCATGAATTTCCGATATTCAGAATCATTCGGAAGCCACGAAAGAGTTCCTCTTACACTCTTTCTTTGGCTTTTTTGTTTTTGAATAAAAGAAATGTTGTCATCATACGGTAGGTATTCAGGAGGATGACATCATGTTGCGAAGATTGATTCATGGTGCAGAACCGGTCATTTGGTCCGATCTGTGTTCTGTAGAAAAATTGGTATAGTCACGTCAAAGACATCATGCATTACTTTAGACGACGAGGCTATGAAGGAGGACGGAGAAGTGGGCACATTCCAACCAGAAGAGACCCATGAGTCACGATCATCCAGTAAGTCTTTCGCGTTGCGGTGGAAGCATGAGAACATGCGTCAAATGGCATTGATCGCGATTTTCTCAATTGCGCTTACAATCATGATCTTGTTAGTCGTTTACGGTCAGGCCGGGAAACAAATTTCACTGGTTATTGATGGCAAAGCTCAGGTGGTAGAGACTCGTACAGGAATGCTTCAGGAAATGCTGGAGGAGCAGTCAATCACAGTCAGCCCTCACGATAAGGTATCCATGTCCATGAACGGGGCGATTACAGATGGAGACCGAATTGTTATTGAGCGGGCCGTTCCAGTTAACATTACGGCAGACGGAGACACCAAGACTCTGTATACAACCGATTCATCGGTACAAGAGGCAATTCAAAAATCAGGTATTCAGGTTGCAAGTAATGATAAAGTGTATCCGGCGCTTGGAACTGCAGTCAAAGCGGATATGAAAATTCGTGTAGTGCGGGTAACAAAGCGTACAGTGGATGTAGAACAACCGATCGCTTATAAAGTGATCAAAACGGCTGACCCTAGCTTGTACAAAGGGGATAACCGTGTCGTTGTAAACGGCAAAGAAGGCACACTTGTACAGCATATCGAAAAGGTATTTCAGGATGGAGAATTGGTCTCCAAAAAAATGGTCGGCAAATCCGTCGCGAATAATCGTGTAGATAAAGTGATCGCTGTCGGTACCAAAGCAAAACCGGTCGTAAAAGAGCCTGAGGTTCAAACCGTATCGGCTCAGACTTCAACAACGAAACAGGCAACAACAACGAACTCGAAGAAAACCGCTGCCTCGGGCAGCAAAGTGATTACCGTATCCGGGACTTCTTTTAAATACTCCAAAGTACTTAAGAATGTATCCATGACTGCCTACTCTTCCGAAGAGCCTGGCATTGGTACTAAAACAGCTTCCGGTACTCGTGTAACGGAAGGGCGCACCATCGCGGTTGATCCCAAAGTCATTCCAATTGGCTGGTGGGTATATATCGAAGGTCTGGGCTTCCGTCGTGCGGAAGATACAGGCGGTGCCATTAAAGGCAACAAAATTGATGTATATTATGACAGTGTGAAGCATGCCCTGAATTTTGGACGCAAGAAAGGCAAGACGGTCTACGTGATCGGTCCGGTGAAGCCGGAAGCGAACTAAAATCGTTTTACTTTGAAATGGGAATGCTATAAAATAGTTGCATGAATGATTCATGCGGAATATGCGGCGGAGGGGTCTGAATTCAGTCTCCCCCGCCGTTTGGCAGAGAAGAGGATATTCCTCTTCTTTTTGCGTTAGAAAGGAAGAAATGGAACATGATAAAAGAAGTCATTGTGGTGGAAGGCCGTGACGATACGGTAGCCATCCGTCGGGCCGTAGAAGCCGATACGATAGAAACGGGTGGATCAGCCATCAACCAACGCATTCTGAAGCGAATAGCGCTTGCTCAGGAGAGACGGGGAGTCATCGTACTGACAGATCCGGATCATGCCGGCGAACGCATTCGTAAAATTATTGCGAATAAGGTTCCAGGCTGCAAGCACGCCTTCATTCCGGAAGCCGATGCGACGCGCAAAGGGGACATTGGAGTGGAGAACGCCTCACCGGAGGCCATTCGGCACGCGCTGGAACGGGTACATACTTCATACGAAGGTGCTCCAAGCCTGATCGATTGGGAGGACCTGATCGAGGCAGGACTTATCGTGCATCCGCAGGCTGCTGCACGTCGCATGGAGATGGGTAATCTGCTGGGCATTGGATATTGTAACGGTAAGCAGTTCCACAAACGTCTCAGTGTATTTCAGATTACACGGGAAGAGTTCTCTACAGCATTAGCGCAAATTGAACGTGAAGGATTGTGAGCATATGAAGGACATAGAAGAGACGATAGAAATTGCAACGCCCAAGCGAACCAAAGAGATTATTCAAAGACACGGATTTTCATTCAAGAAAAGTCTAGGTCAGAACTTTCTGATCGATCAAAATATACTAAACAAAATCGTTAATGCAGCCGATTTGGACGAGTCCAAGGGCGCGCTCGAGATCGGTCCCGGTATTGGAGCCCTTACGGAGCGACTGGCTCGAGTAGCAGGCCCTGTCACAGCTGTAGAGATTGATCAACGCTTGATCCCAATCCTCGGAGAAGTGATGCAGCCATATTCGAATGTACGTGTTCATCATGGCGATGTGCTGAAGCTTGATCTGGCTGAGTTGTTTAATACGGATTTTGCATCCGTGGATAAAGTAAGTGTCGTGGCTAACCTGCCTTATTATGTAACGACCCCAATCATGATGAAACTGCTGGAAGAGAAACTGCCGGTAGACAGCATCGTTGTCATGATTCAAAAAGAAGTGGCTGAACGCATGGCTGCTGCACCTGGATCAAAAGACTACGGTAGTCTGAGCATCGCAGTTCAGTACTACAGTATGCCGGAGCTTGTGTGTATTGTGCCTCCTACGGTCTTCATCCCGCAACCTAACGTGGAATCGGCTGTCATTAAGCTGAAGGTGCGTGAGCAACCGCCCGTGGAGATTCCGGATGAAGCACATTACTTCGAAGTGGTACAGGCTTCTTTTGCCCAGCGGAGAAAAACAATCTCGAACAACCTGAAGGCACGCTTCTTCACGAAGGAGAACCGGGAACAGGCAGACATTCTGCTGGAGCAGGCAGGTATTCAACCGTCCCGACGCGGAGAGACGTTAAGCCTGCAGGAGTATGCTACACTCAGCACCGTGATGTGGGAAGCAGGGGTACGCGCCGCGCTGTAAAATTTGAATGAACCAAACCGGGTCTCTGCCCATACGATGGGGTAGAGGTGATTACGTTGATGAATATCGGAGACTTGGTCGTTCGGAAGTCATACGGCGGCGATGTGACTTTTCGGGTGGAAGGCCTCCAGTTGGATGCTGCGGTCATTAAAGGGACTGAGTTCCGGCTGATTGCCGATTCCCCGGTGGACGATTTGATACAGGTTCCCTACGAACCGCAAAGCGCCAAGACCAGACAGGCGCATATTAAAGCACATCAGACCCTGTCCCGCCTGCAGCAGAATCGCATGGAACAGGCTGAGCGGAATCGTGAAGGTCTGGTGCAGGATTGGTCTGCCCAGCAGGAACCGGCTTATTTTGAGATGCCTGGCAAGGTGCTTCATCTGGATGGAGATCCGAATTATTTGAAAAAAAGTATGGATCTCTATGAGCAACTTCGTGTTCCCGCAGAGGGACAATATGTCCATGAATCGGCAATGGCAGATACCTTATACCGTTTATTACCCAAAGTACGTCCGGATATCGTGGTCATTACGGGTCATGATGGGGTACTTAAGACACGACAGCCTTATGACTTATATAGTCTTGGTAGCTACAAGAACTCACAAAATTTTGTGTCGGCCATTCAGGTGGCCAGACAATACGAACGCCACCTGGACGCACTCACCATTGTAGCAGGGGCCTGTCAGTCTCATTTCGAGGCACTGCTGCGCGCTGGAGCGAACTTTGCCAGTTCTCCGGGCCGAATTCTCATTCATGCACTTGATCCGGTCTATGTCGCAGCCAAGGCCTCCTTCACGTCTGTTCGGGATACCGTAAACATGAGTGATGTCTTGCACAATACCATCAGTGGTAGCCAGGGTGTGGGTGGTGTGGAGACACGGGGAAGTTACCGGGTAGGTCTGCCGGGATTGAATGATTTATCCACGCTAAAAGTGAACCCATCGGCAGTCTGATGTAGGCCATTTAAAGTCCCAATTTGGGGCTTTTTTTGTTTGCAAAAAAATTCATTGACAACAACTTTTTGATGCTGATATAATAATTAGTTTTGATTTGACAATGACTGTAAAATCCGGTATAATGGACAAGAAAAGAGGTGGTCGTCGACAATGGCTAAAAACACGCTGTTGGATATCAAACGCAATCTCGACGCACATATAGGTCAGAAAATTATGTTGCGGGCTAATGGTGGCCGCCGTAAGACCATTGAGCGTACGGGTGTATTGGAAGAAACGTACCCTTCTGTTTTTATCGTTAAGCTTGATGAGGAGCAAGAAACCTTCAAGCGAGTATCTTATAGTTATGCGGATATACTTACGGAATCGGTGGAAGTCATGGTTTTTGACCCGGGCAGCCAGACGCATAGCTCCTACATGGAGACGTAAGTATCGTTTTACAGGCGATTCGCCCCACTGGGCGGGTCGCTTTTTTGTTTTTTTACTAAACCATCAATCCGTCTTCAAAGGTAAACCATACATACTCAGGAATGAGCGAGGAATGGTCGCGGCATACTATTTGGACAGGTGAAGGAACAGTTTTCTAAGCAACTGCAAGAACTGAACCTAGCCTGATGGCAAAATGTCCAAAACGTGAACGAACTCATCACATCATGAAGGATACTTTGGAGGAGGATGGTTCATGAGTCGGAGAAGAAGAAGTGTCATGTCAGAGGATCTGAAGAATGAGCTGGCAAAAGACCTGGGTTTCTATGATACGGTGCAACAGGAAGGCTGGGGCGGAATTAAAGCCAAGGATGCAGGAAACATGGTAAAACGTGCAATTCAACTTGCTGAACAGGCTGCGCGCAAATCTTAATCCGTTTCAAGCAGACTGAAAAGCGGGGAAATCCGTCAGGAATAACCCCGCTTTTTCCCCTTAGATGCGGAATACAAATGACTTGACAGCCCCATTTTGATATAATATGTTAAGTTGTCTTAGGGAAAAGGTGAGGACGGGTGAACGCCTTGAAAATTTACGAAAAAGCGCCTGCTAAAATTAATTTGATGCTGGACGTTTTACATAAAAGAAGCGATGGATTCCATGAAGTTGAAATGATCATGACCATGGTCGATCTGGCTGATCGGCTGGAAATGTCGGAGCTGCCGCGAGATACCATTTTCATCTCCAGTCAGGCGGGATATATCCCGCTGGATGAGAAGAATCTGGCTTTCCAGGCAGCCAGACTTATCAAGGAGCGCTATAACGTGCGTACCGGCGTCCATATTCATCTGGATAAAAAGATTCCAGTTGCAGCCGGACTTGCAGGGGGTAGCAGTGATGCAGCAGCAGCTCTGCGTGGATTAAACCGTCTGTGGCGGCTGAATATACCGGATCACGAACTTCAGGAGCTTGGAGCTGAACTCGGTTCGGATGTCCCATTCTGTATCACAGGAGGGACTGCACTCGCTACAGGACGTGGTGAGAAATTGACTCCCATACCTAATCCGCCGCAATGCTGGGTGATTCTGGCCAAGCCTCCGATCAACGTCTCTACAGCCGATGTGTACGGACGGTTCCGTAGTGACAAGATCGTTCGTCATCCGAGTGCGGCCAAAATGGAGCAGGCTATTCGTAACCAATCATTTACGGAAGTATGTGACCAGATGGGCAATGTACTTGAAGATGTAACATTGAAGCTGTATCCGGAAGTTCAGCATCTGAAGGATGCTATGATTCGACTGGGAGCAGACGGCGTGTTAATGTCCGGTAGCGGCCCAACGGTATTCGGTCTAGTCTCCAAAGAATCCAAGGTTGCCCGGATATACAATGGTCTGCGCGGCTTCTGCAAAGAAGTCTACGCTGTACGTATGTTGACTTAAAATTCGCTTTTATAATGTACAAACACGTATAAAGGTGGTATATTTTTAAATAATTATTCGGATTTAGATGTTTCCGTGATCGTGAGGATGGATCTCTGTGAAGAAGTTAAAACGAAGCGCAAGGCTGGTTGAAATGACGCAATACTTATTGTCCAGACCGCATACGGTTATACCGTTGACCACATTTGCCGAACGCTATGGAGCCGCGAAGTCTTCGATTAGTGAAGATTTGGCGATTATCAAGGAAGTGTTCGAAGAAGGTGGGTCAGGAGAACTGCATACACTGGCTGGAGCAGCCGGGGGAGTAAGATGGATTCCGAAGGTGTCTCGAGAACTGGCACTGGCATTCGCGGAGCGACTGTCGACCCAGCTCGCGCAGCCTGATCGGATCTTGCCTGGAGAATACCTGTACATGTCCGATTTACTTGGACAACCCGCATTGATGAATGAAGCCGGCAAGATCTTTGCAACGGCCTTTGGCAATATGAATATTGATGTGGTTATGACGGTAGAAACCAAGGGAATCCCACTGGCTTATGCGACCGGAGCCCAGCTCAACCTGCCTGTCGTGCTCGTACGCAGGGACCATCAGGCTACAGAAGGATCGGCCGTAAGTATCAATTATGTATCCGGGTCCCATAAAAGTCTGCATACCATGTCCCTGTCCCGCAGGGCGATGCGTGAGCATTCCAGAGTACTCATTGTGGATGACTTCATGAAGGCCGGGGGTACGGTGCAAGGAATGATCGATCTTTTGGCCGAGTTTAATGCTACGGTAGCCGGGGTAGGAGTACTGGTGGAATCTGGTTCTGTAGATTCAGAGGAACGCCTGCTAACGGATTACGTCTCTCTGGCGAAGCTGACAGCGGTTGATGCCAAGAGCAGACACATTTCCGTCAAGCCTGGTAACTATTTCGACCTGTAGAAAGATGACGAATTTTGTGTCGGTAAAGGTTCTTTTCCATCGACCTGGCACTAACGTTGTCGAATTGTGTATTAAATAAAAAAATTCCTGAAATTAGGAAATTTTTGTGGTTATAAAAAGAAGGAGTTCGTATAGGCTGTGTGGAATTATACACCAAGTTCTGATGGAAAAAGGTGGTGAACACACACATGCAAATTACGGATGTCAGACTCCGCCGTGTCAACTCGGAGGGGAGAATGAAGGCTATCGCATCCATTACCATCGATAACGAATTCGTCGTTCATGACATTCGTGTCATTGATGGTAACAACGGAATGTTTGTTGCTATGCCGAGCAAGCGTACTCCGGACGGAGAGTTCCGTGATATCGCCCACCCGATCTCTTCCGGTACTCGTGAGAAGATTCAGGCAGCAGTTTTGACTGAATACGATCGCGCAGCAACTGAGGAAGAAGTCATTGAAGAAGGTGCCTGAGAACATTATTGGGGTTCGAAGGAAAAGAGAGCCATGTCTTATGGCTCTCTTTTCTTTTTGACCGGAATAAGATATATTCAGTATTGAGTTTATTAGCAGAGAACAAAAAGCGCATCGTGCGCTTGGTGGCAGGGCGGCATCTTAGGAATCATTGGGATTCGGTTAAGCTCGCAGGTACACGGCGTATACATATAGGTCACGATTCGTTGGTGTCCGCGTTGTTACGTGTGATTACAGAGACAGCAGGCGATGAACAGGACCGGCTTGAAGCCGGCTGAACGATACTCATTGGATATAGATCAGTAATGCATTTCAATGGGATTTTCAGAACAGGAGGTCGTTAATTTTGAAACGAATGGCAATCGTTCTTGCCGCAGGGCAAGGGAAACGAATGAAATCAAAATTGTACAAAGTACTGCATCCCGTATGCGGCAAACCTATGGTTGGACACGTGCTGGATGCAGCACTCAGCGCAGGCATTGAACGCAGTGTGGTTGTAGTCGGTCATGGTGCCGAAGCGGTGCAGTCATTTTTGGGTTCCAGAGCGGAGTATGCACTTCAGGCGGAACAACTGGGTACAGGTCATGCTGTGAAGCAGGTTAAATCCTTGCTTGGCGGTGAAACTGGCTCTACGATTGTGGTCTGTGGAGATACACCACTTGTGACCAGTGAGACGTTGGAAGGTCTGATGAAGCTGCATGAGAGCAGCGGAGCAGCAGCTACAGTTCTTACGGCTCAGTTGGACAATCCCAAAGGCTATGGCCGCGTCATTCGCGGAGAAGATGGGTCTGTACAACGGATTGTGGAACAAAAGGATTGCACAGAGCAGGAAGATGCTGTGAATGAGATTAACACGGGCACATACTGTTTTGATAATGCAAAATTGTTCGCAGCCCTGGAAAAAGTGACGAACCAGAACGCGCAGGGAGAGTACTATCTCACAGACGTGGTTGGCATTTTCCGCAATGATGGAGAAGTGGTTGAAGCTTACATGTCAGATGATATCGCAGAATCCATCGGGGTTAACGATCGACTCGCACTTTCGCAAGCCGAAGCCTTCATGCGTGAACGTCTTGCTGTACGCCATATGTTGAACGGTGTTACGATCATTGATCCGTCATCGACATATATCGGAGCGGATGTTACGATTGGAGCAGATACGGTACTGTATCCGGGGACGATCCTCAAAGGCACAACTTCCATTGGTGAAGCATGCCATATTGGTCCTCAGGCAGATGTGGAAGACAGTGTTATTCAGGACGGAGTTACGATCAAACATTCGGTGTTGTCCAATGCCGAAGTTGGTTCTGATGCAACGGTAGGTCCATTTGCTAATTTGCGTCCAGGGACTAAACTGGGTCGCAACGTAAAAATTGGTGACTTTGTTGAAGTGAAAAATGCTACAATTGACGAAGGTTCCAAAGTATCTCATCTCAGCTATATTGGGGATGCCAAAGTAGGGAAAAACGTAAATGTTGGATGTGGGGCAATAACTGTCAATTATGATGGTTATAATAAAGCTGTGACAACGATTGAAGATGATGCTTTTGTAGGCAGCAACGTCAATCTGATTGCACCGATTACGGTAGGAAAAGGCGCTTATGTGGTTGCTGGCTCCACCGTTACCCATTCCGTTCCCGAGAATGATCTGGCCATTGCTCGTCCACGTCAGGAGAATAAACCTGGTTATGCGGAGAAGATTCGCGGACGTGCCAAAGCCAAGAAACAAAATGCCAAACCCCAATAAGGGGTTTTGATAACAAGATTGCCTCCCGAAGACCGGGAGGTGCCGACATGTCGCAGACGCTTATTGATTCCAATGAACCAGCACGGAGGGTTTTTATTTTATGACTTATTTTGATTCGAAATTAAAAATATTTACTTGCAATTCTAACCCCAAGCTCGCCCATCAAATTGCTGATTATATCGGGATTCCTATGGGTGAATCTCACACAACCAGCTTCAGCGATGGCGAGATTCAAGTGAAACTCTCCGAGAGTGTTCGGGGTTGTCACGTCTACATCGTGCAGTCCACTTGCTTGCCGGTTAATGACAACCTGATGGAAATGCTCGTTATGATTGATGCACTTAAACGGGCATCTGCCAAGACGATTAACGTCGTTATTCCTTACTATGGCTATGCAAGACAGGATCGCAAGGCACGTTCGCGTGACCCAATTACTGCGAAACTGGTTGCCAACCTGATCGAAAAAGCGGGTGCAACCCGTGTTATCGCGATGGACTTGCATGCAATGCAGATTCAGGGATTCTTCGACATTCCGGTCGACCATTTGCTCGGCGTGCCGATTCTGGCTCAATATTTCCGGTCGAAACAGATCGAAAATCCAGTTGTTGTGTCACCTGACCACGGTGGCGTAGTCCGCGCACGTAAACTGGCTGATTTCCTGAATGCACCTCTTGCGATTATCGACAAACGTCGTCCTGAGCCGAATGTGAGCGAAGTGATGAACATTATCGGTAACATCGAGGGTAAAACAGCCATTCTGATCGATGACATTATTGACACGGCGGGAACGATTGTACTGGGAGCGAATGCTCTGATGGAAGGCGGCGTGAAAGAAGTATACGCGTGCTGTACTCACCCGGTATTGTCGGGACCTGCGATGGAACGTTTGGAGAATGCACCATTGAAGGAAGTCATCGTAACGGATACGATTCCAATTACGCATGCGAATCCGACAAGCAAACTCAAAGTGTTGTCTGTAGCGCCTTTGCTCGGAGAAGCAATTATCCGGGTTCATGAGGAATTGTCAATCAGCAAGCTGTTTGAAATTGAATAAGGATGTCTGCATAAAGTAGTAGAGGGGTTACGTTTTCCGGTTCAATGGAAAATGTAACCCCTGTCGGCGTGCCGTTTTATTAAAAGTGAAACAGACGCTGGTCAGTTAATACCCGGGGCGGGAGATAAATCGGAAACGACGCCGATGAAAAAGCGTGTCGGCAATCTCGACGAATTGGTTATCGAAACGAGTGATGAGACCAATCTCAATATGGGTGTCGCGGTCGTATACCTGTACAGGTACGTGATATTCGAGATGATAGATAAAATCGCTATGTTGAGTCAGTTGTCCGTTGTCTTCGCGCAAAACCCGCTCACCTTCCTGGGTTGATAAAATAATAACTGTGAATACTACAGTAAATTCGGATCTTTACTTTCCTGATATTATATGAAATATAACATTCGAAGTCTATGCCTCACCTCAGGCTAATCCGAAGGAGGGAACAAGATGAAGTGGATTGTCGGACTTGGAAATCCAGGCTCGAATTATGCCAAAACCCGTCATAATATCGGTTTTATGGCTCTGGATCGGTTGGCTGATCGTTATAGTATCTCCATTACTCAGAGTAAATGTAAGGCGCTGATTGGAGAAGGCAACATTGGCGGTGTGAAAACAGTACTGATCAAACCCATGACCTTTATGAATTTATCTGGTGAATCGGTTCGAGCGTATATGGACTTTTATAAAGTTAGTCTTGAAGATCTGATTGTTGTGTACGACGACATGGATACAGAGATTGGCAAAGTCAGATTGCGTTACCAAGGCAGTGCAGGTGGACATAATGGGATCAAATCCATTATTCAGCATACCGGTACACAGCAGTTTAACCGGGTACGCATGGGAATATCCCGGCCTGAACCAGGACATGCCATTGTCGATTATGTACTGTCGACATTTATGAAGAAAGAAAAAGAAGCCCTTGATCAGACCATTGAGCAAACATGTGATGCCCTGGAGCATAGCTTGACTCATACGTTCGAACAAACAATGGCGAAGTTTAACGGTTAATTCTGTAAGACATACTGGTAAAATGATCAAAAAAGACGGGTTCGATTCAGCCATACTGGACATACTGGACGTATAAACCATGTTCAGGAGGCATAAACATGTCAGTGAATTACGTATGTCGGCATTGCCGTACCTTTATTGGACGAATCGATTCTGCCCGGATAACGGAAGTAGAACTCGGCTTTCATTTCTTGACCCCCGACGAGCGGAGGGATATAATAGCGTATAATTCCGGTGGTGACATTACCGTTCGGATTACATGTGATTACTGTAAGGAAGCCCTGGAGCACAATCCAGAGCTTAGTCTGCTCGCGAGTCCGCTTCAGTAGACATCGCCTGTAACAGGATCGAATGACAGTTGAGGGCGGTTGCGTAATAACGCTCCACCTTTTATAGCCTTGGCAGCCTGCTGAGGCTTCTTTTCAGTTGGAATGAAAGCCAGCGCTATCTCCAAATCAGGCTCAGCCACATCAACAGATGTGGCAATGTTGCGAGTAATCCTTTATGATGAAACAGGACAAAAAGGAATTTGTATCCATTTTAATAGTGATGCTACGCGTATGCGTGAGATAATCAAGTAAGTTATAAGAGAGGTGCCCCTTTTGTTACAAGCACTTATACAGGCTTTTTCCAAAGATCCGGACTTCGGGTCCATTACAGCCGGAATCAAGTCCGGCATGAAAGAGCAATTGGTTTCCGGTTTGTCCGGATCGGCGCGTCAGATTATGCTGGCTGCTCTGCATCAGGAAATGAACCGACCATTGCTCGTAGTAACACATAATATGTTTGCTGCTCAAAAAATTGCAGAAGATTTACAGGAAGCGCTTTCACCTGATCAGGTGTTAATCTATCCTGCCAACGAACTTGTCGCTGCTGAAGCTGCTGTTTCCAGTCCGGAAACATTGGGTCAGCGTATTGATGTGTTGGTCCGCTGCGCCCAGGGATTCAGGGGCGTTGTTGTTATTCCCTTTTCCGGCGTAAGACGTTATGTCCCGCTTCCAGAAGTGATGGCCAATGCTCGAATTTTGATTAAACAGGGCAGCACACTTCAACTGGATTCCTTCCTGCTGGAGATGGTAAAGCTCGGATATGAGCGTGTGGAGCGCGTAGAATCGCGTGGGGAGATGAGTGTACGCGGAGGTATCATCGACTTCTATCCAGTTACTTCATCGATCGCGTATCGGGTGGAGTTATTTGATGATGAGATCGACTCCATTCGGACGTTTGACCCCGCGGATCAGCGTTCAATTGAACGGATTGAAGAAATTACGGTTCTGCCATGCAAGGAGTTAATCGCAGACCGTGAACGGATGGAAAAAGCTGCGGATGCAGCTGCTCTTTTGCTCGAGCAACAGCTGGAGAAAATGACCGACCGGCAGGCGAAGCTGCGTCTTCGTGAAGAAATTCACCGGGAGATCGAGCTTTTGCGGGAACACGTGTATTTCTCCGAAATGTACAAATATATTTCTCCGCTCTATCCGGAGAACAAAACGATCTACGACTATATGCCAGAAGATACCCTGCTGGTTCTTGATGAGCCTGCCAGACTATCGGAGACATCGAAACAGCTCGACCGTGATGAATCGGAGTGGAATCTGCATTTGATGCAAAACGGAAAAACACTTCCGGACCTTCCATTATCCGCAGACGGTGATGAACTGTTGTATGAGCGTCCATTCCAGACGCTGTTTATGTCGATCTTTTTGCGTCAGGTTCCACACACCCAACCACAAAACATTCTGAACTTCATCAGTCGTGGCATGCAGGATTTCCATGGACAGATGAACGTACTGAAGGCAGAGATGGAGCGTTGGCAGAAGGCCGGAGTTCAAGTGCTCATGCTGGCGAACGGTGAGGAACGATTAGATCGGATGCGCCGCGTTCTGATGGACTATGATATTCCGGAGCCGGAGATGCTGATCGGTAACTTGCAGACCGGATTTGAAATGCCGTCCATTCATTTGGCTGTTGTGACTGAGGGTGAGATGTTCTCGCAAAAACAGCGTAAAGTACGCAAACCGATTCGGAATGTAGACAATGCGGAACGGATCAAATCTTATAGTGAGCTAAAAGTGGGCGATTATGTCGTTCACCAGAACCACGGGATTGGTAAGTACCTCGGGATCGGCACCCTAGAGGTTGGCGGTATTCATAAGGACTACATGCATATTCTCTATGCGGGTGGAGACAAACTGTCTGTACCTATTGAACAGATCGATCTGATTCAGAAATACGTTGGTTCGGAAGAGAAAGAACCTAAAATATACAAGCTGGGCGGTAATGAGTGGACACGGGTTAAAAATAAAGTCCGCACATCCGTACAGGATATTGCCGATGATCTGATCAAGCTGTATGCAGAGCGTCAGACGTCCAAAGGGTTTGGATTCGACAAGGATTCTGCGGAACAGCAGGAGTTTGAGGACATGTTCCCTTACGATGAAACACGTGATCAGGTGCGTGCGATCGAAGAAATCAAGAAGGATATGGAACAAAACCGTCCAATGGACCGTTTATTGTGTGGGGATGTTGGTTACGGCAAAACCGAGGTGGCTATTCGTGCTGCGTTCAAAGCAGCAATTGAAGGCAAACAGGTGGCTGTACTCGTTCCGACAACGATTTTGGCACAGCAACATTTTGAAACGTTCCGTGAGCGGTTCTCCGGGTATCCTTTCAACATTCATGTGCTTAGCCGTTTCCGCTCGCGTAAAGAGCAGAATGAAACAGCCAAAGGCATCAAGGCAGGCACAGTGGATATTGTCATCGGGACGCATCGACTGCTGTCGCAGGATCTGGTGTTCAAGGACCTGGGACTGCTCATTGTCGATGAAGAACAGCGCTTTGGAGTAACTCATAAGGAAAAACTGAAGAAGCTGAAAACCAATGTGGACGTGCTGACGCTGACGGCAACGCCGATTCCGCGTACGCTTCATATGTCCATGCTGGGTGTGCGAGATCTGTCCGTTATCGAGACTCCACCAGAGAATCGTTTCCCGGTGCAGACTTATGTGGTTGAACACAGTCAGGCGCTTGTCCGTGAAGCGATTGAGCGTGAGCTTGCCCGTGGTGGTCAGGTGTATTACCTCTATAACCGTGTTCAAGGAATTCAGGAGATGGCAGCCGAAATTTCTGAACTTGTGCCCGAAGCCAAGGTTGGTGTGGGTCATGGTCAGATGTCGGAAACTGAGCTGGAGAAGACGATTCTGGACTTCCTGGATGGTGAATATGACGTGCTTGTGAGCACAAGTATCATTGAGACGGGTGTAGATATTCCGAACGTAAACACACTGATCGTACATGATGCGGATAAAATGGGGCTCTCCCAGCTGTATCAGCTGCGCGGGCGGGTGGGTCGTTCCAACCGTATTGCGTATGCCTATTTTACGTACCAACGGGATAAAGTGCTTACTGAAGTTGCCGAAAAACGTCTGCAATCGATCAAAGAATTCACCGAACTGGGCTCGGGATTCAAAATCGCCATGCGTGACTTGTCGATTCGTGGGGCGGGAAATCTGCTAGGAGCAGAGCAGCATGGCTTCATCGCTTCCGTCGGATTCGATCTGTACTCCCAGATGCTTGCGGAGGAGATCAACAAACGCAAAGTTACGATGCTTGGTGAGGAGCCGGTACCTTCCGACCAGTGGAACACAACCCTGGATCTCAGTATTGATGCTTACTTGCCGTCCGATTATATCTATGACAGTATTCAGAAGATTGAGATCTACAAAAAAGTGGCGGTTATTGCATCCTTCGACGATGCGATGGAGTTGGAAGACGAATTGGTAGACCGGTTCGGTGATCTTCCAGAGGCCGTCATTAACTTGCTGGCTGTTGCACGGATGAAGGTATACGGCAAAATCTACGGTATTGAATCCATTTCCCAACGTGGTGAGGACATTACCGTGAAGTTCTATGAAGGGCGCGAACAGGCCTTTGAACTCTCGAAAATCGCGCACATTGGAAATCAGTTCGAAAGACGTGTACAATTTGAACAAGGACCCCATATGCTGATTCACGCTAAAGGCAAGGGGCTTGGGGATAAGCAACTGATGGAGCTGGTAGAGAAAATTCTGGAGTCCATGAAGACTGCTTTTAAATCAAAGGGGGAACTAAAAGATGTTACCAAAGTATAAAAAAGTAGGAAAAGTACTGTCTGTGAGCATGGTCGCAGTACTATCCTTATCATTGCTTGCTGCTTGCGGCAAGAAGGAAGAAGCGAAAGCACCGGAATCGACAGATACAAGTGCTGTAGTCGCTACGTATGATGGTGGTACCATTACAGCCAATGAATTCGACATGGAACAACGCGTTATGAAGTTCCTTTATCCGGAATATGCACAAATGATGGATATGGACGATTTCAAGGAGTACCTGGTGAAACAGGAAGTTGCTTATGAATATCTGAGCGGCAAAGCAAGTGAAGAAGCGAAAACAGCGGGTGCCAAAACAGCAACCGAGCAATTCGATAAAATGAAAGCTTCTGTTCAGGCAGATCAATGGACTGAGATGCTGAAAGCTCAGAACCTGACTGACCAGAACATTAAAGATTATATGACTCGCATCATGACGGTAATCAAAGACAAGGAAACTGGCGTTACGGAAGATGCAATCAAGGCTGAGTTTGAGAAAAACAAAGATCAGTTCACAACGGCTTCTGTTCGTCACGTGCTGATTAACTTCACAGATCCAAAAACGCAAAAAGAACGTAAAAAAGAAGATGCACTGAAAATTGCAAAAGAAGTAAAAACCAAATTGGATGGCGGAGCTGATTTTGCTGAAATTGCAAAAGAATATTCCGAAGATCCAGGTTCTGCTGAAAAAGGTGGACTGTATGAAGAAACACCTGTAGGTAGCTGGGTAGAGGCGTTTAAAGAAGCTGCAAAAACATTGCCACTGAACAAAATCAGTGATCCGGTTGAAACGGAGTACGGTTACCACATCATGAAAGTGGAAGCTCGTACAGAAGCTGACTTCACGAAATTGACGGCTGAGCAAAAAGAAAGTCTGAAGAGCCAATTGGCAGCTGCTGAGATCGATACGTTCATGCAAAATGAATTGGACAAAATCGTAAAAGAAGTAAACCTGCCAAAAACAGAAAAAGCTGAAGAAGGTACGACTGAAGGCACAACAGGTACAGGAACTGAGGGAGAGCAAACAACCGAACCAAAAACGGATGACTCCACAGGTACAGATACCAAGACTGACCAAGGTACGACTGGAACAGATAAAGATGCAACGACAGACGAAGGTACAAGCAGTAAGTAATATGACTGTGTTAGCATACGTTCAGGGTTAAATCCGCCCGAATGAATGCCTTGTACAATAGTAAATATGGACAACCATACAGAGAAGCAAGGGGAGGACTTAGGACCTCCTTCTTGCTTCTTCTTGTATATGTTCAAGCCGTATGGGTATATGGTCGCCTTCTTCGAAAGTTACACAACTATATTCTCCAATGTATGTATAAGGAAATGGGAACAGATGAATACTATGGTCAAGATATCACACTAAACGTTCTGGGACTTTCCTCTACCCATTAAGGAACAGTAGTTGAAAAATCTTCTCGAGAAAGTGGGGCAACATGTGAAATGAAAGCTACTGGTATTGTCCGCCGTATAGATGACCTTGGTCGTGTGGTCATTCCAAAAGAAATCCGCCGTACGTTACGTATTCGTGAAGGTGATCCATTGGAAATTTTCGTGGATCGTGATGGAGAAGTTATCCTTAAAAAATATTCGCCAATTGGCGAGCTTGGTGATTTTGCCAAAGAATATGCAGAATCCCTGTACGAGAGTACAGGACATGTAACCATGATCTCTGACCGGGATACCATTATCACGGTGGCAGGGGGCTCCAAGAAAGAGTATTTGGACAAGCAGGTAGGTCAACTGTTGGAGGGCTGTATGGAAAACAGAAAGACCATTTTGGAAACTAACAACGGTTCTTATGAGCTTAGCAAAGATCATGACGAGACGTTATCTTCTTTTGTTATTGCGCCGATTATCTCGGGTGGTGACCCCATCGGAACGGTTATCCTTTTCAATAAGGATGAATCGGTGAAGATGTCTCAGATGGAAGTGAAGATGTCTGAGACGGCTGCTGGTTTCCTTGGCAAGCAAATGGAACAATAGACAGCAGATCAACTCCTGGTGCCCTGATTTGGGCATACGGGAGTTTTTGCATTTTAAGGGACAAGAAGTTGATTCGGATGATTGTCATGGGGGGGGGTTAGTCTGTGTGCCTTCAGGCAGGTATAATAGCAAGGTATGCTTAATTGAACGCAGGGACATACGCAGGAGGGAATTATGAAACAGCCGTCTACAGGCTCAAGGCTGCTACAGGGTGCATTTGTACTTGGGCTTGCCGCCATTATCTCTAAAATCATTGGTGCTTTTCAGAAGATTCCGCTGCAGAATCTGGGGGGAGACGGTGTATTTGGCATTTACAATACGGTGTATCCGTTATATATGCTCATTATCACGCTTGCTGCTGCAGGACTGCCGCTGGCCGTATCCAAATTCGTAGCAGAGCAGAATGCACTGGGAAGACCAGACGAGAGCAGAAGAATTATTCGACTATCTTCCGTGCTGCTCGGGGGAATTGGAATTATAATGGCGCTCTTGATGTATGCAGGTGCGCCGCTGATCGCTGACATGATTGGCAACCGCCATGTCGTTCCATCGATTCGTGCAGCTTCATGGGCGTTGTTGTTTGTACCGGTGATGACAGGGCTGCGTGGATATTTTCAGGGATTACAGCAGATGGTCCCAACAGCGGTATCACAAGTGGTGGAGCAGACGATACGTGTCACCGTCATGATTGTTTTGCTTCTCTGGTTGATGAGGCGGGATGCTTCGCTTGAAACTATCGCTGCTGGCGCCATGATGGGCTCCGTTGCCGGCGGAATGGTTGGGTTACTAGTCATGTTAGGGTACATGGTCCGACATCGGCGGAAAGACAGGGAAGTGGTCACCGAACAATTGAATTCGGAATGGAGCAGTAAAGGCGGAGAGGCTGGAACAGACGGGCATGAGCATCAGAAGCATAGGCTGGTTACGCCGCAGAAGAAAACGGTGAGTGCTCTTAATCCCGCTCTGGGAGAACGGTCACGATCCAACGGGAAATGGATCAGGACGCTGCTCATGTATGCCATTCCTGTTTGTCTTGGGTCGCTGGCCGTGCCACTGATGAATCTGGTGGATACCTTCACCGTGCCCCGGTTGCTGCGGGGAGAAGGACTGGACGAGCTCCAGTCGATGGTTTCCTTCGGCATCTACAACCGTGGATTGCCGCTGGTTCAACTGGTGACGATGCTGGCTACGTCACTGTCTGTGCTGTTTATTCCGGCGATGGCGGAAGCCCGGTTAAAGGGCGGGCCAGAAGCCGTCCGGCAGCAAGCAGGCCTCGCGCTGCGCTGGTTCTGGTTGATCGGCCTGGCGGCATCCGCAGGTCTCGCGGTGCTGGCGGAGCCGATTAACCGCATGCTGTACGGAGATGCCGCAGGCACCGAAGCACTGCGGTACATGGCGCTGACGGCTGCGGGCAGCACCGTCAGCATTATTGCAGCGGCGCTGCTGCAAGGCCTCGGCGCCGTGCGCGCACCCGCGTTCAGCATGCTGGCCGCCGCAGGCGTCAAGGCGCTGCTGAACGTCATGCTTGTGCCAGCGCTGGGCATCAGCGGCGCGGCTCTGGCAGGCGCAGTCGCCTACATGCTGGCGGCTGGCCTGAATGTGGCGCTGCTGGCGCGACTTGTCGCCCTGCGCCCTGCCCCTGGCGCCGTCCTGGCGAAGCCGGCGCTGGTGATCGCCGCCATGAGTCTGGCGGCGGTAGGCACGGCCTGGGCCGCCGAAGCCGTGCTCGGCGGCATGGGTATCGCGGCCGACCGCAGGCTGGCCGCGATGGGCGTGAGCCTGCTGGGCATTGCTGCCGGCTCGGCCGTGTTCTTGCTGGCGGCGGCCCGGACAGGGCTACTGACCGCCGCGGAGCTGGCGGCCGTGCCCAAGTTGGGGCCTCGCCTTGCCAAGCTGCTGCGCAGACTGCGTGTGCTGCGCTAGCTTCATGCTCACGGTGCTTCTGCATCCAGCACCCGGAATATGAAATTATAGGATATCGAATGATTCTGGTATAATACGTGTAATTAGTCCTGTTCAGACACGATGATTGTGAGCCTGGACAGGATAGTCCGGATGGAGGTTTACGTAATGAGTGCAGCTTTAACCGTAGTGGGTCTAGGATCTGGAGATGCAGACCAACTGACCGTAGGTATTATCAAAAAAATGAAACATGCGGCTACGCTGTATGTACGCACCCTAGATCATCCTGTATTGAATGATCTGAAGCAAGAGGGACTGGAGATGACCTCATTTGATGCCATCTATGAAGCGAAGTCCTCCTTCCCCGAAGTGTATGATGAGATCGCAAACCAACTGATAGAGGCCGCTCGCAAGGGTGAGGCTGGAACCGAGATTGTGTATGCTGTACCGGGTCATCCCATGGTGGCAGAAGCAAGTGTACGTCTGCTTAAAGAACGTTGCCCACAGATGGGTATTTCACTGCGTGTCATGGGTGGAGAGAGCTTCCTGGACGAAGCCTTTATACGGCTTGGATTCGACCCGATCGAAGGCTTTCAACTCCTGGATGCCAGCAGCCTGAATACGGAACTGGTACAACCACAGCTACATACGTTGATCGGACAAGTCTACGATGTGTTCACTGCTTCGGATGTGAAGCTATGCCTGATGGAGGTTTACCCGGACGATTATCCCGTATTTGTGGGTCATGCACTGGGTGTACAGGGTCAGGAAGTTATTCACAAGATTCCGCTACACGAACTGGACCGAATCGAAGGGTACGGCAATCTGTCACTGATCTATGTACCAAAGAACACCGATGATGCCTTGCGTCGTCGATCCTTTGCACGTTTGCATGAGATTGTGAACATTCTTCGCAGTCCAGGTGGCTGTCCATGGGACCAGGAGCAGACGCATCAGTCCATTCGTAAAAACCTGATTGAAGAGACCTATGAAGTTATTGAGACGATTGATGAGGATGACCCCGACCATATGAAAGAAGAGCTGGGTGATCTGCTGCTGCAGATTTTATTGCATTCCCAGATGGAAGAAGAAGTTGGTACCTTCAATGTGTATGATGTCATCGAAGGTTTGAACGATAAGCTGATTTTCCGTCATCCACATGTTTTTGGCGATAATAAGGCAGAAGACGCGAATGAAGCTCTTCAGAACTGGGAACAGATGAAGGTAGAGGAGAAGAAGCGCAAGGGCAAGGATCAGGAGAACGTTTCCGTGCTGGATGGCATACCGCGTGACTTGCCTGCATTGATGAAGGGATATAAGCTACAGAAGAAAGCAGCCAAGGTGGGCTTTGACTGGGATGATGTTGAAGGTGTGTTTGCCAAGATCGAGGAAGAACTGGCGGAGTTGAAAGAAGCGGTGCAACAAGGCCAGTCTGCGGAAGAACGGAAGCTCGAACTGGGTGATTTATTATTCGCAGCCGCGAATGTTGCAAGATTCATCGATACGGACCCGGAAGAGGCGCTCGCTGCGACCAACCGCAAGTTCGTTGGGCGGTTCCAGTACATCGAAGAGCGTCTGCGCGAACAGGGAAGAACACCAGCAGATAGCAATGTAGAAGAGATGGAGCAATTCTGGCAGGCTGCGAAGAAGGCAGGATTATAACGAGTTCAATTTTCTGGGAAATACCGATAAACCTTATTCCATCATGCTATGCAGTGTGTTATGATATACGAACATGTGTTCATCTGTGTAAACTGGAGTTGGTGTTTAGCGACGGGTGGTTTCGGGTACTGGTCTTAGACTGTCCCCTGCGGACCATCGACAAAAAGCTAAAAAAGTCGCGGACCAAGGCAGGATTTCAGATGCCAAGCCAGAATACATGTGTAGTAACCTAACGCGAAACCAGCGGCAATCACCTATTGCTCAGGCTCGCAGATACTTTTTTTTCAATTTGGGAGGCTTTTAAAAATGAACAAAACAGATCTGATTAACAACATTTCAACCAAAAGTGGTTTGACTAAAAAAGACGTTGAGTCCGTATTGAACGGCTTTTTGGGAGAAATTACAGATGCACTTGCCAGCGGAGACAAAGTACAATTGATCGGCTTTGGCACTTTTGAGACCCGCAAACGTTCCGGTCGTACCGGACGTAACCCACAAACAGGGAATGAAATTGTGATTCCTGAGTCCACTGTTCCTGCATTCAAAGCAGGCAACAAACTTAAAGAAGCCGTAAAATAATGCGTCTTGATAAATTCCTGAAGGTCTCCCGGTTAATCAAACGCCGTACTGTGGCCAAGGACGTCTCTGAACAGGGACGTGTTCTGGTGAACGGACGTGAAGCGAAGCCCAGCGCCGCTGTTAAAGTGGGCGATGAGCTGACGGTTCAGTTCGGTCAGAAACTGGTCACGGTGAAGGTGGAACGAATTGCCGAGAGCACGAAGAAGGATGAGGCGAGTAGCCTCTATACCTTGGTTAAGGAAGAGCCGATCGCCAAGGATAACGGGATGAACTGGTAACAGTACACCTGATATGATTGAATATTCATTCAATGCAAGTTGAATCGAAACGTCCTCCTGTAACCGGGAAGGGCGTTTTTTGTTTTATTAGATGCAGGGTTATTTGTTCAACAACGCTGGTTCTATTCCAACCTCCTCATCCATAAGCTAGGTGTAAGAAGGAGGGGTACATGCCATGGTTGAGCACGGTAAGGCCAAACAGCATCATCTGAGCATGCAGAATCGGAAACTGCTGGATCTGACAGGTGTCTCCAATGTGGAGAGCTTCGACAGTGAGGAATTTTTGCTGCAGACTGAACTTGGGCATCTGACCATCCGAGGGCACAATTTACATATCAAAAACCTGAGCCTGGAGGAAGGCCTGTTATCCATTGAAGGTACAGTCAGTTCGCTCCAATATCTGGACCCCGGTTCCCAGTCCAAAAACAGTAAAGGCCTGTTTGGCAAGATGTTCCGATGAGTCCGGATACTCAATGGATCACACTGATGTGGATGCTTACTTCGGGGGTCGTGATGGGAATGGCCTACGACAGTTACCGGGTACTGTCCGGACAGCTGCGGTTTCCGAGATGGAGCATCCACACACTCGATCTGTTGTACTGGGTTGCTTCCGCGCTGTTCGTTTTTCGGATGCTATACGCCGGAAACCACGGACAGCTGCGGTTTTATGTCTTTTTGGGGCTGATTATAGGGGTTTGCTTCTATTTTTGGCTTTTAAGTGTTACAACCCAGCGTTTTGTGGTAATGTTAATTAAACTCGCAAGAACGCTGATTCATTGGTGTGGACATATCCTTAACATCCTGATCGTTATGCCGGCTAAGGGAATTTATAAGTTAATTCGCGTATTATTCGGTTTTGTAATTGCGATACTATTATTCCTGGGCAGGCTGGTGCTGCAATGTTTGGTACCTTTCGGCAAGTTGTTCCGCTGGATGTTTAGGCCGCTCCTGAAACATTGGGTAACGCCGCATTGGATGATCCGTGTGGGTACAAGAATTGCAGCGATGTGGAAACGCTGGTTTTAAGGAGGTCCGTAATGGGTAAAACACCTGTGGGCAGATCAAAGGCTCCAACTAACCAAGGAAAATCTGCCGGTGCACGAAGGCGCCTCATGCTTTGGATGACGTTTATGATTGTATTTGTAATATGGGCAGGATATACATTCCTTGTGCAGACTGCACAAATTTCGGACAAGAGTTCTCATCTGGCTACTCAGCAAGCTTCAAAGGAAGATACGTTGAAGAAGCTGGAACAGTTGAAGTACGAAGTCAGCCGGTTGAATGACCCCGAATACATAGGACAGCTGGCACGGAAAAAAGGATATTATCTTCCTGAGGAAACGCCGATCCAGGTTGAAGAGTCAGGGAACTGATGGAATTCGGTCCATTACCGAGCTAGGTTTGTTATCCGTGTGTCTGAAGCCGTTAAACCGGAAAAAATAGGCTCTCTGATGGGGTAGTGTTCAGTTGACCTTGGTTTACGGCATAAGGTATAATTACATTAGCGCAGCATTGATTTTGGCATTCAAAAAATCGGGTTGTATATTTTTAAGGGAGGATCATTTTATTCTATGGCAATTGAAGTGGGCACCAAGTTAGAGGGCAAGGTGACAGGAATCACGCATTTTGGAGCATTTGTGGATCTGTCAGGAGGTGTCACGGGTCTCGTTCACATCTCGGAAATCGCCGACAATTACGTCAAAGATGTCAACGACCACCTGAAGCTGAATGACCTCGTTACAGTGAAGGTTATCAACGTTGACAAGGATGGCAAGATCGGACTTTCCATTAAGCAAGCTGTTGACAAACCGGTTGAGCAACAAACACAATCCAGACCCCCGAGAGCTCCTAGACCGGAACGCAGTGGAGGAGATCGCGAACGATTCAGCGGCGGAGGCCCAAGTGGTGGCCAAGGTCGTGGTGGCGGCGGCGGTGGATTTAACCGTGGTGACCGCGGAGGCCGTTCTTTCAAGCCCGCAGCAGGCAAACCTTCATTTGAGGATAAAATGTCACGCTTCCTGAAAGATAGTGAAGAGCGGATCTCTTCGCTTAAGAAGAACACAGAAGGCAAACGCGGAGGCCGCGGAGCCAAGCGTGTGTAATCTGTCTCAACCTGATCTAAACATATAAAAAAAACCGTTAGCCCATGGGCTAACGGTTTTTTTGCGTTTACTTTCATCTTTCACAGATAAGTAGCTGAATAGCTTTTTTTGTAAGGTGAAGCTCCATATCCCCAGTTTTTCTGCACGGCAAATTGGAACCATAAGAACATTTGTCGTCTACCATTTTTTACCGACAGGTTTCCGTGGCATTCCACAGCTATCCTGCTCAAATGATGGCGAGGCCAAACTAACTCCGGTTCAAAATCAGACATTTCCCTTGTCGGAAACAAGTAGGAGAGTGAATGAAACCACAATAAGGCCGGGGGTTTCGCACCACCGCGCCAAGCTCGTTTCTTTTGTCGTAAACTTTTTGAACCCTGCCCACCTATTCTGACAAACTACGTCTTCTAATCTATCTATAATCAGAACCATCGAGAACGAAACACGAAAATTCAAATTAATCGAATGGGGTGCCTTGAGGATGATGGAAAAGTGGAATGTCATTCAATTTCCGGGAATGAAAGCAGGTAAAGGAGGTACGGAAGCTCGGGAGGAGCTGTCGGTACGTCTGAAACAATGGCTTGGCTCCCGCAAGGCTGTCCAAATGGTTGCTTCCCGCAAATGGGTACTGCTGCTTACGTTTATGGGGTTCCTGCTCGGAAAGGCCATGATCCTGAATGAGTTATCTCCCTTTGCCATTGCTTACTTCGCCGTAATTGCTTTCATGCGCAGGGATTACATCATTCCGGTAGGCACTGCACTTCTCGCAGGCAGTCTCTTTGCACCGTTTCCGGTACCACTCATTGTTGCATCGGAGATCGCCATCTTTTATCTGCTCTTCCGCGGTCTGGAGTCATATGATCGTGCTGAATTATCTTATGCACCAACGATGGTGTTTACGACTACATTTATGGTCAAGTTATTCGCGGTTGTGATTGGACCATCCTTCAGCTGGTACGCGATGCTGATGCTCACGATGGATTCCGTACTAAGTTTCGTGCTCACCCTTGTTTTTATACAAGCCATACCGATCTTCACCTACCGCAAAAAAAAGTTCAGCCTAAAGAACGAGGAGATCCTCTGCCTGATCATATTGCTCGCTTCCGTTATGACGGGAGCCGTAGGGTGGACCATTCAGTCTTTATCCGTCGAGCATATGCTCTCCCGTTACCTCATATTAATCTTTGCGCTGGTGGGCGGAGCCCCCCTTGGAGCCTCAGTTGGGGTCATTACCGGCTTGATTCTGAGTCTGGCTGACATGTCAGCGGTGTATCAGATGAGCCTGCTTGCTTTTGCCGGGATGCTGGCGGGTATGCTTCGAGAAGGCAAACGTGCGGCGGTTGCACTGGGCATGCTGCTGGGTTCGTCCATTCTATCCATATATCTGGGCGGACTGGGCGATGTGATGAACTCATTATGGGAGACGTGTGCAGCTATCGTACTATTCATGTTAACACCTAAAAGCCTGATGACGGCGATATCCAAATATGTACCGGGTACGCAGGATCATACCAAATCGCAGCATGAGTATGCCAAACGGATACGGGATATCACGGCAGAACGGGTAACCCGGTTCTCACAGGTATTCCGTCAATTGTCACGTAGCTTTGATCAGATGTCCGGTGCAGGGGAGCAGGTACAGAAAGAAGGTGGAATGGACCATTTCATGAATGCGGTTGCCGAGGGCACATGTGCAAGCTGCTTCAAGCGTACACAATGCTGGGATGCGAAGTTTATTCAAACCTACAAATATATGACGGACGTGATGAGTACGATTGAAGGAAACCCGGAGATCTCAGGCAAGCAGATTCCAGTCGACTGGAACAGGGTGTGTGCGAAACCGGAAGAGGTCCTTGAAGTCATGCGTGCCCAGTATGGACTGCATCAACATAACATGCAGTGGAAGCGTCAAATTATCGATAGCCGGCAGCTGGTTGCAGAGCAATTATCTGGTGTATCTCAGGTCATGGAGGACCTTGCCAAAGAAATTCAGCGGGAAAGTGATGAGATGGTGCAACAGGAGGAGCAGATTCGGGACGCACTGGAGTCATTGGGCTTGTCCATTCACTCCATTGAGATCATCAATCTGGAAGCGGGCAATGTAGAGATTGAGATTGTACATGCATATACACGTGGATTCGATGAGTGCAGGAAAATGATTGCTCCGCTGATCTCGGATGTGTTGGACGAGCATATTGCCGTCTTGCATGAGACCATGACCGACCCTCGTCAGGGACTGGCGACCGTTACGTTTGGTTCAGCCAAAACGTTCGAGGTAACCACCGGTGTTGCTGCTGCTGCCAAAGGGGGAGATGTGATGTCAGGCGATAGCTTCAGTACGGTTGAGTTAGGTAACGGTACATTTGCGGTGGCGCTCAGTGATGGAATGGGCAATGGAGAACGGGCGCGCATGGAGAGCAGTGCAGCTCTGAATATTCTGGAACAGTTGCTACAGTCAGGAATGGACGAGAAACTGGCAATCAAATCGGTGAACTCCGTTCTGATGTTGCGCTCACCTGAAGAGATGTATGCCACAGTTGATATGGCGCTGATTGATGAATATACGGCGGAGACCACGTTTATGAAAATCGGATCAACACCAAGCTTTATCAAACGTGGACAGGAGGTTATTCAAGTCTCAGCCAGTAATTTGCCAATCGGTATTATTAAAGATATTGAAGTGGATCTGGTGACGGTACAGCTTCAGCCGGGGGATATCCTCATTATGATGACGGATGGCATCTATGATGCACCGGGGTATGCGGTGAACAAAGAGCTATGGATGAAACGACTCATTCAAGAGATTGATACAGATGATCCGCAAGATTTGGCCGATTGCCTGCTTGAGAGTGTCATAAGATATCAGCAGCATGAAATTTTGGATGATATGACCGTCGTTGTTGGAAAAGTAGAGCATTTCCGCCCTGAATGGGCCACACTACGTGTGCCTGGCATCAACCGGATGGAGCGTCCACGGACCGTCAGTTAATTGCATATTCTTCTGTTTGAAGTCTCTTCATTCTGGCAATGCTAGTCATAGAGTTGGAGAGTAACGAATAACGGAGGGATATCGGATGAAGCAAATCTTGTTGATCACCGACGGTTGTTCCAATGTAGGACCAAGTCCGGTGCTGGCAGCGGCCGAAGCGCAGGAAGAGGGGATTACGGTTAATGTGGTTGGTGTGATTGATTATGGAACCATTGGTGAGCTGGGCAGCCGGGAGATTGAGGATATTGCCAGAGCTGGAGGTGGAATCAGCCAAATTGTAGGTACACGGCAGCTTGCCCATACCATGCAGATGATGACAAGGAAAACGGTGGTTCAGACCATTCAGCAGGCGGTTAATAGAGAGTTAACACAAATTTTGGGAGAGAAGGAGCCCAAAACGGTAACGGATCTGGAGCCTGCACAACGCGCCCGGGTCGTGGAAGTAATGGATGATATGGCTGAAACTACAGCGTTACAGGTGATATTGCTGATTGACGTCAGTGCCAGCATGAAGCCCAAACTGGCTGCGGTAGAAGAAGGCATTCGCGATTTAATGTTAAGTTTGCAGGCGCGCATGGGTCAGAGCAAGCTTTCCGTATTTCATTTTCCGGGACGACACAGTGGAGAAGATGCGGTAATGGATATTGACTGGACAACGGATCCAGGCCGGGTTCGGTCCCTGTTTGGACGTTTGCAGATGAAGGGTGCAACGCCGACAGGTCCTGCAATTCAGAAGGTGATTGATTTTTACCGTTATGGTACACTGGAGGAACAGCAGGAAATAGAAGGGAACTATCGCATTGAAAGAGAAGGGATGCTCGGTGACAACGTTGTCTGACGCCTCTTTCCCGCCAGGAACCGTGGTTACAGGGAAATGGAATCGCAGTCGTTACACGATTCGGAAGCTACTGGGCAAAGGAGCCAATGGCATCGTTTTTCTTGTCCAACGGGGTGAAAATGGCAAACACTACGCGCTTAAAATGGGATTTGACCCGGTAGATCTGCAATCGGAAGTCAATGTGCTCAAATCTTTTCAACTACAGCGTAATCATGAGGCCCTTCGGCAGAGCGGCATTCCTTCCTATCTTAAAGATGTGGATGATTATGCCGTTCGTGGCCGGGATATTCCTTTTTATGTGATGCGTTACGTTCGAGGTGAGGCTCTTCATCACTTCATTCGGCGTCAGGGGACAGACTGGACACTTCTGGTTGGACTTAGACTCTTGCAGAAGCTGGCACAATTGCATCAGGCGGGATGGGTGTTTGGTGATCTCAAGCCTCAGAATGTGCTGGTATCCGATTATGGGCAGGTGGAATTGATCGACTACGGCGGAGTTACGTCGATTGGTCGAAGCGTCAAGCAGTTCACCGAATGGTATGATCGGGGCTTCTGGAATGCAGGTAGTCGAACAGCAGATGGTACCTATGATGTATTTGCTTTTGCATTATTGTTGATTCATGTACTTGAAGCAGACGCGCTCAAGGCACTTGCAGCCGAAGGTTTGCCGCAACTGCGAAGTGTGAATCAGCTCGTAGCGCTGGTGGAGCGCAGTGAACGACTGGGTCCTTTTCGCAATTGGACGATACAAGCCTTACGAGGTCAGTTTCGTGATGCAGGCCATGCGGCACAAGGATGGAAGGAAATGATGGCACGCCCCACGCCTCTTCGTCGTCGTTCCAAAAGTACAACACCGCGCTGGCTTAAGAACGCATTTGCTGTATCTGTGATATTACTTATTGGGGTGCTCATCTATGCACTACGTTTCTGATCTGTGAGGGTGCATATACATAACGCAAGGAATGAGGAACAGGTATGGAGGCTTTACGCTGGAACATGCTGGTGAATAACGTGCTGGATGCAGCGGAAGAGCATCAGTTATGGGTTCCCGGGGATCGGATTGTCGTCGCAGTATCGGGCGGGCCGGACTCGGTGGCTTTTTTGCATATCATGCACGAGATCAGCAAGCGGCATGTGCCACTTGAATTGATCTGTGCCCACGTGCATCATGGCTTCCGGAGTGAATCTGATGATGAAGCGGAGAAAATGATGGAACTGGCACAGCAGCTTGGGATTGCTTTTGAATGGACTAAGGCCGATGTTCCTTCATATATGGAGCTTACGGGTCAAGGACCACAGGAAGCGGCCCGCAACAAGCGATATGCCTTTCTGCACGAAGTGGCTTCCAAATATAATGCGGCAAGCATCGCTTTGGCACATCATGCGGATGATCAGGCAGAGACGGTCATGCTTCATTTGCTTCGTGGAACCGGCTTGTCGGGACTCGCAGGAATGAAGTTTAAAAGGCGAGAAAAAAATGTGGAACTTATTCGTCCATGCCTTCGTATAAACAAGACAGACCTTGTAGAAGCTTGTAATACCCAGGGTTTTATGTATTTCAATGATGAGAGCAACTCCCTGCGTAAATATCGGCGTAATGCCATTCGCTTGGATGTGCTTCCTTTTTTGGGGCAGTATAATGGACAACTCACGCCGTCATTGAATCGGCTTGCCGAAATTGTGGGTGATGAAGACGATTTCATGGAGCAGAGTGCATATGACACATACAGGTGTCTAGTGCAGGTGAACGGCGGAAGGCAAACCTTTGAGGTGCCTTCCTTCTTGAAGTTACATGTCGCTTTACAACGAAGGTTGATTAAACTAATATTGAATTATCTGCCTTTGGACAGTGATTTTGTCGACTTTACCCGTATAGAAACCATTCGTCGCAAGGTCATGGAGACCCATGTGACGACCTGGAGCCTGGATATAGGACAGACACTCGCCTGCACTCGGGAGTATAATCTGATTTCTTTTGGCATACGGACGGACGTACAGGATCAATCTTACGAGTATCGTCTTAAGCAATGGAGTGGAACTTATGAGCTTTCACTCACCGAGATTAACCGGTATATTCGGTTGATGCCGGTGAGTCCCGAGGACTATCATGTACCAGAATCGGCGGATCAAGCCGCGTTTGATGCGGATCAACTGCTTATGCCGCTGGTTGTGCGTTCACGGTTACCTGGAGATACCATGAAAGTGATGGGATTAAACGGAAGCAAAAAGGTGAAAAATATTTTCATCGATGAGAAAATCCCCCCATCTGTTCGTCCACGTATTCCTGTGGTATGTGATGGAGCAGGTCATATCATCTGGTTACCGGGTGTTCGACGGTCCAATGTGGCTCCTGTCAGGGAGGGCACTTCCGCAATCCTGTACATGACTGTAGGCGATTCAGCGATTCAGGGGTAGTGGTTATGGTTCAGGTAAGGCTTTCATAGTATAACTTAGGAGGTTCGCACAGTTGCAGAACGACATTCAGGAAGTATTGATCAGTGAAGAAGAAATTCAGATTAAAGTCAAGGAATTAGGCGCAACACTAAGTGCCGAATATGCAAACCGCAATCCTTTGGTCATTTGTGTGCTCAAGGGTGCGTTTATATTTATGGCTGATTTGGTTAAAAACATAACGGTACCTGTTGAAATGGATTTCATGGCGGTATCCAGTTATGGCGCTTCCACCAAGTCATCAGGTGTTGTCAAAATCATTAAGGATCTGGATGTATCCGTTGAAGGACGGGAAGTCCTGATTGTCGAAGATATTATCGACAGCGGACTTACACTCAGCTATCTGATTGAACTGCTAGAGAACCGCGGTGCCGAATCGGTGCGTGTGGTTACGCTGTTCGACAAGCCTTCAGGCCGTAAAGTTGAGTTGGAAGCTCATTACACAGGCTTTGACATTCCTGACGCGTTCATCGTTGGTTACGGTTTGGATTTTGCCGAGAAGTACCGGAACCTGCCCTATATCGGGATTTTGAAGCCGGAAGTCTACAGTAGCTAATATCCTGCCCGACCCAAGCCTTGAGCTGTTCTTGGCTTCTGTTGAGAAGCCATGTCGGGCTATGTTAAAATAATTAAAGTGTCTCGAGAGGAGGTAGGGGATGAATCGGTTCATCCGGAATTCTGGTTTTTATTTGATTCTTTTTTTAGTTGTGGTGGGGATAGTCCAGTTCGTCAGCAATGGCGGCGAAGCCACCGATAATCCTAGATATGATCAGTTGCGTACAGCGATCAAAGCCAACAATGTCTCTGAATTGACGGTTCAATTCAACGGTCAAACGTACCTCGTGACCGGTCAATACAAGAAGGCACCTGATGGCGCCAAATCAGAAAATTTCTCAACGTATATTCCTCCTACAGATGAGGCAATTAGTGAACTTGTAGCTGCAAGTGAAACTAACAATTTCCAATATCATCAGGAGCCAATGAAAGGTGACAGCATCTGGTTGACGTTGCTGACTTCCTTTATTCCTTTGATCATTATGTTCCTGCTGTTCTTCTTCCTGTTTAATCAGGCTCAAGGCGGCGGCGGTAAAGTAATGAACTTTGGTAAAAGCCGTGCTCGTCTCTATAACGAAGAGAAGAAGCGGGTTACATTTGAAGATGTTGCGGGTGCTGACGAAGAGAAACAGGAACTTGTTGAGGTTGTAGACTTCCTCAAGGATCCTCGGAAATTCGCAGCAGTAGGTGCACGGATTCCTAAGGGCGTATTGCTTGTAGGGCCTCCAGGTACCGGTAAAACATTGCTCGCTCGTGCCGTAGCCGGTGAAGCGGGTGTACCATTCTTCACTATTTCAGGTTCCGACTTCGTGGAAATGTTTGTCGGTGTCGGTGCATCACGTGTACGTGATTTGTTTGAAAATGCGAAGAAAAATGCCCCATGTATCATCTTTATCGATGAGATTGATGCTGTAGGACGTCAGCGTGGTGCTGGTCTTGGTGGTGGTCACGATGAACGTGAACAAACACTCAACCAGTTGCTCGTTGAGATGGACGGATTCGGAGTTAACGAAGGTATTATCATCATAGCCGCAACGAACCGTGCAGATATTTTGGACCCTGCCTTGCTGCGTCCAGGACGTTTTGACCGTCAAATTACGGTTGACCGCCCTGATGTAAGAGGCCGTGAAGCTGTCCTGAAAGTACATTCCCGTAATAAACCACTGACCAAAGATGTGAAGATGGATATTATCGCGAAACGTACAACAGGCTTCTCTGGTGCGGATTTGGAAAACCTCTTGAACGAAGCGGCATTGCTTGCAGCACGTCGTAACCGTAAAGATATTTCCATGAAAGAAGTTGACGAAGCGATTGACCGTGTCATCGTTGGTACGGAGAAGAAAAGCCGTGTCATCAGTGATCGCGAGAAACGAATCGTTGCTTATCACGAAGCAGGTCATACCATTGTAGGATACTTCCTCGAACATGCTGATATGGTACATAAAGTGACCATTATTCCGCGCGGACGTGCGGGTGGATATGTAATCATGTTGCCAAAAGAAGACCGTATGCTGGTTACCAAGCAGGAACTGCTTGATAAAGTAACCGGACTCCTCGGAGGTCGTGTAGCTGAAGAATTGTTCATCGGAGAAATTGGTACTGGTGCATACAGTGACTTCCAGCAAGCGACAGGTATTGTTCGCAGCATGGTTATGGAATACGGTATGAGTGAGAAATTGGGTCCTATGCAATTCGGAAGTTCACAAGGACAGGTATTCCTTGGTCGGGATATCGGTCATGAACAGAATTACTCAGATTCCATTGCTTACGAGATTGATCAGGAAATGCAACGCTTTATTAATGAATGTTATGAGAAATGTAAGGACTTGCTTGTTAAACATTCAAAAGAGATGCATCTGATCGCTCAAACTTTGCTTGAGGTTGAGACTTTGGAAATGGATCAGATCAAGCAATTGATCGAGACAGGTTCTTTGACTCCAAAAGCAGAGAACGACAATGATGGTGAAGGTACGCCAACTGAGGGCGGAGAGCCTATCATCGACAACATCGGTGATGTGCGTGTCCGCATTCAAGGTAAAGATGAAACGCCTGAGCCACCAGCCGGAGATATTCCGAACGAAGCTCCGAATCTGGAAAAGGGTAATAACAATAACCCGGATGATGGTGGAACGAAGCCAACGTCTTAATGTATAATACATCTGGCTAGGACAGCAGGTGAGATCAGGAGAGCCCTCGGGCTCTCTTTTTTTGTCCATTATTTTAAAAGAGGATAGATAAAGATAAACGGGAGTTAGATGGCGAACCAGTTAGCAAACGGGTGGTTACAGCGCTGTTCTGGACCTTTTTCATTTATTGACAGAGTCATGAACGTTGTGTAAATTAGTTGTTAAACCGCTTGTGATTCGTTTCTCAAGCGAAGATAACGACTTAGGTTAGCCCTACGAAACAGCGCATGACGCTGTCCCGATAAAGGAGAGGATCACAGGTGGAAGCTCTGGCTTTAGAGCGCAAGGCTGAGATGAACCGCGAGCTGCGTGAGCGGCTTTTGGAGTTGAAGAAGGAACGTAATGCCATTATTCTTGCCCATTATTACCAGCGTGACGAGGTTCAGGAGGTTGCTGACTTCCGTGGAGATTCGTTTCTATTAGCCCAGAAGGCAGCACAAACAGATGCAGATGTGATCGTATTCTGTGGTGTTCACTTTATGGGTGAAAGCGCTAAAATTCTGGCGCCGAACAAAACAGTTATTATCCCGGATGAGCGTGCGGGTTGCCCGATGGCAGATATGGTGAATGTGGATGGACTACGCAAATTGAAAGCACAACACCCTAATGCCAAGGTGGTTACGTATATCAATTCCTCGGCTGAGATCAAAGCAGAGACTGACATCTGTTGTACATCAGCGAATGCAGTTCGAGTTATTCAATCGGTGGATTCCGACGAAATTATCTGGGTACCAGATAAAAACCTGGGACATTATGTGCAGCAGCATACAGACAAGAAAATGATTATCTGGGAAGGCTACTGCAACACGCATGATATGCTCACAGTCAAAGATGTGGTGGAGATGAGAGCCAAGCATCCGAATGCAGAGTTTGTTGTCCATCCAGAGTGTCGTCCTGAGGTTGTAGAGATGGGTGATTTTGTAGGCAGTACAACAGCCATTCTGGAGTATTGCAAAAATTCATCAGCGAAGGAATTTATTGTAGGTACCGAAGATGGTACTGGATACCAGCTTCGTCTGGATAGTCCGGATAAACAGTTTCATTTTGCGACCAAGTTCCTCGTATGTCCTAACATGAAGGTCAACAACTTGAAGAAACTGGTGAAATGCCTGGAAACGATGAAGCCGCAAATCTATGTGCCACCGGCCGTTGCCGACAAAGCCAGAGAATCACTAGAGCGCATGTTATTGGTGAAGTAGAATGCGCTACTCTTGCTCCAAGACAGGTGAATAACATGATACCGCAATATTTAGTTGATTTTGATCTGTCTGCGCTACCCATGGTAGAGACGGATGTACTGGTTATAGGCTCAGGGATTGCTGGTCTGTTCACCGCCATTAAGGCAAGTGAGCAACAACGTGTATTAATGATCACGAAGAAGTCGTTACTAGAAAGTAACACCAGGTATGCGCAGGGAGGAATCGCTGCGGTTATTGCTGAAGATGATTCACCTGCTTACCACTTACAGGACACACTTGTTGCAGGAGCGGGCTTATGCCGCTCCGAGGCGGTAGAGGTATTGGTGAATGAGGGTCCGGACGGGGTGAAGGAACTGATTCGTCTGGGTACGTTGTTTGACCTGGAGAACGGCGAGTTGGCGTTGACGCAGGAAGGTGCGCATAGCCACCGCCGTATTTTGCATGCCAACGGGGATGCAACGGGATATGAGATTGTACGTGCGCTTGCGGTCGAAGTGAATGAACATCCTGGAATTGAAGTATGGGATGAGCACTTTGTGATTGACCTGATTACGGATCGAGATCGAGGGGAATGCATCGGCGCTCTGATTCAGAAGGATGATGGATCCCAAGTGTTCGTGAAGGCACAGGCAACCGTTCTCTGCTCTGGTGGGGCGGGACAACTGTACCGATACACGACGAATCCGGATGTAGCTACTGCCGATGGTGTAGCCATGGCCTACCGGGCTGGGGCTGTCGTTCGTGACATGGAATTTATCCAATTCCACCCCACCTCTCTTTGTTACCCGGGGGCACCACGTTTCCTTGTGTCAGAAGCCGTACGTGGTGAGGGAGCATATTTACGTAATGTGAAGGGCGAACGCTTCATGGATCGATATCATGCCCAGCTTGAACTGGCACCACGTGATATCGTGGCACGAGCGATTGTTAGTGAGATGGAGTCTACCAACAGCACCTTTGTGTATCTGGACATTACACATGAACAGCCGGAGATGATCAAGCATCGTTTCCCTACCATATATGAGACTTGTATGCGTTATGGATTGGATATGACAACGGACTGGATTCCCGTTGCACCTGCTGCCCATTACATGATGGGCGGAGTGAAAACGGATCTTAGTGGAGAGAGCAGCATCTCCCGGTTATTCGCGTGTGGTGAGGTATCTTCTACAGGAGTGCATGGAGCTAACCGTCTGGCAAGCAACTCCTTGTCTGAAGCGATTGTATTTGGCCGGAGAATTGTTGATCGCATTCAATCACTTTCCCCGCTCGGTTCACTACAAGTAAGAGGAACTTCGACCGCATCTGTGGACATGAATAGCAAGATCATGAAAGAGCAAAAACCTATATCCGAAAGACGCTTGCGACTACAGAAAATGATGGTTCGTCAGGTCGGCTTACGCCGGAATGGTGAGAATCTGCAGAAGGCCATGGACAAGCTGCAACAGGAATTGCAATTTTTTGATCAGACACTTACCCAAAAGGAAGAACTGGAGTATGCCAACCTTCTGACTTGTGCCTGGTTAGTTACTAGCGGAGCATTACACCGCGAGGAGAGTCGGGGAGCTCACTATCGTGAAGATTTCCCGGCACGTGATGATGTCGTGTGGCAGAAGCATAGTCTGCAGCAGCGAGAACAAGCGATTGTGGAGGAATTGATGTCATGATACTGAACGGATATAATGATGGACTTATCGAATCGATTAAAAACTGGCTTCGTGAAGATGTTGGCGCAGGTGACGTTACAACAAGTGTGACGATCCCAGCAGGCAACCAATCCAAGGCCATTATACATGCTAAAGATAATGGTATTATTGCAGGCATGACCGTAGCCGAACTCGTATTTCAGGTAGTCGATCCTGAACTTGTATTTACACCGAAGGTAAAAGACGGAGACAAGGTCACGCATGGAACGATTCTGGCCGAGGTAGAGGGAAGTACACACTCACTGCTTACGGGTGAGCGACTGGCACTTAACTTGCTGCAACGTATGTCGGGAATAGCTACGCGTACACGTGCCTATGTGGACGTGCTGGATGGCCTTAAGACTAGGCTCGTGGATACACGTAAGACTACGCCGGGTCACCGGTTACTCGAGAAATACGCGGTGCGCGTGGGGGGCGGAGCGAATCATCGATTTGGACTCTACGACGCCGTTATGATTAAGGATAACCACATTAAGGGTGCAGGCGGAATTACCGAAGCGGTACATCGAGCACGAACCGTTATTCCGCACACGATGACGATTGAAGTGGAGACTGAGAATCTGGAGCAGGTGAGAGAAGCCTTGCAAGCCGGGGCAGATATCATTATGCTGGATAACATGCATCCAGATCGGATGTGTGAAGCGGTTGAACTCATTCGTGAGCAGGCTCCACATGTGAAGGTTGAAGCATCAGGTAACGTATCTCTCCAGACCATTCGTGGAATTGCAGAGAGCGGTGTGGATGTAATTTCGGTTGGCAGGTTAACCTATTCTTTTGAGAGCCTGGATATCAGCCTGGATTTAAATGAAAAGAAAGAGGGGTGAACCTCTTTGATTCTAGTTGTAGACGTGGGGAACAGCAATATGGTGCTCGGCGTATATCAAGGCCGGGAGTTGCTGCACCACTTTCGTCTGAGTACATCACGTCAGTCAACAGTGGATGAATACGGCGTATTGATTTATAATTTATTTCATATGTCCGGCATCAGGGCAAGCGACATCGAAGGTGTAATCATCTCATCGGTGGTTCCGCCACTGGTGAATGTAATCGAAGCGATGTGTGAGAAATATGTAGGCAAAAAACCATTACTCGTGGGGCCTGGTATCAAAACCGGCCTGAACCTGCGATACGAGAATCCACGTGAAGTGGGTGCAGATCGTATTGTTAATGCAGTGGCAGCCGTTGAGAAGTATGGCGGCCCTCTCGTCGTGGTCGATTTCGGTACTGCAACGACCTTTGACTGTATTGACGAGAAAGGTCACTACCTGGGGGGAGCTATTGTACCTGGCATTCAGATCGCCACTGAAGCGCTCTATGAGCGGGCATCCAAGTTGCCTCGTATAGAGCTGGAGAAACCTAAAAAGGTCATTGGCCGTAATACTATTCATGCTATGCAAGCGGGTATTATATTTGGCTATGCAGGGCAGGTAGATGGTATTGTAGAACGTATTCGCGAGGAGATGGGAGCGAAGCCCCGAGTTATCGCGACGGGTGGTCTTGCTACACTTATCGCAGAAGAAACCCGTAGTATAGAGGAAGTTGATCCGCTGCTTACGCTTGAAGGGCTGCGTATTATATATGAGCGGAACCGGGAAAGGTGAGCATAGTGACGGCATACAGCGAGCTGAGATTACAGCTTAAGTGTTGTGCCGTTTTTTCTGTGTTACGACTATTATGGCGATACGCCAAAGGAGGCTGAATGACTTGGAAAACAACAACAAGCATGACCGGTTAATTCGTGGTACAGCAATGAATGGAAAGGTAAGAGCCTTTGCTATCCAGACTACGGAACTGGTTGAGGAACTACGCAGAAGACACGATACGTTTCCCACGGCTACAGCTGCCATGGGGCGTACGGTTACAACAGCAGCCATTATGGGTGCAATGCTCAAAGGTGAAGAGAAGTTAACGGTACAAGTCAACGGTGATGGCCCCATTGGACAGATTGTAGCTGATGCCAATGCGAAAGGCGAAGTACGAGGATATGTTTCTAATCCGCATGTACACTTGCCAAGTAATAGTGTGGGTAAACTGGACGTTGCAGGCGCAGTTGGAACGGAAGGTTTCATCAACATAACGAAGGATTTGGGACTGAAAGAGCCATATCGTGGTAGTGTGCCTATTATTTCAGGAGAACTGGGCGAAGACTTCACGTACTACTTTGCGCAATCGGAGCAAACACCTTCTGCTGTAGGCGTTGGTGTGCTCGTTGATACGGATAATTCCGTTATTGTCTCAGGTGGATTCATTATGCAGCTGTTGCCGGGATTGACAGATCCAGAGATCACGGCGATCGAAAACGCCATTAGTACGTTGCCGCCAGTGACGACGTTGCTGGAGCAGGGACTTGAGTTGGAAGAGTTGCTTCGCCGATTGTTGCCAGATGTACAAGTGATGGAAGGACTGGATATACATTTTAGCTGTGAGTGTTCACGTGAGCGGGTAGAGAAGACGCTGATCAGCCTGGGCCAAACGGAGATGGAGCAATTAATTGAAGAAGAGGGCCAGGCTGAAGTGGTCTGCCAATTCTGTAATGAAGCCTATGACTTTAACAAAGAACAACTTGAGACCATCCTAGAGCAAGCCAAGAACTGATCTATGCGGGGACGGGATGCGGAATGACAAGACAGGAAAAAGGGTTGTGGACGGCTGTAATTGTCTTGACGCTGGGCATGCTGGTTATGGGAACGGTTATGGCTATGCATGGTCTCAGACAGGGCAAAGACGAGGCAGATGCATCCCATGATGCCAATACGGAAGAAGGAAGCACCGTAGCGACGATCAACGGAGAAGTTATCACGGACAAAGAGTGGACCGATGCGCTGAAAAGACGTTACGGCAGTGAGTTATTACTCCAGATGTTAAACCGTAAAGCAGTATATGCCGAAGCAATTGAACGCAAGCTGATCGTCACTCCCCAAGAGATTGCAAGAGAACTTGCCGCCGCGATGGATGGGTACGATTCAGAGAAATCATATTTTGACGAAATGAAGTCTCAATTGGGCCTGTCGAAACAGGAACTTGAATTGGAAGCCGGCTACAGGCTGCTGCTTGAGAAAATCGCAACGATTAGCATACAGATCAAGGATGCAGATATTGAGCATTACTGGACTGAACACCGTGAGGATTACGTTTCCCCCGAGAAATATGACTTGTCCATCATCGTAGTGAAGGAAGAAGAGGAAGCCGATTCCTTACTGGATGCGTTGGAGAAGGGACAAGATTTTGAAGAAGCTGCTCGCAGTCAATCGACGGACAGCTTCTCTCGTGATGCTGGTGGGAGGCTGGGATGGATTGAGCGGAATGATCCATTCCAGCCAGAAGAAATCCTTCAACTCGCTGCCGGGCTGGATGTGGGCGATATTGCTGGTTCAGTTCGAGTGGAAGAGGGCTATGCTATTATCAGACTTAATGATAAAGAAGAACGCCAGGTGCAGTCTGCCGAAGAGGTCCATGAGGAGATTCGAATGCAACTGGCTCTGAGTCAGGCCGATCCGTTGCCGCAGGTAGAGCAAATGCTGCGCAACAAGTATGAAGCCGTGATCCTGTCCGAAATTCCTGCCTCCTGAATTCAATGGAGAAGATTTTCTCGTACTGCTACATCTTGATAAAAATACTCTGTCTGCGGTCTTAGGGCCGAAGGCAGAGTATTTTTTTGAGTACTCATATTGACAATAAGGGTTAACGTTGATAAGATGAAAATAATAAATACCTACTCGTTTACTCGGATATAAAAGCTTTATTTTATGAACAAAGAAACTTTCGGAAACCTCCACCCTGTCTAGAAATCTTAGCAGCAAGGGATAGGATCAACAGGATTTCCGCAGTTCTTCTATAACATCCAGAGGCTACCGGCCGCACAGTATAGGTTAACAGGACTCAAGTTTTATTCATCCACTAAGGAGGGCATTCATATGGCTAAAGTAGTTAATAACGTAACAGAACTCATCGGAGGTACTCCGCTTGTTCGTCTGAACCGTATCGTACCTGAAGGCAGTGCTGAAGTATTCGTGAAGCTGGAGTACCAGAATCCAGGTTCAAGTGTGAAAGACCGTATCGCAATTAGCATTGTGGAAGAAGCGGAAAAAGAAGGCAAGCTGAAACCAGGTGATACCATTATCGAAGCAACAAGTGGTAACACGGGAATCGGACTCGCGATGGTGGCTGCAGCCAAAGGCTACAAGTCCGTTATTGTAATGCCTGAGACAATGAGCTTGGAGCGTCGCAACTTGCTTCGTGCGTATGGTGCTGAGCTTGTGCTTACACCTGGAGCGGAAGGTATGAATGGTGCTGTAAAAAAAGCCGAAGAACTGCTGAAAGAAAACCCATCCTATTTCATGGCTGAGCAATTTAAAAATAAAGCCAACGTGAAGATCCACCGTGAAACGACTGGCCCTGAGATTGTGGACGCGATCCAATCTGTGGGTGGTACGTTGGATGCTTTCGTTGCGGGAATTGGTACAGGCGGAACAATTACAGGTACAGGCGAAGTGCTCAAAGAAGCTTTCGCTGGTATTAAAATTGTTGCGGTTGAGCCAGCAGCTTCGCCAATTCTGGCAGGCGGCAAACCAGGACCACATAAGATCCAAGGGATTGGTGCCAACTTTATCCCTGAGATTCTGGATCAGGAAATCTATGATGAGATCATTCACATTGAGAATGATGATGCATTCGAGACGGCTCGTCAGGTAGCGAAGGAAGAGGGCATTCTGTCCGGTATTTCTTCCGGTGCGGCGATCCGTGCAGGTCTTCAGGTTGCGAAACAGTTGGGTGAAGGCAAGCGCGTTGTCGTGATTGTGCCAAGTAACGGCGAACGTTACCTCAGCACACCGCTTTACAACTTCGAAGGCTAAGTCTACAAATGACAAAACCAATCCTCCTTGCCCGTATGACGGGTATGGAGGATTTTTGGCGTAATGCTTTTAAAAGGGGCGGCGCTTTAGTATACTATCAGACAATAGAACTAGCGACAGATGGAGGGCGGCACACCGCAATGACACACCTGATGACAACATACGCCGACTGGACGGAGTGGGCTGGACAAGGCTGGACCATGATGCCCTATATCACGAAGTCGGATGAGGGACCGTATCATGGCGGTTTACCGTTATCGTGGGAGGCAGCCTGGGAGCAGGCGTCACCATACGCAATTGTGCTGGAGAATGGCAAAGGCGGGAGATATACATTTCTGGGGTTAGACCCCGTATCCGTTATTTCCGGTAAAGGTCAAGAAGCGATTATTCATGATGTGACGCAAGGAACCACCTCGACAGACAGCGGCAAGCCGCTTGATGTATTGAAGAGATGGACTGCGCCGTATAGCGCACCCAAGGTTAATGGGGCTCCAGACTTTGGGGGTGGATACGCAGGTTATCTCAGCTACGATGTAGCAAGATCGTTGGAGAAGCTTCCAGTTATGGCTGAAGATAACCCGGCTTTGCCGGATTATTGGTGGATGCGCTTTGAAGAAATATGGGCGTATGACCATGAGCAGCAGGCACTTTTCTGCATGGTTCATCTGGCTATAGAGCCTAACCGGAACGAAACGGATATCCTTAGCCTATATTCAGCGGCAGAAACACGAGCGACAGCGATGCAGAAACGTTGGCTTCATATTATGGGGGCTGCACAGGCCGAGGAACAACAGCAGGCACTGGAACGCCGCAACAAGCAGGTCAATCGTACACCGCAGCCTGAAGATGCGGAAAGGGAATCGGAAGGATGGGAAACCTCCTTTCCCCAGGAGGACTTTGAACAAGCTGTGCGTACGGTACAGGAATATATCAGGCAGGGCGATGTGTTCCAGGTGAATCTGTCCTTAAGACAGGAGAAGCGGCTTCATTCGAGCGCTGAGCATATTTATGAATGGCTGCGCCTTGTGAATCCATCACCGTATATGGGTATGCTGCGTAGTCCAGAGTTTCAACTGGTAAGTGGATCTCCCGAACTTCTGGTCAAAGTGGAGAATGGCAAAGTCAGTGCACGTCCCATCGCAGGGACCCGAAGAAGGGGCCGTGATGAAGCAGAGGATAAAGCTATGGCGGATGAACTGCTCAGCAGTGAGAAGGAACGGGCGGAGCATATTATGCTCGTCGATCTGGAACGTAATGATATCGGACGTATTGCGGCCTACGGTTCGGTTCATGTGCCGGAATTGATGACCATCGAGAAGTATTCCCATGTCATGCATCTCGTTTCCCAAGTGGAAGGCAGGCTGGCAGAAGGATTATCGGCATTTGATGTGATCGCTGCGACATTCCCGGGTGGAACGATTACAGGAGCGCCCAAAGTGCGCACCATGGAGATTATCGAGGAGCTTGAGCCTGTGCGGCGTGGACCATATACGGGTTCCATCGGGTGGATGGATTACAGTGGAAATATGGAATTGAACATCGTCATTCGTACGCTTGCCATCAAGGATGGCATTGGCTATGTACAAGCCGGTGCAGGTATTGTTATTGATTCCGATCCATATCGGGAATACAAGGAATGCCGCAATAAGGCAAGAGCGATGATGAGAGCTGTGAACTACAGCGAAGAGGCGGAAGCGGACAGAGCTGTCGAACATGAACATGCGAAACGAACGGAAGCTGTTAAACTAAACTAAAATAAAACGAAGCAACCGTCACTTGCGTTGACGGAAGATGAGGAGGAGCAGGCATATGATACTGGTTATCGATAATTACGATTCCTTCACGTACAACCTGGTTCAATATCTGGGTGAACTGGGTGAGACGGTGGAAGTTCGCCGCAACGATGAGATTGATTTGGCAGGCATAGAGGCACTGGCACCTGATCATATTCTGATCTCTCCGGGTCCTTGTACACCAAACGAAGCGGGTATTAGCCTGGCAGTCATCGATCATTTCAAGGGAAGCATCCCGATCTTTGGTGTGTGCCTGGGGCATCAGTCCATTGGGCAAGCGTTTGGCGGTAATGTCATTCGTGCGGAGCGCATGATGCACGGCAAAACATCCGAGATGCATCATAATGGAACATCGGTATTTGCCGGATTGCCATCTCCATTCACAGCTACCCGTTATCACTCCCTGATTGTGGAGCGCAGCAGCTTGCCTGAATGTCTGGAGATTACAGCGGAGACAGCCGAAGGTGAGATTATGGGTCTGCGCCACAAAGAATATGCAATTGAAGGGGTTCAATTCCACCCGGAATCCATTATTACAGACCACGGTCACCAGATGCTTCGCAATTTCCTGTCCCAACAAGTGAAGGTATAACATGCAATATGCCGCGATAAACGGAGAGTTGGTTCATATGGCGGCAGCCGTGGTTCCTGTAACGGATCACGGCTTTTTGTACGGACTGGGCCTGTTTGAGACGTTCCGGACGTATCAGGGGGCCCCTTATCTTCTGGAACGGCATCTGGAGCGGATGGCTTCGGGATGTGAGGAACTGGGCATTCCTTTTACAACGACTCCGTCAGAGGTGACAGATTGGATTCAACGCTTGATGGATGCAAACGGACTTCAGGATGCGTATGTTCGTTATACGGTATCAGCGGGTGAAGCACCGCTAGGCTTACCTGCTGGTGATTATTCGAAGCCGAATCATATTGTACTGGCAAAAGCATTACCTGAACCCTCTCCCTCTGTATATGAGAGCGGCAAAATGCTCCAACGGTTGTCTACACCTCGCAATACGCCCGAAGGAGACGTGCGGTTCAAGTCGCTGCATTACATGAACAGCATTCTGGCGAAACGAGAGCTGAACGGGTACGGGCAGTATGTCCAAGGTGCAGAAGGGCTACAATTAACCCGTGATGGTCATGTCGCTGAGGGCATTGTCAGCAATGTGTTCTGGGTACGGGAAAATGTACTCTACACGCCAGCGCTCTCAACCGGCATTCTGCCGGGCATCACGAGAGCTGTGGTACTTGAGATTGCTACGCAGCGAGGGATCCCCTGCATAGAAACACTAGCGGCTTGGGAGGTTTTACTGCAAGCAGATGAAATATTTCTAACCGGCTCGGTGGCAGAACTGGTCCCGGTGACAACTCTGCGGGATCAGGGTGGAACCGAAACGATAATTAGCAACAGACATATTGGCCCGGTTACAGCAGTCCTTCTGGGTATGTACCGGCAGAAAGCGGGGTATACTTCATGACACTTACACCTGTCATCTATGAACGGAACTATGCATGGGGGCCAGCTGAGTTGAAGCTGGGGTCAAAAACACAGATTATGGGCATTCTTAACGTCACGCCTGACTCGTTCTCGGATGGTGGACGTTATACCAATGTGGAGCGGGCGGTTGCCCATGCCAAGCAGATGATGGAGGACGGCGCGGACCTGATTGATATCGGCGGGGAGTCCACCCGTCCAGGTTCAGATGTCGTGGGCGCCGATGAAGAGCTTAGCCGGATCATTCCAGTTATTGAAGCATTGCATCAGCAAGCCCCGCACATTCCAATATCGGTAGACACGTATAAGGCCGATGTTGCGCGTCAGGCCATTCTAGCGGGTGCTCATATCATTAATGATGTGTGGGGCGCAAAAGCAGATCCAGATATGGCCCGTACGGCAGCAGAGCTGGGGTGTCCCATCATTCTCATGCATAATCGGCAGGAGCGAGATTATACCGATTATCTGAGTGATGTCGTCAGCGATGTACAGGAGAGCATACAGATTGCGTTAACAGCCGGAGTGAAAGCAGATCAGATTATCCTTGACCCCGGCATTGGTTTTGTGAAGGATCTGAAGGGAAATCTGGCGCTTATGTCATCGCTCGGTTTGCTCAATGAAATGGGCTATCCCGTTCTGCTCGCCACCTCACGCAAAAGATTCATCCAGAACACCCTGGATGTCGGTGCGGATGATGCGCTGGAAGGAACGGCTGCGACTGTTGCATTTGGCATTGCCCAAGGCTGCCAGATGGTTCGGGTTCATGATGTGAAGCCGATTCGGCGGACGGCAGACATGTGTGATGCCATGTTATATGCTTCTCCGGGTCTACGGAGGAAATAATGCTGGCGGGTCCGAGTGACCCGTCCAGTGGAAGCGCAGCGTTTTTCAAAGGCAAAGTAAAGGGATGACTTCAAAATAGAACTATTTCAATATATATAGAGGGCAGGCGGATCGTATGGATAGAATGGTGTTGCACCGTATGGAGTATTACGGATATCATGGCGTTTTTGCAGAAGAACGGAAGCTTGGGCAGCGGTACTATATTGATCTGGAGATTGACATGGACCTGAGTGAGGCTGGACGTAACGATGATCTGACCAAAACGATCAATTATGCTGAGATCCATGAGCTGGTAAAACAGATTGTTGAGAATAAATCATTCCAGTTAATTGAAGCTTTGGGCGAACATATTGCATCTTCTTTACTAGACACTTATACTATTATCAATGCATTGACAGTCAAGGTGACGAAGCCACATCCGCCATTCGATATTCATTTTGAGGGCGTAACGGTAGAGCTTCGCCGCACAAGAAAGTGAGAACCGATCATGATTGCACATTCGACCTCTGAATCTTCAGAGGCTTATATTGCTTTAGGGGCCAATTTGGGCGACCGGGAACAGACACTGCTTGAAGCATTGTCCTTGCTGGATGAACACCCTCATATATCCGTTCTGCGCTGTTCTGCGCTATATGAGACGGAGCCTGTAGGATATGTAGATCAGCCAGCTTTTCTGAATATGGCAGTCGCCGTACAGGCGATGCTGACACCGGAGCAGTTGCTTACGGAATTATTGGATATCGAGAACCGACTCGGTCGTGTTCGTGATATTCGCTGGGGACCGCGCACCGTTGATCTGGATCTGCTCTGGATGCATGGTGAGACGCGAGAAACCGAATTGCTTCAATTGCCACATCCCCGTATGGGCGAACGGGCTTTTGTGCTGGTACCGTTGTCGGATATCGTACCGGAGGGCGAGGAATCAGGTCTATATACCTTTGTACACTCATCGTTGTCTGTACTGGATGGAAAGGATGGAATACAGCTTTGGAAAACATGCAATTGGCCAATCGAATCCGGGCATTCCGGAAGCTGAAAGGTTTAACACAACATGAACTTGCTGCCGAGACCGGCATCTCGCTGGCCATTCTGGGAACTATTGAGCGGGGGAACCGTAAGGTAACACAGCAAGAGCTGGATCGAATTTCCGGAGTGCTGTCGATCAGTATCGAGGAGTTGCAAGGCAAGTAGGACCGTTTTGTTTCGTCATCCTACATCAACAAAGACATTGATCGATCATTATATCTTGATATATACAGAATTAAAAAAGGAGTGGAACGACTACCGTGCTTAACATTGGTGGCATTGAAATGAAAAATCAGGTCGTACTTGCGCCGATGGCTGGCGTATGTAATCCGGCTTTTCGTTTGATCGCAAAAGAATTTGGAACAGGCCTCGTATGTGCGGAGATGGTGAGTGGCAAAGCCATCGTCCATGGTAACCAGCGTACACGCGAGATGTTGTTTGTAGATGAGCGTGAGAAACCGCTGAGCCTTCAGATTTTTGGGGGAGATCGTGATTCCCTCGTAGAAGCAGCCAAAATTGTGGACAAAGAAACCAATGCAGACATCATCGACATTAACATGGGATGCCCCGTGCCAAAAGTGACGAAATGTGATGCAGGCGCACGTTGGTTGCTTGATTCTAACAAAATCTACGAGATGGTATCTGCTGTTGTGGACGCGGTTGAGAAGCCGGTGACAGTCAAAATGCGTATCGGCTGGGATAACGAGCATATCTTCGCAGTTGAGAATGCGCTCGCGGTTGAACGTGCTGGTGGGCAGGCGGTAAGTGTACACGGTCGTACGCGTGAGCAACTCTATACAGGCACAGCTGACTGGTCACACATCAAAGATGTAAAAGAGGCTGTCTCTATTCCGGTGATCGGCAATGGCGATGTTCATACACCAGAGGATGCGCGCCGTATGCTGGATGAAACAGGTTGTGACGGAGTTATGATTGGTCGTGCCGCCCTGGGTAATCCATGGATGCTGTATCGTACCATTCAATACTTAAGCACCGGTAAATTGCTTCCTGACCCAAATGGCGAAGAGAAGATTCGTGTTGCCATCCTTCATATGGATCGCCTGATCGCACTGAAGAACGAAACGGTTGCCGTACGCGAGATGCGTAAACATCTGGCTTGGTATTTGAAAGGCTTGAAAGGATCTGCCCGCATCAAGGACGTTATTATGGAAGGAACCAAGCGGGATGAGATGGTACAGATTCTGGAGAACTTTGTGGATCAGCTGAAAAGCGAAGGTAATTTGGAGTCAGAACCGGTAATGGCCGGAAATGCATCTTAATCGTAAACGTAGCTGTAAAACGTTTACAGCTATAGGGGACGTAACATTGACTTTTCGAGATCGTTCCCCTATAATTTCTCAGTATAAAATTCGCCATGTGCGTTAATAAGGCTATAGCATCAGGAGGAATATTCTATTTCTCTGGAGAACTTCATATAGTTTTGAAGATGTATGCGAGCGGAGCTCTGTAACAAGCACTGATTCCGTTGCCGTACAATCAAATTATTCCCATGACAGGAGAATCGGTTGAGATGAGCGACAAGGAAGTTATCCTTACACCAGAAGGACTCAAGAAGCTGGAAGAAGAATTGGAAACATTGAAATCAGTGAAGCGCCGCGAAGTGGCTGAACGGATTAAGGTAGCCATCGGGTATGGAGATATCAGTGAAAACTCTGAATACGAAGACGCGAAGAATGAGCAAGCTTTCATTGAAGGACGTGTAATCACGTTGGAGAAATTGCTTCGTAACGCGCGCATTATCAACAGCGACGAGATCGATACCGATGCTGTAAGCGTGGGTGCAACCGTCACTGTAGAAGATCTGGAGTTTGGCGACATCACGGAATATACGATTGTAGGTACTGCGGAGGCAGATCCGCTTCAGAACAAGATATCGAATGAGAGCCCTGTAGGTAAAGCGATTCTCGGCAAGAAAAAAGGTACAGTTGTTGATGTAAGTGTGCCTGCTGGCGTAATTCAATATAAAATTATAGACATTAAAAAGCTATAGCAACGAAGCAGTTGGGCACGGTAAACAAAAGCTTCCTTAGGGAAGCTTTTTCAACATTTGAGGAAGAGCGTCCTCTCGCGATGCCTGCAATGTAAATAAGGAGATGAATACAGATCATGACGGATGAAGTCTTGAATCAGGAAACCGAACTTAGCGAGCTTTTACAAATTCGCCGTGACAAATTGGACGAGCTCCGCAAATTGGGGATCGACCCTTTTGGCCAAAAATACGTACGTACCGAAGAAGCCGGCTCCATTCTGAAGAAGTATGAAGAACTGACCAAGGAAGAGCTGGAAGAGAAGCACATCGAAGTCAGTATTGCCGGACGGATTATGGCGAAGCGGGGAATGGGTAAAGCAAGCTTTGCGCATATTCAGGACCTGAGCGGCAGAATCCAGATCTATGTTCGTCAGGATACCGTGCCTGAAGATAAGTATGCGGCATTCAGCCTGCTGGACCTTGGCGATATTGTTGGGGTAACAGGCGTGATCTTTAAAACCAAAACAGGAGAAACTTCTGTTAAAGTTAAAGATCTTGAAGTGCTGTCGAAATCGCTCTATCCGCTTCCGGATAAATTCCATGGTCTCACGGACGTTGAACTGCGTTACCGTCAGCGTTACGTTGATCTGATTATGAGCCCGGACGTACAACAAACGTTCATCACACGTTCCAAAATCATTCAATCGATGCGTCGTTACCTGGATTCCCTTGGATATCTGGAAGTGGAAACACCTACGTTGCATACCATCGCCGGGGGAGCCGCAGCACGTCCGTTCATCACGCATCACAATGCGCTGGATATGGAACTGTACATGCGGATCGCGATTGAGCTTCACCTGAAACGTCTTATTGTTGGCGGACTGGAGAAGGTATATGAGATCGGCCGTGTATATCGGAACGAAGGGATGTCCACACGTCACAATCCGGAGTTCACGATGATTGAATTGTATGAGGCATATGCCGACTACAAAGATATCATGCATTTGACTGAAAATCTGGTTGCTCATATCGCACAGGAAGTATTGGGTACGCAAGTGATCCAGTATGGCGATTATGAAGTGGATCTTAAGCCGCAGTGGCGCCGTGTTACGATGGTGGATGCAGTTAAGGAAGTTGTGGGCGTAGACTTCTCTGTACACATGACGGATGAGGAAGCACACAGCTTGGCGAAGGAGCATAAGGTTCCGGTTGAGAAGCATATGACATTCGGACACATTCTGAATGCGTTCTTCGAAGAGTTTGTAGAAGAAACGTTGATTCAACCGACATTCATTATGGGACATCCTCTTGAAATTTCACCGCTTGCGAAGAAAAACGATGTAGATCCACGCTTCACGGATCGCTTCGAGTTGTTCATCGTTGGACGCGAGCATGCCAATGCCTTCACAGAGCTGAATGATCCAATCGATCAGCGTCAGCGCTTTGAAGCACAGATGCTGGAGAAAGAACATGGGAATGACGAAGCTCATGACATGGATGACGACTTCATCCGTGCGCTCGAATATGGTATGCCACCAACAGGCGGACTGGGAATCGGTATTGATCGTCTGATCATGCTGCTTACCAACTCCCCGTCGATTCGTGACGTACTGCTCTTCCCGCACATGCGTCCTCGTACGCAAGATTAAATAAGGAACGTATTATACGTTCATAATAGAAGAGGAACCTGCCGTTCAGTATCATGCTGGGGCAAGTTCCTCTTTAGGTTTACATAGGCGGATTTATTAAGTTTAACCTGTTCGTATTTTGTTAAAAGAGGTGCCCTTCATGAAGTTCAGGCTTCACTTTGCCAAATTCTTATCCCCTCCGTTAATCCTGGTCGGCGGCTTTCTGCTTATTATTGCGATTGGAACGGTGCTTCTTATGTTGCCAATCTCCAACCAAAGCGGTGAGCATTTGGCGTTTATTGATGCTCTCTTTACATCAACCTCTGCCGCATGTGTGACTGGACTAGTCGTTGTGGATGTTGGGACGACGTTTAATTTGTTTGGTCAGATTGTCATTATGGTATTAATGCAGCTCGGTGGGCTCGGCTTCATGACCATGGCTACCCTTTTTGCGCTAGTATTGGGCAAGCGAATCTCGCTCAAAGACAGGCTGTTGCTCAAAGAAGCCATTAATGCAGACAGTATGGAAGGGATCGTACGCATTATCCGTAAGGTGCTGATTTTCTCCTTTACCATTGAAGGGGTGGCTGCTGTCATACTGGCGCTGCGCTGGGCAACGGAGATGCCGTTTGGTCAGGCCGTATACTATGGAATATTTCACTCTGTTTCATTGTTTAATAATGGCGGCTTTGATTTGTTCGGCAACAGCTTTCAATACTACACCGGAGACTGGATATTCAATCTGACCGCTTCTGTACTTGTTGTCTCTGGTGGACTCGGCTTTGTTGTATTGAATGATCTGTTTGAGTATCGCAAACGCCGTCGCCTTTCCCTACAGTCCAAACTGGTGCTGTCTGTGTCGGGAGCATTGATTGGGATAGGAGCGATTGTACTGTTTGTTTTTGAATTCACCAATGGACACACACTGGCTTCACTCACCTGGAGCGAGAAGATCTATGCGTCCTTCTTCCAGTCTGTCTCTACACGTTCGTCTGGAACAAGTACCATCGATATCACGGAGATGAGGCAGGCTACCCAATTCTTCTTCATCCTGCTGATGTTTATTGGGGCATCCCCGGGATCGACTGGGGGCGGAATCAAGACGACTACATTCCTGATCATGATCGGTGCGGTGTATGCCATGATTCGGGGGAATAAGGATATCGTTTTTTTCCGCCAACGTGTTCCGAAGGAACTGCTTATGAGGGCATTGACCATTATTATGGTTTCGCTGATCATATTCATGATTGTGGTGATGCTTCTGCTTACGACAGAGGATGCGCCATTCCTTTCACTGATGTTTGAAGCTGCATCCGCAATCGGTACGGTGGGGCTTTCCGTGGGAGTAACCGATGAGTTGACCAATTGGGGAAAAATCATTATCACCTTTACCATGTTTGTAGGTCGGATTGGGCCATTAACCATCGCGTATGCCCTTCGTCCGCGCAAAGAGAAGAAACTGTATCGTCATCCGGAGGGCCGGATCATTATCGGATAAAAAGAAAAACCGTCAGACATTCAGAACTAACTCCTGTGATCGTAACAGGCTTTAGTCACAACGAATGTACTGCGGTTTTTTTGTTTAACGACACAAGGAAGCAAGATGCAAGGTGAGAACATCGTCCATGAGCTTGGCATTCATCTGATCGGGTCTAAGCACGGTATGTATACCCAAGCCATCCACCAGTGCATACAATCTCTCGATCTCCAGTTCTTTGTTCAGATCAGGTATGGAGAGATCAAGTTTAATCAGGTAAGTGATAACAGAGCCTACAGCTTGTCGGAGTTCATCATACACTGTATCGGCAAGTTCCTTGAGCTTAGAATCAGTATTGGATCTGGCTGTAAAAGCGTACCACACCTCCATTTCGGCCAGTTTTTCTTCCGTATTTGGTAAGAACTCAAGCAATAGGCATTTCATATTGTCCATGGGAGAGCCAGTGAAGGACATTTGTTGGACCCGACGGGATACCCGTTCGGATACCAGATTCATGGCATATAGTAGTAGTTCCGACTGTGTAGAAAAGTAGTGACGCATCGAACCGACCGAAATTCCTGCTTCTTCAGCAATATTCCGAACAGAGGCCTGTTCCATGCCATCTCTTCGTATAATACGCCAAGCTGCCTCGGCCACGAGCACACGTTGTTTATCGTGATCAACAATTTTTGGCATAGGCATAGTATAACATCGTTGATTATTATAGTACACACGTGCTAAATTATATTTAATATATTTGTATCATAAAAGGAGGGGCTGGAATGATTGGTTATTTCATTATAGGTTGTGAGATTGCCTTTTGGGTGTTTGTGTTTGCTGGTCTGAGTGTCAGGTATATCCTTGGCATGAAGCGGTTAGGCATCGGTTTGTTAATGGCAACACCGATTGTGGATCTGTTATTGCTAGTAGCTACAGTTATAGATCTTCAGCGCGGAGCTACAGCAGGCGTGATTCATGGTATTGCTGCAGTGTATATAGGGGTAAGCGTTGCTTATGGTCATCAGATGATCGCTTGGGCAGATCGATACTTCCTATATTGGTTCAAAGGCGGGGAGAATCCTCGTAGCAGCAAATTATATGGCAGAGAACATGCAAGTCGTGAGCGCAGGGGATGGGTTAGACATCTTTTGGCTTGGTCTATAGGCAGCGTATTTCTATTCACCATGATATGGTGGATTGGTGATGCTGAGCGGACAGCCGTCTTCTATAACCTGATTAAAGTGTGGGGAATGATACTGGGTATCGATTTTCTGATAAGCTTTAGCTATAGTTTATGGCCAAGAAAGGTTCCAGTCCGGAATGCTAAACGATAAAAAACAAATGGACGTGCATAGAAACAAGCTAAGTTGGGAGAATACCACATGTACGTCCAATTGGGATCAAATAGATCGATAGTTTAAATTCAAAAAAAGACTTGCAATCAAAAACTGTACATGGTATATTCTAATTCCGGCCAAGAAAACACGGTTTACACGGTGCGGCAAGCAAATGAAATAAGCTTCGAAAGAAACTTAAAAAAAGAGCT
>NZ_JABBEA010000024.1 GCF_012912005.1 Paenibacillus sp. SZ31
AGGTAGATAGGCTGGGGGTGGAAGTGCAGCAATGCATGGAGCTGACCAGTACTAATCGGTCGAGGGCTTATCCAATTTGCAAGTGATAATTCGCATGTTTCGTTTCGAATCTAGTTTTCAGAGAACAACACTCTGAACAACCGCTGAACCATTCATCCACACAGCCGTGTCGGACCGAATGGAACGCGAACGCATTTGTTACACAAATGCTCGTTTGGTGGCGATAGCGGAGGGGTTCCACACGTACCCATCCCGAACACGACCGTTAAGCCCTCAAGCGCCGATGGTACTTGGACCGCAGGGTCCTGGGAGAGTAGGACGCCGCCAAGCGAAGAACCACTGCCGATGTAATTCGGTGGTGGTTTTATTTGTTTATTTTAGGGGATGCGAAAGCATCCCTTATTTGACTTTGCAGGAATCCTCTGACACACTCATAGTAGTGGATACATAGATTTCGTATCAGACTTTCATTTTGAAAATGATCTCAACATTCTAGAGAACGGGGTGCAGGATGAGATGGAAATTCAGAAATTGACGGTAAATGATTTTGAACCAGCGATGGAACTTTCCGAATATGCTTTTCAAGTGGTAATGAGTGAAGAACAAAAAGAAAAGCGACGGAGTCAATTTTCGTCACAGGATATATGGGGTGTATATGAGGAAGGGCAGCTAGGAGCCAAACTTCACATTATTCCTTTTCAGACCTATATTCATGGTAGATCGTTCGAGATGGGTGGTATTGCTGGCGTAGCCACCTGGCCAGAGTATAGACGCAAAGGCTGGGTAGCAGGTCTGCTGAAGCATGCGTTGGAAGAAATGAACCGTAACAAACAAAGTATATCGTTCTTGCATCCATTCTCTTTTGGTTTCTATCGGAAGTATGGATGGGAGACCTATGTTGAATTTAAACGATATAAAGTGCCTACAGCACATTTGCCTTCGAAAAAAGCGACACCTGGAACGATTCGGCGTGGCGATCCGGGTCTTAGCATATTAAAGCAAGTATACAGTGCTTACGCTGAGCGCTATAACGGAACCCTGGTCCGGGATGATGCAAGGTGGGAGAATTCAGTTCTTGTGAATGGGACCAGCCAGAAGGCTGTATATTTTGATGAAACTGATGTAGCACAAGGTTATCTTTTATATGAGGTAAAGGAAAATAAGTTTACCATTAAAGAGATTATCTATCTGAATGAAGAGGCTAGACAAGGGCTCTGGACTTTCATTGCCAATCATGATTCCATGATCCAGGAAGTGACGTTGCAGGCACCAGCCAGTGATACGCTTGCTTTCCAATTGGATAACCCACGGATTCAGCAGGAGATTGTACCTTACTTTATGGCACGCATCGTTAGTGTGGAGCAGTTTATATCTCAGTATCCATTTGCAAGCCAGGATTCACCGGTACAGATTGTTCTTCAGGTAGAAGATACCCACGCTCCGTGGAATGAAGGGGTATGGCAATTAAATGTGGCACTGAACGGAACCGCGTCCATATGGAAAACATCCGAGCCAATCACTGATGATCAGACCATTAAGGTAGATATTCAATCCCTTACGGCAATATTGATGGGATATCGCAGACCAACGGAAATGGCACGGATCGGAAGAATTCAAGGACCTGACACAGCAATCAAGGCTTTGGAACAAGCGATTCCGGAACGGGAAACCTATTTGCTTGATTTCTTCTGATGACTATTCCGCTGTTCCATTCAATTTGATTAGCTGATATAGAAATACGGCGTTATTGAAAGACAAATGGACTTCTTCAGCAATTTTGGAGAGGTTTTTTTGTGTCTGGGGAATATTTCGTGTAAAATCGTAAAAAATGAATAGTGACCCCACTTGGCAAACCCACAAAATATGCTATAATGGTTATAAAGTCAAAGAAAGTCAAAGTCAACTAAAGGTTTAATACTTAAGTAGCTTTCTTTCTACAATCTGATGCGTGGTCGCCAATATGCGGGATTCATTTCATCGGAGGATCAAGGAAATATTAAAGGACCTTCGTGCTTCCTTCGCTCTCCTGTTGACGTCTGTGGAAGCAAGATTCGCTGTTTTCCTGATTGGTTAAATGGGTAGAGAAGGTGTACTCTGTGGGGGCGTGTGGGTCCTTATTGACTTAACGTTTCAGACAGTGGAGGATGATTGGATGCGTAATATCTCTGATATTATCGAACGATATCTGAAGAGTATTTTGCATGAAAGTCCCGAAGGAATGGTTGAAATTCAGCGTAATGATCTGGCAGATCAATTTTCATGTGTACCTTCCCAGATCAATTATGTCATCAGCACACGTTTTACCATCGAGAAGGGATACCTTGTAGAGAGTAAACGCGGCGGTGGCGGTTATGTTCGCATACAGCGCATTGAATTACCGGCCCAATCAGCTCTGCATAATCATTTGCACCATAGTATTGGTGATGAGATCGGGCAGACTGCTGCCGAAGGTCTGATCTATCAACTGGAAGAAGCGCGTTTCTTGAGCAAGCGGGAAGCCGGGTTGATGCGAGCTGCTGTATCTAGAGAGGTTATATTGGTCAAACTTCCTTACCGGGATCAAATTCGTGCCAGAATGTTGAAGGCGATGTTAATATCTTTGCTCGGTAAATGAAAACTATCGGGGTCAAAGGAGGTACATCAATATGCTGTGCCAAGAATGCAATAAACGTCCGGCGACACTTCATTTTACGAAGATCGTGAATGGAGAGAAGACGGAATTCCATATTTGTGAGTCATGTGCCCGTGAAAAAGGGGAGATGATCCCCGGAACATCAGGTGGATTTTCCATTCACAATCTGTTGTCCGGGTTGCTCGATTTTGATCCAGCCGGCAAAAGTGGATCGGCAGGAACACCACCTGCAAAAGCTCTTCAATGTGAAGAGTGTGGTATGACGTACTCACAATTTAGCAAAATAGGTCGGTTCGGCTGCAGTTCATGTTATAAATATTTTGACAGCCGTCTGGATCCTTTGTTCAAGCGGGTTCATGGCAGTACGTCTCATGTAGGCAAAGTGCCTGCACGAGCTGGTGGTCGCATAAAGGTGAAACGGCAAATCGCCGATCTGAAGCGTGAGCTTCAGGAGAGCATCGCCCAAGAGGAATTTGAAGAGGCGGCTCAGATCCGTGACCAGATCAGAGGACTTGAAAAAGAGATAGCTCAGGAGTAAAGTTTGTCATGAGTAGGAGGGATGCGTAATGCCTAATCTGCGCTTTACAGAGAAGGCGCTCAGCGACTGGATGCGCAGTGATGCGGCTGATTCCGAAATCGTCATTAGCAGCCGTGTCCGGATCGCACGCAACCTTCAGCATGTTCCGTTTCCGATGCTGGCTTCCAATGAGCAATCGGAAGAGGTGCTGAATAAGCTGAGCGAAGTACTTCAATACGATGACGTTCATGCCTTTGGAGATTTTCATACGTTGGATCTGATCGATATTGACGAACTCGACAAACGAGTGCTGGTGGAGAAACATCTCATCAGTCCAAGTCTTGCGAATGAATCCAAGAATGGTGCGGTTATTCTCAGTGAGGATGAGTCTGTCAGTATTATGATTAACGAAGAGGATCATCTTCGTATCCAGTGCCTCTATCCGGGGTTCCAGGTGAAAGAAGCCTGGGAGAAAGCTTCCGCAATAGATGATGCTTTTGAAGTGCACGTGGATTATGCTTTTGATGATCGTAGAGGATACTTAACCAGCTGCCCTACCAATGTAGGTACAGGTGTCAGAGCATCGGTTATGATGCACCTGCCTGCCCTGGTGATGACGCAGCAGATTGGCCGCATTTTAACCGCAGTATCCCAAGTGGGATTGACTGTAAGGGGAATATACGGCGAAGGCAGCGAGGCGATGGGTAACCTGTTCCAGATCTCGAACCAGATTACACTGGGACAGACCGAACAGGAAGTCATCGAGAACCTGCATGGTGTTGTGTTACAGATGATTGGTCATGAGCGTACAGCCAGAGAACGTTTAATGACCGACTCCAGACTTCGAATTACGGATCGTGTCATGCGTTCTTACGGCATATTGTCTCATGCAGCTATTGTTGATTCGAAGGAAGCTGCTCAGCGCTTATCGGATGTACGCCTTGGCGTGGATCTCGGCTTACTGGATGGATTGACCATCACAGTAATGAATGAGTTGAATGTGATGACTCAGCCGGGATTTTTGCAGAAAACATTCGGGGAAGATATGCGCACAGATGAGCGTGACATCTACCGTGCTCAGTTGATTCGTGATACGATCAATGCAGCGAAGCAGTCTTAGTTTAGCTAATATTGTATTGAATTATGGTTTCATGCCGCATTGCGGCTTTTATATAATAAGGCATGTATGAATGCCAAATGACTTTATTCGCAGCACGGCTGCAAACAAAAATGATATGAAGAATACGACGGGAGTTATTTGAATCCCCTCGTTTTATCCAAAACCATGGAGGTGCAGGAGATATGATGTTTGGAAGATTTACGGAACGGGCCCAAAAGGTGCTCGCACTCGCGCAGGAAGAAGCTGTCCGTCTCGGTCATAATAACATCGGTACTGAGCATATTTTGCTCGGCCTCATTCGTGAAGGTGAAGGCATCGCAGCCAAAGCACTGATCGGCCTGGGACTCGGATTGGAAAAAATTCAGGATGAAGTAGAAACGCTGATTGGCCGTGGCCAAGAGCAACCTACCAACATTGCATATACGCCACGTGCGAAAAAAGTAATTGAACTGTCTATGGATGAAGCTCGTAAATTGGGTCATACCTATGTAGGCACAGAGCATATTCTGCTCGGATTGATTCGTGAAGGCGAGGGTGTTGCAGCACGTGTGCTCAATAACCTGGGGATCAGCCTGAACAAAGCACGTCAACAAGTGCTGCAATTGCTTGGCAGCAGTGAAGCTGTATCCAGCCATAATGGAACACCTGCCAATGTAAGCACACCAACGCTGGACAGTCTGGCACGTGACCTCACGGCTTATGCGAGAGAGAACAATCTGGACCCGGTTATTGGACGTAGCAAAGAAATTGAGCGTGTCATTCAGGTACTCAGCCGTCGTACCAAGAACAACCCGGTATTAATCGGTGAACCAGGTGTAGGTAAAACAGCGATTGCTGAAGGCCTTGCACAAAAAATCATTGCGAATGAGATTCCGGAAACATTGCGCGACAAACGTGTAATGACCCTGGATATGGGTTCAGTGGTAGCTGGAACCAAATATCGTGGTGAATTCGAAGATCGTCTGAAAAAAATCATGGATGAGATTCGTCAAGCAGGTAACATTGTCCTGTTCATCGACGAATTGCACACTTTGATTGGTGCAGGCGGAGCTGAAGGTGCTATCGATGCTTCTAACATTTTGAAACCGGCTCTGGCCCGTGGAGAATTGCAGTGCATTGGTGCAACAACGTTGGATGAGTATCGTAAATACATCGAGAAGGATGCAGCGCTTGAGCGTCGTTTCCAACCGATTACTGTTGATCAGCCTTCTCCGGAAGAAGCGATTCAAATCTTGCATGGCTTGCGTGACCGTTATGAGGCGCATCACCGCGTGAAAATTACGGACGAAGCAATTGTGCAGGCGGTTAAACTGTCTGACCGTTATATTACAGACCGTTTCCTGCCAGATAAAGCGATTGACCTGATTGATGAAGCGGGTTCCAAAGTAAGATTGAACTCTTACACGATCCCACCAAACCTGAAACAACTGGAAAGCCGTCTGGAAGATATCCGTAAGGAAAAAGACGCTGCAGTTCAAAGTCAGGAGTTCGAAAAAGCAGCAGCTCTTCGTGATACGGAACAAAAAATCCGTGAAGAGCTGGATGTAACGAAGAACCAGTGGAAAGAGAAACAAGGTCGCACCGATTCCGAGGTTACTCCTGAGGATATCGCACAAGTGGTAGCCAGCTGGACAGGAATCCCTGTGAACCAACTGAAAGAAGAAGAGACACAGCGTCTGATGAATCTGGAGTCTATTCTACATGAACGTGTCATCGGTCAGGATGAGGCAGTGAAGTCTGTCAGCCGTGCGGTTCGTCGTGCTCGTGCAGGACTTAAAGATCCAAAACGTCCGATGGGTTCATTCATTTTCCTCGGCCCTACAGGGGTAGGTAAAACAGAACTTGCTCGTGCTCTGGCTGAAGCGATGTTCGGCGATGAAAATGCAGTAATCCGGATTGATATGTCCGAGTATGGTGAGAAGCACTCGACTTCCCGACTTGTCGGAGCGCCTCCAGGATATGTTGGGTACGAAGAAGGTGGCCAGCTGACAGAGAAAGTTCGTCGCAAACCATATTCCGTAGTCCTGCTTGATGAAATCGAGAAAGCACATCCAGAAGTATTCAATATCTTGTTACAAGTGCTTGAGGATGGTCGTCTGACGGATTCCAAAGGTCGCGTCGTTGACTTCCGCAATACGCTGATCATTCTGACATCCAACGTAGGTGCAGAAGCGATCAAACGTAATTCTACACTGGGCTTCACTGCAGTTGTAGATGCAGGAGCAGATTATGACAATATGAAGGGTAAAGTGATGGATGAGCTGAAGAAAAGCTTCCGTCCAGAGTTCCTTAACCGGATTGATGAAATTATCGTGTTCCACTCACTCGAAGAAAAACACATCGCTGAAATTGTTACGCTGATGAGTGAAGAACTTCGTAAACGACTGCTCGAACATGAGGTCGATTTCGAACTCACTGATAATGCCAAGGCCTTCCTTGCCAAGTCAGGTTTCGATCCAGCTTACGGTGCGCGTCCGCTTCGTCGGGCGATCCAGAAGCATATCGAGGACAAATTGTCCGAAGAGTTGCTCACAGGTAACGTAACCAAAGGGGATTCATTACTCATTGACGAGGAGAACGGTGCACTGTCTGTAACGAAAAAAGACGTGGTAGTTCCGTCCAATGAGGAAATCGAAACCAAATAATATACAGCAAGCTTTGGAGTTAAACTTCAGCTTATATTGATTCTTAATCCTTCTCGGCTTTGGCCGGGGAGGATTTTTTGCATTTTGGACAGAAGACGGACATGATTATGTCAGGAACATGTGTAAAGTTTGCGATAATCCTTTACGAAAAATCTCAAACAATGGTAAACTTTTAGTAACCCTGCACGTCAGGGAGTTTGGGCAAAATTCGTCGAATAATGCAAAATGCTGTTATAAAACTAAATTATAGGAGTGCTGAAGTGGCCAAAGTTAAAACCAAGTTTCAATGTACGGAATGCGGCTATGAAGCCCCCAAGTGGTACGGTAAGTGTCCGGGTTGTCAGTCATGGAATTCAATGGTGGAAGAAACAGAGACGGTAGTCAAAACACAAGGAAGAAATTCTCCCCTGTTTGACAGTAAAGATAAACCGCTTCCTATCATAGATATAGATAGCGGTCAGGAACCGCGTGTACAGACTGGAATCGGAGAGTTAAACCGGGTATTGGGTGGCGGAATCGTTCCAGGTTCCCTCGTTCTGGTGGGCGGAGATCCAGGTATCGGTAAATCAACGTTGATGTTGCAGACATCCCATGCGTTGACGCATTCGGGTTTGCGTGTGTTATATGTATCGGGAGAGGAATCAGTCAAGCAAACCAAATTGCGGGCGGATCGTCTCGGGGCGCTCTCTGCCGAGTTGTATGTGCTGTGTGAAACCAATATGGAACGTGTAGAGGAAGCGGTGGATCAGATCCAGCCGCATTTTCTTGTCATCGACTCCATTCAGACGGTATATCTTCCCGAAGTTACCAGTGCGCCAGGTAGTGTAGCACAGGTAAGGGAATGTACGTCAAGGTTCATGCGGATTGCCAAAGGCAGAGGCATTGCAACGGTTCTTGTGGGGCATGTTACCAAAGAAGGTGCCATTGCCGGTCCACGTATGTTAGAGCATATGGTGGATTGCGTGCTTTATTTTGAAGGAGAGCGTCATCATACGTATCGCTTACTCCGTGCGGTGAAGAACCGATTTGGTTCCACCAATGAGATTGGTATTTTTGAAATGGGCGAGGATGGACTTCGTGAAGTGGGCAATCCGTCTGAACTCTTTTTGTCGGAACGTCCACTAGGGGTAGCAGGTTCAACGGTAGTTGCCAGTATGGAGGGTACACGCCCTCTGCTTGTGGAATTGCAGGCGTTGATCTCGACGACCCATTTCCCTTCTCCCCGCCGTATGGCAACAGGGGTAGATCTGCATCGATTGAATCTGATTATTGCAGTGTTGGAAAAACGAATGGGGATGTTCTTACAGACCCAGGATGCATATCTGAATGTAGCTGGAGGAGTAAGGCTGGATGAGCCCGCTGTAGACTTGGCGGTTGCCGTCAGCATTGCATCCAGTTTGAGAGATGTACCAACCAAGCCGGACGACGTCATCTTTGGCGAGATCGGTCTGACAGGTGAAGTTCGAGCCGTATCACGGGCCGAACAACGAGTGAAGGAAGCCGCAAAGCTGGGCTTCAAGCGAGTCATTTTACCAGAAAAAAGCTTAAAGGGCTGGAAACATCCTCGCGGGATACAACTGATCGGTGTGAATACCGTGGCAGATGCACTAGCGGTTGCTTTAGATTAGGGGGCATAACAAGATGAAAGATATGAGCCAACTGGATAATATGAATGAATTGTTAAGGCTGATCGCACCAGGTACACCTTTCCGCGAAGGTCTGGAAAATGTGCTGCGCGCCAAGACGGGCGCACTGCTTGTTGTAGGATACAGCCCTGAAGTAATGGAAGTGGTGGATGGAGGATTCTCGATTAACTGTGATTTCTCCCCGAACTATCTGTATGAACTCGCCAAGATGGATGGTGCCATTATTCTTAGCGAAGATTTGAAGCGTATTCTTTACGCCAATACTCAGTTAATCCCGGATTCATCTATCTCTTCATCTGAGACGGGGATTCGTCACCGTACCGCAGAGCGTGTAGCGAAGCAAACGGGGAAATTGGTGGTTTCCATATCACAGCGCCGGAATATTATTACCCTGTATCAGGGAACGCTTCGTTATTCCCTCAAGGAAATCGGGGTTATTTTGACCAAAGCAAATCAAGCGATTCAAACCCTGGAGAAATACAAAGCTGTATTAACACAGTCCCTTACGAATCTGAGTGCCTCAGAATTTGAGGAACTGGTGACGATTCCTGAAGTGGTCAATGTGATTCAGCGTACCGAAATGGTTATGCGGATCAAAACGGAGATCAAACGATACATTCATGAACTCGGGAATGAGGGACGACTCATCTCCATGCAAATGGAAGAGCTCGTGGGTACAACGGAAGAAGAAGCTTGGTTGCTGTACAAAGACTATGCCCGTGACGACAGTGATGACAAAATCCGTGAAATTATTGTGGGACTAAAAAGGTTGTCGGACGATGAGTTGCTGGATGCACATCATATTGTTCGTCTGCTCGGCTATCCTTCGTCAGCGGCTACTTCAGAGGATTCGGTTGCACCTCGCGGATTCCGGGTATTAAATAAGATCCCCCGCCTGCCGAATGTCATTATCCATAACCTGGTGGATCAATTCGAACAATTGCCTCATGTCATTATGGCTACAATTGAAGAACTGGACGAAGTGGATGGTATTGGTGAAGTTCGTGCCCGGACCATTAAGGAAGGCCTCAAACGTTTGCAGGAGCAGATGTTTATCGACAGACAGATGTAAGGGTTTGCCTATATAAAGGCTTGAAATGGATGAGGTGAAACAACAATGCTAACCAGATTCATTCCGAATCTCTTTACCCTGGGTAATCTGTTTCTTGGAATGATGGCAATTTTGCTTGCGATTGATGGAAATTACAGTTTGGCTGCTATCATGGTCATTGTAGCGATGCTGCTGGACGGTCTGGATGGTCGAGTGGCACGTGCACTCAATGCCCAAAGCGAATTCGGCAAGGAACTGGATTCCTTGTCTGACATGGTTTCCTTTGGTGCAGCACCAGCCCTGATCATATTTATGGTGTCATTCCAAGATTCGATGCCGATGCTCGCCTGGATTGCAACAGCTGCTTTTCCGATCTGTGGAGCCATTCGTCTGGCTCGGTTTAATGTTCGTCCCGGAATTCCGGGGTACTTCACAGGTTTACCGATTCCCGCAGCCGGCGGGGTGCTAGCAACACTGTCCTTGTTCAACAAGGATATCGGCCCGATCAGTATGATGATTGCTACGTTGCTGTTATCGTACCTGATGGTGAGCTCGCTTAAATATCCCAATTTCAAAAAGGTCGGTTTGCCGCGTAAGGCAATCTGGATTGCGCCATGGGTTGTGTTATTTGCAATAGCCGTAGCTGTTATTTTTCCGGAGCAGTTATCCAAATTGATCTTTATTCCGCTGGTGTTATACGCCTTATATGGAATGAAGCATAATGTGCGAACAGCGGCCTCCCGTAATCGGGCCAAAAAGCGCAAGGATGAGAAATCTTCCCGTCCTTCCGATCGTTAAACATTGAGCATTGGGGACAGACACTATACAAAGAAAGCACGTACTCTCCTGAACTGGAGAATGCGTGCTTTTTGTTTATTCAGATCTATTTACGGTAAAAGAAACCCTTACGAACGACATACATATCTTCTTACGACAGATTAAACATCCCTAGCGTCGAACACTTCTGTGATTCGTGATTCACGACCTCTTCCATGTTGATGTCCAGCAGATTGCAGAGAGCTGACATGTAGAACAGGTTCCGCCCCAGTTCAGAGCTAATGACCTCTCGGCAATTCTCGCACAACTCACCTTCCACATGCGTTTCCAGCAGGCCCTTGGTTTGAGCGATATCGCTCTCCGGGGCATATTTCTGCTTGGTGGCGTGCAGCTCGATGCAGCCGCATTCGGTAATGGCTTTGGACACGGCACGGTTAACAGACGCTCCGGCTTGTCCTGTTTTGGACAGTACATCAATCAGGCTGCGATGACGCAGCAACAGTTCAGAAACTTGATCCTGGAAAGCCTGTAAACTTAGCGTACTCATTTTGCCACTCACCTCGGGATATGAATTGAATTCATTATATGCCAATAATTTACCTACTTTCAACTGACGATTGCAACATTTCCAAAAAGTTCTTGTGGATGGGATTAGCAATTCAGGAATTGGATCATACTGGATATAAAGTTCGAGATACATTGAAGGAGGTGCAGGGACTAATGTGGAAAAAAGGCATTTTAACTTTTACAGGATTGTGCGGTGCATGGTTCGGCTACACGGCATATCATCTGGCAGGAAAATCGGTCCCATGGATGGCGGAGTGGATTCAGTCCGCAGGATTATTGGGAGCCGGTATATCGACGCTGCTGGGAGCTGTAATGTTTATGGCTGTATGTAACATTGGTGGTACATTGATGGCAGACAGGCTGCATAGTGGAATTGATTCATTGGCAAAAGTACCTATGAACGAACTGGCTGCGGGTGCCGCAGGTACCGTTGCAGGATTGCTCGTGGCCTTGTTACTCTACCCTGTTGTGGGATGGATGGGGACGGCAGGAGAAGTGCTGCAAGTGGCGCTGACGGTGATTAGCGCCTATTCCGGCTACACCCTTGCCATGGCGAAGAAAGACGATCTGGGGGCCTTCTGGATGTCTGGACGATGGGGTCATCCGGAGGTGGACGAGGATAGACGGATGGAAGAACATAAGATTCTGGATACCAGCGTCATTATCGATGGTCGTATCGCTGATATATGCAAAACCGGGTTTATTGAAGGCACGATCGTAATTCCGGAATTCGTTCTGGAGGAGCTGCAACATATTGCTGATTCATCGGATCTGCTCAAGCGGAACAGAGGACGGCGTGGATTGGATATTTTGAACAAAATCCAGAAGGAACTCGATGTAAAAGTCCTGATCTACGAGGGGGATTTCGAGGAAATTTCCGAGGTGGACAGCAAACTGGTTAAACTGGCTAAAGTGCTTCAGGGCAAAGTGGTCACTAATGATTTTAACCTGAACAAAGTGTGTGAACTCCAGGGTGTATCAGTGCTGAACATTAATGATCTTGCCAATGCGGTCAAGCCTGTCGTTCTGCCAGGTGAGGAGATTATGGTGCAGATCATTAAGGATGGCAAGGAACATGGTCAAGGTGTAGCTTATCTGGATGATGGCACAATGATCGTTGTGGAAGGCGGACGCGAGTATATCGGCATGATGATGGAAGTGCTGGTGACCAGTGTCCTACAGACTTCAGCGGGACGAATGATTTTTGCCAAGCCGAAACTGTTGGAAAAAGCCCAATAAAGCGGTATGATGGGTAGTGTATCGTTGAACGATATTGTATATCTTTGGACGATAAACTGACAGACAAGGCAGGGATTGCGGCATGGATAAAGGGTGGGGCGTTGTCATTGTGGCAGCAGGTCGCGGAACCCGGATGGGGACGACCGAGAGCAAGCAGTTTCTGTTGCTGCAGGACAAGCCCGTTTTCATACATACGCTTGAGGTATTTGCTGCGCTGGACGAGATCCACGAGATGGTGCTGGTCACAGGAGCCGCAGATGTTGAACGCTGCCAGGATTGGGTAAAAGAATACCAACTGGATTCACGTGTCCATGTTATCCCCGGAGGGAAAGAGAGACAACATTCTGTCCATAAAGGCCTGAAGGCACTTGGGACGGATTGGGTTCTTGTTCACGACGGGGTACGTCCTTTTGTGAACCATGAGCAGATCAAGGGATGCATGGCGGCCGCCATATCCGGTGGAGCAGCTGTACTGGCCGTTCCCGTGAAGGATACGATCAAACAAGTGAATGCGGAAGGAGTCGTTACGGCGACGCCAGACCGCAGCAGTCTGTGGAGCATTCAAACCCCGCAGGCTTTTCGTCTTTCTTCCCTGCTCTCCGCCTACGAATCAGCCGAGCAGGACGGATTTCTGGGGACAGATGACGCCATGCTGGCTGAACGTCAGGGAATGTCGGTCAAGGTTGTGGAAGGCAATTATACCAATATCAAATTAACGACGCCGGAAGATTTGGAATACGCCGCGTTTTTGCTGGGGGGAGAGAAGAAGCGATGATACGTGTAGGACAGGGATTTGATGTACATCAGCTGGTGGAGGGACGCCCGTGCATTATTGGCGGAGTAACGATTCCTTATGAAAAAGGACTGCTGGGTCACTCGGACGCAGACGTGCTGTTGCACGCGATTAGTGATGCCATTTTGGGTGCGCTGGCACTCGGGGATATCGGCAAACACTTCCCGGATACCGATGCAGAATTCAAGGATGCCGACAGTCTGAAATTGCTGGAGCATGTATGGCAGCTTGTGAAGGATCGCGGGTATAAGCTAGGGAATATCGACTCAACGATTATTGCCCAAAAGCCGAAGATGGCTCCTTACATCCCACAAATGGCTGAGGTTATTGCCAAGGCACTGGAAGCGGATGTAACGCAAGTGAACGTGAAAGCAACAACAACAGAGCAACTGGGATTCCCGGGACGGGGAGAGGGCATTGCTGCTCAATCCGTTGTTTGCCTTGTACGTGTATAATATCATCAATCAATTCGTGACGGAGGGGATCATATGAGCACGGAAATTCGTGTGCGTTACGCGCCGAGCCCAACGGGACACCTGCATATCGGGAATGCCCGTACGGCGCTGTTTAACTATCTATATGCCAAACATAATAACGGTAAATTCATTATTCGTATTGAAGATACGGACGTAAAACGGAATATTGCCGGTGGTGAAGAAAGCCAACTGAAATACCTGAAATGGCTCGGAATTGAGTGGGACGAAAGTATTGATGTAGGCGGAGAATATGGACCATACCGTCAAACGGAGCGTCTGGATCTCTATCGTAAATATACGCAGGAATTGCTGGATAAAGGTCTGGCTTACCATTGCTTCTGCACGGAAGAAGAATTGGAGCAAGAGCGTGAGGAGCAGTCAGCACGTGGAGAAACGCCGCGTTATTCGGGCAAACACCGTGATCTGACTCCAGAGCAAATTAGTGCGTTTGAAGCGGAAGGCCGCGTAGCGAGTATTCGTTTCCGTGTGCCGGAAGAGCGCACATATACGTTTGATGACATGGTTAAAGGCACAATTTCGTTCAACAGCAAGGAATCTGGCGACTTCGTAATTGTGAAAAAGGATGGCATTCCCACGTACAACTATGCCGTTGCTGTGGATGATCACTTGATGAAGATATCCCACGTTCTGCGTGGGGAGGATCACATCTCGAACACGCCGCGTCAACTGATGATCTATGAAGCGCTCGGCTGGGAGCCGCCGCAATTCGGTCATATGACGCTGATCGTGAATGAAAATCACAAGAAGCTGAGTAAACGGGATGAGTCCGTTATTCAGTTTATTGAACAGTATGATCAGCTCGGCTATTTGCCTGAAGCGATGTTTAACTTCATTTCCTTACTCGGCTGGTCGCCAGAAGGGGAAGAAGAGATCTTCTCGCAAGAGCAACTGATCTCCATTTTTGATACAAAACGTCTGTCCAAGAGCCCAGCGGTATTTGATACCCACAAGCTGGCGCATTTGAACAACCACTATATCAAACATGCTGACCCGGAACGTATTGCCGAAATGGCCATTCCGCATCTGCAAAAGGCTGGACGCATTTCTTCTGAGCTGACTGCTGAACAAAAAGAATGGGCATATACACTGGTACACCTGTATCAGGAGCAGATGAATTCTGCCTCCGATATTGTGGAATTGTCAGAAGTGTTCTTCCGCTCCAATCTGGAGCTGGAAAGCGAAGGAGAAGCAGTACTTGCTGAAGAACAGGTGCCAACCGTGCTGAAGGCATTTGCGGATAAAGTGCAGGCGAGCGAAGAGTTCACGCCAAGTAAAATGGCTGCATTGATCAAGGAAGTACAGAAAGAAACCGGCTTTAAGGGCAAACAGCTCTTTATGCCAATTCGTGTAGCCTTGACTGGACAGACGCATGGACGGGATCTGAATCAAACGATCGTGCTTCTGGGCCGTGATACGGTGATCGAACGTTTGCTCGCGCAAGTAAACTAAGTTTAATCGAGGACATTCCGTTAATTTGGAATCTGAGCACAGTCTCATGATGTATGGATTACACAGGAGGCTGTTGTCAGTCTGAGGCCTTTTCGCTATAATAACAACACAACGAATAATTGATATGATTTATCTAATAGAACAGCAAAGATCGGGAGGAGTAGACTGACCCGGACAGATTCAGAGAGGATGGTCCCGCAGCAAAGGAAGATTTCTTTGGTTGCGGTGGCTGTGAGCCATCCACTGTCCATCAGTCGAAATGCGCCCGTGAGCTGCACAGCCGAATCCAGCCCCGCCCTTGTCAGCATGACATGGGAAAACGTTAGGATAGGTTGTGACGATTGGTTTCCGTTACCAAACCGCTTAAGGGCTCATTCTTTTGAGGATGAACCGAGCAGAGTGGGACCGCGATAAACGCCTCTGCAGCTAAATGCTGCAGGGGCGTTTTTTGTTTAGGCGAGTGTGCAGTACACTACCAAGGAACGCGCCGTCCGGTAAGCCGGAGGACGGGAACCTGAACAAGAGGGGAACGAGCATGTTCAAGAAGATCAGATCAGATATCCAGGCGGTGTTTGAAAACGACCCGGCGGCCCGGGGATGGTTTGAGGTGGTATTCACCTACTCAGGGCTGCATGCAATATGGGCACACCGGATCGCTCATTTTTTATACAAGCGAAGATGGTTCTCGGTTGCCCGGTTCATTTCGCAGGTTAGTCGTTTTATGACAGGAATTGAGATACACCCTGGAGCTACGATCGGAAATCGGTTGTTTATTGACCATGGAATGGGCGTCGTTATTGGAGAAACATGTGAGATTGGCGATGATGTCGTTATCTATCAGGGGGTTACCCTTGGCGGAACAGGGAAAGAAAAAGGAAAGAGACATCCGACCATTGGTAATAATGTGGTTATCTCATCCGGAGCCAAAGTGCTGGGTTCATTTAGCGTGGGGGATCAATGTAACATTGGCGCTAACTCCGTTGTGCTTAAGGAAGTCCCTTCCAACAGTACCGTGGTGGGTATACCGGGCAGAATTGTTAAACAGGACGGTCGACGGGTAGATCGCCTTAGTCAGCAGTTGCCCGATCCGGTCGTTGACTCCTTGCGCAGCATGCAACAAGAACTCGAACGATTGCAGCAAGAGATACGTACACTACAGAATGCCCGTGAAAATGAGACTGTGCGTGATACGTGATACAATAAATATAGGCAGTATAGGATGAAAGGATAAGTGACCATGACGCTTCAAATTTATAATACGATGAGTCGTACAAAAGAGGATTTTGTTCCTCAAGAGCCGGGGAAAGTAAAAATGTATGTGTGTGGACCAACGGTGTATGACTACATTCATATCGGGAATGCACGCCCAGTTATCTTTTTCGACACGGTTCGCGGGTACCTAGAACAAATAGGACATGAAGTGAACTATGTGGTGAACTTCACGGATGTCGACGACAAGCTGATCCGCAAAGCAGAACAACTTGGAACGGACGTCCCTCATGTCGCGGAGAAGTTTATTGCGGCCTATTATGAAGACCTTGAAGGACTGGGTATTCCGAAGGCAAGCAGCAATCCGCGAGTTACAGAGAACATGCCGCTCATTATTGATTTTATCCGTGAGCTGGTTGAAAAGGGATTTGCATATGAAAATGGCGGTGACGTCTATTATCGCACAGGCAAATTCAGCGAATATGGCAAACTCTCGAAACAAAACCTGCAGGAGTTGCAATTCGGAATCCGTGTAGGCGTGGATGAGCGTAAAGAGCATCCCGAAGATTTCGTGCTCTGGAAGGCAGCCAAACCAGGTGAGATCTACTGGTCCAGTCCTTGGGGCGATGGTCGGCCAGGCTGGCATATTGAGTGCTCCGCCATGGCTAGGGAATACCTAGGGGATACACTGGACATTCACGGAGGCGGACAGGATCTGCAGTTCCCGCACCATGAGTGTGAATGCGCCCAATCCGAGGTATTAACAGGTAAACCGCTTGCCAACTACTGGATGCATAATGGTTTTATTCGAATCGATAACGAGAAAATGTCGAAATCACTCGGCAATGGTGTTCTTGTTAAAGACTTGAGAAATCAATATAAACGCGAAGCCATTCGTTATTTCATGTTGTCTACCCACTATCGCAATCCATTGAACTTTACGGATGATACGATGGAGCAGGCTCAGAACAGTGTGGACCGGATTGCAAATGCTGTAGGTAACCTGAACCATCGCCTGAATGCGGTATCCGTAGATCAGGATATTTCAGCAGATTTTGCGGCAAGACTCGACCAAATTCGTCAACAGTATCACGAGAAGATGCAGGACGATTTCAATACACCTGATGCAATTACAGCTATGTTTGAGTGGGCAGGGGAAGCCAACCAATTGTTGCAGCAAGAAGTAGTCAATGCTGCTGACATTCGTGCACTCCTCGAATTGTTCAATGAACTGAATGCTGTTCTGCGCATCTATACTGACGCAGAGCCAGAACTTTTGGATGAAGAAGTAGAGCGTCTGATTGAAGAGCGTGTCGAAGCGCGTAAGTCCAAAAACTGGGCAAGAGCGGATGAAATTCGCGATGAATTGTCTGCACGTGGCATCCTGCTTGAGGATACAGCGCAGGGGATGAGATGGCGGCGCAAATGAGCGAGGAATATTTGAATACACCAAAACAACAGGAGCAGGGCACAGAAGGAGGATGGTTCCCATATCCCCCTTCCAGACCTGCGAGGTTGATTCCTCCTATTGCGCTGGCCTATATTGGTGATGCGGTATATGAGGTGGCTGTTCGTCAATATCTGTTGTCGAAGGCGAACATGCGTCCCAATCATCTGCACCGTAGTGCAACCGGATTGGTATCAGCGAAGGCACAGAGCCGCATACTTACAACGATTGAGGCTGCACTGACAGAAGAAGAACGGGACATCGTCCGGCAAGGGCGGAACGCCAAGTCGGGCAGTATCCCCAAAAATGCAGATGTTCTGGAGTACAGACATGCCACGGCTTTTGAATGTCTCATTGGCTACCTCTACAGCAGTGGTCGTCATGATCGCATGATTGAACTGATCGGGCTTGGCATTGAGCAAGCGGAACAACAATCGCCATCACCGACAAAAAAATAGAAATTTCAACAAAACAACGCATTACAGAGAGGATCGAACAACGATGGAAGAAGAATGGATCGCCGGTAAACACTCCGTGACGGAGGCGCTGCGTTCAGGCCGGACCATTAATAAAATATGGATTGCCGATACAGCACAGAAACATCTGACTCAACCTATTATCTCGGAAGCTAAAAAACTTGGTATTGTCATTCAACACGTGGACAAGCGTAAGTTGGACCAAACGGTACCAGGCATTCAGCATCAAGGGGTAGTCGCACAAGCGGCACCTTACGCTTATGTGGAGGTAGAAGACATTCTTGCCGCAGCAAAAGCGAAGAATGAGCATCCTTTCCTGATCCTGCTGGATGAGATTGAAGATCCTCATAACCTGGGGTCCATTTTGCGGACAGCAGACTGCACGGGTGCGCATGGCGTCATTGTACCCAAACGTCGCTCGGCGGCGGTAACAGTGACTGTATCTAAAACGTCAGCAGGCGCCGTGGAGTACGTACCAGTGGCTCGTGTAAGTAATCTCGGGCAGACTATCGATCGCCTTAAAGAAGAAGGTGTGTGGGTTGTAGGGACAGATGTCACTGCTCATGAAGGTGTCTTTGGTAACGGCGTCTTTACTGGCCCTGTGGCATTGGTAATCGGCAATGAAAACAAGGGAATGGGACGACTCATTCGTGAGAAATGCGATGTACTGATCAAATTACCGATGCAAGGTCAGATTAATTCCCTGAATGCTTCCGTGGCAGCGGGTGTTGTCATGTATGAAGTGCTCCGCTCGCGTCAAGCGCAGGAATAGAAGGTATGGCTGATTCCCGTGATGTGCTTCTTGTAGACGGGTACAACATGATTGGTGACTGGCCGGAGCTAACCAGACTGGCGGAAAGTGGGCTAGAAGAGGCGCGTAACAGGCTTCTCTTTCGACTAGCAGACTATCAGGCGTTCTCCGGCCGGCGGGTCATTGTTGTGTTTGACGCCTACCTCGTGCCTGGACTCGGTAAATCCTTTACACAGAGCAAAGTACAGATTTATTTTACAAAGGAAAAAGAGACGGCAGACGAATGCATTGAGAGACTCGTTCGGGAACTAAGCATGCGAAGACGCCAAATCTATGTGGCTACGAGCGATATGGTAGAGCAACATGTCATTTTCGGACAGGGAGCGCTACGCATATCTGCAAGGGAATTGCTAATTGAAGTCGAGCAGAACGAAAAAGAATTAAAGAAACGACTGGAAGAAGATCAGGCGAAGACAACGCGTAATACTCTCGGGGGGAAGTTAAGTCCCGATGTATTGAAAGAGTTTGAGCGATGGCGGCGGGAATAACAACTCGTTTTTACAATATTTAGAATATTGAAAGTCTTGACATTTATGTTATTGATGTTCTTTTTTAGGCAGAGCGTGGTTGACGGTGTGAGGTGCCATCATATATACTGAGCGTATATTTCATAGAGTAGAGTAACGGGGTACCTTGCGTTGCAGCCGGAGGGATTGTCTGTGAGTGTCGACCTCAAAGATATCATGTTATCCAAGTATGATTACCAAAGTGACGAAGACATTGTCGAAGCTTTCCGTGAAGGCGAAAGCGAAGCGTTAGAGTTTTTGATTAACAAATATCGTAACTTTGTACGCGCCAAGGCAAGATCTTATTTTCTGATTGGGGCAGACCGGGAAGATATTATTCAAGAAGGAATGATTGGCCTCTACAAATCCATTCGAGATTTCAAAGGGGACAAGCTGGCTTCGTTCAAGGCTTTTGCTGAACTGTGTATTACAAGACAGATCATCACGGCAATTAAGACAGCAACACGTCAGAAACATATTCCGCTTAATTCTTATGTATCTCTGGACAAGCCTATTTATGACGAAGAGTCTGATCGTACGTTACTCGATGTGATTTGTGGAACCCAGGTCAGTGATCCGGAAGAACTTATCATTAATCAGGAAGAGTTTGTGGGCCTGGAAGATAAAATGTCCGAGATTCTGAGTGATCTGGAACGTAAAGTATTGATGTTGTATCTGGACGGGAGATCTTATCAAGAGATTGCAGTAGATTTGGACAGACATGTGAAGTCCATTGATAATGCACTACAGCGTGTGAAGCGCAAGCTTGAAAAGTACCTGGAAGTTCGAGATAATTAAACACATGTTGTCGTTGACGGAAAAGGCTCGGTGTTTGAGTCTTTTTTTAGTGTCTCAAGTTTATAAAATCAAAGAATGTTTATACTAGTAATCGCTCGGTCCATGCAGGAGAAGAGAAAAACAGAGATGTGAAACGAGAGTACGTTGTACGGAAGTAATACCCAATGAATGAAAGGCTATTCTTTCATTGACATGGTTATACCCTTGTGATAAAGTGTTTTAGGTAGGCCTAAATTTATGGCTTTTTTTCAGGATCAATTTAGAGACTCTGCTTGAATGTGGAAGTCTTCGGGAGGTGTACATCATGCGGGTAATTATTACTTTGGCTTGTACTAACTGCAAACAAAGAAATTACACTACGACAAAAAACAAGCGTAATCACCCCGACCGCATGGAGATGAAGAAATTTTGCAAGTTTTGTAACGAGCAGACTTCTCATCGCGAAACCAGATAGTTTTTGGAGGTGTCGGCGTGAAACGAAGTTTCAAATCTCTGATTTCCTTTTTCACAGAAAGCTGGGCTGAACTTAAAAAAGTTCGCTGGCCTAATCGTAAAGAGCTGACCAACTACACATTGATCGTACTTGGTACTGTTGTGGTTATGACGCTGTTTTTTTGGGTCATTGACATTGGCATCTCCTTTGTGATCGAAGCGATTATTTAAGAAGGGTTCCGGTGGCTTGATATGGAAAAAAGATGGTACGTCGTTCATACCTATTCAGGGTATGAGAACAAGGTCAAGGCCAATTTGGAAAAACGCGTAGAGTCTATGGGCATGGAAGACAAGATATTCCGCGTTCTTGTTCCAATGGAAGAAGAAGTGGTAAACAAGGACGGTAAGAAAAAAACCGTTATGCGTAAAGTTTACCCCGGTTATGTCTTGGTGGAAATGGTACAGACGGATGATTCTTGGTATGTTGTTCGCAACACACCAGGGGTTACTGGATTTGTCGGTTCGACAGGTTCTGGGTCCAAACCAACTGCATTGTTGCCTGAAGAAGTGGAACAAATTCTGAAGCACATGGGTATGGTTGAACCTAAGCCGAAAATTGAGTTCGAAATTAAGGAATCCGTACGTATTAAAGTCGGTCCTTTTGCGAATTTTGTAGGCTCCGTGGAAGAAATTTTGGTAGACAAAAGCAAGTTGAAAGTGCACGTGAACATGTTTGGACGGGAAACGCCGCTTGAGTTGGAATACACACAAGTGGAGAAGATCTAGTTTCTTCAAGTTTCTTGTGGGAGGGTTGAAAAACCCGTTAACCACTATTTTGCAAGGAGGTGTCAATCATGGCGAAAAAAGTTATTAAAATGGTAAAACTGCAGATTCCAGCAGGTAAAGCAAACCCAGCACCACCAGTAGGTCCAGCTTTGGGTCAAGCAGGTGTCAACATCATGGCATTCTGTAAAGAATTCAACGCTCGTACAGCTGATCAAGCGGGATTGATTATTCCAGTTGAAATTTCTGTATTCGAGGACCGTTCCTTTACTTTCATCACTAAAACTCCACCAGCAGCAGTACTGTTGAAAGTGGCAGCTAAAGTTGAAAAAGGATCCGGCGAACCGAACAAGAAAAAAGTTGCTACTGTTAAACGTGATGCGGTTCGTCAAATCGCAGAACAAAAAATGCCTGACCTGAATGCAGCAGACGTTGAGTCCGCAATGCGTATGGTCGAAGGTACTGCCCGCAGCATGGGTATCACCATCGAAGACTAATTTTCATAAGAAACATGGCTTCGTAAAACCGGTCGATTCGCGACCGGTTGATGTGGGAGGTATATCCGCTAACACCACAAAGGAGGAATAAAACATGGCTAAACACGGTAAAAAATACCTGGAAGCTGCTAAGCTGATTGACAGCGAAGCAACTTACGAGCCTTCAGAAGCTGTAGAGCTTGTGAAAAAGGCAGCTACTGCAAAATTCGATGAAACAATCGAAGCAGCAGTTCGTTTGGGTGTAGACCCTCGTAAGCAAGACCAGGCTGTACGTGGTGTTGTTGTCTTGCCACACGGCACAGGTAAAACACAACGCGTATTGGTATTTGCAAAAGGTGACAAAGCGAAAGAAGCGGAAGCGGCTGGCGCGGACTATGTTGGTGATGCAGACATGATCAACAAAATCCAACAAGGCTGGTTCGAGTTCGACGTCTGCGTAGCGACACCAGATATGATGAGTGAAGTAGGTAAATTGGGCCGACTGCTCGGCGGTAAAGGTCTGATGCCTAACCCTAAAGCCGGAACGGTAACTTTCGATGTAACTAAGGCTGTTCAAGAAATTAAAGCCGGTAAAATCGAATATCGTCTGGATCGTGCAGGTCAAATTCATGCACCGATCGGTAAAGCATCTTTCTCTTCTGAGCAACTGAATGAGAACTTTAAAGCTCTCATGGAAGCTCTGAATCGTGCTAAACCAGCGGCAGCAAAAGGTGTTTATCTGAAGAATGTTAGTCTTTCTTCCACGATGGGCCCTGGCGCACGCGTGAACGCAGCAGCTTTTAGATAATAAATCTTGACAGGCTTGTCCTGTTTTGATAAGATATAAAAGTTGTGAGTCCGAGTGACTGACCGTTGACATTTGAATATGCTTGCCGTAGACAGTAGGTGCCAATTGGCTTAATTTCCTGCCGAGGTGTGATTATAGAACTTAGAACGATGCAAATCGATGATGAGTATATATCAAGCCTTCGTGATTCTACGGAGGCTTTTCTTAATGGGATAAATTTGATCAGGAGGTGTACAGATTGGCAAACGCAAAAGTGATTCAAGCAAAACAAGAGTCCGTTGATGCAGTAACAGCAAAATTGCGCGAGAGCGTTACAACTGTTGTAGTTGACTATCGCGGATTGAACGTTGCCCAAGTAACTGAGTTGCGTAAGCAACTTCGTGAAGCAGGGATCGAATTCCAAGTGCTGAAAAACTCGTTGCTTCGCCGTGCAGCTGCAGCAGCAGAACTGACAGAACTCGATAGTGTTCTTACAGGTCCTACTGCAATTGCATTCAGCGTAGATGACGTTGTCGCTCCAGCTAAAATTCTGAACGACTTCGCGAAAAAGAACGATGCACTGGAATTGAAAGGTGCAGTCGTAGAAGGTCGCGTAATCGGAGTAGAAGAAGTTAAGGCGTTGGCAGAATTGCCATCCCGCGATGGACTTCTCTCCATGCTCCTCAGCGTGCTTCAAGCGCCAGTGCGCAACTTCGCACTTGCGGTTAAAGCAGTTGCAGAGAAAGAAGAACAAGGCGCGTAAGCAACTTGATCTGAACGCTGCTTAGGTAGCAAATGAATTAAAAAAAATAATATTATATATGGAGGTTCACTCATGAGTAAAGAGCAAATCTTGGAAGCAATCAAAGGCATGACTGTACTGGAATTGAACGATCTTGTTAAAGCAATCGAAGAAGAATTCGGCGTAACTGCTGCAGCTCCAGTAGCTGCTGCAGGTGCAGGCGCTGCTGCTGCAGAAGCTGAGCAATCCGAGTTCGACGTAATCTTGACTAGCGCTGGTGCTTCCAAAATTAACGTTATCAAAGCAGTTCGCGAAATCACAGGTCTTGGCCTGAAAGAAGCAAAAGAACTGGTTGACAATGCTCCAAAAGCACTGAAAGAAAAAGTTGCTAAAGAAGAAGCAGAAGCGGTTAAAGCTAAGCTTGAAGAAGCAGGCGCTTCAGTTGAAGTTAAATAATTTAGCTTTTACAAGCTAAATGAACAAAACAACAAACCCCTTGACTTATATCAAGGGGTTTGTTGCTGTAATTGTAAATGGAAAGTGAGTGAGGACATGTCCAATCATTATTATTCGGACAAACCGCAAGTAGCACATGATCGCAAAGCAACTGAAGCGGTTCTTCGCGGATTCAGTCTGCGACTCGTGACTGACGCCGGTGTATTTTCCAAAAATGGAATCGATTATGGTAGCAGAGTATTGATTGATGCGATAGAGCTGCCAACAGGGGCTCATGTTCTCGATGTGGGTTGCGGGTACGGACCGATGGGTCTTACAGCAGCCAAACTTGTACCGGATGGGCATGTCACCATGATCGATATCAACGAGAGAGCCGTTGAACTTTCCAGGGAAAATGCAAAAGCGAACGGAATTAGCAATGTCACGGTATTACAAAGTAATCTACTGGCTGAAGTAAAAAAGCAAGATTTTGACGCTGTACTGACTAATCCGCCTATACGGGCTGGAAAAGAAACGGTTCATGCTATTTTCGAACAGGCACATCGTCATTTAAAGGTAGGCGGTTCGTTATGGATTGTCATTCAGAAGAAGCAAGGTGCCCCATCGGCGAAAGCGAAATTGGAATCTTTGTTTGGACGAGTGGAAGAAGTGACGAAGGATAAAGGCTATCGGATTTTTAAAGCGGTGAAAACGGAAGAAGCATCTACTAAAAGCTAAATCCGAGTTTGTAAAGTAAGCAGGGGATCATTTTTTTTGCAATAGGACTATTGACTTGAAATTCAGGTCGTGGTATTATTGTAAAATGTCAGTATTAAGATGCCCTACTTGGCTTTAGCTAACTAAAAATGTCAACCTTTTTTTACGCCGAACGGGCTTATTATGCCTACGTTTGGCGTATAATATGTACATTTTGGGCAAACTGGGGATAAGAATGATTTGGGAAGACATCCGCCGATCAAAGTTGCTCTTTTTTCGAACGACATTTCGAGTAAGGGCTTTTCTTTATTTGTGGATGCATTGCTTTGCTCTGTATGTGTACCATTATAAGGTTACAAACAGAGGTTCGCAACGAAATTTTTAAAGTGAGTAGACATTGAGGGGTGAGTTTAAGTTGGCAGGACATCTTGTTCAATATGGTCGACGCACTCGGCGCAGTTATGCACGAATTAACGAGATACTCGAAGTTCCGAACCTGATTGAAATCCAACAAAAATCCTACGATTGGTTTTTGGAGGAAGGGTTGCGCGAAATGTTCCAGGATATCTCGCCGATCCAGGATTTTACAGGTAACTTGATTTTGGAATTTATCGATTACAGTCTCGGTGAACCGAAGTATACAGTAGACGACGCGAAAGAGCGTGACGTTACTTATGCAGCACCGCTTCGGGTCAAAGTCCGGCTCATTAATAAGGAAACCGGCGAAGTCAAAGAGCAGGAAGTATTCATGGGAGATTTCCCGCTGATGACCAACACGGGCACATTTATTATTAATGGTGCGGAACGGGTTATTGTCAGCCAGTTGGTTCGCTCTCCTAGCGTTTACTTCAGTACCAAAGTAGATAAAAACGCCAAAAAAACGTATACCGCTACAGTTATTCCTAACCGCGGCGCTTGGTTGGAACTGGAGATGGACGCGAAGGATGTTGTTTATGTCCGGATCGACCGTACACGTAAAATACCGGTTACGGTTCTCCTGCGTTCACTTGGTTTTGGCACAGATGCTGAGATTCTGGATCTGCTCGGTAATGACGAATATATCCGCAACACACTGGACAAAGACAACACGGATTCCACGGAGAAAGCACTCATTGAAATCTATGAGCGTCTTCGTCCGGGCGAGCCGCCAACGCTTGATAATGCGAAAAGCTTGCTTGTAGCGCGTTTCTTTGATCCAAAACGTTATGACCTGGCTAATGTAGGTCGTTACAAAATGAACAAAAAGCTTCACATCAAAAACCGTTTGTTCAACCAGCGTTTGGCTGAATCACTTGTTGACGCTGAAACAGGCGAGATTATTGCTGAAGCAGGTCAAATGGTGGATCGTCGCTTGTTGGATGAAATCATGCCGTATCTTGAGAAGAGCGTTGGCTTCCGCACGTATCACGTGGGTAACGGTGTTCTGGATGCTAATGATGTTCCTATGCAAACGATCGATGTATTTTCACCAACAGAAGATGGTAAAGTAGTCAAACTGATTGCCAATGGAATCATTGACAAGTCCGTTAAAAACGTGACGCCGGCGGATATCATTTCGTCCATCAGTTATTTCCTTAACCTTCTGCAAGGAATTGGTAGCACGGATGATATTGACCATCTGGGTAACCGTCGTTTGCGTTCGGTGGGTGAACTCCTGCAGAACCAGTTCCGTATCGGTTTGTCCCGTATGGAGCGTGTGGTTCGTGAGAGAATGTCCATTCAGGATGCTAACGTAATTACACCACAGGCATTGATCAACATCCGTCCTGTTATTGCATCGATTAAAGAGTTCTTTGGTAGCTCCCAATTGTCACAGTTTATGGATCAAACGAACCCACTGGGTGAGTTGACTCATAAACGTCGTTTGTCCGCACTCGGACCCGGTGGTTTGACGCGTGAGCGTGCAGGCATGGAAGTGCGTGACGTCCATCCATCCCACTATGGCCGGATGTGTCCAATCGAGACTCCAGAGGGACCTAACATCGGTTTGATCAACTCCTTGTCTACATTCGCACGTGTAAATGAATATGGCTTCATTGAAGCTCCATATCGTTGGGTTGATCCGAAGACAGGTATTGTAACTGAGCAAATTGATTACCTGACAGCGGACGAAGAGGACAACTATGTCATCGCACAAGCGAATGCGAAGTTGAACGAAGACGGTACATTTGAAGAAGAAGCGATCATTGTACGTTACAACAAACAGTCGGATAACATCCTTACGATGCCGAGTGAGCGAGTTGACTACATGGACGTATCTCCTAAGCAGGTTGTTTCCGTCGCTACAGCGCTGATCCCGTTCCTTGAGAACGATGACTCCAACCGTGCACTCATGGGATCAAACATGCAGCGGCAGGCGGTTCCACTCTTGATTCCTAAAGCACCACTTGTGGGAACAGGTATGGAGCACAAAGCTGCAAAAGATTCTGGTGTATGTATTGTCTCCGATTATGACGGAATTATCGAACGTTCTTCTGCGAATGAGATTTGGGTCCGTCGTGTTGAAGAAGTGGACGGTCAGGAAGTTAAAGGCGATATCGTTAAATATAAATTACACAAATTTATGCGTTCGAACCAAGGAACATGCATTAACCAGCGTCCGATTGTCAAAAGAGGTGCCGCTGTCAAAGCTGGCGATATCCTCGCTGATGGTCCTTCAACGGAAATGGGTGAATTGGCTCTGGGACGTAACGTCGTTGTTGCCTTCATGACTTGGGAAGGTTACAACTACGAGGATGCGATCTTGCTCAGTGAAAAACTCGTTAAGGAAGATGTATACACATCCATCCATATCGAGGAGTATGAGTCGGAAGCACGTGATACCAAGCTCGGACCTGAAGAGATCACACGTGACATCCCTAACGTTGGGGAAGAAGCGTTGCGTAACTTGGATGAGCGCGGTATTATCCGCATCGGTGCTGAGATTAGCGCTGGCGACATTCTGGTTGGTAAAGTCACACCTAAGGGTGTAACAGAGCTGACTGCAGAAGAACGTCTCCTGCATGCGATCTTCGGTGAGAAAGCACGTGAAGTACGAGATACTTCCTTGCGTGTACCACATGGTACTGATGGTATCGTAGTTGACGTGAAAGTATTTACCCGTGAAAACGGTGATGAGCTGCCTCCAGGTGTTAACCAACTCGTTCGTGTATATATCGCTCAAAAACGGAAAATTTCCGAGGGTGATAAAATGGCCGGACGTCACGGTAACAAAGGGGTCGTGGCCCGCATCTTGCCGGAAGAAGATATGCCTTTCCTGCCAGACGGTACACCGGTTCAGATCGTTCTTAACCCACTGGGCGTACCTTCCCGGATGAATATCGGTCAAGTACTCGAGGTTCACTTGGGTATGGCGGCGATGCAACTGGGTATTCACGTAGCAACACCTGTATTCGATGGAGCGAAGGAGTATGACGTCTTCGATACGATGGAAGAAGCAGGAATGCAACGTAATGGTAAGACCGTCCTGTATGATGGTCGTACAGGTGAAGAGTTTGAACGTGAAGTTACCGTAGGTGTCATGCACATGATCAAACTGGCACACATGGTTGATGATAAAATCCATGCCCGTTCCACAGGTCCTTACTCACTTGTTACGCAACAACCATTGGGTGGTAAAGCCCAATTCGGTGGACAGCGTTTCGGGGAGATGGAAGTATGGGCGCTTGAGGCATACGGTGCTGCTTATACACTGCAAGAAATCTTGACTGTTAAATCCGATGATGTTGTTGGTCGGGTTAAAACGTATGAATCCATCGTCAAAGGCGAGAATGTTCCGGAACCAGGCGTTCCTGAGTCATTCAAAGTATTGATCAAAGAGCTTCAAAGCTTGGGTATGGACGTTAAGATTTTGAGTGAAGATGAGCAAGAGATTGAAATGAGAGAAATGGACGATGAAGATGACGCTGCGAGCGATAAGCTCAGCCTCAACCTTGAGGGTACAGAGGTCGGAGCGGAATAAACCGCTTCGAGCGCATGATGACCGGCGTTTTTCATCAGGCTCGCGTCTTGCTCCGGCTTCGGCCGGAGAGGGCGTAACCTAGAATACAGGAATTGGTTAAGGAGGGTTGCTCCTTGTTGGACGTCAACAATTTCGAATACATGAAGATCGGGCTTGCTTCCCCAGAGAAAATTCGTTCTTGGTCCCGCGGAGAAGTGAAAAAACCGGAAACGATCAACTATCGTACGTTGAAACCGGAAAAAGAAGGGCTGTTCTGCGAAAAGATTTTTGGCCCTACAAAAGACTGGGAATGTCATTGCGGTAAATACAAACGCGTCCGTTATAAAGGCGTTGTCTGTGATCGTTGTGGCGTTGAAGTAACACGTGCGAAAGTACGCCGCGAACGGATGGGCCATATTGAGCTCGCTGCTCCGGTATCGCATATCTGGTACTTCAAAGGTATTCCGAGCCGTATGGGTCTTGCGCTGGATATGTCTCCAAGATCACTCGAAGAGATTATTTATTTTGCATCATATGTTGTAACTGATCCAGGAGAAACTCCACTGGAGAAAAAACAACTGTTGTCCGAGAAAGAATATCGCAGCTACCGTGAAAAATACGGATATGGTTTCCAAGCTGGCATGGGCGCAGAAGCGGTTAAAAAACTGCTTCAAGACCTTGATGTAGATAAAGAGCTTGAATTCCTGAAGGAAGAACTCCGCACTGCACAAGGACAACGTCGTAATCGTGCGATCAAACGTCTGGAAGTTATCGAAGCTTTCCGCAACTCAGGCAACAAGCCAGAGTGGATGATTATGGATGTACTTCCAGTTATCCCGCCGGAACTTCGCCCAATGGTACAACTGGATGGTGGACGTTTTGCAACGTCTGACCTGAATGACCTGTATCGCCGTGTAATTAACCGGAACAACCGTCTGAAACGTCTGCTTGATCTGGGCGCGCCAGATATTATCGTGCAAAATGAAAAACGGATGTTACAGGAAGCTGTTGACGCATTGATCGATAATGGCCGTCGCGGACGCCCAGTAACGGGTCCTGGTAACCGTCCTTTGAAATCCCTCAGCCACATGCTGAAAGGTAAACAAGGACGTTTCCGTCAGAACTTGCTCGGTAAACGGGTTGACTATTCTGGTCGTTCCGTTATCGTTGTCGGACCTTACCTGAAAATGTATCAGTGTGGTCTGCCAAAAGATATGGCACTTGAATTGTTCAAGCCTTTCGTTATGAAAGAGCTTGTAAATAAAGGGCTTGCCCACAACATCAAAAGCGCGAAACGTAAAGTTGAGCGTGTAAGTCCTGAAGTATGGGATGTTCTTGAAGAAGTAATCAAGGAGCATCCGGTTCTGTTGAACCGTGCCCCTACGCTTCACAGACTCGGTATTCAAGCATTTGAACCGATTCTCGTTGAAGGTAAAGCAATTCGTCTTCACCCGCTCGTATGTACGGCATACAATGCCGACTTTGACGGTGACCAAATGGCTGTGCACGTTCCGTTGTCCGCTGAAGCTCAAGCGGAAGCACGTATCCTGATGCTCGCATCAGGTAACATTTTGAACCCGAAAGACGGTAAACCGGTTGTTACTCCTTCCCAGGATATGGTGCTTGGTTCTTACTACCTCACTATGGACAACAAGGAAGAAAAGGGCACAGGTATGATCCTGCGTACAGTTAACGAAGCTGTATCAGCATACCAACGTGGTACTGCTGGTCTGCATGCGCGTGTTGCTATTCCGGTTAAGGCGCTTGGTAAAACAAGCTTCACGGAAGAACAGCAAGAAGGAATGTTGCTGACAACTGTTGGTAAAATTATCTTTAATGAAATTTTCCCGGCAAGCTTCCCGTATATCAATGATGCGACTCGTTCGAACCTATACCAAGGTACTGCAGATCACTCATTTGTATATGAAAAAGGTGCTGATCTTAGAGAAGCTATTATGAATGCTCCTCTGGCTGGCGGTGTTGGTAAAGAATACCTCGGCTCCATCATTGCACGTTGTTTTGAAATCTATCACACAACGGAAACAGCCGTTATTTTGGATAAAATCAAACAACTTGGATTCACATACTCTACTCGTGCCGGTATTACGGTTGCGGTATCTGATGTTATCGTTCCGCCTGAGAAGTTTGAAATTCTTAGACAGTCTGAGGAAAAAGCACAAATCGTTACGAATCAGTACCGTCGTGGTCTGATTACGAATGAAGAGCGCTATGACCGTATCATTGATATCTGGTCGAAATCCAAAGATGACATCACTGAGATTCTGATGAAGTCCATGGATCGATACAACTCGATCATGATGATGGTAGACTCCAAAGCACGGGGTAACAAATCGCAAATCACCCAATTGGGCGGTATGCGTGGTCTGATGGCCAACCCATCCGGTCGAATTATCGAACTCCCAATCAAATCGAACTTCCGTGAAGGTCTGACAGTACTCGAGTACTTTATCTCGACTCACGGAGCGCGTAAAGGTTTGGCGGATACAGCCCTGCGTACAGCCGATTCAGGTTACCTGACTCGTCGTCTCGTAGACGTAGCCCAAGACGTTATCGTGCGTGATGATGATTGTGGTACAGATAAAGGATTTACGGTAAGTCGTATCCAAGATGGTAAAGAGGTTATTGAAGATCTCTATGACCGTATTGAAGGCAGATACTGTTTCGAGACTCTTCGTCATCCGGAAACGAAAGAAATCATTGTAGGTCGCAATGAATTGATTGACTCCGACAAAGCAGAAGCGATCATCGAAGCAGGCATCACCAAATTGCAAATCCGCTCCGTACTCAGCTGCCGTGCTAGTCATGGTGTCTGCAAGAAGTGTTACGGTCGCAACCTGGCGACTGGTAAACACGTGGAGATTGGTGAAGCGGTTGGTATTATCGCAGCACAGTCCATTGGTGAGCCAGGAACACAGCTTACAATGCGTACATTCCACACCGGTGGTGTAGCCGGAGACGATATTACGCAAGGTTTGCCACGTATCCAGGAGTTGTTTGAAGCTCGTAATCCTAAGGGTCAAGCAACGATCAGTGAAATCGATGGTGTGGTTAAAGAGATTCGCGAAGCGAAAGATCGTCGTGAAATCGAAATTCAAGGTGAAGCGGAATCCAAAGTATACGCCGTTACCTACGGTTCCCGTGTGCGCGTAAGCGAAGGCGCGGAAGTTGAAGCGGGTGACGAGTTGACAGACGGTTCCATCGATCCAAAAGAAATGCTGCGGATTAAAGGCATACGTGGTGTACAAAACTACATTCTGCAGGAAGTACAACGCGTATATCGTAACCAAGGCGTAGAAATTAACGATAAGCACGTTGAAGTTATGATCCGTCAAATGCTGCGTAAAATCCGTATCGTAGATGCAGGAGATACAACGCTGTTGCCAGGATCGTTCGTGGATATGCATGAGTACGAAAGAGCTAACAAAATTGCGATTCTTAGTGATAAAGAGCCGGCGGTTGCAAAACCAATCCTGCTCGGTATTACGAAAGCATCCTTGGAAACAGACTCCTTCCTCTCGGCGGCTTCGTTCCAAGAAACTACACGTGTATTGACAGATGCAGCGATCAAAGGTAAAGTCGATCAGTTGCTCGGTCTGAAGGAAAATGTAATCATCGGTAAATTGATTCCTGCTGGTACAGGTATGCACCGTTACCGCAGCATCAAATTTGCTGAGCCAGAAGATGGCCAATCTTCAGTAGAAGAGCTTGAGCCAGTTTCGGTTGATTAAATAGATTGCTCCTTATTTAGAGGAGATTGAAAGTTTTGTGCCTCAGGAGACGGACGTTTGTATGATACAGACGGACGGATCCTGATGTGCGTAAACTTTTTAAAAAATGTTTTAGGATTAGCATTGACAATGCTTGCGCTAGATGCTAATATATCAAAGGTGCGTGGGCAGCTGATTGTACTTGGTTCTATTCGGAGGAATGCACAATGTCTAATGAAAAAGCCTTGCAAGATGCTCATGTCAAAATTGGTTCCAAACAGACCATGCGGATGGTGCAGACAGGTATGGCTTCTGAAGTCTATGTCGCAGAAGATAGTGATCCGCAGCTTACTTCCAAAATCATTGCTTTGTGTGAGCAACACAATGTGAAATGCACGAAAGTGGATACAATGAAAAATCTCGGCAAGGCTTGCGGGATTGGAGTAGGAGCAGCTATGGCTGCTGTCGTAAAATCATAGAGTAAGGAACGTTTTTGTCCGAGAACTTTTAAGGATTCTCCAAGGCAAAAACTTTTCATTTGTCTTTTTATGAACCGCCTGGGTCTGTGGACTTAGCGAAAAGAGGTTTATAAAGAAACATGAATATTTGAGGAAGGGGGTGGCAATCACATGCCAACTATTAATCAACTGGTTCGTAAAGGACGTCAAGCAAAAGTTGAGAAGTCAAAATCTCCAGCTTTGCAAAAAGGATTCAACGCTTTGAAACGTGAATCTACTAACATCAGTGCCCCACAAAAACGTGGTGTCTGCACTCGTGTAGGTACAATGACTCCACGTAAACCAAACTCTGCACTTCGTAAGTATGCCCGTGTTCGTTTGACGAACCGTCTCGAGGTTACTGCTTATATCCCGGGAATCGGACATAACCTTCAAGAACACAGTGTGGTATTGATCCGCGGAGGTAAAGTTAAAGACCTTGCAGGAGTTCGTTATCACATCGTTCGTGGAGCTCTCGATACTGCAGGCGTGAACAACCGTATGCAAGCTCGTTCGAAATACGGTGCTAAACGTCCAAAAGCTAAAAAAGCCTAAACTATTATAAGCAGTTAGCCTGAAAGCCTTCTGGTCTAAGTCTGGAAGGTACAGGATCTGCTGAACAAGAAAGAAAGGGGGATATCCATGCCACGCAAAGGTCCAGTTACGAAAAGAGACGTTCTGCCTGATCCGTTGTATAACAGCAAGTTGGTTACTCGTTTAATCAACCGCATCATGATCGGCGGAAAACGCGGTGTTGCTCAAAGCATTCTGTATAATGCGTTCAAGTTGATTCAAGAACGTACGGGTAATGACCCTATGGAAGTATTTGAAGCAGCAATCAAGAACATCATGCCAGTCCTGGAAGTTAAAGCTCGCCGTGTCGGCGGTGCCAACTACCAAGTACCAATCGAGGTGAAACCAGAGAGACGTACTGCTCTGGGATTACGTTGGCTCGTGAACTACTCCCGCAACCGCGGTGAGAAAACAATGGAAGAGCGTTTGGCGGCTGAGATCATCGACGCTTCCAACAACACAGGCGCTTCCGTTAAAAAACGTGAAGATACGCACAAAATGGCTGAAGCGAACAAAGCGTTTGCTCACTACCGTTGGTAGGATTCAGTTCACAATAAAAAAACTTCAATTTTGAAGGGAGACCCATTTCATGGCTAGAGAGTTCTCCTTGAAAAATACACGTAATATCGGGATCATGGCTCATATTGATGCGGGTAAAACCACTACAACTGAGCGGATCTTGTTCTACACAGGACGTACGCACAAAATCGGTGAAGTTCACGAAGGCGCTGCGACAATGGACTGGATGGAACAAGAGCAGGAGCGCGGAATTACGATTACTTCCGCTGCTACTACCGCTGCTTGGAAGGGCCACCGCGTTAATATTATTGATACCCCGGGACACGTTGACTTCACTGTTGAAGTTGAACGTTCCCTTCGTGTATTGGACGGAGCAGTTGGTGTATTCAGTGCGAAAGAAGGCGTTGAGCCTCAGTCCGAAACCGTATGGAGACAGGCTGACAAGTACGGCGTACCTCGTATCGCATATGTAAACAAAATGGATATCATCGGTGCTGACTTCCTGAACGTTGTATCTGACATGCGTGATCGCCTTCAAGCGAACGCTGTTGCGATTCAACTTCCAATCGGCGCTGAAAATGATTTCAAAGGCATCATCGATATCGTTGCTCAAAAGGCTCATATGTACAAAGATGACCTGGGACAAGATATCGAAGAAGTCGAAATTCCTGCAGAATTTGCAGATCAAGTTGAAGAACTTCGCAACGAGCTGATTGAGCGCGTTGCTGAACTGGACGAAGATTTGACAATGAAATACCTGGAAGGCGAAGAGATCACAATTGATGAGATCAAAACCGTACTCCGTAAAGGTGTTGTAGATGTTAAGATCTTCCCAGTTATCTGTGGATCCTCATACCGTAACAAAGGTGTTCAACTGATGTTGGATGCTGTTATCGACTACTTGCCAGCTCCAACAGATGTTGCTTCGATCACGGGACATCTTGAAGATGGAACTGAAGCAATTCGTAAGTCATCCGATGAAGAGCCATTCTCTGCATTGGCATTCAAAATTATGACAGACCCTTACGTTGGTAAATTAACATTCTTCCGCGTATACTCCGGTGTTCTTCAATCCGGATCCTATGTATTGAATGCCACTAAAAACAAGCGTGAGCGTATCGGTCGTATCCTTCAAATGCATGCGAACAGTCGTCAAGAAATCACTGTAGTTTACTCCGGTGATATTGCAGCTGCCGTAGGTTTGAAAGATACGGGTACAGGTGATACACTATGTGATGAGAAATATCCGGTTATCTTGGAGTCAATGAACTTCCCTGATCCGGTTATCGAAATCGCTGTTGAACCTAAAACCAAAGCTGACCAGGATAAACTGGGTGTTGCTCTCGGTAAGTTGACTGAAGAGGATCCAACTCTTCGTGCTCATACTGACGAAGAAACAGGCCAAACGATCTTGGCAGGTATGGGTGAGCTTCACCTTGATATCATCATCGACCGTATGCGTCGTGAGTTCAAGGTTGAAACTACTGTGGGTAAACCACAAGTAGCTTACCGTGAAACATTCCGTGCTCCAGCGCGCGTTGAAGGTAAATTCGTACGTCAATCCGGTGGTCGTGGTCAATACGGTCACGTATGGGTTGAATTCGAACCTCTCGAGCCGGGTACAGGCAGCCAGTTTGAAAGTAAGGTTGTCGGTGGTTCGGTTCCAAGAGAATACATTCAACCTGCACTGTCAGGGATTGAAGAGCAAATGAAAAACGGCGTTATTGCAGGCTTCCCGCTTGTAGACGTTAAGGCTACAATTGTAGACGGATCTTACCATGATGTCGATTCCAATGAGATGGCATTTAAAATTGCCGGATCTATGGCGCTTAAAGCGGCTAAAGACAAGTGTAAACCAGTTCTGCTTGAGCCTATCATGAAAGTAGAAGTAACAGTTCCAGAAGAGTACATGGGTGACGTAATGGGTATGTTGAACTCCCGTCGTGGCCGCATCGAAGGTATGGATTCCCGTAGTGGAGCTCAAATCATCCGTGCTAAGGTACCTTTGTCTGAAATGTTTGGTTACTCTACGACTCTTCGTTCCGGTACTCAAGGACGCGGCGTATTCTCCATGGAACTCTCTCACTATGAAGAAGTTCCTAAGAGCATTGCTGAAGAAATCGTTGCTAAAACAAAAGGCACCGAGTAGTTTTCTCACACTGGATGCAAGTGCATAAGAATTCATTTCGGAGCACTTCATTCAGTGAAAACATAAAATTATAATTTTAAGGAGGCCACGTTCAAATGGCAAAGGCTAAATACGAACGTAATAAACCCCACGTTAACATCGGTACGATCGGTCACGTCGATCACGGTAAAACAACACTGACTGCTGCAATCACAACTGTATTGTCCAAAACTTACGGTGGTGCAGCAATTGCATTCGATCAAATCGATAAAGCTCCAGAAGAGCGCGAGCGCGGTATCACAATCTCCACATCACACGTTGAGTACGAAACTGACACTCGTCACTACGCTCACGTAGACTGCCCGGGTCACGCCGACTATGTTAAAAACATGATCACTGGCGCGGCACAAATGGACGGAGCTATCTTGGTAGTATCCGCAGCTGATGGTCCAATGCCACAAACTCGTGAGCATATCTTGCTCTCCCGTCAAGTAGGCGTACCTTACATCGTTGTATTCTTGAACAAATGCGACATGGTTGAAGACGAAGAATTGTTGGAATTGGTTGAGATGGAAGTTCGCGACCTTCTTAACGAATATGAGTTCCCAGGTGATGATACTCCAATCACTCGTGGATCCGCTCGTGAAGCTCTGCAAAACCCTGATGGTGAGTGGGCTCAAAAAATCGTTGAGATGTTCAAAGAGATCGACACTTACATCCCATTGCCTGAGCGTCAAACTGACAAGCCTTTCTTGATGCCTGTCGAGGACGTATTCTCCATCACTGGTCGTGGTACTGTTGCTACTGGCCGTGTAGAGCGTGGTACTGTTAAAGTCGGCGAAGAGATCGAAATCGTTGGTATTACTGAAGAAACTAAAAAATCCGTAGTTACGGGCGTAGAAATGTTCCGTAAATTGTTGGATTCCGCTCAAGCGGGCGACAACATCGGTGCATTGTTGCGTGGTGTTGACCGTACTCAAATCGAGCGTGGTCAAGTACTTGCGAAACCAGGTTCTGTTAAGCCACACACAGAATTCACTGCACAAATCTACGTTTTGACTAAAGAAGAGGGTGGCCGTCATAAGCCTTTCTTCACTGGATACCGTCCACAGTTCTACTTCCGTACAACTGACGTAACAGGCATCATCAACTTGCCTGAAGGTACTGAAATGGTAATGCCTGGTGATAACATCACTGTTACTGTTTCTCTGATCTCCCCAATCGCGATTGAAGAAGGAACTAAGTTCTCCATTCGTGAAGGCGGACGTACAGTAGGTGCCGGTTCCGTAGCATCGATCCAAAAATAATTCGGCTTAACGCTGAATAAAGCATATGCAACAGTGTACTGGAACGAGTAACATTGTACTGTAACGAAGCTTCGGAAGAGTTCTTTATCCGACATCGGATAAAGAACTCTTTTATTATGTGTAAAGTTTCGGAACCTGCGTCATACGAAATGAACATCATTTACAAGAATAGAAGGATCGGTAAGGCAGCCTGGATATTGAAGATAACACTGCAATAAACGAAGTCATTTCATCAGAAAAGATTAGTTTAAATGTTTTTCTTAAATATGCTTGCAATACGCCCATCTTTTCTATATAATAATGAATGTTGTTCTGTGACGTTGCGATGATGTGAGAGGTTACTGGCACACCCGGCCCCTTTGCCATGGGACAGTGGCCAGAAAATTTTCACGGAGTATGTCCGATAAAAAATTGGGCGATAGAAGGAGGGACTAAAATGGCAAAGCAAAAAATTCGTATTCGTTTGAAAGCTTACGACCACAGAATTCTTGATCAATCCGCGGAGAAAATTGTTGAAACAGCAAAACGTTCGGGTGCAGGTGTATCCGGTCCGATTCCGCTTCCTACTGAAAAACAAATCATTACTATTCTTCGTGCGGTGCACAAGTACAAGGATTCTCGGGAACAATTCGAACAACGCACACATAAGCGTTTGATCGACATCGTTAACCCGACTCCACAAACTGTGGATGCCTTGATGCGCTTGGATCTGCCGTCCGGTGTAGATATCGAAATTAAATTGTAATACAAGCTACAACAAAGACCATGTATAAAGGAAAAGAGGTGTCAACATGAAAGCAATCTTAGGAAAAAAACTCGGAATGACTCAAGTATTTACTCCTGAAGGTAACGTTGTTCCAGTAACGGTTATCGAAGCGGGCCCTTGTGTTGTTTTGCAAAAGAAAGACATTGAGAACGATGGCTACGAAGCAATTCAAATCGGTTACTCCGATAAGAAAGAGAAAAATGCTAACAAGCCAGAAGCAGGTCACGCTAAAAAAGCGAACACTGCCCCTAAGCGCTACGTTCGTGAAGTTCGCGGTATCAACATCGCAGAATATGAAGTTGGCCAAGAACTGAAAGCTGACATTTTCGCTGAAGGCGAATTCGTTGACGTAACGGGTATTTCTAAAGGTAAAGGTTTTGCCGGCGTTATCAAACGTTGGGGACAAAGCACTGGACCTATGTCACACGGTTCGCGTTACCACCGTGGCCCTGGTTCAATGGGTTCGATCCAAGCTAACCGAGTTCCTAAAGGCAAACGCCTGCCAGGACACATGGGACATGATACAGTTACAATTCAACGTCTTGAAGTAGTTAAAGTAGACGCTGAGCGTAACGTGTTGCTCGTGAAAGGTTCCATTCCTGGACCGAAAAACAGTCTCATTAGAGTTAAACAAACGGTGAAAAAATAACCACTGAAGAAAGGAGGAACACAAAATGCCAAAAGTATCAGTTTACAATGTAGATGGTAGCCAAGTAGGCGAAGTTGAATTGAACGATGCGGTTTTCGGAATTGAGCCGAACCAACACGTTCTGTACGATGCAGTTCTTATGCAACGCGCTTCCCTTCGTCAAGGTACCCACAAAGTAAAAGGACGTTCTGAAGTACGTGGCGGTGGACGTAAACCTTGGAAACAAAAAGGTACAGGTCGCGCTCGTCAAGGTTCGATTCGTTCACCACAATGGAAAGGCGGCGGTATCGTATTTGGTCCGACACCACGGAGCTATGCGTATAAACTGCCTAAGAAAGTTCGTCGCTTGGCGATCAAATCAGCCCTTTCATCTAAAGTGCTTGACAATGACATTATCGTTTTGGACGCTCTCACGTTGAGCTCACCTAAAACTAAAGAATTTGCAGCCATCTTGAGTAACCTCAAAGTGGGACGTAAAGCTTTGATCGTAGCTCCTAGCTATGATGATAATGTAGCTCTTTCCGCACGGAATATTCCAGGCGTGAAATTCGTAGCTGCTGACGGCATTAATGTTCTTGACGTGCTTTCGCACGACAAACTGATCATTACGAAAGAAGCAGTTCAGAAGGTAGAGGAGGTGCTCGCGTAATGAAAGATCCTCGTGATATTGTGAAACGTCCGATTATTACGGAACGTACAGCTGACATGATGAATGACTTGAAATATGTATTTGAAGTCGACATCCGTGCAAACAAAACCGAGATCAAGAAAGCCGTAGAAGCTATTTTCAATGTAAAAGTGAAAAACGTGAACACGCTTCGTGTTCCAGCTAAGCCAAAACGGTACGGACGTTATTCCGGATATACTAGCGAATGGAAAAAAGCGTTTGTAACGCTGACAAAAGACAGCAAAACGCTTGAGTTCTTTGAAACTGTATAATTGAATTTTTGAAGTAAGGAGGGAAACCCAGTGCCAATCAAAAAGTATAAACCAACATCCCCGGCAAGACGGAACATGTCCGTTTCTACATTTGAGGAAATCACCACAAATCAGCCGGAGAAATCGTTGTTGGCCCCGTTGAGCAAACAAGCAGGCCGCAACAACCAAGGTAAAATTACAGTTCGTCACCATGGTGGTGGACACAAACGTAAATACCGTATCATCGACTTCAAACGTACTAAAGATGGAATACCGGGCCGCGTTGCTACGATTGAGTATGACCCGAACCGTACATCTAATATCGCTCTGATTCACTATGCTGATGGTGAGAAACGTTACATCATCGCTCCTAAAGGTTTGAAAGTTGGAGATCAAGTGTTCTCCGGACCTGAATCAGACATCAAAATCGGTAACGCTCTGCCACTCGAAAACATTCCAGTAGGTACCGTTATCCACAATATCGAATTGAAACCAGGTAAAGGCGGACAATTGGTTCGTGCTGCTGGTACAGAAGCACAATTGCTTGGTAAAGAAGAAAAATACGTTTCCGTTCGTCTCTCTTCCGGAGAAGTTCGTCGTATTTTGAAAGTTTGCCGCGCAACAATCGGATCTGTTGGTAACCAAGACCACGAGCTCATCAAAATCGGTAAAGCCGGTCGTAGCCGTTGGTTGGGTAAACGTCCTGAGGTTCGTGGTGTAGTAATGAACCCTAACGATCACCCACACGGTGGTGGTGAAGGTCGTGCTCCAATCGGACGTAAATCGCCAATGTCACCATGGGGTAAACCTACTCTTGGTTACAAAACGCGTAAGAAAAATAAAGCTTCTGATAAATACATCATTCGCCGCCGCACGAAGTAATACACACTGTGCATAACTTCGTGAGGCATCTGCGGATGCATAATAGCTACGTTTGAAGGGAGGATCTCCACATGGGTCGCAGTTTGAAAAAAGGGCCATTCATTGATGGCTACATGCTCAAAAAGGTAGAAGAGATGGAAGCTTCAGGTAAGAAGAACGTAATCAAAACCTGGTCCCGTCGTTCTACAATTTTCCCGCAATTCATCGGACACACATTTGGCGTTTACGATGGTCGTAAACACGTGCCAGTGTATGTAACTGAGGACATGGTCGGACACAAACTGGGTGAGTTCGCTCCAACCCGTACGTACAAAGGCCATACTGATGATGATAAGAAAACAAGAAGATAAATGAACATCTTTAATGTTTGAGAGGAGGTTACACAATGGAAGCAAAAGCACATGCTAAGTTTATCCGGATTGCTCCTCGTAAAGTTCAACTCGTTGTTGACTTGATTCGCGGCAAGCAAGTAGGTGAGGCGGTTGCCATTCTCCGTCACACTCCGAAATCCGCTTCTCCTATCGTTGAGAAGTTGCTTAACTCCGCTATTGCGAATGCGGAACATAACTATTCTTTGGATGTTAATAACTTGGTTATCTCGCAAGCTTACGTGAACCAAGGACCGACAATGAAACGTTTCCGCCCTCGTGCAATGGGACGTGCAAGTCGTATTAACAAACGTACTAGCCACATCACTTTGGTGGTATCTGAGAAGTAGAAGGAGGGGAAATGTGTGGGCCAAAAGGTAAATCCAGTCGGACTCCGTGTCGGAATTATCCGTGACTGGGAATCTAAGTGGTATGCAGGCAAAGACTTCGGTGATCTTTTGATGGAAGACGTGAGAATTCGTGAATTCCTGAAAAATAAATTGAAAGACTCCGCTTTATCTCGTGTGGAAATTGAGAGAGCGGCTAACCGCGTAAACGTAACGATTCACACTGCTAAACCAGGTATGGTTATTGGTAAAGGTGGTTCGGAAGTTGAAAATCTTCGTAACCAAATTACGAAAATTGCTGGCGGTAAAAAAGTACACATCAATATCTCTGAGATTAAGAACCAAGATCTGGACGCTGTCCTTGTAGCTGAAAGCATTGCACAACAATTGGAACGTCGTGTTTCTTTCCGTCGTGCTTTGAAACAAGCAATTCAAAGAACTATGCGCTCTGGAGCAAAAGGTATTAAAACTCAAGTAGGCGGACGTCTTGGCGGCGCTGAGATTGCACGTTCTGAAGGCTACAGCGAAGGAACTGTTCCACTGCACACACTGCGTGCTGACATCGATTATGGTACAGCAGAGGCTCATACTACTTACGGACTTATCGGCGTAAAAGTATGGATCTATCGTGGAGAGGTTCTTCCTACGGCTAAGAAACAAGCAGCTAAGGAAGGAGGCAACTAATCATGTTGGTACCAAAACGCGTAAAACACCGTAAGCAACAACGTGGACATATGAAAGGCCAAGCTAAAGGCGGAACAACTTTGAACTTCGGCGAATATGGTCTTCAAGCTACGGAACCGGCTTGGATTACGAACCGTCAGATTGAAGCGGCTCGTATTGCAATGACACGTTATATCAAACGTGGTGGTAAAGTTTGGATCAAAATTTTCCCTGACAAACCAGTTACTCAAAAGCCTCTCGAAGTTCGGATGGGTAGCGGTAAAGGTAACGTGGAAAAATGGGTTGCAGTAGTGAAACCTGGTAAGATCATGTTTGAACTTGCTGGTGTACCGGAGGATGTTGCACGCGAAGCAATGCGTCTTGCCGCTCACAAACTGCCAATCAAAACGAAGTTCGTGAAACGTGAAGAAGTGGGTGGTGAAGCAAATGAAAGCTAGTGAATTTCGCAACCTAACCTCTGCTGAAATCGAGCAAAAGATTGCCGGATTTAAAGAAGAACTCTTTAACCTCCGCTTTCAATTAGCTACCGGTCAGCTGGATAACCCGACTCGCATCCGTGATGTGCGGAAAGAAATAGCTCGTGCTAAAACCATTATCCGTGAAAGAGAATTGGGAATCGGTTAATTAGGGATAGGATGGACAATCCGTCCGTAATCAGGAAGGAGGCCAACAATGAGCGAAGAACGTAACGCACGTAAAGTGCAAACCGGTAAAGTGGTCAGCGATAAAATGGACAAAACGATTGTTGTTGCTGTAGAAACTTACAAAAAACACAACTTGTACCATAAACGCATTAAGGTTACTAAAAAATTCAAAGCACATGACGAAGAAAACACTGCGAAAATCGGTGACACGGTGAAAATCATGGAGACTCGTCCGCTTTCGAAAGATAAACGCTGGAGACTTACTGAAATCGTAGAAAAAGCGGTTATCATCTAATGCATCAGCAGCATAGCTGAAAGGAGGAATACTAAATGATCCAACCATTTACACGTTTGACTGTGGCTGACAACTCCGGTGCGAAGGAACTGATGTGTATCCGCGTACTCGGCGGTACGGGACGTCGTACAGCTCAAATTGGTGATTTGATCGTTTGTTCTGTAAAACAAGCAACACCAGGCGGCGTTGTCAAAAAAGGTGATGTAGTCAGAGCGGTTGTCGTTCGTACGAAACGTTCTATACGTCGTAAAGACGGTTCCTACATCGGTTTTGATGAAAATGCAGCAGTTGTTGTAAAAGACGACAAAAGCCCACGTGGAACACGTATTTTCGGACCTGTTGCTCGTGAACTTCGCGACAAAGACTTCATGAAAATCGTTTCCTTGGCTCCAGAAGTTATCTAAAGCTTAATCTCGTGATGTTAGAAACAGGAGGTGTACGAAATGCCAAGAGTGAAAAAAGTTCTGGAATCCCATAACAACAAACTTCACGTTAAAAAGGAAGATACGGTTATGGTGATCAGCGGTAAAGACAAAGGTAAAAAAGGCCGTGTCATCGCTGCTTATCCTCGTGAGAACCGCGTCCTTGTGGAAGGTGTTAACATGGTGAAAAAACACCAGAAGCCTAACCAGCAAAATCCGCAAGGAGGCATTATCGAGAAGGAAGCTCCGATTCACGTTTCCAACGTAATGCACATCGATCCGAAGAGCGGAAAAGTAACCCGTGTAGGTTACAAAGTTTTGGATAACGGTAAGAAAGTGCGCGTTGCTAAACGTTCCGGAGAAATTATCGACTAATTGAACCGAATGAGAAAGGAGGGCTATGATTCATGGCATCAAGAATGAAAGAACGTTACCTGCAAGAAATCGCTCCTGCTTTGATGCAGAAGTTCAACTATACAACGGTAATGCAAGTGCCGAAAATCGAGAAAATCGTTATCAACATGGGTGTGGGCGACGCTGTCCAAAACTCTAAAGTGTTGGATTCCGCAGTAAACGATTTGCAACTGATCGCAGGTCAAAAACCTGTAATCACTCGTGCTAAAAAATCTATCGCAGGTTTCAAACTGCGTGAGAATATGCCTATTGGTGCGAAAGTTACATTACGCGGTGAGCGTATGTACTTCTTCCTAGATAAGCTGCTCAACGTAACGCTTCCTCGTGTCCGCGACTTCCGTGGTGTATCGAGCAATGCTTTCGATGGACGTGGTAACTATACACTGGGTCTGAAAGAGCAATTGATCTTCCCGGAGATCGAATACGATAAAGTTGATAAAGTCCGCGGTATGGATATTGTCATTGTAACAACGGCGAAAACAGACGAAGAGTCCCGTGAATTGCTTACGCAAATGGGAATGCCTTTCGTTAAGTAATGTTGGCATAACGTTTCCGGGTGTCTGGAAAGACTCCCTTTTCTCCGAAATTATTTAGGAGGTGTCAGGCTAAGTGGCAAAAACTTCGATGAAAGTTAAACAACAACGTACACCAAAGTTTAAAGTACGTGCATATACACGCTGTGAGCGTTGCGGACGTCCACATTCGGTCCTGCAAAAGTTCAAAATTTGCAGAATTTGTTTCCGTGAATTAGCTTATAAAGGCCAGATCCCTGGCGTGAAAAAAGCAAGCTGGTAAAAAGTCCTGAACGGGAAGGAGGTTAACTCACAATGACTATGTCTGATCCAATTGCAGATATGCTTACTCGTATTCGTAACGCGAACACTGTTCGTCACGAAACAGTAGAAATGCCTGCTTCGACAATGAAAAAACAAATCGCCGATATCCTGAAGCGTGAAGGTTTCATCCGTGACGCTGAAGTTATCGATGATAACAAACAAGGGATTATCCGTGTTTTCCTGAAATACGGTCAAAATAACGAGCGCGTTATCACTGGTCTGAAAAGAATCAGTAAACCTGGTCTTCGTGTTTACACGAAAAGCAACGAAGTACCTCGTGTACTTGGTGGCCTGGGAATCGCGATCATCTCGACATCTAAAGGTATCATGACGGACAAAGAAGCTCGTCAATCGAAATCCGGCGGAGAAGTCGTTTGCTACGTTTGGTAATATAACGTCACAAGATAGGAGGTGCAACATATGTCTCGTATTGGTCGCAAACCAATCACAGTACCAAGTGGTGTAGACATCACCCTGGACAACACCGTTATTACGGTAAAAGGACCAAAAGGAACTTTGACTCGTGAGCTTCATAAAGACATGAAGGTTACAGTTGAAAATAACGAAATCACAGTTGTGCGTCCTTCCGATAACAAAACTCACCGTTCTTTGCACGGCACAACGCGTAGCGTTGTAAACAATATGGTGAGCGGCGTTACTGAAGGATTCGCAAAATCTCTGGAATTGGTTGGGGTCGGATATCGTGCAAGCAAATCCGGAGATAAAATCGTTCTGAACGTTGGCTACTCTCACCCGGTTGAAATTACACCGGAAGCGGGAATCGAATTCGAAGTACCTTCGAATACGAAAATCATCGTTCGCGGAATCGATAAAGAGCGTGTAGGTGCTTACGCTGCTAAAATCCGTTCCGTTCGTGAACCTGAGCCGTACAAAGGTAAAGGTATCAAATATGAAGGCGAGCGTATCATCCGTAAGGAAGGTAAAGCCGGTAAGAAGAAATAAGATTTCTCTTACCGCCTTTGCGCGGCTTTCGGCTTGCTTGCTTCGTGTGTTTCTAATATACCCCGTGGCTTCTGCTTTGAAGCCAGCGAGGTAACCTGAAAGGAGTGAATCTTTGAGATGATTACGAAACCAGATAAAAATAAGGCTCGTCTGAAAAGACACCTTCGTGTTCGTAAGAAAATCCAAGGAACGGCAGCACGTCCTCGTTTGAACGTATTCCGTTCTGGTAAACATATGTATGCTCAAATTATCGATGATGTTGCTGGTGTAACAATCGCTTCCGCGTCTACCGTAGACAAAGAATTGAGCACTGACATCAAAAATGGTGCATCTGTTGAATCAGCTCGTAAAGTCGGCGAACTCGTTGCTAAACGTGCGAAAGACAAAGGTGTTTCCAACATCGTATTTGACCGTAGCGGTTATCTGTACCATGGTCGTATCGCAGCTTTGGCTGAAGCGGCTCGTGAAGCAGGACTTGAGTTTTAAGATATTTTTCAAAAGGAGGTTAACGACTTGCGTGTAGATCCGAATACTTTGGAACTGACTGAAAGAGTTGTAAATATTAATCGCGTAGCTAAAGTAGTAAAAGGCGGACGCCGTTTCAGCTTTAGCGCACTGGTTGTAGTCGGCGACGGCAACGGCTGGGTTGGAGCTGGTATCGGTAAAGCGGGCGAAGTACCTGATGCAATTCGCAAAGGTATTGAAGACGCTAAGAAAAACCTTGTACACGTTCCACTCGTAGGAACATCGATTCCTCACTTGGTAACAGGTAAGTTCGGCGCAGGACGCGTTCTGTTGAAACCAGCATCTGAAGGTACTGGTGTTATCGCTGGTGGTCCTGTACGTGCGGTTCTCGAACTTGCTGGTGTAGGTGACATTTTGACAAAATCTCTGGGTTCTTCGAATTCCATGAACATGGTCAATGCGACTTTGGAAGGTTTGTCCCGTTTGAAGCGTGCTGAAGACGTGGCTAAACTGCGCGGAAAATCCGTCGAAGAGCTTCTGGGTTAAGGAGGGAATTCTCATGGCGAAATTAGAAATTACCCTCGTCCGCAGCTTGATCGGACGTCCGGAGACGCAAAGAACAACTGTGAAAACATTGGGCTTGCGCAAAATCAATAGCAAAGTGGTACAAAACGATAATCCTGCCATCCGTGGTATGATTAACAAAGTAAGCCACTTGGTTGCTGTTAAAGAAGTAGAAGCTTAAAAACGGGTTAATCCCACAAATCTTTAAGGAGGTGCAACGAACGATGAAGTTACATGAGCTTTCACCATCTCCTGGATCCCGCAAAGAACGTAAACGTCTTGGTCGCGGTCCAAGTAGTGGTACAGGTAAAACATCAGGTCGCGGTCACAAAGGACAAAACGCTCGTTCTGGCGGTGGAGTACGTCCAGGCTTCGAAGGTGGACAAAATCCATTGTATCGTCGCTTGCCAAAACGTGGTTTTGTAAACCCAACTCGCAAAGAATATGCAGTTGTGAATACTGAAGACCTGAACAGTTTTGCTGCGGGTACTGAAGTAACTCCAGAATTCTTGATGACGAACGGCGTAGTTAAAAACGCTAAATCCGGAATCAAAATCCTGGGTAACGGTGATGTCACTGTGAAGCTGACTGTTAAAGCTAACAAGTTTTCTCAATCTGCTATTGAGAAAATTGAAGCTGCCGGCGGTACAACTGAGGTGATTTAATGTTCAAGACCCTAAAGAATATCTGGCGGGTTGAAGATCTGCGCAAAAGGGTATTATTTACCCTTTTTGTACTGATCATTTACCGCATCGGATCCTTTGTTCCCGTACCGGGAGTTAACAAAGACGTGTTCGAAGCGACAAATTCTGCGGGTAAAGAAGTTTTTGGACTTCTAAATACGTTCTCGGGTGGAGCGCTCTTCCAGTTCTCGATATTTGCGCTCGGGATCGTGCCTTACATCACTGCGTCTATCATAGTACAGTTGCTTTCCATGGACGTTATTCCTAAATTAGCGGAGTGGGCAAAGCAAGGTGAACAAGGTAAGAAGAAATCTGCACAATTGACCCGTTATTTAACCATTGGCCTGGCATTGATTCAAGCGTTTGGTACGTCGATCGGATTCAACCGCTTGTACAATACAGACATGATTCCTAACGCTACATTTGCAGATTATATCTTGATCGCGATTGTACTTACGGCCGGTACTTCATTCCTGATGTGGCTTGGTGAGCAGATCACCGAGAAGGGCATAGGAAACGGGATTTCGATCTTGATCTTTGCGGGTATCCTATCTACGGTGCCTAACATTATCAAACAAACAATCGAATCCGACTTCATTCAACCTGACCAACTGTTTATGAATATTCTTAAAGGTGTAATCATCGCAATTGTTATTGTGCTGATCATCATAGGGGTCATTTACATTCAGCAGGCGATTCGGAAAATTCCGGTACAGTACGCTAAACGTGTCGTAGGTAACAAAATGTACGGTGGACAGAATACACATATCCCGCTGAAAATTAATGCAGCAGGTGTTATCCCTGTCATCTTCGCATCATCGCTGTTGATGTTCCCAACGATTATCGCCAACTTCTGGGCAGATCGCCTTTGGGCACAGTGGATCGGACAGAACCTGACTACACACAAACCTCTGGGTATGTTGCTGTATGTCGTGATGATCTTCGGGTTCACATTCTTCTATACTTTCGTACAGATGAATCCACAGCAGATGGCTGATAATATGAAAAAGAACGGCGGTTACATCCCAGGCATTCGTCCGGGTAAAGCAACCGAGAAATATCTGACCCGTGTCATGACTCGTTTGACAATGGCCGGAGCCATCTTCTTGGCAGTCATTTCCGTTCTGCCTGTATTCTTAGGGGCACTTTCTGGTTTGCCTCAATCTGCGCAAATTGGAGGAACATCCCTCCTGATCGTTATCGGTGTTGCGCTGGATACGATGAAGCAAATCGAAAGCCAATTGATCAAACGCCACTACAAAGGTTTTATCAATAAATAGGCAATAGGTACCGGTCAAGCTAAGATTTACTTGCCGGCACCTATTGTGCTGTTTGTTGATGTAGGGTAGTCTTGGAGGGAGTGACATAACGTGAACATCCTATTCATGGGCCCTCCGGGGGCAGGAAAAGGAACGCAAGCAGACGTCATCGTGAAAGAGTTCGGTATTCCCCATATTTCAACAGGCGATGCATTTCGTCTCGCGATCAAACAGGGAACTCCCATTGGCATGAAAGCCAAGGAATATATGGATCAAGGATTGCTTGTACCAGATGATGTAACCATTGGCATCGTTGAAGAACGTTTGCAGCAGCCTGACTGCAGAGAAGGTTTCCTCTTGGACGGATTTCCAAGAACTCTTTCGCAAGCAGAAGCGCTTGATGGCATTCTGGATCGATTGAACTCAGGTCTCGATCATGTAATCAACCTGAAAGTGGATCGCAATAAATTGCTGGCTCGTTTGACGGGTCGTCGAATTTGTAAGAACTGTGGTTCCACTTATCATGTGGTATTCAATCCGCCTAAGCAGGAAGGTATTTGTGATAAATGCGCCGGTGAGTTGTATCAACGCTCTGATGATAATGAAGAGAGTGTAGGTACTCGACTGGACGAGTATATCAACAAAACAGCACCACTCCTCACGTTCTATGAGACTAAAGGTCTTCTTCGTCAAATGAACGGAGAACAGGATATCGATCAAGTTTCTCAAGAAATCGTGTCCTTACTGAGAGGTTAATTGATGATCATTGGTAAGTCCGAAACGGAACTGGGCTTGATGAGGGAAGCAGGGAGAATTGTTGCGGAAACGCATCGTCTCTTGGCAGAGCATATCGCTCCCGGTATTACGACTGGAGAACTTGACCATATGGCCGATCAATACATCCGCAGTCAAGGAGCTGTGCCGTCTTTCAAAGGTTATAACGGTTTCCCTGCCAGTGTGTGCGCTTCAGTAAATGAAGAGTTGGTACATGGATTTCCCGGCAAACGCAAGTTGAACGAGGGCGATATCGTTACGTTTGACATTGGCGCGCAGTACCAGGGGTATCATGGAGATTCCGCCTGGACTTATCCGGTCGGCCGTATTTCCGAAGAAGCCCGTCGTCTTCTGGACGTTACCGAGGCTTCGTTATACGCAGGTCTGGCGCTGGTAAAACCGGACGTTCGCTTGTTTACAATATCTCATGCGATTCAGAAATATATTGAAGATGAAGGGTTCTCCGTAGTTCGTGAATATGTCGGTCACGGCATAGGCGCGGATCTGCATGAAGAACCACAGATTCCGAACTATGGTCTTCCCGATCGGGGACCACGGCTTAAAGCGGGCATGGTGCTGGCCATAGAGCCGATGGTTAACGTAGGTAGACGGTATGTGAAAACGTTGGAGGATAACTGGACTGTCGTTACAGTTGATGGAACGTTATGTGCCCACTTTGAACACACCGTAGCAGTTACACCAGATGGTATGGAAATTTTCACGAAACTGAATGCGTAGGTGATAAGGCATGAACAATCAGTCTAATCCGCAGCTCGGTCAACTTGTGAAGATCCGTAAAGGCCGCAATGCGGACCAAGCCGCAGTAATTGTTGCTATAGCGGACAGTAGGTTCGTATATATTGCGGATGGAGACAAACGGAAGTTTGATCAACCCAAGAAGAAGAGTCTTCTTCATCTTGAACTCCAGCCCATGATTAGCAGCGAGGTTGTGAACAGTTTAAACGAGTGTGGTCGGGTGACAAATGGAAAGCTCCGCTATGCGGTTCATTCATTTCTGGAATCCACCAACATTCAAGCTGAAGAGAAAGGAGACTGACTAATGGCCAAGGAAGATGTCATTGAAGTGGAAGGTACGGTTCTCGAACCGCTACCGAATGCAACATTCAAGGTTGAGCTTGAGAACGGTCATCAAATTCTCGCTCACGTTTCCGGAAAACTACGGATGCACTTTATCCGTATCCTGACTGGAGACAAAGTAGTTGTTCAGTTGTCGCCTTATGATTTAACAAAAGGTCGTATAACTTACCGTAAATAGTAGTAGACAGTTGCAATGAACTGTGAAGCTTATGAAGCGGGTTTTGCCCGGCAAAACTTGCGAAAGCTTCGAAGCCGGTTTTACAATAGTAGAACAAGGTCAATGCTTACGAAGAGGGTTTTGCTTAGCAAAACTTTGAGGAGGTAATTCACATGAAGGTAAGACCTTCGGTCAAGCCGATTTGCGAAAAGTGCAAAGTCATTCGCCGCAAAGGGAATGTTATGGTTATCTGTGAAAATCCGAAACACAAACAAAAACAAGGTTAAAGAAGGGGGTGTAGCGTAAAATGGCACGTATAGCTGGTGTGGATTTGCCACGTGATAAGCGCGTTGAGATCGCCTTGACTTATATTTTCGGAATCGGTAAAACGACTTCCCAGAAAATTCTGAGCACAACAGGCATCAATCCGGACACTCGTGTTCGTGATTTGACGGAAGATGAAGTCAGCAAATTGCGTGAAAGTATCGATAAAGAGGTCAAAGTAGAAGGTGACCTGCGTCGAGAAATCTCTTTGAATATTAAACGTTTGACGGAGATCGGTTGTTACCGTGGAGTTCGTCATCGTCGTGGTCTGCCTGTTCGTGGACAACGTACGAAAACGAATGCTCGTACTCGTAAAGGTCCTCGTCGTACAGTAGCGAACAAGAAAAAATAATAAGGGGGGATAAGAGAAAATGGCTAAACCGAAAAAAGTCGTACGTACTAAACGTCGTGACCGTAAGAATATTGAATCTGGCGTGGCGCATATCCGTTCCACTTTCAATAACACTATCGTTACTATTACGGATCCTCACGGAAATGCAATTTCGTGGGCAAGCTCAGGCGGCCTCGGATTCAGAGGTTCCCGTAAATCGACTCCGTTTGCTGCACAAATGGCTGCTGAGACTGCTGCCAAAGCTGCAATGGAACATGGGATGAAAGCCGTTGAGGTTATGGTTAAAGGACCAGGCGCAGGCCGTGAAGCAGCGATCCGCTCTTTGCAAGCTGCTGGTCTTGAAGTTAACCTGATCAAAGACGTAACTCCAGTCCCGCATAACGGATGCCGTCCTCCAAAACGTCGTCGTGTCTAATGAGATTTGCCCCTGCGTGTGGTATATTTCCGGCACAATCTGCTAATAATGGTTGTTTAGGCATACTACTACATGTTTTCGCAAGAGAAGGTAAATGTTTCATAGAGGACCGACGTTTTGAAGGAGGGGTATTGCAGTGATTGAAATCGAAAAGCCGAAAATTGAGACGGTAGACGTCAACGATGATGGCACCTATGGGAAATTCGTAGTAGAACCGCTTGAGCGCGGATACGGTACGACGCTTGGAAACTCGCTTCGCCGAATCTTGCTCTCGTCACTGCCGGGTGCGGCAGTGTCTTCGGTTCAAATCGATGGCGTTCTGCATGAATTTGCTACAGTTCCTGGCGTAATGGAAGATGTTACGGAGGTTATTCTTAACCTGAAAGCTTTGTCGCTTAAGATTCATTCGGATGAGGAGAAAGTGCTCGAGATTGATGCTGAAGGCGAAGGAGCAATTACGGCTGGAGATATCCGTGCTGACTCCGATGTGGAAATCCTTAACCCGGATTTACACATTGCTACGCTCGGACCAGGTTCGAGACTTCACATGCGTATTTTTGCCAATCGCGGTCGCGGCTACGTCCAGGCAGATCGGAATAAACGCGATGACCAGCCGATCGGCGTCATCCCAGTCGATTCCATCTTCACCCCGATCAGTCGCGTTAACTACGCTGTGGAAAATACGCGTGTCGGTCAAGTGACCAACTATGACAAGCTCACGTTGGAAGTTTGGACTGATGGAAGTATTCGTCCTGAAGAGGCTGTAAGCCTTGGCGCTAAAATTTTGACTGAGCATTTGATGCTCTTCGTGGGTCTTACAGACGAAGCGAAAGATGCAGAGATCATGGTCGAAAAAGAAGAAGACAAAAAAGAAAAAGTACTCGAAATGACGATAGAAGAGCTGGATCTCTCTGTTCGTTCCTACAACTGCCTCAAACGTGCCGGTATTAATACTGTGCAAGAGCTGACTACGAAAACGGAAGAAGACATGATGAAAGTCCGTAACCTCGGACGTAAGTCTTTGGAAGAAGTTCAAGAGAAGCTTGAGGAACTTGGTTTGGGACTCCGTACAGAAGAATAGACAGCCGAGTACTTGAAGTGAAGGAGGGAAAACAATGGCATATCAAAAGTTGGGCCGTAATTCCAGCGCACGTAAAGCTTTGTTCCGTGACTTGGTAACCGACCTGTTCTTATACGAACGTATTCAGACAACTGAAGCGAAAGCAAAAGAGGTTCGTTCTATTGCTGAAAAAATTATCACTAAAGCGAAAAAGGGAGATCTTCATGCCCGTCGCCAAGTGGCAGCTTATGTTCGTCGCGAAACTATCGATGGTGAGCAAGATGCAATCCAAAAACTGTTTAGCGAATTGTCTACTCGTTACGCTGAGCGTCCAGGTGGATACACTCGTATCTTGAAACTGGGACCTCGTCGTGGTGACGCTGCGCCAATGGTTTACTTGGAACTGGTAGACCGCGCGTAAAACAGATGAGATGAGGAAAGGGGCAGAATCAACGATTCTGGATTAACCCTTTTTTTCTCTTCATTTCGGATTTCGTGCTGTAATAGAAGCTCCGTAAGGAGCTTCTTTTGCTGTTCGGGATAGGGATATGTATAGTATGGAACAAAGGTGTGGTAATAATGCGGAACTTATGTATGACGTTAACCTATGATGGCACTGCCTATTACGGCTTTCAAGTACAGCCGGGAGGGAATACCATTCAGGACTATCTTGAAGATGCAATTCGTGCACTGACCGGTGAGACTATTAAAATTACAGGATCAGGTAGAACGGATGCAGGTGTTCACGCCCGCAGACAGATCTTCAATTTTCCTACGGAGTCCCAGATCCCGATTGAACGTTGGTGTGGTGCACTCAACTCTAGATTACCATCCGATATTGTCGTTATTGATGCAACTGAGGTGCCGACTAATTTTCATTCTCGCTACGCAGCGAAAAAGAAAACATATCGTTATACTATCAATGCGAATCAATTTCCGGATGTATTCAATAGAAGATTGCAGTATCATCATCATGCGAAGCTGGACATTATGGCAATGCAGGAGGGCTTACGTCACTTCATAGGCACGTATGATTTCACCTCCTTTGCTTCACGCAAGTCTCAGAAAGAGAATCATGTTCGTTCGGTATACGAAGCATGGATGGAAGTGGACCGATCAATGTGCAGAGACCATCCGCGTGATCAGGGTGTCATTCACATTTATGTGAGTGGTAACGGCTTTTTGCAGCATATGGTTCGTATCATTGTAGGGACGCTGCTGGTAATCGGAGAGGGCAAACGGAAAGCCTCTGATGTACCGAATATGATTGCTGCATGTAATCGATCTGCTGCAGGACCTACTGCAGTTAGCTGTGGTTTAATGCTCTGGGATCTTGAATACCAAATGGATTAAATTTAGTGAGTAATTACAGTTAAATAACACTTGCGATTTAATTGATTATCCTGTAATATAAAAGTTGTGTTTTCTTAATGGCTTTCCCACAGCCCCAATTAAGATGTTCACATCGAAATTTAACAATCCATCAACACCTAAAGTTATAACCTAACGAACGAAGATAAATGAAAATAATGATTTTGAACATTTTAAGGAGGAACTTTTCATGCGTACTACGTACATGGCGAAGCCTAACGAAGTTGAGCGCCAATGGCACATCATTGATGCTGAAGGCAAAACCCTCGGACGTTTGGCGAGCGAAGCAGCTGCTTTGATTCGCGGCAAACATAAGCCACAATTCACTACACACGTGGACACTGGCGATTTCGTTGTTATCATCAATGCTGAGAAAATCGTATTGACTGGTAAGAAAATGCAAGGTAAAAAATACTACCGTCACTCGATGCACCCAGGTGGTTTGAAAGTAACTACGGCTGAAGAAATGATTAAGAACAAACCTGAGCGTGTGTTGGAATTGGCTGTTCGCGGTATGCTTCCTAAAACTCGCATGGGCGAGAAAATGAAGCTGAGACTTAAAGCGTACAAAGGCACTGAGCATCCACATGCAGCACAAAAACCAGAAGTTTACGAACTTCGCGGTTAATTAAAAGGAGGACAGTTTCATGGCACAAGTACAATACTATGGGACAGGTCGTCGTAAACATTCGGTAGCACGTGTTCGCCTTGTACCGGGTGAAGGACGCATTGTCATCAATAAACGTGATATTAATGAATACTTCGGTTTGGAAACACTCAAACTGATCGTAAAACAACCACTGAACTTGACAGAAACGCTCAACAACTATGACGTTCTTGTTATTGCTCATGGTGGCGGAATCTCCGGTCAAGCCGGCGCAATCCGTCATGGTATCTCCCGCGCTCTGCTCAAAGCAGATCCGGAATACCGTGCATCCCTGAAAAAAGCAGGATTCCTGACTCGTGACCCACGTATGAAAGAGCGTAAAAAATACGGTCTTAAAGCGGCTCGTCGCGCACCTCAGTTCTCCAAACGTTAATATTAAAGCCTTTGGCCTCGGCCAAAGGCTTTTTTATATACTCATGACTGTTCCACTTTATACTGCATGAGAGTTTATGTATTAGCCCTCATGTCTCTCCACATGCTTATACATTAACCCTACAATGCCTATTCAGAATCCTCGTAATGTTCCTCAATACAATCCTTTAGTGTGTGTTAATACATTTTACATAACCTCTCTAATCGGTTTTACATCATTCGATGTACTTTTATCCATCTTTCTACCTCCGCTTTCTATAACAGCTCCTTATATGATCATCTATTAGTGCTCACGCTGAATTTACCTGAATTCATTCGGCTTGTTGTTTTCTACTTCACTCTTTAGTGTGAACCTCATCAGTATTTCTTATGGAAACGATAAAAGTCCCTTACATATCAATTGCTATATGTCGCAACTCTGCTCACCTTAAAACTTCTTCATCTCTTTCTTCATTTTCAATAAATTGGTGCCATTTCGATTCTGCTCTTGAAGACATGAACTGTGCAAACCCAACAGCAGCAAAGGTTTCCAAGGTAAGGTGATATATTTTCATCTGCCCGATGATGTGGACTATTCTGATTGTTTTTATCTGAGTAACAGAGAAATGCGTAAACTGAACCAAAATAATGTGTCTGAGCGACGTTTAAAAGTGGGCAAAAACTGATTTATTTTACCATATGGCAGGCATTGACATCCCCAATGAAAGATTTATACTAAACATAATTCATATTAGATTAGTCGGCTTTAAGATGTATTGAAATGCAGAATGGGGGAAATTCACAGATGAACTTGTTGGAGAAAGAAGAACTTGCACGGACTAAGGCAGAGGAACTGGAGCATGCCAGCCCAGAGGATATTATTCGGTATGCGATTGAAACATTTCCAAATATCACTTTTGCATGTAGTTTTGGTGCAGAAGATGTTGTACTTGTAGATATGGTGCAGAAAATCAGCCCCTCTACAGATATTTTTTATCTCGATACGGATTTTCACTTTAAGGAAACATACGAAACACGTGATAAGATGCAGGAGAACTATAATCTTGATTTTGTACGTGTATCACCTAAGATTACTCCTGAAGAGCAGGCAGCTCAGCATGGTGAAGAGATGTGGAAGTCTGACCCCAACGGATGTTGCAATATCCGCAAAGTCGAGCCGCTGACACGTATTCTTTCACAGTATGATGCATGGATTACAGGTATCCGTAGAGATCAAGCGCCAACTCGTGCAAACTCGAAAAAGGTTGAATATGATTCCAAGTTCGGCCTGATGAAGTTTAATCCGATTGCGCACTGGACGACGGAGGATGTATGGCAATATATTCGTGACAATAACGTTGTATATAACCCACTTCATGATCAGAACTACCCGAGTATTGGTTGTGAGCATTGCACACGTCAAGTTATGCCTGGCGAGGACCCACGTGCTGGTCGCTGGTCTGGTAATGATAAAACGGAATGTGGCCTTCATAAATAATTGATAAACAAGGAGCTGACAAGATGACATCGATTCTGCCTCATGGAGGTACGCTGGTTCAGCGTATCGTACAAGGAGAAGAACGGGAGCAGTTATTGCAAGACAGTAAGGATTTTTCCTCTTTGCGTATTAATACCTGGACGATATCCGATTTGGATCTGATTGGCGTAGGTGCGTTCTCACCACTCCAAGGTTTCATGAATGAGGAAGATTATTTATCGGTTGTGTCTCGCATGCGTCTCGCGGATGGAACGGTATGGAGTATACCGATTACACTTGCTGTTGACGATGCACAGGCGGCATCCCTTCAGATTGGTGAGCGTGTGAAACTTGTTGGTGATCAAGATGGGGTAACCTATGGTTTGCTCGAAGTCCAAAGTATATACCAGGTGGATCAGGGTGAAGAAGCACGACGTGTTTTCAAAACTGATGATTCAGAGCACCCGGGTGTCAAAAAACTGTTGGAGCGTCCTGCAACATATGTAGGAGGTCCAATTCAAGTTCTGAACCGTCCAAAACCTTCGAAATTTGAAGAGTTTTATTATGACCCTGCGGATACCCGGAAGATTTTCCAGGAGAAGGGTTGGAAGACGGTAGTTGGTTTTCAGACACGTAATCCGGTCCATCGGGCCCATGAGTACATCCAGAAGAGCGCTATGGAGATTGTAGATGCACTCTTCCTGAATCCGCTCGTTGGAGAGACGAAGTCGGATGATGTTCCCGCAGATGTTCGGATGAAGAGTTATCTGGTGTTGCTAGAGAACTATTATCCAGCTGATCGTGCGTTTCTTGGTGTGTTCCCTGCAGCTATGCGGTATGCCGGTCCACGAGAAGCTATTTTTCATGCGATGGTCCGCAAAAATTACGGTTGTACCCACTTTATAGTCGGTCGTGACCATGCGGGTGTTGGCGATTATTACGGAACATATGAAGCACAGGAGATCTTTACTAACTTTACGGCAGAGGAGCTGGGGATCACTCCGTTGTTCTTCGAACATAGTTTCTTCTGTACGAAATGTGGAAATATGGCTTCCAGTAAAACTTGTCCTCATGATAAGGAACACCATATGACGCTTTCCGGCACCAAAGTGCGCGGGTTGCTACGTGACGGGCAGTGCCCTCCACCTGAATTTACACGTCCTGAGGTAGCTGAGGTGCTTATTGAAGGAATGGCGGAGCAAGTCCGGTCCTAACGGTATATTTGTCCATCTTGTCCCATATAGATGATTAGAGTCATTTATAGGGACGAGGTGGTTTTTTTATGCGTAAAAATATGGGGAAGCACTTTGTAGTCTGGATCAGGTTAAAGACAATTAAAAGGGTCATGTTAAGCCTCGGTTTGCTGGCCATGTTAGTGGCAGTGATGTCCTATGAGCTACCTTCCGCAAAGACGTCAGGCTACTGGAGTTTGCCGATGGCGGGTAAAGTCATTGCTATTGATGCAGGTCATGGAGGTCCGGATGGAGGAGCGGTGAGTAAACAGGGGGTTATTGAAAAGGATATCAATCTGGCTATCGCCCTGTATGTGAGAGATTATTTGCAACAGGCAGGGGCTTTAGTTGTGATGACCCGAGAAATAGACACCGATCTGGCGGAATCGGACACCAGGGGGTACTCCAAACGCAAAACGGAGGATCTGAAGCAAAGAGTACGGCGGATTGAGGATAAACAAGCGGATCTCTTTATCAGCATTCACATGAACAGTGTTCCTTCAAACCGATGGAGTGGAGCGCAGGTTTTCTATACTCCAAACCATCCGGATAACGAAGGACTGGCCAATCTGCTTCAACAAGAGATGGTTCGTAATCTGGAGAATACAGATCGAATCGCCAAAACGGTTAATACAGTTTACCTGTTACAGGCTTTGAAGATCCCGTCAGCGCTAGTAGAAGTGGGTTTTCTTTCTCATCCCGAAGAGGCACGTATGCTTGCGGACGAGGCTTATCAACGTAAAGTAGCAGCTTCGATCTATAATGGGGTTCTCAGATATTCCTCAGGAGAACGACCTAAAAGTTAGTCATAACAAGAAGGGTAATGATATAATTGGAGCAGCATACCTAATTACATGCCAATAGATAAAGCTGAGGTGCTGTCTGATGTTATCAAAAGAACAGATACTTGAACTATTACAGCCATTACAAGAACCGCAATTGGGAGTAAGTCTGACCGAACTGGAATGGGTTCGTGATGTTATGTTGAAAGAAAATCATGTGGCTCTGACCATGGTGACACTGGAGAACCGACCTGAGGATACAACAGCCTTGAGTGACGCTGCGCGTAATCTGTTGTCCCAGCACGGAATGAAGGATGTACATATTCGCGTGCGTGCAGCTTCTGAGCATGATCGTGAGAGCCTGAATATGGGACAACCTGATGATGAGCAGGATCCGGACGAAGTGCTTGTGAAAGGTCACGCAGCCGGTCTGGATGGACATGAGTTGTTAAGCCCTGAATCAGGCGTTCGTTTTATTGCTGTGGCCAGTGGTAAAGGCGGCGTTGGTAAATCAACAGTGACCGTTAATCTGGCTGCAGCCTTGGCACGACAAGGTAAGAAAGTGGGATTGATTGATGCCGACATCTATGGCTTCAGTGTACCCGACATGATGGGGATTGAGGAGTATCCAGTTGTGGAAGACGGCGTTATTCAACCGGTGGAGCGTTTTGGTGTCAAAGTCATGTCGATGGGTTTCTTTATTCGGGAGAACAACCCAGTAATTTGGCGTGGACCCATGCTCGGTCGGATGCTGCGTCAATTCTTTACTGATGTCCAGTGGGGTGAGTTGGATTATATGTTACTGGACTTGCCACCAGGTACGGGAGATGTTGCTTTGGATGTGCATCAGATGTTGCCACAGAGCAAGGAAATCATCGTTACCACGCCGCATGCAACAGCAGCTTTTGTCGCAGCACGTGCAGGTGCAATGGCCATCCAGACAGATCATGAATTACTAGGTGTGGTTGAGAACATGGCTTACTACGAGTGTGGCAGTTGCGGAGAGAAGGATTATGTCTTTGGTCGTGGGGGCGGGGGAAGGCTTGCGGAAAGTCTGCATACAAGCTTACTTGCCCTGATTCCATTAGGTACTCCAGATAATCATCCTTCCGAGCCTGATTTCTCACCGTCTGTTTACAAAGCAGACTCCCGTATTGGGGCCATCTACGATGAAGTGGCTCGGTCCATTGAATCCAAATTCTAATGGGAAGTTCGTTATAAATACAAATAAAGCCTGCGTCCATTCGGATGCAGGCTTTTCAGTTTCTATGGTGTACCTACATCTACTGTTTATGAACCTCCGCCTTCACCAGAATCTCCACTGCTTCCACCATCTCCGCCATCGCTACCTCCCTGACCTTCTTGTTGTCCGCCTTGTTCTTTTCCCTCTTCTCCGCCACTTTCTACTTTGGGTTGTAATTCCTCCTGCACAACCTTCTTGAGCAAAGTGAGTACTTCCATGCGGAATAACGGGTTCTGCATCACTTCCTGCATAACAGTCATCGTCTGTTTACGATAATCCGGAGTTTTGGTCATATCCATGAACATCTTGGATACCTCAGGTGACTTCATGATGTCTCCAACAGACTTTTGATATGTGGGATCTTTGATCAACTGCATATGGAGTTGTTTGCTTTGCGCGTTGATCACTTTGGCAAATTCCCCGGCAAACTGTGGATCTGTCATGATCTTCTCGAATTCCTTCTGGTATTCGGGAGCTGTAATGGTATCTTTTACTGCAATACGTATTTGTTCCGAAGATTGCACAGGCATTAACATTTTCATACCAATGGTTCCCGAACCACCACCCGATCCGCCGCCACCTTCTTCTGAACCGCCGCCTTCACCGCTGGATGAGCTTTGACCGGTAAGAGATTCCTCCACCGCTTTCTTGCCTTCATCACTTTTCAAAATATCGACAACCATCGTTTTCATCTCTTTATAACTGCCCTGAGGAGGCGAAGAACTCTGATCTGAACCGCAGCCGGCAAGCATGACGGATAGCCCCAGTACGACACAGCATAGCTGCCACAAAGGCCGTTTCATGTGTACAATCCCTCCTTGATTAGATACTGGATGTAGTATGTGATGGGAAAGGGGGAAATATGTTGAGCAATGATGGTTTTTTGCTGTGAAGGTTGGTAAAATAAACACTCGGGGGTGGAAAACATTTGAATTTACGTAAATGGTTTTTCCTGTTTTGGACAGCCTTGCTTATTGGGGCCGCGGGAGCACTAGGTACAGGATTGATTATGATGCTGGTGAACGGAGAGAAAACAAATGGATTGAATGATTTTCTTCTGTATCTTCTGATCCTCTTTGGATCAGGGGTTATGATCAGCGTATATTCACAAATGGGTTTCTTTGCATATCTGATATTGAATTATATGGGTAAAGGTGTATTTCCAAAGCGCGGTTGGCAGATCGTGCAGATTGTACTAACGGTGTTAGCCCTGCTTGACGTGATGTTTTTACGCCTGTTTGTTGGGGGAGACCGGGAACGCATATCGGATATTGTGCTAGGTATCATTATTTTGGCAGCTGCAATTGTTACCGCTTACGTTAAAGTGAAACTGACTCATATCTCCGCGCTCGTACCTACACTCTTTTTCATGATTTCCGTCACCATAGTGGAGACAATCGGCGTATTACGTATTGATGTGAATGCTGCAACCATATTTATTGTGGTTCCTTTGCTCTTATGTAATGCATACCAAATGCTGATACTGCACAGGCTGGTGGATGTATCTACGAACCGGAGTGTAGGTGGAAAAGCAGAACACTTGAATGAAAGCCGCGCATAGAAATCGTTTTGCATAAAAAAACATACCAAAAAGAGCTAACCTGGTTAGCTCTTTTCAACTTTTGCGCACCTATTTGAGCTATAGCTCCAATAATCTAGCAATCATTGACCGCTGGCTTGGTCACGAACTTCTTTGCCTTCGACACTGGAATGGTTCAGCAATTCCGAGACGGTAACGAATTCATAGCCCTGATTTTTCAACTTGTCGATAATGACAGGCAGTGCTTCATGCGTTTGTTTGGAGGAATCGCTTGCATGCAGCAGTACGATGTCACCCGGATGTGCTTTACTAACCACGCGATCAACAATGGTCTGTACACCAGGGTTTTTCCAATCCAGGGAGTCAGTATCCCACTGTACAACCTGATAGTTCAGACTATTGGCTACCTGAAGTACACGTTTGTCAAAGTCCCCGTTGGGCAGACGTAGTAATTTCGGTTCTTTTCCCGTTAAATCGGTTAAAATGCTATGAGCTGTCGAAATTTCTTTGCGGATTTCTTCCTCAGTCAGGCTGCTGTAATTCTCATGTCTATGTCCATGGCTACCAATTTCATATCCTGCATCTTTGATAGCTGTGACAATCTCGGGGTGTGTCTTGCTCCAGGGGGAGGAAAGGAAAAAGGTTGCCTTCTGCACTTTATTCTCCTGAAGAACTTTCAGAATCGGCTCGGTCCGTTTATCCCCCCAGCTAATGTCAAAGGTTAATGCAATAACCTTCTTCTCGGTTGGAACGCTGTACACGGCTGATGGTGCTTCCTCCGAGAATACGGAGACATTACCTCTCTCCAGATAGATAATACCGATCGCAAAGACGGCAGCAACCAGGACAATCAGGTAACGTTTAATCTTTTTGCCGCTAAATACATAGAACGAGTTCATTTCAATAAGCGCCCCTCTCCCATAAGAAATGCTTGTTTACTCTCCAATGTATGCTCGTACTGCCCAGTTATTCGTCACTGATCCTTGTTTGTCCATCATTTTAGATTCTACAGGAGGTTATTATGTTAAAATTCAGTACATTTCTTAAAGATATTGGCTCCATCCGCAGTGCTTTAATCTGGTCCATAGTTTTGTTTGCCGCAGGAATAGGGGCGGGATGGGTGAGTACAGGTCCATTGGAGGAACTGTTGTTGAATCAAATCGGAGGATTACGCGAGGTCAGTGAACGGCTAGAGCAGGGAGGCAACGTGCAGTGGAACTTCTTCCTGTTTATCTTTTTCAATAATGCCATCAAAAGCGTACTTGTCATCTATGCCGGTATATTCTTCGGAATTCTTCCTGTCATCTTCCTGCTGATCAATGGGATGGTTCTTGGATTTGTTGTTCACACCACGATGAATTATGGAGCAAGCTTCTATGATATTGTGGTTAAAGGATTACTTCCGCATGGCATTATTGAGATTCCGGTCATTATTATTGCTTGCGCATTCGGACTGAAATTTGGTGGACTGGTTATCAAAAGCCTTGTACAACTTGGAAGCGACAAACGAAATACGATTGGTACACGGTGGAAAGTATTCATGAACAGAACGTTAACCGCATCCTTCTGGGTTGTTATCTTGCTTCTTGTTGCAGCGATCATTGAAAGTACACTTACGTATGCTCTGGTGAGAGGATAAAATTTTGTGATGGTTGGCATTCATAAATTTTCAGAAAGTTGACCATAACAATAAAACGGGTTCCAGCAGCATCCACAAAAGCGAATGCAGGGGGTGCTGCATGAAACTTGTGTAAGTGTGATAAAGAGGCTATGCACAAAAAGGAGAACTCTAATGCTGGGTATGTTGTTTAACGAGAAGGAATGCAAGGAACTAGACTATGTACTACGTAAAGAATTAGATGAAATGCTGTTCGATCTAAGTGATAATCGTCTTGACCAAGAGATCAAATATGCTATCGCGAGCCGATATAAGACTGTGTTCCGCATGTATGCACGCTTTGCCCCGCCAAAAGAGTTGTCCAAGTATGCAAGAGGTGGGAAGCTGAAAAAGTCGAAGCCGTAACGTGCTGAAGCTGGTCATATATTCGGTGTACTGTAGTGGAAGTGAGGTGCGGCTCTTCATAGCGGGTGCTGTACCTCTGAACCATGAAAGTATTGAATTTGCTGAGGGGTTCATACTTTTTGTCGAAAAAGGGTTGACCTTTCTAATTTCATATGGTAAATTAATTTTCGTTCCTTTTTTAGGAGCGGTTCACCGAAACAAGCATGAAAATAAAGCGATTGAAAATAATCGAAAAAAAATGCTTGCAAAGAGAACTTCAACATGATATATTATAAAAGTCGCCGCTGAAACGACGACAACATGAAAGATAGCAACAAATTGAATGTTTTTGATCTTTGAAAACTGAACAACGAGTGAGTAAACATTCTGCTTGCAGAATGAACGCGAAAGTTTGAGACAAGCCT
>NZ_JABBEA010000025.1 GCF_012912005.1 Paenibacillus sp. SZ31
TCTCAAACTTTTGCGTTCATTCTGCAAGCAGAATGTTTACTCACTCGTTGTTCAGTTTTCAAAGATCAAACTTGTTTTTTCGTCACCGTTTTCTCTCAGCGGCGACTTTTATAATATATCATACTTTGTTTGTTTTGGTCAAGTGTTTTTTTGAAATTCTTTTTCGAAGCTCGTAATGCACTTCTTCATTTCATCAAATCATGTAACCAAGCAAGCAAAGCAACGAGATATAATGTACCATATAAATATTCCAGAAGTCAACTATCCAAACAAAGAAATTTTCAACCCCAATAATAGCCCTACACCTGGCAACCCTAAAACAGTCACAGTTCCTATGGTTGCAGGGTTCAGAGGGATGTAGGTTCCAGTTAACCAACCGGAATAATTAACGATGTATATCCCAACTGCAGCCAGCACCAGATGAATTCCAAATGATGTGAAAAACGATAACACTATCCTCTTCCTGAATAAAATAACGATAAGCCCCAGTAATGATATAACCAATACAGATCCCAGTATGATACTCTTCATATCCAACACCTCCATGTATAGTGCAAACCTGAATCTACATACTAATCCCTCGCTGTGTTTCAACCTCATTATTAGCTCTGGCACGCTTGGCTCTCTTCAAATGGATCTGATACTTCCGCTCTGCTGCCTCCAATACATAGATGGCATAATCAATCTCATCCTGCCCCTGAGCATCTTCAAACTGCCTCATCGCTCGTTCCCACTCCTGCTTTGCCGTCTGAATATCCGCATAAATCTGATTTGCCTCAAGCTCCTTCAACATTCTGTTGTGTTTCTCTACCGAGTTCCGTGCATTTCGCCACATAAACATAAACTCTCCCCCTCCTGATCAGCACAGCATATTCTCATACATATCAGGGAACGGACAAACTTAGAACTTGGACGTTTCATTTTCACCACAAAAAAAAGAGAGCCCCAAGGCTCTCTTTGCACATCCAAACATATTCAGCCTCCGAAATTTCTAAGGAAGCACGCTGTGCTAAACCAATTCAAACACACTAACGCATCTCCCTACGCCCTTCCAGCGCTTTGGAAAGGGTCACTTCATCCGCATACTCCAGATCGCCACCTACAGGCAATCCATGGGCAATCCGGGTCACACTGATTTCAAACGGACGCACCAAGCGGGAGATGTACATTGCTGTAGCCTCGCCCTCAATATTGGGGTTCGTCGCCAGAATGATCTCTTTTATCCGTTCATCACTTAATCGAATCAAGAGCTCCTTCAAACGGATATCGTCTGGGCCAATTCCTTCCATAGGTGAAATTGCACCCTGTAACACATGATAGTACCCATCGAATTCCTTGGTGCGCTCCATCGCCACCAGATCTTTCGAATCCTGAACTACACAGATTACAGAGACATCCCTGGACTTATCCTGACAGATGCGACACGGATCCGTATCAGTGATATTACAACACACAGAGCAGTAATGAAGGTTACGCTTCACACTCACGAGTGCTTTGGCAAAGTCGATAACGTCATCTTCCTTCATGTTAAGCACATGAAAAGCTAAACGCGCTGCCGTCTTGGGACCCACACCCGGCAACCGGGTGAAGGCATCAATCAGCTTTGCTATTGGTTCGGGATAATACAATCGATTGTGTCTCCTTTGACAGGATCAATTTTTAATTAAAATAATCCCGGAATATTCATGCCGCCTGTGAACTTGCCCATATCCTTGTTGGCAATCTCATCAGCTTTGGCCATTGCATCATTAACAGCCGTCATAACGAGATCCTGCAACATTTCAACATCTTCCGGATCTACCGCTTCCGGTTTGATCGTGATAGCAAGCAATTTCTTGTGTCCGTTAACTTCAGCCGTCACAACGCCGCCACCCGAAGTACCTTGGACTGTTTTGTCCGCCAGTTCCTCTTGTGCTTTCAGCATTTGCTCCTGCATTTTCTTCACTTGTTTCATCATTTGGTTCATGTTGTTCATAATTGTTCATCTCCTTTGTTATAGTTATCGCGCTATGCGCATTATTCTTTGATCACTACAAGGTCCTCACCAAAGAGCTGGATAGCTTCATCAATCCAAGGCTGTTTGTTGCCTGAACCGCCGTCTTCATGCTCAGGTTCAAGCTTAAAGTCCTCCTTTGGCGCTTCAGAAGCCCCTTCCATTGCCCCGGTCCAATCTTTGAGCATCATCGTCACCAATCGTGCTGGACGCCCAAGTTGTTCGGACAACACCCGCTCAATGACTTCACGGTTAGCCTGCTTCTCCGTCGTTTCGCGGTGAATATTGTTTTTAAAAGCAACCAGAACATTGTCTTCAAGCAATGATACTGGCTCACCATCCACAAACCAGGCATGAACGGTAACCCTTTCTTCCTTCACTCGTTGCAGGATCTGACTCCATTTTTTGCTGAGATCTGCGAACTCAGGGGCTCCCTTGCGGGCAACATACTGATCCAACTGTGCAGGAAGCTTCGCAGGCGAGTTCCCTCTCGATACAGGGGCTCTCGTTGCCGGTCGCGATGGAGCGCTTGATGCACCCTCTCCACCAGACAACCCGCTCTTAAGTGCACGATCCAACTTCTTCTCCAGCTCAGCAAGCTGCTGCTTCAAGCGGTTGATCTCTCCCCCATCAGCAGGTGCCGCATGTGATGAAGCTCCAACTTGAACAGAGGCCTCTCCTTGTGCTGGAATACTACACAGTTTAAGCAACGCCACTTCAAATAATGTCTGTGGCTGTACGGCATATTTCATCTCACTCTGATACCGATTAAGGGTGTCGATCATGTGGAACAGTTGCTCCTTGGTAAACGACTCCGCCATATCACGGAAAGATTCCGGATTAAGTACCCGGTCCGTCAGTTTATCTGCATCAGGTACCATCTTAATCATAAGCAAATCACGGAAATAATAAAGCAGATTCTCCATGCACTTGTCTGCACTCTTTCCTTCATGCATAAAGCCTTCAATCATCTGCAAAATTTGACCAACATCACCTTTGAGCAGCGAAGCAGCCAGTTTGGCAAATTGCTCCGAAGCAATTCCGCCGGTCATATCCATAACCTGCTGGTACGTTACTCGTCCATCCGTAAATGAAGAGATCTGATCCAGCACACTAAGTGCATCCCTCATTCCACCGTCCGATAAACGGGCAATGTATTGGAGTGCATCCTGGTCAGCTTCCATGCCTTCCTGTTCACAGATCAGTGTAAGCCTTGATGTCTGCTCTTCCAAGGAAACCCGGCGAAAATCAAATCGCTGACAACGCGATATAATGGTAGCCGGAAGGCGATGTGGTTCCGTTGTTGCCAAAATAAACATCACATGTGGCGGTGGCTCCTCCAATGTTTTGAGCAAAGCATTGAATGCCTCCGTCGTCAGCATGTGCACTTCATCAATAATATAGACTTTCTGCCGGACTTCGGTTGGCGCATATTTAACCTTTTCCCGAAGATCACGGATTTCCTCAACACCACGATTGGATGCAGCATCAATCTCCTGTACATCCATCACAGCGCCAGTCGTAATCCTGCGGCAAGCTTCACACTCGTTACAAGGTTCAGGCGCAGGCCCACGTTCGCAGTTCACAGCTTTGGCCAAAATCTTGGCGGCACTTGTCTTTCCCGTTCCTCTGGGCCCGCTAAATAAGTAGGCGTGGGAAGTCCGCTGTTCACGAATCGCGTTCTGCAAGGTCTGAATAATATGCTGTTGTCCCACCATATCTTGAAACGACTGGGGACGCCAAGCCCGGTATAACGCGATATGCTCCATGATGCGTTACCTTCCTTCCACTTCGCATTCGAGTCCTTTGTCGTTCCCCTATTATACTATATTCCGGGGTGAATCCAAACTTTATCTGACTCATTCATGCGTGGTTTTTTAAGACATATCAAAAAGACCTCTGCATACATACAACTGCAAAGGTCTCTACATTTAAATGGTAAGCCGTGCACCTGCTATCGATATTTGCGATCCAAGTGGCACCCCTGAACAATAGCTCGGGCTAGGCGACCCTCCGGCACAAGAGTAATCTCACTTATGGCTGCTTCCTTCCGGACCTGACCAGGTTCATGAGCACTCATTGCGGAGGACCCAACCGTCAACACCACGTTCAGGGACCAAACCTCACATCGACAAAACCTCTAGCAGGAATTCAACCTCGCTATAGCGGATTGCGAGTTACAGGGCACCGCTACCTCCCCATCTAGCACGGTAAGAAATAGTATAACGTAAGGTTATCCAAATTGCAACCAGAAGGAAATTGGAGCCAACTAGGCATGCATAAAAAATATAAAAACCCCCGCCAGATCAGCAGGGGTGTGTTGAATGCAATTAGCAGACAACTCCAAGAATTGTCCTATTAGATTCCGTATTTCTTCTTGAAACGATCAACACGGCCGCCAGCATCGATAAACTTCTGTTTACCTGTGAAGAACGGGTGGCACGCGGAGCAAATCTCTACACGAAGTCCGTCTTTAACCGAACCTGTCTCAAAAGTATTCCCGCAAGCGCAAGATACTTGACCAATCGTGTAATTAGGATGAATTGCTTCTTTCATTACCTTTCACCTCTTTCCGCCCTGAGCCTCAAGCGGACCCAGAGTAAATGGCACAACCCTGAGATTATAACACGGCCTAATGCCTGTTGCAATCCATTATTGTTAAGAGGTAATCAACCGTTTAGGGCGTGCCATTCCAGCTGGTGGAACGTGGGTATACGATCCGATCACCACATCAGGCAGCTCGTCTTCAAAAATCTCAATCATCTGCTTCATGCCCAGGATATCACCTTGAGCTGGAGGAATTAACCCCAGATAGCTCTCGGGATCAATATTGAGATTACGCATCTGAATCAAACGTAGATCCGTTCTTCGCGCAAACTCAATCATCGCCTCAATCTCTTCTTCACGATCTGTTACGCCCGGGAAGATCAGATAGTTAATGGACGTGTATACGCCCTGCTGCGCCGCGTATTTCATCGACTTCTCGACATTAGCCAAGGTATAACCACGCGGCTTATAGTATGCGTTATAATGGTCATCCAGTGCACTAATTGTACTTACGCGCATCAGATCCAATCCAGCGTCTACAATACCTCTAATGTGATCATTCAGACCGGCATTGGTATTAATGTTGATATACCCCATATCCGTTACAGAACGCACTTCACGAATCGCTTCAATAATCAGCTTGGCCTGCGTGGAAGGCTCCCCTTCACAACCTTGTCCAAAACTAATGATGGATTCCGGTGTTTTCAGGTGTTCCATCATGACCTGGACAATCTCATCCACACGTGGACGGAAGTTCATACGTGTCTGCGGTGAAACAAAGCCACTGTCATCCGGTTGCTCGGAGATACATCCGAAACAGCCCGCATTACAGGAATAGGATACCGGCACTCCGCCTTCCCAACGATTCAGGAACGTGTTCGACGAAGTTAGACATTCATATCCGAGCGCACAGTTGGACAGATGGGTATATAGACGGTTCTCGGGATATTGCTCCGTCAACCGTTTAACCCCCGAACGCACATCATCACGATCACAGTTCAGCGGATTCCATTGGTCAGGACTATCCGACTTCGAAGCTGTGACATAGAACCCGCCATCTTTCCAAACTACTGCGGAATAACCGAACAACGGCAACTTATATTCCTTATCCGTCTTCACATAACCAGGGAGACACAAACGAGTGAATCCCTGTGGAAGCAATGCACCAACAGCCTGTGTGTCTGTTGGCATTGGCAGCATCTCACCGGTGTCCGGGTCCATACCAATGGGCCGGGTACTCGGGAGTCCAACCAACGTTGCACCTTCTGGCAGAGGAATCAACTCATCCTCCATAATCTCAACGATCATATCTCCACTGCGGGCAAGCCCGTACAGGGAAGGGTGATCAAATACATTACCTTTTTCATCTGCGTATACTAAATACATGATGTTCTCCTCACATCTAATGGGTTAAACCTAACGACGAGTGTATTGTAAAATTCACAACAACGCTGTAAAAGCATATTATTGGTCGAACGACACTTAAGTCGATGTACCTGACGTAGCTGTCTGTCTCGGTGAGCGACGGGTTGTTGTTGTCCCCGAATTGCTTGTTGGACCATTACCAGCTGAATCAAATGCCGCCAAAAACTCTGCATTCGTCTTGCTGTTACGAAGTTTCTTCAGGAAACCTTCGACAAAGTCATGTGAATCATTCATGTTCTTACGAATCGTCCAAATCGTATCCAGCTCTTCCTTGCTGAGCAATACTTCTTCACGACGCGTACCAGAACGACGAATGTCGATTGCCGGGAATATACGACGCTCAGCCAGACGACGGTCCAGATGCAGCTCCATATTACCCGTACCCTTAAACTCTTCATAAATGACGTCATCCATACGTGATCCGGTATCAATTAATGCCGTTGCCAGGATGGTCAGGCTTCCGCCTTCTTCCACATTCCGGGCAGAACCGAAGAAACGTTTTGGACGATGGAATGCAGCTGGGTCAATACCACCACTAAGTGTACGACCGGATGGTGGAATAACCAGGTTATATGCACGGGCAAGACGCGTAATGCTATCCAGCAGGATAACGACATCCTTTTTCGCCTCAACCAGACGAAGTGCACGTTCAAGCACCAATTCCGCCACCTTGATATGGTTCTCAGGCAGTTCATCAAATGTAGAAGCCACAACTTCCCCTTTTACCGAACGCGACATATCCGTTACTTCCTCTGGACGTTCATCAATCAACAGGACAAATAGTTCAATTTCAGGATTGTTAGTTGAGATGCTGTTGGCAATTTCTTTGAGGAGAAGCGTTTTACCCGCTTTGGGAGGTGCTACGATCAATCCGCGCTGTCCCAATCCTACCGGGGCGAGCACATCCATAATGCGTGTGGACAAATGGTTGGGGGATGTTTCGAGAACCAGTTTTTTCTGCGGATACAGTGGGGTTAGTGCCGGGAAGTGAAGTCGCTCTGCAGCCGCCGATGGATTCTCACCATTTACAGCGTTGACTTGCAACAAACCGAAGTATCTCTCGTTTTCCTTAGGCGTTCTACACTTACCTGATACGAGGTCACCTGTTCTTAAGTCGAACTTGCGAATCTGAGAAGCTGAGATGTAGATGTCTTCCGTACTTGGCAAGTAGTTAATGGGTCTTAAGAATCCGTAACCTTCAGGTAGAATCTCGAGTACGCCTTGCATGAACATCAGACCGCTCTGTTCAGCTTGTGCGCGTAATATAGCAAAGATTAATTCTTTCTTTTTTAACGTACCATAGTAAGGTATCTGATATTTTTTGGCCAGCTTGTAGAGGTCCGTTAGTTTCATTTCTTCCAAATCGGAAATTTGTAGATCCATATAATAACCACCTATTCAATTAATAAGTCCGTGTGAAATGGATAGTTTCGCTAGATGTTCCGGCTATAGAGCGCAGCATCTGCCACAATCTCTTCTGTCCATTGTACGGAATGTAACCGTTATAATGCAAATACTTGTCTTTGAGTGTAAGTTTCCGGGTGGGATGGCCAATATTCGGCAAGATCCGCTAATGAGTGAACACGATGCATTGAGGCGATCAATCCGGATAGACCGGCTATGGAGCGCAGTTCAAACAAAACCGGGGGTTGGGGAAGAGAAATGATGTTCTTACAGCCATATGAAGTTTGATTCAAAAAAAGACCCTCCGGTAAAGGAAACAGAAACATTTCGTTTTATCCGGAGAGACTGAGAACTCTATTAAAACAGGTTTACCCAATTACTGAAAGGATATGCAGTTCAGCTAAAATAAACATGTGTATGACTGAATCATGCATGATACTGCCATATTAATCGGTTTCCCGCCATACATCTGCACCAAGCAGGCGCAGATTGGTCACCAGATGATCGTAACCACGGTCGATATATTCGACCCCCGTTACTTCAGTCACACCTTCACTGACGGTGAGACCTGCAATCACCAGCGCCGCTCCAGCGCGAAGATCGGATGCTTTTACTTTGGCCGCGTTCAATGCACTGCCTTCAATAATCGCTGACCGTCCTTCTACCCGAATCTTTGCGCCCATCCGCACCAGCTCAGGCACATGCTTGAATCGATTACTATATACAAAGTCGCTCAGGACACTCACGCCGGTTGCCTGTGTCAAAACACTGGTCATCGGTGACTGTAGATCTGTTGGGAAACCAGGATATACAAGTGCCTTCACGTCAACATGGTTATAATTCGGTTTACCCATGACACGTATACTTTCATCCAATTCCTCAATGCCAACACCCATCTCCAGCAGCTTTGCCGTTAAAGCCTCCAGATGTTTGGGAATTACATTGTCAATCAGAACATCTCCGCGCGTTGCCGCTGCAGCGATCATATACGTACCTGCTTGGATACGGTCCGGAATGATAGAATGACGACAGCCTTTAAGCTCCGAAACTCCTTCAATACGGATCGTTTCGGTACCTGCACCCTTGATGCTGGCACCCATGGAATTCAGAAGTGTTGCTACATCTATAATCTCAGGCTCTTTAGCCGCGTTTTCGATAATTGTAGAGCCTTTGGCACGAGTAGCCGCCAGCATAATGTTAATGGTTGCACCGACACTGCTTACATCAAGATAAATCTTTGCTCCGCGCAGCTCTTTGGCATGCAAATGAATGGATCCGTGTTCGTTTGTTACGGTTGCGCCAAGCGCTTCAAACCCTTTGATATGTTGATCAATTGGACGAGGCTCAAAATTACAGCCCCCTGGTAAACCTATGGTCGCTTCTTTAAAGCGCCCTAGCAATGCACCCATCATATAATACGAAGCGCGAAGCTTCTTCACAGGACCATTCGGCATAGGAATGGATTTGATGTCAGAAGGATCAATCTTCATCTGACTGCCTTCCCAAGTCACATGTGCTCCGAGTTCCTCCAAAATTTCTGCATAAACCGCCACATCACTCAAAAGTGGCAGGTTGTCCAACACGACTTCTGACTCGGCAAGCAATGCTGCAGGAATAAGCGCAATGGCGCTGTTCTTGGCGCCGCTTATAGTTACAGTTCCCTGCAACGGACGTCCGCCACTAATCATCAATTTTTCCATAAAGCTTAATGTCCCCCTACGTGTTTTGCAGCCGATGAACGGCAATACGTGATGTTGGCTTCCGATGTAGAAATAAGGTGTGAAAATGGAAAGACACCGGCTAGGCGGTGTTCTTCCATTTCACAGTATGGAACTGGTAAAGATAAATTACGCTTTGTTGTTGGAACCAAACTCACGGATTTTACCTTTAACTGTTTCTTTGATTGCGTCACGGCCTGGTACGATGAATGTACGTGGATCGTAAGCATCTGGTTTAGCTGCAAGCACTTCACGAACTACTCTTGCGAAAGAGATTTGGTTCTCTGTGTTTACGTTGATTTTAGATGTACCCAGGGAAATGGCTTTGTCGATGTCGTGCTTAGGAATACCTGTACCACCGTGCAATACGAGTGGAACTTGTACCGCGTCACGAACTTCTTCCATTTCTTTGAAGCCCAAGTTAGGCTCGCCATGGTAAGGACCGTGTACGGAACCAAGAGCTGGTGCCAATGTGTCGATACCTGTTTCTTTAACGATACGGATACACTCGTTCAGGTCAGCGTACATGATGCCGCCGATAACGTCGTCTTCTTGTCCGCCTACAGTACCTACTTCAGCTTCTACAGAAACGCCTTTAGCGTGTGCATATTCAACAACTTTTTTAGTCATTTCGATGTTCTCATCGATGGAGTGGTGGGAACCGTCGATCATAACGGATGTGAATCCAGCATCGATCGCTTCTTTACACTTGTCGAAGCTTGAACCGTGGTCCAGGTGAATTGCAACTGGAACAGTGATTTTCATGTCGTGGATAAGTCCTTCTACCATTTTAACTACAGTGTAGAAGCCACCAATGTGACGTGCTGCGCCTTCGGATACACCCAGGATTACTGGGGATTTCTCTTCTTCAGCAGCACCAAGAATCGCTTGAGTCCACTCAAGGTTATTGATGTTGTATTGACCAACTGCATATTTTCCTTCGAGTGCTTTGTTCAACATGTCTGTCATAGATACTAATGGCATGGTTTCAATCCTCCTAGGGGTTTGGGTTGTGTCTATGGTTTTTAGCCGAAATCACATACGGGCTTATTATACCACATCCCATGTCAAATACTAAACAAGCATTTGCAAAAATGCTGTGCTTTGCAGCACAGTTTTCATAGACACCGCTTTATGACTTCCCCATTTCCAATATTCCCCGGATGAAGGAGCGAAATACCCCATTGTTCCACCAAGTACCCTCTATGTTCTTCACACGCAAAAAAATCCTGTATCTACAGGATTCAGCTGCATTTATTGGCGGCACTATTGCGAAGTTGCATATTCACAGCCACTCGCATCTCATCGATATCAAACGGTTTTGTAAAATGCATGAGCGCTCCGAAATCCGTGGCTTCCTTGATCATGTCCAATTCACCATAAGCGGTCATCATGATGACCTTGATATCCGGATCAATTTCTTTAATATGCTTCAGGATTTCCAGACCGTCCATCCCAGGAATCTTCATATCGAGCAATACCAGATCAGGCTTGTCATTATTCACAATCTCCAGGGCAACCTTGCCGTTGGGTGCTTGAAACGTGTTATATCCTTCACTGCTGAACACTTCCATTAACAGGATTCGAATACCATTCTGGTCATCAACAATCAAAACTTTTTTATCTTCCACTCTGTAACCTCCTAGAATTAGGAAAGCATGTACGTCTTCGAATCTGGATAACTATCCCATAGTCGTCATGATAAGTATTCTACCTCTTCCATTAAAATCCTGCTACCTTCACAAAATGACAAAAAGCATTTCGACCTGCTTTTTACATAAAAAAGGGATGTTCCGGCATCCGCTAAATGGTTGCCAGGAACATCCCCGATATCTATTACGTTAACACTAAAACCATGTATTATTTCTGTGCATTCTCCAGAGAAGCTTTTACAAACTCACGGAACAATGGTTGCGGACGGTTCGGACGGGAAGTGAATTCCGGGTGGAATTGTACTGCCAAGAACCATGGGTGTCCTGGAAGTTCCACGATCTCAACCAGACGTCCATCCGGGGATGTACCCGAGATAACCAGTCCTGCTTTTTCGATCGTTTCACGGTATTCATTGTTGAACTCATACCGGTGACGGTGTCTCTCATACACCAGCTCGTCATCATAACAAGCCATCGCCAAAGAACCTTCCTGAAGCTTACAAGGATACAGACCCAGACGCATCGTGCCACCCAGATTCTCGATATCTTTTTGCTCAGGCAACAGATCGATCACAGGGAATTCCGTAGCAGGATTAATCTCGGAGCTGTTCGCACCATTTAAGCCAACGATGGAACGTGCATACTCAATAACGGAAACCTGCATACCCAGGCAAATACCGAAGAACGGAATTTGTTTCTCACGAGCATAACGGATTGCCGATACTTTACCTTCAATACCACGATCTCCGAATCCACCAGGAACAAGGATACCGCCAATACCATGTAACAGGTCGCCTACATTCTCATCTGTAATATCTTCAGAAGGAACCCAGCGAATTTTTACATCGGCGTTGGATGCAAATCCTGCATGAGATAAGGACTCAACAACACTCAGATATGCATCATGCAGCGCTACATATTTACCAACAATAGCGATCTCAACCGTGTGCTCCAGCTTGTTGATCCGGTCAACCAACCCTTCCCACTCGCTCATATCCGGTGCAGGAGTAGTCAGTTTCAGGTGGTTTACCACAATCTCATCCAAGCCTTCTTCACGCAGGTTCAGAGGTACTTGATACAATGTGTCTGCATCACGACATTCAACTACAGCATTCTCATCAATATCGCAGAAGAGAGCAATTTTAGCTTTCATGTCGTCAGACAATTCATACTCGGTACGGCATACAATCACATTCGGTTGAATACCGATGCTACGCAATTCCTTAACACTATGCTGCGTTGGTTTTGTTTTCACTTCACCAGCTGCTTTGATATAAGGAATAAGGGTTACGTGGATGTACATTACATTGTCGCGACCTACATCACTCTTGATCTGACGAATAGCTTCCAGGAAAGGCAAGCTCTCGATGTCTCCCACTGTTCCGCCAATTTCCGTAATAACCACATCCGAACCCGCTTCACGTCCAGCGCGGAATACACGCTCTTTGATCTCGTTCGTAATGTGTGGAATAACTTGTACCGTTCCGCCCAGATATTCCCCGCGTCGCTCTTTGCTGATGACGGAAGAGTATACTTTACCAGTCGTGACGTTGCTGTTTTTGGAGAGATTGATATCAATAAAACGTTCATAGTGGCCAAGGTCCAGATCCGTTTCCGCGCCATCATCCGTAACAAAAACCTCGCCGTGCTGATAAGGACTCATTGTTCCTGGGTCGATGTTGATGTATGGATCAAATTTCTGAATCGTTACCTTAAGCCCTCTGTTTTTCAGCAATCTGCCCAGCGAAGCAGCCGTAATCCCTTTGCCTAGGGAGGACACAACTCCGCCCGTCACGAAAATATACTTTGTCACTGTTATTACCCTCCTAATATAAGTACAGAAATTCAGGCGATATATGGTGTTATCGTAACCTGTTTCCCAGGTAATCATCGTTAAAAAGAGCAATGGCAGAAATTCCCTGCATCTGCGAACTGCTCTTTCTGCGAAGACGGTTTAAATACACGTTGTTCTACAGCAAAATATGGTGCAAACATTTCGGTAGCCTTCATTTCATTTGGTGTTTTTGATATACAAAAACGGGCCACGAAATGTTGGCCGGGAGCATGCGGAAATGAAAACATTTTGCAAAATTATGCCTCTAAAAATACAAAAAAAAGTACTCCCGCAGGACGGGGCACCTTCTATAAAAAACATAAATATATTATCGCTCATTCATAAGCCCATGCAATAGTTTACCCGTTACCCCGTCTGCTGTCAAGGCTGACTATTCCGGGGAAACGGGTAAATTATAGACGTCAAAAATGACTACCGATTATCAGAATCGTCGTCAAATTCATCCTCGTTTTCGGACTCTTCTTCGTCTTCTTCGAGGTCTTCATCTTCCAGATCATCATCTTCGACCAGCACTTCTTCGTCTTCTTCGCTGTCTTCTTCATCAAAGATGTCGTCTTCGTCTTCATCTTCTTCGTCTTCATCTTCGTCTTTATTCGTGCTGTCGAAGTCTTCGTCGCTGTTATAGCTGTCTTCTTCACCGAAGTCTTCATCTTCCAGATCATCGTCTTCATCGTTGATGATACGCGGACGTTTCGCACCCGTCATGGAATCTTCTGTTCCAGCTACCGGATACCAGCGCTTCAAGCCCCACAGACTCGTACCGACGCAAGCAAAACGACCATCGATATTAATCTCGGTATATAGCTGGGCGATAAACTCGTTGATTTCTTCATCAGTCATTCCGCGCTGCTTCGCTACCTCATTCATCAAGTCACGATAGTAATACGGCGTATTAGCCGCTTTCAGCACCATAAAGGCAAGGTCCACCAAAGGGATCTCTTTTACCTTTTCTTTATCAATTTTCAAATTGAGCGAGGTACTCACTGCAGACACTTCCTCTCACACAAAATTCACTTTTTAACCCCTACGAACTGGACTGTTACGTATAACATATCCATTAACAAACCTAAGTAAAACCTATTTAGCGTTAAAAAGCAAGTTTTTATGTACGGATGTGACGCAAATGCGGATAGCAGCAACAATATGTCCATATATTCAACGCAAAGTAACATCGAACTCCTAGAATTATCCTCATTTGCAAAAAAGACAACTCCATAATAAAAAAGACGGAGTCCCCTCCGCCTTCTGACTGTATACCCTTGAAGGATTGCTCCTCACCAGGTTCCCCGCAAGAGCCCTCTAGCTCTCCATCCATCATATGTCCCTGCGCCCGTTTTGACACGAAGAGAATGTGTTTTTGTAAAAAAAGGGCAAGTTCCCCATGCGGCGGGATGAGCGCATTCATAGAATACCTCAGCATGTTCATCCCGAAGGGGGCTGCCCATTATGGACTATACTGGTTTATTGCATCAATTGATTGACGGAATGCGACGCCCTGAACCAGAACAGGGAGGGCGATATTTGATCCGATTTGCCAAACCGCAGCAGTACGAAGCCTGTCTCCTGGAATTGTCCCGAATGCGGAATGAATTCACCGACCTTGGGGCTGTTCGCTCCTCGCGACTCGCTCGTTCCATTATCGCTCCAGTGCAACGCCCGGAGGATCTGTACCGCTATGGGGATGAGATTACGATTGAAGCAGACGTGCCCATCTCACTTCACGCCACCGCACTCCACAGCAAACCAAGCAATGCTCAAGGCATACCCTGGGGAGTGAAGCAGATTCGGGCACCCAAAGTATGGTCTGTGTCTACAGGACACCGGATTAAAATCGGTGTGATTGATACGGGTGCTGACTACCATCACCCCGATCTTCGTTACTCTCTGGCACGCGGAATCAATCTGTTAAACCGCAGCCTGCTTCCCCATGATGATAATGGACACGGTACCCACATTGCAGGGACCATCGCCGCAGCCAACAGCACCGCAGGTATGATCGGTGTAGCTCCACGCTCCCTAATCTATCCGGTGAAAGCATTTGACCACAATGGATCGGCTTATGTATCCGACATTGTGCTTGGCATCGACTGGTGTGTGCGCAACAAGGTCGATATCATCAATATGAGCTTTGGCATGAAAACACGCAGCAAGGCGCTTCTTGACGTTGTCAATCGTGCATACCATGCTGGAATCGTCATTGTTGCTTCGTCAGGAAATGACGGCAAACGCCGCAGTATTGATTATCCGGCACGGTATCCGCAGACCATATCGGTTGGGGCAACCGACAAAAACAGGCGTATTGCGTCCTTCAGCAATCGCGGCGCATACGTGGATGTGTATGCTCCTGGCGATAAGATCGTCTCCTCCTGGGTACAGGGCAAGCATCACGAGATGAGCGGCACATCCATGGCGACGTCACATGTGAGTGGCGCTATCGCTTTGCTGCTCGCAAAACATCCGGGGTTATCCCCTAGTGAAATCAAGGCACTCGTCAAGCGTGCTACGATCCCGCTGCGCGCTCGCAAGACCACCACCGCCAAAAGCAAGGTACGCGGTGGCGAGATTGACGCCCTGCGGCTAATGCAAGAGTGCGGGGAGTGATCCGGCTCTGCCAGCGGTCAGCAGGACTCAATTGAAGCTTGGCGGTGAAACACAGTAGTTCACCCGGCACCGTACGCGCAAAGAGACCATTGCGTAGCGGCAGAGCCTTTAGCTGGCGCCCGCTGTGATGACAGAGCAGGGCGGGCTTGTGTATCCAGTGGATAGGCCGGTTTCTGTAGCCCTGGGTACACAACAAAAAGTCTCCATGTACCCCGTTGATGACACAACGTGGGCATGGAGACTTTTTTCCTTAGGCAGAGCGGCGATGTGCCGCGAGCCTGGATTTACATTTTGTCTGGAGCGGTTACGCCTACCAGACGAAGCGCTGTGGCGATAACGGTGCGCACAGCACCGATCAGTGCCAGACGTGCTTGAGTTTGCTGCGCGTCTTCCGTAATAACACGTTCTGCACGGTAGTAGCTGTGGAACAGGGATGCCAGCTCGTATACATAACGGATGATACGATGAGGTGCATATCCTGTTGCCGCTGCCGAGATCTCCTCAGGCAGCTCTCCCATTTTGCGGAGAAGGTCATACTCATGCTCTGTTGTCAGCTTGGACAGGTCAATCTGTGCCAGTGGCAGCAGCTCAATACCCTGTTCTTCAGCCTGACGATATACGCTGCATACACGGGCATGCGCATATTGTACGTAGAATACCGGATTCTCATTAGATGTCGAAATCGCAAGGTCCATGTCAAAGTCCAGATGGGAGTCCATGCTGCGCATTGTGAAGAAGTAACGGATGGCATCAATGCCGACTTCATCCATCAGATCTTCCATCGTTACAGCTTTACCTGTACGTTTGGACATCTTCACTTTTTCACCGTTCTGGAACAAGCTCACCATCTGTGCAATCAAGACCACCAATTTCTCAGGGTCATTGCCCAGTGCTTGCATCGCGGCTTTCATCCGTGGAATATATCCGTGGTGATCTGCACCCCAGATGTTGATCATCGTGTCGTATCCACGTGCATATTTGTCGCGGTGATAAGCAATATCTGGCGTCAGGTAAGTATACGTGCCATCGTTCTTGATCAATACACGTTCTTTGTCGTCGCCATACTGCATCGTTTTCAACCAAGTTGCTCCGTCTTGCTCATAGATCTCATTGCGGTCACGCAATTCATCCAGTACGCGCAGCACTTCTCCGTTGTCATACAGGGAAGTTTCGCTGAACCAGATATCAAAGTTAACACGGAAGCGATTCAAGTCACGTTTGATCTTGTCGAGTTCTTTCTCTAGGCCAAAGTCACGGAAATAAGCCGCACGGTCACCGGGGTGCATGGACAGCAATTCTTCACCCTTTTCAGCAACAAGCTGCTTGGCGAATCCTTTAATATCTTCACCGTGATAACCATCTTCAGGCATCTCAGCATCCTGACCCAGCTCTTGCAGATAACGAGCTTCAATGGAACGAGCCAGATTAAACACCTGATTACCTGCATCATTAATGTAGTACTCACGGGTTACATCATATCCTGCGTAGTCAAGGATGTTACATAGTGCATCACCTACAGCTGCTCCACGGGCATGACCCAGATGCAAACTGCCTGTCGGGTTGGCACTGACGAACTCCATCTCGACTTTGCGTCCTTCTCCGATGTTAATTCTTCCGTAATCATTACCCTGCTCCTGCACAAGCCCAAGTACTGGGTAAAGGTAGCTCTTGTCCAACTTGAAGTTAATGAATCCTGGACCAGCAATTTCAGCCTTCTCGATTCCTGCTTCAGCCAGATTCAGATTGGCAATGATCTCTTCAGCAATCTGACGCGGATTGCGCTTGGCAATCTTGGTCAGCTGCATGGCAGCATTGGTCGCCAAGTCCCCGTGTGTCTTCTCACGCGGCACTTCCAATGTGATGGCTGGCAATTCGTCCTGCGTAACAATTCCGGCAGCCACAATGGCGTTACTTATGGCCGTGCTTACCCGTTCGTTAATCGTATCTAGTGGATTACGTGTCATGAAATTGGTTCCTCCTGTATATGCAAACTAATCGCGAAATGTCCGGATTCTTCATCAAAGCGGTAAAAGTCGTAGCTCCACGCTGCACGTGCGCTCAATCCCTGAATGGAAAGTTCCAGCTTCTGTGTATGCGTGGACAGGGCAAACGACATGTATGGCGATCGGTAGAAACCAGGAAGCTTCCGATTCAATTCAAAGGTCTGCTCCGATTCAACCTCACCGTGACGTATAATCTTGATGGATTGTCCGCCCAGCTTCAATGTGGTACGGGTTGTACCTCCCTCAGGTCCAACCTGTGGTTCTTCATAACGAACATAAAGAACAGACCCTTTCAACACAGCTTCACCCTGCATTTCCTGCAGCACATCTTCACCTTCATAACGGCTGTGCAGCCGGATGTGTACCGGTCGCATGTTCGACATGAATGTTAACCTCCATTATATTCGAGGCGACGCAAAATCAGGCACGGCTGGTGAGAACAGCCCTTCCCGTATTGTTGTGTCGCTATACGCGCTCATATTCCCGGATAGCTCGCTATCCTACACTCTACTGTATAACTATATCCAGTTCCCTCGCTCAATTCAAATCCAAATTCAGAGTTTTTTCCTTATCAAGCCAAAAAAGAAGCGCCACACCTGTAAAGTGCAACTCCCTTTTGCTTCATTATAATGAAATTCGTTCAACCGATCAGGCCCATTGCGATTCATAAGGAAAAGGACATGTCGACTCGCTCAGCTTCGCTCGCACCTGTACGAGACAACCACAATGCCGACAGGTTGTGCCATATTGCAATCCCGGACAGGCAGAGCAGATGGATAGTCTACGCTCATATTCCTCATCCTGTACCGTCGAACGTGAGCGTGAGGCAATCTCAATAAGTCTGGCCATTTTGGCATCACTAATCTTCACATCATACTTATCATCGCAGCCCTTGCAAGGTTCCTGCCTCTTCATTCATTAACCCTCTACAGCGATGACCCCAACTGATGCTGGAGCAAGGACAAAACGCAAGGTGTTATTCTCCAGTGTGATTCCATCCCACGCCACAGGCTGAACATGATTCGGCTGTTCAAAGGTATTGAATGCACCAAAATCAGTATGGTGCAGAATCTGCCCGGTTACTTTAGCCGCTTGAGCTGCGTCCAGCTGACATACGACTTCCAACTCATCCGTGTGACTCAGATTGCAAGCCGTCAAATGAATGACCCCATCCTTGTTGCGGGAAGCTGATAAGCTGAGCTGCGGAATGGTCTCTTCTCCGAATGTGTATGCTGGGCTTTCATAATTCAAGTCCAATCGCTGCGCATCCATATGAACCTGATACATATCAAACACATGATACGTAGGGGTCAGGAGCATTTTGTCCCCTTCCGTGAGCACAAGCGATTGAAGCACATTGACGATCTGCGCAAGATTTGCCATCTGTACCCGTTTATTATGTTGGTTGAAAATATTCAGGTTAACGCCTGCAAGCACAGCATCCCGCATCGTATTCTGTTGATATAGGAACCCAGGATTAGTTCCCGGCTCAACGTTATACCATGTGCCCCATTCGTCCACAATAATGCCGACTCTACCTTCCGGATCATATTTATCCATGATCTCAGAGTGCTTCACCAGCAACTCTTCCATATGTAGCGTCTTCTTCAAAGTGGTGAACCACTCAGCCTCGCCGAATCCTGTAGCTGCACCTTTATCATTCCACTCTCCTGTAGGGATAGTGTAATAATGAAGACTGATTCCGTCCATAAAGCGAGCAGCCTCCCGCATCAACACTTCCATCCATTCATAGTTGCCTTCGTTGGGACCACAAGCGATTTTATAAATCTCGTTACCGGAATAGTTACGTACGTATGTAGCATATCGGCGATATTCATCCGCATAATATTCAGGACGCATATTGCCGCCGCATCCCCAGTTCTCATTTCCTACGCCAAAATATTTCAGTTTCCACGGTTCTTCCCGGCCGTTAGTTTTCCGCCAGTTCGCCATCGGGGATTCGCCATCAAACGTGATGTACTCTACCCATTCCTGCATCTCCTGCACTGTACCACTACCCAGATTGCCACTGATATATGGCTCAGTTCCGAGCAACTCACATAATCTCAAGAATTCATGCGTACCAAAGTGGTTGTTCTCTTCCACACCGCCCCAGTGTGTATTGATCATACGAGCACGCTCACTCTTCGGACCTACACCATCTTTCCAGTGATACTCATCGGCAAAACAACCGCCTGGCCAGCGAAGCACTGGAATATTAAGCTTCTGCAAGGCCGTTAACACATCATTTCGAATGCCATCCGTATTCGGAATAGGTGAATCCTCTCCTACCCACAACCCCTCATATATACAACGCCCCAAGTGTTCAGAAAAGTGACCATATATGTTGCGGTTTATTAATCCTTGATCTGAATCCGCCTTTAAAATAACATAGACCATGATTTCAACCTCCATAAAATGTATTGTTATCGCTTACAATAACTCGTTTCGGAGTAGGTTTCAACCGTTTTTATTTCTACGCAAACAAGCCTCTTCCTGTGTAATTGATCAGGAAGAGACTTGTTTGTTATAGAAATTCATGCAGAGACATACCAAATTGATTTTCATTCATTTCTAATTTGGATTTGCCTGGTTGTTATTTCAGAATAACAGGCTATTTAATCCTGCTCTGAAGGTAACAAGATTTTTTGTGTCCAGGTCGTTCCACCATCTGTAGTCTGATAAATCGCAGGTGAGTTATCACTTGTCACTACCAGCCAGCCTGTCTTCGCAGATGGGAACGAGATACGGGAACTATATCCCGGATCTTTCAGGTCAACGTTTTTCCACGTGGAACCTGTATCATATGAACGCCCAATCCCCACTTTACCAGCTGCAGGCGACCCTGCGGACAGATAAGCCGTCTGATTACCGATCAGCGCCATGTTGCCTGGATGACCGCCAGGATTGGCAGGTCCAGTTCCTTTAGCCGTACTGTTCGCACCCGGTGCAGGCCCTCCCCCTGCTGTGGATTGCGCAAATACTTGTGTCCAATCCTTCCCTTGGTTACCGCTCGCATAGAGGGAGTAGGATTGTTGGGACATGCCTGCATCACCATACAGAAGGGCCCATACTTGCTGACCATGTGCATACAGATCCGCTCCGCTCCATGTATCCGATGTAACCCGGAGAGAAGTGGTCCAGTTCTTTCCACCATCACTCGTTTGCTTTAATTGATATCCCAATCCGGGTACAACCACGACAGCATACCCTTGCTTCTCTGTCGCGAAGGTAGCTGCACGCGTGTTGACAGGCGTATTCATTTTGCTCCAGGTTACGCCACCATCCTTCGTCTGATATGCACCATTATAGGTATAACCATAACCTACATCTTTATTGCGGAAATCAATGCGTTTGAATTGAATACCCGGTGTATCGAGCCGCGTCCAGTGAGATCCCCCGTCATTGGTACGGATCAGATAGGTTGCAGGTGAATCCTTCACTCGCGCCAGCGCATAACCGTTCACATTATTTGGAAAATCAAGCTGTGTGAATTGCCACTGCCCGGTATATATGGACTGCCATGTACAGCCTGCGTTCGAGGTACCGATTAGAAACCCCTCACCCCCGGCTCGTCCAGTTGTATCATTAAGAAAATCAATATCAGTAAATTGCAGGTGTTGCTCTTCCACACCACTACCCTTTTTCAATGTAGCAGATAGTCCATGGTCTCCCTTTCCACATGCCTTTGAGGATGCAGCGTTAGCGCCTGATAGCGTATGTACCGGTCCCATCCCCCAAGCCAGCGTTAACGATAATGCCAGCGCACCAATCCGTTTCCATGTCATCGTTCTCTTGGTTGTCATCGTAACACCTCCTTCTATGGTTTTACCCAAATTGAATGCTTTTAACGTAACAATCCGATGAACCCCGATGACAATTTCGCAAGAAAAAAACCACCTTTACCCATGATTGGTATCATGTAGGCAAGGGTGGTTGATTACTAAACGTTGTGTACTCTAAGTTAAATGGGAAATGTCCTGATACCAATGATAACAAAACTGATACTTAAGAAAAGGCATAAACTAAAATATATTTTGTTGTATTTATATTCCCGAATACTATATGCAGCAAAAAGCATCGCCATATTAGCTATTATCAACGTTAAGTTGAGAAATATCGTCACTGCTAATACAAAATTGATGACAAACACTATAAAAACTGCAGTTAGCCACTTGGGATACATATTCAATTGAGCCCGAATCGCATGCATACACGTTCACCTTCCTCTATTTCCATACCATATTATACATAAATATTAAGATAGAGTCATCCCAAAGCATAGTCTGCATGACGATTTCGGTACTAACATATACAACAATTGGTAGTGGTATAAGAACAGACGTGCTATAATCAGTTTTATGGACTTTTGAATAACGGTGGATGTTTTCCAGATCACGGCGCAGCTTCCCGAAAGGGGGTGACGTCGATGGTCAAACTTGTGGCGTTGCTTGATGTAATCCGATGGATTGCTGCGATCCTCAGTCTAGTGCTGAGTATCCGAAAGCTTTACCGTTGGTTGCGCAAAAAGTTTCGTAACAAGCGAAAACCCACCTCATAAGGTTGAAGGCCTGACGGTGGGTTTCGCTTGAATAACAGTATTTAATTCATGCACGCCGTGGCAGTCCACAGCCTTTCGGGTCCTAAGAGTCTTTACCGTTGACGCGGTGAAGGCTCTTTTTTTAGTATATGGTTGAACCCGATCACCATATACTTCACGATTGTAATATATCAATTAATATACTACTGAATACTTATGTAGTCAGTATAGCACAGCTCTGGACAAAAGTTAAATTAAGTTAAGTTAACTTAATTTAACTTTTGTCTTGGCAGAATAGTCTCAGCTCTAACATCCCGTCCGTTCCTTAAGCTCGAATAGTTGAGGACACGCAGATAAACGTTAACAATAAAAAAATGCCCTCCCCTACGCAGATTTGAACCCGCGCAGACAGAGAGCATTATACTTGCTTATCGATTATTCTGTGATTATTTCACGAATCCAAGCAGCATTTCACGGATCAGCTTCGCAGCTACAATCTGTGTCTGTTGTGTTGAATCATAGATTGGTGCAACTTCAACCAGATCACAACCAACTACATTTACATCAGATCCAGCGATCATATGAATGGCTTCCAGCAATTCCTTGGACGTAATACCGCCCGCTTCTGCTGTACCTGTTCCTGGTGCTGCTGACGGATCAAGTACATCGATGTCGATGGTTACGTATACCGGACGATTGCCCATCTTCGGAAGAGCTTCCTTCATCGGAGCTGCCACTTCAAATGGATAGAAGTTAATGTTCTCGCGACCATACTGGAACTCCTCACGGGAGCCAGAACGAATACCGAACTGATAGATGTTTTTGCCACCCATCAACTCAGCTGCTTTACGTACTGGTGTGGAATGTGACAGTGGCTCGCCTTCATAGTTTTCACGAAGATCTGCGTGTGCATCAATATGAATCAAGATAAGATCCGGGTATTTCTTGTACATTTGTTGGATGACCGGCCAAGTAACCAGATGCTCGCCACCGAGACCAACTGGGAATTTGTCGTCAGCCAATAGGCTACCAATGTATTCATGAATTACTTCAAGGCTGCGTCCCGCGTTACCGAAAGGCAAGAGCAAGTCTCCAGCGTCAAAGTACGTCATGTCTACAATGCTTTTGTCGAGGTACGGGCTGTACTCTTCAAGTCCAACCGATGCTTGACGGATATGAGATGGGCCAAAACGGGAACCCGGACGGAAGCTGACGGTATAATCCATCGGCATTCCATAGATAACTGCTTTCGAGTTCTCATAATCCTCAGAACTACAAATAAATACGTTTCCTGAATAAGCTTGATCCAGTTTCATTAATGATTTCCCCTTTATTTCGTTAAATCTTCCACGAATTTAGGAAGTACAAATGCTGCTTTGTGCAGACGCGGAGAGTAATACTTGGTATCCATCTCCGGGATTTGAGTCTCATCCACTTCGAGCGGGTCATGTTTCTTGCTACCCATGGTGAATGTCCACAAACCACTTGGATATGTTGGAATATTACAGCCGTACACATGTACGATCGGGAAGATTTCTTTGACGTCTTTGTTCACCTTCTGGATCAGATCCGCTTTGAACCAAGGGTTGTCCGTTTGGGCAACGAAGATTCCGTCTTCTTTGAGTGCTTCGTAGATACCTTGGTAGAAACCACGCTCAAACAGTGGCGCAGCCGGGCCTACAGGCTCAGTGGAGTCTACGATAATCACATCGTATTCATTTTTATGTTCAATAATATGCATGTAGCCGTCGTTTACGAGCACTTCAACATTAGGCTCGTCCAACTTGCCGGCGATTTCAGGCAAATATTTTTTAGAGTACTCAATGACTTTACCGTCGATTTCGACGAGAACTGCTTTTTCTACAGCAGCATGCTTAATGACTTCACGAATGACTCCGCCATCGCCGCCACCGACAACCAGAACTTTTTTGGGATTCGGGTGAGTGTTCAGCGCAGGGTGTGCCGCCATTTCGTGATATACGAATTCGTCTTTTACGGTAGTCATCACCATGCCATCAAGGAGCAACATGTTACCGAATTCCTCGGTTTCTACCATGGCCAAATCTTGAAAATCGGTTTTCTCTGTAACATAGGTCTGCTTAATCTTCGCGGTGATCCCGAATACCGGGGTCTGTTTCTCCGTAAACCACAATTCCATAATCTCTACCTTCTTTCCGTAAAGTTAATGATCAGCCATATCCGACCAAGCGCTATGCACTATAATCGGTTCGCCCAAGCACGTCCAGCGTTCGGCGCCATATCGCGTTATGATTGCTGGCCTGCGGGAAAGGTCCGCGGTTTACTTCATTATCTAGATTAAATTTGACCAGAGCGTGCAGAGCGTCTGACTAATCAATGAATCAATGACCATTCGTCTGTTCGTCCTTACGCGCTTTAGTATCTTGTGCCGAATCTTACCTTTTCATTACCCTTTTGCATTATACGCGATTGACGTTTATACTGCAAAACGGTTTTTCCTGCGAAAATGCTACATTTTGTTCGCTTATGCACCCGATTGAATATCCCTGCCAATCAAGTCCCATACTGGAAGAAAAGAGAGGAGCCCGTTCCATGACCAAGCCAAATCAACAGACCCGCAAACGCGGGTTCCGTGTACGAAAATTCATTAAAAACCTGTCTCTGCTCGCCGTGCTCGCCATGCTTGCTACCGCGGCGGGATTGGTGTATCTATACGCAACCAGCCTGCCTCTCGCAGACTCGGACCGGAATTCCAGATTGCTGGACAGTCAAGGTGAAGTCATCGCTACCTTCTCCGCAGGTGGCAAAGATTCTGTACCCGTTCAACTGGAGGATATCGCGCCAGATCTGGTCAATGCCACTCTGGCTGTAGAAGACCGAAAATTCTATAATCACTACGGGTTCGACGTGCAAGGGATGGGACGGGCTGTGCTCGTTAACCTCGAACATATGCAGATGTCGCAGGGTGCGAGTACCTTGACTCAACAACTGGCGCGTAACCTGTATCTATCTCATGAGAAAACATGGACTCGTAAAGCCAAGGAAGCCATGTACACGGCGCAATTGGAGATGAAATACAGTAAGGATGAAATTTTGCAGATGTATCTGAATGAAATCTATTATGGGCATGGAGCGTACGGAATCGAAGCGGCTTCGCGGATGTATTTTGGCAAATCAGCCAAACAGCTGGATCTCGCAGAGAGCGCCATGCTGGCAGGAATCCCGAAAGGGCCCACCTACTATTCACCCTATAACCATATGAAGAATGCAAAAGACCGACAGAAGATTGTGCTGAATGCCATGGCAGATATCGGCAAGATCAACCAGGCCGAAGCGGATAAAGCCTATGAGAAAATGCTTTCGTTCAAACCGGAAAGTGAGCGTAAAACAGTGGAAAGCGCACCGTTTTTCCGTGACTATATTCGGAGTCTAGCCATCAAAGAACTGGGAATCAGTGAAGCGATGCTGGATCACGGGGGTTTGAACATCTACACTACACTGGATCTACGTGTACAAAAAGCAGCCGAAGACGCCATAGCAAAAGGTATGGATGCCAAAAGCGAGCTGGAGACGGCCCTCGTGTCCATTGACCCTCGAACGGGCTACATCAAAGCCATGGTAGGCGGCAAGAATTACCGCACCAATCAGATTAACCATGTACTGGCGACCACACGCCAGCCAGGTTCGGCGTTTAAACCGATTATGTATCTGGCAGCCCTGGAATCCAAGCAACTCACCAGTGCATCCATGTTTAACAGTGAACCTACCCTGTTTCATTATGACAACGACCGCAAAACCTATAAACCCGGCAACTTTGGAGACAAGTATCTGGGTGAGATTGATCTAAGACAGGCGATCGCCGCTTCAGACAATATCTATGCGGTGAACACCATTATGCAGATTGGTCCTGAGCAAGTTGTGAGTATGGCGAAAAGCCTTGGCATTACAAGCAACCTGAGCGCCGTGCCCTCTCTTGCACTGGGAACCTCACCTGTCAGTCCGCTAGAGATGGCGTCGGCCTTTTCTGTCATCGCGGCTAGTGGACAACGGACGCCACCTGTAGCCATCCTGCAAGTGACGGATGCCGCAGGACGTGTGCTCTATGAATCGCCCCAGACGAAGGCAGAGACCGTGGTGGAACCTGCGGCAGCTTATGTACTGACTCGTTTAATGGAAAGTGTCTTCGAAAATGGGGGAACGGGTAACCGGGTGTCTGCCGCGATCAAACGTCCAGTAGCCGGAAAGACAGGAACGACCAATACGGATGCTTGGCTGGTCGGATTCACACCGGAGCTCTCCACCGCTGTATGGGTTGGTTACGATCAAGGCAAAGCCATCTCGACTTCGGATGGCCGACGGGCGGCGCCGATCTTTGCCCAGTTTACAGAGCAGGCCCTTGCGAGCGTACCACCCAAAATCTTTACCGTGCCTGATCATGTTGTAAGTGTCTATATCGACCCGGAATCCGGCAAGCTGGCAGGCAACGGTTGTGAAGAGAAAAGGCTGGAAGTTTTTATTGATGGCACTGAACCAACAGAGGTATGTCATGGTACGGCGGATGATTCGGACTCTGGAGAAGATGAGAAGACCCGTCATGTACAGAATCAACAAGGCATACAGGAAGAGAAACATTCCTGGTGGGGAGATTTCAAACGTTGGTGGGTAGAATGACGCAAATACGCGATGACTTAGTTACGCCACCTTTGACTTCTGATTATTTTGATCATTTGGAAATTCACTTCGGATGAAAACTCATAATTATTCAGGTGGATGAATATTGTTAATGTACAAGCAAAAAGGCCCCAACCGAATTTCCCGGTTAAAGGGCCTTTTGCTTTTTTTCTTTTAACTGTGTTGAATGATCTACCTTAGGCAAGTGCTTCCTTCAATACATCCGGAGAAGCATTCCACCAATCTTCGTTGTGTGAGATCAACAGTGTCTTAAGTGCAGCTCGAGCTTCGGGTCCAAGCTCATCCAGCATGAAGCGACGCTTCAAGGCATAATCCATGCGATTCACATGTTCCGCCAGCAGTTTCCATCCACGTCTCGCTTCTGTATCAATCCACATCTCACATGCCGTTGCTCCACCATACAGTTGGCCTTCCTCCGTGCGATCGACAGCTACCCACACCAGCCATACCTGGCGTCCATTGGGCACATCCTCACGATTCGTTGAGAACTTGATATTGCGTTCCACTTTACTCTTCGCATGCATCGCACCGATATCGATTTTGGCTTCGCCATTATCAATAATGACCGGGGAAAGGTTATTCAGTTCAATGGAGCCCGCACCGAAGCCTTTATGCTTGCTTTTTGCACTAACGATATTCAAGGCAATCTGTTTTTTGCCGTTTTGCTCGTTTTGGTCCATGTTTATAGCCTCCAAGGGTTGATACAAATATTTTAACTAATAATTGGCCCATTGCAAACATATACATGCTGTAGATGCTTGTCAACGGGAGGTATTTAACGATGATTCCACGACGCGCCAAGAGCTGGCTCACCGCATCCCTGGCCCTGTGTGTGCTGGCCGGAGGGATATGGATCACTCTGGGTTACACTCGCTCAACTCATTCCGAATTGCCAGTACTCGCCCCGGAATCGGGCAAGCCCAAGGCAATAGCTCCAACACCAGCACCTCCAGAAAGTGTACAGACCCCTACCGCCGAAGTGTACAGCAACCGTATTGTGGAATATCACATGGATGTAAAACTGGCAGAAGGGAACGTATTAGAAGGAACTCAGACGATTACATGGACACATCCAGGCAAAAAAACCGTCAATGAGCTTTATTTTCATATGTACCCTAATGCCTTCTCTTCTGCTGACACCACCTTTATGAAGGAATCCGGCGGAAAGCTTCGGGGTGATGTCATGCCTACCAATGGCTACGGCTCCATGAACATTACCGAAATGAAAACGGAGGACGGGCTCTCTCTGCTGCACCGGATGCAGTATGTGCAGCCAGATGACGGAAATATCAAGGACACCACCCTCATTAAAGTACGTTTGCCCAAACCCGTCAAAGGCGGGGAAAGCATCACACTCCACACCCGATTCGAAGTGAATCTGCCCAAGATTTTTGCCCGGATGGGAACTGCTGATGATTTTGTCATGGCAGGTCAATGGTTTCCCAAACTAAGTGCCTATGAACCTGTGGGTAGGCGCGGACGAACAACGGAAGGCTGGAATCTGCACCAATACCACGGCAATTCGGAATTTTACGCCGACTTCGGTATTTATAGTGTTCGTATTCGGGTGCCTGAAACATACAAGGTGGCTGCTACCGGATTTCCGACGCAGCAAGCCGTGGTGAAGAATGGAGAAAAAGTCTATCAATTCTATGCTGATGATGTGCATGACTTCGCCTGGGCAGCCTCACCCGATTTTGTGTACGCCGAGGAGCCGTTCTCTGCACCCAACGTTCCTGGTGTACGAATCAAGTTATATCTGGACCCTGCTCATCAGGATCTGAAAGAACGTTATTTCTACGCCGCGAAGGCCGCTCTAGCCAATTATAGCAAATGGTTTGGTCCATATCCTTACGCCACTTTATCCATCGTTGTTCCACCCAAAACGGGGAACGGTGCCGGAGGCATGGAATATCCCACGCTAATCACAGCCTTTGGAGCCGATGATACCACGCCAGGTTATGACCTGGAACGAACCGTAGTCCACGAGATTGGACATCAATACTTCTACGGCATGGTTGCCAGCAACGAATTTGAGGAAGCTTGGCTGGATGAAGGATTCACCTCTTATGCAGAAGACAAACTGATGGAGCAGGAATACGGACTGATCCCGAACCTGCCAGTACAATCGGGACTGATTACGTCTCCTTCATCTTTAACACAAGAATCCTGGAAGTTCGATACCCAGAATGAGTATGCAGCCAATGTCTACACACGTGGCAAGCTTGTATTGCTCGGTATCGAACATCAAGTCGGCACAAAAAAGATGGAGCACATTCTCTCTACCTATGTGAAAAAGTACCGCTTCAAACATCCCACTTCGGCTGATTTTCAAAAAGTTGTGGAACAAGTGACCCGTACTTCCTGGTCTGATTATTTTGACCAATATGTCTATGGTAACGGAATGGCTGACTTTGCTGTAGAGAAGATTCATGTTACACCCGTACAGAAAGACGGCCAAACATTGTACGAGTCATCCGTAACGATTGCGAAAAAAGGTAGTGATTACAACGCCGTTCCTGTTCGAATTGCTTTTGAAGACGGACATATCCTCACCAAGCAATGGGATGGCAAAGAAGATCGCATCACCTACAAATTAACTCACACATCCCCTGTGTCCTGGGCCATGACCGATCCCCTGTACACGATCGTGCTGGAGAACCGCCATATGAACAATTTCCTGAAAGCCGGACTGGATGAGCGGGCGAAGTCCCGCTGGAGCATGAGCGTAACCAAACTAATAGAAGCCATATTCGGAAGTCTGTCATGGTGAGGTGGAAACGGTGAAAGCGAAAATACGTGAAGGCTGGTTTCTCGTCCGTCAGCATATGTTCATTGCAGCGCTCTTATTTCTATATCAACTTATATGGGGATATTTCCTCTATCGAATGATACAATCGGCTGTCGTCCCACTACTCCTGCGTTATCCGGATCCCGATGCCGGGGAGCTGAGTACGCTTTTGTTCAAAATGGAAAGCCAACTGAACCTGTCTACCCATCCGGAGGTTCATCGTTATGTGTGGATTCTGGGGGCCATGCTGCTACTTCGCATGTTGATTAGCCCCCTCATTCAGGCAGGACTCCTCTATTCGCTTCAGCACTATAATAGTACAGAAGAGCGAATTCCATTCGTCCGCGGGATTAAAAATCTATGGAAACCGATGCTGCTGCTCCATACCATTCGTACATTATTGATGCTTTTGCCCGGCTACTGGCTCGTGCCCAAGCTGTATTCGATTCTAATGGATGGATTTCATTCCCTTCAATTACTCTTGCCAGGCATACCCTATGTTGCCGCCTGGATCGTATATGGTTGGATTATCCACCATACCCTGCTCTACATGCAGTTTGGTGTTTCCGCACCGGAAGGGGAAGGTGGCGCTCACGGCACACTCAAAGCGCTCTGGATTACAATGCGCCATCTCATCCCCGTGATTGGCATTGCACTGATACTGGGCGGAGTTCACTTACTTGTCTTCGGAGCGTTCACTTCAGCCTCATGGTTACTAACGGGACTTACCGGACTTATACTACAACAGACGTATCCACTTGCCAGATGTCTATTGAGCCTGTGGAAAATATGCGCCCATTTCCGATTATGGCAGTCCAAAACATCCAAAGGTTAGAGCAGATAGTTTAAAAATTGTTACCATCACATGTTAAACTTATGGCCTAATATGTACTTATAAATAGGCAAACCTCAACCTTTCCCCGTCAAAGGTCGAGGTTTTTTTGCTAATTTTGTTGTTAAACGTTGCCAAACCGGTACTCCTCTGTTACAATAATCGCAGTGAGTTTTTAGTAACAACTTTGTAATCTTTACATTCATATTTGTAACTACTTAAAATTAAATCGTCATTTCTTGATTTCGCAGGTGCATAACTAGCATAGCCAAATTCCTGGCACCTGGGAAGCGGGGGAACCAGTTATGGGTGAATTGATCTTGCTACAGAGGGATCATAGGGGACCTTCAACCGAATCCTTAAGCTAACCTCGCAGGCGTTGGAAGGGGTATATCTCTTGTTCAAGAAGAAATTAACCGCAGCTGTACTTAGCCTCACATTCGCATTATCGCTTGGTGCAGGCAGCGCATTCGCAGATTCAAAGATGGACAAAGTAATTGATTCAGCAATGGGAACTACATACAAAAGTGGGGGAACAACGCTTAACGGCTTTGACTGCTCCGGATTTACACGGTATGTATTCGACAAGTTGGGTATTGATTTGGCACGCCAATCCAGTTCCCAATTCGACATGGGTGATTCCGTATCCCGCATGGAGATGAGAGCTGGCGATCTGGTATTCTTCAATACAACAGGTAAAGGCGTATCTCATGTAGGAATCTTTGTAGGGGATGGAAAGTTCGCACACTCCTCTTCTTCCAAAGGTGTTACGATCAGTGCATTGAGTGAAAACTATTGGGCCAATCGTTATGTTGGCGCTAAACGGATTATGAGCACGGACGCATATGAATCACTGGCCCTTGACTAGGGACAAGCTGAGCAACATGATGCTGTAACCATTAACCATACTGGAACGAAGCAAGAAGCATAACAGAACCGCCCGGTACATTCTCCGCAGGAATGTATCCGGCGGTTTTTTTGTGCTTCATTCCCTGTTTACGCTGCAAGTTACACATGAGGTATATCCTGCAACATCAACAGGTTCATTTTGCGTTCGCTCGTCCGTGCCCTTATGATGTTTTTACCCATCCCGTTATAATATAAACGGAATTACCGGAACTTTTGTTTCATTTTTTTCCTGGAAAGGGAGACTTGCTAAATGAACGGCTCTTTTGTAGAGTGGACAGAGAGTTTGGTAATGACTGAGAGGAGCGTGCAGATGTATGAATGAAGCCCCTGTAACGTTTCATGTTGTACCCATGCAAGAAGAACATGCGGAGCTTATCTGCAGTTGGCAGTATGACCCGCCTTACAATATCTATAGCTGGCTACCCTGGGAGCAGATGAAAGCACTGGAAGTTGAATTTGGGGATGCGCAGCTGCGGCAGGAACAATATGCGATTGTTCTTGATCAGCATGATCGCATCTGCGGATTTGCTCAATACTTCCCACTTCAGGGAGTAACCCGGATTGGCCTCGGCATGCATCCAGAGCTGTGTGGTCAGGGTCAAGGGAAAGCTTTTGTCACCGCCATTGTGCAGGAAGCCATTCGCCGGAACCGGACGAATGAGATTGATCTTGAAGTGCTCACCTGGAATGCCCGTGCCATTCAAGTCTATCTTAAGAATGGATTTGTCACTCAGGATACATACGAACGACAGACACCAAGCGGCTTAATGCCCTTTCACTGCATGGTCTATGAAGGGCCTCGCGATTAGAATCCATTGCAAAACAACCCAATCTGCCCCTTGTTATGTGATTAGTTCAAAAAATTACCACAAAATGCTATGATGTCACTACAGGTTCCGTTATAATGATATGGATAGTTTCAGGTTAGATGATCTTTCATTCTGGAGGGGACATAAGGGATGCACAAATGGATCATGAGCGGGGTATTTTTTGCAGCATGCGCTTTAGCTATTGTTTTAATGTTTACGCTTCCAGGGAAAGAGGAAGTGGCTGAAGAAGCCAAACCAACCATGCCAGAAGTAGCACTGGATGCCGGACAGGCTGAAGCACTGGTCAAAGCCAATTGTATTTCCTGTCACGGAGATCAGCTTCAGGGTGGCGTAGGGCCTGCTCTGGCGAACATCGGCAGCCAGGATGATCTGGAGAAGATCTACTCCACGATTGTCAAAGGTAAAGGTGGCATGCCTGCCTTCAAGGGTAGACTGCAGGATGAAGAGATTGCCAATATCGCTATGTGGTTGGCAGAAAAGAAATAATCTTTGCACACGCATAACGAAGAGGCCCTTAATCCCCTGTTGGGAGAATAAGAGCCTCTTTGTTGTATCATTTATTGGACTTCTGGCGCGTGCTCCGCCAGAAAGGCCTCGACTTCACGTGCGGACGGCATCCCGGACTGGGCGCCGAGCTTCGTCACGGATAACGCAGCCGCACCCATGGCGAAGCCTACGGCCGCGTCCAAAGTCTCACCGCGCGCGAGGGCTACCGCCAGCGCGCCGTTGAAGCAATCGCCAGCGCCGGTCGTATCGACGGCGCTTACGGCGTAGCCGGGCGCACGGCACGCGCCGGCACGCCCTGCTTGTACGCGGCCGCCAGGCGCCGCCGCGTACACAGCCCCCTCGGGGCCGAGCGTCGTGACGACAGCGGCCCCGAGGGATGCGGCGAGCTCTGCGACCGCCGCATCCAGGTCTTCCGGCCGGAGATGATCCCGGCCGATAAGCACGGCAAGCTCGCTGCGGTTCGGCGTGACAACGTCGATGCACCGCAGGAGCTCCTGGGGCAGACCCGGCACCGCGGGAGCCGGGTTGAGCACCACCAGTGCGCTGCCTTCAGCCGCCAGTTGGGCGGCGCGGGTAACCGCTGGCAGCGGAATCTCCAGCTGCAGCAGCACCGCTGCGGCTGCAGTCAGGCTTTTTACCGTATCCGCCTCTTCCAGCATCTCAGGCACAACTTGTCCATTCGCACCAGGAATAACGATAATCCGGTTGTCTCCCCGAGAAAGCCAGATGGAAGCCGTCCCTGTAACCGTGTCTTCCAATATGCGAACCTGCGAGGCATCTGCACCACTTTCCGTCAGACTGTGCAGCAGACGTTCGCCAAAACCGTCCGATCCCACCGCACCAATCATCGTAGTCTGTCCACCCAGACGCGCAGCGGCAACAGCCTGGTTTGCCCCTTTGCCACCAGCGAGATAATGCAGCTCCTCACCGCTCACCGTCTCTCCCTCTTCCGGAATCGTATCCGTCTTTACCACGAGATCCATATTGAGACTGCCTACGACAGCAATAAGAGGTTGTTTCTGATTATAGTCTGACATGTATGGTTCACTCACTTCCGGCCGCGCGATAATAACCGATCTCGTTATTCGGACCTCATTTTGTCATAAGCTTCGTTATATTGTCCTGCTTCCTTGATATCTACAGATGTAATACCACCCGCATCCCATGACGTGAGACGCAGCGTAACCGTTGTATAATCAATCGTAATAAAAGGATGATGATTGAATGCTTCCGAGATCGCAGCGACCTCATCCACAAATGCAATCCCTTTCATGTAGTTGGAAAACATAAATTTACGTACAATCCACCGTCCCTCTTCCAGTTCCCAGCCTTCCAGCCTCCCCAGATGAGCTTCGACTTCCTCTTGCGAAAAAACCATGCGTTATCTTCCTCCCCATAGGATGGTACCTTACAGACAACGTGCGTCTGTATAACCACCGACACCTTCGGCGCGATTCACAGCAACCTCAAAGGCCAGGCTCACCGCCATGCGGTTAGCCCATTTCACGACTAACATCTTACCACGGACAAGCTTCAAAATCCAATCAACTACATGGCATAGAACCAATAACCATAAGGCTTTGAGGAGAATCCCTTCTCCATTCATACCCCCGAAAATAGCATGTACACATACTAAATTAACGGCACAAACGTCAACTCTTCTTCCCCAATCAAAATATGAATGCGGTGCTGTTCCTTATCATGGATGACCACTCCACTTCCAACCGGAATGATAGACTCCTCACCTAGCGCATAGAACAGATCCTCCGCTAACGCCTCATCCACTTCAAGTTGCTCAGGTGCCCCGAGTCTATCCCACTCTTCCGCATCCATTTCAAAGAAAACATATCGATCCGGTATGCGCCCGATTGCCGTTGTCAAATCTGTCAAAATTCCTTCATAATCCCGTCCATGCTTTACGCCCATTGGCTTTTCACTCCTATTCGGCCCCTAAGGAGCGGATTTGATCTTATTATACCTGAAAATAACACTTAAAAAAAAAGACCTTCTGGTCGATAAATACTATATATAACCGTTCTAAGTGTTTATGCAGCCACAAGGGATGCCGAACATGTAACGGATTGCGGCACAATGTTCGTCTGGAAGCCCGGATATAGCCGCTTGAAAGGATTCAATTTTATCTCATGGATGAGGTGTATAATGAACATTTCAACAATTATTGGACTTGTTTTGGGACTCGCTTCACTTGTACTCGGTATGATGTTGAAGCATGCTCCCCTAATTAATCTGGTCAACAACCCAGCAGCCTACATGATTATATTTGTTGGTACCGCAGGAAGTATTTTTATGGCATTCCCCATGTCAGAAGTTAAGAGAATTCCGAAGCTTTTCGGGATTTTGTTCAAACAGCAAAAATTGATCGATCGCGTATCCCTGATCGGCACGTTTATGGACTGGGCTTCCACTACCCGTCGTGAAGGTTTGCTTGCACTGGAATCAAAAGTAGAAGATATCGACGATCAGTTCCTTCGTAGCGGTATGCGAATGATTATCGATGGTAACGATCAGGAATTTGTAAGTGATGTCCTAATGGAAGATATTCATACCGCAGAAGAACGTCACCGCAGTGGTGCACTACTCTTCGCCCAAGCAGGTATGTATGCTCCAACACTTGGCGTTCTCGGAGCCGTAGTTGGTTTGATCGCAGCCCTTGCGGACCTTAGCGATATGGATAAGCTCTCTCAAGCCATTGCGGCAGCATTCATCGCTACCCTCTTGGGTATCTTCACAGGTTATGTACTGTGGCATCCAATGTCCAACAAGTTGAAGCGGATGTCCAAGCAAGAGATGGAAATCAAGTTGATGATGGTTGAGGGTCTGCTCTCGATTCAATCCGGTGTTTCCACCGTTGCCATCAATCAGAAATTATCTGTATTCCTGACACCTTCCGAACGTAAACAACTGGATGAGAAGGGGGACTCATCAGGTGAAAAAGGCTAAGAAGCACGAACCACATGAAGAACATATAGACGAGAGTTGGTTGCTTCCCTATTCTGACTTGATGACCTTGTTGCTCGCTTTGTTTATTGTATTGTTCGGCATGAGTTCAATCGATGCAGCTAAGTTCGAGCAGATGGCTTCCGCACTAAACAGTGCATTAAATGGAGGTTCCGGAATTCTGGACCATTCGTCCATGAATCCGGATACGCCAGGTGCTGATTTGGGTAAGAACAAACAAGAACCTACAGAAATCACCAAGAAAACACCAGCTCAGATTACAGATGCACAGATGGCTAAGAAAGAACAAGAAGACCTGGAGAAACTCAAAGAGCGACTCGACAAATATATCTCGAAGAACGGGCTTTCGGACCAGCTGAACACCAAGCTGAATCAGTCTGAATTGAAGATCACCATCAGTGATAATGCCCTGTTCTCCTCAGGACGAGCAGATGTAAAGACTGAATCTCGCTCCCTAGCCAAAGCGATATCAAGTATGCTGCAGGAGTTCCCTGAATACGAAGTGGTTGTATCCGGTCATACCGATAATATTCCCATTTCGAACAACCAATATAAGGATAACTGGGATCTAAGCGCAGATCGCGCGCTCAACTTCCTGAAAATCCTGTTGCTGAACACGCAACTGGACCCTTCCAAATTCACACCAAGTGGTTATGGAGAGTATCATCCCATCGCCAGCAACGACACCAATGCTGGACGAGCACAGAATCGCCGTGTAGAGGTATCCATCATTCGGAAGTATCAAAGTAACAATACGAATGTAAAAGCCGTTGGCGAAGGAAACTAGAAGCCTGCAGCGATTCATTAACCAAAAGACCGTTCTCCAGATACAAGGAGAACGGTCTTTTGGGTTTATATATGGCTGGCGCTTGGTTTATCCTATATATTTTCACATTATTTCGGATGAATTAGTCAAAGTCGAATCGACTATTCCAGTGAATAGTCGAGCAGACCGCCCAGTTCCGCTTTTTCGGCGGCGGTAAGCTCTCTCCATGCACCTGTTGCCATTTCTCCAAGATGGATATTCATGATTCGAACCCGCTTCAGCTTACGAACCTCATAGCCAAAAGCACTACACATCCGCCGAATCTGGCGGTTCTTTCCTTCGGTCAGGATAATTCGGAATACACGATCCGTCATCCGGGTCACTGTACATGGCAGTGTCATTTCGCCCAGAATCTTGACTCCTGTACTCATGCCTCTAAGGAAACTCGGGGTTACGGATCGATCAACAGTGACGATATACTCTTTCTCATGGCGTCCTTCTGCTCTGAGAATCCGGTTAACGATATCACCATCATTGGTCATCAGGATCAAACCTTCAGAGTCCTTATCCAGACGTCCAATAGGAAAGATACGTTCATCGTGCCCGACAAAATCAACGATATTGCCCTGAATATGCTGCTCGGTTGTGCTTGTGATCCCGATCGGTTTATTCAGCGCGATATATACGTGTTTTCTCTTTTCCTTGATCGGCTTGCCATTGATTCGTACATCGTCGCCTTCTTCTGCCTGACTGCCTAGCTCAGCCTTAATTCCATTAATCGTGACCTGACCGCTATCCACCAACTTGTCGGCTTCACGCCGGGAGCAGTAACCTGTTTCACTAATAAATTTATTAATACGCAAAAGGTAATCTCACCTCATCTATTTCTCTTCATCTGTAAGTGGTTCATCCGTTACCTGATCTGCCTCAATAACTTCCGGTTGTTGCTCGGATGCAGGCAGTTCAATAATAACCGTTGTTCCCTTGTTCATGACGCTTTTAATATCCATCATGCCCTTATGTGATTGAATAATGCGCTGACTGACCATCAGGCCAAGCCCTGTTCCAGACTCTTTGTTCGTAAAGAAAGGCTCCCCGAGTTTGGGCATCATCTCTTCCGGGATACCGATCCCTTCATCCTTGATCTCAATTCTGACCAGGTTCAGCTGTTCGTCGTGCTTGAGCTTGATATGGATGCTACCTCCATTGGGCATGGCTTCCATACCATTTTTCAGCAAATTGATGAATACCTGCTTCAACTGGTTCTCTTCACAGTGTACCATAGCCGAATCGGATGAGGCACGCAGTACAAATTCTACACCATGCAAATGCGCCTGACTATCCAGTAACGAGATGACATCGCCGAGAATAAAACGAATATCCCGATTCTGAAAATGAACCGCCTGCGGTTTGGCGAGAATCAGAAATTCACCGACAATAAGGTTGATACGATCCAGCTCCGATAACATCAGATCCAGATGACGATGATTCAGCTTGTTGCTCTCTTGCTGTAACTGCAAGAACCCGCGCAGCGTGGTCAGCGGATTACGGATTTCATGTGCCACACCTGCTGCAAGCTGCCCCACGGTTGTAAGCTTCTCAGAGCGTCTGAGTAGCTCTTCCATCCGATTACGACTTGTAATATCCCTGGAGACACTAATGAGCGCGGTAATCTCTCCAGCCTCGTCTCGTACAGGAGCCGTACTGACACTGACCTCTACCCGAGTCCCGTCTTTCTTCATCCAGGTGGTTTCAGACGTAATAGACATACCCTCAACGAGTTGGGCATGCTGGCGTTTCATTTCTTCTTCTGCCTCTGGCGGGATGATCTTCAGATTACGACCTTCCACCTCACGACTTCGAAAGCCATATAATTGTTCAAATGCCCGGTTAACCCGCAGCACTTTCCCTTCAAGATCCGTAATATGAATGGCATCCGCTGTCTGGTTGATAATGGACTCCAGATGCTCTTTCACCGCTCGATTCTCTTCATACATCTGTTTTAGACGGCTCGTATAATGGCCCAGATTGCGAATCATGGCATTAATCCGATTGGCCAGTTGGCCAAGTTCATCCTTCCTCCGGACTTTCAGACGGAAGTCAAAGTGTCCATCGGCTACATCATTCACTTTGCCCAGTATGGATTGGATCGGGCGCGTAATATACCCTGCGAGCAAATAGCTACCAAAGATCACGATCTCCAGCAAAACCAAAGATATGGAGGCATGGCTCACCAGTTGCTCAGATACCATGGAGGATATTTGCTTATAGTCCATGACAATACTGATGACATAGGAAGACTGATTGGGTGTGAAAATGGGAATAAAACTCTTCAGCACCTTCTGTTCGTGTGTTTCGCTGACAAAAGATACATTCTGCCCTGTTCGAATGGCGCGCACCACAGCACGGTGGTCCTCTTCCGTAGAACCATATTGGTATGTGCCGAAACGAATCGGTCTGTTATTCAACTTGCTAAAGTTCGAATCTCTTCCGTCATCACCCATGTTCGGGCTGCCGAAAGTTAACGGATTGATGCCTGTAATCTCCAGAATGGAGGGATTGACCTCACGAATTTTATTCAAAATCTCATCCGGACTAGAGATTTTCACATAGTCATCAACTTCCGTATTATTATAGAAGGGATTGATTATGTAGTTTCTCTTTCCATCATGGTAATAACCCCAGATATCAATGTCCGAAGGACTGGACGTCGAATACTCGAATCCATCTGACCAGAAATGTTCCAACTTCTGCCCTTGGGGAATCGTCACCTGTTGTTTTTCAAACAACTGCTTAAATGCCTGATACCAATAGGTCATGGATTTGGTGGACAGCCCGAGCTCTCTCGGATCTGAGGAGCGGCTAACCACAATATCATCATCCGTCTGCTCCATTAACGAAATATGCGAAACGCCGACCTTTTGGCTCAAGCGTACAAGTTCTTCATTTGTGATATTATTAATATCTGGGTCTAATTCTTCCGCCGCCATGACGGCAGCAAGCCACAGATTATTTCCAATCTGTCTTTTTACATAATCCGAACTGTATTGATTCTGTTCGACAGCAATTGCAATCTGCTTCGCAGTGAGCACCATCTTGGTTTCACTGTCCTGCCTCAGATTCTCTTCTGTAGTATAATAACTCAGTGCGATATTCAACACTAAAATAACGAGCACTGAGCACGACATAATCATGGATAATTTCGTTTTAATAGACAAGTTTTTTTGTTCACCTCTCGGCTTGTACCCTCTGGCGATATATGGCAAAACCTATATCCATCATAACGCTTGTATGACTTTTTGAAAAGGATAATTGACCTGTGTCCAAAAGTTACCGATTGGCTAAAAAGCTCGAAATTCGTTGTTTCTTGCCATTTTAAACTCTACAATGAAATTAATCACTATATTTATCCACAAATCCACAGGCTTGTGGATAGTTTGTTTATAACTCTGTGAGCAACTACACGGTTATCCACAATTCTATACACAACATGTTAACAACCCGAATACTTGTTCGCTGAATAAACGATTTTGGAAGGAGTTATATAGTAATGACTGACCATTTTCTCCAGACCGATCTTGCGCATTTATCTGAGGAAGCTCAGCATGAGCACTGGATGCGGGAGGCCATTGCCGAGGCCTACAAAGCTGAGGCTCTTGGGGAAGTTCCGATTGGAGCTGTAATCGTACAAAACAACCAAATCATTGGTCGAGGATACAATCTGCGTGAAACTACGCTGGATTCCACCGCCCATGCAGAAATGGTGGCTATCCGTCAGGCCAGCGAGACCATTGGAGCTTGGCGTTTATTGGATTGTTCTCTGTACGTCACACTGGAACCTTGTCCGATGTGTGCAGGTGCAATTGTACAATCCAGAGTTCCCCGCGTCATCTATGGTACGGCTGATCCCAAGGCAGGCTGTGCAGGTACACTGATGAATCTGCTGCAAGAGCCTCGTTTTAACCATCGTACCGAGGTTATTGCAGATATTCTTCAGCCTGAATGCTCCACGATGCTAACTCAATTTTTCAGACGGTTGCGCAAAAAATAACCGTAATCATCGAATATCAACATTTCAAATGGAAAGGAAGTCTGCTGCAATGGCACTAACACTCTATGATACAGCCAATGGCATAAGCCTTCGGTTGCTCACATCTCAGGATACACAATCCTATCTGGACCTGATTCAGGTTACACGTGTCCCCTATCAAGCTGTAGAACCCGTGCGAGAGAATGATTTTTATACACTGGATGCTCAGACTCGGCGGATTGAGGATCGGGTCAAGGCAGCAGAAGATGGTACAGGATATCAATTTGGAATCTATACTATTAAAGACAGCCTGCTGATTGGACAAGTAAGTATCAACAATGTCGTATTGGGCGTTGCCAATTATGCGGATATGGGTTACTTTATCCATCCGGATTATCAGGGCGGTGGACGAATGACAGCAGCGGTTAAACTAGCTGTAGCTTATGGCTTCCGTGCACTGAAGTTAAATCGGATTCAGGCTGCGGTATTGCCCTCCAACAAGGGTTCGCAGAGAGTACTCGAAAAGAACGGATTTCAGGTTGAAGGTACTGCTCGCAAATATCTCAAGATTAACGGTGAATATCAGGATCATCAGATCTATGCTGTACTTGCTGAAGACTTGGACGAACTTGCAAACTAATTAAGAAAAAACTAATCCTCACAACCGTCTGTATTTCCAATTCAGCAATATACAAAATCAATATACAAAACCGCACTACCCTAGCTATGTAGGAAGAGTGCGGTTTTATTTGTATAGCACTTTTTTATTGGGCTTTCAAACTATTCGTTATTTGCTCTACACCGTAAGACTTACTAACCGGCCCAAAACCAAAGGCGACCTGTCCATTTATCTTATAAACATGCCCATTCTTCACTGCCTTGAGTCCTTTCCAGACAGCGCTTTTCTCCCATTCATCCGTTACAGCAGACAGAGATGGATCTTCCATATTGAAGTACCCCAAAAATAGATAATCCGGGTCAAGCTTCGCAATCCCTTCCAATGTAAGCTCTCCAGCCTCTGTGGACGGAGGCGTTAGTCCCAGACCTTCATAATATTCCGAGATATAGTCGGCACCCTGAAGATAGGCCTGTTTCTCACGAACCTGCATGAATGCAACCGTTCCTTCGATGGATTGAAGCCCGCTTTTACCATCTGCAAGTTTTTGATCAAAATCATTAATATACTGCACAGCCGTTTCTTCCTGTCCCAAAATCTGCCCCAGATCTGTAATGACTTTACGCCATTCTTTGAATACATCCTGCTTGGTCTCATCTAGTACAACAGTTGGTGCGATCTGATCGAGTTGCTCCAAAATGTCCTTGTTCGTCTCATTGCCGGCAATAATCAAATCCGGTTCATAAGCGAGTAATGCTTCCAGATTCACTTGTGTATTCTCACCGACGATATCAATCGTGTTTTTGTTTTCAACATAAGGTTTGTACAAGTCACTTTTCAATAACGATTGATCTTCTGTAAAAGGAAGCGTGATGGCCACGGAATCCAGATCAAATACGAGTAGATCATCACTCAATCCCCAATGAGCCAAAGCTATCTTTTTGGGTTGTTGTTTGATTTCCATGTCTCCCCGAGCAGTCTGTACCGTACGTGGATAGTTGTCAGATGATCCATCTGCAGATTCAGATGATGAGCCGGAACTCTCCCCTGTACTGGTAGCACTTTGCTCCGTCTGACTTGTCGTTTGCTCCGATTTTTTTTCACCCGACGCGCAGGCAGCCAATAGTAAAACCAAACTCAATACTGTAATAAGCATGACCCAACCCTTATATCTTGTTCTATGCATCTCCAGTGCTCCTCCAATTACTTCAGCGAATTTATGATAACAATTATCATTATCAATTATATCAGTGATATCCGCCTGTACAATGGACACTGTCCGATTCAGGATGGATTCTTTCCATGTCCCATAATCTTTCTTACTTCAGACGGGGCACAGCCCTTATTCAATTTATACACCCGACTGAAGTAGTAGGGATCCGCATAACCTACCTTTGCAGATACCTCTTTCACGGTGTAACTTCCGATCTCCAGCAGCTCCTGTGCACGATTCAGACGATACTGCATCAGATAACGCATCGGACCCATCCCCGTGTATTTTTGAAACATATGTGAAAAGTATTTCGGTTTCATATCAAATTGAGCAGCAACACCTTCAAGCGTCAGTGGTTCGGCATACTGACGTTGAATGAATTCCTGAGCTGAATCTACCCATGTACCACTTAATGTATTCCTTGAGCTTCTCGCTCCACGTAACACCGAGATTAGCAGTTGATAAAATAGGGTCTGTTTCTCCAGTTGGTTCATATACCCCGGATTGAGAGCAACGTTAAGGAGAGCCAGCATCAATTCCCCTTGAAATCCAGACTCTGAATCATTCAAGCTCATCTGCAGCTCATAGACTTGATCCGTATGAGACGAGTGAAGCCCCTTCTCCTTTTGTATTGCTGGCAAGTAATGAACTAATACATACTCAAAGTCCCTGTCTCCGACATGGATCTCCAGGTGCATATTTTTACCCCCGATAAAGGCCTTGCCTGGTTGCATATGATAAAGATATTTCTTACCATCCGTATTCGTAAAATGAAACGCTGCTTGTCCTTGTAACACCAGCAGCAAAGCACTTTTTTCTGTTCGTTTCTCCCGGTGCCCATCGTAAATCATGTTTGCACGCAATACAGTGCGATAAATACCACATACATGAACAGGATGCTCAATGAATTCATAAGCAAGCTGTTCTTCATCCGGTGTTATCATTGAGTACTCCCCCTGATCCCCTGTCATTTATAAATAGTTTATCCTCCGTCCGATTCATTGTATAGACTCTATTTTCATACAAAAAAAACCGCCTGTATCCAAGCGGAAGGAGATCATCCTTCACTTGAATAACAAACGGTTTATCTTTGGACTAACTCGACGAGATTAGTATCCGTACGAAGCGTTCATCAATTCTTCGAACTCTTGCATGGTAATTACGTCATCGCCCGTAGGGATGTTGATTTTGAATGCTGCTTTTTCATTAATCTTGGTATACGTATTAGAACCGGTAAATGCCAGTTTCACTTCGTCTTTCGTATCTTCTGGCTTGATCAGCACATCAGCGACCATTTTTTGATATACCGGGAAGTCGTTTTTATCCAATGCGAAATCGATGTTGAATTGGTTAATTGTCAGAACATCTTTCAATTTGTCCAAGTCTTTAGCCATTTCAGCCTGATCTGCCTCAGTGATTTTCAAATCTTCTTTAGCTTTATCGATATCAGCCTGATCCATTTGCAGCAATTCACGATATTCCTCTTTGGACAGAATATCCAATACTTTAGGCATAGCTTTTGTTACCAGTACAGTAACTGCTTCTTTAACATTGTCATTATTCACCGAGAATTGTACAACCTGCTTCGCATCTACACCTTCAGGAAGTTGTGCATCTTTGGTGTCTAGGTTTTTGAAGAATTTAGCTTGATCGTATTCGCTCAGCACTGCGTCCATTACTTCGTTGCTCAGCTTTTGCGTTTTGGCTGCGTCCATAGCATCAGGGTTCCATTCAGTACCTTCTTGCTCAGCCAGTTCTTTCAGGTCAAGTTCCAAGAACTTGTTAACAATGTTCTCCGGAATCGGGAAGAACGGAATATTCGGCACTTTCACATAGAGTTTCTCAGCCGTCATCACCATTGGAATGTTAAAGGTCATACCCATGTCGCCTTTAAGTTCGATGCCAAGAGTCATCTCTGTCTGCATTGGCTCACTTTGGTATACACCTGTTACATTCAACTGAGCGTCCTTCAGCATGCTCATAAATTGAGCCATGGTCGGATCAGTTTGTGAAGCATCTCCAGGTTTATAGCTCAATTCATTAATAGTGAAGTTGGAACTCATTTCATACGAAGTCAGTTTGGAAGCATTGGCCGCAGCCGTCTTCAATGCCTCTTTTGGTTCCTGCTTGCTGCTACATGCTGTCAAGGCCATAGATACGGTCAACAGCAACGTAAGAAGAAGCGCCCCCATACGTTTAGTCATTTGTTTCTCTCCTCTCGTGATAACCCCAAAAAAATAATTCAATCTTAATGATATACCATATCACCAGATACCGAAACCTAATTTGGGAAAAATGTGATCTTTCCTCTTTAAAATGGCTACAAAGACCTATGTGAGGTTTGGGAATAAGCATGTGCCTGTCTTTATATATGTATGAATACGCAAAAGCCCCCTGTTAGGTAACAAGGGACTTTTGCGTGAATCTGCTTCTTCTATTAACCTTGGGGATTCAGATGATCCACATGATTTTGATTTTTCACTTTTTTTGAACCTGATAATGGTTCCTGCATGGAGGAGCGTTTGGATGAATGACGATGCTGTTCGGATGCTTGCGCTTCCGGTACGGGAATTGTTTTTGGTTTGCTCATAGTGTTGCCCCCTCATCATTGTTAGGAATGGGATGGATCCCTATCTTCCGTTTTGTCATGATTCAGTGCATCCTGATGACGGCGATCATTAATATCTTGCTGAGTTTGCTGGGCATGATGACTGTTTACGGCTGGGTGCTCCAGATCATCAACTACATTTTGCAGGTTTTTGTCTACTCCCGCTTTGGCCTTCGTCAATTGAAGTTCACTCCTTCAGAATTCAAGCTAATGTCTCGTCTGGGACTGTAACGACTGGGCGCATTCGTGAATGTGCCTTGTATAATCGTGAGCCAGTTCCTGAATCGGTTCTGTACGCTCATCCGTCGTTCGCCCATCCCGTTCCACATCAATCAGCTGTACGCTAACTTCACGGGAATCGACATACGCACATTTGAAATCAAAAGAGTACATCTCGTGACCTGCTGTCGCAATGTGTATCCGAATAGCCTGCTGATCAGCTTCATCAGCCATCACTTGAGCCTGGTCGCCAACATTGAGGACTTCGGGCAAACGTTCTTGCCAGGCCCCTACAAGCTCTGTCTGATCGATGTTTAACTCGCGGTTCATCTTACCACCTCCACTCCTATAAAGTGCGGCGATGAAGATGTTTTTATTCATAACAGTCTTTGTTGAAATATAACATTGTACTGAGCAACGCATACACATCGGCCACTAACCTGTAAGTTCAGACTTGTCGCACGCATAAACGCAAAAAAGGACCCGAGCGAGAACGCTCGAATCCTTGTTATAAGTGTAGTATGGCGGAGAGGGTGGGATTCGAACCCACGTGGAGTTGCCCCCTAACGGTTTTCAAGACCGCCCCGTTATGACCGCTTCGGTACCTCTCCAGGGAAATTAACTTTTATAAACTTGCCACGAAAAGTATCATACCACATCTTAATATCATAATGCAACCTTTTTTATAAGTAATAAAATTCATGTTCAGAATCGGTTCAGAGTTGCCCTATATAATTGAAGTAGACTTTTTCATAATGAGGTGTTTGATTGTTTATAGGTATTTATCGTAAAAATGATCCTTTGAACACGTTGCCCGAGGAGCGAATCAACCAGTTAATCTCGGAAGGAATGAAAAAGGGTGCAGAAGTTTTCTTCTTTGATGCAAGCAGTATTGATATGGAGCGGGAATTGATTAATGCTACTTTCCAGTTAGGAAACTCCTGGGTGCAAAAGAAAATGCCCCTACCAGACGTAGTGCTTAATGAAGCACCTGAACCTGTTAAAGACAGACCAGAGTGCGAGAACTGGCTGCGCAGAAGAACTCCCTTTACAACATTTCTGATTCACGGAAAATACGCCATCCAGAAGAAACTGGTACCTCATTTCAATGATCACCTCATTCCAACGGAGTGGCTACAGGATTTGGATCAATTTCTCGATTTTTTGGATGTGCACGGAGAAGTTTTGGTTAAGCCGGATCAAGGTCGTCGAGGCAATGCCATCTTTACAGTCAAAAGAGAAAATGAACACTATGTATGCCGCGAGCAAAACGAAGAGATCAGGCTTGATTGTTCTGATTTACAGGAATATTTACGTGACGCTCTGGCACAGGGCTCTTTTATTGTTCAGCCTTACCTTCCTTCCCTGACTGATCGGGGCGAAGTTGTTGATTTTCGAGTACATATTCAGCGCGATGGTACTGGGCGTTGGGTTCTAACCAAAATGTATTCACGTATTGGTATGACGGATTCCATCATCAGCAATATAAGTAAAGGCGGCCGTAATGAGGATGCCACTAATGTGCTCGATCGTTCTTTCCCAGTTGAAGGAAATCAGATTAAACATGAGATGGAACGACTCGCTATTTGTATGGCAGAGACAATTAATCGTTCTTACTCCTTTCTTATTGATGAGCTTGGTATGGATTTTATTGTGACACCCACAGGCCAGATCAAGTTTTTGGAAGCCAATATCAGCCCTCAAACACGTTTCCATGAACAGGCACGTGCATCACGTACTATCGAATATGCACAATATGTGGCGAAAGCTGGGCAAAAAGTGAACCATCCTGTGATTGCCATGCTCAGCAGTGACTCAAGTGATAAGCCGTTGGCAGCTGCCTGTGCGTATTCAGCCAAGTGGAGTAACGCAGCCTTTTATTATTTTAGTCACACCGATGTCCATAAGGAATTAGGCTATATCAAAGGATATGTTTTGGAAGATGGGGAGTGGCAAGCCCGCTACTGCCCCTTTCCCGATGTGATCTACGATCGATTAAAAGCGCGTGGGAATGCGCAGTACAGTAGTGTATACACAGATTTAGGGCATGTACCTTTTACCGATGAACGAAATGGGGGTTCCTTTAGCAAGAAAAAAATATATGAAATCCTTCAAAAAAAGGCTGAGCTTGCTGCACATTTGATCCCTTATACTGCCGTCGAAAATGTTCATGAGATTTTGGCTTTTATCGATACTCACGAGACTTCCATCATCAAACCATCTATAGGTTCGTTTGGTAACGGGATTATTGTTGTTCAACGTGAAGAGGAAGGTTTTGTCGTAAAGGATCATGAGCATATCCATAAAATGAACGCTGAGGATTTCGCACAACTCCTCTCCATGCTTGCGGCGAAAAAAGGATTTGTTATTCAAAAGTTCATTCGAAGCGAAACCCGTAACGGACTTCCTTACCATATCAGATTACATCTTGTCCGGAACAGACGCGGGGAGTGGTCTTTTATTTCAGCGTTTCCTTTTCTCTCTACCCAAAGCGAGCATAAAGTAGTTAACCACGCGGGTTCACTTCGTGCATTTACGACATGGGACTGGCTGTCTCGGCATGAGTTTCCTCAGAAGGAGGATGTCATGTTAGCAAGGCTGGAGCGCTTGGCTATTACAACAGCTAATCATATTGCAGCACATGTGAAAGAACGAATATGCGAGTTAGGCATTGATGTGGGGATTAATTCGTTGGGTGAGATTTGGATTTTTGAAGCTAATATGAACAAAATCGGATCAACGCATAGAGAGTTTGAAGTGGCACAACATATCGTTCCGTTTGCTCTTTCTTTGCGTTAATTCTACAAATTATAAGGAGTGAGATAGATGAAAAAGAAAAATAAGAATGTACACCAGCAAATGCTTAAAGCCGGAAATGCTAGGAAACGTGCTGTTAAGACGACCGTACTGGCAGCCGGGTTAATGACACAAGTCTTGGCAGGTAACGCCATTGATTATAAAGCTGATGATGTATATAAGGGTGATTCCATTAGCTATTTCCAGCATTTCTTCGGAATAGAGAAAGCTTCAGCTACGCCTGAGGAAGAGAATGAAGGGAACAGTGCACCTGAGTCTGGTGGCGGTGAGCCTGAGTCTGGCGGCGGTGAGCCTGAGTCTGGCGGCAGTGAGCCTGGGTCCGGCGGCGGTGAGCCTGAGTCCGGTGGCGGTGAGCCTGAGTCTGGTGGCGGTGAGCCTGAGTCCGGCGGCGGTGAGCCTGAGTCCGGCGGCGGTGAGCCTGAGTCCGGCGGCGGTGAGCCTGGGTCCGGCGGCGGTGAGCCTGGGTCCGGCGGCGGTGAGCCTGGGTCCGGCGGCGGTGAGCCTGGGTCCGGTGGCGGTGAGCCTGGGTCTGGTGGCGGTGTGATACCACAGACTGGAGGAAGCAGTAGTTTCTCCACATCCGGCTCTACCACTAACATCTCGATTATTGATGCCTCCGCATCCATCGGTTCTGCGGCCAACAGCCTAAACCAATGGGTACACGGGAAAATGGAGAATGGTACTGTTTCCGTATCCGTGGATACCAGCGTCGTAAGTAAGTTATCTGTCCTCGATCGTCTGGATAATTTGTCCGTAACCGTATTGCCACGTGCTTCGCATGTTCAAATGACTCTGCCTAAGGAAGTTCTTTCCTTCCTACGCTCGCTGGATAAAGCATCTTCGTTTACTCTGTATAGCCAACAGTCTAACATTGCATTAGCCTTGGATAAATTAAATATTGAACGTGCAGCATCTCTACTAAATGTTCCCAAGGAACAACTCGATCTCCAGATAAACATTGATGCCCTATCTGATGATGAGTTGTCCAATCTGAAGCAATCTTTACCGACAGGTCTAACATTGTTGGTACAGCCTTTACGTTTCAATGTACAGTGGGCAGCTGGTGAGCAAACAATCAAGTTGGATCAAGAAGAATTAAAAAATGTAACTCGGATAATCCACCTTGGTTCTACAGATATTAACCCACAAACAGCAACTGTTCTCGGCTTCAATGAAAAGACGCGGACCTATACTTACGTGCCAGCCTATTTTGTCCAAGAAAATGGAGAGTGGAGTGTAAGTCTGAAAGACATGTATTACAGTACTTATGTTATCGCTTCAAACGAACAAATGAATACTACAGACATTAATTCGGCCGTAGGCGATATCCAATACCTGCAGGCTAAAAATTTACTTGCTCTACAGCAATTCAAAGCTGGTGAAGTCATCACCCGCGGAGAAATTGCTGAGCTGTTAGTTTCTGCTCTGGGGGCCACAGGCATCTCAGCTACAGACACATCATTCAAAGATGTGACTGAGAAACAATCGTATGCGGCTACCGCTGCACATCTTGGGCTTGTTAACGGCTATGCTGATGGAACATTCCGTGCCGAACGTGAAGTCACCCGACAAGAACTGGCTAGCATCATCTATCGGGCAATTCAATTTGCAGGCGGAGATTCGGCCGCTGTCGCTGATACGATGTTCTATCAGGACCAAGACGCTATCTCTCCATGGGCAACAACCCAAGTTCAGGCTCTGACATCACTCGGTTTGCTTCAAGTTCCATCCGGTACTTCCTTCGAACCGAAAAAAGCAGTAACTACTGACGAAGCACTTACGCTCTTAACCCGTGCGTTGCGTTCCGTTAAATACATGAATTAAAGCAGTATAATAAGGACTAAAGTACACTCATAACATCAGACAATAAAAAACCGTCTCCATGTTAAATGGCAAGTTCTAAACTTCCATTTGTCAGGAGACGGTTTTTTATTCATTTATATAAGCCCAATAACTAACTCTATGAGCGACGTGCAATCACACTGGCGCCACCCATATAAGGACGCAATGCTTCAGGAATGACAACCGTACCATCTTCCTGTTGATAGTTCTCCAGGATAGCAGCTACCGTCCGTCCAACAGCCAATCCTGACCCGTTCAATGTATGAACAAATTCGGGTTTGGCTTTTGGCTCTCTACGGAAACGAATATTGGCACGACGTGCCTGAAAGTCCTCACAGTTGGAGCACGAAGAAATCTCACGATACGTATTGCTCTCAGGCAACCATACTTCAATATCATACGTTTTAGCTGAAGTGAAGCCCATATCTGCCGTACACAATGTCAGTACGCGATACGGCAAGCCCAACAATTGAAGTACACGCTCCGCATTTTGAGTCATTTGCTCCAACTCTTCATAGGAAGTTTCCGGAGTAGAGAGCTTGAGCAGCTCTACTTTGTTAAACTGGTGCTGACGAATCAATCCGCGTGTATCCCGTCCAGCCGAACCGGCTTCAGAACGGAAACAAGAGCTGTATGCCACAAAATGCTTAGGCAATTGATCTACATTCAGAATCTCTTCGCGATGGTAGTTCGTTACCGGAACTTCAGCAGTAGGAATCAGATAATATTCAGTATCTTTCAACTTGAACAGATCTTCTTCGAATTTAGGCAGTTGACCTGTTCCAAACAAGCTATCCCGATTAACGATGTATGGAGGCAAAATCTCTTCATATCCATGTTGATCGCTGTGCAGATCCATCATGAAGTTAATCAATGCACGTTCCAAACGTGCACCTAATCCTTTATAAAAGGTAAAACGGGAACCTGTTACTTTGGCAGCCGCTTCAAAATCAAGGATATCGAGATCCTGTGCAATTTCCCAGTGTGCTTTTGGTGCAAAAGTAAATGACTTAGGCTCTTCCCAACGACGAATCTCAACATTGTCCTCTTCGGAAGCTCCAATAGGTACGCTCTCGTTAGGAATGTTCGGAATCGCCATTGTGAGATCATTGATCTTCACTTCCAATTCACGAACTTCTTCATCCATGGCTTTGATTCGATCAGAGACTTCACGCATCTCCACAATCAGATCATCAGCATTCTCGCGATTCTTCTTCAGTCTAGCAACTTCTGCGGAGACCGTATTCCGACGGCTCTTCAGTGTTTCACTCTCTTGAAGCAATTCCCGACGCTTAGCATCCATCTCAGTAAATCCAGCGATAAGATCCAGCGATTTACCACGTTTAGTCAATGCTTCTTCTACACGTGCATACTCATTCCGCAATATTTTCACATCAAGCACGATATAACCCTCCTAAATAACCTCACTAAGTGAAGCCTTATGTTTATGTTAAATCCATTCTCAAAACTCTAATGTATATACCTTACTATATACTTATCGGATCCTGTAACCTAAAAAACAACCTATGCCCCCGGTGTCATCCTCCGCTGCGATTCCCGCTCTGAAGCAGATACAGGCAACATCAGGCATCCGTTCAGATGCAACTGCCAACCTGCGGCCTTACAAGGCTTCTGGGGGAGTGATCCGATGACCGGGAGATCATAGGTTGTACATCATGCATTATTTAGAGTCTACCGTGTGTTTATAGGATCTGGCCATGTCTACAAAATAAGTATGTAGACGATAGTCATCCGTCAACTCCGGATGGTAGGAGCAAGCCAGCAAATGCCCCTGACGAGCAGTTACAATCTCATCCTTGTATGTGGAGAGAACCTCCACCTGGTCTCCGACACTCTCGATCAAGGGCGCCCGGATAAACACAGCCCTTACCTTTTCCTCAATGCCTTTGACCGGCAAGTCTGTCTCAAAGCTTTCTCTCTGCCGTCCAAAAGCATTTCGGGATACCGTCATATCCATTAGCTCCAAATGAGCTTCTTCTTGCCCTGCAATGTGTTTGGCCATAACGATCAAACCCGCACAGGTACCAAATACTGGTTTGCCCTCATCAGCGAACGCTCGAATGGCATCCATAAACCCATACTTGCGCATCAGTTTACCGATCGTCGTGCTTTCGCCGCCAGGAAGGATAAGACCATCCAAGTCCTTCAATTGCTGAACCTGTTTGATAGCTACACCTTCTGCTCCAGCAAGTTCAATGCTCCGAATATGCTCTGTGACAGCTCCTTGAAGTGCTAAAACACCGATCTTCATATGTCCATTCTCCTTCTCTGACCAGCCACGATCTTGCATATGGTTAACGAACATTGGACTTTTTCGCTTCATCATACGTGAATTCTAACTTGATATTTTACCGGAAAAATTGTAAATATACAATCCATCCGGTCGGAATAACTTGGATTTTGTCATTGATTTGATCACATAAATATCAAAGTCATGATCATACTCTTTTCATGAAGTATGCTAAGGGTTAGAACAGGTTTTTGATTCCGTCAAAGAGATCCACGAAGAAATCTTTTACAGCACGGAAGAACAGACGGAACCATCCGCCTTTATCGGCCTCTTCGGCAGTGATCAAGTTCACTGTTTTTTCCTGAGGCTCAATTCCCTCTGCTTTATACGTGTACGTTACCGTACCGACCTTTGTACCTGCCTTGATTGGTGCTACCAACTGGTCAGCCTCAGTTACATTGGCTTTGAACGTCACATCCAGGTTTTGAGTACCCTTGGGAACAACGAAACTTACCGCATTATCTGTTACGACAGGAACGGTCGTTTCTTTACCTTTTTTCAAAGGTACAGCTTCCCAGCCCGTCACTTTGGTCTTACCTGCGACAGCCTGTTTTACTTCAAAGTTGTTAAATCCAAAGTCCAGTACCTTTTTGGTTTCTCTGAAACGTGCAGATTCCGAATCCGTGCCCATAACAACACTGATAAGACGCATACCGTTACGTTCCGCTGTACCTGTAAAGTTATTACCTGCGTTCGTGGTATGGCCTGTTTTCATTCCGTCCAGACCTTCATAGGCATAGCTTTTGAAGTTGGTTATATTTTTATTCGCTTCCAGCATCCAGTTGTAGTTGATAATTGGAGCTTTATCATTGGGACGGAATTTGTAGGATTGAATCGTTGTAAATTCTGTGTAGTCCGGGTGATCCATAATGATGTATCGGCACAGAATTGCAGCATCCAGAGCGGACATCACTGTTTCCTTGTCTTCAGCTGGGCGGAAGTCAGCAGGCATATCTGCTCGGTCCAGACCGGAAGAGTTGATGAAGAACGTATCCTTCATGCCCATACGCTTCGCTTCATCATTCATCATTTTCACGAAAGCTTCTTCCGAACCTGCAACATGTTCAGCCAAAGCAACCGTAGCATCATTGGCAGAGCCAACAGCCATAGCGATATAAAGATCCCTAACTGTGTGCTGGTCCCCTTCCGCCAGGAAGATACGTGATCCGACACTTTGTGCAGCATTCTTTTTGACAGTTACAACATCGTCCCAGCCAAATTTCCCTTGTTTGACTTGTTCAGCGACAATGTACTCTGTCATCATCTTGGTCATACTTGCAGGCGGCATAGCTTTATCCGCATCTACATTGAGCAGAACCTGTCCTGTTGAAGCCTCCATCAGCACTGCAGATCTAACCTCAAGCCCAAGTGAGTCCGCCCCAGGAACTTGCACGGCTTTCTCCGTCTTCGTTGTTGTTGCTGCAGCAGTCAGAACCTGACCGGAGTTATCCGCAGCAGCCATGACCGGCATGACTGCAGACATGCAAAGCATGTTAATTAGCATTACCGAGGCTACGCTCTTTTTGAGCATTTGGCGTTTCTTTTTATTCATGTGTTTGGCTTTCAATGATGAATACTCCCTTCGATCTAAAGCATTGTTAATTGCTTCAGTGCAGCTTAAGCTGCGATTTTCTTATTCCCTAACCTGTGCAATGATGTATGAGATGTGTGGTATATGCGCTATATCGAACGAGCAATATTATTGCTCCCAAAGTTCGTTATCGATTGTCAATTAGTCCGCATTTTGCGAATGCTTATGTAGAAGGACGTCCGCGCTTCTGTTTAGCTGGCAACCATTTCTGGCACTGCATTTGCTTTTCAAAACCATATTCATAGATTCACGTCAAATAACCGCCGTAACGCCTTAATCCAACCTTGGATCGTCACCGCTTGTTCTATTCTATCACAGGGGTATCTGCAAAAAAAGACAGACCCGGTGAAAATCACCGAGCCTGTCCTGGAAATGATTAACTCTCTTCAGATTACAACGAGTAGTTAGGTGCTTCTTTCGTAATCTGTACATCATGCGGATGACTTTCACGCAGACCCGCACCTGTAATGCGAATAAAGCCAGTGTCGTTCCGAAGTTGTTCCAGGTTGCTCGTACCACAGTATCCCATACCTGAACGCAGACCACCAATCAGTTGGTGGATCGTATCAGACAATGGACCTTTATAAGCGACACGACCCTCGATTCCTTCAGGAACCAGTTTCTTGTCATCATCCTGGAAATAGCGATCTTTACTACCTTGTTTCATCGCACTAAGGGAACCCATACCACGGTATACTTTAAAACGACGACCTTGATAAATCTCGGATTCACCTGGGCTCTCTTCCGTACCTGCAAACAAGCTTCCCAACATGACCGCATGAGCGCCTGCTGCAATTGCCTTCGTGATCTCACCAGAGTATTTAATACCACCGTCAGCAATGATTGGCACACCATACTCACGAGCTACAGTAGCACAATCGTATACAGCTGTAACTTGAGGAACACCAATACCTGCAATAACACGAGTTGTACAGATTGAACCTGGACCAATACCCACTTTGACTACAGAAGCTCCTGCTTCGATCAAGTCACGAGTTGCTTCACCCGTAGCCACGTTACCTGCAACGATCGTCAAGCTAGGGAAACGTTCACGAAGCTGACGAACCGCCTCGATAATGTTGATGTGGTGTCCATGAGCCGAATCTACAGTAATAAGGTCTACACCGGCTTGAACCAAAGCATCTGCACGTTCGAATGTATCTTTGGAGATACCAATTGCCGCACCAACTAACAAACGACCTTGTGCATCTTTGGCTGCTTTCGGGAATTGAATCGCTTTTTCAATATCTTTAATGGTAATAAGACCTTTCAGTGTGTTCGTCTCATCAACCAATGGAAGTTTTTCAATCTTGTGTTTCTGCAGGATACCCTCAGCTTCTTGAAGTGTAGTGCCAACAGGAGCTGTAACCAAATTCTCACGAGTCATAACTTCGCTAATTTTGATGCCGTAATCGTGAATAAAACGCAAATCACGGTTCGTCAAAATACCAACCAGCTTCTGGTCTCCTTCAATAATTGGTACACCAGAGATCCGGTATTTCGCCATAACCTCTTCTGCATCAGACACCAAATGATCTGCTGTCAGTGAAAATGGATTAGTGATAACGCCGCTCTCCGAACGCTTAACACGGTCCACTTCTTCCGCTTGCTGCTCAACAGACATATTTTTATGGATAATTCCAATACCACCTTCACGGGCAATGGCAATGGCAAGTGTTGCTTCAGTGACAGTATCCATACCTGCACTAATCAAAGGAATATTCAATTTTACGCTATCGCTCAGGCGAACGGAAACGTCTACTTCTTTAGGCAGTGTCTCGGATTTCCGTGGCACTAGCAATACATCATCAAAGGTGAAGCCTTCTTTACCAAATTTATCTTCCCACACGCAGGTGTTCCTCCTTATGTTTGCTCAGCTTTACGGTCCAAAACCCGAAGATTCCAGGCTGTATTTTACGCCGAAAATACGTTTTCTGAAAAATTTATTATTGCCATCTTAGCAAAGCGATATTTAGACTGTCAAGGAAAAGTACTTGGTTATATCAGGTGTGTTGTCTCATGAATACAACTGTTTATCACGTGCGGACAAGTCTGATTAATATAACAAAAAAACGCCTACTCATATCGAGTGACGTTTATCTTCTATATACATAGAAACCAGGTTATTCACGTGGAAGTTTGATGCAAATAGGCTATAAAACCTCCTGTTTCCTAACTATTCATTGAACTCTATCTATCCATTTATAAACAAATAAAAACCACCACCGAATTACATCGGCAGTGGTTAATTGCTTGGCGGCGTCCTACTCTCCCAGGACC
>NZ_JABBEA010000026.1 GCF_012912005.1 Paenibacillus sp. SZ31
CACGAAAATGCTTGGGTTGGAAGACCGCTCACGAATCTTTCGCAGAAGAACTGTCGCACTTGGTTTGACAATCCGTCTTATAACTAATTCATCATTATCACGAATTATTATGCCTTCAGAAATAACTATCTCACATAGCCGCTCCACTTCGTCTATGGGTAAAGAGGCAGAATCTGCATTCTTCAATATATCATCATAAGTGATGTATCCCTTTTTATTTGCTAGCTCAATTAACGTAGATGAAACTTGTTTCCTAGCTTCGCCTATGCCCATATAAAACACCAACTTAAGAGTGTGTGCTAACTTCTAGCCAAAGCACACAAATCCAGAATTTTTTCATCGGTAATAGTCTCATTGTATCTCTCGTTAAATTGTTCCATGAAGTCATATAGTTTAGTCATATAATCTTCAGGAGTCGTTGCACCTTCAATTAACTTCTCATATAGTACTTCAACTCCACCTAAAACGTATTGGTTGTAAGACTGTTCATCAGCTAGTGTCTCTTCACTTTCATCACCATAATTCCTAAAAGCCTTATCCACCCTTTTTTCAAAGTCTTGTTCGTTTTTTTCGTCTAGCAGCATGAGAAGTCGATAATTATATTTTAATATTGAATCGTCTTTAATTAACTGTTCAGGGAATATCTTTGTGGTGTTACTCCCTGATTTATCAAGATTAGCAGTTCTTCCATACAAGAAACCAATTAGTGGAGCTAAAATATAGACATCAATATTTCGATTAAATATCTTTGATATCCCATTATCATCAAATTGAGATGTTAATTTATTTACCTTGTCTGCGTGAGACCCACGAAAAGAATACTCTTTCTGAAATAACAATGTTTTCACCTCGCGATTAGATAGGTTTCAAATTCATTCTTTTTATCAAACAAGTATCTCTTTCCAACCTTCTCTCCCATGTTTTCCTCCGCAATTTCTCCATCAGTATCTTTAATGAAAATAATAACCTGCTCAGCAATACTTGGAAGAGCATCACATACTGTTTTAATCCTACGTCTATCAAATGCTGAGAGGGGTGCATCCATGACTAATGGATAAGGCTCCGATTCAAGAAGCTTGCTATCGTTATCTCGTTCCACACTATTTTCTCGCGCCAATTTTATAATTCCAGAAATAAATGCGAATATGACAGAGATACTTTGCGCTGTGGAAGTTTCAATATCATTACTAAAACCACTATCATCTTCAACAATGACCTGAATATTGTAGTTTTCATCCACATTTATTGACATACCACCTTCATAAATGCTTTTAAAAATATCATTCACATAATGCTCTAATTTCTGGCGAGTTTCATTCTCATTTTGTTTATATACTCTTAATAATTCATCATACATATATTGTGCATATACTTTATAAATTTCTATTTTTTTGTTTTTCTCATCTCTTAGAGTAAGCTCACCCCGCTCAGTAATTAAACGATCACGATTAGTCTCATATGCCCCTTTGTTTCTATTTAGTTCATCTCTTTCAGCAATTCGATCTCGAATAGTCTTTTCATAACGTGAAAGATCCTTTTGAAGGTGACCTATGCCTTCCTTTCCTTCTATTTGTTTTTCAATGGATTGTATATCCGATGTCAACTGTTCAATCTGAATTTCACTGTCCCTTATAGACTTGTATTCGTCTGTTATAGACTCAAACAAATCATTGGATGATCTGGTTTTGGATTCAGATTCGGTCACAAACTGATTTATTAACATACCAATAGAGTGAGGTGGTAAATACTCTAATGCTTTATTTAACTCATTATAAGCATTTTTTCCGAATTCAACTTTTGTACCGCAAACACAAACCCCACGTTTAATAAGAAATTCTATAGTACGTGCATGCATATCTGGAATCCCTTTATCAAGTTTGTTTGATTTCGAAAGGGAGTCTAATGATTTGAAAATTAATGATTTAGCAAAATAAGATGTAGGGTTAGTATTGAATTTCTTTAGCATCTTTGCCATTGATGAGAACTTTGACTGCTTTATTTTAGTCAGTATTTCAGTCAATCGTTGTTTTTCCTTTTGAAGTCTCTCAGTCTCGGCCATCCCAATTAATTTTTTATTAATCTCGTCACATTTTTCCTGCGCTAGCTCCATTTCAGTACTTATTTCACTAAGTCTTTTATCAATCCTTTCTATTTCATCTTGGGCGTTTTGAATTTCTTGAGTATACTGTGCGATTCTTATATCACTTTTTGAATCATAGCTTTCATTATAGCTACCAATTACTCCATACTTAGATGTAGGTTTCAAATGTTCTATAGCTGCAATAAATGCATTAAGCCCTAACAGACCTCTTACTGCCTGTGCAAAATCTTGACTTCTTCCTTTTTTTATTTCTTTACTCATATTACCTATACGTTCCCCATCAAAGAAAAAGTATTTAGACAACTCTTTTGGTAATATCTGCTTCATATAAGAATCTACTTCTAAAGCCCTGACAAATTCTTGCTGTCCATCTTTTTTGTAAATTATATTAAAAGTTGCATTGTTAGCTTTCGTCTTTCCTACACTATCCTTCTTATAGAGTTGTTCTCGAACAATAGTATATTCATTATTACTGTGTACTAGGTTAATCTCAACTCGAACTTGTAACTCTTGGCCTAGCAGCAACTTTTTTTCCAGAGCACGATTTGCTACTACCTTATCTTCAAAATCCGTGTCTCCATACAGACACCATGTAAACGCTTGGGCAAGAGTAGTTTTACCTGACCCATTTTCCCCCATGATAACTGTTACATTCCTTACATCACTCGTAGCAAATTCAATATTTTGCTCTCCGATAAATTGCCGGAAGTTAATAAGCTTAAGGGATTTTAGTAACATTCTACTTCCTCCTCAATGGCCTTCTTAATTTTCCTGACCATTTCAGCATTATTAAGTTGTTTAGTCCTAAGATTCTGCTTTTCCATAATAATCAACTTTTTCAGAAGACGATCTGCTTTTTTCTTATCTATTTGAATTTGCGTGTCAATCATAAAAAACTCTGCTCCCCTCAGTTATTCAATTTAGACATCGTTCAGGTAATAGCTATCTTTTATTTCTTGAAGGATCTTGTCTGCTTCCATAGCATTCATTGCAATTCTAGCAAACTCATCAGCACGGTTTAGTTCATTTTTTATCAGAGAATAATCTTTCTTCATCTCTTCAATAGTCAACGATGAAACTTCGTCTAAAGGGCGTGGTGTTGTTATAAAGTCGTAAACTTCAGCATAATCCTTACCCTCAGCAAGACGGAGAACACGCCCACGTCTCTGAATATATTCTTTTGGATTTGTCGTACTAGCCAGGATGAATGCAACTTTTATTTTAGGAATGTTTACACCTTCATCTAGACATTTAATTGCGATAAGCGCCTGCAAATTAGTTCCTTGTTCAAATTCACGTTTTAATATCTCACGTTCTTCTACATCTTCCTTAGATGTAAATTGTGAGACCTTCATATTTAGTTCATTTCCTAACATAAGGGTTACCGCATCAATCTGTCTGATATCGTCTTCATCAACAATTGTATAGTCATCGTTCTCATTCAACAAAGAAGCAGCACCACAATATATAAGTAGGTAGCTATCGTGTACATATGGCTGAATAACTTCTTTTAGTTTACTAATTTTTGATTTTGCCGCGGCGACAAGTCTCGCTCTTTTGAGAGCCAGCCTCTCACCCTTCTCAGATAATTTTTTCTTTCCATTTTTGTCAACTATAACGCACTTGTTTATCTCCTGAGATAACAAAGTATAAGCTTCGAGCTCACTCTCGTTTAAGTTAACTATAATAGGGTAATATTTATATGGTGTTAACTTTTTTTCTTTGATTGCTCTTTCTAAAGGGTATTCAATACATTTAGGTCCGAAATATCCCTTTAATTTATCTGTCCCTTCTTCATCATTATGTCGTTCTAAAGTAGCCGAGAGAGCCAGACGATAACTAATTTTTTCACTTAACATTAGGCTCAGTCTTGTTGATCCAAAGTTATGAGCTTCGTCAACCAGCAATAAAATATTTCCTTTCATTTTTTCAATCTGCAACTGTACATAGTCGGATGTAAATGTAGCATTAGTACAAATAAAGCAAAAATTTCTTCTGTTTTTCACCTTTAACTTATGGTCACGTACAGCAATACTCAGTTGTTGCTTCCAATCCTTTTGAGCGGAGCTACTATACCCAACTATAGGTTTTAGATTAAACATGACGATGTCCCCTACCCATTGCTCAACTAGATGTTGGTATGGACAAACAATAATAATTGCCAATTCATCATCCAGTACTTGTGACAAACGTGACGCTGCCCCAAGACCGGTATAAGTCTTTCCTGTACCTGTCGCCATATCGAAGATTCCTTGGAACCCTTGTTTCTCCCAAGCATCAATTGCTTTGGTTTGATAATCGTGAAACTGAAAACCTTCAGGAGCTCTTGGTCCAATAGATATATCATTGTTTGTAGAAAAAACCGTTTTAGTTTCCATCAAAATTTCATTTGGATACTCTTTAATATCAACATCTAAATCTATATATTTTTTTTTATAGGTTTGGAGTTTCTCTCTAGCCACATTCGGGAAATCTATAATTTTCATTTTTGACATTGTATTATTCCAAAGGGAGGAAAAAGCACACTTTTTAGCCTCGACACGCTCCGCGTCTTCTGTCCAAGAACAGAATACATCAATTGTTTCATAATTATGAGAAAAGGCTGTTCCCGTTTCATTAAGGGAACCTGTAAAGGCAACTATTTCATTGTCCTCACTGTAAATTAATCCAAGCTTTTCATGATACATTCCGATTTTTTTATCGCTTTCGAGGAAGGCTATTTTAATATCTAAGCGATCCTGGGCAATAAGAGTCGCCAACAAATTTAACCTTTGTTCTTCAAAATAATTCCTCGGTTCAGTTATTGCATTTAAAATTGCCCGTTCAATTATTACATCTCTCTCTTCGTAGCCCTTAGCAATCGCCTGAATATCATCCTCTTGAAGACGCGGGGAAGCTATTAACTGAATACGACCAGCATTATCCACCATCCTTGAAATACCGTAGGAGATCTCTATTAATGCAGTGGAAGAAAAAAATCCTACTGCTCTTTGATATAAATTCGCTTTATCTAGCAATGGAATATAAAAGTTATTCACTATATCATCAGAAAATGATCTATACTCTTTTTTTATGTACATATCTTTGTATCCCATAGAACGCCCCCATAATTAAAAAATCAAAAATCGTGACTAAAGAACCTGTTTTTGTCTAATTTTCCCTTTATGTATTACACTATAACTATAGTACTATAAAGTATGCAAATCCACCTATATTATAAATTAATAAGAAAGTCTGACTCACGATGGTGTTCCCCCTAAAGGTAGACATAAAAAAAGAAATCATGTTATAAAGAACTCAATACTAGAAACCGGAGAAGATTTTTGTTATGCCAGCTAAAAAACGAAAAGAGAGCTTTTTTATTTGCGAGTTGAAGAAGACTAGACGTATAATCCCGTGTGTTGTTCTACAGAATCGTTGAAATCACACGTGCAGCTTATTACAAATGGAGGAAGACTAACGCCAGCAGAACGAAGCAAGTTGACTGAGATGCTGGTCTGAAAGCAGATATTCTGGGCATTTACCAGATTGGAGAGAGAAGGCTTGGTGTAGAATCAAAAGGAGATCCGTCGCTGATAAGAGAGCTTAATATTCGTTTCGTGATTTGAAAGAACCGTCAGTTTACTGGCCGAAGACCGTTGATACTATTCCGCAATGTCTTATCCAGTCAACTCGGCTACAGCTCCCCTGCAGAAGCGAGTTGACCGGCGTTACCTATATATGAATTAGTTGTCTCTCCGTTGTGATAGACCTGTATATAATGAGATTTTCGCTTGGGAGCTTACTCCAACGAATTGACTCTAGTTAGTTACGGACAAGGTGAAGTAGCTGAAGAGCCACCCCGGCAGTTTGCTTCATTAAGCTCGGGATTTCAGTATACTCTCCCAAGCTATACCACTTATTTGAAGAGAAAATGAAAGAAAGCCATTCCAGTCGATGAGTCTGCTTCGACAACGCTTGTATGGAATCGCTCTTTTCCCGTATGAAAATCGAGAAAAATTTGGAGAAGCCTGTTTTGAGCAATAGGAGTTAAATCAAGAAATTTTATTCCGTTTTTAACGAGGAACGTTTCCATAATAAACTTGGCGACCTCTCTCCCATTGTATTCAGGGAAAAGGTCGCCACTTAAAGGGAAATTCTCTTTTTATTGTTTACTTGACGGGGTTATGCTCTTTACGTTTTCATGAAAATGAACATACACAAGGAATATCAGCATCCTCTTGAAATAGATACTTTTCAAATCCCTCTGATTCTAACTTTCCCCTGAACTCTTTTAATGTGTAGGGACCAGCGTTTTTCTTGAGAATTGAAACATTTTTCTTGAAGGAATCTCTAAAACGTTCTTCCATCTCTTCCTGTTCTTTATAACGTTCAGGCCAGATAGCATAGAGTATAGCATAGTGTTGGAAGCCACCCCTAACGCATTTCCCCGCACAATTCGCATGAGAAAAACCTTTGATATTGTGTTTAATTAAAATCTCAGCATTTTCATTGCCTTCTTCAGCTAGCTGTTCAGCAATAGTATACATTCTTGGGAGTTTAATTCCCCACTCTTCTTGAATAATACCTTTTGCGTCTAAGTCTTCTCTAAAAAGTTCAATTAAAGGAAATCTAGTTTCAATAGGCTCCAAGGGAAAATGACTATAAAAATCCTTTAAATTGTCTGCTCGATGACTCTCGTGAGGACCTATTCCAAAATAAAGAATAGGCTCTATATCTTGTTCATTTCTAAGTTCATCTTCTAAAAATATAATCGTTTGTCTTACTTTTAGTTCTTCGGAACATTTTGCTAGTCTTGCATTTCCTAGGAATCGAGTTTCATGAAAAACCTCTTCTGGTGTTCTGCCATCAATTCTCTGGGTAATTTCTATCCCTATATAATCAGCTACCTCTTGCATAAATCGATAGTTGTCTTCATCTTCCCATAAAGTGTTTGTAAAAAACAAAACACAATTTTCTTTGCCATAAGTTTGAACCATATGATGTGCTACATACGCACTTCCTGCTCCGCCACTAAACATAGCCACATGGACTTTTCTTTTTTTAGTTCCGTCCATTTCCTCACTCCATGTCACTTACATATTTTTCGAATATTTTGTAAACTACGAATTCTAATTCTTGCCGAGAAACACTCTTTTTTGTAACACTAATTAGCCTATCTAAATTATCATACATCACTTTAGATTTAACAGATAAGTCTACTTCATTTATTATTTTTTTACTATGACCAATCTGTACTGGAATTCCTTCATCCGTTTTTATTAAATCTTCTTGAGTATCATGTGCTAAAATATCCTGGTTCAATTGATTAATAAGAATATCATATGTGGCATCAGACCAATCTTCAAGCCGTACACCAACATACATTTCTACGAAACGTATTAACCATCCAGATTCGAGATCGCTTTCGTTGTGTAGGGCTCTGTTTAAAGAATTTAATAGATTGTTTCTTGGATTTTTATTCAAATCGTGTTTACCAAGCCACCCAGAGAGCTCATTGAAATTGTTTACTCCTAAGATAGAACAAATATTATCTTCGAGTTGCTTTCCTAATACATTAATGCGGCTTTCTCCATAATCTTTTAAAGAAACCATATTATCGAATTCATCATAATATTTATCAAACAGAATTTTCATACTTTCTTGTGGACTAATTTCCGAGCGACGGATACACTCTCTAAACCAACTAAATTGATCGTCGACATTGTTTGATAGCTGCGTATACCTCGGTAAAGTCCTATACCACTTTAGTAATGTTCCAGCGATAAAAATAGTCCGAGATTTATTAACAAGTCTTCCCTCTGTGGAATTAGAAAACTCCACTTCTATTTTCCTGTAGAAATCAATATGCTTTTCATCAATTCTTTCATACTTATACTGATATTGACCTGCTCCTATTTCTACGATGATTTCAAAAAGTTTATTCCCATTAAGCCCTGGTACAAACATATCATTGCTGTACAACATAAATTCACTTAGCCTATCACTTAACATCGCCACTAACAAAACTGGTACAACTGGTTTTCTGATCCCAAAAGGTGAGTCTGTAAACAAATTAATAATATCTTTAAATTCACCATACGGCTTATGATCCAATAATTCTATTAAACGCTGTCTTAGAACAGCATAGGGCTCGTATTGAATATTTTGAAACTCGGCATTGTTTATATTCAAGTCAAACCGCCCATTATTTTTAAACACTGACGCGTATATACTATACTCAGGGCCATTACCCTCAATGCCAAACCTTTCAAAACGGGGTTTCTCCATCATTAGATCAATTAATTTAATAGCACCATTTTTCTGGGGGGAAGATATGATAGTCCTGTTGAACGAATCATTAAGAATCACCGGTGTGTATCTAAATAATTCATGGCACTTTTCTGAAAGGAAATCACCCAACGTCACATCGTTTATAAAGCTCAACTTTTCACCGTTGTAGTACCATGAATCTTTTGAAAAGGTATCTATTTCATCCAAGTAATCAGAAACCATAAATTTTGATTCATTGAGCAGAAGAATTATCTCTTCTTTAATACCTTTATCTTCTTCGATAAATGCTTTATTTTTCAAAAGTTGCTCTAATACAAAAATATTTTTTAGTTCCTCTTGAATAACCACTAAGGGCTTAGAATGTAAGTATAAGAGGGTACCACTCTCTTTACTTATCTTTAAAATCTCTTCAAATTTTTCATTGTTATGATAGTCAGAACCCAGCAATAGATATTGAATCGTAAGGTCAGCGACTTGTTCTCCAACTATACTCTTGTAATCTGGAATATCTAAGTCGCATACGAATTGTACTGAAGCAAACCTTGTCATACCTTTAGTATCATTATATTGTTGAGGAAAATAATATTTCTTGCTTAAATTTCTGAACATTATTTCTTTTTGTATTTTTTTATTAATTTGCAAAGAGGCTTTGTCTGACTCTATTCTTTCCTGTAGGTTAACGGAATTACCTGCAAACAACTCCCAGTAATTACTCACTCTATTGTATCTGAGTATTTTATTATCACTTAATATTTGAATAACTGATTCTAAGTCTGCGTTATTTCCATTAAATACAAATGATATAAACTCATCCGTCAATCTTACTTCAGACTGTAATCCACAGATATTCCAAAGTGATACGAACTTTATTAAATTTATAGCTAACTCCTGTTGTAGAAGATCACTTGGGATTCTCGCGATAGCCTTTTTCAACAGTAAAAAGTGTCCAGCTAATTCCTCGGAAGTTATATCTCTCGAATCAGGGAAAAAGTAATCAAATAATTGATGCGGCAAATAATAGTTATTCGTTTTTTTTATGTGATTATGGAACCCACCACTATCTTGACTTTCCAAGAAAGTAAATAATGTCCTCTCGTTTTGTCCAAAAACACTCGTTAACTGCGGCAACATAAATAGAGAGACGGGATGTAAGGGATACATCCCCTTCAAGATCAATTTTTCCTTTTCTGTCTGGTTTAAGCTTGGGAATAAAGTATACTCCCTTAATTTGTCGCGGCTATATTCAAACAACTCATTACTAATTTCAGGTTTATTCTCTAAATTCTCAGATATAACAATTTCAGCTAAACGAAGAAACGTAGCTTGATCGTTCTTAATGAAATATTGTCTAAACCTCTTCTCTATGCGCTGAAATTCACTAATTGCTTCTTCGCCTAAACCACTAAAATACTGACGAAGACCTTTATGTGTAACAAGCAATAGATGTATTAACTCATTGCGGTTAGCAATCTCGGCGAGGTCTTGAATATCTTGCATAGCCTCATTAAATTTTGAATCATTTAGTCCCTGTAAGAATCGCGCGAACTCATCATATACAATGAAAACACCTATATTATTCTCGTGTAGTATTTTTAAAACATATTCTATTTGAGTTATAAAACTTTGATTGTAATCAATGTCAAAAGAAGCACCCGAAGTCAATTGAGAGTATAATTCAGAAAAGTAGGAGATCTCTTTCTCATTTTGTTTATTTATTTCGGTAATCCAAGGTTCAATTTCTTTACCTTCCGAAAGTAATCTGGTATGGAACAAATTATATGTCTCAGGAAAACTTTGCTTCCAACTAGTAATCGTTTCAATTACCTTTGAACTTACTCCAGGTAAGGTTACATGTATGTTTTCTTCATGTAGCTTTTTTAGTAGATTTGAAAGTATGGATTGTCTAAACCGTCCTTCGTCCCCACTCAGTATAATAGGAAGATAGCGACGCTCTAATTGAGATACCTCACTTATATGATGAGCTGTACTGTCATCTACTTGTATGAATTTATTAACAAGTGAATTGACATCCTCTGAAGATACTGATTTAGAAACCATACTTGCAATTATATTTGCTAATAAAGATTTTCCTGTTCCATACGGGCCAACCAAAATATGCGCTCGATTTGCATCTTCTTTAATAAAACCCTCAATAATCCCATTAATAGCCTCTGCATGAGATGGGGTAGATATATATCTCTTAATAAATACAGTATTGCCTATATCAAATTTAATGTTAACACTAGTTTTAAAAGTCATATTTACAACACCACTCTCTTGCCAAGTTCATCATTCAAAAAAACCATTGGCTCTATCTGAGCAACTTTTATATAATCTAAATTGTTAGTTCGAACGTATTGTATGGGATACTTGTCATGATTAGTTAACACATTTAAAGCCTCTATAATCTTGTTCCGAGACAAATTATATGTAGTACCCCACAAATACTTTTCGTTAACAATTTCATTTATACTCACTAATTCAATCTTGTTTTTATGACAGTAATCAAGAAGCACAAAGTACAGAGCGTTAACACCTATAGTTTCAATATCAGGAGAAATTTTTTTTATGGTTTCTCTTTCACTAACTGAAGGTTCAATTTTTAACAGTTGTAATTTCGAAAACGGGCTGAACGTAACATCCTCAGGATCAAGTTCATTGGGCTGCTTTGTATAAAATTGAATCAAACAATCAATATCTCTTTTTAATGATTTATCAGAAATCTCTTTAGACTCATTCAAAGAAACCCAAGTTTCAAACGAAGAATTCAAGTCCACTTTTTTAAAAGCCGTTTCCTTATAGGTATTAAAAAACCAATCAAATACTGTAGATTGATCATTATCATTACAAATTAATTTATAATGTAAGATTGATAAAGTAACATTATGTTGCAAAACTCTATCGAACCGAAAGATCAATTGCCCTAAATTTGTAAGAGAATGTACTTTAAGACCATCTTCGATTTTCTCTTCTATAACTCCAAAAGCAAAAAGCCAATATTTTAAGGCTTCAACCATATTTTTACCAAGGCCAATTTTTTCAAAAGAATCATCTTTGTAAAAGAAACGACTATTACCTTCTACTGACTTTAAACCCTTACTAAGCCATTTATCTCTCAAGTAGAAACTTTGATGCCTTGCATATGCCATGCATGATACTTCCTTTCAAATGGGATTCATCCCTGGTTAATACCTTCCAGGGATGATTATACACTAGTTCGACCAAGATAGACAACATTTAATAGGAACATACATTCTTGAAACGGTCAATTTTGATTGTTTTTTTGGGAATGCATTCTTCATGCCTTTCTATCATTGTAGGCTATAGACATCAAAATTATATCACTGACTTTCACTGTAGGCTATAGCCTATTGACATAATTTCCAAGAAATTTTTATGATACCTTTAATATTAGTCAAATTAAAGGAGTTGCCCTCTTGGAAATCGAATTAGTCATCTTTGGGGAAATAATCAGAAATAGACGGTTGGAACTTAATATCAGCCAAGAAAATCTGGCTTTGAAAGCCGATATGGACAGATCGTATATAAGCGAAATAGAGCGAGGACACAAAAACCCTTCCTTATCTAAAATTCTGGCTCTTTCAAGCGCACTAGAACTTTCTGTTTCGGAGTTATTCTACTTGTTCGAAGAATCATATTATAAGAGAAAGAACAACCACAAATAATTAAATTTGATGGTTGTTCTTTCTCTTACTACATAGTAACCACTGAAACAATTGAATATTTATGTACCACTCGTAGAGTAGAAGGCATTGTCACTTATCTAAACTTGTTTTTTACCCGCGGTTTTCAAAATTGAGATCTTCAGGACTCATTTATTTGACTCTGTCCTTATATCATATAGTAATTGATGAAATTTCGAGTTTAAATTTATACCAAGAATCATCAATGAAAATGTAACAATAATACCAAGCATAAACCCTATCCATCCAAAACAAGAAAGAGTACTCAATATTATCACCGATAGAACAAAAAAAGGAATAAGAATACCACCACAATTCAGAATAGTTTGTGCTGATTCTAGGTCAAGTTCATTCTTCAATGTTACTATTACATCAGTAAATGCATCTTGTGTAATGTTTATAGGAATGCAATAATCCGTTACGTTGTTTTTTCTTTTATTGGAATGTTTTAATTTCATCTTAAATTTGATTAATTTCAAATTCCTAATATTATCTCGCCCCATTGTCCTAAAATACAATGTGGTGTTGTATTCTTCATTAGTATCAAAACCCTCTCTACTAAATATATTGGGATCTCCAATTTCCTCAATAGGAATAATCCCCTCATTTATTTCCAATACAAAGTACTCATTTTTTTTTATTGTTGCTAGCTTTACATTCATAGCCAAAGGTTGAAAACCTTGATTATTTCGTATAGTTAAATTAATGGAAGTTTCTTTATTGGGAGTTATTATGATTTCATTAATTTTAATGTTGACTCCCATATTTTCATCAGCAGCATCCTTGGGCTTATAATTAATCTCATAATTAAAGTACTCTTTCAAAGATTTATGCTCTATAACCAAAGTTAAGAACACTCTGAATAGTACTCTCCAATCTAATAACCCAAGGTGAGCAAATGCTTCTGGAAAAAGGTAAAAGTCTCTAGGTGTAATCAAATTAGCCTTTTTGAATACTTTTATCAGTGACTCCTCTTTCTCATCATCATCCTCCTCTTGTACTGATTTTTTTCTATAATTCTCCTTGCTAGTAGAATCACCTATCTGTTTCTTGTAGTTCAATAATAAAAATTTAAATATAATTATTAACAATATAATTGTCACAATTGAAATAATACCATCACTAGAACCTATAACTAAAGATTTCACAATTGCCCCAACTTGGTTAAATAAATCCGAAATCATAATTCATTGCTCCGTTTCTATATTTACTGATTCACAAAGAATCAACTGCCTATGACCAAAAAAACAACTAACTTTTATTATTTGAACTACTCTCTAATTGTCCTATAAGATCTCATTTATTCATTAGAAATATTACAGTTATGACTAACCTCTCACATAATCCGCTTCGCCCAGAAAGACAAATGGAGACGTATAGCCATGCTCTTCCTTATACTCCCGCACGAACAGCACGATTCGGTTGCCCGTCTCCCGATGATGGATATACCGCTGCGCGGTAGCCGTATGCTCCGACACCCGGCTCTGAGTCTGCCAGTGGAACAAACGCTCGTTAATAGCATAGTCCTCGTACAGCGTAGAGGGTGAAAAGTCTTTGTCCGATTTGTTCAGTGTAATGAAGAAGATGTCCGTCTGTTCATCGGCAAAATAATTCACGCCTTCACGGAAGGCGGGGGATTGCTGGGCATTCCAGTAGCCGAAGGCGGCAAGCACTTGGTCGATGGAGTACATACAGTGGATATCCAGTGGACAAGTGTACGGGAACGAATTACTTTTATCCACAAATCGCAGATGAGCCAGATTATATTTGAAAATATCCACAAGCTCTGCTCGGAATGCTTCACAAGACAGCACACGCTGCACACCCTCTTCAATGCTGCTCAACCCTAGTTTCTCAGGCGCGGCCCGGTGGAAGGTGTAATAGAACATAATCAACATGCGCTGTTCATCAGCGTTGGTTGGTTCTTTGCCTTTTTCAATAAAGTCGATCAGGAACGTCAGCCAGCTTCGGGAGTTGATCGTCAGCACAGACGGCAGTCTGCGGATGTACTCATCCTGCTCACTCTCTATTGGCTCTGTCAGTCCGGCCTCGGCCAACATACCCCGGAAATACCTTTTGCCCGTACGTCCACCATACAATTCATACAATGTCATCCCATGATGCTCTACAAAACCAGCCAAGGTCAGCGGCAGTCCGGTGTCTTGCTGGAACGTTTGCAGCTTCTGGATCAACGCTCTGCGATTACGACTCATCTGCTTGAGGTTGCGCATGACGTATTCCTTCGCTTGCTTTTCCAATTGAATGAACGTGCCGCGTGGTAAGTTCGAAAATCCATTCTCAACGTAGTACGAGATAGAATGTTTAGTAGCGCCGATCAGGGCGCGGAATTTATCCTGGAACCTGTATTCCTGATGCGCTTGTCCGATGAAGTCGAGCACGGTCAGGCACTCTTTGCCATCCGCCATCCGGAGCCCACGTCCCAACTGTTGCAGGAATACGGTCAGACTCTCGGTAGGACGCAGGAACAGGACGGTGTTCACTTCAGGGATATCCACGCCCTCATTGTACAGATCCACGACAAAGATCATGCGCAGTTCCCCGTTCACCAGCTGTCCTTTCGCAGCATGACGTTCCTGTTCGCTCGACCCGCCATGCAGGGCCATGGATGGAATGCCGGCTTTGTTAAATATTTTTGCCATATACATCGCATGATCCACCCCTACGCAGAACCCAAGTCCCTTCACATCGTCGAGATCGGTTACGTATTTGTTCAGACTTTGGATGATCTGGTTGGCACGGATTTTGTTATGGGTATAGAGTTTCTCCAGTTCGTTCAGATCGTAGCCTTTGCGCGACCACTTTACCTGAGATAGATCGACAGTATCGGTGACGCCAAAATACTGGAAAGGACTCAGTAGTTTCCGGTCAATGGCATCGGTTAGACGGATCTCGGCGGCAATCGTATGATCGAAGTAGGCGGTAATGTCTTTGCTATCCATCCGTTCAGGCGTCGCGGTGAGTCCCAGCAAAATCTTCGGTTCGTAATGGGATAACAGCTTCTGGTATGAAGGTGCAGCCGCATGATGGAATTCATCCACAATGATGTAATCGTAATAGTCTGGGCTGGTGATCTCCGTCAGCTTCATGGAGTTAAGACTCTGAATACTAACAAACAAGTGATCCAGCGCCTCTGCTCGGTAATTCCCGACATGCAGCTCACCAAAGTTCATATCCTTCAGGATATACCGGAACGTATCACGGCTTTGCTTCAAGATTTCTTCCCGATGAGCAACAAAAAGAAGCTTAGCTCCCGCATGGCTTGCCCGGAATCGCTTGTAGTCGAAGGCTGAAATGACCGTTTTGCCAACGCCTGTGGCGGCAACGATCAGGTTGCGGGTTCGTCCATACAGCGTACGCTCGGCGTGAAGCTGTTCGAGCACTTCCTTTTGATAATCGTAAGGCTGAATGTCTAGGTGAAAGTGGTTAGTCTGATCTTTTTTGCGATTCAGAGCCGCCTTCAACTGTGCCTCATGCCCTTCATCCTCAGCTACATATCGCGTAAATTCACGGTCATTCCAGTAACTCTCGAAGGTCGCTTCAATCTTGCGCAGCACGTCGAGTGAATCCTTCTCCGTCACCTTGAGGTTCCACTCCATACCACTGGTTAGCGCCGGGTTGGAGAGGTTAGAGGAGCCGACATAAGCTGTAGTGAAGCCAGTATCACGGTGGAAAATGTACGTTTTGGCGTGCAGCCGAGTCACCTTGGTATCATAAGAAATCTGGATCTCTGTGTTAGGTAGCTTGCTGAGTTCTGTAATCGCCTTGAGATCGGTTGCTTCCATGTATGTAGTTGTGATGATACGCAGCTTGCCACCGCCCGCGGTAAATTGTTGAAGCTGTTCCAGCAGCAGACGAAGCCCGCTGAATTTGATAAATGACACCAACCAGTCGATCCGGTCGGCGGTCACAATCTCCTTTTGCAACTCCAATAACATACTCGGCTCGGACTTGGCACCTGTGAACAAAGAGCTTTGGGCGATCGGTGTATCTGGACGAACGATCTTGGTATCCCGGACCGCACGAATGCTGTTCAGCTTGGAATACACATGGGTCAACACTTCCCCCTGCTCATCCAGTTGCAATTCGTTGTACTCTTCTTCCCCAAGTGTGTCTTTCAGGGTAGCAATAATCTCATTACACGTTCGAATCTGCGCCAACACTGCCGTCTTATCTTCCGTCTGTTCCCGCACAATCTTGAGCGCTCGCCGCGTCACCGCCGCCAGATACGTGGATAGCAGCTTACGTGCTTCTTCCGCATCCAGCTTCTCGGTCCCAATGTTATACACATCCGGGTCCAGCGCCGAAATCTCTTGTCTGGTGATTGTGTTGATAAGCTGTTCATATATGCCTTGTTTCATGAATGTACCTCGTGTGGGTGTAGGATGTTTGTGGATCGTTCTCTATGTATATGGTGGGCTAAAAATTACTTCTTCTATATTATCGACCAACCTGTGGAAGATTTCATTAGTTGTTTTGATTTCATAGGAAAAAGCACCTCTACTTTTGGTTTGGTAGAAGTACTTTTCTATGAATACGATTATGCGAAATAGTAACCTAATGATCTACAGATTATTAAATATCAATCGGATCTTTCTCAACAAATTTTTCATACCAATTGTTTAATGGAAAATGTGAGACTTGTGTAATTTCTAGAGAGAGTGGTTTGATAGTAAAAGAGCCTCCCCGTTCAAAAAGTATAATTAACGGTTCATATATGTCTAGATACTGGCTGATGCTCAGAGTGTTCTCTGCGTACTTCGCCAACTGTAGGTAATATTCAAATATTCTTTTCACATATGAGTTTTGATTCAAATATTCAACAGCCTCCGAACTACAATAAGCTGAAATATCTAATTCCTCTTCTTGATCTCCTAGCAGTTTCGCCACATTTGTAAATGCAGGTGGCATAGGCTTCAGCTGCTCCGCTTTATAAAATTGAGCCATTCTTCTGAGAAATTCATATCCGAGTTTAGTATCCTCATCAGAGATAACAGTACCTACTAAGGCCCAATTTATATTATTTAGTTTGGATACTGCATTTTCCAATAACATTCTATTTCACCTCAACATTTAGTAATCAATCTTATCATCGTAGTATTTACCAAAATCCTTACTAGGATCGTAACCTGGAAAAGGCGGAGGATTGGGAGCTGTTACAGCAGCTTTATCATGAGCATTTTTCTCTGTATCTATTTTAAATGTCTCTAATTCCGCGCTCCAAGTCGTCCGATCCCTCAGGGGCATTCCTTCACTCATTAACTCTTTTTCTCTCAATTCATGATTCGCTAATGTCTTAAACCAATCCTTCTCAGCTTCATTAAGATCACCGTTTTGAGCTTTCTTCCAAGCATATGCTATATCCCCGTCGGCTTGAAAGTAGTTTTCTTTATACGGTTTACCTTCTATGGACAAATTATAAGTGCCCAAGAATAGATGTCTTTTCATGTTAGTAACTTGCTCTTCTGTCAGCCCTGTATTTTTAGCAACAATAGGTACATCTTCAATTCCTTTTGTTCTAATTTCAATATAATTTCTTTCAAGATACGCCTGAAATCCATCTTTAGGAGGCGTAATATATTTCTTCATTTCTCCGGGGTCTGTAATAAACGTAAATTCTTTATTATTTGAGCCATTCTCCCCATGCTCCTTCTTGCCCCCACCCGATCCACCCAGATCGGTATGTTTATCATCCATCGAACGAAAGGCTTTCCCAAACAAAACATAGGCCAGAGCCTGTCCTGTCATCGCCCCACCGTAATATCCTGCTCCACTCTCATCAATCTGCTTCTTCTGATTCTCTACAAATTGATCTATGTCAGACCTCGCGGTCCCCGTACCCCAAGCAGTATCCCATGCAAACTGAATTCCACGCCCAACGTCCACAACTTTGCCCACTGTCATCGCATATGCCACACTGCTTAATGTACTTAACGGGTTATAGAAGAACGCTTCTGCCGTCTGGCCCATTCCCGTTATTGTTTCTCCTATTGATTTATCAAGCAGCCCTACAGCGAAATTTCGCTGTAGTTCTTCTGGAATGTACAGCGCAACCTCGCCGGAGCCGTCCGTTGTTCTGAAGTTCCTCGCGATAAACGTAAACTCATTCTGGATTTTGTCCAACAGCCCGAGTGTAGTCGGGAACACTTCTTTCACCTGCATAAAATCCCAGAAGAAACGCTCTCCTGTCACACCAGACCAATCGGATTGCAACATATAGATGGATTTCTCCAGTTCTCTAACGATTCGATCGAGTTCCAATTTCTTCTGCTGAACCAATCGAGCTTTCTCATCCAACACATCGGGATGTACCTGAATACGTTGCATACCATCTTCACCGCCAACCTGACCATAGTAGTTATACCTAAATTTTAACAAGTGAAGAGTTTGATTGGAATCAAACGGAGGATTCATTTTCTCGTTAAAGATTCAGTAGTCAGGAAACATTCATTAGCCAGATATTTTGCATAATCGTGCATGTTTTTCGTCTACCTTCTTCTCATACGTTGTCGATCTAACTGAGCTCTAAGGTATAATAAATGACATACTACTATATACACCCTCATTCTACAGGAACAATTGATCCAATTCGAAGGAGGCTTATCCATGCAAATAGAACGACTTGATCATCTCGTGTTAACCGTAGAGAATCTGGAAGCAACCATTTCATTTTATACCAACATATTAGGTATGAAGGTAGTGGAATTTGGCCAAGGCCGAAAAGCATTACAGTTTGGACAGCAGAAGATCAATTTGCATGAACGGGGCAAAGAGTTCGAACCGAAAGCTCATACCCCTACGCCGGGTTCGGCAGATCTTTGTTTTCTGGTCAGCACACCCTTGGAAGAAATGATTCTCCATCTCTCACAACATCATACGAAGATCGAAGAAGGTCCAGTGGAACGTACCGGTGCGCTGGATCCCATTCGTTCGGTGTATGTACGTGATCCTGACGGAAACCTGCTTGAGCTGTCCAATGCTTTGTACAGTTAATCACGTGATTTTTCACCTTTATATGGTCGCAAAAAAACCTGCAAAGCCTCGGCTTCGCAGGTTTTTGTGTCTTCATAAACTACCAGATGATTAATTAATACATCGCATCTGTAGCTACTCCACTAACATCTTGAGGATGAAAAGGACCCTTGCATCCCTCTCGCCATTAGTGAAGCTTCATTATTTCTCGAATCGGAACCAGCCGAAGTCAAACTGACTGCCTGGCAGGAAGATAAAGCTTACTTTCTGCTCACCTTTCACCTGCTCAAGCTCAAACACCCGCTCCTCATATCCACCCGACTGTGTGAACTCAACCAACTGGTTGCTCTGTCCGTCCGCACCTGCAAAACGAATATGAATGGTATTCTTATCAATCGGCGAATGACCGTAGATCACGAGCTTCGACGTGCCTTCTGCCGTAAAGTCCATATTTTCAAACTCCAACGACACATTGTTTCCGATGCCTTCAACACGATCACCTTCAATTTTAAACGTATCTCCATAGAGATGGTCACAGGATGCAGCGGCATTCTGTTCAAAGGCCCGACTCTGGCGTTCGAAGGAGAAACCTTTAATATGAATCTTCTGTTTCAGCACAAAACAAATCGATGTAATCCCGCTAAGGCGTTTGGACAGATGATACGTCTCTTCCTGGTATACATTCCAAATGGACTCTTTGTCATATACCACATCCGCGATCATCGTACTTCCCTCTTCATCCGGCATACCTTCCCAGATCTGAATGAAGTAATCCTCAGTGGATAACGTAAAGATTGGAATGGTAATTGTATCTGAGCCGTATGGCCCGAAGTCAATATTACGGAAGCCTACATGTGTCTCTCCATCGCGACTTGTCGCTACCCCACGTTCGTTGCCGTTACCAACCTCACCTTTGGTGTAATCGTACAGTCCGCCCGTGATGAAGCCGTATGGATCTTTGTAGGCTGTACCGAGACCATCCGCCTTGAACTCCAGCTGGGAGATGAGTTTCGTTTTATCCGTACCGTTGGTGCTGGTTGCGCGAAGTCTGAACTCCCCGTCACCTATAGCCGATACCTTAACCGCATGTTGATACCCACCGTTATCGCCCGTTTCCGCTTGAACAGCTTCCACTTTGGCAATGTTGGATTCGATCCCCGCATCATTCACAACAGCCCACTCGATATCTCGATAGGAGGTGTTCTCCGGATACAGTTTGGCGGTTACAGTCAGCTCCGGGTTGGACGGATCGAGCAACTGTCCTGCACTACTGATGATCTCGATTTTCCGCAAAGGAATCTCCTGAGCATTTCCCGTCAGCACCGGACGTTTTTCATTGTTCATGAAGACAGGTTGCACTTGTTTTTCACCATCAAGTTCTCTATCCACAACCCGAGATTCAAACTCAGCCGTAGCCCCTTCCAACCCTTCGGAAGAAACTTCGATCCGCACCGTTCCAGGTTCATTTGTCGCTCCGATGATCGCCATCAGTTTGCCGCTGAACAGTCTTCTGCTCAACCCTTTGTATGGATCATAGTCCGTGCTGTCCCCGTTATCCAGACCCAGCAATCGTCCTGCACCACTCACCTGAACTTGCACGCGGTTGTTCGCATTGTGTACCGGATTACCCGCTTCATCTTCCACATCAATTTCTACAAAAATCAGGTCTGTACCATTCGCTTGCAACTGCTCCCGATCCGCTTGCAGACGAATCTTCTTCGCATCCGTATAGGATCTTTGCACATCGGTTGCTATGATTTGACCGTTCTCATCATAAGCGATCGCTTTCAGCTCGCCCTCTTCGTACGGCACTTTCCACCAGCCTGACAGCTGTGTTCCATTGGCATGATCGATATCGTACGTGCCAATGGTCTTACCGTTGACTTGCAGCTCAATCTTCGGCGCGTTGCTGCACACGCGTACATCAATAATCTGACCCGGGCTGAAATCCCAATACGGGAACAGGTGAACCATCGGGCTTTTCTTATAATCCGTCCAAGCCGCTTGGTAAATGAAATAAGAGTCTTTCGGGAACGTTGCTGTATCCAGCTGTCCAAAATACGAATTCTTCGTATGATACGGTGTCGGCTCTCCAATATAATCGAATCCAGTCCACAGGAATTGACCCAATGAGTAAGGACGATCCCGCTCTGCCAAAATGCAGTATTCTGCCGACTTCGCGCCCCAGCTCGTCGTACTGTTACCCAAAGCCGAGCACTGCTCATCATCATCTGCTAGAATCGGCTGTTCGAGCGGGAAGTGATAGATGCCACGACTCTGTACTACGGAAGACGTCTCACTACCATAGATGATCCAGTCCGGATGCTCTTCATGATGTTTGTCGTAATATTTTTCCGCGTAGTTGTAGCCTGCCAGCTTCACGATATCCGCGCATTTTTGTGCATTTTCCCATGGCATGTAGTTGGAACCAATCGTCACGCCTGCATTGCCTTTCGGATCAAATTCCAGCACATAATCCATCAGCATCCGGGTTACTTCCTGTCCACGCTCATCCGCATGGGTGTCGTAAATTTCGTTCCCGATACTCCACATGATCAGGCTGGGATGGTTACGGTCGCGTTTCACCCAACTCTTCACATCGGTATGCACCCACTCCGGGAAAAATCTCGCATAGTCGTATGGCGTTTTGGCACGTTCCCACATATCAAAGGCTTCAGACACCACCAGCATACCCATCTCATCAGCAAGTTCCATGAACTCTTTGGCAGGCATATTATGCGCAGTCCGGATGGCGTTAACGCCCATTTCTTTGAGCAAAACAAATCTTCTACGCAATGCCGTCAGGTTAAACGCAGCTCCCAGTGCCCCGAGATCGTGGTGTTCGCACACACCGTTCATCTTCGTGTGGACTCCATTCAGATAGAAACCTTCACTAGGATCCAGCTTAACGTCCTTAAATCCAATACGTTGGGTTACGGTTTCAATGATCTCCTCACTCTGATCATCCGAGATCAGTCTCAGTTCGGTGACCAGTTCATACAGATGCGGTGCATCCGGGCTCCACAAGTTGGGATTCTCCACACCGATCTGTTGGCTATCTGTCGATGCGGACGCATTCTCACCTGCTGAAGTCGTAACATTCGCTTGGGTGGATGCCACTACCTGACCTTCATACAAGATCGTATGCACCAGTTTTGCCTGCTGATTCTGTTCCAGGTTCAGCTCCGTATCCAATTCCACCTGCCAGCCATCCGCCTGCTGCTTGATAGATACATACGTTCCATCCGTAACAATATGGTTGCGCTCTCTCGTCTTCAGCCACACATGGCGATAGATTCCGGCACCGGAATACCATCTGCTATTCGGACTCTGATGCACCACTTTGACCACAATCTCATTGTCGCCTTCCACCAGTGCATTCGTGATCTCATGTTCAAAAGCAGAATAGCCATACTTCCACTCCCCAACCAGCTGCCCGTTCACATACACCGAAGAGTCCATGTATACGCCATCAAAACAAAGCAGAAGCTGTTGCTCATCCTTCGTGTAATGGAACGTCTTGCGGTACCATCCGATGCTGTCTTCATATAGTTCAAGCGTATTATATATCAGCCAATCATGGGGAAGCTCCACAGGTTCATACACCAGACCCGCAGGTTCCGTAACATCCAGCTTGCTTTTCGCAAATTGCCATCCATCATTAAAAAGCCTCTTCTGATTCATGGTAGATTCTCACTTTCTTCAAGTAAATTATGATTACGGTTACAACAGTAGCTGTCGATTTTTCCGAAAACCTTTTCGATAATACACAAGTATGACTATAACACATAACCCGATTATACCATCAGTCTCTTTCCTGTACCTCCATTTCAGAAGATTTTTTAGCCAGATTAATGAACGTTTTATCCCTCCAAGCATTTCAAGTCTCGATGACAACAAGCCAAAAAGGCAACCCATCAAACGGGTCACCTTCTAGATCCATCCTATAGCACGCCACTTCTTCTCTATACACTCCTACACCAACACTACTCAACCTCTATCTCTTGTAAAAAGGGTTCCACCCTTTGCCTTTGCCCGATGGCATCGCGCCAGGCACCCCATCCGCTTCAAGCAGCGGACGGACAACTAACTTCACGGGCCACTCCTCGCTCTCGAATATCGCATGAGCGAGCGCAGCCCGATCGGAATCGGGAAGCTGCACATGTTGCAGCGCTTCCTTCCAAGCCTGCTCCGTGATCTCCCATAACTTCGTTTCCGGGATGTGATACACCTGGCTAAGTGCCTCCATGATCGCAGCCAGATTCACCTGCGTGCCCAGAGACTGCACATAGAAGATCAGCTTCTGGATCGTCTCGTTATACAGGCTGTTCGAGTAGCCCGGGCGAATATGGTAGGCAGGGTCTGCAATGCCATGCTTGTCCAGATAAGGCTGATGCAGACGTACGGAATCATGATCGCGGAACAAAAGACCTTTTACCTCATTATCCTTTAACACCAGACAGCAGTTCTGACCATGAATCTCAGGTACAACACCCACCTTGAACAGACGCATCACGATATCATAGAACATCGTAGCTATGCTGGTATAAAAGTCGAGGACATCCGTGCTGCTCAGATCATCACCCAGAATGTCCTTTAGTAAATGGTTACCTTCCAGATTCACACCCAGTGCAGCCATTGGAATGACTTTGTAGGCTTCATTAAGCAATTCAGCGGGATACACACGAATCTGTGCAGCCAGATGGCGTGGATGATCATCGAATAGTCCCATGGATTCTGGCATAAAGCCCCACCAATTCTGCTCTTCACACATATACACCTTGTCCTTCAACGTCTCGTCACAAGCAATGGCCTGTCGTAGCATCCGTTCCCCAGCAAGACCATTCAGCAGCTTGACTACGGGAAGATAGCGAGCAGCCCCCAGTGATAGCACACTAACCGGTAGCTTGAGCATCAGATTAAATTCGGTTGACGGAGCCATCGAGCGTAGAGAGGATGTTGCCTGTACGTCACCAACTTCTACGTCCAATACGACAATGCTGCCTTGTTCGATCTCCCCAGTGAATCGGGGCAGAATCACATGCTGCAATTGCCACGGATGTACAGGCATCGGCAGATATTCGTCCAACGTAATCCCTTTTCGGGCAAACTCGGCTTCCACCACTTCGCGCTGAACATCGTCTAACACGTCCAAAATGGACAGTCCATCTCCACACCCTTGCTGTACAGTATCCAGCCGTATAGCCACCCAGCGCAGCGAAATCGCCTTCCCGAATTCCGCTGCGTAACGTGTTACATCTTCTGCGTTGAATCCCACTTTGGCTTTGGACGATGGGTGAAATGGACGATCCCGCAATGCCGCTACACGTTCACCCTTGATAAACCATTCATAAGCAGACGCCGGGACGTTGGCGGACAGATACTGGACTTGTTCCCAGCCCAGAGCATACTGTTCCACAGCAATGTTCAGACTAGCAAGAAACTCTGCCACTCCGGGCTGCGTATAAGCCTCATCCAACAAAGCCTTCTGTAACACCGCACGTCCAACCTCTACCGGAGAATCAAGGAGAACCCAGCTTCCATCTGCTTTCTCCTCGTAGATCGGTGAACCCTCAACCCACTGAGTCCCCTGTCTTACTCCTGCTTCAACCAGACACAGTACACCTTGAGTGTGCAATCTATAGCGAGAAACTACATTCTGATTGGTTTCTTCACCGTCATACTCCTTAAACAATCGACGGAACGGTGCAGGTGCCGTGGCAAAATCAATGAACGAATAACCTTCCAGTGGGAGTAATTGCTCCGACAAGAATGAATTCATCAGATCCGCCATAATCCGGCGTTCAGCGGCTTGCAGACTGGAACGCTTCATCAGTGTTGACATGATTATTGTCCTCCGTTAGATAATGGAATGCCGGGTGCGGATGCCCCAGAAAATCATGATGCGAGATGGTCCAGCAATAAGCTCCAGACTTTTCAAATACAACAATGTCTCCTACCCGTAGCAGCGCTATCTCCGCATCGGAATGCATGCGATCCTTGGGTGTGCATAACTCACCTACAACATGAACTCGACGATCTCTTACCTCTGGACGGACAAACGAGTGCTTCCAGCGGTCCGTCGCCATAATCTGAAACGGATGGTTATGGCCCCATGAAGCAGGCAGACGATTGTGGTGCGTACCTCCCCTTAACACAGCAAAATACTGATCATGAGAGGTTTTGATATCCGTAACCTCTGCAGCATAATACCCGTGGTCTGCTACCAGCAGTCGACCCGATTCGAAATACAGCTGACCTCCGCGTGAAGCAAGGCGCTCTCTGGCTTCACTTTGCTCCAGCAGGGAAGTGAACAAGGGCCAGTCGAATCCGGGGCTGCCATCATACGTAACACCGAACCCACCTCCTGCATTCACCACTTCCACAGGAAGATCATACTGCTGCTGCCACTGCTCCACCTTTTGCAAATACAGTTCGATCATCTCAGCATGCAGCCTGGCGTCCATATTGTTAGATAAGGAGTGAAAGTGGAACCCGCTTAACCGAACCACATCCGCGCCTTCCACACGAATGAGTTCTACGGCTTCTTGCACTGCCTCTTCATCGATGCCAAAAGGACTTGGTCCGCCGCCCATAACAATCTTCGTCCGAGGTAACGTACTGCTTCGCAGATTGATTCGGAGCAGTATGCGAACCACCTGCGCTTGCTCCTGCACCTGCTCCATCGCTCTCTCTTTAGCAATCGCAATGATCCGCCGCAGCTCCAGCAAACTTTCCACATGAATGTAACTCACGCCATTCTCGATGGCTAGCCTCAGCTCGCTCTCCTTTTTACCCGGACCTCCAAACAGAATCGGAACCTCGCGACTTACCGCTCTAACCTTGAGTAGCTCTCCAATCGAAGCCACTTCAAAGCCCTTCACCAATGGAAGCAACGCCTCAATGATTCGCGGATCTGGATTCGCCTTAATGGCGTAGAACAATTCTGTGTTTCCGGGCATGCTGCCCAGCATCTGACCTACCTGTTCCTGAATGCCGGCCAGATCGTAGACATACGCACATACCGGGTCTCCCAATCCGCGTTGTAGTTCATCAATCGCCTGCCATACACTAGGTTTCATATCTGCCCACCCGCATTCCTGTAGTCATTCCGTTTTTGGGCATATGCCCGAAACGCCGTATTCCGATCATCACCAAGCACGTATATATGTACTCCCCGCTCAGCCCAGAGCGACATGTCCTCTACACCTCTAGTGACCGTTGCATAAGGTACTTCGCACTGCTGCGCGGTAGCATGCAATTCATCCAGTGCACGCCTCACATCCGGGTGCTCGGTCTGCCATGGCACGCCGAGGGATTGCGACAGATCCGCCGCCCCTTCCAATACAAAACTCACCTGAGGGTGAGACAGAATCTGTGCACTTTGCCGAATGCCCTCTACACTTTCGATCATGGGTACAACCATCACCTGTTGGTTCGCTTCCCCAATGTATCCCGTGAGCGGATATTTACCGAATACACCGGGACGACCGCTATTCAAGCTCCGCATACCAACCGGATGATAGTAGGCGTGACGAACCGCTTCTTCCACCTGCTCCAGTTGCTCCACATGCGGAATGACGATGCCTTGTGCGCCACAGTCCAGCACTTTAAGAATCTCCGCTCGCTCCACTTTCGAAATCCGAACCAACGGGGTTAAGCCAACCAGTTCCGCAGCCCGAACCAACTCTTCCACCGATTCCATCGATGTTGCGGCATGTTCCAGATCAATAATGACAAAGTCATATTCTGCATGTCCGATCATCTCAATGATCACCGGGTGTGGTATGGATACAAAAAGGCCATAGACTGGCTGTTTGCGTGCAATCTTTTCCTTCAGCGTGTTAATTCTCATTCGACGATTCCCTTTAATTCGGGCGTTCCCTTGGAATCAAGTGCATCCTTCGATACCTTGAGCGGATTGCTTGCCTTACGGAAATACAACTCCCCATCCCCATACAGACGGCGCTTGGTCATCTCTTCGATCAGTGCATCTTCGGCAAAAAGGTCAAATGCAATGAACCGCTCTGCGTATTCCGGGTGCTGCTTCTGATAATCTACAATTACACCTGCGCACAGCTGCCAGAACGCTTCCTCCGACAACCCAAACTTCTCCAAAGCCAGCGCAATATCTGTCATGCAGATAAAGAAGAAGGCATCATACGTATAGTCACGAACTTCCGACACATCTCCGGCATAGATGAAGGAATACCGATTGAACTTGCGGTGGGTTTCCGGCTCGGGGTTCAGCTTCGGAGCCCGTTCCGGGTGTAACAGTTGATCCGGTACGTAGCGAACACCATCATGCAGATCCTTGATAATGATTCGTTTCGGCAGATCATCTTCCAGCACCAAAATGATATTCTGAGCATGAGATTCCAGCGCAATCCCATGTGCATAGAGCAGATGAATAATCGGCAGGGTAACCGTGCGAACTAGAGCCTCGCTCCACTTTTCCACACCATGTCGTTCTACAGCATCCTGAATAAATGGAACACCGTCCCGCTGCACCAACATTAGCGCATTCAGCGGCCACGCCGTCTCGCCTTCCTTCAGATGAACAGATACATTCTCCCGCCAGATGGCACCGAGTGTGCCGTAAGCCCGTCCATACTGCGTTGCAGGCAACTGCTCATAACGGAACGACAATCCCATGATTTCTTTCAAAATGCCAAACTGCGCCTGCTGCAACAGCTCATCTCCACGAACAAGTTCATCCAGCCAATCGCTGATCAGCGGCGCGTTCTGGGTCGTATGCTGTGCCAGAATACGAGTGCTCGATGTGTTGGTGATGCTGAGGGCAAGCTTGATGTAAGGAGATTCCGGGTTCACTCTGTTCGACAGCGAACGGATCGATTGCTGTGCACGATAGGGCGAAGACGATGGACCAAGATACACGATGTCCCGATCCATCAGTTGGCGGGCATATACGGTCTCCAACTGGTGCTCCCACTGCCATGGATGAACAGGAATGAACACATATGAATCATCAGTGACAGCACCTTCTTTCCCATCGCACTCCAGCATCTGATGGAATCGCTGTACGTCCTCTGCGGTCAGATGTTGCCCCACCAATTCTTCAGAGGTATACCCCGCGGATACAGCGGTCTGAGCGAATTCTTTTCTCACAGCAACCCAGACTAATGCAACCTCCGAGTTAAATTCAGGGCCATAAGCGAGATTATCTTTCAGGGAAAATCCCAACCTCGACTTATAGCTCGGGTGGTACAGATGACCGTCGGTCATGTGACTTTCGAGCGCATCATAATGCCGATCCTCACTCGGAATGTTCAAGGGTAATATGGCCCGGCACTGACTGTCCTTTGCCATCGTTTCGAGCAGTTCCTGGATAAAAGCCGTCACATTCGCACCCTTCAAAGCGTTCAGCACGATTTCCTCCAAAAATAGATCCAAATCGGTGCAGATGACACCTTCCCTTTGAATCGAACCCTTCTTCACCTTCACCCGGCCAAATGAAAACTTCCGCTCGGCTTCACACGTGTACGCTACAGAATCGCCGGAAGATGTAAGGCCGCTGGTTCTCCACTCGCTCCCACTTACATGACTGTCCAAGATGCCTTCGAACCACATCGCCTCCAGCGTCTGCCGCATGATCCGTTCCTGTACACCCACGTATACTGCTTCTGTCCTGCCGCCTGCTTCAGCCTTGTATCCCACGACTCCCACGCACTTCACTCCCTATTCGTTTCATTACATTGCTCACCGGCACGTAAGCCGGGGTCTGGCTGATCCCTCTTAGACAACTCACCAGATTTTGTTTGGCCAAAAATGCATCCGTTGTCAGCAGATGTCGCACATATGCATTGCCCGTTCGTTCCAATTCATCTACAAGTACCTCACGTACCTGCTTCCAGAAATGCTCCTCCGATACGTTCACATCTCGCGCCATGGCATGAATCAGAGACCCCAGATGATTGACGATAAAATAGTACGATGTCCGCGCCCAAGCTTTCTCTCGCGAGTAAAATAATAAATCGGACGCAGCACGTTCCTGCTCACTTATAAGTTCCTCATCCACACTGACCCCTTCCAGATCGCGGACGATAAAATCAACAGGCAACCCATCCTCCAAGGTCACAAGGGTATTCTGCAAATGAGCTTCAAAATGAATGCCTTTCTCACCCGCCGCCCGTACAATCGGCAGCAGCGAACATGCCATATAACGATCCAGCCAGCGCTCAGCTATGTCAAGGTCTCCGCCCAGCAACGTCATCAGTCGCGACCGCATCCCAGGAAGGGGTGCCTCAACCAGACTGGATAAGACATACGTATTCGCAGGGTCGAACTCAATGGGCCGATAAGCTATCGTAAACAGACTGGTTAACTCTTCATCATCAAAGGCACATGTCGCTACACCTGTCTCATACGCAATATGGGTGTGCGGTTCAGCACCGAAGCAGTCATGCTGCCTGACGTAATTGGAGGCATCCAGTGTTCTGCGCATCTGCTCGGCACTGTTGGTGCGAATCATGTTGGTGATCTGCATGTTCAGTGACAGCTTGATATTGCAGTTCCATGCTGGAATATAAACTGTACGGACCGAAGAAGTCGGATAGACGATTGGCCCCGCACTGCCAAGCAGGATTAATTTTTCATCTCGAATATAGTGCTGAACTTCGGACAGCTGTGATATGTACGCGTATTGCCATGGATGGACAGGCAGAAGCCCATACATACCACTCTTTTCTTTTAAAATCGGCTCCACATGGCTCCGCAGGAGATCATGCAAATCCATTACCGCCTCGTCATCCACCCATTCCTGCACATAGACATCCTGCCTCACGGCGATATAACAGAGTTGAAACGATGTCCGTAGCTCCGGACTGTACTTCTGCACATCCTGCTCGCTAAAGCCTTTGGAGTTTTTCGGAAACGGATGGAACGGATGACCAACCAACAGTGACTGTTCCGATGTCCGATAGTCGTGGATGTCGAGACCGGCTGCTTGTTCGATGTACAAGGTGAGGTTACCCACACTGTTATCTACCTTTTGTGCAAAATCTCTGGCATACGCCAGCTCTACGCGATTCGTGTTCTCACCCAATGGATGTGCAATATCCACCTCGAGTGAGCTCTTCCTTTTCATCTCACTCTTCAGCATTCCATGTAGATCCGAACTCGCTCCCTGTGCCCCATCTCCACCTAGCTCACATGTGATCCAGCGAACCAGGTCGCGATAATGCACCGCTTCCCCGCCAGATTGCATGCTGAGGTATTCATGCTCTCCCATGGCAGAGTGATATGCCAGCTGTCCCGTCACCTTCACCCCGCTGGCTTGAAAAGCAACAGCGTACGTCAGCGTATTCGGATGGATCCGAATATCGCTTTCCTTCTCTAGCGCAAGCTCACGGATGTAACAGTTCAGCAGCAGCTTGCACGAATGTTCATGGGCCTGCTGCTCAGCCTCAGACCGGAGCTTGTTTTCCATCTCGAACAATGATGCCAACCTTCTTTCGGGTTATAAGTAAGACCAGGGGAAGTGTAAGCAGTATGGCGCAGCCAAGTCCGATACAGATCTCTTTGAGCGCTCCCCATTTGGCCATCTCCATGGACGTTCCTGCCCCGGCAAGCCATTGCCAACGCATATCGTAATACAGGGTCATGCCCATCACCGCAAACGAAGAAGCCAGCCGCTCAATCGTCGTCGATAACACCGACCCTTCGTGCATGTCTTCGTCCGGTAATGCTTGTAAACCGATAGCAGAGATACTCATGCCTGACAGGCCAACGCCAATTCCCCGGCACGCCATGAGTATTCCGATGATCCAGATTGATGCTCCCATGGGCAGAACTGCAAACGACAAGATCGATATCGACACCAACAACGTGCCCCATGCGATAAAATGCCTGGACCGACCGCGATCCAGCAAGCTGCCGCCAATCCACATGAACAGACTTGTACAGATCGACAAGGGAATGAACAGCGCACCGGACAGGGCCGGCGACAGGTGGAAGACGTCCTGGAACAACAACGGCAATGCAAAGATCACGCCAAACATGACACAATCCTGAATGGTCGAGATCAGCACGGTCAGCGGAAAGACGGCATTACGCCGCAGCAACTGGTACCGGATCAACGGTTCCTTGCGACCGTTCTCTGTCTGGACAAAACGAATGAGTAACACTACACCAAGCGCAATCAGCAGCCAAGGTACCCATACTGCCACGACAGGACTTGCGTACAACTGTACCCCTAGACTAAGGGCACCTACCGCACAGATTAGCAGCATGACACTGAAAGGATGCCATTTTTTCCTGCGGGCAGGGATATAAGTTTGAATGACTCGGCCGCACCCGATAAAAGAAAACACAGCCAGCGGCACATTGAGCCAGAACAGCATTTCAAGCCTTCCGTACTGAATGATGAAACCACCCAGCGTTGGACCAGCAGCCGGAGCCAGCATAAGCAGCAAGCCCCACGCTCCGGTAATTCGCCCCCTTACCTCCGGTCCGTATACATCAAACAGCAGCACAAGCGATAACGGAATCATCAGCCCGGCGGCAACCCCATGCATGAAACGGACCAGCAAGAGCACTTCGATGGAGTGATAAAACAACGCACCTGCCACCGAGAACACTCCATAGATACTGATGCCCAACATATACGTCTGTTTACGGCCCAGTCGGTCCACGATCAGGGAAGCCAGCGGCATCGTTAACGTCATGGCGAGCATGTACAATGCGATGATCCATCCGCCTGCTGTCGTAGAGATCTGATAGTATTGCACAAAATAAGGCAGCAGCAGGTTAAATGCACTGTTGGTCAGCACCAGCGAAAAAGCACCGATCAGAATCGCGAGTAATACTGCATGCCTCTTCATCAGGGACAGCTTCAGCATGCGGCCGTTGCTAAGGCAATCGCTTCAGTTACCGATTTCTCAAAGATCGCGAGGATCGCGTTCGATTCCTGCTCTGTAATATTCAGCGGCGGCAGAAAACGAACAACAGCTGAATGACGCCCGCCCAGCTCCACAATTAATCCATTCTTGAAACATTCACGCTGAATAGACTCAGCCAGCGCACCATTAGGCAGATAATGTCCAAGGCGATCCTTGCGTCCTGCTGGATCAACCACTTCAACGCCGATCATCAACCCTCTGCCCCGCACGTCACCAATCTCTGCATACCGTTCTTCCAATGCATTCAGTTGATTCATGAACTGCTCGCTACGCAGATTTACGTTGTGCAAGATATCCTGTTCCCGGATATAGCGAAGTGTGGCAAGCCCCGCAGCCATGGCTAGCTGATTGCCACGGAACGTACCTGTGTGTGCACCAGGCTGCCATTGGTCCAGCTCTTCTTTGTAGATGACAACAGACATCGGTAGACTACCGCCAACCGCTTTGGAGCAGATGATTACATCGGGTATGATTCCGGCATGTTCAAATGAAAACATTCGCCCTGTCCGTCCGATGCCTGTCTGCACCTCGTCAATAATGAGCGGAATATTTCGCTCTGCTGTGATACGGCGTAACTCCTTGAGCCATTCGATATCCGCTGGAATCGCTCCGCCCTCTCCCTGTACCGTCTCCACAATGACCCCGCAGGGTGCCGCAATACCGCTCTCGCAATCATCGAGCAAATTCTCGATATACTGTGCGCTTAATTGGGCCGTCATGCCTTCACCAACACCAAATGGGCAACGGTATTCATAAGGAAAAGGCAGGAAATGCACATCCGGCAGCAGGCTTTGCAGATGTTGTTTCTTGCTCAGGTTGCCACTCATCGACATGGTCGCTTGGGTTGAACCGTGATATCCACCTTGAAAGGCAAGAATGGACTTGCCACCTGTGGCATGTTTAACCAGCTTAATGGCTGCTTCTACGGCATCCGCTCCGGTTGGACCACAGAACTGAATCTTGGCTTTATCTCGCATTTCTTCCGGAAGGATGGAGAATAGTTCTTGCATATATGAAAGCTTCAGCGGCGTTGCCAAATCCAGTGTATGTAGCGGAATCTGCTGATCCAGAACATCGCGAATGGCGTTGACCACCGTGTCATGGTTATGTCCCAACGCCAATGTTCCTGCACCAGCCAGGCAGTCGTAGAATACGCGGCCTTCCGTATCGGTAATCTTCACCCCATGGGCCTTGCTAATGACAAGCGGGAAATGTCTGGGGTACGATCTTGCATTGGATTCCTTCTCATTTTGCATCTTCAGATATTCCGTCTGCACCTCTACTGACATAGCCCTATAACGCTCCTTATAATCGATTCAGGCTGAACCTGCTGCCTGTGATTCTTGTTTTATATCTTTTATGCGTTGTTATACGTCTCATACTCGAGTTGTTCCCGACAAAGGTATTCCAGGTATAACCGAACTACATCACGAGTTGTTCCACCATGGGGAAAGACGTGGTGTGTCATATCTGGCAAAGCGTTCACTTCCAGGATGCCTCCCTGATCTCTGGAGATCGGCGTGCGGATATCACGACAACGAACATCGATCCCAGCGACATCAATCTGAAGAGTCTTTGCCGCCTGAATGATCATTCGGGCATTTTCGGGATGAATGATTTCGGTACAATCCTTGTAGAATTCACTGATTTTTCCGGCGGCTGAGTTACGGAGATCGTATAGCTCGATTTCTTTTCCAGCGGCAGGTACTTCATCCAGTGTTATCCCTTGTGCTCGTAATACCTCCAGCAGACGTTCAGCTTCTGCATCAACCTGGGGAAAAGCTTCATACTCGCCAATGTACGTCATCTCGATTCGATCCTGATTCAACTGCTTGATTAATGCCCGAACGGTTGAAGTCCCGTTACCCTCGACATAGACAGGTCTATACTCATTTACAGCCGCCACTTCACCGTTAATAATCAGCACTCTGTAATCAATTCCAGTTACATATTGCTGTAGCATAATGCTGCTGCCATGAACACCCGCAAGACGAATGGCTACCTCCAGTTCATCTTCGGTACGCACATCCAACGTCACGCCCATACTACTGCTCGCATCCAGCGGTTTCACCACAATGGAGCCATGTCTTTTCAGAAAATCTGCTGCTTCGCTTCCCATCTCCGGGATCACGATAAATGACGGTACGGGCATGCCCTGTTCATGCAGCAACCTATTACATGCCTGCTTGTTCTTCGCGAGTAAACCAGCAATTAACGGCAGACGATGAGATCTGGTTTTGTTAATGATGATTTGCTTGTCTCCTACAGACAGCTTCAGAAAATCTTCGCATCCCTCAAGAAGTGGATCACAGGCGATGCCCATTTCTCTCGCTTTGCTTATAATGAGTCGGTTTTGCAGATTATGAATCCCTTTCGGAAACACTGAAAATCCTCCTCGATCGAATGAAGGTACTCGCACCTATATAAGTCGAATTAAAGATTATTTACGCTGACACTACAATGACAGAACAACCTTCCAATCGCTGTTATCCCCAGATTTTTTTGATTCCCTTTTCTCAAGGGAAAAATCCGGGGATAAAGGCGAACGCTTCGCTTTTTCAGGTTTTTTCTGTCCTCTCCGTTGCATGTAAATGATTAATTCAACTTATATTGCTCATACGTTCATCATTTTTTTGTAATTATAAATTGATAATGATTATCAATATCATACAAGATCTATTTTATGGCAATTCGAACTATATTGTCAATAATAAACTTTTAAGGAAAAATAAGATGTAATTTGTTAGGGGTTTGAGTCGATGTAGGTATGCTTTTATCGAATAGTAGGCACAACAAACCGGGCAAGCCTGGGACATGGTTTTACCAACGGCTTGCCTAATTTGTTATCTGTATGCTCATGCAATGGAGTTGATGTGGATGGTTGAATCAGTATTGAAGTAATCAAAAGCCGACTTTTTGATCGTCAAGCCAGTTGTGTATAACGCTGTTCCCCATTCAGCTTCCTTCCTCTTCCATGTGGGATGCAGGTTGGTGTGCCAAACAGCGGATCGACCGCAATCTCACACTCCATCTGGAAAACCTTACGAACCATCTCTTGTGTAACGATATCCTCCGGTTTACCTTCTGCGTAGATGGACTTGTTGTGAACAGCTACAATGTGATGCGCATACCGACACGCGAGGTTCAGATCATGAAGCACCATGACAATGGTACGTCCTTCCCGTTCGTTCAACTCGAACAACAGATCAAGGATATCAATCTGATGTGTCATATCCAGATAGGTTGTAGGTTCATCCAGCAGCAACGTTTCCGTTCCCTGCGCGAGGGTCATCGCAATCCAGGCACGCTGACGCTGTCCACCAGACAATGCATCCACAGGCCGATCGGCGAGTTCCGTCAGATGTGTAGACTCCAGTGCCAGCTTGACCATACGCTCATCCTCTCGGGACCATTGCTTCAGCCACGTTTGATGTGGATAACGACCTTGCTTGACCAGCTGATTCACTGTCAATCCTTCTGGAGCGGTCGGACCCTGCGGCAAGATAGACATGCGCCTTGAAATCTCTTTGGTCGGCAGCTTTGCAATCTCTTCACCATCCAGTAGCACCGAACCTGAGCTGGATTTCAGCAATCGGGCCATCGTGCGCAACAACGTGGATTTGCCACAGCCGTTACTTCCAATTAGGACGGTGATCTGCCCCTTGGGAATGGTCAGGTTTAAATTTTCAATAATGGGATCTGCTCCATAGGAGATAGTAAGCTCCTTGGCTTCCAGAATACTCACGGCTCTCTCCTCCTCAAAACTGATTTCGATTCTTGAACAACAGATACAGGAAAAATGGTGCGCCTACGCCTGCGGTGAATACCCCTGCGGGAACATCCAGCGGTAGAAAGGCAGTGCGGGCAATCAAATCTGCAACAAATACAAGCAAAGCACCGACCAGTCCGGACACAATCAGCATACTGCCAAACATCCGTCCAACCAGCTTCCGGGCAATATGTGGAGCGATCAGACCCACAAAGCCAATGGTTCCGGCAACCGCGACGGCGATTCCAGCCAGCAGTACACTGCATAACAACAACGCTGAACGATGCCATTGAACAGTCACACCCAGCCCTGTGGCCAGATCATCTCCGAACTCCTGTGCATTCAGACTGCGGGCGAACCAGATCGCCAGAGGAACAACAATAATGATAACCGGGAGAATGGTTCGGACATCGGTCCACGATGCTCCGTATATACTTCCTGTCAGCCAGATATAGGCTTGACCTGCCGTGTAGAACGGACTCAGGATTAGCATAAAGGTCGTTCCGGCCCCGGTAATGGCTGACACTCCAATTCCGATCAACACCAGGCGGATCGGACTGACTCCCTTTTTCCAAGCAAGCACGTAGATAATCAATGCCGTCACAAGCGCACCAACGATGGCGAACAGTGGTAACAGCTTGATGCTTACCGCTCCGCCCAGCAATGTAACAAAACCTACAGCCGCAACAGCTGCTCCGCCAGTGATACCAATGACATCCGGTGATGCCAGCGGGTTACGGATAATGCCTTGCAGGAGCGTACCTGACATCCCGAGGGCTGCACCTACGAGCAAAGATAGTAATACTCGTGGCAGTCTCAAGGTCAGCACGACGAAATCATGCTCGCCTGCATTCACACCGAATATCGTTCTGAGCACATCCAGCGGAGATATAAAGTCACTGCCCACACTGGTCCCTACAACCCCTGCCACGAGGAACAAGAGGATACATATGCCGATAACAGCCAGTGATTTTCGTTCCAATTGCACCGAGATGGTGTCTTTTTTGTTGCGGAAAGTCAACATCTTCCTCATATCTTCGTCACCCCCTTGCGGGCAATGTACACGAAGAAAGGTCCGCCAATTAGTGCAGTCATGACACCAAGTGGAACTTCCTGCGGCATGATTACCAGTCTTGCAACCACATCCGCAGACAGCAGCAGAATCGCTCCCCCTACAATAGAGTAGGGAACAAGCCAGCGGTAATCGTTGCCTACCAGTGCACGCATGATATGCGGGACAATCAGGCCTACGAGACCGATCGAACCAGCTACGGCAACAGAACCACCTGCGAGCAATACGGTAACAATACCCATGAGCACCTTGACCAGAAGTACATTCTGTCCCATGCCTTTGGCGATATCGTCACCCGTCAGCAGCAGATTGATGGCTCTGCCCATGAACAGAGAAACAATAGCTGCGGCTGTCATGTAAGGCAGAACAGGATATAACATATCCAACGTCCGACCACTTACTGAACCGGCAAGCCAGAACAGTACATCCTGCAATCCGGTTCCATCCAGCACCAGAATGGCCTGTGTGAACGAGGCAAACAATGCTGAGATGGCCGTCCCCGCCAGTACAATTTTGATCGGTGTCAGGCCATCACGACCGAGGGAACCCAGCGCATATACAATCGCCGCGGCAACCGCAGCTCCGGCAAAGCCAAACCACATCATGGTGGTGAGCGAGGATACGGACAATACAACGATGGCAATGACAATAAAAAAGATCGCACCTGCGTTGATTCCAAACACACTCGGTGATGCAAGCGGATTACGTGTTAATGCCTGCATTAGTCCACCCGCCACGGCCAAACTTGCACCAACGACAGCGGCAATAATGGTACGTGGCAGTCGCTCCGTCAGGAGCACCACATGTTCCACCGAACTCTCGTCATAGAATTGCAGCGCATCCCATGCCATCTGAAACGTGATATGCGTGCGTCCCAGAATCATGCTGGCTAGGCAAGCAAGTAGAAGTAATATGAATAAACCAGCCAGTCCATAGACTTTGGCACTTGCCTTCGTAAAAAGGGGAAACATATTCTCACTCTTTCATCTGTAAAATGACAAAAGACCTGCCTGCCCATACACTTCGTTAACGAATGTCCTGGTGCATGGCAGGTCCTGCTCCTGTTAGTTAGTTCAGGTTGAACTGCTTATATAGATCGTCCAGCATCATGTTGGCCGATGTGTATCCACCTGCCATGTTCCAGGCCACTTCATCGACCTGAATCAGTTGGTTGTTCTTGACTGCATCAAGATTTTTCCAAAGAGGACTGCTGGTCCAATCATCATAATTTTTCTGAATCGCATCGGTTTCGGTGCCTGAATTAAAGTTAAAGATCATGTCCGCATTCATATCTGGAATGTTCTCTTTGGAAGTCAATTCAACGCCCCATGTGTCTGCATCATGTCCAGCAGGTCTGGTGAACCCAAGTTCATTCAGAATTTTACCTGCGTATCCCATGTAGAAAATACGGACCTGATCGGCTCTAAAGTTCGTGATGGTTGCTTCAATTGGCAGACGATCACCCATTTTCTCTTTGAAATCAGCTACACGGCCATCCCAATCAGACAACAGTTTATCCGATTGCTCAACCATATTCATCGCTTCACCAGTCGTCTTCACGGTTTCTTTCCAGTCAAACAACGTTTCCGTCACTACCGTTGGGGCGATCTGTGACAATTGCTCATAGATCTCTTCATGTCTGATCTTCGTAGCAATGATCAAGTCCGGCTTCAACTTGTTGATCTCTTCCAGATTGGGCTGGGATTCCTGACCCACTTGTGGAACTCCATCCAGGTCTGCTCTCAGATATTCATAGACTGGCTGCTGAACCCATGATTCGACAATACCTGTTGGTTTCACGCCAAGTGCAACAACTACATCATTCGCACCCTGGAACAGTGTCACGATTTTTTGCGGGGTTCCCTTAATTGTGGTTTCGCCCATAGCATGTTTGATCACTCTTGCTTGATCATCTGTTGTACTACCCGATGTACCGCTTTCATTATTACTTTCATTACTACTTGCTGCCGTACTGGACGTATTCGTTGTCTCAGCGCTTCCACCTGAAGCACAACCAGCAAGCAGTGAAATCATCAGAATAAGTGCTGCATAAATATATAACTTTTTCTTTACCTTGAACATGTAACCCGACTCCCCTTTTCTCTGTAAATGATATTGAATCTCATTATCAATTGTATTGTAATAGAGATGAATCCATTATACAAGCATTTTATTTGGAAAAAGTTCTCACGTCATGTCGAACTTTGTCAAGTACATAAACAGCTTTAAACAAGGAACTTTCGCCTACATACATATAATATAAGTAAATATAATTTACACTTCGTAAATACATATATGTAATTTTTTTGATACTATTTTTTGAATGAATTGAAAACACCTCACCGTAAATTCCTCTACGGCAAGGCGTCTTCAACTTTGCATAATTAATCATAATCACTTATAAAAAAACGTTCTAACAATCCGTTTAATTATAGCTGGTTGTCAGCCACTGAACGGGTGTCCATACAACCTGCCCGCACCGGCACCACCGCTCGCATTCAGTTTCGTCTGCAAGTCAGCTGGGTAAACTGCATCGTAGCTATAGGGCAAGGATGCAAATCCGTTCCAAGCTCCCGCTGCTGGGCCTGGTGCCAGTGGGCTTTTGGCATCCTCACTTCCCCCTCTATAGCTTGTTCCATTCCATACGTATATCGTATCGATTGCATCGATTTTTCCCGTGTAATTACTCTTGGACGTACTCGATGTAATCTTCTTTTTGATCTCCCAAGTATCGGCATTATCCAAAACAATATTGTACACATATACATTACCTCCACGTACACGCGGCATGCGAATATGCAACAGCATGAAAGGATATGAAAAAACCAAATTACTGTAAATGGATACCTGTAATTTCTTGTCGTACTATGTTAGATTATCCATTGGAATAATATCACATATATAGACAGGGGAAATTGTAACGTGAAAAAATCTTGGGTTCTATCCATTATTATGAGTTTTGTTTTGCTTGGTGGGGTATTCGCACCTGCAGGGTCCTATGCCGCTGCTGCGGATGACTCAACCACTACATATTCGGAAGACGAATACTATGAAGAAATTGACACGTCAGAACAAGAACCGGAACGGGAACTTACAGCCGAAGAAGAAGATTTCCTGAACTATCTGGATCTACTGGATAGCGCAGCGGTATATGAGGAGAAAGCCTTCAATGCTTTGGGCAGTGGATTTTACATTACATCCTCCAATCGCAAGTCCGTTTTCCTGAAACTCACCAACACAGCGATTCCTAACTACACTAAATATGTATCCAAGCTGAAGCTGATTAAACCGCAAAATAAAGAGCTGCAAAAAATCCATGCCAACTTGATCAAAGGTAGCTATACACAGCTGGAAGGATTCCAACTCGCTAAAAAATCTGTCTCCAAAACAACGGTAAACAGCGCTGTCCTCAAACAAGCTAATGCCAAAATTGCTGCTGGTAAGAAAAATATCGAAAAGTATCAAAAAGAACTAGCTGCCTACTCCTATAAGCTTGGTTATGAATTTTAAAAAATAGTAACCGCAGCTAACATTTAAGGAAGAACAGTGTTTTCTTATGCTGAAGGCTATGCTGCCGAAAGGCACAACCTCGTGAAAAATTGAGGTTGTGCCTTTTTTTCGTTTATGGCCGCATTGACCTGAATTTCATCATCAGACGAGATTAAAAAAAGAAGCCGCAATGTTCATGCGGCTTCCTGGATGTTCCTGACTGTACTCACGATTTCCGTTTTCCATACTCGACTGCACTTGAATGGATTAGTAAGAGCTCCAACCAGCATCTGCTGTAACGACCGTTCCGTTCACGAAGCTGGACTCGTCAGATCCGAGGAACAGGGCCACTTTAGCAATCTCTTCACTCGTCCCGATACGTGGGTTAATTGCCATGCCAAGCTGTTGCCGCCCTGCACCGAAATGACTAATCCCTGCCATGGATGTGCTGATATTGGTTGCCACAGCTCCTGGAGCAATCGCATTACAGCGAATGCCTTGCTCAGCATACATGTACCCTGTATTTTTGGTGAAGCCCACGACCGCATGTTTGGAAGCCGTATAGGCTGCTCCTGCACGTCCGCCGTGTAGACCACCTGCCGAAGCAATATTCACGATAACACCTTTTTGTTTTTCCAGGAAGATCGGCAATACTTTACGTGTTGTCCGCATCACACTTGTCGTGTTCACAGCGAACAATCTCTCCCACTTCTCATCCGTCACATCTGCTGCCGGCTCCATGCCATCCATAATGCCCGCATTGTTAATCAGAATATCTACTGTTCCGTATGTGCTCACCGTCGTATCGATCAGGTTTTGCACATCTTCTTCTTTGGCTACATTGGCCAGAACGACAATCGCTTCTCCGCCCTGTGCCTTAATATCATTAACTACCGCTTGTGCGGATTCTTCGTTAATATCCGATACGACTACTTTCGCGCCCTCTTGAGCATACAACGTGGCAATTGCTTTCCCCATACCTGAACCAGCACCTGTAACAACTGCAACTTTATCTTGAAGTTTCATTCCATGTATCCTCCTTTGTGTATTCGTTTACAATAAGTTAACAAACAAATGTTCATTAACTCCTATCCTTAGTATAATAAGTCATAGCGTTTCACTTCAATCAGTAAAAGCTTGTCCAGTTGTACGTTAAACAACACTTATAAGCCCGAATGTACTTTAATTAATAAAGTGAACTATATAAATTGAACTAAACATTTACGCTTTAGTTCAATTTATATAGCGAGGAGGAAAATAAATGTCTGAAACTCTGAATTTGATGGACCGAAGAATCAAGAAATCAAAGGCTGCGCTGAAAGATGCGCTCATCCATTTAATGCAAAAACATCCCTTTAAAGAAATATCGATTACGGATATTGTGCAGCGAGCTGACCTGAATCGGGGAACTTTCTACAGACATTATCAGTACAAGGAAGACCTGTTCAACGAAATCATTAATGATGTGATTCAAGATTTGGTGACTTCTTTTCGCAAACCTTATCAGGATAAGGAAGAGTTCGAGGTCAATCTGATGCCCTCTTCGGCAATTACCATATTTGAGCATGTGCATCAGCACGCACAATTCTATACGCTGGTTGTGAAATCCGAAGCTTCATCCAACTTCCAGCGCATGATCTGTGATGTCCTTCGGGATCTCGCCTTACAGGATCTGAACCATATCTTCCCTCCGCACATCAACCATGAAATATTGGCAAGTTACCAATCTCATGCGATATTCGGCATGATCATGGAGTGGATTCGTCAGGAATTCAAGCACAGCCCCGCCTACATGGCCGAGGAGTTGTTCAAGATCATTCATTACAAGCCTGACAATGTCGTGTTGAGAGACTGAAATTTTGAATCGCCTTACTTCCCTATAGTAGGGTTATTGAGAGTAATTTCAAGAAAGCTTCACCACCAAAATTATGTAAATACATTCCTGTAATTTCTGGTATTGATATGATAAATTATGCATTGGAATACAAACAAAAGGAGGATGACAATACATTTGAAGAAGTCGTGGATTATATCATTGATAACCAGTTTTGTTTTGCTTGGCGGAGTGCTTCTCTCTCCAGCCACTTCTGTCAATGCAGCCAAAGAAGCAACCTCTACATATTCAGATCAGAGTTATAGTGAAAACGAAGATGACTTTAGTGAAGAGTTTGCGGACGAGTCGGCATTTTCTGAGGCAGAACAGGAGCTTGTAGACTATCTTAATCAGATATTAGCTCTTGAAACTTATGTAGCTAAAACCTCTACCGCTTTGGAAAGTATCGGCTCCCAAGTAACTTCACCAAATCGCAAGTCTATTTATCTAAAACTTACGAATACGGTTATCCCTAACTATTCGAAATTTGTATCTAAGTTAAAGCAAATCAAACCTGTCAATCCGGAACTGAAGAAGATTCACGCCAGATTCGTCAAGGGGAGTTACACTCAACTTGAAGGTTACCTGTTATACAAGCAGGCAGTTTCCAAGACCAAAGTGAATTACACGATATTAAAACAGGGCAGTGCAAAAATAAAAACCGGTGGCGATCTCATTGATCAATCCGAGCAGCAGCTGTACGCTTATGCAAGAAGTTTGGGTTTTGAATTTTAGTACCAATCTTCATAGAAGCCCAAAAAGCGACCATTCCCATGCTTAATGAGGAACGGTCGCTTTTTCTAATTATGAATTATGATAACAATCTAATACGTAAAATTTATATATCACTCTTCTAAAATCACAGCCCCAGCTTCTGCCCTTTTTCCAACCGCTGAATCTGCTGCTCCCCGGTATCAGCAAGTTCACGGAACTGAGTAATCGTCTCGCGCATTCTTGGCAGAGCTTCCTGCTTATAAAGACTGATTGAATCGAGCGCTGACAACACATCGGTGAATGCCTGTTTCATCGTATCCACGGAGATGCTGGCTTCATACGCCTGCTTCTGAATGGCAATCCCCTGGTCCTTGAGCATTTTGGATGTACCCGCGATCAGATCATTCGTCGTCTGGTTCAGCAACTCAATCTTCTGTAATACAATCTTCTGATTATACAAAGCACTCGCTACCGTAACGGCAATTTTCAGTGCCGATATCGTTACATTCTTCGCCCGGTCTACGCCTCGGATCAGTTCCTTATTATTGCGGATGACTACTTCAATCGCCATAATGCCCTGTTGGTTCACAACCAACATCTGCTGCAGATCCATGACCCGCTGACGGAGTGGGAACAATACTTCTTCCGTAATAAAACGGACTTTCTCGGGGTCCTCGTTGCGGACCTTGGCGGCTTCAATCTGGCCATCGATGGATTCATCCATGAGCACACCAAGCTGGATTTCCTTTTGCAGTCGTTTGGTGAGTTCCCGCAGGTTCTGTTGCTCAATCTCCAACGTCGTATTATCGTTTCGGAGTGTGGACCTGCCTTTATCCAAGGAGGTTACGATGTCAGCGATGACTGCGTCAGCCTTCTGGTATTTCAGGAAATAGGCGCGAAGCGGATTGAACAATTTCCCGAGGAAACCGGTCTTGGCGAAGTCGACCACGCTCGGGTCGAGATCCTTCAGTTGCATATGCAGCTCGGTCAAGCCTTTGGCTACCTGACCGCCCTCGTCTCCCGTCTTGGACAGATGTCCAACAGAGACTTGAAGCAAGGCGTTTTTCTCAGAAGAGGATCTCATCGTGTTCATGCCAAAACCGTCAATGGATTGCAGTATCTCTTTGCGCTTCTCCAGGGATTCAAGATCCAGTGTCATAATCATCTCTACGTTGGCATTAGCCACTTGTTGAAGCTCCGCGACCTCGGCGGGCACGGGTTTCACCTCTTCTTCGATCACCTTCTGAATTTCCTTCTGGCTCGGTATTTCCATTGAAAATGACATCTATAGTTCCCCCTTTAGATTACATCTGAACGTTAAACAGGTTTCCGATCTTGTACACGACATCGTCGGTATCGGCATTAATGCTTGCGGCTTCGTTAATGCTGGAGATGCTCTCCAAAGCCTTGATGTCCGCGTTATAGCCAATCGTATAGATTGGCACTTTGTACGTCTCGACCAGATCCCGGATATCCTTGAGGGTATGACCTTCGTTGGTCTCGCCATCACTCAGGACAAAGATCAACGGCTTCACGTTCGGATCAGCAGCCATATAATCTTCCAGCATCTTCATCGCCACCACGATCCCGTCAAAGGTTGCTGTACCGCCGCCAGCTTGCAGACTATCGACTGTTCCGACAAACATGGACTGCTGGTTCGTATCATATTTGGCAATCGGCAGATTCACAGTTACCCCGCTGGAGTAAGAGACCAGGCCAATACTGTTGTCCGTGCCCAGATACTTCTGACCTTTACGTAAGGACTCCTTCAGTCGGTTAAGCGGTTCGCCATCCATGCTTCCGGATACGTCTGTCACGAACACGGCGGCAATGGGTTTACTACCATTCTTCTTCTCTTTCCATACTTTCTGTGCAGATAGCAACGTGCCGCCATCCACAGTAGCCAGTTCGGATTTGTAATCCTGTAACCCGTTGAAACCGAACTCTTCCGCCGATTGTTGGTACTTCGCCTGGGTTACGAATTCCGCGAACTTCTGGATAATCTCCTGTTTGTTCTGCGGCAGTTGACCGAGTGCATACAGCGGGCTGTCATGTCTTACGCCAAATGGTGTAAATACGTAACCACTCTTCAGATCGGCGGTATTCAAATACGTCTGGTATTCGAGTACAAAAGCATCCAGTCTGCCTGACTTGGCAGCTTCACGCATCTGAATGGTTGTTGAAGCGGTAAACGGTACATTGGTCTGGAACTTTTCGAATCCTTCAACGGCCTTCTCACCGAGTGGATTGGTACTGTCATACGTATTCAGTGCGGTCACCAGGAAGTTAAGTCCTGTAGAACTGGCAAATGGATCCGTATATCCCATCGCAAGTTCATTGTTCGCAATCGCTTCGGTTACGGTCTTCACATTAACGGAGCCGTACGTATCAACCAGTGCGTCATACTTGGCTTTGGAAATAACGATACCCGGAACGTTCCCGACCAGTCGCTCAGACACCATCTCGGTCTTCACCCCACTGGCCTCAACCATCTCGCCCCACAGTTCGTTAGAAGGTGTGAATGCATCAGGCATATACTTACCAGACTTGATATAATCCGTAGCCGTTCCGGAGGCAATGTTGCGGATTTTGACCGATACCTGTTTGCCTCCAACGGTAATGTTCGCTTTGTTGAATTCCTCACCCACTTCAGTTAACCAGCCGTCTACCCCGCTGCCCGACTTCTCCGTGGAAGAGAATATTTCGACATAATCATTCGTTGTATTCTCTACAGCAATCGGAAATTTAGAGATATCCGGCAGTGATTCTGCCACATCGACCGGGTCGAGATCAATCTGTCCTTTGACCGGTTCCGCCGTTGCCGGCGCAATGTCCGAGTACAACTTACCAAGTGCTTTACCTGCATTCTCTGTGCTCACCTGTGTGGTTGATTTGCCAAAGTTCGATGTTAGTGTAATTCCTGCATAGACCAGACCGAACACGAGTACCAGCATCACAATCGATATGAAAAAAAACTTTCCCTTCTTGGCCATACGAGCAACCCCTCACTGTCTGTATAATTTGGTGTGCTTGATTAACTGATCAATCTCCTGCATACAAGGCATCTGTTCAATATCTCCGGCTTCAAAGCTGTCGAGGCGTGAAATCTCCAGTAACAACTGATCGAGCTTGAGCAAAATTTCCTCATTGGTGTGTAGTGCATTTTTCACATAAGACAGATAATCGTTGTATACCTTGGTTTTTTCCTGAAAGAGCTTCTGGGGAAGTGTTGAGGATTTGGATTTCATCATGTTGGCATAATCAGCTTCATCAAATACATTCAACCGGTTCAGTACACTGCGAATGTTCAGGTATAACAACTTCTCCACTTCCAGTGTGACCGAAGCGAATTTCTTGTAGCTCAGTTCCCCGGGATCAAACCGTTGATGAAGCACGTTCAAGAGTGTTTCCTTCTTCTTTTTCATCCGACTAAGTTGGGACAGCCCCAGCGTAATATCTTCTTCGAGGACTTTGATGCGTCTATAAAACGATAAGGCTTCCACATAATCTTCATGTGTTTCGATATGCTTCACGGGCAGAACTACTGGCTGTCTGAACAGCAAAGTGTAACTGCCATATAAGAGTGCCATTGCACTGCCGAATAGAAGGGTGACGGATAGCGCAGTTGTAAATGCACCCACTCCGAAACTCAGCCCGATAAAGCCGGGTGAGAATGCCAGAACATTTACAGCCACAATACCGAAGATCAACCCCAATAATTTTATGTACTTGATCATGTTCAATCATCCGACCTCCTTTCATGTTATATACTGGTGCTTCATGTCGTAATTTTCCCAATCAACTTATTCTTATTGTACATGATGTTAACGCTCTCAGGTGGATAACATTGGATATTCGGATACTCATAATATACGTGGTTTGGGCTTATCCCATTTCATATTTTCAGGGACAACGTGGAACTTGGCAGGTAATTTTGTGGTCAATCTGTAGAAGTTCGTCTTCTAGAACAGCAGATGGTGGAAAAAGAAATGTTATCAGGTAATACGTGGAAAATAGCTATGCGTGTCATTTTTTATATAAGACTTGTCTGAAAAATGAGCCATGCAAAAAGGACGAAACGGAGATCATCCGGTTTCGTCCCTTATATGTTGGTTCACTTTTTTCATGTTCTTATATAAAATCTTGATACCGTTTTCTATAGCTAACGAACTGAGGTGGCGCTATTTGGTATATTTCAGCTCTTCTGAAAATGTAACGAACCTGAGACACGTTATGTTCGCGAATTTGGTGTAGAAACGTTGTTTAGCGCCCATTTTGAATGAAATAGCGTCGCTGAGATTCGTTACATTTTCCACCTCATCAATATTGCCCATATAAGACGTGTGCGGTTCGTTAGAAATTAGAAAGTCGATTTCTTATCGAACCCTCTCCTCCAGTGGACAGGCCACCGCCTTTTCATATGATGCCCCTTATTACGAAAAGATGGATTCCGGTTTGCTTCGCGTGGTGCGTACCTCTACAACTTTCCCGGTACATCCATTGTCGCCCTTCGCCTGGAACATTACCGTAACGCTGTCTTTGCCTGATGTAACCGCCTCCGGAATATCGTAGGTCACATAGAACACTTCGCCGATTTTGTTCATATGAATTCGCTGCTCTCCGATGACGGTTCCATCCACGGTAATGCTGAATTTTCTGTCGTATAACGTACCTTCCCGTTCAAACGGCGAATGATCTCCGCCCCAATAGGCCACGCATAGGTAATTGGCTGCGGCTCGATCCACTGCCAGCTGATAACTGAAGTAAGCTCCACGGACGCCAAAAGCCTCTCGCCACATATGCAGCTTGTTACGGCCATCCGTGGTAGAACCATTATGATGCTCCCCACGGCAATTGCTATCCAGTTGATGTCCGATCTCATCCTGCTGACCATCCGCCTGGACCCTGTCGATCGTAATATCATTTAATTCTTTCTCCAGTGCATCACCTTCATCGTTAAACGGCCAATACACCGTATAGAACTCATGATGCACATCATAGAACGGAATGAGCTTCACGGCTTCGCCCGTGGAAGTGACATCCTTGCTAAGTTCAAATGTTAACGTGCCTACATCCACGACCTTGATCCACTCTCGTACATCCTCTTGCTCCGTCCAAATCACAGGTACAGGTGCAGTCTTGGGATTCAGCGCTGTTTCGTCCACAATTGTATCCTCGGGCAGACCATCGCTGCCAAGTGCACCGGCGAGTACGATTGGCCCGTACAGGAAGGCCACTTTGTGGGCATCATCCCGGGAAGTGTACTGGCGGAGTGACATCGGCAGTGTGATTGTGATGACATCGCCCGCTGTCCATGTGCGGTCGATGGAAAGATAGCCGGGTTCCATCCGTGTATACGGATGTTCCGTATCCCCGTTAACCGTTGCCGTCATTGGCTCTTGCAGCCATGAGGGTACGCGTAATCTTAGATGGGCCGAGGCGCTGCCTCCGGTGATCGTCAGGGTCACCTTTTCCGAATAAGGAAAGTCGGTTTCGAGCTTCATGGATATTCCCTGAGATGTCCAATCCAGTTGGGAAGCGATATACAGGTTGACGTACAGGTCCTGCTCGTCTTCGAAATAGATGGCCTCAGCATATTTGCCCGGGTTCTCCATACCTGATCCTGTACAGCACCACCAAGCGGTATCGTGAGTACCATAGATTTTGTAGTGGCCTTGCAGTGTTGAAGCAAAATACGTCTTGTTCCCCGTATCCGGGTCCTGCGTGCCGAGGATGTGATTATAGATGGCGTTTTCATAATAGTCCATGTAGGCGCTATCGGGATTCCAGGCAAAGAGTTGTTTCGTCAGATGCATCATGTTGTGAGTACAGCAGCTCTCACCTGTCTTGATCCCGAGACTCTCCATGCCCTTCGCTTCGTAATGCTCCGAAATACTCGTCGCACCAAATACATAGGAACGATGATGAATGGTCGTATCCCAGAAAAATTCTGCTGCTGTCCGGTAACTCTCGCGGGAGTGATCCTGGTTGTAGATCTCTGCTGCACCGATCACTTTGGGAATCTGGGTATTCGCGTGTCTGCCTTGAAGATCGTCCTGCTTGTGTTCCAACGGTCTAAGAATCAACTGATGGGTGAACTTATTAGCGATCTCAAGGTATAAGGCTTTGCCCGTAATCCCATACAAATGTGCAAATACTTCATTCATGCCCCCGTGTTCACTTTGAAGCATCGTCTGCATCTGTTCTTCTGTCATCGGAAGCAAACCTTCTACCGCCCAGTCTGCAAATCGAGTAACCACCTCAAGTGCCTGTCCGTTGCCAGTGAGTTTATAGGCGTCAATCAAACCGCGATAGATTTTGTGCACACTGTACCAGGGAACCCAGTATTCACCGATGTTGAATCCACCAATATGTTCGGCGCGGAATGCGATGTGGAACGCTTCTTCGGACAAACCGCCGATATACCCGCTCCCCGTCGTCTGTTGGATTCTCGCCAGTTCGGTGACAGCATAATCCAACGTTTCTTTTAACGTAATATTCCCGGTTGCTTGATACGTCACAGCCAGGGCAGACAGGTAATGTCCGAGGGAATGCCCGCTAATGGTGCGTGCCTCCCAACCCGCGTATCGTTCTTTTCGGGCAGGTAAACCATGGGCTTCAAAGCATGGAGCCAGAAATCGATCAATATCTAGCGATAACAGATAACGCTCCCCCACCTCTTGTGATGTTTGGAACAAACCATTTAGCAGATCTACATGTTCCGGTCCCAGAAATCCTTTTTTCGTATCAATCATTACATTCACTCCTTCTCGGGATGTAATAGATATCCATTCATTCTTGAGGGGTAAAATCCGTGTTCTGTTCCATATGACTAATACTCATCAATCTACTGTAGAGCTTGAATATCCTCATATTATCAAATAAAATACAATTACATCAGACTCATAATCCAAGAAAAGGTGGATAAATCCGTCCTATGCAAAAGCCACTGGAACATTACCTGTGCGGCAAGTTCATATCCGAAGGTAACTGGAGCCACATGAGACGTAGCATGCCTGTTCACGAGATCATTTTGATGCTGGAAGGTGAAATGTACATCGCGGAAGACGAGGAACAGTACGTGGTTCGTGCCAATGATCTGTTGTTTCTGAGCGCCGGTCGTACCCATTATGGCTACCAGATCAGCGACGCCCCCGTGAGCTTCTACTGGGTTCACTATGATGCTATGCAGTCAGAATTCAATCGCTTTAGGACACATGCCACCATTCAGGTGCCTTCCATGGCCAATCAGTTATTCAAGCAATTGCTGCATGTGTCATCCTTCTCACCCGAGGAAGCCAACGCTGCTTTGTTATTGTTGTTCAAGGAGCTGGAGCGCAATATAGAGACGGATTATCGCCCGCACAATGCGATTGTAGACCATATTTGCAAGTGGGTGGATATTCATCTGCATACGAACATTACGGTGAGTCAGATTGCAGAGAATTTTAATTTCAACAAAGACTATATCTCCAAAATGGTGAAACGTGAGAAAGGTACCGGACTCAAAACCTATATCCTCACGGAACGAATTCGCCGGGCGAAACAGTTGCTGCTCAACACCAATGCCAGTGTAAAAGAAATTTCCGGACAGTGCGGCTTCTCCGATTACAAGCTGTTCCTGCGCATGTTCAAGCAATACGAGGGCAATACGCCAACCGAATATCGCAATCATCTGTATTCCACACAGCTCAATCGCTGATGGGATTTGATCTATAGAAATGACTGAGTTAACCATAGAAAATTTGAATGAATCGGATTGAATCCGTTATGGTAAAATGCAAGAAAACTCTATTTCACACTTAACCCATAAGAGAAGAGGAATTAAGAGATGACAACGGCTGCCGTTACGATTCATCCTGCCACAGAAACAGACCATCCAGAGATTGTAGATATCCTTGTTGCAAGTTATGCCGAGTATCGGGAGACTTTTGAGCAAAATGAACGATGGGAGGCCTACCTAAAAGATATTCGAGAGTCTGTGGTTAATCCGTACCTGACACAATTATGGATCGCCAAGATTGATGATCAGATTGTCGGTACAGTCCAGTTATTCGAAACCGCGCACAAGGCTTATCCGAACTTTGAATTGCCTATTGATTATCCGTTTATTCGGCTGTTGGGTGTTGATCCAAAATGGAGAGGACGCGGGATCGCCAGAGAATTGCTCCAGCAATGCGTTGACTCTGCCAAGGAGATGGGTAAAAATACGGTGTATTTATATACGGGCGGTCAGATGCTCAACGCTATTCGTTTATATGAGCGTTTTGGTTTTGTGGAAGATGTGGAATTCAGCTCCGAGGGTACTGGAGGAAAGGCCATTTGCTATCGGTATGATTCCTAGTGGAGGGTAACAATAACCCGTGGTAAGCGAGTGGAGAATGAAACGTAAAAAAGACCGATCACCATCATGACGGTCTTTTTTACGTTTATATATGTCAACTATATAAGTTGCCTAATCATTTATACGATAACGGAGAGGACAGAAAAAACCTGAAAAAGCAAAGCGTTCGCCTAAAAGCTTTCTGAAAGAAAGCTGCTTCGAAAGCATACGCTATCCCCGGATTTCCCCTTGAGAAAAATGAATAGAACAAATCTGGGGATAACAGCGATTGGAGGGTTATTCTGTCATCGTAGTGTCAGTGTAAATAATCTTTAGTTCAACTGATATGAACGAAAATGTCAAAGGCGCTTTAAGAAACTCCTTTCACAGCTCCGTTTTGAAGCAAAGT
>NZ_JABBEA010000027.1 GCF_012912005.1 Paenibacillus sp. SZ31
TCTCCCATGTGGACACCTCCGTTAGTCTCATTATCCTTCCGTCCGTTAACGGGTGTCCACTTTTTATTCTAGCTCCAAATGAATCTCTACTTGATGAACAAGTCAAAGGACTCTCCTTTTTTTATTTAATAAAAGACGAAAATAACTCTATTCTTGGAAGAATAAATTTAGTTGATATTGATGATTCCGATAAAATAGGATTTCTCGGCTATAGAGTGGGACAAATCCACACTGGAAAAGGTGTTGCTAAAAAAGCGTTAAAATTATTACTCAATACGATAGTTGATTTAGATATAAAAGAAGTTAAGGCAAAAACAACCACCAACAATATAGCATCTCAAAAAGTTTTAGAGCAAAACGGATTCGAGCATATAGAAACTAGTGATAAAGAATTTGAAATGTATGGGCAAATGTTAAAATTCATTAGTTATAGATGGACAAATAAACCATTATTTTAATCACTAATCGGTCGCGGCTGTTAAAGCTGAAGACCATAAGCCAAATTCCTCGTTCAAGATACTGAGGGGTTAGGCTTTTTTTGTCTTTTAAGATCTATTTTTGATAAGTAATAGAATTAATTTATAAACTTGACTGTGCCAATGATTAGGTGTACTATACGTTTGTGTAAATGGAATATATTACAATTTAAATATTTATTTTGAAATCTTATATTTTCAAGATGGGTATCAGAGCCTAACATAACTAAGATATCAATGCGTATAAATGAGTTTTACATTTTGTCTGCAACACATAATCATTGGCAGGCATTCATTTTACATATGACGGATTGTCAAACCAAGTGCGACAGTTCTTCTGTGAAAGATTCGTGAGCGGTCTTCCAACCCAAGCATTTTCGTGGTCTGTGATTTATTAGATCGAGTGAATGGGCGAGTTCATCATCATACACCCCTGCGAGATCGGTACCTTTAGGGAAAAACTCTCGAAGTAATCCGTTCGCATTCTCGTTGGAACCGCGTTGCCAGGATGAATACGGATCAGCAAAATAAACGTGTAGGTTATGGGTGGTTTCCAGATTGGCATAGCATGCAAACTCCTTGCCTCGGTCAGCCGTGGCTGTGAGGAAGGTTCCCGTGGGATACTGTGAAATCGCTACACCGAGCGCAATCTCCATCGACAAAGCGATGCGATCAGGCATGAGAACAGCGGTATATAGACGTGTCTTACGTTCAATCAACGTCGCTACGCAGCCTTTACTTTTCCCACGACCCGATACAACGGTATCCAGCTCCCAGTGCCCAAATGTTTCACGAGTACGGACTTCTTTTGGGCGATCTGAAATCGTCCTTCCAATGGCGAATTTACCGCGCGTTTCTGCGGGTTTCTGACGCTTCCCCTTATGCCGAAGAACCTGTAATACGCCTCGAACCAGGCGCCCTGCATAGATCCAGCGATAGATGGTTTTGAAAGAGACGGCATGCCGCCCTTCGATGCGGAAACGTTCGGTGATTTGTTCCGGAGACCACGTTGCCTCCAATTTTTCCTCCAGTGAAGCAGCCAAGGCATCGGACCAATTCCCTGGAGAGACCGAAGCCTTACGACGCTCCTCATAAGCATTCTGAGCTTGTTCTGCCTGATAAGGATGTGATGAAGCCACACGATCTAACTCACGACAAATCGTCGATGGATGCCTACCCAGTTCTTTCGCAATGGCTCTTGAGCTTCTACCTTGTCTGTGGAGGACTTCTAGCTTGCTACGTTCGATTATGCTAAGATGTCTGTAGCTCATGGTTGGATTCTCCTTGTGTGAATGGTGTTGTGGTGACTTCATTCTACACGAATCCGGCCATGGGCCATTTTTTATTTATTTCCAGTAGGTGTCGCACTTCATATTACAATTCGTCATATACATTCCTACTTCATAGAGTTTTCTAGCCTGTAGAGTTCTACCTCCTTAATTTCTTTTTCAGTAAAGAAAAAAGGGGAAGAACCATCTTTAAAAGAGAGGAGGGCAAGAAGCTTTAAGCTGCAAGCAGGTCTATTTGTCGTAACCGCATGTTTTTGTAAAAGAATACCCATAACAAGAAAGGTGGAATTTATTGCTATGAGAAAATTGATTAGTTTAGCTCTTATTCTTGTTCTAGTGCTTTCATTTAATGTAGCTGCCTATGCAGACGGTGATGTGACCCAAGCCAAACCTATGACAAAGGAAGAAATAATTAATTCCAAAGAATTCCGTGAAGCTGTGAAAGCGGCTAAGGCTGAATTTGAATCGCAGAAGGCTGATAATGCGGGTGGTCCAGTTCTGTTTGCGCCTGCTCCGAAAGTGTCTCACATTAATGTATACGGTGTCGTATCTCCTAATGGCGGTCAAGAAATTTACGGCTTTAATAACAACCCACTGTCCACAACCAATAATCATGGTGGGGCTTGGATTCAGTGTATTACTTTCCAGATCGGTTATGACAGCAGTCACTACGGCACACTCGCCGGCAATACAATGACAAACAACTGGTCTGAAGCTATTGATCTGGACGGTGATCGTGTCGTAGATGCTTGGGCCCATTCTTGGGTTTATGAAGCGCCTAGTACAGGCGGACAATTTGTAGGTACGGTCTATTCCATTAATATTCCAACACAGTGGACCGCTTGGATTAATGTTCGTTAACAGGAAGGATGTAATATGAATATTGGAGGATTTGGCTATCATGGTTCTATCATGAGGAATACAGGAAGTAAGCCCAAAGGCTCATCAGCTCCAGATACGAATCAAATTGCACCTAAATTTGATGTGACAGCTCACTCTTCTGCTAACAATTGTGTTAGTACATTTGTTCAGACGGCTTTGAAGAATGCATCTCAAGAAGTTCAGGATGCGAGAACAAAGCAGAGTAAAAAGCAGTGGTTCAATCCCTTAACTGATGCTAATGGTAAAATTGCAGGTTCCTCCTTGCTGGCGCGACATATGGAAATGGAATACAACCTGATGCTTCGTTATGGTGCTAAGGAAGCCCGCATTCGCATGGACAATGTGTTTGCTGACAAAAATTCCGCCAAGTCTCTAATTCGTGCGGCTTTGGAACGAGCTAATCATCCGTTAACAAGTGCTAAAGGCTCTGCCCAGCTTGCGTTAGAAAAACTTTTTTTAGAGTCCTTTCTATCCTATCTGGATTGATAGACACCGATTTGATTTCTTGATCAGGCGCAGGGATATACATCCCCTGCGTCTTTTTTTTCGTTGTGAGATTACCCTAAGAGCAGTAGCAGAGCCACTTTTCAAGGAAATTGCCGAGTGTCTAGTTCAATAGGGTCAAACCTTCCAGTTCCACTTGTTTTAATATGCTCATTATTAAACGTATGGTCTCAATACGTCTAATCCGACTTTCAGGATTGGCTACGTGAATTCAATTCATTTTGGAATAATATCAAGCGTTAGTTGCACCCATTGCTCTTCTCTTTAGTGGTACACATATTCTTGTGAGATGTCCTTAAATTTAACCACAATAGGACACTGAGGAATTTACTACGATGAGCTTTAATGCTAACAATATTATTTTTTATCTATCCCTTTTTAACGGTTCAATACGTTCTTAAACCATCTTCAAGATCCTTCATATCCTTTTTATATGAGGCATACAAAGGAGGGGATATTAAATAAAGACCTTGAGGATTAGAGTCCTCAAGGTCTTATCAGTTCCTAGTTCTTAATACTATAATGTTTCATTAACTTATTAGTCACATCTTCGGGTATACCTATTGCCCAATTCAGCGACGACGATAACCATATAACTATTTCAGAGTTAGATAGAATAGCATCAGCAGGGCTTTCTTCTGTTCCCTGATTAAGGATATTCCAATACTCATCAGCGGTGGTACCCTTTTGTAAAACGCACCAGTTATATTGGGAAAACTCACTGTAGTAATAATTTACAGGGTCTGGATCTAAAACAGCCATAATTACAGAGGAGTCACCAAAAGTATCCATGATTTTCTCTAATTCATCCCAAAATTGATAGCTCATTACATAATCAAAATCAAAAACAACTTTATTTGGAAAGGAAACTTTAAATACTGGATTTGGTAACCTCTCGTCAACACAAATTACTTTTGAAACCAAACGTGATGCTTTCTCAAACTCTTCTGAGCTTTTAATCATTTTTCTCAATTTGTCAGTCCCCAATAGAATCTTAGTTGTGACCCCTGTAGCACCCTTAGCCTAAAATTCAGCGTTGAGTTATTTAGATTCAATTGTATACCTATATTCAATCATGTTAGTATTCCAATCTTCTTAATACAACGGATATGCCGATGGTTGCAATTCATACTCTCATTAATATTAAAGAAGATGCCCCGATGTATAACGAGGTCATCTTCTTTAAGAACGATACGGCAATTTTTATTATCCATATTAAAATGCAATATAAGAATGAACTCATTTCTCTCATTTTTCAAACAATCTTTTACTGTATTTTTGTTATGTTAATAGGGGTGTTCCAATTATCAAGATAAAAAATAACATTGGATCTAATATTTACTTTGTTCCAAACTTTCTTGTCTATAGGAAATGTTTCATCTCCAAAACTGTTTGATTTAACTTTAATATAGAAGGCTCCTTCATTTTCTAACTTTTTAGTTACCACTCCTGACAAAGGATCTTTCGTTGGTTCTTTATTAATTGAAACGATGTATAGATACTTCCCTTCATTCAGATACCGATAGGTTATTGAATCACCTTCTTTTAATTTGTTACATGATGGACTTTCAAATTGTTCTGTTTGAGTACTCCTGTTTATAGGCTTTGGTGGATCATTAACAGTTACCTTGCATGAATTACCTTTAAGGTCGACTGATATTATATGCCTGCTAGTTTGTACTGGAGTTGAATCTTTAAAGAAAATAAAAAAAATTAATATGGTAATAATTAACAAAAAACCTATTATTAATACCTTTCTCAAAATAACACCTCTTCCCTACAAAATACTTAATAGTATGGATTCCAACCAGTCCATGCAGTAGGTTTACCATCACTAGTAACAATTACAGTTTGCATAGTATACCCTTTGGGGTTGGCCACATAAATCATAGTAGTTACCGTACCCTTTTTAGTTACTTCAACATTGCCAAAAACTGATGCTACTAAATAGTTTACATTTCCAAATCTTTCACTGGTAACTAGACTTGTAAGTCGTGAGGAAACATCCCCCATAATTGCATCTGCTTTTCCCTTCGTGTACGTTGTCTCATCGTAAATGCAACCAGTGCAATTATATTTTGATGAATCGGCATAATAAACTGTATTGTCTCTAGGGTCTACCATTACTTTCATATTTTTTGAAGTATCATCTTGCAGTACAAAAGCATTAAAGACAGGCATACTCTGTTTCAAAAGTCCCTGCATACCTTTGTTGCTGTTTCTTATCGCTTTTGCTTGATTTGCAGCTTGGTTTCTTTTTTTGTGTGCGTGAACCCACATTGATGAATTGTCTTTGGATCCTTTAAAAACCCCATCCCAGTAAACCCAATCTGCTTTTAAGGAATTTAATTTCCAGTTAATGTTGAAAACATCTACATCTACGGCCACATGCCCACTCGGATCTACATATTTTAGAGGATTATTACTTACATAAGAGTACAAATTCAAACTTAATGGATCATTCAATTCTCCCTCATACGTGTCCTCACCGATGAAACGTGCCATGCCTGGATCATACCAGCGTGCTCGCAGATATTGCAGCCCTACAGTATCATCCCAATATTCTCCGGCATAGCGAAGCATATTCGGTACGGTTTCCTCTGTTGTTAACGGTCCGCCCCAGATATCATAGGTATAGCTGTTCAACACTTTTCCTGCATCGTCTACAAGGCCAACGACATCTCCATGACCATTCAACTGGTAGTATTCCAGTTTACCTGTTTGCTTGTCCTGGCGGGCCCATAATTGCCCATACAGATCATAGATATAGGCATATGTCAGCTCTACTTTTCCAGACGTCACAGTGGCCTCAGCCATGAGTTTGGCTTCTTCATCGTAAAAATAACGAATCGTTTGGTCGCCTTCCGTACGTTCATACAACAGTCCATTTCCATTATAGCTGTAGGTTACCGTTTTGCCTTCACCCGTTGCTTTAATCAGACGATTCTGGCTGTCATACGTATACTGTGCATCCTTTAGACCGTATACCTTACCACTTCCGGTACTGTACCGGTTACCATTCGGGTCATAAGTATACGTTTCTTTTTGCGTGCCCGTTTCGGTCTGAATCCGGCTCAATTCATCGTATGTGTATTGATCGGTTTCCCCATTCTGTGTACGGGACGTGATGTTTTTATTACCATCATATTCATAGGCGAACTGTTGCACCGCTGATGTCCCTTGAGAGATCGTGATTCCCGACAGGTCATAGCCATTGAACTGGTAGCTTGTGCTGAGGCCCTTGCCAAACGATAATTTCTCCAGCAAGCTATTGGACGCATAACTGAATGTCATACGATCCACAGGCGTCGTTCCCGATGCTGCGAGTGCAGAGGCCCCTCCTGAACCCGTGGTAATATCCATGGAGGTTACCCGATTCATGGCATCTACTTCGCCGTGAATGCGCAAGGATTGTCCTTTGGCATCCGTTAAGGTATACCCTAGACGTTGCTGGGTATTGTTTTCGTAATCAAGTCGTGTCCCATCCGGGAACGTCAGTCCGTTCAACATCCCATCTGCTGCTCGATAACTGTACGTGGTCTTTCCATGATCATCGGTCATCGATGTTCTGCGGCCAATCTCGTCGTACGTATAGGATACATTCGTATCCGGTGCTTTCATACCTGTGAGCATGTTGTCACTGTTATACGTATACTCTGTTACTTTCCCAAGTCGATCCTGTTTTTTAATCAGATTACTTTTCTTATCGTAATATAACGTTGTCGCATACCCGGCTGGACTCGGATGCGTCTGTTTAATGAGTCTTCCCAATTCATCATACTGTTTTGTGACTGTTTGCGTATTCGGTGATACGATCTGTGTCACTTGGCCCTGATAGCTATAGAAGTAACGGCTTGTCTCTTGCTTCGGTGTGGTTACCGTCGTAATTTGTCCAAGCGCATCATACGTATAGGTCGTTCGTTGACCGTTACCATCGATAGATGCAATTACGTTACCATCGATATCATACTCGGTTTGTTGTAACGGAACATATGCACCATTCCGATATTCTTCTACCGCCGTCACTCGACCGAGTAAATCCATCTTCTCCCGTGTTTGATTGTCAGCAGCATCCTTATAAGTCACCGTTTGGGCCACAGCATCAATGTTGGTTGTTCCGGTGGTCCCGTCTGGATACTTTGTCTCTATCGCTTGTCCAAACGCGTCGACTACAACTCTCGTAACATTGCCTTCAGCATCCTCAACAGCCGTAACATTACCTTCACGGTCATAGGCGTATTTGTACGTAGCCTCAGCCGTCTGCTCTTCTACCAAAAGACCTAACGGATTATACCGCTCGGTCGTGACAATGCCATCTGGCGATGTGTTTGTAATGATATTCTTAACATCATCGTACGCCGTAGTTGATTTCGTACCATCAGCATGCACGATTTGTATAAGTCGCCCTTCCTTATCATACTGATTCGATTCCTGTTCCCCGGATGCATCGGTTGTCTTTTCCAGTTCACCAGCATTCGTATATTCATACGATTCCACGAGGGCTTCTGCTTTACCAGCAGCATCATTCACGGTTATGGACTTGGATTTCACCAAATGCCCTGCATTAGCCTGATAACTCAACGTCGCTACGCTGTCTTTAGCTAAATAGCCGCCTTTATCCGTGGTGCTGGTGACTCTTCCTTTATCATCCAGCTTCACTTCCGATTCAGTGAGCAACTGCCCGCCGTATCCATTTTTAGTTGTGCTCCGCAGAACGGAACCTTGGCTGTTATAGGTTGTTTCGGTGTATCTCTCCAAGGTACTATTAATCTTGCCGGTCGAACGAATAGGTTTGATCCAGTGATATGGAGCCTTACCCGTTTCATACGCATAAGTGGATTCTTGTCCGGTACTGCGCTTTTCTGAAGTCACCATTCCATTGGTATCATAGGTCATGGTCGTGGTTAGCTTATCGCCTGCACGTCCACCCTCACTAACCCACTCCGTTATTTGAGTCGGAAGGTTTCGCTTCTTCTGGTTATCGTACTGCAACTCCGTGGAATAAGTCACGTCATCTCCAGTTAACGTGTGCTTATCTGCGCGAACCAAATCTGGATGAGCTGCAGCGCTAAACGTTTTGGAGAACGTCCAAGTATCTACAGTGTTCTCTGCTTTCACTTTCGTTGTCCAAGATGCGGATTGACCATAGGTGTCCAGATCTTCTCCAGAGTACTCAAAGTTAACCTTGTCCAGAACGCCTTCGCCATCCGTTGTGCTAAACTGGCTCTTGCGCTCTCTTACTTTGAATACAAAATGGGCGGAAGCTTCGCCGATCTGCTTCAGCGCCGGAATATATGCATAATCCGTTATAGCTGATGAAGGGCTTGTAATACGCGATAGCAACGCTGTATGCATCACACCTTGAGCATTTTGGTTGCTTTGCAACTCAGGTAAAAAGTTGAATTTGGATTCCGGATAATAGTACGTATACGTCGTTGTCCGATCGAGAGCATCCGTGTATTCTCGCAAAATACGAATGCCTTCGTCCTCGCGTTGCGTGTACGTTGCTTTCCGATCTGTTCCAGCAAGCTGTACAGTAACCTTCAGGTTGTCATAAGCAAATGTCAGCGCCTGACCTTCACTGTTTTCAATTCGTGTAATGACTTGGTTTCCGTCTAATGTCGTATAGTGAAAATTCACGCTATTCCGGTAGCCATCTGTAATTTGCAACAGTTCTCCGGCTTCATTAAATAGATAATCGTAGCCGTTTCGTATGGATAGACGATAACTGCTAGATACGCCATTAACAGTCACGGTCGCATCTCGCTTAACGGTTAAATCATTCCATACGTAACCTTCCAGTTCCAGATTCGCGTTTAAGCGATAATAGCCCACGCCTGGAATCAGAATATACTGATTATCGCCACGCTTTTCCATGAAAGGAATGTCCCAACGCCAGCCTTGCCCCAATCCAGCAGAGAGTTCTTCCTTGCGCGGCTTAACCGTATTGGAATACGTTTGTGTCGTTTCGTCATATTCAACGCCAAGTTGTCCAGTGGCTCTAGCGCTGTCATAGACTCGTGTCAGATCAAACGGAATGAGTCCAGGTAGAGAAAGGTCAGTACTCTGAATCATCATTTCCCCTGTAGCAGTAGAGATGGATTCCGCTCCATAAGACGTCATATAAAGCGATGCATCATCTCGGATATCTACATGGTTAAGTCCAGTTTCGTCCACGGTTGTTCCTGTACCTGGAGCATCCTCATTAAGAGCATTAATCGAGAAGTTATTTTGCTGTGATGATCCGGAAGGGCGTAGCCCCTCCATTTGGATCGGTTCGCTTATTTCTTGTGCTTCTAGCCATTTTTCAGCAGCCTCGCCGCCTGTGCGATCTGTCTGTAAAGCTTTATACAACTGGTACAGCGAGTAACCTTGATCTAGTTTTTTCTCAATCCAATTTTCTTTAATACCAAATTGCTCTTTTAAACTATGGATTGTAATGTAGGTAGCGGAAGGGAGGGAATCCCTACCTTCTGCCGCCGCTGCTGCTTGTCCTCCATATCCAAAAGAACCGAACCCACTAAGAACCAATATGACGCATAACCAAATAATCGTTATTTTCTTAAACACTCCATCACCTCAACCTAGATTTAGACAATCATTAATTAAATGGGAAAATCTTTTTCGTTCGTTTCGTTAAATTACCGTTGCGATCATACTCAAACACAATTTGATCTCCTGTAAATAGAACGACTTTAAGCAATTGATTGCCATAGCCGTACTCATAGCTATTGTCATTACGTATGTTCATCCATGCTGCTTTTATGGCTCCCTGAATCGGTTTTCCTTCTTTTTCACTTAGCTTGAGATAATAATTCTGTCCACCTTCAAGCTCCCATTCAAGAACGGTATATTGCTCACCATATACCTGTTCTTGCTCTATTGAAGCAGCTACCGGAATGCTCAATTCCTTATCTGAATACAATTCGATCCGAGGTTCAATGGAAAAATCACCTGATTCCTTTATCGCAATCCGATACTTGTCAGAGCTATAGGGGCTAAAACGATAATACACATTCCCTTGCTGAACTGTGGGAAGCTCCGTTTCTGTATTTTCATACAAAGTCAAAAACTCCACTTCCGCTTCCTTGACCGTAAAGTTACGGTAAGGACCTACAAATCTCAGCGATTGGGATGACACATTATGCACCTGAAAGTCAAACTTCCCAGGTATGTTTTGTGATCCTATCGCATTCTTCCCTTCCCTAACAACCCCTTGATTCTGATTCCGAATAACGTAATCATAGGTCAACCCTTCTACATGAGATGTAATGAGCGGTGCTGAATAAGATGATGTGTTGGAGAATAACACCGTGTTATTTGGAGCCAAACTACGTTTGATGAGTGCAGGCTCTTGACTAGGACTAGCTGTCACAGGAATGTCATACTCAATCGTTACCGGCTCTGAAGATACTACGGTTAAGACAAGCGTTCCACCCGCTGGAACTTCCCATGTTTCAAGACTTGAACCTTCTGTTAGATACCGATATTTATCTGTTCCTTCATAGACCACAAAATCCACAATGGAATTGGTTGCTCTAATCCGATTCAACTGAGCAGGTTCCGAACCCGGATTTGTAAATACTGCGCTCTGCCCTTGGTTAACAGTGATTTCCGATTCTGGTGAAGGGACTTGATCATCTTGTCCACGGAAAACACGGTAAATCCCACCATACGTTATGGGTTGATCCGAGATGTTGGTAACAACAACTTTTTTACCACCTAAGACATACGCCTCGATCGCTGTTGCTGTTCTACTGCTTGACACTGTTCCATCTACGTTGTAAATCGTGTAATCATACACCAGTCCCGCGCTGCTGGAAGCATCATTTCGAAGCCTTTTTGGATCTGAGCTTATGTTGGTGAAGGCATAGCTCTCGCCTTTGTTCAACGTTACGCGCAGATAAGCTGGTTCCTGGCTATCCACTACAGAGAAATCATCCGTGTATTCAAATATTACAGGTGTACTTCCCCCTACGGTAACGACGGCTTCACCACCAGAAGGAATGGTAGCCAGACTTACATTGCTATTGAATTTGTCACTATGTGCTCTACCGTCTGCCTTATACACCACAATATCAAACAGTGCACCTATTTTTTTGGCATTACTCCGTATTGGGTTGCTGAGCGAGCCTCCATTATGGAATATGACCGATTGACCCGGTGATACGGTAATCTTAGTTAGTGCTTCATTTGGTCGGTCCTCTACATCAAAAATGGTGTAAATCGCACCTATGGTTACAGGTTGAGCGGATACACCCGTGACCACTGCTTTATTTCCATAAAAAACAACAGGTTCAACCGCTGTTGCCTTTCTTGTACTCCGTTCTGTGCCATCCGGATAATAGGTGACGTAATCAAATATCCGCCCTTGACTGGTGGACGCATCACTGTCGAGATATTCCCGAGCGGTACTGTTATTCCAAAATGTCACGCTTTCTCCCTGTTTGAGTGTTACGCGATGGTATGCAGGTTCCATGCTTTCTTCAACCGAGAAATCATCCGTGTAACTAAACTCAATTGGGACTTGCCCAGCTACGGTGACGACAGCGTAACCCTGTGAGCGAATGATCGGATTTGTATTTTTGTTGAATCCATCCGAATGAACGACGTTTTCTGCTGTATAAAGAACATAGTCAAAAAGGGCTCCATTGGTACTGCTGGCATTGTTTTTTATCGGATTAGCCAACGAACCGTTATTACTGAAAATCATAGATTCTCCAGGATATACAGTGATTCGAGTAATCGCATCACCGCCTGCTTTTTGGACATCAAATGTCCGATAGGGCACACCATATGTTACAGGCGTTGCTGTAACCAAGGTTACAACGGCGGTTCTTCCTGCTGCTACAGTAGGTTTAGTGGTCGTATTCGTCCCTGTAGAACTTTCCGTTCCATTCGGAAGATAAACAACGTAATCATGCTTATCTTTGGTCGTTCCATCCGTTTGGAGCGCATCCGATTTGGAACTGATGTTGGTGAATTGGTAGCTCTCGCCCTGATTTAGAGTTGTACGCGTATAGGCTGGCTCATCGCTCCATTCACCGGTATATACTTCATAGGGAAATCCAACACTAACAGGCTGTGAGCCCGCTCCAGTAATAATAATTTCGTTCCCTTCTGCAAGTGAAGGTTTTCCAGTCGTTTCAAAATTAGAAGCTACAAGACTACCATCTTCTTTGTAAGAAGCGTAATCTATCTTCCTGTCCTGAGCTGTGGACGTATCGGCACTTAAAACTCTTGACTGTGTTCCTTCATTAAAATAACGATAGCTTTCTCCTTTGGACAGAGAAACCCTAAGCATGGCAGGATTGGTTGAAACGCTATAAGAAAATTCAGGACGGATTGTCACTGTAAAAGGATTTTGACCCGTCGAGGTGATCACAGCTGTATACCCTGAACCTACTGACAAACTGCTAATAGAGTTCATGTTTTCGCTCATGATGCTGCCATCAGGTCTATAAATAACATAATCGTATGCACTGCTTCTTGCGGTCGCCGCATTGGTACTTAACGATCTTGTCGCACTTCCGTTATTCGTGAACGTATAGGAATCTCCGGGACTCATGGTCAAAGTTCCGTCTGCCATGGCCATAGCTTGAGGAGCGAAAAAGTTCCCCCCGTATGTATCGTCGGTTACCGTCGGTGCATCCTCTGGTTCTTCAATAACTTCGTCTACACCTTCCGGCTCTTCATAGAAGTCCGGATCAATACCATCCAGATACTCTTCGCCTATTAAAGCTGTATCCTCCATAGAGACATCGACATTCTCGGTGCTACTTGTAGTTGTTATTATGGCATCCGAATGATCCGAAAGCGCATAACCGCTAGTCGGATACATAGTTCCAATCAACAACAAAGCCATCAGAAAAACAATAAAACCTTTTCTTAATCTCATGGAATTTAAATTCCTCCTTTATATTTTTTCTCCATTTACTTCCTCATCAGTGTTGTAAATGGAGCCTAATAAATTATTATCGTCATTTTCCTTATTTTAGGGTATGGTAAATTAGTCCCTAATTTCAGGGACTTTTTTCCTTTTTCCTTTCAGATAACAATTAATATAGCCTGTAATTATCTTTATCCGAAATAATATGAAAGATTAGATAAAGTTGAAATGTTATTTCAATTGAGTCAATCGTCTTCCCTATTTCGACTAGAACTTAGATTATTACCTGAAAAATATAAAAGCCGCCAGTTGGCGACTTTTGATTGAATAAATAGTTATCATTCTGGTATATGATCAGCGGACATATGGCTACTGTCCCACTAAATATATAAACACATAATTACTCTCATCCGACTTCTCTTCTGAGAAAACAAAACCTAACCGATCAAATCCCTTAATATCCTTCACATCTGTAATCTTGCGCTCTGCCATATACCGTACCATCTCACCCCTAGCCATTTTGGCGCGGGTTGCCTTTTCAACAAGCTTCCCATCAACCATTTGTCCAAATACACAAGTGATAAAACGGGTCTCCTCATTCAGAAAAGGAGTGATGTTTTTGCTATACTCTTTGGAAGCCAGATTCAGAATACAGTTGCTGTCCGCTTGAAGCTGATCTGCCAATTTGCTGCCCCAGAATTGATAGAGCGATTTGAAACCTGGGCCTTGTAGCTTGCCCTGCATCTCCAATCGATAAGGTGTAACCCCATCTAAAGGCCGCAACATGCCATAAAAACCGGATAATATGCGTAAATGCTGCTGAAGATACTCTAATTCCTCATTTTGAAAAACACCCGGAGCCATATATTGATACTGAATGCCCTCATAGGCATATATTGTTGGTGTCAGATTTGCTTTTATATTCATATTCCGAATCCGCTCCACGTTCTGTTCGGCGATTGCATCGTTACACTTCCACAACGTTTTGAGTTCGTCATAGGATAACTTTTGAAGCAGACTCAATAGCTGTTCTGACTCGTTAATAAAATGCGGCATTTGCGCGATAGCCATAAGATCGGTATCGATCTTCATCTTTTTAGCAGGTGAAATAATAATCCGTATCATGCTGATCCATCCTTAATCTACCGTTGTTATTGTCGTTATTCATTGTACAGCATTGACTAGGTGAATCCAATCTCAGGGCTTAACTGAATCACTCATGGTGCCTATGAAAGACTCAAAAATGAACAAGTCAGCCCACCATTGGACCGGCTTGTTCATTAGAATTCAACACATTAAATTGGTGAGAAAGCAAGGCGAGCATTTCAAACCGCTAATTAGGGAGATACGCTCCCCGCGCTACTATTTTGCTCTGTTTTAGTAGTCGGTAATTGAATCATTGGCGTATTTGACCCACTCACATATGGAAGTGCTCCATCCCATTTCTTAATTGTTTCATAATCAACGAGTTGACTCGATAATGATTGTTGAAGCTCTTTATTGGCTTTAGCTTGACCTTCTGCTTCGATCAATAGTTTGTCTGCATTACCTTGTGCTTCGACGCGCTTACGATCTGCTTCTTTCTTGGCGATCTCAAGTTCAGTCGTTTTACGTTCCAGTTCTTGAGAAGCTTCGACACGCTTATCGATTGCTTCCTGAGTCTTAGCGTCAGGTTGAGGAACTCCTACAGTCACGTTTGATACAATGAAGCCTAACTCTTTAACATCGTCAGAAAAACGTTGTTGCACGTCTACTCCTGCTTCGGATGATTTTTCACCATAAACATCAATGACTGTAAACTTGGAAATCCCCTTACGAGCTGCGTCACGGAAACGTGTTTTGAGATATGTATCCTCAATTTCTTGAATGCTAATTGGCCCAAATGTATTGAATATAGAAGATACTTTACTTGGTTCTACTTGGTAGTTGTAAGCAAAATCGATTGTGATGTTTTTCCCGTCAGAAGTAGCAATCTGAATATCTCTGTATTCAACCGTTTGAATTCGGATCGGATATTTCGTCACTTTATCAAACGCTCCAACGAGTTTCCACCCTTGACTCAGTGTGCTATCTTTTACGCCTCCATTTGGTGAATAAACGACCCCAACATATCCATTAGGAATTCGTGTTAAAAAGAAAGTCACCAGTAGCACTCCCACAATAATAACTAATGCAACTGCAATTGCCCCTACTCTAAACGTCTTTGAATTTTTCATCTACATTCTCCTCTTGTTTGAATTTATTGTATTTCTTCAGAATTCTACTACCTATTTTATTGAATAGCGGGAACATTAATGCCCATAGAATAAATGCTAGGATAAAAATTAAAATGATTCCCCCAATAAATGGCATATTCGTCCTCCCCTCTATGGATGTAACCGAGTACAAATTTATAAATGGTAACTAATTATATCCTCCTTTATATATACTTTGTAAATTGGTATTCGGTTTCAAGGATATTCAGCGCTTGAACTACTATTGGGTAAAGTAAAGAAGAAAAGGGTGAGTGGTTGACGTTCAGTACCCAGTTATTCCTATCAAGAAAGGGATCATCAATTCATCTGGGTATTATGGATCAGGAATAAATTATCCCCTTGCTTTTCTCTATGGGTGTAAAAATACTCCAATAGACTTCCCTACTGTCGCAAAAAAAAGCCGCCGTGTAGGCGACTTTGATGATACCCTCTAACTACGCAGTATACTTTGTTTCAGTTAATCATTTAGCAGCCGCAGCCATTTTCGTAATCTTGTCAGCAATATCTTCCGCCTGTAAAAGGGACGAGAATGAATCCGCCGCGAAATACTTCTCCATTTCAATCTCGATCACATGATTATTTTTGACTGCATCTAAGGATGTCCACGTCGCTGGAAGATTGGTTGGCTCTTGGCCTTCAACTTTGAGCACAATGACGTAATCGCCCACATAATCGTTCACAGTCTCCCATGACACTTCAATACGATCCTCATTTTTGTCAATGATATCACTTTTTACTTTAGGCGTTGGATTCAAGCCCAAGATATCGTATGTAGCTCTGCCCCCACGCTCGCCTGCATTGCCGATGACCATCAAAAATTTGTCTACCGTAACGTAATCCACAATGGAGATCGTTGCATCTTTTGGAATGACATTTTTGATTTTATTGCGGGCAGCCTCGGTACGTTTTACAAAATCAGAATTCCACTTCTCAGCTTCTTCTTGTCGACCCAGGATATCGCCCATTGCCGTAATTTCTTCCTGAATGGTGGAGTACTTGCTTGTCTCGAATACGACGGTAGGTGCAATTTTAGAGTAACTTTCATAGGCTGCCGGATTCCAAGTAATAATTACATCGGGAGACAAGTCCAACACCTTCTCCAAAGAAATACTTCCCTCCAACCCAATATCTTCAACGGTTTCAGGCAAATAAGGTTTTAGAAACTTTGCAAAGTTCATTTGTGTACTGGACGCGCCAACTGGCGTTACCCCTACAGCTAAGACTGGCCCCAAGTCCCAGTCCACAACAACACGTTTGGGATATACCGGAACACTCACTTCTCCCATGACCGTTGATAATTTGCGCGTACTCGTATCTTCTTTGGCCTCGTTGGAAGTCACATTTTGAGTAGACTCTGTACTTTGATTTGAATTTCCAACTGCTGCTCCTTGATTATTCGTTCGACCGGAGTTCCCACTTGTGCATGCTGAAAGTATAATCGTAAAACATAACATAAATGTTAATACCATCTTCGATCTTGTTCCTTTAAACATCTGCCAATCTCCTTCTGTTTTATATTGATAATGATTATCATTAATAACATAACAAGAAGAAGAATGTTTGCCCATAGAGGATACGAACCCTTCCCATGGACTATCTGAATCGACCAAGCTATCCTTCATTTTCTTTTTATATTGACCCGGTGTCATCCCAACCTGCTTTTTGAACAGACGTGTGAAATAAAAAACGTCACTATACCCTACACTTGAAGCAATCTCCTGTGCTGTGGCATCTGTGCGAATCATTAATTCCTTCGCTTTCGCCATCCGCGCCTGAATCACATATTCAATAGGGCTTCTCCCTGTACGGAGTTTGAATTGTTTCGATAAATATTGAATGCTGTAATTCCATAGTTCGGCCAATGACTCAAGCGAAATAGATTCATTGTAATGTTCGTGAATGTACTGGATAATCTCTTCTACCATATCCGTTTCTTTTGAGGTAACCCCTTGAAGCTTAAGTTGCTGAACAAGTGTATATACGAACTGGTAAAAGCCGATTTTCACATGAAAACGGTCAAACACCTGTCTTCGGCTCCATTCCTCACACATTGAATCCACATGGCGATATAGATTAAGCGGAGCGAGAGGCTGATAGGCATACGGTAACTGAAAGGGGTTATTCATGTCATAGTTGTGCTGAATCTCTTTACTAGCTTTGGGAGACATACTACCTCTATATAAAATGTAATAGTACGTGACCTCATCTTGCCCAGCTTCGATCCTGATCCTGCTTCCTTTTCCTGCATGCAGTAGATAAAACCGTTTAAATATATGTATATCTTCATCCCGTGAAATGGTGCCTTGTCCTTGCACGATATATATAAAACCACTGACTGGGAGATGGTATTGCTGCTTCCCCCCACTACTTATTACAAGTTGGCGAATATCCACCAGCTGAATCGATGAATTGTCCCACATTTGAATATACTCTTCCCAGTTCACTATTTTTCTCCCCCGATAGACCCCATACTGAACCTATTATTCAGTAATAAATCCCTTTGTAATCCTTTGATGATATTCGATAACGATAATCATTGTCAATTGAAAAGAGGGACATCAAGATACGGAAGAAATCCCCACACTCCTCGCCTGCATAACCAAAATATAAAACAAACCCCGGTAGCACGTCTGCATTCAGCAGCGTACAGCCGAGGTTCACCATTATCATTTCAAATATTAACTACATATCTCTACTTATACTCATCTCGTAAAATCATGCTGCCCAATGGTCAGAAGCGTCGGCCTGCTCTTACTCCACACCGACGTGGCAATCTTCGGATTGTAATAATAGAGCGCTCCGTTCGTCGGATCAGTGCCATTTAAAGCTTTGCGAGCAGCCCTGTAAGAGGTCTGGGTTGGCTTGGTATTAAACTGGCCATCGTCTATAGCCGTGAATTGCCCTTTCTGGAAAATAACCTTCGAAATAGACGACGGGAATTCACTCGAATGTACCCGATTCAACACAACCGCTCCTACAGCGACTTGCCCTTCAAAAGATTCTCCGCGCGCTTCACCATGGATCAGCTTCGCCAACTGGCGTAACGTCTCGCCTTCGGCTTTAGCCTTTTTATTCAGCCTGTTCAGTGTCGCCGGACCTGCAACTCCATCTGCACTTAGTCCCTGCGCCTGCTGGAACTTGCGGACAGCACCTTTGGTGATGGTACCATAATATCCAGTCATTCCGGCGTCAAAGTACCCCAGATCGCTTAATTGCTCCTGCAATTGCAGCACATGCTCGCTACGAACGCCCTGTTCCAGCTTCTGTGCTCCCGCAGATGGAGCTGCCACGGTCAATCCCAGAGTCAATGCGCAGGCACCGAGAAGCAAGCTGACCCGCCCTGCTCTTTTGCCAGCCGTGTTCCCCTTCCCATGAGTGACTTTCCGACTGACAGTGATAGGCTCCATGTTGTCAGCAAACGTTAATTGATCCAGCCCCTCATTCGTGCTATCAACTGTAGTCCGTTCATTACTGTTCATATGGCTTCCCACCTTCATCTCTTTCATCTCACTCACGCTATCTAATTCACTTATCATATTCTTTTCATTGATTTCATTCGCTTGATCCATTCCAATATTATTCTTCATCATTCCATTAACCTCCACTTTTCTGAATCCAGATCCCACATCTTCCTCCTGAATCCTCACGGTTGGACATCCCGAGTGTCATTATAGGATATAGAAAAAATGAAGTCTATCGGACCGATGACGCAGTGGAAAACCGACGCTGAACATAACAAAAAGAGGCATGAGCCCATGGTCACACCATGGTCACACCCCTTCTTGTATCAACCATATACCGCTTGTCCACCCCGCCATTTTCATAGGCAGGCAGACCCGTACAAAAGTTGCGCCTGAATTTATTGACAATTACTCAGCAAGTTCCTGACCCTTCGTTTCCCGGCCCCAGAACAGTACAGCTGCTGCGCCAATGAGGATTGTCACGAAGAAAATCGTGAAAATCAGGCTGATCGCCACTTCGCGCTGAACCAACATACCGACCATTAATGGAGCAAGTACGCCACCGATCCGGCCAACCGATGTAGCTAGACCCACACCTGTCGAACGAACGGAAGTCGGATACAATTCCGGGCTGTAGGCGTACAGACCACCCCAGGCTCCCAGATTGAAGAAGGAAAGACAGATTCCTGCGGTCAGGATTGTCGCTTCCGTTGTTGCCAGTCCAAACGCAATCGCACTGAATGCAGTCAAGGTAAGATACACAACCAGTACGAACTTGCGACCGTAACGTTCAATGAAGTACGCCGCGGTGAAGTAACCTGGCAACTGTGCGATCGTCATGATCAGCACGTATTGGAAGCTTTTGACCATTGTAAATCCTTTCGCCATCACAACCGAAGGCAACCACAGGAACATACCATAATAGGAGAAAATGACGGTAAACCACAAAATCCAGAGCATCAACGTTGTACGGCGATGTGGTGCTGACCAGACGGTAGCCACTTTCTCGCGGAACGTGATCTTATGAAGTTTGGTGTGATTCTTGTAGCGCGGCGGGTCCTGAATAGCACGACGCAGATACAGTGCGTAGAACGCCGGAAGCGCACCAATGGCAAAGGCAATTCTCCATCCGTACTCCGGGATAACAAAGTTCGCAATCAGTGCTGATACAATCCAGCCCCCTGCCCAGAAACTTTCCAATAATACAACGGCACGTCCCCGTTCCGCTGTAGGCATCGACTCCGATACCAGTGTGGATGCCACGGGCAGCTCTCCGCCAAGTCCAATACCTGCAACCAGACGCAGTGCACACAATACGGCGAATCCAGTCGCCAATGCAGACAGACCGCTTGCAATCGTGAAGATTAGCAAGGTCCACATCAGAATGGCCTTCCGTCCAAAACGGTCCGCAAGTGCACCTGCAAGCAAAGCTCCTAGCGCCATACCGATCGAGTTAATACTCGTAAGCACGCCGACTTGTCCCGGACTGAGACTCCATTCCTTGGCAAGTGCAGCCACGATAAAGGAGATCATACCAACTTCCATCGCATCAAACAGCCAGCTCATGCCGGCACTGAACAGCAGCTTGCGCTGCTTGGGATTCCGCAATACTTCCAGTTTGCTCATCACTTATAGCTCCCTTGATCTCTATGTAGTCATTCTGACACTAAATCATTATTATGCAGAATGCTCCAGAAATCAATGCAAAATAAGCTTTCCCTTCCGATTTCTGCGATACCTTACCCCTTGAGTGAACCCGCTGTCAGACCTGCAACAAAGTAACGCTGGAGCAGAAGAAACAACGCGATCATCGGAATGGCCGTTACCAGCACACCCGTAAGCATCATCGGATAGTTCGTCACGTATTCCCCGCGGAACTGCATAAGCGCGAGAGGTAATGTTAGCTTGGACTTACTGCTGAGCATCAGCATCGGAATAAGCAAATCATTCCAGACCATGACGAGCAGGAACGTAGCCGTTGCCGCCAGTGAAGGTGCAGCCAGTGGCAATGCAATCCGGGTATAGAGTCTCCACTCGCTGGCCCCATCCATACTGCCCGCTTCCAGAATCTCCGAATTGAGCATGCGCATGAAACCTGTCAGCATGAACACAGAGACAGGCATCAGCATCGCGGCAGATACGACAATCAGGCCCGTTAGACTGTCCGACCACCCTAGTGTACGCGTGAGGGAATAGATCGGCAGCATACTCACCTGGGAAGGAACGATTAGACCGGCTACGAACAGAGCAAACACGATTTTGCCTACGCTGCCGCCCCAGCGGACAATAGCGTAAGCAATCATGCTGCTCAGCAATAACTCAATGGCAACCGTACCGAGCGTCACGACCAGACTGTTCCCGAAATATTGCCACATCGGCTGATTGCGGAACATGCCCGTGATGTTATCCCACGTAAACGGGTCCGGCCAGCTGAATGGACTGGTGAAGAAGTTGCTGCTTGTTTTGAACGAGGATACAAATACAAAGTACAGCGGCACCAGAATCAGCAGCGCGTACACCAATAAGATCAGGCGATTGAACCATTTTAAAAACATGTGAACTCCCTTCTGCCTCGATTGCAGGATGAATGCTCCAACATCAACCTCAATAACTTACCCGGTCGGCACGCAGTGCCTTGAACTGCAACAGCGTCAAGAGCGCGAGCAACACCAGGAAGATCATGGAACCGGCAGAAGCCAGACCAAATGAATAGCTGCCAAAGGCGGTATGATAGATATAGGTTGTCAAAATTTCAGTTGCGTAGTTCGGGCCTCCGTCCGTCATTGTGAAAATGAGGTCAAATGCCTTGAACGATTGAATGGTCGTATAAGCCACAACAATCGTTGCCGAAGGTGCCAGCAGTGGCCAGGTCACGGTACGAAATACCTGCCATTTGCTGCCGCCGTCCATACGAGCCGCCTCATACAGTTCTGCCGGGATGCCTTGCAGACCTGCGATGAATACAATCATCATCTGCCCAGCATGTGCCCATACCTGTACCGCAGCGATGGAATAGATGGCGATCTTGGGATCACCAATCCAGTTACGAGCGATGCTGCTCATCCCTGCTTCATTCAGTCCATAGTTGATCAATCCAATGGATGGATCATACATGAATGCCCAGATCAGTCCAACCGATACGGAGGACAGAATCGCAGGCAGGAAATACAATGCCCGAAGCACAATGCGTGTCTTGGTATTACGTACCAAGAGCAGAGCCAGGACAAGTGAAATAAAGGTTTGTGCAATAACAACCGTTAACATGAACTCCACGTTGTTACCAAAGGCTTTGCGGAATACGATGCTGCTGAGACTGTCCTTGTAATTATCCAGCCCTACAAATGCATACGACGGGGATACCCCATCCCAGTCCGTAAAGGAATAGAACAGCCCCGTCAATGTAGGAAATACGAACAATCCAACGTACAGCAGCAACCCGGGGATCAGAAACAGGGATAGCTGAAGACGGTTTTTCATCGTTTATTTCCCGATATGCTGATCAATGATCGCTTGTGCCTGCTGTGCTGCTTCTTCCGGAGAAGTGCCGCTCAGTACAGCCTGGATGGAGTTGGTTACTGCTTTTTGATTATCTCCGTTCAGGATGGTGAACCGTGGCTGGAACACGGTCTTTTTGGTTGCCCATTCTCCGGCTACCTGAAGCTCAGGCGTATCGTACTTCACATCATTCACCGTTACATTTTGTCCCGTTTGGTTGGCATAGTCACTCGCTACATCGGGATTGCTAAGGAATTCGAGGAACTTCTTCGCTTCTTCCGGATGTTTCGACTTGCTGTTCACCGCGAGCATGAACGTAGTGGTATGCACTCCTTCATACTTCGCTTGATCTGCACTTACTGTAATCGGTGCAAGCAGTTTTTGCTCCAGGTTCGGATTCTGCTGCTTGTTCTGAGCCAATTGATACGATCCACTTGCCAGCATCGCTGCTTTCTCTTGAATAAACAGTGCGCCCGCCGCAGGGTCCTTCGTACCCAGTGCATCCTGTTGGAAGTAACCTTTATCGTTCAGTTCCTTGATTTGAGTCAACGTTTTCACCCAAAACTCATCCGTCAGTTTGGCTTCCCCAGCTTCTACTTTGGTAAAAATGTCGTCACTCGGTGCATTGTTCATCACCATCGTATTCATGAATTGCCCTGGGCCAATGTCCGCTCCGGCAAAGGCAATCGGAATGATACCATTGTCTTTCAGCTTCTGGCAAAGTGCCAGGAAGCCTTCCCAATCGGTTGGTGGCGTCAAGCCGTATTGTTCAAACAGTTTTACGTTATAGATGGGATCGTTATATACGAGTTGGTACGGGATCGCATATTGCTTGCCATCATGCTGTCCTGATTCAATCAGCTTCGAATTGTAGGCCGACAGGAATGATGATCCGGTCAGATCCGTGAACAAGCCGGCTTTGGTGAAAGCTTCGAACTGTGCACCCGGGAAGGAAGCAAATACATCCCCTACCGAACCATCACTGATTTTAGATTGAACGGTGGACTGGTATTGATCGGAGGGCAACGTCTGCATCTCCACGTTGATGTTCGGGTTTTCTTTTTCAAATGCGTCAATAGTCTTGTTGAGTGCTTCGGAATCTTCTCCACGCCAGTGCATGAAGCTGATCGTAACTTTGCCTGAACCCGAGGAGCCGTTCTCTCCAGATGACGCGTTATCCCTGCCGCCGCAAGCTGACAGCAAGATGGACATCACCAGCATACTGACGAGCGGCAGGATTAATTTTTTATTTTTTTTCATGAAAGACGACCTCCTGAGGATGATTAATGTAAGTTGCACGAAAGTTATTACACGGGGCACTCCGAGTGCAGTACCATCTTCCGATCGCTGTTATCCCCGGATTTTTTGAATCATTTTTCTCAATGGTTAAAATCCGGGGATAAAGGCAAGATGATGCTTACGAAGTAGCTTTCTTTCAGAAAGCTTTTAGCTTCGCTTCTTCAGATCGGTTCTGCCCTCTCCGTTAAAGTGTAAAAAAAGTTAACTTACTTAAGTGGTAGTAACTTGATGCTGCTTCTGTCTTGTTTTCCATTTCTCACGAATGATCGGCATCACGGTACGTCCGAAGATTTCTGCCTCTTCCAGATGCGGGTAACCGGACAGAATGAAGGTCGTAACGCCCAGATCTCCATATTCCATCAAACGCTCTGCGACCTGTTCTGCTGTACCTACAATAAGGATCGCACCGCCGGAACGCACAACGGACAAGCCTGTCCACAGGTTAGGACCTACGACAAACTGCTGCTTCTCGGACAGTTCCCGTAGCTCATTCTGTCTGCGTTGGTTGGTTGCATCCGTCTCGGCAAAAGCGGCTTTGGCTTTCTCAATCGCTTCTGGTGGTACTTTGCTGATAATCTCCCAAGCTGCTGCCCATGCTTCTTCTTCGGTATCCCGAATGAGCACCTGAGCACGCATGCCGTAACGGAGCTGACGATCTTGTCCTGTTTCCTCTTTCACCTGCTGACGGATGACCTCAATCTCTTCAATCTGCTCCTGAATCCAGTCATGAGGCTCGCCCCACATGAGGAACGTATCCGCATGTTCAACAGCGACCTTTTTGGCAATTGGTGAACTTCCTCCCAGATAGAATGGTGGATGCGGATTTTGCACCGTCTCCGGCATGCCTACCGGTCCTTTGAAATTGTAATACTGCCCGTTGAATTCAGGATTGGGATCGCTGGGTGCATCTGCACTAGATTTTGAACCGCTTCCAGCAAACTCCGTCAGATTCAGTCCCGTCGATTGAGTCCATGAACGCTTCATGACTTCCATATACTCGCTCGCCCGCACATACCGCTCATCATGCGCATGTGCCAGTGGATCACCGAGTTCCTCCAGATCTCGAACGGAACTGCCTGTCACCACATTGATCATGGCGCGACCACCAGAGAGCTGATCCAGTGCCGCTCCCATTCGTGCAGCGAGTACGGGTGTAACCAAACCCGGGCGAATGGCGACAAGGGGACGCAATGTCTTCGTATGACTCATCACAGCCGAGCCAACCACCCACGCGTCCAGACAGGCTCCCCCTGTCGGAATCAGTACAAATTCGAATCCTGCCTTCTCCGCCGTCTGTGCCACATCGATCAGATAATCCAAACTTGGCTCCCGCTCCGGGGCAACCCCTACATACTTACCATCCCCTGCTGTAGGCAAAAACCATCCAAACTTCATTTCTTCCTGTTCGCTCACAAAAGTCAATCCCTTCTATGAATAAATAAAGTCTCATGTTAAAAAAAGTTACCGTTACGCCTCCTTGACGTTCCGGGTACGAATCGTTCTTCCGATCACTGTTATCCTTGATTTTTTTTGATTCTCCTTTTTTAAAGGTAAAAATTCAAGGATAAAGGCGACCGCTTCGCTTCTTCAGAATCGATTTCGTCCCCTCCACTACGTTGGCATCTCATGAAACTTATTTTTAAAGTGCGCCTAATTTCTAATTCATTTTCAAAGTAAGCATCCAAATACCGATTAATTAACTTGGTTTAATAGGTATGGACATCATATCAATTGATTTGTCTATGATCAATGTCATTTCGCGGCAACTTTATTTTGTCATTTTGTGGTCTTTTCTCAGATTTAGGTCTTCCTGATCTTGAATATGTATAAAACCCACCTGTATAATAGGTTATAAATAAAACTTTTAACGATACTTATACAATAAAGAGGTGTTCCTGATGACCGAGAGCATGAAGGAGGACCACCATGAGTTTTTGGATATTATTTTCTTCACTCCATCTGAATTCGAGAAAGCTGGTGGCGCCTGGCCGATTCGCATTGGCCGCAACGTAGCCAAGACCAACTATCATATTGGCCCTCGTACCACACCTTATCATTATTTGCTATTTGTGCTGGAGGGGGAAGGTACATTCATACAGAACGGACAGCGTCACGCCCTTCGAGCCAGGGATGCGTTCTGTCTATTTCCGCATGTTACTCATGAGTACTGGACGGACCCGGAGGACACGTTGCAGAAAATATTTATTGCCTTTGACGGCGCACATGCAGCCGAACTGCTGTCTCGAATTGGACTTACACCCGATTCACCGTATCGTTCAGGTGTCCTGACACCGGAGACTGCAAGCGCCATGCGCTCGTTCATGGAGGATGTTCGCAAACCGCAGGACGGAGCGAGCGATCTGGGACGACTCACCCGGTTTCTAAGCCTCTTTGACCGGATTGCGCGTTCCCCCGCAACCAAAGGATTGCAACCAGATTCAGCCACACCTTGGCTTCAGAAAGGCAAGGAATACATGGACATTCATTTTGCAGGCGGCATCTCTGTGGAAGGTGTGTCCGCTCATGCGGGTGTGGATCGAACCCATTTTGCCAAACAGTTCCGCAAAGCCTATGGTTTGTCCCCTGTGCAGTATATCCAACAATTGAAAATGAATCAGGCTAAACGTCTGCTCGTGCAGACGCCGCTAAGTTTAACTGAAGTGGCTCATTCCGTAGGTTACCCGGACTTGTTCTCCTTCTCCAAAGCGTTCAAAAAGCAAGTTGGGCTACCTCCCAATCGCTATCGTACAGCGGAGAGCACGAAAGATTGAGGGAGCGCCCTTTCGCTCCCCAGCCTATAACTCAGTCTCGTGTACCCTGACTTGTGTACGATACCGTATCTACCGAAGTACAGCGGACTCCTGAGTTTCATAGCCTGCACACCATAACTTGCAAAATCCATTACTAAATCCACCACCAAAGAAGGCAAGCCCCATTAACCCGGGACTTGCCTTCTTTCTATACTATATTCTTGACGCACGTACCAAGAATCAGGAACTTTTTTACGTTGACCTAACGCTATTCTTTCTCCTTATCCTTACGCGCAAGCGGAATTCCGTTCTCTTTGGCATACCATGCTTCATAATGATGCACAGCCACACCTGCAAAAGAAGAATGAGAGGAACCCAGATCGAACACCTTCGCCATCTCTTCATTCATATTGCTAACCGGTTTACGGAAAAAGGTCAGGTGATCCCCCTCGTGTGTATCGGCGAGTTCCGCTCCTATCCAGACTTTCTTGCCGAGATCATCCGCTTCGTCCAGTTCTTCCTTGGACAGATCATACATCTGCTGCCCACTATCCCGGTAAGCCATGATTGCCACTGCATCGAAGTTGGAGATCACCCAGCGACTGAATGTACCCTCACCTTCAGCCGACTGATGGGCATCTAGCCAGAACGGAATGGCCGCGCTCATGTACAGTCCGGCATCCTCTCCGGCTTTCGTCCAGGCCTTCATGTTGTTCTGCCACTCTGCAATGACGCTACTTTCCTCGTTCTCCCAGCGCTTCAGCTGATACGGCTCCACATCCAGTTGAATGCCTTGGAAGCGTTCATTCTTCGCCGAAGCTGCATTGTATGCTCGTACTCGCTCGATAAAAGCAAGCCCTTCATCCCGCTTCTCCTCATAGGCCCAGTCTGCATGACCGTTAAGTCCATGCACTTCAATCTCGGCCTGCCCTGCAGCCGCAATGAATTTGCGGTATGTTGCGTCAGGCACCTCATCCTGAATTTGCAGGAAGATGGTATCTACGCCCTGTTCTTTGGAAAAGGCAATAATCTCAGGCGTCTGTTCTGCAATAATGGACGCGTCCCACAGCCAGGTCGCTTTGTGTTCCTCTGCCGAGAACCATTTGAACATCCAGGACAGAAGCAGCAGGCACAACACCACAGCCAGAATGGCCCATTTCGCCATACCCACCAGTTTGCCCCGTTGCCTCATATATTTCCTCAGACGAGCAACGCTTCACTTGGCTCAAGCACAGGATGCTGTACCGAGTGACCAATCTTGTAAATGTGCGGATGTGTGTACGAACGGAACGCATTACGTGTATCCAGAATCGGAACACCCATCTCGGCAATATCAAAGTAAGGCAAATCGCTGTGGTTGGTGATTAGCACGATGCAATCGTACTTCTTGAACTGTTCCAGATTGAACGCTTCGCTGTGTACGGTCTCCCCATGCTTGTCCTGGAAGGAATCTGCATGTGGATCGTAGTAGCTAACGTTAGCTCCACTTTCCTTGAACAGTTCATATACTTCCAGTCCTGGTGATTCACGCAGATCGGCAATATTCGGTTTGTACGACATGCCGAGGAGCAGAATATTGGATTTACGTACGGATTTAGCGTATTCGTTCAAAATCGTTGACGTTTTGTTCAACACATAATATGGCATGTTGTCATTGGTGGATTGCGCCAGCTCAATGAATTTGCTATAGAAACGGAAGCCTTTGGCCTTCCATGACAGGTACATCGGATCAAGCGGGATGCAGTGTCCACCGATGCCTGGGCCTGGATAGAATGGCATGAAACCAAATGGTTTCGTTGCCGCCGCGTCAATCACTTCCCAGATATCGATGCCCATGCGGTCGCACATCATCGCCATTTCATTCACAAAGGCAATGTTCACGCTGCGGAATGTGTTCTCCAACAGTTTGGACATCTCAGCCACTTTCGGGGAAGATACCGGTACTACTGTTTCTACATATTTGCTATATAGCGCTGTTCCGAGTTTCAGGCAGGCTTCAGTCGTGCCCCCGATTACTTTCGGAGTATTAAATGTTGTGAAACGTCCGTTCGACGGGTCCACACGCTCAGGCGAGAAGCAGAGGAAATAGTCTTTACCTGCTTCTTGTCCGATCTTGTCCAGCTGCTGCTGGATCAGTTCTTCGGTTGTACCTGGATAAGTAGTGCTCTCCAGCGTAATCAACATGCCTGGTTTCATATGCAGTTTGATCTGATCCACAACGGTCTCAATGTAAGACGTATCCGGGTCCTGATTCTCACTAAGCGGTGTTGGTACGCAGATACTAAGTGCGTCGATCACGCGCAGCATACTGTAATCTGTCGTTGGCTGGAAACGACCGCTTTGCATTACTTTTTTCAACTCATCGGACGAAATATCGTGAATATAGGAATCTCCTTGATAGATACTTTCTACTTTGGACGCATCCAGATCAATTCCGATTACCGTGAAACCTTGATTGACCATTTCCACGGCAAGTGGAAGTCCTACGTAACCGAGCCCGACGACGCCGAGTACAGCTTCTTTATTTTCAATCGCATTCAGTAATGTGTGGAATTGTTGATTCTCCATGATATTCCCTCCGGGCAGTGTATTTGATGGTGCTTAAAATCCATATAAATAGATGAGTGTCTGTGCTCTAAATGTTGCTCTAATCTATCTGATTCATAGTGTAAAAAAAGCTCTTACTTTGCACTTCACACAATCAGCATATTCAAGCCGTCTTCTAATGCAGGCAGCGTCTGATTCGGGCATCCAGTTCTACAGGCGAGAACGGTTTGGTCATGTAATCATCCACTCCGCTGCGGAAACATTGACTGATCGTCTGCTCGACACGTTGCTCGGTTAACACGACAATTTTGGGTGGCTGCTCCATCTTCAGATTCTGGATATGATGAATGAACGGCAGACCGTCGATGCCATACAGATTCAGCTCGGTGAGCACCAGGTCTGGTGTGACTTTCTCGATCAACTCCAGTGCAGCCAGTCCATCTACGGCTTCATAGGTTTCGTAGCCCTGCATCTTCAGTCGCAACTGCAGGAATTCGCGTACCGTCGGATCGTTATCCACAATCAAAATGCGTTCCGGCTCGTCCACTGTATTGTCCAGCGTGTAGATATGAATCTCCGACGAATCTACGAGCTTCGAGGATTCAGCCATATGCTGAATGGTTGCCTTCGAAGGGCGCTCCCCTTCCGGGAAACTGGCCAGTGTAATCTGTGGATCGGCACCGGGCACGGTCTCTTGCAGCTCATGCTTGATCCGAAGCCCTTCATAGTGAACCTCATCCAGTGACAACCCTGGCAGCAGGACAGCAATCGCCTGGGTCGCCCCATCCTTCCACACCTGGAAGGCAGACTCACTCGTTTGCTCCAGATGTGTCCTGACCTGCTGCTCAGGTTGAGAGTTTCCTGCACAATGGATGAACATTAAGCCGCATGTTTCGGCACCCGTTTCCTTCAATCCCTGTTCTACACTTCGGTACACATTAACGGCAGCCTCACGCTGCAATGTCGCCGTATTTGGCATGTTCTTTTCCACCCTTCTCCTCGATTATCTATATAAGTCCAGAAAATATTATTTACACTGACACTCCGATGACAGAACAGCCTTTCGATCACTGTTATCCCCAGATTTTTTGATTCCTTTATACAAGGGGAAATCCGGGGATAAGCGTATGCTTTCGATGCAGCTTTCTTTCAGAAAGCTTTTAGGTGCACGCTTCGCTTCTTCAAGCTTTTTCTGCCCTCTCCGTTATCGTGTAAATGTCTAGTTGGACATATAATTGCTTTGATTATTCTTTACTTAAGCGGCTTCGCTTGTTTTCTTCTCATCCTCGGACCAGCTTTGGCGTGTCATGGTACCCCATGAGTTGTTGTTTTGCATGAACTGCACATGTCCCTGCAATCTCCACAGTACGCCCAGCTGATGGTAGCCGACGAATTTCAGCGCGGAGTAGACCAGCATTTTGACCAGATCGGAGAGCTTGTTGTAACGTTTGAAAGCAATCTCCTCCAGAACTAGTGCGCCTACACTCAGCAGATAACCACTCACGAAGTTCAATAGTCCGAATAGAACCAGAATCGGCCATTGCGTCATATCCAGAAGCACATATCCGGCGAGAGCCAGAAGTCCGGTAATCCGGAAATATGGGTTCAATGCTTCAAAAATAACGTTATATGGCATGGTCACCATACCCATAACCTTATATTTCGGATTGAACAACATGCCGCGATTCTCGATCATGTTCTTCAGATTTCCGCGGCCCCAGCGCTTGCGCTGACTGGACAAAATTCGGTAGGAATCCGGTGCTTGTGTCCAGCATACGGCCTCAGGACAGAAGGCAACGCGGTACTTCAATTTGTTTTCCAACATGTAACGGTGAAGCTTGATGATGATGTTCATGTCTTCCCCAGGATAACCATCCCGGTATCCACCCACTGCGATAACAGCGTCCTTACGGAACATGCCGAAGGCACCAGAGACAATGATCAGACCGTTCATGTGACTCCAGCCAATCCGTCCGCCCAGGAAGGCTTTGAGATATTCAATCGACTGGAACATGGGCCAGATCTTGCGTGGCAGCGATACATCTTGCACTGCCCCGTTTTCAATTTTGCAGCCATTGGCTATCCTTACATCTCCACCGATGGCTACCGTCTCTTCCGGATTCTCCATATACATGCGTGCCATGCGGATCAGGGCATCCTTCTCCAGCAACGAATCGGCATCGATGGAAGAAATCAACGGATAATGGGACAGGTTGATCCCGGCATTGAGGGAATCGGCCTTCCCGCCGTTTTCCTTGTCAATGACATACAGATCCGGGAACTCCGGATTATGATAGATCCCACGAATTTTCTGACAGGCAATCTTGCCCCGAATCTTCGTATTAGGTACCGGCTTCAGGCGATATTCTTCTAACAAGATCTTCAGCGTGGCATCGCTGGAGCCATCATTCACAACAATGACTTCATACGTTGGATAATTCAGCGTCATCAAGCAGTTCACATTTTCAATAATCGTCAGTTCCTCGTTGTATGCCGGTACCAGCAGAGAAACCGAAGGCACCAGTTCCGAGCCTGACAATGTATTGTATTTGGAATAATGCGACCGCCGGAAGATCGTCCAGATATTACGAAACGATAAGGCCAGAATGGAAAAATAGAGCGTATTTACAAAAACAACATAGTAGATTGCGACCATGCCGTAGATTAATAGTAGATCCCTAAGCAGTGTAATCCCCTCCTACCGTAGCGACACCTGTGCGCTTCTTGCTCGTTCTGTTCTCGCGTACAGGGCCAAAATAGCGATCGTACAGCAGTCTTTTTTTGTTATGCGCAATCATCTGCTCTACAGCTCTGTCCTCGGTTCTCGTATGCTGCATGGTACTTTCGATCTGCTGCATCGCAATCTCGCGTTCAGCACCTGTACCTTGCACTGCTGCCTGACACAGCGCTTCGAATCCCGGTTCACCGAGCTTGCTCAGACTCTCCGCACTGTTATAACGAACTCTCCAGTCTTCATCCCGCAGCGCTTTGCGCAGTAATGGAATGCTGCCAGATGCATGTTTCGAACCGAGCGCTTGTACGACTTCGGCGCGAACTTCCGGGTCGGTATCCTGAATAAGCTTCAGAATCGTCTCATCCCGGAGTGCCGGACTTGCGCTAAGGTACAGCTTCACCGCTTCGGCACGTACATCCTGATGTTCTGCGCCTACCAGTCTGTCGAGTGCAGGCATCACTTCAGGTACAGCCTGTCCCCACATGGCAACCAGTCCGACTTTGACAAAATCAGGATTCCGATCTTCCAGCAACTCAATTAGAATTCTGCTCGTATCCAGACTCGCTTCGAGCAGAATATCTGCTGCCAGATGGTGAATGGACTTGCCTTTGGTTAACAGCAAAGCGAGCATGTCTTTCAGTTCACCTTGCCGAGTCGTACATCTGGAGATAGAACGACCAATCATAATGGCCATCGGACCTGGTTTCTCATCCTTCAGCAATTCCATCAAACCCGGAACGGCTTCGGGACAACGCATGCCACCCAAGCGATAAGCCGCATCAATCTGGCGGCCGTAACGCAGACGACCCAGTTCCTTCAGATCATGCTCTACGAATCCTGCTTCACGACACAGTGCAATTAATTTGTCGCGATATTCACCCTTGAACTGGTCGATCCATTCAATCAGCCTGTCCTGAATGACTCTGCGTTCCAGCGGAGCCAGCTTGCCTGGTGGCAGTCTGAGCGGACTATTCTCGGTCAAAGCCGTTTGCAGATAGGTGAAGTAGTCACGCTGTTTCAATTCATAGAACGCCGTCTTGCGTCGTTTGCCATTGTGGGACATTTTCATGGCAAACAATACGATGACGCCTACAACCACGAGTGCGATACAAATGTACAAAAACAGATAGGCCAAAGCCAAACTTGGAAACATGTGAAAAGGTCCTCCTTTATACTCATTTATTCGATCTGAAAACTAGGAATTTTTTCGTAGCTCTTCTTCATTTTGTCGTAGCTTAGCTTCAGCCGTTCACTATACTGCACCTGCTCCCAAGGCTGCCAGCTATATACCGGCAATGTCTTCAGGTCCAGAGTTGTCTGTTCACCCCCAGGCCAAGATACCTTCTTCGTGGCACGGTCCGTTAACCATGGAATGAGGGTAATGCCTTCCACAGCAACTGTGGAGAACTCACGTCCATTCTTGAGCGGTTCATAATCGATCGCTTGCAGCGAACTCGGATCACCAAACCCGAGCAGCATCCAGGGAATTCGCATCTCCACTTGATTGCCATTATACTGCCATGCCGTTAATGAATCCGTATCAGGTTGGCCGGGAGCCGTCGTTCCTCGCTTCAATGTTCCGACCTTTTCATTCATGAACGGTTGAGCAGATCGGGTATCCGGCGGTGTCATCCTCAGGCTGACTGCCAGATTCCATGGGTGGAACGGATTATCTGCGGAATCTGACTGCTGATCTGGCAGCATATCGTATCCTTCTTTGCCGTACAGACGCTGATTAAAGTCATAATCTTTGGCGATCTCCACCTGTGATTCTTCATCCTGCCCCAGTGTAATCACTGTCTCAAGACCATCACTGAGCGTCCGGCCCGGGAGTAACTTATCTGGTTGACTGCCTCCAGCAAGTGTATCTGTGCCAATTCGCAGCAATGTCTTCTCCGGGTCAAAAGGTTGATCCAAGGTCAATCCAATATACAGATAGGCTTCATCATGGGTCATCTTCATCTCCTGAATGCCGTCCACTTGGCCCTGCCAGGTAGTAACTTCTTCATCCTTCAGATCATCCCAGTCATCTAGTGTGCCATCGATGGTTAACTGTTCCTGTTTACCAGGGTCCATGGCAAGCAGACCAAACATCTTCTCGTTCGTCAGCACGTTCAGCCAATATGCACGGCGATCAGCGGGGATTTCCAGTGGCATCGTGTTCCATGTTTTTTTGAACCACTCATCCTGCCACATGAACACAATCGCTCCCGAATACCCTTCATCATAGATATCCTGCGTCAGAGACGCGTCAATATCTCCCTGCTCTACTTCGTTATGTCCACCCTGATTCCGTCCTCCCATACCCAGATGGGAAATACCAAGAGAAGAGGGTACGCCATACTCTGTAATCATTACAGGCATATCGGAAAACTCGGCTTTCAGTTTGCGTAGATAACTTTTATACGTGTTGTACTCACCGTTCTCGTCCTTGATCGTTTGGAGTGTTTTATCAATATGGAACAGATCCGGGTAATACGGGTACACATGGTAGGCTGCAAAATATCCACCATCCCACGCCTCAGGCTGAATATGACGGGCATCCACACTCACGAGATCCTCTTCATACAGCGGCTCCCCGGGATGATCCAGCACATCGGTCGTTACCCAGTTGGTGAAGGTCATCGGATGCTCCCACCCGTACTTCTTCTCCAGGACCGCCGTATGATCCAGCAGCTCTGCGAGCCAGTTCTCGAACGGTGATGCTTCTGGACTCGCCGAGAAATGAACTCCCTTGTACTGCGGTACGTCCGCATGTTTTGAGTTCGTGTTGTCTACCATCGCCGGGTCCCATTCCGTACCCACATGCCAGGCCATCAGGTATTTTCCTGCATTCGTCTTGTATTTGCCGCTGGACTCTCCCTGCTTGGCAGGAATGTCCGCATCGCCATAGACAGCAGATACGGCCTTTTCAATCTCCTGCTTGAACGTCTGCTCAATATGGGCCGCATAGGCATCCTGCTTCTCAATCAACTCTTCTTCAGGTGACCATATGCCCTGTATAAAATATAACGGTTGCTCCCGGCCGCGGTTATATTCGACCAATGCGGAGTAGAAAATCGGTTCGTGAACCGTGTATACCCGGATTACATTAGCTCCCAGATCCTCGATCTGCTGGAACCACCGCAAGTAATCCTCTTTGGTCAGCGGGAATTCTCCCGGGTAATGCCCCGGTGAAGTTGCGCCCAGGTTGACACCTTTGACGAACATCTCCCTCCACGTTCCATCTGGCCCGTATTCCATGAACCGGTCTCCATCGGTCTTGAATTTCATCTCCGTGCCGTTCTCCGCTGTGTACGTAACGAGCTTGGGTTGCATATAGTGCCATCCGGCAAATATCCCACCGGTCACCACCACTGCTCCTGTCAACACCGTTAATAGCCAGCGTCTTCGTCTTTGTCTGCTCATGTCTTTAGATTGCTCACCTCTCTAATATGCATCCTGCTTCAACATCGAATGGTCCAACGTGAAGTTTACGAATCTTTCCGCTTCGGATGTCCGCTTGGTAGAGATGTCAGCGGTGTAGTTCTCACTATAGCGCTAAGACTCTGCATTTGTAACTAGGCTGATGGAAGCAAACATGAAATGGAACATTCTGCCCATAATTCGTAAAAAGAGCCATCAACTAGCACCGGGATGCCTCTCGGACATGTCTGATTCCCGAACACTAATATCTACTGGAATCGCATGGTTTGGATACCCTGCTGATCTTGCAATTCTGGAACCTTTATTGTTATGTGCAACGCGGGTACAGGCAACGTTTGCCGTTTGAACACATACCCCATTAAACGCGAGTCATATTTTAAAGTTGCGGCCTATTTTACAGTATTAACCATAAAGATTACAAAATTGATACTATAGTCCGATAACGCATCAGCGATATTCCGCGTCACATCAAGGTTTTCTGAAAAATGCAGAAAATCAAAAAAGGACGTCAGTCCCCCTCCATAGGACTGTGCCCATTTATAAACCTTTTACAAAAAGCTAAATGAACTCCCGGTCATCACCCAGAGGTCACAGATCTCTCACATTAAATGTAAAAAAGCACATCTTATTTCCTAATTTCTGCCTCTAATATGGCGAACCACTAATTGTGTCCAATTTGCAAAATAATTCCGGTTGCTGCATTTCGAATTGTCGGATATGCTTATAAAACAGGAACACTTGTTCCATACTGTAAATGAACTGTTAAATATCGATGTTAAAATGGACATAATCGACGCTTAACAGATGAGCACAGCATCACGGATAAGGAGAGAAGTCTTATGCCCCGCCAAGACAGACGTATCATCATGCTGGCCGACTGCCAGTCATTCTATGCCAGTGTGGAGAAGTCTGCACATCCCGAATACAAGGACCGCCCCCTCGTTGTCGCGGGAGATCCGGCGCGCCGTTCGGGTATTATTCTTGCGGCCTGTCCACTCGCCAAATCCTATGGAATCACGACAGCAGAACGACTGGGCGAAGCGCTCGCCAAATGTCCGGATGTTGTTGTCGTTCGTCCCCGGATGGCCGAGTACATTCGGGTGTCCCTTCATATTACGCGCATCCTTCAGTCTTACACCGATCTGGTGGAGCCCTATAGTATTGATGAACAGTTTCTCGATGTCACCGGAAGCCTGGATCTGTTCGGCAGTCCCGAGACGATTGCTCGCAGCATTCAATCCAGAGTGATGGATGAGACGGGTGTGTACATTCGAATCGGTATCAGTGATACCAAGGTCGTCAGTAAGATGGCTTGTGACCTGTATGCCAAAAAAGTCCCTGGTGGCATCTGCACGTTGCCTCGCAAAGATCTGCCGTCCACCATCTGGAAGAAGCCTGTGCGAGACATGTTCATGGTTGGTTCCCGCATGGCGCAGCATCTCTACAAGATGGGAGTCCATACGATTGGTGATCTGGCTCAGACTCCACTGTCCCGGCTGAGAGAACGTTGGGGTGTGAATGGCGAGGTACTGTGGCGTATCGCCCGCGGTATTGACGATTCCCCGGTCAAACCCGGGACATATGCTCATCAGCAGCAGGGTATCGGACATCAGATGACACTGCCCCGGGACTATGACTCCTGGGAAGATATCAAGGTGGTACTCCTCGAACTGGCGGAACTCGTCAGTCGACGTTCCCGGGACAAATCACTCATGGGTCATGTGGTCTCTGTTGGCTGTCGCGGACAGGATTATGATCGGCCTACCGGTTTTTCCCGCCAGATGAAGGTGAATGAACCCACCAACATTACGGATGAAGTATATGATGCGGCAGCAGCTCTGTTCCTGCGCCATTGGGACGGATTACCCATCCGCCGCATCAGCGTATCATTGACCGGACTTGTGCCTGATTCCGAAGTGCAGCTATCCTGGTTCGATGACCGTGAACGTAAAAGAGAATTGGAACGTGCCACGGATGATATCAAACGCAGGTACGGAGATACCGCCATCATGCGGGCATCCTCCCTCTGCTCGTCCGCCCAGGCACAGGAACGTTCTCATAAAATTGGAGGTCATTATAAATGAGTAAGAAATTGCAGCAAAACGGTATCTTCGAGTCCTCACGCATGATGCTCCCCGAACACCGGGAAGCCTATATTATTCATCAGGAACAACTCGCTCCTCGCACCCGCCCATCTCTGGATGCCCAGGCCGCGGAAGAAATGTCCCGTCTGCTCAGCAACTCGATGATGCTTGGAGATAGGGTCACCATTGCCGTGTTTCACGAACATGACGATATCCGTTACACGGGGCAGGTGCTTCGACTGGACCGTCCTGCCCGTACCCTCCGACTGCTGATGGAGAGCGGGTCCCGGGATATTCAGATGAACCTCATTACAGATGTGGCGCTAGCCAATGAATGAAGGCGTATATACCCACCCGATGTTGTGGATGTGCCATGATAGGTGCATCATTGCCGTTGCCATGCAGGACTGTCTTCCTACACTCCCTGGTGAATACCAAAAGTAGCCGACGAGACATATCCAGACCATTCACTTCGTTCTAAAGAAGCAAAATATCAGATACGTGATTCATCGGCTACATATGAGGGTATAGTTTCTTTTTCAGAAAACTTTTTAGAAAAAGCTCCAGTCGAATTCCTTGGACAGACGTTCGAGCAGATGCACGCCGGCAATACTATTGCCTTTGCGATTCAAAGCCGGGCCAACAAGACCAATACCGAATTGTCCCGGTACAAGGGTCAAAATCCCTCCGGATACACCGCTCTTGGCGGGCAAACCGACTTCGATGGCAAATTCGCCTGACGCATTGTACATACCGCAGGTCGTCATAAAGGTTTTCGCAATCTGTACATAACGGCGAGGAATGAGCTCGTTGCCCGTAATCGGATCTGTTCCATCATACGCCAGAACGAGTGACATTCGCGCCAGATCTGCACAGGTGACTTCAATGGAGCAATGACGGAAATACACGGCAAGTACATCCTCCACGTCATCCTTGATCACACCATTATGCTTCAGAAAATAACCAAGCGAACGGTTCAAGTGACCGCTCTCCGATTCGGACTCGAATACCGCTTCGTTATAGCCCAGCTGATCATTATTCGCCAGCTTGCGGAAAAACTCCAGAATGCGTCGTGATTTCTCTTCCTTACAATCTCCTGCAATAAGGGAGGAAACCGTAATCGCACCCGCATTGATCAACGGATTGAACGGGATTCCGGGTTCAACCAATTCAAGCTTGATCATCGAATCGTAATCGTCGCCTGTAGGTTCTTTTCCTACATTAAAGAAGACCGCTTCTTCCCCATGATCCATAAGGGCTAGAATAAGGGTAAATACTTTAGAGATACTTTGCATCGTAAACGGGACACCGCAATCCCCAGCCGACACATGGTTCCCTTCGGCGTCCATGATATGTATACCAAGCTCATCCTGAGAGGCTTTGACAAGCTCCGGGATATAAGAAGCCACTTTACCCTGTCCGGTGTGCAGACGACTGGTCTCCAGCCACTCCGGCAGTAACGCATTCAGACGTTCCATGGTTGAATTGCTCATATGTCATCTCCTCCACATCTCTATATTTGCCTGTTCAAAAAGTCTGGTTTTCAGTACCGAGAAGATGGAATAAAGCTAGAAATGGAGTAGCGGAGCGTAGGGAAACTACGTGAGCAACGGACATTTCGGCTGAATTTCATCTTCGATGCTGATGATGCCGCAGGCATGATTCGTAATCAAAAGTGGACTTTTTGAACTACCTCTATATAAGCATCTTGCATGAAATGTACATGGGTGAACCCATGCACCATGATGATACTGAGTTCCATCCGTCTCATGCAAGATGCCCTATATATCTGATTACCCTCAGAACAGTTCGTTTATCGCTTCATTTGAAGATTTAACTCCAAGATCTCACCAGGAAGACCATCGTAATCGCCTGTCCAGGTGGATACAAAGTTCTGTCTGGTTAAGATCTGGCGGGAAGCAGCGTTAGCTGGATCGATAACTGCATAGAGCGATCCAATCCCTGCGGCTTGTGCCTGGATAATCAACCGTGATGCTATGGATGTGCCCTGCCCTTTGCCCCAATGTTCAGGCAGGATCATATAACCTATCTCAGCTCGGGTCGGGTCTGCCTGATCCGGAATCAATTTGGCATACGCCACACCGGCGCCATCTTCATTAAATACCCGGTAATGCCCACAAGTGGAACGCTCATTAAAATCAAGCATGGACTCGAATTGTGATCTCGCCTCTTGCTCCGGTAGTGCACGTTCTGTAATCTGTTTCATTACTTCCATATTGGAAACCAATGCATAATAATCATCAAAATCAGGTTGTGTGTATTTAATGAAATTCATGATATGCCTCCTCTGGGGTACATAACTTGGTCTTAGTCTTGTTGGATTCACCTAGAGTATAACAGAAGCGAATGATGGAATGCACACAAGGCACCACGCTCGCTGGCAGCCGGATAGTCCGATAGGCCAACAGGCCGGCCGGCAATCTGGCAACAGTAGATACCAAAAAGCGGCCTCGTCTGGAGACCGCTCTGTTTTCAATTACTTTTTAAGATGAAGAAATATCCTCAGCTCCGTACTTCCAGTGCATGTTGTTAGCTTGCCCGTGATGAAGGGTTAAGGTTCATCTGTTTTTCACGTTGACGTGCACGACGACCTTGACCTGGAGGGGTAATGATCAGTGCGAGCAACAGCGAGACAGCGCAGAGTACAGCAATCACAATGAAGGTTAGATGGAATCCGCCCAGCAGGGCGCTGATGAATGATCCAGCCAAAGCACCAAATCCAAATCCCTGATAGATCACGCCATAGTTTTTGCTCTGATTTTTCAGTCCGAAGTAATCGGCCACAATTGCCGGGAATACCGTAATGTTACCACCGAAGCAGAATGCAATAGCCGCTACACAGGCGAAGAAGATCCCGAAGGTCAGTGGAACCAGACTAAGTGTCATGACAGCTACGGCTGTAACCAGCAGCGCACCAGCGATGACCTTCATTCGTCCTACTTTATCCGACAGCGCACCAAGAATAATACGTCCTGCCGTGTTAAAGATCGCAACCATGGCTACCGCATTCGCAGCTGTAGCTACATCAAGTCCAGCCAGCTGTACACCGATATCTTTGACAATACCGATCAGATATAGGCCACTCATACACGCCGTGAAGAAAATAACGAACAGCATATACGCTTCTTTCGTGCGCAGCATCTCTTTCACCGTGTAGTCATGACGTGCTACGACTTGTTTTGATCCTTCCTTGCTTGCCGGAGCCTGTTCACGAACAACAGCTTCACGGATCAGGAATGATCCCGCAACCACCAGAACAAGAACGATAATACCCCAGTACATAAATGCCTGAGCAGGACCAACGGCACCAATCAATGCCGAGTTCACATATTTGAACAATAGACTACCGGTACCGAAGGCGCCGACCGAGATCCCCGAGATCAGACCTTTACGCTCCGGGAACCACTTGATCAGATTAGACAGCGACGTAATATACGCCGTACCATCTGCAAAACCAACGACAAATCCAGCCAAAATGTACAGCAGTGTTAGCGAAGTGACTTGGGAACTCAGAATAAGACCCAACCCAAGCACAACCCCGGCTACACGGATCAGGCGCTGAAGACCCCAACGTTCCTGCAACCGTCCTGCAAACAATGTGGCAAATGCCAAAGCAAAACTGGTAATTGAAAAAGTTATCGCGACCGAGCTGACGTCCCATCCGAAACGATCAGACAGCGGTTGATTAAATAAACTCCAAGTATAGATGGTTCCAAGACCCATTTGTACAATGATGGTCCCCAAAACAATAAGCCAGCGGTTCATTTTTGTAGGTGCAAATGTTGATTCAGGTGTTGATGAAGCTGATGAAATTGCTGCTTTCATCGTGATCTCCCCTTTGCCGATGTCATATACATGAATGCGTTCACAAGCTAATCATACATGAAAGGGGATTCATTACACCGTTTTGAGCATGAGTTGCATCAGATGCGGAATGAAATGCTTCTAGATGCGCATGAGTTGCCTGAATTCTTTGACTTTACCGCGACTCACAGGTACTTCAGCCTCCAGATCGCGCAGACGAAGCAGATACGTGTTGTTAAACCAAGGTACAATTTCACGGATTTGAGACAGATTTACGACGTATGAACGGTGGCAGCGAAAAAACGTGTCCTGTGGCAGACGGCTGTGAAAATCCGATATGCTCACTGGCATGGTGAACTCCCCATTTTTGGTATATACCTTCGTCACTTTCTCTTGCGCTTCCGCATAGTAGATGTCTGCTGTATCCGTAACAATAATATTGTCATTCCGCAGCAGATTAATTCTTTTGTCCGTATGGGAATTCGTATCTCGTTCTCGTAACAGTTCCCCTTGCACAGAAGGTCCATCCGCCAGAGGGGCTACTCCATCATCAACACGTTGCTCCACTGGCGCGTGATCGCGCTTGAATGCCAGCTCCAGCTTATGGAGCATCGCAGCAATTCGTTTCTCGTCATAAGGCTTAAGAATATAATCGAACGCCTCCAACTCAAAGGCTTCTGCCGCATGTTCCTTATACGCCGTAGTAAATACAATATAGGGTTTCGTTGCAAACTTCCCAATATGATGGGCCAGCATCATGCCGTCTAACGAGGGAATATTGATATCGAGAAAAATCACATCAACTTCATGTTCCTGCAAAAATTTTAGTACATCCAGCCCGTCTTCAAGGCGATCCACCACCTCAATCTGACTATGTTCCTGGATCAGGTAATTCAATTCCTCGCTTGCCAGAATCTCGTCTTCCACAATAAGAGCTCTCATTGATCCATCATCACCTTGTTACGACATCTCCTTTGGGCACATCAAATAAAATATCGGTTCCTTGTTCCAGTCTTGTAATGGTTACACCTTGTCCGTAGATAAGTTTGACCCGGCGATGCACATTGTATAGCCCGATCTGGTTACCAGGCATACGGTCGTGGTAGACACGCTCAATAATATCTGCACTGATACCTGCTCCTGTATCACTGACACTGATTCGTACAAACTCCGGATAATCCTGTACCCGAATTCGAACAGTCCCGGGTCCTTTCACCTTGAGAATGCCATGAATAATTGCATTTTCGACGAGCGGCTGGATAACGAGACTCGGAATATGCACCGCAACCTCATCAATCTCATAGATCACGTTAAGTCGACTGCCGAAGCGAGCTTTCTCAATCTCTACATAATTCCGGACCTGCTCCAGTTCCTTATGAATATCGATTAACTCATCCGACAGTTCCAGATTGTAGCGCATGTACCCGGATAGATTCACAATCAGCTCCCGTGCCCGATCCGGTTTGGTTCGGATGGACGAAGCAATCGCATTCAGCGCATTAAACAGAAAATGAGGATGGATGGTTGTCTGTAATGCACGCAGCTCTGCTTTGTTGGCAGCGGCCTTAATCTCCTCTACCCGCGATACCTCCATCTGGGTCGAAATGATCTGTGACAGACCTACAGCCATCGTTTGCAAAGGATACGTAATTTTGTACGCTTTGCGATAATAGATTTTGAGGGCACCTGTAATGTCTCCTCGTTCTTTGAGCGGAATGATTAACAGCGAGTGGATATCAGGTGTTTTTTCATCAATGACATCATTACTGATCGTAATCTCCCCGCTGGATATCGTCTTCTTCGTCATCTCACTAATAATCTCATTACCAATATGATATCGTTCCTCACCAAATCCTACGTAAGCCAGCACATTCCGTGTATCCGTAATCGCAACCGCATCAGCCTGAATATCCTCCTGAATAATCCGGCAGATCTTGCGCAGAGACTCCTCATCAATGGAACGGAAATAAGGCAAGGTCTTGTTCGCAATCTCCAGCGCCAGCTTGGCCTGACGAGCTGCAATCATCTCCTTTTCCCCTTCCACACTCTGCACCAGGAGCACAATCAGTCCAATATTGACTTCACCCAGAATCATAGGCAGCGCAATCTGCGAAACAATATCGGCACCCAGTGGATCGGGATAGGAAAATAGCAGGATCAGTAACATCGTGAGCGCTTCAATGATCATTCCGGCACCAATACCGATGATCCATCGCTTAGGCTTGGGCGTATACTTATGTATATATCCAGAGACCAGACCTGCAAGGATGCTCGTGATTAGACACGGTATAGCTGTGACTCCATCCATATCAATTAAATACCGATGCACCCCGGAGACAATCCCCGTAATAATACCCACAGGCGCTCCGAACAAAATACCACCCGATAACACGGCGATGATCCGCACATTTACCAGTGAACCTTCGACATTAATGCCCGTATATGTCCCGAAAATGGCAAAAGCACAGAATAACAAGGTAACCGCAATATACTCCTGCCACCTTAATTTCCCCTTTTGCAGAATCTGCCTAAACCTCGGCACCCTCGACAGAAAGAATAAAAATATAATCAACAGCGCCGCCCGTTCAAATAAACCCAGCAGCATCGTAAACATTTCCAATCGTACTTCCTCCACATCTGTCTAATATAAATGCATACCGACACAACTACGCTCTTGACGAAACATCCATGACATTAATCCCTACTTCTCGTATGCTCGTATGCTCGTATGCTCGTATGCTCGTATGCTCGTATGCTCGTATGCTCGTATGCTCGTATGCTCGT
>NZ_JABBEA010000028.1 GCF_012912005.1 Paenibacillus sp. SZ31
ATTTCGTATCGTGTATTCATTTAATATAATTAACCCATCTATTACCATTTAATCAGTTTGAAGACACGCCCTAGGGAGTTGTATTAGATTTGATTATTATATGGATGAGCTTTTTTAGGCTAAAAAAGGAGAGAAAAAAATGAAAACTTCAAAATCAGTTATGATTATTTCTTTTATTTGTTTTTTTATAGTGTTTCTACCTTCGGCTAATGCGACTACGTTTGGCCATATTCATAGTCAAGGTGGTAAATTTGGAGCTTATTATGATAGTTCAATAACTACGTATGGATACACATCACATTTCGATTTTGCAAGAAATAGTTGGGCAGGTATATCCCCAAATGTTGCTATTTCTAAGTCTAGCACTAGGGGTTACGGCATTGATGAATACTACGTAGGTACGTCTTCTACTCCGCATCTTTATGGGTTGTTTAGTCCGTACAATGATGTTTTTAGTGTTGGTGTAACTGTTGATCCATTAAAGAGAAATTGGGTATACTCTGTAATTTCTGTATACGATAATAATATTAAAGATGACGGTTTAAAAAATTCGACTAATATTAGACATACAACTACCCATGAGTTGGGGCATTCTTTAGGGTTAGCTCACACAGAAGATACCCCTAAGAAAGCTACCTCAGTAATGACAAAAGGACAAGAAGCAGATAGAAGTATAACCACGCCCTCAGATTATGATAAAAACCAATTAAGAACTCTATACTAGATATCTAAAGGAGAGAAAAAAATTATAATGGTAGCATATAGAAAAAAATCAATTAAAAGAATTACGTATGTAAGTTTGGTTGTAATGGCAATAATTTCTTCTTGTTTTTATTTTTTTGTATATAATAGTGTGAAAGTAATTAGTGCGCAAGCATCGTATCTTGAATTTGAAAATGTTGAAGATTTAACTGATGATGCTGATTTAGTAGCGTTAGTTTCACCTACTCAAGATTTCTATGATAGAGAACATGTGGTGAAAACTTATTCTACTGGTGCAATAGAAGACTTTTTTACTCTCACAAATGTTAACATTAAGGAAATTATTAAAGGTGAAGATAGTTTTCCAAATAGTATTGAAGTAGTAGAACCCATAAGTTTAATTCAAAAAATAGATGGAAAGTATAAACTGAATATTGAAGGTTATACTGAAATGGAGGTTGATAAAGAATACATAGTTTTTCTCAAAAAAAACTATTTAGGCAATTATGCGGTAATAAATATGAAGAATGGTGTATTTGATATAAATGAAATTAAAAATGATACATTTGAATTACAAAATAACACACTAAGTAATGACAGAGAGTATCATTCAAATAGTTTCTCAAGTAATTCTTATGACACGTTAAATACAAGAGAAAAGTTAGCTTTAGAGATCCAACAAAAGTTTTTGCTTAATAACTCTTTTGAAACTGAACGGTGATCTTAATCTAATAGTGATAGAAAGAAAGGAAGGAAGTGCAAAATGAAAAGGATAGGATTATTGTTTTTACTTTGTTTATGTCCCCTTATCATTATAGCTTGTAATCAAAAAAACAATGACGATGTTGTGGCAGAGATAGAATATCATAAGGAAGGAAATGTAATCAAAATCACTCAAAGAGACACTGTTAATCAAATTCTAAATATTTTAGAATCTGCTCAAAAGAACAAGAAGGTTATTGATGTAGGGAAAACAGACGAAAAAATAGTTGTTAATTACAGTAGCAATGATATCAAAATTTTTGATCTGTACATCGATTTTGATAAGAGTGTCGGTATGGTCGTAATGGAATCTGACAGTAATTATGCTTATGAGCTATCTAGTCAGTCTATAAAAGACTTAAAAACAATTCTAAAAGGGACTTAAAATAGAAATAATTAATTTTTCTATCAGTATTTTATTAGTTAGATACTCATTAAACCGATAAGACCCCACTGATCCTTAGGATCGAGTGGGGTCTTACATATAATCAGATGAATTTTAGCATACGACTTATTTCAAAAAAACATCAAACTGCGCATTTCTTTTCCTTACTTAAAAAAGCCTATGACTTGTTCAAAGCCGTTCTTCTTTTCCAACGTTTCAACAGCACGTATAATCCAAAAGCACCTAAGAATATCACCGCTGCCGGAACGATATAAGGTTTAACAATCTCATCCACATGCTCCCATTGAGAGCCTAATTTGAAGCCTAAGTAGATGTACAATGAGGTAATCGGAAGCATGGCCAAGAATGTAAAGATACTGAATTTAAACACATTCATCTTCGCCATACCGCAAGGGATGGAGATCACGGTCCGAATGCCGGGTACAAAACGTCCATAGAATGCTACCCCGCTGCCATATTTCTCGAAGAACTTATCCGAAGCGTCCAGGTGGTGGGGGCGAATCAAGAAATACTTGCCGAATTTTTCGACCATCGGTCTGCCGCCGTATCGTCCCAGGGCATACAATGTCAGAGGTCCGAACGTTCCGCCTACGGTACCCGCCAGAATAGCCAGCCAAAGCTTCATATCCCCCAGATACACCCAATATCCCGCCATGGGCAGTACAAGTTCAGCGGGTACGAATTCAAACGACAAGGCAATGACGAGACCTGCGTATGACAAATCTTTAAAGAAGAGTATAAATTGCGTGATCCATTCTGTCATGCTTTCCCTCCATGAATCTATCTTTTTTTATATAAAAGAAACACTCCTATACAAAGAGTAACAATAGCGAATAGAGCTTGTCAAAGTTCACATGAAAGGCCTTTTCGGTACGTACTTCAGCAATATGTTTACCCGTACATAAGGTTGATATGGATTCGTGAACACCTAGTACAGAACTTCGTACTGAAGCAATGATATATTATTCTCTGAAAATGCTTCCAATTATAGTATGATAAGACTATCACTAGCTTCTTCACCATCCTGTACATAAAGAGAAGGAGATCAGAACATGACCGTATCTTCGATTATCGACCAGATCCATATTATTGAATACAATCCCTCTTACGCTGCCGCACTCGCGGATATGTGGAACCGTAGTAATGAAAGCTGGGGAGGTGGCACCAACCTTAGAACAGAGGAAACGGTTCGCCGGGAGATGGAGAGTTCGTCCAATCTTTATGCGTTTCTAGCTGTTCATGAGAAAAAGGTTGTTGGCTTCTGCAGTTTTGCTCATTACCGCTATGACGAGAGAGCGCTATATGTACCGTTGCTTAACGTACGCCCCGACTATCACGGGTATAAGGTTGGACGTAACCTGATCCTGAATGCTGTGCGCAAGACTGTGGAGGCCGGATGGCCTCGCCTGGATCTGTTCACGTGGGCAGGGAATACGAAGGCTGTACCGATGTACAAGAAATGTGGATTCTTCTGGGAGAAAAAAGACGATAATGTGCATCTGATGAATTTCATCCCTACCATTTTGCAGACCGAAGCACTCGCTCCTTATTTCGAGGAGCTAGATTGGTATGCAGACAGCACGCGTGAACTCGTCATTGAGCCGGATGGCCGACGGGAGCGTGGTTTTGATTTCTTTGACTATACGTGGAAAAAGGGAGATATCTCCCTGCGGGCTGAATTTGAAAAGTCGGGTCGCGGGCTGACTGCCCTCGAAACACCGGATTACGAAATCTCAACAGAAGTCGACGATCATGATCTGGTATTCGGTTCCAGCTATAACGTTCGCTATCGCATTAAAAACAATTCTGCGTCCGAATTGGCAATCGAGATCAAGGGTGAGGATAACAAAAACATTCGATTTGCGCTGGACGTTGCACGAGCAGTAGCTCCGGGAGAAACCATCATCGTGGAAGGTGAGTTTCACGTTGATCCGATTACAGAGGAACAGAATAACAATAAGACGCATCCCGTTGTTGCTAGCACTTGGTTGATCGGCGGTAAGAAAGCGGAGTTCAGGTTGGGTATCGCCCCGAAATTCCCGGCCAAGATCAAGACCATTTTGCCTGTGAAGGAGCTCTATCCAGGTATCCCGGCGGAGTTGGTTCTGAACGTGGAAAATAATGTGGATGCAGAAACGGAATTCAGCTTGAACCTGCCTGAGGATGAATTCCTTGAATGGGCGGAGCGTGCCGTGCGCTTTACGGTTCCTGCCAAAGGTAAGATGTCTGTGCCAGTGCCTTTCACCTTGCGTTCATATGGTCTCTATTCCGAAGAAGTAGAAGTAACGGCTGTCCCAGTGGGGAACCATGCGATCTCTTTTACAAGTAAACTTTCTGTACTGATGAAGGGAATCGAAGGGAAATATGGCGGGCAGATTGAGGATCAATGGGTGGCTGTTAATGGCGCATTCTCCATTCATATGAGTAAGCAAGATAACATGACGTGGATTGAATACCCGGGCTCTCGTCATTCATTCTGGTGGACTTATCCGAAGCTGGGTAAGCCATTTGCCGAAGAGTTATCCAAGAAACAAGCCAAAGAAGTGAATATTTATGCCGAAGGGGAACGTCAAGTTCTTGAAGCACTGTATGACTCGGAGGATTTCCCAGGCTTGCAGATTAAGTCCGTGGTCAAGCTGTCTGCGAATGGAATCGCTGAATTCCACCACGAGGTTGAAAATACACGAGACACGGCCTGGGAAGAGGACCTATTTCTAATGAACAACTTCGGTTTCTACGGAAACCGTTTAATCCTCCCGTACCAAGATCGTTTTGTGGATATGGGGGATTCTTACGCTGGCGATCCGAGCCATTGGGACAGCTCTCAAATCACGGAGAATTGGTTGTTCTGTAAGGAGGCGTATGGTGCCAGCGGTATCTATTGGGACCCTTCTCTGAAGCTGCTTCGTCCGGAATACACGTTGGGATTTCAGCATGAGCTTGGCCGTATTGCCGCAGGAGCCGTTGTGCGAACCAAAGCAACTGTATATGCTTTGAACACGTTTGCCAAATGGCATGATTTCCGTGCGTTTGCACGGAAGCAGCGTAATCCGATCATTCCGTTGCTGGACAGTCATCTGGATCTGACACTGAATGAGGGGAATCCATTTGCCCCTGATGTGCTTCAAGCAACGTTGAATGAACATAAACTGGTTCCGCTTGCGGGCAAGCTGGAGCTGTATGTGCAGCAGAGTGGCGAACCGGAGGTTATGGCAAATGCGAAGGAATTCAATTCGGAGCAGAATCTAAACTCCGCCAAGCTGACATTTTCACCAGACGAAGCGGACCGAGGCCAGCACGTGAGTGGTTGGAAAGTTCGTGGGCTATACCGGGGCGAAGATCGGATTCAGGAGCGAACTGCCCTTTGGTTCCCGCAGAGCGAAACAGAGGTTAAGCAAGTCCTTGAAGAAGGTTCATCTGGACCTGTGTACACCGTAGATAATGGAGTATTGTCGATCGCCGTTGCTCCTGAATTCGGGAGTGTAGTACACTCTTTGAAATATGCAGGAGACGAATGGCTGGACAGCTCATACCCTGAACCCGCTCCACGCTCGTGGTGGAATCCGTGGTACGGCGGGCTGGGTGTGGGAGTTCCGGGCATGAATGGTTTCAGTCGTCAGTTGGAACAGAGAGCGGCTTCCTGGACAGAGCGCAAGGACCAATACGGTAACGTTTGGAAAGGCATAAAGCTGACCACCCGAATTGAGAAGCATGAAGCGAATCGGGGAATCACGATTAACCAGCATTATCTGATGCTGCCGGGTGTTCCTGTGCTCTGCACGCTACTTGCCGTGACAAACGAAAGCGGCCTGACGCTGACGGATTACTCGCTTGCGGAGGAACGTTTCCTCCAGCCTTCATCTGTATTTGCGGAAGGTTGGATAGAGCAACCGGGTCAAGATCGATTCCCGCTAGGCAAGGTGGATGTGGGCTTGCCACTTGAAGACCTTTTGCGAGTAGGATCGGTTTCGCGTGAGAACATGCTGCATGCGGTCCATCGTTACCCGAATCAGAGTGCATGGGGTTTTGCCAATAATCAGGTGGCGGGTCTGAACGTGAATCATCATCTGACAATCCAGCACGGGGAAACAGTCTGGACGGAGCCGACATATTTGGTTCTGGGACAGATTCCACTGAGTTCACCGGATGTGCATGACCTTCTCAAACTGAATTTTGCAACTTCTACCGATGAAAAGGAGGCTTCACATGCCGATCATTGATATTCACATTCATCTGTCGGACATCGATAGCTTTCACCGAACAGCGATCGATCTATCGAAAGTGGATTACTCTGCCGCTGGTCTTAAAGCGGAGTTTGATAAGAACGACGTCATTCTGGGCATCGGAATGGGGGTTACGGAGCAGACGAAGGGAGCGTTCCCGGATTCCAGTTCCCCTAACCCGATGGGGCTTGATCTGGAAGAGAAGGTCCCATCATTCCTCATGGAATGCGTGGGGATCAACCCCAATGCGCTAGATGGTAAACACGCTCAGGACGAGCTTGACCGGATTGAAGCAAGACTGCAATCCCCTGACGTAGCCGGAATCAAACTCTATGCCGGATACTATCATCACTATGTGTATGACAAAATCTATACTCCGGTCTATGAACTCGCAGCCAAGTACAACCTGCCTGTCGTGATTCATACGGGTGACACGTACTCCATGAATGGATTGCTCAAATATTCGCATCCGTTGACGGTGGATGAATTAGCCTTTCAACAGCGCGGTGTGAACTTCATGATCTGTCATCTGGGTGATCCCTGGGTGATGGATGCAGCTGAAGTGGTGGCGAAGAATCCTAACGTGTATGCGGATTTGTCTGGTCTTGTGGTGGGGGATCGGCCTCATTTTGAACGGTTCATGAATGAACCTTTATTCATGGATCATTTCCGCCGGGCCTTGGTCTATTCGGATCATTACGAGAAAATGCTGTTTGGTACCGACTGGCCGCTTGCTCCTATCGATCTGTATGCCGAATTTGTCCGCCGACTTGTACCGGAGCAGCATCATGATAAAGTGTTCTACGAGAATGCCTTCGGGCTGTTTCCACGTATTGGACAGCGGATTGCCGATCTGGGTTAAGCGGGGAATTTGATTTCAACACGGAATTCGCGGTTATATAAGCTTTTATCACAAATGTACCCTATGGAGGAGACACTTATTAGTCTCTCTGTAGGGTATTTTTTGCGTGCATGTTTGAGGTATCTTACAACGAGTATAACGAAATGAAGTACAGTATGTGAACGTATAACAATGCGATTCAGCTTATACGGTATATACTCAATATCAGAAAGAGCCTGACAACAGTGTCAGGCTCTTTCTGATTAATCCTTCATTTCTACTTCATTGACATGCGTATCCTTTCGTTTCAGATACAACTTGCTTGGACGGTGCAAGAGCACGACGAGCAGGGTAAAGAGATGAATCAGGATGAACGGGTTACTTTCATTCGGAATGGCAACGAATAGTGCCAGACTCAGAAACGTTACGGTGAGCTTGAACTTTCTCTTGGTGATGAAGATAACAGCGAGCAGGCTGGGACCGATGATAAACAACATCCTGGCTATAATTACGCCAGAGGCGTAAGCCAGATCATTTCCTTTGTATGAGAAGGCGAGATAGGCCTCCATGTTCTGGTTGAAGTCAATGAGGAACGCAATAAAGGACACAATCACGTAGATCAGTTTTACACTCAACAAAATGCGCACAACATTTAATAGCGTGGGTAATGCTGTTTTTACCATACCAATTCTCCTATTCTCTTCGAACTTATAACCGCAGATTCTTCTGGTTGTATTTTTCCTGAGAGTCTTTCTGCACGATATGTATTTCATATATTATACGATGTTGATGTCATATTTTGTATTAACCCAAAGTCTACATTTTCCAATCGTCAACAGCGGCCTTGGACCTACAATTGTCAACTTCCAAAGGATAAGAAAAATATTTTGTAAGCGTTCTAGTACTGGATAATTATTTAATAACGACCGATATAAAGTTAACCCATATTATATTGGACCCAACAAGAATGAGGATGGATGGTGAATGTATTTATGTTATTTACAAAGGCGAGGCAACGCTTGACGAACATGTCTTTTCGCTTCAAATTGCCACTGATGATCGGTCAACTGGTGTGCGTCGTACTAGCTGTGACCGCAGTGCTATGTTACAAAGTGGCAGAGGACATTACATTGGACAAAAGCAGAGATGAGATTCAGTCGACTTCTGACCGGATTGGTGCAGGATTATTTACCTCACTAAGTCTGGAAGAGCAGTCTACGTTTCTAATCACAACACATCGGACATTCCAAGATTTACTGGAGATTCGGAATGCAGCAGAAGGCGAAGATAACGAAGCATTTTTCGAGGAAAACAGTGAACTTGTTAATAAAGCCAATGGGATATTGGCAGATAGCTTAGCGGGCATGGAGGGTAACAGTGTTCTGATTCTGGTGGATCGCAATGGAACCGTGGTTGCGGCGAACGACCCGGAGTCACTTGGAGGTGAACGGGCAGACCGTGCCTATTTCCAGGAAGCCATTAAGGGACGTAACGTCATTAGCGAAGGCATCATTTCCAAGACGCTGGGTACATTGGGTACGGTATTTGCATCCCCGATCTACAATGAGAACAAGCAAGTGGAAGGGGTACTTGTCTCAACCGCCTCTACATCATTCTTCGTGAACCAGTTGCAGAACGTCAAGATTAACGAAGAGGGTAAAGTCATTATTTTGGACCGAATCGGAACGGTCATGTATCATTCGGCAGATGAGGGTCTGGCAGGAAAACCGCTGGAATCAGGGGAGTATCAGTCTCTGATCGATCTGGCTCCAAGTGATACATTGCAACAGGGCGAAGCAAGTACGGACGAGAAAGTGGTATTTTACTCGAAGATTCCACGTTCCGATTGGACGGTTATTGTCGAGGATACATATACGGATGTACGGAAGCCGCTGGTAGGTATGGCGAAGCAAATGTATATCGTTTTGTTGAGTGCCATTGCCGTGTCTATCATCGCAGGTATCCTGATCTCGCAGCTGGTAACCAGACCGATTAGCCGAATAACGCTATTGTTCAAACAGTTGGCCGGAGGAGATCTGACTGTGCAGGCAGAAGGCAAGTATACCGGGGAATTCAAAGAACTGGCAGACAGCTTCAACACGATGGCCGAGGGAAACAAACAACTGATCTCCAGCATGAACCGTTCCATCGGGGTCCTGAATATAAGCACTACGGAGCTGGATCAATCTGCACAGCAGACTTCGGCTTCCATCACGGATACAACAGCGACAGCCCTTGAGATTTCACGGGCGATGGAATCACAGGCGAACGACACCGAATCCATCGTGGATAAATTCATGAATGTGGGGAACAAGATTGAGAACGTGAATGAGATGTCACAGTCCGTTATGCTTAAGGCGGATGAGATCACGGACGCATTTAAAAATAATCATGAGGTCATTGACGTCCTTATTGCGGTAAATGGACAGAATGAAGCGGAAGTGAGCAACATCTCACAGATTACGGTTCAACTCGCCGAGAGTTCCTCCGGTATTCATCAAATTACGGGCACGATTGCCGAGATTGCGAATCAGACCAAGTTGCTGGCACTGAATGCTTCCATCGAGGCGGCGAGAGCTGGCGATCAGGGGCGTGGCTTCGCAGTCGTTGCTTCCGAGATTCGCAAGCTGGCTGAGCAGACAACGGCGCAATCAGAGGACATCAATCGTATTGTGACGCAGACGATAGCACATGTGGAGCAGAATAACCGCAGTGTACATGCCATTGAGGCGATTGCGGAGCAGCATAAGAGCAGTGTAAGCCAGACCAAGGAAACCTTTAATTTTGTCACCCAAAATATGCAGGACATGATGAATCAGGTACAGGCGATCGCTTCCGAGATCGAGTCCATTGAGCGAGATAAGGATGATGTACTTGGAGCTGCACAGAATCTGTCGGCTTCAGGAGAAGAGGTCTCGGCATCCATTGAGGAAGTGACGGCAACAATGCAGGAACAATCGGGCATGACTGGACATCTGGCAGAGTTGGTGCAGACCATTAATGGACTCACCAAACAACTTGCTGAAGAATCATCCCGCTTCAAAACAAAATAGGAACACCAAAGAAACCCGTCTCTCAAAAGAGAACCGGGTTTCTCGACAAAGTGAGCACCTGTACCCATCTAAGGGTACAGGTGTTTTTGTGATGCGCTACTCTCCCCGAACGGATGGTGCATACGCCAGCACTTCCATTTCAATTAAATAAGGGCCTAACCCGCTGAATACAGTAATACGGGCGGGATATGGCTGCTTAATCATTCGCGCATAGACTTCATTGTATTCGGACTGATCCTCCACACGGGCTAGATGAGTGGTTGCCTTCACGATATGATCGAGTGTAAGTCCGGCTTCTTGCAGGATCACCTCAATATTACGAATGCACTGCTCAGTCTGCTCCTTAATGCCGCCGATGGGCTCAAGCGTCTGTGGATCGACACCTACTTGACCTGCGACGTAGACCAAATCTCCTGCGCGGACAGCATGGGAGAAAGGAAGCGGGAACTTGGGTGCTGCACTTGCATGTATGATGGTAGACATCGTAGCTGTCATTCCTTTCCTAATGAGTGTGTATGATTGGTGTTAACTGATGCCAGTTCGTAGCCTGCTGATAATGATGAGCGATGGACAACAGGCGGTCTTCTCTCATGAGTGGACCGGCAAGCTGCATGCCGATAGGTAATTGCTTCCCTGAGGTGGTATCGAACCCGATGGGTACGGTGATAGACGGTAGACCCGTATTGGTGAACGGTCCGTTAAAAATCGGGCTTCCCGTCTTGTAGCCATATGGGGCCACATACGGTGTTGATGGAGTTAATAACACATCCACTTCATCAAAAAGCATCATCATCTCGCTCCGGAATATCGTTCGAATGCGTTGTGCCTGCAAATAATCAACGGCACTCGTCTGGTAACCGAGTTCAAGCTGCTCCCGCATCGTGTGGCCGTAACGATCAGAGGCTTCCGCGAAGCGTTCCTGATGGAAGGCGGCAGCTTCCGCCCGCATAACCGTACGATGAGCAGCAACGGTCTCTTCCATATAAGAAGGCAGGTCAACTTTCTTCCATTGCATACCCAGCTTCTCAAGTACAGCGATTGCCGACTCTACTGCTAACCAGATCGCCGGTTCGTCAGTTTGGAAGAAGCTGCTCGGTAGGCCGATCACCATTCCTGATATAGGATGTTCAAGAGCGCTCGTTAAGTCTGGCTTGCCGTGAGGAAGTGTGAAGGGGTCCAGCTCATCTTGCCCGGCCATCGCTTCAAGAACGATTGCGTTATCTTGGGCCGATCGAGTGAAGGCACCAAGGTGATCCAGGCTCCAGCTGGCTGTGATGACACCATTACGGCTAACCCTGCCGTAAGTGGGTTTCATACAGGTTAATCCGTTGTAGGCTGCGGGTCTAAGCAGAGATCCGAAAGTCTGTGTTCCAAGTGTGAAGGAAGCCATGCCAGCTGCTACTGCAGCAGCGGAGCCGGAGCTAGAACCGCCCGGTGTATGCTCTAGATTCCACGGGTTGCGGGTTGGTGGTTCTCCTCCCTGGAAGGCATATTCCGTCGTTGTTGTCTTGCCGAGCAGGATAGCACCTGCAGCCTGAAGCTTATCAATCACAGTAGCATTTGTTTCGGGTACGAAGTCAGGATAGGTGCTTGACCCTGCCGAGGTGCGTATGCCAGCGGTATGGATAATGTCTTTGGCTCCATAGGGAATGCCATGCAGAGGACCGAGATATTCGCCATTCATCAGCTTGCGCTCAGACTCCCTTGCGGCCTGCAAGGCTTGATCAGTGGTAACTGTAACGAACGCTTGCACAGCAGGCTCTACTTTCTCAATGCGATTCAAATAGGATTTCGTAAGCTCGACAGGAGATATCAACTTATTTTTAATCAGTGTTGCGGCCTCAGCAATCGTCAGCTCGTTAAGTGGTTTGGTAATCATCGCAGGGGCACTCTCCTATGGGGGGAATTGGGTCCTACTTCTTCTGGCAACTTGAAGCCTCGAATCAGCTCCAAGTCTGCTGTAAATAGGGCAAGCTCCTCGCTCGTAATAACTCCGTCCGCATATTTGGCGCTTTCTGTACGGCGGTGTGTGAGATAGTCGTCCTGGTTCAGAGTAATCACCCTTTCTCTCTCTATTTGGTGAAGCTTGAATCGATAATGTCCTCGTAAGCGAGGTCTTCCTTCAGATTGCCGATGAAGCGCTGCATATCAATTGCGGTCTCGAAGGCCGATTCATTGATGAGCCCATCAGCAGGGTATACCTTGCTGTCGATCATGCGTTGTACCGCTTGCTCCACAACTTTCTTGTCTAGATTCGGGAATTCCTTAACTGCGACTGCTTTGGCGCCTTCAGGATTGGATTGAATGTAGTCCAGGGCTTGCTCAATAGAGGTGACGAAGCGCTGGGTGAGATCAGGATTCTTTTCAATGAAGCTTGCGGTTGTATTCATCGTTGCGAAGGCGAAGTCAGGGTAATCCTTGGTGAAATCATGGACAATATGCAGTCCTTCTGCAATGCCTTGATCCAGCTGAGGTTCGTAAACGATAGCAATATCGGCTTTGCCAGCTAATACAGCACCAAGCTCGGAGCCATTCTGAACCTCGGTAATCGTCACATCTTTGTCGATATCGATGTTATTGTCAGCGAACAACTTCCGCAGTAAGCTGTTCGAACTTGTAGGTGCCAAGCCCACAACGATGGTTTTACCTTTGAAATCCGCTGTCGAGTTCACGGTTACTCCTTCTCGCGCAACTGCCCATACTGGAGCGCTCCCTGATAGAAGAACCAGTGAGCGAGCATCTCCACCCTTAGCATTAGCAAATGCGACATGCTCAGGACCGTGGAAGGAGAACGCAGACTCGCCTGAAATCACCGAAGACAATGCTGTTGGTCCGCTTCCGGCAGCGCGGATGGAGGTTAGCTCAATGCGATTCTCCTCTAGGAATCCTTGGTTATTCGCTACATACAGCGGAAGGTAGAGCAGGTTGTGATACACCTCGGACACCATAATTTTGTCCACCTGCGTATTTGCTGTCCCCCCGCTATCAGATGCACCTGCGCCACTCGCAGGTGTTGTAGCGTTGCTTCCGCATGCACTGAGCAGTGTGGTCAAAATAACCGTCATCGTTGCTAGAAAAGCTATCTTTTTGAATGTACGCATTAGTCATCAGTCCCCTTTAATCGTTGTAGGTCAGCTATACAGATGTGGATTTGCTGCTGGTCTTGTTGTCATTCCATGGAAGGAGACGGGATTCGATATAACCGACACAAGTGTAGAGGAGCATGGCGACCAGCATAAGCATGAACACGCCGACCCATACGGCCGGAAGGTTGAACAGGTTTCCTTCGACGAATACCATGTGTCCGAGTCCTTTGTCAGAAGAGATGAATTCTCCACCTACGACAGAGACCAATGCCAAACCGATATTGATCCGGAAGGCGGAGATGATCCATGGCAGGGAGGAAGGAACGATAATTTTGCGGAAAATTTGTGATTTCTTCGCACCGAAGGATTTCATCAGATTAATCTGTGATTCGTCGATCTGATGCGTCGCTTGGTAGGCGGATAACAGCGCTACGATAAACGTTGCTACGGAGGCGAGAGCAATCTTGGAGAAGATGCCCGAACCGAACCAGATGATAATCATAGGAGCGAGGGCAATCTTCGGGATGCCGTTCATCGCTACAATGAATGGATCGAGCACACGGGCAACGGACTTGGAATACCACATAAGCAGTCCTGCCAATGAGCCAATTAAGCTTCCGGCTACGAAGCCGATAACGGTGGCATTTACCGTTGCGAACGCGTCTGTAAGCAGTTGTCCTGAGCTGGCCATGGTGATGGCGGCATCAAGAATGGCGCTTGGCGATCCCATGAGGAATCCGTTAACCAGTTTCAAGCGAACGGCGGATTCCCAAATCACCAGAATGACCGCTACAATAATGAACCGCCACAGCATCGTCATCAGCCATTCTTTGGAGAAGGTAGATTGTCTGCGTTTGCTCTTCGTAACTCCAGCAGGCTTTCCGGCAAGGGTAACTTCAGGTGATGTGCTCTTCATTAGCTGATCCTCCCCATTTGGATATCAAGCTCTGACCAGATCGATTCAAAATATTGCTTAAACTTCTGGTCGGAGCGGGCTTTCAGTGCTGAGCCATATTGCGAGGCGAGGCCAATGTCGTAGATCTGTTTCACGGTTGTTGGCCTTTTGCTCATAACGGCAATGCGGTCGGAGATGGCGATGGCTTCCTCGATGTCATGCGTGATCAAGACGCCTGTCTTGCCCTCGGATTTCAGGATGGATAAGATTTCATCTTCCAGAATGAGTCTGGTCTGATAATCAAGTGCGGAGAAGGGTTCGTCCAGTAATATAATATCGGGCTGGGTAACGAGGGTACGTATGAGGGCTACACGTTGGCGCATACCGCCTGATAGGGTGGAGGGATAGGCTTCTGCGAATGAAGCCAGGCCATAACGGTCCAGATAATCCATGGCAATATCGCCGCGATCCTTTTTGGACATGCCCTTCACTTCCAAGCCTAGCGTGACATTGTCCAGGATGCTTCTCCAAGGAAGCAGCAGATCCTTCTGCATCATATAGCCTACATGCCCGGTTGTCTGATCGATCTCTTCGCCACAGACGATAACCTTGCCATTCGTTGGCTTGAGCAGACCCGCGATAATATTGAAGATCGTACTCTTGCCACAGCCGCTCGGTCCCACAATACTGAAGAACTCCTGCTTCTTGATTTGCATCGAAACCTCAGCGAGTACCTGAATGTCTTCTCCGGTTGCACTGACAAATGATTTGGATACGCCTTGTATTTGTATAGCCATGATAGGTAGCCCCTTTCCTACAGCCTGATGGTGTTTATTTCTTGATGTAAATTGATGTTAATTAATATGACATTGATGAATATATTCCTAATCATATAGACTGTTTGCACAATTGTCATTAGTTACTCTGAACATAAAAATAGAATTAAATCAGTTAAAATGCACAAATGGAGTTGGGTTGGAAAAAGAAAATAAAAGAACGTGTCATTATACATGACACGTTCTTGGTTTAAGACGTATGATTAGCTTCGCTAGGGGCTGGATTAACATTCAGAAGGGACTCAAGTGCGAAGGCGAGTCGGAAGCGCAGGCTCTCCATCGGGTCTTTGATGTTCCTGCCGGTCAGTTTCTCACATTTCTCCAGCCTATAAATCACTGTATTGCGATGTACGAACAGCTCTTTGGCTGTATCGACGATCTGGCAATGATTCTCATAGAAAGAGGACAAGGTTTTCATCAGTTCGCTACGCTCATTTGGATCTCGGCCTTCAAAGGGCTTAAAGGTTTCTTGATGGAACTGCAGCATCTCATCGTGAGGAATCATGCGCAGCAGACGGCTTATATCCATGGTTTGATAGGAATGAGCGAAGCGGGTCTTTCGCATCTGATAGCCGGATTGGAGCGCCTTGACTGCTTCCTTATAGGAGAGTCCAATATCCAATACATTGGTGTAAGGATTTCCTATTCCGAAGGATAGGCTGAGCTGCGACTCCGTATACAGATTGCTCGCGATCTGCTCAAGCTGCTGAACAACGGTGTGTTCGTCCCAAGACGATTGGGCCAAAAAGACGAGTATACCGAACTGGTCGTTCTTTGTGAACATGACAAAGGAGAGATCCAATCTGGCGAATTCCTGCTTAATCAGCTCGTAATAAGCGTCTCGTTCCGAGATGAATCGCTCTTCCCCAGGTGGAGTGAGGAGGTGATTAGGTTTGTTTGTTAAGGGTTCATCCATCTTGGCGATGATGAGAACGGAGCTCCCTTTTGCTTGTAGCCCATATTTCTTGCCGCGATGCAGCGCTTCTTGTTCAGAACGAATGAATCCTTGAATGAGATCGGAGAAATATTCATTTTTGTACCGGCGGGAGCGTTCCTTGACTGCTTGTTTCTTGGTTAACTCCAGACCGATCACATTGACCGCTTGCTCAAGTGCCAGAGTGGAGAGCTTAGAGGTTGTGGAACTGTCGTATAGTGCGATCAAATAGCCTTCGTGCCGATCCGTGAAGATGGGATGAAGCTCGGCATGTCGATATTTATCAGCAGTAAGTAGGCAGATCGAGATTGCAGTATGGAAGGAAGGGTGCTCATCTATAAATGTCAGTAAGGGCGCGGCGAGAGACTGGTGATCCATCTGTTGTGCATAGTGGGAGCTTGCTGTAATTTGCTTCTTCGAACCGAGCAGAAGTACAGGTGAGGATAGTAATTGAGACAACGTATCTACGATGGAGGGTATGCCTTTTCCCTGCATCACCATCGTGGAAAATTGCTTGTGAATAGATAAGGCGTAGTGCAGTTCATGGGTTTTGTTCTGTAGGATGGCACTGATCGAATGTTGAAATATTTCACCGAGTGTATTGTCTATCTCGGACAGTTCGATGATTGGGAAGCCCAGTCTGTTGGCTGTCTCAAGCAGTTGCGGAGCTAATTCAAGAGAGAAACGCTGTGTCTTGACAGCAAGCGCTGCACAACCAATTGCATGCATGTCTGTAATAAATCCAAGATGAGCATCGGGGCGGTCTTTCAGGATATAACCGTTCGTCAGCAGCATATCTCCCGGCTTCAGGAATTGTACAATATCTGGCGCGTCCATAATATTAATCGATTGCACCAAACGATCTAGTCCACGATGTCCGGCAATAACCTTTGCTTTGGAGAGAATGGGGATAGTCAATAACTGTTGCAGATCCATCTTCAACCCACTCGCTTTCATATTGATATGTTATAAAATCTAACATTAAGTGAGGTGGGCGTAAAGAAGAGTTTGGATAAAGAGGCTAAAAGATAGATGTAAACAAATTTCTCATAAATATAAAAACTTTCCATTAATTCAATGCGTTATACTAAATAGGTATAAAGAAAATTTGATCACTATTACCAACTCTATCACTAAAAAGGAGTTCTCAATCCATGAAACGAAAAGGATTAGTATCGCTTTTACTTGCCAGTGTTGTTGCTGGTTCTATTATGGTATGAAATTGTAGAAACCAAACAAATCAATACCGATGAAGTTCAACTTTATGTAGTTCAAAAGTATGCAGGACAAGACTACAAACAGTCACCACCACTTCCATATAAAATTTTCAAAAGCGAAAATGGATGGAAGGTTTTAGTAGAGCCACTAGAAATCAATACATTGACAGGTGAAATCACTAAAGGTACACCGATTCACGCTTTGCAGTATACAGATCAGTAGTTGTTTTATGAATGCATACACATTATAGATACGATTGAGGAGTGACCACCAATGAAAAAATTCACGGAAAACCTCAGATAACAGCAGATCAATCTGATGGGCTGCTTTTGTTCAGCAACGGGCAGGTCAACGTGGAAACATATTCTGACACTCAATCCCCATTTTATAGTAATATAAAGTTGGTTTTAGTAAAAGTGTACAAAGATGTGTAAACGAGATAGCTAAAGAACCGTTCATCTATCTAGCATGTGATTATGTTTTAACGTTAAGAATGGAAGCATGTAAATAATACATATGGAGGTAATTAAGTTTGAGTACTCACTACTATTTCAGTTGGTTTAATCAATTTTTTCCAGAGAAGCTGGTCCATTATTTACAGGAGGATATACAGGACAGAAAATCGCTTGTTATGATTAGCGCTGACCCATCCGGTTATACAGATGAGCAAGTTAACTTTGATGATATTTCTGAATGGACATGGTTGAATCAGGCTAACATTATTTTTGATGAATATCATTTCATTGATTACCGCACGCAGAAGGAAGATGCCCAGCGATCCATTCAGAACGCTTCTGTAATTTTTTTATGTGGTGGATATCCTGCTCTGCAGAACGATTTTATGGCGGATTATGAATTATCGGATGCGATTAAGAACAGCAATGCCGTTATCATGGGTGCTAGCGCAGGTGCATTAAACATGTCTGCAAAATGGTTAAGCTTGAATAACACTGATGAAGTTGAAACAAGTACTATTTATGATGGTATAGGTTTTGATCATTTTGCCTACGAATCCCATTCTCAACGCGACTACGCCACGTTTGTTCAAGGCTACCTATTCCCCTTGTCAGAAGAGATTGATGTTTATGCGTCAGAACAGGAGAGCGCTATACGTGTAAAGGATGGAAAAATAGAAATAATGGGTCCTATATATTTAATTTCCCACTCAAAGATTCAGAAATTGGTTGAGACGCTCTAATTAGAGTGAGTGGCTGTGACCTAACAGAATTAATTCCTTTAAAATCAAGGCTTACAGCGAATCATTTCAGGTCTCCTCTCTATGCTTAGCAGATGCTAACCGCTCATTTTGATTGAACTAACGGGAAACGATGTTCGGGGGAATCGAGGAACAGTTTTCTACCTTTTTTTTGAAGGAGAAGAGTAATTGAAACGTAATATTATTGTCCTTTTTGGAATTCTTGTCATCAGCTTTGTTTTATTATTAGGGGTTCGGATCATAGGCTTTCCTGTACCCATAGTTATTGAGCATTCAAATATCCCCATAGAGAATGAATTAAAGCTTCATGAGGGAGGAAACTCGAAGGCTAAAATCATCTGGTGGGGAGATTAGTAAGGTAGTTTCAGTGCAAGCGGAAACTTGAAATGATGGCTGCTGCTCTCAAATGGTGTGACTCGCTTTTCTTAGCGTACGGATAATTCCATTAACATCTTCAGTATGAGAGAGGTGATATGAAATTCATAAAATGAGTAATAACATCTTAATGTTGGTACTAGTGGTATCCATGATAGTAGCTGGGTGCTCATCAAAAGAAAAAGAAAAAAATGAGGATAATGTTATTGAACGTGTAGTAGCATCTGATTTTGTTCTCGAAGTAACAACACCAACTGTTTTAAGTACGGGTGAGACAATTAAAGTACAAGGAACTTTAAAATATACAGGTATTAAACCCGTTGAAGTTTTTCATGGAAAACCAATCATTCGTTTTTCCTTCTCCGGTAGTAACGAGGAGCGTAATTATGCAGATGTGGGATATGTAACTGAGTTTAAGTCAGGTCAAGTGGTTGAGGTTGAAGATGAGTTTATAGTAACCAAAAAAGGGAAACAAAATCTCTTTGTGGATATGACCGCGGATATCTCTTTAACTATGAATCCAATTGAAATTCTTGTGAAGTAATTTTAGTGAAATTGAACTGACAGCAAACCTTAGCTTAAATGAAATGTTTACGAAAATAATGCCTAATAAACTCATTAAAATTTTAAAAAAACCTCCCGTCCCGCATGACATCTGGGATTGGGAGGTTTTGATTATAGTGCGGATTCAACGTTTATCGTACAAACCATCCGGTTGGCTGAGGGGCAATGTCTGCGGTATCTCGTAGATCATGGACTTTGACATTGCTGCCATAGATCATGGAATCGCTGCTCAGTCGGAATGAAGGGAAACTGTGCTCGGATTGCAGACACAGACAGGGTTCGAAGTAAATCTGCTGCTGTTTGTTGATTACAAACGGAAGCGACCCCGCTTCTACGGTAACATCATCGCTATCCGGTTCGTTCAAGATCAGAAGTACCGCAATTCCGTCACAACCGCATCCATCGGTATCATAAAACAATTTGAAATAGCCCGGTCGATCTCCCAGCTTTTCAGTAAGTCTTGCTTCTGCCAGCGGACTGACTTGAATGATCATGACGTCGTTCACACTCCTCTAATCTCCAATGAATTCGCTTACAATTTAATATATGGACCATAAACGCAGATTAGAAGGTGAAATAACGAAAAGCAAACATGTCCTGTGAAAATATTGACGCTAATGAGTAAAGCATCGAACGATTCACATATGAATGTCATCCCCGGAACTTCTATTGGTCCAGAGTGAAATCATTCGCCCGCCAATGAAACCCATTTCATCGCCATTCCTTATCTGGTATGATAAGCAGGGAAAATAGGGAAAATTAGAGAAAAAGGAAGGTTCCGCTATGACACCGATCACTATATATGACATCGCCAAGGAAGCAAATGTATCTGTCGCGACGGTCTCCCGGGTGCTGAATGACACGGCACCAGTGCGTGCAAGCACCCGAGAGAAGATTATGTCCATCATTGAAAAACACCAGTTTCAGCCCAACGCGCAGGCGCGCAGTCTGATCAAGAAAGAGACGGGCACCATTGCCATCATCCTGCCGGACATTACAAACCCCTTCTTCCCGGAAGTCTTCTGGGGCGCGGAGAATGAGGCTCGCGGATTGGGATACACGTTTTTTCTGTGCAATACTGCAGGGGACTACAACAGGGAATCTGAATATTTGTCCATCCTGCGAGAGAAGCGAGTAGACGGGATTATTTTTCTCGGCGGGCGAATCAACATGCAGGTCTGTCCGGATGACATGGCTCAGGAATTGATTGATATGGGCAAACGTATGCCGATCGTGCTGGTCAATGGCAATATTGCCAAAGGTGGGTTCCACCGGGTATACACGGATGAAGGGGCAGGGGCAGCCCTTGTAGCTGAGCATTTGCTTGAACTGGGGCATCGCGATATCGCCTTTGTCGGCGGTCTGAAAGAGCTATCCACCACCATGGTCAAGGTCAGAGCTGTGCAAAAGAAACTTCGCGAGCATGGGCTCGAAATACCAAAAGAACGGCAGCTTCTCGGCAGTTTCTCCATCGACGATGGCAAACGTGAGATGTCCAAACTGCTGGATTGTGACAATCCGCCAACCGCAGTCATCTGTGTGAATGACAACACGGCGATTGGTGCCATCAAGTCGACGATTGAGCATGGGCTCTCGATTCCGAAGGATATATCCATTGTGGGTTTCGATGACACGCTGCTCGCCAGTGCCGTTATACCGGAACTGACAACCGTATCCCAGAACACGTATCAGCTTGGCAAACAGGCTGTGGACGTGCTTCATGAGCTGATTAACCAAGGCAAACCGAAGAAGCAGATCATTCTGCAACCGGAGCTAATTGTGCGTCAAAGTACAGGACCTGCTGCAAGATAAGGGGCCCTGTAATTGGAAAAGAAAGCGTTGACATTTCCTTGGAGGGTGAAATATAATGAGTGCGTGAATGAAACCCCTTTCATAAAGTGGAACGGGTTTTATGTTTCAGCTTAATGAAACCCATTTCATGAAACGGGTTTCAGTGTAGTCATCCATTCATTATATCAAGGGGGCGTAACGTATGAGAAGAAGTCTTAAGGTCATTTCGTTATTGATGCTGGTCATGGTAATGGGTCTGACAGCCTGTAGCAGCGGGAGTAACAACGGTTCTTCCGGCGAGTCCGGTGGCAAGGTTGATTTGAGCATGACGATCTGGGGCTCGGAGGATGAGAAGAAGATTTATCAGGAGCGACTCGACATTGTGAAACAGACGTATCCCGATATTAACGTGAAGCTGAACGTGGTGGCAGGGGATTATGACCAGAAAGTACAGACCATGATCGCCGGGGGAACAGCGCCGGACATCATGATGATTGCCGAGAACTACCAGGCTTACGCCTCCAAGAATCAGATTATACCGCTGGATGACATGATTCAAGCGAACAATGTGAACATGTCCGAGCGTTATTCCGATGATATTGCAAACCTGATGAAGTACGATGGCAAACAATTCGGTTTGCCAGATCGGGCAGGCGCGATGGTCCTCTTTTATAACAAAGACCTGTTCGACAAAGCTGGAGTAGAATATCCAACCAAAGAATGGACGCAAGATGATCTAATGGCAGCTGCTCAGAAGTTAACCGTGAAGGAAAATGGAAAAACGACTCAATGGGGTTACTACCCAGGTAGCTGGTGGCCGCAATGGATGCAATTAATTTACCAAAACGGAGGTTCGCTGTTCGATGAGAGCGGCAAACCGACATTCAATACAGAGCCAGTACGTAACGCATTACAATTCATGAACGACTTGACCTTCACACACGGTGCGAGTCCAACGCCAACCGAAATTGCCGACATGGGAAATATCGGAGCTGATCCGCTGTTCGCACAAGGCAAGATCGCCATGGAAACGACAGGGTTCTGGAACATCGGTTCACTTGCCAAGGTGGAAGGCATCAACTGGGATATCTCTCCGGTATGGGGCGAAACAAACGCATTCTTTAACGGGTTAACGATTACCAACGCTTCCAAACACAAGGAAGAAGCATTCAAAGTGATTGAAGGACTGACCACACCTGAAGCACAGATGCCAATGGTCAAAGCCGGTCAGGATGCTCCTGCAACCAAAGCGGGTCTGTCCAGTGATGAATTCCTGAATGCTGAATATGGCGGCAAAAAAATCAATATGGCTGCGTTCAGTGAATCAACGATCTATGCAGAACCGTTCAACCCGCAATGGAACGAAATGATGAAGCTTATTAATGACAAGCTGGGTGTATATTTCAACAACAAAGCCTCGCTTGATGATACGGTAACTGAAATTCAGAGTGGGCTGGAAAGACTCTACAAATAGAGGTTGTTCAAATAGCATCGACAGGAGGACAGGTGGAATTCGGCGTGAATACGGATTCCATCTGCTCTCTGCGTCATGGGAGGGCTTAACGTGAAAAAAAAGGACGGGAAATGGTTCTATATCTTCATCTCGCCTTGGTTGCTCGGATTCCTGGGGCTAACCCTGGGACCAATCCTATTTTCTATCTATATGAGCTTCACGAATTGGGATCTGTTCCAGTCCCCTGAATTTATCGGTATAGACAACTACAAAACACTGTTGACGGATGACCCGATCTTCTGGAAAGCGGTGGGAAATACGTTCTTCTACGCCCTGATATCGATTCCGCTGGGCATGTCCATCTCGCTCTGGATCGCGTATTACCTGAACAAGAAGATCAAAGGTATTACTTTCTTCCGGATTCTGTTCTACCTGCCATCCGTCGTTCCGGTGGTTGCGAGTTCATTGCTCTTCATCCACTTGCTTGCGCCGACAGAAGGATTGATCAATCAGGCACTTGCGATCTTTGGTATTCAGGGTCCTGCCTGGCTTCTTGATCCGAACTGGGTTAAGCCTGCATTAATTCTCATGTCCTTGTGGGGTGTGGGTGGTGGTGTGGTATTACTGCTTGCAGGTATGAAAGGAATACCGCAGGAATTCTACGAGGCCGCTGCCATCGATGGAGCGAAAAGTACCCAATCGTTCTTCCATATTACATTCCCCATGCTGACTCCCGTCATTTTCTTCAATCTCGTGACTGGCATGATCGGAGCGCTCCAGACCTTCGCGCAGGTATTCATCGTCACTGCCGGAGGACCTGACAATTCAAGCCAGATGGTCGTTCCCTACTTGTTCCAGAATGCGTTCCAATTCTACAAAATGGGATATGCATCGGCGATTGCCTGGGTATTATTCATTATCATCATGGCGTTGACACTGGTTGTATTCCGTTCATCGGCGCTATGGGTGCATTACGAGGAGGGAAAAGCCAATGAGTAATCCATCGACTGTGGAGAAGACGATATCCTACATTTTTCTGATTCTGGTCGGGGTGCTGCTTGCTTCACCTTTCCTGTACATGATCTCCATTGCACTGGCCAGTGACGCAACAACCGTCAAGTCAGCCTTTACCTTCGTGCCGATGGAGTTCCAATGGTCGAACTTCTATACGATCTTCACGAATAACAATCTTGGTACGTATCTCAAAAACTCGGTTATCATTACCGTCTTTACGATTGTCGGATCGGTATTATCGGCTTCGGTCGTATCCTACGGCTTCGCCAGGATCAAAGCGAAAGGAAGCCGTTTCCTGTTTATTGTGTTGCTCAGTACGATGATGATTCCGGGTGAGGTGACGATGGTACCGCAGTTCATCATCTTCCGTCATCTGGATTGGATTAATACATTTTACCCGCTGATCGTGCCGAGCTTCTTCGCTGGGGCATTCAACGTATTCCTGATTCGACAGTTCGTCATGAGTATTCCGAAATCACTGGATGAAGCCGCCATGATCGACGGAATGGGCCACCCGGGAATCTATTGGAGGATCATACTGCCACTGACGTATCCAATTCTGGCTGCTATTGCGATCTTCTCGTTCTCCTACAACTGGGGTAACTTCATGGGGCCACTCATCTATATCAATGATCCGGAGAAAATGCCGCTGGCACTCGGGGTACAGCTGTTGACTACGGTAGGGGGCGGGCAGATGCCGCCGTGGAACCTGGTCATGATCGCATCCCTCTTCCTCACCATTCCGATGGTGCTGGTATATCTGTTCGGACAGCGTTATGTCTATGAGGCTAACATTAGCGGCGGAAGCAGCGGAATCAAGTAACACAGATGGTGTCTGCAGTGTGTGTATGTTTTGAACCTGATGTTCAAGGTCAACGGAATAATCAACGTACATGGAGAAAGGATTGTTTAGCCCATGGCGCATAAAGAACAACGCAGCAGAGGCAAACGGAGTTATATCCTCATGGGTGTCGCCCTGATTGCCCTGCTGGCAGGAGGAGGGATTGTTATCAATCATTTTGCCAATGAATCATCCAAAACACTTGTATTCCAAGGGGAACCGGTACGTCTGAAGCTGGATCAGTCCTATAATCATTTTGAAGGCTGGGGTACGTCACTTGCCTGGTGGGCCAACGATCTGGGTGGATGGAAGGGTCAGGCGAAGGTTAGTGAAGTGATGGATCTGGTCTTTGATCCGGAGAAAGGGTTAGGTCTGAACATCGTCCGTTACAATATCGGCGGTGAGGAAAATCCGGAGATGAAGGCCCTTCGTCCCGGCGGGGATGTACCTGGCTTCCAGCCTGAACCTGGAGAGTGGGACTGGGATGCCGATGCAGGTCAGCGTGCTGTATTACAGGGCTCGATGGAGCGCGGCGTGAACATTGCCGAAGCATTCTCCAATTCACCACCTTACTGGATGACGATCAGTGGATCCGTTACCGGAGCAGTGGATGGCAGCAATAATCTGCGTGATGATCAGTATGATGCGTTTGCCGATTATCTGACCGAAGTCGTGAAGCATTATCGGGACGAGTGGGGGATCACCTTCCGCACACTGAATCCGCTCAATGAACCTTCCTCCGACTGGTGGAAGAAGGGCAACATGCAGGAAGGCAGTCATTTTACGAATGAGAAACAGGCCGAGATTATCAAGAAAGTTGCTGCTTCTCTTCAAAGTAAAGGACTGGACGGAACCGTCATTAGTGCCGCGGACGATAACAGCATTGATGAGACGGTGTTCAATTTCAATCTATATGATCAGGACACGCTGGACGTGATCCAGCAGATCAATACCCATTCCTATAATGGTAGCAAAATGGAAGAGTTGCGCACGCTGGCAGAACGCCAGGGCAAGAAGCTGTGGATGTCCGAATACGGAACAGGCGGCAGCGAGCCGCACAGTCATGAGGATATGACCTCGGTGCAGGAGCTGGCAGAGCGGGTCATGTTCGATCTGAAAATCATGCAGCCATCCGCCTGGGTATACTGGCAGGCCGTTGAAGATGAAGGCGCCAATAATAACTGGGGATTCATTCATGCCAACTTTAACGGAGAAGAGCAGTATGAGATGACCAAACAGTACTATGGCATGGCCCAGTTTACAAAGTTCATTCGTCCAGGCGCGACGATTATTCCAACGGATGGTGGACGCACGCTGGCTGCCTATGACGCGGAACGTCAGAGACTGGTGCTGGTGATTCGTAACGAATTGTCAGCGGGTACAACGGCGTTTGAACTGGAAGGGTATGCGTACGGAAAAACATCCACCGCTCAGGTGTATCAGACTTCACCGGATCGGAATATGGAACAGCTTGAAGACATTCTGGTGTATGCCAACGGACTTGAAGTGCCTACCGCAGACAACTCCATCACAACGGTTGTACTGGAAGGCGTGACGTTGCAGGGGAACTGATAACAGCGATTGAATGGTTGTTCGGTCATCTGAGTGCTGGCGTGAATATGAACATTATCATTTTGAACTAATCATTTACACAGAGAAACGAAGAGGACAGAAATAACTTGAAGAAGCGGAGCGTGCGCCTACAAGCTTTCTGCAAGAAAGCTACATCGGAAGCATACGCTATCCCCGGATTTACCCTTTATAAAAGGAAACAAAAAATCTGGGGATAACAGCGATCGGAAAGTTGTTCTGTCATCGGAGTGCCAGTGTAAATAATTTTAGTTCAATTTATATCAATAAAGAGAAGGAGGGGATATCTTTGACAGAGAAAGCATCCCTTTTGCTCCAGGAACAGAAGAAGAACATCGCCAGGGCTGAGAACGGTGTTCAATCTGAATTAACATACGATGCACGCAGTTTTTTTCTGAACGGAGAGCGTGTGTTTCTGAATAGTGCCACGATCCATTATTTCCGTATGCCGAAGGAGGAATGGCGTGAGGTTCTGCTGAAGGCGAAGCTGGCAGGCATGAACTGCATCGATACTTACTTTGCGTGGAATGTGCATGAACCGGAAGAAGGACAGTGGTCCTTTGAAGGGGACGACGATTGCGGCGCGTTTCTGGATTTGTGCGCAGAACTGGGCATGTGGGTCATCGCGCGTCCGGGTCCGTTTATCTGTGCAGAATGGGATTTTGGTGGTTTTCCATACTGGCTGGGTACGAAGGACGACGTGAAATTCCGGGAAAATAATGAGACGTATCTGCATTATGTGAATTTGTACTTTGACCGGATTGTGCCGGTTATTCGGGACCGCCAGCTATCCGCTGGGGGTACGGTCATTCTCGTTCAGGTGGAGAATGAATACGGGTACCTAATGGATGATGTGGCGGCAAGTGACCATATGAATACCCTGAGGGATGGATTGTTACAACGTGGCATTGACGCTACGCTGATCACTTGTGTTGGCGGGGCGGAAGGCACGATTGAAGGTGCTAATTTCTGGTCGGGTGCCGACGGGCATTATGAGAAACTTCGTGCTAAACAGCCGGACACCCCAAAAATGGTCACGGAATTCTGGACAGGATGGTTCGAGAACTGGGGAGGGCCTTCGGCCATTCAGAAGACAGCGCCTTTGCTGGAGAGACGCATCATGGAGATTCTGCGTGCCGGGTATACCGGAATCAGTCACTACATGTTCTATGGTGGCACGAACTTCGGTGGATATGGCGGCAGAACGATGGGTAGCAGTGATATCTTTATGATTACGTCCTATGACTATGATGCACCGCTGAACGAATATGGACGGGTGACACCGAAATATGCGGTAACCAAGAATCTGTCCTATTTCGTCCATGCTTTCGGGGCCCTTCTGATGGAAACAGAGGAGATTCCCTCAGAACCGATCGTTGTACGTCATCCTGAAGGCATATCCTTACGAGGTAGACAGGCTGACAACCAGAAGATTTGGTTCCTGGAGAGTCACAAGGATGAACGGGAGACGATGCACATTACGCTGGAGGAAGGCCGAACTCTTCCCGTATCGCTGAATCCAGGACAGATTGTTCCGTTGCTGGATCGAGTACAGATTGCTGAATACGTATACCTGACTGCGGGTACGATGATTACGGGCAATGAAATGATAAATGGAGAATTGAACCTGTTCATCGTGGCCACTGCGGGGCAGCGTTCTGTTGTTGAACTGGAAGCAGGGGCATTGAACGTCACGGGTAGCACAGTGCAAGTGCTGGTCGAACATGATTCAGCCAGGAACGTATACCGTTTCGATCTGTTCCATTTCCAAGAGCCGGGAATAATCCAACTGGAAGCAAACGGCACACCGATCCGATTCATCATTCTGGATCAAGAAACGATGAATCGAACATGGCGATTGGAAGCAACAGACCAGAAAGGACTTCGTTATGCGATCGGCTTCGATGACTTAGATGTATTGCCATCTGGTCATGTCAAGGGCATGATCACTGACACAGATCGCACAATTACGCTGCTTGGTGACTGGGCCGATGGAGAACGGAGGTTCACAGGTCATGAGTTTCTCGCTGGCGAGGAAAAAGGTGTACAGTACGATGTGCTGAATCCAGAGGGACGAAATACACCAACGCCATCCACTCCGCAAGCTGTACCGAGTGAACCTAGTCAGGAGTCCGTTGCAAGAATACAACAGCGGCAGCTTCCATTGCTATCGCCGATTGCGCCAACGTTATCTGCTTCTCCAGAGCTGTCACGTGTTACGTTAACTGCGAAGCAGCGCTCGGCGAGTGCACAACCGGAGGACTTTTCCCGGTATGGACAAGATTTTGGGTACCTGTTGTATGAATGCGACTTCGAAAGTCCAACTGAAGGAATCACTAACCTCATTTTTCCAGATATCCAGGATACTGCCAGAATCATCGTTAATGGTGTTCAGCAGGCATTAGTGCGTCAGGTAGGTGCCGCAGGAGTACAGTTACATGTATCTCAAGGGCAAAACACACTTCAGATTTTGGTGCAGCATATGGGCAGATTGAACTTCTCTCCACATTTGGGTGAGAGCAAAGGTCTGGCTGGTGCTGTTTATCTGGGAGGTAAAGTTCAGGATATTCGTCGGGATTGGCGTACGGAGAGTGGAAGTGTTCATCTTGATGAAGTGAATTCTCTCCAAGGGGCTACACTTCTAAGCAGAAGTTTTACGCTGGATAGCATGGATCGGGCGACTCTCGTGGGTGCCTTGAGCAAAGGTCTTCGTATCAACGGCATCGAAGTTCAGATGGAAGGATATCAGGACTGGTTTGCCTTTCAGACGCTGGACATATCCTTGTATATCAAGCCCGGAGAGACGAATACACTTGAAATGCCGTATAGCCGTTCACCATTGAATCGACTGGAACTGATCACATATTTGAGTCAGGGAGAACTGAAGGATTGGCGTATGGCAGGGACAGATGCATTTCTTCCGCAACAATGGGAGAGATACGAGGTAGGACAGGAATCGACCCTTCCTGGAGCACAGGGGTCAATCCAGCGTGTAGCACAGCATGGTATCGCCGAAGGTGGCAATTCAAGTGCCAATCTAGTGGCCAATACCTCGGCTGGATCGATTAATAGTGCTACATTGAACGAGAAGTCTCACCCTGTATCCAACCTTGTTCCAGTCCACGGGTCATACGGTCAGCCGGTCTGGTACCGCTGGCGTTTCGCGAAGCCTACGGTTTCGGAGCACCATAAGATCACTCTGATGCTTCGCCTGACGGGAATGAGCAAAGGAACTATTCACTTGAACGGACATCATCTGGGCCGTTATTGGCAGATTGGTCCACAAGAGGATTACAAAATTCCAGTAGCTTGGCTACAGGAAGAGAATGAACTGCTTTTGTTCGATGAAGAAGGCAGAACGCCAGAACGGGTACGATTCCTATTGGATGCGTTATCTCGTTATCCGTGGGTTGCGGTGGAGTAGAAGCATGGCAGAGATAATCAACTAGAAATGAATTGGGCTCGAAAATAGCATCACATAACGTGAAAATATACCTTTTACGTAGTCACACTACCTCATTTTCTTAGTCGAAATAACCCGCGTTCGTGAATCTTTCGGATTCAGTCTTGCGGAGTGAATTAGGCTAAGGGAATGGGGGAACTGTGGTGATCAGGTCTGTACAATGGGCAACGGTAACACTTGTAGCGTTATTATTTGTAACCGTTTACATATATAAAGATTGTTCATCCATGATCTGTGAAGGGAGTGATGCTTCATGTAATTGGAATTCGAACAGGCAGCCGTGAGGTGTTGCACACAGGGGATAGTCCCAAATTATTTTATTTTGACAATATGGTACAAGGTTTTGGCATGCTTATCACTCATGCATAAGGAGCTGACCTGATGTTAACGAAGAGGAAAGATAGAGCAAGAGGATTCAGCGGTTTCAAAGCCGGAATGATCCTGCTGCTCGGAACATTGCTTCTATTGACTATGGTATTCCCGAATACAGCCAGAGCAGCGACAAGTGTCTATACGATATCCGCCTTTACGAACACAAGTGAGTCCAATATGTATATCTACGAATCCTATAATGCGACACACTATGGTTTGCTGAAAGGGCCAGCCTATACACCTCCGGCCGATCTGATCCGCGATCCCAGCATCATGAAGCACACAGATGGTCTATATTACGTCGTCTACACCACGAACTGGTCAGGTAACACGATCGGTATCGCCTCTAGCCCGGATAAAGTGAACTGGACGTTTGTCCGTAACATTACATTATCCACACCTACCACAATCGCCCACACTTGGGCACCAGAATGGTTCAAAGACAGCAACGGCAGTCTGCACATTATCGTGTCCCTTTCCCCAGGCAACTATGAGAATTTCAAACCTTACGTCATTACCGCTTCAGGTAGCAATCTGACGTCTACCTCATGGTCCGCGCCTACTGAACTGGCAGGCATTGCTCCCAATTATATCGATACCTTTATCGTGAAGACAGGATCAACCTACCATGCTTTTACCAAGAACGAGACCACTAAATACATTGAATATGCGACATCTACCTCGCTGAGCGGTCCTTATACCTTTAAAGGCACAGGGGACTGGGCAGGTTGGGGCTCTTGGGTTGAAGGTCCGGCGCTTGTTCAGTTGGATAATGGTTCATGGCGAATCTACTTTGATGGCTATGCGACACAAAAATATTATTACAGCGACTCTGCTGACGGTTTCCAGACCTGGGGTGCCAAGCAGGAGATTGCGGGTCTTACCGGACTCGTCCGGCATATGACCGTATTGAAAGAGTCCGGACAGCCGGGTGATATCCGCAAGTTGGAATCATTCAATGTGCCGGGCAGCTTCATTCGTCATTACAACTATCAGGCAAGAATTGATACGAGTGTTAGTCCTGTGGAGGATGCACAGTTCCGCATCGTTCCGGGTCTGGCGAATGCAACAGGCATTTCATTCGAGTCCATGAATTATCCAGGTTATTTCCTGCGCAATAATAATGGCAACATTACACTGGTGAAAAATGACGGCAGCGCTACGTTCCGCAATGACGCCACGTTCAAGCGTGTAAATGGACTTGCTAACGCCAGTTGGACATCGTATGCCTCGTATAGTAACCCGAACCTGTACCTGAGACATTATAATAATGTGCTGAAATTGGAAGCTGTCGTTACCGCAATCGATAAGTCAGACGCGACCTTCCGAGAGGTTGCACAATAATGGGTGTTCGTGTACTGAAAAATTCATAAGGGGTGAAGCGGATGAAGTGGTTAAAACGAATGAGCTCGCTGCTGCTGGCAGGAAGTCTACTAACAGGTAGCTTGGGTTTGGGCAATGAAGCATCTGCTGCAGGAGCGTACACGGCTGTTGCCGATCCATCGAAGCAATATCAGACGATGGAAGGATGGGGAACATCCCTCGCGTGGTGGGGCAAAGTGGTAGGAGAATACTCCAACCGTGATGAGTATGTGGAGAAAATGTTCAACGCAAATACCGGACTTGGTCTGAACATCCTGAGGTACAACATTGGAGGCGGGGATAATCCATCATCCAATATCCTTGAATATCGCAAAGCCGTTCCTGGCTACCAGCCTTCTCCCGGCGTGTATGACTGGAATGCAGATGCGAACCAGCGTTATATGCTGCAAGCTGCCAAAGCTCAAGGCGTGAATGTCATCGAAGCCTTTGCGAATTCCGCACCTTACTGGATGACGATCAGTGGTGGTGTGTCCGGTGCGGCCAATGGAGGGAACAACCTTAAACCCGATTATTATGATGATTTTGCCGATTATCTGACTGAGGTCGTGAAGCATTTCCGGGATAACTGGGGGATCACATTCGATAGCGTAACTCCACTGAATGAACCGATCTCGACGTGGTGGAAGCAGGGAAATGACCAGGAGGGCATGCACTTTGACCGGGCGGAGCAGAACACGATTCTGAGTCAATTACAAGCTTCGTTGAATGCAAAGGGCCTGTCCACAAAGTTGAGCGCACCGGAAGAATATAGTATCGATGATACCAATGTATCATTCAACAGCTACAGCACCGCGGTGAAATCAGCAATCAGTCAGATCAACACACACACGTATAGCGGAAGTAATCGAACTGCTTTGCGCAACACAGCGACGTCTGCGGGCAAACATCTGTGGACCTCGGAATATGGGGACGGGGATGCAAGTGGACTTACCATGTCACGTACCATCCTCAAGGATATTCGCAATATGGGCGCGAGTGCGTGGGTGTATTGGCAAGCCGTGGATAGTGCAGAAGGATGGGGATTCTTCAAGAATGTGCTGAACAATACGCAAACGACCAGCTACACCGTGAACCAAAAATATTATGTCATGGGCAATTACAGCAAATTTATTCGTCCCGGATACAAGATTATCGGCATGAGTGATGCCAATACACTTGCGGCCTATGATGCTGCTTCCGGCAAAGTCGTACTGGTCACAACCAATTCGGAATCGACGGATACAACTGTCTCCTATGATCTCAGTCGCTTTACTAACACAGGCACGTCTGCTCAAGTATATCGGACCTCTTCAACGGAGAAGTTGCAGCAACTGACCAATATTTCGGTGCAAAACAAAACCTTTACCGCTACGGCCAAGGCCAATTCGGTCACAACCTACGTCATTTCCGGTGCAACTTACAATGGCGGTACAGGATATGACTCCGGGGCCATCTACAAATTAATCAACCGCAACAGTGGACTTGCACTCGATGTGAACGCTGCTTCTACTACAGGTGGAGCAACGATCATTCAGTGGAATGATAATGGAGCAGCCAACCAGCAATGGAAGCTGGAGTCTACAGGCAACGGATATTACAAAATCCGCAATGTGGGCAGTGGGCTTTTGCTAGATGTGAATTCGAGTTCTACACAAGGCGGAGCCTCTTTGATCCAGTGGCAGGATAACGGGGGCAACAATCAGCAATGGCTGCCAATTGATGTGGGAGGATATGTGGTACTTGCCAATCGAAACAGTGGCCTGACGGTTGACATCAATCAAGGGTCTCTGACCGCAGGTGCCTCCACGATTCAGTGGGCCGACAATGGCGGAGCCAATCAGCAATGGAGCCTTGTGAAAGTTAATTAGTGTGAGTGGAGTAACGTTCGTTAGAAGTTAATATTAGTGCATATATATGACGAATTGTAATATGAAGTGCGACACCTACTGGAAATAAATAAAAAATGGCCCATGGCCGGATTCGTGT
>NZ_JABBEA010000029.1 GCF_012912005.1 Paenibacillus sp. SZ31
GCACCGTGTAAACCGTGTTTTCTTGGCCGGAATTAGAATATACCATGTACAGTTTTTGATTGCAAGTCTTTTTTTGATAAATGATAATATCCTGCTGCATCCGCACTATATGTAATCTTTCGCCCCCACTATTAATAACCTCATTATCCTTATTACGAAGCTTCTATTACTCTTATCCAATAAACTTAACCAGGGGAAGCCAAATCCCCTAAGCTTGAAGAGGACATTCATTGTGGCTAGCCCTGGTTTTTGAATATCTATTTTCTTTCCTTCTATATAAAGAGGACAATCAATCCTTGGTTTATAAATACACTCTCCGCTTCTCATCTCAACGCTCACAAAATGCGCTTACCAAGTAACGAAGCGATCAGTTCCACACCAAGCCTTGCCGTATGCCTGTTATGATCAAACAACGGATTCACTTCCACCAGTTCCATAGACGTAACTTGATTCGTGGAAGCAAGTATCTCTAATGCGTAATGCGCCTCCCGGTAATTCAAACCACCCGGTACTGGAGTACCTACGCCCGGAGCTTCACGCGGATCCAGACAATCCATGTCAAAGCTAACGTGAATACCGTCTGTCCCTTCTCCTGCTGTAGCTATTGCTTGTTCAATAACTTGCTGTATCCCCATTCGGTCAATATCATGCATCGTAAATGCTCGGATTCCCAGTCCCCTAATCTGCTCTTTCTCATACTCATCCAGATCACGTAGACCAATATAGACCAGGTTGGAGGGGTTAATAAACGCTCCTGCTCCAGCAATGTGAGACAGATTATAAGCAGTATGTCCCAAAGCTACAGCCACACTCATCCCATGCATATTACCAGATAAGCTGCGTTCTTCCGTATTCAAGTCTGCATGCGCGTCAAACCAGATCACACCCAAATTCGAATAGTGTGCAGTTAACCCGGCAAATGTACCAATCGCTACACTATGATCTCCCCCAAGCACAAGTGGGAAAGCCCCCTCCTCTACTGCGCCTGATACTTCACTACACACCTTCTGACTGACCTGACGTACCTCATTTAAATGTTTTACACGATTCCGCCCAGCAGAGATAGCAGGTTCAGAAGGACACTCTACCCGCACTTCTTTGGAAAGCACTAACCCAAGACTCGCGATCTCCCGCTTCAGTCCAGCTGTAATCAGTTCATCCGGCCCCAACTCTGCACCCCCTCTTGCTCCACCTAGCCCGAAAGGAACCTTAATGATGGCAACATTGCGCCATACAGATGTATGACTTGTATTAATAGAAGTATCTTTTATTCCACCATGGACATCATCTTCATTTTTCATATAGTTCAGCCTCCTGCATTGTTGATCAGAACCTGCTCAATTCTCTCCAGCGCCCAGTCAATCTCGGATTCTTTAATCGTCAAAGGCGGAGCAAACCGAATGGTCGTCTCATGGGTTTCTTTACATAGCAAACCAGCAGACATCAATCGCTCACAATAGGGACGTGCTGATTCATGCAGTTCAACACCAATAAATAACCCTCTACCCCGAACTTCCCGTATGGCTGAACTGCGAATATTACGAAGCCTTTTCATAAAACAGTTCCCCAAACGTTCCGATCGCTCAGCAAGCTTCTCATCTTCAAGAACTTTCAGAGACGCTATAGCCACGGCGCAGGCGAGTGGATTCCCTCCAAACGTAGAACCATGAGACCCCGGCTCAAACAAATCCAGTATATCCGCATCAGCAGCGATAGCCGAGATAGGCATAACTCCTCCCCCCAGCGCTTTGCCCATAATCCAGATGTCTGGTTCAGCACCTTCCCAATCGGAGGCAAAACGGCGACCCGTTCTTCCAAATCCGGTCTGAATCTCATCAGCTACAGTCAACACCTGCTCGCTCTTACACAATGCAAAGGCTTCAGCTAAATAGCCATCAGGTGGGATTACGATTCCAGCTTCACCCTGAATAGGCTCTACAAGAAAGCCAGCCGTATTCGGTGTAATGGCCTGCTTCAGTGCTTCAATGTCTCCATAGGGAATAATCCGAAATCCAGGTGTAAACGGTCCAAAATCTTTTTTATACTCCGCTGAAGAAGAAAAGGAAGTTACCGTTAGCGTTCTTCCATGAAAGTTACCAGAGCATACGATAATCTCGGCTTGATTCTCCGGTACACCTTTGCAACGATAAGCCCATCTGCGTACTGCCTTTATCGCCGTCTCCACCGCTTCCGCTCCTGTATTCATGGCAAGAATCTTTGATTTTCCCGTGAATTGTGAGAGTTTCTGATAAAAAAGAGAAGCGGAGCTACTGTGGAATGCCCGTGATGTCAGCGTAACCTGATCTGCCTGGTCCTTAAGCGCCTGTATGATTACAGGATGTCTATGACCATGATTCAATGCAGAGTATGCACTTAACATATCCATATAACGACGGCCTTCAGGATCTTGCACCCATACCCCTTCCGCCTGTTCAATCACAATAGGGAGCGGATGATAATTAGGTGCAGCATAACGCTCCGACCAATCAATTAACATTTTGGAATCTGACATACACGCCCAACACCTTTCCAAAATACTGTATACAAAATACAATATCAATGTATGCGATACCACCGCCATTTACGACTACATCCCACTATTTCCACAGCAGCCTACTCCCAGCTCCTCTTCGAATCAAATCCTTTATCCATATTTATCGAGAAGTAGACAGTTTACGTTCCAGCCAGGAAAGTAAATTAGCCAGTGTAAATGTGATGATAAAGTAGAGACCTGCGGCAACAAGGAGCGGAGCAAGTGGTTGGAACGTAACCCCCTGAACCGTTCTGGCCGTGTATATAATCTCGGCTATACCAATCATGGAAACAAGTGAAGAATCTTTAATGATTATAATGAATTCATTGCCGATGGCTGGAAGCATGTTACGAAAAGCCTGCGGCAGTATAATGTAGCGAAGTGTCATACCATGTGTCATACCAAGGGAGCGCGAAGCCTCCGTCTGTCCTTTATCAATCGCTTGAATCCCGGCCCTGAACACCTCCGCCATATAAGCAGAGCTATTCATCGTCAGAGCTACCACCCCCGACATAAATGCCGGCAAGTTCACACCTATAACCGTCAGACCATAATGAATAATAAGAATCTGTACGAGCATCGGTGTTCCTCGAATGAGTTCAATATACGCCGATGCCACAAATTTAATTGGCCATATTCGGGATATTCGCATTAGCGCCATGATTACACCAAGCAACGTACCAAACAATACGCCGAAAAAGGAAAGCTCAAGCGTAACCCACGCACTTCGTGCATAATCCTGCCAATGCTCTAATAGAAAGGAAAAATCTAAATTCACGGCATATCCCTCACTCGTCCGGTTTATTCGCCGAGCATCTCATTCGCTTCAACGACGAAACGTTCAATATCTCCGTTCGTTTTGAGCTTTTCCAATGTAGTGTTGATCTGATCGAGCAGCTCCTGATTACCTTTCTTCACCGCGATGGCCGAACCCCCCTCATCTTCAGCCTGTTCAATCTCTACACCCGCAACAACAAGCCCCTTTTGGTTCTTCACATACTGTTCAGCCACCGGCTTCTCCAGAATGAGTGCGTCCACGCGCCCTGTCTGCAACTCCAGGATCAGTTCAGGTATTTTAGGTAGAGAAGTGAGCTTTGCTCCCTCTATTTCCTGAGCGATCCCTTCTTGAATGGAACTCTTTTGTACGCCAACCTGCTTGCCCGATAGATCATCAATAGACTTCAATGCCACATCTTCGCCCTCTCTAACAAGTACAGCCTGCTCTGCATAATAGTAGATATCCGTAAAATCAACGTTCTTCTTTCGTTCCTCGGTAGGGGTCAATCCCGATATTACAAAATCAACCTTATCTGTACCAAGGGCCATAAGAAGGCCGTCAAAGTCCATGTCCTCAATCTTCAGCTCGGCTCCCAAATCAGCCGCAATTGCTTTGGCAATCTCGATGTCAAAACCTACAATGGTATCTTTACCATCGATTTTCTTATGAAATTCATAGGGTGCATAGTCCGCACTGGTCCCAAGTACGATTACTTTCTTTTGTGTAGAGCTACTTCCCGAAGACGAAGCAGCGTCCGATCGGGTTCCTGTCGTTTTTTCCTGCCCACAAGCAGACATGATTACAACCACTAACAACAGCATCATTGGCAAAAGCACTTTTTTCACACATCATACCCCTATTCTTTTTTTGAATGAGTAGCATAATAATTTGTATACAATATACATAAGACATTATATGGACTTATATGTAAGTAATACTAACAAACAATATAGGTTATCACAATCATTATTTAAACATTTATACGCTCTAATTCCATAAAATGTACTATATATAACACGGCACTTACATCGGCTGAAACATGAAGTTTGCTTGCCCAACTTCCCCCTCGGTGTTAAGATGATAAAAACTTGAAACTCCTGAACGGCGCGCACAGCACGGCCCCACACCCATCCAATCATCACTACATAGAAAGGAGGATTCGGTATGGAGGTACCTAAATACCGGTCCTTGAAAGATCACGTATACGATTACATTGCCCAGAAGATTCAGGACGGGACCTTGCTTCCCAACCAGAAGATCAACGAGGCCGAGATATGCAAAAAGCTGGACATTAGTCGTACTCCTACTCGGGAGGCGCTTTTCCAGTTGGCTTCAGACAATCTGCTGCAATACATCCCACGCAGGGGATTTATTGTCACTCCTTTTGATGCAGGCAAAAAACTGGAGTTCTCCCAAGCGATCGGTGTGCTGGAGGCACTTGCTGCCACACTTGCAGCAGACCATCTCAGACCATCTGAACTACTGGAGATGGAAACTCTGGTTGTCCGAATGGAAGAAGATATCAGCCAGCTTGATCTTGCTGCCTACAACAAGAACCAATATCAGTTCCATAACCTGTACATCCAGCGATGTGGTAACGCCACAGTGATTGAGATGTTAAACACATTGAAGAACAGCTTCATCCGGCAGTCCTATGTTAGTGATAATAAACCGAAGCTATCTGAGGTACTACTCGAAGTTAATGAAGAGCATCGTCAAATTTTAAGCGCTTTTCGAGCCAAGGATAAAAACCAACTGGAAGCCCTGCTCAAACACCACTGGCGGATTATCGACAACGATATGCTGTAGTACGTTCTGTCAAAACAAACCAAAGGCAACCCACGCTATTGTGAGTTGCCTTTTTCCTATCTTTCCTTTTTGACTTCCAACGGTGCCCTTGCCGCAAAAACCGCATATCCCAATTTTTTGCCGTATTTAGCGAGTAAACGGTCATTGGTAAGACTCATACGCTGCATACGCTCATCCTCAAACCAATTCATATCCATCTCCCGATGTGGATCATGATCCACGCCCCATTTTCCCATAGATCGCGATTGCTCTTTGACTTCTACCTTGGTGAAACCACTCTGTTTGAGGCGTTTTCTCCATGCTGTCACCGTTGCCAGAGTTCGTATACCGTAAAATTTCTTCAATCTGCGGCACATCAATTCGGTCTTTCTACCTGATAGAACCATCTCTCGATCCACCAAAAGTCCAGCCGGCTTCAACACTCTTCTATATTCAGCAAGTGCACTCCGCCATGGGGTGAATATCGTAACCGATTCTACGAATACCACATCAAAATGATTTTCCGGAAAAGGCAACGCTGCTACATCCGCCTGAACAAATCGAACATCCACCCGTTCTCGTCTTGCTCGCCGAACTGCCTTATCCAGCATATTGCGATGAAGATCAATCGCAGTTACCCGATACCCACTTTTAGCCAGGTAACACGCGGTCCTCCCGGTGCCACATCCTATCTCAAGAATATGACTACCCTCAGGCAGAGATAAGCCATCCAGCAACTTCATGGTTGCCAAAAACCCTCCGGGATGGGCACTTCCCTCCCCTAACCGAGCCAGCATGTCATGATAATCCACGTGACATCCCCTCCTCACTCCTCCCAGTGTATGGAGCAGATTCAAAAACGGCTCCTCCCTATTCGATTTCCCGGGTACTCGTCCATACCAATTGGTCTTCTTTTTACTATGATATACAAACCGTTGAATTCAAGCGGCAACCGCACCTAATGAGGAGGATTTGCATGTACAGAATTAATCGGGTATGTGAAGAAACGGTTTCTCCGCACGTTGGACGTTCCGTTTGTCTCGTTATGAACGACGGTAAGCATATGTATGGTACGCTTAGTCAATGTCGGGATGGCAAAGTTTATTTGAACGGGTGTTTCGAGGGACCAAGGTTGTGTTCCGTCAAATCCAAACAGCAGCTGGTAAAAAGCAGCAAGAAAAACGCTGTTGCAACAAAGAAAGTTAAATCTTCGGCCTACGGTCCATATGGTTACGGAGGATACGGTGGCGGTTACGGATATGGAGCGGGGATCGATCTGGCTCTGGTAGCCACATTGTTTCTGCTGCCATTCCTGTTCATCTAAACTCGAATCTGAGAGTGATCTAAAATTATAGTCATAACAAAGACCCTTTTTGCATATAGCGAAAAGGGTCTTTGTATTTTTCATACGATACCGATCAATTACAATGTATTTTCTGTTAAAAAATGATACAAAAAAGGCATTCGCTAAAACGAATGCCGGGAACTTCATATTTAATACCCTTACCTTCGCACAGGGTGTCTGTTTAATCTTAAAAAAAAACACCTCGTTAGAGGCGGGTAAGCTATGTTAAATCCGATTTCCTTTAGGCATCGTTTTCAGATTACTATTCGAATTCTCAAGCAATGGTAGCATCCTAGTCGTGCTAACCATCTCAGAAGCACATATCGGACAAGTAGGTACGTTATCAAACGCAAAATTGTCCCGCATCCATCCTTTGCACGTATCACTCGTACATTCCCAGATTGCCGCATCAGCTTGTGGAATCTCTTCCAACGGTTTTTTGCGATTATACATGACTTCTACCCCCTTTGTTATGGAAAAACATCTAACCGACGTTATTTCACAGAAGACACTACTTAGCGGAAGTCTTACGTCCCACTGAACTTCTGCCTCGACAACTATTGGGCCGACTTTCATACATATAACTGATCAAAAAAAAGAAGCTGCCTTTACCATTTTAACATGTTAAAGGCAGCTATGCTTTAATTACAGTTTTACAACTTCTTCTGCTTGAGGACCACGGTTTCCTTGTACAATTTTAAATTGCACGCGTTGACCTTCGTCCAGCGTTTTGAAGCCTTCGCCTGTAATAGCGCTGAAGTGTACGAATACATCTTCTCCGCCTTCAACTTCGATGAAACCGAAGCCTTTATCAGCGTTGAACCATTTTACTGTTCCGTTTTGCATGTGAATTACACCTCCAAATAAAGATTAACATGTTCCTTTGTTCTTTGCAGCAAGCAAATAAAAATTCACACATTGAAAAAGGTACCAGTCATAAACCTATAAGTGATCGCCCTTTACAATATATGAATTAGGTTTTCCACTCTCTACAACTTGTTTTTATTATAACTCCAATTCAGCCAAAAAGCAAATCTTTGTATTTTCTTTTCAAACAGCTTTGGAAATACATGTTATTAACTAGCATGGGAACAGGGTTTATCACGCTTATGTGCCCAGTCGCTCTTGTGCGGTCTTATGAAAGGATATGCAGATCTAATCCAACTTATACATTTTATATATATATTTCTGACATGCATATCCAACACAACCAAAGAATCATCTTACTACAGTTTAGCACACTATGTCCATGCCCACATAAATGCATCCCGATCCCAGGCGATCTGCCCACGATGAAGCTTCCGGAAAGCTTTCTTCACTTCCTTGGACAATGACGTATTGCCGTTTTCGTTCACAAAAACAAACTCTTCGCCAAAATGGGTCTTCACATATTCTATGGCAGCTTCCTGATGAAGTGTTCCTGTGAATTTAATCTCTTGAACCATCCATTCTGCTACTTCTAGTGCTGTCTTTTCCACAATATCACCTACTGTCTGAATCTAATGTACGGATAGGCAGACCTCGTATCATGAACATACCCTGTCTTCCCGCCAGACTGAAGTATACCATGATCCAACTGCTGACGGGAAACTGTATGATAACTACTTCCAAGCAATAACCTTAATGAACAACCGTATTTGCCTGCTCACTTTCTTTGGAAAGAATGGGGGAATTCGTTCGATGGCTCCAAACTAACCATGCGCAGTATGCGATCATTACCCCCAGTATAAACAGATCGTAGGGAAGTGTTCCTGTGTCCTCCAGGTCATTCCCGAGAAATTGAATCAGATTATGTATGAAATGAAACAAAATAAGCGGTACAATATTTCCGTTCTTCAGCATCAATAACGCCAGTGCCGCTCCCAGAAGCAGCGCATAGACCAATTGCATGATCGTATCCATCAGATTCTGACCAGACAATGCATTCAGAAGATGTGTAATTGAAAACAAGATGCTGGAGGTCATGACTGCGGCCACTGCACTTTTTCGAAGCAAGGACTTGAAAATAAGCCCCCGATAGATTGTTTCCTCAACAAACGCCACGAGCAAGGTAAAATAGATGAAAAAGACTACCCGTGACAAGCTCAGCTCCCCAAATCCTTTCAGGGCAAGTGTACCCAGTACAAGGAGTAGTGGAATATAATACTTTGCGTGGCCAGCCGGGATACTTCGCAAGGACCGGAATCCAGTCTCTCCCCACTTGCGTCTTAACGTCAAATAGATCATCAGAACAATTGCAATGGGTGTAAAGGAAATGAGTACAGGGGAAGTGTAGTCCAGTTGCTTTATCGTCGCAATGGCCCCTGCAGCAAAAACGGCTAGCAGGAGAAGTAGCTCAATAATCACGACGGTGAGCACAGGTTTACGCTCGGAAAAGGAATGTTTTGGCTTGGATTGCGGATTAATCATACATTTGCCTACCTCGTTTCATTTACTTTTTTCGTTGTCATATGAACTTATATGCCAATTAGTTGTATCACATCATCAGTATATCGAATATCCCTATTATGGATAAAACTATAAAAGTAACAAAAAAGAGACTTATCCTGACTGCTTTTCCCCTAAAATCAGGTATGGCTTATACCTTGATCTGTCCATTATAGTATTACAAGAGTTCCATGCTGAAGGGGTGCGGTGACTCTCCAACGTCATATATCTATGAAGTACACATAACGATAGTTTCACAATGCATAATGAAATCAGGGGGATACTATGAAAGCATTCTTTCAGCGCTGGGGGCATTTACTGGCTATTCTGTGCATACCGCTCCAAGGCTCCATTTACGTATTTCTAGGAAGCAACACCGGAAGTGATGTATTCTACAATTATGCTTGGATTGATACACAGATTCCTTTTCTCAAAGAATTTATTTATCCGTACATCAGCTGGATGCCCATTCTGTATCTTGGATTTCTCTATTTGGGTTTGACGAACAAGTCGCTATTCTGGCGTACGCTGATTACCTATAATGTTGGTGTCATGGCTGCCAATGTATGTTTTGCGGTGTTCCCTACCCATGTACCCCGCCCGGAGGTCGGCGGAACCGATCTGAGTAGCGTGTTAGTTCAGTTTATCTATACGAATGATGCGCCCTTCAACTGTTTCCCGAGTGTTCACGTCCTGACCAGCTACTTGCTATTTATTATCATCAACAGACACTTGAACTTTAAGCCATTAGCCCGGATCTCCTGGTCGGTATGGTTGTGGTTGATTATTGCTTCGACGGTATTTGTAAAACAGCATTCCTTGCTGGACATCGCCGGAGGCATTTTGTTTGCAGAGGCCGCGTATTGGACTGTACATGTCTTTGCCGTTCGTCTTGGGCAGGCACGAAAAAAAGGCAAGCAACCACTCACAGCTTCTAATCCAAGCAGTCATGTATAGTGGCACATATATGTAAGAGGTAGGATGATGATCCTGCCATAAAAGTAAAAGAGGGCCTAGGCCCTCTTTTTTTGTACTCATTTAATTGAACCTATTATATAGAAGAACTTATTTGGGTTGGACTACGCGTTTCATGCTATAGGTGGGCGCTCATGGAGCAGATCGGATGGTGGACTTCCCGTTATACGCTTGAATATGCGGTAAAAATAAGACAGGTCCCGGTAGCCGAGAAATTCGGCAATTTCCTGAATTGAAAGTTGTGACTCAGTGAGCAGATATATGGCTCTTTTCATCCGTTGATCATGAACATACTGGCTGATGGTCTGATTTGTCATGCTTTTGAATAATGCTGCAGCATAATTGGGCGTCTTGTTAATCTCGTCTCCGAGTTCTTCCTTCGTCACTCTCTCCCGATAATGCCGCTCAATGTATCGCTTCATCCGTTCCACATGAACATGCCTCTCCGGAGGAATAACTCCCCGATCCAGCTCCCTGTTCATATAAATCAACACTTCCATCAATAAGGCTTGGCTCATCATGACATAATAAGACGGACGCTCCTGCCATTGTTGATAAATAGCGCTCATGCGTTGATGAATCAATTCATAACAACCAGGTTTATGACGCAAAGCCTCATACCGTTCAAGTGCAGGAAGACCTTCCGTATGATCACGTTGCAGTTGAATCACAATCTGTGTGTGCGTTACCGTAGGAATACTCTTGCCGTAATACGGTACACCACCTGGAATGAGTAGCAATTCACCCTTTTCCATGATCTGTTTATCACCGTTCACCCAATATACACATTTTCCATAAGTAACCAAACTAAGCCGCCAAGTCTCTTGAGATTGCACAGCTTCTTCGTACCAACCAACACCATTAATGTGTCGTACTTCAAGTGGAGTGACCATAACACACCTCATTAGTGGACTATACTCTAATCATTGTACTATAGTTCATACCCTGTTTCGACAGAAAACGCTACAATACACATATAAGCTTAAAATATGAGGAGGAAATTAGCATGTTAAAAACAAAAATTATTTGTACCATGGGACCTGCTTGTGACTCAATCGAATTGTTGAAAGTAATGATTCAGGAAGGTATGACCGTTGCCCGTCTGAACATGGCTCATGGCGAACTGGAAGATCACGTGACACGGATCAACAATATCCGTAAAGCAGCTTCCGAACTGAACACTTATGTACCGATCATGATGGACATCAAAGGACCGGAAGTGCGTATCGGCAAACTGAAAGAAGCATCCTGCCACCTGCAAGCAGGTAAAGAACTGATTCTGACTACTGAAGAAATTCTCGGTGACGCTGAGCGTATCTCGGTAAACTATCCAGAACTGAACCTCGTTGTAAAACCTGGCGATCGCATCCTCATCGATGATGGCCTTGTGGATCTGACTGTACTGTCCGTGGAAGGATCCGATATCCATTGTAAAATCATCAGTGGCGGCATTCTGAAACCACGCAAAGGGGTTAACTTGCCAGGAATCAAAACGACACTACCAGGTGTAACTGAGCGTGACGTTATGCACATCGGATTCGGGATCGAAAACGATATCGAAATTATCGCAGCATCCTTTGTTCGTAAAGGCGACGATATCCGTGAAATCCGCAGCATTCTGAAAGAACGCGGTGTAGAGCACGTACAGATCATCTCCAAAATCGAGAATCAAGAGGGTATGACTAATCTGGACGACATCATCTTGGCTTCTGACGGTATCATGGTAGCTCGTGGAGATCTCGGAGTTGAAGTACCGATCGAAGACGTACCAATGATGCAAAAAGAAATGATCGATAAATGTAACCGCGCTGGTAAACCGGTTATCGTAGCTACACACATGCTGGAGTCCATGCAAGTGAACCCACGCCCTACTCGTTCCGAAGTTAGTGACGTGGCGAACGCTGTACTTCAAGGTGCTGACGTTGTGATGTTGTCTGGTGAATCAGCTGCTGGTAAATATCCGGTACAATCCGTGCGCACGATGGCTGCTGTTGCTCGCCGTGCTGAAACGATGATTGATTACAAAGAGCAATTCGCACAAAAATCGGCTCAACAGATCGCTGATATTACTGAAGTTATCAGTCAGGGCGCTGTAAGTTCTTCCCTCGTACTGAATGCAAAAGCAATCATCACTTCGACTGAGAGTGGATTCACAGCACGCATGATCTCCAAGTATCGTCCAAAAGCACCAATTATCGCAGTTACACAACATGAAGAAGTATTGGCGAAAATCTGCCTGCTCTCCGGTGTTATTCCGGTTATGGGCGACAAAGTAACCACTACGGATGAAATGTTCGAATCGGCTACACGTAACGCAATCAAAACAGGTTACATTGAAAAAGGTGACATCATTGTATTGTCCGCTGGTGTTCCAATCGGTCAATCCGGTAATACAAACCTGATCAAAGTTCAACAAGTTTAATTCATTAACTGAAACTGTAGCTATACATCATAGCTATCAATAGAAATACAAAAATCCACCGGGAGCAGAAATGCCCCCGGTGGATTTTTTGTCGATGATGTATGCCAATGATCGTGATGTTACAACAAACGTTTCGAGATTATAGATTCCGCGAGTAATTAACCAGATCCTGTGACATGGTGTTGATCTCATCCATTGAAGCATTTACCTGCTGTGTCAGGGCAGCCTGATTTTGCGTTAACGTAGACATATTACCGATATGCTCAAGAATCTGATCAATCAGCGTTTTCATCTTCTGCATGCTGTCTTCGATATTTACTGTGGCCTCCGAACTATGATCAGCCAGTTTACGCACTTCACCGGCAACGACGCCAAACCCCAGTCCCAGCTCTCCCGCTCGCGCCGCTTCAATTGCTGCATTCAACCCGAGCAGATTGGTCTGACTGGCTATCTCTCGTATAAACACGGTGATATTCTTCGTATCATCTGCACTGCTTTTCACTTGAATGGCTGCATCGGCAGATAATTCCTGTGCCGTCACCAAATCCTGTGCCTGATCGGTAATTGAGTTGATTCCACGTACCATCTCGCCAATGGACTCCGACAATTGTTTGGTTTTCAGATTCATGGCTTCTACGATCTGTTCCTTGTTCTTCTCATGGGTTACATCTCGAATGGTTCCAGCTACGCGGAGCGGTACTCCATCATGATCCCGAATGGTCTCCCCACCCGCGTGATACCACCGATACTCCCCGTCTTTACGTTGCAGACGATAATCCAGATCGTACGGCGTACGACCACTGTAATCATTCATATGTCTGGCAAATTCGTTGATCGTCCGATCATGGTCTTCCGGATGCAATCGGCTGCTCCAGCTGCTGAACACATTCGGGAAATCCTGCTCGTCTTTGAACCCTAATTCTCTGCGGAACTGGGGTGACCACCAAAATTCATTATTCGGGTTAACCACGTCTCCAGCCACAACCGTCATATCCCATGGAGCCTCGACCAAGGCGCGGTTAACAAGATCATATCGGGTGACGAGTGCTTCCAGCTCATCCGACTTACTCTTCTCCTCATGAATATCAAACATGATACCCAGAAGTTTGACCGGAACGCCAGCCTGATTTCGGACGACTTGTCCAAGACATCGGAACCAGCGGACTTCTCCACTTTTTGTAATCATACGACTGATTATGTTATACGCATTCGTTGCTCCAGCGTCATTCACATGTTTCATAATCTCCTGCACCAGTTGAGGTCTGTCATCCGGATATATGGATTTGGCCCAGCTTGCAAACGTATTGGGATAATCCTTGGCATTATGGAAGCCTAACATTTGGCGGAATTCATTCGAAAATGCAATGATATTATTGTTATCCAGCGGATCACCGGCAACAATTTCAGATTCCCATAATCCCACATTCATCGCCTGATTCAGCATTCTAAGACGCATCTCCACGGCTTCGTTTTGTGCTTTCATCATATGTACTGCTTTTTTGATGTTACTGGCTATTTCATCGTTATCCTGAAATTCAATGCCATCTTCGACCCATGTACCATAGTCGCCCTTTTCTGCGTTTGCAACCAGTTTACGACTATACTCCAGTAGTTTTTGATGCGCATCTATACGAAGTTGTTTGGTAGATTCAGTGCTTTTACGAAACATATCCATTTCTCCTCTTAGGTCATATGATATATATTTCGACATCATTAGACATTAAATGTAGAGCTATAGTCTTAATTTGTATAAAGAAAATGAACCAGCGCTGAATTAGCACTGGTTCATGTGTTATATAGATTTTTTTATGATTATAATCCATCATTGATGACTGCCTCTTACCAGCTAACTACCAGCCAAAATTCAGCGATTTCCCCGTCTCCACCCAAGTTTTGATGCTGCTCAAAATCATCCACCAACTGCTCTGTGCATTGGCAAAGGAAGGATGGTTATCTGTAAATTGATCATTGATCAGCGTCAGCTTCGTACACTCCCCTACAGTCTCCAATTGGAAGGCCACTCTGGATTGAAGCTCCGCATGATTCGCATGGTATGACGGCCCGGGATGCTCTTGATAGCTGAGTCTGGACAACGGTTCGAATTCTAATATATCCCCATACACATGGACAGTCTCCGCACCATCATTGCCTGGCCCTACATAAGCAAACGGCTGACCTGGCTGAAAATTCGTACGAAGTTCACTGCCGAAAAAGCTGTTCCGTGTACCATCTGGTGAAATGAGGGCATTCCACACATCTTCCAGCCCTGCATTGATATAAAACTCATATTTGAGTTCCATGGACTCACTCCCTTTATGTATTGGATATGCGATCTGCCAACCTCGCACTCCTATCCTATCGTTATACCCCAAAGGTCGTATTGTAAAAACGCGCCATCAGGTTATATAGTCCTTTTCCAGAAGATCAGATATACTAAACTGGAATGAAATAACAGGAGTTGTTCAATATGACTGGAACGTCACAATCCTCATTGTTACCTTATCAACAAATGATTCAGTTGCTGCAGAAGGCGGGCTGGTATGAGAAGCGATGCGTTGACATCTCGGCATACATAGAACAGTGCTCTACATCCGCTGATTTATTTCCGGCTGCCCGATCGTTTCTTGAGGAGTTTTGGGGAATAGATGAACTTATATATTTTAAATACTATAGCCATACATCCGGGGAAGTGCCTGCTGAAAGCCCTTGGCATGAATATGAATTTCATTTTATTCCGGATGCTGCAGAGACACTGCGTTGTTCCACAGAGATGCATTCGATCTTGAAATACGCTAATGAAGATTGTTATTGTCTAGGATTAACCGGATACTACTATTCCGCAGTCACAGCCATTGGCCGTTCAGGCAAACTGTATCTGTTACACGATTATGATCCAAACGTACATGCATTCGATAATCTGATTGACAGTATGATACATGAACTTCACACGCATAAGCTTGTCCCCCATTCACTCATGGGACGGAATCAGAAAGGAAATGAGACATGAGCCAATCAACAAATATTATGGGTATTCCTTTTCCCAATGTCACGATGAATCAAACCGTTGCGATCCTTGATAAAGTCGTAGATCAGGAAAGCACTGAACTGTTCCATGTCATCACAGGCAATCCCGAGATCGTCATGTCCTGTCAAAAGAGTGCCTCTCTTCGCCAAGTCGTCGATCAAGCCGGGTTGGTTACCGCTGACGGTGCTGGCATTGTGATGGTATCCCGTTTGCGGGGCGGACAATTGACTGAACGGGTAACCGGTTGTGATCTGCTATTTCGTTTATTGGAGGAAGGAGATCGAAAACACTGGTCATTCTACATGCTGGGAGCAGAGGAGAGTGTCAGTGAACAGGCCGTGAAAGTTATTGCGCAACGTTATCCGGGAGTTGTCGTCAAAGGCAGACACCATGGTTTTTTCCAGGCAGATGAGGAACAACAGATTGTAGAAGAGATTTGTACTGCTCAACCGGACTTTCTTATCGTAGCTCTTGGCGCCCCCCATGCAGAACACTGGATTAACACGTATCGTCACCAGTTGAGCGCTCGTGTAGCCATGGGAGTAGGGGGTAGTCTCGATATTCTGGCGGGGAAAACCAAACGTGCTCCTGCGATGTGGCAGAAGCTTAACCTGGAATGGCTCTATCGCCTTCTCAGTCAACCTTCGAGATGGCGCAGGCAACTCATTTTACCCCGTTTTGCTGTGCGGGCATTGTTGTTCAGAGAGCCTAAATAAAGTGAAATCAGCAGCACACCAGAGTAGTATATACACTCTAAACAACCGAATGGCGAGCGCTATGGGCTGATGATTTAAAAGACCTGTCCTGAAAATCAGGACAGGCGAATGACTTCAATGGTATCCCCCGTATGGATTACACCTTCCCGTTCAACCGAGCAGACGATTCCACGTTTTTTGCGAGCGGCTGGCACGAACTTTTTGCGTAAACCGTCCTGTTCGTAGAATTGCTCAATCATTTTCCCCGGATGCACACAAGGAAGATTCTCTCCTTCGCATATTAACCCCGTACCGTTCGGAAATAGAAGCCGCGTTCCAGCAGGTAATTCAGTCAATCGATCAATGCCACGGATCAGCATATTGGCACCCAGCCACTCTGGACGCACTTCAGGAATGTTCATTTTCTCAGCAATAAGAGCACATTCTTCCTCAGACACAATACTGATCTGGCGGCGATTCACAATCGGTGTGCCACGCTTGTAGACCTTCTGACGGGAGTCCGCCGGACGGAGCAAACCATAGTGACGGTCACCCGGAATTCCCGCAAGCTCGATGTCGATAAAAGGGATAACTCGTGTCACAAATGTGGATGGATCATCAGCCAACAAGACGAATTGAACAGTTCCCATAGTAATCGCCTCTCTTTCCTTAGCAATATTGCTTCTTTATTGTTCATTATTACCCAATGAATGGATTTTCGACAATCGGCGTATGCTTACCTTTATATCCATTTTTTTTATTTTCAACATCATAACGCACTTGGAAAATGATAAATCATTTAAATAATACACAATTAAATTGTTACAAATTAATTTTACTCTTTCCGTTCTCGTCGCAAACATCTATACTAAGATAGACAAGTAAATAAATTACATATCAGAAAGTAAGGTGTTTCCTTTGATTAGTATCATTTTTGTAGCTCTTGTAGCTGTCGAACACATCTATATCATGGTGATGGAGATGTTTATGTGGACTCGTCCACGCACAATGAAAACCTTTAATCTCACGCCGGAATTCGCCAAATCCACCAAATCTCTCGCGGCCAATCAAGGTCTTTACAATGGATTTCTTGCGGCAGGTCTGATCTGGGGACTCGTATATCCGGATGCTGCCGTCGGACAGCATATTCAGATTTTCTTCCTGGCGTGTGTGATTATCGCGGCTCTCTATGGAGGGGCTACTTCTTCACGTTCCATCATTATTAAGCAAGGATTACCTGCGATCATTGCATTGTTGCTAGTTCTGTTCCTGTAATTTCTGTCGAATGGTGCATTGCATCGATTCATGTTAACTCCTTTATGGTAAGGTAGTGAATAGATAGCAGTGTACAATGACCAGAATCGTTCTGGAATTGAAAGGAGAACATGTCATGGGATTGTTTGACAAGCTTCGGCGGCGCAAAAAGGAGAAGGTACCTGCAGGTGGTGCTGTCGAATCGACGAATTACAATGAAACCATCGTGGGTTTTGTCCTGCTGGAGCGTGACGATTGTGATTTTGACCTCTTCATCAGGAACATGAAGAACGAATGGGATGTCGAGATTGAAGAACGCCCGGAGGAGGGCAATCTCTTTTTTGAAGTGAATGGGATGCAGGTGGTATGTGCTCACATTGCCGCCCCTGTGCCTGACCGTGAAGTTGAGGAGAATGCCAAACTTAACATCCTTTGGCGAGAAGCGGAGCAAGTTACCTCACGGCACCAGTCTCAGATTATTGTCTCTGTTCTGAACGCAACAAATGCTATTGAGGGACATGTTCTGTTCACTCAGACAGCGAGTGCCTTATTACAGTTGGATCACGCGCTGGCAATATACATGGCCCCGCTTGTTGTCGAAGCAAGTCAATATGTCGAGACCAGCCGCGGAATCAAGCATGATGAGTTACCCGTCTCGCTCTGGATTTTCATCGGATTATATCAGAATGTCGAAGGAGCTTCAGGTTACACTTACGGACTACGTAACTTTGGCAAAGAAGAGATGGAGATTATGCAATCGTCGGAGTCCTTAAGCGATGTATTTGAGATGATGTTCATGACCACAACGTATGTGGTTGAAAACGACGTCACGCTGCATGACGGGGAAACACTTGGTTTCTCGGCAGAACAAAAGCTGAGCATTTCCCTTTCCAAAGGTGTAGCGACGGAAGGTAACAGTTTGAAGATTGGATTCTAGCTTACGTAGTTATCTTAACTTTATCGTGTCACCTTTGTAGAAGCCGTCTGGAGTTCATACTCGGGGCGGCTTTTTAGCTATTCAACTTCCTTCCAATTGACGATATGGAAGGAATCCCTGAATTTAACTTCACTAGGAAGAAGTAGTTCATAAGAACCACTTGATTAGGATTTAAGTTTTCATTCGTGCTATAAAAAGGTATAATTAATAGGCTTATAGTCTCATATCATACATATCATTTTATTATCGAGGAGTTGCCTACATGTCTGTTAGACGTTTGGATTCAACTAAATCTATTATTGAAATTACTTGGGAAGGTATTGTCTCCCCTGAACATGTCGAACAAGCGAATACAGAGATCCAGAGATTAGCGGAGCAATTGGGAAATTCGTTTGATGTGCTAGTCGATATGCGAAGCATGAAGGCATTCCCTCAGGATACAAAAGAAAAAATTGTAGAGCATCAGAAATTACTGACAACGTGGGGTATGAAGCGAGCCAGTGTAGCCGTAGGCGGTGCAATCGCCAAAATGCAATTGAATCGGATTTCCAAAGAATCGGCTCATCAGACTGAATTCCAATGGGAAACGTATGATGAGGCTTTGGCATTTTTGTTGAAATAAAACGAGATAGTACAGCGTAAGTTTAAATATAATATTGTATGTGCTATACGTGGCAAAAGAAAGAGGCGATTCCCATGAGGGAGCGCCTTTTTCTTATTCAGTAGAAAGATCGCAGACCATTTAAGATTCCAGACTACTTACACGTACCATCGTTACCGATGTACCACAGAAGCCTTCCTCCACGAACCCTAACCGCCTATATAAGCGAATCGCTTCGTTATCCGGGTCTACACTGAGCGAGACTGCTTCAATTCCCCGCCGTTTGGCTTCATCCAGTGCAGTCTGAAGCAGTAAGGTGCCTACGCCTTTTCCACGTGCATCTTCAATTACAGCCATCCCCATCTCTGGCGTAGCTGCATTCACATAACCGTAACCCGCATTCTGATCCGTATAGAATCGTAATGTTATTGAACCTGATTTCTTACCATGCTGGTCTACCGCAACATAACCGAAATCCCCTTCTCTTCCCCAGCCTTCAACATATTTGGATAGCTCAGGAGTATGTACACTTTCGAGTTGGATAGGTTCATCACCTTCTCGTGTGTGCAGGGATGCATATAACATCTCCCACAGAAAGGGGATATCCTGTTCCTCAATCGGGCGTACATAATAGTTGGTCTTGGTCACGTTTGCTCCTCCTTCAGTTTTTCAAAAAGGCGCTCCATCTCATTTATATTGAGCTCATTAGTAATTTCGTAATCTTGAGATCGGTCTCGTGTCTTGTACCCACTATAGATTGAAACGGCATGCTCATTATAGAATGTTAATCCGAATCCATCGGTAAATCGACCTTCCTTATTAATGGTAAGTCGCCATTCATAGTAATATGGACTCCTTTCGGAAACGTCGAATTCCCGTACTCTTTTAAGTTCAACATCCTTCAATAGCTCCAGCATATCTCTAATCTCTGTGGGATCTGTAATCGTCACTTCATCTTCTTCATTATACGGATCTGCACTTGAAATTTTCCTAATTGTCAGTCGATCCAATCTATCCAGCATACTCATATGATCTGTAACCTCTGCTCTAAACGTCGTATGTTTGCTGGGGATATACATAGTATATTGACCCGAGGTATACATACGCACTGCAAAAGCTACAACAACAATAATCGTGGCGATACCCATAATGATTTTAATATTTTTAATCATACCTCTCTCCTCCACACACTACAAAACATATATAAAATGGTAATTAATGATACTTCTTAGTATATCATCTCAATCTTTCTGTTCCAATCTCATTTCCAGTTCCTTACCTTCTATTTCGATAACGTTTTTGTCTAAACTATAATTATTGATAATGCTTGAACGGCAACACAAAGTACATATATACAGTTATAGAAGAACTTCATTTTATAAATACGCTTTCAATGTTGGTGGACAAAATATAATTCTATACTCGCTAACTAACTTGTTCGATTAGCTAAAATTTGAACTAAAAATGACGATATACTTCATAAGCTCCATTCATTCTTACACATCCATGACATCCCGAAGCTATACTCCGCTTGTTTCAACACATGAGCATGATCAACAAATTAGCTTGGAACATCATACTCGCCACGCACGATAATATGTTATTTGAAGAAGTATAGGCATGTAATTGTAAAACGCTAGGGGGAATTGGAATGAAGCTCAAACCGAAATTAATGATTATGTTTCTGGCCGCTGTGTTGATTACTGCACTGCCACTGGCCTCCCTTGGCTTGGTTCAAACCGAAAAACAAGCCACACGTAATGTTGACTCCAAATTAAATGGCTTAATGGCCTCTTCGGCAAATCAGTTGGACGGCTGGATCAGTAGCAATGCCAAAGTCATCGAAACGTTGGGTTTTGTCATCCAGGAAGGCGTGCCTGAAGGAGAACTCACGGAAGAATACTTTAACATTATGAAGCTGGGCAGTAACCAAGAGAGTCTGTCGGATCTGTATTACGGTTCAGAGCAGGACGGCAGCTTCATGAATGGTTCAGACTGGACTCCCGATGCAGATTATGACCCAAGACAGCGTCCATGGTACCAAGAAGCGAAGCAAGCCAATCAGTTGACATACTCTGATCCTTATCTGGATATGATGTCGGAGCAATATGCGGTATCGATTGCCATGCCGGTTCAAAATAAAGAAGGCACAATGCAAGGAGTTGTCGCAGGCGACTTGTTGCTCTCTACACTTACCGATACCGTGGGGAAAATAAACCTGGATGGGTTGGGCTATAGCTTTTTAATCGATAAAAATGGGCTGCTTTTGGCTCACCCTGACGATAAACTCGTGAATACCTCAGCCGCTGATAATACGGAGTTAAACCCGCTGCTGGCAGACATGCAGGCGAATCCGTCAGGTCAGAAGCCCTTCCAATACAATGATGAGAAATATCTGTTGTTCTATCATCAGATTCCAAGCACTGGCTGGGCTGTAGGCTCCATCATCTCCGAGAAGCTGGCCTACGCTGAGTATTATGAATTGCGCAACAACTACATTCTGATTATCGGTATTACGTTGCTTGTTGTGCTGGCAGGTGCCTATTGGATCGCAACACTCTTCATCAAGCCGCTGAAAAGTCTGCATGGAACGTCCCGCCAGATGTCGAGTGGTGATTTTACAGGACGGGTTCAGATCAAAGGCAAAGATGAGTTCGCTGAGCTCGGCATGGCATTCAATCAGATGTCAGATCAGCTTAGCACGCTGTTCAGACAAGTAACGGCCTCTGCTGATCGCGTACAAAGTATCTCGGGTGAGATGCAGGAGCATACGGACAACACCAAGCGCATCGCGGAGCAGATCTCCATTGCCACCGATGAACTCGCTCAAGGCTCCAGTACACAGGCTGAATCCGTGTATGATGGCTCAAGCCGTCTGTCGGAGATGAGCAATAGTGTGGGCGGTATTAATCGCAGTGTAGAACAGTCCGTAACGATGATGCGTGAGGCAGGAGAAGCCATGTTGGTTGGACTACAGGCGGTGGATCACCAGGTCGAACTTTCGGATGGCAACCGCCAATCGATTGACCGTGTAGGTGAATCGATCTCCCTACTCGCAGATAAGTCACAGAAGATTGAAAGCATCGTCAGCATGATTCAAGGTATCGCCTCCCAGACCAACCTGCTTGCCCTGAACGCTTCCATTGAAGCGGCCAGAGCGGGTGAACATGGACGTGGGTTCGCAGTGGTTGCCGAGGAAGTACGCAAACTGGCTGAACAATCTGCAGGCTCTGCTCAGGACATCATCGTATTGTTGAATGAAATTCAGGCAGCTAGCCGCCAAAGTGTGAGTGAAGTCGATTCTGCTGAACATGGTATTGAGCAGCAGGTGGCTGCGGTGCATGAGATGCGCAACTCGTTTATGCGAATCAAGCAATCCATTGAAGGCATCGACAATCAGCTGCTACAGGTATCATCCGCAACAACTGAACTGGATAACAGCTCTGGCAAGATTGCTGAAGTGATCTCCAGTGTAGCGGCCATGTCGGAACAGAGCGCCGCTTCCACAGAAGAGGTTGCTTCTTCTACGCAGGAACAGTTCAATTACATTACAAGTATCTCGGAACGCTCCAATGAACTGGCTCAACAAGCCAATACGCTTGCTGAAGAAGTGAAAAAGTTCAAGATTTAAATCAACAAGCAGCGTTCTCCCATTGGAAGAACGCTGCTTGTTTGTTACGTTGTTATATTACATATTCAAAATGAGAGATGAAACGGCACCCGTATCCGAATAAAAGATATGACTCAATTAAGCTTGGCCTCACGGCTGGTTAGCGTATGCTGGAAACCTCATTATTTTCAGCCCAATACACGGCCTGCTGAATCTCGGATAACCAGCTCAGGCTTCAGCACAATCTTCTGTGGTTCTTTACGCTCATCCTTCAACTCTTCAATCAACAGATCTACAGCGCGATGTCCCAGATCTTCAATCGGCTGAGCAACGGTCGTAAGTGGTGGACTGGTTACCGATGCCAGAATGGTATTATCGAACCCGATAATCGACACATCCTCTGGCACGCGTAGACCCAGCTCTTTGGCTGCCTGAAGTGCACCAATGGCCTGAATGTCGTTACAGCAGAATAAGCCTGTGGGATGATCGATCTCACCGAGCAGCAGTAGCGCCTCTTTTTTGGCCGAGCTCAGATCAGCTGCCGATTCTCGGATCTGATTTGGTTCCAGCGTATAGCCAGCCTTAATCAGTGCCTCACGGAATCCACGTACACGTTCCTGACTGCTGCTGACTTTGGACGGTTCAGACAGCACCGCTACACGGGTGTGGCCAAGTTCAAGTAGATGTTCCGCTGCGAGTCTTCCACCGAGAATGTCATCAATGGTGACTGTATGCACCGACAGTGAGGGCATATGGCGAGCAATCAAGGCCACAGGTATGGACTGCTGCAAGAGGGGTGACAAAATTTCTGCATTATCGATCCCGGTTCCGATCATCATGCCATCGACCCTTTTTTGCTGGAGCAGATTCAGGTAACGCTCTACCCGCTCGTCCTTATTATCCGTACTGCAGATGACTACGCTGTAGCCCAATTGACGGCTTCGATCCTCGACCGCTCTGGCGAGTTCTGCAAAATATGGGTTGGATATGTCAGGTACAAGCAGTCCCAATGTATACGTCTGCTTACCTGTAAGTGCAGCTGCGATCGCGCTGGGTTGATAATGGAGGCGTTCCATGATCTCCATAATCTCGGCGCGCCGCTTTTCACTGATCTTGCCTTTGCCATTAATGACCTGCGAGACGGTTGCAATGGATACACCCGCCTCGCGTGCGATATCGTATATGGTTGCTTTCATTGTTGTTCCCCATTTGTGCTATATATAAGTTTCGTTATACATAGATAATTGTTCTCTTCTCATTATGCAGGGGGAAGTCTGCATACGCAACTTGAAGCCAGCACAATGCGCGTAGCATGAACTGTTTTACTTTTTCATCAACCACTCATGGTCAGGGTCGTTATGGAATTTCCAAGTCCGGGTTGGTCCAGCCATTACGTTCAAGTAGTAGACCTCATACCCCGGAGGAGCACCTACCGGATGATATCCGTCCGGAACAAGCACCACTTCACCGTTCTTCACTGCAAGCGTCTCGTCCACAGAACGATCATCCGTGTATATACGCTGAATGGCAAACCCCTGCTCAGGCTGCACACGGAAATAATACGTTTCTTCCAGCAAAGATTCATCCGGGAGTGCGTCCCGATCATGCTTATGTGGCGGGTAACTAGACCAATGCCCATCTGGCGTGAATACCTCAACAACGAGCAGACTGTCCGCTTCTTTTTGTTCCGGCAAAATGTTATGAATCTGGCGCTCCAGATTGCCATATCCTCTCGCCTCTACCCCTACATCCTCGGGTGCAATGAGACGAGCAGGGTACGTGCCTTTTCCGGGTGCAACACATATAGCGACTTCCAGTTCGGTACGTGCTGTGATCTGTACTTGATCGGAAGTTGAGACGTAGACCGAATACGGCGGAATTTTCTCGAAAACACTCATTCTTTTTCCGATATTATCCCATGTGTTCTCCCGGGTACTTACATTGGCGAAACCGCTGAGAAGCACCACACAGAGTTCCTGATCACCGCTCTCGCGGGTTAGCGTCTCCCCTTCTGCCAACTTCGCTACCTGAAAACCAACATATTCCCACCCAGCCGACTCCGGTGTTACGTTTATAAGCGTACCGTCCCCCTCCGGGTTGACCACGGGTTTCACAATACGTTCTGACATCTTGCCATCCACTCCTTTCTGTAGTCGTCCACAACAACCTGATGCATATGAAAAAAAGAACTTTGACTATGAGGAAAAAATATCTCTATTCATTAATCCACCTATGGCGTTGCCGTTTGCGATTCCAGCGACACCCCAGGGACTTCACTCAGCTTCACAGGTCTTCCCTGCTCCATGGACATCTTTGCTGCCAACGCAATTCGTTCAGCCTGTACTGCATCGTGGCCATCTACGATAACCGGTGTATCATGAATGATCGCTTCGATAAAGAGGGCCGTCTCCTGCACATACGCCTCATTGTAACGTTCCAGGAAAAAATGCAATGGTTTGTCGCGCATGAGCCCGGTCGCTGTACTGATCTCAGCCGTATTTGGATGATCATTCGCCGCTGCGGCGCTGCCCATCGAACCGAATACTTCAACACGCTGGTCATACCCGTACACTGCCTGACGGCTGTTATCAATAACACCAATCGCTCCATTGGCAAACGTCATCGTTACAATCGCCGTATCCACATCGCCATGTTCTGCAAAGACCGGATTGATCAGCACATTGCCCTGAGCATACACTTCTTCCACTTCACTGCCGGACAGATACCGAGCCATGTCAAAATCGTGAATCATCATGTCCATGAAGATCCCACCAGACACCCGGATGTATTCCGCAGGCGGCGGACTCGGGTCACGAGACGTAATTTTGATAATATGCGGATCACCAATCGTACCATCCTGCACATGTGCACGTACCCGTCTGAAGTTGTGATCGAATCGGCGGTTAAATCCGATTTGCAGTTTCACGCCAGCCTTCTCTACCGCTGCTACAGCTGCTTGGGTCTGTGCCAGATCCATGCTCACCGGCTTCTCGCAGAAGATGTGTTTGCCCGCCTGGGCGGCCTGTTCGATCAGCGGCACATGTGTATCTGTGGAAGAACAGATCAGCACCGCGTCTACATTAGGCATCGAGATCAACTGGTTGCTGTCCGTCGTTACAACAGGAATACCACGTCTGGAGGCCCAAGCCTCCAATTCAGGACCCGCGAACAAATCACTGATTCCCACAATCTCGGCATACGGGTTACGCAGGAGATTGTCTGCATGAATTTTGCCGATCCGTCCAGCACCGATGATGCCAATTCTCACTTTGTCCTTGCCCATTCCGTTATCCTCCCTATGTGCGTCCATATGGGCTGGGCGTTCCCCTTAGCCCGAGTGATGCTCTGGTTGTTACCAGCGCGCCGTTACCATCTTCTTGCGAGTGTAGAATTCAACACCATCCGTGCCATTAGCATGCAGATCACCGTAGAAGGACTTCTTCCAGCCCGAAAACGGGAAGAATGCCATTGGCGCAGGTACGCCAAGGTTAATACCCAACATGCCCGCATCAATCGTTTCACGGAATTGACGCATACTCGCCCCGCTGCGGGTGAACAGACACGCCCCGTTGGCAAAGTCGGAACGGTTCGCAAGCTCCACAGCTTCCTCTAGCGTAGACACTCTTGCCACCGAGAGTACTGGAGCAAAGATCTCATCCTGCCAGATTTTCATATTGCTCTCGACTTGGTCGAATACCGTTGGTCCCACAAAATAACCAGATTCACCTGTCGCCTGATCCTTACGTCCATCCCGGATCAAGGCCGCGCCTTCCTGCTCTCCAGCTTCAATGTAACTGAGTGTGCGCTCTTTATGTGGTCCACGGATTACTGGACCGAGGAACACGCCCTCATCCATCCCGTTACCAATGGTAATGCGGTCTGCTGCTTCCACCAGCTTTTGTACCAGTTCGTCAGCCACATCACCCACAGCTACAACCACCGCACATGCCATGCAACGTTCCCCTGCTGAGCCAAAAGCTGCACTGGTAATCTCTTTCACGGTTAGATCCAGATCGGCGTCCGGCATAACGATGGAGTGGTTTTTGGCACCTGCGAGTGCCTGTACCCGTTTGCCATGCTTGGATGCAGTAGTGTAGACGTATTCAGCCACAGGTTGTGATCCGACAAAGGAGATCGCTTGAACATCCTTATGTTCCAGTAGACCGTTCACGACATCATGCGCACCGTGAACGATGTTGAGCACGCCGTCTGGAAGCCCCGCTTCCTTGAACAGCTCTGCCAGGCGGCCTGCCAGCAGCGGTGTACGTTCGGACGGCTTCAGAACAAAGGTGTTACCACACGCAATAGCTAGCGGGAACATCCAGCAAGGCACCATCATCGGGAAGTTGAAAGGGGTAATTCCTCCAATAACACCGATTGGGTAGCGGTACATGCCCGACTCCAGTCCTGTAGCGATGTCAGGCAGTTGTTTTCCCATCATCAGATTCGGGGCACCTGCCGCGAATTCTACACACTCAATGCCACGCAATACCTCGCCGTAGGCTTCGGCATAGCTTTTACCATTCTCCAGCGTCACCAGGCGAGCGAGCTCTTCCCAATGCTCCACTAGCAGCTGCTGGTAGCGGAAAAGAATACGTGCACGGCGTGGAACCGGTGTGCTGCTCCAGGACTTGAACGCTTCCCGTGCCGTCTGTACGGCCAGATCCACGTCTGCTTGTTCAGACAGTGGCACGTGTGCAATAACTTCTTCTGTAGCCGGATTCACAACCGGCTCCGTACGAGTTGCCACCGGGGTTACCCAGGCACCTCCGATCCAGTTTTGTACCATTGTCGCTGTTGCAGACGCTTCAGAAATCCCTTTTCCCATAGCCCTGTCTCCCTTCGCTTATGTGTGATCCCTTATATTCAACTTGTTTCATTGTTATAGATCTGTATGAGTGCGTTATTCAAAGTATTGCAACGTGCTTCAGGACACGGTAATCTCGCCCCGATTGCAACGTTCAATGTAGTCATTTACCTGTTCGACCGTTGGCATTGCATCCGAACAGCTATGGCTTGAAATGACGATACTTGCTGCGCCACTGCCATACGCCATACTGCGCTCAATTGTCCAGCCCTGCATCAATCCATACAGGAACCCAGCCGCGTAAGAGTCGCCTGCGCCGAACGTTTTGACTACTTTTGCCGGATAGCTGTCCGCACGGTGGGAAAGCCCTTCACGCGTATAAGCAATGGACCCTTCCTTGCCGTGTTTGATTACAACGATGTTCGCTGAGAAATCAAACCATTTCTGTGCAGTCACCTGATCGCTATGATCCGGATTGTGGTCGAATGTTTCCATCATGTCGAACTCTTCACGTGTGCCCAGGATGATATCGCATTTCTCGGCTGCGAGGTTGTAATAAACCGCTGTCTCTTCATCCGATGTCCATGTGTATGGGCGATAGTCCAGATCAAACACAATAACCGTGCCATGCTTTTTCGCATACGTTAGTGCCTGTAATACGGCTTCACGGGATGGGCTCTGTGCAAGGGCTGTGCCTGAGATTAGCAGCACTTTGGAGTCAGCAATTAACTGCTCCTGTACCTCTTGCGCCTGTAATAACAGATCAGCTACATTGTCCCGGTACATCAGGATACTGCAATCGGTTGGGCTCTTGATTTCGGTAAAAGCAAGCCCCGTCACCGCTCCGGTGTCGTCCGTTACCACATTCGATGTGTCGATGCCGTTCTTCTCCAAGTAGCTATGGATGAATCTGCCCATTTGGTCGTTGGCGATCTTACCGATAAAAGCCGTCTCCATACCCAATCTGGACATGCCAATCGTAATATTGGCCGGAGAGCCACCAACATACTTCGTGAACGTCATCGTCTCTTCCATCGGGCGATTGATCTCATTGGCATTCAAGTCAATACACAGTCGGCCAATCGCGGTGAAATCCTTCTTCCTGGATACGGGAAAGGATACGTAAGTCATTGCATGTGAGCCCCTTTCTGTGGTGGGATTTTACATGTTGTATATGGATATCTAGACTGTATATTCATTCCTCGTGAGGATTAGTAAACGGCTAGAGTAGGTCAGTTTATTTTCCAATCGTAACGTTATACTCTTGCTGGCCTTCTTCCTTTTTCACTTCATGAGTATGGCCTCTGACCGCTGCAATGCTGAACGAATCAGCTGTGTTGGTATAACGACTCCATATAGTTCAAAGATCGCTTCGCATACTCATATGGGTTATGAATCGCAGGGTCCTGCTCTCCTTCAAGCATCGCCCAGCCATCGTACCCTCGTGTGATCAGTTCTTGCAGAATTGGTGCAAAATCAATGCATCCATCTCCTGGTACGGTGAACACCCCTCTACGAATACAGCCGACAAAATCAGATTGCTCCGCGCGTGCCTCATCCAACACATGTGGGCGGATATCTTTCAGATGGATATAAGCGATCCGATCATAATGTTTACGCAGCAGTTCAAGTGGATCGGCTCCGCCATAGTAGGCATGACCTGTGTCATAGAGCAGATACACGAGAGAAGAATCGGTTAGTTCCATCAGTCGATCAATCTCATCTGGTTGCTCTACCACTGTACCTCCATGATGATGGTACGTAAGCTTCAACCCATGTTCACGGGCAATGGCTCCTGCTTCGTTCAATCCTTCAGCGAGGATATGCCATTCAGATTCGCTGAGTCTAAGCACTTCTTTTTCATTCGGTGTCCGTCTTGGATCAAAATGAAGTGACCCACCTACCTCCGCCGTACTAATCACCTTACTGCCCATGGATTGCAGGAATTCCGCATGTCTGCGATAACCGTCCAACTCCGACTGACGATACGCCGGATCGGAGAACAGTACCGATTTCCACTGGGAGACCAGACTGATATTTCTTTTACTCAATTCCTCACGCAATATAGCAGGATCGGTTGGATACTTACGTCCCATCTCTGTGCCTGTCAGCCCAAGACGCTGAATGTCATCCAGAATCTGTGCACACGTTGTCGCATCACCATGCTCCTTCACATCCTCACCGACCCAATTGATCGGATGAATCCCAAGCTGGAATGGCAGCTTGCTCATTGCTCCACGTCTCCTTTGTCGTTCAACATTGTGCTTCACCCGGAATGCAGTGCTCAAAACCGGATTAAAAAGGTCTTGCTTTGGCACGGTTGGCTTGCATCGTATGATGAGCATGCACTACCTTTTCCTCGGCAGATACTTCCGGTACACCTACATTCCACCATGACTCGTATCCACCTGCGTTGGTTCCAGGCACGACCGGGATCTCAATCAACGTACTCACCGTTTCATTCTTCGCATCTCGGAGTGCCTGTTCCAGCTGTTCTGCTGTATCCGCTCTATAGGATTTGGCTCCCATGCTTCGGGCGTGAGCTGCAAAGTCCATTGACATGTAATCCCCGGTCAGTCGTCCGCTTTCTGACTCCCGATAACGGAACTCATTGCCGAACCCATCACTACCATGTTCCCGCTGCAAATTATGAATACACTGGAATCCATTGTTGTTGAATAATAAAATAGTCATCTTCTTCTGTTCCTGCAGACTGGTCACAAACTCCGAATGCAGCATCAGATAACTGCCATCACCGACCATTGCGTACACTTCACGATCCGGCTCGGCAAGTGCTGCTCCGAATGCTCCACTTACCTCGTACCCCATACAGGAGAATCCATACTCCATGTGATACGTCTTTGGTTCAGCCGCACGCCACAGACGATGCAGATCGCCTGGCAGACTGCCTGCCGCACACACAATGACGGAGGATGGATCAATTGTCCGGTTAACAACGCCGACTGCTGTGGTCTGCGCGAGTCCAGCTTCATGTTGTGCTGCATACAGCCGATCCACTTCTGCATTCCATTCAGCGCGGAGATCAGCGACTTCGGATGCGCCATATGCACTGCGGTATTGTCTTTGCTGCAATTCCTTTTGCAAAGCCTGCAACCCTTCACGTGCATCGGCCAGAATGGCTTCCCCGCCTAGCTTGGCGGCATCCATGCCGTTCAGGTTGATGTTAATGAATGATGCTTCTGGATGTTGAAAAGCAGAGTGGGACGCCGTCGTAAAATCCGAGAACCGAGTACCGACGCCGATCACCACATCTGCTTCTCTCGCCAGCCTATTGGCTGCCAGAGAGCCGGTAACTCCGATGGCCCCCACATTCAATGGGTGGTCCCAAGAGACTGCGCTCTTACCCGCCTGCGTCTCGGCGATCGGAATGCCAAATGCCTCAGCAAACTTCACAAGCTGTTCAGATGCCTCAGAGTACAACACACCGCCGCCTGCAACGAGCAGCGGCTTGCTGCCACGGGCAATCTGCTGTGTTGCCCGTTCAATGGCTGCTTGTACCGGAGGCCGACGGTCCAGATAATGTACTTTGCGGGCAAAGAACGATTCGGGGTAATCGTACGCCTCTGCCTGCACATCCTGTGGCAGTGCGAGCGTTACTGCTCCCGTCTCTGCTGGATCGGTTAGTACACGCATGGCCTGTGTAACAGCAATCATCAACTGTTCGGGACGAACGATGCGATCCCAGTACTTACTGACGGCTTTGAATGGATCAGTAGCTGAAATTGTATAATCACTGCTCACTTCCAGCTGCTGTAGCACCGGGTCCGGTTCCCGTGTAGCAAAGTTATCTCCAGGAAGCAATAAAACCGGAATCCGGTTCACCGTTGCGGTAGCTGCCGCCGTAATCATATTCAAAGCACCAGGTCCAATGGATGTTGTACATGCATAGATCTGTCTGCGGTTCTTCTGCTTCGCATAGGCTGCTGCCGTATGCACCATGCCTTGTTCATTCTTGCCTTGCATATACGTCAGGCTTCCGGGACTACGCTCCAGCGCTTCTCCAATGCCTGTTACGTTGCCGTGTCCAAAAATACCGATGATGCCCTTCACAAACTTGGTTTCCACCCCGTCAACCGAGATATATTGCTGATCCAGGTATCGAAGCAGTGCTTGAGCCATCGTCAATCGAATTGTTGTCATGAATAGATCGCCATCCTTTCCTTCACGGGTTAAGCGCTTAATCTAAGTTAAGTTTAAGCACCTTACCCCTAAAGGTTAAGCGCTTAATTGATATGGTATTACAGGCTGATGATTTACGCAAGCTATTTTTGTAAGCGTTTTTATAAAATATGATAAAGAAGAGTATATCCAGGCGTTATACGATGCGTTAGACCTGTTTCATTTGAACAGCGTCCACCATTATCAAGGACAAATTTAAGGTGAGGAAATTTATGCAAGCATGGGATACATCCTGATACAGGATAATGAGCCATATACTCTCTGAGAGCACCACGCACTAAATTGTCATTAAACCTGTGAACGCAAAAAAAGAAAGAGACGGTTAGTACCATCTCTTTCTTTTGCAATATGTAAGCGGGTGATGGGAATCGAACCCACGCTATTAGCTTGGAAGGCTAAAGTTCTACCATTGAACTACACCCGC
>NZ_JABBEA010000003.1 GCF_012912005.1 Paenibacillus sp. SZ31
ATTAGCTACCGTTTCCGGTAGTTGTCCCAAACTTGAGGGCAGGTTGCCTACGTGTTACTCACCCGTCCGCCGCTAACCATCAGAGAAGCAAGCTTCTCTTCAAGTCCGCTCGACTTGCATGTATTAGGCATGCCGCCAGCGTTCGTCCTGAGCCAGGATCAAACTCTCCAATAAAGTATTGAAAAGAGCGATATGCTCATTTTGAATCTGACGATTCATTGTGAATCAAAAGTTACTATCCATTTGTTCAGTTTTCAAGGAACTTGTATGTCCGTTTATGTTCATGTTTGTCAACCGGACAGGAATCTTATCATACCATGTTAACTAACTTACTGTCAACACTTTGTTTTCGTCACCGTTCAAATGATTTCGACAATCATTCGCTTGAGGCGACAAGAAATAATATATCATGTTGTCATTTATTTAGCAAGCATTTTTAAATTACCTTATGACTATCTTAAAATCTCCTTCAACCGCATCTTTCCTCCAGCCTGTATTCGACGCACTAACACATTGTCCGAAACAAAGATGAGATGCCCTTAAGTGCACTCCGTATCAAAGAAGAAACAGATCATTTCTATAGTACTGACTTATATAACCATAATTAATTAAGGATCTTGATGGAGTTTAGCTAGGCCTCCCGATCGGGATGCCGACCCCTGCCCTACTATTGGTTTGAAGAAAGTGATCCAAAAACTCTATAATAAGGTATATAGATATAGGGATAAGGATAAGTAGTCAAGTGTATTACTTCATAAGAAGCTTATGAACAATCGTTTCACCATCTCGCAATCCCTTTACACAGATGACGCACTCCATTCACAGCTGGCTATTACATATCAAAGTTCTGAATAAACTCATTACTAACCTATATGGGGTGATCGCACTTGAAACAATGGTTGAAGAACAGGCGTAAAGGTTACGGCAAAAAGTTGGTTTCCATCCATGCCTGGAATGCCTGGATTGTTGTAATCCTTGCTATATCGGGTCTTATGCTGGTAGGTGGCTTTTGGCGAGAGATACTCGGAATCGGACGTGTGTGGTTAAAATGGCTGCATATCATCGTTGGGTTAGCTATGCTAGCACCCGTGGTATATTACTTGATTTTGGCCGGAAAGCACTGGAAACAACTCCGTAACAGGCCATGGCAGAGGGTGAATACTATAGTCGTTCTCGCCCTGTTGGTGGGATGGCTCCTCTCAGGTATTGTATTATGGCAGTTTAAGCTAGCTGGGCCACGTTGGTCGAATGCTGCACTTTTGATCCATGACCTGCTGACTTGGGTGGGTTTACCTTATATTATCTATCACTCCATCACTCGGACCAAATGGTTAAAGGACCCTGCACGACGTGCGGTTAAAACCACTACAACTTCAACACGAACTCAAAATACAGCTGATCCATCTGATTCAATATTGGATGAAAAAGAAACTCCGGCTGCTATATCTTCTTCCCAGTTTCATCGCAGTTCCGAGAGAGATCCCCTCAAATCAGAGGAGCGACCACAACCTGTGTATACACGTCGAGCTTTCATCCGTTCTGCTGTAGGGGTTGGTCTCGCCGTGACTCTTGGTCCTACTTTTATATCCTGGGTAGGACGAAATCTCAAGATCGATAACAGTATTGATAGTATGCTGGAGAACGATCCTAACCGTATGGTTCCTTTGCCACAACCGCTGTCTGCCTCTTCACCACCTATGGGAGGGGGAGCTGAAGGTCATTTCCGCGTATATACAGTTACGCCTATACCGTCCTTCTCCAATGCCAACTGGTCTTTCCGAATTGACGGACTGGTTGAACGGGCACAGGTTTGGAACTGGGAACAGTTCGTGAAGCTTGCGCGTACCGTACAGGTTAGTGATTTCCACTGTGTAACGGGCTGGTCTGTATATAAAAATACCTGGGAAGGCATTTCTCTTGCACAGCTTTTGAAACAAGCCGGGGTCAAACCAGAAGCTCATAGTGTGAAGTTTTATTCCGGTGACGGCGTGTATACGGATGCCATTACGATGGATCAAGCGCAAATGGAAGATATTATGGTAGCTGTCATGCATGATGGCAAACCTATCCCTGCGGATTTAGGCGGTCCAGTGCGACTCGTCATCCCTCAGATGTATGCCTATAAATCGGTAAAATGGTTGAATCGCATTGAACTCATCGACAGCGAACATATTGGTTACTGGGAAGAACGAGGATATGATAAGGATGCCTGGCTTACAGGCGCATCTCAGCGCATCCCTAACAATATTAGTGGATCCTGATCGGTTAAGACTAGTGAGTGATCATTCGTTGTAGAACGTAAATCAATAAACAACAAAAGCCCCCGATCACGTATTCGTGTCTTCGGGGGCCTTTTTCTTTTTCCTCATATGAACTCTCTAATTAAATCGTTAATCTTGCTGGGGATTCAAAAGACGTACAAGTTCGTCCTCATCCTCAATCGTAGGAATACCAAGATCATGGGCTTTGGTTAGCTTACTACCTGCCTTCTCTCCGGCAATCACCAGATCTGTCTTTTTCGACACACTGCCTGTCACCTTCGCTCCGAGTGCTTCCAGTCTTTGCGTGGCCTCTTCCCTGGTCAGTTGGTGCAACGTTCCGGTCAGTACGACGGTTTTGCCACTGAAGAAGGAATCTTCCACAACAGCTACCGCTGGTGCCTCAGGTGCCTGAGCTTTCACGCCCAAGTTGAGCATTTTCTCAATCGCAGCCTGTGTAAACGGATCTGCAAAGAAGGTCACGATACTTTCCGCCACAATACCACCGACATCTGGCAGTTCAACCAGTTCTTCCACGGTTGCATTCATAATGGCGTGCAGATCTCGATAATGATCCGCAAGCATGCGCGTGGTCGATTTACCTGTGTTCGGAATACCCAGTGAGTATAAGAAGGAAGCCAAGTCTCTATCTTTACTAAGCTCAAGCGCAGCGATAAGGTTGTTCGCTTTCTTTTCCCCAAAACGCTCCAGCTTCACCAGATCATCAAACTGTAACGTATACAGGTCGGCAGGCTCACGTACGTTCAATTCGTCATACAGCTGAATCGCTGTTTTCTCACTGAACGTCTCAATGTCCATCGCATCCCTGGAAGCAAAATGGGAAATACGTGCCACCGTCTGCGGTTTACACGCCAGTCTGTTATTACAGAACAGATGCGCTCCACGTTGCTCCAACGGGAATCCACATGCCGGGCATTGCTCAGGGAAGACGATCTCCTCGCCATCACTCTCCTCTGTCACTTTACCCAGAATTTCTGGAATGACGTCATTGGAGCGACGGATAAAGACCCGTGTGCCCAGAGCGAACTTCAGATTTTTGCGCTCAATATCGCCGACATTGTTCAGAGTACAGTTCTGTACCGTTACTCCGGCTAGTTCAACCGGTTCTACGCGTGCCAGCGGAGTTACTTTGCCAGTACGACCCACATTCCATACCACAGCGTTAAGAACCGTCGTGGTCTCTTCAGCCTCGAATTTATATGCTACCGCCCAGCGAGGGAACTTATCGGTATAACCCAACACTTCGCGGGTGCGCATGTCCGTAATTTTGATAACGGCTCCATCGATCAGATAGTCCAGTTGACCCCGGTTCTCTTGAATCGCGGCCAGTTGTTCCATCACATCATCAAACTCTTGGAAGTACGTGATAGATGGATTCACTTTGAAGCGGTTCTCACGCAGGAAGTCCATCATCTGCTGATGATTGGCAAACTGAATGTCATCCGAATAACCTACATTATAAAAATATGCATTCAACCGACGCTCAGCCGTCGCCTTCGGATTCAGGTTGCGGAGTGCTCCCGCTGCTGCATTACGCGCATTCTTGAGTGGCTCTGCAGCTGTCTCATTGTATCGATCCAGGACAGACAGATTCATGATGCCTTCACCCTGTACTTCAATCGTGCCGTTGGTGTAAGGAATTTTGAGCGGAACAGATCGGATCGTTCTCACCTGTGCCAAAATCCCTTCGCCTACAGTACCGTTACCACGGGTAGAGGCTTGTACCAACTCACCGTTGGTGTAAGTCAGGTTCAGCGTCAATCCGTCAAACTTCAACTCAATGACATAACCCGGTTCCGGTAAAGGCGTATCGGGATTTTTACTGTTATAGTCATTAATCAGTTTCAGTACACGGGTGTTCCAGCTACGCAGCTGCTCAATATTCTGTGCTTTGTCCAGACTCCATAATGAGGATAAGTGGCGATGAGGGGTAAACCCCTTGAGCAGTTCGCCGCCCACACGCTGTGTTGGAGAATCAGGCAGAACCATGCCGCTTTCCTGTTCCAGCGTAACCAGTTCATCGTACAGAAGATCATACTCCTTGTCGCTGATCTGTGGCTGATCCATCGTGTAGTACTGATAATTATGCTGGTTCAGCTCGGTAACGAGTTGCTCCATCCGGTGCATTGGGTCCATACAGGGCCATCCCTCCGTTAATTTGATCTATGTAGAACGAACACTCCTATTGCACGTGAACTGCGATAACATGCAAAAGGAGGTTTCGTCCAAAATTATTCTACTTTCGTAATAGGGGCAAAGCCGGCAAGCAGACGTTTCACACCAACCGGAGCCGGGAAGGCAATCTGCAGTTCGGTATCATTACCTGTCCCTTTGACCGCAACAATCGTGCCTGTCCCCCATTTGCCATGCTGCACTTTGTCTCCTGCCTTGAACCCTGCTTCACCACTAGAAGCTGCCGGCTTGGAAGCAGATGATGGCGTAGAATATGTTGGGCGGGTGACACTTGTGGTCACACGCGAAGTTGGCGTGGATGAGGTAGCGGATGAACCGCTCTTGCTTTGGTGATCGAATAGCTTGGTGCCACCACCGAAGTTACTTCCTCCACTAGAACCTAGTCCACGTCCACCATATGAGCCGCCTCCGCTACTGCCACGTCGGTAACGATCACGAGCCATCGAGGTGTCTTCCTTGAGCTCATCCGGAATTTCATCCAGGAAGCGGGAAGGCGGGTTCGCTGTTGTACGTCCAAACAAGGTACGCATCTGCGCACAGGACAGGAAGAGTTGCTCTTCTGCACGAGTAATACCTACATAAGCAAGTCGGCGTTCTTCCTCCAACTCTTCATTGTCCATAAAGGCACGGCTATGCGGGAAGACCCCTTCCTCCATACCCACGATAAAGACAACTGGGAACTCCAAACCTTTGGCGCTGTGCATGGTCATCAGGGTAACAGCATCGCTCTGATCCTCTTCATCATCGTTCATGCTGTCGATGTCAGCAATCAATGCAAGATCGGTGAGGAACGAAACGAGCGTTTTGTCTTCATTATTTTTCTCGAATTCCATCGTTACCGACAGGAACTCTTCAATGTTCTCCAGCCGTGCTCGGGATTCGAGTGTATTTTCATTTTGCATCTCAAGACGATATTGGCTCATCTCAAGAATCTTCTCGGTCAGCTCAGTTACAGACAGGTATTCTACCATCTGATGCAACGCAGCGATCATGTCATAGAACTCCACCAGCGCATTACGCGTACGGCCAGCAAAACCAAGATCGTCCACGACCTGTAGCACACGGAAAATAGAAATTCCACGCTCTCCTGCTGCAGCCGCGAGCTTCGCTACTGTTGTATCCCCGATGCTACGCTTAGGTACATTAATGATCCGGGTAAGACTGATATCATCGTCCGGGTTGGATAACAGTCGAAGGTACGCCAAAATGTCTTTGATCTCTTTACGATCATAGAACTTGATGCCGCCGACAATCTGATACGGAATATCAGACTTGATCAGAATTTCCTCTATAACCCGGGACTGGGCGTTGGTACGGTACAAAATAGCATGGTTCTGATAGGATTTGCCGTTCTTCACATTTTTACTAATCTCGGAGGTTACAAAATACCCCTCATCATGTTCGGAATCCGCACGGTACACCTTGATCTTCGAACCGCCCTCTTTATCCGTCCACAGTTTCTTCGGTTTACGCCCTGTATTCAGGCCGATTACTTCGTTCGCTGCATTCAGGATATTGGAAGTAGAACGATAGTTCTGCTCCAGCATAATCGTATTTGCTTCAGGGTAATCTTTCTCAAAGTTCAGGATATTGCTGATATCCGCCCCACGCCAGCGATAAATCGACTGGTCACTATCCCCTACAACGCAGATGTGGTGGTGACTGTCAGCGAGCATACGGCACAGCATGTACTGTGCACGGTTCGTATCTTGATACTCGTCCACGTGAATGTACTGGAATTTCTTTTGGTAAAAGTCGAGGACTTCCGGCACTTCCTTGAACAGTTGAATGGTCTGCATAATGAGATCGTCGAAATCGAGCGAGTTGTTTGCTCTTAACCGTTTCTGGTACATCTTATATACCTTAGCCACAATACCTTCGAAATAGTCTCCCGACTGCTTCTCATATTGCTCCGGACTAATCAATTCATTCTTGGCCGTGCTCATCATCGATTGAACTGCTTTGGGTTCGAATTTCTTGGTATCGATATTCTGGTCTTTCATACAGCTGCGAATAACAGATAGTTGGTCTGATGAGTCCAAAATACTGAAGTTGGAGGTAAAGCCAATACGTTCAATATCACGGCGCAGAATACGCACGCACATGGAGTGGAAGGTGGATACCCAAATGTCGCGGCCTTGTGAGCCACCTACGAGTTGGGATACCCGGTCTTGCATCTCACGAGCGGCTTTGTTCGTAAATGTAATCGCTAAAATGCCCCACGGGGGTGCTTTCCGTGTTGCAATGAGGTAGGCAATCCGGTGTGTTAGCACCCGGGTCTTGCCGGAGCCCGCTCCGGCCATAATCAGCAGCGGGCCATCCGTCGCCTCGACGGCTTGCCGTTGAGGGGTGTTAAGTCGTGCAACGGCATCATGTATATTTACAGGTTGCATGCATGCATGCTCCTTTCGTTGGTTGGTCAGTATAAGTGATCTATCCATTACACTTGGACTTCGATTGCAGCAGCATCTTCCGATCGTCGTTATCCCCAGATTTTTTGATTCCCTTTATCAAAGGGAAAATCCGGTGATAAATACGAACACTTCGTTTCTTCAGATTGCTTCTGCACTCTCCGTTTCCGTGTAAACATAGTCCCTGTATACGAATTTCTTAGTAAAAAAAGAACAAAATCAGGTAATAGAAATATGCTACTTCTCTCCTCTTCGTTCTCGTGTAAATGACATTACGCTCATATAACTTCTTTAATTAGTAAGGGCAAAGTTCTATTTTAACAGATCATCAGGGGAAAATGGGGGATTGGTAAACTAAACCGATTAAATGGTTCCTTTCACGGCCAACACCGTCTCAAGTGCCTTATGCAAATCGCTGTACACAATGTTACCTACCACGACAGTATCTGCCACCTGGGCAGCTTGCGTGGCTTTCTCCGGATCATCAATTCCGCCGCCGTAGATGAGGTGTGCCCGATCCAGTTGTCTGTGTGTCTCCCCAACAAGCTCCATATCTCCGAACGTTCCGCTGTACTCCATGTACACGATTGGCAGATTGAGTAGACGCTCCGCAGCCTGGGCGTATGCCACCGCAGCTCCTGTTGTCAGTTCCGTATCTGCACCAGTCAACCGCGCTACCGTGGAGTTCGCATTCAGGACGATATAACCCTCGGCAATAAGCAGATCCCAAGGAATAAGATAACCATAACGCTCTATGGCTTGCTGGTGGTGCCCAATCATCCATTTGCTGTCCGTTGCATTCAGGACCATCGGGATCAAATATCCGTCAAACCCGGGAACAACAGCCTCCAGATCGGATACTTCAAGCACACATGGCAATTCATAACGACGCACTCGGGACATCAGGTCTACCGTGTTATCATAAGTAATTCCCGAAGATCCGCCGACGATAATCCCATCGGTCCCCGACATGCAGACCAGATCGAGTTCTTCGTCCGTAATTTCCCGGTCCGGGTCAAGTTTAAATACATGTCTCCACTGCCTAATCATGTCTATCAACGAACATTCCTCCAGAGGTTCTTCTGCATCCTAGAAAGCTTGTAAACTAAGTCTAAGTCAGCAGGCAGTGAGTGTCAATGTTCGTATAAAAAGGGGAACAGAAAAACATGGGTTTTTACGGCTTCCAGGCAAAACGTGTATTCATCTCATCCAGTTCCTGCTCCGTCAGCACGTCTGAGTATACCCCGTACACGCCCCACTTCTCATAGTTAGCCACCTGTTCAGTGTCATTGATGGTATGCACGTAGGTGACTGAACCTGCACTATTCAGCTTGGCGACGAAATTCTGGTTTACTTTATATTCCGGCATGGTAACCGCATCAATATCATTCTTTTGTACAAAATCAACAACCTGAGCTTCTGTATCCTGTGTGGCATATAACGTATATATGATAGAAGGGAACGCATAGACTTCTTTCACCGTTTCAAGCATCGGTTCATTATAGATCTGTACCACCACCCGATTCAGCACGGAGGGATCATGTTCTTTGGCTGCATCCACCAGGGACTGTAGCACCTGCTGAATGTCCTCGTCCTTCTGTTCCTTGGTGTCGGTTACGATATACATATCCGGATACTCGGCCAGTACATCTATAATGCCATCGGCATCCATGGGTTGATACATACCTAAAATAGGCGTATCCATGAACTCATCATGTGTCAGCGCCCCGGCTTGTTTATCCTCCGGAAGCTCTTCGTCTTGTCCTAGCATTTTGCTCATATTAGCAGTCCACTCATGTCTGGCCACAGCTTTACGATCCGATGTCAGCATAAAGTCGATCTCAAATACACGTGTGCCTTTCTCGTAATTGGCAATCATCGCTTCATAGGCGTTGGTGTATGGTTGATCACGAATGCTACCCATGGCATGGGCGATTAATCTATAAGCAGTAAATCCGTCCCGTTGTTCTTCACTCTGGCTTTCATATGCGAAAAAAAGTGTACCCACGGTAACGATTAGTAATGTTAAAACGGCGGCAATGCGTTTCATATAGCATTCACATCCTCAGTACCTTTTTGTTAGCTAACTACCCGAATTGAGGAGGTGCAAAACAAAACAGCCACCCGGAGGCGGCTGTTAAATGGTGGTATGCAAGATTAAATGAATTGTGAATCTCAGTAAGCATTCTTAAGGCCTTTGCGAATAGTCTCCCATATGATTTTGATATCAAATAATAAAGACCAATTTTCAATGTAAAAGATATCTTGTTCAATTCGATCCTCAATTGAGGTATCTCCTCGTAATCCCTTGCTCTGTGCCAGCCCCGTGATTCCTGGGCGGACATGGTGTTTGATCATATATTTCGGTATTTCGTCTCGGAATTGATTCACATAGTAAGGACGTTCTGGCCTAGGGCCAACTACACTCATATGACCAAGCAAAACGTTAAAAAATTGAGGTAACTCATCTAGACTTGTGCGTCTTATAAAAGTGCCAAAAGCCGTTCGTCGCGGATCATTCTTGGTGGACCACCCTGTGTCCATTGTGCCCTCAGGAATGACTTTCATCGAGCGGAATTTGAACATCATGAAGTTGCGTCGGTTAAGTCCTACTCGCTCTTGTTTGAAGATGACGGGCCCAGAAGAAGTAAGTCGTACTCCTACCGCGACAACGAGCATTACCGGAGAAGTTAAGATGATCGCAGTAAGAGAGAAAAGAATATCGAAAGTTCTCTTCATCAATCGGTTCACCGCAATATCCAGTGGAATGTCGCGAACGTTAATCATGGGCATACCTGCAAAGTTATCAAAGTGAGGTCTTGCTGGCAAGTAATCGAAGAAATCCGGAATAATCAGTGTACGCACTCCCGCCTTCTCACACACATTGATAATATGTGAATACTTATCGTGAGCATCCAGAGGTAATGCCAGAATGACTTCATCAACAAGATGCGTAGACAAGAACTCTTCCAGTTCGTCTATTCGGCCGAGAATAGGTTTGTATCTTTTCTGTTCACTCTCATCCCAGTGACGATAATCATCCATAAACCCAGTTACTTCGTATCCAAGTTCGGGATAATTTCTAAGGTTATCATAGAAACGTTTACCTAGTGATCCAGCACCAAGGATGAGCACAAACTGACGGTTAAATCCTTTTTTACGCAAGCGTTTCAGTTGTACTTTCACTATATAACGATAGAACAGTGTGAATGATACATTGCCAATCATATACATGGCGAGATATGCACGAGAGATGTTTACTTCCTTGAAAAAGAACATCAGGCTCAGCAACATGAAGAAGGCTATACCATGAGATTGGAGAATTTTCCAAAGTTCGTCTACAAATCGTTTTTTCCGCTTGGCTATATAAAGAGAGGACATCAGTCCTGTGATGATGGCAAGAACTGCGTAAACCAAGCTCCACATCATATATTTCTCTATAGGTAGTGGATTTTGGTTCGTTAACAGGTCACTCTCAAATTTCAGCCACCAAGCCAGCAAGAATGAAAGCTGAATCACGCCAAAATCAGCCGCAATATACAATTGGGTTAGAAATCGTTGATTACGCCGAATCATGGGTTCACCTCGGAAGATGCTTCATTCTCCGCTCTCAGGCGGGTTTCAGTCCGCACTTGACGGGAAGGAGGAGACAACTTGCTGCGTAATAAAGATAACGTAAACTTGAGTGAAATTCCCATCCACACAGCTGTATTAATGAGTAGATTGTACTTACTCGCGTAGTGTTTGCGGTGGAACACCCACATCGCTCTATGAAACTCATACGTTATTTTCAAAGGTTTACGACGAGCACTGCCGCCCTTGTAGTGCACAATATATGTACGCGGATAATAAAAAATGCCCCAGCCCGCTTCTTTGATGCGGTAACACCAATCAATATCTTCTCCATACATAAAGAACGTCTCATCCAACCCACCCACCTGGTCAATTGTCTCTCGACGTACAAGCATGAATGCACCGACTAGACAGTCCACCGGATATTCATCATCCGGGCTCAAATGTCCCAATTGATATTGATTAAACTTGGGCAGATCGGGGAAAAGTCGAGAAATACCGAATGCATAATAAAATGAGGCCGATGGTGTAGGAAATCCACGCTTACAAGCCTTATCCAAGGAGCCATCAGGAAGAATCACCTTACAGCCAGATGCGCCCATCTCAGGATGGCGATCCATGAAATAGATCATGGTGTGGAGTGTATCTGGCTGGACAACCGTGTCAGAATTGAGGAGGAGGATATAGCGTCCTTTGGCTACTTCCATTCCTTGATTATTGGCTACGGCGAAACCTGTGTTGTTTTGATTAGCTACAAGTTGGACGTCCGGGTAAACCTCACGAATCGCTTCCACAGAACCATCATGAGACGCATTGTCTATGACAATAAGCTCGTATTGGTAAGAGGTTTGTGATGCATAAACCGATACCAGACAGTCCAGTGTTAGCTGGCGTGTATTATAGTTGACGATGATGATACTAGCGTCAAGTAGGTATTCATTATTCATTTTCGATGCCTCCGCAAAGGAGTATCTGTTATTTGAAGCATTTTAAAAACTCCTGACTTTATCTCTATGTTTAACTATTGAAAGTATAGCATATTATGGGCGAATAAGTGGAATCAGGAGCAATATCTAGAGTTTATACTTTCCTCACCACGTACATAAGCTTAAGAACAACGTCATCTAAAAATGCCTGACGGTAAAAGGGCATTTTAACCGTATAACCAATTCTTTTAACTCCATTGCACTCCAGTTGATTTAAAAATTGTTGCAAATTCTTTTGCTGCTGCGAAGGTAACTTATCTCTATAGATTTCCAAGAATAATCTCGCTTGTTTACTCAAAATCGAATGATTCTTTCCATTCACGAAACGGTTCCACCTGTTCTTCCATTTTATGAACCATGTATCATTGCTCCCGCCAAGAACATTCCCTTGATGTTGCCGATACAAAATGGTTGTTTCTTCATCAAAGATCACTTCACCAAAAGAGCTAACAAAAAGATATATCCACCAATCATGCATGATGATGTGGGTTAGATCTGAAGGGACATTCGCCCTGATCTGCTCGAATGTGACTGGGTTAAAGACCATGGTACAACCAACACAACAGTTTTCTACCAGAGCATTATACATGCTGAGCGGTTTTGGAGGCAGATGAGGCCATACGTTCAGATGATTCAAATCCTGATCCACCATCTGTGTAGAAGAACAATACATCAATGGTACGCCCGATGGTCTGGATTGCAATTTCTCTACAGCTCTACTCAGTTTATGAGGTAGCCACACATCATCCTGATCACAGAATGCGTAAAAGTCGTATATTGGCTGCGTTTGACGCATCAATTCAAAAAAACTTCCGATTACGCCTACATTTTCACCTTCAATCATACAAATCTGATCCGGATATGCCTTGGCATACCCAAGAACTTTCTGGACAGTTTCATCAGAAGAACCATCATCCCTGATATGAATGTGGAGGTCTACCTGACTCTGTGCGAGAAGACTTTCGAGTTGTTCATCAATATACTTTGCTCCGTTATATGTAGAAAGCATGACACATACTTTAGGCTGGTTCACGTTTCACCTCAAAAATTAACTTTTCTTCATTATATACGAAAACTCCCGCTCAGAAATAACAGAGCGAGAGTTACCAAAGAGGATGTTATAATTATTTCGTTTCTGACAAGGAAAATATAAAATCTTTTAGTCCGTCCCGCCATGGGCGGAGATCTGTCAAGCCATTTGTCCGAATGGACATATGGTCCATCACTGAATTGACAGGCCTAGGAGCCGGTCTTGGAAACTGTTCGGTTGTGCAAGGTTCCAATTTTGTTTGAATGGATACCCCTCCGGTGGTTTGAGCCTCTTCAAATATAGCCTGAGTAAATTCATACCATGTGCAGGTACCACTATTGGAGGCATGGTATATTCCATACATTTCTGTTGCCATGAGTTCTATAAGGAACCCTGCCAAATCTACAGCATACGTAGGCGATCCTTTTTGATCATGGACAACCTGCAAATTTGGTTTTTCCTGGCCCAGCTTCAGCATCGTTTTAACAAAATTATTGCCGTAAAGGCCATACACCCATGACGTTCGTACAACAAACCATTTGGAGGACAACGATTGTACAAGCCATTCTCCAGCACGTTTGGATTTTCCATACACGCTTTGAGGGTTCGTTTCATCGTATTCCTGATAAGGATTTACCGAGTTGCCGTCAAATACATAATCCGTACTAATATATATAAGTTTAGCTCCGACTTTTTCTACCGCTACAGCAACATTGCGCGTTCCCACAGCATTCACCTTATACGCACCATCGATATCTGTCTGGGCTGCATCTACGGCCGTATATGCTGCACAATGTATGACCACTTCAGGATGAAATGAGGAAACGACTTCATTACACTGTACCTGATTGGTAATATCCATTTGATCCCGATCACAAGCAAGAACAGAATGTCCCTCATTCTCCAAAAGAAGAACGACATCACGTCCCAATTGTCCATTTGATCCCGTAACCAATACCTTCATTACTTATCGTCTCCCAATCGAGATCCATATTGCTTGGCGTAGTACTGTTGATACACCCCCGACTGAATGCGAGTCCACCATTCTTTGTTATCGAGATACCATTGAATGGTCTCCTTGATCCCCGTTTCAAATGTATACTGCGGTTGCCAGCCAAGTTCAGACATTGTTTTGGTCGGATCAATGCCGTATCTACGGTCATGCCCAAGTCGGTCTTGCACGTATTTGATTAAGGATTCTGGTTTACCAAGTTGCTCCAAAATAGTATTAACAATGTGTACGTTGGTTCGTTCGTTATTGCCACCGATGTTATATACCTCACCACTAATTCCCTGATGAATCACCAGGTCGATGGCGCTACAATGGTCTTCTACATAGAGCCAGTCTCTAATATTTAATCCATCTCCGTATACAGGCAAAGCCTCATCTGCTAGAGCACGTGAAATCATCAGCGGGATTAGTTTTTCAGGAAACTGATACGGACCGTAATTATTGGAACAACGCGTAATATTCACAGGCAGACCAAATGTCTCATGATACGCTCTCACAAGTAAATCTCCACCAGCCTTGGATGCCGAATAAGGGCTGTTGGGTTGCAATGGGGTTTCTTCAGTGAATAGACTAGTTGGACCAAGTGAGCCGTACACCTCATCCGTCGAAACCTGAACAAACTTGGAAATATTGTGTTTTTTAGCGGCTTCAAGCAGCGCTTGAGTACCATTCACATTCGTTCGCACGAAAACGTCTGGCTCCAGTATACTGCGATCCACATGAGATTCTGCCGCGAAGTTGACTAACACATCTATGCCTTGACCGATTAGACGATCCATCTCGGCAGCATCTGTTATATCAGCTTTGACAAAAGTATGACGCTGATTACGTTCAAGGGATTTCAAGTTTTCCAAATTGCCCGCATACGTGAGTGCATCCACATTAATAATTTCATAATCAGGATGCTGATCCAGCATGTACATCACAAAATTACTTCCAATAAAACCGGCCCCGCCGGTAACGAGTAGTTTCATAATTTTGAAACCTCCTAATTACTTCACTTCGAAATTAAAATTGATTTCCGCATCTTGAAGTAAAGGATGCCTTTGGTCCTTATCTGACAAAGTCGGACTAGATGTAGGCCAATCAATTCCAAGAGCCGGGTCACTCCATAATATGCCACGATCGTTCTCTGGGGAATAGTATTCGTCCACTTTGTACAAGACTTGGGTGTTTGGTACCAAAGTACAAAAGCCATGAGCGAATCCTTTGGGGACCAGTAACTGACAGTGATTATGTTCAGTCAGGATGAAGCCCTCCCACTGTCCAAAGGTGGGTGATCCTCGTCGAATATCCACGATAACATCGTAAATCGCACCGGAAATAACCCGAATTAACTTGGTTTGTGCTTTGGGATTAAGTTGGTAGTGCAATCCGCGCAACACACCGGGCTGAGCAGATAAGGATTGGTTATCCTGAATAAATTTGCAGTTGATTCCTTGTTGATTCATGAGCTGCTCATTGTAACTTTCCATAAAAAAACCCCGGTGATCCCCGTGAACCACCGGCTCAATTAAACAGGAGCCCATCAGCTTGGAAGGAGTGATTTTCAATTATTTTACCATCCCTTCTCTTCTATAACTTTAACTTCCCGAACTCGTCACCGAATACAATATCTCGCGCCAACTCATTGGCCCGTGCCAACGATGCGTGTGTACCTGCATCTGTCCACCAGCCTTTAAGAATATCGAAGGTAAGATTTCCTTGATCGATATATACATTGTTTACGTCTGTGATTTCCAATTCGCCTCTTGCAGAAGGCTTTAATGTTTTAATGATCTTGAAGACTTCGCTATCAAACATATATATGCCCGTTACCGCGTATTTGCTTTTGGGTATCTGCGGTTTTTCTTCAATGGATACGATGTGATCGCCTTGTAACTCGGGCACTCCGAAGCGATTAGGATCGTCGACTTCTTGTATTAATATTTTAGCTCCGGATTTTTGCTCGTGGAAACTGGACACATACTCTGTAATGTCGTCCTCGAACACGTTATCACCCAGGATAACCACTATTTGGTCATCGCCTGTAAATTGTTCTGCCAATCCAAGCGCTTGAGCTATTCCTCCTGCTTCATCTTGAACTCGATATGTGAATGCGACACCTATATCACTTCCGCTGCCAAGAAGATTAACGACGTCTCCCATATGTTCTTTGCCGGTAATCACCATAATGTCGGTAAGGCCAGCTTGACTCAATTTATATGCAGAATGGAAGATCATTGGATACTTTCCTACAGGAAGCAAGTGTTTATTAGTTACCTTGGTTAAAGGAAAAAGGCGGGATCCTGTCCCGCCAGCAAGAATTACAGCTTTCATGGCAACTCCCTCTTTACTTCAAATGAAATTTGTATGCAATAATTCTGAGATTTGTTTAGCTCTTTTCTCCCAGGTGTTCTGCTCTAAAAAATGAATAACTTTTTGTTGTGGAATCAATTCTAATTCGTGTTTTATTAAAGTACGAATCATTTCAACAAGCTCATGCACAGTTTCATATAATTGAACAAAGGGGAGAAATTTAATCATTTCCTCATAATTAATGCTTAATATAGGTTTCATAAAAAAGATGTATTCATACATTTTTACAGGGTCAACCGATCTAATTAAATCATTTAAAATAAATGGCATGATAAATGCATCAGCATACTCAGCATGAACTTTTAGCTGGTCATGCTCTATTAGCCCCAAGAACTCTAAACGGGGATGATTTGGAACATCCACTTCAATTGGACCTATAATAGTTACTTTCACTTCAGGAATTTCATTTAGAACTTGCAAAATCAAATCAAAGTCCATCCAATTACTCACGGTACCAAAATAGATTATATTGAAATGTCGATGAACAAAATCGGTTTTAATAGTACTTTCTTTCTCCATTAGACTGGTGTTCATTAAATAGGTGCTTATACCGTTATTTATAACGAAAACCTTTTTTGTCAAGCCATAGTTCTGTAGCAATTTTTCCTTTAAATAATTTGAAGAAGCGATAATCAAATCAGAATATTTAAGCAATTCTCTTTCCAATGACTGAAAGTATTTAAAATTGCTATCTTCGCAATAAAATTGTGTGAAGTCATCCATACAATCATACACTACTTTTTTTTGTTCTATAAGATGTTTAGGGATGAACTCCAATATTAAAGGTGAAGTAATCCATATAACATCATAATGATGAAGTTGCTTAAGAGATATTGAGTTAATAAATCGCTCACACCATTTCAAAGATTTAATCTTACCTGAATAGGGAAGCTTATTGATGTTCAACACCTGAGAATCCCGATAAACATTACGATTGTTGTGTACTCTCTTGGCAGTGTATAGCTTTCGTATAGGGAATAAATCTATGCTAAAATGCTTTGTTAGTTCCTCATATAAGAAATGGGGACGTTGTTTAATCCAGTCCCACTCCACATGCATTATATAGGCAATTCTGAAATTCACTAATATTCACCTACTAAGTATAAAGGATAGGATGAATATTGCTCATCCAGTCATCTTCAAACAGATTATTGAAATATTCAATAGACTGAAGCATAACCTTTTCATGTGCTTCATAAAATTTGATTATATTTTTAATTTTCTGGAAAATATCAGCATAATCTCCCTTTGTGAATAGATAATCCTCATTGAATTGAACTAACTGTGCATGGGCTTCATTATAAAATAATAAAACAGGGATTCCTGAATACATTGCTTCAGCTGCAGATAAGGCAAAGCTCTCAAAGTGGGATGCTGACAGAAAAAGACCTTTATTTTCCCTGATCATCTTCATAATAGAAGATGTCTTCTCGAAGCTGATTTGAGGAAGGTAAACATATTTCTCCATCAGGTGATATTTCCTTAACAATCGTTCAAAATTGATTTCATGCTCTATGATATCTCCTACAAAAAATATCATTAAGTCATCTTGAACTTCATCGTTGTATTGAGAAACAATCCTCATAACTTCTTCCACATTTTTCAAAGTGTCTAGTCTACCCAAATAAAATACAGGTGTTCTAGTATAACGTATAGGGGATTGATGAATTTCATTTATATTATATCCAATGTCATTTGATAATCTGAAAACTTTAGGTTTAAACTCTGTAGAAACCTCATTGGCTATAGTCTGGACCATAGAGTTAGAAGGAGCTATGATGCCTTGAATATTTGATGGTACATCTTTTAAATATTCTCTATTTTTTCTATAAGAAGTGTGACATTCAACAAATAACTTTTTTGGATTAATATCACTAATAACTTCTGGGGTATCGATAACAAAGAAAAGATCATACTCGTTATGATTGATTTGATCAACAATATCAAATCTTTCTTTATAATAATGCTGATTGATATTTTTTTTAATTTGCTCATATGCAGGTCCTTTTTGAAGAAAACAAATACTAACAGAGAGATCTTTGTACATATCTAATAATTTTAGAGCCCTGGTTAGCATAACTCTCTCGACTCCGCCCATAGTCGCCCACTTGTACAAGAATAAAATTTTTTTTTTCATAAACGATACATATTAGCATAAAATGCATTTTCTATATCTGAATAAATCATCTTAACCAGCCTTTCATAGTTACCTTCGTTTGCCATCATATCTATTGTAAATATGTCTGACCTCAACTTTTGCAATTCTCGAGAAAATATATCCGAATCCGTTATAATAATATCAGAAGACAATGCAACATCTAGTCTAATGCTATTTTTCACAAAATCTGTTGATAAAATATAATAAAAAGAAAACCCTCTAGCTCGTAAAAATGTAGTTTCACTAAACTTTAACAATGTATCGTCAGTGAATATAAGTTTTCTTATTTTATAACTCGTATCTTTCAAGAAATTTTCTGAGTATAATATTAATTTAGGAATTACGAAAACATTCGGCATAATCTCTTTGAAAAGATCCTTATGAAACCAATTGTCGGTTAAAAGTAAAACTATAACTTGTCCTCTGCCTAAAAATTTCGCTAAATGAAAATCACTTGTTTTAAATTTGGATATAGACTTTCCAATAATAGTGAGATAATCAATTTTTCTCAGCTTTATTTCATTATAAAAGTCATTTTCTTTAGATTTAAACATCTTGAATAACATCTTATCTTTTCCATGAATATACTTACTTTTAATTCGTCTAAATGTGCCTTTAGCTCCGTATGCCCTAAAGGCATGTGTGATCTTATATACCATCTATCCCTCTCTTTTCAATGAATTTTTCACAAGGAGAACTTATAATGACAATTAAACTCACTAGAAATATAAAAAAATTCATTTCAGCAAATTGGAAAACAAAAATGCAATATCTAAGGAAGTTATACATTAAACTCCCCTTTGTAAGACACATTAGCAAAAAAATGCTCAAACGACGTACTATTAGTGCATTAAAATTTTTTGATCACTCTGTTAGTGATTCAGTTATCTTTATGTTTTCTGGGACCCACTATATAAAGAACTTCGAAGGAAACAGGCCTATACATCTCACTAGAGAATTTCTTAACAAGGGGCATAATGTTTTCTTTTCATATTGGCGATGGGACCAAGACGAAAAGCTACCACCATCAATTAATCCAATGTTATTCCAGTCACCTATTGATTTAACTATAGAAAATTTGGACCTAATAATCAAATATCCGCTTAGTCAATTAAATAAAATCTTCATCATTTCATTCCCTCACCCCTCGTGTGCTAGAATTTTAACAACTCTAAAGTCACATGGATGGAGGATTGTTTATGATATAAGAGATGATTGGGAAGAATTCCACAAAGTTGGACAGGCTATCTGGTATGATAAAAATATTGAATATACAATTTTAAAAGAAGCTCATAGCGTATTAGCAGTATCTCAAGTTTTAGCTAACAAGTTACAGCCATTCTCTACAACGAGAATTAAACTAAGTCCTAACGCTCTTTCGCCTAGCTTTGCTCAATTGGACATCAAAAGCAGACATAATATCAGAAAAGACAATATTATTGGATATATTGGTCACTTAACCGAGTCGTGGTTTGATTGGAGCGCTTTTTTAAAGCTCGCCAAAAGAAATCCAAATTGGAGTTTTGAAATAGTTGGGCATTCATTCCCTGAAGATATTAACTTGCCTGGTAATGTGAAATATCTAGGTTTCAAAAATCATGATGAAATAATCCAAATAACTATGAATTGGAAAGCAGCAATCATTCCTTTTAAAACATCGCCTTTGGCCGATGCGGTAGATCCCATTAAAGTATATGAATACCTAGCCTTAAGATTGCCAGTTGTATCATTTAGAATGCCTCAGATTGAAAAGTATCCATACGTTTATGTATCTCATAATCTTGAAGAATTCGAAATAAATCTGAGGAGAGCATTGCAAATATCCCCCAACGAAAATGTGATTAAAACTTTCCTGGGCCATAACCTATGGATGTATCGAGCCGAACAATTTCTAAAATAAATAACAAGAACCGCCCCCCGTGGAACGGTTCTTTCAAAAAAATAAGATATTAATCCTTTAACAATCGGATTGATCCTGTATTAATTCACTTGAAAACTTGGAAATACGTAAAACTCGTTTTCTCCACCACAGGTTCTTAAATAATACATCATTGTATAATTACCTGCCGTTTTGAATTTGTAACTAAATACCCCAGTATTATCAATATAAATAGATTCTTGAGCTCCACCATCTTTATATATAAGCCATTGAAATTTAACGTCACCGAAGTATTCATAATCCACATAAAAAGTATATGTTAAATCATCATCTTTCTTATAACTGTTCTCTTTTATCCTTAAACCATAATTAACAGCATGTTCTATAGCATAATCCTCACAGCTACTTTTGATTTCAATAGAACCAACGATATTCATCTTTCTCTGAAATAACGGGCTTCTAATATATGACTTAACCCAAAACTTGGTGTTTTTTTCCGATATATCAAAAAAGCATTTGTTTTCTTTCATGTATACTGTCTTATAAGCCTCTCTTTTAGTTTCTGCATTGATTAGATACCAAGCATATTCTACACCTTCTGGAACAACTGACTCGTTAATAAAAGAGAATCCATTTTTTTCTTTTTGAATTTTGACTTTTGTCAAATCCATCTTTCTTCTCTCTTCAAGAAAAATTTCATATTTCTTTTCATTTGTTGAGAAACTTAACTTGTTTGAACTAAGATTAAAATTAAGATTTTCAATCCCCTCAACATTTCCATGTTCATCCTCTATGGTAATAAGAGTCATATAATTGCAATTATAACCTTCTACATCAAACTTAATGCATTTTGAAGATTCAATATGATTAAAACCTCTAGATAAATAACCATATTCACTACTATTAAAATCTCCTTCATAAAATTCCGACTGAGTGCCACTTAATAATTGCTTTATTCTTACAAAAAATCCTGAAGATCCAACAGAAATTAAAACCTCATTTTGAGAACTACTCACTATTTCTGTGTTTAATCCCAAATGATAGAATTGAGAATAAACATGTTTATCATTAGAAGTAATGTTATCATATAACAATATTGCATTTTTCAAAGAATAAAAATGCCTATCGATTTGAACTCCAGGATAAATATCATTGAATCCTAATACATAATCATATGCATCATTTTTTTCGGTTTTTAGCAAACCTGTTTTATAACTATTTTCATCAGTAGTAGAGTAACTTTTATTATCTACTACAATTGTGTTATGGGCCATTGAAGAGGTTAAATATGCTCGGAATTTATCGCCCCACATGTAGTTATACCAACCTGGATCAATAAAGACATCTTCGCCTTTAGTATATAAAACAAAAGATAGATCATCGCTATGTTTATGACTTCTTGTAACATATCCTGCTTTAAACAACATCCATGTAGATTCGTGAAAAAATTTCTTTTCCCAATGTTCTCTGAATATATAATACCCGGATTTTTTATAAAACCTGGAGTTAAATCTAGGTTTCTCTCCTGAAGCACCGACAGTAGCAGCATAGGTTAATCTTGGATTGTTAAAAAGTGTACCATCCGAACTTAATTTCAAATATCCGCCTAAACCACCGTCAGTATCCCCTAATTCTGCCATCTTCCGATTAGGCTTTAACACATATGTCATGAATTCAGCCGCTTGTAATATTTCATCATAGAGATTTTTCCCGAACTCATCTCCAAAAAATTGCAAGAACTCGGAAATATGTTTAAACAAATTCATAACTACTGCCTGATATCCAGGCGAATTTTCCACATGCACATATTCAGAGTTAAAAGCGAATATTTTTTGCTCCATAACTCTTAATTTTGCTTTTTCTATCCATTCCTTGTGATCTTCTAATAAAAATGCTATATATAATAAAGCTCTATCTTGGAAAATACCATGATTATTTTTCTTAAAGTAATACTTATCATTGGACAAGTACTCTCCATGCTTACACAATAATCCAGTTATAATATTGTAATTTTTTCTGTTTAACATACCTGCTTCCTGTAGAGCAAAAGTGAATAAGATCAAGTTTTCTGCTCTCAATGCTGTTGTATGATCATTCCAAGTATAGGGATTTGTAATAGAGATATCACTTTCTTCATAGTTAATCCAACTTATTAAGATATCAATCCCTAATTCGAGATTTCTTCTCCAATCCTTTGCTTTATCTAAAAGGCAGGGTACTGTCAATGGAACCAACATACTTAGGGCTTGAAAATGCATTTGGAATGAGTTAGGCGATTTCTCAACTTGAATTCCCCAATCAATATTCTTTATATCAAAAAAATTTTGCGAAAAAATGAACCTATTGCTAATTAGGTTGTATATAATTAATTCACCTTTTTTTATCTTCTCAGCATTACTAATAAACAAATCTAATTCATTTGATCTCATAGTTTCTTGTCCTAAATTAAACTCGTTGATTGAATATCCAAGTTTTAATTTTGCCCTGCTTTGAAACATGTTCCCACTCTCCTTTTAAACTAAAGCCTCCAATTCAAGATTAAGAGCTCTAATGTCATTAACAATGTGATTGTACACTTTCAAATACTTGGGGTGCCATGCTTTTATAATTATATTGCGGTCTTTATCTTCAACTGAAAGAAGCATGTGATCTGTTGTTCCATTGATTCTGTGCAATATTTCAAGGCTTAAATCTATTAAGTCATTATTTGTTCTTGCAAATTTCAAACAAAAATTATAAATATAGAGAATGATTTTTTCTCTGTCTTCAAATGCCTTTAGATTGAATGTTTGGGTGGCTGAAAGGTTGTCGTTGTTTTGCCGAATGGTTCGATATAGAACAATACAATTTGTAATAACTATTTTATTTGCGTAAAACCATGTCTCCAGTGTAAATGGAATATCTTCATGATAGACGCCTTCCATAAAGGTAATTTTGTTTTTTAAGAAAAGACTTCGTTTGAACATTTGATGGGTAGCACTTCCACAATAAAATTTATTAGGTGGTATTTTTCTTAAATTAGAATACGGAATTTTTAGAAACTCATTAATCTTTTTTTCTATATAATTGACAGGAGTCAAATCCCCATCAATTCCTTTTTCGTACATTTTCCCTAAGACTACATCAGCATTTGAACACTTGATTGTTTCGTACATCCTCCGCAAAGCATCTAATGGATAACTATCGTCCGAATCTAGAAATGTAATATACTCCCCTCGAGCCTTCTTTAGTCCAGAATTCCTCGCTGCTCCGACTCCCTTATTAATGGAATGGTTAACTACTTCGAAACGTTCGTCTTTGCCTACGAATTCTTCAATTATAAATTTTGAATTATCAGGGGAACAATCATTCACAACTACAACTTGAATATCTGTAAGTGTTTGTGTAAGTAAGGAGTTCAAACATACTCTTAAATATTCCTCTGTCTTGTATACGGGCACTATTACTGTTACTACGGGATCCATCTTTTACCCCCATTCATTTTGGGTTATATATTTGTAATAAATTGTTTTTAGGTTGGGGGTTAATCATGATTTCTTTAAGAACTATTTGTGACAAACCAGACAACTCAATAGAAAATTTATAATAATGAGCCCCTTCTTTTATTCTTATAGATGTGCAACCTTTTGTTAATAGTTGATAACCACCCAACCCCTGATCATTCTGATCAAAAAAAGTACAAATGATTCTGGCTTTCCCTTGAATTAAAGCATTCAAATATACCACAATGATTTCATCATTAAGCTCATTTAACATGAATTTTCTTTTTAGGTGAATCGTTGTAGGAGAAGCTGAATCCTTTAGTGTGAATATTCCTGTATCATTGTCCGTTGTTACAGATTTACCTACTTTCCCTGGAATAGATCTAACAATATTGAACAGCTCTTCATTTGATAAGGATTGTTCATAGCTGTAATATAACTCTGAAGTTTCTATTAAAATACTTAATTTATTTATATCTTCTAAAGACACTCCTTGATGTAATGAAATGTCATCAACTGTCTCACAAATATTGAGAGTGTAGTTCTCACAGAAATTGAAGGGGTCTACGGATAAACAGGTCACTCCTTCAAGAGTGCTATTCCCTTCGTTATTACTCTGGTTAAAGCCAACACTCTTTTTGAATTGGGCATTAACAATTGAACGGTCAGTTCGAAGAGAAGTTGTTAATGTATACTTTTTCCGAGCATTTTTCAGTCTAACTTCCAGTTGGTCATAGTAATAATAACTGCCTTTTCCAATAACCGTTGCAGTCGGCTCGTATTTCAAGGATAAGACCAAATCTGTCAAAAAATGATCTCCGTAGTAGTTGGCAACATCAAAATACGAAACAAAATCTAATCCGTCTAGAAAATTTTCTGTCATATTCTTTATATTTCCAACTTCTATAGGACATTCATAATTTTGCAAATTCCGATTTATAACTTGATCATTTTCAGAAAACAAATATAATTTTTTCGAATTATATCTTTGTCTTTTGAAACTCTTATTTATATATTCATATTCCTCCATGTTATTAATGACACTGTATACTCCAATAGAAGGATCTTCATTAGAGTTTTTTTTCTTAAACACAAGCTGATAGATAAAACCGACACGTTCTTTGTACGTATGCTCTTTCAAAACTTTTCGCAATGCTAATAATCTAGTTTTATCAAAGAGAAGCTCATTGCTCGATAAGTTCTCTAATTTCTCTCCAAAGCTTTTTTTGTTATCGAAATATACTATTAGGTCTCCAAACAAATGTCTTAACCCCAAACACTCATTGCTTAAAACCAAGGTATTACAAGATATTAGTTCAAAAGCTCGCCGGGCTTGCATCGTTGATGAATGTTTCACTATATTCAAGGTTATGCCAAACTTATAGCTTTTATATGCTATATCAACCTGATCAGGAGGAAGTGTTCCTACAATATATTTCTGGTACTTTCTAGGATAGGTGTACTCAGGATTGTCCGGATAAGGATTACGATCATATATATCAATTTTCCATTCTTTTTCATCTATTAGATCGACAATATCTTCAAAATCTTTTTTCCTCTCCTCTCTCTTATTATAATAAGAGCCCGCGAAACATATTCCATCAGTTCTCTCATACTTTTCAAGCGGGGAGTACATCTGTACGGAAGAAGCAAAAGGCATACAAAATACTTGATCGTGACCCAATAGCCTCTTGTAAAGAGGTACACAATCAAAATCTGTTGTAAGAACATAATCAAAATGCGATGCTATATGCAAAAAGGTTGTAAAGTGTACTGGATCTTCTTTGTTCCAAAATACTGTTGGGATTTCCCTTTGTTTACACCAATTCATAAGTCTTAGAAAATCCTCACTAGGGGATGGCAATAATTTACCTCTCCATGTCCCCTTATAACCATTCCAAATCGATTCCACAAATAGAATATCTGGTTCAAACTCCTCAATTTCTTCTTTCCACTTTACGGCATTTAAATTCAAAAAATCACATTCATACGGGAAAAAATTCTCACTTAATTCATCCAACATACCAGCTATTCGCACAGTGAATGTTTTTTTTGTTTCCTTCACATTTCTCATAACTCCAATTCTCCATCCCTCTCTTTATCTTTTTAATAATTTTTTCACAAGTTTCTTAAAAGTAAATTTAATTCCATACACCGCATAAAAATATGCTAACTTTTTTGTAATGAACATGAATTTCGACAATAATCCTTTAGATGACAAATTCACCGGGAATGGAAGATAGGAGCTAGATTGAATTGAATTAGCTGTATTAGTTTTCACAACAGCTTTCTTTCCTGAATAAGAACCCGCTTGTTCTAACAACTTTATTGAGAGTGTGTCCAATCTATTTTTCAATTCTCTATTTTGGCTTCGGACTTTTAACAACTCCATTACAATTTCATTACTTTCCCTCTCTAACACTCACTCCCCTCCTTTAAAACTAATTGCATTTATTTTCGTTCTTAATGCATTAGTAGCAGCTCCGCCTAGAACATAAGAACTAAAACCTGCTTCAGTCCATTTTTCTAAGTCTAAAATGTTGCGTGTATCGAGTACTATATTTCCCTTCATTAGGTTTCTCATCTCTTTTGAATCTACTTCTTTGAACTCCCTATGATCAGTCAAAACCAAGATTGCGTGAGCACCCTTCACGGTGTCCTCTAGATTTTCCTCTTTATTCGGGAATTTTTCACCCACATGAGGATCAAAAACACTCAATTGGAAGCCAACTTTCAAAAGTTGACTAACAACAGTCACCGCGGGACTCTCTCGGATATCATCAATGTTCCCTTTAAAAGATAGCCCTAAAATGGCGATTTTAGCTTCTGCCGGAAAAGGAAACATTGATTTCAGCTTTTGCACCACAAAACTTGGCATACTATCATTAATCTCACGCGAAGTATGGATAAGTTTTGCTATAGTAGGAGCAGACTCATATATAAACCATGGATCGACAGCAATACAATGTCCCCCTACGCCTGGGCCTGGCTTATGAATATTAACTCTCGGGTGGCAATTAGCCAGTTCTATGGCATCCCAAACATTAAAGCCCACATTTTCTGCAATTTTTGCCATCTCATTCGCAAATGCAATATTGACATCACGATAGGTATTTTCCATTAATTTGACCATCTCTGCTGTGGTAGCATCCGTTAAATGAATAGTGCCTTTAACAAATTTCCTGTATAGTTCAGCCGTCCTCTCGGAAGAAATTGTGTTAACCCCCCCAACAATTCGATCATTGTAAACCAATTCTTCAAGAAGGTTTCCAGGAAGAACCCTCTCCGGAGAATGAGATATGTACAGATCTTCTTTAACATTTAATCGGGTTTGCTCAAGAAGGGGCATCATTACATCTTCAACTGTTCTAGGAGGTACAGTTGATTCAAGGATTATTAAATTATTTTTCTTAATGTAAGGAAGTATGGATTGTGTCGCTTGAACTACATAATCCAAATTTGCACTTTTGTCAGCTTTAATCGGGGTAGGTACGGAAATGATGAAAGCATCAGCAGGCTGAGCTATCGTTCCGAAACTCAGTCTGCCACTATCCATAACTTCATCCAACATTTCTTGAAGCCCCGGTTCTTCGATATGAATATTACCTAATGCTAACCCTTTGATAACTTCTGTATTGATATCAACGCCGTGAACTTCTACATTGTGTTTAGCAAACATAATTGCAGTGGGCAATCCGATATATCCCAAACCAATGACACATAATTTCATTGTAATTCTCCTCACATTCCATCTTTTCATCTACATATTAAAGCATTATATCATGAATTCCGACAAAATTTATGGCAACCTCAAGAAGGACAGATATCTCCTAAATTAGGTTTCATTTGCTCTAAATTGTAGATCTATAATGAATGTGTTAACATAAACGAGGCACTATGATAATCATCTTTTTTACGATTGAATATATTAAGGAGCAAATTATGCGAGGATATTGGGATAATTTTCTGAAGTATAAAGATTTAATGATTGAACTCACAAAAAAAGACATTACCCTCAAATATAGAAACTCTTTTCTTGGGATTATTTGGAGCGTGCTAAATCCCCTTCTTTTTATGCTTGTGTTAGTTATCATTTTTCAGGAATTCTTTTCTAGCGATATCGAATACTTTGCTGTTTACGTTTTGATTGGAAGACTGATATATTCTTGCTTCTCTGAAACGACTAACTTCGCTATGCAATCCATTGTTTCAAATGGAGGCCTAATTAAAAAAGTTTACGTTCCTAAGTATTTCTTTCCAATTTCTAGAGTGACATCTTCCTTTATCACCTCAATGCTGGCTATGATTTCATTGATTCCTGTCATGCTTCTAAGTGGATTGAATATTTCACTACAAAGTATCTACATTATTTTACCTTTATTTTATCTTTTACTAATTTCCCTGGGGATAGGATTAATATTAGCCACTATCTACACTTTCTTTAGGGATCTGCAACATCTTTATTCACTCGCATTAGTTATCATTATGTATACATCAGCCATATTTTATCCTGCTAGCATTATACCTGAACGCTATATGCCCATCATCCGATTTAACCCGATCTTTGATATTATTGAAATGAGCAGAAACATCTTGATATATGGCATACTTCCTTCTCTTCAAACGAATTTATTCTGTTTAATTTATGGAATGGTCGTTTTTCTGTTAGGTTTAGGGATATTCTACAAAAAACAGGATAAATTTATATTCTATTTATAAGGATGGAGAGTTTCATATGAACGAAATAGCCATCAGAGTCGATAACGTCTCCATGAAATACAGGCTACTCAGTGGAAAAATGAATTCATTGAAGGAATTTTTCATACACAGTTTGCAGAAAAAAATAAAATATGATGAGTTCTCAGCACTCGAAAAAATCAGCTTTCAAGTTAATAAAGGAGAAGTGTTTGGAATTCTAGGTTTAAATGGTGCAGGAAAAAGTACATTGTTAAAGATTATTGCCGGTATTCTTAAACCCACTTCGGGAACTGTAGAAAGAAATGGTTGTGTTGTCCCTTTGCTGGAGCTTGGAGGGGGCTTCAATCCTGAACTTTCCGGAGTGGAGAATATTTATTTAAATGGAATGTTACTCGGGTACTCTAAGAAGTTCATTAAAGAAAAAATGGATGAAATTATTGAATTTTCGGAATTAGAAAAGTTCATTCATACACCAATTAAAAACTATTCTTCCGGGATGAAGGCACGACTTGGATTCTCTATAGCCACTTTGGTAAAACCGGAAATTTTGATCGTAGATGAAGTACTGTCTGTAGGAGATCATAAATTCAAAGAAAAATCGGAGGCAAAGATGAAGTCGCTTATGGGATCCGGAGTAACAGTCCTATTTGTATCCCATTCTATCAATCAAATGAAAACAATGTGTGACCGTGCTTTGTGGCTTGAAGATGGAAAGATACGTGAAATGGGACCAGCTGAAGATGTCTGTAATCTTTATCAATCCAATTAAAATGTGATTAGTTTTCTTCTATAAGCGACCCTCCTGCAAATTAAAGCGAGAGAGTCGCTATTTTTCTGTCTATTTTTTGGTATCTGCTTAATATCTGTTTCTCTTCTCTTAGTATTCTTACTGAGTTGGTCAAAAACTGCGATTGTATGCTAAAATATTGTCGTATCTACAAACAAAGGAGACTCACACCTTGTCGAATCCAGTATACGGAAAAACAAAAAAGACGTCGAGCAAGGCCAGCGCAGGTTTGGCTTCACCGCTCCCATGGACTCTCTCCATAGGACTTATCTTATTTTTACTCTGGTCCTCGTTCCAAGTTGCGTTATTTAACGGACAATTACTTCAATTTGAGGGACCCATTTATTGGGCGCTCATGATTACAACCTTCCTGTTCATCATATGGACTTTGGTCTACTACAAAACTATCACACTAGACTCCCAACGAGATTGGCTTAAATTGGTCGTTATTCTACTGCCAATTACCTACATGCTATCGCTTATTAATGCAGCCTCTAATTACTTAGCAATTAACATGATCTTGATTCAGTGCATTTATGCAATGTTGTTCGTCATGACGATGTACCTGCTCCAGAACAAACAAATCAATCATGTCATACAATCTTCCTTAATAGGACTTGCATATATAATTGTCGGGTTTGGTCTATTGAATTGGCTAGGAGCCTTCAGTTTTACGGGTAAGTTAGTCGGTTGGTTCTCTTCAGGCGTAGTTAATGGGGTATACAACCAAGCGATCTGGAATGATGCCAATGGTCCTCGGCTTGCTTCCGTATTCCAGTACCCGAATACATATGCAGCATTTCTGATGGCGTTTCTGTTCATTAGTATCTTTACCCTAATTCGCACCAAAAAGGTGTACATGCAGTTGGTCCATAGTTTCATGCTTGTTCCTATCTTGCTGTCGCTGTTGCTTACACTGTCGCGGACAGGTCTTGTGATGATGCCAATCGTTTTCGTCGTCATCCTGTTGTTGCTTAAACCAGTAAAACAGATCTTATGGTTCATTTATCTTGCCATTTCGGGAATTGGTACGATTGCCATCCTAAATCCAGTCAATACCGCTGGACTTGAATTGCAGCAACAGTTCTCTACTGGACTTGCAGTCAAAGGTTGGATCTACTTGATTGCCGTATCCATTATAGTAGCAATCATCATCTGGGCTATTCAACGTTGGATCTCGCCCAAGTTAGAAACAAAGCTCCAAGCTTGGGGTAAACGCAAAGGTGCAAGCCTGTTGATTCCGCTAGGCTCCATGCTGCTCGCCATTATAGTAGCAGTGCTGCTGTTGGGTACCAGTGTTCGTAACATTTTGCCTGACAGCATTAGTACGCGTCTAGAAAACATCAACTTCCAACAGCACAGTGTTCTGGAACGAATCACCTTCTACAAAGATGCCGCCAAAGTTATTTCAGACTACCCTTTGATTGGAGCAGGCGGTGGAGCTTGGACTGCACTATATGAAAAATATCAAAATAATCCTTACGTAAGCGCACAGGCGCATAACTTCTTCATGCAGAAGTTTGTTGAAGTCGGTCTTATCGGATTTATAGTATTGATGATATTTATACTCTACATTTTTTATCAATTCGTTCGCAGCTATTTGAGAAAAACTGAAGATGAGAGAGACTCTCATTTTGTTTATTTCATTTTGTCGATGACTATTCTGATATTGAGCCTCCTCGATTTTAACATGAGTTATGTCTTCATTGGTATGCTAGTGTTTATCGGGTTTGGTGGTATGGCAGCAGCGATCGAACCACGACCTGTTCGACGTTTAAAAGTAGGACCTAGTACAGCTAGAGGAATCTATACCACGATTGCTGGATTGACTGTAATCTTGCTATTAATTGTATCTGTTCGCTTTTTACAAGCGAATCAATATGCGATTGCAGCCAAAGAAGTAACGCAAACAAGCCAATCTTTTGAAGAAATTAAGGCTGCGTTGGATAAAGACTTGGCCATTCGGAGTACACACTCTGATTCTCTATTGACGCTATCTGCGCTCTATCAACAAGGTTTCGAACAGACGCAAGATGACCTATTCTACACTGCAGGTGTAAGTCTTCTAGAAAAAGCACTACAAGCAGAGCCGTTCAACAAAAGTATGGTTAAACAGTTGATTCAACTCTATGAGCTAAAAGACCATAATGAGCAAGCCTACAATCTCCAAAAAGATTATGCGGACAACTATATCTGGGACATGGATTGGTATGAAATACTTATTAGCCGTTCGTTCGATCTAGGATATCAGGCACTTGGACAAGGAGTTGTGGCAAAAAAGGAATCTTATTTCTCTTCAGGTTTGGAGGCTTATCAACACGTTGTTGAGGGAGTAGAACATCTAAAAACTCTACCCGAAGGGCAGCTTCAAGGAAAGCCATTCGAACTTACTTCAACAATGATTCTGAATGCAGGGAAAATGAAGTATATGTCGAACGACGCAGCAGGAGCTGCTTCTATCCTTAAGGGTGGGATTGCAGAGGATCTGACCGATGCTACCAACCGTGAAATCGCTCGTTGGTACCTTGCCGCTCTAACTAAGGAGGGGCAACAAGATCAAGCTATATATGATAAGCTTATCGCTGTCGCACCTAACGAAGCAGACGAGATAAAACAGATAGCAGCACTGAATTTCTAATATCAAAATGCACTAGTGTTCCTCTATAATTCCATACAAAAAAGGTTTGCCCTCATCAAAGGGCAAACCTTTTTTTGTGATCTACTTCGTTAGGAATATGTTTAGTTTGATGCCGTTATCTTCTTTAAATACGCCAACAAATCATCACGCAGATCCGGACGCTGAAGTGCGTAATGTATGGACGTTTCAATGAAGCCCAGCTTCTCGCCAACATCATGACGCAATCCATCAAAGTGATAAGCAAGAATTTGCCGTTGTTCATTCAATCGGGACAATGCATCCGTGAGTTGGATTTCTCCCCCGACGCCAGCAGATTGTTGACCTAGTATCTCAAAGATATCCGGTGTAAGAATGTATCGTCCCATAATAGCCAGGTTGGATGGCGAATCCTCAGTCTTCGGTTTCTCTATTAAGCGACGGGCGCGAAAGACACGTTCATCAGTACGGGTCAGTAACTCCCCGTCCACTATCCCATAGCGGGATACCTCGGACCAATCAACAGGCTGTACTCCAACAATAGGAGATTGCAGCTCATCGTAGACTTCGATCATCTGCTTCAGGCAGGGATGATCTGCTTCCACAATGTCGTCCCCTAACAGGACAGCAAAAGGCTCGTTGCCGATAAACTTGCGTGCACACCAGATGGCGTGACCAAGTCCCTTAGGTTCCTTTTGACGGATATAATGGATATCTGCCATCTCGGAGGGTTTGCGTACTTCGTTGAGCAAGTCCCACTTCTGTTTACCAGCCAGATTTTGTTCTAACTCGAATGAATAGTCGAAGTGATCTTCAATGGCCCGTTTCCCTTTCCCCGTCACAATAATGATATCTTCAATGCCAGAAGCTACGGCTTCTTCAATAATGTACTGGATCGTCGGCTTGTCCACGATAGGTAACATTTCTTTCGGCATCGCCTTAGTGGCGGGCAGAAACCGGGTACCCAGCCCCGCAGCTGGAATAATCGCTTTGCGAATACGCAAACGAATCCCTCCTTTTAATAGATACATAGTTTAATATATTTAATGATTTTGAGTGCTAGGATGCTTGGACTTCATTATACCATCAACAATTCGCGGATATCCTGTTCGGATAAGGTCGTCGATCCTCCGTCTCCCGGTTCGATCACTTCGGCAATTAAGTCCTTCTTCCGCTGCTGGAGTTCCAAAATCTTCTCTTCGATCGTACCTTCGGTAACCAAGCGGATGACTTGCACCACTTGTTTCTGTCCCATGCGATGGGCACGGCCAATTGCCTGTTCTTCCACGGCGGGATTCCACCACAGATCATATAATATAACGGTATCTGCACCCGTTAAGTTTAGTCCGGTACCTCCAGCTTTCAGAGAGATTAAGAACAGTTCAGCTTCGCCCTCATTAAATCTGCTGCACATCTCGACACGGCTCTGTGCAGGGGTCTGACCATCGAGGTAAAACAGGTTTCTCCCCTGTGCCGCGAGCGTCTGGCGAATCAGGTTCAACATGCTCGCAAATTGGGAGAAGATAAGAATACGTTTGCCTGAAGCCAAACAATCCTCGACCGTTTCAAGCAACTGTTCCATTTTCCCAGAATCGCCTTGATATCCTTCGACAAAGAGGGCCGGATGACAACACAACTGACGCAAACGCGTGATGCCAGCCAGAATTTTGATGCGATTCTTCTGGAATCCGTTATCCTCCATGTCCTTCGATGCTTCATCCTGAAGCTGGGAAAGGTATGCGGCGTACAATTTCTTCTGTTCAACCGTAAGCTCTGACCGCTGTACTGTTTCAATGCGATCAGGCAATTCTTCCAGCACATCCTTCTTCAGGCGACGCAGAATAAATGGACGCACCATCCGCGAGATCCGTTCCGGAGGAAGGTCGCGGAATCTTCTGTAACTTGGAAACAATCCAGGGAATACGGCTTCGAAAATGGACCATAATTCATCCAGCGAGTTCTCCACAGGTGTACCTGTGAGCGCAAAACGGCGCGGGGCCTGAATCTGTTTGACTGCCTGCGCGGTTTGGGAAGAAGCATTTTTGATCGCCTGAGCCTCATCCAGAATGAGCGTATGGAATGTTCGGCCAAGGTACGTGTCTAGATCCCGGCGTAACAAAGGATACGACGTCACAATCACATCTGCCTCATCCATACCTGAAAGCATGCTGGCTCGCTCTTCTTTCTGACCGGCTGCGATCAGGACTTTCAGGTGCGGGGCGAACCGCGTAAACTCATTAGCCCAGTTATAGGTAAGCGAGGCAGGCGCCACGACAAGAACTGGAGGATGAATGACCTTCGTTCGGATCGTCAGTCCATCCTGCTGCATCGTAGACCATAAGCCAGCCGTATTCTCTGAAGCCATCTTATCCAATGGGAGTCCCGTTTCGGGATCGATGCCGGCAGAAGCCAACGTCTCACCGTCCCATAATGATCCACTCTCCCTGTATTTATCACCGCCCGTATGGTCCATGTTGTACTCAGGCTTCTCCTGAAGCACCGCTGTGATATACGCGATGCTTTGCAATGTTTTGCCAAGTCCCATATCATCTGCAAGAATGCCGCCAAAACGATAATAAGCGAGGGTGCGCAGCCACTGGTATCCGCTGTTCTGATAATCCCGCAGGATGGGGGCCAGTGTCTCTGACAGTGTAAAATCCATCCGTTCGGGATCACGCAGATCATCAAGGAAACGTTTCAGGGAGCCTCCCCACTTCACATTTCCGGAAACCTCATCCCTGCCTGGCAATTGTAACGCCCGAACAGCTGGCAGCCGAATATGGCTACTCTTGATGTCATCTGCTCCAAGTCCGAGTGAATCGGCCATGTGAGCGAAGCTGTCTGCACCTTCATTTTCAAGCGAGAGAAAGACACCGCTCTTGAGACGGAAATACGGTTTCTTTTCCACAATGCGGCGCATGAGTTCCTGAAGCTCCTGCTCATCCACACCTTCCATCTCGAATGAAATCTCAAGCCAGTCCAGCCCTCTCCCCAAATCTGCCCGGACTTTCGGCTGTGTTGAGTAGGATTGCACCATGGCTTTTACGGCGCTAGGCATATAGATCTCCACCTGCTTCTCTAGCTCAGGCAGCATATGATACATGACATCATAGATGGCATCTTCCCGTTCACTAGCCCAGACACTACCATCCCTTTCGAGAAAGGATCGATCAAGCCGTTCAATCAGATTCCGCTCTTTGTATCGGTCACGCACCAAAATAACCTTTTTCTCTTCTTCATCTATCAAGTACTCTGCAAGCGGATTAATAACCATGACCTCATAGTCAAATTCCAGACGCGCTGTAATACGTTCACGATAGAAGTCGATGTACAGCTTCGGTGAAAGTTCCGGTTCCGCGATCTGTTCACGCACCTGTGAATCAATCGACAGATGTCCAAGCGTACGCAGTTCTGGCACGACATGCTGAACAAACTCATCCACCTGCTGGGTCGAAATATCGATGCTTTCCTTGATCCCATATGAGGTGAGCGCCCCACTCAAGTCCTCCAGACTTCGCATCTGCATCGGCTCCAACATATGCAACTGTCCTTCCACCACGGCGGCATCATAAGCAGGAAGAAGAATCAGCTCACGCAGTCCGGAAATTTCAAGCTGATATCCTTCATTCGCTCCCTGGGCGATCCGGTAAAATAAAGGAAGTACCCCTTCCCCTAGTGTGAGTGGCCCATTGGCAAATCCCGTGCCCTCCATCCGACTGTCGGCCTGTAGTAGTAATTCCAGCAATGGCTTCCATACGAGCGGAGCAATCAGTATATCCCGTCCATCCGAAGCTCCCAGATAACCGGAGATGGATTGGCGATAGGCCTCCTCACTCTGCCTCATTCGAATAAGCATCGAGAGAATGGCCTGATCCTGCGGTGTGAAAACATGCATCAATGGATCATAGTGGAACAGCTTGGTAAATGACATTGGCTCGCCCTTCTCGATACAGTTCAGGAATTGCTTCACTTTCTGCACCACATACAGACGTTTGTTACCCACTTTCAATTCAAGAGCAAGTTTCCCACCACCCTTGTGAACCTGTGTCAGCTTACATATAAACTGAACTTGCAACTCTTCCCGCAAGGAGGATCGGCTGACAGGAGCAGTGTATTTACGGTCATTTCCATGCAGCGGTCTCCGATCCTTGGCAAACATGGACAGAATCTGATCCGCCGTACGGTAAGAAGGTTTATCTGCCGAGCGGCCCCAACCCGAAGCTGAGCTTGGGCGACCTGCTTGGGAGAATGGAGACGCCATGGGTTTCGAAGCAGCGTCAAGATGCTGTCCTGAATTGAAAGATGAATCGGGACGCTCCCAATGACTTTCCTCGATCAGTGTACCCACTTTGGAAATAGAGCCTGAACCAGAGGTAGCACCCCGCCGGGAATCTAATTGAGATGATTCTTTCGCCTCATGGTCTCCCAGCTCTTCCACCCGTTCGTGGATTGCCAGCAGTACAGCCGCGACATGCTTGCAATAGTCATAATAGTTACCGTAAGCTGGACAGTTGCAAGTTGCTTCAATCTCTCCCACATCATCCAAGTCTACCGTTACTTTGTATCTTTTGGTTCCTCGAACCACAGCATCGTAATGACACTTATCCTCACTAACGACCATATTGGTAACTCTTCCAGATAATTTATAATCTTCGCCACGCTTGAATGCCGTGACCCCGCACAGCAATTTGATATCCATCATGGTGAATGACGCCACTTGTCTAACCCTCCTTATCCCTACTGCCTTGACGAAGACTTGTTAAAGTCTGAATTGAAGTCATCTTATCCTTGGTATCCCTTTTATAGAAAAAACCCCAAGAGCTCCGTAAAGCAGAGATTGGGGTTGCTGTTTATTTCACCAATTGACCACGTGTAACGCCCAGTTGGTTCGTTGCTTTTAGGGTTTTCCAAACTTGTGTACCACTGATCTCGCCGCGTAATGCACGGTTGTACAGATCAATTACTTCACGTACCTGCTCCGGTGTCTCTTCCAGGAATTCCACACGGTATCGTGATACACCCAGATCCATAAAGTTGGTCAGATACTCGGCACCTGACTGCTCCACTGCGTTGTATACCGTATTACGGCAACCTTCATCCACACGTACCGGGTGGGACATACCGATCCGGTCTTGCAGTGATGCACGCTGTTCCTCACAAGGACGTCCACAGTTCGTAAAGTCCGTTCCTTCACTCATGAACGTACAGTACACACAGTGCTCGGTGTGGAACATCGGCAGATGCTGATGGATAACCACTTCGGTCTGACTTGTACGGGAGTGACCAAGCAAATCAACCATTTGTTGAATGTTCAGGTCATAGGATGGCGTAATCCAGTCACATCCGGCTTCCAGGAACAACTCAACTGCTTTGTGATTGGCGATGTTCAATGAGAAGTCGCCGATCAGTTCCGGGTGCTTCACATCCGGGTTTTCCATCCGGTGACGAAGGTAGAAGTACAGCGCACCTGTATTACGCACCAACACCGCATCCGGCTTCAGACGCAGGATGTTGTTATGATATCCATTCTCCCCAGGCATGTGAATACGCGGTGTTGCCAGCGCGATCTTGCGACCAGCGGCATGCACAGCTTCCACGGCTGCCGGGAACTGTTTGATAAACTCGAAGTCGGCATAGATCATGCCGATTCCTGCTTCTATCGCTGCCTCCACTTGTGGCAGGCTGCGACAGAGCGCGGTCAACTCCGCTTGACCGCGAGCGACTGGCGATGCCGGTTTAACCGAATCGCCGTACACATCTACCGCCCGTTTCACGTAGACCGGCGGTTTCGGACGCTCGCCCGCGAGTTGTTCTACCGCCTGACGGCGAATGTTATTCAACTCGCGCATTGGGATAATGACGTCACCGTGCAGGTTGACGTCCATTCCTTCCAACTGGAACACTGTGCCTCCCAGACGTCCGAACTGCTCTTCGAGCAATTCATGCGTCATTGGACGTTTCTGGGCGATGTCCAATTCCATCTCGGAATCAATACGGACAGTCGTGCCCTTCTGCACGTCTGTCCACCACGTGCTAAGGGGCTGCCCCGGGCTGCCGATAACTTTTACTTTCACCGGGAATACACGGTACGGCTTCTCGGTCTCGAAGCTTTGACGCAGACGTTTGTCCAGTGCCGGGTCATTCGTTTTCCACACTTTGTCGCCAACCTTCACGCGGCGTAAATCCACGTCACTGCGGCCTGGCACGACGTCAACGATCCAGCCCTCTTCAGCTTCGCCTTCGAGTTTTACGCCTTTGCGACGTACATCGTATACGCGTCCGCCCTCTTCCTTCTGAGTCGGGTCTCCGGCGTCAAATACGATTCCGTCTCCACGTTTCACAGGTGCATCCAGTTTCAGGACCACACCATCGCGCAACACTTGATCTACACGACCGAGGTAGACACCACGGCTTTTCGGGAACGTTCCATCCACCAGTTCTTTGTTGTTTGTACCGCTCAGGAAGCCATGCGTGAATCCACGGGAGAAGCTTTGCTGCAATTCGCGAACTTCTTCCTTGCTTGGCGGTGTGTTATCTCCATCAAAATAACGGTCAATCGCTTTGCGGTATTTGCTTACTACGTTTGCTACGTATTCTGGCGTTTTGAGACGTCCTTCAATTTTGAAAGAAGTTACTCCTGCTTCGATCAGTTCCGGCATCAGATCAATCGCTGCCAGATCCTTCGGAGACAACAGATAAGCTACATCACCCATCGGTTTGTGCACCCCATCCACCATCAGATCGTATGGAAGACGACAAGCTTGTGCGCACTCTCCGCGGTTCGCCGAACGTCCTCCCCACATTTCGGAAGTGAGACATTGACCCGAGTAGGATACACACAGCGCACCGTGCACAAATACTTCCATTGGAAGCTTCGCCTGCTCACCGATCTTCTGGATCTGCTTCAGGTTGTTCTCCCGTCCCAGAACGACACGTTCCATATCAAACGGCTTCGTAAACTCGACCGCTTCCGGTGACGTAATCGTCATCTGTGTTGAACCGTGAATCGGGAAATCCGGCGAGATCTCGCGGATCATCTTCACCAAACCCAAATCCTGAACAATTACAGCGTCCACACCTGCATCGACACATGCATCAATCAGTTCTTTGGCATCCGTCAATTCATTTTCAAAAATCAATATATTAAAGGTCAAAAAACCTTTTACGCCATAACTGTGCAAAAACGCCATAATCTCTGGCAGCTCGTCCATGCGGAAGTTGTTCGCCCGTGCTCGTGCATTAAACTTTTCGACTCCGAAGAAAATTGCATCTGCGCCATTGGCTACCGCCGAACGCATACAATCCCAGTCACCGGCGGGTGCCAGAAGTTCAACGTCTTCTCTTCGTATTGTTGCTGTTTTCATGTAGATCCTCCCCATAACCGGCTATCCGCCGGATTTCATCCCTATATCCTTAAATGCCTGAACTCACCAAGCCTAAACCTGTACCTAATCCGGTACACCAGCATTGTCACTGTATTGCTATATCTATACATTATGTCTGTATTGCCTGAACTCCAAGCTTACAGTCATCCATATTCATCAGATCAGCAGTCATAACTCCTGAACTAGTATAGTGTACCACTTCTGCACCGACTCTTCTACGGCTTTCCTGAAAAAACCGTTTACCATTTTCATTTCCAGCACGACAAAAAAACCGAAAGGTCTTTTGACCCTCCGGCTCCGATACATTTATTTAATAAAAGTAAATGAGTTCACTGCTTTTTCCAAGGCGGCTGCCTGGACTTCTGTCTTATTGGCATCATTCAGACCACTTGTGATTGTATAGGTCGTTCCGTCCTTTTCGAACACGATCTGGCGACCCGCATATGGCACTCCCTTGTCCAGTTCATGATACGTAAAGGAAAATGCAGGCACACTCGCAAACGTTAACTCCTCACTGCGAAGCAATTTGAAGTTCTTACGGGTTTTGGTGGCTTCGGCATAAGCTTCTCTCAGTTGACTTACCGTCATCTCGATCGACTTGTCTTCGCTCGCCGCAATGGAGAATTCTCCTCCCGTGAAGGTGTACACCACAGGTGAATATTCGAATCGATCACTGTATGGCGTCCAGTACCGTGGAATATCCACACTGTAATGATAACGTTTGGACGTACGCGTGAGTGTCTTGGTTTTGTCTGTCAAATAAGGATCTTCATCTAGCTGACCGAAATTATCGGCAACCGTATCAAAATCTATCTCCACACTCTTCATGATCCGTTCAAACCATGCCCGATCTGCAACCTGCTCCTCAGGGAACGTATACTCTGCATAATACCGATACCCATTCTTCTGCAAAAGAACATCAAACTCGGTCTGCCAGCCCCCGCCAAAGTTATAACGGAATTCATTCACCTCGGCAGTCTCTCCCGAGATATCCATCGTGTATGAGCCAATTGGCTTGTAACTCTCTGGTGTAAATGTCTCACGCATCCACTTATCCAGTTGGCCGCTCCAGTCTTTTACCGTTGTACCTGCCTTCGCCGAAGTGACACGCCATTGCAGATACGCACCATCCTTGGCTTCATAGATCATCTGATTGTTGTCCATCGACCAGCCGGCAGGAATCTTCAATTCAATGCCATAGTCATCATTCCACGCGGAGCGCATGCCATTATCTACGGTAGACAGATCCTTGATCGTTCGATCCGACTCCGCATAGGTAGGCTGGAATGAATTGAGCAGCGCCGCACGGTTGCCCAGATCTTTATAATTCAGGGCTTCGTAATCCGCGAGGTACACATCATATTGACGACCTTCGCTCAGATACTGGCGCATCTCCCACAACATGCCGTCTACATCTTTCACGATAATCCGTGCATAAGGCGTTTTGCCTTTCGACACCGCTTCACGATCCAGCACCGTATCTCCCGATTGTTTGGCCTCCTGGACGAGTTGCTGCAACAAATCATCCGAATCCAGAGCCACATCCTGGTCACTGACATACACTTCAAGATAATAACTGTTGTCCGCAGCGCCGAAAGTCATCATGCGCTCCTGCTCACCAGTCTGGAAAACCATAAGGTCTGCCGGATAGTTGATGGACCAACCGTAAAAACTGTTGCCGATTCTGGTTTTACCTTCGTCCAAATGAATGCCATCCTCATCGTCCACCGAATCATCGGTTTGCAACAGACGAATCACCATTTCTCCCGAACTGTTTGGAGCAAGCGTCGCTCCGATACCCGCAGCAACCGGACGAAGCGGGACCATAAGTACGCCATTTACCATCTTGGGAGCGGCACCCATCTCATGTTTCACACCATCCATCCAAGCAATTGAACTGCCAATCGTTAGAGTCACCGTATGCGGACCTTCCTTGATTTTGACGACATCATTTTTCTCCAGCCGGATTTCACTGCCAAATGCTTTCTTGAAGACACCGACAGGTACCATCGTTACACCCTTGACCTTGTACGGTTTGGCTATGGCCTGCTTATCGCCGTTAATGTAGGCACTCGTGCTACCTGCTTTGACTCGTAGTTCACTTGTCGTCAGATCAGACGCCCATACAGGCAGTGCCGCCCCAATAGTCAGCATCCCGGTTAATACACCTGTGCTCAGCACACGTATCCATGACTTTTTCATTCCGTTCTTTCGTCCTCTCTCCATCCGGGTTGATCGCCGGGCTATATTATTCATCATCTGCAAGGAACGCTTCATCTTCCTCGTCCTGAATGTCTGCGCGATCAGCAAGCACTAGCGTACGGGTTACGATATCGCCATCCGTTTGCATCAACAGCTTTACCTTTTGCCCAGGCAGATACGTTTTGAGCAACTCATTGATATCCACGACAGAGGACACACGTGTGCCAGCCACACTATAGATGACATCGCCCTCTTTGATTTTGGCTTTCTTCGCTTCAGGAGACAGTACGCCCGTGATCGTTAATGGATCATCTGTAGGCAGGCCCACAACAGCAGACCAGCTTTCTTCCAGCTGTAGCCCCAGACTCGCACGTTTTATTTTGCCATATTCAAAAAACTGATTGATGATATATTGAACGGTATCGACCGGAATCGAAAATCCCAAGCTTTCTACGCCGACCGCAGAGAATTTCATCGAGTTAATACCGACCACTTCACCCTTCAGGTTGACCAGCGGTCCTCCGCTATTCCCTGGGTTAATGGCCGTATCAGTCTGAATCAACCGGTAGGTCGCCTCAACACCACGATTCAAGCCGCTAATTACCCCTACCGTTGCCGAGTTGCGCAATGAAAAGGAAATCGGTGTACCTATGGCGATTACCGTCTCGCCAACAGAGGTTTGTGAAGCTTTGGCGAAGCTCGCCGGTTTAAGTGCTTTGGCATTGATTTTGATTAACGCCAGATCACTTAGTGCATCACTGTATGTTTTCGTAATTTTGTATGTATTGCCATCCGTCGTTACGACCACCGGATTCACTAATCCGTCGACCACGTGGGCATTCGTCACGATCCACCCGTTGGAACGAATGATGACCCCTGTACCATGTGCAAGATTATAGCGGTCATCTGATGATGCACCTTCCTGTACTTCGGTAGATTTCCCAATAATGCCTACGACCGAAGGAGACACCTTTTCGATCACTTTGGGAATGGCTTCATTTCCCTTGTACGTGTATGTTCCGGATTTGGCATCATATTGTCCACTTCCACCAAATGCCTTGACCAGATCCTTGGTGTTCACATAGACTTGACCATCTACCACCTTCGCTTGCATTGCCGTTTTGGATTCAGCCGCACCAACCGTTGCCGCTACACTGATTGAGAGTACAGCAGCCATCAGTATGGCTATCCCCTTTTTACCCAACACGCTCATATTCTCACCTGACCCTCTCTATACATCCTTCTTGCGCGACTCGACATCGGATTCATCGCTGAATCTATTCTCTCTTTCTCTCATCTGCAATTCCGGTATCCCTCAATGTATCATACAGAATCTGGATATACAATTGTTTTAAGTCCCTATTTTGGTAGAGAAGATAGAATCCTCTTCAATCGTTCAAACGAAATGAAAAAAACACCCTCCATGTCTCTCTGGAAAGTGTTCATTTGTACCACTATTGGCTTAAATTCCATTCACTTTAGCAGCATTCCTACTGAGCAAACCAACCGGTTATCATCGCATAGTCTGTCATCAGAAATACCAGTAGGCTGACTACTGCAAATCCGATCGCAAACAGATTCTTCTTCGGTGCCCGAAGGAGGCGAACGACTCCGATGAAAATCAGGATCGTAAATAAGATGACAAAAATATCAAATGCATTAAAATTCGATGTACTCGCCGTGGCAGCTTCTGCAAACAGCATGGATAGACAGACCTCCTCACCATAGTTGAACAGCTAACGCATACCCTAATATCTTCCTCTATGTTATCTGTACCCTGCTTGTAATGCAAGCCCTATCATCCATAAAAATGAAAAAAATCCAATTTGGTCGAATATTCTTGCAATGCTTGTCCCAACACATATGTAAACACTTTCACGAAAAACAATATAGTACAGGGGAACCGCCTACATATCCCATAAAAATAAAACCCTTCCTGTCGGAAGCAGAGCACATCAGATCGTAATCCAATGTCTCACACTTCTCGAAAAGAAGGGCCTAGTCACTATCGTTAATTGTTCAATAATCTCTGACTACAAGGACTTAGTCCACCAATTGCAGTGCCTTACTCCGCTCGGTATCCCGCTCCAGAACTGGCTTCAAGTACTTGCCTGTATAGGAAGCTTCCACTTTAATGATATCCTCAGGTGTTCCAGTTGCAACAATGGTTCCTCCACCGCTACCGCCTTCTGGACCCAAATCGACAACATAGTCTGCCGTTTTGATCACATCCAGGTTATGTTCGATCACTAGCACCGATTCCCCAGAATCAACCAGACGGTGCAATACGGTTAGCAAACGGTCGATATCATCGACATGCAAACCGGTTGTCGGCTCATCGAGGATGTAGATGGTTTTCCCCGTACTGCGGCGATACAGCTCGGAAGCGAGCTTCACCCGCTGGGCCTCACCACCGGACAATGTGGTTGCAGGTTGTCCCAGATTGATGTAACCCAGACCCACATCCATCAGCGTCTGCATTTTGCGATGGATCTTCGGAATGTTCTCGAAGAACTGGGTTGCATCTTCAACCGTCATTTCCAACACATCGGAAATGTTTCTGTTTTTATATTTCACTTCAAGCGTTTCCCGGTTATATCGTTTACCTTTGCAGACTTCACAAGGGACATAGACGTCCGGCAAGAAGTGCATCTCGATCTTGATAATGCCGTCTCCACGGCAGGCTTCACAACGTCCACCTTTGATGTTAAAGCTGAACCGGCCTTTCTTGTATCCACGTACCTTGGCTTCATTCGTCTGAGCAAACAAATCCCGGATATCATCAAAGACACCTGTGTACGTAGCCGGATTGGAACGTGGTGTCCGCCCGATTGGCGACTGATCAATATCGATGACTTTATCGATATGCTCCAGACCACGAATCTCTTTATGCTGACCCGGACGTACTCGAGCACGGTTCAGATCACGTGCCAGCGTTTTGTACAGGATCTCATTGATTAATGTGGATTTACCTGAACCGGACACACCCGTTACCGCAGTAAACACACCTACAGGAATCTTCACATTCAGATTCTTCAGGTTATTTTCTTTGGCTCCGCGTACTTCCAGCCAGCGGTCTCCTACACTTCTACGTTCTGCACGAATTGGAATGAATTTGCGACCACTCAGATATTGACCGGTTAACGAGTTCTCATCGTTCATGATCTCTTCCGGTGTACCCTGTGACATGATGGTACCTCCGTGGATACCTGCACCCGGACCAATATCAATAATATAGTCGGCAGCCATCATCGTATCCTCATCATGTTCAACCACGATCAGAGTATTACCAATATCCCGCATATGCGCAAGCGTTGAGATCAGGCGGTCATTATCCCGTTGATGCAGACCGATACTCGGCTCATCCAGAATATATAGTACACCCATCAGGCTGGAACCAATCTGTGTGGCCAGTCTGATCCGCTGCGCTTCTCCACCAGATAATGTTCCGGCAGCACGACTCAGCGTAAGGTAATCCAGACCAACATTCACCAGGAAGCCGAGACGGCTGTTGATTTCTTTTAGAATAAGCTTGGCAATCGTCTGCTCTTTCTCCGACAATTCCAATGTATCGAAGAATCGACCAGCTTCACCAATGGACAAACTAGTCACATACGCCATGTTATGATCATTGATCGTAACTGCGAGACTTTCCCGTTTCAGACGCTGACCTTTACACGTACCACAAGGCTTCGCGCTCATGTAACCTTCAATGAATTCGCGAATACCTTCAGATGCTGTATCACGGTAACGACGCTCCAGATTATTCACGATACCTTCAAAGGTAACCAGCGCTTCCTTGCGTTGTCCAAAATCATTCTCATACCGGAAACGGATTTTCTCCGTACCTGTACCCTGTAACAACTTGTTCATCTGTTCAGCTGGCAGATCTTCGACAGGCACATTCTGCGGAATGTTGAAGTGTTCACATACCGACTTGAGGAACTGCGGATAATAGGTGGATGTTCCACCTGTCCAGGCATCAAAAGCACCGTCTTCGATCGTCTTGCTGCGATCCGGTACGAGCAGATCAGGGTCAACGATCATTTTAACACCCAGTCCATCACAATCCGGGCAAGCTCCGAAGGGACTATTGAATGAGAACATCCGCGGCGCCAACTCTTCAATACTGAATCCGCACACCGGGCAGGCAAAGTTAGAACTGAAGCGTAGCTCTTCTTGACCCATAATGTCCACAAGTAGTTGTCCGCCGGACAAATTAAGTGCCGTTTCAATGGAGTCAGCCAAACGCGCCTGTACATCATCTTTAACGACGATCCGGTCAACGACCACTTCAATCGTATGCTTTTTGTTTTTCTCCAATTGAATATCTTCTGACAGGTCACGCAATTCCCCGTTCACTCGTACACGGACAAAGCCCTGCTTGGACACATCGGCAAATACACTTTTGTGCTCTCCCTTACGACCAGAGATAATAGGTGCCAAGATCTGCAACCGGGTACGCTCTGGATATTGCATAATACGGTCAACCATTTGTTCTACGGTCTGGGAGCTGATCTCCACGCCATGGTCTGGACAATGCGGATGGCCCACACGTGCAAATAACAGACGCAGATAATCATAAATTTCGGTCACGGTTCCTACCGTGGAACGCGGATTGCGACTTGTTGTTTTCTGATCTATTGAAATGGCAGGAGATAATCCTTCGATGGAATCAACGTCCGGTTTCTCCATCTGTCCCAGAAACTGCCGTGCATAAGCTGACAATGATTCGACATAACGTCGCTGTCCTTCGGCATAGATGGTGTCAAAAGCCAGCGAGGACTTGCCTGAGCCACTCAGGCCGGTCAATACAACAAAGCGGTCACGCGGGATGGTAATGTCGATGTTCTTCAGGTTATGCGCTCGTGCGCCTTTAATGACAATGTTATCGCTCGCCAATAGTATTCATCCTCTCAGTGTGTTAATCCAAACCTTTTTAAAGGCTTTTCGATCCCTCCCAAACCCTCCCTTCCAAGGGAGGGCCCATAGGGCGCAGCCCTCTGGACACCCGAAACAAGCGGTGCAACGGTGAGGGATCGGTTCTTTCTATGTGAAGGGTGGTCGTGTGCCCGCGGCTCCGTATAAGGTTCCGGCTTCATTGCCGGAACCTTATACGGCCGCTCTACTGCGAGGGTGCGCTCTCGGCTTCGCCTTGATCGCGACAGGTCGCCATTGCCTTTGGCTCGGCTCCAAGGTCAACACCGGGGCGCTCTCGGCTTCGCCACGTTCGCGACAAGTCGCCATTGCCTTTGGCTCGGCTCCAAGTTCGACACCGGGACGCTCTTGGCTTCGCCTTGATCGCGACAAGTCGCCATTGCCTTCGGCTCGGCTCCAAGTTCGACACCGGGACGCTCTCGGCTCTCAGGGGGACACGACTCCCAAATGCTTTCCTATAAACCTTTTAACCAATTTCAACTTTTCTATCAGTATAGACCTGATTCCAAGATTTCAACATCTCTTATTATCGGTAGATATAGATGATTTCCTTACTCAACAAGAGAACGGCCAATTGGCCGTTCTCTTGTTACAGATATCTCTTTACTGGAGCATATGAATGAGCTGTACCTTATTCAGCGCGAAGTTCCAGCAACGCATCGCGAAGCTCGGCAGCACGCTCAAACTGCAGGTTTTTGGCTGCATCTTTCATCTCTACCTCTAAGCGCTGAATAAGCGCCTGGCGATCCTTCTTCGACATCTTCTCGGCTGCGCCTGTGAGATAGTCTTTCTTGGATTCGGCAACTTTGGTTGCCTCAATCACATCACGCACTTTTTTGCGAATCGTCTGTGGTGTAATTCCATGTTTCTCGTTGTACTCGATCTGAATCTCACGACGACGTTCGGTTTCCTTAATCGCCTTGTCCATCGAATCAGTTACTTTATCACCGTATAGAATAACGCGACCCTCGCTGTTCCGTGCTGCACGGCCAATCGTTTGGATTAGTGAACGCTCGGAACGCAGGAATCCTTCTTTATCGGCATCCAATATGGCTACCAAGGATACTTCGGGCAGATCCAGACCTTCCCGGAGCAAGTTGATTCCGATTAGCACATGGAAAACGCCCAACCTTAAATCACGTAAAATGGCCATCCGTTCCAACGTTTTGATCTCGGAATGCAGGTAACGTACCTTGATTCCAATCTCTTTCAGATAATCCGTCAGATCCTCGGACATCTTCTTCGTTAATGTTGTAATCAACACACGCTCGTCTTTGGCAATCCGATCATTAATCTCACCGATCAAGTCATCAATCTGTCCCTTCGTTGGACGCAGTTCAATGATTGGATCAAGCAGCCCTGTTGGACGAATAATCTGTTGCACCATCGTATCGGTATGCTCTATCTCATAAGGACCCGGTGTGGCCGATACATAGATGATCTGATCCATCTTGCCTTCGAACTCATCGAATTTGAGTGGACGATTATCCAGCGCTGACGGCAGACGGAAACCATGCTCAACCAATACCGTCTTCCGCGCTTGGTCACCATTGTACATCGCACGGATCTGTGGCAGGGTCACATGAGACTCATCGACCACGATCAACATGTCGTCCGGGAAGTAATCCATCAGTGTGTATGGCGTATCGCCGCGTTCGCGGAAAGTCAGCGGACCGGAATAGTTCTCAATCCCCGAACAGAATCCGACTTCCTTCATCATCTCGATATCGTACCTTGTGCGCTGCTCCAGTCGCTGAGCCTCCAGCAATTTCCCCTGTTCACGCAACGCTTCAAGACGCTCTTCCAGCTCACGCTCAATGTTCACCAGCGCAACCTTCATCGTCTCTTCTTGCGTTACAAAGTGAGACGCCGGGAAGATGGCAATATGTTCACGTTCGCCAATCAGTTCACCGGTTAACACGTCGATCTCCGTAATTTTCTCGATCTCATCACCGAACAATTCAACCCGAATCGCATGTTCGCCCTTGGAGGCAGGGAATATCTCCACAACATCCCCACGGACACGGAATGTACCCCGCACAAAGTTAATATCGTTACGTTGATACTGGATTTCTACCAGACGAGACAAAATCTGATTACGTGGTTTCTCCATACCTACCCGGAGTGACAGCAACATGCTGGAATACGAATGCGGTGAACCCAAACCATAAATACAGGATACACTCGCTACAATAATGACATCCCTGCGCTCAAACAATGAACTTGTCGCTGCATGCCGCAGTTTGTCGATCTCTTCATTAATACTTGAATCCTTCTCGATATACGTATCAGAGGAAGGGATATATGCTTCTGGCTGAAAATAATCGTAATAACTAACGAAATACTCAACCATGTTGTTAGGAAAAAAATCTTTAAACTCACTTGCCAGCTGCGCTGCCAGCGTTTTATTGTGCGCAATAATCAGCGTTGGCCGTTGCAGCTGAGCTATGGTCTGTGCAATGGTGAATGTCTTACCCGTACCCGTTGCACCCAGCAGAGTCTGATACCTTTTCCCCTCCTGAACACCCTTCACCAATTCTTTAATGGCTGCAGGCTGATCACCTTGGGGAGAAAACTCTGACTCGATTTCGAACGTTTTGTCGCTCATTATAATATCGCTCATTGCCGTATCTCACCCTATCGTCTAAAATAATAGTCACTATATATTGTCGAAGTTCCCCGAATTTTCATATGGGAAAACTTATAGTAATAGGAATATTTGTTCCCGTTTAATTATACCTCGTTCGTTTTAGTGATGCAAACGTGAAATGAAGATAGGAGTGGGTTAATTTATGGATATTGCGACACTTATCGGTATTATTGCCGGAATTGCCGCAGTCATTAGCGGTTTTTTGTGGGAAGGCGGTCAATTGTCCGGTCTCATGCAAAAAACGGCTGCTTTAATTGTATTCGGTGGAACGATTGCTGCTGTGGTTGCCAGTTTCCCAGCGCATCGTCTGCGTACGATTCCAGCTGCCCTGCGTATGGCTTTTGGACGTAACAATAATGAATCAGGCTTGTGGGTTGAAGAACTGGTCGAGATGTCTTCGATCGCGCGCCGTTCAGGTGTGCTTGCATTGGAACGTAAGGTTATGGATCATCCGCATCCATTTTTGCAAGATGGGATTCAGATGGTTGTCGATGGTACCGATCAGGATGTGGTTCGTCAGATCCTGGAGATGGAGATTGACTCGATTGAACAAAAACATGAAGGATACGCCAAAATATTTGAATCCGCTGGTGGGTACGCGCCAACCATGGGGATCATCGGAACCGTGATGGGACTTATTCAGGTACTTGGCAGTTTGACCGATCCAACCGGACTCGGACCTGCCATTGCTGTTGCCTTTACCGCAACCCTGTATGGGGTCGCCAGTGCCAATCTTATCTTTTTGCCCATTGCCTCCAAGATCAAATCCAGAGGTGCCGACGAAGTGCAGACCATGGAAATGCTTCTCGAAGGTGTCCTTGCCATTCAGAACGGTGAGAATCCCCAGCTTGTACGCAAAAGACTGGAGTCCTTCACACTCACGCATCGTCAGCACATACGCCCTCTAGCAAAGGAGGGATTGGATGAGTCGGCGCAGTAAAAGGCGCGGAAAACGTGAAACTGTCGATCATCGGGATCGCTGGATGATTACTTATGCCGATCTCATTACCCTGCTTTTGATCTTTTTTGTCATCATGTACGCCATGAGCAATCTTGATTCCGGTAAATATGACGTCGTTACTCAATCCTTACAAAATACATTCAACGCGTCAGACTCTGTACTCGAGCTTGGTGAGGGGCTCGGTGAGAAACCGGGACAGACGATTACAGAGACCCCACCATCCGAGGTTCAGGGTGAAGGAACGCCTCCCGATTCCGGGACTGTTACGCCAGAAGATGACAACAAGCCTCTCACAGAGCGGGAAGAGCAATTCAGATCACAGGAACAGGAACTGCAAAATCTGTTCAATGTGATTACCCAATATATCGAGGATAATAAACTGGAAAATCAGATTTTTGTTGCGGACAAGCCACAAGGCCTCTCCATTACACTAAGTGACCGTTTCCTTTTTGACCAGGGACAGGCCGCTCTAAAGGATGGTGCAGCACCAACACTCAGTAAGCTTGCCAGCCTGTTCCGTGATCTGAATACTGTTGTCAGCATTGAGGGTCACACCGATAATGTTCCTGTGGGGGCAAACTCCGCCTATACCGATAACTGGCAGCTTTCCGGGGAACGCGCACTGTCTGTATTGCGATTCTTTCTGGATACAGAGAAGCTCAACCCTGATGGCTTCCAATATGCCGGGTATGCAGATACCCGCCCAACGGGTGACAACACCACACCGACTGGCAGACAAAAGAACCGTCGAGTTGAAATTACTGTATTGCGCCAGCTCCAACCTTAATTTTCAACATTTCGCATAATGCATCAATACTTATAAGCAAAAAGAGCACGCTCTAACTGAATTCAATTCAGCAGAGCGTGCTTTCTTTTATGTCGTATTGCCTTATGCATCCACACCTGGCTGACTGGGACGTAGAATCGCTGAGCCTACGGTCAACAAAATGGCAGCCATTCCGAACAAAATCAATAGTGGCAGTGTAATATCCAATAACGTACCGCCAGCGGAGATCGTTTCCACCGCCTGAATCGCCCATTTCTGTGGAACAAAGTTGGCAAGCTTCTGCATATAGTCAGGCATGAACGAGATCGGCCAGAAACAACCACCTATCATGCAAGTTGGCATAATAATAAGGGAATTCAACATATTCGCATTTTTTGAATTACGGATCAATCCTGCAACGGTACTTGCGATGCCCATGGAGACCAGCATGAACGCTGCCAAGATCATGAAATGAATTCCAAAAGGAATGCCGGCATCATAATGCAGCAACCACCTGCTGACTCCCAAAACCAGAACAATCTGAATCATGCCAATGACAAAGCTACCCAGGAAATTGCCAAGCGCAATCTCATATGCACGAACGGGCGCCGTATATACTCTGGCCATCGTGCGTTTCCTGCGATCCTCCATAATCACGGCTACTGCACTGGTCAGCAAACCCATCATAAACATGATCGTAAATCCAGTCACATTGTTCAGGCCTGGCTTGGGATAGATCTGCAGATCTGTGACTTCACCAGCAACCTGATGCTTTCCTGTTTCCTGTATTAGCTGTTCAAACGGCTTCTGTATCTTCACCGTTATGTCAGTCTCACTTGAGGCATGACCCGCAGCCAACGTAACAGCTGAAGCAGATTGTTGCAATCCGCTCGTCAAACCTTCAACCGCCGCTCGTAGGGTATAGGAATCTTCGCTTATACGCAGTTCCACCAGTTGGATCTCGGTTGCCTTACCTTGTAACAGATCCTCCGTATATCGTGCCGGAATGATGATGCCAGAACTTCCTTTTTGCTGAGCGATGGCTTCCTTCACTTCTGCTTCGTTATTCATAGGCTTAAGCAGATATTCCTCTTTGCCAGCAAGTTCGTTAATCATCCATGTCCCTGCTACCCCTGTATCCTCATTGACATAGGGAATGACCGCCTGTGTACTCTGCTCACTTCCAAAAAGAGCAACTGCTCCCGTAACCACCAGGCAAGGCAGAAGCAGAAACGTAATGAAGCCCATTTTACGTCCAAGTGTACGTCTGATCATCAACCAGGCGATGTGTAGACTATTCATATCGGTATCCTGCCTTTCTATAGATCAATCCTGAGATGGCGAGTAATACAGCGCATACCACGCCTAGCATCAGAATGCTATAAATAATCTCTCCGACAGGTGCATCCAGCATCATTCTCAGAAAACTCTGGAGCGCCCAGTGGTTAACTGTAAATTCACTAATCCGTTGTACAAAATCAACCGGGATGGGCCTGAATCCACCACTAATGAATGTCATGGCAACGATGATACCTTGTAAGGTTGCACTGGCTGATGCCGTGCTTTTGCATACTAGTGCGACGATCACGCCAAGGGTCATAGATGCCAATGTGATGAGTAAACAAGTTAGCACAATATACCAAGGATGGGTTCCCCAATCCACACCGTAGAACCAATACGTCATAAGGATAATCATCGTTGCTTGCAAGAAAGCGAGTAGGCTGTTGCCTACAATTTTTCCAGCGAAAATAACTCCATTGCCTAGAGGGGCAGCCTGAAGGCGAATTAACGTTTTGTTATCACGCTCTCCAAAAAGGCTGGTACTTGTTGTCATGCCTGAGTACAACATGAACATCGCCAGCATGGAAGCTGCATAGTATTGGGAGGAACTATACGCCGTACCTGTCTTACCGGGATTAATAACAGCAATGGAGGTAGAATTCGTCGCACCAGGCTCCGAATAAGAGGCCATGGCAGCCATTACTTCCGGACCGAGCACTTTGGTCATCGCCATCTTTCGGTTCAATTCATCCGTAAATCGTGTGAACAAAGTTTCACCCAAGGTATTAAGTGTGTTGTCCTTTCCTCGTATCCACTGTAACCTGGCCTCTTTCCCCATCATCACGTTCTGCTCAAAATCTGAAGGAATCAATACGGCAAAGTCCAGCTTGCCGGTACGCAGCGAATGGACAGCCTCTTCTTTTGTCGTAAAGTTCTGCACCTTAACCATCTCCGCTACCACTGGAGAGTTCACGAATGTATCCAGCGCTTGATTAAGCGTATCTGATCCTCCGCCTAATTCGGGATTCATCTGGATTATACCCACACGTACAGTATCCGGAATAACATCATCCGCCGTCCCCATCGTACTGGAAAGTGCCGTGCCCAAAATTAAAATAAGTAACAACGGCAGAATGAACAGGTTCAACACCACGGATCGAATCTTAAGAATACGTCTCAATTCAAAGATGCAAATATGCCATATATTCATCTCATGCTCCCCCTAGTCCCGAAGCATACGCCCGGTCAGATTGAGGAACAACGTTTCCAGATCCGGCTCTTCGACCTTAAGCGACTGAATGGATATTTCATGTTTGCTGCAAATGAAGAGCAGATCCTGGAGATCCTGCTGTGCCGAAGGCAGCGTAATGGTGAGTGTATTCTCTGATACGTCCACCATTCGCACGCGAGGGTGAAGTTTCAGTTCTTCCACCACGTCGGGACCGATACCGGAAGTGGAGAGCACTACTTTTTCCTCCGATGCTACCCGTTCTCTCAGCTCTGCTTCAGTCCCACAGGCAATGATTCGCCCCTGATCCATAATTGCAACCCGGTGACTAATCGCGGCTACTTCCTCCATGTAATGACTTGTATATATGATCGTTGAACCCATCTTGTTAAGCGTACGTACTGATTCAAGGATATGATTCCGAGATTGCGGATCGATGCCAACTGTCGGTTCATCCATAATAATTAGATCCGGACGATGTGTAATCGCACATGCGATGTTTAACCTGCGTTTCATACCGCCGGAGAAGGTTGCGGGAGCATCCTTAGCTTTATCCTGCAACCCTACAAATTCAAGGGACTCCTGTACCCTCTCCTTAAGCAATTTTCCACGCAATCCATATAACCGGGCGAAAAAAGTCACATTCTCCGCAGCCGTCATCGTTTCGTATAAAGCCAGATCCTGTGGAACGAGTCCGATCTTGCGCTTTACTTCAAGCGGTCGCTCCTTGACCGATATCCCATCTAATCTGATTTCACCCTGATCCATATTCAGGAGCCCTGCAATCATGCTAATGGTGGTACTTTTTCCTGCTCCATTGGGACCAAGCAATCCAAAAATTTCGCCTTTGCCAACACTAAGGTTCAAATGATCCACTGACAGCCTGCTGCCGTATCGTTTTACGACATGATCCACTTCAAGTATGCCCATCCCTTTTACGCCCCTTTTCCGTTTCGGCCTTTGCCGCTGGATTTCATAATTTTATTGTAACGGATCGTAATCTGTAGCGAAGGTACGAAAAGTCATGAATCGAAGGTGACTTAAGTCATCTCCTGATTCGAATGCTGCTTATGGTATAATCAAGGGCGCATTACCGAGAGATTTTCTACTCCACTTTTATATAAAGGATGTCACAACCATATGCCGATGCGGTTTCTGCAATACGGGTTAATTATCGTTCCAGCAGTGCTGTACCTGTTGATGCTACCCTTGGAAAACGACGACGTCTACACCCTCTATATCATCATTGCACTTGGACTCTCCGTGTGGAAAGATTTCATCCGTTCAAGTGCACAGCAGTGGCTGTTGCTTCTGGCCCAAATATTCTGGAGCTGCTGGCTGATCGCTTTGTTTGGACCATTTATGTTCTTCCTCTCTTTATCAGTGCTCTACGTGTATATGTACAGACTGGAAGGGACCCAGCGGTGGTTGATGTTTGGAAGTCAGCTTGTGGCAAGCAATATCGCATTGCATTGGCATTATTCTACTCCACAGACATTGCAACCATGGTTAACTACACAGTATACAAACGAGGCTACTCTATTCTCCGCAGAGACAACTGCGATGGTTCTTAGCAACCTACTTCTGATCATCACAGCGGCTCTGTCCTGGCAGGGATCAAGATCGGCTAGCAGCCGCGGACAACTGGAACAAGTCTATGACGAGCTTCGCAGCAAACATTACGAGCTACAAGAAGCGCGTGCGCAGCTGCTGTTATTTACAAAGCAACTTGAAGGAGCGGCTCAGGCAGAGGAACGCACCCGTATCTCAAGACAGCTTCATGACGATATCGGGCATCGACTGATTCGCACCAAAATGATGTCGGAAGCCGCCCTGCTAACCCTCCCCCGAGATCAGGAAAAGGGAACGGAAATGGTGAGACAGATTCGTGATCAATTGGCCACCAGTATGGATGATATGCGCAGCACACTTCATAAATTGCAGCCTGATTCCTATGTATCCAATGCCTACGCACTGGATCGTCTCCTTGAAGAAGTGGGCAGAGATACCGGTGTGAAGACACATTATGAAGTTCATGGCCCATCTCATATGCTGTATCCAAGCATACAGATTGTTTTCTACAAAAATGCCAAAGAAGCCCTGACCAATGCGCTACGACACGGAAATGCTTCTTCGATCACAGTGGAGTTGGTATTCAGGGATCAGGAAGTCTCTATGAGCGTAAGTAATGATGGCAAAATCAATCCCCATTCCTCTAAGGAAAGTGGCATAGGACAGGAAGGCATGCGTCTACGCACACAAATGGTAGGAGGAGCCTTGGAGATTCAATCGGCTTTTCCGTATACGGTAATTACACGCATTCCAATAACGAACCAAATGGATATACTCTGAAAAAGGAAGTGAATGTTCTCATGTCCGAACAGAATGATGTAAATCAAAAAAGTGATACAGCTCACCCTCAACTTATTCGGCTGATTCTCGCAGACGATGATTACTTCATTCGTGAGAGCCTTAAAGTGCTGCTCGGACTGGGCTCCGGCATTCGTGTTACAGGCACAGCTTCAAATGGACAGGAAGCGTTGGCATTGCTTGAAGCAGGAACGCCTGCGGACGTGGTGTTGATGGATATTCGGATGCCGGAATGTGATGGAGTCGAAGGTACACAACTTATCAAGGCACGTTTTCCTGAAATCCAGGTGCTCATGCTGACTACGTTTGACGACGATGAGTATATTATTCAGGCATTGCAGAATGGCGCAAGTGGTTATTTGCTCAAAAACGTCCCCCCTGAGCGGATCATTCAAGGCATCAAGACCGTACATAATGGCGATATGTTAATCCATCCGGATATTGCTCGCAAGCTAACAGGACTCCTTCGTCCTGCTACAATTCCCCAGACACAGAATTCAATCGAAGCCTATGGACTGACGCGTATGGAGCTGGCGGTTGCCGAAGCCATATCGGAGGGGCTATCCAATAAGGAAATTGCCGCCAAACTGTTCCTCAGTGAAGGCACGGTCAAAAACTACGTCACGGATATTCTCGGCAAGCTGAGCTTGCGTGATCGAACCCAAATCGCCATCTTTATGTTAAAAAAATAACAAAAAGGTATTTCCCTTGCCTGCGACGGCGCTGAGAAATACCTTTTTCATTGCTTGATTTATGCAAACATACTTCATCACGTATGCTAGTTACATCTCCACGGACCCTTTATCACTGGCCACAGGGGCTGGCGGTAACGCTAATGGGGCTTCGTCCCTTTGTGGTTTTTTCAAGCGGGCAAACAGTTTGAGATTAATGATATGGAACAGCGTCAGTGGACGTAACCGAATCGCCCAGACCTCGTGATTGTCCGGTGCCATAATGACCCCAAGCTGATGATGCTCCCCTTCATAAATCGCTCGTTGCATGAACTTGCTTTCTCCTTGGTGATTACGCACCTCAAGCTTGCAAAAAGCTGGATTCATCCGCAGAGCGCGATGCAATTCTTCCGGTGAATGAACCAACTTACCATTCACCTTGTACAACGTCTCTCCTGCTTCAATCCCCAAATCTGCAGCAGGACTCTCCGGAATAACAGCCAATACTTTTAACCCATGCTGCGGATGAACAAATACCGGACTGCGATTTTGCTCTTCAAACGCGCTGTACCATACCAGAAATTCATGTCCAATAAATGCAATCAGCGCAGTAACCAACATGAGCGGAGACCACCATGCAGCAAGTAAACTGAAGACAAGCAAGGTTGTCCCATAAAGCATCAACCGCTTGGATGTGATCTGCACCTTCTGTCCAGGAAGCATACTCTGCGTTATCTCACCGAATCCGAGCATGATGGGCAACGCAACCAGCATATAACTATGTCCTGCATTCATAAGTGGATTCCATGCCAGCTCCGCGCCACCTCCTGTGACGGGAACAAGAATCAGTAGGGGAATGGCCCAGAACTGTTGCAGTTGATATCCGCCAACCAGCTTCCCACGTTTTCCCTCGAAGAGAAGCGGTGATGCCATCGATACCCCCTGCATACGTACTAACAGGGCTTCACCCATATGTAGGAGGGCCGCCAAGACAAGCAATGCAGGCATATCCAGAGCACGTAGCGTCTCTGTGATACTGCCCATCCAACCGGATGGCTGCCAGCCTGAAGCCAGATTCAAACCAAATTGCAATACACCCAGTAATCCAGCTGCGTAAGCAAAGCACAGATACCGGATACGGAACAAGGATAGAACTAACGTTGCAGCCCATATGCATATGAGACTTCCCAGCGTAAGATGTGCACCGAGAAATAGGGACACGATTGAGACAATGATACCGATGAGTATGCCTCCGAGCACCGCACGAATCGTCTGTGTTATCGAGCTTTGCAAACGGACATGAAACAATTTACGCTCCTGTAGTAACTGACGATGATAGATCAGCGCAATCAGGATCACCGCAATATAATAAAACGGCTGAATAAACAACTGCAACAAAGCTTCTCCTAATGTAGTTAACCACGGCCATACCCATTCCATTGTGGTCGGTCACCCCTCTCCTTCAGCCGGTTCAGAAAAAAAGAAGGCTGAAAATCAGCCTTCTTTATGGCTTCGACACTGCGGACGAAATATCCTTTGAGACATTTTCGATCGCGCGTTTCAGCTGTGCATCATATTGAGGATTGGCAATGCGTTCAATCAGAGCCGCTTCGAGTGATTCAGCGGTTTTCTCGTCAATCTGGCCTGTAGCCTGAATGCCTTTTTGCTTCTGGAATGCCTTGACCGCTTCTTCTGTCTGCTGGTCATAGTATCCGTCCACACGATCCGGTTTGAAATCGAGTCCTCTCAGCATCGTCTGCGCACTTTTCACATCCGTGCTATTACTGTCATATTTCAGTGGTAACTTCTCTTTGTTAATCGGTGCCACCGAGAAATAATCCGGTTGGTCTACCGCAATATCCGGTTTGATTCCTTTTTCATGAATCCAGTCCCCGTTCGGAGTGAGCCACTTCGCAATGGTAATCTTCAGCAAGCTGCCGTCACCCATTTGTTTGTCATAACTCGTCTGTACGGTTCCTTTACCAAAGGAGTTTTCACCGATCAACTTAGCGCCCGCTGACTGTTGCAATGCACCGGCCAAAATCTCCGAGGCACTCGCGCTACCTTTGTTCATCAGGACTGTGACTGGATAAGCTTTCGCTGATCCATTGGATTTACTTTGTTCCTTTTTGCCGTTCTTGTCTTCGACTTGCACAATAACCTTGCCTTTAGGAACAAATTGCTCAGCAATATCAATGACAACTTGCAGTACACCGCCTGGGTCATTCCGTACGTCGATGACCAGACCTTTCATGTTCTGCTTCTCAAGCTTCGCCAATTCTTCTTTAAAGCGATCGCCTGTATTGAGAGAAAATTGGGTAATGGCAATAACGCCAATTCCGCCATCCTCCATGTGAGCATATACGGTCTCCAGATCAATGTCGTCCCGTACAATAACAAATTCAATCAGTTCTGAAGATCCAGCACGTTTGACTTGTACCTTCGCTTCACTGCCCTTTGGACCTCTGATTTTGTTAACAGCCTTGTTCAGTTCCAAACCTTGCAGGGATTCACCGTTTACCGACATAATCATGTCTTTCGCACGAATACCCGCTTTCTCGGCAGGTGATCCTTTGATCGGGGAAACAACAACGACGTTTCCATCCTGTGAAGATACCTCTGCGCCAATACCGGTAAATGAACCTTCGATCGACTCTTCAAACTGAGCAGCTGTTTCCTGCCCCATATAGTTGGAGTACGGATCACCAAGGGATTCCATCATGCCGTTGATCGCACCGTCAATCAATTTGGTCTGATCTACGTCTTTATAATAGTTGCTTGAGATCAAATCCATCGCGGTTTCAATCTTCTTCAAATCGTTCTTCTGCTGCGTATTGCCGGTTACACTGGCCAGCAAACCTTCACCCGGTGTGGCCTGGCTCGCTATTCCCGGATAAGTCATTAATACCAGGGTTAGTAAACTACCGCCAAGGAGACCCACAATGACAAGCAGTAGCGCCGATCTTTTCTTCATCATCCGTTTGTCACCGCCTTTAGTTTTGAAGCGTGTCAGATTCCATTGTTGCCAGAATCCATTCCCTAAACATGCCAGCTTAGTATATGTCTAGCTTGTACGGAATATGTTTTTTCCATTCGGTCTGTAGATGAGGAAATTACAAATAGTTCATTGGATTGACTGCTGTACCATTATCTCGTACTTCAAAGTGCAAGTGAGGTCCAGTAGAGTTTCCTGTATTTCCTGACTCAGCAATGGTATCACCTTTGCTCACGGTGTCGCCCTTGCTGACTTTAAATCCACCTTCGCGCAAGTGACCATATAACGTCCATAGTCCGCCACCATGGTCCACAATAACCGTATAGCCATAACCGCTATACCATTCAGCCATGATTACAATTCCGCCGGAGGCAGCATGTACAGAGGATCCCACAGGCACAGCGAAATCAACACCGTTATGCATCTTACCCACTACACCCGTAATTGGGTGGGTACGGGGACCGAATGGAGAAGAAATACGTCCGCCAGATACCGGTCTTGAGAAGATACCATTACCTGATGAATACGTGACCTCACTGCTGCTATCCGAGCTGACTCTGGTTGGCGTCTTGGCTGCTGCTTTCGCCCGAGCTGCTGCTGCGGCTTTTGCTTTGGCTGCGGCTGCTGCCTGTTGTTCACGCAATTTATTTTTCTCTTGTAGAAGTGCTGAACGTTTGCTGGCAATCTGCATCAATACATCTTCTTGCTCTTGTGTCAGCTCTTCTGATTCTTCAATCTTAGCATCATATGAAGCGAGAAGCACTTGCTTTTCCGCTTCTTTTTCATTCAATTGGGACTTGCGCTGTTTCTTCTGTGAATACAGGCTCTTGGCTTCTGCATATTGCACATCCAGTTCTGCCTTTTTGTCCACAACGAGTTGCTTGTCCGCTTTGTGCTCATCCAGCAGATGCTGATCCTGATCCACGATCGTTTTGAGTGAATCCGCACGGGTCAGAAAGTCAGTGAAGCTGGTGGAGGACAACAATACATCCAGATAGGATACAGCACCGTCCGTATACATCAGACGCACGCGTGACTCCAAAAGTTTCTCCCTTGCAACAATACGTTCTTCTGCCGCTTGCAGGTCTTTCTTGGTTGTACGGAGATCTTCCTCCGTGTTCTCGATCTGCAAGGATACGCTGGCCAGTTCATCACTAACGACATTGATCTGTTCCATAACAACCTTCAGATAAGCGTTGGTTTTGTTCTTGTAATGCTGAGCTTCCTTTTTGTTGGAAGCAGCTTTTTTCTGCTCCTGCTTGGCAGTAGCTGCCTTGTTCTCCAGTTGCTGAATCTGCTGGTCAATATCGCTGATGCTACTCTTGGCATATCCGTCAGAAGGTTGAAGCGTCATACCGGCCAATAACGTTAGGGCCAGCAGCGAAGCGGTTTTTTTCAAAATGATGATCCCCCATCCTATGATTTCACAAGAAAGCAACCTGCACAGGTGGTGAACAGCATGTTCTTTGCTTTCTTCCAACTTAAAAGACTCCGTCTTTCCTACATATCGTCAAACAGCGTCCATTAATGAACCTGCTTTACCATTCTTTTCGACATATTCTGCAATTCGATCGATCAAAACAAAATTAAACGTTGAGTGATTTCCGAATGGACAGTGTACTTCCCAAAATACCTACCAGCACACCGAGTCCGATCAACAGTGTTCCAAACAGCAACCAGATTTCGCCGAGCGGAATCAAGTTAAGCATCTGCATGAATACATCCTGACCAATCGTGTTCATCAACTGGCTGTATCCAAAGAACAGCACCCCAACCGTAATAACCGAGCCAATAAATCCAATGAGTGCACCTTCAATAAAGAAAGGCCAACGAATAAAGGTGTTGGTTGCGCCGACCAGCTTCATAATGCCGATTTCCCGGCGACGGGCCAGAATCGTTACGCGAATCGTATTCGAGATCAGGAACATGGACATCAGACCCAGTCCCCCGACAAAAATAAATCCGATATTACGGACCAGTTTCGTGAATTTGAACAACACTTCCACCGTTTCCTTGCCGTAGTTCACTTTCATGATCGGCTTCTCTGGGTGTTTTTCGTTCAGGGCTTCGATTTTTTGCGCCACAAAAGTGACGGTTTCCGGTTCAATGACCTCAACTTCAATGGTCTCCGGCAGTGGATTGTTGTCCACATCGAAACCGCTAAGCACATTATCTGCACTCTCTCCAAGACGTTCACGGAACTCCTGTAGTCCTTCTTCCTTGGAAACAAAACGAATCTCACTTACTTCAGGCATCGCGCTGATTTCTTGCTCCAGTGTGTTACGCAGGTTCTCGTCCACATTCAGTTCAAGGAACGCGCTAATCTCCACCTGGCTATCAACCTGATTCGCCATGGAGTTAACATTGAGCACCAGCAACATGAACACGCCAAGAATCAACAGCGACACAATGATGGACATGATGGAGGCTACAGACATCCAGCCGTTGCGGAATACGTTTTTGAATCCCTCCCGCAGATGGCGCAAGAGAGTACTAAAATTCATAACCGTATTCCCCTCTCATCTGATCCCGTACAATCTGTCCACGTTCAATGGCGATTACCCGTTTACGCATCGTGTTTACGATATCTTTGTTGTGAGTCGCCATAACAATGGTTGTTCCTCGGAAATTAATCTCATCCAGCAGTTGCATAATGCCCCATGACGTCTCTGGATCGAGGTTCCCCGTAGGCTCATCCGCGATAATAACCGATGGGTTATTGACGATAGCCCGTGCAATGGCAATACGTTGCTGTTCCCCGCCTGAGAGCTGTGAAGGTTCACGATTTGCTTTGCTGCGCAGTCCCACCAAGTCGAGTACTTCCATGACTCGTTTCTTGATATGACGCTTCGGTGCTTCGATAACTTCCATCGCAAATGCCACATTCTCAAATGCGGTCATCCGTGGCAGCAGACGAAAATCCTGGAACACCACGCCGATGTTACGACGTACATAAGGAATCTTTCTTGGCTTTAACTTACCAATATTAAATCCGTTAATGGATATTTGTCCTTTGGTCGGAACTTCTTCTCTGTACATCAATTTCATAAATGTCGATTTGCCTGCGCCGGACGGACCGACGATATAGACAAATTCATTGCGGTCGATCTTCACCGACACCCCTTGTAATGCGTGGGTCCCATTGGCGTAGGTCTTCCACACGTCCTGCATTTCTATCACATCATCACTTCCTGCTCGCATAGTTAGCCATTATCATTTCGACACAATCCCGGCATTTCCTTTAAAAAGACCTGAATTTCATCAGGAAAAAATCCACGTCATTCCTGTTTTGATGGTGAAGCATGGATTCATATGAAGTTTATTGTAACAAATTTGTTACCTATTGAGTACCCGAAAGTTTTCCTGCATTGGATCATATATATAGAAAGTGTTACAAAGTCGGGAACAACTGAAGTATAAAGGAGCGTACGGTTATGAAAAAAATACATCTGACGGTCATTGTTCTATTCTCCATCCTCTTGATCGGCTCCGCATCCTATGGATTGTTGTATATGTACGTGAATCAGCCTGCACTGCCCAAAGACGTTCATGTTGGCGGCATACCGGTGGAAGGGAAGAACCATAAGGATGTACTGCATGAACTGGAGGAAAAGATCAAAAAGCTCGAGGACTGGCCTGTCACTCTTGAGTTGACCGAACCTGACCCCAAGACGATGACGTACAGCACAGCTCAGGTGGGTGTAAACTACAACGTTAACGGCTTCAAGTCCGCTATAAAAGAGCTTGAGGAAGGAGATATATGGGAACGCGCTTATGCACGTTATCATTTTCCGAAAGAGTTCTCTCTGGATATGAGTTACGATTTACGACCACTCCAAGAACACCTCAGCCCTGCCTGGGAAAAAGAAACCTTCGGTACACCTGCGAACGCTGTTCGCCGCATTACCGTAAGTGACAAAGTCCAGTATATCCCGGAAAAAGGCGTCCGCCGGATTGATTGGGATACACTCACAAATCTCATTCAAACCAAGCTGAAACGGGATTTCAATGTACTGAACCCGGATGAGAAACCCGCCCCATTGCTGATCCAGATACCACTGTATACGCTGAAACCAAAAGTAACCCTTGATTCGCTGCGTGAGGAAGGTATTGACCGGAAGATCATCCAGTTCTCTACGGGTCTTGGCAATAGTAGTGAAGGCCGGATACATAATGTCAGCGCAGCGGCGGAAGCGATTAATGGTATGATTTTGCCACCGAATGCCGTGTTCGATTATGAGAAGGTCGTCCGTACAGCTGAAAAGGATTACGGGTTTCGTGAGGCCCCGGTCATTGTAAACGGAAGACTGACGCCAGGAATTGGCGGGGGGATCTGCCAAGTGTCCAGTACGGTGTATAACGCAGCGCTGTTGACCGGTCTAGACATTATTGAGCGTCGCAACCATTCCCTGCCGGTCAAATATTTGCCGAAAGGACTGGATGCTACCTTTGCCTCAGGCGCCATCAACTTTCGTTTTAAAAACAATACTGGAAAATCCTTACTCATTCATACAGAGGTGAAGAACCACCAATTGATGGTGAAATTTTTCGGCACATTCCCGGAGAATGTCCGCTACGCCCTTGAATCTCGTACCATTGAAACATTAAGCGTCCCGGTAAAATATGTGTCCAGTACGGTACTGCCTGATGGTGCCCAACAGGTGCTGCAAGACGGACAGCCTGGATATATTGTCGAGACCGTGCGTACCAAGAGGGTGGACGGCAAAGTGGTCGAATCCAAAACGATTACACGAGATACGTACAAAGCACAGAATCGTCTGATTGCCCGCTCAGGTCATATCAGTCTGCCTGATCCACAAGAGCCTTCTGTTGTCGAGGATGGTATTAGCGATACGAAACAGCCTTAATTTTTTTTCAAAGCAACCGACAACTTACAGATCACGGAATGGTACAAACAAGGTCCTGCCGTAATTCATGGATAAGCATAAGCTGATCACACGAAAACAAAAAGACACACTTCACATCCTTTTTGAGGATAAGCGAGAAGTGTGTCTTTACATTTTCAAGATAAGTTATTCGAGTTTTACCAAGCTACGATCAGCTGTACTACCTTAACTTATAGTTAGTTTACTTCATTACGGTTTAGTGACCGCCAGTGTATTCGCCTTGCTCTTCGCCTATGACCATTTTCTCTTTCCCCATGAAGAAGGAAGCGACCAACGCGAGTGCAGCCGGAATCACAGCCCAGGCAAATAATTGCACAATGGAAGAAGACAGTGCATGTGTGATCGTATCCAGCACCTGAGGCGGAATCGCCTGTCTGAGTTCTGGCGAGAGCAACGCATGCGGATCGGTCAGATCCACTCCCTGCGGCACGCCACCCGCTGAAGCACCGCCTGCCTCCGCAGCTGAACCAACGAGGGCATCGTTCATTTTACGCGTAAACACCTGACTCTGTACGATACCAAAGATCGTAATGCCCATCGTCATACCGAGGGACCGCAAAAAGTTAAGTGTGGAGCTTGCTGCTCCGCGTCTTTGCGGTTCAAACGCGTTCATGGCTGCATTGCTAAGTACGGAGAACGAAGCACCGACACCCAGACCAACCATCACCATGTAGATACGTATCGTCCAAAGGGATGAATTCTCATCCAGTGTAGTCAACAATCCAAGTCCAATGACAAGTAAAGCCAATGTAGGGATCATGATATTGCGATACTTGATTTTGGTCATCAACACCCCGCCCAAGGACGCCGTCACAACGGACCCAAGCATCATGGGCAGCAGTACCAGACCGGAGTTGGTCGCTTTACCACCGAGTACCCCCTGTATGAAGATCGGAATGTACACGGATGCTGTAATGAACGCCGCACCACTGAACATACCAATAACGTTACTGGACCAGTAGACCCGGTTGCGGAACATGCCGAAGGAGATGATTGGTTCCTTAGCTTTCGTTTCCGCGTACAGGAACAGCAGCGCTAGTGCTACAAATCCGGCAAACAAGCCGATAATCTGCCAGGAACCCCAGGCAAACGTTTTGCCGCCCAGTTCCAGACCGAAGATCAGGCACACAACTGCACCGATCAGCGTTACAGCACCCAGCCAGTCGATCTGTTGGGATTGATGCTGATGGGATTCTTTATAAAAGAACGCAATAAACACAAATGCAATCAAGCCGAGCGGCAGGTTGATATAAAATACCCATTCCCATGTCGCATACTGTGTAATGTAAGCACCGAGCAGTGGTCCAAATACGCTGGACAAGCCGAAGACGGCTCCAAACAATCCGCCCAGTTTACCGCGTGATTCTGGTGCAACCACATCAAACATGATCGTAAACGCAATCGGCACCAGTGCACCTGCACCAATACCCTGAATCGCTCTGTACATCGTCAATTCCACAATAGACGTTGCCGTTCCGCACAGCGCTGAGCCAAGCATAAACACAATAATACCAAATACAAAAAACTTCTTCCGTCCATACATATCCGATAGCTTACCGAAGATCGGCATCCCTGCCATCTCAGCCACCATATACGCGGAGGTAACCCAGACGAACTTGTCGAGCCCGCCCAGCTTCCCGACAATATCCCCCATAGCTGTTGCCACGATGGTATTATCCATCGAAGCCATTAATATGCTGAGCAGTAACCCTGCCAGCACCAATCCAATACTGTTTTTACGTGCAACCATTGTACTCAATCTCTCCATTCACGCTCTATTCATATGACTGCATTAGTATATCCGAAAAGAAGTCTTCGTTAATCAGTCCAAGGACCGATTGCTTTGCAGTAAAACTTCCGATTGCGGATGAATTTGCAGAGATGAACGGTATTCCACTGTACCAATACGGCAACCTGGACCGATTTTTATTTTATCGCCACGGACAATCTCGGCCTCCGTATTTTCTAATTCAATATCATCACCTTCGATAATCTGCGTCTTGAGAATCGACTTACTCCCCGTAAACAAGTCATTCAACCGTCCACTCTTCACCGAGATGATGGAACCGCCCATTTCCTTCACCTCGGATGGACCCATGATTTTGAGTGTCATCTGTTCAGCGCTGAGCATGCCCGCTATCGTCAAACGCCCGTTCAGCTTGATACTTTCGGCCTGACAATCTCCTGACAGATGAAGCTCACCGACCACTTTTATATGCTCAGCTTTGGCATGCAGGCCAGATGCCTGGATTCCATCCTCACCATCGTTGCTGATCTCTCGCTCTGTCAGGGTAAGGGTTCCCGTGATTTTAATATCTGTGGATTCAAGTGATCCGTATATGACCGATGTACCCGTACATTTGAAACGATCACAATATAGATTGTCGTTAAAGGACGCGTCCCCTACGACCTTGATTTTGCCGTACACGCCCCCAGCAGAACTACCATCACCAACAATGCTGATATCCATTTTTTTGTCCAATGAACGCCCCGGATTGTTATTCATATCGATCCCGTCCCTTTCTCTCCAGTTCAAACTTTAAATTCGCTGACTGCTGCCCACCTTGGCATCCCGATCAATCTCAAGTTCACCTGAATACTCAACCAGCCTGATGTTACAGCCACGACCAATATGAATATTGCTACCTCGCACAATATCAGCTTCGGTATCTTCTAGGACAATCTCATCACCCTCAATTAAGGATGTCTTAAATGAAGGGGTCCCGCCCAGACCAATACTTTTCCAAAATCCATTCTGTTGTTCCTTGCGACGAATATCGATACGCTCTCCGCCAATCTCTTTGGCCGAAGAAGATGTATGCAGCCTGATCTCCACTGTTCCCGCATTCAGTAAGCCGCTGATCTTAATATTGCCCCGCACATTCAGGGACTCACATTGCACATCTCCTTCAATATCGATCACACCGCCAATATCAATTCGTTCCCCATCTACTCTTCCACGTACGGTACACTTTCCGTTCACTTCAAGTTCAGGGCTATGGAGATTTCCGTTAATCGTCGTCATGCCATCCACCCGAACACGAGAACTGGTCAGAGGTCCATTCAACGTGCACATGCCGTTAATCGCTGCACTCTCGGAGGTCAAAGCGCCGTGCATCTTCAATGTTCCATTCACTTCCATAGAGGTGCAGTCCAGGTTGCCGTTCACCTTAGCCATGCCATCAATAGATACACGGTGAAACTCCCCGCCTGCCGTTTGACTTATGCCCGCCACATTCAGATCATTCCGCTTATTCCGCTCTTCCATAGATGATCCTCTCCTTAGCCCAATTTGAGTTTTAATTCTTCCATAAATGTTCCCATCGGCTGCCTAAGAACCACTTTCACACCATTGTCAAAATAAAACTCTGTTCCTGCTGTCACCAGCATGAATGACGGAATACCCATCTTGCGAGTAAGCACTAGTTCGCTGGGTTTACCTGTGAAACGATAATAATGTTCGGACATCACATCGATTAGCAATGCACCCTCTTGCCGCGTAATATCTCCGCTCATCAATAGCTTATCTAGAACATACAGCATCATAATCTGCTCCAAAGCATACAGTGGTTGTTCTCGACCTTCTTCTTTCAAAAGATCTAATGAGATTTGTGAAACAATGTTTCGCTCCAACAGCTGTTGCGCAGACATCTCCACTTCACCCAACGTAGGCGAGAACACATCTGCCAGCTCATCCAGCGACAATCCGTCTTTCATATTGAGAATCTTGTCAATGCGTAGTAAAATCTGTTGTTTTGGAAAAAAGGTCTCTTGTCCGGTGTAGGACGACTTCCGAATGAACCATTCCTCCGGAATGAGATTTTTCCGCTTCCAGCGGTACAACTGGCCGTATGAGATTCCTGTCAGGTCCAGCAATTCTTTTTTGGAGATCAAATCATCCGTCATATATGGTCCCCCTTTATATCGAAATCAGTGTAACATAACATTGTTACGTTGTAAAACGTTTGTTATTGCATTGATTTGGCATTGGGTATAACCTGTTAAATATGAACTTATGAAAGGGGTTTCTTATACTCATGGCACTAATTAAATGTGATTTTTACTCCGATACACTCGGACTAAGCACCAGCATGCATGTCATTCTGCCGCAACAAACCCACAATCAGATCGGTATGGATAATGTAACCGGCAAGGGACTGCACCCAACCCTATATCTGTTACACGGTCTGTCTGACGATGACTCCATCTGGCTGCGCCGCACATCGATCGAACGTTATGTAGCTAACCTTGGGATCGCCGTTGTTATGCCACAGGTTCACCGTAGCTTTTATACGGATATGGCAGAAGGCGGACAATACTGGACGTTCATCAGTGAGGAACTGCCAGCACTCGCTCGCTCTTTCTTCCCACTGTCGCCAAAGCGTGAGGATAACTTCGTTGCAGGCTTATCCATGGGTGGCTATGGCGCGTTCAAGCTGGCCCTTCGTAAACCAGATCAATATGCTGCCGCGGCAAGTTTGTCTGGAGCACTCGACATGGCTGCACATATGAATAGCGAAGTATCATCCGCCTTGCAACAATCCGAACTGCTGCGGATATTCGGACCACAGATTGCAGGCTCGGATAATGATCTGATCCATCTGCTGAAAGCGGGTCAAGCGAATCAAGGGCCTCAGCCCCTCCTCTATCAATGTTGTGGAACAGAAGATTTCTTGTATGAGGAGAACCAGACTTTCCGACAAACCTGTGCACAGACCGATTTCAAACTGACGTACGAGGAAGAACCAGGTGGGCATGATTGGGGTTATTGGGATGCGAAGATTCAGGATGTATTGAAATGGTTGCCTTTACCCAAGCGGGACTAGTGGAGAATTGTAGTGGAGCTACTGCGAGTAACTAAACGGGTACTCCGCTAACAGAACGACCTTCCTTCCGTTCGCGGTTGAGTTGAATATATCCAGAGCACCTCTCTGTAAAACACAAAAAAGCAGGCCGCTGAGAACAAAGTTCTCTGGGCCTGCTTCTTTATTGTACGTTCACATTTCAATATGATAGCTGTGGTATTAACCGCGGTTCGTAATCCATTGCTCGGTAATCTCCAGTACCTTCTCGCTGCGTCCAATGGCTTCAGCGACTTGACCCGAAGCTGTTCCGCCGTAAACATTACGAGCGTTCACTACCGCTTCTGGTTGAAGCACGTCATAGATCCGGTCATCGAACAGTGGCGAGAACTGACGGAATTCATCAATCGTCAGATCCAGCAAATACTTGCTGTTCTGGATGCAGTACAGCACTGTTTTACCAATCACTTCATGCGCCTGACGGAAAGGCAAGCCTTCACCCACGAGGAAGTCAGCAATATCCGTAGCGTTGGAGAAATCCTGGTTGACCGCTTGACGCATCCGTTCCTTGTTCACTGTCATTGTCGCGATCATTGGAGCGAACAGTTGCAGCGCACCCTCCAGTGTTGCTACTGTGTCGAACATGCCTTCTTTGTCTTCCTGCATGTCCTTGTTGTAGGCCAGCGGAAGAGATTTCAGTACCGTCAGCAAACCGATCAGGTTGCCGTACACACGTCCTGTTTTGCCACGAACGAGTTCAGGAACGTCTGGGTTTTTCTTCTGAGGCATGATGCTGCTGCCTGTGCAGAACGCATCGTCCAGTTCAACGAATCCAAACTCCGTGCTGCTCCACAGTACCAGCTCTTCACTCAGACGGGACAAGTGAGTCATGATCAGCGAAGCGGCTGCCAGGAACTCAACGATGAAGTCACGGTCGCTTACTGCGTCCAGACTGTTCTCGTACACGCCGTCGAAGCCCAGTTGTTCCGCCACAAAATGACGGTCAATCGGGAATGTTGTGCCCGCGAGCGCACCTGCGCCCAGTGGCAGGATGTTAATGCGTTTGTAGCTGTCCATCAGACGCTCAGCATCCCGTTGGAACATGGATACATACGCCATCAGGTGATGGGCGAACAAAATTGGCTGGGCCCGTTGAAGATGTGTATAACCCGGTACGATGGTATCGAGGTTATCTTTAGCCTGTCCAATCAGCGCTTCCTGTAAGGACTGCAGCATGCCCACAAATCCAACGACGCGCTCACGCAGGTACAAGTGCATATCTGTTGCCACCTGGTCGTTCCGGCTACGGCCTGTATGTAATTTGCCGCCTACAGGACCAATCGTCTCGATCAGGTTTTTCTCAATATTCATGTGGATGTCTTCGTCCGATACGGAGAATTCCACTTCGCCCGCACGGATTTTGTGCAGAACGGTGATCAGACCTTCTTTGATCGTTTCCACATCTTCCGCCGGAAGAATGCCGCATTTGCCCAGCATCGTTACATGGGCCAGACTGCCCTGGATATCTTCCTCTGCCAAAGCTTTGTCAAAATTGATTGATGCCGTATATTCCTCAACCAAATGATTGGTTTGTTTTGTAAAACGTCCTCCCCACAGCTTGCTCACGGTGAGTACTCCCCTTTCGCTCATGGACAAAGCCGCTCCTGCCAGATGTGCAAGAACGGCCTGCCTTGTCATTTATATTGATGTAGCTTTATTGTGCAGGTTGAAATTAGTTTTTGTTTTGCTCCACGCCGGAGTTTACTTTCAAACGCAGTGCATTCAGGCGGATAAAGCCTGTTGCATCGCCTTGATCGTAGGCTTGCGTTGGATCAGCTTCCATCGTTGCGATGTCCGGATTGTAGAGGCTGACAGGGCTTTTCACGCCTGCGCCGATGATGTTGCCTTTGTACAGTTTCACACGAACCGTACCTGTAACGTTCTTCTGACTTTCGCTAACCAGCGCTTGCAATGCAAGACGCTCTGGTGCGAACCAGAAACCGTTATATACCAGTGTGCTGTAACGTGTGATCAGGCTGTCACGCAGGTTCATCACTTCACGGTCCATCGTGATGGACTCCATTTTGCGATGTGCGGTGAACAAGATTGTTCCACCTGGTGTTTCGTATACGCCACGGCTCTTCATCCCAACAAAACGGTTTTCTACCATATCTACACGGCCAATACCATGTTTACCACCCAGTTCATTCAGTTGCTCCATCACTTGCAGCGGGCTCAGACGCTCACCGTTAAGTGCAACACAGTCGCCTTGTTCGAACTCCAGCTCAACATATTCCGCTTGATCTGGTGCATCTTCAGGTGCACTGCTCAGCAGGAACATGTCTTTGTTCTCGTCCGCACTTGGATCGAACCAAGGATCTTCGAGCACACCGCTCTCATAGCTGATATGCAACAGGTTACGGTCTGTCGAGTACGGTTTAGCTGCAGATGCGGTTACCGGAATACCATGTTTCTCAGCGTAAGCGATCATCTCAGCACGTCCTGGGAATTGGTTACGGAATTCTTCCAGACGCCAAGGTGCAATTACGTTAATGTCTGGTGTCAATGCAGCCGCGTTCAACTCAAAACGAACCTGGTCATTTCCTTTACCTGTAGCGCCGTGAGCGATGGCTGTAGCACCTTCTGCACGAGCGATATCCACCATACGTTTAGCGATCAGTGGACGAGCGATACTTGTGCCGAGCAGGTATTGTCCTTCATAGAGGGCTCCTGCCTGGAACATCGGATAGATGAAATCTTTTGCGAACTCATCGCGCAGATCGTCGATGTATACTTTGGAAGCGCCTGTTGCCAGTGCTTTTTCCTCCAAACCGTCCAATTCATCCTTTTGTCCAATATCCGCTGTGAATGCAATAATCTCAGCATCGTACGTTTCTTTCAACCATTTCAAAATTACAGATGTGTCCAACCCGCCTGAATACGCGAGTACAATTTTTTCCTTAGCCATGTTCAATGGTCCTCCCCAAGATCAGTTCCTATAGTTGCTATAAACTTTTATCTATCATCGCGAAATCTGCGCCTAAAATCAACCCATAAAGGCAAACAGCATCTATTCGCTCATTAACGCAGCCATTAATGCCTTCTGTGCATGCAAGCGATTCTCCGCCTGATCAAAGATCAGGGAGTTCGGTCCATCAATTACACCGGCACTCACTTCTTCGCCGCGGTGTGCTGGCAGACAGTGCAAGAACATGTAGTCTGGCTTCGCGCCTTTCATCAGTTCCTCGTCCACTTGATATGCGGCAAATGCCTGCTCCCGAATCTTCTGCTCTTCTTCAAAGCCCATGCTCGCCCATACATCTGTGTATACGATATCTGCATCTTTGGCTGCTTCTTGTGCACTGTAGGTTACAGTCACTTCAGAACCGCTCTCCTGTGCAATGATGCGTGCCTGCTCCACAACTGCACTATCCGGCTCATATCCTTCTGGCGTTGCTACAGCAACATGCATACCCATCTTCGCTGCACCGAGCATCAGGGAATGCGCCATATTGTTGCCATCTCCGATGTAGGCCATTTTCAGACCTGCCAGCTTGCCTTTATGCTCCAGCACCGTTTGGAAGTCTGCCAGTACCTGGCAAGGATGCGCCGCATCGCTCAGGCCGTTAATAACCGGAACATCCGCATGCTCTGCCAGTTCAGTTACATTATGGTGTCCAAAAGTACGGATCATGATGCCGTCCAGGTAGCGGGACAATACTTTGGCTGTATCATGTGTTGTTTCCCCGCGGCCAAGTTGGATATCATTTTTGCTCAGGAAGAGTGCGTGTCCGCCCAATTGGAACATGCCCACTTCAAAGGATACACGCGTACGTGTGGATGATTTTTCAAAAATAAGTCCGATCGTTTTACCTTTCAACGGTTGAAAAGGTACACCGCTTTTTTGCTTGCCTTTAATCTCAATCGCGAGATCAAGCAGATAACGAATCTCCTCGGCCGTATAGTCCGTGAACTCGATAAAATCCCGGCCTCTCAGATCAATCTTCTGAATCTTTTCCGTCTGTTGTGCTGTCATCTGTAATGTCCTCCTTATTTCCGGTTCCCTGCACCCGCATGGGCAGAAGAGAGCAACGTTGACACTTTGTTTGAATGCTTCTCAAGTTTATTCATTTCCGCCTTCTGCAAGTTCACCGCGCGGCTACAGGGATTCATCATCTCGTTCTGCTTCGAGGCCGGTAATGGCCCCGAGACAGAACGGTTCTCATTTTTATGTTAGGCTTTCGCCGCTACGTGCTCTTCGATCAATGTGGCTACCAGCGATACGGCCTCGTCGATCTCTTCTTTGCTCACATACAGGTTCGGAAGCAAACGGATCACATTCGGTCCTGCAGAGACAAACAAAATCCCGCGTTTTTGCCCAGCAAGCACAATATCCCCTACCGGCTCAGCACATTCAATACCGACCAACAATCCCAAGCCACGTACTTCCTTCACAAAGGAATTGCCCGCCAAACGATTCCGCAGGGAGCTCATCAGGTATTCACCCATCTCCGCTGCGCGCTCTGGCAAACGATCTTCCAGCATCGTTTCGATTGTTGCGATTACAACGGATGAAGCTAGTGGTGTTCCACCAAATGTCGTCGCATGGCTTCCTGGCGTGAACGCATCCCGCAGGAAGCCTTTACCCAGCATCGCGCCTACAGGGAAACCACTACCGATACCTTTGGCAACGGTGAACACGTCTGGCTCAATGCCATAATGTTCGTGTGCAAACAGTTTACCTGTACGTCCCATTCCGGTCTGTACTTCATCTACAATCAACAACAGCCCATGCTCGTCACACAGTTTCCGTACATGTTTGACGAATTCCGGTTCAACTGGATATACGCCACCCTCGGCCTGAACCATTTCCAGCATAATAGCTGCTGTGTTGGGTCCGATTGCCGCTTCAAGGGCAGGGATATCATGCAAAGGTACGGTTACAAATCCCGCTGGCAATGGCAAAAATCCTTCTTTCACCTTATCCTGTCCTGTTGCTGTCAGTGTTGCAAGCGTCCGTCCATGGAAGGATTGGGCAAATGTAATCACTTCATAGCGATCTGTGCCTTTCACCTTCTGGTGATAACGACGGGCTACCTTAATAGCCGCTTCGTTCGCTTCGGCACCACTGTTACAGAAAAACACTGCGTCAGCACATGTATTGGCTGTCAGCAATGCTGCTGCTTTCTCCTGGCCTGGAATCTGGAACAGGTTGGATACATGCCACAGCTCATCAATCTGAGCTTTCAGCTTGGCTCCAACTTTCTCCGGTGCATGGCCCAGGCTAGTTACAGCGAGTCCGCACATGAAATCGAGATAACGGTTACCCTGATCGTCCCATAACCAGCTGCCTTTACCTTTGACCAGACTGATTGGATAACGTGCATACGTTTGGAAAAGCGAGCTTTCCGTCTGTGCCGCTGCACCTGTTGCTGTAGCGCCCGCTACTGCTGTGCCAGAACCTGGCTGTTCGTTGCCTTTTGCCATGACCATAATCACTCCTTATTGGTTGGTGTACGCCTAAGGTGAATAAACATAACACTAGACCACTTCGATTGCAGTCCATCTTCCGAACGTATGCATACTTCCACTTCGATAACAGAACAACCTTCCGATCGCTGTTATCCCCGGAATTCTTTGATTAATTGTTTAAAGGTGGAAATCCGGGGATAAAGGCGCACGCTTCGCTTCTTCAGGTTATTTCTGTCCTCTCCGTTCTTGCGTCTTTTCTTCAGATTGGCTCTGCACTCTTCTGTTATCGCGTTATGTCCAGATTCACAAAAAATCGTGCACATATTTTTTTATATAATATACGGCTATTCAGACCCTAGCGTATCGAGCAAATTATTGCATACGGATAATTTTTGTTCCGATGATTTCTCCGCCGAGCACTCGGCTCAGGATTTGGGGTTCGCTGCCGTCTACGATGATGACCTCACGCACTTGACCATGGATACATGCGATTGCTGCACGTACTTTGGGAATCATGCCGCCGTAGATTTCTCCGGTTTGGATCATATCCTCGATCTCCTGTACAGATACAGAAGGCAGTACTTTTTTCTCTCCGCCTACGTTCTTCATGATGCCAGGAACATCGGTCACGACAATCATCCGACTCACGCCGAGATGAGACGCCACTGCACCCGCAGCTGTATCTGCATTTATGTTATAGCGTTGTCCAGTTGCATCTACGCCAACTGGTGCGATAACTGGCATGTAACCCATGTTCACGATGCCTTGGATAATCTCTGCATTCACGCTAGTGACATCGCCTACCCAGCCGATCTCTGCGTGGTTTGTAACAGGTTTAGCCTGGATCAGACCACCGTCCACGCCGGACAAGCCTAGTGCACGACCGCCAACACGTTGGATCAGACGTACGATCTGTTTGTTGATACTGCCCGCAAGCACCATCTCCACTACGTCCAGCACAGGTTCAGTCGTTTTGCGTAGGCCGTTAACGAATTCGGTTTCGATACCGAGCTTCGCCAGGTTATCCGAGATGGCAGGACCCCCACCATGCACGATTACAGGCTGTGTACCCTGAGACTGCAAATCACGCAGATCCGCAAAGAAAGACTCGGGCAACGCTGCTAGCGTACTGCCTCCACATTTCATGACAAACGTTTGTTTCTCAGTACCTGCTACCGTTCCGGCACTCTCATTTGGCAATGTTGAATTCATGAGGGCAAGCTCCTATCATAGTAAAAATTATATTCAAAAAAATATAACACTTTTATACGGTCACAAAGCCTGGTAGGAGTCCATTCCGAATTCGGATTGTTCTTTCGATCGCTGTTGTCTCCAGGTATCTTGAATTATCCCTATATAGGGGAACACCCGGAGACAAAGGCGACCGCTCCGCTTCTGCAGAATCAATTCCGTCTTCTCCATTACTATCGCTATATGTCCAACACCAAACAACAAGTTTAAATTTCATTGATAATTTTTGAAACATCTCACGAAACAGCTTCACAATAGAAGACAGCTGTTTCGCAAAACCTTTATCCCAAAAGTTTATTAAGTGCGGTATGCTGCGTTAATTCGGACGTAGTCATACGTCAGGTCACAGCCCCAGGCTGTTGCCGTTCCTTCGCCGTGGTGCAGATCCACCACAATGCGAACCGTATCGGTCTGCAAATAGGCCAATGCCGCTTCTTCGTCAAACACGACTGGGCGGGACTGCGCGAGTACTGATATCTCTCCCAAACGGATATCTACCGTATCCGGGTTCACCGGTTGTCCTGCGCGCCCTACAGCTGCAATAATCCGTCCCCAGTTGGCGTCAGCGCCAAACATAGCGGATTTCACAAGACTGGACCCAATGACGGTTTTGGCAATTGCCTGCGCGGATTCATCACTTACTGCACCTGTAACTTCTACCTCGACCAGTTTGGTTGCTCCTTCACCATCGCGAGCAATGGCTTTGGCCAGCACTTGGCATACATAGGTGAAGCCAGCTGCAAAAGCGTCCCAATCCGGGTGCTCCATCGTCAGCTCTTCATTGCCTGCATATCCACTGGACATAGCTACCAGCATGTCGTTCGTACTCGTATCCCCATCGACGGTAATCATGTTGAATGTATGATTGGTTGCCTGGCGCAGCAGACGCTGCAACGCTTCTGCACCAATGACCGCGTCAGAGGTCATGAAAGCGAGCATTGTCGCCATATTCGGATGAATCATACCCGAGCCTTTGGCGGCTCCCGCAATCGTAACCGTCTTGCCGTTAACCAGAACGGAGACGCAAGCTTCCTTTTTCACCAAATCCGTTGTCAGAATCGCTTGTGAAAATTGTTCCGCCTCATTCGACTCCTTGCCCAGATGCGCCGGAAGTCCGGTGATGCCTGAATGTACAGCATCCATCTTGAGCAATTCCCCAATGACACCTGTGGATGCCACAGCCACATCCTCTTCTGCCACACCCAACTCACGCGCAGCAGCCGAACGCATCGCATAAGCATCTTCTTCACCTTGTTGTCCTGTACATGCATTGGCATTACCACTGTTGACGATGACAGCCTGAAGGCGTCCATTGCTCAAGCTTTCCCGCGTTACTTTGAGTGGCGCCGCCTGAAACACGTTCGTCGTGTATACAGCAGCAGCTGTAGCCGGTACATCACATCGGATCGCACCGATGTCATTACGAGATGTCTTTTTCAATCCACAGTGAAGTCCACCAGCAGTGAACCCCCCAGGGGTTACAATCGTTCCGTTCTCAACCACGGTAAAAGTCTGTTGCTCCACATTCGTTCCCATATCATATCCCCCGTATGCGTTCAGCTATATGCTGATGATCGCCTGCTTAACCTGATCCGTTCTCCCTAAGTGACTCCGAGAATGCACTCTTACACTCCATATGCCAATGCACCTCTTAAATTTCATCTCTTATGGATATACCGGTGTCATGTTCAGCCCGAGGTTCTCCTCCCATCCCATCATCAGGTTCATATTTTGAATCGCTTGCCCGGAAGCACCCTTCACCAGGTTGTCGATGACCGAAATAATCGTCAAACGCCCTGTGCGAGGATCCACCGCAAATCCGATGTCACAATAGTTGGATCCGTACACTTCTTTGGTCGAAGGCCAGATGCCCGGTTCACGTACACGTACGAAAAGTTTGTTTTCATAATATTTGCGGTACAAATCCACGATCTCCCGGTCGCTGTGTTCCCCAACGAGGCTGGCATACATCGTACTCATGATTCCACGTGTCATTGGCACCAGATGTGTTGTGAAGGTAACTGTAACAGGCGTTCCCGTTATATTGCCAAGCACTTGTTCGATCTCGGGAATATGTTGATGTTTATTCAGTTTATAGGCTTTGAGATTCTCGTTCATCTCTGCATAATGGTACGACAGATGGGTTCCACGTCCTGCACCGGATACGCCCGATTTGGCATCAATAATAATAGTAGAAGGATCAATCCAGCCTGCCTCTACTGCAGGGATCAGTCCAAGAAGTGTAGCTGTTGGATAACAGCCTGGGTTGGATATAAAATTCTGTCCCTTCACTTCTTCGCCATACACCTCAGCCATGCCGTATACCGCTTGTTCCAGCAAATCAGCTGGAGGCGCCGGATGTTTGTACCACTCTTCGTACACTGTTCCATCCTTAAGTCTGAAATCGCCAGACAGGTCAATCACCTTAAGTCCTGCTGCCAGCAGGCTTGGTACGAGCTTAGCACTTACGCCGGACGGGGTCGCTGTGAATACCAGATCCGCGCGACTCGCAATTTCAGCCGGATCTACACCGTCGAGTGGCCTGTGAATCACGCCCGTCAAATGCGGAAATCCATCTGCGATGGACTCACCACTGCTCGATGATGAGATCACCGATGTGATTTCAACCAACGGATGGTTCTGGAAAAAACGAATCAGTTCCACCCCGCCGTAGCCGGTGGAACCGACGATTGCTACTTTTAATTTGTTATTCACTCTCGCTCCCCCAATCTCGATGTATGCGCTACTTGTGCTATGCCCTGGCCCTAATGAGACCTGAACACAGCAATTCCGTCGCTTATATGCATATTTGTGTATTATTATACGACTCTGGTTATATAAATACAACACTCTATCATCAATTTCACATGGATTTCCACCCAATCCGAACATATCTTTTTTCTCATCCGGGACGAATAGATATACTTCTGTTAAAATACGTATTAGTAGGAAACATTACAATCAGGGTCTCATTCATAACTAACCTGCTAATCAAGGACATATGAATAGATTTATGATGGTCATTATGAGACGTGGGGGACTATAGTGCATATCGAATCCATTTTACTTATTGTGCTCCTGGGCCTGAATATTATTTTTGCGGCAGCAGTCGTTTTTTTCGAACGGAAGGATGCTAGCGCTTCCTGGGCTTGGCTGCTCGTCTTGAACTTTATTCCAGTGTTTGGGTTTGTACTTTATCTTTTAACCGGTCAGAACCTGACCCGATACCGGCTTTTCCAGTGGAAAGAACGTAAGAAGCTCGGGCTAGAGGAACGTATTGAATCCCAGCTCACGCAGTTGCACGATAACCGCACCCCTTTCCGCAACCAAGCAACCGAGAGTAGCCAGGACATGATCTATATGAACCTGAAGCAGAACGGTGCTCTGTTAACGGAGGATAATGCGGTTGAGATCATTACGGACGGAACAGACAAGTTCCAGCGACTCTTGGACGACATCGAAGCGGCTCAGGATCACGTGCACGTACAATACTACATTTATAGAGGCGACCGTCTGGGCAAAAGAATTCGGGATGCACTCATCCGCAAAGCACGTGAAGGCATCAAAGTTCGTTTACTGTATGACGCGCTCGGATCGCGGCGGGTATCGAAACGCTTTTTCAAAGAATTGCGCGAAGCAGGCGGTTTGGTTGAAGTCTTTTTCCCCTCCAAATTCAGTCTGATCAACTTGCGTATGAACTACCGGAATCACCGGAAGATTGTCATCATCGATGGTAATCTTGGATACACGGGCGGGTTTAATGTTGGAGATGAGTATCTTGGCTTGAACTCGAAATTCGGTTACTGGCGCGACACCCATCTGCGTATTCAGGGGAATGCCGTTCATGCGCTGCAGACCCGTTTCCTTCTGGATTGGAATGAAGCGTCCAAACAACACGACACACCTTATGTTCCGGCGCATTTCCCTCATATCGAGGGTACAGGAAAGATTGCCATGCAGATTGTCTCTAGTGGACCGGATGCAGAGACCGAGCATATCAAGAACAGTTATCTCAAGATGATTAACGGGGCCAAACAATCGATTCTGATTCAAACGCCTTATTTTATCCCGGATGCCAGTGTATTCGAAGCTATTCGTCTCGCGTGTCTGTCCGGCATTGATGTTCGCATCATGATTCCAAATAAACCCGACCACGCCTTCGTATATTGGGCTACGCTATCTTATATTGGTGAGTTGTTGAAGGTGGGAGCCAAAGTATTTATATATGATAATGGCTTCATTCATGCCAAAACACTTATCATTGACAGTTTGGTCGCATCCGTAGGAACCGCCAATATCGACTACCGCAGTTTCCGGTTGAACTTTGAGGTTAATGCTTTTATGTATGATGAAACAATTGCGACAGCACTTGTACAAACCTTTGAGCACGACTTGCACGTATCTCGGGAGATGACACTCGAAGAATACAAAAATCGTAGTCTGATCATTCGCTTCAAAGAAGCGATTTCCCGTCTGCTATCTCCGATTTTGTAGTGGTCAATATAAGTTAAATTAAGGTTAAGTTGAACTTTTAATAAAAGAAAAGCAGGCACATCCTCTCCCGCCATTTCGGAGAACGATATGCCTGCTTTTTTGATGAAGTCATTTCTTATGAACCTAAACGGCTAACTCACTATTTTTCACACCCATTCACACATGTTCTCCCCGCTTAAAGCCTTCACCGAGCACTTCGTGCGCGTTACTGATAATGACAAAAGCTCCAGGGTCCACAGACCGGATCAACGCTTTGAGTCTTGGCACCTCATTTTGCCCAACCACGACCATCAGTACCGTTCGTTGATCGTCAGTGTAACCGCCTTTGGCTTCCAGCTTCGTTAATCCGCGATCTAGGTCATCCAGAATCACTTTGCTAATCGCTTCCGTCTGGTTGGAGATAATATATGCCACCTTGGAGAAGCCCAGCCCCATCTCAACGGCATCGATCACTTTACCGGTAACATACAACCCAATCAGCGCATAGAGAGACTGTTCCAATGACAATACAAATGCTGCCATAATAATAACCGTAGCATCCATAATGACTACACATAGAGAGTAACTCAGTCCACTGTACTTCTGAACGATTCTGGCAAGAATGCTCATGCCTCCTGTTGACCCTCTACCCCGGTATACAATTCCGATTCCCAGACCAACGCCTATTCCACCATACAGAGAACCAAGGAGCGGATTCGTTGTTGGGATGGCCCAATCCTTTGTGAGATAGACTAACAGCGGCAGGACAATACTGCCCAGGACTGAACGAATACCATACTGCTTACCAATAAGCAGGAAACCCGCGATCAGAAGTGGAATGTTAATTGCCCATTGGGTGTATGCCGGCTCCCAATTAAGCCATTCCTTACCCAGAATTGATAACCCGGATACTCCACCCGAAGCGATCTGATTCGGTAATAAGAATAAATTAAAGGCCACTGCGATTAAAAACGAGCCTACAATGATAGATACCGTATCCACGACATTTCTCCATGGACCATTGAGTGGAATGAGGCTAGTTATCCTCTTTTTGCGATTATTGTGAAGTTGTGATCGTTGTTGCATGTTCTCGTGCTCTCCTTTTGTCTGTAAACTCAAAAAAAGCTCCTGTACACACCAGCATACGCCTACACGTATGGGTCCATACAGGAACTTAGTTTAATCGGTTTCTACTTTAATCTGGCTACGCAAATAACCATCGATGAATGCATCGAGGTCGCCGTCCATTACTGCCCCTGTATTTCCAGTCTCCACGCTTGTACGGTGATCCTTTACCATACTATAGGGATGGAACACATAGGAGCGAATCTGGCTACCCCATGAAATATCCGACTGATCTCCTCGGATTTCATCCAGCTGTTGTTTTTGCTCTTCAATTTTACGCTCATACAATTTCGAACGAAGCATCGTCATCGCTCGCTCACGGTTCTTGATCTGTGAACGTTCATTCTGACACGTTACAACTACACCTGTTGGTAAGTGAGTAATCCGTACAGCAGAGTCGGTGGTATTGATATGTTGTCCACCCGCGCCACTTGCCCGGTACGTATCGATCTTGAGATCCTCTGTGCGAATGTCCAATTCAATCGTATCATCAATTTCTGGTACCACATCACAGGATACGAAGGACGTATGTCTACGGCCCGATGAGTCAAAAGGAGAGATCCGAACCAGTCGGTGCACACCCTTCTCAGCTTTCAGATAACCATAAGCGTTATGTCCTTTGATCGACAACGTAACACTCTTGATCCCCGCTTCATCACCTGGCAGATAATCCAGCACCTCAACCTTGAAGCCACGCTTCTCGGACCAGCGTGTGTACATCCGGAGCAGCATCTGTCCCCAGTCCTGGGACTCCGTACCACCCGCACCCGGGTGAAGCTCCAGAATCGCATTCATCTTGTCGTACGGCTGGTTCAGGAGCAGCTGAAGTTCGAAGTCTGCGACTTTGTTCACGATCGCTGTAATACTGTTACCAATCTCGGCTGCGAGGTCTTCATCGCCTTCTTCGTCCGCTAGCTCTATCATCATCACCGCATCATCATAGTCCTGCTGAAGTCTGGTGTATTGATCCACAGATCCCTTCACCGCATTTAGCTCAGCGATTACGGATTGCGCCTTGTCACTATCGTCCCAGAAATCCGGGGCAGACATCTTCACTTCGAAGTTGCCGATCATCTCTTGCTTCAGATCTAAGTCAAAGAGACCCCCTAAGGTTTGTTAGTTTCTTGCCTATTTCACGCAGGTCATGCTTCACGTTTGGATCGATCATGTGCAATTCCTCTTTTCATTAAGATAAGCTCCCCGCATCCAGGGCATTCCTCCAGACCAAGCATCAGATACGCCAACCTGGTGTTGAGATCACTGATGTATCAGTATATCTCTTTCCCGTAATCATGGTCATATAATTATAACTATGCACCATTAATCGGTTTTGCATCCTTCACTTCATCCTATGGAATACCCGGCTGCGAGGAGCCGTTCATGTCATGCTATTTAAGTTGAGCCAGCATTCTTTACACCGTATCACTCCGATTGCAGTAGCATCTTCCAATCGCTCTTATCCCCAGATTTTCTTGATTCCCTCTTACAAGGGAAAAATTCGGGGATAGCGTATGCTTCCGATGCAGCTTTCTTACAGAAAGCTTTTAGGCGAACGCTCCGCTTCTTCAGATTGCTTCTGCACTCTCCGTTATGTGTAAAATCAAGGTTCAACTTATTACACTAAAGTGTATATAAAAACCATCGCTCTACTCTTGACCGTGACAGTGTTTGAACTTCTTACCACTACCGCATGGGCATGGATCGTTACGTCCGATTTGGTCAGAAACCTTCACTGGACGTTTCTCAGCAGGCTCACCGCTTGTCGAGATCTGACTTTCCTCAACAACCGCTTGACGCTCCTGATTGCTCTCGATCTGTGCTCTCATCACATAAGTCGCTACTTCTTCTTGAATCGAAGCGATCATTTGATGGAACATCTCGAAGCCTTCGAACTGGTACTCACGCAGTGGATCTGTACCGCCGTAGGCACGAAGGTGGATACCTTGACGCAATTGATCCATTGCATCAATATGATCCATCCACTTGCTGTCTACTGCACGAAGCACAACCACTTTCTCGAACTCACGAACCATCTCTTCGCCAATTCGCTCTTCACGTGCATTGTATTTGTTCTGAACTTTCGTGAACAGGAACTCGATGATCTCTTCTGCTTCCTTACCCCACAGATCATCTTTAGTTATGGAACCATCGTCCAGCAATTTACTGTTCATGTAATCAGCAACTTCCTGCAGCTCCCAGTTTTCCGGGATATCGTCACTACAATGTGCTTCAACGATACGTTCAATGGAAGGTTTGATCATATCCATAACGATTTGTTTGATATTTTCGGACTCCAGTACCTCGCGGCGCTGTTTATATATAATTTCACGTTGTTGGTTCATTACATCATCATATTGGAGAACGACTTTACGCACGTCAAAGTTGTTACCTTCAACACGCTTCTGCGCTGATTCAACTGCACGGGTAATCATCCGGCTCTCGATCGGTTGGTCTTCTTCAAAACCAAGCCGCTCCATCATGTTCAATACATTGTCTGCACCGAAACGTCTCATCAATTCATCACCCAGTGACAGGTAGAATTGTGTTGAACCCGGGTCACCTTGACGTCCTGCACGACCACGCAGCTGATTATCAATCCGGCGTGATTCGTGACGCTCAGTACCGATGATATGAAGGCCGCCTACTTCAGCTACACCTTCACCCAAGATAATATCCGTACCCCGTCCAGCCATGTTGGTTGCAATCGTTACTGCACCCGCTTGTCCAGCTCCTGTAATGATCTCTGCTTCTTCCGCGTGGTACTTGGCGTTCAGTACCTGGTGTTTTACACCACGACGCTTAAGCATGTCAGACAGACGTTCAGAGTTCTCGATGGACACTGTACCTACCAGAATCGGTTGATTCTTGCTGTGACGTGCCACGATCTCTTCTACAACCGCTTTGAACTTGCCATCGATGCTCTTGTACACAACATCTGCCATGTCGTCCCGTTTGTTTGGACGGTTGGTTGGAATTTGCAGTACTTCGAGACCGTAGATTTTTTTAAACTCTTCTTCCTCGGTTTTCGCCGTACCCGTCATACCCGCTAGTTTACGGTACATCCGGAAATAGTTCTGGAAGGTAATCGTAGCAAGCGTCATGCTCTCATTTTGTACTTCAATGCCTTCTTTGGCTTCAATCGCCTGGTGCAATCCATCACTGTAACGACGTCCAGACATCAGACGACCTGTGAATTCATCGACGATCATAACTTCCTCATCACTGACAACATAATCTACGTCACGACGCATGATTACGTTGGCTTTCAAACCCTGTACGATGTGATGGTTAAGTGTAACATTGGCATGATCATACAAGTTCTCGATACCAAATGCTTTCTCTGCTTTTGCCACGCCCGCCTCAGTCAACGCTACGGATTTCACCTTGATGTCTACCGTAAAGTCTTCTTCTGGCACCAGACGTTTCACAAAACGATCTGCTGCATAGTACATGTCCGTCGACTTCTGAGCTTGTCCAGAGATAATGAGTGGCGTACGCGCCTCATCGACGAGGATGGAGTCCACTTCATCAATGATACAGAAGAACAATGGACGTTGTACCATCTGCTCTTTGTAGAGCACCATGTTGTCACGCAGATAGTCAAATCCAAACTCGTTGTTCGTTCCGTACGTAATATCACATGCATATGCATGTTGTTTCAAAGCATGGTCCATACCGCTCAGGTTAACCCCTACCGTCATGCCCATGAATTCATAGATTTGTCCCATTTCCTGGCTATCCCGCTGTGCCAAATAGTCATTGACCGTGACCACGTGTACACCTTTGGACATCAACGCGTTCAGATATACCGGAAGTGTTCCTACCAGCGTTTTACCTTCACCCGTTTTCATCTCGGAAATACGGCCTTCATGCAGAGCGATACCGCCCAGCATCTGTACATCGTAATGGCGTTTGCCCAATACACGGCGTGAAGCCTCCCGTACGGTTGCAAATGCCTCTGGAAGAAGTTCATCTGTCGTTTCTCCCTTTTCAATACGAGCACGGTATTCGTCCGTTTTGCCTTTCAGTTGTTCATCAGACAACGCCTGAAGTTGTGGTTCCAGTTTATTGATCACATCGACCGTCTTCATCAGACGTTTAACATCACGTTCGTTCATGTCGCCGAAGATCTTTTTGACAAGTCCTAGCATGGTATACCCCTTTCGTGCAAAACAGAATAGACCCCCTGTTGCCGCCATGCGACACCATCGGATGGATGTTGCTCCACTTGCCCGGGGGTGACAAACAATATAAAAAGTAATATGGATGAATCAACTCCAGGCTTGCCAAGGGTTCCTCATGAAGCTGATTCGGTGTTCAAACGGATCCGGTTATTAGAAAACTAGCCGAAGCCCGAGCCTTGCGAATCATGTTCATGGTGCTGTGCCTGTCATTGATTATGATTAGCGATCATTCGTTGACAATTCCTCATCAGGACAATGATTCTCTTTGCATAAATTGTAACAGTTTGTAAGGGCCGCCGCAACACGCCACGGCACACTTCTTTGAACTTCTGAGACATATCAAATCGAGTTTTAGTGCAAAAAATCACAGTCGTTAGCGGAAGCCTTCGATTGTCATGTTTCGTTTTGCAGGATAGACGGCGCTATCAACGAATTTTGATGGTAAATTTGGATGGAAATCTCAATATCCAGTTCTCGAATGCATGTGTACGAATATTTTCGTAATCATGAGAATCTGGTGGTAAACTTGTACAGTTTGTGATTCTTCTTATTATCTATTAGACGCAGCAGCATAGGGAATAGTTTCACCATTTTATTTCCAAAGGTCATTTCCCAGCCCCTTTACGCACAAAAGAGCCCCATCCCCTGAGGGATGGAAGCTCTTGTTAAGTCTAATCCAGGAAACTACAGTTCCTGGATTCATTATTATTAGATATTCATATGCAAGTCCGATCCGATGATCTTGTACGTTAAGATTAACCTTGTTCGATCAATCCGTACTTACCATCGTTCCGTTTGTAAACAACACTTACTTCTTCACTGTCAATGTTGGAGAATACGAAGAAATTGTGACCAACCATGTTCATTTGGAGGATTGCCTCTTCCACGTCCATTGGTTTCAACATAAAGCGTTTCGTCCGTACGACTTCCAAATCATCGTCATCCGTGTCCGCATCCAGTTCAGCTGTAGCTACAGTACCTGTTGGATCTTCAACGAAGAGTGTTTTCAGGCTACCTTCTTGGCGGAACTTACGGTTAATTTTTGTTTTGTGTTTGCGGATCTGACGTTCCAGCTTGTCCACCACAGAGTCAATGGATGCGTACATATCGTCGCTCTCATCCTCAGCGCGGAGCACAATGCCTTTCAAAGGGATCGTCACCTCTACCGTATGCAAACCTCTCGTCGTGCTCAATGTGACAGCACCGTCAGAGTTAAGGGGTGCATCGAAATACTTCTCGAGTCTACTCAACTTTTTGTCGACATAATCCTTCAAAGCATCAGTAACCTCGATTTGTTGACCTCGAATACTTAAATTCATAGGGCACTCCTCCTTTTTCCTTTGCCACTTCATTATAACACGAATGTAAGCGCCATGTAAAAACTCCCGGTGACCGAATAATGACATCTGTTCAAGCCACATCTACCAACGTAGGAATAACGCCATAATTCGCGATATTTCATCATATTCAGCCATAATCGTATATTTACATGGAATGTCTTATTAGGCGCTTGATGATGTATTTAACCGTTTTTGAGCTTGCTCAATCTATTATGTAAAATGAACCTCAATCAAGCTTGTGAATCTATTAAATTCATTAAGATAAGGTTCCTCGAATGATCCTCTAATCTCGAATCTATTAGAACAAAAAAAGACCCCGGAAAGTACCGGAGTCTGATGCTAGCGATAATTCAATTTGGTAACCATCTAACCATATATGTAGGTCGGATTGTCCGGATGATTATAATTTGATTACGTTAGCTGCTTGCGGTCCACGCGCGCCTTCGACGATGTCGAATTCTACGGATTGACCTTCTTCCAAAGTTTTGAATCCTTCGGTTTGAATTGCGGAGAAATGTACGAATACGTCGCCGCCGTCTTCAGTCTCAATGAAACCGTAACCTTTTTCTGCGTTGAACCATTTTACTTTACCTTGCATGCACTAACATTCCCTTCGTCATCAAATGAAGTAAGCTTCGGCCTTAACCTCGCCCACAACTCAGATAATAACATCCAAAGTTATCCATTGTCAATTGGTAAAGTAAATGTTTTCTTGGAATTTTTTGTAGATTAATTGGGGATTGTGTTGAAAGGTGATGTATCTTGAATATATCAGGTAATTGGAGGGTTGGGACGTCTATTTTAATAGACACAAAAGACCCCATACTGAGTTTTGCCAGTACGGGGTCTCATTGTAATTATACAATACTTTGGTACTACTTTCGTTTATCCATAAGATAACTCTCGGAAGCATACTTGGATTCATATACCGTACGCTGCGTTTTGGCCGAATTTCGTTGGAGCAACCATTCCTGCGCTTCATTTTTAAGTGATGACATACGTTGCTCTATTATCGGGTCATGTGCCAAAACTTTCTTCAGCGTTTCTTTTTGCAGATCACTCATCTCTTGAACATCCAAAACATCATGCAATTGTTGCACTAGAAGTTGACGCTCTTCAACAAATTGTTCTACCAGGTCAGAATCTTGAATTTCTAAATCTTTGATAAAATTCTGCGTGAGCTCAGAAAGTTGGCTGAGAACATCGTTTATCAAAGTCTTGTTACTACTATTCATTGAGCTGAAGCTCCCATTGCTTGCTTGCTTGCTACAATCCAAGTCTCACGCAGTTCCTGAAAGTATCCCAGAGCTTCTTCCCCATGCTTGATCTCTTTTTTAATATTGGCTTGAATCAACAAATGGTTCATGTACTCGTATAGCGAGAACAAATCTTTAGACACAGGATAAGATAGATTCAACGTAGACATTAACTCACTAACAATCGTTTGAGCTTTACCAAGGTTCACATTCGCTTTAGAATAATCTTTGTTTTTAATTCCTTCCAGGCCCAATTTAGTAAACCGAATTGCACCATCATATAACATAATAACCAATTGTCCTGGAGTGGATGTTTGAACTGAAGACTTCTTATATTTGTCATAAGGAGATGTAATCATGCCAAACTATTCCTCCTTTAAATTTATTGAAAATAACTTGCTAAACTGGAAGACTGGGACTGGAATTGACTCATTGCTTTTTCCATAGCGGCAAACTGTTTGTAATATCGAGTCTCCCAAACAGTCATTTTTCTATCCAAGTCTGAAATCCTACTATTGTAGTTTTTCAATTGTAGGCCCATACTACTTTCTATTTTCAATGCGATGCTAGCGTCTGCATCCTGCTTCGAGGTACCTACTTTTTTAACTAACATATCCAAAGTGGAGTTCAATTCTTTTCTCAATCCGCTAAAGATAGCAGGATTGTTAGCGTCATTAGAAGGGCCTCTAAAAGCACTTAGAATTCTATCAGGATTACTGTCCAACGCACTTTTAAGTTTAACCTCATCAATCTGTAGTTTACCCTTCTCATAGTATTGCCCAGTTGTTATTCCTGCCTCACTTAGCACTTTCAAGTTCCCTGAAATGACAGACCTCATTGAGGCTACGGCAGAGCTTAGAATGGTATCATTTTTTAGGAGGCCACTTTTGGCGCGCTCTTCCCAGTTTTTAATGTCGTCTTCTTTCATGTCCTTCTTTTGCTCTGCGGTCAAAGGTGCATAATCACGATACTTCGCTTCAGATAATTTCGTATTCATTAATCCCAATAATTCATTGTAGGTATCAACAAAGGATTTTATCGTCTCCATCGCTTTTGTAGGGTCAGACTGTGTTGAAACCTTGCTGGGTAAGCCTTCAGTTGTCTCTAATAAAGTCAAATTCACACCATTGACTAACAACGTATCCCCTGTAGTTTCATATTTCCGGGTACCTGAAGAAGTGGTAATGTTTACTTCACCTTTTACAGCCCCATTCGCTTGTAAACCTAGTACGTCTGATAACGAACTGGACATTGCTGCCCCACCAGTCCCTGTCCCTGTGATTACTTTCCCATTCTCTCTGGAGGTAATCGTTAACTTACCACTGATCTCATCATAACTTGCATTAGCTGTTGGAATTTCAGAATTAATCCGAGAAATTACGGTAGATAAAGAATCTGTATCTTTAAATACTAAAGATTTATCATTAATATGGAGTTCATATTCTGCCTTAGGTGGGCCTGTTTGGTCAAGCTGTGCTAGCGTAGTATTCAAGCTTGCTTTTGCATCAGGCGTTCCTGTAGTTAGCACTGTTTGGGTTTGTAAATTAGCCTTCTTAGCCAATGTTTTCACTTCAACAGTCATTGTCACAGAAGCTGCGTCCGCATTTGCCTCGGCTCTAACTGCTGTTGTATTTCCACTGACCGTTGATTTTTGTGTATTTGTTGCTGCAGACAGATCCATCTGTTGCAATTTGTTGCTTAGCTGCACAATTTTACTATTTAACTGTCTATAGCTATCTCTGGTCCAATCCAAAATCTGTTTCTGTTGATTTAACTTGTCCAGCGGAACTCTCTTCACTGTCATAAGAGATTTGACCATACTGTCAATATCCATACCTGAGAATCCATTAATTCGCATATTCATTTATAGTAACCTCCTATACCTTTTCATCAATTAGGATACCCGCAATTTCCATCATCTTGGCTACCAAGTCCAATGTTTTTTCAGGTGGAATCTCGCGAATCAATTCACCGGTTTCTTTATTCAGGACTTTCACTAAGATTTGATGAGTTTTTTCATGAACGCTCATCTCCAAAGTTGTTGTAGGTCCCTGAAGGGCTTTTACAGCTCTGTCAATCGCTTTAATAAGATGTTCGTCTCCAGACGGAATGCTAATTCCTTGTCGTTCAAGCTTAGACATATCAACGCCATTTCTCACTGCTTGAATGAGTTGTGTTTTCGAATTTACTAATGCTTCACTTGGTTGACTTAAAGAACTTGAAGTACTGTTGTTCACTGAATTCGTTGAAAGTGAGAACTGTAGATTCATCGTTCATCCCCCGATGGAATTATTTATTATATTTATCGGTAAGTATAAACAGAGAATGAAGAGGTATGGTAAATTAAAGTATCGCTTGACTGTAGATCCACAACTAATAGATTGGGTCAACTCCAAAAATCTCACTTGATAAGACGATTACGTATAGGATAAAGCTCATGGACCCAGGAAACTGCTGGGAACTTCTCTATGATTTCATTTCCAACTTTACCCATTCCTTGTTTATCATTTTTTTTCTCATAAAGACAGAAATTCCGTTCATATACTTCATAACTGGAATCTAAGTTTAACAATTTGGTATAAAACATTTCCGCATCTTCAAGATAACCATTACGGAAACATAAATCTCCTAACAGACGGATGACCTCCGGATTATTAGGAGAATCTTTAAACGTTACAATTAACATATCAATAGCCAATTCATCAAATCTATATTCACTAAGGAGTTTACTTACCCTCAAATGATTTTTCTGATCGTTATTTATCAGCTTCTCGGTGAGATCCTGGAATAAATCAAACTCTTCTATTGTGACCAATTGTCTACATAATGAGAATAAAATATGCTGTAGCGCAGAGCTAATGGATCCAGTTAATGATTCTCCTTTAAGTAGCTGTTTAATAACTTTCATCTCTTTATTGCCAAAATTCATTAAGTTTTGAATTTTATTCACTAAACTTTCTTCCTTGAAAACGTATCCTACAAGCAAGATATCTTGCGCATTTTCTCTCTTGTCCATATCATGGATCTCTTCCAATACGGTTCTCATTTGATTCTTATCTTTACTATATATTTTCGCTATAGCATGAATATGAGGTTCAGTTGTAATATTGAATTTTTTCAAATAAACGTTCAGTAATGGATGACGCAAGCTGTATAATACGTTCATTAAGTTTTGAAGGTCATCAATATTATTCATTCTATAGTAATCTTCAACAATCTGTTTAATGTCATCTAAAGGCTGATTTATCTTTAGAGTGAACTGCAAATAATCCTGTAAAACATGGGCAGAATCCCCTTTGATCTCCATAGCTTTGATTCTTGCATTGTAACTTTTATCTAGTTGGTTGGTTTTCTCATAAACATCTGATAATTGAAGATAAGCCATGTAACTTCCGCTGCCCTCAGTAATCGTTGTTCCTTGATCTCCCAAATCTAAGCAATTCAAGAAACACTTCTCAGCATCTATGAGATACCCATTACTCCCAAATATAATTCCAAGAATATATTTCATTTCAGTTTCTAGTGGGAAGATAGCCGTGGCATCATTTAATATCGAGATAGCATCATCAATTTGGCCATTCTCATTAAGGGCAAATGCTAACTTCGTTAGCAACTCAGGTATATATACTTTATCCTTAGCTAAAGAGTACGATTGTTGAAAATAAGGAACTGCCTTCTTAAACTCATTCATACCAAAATACGTTTTTCCCATATTAAATAAGTTATAAGCAGTAGGGTTCTCTATGACTTCCAATTTCATTAATGGCAAATTACGCTTATATTTTTTTTCTTCAAGTATTTCTTCATCCATGTATCCTAAATGTTGGATTGTACTGACCGACATATCGCTAACATACTTGTTGTTGCTCTCCAGTATATTAAGATGCTCATGCAATCTGTTTTCATACTTAAAATCAACATGATTTCGGAACATTCTCACGGCAGTGTGTGAAAAGGATTTATTAAATTTCATATGATTCTTGATATTGAATACATAATAATCGTAGTCTTTAATTAAATCTTTTTGTAAATCTACGTCTTCTTCTAAATACTCATCAGCATCCATCACTAAGATATAGTCAGATTTCGCATGCTTTATAGCAAAATTTCTCGCCGCTGAGAAATCATTCACCCAGTCAAAGAAATGAATATTTGTGGTATATTTATTAGCTATATCAATAGTTGCATCATTCGAGCCTGTGTCCACGATAATAACCTCGTTAACGACATGTTTCACACTCTCTAGACAGCGTTCTATATACTTTTCTTCGTTTTTTACAATCATACAAAGTGAAACAGATTTGGTCATGATATCCACTCGTCTCTTCATAGTATTATTTTAAATTTTGAATAATAATTTATAGTTTAATCTATATAAACTGGCCTGAAGTATACGCAACAGTGAACTGAGCATAACCATACCCTCTATTATTTTTAAGTTTATGTTTTTCTTTGAGCATTTAATATAAAATTATCGGAGTTATCGTTTCATTATCTACTTTTCATGCATTTTTTAATTATATCAAACGTAAAAGTCCTCTGAGCTCTATAACGGACATACAACAGGTTCCAATGTTACTTTCTTATCACTTCAATATTTCACCATATTTGGGCATAGTAAAAAAGGTTGTCGATGTAAAGATCGACAACCTTTTTCTACCTTTAGGTACTTGATTAAAATTAACGAAGCAATTGCAGAACAGCTTGTGGCTGTTGGTTTGCTTGTGCCAACATTGCTTGGGAAGCTTGAGCCAAGATGTTGTTTTTCGTTTGGTTCATCATTTCTTTAGCCATGTCTACGTCACGAATACGGGATTCAGCAGCAGACAAGTTCTCGGAAGTTGTTCCCAAGTTGTTGATTGTGTGCTCCAAACGGTTTTGGTAAGCACCCAGTTTAGAACGCTCTGCAGATACTGTTTCAATAGCAGCATTGATTGTTGTGATTGCTGCATTTGCAGATGCCGCACTTGAGATACTGATACCACCACCTGCTGTAGCAGCAGTAGATCCTGTTGATGAAGTAGCTGTAGTGTCACCAACAGCCAAACTTGCAGCATCCATAGCTTTAATGGTAAGCGAGATGTTTTGGCCAGCGTTTGCACCAATATGGAAGCTCAAGTTAGCTGCGCTAGTTACACTAGAATCTCCATCTGCGAAACCGTCAAGCAATTTCTTCGTGTTGAACTCAGTTGTGTTGGAGATACGAGTGATCTCTTTAGCCAACTCATCAACTTCGTTTTGAAGAGAAGTACGGTCTTTATCTGTGTTCGTGTCATTGGAAGATTGAACTGCCAATTCACGCATACGTTGCAAGATGGAGTGAGTTTCGTTCAATGCACCCTCAGCTGTTTGGATCAAGGAAATGCTATCTTGACCGTTTTTAGTAGCCATATCCAAACCGCGGATTTGACCGCGCATTTTTTCGGAAATTGCCAAACCTGCAGCATCGTCACCAGCGCGGTTGATACGCAGACCGGAAGACAATTTTTCGATAGCCTTGTTTGTGTTAGTTGTGTTTGCACCCAATTGACGGTGAGTGTTCATTGCAGCAATATTGTGGTTGATAATCATTAGAAATTTCCTCCCTGAAAATAAGTTAGTTCCACATCCTTGTGGTAAACGCCGCGACATTAAGGTCGGCCGCCCTGCCGAAGCAGCGTCTAAACTATATATCGACAGGAAGAGAAGAACTGTTAATAGTAAATTGGAATATTTTTATTTTTTTTTGTTTTCAATACCTTGGAGCAACTCCATAAAAGCAGCGACACTAGGAGCATCAGGTTTTGCAGACTCTCGATTAGCCTCCTGAATTGATGCATATACCTCTTTCCGGAAGATATCAATGTGTTTGGGGGCGGAGATGCCAATTCGCACTGTATCACCTTCCACTGCCAATACAGTTACCTCAATGTTATCTTGAATGATAATAGATTCTCCCTTTTTACGTGACAATACTAACATTTCAGACCCCCTCCTTTGCCGAAGTCGATTCTTCTGTCCATATGAGATGTTTAGTCACATAACCTGTTTGCTGTAGAACAACTTGTTTACCTACCCGATGTGCAGGATTAATTACAACTGGGGCCAAGAGGTTCATCGTTGATTTTGTCACATCTGAATGTATAGTGACTATGGAATAAACGGCTACATCTTCTTTGATTTTGAGTTCTTCTTTATCTTCTTCACTCAGTTCAAAACTATAATCCTGTTTAAACTCAAATGGACTGACTACCAAAAAAGAGAGCTCTTTCTCCTTTAATGATTGTAAGTAACTAAACGGCGTATCTTCCCAAGGAATCAATGCAAAGCTAGTTTCGCTTTCGAAACCAGGTAAACCTCTTGGAAATTCATATATGCTGTGTTCATCCAATTCAATTTTCCCCCATGTACTCGTCTCAATTAAAATAATAAACGCCTCCTTGGCGATGATTTTATAGAAAAAAGCTATAGCGGGGTATTATAACCGTCTATAGCTTTACATTATATCTTATAATCCCATATCAATCGTAGGCGGAGTGTATTGTATAGAAGCATATTGCTGCACATAAATATCCAACTTACCACGTTGATATTCAATCTCTGGCTTGTTCACAATTACATTCATCTCGGATTCCGCTGCTTCAAAGCGAATGTCTGGTGCTTGCGTAAACACACGCACATCCACATTATCAGAGGAAGCTGCCGTACGTGTCTCCGGGAACGGCTTAGCTTGCCAATTTGTTCCTACAATATTGGCAATTGTATTGCCTGGTTTGTGGATGGCTGCCATATCATTTCCTTGTTGCACACGTTCAGCCATATTCTGCATGAATAATTGCTGAATACCCGAATATATTCGGGCATTCATATCAATCATATTCCCACCATGATAGGCAGAAAAAGCCTTGGACTGATCCACATTCAGCTCTATTGCATGGCTTTGCACCGTTAATTTACCAGGCTTGGTCTGGAGCTGAACCTCTGCCTTCGGCTGGCGAATCGAATACTGACCAATGTCCGCATCGATATGTAATATCGTGGGCGTTGTGTGGATTTGTACCACTGGAAGAGTACTCATTAGATGATCTCTCCTTTGTTATCTAAGAAAATCAACTAATGACTGAGATATAATTTTAGCACCAGCGGAAAGGGAAGCATTATATATATTTTCTTGAATTTTGGACTTAATTGATAACTCAGCGTAATCTGCATCCTCAACCTTTGCTTGCAAATCCGTTAAGTTCACTTCGAGATCACTTAATCTACCTTGCATAAGTTCCACACGATTGGTTTTCGCACCAATCTCCGCACGGATCGCGAGCATCTTGTTGGTACGAGTATCAATGTTTGCAAGCTGATTCGATACTTCCTTTTGATCCCCACTGGCGAGAGCCTGACTAATCGTGTTAAAGATTACAAATAGATTATCAGCTTCCGTAGAATCACCAAACACTTCATTACCGGTTACGTTAATTGGGAGTTGGATACTCTCACCCACGATAAAATTAATTTTACCCGAATCAGTAACGACGGAAGCAGCATTTGTTGTATCGAACGATCCGTCAGTACTGGTAGGGAAATCATAAGGCTTCACATCATAGGTTTCACCATTAAACACATACTTCCCATTCAACGTGCTGTTTGAAATATCAACAAGTTGTGCTTTCAATTGCTTCACTTCTTCATTAATACTATCTAGTGCAGATTGCGGGTTAGTCCCCGTAGCTGCCTGCACCGTCAGTTCTCTCAACCGCTGGACCACGCTACCTGCTTGATCCATAACGGTATCATTAAAATCCAACCATGATACAGCGCTATCCACATTCTTTTGATACTGCTCATTAGAAGACAGTTCTGCACGATAACGAAGGGAGTACGTAATCCCTACCGGATCGTCAGAAGGTTTGTTGATCTTCCGTCCCGTTGCCAATTGAGTTTGTGTGCTATTCATCTGTTGTGCATTCCGGTTCAGGTTAAGAATCAATTGTGAGCTCAACATATTATTTGTAATTCTCATCGTTTGTTATGTCACTCCCTTCTATTATCTGCCTACTACGCCAGTAGAGTTAATTAATTTTTCAAGCAATTGGTCATATGTGGTCATAAAACGTGCGGAAGCACTGTAAGCATGTTGGAATTTGATCATATTAGCCATTTCTTCATCCAAGGAAACACCACTGACCGATTGACGGCGAGTGTCCACTTGTTCTACGAGAAATTCAGAATTGGACGTCTGACGTGCCGCTTCCTGAGATTGAACACCCAACTGTCCAACGATCGCACTAAACTGAGCTCCAATCGTTGCATTGCGCAAACCATCAACGGATTTCATTGGAGTATCCTTCAAGTTAGCCAGCAGATTAGCAAGTGTGTTGTTACCTTTAATCACTGTTTCTGCTCCTGAAGAATCCGTAGTGGTTCTGAGCGAGGTTGCAATCTTATTCGGGTCAGCCAAGATTTCGGCATTCAATGAAATGTTGCCAGCTGTAATTGCTGTTCCACCACCCGCTGCTGTAAAGAAAGGTAATCCTGGCGAATTGGTTCCGTCCATACTATATCCAAGTTGGTGCAGACCGTTCAGACCTTTAACCGTAACCTTCAAATCAGTTGCCAACGTCCGTGCTGCACCTGTGTATGTAACTCCATCGAGTACAGTATTATCTGGCAAGATAGAACCTGCAGGAAGGGTGATCTCGATATCCCCATTAGCAAGCGTATTAGCTAAGTCATCCATTTGTTTCTGATAATCAGTCACCAAAGTGTCTCTGGACTTGATCATACCGTGGACCTCGCCGTTAGTGAGCGTACCTGCTGTATAAGCAGCATTCAGAAAAGCAGGATCTACCGCTACTTGTACCGCACCGCCAGTGACGAGTGCCTGTCCATTCATCTGAACCTGATATCCTTGCGGAGAATCCGTAACGGTAACATTCATGATTTTGGAAAGCTTGTCTGTCATCAGATCACGTTGGTCACGTAAATCGTTGGCATTGTCGCCAAGAGACTCGACTTTTACAATGGCACTATTAAGGTTCGCTATATTACCCAGGTAGCCCTGAATTTCATTGCCTTTCACAGCAATGTTACTATCAAGATCCTCGCTAAGTGCATCCAGTTGACGGCTAATCTGATTCATCGCATCGGTAAGAGCAAGGGTTGTTTCTTTGACAATCCGACGTGCCGTAACATCCTCAGGATTCTTACTCAGGTCTGACCATGATTTGTAAAAATTATCCATAACGGTCCGAAAACCAGTGTTTGATGGTTCGTTTACAATAGCCTCAAGTTTCTCAAGCGTATCTCGTTGAATGGACCAACTCCCGAAGTTGGTATTTTCATTGCGATACTGGTCATCCAGAAATTTCTCACGCACACGTGTAATAGAGTCAAATTCTACCCCTGTACCAAGCTGTCCTGGTGTTGTGCTATGCAGAAATGCGAACGGCTCCATTGGAATAGATGCCTGCATGTTTACCTTTTGGCGTGAGTAGCCTTCTGTGTTGGCATTGGCTATGTTATGGCCTGTTGTGCTAAGAGCTGTCGTCTGTGTGAACAAACTGCGTTTAGCCGTTTCGATTGAATGAAATGTAGATGTCACCTGGTTTCCCCCTAATTAATCAGGCACGCGTGTCAAACAGACCGATTCGCCCTGGATTACCGTTCTTATCAGCAGGATGCTGATACGTGGCATCCTGTTCTGGCCGAGAAGCAAAGATGTCCATTGAAAGATCAATAAACATCAACGATTGCTCGATCAGCTTTTGATTCAGTTGATTAATTTCTTTTAATTCATGCAGTGTTCCCGCCAGCTTTTTCTGGACTTCAAGCAATCGCAGTTTGTCAGCCGGATCAAAAATCAGCTTCGAGATCTCGGTAATATTCAGGTTCAGCATGGACTTGATGCCCCGCTCCTGTAGCAGTTCGTGAACTGCACTCTGCCGCTCGATCTCCAATGGCTCCTGTTGTTTCATGAAACGAGATTCTTTGTTGAGGAGGGCAATGAGTTCATCTACATCATTTTTAACAATGACCTGTCTCTTGACCTCGCTGAGTGCCAGCATATCGCGGTGACTTTGTTCCATTTGCTGCAAAACTGCAATTAATCTATCCAGTGCTGCCATTACGTGATCACCTATTCCTTATCAAAAGACTTAAAATACGGCAGCAGCTTGTCAGCAAGCTTGCTACTATCTACCTGATACGTTCCGGAACTCACCTGTTCTTTCAGTTCCTGTATCCGTTGTATGCGTCCTGCATCCTGTGTACGACTTTGTTCCTCAAGCATCTTCATCGCCTCCGGAGAAATGGATACTTCGTCCTTACGGCGGCTCTTCTTGGCATCAGCCTGCTGATTGGATTCAACGTTCCTTTGATATGAATTGATGGCGCCAATTCTACTCGGTTCATTGATTTTCATTTAACTTGCACTTCCTTCCACATAAGGTTTTTACGACGATATACGTTTTTCTTACTTTATCTTTATGTTATCAAAATGATTAGGATAATAAAAAAAACCGATAATCTTTAATAAGTTTATCGGTACGTTTCAAAACATTTGTTATAGCAAAACATGTATTTGAGCCCTCGCTCCTATTAATCGCGTAGTTTGTCGACAGCATTGTAGGTTCGTCCGCCTACATTGTTGTTATCCTTCTGACCTACTTCACGAGCTGCTCCTGCCAAGTCTTTCGTTAAACGATTACGGCAAGAGTCACACATATGACCTTCGCGAATCAACGTTCCGCATACTTCACAAGGATACATCATATTCGGGGCGTTCTCGATGGAAATTCGTCCCTCACGAATGAACTTGGTAATATTTTTAATTGAGACTTCTGTTGCATCGGATAGTTCCTGTATGTTGGTGCCCTTGTTTTCGCGCAAATAATCTACACAGATCTGATATTCCTGCTCTATTTCCTTGATACAGTTCGAGCATACATCTCGAAAATTCAACGCATATAATTTACCACAGCGAGGACAGTTACCTAGATTCATCGCTAAAACGCCCCTCTCAAACTTCCATTTCCGAATAGATAATAACTATACATTACCTTATTTTCTCTGATGAAGCCATAGTCTATTTACAAAACAAAAGGGGGAACAGAATGCATATATACGCAATCCGGTTCCCCCCACTCTACATCATTAATTCAATGTTCTAATACTTAGAACAGAAGACCAAACGCTCGTGTTCTGATCATTTAATGCCCGAATACGATATTTGTGCAAACTGGAAGGTAGCAGATCGGAATGAACAAACGTTGCATCACTGACAACCGCCACAATTTGCCCATCTGCTTCAATTTCGTAAGACGAAGCTCCCACCACAGCATTCCATGTTAAGGTAACATTCGTTCTATCCGATGTTCCCTTTAGAAGTGCTGCAGGCAATTGAGTCGTTCCCGGTATAATCTCACTCCAAACACCCGTACCGGAAGCATTTTTGGCTCGAATTCGGAATGTATGCTCCGTATTCGGTGTAAGCCCGCTCTTCGTATAAGTAACTCCACTCACAGCGACCACTGTACCATCAATCTCAAGATCGTATCCTGTAGCTCCGGTAACTGCATTCCATTTCAGTGCAATAGCCACTGTTGTTGATGAATTAATGATCAAACCTGTAACACCAGTAGGTAGCGTGGTTGATGACACAAGGGATGTCCACGCACTCAGATTGGTGTCGGTCAGAGCACGTATACGGTATTTATGAATCGTGCCGCCAAGTACTCCATTATGGACATACAAGAGATCACTCACAGTACCAACCACTGTGCCGTCTGCCTCAATCTCGTATTTTGCTGCACCAGCAACTTCATTCCACGTCAGCGTAACTGCCGTTTCTTCAGGTACAGCTTTCAGCATTGTTGGTACATTTAATTGGGTCGAGGCGGTTACGATCTCACTCCAGCTACCAATGCCAGCAGCATTCTTCGCACGAATGCGGAAGGTATGATCCGTATTGGCTAGAAGACCACTTTTCGTATAAGCAGCCCCACTCACAGAAATCACAACACCGTCAATTTCCAAATCGTAAGCGGTAGCGCCTGTAGCAGGGCCCCATTTCATTGAAATAGCAACAGGTGTAGCTGTATTTAACATGAGACCGTTAACTGTTGCAGGGATAGTGCTTTGTGTCAGGATTGATGTCCACGCACTTGTATTGGTATCCGTCAACGCTCGAATACGATACTTATGGGCCGTTCCTGGCAACTGTTCTGTATGACTATAGCTAGGTTCTTCTACCGTTGCCACTACTACTCCATCAGCCTCAATCTCATACTTAGTCGCATCAGCAATAGCTGCCCAAGTTAAGTTGATCACAGTTTCTTCCGATGCTGCTTTTAGTACTGGTGTATTTAGGAGTGTCGTTCCATTGATGAGTTCGCTCCAAGCCCCTACACCGGCAGCATTCTTCGAACGAATACGGAAAGTATGGTCTGTGTTCGCTGCAAGACCGCTCTTCGTATAAGCTACTCCCGTTACTGGGACAACCGTTCCATCGATCTCTAGATCATATCCCGTTGCTCCCGTCACTGCTGTCCATTTCAAGGCAATGGCTACGCTCGTAGCCGAGCTAAAAGTTAATCCTGTAACGGAGGCAGGGATGGTGCTCTGCGTCAAGATTGCTGTCCATGCACTCGTATTGGTCTCTGTCAACGCACGAATGCGATACTTATGGGCCGTTCCTGGCAGCAATGCTGCATGGCTATAGCTAGGCTCTTCTACCGTTGCTACCACTGCCCCGTCAGCCTCAATCTCATACTTGATTGCGTCAGCTACGTCAGCCCACGTCAAGTTAACTGCAGTCTCTACTGATGTTGCTTTCAAGACAGGTGTGTTCAGCAGCGTTACTCCGCTGATCAGATCACTCCAAGCCCCTACACCAGCGGCATTTTTCGAACGAACACGGAAGGTATGAGCTGTGTTCGCTGCAAGACCGCTCTTCGTATAAGCTACTCCCGTTACTGGGACAACCGTTCCATCAATCTCCAGATCATATCCCGTTGCACCTGTAACTGCTGTCCATTTTAATGCAATGGCTACGTTCGTAGCCGAGCTAACTGTTAATCCTGTAACGGAAGCAGGAATCGTGCTCTGCGTCAGGATTGCTGTCCACGCACTCGTATTGTTCTCGGTCAACGCACGAATGCGATACTTATGGGCTGTTCCTGGTAACAATGATGTATGGCTGTAGTCAGGTTCCTCTACTGTTGCCACTACTACTCCGTCCGCTTCAATCTCATACTTTGTTGCGTCTGCTACATCAGCCCACGTCAGGTTAACTGTATTTTCTTCTGATGTTGCTTTTAATATCGGTGTGTTCAACTGCGTTATTCCGCTGATTAGATCACTCCATGCTCCTACACCAGCGGCATTCTTTGAACGAATACGGAAAGTATGATCTGTATTTGCTGCAAGACCACTCTTCGTGTAGGTTACTCCTGTTACAGGGACAATTGTTCCATCGATCTCGAGGTCATAACCTGTGGCTCCGGTTACTGCTGTCCATTTCAGAGTAATAGCTGCGTTGGTTGCTGCATTAATCACCAATCCATTAACAGAATCAGGCAACGTATTCTGTGATTTCACTGCCGACCATGCGCTAATGTTATTGTCACTTATAGCACGTACACGATACTTATGTGCCGTTCCAGGTTTGAGCCCCGTGTGCGTATAGATTAAATCTGATATATCTCCAACGACAACACCATCCACCTCAACTTCATATGACGTTGCACCATCAACTGGTGACCAGATGAGAACAACTTCTTCTTGTGAAGGATTGGATTGAACTACAGGTGTACTCATCTGGGTGATTCCTGTAGTTACATCGCTCCAGCTTCCTGCACCACCAGCATTTTTAGGTCTGATTCTAAAGGTATACTCTGTATTGGCTGCAAGGCCAGTTTTGCTATATGTGGTGCCTGTTACAGCAACATTAGTGCCATCAATCTCCAAATCATATCCGGTAGCACCCTTTACAGCAGTCCAAGCTAGCGTTAATTTATTGAATGTGGCATCAGTAACCATCAACGCATCGGTACGGTCAGGTACTGTTAATTGACTCACCATTTTACTCCACGCACTCTCATTGTTAGCCGAGAAGGCTTTTAACACATAGGTATGCGTTGAATTCGCTTCAAGCCCTTCATGTACATAAGAAGTTACGTTTCCTAATTCAATTGGTGTGCCACCATCAATCTGCAACTGGTAGCGATCTGCAGACTCAACCGCCATCCACTGAATCGTATTCTTTCCTTCCTCTGCCGTTACGGCCAAGACGGGTTTGGCAAGCAAGGTTGTTAATGCAGCCGGCTCACTCCACTCACTAGCCCCTAGTCGGTTAATTCCACGTACTCTATAGGTGTATGTAGTATTTGGTGTAAGTGAAGAACTTGTATAATTAATTCCGTAAAAAGGCCCTTTTACCACGCCATTCTCTTCAATCTCATATTGGACAGCTTGTGGAGCAGCAGACCAATTGAGATTAATAGCTACATCATTGGCATCAGTCATTAAATTAGTTGGAACAGCTGGAACCGTAGTAATAGGCTCTGTTGTCCCCGGCTCTTTTACAAAACTGAATGATTCTGCTTTCCGTATGTAATACGGATTCAGGTTGGATACAAAATCTACTACCGCTCCTGTATCTGCGTTAATTACGAGACTTAGCTGTGTTGCCTCGTAGCTTTGCACATATCTTGGCGTAGTCATTCCAAACTCATCAACAGTGGAATTTTTCCATACTCCAACATTGGTTCCGGATTGTCTGTATTCCATAGTCGTGTAATACTCCCATACCTCAGCAAAGTCGACGATAAAAGCATTGGTAACTTTGCCGGTATACGTAGATGTGTAGGAGCCAAATGAAATCTTGGTTATGTCTCCAACTGCCCCATTGATCGATTGACTTCTCCTAAAAGAATATCCTGATGTTGAAATCTCGTATGATCTCGCCCAACTCAGATTAACTGATTTTTGATTTACCTGTAGTTGGCCGTTGTTGTTAGTCAACACATATTGGTAATCATTACTTGATGAGACTATCCCACTTCCTACCGCTGCATGTGCCCGGTTCCCCCCGTACACGCCAAACTGTCCGAATACCAGCATGAATACTAGTAGACGGACAGTCCATAAGTAAAATCTGTTTTTTCTTTTTCCTGCGACCACTTCTGTTCTCCCCTTCAAAAGATATGATGTGCCACTCCCCGTGGTGAACGGCAAAACTATCTATTCTGCGCGAGAAAACCAATTCCTCTTTTTTACATGTAAAAATTTTCTTATAACGCTTTCATTCATCATTTCTTCAAACAACTATACTTCAAACGGTATAAATGGAATGGAGACAATCACAATTATAACAATGATTAATAAAGGAACATATTTTCCTGTCTACTATTAATCATAATGTATAGATTCCCCGCCTAGAGTGTCTGAAGATTACTGGACAGTCATTTATTATTTGGATTCACCTCCTAAGATCTTGCCAGTGTCAGTGTGTATATCTCGAACGGAATCTCCATGGAGAAGCCAGCATTTAGGATAACCCGCCCACAAGCGTCCAAGGTGCTACCTGTTGTGTATATATCATCGATTAGCAGTATCTGTATCGGTTCGGCATATGACATGCCCTTTCGTGTTGGAAGATGAGATCCCCTGTATAGCTCTTCAATTAATTGCATACCATCCGGGTTGATGGTGAAAGCATTCTTCATCGTTTCGATACGCTCACCGCGTGATTTGAAGCTTTGTTTGGTCGTGTTGATCTGGCGCTGCAACAGATCAACGATGGGTAGGCGGCAGGCGGTGGCGAGCCCAGCAGCCAGCCGCTCCGCCTGATTGAAGCCACGTTCGGCCAGGCGCTCGCTGCTCACCGGAACATAGGTGACCGCGTCAGGCCACCATTGCGGCTTCATTTGTTGAGCAGGTGTGGCGGGACGAGCCACGGGGGCTGGGGGTTCTTTTGCCAAAGCAGAATTCTGTTCATCGCTCATCGCTTGAAAGGCTTGAATCAACAGCGCGATTAAGAGCGGCGCGTATCGTTCATGGCCTCTGAATTTGTACATGCCAATCCACTCTTTCATAAGAGCGTTGTACTGTACGGCGCTGCGGTTGAGGATAAAAGAACGGTTTTGCATGTGTGGACGAGCACAGTCCGGGCATCCGACACCCCGACCACAACGCAGGCAGCGGATGGAGCGGATCCATGGAATCTGCTTCACACAACGTGGGCATATGCCCGGATAGATTGGAGACAGGATCGCTCGAGTGCCGCATGTCAGACAAGTCGCTCCCGGTGGGGCGAGCAGGTGATGAAGACGCCCGGTCAGGTGCTGCGCATAATCGGTTAAGTTACTGAGCCAGTTGAACATGGATGAACAAACCTCCAGTCTTGGGAATGTAATGTGAAGTGTGGATACGAACATGGCAGATGGCAATTAGGTTTGGGATGGTGGATGCAGGTAGCCTTTGCGACGAGCGATGGTGTTCATTTTCCGAATCTGGGCAACGGCCTTCACCTGTGAGCGCGTCCGACGAGACGATGCAAAAACCACTCTACCCGCCGGGTCATCCATGGAACGCCCTGCTCTGCCCGCCATCTGAACAAGTGAAGCTTCATCAAAGAGACCATTGTCTGCATCCAATATAAAGACATCGCTACGCGGAATGGTTACGCCACGCTCCAGAATCGTTGTCGTTACGAGCAAACGAATTGTGCGTTCACGAAAGGCTATAACTTTGCTAGCGCGATCAGGATCCTGAGATGAAGTTCCTTCGATATGGATTCCGGGAAAGGTACGACGCATCAGGTTAACAAACGCCTCAATCTGGGCAATACGTGTCACAAAAACAAATACCTGGGCGTCACGCTTCAGTGAAATTTGGATGTTATTTTTAATTACAGTTGGCAATTGCCGTCTTTGAATACACTGGGTCACTGTAACCATCTTGATCAATCTTGGCACGGGCAAAGGATGACGGTGGAAACGTACTGGAACTTTGGCATGAGTGAGTTTTCCCTGCGCTGCTTCCCTCTGTAGCCGAGCTGGCGGTGTAGCAGACAGATAGACGAAATTCCCCTCCGGTTTGCAGGAAGATGACGCGGCATGAGCGAGCATTGGATCGTTGTGATATGGGAAAGCATCCAGTTCATCGATAATGACGAGATCAAATCCCTGGTGAAAACGCATCAGTTGATGTGTGGTCGCGAGCGTGAGCTGAGCGTCTTTCCAGCGTTCGTCACTGCCTCCGTAAAGGGTAGCGAGTGAGGTGTCCGGAAAAGCTTTAGCTAGACGCGGAGCTAGTTCCAGCACCACATCCCTGCGCGGCGTAGCGACCAGTGCTCGTCCACCGCGGTCCAATGTATGTTGGAGTAGAGGGAATATCATCTCGGTCTTGCCGGCCCCGGTCACGGCCCACAGCAAGAACCGCCCCGGCCCATCCCCTGCGGGCGGCCGGGCCAAAAACGCTAGCGCCGCGGTTGCTGCCGCGCTCTGCGCTGCGCTAAGCCCCCACCGGGCGAGCTCGCCGCCGGTGGGGGCCAAGGCCGTACCACGCGGTGCTTCGCCGCGTCGTGGCACGGCCCCTTGCGCTGCACTGCGTAGCAGCAGCGCACAGGCACGGCTGCGCCCCAACGCGAGGCAGGCCTCGCAGTAGGCGCACGCCGCCAGGCCGCAGGCAGCGCAGGGCACGCGCTGCCTGGCTTCGCTGCCACAACGGTGGCAGCGGGGCGCGCTCCGCGCGCGTCCAAGCCACGCGTGCCGACGGCGCGTGGCAGGCCCTTCGAGGGCGGCTGTGATACTCAGCCGCCCGTGCAAGCGCGCGAGCTGCGCAGCCGCGCGCCACTCCCTTGGCGGCTGGGCGGTATCCGCCAGCAACGCCTCCGCCTCGGCCGCCAGCAGTTGGCGGCCGCTGATCCGCTCAGCCAGCAGGGCAGCGTCCCGCTCCAGCTGAGCCCACTGCCCGGCGGGATACGGATCGGGCATCCCGCCTACCTGAATGCCACGCAAAGCAGCGCTCCCTGCTTTGCCCGCTATACCTTTTCTCGCCTCAACTTCCCCCGAGGCCAGTTCATATACATCCAGCTTCCGCACAAGATAGCTATGCCATTCGCGCTCGCCCCACTGATCCATGCCTCGCTCCGTATCAAAATGTTCAACCAACCAAGATGCCTGACTTAACGGCAACCCCTGATCTAACAGCAACCAGCGCAGCACATGTCGCCCACTTCTACCCTCGAGCCACCAAGCCACATCCACTCGAATATCGAGGGACAAGACCATGCTCCACCCTTCACCTACACGGCACACATATAAAGCAACCTTCATATACGCTCCCCCCATCCTAATTTCTCTGAACGCAAAAAAAGCACATGCCAACCCGGCTGTTCGCCGGAGCATGTGCTTCATGTCCATATTCAATCTTCTTATGATGAATCTATTTATTTACTATACCAATTGAATCTCTACATCACAAGGTTAGTCAAACGACATTATCCATCATACAATTCTGCTAATAACCAGAATCTTTCTTTAAAAGAGCGAAACTTTTTCCAATCTGTATCGTCTATACTTTTAAATTAAGATTTCTGACTTCGAAAATCTTATTTCTGTGATCAAGAACTCACCGCACCCAGACAATAACCATAGATTGCATAAAAACCCATTTTTAATTTAAAAGCAGACTTGGCTACAATTACAAAAAAAGACTACAGCTTCTGCTGTAATCTTTTCACTGTAGATCTGCGAAATGATAATCTCATTTCCCGTTCACATGATGATTTATTGCTCTGACTCGCGCAAATCAATCAGTCGAAAAGTGTGATCGGTCTGCGCTACCTGTTCAATATCAGTAGGGACAGCAGGCAGATAGGATGTCTCCAATCCTTGCCTTCGCATAAGCTTTTCAATAATCGTAATCGTTTCCGCTTCTGTACGATCAGCGACAACTGTTAATCTGAAGCTCTTTCCACGGTATAACAATTCCCGGCAAAGTTCTCTTACAATGCCTTCGATCCGCCCTGCCTGATTGGAAGGGATGAGCAAAATCTGCTCGAAACCGTCAGGTTCCGGACGGGAAAGATGGCGCTGGTGCATGGCATGAACGGCCATTGCCGCCAGGAAGTATATGAGCAGAATCATAGTCAGATGAGCAACCATGGCAACTGCACCTCCTCGGAAGGTCATGCTCACCCATGGCGAACATCCCTGTATACAACAAGTATATGCTGTACTTCCTGAAGGGTTACACTTGCATTTCCCATCACTCATATTCCATTCTGATCGACACCGGACGAAGAAAGACAGGCCAGGTCATTCATTCACGCCTAAGCTTGAACATATGTTCCGCACAACTTTACACTTTGCTCATTTGCAGTGATAAAGTCCATTAACCCGCAGACCAATCCAACATTCTGGAAAGGGCGCGAGTGAACACCAATCTATATTTCATCAAGGTTGAACCAACCAATGGACTGACTTACGATATAAATGCTGCTTTATAAAGAAATAGGCTATTAGAGCGTAACCCAACCATATTTGATCGAATTGATAACAGCTTGTGTACGGTCGTCCACTTCCATCTTTTGCAGAATACTGCTGACATGGTTTTTTACTGTTTTTTCACTGATGAACAGGAATTCACCAATCATCTTATTGCTCTTACCTTCTGCCATCAAACGCAGTACTTCAGCCTCACGACGTGTGAGCGGGTTATTGTCGCCAGCGACAAATTTAACACCTGCTTCCTTCGAAGCTCCTTCACTCATTGCCCCTGTTTCATTAAGATACGTCATACGACGCAGCTGCATGATCAGTTTGCCTGTTACTTTCGGATGAATGAACGCATGTCCTTCATGCACGGAACGAATCGCATTGATCAGAGACTCGGCCTCCATATCCTTCAGCAAGTACCCGTTAGCCCCTTTACGAAGCGTCTCAAATACATAACTTTCATCATCATGAATGGACAGGATAATCACTTTGACATCAGGGAACAGCTCACGCAATTTCTCCGTTGCCTCAACCCCGTTTTCGATCGGCATGTTAATGTCCATCAAAACGATATCAGGTTTATCCTGATTGCAGAATTCGAGCACTTGAATACCATCGCCGCATTCGCCGATGACCTCAATGTCGTCCTCCATATTTAAAATGCGTTTCAGTCCCTCACGGAACAGCTGATGATCATCAGCCAAAAGAACTTTAATCGATGCTTTACCAGTATCACGGTTTTCCATCATCCTGCTACTCCTTTCCCTTATCCACGTTTGTCGGGATATGAATCACTATTTTGGTTCCTTGATTTTCTCCGGATTCAATCTCTATTCTTCCTTCTAACAGTTCAACCCGTTCTCTCATCCCAATCAGACCGAAGTGGGTATGATCCTTGCTTTTCTTCGCAAGAAGCTCCGGTTTGAACCCAAGCCCATTGTCCTGAACGACAATTTTGACGAGCTGAGCCTGGTATGTAATTTCCACTACAACATAAGTGGGATAAGCATGCTTTGCAGCATTCGACAGACCTTCCTGCACGAGGCGGTAGATCGCTGCCTCCATCGCGGAAGATAAACGGTGTTCTTTACCTCTTGTTTCAAAAAGCGACCGGATTTTCGTTTTTACCTCAAAATCCTGCACGTACTTCCGAAGCGTTGGAATCAGTCCCAGATCATCCAGTGCCATAGGACGCAGATTGAAAATAACTTTTCTCATTTCTTCAAGACTGGAACGAACCTGGCCTTTCAAATCTACTATTTCGGCCTGGACCATCTTAAAATCCTGCTTAATGAGCATTCTTTCTACAATTTCCGTCCTAAGCACTAGATTGGCGAGCATCTGCGCAGGCCCGTCATGAATCTCACGAGCAATACGTTTCCGCTCTTCTTCCTGGGCCAAAATTATTTTCAAACCAATCATTTGTCGATTTTTGGCAGATTCGATGATCCGGGTCACTTGACCCAGTTCACCTGACAGGTATTCGAGTACAACACCCATCTGCGAACCGATGGTCTCGGCACGCTCCACAGAAGCTTCCACATTTTTGGCACGCTTCTGCAGGTCATCCCGACGGGCCTTCAGATACATTTCCTTCTCACGATAAATCATCAGATCCAGCTGCAGCTGTGTTGCTTTCTCATACGCCTGCTTGATATCATGCTCGGAATAACGGACAAAGTCGCGGCTAACCTCAGTCAGCCGGATCCGGGAACGGCGGTAGTTCAGCTCCAATTGATCTACTTTCTCGATCGTTTCCGCCGTCTCCTTCAACACCGACTTTAACTCCTCGTTGAGTGTTTTCAGCTCATCGCGAGTCGCGTCCATGATCTCGAACATTTGATATTTGCTGTTTTCCATGACTTGTATGGCGTTTTTAATGACGCGGTCTATGGCATCGGCTTGTAAATCCACGTTTGTTCGACTCCATTTCTATCGTTTCCGGTATATATCATACCATATCACGATGAGATGGTAACGGTCTTCGTTTTCTGTTCCCATTTTACAGTCAGTCCAAGTTGCTCGGAAACGAGTCTAAGTGGGACTAAAGTCCTGCCACCCGTTACGTATGGTGCAACAGTTGCGCTCTGTCTTTTACCATTCAGAATGAATTCTTTCTGCCCTACAACCAGATCAATCAGCTTGCCACCACGTAATACCGTGATCCGCTGATTTTTGCTATCCCAGCTTGCCTGACCACCAAAAGCGTCCAAAACATGTTTGATTGGCACATACGTCGTACCATTTTTCAGGACTGGTGCTGCATCAATGGCTTTTTTCGTTCCATTCATCGTCATCGACTTCTGCCCAAGTACAAGCGAGGCTGTTCCCGTAGGCAATCCAACTTCACTGGACTTGGAAGGCATCGTGAATGCGATGTTGTCAAATGCAACCGTACCTGTCTTCGCGCGCTCATCCTGACCCTCTTCCACGTTCACCACATAGACCCGCTTCAGCTTCGCCGGATAGGCGATGTTCAGTCCGTTCAGGTCTACACTCAGCTTCTTCCAACCGTTCCAGTCAATCGCTTTGGCAAGATCGGCATATACGGTTTTGCCATTGGCATCCGTAAATTCGGCACGCAGCCAGTTCAGGCTCTTATCTCCCATAACATCCATCGACATCGATGTCGCTGCAGCAGATACCTCTCTGCCGGTAGAACCATTCAGTTGTGCATAAGCGTACATTTTGCCTGTTCCAGCTGTCATATCATAACCGAGTTGCAGTACATTGGAGCCAGCCTTCTCACCAGTTCCTGCTGTAACGGTTGCCGAACCAGTTACGCCCGCTGCGTTCGTTGTGAAGTTGATCGGATAATTCACATTTTCGAAGTTCTCCCAGATCGTTTCGCTTGCAGAAGCCGAGAGTACTACGACTGTGCTGTAACCATCATAACGACCAATCGCATATCCTACTTGTGCACCGGAATTGACGGAAGATACGGTTAATTGGTCAGCAGTGACTTTACCTTTGAACCCGATAAATTCCCATGTCAGCGAGTCCGCCGGAACCGTAACACTTTGTCCGCTCTTCGTTGTTGCCGTTACCGGAATGGACATCGTTGTGCCTGCTTTGAGCGAACCTAGACCCGATCCTGCTGTCAGGGAAGCCAATTCACTTCCACCCAGTACCGATACTTTAATGGAGGATGAAGCTCCATTGCTCGTTGCCGTCAAGGTTGCTGTACCTGGCTTCACGCCTTTGATCGTGCCGTTGCTGACACTCACGATGCCGTTGTTGCTGGACTTCCAGGACATGCTGATATCGCCTGTTGCGATTGGGTTGTAGTAGGTGTCATATCCTTTGGCTGTGTACTTGCCCTCTTGTCCCACCAGCAACGTTTGGCTGCCACTCACGGCAAAGCCCTTCAGTTTACCTACAGGAGCCGTAGAGAACACACCCAGCGTGTTTACAACCTGACGTTGCTCGGTGCCATACTCTGTGTTGAACGTCAGACCGGCGGTTTGCTCACCTAGTGGACGTGTTACCATTGTTGTGGAGCCGCCTCCGTCCAAGTTCATGCCTTTCCAGACACCCACACTGGTCATAAAGGATTGCAGTTCCGTCAGCGACATCCCGCTGCTGTTACTGTTCTTCTCCGCTGCAATGATGTAGACATACCGACCATCCTGGGAGTATCCTACTGCCGTTCTTGCACGAATACCACCAATGCCGGACGCAGCGATATCACGGGAAAAGGAAGCTGCCTTACCACCATTCACAAGAATGGTATGACCGCCAATCATCATCTCCAGATTACTTGGATCAACCGATTGCCCCGTTGTTTTGGCTTTTAACTTGTAATCCGCATCCAGGGTTTGCCCAACAGATAGATGGCTCATGATCCATGTCGCTGCTGTACCATGCGCACGCAAAATGTACCCATCCTTCGGCACCGTCATGTTTAACGCTTTTTTATCCGAGATTTGGGTGATTACTCCGTTCTGCACGAGAACCTCTGTCGGCGTTGTGGAAGGGTCATTTGGACGTTTGGTGGACGTCCAGGCAGGTGTATAAATATACATCGAGTTGGCATGACTATATTTCACTGCACCCGACTCTACCGTATAATCCTCTTTATTTATCCCACGCAAAGCGAAGGTTGAACCATCCTGCGCCTTCACTGTTCCGTCAAAGGAATACTCGTCGATCATCGGCTTGCCATCCTTGGTCACCGTGAGGGCATACATGCCCGATAGTTCGGAAGGTGTGGAAACCAGTACGCCATCAGAGACCTGTCCACCAATAGGGGCGAGCTCTCCGGATACATTGAAGTAATCGCCGTTTACAGCAGCTACTGCACCATTTTCCTTGGCCATGGCACCTGTGCTCTGTTTGCTGTTCAGATTACCGCCCTTTCCTGTCATCACATCCAGCTTCACATATGGGTTCTGCAGATCCACCTGGATTACATCCGCCAGTACGTTGACCTTGGAACCGGAACGTGTTGTCGTATATCTGTATTTCATGAGCTTCGCACCCGAAGTCAGAATTTCTTCACTCAACTTGCTAGTATTGGTAGATGCCGCTGCGGCCACCGATTGCCACGAAGTGCCTGACCATATCTGCCCGCCTGTGCTCATCACCGGTGCAATCCAGATCACACCCGCCAGCGTCACGATTGCCCATTTTTTCACCTTACTGCCCTTAACGTCTTCCAGCTGTTTCTCATGTTTCCCCAGCATGTCTGAAACGTCTCTCCCATCTTGTATATCAATCTTAGACATCACGAACACTGCCAAGTAGGCAGCCGATAGCGAGATCTCTAGTATACTCTTCTATTAATAGACTGCTTTTTGTGGAAAAAGTTACGTTTGTCCCCTACATTAGCATGCATAAATTATGAAAATAGATAACTGGCCACATCCTTACTGCCGGTTTTAGCTATTCTCGTCCATCTCAACGAAAAAGAGGCATATCAGCAAGTTTAATCTGGCTGATATGCTTCTTAAATAGCATTAGTTATTTCGTGGGATTCGTTATTACAGGTAACCAATCTGATTCAGCATACGTTTGAGCATTACTGCAGCCTGTGCTCTTGTTGCTCTGTCCAAAGGCTTAAATTCCGTTGGTGACACCCCTTGGATAATTCCTGTCAGAACCGCCTTCGCAACAGCATCCTCAGATTTTATTTTATCGGCATCCTTAAATCTGGACAGTGTGTTCTTTGCAGATAATTGAAGAGATGGTGATTGCCCGGCATAATTCATTGCTCTAACCAACATGATTGCCATCTGCTCCCGAGTGACTAAGCGGTCGGGCTGAAATTTTCCATCGCTAGTGCCCACAATGATTTTGGCTTCAACCGCTGCACCAATTAATGCATTTGTTGAACTTTTCTTGCCAAGATCTTTGAATTTTTGTGCCGCTGTCGCGTTGGCTTTGAGCCCCAAACCTTTGGCCACCCATTCTGCAAACTCTGCTCTTGTTATCTTCGTATTTGTATTGTATGTTCCAAGATTATCTGAGGTAATAATCCATTTGGAGGCCAATTCGGTTACAGCATTTCGTGCCCAATCTGCCGTGTTCGGGAAGCTAACCAGATGTGTTATCGGTGCTACAATTTGATTCCCATTAAGTAATCCTCTTGCTGTAATTCCAGTTGACGTTGTTCTAAATCCGGTCGGTACATAGGATAATGCCTGTGTGTTGGGATCAATCGCAGTCAATCCTGTTAGAGTAGTGGATGTGTTGCCAGGAAGCTTAATCCAGTACTGGCTTTTGATATTCTGTTCCACACTTTTGCCTGTGTTGCCATTGAATAATGTGGTGAATACCTCCGTGGCATCTCCCAGACTCTGAGCGTTGGATCTCGATAAAACATATTCCATGGCGCCTGCAGAAAGTCTTGGCACAGTCTCCATCTGTACATACAGTGTTGCCGTACCCGGAGCTGTAGTAATTCCTGCACTTTGTCCCATACTTACCAAGTTCAGTTCAGATAAAGGCACACTCCATATGCTGTCTTTATATTTGACCCCAATCGTACCCGTGCGATACCTGGAAGCCATTTGGGATAACTTATGGAATGGAATTCCAACGTATGCTGTCTCATTGCTTTCTGGTACTTCGAACAATATAGGTTGGTTTAATTTATAATTTGCAGAAGCATATTCAAATGCTTGTCCAAGCTTGGTCTCATCGATCGTATACTGCTGCGTTGTACGATTATTATGTGAGGGTGTGCTCTTAGCAGAAGCTACATCCGTACTCATGACCAGAAGTCCTTGACCAAATCCAGAATCAGCCGCACTCCACTCGGTCAGCCACGCGGGGCGCCCTACTGCTGTAGTATCTGTGGGATTAGTGATTGTGCTCTCCTGAAGTGTCAACGGACCAAATGCCCCTACCTCAGTATTAAGCGCATCTCTAAGCGACACTAGTCCAGGTGTATAGGTAACCGTGCCCGTCTGTCCAGCCGGCACCGATTCGGACAGTTTCAAGGTAACCACTGATCCTGTCACCGAGGCAGAATTCACCTGAATGGTCTTGCTACCAATCAATACTTTGAACTGAGCAGGTGTTAATAACGGCTCAGTTTTCAAAGCGTTTCGGAAGTTAATCCGTATTGTGTCCCCTTGTAAAATACCTGACAAGATCGTTCCGTTGCCATATGTATGTGTCACAGGAACAAGATCTAGCAGAGCTGCCTGATTACCAGCTAAGTCCGTCAGACGATAAGCCCCTGGAACATAAGAAAGGGTTACGATCTGTGCACTTGTTACGGGTGAAGCAAGCGTTAGTGTCACAAGATCGTCCTCGATGTCTACATTGTTAACAAATACAGCTTTGCCATCTACCAATACGGAATACTGATTGTTCAAAGGTTTGTTCAATCGACTTAATGGCTCATTATAGTAGATCCATAGCTTATTGCTGTTAATCTCAGCCTTCTGAAATTCAGGTGGCTTCGTATCATTGCTATTACGCACATAAAACCCACTGAAACCAGCAAGTGCCTGCCCGCGACTATCCTTAATAGGCTGTTCACTCGGCTGATAGGATACCCGGACAACTTCACCATTAGATATCGAACGACCGAGATTCAATGTAACAAGTGAACTGTTATTGGTCGACATACTGCTGACACCCACAGCTGATCCATCTGCAGTAACACTGAACTGTTTATATGCATCACTTGAGTTAATATACACGGTCTCTGGATAATAGAGATTAATTGTATTCGTATATGCTATACCTTCACGTGGTTTGGACATGATGGAATCCAGACCATTCTCCACGTCTCTGGTAGAGAATGCAGGTGCTGCATTAAGTGATAAGTCCTGAATTTTGCGTATCCCGGTTGCTGGTGTATAAGCGATTTTTACTACCTGCCCTACCGCTACTCCCGTATCGAGTACAACATACACACTATCCCCTGACACGTAGGATGAGCTTACATTCCGATTCTCGCCATTAACTGTAACTGCGAAACTTGACGGTAACGGCTCAAGGGTTGAAAGTAACTCGTCATACGTCAATCGGATAATCGTATTGCTGTACATTTTTACTGTCTTAAGTACAGGAGCGGTTGTATCAACAGACAACGTTCTGAATGTCCATGCCGTAGCTCCATTCAATCCAGTGAAAAGATTTCCTGATCTGTCTCGAAATACATTGGCGGGAATATCAATGGTATACGTTGTGTTACTCGTCAGACTCGTTTGCGGAATGATGCGCAACTGACGATTATCGGAACTGTTTATGATTGTTGTAGCATTAACCGTTCCACCATTCATATTTTTCAGCATGGCTTGCGCCGTGTAATTGGTATCCAGTTCTTTGTTGAACGTTAGGGTCAAATCACCTGACAGCCCCACACCTGTTGCCCCATTCGTTGGAGACAAGGAGGTCACAGTTAATGCTGTAGGATCGGATAGCACAGTGAATCCCCAATCGATTCGTTGTATTGCGGACGTGTCATTCCCATTGGCATCACGTAAAAAACCTGTTGGTACAGCTATGTATATCGTGCTGTTATTTGGCCAATTTCTAGCCGGATCAATCGTAACCGTTGTTTGGGATGTATTAAAGCTGATCTGTGTTGAATTCGCATCAATCTCCTCATATAAGGTACTTCCCTGATAGATCTGTAGCTTGCCAGTACCTCTGGACATTGCTTGATCGTAGGTAAGCACGATATTAGCAGACGGTGATACGCCTGTGGCTGCCGTTTGCGGTGACCGGTTTAACAGTCTGGCTGGATTAGCTGCGGAAACATGGAATACCCATTCCTTATTTAAACCTGCAAAGGGTTGATTATCCGCATAGACAAAAGATTGACTGCCAATAGAAACATAGAAGCTACCGCCTGGCAAAGCTGAAGCTGGTCTGATTTCTACCAATTTCCCTAGGCTCGCATCAGCATCGATATCGTCTGGTCTGACGGTTACCGCTGGACTATTCACGTCAATCTCTGAAACGATGGAGCTATCGGAGATTCGACGGATAGTGATTTTATCTCTAGTACCATCAAACTTCTTTACCGGGTTATTGAATTCAATCTTGAGTGGCACAGAACCGTCCACCTGAGTAGCATTTAACAAAGGAAGCGTCGCAATAATTCCTTTTCCAGCCAATTCGTCTGCTGCATATGCAGACTCCATACCTACCCATCCGGTCAACCAGCCTTGTGCAACTAACATCACAACCATAAGACTAACCAATCCCTTACGGGCCATTTTATTCACTAACACCCAACCTTCCCCCTTATCTCAATTTCCTAATTGTCTGATATACAGACCTCTATATTTATGTCGGTCAAAGGGAGATTTTCAATTAATAAAATGGAAATATATGGTGCTTTATTTTGTAAAAAGATGCAAAAAGCCCCTGATTCCATATTGGAATCAAGGGCTTCATTGGATCGACAAATGACCGTTAACGAATTACAGTCCTGCTTGAGTTTTCAAAAGGTCTACTTTGTCCACTTGCTCCCAAGGTACATCCAGGTCTGTACGGCCGAAGTGACCGTAAGCAGCTGTTTGTTTGTAGATTGGGCGACGCAGATCCAGCATACGGATGATGCCAGCCGGACGAAGATCGAAGTTGTTGCGAACAAGCTCAACCAATTTCTCTTCGCTGACTTTGCCAGTTCCGTATGTATCCACGTTGATCGATACCGGGTTGGCTACACCAATCGCGTAAGCGAGCTGGATTTCCACTTTGTCTGCAAGACCTGCAGCTACAAGGTTTTTCGCTACGTAACGAGCCGCATATGCTGCGGAGCGGTCTACTTTTGTCGGATCTTTACCAGAGAAAGCGCCACCGCCATGACGTGCATAACCGCCGTAGGTATCTACGATGATTTTACGTCCAGTGAGGCCTGCATCTCCCTGAGGTCCGCCAATAACGAAACGTCCTGTTGGGTTAATGAAATATTTAGTCTGCTCATCCAGCAATTCAGCTGGAACGACAGGCAAGATTACGTGTTCTTTGATGTCTTTTTGGATCTGCTCCAGTGTAGTCTCTTCAGCGTGCTGAGTAGACACAACGACTGTATCCACACGTACCGGCTTGTCACCGTCGTATTCAATCGTCACTTGAGTTTTACCATCCGGACGAAGATATTCCAATGTACCGTTCTTACGCACTTCCGCCAGACGGCGTGCGATACGGTGGGACAATGCGATTGGCAAAGGCATGAGTTCCGGTGTTTCGTTCGTTGCAAAACCGAACATCAGACCTTGGTCACCTGCACCAATGTTTTCTGTCTCACGAGCCACTTGTTCCGGGTCACGGTTCTCAAGCGCTGCGTTAACGCCTTGGGCAATATCAGCAGACTGCTCATTCAAAGAAGTCAGAACTGCACAAGTGTTATAATCAAAACCAAACTGGGCATTTGTATACCCAATTTCCTTAATAGTATTACGAACGATGGACGGAATGTCCACGTATTCAGAAGCTGAACTGATTTCACCGATGACAAGCACTAAGCCTGTGGCTACGGAAACTTCGCAAGCTACGCGAGCATTGGGGTCGTTTGCAAGAAACGCGTCCAATACGGCGTCTGAGATCTGATCGCAGATTTTATCCGGATGTCCTTCGGTTACAGACTCCGATGTAAATAGATGCCGGCCTTTAACAGACATGAAGTTTCAACCTCCCATAACTAGTAGTATGGCGATTGCCCGAACAAAACATGACAGCGATTCGTTCACTGTACCCTCGAAGCTTTCCAAATGGAATAAGGACGCAGGGTCCGCAGTTACGAAGATAAGGATTTTTCAGGTAATTGCCTCAAACGAAAATCAACCTTTCCCTAGTGGAAAAGGTTGCATACCTCAAATGCCATCTTAACGTATTTGTCAAGACGTGTCAAACGGATTTGGGATAAGGAAAATGCTCTATAAGTGCTGCTCTGCCTGACGAATTAGCCTTTTCGTTATCTCTCCACCAACCGATCCATTCTCGCGGGAAGTCAGATGCCCCCACCCTTTGTATTGCCCATAAGAGTGATCACTCACTTCACCCAGTTCAGATCCAAATTCTGTATCCGCACCAGTCAAACCTCTGCCACCATAACCCACATTGAGGCCAAATTCTGCAGCGATCTCATACTTCATCTGATCCAACATTTGACGACTTTCGGGTACCACTTTGCGATTGCTTCTAGCCATGGTTCCTGCACCTCCGTATAATTGATTGTCAACAGTTATAGAGTGAGCAGGAACAAGGCTGACTAGCCGTATTAATGTTTGTTAGAACTGGGTAATCTGCGCAAATGAAATATACGACTACTGAATAATTCCTTTTACAGCTACAAATCCTATTTCAGAGTATATCCACCACGAACCATTACGGTTAGGCTATATTTGTTCCCTTCCAATACCGCGATCCCCCGTCCATCCCTTGGAAAAGAGAGCAGGTGATTGGTCGGCGCTGCCTGCCCATTCGTTAGGTCAATCCCGTCCGTCAGATCAGCTACACCATTCGTACCTTCACTGACGATCACAGCTTTACCGCTACGTACAATGAACTCCGCGCCAGACTTGCCGATCAGCTGTTGACCCGGCTTCACCGTTACGATCTCAACGGCATCAGAAGCGCCTGACACCAGTGGAGGAAGTGAAGTGTCTCCACCTGTGCTACCGGAGTTCCCGTTTCCGGTAGAGCCGTTATTGCTGCCAGATGAGTTGCCAGAGCCTGTGCTTGTGCCTCCACCCAATGCTTTTTGAATCTGCTGGTCTACATAACTCTTCGTTACAACCGGATCGTCTGCTGTTCCTGGCTGGCTTGTACCTGCACCGATGGCCGTATTGCTATATACCGACCCAACCCACACGCCAACACCAATCGCGAGCGCAGCAAGGGATACTTTCATATAAGGTTTCATGTGAATCATTTTCCTCCTCTGGTAATCTATTAACTTTAACTATAGAGAAAAAATAGGGATGCCACAAGCAAAACCTCGTTTCCATTGGTGTGGAAACGAGGTTTTGTGGACAAATCTAACGATTATTCGAATCTATGCATCTATCTCAAATCGACAGGTTCTTCCTTCGGTAGCTTGGTCAGGTCATATCCGTAGCTTTGTTCCGCAAGACGAAGACGTTGTCCCTGGAACTGATCATCTACGCTTAAGCGATACGAACCACCACGCAACTTCTCGAAGAAGCTGTCTTCTACGCTCCAGCTCAGTGTCTGGTTGGTTCCCACTTTCAGATCGGTTCCCAAAGTCAGCTCTTTCTCATATGATTTACCTGCTTGATCCGTCAGAGTGAGGATTAACTTGTGTTCGTTCTCACCCATCTCAATCTCTTCATTACGGGATAAGCTGTAATTCATCTCAATCTGTACAGATGAGCTGCCTGCCAGATATGCTCTCACACTGTTGGCAGTCCAAGAATAAGGATAGAGATCAATATTGGTTAACGAGCCTTGAACACTAATGGAGGTTGTCGGTACTTCGAATGCCAGAGCATTCACATAAGCAGTCGCTTCCCCTTGACCGGTTACAAACTTGCTGTCTGCAATACCTTCACCCACAATCAGACGCAGGTCTGAGAAAGTAACGGACTTCGGAATCTTAGCCCAGAACGTAACAATCGACTTCTGTCCCGGACCAGGCAGACGCTCTGCTTGCTTCGCAGTTGCTCTGTAATACTGGCCATCCGATGTTTTGAAGTAACCTACCAGTTTACCGAGACCACTTTGACGCAGTGATTTGTTCGTCATTTCGAATTCTGTATACACGATGTCCGACGAAGTTCCCGGATAACGAATCGTTCTCCGCACACCCATTTCGGTCTCTTTATCAGCAGTACCCGAAGTGTATGTCTTACCACTTCCAACATAAGATAACGGTGGGACTAATCCAGACGTATTTAACGTAATCCACTCATTCGACTCTTCTTCACTAACTTTCTCGTTAAGACTAAGTTCCAGACGAGATATACGTAATTCAGAAGGAATCTTGGTCAACAGATAAGCCTCGGTTGTCATACCTGCTCCAAGTAGCTTGCCACTTTGTGTGTAGATTAGCTTCTTGTCTCCTTCAATCTCAGCAGAATCAATCATAAACATCGCTTCAAGTTCAGGAAGTTGTACCGTTTTGTTACCTGCATTACGAATAGTCACTTTTGCGGCAACAATATCACTATCGAGCCACGGCAATCGCTGTAACGATCCAAAAGACACACCAAATGTACCTTTGTTATTCTTAATGACTGTTTCGGTCGTCAATCCATCTCCGCTGGATACCGATTCAGGAATCGCATAGACACCTACAGGATAGGAGAAGACAAATCCATTCGTTGGAGAAGACGTTGTGGATTCTGTGCTTTCATTTTTGTCTACCGGACTCATAACGTACAGCTTGATTTTGCTTGTATCCCCATCACCCTGAAGAGTTGCACTGAGCTTAATCGTCTTGATATCGCCCGGATTCAACTTCAATGTATCCAATGCTTTGGTTTCAATCGGATAGACTGTCCCGTCTGTATTCCGTACCTCAAAGGTATACGTCGGCACCTTAATCGCTTTCTTGCCTTCATTCTTGAGCTTCATTTGAAGGTTAAGACTATACTCACCATCATCAATTCGGACTTTGGCAGATTCAAGCAATGTGGACAGTCGTTGTCCTTCAACAGAAATGATATTGGGCTGATGGGTTGCGACTTCTACATTCGTTTTGCTAGCCTCTGGCAATTGCAATGCAGCAACAGGCAGAACACTCTTCTCTTCACCCTGTTCCTCTACCAGTAACAGCTCAGACCTTTGCAGCTTCACAGACGTAGGAAGAGATGCCATCAGACTGAGGGCCTTATTAGCTTGAGCCTGGATGCTAACATTCGTACTGTCTTTATCCGGAGTTAACGGATAGTTCGTACCACTTGGCGTACGCAAGATCCATTTGATATTCGGATTTTCAAGCAATTTATAACTGATATTGTTTAAATTCACGCCAATTTTCACATACTGATTCTTATCTTCACCTGGAAACACTTTAATGCCAGATACTTTCACCTTCACCGCAGAATCGCTCAGACGAACCGTCTTTGGCTTACCTACAGGTGTAGTAATACTATAGGATGCGGGCACGTTAAACTTACCCAACGTACGTTCATAGTTAGCTTGACTGAAATCCCATTTCACGATGAGGAAGTTCAGATCGCTCAGTTTTACTTCGCGACCCACTTTCATGACATAGGTCAAGTCAACTGTTGATCCAGGCGCGACTGTTTTCTTTTCCTGATCTTTTGCGATTAGTTTAGGTGAGAACGATGTTCCACCTTTGGTTTTCACTTTGCTCCAGTAATCAAGCATCATCATTGGAGTACTGTCATTGTTCTTATAAGACAATGTATACGTAACCACGTTACCATCGTCCTGAGCCAAAATATTGACATCTGTTAATCTTACGGAACTTCGTGCTGTCACTTTAACAGCTGATAGGTTACCGAGTGTATGTACAACCTGTTTCGTAGTTGTTGTCGTTTTCTTCGATATACTGCTATTTGAACTGGTGGCAGACGTTTTATTGGTTGTGCTCGCTGCCATGGCAATGCCAGCTGTTGAACTGATCAACAACATACTCGCGAGCAAGCTCACAAACATTTTCTTTTGATCCACTTCCAAACCTCCCATAAGTTGCTTGTTGCTATTATAGTATAAACGTTTGAGAAGGGTAGAAAGTTACGATGTTGTTGTGATTTTATGTACAAAAAAAATAAAGACCCTTGCTTAGAGCCAAGGGTCCTTATTTGTAAAATAAATTAGTTGATAAGGTTGAACTGTTTTTGCAAGGAAACGTTAGAAGGATCCACAGCGTTACCTGATGTGTCAGTTACAAACTTGTTAGTTGCATTTGTAGAATTAAGGTACAATTCTACATAACTAGCATTAGTAGGTGCAACTTTAGATTTAAATGTCACTACTACTTTAGAAGCGTCATTAGCATCGACTTTAACATCAGTCACGGTAGCTGCAGAACCAGCTACACGAGCCAAGAAACCAGTAGAGTTAGTTGCAACATTCAAAGCTTCATTAAATGTCAGAGTAGCTGTGTAAGTGTACTCTTCTTCAACTGGTGTAGTGCTTGCTGTAACAACGAAGTTGTTGTCTGCAACCAATTTAGGTGCAACACCATCTTTAACATCTACGTTCAAACCATTAGCAACTTTGATACCATTAGGGCTAACAGATTGAATGTTATCTACATTTTGAACAGCAGCAAGTGAAGTGAATTTAGCATCAGTTGGTACTGCAGCAAACGTTTGAGTACCGGAAATTTCAAAGTGTGCCAAAGTTTTTCCATCCACAGTTTCAACATTGTTCAACTTCAGATCATATGTTGCATTAGTTACACTAATTTTGAAGTCGCTAGCAGATACAGAGGAAAGGTATCCATCGAATTGAACATCGATTTTTTTGTCAGAAACTGCTTTTGCAGATTCAACTTTGATTCTTCTCTCTGATTTAGCAGCTACCGCTTTTGTAACTACGTTACCAGCAATATAGTTGTCTTTAGTGTCAGCAACGTTAGCAATACGCACATTCAAAGTTTGACCATTTTGAACATAACCGCCATCTTTCGCTGGGAAAGAGATGCGTACTTGTTGTGCATTCACTTGAGTAACTTCAGTGTTTGCTGGCAATGGCAACAACGAACCTTCTGTTGTACCATTGTCAATACGGTAGTTATATTTGTTTGCATCAACTGCACTACCTGACCCACTCGCAGACATATCTTTGCTGAATGTCACGTATACATCCAGATCTTGAAGAGTTCCGTTACCAGTGCTTTGTTGTGTAAACCAAGCATCTGTAACTGTTGGTTTAGCAATATCACTTACATCGATAGTTGTAGTGTATGGCAACATAGTATTGGCAATTGCAGAAGTATCACGGATACCAGCGATTTCCAAAGTATATTTACCTTGTGGCAACTCACCGATTGTAGTGATTTGTACACGTCTGTTACCAGTACCGTCTACGAATTTAGGAGCATTAACTGGGTGACCAGCAGCTGTAAAGCCTCTAGTTGTTACCAGTTCGCCTTTTTCATTTTTCAATGTGAAGTTAGCATTAGCAGTTTTGGTAACATCATCACCTTCAACGCCTTTGCTGAATTCAACCGTGATTACATGGTTGTTATCTTTTACTTCAGCTGTTACAGCAGAAACTTCTGGACGAGTAGTATCAATTACTGGAGTTACTTTAGTAGTACGTGTAGCAGAGTTGTTGCTGTAGTCTGTTACACCTTCCAAAGTAATTGTGTTTTCACCCAGGCTGAGTTTGTTGTCATTACCAAAGTTAACAGTAACTTTGTTATCTTCCACTGTTACAGTACCTGTTTTACCAGAAGATGTGTGATAAGCTTTGCTAACCGATTTAACAGTTTCGTCGAATTCAATTTCAACTGTATTCAAGTTAGTTGCTTTTGCACTTGCTACTTCTGGAGCTGTAGTATCTTCAACTACTTCGAACTCAACTTCTTTTTGCAGAAGTTTGTAGTTAGCGTAGTCTTCTACACCATTGATTGTCAAAGTATGTTTACCAACAGTCAGATCAGTTGTGATAACTGCAACACTCGGGTAAGTGAAGTTAACATAACCAGAGATGGCTTTACCATCAATACGGAAGTTGGAAGTTGTGTTTACAGTAGAAGCTTTAACTGGCTCGGAGAATACAACTTTAAATGCTTTAGTTCCAAGACCTTTAACTTCAGTTACTTCTGGCAAAGTTGTATCCACAGGAGTCACTTGAACAGTGTCTTTGAATACTTTAGTTTTGTCAGAATTTTTAACATTGCTTACGTTCAACTTGTAAGTTTTTTGGGAAGTGAACGTTTGTTCTGCAGGCAACAACAATGTTACAGTTTTCTTATCAGTAGACAATGTTGCAGATTTGAATGTAAATCCATCTACTGTGTAGTTAGAAGCAAGTTCAGCACTATCAGCATCAACATCACCATCGAATGTTACAACAACTTGTTTGTAGTTGTTAGCTGTTGCACTTACAACTTTTTGAGCTGCAGTTACAACATAAGTAACTTTCTCAGTGAAAGCTTTATCTTTATAAGTGAATTTCACTTCAGTTTCTTTGTTAGCTTCAAGAGCTTTATCCAAAGTTACTTTTACAGTTTCACCGTCACTGATTTTGAACTCAACCACTTTACCAGCTTCAGTTACTGCGTAAGATTCAACTTTGATGCTTTGTGCTTCATCAATTGTGAAAGAAGCACCTACCAGCAATTCGCGCGAAGCGTTAGCTGAGAAGTTCAGACCAGCATCCAACAATCCAGCGTTGATCGCTGCTTGAACATAACCTTTAGCCCATTCAGGAGCACTGTTGTTAGTTTCAGCAGGGATTTCCAGATCAAGAGCACGTGTAAGGATTGTCGCCATTTGAGCGATTGTTACTTTACCATTGCTGTCAAAAGTTTTGCTGTTTGTGCTTACGCCTTCCATGATACCAGCAGCTGTTACTGCTTCAGCGTAAGGAACGAACCAGCTGTCAGCTTTGTAGTTTTTATCTGTATAAGTAAGAGTTCCAGTGATCTCTTTCAGACCAAGCAATTTAGTAACGACTTTTGCAAACTCAGCGCGAGTCATTTCTTTTTCCAAACCAGCGGAACCATCTGGATAACCAGAGAAGATACCTTTTGCTTTCAATGCATCAAATTGTTGTTGTGGTGAAACTGCTGTATCACCGAATGCTACAGATGCAAACATTGAGAATGCCATTGCTGTAGACAATGCTACGGATAAAATTTTCTTCATAACCTTTTTGTCTCCTCCTTGGGCGTTCATAACATTGGAATTTTCTTTAATAGGGTCGCTCGTGTTCCTCATTCTATTGTCGCACCCCCTTTCCAGAGTCATGAGCAAGTTAATATAAATGATGTCTGTGAGCATATCACAGAAACTTGTAAACAAGAATAATAATAGAATCATACGTAAATAGAGTAGTTTCCTAATCCTACCTTACGTATTATACAATGGGTCTCTCATGCCGTAAAGCAATTTTTTCTAATAAATAGACAAGATTCTTCACGAGGTCATTCTTGGTAAGTTCCCCAATGTTTTTGACTCTACATCTTAAACGCAGTAGATTTCAAAAAGTTGCGGATTCCTCAAAAAAAGTTTTGAACTTATTTATATACTGATGCAGTGCGGGTATTTGGTACGTTATAAACCATTAAATAGCTGTATTTAGTACAACCACTTCAAAATGATCCTGTGTAAGTAATGATAAGAACGTTTATTTATACCCGTTACTTTCCGCGATGAAGCGACAAATTCTACAATATTGAAAATAAAAAAAGAGGGCCCTCGGGGCACCTCTTCTTGAATCAGTAACTATTACTTAACGAATCTTCATTGCCAAATCAATAATCTGAGCACGCATATTCGGATCACTATTCAATCTCAGATACATATCGTCAATTGGCTGTCTGTTCTCCCGGTATGTTTTCTCATGCTTCATCGTGGTGTGAGACCATTCAATCAATTCATTCTCAGCCAGAACCAGATTGTTATACGCATCATGGAAGCCAGTAGACTTTACAAGTCCTTCCATCACTTCCTGAGAGATCTCTTCAGTCTTACGTGTATCTTCCAACTTTTTCTCAAGAATGACTGCCTGCTTCTCGAATTGTGTCTTCGCCTTCATGTAGCCCAGCTGGGCTCTTGAATAAATCGGTTTCATTAGCTAACTTCACCCTCTAGATCATTGTGTATTTACCGTTATTGTATCTTAATCTCTAGCAAATTACAAAAATAGTTATTGGTAAAAAGCAGTTTCCTTCTATTATAAATGAACTCTATACAAGATGTTCCTCCGTCATAAAAAGAACCCGCCCCTTTTAGTAAAAGGGACAGGTCCTTCCTAAAATTATCTTAACAATGCTAGATTAGCTCAATGTTTTAGGGAATAACTTCGTGCTCTTCTTAAGAAGTTCTACAGCAATCTTGGCTGCTTCTGCACGTGTCAGATTGCCTTTAGGATTAAATTGGTACATCGTTTTGGTAGATCCTGTGACCTGAACAGGGCTACCTTCCATAATTTTCGCTTTGGTTATCGCTTGTACTGATGGACGAGCATAGTACTCAATGGAAGTGGAGTCCTGGAACGACTTCGCTAAAGCTGAGGACAATTTGCTATCGTTGGCCGCAAGCTTGCTGCTCATTGCCCGCGCAATCATCACTGCTGCCTGTTCACGTGTAATCGAGTCCTCTACTCCAAAGTACCCATCGCTTAAACCTGTTACAATACCCGCTCTCGCCGCTGTTTCAATGGAGGCATAGTCCCACGTGTCGCTCTTCGTCGTAGGAGACACGTCAGTAAAGGTTTGTGTATTGGTATAGTTCAATGGGATATCCAGACCTTTAACTAGCAAGGTAGCGAATTCTCCGCGTGTCGTCTGATCATCTGAACCAAACGCGTTGAAACGCAGGTTATTCATGATCCCTTTGGAATACAATGCATTCAACAAATTTCTTGCCCACGGGTGATTCGTGATGTCCTGATAACTTTTACTTTGCTTCATCACTTTGTAGTATCCAAACTCATCAAATGAAACTGTAATCGTGTGTTTCTTGGTGTCCACGACTCCACCAACAGGAACCCATTGACCAATATTCGTTTTGTCTGTGTATCGGAATACCGTAATCGTTGAGCCCACCTCATCGACAATAGTCGGGTCATACGAGAGCGTTAATGTTCCCCGGTTTGAAGGAACCAGAACACGCTCTGTTGGATATTGCGTAAAGCTTCCTTCCAGCGAGTACGGTGTCACGCCATCTGTTCCCGGCTTGTATCCACTAGATCCTTTATCTCCAAGCTCACCAATTCCTCCGTTGATCCAGTACGTCTCCGAGATCGGCACAAAGTTACTTGTAGTGAGATTCGAGTTAAACATCTCTGTTAAAATGGTTGGCACTGTGATCGGTGTCAATCCTCCTGTACTACGAGGATCAGCCTGTCCGATATTAAAGCCATAGTCATTTTTCCGTTCAAGCACGCCATCCCTCGGATCAGCAATACCAAACAGGATTTTGTTGTCTGGGTAAAATTTGACTACACCACTGCTCGACTTCGCAGCTGATTGCAGTATGGTTCCTTTAGGGAAAGCCAACTCAAGCTTCTTGTTAAACACAGAATATTTATTGACAATCTTAGGTGCCATGTACTGCGCATCTGTCGCTACTGTACCTGTATAGAATACATTGACAGTATCGTTGATGGCACCGCCATCTCTGATAATCTGGATTTTAATAGCATTACTCTTATCCTGTTTCAGTCCTACATAATCCAGAACGAAGCGATTATTCATGTCCGGACGCTTAACGGCAGGTTCTTTATTGATCAGAACCTGAGTTGCTCCTTCAGCTTCAATATCAAAGTGCACATAGTTTTTAGTGACTACAATCTGCTCTCCTACGGTTGCTACAGGAGACAGGATACGATAAGAAGAAGGTTCTCTTACAATTTCCAGTCGTTGTGTCGTTCTTGCACCTGTTCCGTTAATTAACTCCAACGTGTAGACGTGGCTGCCAGGTGCATCAAATACATAGTTACGAATTCGAATCATAAATTCATCTTGATTTCCTGCAAAATCAAAGGTATGTCCATCTGATGTTTGCTTATTAATATCCTGTAAGTCCGTACCTGGGATCGGATTATAACTAAATATCAGCTTTGACCCAGAGTATAAGTTGGCAACTTGTGCACCGCCACCTTTGAATACAAGGTCATATCTTTCTTCGCTCGTTACGTATTTGCCATCCCGAATCACAAAGTCTGGCGTGACTTTGAAGATTTTGTCCATTTCCTCTGTTGTGTACTTGCTCACGTCTGCATCATAAAATTCCTGACGAGTGTCTGTCGGAACAAGGGTTGGCATGAATTTATCAATATTGGATACGTTACTATCCGAGATGTAGATTCTCAATTTTTTCTCAATAATTTTGGCTTTACCGGCACCATCCTGGTCAGTACCAATAATCGTGATTGTGTTTTCCCCGTATACAAGCGGTCCCTCTTTCTTAATGTCTAATGAGAATGAGAACTTGCCGTTTGTTCCTGGGAAACCAGTAACCTTGCTTTGATCGACCCCATTCACTAGCAACTGGGAAACAAATTGGTTTGAGCTTAATGTGCTGAATCCGATAAACTCGCCATCAACCTTTAAAGTATTCGTTATTCTTGAGTTAAAGTTATAGGTCTGTCCATCGTATAAGTTGGCTACATAGATATAGCTTTTAGAAGCGTAAGATACAGTAACGTCGTAATATGGATCTGGCGTTGTGTAGTAAAAGCGAATTTTCTGAGTACCATTGGCCAGGTTTTTGACCAAATATACTGCTTGTTTGCTTGTAAGGCCAGTAGCGGCCTTATCCGTTGCCGAAATATTAACCTTATTGGTACCTGTAGGCATGTATTGACCAATTGGTATTTCAGCACCAATGTCTTGACTCGATTCAACCAAGATATAGAAGCTATCCTTATCAATCTGAGCATTATTTAATGCGATTTTGTTCGTTACTGCTCCTCCAGCATAATCTGGAAGGTAATACATATCCGTAATTGCCTTCACGTCAGGAGCGTAAGTAAATTTACCTTTGTAACCTGCACTGAAATTGCCATAAACGACTGCAACATCGACTGTCTGATTCTTGGCAGGTTTTGTTGGATCCGTCGTACCTGGTTGCAATGCATACGCATTGTTTGTCTTGAAAGATACCAAACGGTACTCAGGTGTAGTTCCGTCTGGACCTGGAATGATGACCTCCTTAACACCCGTCAGTGTCATTGGTCTGCCATTAGCTGAAAATGTTCCTACATCCTCGAATGTACTGTTGCTGGCAGTGTAGGGCAATATTAATTGCACATCAAGCTTAGCTTCGCTAGCAGTCGTAGAGAACGTAGGTGTAACATCCAGTACTGATTTGCTATCGGCAGTACCCAAAATCACATCGAGCGCTGAGAACGGCTGGTTTTTATCATAATAATAAACGGAACGCTCTGTAATCACAGAATCGGAACCATTCGCTATGGTGAACTTCAAATTATTCAATCCAGCATTCAACTTAAGCTGGGGTGTGAAAAACGTCCCGTTTGGTAGCAAAGGGGTATCCAGTTCTTCCCCGCCATTAAGGGAAACCGTAACTTTGGATGAATTCTGAACTTTACCTTGTACTGATACGAGTTGTGTATTCACAACTGTCTGCGATCCTTCATTCAGACCATAAGACGTGTTGGACCCAGTGCTAGGATCGGTGAAAATCTTAAAGTCCTGAACAAAAGGAACCTGGTCATAGAGAACATAGAACGTGTCCGAGCGTTCCACTGCACCCTGATTACCGTAAAAGGTAATTCGGTTAAAACCCGGGAACAGTGTCAAATTGTTAGCAGAGAATTTATTGTTACCACTTGTGCTCGCAGTAACTGCAGTCGTATTCGCACGAGTAGCATCTGCTTCCCACTTCATCTTGGTGCTTCCCGCTGTCACAGGAACGGAGTTAAGCTGTTCGACCTTTACCCGCATCGTATCTTTGGATACGAACGCGTAAGCACCTGCTATCGTAAGCGTCCCTGAAGTCGTTTGGTAAGCCAAAGCCCGAGACAAAAATCTTGCATTATCTGAGTCATCCAAATTAAGATCGGCTGTATTGCTAATGGTGGTATTATCTGGTGTGAAATAAGTAGTCTGTGCGTTGGCAGCCGAAGCAACGGACCCACCGAATAGACCTTGTGGGAACAATGAGAACACCATGGTGACCAACATGATCCAGATCAACGGCCGTTTCTTTTGTTGCATTACGTATCATCTCTCCTCTTTTTAAGTCAGTTACCTTTATATATCGGCAAAAGGTTCCAATTATTTAGTAAAAATCTCAAAATAAACAAAAAACCTTATCCACTAGGGATAAGGTTGGGTCTGGAATAATATTCAAGAATAGCTGTAACCAATACATTTATCTATTTATGATTCGAACGGGTCTCCGGATTCAGCTTGACGCGCATACGCATCAGGAAGTTAATAACCGGTCTTCTCGTCTTACTAACAAGTCCGATGACTTCTGCTCCCACCTGGAGGAAGAACATCATGATACAGATGACCACGAATGTTACCCAGTTCGCTTCAAACATGGCAGCGGAAGATTGGATAATTGCCAGAACTCCGAAGAATGCAGCAATTCCATAAATGATCAGTACCGTCTGACGGTGACTGAATCCAAGTTCACGCAAGCAGTGATGCAGGTGACCTTTATCCGGTGCAAAAATCGGTTTCCGCTGTACCGCACGACGGATAATCGCGAAGAAGGTATCCGAGAGCGGCACACCGATAATGATCAGCGGGGTAATGAAGGACACGATAGCAATTTGTTTGAATCCGAGCATAGACAGCATCGCCAGAGAGAAACCAAGGAATAGTGAACCAGTATCTCCCATGAAGATCTTCGCCGGGTGGAAGTTGAAGAACAGGAATCCAATGATGCTACCCAACAACACAAGGCACATCAAAGCGATCATCATGTTCCCCATCAGGAAGGACATCACGGCAATGGTACCAATTGCAATACCAGATACACCAGCAGCCAGACCATCCAAACCGTCAATCAGGTTGATCGCATTCGTTACACCAACGATCCATAAGATCGTCAGCGGAATGGATACCCAAGCTTCGAGTGAAGAATAGGAATCCTGAAAAGGAATGTTAACGAAATCTACGCGGATATTAAATCCGAATACAACGACAGAAGCAGCAACGATCTGACCAAGTAACTTCACTTTGGCTGATAGTTCAAACCGATCATCGAGTGCTCCAATCAGTACGATAATCGTTCCACCAATCAGAAACGCGCTGACAAAACTCATATCCCGAGTCGTGAACCATGCCGATACAAATGGAAGCAACGCAGCAACCGTAATAATAAAGGCCAGAAATATTCCTAGGCCACCAAGACGTGGCATGATCCGTGTGTGTACTTTACGTGCATTCGGCGTATCCATCGCGCCAATGCGGACTGCGAACTTTTTGACAAGTGGTGTCAGGGCAAGAGCCAGTCCCATTGACACGATAAATCCAATGATAAAGATCGCTACCATTTGAACATTCGACCCCCAATTATAATACCTGTACGAAATTATAAATCCCCTGATCTCTTTTTATATATGAAAATTATTGTTAGTCACTTTTGATGAAAAATTTTGTTACACGATAACGAAGAGTGCAAGGAAAACCTAGAGAAGTGTAACGTTCGCATTTATCACCGGATTTCATCCTTTGGAAAAGGATAAAAGGAAATCTGGGGATAACGGCGATCGACAGGTTGCCTTGCAATCGTAGTGCCAAGTGTAACGCTTCTGTTTTCATGGAGTGGCACACATGTAATCCGGAATGAATTATACGCTCATCACACCCGAAAAGCCATCCTCAATTTCTAGCAAAAACAAGCATTTATCTCGCAATTACCTGTTTTTAACGGACTTTCATCACGTTTTCTTTGTCCCGCATCACCTTAACAGCGAATTTCGGAAGCGCAAGCATCCGTCCAGCCCGGCTTGGTTCACGCAACAAGCGATAGAACCACTCCAGTCTTAACTTTTGGAAAAGGACAGGCGCACGTTTGGTTTTGCCCGAAATTACATCAAAACTGCCGCCAACGCCCATGGTTACGGGAACCTGCAGTGCATCTTTGTGCTGGTGAATCCACGGTTCTTGTGTGTCGGCTCCACGTGCTACAAACAACAGATCAGGTGCTGCTTCCCGAATGGAAGCGACGACCTGTTCATCCTCAGCCGGACCAAAATAACCGTCGCGATAACCCACAATTCGAATCGCCGGATATTGCTGTTGTAACCGAACTGCCGTTTCTTGAATCACCTCAGGGGTCGAACCAAGCAGATATACGCCCCATCGATAGTTTTCTCCAACACGCAGCAATTCATGTAAAAGCTCAAATCCCGGCACTCGCTCAGCTACAGGATCTCCACAATAGTTCGCAGCCCATACAACACCTGTTCCATCAGGAACAATCAATTCCGCAGCTTGCATGACTTCCATGATTGCGGGATTTTCCAATGCGGCCATAACCATAATCGGATTGGCTGTAATGACCTGATGGGGTGTCTGCTTGGAAAGCACAGCTTCCTGGAGAACCTTCACCGTTTCTTTCATCGTCAGTTTGGAAAAAGGAATGCCGTAGATCGAAACGGTAGGTATTGATCCGGTCTGACTCATCTTTATCTCATCCTTTGCGGCCTAAATAGTTAATAATCTGCTGTGCAGGCACTCTGGCTTCCTGCTTCAGTTCGGTGATGCCTTCTTCATGTTCCTTCAACCACTGTGAACGTTGATCCAGCAGTCCAACGACCGTCTTGGCGAGCTTGTCGCCATCGAGTGTATCCGTATTGCCTGCTGGTTCACTATCCAGACGAAGCAGGAATTGATCAATTTTCGGATCATATGAGATGCCCACCGGAGGAACATATTGCGATGCTGCATAGATCAGACTGTGCAGACGCATACCGATGACAAGATCACACTTGCTGACTTCCTCCAGCATAAGCTGAGGATCGGTCAGATCCGGTGTGATGCTAATCTCACTGCCTTTGCTAGTCACATCACCGAGCATTTCCATAAGGAATCGTGATGCCTGTTCATCATTCGGCAAATGAAATGGCAGAAAGCGCAAGTGCACGGCTCTTTTGGAGCACAGCTTTTTCAATCCGGCTGCAATAGCCGTAAGCTCCTTCCGGTCTGACTCCCAGAACCGCACCGATATGCCGATCACAGGAAGCTTGGTATGTCCTCCAGATGAAGCTTCCACTCGGCTAGCTTGATTAGCAGCATTTGCTGAAATAGCACCTGTGCCACTCTCCACTTTTGCTTCAGGTAATGGCAAACCCATGACTGGGTCGGGTACTACATGGATCTGATTCCACTGTAGCCCGAGCCCACGTAGGTAGTCTGCAGATTGTTCATCCCGAACGGATACATAGGTACAGGCCTTGAAGACTGATTTTATCATCGGATTGAAAATTTTACGCTTCACAGGGCCAATACCCTGTGCATAGATAAACGTTGGTTTTTTCAGCCACTGGGCCAGCTTGATGACACCCAGATAATAAGGAATGGATTTCAGTCCAGTTGCATCCTGTAATAGACTTCCTCCGCCACTGATTAATCCGTCACTCTCCTTGAGAGCTTCACGGACTTCCTTGAGTTTCATGCGATGAACAGAGCGTACACCGTACATGGAGGTTGTCCACTCGGGGTCACCCGAGAGTACAATCGGCTCAATGGTGACGTTCGACCTCTGACTTTCCTCTTCCAGCGCTGTCAAAATCGACTTTAGCACCGCTTCGTCTCCGCTGTTGCGGAATCCGTAATACCCCGAGATGACTAACTTTTGAGAAGTGGTGACCATTTTTTCCAACATCCTTCCGCTACTTGCCACACACCCACAGCAATGATACCGAAGATTAAGCCAAGTCCCAATCCCATCACTCCACGAATGAGTGACAATACAGCTGGCGTATGAATATGCGCGAACGTATCCACCATGGACAATTGTCCAATAGCTGCAATAATGAGCACAAAAATGACTTTACGATATTTTAAAGCGGCGAACACGCCAACGATAAACAGCGGGTGTCCCAGCATGAATTCTTTGAATCTCGGCCGTACACCGAACGTATCTTCCAGCGTGGTACGCAGGAACATCTCGAATGGTGTTACTGAACCCGAGTTACCTGTACGACTCAAATAATAGTATCCAACAACGGCAGCAACGAGTGCCAAAACAACCATTAACACATTAATTGGCATACGAAGCATTTCTTTAATTTTCTTAATAGAGAACGAACCTGAACCACGGTAAAACACAATGTAAATCGCTACCAGGGCCATAGGTGCGAAGTGCAACAGACTCACGCCGCGGAACTGGTTAATCACCAGACTGTACGTAATGCTGTTAAGCAACGCGATGACAAAAGGTACCGCCAGGAACGATAGAATTGACGTTCTTACATATAAAACTAATGTCTGCTTCAAACGACGACCCGCAGATGCGTCTGGTTGACGTTGTTGCTGATAGTTCACTGTACGAACGGCCAGCACCATCGCTATGGTCGGCGCAGCTATGGCCACAAGCAAGGCAATTCCTTGCTCCAGCAGCGTTGGTTTTAAGAGGAACAATCCGGCACTGCCCACTAGAGCAACTACAAATGAGATCAAGGTCAGTAGTGGGATAAAGTAAGAAACCATAAGTGCAATCATCGCAATTGCACCAACGAGAGCAACCAGCTTGGCATAACGCTGAATCGACGAATCCTTAACTGTAAATGCTTCAGCTTGTCCTAGTTCGAATCCATGCTTCGCCATGCGTTCTACCGCATGACCTGGTTCACCCAGGCTGTTGATCAGATTCTCAATTGGATCTGTAATCATGGCCTTTGCTGTGTTCCGGCTTGGCGATGCATTCATATAGAGCATACGAATGTTACGGTCTTTGGTTGCCAGAACAAAGCGGTCAGCAATTGTATCTACGTCCAGATTGGCATCTCCATCACTAAGCGAGTATAAACGCGTGACATTGTAGTCTGTTTTATAAGCAAGGGTCTGGAATCCCGACTGCGGTTTCTTCAAGTTCTCAATGGCTGCAAGACCAATGTTGTGTTTGTTCAGCAACTGTGCGAACTGGTCGAGACTTTTCATCTCTGCATTATCATTGTACCCTTTCACAGCATCACCATCAAACAAGATGCGCTTCACGCCATTTTCCTCGAAGAAGGTAAGCAAGCGCTCCATCGATTCCTGGCTGTATGGCACACCGTCCGAGATGCGGGGCAAAATGTAGAAACCTTTATCACGCAGCATCTTCACGGCAACCGGATCGGGCTGCAAAGGCTGCATGTTGGCATTCTCCGGAGGAGTCTGCAATATTAAGCCGCTACGACCTTCATATTCCCATGGTAGCACTGGAATCTGCCGATCAGCGAACGTTTGTTCAATAATAGGGGTATACGTCTGTGTGTTTTCCTCTGATGTAAATAACACATACGTGTAATTTGCGTTAGAAGGAATCACATCTTTGGTCAGGTTCGCGAGATCCTGGCCGTTGTATACCATTAGTCGGCGTGTCTTTCTCAGCTCGTCCAATGTACTTTCGAACACAGCCATCGTTGTTACGCCTGCGTCTTTCAGACGAGTCAATTGTTCATTCATGAAATCTTGCGGATGTGCCTGATAGGCGGAAATATCCAGCAGACCTCGATAGTTGAAGACAAGCTCCACCTTTTTGGCAGAAGATTCTGTCTGCACCCGATCACTGATTACAGGGATGGACGCAACGAGACCGATAATAACGACGAGCCACAACCACTTCCGAGAAGCGTTATTCCAATAAAGCCATTTTTGACGCACTACATGTACCTCCTCAAGTGTTGGAACCAAATGCACGTTCAGCTCAAGTAATTCGTTCATTTAACATTTATACAATAGGTTACAAACAGCTTGTGTCAACAAGCCCTCTTATATGCTAGATCCATCTACACTTTTATTTCAAAGAAAAACCCCTCCGCCAACCAACCTTACGGTGCGGAGAGGCCTTCTCATGTTCTTGCTCATTGCTGCATTCGTATTATTGTGCGTCTACACGCGACATCACTGTAGTCACCAGACGCTCGATCCGGCTTTCCGCATCTTCCAAGTTCTCTCCACGCACGGCGAAGTATACTTTGATCTTCGGTTCTGTTCCTGAAGGGCGCAAGCAGAACCATGAACCGTCTGCCAAAATGAACTTCAGTACGTTCTCCTTCGGAAGACCGTCTAAACCAAGGGAGTAGTCCAGTACATCTTGTACAGCAATTCCCGCTACTTCTTGTGGCGGATTGGAACGCCAGTCGGTCATTTTGCCCTGAATCTGAGCTACGCCATCTTTGCCTTTCAGCGTACGGGACTCCAGCTTCTCCAGGAAGTATCCGAATTGGTTGTACAACTCTTGCAAGACATCATAGAGCGTCTTGCCTTGACTCTTATAATACGCAGCAGCTTCAGCAATCAGCATCGAGGCAAGGACAGCATCCTTGTCACGGGCATAGTTGCCGGAAAGGTAGCCATAACTCTCTTCATATCCGAACAAGAATGTATGACTGCCTGTTGCTTCGAACTGGTTCATTTTTTCACCGATATATTTGAAGCCTGTCAGTGTATTCATCACTTCTGCACCGTAATGTTCAGCAATGACAGCACCCATCTCACTTGTTACGATCGTTTTGACAACCGCACCATTGCTTGGCAGTGTACCCGTCTCTTGCAGGCGACTTAACAGGTAATGTACCATAATGGCACCAGACTGGTTACCGGACAAGACGAAAAATTTGCCATCGTTGTCTTTCACAACAGCACCCATACGGTCTGCATCCGGATCTGTTCCGATCAGAATGTCAGCGCCTACGGATTCTCCCAGCTTCATTGCAAGCGTAAACGCTTCGCGTTCTTCCGGGTTAGGGGATTTCACTGTAGAGAACTCAGCATCCGGCTGTTCTTGTTCCGCTACAATGTGCACTTGCTCGAATCCGATCTGCTCCAGCACGCGACGTACAGGGATGTTGCCTGTTCCGTGCAGCGGTGTGTATACGATTTTGAAATCACGGCCTACGGATTGGATCAGTTCGCGGCTCAGGCTGCAGCTTGCTACGGTATCCACGAACGCTTGGTCTTGCTCTTCACCCAACCAAATCAGAAGGCCTTGAGCTTCTGCTTCTTCTTGCGTCAGCTTCTTCACATCAGCAAGAGAAGGCACTTCTTGAATGTACTGAATGACTTTTTCCGCTTCATCCGGCACCAATTGACCGCCCTCATGATTGTAGACTTTATATCCGTTATATTCCGGTGGGTTATGGCTCGCTGTAACGACGATTCCGCCAGTTGCATTCTGATGACGAACCGCGAATGACAACTCAGGAGTTGAACGCAAGGATGGGAACAGCTTGGCTACAATGCCGTTTCCAGCCAGTACAAGCGCAGCATCCAGTGTGAATTCAGGTGAGAAATGACGGGAATCATGAGCAATGACGACAGAAGGTTTGCCTTCTTGGTCACCATGCTGCTCAAGGAGATAACGCGCAAACCCTTGCGTCGCCCGACCCACAGTGTAACGATTCATCCGATTGCTTCCGGCACCAATGACTCCACGCAATCCTCCTGTACCGAACTCCAGGTTTCTGTAAAAACGTTCCTCCAGCTCTTTCGGCTGATCCTGCAAGTCACGAAGCTCCTGTTTCGTTGCTTCATCAATCGAAGCATCCTCCAACCATTGCTGCAACGTTTCTGCTGCTGCTGTACTTAACTGTTCCATTCCGATAAACCCCTTCCGTCTATATAAATTCAGGTGTGCTGCGTTACTTCAGCATCTTGCATCATTCGGTCCGACTAAGTCCCTGCATGATGTAATTGCTCACGTATGTAATCAGCTTGGGTCAGACAGTGCAAACATGATCTCGCCTTCAGCGACCACTTTGTCGCCCACTCGGGCTGTTGCTTTACCTTTACCAATGGAACCCTTCAGACGTGTAATCTCTACTTCCAACATCAACGTATCTCCGGGCACAACTTGTCCACGGAATCGGAAATTGTCCAGTCCCGCCAAAAAGCCGATTTTGCCTTTGTTGCCTTCCAAATTCAGAATGGCTACTGCACCAACTTGCGCCAGCGCTTCTGTAATCAGTACACCCGGCATTACCGGATACTCTGGGAAATGACCAATGAAGAAAGGTTCGTTAATGGTTACGTTCTTCAAACCAACGGCACGTTTGCCATCCTCAATCTCTAGAATCTTGTCCACCAGCAAAAATGGGGGGCGGTGCGGGATGATCTCTTGGATCTGTTTGATATCGAGCACAGTGTAATCTCCTCTCGGGATGTTTATATGAGCGTTCTTCATCATGGATTGACTCTTAGCGCTACGGTGGTCGTTACGGTTACGGATCGTCCTTCTGATCGCTGTTGTCTCCGATTTTTTTTGATCAACCTCAGAGAGGTCAAAATTCGGTGACAAAGGCGAGCGCTTCGCTTCTTCTGAACGATTCCGTTCCCTCCACTTACTTCGGTGCTGCAAGGTCAACCCTCACATGACAAAATCAAAAGCTCATACAAATGGGTTTTTAATTTTTAAATTTTGTATGAAAAGCATATTTTCGGTTAACACTAGTTATATCCTTCATGACTGCAGTAGTGAAGGTTAAGATAAGGGGTCTCTCTTCGCGATGACGAATGTCTTTCGCAGGGGAGGCCTCTTTTGACGTCAAACGTCATCCATCATTATACTGTTTTCAACGTCAAAAAGAAAACTCCTGCCTGCGCAGGAGTTTTCGCTTAACTCGTTACATTATGGAGCGAATACCAGATTATATACATGTTCCCATGTACTCCATTGCAATACGGAACCGATATCCTGTTTGCCCAGTACCACATATCCAGCTACCATTCCGCCAGCAAGGGCAAGAACAAGCAGGACCGGAACCAGAAACCATCTTGCGATGCGCCATCCACTCTTCTTCTTCTTGACTTCCTTCTTCTCTGGCTTACTGTTCTGCTGCTGTGTTTCTGTCATCACATTCACCTTTTACGCTCTTATAGTGTTGGCAAGACCCATCATGGAGTCACTCGAAGTTAGCGCCCGTGCCGCCAACTGATATGTCCGCTGTCCTTGCATAAGCAAAGCCATCTCCTGTGTCAGATCCACATTGGATTGCTCCAGATAACCTGGACGGATCATGGCAGTCGCTTGACGTGTAGCTGCATCAGCGCCAAATACATCATCCTCGGTTAATCCCGCATCCAGCCCGAACAGGTTATCCGCATACTGTACCAGCCCCTCAGGGCGTTCAATGTCTACCACTTGCAGTTGTGCTCCAATGGTTGCGTTCGCCTCATTACCGCGTCGGATTAGCAGGTTGCCATTTTCATCAAAAGCAACCTTGCTATTATTCGGTGCCGTAATACGGTTTCCTAGACGATCCAGAGCAAAGTGACCTTCGCCATTGACCATAACCATCATGTCTGGTGAATTCGGAGTAGGCTTCGGTCTTGTATCCGGTACAAAATGAAATGCACCCTGACGTGTCCACATTTTTTCCCCATTCGCTTCAACTGCAAACATAGCATTTCCCTCAATGGCCAGATCGGTTGGAAGGCCTGTCTCATTTAAGGTGCCCTGAGACATATCCTTCGTCACATCTGCCAAACGAGCACCAAAACCGAGGTTATATCCCATCGGTGTGGAACGTCCATCCAGTTTGTATTTGTCCGGTTGTTGTTGAACCCGGGTCAGCACATCCTCGAAAGCCGCTTGCTTGCTCTTATAGCCTGCCGTATTCACGTTGGCAATATTATCGGAAATGACATCCAGACGCTGCTGTATGGCAGTCATGGAAACTTTGGCACTAATCATGGAATTATTCATTGGTGGTTTACCCTCCCTTGGTTCCTGTCCACCCTCCCAAACCCTCCCTAGTAGGGAGGGCCCCAGATGGCGCTGCCCTCTGGACTCCCGAAACAGGCGGATTAGGTAAGTGGGGTACGATCTTGCTAAGTGGCGGTGGTGTGTGTGCGCCGCGACTGTCCGACTATGATTCCCGCCATCGTTTCACATGGCTAAATCATAGTCGGACACGCTCTTTATACGGCGTGTAGCTCCGCGTGGTCTCTTCCCTGCTTTGCTTCGCAAAGGACTGTCGAGACCGTCGCTACGCTCAAGTACAGCTGCGCAACCCTCGCATAGGCTCGGCTGCGTCTAGGCTCTTGCGCTTCGCGTGAGCCTCTCTACTTTGCTACGCAAAGGGCGTTTGGCTCTCCGCTACGCGGTTATATTTAAACGTCGTCGTTATACACGACCGACTTCATTGACGGCTTTTTCCAAACTGCGGTCGTAGAACTGTACGACCTTCTGGTTCGCTTCATATGCACGGTATGCAGCGTTCATATCAACCGTTGCCTGTGAAGCATCGACATTCGAGCCTTCCAGGTATCCCTGACGGATCTGCACATTATCACCGGCAGCCAGCATCCGGGCAGTTGCCCCATTTTCATCACTCAGACTGAAATTGCCATCACCTTGACGAACCAGTTGATTCGGCTGGTCAATGACACTAATACCGAGAGTAACGCCTGTCGGTGCACCCGTTGCTGCATCCACAAGACGGCCTTGCTCATCCACTTTAAATTGCTCTACCGAACCTGTCAACACTACAGGTTGTCCATTATTATCCAACACTTGTGAACCTGTTGAACTCAGCAGCTGTCCGGTTCCTGTAATCTCGAAGTGACCATCACGTGTATATCCGGTATTACCTTGTGCATCCTGAACTGTAAAATACGCCTGAGGCTGGTAAGTTACCGTACCATCGGCCCGTACAAATTTGCCTGAAGCATCAAACGGGACAGGTTGTCCAGTCTGTGGATCATTGACAGTCATATTGGATGAAATGGAAAAATCATTTTTCTGTCCAGTCTCCATAATGGTCCCCTGCAAATTCATGGACAAACTCTCTTCCGCGAACACCCCTGTGTTCAGCTTGCCCAGCCGCTTTGTCGGGAGATTCGCATCTCCGCCTACCAAGGTAATGAGCATTTCCGGGAAGGAACGGCTTACGCTATTCACCTGTTTATATCCCGTCGTGTTCGCATTTACAATATTCTGCGTTGCTGTATCATGGCGGCGTTGTTGCGTAATCATTCCCGCAGTAGCGGTGTACAGACCTCTTAACATGAATTAACCCCTCTCCTCAAGCGCTTGTCCTGCATCACAGGCTGGCTGCTTGTCCGTTCTGCTTTCCGAGCATGGCGAACCTTTGCTATTTATATCGGCAGATTAGAACTTTTTCTTAACCACCTGATCCAAATTATTAAGCATAATGCCTGTCCCCTTCACGACACAATGCATTGGATCTTCCGCAACCCATACCGGTACATGCAATTCATTGGACAAAAGCTCGTCCAGTCCTTTGAGCAATGCGCCTCCACCAGTCAACACTACACCACGGTCGATAATGTCCGCTGACAATTCCGGCGGTGTACGTTCCAGTACCGACTTGGCTGCAACGATGATGGATTGCACGGAATCCCAAAGTGCTTCCTGTACTTCTTTTCCCGATACCGTTACGGTAACTGGCAGACCGGATACCATATCGCGCCCACGAATATCCATCTCGGATTGATGTCCACCTGGTGTCACCGAACCAATCGCAATCTTGATATCTTCCGCAGTCCGTTCACCGATCATGAGCTTGTACTTGGCTTTGATAAACTTGATAATGGCTTCGTCGAACTTGTCCCCTGCGACTTTAATAGAAGAGGCGGTGACTACGTCGCCCATAGAAAGGACTGCAACGTCAGTCGTGCCGCCGCCGATATCCACGACCATATTGCCGCTCGGCTGAAAAATATCCATTCCCGCACCGATCGCTGCCGCTTTCGGCTCTTCTTCCAGAAACACTTCTTTGGCACCGCTGCGCTCCGCTGCCTCGCGGATGGCCTTCTGCTCCACGGAAGTAATGTTCGTTGGTGCACAAATCAGAATTCGAGGGTGGCTGTACCAACTTCTTGCACCCACACGATTAATGAAATGTCTGAGCATCGCTTCTGTAATCTCGAAGTCCGCAATAACGCCGTCGCGCAACGGTCTAATGGCAACAATGTTACCTGGAGTACGCCCCACCATACGACGCGCTTCTTCCCCAACAGCAAGGACACGCTTCGTATCTCTTTCAATGGTCACGACGGAAGGTTCATCGAGGACAACCCCACTTCCTTTCACGTGAATAAGCACGTTCGCCGTGCCAAGATCAATACCGATATCCTTGCTAAACATAAAAGAGCCCCCAAAGTGATATTATTTGGTCAGCGTATCCTGTGAAAAAGAGTCCCTTATCACGTCACCGCTCGTTCGACAAAGTGCAACATATATATGTAAAAATCGGGCTGATAAGATGTCATAATTCGATCCTGTACCAGCTTTTAACATATCATACTTCAGGGGAGGGATTCAATGCATGTGTGAGCTTTTTGGCCTACGTCTTTGTGAAGATGCTTACGATTTGGCGGAAGCCAACACCTCACGTTTCTTGCCACTCGTTTTTTTGTATTTGATTTTGGTCGCTTCCCCGCCCCGCAAATGGCGGATCGACTTGTGATACTCCAAAATGTGTTTCACCTGGTCAGCAAGATCAGGGTTGATTTCCGGCAGACGCTCCGTCAGATCCTTATGCACAGTACTCTTTGACACGCCGAATTCCTTGGCTATGGTACGGACCGTATTCCTCGTCTCAACAATGCAGCGACCAATTTTGATGGTCCGTTCCTTGATGTAATCGTGCACGCTCCCGCCTCCCTACTGTGTGGATAGTTTGGTACATTATATGAGGAGCATGCCTATATATTCGCGGTTTAGAGGTGTGACAAGCTTCGAAGGTCCCATTATTTTCTGAAAAGCACAAAAAGAGCAGAGGTTTAACCCTCTGCCCGTCATGTTACTGCGGTATAAATCATTTATTTTTCCGGAAGATATCCTTGCGGGTTAACCGGCTGTCCGTCTTCGTACACTTCAAAGTGAAGGTGGTTGCCGAGCGTTTTACCCAATTCATTAACGCCAGCAGATGCAATCGCATCTCCCTGTTTCACTTCGTCGTCCTGTTTCACTTTGACGTCTGCCAAGCTTTGGTATACCGTCTTCAGGTTATCGCTGTGAGTGATTTCCACAACCTGACCTGTGAGCGGATTTTGTTCCACCCGTGTAACTTTACCGGCAAGTGCTGCTTTGACTTCAAACGTTTTGTTATCCCCACGTGCCAGATCCACACCTGTGTTCGGGATAAATGTATCATTGTACTGCACCATCGCCGCTTCATGTTCCTCCGTTGAAGCTTCGTTATCATAGAAAGGTTTCACTACCGAAATTTCGGACGGTACCGCTACCGGCCATACAAAATTCTCCGACTTTGCAACAACTTCCACACTTTCTTCTTCTCCGCCTACCGCTGTTCCTTCTGTACCCGCCGATGCGCCTGTTTCTACTACCCCGCTAGCAGGGTCCGAGTTCAGCGTTTTGTCGCCTGTGCCCTGATAGACCCACACTAAGGTTAGTATAATGCCTGCTGCTGCGATGTAGGCTGCCGGGAAGACCCAGCGTTTGGACATTGCTCTTTTCCATGAAGAGGGCTGGCTAGCCGGTACTCCTTGAGTTGTTTTAGGAGTTTCTTCTTGGATTGTTTTTTTGTTTTGTTCATTCATGTTAATCACCTCAGTAACAAGTGTTACCGGGTGCAACTCTTTTATACACGCGCGACTCTAATTATTTTCACGGAGGTTTCAGAGAGTGCTATATATGGAGTGTGTGTGCAGCTAGTTGGTGCGCCGCTTCGGGGCCAGAAAACCTTTCGACCGCTGGTTACTACCAGATTTCTTCTATCACCTTCTTCAAAGGTGAAATCCGGTAGTAAAGGCGGACACTTTGTTTCTACAGGTCTTTTCTGTCCCCTACGCTCCCCATACGGCTAGCACTCTTCGTATATATAGCCAAATCTCGAAAGCTCCGGAATGGGTGGTTGGTACTAAGCTCAAATTGGCTTTAATGACCAATCTTTCTACGAAGTCAGTTTACTAGCAGAAAGCGAAATGATATAGGATGTGACTGGATACCGGTCAACTAAGGCTTTCCTGACGTCCTCATGAGTCAAAGCATTTATCTATACATCCCTGTCCCTATCTCCTACTTCGATGCCAGCATCTTGGATGCCTGTCCGAATGAGATACCTGTATAGTAATGTTTGAGGATCTGGGTGGCGGTGTGTCCCTCCTGCGCCATGCCGTTTGCTCCCCATTGGCTCATACCCACACCATGACCATACCCGTACGTTGTAATCTGGACCTCATCTCCCACAGCCTTCCAACTGAATTGGCTGGATCTTAATCCGAGCAGCTTGCGAACCTCAGGACCGTTGAATGTTTCACCTGCGATCTGCATTTCCTTTATTCGATGCCCTTTGGTGGTAGATAATACTTCCATCCATGATCCATCCTTCTGAGCAGTAACCGGAATGGCATCCAAGTTTAGCTTCTGCAGAATCTCGTTACGCTTCATGGTGACCGTCTGCTCGAAGCCGGGTGCCAGGTTTTTATCCCAGGGACTGTCTACACTTTGCAGATATGGCACAGCGTTCCCCCACACATCTTCTGCATTCTCCGTATATCCATTACTTGTAGAGAAAAAGGAAGCTGTGATCGCTTTGCCCTGATATGTCATAACCGCATCTCGACTTTCGCGTACAGCCTGTTGCAACTTCTCCCATTCCTTCGCCTTCCCCAGACGAGTCCATTCCGATTTCACCTGATCTGGCGGAATAAACACCTGGTGGCTGACCGTATCCGTCACATCGGCCGTACCCGATGGAACACCACTTGTATCACTCGCAGCGAGTCTTCGTACGATAAATGTGCGCGCTGCGATCGCCTGCGCCTTTAACGCCTCCAGTCTGAATTCCGCTGGCATCTCTGCTGCTACTACCCCGGTAACATAGTCTTCCAATGGCAGATTCATCGTTGTCCCCGTTGCAGACAGGTATACGCGCACTTGGGGTTCGGGGTAGGTAACAGGGACTGCTGGCGCAGGAGCTGGGGATGGTGTACTGTTGGTATCTGCTCGAACAGGGGTTGGCTTAACCGATTCGCTCTCCCGCGGCCATACCAGAATCACCGGGATCAGTAATGCCATTGCCAATAAGGCAGATACAGCGGCAGCCGGTTGCCATCTTGTTGGGTTACGTCCCCATCGACGTTTTCGTCCGAATGTCCGCATTCGACGACGCTTCACCCGGCGGAACTGGTCCAACTCAATAACAGGTATATGGATGTGCTCGGCTGCCTGTCTGTCTAGTTTATCTGTCGACATCTGCTCTGGGCTTGAACATTTTCCAGGATGTGATGGGACAGCCCTCAGGTTCACTGGGGCAAACTTGTCTTTTTCCACTCCAGTTACGATATTTCCCTCCGGCTCTTGCATACCCGGACGAGGGACAAGGGGTACCTTTACCTGTACACGAGCTTCTTTCATTCGAATATAACCCTCCGTTGTCTATGGCCGGTTAAGTGCCGGTCGTGTTGTTCAAATCCATAGTTTAGGGTATGAGTTAGCTTGATCTGATAGAACCTGATTTAAGAGAAACGAGGCCCCATTCGTTCCGTTACATTTCCAGCTTTCTTTTACTATGTACATCTTAAAAAGGTTGATCTATCGCTGAATACCGGTGTTTAACTGGATACGAGACCCTATATAGAGTACGCTCTTTCATTTGGTTCAGAATTGATACAGAATACGATGTTATGCTATACAAGTTAGGACCAGCTATTAATAGAATCAGGTATTAAACATCACATTCGTCTTCTTGAAAATAAACACAAAAAAAGCCAAGCCGGATGGCTTAGCTTTTCATCTTTTACAACATATGTCTATCGCATTTGTAATCCACACAATCGTGTGACTCAATACTATAGAACAGGATTTTTTTAGTTCAATCCAGTGTTAAGCTAAAGTCGGTTGCACCTTAAACATCGGTACTTCTTTCTCCACTTTTTCACTAGGCGCTTTGGTTGCTTCCAGCTTAGGCTCATCAACCGAAATCCGATAGATGTCAGCGCCAAGTCCGTTAAGCTTCTCAGCGAGATGTACATAGCCACGGTCGATGTGATGAACACCGCCCACTTCCGTTGTACCTTCAGCAACAAGACCTGCAATAATGAGTGCGGCACCCGCACGCAAATCGGTAGCCGTTACTTTGGCACCCTTCAGTTTGGCATTACCTGTGATGATGGACGAACGTCCTTCAACTTTGATCTCCGCATTCATCAATTGGAATTCATCCACATGCATGAATCGGTTTTCAAAAACAGTCTCTGTCACGACACTTGTTCCTTCAGATGCGAGCAAGAGTGCCATCATCTGGGATTGCATATCGGTCGGGAATCCTGGGTATGGTAATGTTTTCACGTCCACAGCCTTAAGAGGACGATCTGCGATTACACGCACGCCATTCTCATCCGGTTGAATCGTTACACCCATCTCTTCAAGCTTCGCAATAACGGAGCCCAGGTGATCAGAGATTGCACCTTCAATGTACACGTCACCACCAGAGATTGCAGCAGCAGCCATATACGTACCAGCTTCTACTCGATCCGGAATGACCGTGTGAGTAACGCCTGTCAGCTTCTCCACACCTTCGATGCGGATCACTCCAGTACCAGCACCACGTACAATGGCACCCATTCCATTCAGGAAGTTGGCAAGATCCACAATTTCAGGTTCTTTTGCCGCATTCTCCAGAACAGTTACGCCTTCGGCCAATGTAGCAGCCATCATAATATTTTGAGTGGCACCTACGGAAGCCACATCCAGATAAATTTTCGCGCCACGCAACCGACCTTGGCTACGAGCTTCGATATAACCTTGGCCCAAGCTGATCTCTGCGCCCATGGCTTCAAAACCTTTCAAATGCTGATCAATAGGTCGTGTACCGATGGCACATCCACCAGGAAGTGAGATTCTTGTATGACCCATTCGCGTCAACAAAGGCCCCATGACCAGGAAAGACGCCCGCATTTTACTTACCCATTCATACGGGGCTTCACAGGAAGTAAGTTTCTCCGCATTTACGGTAATCACTTCGTCCCGGTATGTAACTCCCGCTCCCAGCGATTCCAACACCTTGTTAATCGTCATCACATCGTCTAGAGGAGGCGCGTCAACAATAACGCTTTGTCCTTCTTCCCCTAAGAGAGAGGCAGCGATGATCGGAAGAACAGAATTTTTAGCGCCGCTAACTTTGACACTTCCGGTCAACCTTTTGCCACCGCGGACGATAAATTTGCTCATCATGGTTCCCTCCGCGCTTTTATTCCCTTTTCTTCATTCCGGAATACGTAAGCCCCACTGTGCTAGAAAGGACTGTTGCTGTGTATGGAATTTCGACATATTTTGGCATATTGCCACAGATGTCTGTTCAGAAAAGAATTAGTTTTTATAATCCATATCAATGATACCATGTGCCGTACATCTTGCTATTCAGCATGTAAAATCAGTGTCTTACAAGCCAACAGAGCATCAGAACAGACAGAGTGGGATGGTTATTAGCCGGCATCAACCGGATATCCCGTTTATAACTACAAAATAAGTGAACAATTGTGAATTCCCTAACTTCCATCATAACATTGTTGAATTGTACGATACAAGCATTTTTACATAAAACATCTCAAATTCATCCAATTTTACGTCACATTTTTTTTCTTAATTACTTTACCGACAACTCATACTCTAATTGTTAACACAATTAATCGATGTTATTCGACAATGAGCTCCTTGAAGATCCTAACAGATGATTAACCAACCATCTCAACATTAAAACAAATTCTTCAACATTTGGGTCCAAGACAAGTAGTCAATGACAAAGCCAGCAACGGCGTGCCCCAAAATGATGGCGAACAACAAATGTAACAGTCTTCCCTGAGCACCTCGTGGCTGTCTGATGATTAAATCCAGTTTGAGGTTCTGTAAAGCCCACCAAGACAATGCTATACATAACAGGGAGACGATAATTGAGACCAAGCCATTGGTGCTTAGCGCTTGGTTCACCTGATTCGTCAGATCAGTATCCATATATTCATTACCTCCACATTTGTTGCAGCGATCAGCATATCATATGCCCAACACCCATAACTTGTTAGCATAGGTATGTATTGAGGATAACATGCTGAGCGTACTGTCAGATTTACTCCTGCCATGCAGGAATCTCCTGATGCCCAATAGGCGAGCAGCAACAATCCGGCTGTGCATGACTATGGAATCTACTACGCAGCTGCCTGCTTCTGCTGACTCTATGGAATATAGGCTCTTTCATCATACATTGTCAATTACATTGATTTCCACTTCTAAAATATTTTAATTTTAAAATGCCGGGATTTTGTGACTAAAACGACATAAAAGAGCGCTATTTCGATATCGATTCTGTCATTTCCTCGGAAATAATTTGAATTCCTTCTTGATAAAAATGGTTCTCTCAGTGGTAAATGCGCCCACTACTTTAGTCCTACATTCTATTCAAGTCCTCATAATCGGTGATTAATCTGCTTAATAAACTTCTGTTTAATGAAGGGATCACATGGAATTTGAGGCCAAATCTTTTACTATATTTGATAAAACAATTCTATTAAACAAACTCAAAAAAGCCCGGCAGACTAAGCCGCCGGGCTTCCGAGAATCGTTTATTTGCCGAATACATTAATCCGGTTAACCGCTTTTTGCAGAGCAATCTCTGCACGGCGGTGATCAAAGTGGTCCTGATTGCTTTGGCTTGCAAGCCGACGTTCTGCCCGCTCTTTTGCCGCACGAGCACGATCCACATCAATGCTTTCCGGGAATTCAGCACTCTCTGCGAGTACAACAACCTTATCTCTACGTACTTCGATAAACCCGCCACCGATGGCAACTCGTTTATTTTCTTTTCCGTTATGAATATAGATTGGTGCAATCTGCAAAGGTGTAACCATAGGAATATGACCTGGCAGAATGCCCAGTTCCCCTTCAATACCACGAGCCGTGATCCGATCTACCTGTTCTGAATATACCAGACGCTCGGGTGTTACAATTTCCAACAAAAAGGTGCTCAATTCCATCCCTCCTGAAACTATCCGAAGGATAGCCCACATAAGGACAATCCTGGATTCAGACTAAACCAGTGTTTTGGCTTTCTCCACTGCCTCTTCAATTGTACCCACAAAGAGGAAAGCTGCTTCCGGAAGATCATCATACTTACCTTCGAGAATCTCTTTAAAGCTGCGCACCGTTTCTTTAACCGGAACGTATTTACCCGGAATACCGTTAAATGCTTCAGCAACGTGGAATGGCTGGGACAAGAAACGTTGGATTTTACGAGCACGGTATACAAGCGCTCTGTCTTCTTCACTCAACTCGTCCATACCCAGGATTGCAATGATATCTTGCAATTCATTGTAACGTGCCAAGATACGTTTAACGCCTTGAGCTACGCTGTAGTGTTCCTCACCTACAACTTCAGGGGACAAGATCCGTGAGCTGGAAGCCAATGGATCCACCGCAGGGTAGATACCCATCTCGGAAATTTTACGCTCCAAGTTCGTCGTTGCATCCAAATGGGCAAACGTCGTTGCAGGAGCCGGGTCAGTGTAGTCATCCGCAGGCACGTAGATGGCCTGAATGGATGTTACAGAACCTTTTTTTGTTGATGTGATACGCTCTTGCAGCTGACCCATTTCTGTTGCCAGCGTAGGTTGGTAACCTACCGCGGAAGGCATACGTCCAAGCAAGGCAGATACTTCTGAACCCGCTTGGGTGAAACGGAAGATATTATCGATAAAGAGCAACACGTCACGGCCTTCTTCATCACGGAAGTATTCCGCCATTGTCAGACCTGTGAGGGCTACACGAAGACGTGCGCCTGGAGGCTCGTTCATTTGTCCGAAGACCATTGCTGTTTTGTTGATAACGCCGGAATCACTCATCTCGTGATACAAGTCATTACCTTCACGTGTACGCTCACCAACACCCGCGAATACGGAGATACCGCCGTGCTCTTGTGCGATGTTGTTGATCAATTCCTGAATGGTTACCGTCTTACCTACACCGGCACCACCGAAGAGACCGATTTTACCACCTTTGGCGTAAGGAGCGAGTAAGTCGATAACTTTAATTCCTGTTTCCAGCATCTCTGCTTGGGTAGTCAGTTCATCAAATGCAGGCGCTGAACGGTGAATCGGGTTCTTCCGTTCAGTAGCTACGGCACCGCCAGTATCAATGGTTTCGCCGAGTACGTTAAATACACGACCCAGTGTCGCTTCTCCGACTGGTACAGAGATTGGCGCTCCTGTGTCTAATGCTTCCATACCACGAACAAGTCCATCCGTGGTGGACATCGCAATACAACGTACCCGGTTGTCACCCAGATGTCTAGAAGCTTCGAGTGTAAGGTTCACACTTACGCCGCTCTCACTTACTGTGGTGATCGTAATGGCATTGAGGATTTCCGGCAGACCGCCGCGATCAAACTCGACGTCAACAACCGGACCCATGATGCTCACAACGCGTCCTTTGTTCATCTTAACGTTCCCCTCCTACAAGCCTGCTACTTTTGCAAAAATAATGTCCGTTCGTTTATCTTTGCTCTGCAAGCCTTCATTAATAAATAACAATTATCCTTGTGCTGCGTTAGCACCTGCCACAATTTCCGTAATCTCCTGCGTAATCGCCGCTTGACGGGCACGGTTATAGGTCAATGACAAGTCGTTAATGAGCTTAGATGCATTTTTGGTTGCATTACCCATTGCTGTCATTTTCGCGCCCAGCTCACTTGCCTTACCGTTTAGAAGCGCACCATAGATCAGCGTTTCCGCATAACGCGGAAGCAAAACCTCCAGTACAGCTTCAGCAGACGGCTCGTACTCGTATGCAGCTTGTCCTTCCGCAGCAGTTACCTCAGGTGTTTCCATCGGAAGAAGTTTTTCTACCGTAGGAATCTGGGTCAACGCATTCACAAAGCGGTTATAACAAATGTACAATTCATCAAATTCAGCCAGTTCAAACCCACGAACTGCTTCGTGTGCAATGGATTTGATATCTGCAAATGAAGGCGAATCCGACAGATCTGTTGTTGTGGATGCCATCGCCATTTCACGACGTCTGAAGTAATCGCGTCCTTTACGTCCAATGACGAACAATTCGTAGTCATTCGAGGAGTTATGGCGCTCTTTGAGCGTCTGATTAACTTGACGCAAAACGTTCGCATTGTATCCACCCGCAAGACCACGGTCCGATGTAATGATCAGGTAAGCTGTCTTTTTAACAGGACGGCTCTCCAGCATCGGGTGTTTAATATCTTGTGCGCTAGAAGCAATACTCGCTACAACTTCTTTCAGTTTCTCCGAATATGGACGGGCTGCTTCCGCTTTTTCCTGCGCTTTACGCAGTTTTGCAGCAGCTACCATCTCCATTGCTTTGGTGATCTGCTTGGTGCTTTGTACGCTTTTAATTTGCCGCTTAATTTCGCGCATGCCTTTTGCCATGATTTCACCACCTCAAAACTTTGACGGAGTCAAAGTTACTTCGTAAGCATCATCTTTTTTGACTAAGTCAAAGTATTACATGCAGACATGCGGAATCGAATAGACAACTCCGCAGCTGCAATCATTTATTTAGACAGAGACAGCAAAACTCTTTCTGAACTTCTCAATTGCGCCTTTTAGCGCATTTTCGTTGTCTGCAGTCAATTCTTTAGTATCACGGATCGATGCAAGAATTTCCGGATGACTGCTCTCCATGAACGCAAGGAACTCACGCTCAAAACGAGTAACATCACCTGTTGGAATTTCATCCAGGAATCCTTTAACTGCAGTGTACAAGCTGACTACCTGTTGTTCTACAGGCAGAGGCTGGTTAACACCTTGCTTCAGGATTTCCATCATACGAGCACCACGATTCAGGCGGGCCTGAGTCGCCTTATCCAGATCGGAACCGAACTGGGAGAACGCTTGAAGCTCACGATATTGAGCGAGGTCAAGACGCAGGGAACCTGCAACCTTTTTCATCGCTTTGATCTGAGCAGAACCACCGACACGGGATACGGAAATACCTACGTTGATCGCTGGGCGTTGTCCAGCATTGAACAAGTCAGCTTCCAGGAAGATCTGTCCGTCCGTGATGGAGATTACGTTCGTTGGAATGTATGCAGATACGTCGGAAGCTTGTGTTTCAATAAACGGAAGCGCGGTTAAAGAACCACCACCCAGTTCATCATTCAGCTTCGCGGCACGCTCCAGCAAACGGGAGTGCAAGTAGAAGACGTCACCCGGATAAGCCTCACGGCCCGGTGGACGACGAAGCAACAAGGAAAGCTCACGGTAAGCAGAAGCTTGTTTCGTCAAGTCATCATAGATAACCAAAACGTGCTCGCCTTTGTACATGAAGTACTCACCCATCGAACAACCGGAATACGGTGCGATGTACAAGAGTGGTGATGGATCGGAAGCTGCTGCAGTTACAACGATCGTGTATTCCATTGCGCCTTTACGACGAAGAGTTTCCACAACTTGAGCAACCGTAGACTGTTTCTGACCAATAGCCACATAGATACACTTCATGCCACTACCTTTTTGGTTCAGGATCGCATCAATTGCGATGGATGTTTTACCTGTTTGACGGTCACCGATGATCAACTCACGTTGTCCACGACCGATTGGAACCATTGCATCAATGGCTTTGATCCCTGTTTGCATTGGCTCATGAACCGATTTACGATCCATTACGCCTGGTGCTTTACCTTCGACAGGACGGAATTCCGTTGTAGCGATTGGTCCTTTGCCATCTACCGGAATACCTAGTGGGTTCACAACGCGTCCAATCAATGCTTCGCCTACAGGCACTTGCATGATTTGACCAGTACGTTTCACTTGGTCGCCTTCACGAATATCGTAGTAAGGTCCCAGGATAACGACACCAACATTGCTTTCTTCCACGTTCATGGCGAGTCCCATAACACCGCTTGGGAATTCAACCAACTCGTTGGACATGACGTTCTCAAGTCCGTACACACGAGCAATACCATCACCAACCTCGATAACCGTTCCGACTTCGACTACATCGATATCGGTCTTGTATTGTTCGATTTGGCTCTTAATTAATGTACTGATTTCTTCTGGTTTGATACTCAAGTGTCCTCACCCCAATCTACTGTACTCGTCTGTTAAAAGACTGCTCAAGACGTTCGAGCTTGCCAGCCAAGCTGCCGTCATAGATCGTATCGCCAATGGCGACTTTCAATCCGCCCAGCAGAGTCGGATCAACAATGTTCTCGATACGAATCTTTTTATTCACACGGCCACCGAATTCACGGGCTACCGCTTCTTTTTCTTCATCATTCAATGCATATGTCGAGTAGACGCGCGCATCAGCGAAGCCGAGCGACTCGCCTTGAATCTTCCGATAATCGTTCAGCAAATCTTCCAGCAATTCAACGCGTCCGCGTTCAATCAACAGTAAGACCGTACGGATGACAGGCTCGGACACCTTGCCATCAAGGCTTGAATGAAGCACATTCTGCTTGGCTTCATCAGAGATATTAGGAGATATGATAAACTTCTGAATATCGGAATCTCCAGTCAATGCACTGACAACTACGCGCAGTTCCTCTTCAACCTCAAGAACCTGTTGTTGTTGAAGAGCAACTTCGAACAATGCTTTCGCATAACGCTTGGCAACTATCGTATCGCGGCTCATTGTCGGCCTCCTACCTCATTGAGGTATTGGTTCACAAGTTCCTCTTGTGCAGGACCGTTCTCAACTTCTTTTTTAATCAATTTAGATGCAATCTGAACGGAAGCTGTACCCAGTTCGCTGCGAAGCGCTGCAACTGCTTTGTTCTTCTCGCTCTCAATTTCGCGTATTGCATCGGTTTTAAGACGATTTGCTTCCGCGTTAGCATCTGCGAGAAGAGCTTCAGCCTGTTTACCACCTGTTTGACGAGACTGCTCAATAATATCCTGAGCCTCTTGGCGCGCTTGCTCCAGAGCTTTCTTCTGTTCTTCAACATAAGTAACAGCCTGTTTACGAGTCTCAGCAGCCTCGTTCATCTCTGACATCACGAGTTCACGACGTTTTTCCATAATAGAGAACAAGGGTCCGAATGCGTAACGACTAAGCAACCAATATAGAATTGCAAATGCAACAATCGCGAGAAACGTGTTTTCCCATAAGAAACTCAATCTGTTCACTCCTTCCTGGAGGTATCCTTAAAACTTTATCCTTTTCAGGATGTTAGCTGTTAGCTAATAAAGAAGGCGCGGAGGGCTCAAGCCTTCCCCGCCATTCCATGGTTTATAATTTATGCTGCTCCGTAGAACATGAATGCAAGTACCACACCAATGATCGGCAATACCTCGATCAAACCTACACCGATAAACATTGTTGTTTGAAGCGTTGATTTTGCTTCCGGTTGACGTGCAATACCATCCACCGTTCTGCTGATTACCATACCGTTAGCGATACTCGCGCCCAAAGCGCCCAATCCTGCAACAATTGCTGCTGCGATTAATGCCATTGCTCCCATTTGTATATCCTCCTTAAAAGTATAAATCAAATTTTATTGTTCAGCCTGACGAGAAATCCCGCAGGACTCAAACTTAATGTTCTTCGTGTGTCTCGATCGTCTGTGAAATGTAAACCATCATCAAAATAACAAAAACAAATGATTGAATGGCCCCGATAAAGATACTAAAGCCTTGCCACACCATTAACAACGGAATAGCTGCCAAGAAACCAGCCACTTTGAACGTTGTCAATTTTAGAATCGTTGTAAGTAACACTTCGCCTGCAAAGATATTTGCAAACAAACGCATTCCGTGTGTCACTAGTTTTGAGATTGTCTCAATAATATTGATCGGCACGAAAAACGGATACGGTTTGAAATAGTGCTTCAGATAACCGCGTGTGTTACGGAACAACCCTAGTCCATGAGCTACGAGGAACGCTACAAGAGCTAGTCCCATTGTAACGGACAAATCAGCTGTTGGCGATTTGAACCATGCAATCTCAATATGAGGATGAGCTTCTGGGTTTCTAGCGTGAGCCTCTTCATAAGCTTCTACTGCTGTAACGATTGGCTTACCAAATGCCGTTGCCGCGTTGATATCCTTGACATCCGTCACCGCTTGGAATGGAAGGCCCAGCATGTTACCTAAGAAGATGAACATAATCATCGTAAGCGCAAGAGATACGAAATGTTTTCCCTTTTTCAGATCCATCGTGCTTGAAATGATGTTTAGTACAAATTCAACAGCCCACTCCATAAAATTTTGCAGTTTGCCCGGATTCTCAACTGACAGATTCCGCGTAGCTACGATGGCGAAAATAAAAACAAGAGCACTGGTTACGATCAACATCAGCAAAACGGACAAATCAAGATGAAAACCTCCGAGCATAATCACTGGAGCTTCATGCATACTTTTTTTCACCCCTTTCTCGACTTGAAAGCTGCAGCACCTGAAAAATCATACTTCTTTGCGGGACTGTATAATCCCTATAATCAGTAAGGAAAATTGTGCAATGGCCAGACCACCTGCAACCGCATATGTATTGAAGTACTGCGGAAAGCGCATCGATACATAAATACCTAGCACTGCGAGTGCCGCTCTTGTCAAAAATCCCAGGTTCACACGTTTCAGGTTACCTTCTGCCGCACCATCAGCTAACTTCTTCACTTTGTGGCCTAAATATAACGCATTGATCAAACTGATCCCCGCGCCCAGCGCCAATCCCAAAGCAATTGTCTCCAAACGTGGCATAAACGCCGCTGTAAGAAAACAAAACATAAGAAGATACATGATGAAAACAGTCATCGATCTGCGGTATCTGGTTAGTTCACTCATCACTTTCCCCCATGACTTTTTTCGCGATAAAGTAGATGCTTACACCGCCTGCCGCAAGAAAAAAGAGAACGCTTACGGCGATCCATATTCCGTTACCTCCGATGGTCTTGTCCAACCAGGAGCCAGCGTAATATCCGGCAACAGCCAGAATGGCAATCTCGATCCCAAAAGCTGTCACGAGCCCCATCGCTTTCCATACATTATCATCATGGTTACGGGATGAATTTGGTTTGTTCGAATCGGCCATTTTCCACGCCACCCTTGCAATCCCAGTTAATTTTACTGAATGATGAGAGCCTTTGTCAATTGAATGATTTTAGCGTTTTAAAGGGGGAAACGACGGGAGTATAGACTCTTAGAGCCCATAAACCCGCGGAAACCGTACAGTTTAACTGTATACTTACCCTTTATAAATCCGTCAGAAAATTTGTATTATTTTTTGAATTTTCTGTGAAATGATTCCGGACGCTCACTATTCACACCGAAATGGTGCAAAATCGCATTGACAATTCTTTCCGAAGCATGTCCATCACCGTATGGATTGGCAGCCTGGCTCATGCTTGCATACAGTGTTTTGTCTGTAAGCAGAGCTTTTGTCCGTTCATATACAAGTTCCTCTTCGGTACCTACCAGTTCCAGCGTTCCAGCTTCAATGCCTTCCGGGCGTTCTGTTGTATCTCGCAATACGAGCACAGGCACACCAAACGAAGGCGCTTCTTCCTGCAAACCGCCTGAATCGGTCAAAATCAAGTGAGTGTGCGGGTAAAAGTTATGCAAATCCACCACGTCTAGTGGATCAATTAATTGAATACGGGGATGATTCCCCAAAATCGCGTGAGCCGGCTCCTTCACAGCAGGACTTGGATGCACCGGGTACACGATGGCAATATCTTCGAATTCGTCGGCAATCCGTTTGACGGCCTGGAAAATGTTGCGGTGAGGCTCGCCTTGAGATTCACGGCGATGAGCTGTCATCAGCACAAGACGTTTGCCTTGGGCCCAATCAAGTACCGGGTGTGTGTAGTCCTCCCGTACTGTATATTGAAACACATCTGTTACCGTGTTGCCTGTGACATACGTACTAGACTCCGATTTATTTTCTTTGGCAAGATTAGAAGAAGACCAATCCGTAGGCGCAAAATGTAGATCAGCCAGTACTCCCGTCAACTGACGGTTCATCTCTTCCGGATATGGAGACAGCTTGTTCCACGTCCGCAGCCCCGCTTCCACATGTCCTACCTGAATCTGTTGCAGGAATGCTGCGTAGCTCGCTACAAAGGTAGTCAATGTATCCCCGTGAACCAGTACAATATCCGGCTTAGCTTCAGCTAACACCGGCTCCAGACCACCAAGTACACGTATCGTAATTTCGTTCAATGTCTGGCGGTCTTTCATCACATCCAGATCATAATCGGGATGAATGTCGAAAACTTCAAGTACCTGATCCAACATTTGGCGATGCTGCGCAGTTACGCAAACAATAGATTCAATAGACTCGGGATGTTTTTGCAATTCCAAAATAAGCGGAGCCATCTTGATGGCTTCTGGACGCACCCCGAAGATCGTCATGACTTTAATTTTGTTGGACATTCGAGCAAAGCCCCTTTTCTATAAGTTCCGAACCTCTTACAAGCATGAAAAAATGCTTATTTAGTGCCGTATAGACGGTCTCCTGCATCTCCAAGTCCTGGAACGATATAACCATGATCATCCAGACGGTCGTCCAGTGCTGCTACATAGATATCCACATCGGGATGTGCATCCTGTACAGCTTTTACGCCTTCTGGCGCTGCAACCAAGTTCATCATCTTAATTTGAGTACAGCCACGTTTTTTGAGCACGTCAATGGCTGCAATGGCCGAACCACCAGTCGCAAGCATCGGATCAATTACGATCAATTGACGCTCTGTCACGTCTGTAGGCAGTTTGGTGTAGTATTCTACCGGTTGCAGTGTTTCCGGGTCACGGAACAGACCAACATGTCCAACTTTTGCCGCTGGCAACAATTTCACAACGCCATCCAGCATTCCGAGTCCTGCACGCAGAATCGGCACCAGTCCGAGCATACGTCCAGAGATGACTTTACCTTGTGTTGCGGCTACAGGTGTCTGTACATCAATCGTTTCCAGTTCAACATCTCTTGTAATCTCATAAGCCATCAACGTTGCTACTTCATCCACCAATTCACGAAAATCTTTCGTATTCGTACGCATGTCGCGTATAAACGTCAGTTTGTGTTGAATCAAAGGGTGATCACATATTACTAATTTTCCCATCTAATTTGTCCCTCCGGTAAGTTCTTCATGTTCAGCATTTCCAAATATACCTAGCCATCATTCATAGGCTCGATAAATCCTGTATATTATATCATCACCAACAACGAATTACACCATCAAAGGGCACCCAATCATTACAGAATACCGAATCCTATAAAAAAAAGGACCGGAAAATGATCCATCCGGTCCTTTTTTGCTCTTGCTGTTATGTCGTTGAGAATGTTCAAAAACGTGTAAACACTAATGGTGCTCCGCAAACCGAATGACCTTCCGATCGCTGTTATCCCCAGATTTCTTTGATCCAATTATAATTGTTGAAATCTGGGGATAAAGCGAGCGCTACGCTTCTTCAGGTTCTTTCGGTTTGCTCCGTCTGCGTGTGTACATTAAGAACACTCAAATACAAACAGCATGAGCAAAGTTTTTTAGTATTTAAGATCGGTATATAGCGGGAATTGGTCTGTAAGTGCAGTCACTTCTGCACGCGCTTCATCCAGCTTCGCTGTATCTTTTGGATTTTTCAGCGTTTTGGCAATGATCTTACCGATCGCTACCATCGCTTCTTCGTTCATGCCACGGGAAGTTGCAGCAGGTGTACCAATTCGAATACCACTCGTTACAAACGGGCTTGTAGGGTCGAATGGAATTGCATTTTTGTTCACGGTAATGCCGATGGAATCGAGCACATGCTCAGCTTCCTTACCAGTGATGTTCACACTGCGTGTGTCGATCAGCATCAAGTGGTTATCTGTACCACCGGATACGATGTTCAATCCTTCAGCGATCAGTGTTTCAGCCAGAACTTGTGCGTTTTTCACAACATTCTCAGCATATGTTTTGAACGATGGTTGCAAAGCTTCACCGAATGCTACCGCCTTGGAAGCGATCACGTGCATCAGAGGTCCACCTTGGGAACCAGGGAATACGGCTTTATCAATTGCTGCTGCCCAAGCTTTGGTACACATAATCATACCTCCGCGTGGTCCACGCAGCGTTTTATGTGTTGTTGTTGTTACGAAATGCGCATGCGGAACTGGGCTTGGATGCAATCCAGCAGCAACCAGTCCTGCGATGTGAGCCATATCCACCATGAACAACGCACCAACATCATTGGCAATGGAAGCCAGCTTTTCAAAATCAATGGTACGCGGATATGCACTGGCACCTGCAACGATCATACGAGGACGGTGTTTGAAAGCCGCTTTGCGCACTTCATCATAATCAATCAGGAATGTATCTTCCTGTACGCCGTATGCTACGAAGTTGTACAGCAAGCCGGATGCGTTAACCGGGCTACCGTGTGTGAGGTGTCCACCATGAGCAAGGTTCATACCCAGTACAGTATCACCAGGTTTCAACGCTGCAAGATACACTGCCATGTTCGCTTGTGCACCGGAGTGAGGTTGAACATTCACGTGTTCTGCTCCGAACAATTCTTTTGCACGATCACGCGCGATGTCTTCAACGATGTCCACATGCTCACAACCGCCATAGTAGCGTTTGCCTGGATATCCTTCAGCGTACTTGTTGGTCAGAACAGATCCCAATGCTTCGATTACTGCTTCACTTACGATGTTCTCGGATGCAATCAGTTCGATGTTGTTCTGTTGACGTTTCAGTTCAAGATTCATCGCTTCCAGTACTGCCGGGTCATTCTTGCGCAATTGTTCCATGATTAAATTCCTCCCAGTTTATAAGTGAAGTTATAAAGTGAAACTAATGTTTACACGAAAACGGCGAGTGCAACACCAATCTGAAGAAACGAAGTGGTCGCCTTTATCACCGGATTTCCCCTTTAAATAGGGAATTAAAAAATCTGGGGATAACAGCGATCGGAAGATGGTGATGCAATCAAAGTCAGGAGTGTAACCCAATTAGTCTCGCTTTATATGTTAGTCACAAAATGTCGAATCTGGTTGTTCTTCCATACGATACACCGCGCGTTCGCCGCCAATCAACTTCGGACGAGTCAACGCTGTGGTCACACGTGCATCTCCAACATAGCGGAGCGCTGTACGAAAAGGTACGGCCACATGCCTTAGATGCATTCCAATCATCGTTTCCCCAATGTCCAGTCCCGCATGGGCCTGCACATGTTCAGCCAGGCATGGATCGGTCAGCGAACGATATGCTGCGGATGCCATTGAACCTCCGGCCTTGGGCACGGGTACTGCACCAACCTCGGTCAATCCAAGTCGAGTAAGCACAGAACGTTCCATTACCAGTGCACGGTTCAGATGCTCACAACATTGGAATACCGTGTCAAAACCGAATTCCTCCTGCACCTCGCGTATACCCGCAAGAAGCTGCTGTGCCACTTCAATGGCACCACTCGTACCAATCCGAGCGCCTGCGACTTCACTTGTGCTTGTACCGATCACAACGATCTGTCCAGGCCCAAGCTGTCCGGCAAGCGCCAGTTCATGCAGAATAGACGCGGTCTGTTCCTGCAATCCGGGTTGTTCCGAATCTAACTCAATAGTCATCCTATTATCGCCTCCCGATAAAATCATGCCCGCTTTCTCTTGGCTGTCCTTCGTATTCTTGCACGGCATCTCAGGTACTATTATAGCGAATAATCAGATGAAAGACGAAAAAAAGAGCAGTCTGCGGGTAACGCAGAATTGCTCTTTTGCCCAGGCGACCGGCCGTTTGTTCCGGTGCTCCATCGTGGTTATGCCCACTTCGTCGCCAGTTACACCGGATCCCTGTTTTCCCCTTCATCATAAAACAACCTGAGGCTAAAATCAACGGTTAATTTACATCATGTGTCCTGTTTTTATAACCTGCCCCGCAGGAACAGAATTATCCCAGCTTATCCAAAAGCCGGTCCAATGCGGTCCGAATCTCGGCCGCAGCCATATTGTAATCATCACGGCTGCCACCAAACGGATCAGAGATGTCGAAACTTGGAATGCGTTGTCTGATCTCTATGGCTCGCTCACGCTCCGATGCCAGGATCTCTTGGCCAAGGGCACGTTTCATCTCCAGCGTCGCAAACAGGCTGTCCAATTCCTGAACATCATTTAATACCTGTTCATCATCCTCCACATATTCTTTCAATGTATAGGTTTTGTGGACCGAGTCGGGAAATACCTGCATGACATGCTGCTTATGACTGCGTGTTAACGTAAGAACCAGATCAGCCCAACCTACCAAGTTGGAGCTAAGTTGTGTGGAATGAGGTGGACCTTCAACGTTATGATCTCTCAAAACCGCTTCAGCATGACGGGAAATCGGCATACCCGACGTTGCTGCCACACCTGCGGAGCGAACCTCTACCTGAATGCCGCGCTCCGATGCCAATTTTCGCAAGAGCCCCTCTGCCATGGGGCTGCGGCATGTATTTCCTGTACATACGAATAAAATATGTTTCATTGTGTTAGCCTCCCCATTTTACATATGATGCGAATGATATGATTTCTCAAGTTTTATTCTAAAATATAAACAAAAGTCCAAACGCAAGCAAGATTGCGCCACCAATAGCTTCGCCGTAATCACCCAGATTCTGACTCACCCGGCGGCCTAATAACAGACCCATAACCGACATCACCCCGCCACACACGCCGAAAGCAAGTACGGTCAATACCAGATCACTGCTGAACATTCCTAGTGAAACACCCACGGAAAACGAATCCACACTTACACTGAGGGAAAACAAAACGACGCCGAGCAGGGAACGATGGTCCACCAGCTTCGTATCGCCTTCACGGAATGCATTCAGAATCATATGACCACCCAGCAGGATAAGCAATCCACCTGCGGCATAGGTCGTAATGTCACCCAGCAGCGAGCTGACGTATTTGCCCATGTACATGCCGATGAGCGGCATGATGATATGAAACAGCGCTGTTACTGTACTGATCCGCAATACATCCCGCAGTCGAATGCCCTTCATGCCAATTCCGATTCCGAGCGAGAACGCATCAAGGCCTAGCGCAACAGCCATGATCAAAATGGTTACCAACTGCCCTACATGGGCAGACACATCCCACATCCCCATACCCCCAAGTCACGTAAAGGTTCTTGTACACGTTATGCGGACAAGGACTTAAACATGACCGATGAAAGGTAAACGGTGACGAATCTAATGATCTCGATGCTGGCTTTATAAGTATATTGATGTTGTTTTGGAAAAGTTGAGCAACTCTCCTGACTGTATGATCAGGAGAGGTTATGAGGGTTGCTGGTTGCCAACTTGTATGAGTTGGTTACCCGCCGCCTTGAGCAGCCGATTCATGACGGCTGCTCCCAGCCCTTCGCGTGAGCAGGCTTCAGCCACAATATATGTGGCGCCTTGCTCATCGCAGCTGCGCAGCGCGGCGTATAGCCGGCGCGCTGCTTCTTCCAGCTCGCTGGCGTCACCCAGCGAGAACACGGCATCGGCGCGGTACTGCTCCGCGTGCTCGGCGAACGCCAGCACCGCGGTGCGCTCTCCGCGCTGCGCCGCCTCTGCGAGGGCGGCGCTGATCCAGGCCGCCACCGCTGCGGGCGGCCCCTCCACCACGCACAGCGCCCCTGCGGGTGCGTAGTGCGTGTACTTCATGCCCGGCGAGCGCGGCGCCGGGCTGCCCACGCCATCGGACCCCTCCGCGAGTAGCGCGGGGTCCGTGGCGACACGGGCGGCAACGGCGGACAGCTGTTCCGCCGTAATGCCGCCAGGGCGCAGGATGGTGACGGTACCGTCGTCACCGACCTGCACGACCGTGGACTCGACGCCCACCCCGGTGGGGCCGCCGTCCACAATGCCGCCGATGCGGCCATCCAGATCCTCGCGCACATGAGACGCGAGTGTCGGGCTTGGCCGCCCGGAGCGGTTGGCGCTTGGCGCAGCCACAGGGCATGCCGCCGCCGCGATCAACTGCAAGGCCACCGGATGGTCCGGCATGCGCACGGCCACCGTGTCCAGACCGGCGGTGACACGTGGGGACACCGCCCCCGGCCTAACCGGCAGCACAAGCGTCAGTGGTCCCGGCCAGAAGGCCGCCATCAGCGCTTCCGCTGTTTCATTCACTTCCGTGACCAGGGCATCCAACTGGTCACGATGCGCGATATGCACGATCAGTGGATTGTCGGATGGTCGGCCTTTGGCGACAAATACAGCCTCCACGGCTGCTGTGCTACGCGCATCAGCACCCAAGCCGTAGACCGTCTCGGTCGGGAAGGCCACCGTCTGACCTTGACGAATGCAGGCTGCGGCAGCCTGCAAGTCGGCGAGCGCCTGTTGATCGGCGCTCCCCTTTTTCACATCCACCGTTTCAATATTACCCAATCCGTGATCATTCTCTGCGCTCACCAAGACGCGTACATCCCATATAGCGGTGACCAGATCTCCCGGAGCTTTCGTATCACGGTCTTCTCTATCCCTCATCTCAGAGGTGTTTTGCAATGGTTCGTCGTTTTCTCTGCTCATATATCATCATTCCTAAACTTCAAGTAGGTTGGTTCACACACATATTCAATATAAGTAATTATAACATACCTGTCCCAACTCGGATGCCCTTCACACTTCGCTCCACGTATGGGTCTCTCTGTAACTTCACCACCAATTCATATCAAAAGGGCAGCTTCCTGAATCGAAGTCGCCCTTATCCATAGTATAAATTCGTTGTTATGAGAATAAACTACTGACCCAACTCCACAGTTTCACAGCCATATCCCACAGAAAGAATCTCGCCTCCGGTGTATCTCCCTGCACGGATGCCTCTGCATCTCCAGGTTCAGCCGCTGCGGCCGATACCGTTGAAGGTTTAGCCAGTGCATCCCCAGTTCCTGCATCAATGAAGCACAGCGGCGGGAACAACACACACCACCAATTCTGACCTTTGCCTTCGCCCAGCGTGATCCGAACCGCTTCGTAATCTCCAGCAGGGTACACGGTGCCACCATATAGTTTGGTTGGGAACGGAACAGAACCCAGCTCCACCTGATATGCATAATTCAAGCCACGACTCGCCAGCTCTTCTCCTACTCTATTCTCAATCTCGGACAGATGCTCACGAATGACCTTGCGCGCTTCATCCAGACTTTGCGGATTTTCCAGCTCGGCTACCCAATCGCCCATCTGCGCAACGACAGCATCCCGAATCTCTCGTTTCACCAATTGATCCCCCGGTGCATCCGAGTTTGCTAGAATACGCAAGCGAATCGATTGTTCCGGAATCGCTGTGGCTGCCACAGCTGCATCCGTTTTCTGACCTTCCCACATCATGATAATCATCATAAGACATACAATAATAAGTCCAATTTGCTTTACAATTCGTCTGTTCATTCCGTTCTCCCCCTCGGCTCTCTGATCACGTTGCCTGCAACTCTCTCATGTCTATCAGTATGCCCCGGGGAATCGGAAGTAAACCTATCATTTGCAATAAATCTACTAGATCGATTCTATGATTTACATTCACTCACCAGTCATGTTAAAAAGGCTGATTCGTACCTGGTTACAGGGCAAATCAACCTCTTCATTTCTAAGTACGTTCACGTTATACACTCCACCGCTTAACTTCTCACCTATACCGACTCAACAGTTACACAGTACTTTTCTCTTTCTTGAGCATATTCCATAAACGTTCCGACAACCGAGGCTGCTGCTCCCCCATCAGAAGTTCATCCTCCTCTTCCTGTCCGTACAACTTAATGCTCATGACTACCCCAATACAAGCCATATTAATAAGCAAAGAAGTACCGCCGTAACTGATAAACGGTAACGTTATACCTGTGAGCGGCATCAGCCCAAGGAACGCCCCCACATTCTCAAACACCTGATACAATAGCATTCCGATAATACCTACAATGATAACGGGTCCAGCACGATCTCTGCATGCCAGAGCAATCAGCACCATGCGGTGGATCAGGATAAAGTACAACAGAATCAAAATGGATGCACCGACAAAACCAAACTCCTCTGCGATCACGACAAAAATGGAATCAGAATACGTATAGGGGACTCGTCCACTCTGAACGGATGTTCCTTGCAAATAACCTTTGCCGATGATGCCCCCAGAACCGATGGCTAAGCCTGCATTTTTCGTATGCCAAGAAGCTTTGGAGGTAGCCTTTTCCGGTACAAGCCAGGGATCAATCCGCTCCGCCCAATGCTCTCGTTTTACCTTTTCAAGAAAGGTAAATACTTCATCATGGTAGAAGGTATAGGCTTTGACAAATCCAAAAAACGCCACTCCCACAATCGCCAGCCCGATCAATACATGCTTCAATCTCATATTTCCGATCCAGAACACTGCAACCAGAATCACCACATATCCCAGCGCATTTCCCAAATCATTCTGAGCCATAACCAGTGCAAACGGAATAAACGCCCAGCAACCAATCGGCACAATATCTCTCCAGAACTCCAGCGTGCTTCGTTGCCTCTTCACAATTAAATGGGCGAGGAACAGGATCAGAATCATCTTGAACAGCTCTGCCGGTTGAAAAGAAAAATTGTCACCCAGCTTCAGCCAGCCGTTGGCATTATTGATCGAACTGCCTAGTACATTGGCCAGGATCAATAATATGATCCCCAAGCCATACAAATAAAACGCATATTTCACGTATAACTTGTAATTCACAAGCCCGATGACGAGCACTGCAATGAACCCGGCCACATAGAAATACAGCGTTTTGACATGATGATTCGCCAGGTTGGCATCTGTCTGCGTCCCGCTATAAATAGCAAATATACTTATAATCATGAGCAACAGCATTACAAAAAGAATCACACCATCCATCTTCTTCAGCATTCTCAACATGATTCCGTTCATCCCCCTGGATTCATCATTCCATCATTTCCAATTAAGCTCAATATTACCATTGTATATAATTGGATAATAAAATGGAAATCTGGATTGCTTCAGGTTAAACATTGAATTATTCAATGGCTTGAATTACACCGTAAAAACAATAAAAACCCCAAAACATCCATCCCAATGTAAATTAGGCTGATCTGTTCCAGGGTTTTTATAGTTAACGGACTCATATGCAAATATTTTACGTGCTATTCCAGGGGTTGATTCGAGAGAGTTACTGCTCTTGCTGCGACGGCTTCCGTCTGAACAACTTCATAACCATCTCCGTGATACTGAGTTGTTCTGATGAACCCAGGATATCTTCATTTTCTTCCGTATGCACTTTGATACTCATGACAACACCCATACTGAGCATGTTGAGCACAAGAGAGGTACCGCCGAAACTGATAAATGGAAGTGTGATCCCAGTTAATGGCATCAGACCGATAAACGGACCAATATTAACAAAAATCTGATAGAGCAGCATCGAAATTATACCTACAATCAGGTACGGCCCAGCCCGATCCTTGCACTCTAGTGCGATCAACACCAGCCTGTGAATCAGAATAAAGTAGAGCAGTAACAATACCGAGGCTCCAACAAAACCGAATTCTTCACCAATCTGCACAAAGATGGAATCCGCGTACGCGAGTGGTACTCGATTGGACTGAATTGTCGTACCTTCGAGATACCCTTTACCACTGATTCCTCCGGAACCTATGGCTAACTTGGCATTATAGGTCTGCCACAAAACATCTCTCGATGTCTGTTCTGGCACGAGCCAAGGGTCAAACCGCTCAGCCCAGTGAGCACGTCCAATATCCTTGAGGAACTTGGCAACTTCATCATGATAATGAATATAGGCCTGTGTTCCACCAATAAAGGCAGCAACAGCAATCACAAAACCAATCAGTGCATGGCTGAATTTCACATTGCCAATCCACAACAGGCCGACAAGAATGACTACATAACTCAAAGCATTTCCCAAGTCATTTTGAAGTAGAACCAACAACAAGGGAGGCAAAACGCACAGTGCGATCGGAATGACATCCCGCCCGAAGAATAAGGGTCTGTTTTTCTTTTTCGCAAGCAGAGCAGACAGGAAAACGATTAAACATAGCTTAAATAATTCTGCAGGCTGCAAACTCAGGCCAAATATGGATAACCAGCCTTGGGCTCCATAATACGTAACACCAAAAAAGTTAACGATGACGAGTAGCAGTAAACCCACACCGTAGATATATAAATAGTTTTTGATGATCACTTTATAGTTAATCATGGACATTCCGAAGAATACGATGAAACCTATAATATAGAAAATCCCTGCCCTTTGGGGATAGGATTCCCATCTTGGACGACCAAACGTTGTACTGTAAATCGACAAAATACTGATAACCATCAGAATAACGAGTATAAAAACAATAGAATAGTCTATCTTTTTAAATTTGTGCAGCATGTAATTATGTTCCCCCAAGCATTCAGAAATCTTCGGTATATCTCATTGTAGAGGATTTCACGGCAAAAAGAAAACCCGCGGAACCTTACATTTTCGTCACCTGTTCCGAAGTACGAACACCCAGGACATGCCGCTCGATTCCGGCAAGGTCCGGTACAATGAACATTTCCGGCCAATGTCCCGCCGATTCAAGCAAAGCTGCGATGTCGCGAGCCTGCCCCTGGCCCAGCTCAAAACCAATGATCTGTGGCGGCGCAGGCAACAGTGCCAGTTGCTCCAGCATGATACGGTACGGTGCGAGCCCGTCCGGACCGCCATCCAGTGCCATGCGCGGCTCATGATCGCGCACCTCTTGTTGCAACCCGGCGATATCTGCCGCCGGGATGTAAGGCGGGTTGGACACCAGGATGTCCACCCGAGCCCCGGCGAACGGGGCCAGCAGATCGCCTTCACGGAAGTCGATCTGTACCCCGTTCGCGGCCGCGTTCCGCGCGGCCACTTGCAGGGCGGCCGCCGAGAGATCCCCGGCGCCGACCTGCCAGCGCGGGCGTAGTGAAGCCATCGTCACCGCGATGGCGCCACTGCCCGTGCCAATATCGACGGCGAGCGGAGCGCCGTCAGGAAACACGCGGTCGGCTTCGCGCAGCACAGCCTCGACCAACAGCTCAGTCTCCGGCCGCGGAATCAGCACGGCCGGCGTGACCTCGAACGGCAGCCCATAGAATTCCTGGCTGCCGATAATGTATTGCGCCGGCTCACCCGCAGCCTTGCGCGTGACGGCGTCCTCCCAGCGGCTGCGATGCTCGCTGGAAAAGGGCTCCGGCTGCATCATGTAGTACGCGGCGCCATAGACGCCGAGTACATGTTCCAGCAGCAGCCGAGCATTATTTTGCGGCTCGTACACGCCGCACTTCTCCAAAAAAGAGGAAGCCTCCACGAAGGCTTCCCGACAGCTCTGTTCCGGCGTCATGACAAACTGCGCGCGGGTCACAGATTATTCTCCTCTATCCATCAACTCGGTCTGCTGAGCAATCGTCAGTGCAGACAAGATATCTTCAATCTCCCCGTTCATGATCTGATCCAGCTTGTGCATCGTCAGGCCGATACGGTGATCCGTCACACGGCTTTGCGGGAAGTTGTACGTACGAATACGCTCACTGCGGTCGCCTGTTCCCACTTTGCTCTTCCGCTCAACAGAGATCTTCGCTTCCTCTTCCATACGTTTCATATCGAAGATACGTGTACGCAGAACCTGCAACGCTTTTTCCTTGTTGGAGTTCTGTGATTTTCCATCCTGACATGTCGCCACAATTCCCGTTGGAACGTGCGTTACCCGTACTGCGGATTTCGTCGTATTAACCGATTGTCCACCGGCACCACTGGAACAGAACGTATCGACACGGATGTCTTTGTCATGAATTTCGATATCAAAATCTTCGGCTTCAGGCATAACCGCAACCGTTGAAGTTGACGTATGAATACGTCCGCCGGATTCAGTTGTTGGAATACGCTGCACACGGTGTGCGCCGCTTTCGTATTTCATTTTGCTGTATGCACCACGTCCGTTGATCAGGAAAACAACCTCTTTGAATCCACCGAGATCATTTGTGTTAACGTCCATCAGTTCTACACGCCAGCCTTGTTGATCTGCATAACGAGTGTACATACGGTACAGATCTGCTGCAAACAATGCTGCTTCATCTCCACCAGCTGCGCCGCGAATCTCAACAATAACGTTCTTGTCGTCATTCGGATCTTTTGGCAACATGAGTACACGAATCAATTCGTCCAGTTCCTTCTGGCGAGTGCTCAGTTCGTCAATTTCCATTTTGACCATTTCGCGCATCTCATCATCCAGTTTTTCGCCCTGCATTTCCTTGGCAGCATCCAGATCCTCACTTACCTGTTTGTACTCATTGTACGCTTCATAAGTCGGTTGCAGATCCGATTGTTCTTTGGAATATTCCCGCAGCTTTTTATTGTCGCTTGCTACATCCGGGTCACACAGCAACTCACTCAACTTGTCATAACGGTCGGCTAACGCCTGTAATTTATCCAACATGTATAGTCACCTCACGCATTATTTTGTCCATGCAAATAAAATTTTCAATAATTATTTCGGTTTCATTATTCATAACATCTATAATCTATATTCCACAACGCACAGGATTCTCACCGAATCCCCTGACCGCAGCATGTATTCACATTCATGTATGATCGACGTATAACATCGCTACAACGTCATCAAATCCTTTACTTTTAAAGTGATATCAAGAAATCGTGTACCCTGTGTGAAGCTCGCTTCAGCTCATCTGTTACAGCGCGAAATCCAACGTGGTATACGACTCTTAATTATAGCATATTCTTATGGTTCTGAATAGTAACTGTTCCGCAGGCGGATGAACTAATTTTTATAATGCAAATTTATCAACTTTCACTCGTGGCCATCCTGCTCATGGATTAGCCCACCGGGAATATTGTAACAAATAGATCATTCAAGTTTCTTTCTGATGTTGTGAAATATATACAATCGACGCTATAATTCATGGTTTTGATATTTTATTTTAGGAGGGAATGGATGATATGAACTTAACATCAGATGCTTTTCCAACAGAAAAATTAAAGATTGCTTTAGCACAGTGTTCTTCGATCGACGGAAATATTGAAGAGAACGTTAATAGGGCTTATGAGATGATTGAAGAAGCTGGAAAAGAGCATGCCGATATTATCATGTTTCCAGAAAAATATCTGACGGGATATGTGCCAGAAATCGTAGAATCCAATGTAACTGAATACACGCTTTCCATTAATGATGCGCGGATTGAAAAGTTGCGTCAAGCATGCGAAAAGTACGGCATTTGGTCAATCATCGGAACCCCTCTAAGAAGAGGCGAGGATGTGTTCATCTCTTCAATTATAATAGATTCCAACGGACATGAAGTAGGCGTTTATGACAAGTCTCATTTATTTCAAACGGAGAAGGAAATGTTTTCAACCAATAATGAGCAGGTCATCATTAAATTAAAGGGTTGGAATATTGGGATGGCCATCTGTTATGACGCAGGTTTCCCTGAACATTCTCGTCTTTTAGCACAAAATGGCTGTCATTTATATATGAGTAGCTCTCTTTTTAGTAAAGGAATGGGGTATAAAGAGTCACGAGTATGGTTCCCTGCACGTGCTCTGGATAATACGATATTTACGGCGATGTGTAATCACGTTGGAACAACCGGAGTCTGGGATACGTGTGGACATAGCGGTATATGGAACCCTCTAGGCGATAATCTAATTGATGCCTCGCAAGACAACGTTGAGTTGCTCATAGCTGAATTAGACCCCGATCTTCTTAATCAAGCTAGAAATGGTGAAAGAATGCTTGCAGATTCGTTTGATATAAATAAAGAACACTATTCTTTCAAGACTATTGTTGGTAACTAAGCAAACCTCATATGAATTGATCCGTACATACGTACATTACGATTGATTGAAGTGGCCCCATACATCGATACTAAAAACCCTACAATCTTCACGAGAAGATCGTAGGGCTTTGGTTATTGAATCTACATATAAAGGTGTAACAACTATACGTTGAAACGGAAGTGCATAACGTCGCCGTCATTTACAACGTACTCTTTACCTTCAAGACGAAGTTGTCCGCGCTCTTTGGCACCGTTCATGGAACCCGCTGCAACCAGATCGTCGTAGGAAACCACTTCTGCACGGATGAATCCACGTTCGAAGTCGGTGTGAATGACACCCGCTGCGCCAGGCGCTTTTGTACCTTTGCGGATTGTCCACGCACGAACTTCCTGTACACCTGCTGTGAAGTATGTGTACAGACCGAGCAATTTGTAAGCCGCTTTGATCAACAGGTTCAGACCGGAATCCTCGATACCGAGTTCTTCCAGGAACATTTGTTTATCTTCGCCTTCCAGCTCAGAAATCTCTTCTTCAACCTTCGCACTGATCGGCACCACTTCTGCGTTTTCAGCAGCTGCGAATTCTCTTACTTTTTGCACGTAAGCATTGTTCGCCACGTCGCCGATTTCGTCCTCAGCTACATTGGCTGCGTACAGAACAGGCTTCAGGGTGAGCAAGTGCAGATCGCGCACGATCAGAAGCTCATCATCCGTAAGTTCCATGCTGCGTGCCGGCTTGTCATCGTACAGAACAGCCTTCACTCTCTCCAATACTTCTACTTCTTGAGAGGCAGTCTTGTTGCCGCCCTTCATGTTTTTCTTGGAGCGATCGATTTTCTTCTCAACACTCTCGATATCGGCCAGGATCAGCTCCAGATTGATTGTCTGGATGTCGCTTACCGGGTCAATTTTGCCATCGACGTGTGTAATGTTCTCATCTACAAAGCAACGTACCACGTGTACAATCGCGTCTACTTCACGGATGTGGGCAAGGAACTTGTTACCCAGACCTTCGCCTTTGCTCGCACCGCGAACAAGACCCGCGATATCTACAAACTCAAACGCCGTTGGTACTGTTTTCTTAGGTACAACGAGTTCTGTCAGTTTGTCCAAACGCTCATCGGGTACTTCAACGATCCCCACGTTAGGGTCAATCGTACAGAACGGATAGTTTGCCGATTCGGCACCTGCTTGTGTAATTGCGTTAAACAACGTAGATTTTCCGACGTTCGGAAGCCCTACAATTCCTGCTTTCAAAGCCATGTATATGACAACTCCTCATTGATTACTTGTTCGGTATGGATAATCCTATACATTATATATGACAAACCTCAAGGCATCAAGGAACTTCGCCAATTCGACCAGAGTCCCTTCCGCTTCCCGAAATCCCCGGTTACTGCGGATAATTCGTTTTGCGCAGATCTTAAGTTCGGCCTAGATTATCCGCTATTAGGTTTACCCTTTAATTTCCTTGTACATGGTCAGATCCGTTACCTCATATCCCATCTTGCGATACAGGCTGCTCGCCCGCACATTATGTCCAAAGACATGCAAACCAATGCGATCCACGCCTAGACTCAAGGCCGTCTGTTCAAGCGCCTGCATTGTCTCTGTTCCGTATCCCTTACCACGATGCGCTTCTTCAACCACAATATCCAGCAAAAAAGCATCCTTCCCACGACGATTATCCGTGATATTAAACCAGATATACCCCACATTGCCGTCCACAGGATGCACCAGATTGTAGAGATACGCTCCCGGTGTATTCAAGCCTTCTGGCAGATAACGTTCATAAGATTCCTCCGCCAGTTGCTGCGCCTCTTCCTCCGCCCAGGTACCTGCTTCTACTTTTTCTTCTGCAAAATCTTTAATGGAGCGAATACGAAAACTCGCATAATCTTCCTGATTCATTGGAGAAAGTTCCAACTTGTTTCCCTCCTCAATTGAGTGTTCTATGTAAGATCTCTGTACACTCTTTTATTGCACTACTATATCGTATTGTATCTTGTTATCCCGCTTAGCGCATGAAGTTATTCTGACGATTCAGATTTCAATATTCATATTATCCATTTTGTTTATAACTTTTGATCTCTTCCCATCGTTTATACCTCATGAAGGAAGGGAGTGGATCATATTGAACACACGTCGCCGATTCTCCAAAAAGAAAATGATTATCTTGTCCGCTATCATACTCGGAATCGCCATCGTCGCTTTTATGAGCTTTCTTAATGCAATGGATCCTTTTCGCCACTTAAGAATCACGATCCACAATCAGTCTGACTATGACCTCAACAATATTCAGACAAGCCTGACTACAGGTGGCAACTCGTTCAACACGAATGAGAAGGGTTCCCTACATTTATTGGAGGAGAATATCCCCAGCGGTGAGAATCTAAAATTCGCTCCACAGCTGCAAGTTTCAGGAGAATCGTCTGTTTACCTTACATTTACCGACAGTCGTGGAAAAACATATAACGAGGTGGTATGCGGTTATACGGAATACTTGTCCGGCAATTCGTACGTTACTGTAACCAATGAGAATGTCACCGTGAAAGAAGAATGTATGTAATAATTTAGAAATACCATTATGTGAATTACTGAAACATTTTTACATACCACTAGCATAAAGGAGGAAATCAGATTGATATTCAACGTAATTTTAGGTGCAGGGTTAGCTCTATCTATATTACTTTCTGCACATCCATCTAGTGCTATTGAATTAGAGGATAGAGTGCAAGATGCTCTTACCACCTCTCCAATCACTATGGATCCGATTGTTACTCCAATGGATATACAGCTTATCAGACCATTCAATTACAGCAGTTACAATGCATACGAAAAATCCTTCACATTGGATCCTGACAATGGAGAGACTTCTAATCTTTGGATTAACAATACTAGTACGGATACTGTTTATGCCAAAATTACCGTGGGCAGTCTCTCCCCAATTGACATTCCAATCAAGAGAGGGACTCAAAAAACAACAAGAATAGGTGTCATAGGAACAACAAACGTCAAAGTTTATATCTATAGTTCAACAGGTCATAAAATGGATGTGAATATCAGTGCCCGACAATTTTAATATAATAAATAGTGTAGCGGATATTTCTTAATGAAGTATCCTCTACACTATTTTTGTTCCAGATTATATCGCAAGCAATATGAGTAGACTCAAAATATATAATTAAATAACTCCTAATGAAGTTTATATCATCTTCATTTCAACCCCGGCCTAACGCCGTTCCACCAGACGTGACGTCTGCTTCAAATCCTCAATCTGACCTGCGCCAATACCAAACATCACGGTACGAAGTTCAAACTCAACCTGTTCCAACCGCTCATTCAGCGCATCATCGGAAGCTACTGCGGATTCGAGCAGAGATCGACCAAAACCAGCCAGATCTGCCCCGAGCGCGAGGGCTTTAGCCGCATCCACGCCAGTGTGCAGTCCGCCGCTGCCGATCAGAGCACCAGTAGGGTTCAACGCTCGTACTTCCTGAATACACTCCGCTGTGGGAATGCCCCAGTCCGCAAAAGCTTCCGCTGCTACCCGGCGTACCGGGTTATTGTTGCGGTACTTCTCCACCTGTACCCAGCTTGTACCTCCAGCGCCAGCTACATCGATAAACGCGACACCCGCTTCATATAGGCGTTGAGCCGTCACACCATCGATGCCAAAACCTACTTCTTTCACGCCAACAGGTACGTCTAGCTCGCGACACAAGTTCTCAATCCGCTGAAATAAGCCGCCGAAGTTGGTGTTGCCTTCCGGCTGGAAAACTTCCTGCAACGTGTTCAGATGAAGCACGAGCATGTCCGCACCCGCAATATCTACAGCACGCTGGAAATCAGCCGTGGTGAAGCCATAGTTCAGCTGCACCGCGCCCAGGTTGGCAATGACCGGAATGTCCGGTGCCCAGCGCCGCACATCGAAGGTACTTGCGAGTTCCGGCTGTTCCACGGCAGCCCGGATCGAACCTACGCCCAGCGCCCAGCCTCTGGCGTTTGCTACTCGTGCGAGGCGCTCATTGATGGCGCCCGTTGTTTTGCTTCCACCCGTCATCGAACTGATGAGCAAGGGTGTACGCACCCTTTTTCCAATAAAGGAAGTCTCCAGATGCACCTCTTCAAAATCCAGCTCCGGCAGTGGGTGATGACGAAACGCATACCGCTCCATGCCGCTGGTTACCCCTTCTCCTGCCACATTCTCCTCAAGACAGAGGCGCACGTGTTCCAGCTTCCGTTCTCCCGTAGCCACTTCGGGAAGCAGCCGTTCGCCGGCTCGCTCTTGTTCATTCATGATGAGACCTCCTATGTGAGAATCGTGCGGATCGACAGGATAACCTGCCTGTTCCTAGCTTCTATGTATATACGTCTTTTTCAAAAGACAAAAACATCAATTCTATTAGCATTACCACTTAACTCTATCCAGTATAACGTTCCAAACCATCTATTGAAAGGATGCCCCGACACCAAATGTCTCACTTAAATCTCGGAGCACCACTATCTTATGCCTAATCAAAAGCACGGATCATCCGTCGCACCTTCAAAGCTGGTTAGCACAGACGATGCACACGCATATGGATCAACACAACAGATTTCACTCCATCATCCTGCACAACGAACTATATCAAAATTTCCGATGCCAACTGCTCACCAACAAGCTGTCCGGACAACGTCACAATCGGTGTGCCGCCTCCAGGATGCGTGGTTCCGCCAACGTACCAGAGTCCTTGGACATCTTTGCTTCGGTTGCCTGGTCGCATAAAGGTCTGTTTTACCGAATTGGAGGAGATGCCATAGATCGACCCTTGATGCGCCAAAGTATCCCGTTCGATATCTCGCGGCGTGTACCGGATCAGCACATCGGATTGGTTCAACCCGGTGATTCCCCGTCCTGCCAACTGTTCCAGTACAAACGCTCCATAACGTTCCGTCTGCTGCTCCCAATTCCATGAATCCGACAAGTAGGGGGCATTGACCAGAATGAATAGATTACTGGCTCCCGCCGGGGCCATGCCTGCTTCCGAATAACCGGAGTAACAGATGTAGATCGTCGGATCGTCGGGCATTTTACGGTCGCGGAAAATATGGTCAAACTCCGGTTCATACCGTTCCGGGAAGAAAACCGTATGGTGCAGTAGTGCATCATATTGTCTTCGCACACCTGCCAGCGTCACAAATCCCGAAATGGATGGCTCATACTTCCGTATACGGGCATCGCTCATCTCTTTCCGATGTTCCGGTGCGAGCAGCAGTCGATTCACGCTAAGCACATCTCCATTGGCAACCACCCGATCGGCTTCCCGGAAGCCTTGATCCGTATCCACGCCTGCCACTTTGCCATTCCGAACAACAATCTGCCGGACCTCTGTGCCGGTAATGATCTGTACACCTTTTTCCCGAGCCAGCCGGGTCATTCCTTCGATCAGTTGATAGGTTCCGCCTTTGACCCCGTAGATGCCGACTTCTGCTTCCACATGACCCATCATTGCAAAGATGGAAGGCGATTGATACGGCGATGATCCCACATAGGTCGCGTACCGTCCGAACATAGCGAGCGTATGCGGATGCTGGAAATACGAACGCAGCAACTTATCCAGCTTCACCGTTGGCCGCACGCGGAGCAGGCTGCGCAGCATCTGAAGATTGTATTTGTCAGAAGGAGACAGCAGCAACTTACCCAGAAAATGACGATTGGCTTCCGCATACAGTGCAGCAGACTCATCCATAAATGCATCATAACGAGCCGCATCCTCCGGACTGTACGCTGCGATCTGCTCCTTCATCCACCCGCGATTACCTGACAAATCTACCACTGTGCCATCTGCGAATACATTACGCGTGCGCGGCTCTAATTCATATAACTGTACGTAATCTTCCATTGCTACTCCCGCATGGTCGAAGACCGAACGAAAGGTCGATGGCATCGTGATCGTGCTCGGTCCCCGGTCAAAATGATACCCGTCCCGTTCAATCTGCTGCAGCTTGCCACCTACATGTTGCTGCCGTTCCAGAATGGTCACCTGCACACCTTGTGAAGCCAGTCGTATCGCACACGACAGACCTCCGAATCCTGCACCGATTATAATGACGTTACCTCTCAACTGTACCGCCTACCTTTCCATACATACCCCTTGCCCGAGCGGCCAGCCTGCCAGGAAGCAAGTCCGATGGCAATGACACAGGCCATGCTGACCGGTTGCAGAAGGGCAAGCCACCAGGGCTGTCCGCCAGCATGATCCGCTACTCTTTTCACAGCCATACCTAATAATGTTCCTAACAATCCATACAAAATGGACATCGAACTGCCCATCAGGAGTCCAATAATCAAGCCCAGCGGAGGCACAATATACATCAGTGTATACATCAGCATCGTACCCAGCAGCAGTACGTCTTTACGTCCCATACCTTCGTACATGTTTTTCTTGTATCCATTCCATACTTCAGCACCGTTCTGATACATACGGGTATTTGTTACGTCATGCACATCGGTCAGCATTACCGGATGACCTGCACGCTTGACTGCTTTAGCGAGACTCATATCATCCACCAGATGCGCCTGAATGGCAGCATGACCACCGGATGCTTCGTAACTGGAGCGATGAATCAGCAAAAAAGCCCCCGTAGCGGCCACAAACATCGGACTGGATGATCTGCGTATCATGAAAATGGGCAGATGACTGATGATGGTGAAGACCATCATCGGTACGACAAGCTTTTCCATCCACGTCTTCGTTACTTGATAAGGAAAACCGGTTACCAGCCCCCCGCTCTGCTCACACCCTGCTGCAAGAGTCTGCCGAATGGCACTTGGCTCGAGACGCACATCCGCATCCACAAACATAAACCATTCTCCCTTGGCCTCATGAACCAGCCTGTGACACGCATGGGATTTCCCCATCCAGCCCTCGGGAAGATCGACACCATGCAGCAGACGCACACGTGAATCCCGATCCACAATCGCTTGTACCATGGCCGCTGTCTCATCTTCAGAGCGATCATCCAGCACCAATACTTCCATCCGGAATCCCGACGTATCGCTCGCGAGCACACTTTCCAGACATCCTTCGATATGTAGTCTTTCATTTCTGGCTGGAATCAGCACCGAGACCAGTAGGTCTGGTGGTTGTATTCGGTCTGCTCGGAATGAACGCACTTTGGGCAGACAGGAGACGTTCCATAGAGCGAACAGCAACTGTATGCCCAATATGCAGGTAAGCACAATCCAGAAGACTTCAGATGCATTCATGCTAACGGTTCACCCGCTTTCGTGCCGCATCGTATTTTTCACTTGTCGAACGTACATGACGAATCAACGGAAGCGCATCTGGCAAACTTCCCTGCCCCATCCGTATAAGCTCTGATCTATGATCGTCTAACTGCTGTTCCAGCACATGGCCGAGTCTGGCGGCAATCTCTTCACTCTTCAACGCCTTCCAGTCTTCCATCACAGCCGGGCCCGCCTGCATCGATATTTCCGGTAGATCATGCTGGACCATCCCATGGCACAAGGTTACCGGTACGGCGATGGCATTCGGAGAACGACGAAGCAACAATCCGATGCCTGGACGGAACTGAATTGGTCTGGCCTCCTGATGCAATATTTCTCCTTGGGGAAAAATCCAGACCCTTTTACCTGAATCCAATAATTCACTGGTGTACTGTAGAGAGGTCCGAATACCGGACGCACTCTCCTTATTGATCGAATACGCACCCAATTTACGAAAAAAAGCATATTGCTGAAGCTGTTGCTCCTCCATCATCACATAATGATCACCCCGCGATGTCTGCCTGGCCGCATGATAGAGCAGCAGACCATCCCACCAGGAACTGTGATTCATGAAATAGATCACCGGACGGTTTGGATCAATCGGGGAGTTGTCCCGGATATCCACCTGGGGGTCCAATGACCCCGAAAGAGTGAAGGAGCGGAAGCGCCGACGCAGCAGATAATAGTGATTGTATAAGGAAAAAATCTGATTAAACGGTTTTGATTTTACGGCGCGAATCATAGATCCAGCTCCCTTCGGCAAGAAGCACACCAGCAATAGCGATGATAAAGCTACCTGTAATTCCTTCCTTTAGGGCAAGTAGACCGAACAGAAGAATAAACAGCTGGTACAACCATTTGGCACGTAGCAATGAGCTACGGTCATTAGGCATGGCCGGAAGGAAGAGGGATAAGAATGCGCCCATGATAAACCAGCTTATGTAATTGGTCCACGGAACACCGTAGAAACCACCTGGAGCTTGCCACTCCCAGAATCCTCTCGCATGTGCAACAGGGTCGAGTACCAAATCGAGTACAATTGCCCAGAACCCGGTCTTCACTGCCCGAAGCAGTTTGCCAGTCCAAGTTGAACCGCCACCACTTAACAGCGCGGAGTTACCAACCACTGCGATCCAGGCGAAACCCAGCGTAACTGGCACACTGAACAGATGAATCCCAAAGAAGTCCGAGTAAGCATACTCGCCAAAAGGCCAATGGGTATGAACCCCTACCCACTCCACGCCCATACCTCCCAGCCAGATGATCACAGAGGCTATCCAGAGTCCGGGTTTCAACCAGATGACTGACTGGTCGGACAGACCTGTCCGATTACGCCCTTGGTAGATCAGATCCAGCACATACAATGCGTAGAAGATTAGAAATAAACCATTTGAAAAAGATAATACGTCAGGCACACCGATCGTCAGCATCAAGACGGCTCCAATGACATACCACGCCCAGTAAAGCCACTGGACCATCAGGATACCGCCGTTCGGGAAGCTTGGAAGGCCAGCATCGGGTAACGTTTCACAATCGCACCCAGCATCTCCAGTTTCAATTCATCGCTAACATAGGCCCGCTTGGTATATACGTCATAGTCGTTGCGTTCAACCGCGTGTAGAATAGTGGAGTAAAAGGCTGCTGCCAGCTCGATCGAAAACGCACTTTCCGTTGGATACGTATCCAGACGATCCATGCCAATACGGAACCAGTTCAATGCTGCCGCTTTTAATTCGTGAACAATGGCAATAAAGCGTTCGTCCACGATCCCGTCTTCGAAGTCCTGCTCGGTGTAACCATGCTTCTCCATGATCTCCAGCGGAACATACCGGCGCACTCTGGCCCGATCTTCACCAACATCCCGAATAATATTGACGATCTGCATCCCTTTACCCAAAGCAATCCCGTTCACGGCTACTTCCGCGCCGTTATCATCCCGCAATACAGGCAACAACATCTCGCCTACGGTTCCCGCTACCAGATAACAATAATGCTCCAGTTCCTGCATCGTTGTATAATGCGTTACTTTAAGATCCGTGAGCTGCCCTTCCATCTGACGGAAAAATGGCCCCTTATCCAGATGAGGGAAACTGCTGAACAACCATCTCAGTGCTGGCCAGATAAAATGTCCTTCCGCGTCATCCAACTGATCAAACAAATCATGGATTTCGTGAATCGTATAGGGCGAATGTTCCGGCTCGTCTACACTGTCATCAATCATGCGGCAGAAGGCATAAATGACATATACCGCTTCCCGACGTGGACTAGGCAGCCCTCTAAAGGCCTGATAAAAAGAGGAAGAACCCTTTTGCATCAACTCTTCACACCTGCTCAAAATCGCTTCATTCATGTTCCCATCTCCTTCATGAGTTGATTGACGGCCATCCGTGCACTCTGCATCACAATCGGCACTCCGCCTCCAGGATGTACAGATGCTCCTGCGGCATATAATCCCTGTATATTGGGGAATGGTTTGGGTTGTGGTCGGTATACACCGGACTGGAACAATACTGGCGCAATACCGAAGCTTCCGCCCCCATAGAGCCCGTCTCGCTCTGCGTCAGCGGGTGTACGTACCTTTTTCCACTTGATCGCTGCACGAAGTCCCGGGAATCCCCGTTGCTCCGCTTCGTCCAGTACCCGTTCTGCCAATGCTTCGCTCTCCTGATCCCAGTCGACACCTTCGGCATCTGGTACGGGAATGAGGAAATACAATACACTCTGTCCTTGAGGCGCTGCAGTTTCATCCAATGCGACCGGATTAAATACGTAAAATGAGGACTTTGCCGGAATGCGTCGCTGATTAAAGACTTCCTGTAAACTACCTTCAAGACTCGGTGGCAGGAAGAACTGGTGTGTCGTAGCATCTTCCCAGGTTTTGTCCACGCCGACATAGAGCAATACACATCCGGAAGAGGGACGATACGGCTTTCTTTTCCGCGCTCCCTCTGGGGACTGACCAAGAAAACCCGAAAGATGGGGGAAATCTCCATTGTAGATAACTGCATCCACATTTTCTGCGCCTGCTGCCGTTTCTATACCTTCACACACACCATTTTTAATGGTGAGCCCTGTCACTTCCGAATTCAGCACGACACGTCCACCACGCGATATCAGTTCCTGTTCCAGAATGGCCGGCAATGCTGCATATCCGCCTTTGACCATCCAGATGCCATATTCATGCTCGGCGTAAGGCAAAAGAGAATAGATGCCTGGCGTCCCAAACGGTGATCCACCGATGTATAGACTTTGCAGAGAGTACGCATCAAGTAATTCCTCGTGCTGAAAATAATCGCCTACCGCTTTCCGAACACTTTTGTGGGCACGCAATCTGCCCATGAGTGACATGAGAGAAGGTGTGAAGAAATCCCTTTTGCGTGGAAAAGCCCTTTCCAGAAACGCGGCCCGTCCTGCCGGAAACAACGTGTCCATATCTTTCATGAACCGTGTGAATCCCCGGCTCTCTCCCGGGAACAAACGTTCAATCTCCGACGTCTGCTCCTCACGTGAAGTCATCTTGGTCATGACACGACCACTGTGGTAGTGCACTCTGTATAACGGATCACAGCGAAGCAGCTCAATCTTCGAACGATCTACGCCTGCCTCCTCCATGATGCCAAGTAACATCTCAGGCAGAAGCACAATGGTCGGCCCCTGATCGATCCGGTACTCCCCTTCCTGCTCATATCCAATGCGTCCGCCAACCCGGGAACCCCGTTCATACACGGTGACATCCCAACCCTGACGATTCAACAACAGTGCCGAAGTGAGTCCACCAATCCCGGCGCCTACAATAGCGGCCCGCTTCATGAATGCCCTCCGGCTTCCGCGGTCTTCACATAAGAGGATGGTTTCGAGCGTGTGCGCGCGTCCTCTTCCTGTATCAGCCTCACGCTGATCCGTGCCGATTCGAAGATCGTTGGCAACCCACTTCCCGGATGTGTTCCACCGCCCACCAGCCATACACTTTTCAACTCTTCAAACTGGTTATGTGGACGCAGATACATCATCTGACCCAAATTATGCGCCATGTTGAACGTTGCTCCGCGGTACACATCCAGTTCATTCTCCCAATCGAGTGGAGTGAACAGCATACATTCTTCAATACGGCTGCGAATGTCTGCCAGCTCAGGAATGCCTTCCATGCGTTTCATCATGGCCTCCTGCACATTCTCCCGTTCTGCATCCCAATCGATGTCTGCGGTAAGGTTAGGCGTAGGCATAAGAACATACAAAGCAGATTTTCCTTCCGGTGCCAGCGTCGAATCGAGTCTGGAAGGGTTATGAATATATAGAGATGGATCGGCAGACAGCATTTTGTGCTTTGTAATCTCATCGACGTTCAACCGGTAGTCCTCGGGAAAATAGATCGAGTGATGTGGTAGATCTACTTCACCATCCACACCCAGATACAACATTGCTGTAGAGCAGGAATACTTTTTGCGTTTCATTTTCTCAGGAGTATATTTTTTAAGCACGCCCGGTTCAAACAGATGGTTCACCGCATGAGCGAAGTCGGCGTTCACAACCACATGGTCCGCTTCAATGCGTTCACCGCTCTCAAGCAATACACCTTCTGCACGACCATTGCGAACGATGACCTGTTTCACTGGAGTGGAAGTATGTATGCGTCCTCCGTGTTCTTCCACGACATCGGCCATGGCTTGGAAGATCCGATTCACACCGCCAATGGGGTGGAACAACCCGTAGTGATGCTCAATGAACGATAGTATGGTAAAGGTGCCTGGACAATCCCAGGCAGACATGCCGAGATATTTGGATTGGAATGTAAATGCCCAGCGTAGACGCTCGTCTGTAAAATAGCGGGACAAGATCCCGTAGACCGTATTGTGGACATCAAGCTTGGGTAGAGCTGTTACCGCATCTTTGCGCAAATAGTCAGTCAGCCTGCCAAAAGGACGACGGAGCAAAGGCATGACTTTGCCAAACTTCACTTCTTCTTCTTGCATGAACCGAAGGTAATTGTCCTCATTACCCGGAAACAATTCCTTAATCTGTGCAGCTGTATCTTCCCGATTACGAGAAGGCTTGAACACCTTGTCACCAAAGTTCAGTGCATACAGCGGGGTTAGCTCTTTCATATCTACATAATCGGATAATTTGCGTCCGACCACATAGAACATCTCTTCAATCAGCTGCGGCATCATCAAAAATGTTGCACCCCGGTCGAATCGATATTCGCCCAGTTCCAGTCTGGCAGAACGCCCCCCGATGACTGGCTGTTTCTCGTACACATCTACTTCGTATCCCTGACCGGACAATAGCATCGCTGCTGCAAGCCCGCCAGGACCTGCGCCAATGACAGCTGCACGTTTGCGTTGTTGATTCGGTATCATGCCACTCACCTTTCTATGTAGGGAATTCCTATAGTTCTCTAGCCCCTAACCTATTATTAAACCGCCCAAGAACACTTTAAGCGGGTAACTAGCAAAAACATTATACAAATATAATACAAATATTATACGGCCTTGTAAACTAAAAAATGACCCGTCGGTCAAAATACTCTACTAACCCATTTATAAACACAAAAAACACCCTTTGATCACTTTCGTCAAAGGATGTCCTTTATACACTAACCTATTCATATCATTTGAGATTATGTTTAATTATTGGCCTGTCCGAACCGTACACCGGGTGGTTGCTCTGCGAGATATTCCCGTTCCATCCACGACTGCCAATCCGCAGAACTCTCCGGCATGATCCAATGTGGATAACGCGCATGCTCTGTACGCTCATAACCTTTACCTCCAAGTACAAAGCGAATATGCGGGAACTCGTTCATAATACGCTCGACGAGTTGATCACATTTTTCAAGAAGCCCTGGACTTGTAATCGACAGGCAGACCAACTTGATCTTTTGCTCCCGGATAATGGGGAAGATGCCTTCCTCTGGCGTGTTGGCACCGAGATACAGTACTTCCGCTCCATTTTTGCGCATAAAGAGAGAGAACAGCAGCAACCCCACCTGATGATGTTCCCCTTCCGGACACAACGCCAGAACTTTGGGCAGATGCGGATAGATCGGGAACAGATGGAAAAACTGATAAAAGCGCTGTGATATCAGCTGTGTCATGAAGTGTTCCTGCGCCACCGAAGCTCTGCCTTGCTCCCATGCATCTCCAACCCGAACCAGAATCGGCACCAGCACATGATAGAACATCGAGTCGTACCCGTACATGGTAAAACCAAAATCGATCAGACCATTGGCACGTTCACCCTGAAAGTTGTAGAGCGAGTCATAGATCTGATCTGCCATGCGTGAATAGGCTTCTTCCATCGTTGGCACCGGAGCCATGATCGGCGTGGGCACGGCCGCCTCGGGCGGATTTAATTTGTTTACTTTCAACATCCGTACCGCTTCCGAAATATTGGTCTGATGCAGCTCTACCTGCTCTTTTAACCAGCGCAGATCCGCAACATTCTCTTCGGTGTACATTCGATAACCCGATTCCGTCCGCTCAGGGGTGACCGCACTATACCGATTCTCCCAAGCCCGGATTGTTACCGCCCTGATACCGAGCATGGCAGCGACTTGTTTGATGGAATACACTTTATTACCCACTTTCTTTCCTATATGTGTCCATAATACACAGGTTATATCATTGGTTCCCGTCCTTGTCAGGCATATGAAAACCCCAACATTCTACAAAAATAATACACTCATTATACACAACGGTCACAGACCTGTCGATTGCATCCTGCCAATTTAGTGTTCTGCATTTTACGGATATATTTGCTCTCCTTCCGGTCTATACTGCGTCAACGTTAACATCCGTGTGGTAATAGAAGTCAGCAAGCACAGAAGGGGGAGTCCACCGTTGGTCTCATTACGCCGCCATACATCAGACCGCAAGTCTTCACGCGGCAAATTTCCATACATACGAACAGGTCTCGTCCTATTGGCACTATGGCTCATCGCCGTCATGCTCTATCAGACCTACAAACCATTACCACCTGGCATTTCCTATGAAAGTCCAGAGTATCGAGTGGATCAAGTCGAGTTCCTGCACGACCTCACTTATCCTTCCTCTGACGGACAGATGCAGCATGAACAGCAGATCTTTCAGCGCATGATGCAGATTGTGGAGGAAGCAGAACAGTTTGTCCTGGTCGATATGTTCTTGTTCAATAATTATCAACATAAGGGACAGAACTTTCCACCTGTCAGTTCCGAATTTACCGAAGCGCTGGTTGCCAAAAAAAATCAGCACCCGGACATGGACATTTGGTTCATTACAGATGAAGTAAACACCAACTATAACTCAGCACCCAATCCGTTGCTGGAACAAATGACACAAGCCGGCATTAACGTGGTCATCACCGATGTTGACCCTCTGCGTGATTCAACTCCAGTATACTCTGCGGTCTGGCGGACCTTCTTCCAATGGTTTGGTCAATCCGGAGATGGCTGGATCAAAAACCTGATGGCTACGGATGGTCCGGATGTCACTGTGCGTTCCTATCTCAAGCTGCTCAATGTGAAGGCGAATCATCGCAAGGTTGTTGTTAGTGAGAAGACGGCGATTGTCTCTTCTGGCAATATCCATGATGCGAGTGCCTACCACTCGAACATTGCTTTTGAAGTAACTGGTCCGATCATTGGGGACATTCTTAAGTCAGAGCAAGCTGTACTGGATATTTCAGGCTGCGGTCAGGTTCCGACCTACACGGCCCCTTCCACGGATTCAAACACAGGAGATCTACGCATTCGCTATTTAACTGAAGGCAAAGTGAATGACGCCGTACTCCATGAGATCAATCAAGCTGGCAAAGGTGACACCTTATGGATGGGCATGTTCTATGTGGCCTCTCCGAAAGTGTTGGAAGCCCTGCTGGAAGCCTCGAAACGAGGAACCGAGATCCGGCTAGTGCTCGATCCAAATGAGAATGCCTTTGGTCAGGAAAAGATCGGCATACCGAACCGTCCTGTCGCCGCTGAATTACATGATAAATCCGACGGTAAAATTCAGATACGCTGGTATAACACCACCAAAGAGCAGTACCACACCAAGATGATCTATATTGCCAAAGCAACCGGGGATCATATTGTCCTTGGCGGTTCAACCAACTTCACGCCCCGAAACATGAATGACTACAATCTGGAGAATGATCTATGGGTTGCTGCACCTCCAGACAATAAGTTCACGGTTGATATCGCGAATTATTTTGAGCGGATTTGGAATAATAATGATGCTGAGTTCACGTTAGACCTGGATGAATTTCAGGAGAAGACTACGTTTTTGAAAGGTATCCTATATAAGTTGCAACTGATTCTGGGTCTTACGACCTTTTGATCAGAAACCACATTCATACCTTTTATATCCGCCTGTACTCTACTGTGCAGGCGGATATTTTCATCTTGACAGGCGATGTGAAGTGTGAAAATATAATTACCTAACGACCGTTAGGAAGGTGATTGAATGACTGCACAATCCATTCGGGATGCAGCCCTGTTCCATTTTGCGAGAGATGGCTATGAGGGAGCTTCTCTGAGAGCTATTGCTGATGAAGTCGGGATTAAAAAACCGTCCATATATGCGCATTTTAGCTGCAAGGATGACTTGTTTTTACACACACTGGCCTTTGCTTTTCACGAGGTAAAACGGCACACACTGGAATATTTCCGTGATCATGCGGATCTGCCATTGGAGCAGAGGCTGAAAGGCTTGTTGATCTGGTTCGAACAAGAATACAATGCCCATGCTTCGGCTCGTTTGATGTTGCGTAATTGTTTTTACCCACCCCTTTCTCTGTATGGCGAAGTGATGGATCAGGTATATCCGTTTATCGACGGAATGGAACGCGCGCTAACTCGTCTGCTGCAACGAGCCATGCGTAATGGAGATATTCCGGCCATCCCCGCGGAACAGGCTGCCATTGCATTCATGACGTTTCTCGACGGTATTACCGTGGAGATTATCTATGGAAGTTCCCGTCGGTACAAGAGACGGTTGGAAGCATCCTGGCCTGTCTTCTGGCATGGCATTCATCATTTGAACGAAGAGGCACACAGCGTTGTGCCGGAAGGAGATTCAACAAGATGAACCGCAACTGGTTATATGTATTTATCGGTGGAATTATTGAGATTGTCTGGGTAAGCGGGCTGAAACATGCCTCGAATGCCTGGGAGTGGACTTTGACGGGGATTGCCATCGTGATCAGCTTTGGACTGATCATTGCCGCTTCCAAAAGGCTGCCTGTGGGTACGGTGTATGCCGTCTTTACGGGAATTGGTACGGCGGGTACCGTCCTGACGGAAATGGTACTGTTCGGTGAGCCATTCCGCTTGGCCAAAGTATTGCTCATTGGGCTGCTGCTCTGCGGCGTAATCGGACTGAAGCTGGTTACGGATCAGCAAGAAGCCAAAGGAGGTGCAGTATAATGGCTTGGATGGCAATTGTAGGTGCAGGGATATGTGAAATTTTCGGCGTAATCGGTATTAATGGTGCCTCCACCAAGAAAGGATGGCCATACATCGTACTTATGCTGGTGTCGTTTGTGTTCAGCTTCTCGCTGTTGTCCTACGCCATGACGTCCATTCCGATGGGCACAGCGTATGCCGTGTGGACAGGGATCGGGACGGTCGGCAGTACGATAACAGGCATGTTCCTGTTCGGTGAACGGAAAGAAGCGAAACGGATCCTGTTTATCGCGATGATTTTGGTGGCAGCGGTTGGTCTGAAACTGATCACATAACGGAACGAACTGAATTACACTCTATATCTCCGATTGCAGTACCACTTTCCGATCGCTGTTATCCCCAGATTTCTTTTATCCCCTTTGAAGAGGGATAAATCCGGTGATAAAGGCGAACACTTCGTTTCTTCAAGTTGGTTCTGCAATCTCCGTTATCGTGTAATTCTTAGCTTCCATTATGATATCTATTAAATTTAGTAATATAAAAAAGACGACTTCGATCAGGAAGTCGTCTTTTTTGGGATATGATATAAATAGGGAACCTCTCTAAACTCTATTACGTAAGAAAGGATGGTGTAATCATGAGAAAGTTATTGGTACGCATGTGTGCTTATACTGGGTATACCCTTCTGATCGGTATGGCTATCTTCTACCTAATCGCACTTATCACCATTATCATACTCGCCTTTTACGCCTTCACTGGAGAAAACTAGCCTAATCCGTTCTTGTGACTTTTATTGTACATACAGACTGCAACTTCTTACTTGTTATGCCTACTTCCTTGATTCAGCCTCATGTCACTATACAGATATCACTTCTTAACCCACTCTCATTTTCCAATTTACTCCCATTTGAATTCCTTCAACCAGATCGTTTATACTTGGTTTGACCTTAAAGTCAATTCAAGAACTCACAAGTTCCCTGATGAGGTGAATGTATCGTTAATGAACCCTATACATGATATGAATGAGAAGAAAAAACTCATCATTACTACAGCACTCAAGTTATTCTCATCCAAAGGCAGTGCTGCAACATCCATGCAAGAGATTGCAGAATTATGCGGGATGTCCAAAGGCAGCCTTTACCTCATGTTCAAATCCAAAGAGGAATTAGAAGCCAGTACTCTGGAATATTGCATGTACACACTAATGGACGAGATGACACAGATTGAGCATGAAACCAGCCTCACCTCGCGAGAACGTCTGCACAAGCAGATCGAGACACTGCTCATCCATGTTGCCGAACTCAAGGAGTTTTTGCGAGTACAGATGCGCAGCATGATGATGGATGATGAACAGCAACGCAAGGAACAATGCCATCCGCTGCAAAGAGATCTGGAGGTTCGTACCTTACATTGGTTTAAGGATAAGCTGGAGGAGCAGTACGGATCGGAGATTGAACCTTATACGATTGACCTTATTTTGCTGACACAGGGGCTGTTCCTCTCCTACGTAAAAATCTGGTTTACGGAGATGCCGTCCCTTACTGTTACCAAAATGGCAACAAATTTACTGCAAATGATGGACTATGCAGCGCACGGATTCCTTAAGCAGCGACCTTTGCCTTTGATTCCTTTGGAGGACTGGCCTGCCTGGATTACCGAACCCCATCCAGATTCCACGGTGATGCGGCATCCTATTCATATTATCAAGCAAATGCAGGATATTGCTGCCTCCGAATTGCCTACTGGACAACCAAAGAATGATGCACTTGAGACCATTGCCATTCTGAGGCAGGAGATGATGGAATTCACACCGCGGCGTGCCATTATTCTGGGCATGATGCACAATCTGGAGAACGTAACTGCCATTAAACCTTTGCACTCCGAGCTTCAGCATATTCTGGATGCCATGTATAGCCGGTTCATCCAAGCTGACTCGTCACACACATAAACAGGAGAAACAGAGAGGAGAAGAAACCATCGTATGAAAGGTATTATTAATTTTTCACTGAACAACAAGTTTGCGATTTGGATTCTGACGATTATCATCTCTTTCGCAGGTTTGTACAGCGGATTGACGATGAAACAAGAGACAATTCCGAACATCAACGTACCGTTTCTGAATGTCACTGCCATTGATCCGGGGGCTGCACCGGAGGGAATTGTTGAGGATGTCACGAAGCCGCTGGAAGTAAAACTACGCAATGTAGATGGCGTGAAGACGGTGACCTCCACTTCCATGGAGAACGCAGCATCGATCACACTCGAATTTGATTATGGAACAGATCTGACCAACGCGACGGCAACCGTTCGTGAGGCACTGAATGAAGTCCAACTGCCTGACAGCGTGCAGAAGCCGACCATTTCCAAGTTCAGCATTAACTCTTTCCCGGTTGTATCTCTGAGCTTGTCCGACAAAGACGGCGGCGACCTGGAACAATTGACAAGACTGGTTGAATCGGATATTCAGCCTGCACTTGAAGATATTGACGGTGTAGCTCAAGTTCAGGTTTCCGGTCAATATGTGAAAGAAGTTCAATTGAAGTTTGACCAAGCTAAAATGTCCGAGCTGGGCCTCACTGAAGATACGGTAAACGGTATCGTTCAAGGTTCATCCATTCGTGTGCCCCTTGGACTGTTCGAACTGGATAAATCCCAGAAGGCCGTTGTCGTAGATGGAAACATCATCGACATCGATGATCTGAAAAACCTTGCCATTCCAGTCGTACCCGGCGGTGCTGGGGCTTCTACAGGTAATGGTTCAAACTCAGCCCCACAAGGCTCTGGAGCACCAACTGATGAAGCTGGTCAAGGTACGGCTCCTGGCTCTGCACAAGGAACAGACCAGGCTGCGGGCCAAGCCGCTGGCGGTAATGCCAGTGTAGGTAGCCCATCGGGCGCTGCCAACGCGCCTGGCATTCCAACTGTAAAACTAAGTGAAATTGCCAAGATCGAAGTCATCGGTCAAGCGGAATCCATTTCCCGGACAGACGGCAAGGAATCGATCGGTATTTCCGTTGTAAAATCCAACGATGCCAACACGGTTGATGTCGTTAACGCAGTCAAAGACAAAGCGGAAGAATTGCAGACGCAGTTCAAAAATGCTGATTTGACTGTACTGCTTGACCAAGGTAAGCCGATTCAGGACTCGGTGAACACGATGTTGGGCAAAGCCGTTTTTGGCGCCTTGTTTGCCATCCTGATCATCCTGCTGTTCTTGCGTAATATCCGTTCAACTATTATTTCCATTATCTCGATCCCGCTCTCCTTGCTCATGGCATTGACTGCGCTCAATATGATGGATATTACCTTGAACATGATGACGCTGGGTGCCATGACCGTTGCCATCGGACGGGTTGTCGATGACTCCATCGTTGTTATCGAGAACATCTACCGCAGATTAACACTCAAAGGCGAGAAACTGAAAGGCCGTGAACTGGTTCGCGAAGCAACGCGCGAGATGTTTGTGCCAATCCTTTCTTCCACCATCGTAACGATTGCGGTATTCCTGCCACTGGCATTGGTAAGCGGTATGGTGGGTGAGCTGTTCCTGCCATTTGCACTGACCATGGTATTCGCCTTGCTGGCATCCCTGATCGTTGCCATTACTATCGTGCCAATGCTTGCGCATACCCTGTTCCGTAAAGGGTTGAAGAACAAGCAGAATCACGAAGAAAAACCAGGCAAGATGGCGGAAGGTTACAAACGCCTGCTGAACTGGACCCTGTCACATAAACTCATCACGGTTGGTGGCGCTGTATTGCTGTTAGTCGGCAGTTTGTTCCTGTACCCGTTCATCGGTGCAAGCTTCTTGCCAGAACAACAGGATAAATACGTGACCATTACGTACAGTCCACAAACCGGAGCTTTGCGTGAAGATGTCGAAAAAGAAGCACTCGTTGCCGAGAAGTGGTTGCTGGAACAACCAGGTCTGGAGAAAATGCAATATTCCATCGGCGGCACGAACCCACTGAGCAGTATGGGTGGCGGTGGTGGAAACTCGGCTCTCTTCTATATTGAATATAACGAAGATACGAAAGACTTTACTCAAGTGAAAGAACAACTTGTCGAAGGTCTGAAGAAGGAAGTTACCGTAGGAACCTGGAATGAGCTCGACATGTCCGGCGGTCTGGGTGGCAGTGGTCTGAGCCTCTCCATCTATGGCGATAATGTAGAGCAACTCAAACCTGTATCAGATGAAATTCTGAAACTGGTTGAGGCAGATACGGATAATTTTGAAAAAGCAGATACATCACTCGCTGACACCTACGGGCAGTATACGCTCGTGGCAGATCAGGAGAAATTAAGTTCCCTGGGCCTCACTGCAGGCCAACTGGCTATGACGCTGAGCCCGGCACGGGAACGTCCTGTGCTCACGGAAGTCGATATCGATAACAAAACGTATAAAGTTTATGTAGAGACAGACAACAAAACATTCAGCAGTATTGATGAGATTGAGGATGAAACCGTCACTTCACCGCTTGGCATCGAAGTACCGATCAAAGATGTTGCCAAAGTGGAAGAAGGTACGTCCCCGAACTCCATCATGCAAATTGATGGTAAGGTTGTCGTGCAAGTCACAGCCAACATCCTGGCTTCGGATGTACAAAAAGCTTCGAGCAACTTACAGGCTGAGATCGACAAGCTGGATCTGCCTGATGGCGTTGAAGTGAAGTTTGGTGGTACAACCGAACAGATTAATGATACCTTTACTCAACTTGGTCTTGCCATGCTGGCGGCCATCGCCATTGTATACTTCGTGCTCGTTGTTACATTCGGCGGCGGATTGGCACCATTCGCAATCCTGTTCTCCCTGCCATTTACGGTCATTGGTATTATGGTAGGTCTGTTCATCGCTGGTGGTACGCTTGACGTCTCGGCCATGATGGGTGGACTGATGCTCATCGGAATCGTGGTCACCAACGCCATCGTGTTGATCGACCGTGTTATTCACAAGGAAAAAGAGGGTATGCCTACCCGTGAAGCCTTGCTGGAAGCCGGTGCAACTCGTCTGCGTCCAATTCTGATGACTGCTCTCGCAACTATCGGTGCCCTGTTGCCACTGGTAACAGGTCTCGAAGAGAGTGCCGGTATCATCTCCAAAGGACTCGGAATTACCGTAATCGGTGGTCTGATCAGCTCCACGCTGCTCACGCTGGTTATCGTACCGATTGTGTATGAGTTCCTGATGAAATTTAAAAAGAAAAGAATCGAAGATTAAGAAGTAGAGGGTCGTTCTCATGTAACGGTTCGAGTCCAACTTAAATGTAGACTATACTATCTAACTTCTCGCCTCTTAGCGCATATTGGAATGATTGAATTCCGATGTGATGCTAAGGGGCTTTTTTTCATGTAAATTCACACGATATATAGACTGTCATATAAATACTGCATTTTAATTAAAATCACAAAAAGAATAGTTGTGTTTGTCATTTGAAACAAATGAACGTGAGATTTTAGCCCATCTGCTGTAAATCAACTTATAATATGGATTAATTATGTAAGTCGACGGATTCCAGACTTCAGATAGATCACATGTGATTGGGGAAGGATGGTGGTTGTGTGGGGGAGACAATGCTTCATATTCAGATCAGAGACATGCTAAAACGTCCCGTATTTCGCAAGGCGGAAGTTCTGGCCAGTGATCGTGCGCTGGAGCGGTATGTTCGCTGGGTTCATATCATGGAGGTTCCTGAGGTAGGGGACTTGCTCAATGGCGGGGAATTAGTACTTACGACAGGCATTGGCTGGCAGGAAGGTGAGCAGCACGGCCTGTCTTTTTTGCGTCAGTTAATTGCACGTGGGGCTGCCGGACTCTGTATGGAACTGGGGGATCACACGAAATCGCAGCTCGGTGCGATGAAAGAAATTGCAGTCGCCGCGGATTTTCCGCTGATCTGGTTCCACGAACAAGTCCGTTATATTGATATTACGCAAGACTTGCATTTCACCTTGATTCGAAGTCATCAGCGGATGATTGCCGAACTCGATCGTCTCACCACCTCCTTTAACCAACTTCTTCTGAATGGAGATGGCGTACAACCTCTGCTTCGATTATTGTCACGAACAACCGGATGTGCCGTGGCGTTATATCCACTTGAAGGGGAAGCAAGCGCCGTTCCCTACTGCCCTCAAGAGGAGTTGGAGACTCGACGGCAGGATTGGTTTTTACAGCGAGGACAGTCAGCGGAGGAGCATATTACAGCGTTAAAAGCATACACGGAGAGTGCATTAGATGTGATCAGCATGCCTGTTCAGGCGTTGGACTATACCTTTGCCGACCTCGTGCTGATGCATCAAAAGCTGGCGGATCACGATTCAAGCATACCGATCAAACCCTCAGATGAATTCGTCTTTCAGGCACTGGAACGTTGCGCGGCCGCGATTGCCCAAGACTGGATGCGAACCAAGTACATGGAAGAGAAACGTCGGTACAAAGAAGATATGTGGGTCATTGACTGGCTTAACGGACACCACTCCACGAAGGAAATCCATGAATATATATCTGCCGTTAATCCCCTTCTCGCAACGAGCAAAGCCACTATTATTTTATTCGACAGCAATCCCGCATACACAGATAGCCTCAGACTTCAGAAGTTATTGATCCAACGCAACATCGTCGCCCGGTCAGTATTTGCACGGGAGAACTTCACCCTCTACAGCACAGTTCTAAACCATCAGATCATTCTTATCATTCTCGACCCACTGCCTGGATCTCAGCGCAAAAGTAGTCTCTGGCGCTGCATCCAACAATTGCAGCAACACGAGCAGGAACAGACCCACCGCCTCTTCTCAGGCCTGTTCGGTATCGGTCATAGCTGCGCGGACCTCGCCCGTCTCAAGGATAGTCTGGATTCCGCGAAGGAGACACTGCGAATTCAGAAGGACATCGGCGAGATGCAGCAGCCCTTTTACAGCAACCTTCATTGTTATCGCATCATTGCCAGCATGAAGCAGAGCGGTAATCTGGATGATTTCATCGAAGAATACCTGGGGCCGCTCATTCGTTACGATGTGGAGAAAGGAGGTCAGCTGCTGCGCACCCTCAAGCAATATTTGGTCCTATGCTGCTCCAAGCAAGAGACGGCCACCGCTCTATATATCGTTAGACAGACGTTGTATCACCGTTTAGACAAAATCGAAGCCCTTTTGGGAGAAGACTATATCCTCCCCGAGAAAAGGGTCGCGATCGAACTTGCCATCTACGCCTATGAGTATGTTCATGGTCCAATCGCGTGAAGAGCTAGGCATTGTCTAAGCCCCCCACTGCTCCTGAAGCTGACGAATCAGAATATGACTGAACCACTTCCGTCCAGACGCCGTGCCCACGTATTGCTCTTGTTTCTCTTCGGGAAGATCCGGGTGCCCCCATATGACGTGAGCACCCTCCAGATGTTCCCGTACCGCATAGATCCGATAACCTTGTGCAACCATTCGCTCTATGGCGATCCTCTCGGCCTCAAACACATCATGATCCGACATCAGCTTATCCCTCCATTCACTGCTGTCACGGGCTGTTTCATCGGCATGGGTGCACCTGCATCGTATTTAGCACGCTTCACATACTGCCCCGCTCCTGCCAATCCGCCAAATTGCCGATCTCGAATGACATATTCTCCGCGGCACAGCACCGTAACTGGACATCCCTGTACCTGCATACCTTCAAATGCGCTGTAATCCACGTTCATATGATGCGTATCTGCCGAAATCACCCTGTTTACAGATGGGTCAAAAATAACGATATCCGCATCTGTCCCTACGGCCAGAGTACCTTTCTGCGGAAATAATCCAAATAACTTGCTCGCTCTTGTCGAACATAGATCAACCCACTGATTGAGCGTAATCCGCCCCTTGACTACACCTTCGGAATACAGAATGCTGAGACGATCTTCGATGACCGGCCCTCCGTTAGGAATTTTGCTAAAATCATCCTTGCCCAAGTCCTTCTGCCCTTTGAAATTAAATGAGCAATGATCAGAGCCGATCGTCTGCAACTGACCACTTTTCAGTGCGTTCCACAGTACTTCCTGATGCGCTGCTTCCCGCAGCGGTGGTGACCAGACATACTTTGCACCCTCGAAGTTTGGCTGATCCATAATCGACTGATCCAAAGTCAAATACTGAGGGCAGGTCTCCCCCCAGATCCGATAGCCCATTTCACGCATGCGCGCGATCTGCTCCACCGCTTCCGCACAGGTCACGTGCACGACATACAGCTGTGAATCCGCAAGTGCAGCCAAACGGGCCGCCCGCCCTGTCGCTTCACCCTCCAGCATGGATGGACGAGTCAGCGCATGATGAATCGGCTCCGTGCGCCCTTCGGCGAGCGCCTGTCGAACCAGCAGGTCAATGACATCCCCGTTCTCGGCATGAACCATGACGAGTGCGCCGTACTCTTTTGCCTTTTGCAACGTCTGGAAGAGAATCCCGTCATCCGCCTGAAACTGGTTTTTATACGCCATGAACACCTTGAAGGATGACACACCCTCTTCTTCAATGATCTGCGGCAACTCTTCCAGCACCTGATCATTCATCTCGCCGATCATGAGATGGAAACCGTAGTCGATGGCGGCTTTACCCTCGGCTTTGGCATGCCATTCCTGGAGAGATTCGATTAATGGACGGCCTTTTTGTGTCAGACAGAAATCAATGATCGTCGTTGTACCGCCAAAGGCTGCTGCTGTCGTTCCCGTCGCAAAATCATCCGCCGTTACCGTTCCACCGAATGGCATATCCAGATGGGTATGTGGATCAATCCCGCCCGGAATGACGTAACAGCCCGCTGCATCCACGACTTCCGTTCGTTCGTCCGGCATGAGCCCAATGCCAATCTGTGTGATTTTACCTTTTTCGATCAAAATATCTGCTTCAAAGGTATCCGACGCTGTGACCAACACACCATTACGAATCAATTTGCGGGTACTCATGATATCGCCTCCTTGGTTGATTGATCTCTAACCGATTGCAACATGGCAATCGCAGACTGACGTTCATTCCAGGTTACAGGTTCCTGCTCTGGCACAAGTTCAACCATCTCAATCGCCCCATCCACCGGGCAAACAATCGAACACAGATTGCAGCCAACACAGTCCTCTTCCACCACTTCCAGATAGGAACCGGACGGGTCGGTCAACATATCAATACATTGATGCGAGGTGTCCTCACAAGCAATATGGCATTTGTTGCAATTGATGCAGACATCGCGGTTGATGCGGGCGACCACTTTGTAGTTCAGATCGAGATTGCCCCAATCCGAATACCGCGGAACGGTCTGACCTACGAGTTCTGCAACGCTGCTCAGACCCTTTTCATCCAGATAATCGTTCAGGCCATCAATCATTTCCTCCACAATGCGAAATCCATGATGCATCGCTGCCGTACATACCTGAACCCCTGTAGCGCCCATGAGCAAAAACTCTGCCGTATCCCGCCAATCAGATATGCCACCAATCCCTGAGATTGGAACACCTACCTCCGGATTACGGGCACACTCGGCAACCATGTTCAGTGCGATGGGCTTTACCGCTGGGCCACAGTATCCGCCGTGTGCTCCTTTGCCGCCCACATGCGGCATGGTATTCCACGAATCCAGATCCACACCAGCTAGAGAGTTAATCGTATTGATCAGAGAGATCGCATCTGCGCCACCTCGGACAGCTGCCCGGGCAGTTGCCGTAATATCCGTGATATTCGGCGTGAGCTTCACAATCACCGGTGTGGTCGCCACTTCCTTCACCCACATCGTCTGGAGTTCGACCAGGTCAGGTTGCTGACCAGAGGCAGCTCCCATACCACGTTCGGCCATGCCATGCGGGCAGCCAAAGTTTAGCTCCAGACCGTCGACGCCGACGGCCTCCACCTTTTTGACAATCTCATGCCACTTCTCCCGCGTAGGTTCCACCATCAGTGAAGCGACAACCGCACGATCCGGGAATCGCTTCTTGGTCTCGGCAATCTCCCGCAGGTTCACTTCCAGCGGACGATCGGATATCAATTCAATATTGTTAAACCCCGCTACACGCTGTCCGCCAAAATGGACCGCCGCGAAACGCGAGGATGTGTTGATAATTGGCTCGCCCAGCGTCTTCCACACCGCGCCACCCCAGCCCGCCTCGAACGCACGCTGAACCTGATATCCCGTATTGGTTGGTGGTGCAGAAGCCAGCCAGAATGGATTGGGTGATCGAATACCTGCCAGATTAATGGATAAGTCAGCCATAACGATCCCTCCTTGGTGTTGTTTGAACTTACTAGTTACACTGGACACTCCGATGACAGAACAACCTTCCGATCGCTGTTATTCCCAGATTTTTTTTGATTCCTTTTCTAAAGGGAAAATCCGGGAATAAAGGCGAGCACTTCGTTTCTTCAGGTTCTTTCTGTCCTCTCCGTTTCGTGTAAATGTTTAGTTCAATGTATATCGTTGTATTGGATATTTGGTCGTGCTCAGGATTTCTGCGTAGTAATAGGTTCTAGATAGCACGCACCTAAATTTTAACGAACCGTACAGCTCTTATTCGGGTCCTATGGGGCAATTTCAAAATCTAACGAATCGTAGAAAGCTTATTTTGCTGTATTCGCTCATTTCGGCTTCATTTCAACGGTTTATTATCAAAATAAGACGTGTGAGATTCGTTAGATTTTTCAATCCTCCATTATTGCCACTATAAGATGTGTAGGGTTCTTTAGCGCATAAGGGACACGAGAATTCAATGAACTACTCACGCCGTCTCTTCCACCTGTCCAGGCAACGCCTTCATGACTGCCGCTGCGGCCAGCTTACCCTGCTGTGCAGCCGAGACAACCATCGCCTCACCCTGGCCCTGACCAAAAATAACATCTCCTGCCGCATAGATCTGAGGGTGTGAGGTACGGTACGTATGCGGCTCGATCTCAACGACGCCCCAGTGGTGACGCAGCCCAAACGCTTCGATTAATGGTAGTAGACGATGCTGTCCAATCGCCCGGATGACCGTATCACATTCAATCATGAACTCCGATCCCTCCACAGGCACTGGCAACGCGCGCCCACCTCCAGGCGGAGTAATCAGCTCCATTTTCACGCATTCCACAGCCTGAACCCGACCGTTCTCGTCTCCAATGATACGCTGCGGCATCGTAAACCACCGGAACTCAACACCCTCCTGCTTGGCAAACGTATATTCAAACGCATACGCCGTCATCTGGCTTTCCCCGCGCCGATATAACATCTGCACCCGCTCGGCACCAAGACGTACCGAACAGGTTGCTGCATCTACCGCTGTATTGCCCGCACCAATAACGGCGACCTTCAGACCATTCAGCGCGGGCGGAACACCTTGCTTGGTAGACTCCACCAGTTCAATCGCATCATAGATGCCTTCCAGTGTCTCCCCTTCAATGCCCAGCATAGGTACTGAACCCATGCCACAGGCCAGAATGACCGCTTCATGCTGCTCCAGCAACTGCGAAGCAGGGATATCCACACCGATGCGCACCCCATAACGGATCTGCACACCAAGTGCCTCCACCTGCTCCACTTCCCATAGCGCAACCGATTCGGGCAAACGGAAGGATACGATGCCATACGTATTCAGCCCGCCCCCCTTGGGTTTGGCTTCATAGATCGTCACCTCATAACCTGCACGCCCCAGTTCACGTGCTGCCGACAATCCCGCAGGCCCTGCTCCCACAACAGCGACGGTTCTCCCATTGGCAGGCGCTGCCTGGAATAACGGCTCATTCTTCGCCCGCACCCAGTCGGTGGCGTAACGCTGCAAGTCACCAATCTGAATCGGCTTCGACGATTCGTTTAGTACACATGCGCCTTCACACAGTTCCTCTGTGGGACAGACACGTGCGCAGCTGGCTCCAACCGGATTTGCATCCATGATGGTGCGGGCCGATCCTTTCAGGTGCCCTGTTGCTATTTTGCTAATAAAAGAAGGGATGTTGATATCAGTTGGACAGGCTTTTATACAAGGTGCATCGTAACAGTACAGACAGCGGTTTGACTCCTCCATCGCTTCCTTGCCTGTCATGGCAGGTTTCATCTCGGCAAAACGACTCTCCCACCCATAATCGGATAACGTTGTTCCTGAGCTGTTCATCAATGTCATGCACCTCCTGAAGTTTGATCCGGGCTAGCTTCCAGCTGCTTTTACAGGCTAACGAGATGTTCGTACGTTTCTGGCCTGCGATCACGGTAGAACTGCCACACATTCCGTACCTCACGAATCATCTCCGTATCCATCTCGCCAATAACGACCTCATCCTGATCCCGGCTGCCTATCGCTACCATCCTGCCTCGTGGGTCGACCAGGTACGACTGTCCATAAAATTCACCCATATTCCATGGCGCTTCCACGCCGACCCGGTTGATGGCCGCTACATAATATCCATTAGCTACCGCGTGAGCAGGCTGTTCCAGTTTCCACAGATATTCCGATGTCCCCGCAACCGTAGCGGACGGATTGAACACAATTTCTGCTCCCGCGAGCCCGAGCAATCGTGCCCCTTCCGGAAAATGACGATCATAACAGATGTACACGCCGACTCTGGCGTAGGCCGTATCAAAAACCGGAAACCCGAGGTTACCTGGTTTGAAATAATACTTTTCCCAGAACCCATTTGTACCCTCACCTGCTTCCACATGCGGGATATGATGTTTGCGATATTTGCCCAGATACGAACCATCCGCATCAATAACGGCTGCCGTATTGTAATACGAAGCAATGCCCTCCACCTCGTACACAGGTAAAATAATCACCACCGCAAGCTCCTTCGCCAGCTCTTGAAAACGTCTGGTCGTTGGCCCTTCCGGCACAGGTTCAGCGGATGCATACCATTTGGAATTTTGCTCTGTACAAAAGTACGGGCCATAGAATACTTCCTGCAATCCGATGATCTTGGCCCCTCGTGCAGCAGCTTCACGGACCAGCGCAATGTGCTTCTGAACCGCAGCTTCTTTGTGCACCTCAACGGGAGCCGAACCTTCAATCTCATGAGAAGCCTGGATTAATCCGATGCTGATTTTGCCCATACGTCATAACGCCTCCTCAGGTAAAATGATTGGTTGCTTCACTCCACTGCACATCCTCCGAATGGTGCGATACAACACTTCCGTGCCCAGCCCAATATCCTCCGGGGAGGAATATTCGCTGGGATGATGACTGATGCCGTCTTTGCTGCGGACAAAGATCATGCCATAATCACACACAAGCGAAAGGGCCAACGCATCATGGAACGGACCACTCATCAGTTCTGGCAAAGTAATCCCGATCTCTTCCGCGGATGAACGAATCACCGACATGATTGACTCTGCACAATACCGCGGCTCACTATTCGTATCCTCTGTCAGCGAGTAGGTTAGACCATATCGGGAACTCACGTCATCCAAAATGTTCATCAATCGGGCTTCAAGCCCGTTCCTTCGTTCCATCTCCATATCTCGTAAATCCACCGTGAAGCTGACTTCCTCTGGGATGATATTCCGTGAGTCTGGAAACACCCTCAGACTTCCCACCGTACCTACGGTTGGGGCTTCCGGGTCTTCTCTCACCATGTCGTCAAAAGCCGCAATGACTTTGGCGCTGCCTACCAAAGCATCATGCCGCATCCCCATGGGAACGGAACCAGCATGACCGGCCATGCCTTTCATCGTCACCGTAAGCCACAGCGGGCCCGAGATGCCCGTCACCAGACCTACTGGTGCATTCAGCGTTTCCAGCACCGGCCCCTGCTCAATGTGCAGCTCCAGATAACTGCCTATGGAACCTGGCGGATAGATCGCTTCTTCAAAATCCGAAGGAGAACAGCCGAAGGCTTCCAGCGCCTCCCGGCGGGTCACTCCGTTTTTATCCTGCCGCTCCAGTTCGCCCTCTTCCAACTGACCGGTTATGCCACGCGAGCCGAACAGGCCTTTGTTAAAACGTGAACCCTCTTCATCGCAAAAGGCAACTACCTCAATCGGCATAAGAGGCTGAATGCCATTTTCGATCAGGCATTGCACTGCTTCGAGCGCACCTAGCACACCAATTGCTCCATCATAGCGACCGCCATACGGCTGAGAATCGATGTGGGAACCAATCATGAGGATCGGCAGGGCCTGATCCTCACCTTCCAGACGACCAATCAGATTGCCGAAGGGATCGAGTCGAGTCGTCAGACCGGCCTTTTCCATCCAGAGACGAACCTGAATGATGCCATCCATATCCTCCGGGGTCAGGGCAAGTCGGCAAACACCCGTCTCTGCGATTCGGCCAATGCGTGACAACTGCTCAATTCGCTCATTCAGCCGAAGCTGATTAATGAGTTTGCCTGTTGTGGTCTGCATCCTGCCTCGCCTCCTTTTGTGTTATCCATCTATGGCAACTAACCTGCGTCCAGACTACGGAGCGCAACGAGCAAACTTCCAGCGATCAGATCCAGCTCTTCCTCGGTGGTGACAAATGGTGGGGAAATCGTCAAAATATTTGCAAACCCCGGTACGGTATCACCGTTCTTGCCAATCAGGATGCCGTCCCTTTTACAACTGGCGAGTACCTTCATTACTTTATCCGCCTCCGCAGGAGATCCGTCTGCTTCAATCAATTCAATGCCACAGGCGAATCCGAATGAACGGATATCCCCCACAATGGACAGCTCCAGCAAAGGTTCCAGCTTCTCACGAAGCAGATATCCCAGTTCTTCCGCCCGGCTGACCAGATTCTCTCGTTCCAGAATCTCCAGATTCGCCAGTGCCACCCGACAGGACACCGGATTTCCGCCAAATGTATTCACATGCCGAAAGTGTGCATCCGGGCCGGGTTCCCGGAACGTGTCATACAGATCGGCTCGCACGGCCGTTGCTGATAGTGGCGAATACGCACTGGTCATGCCTTTTGCCATCGTCACAATATCTGGCTGTACGCCATAGTTCTGATGACCAAACTTCTGCCCAGAGCGGCCAAAACCGCAGATTACCTCATCTACAATGAGCAGCACGCCATAGCGTTGACAGATCTCTTGTACGGTACGCATATAATCCGGCGGGGGCACAATCATACCGCCCCCCGTGATCACCGGCTCCATAATTACTGCGGCAACCGTCTCGGGACCTTCCCAACGAATCACCTCTTCATAGATGGTTGCACATTCGAGTCCGCATCCATCCTTGTTTCGTCCAAACGGACAGCGGTAACAATACGGTGGTGGAACATGAGAGAAACCTACGCCGAGCGGCTCGTATTTGATCTTGCGGGCGGCTTGCCCGGTGGCTCCCAGCGCTCCCATGGAGTTGCCGTGATACGCACGGTGACGGGAGATGAATTTGTGCCGAGTAGGCTCACCATTCTGATGGTGGTACTGACGGGCTATTTTGAAAGCCACCTCATTCGCATCTGAACCCGAGTTGGAGAAGAATATTCGATACTCCCCATCCAGCCAATCATTCAGCTTCTCCGCCAGCAAAATCGCCGGTTCGTGACTCTGCGTCATCGGTACATAAGCGAGTGCTTTCATCTGTTCGTAGGCACTTCTCGCAATCTCCTCACGGCCATGCCCCACATTCACACACCACAGTCCCGACATCGCATCCAGATAACGCGTACCATCCTGATCGGTGATCCAACTGCCCTCCCCACTCACTGCAATCATCGGATGATCGTTATGAGGCGAGATGTGATGCCATACGTATTTGCGATCCTTCTCCAGCCATTCTTCCTTCGTACTGCCAAGCGGCTGAGGCTGCTGATCCACAGAATTCATTCGTCATCCTCCTCTCTTTAAGCTGGACCTACAGACTTTACACTCACCCACTCCGATTGCAGTACCATCTTCCGATCGCTGTTATCCCCAGATTTTCTAGATTCATTTTTTCCTTAAGGAAAAATCCGGGGATAAGCGTATGCTTCCGATGCAGCTTTCTTTCAGAAAGCTTTTAGCGCACTCTTCGCTTCTTCAAATTGGTCCTGCACTCTTCGTTCTCGTGTAAATGCTTGTTCCACGCTTATTTCACCGCTTCTTCATAGATGCTTTTCTCAAGCGCTTCATCCAGATTTGCGGCTTTTTTGATCAATCCATAATTCAGTGCAATATCCGCAGTTCGGGCAAAAGACTCATCCACAAAGCTACCGACTTGCTGCTCCGTAAATCCTTCCGGGCGAATTAGCTTCGCAATCTCTTCCAGCATCGTTACCTGATGCTCACGAGTGGTACTGCCATCCGTCACATTGCTCATCACGATATCCACCGTCTCATCCTGTTGATCGATGGCGTAGTTCCAGCCTTTCAAAATGGCACGGGTCACTTTGACCGCAAGCTCACGGTTGCTGTCTACCCAATCCTTCTTGGCAATCAGCGTATCCTCCAGCATGCCAACACCGGCATCTTCAATGTTGAACACATCCAGATCGGACTCTTTCGTTCCACTTTCCAGCACAACGTGGTATTCGTTATAGATCGTCGCCGTAGCTACATCCACCTGATCGTTGAAAAACTGATCCATCGTGAACCCCTGCTTCACCAGTTCAATGTCTTTCTTTGGATCTAGGCCATTCTTCTCCATGAACGCGAGCACCTGAAACTGCTGACTGCCGAACCAGGTACTGACCTTCTTGCCTTTCATCTGAGCCGGATCAGTAATACCTAGGGACTTCTTGGCAATCAAGCGATAACTACTCTTCTGTGAGATCTGGGCGAGCGAGACGAGCGGCAGACCGTTATCCCGGCTAACCAGCAGACTGTCTACTCCTGTGATCCCCACATCTGCCGCGCCATTGACCACCTGCTGCTCAATCACGATATCCGGACCACCCGGAATAATCTCGGCATCAATGCCTTCATCTGCAAAAAAACCTTTTTCCTTCGCTGCGTAGATGCCGGCAAACTGCGCCTGCGGCACCCATTTCAGTTGAATCTTCACTTTGGTTAAGGGTTTATCCGCCTCTCCCGATTCTCCTGAACCTACAACAACTGGCTGTGCCGCCGGCTCGGACTTCGTAGAACATGCGCTCAGAACCGTAACCACCAACATAACCATGACCAGCAGACCCAACTTCAACGTTTTGTACATGGACAGAACAACCCCCTGTGTATATACGATTTTTCAATCATCAGTCCGTGTTCAAAAAGTCTGGTTTTCAGTACCGTGGACTTTTTGAACAACCTCTATCAGGTATTACGATCTATGGTTGCTATCCTGATGTACGTTATGAATCTGTGCGTGCACGGTTCCACGGAATGAGTCGCTTTTCTGCAAGGACAACCGCTTCATACAACACAATGCCGAGCGCGGCGGCGATGACAATGCAGGACCAGGCCAAGGGCATGTTCGCCAGTCGAATCTGATCCGAGAGCAAGTACCCGAGCCCCTGGGAGGCGATGAAAAATTCACCCACAATGGCCCCGATAATACTGGTCGACATGTTGATCTTCAGACCGGCAAAGAGGGAAGGCAGGGCATGAGGCAGTCTCAGCTTCCAAAAAAACTGCATCCTGCTCGCGGCAAGGCCACTCAGCAAATCACTGTAATGCGGCTGAATGGAAGTCAGTCCTTTGAACAGGCTGACCGCCATTGCTGCCATCGTAATCACCGTGACGACAGCAATACGCGACCAGATCCCGTCACCGAACCAATTATTCATAATCGGGGCTAGGGCCACGATGGGAACGGCGTTCAGTGCCGATAGAACAGTAACTGCCGCCCTGCCGCTTGTTGGGAAAAACGATGCACCTGCCGCCGCCAGAGCACCCAACAGGGAACCGAGCAGGAAACCACCCAGCATTTCGGTTCCGCTGTACATCGCGTATCGAAAGAGCATATTGGCATTTTCCTGAATGGATGCCGCAATCGCAGAAGGCACAGGCAGTTGGTAGCTTTCCAGCGAGAATATCCAATGAAACAACCTGAGCTGCCAGAGGGCGAGAAACATTACCCCGGCACCCCAAGGAAGCATGCTCAGTGCAATTGAGCGCCCGCGAAAGCCGGTTCCCGGTCTGGCCTTTCCGGCTTGTCCCCGTTGTCCATGGATTTCCGATCCGGGAGCAGCTGCCATCTGTGAACCCGTGAGGGTCGTTGCTGCACCAGTTACAGCAGCAATCGTCACACCTTCATCACTTTTCCGGCTCAACACTCTACCGTCACTCATGTGGCACGGCCTCCTTTGGCCCTGAATTCAGGCTGCCAGGGGGTCAGCCAACGTTCAGCCAGGCTGATGGCCAAATACGAAATTAGTCCAATACCGATACTAAGTATGATGGTGGCCCAGAACATGCCAACTTGGGCATGGCCGTAATATAACGAACTAACCATTAGGACGCCAAGTCCGTCGGGAGCCCCCATTAATTCCACAACGATGGAGGAGGTCACCGCCAGCGGAGCAGCTATTTTCATACCAGAGAATAGTCCCGGCAGTGCTGAGGGTAGCAGGCATTTGATATATCGTGCAGTCAATGAAGCGCCACAGGATCGCATAAGCTCCAAATGCTCTGGTGCTGCACTTTTCAATCCTTTCAACGTATGGATGATGATCGGGAAGAAGGTGACATAAGCCGCCATAACAATCCGCGCCCACTCCGCATTGTGGATGATGCCGTACACAATTGGTGCGAGACCGATGACCGGAACCATCTGTGAGGAGACTACATAGGGCGATAACGTGCGCTCCAGCCAGACGGCACCGCTCATGAGTAGAGCCAGACCTAGACCAAGCAGCGTCCCCCCCGCAAAACCAATGGCTGCATTGCCAAAGGTGACAACCCCCTGCTCTGCCAGCGTTCCCGAGTAGCGAAACAAGGCCGCAAGAACATCATGCAGATAAGGAAGGCGAGATGCCGCCTGCTGAGGTGACAGGAACAGTTGGAGCAACCAGGCGATTCCTTCCCACAGCACCAATACGGCCATAATCCAGATGACAACCCAGGAACGATAACCCGGTTTAAAGAATCGCAGGGACATGAGATTCATCACGCTCCTCGTAAAAGCAATTGCGGATGGTCGTAATCATGTGGTAGAAAGCTTCCGTTTCTCTCAGTTCACTATGACGTTCGGAAGGCAGGTTGACGGAATGAATGGAATGCACCTGTCCCGGATGCGCCGAGAGCACGATGATTCGGTCGGACAGAAATACCGCTTCGGGGATGCTGTGTGTGACAAAGAGGAAGGTCTTGCCTGTCGAGCGCTTGATCTCAAGTAGCTCCAATTGAAGCTTTTCTTTGGTGAATTCGTCCAGGGCCGAAAAGGGTTCATCCATGAGCAGCAATGGCGGATCAAGCGCAAGGGCACGTGCAATGGATACACGTTGCTGCATCCCTCCACTGAGCTGCCATGGATAATGGTCGGCGAAGCGGGTTAGCCCTACCATTTCAAGCAGCTCACCACTAATGCGGTGGCACTCCTTCCGGCGGGTACCGAGCAGCTCCAAGGGCAATTCCACATTGTGACGAACGGTGCGCCAATCGAACAAGGCAGGTGTCTGGAAGACGATGCCGAACTGCTGCTGTAGCCGAGCACGCTCAGGCTCCTGACCTGCGATGCGAACGGCTCCTGAGGTAGGCTGAAGTAGATCACCCACCAACCGGAGCAAGGTCGACTTGCCACAGCCGGAAGGGCCCAGCAGGGAGACAAACTCATTAGACTGAATCTGGAATGTAACATCCGACAAGGCAGTGACTTGTTGTGACCCTGTGCCGAAGACAACGGACACATGATCTACATCAATATGACAGGCTTCGGGGACTGTAGCTGAGGATATGGAGGACATGGGCATTCTCCTTTGTGGAAAGTTGTTTTCATTGCACACCAAGGCTGAATGGGAGGTTTATATACACGAACGTAACAGGTTTTGCTTGTTAGATAATACTATATCGCTTTGAGCGGGGATTACATTATACAGTGTGTTTTGAGTATGGGCCTGTTCATGTTACACAATGTAAAATGAGAGGAATTCTCAGAGACATCCATGTAAGTTTTCTTGATAGATAGCTAACATGAATTTCACCTAACAACAAACGCACGATCATTTGTATTTATTGAATAAATATTCGGAAAATATGACATATGCCCTCGTATTCTTGTTCGTTTTCTTGTATAAAGATTGAATAGACGTACAAGGACTTCCACCACCACGTGAGTCACGGCTCCTGAATGATGAAGGCGGTACCATTATTCCGGATCAACCACTACGCAGGAGTGTCCATAGATCAGTAGAACGAAGCTTTCAAATCCAGAAATCGGGGTGGTCATGATGTTTGATTGGCTGGGATGGAGAAAAGGATTGCCGCTGTGGCGATCGTATCGGCTGAACGCACATATGAAGGAAGATGTGGAACAGATTTTTGAGGGGATTGCCGAAACGAGACGGCAGCTCATGATGGACTGGGCAGATGAACAATGGAATCACCTGGATCGTTTACTTCATCAAATACAGTCCGTTCGACCACAAGATGTACTGCCAGGTTCATCTCATATAAGTAAACTAGATGCATGGTTTCAATCCAGTTATATTCGAGCCGTTGATAGTACGGAGCTATTTATGCTGAACGAACAGAATCAGGTGGTATTCTCTACATACAAGAAACATATTGGACAGATCTATGCAGATTACGAAGCTTTGATTGGACCAGGATTGAAGTACTCCCGAGCAGATATTCATGGGAAAAAGTGTTTGTATGGCCCATATTCCGATCCACTGACGTTGGATATTGGACCACGCTCGTCCGCTTTTCACGATGATGTCACCTTGCTGTTTATCAACCCAATTCTACAGGAAGGTCGATATGTTGGTTCATTATGCAGCCGTGTTCCCGGGGATGTCCTGGGTGACCTGATTCAACGAGAATCAGGCCATATCTATCCCGACTCTGGTGACAACTATCTCTTTATGGCTGAGTCGAAATTACGGCCCCATCTGCAGCCCGGCACCGCCTTGTCCCGAAGCCGCTTCGAGGATCGTACTTTTACACATGGGGAAAATCTCAAAGATGGCGTCACCACCGAATGGGGTATCGTTTCCGTTAAGGAGCATACCGAGCTGGAGCTCATGTTCACCGATCCATCGACCGGCCAGCTGCACCCCGGAGTAGCGAATACCATTCAGAATGGCTCCAATCTGTTCGTTGCCTTTCCCGGCTACTCGGATTACCGCCATATCTCTGTCATTGGCAAAGGCATCACCTTCCAGCTGCCACACTGTCCTGATCGTTGGGGCATGATGTGTGAGGGGGATCTGGAGGAAGTATACCGGATACGGAGCATCGGCTGGCGCCAGTTCAAGCAGCACAGTCTCTTCACGCTCTTGTCAGGCGTTGCAGGAGCGGCACTTGTCTATGCCCTTACTGGCAGTGGGTGGAGTGCGGCAGCAATGGCGGCTTTTAATGTGCTGTTTGGATTCTTCACTGCATTACAGCTGCATCGCAGCCAATATCGACGGGTTCATGATGACTTGCGCCGCATCAGCCGATTTATTCGAATCAACGCTGAAGGCAAAGGTGATCTGACTCAGCGCCTGAACACGTCTGATTTTGCCCAAGACGAATCAGGTGAACTGGCGAAGTGGATCAATAACATGATTGATTCTCTGGAAGGCATTATGCTGAAGGTACAACTTGCCACGGTAGACGTTATGGACAACCAGTATCAGATGCGAACCTCAACAGAGACAACCCAGGGTACGACTGAGCGCGTGAACTACAAGCTTGGTTCGATGATTCAGGCCATTCGCACCCAACTGGAAGATCTTGATCAGGCCAAGATCGCTGCCGATCACATGCGCTTAACGCTGCAGCAATTGGAGACATCTGCAACGAAACAGATCGGCGTGGCCCAGCTGGAAGTGGAACGAATCGGCGACAAAATGACCCAAATCTCCGGAGCCGTGTCCGATACCAACCGTACCATCCTGTCCTTCATGGACACGATGAAAGAGATTTACCATGCACTGGCTGTTATTGATGAAATTTCTGCTCAGACCAACCTGCTCGCTCTGAATGCTACCATTGAAGCTGCACGCGTGGGCGAACATGGCCAAGGGTTCTCGGTCGTGGCGGGGGAAATCCGTAAGCTGGCCGATGTATCCCGCTCTTCCACTGAAAATATCCATCAGATTCTGGACCGAATCTCAACTGCAGCAGGAGCTGCGTCCCAATTAATCACAGAGGGAGATCAGGTGCTGGCTGAAGGAACAACACTGGTTCAGGCCGCTTCGCAACTTCTGCAAAATGCTACCGCAGAAGAACCTGAACGCACGCAAGTCGTAGATCAAGTGGTCATGCTGATGGAGAATATTGCGGCGATCAGCCATCAAAATCGGGCGACTTCCGCTGAGGTAGAAGCAGAGATGATGGAGCTGATCCATGATATGTTGCAGGTTCAGCATTCTTCGCATAACGTGGAAGCCATTACGGTCTTCCTGCAACAACTTGTGGGACAATTCCATCTGAATCATCCCGCCAAAAATGCTGTCATCTGACGTCATCGTTGACGCGGATTGGAGAAATAGCTAAAATTTGATGCAACTGTTCCTTTTGAAATTGTCGTATCATTTATAATAGAAGATTTCCAATCTGAACCGATGAAAGGGTGGTCTGCATGGAACTGCTTCAGGATTCATTTGGCCGGATACATGACTACATCCGTATTTCTGTTACGGACCGCTGTAATTTACGCTGTGTGTACTGCATGCCTGCAGAGGGTATGGAGTTTGCTCCACATGATGAGATTATGAGCTACGAAGAGATCGCACAGGTGCTGAAGGTGCTTGCTCCAATGGGCATGCGCAAAGTCCGGCTTACCGGGGGCGAACCGCTGGTACGCAAGGATCTGCACAAGCTCGTCGGCATGATCTCGGCGATTGACGGGATTGATGATATTGCACTGACTACCAACGCTCTTCTGCTGGACAAACAAGCTCAGGCATTGAAAGACGCTGGGTTGAACCGGATTAATATCAGTCTGGACTCCCTGCAAGCCAGCCGCTTCTCCATGATTACCCGCGGTGGGGATGTGAACAAGGTACTGAAAGGCATTGAAGCTGCAACAGCCGTTGGTCTGGCTCCGATCAAGCTGAATGTTGTGCTGATGAAGGGTATCAACGATGATGAGATCAAAGATTTTATTGCCATGACGATCGATCAGCCACTTCATGTGCGCTTCATTGAATATATGCCGATTGGACAGGCTTCGGATTCATGGCGCAAATCCTATTTGCCGCTAGAGGCCGTCACGGATGTATGCGCTGAAGCGGGTTGGGCGGTAGAAAATACAATAGGCCCTGCGGGGAATGGCCCATCACGCAATATGAAAATTGCGGGCTCCGAAGGCACATTTGGATTGATTCATCCCGTGAGCGATCACTTCTGTGACAATTGCAATCGACTTCGGCTGACCGCTGATGGACATATCAAAGCCTGCCTCTACTGGTCGGATGAGTATAATGTTCGCCGCTTCGTGGATGACCCAAATGCCATGGCTGCGCTCTTCCTCAAAGCGCTGGGTACGAAACCGAAAAATCACGAGATGGCCCTGGCTCTGGAACAAAAAATGCAATCGCACACGCCGACGGTACGACGCATGTCCCAGATTGGTGGATAACAACAGTACGCAATATAACTCAACGCGTATTCCTGGGTACAGATAAGCAGACAAGAACATCATGTTCTCGTCTGCTTTTTCGTTATTTTTTCATAATTTTCTGAAAATTATCAATTCTGCTGTTTCATTTGTTAAAAATGAAAGTAATATACGTTATGCCCTTGTTGGGTCTTCAAGATTCCCATAATTCTGACGATGTATATACAATACATCTAGATGATATGCACACATAGGAGATGACCATATTGAACATTGTTGAAGCACTCGTTGCAGCAAGCCCGTATTTTAAAATTATGCTGAAAGAACACGATATCATGATTGCAGTAACCGATACCGAGAAGTTCTGGTATTATGTTCCGAGCAACGAGCTCGATCTGGGCATCAAAGCAGGAGACATCATCTCGCCGGATGACCCTACACTACGCCGAGCCCTTAAACATGGCGAGACTTCAGCCAATCGTATTGATGCCAAATTTTATGGTACCTCCATTGTCTCGGCAGCAACTCCACTTCGAGATGAGCAAGGAAATATCGCCGGCGCACTTGCCATCGGCTTCTCCCTTCAGAATGAGGAAAAACTGGAGCACTTCACCGAACTGATCGGCGGAATCAGCGGCAGACTGACCGATATGGTGCAGACGGTAGCTGCCCAATCCGAACAATTGACGGCCTCTTCCACGCAGATTTTGGACAATACGCGCATGGCTGTGCAGAACTCAGGCGAAGTGAATAAAGTCGCTGCATTCATCCGCGAAATCTCGGAACAAACCAATCTGCTCGGCCTGAATGCTGCCATCGAAGCAGCACGAGCGGGTGAAGCAGGCGCAGGGTTCAGCGTCGTTGCATCCGAAGTGCGTAAACTTTCTACAGGTACCAAAGAAGCTACGGTGAATATCGAACGCTCCTTGAAGGATGTCCAGCATTCCATCCAGCAGATGGAGCAGGAGATCACATCGATCTCACAGTCGAGCAACCAACAGGCTGTGATGGTAACCGAGTTCAGCGAGGTCATTGATCAGTTGAACAGCGTAAGCCGTGATCTGAAAGTGTTCATTGAATCCATGCTGCTGAAGGCAGAATAGAATAAACAACGCATACAGATCGATACTGCATGAACATCAAAAACCGTCTTGAACTGTAAGGAAAGTATCCTTCAGATCAAGACGGTTTTTTTGATACTTCAACGGTCACATACAGATGACCTCGTTTCAGATTACCCCTTTACAGCACCCTCCGCAATACCTTCCATAATGAACTTCTGGAAGAAAGCATAGATCAGAATAACTGGAATCGCTGTCAGTACTAGAGATGACAGAATCAACGGCCATTCCTTGTTGTATTCCCCAAACAGCATGTTCGTGGACAGAATCAGCGTATAACGATTCACATCGGTCAGCATGAGTAGTGGCAACAAGAAGTCATTCCAGATCCACAGGAAGTCCAGAATCGCGATGGTGACTGTGATCGGAAGCAAGAGCGGGAAAATAATCTGGAAGAACGTCTGGAATTCATTACATCCGTCAATCTGAGCCGATTCCTCCAATTCACGCGGAATGGACTTCACAAACCCGTGATAGAGGAAGATTGCCATGTTCACACCAAGCCCGATATAGATCAGGGCCAATCCGTACGTACTTCCTTGTACACCCATGCCTTTGGCTACCCGTGTCAGCGGAATCATGATCGAGTGGAACGGTACCAGCATGGAAGCAACAAACAGGAAGAAGATCAAGTTGCTCAAGCGGCCGGAGGTACGTGACAGTTTGTATCCCGCAAGTGAGGCACAGAGGACGATTCCCCCGATCCCCAGAAAGGATACAATTGCCGAGTTCATCGAACTGCCCAACAGATTGATTTTGTTAAACGCGTCTGAATAATTCTCCCAGTGCAACGTTGTAGGCAGCGCGATAAAAGATTGGAACATCTCACCCTGCGTTTTGAAAGAGTTCACAACCGCCATATAGATCGGCAGCATGGCGACGAGAGAGCCCAGAATCAGCAGCAGTCGAATCAGATAACTGTTCAGTCGTTGCATCCTCATGCCTCCACCTCTTTCTTCTTCATGACGGTGATCTGGATGAGTGTAAAGATGAGTACGATGATAAACAACACAACCGATTTGGCACTCGCATAGCCGTATCTGAAGTTGTTGGAGAACGCTTCTTCATAGATGTTCATCGTGATCACCTGCGTGGCTCGGCCCGGTCCGCCACCAGTCAGTCCATACACCACTTCGAACACTTTGAATGCTCCGTTCAGCGTCAGGAAGAAGCAGATGGTCACGGCATGAGTTATCATCGGCAACACGACATTGCGTAGCACCTGGAATGCGTTAGCCCCATCAATAACAGCCGCTTCCTTGAGACTTTTCGGCACACCCTGGAGAGCAGCCAGATAAATGATCATCATATACCCTACACCGTTCCAGAGCGATACGATCAGAATCGAGTAAAATGAAAACTTCGGATCACCCAGCCATTGCTGGTCGAGGAACGAAAAAGCCAGTTTCTCTGCGAGCTGTGGCAGCACCTGAGAGAAGATGAAGGTCCACATGAAAGCACTGATGATCGTACTGATCATGTTAGGCATGAAGAACAGGGTCCGGAAGAGCCCCTTGCTGCGCGTCCGTGATTCAATCAACACGGCGAGCAGTAAGGCAATTCCATTTTGCAGAATCAGCATAAATATTACATATTTCATCGTGAACCACAGGGAGTTCAGAAAGTCAGGATCTTCTTTGAACAATTCCACGAAGTTGCCCAGACCGATAAAGCTGTAATCCCGATTAAGTCCGTTCCAATCCGTCAGACTATAGAACATGCCACTAAACGTAGGGTACAGCAGGAAAATCGCATAGATGACAAAGGCAGGCGCAGTGAACGCGAGCAGTGACAGATACTTCTTGAACACATTCGTAGCCATTGGTTCTCCCCCTTTTCACTCGAAGCGGATGATCGTAAACGAGGGAACGAAGAACGTTCTGCCTGCTGTATCATCTGCTTGGAGACTGTGACGAAATAAAGTACCGCTTAATTTGTTAACAAAACTCTCAAACCGTTGAGATTTGCCAACAAAAGCGGATACTCTATTCCTCACAGCTCCTTACTTGTTGACTTTGTTGTAGGATTTCCACGCCTTGTCGAGCGCATCGATAACCTGCTGTTGATTTAATTGCCCTGAGTAGTAGCCCTGCAACGCTTTGCCTGACTCGTCTTTCACCGCTTGAGGGATAGATGGGTCCTGATAGGCTTTACCTTCATTCACATATTTCTGGGCATCGTCTACCCATGGGAAGCTCTTGAAGTCATGGATCTTGGCAACTGGATTGAACTTGAGTGCTTCATAGAATGCACTTGAATCCTTGTCATCGAGAATGTAGTTCACGAAATCGAGTGCCACTTCTTTATTCTTGCTTGTTGACGATACCGCCAGTGAAGTAGAGGTACTCAGATTGATTTTGGTATCATCCGGATTGTCATTGATCGGCATTGGTGCTACACCAAAGTTCAAGTCCGGGTTGGACTTCAGGATGGTTTCGGCAAACCATGGTCCCTGAATCCACATTGCGGCGCTTCCTGAAGCAAAGGCTGCTGAACCATCATCTCCGCCCACTTCCAGCGCTTTGTCTGTTCCATTGGCATTGACCAGATCGAAGATATCGAACAATTCTTTCATATCCGAGAAGGAGCCCTGATCCTGATTCATCTTCTCGACGAAGTCTTTGTGCTCCGATTGAGTCAAGGCACCCACAGTGAGTGGCAGGAATAATTGCGGAATCCAGGATTCTTTGTAGGACAGTTCAAACGGTGTGATGTTGGCTGCTTTTAGTTTCTCCACGACCGCTTTCATTTCAGTTAAAGTCGTCGGTACCTCCAGCCCTTGCTCTTCGAAAATATCTTTATTGTACAAGTAGCCCCATGATAACGTTTCCAATGGAACAGCCACGACTTTGCCCTCCGCATCCGTTACGGAAGGTTTAACCGAATCTACCAACTTATCGACAAAAGGTTGGCCCGACAGATCTTCCAGATAACCCGCTTTGCTGAACGGTGGAATCTCATTGACCGCATGCAAGGCGAACACATCCGGTGCATCATTGGAGGCGAGTCGTGTCTTCAGAATCTGAGGCGCATTGTCCGCTGGCGGCATCTCCAGTTGCACGTTCACCTCAATGTTTTTCTCTGCTTTCTCCTTGGCTTTGAACTGTTCTATATATTTATCGTAATGTTCTTTCAGCCGAGGTTGTGCAACGAATACTTTGAGTGATACCGTGCTGCCTGATGCCGATTCCTCCTGCCCATTGTCCGTTCCTGCATTGGAACCGCAACCTGCGAGCAGAACACTGACCAGTACTGCACTTGCTACGCTTTTCCATACTTTCATCTCTTATGACCTCCCGGTGTGTAACTGGTTTGTCTTTCATAGGCTCATTATATATCAGAAAATGAAAGCGCTTCATTGGACAAAATTAGACTTGTGTATTGGATTATTTTAAACCTTAATCCTGCCTCAAATGCTCTCTCGTACGTCTCATTCCGTACTACTGCCTGATTTACCTGATATACGAGCCTGTCCCTTCCGCATCTCCCCTGGAGATACTCCGAAATGCTTTTTAAATACCCGATAGAAGTAGGACACATCTTCATAACCCGCCATCTCGGCAACATGCTTGAACGGAATCTGTTCATCCATCACCCATTCTTTCGCTCTCGTCATACGTAATTGGATAACATAGTCGGTTACGTTCACCTCATACTCTTTCTTGAATACCTTGCTGAGATATTCCTTGCTGACAAAAAAGATCTGGGCGAGCTGCTCCAGCGTAATCATCTCCATACAGTGTTGCTCAATGTATTGCTTCACCTCGTCCAGGTTCAACTTGTTCTTAAATTTGCGCTGCGTAATCAGCTGCTCCAAAGCCTGATAGTACGGAGTCGAAATCCATGCGATCGTGGATTCGATGGAAGCCAGCGCAGCCGCAAGAGGTAGCGCCGTTGCTTCGGGCCGCTCGTACAAGCCATTGGAGACGCACAACTCATCCAGCAAAGCCTGTAATTCATGAGCCACCCTGCCAAGCTGGCGAGGTCTGTTAATCTCGCATCGTTCCAGCTTCTGCTGTAATTGCTGGAACCACTCACGCAGACTCTGACCGTTCAGGTCATTAAACCGCAGGCGGGCCTGCTGCTGAAACAGGGAGAACTCACCTGCGAACGAAGATGGGTACGATTCCCACGATTCAGGTGCTGATTCAACCTTTTCCAACTCCCTTGCACATTTAGCAAGTACACCATTCAGTTCATCCGGATTCACCGGTTTGAGCAGATAATCAGCAGCCCGATGGCGGAGCGCATGTTTTGCATAATTGAAGTCATCATATCCGCTCACCACGATCACCTTGATCTGTGGGTACTGTCCGCTAAGCGTCTGCAACAGCTCCACACCGTCTGTGCCGGGCATGCGCATGTCCGTAATGATAATGTGAGGCTGATGATGCTTGACCAGTTGAATGGCCTGCTCGCCATCCTCTGCCTCACCTGCAACGGTCATGCCAAGTTCATTCCAATCTCCTAGGTTACGCAAAATATCCCGGTTCCACGGTTCATCATCCACCAACAGCACTCTGTACAGTTCCTTGTTCACAAGGCTTCGCCTCCTGTATTGCAGGGGATTTGTACCGTAACGCTTGTCCCCTGTCCGTATTCACTTTCAATGCTCATCCCATATTCAGGTCCAAAATGCATTACCATTCGTGAGGCCGCATTGACCAGTCCAATACTTGTACCTGAACTCCACACCCGATCAGCCTGCCGGGTAATCCGCTCCAGTCTGGACTGCATCTCCGTTAGTTTCTCAGCATCCATACCCACGCCGTTATCACAAATTCGAATGGTTACATCTGAAGGTTCACAGACGACCTCAATGCCCAGCTTCCATTCGCCCTGTTTCTTCTCCAGACCATGCAAAAATGCATTCTCCACAATGGGTTGCAAAGACAACTTGGGGATATAACACGCCCGAAGTTCTCCGGTAATCTCCAGTGTATATTCAAGCCTGCCGGCAAAACGCTGTTTCTGAATCAGCATATAATGCTCCAGCTGGTCCAGTTCAGACTGTAGGGGCACAAGCCCATCCGGCGCTCGTACAATATAACGAAACATCTCGCTCAAGGCTCGAATGACCTTGTAACTGTCTGCCGGTTTTTGCGAGTAGACCATGCCGCCAATCATCTGCAACGTATTTTGCAGGAAATGCGGATGGATCTGGGATTGCAGTGCTTTGAGCTCGGCCGTCTGCTTCTCCAGATTCATCAGATAGTTGTCGCGAATATGTTCCCGAATACGATTAGCCATGCCGTGCAGATTTTTCTCCAGCAGACCAATCTCATCCACCCGGCCGCTTCGTACCACTTCCCTGTCTTTGATTAGCTGGATACCCTTCATGGAATTCGCCAGTCTGACAATCGGCTTCGATGTACGCCAGGCCACGAGCGCAGCTAGTCCCACAGAAATGACGGTTGCCAGGCCCCCCACAACTAATCCGTATTTCATCGTCTCCAAAGCACTTTCGTTAATGACATGGGCAGGTACAACCTTGATCACACGTAATCCTGACGGCTCGATGGAGTGAAAGAATACATACTCCTTGGCTGTACGAATGAAGCCCGAACTTTCTTTCGTGCCTGCCAATTTCTCCAGTGCTTCCGCAGACGGCTGAATCTCTTGGTTTGGCTGATAGACTGGACTCCCCGCATTGTCCGCAATGTATACCGCATAGTCTCGCCGGCTATCCAGCAGCTCCAGGGTCTGGTTGAACTCAGCCCACTTCACCTCCAGACTGATGGCGCCAATCTGTGCCTGATCCTCGAAGCGGTTCATGCTGCGGGTCATGTGAAACTTTTGCGGATCGTCCGGATCATTGATAATCGTAAAATCTTTATGTTGTGCAAAAAGCTCATGATATCCTTCCGGTATTTCCGATACCGCCTTGATGCGAGAATCCATGGAGTTGAAGGTGAACAGGGTGTCCAATTCCTTCAGGTACAGTTCAACGCCAAATACATAATTGCCAGCGGAATAGTATACACTGTTGAGCATATTGAAAACGGCCTTCTGTTCGTCGAATCGACTGGCTGCCGGCGCTTCCTGGTTCAACGCCAGATATTGATGCAATTCGTCACTGATCTGAATCGAATAGATAATATTGTTCATGCGGGCAAACTGTTCACCCAGATAGATGGAGGCCCAGTTCATATTGGCTCGGTTGGTCTCCATAATCTCCTCTTCCATGGAAGAGCGGGTATTCTCGGCTGCCATAGCGGTCATGGCAATAACGGGCAGCACGGCCAGCAGCGTCATGGTAAGAATCAATTTATTGCGAATGCTGCGTTTGAAAGGATCTGTCAGCTTCCGATAACATTCGGTAAACACAGCGCATCCACTCCTGAGCTAAAATAGACAAACGCCCCAGCATGGAAGCCGAGGGCGCTTTGGTCTTTATATTCGTTTGGAAATGCTAAATTCAACTTATATACCTAAATTTATTATTTCCTATTATTGTTCGATAATCCGTATGCCCCATGGCTCCAGTTCGATCTTCTCTCCCGCAGCAATCGGGGTTCCTGCCAGAAGTTCCGTCCCTTCCCCATATGCATTCACGAAGGATGTTGCCTCATCTGCATAATTGAAATAGTAGCGAATCGTGTTCCCTTGATCGTTCACACCGGTCTTCACAATGATAGGAAAAGCCAACTCTTGATCAGCTCCCCATACACCCGCTTCCTTCATAACACGTTCCAATACCTTACGGATCACCGCAGAACTGGTATAACATCCGACATAGGTTGCTTTGCCTTTTCCATAGGCATTCTGGGTAATTGCCGCATATTCACCCCAATGTGCATGATCATACCAAGCGAGTACCTCAGCCGTTGTCGGTGTAATTAGTTCCATCCAGGTGTGAACCTGTTTTTGCTCCTCACCAACCTCGAATGGATCATCGCGCAGCGAGACATGTTTTGGCTCTACAAAAAGGTTATAGCTGATCCCGCATGCCTCACTAATCAGGCCGGGCTGGCGAGTAGAGCGTACCTTGATATGCTCATTCGCAAATCCGCTTTTGAACGAATAGATGATATGTCCGCCATCCTGTACGAATTGATTCAATTTTTCCAGCAATGCATCCGAAGCAGCATACAGAGCAGGTACAACGAGTACGTCATACTCCGCATAACTCTCAACCGATGGATCGATCAGGTCACAGCCCATGTTCATCTTGTACAATTCATCGTACATCCAGCGCACCACGTCATTGTAGTTCTTGTCACTGGTGAAGTTAAACCCAAACCACTTGATTGATGTCAGCGCCTCATTGCTGAACAGCACGGCCACCCGATTCTTTTTCTTCAGATTCACGAGCTTCGGACTCAGTCTTGCAAAATCCCTGCCAATGGTCTTCGCTTCGTTGTACACCGGATTCGGTTCGAAATCATGACTGAGCAATCCTTTCCAATACGTCTCAAACGAATTGTGCAACGAATGCCAGTGCCAATAGGCAACCATGTTCGCTCCCGATGCCAGATGGCTGAATGCCTGCAAACGCAGTTGCCCCGGATAGGGAACCCAATGCCAGAACGCCTGCGCTTCGGTCTCCAGTACCAGATAGTTCGATTGTTTGGTCGAACGCGCCACATCCCCGCCGAATGAAATCTCAATGCCGGTCAGATCATCCTGGGAAGGATGGTAGATGTCCACACTGGTGATGTCAAAAGGTTTCGATGCGGCAAAATGATCCACATCCCCTTGAATGCCGTAGGAATACCCACGCCAGTCGAAGTCAAAGTTCTGGGTAACAAACTGTCCTTCCTGTTTGTATTCATTCACAATCCCCACTTGCCAAGCCAAAAAGTTGGTTACCAGCTGCCGCTGGAACTTGGCAAATTCAGCACCCAGACTGCCGTTAATCGTTCCTACAACAGACGGGAAGTCCTCCCAGCTATTGATCCGATTACTCCAGTAGTCGAGGCCAAATTCCTTGTTAAGCTCATCCAGTGAGCTGAACTTGTTACGCATGTATTTGACAAATTGCAGTTGTACATTATCTCCTGCGGTATTGTAATGCTTCGTCTCGTTATCTGTCTGATAACCGATTACTGCTGGATGTGTGCTCACTCGAGAGATCAGCTTGCGGATGATCCGCTCGGCATAGAATAGATAGGTTGGGTGTGTAATATCCATGATCTGTCTTGCGCCGTATTTGCCAGGTCCCTGTGAGGTGGTAGCCAGCACGTCCGGATGTTCCTTCACCATCCATGTAGGAACAGCATACGTTGGTGTCCCAACGATGACCTGAATCCCTGCCTCATGCATGGCATCCAGCACACGATCCACGGAAGAGAAGTCAAATACGCCATTCTGCGGTTCATGGGTGCTCCAGGTTGATTCTGCAATGCGGACCACGTTGATCCCTGCATCCTTCATCATCTGAATGTCCTTGTCCAATCTTTCGTAAGGCATATATTCATCATAGTAGGCTACGCCATATAATAATTTGTCCATGATTTAATCTCCTTTTTGTCGGGAAAATGTAATGATCTTGACATGTGCACGAGTTGACACATTCCAACCCATAATGGTAGCGTTTACATTAATATCGGTTGAAGAACTTGGATTATTCAGTAACCCCTTCAAACGCTTATTCGTTCCATGGATTATCCATGCTTGCGTTAAACTGATTATAATGAAGTATACTAAGGGTGCCGATTGTACAAAGCGAGTTGTTTTTACCCTTTTCCGAGGTGAATGTTATGGATATCCGATCACAGCTCCGAGAAATGCCTCACCATACACTGGCTCACTGGCTGCCTATTATCGACTGTAACATCAAATTCTATGGCGCGCACAGCCAACAAGTTCCCTATGGATGGGCGATGCCGGAGGAATCACATCCGGGCTTTGAGATTATGTTGATTATCGAAGGCACACAAGAGAGTGTGATTCATGGTTATACCTATACCGTGGAGGAAGGTTCCATTCTCCTCATTCCTCCCGGGTTTAAACATACCAATCAATGTGTATCCAAAGACGGCATGACTTATTTTAGCGCTCACTTTAATGTGGATGATCCAGTCTTCACTCTGAAGCTGATGTCACAGCATAGCCAAATCTACGCAGCAGGTACGATAGATAATAGGAAGATGCGCGTTGTGCTGGAGAGCTGGATGGGCATGATTAACGTATCTGAGGCCTACACCTCCACCGACAAAATGATCATGCAGGCACGCATGTTCGAACTGTTCGCCCTGTTGTCCCAAGCCGCTGATAACAAACCGGAGTCCACCACCTCCGTTGCTGCTTCACACACGCCAGCCCCAACAGCCATGCATTATGCGGGAGCTATAGCGGAGGCGATCAAGCAGGCCTTCTATGCCCAGCTTCGAACCAAGGAAGATAGTGTATCCACGGTCAAAGTAGAGCAGATCATATCCTCGTTTGGCATCAGTCCGGGATATGGCTTGCAGGTCTTTCGCAAGGTGTATGGGCGATCGCCCAGGGCTTACCTGTCCAGCCTGAAGTTGCAGGAGGCCAAAGTCCTGATCGAACAGCCAGAGCTGTCGCTCGGTGAAATTGCGTGGAAGCTCGGCTACACCCATCTGTCTCATTTCAGCAGACAATTCAAACGTTGGACAGGCCAAAGTCCGCTACAATATCGCAATCATCATGCAGATGCATCTGGCGATCCTGTATCCTACAGATCCGAATCGAGTCCAGAATCTTGATTGCAAATACGTTCGTAGTCTTCCGGCGTGTTCATATTACTCAATTGCATCGCTACTTGATGAATACCCGCTCTTTCAAGCTCTTCGGCTTCGACATAGCGGCAACCGATCTCTTCAAGCCATCGCATGACTCGAAGATGATCCTGCATCAAGCGTTTCTCCAGATCGGGGAGCACACGCTTGTGATACGCACCTGCAAGCGGATGGACACGTCCATCCACGCGTGGAACATTAGCGGAATAAGAATCATGTGACTCAGCCACCTTTTTTATCCCATCAAAAAAGGACGTTTGCAGGAGCGGCATATCGCAGGCGCAGACCAGATTCCATTCTGTACTGGAAGCCTCCAGGGCCGCGTGAAGACCCGCGAGTGGTCCCTTCCCCGGATAGTGATCCTGTACGCAGTCGTAGCCCATTTCGCCGTAGGTTGTCACGTTGGGTCCGGCTGCCACGATGATACGGGATACTGCGGGTCTCATGGCCTTTGTGACATGTTGCAGTACAACGGAACCGTTCAGTTCCAGCATGGCCTTATTGGTCCCCATGCGACTGGATAACCCTCCTGCCAATATGATGCCTGTCCATTCCCTCGTGTTCATCATGCCATGCTCCCTCCTGGTAACGATGTGGGCTTGTTATATCAATCGATCAACATTTTCTATAGATTGAATCCCCTTTCAACAAATGATACATTGAACAATATGCATTTGAAAGGAATGGCTTAATTGGACAGACCTGTACCTTCAAGAGGTAATCCCTCATTGGTTTCTCTGAAACTATATAACTTTTTCATATATGGCGCCATTTCTATCTTCGCCGGATTCCTGCAGCTCTACCTGCAAGAGATTGGTATGACCAAACTGGAGATTGGCAGTCTGATGGCGATTGGACCCTTTGTATCCTTGTTCGCTAACCCGTTCTGGGGCTTCTGGAGCGATAAATCCCGCAATATTCGTATCATCCTTATGATTATGATGGGAGGCACATTTGTGCTCGCCCAGGGTGTGTTCTATGCGCCCAGTTATACGTGGATCTATGTAGCCATGATTTTCTTTTATTTTTTCCAAAGTCCATTATTCGCTCAGACGAACAGTCTGATTCTCGGATATATCGATGGTACGACCCAGAAATTTGGGGCATTCCGGCTCTGGGGTTCACTCGGTTGGGCGCTGACTGCCGTCGCTGCCGGACCGCTCATTGACCGTTTTGGCATCGGCAGTGTATCCATTATATTTGCGTGCATGATTGCCGCAGCCTTTGTATTCTCCGTATTTCTGCCCAGACAGCCGATCGCTTCGGATACACCCGTGGTTACTTTTCGGCGGTTTGGCAAAGTCATGTTCAATCCGTATTTTATGACATTTATCGGCCTGGGTGTACTCGTATCGGTGCCCAATGCGATGAACAGTACATTTATGTCGCTATACATAGTAGAGATGGGTGGAGACAAACAGATGGTCGGTTGGGCCATCTTCACCTCATCCATTCTCGAAGTCGGCGTATTTCTGCTGCTCGACCGCTTGCTCAAACGCAAAATGAGCATGCTCCTGGGATCGCTCATCCTGATCAGTCTGCTGTTTGCACTGCGCTGGCAGCTCATGGCACTGGCCACCAACCCGATGGAGATTGTATTCATTCAGCTGATGCACTCCATTACGTTCGGTGGGTACTTCTATGTAGGCACACAGCTGACCATGCTGTTTATTCCAAGACCCTATCGTTCCTCCGGTCAAGCGGTCTACACGATGGCTTGGGGCGGTCTCTCCGGCGTGATTGCCGGTCTGTTCGGCGGCTGGTTGTTCCAAAGCTTCGGTGCGGAAATCATGTATAGCATCGGCGTATTCTTCTCGCTCATCGGCGCGGTCGGATTCGGCATCATGTGGTTATCGAATCGCCGTAACGGCTATCAGCCGGTTGTGTTGACGGAGATGGGCAGTATAGATGAGGACAGATAATCTTTTGTTGCAGGCTATTCGAACGTTAAAGATACACTAGGGCACTCCGATGACAGAACAACCTTCTGATCGCTGTTACCTCCGGATTTTCTTGATTCCCTTTTCAAAGGGTAAAATCCGGAGATAAGCGTATGCTTCCGATGTAGCTTTCTTTCAGAAAGCTTTTAGGCGAACGCTTCGCTTCTTCAGGTTATTTCTGTCCTCTCCGTTAGGGTGTAACATCAGCGTACAAAAAACCGAAACAAAAGATTAAGCATAGGTGCAGTAAAGAGAAAGGCGTCTAAGGTTTGTTGCTCCTAACGAACCTTAGACGCCTTATTTGCAGAAATTTCACGAAATTCTAAAGCCAAAGAATCTCAGACACGTTATTCCGCATAAAAGATGTTAAAAAACCCAAAAAGACTAGCCAAATGAGGTAATACGGTGTCTACGATTCGTTTCATTGCTGGAATGCCCAAATACACTTGAATAACGTGTCTTCGGTTCGTTAGATTTTTGGCTCATACGTACATCTATCGCCTCAGCTCATGGTCAGGGTCATGCGGTATTGTATTACTAAGTCTAAAACTGGACCTGGCTAGATCCAGAAAAAAAGAAAGGGCATCCTTCGCCATGATCATGACGAAGGATGCCCTTTCTTTAACTTTTAACTCGGCTGTTTACCAGCACGCTGGTGAACAGACCTTAACTTTTTCCAGCGGTCTTATGCTTTCGGCAGTTGGAATGAGCTTTTCAGGGATACGACCCGGTTAAATACCGGACGTCCTGGTTCGGAATGTTTCGGATCTACACTAAAGTAACCGTGACGGAAGAACTGGAATTTATCCTGAGCATTCGCTTCCTTCATCTCTTGTTCCACAAAACCGTTAACAATCTCAAGGGAGTTCGGGTTCAATTGATCCAGGAACGTTTTCTCTGGTTGCTCTTCCACGACCTCAGTTTCAGCCCCAGCTACTGCTACTTCGACCTCTGCTTCCGGCGCTTCATCCAAGATCAAAGGCTCGTACAGACGGAATTCAGCAGGTACCGCTTGAGTCGCTTCTACCCAATGGATTGTTCCTTTGACTTTACGGCCAGTGAAGCCACTGCCGCTCTTTGTCTCCACATCATAGGTACAATGAATCTCAGTTACATTACCTTCTGTGTCCTTAATCACATCATTACATTTGATAAAGTATGCATGTTTCAGACGAACTTCGTTGCCAGGGAACAAACGGAAGTATTTGTTCGGCGGATTTTCCATGAAATCGTCTTGTTCAATATAAATCTCACGAGAGAACGGAATTTGGCGATTGCCCATCTCCGGATTCTCCACATTGTTCTCTGCTTCAAGCCATTCCACTTGCCCTTCAGGGTAGTTGGTAATAACCACTTTGAGCGGGTGCAGGACAGCCATCGTGCGCGGAGCTTTTAGTTTCAAGTCTTCACGTACAAAGTGCTCCAGCGTTTGCAGGTCGATAACCCCTTGGCTCTTCGAAATGCCTGTCTCAAATACAAAATCACGAATGGCTTCCGGTGTATATCCCCGGCGGCGCAGACCTGAAATCGTTGGCATACGTGGATCATCCCATCCATCCACATGACCTTCGTCCACGAGCAGTTTCAGCTTCCGCTTGCTTGTCACCATCTGGGACAGGTTCAAGCGGCCAAATTCGTATTGACGTGGTTGACTCTCCATCTCACATTCCGCAATAACCCAATCATAGAACGGACGTTGATCCTCGAACTCCAGTGAACAGAGGGAATGCGTTACACCTTCAATTGCATCTTCGAGCGGGTGAGCAAAGGCGTACATCGGATAGATGCACCATTTGTCGCCGGTGTTATGATGGTGTGCATGTGAAATCCGGTAAATAACCGGATCGCGCAGGTTGATATTCGGTGCAGACATATCGATCTTGGCACGCAGCACTTTCTCCCCGTTCTTGAATTCACCTGCACGCATGCGTGTGAAAAGGTCGAGATTCTCTTCCACCGAACGATCACGGTACGGGCTGTTCTTGCCCGGCTCCGTCAGCGTTCCACGCATTGCACGGATTTCGTCGGCGCTTTGGTCGTCGATGTAGGCTTTTCCTTTTTTAATCAACAAGACAGCACGGCTGTACATCTCATCAAAATAATCGGAGGCAAAACGCTTCTCGTTCCACTCGTATCCGAGCCATTTCACGTCTTCCTGAATCGATTGAACGTACTCTACATCTTCCTTGACCGGGTTCGTGTCATCAAAGCGCAGATTCGTTTTGCCGCCAAATTCGCCGCCCAGCGTAAAGTTAATCCAGATCGCCTTGGCATGGCCGATATGCAGATAACCGTTCGGTTCCGGAGGAAAACGGGTAATAACTTCCTGGACTTTCCCTGACCGGAGATCTTCGGTAATAATATTTTTGATAAAGTTAGGTGGGGTTGTACGATTGTCCACAGGTATCAAACCTTTCATGAATTGATTGGAGCTTTCGGGAATTGCAGCAATTCCGGCTATAATTCCTTTATAACGAAGTCATTTCCTGAAAAAAAACTGTTTTCTTGGAAAGTTTCGTACGCGTTTCATTTAAATATACCTTTAACGGGGGAGGAGTTCAATAAAGAACGGCACCAAAGTCAGGATCAGCCGTGCATAAATAGGCCCATAACCATTTTGACGGGTTGGCTCGAATCATGTAGCATGATAGTAAAATCAAATTAAAGGGAGGGTTTCCCATTCCATTGAACTCGCTTAAACTGACCAAAGATCAGCAGGATGAAGCCATTCGCACCATCCAGTCGTATTTCGAAGAGGAACGTGGCGAAGAACTGGGTGATCTGGCCGCTTGGGGTGTCCTCGACCTGTTCATGACACAGCTCGCTCCCTACATATATAATCAGGCACTCCGTGACGCACGTACAACGGTCAATCAACGCATGGCCTCAATGGAAGAAGATCTGTTTGCACTGGAGCAAAAGTTACCCAAGGCTTCCCGTTAATCCACTACAAACAAACCAATACTTATACAGAAAGAAGGTTGCATTCATGTTTACCTATTCATTGGATGAATATACCGAACTCCGGCCACTGGCCATGGAACATACCAAACCGCTGTTCGAACTGACGGATCGTTCGCGGGATCAACTGAGACATTGGTTGCCGTGGGTGGATCATGTGACAGAAGTGGAACACACCTCGAACTTCATTACCAACGCGTTAAAACAAGGTGCCGAGAATGGCGGATTCACCGCGGGAGTATGGTCAAAAGGGGATCTCGCCGGCGTTATTGGATTCCACGAAATTAACTGGACCAATCGCTCGGTAAGCATCGGATATTGGCTTGGCAAAGGTTTTGAGGGTCAAGGCTTGATGACAAGCGCTTGTCGCGTTCTGGTAGACTATGCACTGGTGACCCTGGACCTGAATCGCGTTGAAATTCGCTCGGCAACGAACAACAAACGGAGTCGCGCTATCCCTGAAAGACTCGGATTTGTTCTCGAGGGTGTCATTCGTCAGGCAGAGAAACTGCCTAAAGGTTACGTGAACCATGCGGTGTACGGCATGCTTCAGCATGAATGGGAACTCTTGCGCTAATTCGCCTACATAATGAATCGGGAGTGATCTCTCCCAACATAATGGATCAACACGAATACCCTCGATCTCCACGTAATGTGGTGACAGAGGGTATTTTATTTTATTCAATGACTTTTATAGTGCTCGGACCATACCACCATCCACGATCAATGAAGTTCCGGTAATGTACGTATTGGCTCCGGATAACAGGAATACAACCGCTTTGGCAAACTCCTCCGGTTGACCATAACGGCCTAGTGGAATCTCTTTACGGAATTGGTCAGAGACCTCTTCCTCACTTATTCCGTTCTGCTCAGCCCGTGCTGCATCCAGTTCACGAATACGATCTGTTGCAATACGACCCGGAGCCACCGTGTTGATCAAAATTCCGTATGGAGCAAGCTCTTGAGACAACGTCTTCGCCAATCCAAACACGCCGGTACGGAACGTGTTGGACAGCACCAGACCCGGAATGGGCTGCTTCACCGAAGTTGAAGCGATATTCACAATGTGTCCTCCGCTTTCTTTCATATAAGGAAGAGCACCTCGAATCAGCCTTACATAACTGAGTACATTTAATTCAAATGCACGTTCCCAATCCTCATCCGTCAGTGACTCAAATGAACCCGATGGCGGGCCACCCGAATTGTTCACCAGAATATCAATCTGTCCAAACAGCTCCGCTGTCTTGTGAATCAGAGCCTCAATATCTTCCTTGCGTGTCACATCGGTTGCACAATATTCCACACGTCCGCCACCACCAAGCGCCAGAAGCTCCTGCTTCACTGCTGCGAGCTTTTCTTCGCTCCGACTGGCAAGCATGACGTCAGCACCTTCTGCTGCCAATTGAGCGGCTACCGCTTTGCCCAGTCCTCGACTGGAAGCCAGCACCAGTGCTTTTTTACCTTGAAGTCCCATGTCCATCGTTGTTCCTCCTCCTCAGCTAGTTTCTATTTGGTCTGGATAAAATAACCCATAAGAATATCGTCCACATACTTGTCTCCGATATAAAACTCGGACACCAGCCTGCCTTCCGTCACAAATCCACACTGTGTATAAAACGTAATCGCTCCCGGATTGCTAGAAAGTACGCGCAGCCTGAGCTTGCGAACGCCTTGTTGGGCCGCATGCTGCTTGATGGCATCCATCAAAGCTGTGGCAATGCCACAACGCCGATCATGAGGATGAACTGCAATATGAATCTCGTAGACATGACGGTTGACGGGCATACCTGTGGCTGGCTGAAAGCCCACATAACCACATACCCGCTCTCCCTGCACTGCAATCAATTGACTGCCTGGCGGACAATGCTGCAGATATTGCTGTCTGGAGCGCCAATGCATCGGTGCAGGAGAGGTATATTTGTCCCATACCAAGGTGTCCAACTCCATTAGCTGAGCTGCATCTTTAATCTCGGATGGACGAATCGTAAATGTATGGCTGGTAAGCATAATGATTCAACCTTTCGTGCTATAGTCGACAACGCTGTACGTTACAACGTCGGGAAAGTTTAGAAAATGAAGATTGTTAAGAAACTTAGAATATATCGTTCGTTCGCTTCACTGATTAAAATTCTTTGTTCTATATATTGTAGCATAGCCTCAGCTTTGACTAAAATTCCACTCGATATTGAACCTTTTCGAAAAATGAGATAAACACTTAACCTTGCCGTAACGTCATGGTTTATACTGGTTCGATAAGGAGCGGATGAATAATGAATATCAAAGAGGCAGCAAGCAGGCTCGGTATATCGGCGAGAGCCATTCGCTTTTATGAGGAAAAAGGATTAATTCTGCCCGCCAAACAGTCTAGTAACGGGTATCGTACCTATACCGAGAATGATATCTGGCGGCTTCAGACCATTGCTGCGCTGCGTGAGATTGGCATGTCGTTGCAGGATATTACACACGCGCTCGGAGAGATTGATCAGGGGAACCAGCAGCGGCTGGAAGAATATCTGGAGCTGCAACAGGCCGTCATGTATGCCCAGTGGATTGAGTTGAAACGTATGATGGATACAACCCAGCGCATGATTGACCTGAATCGTCAGGACGGTCCGCTGGATGTCAGCCATCTGCACGACCTTGCGGATAGTGCGCGTCGCCTGCGTGAAGCACGACAGAACTGGCATGATCGGTGGAATTATGATACGCAGGCAGCCATCCACGATCAGCGAGTGCAGGCAGAAGGCAGAGTCACTACTGAACACCACAATTCAGAGGGCAGGCATCCTTCGGATGAAGCCTTTCCCATAAGCGATGAGCATGAAGCTTCACATCCACACCATAATGCAGGTCATTCCACGCCGAGCGAATCTAAGGATATGGTACAGTCTTCCTTTTATCTGTATCACAACTATGAAGAAGCGCTCGAACAGACAACTCATTGGATCTCTCCCGCCCTTGGTGAGAAAGGACTTGATATTGGTACAGGCACGGGTAATCTGGCTGGGAAACTGCTACAGCACGGCGCAGACATGACCGCAATCGATCAGTCCCGGGAGATGCTGCGTAGATGCCGTACTAAATATCCCGAGATGCATGTGAAGCTTGGAAATTTCCTCGCTCTACCTTTTGCTGATCATTCCTTCGACTTTGTTATATCCAGCTTCGCCTTCCATCATCTGAGTCCAGACCAGCAGCTACTGGCATTACAGGAGATACAGCGGGTGTTAACCTCGCGCGGGCGTATCGGCTTAACCGATCTGATGTTTGTTGATGCGACTCACCGTGATTCCTATATTCGGCAGGCCGAAACCACAGGACACCAAGAACAACTGAACGCCTTGCGCGAGCGTCACTTCCCTCTGCTCGATGAGCTATGCGGCTGGTTGGAGCAACAAGGGTACGTAACCAAGCATGTTCGGCATAATGAGCTGTTGCATACGTTGCTGGCGGTTCCGCTGCGTTGACCAATCATGAGTATATGCCAAAAAGGCCATCCCGCCTTGAAGAAAGGAGGATGACCTTGGTGTACATCATGCTATGAATTTACATATAAATATCAACAACCGTGCGCTCAGTTGCGCTACGTGCTTGTCTGAACTCATCAAGTGAGATGCAGACCCCGCCCTGACGGTAACGGTTCGCTGTACGCTCGGTGCGAATGTCCTTACCGTTCACCGCTACACGGCTCACAGCACCTTCATTCAAGTGATAGATAAACGTCACTGGCTCACCCGCATACTCGAATTCGAATTGCATGCCGTTCAGCTCAGCTGGCAATACCGGGTCAATGACCAGATCGCCGCCCTCTTGACGAATGCCAAGCGCGTTGGAGATCAGCTGATTCATGTAGATTCCAGGGCCGCTGGAGTAGATTCTCCATCCGCCTTTCACCTGTACAGTCCCTTTACGAAGCTGGTCAAAATGCTCCTGTGCCTCGTAACGTGTATTAAACTTACCGTCCGAACTACTGAAGTACGAGTTCGCTTGGCGAATCTCCGCGTTAGGTACAACCTCGCCGATACCAACCGGGTTGATCATCGCGAGACCATTCCACACCTGATCTGTCTTGCCGAGCTTCGCCATCGCTTCCACGTAACGGATATGAGCGTGTACATATTGCAAACCAATCTCACGTCCGAAGTTAGACGCTTGCTCTGCACGCTTGAAGTGTGTGCTTACACCACCAGCATATTGAGCTGGACGATTCATCAGACGCACGCCATCCGGGCATAGGAACTGCTCACGGATCAAGGCATAATGTGATTCTGCTTGCTCTGCATTCAGCAACTCACCGATCATGCTGCGCGTCATTGGCAATAGACGATATTGAATGCCTGTCTCTGTGTCCGTTGGATGAAGCATCAGCTTCGCTTGGTCGGCTTCTTCCATGTATACAAAGCCTGGAATCACATCTGTGCCCAGCATGTAACGGTTAAAGTCCTCACGGATGCCTTGAGCCAGCACGTCAAGCTCTTGTGCAAAGTCCGCATCCTTGAATTTCAGCGCTTGCGAGAGCACATTCACGGACTGATACGTCAATGCCACCGTCCAACTGCTCACCATGTATTGCTTGAGCTGTGCATTGGCTGGTTGGAGCGTATCATCCCAGTCGCCATCGCCGTAGGAAGACAGGAACGTATCGTGCAGGAAGTGCGAACGGATATATTCGATCTCTTTTTTCGCGTGATCCAGTACAGTTGCCGTCTCTTCCGTGAACCCGAAGCTATGCTTGACGGTATAAGGTACTTTCTCATCCAGGATCGCATAATCGCGAGTCGCTGTCAGGTAGTCCGCCAATACTTTCAACGGCCATACGATGATGTCACCATGGCTCTCTTCCTGTTGGATCGCAAAGTATTTATCAAACATGAACCATTGCGGCCAGTTGCCATCATCTTCATATTGGTGAGTATAGACCATTTTGATGATATCGCGAACTTGCTCATATTTTTGCGTAGCCATAAAGTACTCCACCGGACCTTGGCACACATCCCGTGTACCCCAAGCCGCGCCGCCGTACTGCTCCAAACCGTGAGGCACAGAATAGTGAACCAGCATATTGTGGGTGTACCACCAAGCCAGCGCATTTACTTTGAACAGATCCTCAGCACTCTGACCTTCGCCACGGGACAAACGGAACCCGTTCATCACACTTGCGAAGAACTCGCGGTATGCCTGCACTTCCTCTTCAAACGTCAGGCTTGAACCTGCTACCACTCCGCTGTCCGCTTGGCCTTCCAATACCCCTTGTACCTTCAGCGTCCATTCAGCACTCGCTTCCAGACTAAGCGTTACCAGAGATGCGGAACCACTGCGGATACCACTTGCCAGCAACGTTTCGTCCCCTACATTCACAGCTGCGCCGTCCACCGACATGCGGTATTGCAGATCTGGATACGTTCCTGCACTAATCGCTTGTGGATCAGCCTTGAAGATCAAAGTATCGCCATCCTGCGTCATATGCAGCGGATATTCGTACTCATTCACATTCATCGTAATCTGGTTTGTTACCAGGTAACGGTATGCCGTGCCACTTGTGGAGCGTACGTTCATGCTCACTTCAGTGGTGTGTGCCCCTGTGTAGTTCGTCACGATGATCGTATCGGATGCCGTTTTGTAGATCCAACGTACATAGTTGAAGCCAATCTCGAACAGGGAAGGCATCGTCAGCAGACGATATTGTCCGTCCATTTCCACATAGATGCGTTGTCCCGCCGTTTTCGGCACGTTTAATGCATTGCGAGCATTACTGATCATTTTATTAAAATTGGTGTTACCAATAACGAGTTGTGAGTTGAAAATACCGTACATATACGATGTTGTCGTAATAACCTGTGCTCCAAGTTGCACGTTGCCACCACTCATCAGAATGTGACCATGTGGACGCTCCACAAGCAATTCTTTTGCTTTCAGAACGATATGCTCATAGCTGCCTGTGAAGAAGGACAACAGTTCCTCGCCACTGTGCTCTTCCTGATGACGATCAGGGAACAGATCATGAATCTCATCTTGTGTCAGATCAAGTGTAACCAGCGGTTCACCCAGGAAGGAGGACAGTTTCACCTGTTCCAACGTATCGCCGTTTTCCACTGTCAGAGCCTGTACTTCATTCCATGCTGCTGTAACTTCATCTCCAAATTCCAGTGCAGAGATTCCTTCGGCATGATTAGGCTTCGCCAGTCCATAGAAGACTACCTGTGCTTCTCCGTTCAGATTCAACAGTTCGGATTGCAATGCCGTATAGGCAAATTCATACTGATATGTCTCATTTGCCAGCGTTGGGCGATTCAAGCTCTCTGGTTGATTCGTTTCCTTGTACGACAGACCGAAGAATTGGAATCCATCTGTGGAGTAACCAACTGCTTTGGTCAGGGAACCTTGTTGCATATATGGAAATGCACCGCCCTGAGGCTGGTTTTGACGGGAACAAACGACATAACCTTTCGCTTCATCTTCAAACACCGTGTGGTCAATGTATTGTGACAGATAAGCTTCATTACTGCGTACCGCACCTGGATCAGCAAGACCTACATCCTGTCCATATACTACGTCTACGTTATGTTGTTGTCCTGTGAGCTTCACATCCCAGAACCATACACCTTGCGGTGTAGCCGTAAATACAACCTGGTAGCCAATGCCTTGTTCTTTGCCTTCCAGCTGGACTGTGCCCTCCCAGATCAACTGGTTGCTGGACTGTGCTTTGCTTGTAACTACCTTGCTATTCGAACGTACACCGAGCAGGGGGAACGAGCTGATGTTCTCTCCCTCGTGCACACGCAGGTACAGGTTATTCAGAGATCCATCAATCTGGTTGCTGAGCAACTGGTTCAACATCGTTGTACCGGATGTAGCCTGGTACAGGTCTCCGCTGTTCAAAAAGGTAAAGGATAACTCCCCGGCACTCAACCGGATCGGTTCATTAATCATCGTTGTCATAAGGTTCACTCCTTGATTTAGTATAGAATCGAAACGTTTCGATAAACTTGAAAAAGAATAGGGGCCTCTTCAAACCGGCTTTTTACAGCCCGTCCGGACGATAACCCCATCATTAAACTTTTACTTCAGCATGCAGGCAATTCTTCGCTTCCAGACCCGGTCTACACCGAACGTACAGAGCTGCGCTCGATCATATTAATCGTTAACGTATACGATGGATCTACCACTTCGCCATTAAGCATCTGGAATAACAAATGTCCCGCGAGCGACCCGGCTTCATGCTTCGGCTGGCGTATCGTTGTCAGCGGTGGACGCACATATTCGGACAACTGAATATCGTCAAAACCGATCACGGAAATGTCATTCGGCACCGATACATCGCGTTCTTCCAGCGCCTTCAGGCCGCCAATCGCCATCTCATCGTTACCGTAAAATACCGCTGAGGGAAGCTCGCCCTGCATGATCATCATTTTGGTTGCACTGTATCCGCCATCACGTACAAAGTTACCGTTCAAACGCCATTTGGACTTTTCTTCAAGTCCCGCTTCCCGCATCGCCCGCAGATACCCTTGGTAACGCAGCGCATTGTCATACGAGTTGGAAGGACCGCTGATATATGCAATCTTCTGATGTCCTGCCTGAATCAGGTGGCGGGTTGCAAGGTAACCGCCCTGCTCTCCATCCACCAGCACGTTGACCAGATGGTCACTCGACAGCTGACGATCCATCACAATGATCGGAAAACGAGGACCGGCAGATTCCACCAGAATATCATCATGAATGTTATGCGCCAGGATGATGGCTCCATCTACTCTTTTTTCACGCAAAAATCGTACTGCCGTTGAGTCCCGTCCACCCATGGAACTGCACGCAATCAGATCATATCCGTTCGCAAGTGCTACATCCTGTACACTACGGATCAACTCCGAGTAGTACGGACCTGACAGATCTGTCAGAATTAAAGCGATCGTGTTCGTCCGGCTCCGTTTCAGGTCCATGGCAAAGCCGTTCTTACGGTAATTCAGTTCTCGTGCTGCCTCAAGCACTTTAGCCTTGGTCTTAGCACTAACCTTGCTATCCCCGCTCAGCGCATAGGAAGCAGTCGAGAGTGCTACACCTGCGAGCTTTGCCACATCCTTGATCGTTGCCATTCCACGTTCGCTCCTTCTAAACTATATATAAGTTCAACTAAAGAATATTTACACTTACCACTCCGATGACAGAATAACCTTCCGATCGCTGTTATCCCCAGATTTTTTTAATTCCCTTCTTCAAAGGGAAAATCCGGGGATAAAGGCGAACGCTTCGCTTCTTCACGTTATTTCTGTCCTCTCCGTTCTCGCGTAAAAAGTTTAGTTGAACCTATAAAGAACAAATTCTAAGTTATCTACATTTTATACGGTACATGGTTAGAACAACCACTAAATCCTAAACAATCGTTCATTAGTCATTTTACACATCAATGGAATAACCATCAATCGAAACGTTTCGAGGCATTCTCAAAAAAAATCCTTGTTTCCATCCTTATGGTACCAGGGTTGAATGCATCCCGTCCCAGTCCATACATAATTGATGGTTATGACGCGTCTTTCAATCTGGAGCTCTATAAACAGTTCGTGCCTAACACAATGAAACTGGCAGTAAACGCCAGATTGAAACGTTTCGACATTTTCATTATAGTCGGTGTTGATAGCGATTTCAACCACTTTATCTATTTTTCACAGAAAAAGTTGATTTGTTCAATCTGTCCATCCACGTCACTTCGTTTATAGTATATACTGCATAATAGTCGAGATTCGAGAATTACGCCAGTACACCAGGGGCATGAGACGAATAATGCCCCTGCTGACTTATGTAAGGAGACAGTTATCTAATGAATATATCCAAGCCCATTTATCATAAAAAATCGCTGTCCCGCCCCGTTTCCTTGCAGAAGATTCAGTCCATCCCTGATGCCCTGTTCAAGCTGCGCCATCTAGTGCAACTTCACGACCGTGAGGCGTTCTCTCGTACAGATGAGATGTGGAGCACACTTCATGTACTATACGTCATCACTGCTGGCCAGGCCAGGCTGATTAGTGCAGAGGGTAAACTGACATTAAATGCAGGCTCCGCAGTGGTTCGGCAAGCTGGAAGCCTGCTTCAGCACGAGAACAAGCGCGGCTCCCTGTCGCCAATACAGGGCATTGCTATTGCTTTTGATTCCACTGAAAATGAACAGCTGTTCTGGCCGTTCGGGATACCAGCTCCCATTGCGAGTCGTACTCTCACCGATAGGGCAGTAGAGCTGGTTCAAGCAAGTTCGAAGGGACATGATTCCAGCCCCTTCAGGCCACATATGCTTTTCTATGAGTTACTGGATATTTTGCGGGATCATGTGGCTCACTCTGCGCATGAGGATCACTCTTGGCTCGATGCCGTGCTTAGACATATCCATCAGATGTATACCCATCCGTTGACCCGCGAACAATTGGCACGGGATGCGAATGTGAGTCCCGAGCATTTCTCACGAGAGTTCAAGAAACATACAGGTCTTACGTTTGTTGAATATGTGACTCGTCTCAGAATCAGGATGGCTCAGGAACATCTGTTGTTCGCGAACCCTACGCTACAGGAAATTGCACAACTGACAGGCTACAGAGACACCTTTTATCTGAGCCGCAAATTCAAACAGATAGTTGGATCAGCACCAACACACTACCGGAAAATGCCCAAGAAGATTGTATCTTTGACTTACAATCATACGGCCTCACTTCTGGCACTGGGCCACACTCCCCACATGGGTGCCGTCGCCAGTTGGATGGAAGAAAAACTGGGGGAACATGGTCATGAACCATTTGAGCAACATTCCGAATATGAGCTGGTTAAACATACGGATCTGATTGCAAACGCTGATCCCGATGTCATTGTCGGATATGCACCGCATCCCGCTTCCGATGAACTACGTCTGATCGCACCAACCATTCTGATGCCTTTTGAGGAACTCGATTGGCAAGAGCAGCTTCTTCATTTGGGCCGAATCACAGGGCTTGAGTCCAATGCACAGACGTTGTTAGATCAATATCATCAACTTGAGCAAGAGGCCAATCATACATTGGATCAATGGATGGAAGGGTCTCGAGGGTCTGCCGTTTGCATGTTTATGATTGGAGAGGACGGCGCTTATATCTATGGTCATGGCTGGGGCAGAGCTTCTCATGTGCTGTATCAATCACTCGGTTTCACTCCACCGTCACGGATGGAGCAGGATGGACAGTTACTTACGGGGTACGTTCATGTTCCGTTATCCGAGATTCACTTGTATGCCGCAGATCACATGTTTGTCGCCTTCCCTGAGGAACCTACCGAACGAGAAATGCTGGATAACCTGCTGAATCAGGAATCCTGGGGTACCCTCTCCGCCGTTCGTGAAGGACGCGTATACGAGATTGATGCCGACATGTTCTATGGATTTGACCCCTTGTCCGTTATGGAGCAGTTGCAGCATATCATGCGTCACCTCACATCATAATTGTCCATGCAGTAGTGATCATAGTTGTCCATGTACAAATACCACATCTTCCTCTATGTTATTAATGAGAATAATAATCATTATTGATTATACACAGGGGGAACAATAATATGTTTGCTGCAAAAAAACGCTTTTCTGGCTTGCTGCTTATGCTCGCCATCATTATGATTCTGGCTGCTTGTAGCAGCGGAACAGGCTCGACTGCCACTGAACAGACATCGGCAGCGGGAACCGAAACGACGACAGCCTCTTCCGAGACGAACACAGACACGTCGTCCGGTTCAGACAATTCGAATGCTACACGGATCTACAAGTCATTAAGCGGGGATGTTGAAATTCCGGCTGAACCGAAACGGATCGTTACGGATATGTACGTAAGTGATCTGCTTGCACTGGGTGTGAAACCCGTTGGTGCTGTTCAATATTATTTGGAAAACCCGTTCTATGCAGATCAGGTGGAGGGCATCGAAAGTATCGGTGATCGGGCGGCAGTATCCATGGAGAAGGTCATTGCCATGAACCCGGATCTGATCATTACTTACTCCGATCAGGCCAGCGAAATTGAGAGTTATCAAAAAATCGCCCCAACCGTAGTGATTCCTTATGGTACATTCACCAATGTATATGACGAAATCCGGGGATTCGGGGAGCTGATGAACAAATCCGAAGAGGCCGAAGCTTGGCTGAAAACATACGATGAACGGATTGAAGCCGCTCGTGCTAAGGTGGACACAGTCATCAAACCGGAGGAAACCTTCTCCATCCTTGAAGTATCCGACAAGAGTTATTATGGATATGGAGACAACTTTGGTCGAGGAGGACAGGCGGTCTACCGCGCTTTGGGACTTGCTCCACTCGAAATCACCAAAAAAGAACTGATGGGTGATACCCAATGGAAAGAGATTTCGCGTGAAGTCGTTGGTGATTATGCAGGGGATCATATCTTCTTGACTGTAGGGGAGAACACTAAAAATTACCAAGGTGATTCCATCTGGCAATCCCTGCCGGCTGTAAAAAACAATCAGGTGTACGAATTGCTGGAAGACCGTTACTGGTACTTCGACCCGATTGCGATTCAAGGTCAGGCTGAAGAATTCGCCGATATGATCGTAGAACGTGCCGAGCAAAACCGTAAATAACATAAGCATGAATACAGGTGTCCGGACAGGCTAATAAGCCTGCTCGGGCATTTGTGTCATATTGAGAATGAGGAGGACTTACATATGCTTCGCCGTTTCATGTCTTATTATCGTCCTTACAAAAGGCTCTTTATATTGGACTTTTCCTGTGCCATCGCCGCCGCGCTACTGGAACTGGCCTTTCCACTTGCTGTTAACCGGGTGGTCGATCAACTGCTTCCGGCTGGCAATTGGTCCATGATCTTAGCGGCGTGTGTCGGATTGCTCGGCATCTACCTGCTCAGTTCCTTTTTCCATTATGCCGTCACCTATTGGGGCCACAAGCTCGGCATTAACATCGAATCCGATATGCGGCGTGAACTGTTCCAGCGTGTACAGAAGCAGTCCTTCCGCTTCTTCGATAACAATAAGACCGGGCATCTGGTCTCCCGCATGACCAACGATCTGATGGATATTGGTGAGATCGCGCATCACGGACCCGAGGACCTGTTCATTGCCCTCATGACACTCGCCGGAGCTTTCGGTATCATGCTGGGGATCAACTGGCAGCTCGCTGTGATGACGTTCATCATTGTACCGTTGATGATCTACCTGTCGCTGTATTTCAGTCGCAAAATGTCCAAGGCGTTCAAGCGCATGTTTGCGGATATCGCCGATTATAACGCACGGGTAGAAAATAATGTGAGCGGCATCCGTGTGGTACAAGCTTTTGCCAATGAAAAGCATGAAGTAGGACGTTTCGTTGAGAACAACGAACGTTTCAGACTCACCAAACTAATCACCTACCGCATCATGGCCTGGAACTCTTCACTCAGTTTTATTCTAATGAAATTTGTATCACTGTTTGTGCTGGTGTGTGGAACCTGGTTTGTTATTCAAGGAAGTATGACTTACGGAGAATTCATCGCTTTTGTGATGCTATCCAATGTATTCCTTGGACCGATCGAGAAGATTAACTCTGTCATCGAGACGTATCCCAAAGGCATCGCCGGATTCAGACGTTACCTGGAGTTGCTTGAGGCTGTACCGGATGTAGAAGATACACCACAGGCAAAACCGATTCCGGATGTGAAAGGCGATATTGCCTTCCATAACGTTACCTTTTCTTATGGAGAACACAAACCTACGCTGTCTCAGGTCAATCTGGATATCCAGGCAGGCCAGACGGTTGCTCTGGTTGGACCTTCGGGCGGGGGTAAAACGACGTTATGCAGTCTGATCCCACGTTTCTACGATGTCGATGCAGGACATATCTCCATCGATGGCATTCCGGTGAAGGACATGACGCTGGAATCATTGCGCTCCCATATCGGGATTGTGCAGCAGGATATTTTCCTGTTTGACGGAACGATTCGTGAAAATATTGCATACGGCAAACTGAATGCTTCCGATGAGGAAATCTGGCAAGCCATTCGCCGGGCCCAATTGGAAGAGCTGGTACAATCCCAGCCAGATGGACTGGACACCATGATCGGTGAACGTGGCGTGAAATTGTCCGGCGGACAGAAGCAACGTTTATCCATCGCGAGAATGATCCTGAAAAACCCACCAATTCTCATTCTGGATGAAGCTACCTCAGCACTCGATACCGAGACAGAAGCTGCCATTCAACTGGCCTTGTCCGAGCTGGCTCAGGGCCGTACGACATTGGTGATTGCCCATCGACTGGCGACCATCAGACACGCGGATCGCATCGTGGTCGTGGAGAACGGCACCGTCGCTGAACAAGGAAGCCATGAAGAACTGCTCGCGCGTAAAGGCTCGTACAGCCGACTGCATCAAGCCCAGTTTGGTTAAAGGCAAGGCTTAAAAGTGAAACCAAGTAGTTGGTAGAATTAAACACATGGTCACAACAACAGAACAACCTTCCCTCTGTCCTAGAGTGAAGGTTGTTTTATATTTACTATTCGTTATATAAATTGAACTACATATTTACACGAGAACGCAGAGGACAGAAATAACCTGAAGAAGGGGAGCTAAAAGCTTTCTGAAAGAAAGCTGCATCGGAAGCATATGCGTTCGCCTTTATCCCCGGATTTTACCCTTTGAAAAAGGAAATCCAAAAATTCTGGGGATAACAGCGATCAGAAGGTTGTTCTGTCATCGAAGTGGCAAGTGTAAATGGCGTTTAGTTCAATTTATATAACTACCCATCCAAAATGGCATTCGCTCGCTCACGAAATTCCACCGCCGCCTGCTCAGGCGTAATTTTGCCAAACAACAGGAGATCATACAACTCACGTAGCACCGCAGTGACCTCAGGTGCACCTACAGGATCAGGCGGGTCCATCTGGCTGCTGTTATCGGCAACCCAATCAATGTAGTCAAACACCTGCGCCAGCTCTGGTTCAACCACCAGCTTCATCCGCTCTTTGACACTGGATGAGACAGGCACACCCCGCTCCCCTTTGAGCAGCAGATTAGCATCCAAATCATTCACAAAAAAGCTGATGAACTTGGCAGCTTCCTCCTTATGTCTGGAATTACCCGCCATGGAGAAAAACATGCCTGGCTTCAAGAACAATCCATCCTGGCTGTTTGGCCCAGGCATTGGGGAGATGGTTAATGGCTTGCCATAACGCTGAGCGGTGCTGATAAATTGATTGGAATACCCCCAGCTAAACAAAGCCTCTCCCAGATAAAACGGGTCGTTATCAGGCTGGCCAATATCTGATGTCCAGATATCCGGTGCAAAAATAAGCTTCTTCTCTGCGAGCTGCTGCATCCTGCCAAAGTAATCAATAAACAGCCCATCGTCTTCATAACCCAATCCCCTGCCATCCTCGGCATATAGCTTGGAACCATACTGTCTCAAGTAGTACGCAAAAAACTGTTCGGGCGTAAAATAGGTTCCCAAGTAAATGCCTTTCCCCAGCAATTGCTCGCCCATCCGATCAAAGTCCGCCCATGTCCACGTCTCCGTTGGCAATTCAATATCATTGGCCTTCAACACTTCCGGATCATAGATGCTAAGCATGGCGTTAACCCCTAAACTGAGTCCGTAGGTTTTTCCATCCAGGCTTCCACTCTCCAGCTGCTCCTTCTCAATATCTGTCGTGTCAATCAGCCCGCTCTGCATGTACGGCGTCATATCCTCCAACAGTTGCAGCGAGCTGTACTGGGACAGATAGGAGATGTCCATCTGGATAATGTCGGGCAACGCATTGCCTGCTGCATGTGGGGCAAGTTTTCTCCAGTATTCGTTGAAACTGCTATATTCGTACTCAATGTTCACATGTGGATTCAACTTCTCATACAGGTCGATAACGGCAATCGTTGCATTGTTGCGGAACTCTCCACCCCACCAAGCGATTCGTAGCGTTATCGGCTCTTCATCCACAATCATGCCCGGCCTTTGATTCAGCTGGTTCACGCAGCCAGGAAGAGTCAGCATAAGACAGATCATGCCTATCGTTCGCAATAATCTTCTCATAGCTTCTCCTCCTTACCTGGTGATGGTGGTGGAAGCAATACGGTTACTTTCGTTCCAAGCCCTGGCTTGCTCTCCAGCAGTACATCATATTCTTCGCCAAAAGCCAGACGTACCCGCTCCCTGATATTCAGTAGACCAATACCTGTGCCTCTGGTTTTCACTTCACCGCGCAGCACCTGTTCCACATATTCGGGTTCCATGCCGGGACCTTGATCCTCCACGATAAGGGCCAGCTTGCCACCGGATATCTCGGCATACACTCGAATCAGACATGATCCAACCTGTGGTTCCAATCCGTATTGAATAGCATTTTCCAGCAGGGGCTGTAGGGTCAACTTGGGAATGGCACACCCCAGATAGTCAGCGGTCACATCCAAGCGGAAATCCAGTCGCTGCCGGAAACGGTAGGTTTGAATGGTGATGTAATGATTGACGATCTCCAGCTCTTCGGCAATGGTAATGATATTTTGCTTGAAACTGATGGAGGAACGTAGCAAATATCCGAGTGATAGCACCATACTGGAGATTTGCTCCTGCCTGTTCTTTTTGGCGAGCCAATGGATCGAATCCAGCGCATTATACAGAAAGTGGGGATTGATCTGCGCTTGTAATGCCTTGAACTCTGTTTCCTTAATGACCAGCTGGCTTGCATAATTTTCTTTGATCAATGTATTAATATGTGTAATCATCAGTCGATACGTACGTTGTAACAATCCCAGTTCATCCATGTGCTGGTGTGTTGGAATGGACAGATTGGCATCTATGTTCTCCAGATCCCCATACTGCACTTCTTTCATCTGACTGATGAGCTGCCTGATCGGCCTTGTCAGACTGCGTGCGAAGACCATGCCGAGCGCAAGCACGACCAGAATTGCGATAAGATAGATGACAATCAGTATATTTTTCAACCATATAATACGTTCAAAAATTTCATCGTAAGAGGCCATATTGTAATAAACCCAGCCGGTATAAGAGGATTTCTTCTGGGAAAGGAATATCTCCCTCCCATCCAGATTTTTGATCTCATATCCCCCACTGCCTGGAAGTGGATTCAGTCCGGCGGACACCGCTTCCGGAAGCTGGCGATATGGATAGACCACATCACTGCCTGCTTTTAAAATAATGTCACTGTCCTGGCTGTCAATGCCCGCATACTCCTCAACGAGTCGCTCGATATTGATACGTAGAAACAGTATACCTACCGGTTCCAGGGTCATCGGTTCGTAGGCTCGCACCTGACGCACCATAACCAGCATCGGATCATCGTCATCCGGGTATAACCAGCGTACTGCACCATTGGCCTGCTCCGCAGCCGCAATCATCCGATCATATTTTTCCTGGGATACGGTTAGTGTCTCGCCATATTTATTCACTCTTCCCCTGGAATCAATCAGATGAACGGACTGCACATAACGTGCAGCCCCACTGATATGCTCCCATAACCGATCCGTGATCTTCTTTCGTTCAATAAAGCTTGAATATGCGCTATCGTCATCCAACAACGACTTCAAGGCTCTTTGAATCTGCGTATCGGAGATCATGTTCAATGATAACGCTTCCAACTTCTGAAGTTCAACATCCACTGTAGACGAAGAAAGGTTCAGAAGTCGGGACGACTTATCAAACAGCTGTTTGTCATACACCGAGTACGTATAATACAAGGACCCAAACGCCAGGATGATGATAAACGCCATCATGAACATAATCATCAGAAACATTTTCATTTTGATGCTCAGTTTTCGGTAGGCTGTCATGACCAAAGCGCTCCTTTGAACCACGTGATACTACTAGGTATATCACATACAGGAAGGTTTTCCCAAAGTTTTAGCGCTCGATTTCTCACGTATTATTTGGACTGATATCGATCATAAGCCGCCTGATGAACCTCAATCGCCCGGTCAATGTCCATGCTCTTGATTGTTTCGGCCATCTTGTCAAATTCGGTGATCGGTTTCTGTCCGCTAATAATGGCAGTCATCGTCTCATTCAAATACGTATTCACCTGGCTCATGATGGATGTACTTGTGGTCACCTCATCTGTTGACAAACGAATTGGAGGAAGCGTTAATGCTGAGCTTGCTTTCATCCATTCCGCATTCGCCGCACGTTGTCCGTCGTCAAATAATAAGGCATCCAGATAACGGCTATCCTGATTGATCGGACCGTCCATAATGGATAGGGCATAGGAAGCCAGTGCCTGGTCATACGTCAGACCGTTCGGATTATCAATGATGGTATCTGTGAATTTGACACCTTCACCGTCACGAACATAGCTGTCATTTTCGATACCAAAGTTGAACAGATCACTACCCTCTTCGCTATAGTTGTAGTCCATCCACTGAACAATATATTTCAATTTGTCTTCGTCTGCGGAAGCCGTAATGGCCTCACCATAAGTCAACACTTTAGCATCCAGATTAAATGTCGCATAGGACGTTCCATCCTGAGATACAGGCCACGGTACGCCGGTTACATTAAAGTTCGGGTCCGTATCTCTCATCAGATTGAAGTATTTCCCCATGCCGCTGAACACACCGCCCTGATATGCGCCTGCCAGATTGCTGGTGACCTTATAGTCGAATGCTTTACCGTCATTGGTCATGATCTCGGGATCAATCAGCCCTTCCTTGTACCACTTGGCCATGGTCTCCAAGAAATCACGGTAGCCCGGCTGAATCGGTCCGAATTCCACCTTGTTTCCATTCATCTGGAAGCCACCAATTACACCAAAGGCCGCTGCAAAATCATGGAGCTTGGTCAGGTTACCCGGTCCCCAGTTTCCCGTGAATGGTAGCTCATCAGGCTTGCCGTTGCCGTTGGGGTCCTGTTCCTTGAATGCCTTAAGCACCGTATACCACTCATCGATGTTGGTAGGTACCTTAAGGTTCAATGCATCAAGCCAATCCTGGCGCATAATTAAACCGGAAGTGGCATTCAGCTTCAATGCATCCAGCTTGAGCAGCGGGAACATATAGATCGTGCCATCGTCGAGTGCAATCTGTTTCTTCACATCCGGATCGGATTCAATAATCCGCTTTAAGTTCGGTGCATAACTGTCGATCAGTTCATTCAACCGGATGATGCGGCCGTCTTTGATCATTTTTTCCGGTCCGCCAACGGCATCCGCCCAGTTATAATAAATGACGTCTGGCAGCTCCTTTGTGGAGATCAGCAGATTGAACTGGTCCCGCTGTTGTCCAAGCGGAGGATGTGTGAACTTCACTTTGATACCTGTCAGCTTCTCCTTTTCCTTATAAGCCGCCATATCGCCAAAATTGTTCAAGGAAGCTGTCAGTTTGGCATCATTGGCGCGCCAGTAATCAATGGTAAATGGCTCACTTGTAATCGGTAGCGGAATCTCGGTCAACGCCTGAACCGCAGGTTCTGTTCCTTCTGCTGGCTCAGCGGTACCTGGTTCATTATCTCCCGTACAGCCCGCCAGTAAAGACATGGTAAGTAGCGATGACAACAGGATGGACCCCATTCTTTTTTTCACGTAATTCGCCTCCATAGATTACATTTTTATTGTTTCACAGCGCCGATTAGAGCGCCCTGAACAAAATAACGTTGGATGAACGGATATACCAGCATAATCGGCAGGGTAGAGATAATGATGGTTGCATATTTGATGTTCTCCCCAATGGCAAAGCCGGTATCGGCGCCCGCACCCATAGCCTCTGTACTGCTGCTGATCAGAATATCACGCATAATAATCTGGATTGGATACAGCTCCTGACTGCGCAGGTAGAGCATCGGTCCGACATAATCATTCCAATGGTCAACCGCATAATACAGCATCATGACTGCCAGGATTGGTTTTGACAAAGGCAGTACAATTCGGAACAAAATCAAAAAGTCATTGGCACCATCAAGCTTCGCCGATTCAATCAGACTGATCGGAATGCCTTCGAAGTTTGTTTTCATAATAAGGAAATAGAAGGTGCTGATGGCACCGGGAATAATAAGCGCAAAACGGGTATCCACCATGCCCAGATTCTGAATCAGCAGAAAAGTTGGGATCATGCCCCCGCCGAAGAACATCGTGAACGTAATTAATTTCATCAGCGTTTTTCTGCCCATCAGATCACCACGTGATAACCCATAGGCAGCCAGCGAAGTCATGAGCAGATTGATGGCGGTACCCACCACAACATAGAACAAAGTGTTCATATATCCCGTATAGATACGAGTATCCTGAAATACCGACTTGTACGCTCCCAGCTGGAAGCCTTCAGGAATGAGCATGAGTGACCGGGAACGCAACATCTGATCCGGGTCGCTGATTGAAGAATTGAACACGTACAGCATCGGGTAAAAGCATAAAACCATGATCACCAAGAGCAGCAGTGTATTAAATACATCAAAAAGTCGTTCCCCTATAGACTGTCTCATCGCTTCACCTTCCGATTACCATAGACTGGTTGAGTTAAGCTTTCTGCTGATCGCATTCGCGATAATGAGCAGCGCGAAATTAATGACGCCGTTAAATAGTCCGATGGCGGTTGAATACGTATAGTTTCCCTCCAAAATACCGGATCGATAGACAAAGGTGGATATGACATCCGATGTCTCATAGGTCGGTGCCGTTTGCATCAGCAATATTTTCTGAAAATCCGCGTTCATGACCGCCCCCATACGTAGAATTAACATGATCACAATCGTTGGCATGATGCCCGGCAGTGTAATATGTAACAGCTGTCTCCAGCGACCTGCACCGTCGATTTTGGAAGCCTCATATAGCTGTGGATCAATACCACTTAGTGCTGCCAAAAAGATAATCGAGGCCCAGCCTGCGCCCTGCCATATGTTGGACAGGATGTACATCGGACGGAACATATCTTTTTCCGCCAAAAACATAATTGGCTGCAGATCGAAAAAGTCACGAATGACGTTAAACAAGCCGCCGTCCAGAGATGAGAACGTTTTCAACATTCCAACCACGACAACAACCGAGATGAAATGCGGCATATAACTGATAGTCTGCACTGCACCTCTGAACCACTTCTTCCGGACTTCATTCAGCAGCAGTGCTAGTAGAATCGGAGCCGGGAAACCAAACACAATACTGTAAAAACTTAAAATCAGTGTGTTCTTAATCAGTCGCCAGAAATAATAACTTTCAAAAAACATGGTGAAATTGTCAAATCCGACCCATTCGCCTGCCAAGATTCCTTTGATCGGGTTGTAGGATTCCTGAAATGCCATCAGTAGCCCGTACATTGGCCCATAGCTGAAAATCAGATAGTAGGCTACAACAGGAACGAGCATCAGATAGACGTATCTGTTGCGGACAAGTTCCTTTTTCACCGAACTCCATTTGCCAGCTGGCTTCAAACGCCCAGGTTCAATCCCCCGGCTTCGATTCAGCTCCATCCACTCGCCCTCCACTCTCGGTATTGATTCACTAACATGACACTTCTAATGATAGAAGCGAGCACCATTTATTCCCATGTTCATTTCCGTTAAATGGATGTTCAAAACCGAGTTCCGTCCGACAAAAAAAGACCCTGCTGCCGATGAATGGCATACAGGGCACGATCACAGATTAGATGTAGATCGGATATACAGGTTGCTATGCAGAAGCTGGTACCAACGCTGTCCTAGGGTACTTTTTTATACTCGGAAGGGGAGAAGCCCGTATATTTCTTGAACATTTTGCTGAAATACGGCCAGTTGGCACCAAAACCTGTCTGTTCGGCAAGCGAGGATACAGTGTAGTTCCCGTCCTGCTCGAGAAGCTCTAATGCTCTACGGATGCGGTAACTCAACACATAGTTCGTAAATTTCTCACCGGTTTCTTTTTTGAACATTTTGCCGATGTAGTCTGGATTCATGTATATTTCCCCAGCGATGGACTGGAGTGTTAGTGTCTCGTCCCTGTAGCGTTTCTCTACCAGCTGTTTCACACTACCTACCATATGCGATTGTCTGGAGCGGTGTTGTTCGTAGCGACGTAGGGTAATTTCCTTGGCGACGGCAAGCAGAAACTGTTGAAAAGAATGTAGCGTGCTGGATTCAATCATGCCTGGTAACTGGTCCATATACCTTTTCATCTCGGTAGAGCCGCTGAGCCGAATGATTTCCATGAACATCTGAATAAGGTAGGACTTCGTTTGGGATATATCGTATCGCAAGCTCGCAAGCAGCTGAAACATCCGGTTAAGCTCTGATCCAACTTCCTGCCAGTGCCCAGCCTTGATTGCAGTAACCATCCGCTCCGGATCGTATTCGAATTCAGGAAGAATGCGCTCTCCGGGAGAGTAAATATCCCGCTCCATAATAAGGCTACCCTCACCGAGGTAAAAGCGGTAATTGAGATACACCAGCGTCTGCATGTACAATTGCCGTGCCTGCGAAAGGTCTCCTGGCTCGCTCAGCGCAATCGTGAGATCATCATGATAGTATCGGGTAAATGTCGCACGAATCTCATCGATATTATGGAACAACTGCGTTTCAGACAACTTGTCCTCCATGATTAGTAACACATGCCCTCCAACCGTGGTACTTAAGATGGGATTGTGAAAAATATCCTCGGCAATGTTCTTGACCGCAAACAAGTGCAAATACTCATGATCTCCCTCAATCTCTACCAGCAACAACCGCACACGCTGATCCTGAAACTGTACATCAAACAACTCCTCAAAGTACTTCCATTCCTTGACCCCGTATGTTCTGTTCGTAACTAGCTCTTTCAGAAAATATTCCTTGGCATGCGGCAGTACACGCTCCAGATTATATTGGATCGACTGCACAAAATGTTCCTGATCGGTCAACTCCCGCTTCTCACTGACCAATTCACTAATAGCCTGTACGAGATGTTCTTCACTGCAGGGCTTGAGCAGATAGTGCTTCACCCCATAATGCATGGCCGTCTTGGCATATTCGAATTCCGTAAAACCCGTGAGCATGATAAACGAGATATCCTGGTACTTCTCCGCCACAGCTTCAACCAGTTGTAAGCCATCCATTCCCGGCATGCGAATGTCCGAGATGATGATATCCGGGCGTTGCCGCTCAATTAAAGCAAGCGCTTCCAATCCATCTTGAGCTATACCGATCAGTTCTGTTCCCAATCGGGACCAGTTCACGACACTGGAGATCCCGTCCGAGATCATAAATTCATCATCAACCAACAAAACCTTGTACATCGTATGCATCCTCCTGCCTTTAACCAGTTCCATTCTATTATATGGGCATTATGCACAAATAGAGGAGAGAACGTTGATTGACATGGGATTAAAGTTTAACAAATCTGATTTCTGAACAATCCTGTCTCATCTCATCGGGAAAATCATTCGCTGGCACGGCTATTGGAGTTAGTCTCTGTAAAGACAAAATAACCATCACCCCGCTACTGGGGTGATGGTTATCCTCGCTTCATTTTACAATATCATCAGGGTATGGGTACGGACGGAGTAATTCCGGTACAACATTACGCATCCATCCCATACTCCTTCACTTCACGATTGCGGTTCAACACCGCGTGCAGCACAAAACCAAGTACCGCAATAGCTGCTGTGCCTGTTGCCAGCCACGCTACAGGAATAAGTCCCTGTTTGTCATACATGACCCCCATCGCATAGGGGCCGATAACCCGTCCAACCGCACCGATCCCACCCGATATCCCGATGTAAAAGGGTGCCGCACTGCCCGCATGCTCCGATATAAAGGCAGGCGTTGCAGGGGAGATCAACATCTCCCCAAATGTGGCCAGTACCATTGCAAGCACCATGCCCGGATAGCTGTACATGGTAATCATGACAATGTAGGCCATGCCATAGAATACCGCACTTGCGGTCATCTGGGCAGTGGAGGTACGGGCCATGGTCCGTTTTACCCAACTGGTGAAAGGTTGGCCTACAAAGATCAGCACCCCGTTCAGGGTCCAGAGCAGACCGTACATTCTTTTTTCCATACCCTCAGAAATGATATACGGGGACACACCTGTGTTCCAGATGGAATTTCCGAATAACAGGAACAGCACCCCCAAGCTCATAAACAGATATAACCGGGTATTGCCCAGCAATGCCCAAACGCCCGGCCCATCGGGAACGGTTTTGCGTTTCGTCAGATGCACTTCCCCCTGATCCGGTTCGACTCGCGATAGATAATACCAGAAGAAAATCGCAAACCCGGCTGAGGTCACTCCGTTCAATACAAAGCTGAGGTGATAGGAAAAGTCAGCCAGGAAACCACTCAGCGCCGTACCAATCGCCACCCCGATATTGTTCGCTACATAGATAATATTGAATAATTCGCCACGTCGCTCCGCAAACCGAAAGCCAATAAAGGCCTGAATCGCTGGCAGCGACAATGAACTGAACAGGCCAATCCAGCCCATCGCACATATAAATACGACCCAATACGCACTAATCCAGGGCAGCGCAAACAAACCTAACGCATTAAGCGCCAGTGAACCAATGATCAGCTTCTTCACGCCCACCCGATGATACAACGAACCTCCAAGCAGTTGTCCGAAGATACCACCCAGGGACTGAATGAGGATTACAAAACCCGCGTTAGCCATCGTTCTTCCAAGCTCATCAAACACATACATGGTGGTCAGCGGCCACATCAATGCACTGCCGGTTGCGTTAACCAGACTTGCTAACAAAAATATTCTCACTTCTTTTGGATAGTTATCCAGCCATCTCATCATCTCTAGTTCATTCTCCTTAATACTCTACAGAACGTTTTACCATATCAAAACAAAAAAAGCCTTAGCCCTGACGGCATAACCAGCCAGAGCGAAGGCCTTTGGAAGTGTTACTTTTTATTGCTCTTTAGATCCTGATACATTTTGTTCTTTGTTTATCTTACCTCAAAAAAATCACCCTGCAAGCACACTCATTGACGCTTCACTTCAACAGTGGCCGAGAAGAAGGTCGCCCCGTTACCCATGTCCGACAACCGATTCGAAGTGAGTGAATTCGCCCGCTGCTTCTTCCCGTCACCATCCCACCATAAGCCTTGGCTGATGACGGTTCCCGGCAACATAGCCTCACTTACCTTGGCGGTAAGTTCGATACGTCCACGATCATTCCATACCACTACAGCATCCCCATCCTCCACGTTTCTGCGGGCAGCATCCTCCGGGTGCATTTGCAATAGAGGCATCTTTTCCAAACGCTGATGTTTGGCTGAATTGCCAAAGGTGGAGTTCAGGAAATTATGGTTTGGCGGTGACAGGAACATCAATGGATAGGTATCGGCAGGTCCAGCCGGATTCTCCCCATCATATCCTTCAACCAGAGCACTATAGGTAGGGAGCGGCGGAAGCCCTCTCTGTTCCATCGTCTCGGAATACAATTCAATTTTGCCTGAAGGTGTGGGCAGCTGATCCAGATATGCAGCATGTGGCGTCATATCCAGCTTCACGAATCGATGTTCCTTCAGTCCCTCCAACGTGACTCCATTCATGTAGGGGTTGCCTGTGCCCTGAAGTGCGTCCTCAATCATCTGTTCCGGCGTTTCTCCGAAGATTGCAGGATCGTACCCCATAGCCTGCCCAAGCAGTGAGAACAGTTCCACATTGCTCTTGCTCTCCCCAATCGGTGCAATTACCGGCTCTTGCAGATGGACGTACTGATGCCAATAAGAGGTGTACAGGTCTGTCGCTTCAAATGAAGATGTGGCTGGCAACAAGATATCTGCATATTTCGCCGTATCCGTCATGAACAGATCATGCACAACCGTGAACAGATCCTCCCGTGCAAAACCTCGCTCTACCCGCTCGGTATCCGGTGCCACCACCAATGGATTGCTGCAGTAAACCATCATCGCCCGGATTGGCTGCTCTGCTTCCAGCAACGCTTCACCAATCCGGTTCATGTTCACCACTCGCGGCTCCGGATTCTGCCGCAGTTCTGGACGTTCCAGCGCGTCGCTATTTGTGCTCGCGTAGCTGTTGGTTCGAACGGCACCGCCGCCTTGCTTCAGCCATTGTCCTGTGATGGCAGGCAGACATGCAACGCTACGCACGTTCATCCCACCATTATCATGGTGCTGGAGGCCGTTGCCGATGTGAATATGAGCCGCATGTGCGTTGCCGTATAGTTCGGCCAGCTCCACAATGGTCTCCTCCGGCACGCCCGTAATGCGTGCAACGCGGTCAGGGGTGTAACTTCGGACATGATCACGAAGTGCCTCATGACCCACCGTATACTTTTGCATAAACGCTTCATCCGTTAGGCCCCGTTCGAACAACACATGCATCAATCCCAACGCCAGTGCGCTGTCCGTGCCCGGATATAGAGGAATAAACCAGTCGCCCCATTGGGCCGTACGATTGCGATGAACGTCGATGACGACGATCTTGGCGCCTTTTTTGCGGGCTTTCTCCGCCAAAACAACCTGGTGCATATTGGTACTGACGATATTGCCACCCCACACCAGGATGAGATCCGCATGCTCCGTATCTTCTGGCACCGTTCCCCGGTTGGCGCCCATCGTATATTTCCAGCCGGTATTTCCAGCAGAGTTACAGATCGTCTGCTCCAGTACACTCGCACCAAGCGCATTGAAGAAACGCCGATCCATACCGTCTACGCCGAGAATGCCCATGTTACCGTAAAAGCTGTAGGGCAGGATGCTCTCCGGGCCGTAGGTTTCGGACAATGCAGTGAATTTGGTCGTAATCTCGCGAATCGCTTCATCCCAACTCATTCGTTCGAACTTGCCTTCGCCTTTGGCTCCTACACGTTTCATCGGATATTGTAGACGCTCGGGATGATACACCCGCTCGGTCATATTTCTGACTTTATTACAAATGGCACCCTTGGTGATCGGATGATCCGGATTACCTGCCACCTTCACAATTTTACCGTTCTCTTTATGTAACAACAGACCACAAGTGTCCGGACAATCGAGCGGGCATACCGCTGCAAATACCCCATTCTCCTGATCGATCATCGTATGGCTCCCCCTCTTTAAAAAACTATCCCTATATCATATCTTCTTCGAGGTTATCACGTAAAGAGAACAGTATATTTTCGCCTAATATTAACCGCTATAGCAGCTTTAAATTATTTTCAAAAAAATGTTTTATCGTTTGATTCAACTTCAGAATTCAGGGGTAAATTAAAAATAAGGCATTAGGCTAGTGTTTCCCCACTTCCTCCTCATGCCATATCATGGACCACTCCCGAAATTCGCCATGAACAGGTTTCGTTCCCCCGAACCTTGTCATGGCGAATTTATTTTGCGTTAAACTTCAATAAAGGACACAAAAAAAAGATTCCGGCCTGCTCCATCACAGCATATTTGCCATGAACCGAGCAAAGTCAGAATCGTCTTCACTTCTATGTGTATATGATATACGTGTATCGAGTAATGCATTGTAGTGCTATGTTCCGCTACGCCTGCTTGCTCAACATCACTCTACCCTCCGTCTCCACAGGTTCGATTGACGTTACTACCTCTGGTTTCACTTTCGGCTCAGCTTGGCGCAGGTACACCACCCAATAGGCTGCAGCTACAAACAGAGCACCACCAGTCAGATTGCCGAGCCACACCGGAATGAAATTCATCACATATTGTCCCCACGAATAATGTCCTTCGAAAATTGCAGCCGGAATGAGAAACATATTGGCTACAACGTGCTGGAATCCAATAGCCACAAACGCCATCGTTGGAAACCAAATACCCAGTACCTTGCCACTCATCGTATCGGATGCATAAGATAGCCATACTGCCAGCGCCACCAGCCAGTTACAGCCGATGCCAGAGATAAAAGCCTGTAGGAAGCCATCATGCAGCTTATGCCCAGCCATATCCACCACTTTTGCCAGATATACACCCTCTCCAGTCAGACCAAGCACATGTCCAAACGCGTACGCGACAAACAAAGCTCCAACAAAGTTACCAATCGTCACTAAGGTTAGATTTTTCAACATGCTGCCCGCGGATAATTTTCGAGCAATCGTTGCAAGCGGAACTGCCATCATGTTACCTGTCAGCAGCTCTCCTCCACCAATGAGTACCATGATCAATCCCACCGGGAACACCGCTGCTCCAATCAGATTAACCAGGCTCCCCCACTCTGCTGGCGCAGAAGCAATCACCCGAATATCCAGTAGAAAACCCAGCGCAATAAAAGCCCCTGCCAGAAAACTGAGTACCAAGACAGAAGACACCGGATATTGCGCCTTTTTCATGCCTGTTTGCGCCGTATATTGTGCAACCTCAAGAGGTGTTTTCGCTGCCATATCGTTCATCCTCTCCTTCATTGTTCATTCATCATTACAATAAAATCATTGGGAAACTCTTCGGGTAGGCGTTGAATGCCATATCCTAATTGTATCTCGGTCCTATACAAAACTTTGTGCAAATTATCACAATGTTGTTTATAAAAGTCGCTATTACGATTGTCATTGAATGACTCTGACAGCAAGAGATATCGTGCATGTTACTTACACCACCTTACAGATATACAAAAAAAGACTGACGATATGCTCGCCAGCCTTTGTGCATTTTATGGTTCATTATTTTATATCAACATCTATTCTGCTTCCTTACACCATTGCTGGTGCTTTCACTTCTACTGGTGGCAATGCTTGCAGACCCGCCGTGTTCAAGAAGTTCCACGGTTTGTTGTAATGTGGCTGGAAGAAGAAGTCGATGAAGGCCAGCTCATCTACGGTCATGTTGTTTTGGATGCAGACCGAGATCGTATTAATCGATTGAGTCAGATCAACCTGTGACATTACTTGTGCTCCGACGATGCGACGAGTAGCCTGTTCATATACCACTTTAAGCAACAGTTTCTCCGCCGTTGGCATGAACTCCGGACGGTAGCTGTCTTCCAGTACGACGGCTTCCACAATCAGACCTTCGTCAGCAGCAGACGTTTCCGTCATGCCTGTACCCGCGATATTTTGCTCATAAATTTTAATACCCGATGTTCCTTGTGTACCCATATACGGTGTCGTAGGACGTACCAGGTTACGAGCTACCAGTGTCCCCATCCGCACGGCGTTAGTCGCCAGTGGAATGTACGCTGCTTTGCCTGTCGGGTTGTAATGAATAGCACAGCTGTCACCCGCAGCGAAGATGTCTTTTTGACTAGTTTTCATATATTTATCCACGACGATTGCGCCGTTCGGCAGCATATCCACTTGGCCTTTGAGCAGTTCGGTATTTGGACGGAAGCCGATGCACAGAATAACCAAATCCGTTTCAAACTCCCCTTTGGACGTGATTACCTTAGTCACTTTGCCATTCTCTCCAGTAAACTTCTGTACCGTTTGACCAAGAGCCAGCTTGATGCCGCGTCCAGTCAGCGTATCTTCGATTGCATCCGTGAATTCAGGGTCCAGGTATTTGTTCAAAATCCGGTCCACACTGTCGATCAGGGTAACTTCCTTGCCGTTCATCTGGAAAGCCTCAACCAGTTCTACGCCGATATATCCTGCACCCACAACGGTAACGCGTTTGGCATCTTTGGCTTTTTCAATAATCGTGTTGGAGTGATTGTAGTTTTTGCAAAGTAAAATGTTGTCCATCTCAATGCCTTCAAGCTTCGGAACGACAGGCCATGAACCAGTTGTTACGATCAGTTTGTCAAACGTATCTTCAAATTCTTCCCCAGTTTGCAGGTTTTTAGCCTGAAGGGTATGACCCTTGGCATCAACTGCTGTTACTTCATGAAGCATCTTGGTCACTACACCGAGATCTGCCAGTTGATTAGGCGAAGAATAGAACAAACCGTCAGGGTCTTTCACAACTCCACCTACGTAGAGCGCAATGCCACAAGATAGGAAGGAGATATTATCATTGCGCTCATACACCGTGATGGTAGCATCCGGGTACAATTTGGCGGTGTTTACGATGGCTGCGGTCCCTGCGTGTGTACATCCGATAACTGCGATTTTCATTAAAAGTTCCTCCTCGAAATATATAAATGAGTTTGAATATAAGGTTTTTGTAGTTGTGAAATATTTCACTTCTTAATCGATACTGTGTATGTGATTTATTTCACTTTATACACTCATTATAATGTGATCTTTTTCACATTGCAATAGGTTGAGCAAAAAAAGTTTGTCGAAAGAGGTCTTTTCCCTGTATTCAAGCCTTTCTTCCCTTCGTTTTATTGATTTCATTTTCCCCGGATTCGGGTGGATTTATGCTATGTAAAGGCTTCCGCGTTCCTGTATGGACGTTTGTAGGTAGAACCTTCTTCTCCATTCACGTTTTACTTGTACAAAAATTAAATGGCTTCAATTTTCAATACAGGGTTGATTTTTAAATTGGTAAGCGCTTACAATAATAACAATCCTTTAAATGGATTTTATGTAAGTCAACAACCAAATCTCATTTCGTTCAGGAGGCGTTCATTTGAAGAAACGTTCAATGTCTGTTGCTTTCCGCCTGGTTCCCGTTACGCTTGCCTTCACCATGATGACAACTGGAGTAGCTATCCCCTCTGCTGCTGCTTCTGCCGATCTTGCACCCGTTACAATTAAAACAGAGGTTCTATCCTCCAAAATCCCAGCAGGTGCCGATGTGTCTTCGCTGCTTCAGAAGTTTAGGGATTTTAGTCATTTTGCAACCGGCGATCTTACCAAGGATACGGCCTATGCCCTAAATATCGTTTCGTGGCAAATGCCTCACGGTGGATTTTACAAAGACATGGAAGAGCAATACACAGCCCCTTGGGATGGTGTAACAGCTCGATCAGGCTGGAAAGACCCGAATGGCATTGAACTTGGCACCTTCGATAATGATGCGACAACTTCCGAGATCCGATTCCTGGCTGACATGTATGAGAAAACAGGCAATCTGGCCTTTAAGAACAGTGTCCGTAAAGCGGTGGACTTTATCCTGATTTCCCAATATCCATCTGGAGGTTGGCCTCAGGTTTATCCCAAACGAAGTAATTACTCTGATGCAGTGACCTACAACGACAATGCCATGGTACAGACGATGCTTTTGTTAGACGATATGGTTGAGCGAAGAAGTGGGTTTAACAACGATATATTGACCACCAACGACCGTAGCAAGCTGAAGAAAGCTCTGGATAAAGGGATTGATTATACGCTGAAAGCGCAAATTATCAATGCTGGTCAGCCCACCGTTTGGGGTGCGCAGCATGATCCTGTGACCTATGCCCCTGTGCCGGGCAGAGCCTATGAGTTAGCCTCCAAGTCGGGATCAGAGTCGGTGGCGATTACTGCTTTTCTGATGTCCAGGCCTCAGACTCCCGAGATTGAACAAGCCGCCAAAGGAGCTCTCCGATGGTTCGATACGGTACGAGAGAATGGAACCAAGTATAACCGACAAGGACCCGTGTATTTTGAACCGAATGCAGGGAGTGTGATCTGGTACCGTTTCTATAACGTGGATGAAGATGTGCCTTTCTACGCGGATCGGGATGGACTGAAGTATATGAACATTCTGGATATCAGTGAGGAACGACGACACGGCTACTCTTGGGCCGGAAGCTATGCTCGTAACCTGCTTAAGCTGGCTTCGGATCAAGGCTATTACACGCTAAACCAGCCATTGCCTTAATCAGGGAACCAACCTCTACCTACTGAGAGACTGAAGCTACGTCGTATACGAAGTCAACTTAAAAAAGCCTATCCTCGCTAATGCAAGGATAGGCTTCTCAACGTTCATGTATTAACCGAGCAATTTCTCGATGTCTGCGATCATGGTCTCCGGAGATTCTTTCGGTTCAACACGACCTACTACTTCACCTTCACGGTTAACAAGGAACTTGGTAAAGTTCCATTGGATGTCGCTTGTTTCGCCTACGCCGGGTTGTTGCTCCTTCAGATATTGGAACAGAGGATGTGTTTCCTCACCATTCACATCTACCTTGGCAAACACCGGGAAATTCACACCATAGTTAAGCTGGCAAAATGATTCGGCTTCCTCACTTGTACCTGGCTCCTGCCCTCCAAACTGGTTACAAGGGAAACCCAGTACAACCAAGCCTTGATCGCGATAACGATCGTAGAGCTTTTGCAATTCACCGTATTGCGGGGTAAGTCCACACTTGCTGGCTGTATTGGCAATGACCAATACCTTACCTTGATACAGATCCAGTGAGACTTCCTGGTTCGCGGTGGTTACCGCCTGATATGAATATACGGACATGACTGATTCCTCCCATGACATATGTTGGTTTGGACTGTTGCGAGCACGTTGGTATAACCAATGAACCTACAGCCTGTCTTATTATTATAAACCTGATTCGATGCGATTACCAAATCTCGGATTTACCCATATCCCTTTGCTCCGGACGCACTTTAACCCGACTTGGCAGCCACAATCGCATCATACCGCTCTTGCCGCTCGGTCTTGGTCAGTTTGGGACAGCTGTAACAGTAGTTCTGCCCACCGTACACCTGATAGTGCAGGCAGCATGTCGGCTTCATCAGCATAGTCTCTCCCGGTTGATGCGGATTATCGATCTCGACCGGTTTGAATGACAGCAAGTTCTTGCGTAACCCCAGAATCTCCGGTGGCATGGCAATGACATGCTCATATCCCTGAATTACAGCTTCTCGTTCCAATTCTGTAATATCCATCTTTACCACCGTCGTCTTGAACCATCTCAAGATGGATGCGAGCTGTGCCCACATCTGACCCGTGTTTGCTTCTCCGGCAAGGGCCACTCCTTCAATCAGTGGTCGTAGTTGTTCGCCGTAATATGCTGTAAGTAACTCATTCCGCCAGAGGGATCCACCTTCAATACCGTTATTGACTGAACCAGGATGGGCATGCTCAGTTGCATCTAAAAGTTGAAAATGGAGTACGGGGCGCCCCTCTTGAACCTCCAACTGCAGTTGGATATTCTCCAGCGAAATATTCAGCGACGTGTCACACATGCAAGTCATGTAATGAATACCAAGCAATAGACCTCGAACAGAGTGCATGAAATATACAGCAGCAGAGCGAAGAGAATCTGCACGCAGGTGCTCATTATAGGCTTCGAGCATAAGCTTTGCGTTCTCCGGATGTCTCAACAATGTCAAAGGCATGCCAAAAACCGGTTCGTTAACCGGGCCGGTCGTTATACGTCCATATTGCTCTAACCACGTGTAGTTGATTGCTCCCATTGGTTGCAAACCTCCCATGAATGCGAATGAGCCGCGTGCATTATGCACAGCGGCTTCATTCTATAATGTAAGGACCACGTATGGCCCATTTCGTTAACTTCCTGTCGCTTGACGAGCAAGTTGCTCTGTCCGTCCGCCTGCATGAACCATCGCGCTGTTCATGACCATCTGGTCTGGCGTTTTGGATTGCTGACGTTCACCTGCAAGAGCGTATGGCAAGCAAAGCGGTACACCGGAGCGCGGATCCGTTACGATATCTGCTTCGATGTTAAATACTTCACGAAGTACATCCGTGTTCATAACTTCCACGGGTGAACCATGTGCAATGGCTTTACCTTTTTTGATACCAATCATGTGATGAGCATAACGGGAAGCGTGGTTCAAGTCATGCACAACCATAACAATGGTACGATTGGCTGTGGCATTCAGCTGCTCCAGCAATTGCAATACTTCAAGCTGGTGAGCCATATCCAGGAACGTTGTCGGCTCGTCCAGGAAAAGGATGTCCGTTTCTTGGGCAAGTGCCATGGCAATCCAGGCACGTTGACGCTGTCCACCGGACAGTTGATCAATCGGACGATCATGGAATTCAGTCATGGCTGTCACTTCAATAGCCCATTCAATCATGCGTTTGTCTTCAGAACGCATGGAACCAAATCCTTTTTGATAAGGAAAACGTCCGTAGGATACCAGTTCAGTAACCGTAAGTCCTTCAGGGGCTGTCGGGTTCTGTGGCAAAATCGCAAGTTGCTTGGCAACTTCACGCGTAGACTGCTTATGGATGGACTTCCCGTCGAGCAATACATTACCTGCTTTTGGAGCCATAATACGTGCCATCGTTTTCAGGATAGTTGACTTCCCTGAACCATTGGCTCCAACAAGTGCTGTAATTTTTCCTTGGGGAATCTGAATATTCAGATCCTCTACAATTAGTCTTTCCTCATAAGCGATATCCAGCTTGGTCGTCTCCAGACGAAACATGCGATCATCCCTCTCTCATTTATCCCGGTTATGTAATCCGGCTATGACAACGAAAACGAAATTGTAATTCTGAGTATTTCCGGCGCAAAAATCTTATACATTAAAGATACTGATAATCATTATCATTTGTCAACATAAAAAACCAAATTTTCTGCTTTTTTCGAGCTTTATTCGGTCTTTTTGAAGCAGATATCTTACTCTCTTTCCGATTACACATGAGAGCTTTTCTCATTCATTCCGCGCACTTCACCACTTCTGACAATCTTTCGAGCTCTTGAATCGCAAATTTTGTGTCCGAATTGTGAATGACTGATTTATTTTCATGCAATGGCTGTATCCGCCATATCAAAAAAAAAAATAGATGACCTTGAATCTAGAGTTCAAGGTCATCTCACATACGCTCGTTTAATAAGGTATGAAGTCAGCATTTTTCAATATTTGGTCAAAAGGCACTCCATGAATCTATGCAACACGCTCAAATAATATGATTTACAGCTTAATTAGGCTGCGGCATCAATTGGATTACCGTCATCCCGCCCTGCGTGCTCTGCACACTGGCAATACTCTCGGCATCAAGATCTGCTGGAAGACTGATCTGCAATCCATACGGATAGAGACGATCTACCTCTCCAATAGACAGCTGTGCAGAATTGGTCGCATCCGCATCCTGTTCATTGGATACAGATGTGTCAGGCGATGTCGAACCAGTAACTTGATCTGCATCCGTACCTTGATCCGTGTCTCCACTCGCAGCATTAGACGATGCATTCGTCCCTGTATCCGTTGTTGTATCGGTAGCAGGATCTGAAGTGGCATCACCCGATATTGCTGGATCTGCCTGCTGAACGCCATCCTCCGTCTGCTCTGTGTTCCCCTCGTTTCCGGCTGAGGAACCATCTGTGCTTCCTTCGGAAGTACTCCCTGAACCACCATCGGATGTATCTTGGGTATCTGGCTCCTCATTCCGATTAAAACTCTCCCACTTGCCTGTAGTATCCAACTCCTGAGTACTATCATCCTTCATCGTCAATTGCAGTGAGCTTTGCTCAAACTCAGTGCTTCCCGTATCATTCCTGAAACGGATCACCAGTTGAGCAGGTGATTGCGTACCCTCCTGTTCACTCGCAGGAATCATATAAGCAATCTGCTCCGCGAGCTGTACCTCAGGTTCAGCCGGTATGACAGGCTCCTGGGTAGATGGAGGGGGTGCCGCTGGCGGCTCTACAGAATCTTTCATCCATGCATATGTACCGCCAGCAATACCCAGAACCAGGATCAAGAGGATTAATCCGAACAGATTTTTCCTTTTACCCGTTAGCATCCGCACCAGTGGAGAGGACAATTCCGTCTTCGCACGGTCATAGACCGGCTTCATTGTCTTGCTGGCTCTCACGTAATACGGTTTGAAAGCTGACTTCGACTTGAATGCTTCACGGTCATGGGCTTTGAAATACGCCACGATCGCATCCGCATATCCTTTATGCGCATTGGAACCCCGGACAAACATTCGATGATCTCCTGACCATTCGAAGAATGGATACAGCCCCTCAGCACGACTTGCATTGGTGCGGATGAATTCAGTCAGGCCAGGATAATCCAACCGGTTGCTGCCGCTTCCTCCCCGATAAAAAGCCATCGGTAAAGCTTCATATACCGCGATCCCCGGATTAACCTGTAACTCTCCGGCAAGCCAGCGACGCGACCAGCGTTGAAGTTCATTACGTTCTGCCAGGGAAAGTGCCTCCAATGCCTCTTCTTCATTCCCCTCGCCACTAAGCCACACTCTCGCAGCCAGCATCATGTTCGTTCGAGCAGATACATCAGAACCCTGACGTGCCGCCCAATCCCGAACCTCATTGCCATGCTGCAAAATATCAATGCTTAATAGCTGTTCACGGTTAACCCGTTCCAGATCCAGATCCTGAATCATAAACAGGTTAATGACATAAGCCAGCTTGTCTGCAAGGCGGGTTAACTCCTCCTGATATGCCGGATCTTGACTGGCAGACGAAGATCCCCCTTTGCGATTAGGACGGGCTGTAGCTTCAGATTGACCAATTCGTGCCGTAATGCCTGTATCATAGGTGACATCAGCGGATACCCGATCCAGTATGTTAACACGCTGGAGGGCTTCATTCGCAGACTGTACCGGATTAGGCGCAGAACATAACCGTTCACGCAGCTCACTCGCTGTCCGCTCCTGCAAGAAGCTGTAGTGGATCGCAGATGGATGGGACGTAACCCATCTTCGGATCACTTCCACAACGTTCGCTGCCGATTCCGTGCGTTTCAGCTGATTGTCCAGATAAGGCTCGAACAACAGCTTGGTGAGCGATTCATTGGCCAATACTTTATCAAAGAAAGCCCGATTCAGCTGAGGATCTCGATCCAGCACAGCATACAATTCCTGTACAGCACGCATCCGCTTCTGAGCACGGGCATTATTTACACCGTAGATGAAATAGTCAACAATCCAGGATTGCACCACCGGCGCGGCAACACTGAAATATTCGCCAATGCGAGCTGCGACGTCTTCTTCGGGTACGTTCTCACGCTTCACGCTGTCCAGTTCCCTGCTGAGCAAGGTCAGGAACAGCTCGTTCAGACGGGAACGTTGCTGTAATCCACCATCCGGCTTCAAATAGGTCAGCAAGCCACTCAGGACGTGACTTTTGTTATCCAGATAGAGGTCTTCCATGCCTTGTTCGAGACCATAGAACACCGCAAGTTCGCCATAGGCTTCAATGGAAAGTTCCCGCCCAGGTTCCATGCCGGACATCATTTCATCCGCAAACGTATAGAACGCATCCGCCGCACCAGGTTCCTGCAATAAAGCCCAGGCGAATTCCGCATAAGGTAACTTCGCCACAGATGCATCCGCATGTGTCACTCTGCCGGATACCAGATCAAAGGTGAAATCCTTCTCCGTATTCCGGTCTTTCGGACGTAACGTCCCTCGCTCAACAAACTGGACGTGGATGCCCTTCTTGGCCTGTGGCTCCTTGGCAAACGTCATGAATCCCAGCTGCCGCCGGAATGCGTATGGTAAAGCCGTGTACAGCAAACGTAACAATCCTTTGGCCCCTGCTGTCACTTCCTCTGCGGGAAGGTCCAGCGCAATGTATACTTTTCTACGTGTCGCTACAGACTGCATTACCGCATAGAGCAGGCGCTTGAACAGCACTTCGTTCATTTTCAAAGCGCTCAGCACTTGGGTTGGTGATCCTACGCCAGCATCGGTCGCCCCACCCTGTCCGCTCCTAGGTGATATAGGCAATTCAGCAAGCGCCGGCAGAACTGTACCTTGTTCGATGTCATAGGACGTGGCGAACACGGCATCCAGCCAGCCGCCTTGTTTCATCTGCTCTTCCGAACGTTCGGGAGACAAGACGTAATTATGTGCAAAAAAGGCACTGCGCAGCCCGGTGAAATCCGCCGACTGGTACACATTTTGCCCAAGAATCGTCTCTCCACTCTCCAGATGAAGCAGGTGAATGGAAGCCGGAAACTTCGTCTCGTCCTTCTCGCTACGGCCTGTGAGCTCCGCTGGAGCGTCATAGACACAGTAGGGGTGAAGCACTTTTTTGATAAAAGAAGGGTCCAGTCCCGGCGATGCCGCAACCGTATCGAACCCCTCTGTTGTGCGAAACACCCCGCGCCGCTCTCGGGTATACAGCTGTTGTTCAATGGGCGGGGTTACGGAAGAACGCATCATCCCACTCTCCCCTCAATGTACTTCAGCTTGTACAACAGCCACAGGAAAGGTTCATCCACGCGGATCGGGCTAACCACACCCTGCAATTTCATATCCACCGGATTGCTGCCCAGCGCAGATACTGCGAAATAGGCTGTATCTTTGAAGTACACATCCATCGTGCCCTTGAACGGACGATCCACCTTCTCGATAAAACGCCGGATCTCCCCGTCGATATTCTCGAACTCGGTTAGGTCAAACCAATCGCGGTGCACCATATTGCGGAAGACATTACTGTTCGATTTGATATAATCCCCCTCTTCATCCTTCAGGGAATGCAGCATGTCGCTTTTCGTGAGCACAACAGCCGTTGGAATATTGGTCTTTGCTTTGTCCTGATACGCGATAAAATCTCCGAACATCGTCAGCACCACGTCACGCGGCTCATCGTATCGTGGTGTCCACTCTCCCGGCTCGTTGCCGAGGTTAATGCGAATCTTGTCCCGAATCGAACGAATCTGAAGCGGGTCCACCATGAACAGAATACCTGCCGAGTTCTTGATGTGCTGCCCGTGAAGTCCGAGATAATCCTGCTCCACCATACCTTCACCCGCAACGTCAAAGAACACCAAGGTCAGCGGCGCTTTATCTTCATCCTTGAACACAAACTGGAAGATAAACGGCTCCTGCAACTTCTCCTTCTGCGTGGAATCCAGCAGATCGCCCCGTTCGAACAACGGTTCTTCATAATCCGCACGGAATCGGCGGCTTATCTCCGCATTCAATGGCATGCAAGCCGCGTCAAAATGATCGGCCGTATAATGCTGCAATGTATGAATTAATGAAGTCATGTAGACGGATTTACCTACCTGAGATGCACCAATGATGGATATGATATTGCTCGGTGCTTTACCTGCCGTAACAGGTAGCTCGTTATGACATTGCGGACACAACCGGCGACGTGTAACGACACCATACCGATCGTTCAGACCCATCACGATGTTATCGGAATAAATCCGATGTTCCTCCGGTACATCATGCGGAGCCAATACGGCCTCCATATCAAATACCGTGTCGAGTCCGAATCTTTCACGATACCGATTCAACTTCGCATCTTCCCCGAGTGCGTAGTCCTCATCATCATCGCGGTGATGGGCGGCGCGGAACACTACCTCTTCCGGTGAAAACTTACTGAAACAATAAGGGCACACAATATCGTAAAACAGCGGACGTTCCTCCGGCTGTTGTCTCTTCAAAAACCGACTAAAAAAGCTCATAGCCACTCCCCTCCCCTGATCAGTTAGACTAAGATGATTTACACTTGCACTACGATGACAGAGTAACCTTCCAATCGCTGGTCCAACTATCTAGTCTGATATAAGTCGATAGGCGGCTCCATATTTCGGTCCGTCCGTGAAGAATAATCGCACATAATCATCCTTGGCAACTTCAACGGGCGGCATCTCATTTCTTCCGGGAGCAAAATCACTCACAAAAGGATACACCGTACCATCCTCCTTATTCAACGGAACCCCGCCCTGTTTGCGAACATAACAGAGGGCTTCCTTTGGAACAGGTACTTCCGCTGTGACGGTGATCAATACACTTTTTCGTTTCTGAAAAAAACCGCTCTTGTAACGAATGGAAAAGCGGATATCCGCCTTCCCTGCGCTTGCAATCACCATGTTGTCCTCGTCTCGTTGACGGATCAGTACAGGTCCCTCTTCCTGCATCTGACACACATACACGGTGTACTTGATGGCACCAAAACCTGTGATCCGATCCGTGTAACCATTGCTCGCCTTATATTCCTCTCTTGTGTACAGCTTCAGCTTGCCCTGTGCAGGCTCTTCCCCGGTACGATCATCGCTCATCATATCCAGCTCCAGCCGTTCCACATAGACAGCTTCTACCCGTTCCGGCCAGAGCCAGCGAAGTGTACAACGTCCTTCGTCCACCGCAAGTGTCAGTTTTCGAATCAAGGGTGTCGAAGGGTCTGCATCCGTAAACCGCATTTCCATTGACCTCCCGACGTTAGAATCCTTTGCTGCGTGTATCTCTTGCTCTCTGACCGAATCCTTCAGCCGAAGAAGTTCCGCCACCAGCTTCGCGACGACCTCTACTCTTCCGCGGCGTGTTCTCCCTAATCGGAACAATCCAGGAGAAGAGGGTCAGTACGCCAGACAAAATGAGCATCGCACCAAGTCGTACGAATGTATCACCCACGTTCGAACCGTCGAGGCCCCATTCCAGCAGAAGTCCTGCCAGTAGACCCGACACCGCACCACCAATACCGAAGCTGAGCGCGAGATGACGGTTATCAAACACGAGTCCGAGTGATACACCCAGCGCCACGCCAATCAGTAACACGGCTGCTACACGGAAAATCGCCAGATAAACGCTATGCTCCATCATGCCTGTACGCTCCGTTACCAGCGTCCGTTCATCTATCGTATCGTAGATCTGCTGGAATGCCAGATTCAGACCACCGGAATCCGGTACATCATAGTACATGCCACCCGTTTGTTGGGCAATATTACGCAGCAGATCTGTTCCTGATGGGTCCACTAGACTTAGGCCGACCGTATTGATGGAGATCTGTTCACTCGCATATTGGGACAAAATATCTGCCGTATCCGCTTCACTGAAGCCATCGGATAACAAGATGACCACTGTACCGCGTTTCGGGTCCTGTTTGCCCCGAATCTGTTCCATGCCTTCCCTCAGCACGGCATCAAAATTGGTGCCACCCGAAGTTGTAACAATGTCATCGATTTTGCTATAAACCTCATTCTTGGCCGCTTCACTATCGAGCGCAATAAACGGCTGTAACAACTGCGGTTGGTCATCAAACGTAATGACAGCTACCTGTTTGTCACTCTCCATTTGGCTGATCAGTGTCTTGGCTGCTTCAAAGCGTCCGTTATCCGGATCTGTCTCGCTCATGCTGCCCGAGTTATCGATCATTAGTACGATGTCCTTCACTTGCTTCACACCGCCCGGATTGATCTGATACAACAATTGCAGGGCGAGTCCAACAACAAACAACAGAGCGAGTGTTGCCGGAACAAGCAGTTTCCACGACAGTCCCAGATACCGGAGCTTCCATGAAGCGCCATTCAGCTTGGGTGAGATTATCTCTGCGATCAAACAGAACAATCCAACGCTCAGCGCCAGTACGCCAAAGTATAATCCCATCAGCAACAGACGTGGCATCTCCCCAAGCCATTGACGCAGCATGATTTCTCCTGCCGCAAAGCCCACTGCCCCGCCAATCAGGCTGAACAGGACCAGGAGAAGATTGATTTTTCGCTGCATGTCTACATGCATCCTTTCCATACCAGCCGTAAACAGGCTGAGTTAATACAAGATTGGTGCTGGGTGTAGGACACCGCCAGACGTCTTAACGGATGGGTGACAACTTCTCCACCAGACCCACGGGGTGAAGTTCATAGCCATTATCCGTGTACGAGTCATAATATACCTTGCCGTTCCGATACACCATGAGATCCTCCAGATGGAAACCGCCCATCAGATTCAGCTTCTCCACGCCACTACTGCGTTCTTCGTACACCACACCCAACTTGTAGATACGTGACGTCTCTTCGGCATGTGCCGCGTAGTCCATGAAAGCACTATGATGGTCACCAAAGAAATACTTCTCTTCATATCGATGTTCCTGCGTATAATCGAATACCCGGACCCGAACAACCGCCTGATCCTCCAGCGTGTGGTACAACCTGCGGAACAGATCATCGCGGGTTAATACATCTTTATCTCCGTAGGCAATCGTGACATTCGCCCGTTGCAACAGTTCTTCTTCAAATGGCAATCGCAATGGCTCGGCCGTAAGCAGCAACGAGTGACATACCTCCATCAGTCGTTTCAACAGACGGTCATCGCCTTCTGTGGCAAGCCGGTTCATGTCTCCCATGTAACGGTCCTCAAACCATACATCCCGTCCGCGTTTGGCTTCCAGGTCGATGATTAGCTCTTCCGTCACTTTGCCGTAGTACTCCATCACGTTCTGGCCGATGTATTCATCCGCAGCAGCGATACTTTGGGCAGCTGTCTCTCGCAGTGTGCGTTCCAGCGCTTCAAGTGCTACTGTGACGTGGCGACTAAAACGATGAAGTTCTTCCATCTCCGTATCGTAGATACGCAGCAGGTGTAATTCATTTTCCAGTCGCAGTAATTCTACCTTTGGTACATACACTCGCTCCAGCATGCAGTCAATCAGATTGCGCACATTCTGTTTATCACGGAACAACGCACGTTTGAACGACTGATCTTCCACTCGCTCTTGCTGACGTTGCTCCAGCAGAGCACGTGCCGATTCAAGCTGCATCGATTTATCCCGAATCAATCCGAGCAGCGCTTCACGCACACTGCCAGGCTCACTGTCACTCCAGGCCGCCCACTGGAAGTAACCAACCTCTGGATGCTCCGCGCGGGAATGTTCAGCATGACGGCGCAGGGAACCGCTAGAGCTGCGCTCGCGCACACGCTCTTCGACAAGACGGACAACGTTATCGCGGAAGTACGCTTCAGCTCCTTGTCCAAACAACGCTCTCTCCGCTTCACGAAGTGAGAGCGGCTTCAGATCAGAGAAACTGACGTTATGCGTCATGATGCCACTCATGCCACTAACCAGATCTTCATTGGGCAGCAGACCTTCGACTTTGCGTTCCACCGAGGCCGCGTCCAGTCCAAAGAAAGATAGCTTGTCCTTAATGCTCCAGTCCGGCTCCTGCCGTATGCGTGCGAGCAGATACCGATACATGTGATATAACACCGCCAGTGCAATCGGCTTGTTTGGCCGCCTGATCTCGGCAAAACCCGCGCTGGCATAACCATGCTGATCAGAGGTGGTACGAATATTGTTTTTAAAAGATGTATTGTTGTACGTGTTCGCTCCCGTGCTTGAAACGCTACCCGAGTGATCCACATCCTGCTTCCTGTTCTTCAGCAGGCAGATGCGGCAGATGATCTCGGCATTTTCGATCCAGCCACCGGGAACGCCGGTTCCACGCTCATTTTTGTCGGACAACAGATATACCAGATCAAACAACGGCGAAGCAGGATGTGCAACGGGAATGGAGATCCCATCCTCCGTCACCAGCAGTTTACCGTTGAATGTGTAGTCCAGCGACTGCATATAATCCAGTTCCCGCAGAAAAGCGAGGCCTGCTGCGCTGGCATATCCGAAGGAGTCCACCTGTTCCATCTCGCTGACCAATACATGCAGATCCGTCTGCACCGACTTGAAGGCTTGGGACAAAATAGTCTCCGTCAGCTTGGTGAGCTCTGGCAACAATACATTCAACGGATCATCCGCTCTGGTTACCACCGTAACGTAAATCCGATCAAATGACGAGTATAACCGTCCATATTCGGCAATCCGGTTGCTTACTCGCCGAAGCGTACGATTCAGGTCAAAGAGCGCCTGATCCGATTCGTGGAAACTGCGATGTACATCCTTACGCCGTGTTTTGGACGGTCGCTCCGTCTGCCCAGCGGACAAAGGCAAGCGGTGAAGAGTCACCTGACCGTCATCGGACGAGCCACCATTCCTCGTTTCAACCGGACGTGCTTCCTGATCTTCTGTCCCGATCTGAACGTAGACCACACCGTCTCCGTTATCCCACTTCAGCCGATTAATCTCCTGCACAGCAGATACGGCAGGTGCAACCAGATCACCAACAAACAGGAACAGCGCCGGGTAATGGATACTGCTGCGTCCATCCCCCAGGCTGCCTTGACGCTCCTGCTCTATTGCATACTGCGCGGCATACTTCTCCAGATCACGCTTCAGGGTATTGTTCGAATTGAACTCCATCCCGGCCGCCATCTTACTTCAGCCTTCTGCGAATGTCATTCAGCTTGGACGACATCGTTCTGTAGAACTGATAGATGTCTTCTCCATTAGCTAGTTCTACCCGCTCATATTCCAGACGATCACGTGATTCCATGAACAGCGCAGCCAGATCATCCAACTTCGTCAGCAGTGGGGTGATATCCTCTGAAGCAGTTAGATCGTTATCGCGGCGGGAGGCTTTGCGCAGCAATGTACTGCGATCCTTCTCCGCCAGACCGCGGAAGTTGCCAAACACTTCATACTCGGCAAAGTTACGGCTCTTCATCAGGTTCGCGAATGGATCCCATGCATCTTCTTCCGGGTCACGGTCATAAACGTAGAGCGCACCTTTTTTGACGATGGTGTCGGTATATAAAGCTTCGATGAAGCGGTCATACCACTGTTCCTCGTCCTGGTACTGGGCAAGAATTCCTTCGAGTTCCGCAACTTTGGCCGAGATGGCATTCATCTTCGCCAGTTCCTCTCGTACACGTGCGATCAGCTGCGGAGAACGTACCAGGTTTTCTTTGGCCATATCTTCATTAATACTGCCGAAAATATCCTTAACTCCTACACGCGGCAACCCTTCGGACTGCAGACGCTTCAGCTCGATCACGGCCCGCTTCACTTCGCCGAGGTTCGGTGTAGTGGACGTCAGACGCATGTCGTAGGCTCCCAGTTTGGCAGACAAATCAAATGCTTCTGTCGTCACAATCGCATACCGGTTGCTTGTATTCTCATCAATGGATTTGGCTGTCACGATGTTGTATCCGAGCGCCTGCTCGAACTCGCTACGCACACGAGCGTTATATTGCTTCACGCGGGCGTTCTCATACACATCTCCCCATGATTTTTCTGGAATCGGAGACGGCAGATAGGTCCAGTTGTTTTTCTCCGTTTGCACCAAGTGACGACCAATGCCTTCTTTGTCCAAAATGGTACGTTCATAACTTTCCTCATATACTTTGAGCGGTGTATACACAAAGAGTGGTACCCCGTTGCGGGTGTTCAGCCAGAATATCCGGTTACGCACTTCACTTTCCTTGACGGTAAAATGAGACTTGCCTACCGCATTGTTCTGATAATTGCGAATCCCTTTCAGAATGCCTGGCGCCTGTGCCGGTACCGATACAAATCCCCATGAAGGGAAATGCAGACTGCCTGTACTGTTGCTCAGATTGAACACCGGAACAGCCTCATCATCCAACTTGCCAGCAATGAAACGTTCCACGAATTTCTCGACTGACTCATCCTGACCGTATTTGATCACCAGGAAATCTTCCATGGAACGGGTAATCAGATCACCGAATTTCTCACTTAGGAAGTCGGAGATGGAGCTGACGATATCAATCTCGTTTTCTTTCACCCACTGGCTGGAGTTTTCCAGCAATTCACGAGAGAAGTCACGGATCAGATCATCTGTATCACGCTTATCCAACAGCCCGTCCACCACACTGACGATATCCGGTACACTTACAACGTTCCAATAATATGTTTTGTTGCCTTTGTGATCGGCTTGTTCTTCGCCGCGTGTCAGCAGATCACCGTTCTTCGTGAATATCGAGCTAAGGGCATTCAGCGTTTCGGTAAATACGTTATAAATGCGGCTGTTCTCCTGGTTCAGCAACTCATACAGATCTTCATAGAACTCGATCATCTGATCGTTGCGTTCCACGTCGGCGTGCAGCCAGTACTCATGAATTTTTGCTTCAATATAAGCATTCTTTTTCTTCTCTTTGGAGACAAAAGCACTCTTCGCATCGCCCAGCTTCTCTTCGGACTGCTCCTGAGCTGCTTCAATATCACGCGGAATGCGGAAGGCATTCTCACGCAGCGTTTCGATGTACGACTGAATCATCTTCAGTACACAGAAACCTTTTTCCGTATAAATCAGACGCGAGACATAGAACGGACCTTGTTCGGGATGCAAAAACATACGCCGGATCTGTTCGGTGAACTGACCCGCAATCTCACCCGGCAGTTGTTTCTTCGCCTTGATATATTCTTCACGAGCACGAGCCAAGAAGTTCTGCTCCAGTTCGGTATCCATATTCACAACCTGTGATTTCACCACGTTGCCATAGGATAAACGCTCGCTGTTCTGATAACCAGGCAGCGGCTCAGGCACGCGCGCTTCGAAGGACTTGACCACACTTTCGAGATCAATACCCAGCTTGCGGGCAAACTTCTCGGTATCCTCCTGATTCGGTGCTTTGGAGAACATGGTGTTCATTTTGTCGAACATGCGATACGCCAGATACGTGGTCATCTCTTCAATTGGCAGTACAGCCGAAGAAGCACCGATGATGTTGTAATCATAGTTAGCCGGGTACACCTTGTTCATCTGTGCAATGTTGGTCCGGATGTTGCTGATATAATCATGGATTGCAAACTCCTCACCCGACTGCTTCTCTTCACTTGCCATGAAGTTGGTAATGTTCTCGGCCGTGACGTTCATGCAGTAATCGTAGGCGTTCTCCAGCAATTTACCTTCGGTATTCGTCGCAGAGATCAGGTGACACAGGTTAAATGGCGGCAGTGGTGAGTTGACTGTTAAAATATTGCCGTACTTCTGTGTAAACCGCTCACCGCGGCTATCCACGTTCATCCAGTAATCCAGCTCTTTGAGCGCAGCATATCCGTTCTTACGAATGTATTCACGAGTGTGTTCGCTCAAGCTTTTGTTGGACAGGTTCACGTCTGGCGTGAACAGATATCCCAGCGTATTCACGCGGTCAATCCCGGCAGAGCCGTGATCCCGTTCGATAATGCCGCGCACGATATAGGAAATATCGAGGAAACAGCCGCTGCCAGTACCGCCGGACAGACCTGTCAGCAGGAACACCATCAACTTTTTGTTGGTACCTACGGATAAGGTTTTGATCTTTTTGTCGATGGCCTGCACGACCTGATTAATCTTCGTGAACAGGAGCAGACGTCCAGCCTGACGTACACCTGCGGCGCCGTTCATACCATCCGTGATGCTTAGTTCTGGAGACAGCCAGTCCGTAATATACGGTTCAAGCACGCTGCGGTTTTGAAGAAGTCCGCCAATCTCGGCATTGGACAGCAGCACGAATTCATTAATCGGATCAAGTCCGATCCCTTTATACTTTTTGGCGCGATCCTGTTCGTTCGTCTCAAAAGCCAGAAACTCCACATTGTCCGGCTTGTCCATTTTTTTCTTGGATACCGGGTCTTGTGGCAGCTTGAAACGACGGTTGATCTGATATTTGAGACGCAGCAACGCATCAATTCCCGTTCCTCCCAGACCAATAATCAGAATGGGGTTATCAATCGTATCAACTCTGATCTTCTCACTGACAATACCTCCGCCAAGTGATACATCCAGTTGCTGAATATGTTCTCTAACAATCGGTTTCATTCCATGTCCTCCTTTGATTAACAAAGTTGGAACTGCAACTTCATTACACTTGCCACTCCGATGACAGAATAACATTCCGATCGCTGTTATCCCCAGATTTTTTCAATTCACTTTTACAAAGTGAAAATCCGGGGATAAAGGCGAACGCTTCCGCTTCTTCACGTTATTTCTGTCCTCTGCGTTCTCGTGTAAACAGTTGGTCCCAAATTTTATTGGCATCCTTTTAAACTAAACAATCAACTTAAATCAAATAATCCTTCACACCAGATATTCAATCAAAATCGTTTTGTCCGCCTGTTGCAGCGGGATGCTCAGTCGGTCACCGTTCTTCAGTTCAACGCCTGAGCTTGCATCTACTGCACGACCGGATTTCTCCAGCGTACCGCCTGCGGTGTTACGGATTATAATTCGATCCCCATTGCTGGGCGTAAATACATATTTTTCGGTTTCCTTCAGCTCAGGGTCCAGTTGCAACAACTGATGCAGATGAAATCTGCCGCGGAAGGATACCAGCTTTTTATATTGTGGATATGACTTATCTCCCGTATTCTCATCACGAATCTCCACGACCATCTGGCCTACAAATCCCCGGTTTTTGCGTTTCAGCCAGCCCATCAAGAACCAGGCACCAACACCGACCACAATCAGAGCTATAACACCCAGGATGACAGGCAACCAAGGAAACGGCTTGTCCTGTTCACCGCCTGACGTTGTTGGTTGAGATCCACTTCCAGCTGCTCCGCTCGCGTTGATCGTGATTGGCGCACTTTCACGGTAGAAGCTGTCTTCTTCCGCACGGATGACTAATTCATAGTTATGATTGTCTGGTACTTCAAACGTTCCGGCAAAACCAGAACCTGTGTTTTCCAGCGGTTGTTCCTCGCTTTTACCTGTATCCACATCTTTCACAACCAGCGTGGCCTTCATATCTGTATACAGATCATTATCCTGAAGTGGCTGACCGCCATTCTCCAGTTTGGCTGCAAGATCAACCTTGTCCCCTTTGGCATAGGACTTGGTCTTAATTGGGTCCACAACGAGCTGAAGATCATAGTTGAACAACAGGTTGATATCGATGCTGTCTTTCGGAGCCCCTTTTACCCGAAGTTTCCAGTCTCCTTCTTGGGGTTTCAACAGCTTCACGAGTGAATAACTCTTCGACGTCGAGAGCTTGGCTGCATCCGAGTTCAGGTCCACGGCTTGTCCGGAAGGGTCCGTCAATTGCACTTCCACCGGCTTCGAAGACATGATCGAAATGTTTGCTTCCAATACACTGTCATTCGGTACATTCACGGTAACTTCCTGATAACTGCCGTTTCCCGTTACAGAGGGCAGCTTCACCACATTCAGTTTGGCATGATCGGCGAAGATCTCACTCAGAATCTGTGGCAGATCATCCGGCGTATCGGTAATGAATGACTTGCCTCCGGTCTGCTGGGCCAGGTCTGCGAGTGCATTCTTGTTCAGCTTGCCATCGGCGTTCAATCCAATCGTATACACCGGAATACCCTGATCCTGTGCTTCCTTCACGGCTTTTGCCAGATCAGCATCGGATTGTGCCTGTGTACGGCCTTTGGTTTTGTTAAAGTCATTGTTCCCATCCGCCAGCAGCACGATCATTGGCGAGTGGGATGGGTCTGCACCATGATTCAGTATGTTGACGGCTTCGGCTAAACCAACTGAGACATCGGTATATGGCCCCCGGCCGAGCTGATCAATAAAATCTTTCAGACTGCTCTTGTCCGCATCGGACTGAATCTCCAGCATAGCCTTTTCCCGCTCCACCTGATCGGTATAAGCGACAATCCCTACCTTGTCCCCCTGGACCGGCAGCATATCAATAAACATTTTCATGGCTTCATTACTGATCTTGTCACGGTCACTTGTATTCATCGAATTACTTACATCGGCTACAAGTACCGCATCGATTCCGCTTGTCTGTGCCTGAGCCGCTGCAGCTTGTGGCAGCAACGCTTGAGGTAGCAGTAGCGTTAGAATTGCCAGTAGAACCATCGTTCCGCTGAGCCAGCGTATTTTGCGTGTCCGCAGCATTAGGTGTACTCCTTCACGTTTGAGATTAAAATGGGAATAGTTTATTATAGGCGTCAAGCCTTAAGGAAATCTTAACAGTCTACTAATAATTTCTGAAAAGCACCCCTATCTTGAGTTACAGTTTTGTAATGACTGACAAAAATCGACGATTTCACACCTGTAACTGGCACAAAAGCACCAACTATGGAAATATGATATAGTTATTGCCAGCAAACTGCAATATAACAGCGCTTGTTTACCAAGCTATAGAAGGGAACGGATTATGGTTACATACGGATGCCTCGCCATATTGTTTCTTTTTGTCATGATAAAGGGTTTTGCACTCCAGCTTCATCGGCGGAAACCGGTCTCCCGCGAAGACACGGATCGTACCCTCTACACTATTCTGAATGGTGAGCGTGATTGAGCATGAGTACTAAACTAGTTGTATCCATACGACCATTTCATCGAACCACCTATGCCTATGAAAAGTTGCAAGTCTGCTCACGTTGTGGACAGTATACCTGCCTGTGGGAAGATGAGTGCACGGCCTGTGGCCGGGGTACTCTGAACTCCGTTCAGGAGAAAGCGACTTCCCGTGTAAAACGCCGCATTGCACGCGACCTGTTCATTACGATATTGTTCGGTGCAGCGGCTACCTATTTTGGTGAAACCATAGATCAGACCATGGCGGCGGCCAGTGTTTCCCTGCTGCTTCTGGCCTTACTGATCTTCATGCAGAAACGTTCGTTCGAGGTAGAGCAGCAGCGCGAGTTGAAGCGAACATTGCAACAGGATGAGGAACTCATCCGCCAGGGTATTAACCGCAACTGGGCTCTGGTCGCCGAAGCTCGAAAGCAGGATGAAGCACTTGCCTATGAGATGCTCCGCGAGATCGGATCACTCGTCTACAATGACCGGATTCGACTGCAACAGGTTGCGCTGTTACAATCCTTTGTCCTGCGCAGTGATATGGATCTGCAGCTCAAGCCCTTGCTGCTGAGCAGTTTTGAGCGGCTGCTCGCTGAATATATCGGTGAGATCGCACGGCTTAAGCCGGATTTGATCCGTGAAGATGCGATTCGTTATATCGCTACCTATGAAGTGAACATTTTACAGCTACACAACGGGATTCAGATTCTTACAGCCGTAGCTGCAGCTGCCGTGCGCAAGAGCAAATATATTGAGTTATTCCCTAGTCTTATTACCCGCTACGCCCGCTTTATGCCCAAGGATCGATTCATGCGGCTCTATCACACGATTGAACGCTATCCGAGCAAGGCACGTGGGGGACTGGCAGAGTCGGTAGGCCGGGTGTACAACGAGAAATATCGAGATCAATACGCAGATGTTCATGTGTAGGGATGATATATTGAGAAAGAAAAACGTAGTTTAGTGCAAACTCACTCCGTGTATATAGACGACTGCAATTTCATCCACCCCTGCATGCACGTCCGCACCACGGATCGAAGGTTATGCTTCTAATGATATAAGAATTGATCCAAAAACACCCCATCCTTAGGTCTAGGATGAGGTGTTTTGAAGTTTATGGCAGTATGCCGAGTGCTATGCGCAGTACACGGACAAAAAGAAAAACTAGATGGGGAATACCTAAATGGCATCTTCCATGGATCAAACAGGCACTAGCAGATGACAAAAAGAATAAGCGGAAATGAGCATCTGTCCTATTGAAAAAGGGCCGCGACATGGTTCCGTCGCGACCCTTGATCTGAGGGTTCGGTACATCTGTACCCGAACCCTCTCATATGTGCCATGCCAATCCCTGTGGCATGGCATGGTGCCTGCGCGGATGCGGCTACATCGCCGCTTGCGTCAAGGCTTTACCGTCCGCGACGAGAATCGCGACGGTCACCCTTCGCCGGTCCGCGTCCTGCGGATTCCGGACGGCGAGAGCCTTCGCTGCTGCGCCCGGAGGTGCGCTTGTCGGCACTACGGCCAGCCCAGCCGCTGCTAGCTGCACCGCGTCCGCTTTGGCCCGCTGCTCCGCGACTGCTGTCGCTGCTGCGCGCGGAACCACGACCTGCGCTGCGCTCGTCGCCACTGCGACCCGCACCGCGTCCACCTTGGCTTGCTGCACCACGACTGCTGTCGCTGCTGCGGCCACCACTACGACCACCACTGCGTCCGCCTTCACTGCGGCCACCTTCGCCACCGCGGGAACCACGACCCCCACGTCCGCCGTCTCTGCGATCGTTACGGCCTGCACCGCGACGGGCACTACCAGTTCCGGAAGAACGTCCGCCTGAACGTTCGTCATCCCCTTGACTGTTAATGGAACGTCTAGCTGCTCCAGTTGAAGCAATTGGACCTTCGCTCGTCCACTGGATACGGGACAGCTTCTGGTCGATACCTTGTTCAATACGTGCAAGTTCTGGTCTGTCGTGCTCTGTTGCAAACGTTACAGCAAGACCTGTACCGCCTGCACGGCCCGTACGACCGATCCGGTGGATATAACTTTCCGCATCATGCGGCATATCGTAGTTAAATACATGCGTTACGCCTTCAACATCAAGTCCACGTGCAGCTACATCTGTAGCAACGAGTACTTGCAGTTTGGCATCGCGGAACGCTTTCATTACGTTCTCACGCTTGGATTGGGACAGATCTCCATGAAGTTCATCACTTGCATAACCTGCTTCACGCAGATCTTGGTTCAGCTTGGATGCACGACGCTTGGTCCGGCAGAAAATAATCGCCAAGTATGGGCGATACGTATCAATCATGCCGCGAAGAGCTTCAAGCTTACCGCGATCCGTACATTCCAGCACCTGCTGGCGAATCTGCTTGATCGGGATAACAGATTGAGAAGATACTTTTACATCTTCCGGATCTTTCATGTAGGTCTTCGCCAGGTTGCGAATACCCTTCGGCATCGTTGCTGAGAACAGCATTGTCTGACGTTTATGTGGTAGCTCGCTAAGAATCGTCTCCACATCGTCCAGGAAGCCCATGTGCAGCATTTGGTCTGCTTCATCCAGCACCAGTTTTTTCACATTATCAAGTTTCAACGTGCCCCGACGCAGGTGATCCAGCAGACGACCCGGTGTACCAATAACGATCTGGGTACCGTTCTGCAATTTACGCAGTTGCTTGTCCACATCCTGCCCGCCGTATACGGCAAGCACGTGCAGTTTATCGTCGTTAGCAGTAAGCTTCTTCGCTTCTTCCGTAATTTGCAGCGCAAGCTCACGCGTAGGCGCGATAATCAGCGCTTGCGGGGAACGGTCGGATACGTTAATTTTCTGAATAATCGGCAGCAAAAATGCCAGCGTTTTCCCTGTTCCTGTCTGTGCCTCAGCGATAATATCGCGTCCACCCAGCAGTACCGGAATCGAACGCTCCTGTACCGGAGTCGGCACGGCGATTCCCTGATGTTTCAGGATCTCGCACCATTCCGGGCGAATGCCCAGTTGTTCAAAGTTTGCCAATCGTTACACCTCTGTATATTCATTTAGATAAGTCCATTTCATAATGACCTTAGTATCAGTATCTGCCATCAAGACTAGTTTTCCTTATATCAATCATAATTATGAAATGAATTTTTTAAAAAGCAATCCACTCGTTGCTCTTCTTCTCCATACCCTGTAGTTTACACGTTAGTCAAGCAAAACAAAAGGGGATACAGCTTTACACCCCCAACTTGTAGCACAAAATTCCAAGATCAGCGTGACTTGTATCAACCAAGTGAGTTTGAGGATGGTTTTGAGAGTAACTATCGGAGCTACCTTTTAACTCTCAAGATGAAACAAACTCCCTCGACTACTAATTTCTAACGAATTGAGGACACCCTATATCGACATTTAGAGCCTTCTGGAATTTCTAACGAACTACAGCCACCTTATTACCCGGAAACATCTGCGGAAGCGCTTCATTATTGGCGAAATCGGCAAAATAAGATGTTTGAGATTCGTTAGAATAACGAAAACATCAAATAACCTCATATAAGACGTGCCAGGTTCGTTAGAGTTTATACACACTGAAGGACACAAGCTTCAACAAAATAACATCAGCTACAGCAATAACACATCTACCAGAACCATAACATCTACTACAAAAACTAGAACTAGGAACAACAACCAAAAATAATCAACACTACCTATACTTCTACTAGAAGTACCACTACTACCATTAGAACTGCCACTAGAACTACTACTATTCCTTCTTCTTCGCTGTACACACCACATTCTCTAATAAAAACAACGACGCCCTCTCCCTGATTTACATTGGGAAAAAGTGCGCCGCTGATTAAAAAGTATCTTTTTATGTTGTCTACTACATAGGGATGTCTAATGTCCGCTCACTTTAATTTTTCACCTTGTCTGCGTAACTACGTTTTGACATTGAACCTTCGTTGCAAACAAGTTACGAACCGTGCCCGCCCGCTGTAGCAAACCCACTCCGTTCAAGAATGCGAGTGCTCTCTTCGTTTAACCCTCGTAGGTGCACGGTTTTACCAAGCTTCGCGTATTTGAACTTCACTTTGCCAATAGCCACAACCGCAGTATTGTCCCAGATATGTGACCCTCCGAAATCAATCGTGATTTCCTTCGGATCGGCCTCTGCATCGAACTCATCCACGAATCGTGACGAAGAGCCAAAGAAGAATGGTCCGTGAACCCGATATACCTTCTGCCCTTGCTCCTGGCTCGCCTGTACACGGATCTTGGTCTGTTTCCAGCCAAAATGCAGCACACTGAGCACAACGCCGACCATGACCCCGATCGACAGATCGTGAGTATAGACCACAATCGCCACCGTCACGATCATGACAAAGGCTTCCGCGCGCGGCACGCGAGCAATATTTTTGATGGAACTCCAATCGAATGTTCCGATACACACCATAAACATCACACCGACGAGCGCACCCATCGGTACCTGTTTCACCACACCGCTAAACAGCAGCAACAGGATCGCGAGAAACGCACCCGCAGTAAACGTAGATAATCTTCCACGTCCGCCAGACTTCACATTAATGACCGACTGCCCAATCATCGCACAGCCGCCCATACCGCCAAACAAGCCGTTCACAAAATTTGCGATACCCTGACCACGAACTTCACGGTTCTTGCTGCTCTTGGTCTCGGTCATCTCATCCACGATGGTTGCGGTCAGCAAGGATTCCAGCAAACCAACCAGTGCCATGGTGAATGAATATGGCAGCAGAATCATCAGCGTGTCCCAGGTCCACGCAATATTCGGCAAGTGGAACATCGGCAAAGTGCTCGTTATATTCCCCATATTGCCTACCGTACTTACATCCAAATGAAACACCACGGTAATAATCGTCATCACGACGATCGCAATCAGTGGAGCTGGAACGCCTTTGAAAAACCGTGGCAAAATATAGACGATTGCCAACGTGCCCGCCACCATCGCATACATGATCCAGTTCGCTCCCGTGAAGTGGGTTAACTGCGCCATAAAGATCAGGATAGCCAGTGCATTCACGAATCCGGTCAGTACCGAATGAGGCACAAATGTAATAAACCGCCCAACCTTAAATATGCCCAGTAGAAACTGGATAATGCCCGTCAAAATCGTCGCCGCAAAGAGATATTCCACGCCATAATCCTTGACGAGTCCAACCATTAGTACCGCCATGGCACCTGTTGCCGCCGAGATCATGCCTGGTCTTCCACCTGCAATTGAGATCACAATCGCAATCGTAATCGAAGCGTACAACCCGACCATCGGATCAACACCTGCAATGATGGAGAACGCAATGGCTTCCGGAATTAACGCCAGCGCTACCGTAATGCCTGCCAGCACGTCTCCGCGAATGTTGCCAAACCATTGTTGTTTTAAAGTATTCATATGTTCTTGCCGTTCCTCCTACGTGTTTTCCTCATAATGGACAATTCTACTGAAGAGTAACGGAAGCCGTTCACACTAACCAACTACCCAGGACAGCACAAAACAACGGATTGCTCTCCGTATGATCCGCCTATGCTCTTGCCTGAGCTGCATCATTCTTTACCATCCGTATAGCCTTGACGGGTTAATGAGCACTCAAGTCTTTTCCGTTCCAGTGTGTACCGCTGGTGTTCCCATTACTGCCTCAGTTGCCTTACTCGTGCGACATCAGGAGCTGATCCTGATGTCAATGGTTTTCCCCTCTCAGAAAAACCGGGTCCGTTAATGTACTGACCTATTATTATAGTCACAGGACCGGATATGTACTAACACAGTTAAGCCGAAAAAACAGAACCTTATCTCCTATTATCTTAATCTTTCTATAATTTACTCACCCATGCTCTATTCACAAAAAATACTCTCACTGTTGCAAAAGGTTTCGCCACCCAGATGATCCGATCTTTGGCGCTTCACATATTTCTGCATTGGCATCTAGGCTCTAGTTTCAGCTCTCTCTGCCTCTCTTCATCCAATACGGAACCAGATAGAACATAGCGACAATGCCTGTGGCTGCCAGACTGACCCATATCGCACTTAGGGTTAGGGTCCGTGCCACTAGATAATAAGCAACAATCCCGGTTAGAAACGTTAAAACAAGGTTACTGACCATCTTTCTCAAAGTACCCCACCCTTTCATCTCTATAGAGTTATGCAAAATACTACAAAAATAACCCGTAAAGATCCTTTAATGAAAGTCTCTTTACGGGTACTCTTGTGGTGTCATGCTGTTTCTAGAATCTTCCCGATTTGAAGATCGAATAGAGCAGGAAAGCCACCATCAGAATCGCCACCAGAAAACCAATCTCAATGACCGGAATATCCCACAGCATCGTGGATTGATGACTGATCGACGAACCGATAATCAATCCCACCATGATGATACAAAAGGCGAGTAACACGATACTGAAAGACAGCCGATTACTAATCTGGTCCATTCTACGCATGAGTGCATCGAGTTCAGGGACACTGATCTCCAGCCTCAGCTTGCCTTTGCTAATGATGGATGATAACTGCCTTAACTGCCCTGGCAGACCAATGACACTCTCGGCCATATCAGCCGCACTGCGGAACAAGCGATTCTTGATTCTTCCTGCGCTAAAACGTTCCTTGATCAGCTTCCGCCCAAAGGGCTCGGCCATATCTACAATGCTCAATGAAGGATCGAGATGTTCGATTACACCTTCCATCGTCAGCAACGATTTACCGAGCAGCAGAATATCGGCAGGCATCACAACCCGGTGCCTCTGGGCTACGCCGAATAAATCATTCAATGCCTGACCCACACTGATCTTGGAAAAGGGAATATCGTAATATTTAGTACGCAACTTGTCCAAATCCACATGAAGCCCACGCAGGTCCATGTCATCTGGCATCATGCCCAATTTCTCAATCGCCCGGATCATACTGTCCGTATCTTTGCGCATTAACCCAATAATAAGCGAAGCGAGTTGTTGTTTCATCTCATCGCTCAGACTGCCCACCATGCCGAAGTCTATAAAAGCAAGACGTCCATCCTTCAATACCATTAGATTGCCCGGATGGGGGTCAGCGTGAAAGAACCCCTGGATAAAGATCTGATTCAATAATGAATCCACCAGCCGCTCGGCAATATTATTCAGATCATGACCGCGTCTGACCAGTTCTTCACGATCATTGAGCTTGATACCTTCGATATACTCCATAGTGAGTACACGTGATGAAGTCTGGTCCCAGTATATTGTCGGGATTTTGACCTTGTTGTCCTGTTGATATTGCTGTGCAATCTTTTCCGTATTCCGGCCTTCGACCGTATAATCCAGCTCGGCCATCAACGCCTGAGCGTATTCTTCTACCATTTGCGGAATCTGATATTGTTTCACCCAATCCCAGCGCTTCTCCGCCATGGCTGTCAGCTCACGTAAGATGTCCAGGTCACGCTGCACAATACGCGATATGCCTGGCCGCTGAATCTTGACAGCTACCGATTCACCGCTTTGAAGTTTGCCCAGATGCACCTGTCCAATGCTGGCCGCAGCTACAGGGGTATCCTCGAACCGGGAAAAGATCTCCTCCAGCGGTGTATCCAATTCCTGTTCCAAAATACCCCGTGCCGTCTCGGAAGAGAACGGCGGGACCTGATCTTGCAACTTCACCAGCTCGCGAATGACAGACTCAGGCAATAGATCTGCCCTTGTGCTTGCGAGTTGCCCCAGCTTGACGAAAGCTGGCCCCAGCTCCTGCAGCACAAGCCTGATGCGTTCACTCAACGTTTTGGTGGTGTGTGCTTCACGCGACATCCACCGTCTGGGCAGAGCCAGCAGCTGGAACAAGCCCAACTCCTCGACCATATAACCGAAGCCATGACGCACTAGCGCCATGGCAATTTCACGGTATCTGCCGACATGTTTGATTCGCACTGCCATCTACTCGATCTCGTTTCCTTTGAGAGGAGGAGGAACTTCAAGTGGAGCCGGGGATTCATCAGGTTGAAGCTGTGGTGAGTGGCCCAGTTCGGCAAGTTTTTTCTCCAGGACGGCAACGCGCTGTTCCAGACTGGTTACATCACTTTCGGATGCTACACCAGCTTCCTGAAGCACTCGTTTAACCTGTTCCTGAATCACCCGCTTGAGCTGGCCTTGCTCTTCATCGCCCCGTTCCAACAGGCGTTCAACCAACGCTTTGGATTCACCAGGCGCAAGTTCCCCGCGCTTGACCAAATCATCCACGGTTTTCTCAATTTTTTCTTTGCTTACGACAGTAAGACCAAGCCCTAACGAGATCGCCTTTTTGAACAAATCGCTCATTTTTGTCATCCTCCTCTTCGTTGATCTCTATATTATACCCCTTATACTCCGCATGCAAAAATATCCGTCCAATCAGACGTAACGAGCAGCCCATTTGCCTGCTTGCAAGAGTAATTTACGGTACGTTTCGTGCGCAAAAGACGGCACATGGTGACCCGGCATAAGATAAACAATGCGTCCAACACCATATCGATGTGCCCAAACCGCAGGCTTTGGTCCATCTTCGGATTGATATTCCAGCAATATTTTCGTTTCGGCAAAAGAACCAAATTCGAACTGATACGGCTCTTCTTCCATTGTGAAATTCGAAATGCCCTCCGTCACGGGATGGCTTTCCGCCGTTACAGTGAATTCAAGCGGTGCATACGCCGGATGATGCAGGAACTTGGCACCGATCATCTGTTTGAGCTCATAACGATTTTGGAGCGAAATGCCGTTATGTATAATGACCAGTCCACCTCCATTACTTACATAGGACAACAAACCTGCTGTCTGCTGTGGAGAGACTTTCCCCTTCCAATCGTCCATGTATGAGATACATACATCAAATCCGGTTATATTTTCTTGCAGCAGCATATTCCGATTCTCACTGCACTGCACAGTCATAGTATCATGGAAAATTCGGCTAATCTCCGCATCCACCCCCTGAAGCGGGTGCCAATCCGGATGTGTATAATCGCCAAGTAGTAGTGCTTTTTTACGATGATCCATTCAATTAATCTCCTTTCTTGTTCACCTCACTGTATAAAACCAACTACCAGGGGAGCTTCTCTCCCTTGTAGTCCACATATGCGGGCTGATCTCCTTTAAACTGTTCATGGCGGTCGATAAGTACTGCGATATGCTGTGCAGATTGCTCGGGCGTGAGATCCGCAGCAACATCCAATTCGCCCCTCATATAACTCTGTACCCAACCGGGATGCACAAGCATCACTTGTCCGCCTTCATCCTTCAGACCATTGTGCACAAGACGGGCCTGCATGTTCAAAGCAGCTTTGGACATACAATAGGCATACCACCCATCCCGACTGCATTGCTCTATACTTCCAGCCTCGGAAGAAATATCAACAATCAGCTTGACCTGTCCTTGAAGAAGGAGGGGTAACAGGGAATGAGTCACACGCAGTGTACCTAAGGTGTTCACATTAAATACTTCAGCCATCTCCGCCATATTCAACGGCCCGCGGATATGATCCGTAATACTTCCTAGTATAGCCGCATTATTGATCAGCATATCCAAATGATTCGTATCCAGCTTCAATGTCTCTGTGAACAGAGCTACCGACAGGTCGTCCGAGATATCCAATTCGATCGCGCGCAGATGGTCTGGATACCCTTCTGCAAGCACACGAATTCCCTCGGAATCTTCCACGTCCAGACCCGCCGCATACACGAGATAACCTCTCTTGAGCATCTGTGCCGTCAAAGCCAATCCCAAACCCCGGGCAGCTCCAGTTACACATACGGTTCTCATCACGAAGTCCCTCCCTCGCATAATGATTCTGTCTTTTATTCATTCCACATTTTCATCTGAAAACCTTTAATTCAGAATGGGATCGCCAACTTCACGACCAAAGACTCAGGAGGCAAAAGCGAGATTAGAGCCATTTTGCTTATTGAATTCAGCTATCTATTTGAGCTATAAATAGCTGCTATTATCTCTGCATATATCGCTCCTGTCGATAGACTAGACAATGCTCCACCCATCTTCGAGCCGCTGCCGGATAAGAGCCCAGATGAACGTGTGTATACCCCGCCACAATGTTGCCTGCGGCATACCCTTCTTGCTTCAAGCCACGCAACCCCTTGGTCTCATACGCATAAGGGATCGTTTCTTCATCACGATAGCTCATCGTGGAATAATGAAATTCATGACCCCGAAGTACTTCACCCTTTTTCAGCAAAAAGGAATCCTGAACGCTACTCGCTTCACGGTAGCCAAGCGCAGCGCGCTTCTTCTGCATCTGCACCTGTGCGGGGATAATGCCCGCCATGTCAAAAGTAACTCCCTCACGGTCGGTCAACGTTTCTCCAAGTACCATGTAACCACCACACTCGGCAAATAAAGGCATGTTGGATTGTGCTGCCAGTCTAAGTCCTTCCAAGAACTCTTGGTTACCGGCGATTTCTGCTGCAAACTCCTCTGGAAACCCACCGCCCAAGTCGGGGCCTGGCGTTACGATCTACAATGGTCATCGTCATTTCCACCTTGTCTTCGAGATAAGAAAAGCTTCTGATCGAAACACTATCAAGGATGTACATTCGTGTTTTAGTTGTAACGTATACATTCTATAATCTAAACAAAACCGCATCATATAGCGATGCGGTTAAGGTTAATGCACACTCTTTATTCATGAAGCGACGCCAAAAGCTTTTTGTCGAACTGATCTAAAACCAGGCCACTAATCTCTAATCTTGGCCGCACGCCCTGCTGCAAAGTAACGTCCAAGCTCAACGATGAGTGCGCCCATCTTCTCTTCTTCCGGAATGACCAGTGCCTCGATGCCTTCTTCACGCATGGAGTTTGCAGTGACTTTCCCTACAGAGGCAGGGATTACGCCTTGTCTGAAGGCTGCAAGCATCGGTTCAAGCTTGTCCTGCGAAGCCGCATATTCGGTCAGGAACCGGACCTGAGGTCCGCTCGTGAAGGCAACAGCATCAACCTCGTGCTGTACAATCTCATTCAAAAGCTGTTCCAGCTCTGCCGCTTCCGGCGGTACATGCCGATAAGGGAGTACTTGTCGAACGATCGCTCCTTGTTCTTCCAACCAGGCTACAAGTTTGGGAGCGGTCTCCCCATGAAGCTGCAACATGACCTTTTTACCCTTAAGATCGTGGGAGGCGAATTCACGTATAAGCCCGTCCGTGCTGCCATCATCATCCCGTACCAGTGGCATTAACTTGCGCTTTTTGAGGGCATTCACTGTCTTGTACCCTCTGGCTGCAATCGGGGATTCCGACAACGCATCGAGTAATTTCCCCGCCACTTCCATGTCCTCAGCCATCTCAAACAACGCGTCCAATCCCATGCCCGTGGTCAATACCGCCCAATCCGGCGGGTCCGAGATCCAGGATACGAGCCCGTCCCTGATACTCCGATCATCCAGAAATACCGTTCCCTGTGCCGGTCGCACAAGCGGAATACCACCCATTTTTTCAACCAGTAAGGACATTTCTTTCGATTTTCGTGGTCCTGTCAATGCTACACGTACACCTGCCAAATGTTGAGCCATTCATGTTCCCCCCGTTAGTTCAGCCGAATGTTCATCAGTCTGACTACAGTATACAGGGTACTTCTGCGAAGGGAAACTGCACTTCCCCTCTTTTTGCCCGTTCATATATAAGGATTTTTGATGGTATGCATCAGGAAGGCTGGAGTTCTCCACCGTGAGAATCCTGCCGTCCTTTCTCCACGTCCTTCACGGAATCTTTCGATTCTTGTGTCTTCTTTTTGCGAGGGCGAAGGAAAAGAAAGAGCACGAGAGGAAACAGCACTTCAAATACAATGGCGATCCATGTCCATTCCCGGGTAAATCGATAGAGCTGAATTGCGTTTCTGAAAAACCAGAAGGCACAGACAAAACCCACCAGCGCGACCGGACCTGTCATGACCTTTCCCGATACGTTCGGGATCATTCGCTTCAATCCCCAACAGACAAAATACAGATCAAATGCAATCTTCGTAATCATGGTAGGCAAAGTTGCCGCTGCAAGTGCTAGGTCAAACCGGTCCAGAAAGTCACTGATTTGCAGCTGCCTTGCCAGTTCATACGAAGGGTATACCAGTCTGGAGGCGATAGGTACACCAATCGACGTGATGGTTTCCACCATAATCAGCATCATCAGCAATCCCGAGATAATTATCCCCCATAGCACAGGCTTGAAGCGAAAATCACTGCCCTTGACGACGAAAGGCAATGCGATCATCTCTCCATAAAAAGAAAATATGTACCAACTCCCTTTGCCTACACCCACCGGATCGACATGAAAGTAGGGCATCAGATTATCCATATTCACCTGCTGAATCAGCATGAAAGGCACAATTACAGAGTTCAGCAGGAACAAGGTAACATACAATTCTGACATGCCGATCAATGAACCAAGTCCACCTCTGACGATAAATACCGCCATAATCATGAGTGACAATACTACAATGGAAATCGGTGTCGTCTCTAGCAAGGTTATGCTGACGTAATCACCAATTAATCGGATATCTCTTGCAAATACAAAGAAAAAAAACAGAATGTACATTACGCCTGCGAGCCTCCCCAACAAGGGGAATCTGTCAGCTAGCGCTTCAAACAGATCCTGGTTCGGAAATCTCCGTTGAACCCGGCTGATCATCCACATCGATACAATCATCACCAGAACGACTGGCACATACGAGAGGTAAGCGTGCTGTTCCGCATAAAAAATGGCCTGTGCATGGGGTTGAATCAATGTACCCGTAATACTGAGCAGCAGCACGAGCAACACGATCTGTCGATGAGTCACACTCTGATTCATACCATACCTCCTTTCCATCATTTATCATTCAATCTGTACTCCGCAACATCCTTAGTCTGCATCTATGGTAACGGTAAGAATCGCTGAATAACATGGCTGATCCATACCGCTACAAAAAAGGTTTTGCTCAAATGGGTTATATATAACCAAATGCCTAATCCCAATGCAATCAGACCATAGGATAACCAGCGATTAATAACTGCCGCCTGCTTCAGATGTCTGAAATCCATCACAATAACAATGATGACCATCCCCAAATAGGTGAACAAAAGTGGTTTAATCATGTATGATATCCTCCTCAACGACACCGATCGGTTTATTGACTACCCCTACATTTTCAATAATGACATGCGGGATAACGTTCACCTCAACATCAGGGTAGATATCATCCCATCGATCCTTCATTTTGTCCCACTCTTTAGGCAAGTGCTGATGAATAGACCGACCGATTCCGAGAATATCCGCACGATATTTTCCTTGAATTAATCGAACACCTTCAACGATATCCTCTTTTATTTTTTTGTGAATCGCGTCATTTAGTTTCAGAATCTCTGTCTCACGCAGATCACCGTAGTTGGATTCGTTATCTACAACCACGCCTTTGGCATACAATTGAATGGTCACGGTCACCTTGTCATTCTTGATACTGGGGTGCAGTGAAGAGTTGTTCTCGTTCAGCTTGATGAATATATCTCCTTCTCCGCGTGGAGACTTGACCATAACTTCCGGCGCATTAGCTTCCCCCATAGCGAGGATCAGTGCATCGGCGGGGGCCTTGTCTATCATGCCAACCAGTTTGTCTTTCTTGAACACGGCCAATCCATCCAGCTTAATATTTGTTTTGACGTCCTTCCAATCTTTCGGAACATTGTCCACTTTCGAAGCGACCGGCAGGAAGGGATCTACGCCATCACTAAGAATGGCATCTATAAACGTTTTGAGTGAACGCGGATTCCGCATATTTAAAAAGCATAGTTCTCTCACCATCTCGGATGGGAATTTTTCTATAGGTGCATCCGTATCCATCACGGCGTACGCCTCACCTTTGGTAACGACTGGCAATGCTGAGAATCGGTTAAGCGGGTACCGTGTAAACAAATCGAGCATGGAGGCCACGCCATCCCGGGCAAGATCCTCTCCAATGAGCATGGTTCGGCGGTGCGCATAATAAATCCTACGAGATAGCGCTTTTTGACCCTCAAGTGAAGTCCCCCGCAGTGTCTTTGCGGTGTTGGACAACATGAACCATGACTTATCCCCACTTGTGCCCCCTCCGCCTCCTTCACTACCGGAAGAACCGGATTGACCTGGAAGCGCAATCTGCAGACTGGATCTGTAATTTTCACCCTCCTTATCGACGGCTATGCCAATCACAAAGGCAACATCGTTAATCTCCTTACGATCCCAGCAACCTGAAATAAACGTGGTACATAACAACAGCACTATCACTGCCCGGTACTTATACATGAATTGCATCTGTTCACCATCCTTCCTCAGCTTCAGGCGAACCATTGATCTTTTCATTCATCCGTTTCTGGTTATCCTGAACTGTAGAAGGACGATTGATCATTTTCCACCACGGCACACGAATAAGAATATCCTTGGTATCTGTTTTACTGTACGGGCTAAGACCTGACAGATAAGGCACACCAAACGAAGTCATCTGTGTCAGATGCACCGAGATCAGGACCAAACCAATCACGATGCCGTACAGTCCGAGCATGCCTGCCAGCAACATGATGGGAAATCGCAGTAAACGCACCGTAATCGCAAAGTTAAACCGCGGGATCGTGAAGGAAGCTATACCTGTCATCGATACAATAATAACCATGGGTGCCGACACAATCCCCGCTTGAACTGCGGCCTGTCCGATCACGAGTGCACCGAGAATACTGACGGCCTGACCCACTGTTTTCGGTAACCTGACCCCGGCTTCCCGGAGGGCTTCAAACGATAGCTCCATGATGAGAGCTTCCACCAAAGCCGGGAAAGGGATCGCTTCCCGTGCACCGGCAATACTGAGAATCAGCGTGGTGGGTAACATGTCCTGATGAAATGTCGTGATCGAGATATACAAAGCGGGTAGAAATAGAGCAATAGCTACGAATAAAAAGCGAATCCAGCGCACCAGATTACTGATGAAGAATCGTTCATAGTAATCCTCACTGGCCTGAAGCATCTGCCACATCGTGACTGGAGCAATCAGCGCAAAGGGAGTGCCGTCTATCATAATGGCAAACCGCCCCTCCAACAGGTTACCTGCTACCGTATCCGGACGCTCGGAATAGTGCATCTGCGGGAATGGAGAATACGGGTGATCTTCAATCAGTTCCTCGATATAACCCGACTCCAGAATGCCGTCAATCTTGATTTTTTCCAGGCGTTTCTTCACGTCCCGTATCAACTTCGGATCAGCAATATCCTCCATATAAGTCAGAACGATATCTGTCTTGGTTTCTGTACCGAGTGTCATACTCACCATCTTGAGAGAGGGAGTTTTCAGCTTGAACCGCAACAAAGCCGTATTGACACGGAGTGTTTCGGTGAATCCTTCCCGTGGTCCCCGAATCACAGACTCCGTTTGCGGTTCCTCCACCCCACGTCTGACGCCGCCTTTAACATTGAACATCCAGGCTTCGCTACTTCCATCTACCACCAGAAGGGCGGAGGATGCCAGCACCCCTTCTGTCGCAGCAGCCCAGGTTTCAACCCGCTTCACCTGCGTCAGCTCAACGGTTGTATCATCCAATGGAACATCGGGTTCGTCTGTACGCTGCTGTACCAGCCCTCGGATAATCGGACGCAGCATATGCTCCTGGATATCAGCCGAGTTCACAATGCCCTCGATATAGACCAGAAGTCCTTTGACTTCCGGCGTAATCATGACGTTGCGAAACACCACATCCGAACAATCGGAGAAGATTTCCTTCACTGCTTTAATCTGAGTTTCATGTATCGTACTGATCGGCTGCCGAATAAAAGGCGGGGACGGCAGTCCCAGAGGGATATGTTTTTTTTCTTCTGAATTTCGTTCAGGTTGTCGGGACTTGTCTTTCCCAGATGTTTTGTCTGCCATATGCCGCCCCTCCGTTCTTGTTTTTTATACAAGGTAGCTTGTGCCAGACAGCTGGGAATTATGTGGTCTTTTTTGCAAAATTACGAATGATTCCTCTGAATGCAAACAGCAAAAAGGCCTCTGTATTTAACAGAGACCTCCTTAACTATTCCAAAACCTGTTCAATCTATTTTTAGTTAATCGGCAAAATAATCTTCAGGGACATAACGAATCTCCGACTTCGCGTAGATGCTTAGCGTGTGACGCTCCCTGTCATACTCTACACGTTCACCCTCCACGTAGTACCAGTGCTTCAAAAGGGGCTGATCCTTGCGTTGAACGAAACGAAATACGTTCAGTTCCTGTCTGAGCTTCACAATCTGTTCCACAGTCTGCTCGTCCAGGCCCGTAACGGTAAATATAAAACCTGTGCCTTCCTGTTGGAACCGATAGGACAGCGCATCTGTTTTGCTATTCGCCAGTCCTCGTCCAGTCACCGCATGTTTAACCATAAACCATTCCTGTTGCGCCATAAGTGTATATCCTCCTTCATCTTGGAGTTCACTCCATCAGCCATTTACGGCAGATCAATGATCATATAGAACGTGTCTTCGTTTGCTTGCAGCTCTATTGAATCCCGCTGTTCCACACGAGCCGTGTCTCCTTCATTCAACAGGTGCTCTCCATTCAATTCCAGCTTGCCTTCAATGGAGAAAATGTACATCCGGCGGCCCGTATCCTGATTAAAGGTTAATGTCTCGTCTTTGGTCAAACGGCCAAGGTAGATCGTCATATCCTGATGAATGGTCGCAACTCTTGGACCTCCGTCTGGCGATACAATAGGCACAAGCTTTCCTGCCAGTGCTGCTGGATCAAATGATGTGGTCTCATAGGAGGGTTGCAACCCTTTCGTATGCGGCATGAACCAGAGCTGAAGCAGACGTACTTCTTCAGTGTCGGATGCATTATGCTCGGTATGAATCATGCCACTGCCTGCTGACATTCGCTGAATACCACCAAAGCCTGTAACAGCTACATTCCCCAGGTTATCTTCATGTCGCAACTTGCCGTTCAGTACGATGGATACAATCTCCATGTCACTATGCGGGTGAGCCCCAAAACCGCGACCAGGCGCAATCACATCGTCGTTCGCTACTCGCATCGGTCCAAACGCCGTATTCTCCGGGTCCTGGTATTCTCCAAAGGAAAAGCTGTGACTGCCACGAAGCCAGCCTCGATCGAAGCTGGAGCGGGCATCGGATGGAATGACGTTAATCATGAAATGCATCCTCCTCATCTTAATTTGATGTACTCAACTTCATGTTCTATTTTTTTATTAGTAACATACTTATTCTCATTGTATCAAAAGAGAGGCATGACGTCCAAACAAGGTGAAACGGCTGTCGCCGTCCTCTAGCGACTCGGCGTGTTTCATTCCGAAGAAAAATAGAGAAGGATGGTGAATAAACATACTTCCCTATATTTTGAAAAAAGCTCTCTACCGATCAGTCCGGTTCGCAAATCCATTTCACGAACCGGCCTGGCCAATAGAGAGCCTCGTTGCAGAATTTATCCTGCAATTCAATATTTTTTTAAGCGATGATTAGTCGATTCAAGCACTCACATTCTGGCGAGCGTTCCCCTGTCTGGAGAAAATATGATCTACGGCTAGGAAGCGGCTTCCTGTGAAGAGCAGTGTCAAGGAACCCGCCAGCAGCAGGTAATCGAACTCCGTACCACTCATGAACGGCTCACCCACTTTGGCTGTAAGCAGAACGCCACCCATAACGATGACAAACAGGGCAGCAAATACGCGTGTTCCCAAGCCCAGAATCATCGCCGCTCCACCCACCAACTCAATGATGGCTACAACCGATGCAAGAAATCCGGGAATACCGATACTTTCGAAGAAACCTACCGTACCGCTGATTCCACCCTCAAATTTACTCCAGCCGTGCAATACAAAGATCAAACCGATCATAATCCTTGAGAAAAGTAATCCTATCTCTACACTTTTGTTATTCATGTTCATCTTCCTCCCTAGTGTTATATTCAACCTCACATAAGTTGATTTATCCAATGGACCAAACAAACAAGATAGACAGCAACAGGAAAACGGTAGCCGACATCAGAACAGCATAACGTGGCAATCTCAGCGTTACGTCCTTTTCCGGGTCCAGGAGACGTGAAATTCGCACATTTACCGACGTATCTGCAAATGAGGATTGAACGGTCAGTTCTTTGGGTCCCCAAGGTTCAGGACAAGCCCGGAGCAACTTGAGTAACGCACTGCCAATGCCTGCCACATTGCCTGTTCGCTCGATGGCCTCATTGTCCGCCAGAATTTCTCTCACGATATTGTAATGTTTTGAAGTATGCTTCAGTACGGGAATATAAGGCATCATGATTGCAAACACCGACAACAGCGTCGTCTTCAGTGGGTCACGGTGCCACAGATGATGGACTTCGTGGTACACAACTGCGGTCTCCTCTTCAGCATCCAGCATCGTCAGAAGTCCTGTGGAGAGTACGATACAAGGTCTCCATAGACCAATTGTGAATGCAACAGGCGATGGGTTGTCCACCACAATGAATCCAGGCTGTCCGAGATGGTGATACCTGGACTCCATCTCGCGGGATAATGCACGAACCTCCATGGAGCGGAGTTTACGCACAGCTGCTCTCGTTTTCATCATACGAACCGTTAGCAACCAGCCTGTTCCGGCAAATGTCAGCAAGACCAGTGCCAGCAGGAAATGCCCAACGGATAACCAGCCCAGACGACTCATCCAATGATTGCAGAGCCAGAGCAGATTAAACGGGATATCCCAGCCAAAAATTTTGTACATCGCGTACATGAACATCTGCATGAACACGAGTAACGGAATGCCAAACCCGACGGTAAACAACAACTTCGAGCGGGCCTTCCACATCTTAATCGCTATCCTTTTTCCACTGTTTGATCTTCTGTTCCAAGCGTTCAATCAGACCCGCATCTGCTTCATCCAGCGCATCCAGCATATGATTCAATGCCAGAGCTCCGAATTCATCCACCAACTCATGTGACAGTTCCTTGGATTGGTCGTTCATAAACTCCTCCTTGCTCTGTACCGGTTGGTACAAAGATGTTCTGCCCTTCTGAGACTTGCCAAGCAGTCCTTTGTCTACGAGCCGATTCATCACGGTCATGACTGTATTAAAATTGACGTCTTTGTCTTGTTCAAGTGCGGTCTGCACTTCACGAATGCTACTGCCAGGACGAGCCCATAAAATGTCCATGATCTTGGCCTCCAGCGGACCGAAAAATCGGTTGAGCCCACGCTCACCCACTTTGAAATTGTGTATTCTCATTTTCTGACACCCCTCACACTACCCATTGTAGTGCCATCAAATGAGAAGTCAACCTCTATGTCAGCTATTTTATGTAAATGATTTGTAAATTTGTTTTCCATTTCAGAAAAAAAGCGAAAGAACCGGGGAGTTCCGCAATTTCACGGTTCTGCCCGGTCTTCACCGAATATCAGTCAATATTATGTTGTGCGAGCAGGGTCATACTGCGTTTTATTTTCCATCCTGTGAAGGCATATGTGCAGAAATATCCACACCAAGTCCATGAGCCAAACGTCCGCCAAGCTGTCCATCCGCCCGGAAGAAGTGACAGAGGGCACGCATTTGAATATCTACAGATACACCCTTGAGGTCATTGATCAGGTTATCCAACAGATGCTGCTGCTCTACAGGGGTGAATGAACGGAAAAGCTCCCCTGCCTGCGTGTAATCATCCGTTTTCTCGATTTTCTCGCGTGTAACGTGCCCTTGCAACGGAACCTGACTGTCCCGGTATGCCGGATCTTCCTGTGGGCTGTTTCCGGAACTGTTGGGTTCATAGTTCACCGGAGATGGGTCCTGATTCACATTCATGAGTCCATCACGCTGATGATTACGAACAGGTGCGTACGGGCAATTCACCGGAATTTGCAAATAGTTTGTACCAAGCCGGTGACGCTGTGTATCCGGATAAGAGAATAAGCGTCCTTGCAGCAATTTGTCCTCGGAAGGCTCAATTCCAGGTACAAGCGCACTAGGAGAGAAGGCCGCCTGCTCCACTTCAGCAAAGAAATTCTGCGGATTCCGATTCAGGGTCATGGTGCCCACCGTATGGAATGGCAATACATCTTCAGGCCACGTTTTGGTTGGGTCGAGCGGATCAAAAGCAAAATCATCCATCTGATCAGGCTTCAATAGCTGTACCTGAAGCTTCCACTGCGGGTATTGCCCGTTCTTGATATGTTCATGCAGGTCCCGGGTAGCATGATTAAAGTCCTGTCCCTGAACTTCGGCAACTTCCTGACGAGAGAAACCTCGAACCCCTTGTGCAGACTCCCACTTATATTTTACATAGTGAACCTGCCCCTGTGCATTAATCCATTTGAAAGCATGTACGCCGAATCCATCCATCTCTCGATAACTCGCCGGTGTGCCCAGATCAGAGAACAACCAGGTCATCATATGCGTTGATTCCGGCGAGAGGGTCATAAAGTCCCAATATCGCGCCGGTTCCTGAATATTCGTATCCGGAGCTGGCTTCAGGGAGTGAACCATGTCGGGGAACTTCATGGCATCACGAATGAAGAACACTGGCAGATGGTTGCCGACGAGATCATAGTTGCCTTCCCGTGTGTAGAATTTAACGGCAAATCCACGTGGATCTCGTGCTGTCTCTGGTGATCCCGTACCGTGAATAACGGTTGAGAAACGAACCAGCACATCTGTCTCCGTACCCGGATCTTGCAGGAAATCTGCTGTTGTATACGCCTTCATGCTCTGCTCCAGTGTGAATACACCATGAGCACCTGCTCCTCTTGCATGTACCACCCGTTCTGGAATACGCTCACGGTCAAAGTGGGCAATTTTCTCAATGAGATGGTAGTCTTCAAGCAGTGTCGGCCCTCTTCTGCCTGCTGTACGGGAGTTCTGATTGTCACCTACGGGTGCGCCCTGATTGGTTGTCATACGTTCTGTCATCATGTCGTCCTCCTCTAATGGGTTTCACGGATGCTATATATCTACTATTAAAATCATATTCGGCGTCAAATTAAATATACATTTAGACTTGATCTAACTGTTAAATTAATTCTAACATGTCCCACTCTGCTCTTGCATGAGGTTCACATGAGTTTAAGATGAGGTTCTTACACACTTCATGAATGAAGCATGAAATGTTTTTAAGGGAATAATTCTGATCTGCCTATCTAATAGGTAGTACCCGAAAAAGCGTGAAGTGAACGATAAAACTAAGCAAAAAAAAAGCGGACTAATCCGCCAGGCGGTAGCCCACTCCTCTTACTGTTACGATATATTGCGGCGAAGACGCGTTATCGCCCAATTTTTTGCGCAAGCTTTTGATATGAACATCGACCACATTACTTCCGCCTGTAAAGTCTGTCTCCCAAATATCGCTGAGCATCTCCTCACGGGAAATGACCGCACCTTTGGCATCGATCAGCTTGAGCAACAGATCATATTCGGTCTTGGTCAAGTGAATGCGGTTATTATCGCGCTGTACACTCATGCGTTCACGATCGAGCCACAGATCCTTGAATCCGATACGTTGCCCTTCCTCAGGTAAAAATCCACGTTTGGGCAGAGCAGGACTATTGCCAATCATACGCTGCACCCGGTACAGAGCTTCCTGCGGACGTGCAGGCCACACCAGCAATTCCTCCTGAAGCATCGGTCCACTCGCGCTGCCGATCATCTTCTCACCGACCAGATACAGACAAGGCGTTGTATGTTCTGCCTCACGGTTCAATCGGCTGCTGATCCCAGCGAATGCATCGATGGTTCCGGCAACAGACAGATCATAGATCAACAGATCGAAGACAAGACGCTCATGCAGATCCGGTTCCCAGCGATGAAAGACCAGCACATCGAAGCAGCTATCCGTCAAGGCCTTTACCAGTTCATGTACCTGCCCTGGCATCGGGCTAATTAGAATAACACGCCGTGTAACAGGACAATTGTCCACAAGAGGTGCTGAATCGGACAAGGCGGGTTTAACCCGCAGGGGTAAACGACGGCCAGGCAGCTTTATTTTTACTTGATCCGTTTGTTTCTGCATTCCCCGCAGACACCTCCAAAGACCACATGAGCATGGTCGATTGCATATCCGGTTTCTTCAGCTACCTGTTTCATCCATTGTGGAGGAACTTCCGTCATCACCTCGTCCACTTTGCCGCACACTTCACACATAATGTGCTGATGATCATCCATGCGGGCATCGTACCGGCTTGCTGTCTCCCCGAGCTTAAGCTCCCGGATCAATTCTTTGTCCGTCAGATAACGAAGAGAATTATATACCGTACCATAGGCCAGATTATATCCTTGTTCTACAAGTCGATTCATGACATCAGCAGCTGTCGGGTGATCCTCTGAATGGCGCACCACATCATATACCGCTTGCCGTTGTATCGTCAGATTTAAAGTTCTCACAACCATTTCTCCTTTATTATTGATGCATTTTATATGAAATCAGACGCTGATCTTCTGCTTACTATAGTTTTCCCTTAAAAGAAGGAATGAATTTTGATTTAGATTAAGTATAAATCTCATTGTATAATGAAGTCAATATCCACGCCAACAACCCGGATATGGAATTAAAAACGTATTTCCCAGCAATCCCCTCAATAATTTGGGATAATATGGTTCGCTACAGCATCATTTTTCAGATAAAATGTAGAGATGTGCGTAAAAAGGGGGAATGTCGGTTGTTTAGCACTTTTTTCATTAATATCTGTATCATGATTACGTTTATGTATGTGTCCGGAATTATCGCCAAGTTCTATAGTATCCGATTGCCTTTTCCCTCGTTACGTGTTCAGTTGATCGGCGGCTTATTATTCGGCATATACGGCACAGTACTCATGAACTATTCCTTCCCTCTGAACGAGAGTACGATTGTAGATCTACGGCATCTGGCCATCGTCACCGCAGCGGTATATCTGGGAGGACTGGCTTCGGTCATTACGGGACTCGTTATCTCGATCCTTCGTATTCTGATGTTTGGCATATCTTCCTCTGCCATTGATGCAGGATTTGTCATGACGCTGATTGGACTATCCGGTGTATATTTCGCCTATGCTTCCTGGTCCAGACTGACCAAAATCATTACGATGAATCTGCTGGGCATAACGTTGATATTTATCGTCCTTATGCTGAACACGGACAGCATGAATTCATTAATGAAGGTATATCCGTTACAGATGACCATTTCCTTTGTCGGTGGGATCTTTATCTATTTCATCGCAGAATTTATTAATAAATCGAATGAAATGTTATTTCTTCTAGAGAGAAGAGCATCTACCGACCATCTTACCAACCTGAGCAATCGACGACAGTTCGAAAAATCACTTCAATCGGAGCTTCAGCATGCGCGGGAGTACCAACAAAAGCTGTCCTTGCTGGCCATCGACATTGACCGATTCAAAAAAGTAAACGACACCTTCGGTCATTCCGCCGGTGATGCGGTTCTGAAGCAACTCGGACAACTGCTCGTTGAACATGCGCGTTCCACCGATATCGTGTCACGAAACGGTGGTGAAGAATTCGCCATTCTCTTGCTCGATTGTGGACAACGTCAGGCCATGGCTATCGCTGAATCGATCCGCCAAGGGGTAGAGAGATATCAATTTGCCCTGCCTGACGGGCACACGATACGTCTAACCATTTCCATTGGTGTAGCTGTGTATCCGGATCATTGCGATGATCATGACGATAACGACTTCTTCGAACAAGCCGACCGTGCTTTATATGAAGCCAAGAATACAGGGCGCAACCGCGTGTGTGCCTTACCACTTCGCTCTTTGTCTCTTACGCTTTAAAGCCTGTTATCACCTAATCATGTTCCACTTCACAAAAAGGGATGTCTCGTTCGCCATTCTGGCGTACAGGACATCCCTTTGCTTATGGATGATTTTATATCATCCGAGCTTGTGTGCTGACAGGAGATTAAGCAAGGATGCCCTCAATTTCCTCGATAATGGCAGCATCCAGCTTCACGCCAGATGCAGCCGCATTCTCTTTTACCTGCTCGGGACGACTCGCCCCTACAAGTGCACTGGATACATTGTTCTGGCGCAGGATCCAGGCCAGGGCCAGTTGGCCAACCTTCAGATCCAGCTTGTCTGCCACTTCAATCAGTTGACGAACTTTCCCGATGCGATCCGCATTGATTTTCCCTTCGTCCCAGCCCAGTTTGGCAGCACGGCTGTTCTCCGGAATATCGGAAACGGACGTATATTTCCCGGTCAATAGACCTTGAGCAAGCGGGGAGTATACGACTTGTCCGATACCTTTACGCTCACCCAGCGGAATAATCTCATTTTCAATATATCGGTCGAACATGTTGTACACTGGCTGATTGACCACGATATGATCCAGGAGCAGACGGTCTGCTGTACCCAACGCAGCTTCCATCTGAACCGCAGTCCACTGGCTGACGCCAACATACAACACTTTGCCCTGGCGCACCAGATCATCGAGCGCGCGGAGTGTTTCTTCAATCGGTGTTTCTGTATGATAACGATGGCAATAATAGATATCCACATATTCAACGCCTAAGCGCTTCAAGCTGGCTTCACATTGCTCCTTGATATGTTTGCGAGACAGGCCTTGGTCATTCGGACCATCACCCATTTTGCCAAATACTTTGGTTGCAAGTACATAGGAGTCACGGGAGTACGCTTTGAGCGTCTGCCCTAGCAGTTCTTCTGCTGCACCCCGTTCGTATACATTGGCTGTATCAAAAAAGTTAATGCCTTCATCGAATGCAGTTTCAATTGATTTCACCGCATTTTCACGTTCCACATACCCTCCGTACGTCAGCCAGCTTCCCAGGCTGATCTCGCTCACTTTCAGTCCGCTTCCACCTAATCTACGATAATCCAATGTGCATCCTCCTCTGTTGGTTATAAAGATGAAGTTCACACTCTATTGTAACGTAACCAGCTCGGAATAAAAGGGCTTTGGCTCAGAAAATGGAAAACCCAAAGAAGCGCACCTACAATAGGTACGCCAAATTAAGAAATTCATATTCGACTGTCTGCTCGTTTAAGGCATAGTAATACTCAATGCGTTCAACAGATCCGCCTGTCTGACCGGCTTCGTCAGAACAGCATCAAAGGTTTCCGCCTCATTCTGGTCGATGTGCATGCCATAGGGAACCAGTACAATGACGGGCAGATTGTCCGTACGTTGCTTCAGTTCATGTACAAAATCGACTGCTCCGCCTTCCAGTAATCCCATATCCACAACGGCCACATCCGGCTTGAAGCCTTCCTTGATCCAGTCATGCGCTACCGTCGAACCGGAGGTCATATGCACATCCATCTCCCATCTGCGCATCAGGGAAGAAACGCCTTGCAGTATGTCAGGGTCTTTGGCAAGCAGTACCTTTCTGCCTCTTAACCGCTGCTGGACACTTGCAAGCTGCGGCAACTCCCAATATCTGCGTAATGGAAGGCTAATCTGGAATTCCGTCTCATTCTCCATCACACGATCCACCTGAATACGACCATGCATGAGAATGGCAAGGTTCTGACTTACAGCCAGACCCAGATTGCTTCCGATCAGTTTTTGGATATCCGATAACATCTGGCCCGTGTACTTCACCTTGAGCAGAAGTGTTCCGGTCTCCTCGGTTTCATCTCCGTTCACCACTGCCGTGATCAGAACCGAGCCTTCACGCGTTGAATCCATAGCATATTGAATGACATGCGCAAGCAGTTGTCCAATCTTGACCTCATCACCAACGAACACTTGCGACACATTCAGTTCGAGATTTAATCCCAACTCAATGTTTTTGCCCGCCGCAATCCCCGCATAGAGATAGACGGTGTTCTCGATGGTACCGACCAGATCGAACGGATCATCATGTATAACGGTTTTCCCTGCCTCATTAATATTGAAATTCATCATATTATTCAGCAAGGAGAGCAGGATATTGCCGCTCGTCTCTATCATATTCACATACTCCGACTGCTCCTCGGACATATCCGGAGTGCGCATCAGATCTGTCAGTCCCAGAATGCCGTTCAGGGGATTACGAATCTCATGACTCATCAGTTTTAGCATCTGCGTTTTGGTCATGGCCTCGGACTCGGCCCGTTCCTTCTCTGCCTGGAGCTGCTCTTTCATTTGTTCCGAATCACTCAGTTTCCGCTCCTGTACATGTAGCGTGCTCTCCAGATCGACAACATAACCCAGGAAGACAGCCATCGCATTCAGTGTCTTCATGTCGGGTTCACTAATCACGTAATCCGGATTATCCATCAAACAGATGGTACCGAATGTTTCGCCGGATCTTCGCATAATGGGTACGCCCACGAAGAAACGATTTCCGAGCCCGCTTGTGACGTCCATAGATCGTGTCATCGGATGTTCACATGTATCCTGGATGGTAAGAACGCTACCTTTATCTCTCAATACCAGGCTGCAATATGAATCCGTAAATGGAAGGACACTGCCTTTAACGATTAACTCTTCCGCACGATTAAAAGCCTCCAAAATGACATTCGTTACCCCGTCATTCGTGGCAACGAAGATGGTATTGACCTTCAATATACCGCTTAATACGTCTACGATATGGGCCGCAGCTTCCTTTATATCTTCATAGAAGCCTCTCGTAATGCCTTCTGCCGTTCCCATGATTCACCCCTCTTATCTTAGCTGCACTTTCAAATCTGTATATCAGAATGTTTAATTACGTACAGGGGTCATCAAAAATCCGAATAGCTGTCACAATCTATACTTATATGATTAACACCGTAGAAGTATAAGAGAATCATACTCCCTGCCCATAGCCCATTTTTCGGACAAAAGTAGGTCTTAAACGGATGGTTTAATAACCGAAAAATCATGTCAAATCTCCTTTTCAGATTGATTAAAACCCATCTTGTCCGACTTCGGATATTTACTTGCAGGATAACTAGAAATTATACGCTTTCGCTCAGACTTTGGGAACCTTTAACCCGTAACAATAAACGGAAAGTCCACCTTGTCCAGTAAGCAGTGTGATCATTATCACACCCAAAAACCCACATATAGTTTATAAATGGATAATAAGAATCTACATATAGTGTTACACGGAAATTGAATGATATCCAAAATCATTTTAGGAGGAACCTTACATGAACATGCTTGAGTATGCCACTCCACCGGCATCCGATCTATTATCCGACCTGGGAAGACGAATTATTGGCGCTGAAGACGCCGATACGCTGAGGGAAAATGCCAATCTGAACGGAGACTCCTTCAGCGGCAAGATGAGCAGGCTCGGTTCGGAGACCGCCAAGTGGCATGCTCTGCGTCATGTGTTGCCGGAAGAGCTTGCTCAAGCTGTGGAGAACGGGGATCTGTATGTGCACGATCTGGACCAGTATGCACTCGGAACGACCAACTGTATCTTTATCCCGTTTGACCGTCTCCTCGCTGCGGGTTTCAACACAGGCAACGGATCGGTGCGCACACCTCAGACGATCATGTCTGCCATGGCTCTAGTTGCGATCATCTTCCAATCCCAGCAGAACAGTCAATATGGTGGCGTATCAGCCAATAAGATTGACTGGGATCTGGCTCCGTATGTACTGCGGTCTTTCCGCAAACATTACCGTAAAGGACAACGCCTCTTTGGTGAGAATGTCCTGCTTGAGGATGAACAGCTTCATCTGGACAGCATTGAAGCGAAGAATCAGTGTCCACGGGCGTATGCCTTCGCCTATGAAGAGACTGAACTTGAGACAGGACAAGCTGCTGAATCGCTGATTCATAACCTGAACACGATGAGCAGTCGGGCAGGTGGTCAGATTCCGTTTACTTCACTGAACTATGGATTATGCACATCAGCGGAAGGACGCCTGGTATCACGCTCATTGCTGGAAGCGACCATCCGTGGTCTGGGCAACGGCGAGACTCCTGTCTTCCCTCAACATATTTTCCAATGCAAACAGGGGATTAATCAGGCTCAAGGCGAGCCGAACTATGACTTGTTCCGTCTGGCAGTCACCTGTTCATCACGGCGGATGTATCCCAACTTTGTCAATGTGGATGCCTCCTTCAACTTGCCCTTCTATCATCCGGAGGATCCGGATACGATCATCGCAACCATGGGATGCCGCACACGTACACTGGCTGACCGGTTTGGGCGCAATCGTCAAAGTGGTAAGGGTAATCTGTCCTTCAACACCATTAACCTGGTCAAGCTCGGCATCCGGTTTGGTATCTGCCAAGGCAGCAGAGCCGTTGCCGATCGGGCAGGCTTCTACACCGCCCTGGAATCCGTGATGCATAATGCTGCTGACGGCCTGTTGCATCGCTACCGCATCCAGACTGTGCAACCTGCCAAGGCATCGGACTTCATGATGCGGGAGGGTGTATGGGAAGGTGGAGAGCAACTCGCTCCGAATGAACCTGTTGCCGATCTGCTGAAACACGGCACGTTATCCCTTGGGTTTATCGGTCTCGCTGAATGTATGACAGCTCTCTATGGACGCCATCATGGCCAGGACCCTCATGTGCATCGGGAAGCGCTGAATATTATTCGGACCATGAGAGAGTTCTGTGACCGGATGAGCGAGCAGCATAACCTGAATATCACCCTGTTTGCCACACCTGCTGAAGGGTTGTCCGGCAAATTCACGAAGATTGACAGAGAGCGATATGGCCTCATTCCTGGAGTTAATGATCGTGAGTATTATACGAATTCATTCCATATCCCGGTCTATCACACTCTTCCAGCTTATCGGAAGATTGAACTGGAGGCCCCGTTCCACACGTTATGTAATGCGGGTGCAATCTCCTATGTGGAGCTTGACGGAAACGTTCGAGCCAACACCGCAGCTTTCCTGCGGATCGTACAGTATGCACTGGCACAAGATATCGGTTATTTCTCTATTAATCATCCGATTGATCGCTGCCCTGCATGTGGTTATGAAGGGGTCATCGGGGATGTATGCCCAGGTTGTGAAGTCCATGAGGACCATGTGCACTTCCAGCGGTTACGCCGCGTAACTGGCTATCTGACCGGAGATTACAAAGTACGCTTCAATGCTGCGAAACAGGCCGAAGTACGGGATCGGGTGAAGCACCGGTGAATCTGTATGGATACATCCCGGAGTCGGTGAATGAAGGGACAGGCCTGCGTGCCGTGTTGTTCATCAGCGGATGCCGTCACGCCTGTCCGGGCTGCTTCAGTCCGGATTCATGGAGCTTTCGAGCGGGTGAGCCCTTTACAGAAGAGCGGCAGCAGCAGATTCTGCATGAAGTGACGAACCATCCGTTGCTGGATGGCGTTACGTTATGTGGTGGTGATCCCTTTTTCTCGGCAGCAGAATGTACGTCCTGGGTTCAGCAGCTTCGGGCTGCACGTCCTGATATGACGGTATGGGCCTATACGGGATTTGAATATGAAGAGCTGATTACCGACCCTGAGAGGGCGGAGCTTGCCGGATTGTGCGATGTTATTATCGACGGGAGATATGTTAAAGCTGAACGTGATGTCTCCCTGCCCTTCCGCGGCAGTCGAAATCAGCGTCTAATTGATGTCAGTGCAACACTAGCCACTCAGAAGGTCGTTACGATGCAGCTCAGTATGCTGTAAACATTGATTTTATTCCCCTCACTAATTAGAAGACACGGGTCCCCGCGGACTCGTGTCTTTTTCGCGTATAGCTGCCTTCTTTAAAGAAATAAGTTTTATCCATTCTCTCTACTTTCTTCTCTATTGCATGACGATATATTATATAGGTAGTTAGTAATTCAGCATTTAAAATTTAACCGTTTACATAAGGTAACCAGGGAGGATTAACCTTTTATATGGATATTGTTCAAGCATTAATTACATGTATGCCTTTCTTTCGAGACACCATCCGTCAGGATGTGACCCTGTCCGTTATTGATCACGAGAAATTCCTGTATTTCTCCGCAGGTGAATCGTTAAAGCAACTGAAGTATCAACCCGGAGACCCTTTGTTAGATGGAAATCGAAATTTTGCAGATCTGAACGGCGGTACAGTCAAACGATTCGATCACTACTCCAAGGATATATTCGGTGTTCCTTTTGACGTAGCATTTATTCCCATTAAAAACGAACAAGGTGAAGTCATCGCCCTGTTTAATCTGCTCTACAGTATGGATGACCAGGATCAGCTGCAACAGCTCATGGATGCTACCGAAAATCTGACCAACCAGTTAATTGACAGTGTACAGCATGTAGCTGCACACTCCGAGGAGCTCAGTGCCACAACCGAAGAGATCCGGAACAACTCCAAACAAGCCGTACAGAAATCAGGTAATGTAACTCAGGTCGCCAGCTTCATTCGTGAAATCTCCGAACAAACCAATCTGCTCGGCTTGAATGCAGCTATAGAAGCTGCTCGTGTAGGTGAAGCCGGTGCAGGTTTTGGCGTTGTTGCCAAAGAAATTCGCAAACTGTCTGTGGATACCAAAGAAGCGACGGCCCGCATCGAAGATTCTCTTCTGTCGGTTCGGCAATCCATTCAGGGCATGGAGAATGAACTGGGTGAGATCACCGCAAGCTCCCAAGAGCAGGCTGAACTCGTAAACAATTTTATGAGCACGATTGAGCAGTTGAATGAAACCAACAAGCAATTGAAGCAATTTGTACAAAAAATGATTTCGTTTGACGGAAAATAAAGATACATTCAATGAAACAAACGCGGTTCATATCATAGAAATTTGCATAATTCGATTCCTACCGCTCAGGGGATTTATGCAAAATGGTCATTAAACAACAAACTAAGCCTCCGAATGTATTCGGAGGCTTTTTCATTAGCTATTTGACTTAACGAATCTCGAAGTGACTGATACGTACACCTGCGGACAGCACAATGTATACATCCTGTGCACCTGATGCACCCGTGAGTTCTGCCTTAACGGTAGACCACTGCTGGGCTTCACCTTGCGCAAGTTCCACACGTCCTGCGAGCGTACCCTCCGGTGAACCAAGTCGCACTTCCAACACAGCACCTGCTTGTTCTGCGGAAACACGAGCTTCAATTGCTGCTGCCCCACTACCCAGATCAGCATCCTTAAAGGTAATCCATCCTTGCTCTCCAATTACGCGGACAGCACTTCCGCCCTCTTTGCTCTCATCCAGGTCAACACCCAGATAAGCATCATAATTCTCGGCACGAGTAGCCACGCCCAGATTACGAGCAGGGATCGTCTCTCCATCTACCGTCAGGTCTGCAACCAGCTGAACATCGGAGGATGACTTGGCAACCATGATGGAGTAAGTTCCACTTTCCACGACATAACGATTACGAGTTACATCCCAGATCGCCAGTTCCTGCACAGGCAAGGTGAAGGTAACTTTCACTGTAGCTCCGGCTTCGATATGAAGACGACGGAATCCTTTTAACGTTTTGAGTGGACGTTTCACCCGGGATTTACCTGCACGAACATACAACTGTACAACCTCGTCACTGGCGATTGAAGCGGTATTAGTCACATCTACAGTTACCGTAACGTTGCCCTCTGTACCCACTTGAGTTGGGCTAAGTTCCAAATTGCTGTATTTAAACGTCGCATACGTCAGACCATGTCCAAACGGATACAGTACATTGCCTTCAAAATATTGATACGTACGACCGGATTGAATAATATCGTAATCTTTGATGTCGGTCAGTTGATCTGCCGATTGTACCCATGTCATGTTCAAACGGCCTGCTGGCGCATAGTCGCCATACAATACGTCAGCTACTGCATTACCCAGTTCCTGTCCTGCGTGTGAAGTATACAATACCGCCGGGATGTTCTCCTGAACCCAGTTGGATGTGAACGGATAACTACCCACGATGACAACTACCGTGTTCGGATTCGCGGCATAGACCGCCTCAACCAAACGTTGCTGGGATTCAGCGAGATCCAGACTTGGACGGTCAATCTCTTCTTTACCATTGACAAGTGGATTGTTACCGACAAAGACAATCGCCGTTTCCGCAGCCTTGGCCGCTGCTACCGCTTCCTCAAGTCCATTCACAACGACATCCTGCTTGAATGTCTCTGTAGCACCGAAGGTTTTCAGTTCTTCGGACACCGCGAATGCATCGTTTCCACCATTAGGTGCAGTCACCGTTTTGCCATTCCATGTGGTCAGACCTACACTTCCGTCCTGTTGTGGCAACAGGTGGAATACTTCCTTCACGAACCAGCCGTACACTTCATCTGCAGAAGCCGTTACGGTCTCTTCATCTGTGGTAAGATATTTTCCGTTGCTTTCCGCCTGCAAGGTATAACTTCCGAAGCCCCAGTCGGACACCATAAACGTCTCTGCTTCTCCGGAAGCAATAACAGGTGATTTCTCACCATTTGCCAGTCCAATCTTCTTCCCATTGGCTACAGAAGTTAACGTAATGCGGTCATTTCCATCCTTGAACGCCACTTTGTCGCTGCCTACTTTGCCACGGATCGCCTCAAGCGGGGATACGTTATACGGCATGGTGCCTGCATACCAGTCACGATAGACGGTTCCGCCTAATTGACCAATTACAGCCACTTTACCAGCTTTTGTTTTGTCCAACGGGAGCGTGCCTTTGTCGTTTTTGAGCAACACTACTTGTTCTCTGGCAGCTCTGAGCGACAGTTCTTTTGCTTTCTCCGTCATCATGGACTCTTCACCGATAGCAGCGTACGGGTTGCCTTCTTCCGGATCGAACTCGCCCAGACGGAAACGCACACGGAACGTATTGAACAACGCCTTGTCGATGTCATCCATCGTGAGTGTACCTTGTTCCAATCCTTCACGCAGTGCCTGTTTGGACAGATCAGCATCATCGGTGATGCTGTCAATTCCGGCTTTAACAGACTCTACCGTACCTGGTGTATGGGAATCATAGTATTTATGATCATTCTTAATACCCATTACATCGCCTGCATCACTGACAACAAAACCATCCATGCCCCATTCGTCTTTGACAATCTCGTTCACAAATGGATGCAACAATGCTGGCGTACCATTAATGGAGTTGTACGCAGTCATCATGGACTGTGCGCCGCCTTCTTTGAAAGGCTTCTCGAACGCTTTCAGATAATATTCACGCATGTTGCGCGGATCAATGCTGGACGAACCACTTCCGCGATCCACTTCGTTATTATTGGCGAGGAAATGCTTCAAGGTAGCGACCGCTTTGTAATACTTCGGATGGTCGCCCTGAATTCCTTTGACCAATGCTGTTGTCAGCTCGGCTGTCAGTTCCGGGTCTTCACCATACGCCTCTTCATTCCGTCCCCAGCGCGGGTCACGTTCCATATCCACTGTAGGTGCCCACAGCGTAAGACCGTTCACTGCCGGATTTCGTTTATAAAATACACGTGCCTCGTCTCCGAGTACGGAACCGATCTCCTTCATCAGATCCGCATCCCATGTGCATGCCAACCCCACCGGTTGTGGGAAGGATGTTGCTTCGCCAAGCCAGGCCAGACCGTGTGCCGCTTCTGTTCCGTGTTTGTATGCAGGCACACCCAAGCGTTCTACTGCTGGCTGATATTGCAGCATGGATTCAATTTTTTCATCCTCAGTCAGGCGGGATACAAGGTCCTTCACACGGGTGTCTAACTCTACTGCTGTATCTTGAAACGGATATTTCGTTTGGTTGGTCGTCATATGGAATCTCCTTTGGTTATCGGTAGTTAATTAAATGATAGCGAATACATATCTGAATAAAAAACGGGGGTTAATTCGGATGAATTCGTTCTTCCGATGGATAAATTAATCCTTTTATAATAAGCATTTATTGCTGTGTAACTTCGTTTTTATCCTTAAACCTAAAACGGTTTCGATAATCCTATCATATAGCATGTTTAGCAAAAAAAATAGAGGTTCTGCGCAGGAAATTGTGAACATCTCCCCTGCAAAATCTGAACAGCACCGTTTTTTCCTGCCATAGTCTGGCAATCATGAATAAGAGTACATCGACGTGCGCTGAACGACAAGCCAATCAACCGATTGAAGATGATCAAGGAGGAAGACAAATGAGCGACAATCAGCAGCCCAAGACGGGTTTGCCCCCGGTCCCGGAATCACTGTGGCGTGCGACGCATGAATTCGATGCCTATCCAAAACTGACCGAAGATATCACTGCCGATGTAGCGATTATCGGTGCTGGTATTGCCGGGATTACTACAGCCTATCTGCTCGCACAGACGGGTATGCGTGTGGTCGTGCTGGAGGCTGGAAAAGTACTGGATGGCACGACCGGACATACCACGGCCAAGGTATCTGCACAGCACGGCGTCATATTTGATGAAATTATGCATCACTTTGGACAAGAGCAGGCCCGGATGTACTATGAAGGCAATGCTGAAGCAGCCAAGTGGATGCGTAATTTGGTGAAGGAAAAGCAGATTGATTGCCAGTGGGCAGAAGAAGATGCCTACGTCTACATTCAGTCAGAGGAAAACATTAAAAAACTGGAAATCGAGCTGACCGCCTATGGCAAACTCAATATTCCTGGTGAATGGGTAGATCCACTCCCTATTCCAGTTCCCGCAAGGGCAGGTATTCGCATGCCGGGTCAGGCACGTTTTGATCCGCTGGCCTACCTGCACTACTTGCTCGATTCTGCTGTGAAACACGGGGTGCAAATCTACGAGCATACAACAGTTACGGATGTAGAGGAAGATGCTTCACTGCATGTCAGAACTTATGGAGATGGCCCATCCGTAACAGCGAAACACGTTGTCGTGGCTTCTCATTTTCCCGTCTATGATCCCGGATTCTATTTCACGCGGTTACACGCGGAACGATCCTACGCCGTATTAGTCGAGCCGGAGAAATCGTATGCGGGTGGCATGTACATCTCTGACGATACACCGTACCGCTCCCTGCGTACCGTCTTACATGACGGAAAAGAACTTATTCTCTTCGGCGGCGAAAATCACAAAACCGGACAAGGCATCTGCACCTTCGGTCACTATGAGCGCCTGGAGCAGTTCGCAGCGGAGACATTTGGCATTCGCAACATTCCATATCGCTGGTCAGCCCAGGATCTAATCTCCATTGACAAGGTGCCTTACATTGGACCGATTACCGGAAGACATGAACGTGTCTATGTGGCGACCGGGTTTGCCAAATGGGGGATGACGACTGGCACGATGGCAGGTCATCTTCTCGCGGATCGCATTACTGGACGTGATAATCCACATGCTGCTATATTCGATCCAGCTAGATTCAAAGCCGATCCTGGGATGAAGCATTTTATTGTGGAAAATGTGAATGTAGCCAAGGAATTAATATCCGGTAAAGTAGGCATTGTGCACAAAAACGTTAGTGATATTGGCGAAGATGAAGGAGCTGTCGTTCGTCATAACGGTAAACGGGCTGGTGCCTACAAGGACACCAGTGGCAAACTGTTTCTGGTGGATACAACGTGCACCCATCTGGGGTGCGAAGTGGAATGGAATGAGGGGGAGCGGTCATGGGATTGTCCATGTCATGGTTCCCGCTTCGATTATGCAGGCCATGTCATTGAGGGCCCTGCTGTGGAAGACCTTAAAGTTCTCGACGCACAAGAGTAACCGACGTGTAGCGATTAATCTGTAAACCGCAGAACCAAAAGTTCATCTCTCAGACCGGATCGGAATCCGCCTCCAGACGGAAGTAACCGATCCGGTTTTTGCGTATGCTGAATTATAGTTACACAGACGGCTTCAGCTGAGCATCAGCATCAAACGAATATATTATCGATCAATCGTGATAAGGAACTATTTTAAAATCACTACCTTGCATTAAATAGTACTGAATGCTATGATGATTCCACTACTACTGAACAATATACACTAGCGATAAATGAAGCTACTGAGGAGGAACCTGTGTGAATGTGAACATCCAGTTCAAAAAAGGAGTATTGGAGCTGTGCGTCCTGGTATTGATTAACCGTCAGGATCGTTATGGCTACGAACTGGCTCAGGCGGTCTCCAAACATATCGAAGTTGCTGAAGGTGCATTGTATCCCTTGCTTCGCCGACTTGTGAATGACGGTTACTGCACTACCTACCTGCAAGAATCAACTGAAGGACCGCCACGTAAGTATTACCGACTGTCCGATACAGGTCGCGCCTACATGACGGCACTAACTACAGAGTGGAATGATTTTGTGCGCAATGTCGCAAATCTGATTGAGGAAGGAACTCCTAATGAATAGACAACAATTTATGCAGGCCATGGAAGTTCATCTACGGCCGATGGACCCGCAGGAACGGGCGGAATTACTCTCGGACTATGATCAACATTTCGAGCTTGGACTACGAGAAGGCAGACTGGAAGAAGAGATCGCTCGGGAACTCGGACAGCCGGAAGAGATCGCCAAGGAAGCACTGGGTGATCGTTATGACGCGCATACGCCGGGTTCAGATGCGTTCTATGCACCGACATATCGCGACATGCGATCTCCCAGAAACAGCACCAGAGCCACTCGCAACTTCTTCACAGCCATCGGCCTGTTGTTCCTGAATCTGATCCTTGGTATCCCTCTTGGTCTCATGATGTGGTCGGTATGGCTTGTTATTGCCAGCCTTTCCTTGCTGGTGTTGGCTCCTGTGGCAGCGGTTGTGGATTTCGTATTCCTGAGCCAACTCGATAAAGCTGAGATCTTCGTTGCGATTGGGGCATTCGGTGTCGGCATTTGTTTTGCCATCGCATCCAAATACGTTTTTAAAGCCTTCAAAATCGTCACTCTTCAATATATTAGATGGAATAAAAACACGATGAAAGGGGATGTTTCTGCATGAGTACCAAGAAGTGGCTTGCTTTGGCTGTGATATGTATCGGAATAGGTTTGCTTGGGACATCCATCTATGGGGTTCAGTTCGGAGATGAACGGGAGCATTACTCCAAACGATGGGATTTCAAAGCGGATGAATTGCAGAACATGATCATGGATGCTAATTTCAGTGCGGATATTGAGTTTGTCGTAAGCCCGGATTCGAATGGTTATATCGAAGTGGATGGCAAATGGGACACTGCCGTAGTCAAAAGCTTTGAACAAGCCACTTTATCCAACGGTACATTCCAACTTTCTCAGACAGAACGTGATCGATTGCAATTTTTTACCCTGTATTGGAATGATCAAGACTCTACAATAACGGTTGCCCTGCCTGAAGGACACCAGTTAAATGAGGTTAAGCTGGATTCTTCTTCAAGTGACTGGGATCTGACAGGTCTGAATGCCAATCAGCTTGAGCTGAACAATACCTCAGGTTCCATTCGTCTGGAAAACATCAAGGCGCCCAATATAGAATTGGCTCTAACTTCGGGTGACATTAACGCTTCCATGATTAATGGAGACATGACCGTGAAACAGACATCCGGAAGCTTCACTGCTGATCAGATAGTCGGTCAAGTAAACAGTGAGATTAAATCAGGAGATATTGAGATCACTGAATTGAATGGTGCGGCCGATGTTCAATTCACCTCGGGTAGCATTCATATTGAACAGTCCCATTCCGCCCCAATTAATGCGTCTGGAACATCAGGAGATATTTTCATTCAAGCTGCACCTGATTTTGACGGAATCTATGATGCTAAGGCTACTTCCGGAAGTGTAGATGTACCTGAATCGCCAATGGTAAGCCGGGAAGTGATCAAGGCCCGTACTTCTTCTGGCAGCATCGAGATTACCAAATAGTGATGAAGCCAATTTCCGAACTGTGGGTAATAATAGTATAATTGAATGCTAGGACGTGTCTCAAAACTCGCTGAAGTGCAGATTTTACCGCCTTTTCGCCCCATGCTGCGTCACTTTCCCTTGACGTGCCCCGGCACGCCTGCAGAAAACTTCCTTGCTTGGAACGAAAATTCAGCAAAATCTGCTTCCTTCGGAGTTTTTAGACACGCCCTAGTCCATTTCTAAGGAGGAATTACCCACATGGAACTTAAAAATAAAACAGCTATCATCACAGGTGCCGGTAAAGGTATAGGCCGTGCGATCGCTGAAGCACTTGCCAAAGAAGGTGTACACCTCGGGCTTATTGCACGTACCGCTTCCGATCTTCAGGCTCTGCAACAGTCTCTGAGTCAAGAATACGGTGTGAAAGTAACCAGTGCTGTAGCAGATATCTCGGATCGCACGCAGGCGGAAGCCGCTGTAGCAGCCATCGAGATGGAACTCGGTGCGGTGGATATCCTTATCAATAATGCGGGGATCGGAAAGTTCGGGACGTTCATGGAGATGGAGCCGGAAGAATGGGAGCGCATCCTGCATGTTAACGTTATGGGTACATATTACGTTACACGCGCTGTCCTTCCGAGCATGATCAAGGAAAGTAGCGGCAGCATTATCAATATTGCTTCCACTGCAGGTGAACGCGGATTCGCTACAGGTTCGGCATACTGTGCATCCAAGTTTGCGCTACTCGGCATGACCGAATCCCTGATGCAGGAAGTGCGCAAGTCCAACATTCGTGTAACAGCACTGACTCCAAGCACCGTTAATACGGAGCTTGCGACCAATGCCGGACTGAAAATTGGCGACGAAGATCGCATGATGCAAGCGGAAGATGTAGCTGAACTTGCACTCGCAACGCTCAAGCTGTCCGACCGTGTCTTTGTCAAAGCAGCAGGCATCTGGACGACTAATCCACAATAGGCAGAGTCTCCCTCTGTCTTTTCTAACGAACTTCTCGCACCCTATTGTTCGTTAGAAATATAAAAGGACGTTTCCCATTGTACATGTATGCAGGTTTGCATGTTCATGACTTGGGAGCCGTCCTTTTTTTATTCTATAAATGATCCAAACCCAATTCTTTGGATACTGCGATGAGCACAACAGCAGGTTCCTCACCGATGTTCGTCACTTCATGGGGCACAACAGCATTCCAGGTAAACGAATCACCCACTTCAAGAACTTCCACATCTTCGCATTGCTCCGCACGAATCTTGCCCTGCAACACCAGATGGCTTTCCTCTCCGGCATGTTTGCTAACCCCGGTCGAAGCACCTGGCGGTAACTCCACAATGGACATACGCATCGCACCTTTGGCTGTAAGCTGCTGCACTTTAATCTGTCCACTTCCGGCTGTCGTTTCCTTACGCTCGTTCTTGCGTACCACGTTCATCCGTTGCTCCGGTGTCAGCAATAAATAGGGAAGTGGCACTTCCAGATAATCCGCAATACTTTCAAGCGTAGCAATGGAAGGTGACGTTTTGTTGTTTTCCACGTTGCTGATAAAACCTTTGGACAACCCTGTGCCCTCGCACATCTGCATGATCGTAATCTGTTTCTGCTTGCGGATCGTACGAATAGCCAAACCAATATCCATATCGCGTCCCTCCCTTCTATTGATCTATATAAGACACCAGTCGTACGCGTAACTTCTTCAGGTTATCTATTCGGCGCTTGCCTCAACAAATATAATCCGGTTGCCAAACGGATCCGTCACGGTCATCTCCCTTGAATTCCAAGGGGTCTCCTCTATACCGGGTCTCGCATGTTTGTACTCTTTCTGACGAAGTGCACCATGTAATGCATCCAAGTTATCCGTTTCTACGCGTAAGGCAGCTCCTGGTGTACAATCTCCATGATGTTCGGACAGATGAATCACGATGGAATCGAGTGAAATCTGCATATATAAGGGCATATCTTGCTCAAATCGATGTTCCCAATCCAATTGGAAACCCAGATATTCAAGGTAGAACTCTCTAGCTTTATTTTCATCAAATATTCTCAGAATAGGCACAATACTTTTTAACATCCTGATCACGTCCTCGGGAATAAGATATGAACCATGCATAGCGGCATTTATTGTAGAACCATTCAAGATTTTTTATAAACAACATATATTCATCATACAAAAAAAGTATTGACCCTACAATGAAACCATGATAAATTTTGTTCATAAATAAGAATATTTATTTCATATTGGTGAACTTTTATTGTAACTTTATTGTCAGAACGATATATTTAACTCAATCCTCTTCAGGTGGTGTTTTCAATGAATTCTCCTTATATACATGAAGTCCGATTACCGTCCCATTACAATTCAGATCAGCGTTATCCCGTAATCTTCGTCTTACATGGTATGGGATCAGATGAACAAGATATGCTTCGTTTGATGGAGCCTATGCAGTCTGATTTTATTATTGTCGCCATCCGTGGACCTATCGTTCAGGGTAGTGGTTATGCTTATTTTCAGATCAAAAGCATTGGCAACCCTATCCGTGAATTGTATGATGCCTCCGTGTTGGGACTGCAACAGCTAATTGTTGATCTGTCCGCCAAATATGCGATTGATCCCACGCGGCGTTATATCGCCGGTTTCAGCCAAGGCGCCATTATGGCGATGACCCTATCGCTGATCATGGGAGATGCGATTAAAGGCATTGTAGCGATGAGTGGATACATCCCGCAATTTGTGAAAGACGAGTACAAGCTGCAACCCGATTCGGAGCTGTCTGTGTTCATCTCACATGGAGATCAGGATCATCTATTCCCGCTCCAACTGGGCGAAGATAACGCCGATTTCTTCCGTCAACATAGCGATCACGTCACATATGTACCTTACAACGGCGGGCACCAGGTGACCCCTGATCTATACCAACAATTCCAACAATGGCTTCGGACAGATGCGAACCTGATTAACGAAGACTCGAAAGGACTGAATTCATAATGATGCCATCCCTGTTTATTGCTCACGGTGCCCCATCACTGGCACTGGAGGAGAATGTGTACACCGAATTTTTGCAAAAACTTGGTCAAGAACTGCCGAAACCCAAAGCAATTGTATTGTTCTCTGCTCACTGGGAATCCACAACTCAGCTTGTATCCTCGGTAGCCAATTACGAAACCATCTATGATTTTGGCGGTTTCCAGCCTGAATTGTACCAGATTAAATACCCCGCTCAAGGACATGCAGAGACTACAGCCGAGGTGGAGCGTCTATTCGCGGGAGCTGGGATTCCAGTACAAACGGATGATGTTCGTGGCCTGGATCACGGCGCTTGGGTTGTTCTGCGCCTGCTCTATCCAGATGCGGATATTCCCGTAATTGCCTTGTCCGTGAATCGATATCTGACAGGTGAGCAGCAATATCAGGTTGGACAAGCACTCGCTTCCTTGCGTGAGCAAGACATTCTCGTCATTGGCAGCGGTGGAACCGTCCACAATCTACGTCGATTGAACTGGGAAAGTAACGGCGTTGACCCGTGGGCATCAGAGTTCGACAACTGGCTTCATGACAAGCTGGTGAGTTGGGATACGGAATCCCTCTTCTCCTATGACAAGCTGGCACCTTCAGCTCAAGCCGCCGTGCCTACCCCGGAGCATTTTGTACCGCTGTTGCTCGCCATGGGTGCGGGTGATCAGAACAAGCAGGCATCGCTCCTTTTCAAAGCCTATCAGTATGGCAACCTCAGTCTGTCTTGCTGGAAGTTTGATTAAAGAGGACTATATAAAACGAACTAAAGTATTTACACTCGCTACTCCGATGACAGAACAACCTTCCGATCGCTGTTATCCCCAAATTTTTTTATTTACTTTATATAAAGGTGAAAATCTGGGGATAAGCTTATGCTTCCGATGTAGCTTTCTTGCAGAAAGCTTTTAGGCGAACACTTCGCTTCTTCAGGTTATTTCTGCCCTCTACGTTTTCGTGTAAAAGATTAGTTTCATTTATATAGTAGATAAATAATTAGCGTGGGTTACAGGGATTGCCCCTGTAACCCACGCTTTATTTGTTGTTTGGTTTAAATGATGAGACCAATGTAGCAGGTAACACAAGGACTCTGGATTCTTGTGTGCTTTTCTGGATTATAACTATAATATGAGGTGAAATCAGGCACAAATTGCTCGCATATCACTCAGCATATTATCTGAATAGCTCATACGGAGGGGAATTGGATGCCAGAACAGCGCATATATGAATTGATGGATGAACTTGATGTTTTACTTGAAGAGAAGGTACAGGATGAGGAAAACCGAGAGCTCTTAGAGGCATATCGCGAGTTTGATGGCGTGACGGATGAGCAGCTTGACGCATTCGAGCGTGAACATGGTATTCGATTACCCGCTGACTTTCGTGCGTTTTATAAGCGTAAAAATGGGAGTGGTTATGGCTTTCACGTCTTGTATCCAAGCCTTGAGGAAGGACGAGAATCCGACCCATTTTACCTGTTATCCCTGGAAAAGATTCAAAAGGAACAGTCCTCGTTGGTGGAGAACCGCCTGGATGATTATTATACCGAAGAAGAGATCCGTGAGCTTGATCCCCGAATCAAACCCTACCTTTTTCAAAAGAAATGGATCACGTTTGGCATGCTTGGAGGTGGCTCACTGTATCTGATGTTCGACTTTGATCCGACAGAGCAAGGAACGGTTGGGCAGATTATTATGTACGTACATGATCCGGATTTTATATATTATGTAGCCGGCACATTTACGGAGCTTTTGGAACAATCCAACCGGAACTTACGTGCCCTGGAGGCCATCGAGTACTGAAGAAGTCTAGCGTGTCCCAGCTGGAATCAGCCTACTCCTTATGGATCACATGAATCACATGATGATATGACCTTTTTTGCATAATGCTGGGATATGTCAAAGCGGTTATAATAACATTTAGTGGAAATGTACAACCTATGTAGATGAGGACTACCTTTTCTACACCATCACATTGATCTGGGAGGAACATACGAAGTGGCTGAACAACCAAAGTCTGAGAGCTTTATGTCTCTCGTCAAAAAAGGAAACACATCCTCCGCCGTAGCGATGGCAGGTAATGCTGTACTTGCTGTGTGCAAAGGGGGAGCCTTCCTATTCAGTGGCAGTGGTGCCATGTTCGCTTCGGCGATGCATTCACTCGCTGATGCCATTAACCAAGGGTTTGTATTTGTCGGAAGTGTGTTGTCCGAGAAAAAACCTACACGCCGCTTCCCGACCGGATTCGGACGGGTCATTAACATTTTCTGCATGATCGCCGTTATTGTCGTGACAATTATGGCCTATGAGACGATTCATGAGGGGATTCACCTGCTCCAACATCCTGCCGGTCATTCCGGTGGGCTCTGGATTAACATTGGTGTGCTCATCTTGAACATTCTGATCGACGGGGCCATTCTGATCAAAGCCATGAAGGAAATTCTCAAAGAAGCACGCGCACCCAAAGCCACCGGATTTGCCTTGGTCCCTGCTGCCATCAAAAATGTAGGCCGTGCTGCACCACCAACACGTCTCGTATTCTACGAAGATGTTGTCGCTGTGCTCGGTGCCCTGCTTGCATTGATCTCTGTCGTGGTCATTGCCTTGACCAATTTTGCATTGCTCGACGGCATTGTGACGACGATTATTGGATGTCTGATGATCGCTGTAGCTTTCCGTGTCGGTTACGATAATATGATCGGATTAATCGGTGTTGCGGCTCCGCAGGATATTGAGGACAAAGTGTCCCAAACCATTCTCGCAGACACGCACGTTGCCGATATTCAGATGATGCGTATCATCCAGGAAGGCCGCTATTATCATGTGGAAGGTCTGATTGAACTGACCAAAGGACTAAGCCTTGCCGATGCAGATGACATCAAGTTCCGTATCCAGGAGAAGTTGATGACGAACCCCGACATCGCGGACGCAGCCATCTCCATCATTGAGGATGACGGTGTGAACAGCTGGGGCAAGAAACATTCGGATGTGGTGAAATAACGAGCTTTGCTTCTGATAACTCATAACAGTAGCTTTACCATTCAGTAGTTGCTCAATTTAAGTTTAACTGTTGACTAAACAGTCAACGAAACGTATGTTGTTAATAACAGATCTCGCCCGCACCTCTGCTTATGCATGTGGAACAGGGCGAGACATTTTTGCGTTATGGGGGTATTTTCCTTGCCAGATGAGGTTTTACTCGAAGTAAGTTATTTTCACGGTCATAAAAAAACTGCTGAGCATCTTTCATACCTAGACTTTGGTCTAGGTTCACTTTAACTCCAAAGACGGAGGATAGACTTTTCCAGTTCATGGTATGCTGTGAGTAACGAAAGTATTGCTCTACATACAACCGTTCGGAAATTGATGTTTGATTGAGAAGGAGAGATATTATGGCTAAACGTACGATCCTTGCGCCTGTTCTCATTTTACTGGGCGTGTACTTGATTCTGAATCAGGGAGGTTCACTCGGTCCGGGTACGATCTTTGCGACCTTCTGGCCCACGTTATTCGTGATTCCACTGGGACTGTTCTTCCACTGGCTGTACTTCTCCATGATTGGCAGAGGGGTTGGACTGCTGGTTCCTGGTGGCTTGTTGCTCACTGTCGGTATTGTCTGTCAGATCGCCATGCTGTTTAACAACTGGGGTACGATGTGGCCGGGCTTCATTCTGGCTGTAGCTGTTGGTTTGTTTGAATTGTACTGGTTCGGTGGTCGGAACAAATGGTTGCTGATCCCCATCAACATTCTAACGGTGATATCGCTGCTGTTCTTCGCTGTGATGTCGATTGGTACGATGCTGAGCAGCTTGAGCTTTATCCAACCGTTTGTGGCGATTGTGCTGATTATGGGTGGGGCATGGATCATGGTGGGTCGCAAAAAGCGCATGTAACCCTTTATTCGTTTCCACTTGGTGACAGAACAACTTCGGATCGCTGTTATCCCCGGTTTTTTTTGAATCCCATCTAGAATGGGAAAATCCGTTGATAAAGGCGACCGCTACGCTTCCTTCGTTTTTTCTGTCCCCTCCGTTAACGTGTGTACGAAAATAATATAACCTGAGCTATTGCTCTGAAGTAGGTAATAGAAAAGGGTTGCTGCTCGTCATTCAAGTGGAATGACGAGCAGCAACCCTTTTTGTTTTTTTCATAATCTAACGAACTGTGCACACGTTATTGGTGGTTATTTACTGTGCATTTTAAACTCCAGGAACAGGTCGTTATAATGCGAGAGCATTTTTTTGCCCAGATTATCGTAGACCTCCAGCTTACCTGTCAGTTTCTCGTCTGGATAGAAGCGTTCATCCTCGGAGATGTCCTCTGGCAGTAACTTAAGTGCCTCCGCATTCGGAGTGGAATAACCGACATATTCCGCATTGCGAGCGGCATGATCCGGGTCCAGCATGAAGTTGATAAACTGGTGCGCCCCTTCAATATTACTCGCTGTCTTCGGAATAACCATGTTATCAAACCAGAGGTTCGAGCCTTCTTCCGGCACCATGTAATCCAGCTTGTCGTTCTCATCCATAATCTCGGATGCATCCCCGGACCACACAAGTCCAACCGCAGCTTCCTCGTTCGCAAGCAGCATCTTGATCTCGTCCCCGACAATCGCTCTGACGTTCGGTGTCAATGTCGACAGCTTCTTCAGTGCTTCTTGCAGATGGTCTTCGTTGGTATCGTTCAGGGAATAGCCGAGACTGTTGAGCCCCATACCAATGACTTCACGTGCACCGTCAAGGAGCAAGATTTGATTTTTCAGACGTGTGTCCCACAGGTCATTCCAGCTATCAAACGTCAACCCATCCACCAGTTCGGGATTGTACACAACCCCCACCGTTCCCCAGAAATAAGGGATAGAGTACTTGTTGCCTTCATCAAAGGACAAGTCCATGAATCGCGGATCAATGTTGTCCAGATGAGTTAATTTGCTATGATCGAGTGGAACGAGCAGGTCTTCTTCTTTCATTTTGCTAATCGCATATTCGGAAGGAATCGCCACATCAAACGTGGTGCCCCCCTGCTCGATCTTGGTCAACATTGCTTCATTGGAGTCAAACGTCTGATAGATGACCTTAATGCCGGTCTCGTCTTCAAACTCCTTAAGCAGATCCGGGTCGATATAATCGCCCCAGTTATAGATGGTCAGCGTGTTGCCGCCAGAATACCCCTGACTCTTGTTCAGATACGAAGCCAGAATCATTAAGGCAAAGGCGGCCACAAAAACAATTGCAAATGTCCGTACCAGTTGCTTCATGGACGCAGCCCCTTTCCTCCGGGTGGTATCCGTGTTGCACGGCGGTTAATGAAGTAATATCCGACTACCAGCAGCACCGTGAGCAGGAACAAGAGGGTTGATAGCGCGTTGATTGACAACGATACACCCTGCCTTGCTCTGGAGTATATTTCTACAGAGAGTGTAGAGTACCCATTACCCGTGACGAAGAATGTTACTGCAAAATCATCGAGCGAGTACGTCAATGCCATGAAGAATCCAGCAAAAATACCCGGTTTCACGTATGGCAACACCACGCGCGTCAGAATCTGCCATGAACCAGCGCCCAGATCGCGCGCTGCATCCATCAGTGTTGGGCTCATTTCCTGCAGCTTTGGCAGTACCATGATTACAACGATCGGTACACTGAATGCGATATGAGACAGCAGGACCGAAATGAAGCCCAGTTTGATGCCAATCATGGTGAACAGAATCAGGAATGATGCACCAATGATGACATCGGGACTCACGATGAGCACGTTATTGAGTGACAACAACGTATTTTTGGTCCGTTTGCGACGCACATGGTAGATTGCCAGTGCTCCTGCAACACCAAGGATTGTCGAGATCGCTGATGACAGCAGCGCAATGATAAATGTATTCAGCACGATGATGAGCAGCCGTGTATCGGCGAACACCTCTCTGTACCATTCGAGCGTGAATCCTTCGAAGCTGCGCATATGGCCGCCACTATTGAAGGAATAGAAGATCAGGTACGCAATCGGTGCGTACAGTATGGCGAATACAACGGCTAGGTAGACGTTAGACAGCTTTCCGTTTCTTCCCATTACGCACCTCCTTCTTGCCTGATCCAGTCAGGAACATAATAATCGCCATCGCAATAATCAAAAAGACGGCAATCGTTGAACCCATCCCCCAGTCCTGGGTGACGAGAAAATGCTGTTCAATCGCTGTTCCCAGCGTAATTACACGGTTCCCCGCAATGAGGCGGGTAATCATGAACAGAGACAGCGCAGGAATAAATACAGCCTGACAGCCTGATTTTACTCCACTAATGGTCAGTGGAAAGATAACCCGGCGGAAAGTCAGCCACGACGAGGCCCCCAGATCCCGCGCCGCGTAGATTAACGATGGATTCATCTCTTCCAACGCATTGAAGATCGGCAGAATCATGAATGGAATGAAGATGTACACCGAGACAAAGATAAAGCTGAAGTCGGTGAACAAAATCTGCTGTGTACCAATACCCACGACTTCAAGTAGAGAGTTGGTCAGGCCGTACGTTCCGAACAGGCCGATGAAGGCGTACGCTTTTAACAAGAGATTGATCCAGCTTGGCAGAATGATCAGCAGCAACCATAGCTGCTTGTGCTTCGTCCGGGTCAGCATATACGCTGTCGGGTAGGAGATTAGCAGCGAGAACGCCGTAATCAGAAATGCATACCAGAACGAACTGAGCGTCATCTGTAAGTACACCGGTGTGAAGAACCGGGCGTAGTTGCCAAACGTAAAGTTGCCCTCTACATCGAAGAATGAATAATAGATGACCAGCAGAACCGGCGCCACAACAAACAACACCATCCATAATACATATGGAATCAGATACGCATTGCGTGTGCTGGCCTTAGTCTGCATGAGCGGCCTCTTGGTAGGCTTCGAGTCGTTTGTCGAACTCTTCCTCGGTCTCGTTAAAGCGCATGACGTGTACAGCTTCCGGGTCAAAATACAGTCCAATCCGCGCGCCGACAACGGCTTTCTTGGTTGAATGAACAAGCCACTCATTGCCCGCATCGTCGTACGTGGATATCTCGTAATGCACCCCGCGGAATAACTGGGAGTCCACATTAACCTTCAGCTTGCCTTGGTCTTCGGTTGTAATCTCCAGATCCTCTGGGCGAATGACAATCTCTACCGGCTCGTCCCGCTGGAGGCCCTGATCGACACACTCATGCTGTGCACCAGCAAATTCCACCACAAAGTCCTGCTTCATTTTGCCCGATACAATGTTCGATTCCCCGATAAAGTCTGCTACAAAGCGGTTAATTGGCTCATCATAGATATCATTCGGTGTACCACTCTGTTGAATCACGCCACCATTCAGGACAAAGATCTCGTCGGACATCGCCAAGGCTTCTTCCTGATCATGTGTAACAAAAATGAACGTGATGCCCAGTCGCTGTTGCAGCTCCCGCAGCTCGTACTGCATTTCGGTCCGCAGCTTCAAATCGAGTGCTGACAAAGGCTCGTCTAGCAGCAGAATTTCGGGTTCGTTCACAATCGCGCGTGCAATCGCAACACGTTGTCTTTGTCCGCCGGACATTTCACCAATTTCACGGTTTTCATACCCGGACAGATTGACGAATTTGAGGGCTTCCAACACTTTGCTGCGAATTTCAGCCGTTTTCATCTTTTTGATCCGCAAACCAAAAGCTACGTTCTCAAATACATTCAAATGTGGAAATAATGCGTAATCCTGAAATACGGTATTGACCTGCCGCTGGTGGGCGGGCACTCGGTTGATGAGCGCACCGTTAAAATAAATACTGCCCTGTGTCGGCTCCGCAAAGCCGGCAATCAGCCGCAATATCGTTGTTTTCCCGCAGCCCGATGGGCCGAGAAGCGTATAAAATTTACCCCGCTCAATCTCAAAGCTGACTGCCTTCAATACGGCTTCATCCTGATCGTATTGCTGAGTCACCGCTTCGAAGCGGATAATCGGTTGTTGTTCTGACATGCTTCACATCGCCCCCTTATACTTGAGGTACACCTTAAGTCTGTACACTTTTCGTTCATGCATCCTTATAGATAACCCATCTATTATATATGATTCAGGTATATCCGCAATGGTTTTGATGTAAACGCCATGTGTGATTTCTTCTTATTTTCAAAAATACTGCATACATTACGGTTATATGTCGATATCTACGCATTCCTTTGGGAAATGAAGTACGTTTGGGATTCCATTTTATGTGTGAGAGGAGTCTTGGCTCTTGGATATTCGTCGTAACTTGCCTTTGCTGATGACGATTTGTTTCCTTAGTCAGATGGGCGGATTCATGATCCTGCCCCTGTTTCCGTTGTTTATTGAAGAATTCGGCCTGTCCGGCTGGATGATGGGGGTTATTTTTGCACTCTTTTATGTAGGTAAAGTCCTTGGGGGCATTCCTGCAGCGGCAATTTATAAGAAACTAGGTGGTAAAAAGGCGCTCATCCTCATGCTGTTACTGCTCGCTGTCTGCATGGGCGGCTTCGCGCTGTCTTCTGCTGCGGTGTTGTTCGGCCTGCTCCGACTGCTGCAAGGGCTCGCTTCCACCGGGCTTACCGTGGTCGTGCGTTCCATCATCGGGGATGGGGGTAATGTAGATAACCGCGGCCTGTACAATGGATATGTCAGCAGTAGTGAAGGTGGCGGCATGGTGCTCGGTCCGGTGATAAGTGGCTGGCTCGCATTGCATTGGCCACTGTCGGTTCCTTTTTTGCTCGTCACGGTATGTTGTCTGATGGCCATGGTCGCTGCGATGGGGATGAAGACGAACACACAAGCTAGAGCTAATCTTAAATCCGGGGATACGTTAAGTGATCATCTATTAGAATATCCTTCGGCTGTCGTGAAGCAAGAAACTCTTGATAACTCAGGATACTCGGTGCTCCACACGGATGACGCCCCTCCTTTACCTTCAACAACATCTGATGCACTGCATACGCAAGCTGCGGACACCTCCTTAACCTCCCAATCCAATCAAGCTCCCGAATCAACAACAACTGGCCCATACACAGGGTTCACCCGGCGGCAACAGCTTGTTGGCTACGGTACGGTACATTTTCTGGAGATGAGCGCCTATGCCGTATTTCTCACCTACTTCGCACTGTATGCAGCTCACATCATGCAGTGGGACCCGTTTGCCACCAGTCTCGCCTTCACCGTATCCGGGATTTCTACGCTTGCCGCTGCTCCCTTTGTTGGTTATCTCTCTGACCGGATGGGCGATCGTCTGCTGCTCTGCATGCTTGGCATATTCCTGATTGGAATCGAAGTTGTTGTATTTCTAAGCACGTCCTCTCATCTATGGGTCTACGTTGGCATGCTGATTGGCGGGGTTGGCGGTGCATGTTATATGGATTCATTCTTTGCTCATATTGGTGATCACATCCCAGACGAGGGTCGAAGCTCTGTCATAGGCAAAATTGTCTCTGCGGCCGAGATCGGCTCCATCGTATCTCCACTAGTTGCAGCACTACTTATGGAGGTTGGATCGCTGTACTCCGTGTTTGTGTTCAATCTGGTGCTGATTGCTGCTGCCATTGTAGTTCAGGCCGTGATGCGGAGTCGATATCGATTGAAAGAGGGGTAGTTCCTTCTTTTGGATAAAAAATGATCACAAAAAATAACCCGCCTGCACAATTTAATGTGCAAACGGGCATTTCATTGGTGTATCTCCGGCCTGTGGCTGGAGATTCTCTACCTGTGTATTCTGCTGCTCGTTGCTTCGCGGCTCTGCGGCAGATGCCACGCCATCTTTCAGGGTATACGCCTGATCTTGACGGAAAAAGTTCGGCTTCACGATCTCATTACGATAGGAGCTGTGGAAAATATGTGTCGTCGCCGGGGACACTGGCGGAATCAGCCACACCCAATCTCCGGTCAACTCTCGCCCTGCCTTCTCTTCCCGCTGTTCAAATAACTCGAACTGCGCTGCCGCCGTGTGGTGATCCACAATGCTCACGCCTGCTTTTTTGAACGAATGCAGCACAGCCACATTCAGCTCGACTAACGCACGATCCTTCCACAGCGTCGTTTCACTCGACGTATTCAATCCAAACGCTTCCGCCACCGCAGGCAGCTTGTTATACCGGAACGTATCCGCCAGATTACGGGCGCCGATCTCGGTACCCATATACCAACCATTGAATGGTGCTGCTGGATAAGATATACCGCCAATCTCCAGTCGCATATCAGCAATCATCGGCACACCGTACCAGCGCATGCCCAGCTCGGCCATTTCCGCTTGCTCCGGATGTTCAATAAGAACTTCCACAATCTCTTCTTCTGGCACAACATACCACTCTGGGGCTTGTCCTTGTGCCTGAATAATGAGCGGTAACACATCATAGGGGCTACCTGCCCCTTGCCAGCCAAGTGACATCGCCGCCTTGGTCAGCTCCACCGAAGCAGGATCTCCGATAATACCTTGCTCTGTCTCATATCCCGCATAACGAATAAGCTGATGATTCCAGAGGCGTACCGGAGTTCCATTCGGCCCATCCGCTGGAAGGATGGTAATCATCGGGATTACTTTGCCACCGTTGGATGCCACATGGATATGATTCAGCACAGCTTCCGCTGCCGTTCCTGCCGTATCAGCGTGACGGGCATCCACAATCCGCAATTTATCCCAGAACAGCCGCCCGATGCAGCGGTTGCTGTTCCGCCATGCCATTTTACAACCCTGCTCCAATTCCTCAGTGGTATGCACATAAGTACCGGTTACTTCGATCTCTCCCATAACGGCAACAAGCCGGGCCTCTGCGTCTTCACGCGAATGGCCCAGCTCTTCATAACAAGTATATATAAACCGTTCAGCTTCTTCCTGCAATTGTTCCAGGTCTGACCGCATCGTTCATTCCACCATTCTGTACATCTTGAATGCCATCATTATACGGCAAGCGCACCGGATTTGTAAGCGAACGGACACTTTGTTCACGGACTCTACATATCGTTGTCAGGATGTAGGGTGACTTTGCTTATTTGCCCAGAAATGCGGTTAACATCCAGACCTCTTTATCCAACGTAGCGGTGAATCCAATCAGCATATCTTCCGTTGCGTTATCTTCCGCTTCTCCTGCTTCGTGAATGCCTTGACGAATCACTTCCACCATTGTGCGCAGATCAGCAACTACCGATTCTACCATACGTTCAGCAGACAACGGTCCTTGTGCCTCTTCAATCGGAGACAGACGCAGCTGTTCACCCATCGTAGCCACTGGACGTCCACCAATAGCCAGCAAACGTTCTGCAACTTCGTCCATATTCGCCGTAGCCAAGTTATACAGTTCTTCGAATTTGGCATGCAGTGTGAAGAAATGAGGTCCTTGGACATACCAGTGGAAGTTATGCAGTTTCGTGTACAGTACGGACCAGCCTGCGATCTGACGGTTCAGGACCTCTTGAAGTGCTGTGGCGTTGTTAGCAAAAGTGTTGTTTCTAGTTTGGATTGTGCTCATGGAATTTATCCCCTCTCGAATATAAAAATAGAATTTGAATTTTATGATGGATTGCTTTGGTTTGCTTATTTTAATTTAGACTTAATCTAAATCTTGTTTTAATTATAACACCGCATATACGGTTTGGGAAGGATTTTGCCCTGTCTTGTACATGAAGATTCCATGAAGCTGAGCTTCATCCTATATCATTAAAAAAAGTGGAGTTACACTGTCCACACGGCTGATTAATGAGGGTGTGTAGTACTTCCTGCACCAGATCCCACTTTTTATTTATACCTTTAATTACGCTCACATACTGCGAATATTCTCACAGTGCACATAACGCAAAAACAGCCCTTCATCTCCGCGAGATGATAGGACTGCCTGAACCCACCTGTACAATTTTATTGCTTAACAAACTCAAAAGTCAGAATACGACTGATTTCCTCATAGCTCGATGCTACAAAATGAGGTTGATGATCGGACTCCGGCGGCGCCTCCCGATGGTTGAACCAGATGACTGTCCAGCCTGCATCCACTGCACCTACCACATCATTACGCCACGAATCTCCGATGTAATAGCTGGAACGGGCATCTGTCCCAGACTGCTTACTCACATATTCGAACAATCTGCGATCCGGCTTGGCATAACCAGTCGTACCGGAGATAAAGATCAGATGCTCGTCCACGAGACTGAGCACATCCAGTGCTTCAAGCTTACGCTGCTGATGCTCTCCTTCTCCATTGGTGATTAGACCAACAGTATGGCCTTTTGCCTGAAGCCTTCTGATCAGCTCATATGCTCCTTCAAAAGGTACAATCTCGAACTGTCTGCTCAAATACTGTGCTTGCAGTTCTTCAGCCTGTCCCGATTGTAGGGGGAGTCCGAACTCTTCCATCGTCAACTCAAACCTCCGACGGCGCATTCGCTCCACTGCATCCGGCTCTGGTACAGCGGACAAATCTTCTTGTGCAGACAGCCAGTCACTATAATAACGAAAACGATGATAGGCCTCAGCATAAGAGAAATCATCCGGCAGGCCGAGAACGTCCTGCAACGCGCCACGAAGCGGCTGCAAGTGATCATATAACGTATCGTCCACATCGAAAAATATCGTTTTAGCTTCATTTTTTATATTCATAGTTGTTACCGATCCCCCTGCTCCTGTCTCAAGCATTCTCTTCTTACTACTATATATGTAATCCTATGGCTCGTCCAAAAGGGATTTGTTGCATGATCACTTCTACTCCAGAACAGTGCCCATAATAAAGCTTAGACCAGCATTGATCGGACGGCTTTATATGTTAAAATAAGGATGATTAAATCTGAGGTGATGACGATGTTCAACCCAAAATTCTTCTTCTATTAGTTGTGCTCAAGGCACTGGCTACTCAAGCCAAAATCTAGCCCGGTACAACGGGGATGAAGATGTTCACACAGGAAGAGATTCAATCATGGGAAAATGAAACAGCTTTTGCACAGAGACACAACAAGAAGTTCATTGATCCAAGAAAAGAAAAGCTGAAAGATCACCGTAAAGGAATCAAGAGCACGCATTACAACAAAGAATGTAAACCCGCTCGTAAACACGATTATCGTCTGTATAGAACCAAAATGAAGCGTCTCATGTACCAGGAGCAATATGATCTTCTGTACAACTATAAACGTACAAGCGGTTGGCTTACCTGGTAAATCAAAGATATAAGGAGTAGTCCTTACATCATCGTGTCCTGCTATTTAAGATGAATAGTAGGACACGATGATGGAGGACTCTTTTTCCAATGGAGTACATAGTCTTACTCAAATAATAGCCGTGGACAATCAGTGATTGCCTCATCCCAGTTACTGGAATATAATTTATTAAAGAACACATCCAAAATGATAAAAAGGTGGAATGAACATATGAGTACTTCTGTAAAGAAATGCACCGATTGTGGAAGCACGTCTTTCGTACAGGCATCTGACTTCATCAATCTTCGTCCATTGGATAAGAAATTGTCAATTGGTTCGGAAAGAGTATATACCGTTTGTTTGGATTGCGGGGAAGTGGTCTCCATTAAGGTGAAAAATCCAGAGAAATTAAAATAAGCGGGGTTCGGATTATATATAATTACACGAACATGATAATACGAATATGAATCCGTGAAAAAGAAGCCCCGGCTCACCTGAGTGAACTGGGGCTTCTTTTTCTTATAGAACACACAAACGATATAATAACGAATAATCTAATGGATCATCGCAAGCAGACCACCAGAGGTGTCTATCCCACTTAAACAATTAACGATACAACCTTACCTGCATTCACATCAATCAGACCATGGTCCGTGATCTTCAGTGCAGGACTTACCGCAAGAGAGTGAGTACTGATCGACATGATCGGGTTGTAATGCACATATCCAAGTGACAACATCGCTGCTCTCAGTTCCTTCACTTGATGGGATACCACTGCCAGTGGTTCTTCCGTCAAAATGCCACCTACGGGAAGTTCCAGATGGGACAGCACCTTGCCGTCTTCCACCACACAGAAGCCACCCTGGCTCGAAATCACTGTGTTAGCTGCCAATATCATATCTTCACGATTACGTCCTACAACCAGCAGGTTGTGATTGTCGTGTGAATATGTCGTTGCAATGGCGCCGCGTTTGATGGTGTCTCCACCGATCAGACCATGTGCACGATTGCCGTTCACGCCATAACGTTCAAAGGTCGCGATCTGCGCATATCCGCTTTCTTCCCATAGCAATTCGCCATCCGCAGACTGAACCGGTGCAATATGCTCTTCCACGAAAGTAGAACCATCCTTCACCATCATGACACGACATTGATACTCACCCTCATCAGCGAGATCAACACCTGATCCACTGACTTTCGGGTCTGACAACTGAATTGCAAAATCTGCTACGCCCAGCTTCTCCAACTGCACACTCTTATAGAAGTGAGGTGGAAATTGCCCGATTACTCGTTCTTGCCTATACGGTTCGGAATTGTCATAAGTTTTGCGGCCGTTTTTGTACACCTGATCAATAGAGAGCTCCTCCAGGTTGGATAACAACACATAATCGGCCACTTTGCCCGGGGCCACGCTGCCACGATCGGTCATTTTCATCCGGGAAGCAGGGGTAGATGTTGCGGCGTAGATCGCATCTTCCGGCCGCATCCCCATCTGAATTGCTTTACGTACGATATGATTGAGATGACCATGCTCCACCAGTGAATCCGGCATCACATCATCCGTTACAAAGCAGAAATGCTGCGCCACATCATGTTGAATCAGGTACTCCATGACTTCCGTGGTCATTGATTTCTCTTGAATTTCAATAAACATACCTGCCGCAATCCGCGCCTGTAATCCCTCAATGCTCTGATGAGTATGATCGGAATCAATACCTGCGTAGATCAGTCGATGCAGATCGAGTCCAAGCAGTTTCGGTGTATGACCTTCGATCACAAGATCCGGATAGTTTTTGCGAATATGCTGTAAAATCTGGTTTGTCTTGCATTCCGGATCACGGATGACATCGACATAGTTCATGATTTCGCCCAGACAGATGATCTCGCCAGTGGCAAGCAGCACGTCCATATCTTCGATTTCAATTGAACCACCTGTTGTCTCCATCGGGGTTGCCGGAACGGAACTCGGGATCGCATAGAACATGTCCACCGTCGTCTCCCGACTCACAGCCATCATTTCCTGTACACCTTCCAGTCCGAACACATTCGCCATCTCATGCGGTTCTGCGACAATGGATGTTACCCCACAGCCAATCAGACCATGGGAAAAGGTTTCCGGTGTCACCATCGTACTTTCGATATGCAGATGGATATCGATCAAGCCAGGAATCATGTATCTTCCCCGCGCATCAATGACTTCGTCTGCCTGAATCATCTCCGGTCCGCCGGGCCCAACGTATAAGAATCTGCCGTCGAGTACAGCGACGTTATTCATTTCAAACCGTTTATAATAACTGTTATACACATGTACATTCACAATTAGTTGATCTGCACGCATGGGGCATAATCTCCTTTTTCACAAGCATTTCACCGAGATCCGGACTGAACAATGAACCTACACTTTAATCAGATGCACTGCACTTGATTGCGTACCACTGCCTCGTCCGGAATCATCGCATGAAATGCCTTCTTTGCTGCTCTTATTACTACATTCACGACTACTCTACCAATACAAGCTTGTCCTGTGGGAAAATCAGGCTAACACGCTGCCCACTAAGGTACGGTGTTTCCATCTCTTGATTTGCTGTAAAGTCACCGAGTTCCGTCTCGATCACATACTGATAACTGCGTCCCAGATACGTGCTGACCTTGATAATACCCGGCAAGGCGTTCACCACATCCGCAGAGGTATCTCCACTAACAATCAGATCATCCGGGCGAATTGCGCCTTTGCGGGCACCGGGACGTGCTGTTCCGGGATGAGCGGTTGCTGTAAACGTGCGTCCACCTGCGCTCAGTGTGATTACTTCACCTGCATCAGTACGCTCAGCGAATTCAATGAAATTATGGAATCCGATGAATCGTGCTACAAACTCCGTTGCCGGATATTTGAAAATCGTTTCCGGGCGGTCGAGCTGCTCAACCACGCCTTTGTTCATAATCGCTACCTGATCCGAGATCGAGAAGCACTCTTCCTGGTCATGAGAGACATATAACGTTGTAATGCCCAGCTCTTGCTGAATGCGACGAATCTCCACCCGCATGTTGAGGCGCAGGTTGGCATCCAGGTTACTGAGCGGTTCGTCGAACAAGAGTAGGTCAGGTTCAATGACCAATGCACGAGCAATGGCTACACGCTGACGCTGTCCACCTGACAGTTCTTGTGGAAAACGTTTCTCAAATCCATTCAGGTTAACGACTTCCAGGATTCGCATCACACGGGAAGAGATATCCTTGTCTTTTACTTTGCGCATCCGCAGGCCAAAGGCCACGTTGTCATAGACCGATAGATGCGGGAATAACGCATAACTCTGAAATACAAATCCGAAGTTCCGCTTGTTCGCCGGAACCTTCGTATAATCCTTGCCGCCGAACATAAACTTGCCCTGTGATGCTTCCAGAAATCCGGCGATGAGGCGCAGCGTAGTTGTTTTGCCGCAACCGCTCGGTCCGAGCAGGGAGAGCAGTTTACCTTTTTCCAGCTCCAACTGAAAATCCTTCAGGATTGTCTGCTTATCGTATGCCACGGATACGTGGTCTAATGTCAGCAATGCCATAGCGTTCTGCGCCTCCAATTAACGTTTAGTAAAGTATGAAAATCCGCCCATGATCCGTTCGATCACGAACATTAAGAGTCCGGTCAGTACCATCAACAGCACGGAAATCGCTGCAATCGTTGGGTCAAAATAATTCTCCACATAAGTCAGCATCTGGATCGGTAATGTGCTTACCCCTGGTCCGGTCATGAACACCGAGATGTCCACGTTGTTGAAGGACTCCAAGAAGGCAATCAGCACGGCAGCGATAATTCCTGAGCGGATGTTAGGCAGCACGACCGTGAAGAACGTTCTTACCCGTCCCGCACCAAGACTCAGCGCAGCTTCTTCCACTGCAAAGTCAAAGCTCGACAGACTCGATGCGATAACCCGAATGATAAATGGAAGCATGATAATCGTATGACCAATCAACAATCCGAGATACATCGGCAGATGGTAGATTACGATCAGGTATTTCATCAATGTAAAACCAAGCACGATTCCCGGGATCAACACCGGGGACAGGAACAGTGCGTTCAGCACGGACTTGCCTTTGAAATCGTAACGACTAAGTGCATACGCAGCCGGAACTCCGAGCACCAGTGCCAACAGGTTCCCCAGTAAGGAAATGATGATGGACGTCTGGAATGTGCGGAGGAAACCGCCTGTGTTGAAAATATTCTCATACCAGCGGAAGGAGAAGCCTTCCGGCGGAAATTTGAGTACCGTTCCCGGTTCAAACGAAGTGACCGATATGATCAGAAGCGGGCCCAGCAGAAAGATAAAGACCAGCAGACTGAACAGGCCCAGCCCGATATGTTTCTCCCGCATATGTCTACCCCTTCGGATTTAAAGTTTTGGCCATTTTGTTCATGACACCGACCACGACAAATGTAATCACAATCATAATCGCGGCAACAACCGAGGCCAGATACCAGTCGTTGAGGGTCATGGCGTTCTGATACAGGAACGTAGCAATCACGCGTTGCTTACCTCCTAGGAGGGCAGGTGTGGTATACGCCGTGAGGCTTCCGACAAAAACAAGCACAGCTCCGATCACAAGTCCTGGCACAGCCAGTGGGAACACGACCCGGCGGAATGCCGTAATGCGCGATGCACCCAGACTTTGTGCTGCTTTGAGCAGGTCACCGTCAATGTTCTCAAGTACACCGACCAGAGAGATAATCATCAGTGGCAGGAACAGATGCGTCAGACCGATCATCATCGCTGCCGGCGTGTACAGAATATCCAGCGGCTTGTCCACGATGCCCAGGCCAACAAGGGTGTTATTGATCAGCCCTTTGCGTCCAAGGATAATCATCCAGCTAAACGAGCGCACGACCGGGCTCGTCAGCAGTGGGAAGATCGCCAGTGCCAGCAAAATGCCTTTGCGACGCGGCGCTTTCTGCGAAATATAATAAGCTGTCGGGAATCCGAGCACCACACAGACGATGGTGGTGACCACGCTGACTTGCAGCGTCGTAAGCAATATTTTCAAAAAGTATGGGTCTCTGAAAAAATGCATGTATCCTTCAAACGTGAAGGAGTTTTCTTGGAAAAACGTCGACCCGATCGTCAGGACAATCGGAATGATCATAAATGCCGCCAAAAACACGAATCCCGGCAGCAATAGCCAGTAGATTACTGATTTCTTCATCGCGATACTCCTGACTTGTAAATTTAATTCGAGATTGATACTTGAGTACTCCGACTGCAGTACCGTCCTTCGATCCCTGTTATCCCCCGATTTTTTGATTCATTTTCATAGGTGAAAATCGGGGGATAAAGGGGAACGCTTCGCTTCTCCAGATCGGTTCTGCACTCTCCGCAATCGTATAAATATCTTATTGGGCAGAGCAACTACGCGTTTAACGCGTTGATAAACAGTTCAAGGAATGCTTCCGCATCTACGGTTTCGCAGACGAGGGTGTTGGGCTGCTCGCCCAAACGGTTTTGGAAGTCGCATACCATCTGGCCATCGCACAGGCGACTGGCGGTTTCGACATCGACGTAATACGATTTGCGTCCTACCAGTTCCGGGGCAAGGGCTACGCCCACGGCTAGTGGATCATGTAAAGCGCAAGCGCGGACGCCGTTCATTTGTTCATAACGGTTGATGTAAATCTCCGTGCTTTGAGCGACATATGCGCGCAGTGCAGGATCAGTAAGGCGCTCAATCGTTGCTTCATTCAGCAATGTTTGACGCGTCACATCAAGTCCGACTTGGGTAAGCTTCTCGATGCCTGCATGCAGTACGATGCGTGCGGCCTCTGGATCAGCGTATGTGTTGTACTCGGCGGTCGGTGTAATGTTGCCATGTCCGCGAACAACACCACCCATGAAGATGACTTCCTTCAATAAAGAAGGCAATTCAGGACACTTCATCAGCGCGAGGGCCAAGTTCGTTAAGGGTGCAGTCATGATTAATGTCAGTTCGCCTGGATACAACTTGGCTTGTTCCACGATAAAGTCTGGTGCAAAACCTTCCTCGGCTTTCTTAGACACGGCCGGATCAGGCAGCGCACCACCCAATCCATCTTGTCCATGTACCCGATGTTCATAATGCGACTTGCGAATGAGTGGTCCAGCTGCTCCGGCAATCACTGGAATGTCTGGTGCACCCGCGAGTTCAAGAATTTTGCACGTATTCTCTGTTGCCTGCTGAAGTGATACGTTCCCACAGACCGTGGTGATGCCGAGGATGTCCAGCTTCCGGCTTTTGACCGCCAGCAAAATCGCCAGTGCATCGTCAATCCCCGTGTCCACATCCAAAATGATGCGATTCAGCGATTCACTCATCCGTTCTCAACTCCTATGCGGTGATATGGTTGCTTGCTGCAAATGATATAAGTTAAACATGTTGATCAAAGATAACTTTTAAGACATCCGGTTGTATGTTTTATTGTGCAATCTCACGGTTCCAGCGATCTGTCCAACCTTTAACCTGTTGATTCACGAATTCCATATCCAGCTTGTTCAGCTTCTCAACCACGTCCGCACCATATGTTACGCCTTCTGCTTCTTCAGCAGTCAGTTCAACCTTGGTATTAACAGGAGAATCGACTTTAGCTTTGGCAGATTTCGCTTGTACATCCTGGCTCAGCTGCCAGTTGATGAACTCTTCAGCGAGCTCTTTGTTTTTGCTGCCCTTCACGACATTGATTGTGTTCATCACGGCATATGCACCTTCGCTAGGTGTAACAAACTTCGCATTAGGCACGGCTGCTTTCAGATCTTTGAAATACATTTCCATGATCGGTCCACCTGCAATCTCTTCTTGGGAGAACATGTTCACGAACTCGGACGTTTGGCTATAGAATTTCACCACATTGCCGCTCAGTTTTTTCAGTTCAGCAAATGCCGCATCTTCATTAAACGTATCGTTTCCGGCTACACGGGAAGCTGCATCCACAACCATTGGGCCAGCTGTTGCCGTAATATTCGGGATAGTCAGGTTACCTTCGAACGCCGGGTCCCACAGGTCACTCCATGAAGTCACTTCTTTGGATACGAGGTCCGGGTTATAAGCGATACCGAGCTGTCCAACTGTGTAGGCCGGGCCATAATCTTCACCAAGTGGTGCTTTGGCAATATCATAAATGTCATTTACATTTGGAATTTTGGAGCGATCGATTTTCTCAAACAGACCTTCATCAATACCTTGTTGTGCATAGTAGTCAGACAGGTAGATGACATCGACATTCGATGTACCCTGACGGATTTTGTTCAGACGTTCAGCGTTATTGCCGACTTCGAGTACGATGTCTACATTATGTTCTTTTTCAAAAGGACCAAATACCGATTCATTGAAGAAATCCTCCGAGAATCCCCAAGTGGAGATAACCAATTTGGTAGCTGCTGTTCCCCCACTGCCTGATCCGCCTGTTGCATCCTCTGTGCTGCCACAACCTGCAAGTAATACTGATGTCATTGCCACTGCTGCCAAACCGCTAATCCACTTTTTCATCATGATCCTAATTCCCCCTGATATATGTGATGTGTATGAAAAAACAAAAAGAAAAGTGCTCTTGTATAAACAAGAACACTTTTCTTCGTAAACAAAGGAAAGCGACACCCGCTGCCGGTACATCATCGGTTTCTGCTTCAGAATCAATCCGAAGACAGACGCCATCATATGAAATTGTATGGAACCTGATCATGAATCCGGGCCATAACCTCCGTATACATCAACAAGAATCAATCCTGCCGATCCATCCTTAGGCCTGTTCCAGAATCACATTCGTGATCGCCCACTGAGTGGACGCATCATAATCCCGCAATATAGCTTCAATTGGCAAACCCATGTGTTGCTCGAGCTTCTCCCGGAATTTCTTCTTATATAAGACAGACATGCGGAAGTCCACTTCCAGCTTTAAGCCGGGGGCCTCCCCTTCCAGGGCGTCAGAGCGCGGTGAACGTCGGTGCTTCGCGTAGAAGGTCACAATATTCTGGTCAATGGTCACTCTCAGGAGAGTGGTGCCAAATCCGAACAGTTCCTTCGAAATTTCGTTATAATACTGGCACATCTTCTTCTTGCTCTCATTGCTGTCCAGTAGTTCCATGAACTCACCCACATCTCTTACTACCGTACATTCGACGTGTTAACACGATTGATTATACATAAATATACGATCGTAGGCAACCCAAAAGATATAGTTAACATGAGAATAACACATAAAAGCGAACGATGAGACATTAACGGTCAAAAACAATTCGTCTTATACCACAGTGAATTTACATTAATATGCCTGCATGTCATTCCTATACTATTGTTACTTCTAAGCCCCGTTTTCATACACAGGATTCGATTCATTGTTTCAAATTTTTCTCTATGGGTATTAATTCCTGCGAAACATAGACAAACTTCGTCATCAACCGTTAAAATGAGACACAATGTTTACCTGTTTTTATTTTCTAGAAATTGGAGGCTTATACCATGAAATGTCCAGTATGTAATCACGAAAATGGAGATGCCCACTTTTGCGAGAGGTGCGGCTCTAATCTAACGCAGACAACCTCTTCGTCCACTCCAGTACCGAACCCGGAATCTGCTGCTGCTTCTGAACCCGAATACACCCGTTGGTCCAGTACGCAAGCCACATCTTCCCAGGAACCCGTTCCATCCAACACACCATCCGTCTCTACTCAAAAGCAACAGTCAACAGAATCAACAGGCAGCGATGACCATGCTTCTGCAGGAGACAATAGCTCCAATCAGTGGAATAATATCGTACAGAATGAGAAAGTTCAGCAAGCCAAAGAAGTAAGCAAACAGTATCTATCCTATTTCCTCAGTGTATTGGCCCGTCCTTATCAGACGATGAAAACCGTTGGTGACCAGCACTCCATTAACGGATGGCTGACGATGGCGCTGATTGCAGTCCTATCTTCTACATACTTCTTAATTACCTTTAGTCGCATAGGCATGGACGGCTTGTTCATCGGTGGATTTATCCGGCCGCTGTTGTTCACCGCCATTATCCTGATTGCCTCTATTGCACTGATGTACGCTATTCTGAAGATTGAAAAAATAACATTCCGTCCCAAAACACTGGTTGCCCAGTTCGGTACATTACTTGTTCCTGCTGTCGTATCCCTTGTTCTGGCGAATTTGTTTATTATCATCTCGTATTCCATCGCGATCTCATTGCTCGCTGTCTCGTATATCATTATCTTTGTCGCTCTGAACTCGGTGCTGTTCCAATATCCACTGAATCGTACCAAAGCAGCCATCGACAGTATGTACAGCGTATTAATCGCCAATGCGGTCGTGTTCTTTATTCTGTATCGATTGTTGGGTGAAATTATTATTGGACTGATCGGCCTGATGCTTTCGCCTTTTGGACGTCTGTAAAATAGTTCAGTTGGAATAAAGCTGTTTACACTCGTTACTTCGATGACAGAACAACCTTCAGGTTCTTTCTGTCATCTACGTTTTCGTGAAATGGTTATTCCAATGAAAATTTTCCTGGCTCTTTAGATTCATACCAGGCTTTCCCTGCTCGCGCGGGGAAGGTCTTTTTTTTGGTTTTCCAAGGCAGCATTGCGCTGAGCATGATTCATACACTATAATGTGTAGTGCAATAGGTATGTTCTTATTTACGTAACAAACACGGACCTAGCAACTCCCGCTACGTAATGAGAGGATCCACTGTTGTTATTAACACTACATTATGTAGTGTATTGATCACTCATTTTACACAGAAAGCAGAGGAACTCTCTATGGACATGTCTCATATGAATCATATGCAAATGGAGCACGAAGCAGGTACATCCTACCTGTGGCTCATCGTGGGTGCAATCGTGTTGCTGTTCTCCATCGCCGCTTATATCTGGGCATCACGCACACAAGGCAAAATCCTGGGCCACATGAAAAAGAAAGAACGGGCGGACATCCAGAAAAAAAGTCGATACCTTCGGCTGATCGCACATGCATTGATGGCTGTGTCAATTGTTACGTTTGGTCTGTTCTTCCTACAGGGTGCAGGGGCAAAATATGATGTAGCTGATCTGACGTCCAACGCGACAATCGATGTGACTGACGATAAATACTCTGGGGCAGACCATACAGAGGACCCGATCCAGTATGAGATGACAATCCCAACATCGGGGCCGCATAACCCGCATGATATCAAATTTGGATTTTATACCGACTTCCCGGGCTATAATTACCTGGTACACAATCTGGAGCACGGAGATATCATCATCTATTATCGTGAGAACGCCAGCGAGGACTTGAAAGAGCATCTGAAATACCTTGCCAAATTTCGCGAAGCCGGGGCAGGTATACTGGCTGTACCAAACAAGGATATCCCCGAAGGCAGTGAAGTTGTCGTGACTGCATGGACCAAAACGATGAAACTCGACCAATTCGACGATGCTAAAGTGGGTACTTTTATCAATAAATATATTAATCAGGGACCTGAAAAGATTCCTGCCTCCATTCGCCAGGGTGGCGGAACGATGTAACGACGTCTTATAGAATTGAAACGTAATTAGCTCCCGGATCAAATTGACTCGGGAGCTAATTCTTTATCGCCCAGATGCCGATATTTCAAATAGAAAAGTGAACATTGGAAATACAATACATACGAACAAAAAGGAACGACCAGCACCAAAGTAAAGAGACACAGAGATGATTCATCCAACAGATCAAGGGGGAACACTTTTACCAATGAACAGTTTGTTTATGCGGATCTTTTTATTTTTTTCCTGTCTGATGCTGGCCGCAGGTGCGGTTCTTGGCATTACGATGTACCGTTCATCGGCTCAACTGGTCGAGCAATCCATGGGTATGCAGGCACAGGCTGTAGCTGAACGGGCAGCAGCATTAATTGATACCTCCCTGTATGTACCACTCAGTACTGGACAGGACCAAACAGCGTATTATGGCACTTTGCGTGAACAGCTCAGTCAACTGCGTGAAGCCAATGGACTCAAGTATCTGTACACCCTTGGTACACGCGAAGAAAATGGAACTGCTACGTATTTCTACGTTGTGGACGGGGCCGCTGCTGATGTGGCAGAGGACGACTTCTCTCCTTACGGTTCCGCAGAAGAGACCCCTTACGAGGGAATGCTACAGGCTTTTGAGCAGAATGAACCTATTCGGGGCGAACTCACACAGGATGAATATGGCGCTACCATTACAGCGTATGTGCCGATCCATGGAGATGATGGGAAAGTCCTGGGGTTGGTCGGTGCGGATTTGGACTCCACTGCGGTCTATGAACTGATGTCCCGCAACCGTATGACTATGATCTGGACAGCGCTGGCGATTGTGCTGCTCAGTGTCTTGTTGGTGTATGGATTCGCCCACTACTTAACCCGTCCATTGGTGAAACTCAAGAAATTAATTACCGAAGTCGGAAAAGGTGACCTGACGGTAAACGTTGAACTTAGCCGCAAGGACGAGGTGGGACAGCTCGCTTCCGAGTTCAAACATCTGGTCACAGGTACCCGGGATGTCATGACGGGCATCCGTCAAAGCTCTGATTCTCTGCTACAAGCTGCAGAAGGAGTATCCAAACATTCACAAGCGACTGCGGAAGCCAGCCAGCGTATTGCCGAGCATACCAATCATACAGCCAGTGGTGCTGCTGAACAGGTGGCTCGTGCGGGCGAAGTTACGGTAGCTATGGAAGAGATTACACGCAGCATGCAGCACATTGCGAATTCTTCCACCATCGTTGCGGATGTCTCGCAGGAAACGACCAATAACGCGGTGCAAGGTCAAGCCAACATCAACACAGCGATGGACAGTATGGACAAAATTCATGAGGCGAATGTGCAGATGGTAGCCTCCACCTCCCAACTGGAGCAGTATTCCGATAAAATTGAGTCGGTGGCACATCTAATGAAAGGTATCGCTTCACAGACCAATCTGCTTGCACTTAATGCAAGCATTGAAGCCGCTCGTGCAGGAGAGTATGGCAGCGGGTTTGCGGTGGTTGCCTCAGAGGTTCGCAAGCTTGCGGGGGAATCGGAGCAGTCTTCCCAGTATGTAACCGAACTGATCGCCGAGATGACACGCCAGACTGCCCTGTTGTCGGACCATATGTCAGCCAGCACTTCAGCTGTACAGTCTGGTCTCGCTGTTGTTCAGGAGGCAGGCCGTTCGTTCACATCCATTCATACCGGGATTGAGACGATGAATGAACGTCTGCATGAAGTATCCGCAGCATCCGAGCAACTGTCTGCCAGTGCAGAAGAAGTGTCCGCTTCCGTGGAGGACATGGAGCATATCTCGCGTGAATCCTCTTCGAGTATCCAGAAGGTGTCGCACGCTACCGGAAGCCAGCTGCAATCCATGGATGAGATGAGTGCATCCGCAGAATCTCTCCGGGTATTGTCCAGTGAGCTGAACGGATTGATTGGTCGATTTAAAATATAGCGGGCAGCTTAGATTGTTATATAGATCAGCCCACAACAAACAAAGCCGCACGGCAGGGACGGGATTAAGGGGTTCAACCCCATATCCAGACCACTGCCTGCGGCTTTATTTTTGTACCTTTAATGTTGGCACGCCCTAAGGCTGCCTGAATTAGTAGCGCTGCGGAGCAGCTTTTTTACCCAAATCCGTCATGTACGTAAAGAACGCTTCCGGATCGGTATCATACACCAGTTGTACTGGACGTCCGTCTGCTTGCTCAACCGTTCGGCCCTGGCTAGGACCATCCGGGATAACAATACAGTTTACGGTTTTCTTCTTCACGATGTCCTCGCGTCCAACGGAAGCCGTTGTCAGTACATCCCACAGATAGTATGTGGAATTTGTCTCACTGTACACCAGTGGCGGACAACCTGCGTAACAGTTACCCAAGAAATCAACGCCTTCGAAGCGGCGCTCTGCTGCCCAGCGGTTACGAACGGCTGGAGTCAGAGGCACTTTGTTCGTGCTTTCCAGTGCAACCAGATCGATCTGGATGCCGCTCTGCCATACACGGTAAGCCGCTTCCGGGTCCCAGAATACGTTCCATTCAGCTGTGCCGTCATGCTCAGGCTCTTCTACGTTACCACGCTCGAATGTACCACCCATCCATACCAGCTTGTCGATTTTCTCTTCAATGTCTGGTGCTTCGTCCAGTGCACGCGCAAGGTCTGTCAGTGGGCCTGTGAACAGGAGCAACGTTTTGCCTTCGGTATTGCGCACTTTCTCGATTAGATGCTGGTGTGCAGGAACAGCAGAGAGTGGTGCTTCCATTTTGCCGGACTCGTTCAGTACAGGAAGTGCATCTACATAGAAGGAATGCAGTCTCCACGCCGCAGGAAATGGATTTTTCCCTCTGGAGTTGGATTTGGATACCTCTACGGAATATGTACCGAAACGATCGATAATTTTACGGCTGGCATCTGTTGCTGGCTCCAGATATCCGTCTGCCGGAATAACCGATACGCCGGTTACATGTACATTGTCCATTTGCAGAAGCATGAACAGCGATACGAGGTCATCCACGCCGCCGTCATGGTTAAAATACACATTAAGTTGGTTCGTCATGCTTGCTTTCATCCTTCCCCTGGTTGTCCCATTGATGTTGATTCATCCGTCTGCCCTAGGCCGACGCTTCCTCTATTATGTCCCAAAACCCTTGGCTACGTAAACCTTCCCCATGCAAAGAAAACAAGGATCATGCCTCATCCTGCGGATATTTTACAGTTCCACCATTCCATCTCAGGAGGACACACTGCTCTACTGTCATTGTTATAAAAATAAAGAAATGGACAGCGAACTTGAAGCCTCGCCATCCATCTCGCCCAATCCATGCATTACATGGACTGGTTCTGTTTCTCCTCATTCTTTTCGGCAATTGGAACATACTTGCCTGGCCAGAAAGCCCATTTGCCCAGCAATGCGGTGATAGCCGGTACCATGAATGGACGAACCAGGAAGGTATCCAACATCACACCAACGGCTGTGATTATACCAAACTGCACCAACACCTGAATTGGCAATGTAGCAAGTACCGCAAACGTTCCTGCCAAGATCAGACCTGCAGATGTAATAACAGAGCTTGTCTCGCCAACACCTTCTCTAATCGCTTGACGAAGCGGCATCGTTTTGCGTTTCTGCCAGATGCTAGAGATCATGAAGATGTTGTAGTCTTCACCCAGTGCCACGAGGAATACGAAGGAATACAGCGGAATCGCTCCCTGAATGGCATCCGCGCCAAGTCCGTAGTGAATGATGATCCAACCCAGACCCAGTGCAGAGAAATACGATAGAACAACTGTCGCGATCAGGTATGCTGTGGCTACGATTGAACGCAAGTACAACAGTAGTAACAATGTAATCATGCCGATGACCACCGGAATAATGATCTTGGCATCCCGTTCTCCGGTCACTTCAATGTCATACTGTTCAGCCGTCTGACCATCGATCCAGACCTGACTATCCACATTAGCTACACCAGCATCTTGAAGCGCCTGTTCTGCAGTAGCCCGCAGATCCGGAATATGCTGCATTGCCTCCATCGAATATGGATTCAGATTGAACTCAACATCAAAGGCGGTAATGTTGGCATTTTCAGCCCCTTGCTGGGCGTCACCCACCTTGCTGATGTAATCCAGCGATTCGAGACGTTGCTTCAGATCAGTTTCTTTGCCTTCGGCATCGATCATGATTTTGACTGGAGCCAGCTCACCTTGAGAGAACTGTTCGCCAATGACCGTGAACCCTTCGCGGGAAGGTACATCCTCCGGGAAGGAAGACAACAGATCGTAGGTGAATTTCACCTGAGTAGAGAACGCCGCAAGTCCTCCCAGCAATACCAACGTAATTGCAAGAACGGTCCATGGCTTCGTTACTACAACACGGCCAATCCAGCTTTCCTTCACTTTGCGCGGGGCAGGAGCCGGTTTGCCTTTTTTCTTCGCACGTTCGACTTCCATCTCATGAGTACGCGGTACGAACGGGTAGAATGAACCCCGACCGAAGATCGCAAGAAGGGCTGGAACCAGCGTCAGACTTGCAATAAACATAATAAAGATGGACAGACTGAATGGTACGGCAAAGCGATGATATGCACCATATTCAGCCAGCAACAGCACCAGTAGTGCTGCAACGACCGTGAATCCACTCATGGCAATGGCGCCGGAAGATCCGGTAATTGCCTGGAAGATGGCTTTCTTTTTATCCGGCTCATGATAGAGAATTTGGCGGTATCTGGAGATCATGAACAGACAGTAATCCGTTCCTGCTCCAAATAACAATACGGTCATGATCGAGATCGACTGTGCGTCCACCGTGATCCAGCCCTGATCCGCCATGAATCCGAGAATGGGGCTTGTCACCATATACGCGAATCCAACGGCAATGATCGGGATAATCGCCAATACCGGCGAACGATAGATCAACAACAGCAGGACTAATACCAGTACAACGGTAGCGATCAGCAAGGATACATCGGCGGAGGAAAAAAGTCCGCTCGCATCAATGGATATCCCTACTGGCCCTGTCACACGGGCAACCAATGTATTGGTATCATCTATAGCTACATCAAACGGGTTCGCCCCGAAGATGTCTTGTGTTTTTTGCTCAAGCGCTTCAATACCTTCCTTCAATTGTTCCGAATCGGCACCTTCATTGAAGAAAAGTGGCATAACCAAGGTGCTTCCGTCTTCCGAAAGCTGGCCTTTCAATGCCTGTGGTGGCAATTGATAGAGTGGCACAACGGACTGCTGTTGTTCTACCGGATCTTGATCCAGTCGCTCCGTTAATGCCTGAATGTTCTGAATCTGCTCATCCGTCAGACCGCCGGCTTGACGCCATACGATCAGTGCGGGCAATCCTTCACCACCAGGGAATTCCTTCTCGGCAAGTGCAGCTGCCTGAACCGATGGTTTGGATTCACTCAGATCCTGTGCGTTATTGGTTTCACGATCACCTACAGCAGGCCATACCATACCAAGTACAACGGCGATAATGATCCATACCAACAGCGTAATCCATTTGCTTCGTTTGCCAGCAACCCAGCGGCCATAACCCGAACCTTCCTGCATTGTCTCTTCATCTCCCTATATTGTTTCTATGAGGCCCTATTTTTGTGATGTTATAGAAATGAACCACGGGTCATAGTATAATCGAGTTAATTATATATACCGGAAGGTTAATTATGCAATCCCTATTTTTGTGAACACGTCTAACAATCGATTAAATACGTAAAGAGGTATGTACCTATGAGCAAAAAAACAAACATTCCCCGTTCACCGGGTAGACCCAAAGCAGGTGTGGATCAAGCATCTGTCCAAACCAACATATTGATGACTGCGTCACGTCTGTTTATGGAATACGGGTATGAACCCGTCTCACTCCAGCAGATCGCTTCGTTATGTAATGTGACCAAAGCATCGATCTATTATCACTTCTCCAGCAAAGCCGATTTGTTCACCGTTGCCATCACCCGCATGATGGCGATGGGCATGCAGCAGACTTCGCTCCGTCTGGATGAACCTGGTACATTGCAAGAACGACTGGTTAAGGTTGCTGAAGCGAAGATGCAGCATTCCCATATTGAAACGGAGACCATGATGCGAGAAGCCGAGAAACATCTGGATCCGGAGCAACTCGCTCAGATTCGGGAAGCAGAGGTTCGTATCTTCGAAGTGCTAGCCACCCATTTTCAGAAGGAGATGGACAATGGTTATTTGCGGGCCGCCAGTCCCATGCTGCTTGCCCATGCGTTTACGTCACTGCTCATGCTCGCCAATCGCGAAGATGTACGCAACATGAATGGCGGCAGCATTGAGGAACTTGCGCAGGAACTGGTGGCGCTGTTTCTGGATGGAGCGGTTAAGCGGAACTAAAGACCCTTCTATACGCTGTCAGTGAGCAGCACAAGATGAATTCCGGAATGTTGACCCCTTATTCCAATCACATTTTAGGAGGAACAACTATGTCCCCACCAAAACCATCACCCCGCATCACCCGTCTGCTGGAAACATCGCGCATATACCTGCGCCCTTTCGAGATTACAGATGTGGATGCTTATTTCCCCAGCCTGTTTGATGCCGAGATGCGCAGGATGACGGGTACACAGAACAGTTTTACACGAACTCAGGTTGAACGTTACGTTGAGAATGCAGCACAGGATGACTCCAGACTGATGCTACTGATTGCTTTGCAGGAAAATGACCAAATCATCGGAGATATCGTCCTGATGGACATGCATGCCAAGAATCGCAGTGCACACATCCGGGTTGCTATCGATCAGGCTGAGCATCAAGGAAAAGGTTACGGTAGCGAGGCGTTGCTGCTTATGCTGGACTACGGCTTCGGAATCTGTAACTTGCATCGAATTGAGCTTGAGGTGTACGCCTTTAACGAGCGAGCCATTCGCACGTATGAGAAGCTTGGATTCCAGCGCGAGGGTGTGAAGCGGGATGTCTTGTTCTACAATCATCAATACCATGATGCCATACAGATGAGCATGCTGGAGGATGAGTTTAGGCAACGTCATATGAAAGATCAGGCAGGGAATGTTTGATTTTTCGATCAGCTAAAATCAAACTAAAAAACCGGGGGATCTAATAACCCTCCCCGGTTAGAAACTTCAAATGACCCGTCAGCACCGATAGCTCGGCGGGTGTCTTCATATACAATTCGCCATCCGTGTCAGCTGACATCGGCGCATCCGTCTTCACTTTTAACGTAGATGCCTTGAAGTATGAAATGCTCTCACTCTGAGGTTGCCAATCTCCCTCTGGCTTGTGCGACAGCATCTCTCGCAGCAGCGGAACGCCTGTCTCATGAATAATGAGCACGTCCAGTTCACCATCCTGCAACGCATCCGGTGCAAAGGGCAGGGCATTCGTTCCCAGAAAACGGCCATTGGCTGCGTAGATCATCACAGCTTCGCCTTCCATCTCTTTCCCATCCGCCTCCAGTTGGTAACGAAACGGCTCTGTACGACTAATTGTCTGTAAGGTGCTGATGAAGTAACTGAGCTTACCCAGCGCGCCTTTCAGATTCTCGTTAATATTCTGCGATGCATCACTGATCAAGCCAATGCCGAAAAAGTTCGTGAACACCCGATCATTAGCCCGTCCAACATCAATGGACACCACCCGACCTGCCAGCATTTCTTGTGCCGCAGTCTCTGCATCCGGTGAAATGCCGAGAGAACGCGCAAAGTCATTACAAGTGCCTCCAGGCAATATGCCAATCAACGGAGGATTTTGCAGATCGGCCAGTCCATTCACACATTCATGCACCGTGCCATCCCCACCGAGGATAAACACCACATCGAATTGTTCCCCGCGCTCACGACACAGCTTCTCTCCCTCACCCGGTTCATCCGTGCGCACAATGACGAGTTCGTGAACAGCAGGAGCCAGCACACCAGCCACCATACCCACTGTATTCTCACGATTGGCCTTGCCCGAATGATGATGATGAATTAACAACGCTTTGTTAAACTCCATCCTTCTCTTCCTCCATTCCAATGTTTGTTACCCTTTACCCACAAAGGTCGAAGCCGTAAACAAGCCCTGCGCTACTCGCTCATCATGATCCAAAATAGGTTTCCCAATTAAGTATGCATCCTAATCGGCATTCATTCGTAATAGTATGCATGAGAAAAAAGGTTTCTCCACACCTTATGTCATAAGGTTGCAAATTTTGCTGGTGAGAACCCATTCAAAATGAGTCAAAGCGGTTATATCTATACCATATACGAATGGAGGGATTCCCTATGATTCCGGCAACGTTGGAACAATTAGAGCAAGTTCGCAAGGAATGCCGTACCATGGTTCGCAAAAGAGCTACCGCATCTGCCGGTACAACACTCGTTCCGCTGCCCGGTACAGACGTACTGGCTGATGTGGGGATGCTGATGCAGTTGCTGCCTGCCATTAACAATAAATTCGGATTATCACAAAAACAGCTGGACGGCATGGACCCCGAGACCAAATCCATGATCTATGGATTCGTCATGTCCATCGGAAGCAAAGTCATCGGTCGTATGATCACCAAGGAATTGGTGGTACAGGTTTTGAAAAGAGTCGGCGTACGCGTAGCCACCAAATCGGTCGCCAAATTTGTTCCATTTGCAGGACAGGGACTGGCTGCCGCACTCAGCTTTACAGCCATGCGCTATGTGGGTAACAAACATGTGGATGACTGTTATGAGGTCGTCAAACGCATGATTGAGCAGCGCGAATTGATCCCGGGTGAACCCGCTCCATCTGCACTGAAGGAAGCTAATAGCGACGACGCGAAGGTGGAAGTGAATAAGAATCAGTAAATAACTCATTCATATCTCAGCGTCAATCCTCTAGAGATACGACAAATAGCCGGAAACCCCTAAGGGTTTTCGGCTATTCTTGTTATTTATATCTATAATCAGATCGCTTGCGGCTGTTGCTCCGTAAATTGACTATTGTACAGATCCGCATAGAAGCCCTGACTTGCCATCAATTCTTCATGATTGCCCTGTTCAATCACGTTACCATGATCCATAACCAGGATCAGATCGGCGCCGCGAATGGTGGACAAACGGTGTGCAATAACAAAGCTTGTGCGATCTTTCATCAGATCATTCATTGCTTTCTGGATAAACACTTCGGTCCGTGTATCTACACTGCTCGTTGCTTCATCCAGAATGAGAATAGCTGGATTTGCCAGGATCGCTCTTGCAATTGTGAGCAACTGTTTCTGCCCCTGGGAAATGTTCGATGCCTCTTCATTCAGCACCGTATCATATCCATCAGGCAATGTGCGAATAAAGTGATCCGCATGTGCCGCCACGGCTGCTTTGATGACTTCCTCTTCCGTAGAACCTTCTCGACCATAGGCGATGTTGTCCCGAATCGTTCCGTTGAACAACCAGGTATCCTGGAGCACCATTCCGAACAGACTGCGTAACTTGCCACGTTCCATGTCCTTAATGTCAGCACCGTCAATCGTAATCCGACCATCCTGAATTTCGTAGAAACGCATTAACAGGTTGATCAGGGTGGTTTTACCGGCTCCTGTTGGTCCAACAATGGCTACCGTCTGTCCCGGTTTCACATCAATGTTCATGTTATGAATGAGCAGTTCATTTTCTTTATATCCAAAATTAACACCTTGGAATGCAACCGCACCTTTGGGCTGCTGTAATTGCACGGGTTGTTTGGACTCTGGAACTTCTTCCTCTTCATCCAGCAACTCGAATACACGTTCCGCCGAAGCAATCGTCGATTGAATAATATTCGAGATATTCGCAATCTGGTTAATCGGTTGTGTGAATTGACGGGAGTACTGTGTAAAGGCCAGAATATCCCCGATGGAGATAGACCCACGTGTAACGAAGATCCCACCGACCACACAGATCAGCACATAACCCAGGTTACCAACAAAACTCATGAGCGGCATAATAATACCGGAGATAAACTGAGCTTTCCAACCGGATTCATACAGCTCTTCATTGACTTTCTCGAATTGCTGTACGGATTGTTCTTCGCGTCCAAATGCTTTGACGACCTTGTGTCCCGTGTACATCTCTTCGACATGACCATTCAGTTCCCCAAGGGATTTCTGTTGACCTGCAAAGTGTTTTTGCGAACGGGATGCGACCAGCATGACAACAACCACACTGAGTGGCAACGTCAAAATCGTGATCAAGGTCATCCATGGACTAATCGTCAGCATCATGATAATTACGCCGACAATCGTGACGATAGACGTAATAAACTGTGCCAAACTTTGCTGAAGTGTATTACTGATATTGTCCACGTCATTCGTGGCACGGCTAAGCGTCTCCCCAGTCGTGCGGGAATCAAAGTATTTCAAAGGAAGGCGTCCAACCTTCGCACTAATCTGCTCACGCATGTCATAGACAACACGCTGGGCTACACCGGCCATCAGATATTGCTGAACATACATAAATGCAGCACTGAATAGATAGAGTCCGCCAAGCAGGTATAATACTTTCATCAATGCAGGAAAATCAATCCCGGCCCCCTGCACACCCTGAAGGATGGCAATGGCGCCTTGGCTGAGAATATCCGTTCCTTCGGCCATGATCTTTGGACTGATGATGCTGAATACGGTACTCAGAATGGCTGCGACCAGCACACCCAATAGGCGAGAACTGTGGGGCTGGAGATAACGAATCAAGCGCCGCAGTGTACCTTTGAAATCTTTCGCTTTCTCAGCGGGAGGTCGCATGCCCATTCCGGGACCTGGACCCGGTCCACCAGGTGGACGAGGCGACTTGCGTTCTGTACGTTCACTCATGCGATCTCCTCCTCTGTCAGCTGGGAGGATACAATCTCACGATACACTTCATTGTGCTCCAGCAGCTCTTTATGTGTTCCTGAACCGACAATTCGTCCCTCATCCATGACTAGAATGCGATCGGCATCCATTACTGTACTTACGCGCTGGGCTACAATCAGCACAGCCGCTTCTGTCGTTTCGGACTTCAGTGCAGCACGAAGTTTAGCATCCGTTTTGAAATCGAGAGCAGAGAAACTGTCATCAAAAATATAGACTTCCGGACGGCGAACAAGTGCGCGAGCGATGGACAGACGTTGCTTTTGTCCACCAGATACATTATTACCTCCTTGTGCGATAAGGCTATCATATCCTTCTTTCATCTCGGTAATGAAGTTCTCTGCCTGAGCCGTACGGGCTGCATGAACAACTTCATCCATTGTGGCATCGTCTTTCCCGTGACGGATATTCTCCGTAATCGTACCCGTGAAGAGGACTGCCTTCTGCGGTACAAAGCCAATTTTGGCACGTAGATCTTCCTGCCGAAGTTCACGCACATCCGTACCATTTACCCGAACACTACCTTCAGTCACATCATAGAATCGTGGAATAAGACTGAGCAATGTCGATTTCCCTGAACCCGTACCGCCAATAATGGCTGTCGTCTCACCTGAGCGAGCTGTGAAGGAAATACCAGACAAAGCTGCATTCTCTGCACCCGGATAACGGAAGGTTACATTATCGAACTCAATCATACCTTGCATCGCTTTCATGCCACTCGGCTGCTCAGGATTGCTAAGATCCGGCTGCATATCAAGTACTTCGTTGATCCGCTCTGCCGATGCCGAAGCTCTTGGAATCATGACAAAGATCATGGAAACCATAATCAGCGAGAACATAATCTGCATCGCATACTGAATGAAGGCAATCAGAGAACCAATATTCATATTGCCGCTGTCAATCCGCAAACCACCAAAATAAAGGATGGCAATCATCGAAAAGTTCATAACCAGCATCATTACAGGCATGATGGTCGCCATGAGCACATTGACCTTGATCGAAGCGTCCCGCAGTTCCGTGTTGGCCCCATTGAAGCGTACACGCTCATGCTTACCGCGGTTAAAGGAACGAACAACCCGAATCCCTGTTAATTGCTCCCGCAGCACCAAGTTGAGTCGGTCCAGCTTTTTCTGAATGGTTTTGAACAAAGGTAAACCCTTGGCACCAATCAGCGCAATGGCTCCACCCAGTACAGGAAGCACAACCAGGAAGATCGTAGATAATTTGGCGTCCTGAGATACCGCCATGAAGATACCCCCGATACACATGAGCGGAGCCATAATCATCATGCGCAGCATCATCGTAAGTACGTTCTGTACCTGTGTAATGTCATTCGTTGTACGCGTAATCAATGAAGCAGTACCCATCTTATCGAACTCCTGGAGCGAAAAGTTCTCCACATGACGGAATACTCTGCTACGCAGTTGTTTGGCAAACCCACCCGCTGTGCGGGATGAGAGGTAACTGGCAATCACCGAACATACTGTTCCGCCAATCGCAATGACCAGCATCCAACCGCCAATCTGCCAGATATATGGGATATCTCCTTTAATAATGCCGTCATTCACGATGTCTGCCATCAGCGTGGGTAGGTACAGTTCAGCCAAAGACTGTAACATGATCAGACCCAGAATGAAGAAGATGGGGATTTTGTAAGGCTTCAACATGCGAAACAGTTTCATCATGGCGTATCATCTCCTTGTGTCGAATCATCCTTTTGCAGGGAGGGAAGTGTATCAAAAAAGGTGTATACCTTCGTCAATAGCTCAGCCAGCTGAGTGCTGTCTTCTTCCCCCAGGTGTTTAACGAGTTTGTTGAATATCTCCATGCGCTCTTCATGAGCAGCCCGAATGATTTCACGGCCTGCTTCAGTAATCGTGATGCGGACAGCACGCCGATCCTCCGGGTCCATCGTCCGCTTGACCAACCCCTCATCTTCAAGACCCCGAATAACCGGTGTAATGGTTGGTGACTTCACTCGTAGCAAAGCACTGATTTCCGAGACTTTCATCCCGGGATGATTGGATTGGATCGTGTCATTAAAATCAGGCGGGTTATCCTGCCAATTCAACCGTTCTCCCGGATGCATCCCGTGGAGCAAACAACCCAGCACCATAATTTCATTGTGATTGCGCCCATGAGGTTTATGTTGCCTCCATTTGCCTTTATTAAACTGCATGATGGAGTATAAAAGCTTCTGAGCGACCGGATCAATACCCGTCATAATGGGTTCCTCCTTCTTTCTTTATCATTCCATAGACATCCAACATCATAGGACATCTATTAAATAGCATTACAATTAAATAGATGTACAATTAATTAGGTATACTAAGTATATTCTCGAAAGAAGACAAAGTCAAACATCTAAAAATAACCAATATAACCCCATAACAAGAGCTGATGTGCGCTTGATTATGGGGTTTGTCATTTTGCCGTCATTGGAGCCCGTTATACTTATTTCAAAATGTAGTAACCAGAATTTAAGGAGATGAAGATCAAAGATGAACAGATTCACAATAGGAAAAGCAGGCTTGATACTGGCTTTATTTGCAATAGTGCTAAGCGGCTGTGTAAGCAGCAAAAGTTCTTTTACAGTAGAATACCCAATGGATATGCCAAGTCAAGATACCCAATTATTCTTCCGCTATTCCACTGGAGAGATTGTACAGGTTCCAAATATTGAAACTGGAAACCAGGTAGAAATGATTACGGATATTAATAAAAAACTAGTCGGGGGATATGCTGAAGCCGATGGGGTTGCTTGGGTTCCTGATCCTGAATATCCAAGTAATAGTCTAATTTATCTGAAAAATATTCAAACTAACAAACCAACAACTGCCGCAGATCATGTAACGCTAACCGGAGCACCCGTGCCGTCTCCTGTTTATCCTGGTTATTTAAGTTATACGTTGGCTGTCTACGATGATCAGGGGAACCCTGTTAACAACCGAACTGAAATCTTTCTGCATGGAGACGATCCCAATCTGGAGTTTCATAGTCTGTATGGATATGGCGACCAAACCGTAACAAGTGGATACTCATACTATACAGAGGGTGGACTTGGGCTTGTGACTTTCCACATCAAATCCACTCCAATTACTAAGCCAATCAGTGTATACTCTGGCTCAAAACTGCTTAATAGTAACTTACTATCCATCGTTACCGATGTTAAAATAACCAACCCGGACGATGTCTATTCCGTAGTAACTGGTGAGACGTTGGCTCTAAATGCTACAATCCTACCTACTAATGCAGCTAATCCTAACGTAACCTGGTCTGTCTCGGATCAAACCGGAACAGCCACGATCGATTCGACTACAGGCGTAATTACCGCTGGAGACCCGGGAACCGTTTTGGTTCAGGCGACTGCTACGGATGGTAGTGGAGTCGTTGGAAGTGTTCAAGTCACCATTACACCGCCTCCTATTCTCGTCAATTCCATTACGATCAACGGCAGCGATTCTGTGCAAGCAGGCCAGTCGATTCCACTAACCGCAAATGTTTTTCCATCCGATGCTTCGAATTCTTCTGTAGTCTGGACCGTGCAGAACGGAACAGGTAAAGCGACTATTGACGCAAACGGAAAACTAACTGGAACTTCAGCAGGATCTGTTCAGGTTAAAGCCGAGGCAGCAGATCTTTCAGGCGTATTCGGAACCAAAACCGTTGTGATCAGCGCGATTAACAACGGGGGTAATGGAGGCAATACAGGTGGTAACTCTGGAGGAGGTTCAGGTGGTGGATCAAGCTCACCAGCAGCACCTGCACCAGTTCCTACAACTGTACCAACACCCGTGACACCATCTGAGCCGAGTCCTCAGCCAACACCCGGAACAACGGTAATACCTGGACCTACATTCAACAACCAGGTTATCAATATGGATACCTTCATGACGAGCTTCACCCAGAAGATTAAAGCAGCACAGTCCAAGCCTGCGTCAGTTCAATTAACCGATACAACTACGCACTGGGCGGGTTCAACTGTAGATACATTCGTAAAACTGGGTGTCGTAACGGGTTATACGGATGGCTCCTTCCATCCAAATGCCAGCATCACCCGTGCCGAGTTCGCAACCCTGATCACCAAAGTATTCGATCTGTCGAGTAACCAAGGCAATACAATAAGCGACGTATCAGGTCACTGGGCAGAATCATCCATTCGCTCTCTGCAAAGTAAGGGTGTGTTGTCCGGTTACCCGGACGGTACATTCAGACCGAATCAAGAGATCAAACGTTCTGAGATCATCGCCATCATCTCGCGCATTATGGATCTGAGCAAGGTACCAACCGCAGAAGCACCCGCTTTCTCCGATCTGGAGCATACCTGGAATAAAGCTCAGCTCCAGCAAGCGGCAGCAGCCGGAATTATTCAAGGAGATCGGAATGGAGAATTCCATCCTGCGAACTCTGCTTCCCGTGCAGAAGCACTGACTATTATTTTACGAGTGCTCCAGACCAATTCTGAATTTGCAGCACTTCTTCACTCCCTATAATTAAGATGCAATAATTGAAGCCTGCCAAGCCTGTTTCCAAGTCTTGGTGGGCTTTTTTAACAGATTCAACCATCGATGGAAACTTCCTTTTTGAACCCAAAAATAAAAGTGAATATCCGCTCTCAAACACGTATGTTTTTAATCTTTATTCTGATAACATAGGAGGCATATCTTGCATGAATATTACTTAGATCGAGGCGGCCCATCCATGAACCCTAATATGTATTTATCTGCATTGCTGATGGCTGCAACCTGCTGCACGTTAATGCTCGCTTACCTCTCCTACAAAAGAAGAAGCTCACCCATAGCCGTCAGTTACGGCCTGGGGATGCTTGTCAGTTCTTTTTATACATTCGGCTATGGCTTCGAGATTATTAGTCAACAACTGGACCATATTCGTTTCTGGCTTCGAATTGAATATATTGGAATTCTGCTCGGGCCAGTTTTCTACTTCCTTATGGTGCTGCATTACACAGGCCGTGAATCATGGGTGCGTACACGCAATGTGCTTCTGTTGCTACTTGTGCCTTCTGTTACGTTCATCATACATAATACCAACGAGTGGCATCACCTCTTCTATACCAATATGACGATCGATACATCCTGGGGATTCCCGCTCGTGTCTCTTGAGAGAGGACCTTTATTTTCTGTTCATGTTGTGTTTTCCTATGCACTGTTCTTTATTTCTGTTTTTTTCCTAGTACAGATGTTGCTTCGTGCCACACCCCCTATGAAAAAACAAATCATATTTATGATTATTGGCTCCTGTGGGCCATTCATTTTCTCACTAATTTACCTAAGCAACATCTTTCGTTCACCCCTTGATTTTTCTCCATTTGGATTTGTTATATCGGGCATCTTCTACACATGGGGAGTCTTCCAGTTCAATATGCTTCGTCTGGCTCCGCTGGCATACCAAAAGGTATTCGAATCCATACAGGATGCTGTTATTGTGTTCGATCTAGATCATATGTTGACCAGTTACAACCGTTCTGCCCGGAGTATCATTGAGTCTCTTCATCCCCAAAGCTTGGGCCAGCATGCGAGTCAGATACTTGTACAATACCCACAGCTTCTAGCAAAGTTGCTTGAACAGGAACCGCTTAACGATGTCCGCAAAGTTCAACTCTCCAACGACCCAAGTGGCAAAATCTATAACGTTCATCTTTCTCTTGTTCAGCATCAAAGCGGTAAGACCATTGGCAAGATGCTACTGCTAAATGATGTGACTGAAGCCGTACAGGCCGAGAAGAAACTTCGCGACAACGCCCAGCAGTTAAGTGAGCTCAACACGTTCAAAGATCGAATGTTCAATGTCGTGGCTCACGATATTCGTGATCCTGTAGCCGTACTGGTTAATTTGATGGACTTGCTTGAGGAAGAAATACAAGAATCGAGTGCTGATCATGAAGAGATTATCCATGAAATGAAGCACCAGATTCAAAATACGTTCGCTCTGGTAGAAGGACTGCTCGAATGGTTCCGCAGCCAAGGCGAAGGGCAGGTCTTCCATCCGGTAGAACGAGATTTACACTATTCTGTGGAGGCCAGTATACGCTTGTTACGTGTTCGCAGCGAGAATAAGCAGATTCGAATGGTATCGAATATTTCACCAGGAGTGTCCGTCTATGCGGATAAAGAGATGCTTGACCTGATTCTTCGAAACCTTTTATCCAACAGCATTAAATTCACTAATCCGGGAGGACAGATCACGTTGAACGCCGAACGAAAGGATCAGCATATTGTGGTATCCGTAAGCGATACGGGAGAAGGGATTACAGATGAACAGGCACGTTCTCTGCTTCAGGATGAGTATCCGGTATCGGCAACGGGAACCGCAGGAGAACGAGGCATCGGGTTTGGTTTGAATCTGTGCCGGGAGTTCGTACGCCTGAATGGGGGCGAAATCTGGTTTGACAGCAGACCTTCCCAGGGCAGCAACTTCTACTTCTCTGTACCTCTTCCACCCCAGTTTAATGCAAACGAGCCTTCTCCATATCCCGTGCAGGTGGAGGACAATACATGAAGGTTATTCTGGTAGACGATGAGAAAGCCATGCACCTGATTATGAAAAAGATGCTAGCAAAGATCGGGGAAGTGGAGGTCATGGGTGCATTTTTGGATACTATGGCGGCATCCTCTTATCTGAATGATCACGAGGTAGATCTAATTTTTGTCGATATTAACATGCCCCGGGAAAGCGGATTGGAATTTGCAGAAGGACTGCGACAGCAGGGCAAACAGACTCGGATTGTATTTATAACGTCTCATGTAGAATATGCCTTATCTGCATTCGATGTCTTTGCCTTTGATTATATGGTGAAACCGGTGAAACAGGAGCGACTCCTCCAGACCGTACACAGAGCGCTGGCAGAGTCGCGCAGCATGCTATCTGTGGAAGAAGTCGTGGCGACGATTGAAACACAAGCGGTAGAGTTCAACGCTCTCGGCAGAATCGAAATTCACAGCGACCACGGAACCAAGACCAAATGGAGATCCAGTAAAAGTATAGAATTGTTTGCGTACCTGCTTGTCCAGCAAGGACGGCTTGTGTCCCGTACCCGTCTCATTGAAGATATCTTCGGAAACATGCCACAAAAAAATGCTGAAGTCTACCTCAACACCACGGTCTATCAGCTACGCAAGTTGCTTAATGCGTACGGACTGAAGAAAGTACTGCATACGTACAATAATTATTACGCCCTGAATTTAAATGATATTACGGTGGATGTTATCCGCTTTGAAGAAGGATGCAGACGACTATCTGTCATCCAATCCAAGGCCGACATGGAACAAGCCCTGTTGCTTGAGCAGCTGTATGTCGGTGATTTATTCGGAGAGTATGGATACACGTGGTCCTTGAGCGAGGTCGAACGACTGTCACTCATGTATAGCGCACTAAACCAACGGTTGTGTAATGCCCTACTGGAGGCCAAAGATACCAGTAACGCCATCCGCCTGCTCAAAAAACTCCTGCATCGCAATGAATTAAACGAAGAATCGCTGATCCTGCTCATGCGGGCACTTTCCATGCAGAAGAACAAGGAAGCCCTGATCGAACATTATGAGCAATATACAGCACATTTACTTCAGGAAATAGGTGCGGCCCCTTCTCCCGAGCTTGCTGCTTTATATGCACAATTATTATCAGAAACCCAGTAGTTGTAGGGTCAATGGATATGGTGCCATGAATCCAAATTATAAAAAAAGCTCCCATTCTATACTCCGGTGGATGAAGACCCGGATATATAATGGGAGCTTTTTATTTCAATGGAAAAGAAGAAACAAGATAGCTCTGTTATTGCATAACTTGCATGATTAGGTGTACTTGTTGAGCATCAAGACTGTGAAGCTGAGACCGTTTTAAGTACTGAGGCAAACGGGAAATATTCTTTCGCATTGTTGTAGGCAATGCCCTGTACGATCTGACCGAGCAGCTCCATATCCTGCGGTGCCTCGCCCTGTTCAGCCCATTCACCAATGAGATTGCAGACCAGCCGACGGAAATACTCATGCCGCGTGTAGGACAGGAAGCTGCGTGAATCGGTCAGCATGCCGACAAATCGGCTGAGCAGTCCAACATTCGCCAGTGCCTTCATCTGAGCGAGCATGCCATCCTTTGTATCATTGAACCACCAGGCGGCACCAAGCTGGATTTTGCCCGGAATACCCCCGCCCTGGAAGCTGCCGATGATCGCCGCGAGCACTTCGTTGTCCCTTGGATTCAGAGAATACAGAATCGTTTTGGGCAGTGCTTGTTGCTGTTCCAACGCGTCGAGCAATCCAATCATCGCTGCGGAAAGCGGCGTATCATTCACGGCATCGTAACCAGTATCCGGCCCAAGCTTGGCAAACATCCGCGTATTGTTGTTACGGGCTGCATTAATGTGGAACTGCATCACCCAGCCCCGATCTGCATACAGTTTGCCAAGGAACGTCAGCGTTACCGTCTTGTACTTGTCCTCTTCCTCACGAGTTACCTTCTGACCTGCAAGTGCCTTGGCAAAGATGGCAGCTGCTTCCTCTCGCGTAGCCACGCCGTAAGGAACATAATCAAGTGCATGGTCAGAAACTCTGCCGCCTACGGAATGGAAGAATTCCACCCGAGACTCCAGCGCAGCAAGGAAGGATTCATAATCGGAAATCGCGGTGCCGGATGCCTGTGACAGCTTGCCCACCCATTCGGTGAAGGTATCCCGGTTCAATTCCAAGCCTTTATCCGGGCGGAAAGAAGGTAATACCGCCGTATCAAAGCCTTCGATTTCCTGAATCTTCAGATGATACTCCAGAGAATCCGTTGGATCATCGGTTGTGCACACAACAGTGACATTGGACTTGGTAATCAGATCACGTGCACCGAATCCGTCACTGTTCAGTTTGGCATTTACTTTTTCCCAGATGGCTGGTGCGCTTGTCTCATTAAGAACTTCGTAGACGCCAAAGTATCGCTGTAATTCCAGATGAGACCACGCGTACAGCGGATTACCAATCATCATGGGTACCGTTTTGGCGTAAGCCAGGAAACGATCGTAATCGGTCACTCCCTCGCCGCCGGTTACATATTGCTCTTCAATTCCGTTCGCGCGCATGAGCCGCCATTTGTAGTGATCACCGTATAACCAGGCCTCTGTAAGATTGCCAAAGGTTTTGTTCTCGTAGATCTCCTGAGGACTGAGGTGGCAATGATAGTCAATAATCGGCATGTCTTTGGCATAATCCTCATATAACTTGACCGCCGTTTCATTGTGCAGCAAAAATTGTTCATCCAGAAAAGATTTCATTCGCCTCGCACGCTCCCTTTAGGTGAGTTTACGTTCATATGGGTTCACTTCCCATCTTTACGCTACACTGTTTGCCATCAAAGTTCAATATAAAATGATAGCGTTATCAAAAAAGGTTGATTTAGGCATATATTCGCGAACAAGGTATACTGGATTTAACGCAAGGATGCTGATCTGAAGATCACACAAGGAGATGAAATGAATTGAAAATTACTTTTCTCGGCACAGGAGATATGTTCAGCGTGGAACAGCATCACAATAGTATGCTGGCTGAATTCGGAGAGACGCATCTGGTCATTGATTTTCCAGAATCGAATGCAAAAGCACTCAAGGAATATGGATTCGCCATGACCGATATTCAAAATGTGTTCATTACCCATCTGCATGAGGATCATATTAATGGTGTACAGATGCTGGGTTATTACGCACAGATCGTAGGCGACCGCAAACCCCGTCTGTTCATCCACGAACAATTGGTAGAGCCACTCTGGAACATTCTATCTCCGGGCATGCGCTACACAACGGATGGTGAACGTACCATGAGCGATTACTACGATGTAGTTCCCCTGCCAGATGGAGGCACATTTGAACTGGGCGGCGTGACGTTTGAGACGTTTCGAACGCAGCATGTTCCCGGTATGATAAGCAATGGGCTACTCGCCAAGCCTTACTTCTATTACAGTGCAGACAGTACACTCGACCAGGAACGGGTGGAGCAGATCGCCGCTGATGTGCAGCTGATTTTCCATGAATGCCATATGCATGATCTGGTGATCAAATCCCATACTTCATTAAAGGATCTGGAGCAGTTACCCGCCGAAGTGAGACGGAAAACCATACTGATGCATTATCATGACGAGTACGCCGATGCGGACAAACGGGAACAATTCAACCGCGAGCATGATCTGCGGATGGTTGGCACGTTGGAATCATTTGAACTGGAGTAGGTAAAATCATACACCCGAAAAGCCTGGAGCATTTTCAATGGAACGAAGTGAGTTCAATCGAATGTGGGATACGATGAATCAGTATTTTGAAAGGTAATAACCTTATCATTTCAATAAAAGAACCGGCAGCGTCTACTCAGATTCCTAATATGGAGCTAGTGTGCGCTGCCTTTCTATGAATCTAATCTTTCTCCCATGACTTCATATACTCAATCGTTCTCGGAGATGGCTCGGCCTGGATATGGAAATAATCTTCCGTTCGCTGATCATTCGGCCCATAGGAAATTTTGATATACATATTCGCGTAACTCTGGATGAAATGACTGGCGCTCTCCGCCTTTGGCTTCAAGACATAACTCCTACTCAAACTCAATCCGAGCGGTTCCTTGTCCAGTCCTAAACTAATCTCGTGTGTATTGCTCACATTGGAATGAAATAGCTCTCCGGCATCGATCTGATTCATCATGTCGGGATCGAGGGTGAAGGACTGAATGACATTAACCATGGGCACCCGAGCCTCATTCACCAGAATCTCATAAGAAATCCGATCAACTCCGGACTCATGACTCACATCCACCGTTGCAGTCAAAGTATACTCATCCGGCGTATTCTTCTGAAAGGACTCAGGTTTCTTCGTAACCCGCTCATTCAAATCTCTTCGCTCCGAATTAAACGTATAATCATCGGTTCGTTTCGGTTCACCCGCCGGCCTCTGGTTTGCTCCCAAACTGCAAGCCCCCAGACACATGGCTAATACAAATAGATACATGACTAACGGGAAGAAACGGTTCATCTCTCTTTTGAAGCTCATACCATCCCTCCTCTTCTCAAGTCGTCTATCAAGAATAAAGCTCATTAGATTTTGTTGTTCGATTTTTTCTCACTCCATATTTGGATTATTATACCGTATATTAAGATGTAAAACTGAACTGACTCTGTTTCATTTCATGTTTAACTTTCAGCAGCAATTTGTTTGCGTATGGTGAGCCTTAGGCCACGTTAAGCTAACGAATCTGAAAGACCTTATTCGGATTAAATTCAAGGTTTCAATATTCTAACGAATCTCAGACGCGCTAATCTGCTGATGTTGCTCCATTTGGCGCTAATTCTATCACTTTTATGGGCAATAAGGTTACTGAGATTCGTTAGAATTCCCATAACGCCATTTCAGTGAAAATAAGGTGTGCTGGGTTCGTTAGGATGGAGTTTTAGTTGTACATAGGAAAATGCAAAAAACCACCTGAACACAGGACTGCTAGCTCGCCTGTTCAGGTGGTTCAACGATTTATATACTTTTTTCATAGCATAGCGATCTGATTATCTTTTCGTATCATGCTAGCACTATGCCATTACTCAGCGTTAGCGCAGTCCTCATTCTGCTCCGGAAGAGCCCATACCGAGACGCCTCCACCGCATACGTGGAAGGTGGTCCAGCCGTCTTCCTCAATGGTAATCTGGTCCTCACAGCTGTTCGTCAGATCCACCCACACTTCACCAGCACGATGCTCTCCGATGAACATTCTCTTCTCACCGTCATCCCCGTTGGAGATGACCACCGCACAACCGGAACCTTCGATTTCCTCTACGCCACGACGTACCCAGCCAATCGTATTCGCGTGATCAAAGTAATCTTCCTGCTCTCCATAGGCCTTGTTGCAACGGGCAGACAGCAGAATGTCCAGAATTTCTTTTTTGCCATCCACAGGTTCTGGTCCACCAATGCCGTAATAATCTCCGTAAAATACAACCGGATAACCATCGCGACGTAATAGCGTCAACGCATAAGCACTTGGCTTAAACCAATCTCCAATCCATGATTCCAACGCTTCATGGGGTTGGGAGTCATGGTTATCTACAAAGGTTACCGCATGGGTAGGATGTGTCTGAACCAAGGTGTCATCAAAAATTTTGGACAGATCGAAGTCTCTGCCGGCAAGAGAAGCCTCATGCAGCTTGTAGTGGAGAGACACATCGAACAGATCGATCTGATAGTCTACCGTATCAAGGAATTCACGACATGCATCCAGGTTCGAGTTCCAGAACTCACCTACGATGTAGAAATCCTGGCCGCGTTTGCGGATCATCTCTGCTGCGAATTCCTTAATGAATTCGTGGTTGATATGCTTGATGGCATCCAGCCGGAAGCCACCGCATTGGAGAGTATCGATCAGCCATTTTCCCCACTCGACCATTTCGTGCCGAACATCCGGGTGGTTATAATCTATATTGGCAAACATCAGATAATCGTAGTTTCCAAACTCATCATCGACATTCTGATTCCAGTTTTTGTTCTCACCTGCGATGCGGAATACACCGCTCCGTTCTCCCTTGGCATCAAAATCCGTGCCATTGAAATGTTCGGAGTTCCACTTAAAGGAGGAGTATTGATCCCCGCGACCCGGGAATGTGAATTTGGTCCAACCCTCAATTTCAAACGGCTCAGAGATTTCCTTCGTCCGATCATTGGGATCAACCTCAATCACTTTGAACACTTCCGTCTCATCTGCTCCGGCCTTGTGATTCATGACCAGATCCACATAGACGGCGATTCCGTTCTTCTGACACTCGGCAATGGCCTCCACCAGTTCCTGCTTGGTGCCATATTTGGTCCGCACGGTACCCTTTTGATCAAATTCGCCCAGATCGTACAGATCATATACACCATAACCTGTATCTTCTGCAGACACTGCCTTGGTTACGGGAGGTACCCATACCGAGTCAATGCCTTTGGCTTTCAGTTCCGGGGCCATTTCAGCCAGTCGCTTCCAATGATCTCCGTCTGCAGCCAGGTGCCACTCAAAAAACTGCATCATGGTATGATTTCTCTTCATTTTAACCGACCTCCTTGATTGCTTTCGAAGCGGACCGCGGAACGGATAGGGTATTCGCCGTTGTTCGTTCGTTGCTAACCAAGTTATAACCCTTTCACCCTACCCTTCAATCACGAAAAAGAAAGAAAAGCGAAAAATATATGCTACATGCATCATATCATCCGTAGTTTATTCATCAAATTCGCTTATAATCATGCCATTCATCAGGTAGCAACGAACGATACGGTTCCTGCGTAAAACGATCATCGACCAGCACCAGTACACCCTTGTCTTCTTCCGTCCGAATCAGCCGTCCACCCGCCTGCAGCACCTTGTTCATACCAGGGAAAATATAGGCATAATTGAACCCATTGCGCCCTGTCCGATCATAGTAATCACGAAGCACATTGTTTTCCAGACCAATTTGCGGCAGCCCCGCACCTACCACAACGACGCCATTCAAGCGGTCTCCCGGTAGATCGACACCCTCCGAGAACACACCACCCATGACGGCAAACACCAATCGTGTTCGTTCAGGATTTGGTTGGAATCCATCCAAAAACTGCTCTCGTTCCAGTTCGTTCATGCCCTGCTTCTGTATGACCGTATCCGCTTCATTCGGAAGCTGTGCATAGGTTTCATAAATCTCTCGCATATAAGGGTAAGAAGGGAAGAACACCATCAGATTGCTGCGCGGCCATTCAGCCACCAGTTGTTGCAGCATCTCTGCAATGGGGCGCCGGGACTGTTCCCTGTCCTTATAACGCACAGATAAGGGCAGGAGCCTTACATCCAGTTGTTCACGCTGAAATGGCGATGGAATCTGCAACGTATAATCCTCTTCCTCTGCACCCAGCATATCCCGATAATAGCGAAGGGGTGACAATGTGGCCGAGAAATGAATGAGCGAGCGGAATCCTTTGGCCGTCTGACGAAGCAGCACAGAGGGATCGAGACAGAACAACTTCACTCTCACTTCACTTCGAACACACTCTGCATACGTAATAAAACGCTCATCATACAGCTTGGCAATACGCAAGAAATTCTGTGCAGTGAAGTAGGCATCCAGCAGCAGCTGATCCGTCTCAGCATTCCCCGAGCCACCTTCCACAAGACATTGCTCCGCAACCATGACAAAAGGCTCCAGCCGTTCAATCAGTTCCTCCGGTGCCTCCTGCTGTATGATCTTTCCTTCCTCCCCACCATTTTTGCGAAGGGTAATCAGATACTTATCAATGGCTCCCGTGTAGTCAACAATGGCTTTGGCAGCAGGCACACTGCTGCCCAGCGTCTGGAACTCTCTTTTCACATCCAGAAACACTGCCTTCTCCAGCTCAGCGGAAAACATCATGCGGCCACGATCGACCAGATTATGTGCCTCGTCCACCAATAACACCGTCTTGCGCTTCTGCTCCTCCAACATTCGTTTCAGAGAAATACGCGGATCGAAAATATAGTTATAATCGCAGATCACCGCATCGGCTGCATACGCCGCATCCAGTGAAAACTCAAACGGACACACCCGGTGTTTGCGCGCATACTGTTCGATGACCGGTCGTGTCATTAATGTCTCATGTTCCAGCATATCCAGCACGGCTCCGTTAATACGGTCATAATATCCTTCGCACATGCCGCATTGCCCCGTATCACAAGCTTCTTCTTCCTTAAAACAGATCTTATCCTTCGCAGTAAGACTGATCACATGCATCTTCAATCCTTCCGATTGCATCCGAGCAAAAGCTTCTTCTGCCGCCACCCTTGTCGTCGTCCTCGCGGTTAGATAGAACAATCGGCTCGCTTCGCCTTCACCAATCGCTTTGACCGTGGGGAACAGCACGGACATCGTTTTACCAATGCCTGTTGGTGCTTTGGCCATCAATCCCTGACCCTCACGAATCGTCTTGTATACGGCACCCGCCAGCTTCCGCTGCCCCTCCCGGTATTTGCGAAAAGGAAACGGCAGCTCTTTCACACTGATATCACGCTTTTCTTCATATGCAGCGATCATCTCTGCATATGGCGCATAACCAGCAATCACTTCTGCCGCAAACTCTTCTAGTTCTTGTCGCTCTGCCATTCGACGGAAACGCCTTTCTTCATGGGTTACCGAATGCACGTACGTCAACTGCACTTGCATACGTGGTTCATCTTCCTGAACGGCGTACATGTAGGCATACATCATCGCCTGCGCCCAATGCACGGGAAGTCCCTCACCCAAATCATCCAGATTGCCCGCAGTCGATTTGATCTCATCTACCGTTAACTGACCCTCCAACCGGATCAGGCCATCACATCGCCCTTCCACCACGTAGGTCAGATCGCCATGATGAATCTCAGCTTCGAGTACGATCTCTTTCAGATCCTCTTCGGTGTACTCCTTCTGTACCCGTTGATGGATTCGAGTTCCCTCCTGCATCGATGCATTGGTCCGGAACCCTGGACGTATGCTGCCACTGCGGTACACATACTCCACCAAAGGTCTTACCGATATCCGAATTGTTGTTGTCATACGATCACCCGTTCTGTTTGTAGTGACTATACTTTATCATGAAAAGACGTACTCAAACCAGTTGATCCGCCGATTGGACTCACTGATTCCCATATGCTATCTTGAGATAGAATGTACTTAATGAGGAGGCAGCTTCTATGTATATCTATTTGGTTCCTTCACCGATTCCGGATGCACTTGCTGCATACCCGCATCTAACTTTGCGAAGCGAAGAGCAAGTGCGCCTGGCGATTGAATCTGCAGAACGCCTGATGAATATCGAGTCTGATGATAAAGTAGCCGCATATGAAGCTTTCGATGCCGCAGGCTCCTGGACTGGCGGAGGTTATGCTGTTTTGAACAATATCCCTGTCACAGAGGATGGTCGTAACGACTTCGAAGAACGGTTCAAGAACCGCGCCCGCAAGGTAGAAGACGAGCCTGGCTTTGTCGGTATTCGTGTGCTTCGTCCTCTGAAGGATGACACCTATGTTGTACTTACACTCTGGCAGTCGGAAGAACATTTCAAAGGCTGGCAGGAATCCCAAGCTTATAGTCACGCTCACCGTAACCGTAGTACAAGCGAAGGCCTGACCGCACAGAAGCCATCCATGTTCCCCAGATCTTCTTACGTCACAACGTACACTGTAGAATAACGAATCGGGTACGAACTGGCTTTTCTTACAGCAACCTGCGCACGCCACACCTCTTCCAGCATGGGAGAGGTTTTTTTGTTGTCGATTGATGGCGGCTTTCATTTTTTGACACGGACATGCTGAGATAGGATAATACTTGTTAAATGAAACTTCGGAAGGGAAGGCGGTACCTTGTCACGCAGTTCACTCACCCGGTTTCTAAGCGGACCGTTTATATTCTTTACCATTATCATGATGATCAAAAGTTCACTGGCTTGGATTGTTATCTTCGATGACATCCCTGTCTGGAAGCCACTGCTGACCGAATTGCCGCTCATCTGGATCGGCTTCTGTCTAATTGAGTGGTTTGCTGCCAAGCGGCGCATGTGGATATACCTTGCCGTGAATCTGCTGCTCTCGGGCATTTTCTTTGCAGCCATCATGTACTACAAATACTACGGCGTAATCGTTAACTATCACGCGCTGGCACAGGTCAATCAAGTGACCTCGGTCAAGAGCAGCATGTTCTCTTTGCTTGACCCCTATTATTTGTTTATTTTTGCAGACGTTCTGATCATTGGAGGGGTACTCGTTCGTCGTCGGATCAAGCTCGGGAGTACAGAACGCCCGAACCGCATTCCGCTTGAACGACGTGCCAGAAGACGGGTTGCCTCGGTCATTCTGATCTTGTCCATGATCCTGTGCATGCTTAACATCTATCCCAATCGGGCCAGCATGAGTGAGCTTACACAAGCAGAACAGATGGGCATCCTCGGTTACGAGGCGTATACCATCCTGGATCGACCTGATAAACCTGTGCCCATCACTCACATTGATCAGACTGACATCGACCAACTGAAACAAACGACCGAACTTCCTGCGATTGTGGAGCAGGGTGCCGCGAGCGGACGCAATGTGATTATGCTCCAGTTGGAATCGTTCCAGAACTTCCTCATTGGATTAACGGTAGATGGACAGGAGATCACGCCTAATCTGAACCAATTGGCTAGAGAGAGCCTGTACTTTCCGAACTTTTATCAACAAGTGGGGCAAGGAAATACATCGGATGCAGAATTTGTTGTGAATACATCGTTCTACACCCCGCCGAACGGGGCAGCAACGACTGTATATGCAGATAAAGCTCTGCCAAGTCTACCTAAGCTGATGTCAGCAAACGGGTATCAAACAGCCACATTCCACACGAATGATGTTCATTTCTGGAATCGGGATCAGTTATACAAGGCACTTGGGTTCGACCAGTATTACGATATCGATTATTTCGGCACACAGGACTCTATCGCCTTTTCGGCCTCGGATGAGATTCTGTATTCCAAAACACTGGATAAGCTGCAATCCATGCAGTCTTCAGGTGATCCCTTCTATGCCCATATCATCTCCATGTCAGCCCACCACCCGTACACGCTGCCTGAAAACAAGGTGAAGCTGACGCTGCCTGAGCGTTACAAGGATACGTTGCCCGGTGATTATCTAATATCACAGCATTATGCCGATCAGGCGGTTGGACAGTTAATTACGGGATTGAAAGAACGAGGATTATGGGAAAATAGCCTGCTCGTCTTTTACGGGGATCACCTGGGACTTCCCATCTATTCACTAGATCGGGATGACGAAGTCCTCATGAAAGAGTTATATGGTCGGGAATATACATCAGCAGATATGATTAATATTCCACTCATTATCTCCGCCCCGGGCGTTACTCCGGGTGTACAGCTGGAGCAGATCGGAGGCCAGGTGGACATTCTGCCAACGATTGCGGGATTAACTGGAATATCACTGGAGGATCAATTGCACTTTGGTCAGGATTTGCTGCATGAAGGCGGAAATCTGCTACCCGAACGCTATTACCTCCCTTCCGGGTCGGTGCTAAACGATGCTTCTCTCTTCATTCCGGCGAAAGGATACGGGGATGGGACGCATTATTCCCTAGCTGATGCGGGCAGGAAGAATGCCGGGCAACAACAGACAGGTGTTCCTTCAGAAGAGACGCCGAAAATTTCGGGAGAAAAGGGATCTCCAACAGTAACCACACCCAATAACAGTGGGCCGTCTTCTTCACGGTTTATAACGAAGGAACAATATAATCGGGCATTGGATCTTGCACACTTGTCCAACAGTTATTTGAGCCAGTTACCAGATCGAAATGACGCGAACTGATTTAATTTTTTTAATATTGTAAAAGAGCTTCATAGCGAATCACCAAGTACTGATGTTTCTTCAAAATTACACACCTATAACGCACATGATCCATCTTCTTAGGATGAATATGTGCGTTATTTGAATTACACGCAATCGGAATTCAACCCTTTTCCGTTTCAGAAAACTACACGAGCTGATCGATCAATATTCTTTAAAATATGTCAGTAGTTCTGATTGAAAATTTTGGGCAGTAGAGCTATGCTCTCGATTTTTATGAACAATCAGACCATGCGTAAAGCTTATTTTAGAAGTAAAAGGAAGAATTTTTAATCTACCCATCTTTAGTTCGTTTTTGATCGCTATTTTAGGGACCAAGGCAAAACCTTTTCCACAGCATACAAATTCCTTGATCATCTCAAGACTTGAAAGCTCTAATGCATCCTTAACCACAATCCCTTCATTTTTTAAAACATCTACAGCAGTCGTATGATACAAACAAGATGTACCGTTACTGATAAACACCTCGTCATTTAGAATCTGTGCCCCTGCACTTTCCACTTTCCGAACCAAATCCTCAGATGCAGCAAAAACAATAGTCTCTTCCATAATCGGATAAAAGAGAATGTCATGTCGCTCAGGGTTCTGAGGAACAATGCCAAAATCCAGGGCATAATCCAGCACACCTTTCAGAATATCTTGATGCGCCCCTTGTTCAACACGTAAATTTACGCTTGGAAAGTTTCTCGTATATTCCTGTACAAATGGAAGCATCCGTGTAAGAAAAAAGGATTCCTGTAGTCTAATATTTATTGTTCCACACGGCTGATCCATATCATTCATACTTTCTTTAAGGGATTCACTTAATTGGACATACTGATAAGCATATTTGGAAAATACTTTTCCAGCTTCCGTAGGTTCCACCCCTCGTGGAAATCGATGAAACAACTTCTGTCCGCAGATCTTCTCCAGCTGTTGAATATGAGTTGTTACTGTGGACTGGACATAACCTAAGCGCTCCCCAGCTCGGCTGAAACTCTTCTCTTCTAGCAAAGCAATAAATGCCTGAAAAAAGCGACCCTCTAAGGAATTCATCACATCTTTCACCCTTTGTATTTTGATTTGAAATAGCTAGCATTCAATCTATTCGTTATTCAAATGAATAGTTTAATTATACAATAAAAACATGTCATCACCAGTTGTACAAGTAAGTAAGAGAACTAATATTGGACTTCTTAATGAATCCAGAAGGAGATGTGAAAAATGAAGATTAGTTATCAGCAACAGAAGGTTGGAGATGTCGACGTTTTTTACCGTGAAGCCGGGCCTGAGGATGGCCAAGTTATTTTACTATTACACGGGTTTCCATCCTCTAGTCATATGTTTCGCGACCTAATTCCCAAACTGGCAGAACAATACCGTGTCATTGCCCCTGATCTTGCTGGGTTCGGTCGCACAACAACTCCACCGCGTAGTCAGTTTGACTTCACATTTGACAGCCTGTTTCGAGTTATTGAAGGTTTCACTGAAGCATTAGCTCTTAAGAAATATGTAATGTATGTGTTTGATTATGGGGCACCTGTCGGTTATCGCTTGGCAGTAGCTCACCCGGAACAAGTTCAAGCCATTATTAGTCAGAATGGTAACGCATATATCGAAGGGTTTAGTGACGCATGGGGACCTTGGGAGATGTATTGGCACTCTCCAACACCTGAAAATCGTGAAGCATGTCGTGATTCCTTAACCCCCGAAACTATCCGTAACTTTCAGTATCTTCATGGAACTGATGCTAGCCTTGTTTCACCAGACGGATATTCACTGGATATTGCCTACATGTCACGCCCGGAAGCTGAGGAAATCCAACTGGATTTAATCCTCGATTATAGAACAAACGTGGATCTTTATCCTGAATTTCAGGCTTATTTCCGGAATTATCAACCTCATCTTCTAGCTGTATGGGGTAAAAATGATCCTGCCTTTCTTCCTGCTGGAGCTTTAGCTTATAAGCGTGATATCCCATCTGCAGAAGTGCATTTACTGGATACTGGGCATTTTGCTCTCGAAACACATGTGACAGAGATCCATGAGCTCATTCACCACTTCTTAAAGAAAATATTTTAAAACCAACTTACATTGGCTCAATCTCAACCTCGAACTAAATAGAAAAAGCCCGTAGAAAGCAGGTCCAATAATGGCCTGTTCTACGGGCTTTTTGCATAACTGTGATCATTCTTCAAGGTACTTGCAACGCCGCTATGATCTAATGTTCCATCCCGCTCCCGTTTACAACGGCAGTAGCGCAACCGACTTGCGAGTAGTCAATTGCTCTACCATGGCAAGCCATTCCTGCGGTTTATTAGGAAGCACTGCATAATATCGATTCAGGAAATCAGCCACTAGGCTGGCTGGCAGTTCACCAAGCGACTCATCGCCTGGCATGAAGCACAGATCCAAGCCGCCCACCGCTTCGCCGTCACCTTGCCAGGATGGATGAACATACGGGAAGTCCAGACGCTGATATCCCAGATGGGACAATACTTCGCGACGTACATACGGATCCATCGGCTTGATGCCGCCAAACTCGTGATCCTGACTCAGATAAGGGTTATAGATTTCGGCAAACATGCCGAACAATTCTTTCCCGTTTGCTGCAGCCAGCTTTTGCAGATCACGCTTGCGGTGATTCGCCAGGAAACTGCCGATTCCCAGTCCTTCTCGTCCAATAATCGTGAAGTCCGTCATGGCTACGTTCCAGTCCTCGTAATAACGGTACTCCGTCGCTCCAACAACTTGTCCTTCATGCACAGCCACGAACACCCGGATACCCGGATCTTCCAACGGTTCTACCCACAGTGGGAAGTCCAGCACTTCTTCCCGCGGGAAAATCTCCTGCATCAGCTTGTGCATTTGGGCAAACAATGGATCATTAATGGATGTAATACGCGTAAATTCCATGGATTAATGCCTCCTCAATCGATGATGTATTTCATTTAAAATTTCTTTATCTGAACGGATTCTGCCACTCCATCAGGGCTGCATAGTTGCAGGATTCCTCATCGTCCAGATAGTCCGCTGTCACACCAACTGGCATGCGCCCACAACGAAGCAGAAATGATATCACCGGATCACGTCTTTCTCCCGCTGCCACCTGGTTCAGATATTCCTGTGCAGAGAGTTGGTCTGCAACCAGATGATAACCCGGCATTCTACCAGCACCTAGTAACCGATCCATCCCCTGAGCGATGACAAGGTGGTACATCGCCTGCATCATAAGCTGAGCCAGTCCCCACTTGCGGTACTTTGGACGAACACAGAGATCAACAATATACAGCGTGTTGCCATCCGGCTGATGGTTACGAATATAGCCGTCATCCGTCACTTCGGCCCAGGTATGACTTGCCGGATGTGCAGGGTCCCACTGCATACGCAGCGAAGTCATCGAGCCGGCCAATTCTCCATCTACTTCAATACAGATGGCGCCCTCCGGGTAATGATGCACATGACTGGTGAGCTGCTCGTGACTCCAGAGCAGCTCTTCCGGATAAGGAGGAGGGAAACTCTCCGCCTGAATGCAAATGAGTTCCTCAAAGTCGGCTGCAACATAATTGCGAACGACTGCCTTTACCCTTTTGCCACTTCGCTCCGGGTCGGTGATCCGCATTTCTTTGGTATACATGTTGCCGGTTCACCCCTTTCCACTGACAAAATGAATTCCCTACTCTGTTTCGCTTCGGTTTTAATTATGTGTTCAAAAAGGTCGGTTTTCAGTACCGAGAAGATGGGATGAAGCTAGAAATGGAGTAGCGGAGCGTAGGGAAGACTACGTGAGCAACGGACATTTCGGCTGAATTCCATATTCGATGCTGATGATGCCACTAGGCATCCTTCGTAATCAAAAGCGGGCTTTTTGAACAACCTCTATAAGGTTGCCTACTCCCAATCGGTATACAAATCGGTACGGCGGTCACGCCACGTCGTTACCGATCCACGTTCACGTACCTCATACAGCAAGTCCAGATCCAGATCGGCGGTCACAATCATATCGTTGTTAATCTCACCCTCGGCCAGAATGCCACGAGGCGGGAACGGAATATCATTTGGCGTAATAATGGCAGCCTGTCCATAGTTGGCCCGCATGAAGTCAACGGTCGGCAGATTGCCCACCGTTCCGGTTAACACAACATACACCTGATTCTCTACCGCGCGGGCATGACTCGTATAACGCACACGGTAGAAACCGTGACGATCATCCGTACAGGAAGGACAGAAGATCACGTCAGCGCCTTTGGCTTTGGCCATCCGCACAATTTCCGGAAATTCAATATCGTAACAGGTCAGCATCGCAATACGGCCTTTATCCGTATCGAATACTTCAAGCCCATCCCCAGGAGCCATATTCCATTCCTGTACTTCGGTTGGTGTAATGTGAATCTTGTCCTGCCGCGCGATGCGACCATCCGGGTAGAACATGTGAGCTGTATTATACAGCTTCCCTTCACGGCGAATGACGTGGGTTCCCCCGATGACGTGCATACCGTACTTAGCAGCAAGTGATGTAAACAGTTGCTCATATTGCTCCGTAAAGTTTGGTAGATCCTCAATTGTCAGCGCATTGCCTTGTTCGTCCCCAATGGACATTAATTGCGTTGTGAAAAATTCCGGGAACAGCACAAATTCGGTTCCGTATTCGCTCGCTGTCCGTATGTAATGCTCAACCTGAGCGGCGAACTGCTCAAACGAGCTGATTGTGTGCAATTGGTATTGTACAGCGGATACCCGCAGTTTCATGTTCGTACACCTCCATCATGATTATGATTCCATTGTAACAACGTTCCGGGGTCAACAAAAGAGTATTTACACGGGACACCACACTGACAGAATAACCTTCCGATCGCTTCCTTTAATTGCCTAGCATGGACTGTGTGAAACCGATCCACTCTCTCGTGGCAAATGACAGATAGCGGTCCTTCCGCCAGATCATACCGAGCTGCCATGGAATCACAGGTTCCACCACCGGTATAATACGCACGCGCATATGGTCCACCTCACGACAAATCGTTTCCGGTAGCAAGGCTACCCCCAAATTGGCAGCAACCATCGCGCTGAGCAGATCCCACTGGGAGCTTTCATATACTACACGGGGCTGGAACCCCGCATGCTGACAAGCCACAATAATTCGGTCATGCAACGCAAAATCCTCCCGAAACAGTACGAATGAGTCATTTTCCAGTTCATGCAGCGCAACCGACTCTTTCTCCGCAAGTGGATGTGAAGGGTGTACGAGTAGGTTCAGCTTCTCTTTGACAAACACAAAATGATCCAACAGCTCATCCACGGTTGGCAGTACGGCAACGCCAATATCCAGTGCACCGCTAATCACATCGGCCTCCACCTTTTTGGCACCATCCTCGAACAGTTGAATGGTCACCTGCGGGTAGGCTTTGTGAAATTCGCCAATGATCATGGGGAAAAAGCTTGATCCTACCATCGGTGGCAAGCCGATCCGCAGATGGCCTTTCTTCAAATTCATCAGGTCGTCCAATTCGGACGACAGACTGCGGAACGACTTTTCGATCTCGAGTGCCTGCCGAAAAAACACATGGCCCGCGTCCGTTAGTTCAACTTTCTTCCCATAACGGTCCAATAACGTGATACCCAATTCCTCTTCAAGACTCTTGACCGTCTTGCTGATGGTGGGCTGGGTGATATATAGAACTTCAGCGGCTTTCGTGAAGCTTTGTTGCCGGGCGACTTCCAGAAAATATTGCAAATGGCGGATATCCATCGCTTGGTTCCCACCTCTCATAGATAAATGGAATAGTAAACATTCTTAATATGCATTTTACTCATGAAAGAATGCCATGTAAAATTTGTGATATCAAATGAATCATTTTCATTTTCATAATAACTTAAACGATTACGTTGATTATACAAGGAGGGATTGAAGTGAAAAAATGGGGCCTTGGTATTGCACAGGTTGCGCTCTTAATGGTTTTTTCACTGCTCATGGACCTGTTGGCCCGTACTCTCCATCTTCCTGTACCGGGTTCGATCCTCGGTATGGTCGTGTTATTCATTCTGCTTCAGACTCGTGTCGTGAAGCTGCGCTGGATTGAAGTTGGAGCTGCCTGGCTGCTCGGTGAACTACTGTTATTTTTTATCCCGTCAGCCGTTGGCATCATGAACTATATGCCCATGCTGGAGCATGACGGATTGCAGATTTTATTCATCGTACTGCTTAGTACATTCCTGGTCATGTCCTGCACAGGTCTGGTTGCTACACGAATTGCCAAACGAAAGGAGCGTCACACCGGATGATTGGATTCCTCTGCCTGTTGTTAACCGTCGGTATCTATTGGGTTACCAAACGAATGTATCGCAATCTGCCAAAAGTATATCTGTCTCCGCTGCTCATTACGCCACTGCTTGTCGTTGGCATATTGCTCGCAACCGGAACGGATTATACCACTTATAGCAGTGGCGGCAAATGGCTGAGTCTGCTGCTTCAACCGGCCACCGTGGCTTTTGCCGTACCACTCTACACCTTTTTCCATGTACTCAAAAAACATATTTCCGAGATTGTCTTCAGTGTCATGACCGGCTCGGTCGTTGCCGTACTTTCTTCTGCCCTGCTCGCCAAATGGTTACGCCTGGATTCAGGGCTAATCCACAGCTTGATCCCGCGCTCCATTACAACACCCATTGCCATGAACGTATCGGCTACAATCGGTGGCATTCCCGCAGTGACAGCTGTTTTTGTTATTATGACAGGCCTGCTCGGGGTGATTATGGGACCTTCGATCGTCAAAATGCTGCGCATCGATGGGGAGATTGCACGAGGCACACTGTTTGGAACCGGTGCCCATGGCACAGGGACATCCAAGGCGTTTGAACTGAGTTCCCTGACAGGTACCATCTCCAGTATCTCCATGGTGCTCGCCGCATTGTTCACTTTAGCCATTGCACCCATCCTTTCCAAACTTATTTTCCCATAATAGATGGAATTATCCCACTTTTTTGAAATATTATTGTTGTATTAAAGCCCTTTCTTCCTTACAATAAGGACAGGTTTTAATTGTGAATATTGCGGGGGAGATGCGATGAAAAGAACCGGAATGAAGAGATCTCTGGACCGTCTTGGACGAATTGTCCTTCCCAAAGAAATGCGGGATACGATGGAAATCCATATCGGCGATCCGCTTGAGTTTTTCATTGAAGGGAAAGAGTTGATTTTAAGAAAGTACAAATCAACATTATGTATTTTTTGCGGTGATGTAGATACGGAAATGTATTTCAAAGAGCAATTCATCTGCCGGACTTGTGCAACTCAATTAAAACACCCGGATGACTCTCCCAACTGGTCCATACCTCAGAACAAACAGGCTCCTGCACCCGTGGAGCGTCCTGCTACCAAATCCGCCTCAGTCTCATCTCCCGCTAGGGAAGAAGGGACCACCGCTGACAACCCAGAATACCCGGACCTGCGGCCGAAGACGGCACGCATGCTGCAACAGATGAAAGAAATTGTTGAACAGAATCCCGGTTTGGCTCAACAGCAAATTGCGGAAAAGCTTGGCATTAGCCAAGGACGCGTCTCTCAATTAAAAAAGTTACTATAATAAGAATGGCATTCGATCATTTATAGTCAGAAGACCTTCCAATTCAGGAAGTCCCGCTGCAAGAGAACCCGTTGTGTTTCGTGGGTTCTTCTTTTTTTTATATTCATATCGTAATGGGAAGGAGTCCTATGGATAAAATCTTGTATTTATCACAATTCGACCTGATGTCCTCCTTATCAGAGGCTGACCTGATTGAAATGGATGGAATGACTTCCATAACGACCATACCTAAAAACAGACAAATCCAGACCCCGCATACGTTTACAGAGGGTTTCTATTTTGTAAAACGGGGAAAGGTTCGTTTATATACATTGAACCCGGAGGGCAAGCAGTTCACTCTCGATATTTTGACGGAAGGTAATGTGTTTGGAGAAATGAACGGAATCTCCCTCGGAACACGTGCCGTTTATATCGAAACAATGGAGGAGTGTGATATTTGCCTGATGGACAAGCAACGTTTTGAGCAGTTTCTGATTGAACATCCACAATTTATGATGAGACTGATGAACGTACTAAGTGAGCGGATGAGGCGAATGAGCGAGTTGACACAGACGCTCGCGCTCGGAAACCTGCATGAAAAGGTGATACATAATCTTTACCGGCTGGCCAAACAGATTGGATGGATTGAAGAGAATGAGTATTGCCGGATTCAGCTCGCGCTTACTCATCAGGAGATTGCCTGGATGGCGGGAGCCACACGGGAATCGGTTACGATTGTCATGCGAGACTTAGCAAAAGCAGGCCGTATCCGTACCGGATTCAAATCAGTCTCCCTTCATCGTGACGAAATCGCTACCCTCCGGAGAATCACTGCCCAGTTGTAAGCTGCCTTACATCTCTGTTCTCCAGCTAGTTGTATTGTATAGCTCATGAGTCTATACAACCAAGGAGGAGTATATCGTTGAATGTTAAGTCAGATCTGTTTATCCCTGATGACGTTCTTTCTCGCAAAGGTGCCCGTAAAGCAACAGAAATTCCAGAGTATATTCGCAATTGGCTACAAGCCGGACATATCGAATCGGTCAATTTGACCGAATGGCTGGCAGTAGATCATGTTCTTCTTTTTCAGAAGATTACCCACGAATGGGGCATGGATGCTGAGACTAAAGAAATCAGTGAGCAGTTAAAACAGATGAATGAACAACGGATTATGAAAATCATTCCGGCCATAGGTATGCAATGGCTTGATGTGTTGAAACGCCTAGCAATCAACGAACAAACAATGCTCTTCCGTTCCATTGCAGAACATCGTTCAGATAGCGTTCGCTGCTGGGGGGCTTATATCATTGGACTGGATTCCCGTCTGAACCTGACTGAAAAACTGGAGCATATTCAGCCCTTTGCAGCAGATCATCACTTTGGTGTAAGAGAAATCGCCTGGATGGCTGTACGGGAGTCCATCTCTGCAGAATTATCCACAGCCTTGCAAAATTTAATATCATGGTACAATGACCCTGATCCACTCATCCGTCGCTTTGCCATAGAATCTACTAGGCCGCGTGGTGTCTGGGCCAAACATATTCCGGAGCTAAAAGAGAACCCGACAGCGGCCCTCCCCTTACTTGACGCAGTGAAATCGGATGCCCATAAGTATGTACAGGATTCAGTAAGTAACTGGCTGAACGATGCCAGCAAGACGAACCCGGAGTGGGTGCGGCAGATCTGTACCACTTGGATTCAGCAGTCGGATACCAAACATACGCTGCGAATCGTCACACGCGCCAAACGGAGTCTAACATAAAAAGATGACCACCGCTCATTGGCAGTGGTCATCTTCTGTATAGGCATCCGCGTATTACATTTCTGTTAAAGGGAATATCCTTCTCCTCGGTGAACTAGCCCAATTAATGTAATCCTTATCTTTCGCTTACGCCTGAATCGCGTCCATATATTCTTCTTCCTCTTCCAATCTGCGCATGCCCACAACCAGGACAATAATGTTAGCTACCAACAGTACAGCCGGGAACGGAACAGCAGCATATTGTGCATAGATCAGATGACTTCCCACGGCCCCAATCAGAATGAATGTCAGTATGCCTGAAGCTAGGATGCGAGTCCGTGGAATCAGCAGTCCTACTGCACTAAGCAACTCCGCAGCGCCCAGCAGATACATGGTCCATGTCGGATAAGAGAAACTTTCGAATGTCTGAATCATCATGTCTGCCCCACTAATCTTGTTAAACCCTGTCATGACGAATACCCCTGCAAGCACAACTAGAAAAACATAACCCAAAATTTTGTTCATATGTATATCCTCCTATAACGAATTGTATGTTCCTACTATGGGATGATTAAGTTTGCGATAAATAGTAAAAAAGAATCTATGTAAAAGTTCCCCAAAGGTAACTCTGTTTTCATATGGTCAGTCTCATTCACTTCCAAAATAGTACGCGTTCATATTATAGGTATTATTTATCAGCAACTTACTTTTATGAAGTAAGTATATAATAATAATATAATTTCTTCAAGTAATTTTTCACTGTATGATGTATAATACATACAAAAGGTATGTTACAGTATATTTTGTAGTAACCCTCATTTACTTGGGTGTCCCCTATTCTTAAAGCGGCAGAAATCATGTCCTTTCATATACAACTTTGAAGAAAATGATCATGAATCGAGGTGAATACGTTGAAGCTGAAAAAAGTAAAAGCACCAAGTCCCTGTATGATCACTCAGGCCATAGACATTATAGGCAAGAAGTGGGTACTGTTAATCATGTACCAACTGTTGTCTGGACCCAAGCGGTTTACGGAGCTTGAAGCAGAGATGGCGATCAGTGGACGACTTTTATCGGAGCGATTGAAGGAAATGGAGGCGGAAGGTATCGTAACCCGGCACATGTTTCCCGAGATTCCTCCTCGTGTAGAGTATGAATTAACACCTAAAGGCAGAGCCATTGAACCAGTCATTGATCAGATCTACAGCTGGTCTTCCGACTGGTTGAAACAGCAGAAATCCGAGTAATATGGATTCCTGATCCATGACATTCCACTCAACATAAATACGCCTGAATCAGGCTGATCTACACGGATCAGTTCCTGATTCAGGCGTATTTATATTACATTCAACTTTTATTAATGAGAAAGATGCTTTGAAGGCTGAAGCTGTACCGGCAGGCCGGAATCTGCCGATGCCAGTGCCGCCGTCGTAATCTCCTGTGTACGACAGGCATCCGCATAATCGGACAGAATCCGTGAACGGTCTCCCGTACGCAGGGCGTGAATGAACGCTTCATTCTCACGCTCGTATGGATTATGTCCTGCCGGAATTTCCAGACCTGCCATCGCATGTGATGCGGCACTTGGCAGAAGCAAACGTTCCGGCGTCCAATCCCACACGCCTGCATCCGTGTAGAACTGTAGCCCTGCGCCGCCCTCTCCGTCTGGCAACAGACATGTATTGGCGATACTGGCAATCGCTCCACTTTCCAGCTTAAGCGTCACATTTGCCACATCGGCAACGGTGACATGCTCATGCTTCTCATGCATGCTGCGCTGAGCTGCTACGGCATATACCTCCGTAACTTCTCCTGCACAATACCGAAGCAAGTCTACAATATGTGTAGTCTGCTCCACGAATTGTCCTCCTGAACCATCCTGACGCCGCCACCAGGCAACCCCTGGCATTCCACCCATCCAGCGGCCAAGAGCCATGCCGACCGTCTGTTCTTTCATTGCTTGTTGTAGTACCTGAGCAGCCTCCTGATAACGGAAATGATATCCGACAGAGGTTAACAATCCGCTCTTTTGTACCTGATCCAACACCTGACGCGGTACGTCCATTCCAGTACTCAGCGGCTTCTCCACCAGGAATGGAATTCCGCGACGATTCAATTCGGATTCAATCGATCCGTGAGACATCGGAGGCACACAGATATACACCGCATCCAGTTTTTCACCATCCAGCATATGTTCAAGTTCACCGTAACCAACAGCATCATAGACGGAGGCCATAGCCTCTGCCTTTTCCAACGTTGTTCCACAGACACTCGCAACACGAACACCTTCCATTCGTGCGAGAATATCCGCATGTACCTTACTGAACCAGCCTGTTCCAATGATTCCGATCTGTAATGTCATGGATGTAATCCCCTCTCTGTGTTACACGCTTACATGTTCCATTCGACTCTTAGCCTTGAAATCCTGCCTCAGATTTTGCCGGATGCTTCCAACAATAGCTGATCCAGTTCCTGTGCATGCATGACCGCTTGCTCTTCAGACCAGTTCAAACGCCCGGCCATATAGGAGTTAACCGCTGCCTTATAACGACGGACTTCATCAATACGGAAAAATAAATCTCCTGTTCTTCGTACTAAAAAATCTGACGGGGTTACTGCCATCTCTTCTTCGATCGCGTAACATAGCATCAACAGCAGCTCCTGTGGCATGCCATGAAGCTCGGCCTTCGTCCGCGGATCAGGCAATCGCTCATACAGTGCCTTCACATTGGAACCATACGTGCGGACCAGCCGCTCCGCAGCAGGTCGAGCAAGCCCCAAGGCAACACCATCCTTGATCTTGCGCTCCGCATAGGATACGAACCCAGCCGAACCCCCTACGTCACCGCCGGAGATAGGCATCTTCTTCGTTACGCAAGGGCCTATAGAATGTCCGTGCTCCTGCTCCATCTGACGCGCGACCAGATCAACAACCATCTCCGCCATTTTGCGGTATCCGGTTAATTTGCCCCCGGCAATCGTAATCAGATTGGAATCAGAGACCCAGACTTCATCTTTACGTGAAATTTCGGAAGGATTCTTGCCTTCCTCATGAATAAGTGGACGTACACCCGCCCATCCGGATTCCACATCTTCGATACCGATCTGTACATCCGGAAACATGCCATTGACTGCATTAATGACATAATCACGGTCGGAGTCGGAGATTCGGGGGTGTGCAGGATCGTCCTGATATACGGTGTCGGTTGTCCCTACATAGGTTTTGCCATCACGTGGGACAGCAAACAGCATTCGACCATCTGGTGTATCAAAATAGACCGCCTGTCTTAACGGGAATCGTTCACCGTCAAAGACCAAGTGAATGCCTTTGGTCATCTGTAGCGTTTTCCCCTGGCGCGAACCATCCAATTCCCGCAGTCCATCCACCCAGGGGCCGGAAGCGTTGATTACCTTGCTTGCTTTCAGGGTATAGGTCTGGCCACCGATCTGATCCATGGCTTCAATACCTGTAATTTTACCATTCTCCTTCAGGAAACCTGTCGCCTTCACATAGTTCACTGCCTGTGCCCCACGTTTGACAGCTTCTTTCATGACTTCAATGGTAAGCCTGGCATCGTCTGTCCGGTACTCCACATAGAGCCCACCACCCAACAGTCCCTGCTTGCGTAGTAAAGGTTCACTATCTGACACCGCTCCAGCATTCAACATTTGGCGCCGTTCACTGCGCTTCACCCCGGCGAGCCGATCATATACCATCAGTCCAATGGATGTGCTGAAGCGGCCGAACGTACCTGCCGTATAGATCGGTAGCAACATCGGTTCTGGTGTGGTCACATGTGGCCCATTCTCGTAGACTACAGCCCGCTCCCGTCCTACCTCCGCAACCATCTTCACTTCATATTGCTTCAAATAACGCAATCCGCCATGGACAAGCTTGGTCGAACGACTGGATGTACCTGCTGCAAAATCCTGCATTTCTACAAGCGCTGTCTTCAATCCCCGGGAAGCCGCATCCAATGCAATCCCTGTGCCTGTAATCCCACCGCCAATAATTAATACGTCAAAATGTGCATTCGCCATGCTTTGCAAATATTCGGTCCGGTGTGCTGACGAGAATGTTTCTGCCATCCTTGAACCTCCCATTGATTCCCTTTATGTTTCCGCAAAAAAACAAAAAAAGGACCACGTCATTCGCTCAGCAATTGCTGAGCGGCACGTGGTCCCTCCCGATCTCCAGACATCATTTTTTAACTTGTGCCTTTATCCTATCACAGATTTTTGACGGCGTGAAGTCCTGAAATGACACATTATTCAAAAAATATTCAAAAAGTTGTTCTGCCAAAGGATGGAATTTCAAATGAATCCACTAACCTTAATATTTCCCTTATAGTGGGTATATGGTTTTGCTTCTCCAGGAAGAATAACCCTGTAAATTGTGCATCATTTTCCACCAGTAAATATCATTTATAACATAAGTTTAGCGAAAAAGTACAAATACCCACATCGTGAGGATTGAAGTTCAATTTCATTTCATTTCTTTTATTTAAAAGCCATTGCTGCATTCACTGCACGCTTCCAGCCTGTATACAGTTCTGTCCGTTGTTCCTCAGCCATACCAGGCTGGAAGACACGCTCGGTATTTTCATGATCCGTCAATTCATCCGCACTCGTCCAATATCCAACCGCCAGCCCTGCCAGATAAGCCGCACCCAATGCCGTCGTTTCATTCACGGTCGGTCGTTCGACAGGAATGCCCAGAATATCACTCTGGAATTGCATAAGGAAATCATTGGCCGCCGCGCCGCCATCAACACGCAGAGCATGCACGGGAATACCTGAGTCGGATTCCATTGCCTCCAATACATCTTTGGTCTGATATGCCAACGCCTCCAGCGTAGCCCGGATAAAGTGTTCCTTCGTCGTGCCACGGGTCAGACCAAACACCGCACCTTTAACCTCACTATCCCAATAAGGGCTGCCCAGTCCCACAAATGCAGGTACCATATAAACACCGTCTGTCGAAGGCACACGTGAGGCGTATTCCTCACTATCTTTTGAAGAGCGAAGCATCCTTAATCCGTCACGCAGCCACTGAACCGCAGACCCTGCAACGAAAATGCTACCTTCAAGCGCATATTCAACCTTGCCATTCATCCCCCAGGCAATCGTCGTAATCAGTCCGTGATCGGATTGTACCGGGTTCTCTCCCGTATTCATAAGCATGAAACAACCGGTCCCATATGTATTTTTCATACTGCCCTTGGTGTAACAGCCCTGACCAAACATCGCTGCCTGCTGATCTCCTGCCGCTCCCGCAATCGGAATCCGATGACCGAAGAAATGATAATCTGTTGTGTGTGCATATACCTCGGATGAACCTCGTACTTCTGGCAGCATGGCCTTAGGAATGTCCAGAATAGCCAGCAATTCGTCATCCCATTGCAGATCATAGATGTTATAGATCAAGGTACGTGAGGCATTGGATATATCCGTGACATGTGTACCCCCACTCAGTTTCCAGATCAGCCAGCTATCAATCGTGCCAAATAGCAATTCACCCTTCTCGGCTCGCTCCCGTGCACCAGGGACATGATCCAGGATCCACTTGACCTTCGTTCCTGAGAAGTAGGGATCGATCAATAATCCTGTCTTGCGGCGGAAAAGGTCCCCGAGACCCTGCGTCTTCAATTCTTCGCAGATGTCTGCGGTCTGTCTGGATTGCCAGACCACCGCATTATAGATGGGTCTGCCGGTTTCTTTGTCCCACACCACAACGGTCTCCCGCTGATTCGTAATTCCAATTCCGGCAATCTGGACAGGCTTGATCCCACTCTCTGCGAGACACGATGCCATCACGGCTAGAATGGAACTCCAGATTTCGTTGGCATTCTGCTCTACCCAGCCCGGTTTGGGGAAATATTGAGGGAATTCCTGCTGTGCAATGTGCACAATCTCCCCGCCGCGATTAAACAGAATAGCTCGGGAGCTTGTCGTTCCCTGATCCAGAGCCAATATATATTTTTCCATACAGACAACCTCCTGTTGTGGGTTCTTTTTACGGTGTAAGCGATTGCTCAAAGTGTCGGATCAGATCTGCGTTGGATGTGGTCACTGCCGTTGCTCCAACACCAAGTGCAAGTTCAACCTCTTCCGGTGAACGAATCAGTCCCCCAGCAATAATGGGGATACCTGTACGTACAGATACTTCCGCAATAATATGCGGAATGACGCCAGGTAGTACTTCAATATAATCAGGTTGGGTTTTGGCCAACAGCAGATAACTCTTCTCCAAGGCATGGGTGTCCAGCAGAAAGATACGTTGAATCGCTGTAATACCCTTCTGCTTCGCCTTCTGAATAACACTTGCTCGCGTAGAGATCAATCCTGCCGGGCGAATGTGCTGACACAGATACTCTGCCGCATACTCATCGTTTTTCAATCCCTGGACCAGATCTGCATGCAAAAGTATCTTTTTGTCATACCGCCGCGCCTCGTCCATTACACTCTGAAGCTGTGCAATATGCGTTTCCAGCATCACCCCATAGGTATAAGGGCCTTCAATCATCGCTTCAAACTGCTTCATGCTCTTCGCAGCTGGCAACATACGTTGTCCCTCAAATGGCACCTTGGTTCCTCCCGCATTCATCAGATGCCTATATTGTATAATCCGTACTGTACGAACGGCAAGCCTTCCGTGAATCAGGAAAATCGAAGCGCTACGCTATTATCCATGCAAAAAAGCCGCTGTATACTTCTCCATGGCGGAGAGTACAACAACGGCTAATCAGCTAATCGTATATGTTCAATGAGTAATGATTAAGCCTGCGCATGCGGAAGCAGCGTCTCTGCCCCAGCCCAGCCATCACTTTCCGCCAAGTGACCAGAACGGTTCACTTTCGTTTGCAGATATTTCTCGTTGAAAGCAGAACGATCTCCCCACAGTGGGACACGTCCGCCCACATTCAATCCCGCTTCCTGCAAAGCAGCCAGCTTCCGTGGGTTGTTCGTGATCAATGTAACCGGTGCGGACCGAAGTGCACGCAACACTGCAATCGCATCGTCATAATTACGAGCATCGTCCGTGAATCCGAGCTGCAAGTTCGCATCTACCGTATCCAGACCTTCTTCTTGCAAAATGTACGCCATAGCTTTGCTGAACAGACCGATGCCACGGCCTTCATGGTTCGCAAGGTAGAATAGTGCACCCGCTCCGTGAGCGGCAATCATCTTCATGGATTGCTCCAGTTGGAAGCCACAGTCACAGCGTTTGCTGCCAAAGATGTCGCCTGTATGACAGATACTATGCATGCGAATAAGCGCATCCTGTGCTTCGGCAAAGTCGCCATACACCAGGACACTGGATTGCTGGCGCTCTGCCAACTCAGCAGCAGCAAGAGATTCAATTAACTCGCCGCTCTCCATTGCTTTGTCTGACTTCATCCAGCTATACCACTGGAATGTCTTGGTCTCCCCATCAAGGTTTACCGGGAGCTTAATCGGTCCCACGAGGTATATGAACTCTTTTCCACTCGGAAAAGTCTGAATTTTGGGGGCAAGCAGTTGAATAATATGTGAATTGATCATTGTCGTTCCTCCTGTTTAGGCCAACTTGTCTGTTGATTGATTCGCATCCAAAGCGAAAATGGATCACTTGGACGTTATATAGTACGTATCTATATTATTCTCATCATCATTAGTTACTTTATGTAAGTTAGTTTAGAATAAAAAATATAATGTGTCAAGTAACTTTTATTTTTAAAGTAACTACCCAATTTATGTTACGCAATGGTCACAAATATGTGTTTCATTTCAGGAATATTGGGTATGAGTTTATAAACTGCTCATACACTAATGTTGTAGTCCAAAGCACTTCATGCCTCGAACTTAATGATGAGGGGGTAATGCACATGATCCGCCGGAAAAGAACTTGCTGGACAGCCATACTGATGGTCTGCGTCCTGCTCATAAGCGGATGCTCCATCTGGCCCGGACAGGACGATTCAGCGAACAACAAAAAGGTAACGCTTACATTATGGTACTGGAACCGTTCCATCGATGATAAGTTGATTGCCAGGGCTAAGGAAAAGTTCCCCAACATTGAACTGACAGCTCAGAAAATCGGCGGTGATTTCAAGGCAAAGCTCAAAACAACACTCGCTGCACGCTCAGGTGAACCAGACATTGTGGCATTGAACGACTGGATCATGGAGCTATTCCCCAGTGAGGACCGTTTCTATAATCTGTATGACCTCGGTGCAGGCGATATTGAAGACCAGTATCTGCCGTGGAAATGGAAGCAAGGCGTTACGCCAAGCGGACAGATGATCGGGTTCCCGATGGATACGGGACCTACAGCTCTCTTCTATCGTGAAGATCTCTTCAAGGAAGCCGGATTGCCCTCTGATCCCGAGGACGTTACACGTCAGATTAACAGCTGGGATGCATATGCCTCTGCCGGAGAACAGATCAAGGAGAAATTCGGAGGCAAGGTATTTCTGACCGATAACATTGGAAGCGTTTACAACCAGGTGCTGTCGCAAGGAGCTGAACGTTATTTCCGTCCAGATGGTTCATTCATCGGCATGGATTCCGCTCTGGTGCGAACAAGCTGGGATACATCCATTGCCTTCAAAGAGAAGGGACTACTTGCCAATGCAGACGGCTGGACTCCGGGCTGGAACGCAGCGATGAATAATGGCGAGATTGCCTCGTTCGTGGGCGCTGTTTGGATGAAACAAGTGCTTCAGGAAGCCGCTCCGGATACATCGGGAAAATGGCGAGTTGCTCGGGCACCAGGGGGAGATGGCAATAACGGAGGATCATTCCTGTCCATCTTGAAGTCGAGTGAGCATCCTCAGGAAGCCTTTGAACTGGTTCGCTGGCTACAAAGTCCCGAGAATCAGTTGGAGCAATATCAGACATTGAACCTGTTCCCTTCCGCACCAGGTGTGTTTGATGACCCTGCCATGAAAGAGGAAGAACCTTTCTTCGGCGGACAGGCGACAGGTCCTGTATTTGCCGAATCGGCACAGCAAGTGCCGGATGCTTTTTTTGGCGAAAGATACCCATCCGTACACAACATTATCACCCGGCGGCTGAATGATGTGGCGAAACAAAATGCCGATCCACAGCAGGTCTGGACAGATACGGTACACCGCGTCGAGCGGGAATTGCAGCGTTAACCTGAAGAACGTGTGGTTTCGTTATCCGCAAAGGAGGAATTCATATGGCTGTAACTGAACCTCGTCTTACTCCCGATCCCGGAAATGCAAGACCTGATCTGGATCGGCAGAAGTCACTGTGGGCCAGAATGTGGGAGCACCGTGCACTCTATGTTGCGATATCACCGTTTTATATTCTGTTTGCGGTATTTGGCCTGTTCCCGATCGGGTTCTCACTTTATCTGGCTTTTCATAAGTGGGATGGTATTGGTGTCATGACGTACAACGGGCTTAACAATTTCAAATACCTGCTGACCGATGCCGAGTTCTGGCAAGCTGTGGGTAACACATTCATGATCTGGATCTATTCGACGATTCCGATGCTCTTCTTCGCCCTGATTATTGCCTTTCTGCTGCATGCACCATTTGTGAAGTTCCGCACCCTATTCCGGGTCGGTTATTTCCTACCGAACGTCACATCCATTGTGGCGGTAGCCATTATCTTCGGTGCCTTATTTGCCAACAATTATGGCTTTCTCAATTATCTGTTGCAGTCGGTCGGGCTACCTGTTGTGGAGTGGCTTAATGCACCATGGGGCATTAAAGTCGCAATCTCCTCCATGGTGGTCTGGCGTTGGACCGGATATAACGCCGTCATCTATCTTGCCGGACTTCAGAGTATCCCGCAGACGTTATACGAAGCGGCCAAGATTGACGGCGCATCAGCGATACAGTCCTTTTTCCGAATTACAATTCCGATGCTGCGTCCTGTGATCCTGTTTACCGTCATTACATCAACCATCGGCGGTATGCAACTGTTCACCGAGCCTCAAGTATTGGTAGGTAATGATGGTGGCGCTGGTGCAGCAGGCATGACGATTGTATTGTACCTCTACCGTGAATCCTTCATTAACAATTACTTCGGATATGGCGCTGCCGTTGGTTGGGGCATGTTCCTCATTATCGCCCTGTTCTCGATTGTGAACTGGAAGCTTGTTCAAGGCAAATCATCCTGATGTGATAAGGGGGAGCGCACATGGCGACCAAACACCTCAAATCGCTGGTGTTGTATACCGGTCTTATCGGGGGCATGCTCATATCCATGTTCCCGTTCTATTGGCTGATTGTAATGTCCACCCGGACAACGTCCGATATCTACAAGTTCCCACCCCAGCTCTGGTTCGGCGGTGAACTATGGAATAATATCACGCGGGTATTGCAGCAGATTGATTTCTGGGGCGCTTTTCTAAATACGTTGTTTGTGTCGGGCTTAGTCACGATCCTGGTGCTGTTTTTTGACTCACTGGCGGGGTTTGCGTTTGCGAAGTTTGAATTTCCCGGCAAAAAGTGGCTCTTCATCCTGCTGCTCGCGACCATGATGGTACCTTCCCAGCTCTCGCTGGTGCCTTCCTTCGTGCTCATGGCCACGTTCGGCTGGGTCGGTTCCTTCAAAGCCCTCATTATTCCCGGCATGGTGAACGCCTTCGGTATCTTCTGGATACGCCAGTATGCCACGGAGTCCATTCCGAACGATCTCCTGGATGCGGGTCGCATCGACGGCTGTAATTTCTTCCGACTCTATTGGAACGTGGCGTTGCCAATCTTGCGACCTGCCTTTGCTTTCCTCGGCGCTTTCACCTTTATTGGTGTATGGAATGATTATCTGTGGCCTTTGATCGTCCTGACAGATGAACGCAAATACACGTTGCAGATTGCGTTGTCTCAATTGAACGGATTGTATAACACAGACTATGCAATGGTCATCGCAGGTACGTTGCTTGCCGTCATTCCGCTCATCGTTATGTTCCTGTTCATCAGCCGCCAGTTTATCTCGGATATTGCCGCAGGGGCGGTGAAGGATTAAAATTCTGGCATTTTGATCCATCCCTCAAGTCTGATATTCTTATCTATAGATGAAATAACAGATGCCATATAAGTTGGATGAATAGCACCACGTGCGCGAAGGGGACAGAAAGGGCCTGAAGAAATGGAATGTTCGCATTTATAACCAAATTTCTCCCTTTGAAGAGGGAATCAAGAAATTTGGGGATAACGGCGATCGGAAGGCTTTCTGTACCCGAAGTGTTAACGTGTAACAGCATTCATTCACTTATATATTTAAGAAAGAGGGATGACAAAATGGCTTCTTCACCCTATATGATCGGCGTAGATATCGGCACGACCTCCACCAAGGCCGTCTTGTTCGAACAGAACGGAACCATTGTGGCACAAGGCAGTGCCGATTATCCGCTGCACACCCCCACACCTGCGATTGCGGAGCAGGATGCGGAAGATATTTTCAAAGCAGTCATCGAATCCGTTAAACAGGCCACTTCCAAAGCGGGAGTGAAGCCAGATGATATCCTGTTTGTATCCTTCAGTTCAGCCATGCACAGCATTCTGCCAGTCGATCAACACGGCAAACCGCTGATGCGGGCTATGACATGGGCAGATAATCGCAGTGCCGAGTGGACCGAAGTACTCAAATCCGAGATGAATGGTCATGAGATCTATCTAAGAACAGGTACGCCGATTCATCCGATGTCCCCACTCACCAAGATCATGTGGCTCACTCGGGATCAACCGGAACTGTTCAGACAGACCCACAAATTCATATCCATGAAAGAATATGTCTTCTATAAATTATTTTCTGAATACGTCATTGATCACTCCATGGCCTCCGCCACCGGACTCATGAATCTGGAAAAACTCGACTGGGATGACGAAGCGCTCCATGTGGCGGGCATTACCCCGGAACACCTGTCCCGATTGGTACCGACGACACATGTGCTGAAACATGGGTTGCACCCGGAGTACGCCAAGGAGATGGGCATTGCAGTCATCACACCATTTGTCATCGGGGCCAGTGATGGTGTGCTCTCCAATCTGGGCGTGAACGCCATTGATCCAGGCGTCGTGGCCGTGACTATTGGTACCAGTGGCGCGATTCGTACGGTGGTGGACAAACCGGTGACCGATCCAAAAGGACGCTTCTTCTGTTATGCGCTCACGGAGGATGCCTGGGTCATTGGCGGACCAGTGAACAATGGTGGTGTTATTTTCCGCTGGATTCGGGACGAGTTTGCGGCTTCCGAGGTGGAGACGGCCAAGCGACTTGGCATCGATCCATATGAAGTGCTCACTCGTGTAGCGGAAAATGTACCTCCGGGTTCGGAAGGCCTTTTGTTCCATCCGTACATGACGGGTGAGCGGGCCCCGCTCTGGAATCCCAATGCACGCGGTTCGTTCTTCGGCCTGACGCTACATCATAAGAAGGAACATATGATTCGCGCTGCGCTCGAAGGTGTGTTGTTCAACCTGTACACGGTCATGCTCGCGATTGAAGAAAAAATCGGTCGGCCGAAAAAAATCCAAGCCACAGGCGGCTTCGCCCGCTCTGAGTTGTGGCGACAGATGATGGCCGATATTTTCGATCAGGATGTCATCATCCCCGAAAGCATTGAAAGCTCCTGTCTCGGCGCAGCCGTACTGGGCTTGTATGCTCTGGGCCGCATCGATTCCCTGAGTGCCGTCTCCGGCATGATCGGATCAACGCATCGGCACCAGCCTGATCCAGAAAGTGTCCGCGTCTACCGGGAGCTACTGCCGATCTTCATCCGCATCTCCCGTAAGTTTGAAGAGGAGTATGCGGATATCGCCGCTTTTCAGAACAAGACGATGCAAGGGTAGTGATGCGATGGGATAGCTAACGAATCGTAGACGTCTTATTTGAAGCTTTTCGCGTGTTTTCAAAATCTAACGAACCTGAGCCACCTTATATCGAATTTTAGTGGCGGAAAACTGTTCTAAAGTGAGAATTCCCAGAAAATAACGTCTCTACGATTCATTAGAATTTGACTTATGCCGATTTTCGTCCAATAGCGCGTCTCGGGTTCGTTAGAATTGACAGAGCATCGTTACCGTGCAGCGAATCACCATTCTCCTAAGCTGCGTCCGGCTCAAATTAACATTCGACTCTAACGACTAGTTTTATGCACGTTCACGAGGACCTTCCCGCCATGTTTTGGACATGCGGGAGGGTCTTTTTCATTTACAAATCAGATCTTCACATACTGTTTTTATGTACCAATTTTCTTTTGGAAACTGTGCTATTCGATAGATGAAGCCCCCGTCCTCATCAGCGCCTTTCAAATTAGCTAAATATTACAAAAAAAGCCCCACAGCTTGAAAGACTGTGGAGCTTCGTTTTCTAACCATTTCATTATTACTTATTTACACTGCGCTATTACTGATTATACTTGCTGAACGCATTCTGGTCGGCTTGTACATTCTCCAGGTACACAATCTGCCCTGCCTCATTCACACGTGCGATATCAATGCCTGCTTTGGCATATACCGTTCCGTCCGCCGCTTGTCCGCATACCGCCCAGTTGGTCTGGTAGCTGCCGTCAGGCTGTTGCACCCACGCATCCCACATATGTTTTACATCTTTATTGTACTCGTAGAAAGCTTTCATGAAACCGTCGAATCCCGTTCGGCTTGTGCCGTTAAGTACAATCTCTGCGTCCGGTGTAAACAGGGACAATAAGTCCTGCATGGCGCGCTCGTCTGTACGTGAAGCATCAAATAAACGGAAATAGTTGTTCAACATCGTAGTAGTACTTGTGGTACTCATTCATATTCCTCCTAAAATAAAAAGCCGTTTTTCAATCTTACAGTTCGAATATTTTCGAACTAACTGAAAAGAAATGTAACACACTTCTTATACCGCCCGCAAGAAATATATAAATTGAGACCGACTTTTACACTAAAACGGAGAGTGCAGAACCAATCTGAAGAAGCGAAGCGTGCGCATTTATCACCGGATTTTTCCCTTGGACCAAGGGAATAAAGAAAATCTGGGGATAAGAGCGATCGAAAGATGGTACTGCAATCGGAGTAACCATGTGTAATAGTTGTAGTTCAACTTATATAGTTCGAAATTTTTCAAACATTGAAAGGTGTGGCCGATTATGCTAACGTCATAGATATGAGAACTCCAACGATACCTATGGCTTCGGAATTGAAACTGACTACGGTCTGCAATGCATTGGGTGATCCGATCCGCATGAAAATTGCACACTGCCTAGCCAGCTCTGGCGAGAAAAATTGTTCTGCCTTCGAAGTAGACCATATTTCCAAATCCACGTTGTCCCATCACATCAAAATTTTACGCGAAGCTGGCGTGATCCAGCCGCGCATTGAAGGTAAACAGCACTTTTATTCCCTACGAAAGGAAGAATTAGACGTACGTTTTCCAGGTCTCGTCGAGATGATTCTGAATACAACCGAGGAATACGTAACACAGGCCCCAGATAAATTGAACTAACCCTTTAGACAAGAACGTAGAGGGCAGAAATAACCTGAAGAAGCGGAGCTAAAAGCTTTCTGCAAGAAAGCTACTTCGAAAGCATAAGCTTCGCCTTTATCACCAGAATTTCACCTTTTAAAAGTGAATCGAAAATTCGGGGGATAACAGCGATCGGAAGGTTGTTCTGTCATCGAAGTGGTAAGGATAATTGCTCTTTAGTTCAATCTTATAGATAGAAGCATCACAATGATCATAATCGCAATTCCCATAAAGGAGGCTAACCACATGGACAAAAAGGCGGCAAAGATACTACTGAGCACCTTCTGGGGAGGTGGTGGCTGGAAAACAACTTCTGTACCCTTCTCCGGAGATGAATTTGAATATGCCAAAAGCAAAGGCATTATGTTCGATCCACTCACGATCACGCATGACAAGATTGTCCAGCGTCTGTACGCCATGCATCAGGATGACTCGTTCAAGGAACGGGTGATCTCGGCCTTTCTACATAGTCTGTCCACCAAAAAAGTCTATCTGCGCAGCGCATTATCCAGCTGGGCTTTAACGTCGAAGATGCCTTTGCATACCTATGCGGAACGCCCTGCCCTTCACCCTAACACCAGTGCCTGTGGAGATTGCAACTTCTTGCGTTTGCAGTCAGACAAGGAATATTCCAACGTCGACTTAAACGTCCTGAACTTTGAACGGATCAAGTGGGGTGGGGTTCGTCATGGCTGGTTGCTCTACTGCCTGATGGATCTGGAATTACTACTCCAGGACAACGATACTAACTATGAAGTAACTCCTGAAGATCAAACTATCCTTGTTAACCTACTTGAAGCAGCTCAGACGGAAGACCCCAAGGACAGTGCACGTTCCCTCGAGAAGAAGTGGAAGGATCTCTTTCCTTCCAGCAAACAGGAGCGGGATGCCCTGCTGGAAATCTGGGCGGCAGCCGGAATATTGGCTCCTGGAGATAAACCGCGAAAAGGCAAAGGTGGTTCCAGTGATTTCGTCTTTGCAGCAACCTGGCAAGGCGATGATGGATATAATACAGAAGCGGCAAATCATTATTTCGGTTCCTATCTTCCTCAAATGCATTAAAACCTGATATTCTGCTCACCTTAACGTGTGTCTGGTTACAATAATGACATCGACAGATTTCCTGTTTAACTCGTATAATAAGGGGAAATTGGTAGATGGGAGTGAAACAAGCGAGTTTATGGTATACATACTGGCTTTTATAGTGTCTTTTGCTGTCGTGGTTCTGCTTATTCCGCCGCTTGGTCGACTGGCTCACCGGCTCGATTTTGTGGACAAGCCTCGGGAAGATGTGGAGCGTAAGCTGCACAGGCAACCGATCCCGCTCACGGCGAGTTACGCGATATTTACTGGATTTTTCCTGACATACATTGCTCTAACGAAAGAAATCACATGGGAAACGGCGGCTCTGGTCGCTGGTGGTATGCTTCTGCTAACGATTGGTACCGTCGACGACTGGTACAAAACGAAAGGCAAAGATTTTCCTGCCCTGCCCAAAATGCTCGTACAGGTCTCTGCGGCAGTGCTCGTATTCGCTTCTGGCATAGCGTTCACCGGATTCGTGAATCCCTTTAACGCGGAATATGTCATGCTTCCGATCTGGCTGCAATTCATTCTCACGATCCTCTGGATCTTCGGGGTGACAACCGTCATCAACTTCTCGGACGGCATGGACGGACTGGCTGGCGGATTATCGGCCATCTCGGCGATCACCCTGTTCATCGTGGCGCTTGCCAAAGGTCAAACGGATTCCGCACTCATGTCGATCATTCTGGTCGGTGTGACCATCGGTTATCTGAAGTACAACAAAGCTCCTGCCAAAGTGTTCATGGGCGATGCAGGCGCTACGTTCCTTGGCTTCATTCTGGCGGTTATCGCTCTGGATGGTGCATTCAAACAAGCGACCATGTTGTCCATCTTCATTCCAATTCTGGCGCTCGGTGTACCGATCTTCGACAACATCTTTGTCGTTATCAAACGTTTCATTCAAGGTAAAGCGATCTACCAGGCCGATGCGAGTCAAGCTCATTATCGACTGCTACGTGCCGGATTGAATCACAAACAGGTTGTTGCTGTGCTCTATCTCGTCAGCACTTGTCTGTGCCTTTCCTCCATTATTTTGATGCTGGTAGAGATGTAAGTATCCGCAACAAAAGCGGTCATATCCGAATGTAAAAAGAGACGAGTCCAAGATTTCCTTGGCTCGTCTCTTTGTTATGTTTTTATGGTTCGGTGCTCACAGGCTCACACCTATCTCGAAGCTACAGGAGGCAACGGTTGTTCTTGTTGCTGTCGATCTGTCCACCCCGGCCGATCGAGTTCGATGAGACGGCGGTATCTCTCTTCCCCAGCCAGCAATTGTTCGTGAGAACCTTGCATAGCAATCTGTCCATTTTCCATAAAAATAAGTTCATCCATCTGTTCCGCACCAATCAGGTGATGGGTCACCCAGATCATCGTCTTGCCTTGCAAACTATCCAGAATGGTCCGCATCAGCTCGCGTTCCGTCACCGGATCAAGCCCTACCGTCGGTTCATCGAATATCACAACGGGTGTCTCCCGGAGCAGTACACGGGCCAGGGCGATCCGTTGCCTTTCCCCACCGGAAAAACGCAGACCCGTCTCCAGCATTGGCGTATCATATCCCTGCGGCAAAGATTCGATCAGACCAGATAAACCTACTTGCGCGGCTACCTGACAAATCTCCTCATCCGTTGCATGCGGGCGCCCGATCCGCAAATTATTCGCTACCGTGGTGTCGAACAGGTGAGGACTCTGATTCAGCACCGCGATGACATCAGTGACACTCTCACCCAGGGTCTGCACAGACATATTATTAATTAGAACTTTCCCCGCAGGCGGAAGCAATGCTCCCTGAATCAGCTTCAACAATGTCGATTTGCCACCGCCGCTTCGTCCAAGAATAGCTAATCGTTTGCCTTGTGGCAGATGAAGGGATATGTCCTGTACGGCGTAAGAATCATCCGATGCATAACGGTAACTAACACGATTGATCTCGATGTCTGCTCTTAGTTTGGGCGGAATACGAAGACGAATTCGTCTGTCCGGGATATCATTCGCAGCTGGCACGGACTCCGATGGCTGTCCAGCCAATCCATTGCCGTTTTTTACTACAGAGATTGATTCGCCCGTTCCGTCAACATCATCCGCTCCATTCTGCACCGAAAGATGCTCTTTCCCTTCCAGCTGTTTCAAGCGGTCCAGCGATTCCCGGTATTGTGGAAGATGCTCCACCGCATCCCCTACAGGCAGGAGCGTTTCCGTGAGCGGAAATAACACCAGCACAAAAGCAGCAATCATCACAGCAGGCAATTGTCCGATAGATGCGGCATTTCCGGCCCATAACGTAACCGATACCACCAACAGGCCAATGACACACTGAGCTATCAGATCACGCCAGCGTGTCCAGCGCCGCAATTTGCGACGAACTGCGTCGACCTGTTCTTCCGCTTCCTCATGCTGCTGAACAAATTCCGCGGCTCGTCCACTTGCAAGCCAATCTCCCAGCCCAAGCACACCGTCGGTCAGACGGGTATACAACGTGCTGTTTTCCTTTTTCAGCCGTACACGCCATTTCCACGTCACTTTCAGCGAGATCGCAGGTAGCCCGGCAACGAGAAATAACATATACAAACCCATCCACAACGCAAATCCCAGATCAACACTGCCAAAGGCGACCACAGCTGCACCGTACATCACGAGCGCCGTAACCGCAGGGAAGACTGTCCGCAGATAAATATCCTGCAACCGCTCCACATCATCGGCGAGTGCTCCAAGCACATCTCCGGTCTGCATGCGAGAGCGCAAGAACAGGGCCTGCGGCTCCAGAATGCGATATAGCTTCACCCGCTGATCGGCCAACACCCGCAGTACGGCATCATGTCCTGCCAATCGCTCGATATATCGAAAGACAGCGCGGAATATCCCAAATGCACGTACACCTACAATAGGTACATACACCATCAGCATATTTTCAGGACGCAGCGCAGACTTGGAGATCAGAAATCCGGAGGTGAACAGCAGCAGTACCGCACACAAGGCAGCGCATGTACCCATCGCAATGACTGCAATGAATCTCCACCGGTACTGTGCCACATACGGAGCAATCCAGCTATTTTTTTCTTTTCCGTTACGGACGGTCTCCATATGTTCATATCCGGACTTCATTTTATATCGCCTCCATCTGGGCCTGAGTCATCTGATAATATACGCCTTGTCGTGCCAGCAATTCCTGATGTGTTCCCGTCTCTGCCACTGTGCCGCCGTCCATGACAATAATTCGATCCATATGCGGCATCCAGTGCAGACGATGGGTAGCCAAAAATACAAGTTTGCCTTCAAACAGCGGCAGCATCGTCTGTTTTAGTTCATACTCTGTTTCCACATCCAGATGTGCTGTCGGTTCATCAAGCAGCAGAATGTTCCGTTGACTAAGCAAGGCTCTCGCCAGCGCTACCCGTTGCTCCTGCCCACCACTGAGCTGTCTGCCGCCAGCCCCAATGAGCTCATGCAACCCACCGGATAATGAGGTCAGAAGCTTGGTTAATCCAGCTGCGCTAATGGCCTTCGCCACTTCCGCATCCGATGCCTCCGGCATATAGAAACGAACGTTATCGGCCAGGCTTCCACTAAAGATATACGGATGCTGCGGGATAGCTGCCGTCTGTCTTCGCCAGGATTCAAGCATATCCTGTGTCACAGGCTGTCCGTTGGCTAATACTTGGCCTGAAGTAGGCAGCTGAAATCCAGCCAATACGTCAATCAACGTGGATTTGCCCGCTCCGCTGGCGCCAATAATACCGATTTTTCCAAGACCCGTGATTTGAAATGTGACATCCTTTAACGAAGAAGGACCTTCATCATCGTGTCGTACCTGTACATCCGTTAGAGCCAATCTGCTATTCTCATTCCAAGAGAACACTGAGGAAGAGGAAGAAACAAGCTCAGGAGTAGTAGAAACAGAAGCAGGATCAGGAGCAAGATGCCCCACAGCCGTTTGATCGTTCAATACGACGCGTATGGTCGAAGTGTCGGCTTTCCTTTTACCCGAAGATAACGATGATGCAGATCCCGTCCCATCCTCTGCCATGTCCGCATGCGTAACAACATTTGCATAGGCTTCTTTCTGTTTCTGTTCAGCGGCTTTCCCCCGATCAATCACCGAATTAATGGCCGCTCCGGCTTCCTTACCGTCTAATGTGGCATGATAATCGGCGCCGAGCATACGTACAGGCAGGAAATATTCAGGTGACAGAATCAGTACTGTCAGCGCAGGTCCGAGCAGCATATGTCCCTCCGTCAGACGTAATCCCAGACCAACCGCCACCGAAGCAACGGACAGCATGGTGAAGAAGTCGAGTGCAAACGAAGAGAGAAAGGCCATTCGCAGGGTGGACATTGTCGCCTTCCGATACCGCTGACTGACCCGCAGAATGGACCCTTCGTGTGTTTTGCTCTGTCCCAATGTTTTTAGCGTCTCCAGCCCACGCAAGGTATCGACAAAATGGTTAGCGAGTGCTTTGTAGGATCTAAATTGTCCGTCTATCTTCCGCTGAGCTGCGAGGCCAATTAGAATCATGAACACGATCAGGATTGGTAGTGTCAGCATTAGAATAACTCCGGACATCAGATCCAGCTTGAACACATACAGCAAAATGACGATGGGGGTGAACCCCATGCCCAGCATGCGAGGAATAAATAGTTCCAAATACGTCTTGTATTGAGCTGTCCCCTCACGTGCCAGTGTGACCAGATGGCCTGTGCCCTCTGTCTTAGCATAACGCGGCCCGAGCCTGAACCACTGCTCCACCATCTGTCTGCGCAGATCGGTCCCTGTTCTCTCCGCATATCGTGAAGTCACGAGTTGTAACCAGAAGGATAGGGCGTAGCGGGCGGCAAAAGCAGCCAGGAACAGCAGCAGTACAGGATACTGCTCCGTTACGGATGAACCTTCAAACAATGCCGTGATGGCCTGTGCCAGCCATTTGGCTTGCATAATGATCGTCATCGCCTGTAGCAGCACCAGCGCTGAGGCCAGCGCAAGTACCGGCCGGATGCCCGGCAGCTTCATCAGCCCCCGTCCCATATCAGTACTCCAGGTGGTGCTGCTCGTTCAGACGTTTGCGTAAGATATAATAACTCCAGATCTGATAACCAAGAACAAACGGCAGCAATGTGCAAGCTACAATTGTCATTACTTTCAATGAATAAGCGCCGGATGCGGCGTTGTATACGGTCAGGTCATATGCCGCTCCAAAGGAGCTCACCATCACTCTTGGGAACAGTCCGATAAATACCGAGGCAAAGGCAATTGCAATCACTGCCCCTGTCATACCGAAAGCCCAGCCTTCACGCTTCTGACGAACGAAGTAGGCCGCAAGTGCAAGCGAGACTGCACCAAGTACAACCATAATCCAGAGGGCCCAACCGCGTACGGTGAACACATCGGTCATGAAATACGTCATTAACGCGTAAACGGCGAGCAGTGCAGCCAGCGGCAGCATCAATTTTTGCGCTGTATTCAAGGCACGCTCTCTGAGTTCGCCTACTGTTCGTAGTGATGCAAACAGCAATCCATGAACCAGACATAGCAGCGTTACGCTCAAGCCACCAATCACGGTGTACGGATTAACGATATCGAAGAATCCTGCGCGCAACTGCATCTCCCCATCAATGGGCAGACCCTTCATCAACGTGGCAAAGACCACCCCGAACAGGAAAGGTAACAGCGCACTGGAAACAACAATAATGATGTCCCACGTTTTGCGCCAGCGCTGCTGTTTCATTTTACTGCGGAATTCGAAAGCAACCCCGCGACCAATCAAGGCGAGTAACACCACTACGAGTGGCAGGTAAAAACCACTGAACAACGTGGCATACCAGTGCGGGAAGGCAGCAAACATCGCGCCCCCTGCTGTAATCAGCCATACTTCGTTGCCATCCCAGAACGGACCGATCGAGTTGATCAGGGTCCGGCGTTCACGGTCTGTTTTGGCGATAATACCTGTAGACATCCCCACACCAAAATCAAAACCTTCCAAAAAGAAGAACCCGACAAACAATACGGCAATCAGCAAAAACCACAACTCACTTAGTGACAACGGAATAACCTCCATCCACGCCGAACGGATCGGCCGATTCATCGTGATCTTCCGGCTTCTCGACCGCAAACGGTCCTGCTTTGATCTCACGTACGAACAGGTATACCATCACGATTCCGAGAACCGTATACGCAGCGGTAAAAGCAATGGTCGAGAACAAGATCATTCCTGCGGATACATTCGGTGAGACCCCGGCTTCAGTTGTCATATAGCCGAATACTGTCCATGGCTGCCTTCCAACCTCGGTCATAATCCAACCTGATGTATTGGCGATAAACGGCAGGGAGATGGCAAACACCATCAGACGCATAAACCACTTCCCAGCGACCTCCAGCTTCTTGCGCATGGCCAGAAACGTACCGTATAGCGCCAGTGCAATCATCAAACCACCCGCTGCAATCATGATGCGGAAACTCCAGAACGTTGTACGTACCGGCGGGATGTAGTCCCCCGGTCCATACGTCTGTTCATACTCAGCTTGAAGCTCCTTCATGCCTTTGACACTACCGGAGAACTTACTGTAGGACAGATAACTGAGCAATCCGGGGATTTTGATCTCGCCCGCATTCTCCTGTTTATCCGGATCAATAAAAGCGACCACCGTCCATGGTGCCGGATCTTCTGTCGTCGTCCATGTGCCCTCACTGGCTGCCATCTTCATCGGCTGTGTCTCCACCAGATATTGCGCCTGGAAGTGACCGGAGAAAGCAACGCCGAATGAAGAAACCAGAGCGATAATGATCGCAATATTAAACGATTTGCGGAAGATCTCTACATCCTGCTTTTTCATCAATTTGTAGGCACTGATACCCGTTACGACGAATGCCCCTGTCATCAATGCCCCAAAGATTGTATGTGGGAACTCAACGAGAAGCTGACCATTCGTGATGAGTGCAAAGAAATCATTCATCTCGGCTCGGCCGTTGTTAATCTCAAACCCGACGGGATGCTGCATAAACGAATTGGCCGCCAGAATCCACAGCGCGGAAAGGAATGTGCCAACGAACACTAGCCAGATACAAGCCAGATGCACTTTTTTGGACAAACGATCCCACCCGAATATCCACAATCCGATAAATGTAGACTCCATAAAAAACGCCAATAGGGCTTCAATAGCCAGTGGCGCACCGAACACATCCCCGACAAATCGGGAGTACTCTGACCAGTTCATACCGAACTGAAACTCTTGCAGAATACCTGTGACTACCCCGACGGCAAAGTTAATCAGGAACAGTTTGCCCCAGAACTTGGCCATCGTTTTGTAGATCTCCTTACCCTTAACAACGTACAACGTCTCCATAATCGCAACCAACAGCACAAGACCGATGGATAGCGGCACAAAAAAGAAATGGAAAATCGTTGTAAGTGCATATTGGATACGCGATAACATAATCGGATCCATACCGTTACCCCTTCTTTCTGTTCACTTCGCAGTATGCGTATCTGGCATTGAAGCTGCACCTTCGCTGTCTGTCCACCAAATACGTTGATGAACGTATTGTGCCAGATTACCTATTTTATACATGTGAGAATTATCACAATCTACGTGTTTAGAGCAAAAAAAAGTGATCCTGGTCACACAAAAGATAAAAATTAGCCTATTACCACAGCTTGCCAACTTCATGTATTCATGGAAGATACTCATGTTTGGGACGGAATGCCCATATGTTAGTCTCAGGCATAACATGCGAAGTGCCGTGAGGGCTTTACATATGAAGTGAAAGCATGAAGCACATGCAGAGAGAATGACGCACCATAATTCAGTCAAGGTGAGGTGAACAATTTATGGAAAATCCTGCGCCGTTACCTGATTCAGCCCCCGAAGTCGGCCCGGATGAGGCTACTACGGCACAGCCCCCTGTCCGGTATGTTCTCTTCCCCCGCAAAGGAGGCTGGTCATCCTTTCCCTATCCCGATATTGCTGCGCTGCTGTCGATCGAGGGAGATGTCTACTATGTCAGCAGCCTGACGCAAACAGAGGATGTACCTTCGGTCATCACCGTGATCTCCCTTCCTGAAGCCGAGCAGCTATTACTGGAACCACGAACCGTTGCGGTCGTTACCCATCCGTACTGGCTTATGGCTACAGCTTCGCTGGAGCCGGATCTATGTATTGTTCTGCTCCCTGAGCCTGCTGGAGATGAAGCAACTTCTCCGCTATGGGAAAGCAGTATTTCCAAACTGGTTGGCATCGCCGATCTGGTGGGTACCTCCTCCGAAACACGATATATGAAGCTGCTTTTCCAAGGTGTACGCGCTGTCTGGCTAGGCGGCGAAGATCCTACACCTGCGGGTACGATGCAAAAGGATGACCTCGAAGTCCCTCTCCGGGACTACGAACTGTTCTTCCTGCATGCGCTGCGGCAGATCCTGTCAGGAACGCTGGATAGCGTCACCCTGCTTCAATGCAGTGTACGTGCTGACTTCTACCGCCAGCTCCGATCCAAAGCAGGCGCCCATGAGACGATATCCTTTTTGCTGGCAGCCTATGAGTACTTGCTTGAAGATCCTAGGGCTATCCATTCACTGCAAGAAGCCTTCACCCATGCGGTCATGAATGGTCGCAGCGATTGCGTAGTCTCCCACTATCGCTTCCTGTCTGCCATCCATGCCCGGGCCGGGAAATTGGAGGACGCCCTGCTGGTGTACGGTATCAGTGCGAGCGACGAACAAGAACGACATCATTATGAACAGCTCTGCCGCTGGCTTGAAGCGGGAGAAGATCAACTTGTACGAGCGGAATTGCTACGTATTAACGATGATTACGGAAACGCCTTGCGTATCCTGGACGAACTTGGCGGAGAAACGGCGAGACATTGGAAATTCCGCATCTATCAGGAGACTGGACGTGTGGAAGAGGCACTGGCTCTGGTGCATGCAATCGATATTCAGGATGATGCCAGTCGCCGGGATTATCAGCAATTATCCGGAAGTGCGCTGGCTCTGCGAGGAGAGCGACACGGAGCAGTCCGACATTTTCTCGAAACGGCACTGGAGGATGAAGATGCGCTCGCCCGGATTGTCGAACTGGAGCTGTTGGATCATGCTGTACAGCAATTGCTTGGGGAGGTGCCATGATGCTGGACCCGAAGAAGCGTAGACAACAGGTGAATGGGCCGATGGTGCACAGGGATATCCGAACCGAAACCACTTACACGCCAACGGAAACAGTCGATCGGACACATACAGACGCATTGGGAAATGGCGATCACACGCCGGATCATGCACAACCAACGCCGAGCACTCGAAGCCAAATTCATCACTGGGGCGACGTACAAGGTCATGGAGAACAGGATGCTGTCACACAAGAGGAAACAAGTGTATTCAAGGAGCCCTTTTCCATTCGTCGGGTTCGCAAAAGCAAAGGCAACAAGCTGACCGCCATGCTCCAGGTTCGTAATGAACGTGGCCGATACCTTGAAGAGGTACTGCATGATCTGAGTGAGTTCGTGGATGAGATCGTGATTGTGGACGATGCAAGCACAGACGGAACCCCGGACATATGCAAAGCCTATCCGAAGGTGGTCCGGCTGGAGGTATTGGAGAAACCGCTGTTCGCCGAGGAATGGCGGCTTCGCAACACCTTATGGCAAGCGGCTGCGGGAACACGTCCCGACTGGTTGCTCTCGGTTGATGCGGATGAGCTATACAGCATAGAGGCCAAGAAAGCCATACGCACTCTGATTAATCAGGAGTATGCGGACTGGTTTGCATTTCGTTTCTACGATATGTGGGGTGGCCGGACCCACTACCGGGAAGATGATCTCTGGTGTCTGCATAAACGGCATACCGCTTCACTTGTACGGTATATGCCTGGATATCCTTATTTTTATCCACAGCAGAATCATCACGTCCCCCGCCTTCCCTTGTCCTGCACTGTATTGCCTGGGATCAGCACGGAATTGAAGGTTCAGCATCTCGGTTGGGCCGGCAGCCTGGAGGATCGGGTTCGTAAATATTTGCGTTACAAACGTATTGATCCTAGCGGTGAGTGGGGCAATCTTGCACATTACGAGTCGATCCTCGATCCGGAACCTCGGCTTCTTCCCTGGAAGGAGGGACAGTGACATGGGCGTGGTGAGTATTCTGACGCATAGCTTTACCGATGGGTACAATCGGGAATTTGGCCGGGTATTTGGCGGTGGACTGGAGCGCTACATTCTGGATCTGTGCAGTGTCATCCGTGGGCTCGGGCATATTCCCGAGGTTCATCAGCTCTCTTATTTTGAAGCGTTTCAGACGCGGACGGAGCAGATTGATGTATTTGGCTATGCGTATGACATGAACGATGTGCCTGAAGCCTTTGACCGGATGGCCGCCGCGGCGCGCGGCCCTGTGATCTATGCGAGCTGTCTGTGGCAACCCATCACCTACAAACCCGGCAGTCTTGGCATCTGTCACGGCATTAACTGGGATCGTCCCGGACTGCCACTGGACACCAAACAACAAGTAGCAGAACACATTCAGCTGGCTTTGGATGGACTTGTGCGCATCGTGTCTGTGGATTCCCATTTCCAGACCTTTTGCCGGGCCGCTTGCACCTATACCGACCCAAGGCAGGTTGTCCTGATTCCCAATGCAGTGGATACGTCCTATTTCACACCAGCCCCGCCAACGCGGACCTTAGAGCAGGAACAGGAAGACGAATGGCTTGCTGCATGGAAGACCGATCTGGCGAGTCATGAGGAGAAGGCTGATGCAGTTATATCAGGGGTGCAAGCTGTAGAGAGCAAGGGTGGAGCAGGTGGTGATGGAACGAATAGAGGTAGGGCTAACGATATTCTAATAGAAGCAGATGCTGACTACCAGATTAATGGTCCAATTCGGGGACAGGTTGAAAAGAAAGCTGTGGATGTAAGTTTGACCCCTCCCCGCCCAATTCGCATTATATATCCGCGCCGCATCAGCATGGAACGCGGCATTATTCCGATGATGCTGGCAGCAGATAAGCTATTGGGTGCTTTTCCGGATCTGGAGATTGAATTTGCCGGGGAACTGGTCGAAGGCAGTACGGTGGGGAGAGCCTTTCGTTATTGGCATCGTACTCATCCACATGCAGCGAGAATTAACCAGCGCACGTATGATTTCCGGGATATTCGGGAGGCCTACCATCAGGCAGATATCGCCGTAATTCCAACCGTGTTCTCAGAGGGCACCTCCTATGCCTGTCTGGAAGCGATGAGTTGTGGTCTTCCGGTGATTGCCTCCAATGTTGGCGGATTGAATGATCTGATTCAGGACGGGTTTAATGGGCTGCTCGTACCTCCTGGCGAGCAGGAACTCACCGCCGCACTGGTACGTCTCGTTCAGGACCGGGCCGAGCGAGAACGACTGGGAATCTATGCGCGCGAGACTGCACTGTCCTATGATCTTGCCAGGTGGCGGAGCCGGTGGGGCACGGTGTTGGAATCTTTTTTGGCAGAGACAGGATTAAAGGAGGGAATTCGGGGATGATGGATACGCCCAAGGCAACGGAATTCATGGAATCAAGATACATCCGGCAAAGTGACCCTAAAACGGACACATTGGTCTTCCCGCTGCATCCGGCATGGTGGAGCCGTCCCTACGAATATGAATGGGCCCGGCGGTTTGCACGTCCGGACGATGTGGTCCTTGATGCAGCCTGCGGCATCTCCCATCCGTTCAAATTCTGGCTTGCAGAGAACTGCCGCGAGGTTCACGCCTGCGACTGGGATGAACGCATTTTGTCTGAAGAGGCGATCCGACTGGATATTGTTTCTGACTTTGGCGAGCAAGCCGCCCAGGATCTGCCGGATTCAAGTCTCGCCCGATTGCACCGTGCACAGGCTAATCTGGCCCAGCTTCCGTATGAGTCCGGCAAGTTCGACCGGGTGTTCTGTATCTCCGTATTGGAACATCTGGATACAGGCACAATGCTGCGGGCTTTTCGTGAATTCGCGCGAGTGCTGAAGCCCAACGGACAGTTGATCGCTACCTTCGATGTGCCCGAGATGCGGCCGGATCTGCTAGAGACGATCATGGCTGTCACTGGATTAACCATTGAAGATAAGCTGAATGTGGAAGAGCCAGATGATGCCATCTGGTCTGATATGTATGGCACGCCGATTCGCTGTTTTCGTGCAGTGATATGCAAAGGTTGAGACGAATTGGGCCGCATTGAGTTAAGTGCAGAGTGGAAGTTGAGGGCATGAAGGCTCGACTCATTGGCAACGGAACAATGTACGGTTCGGGAAATAATCCGATTACCGGCAGCTCCGTTGCTTTTGTACTTTCAATGGAGGTCCTATTGCGGGAATATGTGAGTGATATATAGGGATTGGGGAACTAGAGATGAAAGACAGAGATTAAAGATTAAAGAAAAATTATAGGTGTACCAGTAGCATGTTGCACTGGTTGGTGTACTCTTTGGCAGAGGCTGCGCCGGGTGTTGTCAGGCGCAGCAAGGTTTGCAAGCCCGGCGCGATCGCAGTCGCCGGGCGACCTGTGGCGGCAGGTTGCCGCGCAGTGAGTTGGGCTGAATCAGCCCATTCACGCGCCAGGTTCTGCCGCCCGGCGAGCAGCGCGAGCGTGCCCGCGAGGAGCGCGTGAGCGGTGCGCTCCGGGGCGGGCACTTCGTCCGCGAAGGGCTGTTGCGCGCCGTCAGGCGTGCCACATAGCGCCAGCAGCCCTTCGCGGACGCTCGCGGGTGCGCGCAGCAACCCGCAGCGTGCCGCAGGCGGAAGCGCTGCGAGCAACGCCAGCGCGCCGCGGGGCGGCAGGGCCTGCAACAGGCGCAGCCATGCGGCCCAGGCGCCAACGCTGGCGAGCGCTTGCGCAGCGGCGAGCACGCCGCCAGGCGCAGGCGGGCCGCAGGCAGGTGCGCGGCGCGGCGAGCCGCAGGCAGGTGCGCGGCGCGGCGAGCCGCCGGGCATGGCGCCGCGGGGCGGGCTTCCGCAGCTGCTGCGCGCCAAGGCGTTGCTGCCGGCCGTGGCCCCGCGCTGCAGCAACGCCTCGGCGGCGTGCGCCGCTGCGGGCAGCGCTGGCGCATGGCGATCCGCCGCTCGGGCGTTGTGCCCGCCTGGCTGCTTGTGGCCCAGCGCCCACAGCGCGAGCGCCGCCTCTGGCCCGTGCTGCGCATGCGCCGCCCAGGGCTGCAAAGCCGCCCGAGCCGTGGCGTCTTCGCCCAGCTGGGCAAGCGCAAGCCCGGCGGCCAGCGGCTGTGCCCGCAGCGGGGCAGCAAGTGCTGCCGCATAGCGCAGCAGCCACTCCGGCCGATGCGCAGCCAGCGCGGCCGCGATCAGCGCTTGCCATGCCGCAGGCGGCAAGCTTCCCCGGGCGGCTGCGCTGGCGATGGCCTGCGGCCGCCCGGTGGCTGCGGCTAGCAACAGCAGCCGCTGCCATGCAGGCAAGCTGCCGGGCTGCATGCTCAGCGCCGCTATGTACGCGGCTTCTGCCTCTGCCCAGCGACCAGCCCGCTCATGTGCCATGCCTTCCAGTGTTAGGCTGCGATAGGTTCCAGCACCAGAAACTGATGTATACCTGCTGGCCGTGGAAGCAGCGGATCTAGCCTGTTTTAACCAGTCCAAGGCTACATCCTCTCTCCCTTGATCCAGTTCAAGTACAGCACCAAGCTCCAACAAATCCGGAAAATCCTCATACACGGGCGCCCATGCTTCCACCACAGCAAGCGCCCTCTCCGGGCTACCACTCTCTCGCCAAGCGTAAGCTGTTTTCAGTACCAGATCCGAGTGATATCCGCACTCCGGTGTAAGTTGTGCCAATAATGGGTGCAACAATCGGAGTGCTTCATCATACTTCGCTTGCTGAAACCATTCGGCAGCCAGAGCATATAACAACTCCGGTTGGTCGCCCTCCTGATTTAACGCGGAACGAATCAACTGCATATTTCGTGCACCTTTATTTTTGGTAGTAATCACCTGCTCCAGGTATCCGTAATGAATAACCTCAAGGCCAGAATGAAGCACACTTTGCGGAGCCAGTGCCATGATGGAAGAAGCAATTTCTTCATGAATTCTGCCCTGAAAAGCAATTCGGGGATCATTTCGGAACAAACGACACACCGCATCTGTCACACGCTCTTCACCGGACACACCCAGCAGACTTGTGACCTGTATCCAGTATCCCCACACGTCATCCCTACTTGCCGCTAACAACCGCATGAGTTCTGTATTCATCTGAGGGGTCTGTACCCATACCTCATCCGCATCAAGCACCAGAATCCACGGTTTCGTAGCAGCGGCCAGTGACAGATTACGGGCTTCACTGAAATCTCCGTTCCATTCCGTACGAATTACAACGGCACCATGGAGACGCGCAATTTCAGTTGTATCGTCTACCGATCCTGTATCCACGACGATGATCTCATCCACAACATCCCTAGCTGCGTTCAGGCACCGCTGGAGTGGCACGGCTTCATCCTTCACGATCATGCACAAGCTGATACCTGTACTCACATTCATCACCACCCTCATCAACGGAGTTCAGTCCCATCCAGTACGCATCTGTAATCCTTTAGCTCCTGCACCTACCTTATACCGCTTAGCTCTCGAATTAGTTCTCGAACCCATCCGCCCCTGGCAGTTCAAGCCGAATATGCTGAACGACAGGCCAACAACGGTGTCGCTGTCCATCTGTATGTTGGGCGAACACCTCCAGATGATGATCCGCAGCACTGACCAATCCTTTCACCAGCCAGCTTGTTCCCGTCAGGGTATCCGAAGCCCCAGGGAACGACTCAATGTCACTCACCTTCCCGTTTTCCTTTTTCCCGTCCATCTCTTTCTCTTTCTCTTCCACCCGAATGCTATCCCCAACAGATAAATCATCTCCCACCAATTGCTGCCGACACATCTGAATCAGACTATGCAGTTCCTTCCATCGTCCTGACTGTACACAGCCTTCCATCATCAGTCCGAGCGCCTGCCAGCCATCATACTCTGCTCCTGCAACCGTTCCGTCCATATCGGAGTCCGTGTCCCTCTTCTTTGTCGCTCTCAGACCAGCAATTCGTCCTGTCTGCACAGCAGGTTCCTCATTCGTTACTGCCCCAACCTGAGAACCACGCTTCAACCACAACGTCAATGGATCGTCTCCGCTGACTTCCTTCCCTTCGAGCCATTCCAACCGTTCAAGCCATCGGGCAGACGAGATCGCGAGCAGTCCTTTTTTCCGCTGCACAGGTTCCAGTTTCAAACGTGCCTTGTGCCATCTTCCCTGCTGGATTTGGAGCATGGCCTCCGCCACGGATAAGCGTTCCCTCATCTCTGCGGAAGGTTGTGTGGATACACCCGTTAACAATTGCAGAGCCGCTTCATAACAACGACTTTGCTCTAGAATGCCCAATACTTTATGTGTAGCCTCTTCCGATCCGAGCGCAAAACGCTCCGTCACCAGCTCTGGAATCTGATGTTCCTGCCCGGAGACTCGCATAATTCGGAATATCCGATAGAGTGGCGGTAACAGACTGGATTTGGCGCGTACCGCTTCCACGTAAGCATCCACCGCGCCTTCCAGATCAGCCTTTCCTTCCAACAATCGGCCTAACGTATACCACGTCTGATAGGTGCCGATGCCTTCTTCCGTATGGTAGATGGGTGGGGGTGGCCCCATGCGAACCGCTTCACGCAGCGAACATTCTGCCCGATCAGCATCCCCCAATTCGTCTGCACAGACTCCACGATGATGCATCAGATCCGTGTACTCTGGAAATAGTTCAAGCGCGGCGTCGATTCGATCTAATGCCTCCTGCCAGCGATTCAGATGCTGGAGACAGCGTACTTCATATTTGAATAGCAAATGCGCGTAACTGGTCACCGCAGGATCAATCCCCATCCGGGCAACACCAAACGTCTCCAACGCCCGCTCCGCTTCCCCCACACGCAGATACTCAACACCCAGATTATAGTGATGGAACGGCTGATCCGGTTCTTCCTCCACTGCCTGTTGCAGCAGGCGGACATTGCGGTTCACCTTATCTTTGCGCTCCACAATCGCTGTCTGATACCCATAATGATGGATGATCATGTCCGTCACATGAAAAGCAGCCTCTGGATTCCTACGGCAAATCGCCGCCGCAATCTGCTCATGAATTCGACCTTCGAACCGATGCTCCGGGGCATTACGAAAGAGACGCAAAACGGGATTCACGGTAACCCCCTGCTGACCCGTACCTGTATAGTTATGAATGTTTAAAAACAATCCGTCACATCCGCTGACCGTCGTCCAGCTCCTGATCTGCTCCCGCGCAGCCCTATCGAGCGCCTCGTCCGCATCAAGGAAAAGAATCCAGTCGCCAGAGGCCCGCTCCAGGCCAGCATTCCGTGCTGCGGCAAAATCATCGCACCACTCAAATCCGACAACCACCGCGCCATATTGCTGCGCAATCTCCGCGCTGCGGTCCGACGAACCGGTGTCCACGACGATTACCTCGTCCACCGCTCCCTGGACACTGGAAAGACAATGGGGCAGTAACTCTTCCTCATCCTTCACGATCAAGCATAGGGAAATTCGTTTCGCTCGCAAGCTGATTCCTCCTTTCCTTCGCATGGAAAATCGTGCGCCATGGGATACCTTCGGCCGTCCGCAGCCTTTGTTCCAGTGCAGCATGTTGTGCCGCGAGTGCCCCTGCCGACGGGGAGCGAACCAACTCCTGTCGAAGTGCCTCCATTGCTATCCGCAAGTAACATACCGCTGCACCAGCTCTGGCCTGTTGCAGATCAGGTTCCCGCTCCAGAGCCTGCTCGAACAGAGACAGCGCCTGATCATAATATCCTTTGGCAACCAATGTTTCACCCAGCCAGAATAACCCTTCGGCATCCAGCTCACTGTCGGTCATGCACTGAATCAGGATGTTCGCGGCTACCATGGTATACCCGTGACGATACAGCAGACTTGCAAACTCCCGTCGGACCGTGACTGCCTTTCCCCGATGCTCACGCATCATGATTGCCCGCAGTTCATGCAGTTGCTCAGCAAGCGTGAGCTGTCCAGTCTTTATCGCCTGCTGTACAACCTGTTCTGCCACCATCTGTGACTGCGGACCCCACTCCATAAGCTTCTGCTCTTCTGACGCAGGTTCCATGCTTCGCGGCTCTTTGGTCAACTGGTCCAGCAGACGATCCATGACCTTCCAAACCGTCTTTTCCTGTGAATGGGTAGATGCGAGGAATGTATCGGTTAATCGTAATCCATTAGCCCAATAAGCCAGTGCCCAATCCATTCTGTGCTCAGTCGGCAGATTGACTTCATGTACACATCCAACGTTCCAGTGTTCTTCTGCCAGTTGTAATGCCTCCGAAACCTTATTCGCACACAACATCCAATGTATTCGATCCGCTACATGGATACGAGCAATACGAGAATCTGTATCCAGCATTTTCAATGCCTGCCCATATGCTCCGCAGCCTGCGAGAACATGAATGACTTGTGCAAAATGATCCTCATTCTTCACAGCGTATGGATGGGACATTTCACCACGGATCGACTCAACGTGACCCGACTCTTCGATCCGTTTGCATCTGGCAAGTAATGTTTCTGCTACGTTCTCATCCGTTTCTCCCGATTGTTGCAGTACATCCGCTAACCCCACCCATGCCGGAGCATATGCAAACATGCTGTCCAATGCCAGACCGTACAGATGTGCTGATTCATTCAGGAATCCCCGTTTCTGTGCAAGTCTTGCCATAGCGGTATAAGCTCTGTAACTGTCAGAACCTGCTTCCGTTACATATGACGAGTCTAACGTGCTACCACCATCACTTTGTCCATCACCATACGGCACCTTCAGGCACTCAGTCGCTCGGACGTAGGATTGGTATGCACGTTCCTCCAAACCTTGCTGCTCTAACGTCTCCCCATACAACAGGTGCAAATCCGCATAAGATGGATAACGCTGTCTTTCCACAGCCAGAAGTGCATGCGCCTTGTCGTAACGTTCTAATTCCACAAGGGTCTTCGCATAATCCCTAACCAGTGTAGGGCGATATGGCGTGAGCAACTCTGTCAGGCGCAGTGATTCACTGAACGCTTCAATTGCCTGTTCAATCTGACCAAGTTGGCAATACGTTACTGCCAGATTGTACAGGTGAAAAGGCTGTGCAGGATCATCCTGAAGTTCACGCTCAATCAACTTCAAATTACGTCTTGGTTTATGTTCCTTCGCAATCGTGGAAGCCAGATATCCATCATGAAAGAGGCATAGCGGGGCCAGCGGTTCAGTCTCGATCAATACATTTTCTTCATCTGTATATTTCTCGTTCTTATCCCCATCAGCAGCCTCATTCAGGACAAGCTTGCTCGGGCCGCTACGAACCAACTGCTCATGGATGCGTCCCACATATCGATATCCCTGATGTGCACGGAACAGTCTCACTGGCTGAGAGATAACGCTCTCCTCTACCCTATTACCGAAACGATTCTCTATAGTAATGCGTAATCTTGAAATGCTTTTATGGACTTTGGGCAAATAATTCAGCAGTTCTTCCAATCCCTGTGTAACGTACTCATCGGCATCCAGACATAGGACCCATTCGGTGCTAGCCAGAGGCAAACTTATATTCCGCGCATGGGCAAAGTCATCTTCCCAGCGGGCGTGCAACACCTTTGCTCCGTATGTTCTGGCGATCTCGGTTGTGCGGTCAGTCGAGCCCGTATCAGTGATATAGCACTCCGTGCCGATATGCTTCAAGCTGTCGAGACAGCGGGGCAGGTGATGTTCTTCATTTTGCACAATCATATGGATTCCAAGTAAACGGTTCTTCAAACATAACCACCTCCAATACAAAAAAAGTACATGAAGTCCACCAAAGGAACTCCATGTACCTATATGACAAATGAATGGGTTATGTGCCTTGTCCATTGAAGAACACATCAATCGTACTTGGTGCACCAACTAGGCTGGAGCGGTAGGATAGACGTGTATATTTGAGAAAACGCTGCGGAACCAATACATCAACTGACCCGGACAAAATGCCCGTTACCGTCGTCACATCCGTGTACCAGTTCGAACCGTTCGCACTGATCTCAACGCGCGCATCTACCCGGTTTACACCAGGTCCCCTGTTATATACAAAGAAAGAATACGTACCAAATACACTGGTTGTCACTGCTGGAAGTGGTGTAAAGGTGTTAGCGGTCGGGGTGCTAATAAGCTGGTTTTCCTGAAAACTCTTCTGTGATATGGAAGTAACGCTGCTAAGCGTTCCCGCCGTAATTGTAGCGCCGAGCACACTGGTGATCGTACCATTCAGCAGGTTTGTCAGCGTCCCCGCTGTTACTGTTGCGCCGAGCACACTGGTGATCGTTCCGTTTAATAAATTCGTCAGGGTGCCTGCGGTGATGGTTGCTCCTAGTACGCTCGTGATCGTACCTGCGGTAATCGTTGCTCCGAGTATACCTGTGATGGTCCCCGCTGTGATGGTCGCTCCAAGTACGCTGGTGATGGTTCCGGCCGTGATCGTTGCTCCCAATACACTTGTGATCGTACCATTCAGCAAGTTCGTCAGTGTCCCCGCCGTTACTGTAGCTCCGAGCACACTAGTGATGGTTCCGGCTGTGATTGTTGCTCCTAATACACTCGTAATCGTACCATTCAGCAAGTTGGTCAGCGTTCCCGCCGTTACCGTAGCTCCGAGCACACTAGTAATCGTTCCGGCTGTAATCGTTGCTCCAAGTACACTTGTGATCGTACCATTCAGTAAGTTTGTCAATGTTCCGGCAGTCACCGTGGCTCCAAGCACACTCGTGATGGTACCATTCAGCAAGTTCGTGAGTGTTCCTGCTGTTACCGTTGCCCCGAGTACACTTGTAATTGTTCCCGCCGTGATCGTTGCTCCCAATACACTGGTGATCGTACCATTCAGCAAATTCGTCAACGTACCTGCGGTAACGGTAGCTCCAAGCACACTGTTGATCGTACCTGCCGTGATGGTCGCTCCAAGTACACTTGTAATTGTGCCGTTCAGAATGTTCGTAATGGTTCCGGCATTAATCGTAACGGTGGTCAGACCGGAGATGTTACTGATGGTTCCGTCCAAAATGATGCCAACCACGTTCCCGCTCGTATCGGTTCTGACGGGCTGGGCTGTGCCTGTACTATCCTGGCCGAAGATCAACGTCCTCAAATTATCCGGATTCGTATTAAACGTTGTAAAGTTAGGCATGTGCCTCGTCCTCCTCCCTGGTCAAATCTGTGAAATCTTACTCCCTTACGGCATACGCTGCGCCTGAAAGTAAACATCAAGCCGGGTCGGCTGATCCGGTTCAACAGATCGAATTGCAAGCCGGGTATAATGCAAAAATCGCAAGGGTACCAGCGCTTTGGTCTGACCTCCCGCGACCACCTCCTGGCTGTCCACAGCATAGTCCACGGCATTGGGACTGATCTGGATCTGTACAAGAGCCGGATGTTTGCCCCGATTCACAACGCCATAGGTATACATGCTGAGTGATGAGGTGTCTTGTGCCGGGAGTGAGTGTATGCTGCTACTGGTCTCGGCTCCGACATACGTATGCTCTGTAAAACAATGAATAGCACCAGGGAGTTTCGTACGTGAGGAAGCACCCTGCTTGAACCGGGGACGAGTGATCCGGGAACAAGGGGGTTTCAGCAATTTAGCGCGGCAGGAATGACGGGAGCGACGACGGCTAACATATTTAGTTGGTTGCTTCGTTCTCTTCTTGCTTCGCTTCGCTGTTCGACTCATCTCGATTTCCCCTTAAAAAATGTGCTTACGCATCGTATGCCCGGATTGGAAATACGGGCACGGCAACCGCCTTTATTTCCAGATATACGGCTCAGTCCCCAATCCATTTTTCTGCTTTTCACATACACTGCAAGTACAATGACATGTGAATTAACCGGAGTGTTGCTCTAAAAGAACTGGTCTACGGGAGGTGGATGAGATGACCAACTACAATATATTCAACCAATCCAATGGTCCCCTGTTTACTCAACTGACCAATACCTTCTCGGCACCTGGAATTGAAGCTTCACCAGACAGCGGTGCTGCTGCTGCCGGAAGTTTCTTTGCCCTAACGACGAACAATACCGCAATTCCTGCCAGCCAAAATCTTCTTCTACAGATCGTGAATGGAGCCGGTAGTGGCAGAACTTTACGCATATCCAGCCTCACCGGAGGCACAACAGCAGCAGCTACGCTTGTCATCTATTCTGGAGGAACGGTGACTGGTGGCAGCTCGCCTGTACCCGTCAATACGCTACTTGGAAATACCAACGTCAGTGTAGTCACAACGAGGCAAAGCACGGGTACTCTTGGGGGAACCTTCACGAGCATCGCAAGTATTCCGCTTACCGCAGGTATGTATTCACTGAATTTGAACGGCTCGATTATTGTGCCACCAGGACAAACTTTATCCATTAGTGTAGGCACAGGGAGTCAGACGGGAGCCATTAACCTGTTCTGGTGGGAATTCTGAGTTGGATCATAGTAGAAGGTGGTGTATACAGTGCCAAACAATAATGTATTCAACCCGTTAAGCCAGCCCGTCTATACGTCAAATACCAACACATATACCTCTCCCGGCATTGTTGCCCCACCGGAGAACGATGCCGGCAACACAGGCAATCTGTACAATGCAGGTTCCACCAACTCCACAACACTGGGATTGCTCGGAGGAACGGTAATTGCCACCGTACAATTGGCCAATCCAGCGGGGAGTGGAAAAACCCTATACGTATCACGGATCTCTGGCGGAATTACAGTCTCACTCAACCTGTTATCTTCCTTCAGCGGTTCCATGAGTCTGACCGCAAATGGAACGCTGTCCTCTCCCAGTACACTTACGCCGGTGAACAGCAATCTTTCCAGCAGTAATACCAGTGTAGCCGTAGTACGATTCTCTGCTGCCGTGCCTTCAGGTGCGACTTCATTGATGGCGATGCCCCTTCAAGCAGGGCCATTTCTATCCAATGAATTCGGCCGTTATGTGGTTCCTCCGGGTCAGGCCATTAACCTGTCTGTCGGCGGATCACTCTCGGTTGGTGGACTGATGGCCTCCACTGCCTATTTCGCCTGGTGGGAAGTATGATGTTTCATACATCGCAACGTGCAAACAGCCGCTTTCGGATGAATACCGGAAGCGGCTGTTCGTTTTATTGTAGATGTAATGATGATTAAATATGTTGTTCGGGCAAAGACTGTCAGGCCGATTCCTGCGGAATGATCTCTTTTGCTTCAGTCATGAGAGGTTGCTTTCCCTCCCACAAGATACGCTGTAGCAGAATGCCAGCAAGACCAATCACCAGCGTAGCGAGACCGATATATTGAAAGGTGGGACTCGGCCCTGCGGCTCGAATGAGCGCCCCACCTGCAAGTGGAGCTACGACCAGTACAACACTGGATAGTGAATTTTGGATGCCGAAGACACGCCCTACATAGGCAGGAGGGGTTTCTTTTTGCAACAGATAATTCAGAGTTACCATAAAGAGCCCATTGCCTACCCCGATGCAGAGGCCCCAGATAATGACCCAAATTTCCGGTGTTTGTGGGCCGATCCACCCCAATGCAGCGATTCCGGCACCCACGAACAGATATCCTCCACCCATTCCCCACCCATACCCAATCCTCGGCAGCCGATTTAACAGCAAAATGACGATTACTGCCCCTGCTCCTGCCGATGAACCCAAGCAGCCGAGCAGTGATTCGTTACCTGGCTTGATCTCCCGAAACAGGGTCGTAAACTGATAATCTATCATTAGAATGGCCATGAGTCCAAAACAGCCAAACAGAATCGTGCTCAGCACAGTGCGGCTGCGACGTATAAAATGCCAGCCTTGCTGCCACTGAGTGAATAAAGATTCCGAGCCATCCTTTGCATCAGCATCACTTCCTTCTGTTCCAACCGGGTCCGACTTCTCCACCAAACGCCGTAAGGGCCATAACACCGCGCCCGACAACAGGCGGGTACAGGCATTAATGGCAATACAGATCTGTGGTGAGAAAAAGGCCAAAATGACTGCTCCCAGAAGTGGTCCTGCCACTTTCGAGCACTGGCTCACAAAACCGTTCAAGGAAGATGCCTGGAACAGATGCTTCTCTACCACCACTTGACGAGTTAACGCCTGCTGGGCTGGAACATGGAATACCCCCATCATGGCCCGCAGGGCAAGCAGTGGAAGCAACCATGCCGGGCTTGGTGCGAATAAAATAGCAACGGTTAATCCCACGGTGATTACATCGCACAGGATCATGATTTTCACTTTATGAAGTCGATCAGCCAGTGCACCTGCAACGGAGCCCAGTAATATGCCCGGGACAGCCATACATACAGGAATCAGCGCAATGATCAGTGGATCAGCACCCCAGCGGTAGGCCACCATCACCTGGATGGCTAGTGCATCGAACCAGTCTCCAAACGTAGCCAGAGAGTATGCGATAAACATGCGGACAAACCGGAGGTTGGTCCATAGACTTTTGGAGGATTCCGCAGATGAGGCGGGTAATTCGGTGGATTCATTGGACGTGGGTTCATTAGAAATGACGGTCATACATGTACTTCCTCCCTTGATTACAGCCGTTTACGGTCTGTATGTTCCTTGGCTGTAATCATAAGGGCGTTATATCAGAGGAAGATCAGAGGATGGGGGGGATCGGGGATAAAAAGTTGCGGACTTCATCCACAATTTGCTGTCCATATATGGGAACGCCGTAACTTTTGCCGATCTCTGCGTACACTTGACGATATTTACTGCGAAGTCTGCCTTCAATTCGATGATGACCCATGAACTGGAGAATCTGATATGCAGCATTCAGATATAACGGTGCGTTCAGCGACATCTTCAATACGTCCAGACCATCATCCATTCTAAGTTCCGCTTCACGAACTCGTCCCTGCCGAAGCAACCATAACCCTTCCATCATCTGAAAACGTCCAATCTCCCGCAGATACGGAGCATCCTTTAATCCTGCTCGCAGGACTGCTATCTGAGCCTCAACCGCTTCACCGCTGCCACCCCACAGTTCCACATACAACGCTGCAAGAGCTACAGGCAGTTTGAAATTAACTAGCTCGTCTGTCTCGATCACACGATACGTGTCCTCCAGCTGCATACGGGCCCGTTCAACCTGTCCGATCTCTGCATAGACCTCAACGATGTTTAGTATCCGAAGCTCCCGAAGCTGATCTGCAGACAATGCCGATGAATTCAGAGCCTGCTCATACAGCTGTATACTATTGGCTGGCTCAATTAGGGGGTGCACGAAAATCAGTAGCCAGTATAGACGCTCCTCAAAGGGAATTTCCTTTGTTGTAATCAGCCACTCCAGATCTCCCTGTATAAAACGGATATACAACTGATAATACGGGACAATCTGAATGCCGAGCGCTTCCTGCTGTTGGACCAAGGTCTGTATGGCGTTTCCCTGCCCAAACAAGTGATATTTACGAAGTAATCCGTGAATAGCCTCCTGCATTTCTGGGTCCTGAGTGGAAGGACTCGCGGGTAGAACGGACTTGTTTTCGTGCACAGCAAGCCGATAACCGTAGCCCCGTACCGTATCCAGACTGATCTCATCCCAGCGTTTCAGCTTCTTGCGCAGACGATAGATATGATCATCCACGGTACGTTCAACCGGATATTCCAATGGCCATACCCGGTCCAGCAGTTGGCTGCGGGTGAAGGCTTTTTCCTTGTTTTCATACAGAAAATGCAGCAGTGCAAATTCCTTAGCGAGTAGACGAATGGATTCCGTTCGCCGTGTTACCGTATATGTCCCTTCATCCAATTGCAAAGACATGCCTGGTTCCTCCTACTATGTATAATTCGCTAATCCGAAAACGTATAGATTCATTCCATTTTTTCTCTTCATGGTGTTCAACATACCACAAAAACCCTTTGCGAGAACGCAAAAGGTTTCTGTCGTGGAGCTATTCTTTGAACGAGTTATTCCCTTGCCTTAACCAAGCACGACTCGGTCATCCGCCATTTTTTTGCCGCTAATACGCTCGAATTCACCCAGCAACTCAGGTACCGTCAACGTACGCTTGCGCTCTTCGCTGACATCCAAAATAATTCGGCCTTTGTCCATCATAATCAAACGGTTACCCAGACGAATCGCCTGTTCCATATTGTGCGTTACCATCAATGTAGTAAGTCTCATCTCACGCACAAGTGTCTCCGTCAGTTCCGTGATCAGTTCGGCACGTGAAGGATCAAGGGCAGCCGTATGCTCATCCAGCAGCAGAATCTGCGGCTGGGTAAAGGTCGCCATCAGCAGACTGAGTGCCTGTCGCTCCCCGCCTGACAAGAGACCGACTTTCGCGTTCGGTCGCTTCTCCAATCCAATTCCCAGCTTCTCCAGTTGCGTGTTGAAAATCTCACGTCTGGCACGGGTTACTCCGAAGCCCAGTCCGCGTCCTTTGCCACGTTTGTATGCCATCGCCATATTTTCTTCAATGGACATATGTGGTGCTGTGCCTGCCATCGGATCTTGGAACACCCGGCCAATCCAGCTACTGCGCTTATGCTCCGGCAGGTTTTTAATGGAACGGTCATTGATCAGAACATCGCCCATATCCGGCTTCATCACACCCGAAATGATGTTCATCAGGGTGGATTTCCCCGCTCCGTTACTGCCAATCACCGTCACAAAATCTCCCGGATTCATCGTCAGATTCACACCAACCAGCGCGGTCTTCTCATCCGTTGTGCCTGGGTTGAACAGCTTGGTTACTTGCGTAATCTCCAGCATGATCACATACCTCCCTTCGTCTGCTGACCCCCGGATCGCATCAACTCTTCCGTTCGTTTGCGAGCCAGACTTCGCTGCTTCATGGAGCGCTGCATCGTTGGGAATACAAGGGCGATAATGACGATCACTGCGGTGATCAACTTCAGATCAGATGTATCAAACCATTCAACCTGTAGAGCAAGCGCGACCACAATCCGGTAAATGATCGAACCAACGATTGCTGCGAGTGTAGCCCAAAATACCGTTCTTGCACCAAGGATGGCTTCACCGATAATCACCGAAGCCAGTCCAATGACAATCATACCAATGCCCATCGTAATGTCCGCAAAGCCTGATTGCTGGGCAATAAATGCACCAGACAGGGCAACCAATCCATTGGATAAACTGACACCTACAATCGTAGTCACATCCGTATTCGCACCAAAGCTGCGAATCATGCGTTTGTTATCACCTGTCGCACGGAGCGCAAGTCCAACATCTGTTTTCATGAACAGATCGAGCATAATTTTAAACACCAGCACGACGATAATAATAAGCACCATGACATGCTCACCCGAGAATGGATTATCCATGCCCATAATGGATTTATTCGGCGCGCCAAGAATACGCATATTAATGGAGTAGAGCGCAATCATCATCAAAATCCCGGATAACAATCCGTTGATTTTGCCTTTGGTATGAAGCAGACCTGTACAAGCTCCGGCCACCATGCCGCCAGCCATTGCCGCCAAACAGGCGAGCCAAGGAGAGAAGTCATTGGAGATCATCACCGCCGCGATTGCGCCTCCTGTTGTAAAACTTCCGTCTACGGTAAGGTCAGGAAAATCGAGTATGCGGAACGTAATATACACACCAAGTGCCATCAGTGCATATAAAAGCCCCAGCTCGATTGCTCCTTCAATTGAATTCCAGCTTATACTCACGCTACTTCCTCCCTGTCTATCGAAAAGAATGAGGCGAACCCGTTGCATGTCCGCCTCGCATCCATCCTGCCAGATTATTGTCCGGTCAGATTATTGAATAATGTTGTTGTCCTGGTCTTGCACTGCCGTCTTCATCTCATCCGTAACCGTGATACCTTGGGCTTCAGCCGCTTTCAGGTTCAGGATCAGATCCAGCTTGTCCGGAACGGTGACTTTCATATCACCAGGTTTCGTACCGTTTTTCAGAATGTCCGCAGCCATCTCCCCAACCTGATATCCATGGTCATAATATTTGAAACCAACGGTTGCGAAAGCTCCTTTTTCAACAGTATCTCGATCACTGGAGAAGAACGGAATTTTGTTGTTGTTCGCCGTTTGAATAATCGTATCGACCGCACTCACGACAGAGTTATCAAGCGTAATGTAAAAGGCGTCTACTTTGCCAACGAGGGAATCCGTTGCCTGTTTTACTTCAGATGTATTCGTAACTGGTGCTTTCACCAGCTTGATATTATGTGTTGCTAGTGCCTTTTCAGCGTTATCTGCCATAACCACCGCATTCGGTTCGCCTTCGTTAATCACCAGACCTACCGTTTTCACATCCGGCAGATTTTTGGCGATAAAGTCAGCCAATTGTACGATCGCCTCCGGGTTCGTGTCCGATGCACCTGTAATGTTGCCGCCTGGCTTGTCCATGTCAGTCACCAGTTTGGCACCCAGTGGGTCTGTTACCGCTGCGAACAGCAATGGCTTGTCCTTCACTTGTTGAGCCAAAGCCAGCGCAGATGGTGTTGCAATTCCAAGTACGAGGTCATTTTTGGAATCACCCGAGATTTTCTGTGCAATGGACAAGTTATTCGTCGAATCACCTTGCGCATTATTGTAATCAATTTTGAGGTTCTTGTTCTCTTCAATGCCCGCATCCTTCAAGGCTGCAATAAATCCTTCGCGTGTAGCATCCAGGGATGGATGTTCAACAATCTGGGAGATGGCAATCTGGTATGATTTTTCCTCGCTGCCTCCACCTGTTGTACTTCCCGATCCTTCGGATTCCGAACCTGTACCGCTGTTATTTCCGCAACCTGCCGCAACGATCATTGAAGCAACCATCATCAGTGACATCCAGAATTTCTTTTTCATGTGTGAGAACCCCTCTCCATCTTATAAAATGTGGTTACCCTTATCGCTATCCAAGTGACACGATAGGGCGGGACAAAACGAACGCTTCAACGCATTGTTGCTTTTACCGACAAAAGCAGACAAATATAGACTTTTCTCATGCGACTGAAGTCCATGACCCGTGTTGGTGTTTTTGTGTTTCCCTAATATTAAGGGGCGACCTGATTTCCGTCAATGGTTGAACCGCTTCCAATTTACTTTCATTGTATGATGGTGATAGAAAACATTACATAAAGTAAAAAAAACACCCACAATGTTCCGTAGATGGTCGCCATTAGTACAGCTATAACGTAAGGTTCTACTTATAAATAGGGAGTATGGAGTCTTTTTCTAATCTCGTCCATAAGCATTTTTTTCTCCACATCGGATATGGCATCTGCAATCAGTTTGCGTGCTGCAACAGGCGCAATCGAGGATTCAACATCTGCATAACCAATACCGGACAACTTCTCATACTCCTCCATAAAGATGCGAATATTGGCCTCTCTGGTAGCATCGAGAACAACCGTCGCTTCATGTGGCAGATGCGGGGGCAGTATGGCGTATCGAATCATAATAATGTATTCGGCCAAGTCGGCTTCGGGATTTCCGGTAGAAGCATTGTTCCAGTCAATAATAATGGCATCATTGTCCCTGATCAGTATGTTACCTGGATTCGGATCACCGTGACATAGTTGCTGCTTCATCGGTAATCGATCCAATTGGGCAATCACAGCAGCTTTCTCCGCTTCAGACAAGTATTGTGCTTCAACATGAGAATTTCATATTTAAATTTTTTAAAAAAAGAGGCAACCTTCCCAATATACTTTGGGTAAAGGTCACCTTCTAGCGATCAATGGATAGCTCCAGAGTGCTTTATTCCTTTTCTTTTTGCAGCTCTTCTAATTCAGATGGTGTTAGCCCGGTAGCTTTAATAATAGTAGCCTGATCAAGACCTAAAGTGAGCATATTCATTGCGATTTTCCGCTTGCTCTCAGCTTCACCCTCTTTGATGCCTTCTTCGATTCCTTTTTGAATTCCTTCCTCCATGCCTTTCTTGAGACCCTCTTCTCGTGCTCCCTCAATCATGGAAGCTTCGTCCCATAGAAATTTCTGACGGTCGATATATCGTTGACGCGCTTGCTCATCCTGGCTCAGAAACTCTAATACACTCATGGCTTTTTTTAAAGCCGGTTCGGGTTCGTGCATCATTAACGCCTCCCAGCTTGATCTAGTCATTCCTTTCAGAAATAACAGCCAACGCACCAATCCATCCTTCATTTGAATATTTTCATCATTCAGCTTTGGTATTTCCATAAAGTGAATCTCTATAACATCCGTCAACGGAATATCAGTATGGTCTTCTCTTAAATGAAATACGTTGTGATACTGGTCATTAGCGAGTATTTTGAAATTAACAATGTTGATCGCAACGCATTTTTTGAGTTGGCTATATCTCTGTCCTTCAAGTAATTGTCCGGAGTATTGTTTACCCCAATAGAACAAAGTCCTCTTCTCTAAATCATACTGATTAAACAACTGCATTTCAACATTAATTAGCTCACCTTGATCTGTTTTGGCCCGTATGTCCAGAATGGACTGTTTATCTCTCGGGGTATCTTTGTCCAGATAAGGGTTGACTAACACAATCTCGGTCAGTAAGGATTCACCTGCATTTTTGAAGGTGTGATTCAGAAAAGCCAGAAGAACATCCTTATTCTCTTCACTTCCAAAGATTCGTTTGAACACATAATCGTTCTTGGGATCAAGCAACTCTGTCATCATTATTCACTCCTACGCACAAAATGAACAGGATATATCTGCTGAAATTTCAGCAAACATAAGGATGCGAACATGCACTCGATGTTAGCTCTATTATATCACGCATCGCCATACGAAAATAGCGTTTATACGTAATCCATTATCAAAAAAAGAGACTATCTCGACGAATCGAAACAATCTCTTCTGTATAAACCAGTTAATTCCCCGACGCTTCGCGAATCTCATACTTGCACCTTTTGCCGCCATCGGCGTAACACTCGGTACGCTCCACCTCAGCTTGAAGCAGCGAGCGGAACAGATCGAGTTCACAGCGGCAAGCCTGTTTGTATACACTCGCGACTTGTACAATCGGGCAGTTCATTTCCGTAATGACGTAGGTTCCATCTTCTTCTCTGGACGCATCCGCCATATATCCATTGGCATTCTGGATTCGCGCGAGTTCCTCCACCCGTCCGGCCAGATCCTGGCCCTCCATCTGTGGCAGCCCGCTGCGAAGCAGTTTATCCCGGCGACTCTCGAACAACGCATCTACTACACCGCTCCCGGCTGTGTCAGACAATTCTTCAAGCAGTTCCAACGTAAGGGACGAATATGATTTTGGAAAAAAGCTGTCCCCGCGTACCGTCAGTTGGTACACCGAGGACGGACGTCCGGCCGTAGCCCGGGCCTCCCGAACCTCGATCCAGCCATCCTGCTCCAGTGCCGTCAGATGACGGCGAATGGCCATGCCGGTCAGACCCAGATCAGCTGTCATTTCCCTCGCGGTCAATGTACCATTCTGCTTCAGCATGAACAAAATCCGTTCACGCGTCGTTCGTTCCTCTTCGCGCTTCACGATCAGCACCTGCTCTCCTGCTTATGCGTGTACCGGTGCTGCCTCCCGGCAGGCATCCGAGCAAAAGCGGTTATGCGTCTCTTCGCAATCCTCACAGCTTACATGCTGCAGGTTGCAGGTTGGACAATTAATATATCGGTCATGTGTCGTTCCACAGTGATAACAGCTGGCAATGACGATATCCTCTTCTGTCCGGTTGATCGGTACAGAGATGCGCTCGTCAAACACGTAACATTTACCATCGAACAGATGGCCTTGTACTTCCGGATCTTTACCGTACGTGACAATACCGCCGTCCAATTGAGCCACGTCCTGGAATCCTTCATTGATCATGAACCCCGTCAGCTTCTCGCAGCGAATGCCGCCAGTGCAATAGGTAATAATCGTTTTGTCCTTCATGTCACCCAGGTTCTCCCGAATCCACTCTGGAAACTCACGGAATGACTCAACATCTGGACGAATAGCCCCGCGGAAGTGACCAATTTCGTATTCATAATCATTGCGACCATCGATAACGATCACGTCATCACGTTGCAAATGCTCATGGAACTCTTTCGGCGAGAGGCGTTTGCCGCTAGTCACATTCGGATCAAGATCTTCGTCCACGCGGAACGTAACCAGCTCTGCTTTGTGACGAACAAAGATTTTTTTGAACGCATGCTCTTCCACATCATCAATCTTGAACACCATATCACTGAAGAGCGGATTAGCCAGCATATCTTTCATGTACTGTTCCGTCTGTTCAGGCGTTCCGGATACCGTACCGTTAATACCTTCGGATGCGATCAGAATACGGCCTTTCACACCAAGGTCCTTACAATATTGCAGATGCTCTTGTGTAAACGTCTCAGGGTCTTCAATCTTCACGAACTTATAATATAAAAGCACGCGGTACGCGCTGTTACACATGTATATCACCTGTTCCTATTCCATGTTGTTATTAGCCGGATCATCCGGCAAGACGACTACGTTGCACCCTTACTGTTAAAAAGAAAATAAACAGCCGCCCGAAACATCGTCTCGAACTGCTGCCTGACATTCGACTTTTATTCCTGCATTCTAGTTTATCGGAAGCGGAATAGCTTAGTCAATATAAATGTATAGAAAGGCATGAAAGATATGGAACATATCTGTCCGCAACAATCACCTTACTCCGAGATCGTAATGACCGAGGTTACAAAGTGATACGATTCATTCTCCAATATCGCCTGTGATACCAGGATTTTATTGCCTTCCGGGCTCCAGGCGAGTGGGTCAGAAGCGTTGTCCATATCCGCCGAGATCTGGAACTGTTCTGCCGACTCCGTATTGGAGACGAACAGTCCTTTCTCATTATCATTCTCGGAATTAATCGTATACGCAATCTTGGAATCATCACCTGACCAGCTTGTGCCGAAAATCTGTGTGCCTCTGGCGAGCGTGGCCTTCTCATTGCCTTCCAAGTCGGTGAGCACCAGCGCCCGTTTGGTATCAGCCGTTCTTTTCACAATCGCAAGCCTTGTTCCATCATTAGATGGGATGACCCACTCCACACTTTTCAACACCTGTCTCACTTCACCCGTCTTCGCATCGTATGCATTCAACTGGCCGTCCTCGCCCGTAATATAATAGAGCGTTCCGTTTGAAACCTCGATACTCCGTACATTGAAATTACCTGTCTCCACCAGCACTTTCGTTGTGCCATCCACACTTGCCGAGATCAGATCACCCTTCATATTGGGAAAAACAACATGTTCATTATCCAGCCATGCGCCCTCTTGGATAAACCCATCCTCCTTGCCAGCAGGGGTTGTCTCCCCATTATGCAGGTTCAGGAAGTAGCCTTTGCCCGTATTTTCCTCCGGCTCCCGATAGAATAAGTACTGACCATCCGGTGACACTAGCGGTGCACCCAGACTCGCTTCACCTTCTTTGAGCGGCGTGTCTGTGCCTTTCGTCAGATCATACATATATAAATTATGCGCGTATCTTTCCTGGCCTTCAACCGTGACGGGTTTCAGGGACTTGTTCTCCTTGTCGGATACAATCCAGTCGTCACTTAGCCATGCAATCCCGCGCATATTCGGCAGTTTATCAATTTTCTCCAGCTTGAAGCTCTGGTACACGGACGTGTTGGTGTTATCTTTCACCGTAATATCGGTGCCCGTTTTCCCACCTTGTGCGTTGCCCCCCGGCTCCGTTGTCCCCCCGCATGCTGCTGTCGTTAACAGGGCGATCGCCCCGAACGTGCCCAAAGCTGCTTGTTTCCAATTCATGATGGTCCCCCCTGGTTTCTCTTGCTATAGACCAAGCATACACAGCGCATACTTCCAAAGTTATTCAGACTTGTTTCAAACTTGTAAACTTGCATCTGCCAAAGGAAATACGAGTTGGAATGTTACACCTTCCCTATCCTCTGAATCGCCCGGATTGCTTGGTAACAAGGTGATTGTACCGCCCTGTTTTTCAACAAACTGCTTCACGAGAGATAGCCCCAGTCCGGTTCCGCCGGTTTTTCTGGCCCTGTCTTTGTTCACGGTGTAAAAGGGTTCAAAAATCTTCTCCCGCGCCTCTACTGGGATCAGCGTACCCGAGTTATAGATGCGAATGACCGCTTGACTCTCCTGCATCCGCAGTTCGTTCTTCACCCGGATCACACCATCCGGGACGTTATACTTGATGGCATTATCCAGCATGTTGATGAAAATATGCATAAGACTCTCCCGATCACTGCGGATCACCGCCGGTTCAAGATCCAGTTCCATGTTCAGCCCAAATTTCTCGGCTTTCCCCCGCATCCGGCCACAGGCATCCTTCAGCAGAGCGCTGACCTCTACATCTTCGGCCTGGTTCTCGAAGTCATACTTCTCCAGAGCAGATAAATGTAAGACTTTCTCGACCATCTCGTACAGCCGCTCCGTTTCTTTGCCAATGTTACTCGTGGCATCATCAAGCAGTTGCGGATCATCCTTATACATGTCGAGCAGCTCCACATAAGCTTTGATCGACGTCAGCGGCGTTTTGAACTCATGGCTGATATTGCCGATATATTGTTTCTGCTGCTGCTCCAGCGCCTGAAGCTTCTCAATCGCGAGTTGAAGCTTCTGCTGCTCCGCATGCATGGCTGTGATATTTTGTTGGATCGATGTACTCATATAATAGATGCCCTGCCCTAGCTCCCCCAACTCATCCTTGCGCTTTAAAGGAGACTCCGTAATGTAGTGCCCTTCGCGAATGGAATCTGCGGACTTCTTCAGCCGGGTAATGGCGACAGCAAATCGATTGTAGAACAGGTACCCCAGAATGAAGCTAAGCGCAACAACGGCAATGCCCGCCCATATGAACAGTTGAAGGATACGGGCATAGAATTCATGATAGCTCTGGACTGGATACTGCATCCATACGGCACCCATCTGTCCATCGGGTCCATCCAACGGTGCAGCATAAAGCAAGGTATCCCCTTGCTCATGGTAGGCAATTTTATTTTGCAATGCATAGTTGAGCGTATCCTGAACAATCGCACTCTCCCCAGAGCTGATCGATGAACCGACTTGCTGGCCTTTCATATCATAGAGCGCTATCGGCAATCCGGTAGAGTTGGCCAGTTCCTGTGCAAGCCTACGGCCGTTTTGTTGTAAAAAAACGTCCTGTTCGAGATGAACGGACTCTGTATAGTAGGCCTGTCTCACATTCAAATTCACCAGACGTGTCTGCTGCGATAGAATTCCCTCGATCTGTGACTGCTGATTGCGTTCAATACCGCGTAGTACCAGTGAACTGAGCACCACCACGGTCAGGATAAGTAATGCCGCCAGAAAAACACTGAATTTCAGCTTGATGCTGACTCTCATACCGCCCCGCCCGTTTCAGGCGCAGCGGCTTTGTAGCCAATCCCGTATACCGTCTGCAATTTTTGCTGATCCGTATCTCCAATTTTTTTACGCAAACGCTGGATGTGAATGTCCACGGTCCGTGTGCCACCTGCATATTCCATGCCCCACACCCGATCCAGCAGATCGTCTCGTGTGTACACACGCTCGGGATTGGACATAAGAATCGTCAGTAGGTCAAACTCCTTCGGTGTCAGTTCCAGCTTCTCTTCATTTACGGTCACCGTGCGGTGAGCGACATGGATACGCAGTGTGCCATTTACAATGGCCTGATTCTTCGAATCGTCAGGTGGTGGACTGCTTTTCTCGACACGGCGCATCAATGCTTTTACCCTTGCGAGCAGTTCGCGGATCTCGAATGGTTTGGTCATGTAATCATCGGCGCCCATTTCCAAGCCAACGATTTTGTCTACGATATCATTTTTGACGGTCAGCAAAATAATGCCGATATCCTCCCGGTCCTCCAGCCTGCGGCATACGCCGTATCCATCAAGCCTTGGCATCATCACGTCCAGAATCATGACCTGTGGGTGAAACGATGCGACCTTGACCAAGGCCTCTTCACCGTCACTCGCAGTCTCTACTTCATATCCTTCGCGCCGCAGCGCGTAAGCAATGGCACTGACGATGCTTGATTCGTCATCTACCACGAGCACTCTTTTATTCATAGGATTCATCCTCTACGTTACACGAGATAACTTCAAGTGCAGTACCGTCTTCTGATCGCTGTTAGTTGATAAAGGGCGTAGCATATGCTTCCGAAGTAGCTTTCTGACAGAAAGCTTTGAACTTTGTTTCTTCAGACTGGTTCTGCACTCTTTGTTTTCGTGTAAATATTCAGTTCTTTTTATTTATGTTAGCAAGGTCTATGTTAATTGGCTATGGATGAGTTATCAATTTGTATGAGAAGCTCATGTCCTCTCAGCTTGGACGTTGCTCTACTTTCTTTATACCCCAAAGGCAACAAAAAGAGCCAACCCGTGATTTGGATTAGCCCTTGGTCTGTAGATTCCTAATTCATAATGCTGTATTGGCAACCGTTTTTGATCTCCTCTGCATCTACTCCTCAAATGACAGATTGAGCGGCTCGTCCGACATCTCATACTCTGTCTCCATGTGCGTCAGCGGTGTGTTCAGATCAACCTCCTCGAAGCGGAAGCTGTCGACCCACACTTTTCCTTTGCCGTTCAAAATAACCCCGAATGAAATGACCGCGCTGCCTTCCGGCACATCAAGCACAATACTATACTGGTTCCATGGCTGCGTACCCGTAATAGGCCGATCGTGCATGTTATCGAACTGAAGCACATCATGCACGTTATTATCCACCCGCATCCATAATCCGCAGAACGCGTCCACACGCTCGGTCTTCACGAATCCCGATAACTTCATCCGCTTACCCACATACTTGTCCGCTCTGAACTGTTGCATCATCGTTGCGAACTCGTTAGGCTCCATTGGCGTAACTGCTTTCAAATATCCTGAAGCTTTCCCCTGATGCACTTCGGCAGGATCGATGCCCATCTCATAATTTTGCGGATGACTCCCGGTTAACATCCAACCTGTAATCGTTGACGGTTGATTCATCTGTAATTCTCCTCCTCTGGTTCTTCCTGCGAATAATTTCAGATCGAACAGTTTGCGAAAACGTCCTGGTGGTATGCCATATAATTTGCGGAATGCGCGGGTGAAGGCTTCCTGACTCTCAAAACCACATGCCAGGGCGATGTCCAAAATGCCTGCATCCGTCGATCGCAAGCTCGTGGACGCCAGACTCATCCGTCGGTTCCGGATATAATCCACCACGGTCATGCCCACCTCATTACGAAAAACACGGTGGTAGTGATACGGCGATAACAATGCCTCGGATGCCACTTCTTCCAGCCCAATCTGCTCATGCAGATGAGTCTCAATATAGAACAAACTATGCTGAATCATTTCACGGTAACGGCTCAACTGAGGTAAATCCCCCTTCCATATCCTTACTATACGTGAATGAGTTATCTCCGTTTTGATCATTTCTGCTAAAAAAAACCGATCAAGGGCTCGAACCCTTAATCGGTTTTTCGTATCTTCACTATTTCATTTATACCGCAGGCACAGGTTGCGCTATACCATGATCCTCTTCGTCATGATCCACAAGCGCATGTTTCTCCCAAGCCCGGCTCTTCCAGCGGAAGTACATGATGAAGGCACGTGTCCATTCATCCGCTGCAATGGCGAGCCAGATGCCCGCCAGCCCCATATTCAGCTGGAATACAAACAGGTAGCCCAGTGGCAGACTCAGGCAGACCATGGAGATCAGCCCCATGTACACCGGGAACTTGGCATCCCCCGCTGCACGCAGCGAGTTGATGATGACAATATTGGTGGTACGTCCGGTCTCCAGTACAATACTCAGCAGAATAACCTGCGCAGCAATGCGAATGACTTCCGGATTATCCGTGAACAGACTCACCAGTGGTACGCGGAATGCAATGACCACCAGATCGACGGCAATGGTTACGATCATGGCCCATTTCACACTTTTCCAGACCCGGTGATAGGCCGTTTCCTGCTGCTTCGCACCAACGAGACGTCCAACCATAATTGCCGTTCCCATCCCAATCGCAAGACTGAACAGATAGATATAGGATGAGATGTTGGTTGCGTACTGGCGAGAAGCCAGCGCTTCAGCGCCCAGGAATGTAGCATAGAAGAAAAAGACGAGCTGGCATGAGTGGTACATGATCTGTTCCACTGCGGATGGTACACCAATCTTCAGAATCTTCATGACATAATTTTTCGTAAATTGCAGATAGAATTTGAGTTCTACTCGCACTTCCGTCACGCGATACATCAGCCAGAAGAAGATTAACAGGCAGACAAAACGACTTACAATCGTCGAGATGGCTGCACCCTCTACACCAAGAGCTGGCATGCCGAAGTGACCAAAGATCAAAATGTAGTTTAAACCAACGTGAAGCACGTTCATAAATACGGAGACGTACATCGTCTCTTTTGTGAATCCATGCGTACGAATGATCGCAGCCAGTGAGTTGATTAGCGCCTGAAGGAAAATGGCTCCACCAACGATGTGCATATACGATTTGGCATAGACGAGAATTTCGCCCTGCACATTCATTTTCTCCAATAAAAATCCGCCAAACACCAGGAATGCTCCACTGAGCAATAGCCCCACCACAAGGTTGAGCGTAATCGCCATACCTGTGATTTTGGCTGCTTCATACAGCTTCTTCGATCCGATATATTGGGCGACCACAATCGCTGCCCCGTTACCAACGACCTCCAACAGCAGTATGGCAATTGAAATAATCTGATTCGACGCCCCGATTCCCGCCACGGCATTGTCTGATACGGAACTGATCATCAGCGTATCGACTGTACCCATCAACATAAATAGAAATACTTCCAGAAAAATCGGCCAGGTCAGTGTGAACAAATTAAGCTGTTTGCCCTGTTGTTGTGTCCCGGTCTCTGTAACGGCTGCACTCATGATGTCACCTCTTTAAACTCCGTAAAATGGATATTGCTCTATGATTTCCGACATCGTAACTAATTGTTTCAAAATGTAAACAAAGGGTATAGTAGCACAGTCTTTCTGAAAAAGCATCTGCTTTTACGAAAATATTTTTATTTTTTTCAAAAATATTGAAAATGATTGGAAAAGCATGAAAAAGCCTGGACGATATTCGCCCAGACTTCGGTTTGGAGTTAATTCATGGTTGTATTTCATGATGAATGTTCCGCCATGCGTGCTCTATTTTATTTCACAGAACCTTGTGTAACCCCGTTGATGATCCATTTCTGTGCAAACAGGTAGATGATAATCATCGGAAGCAACGCGAGCAGGTAGGATGCAAACGCAAGGTTAAATTCAGTATTGAACTGTCCTTGGAATACATACTGTACCAGCGGCAGCGTGTATTGTCCCGGATCACTGATAATAATGAGTGGCAGCAAGAAGTCGTTGTACGTGGACAGACAGGTCAGAATACCAACTGTGGCACTGATGGGTGCCATGAGCGGGAAAATGATTTTCCAGAACGTGCCCCAGGTTGTCGCCCCGTCCACAAACGCCGCTTCCTCCAGTGCTACCGGAATGGACCGGATGTAGCCAACGTATACAAATACGTTGAATGCCAGGCCATAAACCGTGTGAAGCAGGATCAGACCTACCAGATTTGTCATCTCCAGCGATGCGGTCAGCTTAACAATCGGCAGCATGATGATCGGGAACGGAATGAACATCGCGCTGACGAAGTAATAATAGAGTCCTTTGAAAAACTTGCGTTTCTGCATATTCCGCGCAATGGCATAGGCCACCATCGAGTTACTGAGCAACGTCAAAAGCACGGTGGATGCGGTAACGATCGCACTGTTACGGAAGGATTGGAAGAAGTTCGTCATGTCGATAGCCCTCGCGAAATTCTCCCAGTGAAGCGTTGTCGGAATGGCGAAGACCGATTGGGCCATCTGTTCCGGATTTTTCAAAGCAATCGTAACGGTCATATACAATGGGAACAGGATAAACAGGGTACCCAGCACAACGAGCAGCATAACGAGCCAATTGATTCGTGTACGGCTTCTCATTACAGATCCATCTCCCTTCTTTGCAGGAACCGGATTTGCAGAATTGAAATCACCGCAATAACGATGAAGTAAATAACCGAGTTCGCAGATTGATATGCATATTCGCCGCCTTCAAATCCGCCGGTGTAGATCAGATGGGAGATGGATTGCGTCGCCCGTCCGGGACCACCGTTGGTCAAGGCTACGATTTGGTCGAAGACCATAAGTGAATTTTTCATCGCCAGCACCATATTAATGGTGAAGAAAGGTGCAATCAGCGGGAAAGTAATGCTCCAGAATTCACGCCATTTGCCTGCACCGTCGAGATTGGATGCCTCGTACAGTGTCGTTGGTATCGTTTGCAGACCAGCCAAATACAGAATCGTATTCAGGGCCACCGATTGCCATACGGCAACAATGACGATACCGATCCAAGCCAGACTTTCGCTACCGAGAATGTTGGTGGATAGCGCATTGATGCCCAGATTTTGTCCCCAGATCGGGAATACGTTGGAGAACAGGTAGTTAAATATGTAACCTACGATCAGTACGCTCAGAATATTGGGCAGGAAGTAGATGCCGCGGAAGAAGTTACGGAACTTGATCTTGGCATTCAGCCCGAGTGCAATGAGTAAGCTCAGGATATTGGTCAGGATCGTCACCACGATCGCAAATTTGAATGTAAACCAGTAGGCGTTGCCTACATTATCATCCTGGAACAAGTTGAAATAGTTTTTGAAGCCAACAAAATCATACTCTTTCCCGAATCCGTTATAATTCGTAAATGAGTAATAGATGCCCTGGAGAGCCGGCAGCGTCATAAATACGAAGAACAATACTACCGCCGGGACCGTCATCCAGTAATAGGGTGCGATACGCTTGTTCATATTCCATCCTCCTTCAGACCAGGCCTAGCGCCGATTGGCAACCTTGTCCCATTCTTTGTCGAGTGTATCTAGATAGTTGTCGATGTTTTGGTTCTGCAAAAAGGACTGTACGATGGAATTCAGCTGCACCGCAGCCGGAATATAGTGATCGGCAAAGTCAATGACCTTACCCTGCTCAATATATGGCATCAATTCCTGTACAGCAGGATCATCCTGCTTCACACCTTCGACCGCAGAGAACAGCGTCTGCTCGTCAATGTATCTTCCGATATTTTCAGGCTCTAACAGAAACGCAATAAACGTCTCTGCCTGCTCGCGATTAGGCGTGTCCGCCGCAATGGTAAACAGGGAGTCGATCCCGTTCACCAGCTTGATCTCGCTTGCATCGTTGCCTGTTGGGAATGGGAAGAAACCGATGTCAACATTCGGGTTCGCTTTGCGAATCTCCGAGATGGCCCAGGTTCCCTGGATGTACATAAAGGCTTCACCGTTAGCAAAAGCACGGTTACCGTCCGAATAGGCTTTACCAAAGTTATCGCCGTGACCGTACTTCATGAGTTCCAGCTGCTTCTCGGCTACCTCGCGGTACTTCTCCTTGAAGGTCACTTTGTCATCGCGCCGCTCCTGGTAGAAATCAATACCGACCAGATTGGAGCCAAGTGCATTGAAGGGCAGGCTCGTCTGCCAGTCATCCTTGTATGTGAAGTAAAATGGAACCTCACCTGCATCCTTGATCTTTTGGGCGGTCGCAATGAGTTCATCCCACGTCTTGGGTACGTCCAATCCCATTTCCTTAAACAACGTTTTGTTGTACATGATGCCGTTTGCATTAGTCGCGTAAGGAATACCTGTCACTTCGTCCATGCCTGTGAGATCCTTCAGCATTTGTATGTAGTTCGGATCAATCGTCTGGAGTAATGAACTATCCGTCAGATCGGTGAAAATATCACTCTGGGCAAGAATAGAATAGGTGTCGGTTGCACCCATAGCCATAATATCCGGTATATCATTTTTGACGACACGTGTCTTTAATACCGTCTCCGCATCGGGTGGATTCACCTGTGTCACCTGGATATCGTCATGCTCCGCGTTGAACGTCTTAATCAATTCATCAAAGGTTGTTTTGGCTTCAGGCTTGTTCTGGAAAAACTCAATCTGCACTTTGCCATTCGCGCTATCCCCACTGGTACAGGAAGATAGAAGTACAGCCATCATTCCACACAGCAACATTGTCCCGAGAGCCTTGGTAAGCGTTGTTCTCATGTTGTACCTCCCTCAGCTTTATAAATTGAACTAATGTGATTTACACGGTGTCACTCCGATTGCAGTACCATCTTCCGATCGTTGTTATCCCCAGATTTTTTTTGATTCCCTTCCTGAAAGGGAAAATCCGGTGATAAACACGCACACTACGCTTCTTCAGATTGGTTCTGCACTCTCTGTGTTCGTGTATATCTTAGTTTCACTTTATATACGTAAAGATTTACCCATTCAAATGGTGAAATAGCCATTTGGTTAATCCTTCCAAACCGACTTCAATCTGAATGGATGATATACGTCTTTATTATTTCTAAAACGATTTCGGTAAAAATGAATCACGGCAGTTCTTCCCATGACCTGAATCAGGGATAACAAAAAGGACACTGGATGATATCCAATGCCCCTCATTTAATAAGCTTATATTCAGCCACTGTAACGCTTTTATCCAACCTATTAAGAACGCCCAACCTTCGGCAAAGCATTGCGTAAACGCTTGGCTCGATAACTCTGATATGCACGAATCAACATGCCAATGATAATCATGACCACACCGATGTTAATTGCGACATCAGCGAGATTCAAAATCCCGCGTCCTGACGGAAATACGAGGAAATCCGTTACCCGGGCATAGATAAATCGATCGATTGCATTTCCCAACGCCCCGCCAACCATAAAACCCGCGCCAGCTTGCATCCAGAAACCGCGAATCTCACCTTTACTCCGGTAATACAGCATGCCTGCTATGAACAGAACAGCAATCACACCAAACAGACGCGCATTTCCCTGAAACATGCTGCCCGCCATTCCACTGTTCTCGTAATGCTGTAACTGCATGCCCGAGTTACCCAGTCTCATGACGTCGCCAACTTCCATATACATCCTCACTGCAATCTTGGTTCCCTGGTCCACCAAAGTCACCAGCAGTGCTACAAAATAAAACAGCATCGTGCTTCTCCTCCTGCCTACGTAGCAATAACTTATTTTAACTTTAAGAGTTATGTATATTAGTTTCCCTTCACTTTACCACAGCCGATGTACGGTCTCCAAATGAACGGTCTTTAACCACGCAAATAACGTCCACTAACATCGTTCAGACTGCATCCAGAAGGGACTACACCAATCCATGTCGAATGTAGACATCAATCATATATGTAAAGGGGCTGCCTGTAATTTGAACCTGACCATGACAGAGAAATTAAAGGAAATGCAGCAGGAAGAAAAGGACTTGGTATTTGGCAAATTTGATTCTGAAACGGCGCTTAACCTTGGCCTGCATCTGGTCGAAGAAGCGAAGCGTCGTTCCCAAGCCGTGACCATCGACATAACCCTGAAGGGACATCGTCTCTTTTTGCATGCGATGGAAGGCACTCATCCCGACAACGAAGACTGGATTCGCCGTAAGAACAACGTAGTGAATCATTTCTCGTCCAGCTCTTGGCACACGGCTCTACGCCTGAGAAACGAGGACCAAACGCTTGAGCAAGACTTCAATCTGCCTTCATCGGACTATGCCCTGGCCGGTGGCGCTTTCCCGCTGATTCTGGAAACTGAGGGACAGGTCGGCACCATTACAGTATCGGGTTTGCCTGATGAGGAAGACCATGATCTGGTCACGACAGGCATTCGCTCGTTTTTGTTGCAGCAGAGTTAGATTAAATGGAGCCAAAAAAAGCCCACCTGATCAATATAGATCAAGTGGGCTTTACTAGCTAAAGCAGTGCTCAGGACGGATTTTTGCTTTTCATAATATGGTACACATTGCTAAAGCTGCCGGAGAGAATGCCTGTAATCGGGAATATGGCCCAATTGATATCCCACCGTTGATATACAAAGCCTGTGAACAAGAAGATGGCTGTCGCCAGCGGCCATACAATCGCTTCCATGGCTCTCACAATTTTTACTTCTTGCTTCTTCTCTACCGTCAACTGGTGCTTCTCCAGCAAGTTCGTGTAAGCCCCCTGAATATTACCGTAATATACAAACAGGAATGCTCCTACCCCAGCCATAACCATAAAAGCAGATACACCATAAGAGGCGTAGTTATCATTGATAGATGAGGCTGCGAAAATAAACACAGGAGACAGAATGCACAGGCAGACACCCGTAATGATGGCTATACGATAAGTCAGAGCGAAGCTCTCCCGACTATGCTGAATACTCATTTTAAGTGTATAAGGAAGCTGGAAGCCCTTCTCCATATGACTGAAGCGTTCAAGCTTCATGCCACTGTGAATGAACATGCCTACCGCAATGGCAATCAGCACGAACATGCCGATCAGGCCCAGTACAGCCCCCGTTTCCACCGAACGGTTTGCAGCTGAAGTGGCATAGTTCTCAAATAAAGTATCCATGAAAATCAGAAACGCCACACCCGACGCGCACAATAAAACACCCAGCCCGATCCAAAATCCGGCATTTCTTTTTGCAGTGGTATATGCGTAGGCTTCTTCTTCCGTCAGCACAGGTACTGCCTCTTCCGCACTGACTGGTTGAATACCGAGTTCTGCAGTTAGCTCCTCAATATTACCAAATTCTGAGATTACAATACCGATGGCTTCATTCTCTGACTTGCCTTCCCGCTTCAACTCCAGGTACTTATCTTCCATCCCCGAAAGGAGCTCCTGCTTCAGATGCTCCACCTCGGGTGTCTTCGGTAGACCAGCAAACATGTTCTCCAGATACACCATAATTGTCTCCATGTTCCGTCACAACTCCCTGATAAATAGATTAACAACCTCCTGCGTAACCTTCCATTCCTCACACTTTTCTCTGTAATAGTCGAGGCCGGGCGGCGTAATCCGGTAATAGGTACGACGCTTTCCCAAACTATTCTCATCTAGGTAAAACGATTCAATATAACCGTTCTTCTCCAATCGGGTGAAGGCCGAGTATAATGTCGTCTCCTTCATGACGTACTTTTCCTCTGTCAGCTGCCTGATGTTCTTGGAAATCTCGTAGCCGTACGACTCCCCTTCGAGCAACATGTAGAGGATCAGTGTATCATTGTAGCCACGTATAACGTCACTGCTGATCACAAAAGATACTCCTCCTCATTACTTCATCTGTCGTAGTAGTTGAAGTATAGCACAATTTACTACGACAGGTGAAGTAGTTATTCCAAAAATGGGCAATAAAAAATCCGTACCTGGGATAGGCACGGATTTTCTTCTTTTTCCTGTAGTTAAATTCTTGCGTTTTATTGGATCGCTGAGAGAACGTCCAGCAGCATGGATTTGAACTTGGGCCGATCAATGGCTTCACAGACACGTACATTCGGCTCTTTGCCAAAACGTCCGTTGATATCGACCACGCTATATCCACGTGTCAGTTCTCCTGCCGCTTCCACGTCCACATAATACTGACCCGACTTGGTCATGATGGATTCATCTGCCGCTACAGCCATCAACAATGTATCCGGATGAGTGGTGCCATTGAGTTTATGTACCGACTTGTTGAACTGCATAACCACTTTGTTGATTGCAGTGAAGAAATCGGCACCCGATGTACCTAGAGCCGCAATCTCTGCATGATCGTCATCGTCCATCACTGAATATTGCGTGCACATCTCCCACCCAACCATCGTGATCGGAATGCCTGCATGCAATACAATTTTCGCTGCTTCCGGGTCCACGTAGAAGTTATACTCGGCTGCCGGTGTGATATTGCCGAGTGCATTATTGGTTCCGCCCATGATGTACAGGTGAGCAATCTCCGGAATAATCGTTGGGTCCTTCTGAATCGCCATTGCAATATTAGTCAACGGGGCAATCGCCAGAAGTTCAATTTCACCTGGATGTGCATGCACCTTCTCAATGATAAAATCAACCGCATGCCCGCTCTCGGGACGCTGATCTGCCTTCGGGAAATGCGCGCCGCCCATACCATCATCGCCATGCACATCTTCCACTGTCCGGTGCTGAGCTTTACCGTAGGCCATTAGCGGACGCTCGCAACCTTTATACACAGGTACCTTGCCGCCATGTCCAGCAACCTGTACCGTGTACAGAGCATTTTCAACCTCCTGGTCGAATTGTACGTTACCGCCCGTAATGGTGATGCCTTCCACCTGAAAGTGGTGCAATGCCGTCAGGATCGCAATCGTATCGTCTCCTGCTGTATCTGTATCGATGATGACTCTTCTCATGATGCCGCGCTCCTTCTTCCGTTTGATATTCATTTAGAACAAAAATACAACATTACACTTAATAACTCTGCGTACAGAACAATCTTAAGATCGCTGTTACCCTCGAATTTCTTTATATACCTTCTCTCAAAGGTAAAAATCCGATGATAAAGGCGAACGCTTCGCTTCTCCAGATTCTTTCTGTCCTCTTCGTTTACGTGTAAACACTATATTCATTCTAAATTATCGTTAATCCCTATGTCTTATTTTACATCAAAAACGTACCAATGACGATGGAAACACCGATTATAATCGAACGCAGCAGCTGGGCTACCGCCATATTGCCTCGTGCAATTTCGTCACACACCCGCATTTTTGGAATCAGGAAATCAAATATAATATAGACCAGGCACAACACAATAATTCCAAACGCCGACCACAGCAGCATATCCAACCACGAATGCGTCGAGAAAGATACCATCCCCACAATAATACACAGTCCCAGCAATTTGCTGCCCATGTACATACCTGCCGCCTCGTTACCTTTGGCGATTTCCTCACTATCGTTATACCGGGTCAATTTGCTAAAAGCGAAATATCCACACACCAATACCACCAGCAGAATGCCTACACCCACCGCCACATTCACGAGGTTTAATCCCAAGTTCTCCATTCCTTCTTCTCCTCCTCATCATTCATCTGTTCACGAACCGTAGCCGCGCAATAATAAGCCATATCTCCGGTCACTTTCTCCCCAATCCGTGGTAACACCCCAGCCAAACGCCCACCGATAACAAACACCCCTGTAAGCAGATAACCGCTGTACGCTCCAGCTTCCGTCTCGATCACAACCTGTTCCATCGGAACCAGCTGCTGATAGATTTTGGGCTGATTTTCGTAATAAGCTGTAATCTCTTCATCCTCTTCTGTTGCTCCAGTTGCAAGATTCGATTCTAGCTCCTCGTTAAGGCGACACACTATATTCTGCTTTCCAAAGGCATTGTCCGTTCCTCCATCCAGCAAAAGAGTTCCTCTGCCTTCGCGCCCCCAATAGCTCTTGGATACATATGGGATGGCGTTCAGCTCGAAAGGCTCCGCCGAAAAATAGGTTGGCAACAGATATCGGGAAATCACGTCCATCTCTGCTTCATCAAAGAGGGTAAACCCGCAATATTCCTGGGTTTGCTCGTTACGCTCGTAAAGTGACCAGATTGCTGCCATGAAACCTTTGCTCTGCATCAGTACATGCTGAACGGGATTCATCAGGCCCAATCTTCCCTCACGTACAAGTTCAAGCAGCGCAGCCCCAATGTCCACCCCTGTCGTCTCATCCCGATCATCGATCAGATACTCCAGCGGATAAAGGCGATACAGCAAGTTAATCTCCCGCCCCCTATGGTAGAGCGCCTCTCCCGGAACAATCTCCAGTTCCTCAAGTGGAGCATAGAAAACTTCGTATCCCGCTTCCTGACAGCGTTTCATCAGGTATTCCGTATTTGTTCGATCTTCGACATGTTCGCCAAAAGAAGTGAACGTCACCGGACCCTGTAATCCCTGCTCTGCATAGAATCGCAGCCATATCCTGAAACACTCCCGAATACATATATCCATCTCGGCAGATGGTGCAGTCAACGCGGCATCTTCAGCAAGACCAACCAGGATATCTTCCAGTGCAGCGGCCTCCGGTATACCCGTAGGAGTGTCCGTATTATTTTCAATACACTTGGGTCCAGCTTCTCCAATAATCCAGTCCTGACGGGTAATGCCTCCAGTTACCAACTCCATACGTGCCGTCGGAATAAGCCCGGGATGGATACCCAACTGATGCTCCAAAAAAGAATCCGGCATGTATTGCTGGATAAATCGCATCACTTTACAGTAAATGCCGTCTACCGTCTCGGCTGCAATACGCAACTCCTCTACCTCCGAGGGAGAATAGACCGTTAATGCAGGCACACAATATTGCTTCCCGTACATTCGATGGTATGGAATCTGTTGTCCCGCCTCACCCTGAAATACCTCTTCGTGACTTAACGGCAGTTGAACCACTTGCCTCATCCGTTTATCCTCCCGAGCTGCGGAAGAAGCTACCGAAGCCGCTTGATTTGGACTTGGATTTGCTATAGGAGCTGTTACTATCCTTGTTGCTTCGATACGACGACCCACCGTAGTAATAGTGCCCACTGCTGGAATCATATTCACATCCGGTATCATACTCCGGGTCACATTCATCATTGTTGCTGCCACAACCGGATAACACGGCAGGAACCGCCAGCATCAGGGAGAAAGCAACCAGCTTCGCTTTTGATCCGGGTTTCGATACTTGCCCCCGCTCTTGGTCACTCATTACAGATCCACCTCTTTCATATAAAACAACACTTTCTTGCGATCCGCATCCAGCACGGAATACAGGAACTCATACGTCTTGCCACCGCGAACCATATAATGGTCCAGCAGTTGCTCGGCAAGCTCCATCGTATAGGTGGAGCTTGCTGTGAGTTCCAACTCCTGAAATGAACTTCCATTCCACAACATATACTCTGCGCTGTACATGGAAGACATTTTGCACATCGCCAGCGCAGCATCCGCAATGGCTGCACCGTACTCGTCCGGCATCTGTTGCTCATACGCCGTCACGTATACTGCATGTTCCCGCCCATCCTGGCATTCATTGGACAGATGCGCCCAGAGTTTATTTTTCACCAGGGTGGCATCCACCAGTTTGCGCATGAACAGTTCATCTCGTGTGACTGAAGTCTGTTCCAGCACCCCTGTCTCCGCTTGTCGATCATCCGACCAACTCCGATACGTCAATGAATAATAGATACCGATAACCTCCCTTTTTGCGAGCTCTCAGGTGAGCCGTTTCAATTCATACAAACGTATTTAACGCATGGGGAGGTAAAAAGTTACACTAGTGAATTAATTTCATAGTACCTTTAGCTGCTTCAAATCAAGGCTAGACATAGATCAAAATGGTTTAATTTGTCTATGTCTAGTTACAAAACTCCATTTTTAGTGAGTTATGAAATTGATTCTATTCCCCATGACATGTAAAAATAGCTACTATTCGAGGTGCTATTGATGGTGCTACACTCGCGTTTTAACGCTTGCTTGGCAACCATGCAGATTCCGCGTTTGGTATGTAACCCCGGTCAAAAAGGCCGGAGAAAATTCTCCGACCTCGTTTGTTCCATCTTATGCTCATGCCAATCTGACTTATAACTCAGCCCACTGGGCCAATACATCATTATATTCAGCGGACAATTGCTCCCGATCATTCCAGATTTGTTCCAGTTCAAGCGGATTGTTCTGTACGGTTTCCAACTGTTGGTCCAGCACCTGAATCTGTGCCTCAAGACGAGCCAACGTCTGTTCCAGCTTCTCCGCAGACGGTTTGTTGCCATTGCCACTTCTATGTTTCGATACAGTTGATGCCGAAGAGGCCATTGCCTTACCTGATTCAATAGAAGCTTCATGATCTCGATTCCCACCGGCAGCCACAACAGTGGAACCGTTCATTATCGAGTTTGTTTCTGGCTTCTTCCCTGATCTGGCAGTCCCACTCGGCGCGGACGTTAAACCTGGCTTCAGCTCTGACTTGGCGTTCCCACGAGAAGAAACGCCCGCGCCTGCTGTAACATGACCTGTCGCCGCCGCACGAGCTTGCAAATCAAGCTTCTTCTCACGATACGCCTCATAGTCTCCCAGATAAGCGGTCATCTTACCGTCCTCCAGTTCCCACACACGGGAAGCGAGGCGATTGACGAAATACCGATCATGAGAGATGGCAAGTACGGTTCCTTCAAAATCAACCAGCGACTCTTCCAGCGCTTCTCTCGATGCGATATCCAGATGGTTGGTTGGCTCATCGAGCAGCAGTACATTGAGTTTGCGTTGCACCAGAAGAGCTAGCCGCAGACGCGTCCATTCCCCGCCAGATAATTGCCCGACAGAGCGAAATACATCCGCTCCGTAGAACAGGTATCGGGCCAGAATTCCGCGAGCCTCTCCTTCCTCCACGCCTGCTTCCAGACGGAAGTATTCAAGTACGTTCAGCTTCGGATTCGTGGGTTCCTCCTGTTGAGCCAGATACCCCACATCCACACGCGCCCCCCACTCCAGCTTGCCCGCGTTGGGCTGCTCGTCACCAAGCAACAGCTTGAATAAGGTCGTCTTGCCGGAACCATTGCGGCCAATGAGTGCAATTTTATCTCCATATTCCAGCAGACCCGAGATTCCGCGCAGGATTTCACGCTCACCATAGCTCTTCTCGACCTGTTCCAATACCGCTACCCGTTTACCCGTTCGATCCGTAGGACGCACATCGAACTCGGCATTTCGGCGCTCCAGTACAGGACGCTTCACCTGTTCCATCCGCTCGATGGCTTTACGCATAGAAGCCGCCCGTCTGAAGAACTTTTCATTCCCACCAACTCGGCCCCACTCCTCTAACTGGCGGATCGTTTCTTTCATTTTTTTGATAACCTTCTGCTGCTCCTTGAACTCCTCGAATTGCTGCAACAGCCGTTGTTCCTTCACTTTCATATATTCCGTATAACCGCCAGCAGATGTTTCCGCTTCTCCATCCTCCAGCTCCAGTGTTCGATTCACGACCCGATCCAAAAAATAGCGATCATGCGAGATCAGGACAATGGTGCCGGGATATTCTCGTAAAAACCCTTCCAACCACTCAACCCGCTCCAGATCAAGATGGTTTGTCGGCTCATCCAGCAATAACAGGTCGGGTCTTACGATTAGCTGTGAAGCCAGCACCACCCGAGTCTGCTCCCCACCGGACAGGGAACCAAAGCGCCAACCATATTGTTCCTTGGCGATATCCAAACCGTCCGCCACCTGATCGATCCGGGCATCCATTTCGTATCCACCCTCACGCTCGAACTGGTCTTGCAGTGCCGCGTAGCGTTTCAGCAGGCGCTCCAACTGATTAGGGTCTGCTGCACATGCCGGATCGGACATCTGCTGCTCCATTTCCTTCATTTGCGTGCGACATATCATAAGCTCCTTGAATCCAAGACTCAGTACACCCAGTACGGTATGGTCATCCAATCCTTCTGGAACCTGAGCCACATATCCCATTCGTGTATCTTTCTTGATCATCAATTGCCCTTCATCCGGCTTGTTCAGTCTTGCCATCAGGCGCATAAGTGTGGTTTTGCCGCTCCCGTTGCGGCCGATTAGGGCGACCTTGTCACCCTCCATAATTTCAAACGTAATGCCGTCCAGCACCAGATGTGCTCCGTGGTATTGAGTCAGTTGTTGTGCGCTAATAATCATCATAATAAGGTTCCTCCTATGGTATGGAAGATCCTGACCGCAACACAAAAAGAGCCGCAGGAGGTTAGCTCCGCGGCCCTTCAGAATTCAAGCAATATCGCTTATCGTCCGAATGAGGTCAAGGCAGGCATCTTCTCGCAAATGTTAACTTCCGTATATTCAAAATTGGACAGACTTCTCCCGTTGGTCAGAAAAGTATGAACAATGCCAGCCATAGCGATCGGCAGCTGGCTAATACGGTTGTTAAGCATCTCGTGATTCACCTGTCTTCACCTCCTTGTCATAATTAATGTAAATATATCACAGACGGTTGCTTTACTGCAACCATCCCTTCGCCCAATTCAATCATACTGTAAAGTAGTTTCATTATTCCGCTTAATTCCTGCCGCGTCGTCGAAGCATCACATCCCTGATCGCCACCGTAATGAGTGTTAACATTCCCGCGGTACCCAGCGATACGCCAAGCAGAGCATAACCGATGCCGTTCCACCCGCCAATGTTGATGCTGATCATGATTACAACGGCACCGCCGAGCAAGGCCACACATGGCAATATATATTGAACCCACGTCAATCGACGTCCTTGCATCCGGTAGATAAGCCATTCAATCAGCAGCTGCACCGCCCACATCCCCAATGTCCACAAGATCAGTACTTCCATAAGGTTCCCCTCCTGTTGCTGGATGGATCAAGCCCTGTGTTACAGACCTTACGTTACTTCAACCAATCTGAGAAAAAGTTCCGGTACCCTTCTTTCATCTTCGTGCGCGAAAAAGCACCAAACGCATACTCCCGGTTGTCTTCCGATACACTGCGCGGCGCAGCCGCAGCCATGTTCACCAGTTCAAACCAGTTATCCTCGTTGCCTGCAAAGGCATGCGTGGATCGAATGTGACCGTAGCAGGCATGCTCCGGCTTCACGACCATTTTGCCCATCGCCATCGCTTCCGTCAGCGGCATCGCAAACGTATCAAAGGCCGAACAGCTCCAATATACCTTGGATGAGTTCATCAACGTAAATATCTCATCCTGCGTGAGCGCAAACTTCAGCTTCACGTTGGAAGGAATGTCGTACTTCTTCATGGTTTCCTTATAGCGTACACCGCCAAACACCATGTATACTTCCTTGTCCGGATTCTGCCGAGCATATTCCAGAACTAGATCCGGGCGACGGTTCACCTCATCCCGACCGATCCAGAGCACCCGATTATGCACAACCTGACTCGGATCATAGTGCCGGTTCGCCAGCTCTTCGCTAAAGCCAATCGGGATGACGTTCACGTCATGTACGCCGAAATTGCGACCCAGTTCTGTTTTCAAAAACTCGGTCTGCACAATGGCTTTATCCACCATCGTATAGAATGGCTTCATCATCTCATATCCCGTCAGCGCGGGATCGGGGAAACTGTGCGGGAACAATACGCTCTTTGGTAAGAACATCTTCAAAAACGTAAACCCGGATACGGTGTAGATGACATGCTCTATATTTTGGCTATGAATCTGGTCCAGCACGATATCGTAGTTTACCAGGTCACCTTTCTCATGCTCATAACCCGGCAACCAGTCGTATCCGCTGACATGACGCTCCGGCGAAATAAACACAATATCCACGCCCAGCTCCAGACCAATCTGCTTCAGCCGATCCGCAAATACGCGCGGTCCCTGAGCTTCCGTGAATTGAATTTTACGCATAACAAGTCCGACTTTACGCAAGCTTCTCACCCCTCATTTCTATTCCTCACCCATATGCTTCATGCACTGCTCCAGCGTCGCCGCCGTCTCAAGCCACTGGTTCCGCAGCTGTTCCCTCGGCCACACACATTCCTCACTCCTCAGGTCACCATCAATCAAACGCAGCATCCAAAGCGAGAATACAATAGCATAAGCATCGTACCATTCTGCAAAAGAAATCCGTTCAATCTGCACGCCCAGGCTCCCCAGTTTGTCCAGATACACATCTATAACCCGCTCTCGCAAAGCAGGCGTAACCGTTCTGGGAAACAGCGGATGCGAGAGATCAACTAGGTGATATATATCCCACAGTGGCGTATTCAGATGGGCATGCTCCCAATCCAAGATGACCAGTCTGCCGTCCACCTCAGCCATGTTACCTGGATGCAGGTCTCCGTGACACAAAACGGTTGGAAGTTCTTCCTCTGCCGTGAGGATCCACCTGGAGATCTTGTCCCAATCGGATTCGGACAGCTGCATATCCAGTCTGGATAACAGTTCATCATTAGATTGCCTATGCATTTGCAACTCATCCAACATTGTGCGAATGGACGGTTTCTGACCCACGCGAGGCAGTTCGCTCCAATTCGTAACAGGTAGCGTATGCCACGCCGCCATATGTACCGCTGCATCAAGCATCGTCGCTTCTTGTGAATCATGCACCAGTTGCCCCAGATCCTCGTAGATCATCCAGCTCTGTACTGGAGCAATGGTAAGATCCGACGCTGCAATGAGTTGCGGATAGATTGGAGGTAGACCAGACATCACACGCTCGTACATCCATCGTTCCCGTCCATGCTGCGCAGGATTCGTCAGTGGTTTGAAAATATAACTTTCACCGGTAGGAACAGTGAATCGCTCCACATATCTTCCGTTCATTCCTTTATACAATTGTTCGCGGCTTGTTATATATTGAACATTCAGCATTCCTTCGGGCGTCACCCAGCTGTATGCATCCAACTCTTCATTCACGCTACCCACCATCCATTTCATTCTTCCTGCTACTCCGATGTTGATTTCTATTCATCATACGTTGCCACTCACAAGCCTGCAAGCTTTGGTCGTAAGCACTTATTTAGTGCTCCAAGAGTGAGGTTCAAAAGTGCTTATTGCATTTTGGTTAGTAATCACTTACTATACAATCATGAAGAACAAATCTCATGTGGATAGCAAAAAGAAAGATATCCTACAAGCGGCGATGCGCTTGTTCGCAACCAAAGGCGTTGACGGCATATCCGTCAAAGAGATCGGTGACGCCGCCGGAGTAACCGATGCGGCGATCTACAAACATTTTAAAAACAAAGATGCCGTTGCCCTGGAAGCCTTCACCCAATACTGTGTCGACTATACTTCACTGATTGACGGGTATGTTCGACAGGAAGGTCCGGTGCTGGAACGCTTCAAGCAACTGGTTACCGAGGTTCTCCATCTGCATGATGAAGATCCCTACGGACTGCTGTTGATTTCACAGAATCATGAAATATTCATTGAAGCTGGAAGCAGCGAGGATTACCGTCAGCCATTGGATGCGTTAATGGATCTGATCGATCAGGGAATGATGCGGGGTGAACTGCCTCAGCAGGATTCACGGCTTACAGCCGTGCTGGTGATCGGTGCAATTACGCGCATGGCGGTCTCGAGTATGCAAGGTGAACTGCCGGAGTTGTTGGTACCTTATACGGGCGAGACTGTTCATCGTCTTGCATCGATGTTGGGGCACTTACCTCAGGAGTAACAATGGAGATGGGATGAAGCTAGAAATGGATTAGCGGAGCGTAGGGAAAACGACGTGAGCAACTACATTGTTTCCGAAGGAAACAACCTTCGTAAGTTTCCGCTAATTTCGGCTGAATCCCATATTCGATGCGGATGATGCCGCTAGGCATAATTCGTAATCAAAAGCGGATTTGTTGAACAACTTCTAAAAGAGAATCTTCAGCATACCATCAGGATATACAGATGGATTACCGGGTCATACGTGACCTTTTCTTTTTGTACATGAGGTTAGTGTTCATTAACTAAAATAGTCAGGACGTGTCATCTTCGATGAAGAAAATACTAATTATTCAAGGCAATCCCGTCTCACCCAGTTACAACGGCGCATTAGCCGAGGCTTACCGCAAAGGTGCGGTGCAGGCTGGTGCTGACGTCCGCACGATCACCCTGAACGAGTTGGCGTTCAACATGAATCTGGAGGGAGGATATCGTAATAAACTTCCACTTGAACCGGATTTGCTACAAGCTCAAGAAGCAATCAAGTGGGCCGAGCATCTGGTATGGGTATTCCCAATCTGGTGGGGAGGACCGCCTGCCCTGTTGAAAGGTTTCGTTGACCGAATCTTTATGCCAGGTTACGCCTTCAAGTATCAGAAAGGAAAACCTTTCCCGGATCAACTGCTCAAAGGCCGCACCGCCCGCATGATCACCACGATGGATGGCCCGAGCTGGTACTTCAAATGGTTCCAGGGTGAGCCCGCACATAAAATGATGAAAATATCCACATTTGGACTCACTGGCATCAAACCTGTGCGGATAACAACTGTAGACCAAGTCGGGAAGAAGTCAGATGAACAAAGAAAGAATTGGTTGGATAAGATTGAACAGCTTGGGCGTAAGATGGGGTAAACACTTTTCTGCAAGAAAATCTCATGGGAAGTATATGCTTCTCTCCAGATTTTCACGTTGTAAGTTAAATCAAAGATCTGGGGATAAGCCGCAATTCGAAGGTAGTTCTGTAATCCGCGAGTGGCGCAATTGTAATTATAGTCTGACTTATATCAGAAAGTAGAAATGTGCCTATTCCCAGTTACAAAAAAGGGTTGTCCCCTACGTCTTGAACAAGACGTAGGGGACAACCCTTTTAGCATTCATTATGGTCTAACGAACCGTAAACACGCTATTAGCGCCATTTTCGATAAGTCTGAGGTTTAACGAATCATAGACGCGTTATTTCCTCGATCTGTGTATCATTTGACGGTTTTAAACTAGTTTGCACCGGAATAACTTCACTGAGGTTCGTTACATTTTGCATTCCACGCTAAATCGCCATTTAACACTCACTCGGTTCGTTAGCGACCTGCATTTAGAGAGACAAATCCGCTCGACAGGCCAGCGTGATGCGCCGACCCAAGTCTTTGGAAAGTCGACTTCGTAACCAACGGTAATGGAATAGGAACAACGCATTACCCAAACGAAATACGACCTGATGGATGCTCAGGCAAAATGGAAGATACCAGCTGCTGCACAGCCGGATGATCCGACTGCATTACCGAATCCCCGGCATCACCGCTATAGACCAGCTTCCCCTGATCCATTACGGCAATACTGTCGCAGATCGTCATGGCGGCACGAATGTCATGCGTGATAAAGAGGTACGACAATCCGTAGGTGGTTCTTAACTCCGCCAATAAGGATAAGATTTGCGTCTGGTGCACCATATCCAGGCTGCTGATCGACTCGTCCAGTACGATTAACTTTGGCTTGAGTGCGATAGCTCGTGCGATGTTAACTCGCTGTAATTGCCCACCGCTGAACTGGTGCGGAAGCTTGCTCCCATCCTCAGGTGAAAGTCCAACCTGCTCAAGCAGTTGTCCAACCACACGAAGCTGTTCTTTTGCCGAAAATCGCTCGTAATTATCCAGTGGCTCACCGATGATCTGCGCGGCAGTCATGAGTGGATTCACAGCCGAATAACAGTCCTGGAACACGACCTGCAGATCGCGCCGTAATCCCTTAAGCACGGGTTTGCTGGATCGATAGATATCCTGACCCTGAAATAAAACCTGACCCTGGCTGGGCTTCTCCAGACCAAGAATGATTTTACCCAAGGTACTTTTACCTGCCCCGCTCGTACCCAGGAGCCCCAGACACACACCCTTTTCGATCGTAAGTGAGATATCTGCCAGCACAGGAGGACGCGCTCCCGAACGATCCAGCCAGTTGCGTTTGCCATAGCTATGGCTTACTTCACGTACCTGAAGCATCAGGTCACCCTCCTCTTTTGTACTTGGCAGAAGCAATCTCCGAAGAAGCTGAAATTACACATCACCATGTTCATTCCACCCCTACGCCTACCCACTCAAAACAAGTGTATTCCCGCTCTACACATAAACTCACTGAACAATTCAACTCATCTGTCATTCGCTATCGTCCTAAATACATACTGGGTCTGGCATTTAACAACATCCGTGTATACTCATGCTGCGGGTGATCGAACAGTTGGTACACATCCGCCTGCTCCACAATTCGCCCCTTCTGCATGACCGCGACTTCATCCGCCATTTGCGAGATCACGCCCAGATCGTGGGAGATGAGCAAGATGGATGTGCCATACTCCGTACGTAGCCGATCCAATTCCTGAAGCACCTTGAACTGATTCACGACATCCAGTGCCGTCGTTGGTTCATCAGCAATAACCAAAGCCGGTCGCAGACACATCGATATGGCGATCATCACACGCTGCAACATACCGCCACTCAGTTGGAAGGGATATCGCTTCATCAGTTTAGCTGGTTCGGGTAAGTTCATATCTGCCAAGGCAGCAATGGCCCGCTCCCTGGCAGCTGCTTTGGACATTCCCGTATGCGTACGCAAGGTTTCAATGAATTGAGATCCAATCGTATATACGGGTGTAAAAGCATTCATCGGATTCTGCATAATAAATCCGATTTCCTTGCCGCGGATGCGCCGCATCTCCTCACCTGACAACGAGCCAAGCTCCCGTCCATTCAGGTGGATGCTGCCCGACACTTCCATCCTGCGCGGATCAAGCAGATGGAGCAACGCGTTACATGTAACGGTCTTACCGCTGCCACTCTCACCGACGAGACCGAAGACACGACCTTTTTTTAATTCAAAATCAATGGGCTCCAGTAACGGGACTGAACCCTCCGCTGTTCTTAGATTCACTTGCAGACCACGAACTTCGAGTACCTTCGCTGCATCATCCATCGTTACGTTCACCCCTCATATGCCTTCGATTCCGAACCACTACCTTTTTGCTATACCATAACGCTCGGATAACGCTTCACCTAAGATGTTGAACGTAATGACTACGAGCAGAATCAATGCCCCCGGGTAGATCATCAACTCCGGATGACTGCGAATATAACCTGTCCCCTCATGAATCATAGCGCCCCATTCTGCATTCGGTGGTTGAATACCAAGTCCCAGGAAAGACAGAGCAGATATATCCATAATCGCCCACCCCATCTCCAGAGTACCCATCACAACGATCGGACGCTGCACGTTGGGGATGATATGTTTCCGAATAATCGTCCACGAAGAGGAGCCGCTAATCCGCGCCGCTGCGATGAAGTTCCGTTCTTTCAGACTAACGACCATGTTCCGGCAGATACGTGCATAATACACCCACTGTACCATCATGAGTGCTAGAAGCACCTGCATCAAACCTGGACCAAAGATCCCTACAATACCGAGCACCAGCACCAGATTCGGAAACGCCATAATGCCTTCACACAAGCGCATCAGCAGACTGTCCACCCAGCCACCAAGGTAACCGGAGATTGAACCTACAATGACACCAATGAGCAAAGATGACAGGAAGATCAGGGTAGCAAAACCAAGCGACACCCGCGCTCCATACATCAGCCTGGTGAGATTGTCGCGTCCCAGATGATCCGTTCCCAGCCAATGCTCAAGCGATGGACTCGCCAGCTTCTGCAACAGATTCACCTTCACCGGGTCATGAGGAGCAATCCATGGGGCTAATAACGCGATCACGAAGAAAAGCAATAGGATCACCGAGCAGATCTGGATGGCTCTCTGTCCTTTAAATACCGCACGCCATTTGTTTATCAATGTTCTGCCCGTCCTTTCGCGGAAATCCGTGGGTCCATAACGAGCTGCACCAGATCAACGAGCAGATTGCATACGATGAACAGGCAGGCCGCCAGGAAGACATAACATTGAATCACGGGAATATCCCGGTTAAATATCGCATCGACAAAGTACCGTCCGAACCCCGGCCAGGAAAATACCTGCTCTACAATAATGGTGCCTGTGAGCAGCTTGCCCATACTCATGCCCATTCCTGTAATAAGGGGCGATATGGCGATTTTCAGCACATGTTTCAGCATAATGACTCGTTCGCGAATTCCGCGTGTTCTCGCGTACTGTACATATGTCTCCTGCAATTGCTCCAGTACACTGGAACGTAACAATCGGGTGTAGACCGCAATAAGAATCAAGGAGAGAGTAATCGTAGGCAGAACCAGATTCTCCCACGATCCACGCCCCTCCACAGGTAGCCAGTCCAGCTTCACCGAGAAAAAGAAGATCAGCAGATAACCTAACCAGAATTGCGGAATAGATGCTCCAAAATAGGAAATCGCACGGCTGACCATGTCAATCCAGCTATTCTTGTACACCGCCGCCAGTATTCCCAATGGAATACTCACCAAAGCGGATAACAACATACTCCAAAAGGCTAGTTCAGCCGTAGCGGGAATCCTTAGTTTCACTTCATCCCATACGGGTTTGTTGGTGAGATACGAAGTGCCGAAGTCGAGCTTGGCAATCTTCTGAATCGTATGCGCATATTGGGTTACCAAAGGCTGATCCAGGCCGAACTCATGCCGCTTTTGCGCAAGCAGCTCCGGTGTTGGATAGATATGAGCGGCTGTCAGATAAGCCTCGGCCGGATCAACCGGTGAAATATGAATAAGCGCAAAGGTAACGAGTGTAGCGATAAAAACGATAGGAATGATCGCGATCATTCGTTTACCGATATAACTGATCACCAAACGTTCCTCCTTTTATCAAGCTACATGACCTTAGCAAGACCTTACTATTCTCGAAATTATTACTTATTGATTGCCCAATTCGATGCCTACAAACGGATTTTCGTCACGGTTTGCCGGGAAAATAAAGTTGGAGATTTTCTTCTGATATACAGCCGTTTTCTTAATATAAGAGATCGGTACGATCGCCGATTGCTCCTGAAGTGTTTTCAGGATAGAGCCATATAACTCTTGGCGTTTCGTCTCGTCTGTGGATGATAGGGCTGCATGCACCTGATCGTCCAGTTCATTTTTCATCGGCAACGCACTCAGGGTCTCGGAAATCCCGAATCCAGGGCTCGCTACAACGTTAATGAAGGAATGCGGATCATACGGTGCGCCATAGTTGTACCAGAAATACAGGTCGAAATCATTGGCTTTCAAACGTTTGATCTGTACCGTCAGTTCAAGCCCAGTAAGGTTCACTTTAACCCCAAGCTCGCTCCATTCCGCCTGAATGGTTTCAGCCATCGCTTTCTGAATTGGGTCCGTCTTGTCAAAAATCATCTCAAAATCAAGCTGCTGACCGTCTTTCTCACGAACTGTACCACCTGCTGGCAGCTTCCAGCCTGCTTCGTCCAGTAAAGCTTTGGATTTCTCCACGTCGTACGTGATCGGTTCCAAGTCTACATTGGTGTACGGATAATTTTTGGACAGTACTGTATCGGCTGGTTCTTCCAATCCGGAAGTAACACCTTCCACCATCGCCTGTTTATTAAACCCTTGCTGAAGCGCCATCCGTACTCTGACATCGGACAGCTTCGGATTGGAAGAGTTCAGCAACAAGCTGCGAGTGCCTACCGGATCAGACAATTGGGTCACATATTCATCGTTGTCACGCAGCTGTTGGAATGCATCCAGACTGATCACACCTTCACCGTAGATGAGGTCGAGATCACCTTTTTCAAAAGCGAGTACACGGGTTTCACCGTCAGGAATGATTTTGACTGTAATCTGATCCACCTTCGGTGCTGTTCCCCAATAGTTCGGGTTACGCTTGAAGACGGCATATTCGTCCTGCTTGTATTCAGCCAGCATCCACGGGCCCGTTCCAACCGGCTCTTTGATGCCTTGGGATGTATCTCCATCATCCGGGAATCCGGCTTCTCCCAAGAAGCGGAAAGGACGAACCACCGACAAGTCCTGAAGAACAGGATAATACGGCTCTGTGAGTGTCATGCGGAAGGTCTGGTCGTCCACAACCTCCGTCTTGTCGAGCACACCTACAATGCCCAGCCAGCTATGTGTATCTTTATTTTTCATTACAGCGTCAAAATTCTTTTTCACAATCTCAGCATTAAATGGCGTACCATCTGAGAATTTCACACCTTGGCGAAGCTTGAATGTATATACTTTGCCGTCATCGGAGATGGTCCATGATTCTGCCAGAGCAGGTTCCAGTTTTCCGTCCTTCTGGTAACTGATCAGCGGCTCATAGAGCATGGATTGGGCAAATAATTGCGAAGGATTGTACGTGTGCGGATTCATTGTGCCGATATCACGTGGCCATGACATCGTAATCGACTTCGTAGATGTTTGATCCGAAGCAGCAGATGAGGATTCATCTCCACTTCCTGTATTGCTGCAACCCACGATAACGAATAGCAACAAGAGCATAGTTGCCAGCATGAGGGCCGAAGATTTGCGATGTTGTACAGACATGGATGTTGAACCCCTTTTCTCTATTTTATGATAATGATTATCATATTCATCCATTAAGAATAGGCAGGAGCCCTCCTTTTGTCAACAAAATTCGACATGGTATGTATCACTACTAAATATGCCAAAAAAGCCCTTCCTGTAGGAGGAAGAGCCTCTCGACCTGAATATGAATCACAACTGCAATAATAAGCTCAACCATAATCTGCTATTCCTTGCTCACAGCATGGAAATCACGAAAGTACATATGCAGATATATCACTGAAATCTATCTTCACATACGCTTCTTGTTTCTCATTTAAACTTCTACAGCGATGCCTTCATAGAACTCACGAATCACCTGCTCCGCTGGCTTGCCGTAAACTCCATATCCGTCATCGGTCAGCGCATCCTTCTCCGTGTGCAGATTTGCGCTCCAATCCCACAGACCGAATCCGCGTACCCAGTCACGCTGACTGACATGCTGGAACATCGCTTCATAGAAACGCTCCTGTTCCTCCGCGCTGACTTCGCCTTCCAGCCCCCAATCGTTTGGCACCTGAGCTGATCCGCTGCGGCTGGGACAACCGGCTTCCGCGAAGAAAAAGGGTTTGCCATAGGGAGCAATCGCGTGCTCAATGCGATCCAGCTGTGCCTCCCAATCTCCGATGGGATAGTAACCACTGGAAGAGATCACGTCCACAGCATCCCACCATTTCACATGACCTTCCTGATATTTGTCCGTGTTGTATGACACCAGTCCCGTGTACACTTCACGCACACCGGCGATCAACTCGCGCCATTCCTGATCCCGACGCTCGGATTGCACCATCTCACAGCCTACGATGAACATCTCACACTGTTCCTGCTCTGCAATCGCTGCATAATGCTTCTGATATGCCGTGTAGCTGCGGAACCAATCCTTCCACTTCGGCTCACACGGCACATCGATATCAAAAAAGTTAATGTGTGCACGCCATGTGCCATCGGTACAGTTGACGGTTGGTTTCAGAATGACACGCAGCCCGAGTGTACGGGCATATCGCATCATGTCCACCAGTTCATCATCCTCCACCAGATGTGCACCCCGATACTTTACTTCTACCGCCTGTGGATGATCCTGATGTGCCGCCAGAGCAAAAATAACATGAGAACTGCCTGTACGTTCAGCCATCAGGCGCAAGGATTCTTTGGCTTCCGGCTTGCGGAAGTCTCCCCTGCCACTCATCCAGCCAAATGTAAATCCCTTGATATACTCCATATGCATTACAGCTTGCCTTCCTCGTGATCTCCGGCGATAACTTCATCGGTCTGGATCACATAGTTCACAATCTCTTCGATGGTCGTGTAAGCGACGCCAACATATGTGTCGGCAGCACCGTAATAGATAGCGATACGTCCGGTATCGGCATCATGTAACGTTGCGCATGGGAAGATGACGTTATCAACGAAGCCTTGTTCCTCATACCATTTTTCGGGTGTAAGTACGAAGTTGGAGGAACGATATTTTACTTTGGACGGCTCATCCAGATCCAGAATAACTGCCCCCATACTATATACCAAACCGTTACAGGTTCCCGTTACGCCGTGGTAGAACATCAGCCAGCCTTCAGACGTTTCGATCGGAGCGGGCCCGCCGCCAATTTTGACCGATTGCCACCAGCCTTGGCCGCCTTTACTCATCACATGACGGTGCTTGCCCCAGTACACGAGATCCGGGCTTTCACTCAGGAAAATGTCTCCGAATGGGGTATGTCCACTGTCGCTCGGTCTGGACAACATCACATAGTTATCGTTGATTTTGCGAGGGAACAACACGCCATTACGGTTGAACGGCAGCAGTGGATTTTCGAGACGGACAAATGTTTTGAAATCATCCGTCTTCGCCAGTCCCAATGCTGCGCCGTAGAAATCGGTACACCAGATGATGTAATACGTATCCTCGACTTTGACCAGACGCGGGTCATACGCATAGTTCGGCATGAACGGATCGCCATTTTCATCTACAAATGCAATGCGTTCCTCTTCAATTGTCCACTCCAGACCATCTTCGCTTGCACCCATGTGCAGATGCGGACGGCCATTAACGGTTTCGGCGCGGAACACCCCAATGAACTTTCCTTCATAGGGAATAACAGCACTGTTGAAAATACGGGCAACGCCTTTGACCGGATTGCGCGGAACCACGGGGTTCGCCGAGTGTCTCCATACCGGGCCTTCTACTCCCTCCGGTTTGGCTTCCCACGGCATATTCGGCAAAGCATCCCCAACAATGTGTACGTTTTTCGTTTCAGCAACTGACATTTTCATTTCTCCCTTCGGATTTTTATTTAACTGAGCCTTGCGCGAAGCCATTGTAGATGTACTTCTGTAGCAGGAGGAAGATGATCATCGTTGGAATAATGGCGATCATGATGCCGGCGCTGATGACTTCCCACTGCGATCCGAACGGTCCCTTGAATTTGAACAAGGCGGTGGATATGACCTGTAGATCGGTCTTCGGCATGTACAGGAACGGTGTGTAGAAGTCGTTATAGATGTTCACACCCTTCACGATAATGACCGTCACAATGGCCGGTTTCAGCAGTGGCAGAATGATTTTCCAGTAGATCGTGAAGTACGAAGCGCCGTCCAGCATGGCGGATTCATCCAGTGCACTTGAGATGGAGCCAAGGAACTGCAGGAAAATATAAACCGCGATGATATCTGTACCCAGGTACATCACGATGGCCGCCCAGCGTGTGTTAAACAGGTCGAGCGCGTTGATGATCTGGAATGTGGCGACCTGCGTCGTAACACTTGGAATCAGGGTAGCGAGCAGGAATGCCGCGACCATGATTTTCTTGCCTTTGAATTTGAACCGATCCAGTACATATGCGATCATGGAACCGGTTAAGGTCGCCCCTATAATGGAGATGACCAGGATAATAATTGTATTTTTGAAACCGACCAGCATGTTACCATCCACAAAAGCCTTCGCGTAGTTCGCAAAGTTCAGCCAGTTGGCTGGTGGAGCAAGCGGGCTGCTGGTGGCGTATTCCGCATTCGTTTTGAGTGATGCAAACAGGATGACCACGATGGGTAACAGTGCGATAAATGCTGCAAGGATGAGGGAAGCATATTTAACCACGCTCGCAAGGGTGTATTTGAGTTGTGTCATGTTTATTCCTCCCCTTTCATGGTGACGCGCTGCACGAGCGTAACGAGAATAACGATCATGAGCAGCACGACTGCCATGGCGGATGCCAGTCCCAGCTTGCCATATTTAAATGCCAAGTGAACCGTTTGGATTACAAATGTCATACTGCCGTTGGAACCATCGGTCATGATATATGGAATATCGAACGCACTAATTGCGCCGCTAATGGCCAAGATCAGGTTAAGCTGCAGGATACGCGTTATACTTGGCAGGATGATATGGCGGAATTGCTGCCAGCGATTGGCCCCGTCAATATCCGATGCTTCATACACATCCTTCGGAATGGAAGAGATCGCTCCCAGGAAAATGATAAAGTTGAAGCCCATGTATCTCCATACCGATGCGCCTGCAAGTGACACATTGATAATATTCGGATTACCGAGCCAGAGCTGCGTATATTGTCCAAGTCCTACAGCATGCATGAGCATATCAAGTGTGCCGTCCGGTTTGAAGAAAAAGAGGAAGATAAAACCGATGGCTACACCGTTCAGCAAATATGGGAAGAACAATATGCCTTTGAAGAAGTTTTTTCCACGGACTTTGAAACTCAGGATCGTGGCAAAGTAGAGTGCCAAGCCCATCTGTAAGAACGTAGCCACAAAGTAGTACAAGCTGACAATAAATACTTTGAAGTATTCCGGATCACTGAAGATGCGCGTATAGTTCTCAAACCCAACATAATCGAACCTTTTGCTGTATCCGTTCCAATCGGTGAAACTGTATTTGAACATGTTAATGACAGGTAAATACGCAAACGTGAACAGCAACGCCAGCGGAATAATTGAGAAGGCACAGATGATAAATATGCGTTGCGCTGAGTAACCCCAATTCGAAACCTTTAAGTACTTCATGCTCTCCACACCTCCAAGCGGTTCACCCGCCTATATATCGAAAGACTCCCGTCCAATGGAATTCCTGCGGAATAACTGCCGGGGATGAGTATGGGTATCATGCTTTCAAATACCACATACTCCATGCTCCATTCATAAATGGCTTCCTATATCCCAGCAGTCCATTCATCACCTGATCCACTTACGTTAATCCAATTATTTCGTGAGTTCTGCCCGTGCTTTGACCCACTTGTCGTTCAGATCTTTCATGATGTCGTCATACGATTCCTTGCGGTTACCGATACCTGCTTCGATAATGCGTTTCTTGAAGTCAGGCTGCCAGAGGCCAATTTCACCTTCGTTATCGATCTTATCAACGAGACCTTCCTGGCCTTCTTTGGCAGGTGTAAGTGTGGAGAATTTCACATCTTTATATTGATCCAAAATGGGTGGCAATTCAGCATTCTTGTCTGCATCCATACCTCCGCCTTGTTCAACTGCGTAGTTCGACTTCGCCAGGAACCAGTCAATCCAGGCTTTAGCAGCAGGTTTGTTTTCACTGTTTACGTTCATGCCAATGTTATAGTCCGCGGAGAGCGGAACCACAACCTCACTTGCATTCGTAGGGAAAGGAAGGAATCCGATGTCGTCTGGTGTATCCGTCATCCCTTGGATCTGTGTGATCGCCCAAGAGCCAAGTGCCATCGTGGCAATTTTGCCTTTGGCAAGATCAGCCTTGGAGCTTTCCCAGTCGGTTGTCGTTGGATCTTTCTCGATTAGACCGTTCTTGGCTGCATCATAGAGCACTTTGTACAGTTCATAGTGCGGCTGACCAGGCACAAAGTTTTCATCTGTATTCGGTTGGTCCACGTTCACGTAGTCCACGCTGCCTGCAACGGTTGGCAGGTCCGATTCCCATTGAGTGAGAGCCCAGCCGGATGCATAGTTGGTGTAGAGCGGAACTGCATCAGTATTGTCTTTGACCAATTGAAGCGCAGCCTGGAATTGCTCCGGTGTTTTTGGCAATTCGGTAATGCCTGCGTCTTTGAAGACCTGTTTGTTATAAATAATGCCGGAGAACGTGATGACCGTAGGGATACCATATACCTGGCCATCTACCATACGTTCTTCAATGGCGGTGTATTTGTCTTTCAATTCATCGTACGTGCCAAGCGGCTCGAAAAAGTCCGGGATATCCGCGATCGGAACGCTGGTCGGGATCATCAAGACGTCACCGTAATCCTTAGTGCTCATACGGATTTTCACTTGTCCTTCATAGTCGGCCAGTGCCTGAAAGTTTACTTTGACATCCGGGTATTCCTTATTGAACTCAGCAGCGTAATCTTTGAATACGGTATCAACAATATCTGTACGTTGGGTAAGGACGGTAATTTCACCCTTGATATCTGCCGGATCTGTACTGATCTCCTCCCCTGCCTGCGAAGATCCACCTCCGGATGAACATGCAGCAAGTAGTGAAGTGATGAGTAGCATCGTCAGCAACATCATCCAACCTTTGTTTTTTCTCAATTGTTTCGACCCCTCTCTTAAGTTAATTAAGTTATCGTTAAGGTTACAAAATGAATTCTATTATGGTAACGCTTACCTGTCAATTAAATTATTTATAACTTAACAAGAAAAATTGCGATGCATTTCGTTGACATCTGTTTTTCAGAGCACTAATATTGATTAATAAAGTTACCGTTAACTTAACTAAATGTGATTGATGTAACATTCTGAAGGAGCGCTCACTTATGAATACAAAAACAACCGAACTTCAATCTGAGATTAAGACGCATTGGGAGAAGCAGATTTTACCCTTCTGGTCCAACCTTAAAGATACAACCCACGGTGGATTCTACGGCTGGGTCGGCAACGATCTTCAGGTGAATCCACAGGCACCCAAAGGCGGGATCGCCACAGCACGGCAACTATGGTCTTTTGCAGCTGCCTATCGGGTTACCGGAAACGAAAGATGGCGCGATCACGCTGAACATGCATATCGTTTTCTCGCTGACCATGTGATGGATACCGAATATGGCGGTATGTACTGGATGGTAGATTACACAGGGGAAGCGCTCGACACGAGCAAACATGTGTATACGCAATCATTCGGCGTGTATTCACTCAGTGAGTACTATCGAGCTACCGGGGATACTTCTGCATTGGAACTTGCGAAAACGCTTTTTGCTCTAATCGAGGACAAAGGTCTAGATGCCGAACTACCTGCGTACAAGGAACAATTTGATCGCACCTGGAAGGAACAGCCCAATGAAATGCTGAGCGAAAATGGGGTGATTGCGGATTACACCATGAATACGCATATCCATGTGTTAGAGGCCTACACCACGCTCTATCGCGTGTGGCCGGATCAACAAGTAAAGGCGGCGCTGGAACGCCTGCTTGGAATTCTGTATGAACGGGTGTATGACCAAGACACCAAGTTTCTCGGGGTATTTTTCAACAAACAGTGGGAATCCATCATCGATCTGCGCTCGTTCGGACATGACATTGAAGCCAGCTGGCTGATTGACGAAGCACTGAAAGTGCTGGGGCTGGAACAACATCCAGAGTATGCGGCGATGGTTACAGATATCGCCTACAACATCTCCAATGTAGCCGTGAATGCCGATGGTTCCCTGCTTAATGAACAAGAAGGTGAACATATCGATGAGAAGCGCATTTGGTGGGTTCAGGCGGAGGCGATGGTCGGGTTCTATAATGCATATCAGCGTACAGGGGATCCACTGTTTCTGGAGAGAGTGGAACGCTTGTGGACCTATACCAAAGAAAACATCATTGATCAGCGCGCTGGTGGGGAATGGTACTGGTCGGTTGACGGCAACGGAACACCGGATCAGAGCGAAATTGCCGGACCGTGGAAATGCCCGTATCACAATAGCAGATTCTGTATTGAACTAATTGAGAGGATGGGATCAGAATGATACACCCGAAATACAAGGAGTTACTGGAGAAACAGGAGCAGCTGCTTACTCGGCCTAATGAGATCAATTCTTCCTTCTACAACGGCGTATATGATCGGTACCAATATCCGGTTATCACTCGCCATCATGTACCGCTGCATTGGAGATTCGATTTGGATGAGACTACCAACCCGCATTTCATGGAACGCCTGGGCATTAACGCAACGCTGAATCCGGGAGCCATCTATTTCAATGGAAAATACGTCATGGTCATCCGCACGGAAGGATTGGATCGCAAATCAATCTTTGCGCTCGCCGAGAGCGATAATGGTATCGACGGATTCCGTTTCACGGGTAAACCATTGGTCTGGGAAGATATCGATGCGGATGAAACCAATCAGTATGATATGCGCCTCGTTCAACATGAAGATGGCTGGATCTATGGCATCTATTGCTCGGAACGCAAAGACCCTGATGCTCCTGCATTTGATACATCCAGCGCAGTGGCACAGGCAGGACTGGTTCGTACACGCGATCTCACAAGCTGGGAACGGTTGCCCAACATTACAACGAATTCCCCTCAACAGCGCAATGTCGTTTTGCACCCGGAATTCGTGGATGGAAAGTATGCCTTCTACACCCGTCCACAGGACGGTTTCATCTCAACAGGCAGCGGCGGCGGAATCGCCTTCGGTCTGTGTGAGGATATCTTGAACCCGGTCATTCATGAAGAGACTATTATCGACGAACGGCAATATCATACAGTCTATGAGGTGAAAAACGGTCAGGGCCCTGCTCCGCTCAAGACGGATCGTGGCTGGATTCACATCGCTCACGGAGTTCGGAACACTGCGGCAGGCCTGCGTTATGTGTTATACACCTTTGCCACCGATCTGAATGATCCGGCGCGTATTATCGCCAAGCCGGGCGGCCACTTCATTGCCCCTTATGACGACGAGCGTGTAGGCGATGTATCCAATGTTATTTTCTGCAACGGTGCTGTGGTCAATGAGCAGGAAGAAGTCTTTATCTATTACGCATCCAGTGATACCCGCTGTCATGTGGCAACAACCACATTGGAAAAACTAGTCGATTATACGTTTAATACACCGGCTGATCCATATCGTTCCCTGAACTGTGCCAGCCAGCGGGGTCAGCTGATTGAACAGAATGAGAAGCTTTTACAGAAACAATTAACATAACATCGGTAGAGCGTCCTCTCAGGGAAACCTGCAATGTGCTGAAAATTAGCGAAACAACAGCCAGAATGGCTTTATTCCAAGTGGGTAACGATGTATACTGATATGGATTGTTATTATGTTGGAAGAAAGTGTTCATCATAGTGACAGCACATTGTGCCTATACCGGCTTGAAGGAGGCGACCATACTGAAGAACAATATCACCATGCGGGATATCGCCGACAGGCTCGGGGTCAGCAGTGTGACCGTCTCGAAAGCATTGAATGATAAAGATGGCGTGAGTGGCGAATTAAAGGAAAAAATTAAAGTGCTTGCTGTTGAAATGGGTTATCGGTATAATGCCGCTGCCCGTTCCATGAAGGAAGGCTTAACCCATAATATTGGCGTAATTATCCCGGAGCGATTTACCGGGCCGACGCAGTCGTTCTATGTACGCGTGTTCCAGCGCATCACCAAACATCTGGAGGAACAGGGCTACTACGGCATTCTGCACATTCTGAATGTGGAGGATGAGGAAGAATTAACGTTGCCCAAACTGTACAGCGATAACAAGGTCGATGGTTTCATCGTGCTCGGACAGATCAGCAAAGAGTATATTGAACTGGTGCGATCGATGGAGGTTCCCAAAATGTTTCTCGACTTCTACGATGAACATTCGGACATCGATTCCGTCGTTACCGATAACTTCTACGCTGCCTATGAGCTGACGAACTATTTGGTTCAGCAGGGCCACCGTAACATTGCTTATGTAGGGAACCTGTATTCCACGAGCAGCATCCAGGACCGATTCCTCGGGTACTACAAATCCTTACTGGAACATCGCTTGCCGATGAATCCGGAACTGGTTCTGAATGATCGGGATGAACGGGGTACGTTTATTGAGATTGATCTGCCGGAACAGCTGCCAACGGCCTTCGTATGCAACTGTGATCAGGTCGCTCATCTGCTCGTTCAGAAACTGACTTCCATGGATATTCAGATGCCTGGCCAATGCTCTGTTGTTGGTTTTGATAATGATATCTATGCCACGCTCTCCGATCCCAAGCTCACAACCGTCGAAGTGGATGTGGAACAGATGGCACGCACGGCAGTTCAGTCCATGCTCAAAAAGGTCGACAACCCAAACCGCAGTTTCGGCCGTGTACATGTGAAAGGCAACATCATCTATCGTGACTCGGTGAGTACTGTGTCTGCCTCATCAGATACTATGGATACTTGAACAAAAAAATGAAATAAACGAACACAGATGACTGGCCTTTATCTTACTGGCCAGTCTTTTCTGATGCATTGGAGCTTAACGACGGCGATGATCTGTTGAATCCATCAAAAATGTAATCGTTCTCCAAATCGAGAGGATAAGGATCAGCTCATACACATTGGTTAAAGTACCGGTTTCCACTGGCAGGGAGATTAACTGCCCTACAAACAACAAGGCAGTTCCAACAAACAGCCAAACCCATTTATGTTTGAAAAGAACGACCAGGCTAACAAATAACAGAACAATCCCCACGATGATCACCATCATCGGCGGACCTCCATGACCTTCTGCCATATATCTCAGTACTCCATACTCTTCTGTAACTTTGAGATTTTTAACCTCAGATAAAGTAAAACCTACAATCTGGTAGATAACCAGACCTAAAGTTATCAGCCATGCTACCACACTCGTTATACTTCTATTGGCAAACTTGGCACCTGAGCTGCGCAAGATATGGTAGCCAACAAGAATAAGGGTAGGGGTAGCAAAGGCATGTAGCCAAAATCGAAGGCTACTGAGAACCATTAACACTTCCCCATCCCCTATCAAATTACCTATAGCAATAATTCCATTGTCGTATGCCAAGCTGAACGCTACGAATAGCTGAAAACTGGAATACGCGAGCCATTGCTTCCTATGGGTTAAATCGACGGCCATCCAAACAACAAGTATCAAATAAACAAGAGTAAGTGCGGAGTATATCCATACATCCAAGCTGCTTCACCATCCTTATTGGTCAATTCTAATAAATTATATTTACCGGTAAGTAAAATTACAAGGAATCACTCTTTAAACGGCCGCCAAACTGTATATGGAGCTAAATTATATAAAAAGAGCACCCCCGGCTATCGTAGCTGCAGGAGCACTCTTTTCCTTGTTTGAAGAATGAAAAAGCAACAGGTTACTCTGATGTCTACTCGTTTGTTCAGACTTAAATCACATCATCGTCTAATAACTTGTCTTCAACCAATTATCCTTGGACCAGGTCAATTTACCCGAACCCGCACCATTGGAAGCCGTGAGGCGTGCATTCAGCGTGGATGGATCATCCGTAGTGTAGCTGTATGGGAGTGACGAAAAGCCGTTCCAGGAGAACGATTTTACCACGGCCGGGATTGGCGCCAACGGGCTGCCAGACGTATCACTACTGCCACGGAATGAGCTTCCATCCAAAGAATACATGGTATCGGTCACTCTGATTTTTCCAGTATAGTTGGCATCTGCGGGATCGGTCTGATTGTTGCGAACAGGGTACAGAACGTCCTTAATGATTGATTTTTCAACTAATACGGCCCCACTCTCCGTAGAGATTGCCCCGTTACCAATAATATCGAACTTATAGCCTTTGGATGCAATCGCTGTTGCCATCGCCGTTGTAATTTTAGCTTTAGCGGAACGTGCCCCTGTTGCATCCATCACGATGTTGTATGCATGTGCGTTGCCTCCACGCAGGCGTGGCATCCGGTCCTGAATATCTTTGTACAAGTTATGGTGCAGCGTCATGGACAGATTGGCGTTAGCCGACTCCAGGCTGGTGGAACCGACCAGATGTCCTTTCTTTTGCGGTCCAGAGATCGCGATAATATCAGCTTTGCTGAGACCTACAGCACTGCTGCGCAGGTAGTTGTACATGGGATAGGAAGCCTTGTTCGCTTCCAATTCGTTAATCTGCTGGGTAATCCAGCTGTTCGAGCTGCCGTCATCCCCTTTGAAGAGGGACCAGGAAATGGTCACGCCGCTGGTTCCTTTTTTCGAATCGACGAGTCCATCATAGGCTTTATTAAATGTGCAGTGATCAATCCATACGTTGCTATTCTCCTCCAGGGTGATGTAATCCCAATCGTTCTTGTCGTAATCCCCTTTGGTGGATTCATCCCATTCCCATAACTCATCAAATTCCAGGTTGCGGATGATGATATTCGAGCTTCGTTTCACGCTGATCGCAGCGTGTTTGATTTTGGAGCCGTTAGCAGAGAAAATAGTGAGTCCATTGAAACCGTCAATCGTGAGCTTGCTGACACCTGTCTGCTTCAATACGGGATGCGTCAACGCATCATTATGCTTGGCAAAAGGAGAAGTCTGCGCTGCGCTCGGAATTTCATTCCATCCCAGATTCAGATCGTTCATGATCTCAACGACTTTGACACCGGAGTTCTTTTTCAGCGCCAATGCCAGATCGGTCGCATTATACACTTTCTTATACGTTGCTGTGTTTGATTCGCTGACGATGCCGCCGCCCGCATTACCTTGGGAGAAGCCTGTGAGATTGTAGTCTGCGTTGCCCGCTGCCTTTACACTTGCCGGTCCGGACAATAAAGTTAACCCCAACGTTAGAGCCAAGGCTGTGCTGCATAAGCTTCTAAATTTAGTTTTCATAGATTCCATTCCTCCCGAAATATGATGATGACATTCGTCCATCGCTGCCATGCCAAGTTACGAAGGACATGTTCTTAATGTATATGTTGAAAGCGATTACAACAATAATCCCTATCTCACATGTGGTTAGGAAAGGCTGGTATGGTAAGGGTTTATACTGTAAGCAACCTTGAATCGTACGGAGTTAACTTTGGAAGTGAGGTTTTAGGGATACATCGAGGCAACAAGAAGGTGTCGGATAAAATGAAACCAAAAAAGCAGGACTGCATCTGCTGCAGACCTGCTCGATTTTACTTTTTGATGGAACGTGTCCAGAAGCCGCCATGGAACTGTTTGGGTTCCACGGTAATGACAAATGCTTTGGGGTCCAGATCGAGAATTGTCTGGTAGAGCAATTTCTGGTTTTTACGTTTTGCCAGAATCTCCATGACGAGCCGATCCCCATCCCGTCCACTGCCCACCCATGCGGTGACGCCGTACCCTTTATCCCGCAAGGCATTAGCAACGTTGCCGCCCATCTGATTACAGATTACTTTAACGGTAACGTAACCGAGTGCAATCTTTTCTTCAATCCAGGCTCCGAGCAACACACCAAGTCCGTAACCCACCGCGTAGACGATTAAGGCAGAAGGCTGGGTCAGATACTTGAGTACCAGATTCAGACCAAGCACATAGATCACAATCTCACCCATGCTGATGAGTGCCGCGATATATTTCTGTCCTTTGAGTGTCAGAATCATCCGGAGTGTATAAGCCGATACGTACACAATCTGGATCAAAAAGATAAATACCAATATTTTAAACAATCAAAATCCCTCTTTCCTGGCCTTCACATCGAAATTGGCCCTTTGCTGCGTATACTCGACGATTTTGTTTCATCTACACTTCCTGTACGTTCACTCTATCTCCATCATTGGACGTTATACCCTCATTCTAAACGGTTGGGTGTCAATTCGTAGGCATTTTCTGCTCTCTGGCATGCCGGAACTGCCATTATAGAACCGTTTGTACCGATTATCAACCCGGCGGAGGTCCCAGGGTCGAAAACCGGTGCCTGTGAATATGCTGTATCAACAAAAAGCCAAGCACGATCACACAGGATAACAGGTCAGAACCAGGATGGATGGGTCAAAACAAAAAGGGGGTACCGTCATGCAGCTATGGCAGGAGATGGAGTGGGAAGGCATGGAGGAACTCATTTTTTGCCATGATGCAGATAGTGGATTGAGGGCGGTCATTGCCATTCATAACACGGTCCTTGGACCCGCGCTCGGCGGATGCCGCTACTGGACGTATGCGTCCGAGGAAGCGGCTGTTCAGGACGCCGTGAAGCTTGCCAAAGGCATGACGTACAAAAATGCAATCTCCGGACTGCCGTATGGTGGCGGGAAAGTGGTCATATGGAATGTGCCTTTTGTGAAAGATGCGGCACCGAATGATGGTAGTTGCGAGTCTGTTAGTGGTGAGCAGGTCATTAGAGATCTAGGGGTAGAGCAACGAAAGGCCGCTGCCACGGAACGGGAAGTCGTCGCCGATCAGGGTGCTGATCGTATAGATAAAAGCCTGGATACGGACGTATCCAGGCGGGCGCAGCGCTTTCGCGCACTGGGTCGTTGTCTGGAGCGGCTGAACGGACGGTACGTGACCGGTCTTGATCTGGGTACCACGGCGACAGACATGGACCAGATCCGATTGGAGACCGCACATGTGACGGACACCACGGGTTCGCTTGGGGCGCAGGATGACTTCACTGCCGAGATGACCGCCTATGGCGTACACATCGGCATTGTGACCTCGCTGCGCCAGCAAGGCATTGCATCTTTGCAGGGCATTCCCGTTGCCGTCCAGGGACTGGGCAAGGTCGGGTATGCCCTGTGCCGTTACCTGCATGCAGCCGGGGCACGGCTCATTGTGGCAGACGTTGTACCGGAGCGTGTACAACGTGCCCTTGTGCAGTTCAGCGGCGCCATCTTGGCCGATCCGGCCCATATTCACGCCGCTGACTGCATGGTTTTCGCCCCCTGTGCCCTAGGGGGCGTACTGACCCCGGCAACGGTGGAGGAGCTGCGCTGCTCCATCGTTGCCGGGGCGGCCAACAACCAGCTGAGTGAACGACAGCTGGTTGCAGGCCGCATGCAGGCGCGCGGCATTCTGTACGTGCCTGATTATGTGCTCAACGCAGGCGGAATCATCTCCACCGCCTACGAGCTGGAAGGCGCCGGGCCTGACCTGATCCGCCAAAAGGTGGCGGGGATTTCAGGCACGCTGAGCAAGGTATATGCAGAAGCTGCGCATTCTGCAATTTCCACAGCCGATGCAGCTGATCGGCTGGCAGAATCCATCCTCCGGTCAAGCCATAAGAAATAGGGCATCCAACCCTGCTACCTATGTATATTCACACCGCCCACACATTCTTCGTCACTCTAATGTTCAAAGCTATAGCATATCTGGAACTCATTATAGCTTCACTGGATTTCGACATTTCGACGTACTGAAAGAGAGCCTCCACTGCTTTACTCCATTCTAACGAATCTCAGACGCACTATTTCGCCTAGATTGGTCCTTTTCCAAGCTAAATAGCTACTTTTCGGAAGGATAGCGTTACTGAGATTCGTTAGAATTTATTTTTCTGATTATTCCCCCCAATAGGTTATCTCAGGTTCGTTAGCGCTGCGGCGAAGGTTTCTTTGGGGGTAGCATCACTTATCAAAAGAGCTAACCTCGACATCAGCGTCTAAGTTAGCTCTTTTACCCTCTCTTATCGTTTAGCGCTCTTACTCTACTACTCAATCCTTAAACTGCAACCGACCTAATCTTCGCTGTCTTCTTCTCTCGAAACAGTAGCGTCCACAGCAACACATTCGCTATGATCAGAAGCGCACCATATATCCATACGCCCCCTGACACGGAACGGAAAAAGACATGGACTCCCCAAAGCATAGCAAGCACAGGGAGAGCGGCAAATACATACCAACCATCACTTTGCTGCGCCACACTGAAGGATTGGGAGAACGGCGGCTTACGCAGCAGCAACTTGCCTGCCAGTGGTACAAGCGCTGTAGCTGTCAGCATAATTATCGCAATATCCGGCAGTATTCGTAATCCAAATGTCCAGGTAAACAGAACGGCATTCGCCAGAAATATAGGCAGGAACATGTTGCACAAGAACGCCTTCAGAGCGCCTTTGTATAACGCGCTATCATTTGCCATCGGTGCAGCGCGAAAGGTCCAGAACGCCTTATATTGTCCCGAAAATTTCAGCATGACTACGACCGTAACAACCAGCATTAGCACAATATAAAAGGTGTATACGAATGAACTTTGCCTAAACTCTGCCCAGGTAGAAGATTGCAATTCGGTAAACCAAAATACATAAGGTAAGACAAATGATAAACCAAGCGATGGATACACCTTCAGCTTGAATTCCCGTTCACTGCGCATCATGCTGGCTGACAGACGGAAGCAAGCTTGCTCCTCTCTGGAACGACTAACCACCTTGGAGATCAACCGATCCCATCTTCCGCGTCTGCGTCCAGAGGACTGACCCGAATGTGCCATTTTTTCCAAATACAGTTCAAAGGCAGGCATAAGCTTCACATATACGATCAGACTCACCACAGGAACCAAGACTGCAAGTGCTGTGAACGTATAGATCCACACATTACCACCCCCTGCAAACAACCATTCATATGCGGCCGCATACCATAACGGAGGTAACAGCAACTGCCACCATGCCGGGGTAAATACCATACCAAAATCAATAATACTGAACGAACGGATAACCAGCTGATAACCGATCGCAATCCCCACGGAAAGCAAAATCTGTACCATGTTAATCATATCCTTCAGCTTCTCACCATCCAGAAACTTCATCATGAACAGATAGATCAGAGACGTTGTCACCAAAATCAGCATATTGATCAGAATCAGTTCTACAAGGAAAATCAGAAAGAAGCCGATCCCATGCGTCACCAACGCGGCAATTAGCGGTATACCGGTTAATGAACCCGTTAGCAATAGTAGATAAACGCCTGCGTGGATGGCTCGGGCCATACCCACCGTTCGCCCATTAACGGGCTTCGTCATAATGATATTGCGATCCCGAATGTCCAGCAGCACAGAGGAAAAATCCGAGATCATGGACGTCATGATCATAAACATTAATATGCCGAACACAAGACCCATCTGAAGCATGAAATGGCCCGCATCCCAGACGATGAAGGGAACCATCAACAGTCCCATTAATCCATACAACCACAGGGAACGAAGAAATTGATTACCTTCCTTGCGCTCCTTTTTCCCTGAATTGTTGGACAAAATGGTAGGTACTCTGCGTTGATCCATCTGGAACTTCACTCGCAAAATCAGACGCAGCACATCATAATCCGCCCCTGTTCTGGCGATGAGCGGACGAAAGCGATCCAGAATCTTGAGTGTGCGGAAGTCGGAGGATTCCTCCATATCAGTACACCTCCTGCACAATGGATACAAAACGCTCAGCAATCGCTTTATGTTCATTGAAGCCTGTCAATTGATTGAATACTTCCTCCAATGTCAATGAACCTTCTATGGATTGCTGTTGGAGCTGCTTGAACGTTCCGTCAGCCACTACGCGTCCTTCAGCAATCAGTACAATTCGACTGCTGATCTTCTCCACAACATCCATGATGTGTGACGAATAGAAAATGGTTGTGCCTTTGGCTGACAATTGTGACAAAATCTCTTTGACCACCATCACACTATTGGCATCCAATCCGCTGAGCGGTTCATCCAGGAACAACAGATCCGGGTCATGCAGCAGTGCAGAGATCAACAGCACTTTCTGACGCATGCCTTTGGAAAAGGAGGCAATTCGGGAATGATATGATTTTTCCATTCCAAAACAATCCATCAGCAGCTTGGCTTTATAATCCGCATCTTCATAGGACATCCCGTACAACTCTCCTGTAAAGGTCAGATACTCCGCAGGCGTTAATTGTTCGTACAATTCCGCGACCTCCGGAACATAACCGATTCTGCGTTTGTACTCTACATCCCCATCCGCAATATCTTTACCAAAGATTCGCACCGTGCCTACATATCCTTCAACCAGCCCGAGTAAAATCTTAACCGTCGTACTCTTGCCGGCCCCGTTCGGACCAATATATCCAATCATCTCACCACGATTCGCTTCCAGATCGATGCCATTCAGCACATAACGTCCGTTGTATCGCATACGCAAGCCTTCAATTGACAGTACTTGTTCTCCACTCACTTCGTTATCCAGCTCCTGTCTCTATCTTTTTTCTACAATTCTACTAGTTTACCACAGATTGGGATGGTAATGATCGGAAATAGGTCACGATATGAGCCATCATCTGCATATCCCCTTCGAGTAAGAGCATCACATAACAAGTGTGAACACATCACAAAGCCCCTGTCCCACCTTATGGTAAGAGACAAGGGCTTCCACTTTAAATTGAACCTTATTTTGTAATATTTAAAACGCCTTATTGCACCTTAACAATCTGAAAATGCTGATTCGTGCCGCCATTATCCGTCCACTGGATGGCCGCAGCCCCATCTGCCAGGGATTGACTGGAGATGTCCAAGACCTTGCCTGTACTGCGGTTCTTCAGTTTATAATAACCACCACCTACATGGACGAGCTGCCACTGCTGGCTGGCCCAGCCCCCATCATTCCACTGTTCAATGACAGCCCCATCCGTCGTCGCACCATTCTCCACACCGATTAACTTACCGCTGGAACGGTTGATAATTTTGACATAACCGCCACCCGCATCAGTAATCTGCCACTGTTGACTGGTTGTTCCCCCATCTGCTCGCTGCTCCAGATCCGCACCGTTGGCGGAAGAACCCCCAATGACATTCAGCAATTTGTTACTCTTACGACTAATCAGCTGATATGAAGCATTCGGGTCCCATACATCCGGTGTACTCACTCCGGTTACAGTCCCTGTTGCTGTATCAATCGTAATACTGCTGGCCCAGTTCATCGCCAGACTGGTTGCACTCGGGAATGAAAGTGGCAGCCAGACATACTTGGAATCCTGCACCGGTCCACTCCACGCACCAGCCCAGCGATCACCCATGTAGAGATAGGATGTGGTCTGTGAACCTTCTACTGGAACAACATAGGTGGATTGAGAACCATACGTTGTGCTGTCCCCAAAATTGCTGAGGCCGCTCCATGTGCCTGTAATGCTGGTGGCTGTGGCATATTTGGCCTGATTCGGATTCCAGCCGGTCGCCCCTGAAGTAATCAGGAAGTAGACGCCGTCTTTTTTGAATAGAGCAGGTGCTTCACGATATTGTCCAGGCCACAGCGTTGTGACTAGGGATTCCACACCCAGGAAATCAGGGGTCAACTTATATATATTCAGATCTGCATTCACTCGGGTCGCGGAGATCAGATAAGCGGTTCCGTTATCGTTGTACACCGTCATATCTCTGGAATCATACCCAAGTGGACGATAGCTGCCCACATACGTGTAGTTGCCATCAACCGTATTCGAAGTAGCTACGGCCACTCTGGCCTCGCCATAATCCAGACCATTCTCTTTATGCATCCACAGCACATATTTGCCAGTCGAACTGTTATAGATGACTTTCGGGCGTTCGATGTTGGAGATATTTAGCTCAGCTGCCGAACTGCTGGTCAGCACATCATTACGATACTCCCAGTTCTTCAGATCGGATGAACGATACACGGACACTGCCTTGAACGTTCCATTCGCATTGCGGTTCTCCCCAAACCAGTAATAATACCCGCTCGCCTTGATCATCCCGCCCCCATGGGCATGAACGACATTGCCATTTGTGTCTTTAAACTGTACCCCGTTCGTTACACTCAGCGGAGCAGCTGAAGCATTCGGTACGGGTGCGAGTAGCATACCTAATGATTGCAGCGCCAAAACCAACACAAGCAAATAACTTAAGCGGCGGGTAAAGCGACGGGAATGTGTATTCTTTTTCAACCATCCATCGTTCATAGCCATATCGTAATGCACCTCCATGTTTTTTGTGAAGCGCTTACATAAAATAAAACCGATATGTCTCATCTGCCTCCGATCGATGATGCATTTTAGCATTAGAATTCTTGGCAAGACTGGCTGGGCATTCACCTCCCTGATTCCGATTGTATCCGCCACGTTCCTGCTCGCATAGTGAACAATCCGGCGGAACATGTACAAATTTATACTCCGCTCTCTCTTCATAGACAGCAAAAAGACGCTTCCCCCGAAGCGTCCCCTGCTATACCTGCCCTGTCCTCCATGATGTGACTATCGCTTGCGGTGTGTGACTTATAGTGGGCAGGTTCATTATATGATATGTTATCGGCATTACTCGCCTTTATTACTCAATCTTCGTCGTCAAAATCCTGATCGAACGATAACACTTTGCCTGTGTTGGCATCGATATCTACATCCGCTTCACCCTGAGCGGTTCTCAGCTCGATCTCATATACATAGCGACCGTCATCATGATCCAGCTCGACTTTGGTTACTTTACCACCCGTAACTTGTTTCAACGCAATATTGGAAGCTTGGGATGCCGTCAATTTGACCTGCTTGGAAGCAGAGGTATTAGACGTATTGCCTGTTACATTATCTTGATAATCATCGTCATCATCGTAGTCTTCATCATTCACGACTGCCAGGATTTTGCCTGTGTAAGCATCCAGACGAACTACCACATCATTGGTTCCTTTTCTGTCGATCTCAATTTCATAGAACGTTTGACCGTTTCTGCGCTCCAGATCCACGTCATCCACTTTACCATCTGCTGCTTTTAACGCTAATGCTTTCGCTTGGGATGCATTCAGCATTTTACCTGTGCTGTTCTGATTCTGTGTTACGGATTGTGTTGTTGATGTTGGTGTAGTTTGCACCGCTTGTCCGTTCACATTCCCGCTAGCCGCTACGGCTGATCCACCAAGTAATACTGCTGCTGACAAGCTACCAATCCAAAGTTTATGTTTGTTCATCATCATTCATCTCCTCGTTGTTGTTGTTTTCGTTCTCGTCTACATTTATAGAATAACCTGCAGGAATGAGAGATCAGCGAGAGTTAGATTAGAATTTGATGAGAAAATGAGGAGATTGCTCATTTAATGAGTGTTCATTATGTATGTAATCTAAAAGAAATGAAAAGATGACCCCTAAATTAGGAATCATCTATCCAACAAGGTGTAACTCTATATTCAATGGATTCCTGTACAAATGTTAATCATCGTCCTCATCCCAAGTCACGGAACGAATCGCTCCCGAGATGGCATTCACTTGCACAATGGCTTCCCGGCCATCCTCCAGATCAATCTCGACCAGATAATACGGATTTCCGCTGTTGGTTCCACGCAGTTCGATGTCGTCCACTTCTCCCGGGACCTCTGCAAGTGCCTTCTGCTTGGCTTGTTTCTCGCTTAGAAACTGAGGCTTGGGATCTTCCTTTGTCGGTTCAGTTGTCGGCGCTGCTATTGTTTTGGAAGATATCGTCTCTCCGGTATATGGATCAATCGTGAGTTCTTCACGGCTGTTATCTTTAGCCTTTACTACCGCGGTGTATACCGGACTTCCTTGCTGCTCCACAAGTTCTAGCGAGACCAATTGGTCATCCGTTTGTTGTTTTAACAACGCCGTCTTGATCTGCTCGCGGCTCCATAACGTCTTCTCTTCCGCTTGCGGGTTGGACTCCAGCCGTTTGATGGAATTCACAGTTGCCGTAACGGCATCCACTTGCACGTCATATAGGCCGGTCTCCGAGCGAAGCTGCATGATATACGTCCCGTCCTTCAACGTGGAATTCACAATCTCACCCGGATACTGATCCAACACCGATTGGGCTGCCGCATCTGCCGTAAGTACCACACCACTCGATTGCCAAGGCTTCCACCACACAACTGCTGCCACAATCAGCACAACGAGAAGCCCTGCACCCCACCAAAGTGATCTTCGCGATTTCGCCCATCTACTGTTCGCCTGTTCATGCCGTTTCATCTCCGGTGGTCGCTGCTCATGCTCTGTCATCACGTTTCCCCCTATGCACTCTCTTATCATCCCCAGTTGATCTGATGCTTATCAGTATATAAGAGAAGAATGAGAATTTCATGAGAGCGGCCCGTTTTGAACCGATATTGGCAAAATAATTGAAGCCTCGGTGCCTTTACCCTCGGTGCTGGTCAGTTCGATCCGTGCTCCAACTGCCCCTGCAAGCTCTTTGGCAAGTGACAATCCCAGACCTGAACCACTTGCACCTAAGCTGCGTGTTCTGGCCGGATCAACCCGGTAGAATCGGTCAAATACCTTTTCCAGCTCGTCCTCCCGCATACCAATCCCGGTATCCACAATCCGAATACGGCACTCTTGCCCCTTGGCTTCCAGCCTGACTTCAATGGCATCTTCACTATACTTCCGGGCATTATCCAGCAAAATAAACAAAAGCTGCTTCAGCTTGCTCTCATCGCTGATCGCCCAGATTGAACCTGGATCTTCACACCTGACTTCGCGGTGATAGGCTTCGCGAAACGCACGTGTGGAGTCTGTAGCCAGTCTCGTGATATCCACACGCGCCAACTGCACATTCCACTGCTCTGGCTGCTTCGCGAGCAGTAGCAGTTGCTCGGTCATCTCTCGCATGCGAACCGATTCGGACAGAATCGCTTCCACTGCTTCATCGAATACCTCGGGCCGCTCTTTTCCTCGCCGCTGTAGCAGACTGGCATAGCTCTCAATAATGGTCAGCGGTGTTTTGAGCTCATGAGATGCATCCGATACGAATCGCTCCTGTCGTTCAAAGTTGGATTCGAGCAGATCCATCATCCGGTTGAACGTCTGCCCCATCGTTTTCAGTTCATCCTTCGATCCTTCCTCCAGTGGAAGACGCTTGAATTGTCCGCTGGACTGTATGTCAGTCATCGTGCGTGTCATCTGCTGAATCGGTCTGGTCATCCGGTTCGCCAGAATCCGGCTGGAGATAATGGCTGGAATGAGAGCAATAATCGTGACCGCCACAAGCACAGTCCGAAGTACAGACAGACGATTCTCTGTCTCTGCAATGCTCTCGGTGACCTGCACATTCACTACCTCGCCATCAGGCCAGATGACTGGGACTGAAACCCACACATAACCAATCTGTTCAACTTGGGTATACTCCGATTTCTTCTCACTTTCGTACTTATAAGGCAGCTTGCTCAACTGCTCGGAAGCTGCTGTTGTTGTCACCGGGGAACTGGTGCCGTCTTCATTGACGATCCGAAGCATGCCGTTCACAGGCGCGTAGGCCCGCAACAAGTCGTCTGGCGGAATGGAGCCGGCAGACTGACGTACTCCTTTGACAATAGACTCGGCCTCTGCTTCCACCCGATTAACCTCGTTATCAATCGACATCCGCTCAAACACGATATAGACCGACAGGTTCACCGCGATTAACAGCACAGCAAATAATACAGACGAATATCCGTAGATTTTACTACGCAGGCTCATGACTGTTCCTTCAGGACGTATCCTACGCCCCGTACGGTATGTATTAAGGGTGGTGTGAATCCGTTATCCACCTTTTTGCGCACATAACGGATGTACACATCCACCACATTGGTATCTCCATAATAATCGTATCCCCACACGGCCTGCACAATCTGATCACGACTGAGCACCTGACGTTGATTCTGAAGCAAATACACGAGCAGGTCGAACTCACGTGGAGTAAGCTCAATGGCCACACCATCTCGGGATACCTCTCGCGTTCCTTCATTTAGTCTCAACCCCGCAGCCGTCAACCAGCCCGACTCAGCTTCAGCCTGATGCCCAGAAGAGTCATTCCCCATATCAGCAGGTGTAGACGAAGAAGCGGAAGAAGCAACAGACGCGACTGCACTAAGCCGTAAAGCTGCCCGAACTCGGGCAAGCAACTCTTCAATCTGAAACGGCTTGGTGATGTAGTCATTGGCTCCGAGATCCAGGCCGGATACTTTGTCTTCCACGGAATCTTTGGCGGTGAGCATAATGATCGGTACTGTAGCATCTTTGGCCCGAACTCGCCGCAACACTTCAATTCCGCTCAGACCAGGCAACATCACATCAAGCAGAATCAGATCCCACTGTCCTTCTGCATACTTCTCCAGCCCTTCTGTTCCACTACCAGCCTTGCCTACCTGATATCCCTCATACTGTAATTCCAGTTCAAGCAGACGTGCTATTTTGGGCTCATCCTCTATGACCAGCACGGCTTCGTTCATGCAGCGCTCCCCCTCATCCCCATCAATTCATTCTCCCGTTATCTTACAATAACATCTACAGTTTGCCCAAGGCATCTTCAACCGGTTGCTCCCCGGCAATCAAATCAAAGGCCATCCGATACGTCTTCTCTTCCTGCAAGGAAGCCACGATGACGCGGGCCACATCTTCACGCGGGATGCTTCCCGGCTTCAGATCGGTTCCAACTGCAATCTTGCCCGTGCCCGGTTCATTCTTCAGACCACCTGGGCGAATAATCGTGTAATTCAGATCACTTGCAAACAATGCACGATCCGCATAATGTTTCGCCACGTAATAAGGCTTGATGGATTCTGACCACTTCTCCCGTTGATCTGCGCCATACGCACTGACCAGAATATATCTGGAGATTCCTTGCTGCTCTGCGGCTTCCATCGTTTTCACCGCACCATCGAGATCAATCAACAGTGTTTTGTCCTGACCGGTAGATCCGCCAGAACCCGCCGTAAACACAATCGCATTATGATCCTTCATTGCCTCGGTCAAGTCCTCCACACTGCCCTCCAGATCACCGATCACCACATCGGCACCAAGTTCCTTCAGCGCGTCTGCCTGCTCCGGTTTGCGGATCATGGCCGTTACTTTATGCTTGCCTTCCTGAACCAGCTGCTCCACCAAAGATTTTCCGATTTGTCCATTTGCTCCTATAACTAAAACGTTCATACGTCATTCTCCTCTCAGTTGAACGGATGGCTTGTTGTTGCTCCCCGTTCCTTTTATTTAAAGATGCTCATCTTATAATTTAAACGAAAGCCGGCGCTTCTAAGCGCCGGCTTCATGTCCATGCCTGTTCAGTACCTCTATGAAATGTGAAGTCTTCCGTTGTCCCATTAATATGCCATATCCCCTGGGTACTTTATACGCGACCTCACATTTGACCACTTCTGCCGCACCTTTTTTCCATCTGAATATCTGTTATCCTTTGTAATCGTGACAACCAAAAAGGACGCCCAAAGGGCGCCCTTGAATGGCATTAAGATTAGTAAGCCAGTGCGAACAAACCGTGAATATGAGCCAGGTAACGGATGTTACTTGCTTCTTTCATCATGGTTGCAGGCAGACCTTTCAGACGAGTCTGGTTGCCACCGATCATGCCGACAGCATCTTTACGACCCAGACTTCCCAGCGTACCGGAGAATACTGGTGTGAAGGATTCCATTGCGCCACCTTTGAACATTACGCCCAAGTTGTGACCGATGGTTTCACCCATTTGCCAAGCCAATTGTGCTGTTGGAGGGTAAGGGCGAGCGCCTTCGCTAGGGAAGACCACTGCGCTGTCACCAGCAACAAACACGTCTTTGTGAGAAGTAGATTGCAGAACTTCCGTAACTTTCGCACGGCCACGATCCACTTCAATTCCGCTGTTAGCAACAACAGCGTTGCCTTGTACGCCCCCTGTCCATACGAGTGTGCTCGTAGGGATGGAGCTGCCGTCTTTCAGCAGAACTTCGTTTTCTTTCATCTCAGTAATCGCTACGCCAACGATGAAGTTAACGCCACGTTTCTCAAGACTCGATTTAGCACGCTCAACCAGTTCTGGTGGGAATCCAGCCAGGATGGAAGGACCAGCTTCAACCGTGTGCAGGGATACTTCTTTGAAATCGATCCCTTTTTCTTGACATACAGCAGGAAGCAGGTCAGCGAATTCACCAACAAGCTCAATACCTGTCAAGCCGCCGCCACCAATAACAAACGTAGCGTCTGCTTTGTTGCCGGACTGTTTGTAAGCATCAAGACGTGCTTCAACGTGTGCACGAATACGGTTTGCATCGCTAACCGATTTGAGCGTGAAGCTGTACTCTTGCAATCCCGGAATTCCGAAGAATGCCGTTTCGCTGCCCAGGGCAACGACAAGTGCATCGTAAGAGTATGTGGAGCCGCTGGTCATCAGAACTTTCTTCTCGTCCGGCTTGATTGTATCCACCGTATCGATTTTCAAGTTCACGTTTTTGCCACGCAGCAATTTTTCGAGTGGAAGAGCTACTGCTTGCTCAGCAATGCTTCCCGCTGCAAGACGGTGCAGTTCCGTGATAATTTGGTGTGTAGGGTAACGGTTCACGACAGTAATTGTCGCTTCTTCCGGAGACAAGTATTGACGCGCAGTCAATGCAGTCAACAGACCGCCGTATCCTCCACCCAAGATCAAAATTTGCTTCGACATATCCATCCTCCGTTCTTCTAAGTCTTAACGTTTCGGTTGTTGACGCTCGTTCAAGATGCTCAAGAAAGATTGAGCAAAACGAAGCGATTGTTGTACGTTTGGATCTTTAAGCATTTTCAGCATAGCGAACAAGCCAACTGAAGTTTGCTCTGTTTGCGCACGGTCATTGGCTTCAATGGCAGCAGAAGCTACACCTTTGGCTTTGTCTACAACAGGCTTAGCGAACTCGCCCATTGCGCTCATTGTGTCGCTGATCAGAACTTTGTCTGTTGCTACACTTTGTGCAAAGTCATAAGCTTTCGTCATAGCAGTAACCATTTCAGCCAATTTAGGCAGGTTCTCCACCAGAACGGTTAAAGACTCCTGTACCTCAGGCTTCATCAGTTGATCCAGAACGTCCAAGGACTGGCGCTCGGAAACGTTGGCACCTTCTGTAACTGGCACCTCTTGTTGAGTAGGCGATTGTGACATAAGAGAAAGTCCTCCTTTACTTTGGGATAGAAGTCCGCGACTTTCATGATGCCTGTCAAGCAGAGCCGAACCACAAAATACATCGAATACATCTAAATGTACCAAATTTCACACAATAGGATGAGCGTAGCTCAGGGCCACTCCCATATCATGCATTGTATCTTGGATCTATTGCGGACAACATGTGTTGACGCACAAAACGACAAGCAGGCCGAAACCGAACTCTATACCCTTATATTACACCTCTTACACATGAACATGAAAAAGAAATTTTTTACACTTGTGAAGATATTGTGAACATTGTAACAAAATCGATTTTTTTGTCAACCCATGCAGGCAAGCTAGTGCTGCCGATCTTCCTGTCCAAAATCCGTATTCCTACCACATGTGGTATTAAGACAAGATCACATATGACCAGATGTACGATATGTACACAAGGAAGGATTGGTTTATCGATATTCACAGGAATTGTTTTCCAAATTCAATAATCTCGCGCAACGAAATTGGTCACTGTCGTTATTATGCAGCGATGAGCACAGCCTTATTCCATTATTGAGACATCTTTTCTATTTCAAGTATGAACCTCTTGCGCCGCGAATGCAAAAATTGGATTATACCTCTTTTGTTTAGAATGCTGGCATCCCGGTTAATTAGGACTACACCAGACAACGAAGGAGATGTTCGATATGAGTAATTCAACTAGCGATAAAATCAAAGCAGGCATTAATAAGGCTAAAGGCGAAGTGAAGGATCAGATCGGTAATGCAACCAATAACAGATCCCTTCAGGCTGAGGGCAAGAAAGACAAAGCCAAAGGTGCTGTACAGGATAAAATTGCTGACGTTAAAAAAGATCACTAGATCCTTTTGATGTGAGGTCAACAGCACGATGATTTCGTGCAATAGATCGTTGTAAACTAGCCTGGCCGTCCGTATTCGGATGAAAATCTGAACATGAGACGGAGGCGCAAAAAAGCCAAGGAAGGTGTTATTCAATACACCCTTCCCTGGCTTTTTTTGTGCGTTCTATACTGCTGGAACTGCGTATCTAGCCATATCGATAATGAAACTGCGCGTTTCCCTTGTTGTATGGTATTCACGGCTGAACTGTCTTACCCATTCGGGATGTTCCTGATACCAACGGAAGGTTCTTTCTAAGCCTTTTTCCAATGTGGTTTGTGGTAACCACCCCAATTCCGCTCGTAATCTGCCTGAATGCACGACCAGACTGGAGCCTCTGGACTGGGTGGGTTCTTGCTCCCGAATCTCTACAGCAGCTAAAGATCGATCCATGGGTTTTAACATCTCCCCGATCTCCTGCATCGTTGTTCCAAGCCCTGTCGATATGTTGTAGACCTGTCCATCTTTGCCTTTCAGCATGATCTGTTCAATGGCACGTAGGGCGTCGTCCACATACAAGAAATCACGCACGGCCGATCCCTGAATATCCAGAGGCAGTCCGTCCAGCATTCGACCAAAGTTTCGGGGAATAATACGGTCTGGCAATTGCCATGGACCATAGAGGTTGGTCAAGCGAAAGAGTTTGACTGGAAGCTGGTAACATTGAGCGTAGGAGTGAGCAAGCATTTCACAGGCAACTTTGGATGCGGAATAAGGCGAGACAGGCGCATACGGATCTGATTCATGATAGACTCTGCCCCAATCGCCCCCATACACTTCAACAGATGAAGCCAGCAAGACTGGAATGTGATGTTCCGTCGCATATTGCAGAATAGCCTGTGTGCTGAGTGTATTATTGCGGAAAACTTCCCCTGGCTGATGATACGAATAATCCACATGAGGCATGGCTGCCAGATGAATAATGTAATCTGTTCCTGGAGGCAGATGAATCCGGTCCGATGCAAGGTCACAACAGGTGAATGGCATCTCATGTAGAGGAGAGACGTGAACAAGCCTCTGACAATAATCATCCCGATCCAGAAGGGTAATTCGATGCCCCTTTTGCGCCAAATACTGTGAAAGATTAAATCCCACAAATCCAGAAGCCCCTGTAATAACAATGTTCACACACGATTCCCCCTTGCGATTTATACAACGAGTGCATTGAAGAGAGTATATGTACTGAGTATAACCTTAAAATGATACATTTTGTATCATTTTACAATTGTTTTTTGTTCGCCCTTGAGGATATCGGGTAATTTATCGTGAGGTGATACCAAATGAATGAACGAAAAAAGAACATAGAGACGTTATTCCTTCAGGAGAATGGTGTAATTCCCAATCATCCGACCCTGCCTGTGCTTTTGTATAAGAATGTATGGGCAGAGGAAGCACTGAATGCAGAATCGTTGCTGAACCGTAATGGATGGGGAAATAGCTGGTTGAATGGTGTGTTCAATTATCATCATTATCATAGTAACGCGCATGAGGCTCTTGCTGTGGTGAGTGGATTCGTGAAATTGATTTTAGGTGGAGAAAATGGGCATAAAGTGTACCTTCAGACAGGCGACGTTGTCGTGCTTCCCGCTGGAACAGGGCATAAACGTCTGGAGTCCAGCACTGACTTTCGTATTGCCGGTGCCTATCCGGGCGGCATGAGTTACAATACACGCACAGGTGAGGAAGGCGAGTTGCAGAAGGCTTTTCAGGAAATACGTGAGGTTCCGATTCCGGATACCGATCCGGTCTATGGGCAGCACGGACCGCTACTAAAAATCTGGAATGGGAAGAAGTCATAACAGATATCATGGAGAGAAAAAAGAACTTTATTAGACAATGCACAGGAGAAATTGGTCCAGTATTCAAGCATGAACAAATAGACTGTCCCCGGACAAGTAGGAGAATCATGCCGGAGTACAGTCTATATGTTTTTCTTCAATCTCTAATCTATCGCACGCCAGTAACTTTTAGTTCCGCTCCTTACTCGCAAGTCGGACACCATAGTATCTCATCGCATATGGGATACCTTCCATCTCCAGTCGGCCCTGCAGCACAAGTTGACGTATTCGATATTCAATAAATGCATCTCCCACAGTTTGTTCTAAATATCCAAGTACTTCACCTACAACACGGGCACATATTATAAATTCATCTGATTGTCTGGTTAATGTAAGATCTCTCACCTTTTGCATAATGAAATCATCAATTCCGTCCTCGGACACGCTATGAATCTTACTATCCTTCATTATTCGCAGATGGTCTTGTTGTTTAGAGAGAGAATCCCACTCTTGCTCCATCTGCTTGCGTTCTTCTGAAGACACCGGCTCTGCATTTACACAGTGGTTCCACATGGCTAATAGCTTCTCAGAAACAATCTCTCCTGTTCTCCAAACATCATACTCAATGTCAGGGTTATGGAATAACTCCTGATACAGTTCACTTGTCTCGATCAGATAAACAGGACTCTTCCTGTTACGAAGCAAATGAATAGCAAACAGAAGACCCGTTTTCTCATGGGCGTTATTAGCATACCAAATGGTTATTCTAGTCTCTTCATCAATGGAACTCATCACGTTATTTAATTGAATCAGTTCATCTACGCCTTTGATAGCGTAATTTCCGTGTTCACTTAAATGCAGTCGCTCCAGCAACCAGAGGTGTCTACGTTGTAGAACTATCTTCTCAGTGAGATCCCCTAATGGGCCTATAGCATAGTAGTCATTCATAGAATAAAAACGTCGTCCCACGCGTCCAGGAACACTACCCATGGCAACCTTAATGCTACCCAACGGTGATTCACCAATCGCTATATGAATTTCACGCGGCTTCTGTGTATCAAGCATTTGCTGCTCAGCTTGCTTCCGATTCCTCTCCTCGCCTAACCCCTCAAAAATCCGCTGTACGCTCACCGCAAAATCAACCGAATGTTCTTCTGTCTGATGACTAACTGCCATGTCCGCGCCAAGATAGAGCATACGCAATAATGAACGAAGCTCTTCTTCATTCATGCGATATAATTCTTTATCAAAATCAAAGACATTTTCAATCATACTAATCCCCCTTTAAAAAAGGTTCATCTCCGGGTAATTCATAAATACCACACAAATATACCACTGTACCCCGAAACTAGGAGGAAATCGATTTGCCAGTTGGTTGATTCAGATCATTCAGCTCTTCACCATCTGACGATGACCGGGTAAAATGTCGCTCCAGTTTACGGCTTGCCCACAGGGATACCGCAATGAACAGCAATACGCCTACCCAGCGTACAGGATGCTCCAAAAATTGTTCCACATTGGAACCGATATACGTAACAGAGAAGATCATGATCGCTTTACCACAGCCCACCGCAAGCAGGAAGGATAACAAGCGCATTCGCGCGATACCTGCTGCCACATTAATAATGACGAATGGACCTACCGGGAAGATACTCAGGAGAAAGACATAACCGAACGCATTCCTCCGAATCCATACCATACTGCGCTGCACACGGGGTTTGCGTGCCCATCGTTCCACAAAAGCGGATTTCCCGATCTCCCGTACGATCAGAAAAGTAACGGTGCAACCAAGGACCATGCCGATCCATGAGTATAAAAATCCTGCCCACAGACCGTATACCGCACCGTTCACACCCACTATTAATAGCGTCGGAAGCGGCGGCACAAATGATTTCATAAACGTAAGCAAAATTCCCGGTAATGGGCCCAGGGAGCGAAACTTCTCCAGCCAGAAACGAATATTTTCTTCCGTAATATAGGACATAATGTCCAATGCTGCTGGGGTCATCTGCATCCATCCAATCTATACAGTCTACGTTCTCAGGTTTGATGTTCACTACACATTTCATCATTCATATGGATGATGAAGCTTCTTTAGCAACTCCCTCCCAGTATAACGTACATCTTCGATGAACATCGTTGTCAATTTGAAGAAATTATTGTACAGCGAACTGACTTACCACCCCAATCAAAATTAAATCAAAAAAAGCACACCTCGACCTCTTGTGGTCTTGGTGTGCTCTTCATATCGAAACCCCGATCCTTCTTTGGGGGTATTTATCCTTCTTCCAGCTGCGCTTCCTGCATGGCCAGTTCAATCAGTTCTGCCTGATGTGCAGCATTCCACTCGGGAATACCGGAACGCATGAACTCTTCGGCATCCATAGCTGCTTTGGACTGGTTGCACAAATTACAGGCGCAGACACAGTTAAGCGGGGTGGTATGTCCACCTTTGGCACGCGGTAGCAGATGGTCAATCGTATCTCCATACGATCCACAGAAGTAACAGGTGTAGTGATCCCGGGTCAGAATATACCGCTTGAAATCCTTGTTGCTGAACAATCGGCGAATCGTGTACCGATTGACCACCACAGCGGCTTTTTCCTTGACCAGCGTGACCGCAAGCTCCATGTCCACTTCCTGATGCCAGCGCCTGCCCTTGTCCGTCTTGCCACGCATCCGTACCATGCCTTGCCGGTTGGTCCGGAGCGAAGCCGGATCTTCCGGGTCAATGGCTACCGGGGCCGCCGGTGTCTGACGACGGGGACGGCCGTCCATGCCAGCTGCGTGACTGCGGCTGGCATGCGCGGGTCGCTGCCCGGATGTACCGCGGGCAGCGTCTTCGCCGTTCGCCTTGGGCGCACGCTCCTTGCGCGCTTGGCGCGGCTTGGACCCTGGCGAGCCAGGCTGGCGCACGGGCGCAGGAGGCCCTGCCTCCGCAGCAGCCCCCGGCGCTTGCCCAGGCTCGCGCCTGGTGGCGGCAGGCTGTGCCTCCGCCGCCGTAGGTGCAGCGACCGTGGTGGAATCGCCACGGTCGCTCAGTGCCGGCGCAGGGGCCTCAGCAGCTACGCTGCGGGCCTGCCCTGCGCCGGGCGCGAGCGCGGCAGCACGCTTGCGGCGCCGCTTGCGCTTGCGTTTGGCTGCGGTCGGTTGATCCGCAGCCAGGGGCTCTGCTGCCGGGCCTTGCGGCTCAGCGGGCAGCAGAGCTTGGTGGGCCGCCGCAGCTTGCTCGGCGGCCTGCACTGCAGCGGCAGCTCGCTGTGCAGTGCCCTTTTCATTCGCAGCAGCATGGCGCTGCGAATGCCCTTCTTCCCCACGCCAACGATCACGTGGCTGAAGATCAGCTACTGCCTCACCTGCCAAACCATCATGCTCGTGATTCGTCTCCGCTTGCTCATTGCCTGTCAGTCCCTCTGAACGCTTGCTCTTCCTCCGTCTTCTCCTCTTCTTCCGATTACCCGAAGAAGAAGCTGAGGAAGTCACCAAGTCAACATGTTCATCGTCATTCGCAGACGTCGAGTCTACTGAAGATTGAGACACCAGACGTCTGTCTGAAGACGACTCGGTAGCAGATCCCTGCTCCATGCCATGAGAGATCCGACCCGCTTCATTTTTCGCAGAGGCAGACGGTCTCGTAGTAACATCACGTGTCTCCAAGCCACCCCGTTGATGCCCCATCCGTTCATTCGTTTGACCGCTCACGCTTGAACCCACATCATGATCAGCCTGTCCGCCCAGCTGACGACAGCTGCGGCAGGCTCCCCGTCTGGCTCCAGGGCCTGCCCGTTTTCCGGTTCTGCGCCTGAATTCGGACATAGACCGCTGTTGTCCGCAATACATACATGTCTTGGTCAGTCGCGCTTCTTGTTCCGTCTTTCCTTGCCGGAAAGGGGCTGGCCCCGTCTCCATGTTGTCACCTCGGTTCCGTATGAATCCGGTTTCTTTCTATTGTATCACATCTGCTCGCGAACACCCTCATGACCGAAGGCCTCATAATCTTTCGATTTGTACTCCTGTGTCTGTTCATTGCATTCATGAAGAATGTGTTCCACGTATTCCAATATATCTTGCATCGGTCTCCCGCATTTATCGCATGTTGTCATTATTTTCACCTTAATCCTGTTATCTATAATGTATTATCGTTCCGCCTTATGATTACCCCTCGTAGATGTAAAAGAAACACTCGTTCCCCACATTACAGATATCTGCATGCATCAAAAAAACCGCTTCCTGCTCTCCCCTAAGGTCGACCAAGAAACGGTTTATTATTCCTGTATTGGAAATGTGTCTTAACGAACGTCTAGTTGCCCCGAGTTCTGTTGTGGTGCCAGACGCGGTTTCGGTTTTGGCAGATTACCAAAGATCACCCATGCATATGGAACGAACCTTGCCGTCAATCCAACAACGATCCACGAAGCGATCAGAGCTACGCCGAATCCTCCGGCATACCACAGATGCACTAACCACGACACTCCCGTTTGCGGCGGATAATTCCGATACACCAGCAGGAACAATGGATGGATCAAATAGATACCAAAGGACAGTGCCCCAAGCCGATTCAGCGGCTTAACGATCAGAGACGGCCCTTTGCGGTAGAGCAGATAAGCGATCTGAATGAGTACCAACGCACAAGCAAAGGTATGCACATTCCAGAAGAATTCATACCACAGTGTGTTATACGTTGCGATCTTCAGACGCAGCTGATAATAGATGTACACATGACCCAGTCCGGCAATGATCCACACCGCCCAGAGCAGAATCCATGAAGCTATGCGCCCTTTAGTGGCATTGGCCCGACTGATGACAAACCATTGCTTGATTTTAGGGAAATAGACTCCGATAAAAGCACCCAGCATGAAATAGGAAAAGTAAGAGAACGCCCAGCTTCCCTTATTGGGTACCTGGAATCCATATTTATTACTTACGATAAATGCCCATTGAATCAATAATCCAATCGGTACAGACCATTTCACCACGGAAGGATACTTTTTGAGCAGCCATAGCACCAATGGGAATAACAGATAGAATTGCATGTTAATAAACACAAAATACAGATGCGTATAGGCCTTACCCGTAAACAATTTCGTAATGAAACTTACAGCCGATTCGCCGAACGGTCGGCCTTGATAATGCGTGAAATGCAAGATAACAAAATACATCAATGAAAACAGGAAATATGGAAGCAAAATATACACAAATCTTTTCTTGTAAAAATTACTTACGAGTTTCTTGTCCAGCGGACGGGAATAATAGTTATAGAACAGTACGAAGCTGCTCATAAAAATAAAGGTTGGCGTACCATATTTCATAAAGATATTAATAAAGTTGTACAGCCAATAATAGCCCGAACCGGTCATGTCCACCGTCGCGTAAGAAGTGGAATGCACGCACAGTACGCCGATAATCGCCATGGCACGTACCAGATTCAGCTCCGGAATTCGCTCTCTTTTCAGTGTTTCACTCATGTTTAAAATTTCTCCTTCATTTGTTCGTCAATATGTCAGATATGACTTAATACGATAAAGCTCTCTATCTATTAAAAGGCATAATGCTTAAGATGGGTAGTCCATTTTCTTAACAATTCCTAAATTTTCATCATATTTCACACTATTTTCATGTCTATATATGTAAAAAAGACCGCGAGTACGCGGTCTGTACAACATCCTGCTTTCAACCAAATGATTGTTGGTTCAACCGGATGAGAATGGTAAATTTGGGTTTGGACACGAACCAGCCCCTGACGGAGTCTACTTCTGGCGGCTCGCCAGAATCTGTTTATACACCTCAATCGCTGCTTGTCTCGATGCCTTCAGATCGACAATGGCATCCTTACGCGGTTGATGGATGTCCTTACTATGCAGATCCTTCAGCTCAGGCAACCACTTCCGAATATAATCACCTTGCGGATCATACTTCTCGGATTGTGTCACTGGATTGTTCACCCGAAAATACGGAGCTGCATTCTCACCAAGCGAAGCACACCACAGCCAGTTACCTCGGTTCTGAATATTATCGTAGTCACTCAGCTTGCGCCTGAAATAGGCTTCACCCAAGGTGAATGGACATTGCAGGTTTTTGGTGAGAAACATCGCCGTGAGAATCCGTAACCGGTTCGGCATATGTCCGGTTTCGTTCAGTTCCGTCATCGCTGCATCAATAATCGGAATACCTGTCTCCGCCTTGCACCAACGTTCGAAATGCGCGTCATGGAGGGCCGAGAGATCGTACACCTTTTCATATGTAAAGTAGTGACTCTCATAGACCGCTCGATACAGGTAGAAATCACGGAAGCACAACTGCCTGATCCATTCCCCCGCCTCTGCCGTGTGACTCGCCGCATCATACATCTTGCGAATGGATACGGCTCCCACTGCTACGTAAGAACTGAGATGGCTCGGTTCGTAAGCCTCATATTCGTCCCGATGCTCACCATATTCAGCAATCCGATCCGATAAGAATTGATCCAACAGCAGATGCGGGTCCTCGTCATTCGAGCCACTGGACTCCAGCAACTCCGGAGGTACCTGCATCGCCTCCGGCCATTCAATCTGACGATCACTCACCTTCAGCTCTGCAACCGTTGTTGCCGAGGGAGGATTAGGATGTTCATTCATGAATTCCACCCACCGCCGATGAAAAGCCGCAAATACTTTATACGGCTCTGACTTGCCTGTGAAATTAGCATATCCATTCAGATCCATCAGCAGATGATCGGTTAGTTGCGTGAACGAAACCTCATGCGCCTCACTGACTTTGCGTATGGCCCTATCCCGCTCGATTGCATATGGCGTCATGTCTCGATGGACTACAATCTCGTCAATCTCACCTTTGAATTCGTTCAGGACGAAATCAACTACTTCAGCCGGTTTGCCGTAAGCAACATGCAGTTTTCGTTTGGCTTCAAGATACTGTCTGCTCAGGCCCGCTGCATGCTTCCTAAAATTCACACCGCTGTGTTCCTTCTCTCGGCCTTGCCGCAGGAGAAATGCATCATAGATGAGAACATGCACACTCTCTTCTTCGTGTTCCCGCAAATAATCGAATCCAGCCAGATCATCCGTACGCAGATCTTTGCGGTGTATGAATAGCTTCATGCCTCACCCTCCTGTCTAAAATTACGTTTATTTATCCGTTAGGTTCTGATATAACCTGCTTGTTTCGGGCTCCGGCTCATGTCCCAGATCTTCATCCAGGGTTAGTGTGAATGAATGATATAAACGAAGTATGCCTTGCTGATCATCTATGGATGCATACACCTCCATCATGAGTCGGCAAATTTCTTCCGAATAAGGCTCCCGTTCCTGCAGTATCGTTAATTGCTCAATTGCTTCCTTACCCCGACCATGCTTCATGTCCCATTCCGCGATATCCATAACCAGCCCGGTATACTTGCGTCTGAGTTCTCTTGCTTTGGCCTGCGCCCAATGGTAATCATGCTCTTCCAGATAATCGGCACGATAAAGTGGAATCATATGCCTCAAGTCATCGACATTGTCGGAGGTAATGGCGTTGTAGACCATGGCTTTTTCGAATTGTTCCACATCACTCACCAGATTACCTGATAAAAGACGATAGCGGTTCATATTGTACTCCAGCTTACCTGTCATGTTCCATTCCTTAAGCAGCTTTCGAATCTGGTACACGGAAGTATGTAGATGGGTTAATCCCTTTTCCTGGGAAACATCACCCCACAGCTTATCCAGCAGAATCTCCTTGCTTACCCACTCTTCCCTGTGATGAAACAAAAAAGCAAACAATTCCTGCGATTTGGTTGTACGCCACTTATGTTTCTTGGCACCCTGATCCAGGCTTCTGTAGATATCCAGATGTTTGAACGTAAGCAGCCCCGGAACTTCAGTATCCAGTTCCACAGATACAGATTCCGATTCCTGTACCTCGGCGGTGGCTGCAACGTGGGAATGATGCGACATTATGCCCGCAATTCGATCAATGGTTTTGGCCAATCGTGCGGAGCTTACCGGTTTCAGTACATAATCCAGGGCATGCAGCTCGAATGCCTCCACCGCATGATCGGCGTAAGCCGTAACAAAGATAATACGAATACTCTGATCCAGTTGCTGTATATATTCAGCCGCCTCCAGGCCATTCATCTCCGGCATGCCAATGTCCAAAAATACAACATCCACACGTTCGTTTGCCAGAAAATGAAGACCATCGCGCGCTGTTGAAAAACATTGTACGGGTGTAATTCGTCCGTCCGTTCGAAGAAGGCGCTCCAGATGAAGCTGCGCCGGCTTCTCGTCATCAATCACAATGGCTCTCACCGTTCATTCAGCCTCCTGCCATGAAAGATTCAATAGGAATACCGATTTTATCGGCATCCGCTTATTAGGGCGTGTCTCAAAACTCTGAAGTGCATCTTTTACCGCCTTTTCGCCCCCTGCTGCGTCACTTTCCCTTGACGTGCCACGGCACGCCTGCGTAAAACTTCCTGGCTTGGAACGAAAATTCGGCAAAATCTGCTTCCTTCGGAGTTTTCAGCCCCCCCTAGTCTGTTAACCATAATTGCTTCACTCAGCACACTAATTGGAATAATCCACCTTTTGCACAGGGATACGGAATCGGATCTGCGTACCTTGACCCACATGGCTATGAATCTCCAGTCCTTGACCATAGAGAGACATCAGGCGACGGTTTATATTTTGCAGCCCGACACCTCCCGGACCTTCGGTACGCCCAGACTTGACCTGAGCCATACGCTCAGGGGGGATACCGACGCCATCATCCTGAACCTGAACGACCACATGCTCGCTCTCTTTGAAAATTCTAAGCTGAACTGTCCCGCCTGCTGCACGCTCCATCACGCCATGACGAATGGCATTCTCCACAAGCGGTTGGATGCTGAGAGGCGGCAGATACAGATGCACGTCCGGTTCCACCTCATATTCAACCACCAGTCTTTCCTCAAATCTGGCCTGTTCCAAATGTACATACGACTCCACCAGTTCCAGCTCTTTGTTCAAAGGAACAAGCTGCTCCCTGTTCTGGAAGTCAAAGCTCCCACGTAGGTAATGACTCAATTCAATTAGCAGATCGGTTGCTTTGTCCGGATTCACTGCACAGGTCGCGATAATGACATTCAGTGCATTGTATAGGAAGTGTGGCTTGATCTGGGCCTGCAAAAAGGCCATCTCGGTTCGAATAGCCTCCTGCACAGAACTCCGCATCTCAATTAACGTCCGAACCCTAGCGCGCAATTCACCGGCATCCACCGGTTTGCTCAGGAAGTCATTGGCTCCCGCCTGAAATCCGTGCTTGATATCCTCAGGCAACCCACGGGCAGTCAGCATCAAAATCGGCAGCTCTGACAAGGAACTGTGCTCGCGCAGCTTGCGACATAACTCAAGCCCGGACATTTTGGGCATCATCCAGTCCGTAATGACAAGATCGATCGACGGGAATTGTTCACGAAGTTTTAATGCAGTGAGTCCGCTGTCCGCTGCGATTACACGGTAACGTTCCGTGGACAACAGATTCAACAATACCTGTCGATTCACGGGGTCATCGTCTACAATCAGAATTGTATGTTCTCCTTCCGAAAGATCATCCGGCTCATCCGATTCTCTTGTCACAAGCTCTTTCGCTCCTGTCCCCTGTGCGGCCACATAACGGGCGGCAACTGGTTTCGAATGAGCTTGCAGCAGCGGCAATTTGATAATGGGCAGGGTGAAATGAAAGGTAGAACCTTGCCCCGGCTCCGATTCTACCCAGATCTCGCCTCCGTTAAGCTCGACGAGTTTCCGAGTAATACTCAGACCGAGCCCGGTTCCATCATTCACTCGCTCCATTGTCCCATTACTCTGCTCATAGGCTTGGAAGATATCCTCTTGTTTGTCCAGGGCGATGCCTACCCCCGTATCTGCGACCGATACCCTCACCCGATCCCCATCGACACTGGCGTACAGCCGAATCTCACCCTGCTCAGTGTACTTATAGGCGTTACCCAACAGGTTATACAGAATCTGCCTGAGGCGATCTTCGTCAGCCTCTACGAGCGGCAACGACTGGGGCCATTGCTGAATCAGTAAAACGGGCTTATCCTCGAACGTGAAACCCGAGACTTCAACTACAGTACGGGCAACCGATTCGAGATCGACAGCTACCCGTTTCAACTCGATCTCACTATTTTTCAGTTTGGAAAAATCCAGAATGTCGTTAACCAACAGCGACAGCCGCTTACCGGTTGCCGTAATCATGGACAGATTTTTAGCTTGCTTGGGTGTGACCGCGCCGGCCGCACCTTCCAGCATGGATTGAGCAATATTAATGATGCCGTGCAGGGGGGTTCGTAGCTCATGAGACGTATTCGCCATGAACTCGTCCTTGAGACTGTCAATGGCGAGCAAACGCTCCGATAGAGCTTCCACGTCACGGAATGATTGTGCGAAGCGGATTGCGGTCACAATCATCTGGGCTAATACAAATAATAAAAGTTCGATCAGCGCAAAGAACGCTGTATCTACGGCAGTGAACGCACCGAGCGTGTGCAATACAACAACCATAAGTATGCTCATCATGCTCACCAGTGCAAAGTGACTATCATTCGGTCGTCCTTTTAACCAATAGAACATCGCTCGCAGCGTATAGAACATGACAACAAGCGAGACCAGCAGCATGGGAAGCTCAAACGATGAGAAAAGGGTCGGAGGGAGCGTTAGGCCCACAATGGTCTGGGCAATGATTAGCACTACAGCAAGACGAACAAACCACTGATGAACTGCCCCTGGTACACGAGCATCCATATATCGAAGCAAGAAGTAATAGGCAAAGGCTGAACTAAGAAGCTGAATCCGAAGCATCTCATTGTTAGTCAGGAACGGTACAAACGTTCCCAGTAACTTCTCCCCATGGGTCAAAGCGTAAAGTGCACCGGAAAGACTAAATAATCCGAGATAATTCAGTTCCTTCTCACTACGCCGCAACCGAAACAGTAGCAGGAAGAAGGCGGCGGGCAAGATAAAGCCGAACAAGGTCATCAGATCCTTGAGCCAGTCCTGTTGCTGGCTTTTCAGGATGCTATGCTCGTCTCCAAATAGAATGGGTGCCACAATGCCCCCAGACGAGTAACTATAATTCGATACTTGAATGATAATGTCAGCCGTGTTGCCCTCAATGGACGTGAATCCCGTAAAGGGCAGATTTAATTGCACATCCGTATCCGGGGTCATTCCCGGCAGTCCTTTGCCGCCAATCTCTTTACCATCGATAAATACCCGGTGGGCCATACGTATATTCTGCGTGCGTATGCCGTAATCGTTTTTCATCGTTCGGGCTGTAAGCTGGACTTGCAGATGGTAGGTTCCATACCCATGTGCTTGCCCCAGAGATTTGTTCCATCGGGCCGGAACTTGAGTGCCTGACGAAGCAGGCAATGGCTTGCGACCGGATACACTTGCTTCAATATCTGCCGGACTGAGCAACTGCCCAGGGTAGAAATCCCAGACACCCTTTAGAGACGCCGGACCCTTGCGATCAAAGTCCCACTGGGTCAGGTCAATTCTTCCATCCGCAGCCTGGGGGTTACTCCGCTCACTAATTAACGTCTGGGCAATCCAGCCCAGTGGAACAATGACAATGCATATGAAACTGATCGTCAGCATAATCCAGTGTTTTCTCATCTATGTATTCCTTCCATCCACAATGGCGAGAGACGTCTAATTTTGTCGATTTATCACTATAATTCATGTTACACGTTTCTGGTGCTCACGGAAATAGTTTCCGTATCATAATCGGTCAAATTCGTTATAATTTGAAGGATTTCTATCTGTTTCCGTTAGGTCTTGGTACACAAAGAAACCCCAGACCGATGTTCACCCAGATAAGCGGGCGAAATGGCCTGAGGTTGATTGAATGAAGATTTATTTAACAACTTGAGCAAGCTTCTGAACGATTCCGGCCCATCCCTGCTCCATACGTTCGCGTACGATGGCGTGAGCCTGTCCAAATTCAGTCAGTTTATCCGCATCCCAACCGCTGTGAATCAGTGTAAAATCCGTACCTTCCGGCTGTTTAAGCAATTGGAACGTCAACGTCCAGTCCCTTCCCCAGCGAAATGACAATTTCTCTAGTGGAAGAACTTCCGTCACCTGACAAGGTGATTGACCGAATGGGCCTGCTTCCAATATAAAGTGGTGACCCTCCACGGGTTCCAGATTGCCTGGCATGAACCAGGTTTTCAGTCCTTGCTCCGTTGAGACCATCTCCCAAACCTTCTCTACAGGTGCATGAAGCAATAGTTCCTGACGGATATCCGGCAATGCACTTGATGAACTTGATGATGAATCCATTCGTATCACCTCCTTATACATTTCATTTCGTATAACTACCCGAATAGAAGTTGACCTCCGCTTTATCCCCACCCTATAATTGGAACATATTACATAAAAGGTGCGTGATTCCTATGATAGTCTGCTCTGAAAAATCCAATTCCAACCGTTGCCGGAAGGGATAATCCTGCTCACTTCCCTTCCACATTTTCGTTTTAATACATTTACATGTGGGGGACACCTATACTATGTCATTCCGTTATTACGGTCCATTATGCACCGCCGTTTATGATCTAACGAAACCTGTGGGACACTCCTTGGGAGGAGACATTGAGTTCTATCGCCATTATCTTCAGGGCTGCAAAGGACGTATCCTTGAAGCCATGTCGGGATCAGGCCGAGTGCTCATTCCTTTGCTTGAAGCAGGCTTGAAGGTAGACGGACTTGATTATTCAACCGATATGATCGACTCTTGCCGTTCTCGTTGTATGGATCGAGCATTACCCATGCCTGAGCTGTTCATTGCCGATCTGGAGAACCTTGACCTTCCATATCGATACGAGGCAATAATCATTCCCGGAGGTTCTTTGCTCCTCATTCAAGATAGAGAGGCATCGATTAACGCATTGCGTAGTCTATTTCAACATTTGGAACCTGGAGGCAGGCTCGTGTTTGATCTGTTTCTACCCGATGTGACACAACCCTCTTCGGTAGAAACATCAATTGTTTCATTACCCGATGGTGATACGATCACAGTAGAAGTGAAAACCATTGAAGTGAACCTTCTTCACCAGTACAAAGTGAGTCTGATCCGCTACGAACAATGGCATCAGGGTGCTCTTGCTGCTACGGAGCTGCAACAACTGACCTTGCGTTGGTACGGCATCGAAGAATTGCGCCTAATTCTGGAACAGGTTGGTTTCTCAGACATCAAGGTATACGCAGACTTTAACCCGAATCAGCCACCTACACAGTCGAATCAAAAATTCGTATACGAAGCGACTCGAAGAGCGTAATCATCAGTAATTTAGTCTACATGCTTCTCATCATACAAGAAAAGGCCACAGCATGAGGTTTAACCCATGCTGTGGCCTTTTTTACTATATAAGATTTGCAATAACATTTACACGAGAACGCAGAGGACAGAAATAGCCTGAAGAAGCAGCGCGTTCGCCTTTATCCTCAGATTTTCACCTTTGAAAAAGTGAATCAAAAAATCTGAGGATAACAGCGATCGGAAGGTTATTCTGTCATCGGAGTGGCAAGTGTAACTGTTAGTGCAAATTAGTATCCACGAGAATATTGCTCCGCAATGGCAGCTTGATCCTTGCTGATACCCAACTCCAGAGCCGCATGGTTCGCCCAGTACGGATCACGCAGCATGCCTCTACCAACCGCGACCAGATCCGCATCGCCGTTGCCAATAACCGCTTGAGCCAGTGCTGCATCCTCCAGCATACCTACTGCAATTACAGGAACGTTCAGTTCTTCACGGAAACGACGGGCAAATGGCAATTGGTAACCCGGATAGTTCCCCGGTTTCCGTTGTCCGGAAGGACCTTCGCCGCCTGAGCTAATATGGAACATGTCCACGCCTGCATCTTGGTAGGCACGCGAGATATTAATGGTATGCTCGATGTCGTATCCACCATCCGCGTATTCTACAGCTGAAATCCGCAAAATCAGCGGCATGTCTGCTGGCATTTCTTTTTTCACTGCACGAATGACTTCAACGCCGAAACGGGACAGATCCTGCCCATACACATCCTCACGATGGTTCATCAGCGGGGAGTGGAACTGATGAATGAGATATCCATGTGCGCCGTGCAACTCAATAGCGTCCACGCCAGCTTGTACCGCGCGGCGAACGCCGTCTGCGAACTTCTGCACCATAGCCTCTACTTCTTCTGTACTTAACGCACGAGGCTCCTTGTACTTTTCTCCCGGGAATGTCACCACCGATGGGGCAACCGGTTGTGGAGCATCCTCTGCTTTTCGTCCCGCATGGGCGATCTGAATAGCTACTTTGGAGCCGTATGCATGAATTCCATCGACAAGTTTAGTGAAGGCAGGTACATGCTCGTCTGACCATATCCCCAAGTCATTGTCGGTAATGCGTCCGTCCGGATCGACATCCGTCATCTCAATTACAATCAATCCAGTTCCTCCAACCGCACGACTCACATAGTGAACCTGATGCCAATCGTTCGGAATGCCATCCTTCGCCGTCACGGAATATTGGCACATCGGTGCCATGACGACACGGTTATTTAATTGCAAACTTTTGAATTGATAGGGTGAAAATAATTGCTCAGTCATTTATGTTGCATCTCCTGTTCCTTGATCATGATGTATATGAAGCCTTACTTATTGTCCAAATCCGAAAACATCTTCCCATTCTTGCCGTAATTGTCCTTCTCCAGATCCTCAATGAAAATAAAGACCTTGCTCGGATCAACATCCAATGTCTCACAGGCTACCTGGGTCATACGTTCAATCAACTGACGTTTCTGCTCAGTCGTCTTGCCTTCCAGTACCTTAACGGTGATAAATGGCATGTCTTGAACACATCCTTTCTTCATCATTTATTATGAACCTGACGTATAGAAACACAAGTACGTACATTTTTGTGCCTTGGTACCCTTTTTGATACCTAGTCATCCTCACATATTTCGGTTCTGCCCCATTCTGGAAATGACTGCAAAACATGATATGATAACCGTAGAGAACCACAATAATTACTATACCCAATTTACATAAGTTGTGACTAACGGTTACACGATAACGGAGAGGGCAGAAATAACCTGTAGAAGCGGAGCTAAAAGCTTTCTGAAAGAAAGCTGCATCGAAAGCATACGCTATACTCAGATTTTCACCTTTGTAAAAGTGGATCAAAAAATCTGGGGATAACAGCGATCAGAAGGTTATTCTGGCCTCGTAGTGGATCAGTGTAAAACAAGTAGCTCAACTTATATACTACTCAAGCTAGGGAGCGATAATAGATGAAAGATATATTAATTCAAAGACTGAGTACTTATGTTCAGATGGATACCCAATCCGATGAAAATAGCGAGACATGCCCTTCCACACCCGGCCAACTGGCCTTGGGCAAACTGCTCGTTGAAGAATGTAACTCCATTGGTCTGCAAGAAGTGACGATGGATGAGAACGGTTATGTCATGGCTACACTGCCATCCAATACCGACAAAGATGTTCCCGTGATCGGTTTCCTGGCTCACCTTGATACAGCGACCGACTTTACAGGTAAAGATGTTAAACCGCAGGTTATTGATAACTATGACGGTGCTGACATTGTGCTGAACTCCGAACTGGATGTTGTGTTGTCCAACAAAGATTTCCCGGAACTGCACGAATATAAAGGCCACACGCTGATCACAACCGATGGTACAACGTTGCTTGGTGCTGACAATAAGGCAGGCATTGCCGAGATCATGACGGCGATGGCCTATCTGATTGAGCACCCGGAAGTGAAACACGGTAAGATTCGGGTTGCTTTTACTCCGGATGAAGAGATTGGCCGTGGACCGCACAAGTTTGACGTGGCTGCTTTTGGAGCCAAATATGCTTACACAGTTGACGGTGGACCACTTGGTGAGCTGGAATACGAGAGCTTTAACGCAGCTGCCGCCAAAATTACCGTACGAGGTACCAATGTACATCCCGGAACTGCGAAGGATAAAATGGTGAACTCTCTGAAAATTGCGATGGAATTGAATCGTCGCCTGCCTGTAGAGGAAGCTCCTGAATTCACGGACGGTTACGATGGTTTCTACCATCTGCTGTCTCTGGAGGGTGACGTTGAGCTGACGAAGATGAGCTACATCATCCGTGATTTCGACCGTGAGAAGTTTGAAGAGCGCAAAACGAATCTGTTGAATATCGTGAATGAACTGAAGTCTAAATACGGAGAGAAAAGCATCACGGTCGAATTGAATGACCAGTACTATAACATGCGTGAGAAAATTGAACCGGTACGCCAGATCGTCGATATTGCCCATGAAGCCATGACCCGGCTGGACATCGAACCTGTTATTCGCCCCATCCGGGGAGGAACAGATGGTTCCCAGCTATCCTATATGGGCATGCCAACACCGAATATCTTCACTGGCGGTGAGAACTACCATGGCAAATTCGAATATGTATCGGTAGATAATATGGTGAAGGCAACCCGCGTCATTGTAGAGATTGCTCAATTGTTTGAGCAGCACGGAGATATCTAATCCGCTTAAAGCGCGGTGCAAAAAGAGCACCCTCTGGTATATTCCGGAGGGTGCTCTTTATGGTCTTAACTTTTAAAAGCTATCACTCATAGATATTGCCTCCCGCGATGACACGCAGCTGTTCCAGATCACAGATCACGAGCTTTCGCTGCACTTTGCGAATAATATTTCGATCACACAGATCGTGAACGACCCTGTTCAGATGTCTGTAACTGGTACCCAACATATCCGCCAGCTCAGTCAGCTTGGAGGTCTGAATCTCTTCGGAAGAGGTCTCATCCTGATCCATGGTGGACAACAGATAGCTGGCAAATCGGCTCTCAACGGGATATAACATATTCAGACTCGACAGGTTGGAGAAGGTGTACAATTTATGCGTAACTTGACTGAGCATGAAGTGGAGAAATTTAGGATTCTCTGCATACGTATTCTGGAGAGAACGATAGCTGATACCAAGCAGCAGGCTTTTGCTCACAGATTCTACCGTATTATTGGCCTCCTTGCCATTGACCAGTTCCAGATCGCCCACAAGCGCGAGGGGTGTACTGAAACGAAGCAACAGCGACTTGCCGTTAGGCAGGGTGGTATAGATCTTGAGCTTGCCCTGCACGAGAAAATACAATCGCTCAGGCCGCTCGCCTTTGGCACATATCAACTCACCCTTGGCAGCCTCCAGCAGTCGCAACTCAGCGAGTGCAGACTCGTCCAGCACCTGATCCAGTCCATTCTCACGTGCAAGCTTACGCATTAGCCCAAAGTCCATAATTTCTTTCATTCCGACTTCCCCTCCGTTGCCATATATAACGTACCCAAAGGGACATATGTCCCATAATTGATATCAACCCGTACAAATATCTTGATATAAAAATAGTTACAACTAGAACTTATATCCAATAAATCATTTTAGATGGGAAATATTTAAAAATTTAATCATAAAATGTTCATTTTTCATGCAAAATGCCGTTCACGAAAAGCCCTTCCTGTCCGATGAAAGATAGAGCCTTCTATAGATCGTTAAAATAATTCATTTAAATATTGAAAGGATGAGCACATTCAATGAACGTTGTAGATGCACTGCTTAAAGTCATGCCTTATATTAGTAAGATCCTCAGAGAGCCAGCCAGTTTGACTGTTTATGATCATGAAAAAGTATTAGATGTCATTATGACAGACAAATTTGATCTTGGTTTTGAAAAAGGAATGCCTCTCTTGGATTCGTTCCAAAACTTTGCCGTCTTGAAAAACGGAAGAGAAGCTACCCTCTCTACTCTCTCCAAAGAAGTTTTTGGTATTGAGCTGGATACCCTGAACATTCCGATCTTTGATGATCAGCAAAAAGTCGTTGCTGTCTTCTGTGTATCTTATGACCAGTCCAATCAGAATCAACTTGAAGATATTATACAAGAAAATCAGGCTATCAATGGTAACCTCGTTGATATGGTACAACACGTTGCCGCTCATGCTGAAGAATTGCAGGCGACCAGTGAGCAGATCCTGCAAAACACACGACTTGCTGTTCAGAACTCTTCCCAAATCAACAAAGTAGCCGGGTTCATTCGCGAAATCTCCGAACAAACCAACTTGCTTGGCCTGAATGCCGCTATTGAAGCTGCACGCGTTGGTGAAGCCGGTGCTGGCTTTGGGGTGGTTGCTTCCGAAGTACGCAAACTGTCTGTGGATGCCAAACAAGCTACAAGTGATATTGATACCAGTCTGAGAGATGTACAACAGGTGATCAAACAGATGGAAGTTGAGGTCTCCCAGATTGCAGCCTCTTCACAGGAACAAGCGACGCTTGTATCTTCCTTCACAGATGTCATCGAGAAGCTCAATGACACGGGCGAGCGTATGAAAGCTCTGTCGGAACAACTGATCAGCTACTCGATCAAAAACTAAAATTTAACGTGTCACCAGATTCCCGATGCATATCGGTTATTCTGGTGACACATCGAATATGTGATAAACAGGACTTGGGTTTCCATGATGGATAATCCAAGTCCTGTTTATTATGTCCGTTTGGTTATTATTAACCAAATTCAGCTATCATCTTAATTTGCTACACGTACTGATTTGTCCCCAATCACTTCTTCTTCCGACTCCCAGCACTCTACTTCACCCGGAATATGAATGCGGTCCCGCGTAAAGATCGGGTCACGTCCTTCGGCTTTCTGTTTCTTGTAGTCCTTTAGTGCTTCAAACGTCACCTTGGACAGCATCAGAATCGCAATCAGGTTCACCACCACCATGAGCCCCATGAACAGGTCCGCCAAATCCCATACCAGCTGTACTTTAGCTACCGCACCGAACACCACCATCGCGATAACGCAAATGCGGTATACCCACAGCCAAACTTTATTGGATTTGATAAACTCAATATTGGTTTCCCCATAGTAATAATTTCCGATTAGCGTACTGAAGGCAAACAGGAACACCATGACCGCCAGGAATCCCGATGCCCATGGACCAATATGTACACTTAAAGCAGCCTGAGTCAATTCAATGCCACCCAGATCGGAACCTTTGTACACCCCGGATAGCAAAATAATCATGGCTGTGCTTGTACATATAACTAACGTATCTGTAAGCACACCAAAAGCCTGAATAAGTCCCTGCTTCACCGGATGTGTTGTATCCGCTGTAGCAGCGGCATTCGGGGCACTACCCATGCCCGCCTCATTGGAGAACAATCCGCGTTTCACACCGTTCATCAGCGCAGCACCCAACGTTCCGCCTGCCACCTGCTCGATGCCGAAGGCATTTTTCACGATCAACGCAATCATGGACGGAAGCTGGGTAATGTTCGCCAGCACCACAAAAGCCGCTACCCCAATGTACAATACGGCGAGCACAACGACGATGTACTCCGATGCTTTTGCAATCCGTTTGACACCGCCCATAATAATTCCTGCAAATATCACGGCCATAATGATACCCACCGTTAACCGATCCGTACCGAATGAGTTTTCGAATGCGACGGTAATGGTGTTCGACTGCACCGCATTAAAGACCAAGCCGAATGAAAGCGTAATGAGAATGGCAAATAAAATCCCCATCCAGCGCTTCCCCAGCCCACGCTCCATATAATACGCCGGACCCCCGCGGAATCCGCCCTTATCCTTCACTTTATAGATCTGAGCCAGCGTGCTCTCCACAAAACTGGAGGCAGAACCGATAATCGCAATAACCCACATCCAGAATACAGCCCCAGGTCCCCCCAGTGCGATGGCCAGTGCAATACCGGTGATATTCCCTGTGCCTACGCGGGCCGCCATACTGATACAGAATGCCTGAAATGGTGAGATTTTGCCTGGTTCCTTACTTTTCGGCTCTCGAAGCACCTTCACCATATCTCCAATCATGCGGAATTGCATGAATCGGGTCTTGGTGGTGAAGTATATACCACATACTACCAATAGTATAATTAACACTTTGGACCATAGAAAATCATTGAAAATGACGACAATATCTTGTATTGTTTGCTCCATCGGTATGCCCCTTTTATATGGTGTATTTCGAGTACAGAGATGAGTCAGATGAAACGTTTGTACCATTCTGCACAACATCGGACCCAGACTTTCAGATGTTACTTATACTACAAGCGCATCTACGAAAATCGACAAATACCTACATGTAATCTCTACATTTATTTTAAAAATGGGCGTTAACTGCCCAATCATTGTCATTTAACCTAACATGTCAGGTTCTATGCAAGCAGAGAAAGGAAATGACTGATATGCGTTATTTTATTGTGGATGATGATCCTGGTGTTCGTTCCATGTTGATGGATATTATTGAGGATGAGGGACTTGGCGATATTGCCGGGGAAGCTGAGGACGGAGCACACATTCACGCAGAACTGTTGGAACTACATAAGGTGGATGTACTGCTGATTGATCTGTTGATGCCACAACGGGACGGGATTCAGACCGTACGGGCGCTTGAGGGAAGGTTCGAGGGCAAGATCGTCATGATCTCCCAGATCGAGTCGAAAAATATGATCGGAGAAGCCTATTCACTAGGCATTGAATATTACATTACGAAGCCGATTAACCGCTTGGAGATTCTGTCTGTTCTGCGGCTGGTGGGCGAGAGGTTACGGATGCAGCAATCCATCGCAGATATTCAGCGGACATTGCAGGGATTGTCCGGTTTGCACCCTAACGAGCGCACTGCGGCTCCGGTTCCGGACAAAACGATTACTACAGCAGGACATTTCCTGCTGTCCGAGATGGGCATGATCGGCGAAGCGGGAAGCAGAGATCTGCTGGACATGCTCGAATATCTGGAGCAGGTAGAGACAGATGAGCATAAGCTGTCGCCCTATACATTCCCATCCCTCAAAGACATCTTTCAGAACGTAGCAGTACGCAAGCTGGGAGAGAACGCCTCTCTCGCGGAGGTTAACAAGGAGATCAAGGCATCAGAACAACGTGTCCGCAGGGCTATCTTCCAGACACTGAGCCATGTGGTTTCTCTGGGATTAACGGATTATACACATCCCAAGTTCGAGAACTATGCATCCAAATTTTTCGATTTTACCGAAATCCGCAAGAAAATGCTGGAGCTGCAAAACAATGTGGAGCCTTCTCTTTCCCAGACACGCATTAATACGAAAAAGTTCGTACAGGTGTTATATCTGGAAGCCAAACGATTGCTGCATTAAGCAGATGCATGATGGATACGATGCAAAAACAAACGGGCATGAATAATACGCCGGATGGTACCTCTTTCTCAACTGAGGCTGTCCATTTCGGCGATATTCATGCCCGTCTGTATGACCAAGCGCTACGATCTATTTCTTCGTTCCGTATATAAAATTAAAATCCATTCGGGCTCAGCCCCGTGAATGGTTTCGGCTAACTCGGTTATACTCATTAATCAATTCGTCCAATGCCATAGACTGCCGAATCACATCGGGATGTCCAAGACCACCCTTGTTATGCTCTACCAGCATATGAAGGTTATGTCTGGCCTTTTCTATTTTATTTTTCAAATCCAAACTCATAACCATGACCCCTGATACCTCCTTATTCTGTGAACCATTTTAGTTTTTCCTGTCAATCTATAGATGGATTAACATATGGCATAGGGGACAAGGATGTTTTGTCTTCTTCTCCAAATTTTGATAAATACTATTCTATCACACAAGAGCGTATCCGAAAATGACTGATTTAACGCTATTTTAGCGAATAATCAAGGATTGGATTCTAGCGTTGGAGCTCATCATTCACAGCCAGAACGGATTGTGTCGTTATTGTGTATATTGAAAAAACAAAAGTCTATTGACTCAAAAGGTAATAAAATCCCTTTCCATAACGGGGCCATTCAGGTACAATAGGGCGATGTGTGTGTCCGGACCCGGCGGATACAAATGATGTAATTTAGAGGACGGCCAACGACGGCCATTGATCCTGATTTGATATTATTGGAGGCTTATCATCACCATGCAGACCGATTCACAGACTAAAGTCAAAATTGTTAATGCCGATCCCAGCGCAATGGGATTATTTGGGTTGGCAATCGTAACCCTGGTCGCTTCTTCTCAGAAGCTTGGCATTACAGAAGGACTTAGCTACGCTATTCCTTGGGCGATCTTCCTGGGTGCATTCGCCCAGTTATTCGCATGCATTCAAGATTCCAAACGCAACAATACTTTTGGTACAACGGCTTTCGGCGCGTACGCATTCTTCTGGTTCGCTATGGCTGCCAACTGGATGATCAAAATGGGCGTATTCGGCTCCACGCTTGCTGAACAGGCCGATGGCAAGCAGCTCGGATTTGCTTTTGCCGGATACCTGGTGTTCACCTTGTTCATGACAATCGGTGCTATTGAAGCGAATAAAGTATTGCTTATCATCTTCATTCTGATCGACTTCCTGTTCCTTGGCTTGACCTTTGATGCTTTCGGCGTAGCTCCTCACATTTTCCACACCATTGCAGCATACGCTGAACTGGCGATCGGAATTGTGTCCCTGTATGGTACAGGCGCTTCGGTACTGAACGCTCACTTCGGCTATACGTTCTTGCCGATCGGCAAACCGTCCGGCATTTTCAAACCCAAGGCTTAATATACAGCAGTAAACCGCCCGCGCGCCGGTCCGCGCCTGGCGGTTTTTTTGCACTCTGACTTCAATGAACTACGAATCCGACCGAAACTTATACTAAGGGATGCTATATAAGTCAAACTAAACATTTACACGGAACGTAGAGGACAGAAATAACTTGAAGAAACGGAGTGGTCGCCTTTATCCCCGGATTATTTCTTTATAAAAAGGAATCATAAAAATCTGGGGATAACAGCGATCGGAGAGTTGTTCTGTCATCGGAGTGGCCAGTGTAAATAATCTTTAATTGAACTTATATAGATCAAAAATAGACCCTGCAACACATGAAATGTCACAGCAGCCATACTGTAAGGAGGAAAAAGCATGAGAGAGATACCGAAACCTACGGAGATGGATCAGGTGGAGAAAAAGTACGTACGCGAAACGCGTTGTTTTAAGACGGCACGGGTATTCCCAACCGATGTCAACAATCATAACACCCTGTTCGGCGGCAAGCTGATGTCCTACATCGATGATATTGCATCCATCGCCGCTTCCAAGCTATGCCGAGTAAATACCGTAACAGCTTCAACCGACTCCGTCGATTTCCTGTACCCGATTAACCCGACGGATTCCGTTACGCTTGAATCGTTCGCGTCCTGGACAGGACGAAGTTCCATGGAGATTTTTGTGAAGGTCATTCGTGAGGATCTGAAGACTGGAGAGAAGAAAATTGCGGCGACCGCATTTTTGACCTTTGTGGCCCTGGACGAAAATAATCGCAAACTGATTGTACCTCGCATTATCCCGGAGACCGAAGAAGAGAAGAAACTATACGAGACCGCTCCGGATCGGGCGGCCATGCGGAAACAACGGCGGGAAGAGAGCAAGAAATTCGCTGACTTCCTAACCGTTACTTATCCTTGGGAATAAGAATACGCTCAATCATCATAATGTTGCACAAAAGGTTATCTGGACGATGCCGGATAGATGGACACTGCTCTGCTATCCGGCAGTTCGCCACCCATGGAGACACACCATTGCTGATAGATGCGATACGCCGCACCACTCTCCAACAACCCCTGACAAGTGTATATGCCCTCTTCGATGGAATTGACACGCCCCGCTGCGTACAAGCGGAAACCTCCATTTAACAAGACCTGATTCACAAAAGCGATATGACCATCACCGCTTAACACACTTTCCGCCACTTCAAGCTGTTTCGCAGCCGTCCAGACCAGCTCCGGCACTGGCATATCTAGTTCGTAGGCTGCAGGATCAACCAGTTCCAGCTTCATATCGCCATCTTCCACGGCGTATACGCGGGTTGGCCGATCAATATACAGATCCTCAGACCCTTCCATCCCCTGCACCACATAAGCACGGCGATAGTTAAACCGAGTAAGCAGCTTCGCAATCCGATCGAGAAAGGTATTATGAAACACACCAAACACCAGATACGGTGAATGGTTATAATCAATGAGTTTCTCTGCCGTGTTAAACACCGTGCGGAAACCCAGCTCTTCCCGTAACGGACGAAGCTTGCGAAGAGGCTCGCACCATTCTTCGGAGGATACATACATGACACCCGAACGCAATGCAGCACCCCGGGCATCTTCCCGATCCATTTTACATGTATCAATTCCCGCTTCCTTTAACAGAACCGACAGCGTAACTCCCCACTTGGGTGGTAAAGGATCACTCCCATGTAAAGTCACCGGCAACCCTGCCGCCGCGAGTACAAATGCAACCGGAAACGTAGCCATGAATGACTTTGTCCGTCCGTCATAGGGACCAGCACAGTCCAATCCGTTCTGAAATACGGAGAACCGTTCCGCGCTGTTACGGCACGCATGAACAAAGGCTTCCAGTTCCTCGACGTTTTCCATTTTCATTCGTTCAGCCATTAGAAACGCAGCCGTCTGGGCAGGGGAAACCTCCTGTTTCAGGATTTTCTCTGCAACCGTCAGTGCCTCTGTATAATTCAGATCACGTGAGCCTCTTTTCCCACGTCCGACCTCTCGGAGTATCTGAGACATATCCATGGAGAATCCTCCTTCCAATTAAGACTGGAGCAGTTGATGTGCCTTCACAATCGCTGTAGCTACATCGACCATCCGTTTGCGTTCATCCATCGCTTTCTTACGTAACAGGTCATAGGCTTCAGCCTCGGAGATCTGCTTTAGATCACTAAGGATAGCCTTTGCCATATCAATCCACTTTCGATCTTCCAGCCTGGATTGCAGCTGCTTCCGTTCCTGCTCCCACTGCTTGCGTTCCATGTAGCGCCGGGCTGCAAAGTGAAGGCTCCAGTGGATCTCCGGTCCAGTCATCGATGGGGTGAGTATTCCATCAATTGAGGTTTCTATCTCGCATGATTCTGCGGAAGAAGAGACCGTATCTGGCCCGCACCACCAAAGCAGCGGGGAATCCGACTTCCCCTTTCCCAGGCAGTTCACCCAGTATTCCACATCAGCCAGCGACAGGTGCAAGATGGACGCTTCCGCCTCACGAGCCAGCTTCAGCGCCTCCGCTTCACTGCCTGCCACCTGTACATGGTACCCGTTTGCTCCCAGCAGCCTCTCCGGTGTCAGAGGGATTGCATCAGATGAGGCAGGTATCGTTGGTTGTACACGGATGACCAATAAAGATCGCATGATGGATCAATCCCTCCCTATTACGTATAGTCAGAGTCCATAACATTTAAGGCGTTAATACATGAAAGCAATAAATGTGTTATATTACCTAACAAAAAGCAGATGGTAACATTTTTGCGTCTTGATTTTAAAATTCGAATCATCTTTTCACGCCTCATCATCCTGCAATAAAAAAGGGCAAAGCACCGTACATGGCACCTTTTCTACAATGTTTATCGTATCCGGTATGCCAACTTCATCTAAATCCTTCATTCTATGAAGATATACTCGTAAAACTTCGTCGTCCATTCGATATTCCAATAAACTCATGTAAACATAATTAACTTTAAATTTCAAATACTTTTTTATGTCAACTATCTTGACATGGATAGATGGATCTTTTATAGTTAAGCCATAACAACTCCATATTTGAATCGATCACAGTTACAACGGCGTAGCTGGTTGAAACGGCAATGAAGCCTGTTTTGCAATCTCGGAGCAAGGGATGCGTATGTATATGCGCAGTCCTCCGAGGCATAACAGGCTTTTTCGATTTTAGAGACAAGGTTTCGAGGCAGTTTGCAGAATGGACCTAAGGGGGCTAATCATAATGAGTACAACGAAAAAACTGGTGCTGGTCGGTAATGGCATGGCGGGAATCCGCACAATTGAACATATCCTTAAGCTTGCTCCGCATGCTTATGAAATTACAGTCTTCGGCGCAGAGCCGCATCCCAACTACAACCGTATCATGCTATCCTCTGTATTGGCTGGCGGAACAACGATCGAAGATATTGTAATCAACGAGTGGAGCTGGTACGAAGATAACGGCATTCGGGTATACCCGGGTGATCCGGTCGTTCAGATCGATGCCGAGCGCAAGGAAGTTGTATCTCAGAATGGTGTACGTGCATCCTATGATGAGCTGATCATGGCAACAGGTTCACAGGCGTTCATCCTCCCACTTCCCGGCGCTAACAAGGAAGGCGTTATTGGCTTCCGTGATATTAAAGATTGCGAGACCATGATAGAAGCATCGCAAAAGTATCGTAAAGCTGCCGTCATTGGAGGCGGATTGCTAGGACTGGAAGCAGCGCGGGGGCTGCTCAATCTGGGTATGGATGTCACTGTCATTCATATTAACGGCCATCTCATGGACCGGAATCTGGATCTCCCGGCAGGCCTGATGCTCCAGCGGGAGCTTGAAGAGCAGGGCATGAAGTTCCTTTTGAACAAACATACCGAAGAAATCACGGGGAAACAGCGCGTAAAAGCCATTCGTTTTACTGATCAAACGGTACTTGAAGCGGATCTGGTTGTCATGGCTGTCGGGATTCGTCCTCAGATTGAACTGGCTCGTAATACCGGCCTCGACGTGAATCGGGGTGTCATTGTAGATGATTATATGCACACCAGCATTCCTAGTATCTCTGCCGTCGGCGAATGTGCAGAACACCGTGGTATTGCCTACGGACTGGTTGCTCCATTATATGAACAAGGTATGGTGCTCGCGAAACGTCTGGCTGGCGCGGCAACTGAAGGATATGAAGGTTCGGTCACTTCTACCAAGCTGAAAGTATCCGGTGTCGACGTATTCTCTGCTGGACAATTCAAAGACGCTGCGGACACTCGCAGCATTCGTATTCAGGATGATGTTGATGGTGTGTACAAAAAGATGGTGATCAAAGACGGACAGCTGATTGGAGCTGTATTGTTCGGAGATACCACAGACGGCGCTTCTCTATTTTCCCTCATTAAGAGTGGTGAGAACATCAGCGGTCGGGAGAAAGAAATTTTGCTCGGTGTACCTTCCGGTGGTTCAGGCTCGGGTCCATCTGTCGCAGAACGCATGGCAAGTATGCCTGATGACGAGATCGTCTGCGGTTGTAACGGTGTTACCAAAGCTTCCATTGGAGATGCTGTACTGAATAAAGGCTGTAATACGCTCGGTGCAATCAAGTCCTGTACCAAAGCTTCCGCTTCTTGCGGTGGATGCAAACCTATTATCGAAAACCTGCTTACGTATTACGCAGGTGATAATGTAGGCGAACAGACCAAAGAAGGCATCTGTGGCTGCACATCCTATGATCGGGATGAGATTGTTGCACAGATCAAGGAAATGGGACTGAAAAACGTTAAAGAAGTCATGAATGTTCTCGGGTGGAATGAACCGGAAGGCTGCTCCAAGTGTCGTCCTTCCCTCAATTATTATCTCGGCATGATCTGGCCGGCTGAATACACAGACGAACGTGTATCCAAATTCACCAATGAACGTTATCACGCCAACATCCAGAAGGACGGTACCTATTCCGTTATTCCACGGATCTATGGTGGTGTCACTTCCCCGGCGGAATTGATTAAGATTGCTACTGTCGCAGAGAAATACGATGTGCCATTGGTGAAATTCACGGGTGGACAACGACTCGATCTGCTCGGTGTTCAAAAGGAGAACCTGCCGAAGATCTGGGAAGAGCTCGATATGCCTTCCGGTTTCGGTTATGGCAAGGCGCTGCGTACGGTGAAGACTTGTGTAGGTAATACGTTCTGCCGATTCGGCACACAGGATTCCATTGAGATGGGTATTCGACTGGAGAAAAAACTCGACAAAATGGTTGCTCCGGCTAAAGTGAAACTCGCTGTATCTGGATGTCCGCGGAACTGTGCTGAAGCGACCATCAAGGATCTGGGTGTTGTCGCCATTGATGGCGCTTGGGAGATTCATGTTGGCGGTAACGCCGGAGTCAAGGTTCGTGCAGCCGAGTTGCTGTGTACGGTGAAGACCGATGCGGAAGTGGAAGAGTGGACTTACTCTTACCTGCAATACTATAGAGAGAACGCAAAATGGAATGAGAGAACGGCGGCTTGGATTGAACGGGTAGGTCTGGATCATGTGAAAGAAGCTTTGGCGGATCGGGATGTACGTCTCGCTCTGGTCGAACGTCTGGAAGTTACACTGGGTCACACGGTTGATCCTTGGAAAGAAATCATTGAAGACGAGAAATTGCGTAAAAACTTCACCCCACTGTCCGGTGCCGAGCCGGTAACCCACTAGAAGAGGAGGAACAGCGATGAACAAATTCCGGATTGGACACGTTGCGGATATTGATGAAAAGGGAGCACGGACATTCCTGATACAGGATACCGAAATTGCAGTCTTCAAGCTGAGCGACGGAAGTCTGCACGCCGTCGAAAATCGCTGCCCTCACAAGGGCGGCAAGCTGTCGGAAGGCATGGTATGCGGGACAGCCGTTCATTGTCCTTTGCATGATTGGAAGATTGATCTGCGTAACGGTAAGGTACACGAGCCGGATGAAGGCTGCTTGAATACCTACAAAACCGAAGTGGATGGCAATAGCGGAGAAATTTACATCACGATTGCGGGTTAAATGTTAGAGATACCCTGACATCAAGGAGGCGTGCGCTATGGATTTTGTTAAACCTGCAGAAGTGCTGCAATCGATGGTCGAAGCTGGTGAAAGCAAAGCCAGAATGAACCGGGTACAGATGCTGATCCGCGGTTTTCTGGCAGGGGCTATTCTCGCCTTTGCAACCACACTGGCATATACCGCTGTATCTCAAACTTCCGTTGGTTTGGCAGGTGCACTGATATTCCCGGCGGGATTCGTCATTATTATTCTGCTGGGTCTTGAATTGGTGACAGGAAACTTTGCGATGCTTCCACTCGCAGTGATGAAACGAAAAATAACACTGCTGGATATGTTCCGGAATTATTTCTGGGTGATCACAGGTCATCTAATCGGATGTGCATTCTACGCTCTGTTATACGGACTAACCATTACGAAGATGGGTACGGATATGAGCAACCCTCTGATTCAAACGCTGATCCAGACCAGTGAAGCCAAAACATTGGGTTATCAGCATTTGGGTGGAGCAGGAATTGTTCTCGTGATCATCAAGGCCATTCTATGTAACTGGATGGTCACACTCGGGGCAGTGATGGCGATGACGTCCACTTCTACACTGGGTAAAATCGTAGCGATGTGGCTACCCATTACCATATTTTTCGCTCAGGGATTTGAGCACGCTGTGGTAAATATGTTTGTCATCCCGGCAGGTATGATGCTCGGTGCACAGGTCAGTATGGCTGACTGGTGGCTGTGGAATCAGATTCCGGTATTGCTGGGCAATCTCATAGGCGGAGCCGTATTTACTGGTCTCGGTCTGTATACCGCACACCACTGGGGAAATCCGGTGAAGATATCTACCAAACTGGCAACCATTCAGGGTGGTCGTTCAGGATTGGCAAGTTCCGATGCTGCACCGAAACTGGGGACACGATCATGAGCCGGGGCCTGGTTAGTATTGTCGGCGCTGGTCCTGGAGATCCGGATCTGATTACGGTAAAAGCCCTGAAGCGTATTCAGTCCGCAGATGTCATTATGTATGATCGGCTTGTGAATGATCAATTGCTCTCCGAAGCTCGCGAAGGAGCACTCCGCATCTACTGCGGCAAGGCTCCAGGCCTTCACTCCATGAGTCAGGAGATGATTGGACGGATGCTTGCTGCGCATGCAGCGGAAGGCAAACAAGTTGTAAGACTAAAGGGTGGCGATCCGTTCATCTTTGGCCGTGGTGGTGAAGAAGCACTTGTGCTGGCGGAAGCGGGGATTGCATTTGAAATCATTCCCGGCATCACTTCAGCTGTGGGAACATCCGCTTCCTCCCTTATTCCGTTAACTCATCGTGGGATTGCTTCATCCTTCGCATGTGTCACTGGAACCGGTAGCGACGGAAGTGTATCCTCGGTCCGCTGGGACCTGCTCGCTCATAGTGTGGATACACTGGTCATCTACATGGGCATTAGCCAACTGCCTCAGATTCAACATGAATTGCTTCACCATGGCAAAAGTGGAAGCACACCCGCAGCTTTAATTGAACGGGGAACCACTTCGGAGGAACGGATTATTACCGGCACACTTGCCGAACTGCACTCCCTCGCCCTGTCACATCAAGTGAATAATCCAGCATTAATTATGGTCGGAGAGTCGGTCCTGGTCCGCGAACAACTGCTTCAGATGCAACAAGCCGCGAACGCCTCCATGACCGGATAATCCGGCACTCTAATCCAACAGCATACGCTCATGAATAGTCCGGCCCTTCTGCCCTGGTTCAATCAGCAGACGGGTCGGTTTGATGTTAATCAGTGCCGTAAGCTGTTCCCCCATATAATGTGCAGAATACTTGAACCCAATCTCCGCCCAATGCATAATCACACCCACCGTAGCAGATACCAAATAACTTAACATGATGTCGTAATTAATGGTTTGCTCACTATCTTCGGTCACCAATACAAAATCTTCGGTTAGATACGTTCTAAACATATTGCATATTCGGGAACCCATATCTGAGTGCATCGTGATTAATGCACGGAAAATATCCTGATGAGCCTCAATATATTCAAATACAGGCATCGTGGAGGGCAGTAATGCAGTCATGTCCACTTCTTTGAGATGTGTGTACGGTTCTGCATAAGCTTGTCCCACCCCCTGCATGAAATCATCCAGAATGAACTGCAATAACTCCGGTTTGCCGGGAAAATGCAAATAGAAGGTTCCCCGGTTGTAATCCGCCCGTTCCGTAATATCTCGAATGGTTAAAGCGTCTGCCCCCTTCTCCAATATCAAAGAAACCGCCGCAGCGATGATGGCATCCTGCGTTCTTCGTGCTCTCCGGTCCTGAGGATGTTCAATGATCAACATTTTCGCCTCCTTTGTTCATTATTGTAAACTAAATGAACACCGCTTACATCTCTGTCCGATAGCTGACATATGCGCTGTCAATGATTATTGTCACACGGCTATGTATATCTTAACATTGAGACAGGAACGATAGATGACAGGTTCAAACTTTTTTTGAGAAATACCTGTCAATAATGAATGAGGAGCGGATAGTTCATGAGTACATCTTATACACATACAGCCATTATTACAGGAGCAGCCGGAGGCATTGGTAAAGAATTGGCACGTCGCCTGGCTGAGCGCAAAATCAATCTGGTGCTAGTCGACCTGAATGAAGAAGCCATCCAACAGACAATTACCGATCTGAACCTCGACAAAGAGCACGTCATCGCCGTAAAAGCGAACGTATCCCAAGAAGCAGACGTGAAAAACTATGTGCAAAAAGCACTGGATGCGTTTGGCCGAATCGATTACTTTGCAAACAATGCAGGGATTGAAGGTCCAACAGGACTGATTGAAGACCTGAGTGTTGAAGCACTGGATATGGTCTATAACGTCAACATTCGTGGCGTATTCCTGGGTCTGCAGAACGTCATTCCAGTTATGAAAAAACAAAAATCCGGTGCGATTCTAAATACCTCTTCCCTCGCGGGTCTGATGGGTGCACCTGCTGTATCTCCATATATTATGTCCAAACATGCCGTAGTTGGTCTCACACGTACCGCTGCGAATGAACTCGCACCTTACAATATCCGGGTAAACGCTGTATTGCCAGGCACAATCAACACACGTATGATGCGTCAGATCGAAGCTAACTCCGGCAACGTGGAAGATTACCAATCTGCTACGGTATCTGCCATTCCAATGGGCCGTTACGGTGAACCGGAAGAAGTCGCTGCGGTGATGAACTTCCTGTTGTCCGAAGAAGCATCCTATGTCACAGCATCCCTCTACACCGTAGATGGCGGCATGATGGGTCAATAAGAAGCTGTAAACGGTAGGTTTGATAGGGATTACCTAAAAATCTCACCTTACAGCGATGTCCAATAGGGATGACTGTAGAGCAAACAGATGAGTGATGCGATGAGGTTGTCCGATAGGTCGGCACTCTTAGAGCCGTACTCATAGCGAAACTCGACAAATGATCCGATATAGTGGCCCAGTACGATAGAACTCAATTTCTATCCTAGTAGCGTTAAACCAACAGGTGACCTGTAGGCATGCCAGGTCGCTACAATCTAAAAAAGGCCTCAACACCACAGTATTGTGGAGTTGAGGTCTTTTTTACGTACAACACTTGCCATGCAGAAGGCTGCATATGTGAAATTCACTTTAGAAACAGCCATCTAACACCTCGTTGTACCCTGTGATTACTCTAACGAATCTAGGGCACCTTATATCGACTAAAAGAGCTTATTTCCCAAACTAACGAATCTCAGACACGCTAATTCCGCAAAAATACTGCAATTGCACCGAAAAGCCCTAAAATCCAGAGAATAATGTGTCTGAGATTCGTTACATTCCCAAACGAGCGAGAAATACCCGAATAACAACTGTCAGGTTCGTTAGATTTTGCCTACGCTTAACTTAATCGACGTACCCTGCGTGACCCTTGTCCATCAAGTAGTCCATTTCAGCATCCAAGATGCTTTCCACAGTCAACTCATCCAGCTTCACATCTTTGCGACTAAGGATGTAGTCAGCCAGATCATCGCCGTCAATATCCACATCGTTGCCTTTGGCATTTTCGTGCGCCTTGTTGATGTACGCTTGCTCATGCTTCAGCACAAGAGCGATGTTCGCCTGGCTTGCCTTCGTTTTATCTGCAATATACTGCATCATTTCTTGTTCATTAATTGCGTTTGCTTCTGCCACGTTCAGTTCATCTCCTTGATTCATACATACTGTTGCCATTGTAGCATAGGTTAACCCATTACAGGCAGAACTTATGCCTGACGAACGATTATAGAGCGGTAGCGAAGGTCAGTGTTGAGCCAGCGTATCACTCCACCCCTACGACAACCGCACGTAAAATGTAGCACCCTCTCCGACCACGCTTCGAGCATACACCTCTCCTTTGTGCTGATCCACAATGGAACGAGCAATCGCGAGACCCAGACCATGCCCACCATGTTTGCGGGCTCTTGAAGAATCGGTACGATAGAATCGATCGAAGATCCGATCCAGATGTTCCGGCGCAATGCCGTCACCTGTATTGGACACCGCCAGCATAACATCATTATTCTGTCTCTGGAGCGTAACGTTTACGGACCCTTTGGGACCGGAATACTTCACAGCATTATCGAGCAGGATCAGAATGACCTGTTTGATCTGCTCACTGTTCCCATGAACCGTAAGATTCGGCTCAATGTTGTAATCGAGGGAGATGTTTTTCTCAAAAATAACGGCCTCCATCGGTAAAATAATACTCTCTACCGCATCGCTCATATTGAACTTCGCATGAATCATCGTGGAGCGCGCATCATCCATCTGGGTCAGATAGAGTAAATCATTCGTAAGTCCGGTCATGCGCTCCGTTTCTGACTTGATATAGTGAAGCCACTTCGCCTGGTTCGCTATGGTATCCTCCTGATTCGCGAGCAGCACATCTGCATTGGTATTAATGATCGCCAGAGGTGTCTTCAGCTCATGAGAAGCATCTCCGATGAATTGTTTTTGTTTCTCAAATGCTTCTCTGACTGGCGCAATGGAACGATTGGCAAAATAACGGCTCAAGAAGTAGATCACAATCAGCATCACCAGTCCGACAACAGCAAAGGTATAGATCAGATTCGTAAGAATACCTTGTTGTGCAGTCACATCAATGAATACAATCATATGCCCGTCACCGCTCGGATCAACCACATAGGCCCAGTCCGTTCCATCCAACGCAAATTGTCCAGTCTGCCGTTCTGAATCACCCACTTTATTCTGGTCAACCTTTTGCAACGCCTCGGTGTAGAACGTATCTTCCATATCAAATCGAGAATGCGTATCCGTAATCTTCCACTGGTCATCCGTCTTGATCATGAACGAAACGGAACGTGCCGGAGGTGAGTTGGGGTCCCCTCCCGGTCCTCCATTATCACCACCCATGGCATCCGTGGGCAACGAATCTGAACCTACGCCTGTACTAGAACCTGTGCCGGAGCCTGTCCCCATCCCCCCATCTTCCCCACGCGGCATCTTGGATGAATTATAAGGACTGTGGTAGAAATCAGACACCTTGTACAGCTCCATACTCGTCTCACGTTGCACATTCTGGTACGTAATCGTATAGATCGTCGCAAATGCCACCAGCATCATGATGGAGATCGACACCAGATTCACGATCAGGAATCGATTTCGGAGTTTCTTGAACATCAGGACGTCACCTCAAGTACATACCCCACACCCCGAATTGTGTTAATGCGGACGGCAGCGTTCAGGAAGGTTAATTTTTTGCGTAAAAAAGAGATATATACTTCCACATTGTTATACTCCACTTCCGAATCAAATCCCCATAACTTCTCAATAATCTGCTCTTTGGAGGTAATCGCCTGTTTGCGGGCAATCAACAGCTCCAGCAGTTCATTCTCCTTCAGATTCAGCTTGATCTCCTTACCCTGAACGCTTAGCTTCAACTGGGTTGTATTCAGCTCAATGTCGCCGAACTTCAGCCCCTCCTCGGGAACCACTTCACCCTTCCGTCGTAAGGCTGCTCGAATCCGTGCCAGCAATTCCTCCGTGGCGAAGGGCTTGGCGATATAATCATCGGCGCCATAATCGAGGCCTGTGACTTTGTCCGATAGTTCGCCTTTCGCAGTGAGCAGAATAACAGGCGTATGATTGCCTTCACTGCGAAGTTTCTTCAGGACGGTGATCCCGTCCATTTCCGGCATCATGATGTCGAGTAGTAACAGGTCGTAGATGCCGCTCTGCGCATAATCCAATCCTGATCTGCCGTCGTGGACCATGTCCACGGAGTAGTTGTTTTTTTTCAAAATCTGCGATACAGCCTCTGCCAAATGAACCTCATCTTCCGCAATTAATATTCTCATGCTCTATTCATTCCTCTGCTTGAATTATTCGTCTTCATTAAACTCTTTATGATATCACCTATTCTACCAATTAAACCTTGAATCAATCTTAATTCATTTTGTGCGTGCGAACTATTATAGGAAGGTAAAAAAATGTTAACGCAATGTAAAACCATTTAAGATTCATTCAAGGTTGGGGCTCTAAGATACAGACATGGAAGCAATACACGATGCAACAAAACATACAACCCACCAACGAAAGGACTGAGTCCCACATGGCTATTGAAGTATTCAACCGATATGAGAGCAAGTACCTTCTGACGGATGAGCAGTACGCACACTTCTATAATGACCTGCTGAAATACATGGAGCTGGATGCCTACAACAAGAAACATGAGTATTACTCCATCAGCAACCTGTACTTCGACACTCCGCAGGATTCACTGATTCGCGCCAGTCTCTCCAAACCGAAATACAAGGAGAAGCTGAGACTGCGGGCTTATGGAATACCTGAAGAGAATGCCAAAGTGTATCTGGAGATCAAAAAGAAAGTTTTCGGCCTGGTGAACAAGCGCAGAACAGCTTTGAAGCTGGATGAAGCTTACGAATTCGTCCGTTCAGGACAGGCGCCAGAGCTCGCGGATTACATGAACAAACAAGTTGTTGAAGAGATCAAATATTTCCTTCGCCTCTACGACCTGGAACCGAAAGTGTATCTGGCGTATGAACGCAAAGCGCTCTTCGACAAGAACAGCCGGGATCTTCGCATTACCTTTGACACCAATATTCGCAGCCGCAGATACGATCTGAAGCTGGAACAGGGAGATTACGGTGAACCGCTGGTGAAGGACGGTCGATGGCTGATGGAAGTAAAAGCCGAGAAAACTGTTCCGCTGTGGCTGTCGCAACTGCTCTGTGAGCATGGTCTCTACCGCACCGGATTCTCCAAATACGGCAACGAGTACAGACATCTGGTGAGAACAACGAACCTGAATTACCAGACGGAGCGCATTCTTGTGCCAGGTACCGACTATAACCCATCCATAGAACAAGATAAAACGATTATAGAAAGAGAGCGTGTCCTATATGCTTGATTCACTGTTCAGTTCAGCCCTAACCGATACCAACCTGACGTTTAACAACGCAGTCATCACCATTGGTCTTGCCATCATTCTGGGATTGGTCATCAGCCTTACCTACATGAAGACTAACCAAAGCACATACTCCCAAAGCTTCACTTTAACGATGGTCGTCCTGCCCGTCATAGTCGCCATCATCATTCTGCTCATCGGCAGCAACATCGCACGAGCTTTCAGCTTGGCAGGTGCCTTCTCGATCATCCGATTCCGAAGCGCCCCTGGTGATCCAAAAGACATTGCTTATGTATTGTTCACGATGGCTTCCGGTCTTGCCTGCGGTGTAGGCGCTTTTGGATACGCGGTGCTGTTCACCATTATCCTGTGTGTACTGATGTTTGTTCTGAGTCGATTCAACTTCGGCGGCAAGAAAAGTCAGCTGAAAACGCTGAAAGTCACCATTCCCGAAAACTTGAGCTATGAAGAAGCCCTTAATGAAGTGTTCCATAAATTCAACGTACCTTTTGATCTGAAAAAAATCAGAACCACTGAACTCGGCAGTCTGTATGAGCTGGTCTACAGTGTAACCATTCACGAAAGTGTTAGCCAAAAGGAATTTCTCGATGCGATCCGCACACGGAACGGCAACCTGGATATCTCGTTAACCATGAGTCCAACAACGGAATATTAATTTTTAATTCGAAGGGAACGAACTAATATGAAGAAGAACATGATAACAGGTAGCAAACTTTGGTCCATCGCCATGATTACCAGCCTACTCGCAGCATGCAGTTCACCAGCAACCACAAGCACAACGGCCAATGCCGCAACCTCAACGACAGGAACAACCAAAACGGTATCCGTCAGCGAGCAAACTTCAGTAAAATATGCAGATCTGGTCTCTCTGGATGCTGACGATACCAATATTAGCTGGAGTGAGGCAGATTCCACAGCGATTAAGCTGAACGGAACAACTGCAACGGTGACCGGTTCGGGCGCCAAAGCAGCGAATGGTTCGGTAACCATCTCGGAAGCAGGCACTTATGTACTTAGCGGTGAGCTAACGGATGGACAGATCGTGGTTAACGTTGCCGATAAGGGGACTGTGCATCTCGTATTAAACGGAGCAACAATTCATGATAACGACAGCGCCGCGATCTACATTCAGAAGGCGGGTAAAGCGGTAATTACGCTCGAAAAAGGAACCAAGAATACCGTTTCCGATGGTAAAACATATGTGTACGCCGACGCTACAACAGACGAGCCGGATGCTGCGATCTTCAGCAAAGCGGATCTTACATTCAACGGTGCAGGTCAATTGACCGTCACAGGTAACTATAATGAAGGTATTACGAGCAAGGATGATCTCAAAATCATTAGTGGTAGCATCAGCGTCAAAGCAGCCGATGACGGGATCAAAGGTAAGGATATGGTCGCAATTCAAGCAGGTACGATTACCATTGAAGCCGAAGGCGACGGTATTAAATCAACCAATGACACAGATACCACTAAAGGCTACGTTGCCATCGCGGGAGGTACCTTCGATATCCAAAGTGGTAACGATGGTATTCAAGCCGAAACCGCACTCGTGGCGGATGGCGGCACATACAACATTGTAACGGGTGGCGGTAGCGCCAATGCACCAGCCAAAGTAGAAGAAGGTCCATTTGGCGGTGGCGGTGGATGGGGTGGCGGCACACCACCAACCGATATGGGTACACCACCGGATGGCGAACCTCCTGCAGACATGCCGGAGATGCCTACTAATAGCGGTACGAATGCAGGTGCTAATACGAACGGCGCAGCGGCATCCAACTCTGCCAACACAACAACAACAACAACGGATAACAATGCTGATGCGGACACTGCAACAACAGCAACGGAGTCCACAAGTGCCAAAGCACTTAAAGCAGGTACAGACCTTACGGTTAATGGTGGTACGTATACCATTGATTCCATGGATGATTCCCTGCACAGCAACAATAACGTGACAGTCAACGACGGAACATTCAATATCGAATCCGGTGATGACGGCATCCATGCCGATCAGGCCCTGACGATTAACGGCGGAACCATCACGATTGCGAAGAGCTATGAAGGACTTGAAGGTGCAATCATCACCCTGAACGATGGGGATGTGGATGTAACGGCATCCGATGATGGCGTAAATGCTGCAGGTGGCGAGACGGAAACAACTGCGAATACAGCGGCAAGTACAGATAGCGCTACTACAGCAACGGATGCCGCAACGACATCCAACATCTCTGTAACCGAAACGACGGGCACAACATCAACTACCGATCAGGCATCCCAAGGTACAACTGCTAATCAGCAAGGACGTGGACCGGGCGGTATGGGTGGTGCAGCAGCAAGCAATAACGAGTTCCACATTAACGGCGGTACACTCACCGTGAACGCAGGCGGTGACGGACTGGATTCCAATGGTTCCATCAACATGACTGGCGGAACGGTTATTGTGAACGGACCGACGGATAACGGTAACGGAGCATTGGATTATGACGGTACATTTGAAATTAGCGGTGGATACCTCGTGGCTGCCGGAAGCTCTGGCATGGCACAAGGAACATCCGATGCGTCTACGCAAAATACCATTGTGATGACATTCCCTGCAACGCAAAAAGCTGGAACACTTGTACATGTACAAGACAGCGAAGGCAACAACATCCTGACATTTGCTCCGGCAAAAGATTATCAAACCGTGGTTGTCAGCTCCCCGGATCTGAAAAAAGATGGCTCCTATGTAATCTACTCCGGTGGTACGTCTACAGGTGAAGCGGTGGATGGACTCTACACAGACGGTACCTATAGTGGCGGAACTCAAGTGGTTGCATTCCAATCGACTAGTAATGTGACTTGGGTGAATGAATCTGGTGTAACTACAGCCAATACAGGTATGGGCGGTCCTGGTGGCGGCGGTGGACAAGGCGGATTCGGAGGCGGCAGAAACAGATCGCAATCCGGTACAACCACGGACACAACAGGCACTACCGATTCTGCAAAGTAATACGTGCGGTAAGCAATAATCAAGCAATCTCTTGCCCCAACTCAAAGGCGAGACAAAAAGGCCCCGATTCACTTCATAGTGAGTTCGGGGCCTTTTTCGTATCCTCATGCTTACGTGGTATCTGCATTACTATGATATGGAGCACACTCTTTGATCCATTAACGTTATGGTAGAAGGTTTACAGCACTCCAGCTGAGCAAAAAACTGGTGATTACTTTCCTGTTCTTTTCTTTAAAAGGAATACACATACACCTTGGTACGCAGGGCATCCCGGCAAGTAATGGTGCGTAGCGGTTCTTTTCCTGGCAGGGCAAAACAGACACTAATTACCTTGGCACCTGGCGGAAGCTCTCGACTGAACTTGTCCAGAAGCCGGGTCATGGCTCCCGGGAACAGATAACAGATCACACAATCCGCATGTTCGTAGGAACTGGTGTAGATATCCCCGCGCATGAAGCGCAGCCTGCCCTTGAGAGAGTGTTTGTTTCCCTTGGCTCGACGTAAGCGAACACTGAGATAGGCAATTAGTTGGGAAGACCATAAGGGAATGATAGAATTCTCAATCCCGGTCAGCCTTTTACCAGGGCAATGCCTTACAACATCCATTCCCAATGTACCCCATCCGGAGCCGGCTTCGAGCACATCTCCGTACCCTGGAATGCGGTTTACCTCCTGAATGACCACCTGTCTGACGCGGCTGGATGTGGGCATCGGGGAGATTCCGTTTTTCCAACTGACAAGTACGATGGATATGACACATATCAATGTCACCACAGCAATCAGCCATGGAATTAGATGAACGATGAACATAGCATCATCCCTTTGTTATCACTCATTCATTCGGGCACATGAGACTTCATGTATACCCCTTTTTTGTACACAGACTTAATCGTAAAATGTACACCCAGCTTGCGATTCGTCCGATAGATTAGCGAGTTAATCTCGTCGATCCCTACCGCTTCACTCTCCAGCATACTACGCTCCGGCCACACCTGAGCCACAATCTGTTCCCTTGTCACAAAGTGGTCCAGTTGACTGTACAGCAGCTTGAACAGCTGATACTCCTTCTTGGATAGCGGAATCTCCACTTCACCGATCTGCACCGTTTGCAGGTGATCCTGTAAACGTACGCCCTCACCCAGCAGATCCGACACACGATATTCCCTCGTCTCTCCAAGGTCACCTTCCGTGCGAAGCTGGATCAGGCCATTGACCAACGTCAGGCTGTCTCCCTCGCCAAACGGATATTTCTCATAGGGAACGAGGCGCTGCCCGTTCAGTTCGGTTCCATTTTTGCTATCCAGATCCTCGATCCATAGCTGTTGCTGTACATCATAATGAATGCGGCAATGCCGCTTCGATATCATCTGATTATAGACAGACAAGTCCAATTCACTACCGCCCGTATAACGTCCCACCGTAATGGAGCGACCCTGGCTTACATAAGCGAATGAGCCGTCACTTTCCTGTCCTGGCGTACGAATGACGATTTTTGCCGTCTCCCGCATGTTATTCTCCCACCTTCAATGATCACTCACTCGATCTCTATAAACATTTCATAACAATAATGATAAGATCATCAGATTTGTTCCATTGTTTGCACCGCTATAGTTCAATATAGTGGTATACAAGAACGATTTATGTTTGGTTCTACTCACTCTACTATACCAGACGTTGTGCTTTTTTTCTCATGACGGCCGGATGTCTACTTTAGCTCATTCAACAAGAAAGGTACCTTCTAATGAACAAAAAAAACATTTTCATATACGTATTGCTCGCCTTTGCCCTGTCCATGACATTAACCGTGCTCTCCCGTATGAACGATGATGGCGGAGAATCACTGAAAGGCACATCGGCTGCCGAAACCTCATGGTTACAAATGAAGATCCAACCCTAAGTCTACTCTATTATAACGTGATCTACGCGCAAAACGTTTCACGAATGTCATAATAGGCTATGGCATCGAATCCAAATTAAAACAGATCAATAAGGCCCCAGATTGCTTCTCACAGCAGCCCGGAGCCTTATTTTGGATTGTAAAACAATACCGAAAGTATAGATGATTGCATGACTTCAATCATAAACTGCCCGGCACGCAGATGGATTTCAGCCATTTCTGCTGGTGACATTTCTTAGTTTTGTGATTTCGGTTTCCTCTCCACCTTTCAACCCAACAATTCTCCATTTAATCACGGTGTTAACGGGTAGAGTACAGACTACTTGCAAGTAGATTTCTGTTAGGTGCTTCTGGATTATCGAGGAACGCCTTTTATGGAAGATTATATAACATAAATTTAACTTAAATTATAAATAATGTTAATCATATGTCATTCATGGTTTCATTTTCTTTGATATAATTTCTGCTAGGTCTACGAAAGGAGATCATAGGTGAAAAAAGAGATTGGTGTATTGATGTTGTTATGTATCGTTTTTCTTTCAGGATGTGGTGGATCAGGTAAGCCCGCATCGGTTATGCAAGGTTCGGGTGAGTCCCCGAGTAAACAAGTAACAACACAGCAAAATAATGAGTATTGTTCTGTAGAACGTACGAGTTTGGATAGTGAAACTGAAAAATATTTCTATGGAACTTGGAACGTTGAGAAGCTTTTAGGATTTGCAAATTCATATAATGATGCCTCAGAATATCCAACAGGTCAAAAATTTATTGGTGATGAAATAATCATCAAAAAAGACTTATTTTCATCAAAAGGAATTAAAAACTACAGTAAATATCAAACTGAACTAAGAAACCCATTATATGAGTTTACAGCGACATGCAATAATTCAGATTCTTTTTATAGATTATATAAATTAGATATTCCAAACTTAAATAAAAATGATGCCGTAAAAGCAATAGGTGTAAGTAACCCTTCTACAAAAATTAGTATACCTGTAAGTTTAAGTTTTTTTGTTGTTAATAACGAGAAGCTTATCTTGTTATCAGAGGCAACTATCTTTGAGCTTAAGAAAATCTCGGATAAAATGAATTAAGGTTATGTAATTAGTTTCGTGCTAATATCCCGGAGAGATTCCCTATAATTGATTCTGAAAATTCCTATAAATATAATTTTCAAACAAGAAAGGGCTTTTGGACAGCTCCAGTTTTTTTGAGGAGGCTATGTAAATGTTAATTAAAGTATTTAAGGAATGGTCGGACCAAAATAATGGTCGAATTAAAATACTTGCTCCTACTGGGAAAATGACTGCTATGAATAAATTCAAACCAGGTGCATCCGAAGATAAAATTAAAGAGCTTTTGGAGTATTTTTCTACTCCATTACCTCCAGATTACATAAGCTTTTTACAATTATGTAATGGAGCGTCCTTGTTTGAAGACCCTGAATATGGCGGGGAGAGCTTCTTATATTCAGCCCAAGATGTTATACATTACAATGAAGCATCAGATAATAAGATTGTGGTCGCCAATATTCTTGATGATCGAATCCTAATTGATTTAGAGCTTTGGAGTTCAGGTGATGAGCAATATCTGTTGCTTTGTGAGAGTTTATATTCTGTTGAACATACAGGATCTTTTTACAGTAACTTTGAGACATGGTTAGAACGTTTTATAATCTCTCAGGGCGAGAAGTTCTGGTATTGGAAAACAAAGCGTAGTTTTGAAGAATAAAAGATAGGATCAGTAGTCTGACCCGTAATTATAGCTTAATTGGCGGAGGTGTGCGTATGCTCAATGAAAAAGAGATTCAAATTAAAGAGAGGATACAAGAAAGGTACGATATTACGGAGCAAATATATTCAGCTTGGTTTACTGAAAATCCCGCGATGCTTTTACCGAAAAATAGATTCTACCAAAAGGAAAACATAGAAAAGTACAGGGCCATCTCATATCTGCTAGACAGAGGATATATCGTTGCACAGCCCGTAGAGAATGATCCGGAGACAGTTGCAGTAACTATAACCCCTGACGGGATAGACTACTATGAGCAAGGATATCTTAATGGAAAAGCAAACGGCTTTCAAGTCGTCGAAGAGATTAAGAACACGAAGTAAAGAATTGTGGAAGGCCTCTGGATTTGAAACACTTCCAGAGGCCTTCCATTTATTTCAAATGAAAACATACACCAGCAATAACGCAGTTCAAACCTCCCCAACACATCATGGGCTGGAAGTATAATCATTATATCAATCTTGTTCATCCTCAGATACAGTCGGCTCGTCGTTAGGCTTCACTGTCTCTCTGGACTGTATTTCCTCCATCCGACTGGACACCTTCTGATACAGGTAAGAGATCCCAAGCAATAGTACGCCAAAGCTGAAATAGGCAAAGATTTTGCTGCCCGAGGTAAGCATTCCCACATCATAGAACACCATCTTACCCGTAGCGAACAACGTTAGGCCAAGGCCGAGACGCCGAATCATGACATATTTTCTACGGAATCCATAGGCAATATAGAGAATCGCCAGCAGCAGATAGATCAGGCTGAACATCAGCCCCACATCGCCCCATTGGAACTGAATCGTCAGGAAGACGGTGATGACACCCAGCAGATACACCCCTGCGATAACCGGGTACCATTCAATGCTCTTCAACTGCCCGCGGATGCCTGCAATTAGCAGATCCCTTCCTGCAAAGAATACCCCTACGTTAAAGATAATTAGCACCAGCAAACCAACAATCTCCGCCGCCGTATGCTGCTGAACTTCCGGCTGAAGCGCTGGCATGGTTAAGGTTACGGCCAGTGCAATACAGCAGCCAATAGCATGCAAGAAAGTGGTATACACCTGCACGTATTGATCATGCAGCAGCTTCACCTTGCTCAGTCCATAAGCCAATGCAATGGTGAGCGCTGCGAACATGAGCAACTTGTAGAACATGTATAACAGGAACGTCCCATCGACAGCTCTGGTATACAATTCATTCGACTCATACAGCACGTATAACCACAGATTCGCAAGTGTCACATACTTGAATCCGTTCAGGAAACCCAGCTCCAGCGGGCTATAATTGAATCTCTCTCTGGAAGATGAGTTGCTGTGAACTGCCCAGGCATAATACAGTGTAATAAGCACAGTTCCCAGCGTAATGCTGGAGTATTTTAACATGAAGTAAGAACGTTCCCCGATGAAGAATAGCGCCAGCAGATCATAGTACACAAAAGTGATTAGACATAGAAGAACGATGCCCCATCCGGCACGTTCCACCGATTTGAGCCGTTTCAGATGTCCAAGCGTAACCAACAGAACACCCTCGATCAACCAGCCCATCGATAACCACTTGGCCCCGAACTGGAACGGAATAATCAGAATGGCGAATGTCAGAGAAGTCACATAAAAGAGTAATATCGTCTGTTTCTCCTGAGCCATATGGCGCTGGACGAATCGTGCGAGGCCCAGATACACCACGCAGAAGATCAAGGCCAGCAAGCCTTGGGCATCATTCCAATCCGCCACATCAAATAACACGTATAACATTAGACAGCTAATGCTCGTATTCATAGCGAGTAGAGCGAAATCCCACCAGGTTAACTTCATCCGGTGTTTGAATGGATATGCGAGCGTGATACCCAGATATAATGCAAACGTCACAATGGAATACAACATGCCAATCTTCTCACTTGGCGACAGCCATAAGAGGATGAGCATAGACGGTGTATTAAATAGAAAACTGATATAGTGCACCACCGGCCACCGTTTTCCAAATGAGATGAACACAATAATGCCGTTTAAGAGCAGCAGATAGATCATAGCTACATAGACAGCAGGGCCTTCAAGCCCGAACGAGAACATGTAAGAGAATAACGGAAGATAGCCGCCCACCAAACCTAGTGAACAGATGGTCTTCGACTGATATCTCAAGGACAACAATACGGAGATTGCCGATACCAATACAGACAAGCCAAGTCCCGTATATAACCCGATAATATGCAGTAAAAAGTAACTATAGAAGACGGAGCCGAACAACACAGAGATCCCACCGCCGAGCAGGCCCATCGCAAACGTCTGCCTTTTGCGGCGGAACAGCCACTCTCCTCCAGCGAGCATCAGTGCACCGAGCAGGAAAAAGGCTCCACTCTTCATCTCGTCATTAAACCAGGTCGTGTACGAGTGTTGAAACGCTGCTCCAACCCCCAGAATGAGGAGTAGAATGGCAACCTTGTTGATCCAGCTGAGTCCAATCTTCATCTCCATGCGATTCTGCTTGATCCGGCGTTGAATAGTCTCTTCGCTCAACCCTTCCTCCGCCATCTGCTCATATCCACGTTCCATGTGCCCACGCAGAGCCTCTTCTCTCTCCCGTACGGCTCGTCTGTGCGTTTCAATGCGCTCATTCACCTCTGCGGCAAGGTAAGCAATCCTCTCCTTCACCTCGTCGGAATCCTCTTGCAACTCCTGTGCAGCCTGGTTGTACAGCCCGTTTAGATTGGACTTGGTTCGATGTTCATGGAATGCAATTCGATCATTATGTACCGCTGTTTTCCCTTGAAAATAGGTCTCCATCTTCTCCCGGGATACCCGGATCAGATTCAGCTTCTCATCCAGCATCTGTTCGGATAACGCCATGCGAAGACGTGCATTCTCTTCTTCCATCTTGCGCGAGCGAAGTTCAAGCTGTTGCAGCTTGAGCTTGTGGGCTTCGTACTGTTCCTGCAATTGTTCATTCTGAACGATCAGGTCATCGGACTCGTATTCCTGGAGCAGGGCGTTATACTCCTTGGCAAGCTGTTTCTGCTGCTCCTGAACCTGCCCAAGCCGTTCCTTAAACTCCTTCATGAGCTTCCTCCGTTGGTTGATGTTTAATCTTTTCCCTATATTTTACTATATGTATGCCATAAAAAGAGGTTTAAACATTAGATATATCCGTACAATATTTCATCCGAAGAATTTCAAACGCAAAAAAGCCGGGAAGCAGCCGCTTCGCCGGACTTTTATTCATATGAGTATTTTGCACAAGAATGGATGCTTATGCTGCATCTGGTGTATCTGCCTGATCCGCTGACTCCGGTTCAATTATCTCGGTCGCATCCGGGTCCAGCCAACTGGCGATCATACCACGCACATATTGCAGATCGTCGTCCGACAGATCGTAGAACCATACGCCACTGCGCGTCGCACCTTCCCCCTTCAGCATGTAGTTGCTGATTGTTGGTGCACTGTCTTTCATATATAAGGACTCGGCAAACTTCACGATGAAGTCCGAAGTCATGTTGGTTGTAAAATTCGATCCGGCAATCTGGATCACGTCCGGAATCTTGGTCAGATTTTTGACCTCCAGCGCACGATTCATGAAGGCACTTAGGAAAATCCGGTGACGCATCGTCCGATTGAAATCGGAATCTTCGCGGTAACGCACATAACCAAGCGCTTCTTCGCCGCTATAGATCGGTTTGTTCGCTTCAACGAACAACTTCTCATGCGCTTTTGATTTGTTCTCGATGTTCTTCTTGATCGGCAGTTCAACACCGCCCACCGCATCAACAATGTCCTTGAGCCCGTTAAAATTAATCGCGGCATAGAAATCCACTTTATTCTCCAGCAAATTCTCCACCGTATCCATCGCCATCTTGGCTTCGCCGTGGGCATAAGCCGAATTGATCTTCGACTTCACATCCCGGCCGACAATTTCGGTATAGGAATCACGTGGAATAGACAGCAGCAGCACTTTATTGTCCTCTGGACGCACGACGGAATAGATGATGGTATCCGAACGGCTTGGTTCATTGTCGCGTTGGTCAATGCCAAGCAACAACAGTGAGAATGGGTCCGTATGTTCTACAACAGGGGCATCCTTATCGCCAGCTGGCTTATAGGAGTCATCCAAGGCTTCCTTCACCGTACCTGAGGCGAACATGTTAAAGGCAAACACGATGAGTTGCTTTTGATAGATAAATCCGAGTCCTCCCAACACAAGCAGCACACTTAGGGTGATGATCAATGGCTTCTTCCATTTCTTCTTCGGTTTCTTCGGCTTCCGTCTTGTTAAATGTGCAGCACTGTTTTCCATCATATCTCCTTTAATAACGGGTTCTTAGAATCATTTAACTATATTAATAACACGTTTTCAATAGATTACGTTATAATCTGCTATACAAAGACTGACAGATAAGGAGCGATGAGTGATGGAGTATCGACGTTTGGGCAATAGTGGTCTGCGTGTGTCGGCACTGGGGCTCGGCACCAATGCGTTTGGCAAACGCGCAGATGAAGCAGCTTCTACCCGCATTATTCATGCAGCGATGGATCAGGGCATCAACTTTATTGATACCGCCAATATCTACGCAGGTACGGAATCGGAACGTATCATTGGACAAGCCCTCTCAGGTCGACGGGAAAACGCGGTGCTTGCTACCAAAGCCGGATTACCCCGGCATGATGGTCCCCATGGGCGGGGTTCCTCCCGCTACCATTTGCAACAAGAGCTGGAACATAGCCTGCGGCGTCTGCAAACGGATTATGTGGATCTGTACCAGATCCATACTTTTGATCCGCATACACCGCTGGATGAAACACTGCGCACACTGGACGATATGGTCACTTCCGGTAAAGTTCGTTACATCGGAGCCTCCAACTACGCAGCTTGGGAGCTGATGAAATCTTTAGGCATCAGTGAACAGAAAGGCTATGTGCGCTACATCTCCACCCAAACTAGCTACTCTCTGGCAGACCGTACACCCGAGCTTGAACTGATTCCGATGTGTCTCGATCAGGGTGTAGGCATTATTCCGTATTTCCCATTGGCAGGCGGTATTCTGACAGGTAAATATAACGGACAGACCAGCGTGCCTTCCGGTTCCAGAGCAGACACCGATCCGTCCTTCAACCGTTTCCTGCTGGAGCATAATATCCAACTGAGTGAACAAGTGAGTGCAAAAGCTGCCTCATATGGCTGCTCCCCGAGCGTGCTGTCGCTCGCATGGCTACTGACACGTCCAGCTGTATCCACAGTGATTGTCGGGGCTACTCGCACCGAACAGCTGGAGCATAATCTGGCTAGTCTGGACATATCACTGCCCGATGAGCTGTTGTCCGATCTAGATCAGATCAGCGACTCTTTCCGTCGCCGCGAGCCATTTGCATCCTATCGTATCGATTGAAACAACCGAAATAGACCTCCCGACGGATAAAGTCAGGAGGTTTATTTGTATTTTATAGCGGCACTATAATTATTAGTAATTAGAAAAACTTCCAGTTCCACTACATTCTGTAGTTTAATAAAATAAAAAATATATATTATGAATTATCCCTCTGTTTTTTGGCGAAGAAACTCCTGCATGATCTCCAAATACTCTCCCTTACGATCATCCAAAGTTTCGAAGAATGCCTTGTCCGATTCCTCGACAAGATGAATTCCCTCCACAGCCAATCGGGTTCCTTCTTCCGTTGTTGTGATAATATTGGCACGCGTATCCGTCTGATGACGAGCGCGGGTAATTAATTCCCTTTTTTCAAGAGCACGTAGAACCTGAGAAGTTACGTTAACATCCACCTTGGCAAACTGAGCAATCTGAACCTGAGTTACGCCTTTGCCTTCCTCATCGTGTTCATTGAGCCATAAACAGGCGTGCAACAACACAAATTGGGGCTGTGTTAGTTCGAGTGGCTCCAACACCCGACGTACTTCCTTTTGCCACATCGCTGTAACCTGCCATAGCAGGTATCCCGGGCTTTCTTGTGCGTTTTTATACTGTGAGCTTGTCATCTCATACCTCCATGATGTGCGACCTTGTGCAACAGAATATGTATCCATCAGACATTACAGTAAGTCCATTATTCATATAACGATGATGGAAACACATCCGTTGCAACTCTGTGTGTTCTTCTGCAAAAATATTTAGCGCGTAGGGATAAACTGCTTCACCCATTGTCCGAATCCTTGCGGATTGCGGCTCTGTATAAGAATGGTTCCTTCTCCACGGAACCGACATACCAATCCTTCTCCACTTGTAACACTGGATAACCAGCCCTGTGAAGCTTTCTCAATACGGTAATCTACATAATGAGGCCATGCCACCAAATGGGCGTTATCCACGATCATTTCTTCACCTGCGGCCAGATTGATCGCATGGATTGCACCATAGGAAGATAGAAATACGGTTCCACGCCCACTGATCTCAATAATAAAGAAACCCTCTCCCGAAAAGAGACCTTTCTTCAGGTTTTGCATTTTGGTATTCACCTGAATGCCCTCGGTTCCTGCCAGAAATCCGTCTTTCTGCACATAGAGCGAATAGGAACCGTCCAATTCAACGGCTTCCACATCGCCCATGCTTGAAGGTGAGAGCAGAATCTCTGCCGATCCGCCCGCAGCCGTCAATTCTTGAAAGAAGAACTTCTCCCCGCTCAGCATCCGACCGAACCCAGCAAACATTCCACCTTCTGCTGAACCCTTCAGTTCAACCGTCGGAGTCATGGATACCATCGCACCACTCTCGGCCTTGAACCGCTCTCCCCGCTGCAAATGTACTTTAAGCATCGCAAAAGCACCATCATATAGAATCTCATAGTTCACGGTTGCACCAGCTCCCTATTGTCTGAGTTAAAATCATTGAGCCCATTGTCCTCCAGCACTGCTGATTTATCTCCGTATTCCTTCACAATATGCTGATCTCCCCAATTACAGAGCGCATTGAGAATCGGTTCCAAACTGCGGCCATAATCACTCAATTCGTACTCCACCTTGGGAGGGACCTGATTATATACAATTCGGTTCACGATCCCGTCGTTCTCAAGCTCCCTCAGTTGCTGTGTTAACATTTTCTGTGTAATTGCGGGCATAATACGCTTGAGATCACTGGTTCGCTTCTTCCCATGTGTCAAATGACAGAGAATGACGCATTTCCACTTGCCACCGATCACCTCAAGGGTAGCTTCAACCGAGATATTATATTTTTTTCGAACCATAACTTGCTTCCTCCCTGATGAATTGGATTACATCCGTCGCATGCTGTATAGGCACCAAAAAGTACGTAGGGTACTAAAAAGTACGTACTATTCAATCTATACTGAATAACTCATAATAGCATTTGCCGGTACGTAAATCTACATTCTGGGGAGTTGAGCAAGAAATGTTACAAGATTCAAAACGCAGCACGTGGGCACTGCTGGCGCTGGCCATTAGTGCGTTCGCTATCGGTACCACAGAGTTTATCAGCGTCGGGCTACTGCCCCTCATTGCAGATGATCTCGGCATTTCCGTAACTACAGCGGGACTGACCGTTACTTTATATGCCTTAGGCGTTACCTTTGGGGCTCCTGTTCTGACCTCACTGACGTCTACCGTATCACGCAAAACGCTACTGCTTGCCATCATGGTTGTCTTCATTGCCGGTAACACAATGGCTGCACTATCGACGGGTATCACCATGTTACTCATTGCACGAGTGATCTCCGCTCTGGCACACGGCGTATTCATGTCGATCGGCTCGACTATTGCAGCCGATCTGGTACCTGCCAATCGCAGGGCAAGCGCCATTGCCATCATGTTCTCCGGGCTAACGATCGCCACGGTAACGGGTGTGCCTCTCGGTACACTCATCGGTCAACATTAGGGTTGGCGCGCTGCCTTTATCCTGATTGTCGTTGTCGGCATCATTGCGATGATCGGAAACCTGATACTTGTGCCATCTACGTTGAAACGTGGAACACGGACGGCATTCCGGGATCAGCTGAAGCTGGTTACCGGTGGGCGCTTGCTTCTTGCTTTTGCCATTACTGCTGTTGGGTACGGAGGAACATTTGTTGTCTTTACGTATCTGTCCCCGTTGTTGCATGATATCAGCGGCTATTCCGAGAAAACGGTAGCATTCATTCTATTGTTGTACGGAATCGCCATTGCAGTCGGCAATATTATCGGCGGTAGAGCAGCCAATCGCAACCCGCTCAAGGCCCTCTTCTACATGTTCATCATTCAGACCATCATTCTGGGCGTGATGTACTTTACCGTCCCGTTCAAATTGGCAGCTCTGCTCACCATTATGGGCATGGGCCTGCTCGCCTTCATGAATGTGCCTGGTCTTCAGATGTATGTGGTAACCTTGGCTGAACGATATGCACCACAGGCGAAAGATGTAGCCTCTGCCTTTAATATCGCTGCTTTTAATGCAGGCATTGCCATAGGTGCCTATTTGGGTGGCGTGATCAATGACTCCATCGGTTTGATTCACACGACATGGGTTGGTGCTTTGATGGTTCTCGTAGCCGTAATCCTGACTGCATGGGCTAAAATGCTGGATAGCAAGGATCAACAAGTACCCGCGTGAATGGAGAAAGCTTTGTTCTAAGTTTCATTCCGACCATGGGATGCACCCTTTTGTATATCAGTTCCAGCCAATGAAGGGAACCGGTTTCAAATCGTATTTTACTATACTATATACGTTGAGCCCTATTTGATCTACTATGATTTGATTTTGTATGATGAACTAACGGAAATTCAGCTTGAAATGACTGATTTTTACACATTTAAAGGAGGAACTCTCATGACAACAACTCAAACCGCACAACATTTACAATCTACAGTAACTTTGCATAACGGTGTTCATATGCCTTGGTTTGGACTTGGCGTATTTAAGGTAGAAGAAGGATCTGAATTGATTGAAGCTGTGAAAAATGCGATTAAACATGGCTACCGCAGCATTGATACTGCCGCAATATACGGCAATGAAGCCGGAGTGGGCCAAGCGATTGCAGAGGCATTGAAAGAAAACAACTTGAAACGTGAAGAGTTGTTCGTGACATCCAAAGTATGGAATGCAGACCTCGGATATGAGGAGACACTTGCGGCTTTTGATACAACCTTGAACAAACTGGGATTGGAATACCTCGACCTGTACCTAATCCACTGGCCTAAGGCAGGCAAATACAAAGCAGCCTGGAAAGCAATCGAGGAGCTGTATGCAGCCGGCCGTATTAAGGCCATTGGCGTAAGCAACTTCCAGATTCACCACCTCGAAGACCTGATGCAGGATGCCAAAGTGAAGCCGATGATCAATCAGGTGGAATACCACCCTCGACTGACTCAGGTTGAACTTAAAGCTTTCTGTGAAAAGCATGGTATTCAACTTGAAGCTTGGTCACCTCTGATGCAGGGTCAGTTACTGGACAATCCGGTACTCACGTCGATTGCTTCAGCCAAAGGCAAATCGGTTGCACAAGTAATTCTGCGTTGGGATCTGCAAAATGGGGTCATTACTATTCCAAAGTCGACCAAGGAACAGCGGATTATCGAAAACTCCTCCATCTTCGACTTTGAACTTTCAAATGAAGAGATGGATCAGATCAGTGCCCTGAACGAAGATGTACGCGTTGGACCCGATCCTGACAACTTCGATTTTTAATTAAAGAATGATACTCCAAAGCCTCCATACTCTTCGCGTCAGCGGGGAGTATGGAGGCTTTTATGATATTTTATAGTAATCGTTCTGCGCTTATCCTAGTTTCTCATGTGGCTGCCAGCCATCATTGCCGGATAGCACACGGGATATGGAGTACTCCGCAGCTTCCTGCTCTGTCAGTAACTTGGCCCAAGGCACACGACCCGAAGTATCCTCCGCACCAGGCCCCGCGCTGTTATACTCCGCATATCCAACCGTCGCTTCAGCATCTGCCTTGTTCCAGTTATGCCAGCCCTCCTGTTTCACATGAGCACCGATCCAACAGTTCAAGAAGCAGACTTTGGCATGATTACGCCATGGCCTGCCGAGGTATACCGACTGAGGAGGTGCATTGCTGGTGAGATCACAATCGATAAATACATACCCATATCGTACATCCTCCGGTGTAGATGCTGCGGTAATCCAACCGTTCACTTCACCGTTCGCAGTCGCCGTATCGGACAAGTTCTTCGCAAAGATCTCACAACCCTTGAACACCGCCGTAGCCGAGCCAAAAATAAAATCGATGTCGCCCTCAATGTAGCAGTCCTCATAATATTGACGTAGCTTCCGCCGCTCGGCACCATCTCGCGGCCCGCCAAAGTAGCTGCGATCCAGAGGCTGCTCCGGCAATGGTCCGGTAAAGATCGTATCCTGATGGCCGATGAAGCGACAACTGCGGAATGCGGCCCGATCTCCATCCACGTACACAGCCAACGCCTGACCCACTACCTTGCCTGGCCCGGCTGAATTAACGAAGGATATTTGCTCCGCTGTAAAATCGTCTGCTCCGATGAAAGCTGTGTAGGAATGAAAGGTATGATACTGCGACCCATCCGGGAACTTCTTGAGCGCATAATCATCATATGTAATGACCGTATGCTCCGCCCCCTCACCGATCAGACGAATCATAGACTTCTCAATATGCAGCTTCTCATAATATACACCTGACTTAATTCGGATCGTGAAGCTTTCGGTTCCGTTGTCCGGAGCGGCATCAATCGCGGCCTGTATGGTAGCATAATCACCCGTCCCATCCGGAGAAACGGTATAATATCGCATCGATTGACCCAGATTGGTATCCGGTGATACATGCTTGCTCATGGCAATCGCTCCATTTCCAGCGCAGCCAGCAATAACGGAGCCACACCCATAAAGGAATCGCTTACAATTGCTTCGCTCACATAGTAGCTGTAAGAGCCGTCACGGTCCAGACTGAGTCCCGCACCGTGGCAGATTCCATTCAGCTTCACTCCGTCAGCGGTTTCTTCCACCAATTTGGAGATGAGTCCGTTCCAGCCTTTTTCTGCTGCTTCTCTGAAATGCGGCTCTAGATAACGTAGCCGTATACCCTTCGCGAGTGCATACACGAACATGCTTGAGCCGGAAGCTTCCAGATAGTTTCCTTTGCGGAAACCCTGATCAAGTACCTGGAACCATAGGCCACTCTCCTGTTCCTGTACCCGAACCAACGCGTTACACATCCGTTCGAAGATGCCAATGATGGTTCCGCGCTTTGGATGATTCACGGGGAAATGCTCCACGCTGTCCACAATAGCCATTGCATACCAGCCCATCGCACGACTCCAGAAATGTGCGGAGCAACCTGTCGATGAATCCGCCCAGACCTGCTCCTTCGATTCATCCCAGCCATGATAAAGCAGTCCGGTCCGCGGATCACGGGTCTGGCGTTCGATCAGCAGAATCTGGTGAGCCACCTCATCCCATAATTCCGGACGACTGAATTGCTTCGCATACTGAGCCAGAAAAGGAGACGACATATACAATCCGTCCAACCACATTTGGAAAGGATAGATCTTTTTGTGCCAAAAGCCGCCTTCGGATGTTCTGGGCTGCCCTGCAAGTTGCGCTGCCAGTAGATGTCCGGCTTTCGCGTAACGCTGGTCTTCGGTAGTATCCATCAATCCAAACAGGTTTTTGCCCTGATTGATCTGATCCAGGTTGTATTCTTCAAGTGAATACGTCGCAATGGAACCATCTTGCTGCACATACATATCCATATGTCTCTTCATAAAAGCAATATAATCGTCCTTACCGTACTGTTTACCCGTTTGCGCCATTGCCATTAGTGTCATACCCTGAACATACGCCCATCGTTCAGAAGGAAACGCATGATAGCCGTCCCCATCACATTGCTGGATAATCGTCTCTGCTATTCGCTCAGACCAGGATAATTGCGTCTGTACCTGCATAACGGACCCCTCCTTGAATGTTGTACCATCCTTAACGTGCACATGTGCGTCTAATCATTTTTACTCTTCGCCCCCCACACAGCGTTACGCGATCCCAAAGAGGACGAAGATACCGGCATTAATGGGTTACTGACACTTTGCCGTTGAATTACGATGATTCAGCTTCGGCTGAATGACTACCGGATAGTCCACCTGTTCATCACGAATTAACGATACAATCAGCTCTGCGGCCTGCGCAGCCAATTCATCCAGCGGTGGTCCGATGGTTGTCAGTGCAACCTCAGCGTATTGCATATCGGGCAGATCATCGTAACCGATCAATGAGATATCCCGTGGGACACTGTAACCCGCTTCGAGCAAGGCCCGCAGCGCTCCCCGGGTCACCAGGTTGTTTAATCCGATAAAAGCCGTGGGTGACTCCGGGCCAAATGTATGATTACGTATGGCAAAATATCCATCCTCCCAAGAGGAGTGTGCTGGCAGTACATGGTCTTCGTTGAACATCAGGCCGGTGCGCTGCATCGCTTCCCTGTATCCCTCCAGTTTGATATTCTGCGAGTTGCCAATAAAACCGATTCGGGTATGACCCAGCGATTGCAGGTGCTCAACTGCTTTGAATATGCCCTCTTTGCGATCAATCTTAATGTATGGAGAGTTCGGCGTCTCATCTGTACCCAACACGAAACATGGCATGTTGAGGGTCGCAAATTTTTTCCAAAATACATCCCGATTGTCCAAGGCATAGTCCCACAGAATACAACCGTCCACACGCAGCTGGCTGAAGACATCCACCCCGTCATCGGCGACGACCAGAATCATCTGATATCCCCGTTTCTTCAGCTCTGCGTGCAGACTGCCGGATATGTTCGAGAACAGCGGATTACTCAGCTCATCCAGCACAAAACCGATGATATTACTTCTGCCTGTGGAGAGCTGCCGGGCCAACATGTTTTTCCGATACTGGTGTTTCTCCGCAACGGCGAGCACCTTCTGCTTCGTCGCAGGTTTGATCCGAGGATCATCGTTAAGCGCCTTGGATACCGTGCTATAGCTCACTCCCGCCAGTTTGGCAATGTCTTTAATGGTTATCAAAATCAATCAACACCTCTCATACGCCTGAAACCCTATTTCCTATTTCTGTGCAGCCTTATATCGATCATACTGCGCCTGTCTGCCAGCAATAACCTGCTCAATATTCATCTTTTTCAAAGTTTCAATATAACTGTCGAACTGATCCAGACTGGCATCTCCACTAATAAATTTGAAGTTCATCTCTTCCACATAGGTCGTGATGTCAGGCATCGCCATACTCTCTACACTCGCCTCATCCGGCAGCGCGTAGACAAATGGGAACGGTTCACGGATGTACGGCTCCAGTTCCTTGTCGAGCTTGGCATGCCATTCGGCTACGACGGAATCGGCAGAGTCGGTGGATTGAATATTAGGCAGATTAACCGGTCCGATCCCGAGCTTTTGAATGTATTCATTGTCTTTGCCTTTGTCCGTGAATGTCTTCACGCCGTTCTCTTCCGTATACGTATCGTCCTTGATACCCCACGTATAATACGTCTGTGCTTCCTCACTTACGGCATAGTCGAGGAAACGGAAAGCAAGCTCCGGATTTTTGCTATCACGCGTAATGCCGAAGATACCACTTACCGGTGTACGTCCTACATAGAATTGATCCCCATGCGGTCCTTTCAGTGGAAAAATGCCTTTGAAGATGGGCTCCGCCGGATCATAATCCTTGAAGAGCGGGCTATAGACCATCGACATGTACCAGCTAAAATTAAACGTCGCTCCCGTCACATCCTGAGAGATGCGCGAGGTCACCTGATCACTTGTCGTACTGGCGTAATCCACGCCAAGCAGGCCTTCTTTGTACAGTCCGTTTAAATAGGTGAGATATTCTTTGTAGGTAGGCTCATAATAGCTGAAATGTACCTTGTCCTGATCATCAGCATAGAATTGATTGGACAGATCAAGTCCAAAGGCAGGACCAAAAGCCATCGACACAAATTTCGATTCCATGGACAGCGGAATTTCATCAGCCTGCCCATTGCCATTCGGGTCATCCGTCTTGAATTTGCGCAGCATCGCTGTGAACTCATCCAATGTGGTCGGTTCATTCAATCCCAGCTGCTTCAGCCAGCGTTGATTGATCATAAACACAGGCATATAGTTTCGGGTGAGCGTCTGCTGCGGGATATAATACATTTTACCATCTGGCGCCGTTAAACTGGCTTTAACTGAAGGGGACTTTTCATATATTTTTTTGAGATTGACGCCGTACTTCTCCACCAGTTCGTTAATCGGGATAAACAGGCCACTGTTGATGTATTTCATGAGCTGATCCTGATCCGGCAGATAAACGATATCGGGCAATCCCGTACCCGCAGCCAGCCTCGGATTCACGGCATCCGCGTAATTCTGTGGTGGAATCAGATCCCAATCGACCTCAACACCGGCATTGCTCTCGATTTTCTTCACAATGGCGGCGGTAGACAGATCCACATTGGTCGTCCATGCGTTAGTTCCGAGAACAGACAATTTAGCATCCGGCTGATCGGTTACAGGACCTGCACCAGTGTAATTAAATGCTGGTTCCGAGCTAGTTGGGGTACTTCCCGAATCAGTCCCCGCCCCTGTTCCACCGCTACAACCCGCAAGGCTGATTGCCAGTATCGCTGCCAGTACACTTTTTCTTCCTGCCCCTTTAAATCTCATCCATCATTCCTCCTTAGGTATGAACAATCCTGAACAACCTGGTCAATCCTGATGCTCGGGTAAAAAAGGCTATCCTTTCACGGCTCCGAGGGTGATTCCCTTAACGAAGTACCGTTGGATAAACGGGTAGATCGTAACAATCGGCAGAATGCTGACCACAATGGATACATAACGAACCTGAAGAGAGGAGACCGCCAGCGCGCCCGAAGTCATCGTGCCACCCATCTTCTGCATGACTTCAGGGGAAGCCATGATCAGTACCCTTCGCAGGAACATCTGTAAGGGCTGCATATCCTGTTTGCCCAGATATAGTAGGGCCGAGAAGAAATTGTTCCAGTGGAATACCGCATAGTACAGGGTAAGTACAGCCAGTGTTGGCTTGATGATCGGAACCGCCAGACGGTACAGCATCGTCAGCTCGTTGGCCCCGTCTATACTGGCACTCTCGAAGATCTCATTCGGTATTCCTTCAAAAGCCGAGCGGCAGATCATGACGTTAAACGTAATGACCAGCACAGGCAGCACCATCACCCAGCGGGTATTGTATAGCCCCAGTGAGGTAATCAGCATGTAGACCGGAATGAGTCCACCCGAGAAATACATCGTGAAGGCGATGAAAAAATTCAGTTTTCTACGCAGAAAAAATTGCTGTCTCGATAACGGAAAGGCGGCGAGGCATGTTGCCACGATGTTCAACAGCGTGCCAACCACGGTGTACCAGACGGTATTGTAGAAAGACACCCACAACTCCTTGTATTGCAGGACCATTTGATAACCTGACAGGGTGAAACCGACAGGCCACAGCACGACTTTTTGTTTGTCGATGGCATCCACCGAGCTGAATGAAATACTGATCACGTACAGGAAGGGATACAACGTAATTACGACCGCCAGTATGGTTAGCAGGTAGACACATCCGTAGAACAAACGGTCACTTCTCGATTTTTGCATACAGGTCTCCTTTGGTCCGGGTTATAGTCTTACCAGAGTGACATCTTGGTCAGGCGGCGGGTCATGGAATTGGCAGCAAACACAAGGACAAAGGTGATAATGGAGTTGAACAGGCCGACTGCTGTGGCGAAGCCGTAGTTCTGCCCCTCAATCCCCATCCGGTATACATAGGTGGACAAGACATCAGCCGTTTCGTAGGTGGCTCCGTTGTAGAGCAGATATACTTTCTCAAAGCCTACGCTCATAATGCCGCCAAGCGACAGGAGCAGGAGGATGACGATCGTTGGTTTGATGCTGGGAAGGGTCAGGTGCCAGAGCTCCTGAAACTTGTTGACCCCGTCAATTTTGCCGGAATCATACATCTCGGGATCGATGCCCATAATGGCTGCAATGTAGATGATGGAGCTGAAGCCGAAGCTCTGCCAGATGTCGGAACTGGTGAAGATGGTCCGAAACCAGCCAGCCTCCATCATGAAGTTCACTTTGTCCATCCCGAGCTTGGCGATGAGGGTGTTCACAATGCCATCTGTTGGTGACAGGAAGTTGATAATCATGCCGGCTACAACGACAGTGGAGATGAAGTGAGGAAGGTACGTAACGGTCTGGGCAAATCGCTTGAATGTCCGGTTCTTGATCTCTACGATGCAGACCGCGAACAGAATAGGGATGGAGAAGCCAAACAGGAGCGGTAGAAATGCGAGCAAAAACGTGTTACGCAGCAACCGCCAGAAGTAAATGGAATTCACGAACTGCTCAAACCAGCGAAGGCCCACCCAGTCCCCGCTAAACATGCCCTGCCCTGGTAGAAAATTGCGAAATGCCAACAGCACGCCAGGCATCGGGAGGTACATGAAAATGAGGTAATACAGAAAGATTGGCGAGAACATCAGCAACAGATACTTATCCCTTCTGATCAGGCTGAACAGCGTGGACATGCGTTTCTTCACCTTAAATCGCTTCCTTTCGCTTCATAATTACAACGTTTGAATTTTTAGAAAAGCATATCCTACATAATTGGTATATGGATTATAATTATCCGTATATCAATTCTATTACCATTGATAAATTGCTGTTTTCGTATCATTCTCGCTAGAACTGGTGCACTTCTTCCGATGGTTAAACCACAATTACAACGTTGTAATTTTAACCTAAATGTATACGCTTACATAAACTTTTCCCCATCTTAGCAAAGTCTACATCGTTTGGCAACAACAAAAATCAGTGACATGCTGTAACGTTCCAAATACAGTCTCGCATACGCGAGACTGTCCATTGAAATTGCGACTTAACTCGTAAGTTTGCCGTCTGGTCAACTTATGCTTCCAATACGTGATGAGCACTTTAGTATGATCTTGTTATCTACGGAATATTATTTGATGCACCATATGGATTGTTCATTTCTTGCTGTTTTAAACACTCCCCAACTGGGACAAGCGTATTTTAATTTGTAAATGTCTTCAAGGCCTCATGGGGAGTCCTCTTCTTTATATGCGCTCATTGATTTTGATCAACAATTTCTTTAAGACTTGCTTCTCCTCGTTAGTAAGGGTTTGAACGATTTCATCCTCCACTTTTTGGAATGATTCATTAAAGCCTTCAATCAACTCAATCGCTTTTGGCAATACATATATATTTTTTTGCCGTTCATTATTGGCCGGGATTTTGCGCTCAATGAACCCTTTTTGCTCTAAACCTTGAAGCATGCTTGTAATACTGGCCCCACGCACATGAAACCGATCTGCAAGGTCCTTTTGAATAATATGATTATCTTGGTTCTCGTAAATATAGTCGATTACTTTTCCTTGTTGAGCGTTTAACCCTAGTTCCTTTATACTCTCGTCCGCTCTTTTCTTTAATTTAAGACCGATAATCTGAAACAAATCCAAATAAGGCGTATCCTTTCGGGATTGCATGATCGTCCCTCCTTAAATTGTTAGAAGGCTAATTGTAAGCAACTAAACTATACAGTGATCCTATACGAATGTCAAAAAGATTAGTTTATTGACTGTTAGAACTCTAACAGTTATACTTCAAATTGTTATACACAAACACACTTGGAGGAATTTCAAATGAAGAAGATAGATCAAAATGCTGTGTTAGAACAAGTTACTGCGATTACAAATGTACGTATTTTTGATGGAGAACAAATTATTGCGTCAAGACATGTTGTCATCAAAGGGGAGTCCATTATTGCAGTGGGTGGAGACCTTCCGGCCGATGCAACGATTATCGATGGGGAAAATGCGACTTTAATGCCCGGTTTGATTGATTCACATGTCCACACCTCAATCGGCGGATTACGAGATGCCTTAAAATTCGGCGTTACGACAGAACTCGAAATGAACGGCGATTATACGAAAAGAGGACGCGAGATCCAGTTAAAAAATGTGGATGACGTTGCAGACGTCCGTTCTGCCGGCACAGCAATCACCGCTCCGGGCGGACACCCAGATGAATTGCTGCCGGATGGGGATGAAATACCCGAATTCGTATTAAGGGAGCTAGAAAAGTTATCGGAGGAAGACCGAGAAGCGATGTTGGCCGCATACGCTCACGATCACGATGAAATACCGCAAGTGACAACGGTGGAAGAAGCGATTAAACATGTGCATACTCAAGTGGAGAATGGTGCCGACTATATTAAGATCATGATTGAAGAAGGGACGGTCATGGGTGCACCCGGCCTGCCTGTTCTAAGCGACGAGATTCTAAAAACAGCCGTGACAGAAGCCCACAAGTTCGATAAGCTGGTCATCGCCCACGTATTGACGGCTCTTTCATCGCAAGCAGCCATCGATTTTGGAGTCGACGGTTTGGGCCACTTGTTTATCGACAGACCCGAGTACACATCCGAATTGGTGAAATCCATAGCGGATTCAGGTGCTTTTGTTACACCGTGCTTGGTGTTGAACTCATCGATTGTTGGGAAACCGGCATCGGAATTGGCGAATGATCCGCGTGTTCATTCCAAGTTAAATTCGGATTGGATCGGTATTTTGAACTCAAGCTTCAATACGTTCCCACAAGGCAATATGGAGAACAGCTTTAAGAATGTGATGGATCTTCACCGTGCCGGAGTTGATATTCTGGTAGGGACGGATGTTGCGCCGGTTCCCGTTCCGAACCTTGGCGGCCTTGCTCACGGAGCAAGCGTTCACCACGAAATGCAGCTGCTGGTGAAGGCCGGGTTCACTCCAATTGAAGCGCTTCAGTCGGCTACTTCCAAACCGGCCCGTTGCTTTGGTCTACATGATCGTGGCCGGATTACCGAAGGTGCACGCGCTGACCTTATTCTCGTAAACGGTGATCCGACAGCCAATATCTCGGATACCTTGTCGATCACATCCGTGTGGTTCAATGGATCGCAGCAACTAGGTTAATCGGGTTCGATCTCCCAGTACAATGTCGTCATGCGAATGATGAGCGAACCGGAGATGATGATACCGTTGCTGATCGTAAAATCGTCAAAAAGAGGGACTGCAGATTAGTCCCTCTTCGACTTTAATGTAATAATCCAAATCCTCCTGTCAGGAACGACAGCCAGATCAACGTTCCTCCAGATACAATCAAAAAAATAGACTGCTGATCTGCGGAGGGATCGACCAAGAACAGCGTGATGACCGTTGAAACCTCTTTCGTTTTGTGACTACAATACACCTAGGACAATTGAGGATAACAGAAGGAAGGAATAACGCATGATTATTGATGTACAGCATGTCACTTGGAAAAGGGGCCCTCTCACCCTGCTGAACGATGTCAACTGGCAGGTTAATAACGGTGAACACTGGGCATTGCTTGGCCTGAATGGCTCCGGCAAAACAACACTCCTGAACATGATCACCGGATATCTCTGGCCAACCGAAGGCAAGATATCCGTGTTAGGCCATGAATATGGCGATGTGGATCTGAGAGAGCTTCGCAAATCCATTGGCTGGGTCAGCTCATCTCTGCAAGAGAAATTGCACGGCACAGATCGCACACAGTATGTGGTGATCAGCGGCAAACATGCCACCATTGGCCTGTATGACAAGTTGTCAGATGATGATCTGGATCAGGCACAAGAATTAATGCGAACACTGGGCTGTCAGCACCTGTGGGACCGGGAATATCGCACCTGTTCTCAAGGCGAGAAACAGAAACTTCTCATTGCCCGAGCACTTATGGCCAATCCGCGCGTACTCATTCTGGACGAACCTTGTAATGGACTGGATCTGTTCTCAAGAGAGCGACTGCTGGAGAGCATCCGTGAATTATCGCAGCGCCCGGATACTCCATCACTCATCTATGTCACCCATCATACCGAGGAAATATTGCCCGTATTCAGTCACAGCCTCTTGCTGCGCCGGGGCGAAGTCGTCAGTAGTGGATTAACCCGCGATCTGATGAACACGGAAGTGCTGAGCAACTTCTTCGAGGCACCTGTTGAAGTTGATCGGCATGGAGAACGTGTCTATGTCAGAGCTGCAGCGGATTCATAATCGCGTGGTTATACACAGCAAATGTATCAAAGGTCACGGAACAGAAGAGTAAAAAGCCCAATATCTTATCCACATGTGGATAAGATATTGGGCTTTTTACTCCTATATCTAGTGTTATCCACCGTTTCCTGTGTAGAACTTTCTGCTTTTTGAGTATAACTTAGCTATGTCCTTCTATATTCTTCTCCACGATCTATTTCCGGGCAGCCAGGAAAAGAAACAATGGAATACGCTGCCTGCGCAGATAGGTTTCCTCGTTTACAAAATGAGCACGCTGTGGTGCTGACTCGCGCAAATGTTCCACACGGAACCCCGCTCGTTGCAATGCCATATAGTACGATTCAATGGAACGATGCATCTTTTTCACAGAACCGCCAAGCCACTGCTGCTCACGATATCCTTCGACAAAATACTGATCAACCACCCAATCGGTTCGAGTCCCGGAGGTTTGCAACGTGGACGTGATGACAGGGTGTTCTACCGAAAATATGAATGTCCCATTCTCTTTCAAGGTATCGTATATGTTGCGGAACAGGCTGTCCACATCCTCAATATAGTGAATGGCAAGTCTCGATATGACCAGATCATACGCTCCGGCCGGGTAGGTCCAATCTTCCATGAACGCTTGCTCGATCCGGGCATTCATTCCTTTTACTGACTCGTTGGCTGCCTGAATCATATTCACCGAACCTTCAATCCCGGTATACGTTGCACCCTTGCGCTCCCTACCCAGCAATTCTGAGGCGAACCTTGCATCTCCACAACCGAGATCCAGTATATTCTTGCCAGCAACGTCTCCGATCAACTCCAGCATCACCGGCTTCTCCAATGTATCATTGGCGTTCTCCTGCCACTTGCGACGTTCCATATACTTTTCGAAATTCGCCTCATCATCGTAAAAGTCTGATCCTCTGCCCTTCATTCCAGTGACCCTCCATTTCGGATAAGCATGCTCCAATTTACAGCCTGTAAGAGTATACAGAATATGGGGGTGCCTGGCTATAACAAAAAGGCTGTTGTCTATTCGAGGTTATCCATGTAGGGCCGTCGTCCACCCTTTTTGACAAATTTCCAGTCCACTTCAATGTTATGGCGCATCCGTCTGAGAAGATGAATGGCTGTCTCAATCTCTTCCTCTGTCAGACCATCCAGCGTCACCTGATCTGAATGCACGCCTTCTTTTCGAATAAATTCCCATGCTTCAAGCCCAGCTTCGGTGGGATACAACACTTTATTCTTCTTATTACCCATTGCTGGCTGTTTAATAATGAATCCATCCGATTCGAGTTTGCTAATGGCTCTGGCCGCAGTCGTGCGATCCACTTTGATCAGTTCAGCGAGCTGATTCGGAATAATGCCCGGATTCTCACAGATTCGATACAGATATAGATATTGTCCACGGGACAGGTTCAAATGCTGAAACTCAACATTACTGATGGAATCCAGACAGCGGGCAATCATGCCAATCTCACGCAGTACTTCTTTTTTCTCAGTCAACACATTCACGCCCCTATTAAATTGTTGCATTCGCAACATAATTGATGGTATAACTACAGTTGAAATGGTTTCAATTTTAAACATATAGCTCAAACCGTATACATGGAACGAAAATCGTTCCACATTCCTGTTATGTACCAGTTTATCACGTCAGGATAACATTACGTTCACCCAAAGGAGAAACATTCATGAATACAACGATTGTTGAAGTTAATAACCAGGAATTGCTTGATGCCTGCTTCGCGATTCGCACAGCTATTTTCGTTGAGGAACAAGGCGTTCCTGCTACGGATGAATTCGACGCTTATGATACATTAGACGCTGAAGCACGCCACATTCTGCTCTACGTGGACGGTGTACCTGCTGCTTCCTCCAGACTGCGCGTGGTGGAACAGGTCGCCAAATTGGAACGAATCTGTGTCATGCTCGATTACCGTAAACATGGTCTGGGTCGTGTGCTGATCGACAAGCTGGAGCAGATGGCTCTCGCTCAGGGGCTTGAGAAGGCCAAGCTGCACGCACAGGTACAAGCTTCCGGGTTCTACGAACGTCTCGGATATACGCCTGCGTCGGACGTATTTATGGAAGACGGCATTCCCCATCTGCTGATGACCAAAAAACTAAAATAATGACACCCCAAAAACGCCTCCGTCATCACTTATCAGTGATATACAGAGGCGTTTTGTATTCAGGCAACGCATTTGTGATCCAACAACGTTAAATGGCACATACAGAGTACAGGCACTGATTATAGCAACCCACGCATCCTACTTATCTGCCAGCCCCGCGTTGTGTCTTATCCCAGTGCCAGACGGCCTGGCTCGGATTCGACAGCGTTGTTCTTCATTTGTTTACTGCGCAACTGTCCGCAGGCAGCATCGATATCGGTACCATGCTCCATACGTACAGTGGAGTTGATGTTGTTCTTTTTGAGCGTATCATAGAAACCCAGAATCGACTCTTCTGTACTCCGTTGATACTGACTATGCTCATCCACCGGGTTGTACGGGATCAAATTCACACTGACCATACTTCTGCGACTGGACAACAGTTCAGCCAGCTCCGCTGCATGCTCACGCTGATCGTTAACATCACGTAGCAGGATGTACTCAAACATGATGCGTTTGTTCGTCGTAGCCAGATAATAATCCACCGCATCCATCAATTGCTCGATCGGGAAAGCCCGATTGATCTTCATGATGTGTGTGCGTAGTTCATTATTCGGTGCATGCAGAGAGATCGCCAGGTTAACCTGCAGACTGCTGTCTGCAAATTCCTTGATCTTGTCCGGAAGGCCACTCGTGGAAACAGTAATCCGTTTCGCCGCCAGCGCCAGTCCTTTGCGATCCTTGATAACTTCGATGAAATTACTCATGTGCTGGAAGTTATCGAACGGTTCGCCAATACCCATCACAACCACGTTTGTTACCCGCTCGTCTTGACCTGCTGCATCCAGATGTCGCTGCACATGCATAATCTGTTCCACAATCTCTCCAGCAGTCAGGTCACGGCTTTTCTTGATCAGACCGCTAGCACAGAAGCTACAGCCGATATTACAGCCGACTTGTGTGGTCACACATACGGTAAGTCCGTATTTTTGCCGCATCAATACTGTCTCTATCAGGTTGCCGTCCTGCATCCGAAGCAAAAATTTCACAGTACCATCTGCCGATTCCTGCTTCACATGCTCGCTCAGCGAGTTCATTGTGAAATGCTCGGAGAGCACATCCAGACATTCCTGACGGACATCGGACATCGCAGGAAAATCGTGTGCACGCTCTTGATATAACCATTCCCAGATCCGGGATGCTCGGGATTTTTTCTGCCCATGCTCCGGCAGCCAGGAACGTAATTGCTCTAATGTTAATCCATATATGGATGATTTGTTCATTGTATAATCCTCTTTTCGCAAAAAAGCTATGGCTTATCGGTCCTACCCAAAAAACCTCTACTCCGTATTGTCCCAAAATTGACGCGGGAAAACAAGGGCTTTTGCATTTCTTCCAAGAGGTTTTATCCATGGTAAATCTGCACAACAGACAACATTTATGCCTATCTGGTCTTCACTTTTAGAAATGAATGATACCGGATGTGTGCAGCAGAACCAACAGAACCAGGATCGGCGCCACGTAACGCAGCATGAACAACCACACCCGGAACCAACCGGAACGCAGGCCGGAAGCTTCCGCAGCGGTTTTCCAGAAGTATCCTGCAAAAATCGTCACAAGCAATCCACCGACAGGCAGCAGGATGTTGGACGCCATAAAGTCCATCCAGTCGAACACACTCTTCGAGCCAATCGTCCATTCAGGCAGCAAACCGAGCGACAATACCGAAGGAAGTCCCACGATGAAGACCGCGAGCGAAATCACCCATACCGAACGGTTGCGGCTCCAGGACAAACGTTCCATGAAATATTTCACGGGAACTTCCAGCAAGGATACAGCCGACGTCAATGCCGCGATAGCCAGCAGGATAAAGAACAATCCCGCAAACAGGAATCCAAGTGGCATGGCCGAGAAGGCAGCTGGAAGTGCGATGAAAATCAATGATGGCCCCTGGTCAGGTGCAATACCGAATGAGAACGTCGTCGGGAAGATAATCAGACCCGCAATGAGCGCATAGATCAAGTCACCCGCACCAACGGCAACGGTTGCTGCACCGAGGGATTGATTTTTATCCACATACGAACCGTAGGTTACAAGAATACCCATCCCGAGTGACAGGGAGAAGAAGGCATGTCCGAGCGCAACCAGTGCGGATTCGGTTGTCAGCTGTGAGAAGTCTGGATTCAGGAAGAAGGATACACCCGCACCTGCACCCGGCAATGTAACTGCACGGATCATCAGGATAATAAGCAGTACCAACATCGCTGGAATCAATACTTTGTTGAACTTCTCGATTCCGTTAGATACGCCTTTGGCAACAATCCAGCCTGTAATCAGAACCGAAACCAGTTGCCACACGATTGGCATATAACCGCCTACGAAGGAATTGAACTGTCCGGCATAATCCGGATTGTTAAACAATGAACCACTGAAGGAAGTCACTGCATATTGCAATGTCCAGCCCGCAATAATGACATAAAAGGACAGGATGATAAACGGCGTCAATACTTGCAGCAATCCCGCTGCGAGCCAACCTTTATGTCCACCAGCTTTGATAAAAGCAGTAGCTGCACTACCTCTGCCACTACGACCAATCGCAAGTTCAGCGAGAAGAACTGGCAGACCAATCAGCAGCAAACAGACGATGAAGAGCAGGAAAAACGCAGCTCCTCCGTTCTCACCCGTAATGTACGGGAATTTCCACATGTTACCCAGACCAACCGAACTACCAATAGCGGCAAGAATGAAGCCTGCTTGGGAGAAACGTTCCCCTTTGCCAGCGTTGTCTTGATCCAGATTAGGCTTACTAAAATTCATCGTATCTACTCCATCACTTTAAAGTTTTCCCGTAATTATATACTACTCCACGTGTCAGGTCATTCGAAAATCGAAATTTGTCGAAATGTTATTTATTTACATAAAAATACTTCATCCCATAAGTTCCCCTAGAAACAGTATGTGATAAAGTTCAGCTGCCCAACCGTATGAAGTTAAAATGACGTAAACCATCCTAAAACTCAAGCTCAATACAATAAAAGAGAGGTGTCCCCTCAGCCACTTAACGACTGCGGAGCACCTCTCTTTTTATATTACACTTTAATTTGAAGCAACTCATATTTGATAACGCCCATCGGAGCATTGACATGAATGACGCTGCCCACTTCTTTGCCCATTATCTCCTTGCCCAGCGGGCTCTCGTACGAAATTTTATTATCCGCAACATCGGCCTCGGCAGGGCCAACCACTTTATATTCAATCTTCTCGGCGAACTCAATGTCATTAAGCAACACCGTCGATCCAATGCTCACTTTGTTGGAGTCTATATTGTCTGAAGAGATGACTCTTGCTTTGGTCAGCATCTTCTCCAAGATCAGAATTCGAGTCTCCATAAAGGCCTGATCATCTTTGGCTGAATGATACTCACTATTTTCCTTCAGGTCACCGTAACTGATCGCGAGTTTCAGACGAGCTGCCAATTCCTTACGCTTCACCGTCTTCAAATCCTTCAGTTCGTCCTCCAGCTTTTCCAAGCCTTCCTGTGTCAAAATCACTTCATCATTAGCCATTTTTCCATCTCCTAATCCTGCTATCTATCTATATTCTAACCTATATCCACTCCAAAGGGTTAGCATACCCCAGAAAAAGAAATAGCTCATCCATATATTGTATTTCATTGACATCAGTACCATGTTTATCTCTTGAGATGATTTTCAAGGCTCTGTTCATTAATTGTACCGTTACAATCTGTTCAACTGATGATGTTGTTTTCGCCCGTTCACTTTTACAATGAACTCAGGGCAGCAGAAGTTTATATCCATTACCTGCAGCCCAATATATGACGTGAGGTGATCTGGATGAATGAACCATTGAATGCAATTGAAATACAGGCCTACCTGAGACGGATCGGCATTGATGTTATAAAGAACCCTACACTGGAGTTCTTATTTGAACTCCAACGAGCACATGTGCAATATTTATCCTGGCAAACGGTCGATATTTTTGCAGGTCGTCCTGCGGGAATCAGTCTTCAAGAATCGATTCAACTTATATTACAGGGCCGCAGCGGCTACTGCTTTCATCTAAATGGTGCCTTCAGTGTTCTTCTCCGCTCTCTTGGTTATACAGTCGATTGGCATCGCGGCGGAGTACAGCCTCATGGAGAACAACCACGTGTGAACTCGTTCCATCTCGGTCTGTCTGTCCTTTTACCGGATGCTGACCCGACAGTTGAGCGCTGGATTGTGGATGTAGGCCTGGGTGGAATGCCCTTTGAACCTCTGCCACTTCGTTATGGAACCTATGGTTCTGCGCCATTCACATATCAATTGATGCCTTCATCTGTTGTTGCTGGCGGGTGGCGACTCGAATATGAACTGGATGGACCAAGCAAAGGTGTGGACTATGCTCCTGAAGCAATTACCAGCCTGGAAGAGTTCATTCCGAAGCATGAATTCTACAGTCAAGCGGCCGAATCCCCTTGGCATAACGTGTTTTTGCTTCGTCAGCGGGATGAGAACCGCAGTAATGAACTACGTGGATGTATGCTCCGAACACATGATATGGAAGGAATCCGGAAAACAGAGATCAAATCCTATACCGAATGGCGTGACGTGTTAACTGGCATATTCCATGAGCCATTGGTGAATTATAGTGAGCTGGAATGCCAAGACATGTGGGATCGCGTACAGGCTGCCCATATGGAATGGAAGCGAGCGCAAGAAGCGTGAACTTAATGTTCCATATAAAGGAAAGTTATTGATCCGCGCCGAATTATGTCCTCAGGTGATAAATGATGATAACTATTCGTGTGCTTCAAGTTCCAGAAGTAATGCCGGAGGCGTACTGGAACCACTTTCTGTCGCAAGTTTCTGCCGAGCGACGTGCTCAGGCTTCGCGTTTTGTGCGTCAGGCTGACGCGTATCGCTCCGTGCTGGGAGAGATATTGACTCGTGTGACTTTGTGCAAGTTAATCGGTCTGAGGCCTACTGATCTATCTTTTACCCGTAATTCCTATGGTAAACCTGCACTCAGTCACCATTCCAATGTGCAATTCAATGTCTCCCATTCCGGTGACTGGATTGCTTTGATCTCTGGCGGTACAGATGAACTCGGCGTGGATGTGGAGAAAATAGCACCGATTGACATGCAGATTGCAGAGCGTTTCTTCTCTCCAACTGAAAGCCAGTTCCTGGCTGCCGAGCCTGACGATCGTCGGCTGGAGACCTTCTACCGTCTATGGACGCTGAAGGAAAGTTATATCAAGGCAGTCGGTATGGGCCTGTCCATACCACTGGACTCCTTCGCCATCCTTCCCAATGAGCGGGAAGATTGGCATTGCGAGCAGGCCGTAACATATCTCTTTCTCAGTCAGCGACTGGATGATCAGCATATGCTGGCAGCCTGTTCGGCTGGGGGAGAACTGCCAAGCAAGCCGGAAATCGTAACCTTGGAGGATCTGTATACGGAGTTGGTGTAGTTAACCACTACCTAACCGATCAAGAAAAAGAGCGAGTCAATCTGGCGACAATTTACCCTTGTCCGGAATGACTCGCTCTTATTTTATCGAAACTCTTTCAGGTAGCACCTACTTGGCTTCCGTTGCTTCGTTCACAAACTCAATCCTATCCTTCTTGCTTTGCCACCGATTCTGAACCCACCGTAGACGAACGTTTCAACTGATATGAACGAAAATGTCAAAGGCGCTTTAAGAAACTCCTTTCACAGCTCCGTTTTGAAGCAAAGTTAAG
>NZ_JABBEA010000030.1 GCF_012912005.1 Paenibacillus sp. SZ31
CATTCTACACGAATCCGGCCATGGGCCATTTTTTATTTATTTCCAGTAGGTGTCGCACTTCATATTACAATTCGTCTCTTAATAATTTCATTGAATACAACTAGGGATTTTCTCACTAAGTATGATGATAAAGCTGCTACAAAGTTACTAAAACCTTATTTTAAAGATTGGAATAACTTATCGACAGGAATGCTGGAGGCATTTAAAAGTGTAGCAGAAGAGATTACAATTACAGGAAATGATACAACAGATTATAGTCATGACTTTGGATATTCATATTTATAGAACGAAACCAGCCTCTGCACATAAATGCAGAGGCTATTTTAGGTTCAAAAGTTAGATAGTGAGTGGGGGAATGTAACAGGTGTACGGCATATGTGTATGCATATAGGACTATAGTGCCGATGAAGAGCACAGCTTGTGTTTTTATCATGGTGAAATCAGGATGTTAGCCGGATAGTTTACATATTACACTTCTGCTAACATAGGATAATCCTATTTCGAATGAGCGGAGAAACGTATGAGTACAATCAAAGTTACCCCTGAACAACTACATCACGTATCGAATCAGGTGGATCAAGCTAGACAACAGTTAGAGAGTATACGAAATGATCTGACGAGACAGATCATGTTCGTTCAGATGATGTGGATGGGCGCGACGCAGGAGCGATTTTACTATGAGTTCGAGCAGTCACGACCTATACTGGATAAAGCGCTGGAGAGTATGGTGAATACATCGAAGGAATTGAAGGATATCGCCACGCGTTTCCAAGATGCAGATGCTCAGAAGGTAAGTCTGGGTGGTGCAATTGGAGCTGTCGGTGCCGCAGCTATGATGACCAAATCATCAGGTGATTCAGGTTCGGGTGATAAGGGCTATCGGATGGCGCAAATCAATATGTTCGGTAAATTGGTATGGATGCCCGTCAACGAGAATGGTGTTGCGGATCAGGCTGCTCTTCAGGCTTATCAGAGGGATCAGGGAAATCTAGACTTTAATCGCATGCAAGCTGTGAACGTTGAACCGCCTGGGGAAGATATTTTTGCATTACAGATCAAGGCTTTTGAGATGGGGATTCATCCTACGACGGGAGAGCCTGTATCAGATAAGTATGCTCAGATGATGGTGACCTCTCTGAAGTTTAGTCAGATATTCATGGCGATTCAGATGGTTCGTGGGAGTATGCCCGGTGGTAAAGGGCCTCATCGATTGCCTGCTTCTAATCCTGCTGTGGCAAAGATTAAGCAGCATATTGAGGCTGCTAAGGCGAAGAATGGTAAGACAGAGGGTAAAGCTACAGAGGCATTAAGAAAACCTAACATTGAAACTGAAAATGCGATAAGAAAAATAGTCTCTGGAGATAATGTACAGGATATTCGTAAACATGCTAAAAAGGTGACTGTATATGATAATTATTCTGAAATTGTTACACATGATAATAAAGTAGTAAGAATCAATAAAGATGACATGCCGAATTCTTCGTTTAACAAGTTGGATGAACTTATCCTCTTTGAAGATAGCATTTCAGATTACGGTATGAAATCATATGATAAAATCAGGAACATGCAATTAGAGGATGTTCCCGATGTTGCTAAGAATACTGGCTTAAATTTTTCAGACATTACAAATTTAAAGAAACATTTATTTTTAGAGAAACATGAAATTCCGAAAGCAGGAGGCATTCTGATCAAAAAAGAACATTTCTCACCTGACGATGAAATAGCATATGCATGGCAATTAGCTCAGAAAAAAGAACTCAATCAAGCCCAGAAGGATTGGTTTAAACAATTAGCCGATCATGAACTTACTGAAGCTAAATTAATGAGAGAGGGAATTCCGTACAGACGTATAGAGTCATGGTCAGATGATAAGAGAACGTATACTGATCAACCTCCGAATGATGGCGCACATAGAAAGGCACCTGAGCAACCGGAGTATGGTACATTTGAAGGCTTTGATCCATTTAAATAATCGCAAAATACTAAACAAAAACTCGGAACAGTGGAGGCAATGATGAGTTATTTTTCCAAAGGAATAGAGAGAATAAATAATATAGACTGGAATCTATCTGGTACTGTAGACGAGCCTTCACATATGGCGCTAATACAAGAATATATAAGACGGGCAGCAGTGCTAATTACATTATATGATCTAGAAACACCGTATCCTTTTTTTAAAGCTTCTCATGCAATTGGAATTGATAGTGATCTGGGTATATCAGAAAAGTGCCCTGAGTTGGCAGGATTAAAAAATACGTTTATGAAAGGAACGTGTGAAGCATATCTGGAGTGGTTAAACTTGCAGGATACTGAAAATGAGATTGCATTGAAATTCCATGATTTGTACGAACCACTAATTCTTCTGATTGAAAGAGGGGGAACCCTTAGAAGACGGCATGGTGATATTATTGCTGGGGGTTATGCATTCCCTTTGGCAAACGCTGACTACATGTCAAAACAGGCACCTATAGATATTAGTGAAGAAGGCTTGAAAGCTTGGGTGAATCAATAACTTCCTTGCCCTTCGAGGCGATTTTTAAATGAAGCGGCCTACCTGCGTCCTATAAGATCGTAGATAGGCCTTTTTTAAATGCAGGAGCTGAACAAAATAAATGAATAAATTAATTAAAGAAATATATTCAATAGATCAAAATATTCAGACTGATAAGTCTGATTCACCTTTGGACCATTGGTACGATAGACTTATAAATAAGAAAGTGAGTGAGCTTGACTTAGAAGATGTTAGTAGAATGTTGGGCCAACATGTGCTTATAGATCTTGGTATAGAAAAGGCTATAGAAATTTTATCAGAAGATCCCCTTGCTGGGGAGATGTATGATGGACATCTGTTGAAGCTTCTTTGTTCTATTGAAACGAATAATTTCAGAGACGTATTCGAACTAAAAAAATTACTCCAGACTATCCAGAGTAATCTTTCTCAGTTCGAATGGGCTGATGAAGAAGATCAGGAAGAGTACGCTGAATTATTAGAACGTTTTCTGAACAAGGTTAGCCTTTAGAGTTGTGAAAATAAAATTGAGATCAAGTGATGTACTACGAGGGTGTTAGATATACCAGAGGTGGTTTTTGGGCGGCTGATTACGATGGGGTGCTATAAAAGAATAAACTACGCTATTCTTTATACCCCTGGCTAAATCAGGTATGATAAGTTAAGCTACTACCTCCCTACCGTTCTGAAGTCATAAGGCTAGTTGATTGATGCTTTTATACTATAGAACTACAGTACTACATACTTCAATTAGTGGTGATGACATGAAGGATATATCCTTGCAAAATTATAAATTAAAACAGGGCATGCAGTTGACCCCATTTCTAGAGTTCGCCGTGATGCTGGCGGATATGCTGAATTCCGAGCATCAAGAGATTCCCTTTCTTGGCAGTCTTCACCCTGGTGCAATCCATGTTCAGGAAGGGCAGCAAAAGGCAAGCTGGATATATACGATAACGGATGAGAATATGTATCATTCACCTGAACAATTCGGCCACATTAATATTGTTCCGGATCACCGCTCCGATCTCTACGCGCTGGGCGTTATATTATATGAGCTATTTACGGGACAACTTCCTTATTATGTGCAGGATGCAGAGGATTGGGAGATGGTTCATCTGTCGTATACGCCTATCCCCATTACACAACTCAAAACAGATTGTCCTCCAGTTATTGAAGCCATTTTGCTTAAATTATTGAATAAAAATGTGGATCAACGTTATCAAAGCGCTCATGCTTTATTGCACGACCTAAAAATACTTCAATCCATGGACCTGTCGAAACTGGATGAATCCTTTCATATGCAACTGGGAGCAGTGGATCTGCGCAAAGCACTTTCTGGGCTGGACATCGCTCATTCGAGGACCAGTGAACTGAACAGACTTGAGGACGCACTAAGCCAAGTTGACTCGGAAGCGGGTGCTATGGTTATTGTAACCGGAGCAGCCGGGAGCGGAAAAACGTCGCTGATTCAGCAATTTCTCAAGAGAGTACATCATAGGATCAACATCATTACAGATGACCTCACACCCCCCTCTGTCCCCAAGGTTCCTTTTCAAGCAGTGATTCGTATGCTTCAGCAATGCTTTGTACAGCTGTGGGGCGAATCTTCCGATACGATTGAACAGATGAGGGTATACATAGAACAACATCTTCCAAACAGGACTGAGATCGATGTTCTGTCAAAAGAGTTGAATTTATTATTCAAGAGACAGCCATTAACAACCGCTGGTAATTCGAATACACCACAGCCGGAGTCTGTCTTCCTTGTGTTGCAGCAAGGATTTGCTACAGTATTAGGGCCAATGATTGTCTTCTTTGACCATCTAGAGCAGGCAGATACAGAAACAATTCAGTTCCTTAACCTTATTCGAAGACAGCCAGAACAGATGAAGGGCATGCTCGTCATTACGGCAATCAGTAACCATGAAGTCTGGGTGCCTGACAGAGGAAATTCCATGACTCACATCCTCCCAATCAGCTTGTTACCGCTACACTATAAAGATGTCTATTTGTATTTGTCATCTCTGCTGAAGGAGAATTCCTCCCGTATTCATTGGCTGGCACGTATTTTGTTCGAGCAGACCAAGGGGAACCTTTTGCAAATGAGTCTTCAAATAAGATCATGGCTGGAGCTACAGCAGATTAAATTTGATGATCATAAGGATTGCTGGACTTGGAGTGATGAGCTTCTTTTGTTCAACAAACCATTGGATGTCGATCAAGAGGCGTTCCAATCAGAGTTCTCGCTGCTGGCAGAACCGATGCAGCAGTTGCTGATGTATGCGGCTAGTATCGGGGTCAGTTTTGAGAAGAACATGATACCACCTCTAATTATCGAGGCTAAGTACCACCTAGAACAGCTCCTGCATGAAGCGGAGAGTGAAGGATATATTGCACGGACTCCGTATGATCTTGATGAAGCAGATGAACGGTATCACTTTATCCATGGTCCACTGAGACAGCTTATCTATGAAACCAAGCCTGAACAGCGAGCCTTTCGACATTTGAAGCTGGCCTTATGGTTGGAGCAGCAATTTAAACCAGAGACCTCCCGATTCTATGAAAATGTCATTGAGCATTGGAACCTGGCCGCCGCATGTCTGTCCACCAATCAGAAGGTTCGCTTGGCCCAGAACAACTATCACGCAAGTCAATATTGGCATAATCTAAAAAATTATAAGAGAAGTGGATTTTACGCGGAAAAGGTAATTGAGTTCATCGAATCGACGGATCCTTCACCCGTTCATTCTCTACTGTTTAATGTTAAGATGACCCATGCTTATTCACTGTATATGTGTAATGAGACAGCTTTGGCAGAGGCACTGTTGAACGAACTATTGAAGGAGCAAGCCACACTGACTGTCTCTGAACGCACACGGGTCTATTCATTTTTAATGGAGATTTATGCATTTGTAGACAATCATAAAGTGCTGGAATACGGTAATCAGGCTCTGGGGAATTATCAATGGAGTGTGAGTCTCAAGCCTTCCGGTTGGAGAACAGCCTATGAAGTCATCAGAACCAAACGTGCTTTGCATAAAAGAGGCGAGGCGACCCTAGTATCCATTTGCCATGAGCCAGATTATCTTGAACTTTGTTTAATTATCAGTCAACTTTCGCTCCCGCTCCTAATAGAAAACGGACAAAGCCTATTTCATCTGCAGGCACGCTTTATTCGTTATGGGCTCAGTAGAGGATACAATCAAAGCTTTATTGAAATTACAGTGAACTACAGATTGCTATTGGAAAAAACGTTGCCTCATACTTCTCATTTACTAGGAGCTGCGAAACTGGAAAAGCTCTATGACTTGATTGCAGATACGCCTTACATGAAGCACCGTTCTGATTATTGGAAGGGAATTATTTGCCACTCCGATCAACCTGCACAGACAGCGGAGTATTTAGCGCTTTCTCTGCGGCGAAGTATCGAATTAGGAGATATTAATTTTTCGAATTTCGTCTGGATCTCACTCATTATTACGAATACGAACAATCTAAATACTTTAAACGAACAACTTCTTTATTTCAAGAAGCACTTGCTGTCCATGAGCAGTAAAGTTAGTAGAGATATTTACAGTATTACCACGGAGTATCTGACGGCCTTGAAGCAGACGACTCCTGATATCAGTCACATGACAAAGGCTCTGCTTGTTCAGGAAAGAGCAGATCAGCTGGAGTACGATAACTATGAATGCATGTGCAAGTTGGAGCTAGCGTATGTCTTCGAGGAATATGATCTTGCCTTGACGTGGGCGGCACGAGCCAGACATAGTGAGTTTTCATATGACTGGGTTCGCATTCGTAAGCAACGAATGTATGAACTGTTGGTTCTTCTTTCGTTGTATGAGCAAGGCAAGCAGCCCGAAAAGAAGATACGGCAGACTCTTCAACTAAGACTTCGGCACATCCGGAAATGGCGTGGAATTTACGGGTTTGATTCTGCAGTGCATGAGTGGTTGAGAGCAGAGTGGAGCAAATTGAAGCGCCGTCATGCAGAGGCAGTCCTGCATTATCAGGAGGCGGCACGAAAAGCTAAAGCTGAAAAGCAGGATTGGCTGGCGGGAATAATGTACGAGCGAATGGCCTTATTGTGCGAGGAGGACCCACGTCAACAGCTTCTGATTGTGATGGATGCGTGCACAGCCTATTCCGAATGGGGGATGGATTTTAAAATTCCTCAGCTTCAAAATAAATATGCGGGTCTTCTCAGGCAAGCCCAGCAGCGCTGGAATCATACATTGGGAGTGGGCATTTGGGCCTCCAGCATTCCAATCGCATCGGCTCCCTCTCTGGAGCAAAATAATTTGGCTATGCAGGGCTCATCCGCTGCTTTAACACAATCGTCTGCCTACGAAGGGCATCTTCAAGTGGAGCAGATGATGTTGGATTTCCCAGCATCCGGCAACGGATTACAAGAGCTTCTTGAATTGGCTATTCGGCAAACGGGGGCCGACAATGGGCAGATCATTCTTTGGCATGAAACCAAGCCTCAGCGGGTAGCAAGCCCCTCCTGGAGCACGGTGCCAAAGAATTACCCTGAGAAGGTACTGCGGTATGTAACTAATACGCAGGAAGTGTTCATTCTCCCTGATGCGGTACAGAGCCATTTTTCCACAGATCAATATCATCAGACCCATTTGCCTCATTCTGTTCTGTGTATGCCTATAGCCTTCCCGGGATTTGGGGAAAACCTGATGTTGTATTTGGAGAACAGCTACTTGGCCAATGTATTCACAGCACGTGATGTATCCATTGTCGAATTGCTGATTTCACGTGCTGCCTATTTGCAAATGCTCCAGCGAGATAATAAGACAGGCATTCATACATTCGTAACTGAGTCCGTTCCAATACCAATACCGCACGAGGATCTTGCAGAACCGTTGACAGAGCGTGAACTGGAGATCCTTGATGCATTATCGGAAGGGATGTCGAATAAGAATATTGCTGAACGGTTGGGTATAAAGGAGAACACTGTAAAAACTCATATCTCCAATATTTTCGGCAAGTTGGAAGTGAAGCGAAGAGGACAGGCGGTTGCCCGAGCTAAGCAGCTCAACCTAATTCAATAAAAGGATGTCATAGCAAAAAAGCTGCCGAGTCTCGTCTCGACAGCTTCTTCTGTATGCTCTGTGATAGGGTTAGTCCTGCTGGAATATTAATGCCAACTGGGGTTCGAGTTCAAGTAGATGAAGTAACATGATACTTGTCTCTGCGCGAGAAGCCGCTCCCTTTGGACGTAACATTCCTTGGTAACCTCCAAGAATACCTGCCCGAACTGCCAGATTCATGGCTTCCTTGGCAAAGGAGGCTATCTGCTGCTCATCCGTAAAGTTCAACTGCTGCCCCTTAGGCAGGGCATCGGTTTGGACTACACGCATGAGCATTACGACCATTTCTTCGCGTGTGATGGTATGGTCGGGCTTAAAGCTTCCATCCTGGTAGCCATTGACGATTCCGCGTTCAGCTAACGTCTCAATAGCATCCAGGGCCCAGTGGCGATCTACATCCTTAAAGCTGACGGTTGTAGTTCTTGCGGTTCCATCTGTATCTTTGAATACGAAGAGCCGGGTAAGCAAGGCCGCAAATTCCGCTCTGGTTATAGAGCGATCAGGCTTAAAGGATTGGTCAGGATAACCTGTAATGACACCCAAGCGAATCCATTGACTGATCGTGCTCTGTGCCCAGTGCTGGCGAGTATCTGCATAGATGCTTTGAACGGTTGCATTCGCTTGCCAGTTGGTTAGGAGCCTTGCTTTGGTAGCTTCTACATCAATCAGATCGGTCTTGAATAACGGATGATCTGTGGCAATGGGAGCCTCAGGATCAGTTGGAGCAGGATTCGGCTCACCTGCCTCCGAGCCTGCACTACCGTTATCTAATCCATTACCTTGCTCTGGTGAAGGTGTTGGCGTCGGATTCGGGTTTGGATTTGGTGAGGGAGTTGGTGTCGAACCATCCGCTTTTCCAATTTCCAGTGTAATTGTGTCCAGTGTATACTCCTGTCCCGATTGAAGCCGTACCTTAGCGGACACTTTATAGGCACCTTCTTCTGACAAAGTGGCTAAATGCTTTTCACTTGAACCATCGTAGTCCAGTGTGACCCATTTTTGGTCATTCACCTTATACTCCGCTTTAGACAGATCGAATCCTTCTACCTCATAGGCGGATAAACCTAGTTCAACCTCTCCGGTATATTTTCCTTTCTCAACCATTGTTCCCTTCGTCTGAAGGGCAAGCTCAGGTTTTCCGGTCTGCGTGTTCGTGATCTGGAAGGTATAAGTCATCGGTTTTCCAGATGGGCTGACAGGTTTAACGACTAGATGGAAGCGATAAACAGCCCCTTTGACTGAACGCTCCAGCGCTTGACGGATGGAAATATATCCAGCACCCGTATTTAAAATTTTACCATCTGTATCCGTCATTTGAATGGTAGCCTGTTTGCTAGACGTAATAGCATTGATTTCCGTTTCTTTCAAATCAGTAGCATTCAATGTATACATGGTGGTTTCAGGGTCAAAGGTAATTGGAACTCCCTGCAATTGAACGCTACTTAATGATGCATCCAGTTTATCAGAGCTTTCACGGAAGAATACTGCCTGAAGCGCTTCTCCCGTTGCTGTAAAGTTAATTTCTCCACGCTTGATCTCTTCCGAGCCGAAGGCCAGAAGCTTGGAAGCCTCATTCACCAGATATTTCGATTCCACAATCCGTCCCTCTCCATCCAACAGATGAACAAGCACGTTGCCTGAATCCAGTGTTGCCATGTTCATATTTTGCATGACAATGGACGCTTTGGCAGCGGTCTGCGTACTGCTTAAGCTTGTCGTCAGCAAAACCGGATCACTTGCATATTGAACGGCGAGGTTCTTTATAGACATCTTCACACTGTTATTGGAGCTTTCAAACTCCTTGACTGTGGCTCCCTGTGAATCAACGACCGATGCATGCACAAATACATTCAGCCCTGTATCCGGGATTTCATCCTTGCCCAATGTTTTTAAATAGCTTTTGACATTAAAATCATAGCTGGATGCGAATCCACCTTGATCCATCAATTGTAAGGATGCATCATCGGTGATCTCTTGAATGCTGCCAATCAAGCGACTTTCATCCATATTGCCATCCGCATATAATCCATATCGCACCTTATATCCCTTGCCAGCCAAACTGGAATTGGATTGGTTATACATTGGAATAGACAACATGCGGTGCCCATTCTCTTCCTTCAGCATCTTGACTTCGGAAATACCTACGTCCGGGATGGCAAGCGTTACAGTGCCCGAAGTAGACAACTGTGTTCCATCGGTGAATCGTACATTCACCGTGTATTGTTCATCCTTAATTTGGTTTGGAACGTTGTAGGTTGCAATATAGGATTGGGTTACATTTGGCGCCTGAGATAATTGATCATGTGTCGTTGTTTGGCCACCAACTTCCAGATCCACTTTTTCAATTCTACTCATCCCCGAATTCACTACATTGAACTGTATCGGTAAATCAAATCCAGGAATGATCTCTTCCGGGTTATATACGATATTACTGGCATCGAAGCCATTCTGATAAGATGCACTCAGCGTGTACATCGCACTAATCGTTTTGGATATATGGACAGGGATCTCTTCGCCAACATCAGCAGTAGATTTTGGCTGAATCGCCCCGACAGTCTGTGTATCCGTTGTATAAGTGGTTCCAAGTATAAGAGCCTTAATATGATAATCCTGTCCAGACTGCACATAGTTAGCACTAATGTTATCTACCTCTGTATAGTCGGGAAGCGTTCCAAGTGATAGCACACCGGAGACGTATAAGCCGTCATGATCCTCGCCGAATTTGACCGCTTTAATGGCGTCTCGCGTTGTAAGAATGGTATCGTCAACGTCCATTTCTGACGTCTTCCATATGATTGAAAGTTTGTCTATCGTTTTGTCTGCATTGGCATTACGAACAAAGGTAAAGTTAGGATCAATTCTTGCTTCACTTGCACCCTTAATGGCAGACAAGCTATCTACAAAGTCTGGATCTACCTCACCATTTCCGTCGAAGGCAACTAACCTGATATTCGAACTGGTCAGATTATCCTGGTCTGTAGCCAGTGTGTACCATCCTAGAATGAATTTTTCTTCTCCATTCTGGAAGCGGGCACTTGTAAGCTTTGGATTCTCATTTGCATTCTGATCCTCTGTAACTTGCAAGTTTTTAATGACACCCTTGGTTCTCCAGGTTGTTGCAGCCGCCGAAACATCCTTGTCCGTATCAATGACAGCATACACAATCTGGTTGCTGTCTTGATTCAAGGTATATACTACAGCCGCTCGTCCGTCACTTAGCATTTCACTGGACAATCCCGTAACAAGGCCTTGAGTACCATTATATACAGTCTCCGTGTCGCTCCAGGTCTGTGTGGTAGAATCATATACCGTATATACAATCTGGTCAGATTGCGTAAAATCGAGCGGATTATTAACGTTGCCTGCAATAACGCTTCGATATGCAACGAGCACCTTACCCTGGTTTACGGCAACCACAGGAGCTACGTCTGGTGTCTGATTATTTGTCAAAGGATAAGTCGTCCACTTACCTCCATCGTAGATGGAGACCATGACCTCAGCACTGTTGTTCATCAACATGATTTCCTCATTGGTTACCTCAGCACCTGCTTTTTTATTCAGTGTCTGATTCTGCCTTACCCATGTTGCAGCAATCAAATTTCCTTCTCCGGCAACATGCAGATTGGTATCTCCATAACCCTTTGGAACATCGGTTGCAATTGGGCCTTGATCTGTGTATCCATTTCCATTGTTCAACATCCAGGAAGCGACCGTATCTTCAACCTTGGCACTACCTCCATCGGATAAATAGACCGCAATCGTGCCATCCGCTCCTGTCTCTGGATTGGAATACGGATAAGCATTGCTTTGCATTACTTGTGGAGCGGCTGCTCCTGCGGTCAGGCTACCAGCCTGCAGTGAGGAATTTGCTCTGAGTGCGCTAGGCCTCTGCCCTGAAGCATTCCATGCTCGCTGGTATTCATTTAAATAATCTCGATTCTCTAATGTTTGCGATTCAATTACCTGCATAGGTTCTTCGCCAATTGATTTCATGTATGCGAAGGTAGCAAACTCCAGGTTGGCTGCAGTCAGGGGCTGTATGCTATTCTCTTCCCAATATTCCTGAATGTCCTTCCAGTGGTTGAACATCCAAGAATGGCTGTACCGCAAGGAGGCAAAATCATGACTGAAGGAGATAAATAGAAATTTAAGGACCACGCGTACACCGACAATACTCTCAAGAGCGAGCTTGTTACCATACAGGACCCGGTCATTTCCGTTTGCCAAATAGTTACGATTCAGCCAGGTGCTCGTATTTTCGACAGTGATCTTTCCGAACACACCGATCTTGGCAGCGATAATGGAAAAGTCGAAGCCAATTCCTCCAAACGCTTCAATGTAAGCATATACCCGCAGTGAAGTCAGATAGTCATTGACGCTATCTTGAGTAGAATCGCTCCAGTCAAGATCAGGAAGCTCATCAAACAGTACACTTGTAGCAAATTTAACTTCGCCACCACCGCCTACAGTCAGTGAAAAAGTGACGGGAACAGGACCCACTGTCATATTCCAGGATTGGCTGTATGAAAATTCTCCGCCCGCATGGAATCCGCCCGCGAGTAGTGTGTTTTCCCACTTACCTGTCTTTGTATTGAATTTGATCTCGCCGATATAGTACCCGCCGAAACTGAAATCCGTATCTGTTCCGCCGTGACCAGACCGACTTTTGTTCGCGGTTGCCTTCTGCTGATCTACATAAGAAGGCTGAAGGAAGCTCTTAATATCACCCAAGCCTGGTGTGAAGTCTTTTGACCCCGTTTTCATGGTGTTGATGGCAAAGCCTTCCTTATCAATTGAAGTCAAGTCACCTTGATTGACTTGAATAAAGGTTCTAAATACCGTTGGGTCATCTGTTGGCACAACAGTCATCGATAATGGGCCCACATTCATCTTCAGTTTGGAGAGTAGCGCCAGTGTTTCGAGAGTGACCTTATCATTGTTGCTCGGACCTTTGAAGAGTCCGTTGGCTCCCGTCATCTCCTGCTTGATGCCTCGCAGCTTGGCCTTCATCTCTGCTGCTGTCGCTTCCTGAACACCGATCATGTTGACAAGTGTAGCCGATGTCGTCATGCTCTGTACGAAATGATCGGGCTTGTCATACACTTTGAAAGAAGTAGACCCTGATTTCCCTTTGTCCAGCCATATCGTATCTTTGTTTAACAACTGAACATGCTTTGTTGTGTACCATTTCGAAAATGGATATTGAAACGTCTGGTAAGATTGCCCCTGTGTGGTGGTACCTAATTCATTCTGCAAGGTTGCAGACGCCTGTTCATCAACCTGTTGGCCCCACCATAAAAATTCGGTAACCAGATTAATCGAAGAATTGTTGGTGCTCGGTCCAAATCTTCCTTTGTAATCCGTAATATAACTGCGATTTTTGTACAAATCACTTTCTACGTACTGATTAACCGTAAACAAAGCTGGCTTGCCGCTCTCATTGTCCTTCAAACGAGAAATTTTTGATCCCACGGCAACCATGTCAACCGGGCTTGTATCGCCATTCAGACTATACAACTGTGGATAGTAACGATCTCCTTCAAAATGAGCTTCAATGAGAAATTCCAGTTGATCTTTGGCAGATAGTCCGGCTGCATTACTTTCTCCCGCTTCAGCAGAATAGAAATCTGTGGTGTCAAAAATAACTTCCAGACGGCCGTCAGCACCCAACGTTTCTGTTCTACCTTCCCCGCCGATTTCTGTCTTCTCAGCAAAGAATCCGTTTTTGTACACCCCACCATAATAAGTGACCTTTCCGGTATAAGGCTGACCATCCGGTTGCTTGAAGAACACTTCAACCTTGGACAACTGACGAAGTTGAAGGATATTGACCGGGTACAGATCCATCGTTTTGGTACTGCCCTCCTGGCTTTTGAGGGACGCCTGACTCATCACGCCGGTATAGGTCGTGTTATTGAAGGAAGAAGTAATATAAACATCACTCCCGATTCCTTTTTCATCATATAAAGCCAGTTCTCCATCTGCATTCGTGATTACCTTCTTCTCGACGCCTGCCTTGTCTGTATATGCAATCTCCGAGGCGGTCTTAGGATAAAGTTGGAACAAATATAGCTTATCCTTTAAAGTCTGGACTTCCAGATCAAGCTTGGCTTCTATACCTGTGTTAACATGCTTGGCCGTAATCGTCGTATCTCCATCGCCTACGCCTCCAAGTGTTAACTGTTGCTTGGGTTGATAAGAGCTGTTTGAGAAATTCGTTATATCGTCGATATCTTTCCCGGATTGATAGAACACGCCTGCCACCTGGTTGTCTTCAGAGTTCCAGGCAAATTGGTCTGTAATGGCACCCAAATCAGAAAAATCCTTATGGTTGATCCCGATCGTATGGGCCAAGTTGATTTTGCGCTTGAGCGCCAAAATCTGCTCGCTGTTCATCGCCTGAATAGCTGGTATATTACTCATGGTATAGGCGCTTTGCTTTTGTCCATCTATTTGGATGTCGAATGCTCCTTTTTTATATACTTGCAGGTACAAGGAATCATAAGACCATGTCGAATCCAGACTGTTCTTTGCCTTTATGGTAATGGCATAAACATCCTTCGCGCGATTAGCATCCGTCACCTGCCCGATAGAGAGATTGTAACTTCCTCCTGTCTCGGATATGCCGGATTGATCAAACGTACCCTTCCCAGCATCAAACGTAATGACGCTATCTGGAAGAAGTTGTCCGTTCTTGGTCACCTGAAATTCAAAGTCTCCCTTATTAAGCGGGTCAAAATTAGTCAGGGTCCAGCTTAGCGGCAGTACACCTTGATCATCCGTAATAAATTGCCCCATACTCTTATCTAGCGTAACGCTAGCTGCGGGTGATGTCACAATAATATAAGCTACTGCCGACAGAAGCTTCCCTTGCTTGGACGGGTCAGGGTTCTCGGTACTGACCTTAACCGTATAGCTTGGTTCAGATGATGTTGAAATTTGACTGAGCAGGCTTCCTGGAATCTGAAAGGAAGTCGCATTAATCAATGCGGATGTCTCAGGTGCTGTCCAAGTTTGCAGTGGATTTTTCCCCTGCATATCCTGCATGGACCAATTCCCTGCATACAGCTCGACAGTGAAGTTTGCTACTTTCGGTGTCTGTCCTGAAGTAGCCTGTTCCTTATACTTGTCCATCACGTTCGTTATCCAAAGGATGGTGGCATCCCGATTTTGCTGGGTCTTCACCTGGTTAGCAAAAGTCGGTATGACAACGGAAGGTACCCCATCTGCCGTGATCTCAATCGGAACAGTATCTATAGAGGTCTCTTGCGGCAGTGAGCCATTATTTTTGGCAACGAGAGTAAAGGTTACCGTTCCTGACTGCTTGGGTACAATTGTTCCGTCAGCGAGAATAGTTGCTATTGTATCGTCGTTGCTTCTCCATTCAAATTGATCTGCGGATATATATGTCGCATCCTTCGGATAAGTAAATTTCAATTGCGTTGCATCCGTATCAATTAGAGATACCACATGTTCCTCGCCAGAAGGCCAAGAGTTAGGGTACTCGATTTGCAAATCTCCAGGCATGATATATTTCACATTCGCAACCTGGAACGGAGCAAATTTGTCTTGAAGCATAATGAAATTCTCAATAGCATCAGTATTATTCTTATCCTGGTTGTAGTAAATCTTAGCTCGAAGCGATCCTGTAGACGTATTAGCATGGGCCACAAGATCCAATGTGTCTTGAGTGACAGGTACTTTTCCCTCCAGCACTGGCGGGTCCAGAGCCAGACCGTCTTCGCCCTTCTTCCAGTCCAGACTGGTTACCAGCCCTTGCGCTTTATCTCCGATGGACAGACGCAGCCTTTTATTCAATTCCTCGGCAGTCATTGCGCCATTAATGACCCAATCGCTCGCTCCATTCGTCGGATCAAGCTCAATGGTAAAGGTAATCGTATCTCCTACGTTATATTCGGTTTTGTCCGTTTTCAGAGATGCAAAGGCATCGGCACGAGCAGGAACAACAGTTATGTTAGGTTGATTGCTGAAATCCTTGTTCCACGCGATATCCGACAGTGTATTTTGCGAATAGTCAGAGGCACTAACCTTCTGATCGGTATAATTTCTGTCATGCACATACCCATCAATCATTCGATGTGCACTCAGCACCTTCAGATCATCTGACGTGCTGCCCTTCTTCACAACCGCATTGAAGCCCAACACAGGTGACATCGAGCCTTGATTCACATACATCGGCCCGCGAATGCCGCTTTTAATACTGAAATCGCCGGTGTAATGAGTCATAAAATAATTACTGCTGGCGGTATCCCCTAACAATTCGGGCATAGCAACGTCTCCATTTGCAAGCTGTAGCACAGGGCCTTGGGTAAATCCAGCCTGGTACTGATTATCCATTTTGGACAAATTAGAATTAGATAACATCCCCAGCGCCATCGGACGATTAAATTTGGCAATCATCGGAACAATCTGTCCGGTTGAATAAATTCCTGGTTTCGCTTGTACTTCTAAAATATCAGGAGTATCTGACTTCTGAAAAATATCCGTTAACTTGAATATATTCAATTTGCCTTCAAAGCCTTTGGCTCCGTAGGGAATCGAGCTTGGAGAGCCCGTAGGATTGCGATAATTCGTAAAAGCAAGATAGGCACCTCCCTCATAGGTATGAACAAAAGGGTAATAATAGCGATTCTGGATTCTTGTACTGCGTGGTCCATCCGAATACGTATAGAGGCTGGTAAACGTACGATCATTGTCATAATATGACGTGATTGCCAGATTTGCTGAAAACTGAATTCCATCCAAATTCTTAAACTGATGGAAATGCAAATAGTCTCCTCTGGCAAAATTGCTCCAGAAGTAGTTCAGCATAACCTCTCTGGCCAACGCTTTCTCTGTAAGTCCATCTGGTGTAAAGCCGGAAAATTTAGTCATTAAGTATAGCTCTTCCGCGCTTTTGGATATTGCCAAGGTTGCTGTTGTTATATTCGGCGCAAAGGTGACCACACCCGAAGTTGTATCAGTAACATAGCGCGTTAGCGGTCCATCCGTCATGCCAGACTTCGCTTGCGCATTGACCACGTCTTCGTAGATGTATCCCCCGCCTTGATATACTGCTTTCTGTCCATCGACCAGTTCCACAAGCCCCCCTTGAGAGCCTCCAATCATTTCATAAGCAAACGAAGCCTCCTTATCCAACGCCTTGTTCAACTGGAAGGTCACATAAAATGTGCCGTAAGTACTTGGGGAAGGGACATTGGATGCATTTGAGCCATTTCCAATATTAAGCTCAATATTCGTCACCGTCGCATATACTTCATCGTCATATGTATCTCCGGCCGTTTTTGCCAGGGTCACTGCCTGCGGAGTAATGGCTTCCGAATTCACAGCATCAGGCACAGTAAGTAATCCCTCCGTGCTCGATTGCTCAAATAAGGCCTCCAGATTGTCCAGATGCTCCTCTGAAATTTGGACATCAGACGTATCCTGCAGTTTCGCCAATTCAGCGAGTTGCGTTTCAATGGCAATGATTTTTTGAAGAGACTCTAAAGTAATAGATTGTCCATCTACCTCGGCAACTTGGGTAAGATCCGTTGCAGGGTCGGCTAGCAAAGTCTTAATTTCCTCCAAAGTATAGGATTTGCCGTTAAATAGAATCGGTACCTGGACAATTCCACCCTTACTGTCAATCAGACCTAACTTCTGCAACGTGTCCAGTACAACTGGAGCTTGCTCTGCGCCATAACTTTCAGTCAGTAAACGCATAAGCTCACTCTCTGGCAATTGGTTTTGTTCTATTCCTGATGAACCAACGATTTCGCTTGCCGCAGCAAACGTTGGCATCCAGGAAGTAGATAACATAACTAGAACAAGCACGATAGCTACTACTTTTTTACATCGAATCCAAACCCGCATGATTCTCCTCCTCATTGATGTGAAATGCATCTAAGGTGCATTTCTGTAATAATTACTCCATACATCTGCTTAATCCTTAGCGATTATAGTGCAGGAAGTTACAATTGGAATCCCACAAAAGTAGTACTTGGTAGAAAAGATATAAAATTTATCACATACAGGGCGTATGGAATTATTTATTGTCGTTGTTAAAAGAATTATTATAATTAGTAAAACCCTAAGAGTGACATATAACTCTTGTCAAAACGTAATCATTACGATATGATAATACTCATTGTTTAGATCATAATGATTACGATTAAGAGAGAGGGGCATTACCTTGAATAAAAAGACGCCACTGCTAGCGCTGGTCTCCTTGGCCTTGAGTGCTGGACTGTTGAGCGCCTGCGGATCATCTGAGTCCAGTCCCGCTGCGCAACCATCCACCGATAATAAAAATCTTCACTTCCTATATAACTTCTCCACCAGTTCGCTAGATCCACATGTGGATTCCAGCTATGTGCCGCTGCGTGCGGGCATTACGGAAACGCTGGTTCGTCTCGATGAAGAGAACCTGACGGTTGCTCCATGGCTCGCCGAGAGCTGGGAGAGCGAAGACGGACAGCATTGGACGATCGATCTGCGAGATGATGTGACCTTCCAGAACGGCAAGCCGATGACGGGCGAATCCGTTAAGGCATCCCTTGAGCGGGCACTGGAAGAGAATGTAGCCATCCAGAACGCGCTGAAGATCGATACGATTGAAGCCGAGGGCGACAAGCTGGAAATTACCACAACTCAACCGTTCCCGGAGTTCGCTTCCGAGCTGGTGAACCCCAACACGGCGATTATCGACGTGAGTGAGCCGGACATTGTGAACAAGCCGATTGGTACGGGCCCGTTCAAGCTGACCTCTTTTACCCCAGGCAGCAAGCTGCAACTGGATCGCTATGATGAATATTGGGACGGAGCATCGCCTCTGGATTCCATCACGTTCTCATTCAATGAAGATGCCAATGCCCGTACACTAGCGCTCAAATCTGGGCAGGTAGATATCGTATACCGTCCGGAAGTCGAAAGCCTCGAATCGCTCAAAGCGATGGACGGCATGACCGTTGAATCTACATCGACGTTCCGCGTGCATCAACTAACGATGAACATGCAGCGGGAGAGTATGAAGGACCTTAATGTTCGTCGTGCGCTGGACGCGCTGATTGACCGTCAGGGTATCGTGGACACGATCCTGCTCGGCTATGGCGAAGCAGCCATCGGGCCGTTCCTGCCATCGCTGCCATTCGCACCAACCTATACGGATACAGCAACGGAATCCGGAGCTGATGTCGCTGTAAAATATCTCAACGAAGCAGGGTACACGCAGCAAAACGGCGTGATGACCAAGGATGGCAAACCGTTGCAGCTGACGCTGCTGACATATTCAGCCCGTGCCGATCTGCCGCTGATTGCTCAAGTGTTCCAATCTGATGCGAAGAAAATTGGTATCGACGTGCAGATTCGCCAGATTGACACGCCAGAAGATTATATGGCATCCAACCGCGACTGGGATATTGCAACGTACAGTAATTTGACGGCTCCTCGAGGGGATGCTGGTTATTACTTGAATGCAACATACCATCCGAAAGGTGCTCTTAACTTCAGTGGATCGGAAGATCCGGAACTGACCAAGATCATCGACGAACTGAATCTCACGGTTGAACCGGAGAAGCGCGCAGAGCTTGCCGAGAAGGCAGCCAACTACGTGCATGACAACGTGCTGAATTCATTCGTGCTGCATCCAGGTACGATCGTTGCCTATAACGGCAAGAAGATCAAGAATTGGGTTACCACTCGCAGTGAATATTACATGATTACCAATAAGCTGGATGTGATGTAATGTTTCGCATTTTGCTTCGGAAGTTCCTTGAGGTATTTATCTTTCTGTTGTTCATTATGTTTGTGAGCTTCCTGTTCATTCGTCTGGCTCCGGGTGATCCGGTGCTGACGATCCTGAACGTAGACGAACTGTCTGTCAGTCAGGAGCAGGTCGAAGCTGTACGCGAGGAAATGGGCTTCAATGATTCGCTTCCTGTCCAGTTTGGCAACTGGTTGCTCGATTTTGTTCGGCTCGACTTCGGTGTATCGTATTCGACAGGCCAGCCCGTCATGCAGACCCTGATGCGTGCGCTGCCGGCTACGGCTGAACTGACGATAGGCGCTCTACTGGTCATGCTCGTCATAGCGATCCCGCTCGGCTCGCTGTCAGCGCTCCATCGTGGCAGTTGGATTGACCGGGGAAGCCGGATGCTCTCCATTGTGGGTGCGGCGGTGCCAAGCTTCTGGCTGGGTCTGATCCTGATCGACATGTTCGGCGTACGCTTCGGCAATCTGCCGACCATGGGCCGGGATGGATTCACATCACTTATTCTGCCATCTCTGACGCTGGGACTTGCCATCTCCAGCGTCTATGTGCGTCTTTTGCGTTCCAGCCTGCTAGATTCACTAAGTCAGGAGTTCGTTCGGTCCGCCCGGGCAAGAGGGTTATCCGAAGGACGGATCTTCATGCTACACGCGTTTCGGCACAGTCTGCCGCCTGTCATTACGGTATTCGGCGTAAGCCTCGGCAGCCTGATTGGTGGAGTTGTTGTGATTGAAGTGTTGTTCGCGTATCCGGGTATTGGCAAGCTTGTCGTTGATGCCATCCGCCAGCGTGATTATCCACTGATCCAGGGTTACATCCTGATCATGGCTATCGTGGTATTCCTCGTGAATACGGCGGTTGATCTATCTTATCGTTATTTGAATCCTGAAATGAAACTCAAGGAAAAGGAGGCCCACCGATGAAAACCACTTCCCTGCCCATTCCACCTACAAAATCTAAAAAACATAGCTGGCAGGCGATCGTTGGTCTGCTGTTTGCACTGCTGGTCATCGGGGCTTCCTTATATGCCTTTTTATACTTGAAACATGATCATACTTTAACCGATCTGCGCGGACGATTGCAGGGCGCAAGTGCTCTCCATCCGTTCGGCACCGACCATCTGGGTCGCGATGTACTGACACGTCTGCTGCTTGGCGGCGGCCAAACACTGGGGTATAGCTTGCTAGCACTCGGTGCTGCACTGCTGATCGGCATTCCGTTTGGTTTGATCGCGGGATACAAACGTGGCTGGGTTGATAAGCTGTTCATGCGGATTGCCGATGCCTTTCTTGCATTCCCTGATACCATCGTGGCGATTGTGCTCAGCGGCCTGCTCGGCGCGGGAATCGGTAATTTGGTATTGGCGATTGTGATCGTAAAGTGGGTCAGCTATGCGCGTCTCGTTCGGAGTACGGTTTTATCAGAGTCACAAAAAGATTACATTCGGATTGCCCGTACCAACGGACTTTCGGACGGTCGTATCATGAGAAAGCATCTGCTTCCACATATCGCAGGCCATGTGCTCGTGCTGGCGAGTCTTGATCTGGGCAAAATCATCCTGCTCATCTCTTCGTTGTCCTACATCGGCCTTGGCGCACAGCCACCAACACCTGAATGGGGTGCGATGCTGAACGACTCGCGGCCTTACTTCCAGTCTCGGCCAGAGCTGATGATCTATCCGGGTCTTGCCATTGTCTCGGTAGTGCTGCTTGCCAACATGCTGGGCGACTATCTGAGAGACCGGTTTGACGTGAAGAAAGAGGTGCAGCCATGATTCTCTCCATTGAGGAACTGAGTATCTCCAGTCGGGATCGTACGATTGTAGATCAAGTCTCGCTGGCTGTTCGTGAAGGTGAGTTCATGGCATTGGTTGGACAGAGCGGTAGTGGCAAAAGCTTGCTCTCGCAAGCCATTGGTCGTCTGCTGCCGCCCAACCTGCATGCGTCGGGGCGAGTCATGTTCGAGGGCAGCAACCTGCTCGAACGGAAGCCAAAGGAGATGCGCGCCCTGCGGGGAAGCCGCATCTCATATATTTTTCAAGACTACCAGGGAGCATTTACGCCATTTCGCAGTATTGGTGGGCACTTTGATGAGTACCAGAAGGTACATGGGGAAAAGTCTTCTGCTATCCGCAAGAAACGAGCTGAGGAAGCGCTGGAATCGGTTGGCCTTGGCGCTGAATTGCTGCGCCGCTATCCGTTCCAATTGAGCGGTGGACAGCTTCAGCGGGCCTCAATTGCCACATCGCTGATGCTATCTCCTCGTCTATTGATTGCAGATGAGGCAACGACGGCACTCGATAGTGTATCCGGACATCGCGTATTGGAGTTGCTGGCAAGCAAGCAAGCGGAGACAGGCTGTGCGATTCTGTTTATCACGCATGACTGGCGCCATGTACGCCGCTATGCCAACCGTTTGGCTGTCATGAAGGAAGGACAGATCGTCGAATCTGGCGGGAAACATCGCATTCTTGACCATCCCCAGCATGAATATACTCGCCAGTTGATTGATGCGGCTCCCGTCCTGAGTCGCTCGCTGAAGTCGGGGTTGAAGGAGGCAGGAACGGAATGAAGATGACCGAAAATGATGAACGCTCTGGACTCGTGAAGTCCGAAGAATCCGGTGTGCGAAGTCACGACTTTGCTAACGACATAAACCAAGCAGACATAGACAATACAGTCATAACTACTACAGATACAGACCATGCGGATACAGATGCAGATATTGATACCACGGGTACAGGCAATGCTTCATCGTTCAGCATCTCCGGCGACCCTGTGCTTCACGTGGAACATCTGAGCCGAACGTATGCAGGTGCAGACCGACCGGCTGTGAACGATATTTCGTTCGCCCTGAACCGTGGCGAGTGTCTTGGCCTGGTTGGCGAGAGCGGCTGCGGCAAGAGTACGCTCGCCCGCTGTCTGCTACGGATCGAAGATGCGGATAAGGGCTCGATTACATTAAGCGGACAGGATATCGCGCGGCTGAGCGGCCGACGTTTGCGACCTCATCGCCGCAAGATTCAGATTGTATTCCAGAACCCAATGGCAGCACTGAATCCCAAGCTCAAGATTGCCGATTCGCTAATCGATCCGTACGAACAACTTGGACGGAACGCCGAGCTGTCCCACTTTACCTACACATCGAAGGATGCGTACGTCCAAAAGCTGCTTGAAGCAGTCGAGCTTCCAAGCGATTTGGCTGGACGATACCCCCATGAGCTAAGTGGTGGACAGCGTCAGCGCGTCACGATTGCACGTGCTATTGGCATTGAACCGGACGTTGTCGTTCTGGATGAACCGACGGCCAGCCTGGACGTGATCTCGCAAGGAGCAGTTTTGCAGTTGCTCACCGATCTGCGGACATCGCTGGGTCTTTCATACGTGTTCATCTCGCATGATTTGGCCGCGGTACATCGCATGAGCCAGCGCATCATCGTCATGCGGGAAGGTCAGATCGTTGACCGCTTTGGCGCAGATGCGTTGTTCGCTGAAGAACGCCATCCGTATACGAAGGAACTGATTTCAATTTTCTGAGTACTCCCGGAAACGCTGGGCGTGGTAATCGTTACTTTATATATGAAGCCGCCTTACGAAGAGATTCGAGAGCGGCTTTTAGCGCATCCATTTGTTCACCCAAGTCCTACTAAAACCGGGCTCCTTTCTTTGCTTTGAACAAATATATCTTTCAGGCCTATAACCGGGCTAACGTTCCGATGTAAACTAGCGTATACTGATGGAATAGCAAATATCTTGAAATTGCATATTTAAATTGCTCTATATTATTGATACACTAGATCAAGGTTATAATCATTCAGAGAAGGTGCGATCCCGTTCAAGAATGGGCTTGCTGCAAATGCCAAATCGATAACGCTTACATCCTTTTGGCAAATATAGGATATAAGGACGGTAGACATGAGCCAGGGACAAACGAGTACAGATGTTATCTTGATTGGTGCCGGAATTATGAGTGCAACTTTGGGAACTTTGCTAAAAGAATTGGCACCAGACTGGAATATTAAGGTTTTTGAAAAGCTAGCCACTGCAGGAGAGGAAAGCTCCAACGAATGGAATAATGCCGGAACCGGGCATGCTGCATTGTGCGAACTTAACTATACCGTTGAACGACCAGACGGAACCGTAGATATTAGCAAAGCGATTAAAGTGAATGAACAATTTCAGATCTCAAAGCAATTTTGGTCCTATCTCGTCAATAGCCGTCTGATTCGTAATCCGCGGGATTTCATTATGCCGATTCCTCATTTGAGTTATGTGCACGGAGAGAGCAATGTCCAGTTTTTGAAAAGACGTTATGACTCCTTATCGAATCACCCGCTGTTCGCAGGCATGGAATTCTCGGATAACAAGAAAGAGCTGGCGAAATGGATGCCGCTGATGATGAAAGATCGTACAAGTAATGAACCTGTTGCAGCAACCAAGATTGACTCCGGTACGGACGTTAACTTTGGTGCTTTAACGCGTATGCTGATCAAACATTTGAAGGAACAACACGTGGGCGTCCACTACCAACATAGCGTGAAGAATATGAAACGTACCAGCGATGGACAATGGGAATTATCCGTGAAAAACCTGAAGAGTGGTGCAGTCGAACGCCATAAGGCGAAATTCGTCTTCATCGGCGCGGGCGGCGGAAGTCTGCATTTGCTCCAGAAGACGGGCATTCCGGAAGGTAAACATATCGGCGGATTCCCGGTCAGTGGGATCTTTATGGTGTGCAAAAATCAAAAAGTCGTGGAACAGCATCACGCCAAAGTATATGGCAAAGCTTCGGTAGGGGCTCCGCCGATGTCCGTTCCGCATCTGGATACTCGTTTTATCGACAATAAGAAGTCGCTGCTATTCGGACCGTTTGCCGGGTTCTCGCCGAAGTTCCTGAAGACGGGTTCCAATGCCGACTTAATTACGTCTGTTAAGATGCATAATCTGCTTACGATGCTCGCGGCAGGTGTCAAAGAAATTTCTTTGACCAAATATCTGATCCAACAACTGATGTTATCCAAAGAACAACGCATGGCTGAATTGCGTGACTTTGTTCCGGGTGCGAAGAGCGAGGATTGGGATATGGTTCTGGCGGGGCAGCGTGTGCAGGTGATCAAGGATACCGTCCAAGGTGGCAAGGGAACGTTGCAATTTGGTACGGAAGTGGTCACGTCTGCAGATGGAACGATTGCGGCTCTGTTAGGTGCATCACCGGGTGCATCCACTGCCGTTCAGGTCATGCTTGAGATTCTTCAGCGGTGCTTCCCGCAGCATATGGAGGCATGGGAGCCGAAGATTAAGGAAATGATTCCTTCCTACGGCATATCCCTTGTGGAGAACTTGGATCTTCTCAAAGAGGTTCATTCTTCAACAGCCAAGGCGCTGGGATTATCGGATGAAAAACATGTCCTGCACGTATAACGATTTAATCTAATCCGTGTTAATAATGATTAAGACCACAAAGAGAGCTAAGCCGGGATGAAACCCGTGCTTAGCTCTCTTTTGGTTTATTTCGTATGTCAGAACTTGAGCTTGGAATTGAACCTGAACCTGCCCGGCCTGTACCATCGCGTTCACCTTAGACCTTACACAAAGCATACGGACACGGACTGTACGGAATGCCAGGTGTAGAGTTATAGAACGTTCGTATCGCTCAGACTTCTGTGTTGCGGTCCATAGGGATGATAAAGGATACTTTCGTACCTTGGCCCGGTGAACTGACGATGCGTAAGCCCTGTCCGTACATCTGAGTCAACCGGCGATGCGTATTGGTTAATCCAATACCTCCAGTTCCTCCTGGTCCTTTCTTAGGCCATGCCAGCGCTCGTTCAATCTGCTCAGGCTGCATTCCTACACCGTTATCCTCGATCTCGATCAAGGTACTCATTGTTTGGTTGATGATCCGGATATGCACGGTTCCGCCCTCCACTTTGCTGAGAATACCATGTCGAACGGCATTCTCAATGAGCGGTTGAATGGTGAGTGGCGGCAAGGATAGATCCAGATCATCGGGGATATCCCAGATGACGTTCAACCGATGCATGAATCGTTCTTTCTCGATGTAGAGATAGGCTCGTGAGAGATCCAACTCATGAGAGACCTCCACCATTTTCTCCGAATTGACGAAATGAAAGCTGGTCTGAAGATACTCAATAAAAGCATCACCCAGTTTCTGCATTCGCTCCGTGTCCATCTCACTAAGAACCATGATTGAATTGAGCGTATTAAAAAGAAAATGGGGCTGAATCTGTGCTTGTAAGTAAGCAGCCTCCATGCGCAGCCGCTCATCGATGGATTGTTTCAGCACAATTAATGATCCGATGCGATGCCTCAACTCAACAGCATCAACGGGTTTGGTGACATAGTCCGTAGCTCCGGCCATGAATCCGGCGTACACATCAGCTGGTTCGTTACGAGCCGTCAACAACAGGATGGGAAGCTCTGATACCGAATAACGCTTGCGTACGTTCTCAGTCAGTTCATAACCGGACATATGAGGCATCATGACATCGGCAATCAGTAAGTCCCAAGGCTCCTTATCCAGCAATTCGAGTGCTTCAAGTGCCGAGGTCGCAGGTTGAATATGGTACGGTTCATTTGCAAGCATGGAGATCAGTACTCGCAGGTTTACAGGATCATCATCGACGGCAAGAATACGTGCGGCAGTCTTATCATGAGGTTGAGATAGGGTCTGCTGCTGCGGCTCTGCAACCGCAATTTCATCAAAGCTGTGAGCGTCCCATCGCTGCTCCGTCTGATCCGATAGTGATGCGGTATCTTCCCGTGGAAGCGAGATCTGGAAGGTAGATCCTTGCCCAGGTACAGATTGCACGGTGAGTTGGCCGCCATGGAGTTCGGTGAGTTGCCTGCTGATATTGAGACCGAGGCCGATTCCTCCACTTAAACGAGCCTCTGGGGTCCCCTGTTCATACGCCTCGAATATTCGCTGTTGTATCTCCTTACTCATGCCAACGCCTGTATCCGAAACTTGAATCAAGACGTGCTCTCCATGTTCCCGCACAGACACGGTAATGGTACCCTCGTCGGTAAATTTGAGCGCATTATGCAACAGGTTGTAGAGTACCTGAACAAGTCTTCTCTCATCGGCCTGAATCAACGGCAGTGATTCTGGAATATCCACCTGTATATGGATAGGCTTGCCCTCTGCCATGAATCGGAACATACCGATCACCCCTGGAATAACGGATGCAAGAGATAAAGGCTTCTTCTGAAGCTTAATCCGTTTCTCCTTCAGGCGAATCACATCAAGTAGGTCGTCAACCAATTGGGACATGCGTCGGCCGATGGTAACTAACAGCTTCATGTCTTCTGCCTGCTGCCCACCTGATTTACGTCGTTCACGCACCGCGATGCTCTCTGCGATATTGATGATCCCGTGCAGCGGTGTACGCAATTCATGAGCCGTATTCACAAGAAACTGATCCTTCTGGCGATCCTCCTCTTTGAGCTGTTCGTATAACTTCTCGATTTCACTTGAATTGCGGAAGTATTTCCTGAACCAATAGGCGGAGAAGCCAAACATGGCCGCGATCACATCAATCGGATAATAGACATTGGTAATTTCGTTATGCGAGTTTACAATTCCCCAGAGTACGCTGGATAAGCTGCTGGTTGCTGCAAAGAGCAAAAAGCTTGCGTCGCTTCGCTTCTCGGCTGCCATTCGGAAGAACAGGTACACAGACCAGCCGATGGCAAACAGATAAAGGAAATCAGAAATCCCAATTTCAAGTGCATGGTAGATCAGGGTCACTGGTGCCATAAGCAAAAATACACAGTAGATTCCAAGCACGCTGGCATAGATACGGAATAGTTTACGCCCTTGTAGACTATGGGAGAAGCTTCTAGCCATCTGTAAAAGAAAGAACGCGAATAATGGATAGGACAACGCTTTGGCCTTAACGATCCAAGTGAAGTTGAGTGGAATCCAACTCAATAACAGACTGTCATGGTCGGAGGCGACCGTTAGGGCAGCTACCAGCGTCAACATGGAGAACGTCAGCAGAGCTCGTTCCTTCTGGATAAACAGAAACATGACAAAAGCGTATAGGCTGTGCAGGAGCAGTATGGCGAACGTAATCTTTTGCAAATCGATGGATAGTCCTCGTTCACTTCCAATGGCTTCTGGAGAACCAAAATAGAGAGAGCGCGTGATCCCACCGCTATATGGATCGTCAAAATTGGCTGTCTGTACCAGAAGCGTAAGTTCATTGGCGCCGCCAAGTGTATAGGAAGTCGTAAATGCAGTCCTTTCTGGTCGATAGGCTTCGGCATGGGTGGCTGGTTGGCCGAACTCAGCAACAATGGTCCCGTTCATCTCGATGATCGATGATGTCTGAATTTTCTGAGCCCAGAGAGAGACTTCCTTCACGGATGGATCTAAAAGTATGCGAAGATGATACGTTCCATATCCGAATGACGATGAGGATTGTGGTAACGCATTCCGCCAGTCACCGGGAACTTGAATCCGTGTGGAGGAGTTGCCCACTTTTTTTGCGTCACGATTAGAGATTAACGCCTGGGGATAAAACTCCCATTCTCCATCCAGGGATATGGGTGAAGTGTTGGCGAGGTCCCAGCCTCGAAGGTCCAACACGCCTTTAGCGGGTTCAGGATGTGCGGGTATAGTGAAGGACTCGGACCATATCCAGCGAAAGCCAAGTAAAATAGTCAGGAATAAAATCGACAGCACTACATATCGGGGTATCTTTTTATAGGTTATTGGTTTCATGGCAGACTTTAGTTTTCGACAGTTTAATCCAAATTCCTGCATGCCCTCCGCTAATGATGAACATTTTTTTTGAATACCGGAACATAGATTCTATATTCAAATGATAGCGGTCCCACGTCAGGATTTATGGTAAAATTATAGATTAAAGGGTGATCAGTGAGCCAGAGGAGTTGTGCATATGAGAGTGATTTTGGTAGATGATGAATATCTCGCTCTGAGCAGGTTGAACAAACTGTTGCTAGAGAGAGAGGATTGCGAAGTTATCGGCTCTTTTCTGACGGCACAGGAAGCCATAGATCAGATCGAAATTCATCTGCCGGAAATCGTCTTCATGGACGTTCAGATGCCGGGGATGAACGGGATCGAGGCGACCGAACGTATCCATGAGGTTTCTCCTGGAACAGAAGTTATTTTCACAACCGCATATAACGAACATGCACTGACGGCCTATGGGCTTGAAGTGCTCGACTATATTATGAAGCCTGTAACACGTGACCGTTTGGAAAAAACGATGAAGATGTATCAACGCCGAACGGTGCCGGCAAGTCTGAATGTAGCAGAAGGACCATCCATGTTAATCCGCTGTCTGGGAATGCTTCAGGTCCAACTGCATCCAAATGAGCCACCAAAACATATGAAGTTCAGAACAACCAAAATCAGAGAGTTATTCGCCTATTTGCTTCACCATCGGAACAAACCGATTAAGCGGGATACGCTACTTGAACTGTTGTGGCCAGAGTTGGATGAGCGGAGAGGGATATCGAATCTGCATAGTGGCATCCATCGCTTACGCAGCATGATGAACGAATTCATGGGCGAGGACAAGATGTCCATTCGCTATCAGCAGTTTGGTTATCTATTGGAAACGGGTGAATTCAGGATTGACGCGGAAGAATGGGAGAGTCGTCTTAACCGATTGTCTCTATTATCCTCCTCTACAATAGCTGAGCATCGGCAGACCTCGGATCAATATGAAGGCAAATATTATGGTGAGGACGATTACGTATGGGCTGAGCTGGAACGTCAGCGCTTGCATGCACTATGGCGCAATCATGCCATGCAACTCGCACAATATTACATCGAAGTGGGACAGAATGCAGAAGCACTTACGCTATATCATCGGGTACAGCGGTTCGAGCCATCATTGGAGCAAGTCGGACTGGCGTTAATGAAGACCTACGATCGGTTAGGCAATAAAGATCCCGTGATCGCTCAATATAATCAGTTGGTTACTGCGTTAGAGCAAGAGGCGGGCATACGTCCTGGCTTGGAAGTTGAATTGTGGTACCAACAATGGAAACAATCGAATATTTGATTGAAAGTACACAGCCTTGCAGCTTCATTGCAGGGCTGTTTTTTGTTGTATTTGTTATTGAGGAGTTTGGTAAGAGTTTGGTAAGAGGCTATGTGTAGAATAAGCAAGATGAGGGTCGACAATACGCGAAATGTAAAAGAGGGAGGATAAGTATGTCGTTTTTGTACAGTAAGAAGTGGAAAAAAGGATTTAAAGTATCCGTAGTAAGCATGTTGTTATTAAGCACATTCATCTCTTCAATTGGTTCAGAGAGAGTAAGCGCAGCTAGCGCTCCTGTTCCAGGAGGAATGGGTCTTGAACCTGTGTTGTGGTTGAAAGCAGACTCGGATGCTACCACGGCAGACGGTTTATTAACAGATTGGAAAGATCAATCAGCTAGTCCAGTGGGGTTCGAACTAGACATTCCTGCTGGGAAGAAAGCACCAAGTTATAATCCGGGAGGAATTAACTTTAATCCCAGTGTAGCTTTCGATAATCCGACAGGTTGGAATCACTATAATAGCTCAGTAAAGTTTGTAGGTGACAAACCGATTACGTTCCAATCAGGCTATGCCGTTTATAAGTTTAAGAGCGGCGGAGCACTTGTGGGAGCGACTGAGCCTACAGGAACTAATGGTGTCATTATTATGGGCGGATATGGAGACAATTTTACTACAGGTAATGGCGTGCATAGTATCTTTGACTACTACAATCCAGTGGATAGAAGTCGAGCTCAGATTGTGAACTTCGATATCGTTAGCAATACCGATCATACGGCTCGAATAGATGGTGCTGGAGCTAAATTCACAAATAGGATGAACTTTGATAAGTTTACTTTTACTCCTGTAATTGGTGCGACTAGCGGAAGAAACTATAACTGGAGTGGTCTCGTAGCGGATGTTGCCGAGATCATTTTGTACGATGCTCAGACAGCTAACGACGCTTCAAAAATTGAGTCTTATCTGGCCATTAAATATGGTATTACGCTCAACAACGGAGCAAGTCCTTATCTTTCAACTAATGAAAGTGAAGTTTGGACTGTCGATTCCAAGTATAAGCACAATATTGCAGGAATCGGCAAAGATGAAGCACAGGGCTTGAATCAAAAACAAAGCCTAAGCATCAATGCTGGAGTACCACAAGTCGCCGTAGGTGTTAACACGCTGGCTGCTACAAATGCAGATAATTCCAGCATTTTGATGGATCAGCAATACTTCGTCTGGGCGGATAATGGTATGCCTCTGACGTATGATCAGTCGATTAATACACCCGGACAATATCATGCACAAAGAGTTTGGAAAGTGCAGAATACGAATAATGTGGACAAAGTGGAGATTGGTATCCCTGCAATCTCAGTTCCAGCAGGTTATCAATTACTGGTAAGTGACAGTGAAGATTTTACAGAGGCATCTGGCTATGATTTGAGTCTCAAAGATGTAAATGGAGTTCCGCATTATACAGCCAAGGCGGCATTGAAAGATGGCGAGTATTTCACGTTCAGTGCGTGGGCACCAAAATACACCAGTGCAAATGTAAGTAATGTATCTGTTACAGAAGATGAGGTTATTGTAACGTTTGATGAGGAACTGGATTTTTCGAATGTAGCAAGTTTAGCTGGCTTCAAGCTGGAGATCAACGGCCAACCAATCACGATCGACAGTTTCGAACCAGGGGCGAACAGCAAGACATTGAAGTTGAAAACGAGTCAGATTATCCCTTCCAATGTATCAGTGATCGTTTCATACGATATTGAAGATGGTAATCTGAAAGGAACTAACGGAGCCCCAGCTCAAAGCTTTAGCGAACACGCTGTGACAAAGGTAGACAAGTCTTTGCTGCAAGCGAAAGTAACTGAAGTTACAGGTGAGGATCTAGAGGAATCTGAGTATACGCCAGCGAGCTGGACAGCACTCGATGATGCGATGAATGAAGCAGAGCGAGTGTTGACTGATCTGACAG
>NZ_JABBEA010000031.1 GCF_012912005.1 Paenibacillus sp. SZ31
TCTTTCCCCTGCTCGTTTTGCGATGAAATTTACGGACAAATCCGCAGCGTAGTGTCTACTTTTTTGACATAGGTCCATAGTGTTCCTTACAATTTAAGAAGTGTATCTAAAGGCCGAATAAGACGTTCTGTGTTCGTTAGAAAATCGTCTAGGTATTCGTGAAGATCAGCCAGCTTGCACCTCAAAACTTTTGAGACCTTGGTATCCATCATCGTATAGCTTGCCTAAGTTTGAATTTGAGTTTGAGTTTGAAGATACACGCTAAAATGTATCTCGATCTATTGCTGCTTTTGGCAATGTTGGATTACCAATGGTACACGCCTGTTTCATCTAGGAACTCCCCATTATGACGCTTGCCATCTGTTGCATAACGCACGATAATCGCAGCGCCGGCTTCTTTTGATTTACCGCCTTCAGCATTGCCGTTAAGATCTGTTGATGTGAATCCAGGCGTCACCGCAAAGACTTGAGTCCTTCTGTTTTTGACTTCATAAGCCATCGAAAGTGTCATGGCACTATTGGCCGTTTTGGATGAGTTATAGTCGAAGGCATTTAGAGTAAATTCCGCATTTTGCATATGGTCCAGAGAAGCCATATCGGTTGATACATTAATGATTGTGCCTTCATTATCTTTGATTAACGGGAACAATCGCTGATTCAAACGGAAGGCGCCGAAAAAGTTGACTTCAAAGGCGTTCCGCAGATCTTTCTCTCTGGTATCCGTAAAAGACTGAGAGAAAGCACCCGGCATACCAGCGTTATTGATCAAAAGGTTTATTGTGGGATAAGTCTTGTTAACCGTGTCGGCTGCCTGCTCGATGCTTTTCAAGTCACTCATGTCGATCTGTACAAATTCTACGTCTAATCCTCTGGAAGTTAATTCGGAAACAGCTGCTTCACCCCGTTCGATACTTCGTGCGCCAAGGATGACTTTCCATCCTGCTTCACCTAATTGCTTTACAATTTCATATCCAATTCCTTTATTTGCTCCGGTTACAAAGACAGTCTTTTTCATGCGGATCCTTCTTTCCCTGATTTGATTTATATTTAACAATGTATAAGTTACTATGCTACACTTAGTGTAGGTCAAATTTTTTTTATAAAAGGGGCTTAACATGTTAACCATTGGAGAGGTAGCGAAAAAAGTTGAAGTATCGATCGGAGCGATCCGCTTTTACGAAAGGAAGGGACTGTTGAAACCTGCTGCACGAAGTGAGCAGAATAACCGTCTTTATTCGGAGGATGATCTGAACTGGCTGGTTTTTATCAAATGCCTTCGCGAGACCGGGATGAGTGTGGAAGACATCAAAAAGTATTATGACCAGGTCAATGAAGGTACCTCCACCCTGAAGGAAAGAACCCAACTGATTGAAGATCAAAAGCAGAAGTTGTTGAATGATATCGAGGAGAAAAAAGCGCAACTTGTTCATTTGGATAACAAACTGGAGCGCTATTATCGCGGAGAAAATTATTAATATACGCCTTATGCGATAGATTAAAATTTTGCATTTTATGTTAGAGCACGTCTCCTAACAATGTTTCCTTAATCGTTTCATAAAATAAAAACAAAAAATCAGGCTGCCAGTAATAACTGCCTAACCTGATCCGAAAAGTTGATGTTATAGCTATTTTTTAGGGGACTATGTTTTTGCCCTGACATCATCACGTCAATACATTCATCTTGAGACAAATGTATTAAACTTGACCTTGTTGCTTACGCAGTTGGTAATGGTTATACTTTTCATTTTCGATCTCAATCGAGCTGCCCCGTTCAAAATCACACTTCTGTATTACCTTATTAGAAGCTTGATTGGTAATCAATGCGATGGCATTCAACACCTCAACGTTTGTATGTTCAAATAAATACTCCGTCATTCCTTTTACTGCCTGGGTTGTATAGCCACGGTTTCTGAAATCTTTCGAAATACCGTACATAATCTCCCGATTGGGTGCTGGCAGTTCGTCCTTGATCCCTGAGCAGCACCATCCTATGAACTCATCATTTTCTTTGAGTACGATAGCCATACGTAAATATAACTCTCCGATATCCTCTCCCGCCAAAACAACTTGTTTAAACTTCTGATTCTCAGGGATTTCATATTCGCCGAGCCAAAGGGCTCTCTCTTCAATCGTAGCGTTCCAGCCTGGTAGGAATTCATACACCTCAGGTTGCCACGTTATTTCTTGCAATTTCTCCAAATCCTCAAGTCGATACTCACGCAAATAAATATCCTTGCAATCGATGATTAATTCATCGTTTTGTACATATTGATTCATAATGCCTCCTACAATACACTTAATTTCAGCTTATTAGCTTTTACTTCAAACAAGCCCTTCTTTATCTATAAACTCGTCTTTGGTTAATCCAAAGAGGATCAGATCCTGGTATTTTCCATCCGTATAGATCACCTGGCGACGCACGCCTTCCTGGACACAGCCAAGCTTTCTCATCATCGCTGCGGAAGGTTCATTTCCTTCGAGTACATAATCATTGAATTTGTTGAGTCTGCGCTCGAAAAAAGCATACTTCAGCAAGATTCGAACGGCTCTGGTTCCGTATCCTTTTCCCCGATGATCCCTGTCAATTTGAATGCCAATGCTAAAGGTACCGTTCCTTTCATCAATGCTATTCAGATTCACACCTCCGACATTTTCACCATCCATATTCTCAATCGTGAACATGATCCGTCCTTTGGCTAAAGAAAAATCAGAGAAGTTTTCCGTGAAACTCTTCGCTTCAACTTGGGTTGGCGGCAACTCTACTGCACACTCCAATAACCGACGGGCAGGTGTATCAAAGCGGTTATAATAATGATCCTCCCAATCTTCCTCACGCAAAGCACGTAATCTGATCTTATCATCCTGCCAGAAATATTGACTATAATCGATCTCTCTCATTCTGAATCCTCCGTATAATCAACCAAATTTTCACTGTGATCTACAAATATAATAACCCATAATGTGGAATTAGAGGAGATTGGTTTTACTATCACTCTAACGAAAATAGCCCCCGAACAGGACAAACCTGTTGGAGGCTACGCTCTATTTTATATCCATATGTCATTACGATTCTTCCGGGTATTGAGGCTTGGACACGTTATCCGGAACCGTTTGGTCGAAAACATCCTGACCCGGATAATCCCGTATATCTCCTTCGTGAAGCTCATGGTTTTCATAATCAAAACGATGTGCAGACCTCTGATCCACCCGCCACGGAGAACTTTTCCCAAGAGATTCGGATAACAATGATGAACCGTAAGGACCCTCCGGGAATTCTTCGAGTGTGATATCGTTTCGTTGCGATTCCACCGTAGACACATCGGTATATTCTTGCCGTTCTTCACGCAAAAACTTATCTTTCATCGTTCGTCCCTCCTGATCCACTTCAGATGATCAACGTACACTTATTGTGAGCGAGGTCAAACGCATTTATGCATGATTATTGGAAACCACTGCGTTTAAGATTCTGATCCATCACCGGATCCATCACGATAATCATCGCCATCACAATTGGCGAATCCATACTAATAGTACAAAACCAATCAGGCCAGCCATGCTAATCCAGGTATCGCGATTGGACCATACCAATAACGAAGAACGTGCTCCAAGCAAAGAATGTTCTCTAACTTTACGCATTTCCATCGCAATGGTCATATCCTCTGCACGTTGGAATAGTGCCATTAATAAAGGGATTACCATCGGACCCAGGTCACGAATCCGCACGGTATTTGGTCTTAAAGCTGCCTTTCCACGTGCCCGAACGATTAGTGAGAATCGCTGCCACTCACTCCAGATCATCGGGATAAATCGAAAGATTAATGATACAGCAAGTGCGAACGAAGCTACGGGCAACCTGATCTTTTTACCGATACCGAGTACCCAGTTAAGCCCTTCTACCATTCGCCCATAAGGTGTCGTCAACGAAAACCAAAGGCTTGCCAATGTGACGATAAACAAACGATACACATTCAGCAAAGTGCCCTCCGCCTGCATCAGGGAAAAGCCAAAGTGCAGACCTCCTCCCTCTGTTGAAAGAGTTGTCCCAGATAACGCCGTTGATATGATGAAAAAGAATAATAATGGCTTCATTAATTTCATACATCCAGCCAAAGTCTGACGCGGGAGCACGGCAAGTGCTGCTACTACCGGCACCAGTGTTAACGTCAATCCCAGCCATCGCTGTTGAAGCATAGCTGCGGTGACCAGCAAAATATACAAAATCCATTTCAGACGCGGGTCCATGACGCCATATAATTCCCCTGAATGAGTCAGTGTGTTCGGAAGAAGCTTTAGATCATCTTCCGGTTTAATGGACGACAGCATCAGTGCTTCTTTTTCATACTTCATTACATCGCTCTTGACTTCCATCGTTACCGTCCCTGATGCCGCTTTTGATTTGTTCTGAATCCCCACCTCAACTAACGTAGACTGAACAATACATTCAGCCATCTCTCCTGGAGTCATTGCGGTCAAAGGCAGCTCAAGACCCGCTGCTCTAAACTGCTGTGTCAGTCTCATCGATGGTGGCAGTCCAATCCCTGTCTGCTCCAGCAGTTCAGGCCTTTTGTGAAGTTCTCTCGGCGTAAGATCGGCGATTAGACGGCCTTCCTGCAACAACAATACTCGATCCGCACAAGGCAAGAAGGTATCCAAATCATGGGTTGCTACCACACCCCCACCACCTGCCAGACGATGTTGCTCCAATACATCCAGCAGAAGCCCGACACTTTGCGCTTCCAACCCTGCGCTCGGCTCATCCAGCAGAAGCCAGTGTGGATTGGTCACACTTCCGAGAGCAAGTCCAAGCCTGCGCTTCTCTCCCCCACTTAGAGCAAATGGCGACCTGTCCAGATGAAAACGTCGGTCCAACTCCGAAGATACTGGCGGGTCCCATTGGTTCAGTGCTTTTGTGATCTGCTCTTGTTGTTCGTTCTCGGAAAGTCGATAAGGACGCAGAGAATATGTGAATTCACGCTGAATGCTCCGGGCAAACAATTGTTGTTCCGGGAATTGAAATACCATCCCCATCTGCAATAAAATCGACTGCGGCACTTTCCCTTCGCGCCAGAAAGGCATACCATCTAATGTAATACTGCCTGCATCGGGAAGTTTTAGGCCAGCCAATGTCTGTAGTAAGGTCGTTTTTCCCGAACCCGTACAGCCCAACAGCAAGGTAACTTCGCCACTATTCAACTGTACAGTCACATCTTCGAGCAGTGCACGTTTGCTCGAATCCGATGCTTCTATCCGTATATTGGTTAATTCGATCTCCAACGTGCGACCTCCTTAGCCAGTTGCTCGGGTCGCAGTGGCATGGCTTCTGGCAGCATGCCTTTTTGCTTAAGCAATAATGCAGTCTTTACAGTGAAAGGAGAGTCTAACCCTAGCCGATCACAAGCGGATAGATGCTCATTTTCTCCAGTAATTTTCTCATTCGTCTCTGCCTTATAGAAAAAGGACTCCGACTCTCCGTCGTACACACAACGCCCCCGTTCGATAGCAATGATTCGATCACACAGTGTTGCTTCCTCCAGATGATGTGTAATCCAGATAACCGTTGTCCCCCGCTCGGTGATCTTCTGAACGATGGTCTCGATACGGTCTCTTGCTCCTGGATCAAGCATGGCTGTCGGCTCATCCAGAATCAATACATCCGGTTTGGCCGCGAGCGCCACAGCAATGTTTAGCAGTTGTTTCTGCCCACCGGATAATTGTGAGATGGCCATATCCGGTGGATAATGAAGTCCTACAGTATGTAATGCGTCCTGTCTGCGCTCCGATTGTTCTTCTACAGTATTCATTAATGGTGACAACGCAAAATGAAACTCCTCTTCAATCGTATCGCCCAGTACCTGTGCATCCGGTTGCTGCAATACACCCCGAACGGTTAGTTCATCCGAGATATTCCGCACCCCTCCCGAGAGCGGAGTGAATCCAATCAGTAGTCCAGCGAGCGTACTTTTCCCACTGCCATTCGCCCCTACAATACTAATCCATTCCCCTTGATGCAGTGTAAGTGAGACCCCATCCAGCGCTTTCCTCACCTGACCACCTTCGGAAGCATAATGCACTCTAACATCTTCTAATATCATTATTGGCAGGTTGCCTTGCATTGTAAATTAGTCCTTTCCCTTTCTATTGTTATGTGGTACGATCCTAATCGTTAACCGCGTATTTTAAATTGGTTAACAATTATATTAACAAAATGGAGAGGATTGTTCAAACATGAAATTATCTTTGCGAGGCATTGTATTTAGCGCACTTATGGCCGCAATTTTAGTGCTTTTTGGTTACATAAGCATTCCCATTGGCTTCTCCCCTGTACCGATAACATTACAGACTTTGGCTGTCATGCTGGCTGGAGGGTTACTTGGTCCACTTTATGGCTTCCTAAGCGTTACCATGGTTGTTCTGCTCACCGCTCTTGGTTTCCCCTTACTGCACGGAACGGGAGGACTTGCGGTGCTTCTTGGACCTACCGGGGGATATGTGATGATGTGGCCGATCTCCGCATTATTGATTGGATTGCTGCTTGCACGAATCAACATCAAAGGTGTCACAGGATTCATTCTCGCTTTTATCATATTTGAACTGTTTGGTTCACTGCTCGTGTATGTATCTGGGGTCCCTTGGCTTGCCTATGCATATAAATTGGATCTACCTGAGGCCATGATTCAAGGATTCTATCCTTACATTATAGGGGATCTGATCAAAGCTGTATTTGCTGCCATCATCATTGCGCCCGTGCGCATGGTTTTCCCGCCTCAACGTCTCACAGGTAACATGCATTCAACGGTAGTAAAAGTGGAGTCTTAACAGAAGCTACATATCCTATTAGATCACGAGCGTCCATATTCTAAAACAAAAACAGCCAAAATCACTTTGGCTGTTTTTGTTACTTCTCTTCCTCTAAGGTTGTTCTGTCATCGGAGTGATCCGTGTAAATCTTCTTTAGTTCAACTGATATGAACGAAAATGTCAAAGGCGCTTTAAGAAACTCCTTTCACAGCTCCGTTTTGAAGCAA
>NZ_JABBEA010000032.1 GCF_012912005.1 Paenibacillus sp. SZ31
TTCAACTGATATGAACGAAAATGTCAAAGGCGCTTTAAGAAACTCCTTTCACAGCTCCGTTTTGAAGCAAAGTTAAGGGCTCAGCCCCGAAGGTGAAAACGGCTCGTTGACGTTGAGCAATCTGATATTCGTGGATTGGTTACCACATGTAATCCCTACGTCGCGCAGAAGCTGCCGGATAAACTTAAATCGCGAGTTCGGAGCCAAGAGCTCTTATCGCAAGTTGAACGCCGTGGATTCTTCTGCTACGTGTTTTCCTTTCACCTTCAAGGCTCAACCCTCCACATGAAAAACCGTTTCCTTTTTAAACGAGGTTTTAAGAAAGAGGGCACTACGTCGTTTGATTTGCAACGCGCTGCTGGGTTTCGATCTGAGAAGCAATTGCCCAAACAAATCCGCTGAGTTCTCTTGCAATTGCGGTAATGACTTTATTCTTGTTCATGCCCCGGGAAAGGAGCTTTCGATATTTTTCGTGTAAACGAACCTGAGCGTGCCAAGCCATGGCACACACTTCAGCGTTCTGACCCTGTTGTCGCTGCAGCAATTTCCCTTTCAAGGCAGGCTGATACCGATAGCTCCAGGCAGCCTCGACAGCAGCTCGGCGTACATGCCGATTGCCTGCTTTTGTTGTGGCTCCTCGACGCGTCGTTTGCCCGGTGGAGTACTCGCTGGGAACGAGTCCGGTGTAACTCATAAACGAACTCCCTTTTGGAAACCGAAGAAAACTACCGACTTCTGCCACCAGCGTGATCGCTGTGATTAGAGCCACGCCGCGCAAAACTTGTAAAGCGGTAATGAGGGAAGCCCGTGGGCCACTCTGAGCTTCTTGAGCCATGTATTTTTCCAAGCGTCCTAGGCGTAGCATCTCTTCTTGAATCGTATGAATGTATTCCTGAAGAACTGTCTGCTGAACGGCATTAGGAAGACGCAGCACCTTTAACCAGGACCAATATTTCACCGACCAGCGACGAACCCCTTCGGGTCCAGGAATACTATGGCGAAGAAGGAACTTCGTTAAACGATGTTTAGCGCGAAGCAGATTTTCCTTACTATCTTCCCGGGCACGAACTAAATCGCGCAAGGCTTCATCCGCTTCGGTGGGAACGTAGACAGCCTGTAGCTCACCTGAACGAAGAAGTTGTGCGAGCTTTAAAGCATCCCGCCGATCCGTTTTCACCCGGTCGCCTGGACGAGAAGGGATAAGCGACGGAGCAATCACCGAACAGGAAATGCCCATCTGTGTAAGCAACCGATACAATGCGTAGCCGGTAGGACCTGCTTCATAACAAATTTCAAGTGAGCTACCATCCTGAGTCAAGGTCTGAATAAACTTACGAACCGCTTTTTCTGTATGGGGGAACATCCCGATAAAATAAGCAGGCTCACGGCCCTCGTTCGCGACAGCAACGGCAATTTTTTCTTTAGATACGTCTAAACCCACATATTTTGTGACAGACTTCATTGTATAGCTCTCCTTTGCAATGTGGCTCTGTTTTTAGGCAGTCCAGTTTGGATTTGGTTTCTTTACTGGGACAGTATTGCCAAGATAACCCACGGTTTTGCATAAAGGGGAGCTCATTTTCGTTCATAATAACTTA
>NZ_JABBEA010000004.1 GCF_012912005.1 Paenibacillus sp. SZ31
CTCCCATGTGGACACCTCCGTTAGTCTCATTATCCTTCCGTCCGTTAACGGGTGTCCACTTTTTATTCTAGCTCCACATTTTTTAATAACACTGTTATATCAAAATACAATTGGCTCCCTAAGGTCTGATAAGATAACATATCAACTTAATAATAAACCAGTTCATATCATTTTTTATGTTTTGCAATCAATAATGCTGTTATTAAGGACAACTGCAATGAAATTGTAATTGAAATCGACAAAATCACATTATTTGTATCTGAAACATGAATAAAAAATAAAGCAATAAAAAATACAATAAAAGATAATATAATACTTACTATGAAATTTAAGATTATTTTTTTCATGTTCAGCCTCCGTCACTTTATCTGCCTAATAAAGCATCCATATAATTATAGTATACTTTATTGGTATTAGAGTAATCAGTTTTTTTCAATTAAGTTTCTAATTTTTCATAGTTTAAGAATGTAATTACATATAGTTCTTTATCAGTTCTCATCTTTGAATTTGAAAATATCAGATTAAACTAAAACTCACAAAACGAACAAAATATGAGGGGGGACATCCCCTCATATTAATATTTACCAAGATATTGTAATTGGATAATCTAAGGTTTCCGTGCCTATAGCGGGAGTAACAGCTAATCCACTGGGATATACTGACACCCCTACAGCTCCCGTAAGATATCGATGACCATATCTCAAATTGATATTAGACTTACCACTTTTCTTAGTTGTATATACATATTGTGTAATATCTCCTTGTCTAAAATTTGCATCAGCCCAAATATCATACTTTGCAGCTACACCTTGTCCAATATCATGATCTGAAGGTACATTAGATGAAGTACATTTCCACTGACCTTTGTAATTACAATTATTGCTTTCGTGCCCTAAAATAGTTCCAGCTGATGTCCTTAAGTACCATTCGTTAGTTACTGGATAACCAATTGACATCTTGTCTGTTAAAGCAAATATTGGTTCAACTTTCCAAGTATATGAGCCATAAATATATATTTTCTTGCTTCCTGGTACATCACTATTCACTTCATAAGCATTGGCGTACAATGTAATATCTGATTTTGTTAGATCCATTGTACCTACACTATTGTCATCTGGCTTTTGGCTTTGAAGAGAATAATCTTGAGGTTCGCTGGCTGAAAGTTTAACTGCATCATTTTCAATTAAGTATCTTAACGCTTTAGTTGTATAATATTTAAGTTCCTCTTCTTTAATACCTATCTCATTCAATATGATAGATCGTTCCTCTTGTGTTAACTCATTTTCACTGTCTCCACTATCGATGTTAGTAGCAAAAGCAGATTGTGAAAGTACCAATAATAAAGTGACTACGAGAAATAACGACATTGTTTTTTTCATTGTTAAACCCTCATCTCTATTTATATTTTATTACGAAAAAACCAGACTCCCCCTTCCATATTAATTCGAAGATTGTCACTTAACTAACTCTAATCACTGTCATGAAAGTAACTACCATTCTTTCCATAAACTTATACTACGATGCAAATAAAGTAAACCATATAAATCAAATTATTCATATTATTTACAAAAAAATCTGGATATTAGTAGTCTTACCCCCTTCAGAAAACACCTTATAGTAACCAAACTCCCAAAAAGTCAAAGGTTCTGGATCATCATTCACCAACACAAAAATGTCTTCAGGATGAATAAGAACTTTTTTATCATAGGCAGAATACTATGTATATTTGCCATTACAATAATTCAACGTGGATGACTACATGAAATTCTTAAGTCATGGAATCGAAGTATAACACTTCACCATTCCATCCAAATTAGCCTCTTATAATAAGTATGTAATTTAGAGTGTTTCTCCCAACGTATTCTGAAATCAAGAATTTACAAAGTCGGCCCGATTAGTCGAAACGCTCCCATGAACACCCTATAGACAGGAGCTAATAGGATCTCACGCTAAATCAATCATAGAATCATTGATTTATCCACAATTCCCCAATAGCACAAGCCCACACGAATGGCATTTATTAGCCCTTATAAAACAACAGGCACGCCACAACGAATGCAACTATGACAGCAGTCTCGGACAAAACCAATAAAGATTGTCTCCATGAACTGATCCAGAACCTTAAAGAGGGAAAATAATTAATTGCCCCAGAAATGAACAATACCCTACAGCAGAATATCTGCAAAAACAGTGGCGTGCAATTGATGTCTGTTCACCATAACGCTTTGTCTCATTTCCGCACAAATATTATTACTTATTTTACCATATTTTCAGTTGTTTAAACTAAAGATTTAGAACGCCCACCTCGTTTTAACCAATCCATCACTTTCTCATTCATCGCCAAGAGACCTGTAACGACCAAGGCTACACCAATCCACGTAATCCAACTGACATGTTCATTATAGACAACGGCACCCAGACCAACCGCTATCGGCGGGGAGATGTACAGCCAGGTCGCTGGGAACAGCGGATTTGTGCGAGACATGATCCAGTAGAACAGACTGTGACCCACCATCGAGCCAACTACGGTCAAATAAATCAGGGATGAGATAGCAGGTACCCAATCCAGAGCGGACATATTCCAGGATTCTGTCACCGCTGAGAGTAAGCTTAACAACAGTCCCCCATACATCATCTGTACTGCGTTGATCGCTATGGGGTTCGTTTCTTTGAACTGATTAATAACCTTCTTGGAGTATATCGCGCCTGCTGAATAACACACTTCGCCCACCAGAACGGCAATACAGCCCCATAGCCATAATGGACTTCCACCAATGGATACACCCGGCAGAACCACAAGCACAACTCCGGCAAAACCGATCAGACATCCTGTAATCATGCGTGCAGATGTTTTTTGTCGCAACAAAGCTGTCTGCATCAGCATAATCATGAGTGGACCTGTAGCTGACAAAATTGCACCAACGCCCGAACTCACATATTGTTCAGCCCAATATAAGGTCGCAAACGTACCAAACGTCAGTCCTGCACCTGTAATGAGCATTTCTTTACGCCATAGCAGGGAAATATTGACCTTCCCCTTCATCCACATCCATGCAAACATCAAAGCCCCTGCAACGATAAAACGGACTCCAGCTGACAGAAAAGGCGGCATGCCAGCTTCCACTCCAATTTTGATTGCCAGAAACGTTGTTCCAAAAATAAGACACATTACGGTAAATGCGATCCCAACCATGCTAGCCCCTCCTTCATCTGTTCTCCATCATATAGCACTCTCTACAGAACAGAATGCACAAAACAGAACAGTTATCTTCCGTTTGCTGTTACAATAGAGTTCAAAAGGAGTGTGAGCCGGGTGGGCAAAACCATGATGATGACAGATAACAGCCTGAAACTATATGAGCAAGTAATCCATTATCTCGTTGTGCGTATAGAAGCGGGAGAGTGGGCTGAACATGAAAAACTGCCATCTGTACGAAGCCTGTCCGAGCTACTCGGCGTACATCGCTTGACCGTTTTCAAAGCTTATCAGGAGTTAAAAGAACGTGGGAATGTTTATGTGAAGGACAAGTCTGGCTACTATGTCAGTCCAGCTACCCCTTTCTCTGTAACAGATCAGGCAGATGATCCCGCTGTCTCTGCTTGGCTGCATTGGGATTCACTTGCACGGGTACAGTCTCTTGAAGCAGAATACCAGTTTTCCAAATCGTTAATCGATCCCTCTCTGCTGCCCAACCGTTATTGGGGTGAACTGATGCGTGATCTGCTAGATCAATATCCCCGTTTGCTTGGAACGTATTCCACAATTCAGGGAGATCTAGAATTGCGAAGTGCGCTGGCAAGCCATTTAACGAAAAAAGAACGCTTCTATCTCTCGGCAGACGAAGTGCTCATTACTTCGGGGGCCCAGCAGGCCATCGACGTAATCTCTCGCAGTCTGGTCAGACCTGGTGATCGTGTTCTGATGGATAGGCCCACGTACGGGCCTGCAATGGAAATTTTTCGCAAGCAAGGTGCTCGTCTAATCTTTACGGATATTCACTCGGATGGGTATGATCTGGAGCAGATTGAGCATCTGATGAAAACGGAGAAACCACGCTTATTCTATACGACGCCAACCTTTCATAATCCGACCGGCGTTAATGTTCCAGTTGAACAGCGCAAGCAATTACCGGAACTTGCAGAACAGTATGGTTGTTTTCTACTCGAAGACGACAGCACCTATGATATCTATTTTAAGGAGAAACCTCCTGCACCTATTTTCACCTACGACACCACCGGTCACACCCTGTACATTCGCAGTTACAGCAAGTATGTTGCGCCCGGGCTACGGATTGCAGCCATCATATGTCGTCAGCGATTCATGCCAGGACTACAGGCTGTAAAATCACTGACAGATAACGGGTCACCCCTTCTGAACCAGAAGCTTTTCCTCCGTTATTTTCAGTCAGAACGCATGCATCAGCATCTGTCCAAGCTACGGACCGCCATACAGCTACGAATGGAAGTTATGGAACAATGTCTTTTAGAAACGGACTGGACGTGGACCCGCCCCGAGGGTGGACTCAACTTTTGGGTAGAGCTTCCGGAGGGTGTGGATACAGGACGACTGCTTCACCGATGCATGGAGCAATCCGTTGCCTTTGTCCCCGGAACCGTATTCGATTCTTCGGACGATTCAGCCAGTCGCAAGCTGCGTTTGTCCTTCTCTTATGCACATGAGCAGCAGATTCGGGAAGGTATGAGCAGGCTCATTACGCTTGCGAAAGAAATGTAGTCTAAATTTAAAATGATTCCCACTTCCTGCGTGTGTGACATAAGCGTATCGTTAGAAGCCAAAATAAGCCCGAAAGGTCACATGACCTTCCGGGCTACTGTTATGTGCTGGATATGACCTTATCCACCAATCCATATTCGACTGCTTCCGCAGCGGTCAGGAAATAATCTCGATCCGAGTCCTTCTCAATCCGCTCAATCGTCTGTCCTGTATGATCGGCTAACAGCTTGTTAAGGCGCTGACGATGCTGAATGATGCGGTTAGCATGAATCAACATATCGGATGCCTGCCCTCGCGTACCGCCATGTGGCTGGTGGATCATGATCTCACTGTTTGGCAGTGCCATACGCTTGCCTTTTGTTCCACCCACCAGCAATATCGTGCCAAAGCTCGCCGCCATACCTGTGCAGATCGTGGCGATATCCGGCTTCACGAATTGCATCGTGTCATAGATCGAGAACCCCGCAGTCACCGACCCACCAGGACTGTTGATGTACATCTGGATGTCCTTCTCCGGGTCCTCTGCAGTCAAAAACAATAACTGGGCCACTATGGCATTCGCCATCTGATCCTCAATCTCTCCGGACACCATAATAATTCGATCTTTGAGCAAACGGGAGTAAATATCATAGCTCCGTTCGCCGCGAGCTGTCTGTTCCACCACATAAGGTACTACATTCATGTGTGTCGCCTCCTCGGTTTAGGCAACCATGGTGACCGTGTATCCTCCTCCATATGACATCGAGTTCATGCCAGAAGTGGAATACCCGTACATCATTGGCTGCATGGATGGAGACGGCAAAGCCTGCTGCAAAATACTACCCGCCACAGCCATCGGATCATCAGTCCGATTCAGGCACAGATCAATGATTCGAGCTGTATCTCCATTACGAAATGCCAGCAGATAGCTGCGCAGTTCCTCCCGATTGTTTTCCACTGCGCCTGCTTCATACTGCAATTCAGCGCCCGATTGTTCCAACCTGTGCCTCACTTCAGCTATGGCAGAGCGGGCACGACTTAACGCCGCCTTTACAGCGCCTTCTGTCGTATCCAACATTTCCGCAGTCTCTGCCGCCTTATAACCCATTAATTCACGTAATACATATATCACTCGCTGCCACGGTGGTAGCTTATCTACAAGAAGTTGAACAGCAGACTCCAACTCCTCGAATCGTCTTTCCTCCTCCATCTCGTGCAGAAGCGGCTTCAAGCTATCCAGTTTATATGCTAATCTCTCACGCTGACGTAAGATATCAATCCAGCTGTTGCGTGCCATACGGATCAGATAAGCTTCCCAGTTTATATCTTTAATCCCGTAAGTTCCAACGACACTCGACGACAACACTTTGAGACAAGTCTCCTGAACCAGATCTTCCGTGTCTGGAACTGATTTCGTCAAAGATAAACAATACGCATACAACGAACCCATTAGGTCGGGTAATACGGCATGGATGCTTTGGTCCAATTGGTTTTTTCCGTCGTTGCCACCGGATTCAATATTGTATTTAGCTTTTTTACCATCATCATGTGGTCTGTTGATTCTGCAATCCACGGACTTCACAAAGGCCATCTTGGGGGCCCCCCTTTGCTGGTTCCTGATTGATTTTGACTTACACTATGTAAACGAAGAACCCCTTGTAAAGGATACGCTCTTCTGAATTTATTTTGTTACACTCATTAAGTTGAGTTACGCATTCGTTTCCAGCTATAAGGTTCCAAGCGGTACCTTCATCCCGGTAAGGGCAATCGTAATGCCTTGATCCAGCTTGTAATTCTGCCGTACATCGACGTCATGAGACATATGTGTAAAATAGGTATGACCCGGTTTCAGTTCCCGCAGCAACTCCTGCGCCTCGCGCATATCATACACGGAACGTGTTGAGAATTCCGCAAGCTCATGCACAAAGCTTGTTCCGAGCACCAGCATATCCAATCCGTACAGCGGCTTTTTCTCGGTTACCTTCAGGTCTATGGCATCTGAACAGTACGCCCAGCTATACCCGTTTCGATCCAGTCGATACGCGTACGAATACCCGTTATGCCCATGGCACACTTTCCAGGAATGCACGTTCCAGCCACCTAGTTCAATATCATCATCCGTTTCCAGAAAGTCCATATGACGACCCAACCAGGGAAACTGTCCCTGAATGGTGGCAATCACTTCACGTGGTGCATACAAACGTCCCTTCACACCCAACCAGCGGCACGCATCGGCCCATTCCGGCAATCCTCCAATATGATCGAAATGAGCATGAGTGATGAGTAATGTATGCACCATACGCAATCCCTGCTCCTCCATCTGTGATCTCCAGTCCGGCCCGCAGTCAATCATGAACCGTTCACTTGCACCATCGCCATCACCGGCAATCAGAACAGAAGAGCGTTTCCGTCTATTTTCTCCCGTAAGCCTCGCCTCTGTACATACGTCGCAATCACAATACACACGTGGAACGCCCATCGCATCGCCAGTGCCCAGAAATGTTAGCTGATTCAATCCGCATTCCCCCTGAATTAATGATATGTAAATTGTAATCTTCCACCCCTGTTTTTGCAAAAAAAAGACCATCCCGCTGCAGTTCTCCACTGCAATTCGGGACAGTCTGTGGTCTGACCGATCAGCGTCAGACTTCATCTCCATGCTTCGCTCCATCGGGAGCTTGCGCTCATCCACATCTGGTGCGCCCCCTTATAGCTGTCGCCCGCATGAAGATCAGGCTTCACCTTTTGCCAGGCCATGACCGATTGATTCAAGTCACATTAATCCAGCGCTGGGATTACACCAGTGCCCGCAGCTTCAATGTCAGTTCCTGACCTCCAGGTACATCCTTCGAGTCTGTAATGACCCAGTTTGACGCAAGTCGCTCCGCCAGCACCTCTGCCTGCTCCGGTTTCAACTGTAATCCGGTGACGATTCCTTCACCCACTGTGAAGTCTTTCTCTGGTTGCACCTTAAAGGCCTTCTCCAACCAGATTCCCAGTCCACCACGCGTGTTAAAGGTAATCCGGTACCCGTCTTTCACTGCTGCCTCCAGATTTTCACCATGCTCGTCCGCATACGAGAAAAATTCGTTATATCGGTATTCCTCTTCAGACACTTCGTCAAAAGCGGAAACGTCTTTCGCTTGAATAGCTTTTAAAAGTTCTTCCTCAGGCATCCCCTTACCACGGGCCTGCTCCAGTCGAATCGCTGTACTTTGGGATAATTTGATCTCTGAACTCATCCAACTCACACCTTCCTGCACTATGTAACAATCATGATTCAGTATACCTCTATTATAACCTTTTGGCAGTAAAAAACCTCCATCTCTACTTCCATTGAAATGAAGGTTTAGTATCAACACGCTCGGTTACCTATTCGATTACATCAACAATACTAATATCATATTCCCGCCAGCACCTGATACCACACCCCGCGTTTGGAGTACAACGTACTACGTACCTCGTCCCATCCACCCAGATAGGTGATATCAAATAGTCCTTCGGGCGTTGGGAATGTGGACTCCGTCTGTGCAAATACATCCGGGTCTACTGAACGAAAACCATGCTTGGCAAAAATACGCTGTGCTTCTGGTGTACGCAGATAGGCGACAAAGGCTTCCGCCAGTTCACGATTCCCGTGTTTGTCAGCATATTTATTCACCACAACTGCCGGGTTCTCAATCAGGATCGTATTCTTCGGAACAACGATGTCATAATCTACACCTTTGGCGATCCGGGCAAGCAATTCATTTTCATACGTGACGATTACATCACCCACACCATATTCAAATGCCGCCATCGAAGAACGACCACTCTTGTCCAATGATTCAACGTTGCGATGCACTTGTTCGAGAAAAGCCTTGGCTGCGTCAGGGTCTTTCTTACCCTCTTGCTCCTCCGACAGTTTCAATCCGGCACCGTAGATGGCATTAATATCCCATTGTGCGCCCCCGGATGTCTTTGGATTGGGGTACAGTACCTTCACTCCCGGCTTCGTTAAATCCTGAAAATCACGAATCCCCAGCGGGTTGCCTGCTCTTGTTCCCAGAACAACAATCGAACGAGTAATCATGCCTTCATTAGGGGTCTGTTTCCAATCGGTGCTAACCAAGTCGGCTTTGACAAGCTTATCGATATCACTCTCCATCGCGAGCAAGGCCACATCAGCCTCGAATCCACCAACGATGGCTCTTGCCTGTGTACCCGAAGCTTCATAGGATTCCTGGAAGTTAATTGTCTGTCCAGTCTTCGCCTTCCACTCCTCCTGGAACTTGGGTAGCAACTCGCCTACAGCGTCTTTCGCTACACTATAGGCACCAATCACCAGCGTATTGGATGAATCGTTACCAGAGGGCTCGTTCTGTTCAGTTGACTCCTCCTGCTTGCTGCATCCAGCGGTCATGCAGACGAGCAGAAGCATGAGGGCAACGTATAAGAGTATGGCTTTCTTCTTCCTCGTCTGCATGGGCAGCCCCTTTCTTCCACTCGATCTAAATCATCACCGGCATCGGATCTTCCTTCAGTCGGTTCTCAACCACCCAACTGTTGGAATCATTGAACAAGTATGCACGGTGCACAAGGACTCTAATCTGTTGACCGATCTCCAGTGTCGTTTTCTCCAGGGAACGATAGGTGATTAACTTGTGACCCTGTACTTCCACCTCTACCATCCATTCACTTCCGCGGAAATGAAGATGTTTGACTGTACCTTTTTCCGTAGCAGACAGCATGGTGAATTCGTTTTTCAAACCGATCTCAATATACTCCGGTCGGATCAGCGCTCGTGTACCTTCACCCTCAACGGCATGTTCGAACCCTTTCAGCTGTGAAGCATCCTCCACAACCGTAGACTCCCCGATAAATGTAGCGACAAAAGGTGTCTGCGGGTTTTTGTAGATATCCCAAGGTGTACCCTTCTGTTCCAGACGACCCTGACTGATAATCATAATTTCGTCCGCCACTTCAATCGCTTCATCCTGGTCATGCGTTACAAATATCGAAGTAATTCCTACCCGCTCAATTAGCTCCCGCAACCATGAACGCAGTTCCTGGCGGATCTTCGCATCAATGGCCGCGAACGGTTCATCCAGCAATAACAACTGTGGCTCAGGGGCGAGTGCTCTGGCAAAAGCAACACGCTGACGCTGTCCACCAGACAACTGATGTGGATAGCGCTGTTCGAAACCTTTTAACCCTGTCAATTCAACGAGTTCCATAACCCGATCACGGATCTGGGCTTTCGGTGTCTTCTTGACCTTGAGTCCAAAAGCAATATTCTCAAATACCGTCATATGTTTGAACAAGGCATAGTTCTGGAATACAAATCCGATCCCCCGCTCCTGTGGAGGCAGATGATTCACCACTTTTCCGTGAAAGCGAATCTCTCCGGAACCCGGATTCTCCAGACCCGCAAGCATACGCAGAATGGACGTTTTTCCGCCTCCGCTGGGTCCAAGCAGACCGATCAGATGGCCTTTGGCAATATCGAATGAGACATCTTTTACCGCATGAAAATCACCGAAATGTTTGTTCAGATCACGGACTTCTACATGCATATCAATGCACTTCCTTTCGCTTCTTGGCCCATTCCATCATGAGCAGTAGCCCGACGGAGAAGGTGACCAGCACCAATGCCACACCATTTGCGGCAGCTACATTAAAATTCTCAACATCCTGATAGACCAGCGTTGTTGCTGTCTGCGTTTTATTCATAATATTACCGGATACGACCAGAACTGCACCGAATTCCCCGAGCGAGCGCGCAACCGTCAAGACAAGACCGTACACCACCGCCCAGCGGATCGAAGGCCAGGTCACACTCCAGAACGTTCTCCAGCCGTAGGCGCCAAGGGTAGATGCTGCCTCCTCTTGCTGTGAACCGAGTTCCTGCAGAACAGGCATAACCTCTCTGACCATCAGTGGAAATGTGACAAATAACGTTGCGATCACCATACCTGGGAAGGCATAGACCACATTGAATCCAATCCCTTCAAAAAAAGCGCCCATAATGCTGTTAGGTCCCAACATCAACACAATCATCAAACCGCCAATGACAGGAGATACGGCATAAGGCAGGTCTACAATGCTGTTTAGCAGCCCTTTTATCCGTTCACTCAGCCATCCGGCACGAACCAGATACAGAGCCATCATGATGCCAAACAATGTATTTAACAGGGTGACCACCAGGACCACCAGTCCGGTCATCATCAATGCGTGTAGCGCCTCAGGGCGCATTAACCCTTTCAGGAATCCGCCTGCCCCGTCTTCAAATGCGCCAATAAAAATGCGTCCGAGCGGGATGATCAGCAGTACAATAAATACCGCAAACGTCAGTCCGATTAAGAGTCGTCTCATCGTCTTCTCCCCCGCATCTGCACCAGATTGATCAGCCAGAGGATCAGGAAGGAGAGCGTCAGGAGCAACACGGATACAGCAGCTGCCCCAGTTGGATTATCACTTTCAATCTCCCCGTAGATAAATACGGAAGCGGTCAGTGTTCTTCCCGGAATGTTACCAGCCACCAGCACAACAGCCCCGAACTCAGCGAGTCCTCTGGAGAAAGCCAACATCCCCCCACTGATCATGCCAGGTGCCATGGAAGGCAGAATAACCTGCATGAACGTGCGAGCCTTGGAAGCACCCATCGTGTACGAGGCCTCTTCCTCGGAAGGATCAATCTCTTCCAGTAAAGGCTGCACCGCACGGATCACAAATGGAAATGTGACAAAGGTCATCGCGATAACAATTGCGGGCTGGTGAAACACTATCTCGAATCCCATGGATTCTGCCAGTTTCCCGATGGCACTGACCGGACCCAAGAGCAGCATAATCATTAAGCCGCCCACTGCGGTTGGCAGTGCAAACGGAAGATCGACCAGACTGTTGAGAAACGATCGGCCCACAAAGCGATACCTTGTCAACACCCATGCGATCATCGTGCCAAGAACCACATTAATCAGCGTTGCAATCACCGCCAGCCGAATGGTCAGCAGTACGGCTTTCCACGCGATCGGGTCCGTAATGCTCTGAACAAAGTTGCTCCATCCTTCGGAGAAGGAATTGACGTACACACCGATGATTGGAAGTACAATAAGTACGATAAAATATAACAATACGGTACTGCGAAATCCCCAAGTCCATCCCTTATGACGAAGAACGGTATTCATTGCTGCGTTCCCTCCCAGCCTCCGGCTTTAGTTCCGGTCGGCAGTCTCCCTGCTTCGATACGACATTTTTCCTAAGTTGGATTATATTACTTTAATATTATTCCCATTAGTCTACTTGGTTTTGCTTTTCTGATACTTTACCAGTTTGCAGTGCTAATCGTCAATGCTTTTATTGAATATAATTAGGCCACATATGAGATCGATTAATTAAATCCGCACTGCACACTGCGCGGCCAGAACAACCTTCCGATCACTGTTATCCCCAGATTTCTTTGATCCCCTTTTTTTAAGGGGAAATCCGGTGATAAAGGCGAACGCTTATGCTTCTTCAGGTTATTTCTGTCCTCTCCGTTATCATACGATTTGCTCTTTTCACCTTGCATATGTGGTTTGTTTGGTATGTAGTGGTTAAGGTACAATCGAGGGTAAGAAATGAGATCCTAAGGAGTGATTTAATATGTTATATACGAAGAATATATCCACTTCCACACGAGATGAAATGAAAGATATCACACGGGACGTGAAGCAGGTTGTCCAAAGTAGCGGCGTGCAGAATGGGACTGTGCTCATCTACTGTCCACATACAACGGCGGGTATTGCCATCAACGAAAATGCAGATCCGGATGTGAAACACGATGTATTGTTGCGCCTGGACGAAGTGTACCCTTGGGAGCATCCCGAGTATCGACATGCCGAAGGCAATACAGCCTCTCACCTGAAATCGATCACAACGGGGCCATCACAGACGGTGATTATTCATGAAGGCAGACTGCTGCTTGGCCGATGGCAGGGCATTTACTTTTGCGAATTCGATGGACCACGTGAGCGAGAGTACTTTCTCAAAATCATGGAAGGTTAGATTCGGCCCAACAGACCTGCCACCAACTCATTCATTTTTGCAAACACAAACAGGCGGTCCACCCTCATTTCGGGTCGGAGCCGCCTGACTTGGTCTTTGGCGCATACTAACTTTCGCGAGACAACGTTATAAAGAATTAAAGTTATGACAAATCACCGCCCTGAAGTGTAGGGGTGCAACAATAACGCCATTATTGGACGCCAGGCTGCTGACCCAGATTGCGGCACAGCACTTTGACATGAGACAGCGCAGACGATTCAATCTCCACAAACGTTAAACGGTCCTGAATGTAATAAGAAATGAATCCGTGCATAGCCAAAAATAGCGTACGCGGTACCCTTTGAATATCCTCTTCCGTACAGTTCTCTTCATTCATATACTGCCTTATAATCGATGCAAACAATTCAAAGCAACGTCCCTGTTCGGTACGACAATAAGACAACAGTTCTTCGTCCCTGATCATAAACATAATTTCGTATTGGTATGGATTCTCCAGACCAAAGCGAATAAACTCCATCATAATGTGCTCTACCTTGCTCACATCATCACGAACCGGCCTGACCATGGCTTGCAGCAGCAAATGCCCCAGATGATTGAAATCTTCAACCACGATGGCATAGAACAGCTCTGCCTTTTCCTTAAAGTGATAATACAGCGACCCATGACTATAGCCCAGATGCTGGCCGATGCTTCGCATCGAAATGGCGCGGTATCCTTTGGTAATAAAAAGGTGCCTCGCCGCCTCCAGTATCCGCTCCCTCGACAACTCCTGTTCGACTGCTCTTCTAGCCATATATTTTATTCCCCTTCAATAAAATAAAGCCGCTGTCCCTCCGTGATCCGGGATTGCCCTTGCGTCAAATCCGTGATCCAGGCTACAAAAGCCTCGGTTTCACTATCCGGCGGAAGACAAGTCAACGTAACCTTATCGGTGAATCCAGTTTCACCTGTACGGACTTCCCGGCTCCTTAACTCATTTTCCACTTTACCCAGCCACGTATAATCCAGTTCAACAAACACTTCACGATGCAGCACGTTGGTAATGGCTTCTCCGGCTTCAATGGCTGCTACAGCTCCATCCGTATAAGCGCGAATTAACCCACCAGCTCCAAGCATAATTCCCCCGAAGTATCGCGTAACCACAATTGCTACATTTTTTAATTTCTGATTTTTGATCACTTCAAGAATGGGTTTCCCTGCTGTTCCGCTTGGTTCCCCGTCATCGGATTGCTTCTGGATCTCATCCCGCTCCCCAATCATGTACGCAGAGCAGTTGTGAGTCGCATTCCAATGTTTTTTCTTGATCTCATCGATAAAGGCAACAGCCTCTTCCTCTGTCGTGACCGGCATAATATGACCGATAAATCGCGACTTCTTGATTACAATTTCCAGATTGCCCGGTCCTCGAACCGTGCGATAACGTTCAATCATCCCAAATCCAACTTTCTGACCTTTTCCTGAGTCCAATTTTCCATTTAATCCATTTTACAAGAAAGCAGTTCCCCGCGCGAACGCGGACGAACTGCCCTGGTTATCTACATCCGGGAACACTGCATCTTACACGATTCCCGGATAGATTTACATTACTTTATTTAACTATATGAGCAGACCGATGAATTATTCGGAAAGTCTCGCTTCGAGCGCTGCTTTCTCTTCTTCAAAGCCTGGTTTGCCCAGCAATGCGAACATATTTTTCTTGTAAGCTTCCACACCTGGTTGGTCAAATGGATTGACGCCCAGCAGGTAGCCACTGATGCCGCATGCTTTTTCAAAGAAGTATACCAGATATCCGAAAGAATATGGAGTCATATCTGGAATGTTCACAATCAGGTTTGGTACTTGACCATCCGTATGTGCAAGCAGTGTTCCTTGGAACGCTTTTTTGTTAACAAAGTCCATGGTTTTGCCTTCAAGGAAGTTCAAACCGTCCAGATCGTCCGGATCCGATTTGATTGAGATATGCTCCGCAACTTCAGTAACCTGAATAACAGTTTCGAAGATATTCCGGCTACCTTCCTGGATGAATTGACCCATGGAGTGCAAGTCTGTAGAGAAATCAACAGATGCAGGATAGATCCCTTTGTAGTCTTTACCTTCGCTCTCTCCGAACAATTGTTTCCACCACTCGGATACAAAGTGCAGGGATGGCTCATAGTTTACAAGGATCTCAGTGCCTTTGCCTTTGCGATACAATGCGTTACGAACAGCAGCATATTGATATGCTTCATTCTCAGCTACGTTCGGGTTGCTGTATTCTTTGGATGCGTCAGCCGCACCTTGCATCATTTCTTCGATGCTGATACCCGCTGCTGCGATTGGCAGCAAACCTACAGCTGTCAGAACGGAGTAACGTCCACCTACATCATCCGGGATAATGAAAGATTCGTATCCTTCTGCATTTGCCAGTTCTTTCAATGCACCACGTGCTTTGTCTGTTGTAGCATAGATGCGTTTGCGAGCTTCTTCTTTACCATATTTCTCTTCCAGTGCTGCACGGAAGATACGGAAAGCAATTGCCGGCTCTGTTGTTGTACCGGATTTGGAGATGACGTTAACGGAGAAATCTTTGCCTTCAACCAGATCCAGCAAATGAGTTACATATGTGGAGCTGATATTGTTTCCTGCAAAATAGATTTCAGGCGTTTTGCGTTTGTCTTTTGGCAGATTGTTATAGAAAGAGTGAGTCAGCATTTCAATCGCTGCACGTGCACCCAGGTATGATCCACCGATACCGATAACGATCAGTACTTCGGAGTCGCTTTGGATTTTGGCAGCTGCTTTTTGAATGCGTGCGAACTCTTCTTTGTCATAAGCCGTTGGCAGGTCAATCCAGCCCAGATAGTCGGAACCTGTTCCTGTTCCGTTGTGAAGCTGCTCATGAGCCAGACGAATCGGTTCTGCGAAATAGTCCACTTCGTGCTGATTTACAAATTGCAATGCCGTACTATAGTCAAATGTCACTTTTTTTGCCATGATCTCAAAAACCTCCTGATTTCGGTTATATTATTTCCGTATCCGTATTCCATTCTAAACAACTTGCCTTAAGGATACTTCAAATCCACGGGGCTGACAAGCTTGCAGCTCGAACTTTGTCGTTAGAATTCAAGAAGCAAAAAGGGTAAACCGAATCCGCGCGTTGCGGTTCTGCTTACCCTTCTTATGTTATTCCGCCGGGTACGAGCAGACGTAGTCAGTAACGCTGCGTATCTCCAGTTTAAATTTGGATTCGGCAGGCACGTGGAACGTAGCTTGACCTTGAATCTCTTGCCACTCTTCTTCTCCGGGAAGCAATACTTTCAGATCTCCGGACAGAATCTCCATAATTTCACGGGAATCCGTACCGAACTCATAACTGCCTGGAAGCATGATGCCCAGAGTCACTTTGCTGCCATCCCCCAAAATAACCGTTCTGCTGGTTACCTGACCATCATAATAAATGTTGGCCTCTTTCACTACACTGACTTGATCGAATTGTGACATGCGTACCCGCTCCCCTGAAGTTAATGAAAACAAAAGGCAAAACAGATCAAGGCGATAACGAGTTACCGCCCATCTCTGCGGAAATAACTTACTGCCATGGATCAGGACAGCATGATGCTCTCCCGACCATAGCAGCGCTTATGAAGCTATTACAGCAATGCTTTTACGCGGCTAACTACGTTGTCCACTGTAAAGCCATATTCTTGGATAACACGGTCGCCAGGCGCGGATGCACCAAATGTGCTGATTCCGAGAATGTCACCTTGATCTCCAACATATTTCTCCCAGCCCATTGGATAAGCCATTTCAATCGCAAGGCGAGCTTTAACATCCGGAAGAAGAACGGACTCTCTGTAAGCTTTGTCTTGTTTCTCGAACAGATCCCAGCTTGGCATGCTGATTACGCGAACTTGGATGCCTTGTTCAGCAAGTGCTGCTTGAGCTTTAACAGCCAATTGCACTTCAGAACCTGTAGCGATGATTTGTGCTACCGCTTTGCCATCTTTTGCATCAGAGACAACATAAGCACCACGTTTCACGTTCTCACGTGAACCTTCAACCGTACCTTCCAAGATCGGCAGGTTTTGACGAGTGAGTACGAGTGCAACTGGATTGCTCTTGTTCTCAAGCGCGTAAGCCCAAGCAGCCGAAGTTTCATTACCGTCAGCCGGACGAATAACCGTCAGGTTAGGAATGATACGCAGGGATGCCAGTTGCTCGATTGGTTCGTGCGTAGGACCATCTTCACCAACAGCGATACTGTCGTGAGTCAGAACATACGTTACAGGCAATCCCATCAGGGCAGCCAGACGAACAGCCGGACGCAGGTAATCGGTAAATACGAAGAATGTACCTCCGAATACTTTCACACCGCTGTGCAGTGCCATACCGTTCATTGCTCCAGCCATACCGAATTCACGGATACCGAAGTAGATGTTACGGCCGGAGTAATCTTCAGGTGTGAAGTTCTCCAGGTTGTTCAAGTGAGTCATTGTGGAGCTTTCCAAGTCAGCAGATCCGCCTGTCAGTTGTGGCACGTTGTGCGCCAGACCGTTCAGAGCGTTACCGGATGCTACACGAGTGGAAAGAGCTTTGTCTGTTGCTGCATATTTAGGAAGATCACGGTCCCAACCTTCTGGAAGGTCGCCGTTAATCGCTGTTTCGAATTGAGCTGCCAGCTCAGGGAATGCTTTTTTGTACTCGGCAAATTTCTCGTCCCAAGCTTTATTAGCAGAGATACCACGATCTTTCACTTGTGCAAAGTGATCGCGAACTTCAGCTGGTACGTGGAAGTTTTCTTCGTAAACCCATTTGTAATACTCTTTAGTCAATTTGGCTTCGTCTGCACCCAGTGGAGATCCGTGAGTACCGCCGTGGCCACCTTTACCTTGTTTGTTCGGGCTACCATAACCGATAACCGTTTTAACTTCGATCAGTGTAGGACGCAGTGTATCTGCTTGACCTTCCTGAATTGCTTTTTCGATTGCAGGCAGATCATTGCCATCTTCAACGCGCAGCACTTGCCAGCCATAAGCTTCAAAACGCTTCGCGATGCTTTCGGAAGAAGACAGATCCAATTTACCATCCAACGTGATGTCATTGGAGTCGAACAACATGATCAGTTTGCCCAGGTGCAAACGTCCAGCCAGGGAAGCTGATTCATGAGATACGCCTTCCATCAAGTCACCATCACCACAGATTGCGTAAGTGTAGTGGTCAACTACGTTGAACTTGTCTTTATTGTATGTTGCGCCCAGTTGAGCTTCAGCCATCGCCATACCTACAGCCATTGCAATACCTTGACCCAGTGGGCCAGTTGTTGCATCAACACCTGCAGTATGTCCGAATTCCGGGTGACCCGGAGTTTTGCTTCCCCATTGACGGAACTGTTTCAGTTCTTCCATCGGAAGATCATATCCGCTCAGGTGCAGCAAGCTGTACAGCAACATGGAGCCATGTCCTGCAGACAGGACAAAACGGTCCCGGTTAACCCAAGTTGGGTGGTCCGGGTTATGAGTCATCGTTTTTGCAAAAAGTTGGTACCCCATTGGAGCGGAGCCCATAGGCATACCCGGATGTCCGGAATTTGCCTTCTCAATTGCATCAATCGCCAAAGTACGTACGGTAGTAATCGACAGGTTGTCGATTGTAGTGTTCTCGTCCTTTTGAATCGCTTCGTTCTTGTCAGTCATGGTTTGTCCTCCTCATGTCTTTAGATAAGTCGGGTGCGCAAGCGAATCCCTCTCATCATACAAGCAAACCGAATTTCACAATAAGTGAATCCGCTTGAGTGTTTCATTTTGACTTATTCACTTTTGTATTGTATCACTTGGCGTGAAGCTTTTCCATAACCTTCTTTTAGAAGTTCCGGAAAAATCGGTTGTTTGTGATGAATAACCCCTTGCCAATTAAGCAAAAATCGCACTATACAAGGCACTTAAACCTAAAAACAGACTTAACGAGCCTCGCAAATCCATCGCATGAAGTATAACCTTTAAGCTGAAAACCATGCATTTTTTAGATATCCATCCGTAATTCACATATAATATTCCTGAATATGGATTCGAAAGGAGGTCGCGATCATGCTAGATCCTGCTGCTCACCCATCCCCATCGGTAAAACACGCATTACCCTGGATATCCGGTATTTTAACGGGGATTCTGTCGGGAGTTGTCCTGGGATTTTTCCTTAAAATGATTCAGGCCTACACCGATGAACAAGTATATACTCTGCTTCTGAATATCGATTTTGTACCTGGTCTTCCGCCAATCTTACCCGAATTCATTGAGTTTGTTTTACATCTAGTCGTGTCCGTTGTCATTGGCATCTTCTATTTGTGGTGGGTACAGCGCACAGGCCGTCCCATGTTCAAAGGAATCTTGCTTGGTGCTGTTTCGTCTCTGCTCTACATCCCACTCTCTCAACTATCTTCGCGTGTGCCAGACCTGTACGATGTGGCAGCCATCCTCTACTGGTTTGCAGGGCATCTGCTGTTTGGTATTGTGCTTGGCTTGTGCGAAAAGTATATGAATGCGAAAAAAGCGACTCCCACTTCGTAAACGAATGGGGGTCGCCTTTTTGTTAGTCTATTCCATGGTTCCGAATCAACCTTGCGCAGTATTAAAGCATAAGCTTAAAATACGACGGTTTTATTTTCATGAACGAGAACTCGATCTTCGACATGCCATTTCACGGCACGTGCAAGCACAACACGCTCAATGGTACGTCCAATACGCTTCAGCTCGGTTACATCGTCCCCGTGGCTTACACGCTGCACATCCTGTTCAATAATCGGGCCGCCATCCAGTTCTTCCGTAACATAGTGCGCTGTCGCACCGATAATTTTGACACCACGGTTGTACGCTTGCGCATACGGTTTACCGCCCACGAAGGCTGGCAGGAACGAATGGTGGATGTTAATGATTCGATTGCGGTAGTGCTCAATGAACATTGGAGAGATAATCTGCATGTAACGAGCAAGAATGATCACATCCACATCATTGCCGATGACGTCCAGTTGACGCTGTTCCGCTTCTTTCTTCGTATCTGCTGTAACCGGAATATGATGATAAGGAATGCCGAATGATTCTACATAGTCCTTCATGTCCAGATGATTGCTGACCACAAGCGCAATATCGGCATCCAGGTCGCCTGCCTGCCATTGCCACAACAATTCAACCAGACAATGATCTTCTTTGGATACAAAGATAGCCAGTTTCTTCTTACGGCTAACCGCAGATAGCGTCCATTCCATTTGGAAACGGCTTGCCACTTCTGCAAAATCAGCTTCCAGTTTCGGCAGGTTGATTAACAACTGCGGAAGATCGAACTCAATCCGCATAAAGAACATGCCGCCAGCAGGGTCCATTGTATATTGGTCCGACTGAACAATGTTTGCACCATGCTGGTGCAGGAAATGAGACACGGCAGCAACAATTCCTGGACCATCTGGACAGGAAATGAGCATGCGCGCACGATCGGCGCGGTTTTTAGAATCAGGGCGTACTTGTTTAGCATGGATCTCCATCGGGTTATTCTTCCTCCTTCAATTAAGCCATGACCTGCGGGGGTTAACCCGCAAGCCAGGCAATCAAGCGATGATTCAGTTGCTCTTCATTCAAATGCGGGAACAGTGCAGCTTCAGCCACCATGTCATAGAGGCGTTCCAGCGGCTCGCGCGGATCTGCCTTTTTGGCTTTGGCATCATTTTTGAGCAATGTCCACACATCCAGAATATACGAACGGGACTCAATCTCTTTACCTTTGAAAAAGTGTTGCAGCTGTTCTACTTCTGTCAGGAATTCCTGGCCGAATCGACCAGCAACATCCCCACGCAGCAGCGCAATCTCCACTTCATACATTGGACGCTGTGTCTTGGCCTCTTTGCCAATCCAAGGTGTCTCCAGAATAAATGGACGTCCTTGAAGCTTCTCATGGTTCACGATGCGGTTTATCGCCTCAAAGCCGATCCATCCAGAGCCGATAGGTGTATGACGGTCCTTGTGCGCACCCACAGCATTCTTACTATCATTAATATGCATTACGGCAATGCGGTCAAGTCCTACCGTACGATCGAATTGTTCAAGTACACCGTCAAAATCATTAACGATATCATATCCGGCATCATGAATGTGACATGTATCCATACACACAGTCAGGCGCTCATTATATGTTACTTTCTCGATAATCTGAGCGATCTCTTCGAAACTGCGACCCATCTCCGTACCTTTGCCAGCCATGGTCTCCAGAGCGATGTTCACATCCGTGTCTTTCACACCCTCCAGCACTTCATTCAATCCTTCTGCGATCCGTCCGATCCCATAGTGGGCATCTTTGTCTGTAAATGCGCCGGGATGCAATACGATGTTCTTCACACCAATGGCATGTGTCCGACGAATCTCTTCCTGAAGGAAATCTACAGCCAGTCTAAACGTGTTTTCTTTGTATGAGCCAAGATTAACAATGTACGGTGCATGGACAACGATATCTTCCATTCCACCCTCTTGCATGGCAACCTTGCCTTCTTCAATATACATGGACTCAATTGGCTTGCGACGTGTATTCTGTGGTGCACCCGTATATATCATAAACGAACTGGAACCGTACGAGGACGCTTCCTTCGTTGCACTCAATAATCCCTTGTCCGAAAAGGACACGTGGGAGCCGATTTTCAGCATTATTGATCCCCCTTAATCTGAATTATCCCTTATTCTAACGCGATTATCGAAATAAATCTAGAAATGCGCTATAATTCGGGATAGAGGCTATTTTTGGCAGCTAATATGTGGAACATGGTGGGCGGAATCCGTCTTTCCGTGAAAATCAATGAACCGAGGTGACTCCGCAATGATTTTCGACTCCTACGCAATGATACTGACCAGCAGTTCCCCCAGCAATTGGTTTATGAATACGATCGCATTCTGGACTTTTTTATTGCTTGGCAGCATGTGTATCGGTGGTTTTTTCATGATGCGCAAGTTTTTGAAAGTGCTACCAAAAGCGGACGGAAGGTCCAAACTGGATTGGCAGAATTATTGGGTTGAAGCCAGCCGTCATTTATGGACTGATGAAGCGAAAGCTTTTTTGGATCAACTTGTGGAGCCTGTACCTGGACCGTTTCGTGACATCGCCAAACATTCCATTGCTGCAGAGATTGGTAAAATTGCAGTTGAGGACAACGCCACGGAAGTCTCGAGAGATCATTGCATCAAAGGATACATTATTGCCACACCGAAGCGGGATAATAAGTTTTTGGTAAAATTTCTGGAGAAAAACAAAATCGATTACTCCCCTTATCAACACTTGATTAAATAAATTACAAAGATGAGTTAAGCCATATATGGATTTGGTTAATTAGATACAGATATGCTCCGTCAGGTAAGTCGTTCCCAACAGGCATTGCTTACCGTCCGGGGCTGTTTGTCGATTCAAGAGTATACGTCAGCGCAGTGAAAATACAGAGAGGATGTTCGATATGAAAATTGCCATTTGTGGAGGTACCGGGTTTGTGGGAGGAGCACTTGTGGATTACTGGCTGCAAGCCGGACACCATGTGAAAGTCATTACACGCAAACTGCCTGACTTGCATAATCCAAGTAACAATCTTACATATATATCGTGGGAACAAGTCGAAGAACAACCGCAATTGATAGAAGGTGTGGATGCGTTAGTTAACCTTGCCGGAGAAACGTTGAACCAACGCTGGACAACCAAGGCGAAGCTGGAGATTGTTGAATCTAGAGTAACGACTGTCGCACGGGTTGCCCGATTGGTGGAATCACTGGAGCAAAAACCGGAAGTGGTCGTTCAGGCTTCTGCCATGGCCATCTATGGTACCTCCCCTACCGAAACCTTTGATGAGAGCAGTCCGCAAAAGTCCATGAATTTCCCATCACGGGTATCCGAACAATGGGAAGTTGCTGCAGATGCGATCAAAAATGTGAGACTTGTTAAGATTCGGGTTAGCTTGGTACTCGGACATAAAAAAGGTGCATTTCCACTGATGAAACTGCCTTATATGCTAGGTGTTGGCGGCAAGATCGGCAGTGGAAAGCAGTGGACAAGCTGGATACACATTATGGACATCGTCAGACTGATTGACTTCACTATTCAGAACAAACAGATTTCCGGGCCTGTGAATGCTTCCACACCAAATCCCGTTACCAATGATGAATTCGGTCGCACGGTGGGCAAGGTGTATCATCGCCCTCACTGGTTCCCCGTACCCAGCTTCCTGATTAAAACCTTGGTTGGAGAACTATCCGTTGTCGTGCTTCAGGGGCAGAGAGTCATTCCGCAAAAAGCTCTCGACCACGGATTCCAGTTCACCTTCCCCACATTGACTCAGGCTCTTGAAGATCTGAAGCACCGTGGCTTATCCGACTGATTGAACCACGGGATTGAACGGTGGCTTATCCAACCGACCGATAGGTGTAAACAGATTCAGCCAGGGTAAATGTATCTCCATCCGCCAATGGATACTCCTTGTAAGGAGCAAGAATATTGCCCTGAAGAACGGTCCCATTGACGGAACCCAAGTCCTTAATCACATAGCCCGATTTGTTCCTGCTCAATTCCACATGAGCACGGGACACGCCGGTCGCTGTATCCACCCACTGAACCATGTCCACTGATCTTCCGATTACAAAAGACGCTCCCTGCACATCCATCCGTTCATGTTGGTCACCGCTTCCGGATCTTCGTTCAAGATAATAAGACGCCATCACTGGGCCTGCCGTTATAACATTACCTCCGGTCAGATTCTGCAAGTTCACGGTTGCTTCCGCAACTGTATTATGTCGGATTAACTCCGAAGTTGAATCTACTGTTCTATCCTGGTGCTGAACGAATGTTGGTTCGGAATGTTCAGTGGTCATATGCAGATTTTGAAAACGGGAATGCGCACTACCTTCTGAATCGGATTCAACCGCTTGGTTTACACGTTCCTCAGACCTATCAGCTGTATTCCAGCGCCAACTCTCCTGAAATAGTTCCTCTTCAGCTTCCGTTTGCTTGTCTTTGTTCTTGCCTAGGCTGAATGAAAAAGAGCGCTTATTCACAGCGTCATTCTGAGGGCTCCCCTTACGCTTCCACGTCCATCCTGCTACACCAAGCAAACCAAGGCTTAGTAACGCCGATATGATCATCTGTGTCTGCCCAGGTTGCTCCATGTATACGAATCTCCATACCAATGCCATGGCCACCATGCAGCCCAGTATGATATAGGTTACTTTGGAAGATCCAGACTTCTCCTCCACGTCCATATCAACACGCTCTAACGACGAATCATACGGGTTACTCGGTCCCTGATCCACGCTTCTTGAGCCCGCCAATGAAGATTGTCCAGATGGGCGTCTGCCTGGAAAGGTTCGGGATCTCACCGGAATATCTTCAACCTCAGAAGCACTCATTTTCTGCGGCTGACGGAAATTTAGCTGTGTCTCCACAGAAGCATTTTGAATGGGAGCACCGGGTTGATGTGGCCGAGAATGACCAGTAAACGGCGTGTTATCCCGCTCAGAAATCGATGAATGAAGATTGCCTCTTGGATCATCCACTATGTCCGACGTTCTGGATGAGAGAAATGCTGCGCTTCCTCCGCTCTCTTGCTCGTCAGCGTATAACTCCAGCAAAAGCTCTCGCAACTGTCTGATATCCCAACGTTCATTGTCGCATAACTGCAGAACTCGCTGAATGCCTTCTCCCTGTAGTTCCTGTACATGGGCCATCAGCCTGATCACCAGTTCACGGAATTGCTTAGGCGTTGGATCAACTTCAACTGTATCCATGATTGGAACATATACCATCCCAAGCTCACCCTGTTCGAATGAACCGTTAATGAACAAGTACTCTTCCTGGATCAATAATTTACGAGGCTCCAACATATACTGTCGGCATTCCGTGAAGGCATCGGCTAGTTGGAACAACAGACCGTACAGAACACGCAATTGAATTTTGCTTGACTTTAACATCTGGGATAACATCTTGTAGCCTGATATGTCATACTGCAAAGTTACATTTCGATCCACTTCACGAATATGTACAGGAAGAAGTCGTGGTATCTGATTAGAGGACAACATCCCCATCTGTACCCGGCTCAATTCCTCCATTCGTAACCCGTCTGCTTTCTCCAAAACCATGAAAGCCCCGCCATTACGAATAAAATCTCTCGTTAATCCATACATGCCAATCCTCTCTTTCCATTGTTATTCTCAAATTTTTCTACTCCTTCACTTAAGGGAAAAGTCCTGAGATAAGGACCGTGATAAACCCGGGCAATACGGCCAGCATAAACGGAAACTTCAATGTCTTCTCTTTGTTTACCAGCTTGAGCGAACCGAGCATGAAGAACCCTGCAAGACTACCTGCCATGCCTCGAATTCGTTTCGCTGAATCTTTACGGAATAGAAGTATCACTAGACCAATTGCTCCCGCATACAAAACGGAGTAAATAATGACATGAATGCCAAAAGCGAGTCCAGTCCATGCCCCAATCCCACCAAACAATTTCACATCTCCTGCTCCTACCGCTCCAATTGCATACATCAAGAATAAAATACCAAAACCTGCTGCAAATCCGGCGGCTGAGAACAAGAAACCATCCCACCCTCCCCATATGATATGGGCCAGTACGCCAGCGGCAGTCACAGGTAAAGTTAATCGATTTGGAATTTTCATGGAACGAATATCTGTAATAAAAGCTGCAATGACGTAAATGCCACAGGCAATGTAAAACCACTCCACCTCCATCATCTCCTTCCTTATTTTCTGGAGGCCACGGTAAACGTAGTCTCCGTTTTGACACCGTCACCTGTCTCGACAACAAAACTCCATGTTCCTTCTGTTGTCCGAGTACCAACAAACCAGTTCCATTCAATAATTCCATTCTCATCTGCGGTCGCCCAACCGATGTGCTTTGCAGAACTTTCACCTGACTTGTAAAATATCGTTAAGTTGGCTGTCGCTCCTGGTTCTACCTTCACCTTGATCGTTGCATTGTTACCTATGTAAGCCGGGTCAGGCTTCGATAGTACAATTGCTGAACCCGCAGTATCCCCGTCCCCTCCGCTACCATCTGATCCTTCTCCTGTATCACCAATCCATACCCGTTCTGCCGCAGCAGCCTGAATCCGTAGCGGTTTGCTGAGAAAGGGTACTTTTATCGGCAATTCATAACTCAGTTCAAGGCGAAAATATGGATTCGTTTTGTTCTTGAGATCAGGTATGGAGATACCATTCACATGCACACGTTCCATATCCAGCAGAGTTGGCTCTATGAAGGGCTGTAGCAACGGTTTGACTGTCGGATCAAGTACGGTTTCCAAAACGGATGTCTTGATCTCCTGTAGTGGCTGTTCACCACTGGCCGCAGCTGAACGTACCCAATCACTTAATGGCTCAGGCAGAGAAGAAGCATAACCTTCTGCCCATTCTGTCAGAGACAGCTCCGGTATCTTCCAGCCTCCTCCCGAGCCCTCACCGCCAGCGGAATCAGAAGGTGTAAACACAAGGGATACCGGATATATTTTCGTTGATAACTGCTTCACCGCTTCACCCGCCGTGCTCTGTAACGCCGTGGAGATTAGAGTCATTTGCACAATGAAGATGAGAAACATGATAAAGAATAGAAAGACAGGTAACACCAGTGAAGCTTCCAGAACCATGCTGCCCTGTTCCTTTTTCGGAGAACATATCTGCTTATTCAGAGACTTCAATCGTTGCAATCTGCTTATTCGTGTTAAACGAATCTGCAATTGTGAGCATTCTTTTTCAGATTGTTGCTGCTTATCCATAATCCCTCCACCGAAACGATCCCGATCATTCAATAGGAATAATCCGCCTTCCGCTCAATGAAAAATCGTCCACCTTCAACTTGATCCGCACTCCCCATAACTGCACCTATGCTTCTAACCACTCCAGGCAAAAACCACAACTTGATGCTACTGCGCATGTTACCCGAAGCATATGTCTGTTTCTCATCCGGATTCACACCGGTATTCAATCGGATCAGAGCCAGCATTCTGGACATTTTGCGTTCATTGTTGCTATGCATCAAGAGGAACAATCGGAGATGGTCCCTGTACGTCAGTTTGACTTTGATATACTTGGACAATTCTACACTGCCCTCTTTCGCTAGTTTCACCATATCCGCGATAGCGTTTGTAATCCCGTATAAGATTGCCGCAGATAACACGAGAAGAGGATTTCCCAGCTTACTGTGCTCAATTAACCCTTCTGCTGTCCGAATAGCCAGTCGCATCCCAAAGATCTCTGCATATGCCGCAGCGATGTTGCCCGAAGAATTATGAAACCCGTAAACGATATACTCTAGTTCCTGATTCTCCAGTTTAAAAACATCACCAGCATCTCCACCTTCAGTCCAGGTAAATAGCTGCCCAAAATCCATGGAGTTGAAATAGGCTAAAGCATATTCATTCTGAAATAATTCGTCGCCAAGACTGTCCAGTAGACCTGACATCCCGCCAAACAAACTGTCCATACCCTTCATGGCTTCGCTACCAGAATCATAGGGATCATTCGCAATCTCTGCCTTTTTGGCATCCTCACGACTAGCCTCGTTAAAAGCAATATTAGTGTTGTAATATTCCTCCAACTGCTTGAAAGCGTCCATAGATCCGGAACTTCCATTCTGAATCTGCGACAAGATTCGTTTGACTTCCTTCAATTTCCCTTTGGATTCTTTGTCATTCGCTTTGCGCTGGGCATCGGACCCACGACCACTCTCCAGCTGTTGCTCACTCTGTTGGATGAGGTTGGCAGGACCGCTACGTACATAGTTGTCCATGTATCGTTCGGTAATCTGACTTGCCTGTCTGACCGCGGGTTTAATCGGAACCCCACTCATGCCCGTAACGCTGCGAAGCTGATTATTCAACTCCATGTTGTCTCTTCTGACGTTGCCGAAGTCCGAATTCTGTGAAACCACACGTGCCTTCAACTGATCAAATAGGCTATCTGCCCTCACAAGCTCCGAAGCAAGAGAACGTGTGCTTTTGGCTTCACTGCCTGATCCAGTAGATGCAGGACTCGCCCCAGGCAGATTCGAATTGCCCACGTTGTCATAGCTCGCATTCTGCGAACGGTTCTCCCCCTCCGCGATCACACGTTTCATTTCCTCATTAATCTTGCGTGCTTCTTCGATCTTGGACTGCGCTTCCTCCAGCTTCGTTTGATGGGCCTGTAAAGCGGGCTGAATGATCATGCTGATGCCTGTCACCACATTACTCACACCAGTCCGATAACGAGCCAGTTCCAATATGTATTGTTGCTCTCTGAACGGCAATCCCTCATCTGCCCGTTGCTTGTTCAGATAATCTGCATAACGTGCCGCTGCCTCCGCAGCTGTCTCTGGTGTTTCTTCCAGCATTTCTTCATAGATCGGCTGTGAAGGCGGATCCATGATCAACTTTGGAAGATTCTTCAGCTTCTCGGCGGACTCCGTCTGATTGACAATGGCTTCGTCCAGCAATTCTTCACGTTTGTCATATAACTTTTGTAATTTTTTCAGCAAGTCTACCGTGTGCGCTGCTTCCTTCATCTCGTCCGACATCGGTTTGAACCGATTGATCACTTCAAGGGTAAAATCAACCGGAGCCCGATACTTCATATCCTCCTGAATCTGGCGATTGAAAATATCGTATCTGCCCAGTTCACGCTCCATGCTCAGCGAAGTTGTATCCCACTGGATATCCAGAATAGGGAATCCATCTTTTACGGATGAAGGCTTCACACTATCGTTCAGCACTTTGGCCATAACCGTATCCCCACTACTGTCGCCATACCCAAATAAACCATACTCCCGGAGCGAAGTGTCATAGGCGGACATAACGGACCTCATTGCAGCATGTGTCATTCGTTCAGTCTGCACCTTGAATGCCGCAATACGAGCGTAATCAATGAATATAGCTACAAACATATAAACTCCAGCCAATATTAATATTAAAAAAAGGGTTACGGCTCCCAACTCACCGTCTTTTTTTCTAAACAGCTCTGCCCTCCTCCTTTTCTCACTTTTTGCTTTTGCCAAAATGCTGCACAACCTGTCCCGCTTCCGCAGCAGTACTCGCCGCTTCTCCGCCTTTGCCTTTAAACTTGGCTGCATAATAACGGACCAGATCGACCGTTCGAATGAATTCCACCGGTTCAACAACTGCGGATGATCCTTGGGTCAGTACACGATTACCTGAATCGAACAAAAAAGAAGGAAGCGGTAAAGAAATTACCTGGTCCAGCTTGGTTGTTACTTTCCGCTGAATCAGAGAATTCTGATACTCAATTGTTCCTTTCATAGCTGAGGGCATATGTTGCACCGCTTGTACTAATTTCTGTTCCGAGAGACTTCCGCCTTCACCAGCAGGTATAGAAACACTAACCTGATTATCCGCTCCCGCCCAGCCAAACAGCGCTCCAAGCATACGATCATCCGTCAGTCTCCAGTACAGATTGTCATGTTCTCCAGCGACAAATTCACCCGTCATCGCCTGCTTGTTGCTGTTGTCCCAGTTATATGCTGCACGTTCGGAAGCTGCATAGGCGTGTTGATTCAGAAATGTCTTTTGATACATGTACATGGTAAAGAAGAGCAACAATACAAGAATAAACAGCACGACAGGGAAGATCAGGGAGGCTTCAACGGTGAAGCTCCCTTCTTCCTTCTTCAGCCTGTTAACCCGGGAAAAATTCATTACTTTTTGTATCCACTTTGCTAAGAAGAGACTTGATTAGTGCCGTTATTTGGTCTTTAAAAATCAAAGCAATAATGATGATAACCCCGATAATCAGAATCAGCTCCAACGTGCCGAGTCCGTCCTCTTCCTTCCAAAATGCGTTCACCTTGTTTTTCAATACTTCCATCATCCCAATTCCTCCTACATATTCATCATCATAAAAGCAGGTGCCCCGATCATGACTACAATCGTAAAAAAGATTAGCACCATCGGAAACACCAGTTTAGAAGAAGCCTGTTCTCCCTTCGCCCGACTAACAGCCTTGCGTTTCTCCCACAACACATGTGACAGATCCCGCAGCGCCAATACAAAGTCACCTCCCCCACGCCGGAAATTTAGCAAGACCGTCGTCGTAAAAATCGTCACTTCCTGCACACCACAACGGCGGCTGAACTGTTCAAATGATTGTTGAAACGAATAACCGTTATTCAAATCTCCCACGGTCTTTCTGAGTTCGTTGTACAGCGGATGATCCCGTTCCCCCTGGCTTGTCACACAGTGAACGATGGCACGCTGAACGGTCTCCCCAGCGCCCACCAGCAGAACAATTCTGTTCAGCAGCTCGGGCAGCTCCATGAGGATGTCCTGATCTCTCCGCTGAACCTTGGTATTGAGGTCTTTATAAAGTGCAAAAGGTAAAGCTATACCCAACGCGAGTCCACCCACCATGCCTCCGATACCCATATCTCCAACGAGTGTTAACAGACAACCTACCAGCAACATGAGCCACGTATAAGTCAACATTTCAGCGCAATAGAGCATCGTTTTCTCTCCACTGTGCTGTATGCCATACATTTTCTGAATGGCATGTTGCATCCGAAACATGAGCACAGGCAATCTGCGTCCAATCTCGAACTTGTCCAGTACAAATAGGAACGGGCCATGCAATTTCTTCAGTCGTAATCCTTCCATATCCAGCTTGCGCAGATGCCGGTAGGTCTGTCCCTGGGTTCGATCCAGCACCAGCCATCCCGCTCCCAGCATCCCTGCAACTATAACGGGAAGCAGCATCGTTTCAGCTCCTTATACTTTGATATCCATAATTCGAGTAACCCATAGATAACAGCAGGCCAGTACTGCCAATGCACCACTAGAGATGAGATACCCCATCCCGCTATATAGTGGCTCCATAAAATCCTTGGCGGTCAGATTGAGGAATATCAGAAAAATAAATGGAGCGGCAAACATGACCTTTGATTCGAACTTTTTCTGCGATACCGCGACCATAATATCCTGCTGAATGTCCAGCTTCTCACCAATCACCGCAGAGGTACGACGCACAACCTCAACCAGATCCCCGCCAGTTCGTTTGCACGTAATGAACACATCTGCAAAATTCGTAATATCCTCAATCTGCGCCCGATCCGAAAAATCCTGTAGTGCCTCTTCGATTGGTTGTCCATACTCCATCCGTGTCCGCAATATCGTGAACTCACGAATCAGATCAGTATCCGCTTCCGGGTTCAACATCCGCAAATCCTCTACGGATTCCTTGAATCCATTTTCCACCGATTTTCCTGCGGCCAGTGCCGAAGATAATGCATATAACGCTTGCTTAAAATGTAAACTGAGTGTCATTCTTTTTCGTTCCAACAGCACTTTAGTCCAATGTTTTGGTACCCATATGCAACCCGCAGCCAAGATCGCTCCAGCCAACCAATGATGGTAGAACAGAATTCCGATGCCAAAAAACAGCAGACCACTAATCAGCATACAGACCATTCGTTGTCTCCGGGAAAGCGTATATACGGTGTAATCCGTCAACATCTGTCTGGCTTCACCCAACAGTAATCACCTTCCAATGACTTTAATTCACGTTGTTATCTGATGAATCTGATTCAACACTATACTGTTCTATGTATTCATCCAGCCAGTCCCCGAGCCCAGCCATCTGAATTTTATCCACCTGATTCAACTTCCCAACCTGTACTAACCCGCCAATAATTTTGCCTTCACGCTCTTCTTGTTCCTGGAAACGAAACAGTGGATTAAGCAAGACCTCACCGTCCTGCATGCCAATCACTTCACTGATCTCCGTCACTCGCCGTGAGCGGTCTCGCAGCCGGGACAGATGCACAAAGATATCGATTGCCGAACTAATCTGTTGTCGTACAACCGCAATCGGAAGATCCGCACCACTCAGCACCATCGTTTCAAGTCTGCTGATCATGTCGGAGATCGTGTTTGCGTGCCCAGTTGACAACGATCCATCGTGTCCTGTGTTCATAGCCTGCAACATATCCAAAGCTTCTGCGCCCCTGACTTCTCCAATGACAATCCGGTTCGGTCGCATCCGTAAGGAGGACTTGATCAGATCCCGAATAGATATCTGCCCTTTGCCTTCGGTATTGGCATTTCGAGTTTCCAGCGATACCAGATTCGGTACTGTTACAATCTGTAACTCAGCCGAATCCTCAATCGTTATAATCCGCTCATCGGCAGGAATGAATTGGGATAAGGCGTTCAGAAAGGTCGTTTTTCCCGATCCAGTCCCACCTCCAATGAAAATGTTATATTTGCTCCGTACCAACTGTTGCAACAGTTCTGCGGCTTCTTCATGCAAGGCTCCCTTTTCAATCAGATCAGACATCTTCATCGGCTCACTCGGAAATTTACGAATCGTCATCGTAGGGCCTTTCAAGGCAATGGGCGGCAACACGATATTGACCCGCGATCCATCCTTTAACCGGGCATCCACGATCGGAGAAGACTCATTCACAATCCGGTTTACCCCGGACACAATCATCTGAATAATATCCTCGAGCCGTTCCTTGGACTCAAATTCTAGAGTGATCTGGCTGACTTCACCTTCCTGCTCGACAAAAATCTCCTTGTGACTGTTGATCATAATTTCTGTAATATCGGGATGATCCACAAGCGGCTGCAAAATATCCAATCCACGAAAGGAATCAAACAACCGCTGTACCAGTGTATGACGCTCTCCCGAGGTCAAATCTTCCAGCTTCGGGTCAGTGAGAACTTTGCGTTCTATCCCCTGCCACAGTTCATCATCCCCAGCGGAAGAGGTTAAATCCAGGCCTGCCCTGACCTCCCTGCGCATGATCTGAAACTGTTCTTCACGATCCAGTATTCGATTGGATGAATCCGTCATAACGCCCACCGATCCTGCTTCTGAATTCGTCCCGTCTGCTTCAATTCTTCTTCGCCATCTTGTACCAGCATGGCACATAATCTCTTCACTTCACGTTGAAAGATCGGAGAACTAAGCATGACTTCCTCCTGACTAAGCTGCTTCCATGAAGGAATATAGGGCAACACCGCATCCAGATGCAGATCAGGCCGTGGAAGTGCATTAACGACATTGTCCCTATATTTGTTGACTACGAAACATGAACGGTCCAACACGTTCTCGTACACATCTGGCTTGGTGCGCTCGACATGCTGTAACCACTGTCCCCATCGATGCATGGCAGATATATCATCCTCAACCAGCCAGACAAATGCGTCTGCTGCACCCAGCACCCCTTCACTGCGCCCATCCCAACCGGAATCGCCATCCAGAACCAGCACATCATATTGTCCGCAATCCGTTAAATAACGAAGCAGATTCGACGTATCCTCACGAGTCATCTGCAACAGTTCTTTCCGATTCGATAATGGCCAGAATACATCAGACTTCAACGCTTCATGCCGGATCACATATCCATCCACAGCCTTGGCTTGCACCTGTAGCTGCTTGCCAGATTCCTTTCTGCCCACTTTCAGATCGTAAAGCAGGCGTGACAACCCCGTCTCCGCATCCGGGTGGCGTTGCCCACTTCTAGAAAGTCCCTTCTCCAGAAACGGGAGCGTGCTATCCAGCGTCTCCAGATTCAGATAGAGGACAGCATAACCTGCGAGCCCCAACTGCTTCGCCATGTGCAGGGCCACTGCCGTTTTACCACTTCCACCCGAAGCGGACAATACACCAATAGAGAGAGTTTCCTGCCCCGGACGATGCATCTTCTTGCGGCGCGGCTGCCGGCAAGCATTCATCACAGCTTCCAGTAACGTAGGCAAGGGTTGGTATTTCATCAGGCGCTTCGCCTCGTCCACCTCGTCCATCCCTTCACTCAGCATTAGCCAAGGTACACCCGATGCTTCTCCGCCGTTACTCAACCAGTTGTTCAGGAATTCCGGTTCCGCAACGACCAGATCCGGCATCTCCCGACCTTCCTGCTGCTCGTTCATGTGATCTCTGAACGAATCCCATTGGGAGAACGCCGTAAAACGCACTTGGAAACCTGACGAACTTCCCTGTACATAATCAAGCCAAGCACTGATATAATCTCTGTCTTTGGAAACCAATACTGCCTTTAGTACAATCAATTTCTCCTTCCCTCCCTGCAAAAAAAGCACAAAAAAGCACCGTCCAGTAACCGCATGAACATGCAGTATATGGACGGTGCTTCCGTCACGTGCTATGAATGTATGGATAATATAGCATACAATTTCTGGTGGAGCAAGGGATTTATTCTAACCATTTTTCCCTTAAGAGTGATAGGGTGAATCGAACTCAATAATGTTACGGTCAGGATCAAGTACAAAAATCTGTGCGAATCCAGCTACACTCTCAGGTCTCGCTTCATACTCAATTCCCTGCTGCTCCAGCCAGGCTATAGTCCCTGAATAACTGGTGACCCAGATCGCAAAGTGGCCATCGGTTGTATCAATACCAGCCTCGCGCAGCGTGTGACCTTCCGGGTGCTGAAGCAGATGAAGCTGCTGGCTGCCGATAGCGTACCATGTACCCGTGGAGCGGAAGGCTGGACGTTCAATCTCCTGCATGCCCAGTAACCCCGAGTAGAACTTCTTCGCGATTTCCAGATCACGAACAGCCAGACTAACATGGTGGATGTGTGCATATTCAATCATCTTTTATATCCCCCTCTCTAATTAAATATGACTATACTATAACACCTTGAACCCTGACCATAATCTCCATTAAAAAGAAAAGCACCCCTGAACCCAATCCGGTAAACCTCACGGCTCACACAGATCTAGTTCAGAGGTGCCCTGCAAACGGCATACATTGATGCTCGCTTACCGCATTAAATCATCTTCAGCACATTTGGCATAACCAAATTATTTTGCACTATCCAATGCTTCTTGTGGAATCTTGATCTCTTCCACTTGATCGTGGTTAGAAAATGTACTCGTCATCTTCATGTCCATCGTCATTTTCTGTCCATTCTGTTCCATCTCCATGACCATGTTGACGTCCGTACTTGCAGGCAGGTAGGTTTCTTTGTTTATCATATATTTCATCTTCATGCTGGTGATATTCATCTGATCAAGCATGGCTTGCATCTGGGCATCCGATCCGTTTTGCTCCATCACGGCTTTGGCCAGTTCCTTCACGTTATCACCGGATACGTCAGCGTTAATCACATAATTGTCGCCTTCTTCGGTCACTTCAGTATCTTCTTCGATCTTTTTGAATTGCTCCAATTCACCTTCGGGATTCATGCTTGCTTTCATCTGCTCAATCAGTTCACTCGTTTGAGCTTCAGGAATCGCAACCCATTGCTCCCCAACTTGGGAGTAGATTTTATCCGAAGTAATATACTGTTTTACGTTCTGCGCTTCCTGTCCCGACATTTCCATATTCATCTCTTGATAGATCATCATTGGATCTTTGATAATATCCATCTTGAGCGATGTTTTAACCTGTTGATCCTGGGACTGTTCACCAGCATCCAGCTTCAGATTCTGATCAATGTTTGCTTCAGTTGTGAAGCTTTTCATTTCTTTCGTAGCTGCATTGGTTTTGGTAATCAACTCGTCCAGGGTAGGGATCTTTGTTTCCTGCTCTGCAGGTGTATTGCCCTCGTTAGACGTTTCGTTGTTAGTCGCTGGCGGCGTTGCCGTATTATCTGTGTCGTTACTGCATGCTGCCAAGCTCACTGCTAATAATGCCCCGATAAATATTGTAGTCCACTTCTTCAAGTTGTTGTCCTCCCAAAATAGATATGATCTGTAGTGATTACCCAATAATTCCCGTTATTAATCACAAAAACCGATCTTTGATCTCCGGTGTAGGCAACATGCACGCTTCATCTTTGCCAAACCAACGATAACGGTTGCGTGCAACCCAGTTGTAGACTGCATTACGAATAAATTTCGGTATGATCATGAACACATATAACAACGGATAAGGAAACTTCAGACCTTTGGCTAATCGCAGCGCGGCGGTCGAACGTGTATAGTATTTTCCATTTTCAATTAGAACAAAAGTGTCCATACTGTCTGTCGACAGATTGCCCTTCTCCAGCAATTCCTTGGCTACATCCGATTGGAGCGAAGCAAAATGGTATTTCCCTTCCGGGTCACGCTTAATAATCCACTTGGTTAAGCCCTGGCAGAAGTGACAGACGCCATCCACCAGTACGATGGGATGTCCCTGATGCACATCCGTTTGGTTTGCTATCATATTGGCTGCCTCCTATGGTTGCGGTTAGAGTAACTTACCCAATCTAGGCCTTCCTGTTCACTAATTCTAAATTTATTTCTTCTTGAGGTAGTTCACTTATAGAGATAAAAAGAAAAAGAGCGCAGGCATTGTGCCCACGCTCGTATCTGTCCGACAATTACTCCGTAACTGCCTTTTCCATCCATTGGTCATCGATCATCTGTTGATGCAGGTCACTTGCCCACTGGTCCATACATTTGCAAATGAAATCTTTGCGACATACTGGACAAGGGGTTTTCTGCAGACGGCTGATATTGGTCATCTTCCATTCCGGGGAACGGGAGTAGAATACACGGCATTTTGTACCGTCTACCAAATTCATTTTGAATTCATACAATCCGTCTTCCTTGTTACCATAAGCTAATTCTAAATCTGCAATACGCGGTCTATAAGACATGGATATCACCTGTTTAATTCAAATTTGGTTCATGCAATGACACTACTCAGTACTAAGTTATATTAAAGAAAATTCAGGTCAATGTCAACTCGCGCATGTCTACCCGCCAAACAGAATATCCAGAATCGTCCCTACCTGCCCTTGTTTTTTACCTTTCAAGACATCCGGATCAAAAACTTCAACATACCCGCAGGAAGCACAGCCCACAAACAGGTAGTGGTTATGCTGAATATCGAACACCTTGCTCAGGCCTGCTCCTGACATGGAAATTTCCTTAATGTTACAATCCGTGCTCCTGCATTTCGTACATACAAATCGCCGCTCGATCATCTCTTCAATACTCATCTTCGTTCCCCCTTTATAGAATGTGTAGCATGAAGTGGGAGTGCAATTATGTAAAATAGTACGCGATCTAGCATGGAATATCCTGCATTATGTCCATATATTTAATCAACACAAAACCCTGCCGATTGCCAGCAGGGCTTTGTACTTGAACATCAGGTATCCAGGATACCCTGCTCTATATGTTCCCCGTTACGTACGGGAAGTCACATCTTAGACCACGTTTAATACAACATCAATGTTGCCGCGTGTTGCTTTGGAATACGGACAGAAATCATGCGCCTTGCGGGCCAGATCTTCGGCTTGACTGTGATCCACACCAGGCATACTCACGTCCAGACGAACAGATAATTGGAAACCGTCATCCGCAGGGTCTTTACCAATGGATACGTTACTTGTTACTACCACATTCTCCAATTTCACGCCCGCTTTGCGTGCTACATTGGCAAGGGCACTTTCATAACAGGCACCATATCCAGCTGCAAAGAGTTGCTCAGGGTTGGTACCTTCACCACCGGAACCACCAAGCTCTTTGGGCATTTTCAGATCATGTTTGAGCACGCCATCCGAAGAAGTCACCGAACCTGTACGTCCACCTTTAACTGTCGCTACTGCTGTATATAAAGCTTCCATTAAGAATCTCTCCCTCATCAATATAATTTTTAACTGCCTTCCTTTCAATTTAAACTTCTGGCTCATTTTGAAACGCATTTTGAATCTTTATCAGCTTTTACATCTTTATTATTTTCATGCATTTCAAATTCATGGCTGTATTTTCTCTAAGGTTGGGTAATATACGAAGGGTCATCTTCAAGCTGCAACAGATATTTTGTGCTGATACATAAAAGTTGCACTAGACAAAAACATTTGAAGGAGTACAATGTAAAAATAAACATAAAAATTTAGATATATCATAAGCGGTTCATTCCGCATCAATATTTCAAAGTCAGGTGATTATCGTATGAGTAAAAAAAATCCGTTCAACGCTCCTTCAAGAGAATCATTATCTACTGCGGGCATGGCGCCTTCACTTGGAGAAGCTCATAACTCCATGAAAGTTCCACAGAATGCTGCATGGTGGAAGAAATTCCTCGCCTTTGTAGGCCCTGGATACCTTGTTGCCGTAGGTTACATGGACCCCGGGAACTGGGCAACAGATATCGCAGGCGGCTCGCAGTTCGGGTATACCTTGTTATCCGTTATCCTGTTATCGAACCTGATGGCCGTTGTCCTTCAGTCGCTGGCTGGCAAACTCGGCATCGTCACTGGACGGGATCTGGCTCAAGCCTGTCGTGAACGATTCAGCATGCCTGTTGTCATGATGTTATGGATTCTGTGTGAACTTGCCATTGCAGCTACCGATCTGGCTGAGGTCATAGGTTCTGCCATCGCGTTAAAACTGTTATTTAACATCCCCATGTTATACGGCGTGATCATCACCGCAGTTGATGTACTCCTGATTCTTGTACTGCAAAACAAAGGCTTCCGCGCTCTGGAAACTCTCGTCATTGTGCTGATGGCAACCATAGCCCTCTGCTTCGGTATTGACCTGTTTCTGGCGAAACCCGATATGGGCGGTGTTCTCCATGGTTTTGTACCAAATGTTGAGATTCTGCAAAACCCGGCCATGCTCTATATCGCTATTGGTATTATTGGAGCAACCGTGATGCCGCATAATCTGTACCTGCATTCTTCCATTGTGCAGACCCGTCAGATTGAACAGACAGCACAGGGCAAAAAAGAAGCCATTCGGTACTCGACCATGGACTCTACAATCGCACTGACACTGGCCCTGTTCATTAATTCAGCCATCCTGATTGTATCTGCTGCTGTATTTCACAGTGCTGGTATGACGCAGGTTGCCGAGATCGCAGATGCCTACCATCTGCTGACACCTCTATTGGGTACAACGGTTGCAAGTATTCTGTTCGGTGTGGCGCTGTTAGCATCAGGTCAGAACTCTACCCTTACAGGTACACTCGCTGGGCAGATTGTCATGGAAGGTTTTCTGAACATTCGAATTCCAGCATGGCTGCGCAGACTGGTTACACGTCTGATTGCCATCATTCCGGCGGTAATTGTCACAGCCATTGCAGGCGAACATGGCACAGAAGAATTGCTCATTTTGAGCCAGGTTGTGCTGTCTCTTCAATTACCTTTTGCTGTAATCCCTCTGGTGATGTTCACGAGTGATAAAAAAAGCATGGGTGCATTCGCCAACAAGTTATGGCTCAAAATCATCTCATGGGTCATTGCAGCTATTATCGTTGTGCTGAATGTATATCTGATCATTCAGACGATCCGGTTGTTCTAATCTGGTTCTAATCGACTAAATAATTAAAAGGCTGATCGACTCCGGTATGCTATACCCAAGTTGATCAGCCTTTATTGTTGCTGTACAGCAACGTGTTTTCATTTAGAGTAGAACCTCTCGTACGCAATCATCTATTCCTGGTTTGGTATCAGTAATGGCAGAAGTTGATCCAACGAATCAACGGTCCAATCCGCACGTTCGTCATCCGATAGTTCTGGCTGGAATCTTCCGTAACCCTGCATAATTCGAATCGTGTGCATGCCCAGCTTCCGAGCAGGTATAATGTCGTTATCGATCCGATCGCCGATCATGACGGCTTCCTCCGGTTCACAACCGGCCTGTTTCAAGGCCACAGCGTATAACTCAGGGTCTGGCTTGGACACTCCTTCTTCAGCCGAACATGCCAGAACATCAACATACTTCCGCAAGCCGTAGCTCTCCAGTCTCTCTTCCGTTCCAGGACTCTGATTGGCAATAATGCCAATGCGATAATGCCGTGACAACTGCTGAAGAACGGAATCTGCTGAAGGAAAAGGACGTTCAAGATCTTTTTGAAACTTCAGCTTGTCCTGAATCTGTTTCTGATGCCCCTCGTCTTCAACGAATGTGCGAATCGCCACTCTCATAGGCCATTGCTCATATTCTCGGTAACAGCTCGCGAACAGTTCGCGTACCGCCTCAATTGTCACCGGATACCCCAAAGCACAAGCTTCACGGACGAACTGTCCGATAATATCATCAACCGGCTCCCATTCATCCACCAGCGTATCTCCAACATCAAAAAACAACCACTTTAATCCACCTACATCCGGCACGCCAATTCCTCCTTGTAAGCATAAAAAAGAAGACCCACCATCCTGCATGAGTCTCCTCAAATTTCCGTTTATCGATGAATCAATTTCATAATACCTTGAGTGAATTCTGAAATTGATTCTAATACATTCAATTATAACAGGCACCTTACACCTGAGCAATCACAAGCTATGGCATCAACCATTGAGGAGAAAGCCGACTTCCCCATTGAGCGAATATACAATCCGGTCTGCGCCCATCCCCCGATAGATGCCCTTTGGATTACTCTGCTCCGTAATGACACACAGGGATTTAGATGTCCATGAACGGCAGATCTGCAAATAACGACAGGTCAGATTCAGACTGTTCTCGAAAATAAACACATTGCCTACGCTACCCTGCGGCAAAAACCATTTTTGAGCTGCAGCCGTATTCATTCGAATAACATGCTCTACCCCGATTCTGCGGAGTCTCCGCTCTTCTCCTGCACTGTTGGTTAGAACGGCAAACGGCATTTTTTTGTACATCAGCAATTTGATAAATTTGCGTCCTGCTTCATTTGGAGCAGTCACTAAGATCATCTCAGTATCCATCATTCGTTCCTCCCTTGGCGTGAAAAGACAACAAAAAAGAAGCGTGGGGGACCAAGGCCTCCCGAACGCTTCTTAAATAACCCATGGCGAAAACACCATGAACCAGCGTACGGCTTGTTGCCTCTCCCTTTAACGCTTACGAGGTTAGCTGACGGATTCGGGCGCGAGAGTCGCCCTATTTCCGGCTGTCACCGGAAAATTCACCCCATGAATGCCCACTGTCCTGGACAGCGCATTCCGTTGGTTCCCCCGTTTCCCATTCATCAATGAATGGAAACTCAGCGATTAAAACATCGTTCGTATATCTTAAGGTAAGATCGAGCGATATTATCGTTTGTTTCGTTTTTCAAGTACAATTTAGTTTAAATTGAAATTACGTTATGAATCATACACCCCCGCCATGACGGTGTAAAGTCCGCAGAGATCACCGAATCGGCAGATTTTTGCCAATACTCATCCATAATAACGCTTACAATAAGGTTATACTCTATCCATCTCTTCAAGGCTATCTAATTCTCACTCTGACGAAAATCACTTCGCAATTCATTCACGTATTCTGCACAACTTGTCTGTTTTGATTCTTTTAACACCACATTAGTTTTGCAATATTTAATTGCAACCAATATAATAGAAGATATAAGAGTATATCAATGGAGGCGATTTAGATGACAGTCTACGATTACAAAGTGAATACCCTTCGCGGTCAAGAAGTTGAAATGTCCGACTACCGTGACAAAGTGCTCCTGATTGTGAATACGGCAAGCTCATGCGGCCTTACCCCTCAATTCAAAGGTCTGCAAGAACTGCAAGACAAGTTTCAAGATGCTCCATTTGAAGTTCTTGGTTTCCCAAGCAACCAGTTTGCACAGGAAAAAGGTTCTTCCGACGATATTGCCGAGTTCTGTCAGATGAATTATGGCGTGAGCTTCCCCATGTTTGAGAAAATTGATGTGAACGGCTCAAGCGCTCACCCACTTTTCCAACACCTTAGCACAGAAGCTCCTGGCTTGCTCGGCTCTAAAGCAATCAAATGGAATTTCACCAAATTCCTTGTGGATCAGAACGGACAGGTACTGAAACGTTATGCTCCCAAAACAACACCTGACAAGATTGAAGAAGATATCAAGAACTTACTCCAAAAATAATACACAGGCCACCCGTAGCCGGAAGGCAGAGCACCATTGCCCCCGGTAATGGATGGCCTTTTTTTCAACCCAAATGTCATACTGTTCAAAAAAGACAAAAAGAAGAAGCTTTCCAATAACGGAAAGCTTCTTCTTCATCGTTCATATGATGCGGTCGAGAGGACTCGAACCTCCACGGGCATACGCCCACTACCCCCTCAAGATAGCGTGTCTGCCATTCCACCACGACCGCATGTCGTAAATAATCGGCAACAGAATTGATTATACCGGGTTCTGATCTAAAAGTAAAGTGTTTTCTATTACTTCTTTTTCAGATAGGCATTTTCATCAAAAATCGCATATTCTCGTCATCTTTACCCATGAACTGCATATTATTAGATTCGATCCCCTCTTTTCCGGTTAGAGCTGATCTTGTTGATTCATTTATATATAGTCCTCCCTACATTTCGCAAACATTTAACTTTTAATGTCATATAAAATAACACAAATACTGAATTCCAGATTTAATTTGCTGAATTTCAATGACACTATTGACAAAAAGCGGACGTTTATGGGACGATAACTATCATATAATTCGGATTTTCAAACATAAAGCAAACAAAAAGGAATATAAATGTTACTTAAAGTGACATTTAACGAACACAGGAGGCGAATGATCGTGAACCGTGGGAATAAGCTGCTCGATTATGTTAAACTGCTTGATTCCTCTATTCAGGTTGGAGGGTTTACCCATTCCTTCGGCATGGATATCCATATCAAGGAGGGTACCATTCGTAATGCTGAAGATCTCGAATCATTCATGCGTTGTCAGTTGCACCCCAGCATCGTTCGTCTTGAAGGCATGGCTATCAAAGGCATCTATACCGCAGCAGATCACAACGATACATGGCGAATAGCCCTGATCGACAAGCTCGTCCATGTTCAGCGAACTCCTGGAGATCTCAGAGAACAAGCTGCTACCATGGGTAAACGATTGATCAGACTCGCACGCGCTCTGCACCCCTGGATTGATTTCAGCCAGCTTGAACAGATCTTCGCCAAATATGATTCGGTTGGCTGCCTCTCCACTGTTCACGCCTGGATTAACCACCACCTCGATATCCCTGTCGAGGCGGCAGTTCTTGGTTATCTGCATTCAGCCATGAATGCCTGCATAACCGAAGCCTCCAAAGTTATTCCTCTGGACACCGAAACAATCAAAGATCTGACGGTACGCCTGGCCGCAGATCTGGAGAATGAATGGAACACCGTCAGCGCCTCGGCTGCGGATGGACTGGCACAGCCAACCTCGATGTCCATGAAATCGTTTTTCCCCAGTTTCCATATGCTTGGAGCTGGACTTCATGCCTACAGGGCCTAATCCTTGTCCACCTACACCTACTCTCCTTCATTCAGACAAACAAAAAAAAACACGCGGCAACCTCCTTGCCGACGTGTTTTTTGTCATTTTATTGGTTTTTTTAACGTATTTACGCCATTTTACATCACAAAATACACTTTTTTCCGTCTTTTTTAATTGTTAGATGACGGATTTACGTATATAATAAAATATACAGCTCGCATTTCTATATATTCTACATGAAGAAAGGGCGACTGAATACTACATTCTAACCAGGGGTGAACCCTTTTGAACAAGAAAAAACCAGTGACTCCGTTCGGATGGGCCATCAAACGACGGCTAACCGAACTTCAAGTGGACCAGAAGACCTTTTGTGAACAGCACGACATCCCACCCTATCGTTTATCCAATCTCATTCACGGCACACGCAAAGCAACCCGATTCAGACACCTGGTCGCTGATATTTTGGATATTCCAGATGAACTGAGATAAGATTTTTGCCAAAGGAGGACCCCATCCATGAGACATGTTACATCCGATCTGGAGAGGCTGTCGTTCCAATCCATAACTCACCAGCTCATCATCGTTGATCACGATTGGATTATCCACAGTTGTAACCGCGCCTGGCAACAGGAACTCGGTCAACTATTACCCAACCCGGATGCGAACAGTACTCATAGACATTACCTGCATCTGTTGGAAGCCTGGGCATTACAAGGCAAGAACGCCAATATGGCACTTGTCGCACAGAATTTGAAAGAACGCGGAACACCCTTTAGTCGAAATCATACATATGACATCTGCGTGTATACGGTATACAACGAAGAGAGGTGGTTTCGTGTGGAACTCACCCCTCTATCTCACACTAACTCAAACCTGAATACCGATCTCGCTTTGATTGCCCACATGGATATTACCGAACAGAAAAAGACAGAACGCCAATTGAAGAAGGCTCTGTCTGACGTGCGCACCTTGCGCGGATTACTGCCTATTTGCGCTGTCTGCAAACAAATCAAGGACGAAGAGGAACATTGGAACTCCGTGGAAAGTTATCTGGAGAAGCATACCCACGCCGAATTCACCCATGACATCTGCCCGGAATGCATCCGGCGGTTATATCCGAAATACTCGAATATCCTGGACAAGCGCTCCTGAATACTCAATCCACTTGACACGCTAACTACAACTACACGGATAGATGATGTTCAAATTGCGACATATCCAGTTCTTGCGGTGTCCCGTGCAGGGTAATGGCACCTTTGTCCATGATATAGATATAATCTGCGGCACTGCGCACAAAATCAATACTCTGCTCCACCAGTAGAACCGACAGATTCCCTTTTGCCTTGAGCTGTAAAATAACCTGCCGAATGTCCTCCACGATGGAAGGCTGAATGCCTTCTGTCGGCTCATCCAGTAGCAATAACCCCGGACGCGAAGCCAGCGCCCGGGCGAACGCCAACTGCTGCTGCTGTCCACCACTCAGATCTCCACCCTGCCGTCCATACATCGTAGCAAGCACAGGAAACATCGCCAGTACATCCTCCGGGAACGTTTTTACTCCCGGTGCACTTGTCTCCAGACCGAGCAACAAATTTTCTTTCACCGTAAGCTGCGGGAAAATCTCCCGCCCCTGCGGTACATAACCGATGCCTGCCCTTGCCCGCTTGGCTGTGTCCAACGTGGACAACTCCTGATTTTGCCACTGAATACTGCCCTTGCGTATTTTGAGCAGCCCCATCAATGTTTTCATCAACGTTGTTTTACCCACACCGTTACGGCCCATCAGACACACCACCTGTCCAGGCTGTACGTCCAGGCTCACACCTCGAAGCACATTACTTTCCCCATAGCCGGATTCAATTCGTTGCAGCGACAGCATGGTCATCCCTCCTTTTGCCCAGATACACTTCTGCCACTTTCGGATCCGCCTGTACTTCCGCCATCGTACCTTCCTTCAACAGTTTACCTTCATGCATCACGGTCACCTTGGCTGCGAACTCTCGCACAAACTCCATATCATGCTCCACCACCACAACTGAGCGCTCACGCGCAATCTCTTGCAGAAGTCGTCCGGTCTTGTGTGTTTCTTCATCCGTCATGCCCGCCGCTGGTTCGTCCAGCAACAACACACGAGGCTCCTGCAAGAGCAACATGCCGATCTCCAGCCACTGCTTCTCCCCGTGCGATAACGCTCCTGCACGGGCGTTAATGCGGTCTTGCAGACCAATTTGGAGGCTAATATGCTCCATGGCAACACTCATCTTCCCATATCGTCGAATACCGATGGTCTGCAGAGGGGAACGGCGAGTCTCCGCCGCCAGCGTCAGATTCTCTTGCACCGTCAGACCTGCAAAGATCGATGGCGCCTGGAATTTACGTCCCACCCCTTTGCGAACAATCTGGTGCTCCTTCAGTCTTGTTAATTCCGTACCATCCGCCATCTTTACCGAGCCGGACATGGGTTTGGTTTTGCCGCATATCACATCCAGCATCGTCGTTTTTCCCGCACCATTCGGTCCAATCAGAAAATGCAGGTCATGTTCATGCAGCTTCAGATTCATGCCTTTGACGGCAACGAACCCACCAAAGGCCACCGTAATGTCCTCGGCTAACAGTACCGCTGATCCCTCAGTAGACTTTAGGTTTTTCCCGAGTGACTTGGACATGTGCACTCTCTCCTCTCCGCTTCAGCAAACGAACGATATGACGATACACACCTACAATTCCGTTTGGCATGAATAAGACTACTGTTACAAAGAGCCCACCAATGACGAACAGCCACCCTTCGGGGTAAGCCTCGCTTATGCCTGTTTTGGCTGCATTCAGCACAACCGCTCCGATGACCGCTCCAATAAGCGTACCGCGACCACCCAATGCAACCCACAGGACCATCTCAATGGAGGGTACAATCCCCATCATCGATGGCGAGATAATACCGACCTGAAGAACAAACAACATGCCCGCAACACCTGCAAGCGCACCGGAAAAAGCAAAAGCCAGCGTTTTATATCCTGCCGGATCATATCCGAGGAATCGCACCCGATTCTCACCATCGCGCGCAGCTTCCAGCACCTGACCGAACCGGCTGTTCACCATTCGACGGCACAGCACATAAGCGATCACCAGAACAGCAAGCGTTATATAGTAGAGAGCAATCGTTGTTCCTGCGGAATGAAGTGTAAATCCAAAGATCGAATTATACCCAGTAATACCATTCGTCCCACCCGTCCACTCCTGTTTGCCAACAAACAATGTCACCGTAATCAGAACCAAGGCTTGAGTCAGAATAGTAAAATACACACCTGTAATCCGGTTACGGAACGTAAACCAGCCCAAGGCAAAGGCGAGCAATGCCGGAAGGGCTATCCCCAATAGCAGAGCCACCGGGAAAGAGCGAAACGGTTCCCAGAACCATGGCAGACCACTGAAACCACTCCATCCCATGAAGTCCGGGAGCGTTGCTCCACTAGCCTGAAGTTTCAGATACATCGCCATCGCGTACCCACCCAGACCGAAGAACACACCATGGCCAAGACTCAGCACACCCCCATAACCCCAGATCAGATCGAGACCAATGGCCAGGATCGCCAGTGCCAAAAACTTGGCTAACAGACTCAGACGAAACTCCGTGGAGATTAGTGGAGCAAGACACATCATGATCAGTACAACTGCCCAGATGATTCTCATTTTCAGACTGCCAGTCTTGAGTAATGCCGACATGAACTAACCCCCTTCTTCACGTTAATCGAGACTTCGTGTGCGCATCGCGACCAAGCCACGTGGTTTCCATTGCAGAAAAGCAACGATACATACGAACACGAGCACCTTGCCAATGGAAGCCGAGGTATAGGTTTCGAACAGCGTGTTGAACATACCGATCCCCAATGCACCGCACACGGTTCCAACCAATTTTCCCACACCACCCAAGACAACCACCATGAACGCATCCACAATATAATACGTACCAAGCGAAGGACCAATCGGACCAATGAGCGTTAATGCACAACCAGCAATACCGGCGATTCCCGAACCAATAGCAAAGGTCATACCATCTACCCGTCGGGTCGAAATCCCAAGACACCCCGCCATGCTCCGATTCTGCATTACAGCCCTCATTCGTCTTCCGGAAGATGTTCGATAGATATAGAGATACATACACAGCAGCACGACCGCAACCAATGCGATAATGAAAATTCGTTTATACGGAAATACAATGCCATCCGAGATCGCCAATCCCCCATTAAGCCAAGCCGGACTGGATACGCCCACATTTGGTGCTCCGAATATCGTACGGGCCAGTTGTTGCAGCATCATGCCTACACCCCATGTAGCAAGCAAACTATCCAGCGGCCTGCCATACAGATGCCTGATCAACACCACTTCAAGCAACCAGCCAATCAGAGCAGCTACAACGAACGCAATCGGCAGAGCCACAACAAAGTAAGCACCGAACCACGCCGCGGGAGCATAGGACATAAACAGATTTTGTGTTACATACGTTGCATACGCACCGATCATGATCAGTTCACCGTGAGCCATGTTGATCACATTCATCAGCCCAAATGTTACTGCAAGCCCCAATGCAATCAACAACAGAATTGAACTGATACTCAGACCGTTGAACATCTGCAGGATAAACATATCCATCGCTATCCCCTCCTCCATACCGTGACTCTCGATATTTCACATGACTTCAATTTGCGGCAGAATATATTAAACGTCACAGTAACGCTTTACCGCAATGTGGTGAGAGGATGTGTTGTCACACCCTCGTCTATGAATTGGCTGCTTTGAAGCTAGTTGCCTGTTTTATTGCGAGGTTTCTATGTTATTTAGCGCTGAGGGAAGCTCCCCATTCATACGTTTTCAGATAAGGGTCCGGCTTGACAGGTTCACCAGAATTCCACAATTCCTTGAACTGCCCGTCTTCCTGCACCTCACCGATCCGCACCGTTTTGTAGATATGTTGATTCTCTCCATCCACAGTTACCTTACCTTCGGGAGCATCAAACTCCAGACCCTTGGCAGCCGCTTTCACCTTCTCCACGTCGGTTGATCCTGCTTTTTCCACCGCCGCCTTCCAGAGATAAACTGCTACATATCCCGCTTCAATTGGATCTGCTGTCACTCGATCAGCGCCATATTTTTCTTTATACTTGGCAACAAATGTTGCATTCTCAGGCGTATCCGTTGTCTGATAATAATTCCATGAAGCCAGATGCCCCTTCAATACGTCTGCACCAATGCCACGGATTTCTTCCTCCGCTACACTGACCGACAAGGTTGTCATCTGATCCGAGGAGATTCCAGCATCCTTCAATTGTTTGAAGAAAGCTACATTACTGTCTCCGTTCAGCGTATTGTATACAATATCCGGCTTTGCAGCCTTGATTTTGCTAATGATGGTACTATAATCGGTATGTCCCAGCGGTGTATATTCCTCACCCACCACTTCGCCGCCTTCTGCTGCGAGTTGCGCCTTAATGACCTGATTGGCCGTTTTCGGGAATACATAATCTGAACCGAGCAGATAAAACGTCTTACCCCTGTTCTCCAGCAACCAGGTTACGGATGGAACGATCTGCTGATTCGTTGTTGCTCCTGTATAAAAAATATTTGGCGATGATTCCAATCCTTCATATTGCACTGGATAAAACAATAGACCTTTGTTCTGTTCAAACACTGGGAGCATAGCCTTCCGACTAGCAGAGGTCCATCCGCCAAATACCGCAGCGACCTTATCTTGTTGTAGCAGCTTTCCAGCCTTCTCCGCAAAAGTAGGCCAATCTGAAGCGCCATCCTCAACTACAGGCTCGATCTGTTTACCCAGAACTCCGCCCGCGGCGTTGATCTCTTCAATGGCAAGCATCTCGGCATCTTTAACAGACACCTCACTGATCGCCATCGTTCCGCTGAGGGAATGTAGGATGCCAACTTTAATCGTATCACCGGATGCCGCCGGCTCTCCTGTACCACCTGAACCCGACGCTTCAGGCGGCGCAGCGCCCTCCACACATCCTGTCATCACAATGACCGCACCGAGCAAAATACTCCATAACTTGACCGACCTCTTCTTCAATAGCCTACACTCCCTTTTTTTAGTCTATTGACGAACATTAAGGTCATTTATGTCCGAAATGTTCGTTGATCCAAATTATGGAGCGTCACACTCTTCATGTCAATATAGCTTACATAATTTTATTTCATGCCTACTCGTTTCATGCATACTGCTAATAAGCCCGGAAGCTTATTGACAAAGGATTCACCCTGTGTGAGTATATTTAACATATAATATGATCCATGAACATATCAGACATTTTAAGCGAAAGGTCGGATTGCCTTGCACTGGACTGAGCAGGAAAAGGAAAAACTCCTGATTACCGTGGCCGCTAACCTCTCCCGTGAACGAAGAGCACGCGGACTTAAGTTGAATGTTCCCGAAGCCATCGCCTTGTTGACCTCCGAATTGATGGAACGAGCACGGGATGGAATGAGTGTTGCCGAATTAATGAGATACGGAGGTACCATCCTGACACGTGAAGACTGCATGGATGGCGTTCCCGATATGATTCCTGAAGTACAGGTAGAAGCCACATTTCCTGACGGTACGAAACTGGTTACCGTACATGAACCTATACGCTGAGAAAGGCAGGAGAAACCATGATTCCTGGTGAATACCGTTTGAAGCCAGATGACGACATCATCTGTCATCCGGATCGTTCAACCCTACGCCTCATTGTCCTTAACCGCGGCGACCGCCCCGTCCAGGTCGGCTCTCACGTTCACTTCTATGAAGTTAATGCGGCACTGGACTTTGATCGCACGTCAGCTTTCGGACATCGCCTGCACATTCCGGCAGGCACAGCAGTCCGCTTCGAACCGGGTGAAGAGAAGCCGGTTGAACTCACGACCTTTGGCGGCAAACGCCAGATTCACGGGTTCAACGGATTAACCGAAGGTTCTGCGGATCAAGCCCCCGATCCAGTGAAACTGGAGGCATTCCTGAAGACGTTCTCCCCTCCCATACAAGATGGAGGTGATCCTTCATGAAACGAATGAGCCGTGAACAATACGCATCGATGTTCGGACCCACAACCGGTGATGCTGTCAGACTTGCGGATACCGAACTATGGGCAGAGATTGAACATGATTATGCCGTCTACGGAGACGAGAGCAAATTCGGGGGTGGCAAGGTTATCCGCGACGGGATGGGCCAGTCTACCTCTGCCCTCCGTAGTGACGGTACCCCTGATACCGTTATCACCAACGCCATCATTATCGATCATTGGGGCATTGTAAAAGCGGATATCGGCATTCGGGATGGTCACATCTGTGCCATTGGCAAATCCGGTAACCCGGACACGATGGATGGTGTGCATCCCGCACTGGTCATCGGTGCTTCCACCGAAATCATCGCCGGTGAAGGCATGATTGTAACTGCTGGTGGCATCGATACCCATATTCATTTCATCTGTCCACAGCAGATTCAGACTGCGTTATCCTCCGGGGTCACGACCATGATCGGCGGCGGAACAGGACCGGCAACGGGAACCAAAGCCACCACTTGTACACCAGGAGCCTGGCACATCCACCGGATGTTAGAATCGGCAGAGGCTTTTCCCATGAACATCGGTTACCTCGGCAAAGGCAACAGTTCCAGTACCGCACCTTTAATCGAACAGATTGAAGCGGGTGTAATCGGCCTGAAGTTGCATGAAGATTGGGGCACTACCCCGAGAGCGATCGATGCATGTCTGACTGCCGCTGGAGAACATGATGTTCAAGTCGCTATCCATACCGATACACTGAACGAAACCGGATTTCTCGAAAACACACTGGCTGCGATCAACGGCCGGACGATCCACACGTACCACACGGAAGGCGCTGGTGGCGGACACGCTCCGGATATTATCCGGGCCGCCGGGGAGTCCTACGTTATCCCCTCATCAACTAATCCAACACGACCGTACACACGCAACACCGTAGAAGAGCACCTTGATATGTTGATGGTGTGTCATCACCTGGACCCTTCCATCCCGGAAGATGTAGCTTTTGCGGATTCGCGGATTCGTCCCGAAACAATCGCAGCCGAAGACATTTTGCATGATCTTGGCGTGTTCAGCATCATCAGTTCCGATTCACAGGCCATGGGACGCGTGGGTGAAGTCATTATCCGTACTTGGCAGACAGCTGACAAAATGAAAAAACAGCGCGGCAAACTCGAACTCAATCCGGATTCACCGTCCGATAACGATCGGATCAAGAGATATATCGCCAAATACACCATTAATCCAGCTATCGCACATGGAATCAGTCATCTCGTCGGTTCGGTGGAAGTCGGGAAGCTGGCAGATCTGGTGGTATGGAAACCGGCTTACTTCGGTGTTAAACCCGAGATCGTCATCAAAGGTGGCATGATTACATTCGCCCAGATGGGTGATCCCAATGCGTCCATTCCGACACCTCAGCCCGTATTCGGCAGACCCATGTTCGGAGCCTATGGTAGCGCCATTACCAGCGGATCGATCACCTTTGTCTCCCAAGCCGCAGCAGATGCAGGAATCAAAGAGACATTGGGCTTGAAAAAGCGGGTTGAACCCGTTAAAGGCTGTCGCTCAGTCAGCAAAAAAGACATGATCCATAACGACGTCACCCCTGTCATTGAAGTCGATCCCGAAACCTATGAGGTACGCGCCGACGGCGAACTGCTCACATGCGAACCCGCAGACGAGTTGCCTATGGCACAGCGGTACTTTATGTTTTGATAGGAATACGGATTAGCCGATAAGGGGGCACTCATGATGAACAGTGGAACGAAGTTACTCCGTTACGTTCAGCTGCTGGATTCGGCCCTGCCCATCGGTGGTTTCTCCCATTCCTTCGGTCTGGAAGCTTACACGCATGATGGCACCGTGCGGAATACCGCACAGCTTGAACAGTTTATTCGCAGCCAGCTTCATTCCAGTCTCGTGCGACTAGATGGTCTTGCCATCAAAGGCGTCTATCAGGCGATAAAACAGCAAGATGCCGCTCTACTCGCTCTATACGACAAACGCGTGCATGCCCAGCGCTCCCCTCGGGAACTCAGGGAAAGCGGCCACAAGATGGGCAAGCGATTGCTCAAGCTCGCCCGTTCACTCTATCCATGGATGGACTTTTCCCTGATCGATGAGGCCATACGGGAATACGGCGCGTATGGTGGCATCACGACCATTCATGGTTATATCAACTATCAATTGGAGATTGGATTGGATGAAGCCGTTACCGGGCACCTGTATACCTCAGTGAACGCTTATGTGAACAGCGCACTTCGCCTGCTGCCCATCGGACAAACGGAAGCGCAGATGTTGATTCAGAAATTGCTTGGTGATATTGAAGCAGAATGGGCTCTCATTCGGGATAATGACCCGGAAGACATGCACAGCTTCGGAATCGCCCAGGAAATCTACGCCATGCGGCACGAGACCTTACCCGCGCGGCTGTTTATGTCTTAACTACAACTTTTATCTAACCTAGGAGGAATTGTTATGTGTGGAGGAGCTAATCATACGCATCATCCGGAGTGGAAACGCAACGCATTTGATCGGAGTCGTCCGATGCGAATTGGCATTGGTGGACCGGTAGGTTCAGGTAAAACAGCCCTTGTGGAGAAGCTGTCCAAGGCACTGCGTACACGTTACAGCCTTGCTGTCATCACCAATGACATTTATACCAAGGAAGATGCCGAGATTTTGCTGCGTCAGAATGCCTTGGCACCAGAGCGTATTATCGGCGTAGAGACAGGCGGATGTCCACACACCGCTATTCGTGAGGATGCCTCCATGAATTTCGAAGCAGTTGACGAGTTGATTGAACGTTTCCCTGATCTGCAATTGATCTTCATCGAGAGCGGCGGCGATAATCTCTCTGCTGCATTCAGTCCGGAACTGGCTGATGTGTTCATCTATATTATCGACGTTGCCCAAGGGGAGAAACTTCCTCGCAAAGGCGGTCCCGGCATCACGCGTTCAGATCTGCTGTTAATCAACAAGACCGACCTCGCACCTTACGTTGGAGCGAGCCTGGAAGTTATGAAAAATGATACCGAGCGGGTTCGCGAAGGCCGCCCATATGTCATGTCTAATCTAATGAGCGGTGAAGGTGTATCCGAGATTGTCCACTGGCTTGAACATCAATATATGGATGACGATGCTTCCGCTGCACATCTGCATTCACACGGCCATGAGCATGGCACTCACTCGCATTAATTCATCTTCTGTCCCCACGGGAACAGAGATGAATGGGAATGAAAGTGCATGTGCGCCCGTCACACGCCGCAGCGAACTTCGGGCCACCTTTGCCTTTCAAGGCGAGCGCACTGTCATGACCGATCGTTATTACAGCGCACCCCTCCGGTTTAGCCGATCCTTTCGACCTCCCGGAGGCGGAACCGAATTATGTGTGTACACGTCAGACGTCTCTCCCGGAGTCCTTAACGGGGATCATTATCATTCCCAGTGGGAATTAGGGGAAGGCACCCATGTCATGCTGAGCAGCACATCTGCTACCAGACTTCATCCTACACCTTCCATTCCTTCATCCGTTAATCATCACTTTCGGTTGGGAAAAGGGGCCACACTGGAATACTTTCCTGAATGTGTGATTCCCTTCAAAGGCAGTTCATCATCCCTCGCTGTAACCTTTGAGCTGGAAGACCAGGCGATTCTGGCCTATGCAGACATCTGGTCTGCCGGACGGATTCATCGGGGAGAAGCGTTCCAATTTGAGCGTTACCGCAGCTTGACGGAGATATGGCAAGGCGAGAAACTGGCTGTCTGGGATCGATTCGGACTCGAACCGGAAACCGATGACCCCAAACACTCAGCATCCCTCCTTCACTATACTCACACGGCTGCATTGTGGATGATTGCCCCAGGACTGGGCACTGCGGAGATGGAACAGGTCAGATCCGCTCTGCCACCAGATGGACGGATGCTCGCAGGTGCGAGTTTGCTGGCAACCGGCGGTATTGGCGTTCGACTCCTTGGCATGGCAGCCTGGGAGCTTCAGGAGCAATGTCTTCAGATCTGGAATACACTTCGTCCCCATCTGCTGGGCAAAGAAACCCTCGTTTTTCGTAAATAAAGATATACATTATAAGTTAACACAAAAAACCTCTGAACTGTCTCCGAGTGTGTTCGGATTAGTCCAGAGGTTTTTGTACATTCAGTCTATGGGTGCCGTTCATATCACTTACGCTTCGTTTCCCTCAGAATTGTTCTCTGATTTGTTTTCAGCCCTGTATCGATAATCTCCTGCATCTTTGCTTTCCTTCGATTTGCGGTAACGGGTAAACTCGATATATTCACTGATAAAAGACTGTTCAACAGTCGATAATTCGCTTTCCTGGCAATTCAATTGCCGCAACACGTCAAAAAAATAATCCTCCCGTTTTTCCCGCACCATCGCTTCCTTCGATGGACGCCCAATCATGAGCCAGTCGAGGCTCACATCAAAAAACGAAGCAATCTCAATTAACTTATTCGTACTCGGAATAGACTTGCCACGTTTCCAGTCACCCAGATTGCCTGTGCTAATCTTCAGCTGTTGGCAGAAAGCCTTCTTGGTCATTCCTCGTTCGGCAATCAGGTGTTCAATTCGCTCATAGATCGACTGCATACAAGAACCGCCTTCCAACCGTAATAATCAACTCATCTGCTTGAATTATACCACATTATTCCTGAATGCTCAGCCTTTATATGCCTGGAACAAGATGAGGTATATCGTATAACACAAAGATAGACTCCCATGAATGATCATAGAAGTCTATCTTATGTTGTTGCTGTGATGCGGTCGAGAGGACTCGAACCTCCACGGGTATACACCCACTACCCCCTCAAGATAGCGTGTCTGCCATTCCACCACGACCGCATATTCAATTGTAAAAATGGTGAGCCATGAAGGGCTCGAACCTTCGACACCCTGATTAAAAGTCAGGTGCTCTACCAACTGAGCTAATGGCTCTTGCTGTAAACTTCACCGGATGTGCCACGCTTCATTCTCGTCTCAAAGAGCAATGACTTTGAGGATTTCTCATTGAAAATATAGATCTCATGAGGTGGTGAAGATATGACCCGTAGGGGATTCGAACCCCTGTTACCTCCGTGAAAGGGAGGTGTCTTAACCCCTTGACCAACGGGCCTTAATAACAAGTTGTCTTTCTTGGCGACAAGAATGAGTATACCACAGGACATTTTAAACTTGCAACACTTTTTTTGAAATTTATTTCTCAAGCCTTTTTTGTCCGTTGCATACTTCTCTTCAAAACCCCATTAATCGCCACCTTCCCTATTCATGCCAATGTCATCACTGTGCAGGAAAAATGTAAATCATCCATTAAAACACTTACAAAAACTTATGTTCACTTATAATATTGCAAAGCGAATTAAGAATACTTATAATTAAAATATCAGTATAAGTACGGTCATCCATACAACCGGAGGTGACATGTTTGTTTCAAGAAGAACGAATGCAGCTCATTGTTGAACATCTACGCAAACACAATCGCATCTCAGCCGATGATATTGTCACCTTGTTTGATGTATCACGGGATACTGCACGCAGGGATCTGATCAAGCTTGAGGAACAGGATGCCATTATTCGAACACGTGGCGGCGCGATCCTCCCCCCTCCTCCGCAAGAATTCAGATCCTACAAAGACCGTTTACTCGATGTATCTGAGGAAAAGAGGGCCATCGGCAAACTCGCTGCGGCCATTGTAAGACAAGGCGAGATCATTATTCTGGATTCTTCCACGACTGTGCAGGCCTGTGCCGAGAACTTGAACGGCAAATCCTGTACCGTCATTACTAATTCGATTCATTCCGCTGATCTTCTCTCCAATCACACAGCTGTCCAGATTCGTTTACTCGGCGGCAAAGTGGATAAGGAACAACGTTATGTCTACGGTACCTCTGTTATCGAGACTCTCTCCCACTATTATGTAGATAAAGCCTTTATCGGAATTGGCGGTATCACCATGGATGGCTTCAGTGCTTCCGAAGAGGAAGGGAAAATTAAACACCAAATGATGAAAGCTGCCAAGAAAGTCGTTGTTCTTGCAGATCAATCCAAGTTTGATAGACGTTATGGTTATCGTTTTGCCGACTGGTCATTGGTGGATGTATTGATTACGGATCAATGGCCAACCAAAGAATGGCTTGTTTTTCTAGCCGAACAACAAGTTGAGATTCTCATTCCCGAACCCACAAATGATAAGGAGTTGTAAATATATGAAATTATTTGCCACAGATTTAGATGGAACTTTACTGAACAGAGACAGCCAGATTAGCCCGGAGAATGCAGCAGCCATTCAAAAAGCACAGCAATCCGGTATGAAGGTTACAATCGCTACAGGACGTGTCTACTCCGATGTTGTGACCATCAGCCGCGAAGGCGGAATCAAAACCCCAATTATCGGCTCCAACGGAGCGACGATTCATGATGCCGACGGTGAACGTCTATTCCATCTTCCGCTTGAGCGTGACACAGCAGCTTCCGTCATGCAGTGGCTTGAAGATCATGATTTCTATTATGAGGCTTCCACGCAGCAAGGTATCTATGCCCCACTTAGCAGTCACGAGACTTTGCTCGCCGAGATGGAACGTGTTCTTGGTTCGAACCCTGGTGAAGACATTGCACGCATGATTCGGGCCATCAAGAAACACTATGACAAAAAAGACTACCACCGCGTAAACAACCACATCGAAATCCCAGCAGAAGCCTGCATCTACAATATTATGGCCTTCTCCATGAATCCGGACAAAGTAAAGACAGGACGAGAACACTTCGCTTCCCGATCCGATGTAGCCATGGTTGTATCCTTTGAGCACAACTTTGAAATGCAGCACCCGGACGTATCCAAAGGTAATGCCCTCACCAAACTGGCGGCTCACCTGAACATCTCCATGGAAGATACAGCAGCGATCGGGGATAACTTCAACGATGTCTCCATGTTAAAAATGGCAGGACTCGGCATCGCCATGGGTAATGGCGAACCCGAAATCCAGGCATTAGCCAAAGCCATAACGCTGACTAATGTGGAACACGGTGTCGCACATGCCATCGAGTGCCTGCTTGAAGGTAAACCGGTATCCCGTCCGGAAACGATTGTCGGAGAAGGGCAGTAATTGAACCTGTACGGAATTAACATTTGAATCTGGATGGATGGGTCGTCTTTTGATCCAAGCTAGTTCGCTTCATTTCAACTCAGCAGATCGAACGTGAGGCACGTCCTGTAACAAAATAATCAATTGCTCTCCCCGGTATGAACCCGGTAGTTGCAATGTGAACTCAAGCACAGTCTCTTCTTCGGAGTCTGTGCTTTTTTGCTGTTCTGTTTTAAATCCGATGACCGAGATCTTTTCCTGTCCCAGCAGTGCCAGAACAGTCTTCAGGGCCTCTCCCTCCTTTTGCAGGTGGATGGTTAACGTCTCTGTTCGTGCCGAAACCAGCCAGCGCGTAGGTCTATGTAGTAGCATCTGTGCCACGACAATAAGCAGCGTCACGCCTGCACCTGTCCAATACAGACCTGAACCCACCGCAAGCCCCATGCCTGCCGTAGCCCATATGCCAGCCGCTGTGGTCAATCCCCTGACCGTATGCCGCTGCGTGAAGATCATGCCAGCGCCAATGAACCCCACACCACTAACGACCTGTGCAGCGATCCTGGATGGATCAAGGGACAGATTGTCCCAACCGGCCTGATCCTGGAATCCGTACTTCGACACAATCATCATCAGGGCAGCGCCAACGGCGACCACAAAATGAGTACGGATTCCCGCCTCTTTCATTCGATTCTTGCGCTCATATCCGATTAGCACACCACACACTCCAGCTATGAGTACACGCATCAAGTATTCCACTTCCATGCACATCACCTCTTTCATTATGTATATGCTTACATGTGTCTATCTTTACTATTACCCAATCTTTCCCCGACTAATAAAAAGCCTCTACTCTGGTCAATTCTCTGCCCGAAAATTCCCCCCATGTCTCTCTCCCAATCCGTAATAATGTCTGAAATTATATATCAGCGGATGCCATTCCTCCGGATTGATCTTGTTCAGTCCAGATATCAGGCGTGTGTGCGCGTGCACCTTCACCGCTTTCACTTCCACAATCGCCATGAACGGTGTATGCTCGGGAATACGTATGTGTTGTACAGCCGCTTCAATCTGGAGCGGACATTCAGCTATTTTATCTGGAGCCACCTGAACCGATGCTTGAGATGTCAGTCCAGCCGCAATGAATTTATCCTGGCAAAACGTATAGCCCATCTGCCTTTTCTCCTCAGGAACCGGGGTAACTCCCGTATAACGACCCAGTGCCTCAACCTGTTTCCACATGGTCGCATCCGGCAGATTAATTACACACTCCGGATGTCGACTCAGATTTTCATAGGCTTTTCCCTGTATACCTAGACCAAGAACCAAACAATCCCCCAGCGCCCAAGATGAAGACAGTGGAGACAGGTTGGTTGACCCATCCTCGTTTAATGTGCTTAACAGCAATACGGGCGTACCATAATATAAAATACTTGGATTAAGCGTTTCATGTTGTATCACTTCTGAACTCTCGGACAACTGCTCTGTAGCAAAGTCCTGTTTCGTTATCTTTTTCATATCCTGTACCTCTCCTGTTCCAATTCCATTGGTTTATAAGCTCAATCTGACCCGTATGGGACGATACAACAGAATTGTAATACAGTAATAGTTCAGATATGATCGAAGTATGAATGTATATCCGAATATTACTGTTATTGCGTCGTTAATCGCTGATCCAAGCCGCGCTATTTTTCTGTCATCTTTGCTGGATGGGCGGGCGTTGCCCGCAGGGGAGCTTGCTCATATGGCAGGCGTCACTCCCCAGACGGCAAGCAGCCATCTCGCTAAACTCGTAGAGGGAGGATTACTCGAAGTCGAACAACAAGGACGTCACCGATACTATCGTCTGGCAAACAAAGAAATTGCTAATCTGATTGAAACCATGGCCAGTATTGCCCCGCCTGTACAGATACGCTCTCTCAAACAATCCGATCAGCTTCAACAACTGAGTTATGCACGGACCTGTTATGGTCATCTGGCCGGGAAATTAGGAATCTCGCTCTGTGAGGCCTTAGTACAGAAGGGTTATCTTTCAGAGCCCGAAGAGGCACATAGCAAGGATTATCAAGTTACAGAGAAAGGAACGCAGTGGTTCACTACGTTCGGCATTGAACTTCAAGTGAAGCCGGGGTCACGCCGGGCCATCGCTCGTAAATGTTTGGATTGGAGCGAACGCCGTCATCATCTCTCAGGTATGCTTGGCGAACAACTCAGACATCGATTATTGGAACTGGACTGGATTCGTCAAAAAACAGGAAGTCGCTCAGTCGAAGTAACGGAAGCTGGAAAGAAAGGTTTATACGAGGTGTTGGGTATCTTACTGTAGTCTGTAGGTGGAGGTGCAGCAGGGATAAAGGAAGAAGAATAAAACGCAAAAAATCCCCTTCACTTTGACCGGTATCCGATCTAATGTGAAGAGGATTTTATTGTTTAATTCAGAACGGAGAGAGAGGGATTCGAACCCTCGCACCGCTTACGCAGTCTAACCCCTTAGCAGAGGGTCCCCTTATAGCCACTTGGGTATCTCTCCAAGAAATGGCTCCCCGAACAGGGCTCGAACCTGTGACAACTCGATTAACAGTCGAGTGCTCTACCAACTGAGCTATCAGGGAAAATCAATCTTGATTAACTTAATTTATCATGATTAATAATCCAAGTCAACATGCCTTCCATCACTTTCTTTAGCGCATTGATTGATGCACACATCAGATATTCTGAAGGCCCAGTTTTCCCGCACAACGACCACAGCGGTAACGCTTCGGATCTATTTTCCGCTTGCGCAAATATTCCGTGCCACAGCTCTTGCACACCAGCTTATAACGATACGGCAGAGGTTTTCTGCCTTTGCCGTCAGGCAGAGATTGGCAGAACCGTGAGCCTCCCACCTTCTGCAATAAAGCTTTGAATTCCGGGTCGCGATGCTGATAACCACGCCCACGAATATGCAGATGATAGTGGCACAGCTCATGCTTGATGATTTTCTCAACTTCATCCCGCCCGTAGGCTTCGAGCTGATGCGGATTGATCTCAATCCGGTGACTTTTGAGCATATAACGCCCACCTGTGGTGGTCAGGCGACTGTTAAACAACGCCTCATGGGTGAACGGCACTCCGAAATGATCCATTGATATCTGTTCGATCCATTGTTGCAACTCCTTATTTTCCATCGGTATCCTCTCCTTGCACCCCCTCGGAGTATTGGTTTTTCTGGCAATATACTTGAATTTTAACCGTTTCGTAGGCTACACTGTCAAGTAGAATGTATGAGGGGAGATTATTACTCGTTATGCCTACAATGCGCTATGTCATCTTACAGCAGGAACAACAATTGCAGTTTGTGGAAATGCCGGCGGATTACGCCTATCAACTTAGTGCGCTCAATCTGCGCCTGCACAAGGAAATCGATAAACTCACTGCAGCAGATGTCCCTGTCCTGCCTTGGGCGATTGCCGAATGTGACAACCTGGATCTCCTGAACGAAAATCTCACCATTATCGGTGGCCTTGATTATATCAATGCACTTGAAGAGTCTTTTGCAGCACTGCGTGAAAACCATTATCCCTTGATTTCTCTGCTTACCGAAATCCGGGCGCTTCAGGCCCAATTGGAACAATGGTATGAAGAAGAGATGGAAGCCCTCTAATCCACTCCAGATCTCATTTTAAAATGACAAGAACGAAAAGCGCATCTCCCTGAATTGGGATTTGTGCTTTTTGGTATTGAGATATTGATTTGCCGGGGTCTGCCACTTATCCCGCACAGTCCAGGCTATTGCCACATATGCTAACGTACAGATGAATTATGCAAGAGGAGGAGATACCCTTGCCTCAATGGCTTTGCAATCAACTGATGCGTGCATTTCACAAAAAGGACAGCCGGCAAATCAAGCTGCTGAACGAATGCTGGTTCTTTTATCGTAACAAACCAGCAAATGGCACACCGCGCAGCGCGGAGAACGAACTTTAAGAGGTTGTTCAAAAAGTCCATGATCATAGCCACCGTACTTACCAGAGCAATTGGAACGAATAACGGGACCATTACTGTCGACAACAAACAGCCTTCCTGGTCAGGGAAGGCTGTTCTCCAATTCTATTACTTAGGAAGACTGTTGCGCAGAAGCAGGCTTCTTCATCGTAAGGCCGACACGGCCTTTTTTGGTATCCACACTCATAACCCAGACCGTTACATTATCCCCGACAGACACAACGTCCATCGGATGTTTAACATACCCGTTGCTGAGCTGTGAGATATGGACAAGCCCATCACTCTTGATCCCAATATCGACAAAAGCACCAAAATCAATTACGTTCCGAACCGTACCTTGCAGCTCCATACCTTCCACCAGATCCTCAATTTTCAATACATCTGTACGGAAGATTGGCAACGGCATTTCTTCACGCGGGTCACGACCCGGACGCTGCAAGCTGTCCAGAATATCACGCAATGTAGGTACACCTACGTCCAGTTTCACAGCCAATTGCTCTGGCTGTTGCTCCGACAGTAATACCGACAGTTCCTTGCTGCCCAGCTTGTCCAGTGCAACCTGAAGCTCCTTGAACAGCTGATCAACGACCTTGTAGGACTCAGGGTGAATCGGTGTACGATCCAATGGATTCTCGCCCTCACCAATACGCATGAAGCCTACGCACTGCTCATACGTTTTGGCTCCCAGACGTGGTACCTTCTGAAGCTGACGGCGGTTCGTGAACCGGCCGTTCTCTTCACGGTACTTCACGATGTTTTTGGCAATCGTAGCATTAACCCCGGCAACGTATGACAACAACGAAGGTGATGCTGTATTCACATCCACACCCACATGGTTAACTGCGGATTCCACGACAGCCTTCAGGCTTTCTTCGAGAATCTTCTGGGATACGTCATGCTGATATTGACCCACGCCAATGGCTTTTGGATCAATCTTAACCAACTCCGCCAGCGGGTCTTGTACCCGGCGAGCAATGGAAGCTGCACTGCGCTCCGCAACATCCAGATCAGGGAATTCTTCCTGGGCCAGCTTGGATGCAGAATATACACTCGCGCCTGCTTCGTTAACAATCAGATACACAAGACTTTCATCACCGTTCTCCTGAATGATCTCGGCAACAAACTGCTCCGTCTCACGTGATCCGGTACCATTACCAATGACGATCAGTCCGATATCATATTGCTTGATCATGCGATGGAATACTTCCGCAGCTTCACGTTTCTTGTTGTGTGGTGGCGTTGGGTAGGTCACAGCCACTTCCAGCAGTTTGCCCGTATCATCTACTACAGCCAGTTTACAACCGGTACGATAAGCTGGATCCACACCCAACACACGTTTGCCGTGAATCGGCGGTTGAAGCAACAGGTTACGCAGATTGGCCGAGAATACCGATATGGCCTGATTCTCACCTTTTTCTGTGAGCTCTCCACGAACTTCACGCTCGATGGAAGGCGCAATCAGCCGCTTGTAGGCATCCTCAATCACATCACGCAGGATATCCTGCACGGCAGAAGCACCACGAATGATCTGTCCTACCATATGGCGATGGGCCGGTTCTGCCTGTACGTCCAGGCCGACTTTCAGAATACTCTCACGTTCACCGCGATTAATCGCGAGAATACGGTGTGGGGGCATCTTTTTAGCTAATTCTCGGTAATCATAATAATTCTCGTACACGGACTCCTCTTGAGCATCCTTCGCTTCCGAAGTCAGCATCCCGTGATCAAGTGTGTACCGACGAATCCAGGCACGAATGGCAGCATCGTCTGCGATGTTCTCCGCAAGGATATCTTTGGCTCCCTGAAGCGCCAATTCCTCATCTTCTACGCCCAGTTCAGCATTGATATATTGCGCAGCTTCCTGGAGTGCATCTCCTTGTTTCGGTTGACCCCAGATCCAACCAGCAAGGGGTTCAAGACCTTTTTCCTTGGCCACACTGGCACGCGTTTTCCGCTTCTGACGGTAAGGACGATACAAGTCCTCCACTTCCTGCAGCTTCACAGCCTGGGTGATGGATTTCTTCAGTTCTCCGGTCAGCTTGCCCTGTTCCTCTATAATACGGATGACTTCCAATTTGCGATCCTCAAGATTGCGCAGATAGACAATGCGTTCTTCAATCGATCGCAGCTGGTTCTCATCCAGCTCTCCAGTCATTTCTTTACGGTAGCGGGCGATAAATGGAATCGTATTGCCTTCGTCCAGAAGCTCCGACGTCGTGCGGACCTGCTTCAAGGACAGTGACAGTTCCTTGGCTACCTGTTTGATGATTCGTTCATGGCGTTCTGCCTTTATTGTTTCTTCATTGGGTTCCAGAACCGTTTCCTGTTCAGACAAAATAAATCCCTCTTTCCTTCCTGAATCGTTCGTTACAATCATTTCAGGGCAGCTTTGCTGCTGTAATTACAGTATAGTTAAACCATTTGATTCATCCACTCTACCCTATATTATCACAAAATCCCGCCCAGATTTCCATCAATCCGCAAGCATACAAGTTCTGACAGAATGATGTCATCCTCCAGCCTTCCCCATTACAGCAAAAAAAGACCGAAAAACGTCAACACGACGCTCCCCGGTCCTCCCTTTTTTTAAAGCTTTAAATAAAATAGCAATCTAATAAGTGAAACTGCTCATTTACACAAAAACGGAGAGGACAGAAAAAACCTGAAAAAGCGAAGCGTTCGCCTTTATCTCCGGATTTTCCCTTTGAGAAAAGGGAATCGAAAAATCTGGGGATAACAGCGATTGGAAGGTTGTTCTGTCATCGTAGTATCCGTGTAAATAAAATGCAGTTCACTTATCTAGACGCGCTCGAAGCGGAACAGTTCGCTCAGATAGTCTCCTGATGCACTGCCTACCGAAATACCGCCATACATCAAGGCATCGCCGGTAAAGGTCTCCGAGCCGCCTTTCAGACGGTAATCCGCATTAGGGTCCAATCCTTTCAGCTTCAGGCGCTGAAGTGGCGCATTAGGCTCAGAGAGCACGCGGAAGTAGAATACAACGGCTTCGCTTCCGTCTGGTGCAATAAACATCCACGCTGTCTCATTGCCTTCAAACGGACTGAGCAAACGGCGGAATGTTCCATATTGAACCGTTCCACGGATCTCTTTGTACAGTTCAACCTGCGCTTTCACGATGTCGTTCTCTTCCTCCGTGAATTTCGTCAGGTCCAGCTCGTACCCGAAGTTGCCTGACATCGCAACATGTCCCCGGATTTCAAGTGAAGTTATCCGGTTGACCTGATGATTCGGTACCGCTGAGATATGCGATCCCATGGAACTCACCGGATACACAAGACTGGTACCATATTGAATCCGCAAACGGGAGATCGCATCCGTGTTATCACTTGTCCATGTCTGCGGCATGTAATACAGCATACCTGGATCGAAGCGGCCACCACCACCTGAACAGCTCTCGAACAGAATGTTCGGGAATGCCGAAGTGATTCGTTCCATAACGTCATACAACCCCAGCATGTAACGATGCGCGGTCTCACGCTGTCTATCTGCCGGAAGCAATGCAGAACCCACTTCCGTCATATTGCGGTTCATGTCCCATTTCACATAAGTGATTGGTGCAGAACCAAGTACGTCTGTTAACATGCGTACAATCTCATCACGTACATCCTGACGAGAGAAGTCGAGTACCAGTTGCTGACGTCCTTCTGTCCGGCGACGATCAGGCACATGCAGACACCAGTCTGGGTGTGCACGGTACAGCTCACTGTCTGGTGAGATCATCTCAGGCTCAAACCACAATCCGAACTGCATGTCCAGACCTGTTACCCGGTTAGCCAGATCATCCAGTCCCTGTGGCAGTTTGTTCTTATCTACAATCCAGTCGCCCAACGAGGAATTGTCGCTGTCCCGGTGTCCAAACCAGCCATCATCCAAGACAAACAACTCAATACCCAGCTTCTGTCCGGCGCGAGCGATCTGTTCAATCTTGTCCGCATTGAATCCAAAATATGTCGCTTCCCAGTTATTGACCAGAACCGGACGTTCCGCATTGCGGAACTTACCACGTGCAAGACGCTCCCGGTACAGTTCATGGTACGACTGAGACATACCATCCAGACCTGCATCCGAATATACCATAACCGTCTCAGGTGTCTGGAACGCTTCTTGCGGCTCCAGCTTCCAGCTGAACTCGAACGGATTGATTCCGAGTGACACACGGGTGGTGTGGAACTGGTCCACTTCAGCCTGTGCAGTGAAGCTACCGCTATAGACGAGACTGAACCCGTAGACTTCGCCCTGATCTTCATCCGTGCCTGGTGTCATCAGTGCAATAAATGGATTCTGCTGGTGACTGCTTGAACCACGACGGCTCTCAATCCCTTGCAGGCCTGAAGCAAGTGGTCTGCGAACGATATCACGTTCCCGCGTCCAAGCTCCTGACAGCTGCAACAATTCATAATCCGCATGAGGGAAATCGACAGAAGAACTGAGCGCACGCACCACATTCACTGAGGTAGCGCTCTCATTAACGATACGCATCGAGCGTGTAATTGCATTAAATGCCGTAAAGGCTGTATAGGAAAGCTCGATTTTGATGCCTGCAACGCGGTCTTCCAACTCAATAACCAGCGTCTCTGCTTCTTCATCGGATTCAACATACGTTGATGGCAAACCAGTAAGCGCTATCTTTCCTTTGACCAATCGATGGCCTGTATACGTAAACTCCGAAACCGTCGAGCCATTCTCAAGTTCCAGTTGGATAGCCGGATTACGGAAATCACTTGTGCCATACACGGGTAGTTCCACTGCCAATGTATCAAATGAAATCGTACGGTCCTCGGGTACTGGGTTCGGACTGAAAGATGCTCGTTCTGTCCGTACATGCAACCAGCTCAGATCGGTGTCGCGTAATTTTTTGCCATAATACAAATGCACCAAATATCCTGAAGGCAGTACCTGAAATACGTAACTGGCCTCACGGGTCTGTAAATGAAACTGAAGTTTCTCTTGATTGATATAAATGCTCATATGTCTCCTCCACCTCTATATATAGGTCTTTCGGGTAAACGGTTTCTCAGGTTCCATTATAACGAAAAGATCACCAATGTTCTACGCTTTCATCAAGCTTTAATCAAAAGAGCGTACAACAGCCCGAAGGATGCCATACGCTCTTTTGGTTACAGTCTGAAATTAGTGTGTTCCCTTACAGGAACATCCATTGCCAACGGACGGCAGGACAGCGTACAAAGACGCTGATTGCTGCCTTAAAAATCGATTAAACCAAGACTGATCTGTAAGGCTTCGTTGACCAATTTCATGGTCTCCTCGTCCAGATGGGTAATCTTGTCAGTCAGCCTTTGCTTATCAATCGTCCGTATTTGTTCGAGCAAAATAACCGAGTCCCGGTCAAAGCCGTGTGCCGCCGCATCAATTTCCACATGCGTTGGCAGCTTTGCCTTCTGGATCTGGGCGGTAATAGCCGCCACAATACAAGTTGGACTGAACCGGTTGCCGATATCATTCTGGATCACCAGAACCGGCCTGACTCCGCCTTGCTCGGAACCGACAACGGGAGAAAGATCCGCAAAAAAAACGTCACCACGTTTTACGATCAATGTCTACACCCCGCTAACTAAGCGGTCCAGAGTGCTGTCCGCATCTTCCTCCGCATGAAAGGCTTCGGATGCCATGGTCAGATTAATTTTTGCCATCTCCATGTACCCGCGCTGCATCGTTTCACGGATGTAACGTTTCTTACGCTCCGTCAAATACAGCTTCATAGCCTGCCTAATCAATTCGCTGCGGTTGGAATTCTCCAGCGCTACGATGCCATCCACTTCCTGCAAAAGATAATCAGGTAAACTGATCATGATCCGCTTGGTGTTCTGCAAGTTGGCCACCTTTCTTCCACCCCCACAAACCTTTCGCCATTGTGAACCAGTATTACGTTTTTCCAGAACTTTTATACAAAGGAATATATATGCCCCGAGTATATCAAGTATGCTGTACTCCATTATAAACACGGGGAACAATATTCGTACAGACCAAACATCTCATTTCAGGATTTAAATCCTATCGTCATACATAATTCGAGATGCTCCGACAGTTTTCCTTCTGTTCTGAAAAAAGTTTATTGGTAATGACGTCCAGTTTACCTGTCAGGATGTCAAAAGTGGATTGATTCTGGCGACTACTGCGCCGTCACGGGTATAGACCCGTGGAATGCGGTGCGCCATCATGCAGATCACTTCATAAGCAATCGTACCGAGCTGGATTGCCACCTCGTCTGCGGTTATAACGCCACCAGACTGATGACCGATGAGGACAACCTCTTCGCCGACTTGAATTTCTTCCGCTTCTTCCGCGAAAGATTGTAACGACACCATACACTGGTCCATGCAGATCGTACCGACGACAGGAACGCGACGACCGCGTACAAGCACTTGTGCTTTACCTGTCAACATTCTTGAGAATCCGTCTGCATAACCGATCGGCAGGGTCGCTATTCGTTCGTGCCCTTGTGTAACATATCGGGTTCCGTAACTGATCCCCCAATGGGGTGGCAGTGTTTTGACCAGAACCGCCTTCGTCTTCAGCGTCAATACCGGGGACAGCTTCACCACCTGATGATTCACCTGAGCCGAAGGATACAATCCGTACAGGCTGATTCCTACACGTACCATGTCATAGGATAATTCCGGTGTATCAATGGCAGCGGCGCTGTTCGCCGTATGTATAATCGGGATGACACATCCCTGATCCCTGAGCGCATGAACCACGCTTTGGAACCGTCGATACTGCTCCAGTGTATAGGTTTTGTCTTCTTCATCCGCTTTGGCAAAATGGGTAAACATGCCTTCCAACATCACCTGATCGAGCGAGGCCACTTCCTCTATGAAAGCCAATGCCTCATCGCCAGGCAACAGACCTAATCGGCCCATGCCGCTGTCGATTTTGATATGAACCTTCAGTTGGTTAGCGAATGTGCTCGCATCCAGATGTCGAATGGCATCAAGCACTTCCCTGCTAAACAGCGTGATGGTCACATCATGTTTCCAAGCAACAGCGATCCCTTCAGGCGGTGTATAACCCAATACCAGAATTGGAATCGTAATCCCATATTGTCGCAGTTCCAGAGCTTCGTCAAGAAAAGCAACACTTAAGTAATCCACACCCACTCGTTCCAGTTCTCTAGCCGTCTCCACCGCTCCGTGTCCATAGGCATTGGCCTTCACACAGGCGAGGAATTTCATGCCCTGAGGCAATGCCTCGCGGAAAGCTTCTACGTTAGTACACAAATGATCCAAATTGATTTCCGCTTGGGTCGGCCGATATTGTCCTTGCACGTTAAGTCACCTTCTCTAATCATCTTAATCCGGCTCACGTCAGACTCCATCGTAATGCTCTAGCATGTGACTGTCAAATGAACCGAAGTTTCGCATTCAAAAACAGGTGCAAGGTGCGCCGTTTGAGGAACAAATGCGAACACAGAAGAAGATCGATAAACGAGATTTGCAGGGCAAAATTTCACTTTTCACCCTAACAAAAATCTGCTTATATCGATTATTTACCCGGTTCCCTCTGCGTAGAAGCGCGTTTTGCATTATTGGGTGCTCCGAGTAAGAAAATCAGTTCCAGATGTACACATGTCTCTCATCAAAGCAAAGCACCGGAGAACGGGTCTCCGATGCTTCTTAGCATTCCTTATGTTTATGCTACTATTCGTTCATTTGTTCAAAAATCATTTGCCTGACTCTTCTTGCATCGATGTTGCAATACGTACCATTTCGTTATCAGGCAGGTCGGCACTGGTGATCCGATATTCTATGCCATCTGTCGTCCATGTCAGTGTCTGCAGTGCATCTCCGCTGACCATCCCTAGTGTGAATCCTAGATCCAGTACACGGGATGGGGCAAGCGACACAGCACGATCCTGCGGTCTGGCTTCGAATATCGTGTAATTGTATGTTCCTTCATAACGAAGCATAACCGAATAGTCTCCCGCCTCTTCCAGAATCTGATCATCCTTGAGCTGCACGCCTTCCGGCGCATAGGTCGGCTGAATCACCCCGAAGCTGTCTGCCCCTTCCGGTTCTGCAAGTGTTGGCTCTTCGCCTTCCTGACCTGTTGCAGCACCCTCTGTACCTTGCTGCTCTGTGTCAACACCTACACCCGACTGTCCATCAGTGACAGCGCCGTCTGTTTCTGGCGCAGTCTGAGGATTGGCAGGTTCTTTACCGCCCTCATTCCCTGTTTGCTCCGCAGGAGCCACACCAGAGTCCGTTCCTGTTTTGCCGCCTTCTTCTGTATTGGCTGTCATGTTACGTTGCATGTCAAAGGCGTCTTTCTCAAATGCAGCACCGAATTTGAAGGAATCAAATTTCACATCCACGACCACATTGGCATTGGAGTCGGATACCTCCACCTGTTTAGGTGCGTAATCCGATTTGTTCAGCCAGATCTTCTGTCTAACGAGTGCATGTGTATTATAATTGGCAGCTACATCAAAAACATAGCTCTCCTTCTCATCCGCAAACTGGCGGGTTGTATCCCCCGTAATGCTCCGAATCAATGTTTCATACAGATATACCTGTCCTTGGTTGTCTGGCCAGTTGCTCTGAAAACGGAAGCTCTTGTTCTGGCTCGGCGTCAGAACAAACACACCCTCATCGTTACGCAATACAATCTGTGTGACATCTTTCTTTGCATTGGTTAACGCAATACGATAATAGGAAGGCTTCTGATGCCATACCTCGACCTTGTACTGCTGCGGCGAATCTCCGGTATGCAGCGTCATCACGCCTGCCCCCTGGTAACTTTCCATCTCTCCTACGACTTCGTTCAGATCTTTGACCACAGCTGCCGCATCCTTCTTCCCGCAGGCGGCAAGCAAGACCGATAAGACCAATACCATGGCAAGCATCCATGATATTCGGCGCATGACATCATCCCCTTTAGCACATGTTTTCACTTCAGGATTGTGCTTGCAGCAGAACCCCTACTTGATTAGTACATGTTATGAGGGACTTGTTCGATATATGCGGACTAGTTTGACAAGCATGCAGTGAAGTCAGTTAATACGGCATTGCTACGCTGGCAGTTACTCCTACCACAACGGAATATACACCGGATAACTCGTATCCTCTTCAGCTGCACCAGGCCTTCTCTTTACCCACAATCGGCGCAGATCAGGCAGACCATGCCCCGCAACATGATAACCACGCAGAGAAGAATGATGCGCATGTTCTTCCTTGAAGCTGTACGTAGGCAGAAGCAACGCCTCCTGAATAAGTCGATCTTCCAGCTGTATCAATCTATTCAACCGCTCCGCTGGTTCCTGGATCATGACCACTCGTCCGCATTCCTGTTCCAGTTCATGTCTCCAGTAATCATTCATCGCAATCAGGAATAACGTGCTCTGGAAGGTATACATCGTCACCAGACTCAGCACGACATGATCATCGAACACTTCTCCTGTATAGATCAGATCACAATCCCTGAATCCATCTTGATAGACTGCATGGACCGGGTCTCCCGGCATAATGCATATATGTAAGCCAATCTGTTCACATCTCTCTGCAAACCAGATCATGTCTGCCTCCATCTTCTCTCCTTCTTCCACCCACAGATCTAATATCTGCCCCTGGTAAGAGCTACGGCTTAATAATGCTGAGGCCCGCGCCAGCGAAGACTCTATTAAAGTTGCTGATTTGGGGTAACCTTCTGGTTGATCCAATCTTTCTGATCGTTGTTTCCACGGCCCCCCTTGATCCGGACTCTCCATTAGATGCTGGTTCTGAACTCGTCCTCGAATCAGACTATAGGCAGCCTGCGTGTTTGTGCCCCCAAGCGCTTCCGACAACTCATGTGCATTCAATAGCAGTTGGACAGCCAGGCGAAAATTCACATCATGCTGTGGCCCTTTCTTTTGCATATTAAACGTCATATACACACCGCCCTGCATCTCATGCTGTACGGCACGAGGTTGTGCATCCGGAAATAAATCATGCTTGATGATGGACTCCGCCTTTGCCGAGTGAGGGAGCTGCCACACTTCAACGCGATCCACATAAGCCCGTCCTCTGAAATAGGCAAGGAACACCTCAAGCACAAGCAACTTCGAATCATGACGAGTCAATCGATAAGGTCCAGTTCCAATCGGATGAAGCGGGTTCATCTCCACATCTCTAGGCAGGATAGATGCACACATACTGCTCATCAGATCAGGGAACATAAAGTTTGGCTTATTCAACACAAAACGTACAGTCAACTGGTCATACGCCTCTATGCTCTCAATCGAACCAAACAGCGGCCTGGAAGGATTACTCCTGTCAGAGATAATACGATCAAAGGTAAACTTGACGTCCTCTGCATCGAGAATCCTTCCATGATGAAAAGGTATGCCTTTGTGCAGATAAAAGGTCCATTCCCTTCCATCCGCATCACTCTCCCATGCCATAGCCAGACTCGGCTCGCAGACTTGGCGTTCAGCATTATAGCGAACCAAACGATCGAACACCTCTGCAATGATGAAAACTTCTCCCCACACCGCCGTCTGCGTTGGGTCGAGAGTCTTAAACGGCGTATTCTGCGGAATCCGTAATGTATCCACTCGCCCTCTGGCTCCCTCGTTCGAACGCAGACCGAATTGATGCTGCATTTGCTGCATCAGATGTTCTCGCATCGTAATTGGTAAGGTGGAGGCCAATTCATAGGCGTCCTCGATCCTGTTCCCATTCAGGAGATGGTCAAACCGTTCACGAGCCACTTCAAGCAGCGGGACGCAAAAGACAAGTATCGATTTTTTGCCTCTGCCGCGCTGCGGGTTCCACATGACCCATCCGTTCTCCTTGAATTTGTTCATAATAAGGTTCATGTTACGCATGGTACAACATAAATGATCGGCGAGTTCACCTACCGTTGTATGTACTTCTTGTTTCTCATGCACATGCAGAAAGTTCAATCGCAATTGAATGTAATGTTCTGATACGTCCATATATGTCCTCCCTTCTTCTATGTTCTAACTTCTATCTTTTAAGTACTTTGCTCCATCTACTAAAATACGAAATCCATTCGGTTGCTTCTACAGTTTTTCTTCAGGTTTTCCTCCATTATACTCAGTAACATCAACATGACCAGCGGGAAGGAAGAAGAACGACTTATGAAATACGCCGATTTGCACCCGAACATCAGGATACGTATCATTACTGATTTTTTCACTGATCTAACCCAGAAGTCCATCATTCCATTCATGGCGATCTATCTGAGTGTTCAGGTTGGCGCAGGCTTGGCGGGGTTATTGCTGACGGTCAATATTGTGGCTTCCATGATTGTGGGGTTGTGGGCAGGATATTGGTCTGACCGAATTGGACGAAAGAAATTAATGGTGATCGCACAAGGTCTGCAGGTCGTAGCTCTACTTTGCTTGGCCAGCGCCAACTCGCCGTGGATGGATTCGATCATCGTCACTTGTGTCATGTTTCTGCTCAGCAGTCTCAGTTCAGGGATCACCGTCCCCATTGCTAATGCCATGATTGTCGATGTAAGCAGTGAACATGAACGCCATTATGTATACGCATTGCAATATTGGACAACCAACGTTGCTGTAACCTTTGGCGCACTGATGGGCGGACTATTTTTCGAATCATTTCGTTTTCTATTGTTCAGTCTGGTATCCCTGGAAAGTATGGCTACTCTTTTTATTTTGGTCTTTATGGTTCGTGAAACAATGGATAAACGTGCAATTAGTAGTACAAATCATTCCAAGGGTTCCGGTCCATCCACCAGACTAATGAAGGCAGATGCTCCAATCCAGAAGAACATACTGAACACATACTGGGCGGTCTTTCAAGACAAACGTTTTATGGTATTTTTCATGGCTACAGTACTTGCTGTCTCCCTGGAATTCCAGTTGGATAAATACATCGCTGTTCGTTTAAAAAGTGAATTCACCGCCCAACTGTTCGGCTCAGATATTTCAGGTCTGCATATGTTCAGCCTGATCATGGTAATCAACACCGTACTTGTCGCGTTGGTTGCCATTCCATTCTCCAGATGGATAGGTCGTTTCCCGTCCCGATCTATCATGACTGTCGGCATGCTCCTCTATACCGCAGGTTTCACCGTACTCGCTTTTAGCAACTGGTCCTGGTTACTTATCTCATCCGCTATACTGCTGACCATTGGAGAATTGATGTACGCTCCTGTTCGTCTAGTTATGCTCGCGGGTATGATTCCCGATTCGGACCGTGCTGCCTACATGGCTGCTGACGGGTTGAGCTATAACGCAGCTGCCCTCCTCGGAAGTCTCGGGTTAAGCATTGGTGCCTTTCTGCCTTCATATGCGATGGCTGGTCTGTATGTACTTATGGGGCTTGGAGCGCTCGTCTTTTTCCGAATGTTACTTCGCAAGACAGAGAAACAGAATGAACATCTGCCATGTGCAGATGCATCTTGATTTCACTTCTCCGGCAACAAAATAATCATGCAAGGGAGCCCTGCAGGCTCTCTTTTTTTTGCCCATTATCATTACTTTAAAGTAAATTATCATAAACATTTTGTATATTATAGTTTACATTTAGTTAAATATCATGTACATTAGGTTCATGGAGGTGAGTAAGTGGAAGAATTACACAATCACGTTCGGGAGTTACGAGCCAGAGACCGGCTGTCCCAAGCGGAACTAGCCAAGCTCATTGGCGCATCCCGTCAAACCATTGCCCTGATTGAACGTGGAGATTATTCTCCATCCGTCGTCCTGGCATTAAAAATAGCCCACGTCTTTCGTGAACCAATCGAAAAAATCTTTGAGTTGAAAGGTGGAGATTAGATTGAAAAATTCATCATCCTCATCCATTAAGAAGCGGTTGCGTCTTCCCTTGTATGCAGCAGGTGGCGCTGTAGTTGGTTTTATCGGAGCTAACGGGGTCCGCAAAGTCCCTTCTGATCTGAACTGGACGCTATCCGTGTATTATGACTATGATCTCTTATTCGCAATCCTTGCGGCTCTTGTGGTAGTTATGATGTTGTGGAACATATTCAGTCTCTCCAGCACGCCATCTTTTCCTCCGATGGAAGAAGAAACTTATGGAGAGTCTGATTCACTCATCTCTCCCGCAGAGCGTTCCCTCGGAAAAGCGATGATCCTCAGCGGATTCAGTGTTATTGTTGCGTTTACCTGGGCAGCACTGGCCTTGTCCTTGTACGCATCCAACAGAAACATGCCGAATTATCCAGAACTGTTTAACCTCGTGAATCTCGTTGCTTCGTGTATCTCTATTATCATCGTCGTGGTAGTGCAAACTCTGACTGTGAAGCGATACAACCGTTATTATCCTGAACGTGCTCTGGATCTGAACTCGCGCAATATGAAGAAGGATCATTTTGAGAAGCTGGATGAAGGCGAGAAATGGCTTGTGTATCGCGCAGCCTATCGTTCTTTTCAGATGATGAATGTACTTCTTGGTGTCGGAATGGTCTCTATGGTTCTATATTCGATTCTCTTTACCTTTGCTCCATTCCCAATTGTAATGCTCTCTGTGATCTGGATTGCCAACATCGGAATCTATTATCGTGAAACCTATCGTGCGAGTAAGCAGTAATACATGGGTAAGTGAATCAATTTCATAATACCTTTAGCTGCTTCAATGAAGGCTAGATATAGATCAAAACGGTTCAATTTGTCTATATCTAGTTACACAATTCCATTTTTAGTGAGTTATGAAATTGATTCGAGTAACTTTTTTTGTAAATATTTTCATAAAGGAGTGTTTGCATGCATTTATCCAAACGAAAGACCCGTCTAAGGTTCACCTCCCTAACAGGAGCTTTTATGGCTGTGGTTCTGTCTCTCAGTCTGTGGGTACCCGCAGTTCAGGCGGAGACCGCGACTCCAGTAGCTGCTGAACAAGGAAAGACGAAAGCGCTGACAACTGAATCGGCTACAGCATTTCTGGATTCATTCTTCGATTCACCTGAGGCAAAAGCCCATTATGTGGGAGCCTCCGTTGTTGTTGTGAAGGATGGCAAAGTTCTGGCGGAAAAAGGATATGGCTTCTCCGATGTGGAGAGTAAAACAGCGATCGATCCGAAAAATACGGCCTTCCGTGTAGCCTCTGTCTCCAAAACGTTCACGTCAGCAGCTGTAATGCAGCTGGTGGAGCAAGGCAAGGTTGATCTGCAAGCTGATTTTCAGACCTATGTGAAAGGGCTCAAATTTGATAATCCTTTTGACAAACCTGTAACTGTAGAGAACCTGCTCACACACACGACCGGATTTGAGATCCGTGATCCGCAGCAGGAAGACATCCATACTGATTTTGACAAGTACATAGCGATGGAGGATTACGCCCAGCAACATATGCCTCCTGTCGTTCGAGAGCCTGGTAGCGCCTACATGTACGATAACTTCTCGTTTTTGCTACTCGGCATGATTGTCGAGAATGTAAGTGGCGAGCCCTTTGAATCTTATATGCAACAACATATCTTCAAACCGCTAGGCATGGATAACAGCAGCTTCATGCTGAACGACAAGTTCCAAAAGCAGCTAGCTACAGGCTATGATGCGGCACACAATCCGCTTGATCTGTACACCATCTCTCCAACACCAATGCCTCAAGGTGGCATGTTGTCTACCGCTGAGGACATCGGGAAGTTCATGATTGCGTTCCTGAATGATGGCGTGAAGGACAACGAGCGAATTTTCAAAGAATCCACAGTGAAAAGTATGGAACAATACCGTTCCTCCATTCATCCACTGTTACCAAACACCACGTATGGATTTGAAGCTGCATTTCAGCTTCCCGGAGCAGGAAGTAGTCCAAAAATTATTACAAAAGGAGGCGACCTGACTGGATTCAGCTCTTATCTCTTCCTTATTCCCGAGCAAAATACAGGCGTCTTCCTTACCTATAATCAGAATGGAGCACTTCGTAATCTGTTCTATCCAGCCTTTATCCAGAACTTCTTCCCGCAATATGCAGAGCCTGTACAGTTCAAGGAATACACGCCACAATCCACCGAAGAGTTACAACGCCTCACCGGATTGTACGCGGATCTGCGAATTAGCACGATCGTTAGTTCCCTGAAAAATAGCGGCACAGAGCCTGGACAATTAAGTATTTCGGATGCGTTCCTAGGTCAACGCAACCTGATTCAAGTGGAAGATAATCTCTTCAAAGATGAATTGACCGGTCAATTCACGGCATTCAAGAAAAATGCTGATGGAACCATCTATATGAAAGAACCTTATCTCAACCCAATCGGTTATGAGAAAAAAGGACAGATCCCTCAAGGCTTCCGGGATGTTCGTGAGAACAGTCCTTATGCTGAAGCAATCTATGCAATACAATCTCTTGGATATTATGAAAATGATGCTAGCAAGTCTTTCCAACCGAAAACGGCTGTGACACGAGCTGAATTTATTGAGAACATTCTTAAACTGAGTGGATTGAAGCCCAGCAAAACTACGCCTCCTGCTGGCACCGACTGGGCAGATCATGCAGCAGCCGGATATATTCAACTCGGATATGAATTGGGTATGATTACTGGCACGGACGAACAGCAGTTTAAACCGGATCAAGTGATTATCCGACAGGAAGCAATGGTCATGATGTGGAGAATTATGCAACTGCAATATCCTAGCGAACTGTTCAATGATGTGAAACTTGCGGGGCACACAGATGCATGGGCTGTACCAGCCATTCAGATGATGTATACGCTCGGTATCCACGGACCTGAGGTAAAGGTACTGGAGGACGGTTCTGTTGATTTCCTTTCCCGCAAACCTCTGATTCGTCAGGAAGAGGCTGCGATTATGTATGCGCTGCTTACACAACCAACAGATCGAATCGTCGCTGAACTGATGGCAGCTCAACAACCACAAGCAGAACCTGCCGAAGGCGCTGAGCCTGCAGATGAGACATCTGAAACTGCGCCGGTTCCTGTACCAGCGCCGGTCCCTTCTGCGACTTCAGCACAATAAAAATAAAACATCTTCATATCGATTAGAATTATCATGCTTATGATGCAAGAAAAAACAGGCTTGTTCGGAAGGGTAAAAACCTTCTCGAACAAGCCTGTTTTTTTACTTTTCACAACTTATAAATCTATCTGTTACGGGGTTATATCCGTTTCTATCCGAGCAACGAAGAGACATGACGATTGCCATTACGCTGGTCGTACTTGTCTGCCGCTACTTGGGCATATCCCGCAAAATAATCCGCCAGTCTACGCAAATCTCCTGGATCTGCTTCACAAGGGAAGGACGCAGGGAGACGTAACCGGTATTCCGGGGATTCGTCCGCCCAGCGGCGTAACAATGGTGCCGTTCTGGCGTAGAACAACATTTTGGCAAATGGATCTTCATTATCCATCGCGAACACCAGACTTTCTTCCAGCACATCAATCCCCTTCGCCGGATTGGTACGTGCAAGATAATCCATCTGCTCAGCAAAGCTTCTCACAAAATCATTTTGACCCTTGATCAACCGGTATCCCTTTTGTTGATGCTTGTCTGCTTCCGCAGTCCGACCCAATCGGTAGAGTGGCATCAAGATCTCCGACAAGGTAAGATGCGGAATCTCCGCACAGCTCATTCGGCCTTTCAGGATCGGTTTTGCCATTTCAAGCACCTTCTCGTCGTCACCAGTAAGGATAAAATAACGCATCATCTCGTCCTGTTCACAGGCTTCACAGTCACTCATAAAGTCTCGATCCATCGTTCTGAACTTGGCATAACTGCTTCCTGCCTCCTCCAGCTCCCCAAGATCCATGGAGATGCGGAATCGATAATACCAATACGAACGTTCGCTGTAGCCAAATGACTTGAATCGCTGTCCGAAGTCCTCAAGCAGCTCCATCATTTTATCGCGTGACACTTCCGGGAAACTGGATAGTTTGCCTAGAATCCATTTATACGACCACATTAACGTTTCTTCATCATATTCTTCCGGCTGTTGATCGAACTTGCCCAGCTGCCAGGAAAAAGCAATCAGTGCTTTCATCGGATAACCGCAGAATGTCGCTGTCTCCACAATCTCTGATCTTGCTTCGTATGCCTCTTCTTCCATGCCATTCACATCGGCGACTCTTGCCGCTTCCTCTAGCATACCCAGCTTCGCCGGACCATTAGGCAAGCCGTAGGCCTCGTCCATCAATTCCTCAAAATCCATCTCTGTCTTCATCAGGCATCCCCCTTACGATCTGTATTCCCACGCAAACCCCAATCAATAAAACGAACAATGCCCTGATTCAGCACTTCCAGCTCCTGCCGGTTCATCGCATAATGCCCCATCATCAGCGCATTGACGTACAACATCTCAATGGCAATCGGCGTCATTTGGTCATCCGGTGACGTTAGCACACGCTGAATAATTGGGTTGTTCACATTCAGGTACAAGGTTGAATATCCCGCCGAACTGATTCCGGAGGATAAAGAGCCAAGGAGAGAAGAGAACAATTCCGTGCTCTCTTCGCTTGCTTTTTCCAGCGCACGGAGTGTTGAGGATTCCTGCGAAAGAGTGAACAACACCGGCAGATCCGATGGCTTGAAACCTTTCACCTCAGCTCGACAGCGGAAGCGCTGCAGCGCGGAATCAGCGAGTCGCAACGCATCATAATACTGATTACGCTCAGCCGCTGGCACATCGGTGAAACTCATCGAGACCTGATCCGGCTGTAGCCGCTCCGTCTGTACGTTGTGCACGGTCATCGGCAGTGTCATCATCAACTCGCTGTCATAGATGTAGCCGCCGTTAATCACCAGCATCGATTGTGCCGATGCCACATGATGAATCTGACGGTACTCATCGACAGAGGACGTGAAATACAATGTCTCTCCTTCATCGATCAGCTCACCCAGCTCCCGGTGGCCTCTCGTGCTCTCAAATGGCAGCCAGCGATGAATCATCGCGTAGAATGCTTGATCCTGCACAGCCAGTGCCTTCATGGACAAAGCATGCAGGCGAATTAGCTTCTGTAGCCGTTCCGTCTGGCTCTCGGCCATGTCGGCGAGTCCCTTGCGAAGTGCGTCTCCGAGTTCGGAGCGAACTTCCTCCAGCTTTTCATTTTCATAAAAATGTTCCCGTGATGCCGTCGGTTGAAGCTCATCTGTCCAGATCAGACATTTCACGAAGAAAGCCCACTCTGGCAAAATGTTCTCTGCTTTCTCTGAAATCAGCATTCGCTTCAGGTACACCCTGTGAGAACGCTTGGCATTCAGATTAACTGCGTGTGGCAGTACAAAAGCAATACCTCCCGTACGGCCTGAAGCCGTCGTCAGCGGAATGAAGTCCTGGAACTTCTCGCCAAGCAGACGTTCACCAAAAGCCAATACCTCTGCTCTGCGTGAACGTGCGAGTGCAGGGTCCATCAACCAGATCGGCGTCTCGCTATTCACCACGTGTTGTATACCGTCATGATGCAGCGTGACCGGATACGGCAATAACGCTCCGTAATAGAACAAGGCCTCTTTCACATAATCCGCTTCAAAGTAGTGAGCCGCGTCTGGTGTGCAGCGCAGATATACTTTGGTGCCTGGGGACAGCTGTGTGTCCAACTGCCGAATCGTATAGGTGCCATCCGGCTTGCCACGCCACTCCATCGAAGGGCCACCCTTCGCGGATTGCGTCAGCATGACAATTTCGTGACTTACCATGAAACAAGATAACAACCCGATCCCGAAACGTCCGATAAACGAAGTCTCTCCATCCAGCAGCGCTTGCTGCCCACGTTTCGAGGATTGTCCAATCATCGCCAGGAATTCATGGATATCAGCTTCAGTCAAGCCGATGCCGTTGTCCTCCACCATCATGGTCAGTTGCTCACCTGTTCCTGTCAGTTCCACACGCACTTCACCCTGATACCCTGGCTCCGCCTCCGTTCGTGCGGTAATCGCATCAGTGGCATTCTGCATCAGTTCGCGCAAGAACACTTTCGGACTGCTATATAGATGGTTGGATAAAATCTGGATCATACCACTCAGGTTCACTTGAAAACGATATTCATTGGATGCTGTCATAACCCACTCACCTTCCTCTACGTCCAAACACCATATGTACCCATACGATGTATTCATATGGATGTGTTAGACGAATTCATTATGTAATCGTTAAAAACATACGTTCTCGTGACAGGCACACCAAAACATCACGTCAAGCCGGCCCTGGATAACCAAGACCGGCGTTAGATGAATATGTCAGGCATTCATGAGACGTAGGGCCTTTTCTTTCATTACCACGTTACGAAGGGCAATGAAACGGATGTTCTACCCTTAAAATAAGGATACATGGTACAGGCCATAGTGAAAACAAACCTTAGACCCGATTTGAAGTGGAATTGAGGGGAAGTGCGCACCCTCCATCCGGGACTATTGACGGAGAGATACATCTTTTTTCGTCATACATTTGAAGTTTGGTTCTGCTTCGTCTGGTCACGCTATGGAATAGTCGTCAACAACTGGCGGAAGTCAGATCAGAGTGATGTAGAGTTTAGCGAGGAAATTCAACAGATTGAGAAATACACAAACGCAGGTTATGATGTGGAGACATGTATATTGGGATGATTATAGAGAGGAATGGAACAACCGCATGGAATCCAAACTACTTCAAAAATTAAAATATGCTTCACAATTAACCGCACAGGAGAAGCACATTGTGGACTATATCCTGAGCAACCCCGAAGTTGTATTTGATTCTACAGCCCATGAACTGGCTCAGCAGACTTATACAAGCTCATCCACCATTGTTCGCCTATGCAAAAAGCTGGGCACCAAGGGGTACCCAGACTTTCAGCTCAAGCTTGCTCTTGAATATCAACAGATACCTTCTGCGACGCAAACGCAGGATCATGCAATTGCAGAACAAGGCAACGTGCTGGCTGCCATCGACTCAGTTCCTTACCTGTATCAGCAGGCGCTGGATGATACGCGCCGGATGTTAAATGCTCCTGTTTTGCTACGAATCGCGAACTGGGTCAAAAAATCCGGACGTATCGATATCTATGGCAGTGATATGAATTATTATCTGGCTCAGCAAGCTTGTGCCAAGTGGAATGAACTCGGCATATCTGCGATTGCTCACAATAGTCCCAACATGCATTATTTGAACACGATGAATCCCAACAGCCTGACGCTGTCTTTTGTTATCTCGCACACAGGTGAGAATCAATCCATGATTGAAGCTGCCAAAGTGCTGAGCAGCAAACAGATGAAAGTCATCGCTGTTACGGGCAACAACCATTCAACCCTGTCCAGACATTGCGATGAAACGCTACTGGCTTATGGATACAACGAACAATTACGACTGTCCAAAATGTCTTCAATGGTCTCGGTACTTTATATTTTCGACATGTTGTACATGGGGAGCATTAGCGATACGTATTAACAATTAACGCTGATCCGCTGCAAATACAATCCCGGCATCCTTACGCGCACTCATGAGTACACTCATCACAGACTGGCTGTGTTCAAGTAGTTCATAACACCGGTTGTGGTCACCACTTGCATGGATGTCCCTGAACGCTTCCCACTCATAGTACAGCCAATTGGATTTGCTCTGCGCATTATACTCCTCAGCAGGCTCATTCCCAATTTGAAGCTTGATCTCCCGGCAACCGTTAGCTCCTCCCACAACCTGGAGATAACCTTTCTCTCCCTGAATGAGCACAAAGTTCATGCTGCTCGTGTCTTTGGCACCTACACATTCCGCAATAAACTCCGGATACTTGAGAACCACAACTCCTGACGTATCAATACCGTTTGCATGCTGGTTCGCAGTATACGATACGGCATTCGGACTACCAAACAGATTCATAACAAAATGAAGATTATAAATATTGATATCCATCAGCGCTCCACCAGAGAATTGTGGATTAAATACATTCGGTGTTTGCCCTGTAAGCAGATCATTGTATTTGCGCGAGTATTGACTGTAGTTACACTGGATGAGTTTGATCGGACCAAGCTTCGGTAGTTGCTCCTGTATGACTTTAATATTGGGCAGATGAATGTTGGAGATGGCTTCAAACAGCAACAGATTCTTTTCTTTCGCAAGTGCAATCAGCGTCTCTGCTTCCTGAAGCGTAGACGTGAACGGTTTTTCACAGACGACATGCTTGCCATGTTGAAGTGCCTGATAGGCCTGTTCGTAGTGCATGCTGTTTGGTGAAGCAATATATATGAGATCTACATTCGCATCTGAAAATAGGGATTCCAGGTCCGTATAGATGGTACTTACCCCATATTTACCCGCAAGCTCCTGTGCTGTCTCTCTCTTCCGGGAGTACATCGCTGTACAAGTGACATCTTCCAGTTCATTTATCGCAGACAAAATGGCATCCACAATGGACCCTGTACCAATCGTTGCTATATTCATCATATTGTTTTCGCTCCTGTCGTTGATTTGTTAGTTGGCTTTCTTCGCCGCTTCGATTCCATCATGTAAAATATCCAACACATATAGAACCTCTTTATCCTTGACCGGTTTATCACCGTTATGTCGAATGGCATGAAGCAGGCGATCATATATAATGCCATAGTCCGTTGCTTCTGAAGGAACTTTCTCCGTATGTGATGTTCCGTCATTGTCCACATAACTAATCGTACCCCAGTTATCCTCTGATTCAGCTTCAATGGATATCCTGGTTCGTCCATCTCCACTTTTCGTTTGGTGCCCACTGCTATATTTAACGAAGCTTCCCCGATCCCCGTGCACAATGAATTTCGGATGCTCGATCTTCACAAGCAGGCTGCATTTAATCGTAGCCTTCATTCGTCCATAACGAAAATCAATATCGATATAATCATCAGATTCACCCGGAGCGATCAAACTCCGAACATCATAATCAATTCGGTCGGCTAGGCCATATATAGAGATTAACTGATCAATGGTATGCACGGCCAAGCCATGCAGCAATCCAAATCCGCTTCTGGCGTACTGTGGGTGAAAATAATCATAGTGAGACTGGATTTCAACAATATTCCCCAGTTTGCCGCTCTCAATCACTTTTTTCAACGTCAGGAAGTCACCATCATATCTGCGATTTTGATTCGCCATAGCGATGAGATTTTTGCGATTGGCTAGTTCAAGGATATCTTCGGCTTCCGCAGAAGTGGAGGCAAAAGGTTTCTCCACCAGCACATGTTTCCCGTGTTCCAATGCCAGCTTGGCGTACTCTACATGGCTATCCACATGGGTGGCAATAACAATCAATTCAATCTCATCATCTTGCAATATGTCTTCGATATTCGTCGAAAAAGTAATCTCGGGATAGAGTGATTCACGCTCAGTATCGCCAACCCGATCTTCCTCCCGACGGTATATCGTCTTCACCTTGATGTATTCTTTCTTGTCCAGATAAGGCAAATGATAATTCACCACTGCGTTCCCGAATCCGATGATCGCCACATTTAATAACATGATCGCTCACTCCTCTGCTCTGGTTCAGTGTAATGTTATCACGATCAAGTCAGGCGGAGAATGCTTTGGGACGGGATTGGCAGCATCATGCGCAATTCGATTTCAGGTTGGAATGTGTATGAAATCCAATTTCATTCTCTTCTTTTTTTCATATTCGAGATCTAACATATCTTCCATAGTTTACCGATATAACATAAGGCGTTAATTACATACATATAGAACGAAGGGGACGATGAACAAATGAAAACCGGGTATACATACTTACAACGCACCATCTGTACTTTACTGTTATTTGTACTCATTGCAGCAGTGACATTGGGAGGCGGAACTGCAGCCCAAGCAGCTTCACTCAGCCAATCCACAGTGTATTATGAATCCGATGGCGTCTTGTACAAAGTATCCGCTGATGGCAGCAATACGACAGAAGTATTAATTGATTTCCAAGGGGTGGACTTGCTCGCAGCAGGCTCTTATCTCTACTACACGCAGACTGCTTCTTCCACAACATTGCTTCGGGTTCCGAATGACGGGTCCAGTGATGCGGCAGAGACATTTGCTACAGATGTACTCAGCTATTATACGGATAACGGATTCATCTATTATCTGGATGCTACAGGTACGATTTATCGCGCTAATGGCAATAGTGACGCTTCAGCTGTCACCAAGATTGCTGACAAGGCCGATACCGATTTCCCATTTCTTCTGGTAGCCAAAGGGCGTGCCTACTATAACGCACTGGTTAACGGGAACACGTGGATCGTATCCAAAACGTCCAACGGCAGTGGAGCTGTGCAGCGGATTGCCGCAGGCGCAGTGGAAGGACGTTATTTTACGAATCAAGCCAAAAACGAACTGCAACTGATGGTAAATACAGACCCCTACGAGGAGTTTTACTCCACCAATGCTGTTGTCATGTATAAAGTGAATTACAACACTGGCAAGGCAACTGCGGTTAATCCCAAAGCCAAACTGGATGTGAATGCTGTATATTCCGGTGGTTGGGGAAATAATCTTTACGTGTATAACAAGGGAATCGTTCTCGACAGTAACAGGGATTACAATTATTCCAAAGGCAAAGCATTTGCATTGACGACTTCAGCCAAAACGCTTCAGCTTCACAACAAGAGCGTCCGAGAAGTAAGTGCACTCGGTACAGACAAAGTTGTCCTTATTGATGTCGACAAAAAGGCTTATGCCAAAACCGTCTCGGGCAACAAAGTGACCAAGTCTGCCAACCTGAACCTAAACAATGTAACGTATGTTACGAATCAGTTGACGAATGGTACACCTACATTTGCGTACATCTCGGGTAACAATGCTCTCTACTCGGTCAGCACGGCTCTCAAGGTAACTAAACTTACCAGTGACGAATGGGATGCATTCCATCTCAGAGATGATGTTCCGGGCATGTTCTACATTAATGCCAAAGATCAGTATCGCTTGTATCATGTGCAATCTAATGGAACAGGGAAAAAAGTAATGAGTGACGTTTTCCTCGACAATATTCTATTGGTAACACCGTACTAACATATCCTGTTGATTCAGGCGTGTAGCCCATTTAACGGACTTATCCATAACAAAAAGGATTACCTTGCAGCCATACAGGCTCTTGGTAGTCCTTTTTTTGTTGTCGAAAACTATTTTTCAAAAACATCTTCCATATGAGAATGATAATTGTTATCATTAAGAAAATAAGACAAAAGGATGGTCCGTATGACTGAACAGTTTCCCTTCATTGCTGAAACCTCATCTCTACCGCTCCTCTCCTCCATGTGCCGTGTGCGTCGTGGGGAGAATTTCCGTGTGCAAGGCAAGACGGTGTCCCGGCCCATGCTCTGTCTTATTTTGCAAGGAGACGGTGTTCTGGTCCTGAATGATACAGTCTATACGGCGCAAGCGGGCAGCTTATTCGTGTTGAAGTCAGGTACAACCATCGAGGCCGCTGCACGCTCGAATGGGACCGAATTTATATTGCTAAGCATGGATACGGTTCGTTTGCAGCAAGTGCGGGGCGAATGGAAAATGACCTCTTCACCCGCCTTCCCGCTGGATTGGCAGACAGGCAGATTGCTGGTTCGTCACGAGCAGCAGGCTGTATCACGTATGGAACAGCTCTATGAAACCTATCGCGGTCTTCAACCGGATCACTTTATCAGCATACATAGCCAGCTGCATGAACTACTGCAGTTTCTCTCGGAGAACCGGCTGGAAGCCAATCATGAGAAAGTGGACCCTGCCTTGGAACGCAGCATTATGTACATGCGACATTACATGAGTGAAGGAATTAGCATGGATCAGCTTGCCAAGATCGCTGGACTTACTCCCAGCTCCTACTCACGCAGTTTCAAGAAGGCCAAAGGCATGTCGCCGACCGATTACCTGAATCGTTTACGTATAGACGAAGCCAAAAAACAGCTGACTGAGGAACCATGTGTCCTCAAAGACGTCGCGGTATCTGTCGGGTATGGCAATGAGTATTATTTTAGCCGCAAATTCAAACAAACCTTGGGCATTGCTCCCAGCGTATATATGAAAAGAGATCAACTTCGCGTAGCTACAGCATCCATCATGGGATTCCATGAGAATCTGGCCTCGCTTGGACTGCGCCCTGTAGCTGTACTGGAAGGAGTGCTTGACCGAGAATCGGATGAATATGAACAAGAACGCCGATTAACCAGACAATTCGATCAACTTCGGCAGGCGAAGCCAGACTTGATCATCGGTGACTTTTACCATAAGCCTTATTATGATCGCCTGAAAAGTATTGCACCCACCATTATCTTGGAGTCCACTGACGACTGGAAAGAGAACCATATTCGCATAGCCGAACTGGTCGGACGTGAGAAGCAAGCGTTGCTGAATTTCAAGGAACTTGCGTTCCGCAAACTTGAAGCAGGCTTAAGCCTACAACCTTATTTCGGACAAAAACGTATCGCTCTTATGGAGATTACGAATCAATTCATTCGATTACAGGGGACTGGCGAGCATCCATTAAATCACTTGTTGTATGCTGAATTGGGACTCCATCCTGCCCAGCTTGTATCTCCTGAAAGTTCAAGAAATGAGTATGTTGCGGATAATATCCCCGTGTTGGATACGGATTATCTGTTGATCCATCGTGCTTCGCTTCAGCCTGCCAGTGAAAAGGTATTCCGCCGTATGAAGCAAACGGCATCCTGGAATCGCTGCCCTGCCGTGTTGCATGGTGACGTTCACGATATCTCAAATTGGCAATTGTTATGCTGGACCCCGGCGGGCCGGTTGCAGATTCTGAACGAACTGGAGCAGATTGCTCAGCAGTCTGTGGTCTTTCCTCAGGCAGGTCTGATCGGACATTAGATGTGAATATCTGCTCGAAACGAATTGCCTGATGTGCAGTGTTATTTTCCCCATCGTGTTCCTTCATTATATTTCAGTAAGATATTGTACAAACCAAAGGGCCCTCTCCTCTAACGGAAAGGGCCCTTTGCATGTAATTATGAATGTTCCTTGATCTCTTCCTTCGGAACCAGCTTGTATATCTCTTCATCTTCCATGGTATCAATCAACCGATCCAACCATTTGTAGTATGCTTCCGCTTGCAAAACCTTATGTTTGTCTTCCATCAGAATGTGGATAAGTTCAGCGTCTGCCTGCTCATCCAGATCTTCAACTAACCGATTCAGTTCTTCAATCGATTTGCGTAGAATCTGAAGGTTACTCTCCACAGCTTTTCTCCACTTAATCGCAAAATAATCCGTAAATGTCTGATGCCAGTCATATTCTACTTCATATAGGTCTTTCCTGGAGCCTTTGCTCCATACTTTGTTTACCATTTTCAAATCCAGCAGTGTTCGTACACCTGTACTCATACTCGTTTTGCTCATTTCCATTTCCCGTCCCATATCGTCAAGGGTCATTGGCTTGTCTGCAAAAAATAGCAATCCATATAAGTGTCCCGTAGACAGCGTAACGCCGTAAAGATCCATATTACGTCCAATGGCTTCAATGACGCGTTTACGAATCCTCAGCACGGTTGCCTGCTGTTCCTCTTGTAAATGGTCCAAGCCCATGCTTGCAACCTCCATTCTGAACATTCCACAGTCTTGGCAAAAATATTGCAACACTTTAAAAGTCCTGCTTACATGGGAAAGCATCCGGCCGGACATCCTATATGCCAGAGGGCTTTCTTTCACCCAATGTATGAAAATGGGAACTTTACCAGGCTACATTTGCCTATGACTATCTTTTAACCAAAAAATTCAGCTTCAATTCAGCTCATTTTCTATTGTAGGAAAAGCGATATCAAATGTAAAGGAACCTTATTAGACAGAATAAGGAGAACGACGGAGCATATGGGAGGAAAACTTTGTACAGTTTTTACTGTACAAACATTATGTACTGTTTATTCGGTTGCTATACGGGGTAAGTATTGTTAGAATACAAAACGTTACCCAGAAAGACGGGAAGCGAAGCAACAACTACCGGATTTCGTGGCTGGGCGCATAAGTGTATGGGCTTATGGATGCTGAAAGCCGTTCGAAGTGCACAACACATCAGAAGGGGTGAAAACATGACCATACTTGAAGTGAAAAACGTAAGTAAATTGTTTGGACCCCAAACCGAGCAAGGTCTGCAATTACTGGAGCAAGGTTGGGGAAAAGAAAAGTTGGCCAAAGAAAAACAGATAACGGTTGGTGTCAACCGGGTCAACATGGAGATTAAGGAAGGCGAGATTTTCGTTATTATGGGGCTGTCCGGGAGTGGTAAATCCACATTAGTACGGATGTTCAATCGTCTGATTGAACCAACATCCGGAGAAATTCTGGTCCATGGTAAGGATCTACGTAAGATGAACAAAGAGCAATTGCGCGAAGTGCGCCGGAAAACGATCAGCATGGTCTTCCAGAAGTTTGCGTTATTCCCGCACCGTACCGTTCTTGATAATGTGGAGTATGGATTGGAAGTACAGAAAGTAGACAAAGAAGTACGCCGTGAGAAGGCACAAACCTCACTTGAGCTGGTTGGCCTTAAAGGCTGGGAAGACAAAATGCCAGATGAACTCAGTGGCGGGATGCAGCAACGTGTCGGCTTGGCCCGTGCACTTGCCAATGATCCGGAAGTACTATTAATGGATGAAGCCTTCAGTGCCCTTGATCCATTGATTCGCCGTGATATGCAGGATGAGCTGATCGAGCTTCAAGATAAAATGAAAAAGACGATTATTTTCATTACCCATGACTTGGACGAAGCGCTGCGCATCGGCGATCGTATTGCCCTCATGAAAGACGGCGCAGTCGTGCAGATCGGTACACCGGAAGAAATCATGATTCAACCGGCCAACTCATATGTGGCCCGCTTCGTCGAAGACGTGGATCTGTCCAAGGTCCTTACAGCATCTCACGTAATGCGTCGCCCTGAAACAATTACGCTTGATCGTGGTCCTCGTGTTGCCCTCGAATTAATGCGCGAACGTGGTATTTCCAACCTGTTTGTCATTGACCGTTCGAAAAAATTGCTTGGTGTCATTACAGCTGAAGATGCAACTCGTGCCATGCGCGAAAACAAAGTATTGAACGATATTCTGATCACGGATGGGCCGACGGTGTCGCCTGAGACCTTGATTCATGAATTGTTCGAGATTGTAAGTTCTGCCCATGTGCCGCTCGCTGTTGTTGGTGAGAATGGTCGTCTGCAAGGTGTTATCGTCCGCGGTGCCCTGCTGGGTGCACTTAGCGGTGAAGTTGCAGTAAAGGAGGAACTTGTGAATGATTCCCAAAATACCACTCGCATCGTGGATTGAATCCATCGTTGACTGGATGAGCTCCTCGCTCTCCGGATTGTTTAATGTAATCTCTGTTGTTATTCAGGCAGTAGTCGGATTCTTCTCTGGGCTGTTCATGTTGCCCCATCCGCTTCTGTTCATTGCCATATTGGGTGTTCTTGCGTTCCTTGTAGGTCGACTCCCACTGACATTATTCACGGTTATCGGGTTCTTGCTCGTTGATAACTTGGGGTACTGGTCCCAATCCATGGACACACTCGGCCTGGTTATCACTTCAGGTTTGGTTTCGATCCTGCTTGGTGTGCCTGTCGGAATCTGGCTCGCATACAGTAAAACCGCGGCGCGTATCGTCACACCGCTACTTGACTTCATGCAGACGATGCCTGCATTTGTCTACTTGCTACCTGCGGTTACATTCTTTAGCCTTGGTGTCGTTCCAGGTGTTATCGCATCCGTTATATTTGCGATTCCACCAACGATTCGTCTGACTCACCTGGGTATCAGACAGGTATCTGGCGAATTGGTTGAAGCAGCCGATGCATTCGGATCGACTTCCATGCAAAAACTGTTCAAAGTACAACTTCCACTCGCTTTGCCTACCGTGATGTCCGGTATTAACCAGACGATCATGTTGTCACTGTCCATGGTTGTTATTGCATCCATGATCGGTGCACAGGGTATTGGTGCGGAAGTATATCGTGCAGTAACACAGCTGCAAATCGGTAAAGGTTTCGAAGCCGGTCTCGCTGTTGTTGTACTCGCGATTGTACTGGACCGTTTTACACAAAATCTATTTATGCCTGGTCGCAAAAAGACCTCACGCATTACAACGAAGCAAAAAGCATGGATCACTGCTGCGGCAACATTCCTTGTGCTTGTAGCTGGTTTCTCACAATACTTCGTTGGTGGCACAACTTCCGCTGGTGGCAACAACTCAGCAGCCAATGCTGTAGGTAAAGAAGTGAACTATCAGATTATTGGTATCGATCCAGGGGCTGGTATCATGAAGTCCGCAGCTAAAGCGATCGAAGACTATAACCTGACTGACTGGACTCTCATTGAAGGCTCAGGTGCAGCCATGACTGCCACACTGGACAAAGCCATCAAAAATGAAGATCCAATCATCATTACAGGTTGGACTCCACACTGGATGTTCAACAAATACGATCTGAAATATCTGGAAGATCCAGAGAAATCTTTCGGTGATGCTGAAGAAATTCACACCATCGCCCGCAAAGGTTTGAAAGAAGATCACCCTGTTGCTTTTGAATTCCTGTCCCGTTTCCAATGGACCTCGGATGAAATGGGTGAGATGATGACTGCTATCCAAGAGGGTACATCCCCGGAAGAAGCAGCTAAAGCTTATGCGGAGAAACATGCCGATCAGATTGATGAGTGGACCAAAGGTCTGACTCCGGTCAACGGCGATGACTTCAAACTGAGCTATGTGGCTTGGGATTCCGAAATCGCAAGTACGAACTTGCTGAAATATGTGATGGAAAACAACCTGGGCTATAAAGTTAACGCTCTGCAAGTAGAAGCTGGACCCATGTGGACAGGAGTTGCCTCAGGCGACGTAGATGCCTCTCCAGCAGCTTGGCTGCCATTGACACATGCTGACTACTGGGAACGTTACAAAGACCAGGTAGACGATCTGGGTGCCAACATGACGGGTGTACGTACTGGACTCGTGGTTCCTAGTTACATGACTGAAGTAAACTCGATTGCAGATCTGGAGACAGGTGCAGCTACTTCCACTCCATCGGCAAGTGCCAATGTGGGTGAAGAGGTTAATCACCAAATCGTTGGTATTGATCCAGGTGCAGGTCTGATGAAAGCTACGGCAAATGCGATTGAGCATTATGAATTGTCTAACTGGAATCTAATCGAAGGCTCTGGAGCCGCGATGACTGCATCGCTGGACAAAGCTTATAAAAATGAGGAGCCCATCATCGTTACGGGTTGGACTCCCCACTGGATGTTCAATCAGTATGATCTGAAGTATCTGGATGATCCCGACTTAATTTTCGGCGATGCAGAGGAAGTTCACACGGTGGGACGTAAGGGAATCAAGGAAGATCATCCTGTTGCCTATGAGTTCTTCTCTCGTTTTAATTGGACTGCGGATCAGATGAGTGAGATCATGACTGACATTCAAAAGGGCGTTTCGCCTGAAGAAGCAGCCAAGACTTATGCAGAAAAACATCCTGACCAGATTAAAGAATGGACTACCGGGTTAACTCCTGTTAGTGGTGATAATCTACGTCTTGGTTATGTGGCATGGGACTCTGAAATTGCGAGTACCAACCTGATGAAGTATGTGCTTGAGGCGGATCTGGGTTACACAGTCAAAGCACTGCAAGTCGAAGCTGGTCCAATGTGGGCAGGCTTGGCGGCAGGTGATATCGATGCTTCTCCAGCCGTTTGGCTCCCGCTTACACATGGGGACTACTGGGAGACATATGGTGACCAGATTGAAGATATCGCTGTCAGCATGACCGGAGTCAAACAAGGTCTGGTTGTTCCAACGTACATGGATATCAACTCCGTTGAAGATTTAAAAGATAATTAAACCAGATTGAGATGAATAAACCTGAATTTGGTAAAAAGACCACCGAAATTTTTCGGTGGTCTTTTTCTTTTGGCTATGATTTTTTCAAGCATGCCAATTTGACTTGCTATTCAATCTTGGTCATACTGCTACCTTAAGCATTCACACGCTTTTTTCCATTCAACGCTACGCACATATCCTCTTACTTCGCTCATGAACACTCTATGTAGATAGTACTTGGTGAGTGCGATTATTTCCAACAACTATCCGATCAGCAACAGTAGTACACCAATGACAATCATGACAACACCGAGAATACCATACACCACTCTTGCGCCCTGCCGACCAATAGTCTTCACAAAAATCCCTGCTCTAAAGCTCTTCATAAACCAATCCCAATTGTTGATACCACCGAGTAAACTAAAAATTCCTGCCGCTATGGCAAATAGTGCGATTAAAACGGGTTGTTCTTGCATTTCGTCAACACTCCTATAATATAATCCTGTCTACTATACCTTCACTTGGTGAAAATTAACAGGCATAAATTAGAAAAAAACAGCTTGCAGACTCCCATCTGCAAGCTGTTCTAAACCGTCTGTATCATGCGTATTATTGCTTTTGCAACTCGCTTGCCGACAATAGCAGGGTCACCACTTCAGCACGTGTTGCTTCGGCGAGTGGATTAAACATATTTTCCCCTGTTCCCTTCACCAGTCCTGCATCATATGCAGCAGCGATATATGGAACAGCCCAAGCCGGTACTTTATCGGCGTCCACGAAACTCAGTGCCGAATTCGACTGTACTGGGAGACCGAGTGCTCTGACGAGCATAACTGTCATCTCTACCCGCGATACTTTGCCCGAAGAACGGAACGTATCATCCGTATATCCACTAATGATGCCTTGATCTACTGCCTGAGCAATAAAGGATTGTGCCCATGCAGGTATCCCAGCAGCATCCTTAAACGTCAATGCCTTGTTGCTGGCTGGAAGTTCAAATGCTCTTCCCAACATCACAATGAATTCGGCGCGTGTGGCTGGTGCATTCGGACGGAAATTACCATCCTGATACCCGTTCACAATTCCCCGGGAAATGGCCTGCTCAATGGCAGCAGCTGCCCAGTGATTTCCGATGTCCTTCATGTCTACAACCGGTGTGGTTGGATTAGGATTTCCTCCATTACCCGGAACGCTTGGCGTAGTTGGGTTTGTAGGAATGGTTGGTGTAGTTGGTGTAGTCGGTGTCGTTGGAGTTACAGGCGGAGTTGGTGTTGTAGAACCTCCACCACTGTTACCACTGCCCGGATTACTTCCATTATTGCCGCCACCATTACCAGGATTGCTTCCATTTCCGTCCCCCGGAAGTGTCGTGCCCTTCAGATCCGTACTACGTCCTTCCGTCACTTGATCGACTGTACCTACACGGTCCAGATGTTCATGGAAGATTTCATAATCGACCAGATTCAATTCGTAGAATCGATTATCATCTTTCGCTATTCTCATAGCACGATAGAAGTCTCCACCGTTAGCCATGAATGAATTGGTAGCGACGATATAGTACCCGTTCGGATCGATATCCGAGTACGTCCCGTCTGCATTCTTAATCTGAACTTTGACCACACGTTGACCAACTTGGGTCACGGTGTTGGTGGTAGCATCAATTTTTTCGCCTGGTTTCGTGGAATCGTAGTAGAAACGCATGCCTGCCACTTGCGGGAAGCGCCCTTCTCCCGTTTCCACACCACTAACGCCATTTTCCAACGCGGCTGTGATTTCCTTGCCTGTCATTTTCAACGCAGACAGATTATTAGCGAATGGCATCACAGTCAGGAGATTGCCCAGCGTAATATCACCTATCTGGAATGAAACACGAATGCCGCCGCCGTTCTGGATCGCCACGTATCCTTTGACGTCGTTTTCCTGCACAATGGATTTCACTTTCTCCAGCATACCGTCTGTCATCAGGTTTCCTAAATTGGTTTCCTGTTTCCGTACAGTGCCACGTTCTCCATCCAGGAAGACATTCGTTTTACCGATAATCGTTTTCTTGAACTGTTCCAACTGAGGAGCATATTCTTTCAGCTTGTTTGCGGCTTCCACGTCATCAGCATAGATGAATTGGTTGGCAGCATCTTTCGCATCCAGACTCAACAATTTGCCGTTCCACTTCTTCAATATACCTGCTTCATCAAACGTAACATCCAATTGACCAAGAGAAACGTCATATTCCCCGGTTTGCACAACCAATGTTGGCTCATCTTGGCTGCTCACAACAATCGGTTCCTTCAGAATGGTGTGTGAATGACCACCTACCACAATATCGATCCCTTCCACGGCTTCAGCCAATTTGAGATCCTCTGAGTAGCCAAGGTGAGTCAAAGCAATGATTTTATTGATACCTTCATTTTGCAGCATCTCTACAGTTGCTTGTGCACTTGCCTTATAATCGACAAACTTCAAGTCATCTCCCGGTGAAGAAAGAGATACTGTGTCCGGTGTCGTCAGTCCGAAAATACCGACTCGCTCACCATTCACTTCCGTAATAATCGCCGGATAGATTTCGGCTTTCTCACCCGGATCACCGATGCTATTGTTGTACAAACCACTCAAGCTCGCATCCTTTGAATAATCAATATTAGCACTTACAAACGGGAACTCTGCTTTTTCAATAAATGCTTTCAGTACGCTTGGACCTTTATCAAACTCATGGTTACCAAAGGTCATCGCATCATATCCGATCATGTTCATGAACTCCAGATCAGCCAAACCATTAAACAGATTGAAGTACAATGTACCAGAGAATACGTCCCCTGCATCCAGCACCAGGGTATTATCATTGCGTGCTTCCTTAATTGCCGTTACTCGGCGCGGGATGTTATCCAGATGTGCATGCGTATCATTCGTGTGCAGTACGCGCAGATTGAAGTCCCCTTCTTCCACTGGATCTCCAATACTTAATTGTGCAAGCAGTGGATCATGGTCGCTCACCCGTCCATCCGCTGTCTCAAAATCGGCATTCACATGTACCACTTCGATGGCTGCTGTCTCAGTCAAATTTTTACTCACCAGAATGTGATCCAGTGTCTGAGAATTTCCATCATAGATGTAGGAATATCGTTGATTTTCTGGCAGTTCGTTTACCAGATTGTCCAGTTCATTACCTTCGACAATGCTCAGGGTATTCGAGAATTGGAAGTCATTAAAATCGCCGAGAACAGCGACATTGACCTCATGGTCTTTGTTCAGTAACTCTTTCACAAACCCATTCACCAACGCAGCTTGCTTCGCACGTTGAACTTCACTGCTTCGAGTCGCAGGCTGTATGCTTCCAAAAGGTTTCAGGTCTCCACCTTTCGAATTGAAGTGATTGGCAATCACCACTACACGTTCACCATTGAATTCGAATTCAGCGGCGAGCGGTTTGCGGGAGCTGGCGAACGCCTCGTCCCCTGGTGCAATACGACCCGGATTATTGGAGAGACTGCCGTCAGCTTTGACTGTGATCGCTGTCGTAGCATTTCCTTTTCCAATACCAGTAGCCAACGATACTCGGTTCGGTTGATACAGGAATCCTACACGAATATTGGCACCCGGTGCCCCACCATCCTTGTTATTTTCCGGAGAAATCTCACTATATCGATATGTTGGTCCGTTATTCGCTTTGATTGCATCAATTAGAGTCTGAAAACTCTCATTAGCTGCTGTTGTACCTGTGTCGGCATCGCCATCGTTATCTTGAACTTCCATGATGCCAATGATATCTGGCGTACTCAGATTATCCACGATGATTTTACCAATTTTATTGGCTCGTGTTGCATCTTTTTTGCTGAAGTTCTCCACATTAAACGTAGCAATGGTCAGTTTATCTGCAGCTTGTTCAATGGAAGTAGTCGCTTGTTTCGTTTCTCCAGGGATAACTGCTGGCAAATTCCCTTCAGGACTCACCTTAAAATTGCCGCTAGAGTATGTCATTACTCCGATTACATTACCATCCAACTTATCGCCTGTTTTAACTGCTTTGGAAGGTTTCTTGCTAATAAAAAGACGCTGTGGATTGAGATCACTCTCATTCATACCTTTCTTGTTATCGGTCAGAATAACACCACCCGCAGGTGTGCGAAGTGGATTGTTCTCACCATTATCCACAACAACGGCCAGACCCGGTTGACTGGAGTATGGACCTATAATTTCAGGCTTTTCCAGTTCAACACGCATGCCTTCCAAACTTTCAAAAAAGTCTATAGCATCCGTCTCGGGATTAAATTCTGCAAAAGAGTCTGAGTCAATGACGGTTGGAATTACACGTCCATTGACACCCAACTTCACAGGTGCAGGTAGATCTACCTTATCTATTACTTTTACAATGGCACTCGCCGTAATCTGCGTGGTGGTTAATTCGTTAACCGCCCCATATTCCGTAACTTTCCCAGATACCTTCACCTGATTGCCAACGATAACTCCATGACTCGGCTTATACACTTGAATGGCTTCGGATGTACGTTCATCCGCATCGACTTTATCCGGAAGTTCTTGCATGTAAAAACTGCTTGTACTGACGGAGGTAACAATACCTTCGATATCCTTAACATCGTATCCGTTAAAAACAGAGGTATGTCCTGCACCCTGAATATCATGGATACGCAAGTCTTCTTTATCAGGAAGTACTTGATACGTAAAGGTGTATACTGCACTGGATTGTCCATTAAGAATGGCAACGGCCTTGATTACGATGTCTTGATCAATCACCAATGGGCTGCTATACACGGCCGAAGAAGAAGTAGGCTCTGTTCGATCCGTTGTGTAATGTACAACTGCACCCTCGGCTGGAGAGGTTAATGTGACTTCATTGTTTCGGGGAATTCCACCGGATGGAACACTTGCCATCACAGACAGGCTATTTTCTACAACATCTGCGGCTGTTCTAGGCAAAATCTCTAATCCGTAATTACTGTTGAAGGTCAGAACACCCTGCACATATTCGTAGGTTTTGCCAACAGTTAGCGCGGTAGGAGAGTTTTTGGCATAAATCGTCATCTCAGCACCATGACGATCCGTAGCGTAAAACGTCGAACTACTGCCACGTGTTACCTGGATATCTCTTACTTCGACAAACATTCCCTCATACTTTTCCCCTGGACCTTTGTTACTTTGATCTGCTGGTCTGACAAAGTCTGTGGACACCATATTTTTGGGTCCGGGGAGTGTTACATTTTTCTCAGTTACCTTCATGTATCCTTCGGTAAAACCTGACTTATCCTTCTCAATCTGGACGAGTCCGCTGTAGTGGGTAATTGGACCATATACTTCAATGCGATCCCCCACGTCAACTTGATTCTTCGCTCGGACTACAATGCCAGCTTCTTCGTCTTGAATATAATAATTCGTGAATTCTCCGGAGAGTTCACTGTACGTTACGACACCTGAAACGGCTACATTAGTATTTGGTGCAAGTACTCGCGCATCAGCGATGGATATGATTCCAGCCACGTCTGCTTCCTGCACTTCTGAGTTATCCGTCTCAGCTGCTTCCTCACTTTCAGTTCCATCCAATTCATCAACTTCGTTAGTCAGTGACTCTAGGTCTGAAGATTCTTCAGTTGGGATAGCATCCGGTATGGAGGTCTCCTGATCACTTGTTTGCGGCTGTTCCGTTACTACACTTTCCTCATCAGCATATGCGGTGCTACTTAATCCACCTATTGGTGCCGCACCTGTAACGACAAGAACGAAAACCAGAAACCCTTGTGCCCAACGTTTCACTTGCTTGTTGTTCATTCGTCCTACCCCCATGTTTTCAACTTGGCAATCATTTGTTCAGACAGCTTGTACATTAGTTCAAATATAAGATAACTGAATAACAGACTCGTGTAAACAATATTTCTTCAATATGAAAGAAAATAGAACATATACATTACAGAAAGAAATTATTTTCTCTTCTTTAAAGCTAAATAGGACTAATTTATGATCAAAATCATGTCTTTTTGATCTTTTTGAGTCATGTTTATGTGCACATTAAACTATTTAGGTTAGATAAATTAACATACTAGATATGAATTGTTTATTATTTCGACATTTAATGACAACATCTATCTATCCCTTTTTAAGAAAAATCAGACTTAAGTCTTATAGAATTTCAAGACAAAGGCATAACAATACGACGATCAGGATTGATCGCCGCATCTTTATTTTGAGATTAACCTAAAATTATTTCTTCACCGTGCTGTTATACTGTGCAATCTTGTCTGTAATTTGTTTGGCTGCTGCATCCAGCGCTTCCTGTGGTGTACCTTGTCCATTCAGGACCGTTTCAATCGCTCCTTCGACAAGTTGTCTGGCTTCTGGGAATACACCCATTAATGCCCCGGATGTTGCTGTCGAATCCGCGGAAGCGTGCAATTGGTCGACTGCTGTCTGGAATTGCGGGTACTTCGTCATATTATCCTTTAATACTTGCTCTTCGTAGGCTGCTGTCGTAATAGGGAAGTATCCTGTCGCAACACTCCAGTTCGCTTGTACCTCTGGTGTAGCCAAGTACTTGATGAATTCCCACGCCGCTTGTTGTTGCGCTTCCGATTTGTTATTCATGATGTACAAGCTCGCTCCACCCACTACAACGCCGCCTTCTTTGGCATCCGCTGGACGAGGCAGGAAGCCTGTTCCCAGTTCAAACTTGCCACCTGAACCTTCTACGATTTTACGCAGGCCAGCTGTGGAATCAAGAGTCATACCGATTTGCTGAGCTGTAAATGCTGCTGTTGTATCGTCTGTGCTACGTCCCAGATTGGAGAGGGTTTTCTCGTCGATCATCTTTTTCCACCACGTTAATGTCTTCACTCCAGCTTCGGAGTTCAACAGAGACTCTGTGGCTGCTTCGGTTCTTCCGTTACCATTGTTTACATAATCTGCATTCTGGTTCGCAAAGAACTGTTCCATGAACCAGCCGTATATCGCCATGGATGCTCCTGGCTTCCCGTCTTTTGCCAGTGCTTTTGCCGCTTGCTCAAACTCTTCATACGTCTTCGGCGGGTTCTCCGGGTCCAGACCTGCTGCTTTGAACATATCCTTGTTATAGTACAGAATCGGGTTTGATGTGTTGAACGGCATCGCGTTCAATTTGCCATCGATGGTGTAGTATCGGATGATGTTCGGCTCCAGTTGGGACAGGTCGAATTGGTCCTTGTCGATGAACTGTTGTACGGGCGTAATCATGCCCGAATCGATCATGAACTTGCTACCGATCTCGTAGACCTGGATAATGTCAGGACCACTGTCTGAGCCCATGGATGCTTTGAGTTTGTTCAGACTTTCATCGTACTTCCCTTGATAGATGGGTTTCACCTGAATCTCCGGATGGCTAGCGTTAAAGTCGGAAGCGAGTTGGTTAATGGCTTTCTCCCCTGCGCCAGACATGGAGTGCCACCACGTCAATTGTGTTGTTTCAGCGGCGGCTGCTTCTGCTGGTGCGCCACTTGCCGGGCTGCTCGTTTCTGCTTTCGTTCCGCAAGCGGAGATGACCAACATGAGTGCAGCCAGCATTAATGCAAATGTTCCTCTTTTTTTCAAACGAAATCCGTTCATAATCGCTCTCCTTTTATATGGCTCGCTTACAATAAAATCTTGGGGATGACGCGGTGTGGCCGTTACGGTTACGAATCGTTCTTTTGATCGCTGTTATCCCCGGATTTTTCTCATTCCCCCTCTCAAAGGGGAAAATCCGGGGATAAAGGCGAACGCTTCGCTTCTTCAGAATCGATTTCGTCCCCTCCACTACTACCGTCGTTCATTTCAACATCTTATTTGAAGCACGAGCCTCATTTTATTCGCTCCTGGTATCTAAAACCGTAGACCTTGTACGAAGATACAAGGTTTAATTCAAAACCTCTTAATCAAAATCTTTAGATCAAAACCTTCAGAGCTTCCACTTCAATTAAATAGTTGTAAAACTTTCTCTCCTTACCCCTTCAGCGCGCCTGCGGCCATTCCGCGGACAAGTTGTTTCAACCCGAAGATCAATAGCAGTAAGGATGGTAGAATCACCATTGCTGTTCCGGCAAATACCAGATTCCATGCTGTGGATTCCTGGAACTCCAGCATCGAAATTCCGATCTGTGCGGTTCTCATTTCCGGTGTGTTTGTCACCAGCAGCGGCCAGAGATACGAATTGTACATGCTTAAGAATGAATAGATTGCCAGTGTACCAAGTGCCGGACGGGACAAAGGCAAGACATGCGATATGAAATAGCGAATATGACCACAACCGTCGATCCTCGCCGCCTCGAACAATTCCTTGGGTAGCTGCATGAAGAACTGTCTTAGCAGGAATGTACCAAACGCCGTTGCCAGAAACGGCACCGTCAGTCCTTGATAACTATCCAGCCAGCCCCAGCTACGAACCGTGAGGTAATTTGGGATCATCGTTACTTCCCATGGAATCATCATCGTTGCGACAAACATGCTGAAGATGACGTTTTTGCCTTTGAACTGCATTTTCGCAAACGCATAAGCTGCCATACTCGCTGTAATCAATTGACCAAGCGTCGTCAGTCCTGCGACAAGAAAGGTATTGCCGATAAATCGACCGATCGGAACAATATCGAACACTTCGCTAAAGTTGGACAGATCGATTGAATTTGGAATGATATGCGGCGGATAAGCGCTCGCATCTTCCGGCGTCATGACGGCCATGAAAAAGGTGTACATCACCGGATACAGCACAAGTGCTGCACAGATCGTCAGTAATACATACAACAGCGTTTTGGTCCATGTCGCACTCATTGGTAATGCACTTTCCTTTCTACCCATTTGAACTGGATCAGGGTCAGCAGCATAATCACCACGAACAGGATCAGTGCCTGTGCACTACCTGTACCAAAGCGGAAATTAACGAAAGCTTCCTGATAGATGGAATAGACGAAAACATTCGTACTGTCCATCGGGCCACCCCGGGTTAGAATGTTGATCTGACCGAACGATTGAAAAGCGCCAATGATCGATACGACCGTAACAAAGAATAACGTTGGTGACAGTAGCGGCATCGAGATTTTGCGAAACGTCAGCAAGGGTCCTGCGCCGTCAATCTTGGCGCTCTCGTAGATCTCATCCGGGATGCCTGCCAAACCACTGGATAGAATAATGTAGTTGAATCCAAGGTTCATCCAGATTGTCATGATGGAGATTGAGATCAATGCCCAATCCGGGCTGGTGAGCCAGGGAATTGGATCGATGCCTACTTTGCCAAGCAGATAATTCAGCATGCCCAGGGTCGGATGGAATAGAAACTTCCAGATCACCGCTGACGAACCGACGGATAACACCACGGGCAGCGAGAATACAAATTGGAACACACGCATTCCCTTGAACCGGTTGTGGGTCAGTGCAGCCAGAATCAGAGCAGCCAACATACCTGTGGGGACTGTAAACAGGACAAATAATAATGTCACTTTCATCCCTTGCATAAACAGTCCTGATTGGAATACCGCCTTGAAGTTATCCAGCCCTACGTAAGCCGCAATCTGTCCCGTCGGATCTGTGGAATGCAGACTCAGGTACACGGACTTAAACATCGGGTAAAACAGAAACACTGCAAACAAAAGCAGCGATGGTGCCAGGAAACCATAGGCCAGCATATTCTCCCGCATTCGCTGCACACGCAGCGAGACTGTCCGGCGCTCACTCGTACCGGATACGCGCCGTTTGGCGGCGGGCAAGCTGATCCGGTTATCAAGCTCACTCATCGGATTTTCTTCCCCCTTGTTTCACGCATTCAGTGTGTGTGAGATGTTACATCCACTTCAGCACCACGTTATCTAGTGTAAGAGTCGAATGTCACAGCAAAATCCGTTCTGAATCAACGTAACGTTAATCATGGACAAGGGTGTTTACGCAAATGTGCATCAATTCGAAAGCGAAATCCAGACCGGATTTCGCGACAAAAAACCGCAAGAACTCCCCTGTTTGGAGATGTCCCTGCGGTTCGATGTGTAAATGGAATATGAACGTTTTCCTATTAATGAAAGTGACTCATTTTACATTAATCTGTAAATCTTCCAAACGAGGTGAAGCGATTAACCGTTCGAGTTAACGATTAAGATGATATGGTACTGTGGTGACAATCACATCTTTGTAATTAATCAGATAAGCCCGGATCATGAAGCTGGTCTGGTTGTGCAGTACATTTTGCCACCAGTGCTTGGTGATGAATTGCGGAATCAGAATGGTGATATGATCGGTCTCCGCCGTTTTCCACTCTACGGTATCAATGAATTTCTTGAGCGGCCCCATAATGCTACGGTACCTCGATTTGATCACAACCAGACGAACGCCTGGATTCCATTCTTCCCACTTCTGCTCCATCTTGCGTATCGCCTCATCATCGAATCCAATGTACAGTGCGACCACATGATCCGACATCGTCTGGGCGTAACTAATCGTATTCATGACGACCCGGGTAATGCCTGCAACTGGAATGACAATGGTATTGCCTTTTTTGGCCGGCTTATCGACCTGAATATCAATCCGCAGTTCATCTGCAATATTGCAATAGTGACGGTGAATACGCATGAACACATAGACAACGAGCGGCAAAAAGATAAAGATGACCCATGTCTGCGTGAACTTGGTGAAAATAAAGATCAGGGTAATCGATAGCGTAGTCAGCATACCGACTGTATTGACCAGCAGTTTCATCTGCCAGCCCGACGGCTTCACTTTGATCCAGCGAATCATCATGCCGAGCTGAGACAGGGTAAATGGAATGAACACCCCTACCGCATAGAGCGGAATCAGGCTTTCCGTATTTCCTTTGAACCCGACCACCAGCAGCGCAGACATCACACTGAGAAAAATAATGCCGTTCGAGAAGCCAAGGCGGTCTCCTCTGACCATGAACATATGGGGCATATATTTGTCTTTGGCCATCATGAAGGATAACAGTGGGAAAGCCGAATACGCCGTATTCGCTGCCAGGAACAGGATCAGTGCTGTTACACCCTGGATGATAAAATACATCCACCCTCTGCCAAATGTAGCTTCGGCAATCTGGGAAATAACTGTGGCATGGGGATCAGGTTTCACCCCATAACCGAAGGCCAGCAACGTGATGCCAATGAACATGGCACCCAATATACAACCCATGAGCAGTAACGTACCGGCAGCATTTTTCTCGGCAGGTTGCTTGAAGTTCGGGATCGCGTTACTTACCGCTTCTACGCCAGTCAAGGCCGAACATCCAGAGCTAAATGCCTTCAGTAACAGAAACATACTCACATGGGATAGACTTGTTCCGAATTCAGGTGCAGCTGCGTCCATCCCCCCGGCAAGAAATTTGATTCCGCCCGAGATAATCAGAACCGCAATCGAGAAGATAAATAGATAGATGGGGATCGCCAGCACAGACGCTGACTCCGTCACTCCCCGCAAATTCATAATCGTTAGAAAAACAATCATAATGAGTGCAATCACGACACTGTAGTCATGCAGCATTGGAAAAGCCGATGTAATCGCATCCGTGCCTGCGGACGAACTCACAGCAACGGTCAGAATATAATCCACCAGCAGAGATCCTCCGGCAATCAGACTGGAGGTGGTACCCAGATTATCCTTGGCTACGATATAAGCGCCGCCCCCTGTTGGATAAGCAAATATCGTCTGGCGATAGGAAAAAATTAAAATGACGAGTAATCCCAGCACGGCGATGGAAATCGGAACGGAGTACCATAGGGCGGCGAATCCGGCTGCAACGAGCACCAGCAAAATCTGTTCCGTACCGTAGGCAACGGACGATAGGGCATCCGAGGACAGGATGGCGAGTGCCTTCCATTTCCCCAATTTTTCTCCATCCAGTTCAGCCGATTTCATGGGCTTGCCTATTAAGATTCTCTTCATTTTGCCAAGCATGATCATAACTTCCTTCCGTCTCTCATCTGTGAAGCATTGTTATTATGCAAAATCGCAGAGCCGTTGACAATACGTCATTTCACCCGAATTTCGCCAGCGCGTGATAATGCATTCTACGATTCAATAATCGATAACAAAGCCATTCTTGTTCAGCAATTTGAACTTTTTTGAACCAAAATGACGATTGTTCGTCAAAAAAAAGGAAATGGCCTTCGGTTCAATGAACCAAAGACCACTTCCTCGATCTATGCGTTAACTATAAAACAATCCAGCTTTCATTAACTGCCCAGAATGCCGGGACGAGGAGTAACACCAAACGCTTGTGCCAGTGTGGTCAGCTGCTCATCCGTAATTCTCTGTCGGATCTCGTGACCGGCAACCAGCATATACACTTGGGCTGCCTTCTCAATCGTCTCAATCAGACCAAAAGCCTCGTCAATCGTTGTACCTGTTCCGAAGATGCCATGCTGCGGCCAGATGACCGCGTGATATTCTTTCATTTTCTCAGCCGTTTCGCGGCCAATCTCGTTCGATCCAGGAATCATCCATGGAATAATGCCGATCCCATCCGGAAATACAACCACACACTCCGTGCACATCTGCCAGAGGGTCTTCGTGAATTTTGCTTCATCCAATTCGTGGATAAACGTCATTGCCAATACATGAGTGGCATGGTTGTGCATGACAACCCGGTGGTTGGGGTCCAATTTCAAACGTTCAATATGGCTCATGAAATGCGTAGGCAACTCACTCGTTGGATTCGCCCCCGACTTCAATCCCCAGAGCACTTCCAGCTCCTGTCCATCTTGCGATACACGTAGCAACCCCAGATTGCTCTCGGGATCGGCGAGTACATTTTTGAAATATTTGCCCGATGCCGTCACGATAAAATACTTGCCTGCCAGCTCTTGCACCGAAAATGCAGGTTTGATCTTGCGAATCACATGATGGATATCAATATATTGGGCAACTTCCTCTTCCTCCAGCAGATAGCTGACATTACCGCCATTGCGCTCATCCCAGCCATTTTTCCACATATGTTGTGTAATTTCGGCCATCTCACGGATAAATGGAATATGGAAACCTGCAGCCTGTGTTGTTTCATTGGTAAGGGTCACGTTCATGATCAATCTCTCCTTATATTGAAAATGATATGGCTTGCCACGCACATAGTAAGTTCCTTTTTTCACATTCATTATACCTTTGTTTATCTTTGATAGTCAATAACAAACACAGAAATAATCTTTTATTTATTTCTGTTTATTTTTGTTTATTTGAAAATAAAACAAAAAAATACCCCACCGGCGCCCGGCAGGGTCAGTCACACATCTATTTAACACGAGAAGGGGTTTACAAGAGTTATCATACCTCTGCTACCTTAATAGAAGCTGAAAACAGAATAAAAAAAGCATGAAAAGCGGGTTGAGCAGGTATGGACAACGTACCTCTTTCGATCTATTTCACGTTAAGCGGATACGATGTGGCCTGTCCCTATTCGAAGCATATCTATGATTTTTTCAGCACATAGGTCGGATGCATCTTTCCAGTCGGTTCATATCGTTCGTCACCTGTGTACTCGAATCCCAGCTTGATCAAGATGTGACGTGACACTTCATTATCTGGATGATGCCCGGCAAACAGTGCCTTCGCCTTCATTTCGTCAAAGGCATACTTAATCACCGCATGCGCTGCTTCCTGGGCATACCCTTTGCCCCAGTGATCCCGGGTTAGATGGAATCCCAGTTCATACATATCCTCTTCTGAAGAATACGGACGCAGGCCACAACAGCCCACAAACACCTCGGACTCTTTCTCAAAAAGGGGCCAATATTGCACCCCCGCTTCCTTTTGCCTTTGAATTTCCTGTGTTAATCGTGCTTCTACTTCATCCTCGCTTAGAAATCCCTTACTGCTAATCCACTTGGCAACCTCATGATCGCCCCACAGCGCAAACGCCAGCGCACGATCCCCTTCGTTCCACGACGCACATTCCAACCGTTCGGTTTCAAATAAGATTGTTCTGTTCATCATCCACTAACCTCCTGTATGCCAACACAAATCTGCGTGCCGCCTATACCTTAAATTAATCGAATGACCGTCAGGATAAACAAATATGTATAAAGACCCTAGTATAATATCATTTTCAATCCAGAAGGTTCCACCAAAAAAAGAAAGACCCCTGCCGACATCATGTCCGGCAGAGGCCCATCTACTGTATTACACCAATTAGAAATCTGCTACGGCGAATTGAACTGTTCCGGAAGCAGCGCCTCCAAGGTTGGCTTGTAATGCAAAAACCAGGACTGCACTTGCAGTAATTGTAAGACTGCTGTTTACTGGAACCACGTAAGTGACTACTGGTGCATTAACACGAGTGATTACGAGAGATACTGGGAAAGGTCCGTAGTTGTTTACTGTAACGCTGGCATTGGTTCCTCCAGACAGGTTTTCGTAGTAGGACTTGCCTACGCCAGCTGGAAGATTGTAATACTGTAATGGTAAAAGGATGGCCATTGAAATCACCTCCTTTTGCTTTGATACGGTATTCTATGTTCAGAAACTAGTAAAGTCACGGTGAAATGACCGTGTTATAACGTCCATTTTTAATAGACAGCATAGATTGATAGACAACTGTACGCAAAAAGCCCCACCGGACCATCCGGTGGAGCCAACTAAGCTTACTTTAATATTACAGGTTTAATTAGGCATACAGCATGAAAAAGTTCAGTTCATGACCCTGCTGCTTGAGGTAGTTATACAGCTGCGAACGGTGATGGAACACATGCGTTAACGTTTCAATCTGCCATTGCGCCTGCAAATGACCATGTTCCATATAGAAAGCTTTGGTAGAGCGGTTTAAATAATCTTCTTCACTCAATCCCGTAATATATGCTTTGTAGGATTCGAAATTGCTCCACAACGTTGCTTCAAGCTTCTCGATATCCTCGATTCCGGACAAACTGTTCTCCACCAGACCAACCTCTGCTTCACCTTTTTCCTGCATAATGGCAAGATCCGATGCCGTGATCTGGATAAAATGATGCACAAGCTCCACCAATGAACGCATATTCTCCTGTGGACGAACCGACCAATCCTCCGAACGGATCAAGCGAATTAACGAAGCCCCCGTCCGTACGCCTGTTTCCAACTCATTCAACAAATGATCCCGAATCTGCAATGTTCCATTCATATATGATGTCTCCCTTATCTTTTATTCTCACGATTTAAGTATAACCGACGGTTCTACAGATCTATTGTACAAATCGGACAACATTCTGCCATGCTCCTTGGCTGCCGTCAACGGAGTCTCTCCATAAAACTTGCGAAATTGCCGAATCAGATGGGCTTGGTCAAAAAATCCGTGATTCTGGGCAAGCATTGCCCAGTCTGCCGTGTTCCCCTGATGAATATCATTCAGCACTCGATGAAAACGAACCACCTCACTGAACCGTTTGGGACTGATTCCGACCCACTCCGAGAACTTGCGATGCAGCTGCCGCTCACTGATCACTTCACGCATCGCCAGCTCCTGGACAGTCATACGTCCCCCATCTATAAAGATGCGGTGCAGCACGTTTTTCATCAGATCGTTCTCAGATGTGCTTGACTGCATGGACAACGGACTCAAGTACGCGTTCATAACTTCTACCCGCTCTGCAAAACTGTTCGTTTCGGCCATCCGCTCCTGAAGCTCGTTTAGCTTCTCCGGCCAACATTCCTGAAGGGCAATTCGCTTATCCGTAAACCATTCCAGAGGCATGCCATGGAAGACATGCGCTCCACCTGGAAAGAACCGGACACCAAAGGTGTAATCTCCAGCAGGCGAACCATCATCGGATGGCTCAGGTACAGCGAACGGCTGTGTATAATTGCCGCAGTAAGCATAGGAGTGCTCCGAACAGACCGGGTCGTATGTAATCAGCATATCCGTGCAACCATCCGGCAATACCCGTGCAGGGACAGTCATCACCGATTGCTCTCGACCTTCTCCCCAAGTAACATCTGCATGCGTGTTCGGAAGAGATCCTGATTCCCAATAACAGGCCACATAAGCCATCAAGCCGGCAACAGGTATTTTCTCAACATAATAACTGTTAGGGTACGTTCCATTTATCTGAATAGGCTTAAACAACGGGTGCAGGCTGTGATCCACAATTCCATCCTCCGATCACTAGAGTTGGTTACACATTATGTATTCATCTATCATACCATCAACCGCAGAAATGGAGAAAAAAAGTGCCCTACCGGAGGACAATCCGATAGGGCCAGTCACACATCTATTTAACACGAGAAGGGGTTTACAAGACTTATCTTACCTTCGCAACCTTAATGGAAACTGAAATTGGGATGAATATCAGATCAAAATTACTCAATTTTTAACTCAGTCCGTGAAGTTTGCGAAAACGCTCCGGACTCATGCCTGTATGCCTTTTGAACATCGCACAGAAATAACTGGCATTCTCGTAGCCCACCCGATCAGCAACTTCATAGATTCGGAGTTCTCTCTCACTGAACATCAGTTGTTTGCTCCGATTGATTCGTTCCTGGTTTACGTAAAATACAGGTCTGGTATGAAGCGCCTTCTGAAACAGTCTGCACAAATATTGAGGAGACACCACAGCCACATCGGCCAGTTCCTTCAGCGACAGTGAACGATCCAGATGCTCTGCGATATAACGCAGCACAGGCTTCAAGCGCTCCAGTTCATCATTATAGTTGGCAGATACGATGAGTAGTGGCTTCAGATCCAACAGCAGAGCATATAATTGTTTGGAACATTCCACATCGTAATCTGCATAATCCGTATCACCCCCATTCTCACCTCTAACCAGAAGTTGCTCCAGGCCATGCAACAGCGTGGCTGTCCTGAGTCTGCACACGCGTGAACCGGTAATCCCCGCATAAGATAATAGCTGACTGGCTTCTCTCCCCTGAAACGAGACCCAAGCCAGCTCCCAGCGGTCACTGATCGGCATATATCGATGCGGCACATCAGGGTACAGAACGAAAATGTCACCCGGTCCGACGATGTATTCTTCGTCTTGTATAATCACTCTTCCCTGACCATGAATGATCTGGTGGATCTGATAATCCGGGAATCCCTCTGGACGCTCGGTTTCATATTGGTGTTCCCAGTATCCAACCGTGGTCATATAGATCGGCAGGCGAGCAGCTTCTTCTGTTTTACCAAAAAAAATCCGGGTATCCATCCAGTACACCACTCTCTCCATCGTTAGTTTCATATTGTGATATATATGGGCAATATTCTTTATTTTCTAAGTCTCAATTCAATTCTATAATGACAATATTATAACATTTCAGAAGGAGTTGCTGTTATGCGAAAGAAACTGGTACACACCCCTCCGGCGAATGGATACCCGGAATGGAACAATAATCCCGAGACTTTTCAAGTAGGCCGTCTACCCGCACATGCTTCTATGGTAGCGTTTCCATCTATAGCAGAAGCATTGTCCAATGATTCCAGCGCATCGCCATGGTACGAATCACTGAATGGTCAGTGGAAGTTTGCCTTTGCGGAGACACCGGAGCAACGGATTACATCCTTTTATGAGAACAACTATGATGCCAGTGACTGGGACGAGATCGCCGTTCCTTCCAACTGGCAGCTACAAGGTTACGATTATCCCCAGTATACGAATATGACGTATCCGTGGGTCGAGCGTGAGCCTGAACTGAAGCCCCCATTTGCACCAACAACTTATAATCCAGTGGGTTCGTATATCCATACGTTTACTGTTCCTGCAGACTGGAAAGACCGGCCTGTCCTGCTTCATTTTGAGGGCGTTGAATCCGCCTTTTATGTATGGGTCAACGGAGAGCTCGTCGGTTATAGCGAGGACACATTCACACCCGCAGAATTTGATATCACTCCGTATCTAACGGAAGGTGAGAACAAGCTCGCTGTGGAGGTATATCGTTGGTGTGATGCGAGCTGGCTGGAGAATCAGGATTTCTGGCGGTTAAGCGGCATATTCCGTGGTGTATACTTGCATTCACCTTCACCCGTTCAGATCGCCGATTTCTTTGTTCGTACCGAACTGGATGACGCGTATCAGGATGCGGAGTTACTGCTGGATTTGAAATTATTTAATCATAATGCCGCGCAGACCACTGCCGGATTGTCCGTCCAAGCCCAGCTCTATGATGCACAGCAACAGACTGTATTGAAACAGCCACTTACTGCGGCCGTTACGTTCCAGGGCGAGGATGAACTTTCATTTAATTTGTCAGCAGAGGTTATCAATCCGCTTCTATGGAGCGCCGAGTCCCCTCATCTATATACACTTGTGCTGTCCATTCAGGACGAATCAGGCGAAACACTGGAAGCGGTCCGCAGCCGGATCGGATTCCGCAAGTTTGAACTGAAGGACGGCCTGATGCAAATCAACGGCAAACGCATTGTATTCAAAGGTGTGAATCGTCATGAGTTTTCCCCGGATACCGGTCGAGCCATTGGGCGGGAAGATATGATCCGTGACATCGAGTTAATGAAGTCCTATAACGTTAACGCCGTGCGCACATCCCATTATCCGAATCAGTCACTCTGGTACGAACTCTGTGATGAATACGGCCTCTATGTTATTGACGAGACGAATCTGGAGACTCACGGCACTTGGTACTATGGGCAAAAGGAAATGAATGAGGACAACATTCCTGCAAGCAAGCCGGAATGGCGTAACAACGTAATCGACCGCTGTAACTCGATGTTCCAGCGGGACAAAAACCATGCGTCCGTGATTATCTGGTCTCTCGGTAATGAGTCCTTCGGCGGCGATAACTTCATCGCGATGTACGATTATCTGAAACAAGTCGATCCAACCCGTCTCGTTCATTATGAAGGGACCTTCCATTATCGCCCTTCTGATTCAGCAAGCGATATTGAATCGACGATGTATATCAGCCCTGAAAATGTAGAGAATTATGCTCGCATGCCAGGACCGAAGAAACCTTATATTATCTGCGAATACAGCCATGCCATGGGGAACTCCTGCGGTGGTCTGCATCTGTATTGGGATTTGTTCGATAAATATGATGTGTTGCAGGGTGCATTCATCTGGGACTGGGTCGATCAGTCCATTCGTACCACTACGGCAGACGGTGTCGAATATTTCGCTTATGGCGGAGACTTCGGTGAATCCCCTCATGATGGCAATTTCTGCGGTAACGGACTGATTCTGGCGGATAAGACAGTTACACCGAAACTGGAAGAAGTGAAGAAATGTTATCAGAACGTTCGTATGGAAGCTATTGATGTAAAAGACGGCCTGCTACGCATCCGAAACCAGTTCCTGTTCACGGATCTGAGCGAATATTCGCTCGTGTGGACAGTAACACACGATGGTGTATCCGTAGAGAACGGCACGCTCGATATCGCGGTACCTCCTGGCGAATCGACCGAAGTCCGTATCCCATACACGCCATCGTCTGATTTGCTCAAGGAAGCGGTGCTGACTATATCCTTGGTTACGAAAGTTGCAACCAAATGGGCAGGAACAGGTCATGAGATTGCCTGGGATCAGTTCGTGGTATCTCCACGATTGCGTCCAATCCAACCGGTGTATCAAGGACAAGGCAATGCTCCGCAGGTACAGGATCTACAAGATGAATTGCAAGTGGCTGCAGGCCAAGTCACGTTGAGCTTCAATCCAGCTACTGGCACGCTCACGTCCTATCAGATCAATAATCAGGAGCAATTGCTCGCACCTGTCCGCCCGAATTTCTGGAGAGCCATGACAGACAACGATATGGGGAACCGCTTGAATGAGCGTTCTGCGTTCTGGAGAGATGCTCACGCTACCAGCAGACTAATTCGTTTCGAACACCATGCAGACGAACAAGGCATTCTCGTGACGACCGATTATACGTGGGATCAACATCCGGGATGTACGCTGTCCATCACATACCGAATTGATCCGGATGGCGTATTGGAAATCAGTCAAACCCTTATTCCAGGCGAAGGCCTACCCGATCTACCGGAATTCGGTATACTGCTGCAACTGAATAACAGCCTGGATACAATCTCTTGGTACGGCAGAGGCCCTCATGACAATTATGCAGACCGTCTAACCAGTGCACGTCTCGGCTATTACACAGGTGCGGTTCAAGATCAATTCGTTCCATACCTGAAACCACAAGAGTGTGGTAACAAAACGGATGTACGCTTTGCTGAAGTTACATCAGAGGATGGTCAAAGTGGTCTGCACGTAGAAGCCACCATACCATTTGAAATCAATGCGTTACCGTGGACACCTGAGGAATTGGAAGCAAACGATCATGTGTACAAATTACCTGAGAGCACACAGACTGTGGCGCGTATCAATTACAAACAAATGGGTGTCGGTGGAGATGACAGCTGGGGTGCTCGCACACATGCTGAATACACCTTACCAGCCAACCGCGCGTATCACTTCACCTTTACGGTAAGACCTGTATAACATCAAGCAAGCACTGCTGGCAGTATGCCGGCAGTGCTTTTTTTGTGGAGTGGTGAGTAGTATGAGTTTGAAGTTTTTCAACGGAACATTATAATGAATGAGGTGCAAGAAAGATTTTTACCAGCTATTACTCTATTACGAGGTGAGATTTTGCAATATCTGTTTACCGCTCTCTTCATTCTTGGCTTTATCACTTTCTTGGTATCTGTTGTTGGAATGATCCTATCTATTCGCAAAGGCAATAGGTTGCCAATCAGATATATTTTTCTAACGACGGCCTGTTTTGCGATTGCTTCAATAGGGTTGTATGGCACGCTGACTTTATCTTCGAACTCTACTCAGTCTGAAATAGATCAGACCCCTTCATCCCAGATTGAACTCTCTGGCTTCAACATGACTACCGAAGATTTTAAAAACAAGTTTAATGGCGCCGTGGGCAAATACCGACTGAATGGTTTGAGTATTACCCGCTTGAATATGAAAGACTCTTCGACGCAGGGCACTGGCGCTTTCGAGTATGTATTCAATGACGAATTGCGCTTGGTTGGTGTAGTGAATGCAGATGAGAGCGTACAGGAAGTCAGGTTATACGCAACCGGTGATGCGAGCGAACCAACGGGTGGAATTCTTTTGACTGCTATCGCCACACTCATTCTCACAACCAATAGTGAGTACACGTATAACGATGCACAAGATGTCATCCAGGATATCGGTCTATTGGATCGCGATGTGAATCAGCGTGATTTTGATGGAGCGACGGTTCGAAATGGATTAGAATATCGCTTCAGCGTACAGGATCATGAACACTCGACTTTTGAAATAACTGTTGCGAAATAAGATACCACACGTTAGGCCGCTCCATGAAGGAACGGCCTAACGTGTGGTATGTACTATAGGAGTGATTCAGTAATTTACTTGTAATCTCCTCTTCTTAGGGATTAAAGAGTCCTACTATTAAAGTAATCACGATACAAAAAAGCGATACAGGGTACAATATCCATTTACTGATTTTATCTTTGAAGGTGATCATCAAACAAATAATGCATATCCACGCAATTAATAGTTGCCACCAAACCAATGATGAACACCTCCACCATACGAGCGTTACTCAAAAGTTACAATCTCGCTTTGATTGTTCCAACTCATTTTAAAGGTAATTGGATTTTTCATTTTCTCCGTCTCAGTAATTGTTCCTGACATCGTGAACGGTACCCCTTCTTCTTCAAGTGATTTCCCCTGTTGTGATAAATTGTTGCCAGTAAGGTCAAACACAAAATCCTTTATACGCTTTTCATCACCGATGTAGGTTATAGTATAGATCCCTGTCGATCTCTGAAGAGATATATTCCAGTTATCGCTCTTTCCGCGGATTATATCATCCGCACCACAAGCTGAGACAATAGATACAAGCACTATAACACAAAGAATCAATGGCAGTTTAAATAATTTCATAATATCCCTCCTTTTAGGAATATACCCAAAAATGTGAGTTGTGATATTTGCTAATCATTCCTGATATCTAATCTATATAAGTTGAACTAAAGTTATTTACACAGACACTACGATGACAGAATAACCCTTCCAATCGCTTTATATAGTTTAATGTGACTTACCTTTGATATGACTAACGATTCTCTGAGCATCGTACTTGACCCATCCCAACAATGCAGAACCTCGTGATGTTTGCCAAGGTAGACCTACAAAGTACAGTCCAACAACGGGTGAGACTCCTGTCTCGTGTAAAATTACACCTTTGGAATCAAAAGCAGTATCGATATCGATCCAACTGTCATTTCGCTTAAACCCAGTCGCCCAGATAATATTGTCTATTCGTGTCTCACTACCATCCTCATATAGGATACGGTCATCTATCGCATTTACAGCACGTGGGCGCATGTTAACTTTTCCCTGGGTCATCAATTCTTTTAACTCATAACCATAGACGTACTCAGGCTGATTTCGCAACCATTTTCCAACCATACGATCTGCACTTGCACGTAATACTCCGAGCTTTTCAAAATACCAGAATATACTTCGTTTCATGATATGCAAAGGCCTAAAGGTTATATTTTGAGCTATGGATATGTATACGGTTTGTTTATCATCTGCTGCTAACTCTACGGCGATTTGAGCACCTGAATTGCCTCCGCCTACAACTACTGTTGTTCCAGGAAGCAATTGAGAGATTTTTTTATACTCTGAAGAATGAAGCTGAATCACTTGCTCGGATAATGATTTCGCAAACTGAGGAACATTCTTCGTCTGGAAAGGTCCCGTCGCAACGATAATATTGCGCGCTTCGATCATTCCATTATTGGTTTCAGCATAGTACACCTCATCTTGCTTCGAGAGACGAGAGATTAAACAGTTTAACTTTATAGGAAGATGCATTTGCTTGGCGTAACTTTCAAAATAATCTGCAATTTCATCTTTGCTTGGCAGGCCACTTTCATTTCCACTAAGCGGCATTCCAGGTAACCCATCATACATTCGTGGGGTAAAAAGACGTAAGGAATCGTACCGTTTACGCCAAGATTGCCCGACTGATGAGGCAGCGTCAACGATTAAAAAGGTTAACCCCGACCGCTGAAGATAGTAACCTGCTGCCAAACCTGCTTGTCCAGCTCCGATAACCAATACATCGTACATATGTATCATCTCCAATATCGTCTATATACTAATATATGAGCACTTATTCATATATTCATTTTACTTAACAACTGTCTGTTTAGCAATAGAAGAAAACCACACTACTTTTTTGAAAAAATCAACATTAAAAAGACTCCCTCTCGGGAGCCATTAATTATTGCAGCGTAGGTTGCATGTAACTTAACTTTGATTCTAAGTATGCTATGTTCTTTTGTTCGTTAGTTAGTTATTACCTGGTGTATCTATCGATGTCATCGTTCGCAGACTGATGCTCTCTTCTATGATGATCTTCATGCTGACGAACGTCATTCTTTAACTTTGCTAAGAATCCCCACCCCATAAAGGCAAGTAAAAGCACGGTAATCAGCGCATAAGCAAAGCTATATAGATTCATAAAAAAGTTGATAAAAATTGCAGCGAGCATCAAGCCCAGAATCCATAATACCCACTTCGTACCCTTTCTCAATTCATTTCCTCCTCAAGTCGTGACTCATAACCTGTCTATGTATCACTGTACATACGAAATCATAGGAACGAGGTTTCAATCACAGGGCTTCAAATCTACATTTAGAGCGAATTACCGAATCTTTAATTAACATCAGTTCCAAGAGAAACATCCAATATGCCCGACATCCCTTGCGCAGAAGAGGTACTTACATAATACGAACCAGTCGACAACGCTTTGTCGCTATAATATGTATGCTCTTTTCCATCTGCTGGGACACTGCCAGACGTTATTGCGGTTCCACTAGTAGATCCTTCATTGATCGTGAACGTGAAGTCTTTCGCACCCTTGTTTTTAAAACTTGCTTTTACATATCCAAATCCTGCAGGAATATTAAACCGATGCGTGTTAGCAGTACCTGCGAAATCTTCATTATTAATTACTGTTAATGTAGTTGATGGAGTATTTCTAGGTTCATTTGCTTTTACGAATCTTCCTTCAGAATTGGAAGTGAAATTATAAATTAAGATAATAACAGCAGCCGACACCAAAACTGCCACTATCATTTTTCTAACATGTTTCATGATATATGACCTCTGTATCACTTAATACTAACCTTCATCATACAACTGCAAATATTCCCTTTGCAATAGGAAGAAGACATATCAGGTAACTCTAAGAAAGAAAAATGGGAACTCTCCAAAATTAGTGAACTTGAATTATGATAGTATTCAACAACACAAAAAACCACTCCTTAATAGAAATTAAGAAGTGGTTTTTGATTCATTTATAATTTGTAAAAGTGACTGCTTCACAAATTTTCGTCGCATCGCAACGAGAATTCACTCTGCTAGGCACATGATGTAATAAAGGTTTTTACACCTTTATTACATCATGCCGCCCATTCCACCCATACCGCCCATGTCAGGCATTCCGCCACCAGCACCTGCTGGTTCTGGTTTGTCAGCGATAACTGCTTCAGTAGTCAGGAACATTGCTGCTACGGAAGCCGCGTTTTGCAATGCATAACGAGTTACTTTCGCAGGGTCAACGATACCAGCTTCGATCATGTTAACCCACTCGCCAGTTGCAGCGTTGAAGCCTACGCCAGTTTGTTCTTTTTTCAGACGTTCCACGATTACGGAACCTTCTTCGCCAGCGTTAGCTGCGATTGTACGGATTGGTGCTTCTAGAGCACGCAGGACGATGTTTACGCCTGTTTGCTCGTCACCGGACAGAGCTACAGCCGCAACCGCGCTATATACGTTCATGAGCGCTGTACCACCACCGGATACGATACCTTCTTCAACCGCAGCGCGAGTTGCGTTCAGGGCATCTTCGATGCGAAGTTTGCGTTCTTTCAATTCTGTTTCAGTAGCCGCACCAACTTTGATTACTGCTACACCGCCGGACAATTTAGCCAGACGCTCTTGCAGTTTCTCTTTGTCGAACTCGGAAGTTGTTTCTTCCAATTGTGTACGGATTTGGCTAACACGTGCATCGATATCGGATTTGTTACCAGCACCGTCAACGATGATTGTGTTTTCTTTAGTTACGCGGATTTGACGAGCTGTACCCAGTTGTTCCACAACAGCGGATTTCAGGTCCAGACCCAGTTCTTCCGTGATCAATTGGCCACCAGTGAGGGCAGCGATGTCTTGCAGCATTGCTTTACGACGGTCACCGAATCCTGGAGCTTTAACAGCTACAGCATTGAATGTACCACGCAATTTGTTCACAACCAGCATAGCCAGTGCTTCGCCTTCGATATCTTCAGCGATCAATACCAGCGGTTTGCCTTGTTGAACAATTTTCTCAAGCAATGGCAAGATATCTTGCGTGCTGGAGATTTTTTTGTCTGTGATCAAGATGTACGGATTGTCCAAAACAGCTTCCATCTTGTCCGTATCAGTGATCATGTAAGGAGAGATGTATCCACGGTCGAATTGCATACCTTCAACCACTTCAAGCTCTGTAGCGAATCCTTTGGATTCTTCTACTGTGATTACGCCATCTTTACCTACTTTTTCCATAGCTTCAGCGATCAGTTCGCCTACTTCTTCGTCAGCTGCAGAGATTGCTGCAACTTGTGCAATGGATTGTTTGGAATCGATTGGTTTGGAGATGGATTGCAATTCAGCAACCGCAGCTTTAACCGCTTTGTCGATCCCTTTACGGATACCGATTGGGCTAGCGCCTGCAGTTACGTTTTTCAGACCTTCTGTGATCAGCGCTTGCGCCAATACAGTTGCTGTTGTAGTACCGTCACCGGCAACATCGTTGGTTTTCGTTGCTACTTCTTTAACCAGTTGTGCACCCATGTTCTCGAATGCATCTTCCAGTTCGATTTCTTTAGCAATGGTTACACCATCGTTTGTGATGAGCGGGCTTCCGAATTTTTTCTCCAGAACCACGTTACGGCCTTTAGGACCGAGTGTTACTTTTACTGCATTAGCCAATGCGTCCACACCACGAAGCATGGAGCGACGAGCGTCTTCACTGAATTTAATGTCTTTAGCCATGTTAAGAAAACCTCCCTAGTTTTTGTTGGAAAATGGTAGTGCTATATGGTTCGGTTATCCGATTAAATTTGAATTAGTCGAGAATCGCGTGAATATCGCTTTCTTTCATAATCAAATATTCTTTACCTTCGAATTTGATTTCTGTACCGGCATATTTGGAGAAAATAACGCGATCTCCTTCTTTCACTTCCAGAGCTACACGTACGCCGTCTTTCAATACTCCAGCACCAACTGCAATGATTCTACCCTCTTGCGGTTTTTCTTTGGCGGAGTCCGGGAGTACGATCCCGAAAGAAGTTGTTTGTTCTTGCTCCAGTGGTTCTACCAATACGCGTTCACCTAAAGGTCTGATCATGAAAAATAGCCTCCTTTTGAAATTATATAACGTTACATTGTAGGTTGTAGCCATATGTATTAGCACTCGACAGTGTTCAGTGCTAACAACCAACTTTATGATACTCAACTTGAAGCATGATTTCAAGTCCTTTTGACGAATTCCTGCGAGAATTTACGTTGAATTTACACGAACATAGCAAAATTACACCCGCTGTGCCTGGTTCTATGTTGCAATTCACTAATCTTATTCTACGAAATTGTTTAGCCCTTCTGCAACGTTAGCAGACAGTCCCTTTCCCATTGTATCCATTGTTGAACATAATATGCCTGCTTGTCCTGTCGTGGTGGTCGGCAGTCTACAGAAATAGCCCGGATAAGAACAGACCGTCTTTTCCGGGCACATTACAGCTTATCCTCATTCAGCCCGCATGGTTCTTATCCTCTGCACGAACGTAACGGGATTCGATCTCTTCATCGGCCGCAAGCTGCTTGCGGTATACGATTGCGGATAGAAGCACACTGATCTCATATAACAGGAGCAAGGGAATCATCACCAGAAGATCGGATATGAAGTCTGGAGGTGTAATGACCACAGCAATGAAGATCAAGACAAAATAAGAGACTCTGCGCATCTTGCGAAGACGAATTGGATTCAGTATCCGCAGTCCTGTCAGAAACATAATAAGTAAAGGAAGTTCAAATAATAGGGACACAGGCAACACAATGCCAAACAGGAAGCTGAAATACTGTTTCATCCCGTAGGTCTCCACAAGCCCCATCTTCTCCGTAATCGCTGTCGTGAAGGCGAGTGCCATTGGAAAAATAACATAATACGAGAAAGCCATTCCTATAAGAAATAGCAGAAATACATAAGGCACATACTTCAGCGTAGCTTTTCGCTCGCGAGGCTTTAACCCTGGACTAACAAACTTCCAGATCTGATACACCGTAAACGGCAGTGTGATGATAAGTGAAAACAAACCAGCAATCTTCATGTAAATGCCAATCCCGTCCCAGAACGAGAAGGCATGCAATACAAAACCTTTGGCCGACTCTGACTTGGTCAGATATTGATATACCGGGTCCGCCACAAAAAATCCTGCAATCAGTCCCAGCACAAAAATGCTTAATACGTAGATCAGCCGCTTCCGCAGCTCGCTCAGATGTTCCGTAATCGACATTTCTTCCATTTGCTGCGTCATGCCCGCCCCCCATTATTGCCAGCTTAAAATACAAAACCCTTCCGGCAGGAAGGGATTTCTCTTTCATTGCCGTCAAGATTATTCCGGCAGGCGTTTATCAGCAGGCTTGTCTGCAGGTGTGCTCTCAGCCGCCAGCGGTTTCGCTTTCTCCTGCTCTTTGCGATTCGACGAGTCATCCTCAGAGATAATCTCGCGAGCGCCCTCTTTGAATTCACGGAAGGTACGCCCAACTGCACGTCCCAGTTCCGGAAGTTTGTTGGGTCCAAATAACAACAATGCAATCACGGCCAGCAAAATAAAACCCGTTGGTCCAATGGAACTAAACATTGATATTCCTCCTCGTCTTCAAGGTTCAAAGATGCGCATATTCGGCCATACGGTCATAGATGTCTCTGCTACGTTCTTAATTTAAGCCCATCATACCACAGATGTAACCACTTACATAACCCGCAATATTCACAAATAAAGAGATATCATGCCGAGAGTCCGTACCCGCTTATTGCTTGAACTGACCCGTAACCATCAGCAACGCTTCTGGAAGTTGATCCATAATGGCAGCCAGATGTTCATGCACACCCTTCGGTGTACCTGGCAGATTGACGATCAATGTACGTCCACGAATACCGCATACACCACGGAACAGCATTGCAGAACGGTTTTTGCTCATTACACTGTAACGCATGGCTTCTGCCATCCCGGGAACTTCCCGTTCAATCACGCGCCGGGTCGCCTCCGGAGTAATATCACGAATGGCCAGCTCCGTACCACCGGTAGTCAGCACCAGATCGGCGTGAAAATAATCCGTCATCTCAATCAAAGCCGCAATAATCTCATCGGGTTCATCCGGAACGATGCGGTACTCCACGATTTGACCACCCAGCTCTTCTTCCACCAGTTCCCGAATGACTTGTGCACTCGTATCCTCACGTTCCCCGCGGGCTCCTTTGTCGCTGGCTGTCAGGATTGCTGTTCTCCACACCATAAAGATCACCCTTCTCCTCTATGAAAATAAATATTGCCTATCGGCTGTAATCACCGTTTTTGCCACCACTCTTGGAATTCAGCATGGTTGGACCGATAATCATATCTTTTTGCATCGCCTTGCACATGTCATAGACCGTCAGTGCAGCAGCCGAAGCCGCCGTGAGTGCCTCCATCTCAACACCTGTTTTGCCTTCCGTTTTGACAGTGACTTCAATGTGTAATTCATCCACTCCGTTATCATGAAAACGAATATCTACACCCGTCAGTGCCAAAGGATGGCACATCGGAATCCAGTCCGACGTTTTCTTCGCACCTTGAATCCCGGCAATCTGAGCCACAGCCAGAACGTCACCTTTACCGATTCGGCCCTCCCGAATCGCTTCCAGTGTATCTGGATTCATCGTCACTTTCGTTACGGCCACAGCCGTACGTACGGTAGTTTCCTTACCCGAAATATCAACCATCCGGGCCCGCCCCTGTTCATTAAAATGGGTCAGTTTGCCACCGGAAGCCTGGCCGTTATTCGCTTCTGAACTCAATCACATCACAACCCTTTATTCGATATGTAATATACCTTCGGTTGTTATCAACAGATCAATCCGCAGATCGAGCAGGTCCATCGGAATCTCATCCTGTAGCTGACCCGGCAATACCATCGCAGCCATCAACGGTTTCTTGTCCGTCATCGCACATTGTGCTGCAAGCGTCTCGGCAAAACGGTCATAATAACCGCCACCATAACCAATACGTCCTCCATGAAGGTCATAACCAAGCCCGGGTACCAAGACGAGATCGATATCCGGCCAATCTTCAGGTGAAAGAACTTCACAGGAATCTTGGGGTTCCGGTATTCCCCATATGCCTGGCTCCAGATCCTGTTCTCCGGTTACTTGCCGCAGTTCCATTCGGGGTGGATTCGCCAATACTTTCGGTGCTAACATCACATCTCCATGCTTCCAGCCCTCTTCAAACAGAAACGCTGTGGATGCTTCGCTTCCATAGGACAAATAACTGAATATGACGAGTGGTCTGTTCCCGACCTTACGCTTGGCCTGTCTAAGGCGCTCCAACTCCCGCTTCATTCCAGCGTTAATCTTAGTCATTGCCTGCTGACGCATGCTCGCATCCATCAGATCACGGCTCTGTCTCAGTCTGGATCGAAGCTGGCTTTTCAGTTCCGCATGATCCTGCATATCCTTGAATAACCTCCTGTTGATAGGGAAGGTAGAAAAAAGCTCTCATTAAAAACATTTTATATGTTATGACCAGATGTCATCTTGTTGAAATGGTTAAAATGATTTATTTTCTGCAAAATCCTCATGTAATAACATGCCTTCTTTCAGTTTATCATTGATTGATCAAAAAGACTACATGCCCCATGCGTTCCCAATCGGTGCAATTGCTCTGTATTTCATGTAAACTGAGATGTAGTTGTCAAATCAAGAACTGGACCTATGGAGGAACTTAATTTTATGCTGCTGCAAGTATCCGGAATTATCAAACGTTTTGGTGTCGATCCAATCCTGGACGGCGTGAACTTACAAATATTAGAACGCGAGCGCATCGGCCTCGTTGGTGTAAACGGTGCAGGGAAATCCACTTTGCTCAAAATTGTGGCGGGTGAAATGTCTTATGACGGAGGACAGATTTTCAAATCCAAAGAAACGACGCTTGGTTACCTCGCCCAGAACAGCGGACTGCAATCCGACCGTAACATCTGGGAAGAAATGATGAACGTGTTCGCTCACCTGACACAGGCTGAAGCCGATTTGCGTCAGATGGAACGCGACATTGCCGACCCTGCCCAGATGGAAGACGAGAAAAAATACGCGGACCTGCTGGAACGTTATGCGAAACGCTCCGACTGGTTCAAGGACCATGGCGGTTATGAGATGGAAACTCGCATTCGCAGTGTACTGCACGGGATGGGATTCGGCGAATTTTCGCCAGATACCCCTATTGCCACACTTAGTGGCGGGCAGAAGACACGCCTTGCGCTTGCTCGTATTTTGCTTCAGGCACCTGATCTGCTCATGCTTGACGAGCCTACCAACTATCTCGATATCGCCACTCTTACATGGTTGGAAGATTATCTGAGAGGGTATTCAGGCGCACTGCTCGTGGTATCCCATGACCGGTACTTCCTGGATCGACTCGTAACGACCATCGTGGAGATCGAACGTCACCGCTCCAAAAAATACACGGGCAATTACAGCCGTTATATGGAACTCAAAGCTGCTGAGTATGAAACTCAGATGAAGCAGTATGAGAAACAACAGGGTGAAATCTCCAAGATGGAGGATTTTGTCCAGAAAAATATCGTGCGTGCCTCGACGACCAAGCGGGCGCAAAGCCGCCGCAAGGCCCTCGACAAAATGGAGCGCCTCGATAAACCGATGGGTGATCTGAAAAAAGCTCATTTTTCCTTCGAAACCGCCGTTATGTCCGGCAAAGAAGTACTTCGTGTGGATCAGCTGTCTGTCGCTTATGACGAGGCTTCTCCATTGTTCCGCAATGTATCCTTCGATCTGCGGCGCGGGGAAACAGTTGCTCTGATTGGTCCAAACGGTATTGGTAAATCCACCATGCTGAAGTGCCTCACCGGAAGTTTGCGTCCGGTAACCGGGGATATCCAATGGGGAACGAAAGTGCAGATTGGCTATTATGATCAAGAGCAGACTGGGCTCAATCCGTCCAATACGGTTCTGGAAGAACTGTGGAGTGCCTATCCTGGGATGGAAGAAGCACGCATTCGGACCGTACTGGGGAACTTTTTGTTCAGCGGTGACGATGTGCTCAAGAAGATTTCCTCCCTCAGCGGCGGCGAGAAAGCACGTGTGTCTCTCTCCAAGCTGATGCTGAAGGAAGCGAACATGCTCATTCTGGATGAGCCTACGAACCATCTCGACCTGTTTGCCAAAGAAGTGCTGGAAGCGGCGTTAATGGATTATGAAGGCACGCTGCTGTTCATCTCCCATGACCGGTACTTCCTCAACAAAATGGCTGAGCGCATTGTCGAGCTTCATCCAGGTGGAACGGAGCACTACCTCGGAAATTATGATGATTATGTGGAGAAGAAACAGGAGCTTGAGGACATCGCACGCGAAGCTGCTGAGGCACGTCAGGCTTCATCCAAGAACTCGTCCAAATCCGATTCGAATACAGCCACAACCGAAAAATCAGGAGCTGCTTCATTCGAAGCGGAAAAACAGGCGAAGCGTGAAGAGCGTAACCGTCAACGCAAGCAGGAAGCTTTGGAACAGCAGATTGCGGACCTGGAAACGAAGATTACCGAACTTGAGGCACAGATGGCTCTGCCTGAAATCTATCAGGATTATATGAAGCTGCAAGAACTCCAGCAACAGTCGGAGGAACATAAGACACAACTCGGCAAGGCGTACGAAGAATGGGAAGAACTAGCCATGCAATAGTACGGGCTTAGCCCTGACTGATTCTGTTCTGAAAAGTATAGTCGTACCACTAGCTGATTCCTTATGGGGATCAGCTTTTTGGGTCGGGATTGAATAGATTGAAGCTATGCTCCTTATGTTCATTAAGAATGGACTAACGTATGCGAAGGTTCAGGAGAATGTTTTGTATTTTGTCAAATTTACTCGAATGAAGAGAAATATTTTTGCGCACTCTCCACTCACACTTATCCACAAGAAAGCAAGATAGCAAGCACATTAATAAGCTTAATTATACAGCGGTAGAATAGACTTTTTCACACAAAAACCATATTTATCCACTAAGTTATACACATTATCCACAGATTTGTGGATAGCAAGGAGCCATTCTATCCCCTAAACCCTTTTCGTTTCGAAAACATCCCTGGTTTGACTTTGCGGTAGTTACCCACATTTTACACTGGATATGTGGATAACTATAGTCACACCTTGACAAATGTATTCGTCCACTCTTCAATGTTCCTCCATAATAAGACAAAAGCAGACCTTGTCGTTCAAGGCCTGCCCGTTGCTTACTTCCTATATGCCATGCACATTTACATCGAAGCGGTATTGCTCCTATCGCTGCTGCAAATGCGATCTGACCAAGATGATCTACGCATGTACTTGTTCATGCTGTTCGGAAGACTCGGCCTTAAGCCCAGCAGCATTACAAGCCGCTACATAAGCAAGGCCGGCAGCCATGACGATATCATTATGTGTTGCCGTTCCCCGGAACTCACGTCCTGCACGCTCCACAGTAACTACCGCCTCTGCGCTTGCACCTTCTCCGCCACTCAAGGCATGCATCTCCATATCGACAAACGCAATATCATCGGAAATGCTCTGACTAATTGCACGAATGGTCGCATCCACGGGTCCCCCACCAACGGCAGAGTAGGACTGTTCTCCAGCGCTAGTGCGAATTCGAACGGCGGCCATTCGATCCGTCATGCTGCCCGCCGTCACTTGCAATTCAACCAATTCATAATCCTGTGCAGGAATATTCATGGTCTGGCTAACCATCTGCAATAACTGGTCATCACTGACCACTTTTTGCTGGTCTGCGGTTTCTTTGAACACCTCATACAATTGCTCCATCTGTTGCTCATCCGGCTCAAAACCGTATTTGCGAACCCGATCCTTCAGCGCGTGACGACCGGAGTGTTTGCCCAGAATAATCATGCTGCGTGGGATACCCAGCGCTTCCGGGTCCATAATCTCATAGGTGCTCCGATTCTTCAGCAGACCATCCTGATGGATACCGGATTCATGCTGAAATGCATTACGTCCCACCACCGGCTTGTTGTACGCAATCGGGAAGTGCATTGCACGGCTGATCTGACGAGAGGTCTCATACAGTTGGTTCAGCTTAATATTGGTCGTTGCACCAATTACATCTCCTCGAGTCTCCAGCGCCATAATCAGCTCTTCCAGTGCACAGTTCCCCGTCCGTTCCCCAATACCATTGATGGTCACTTCAATCTGGGAAGCACCATTGGCAATCGCAGCTAGGCTATTGGCTACGGCCAGGCCCAGATCATTATGACAGTGGGCACTATAACGAACCTGATCGCCGCCTCTTGCACCCTCACGTACCCGGCGGAACATCTCTCCATACTCATGTGGCAGAGCATAACCCACGGTATCTGGCAGATTGATAATGCTGGCTCCTGCTTCAATCGCTACTTCGACCATCTCAATCAGATCATCCATCTTCGTCCGTGCCGCATCCATCGCGGTGAACTCTACAATGTCCGTGAACTGTCGTGCATAAGATACCATCTCACGGGCCGTAGCCACCACTTCACTGCGCGGACGACGCAGCTGATGCTCAATATGAATATCCGAAGAAGAGATAAATAGGTGAATTCGACGTCGTGCTGCATCCGCCGTTGCTTGAACGGCTGCATCAATATCGCCTTTGACCGCGCGCGCGAATCCACAGATCTCCACGTTCTGCAACTGTCTCGAAATCGCCTGAACCGCCGCGAACTCACCCGGACTGGAGATCGGGAATCCAGGCTCAATGACGTCGATGCCCAGAGAAGCCAGTTGGTGTGCCAGTTCGATCTTTTGCTCGGGTTGCAGACTTGCCCCTGGTGCCTGTTCTCCATCACGCAGCGTTGTATCAAAAATCTCAATCATGCGTTTGTTATTAGTTGTTGTCATATCCATCAACCTCCATCAAATTTTTATAAACATTTTCGTTGCGACCCACGAGCCACAGAACACCCGCTGATCGCCGTCACTGTTGTTATATATTTTGTTTGTAAACGCGTATGTTGTTTGTAGCTTCATTACAACAGAGTGTACGTCGACTTACACCCTGACCTTCTGATTCTTCAATCTCCATATGGTTCATTCCCTTGCCCACCCTGCTGCCGGCAGCAAACACAAATAACCCGCCATCTCGTATAAGAGACGGCGGGTTATTATCCCCTCCGCGGTACCACTCTCGCTTGATGGGCCAGACTTGCGCCGGACTCCATCCACCTCGTCGTCTCCGAGATCCGCTGGATTGTGCATGCACGCACGACACCACTGGAATTCGGAGAAACACCCTATAACGGGGGTTAACCGTTGCTGTGTAGCACATGTCGTTGTCCATCAGGACAACTGGGCAATTGATATCGTCCCCACGCTTCCACAACTCCGTTCCCGGGCGAGATTCGAAGGATTCCAGCCACTGCGTCGCACCACCCCGCAGCTCTCTGAGCGCTTTATCGTTCTACTGCTCCCGTTCATCACATTTATCATATGACCTAACTTCATTCATCCTTATTTTGAAAATCAAAAAAGCCTGCCACCTCATGCAATAATGCAAGAGACGACAGGCTGTTCACCTTCGCGGTACCACTCTTGTTGACTTCCTTCCTGTTCATTCAAGACAACCCCTGAATGCTTTCGCATATCCGGATCACTTGAAGCAGCCTGAAAGCCCCCTCAGTTATCGTCAGTCGATCCTTGTAATAACGGTCCTACCGACAACGGCCCATTCACGGAGGCAACCCGTAACCATGTACTTTGGGCCATGATCGGCCTTCGGATTCTCCCGGGGAGTCACCGTGTTCCATCGTTCCGCTTCCAGGTGAGTTTCGGGTTTCCTTCGACTGCGTTGCACCATATCGCAGCTCTCTAAGACCGGGATTGACCTTACTATTCCTGTTCATCGCGTTTATCAGTTCAGGAAGATAAATTCCTGTTTAAATTTGTAACTAATATACATTCTTCACATCCAGGCTGTCAACTCTTAATCTCAAACTGCCTGTCTATATAAACTATAAGTGCGTGTTCAAAAAGATCGGTTTTCAGTACCGAGAAGATGGGATGAAGCTAGAAATGGAGTAGCGGAGCGTAGTCAAAACTACGTGAGCAACGGACATTTCGGCTGAATTCCATATTCGATGCTGATGATGCCGCTAGGCATCATTCGTAATCAAAAGCGGGCTTTTTGAACAACCTCTATAAGGACTGAACGGACCATTGCTCCAGAGAAAGTCCAGGGTCTGCTTTGGCATCAAACTCAGCAATTTCTCCCCGTTGCCATTTCAGATACGCAGCCGCTCCAATCATGGCCGCATTATCCGTACAATATTCCATCGGCGGGATTAATAGTTCAAGCCCTTCCTTCGCACAACGCTCTTGTAACGCCGAGCGCAACCCCCGGTTAGCTGCAACACCACCGCATAACAGTAATTGCCGTGAACCGTACTCACGAACTGCTCTTACGGCTTTCTCCACCAACACTTCTACGACAGCTTCCTGGAAACCACGTGCAACCGCAGATGGCTCCAACGTTTCTCCGCGCATTTTGGCCTGATTGAGCGCATTCAGTACAGCAGACTTCAGACCACTGAGACTGAAATCATACGAACCTGCTTCCAGCCATACCCGTGGTAACGGCACCACATTCTCCGCTTCAGACGCCATCCGGTCCACATGCGGACCTCCCGGATAAGGACAGCCCAATGCACGGGCTACTTTGTCATACGCTTCGCCTACGGCATCATCACGCGTACGGCCAATCAGTTTGAACTTGCCCTCGGATTCCATATGCACGAGTTCTGTATGTCCACCTGATACGACCAGTGCCATTGCCGGATATTTCAGTTCATGAGTAAGTCGGTTGGCATAGATATGCCCAGCAATATGATGTGTGCCAATGAGCGGCTTGCCCAGTGCCATCGCCAGCGTTTTGGCTGCAACGATTCCTACCAGCAATGCCCCCACCAGTCCCGGACCTTGCGTCACAGCAATCGCACTCAGATCACGCGGACGAATGCCGGACTGCTCGATCGCTTGTTCTAGCATCAGCGTAATGACTTCAACGTGTTTGCGTGAGGCCACTTCAGGTACAACGCCGCCGAATGCCTTATGGGTCTCGATCTGACTTGAGATCAGATTGGACAGCACTTCCCGTCCATCCTTAACTACCGCTACCGCTGTTTCATCACAGCTTGTCTCCACCGCCAATATATAGGATGGTGCAGAATTTATTTTTTCATTGAGTTCGTTCATGAATCCAGTACGCTTCCTTCCTCTTCGCCGCTCCGGCCTGCAGACGGTAAGTTCGCCCACATAATCATCGCATCTTCCCCATTATCGGAGTAATATCCTTTACGAAGACCCGCCGATTCAAACCCTTTTTTCTGATATAAACGCTGGGCAATGATGTTCGAGACTCTAACCTCCAGCGTCATTCGTTCCATGCCGAGATACGCCGCTGTACTCATGATTTCATCCAGTAACTTTTCACCAAGCTTGCGTCCACGATACGCGCCTCTAACTGCAATATTGGTAATATGGGCTTCATCCATGATTGTCCACATACCTGCATAGCCAATGGCTTTTCCTTCTAATTCCATCACCATATATTTAGCAAAATGATTGTGCGTCAATTCATTTTGAAATGCTTCTTCCGTCCAGGGCAGGGTAAAGGCCTCATGTTCAATCTCCATCACATCGGGAATATCCGCGAGTGTCATGAACCTGAACTGAAGCGCTGCTTCCTGCTTATTATTCACCACGTTGTCCATCTGCTTCCCCTCCCCCTTTAGCCTTTGCGCAGCAGATTGGCTTCCGCTTCAGACAGCTGGGTGTAATTCGGCACCAGCGCATGCACGTCATCACGCTGACCTGCAAGCAGCGCCGCGGCGCCTAGGCGCCCAACCCAGCGGCCTTCCAGCTCATAAGGTACGAGCTGGAGCGCCGTTCCTGCGGGGCAGCTAAGCTCCGCCGCTGCCGCAGCATGGGGGCCCGTCTCGCCGACGATCCAGACGGCTGCGGGCCGCTCTTCCGGCGCCGCCTCTGCCATGCGGGCGGCGAGGGCTTCCAGCCATCCGTCCATCTTGCGGATGGCATCAGGCGCCAGACGCCGGGGCGCATCGCTCCCGGCGGAGGCAAACAGCGCGGTGCACGCTTGACCGCGCCGTGCATCCACAAGCGGAACGATCCAGTGGACAGGGGCAGCACCTGTGCTGCCCTGGTCCGCGGATGGCGTTCCGCCAGCCCCTGCTGCGGCATCCTCTGCCGCAGCTGCTGCCTTGGCGGCGAGGCCGCTGTGCCAGCCGCCCCAGGCGAGAGCCTGAAGGCTGGACACCCCGGCTACGGGGATGTCCCACGCCCAGGCCAGTGTCTTCGCCGCGGTCACCGCAATGCGGATGCCCGTGTATGAGCCTGGGCCAACGCCGACGGCAATACCGTCCAGCTGACCAGTCTCTGTGCTGCTGGCGGCCAGCAGCTGCTCCATTACGGGTACAACGTGTACCGAATGATTGCGCTCTGCCCGTTCATTGCGTTCTTCCAGAAGCGCATGATCTTCCATCATCGCCGCTGCCATCACTGCGGTGGATGTATCCAACGCCAAAAACCGCTGACGCGGCTCTTTTTGTAAATCTTCCATCATCATTTGACTCCATTCTGTCTGAACTGTCGGCACATGGCTGCATAAGTCTCGCCGTACCCATCCAGTGTAATCGTTCGATCCTCTAGGCCCGTTGTCTCAATCTGCACATGCAAGTGCTCTTGCGGCAGCAATTCGGGAATGATGCTTGACCACTCCACCAGACTGACTCCGGCTCCATAGAAATATTCATCAAGTCCAAGCTCATCCGCTTCTTCCAGCGAAATGCGATATACATCCATGTGATACAAGGGCAGGCGCCCTTCATATTCCTTGATTAGCGTAAATGTGGGACTGCTCACCACATCACGTACACCCAAATGCCAAGCAAATTTCTGTGAAAATGCCGTTTTCCCCGCGCCCAGATCACCATCCAGCGCAATCACCATGCCGGCGTTTGCCTGTCTGGCGAGTGCGGACGCGAGCGCTTCTGTATCTGCAATGCCATGGGATTGATACACCCACTGCTCGTGCGTCTGATTCAATATACGCCCCACCTTTGGCGGTCCAGCCGCCTGAGTTCACTTTGAACCTTATTATATCGGTCCCTTTCTTCCCCCGCAACATCGAAGGAACAAGCGCAAATATAAACGTGCATTATTAGACGGGTCTGGAAACTTGCTTCCTTCGGAGTTTTCAGACACCCATTAGGAAAAACAAAAAACCGGCACCTCTCGGTACCGGCCGTCCTACGTACATATTTTAGCTTTTTTTCACTCACCGATTCCACAATAACTACAGGCTACTTGTAACTACTCCTCCAACCGATCCACACGTACCGTCTGGGTATTTCCCGGCCTGCTGCCAACCTGAACGGTCGCCATGCCATTGGCTTCATCCACATTCTCGATCCAGACTGGATCTCCCTCCAATGTAACGGCAATGGTATCCTTCGAATCATAGATCGCTTTGGCTCGCTTTGCATCCATCATCTTATTCATAGTCCCCTTCCGGATCATCATGTGACTCTCGAACCATGCTATCAGTTGTACTTTCACCAATATGACCGTTATCTTCCGTAACCTGACCTCCACCTAACCCTTCATTCACCATCCGGTCAATGTCGAGCATGAATGACTCCCGATCAAGGGGTAATTCTTCCGAAGTGACTGCTTCCCAATTCACAGCTGTAGCTGGTGTATAAAATTCTTCAGCGCTTTCAGCATCAGCAAGAGGATACGGAGTAAAAGCATGCTTATGCGCTTCCTCTTCATCCCGTCTGTTACTCATTTCGGCACCTCCCGGCTTAATCATTGCAAGATCACTTCTCTTATGATCCCCGAGTCTCGCCGAACCATACGAATTCATTCGTTTATAAGACGATTATCCCTCGCACCAGATGCCCATACTATTGAATATAAATGTACCCTTTTGAAAGGAGCCGATCTATGCATACCGTCTGGAAAGGTGCAATCAGTTTTGGCCTTGTGCATGTCCCTGTCAAAATGTTCTCGGCTACCGAAGACAAAGACATCTCCATGCGCTACATCCATAAAGTCTGCGGTAGCCCGCTCGCTTATGTTCGTCAATGTCCATCCTGTGAAGTGGACGTGAAGTGGGAAGAGATCACCAAAGGCTATGAATATGAAAAGGGAAAGTTTGTACTCTTCGAGAAAGATGAATTGGAAGCGTTAAATGATTCCACCAGCAAAACCATTACCATTTTGGATTTTGTGGATTTGACTGAGATTGATCCGATCTATTTTCAGAAAACATATTACCTATCGCCCGATCAGACTGGGGGTAACGCCTATCAGCTCTTGATGAACGCGATGCGGGATACCGGCAAGATTGGCATCGCCAAAATTTCCATCCGCTCGAAGAGCAGTCTGGCTGCCATACGTGTACTGGAAGATTGCCTCTCCATGGAGACGATTTTCTATCCCGACGAGATTCGTCCTGTCTCCCAGGTGCCCAACTTGCCAGAAGTGCAGAACGTGAATGAGAAGGAACTCACGATGGCAAAGCTGCTGATTGATCAACTGTCTACGCCTTTTGAACCCGGTAAATACACCGATGACTATCGCAGCAAACTGCTGGATCTTATCCAGCACAAAGTGGCAGGCGAAGAAATCAAGATTGCCCCAGCCAAACCTGAAGCCAATGTAATGGATTTGATGGCTGCTTTACAGGCAAGTATTGAGGCTGTGAAGCCCATTCCAGCTGACCCTGGGACAACAACCGCCAAGCCCAAGAAACGTGCACCACGAAAAACATCCGCTCAAGCTGTTGTCGGTGGAGAAACCGATGCACCTGCTCCAGCCAAAAGAAAAAAGGCAACACCCAAACCGAAAGTTTGATTGTCGCCCAGGCAAGAACGATTCCGTTATATGCCTATGTAATCAGTTCAACTCAGGTCCGGCTTTACAGTCGGATTTTTTTGTTTTACAGAAATATTAGAACAATTCTTCTCAATCAAACGCCAGCTATATTCGCAAATACGATTGACGAAAGGTGATTTATATTTTATATTAACTTATGAAAAGTAACTTATTTATGAATATACAGTTATCTTACATTTGCTGCTTCAGCCAAGTGACGAGTGCAATTCAATAATTCGATTCAACGCATATACGCAATCAAACGATTAGCCCAATTATCTATTGATTAAACAATCCGGAGGAAACCATTATGAATACGACGTATCAAATCCCTGCCACAACCCATCTGGGCGAAGTGAGTCTACGAATTAAGAATCTCGACCGTTCGATCCAGTTCTATACTAATGTGGTCGGACTAAAATTGTTGGAGCGGAGCGGCAAAGCAGCTACGTTAACAGCGGACGGCAAACAGTCCCTCTTGCGATTGGAAGAGCTGACGGATGGAATTACCTTGCCTGAACGCTCACACGCAGGCTTGTATCATTTCGCCATCCTGCTACCTGACCGCAAGTCCTTGGGTCTTGCTCTGCGTAATCTGGCCGCATCCGGTATCGAAATCGGCCAAGGCGATCATCTGGTCAGTGAAGCCTTCTATATCTCCGATCCCGATCTGAACGGGATTGAGATCTATGCTGACCGTGCACGTGACACCTGGAAACGGGATAGCGATAATAATTACGTCATGGCAAGTGATCCTGTGGATGTAGAAAGTCTGTTTGCCCTGACGGAGAATGAACCTTGGCAGGGTCTGCCTGCTGGCACCGTTATTGGTCACGTACATTTCCACGTTCGCAGCCTGGAAGAAGCGCGCAACTTCTATACCGGCATTCTTGGTTTTGATATCGTAGGTAACTTCGCTAACATGTCCGCTTTATTTGTTTCTGCCGGCGGCTATCATCACCATCTGGGACTCAATATCTGGGCGGGAGTGAACGCACCTGTTAACCCGGATAACGCTACAGGAATTGACTACTTCACCATTGTTTACGCCACGAAGGAAGAAGTACAACAGGCACTTGAACAATTGCGTCAATCCGGCGCAGCCATTACACAAGTGGAGAATAGCTGGTTTACGGTAGACCCACAGAATATCCGTATCCGTCTGACCACTGCAAACTGACTTTGTTTGCGCAGTACTTTAATTTAACTAACATCCAGCATTCTGCATCATTCGATCCCAATCGCTCACGGGTCACATGAGCAAGCCCGGGCAGCTGTTTTCTCTACATCACAGAGAGATCAGCTACCCGGGCTTTTTGGTTGTCTATTTATAAAACTGGAACAATTGGCACATCCTATCCATATACACAGACGAGATACGTTAAGGAGATACCTTATGATTGAAAAGGGGCGCTTAACTGTTAGGCAGCTCGCTTCACTAATGTTCCTGTGCACGATTGGGGAACAAATTCTGGTCTTTCCTTCTATGATTACATCCTACGCACAGCAGGATGCCTGGTTATCCGCCTTGTTAGGAGTCGCAGGTGGCTTCGGCATACTCATCATTATGCTTGTTACCTACAAACTGCATCCCCGATTAAGTCTGATTCAGAATGCCCTTCGCACACTGGGACCTTGGATTGGGGCCTTGTTTAGCTCTTTTTACCTTTTTTATTTCCTGATCAGTACCTCAACGTTCATCAGAGAGATTGGTGATTTTATGGCTACTCAGATCTTGCCTGAATCTCCATTATTGGTTCTGCATTTGGCTTTTATGTGTGCGCTTGTCTGGGGGCTTCTATCGGGTCTGGAGAGCATCGGTAAGAGTGCCGAGGTCTTTCTTCCTCTGGTCGTGTTGTTTCTGCTTATTCTGACGGTGTGTCTAATCCCCCATGTACATTTGGCCAATATCCAACCGGTACTTGCACAAGGATTTCTTAATCCACTCAAAGGTTTTGTCGCTGTACTCACATATCCCTACTGCGAGCTGTGCATATTCATGATGCTCTTCCCCTATACGAAAAAGGAACCCCATCTGGAGAAGGACATCCTGTTAGCGGGTACGATTGGCGGATTGTTACTTACACTGACGCTGAGTATGTGTCTGCTCGTCATGGGACCATGGATGACACAGCATCACTGGTTCGCCTCATTCAACCTTTCACAGAAGATCAATATCGGAAACTTCCTGCAACGGATTGAAGCCTTCATGGCATCGGTCTGGATTATTGCCGTTTTCTTCAAAGCCGCACTGTTCTTCTACAGTTTTGTCCTTGGCACGGCTCACCTATTTCGCTTGTCCAGTTATCGTTCACTGATTCTGCCGGGTTCCATGCTTATTCTCGCCATGTCCATTCTGATCGCTCCGGACGAGAACTTTTACCTCAAGGTCATCATTCCCTATTGGATTGACTGGGATCTGACCTGTGGCATAGCGCTTCCGTTATTGCTCATTCTGGTGCATCATATGAAGTCCCGTTTTCAAAAATACAACAAGATTCCAAATTAACCTGTGCCAAGGGGTTGGTACGTGAAAGGAGTTCTCCATGTTCAAACCGTTGATTCCGTTCGAACCCATATCCCGGGCCACCTTGCCCACAGGACCGCAATGGATTGCCCAGGTCAAATGGGACGGAGTCCGTATGCTTGCCTATGAGGACGGGCAGGAGCTACGTCTGGTGAATCGCAGATTGCATGATCGAACCGCACAGTATCCCGAGCTGGTAACACCACGCAATTTATGTTCAGGCTCCTCCTATATCTTGGATGGAGAAGTGATTGCGCTGGACCCTGACACCGGAAAACCTTCGTTTTATCACGTTCTGCGGCGGGATCGAATGAGCAGGCCCGAAGGCATCGCCCAGGCCATACATCAGATTCCGGTTACTTATATGGTATTTGATATCCTCTTCTATGAGGGACAATGGGTGACGGATCAGCCATTGGCAGATCGACAACGCCTGTTGCACGAGGTTCTCAACACCGCTCCCCATGTTCAGGAGGTCACCAATACGCTTGATGCTGCTTCCCTGCTTACGGTCATGAGACAGCACCAGATGGAAGGCATCGTCTGTAAGGATCTCACCAGCAGCTACGGCATTCAGGGTAAGGATCAGCGCTGGCAGAAGGTCAAAATCATGCATGATGTAAGTGCCATGATCGGAGGAGTCACTTACCGGAGCGGTATCGTGAACGCCGTCGCGATTGGTGTATATGATGGGCCTAACTTTGTCTATATTGGTCATGTCGGGACTGGCAAGCTGAACTCCAATACTTGGCGGGAACTCACACATCAAGTGGAGCCTCTGGTCAGGCAGGATAGGCCGTTCCACAATGTACCCGAGCGCAGTGCGGAGACCACATGGGTGGAACCACGAATAGGAGTCAAAGTTCAATATATGGAACTGACACATCATCGCACATTGCGTCATCCCAGTATCCAGACCTTCGCAGATGTAACCCGCGAGGATTGTCTGGCGAACCAGCTTCTTCAATGATGAAGAGATCGCTGCACGCGTGTTTCAGCCCATGATTCCAACGATTGATTAGACATATAGGAGGTGTTCCGTTTGGCCCCAAAGATCCAAGGAACCATCATAATAGATGGAACTGAGCTAACGGTCACGAACCCGGACAAGCTGTTGTGGCCGGATGCGGGTGTTACGAAAGCCATCTATCTGCAAAAGCTGGCCGCCCTGGCTCCGTATCTGCTCACATATACAAGCAATCGATTGCTTACAACCATAAGGTATCCTCACGGAGCTGGAGGGACATTTTTCTATCAAAAGAATGCCCCTGAGCCTGTCCCTGATTATGTTCGGACTGAAGTACACGACGGCATCCGCTATGTGGTCATGAATGGACTCCCCGAATTGTTATGGCTCGGCAATCTGGCTGCACTTGAATTCCATCCCTCCCTGCATGCGATTGGAAGCACTCTGCCCTGTGAATGGATGATTGATCTGGACCCCTCTCAGGAGCATGAGCCACGGATTATGGAAGCTGCACTCATCGTTGGCGAGACCCTGACTTCTCTTGGTCTGAGGTCCATTCCCAAAACTTCAGGCGCCACAGGCGTTCAGATCATTGTTCCGATTATTCAAGGGATATCCTTTGACGAATTGCGGGATATCGGGTATTTTGTTGGTAAATATGTCACTCAAAAGCACCCGGATCTATTCACACTGGAACGACTCAAAAAGGACCGTGGAGACCGGATTTATTTTGACTACCTCCAGCATTATGGGGGCAAGACCCTTGCGGCTCCCTATACACCACGTGCCAAATCAGGAGCCACCGTCTCTACTCCACTAACCTGGGATGAGGTTCGAAACAATGTCTCCATCCAGGATTACCATCTGATGAACATTGTTGAGCGCCTGAATGACATCGGTGATCTGATTGCAGCCGTTGAACCCCAACCGGTTGAGCTCATTCTCAAGCACTTGAAGAAAAAATAGCCGACTCCCTCATCACAAGGGTGTCGGCTATTATCATTCATGCGTATATACATCGCTAATGGATACCTTTTTTCTTAAAACGTCCGCCCTTCACATCATGAATGTTACCGATAGCCACAAAGGCTTGCGGGTCCCAATCTTCAACGATGGTCTTGAGCTTCGCTTCTTCCAGACGGGTGATTACGACAAAGATGATCTTCTTCTCGTCCCCGCTGAATCCGCCCTCTCCATCCAGGAAAGTCACCCCGCGACCGAGACGGTCTGTCAGAGCTGAACCGATATCACGATATTTCTCACTAATGATCCATACCGACTTGGACTGGTCAAGTCCTTCATTCACAATATCAATCATCTTCATCGCAATATAATATGCAATCATGGAATACAGGGCATTCGGCCAGCCGAATACAAATCCTGCACCTGCGAAAATAAATACGTTAATGAACAATACGATCTGTCCTACAGACAACGGTGATTTCTCACTAAGCAGGATCGCCACAATCTCCGTACCGTCCAGTGAACCGCCAGACCGAATAACGAGTCCAACACCCACACCCAGGATCAATCCGCCGAATACAGCTCCGAGCAATGGCTCCCCTGGTGTTAATGCAGGAACATGGTGCAATAATGAAGTCCCGATGGACATGACCACGATCCCCAGCAGCGTGGATAACGCAAATGTTTTACCAATCTGCTTGTAACCCAGAATCAGGAACGGCAAGTTGAGCAAAGTCAGGAATATTCCCAGTGGCAGATGTGTAAGCTCCGACACCATAATTGAAATACCTGTAATCCCACCATCAATAACACCATTTGGCACGAGAAACACTTCAAGCGATACAGCCATCAGTGCAGCACCGATCAGAATCATCACAATACGTTGCAGCAGCTTTAATGTAAACACCGAGCTTTTGACGCCCCGGTCAGGCTTGGATGTCAGTTCTTTAACCGTTACATTGGACATGGTATCCCCCCCGTTGGATCAGTATGTGAATCCATTTCATAAATCATTTAAATACTCCACGGGGGAACCTACATATAGAAGTGCGTGTTCACAAAGATCGATTCTATACGTACCCTGTCAGTACGAGCACAAGCATCTAAAGGCTATATGAAATGGATTCAAGATTGTCTTAATTCCGGTTTACACTTTCAAAAGAGAGCAAAAGGGAGCCTGTTTTCCCGCAGACTCCCCTCCTTCGCCAAGACATGATTTATATATCTATTATATCATAAAAGATCAAATTTGAGCAAAATACTTAGCAAAAAGAAGATAAATTCACAAAAAGTGAACTTATCTTCAGAAATCTGCCCTAAATCGGCTAAAGAAGCGGAGAAAGCATCCGAGAAAGCATTTCTGCGCCTTTTTGCCACCGTGAACGCTTCTGAAATACCCGCACATCGATCTGACTACATTCCCCGAGATCCCGTTCAAAGTCAGCAACCAAACGGTCAATAGGAGTGCTCTCAAACAATACGGCCGTCATTTCGAAATTACAGAAAAAACTACGCATGTCCATATTGGCCGTGCCTACCGTAGCGAGCAACTCATCTACAATCATCACTTTGGCATGTACAAAACCTTTGCGATATTGGAAAAACTGCACACCTGCTCGCAACAGCTCCTCCACGTATGAAAGTGACGCCAGATGCACGAGCTTGGAATCGGATTGATAAGGAATGATAATTCTCACATCGACCCCACTGACAGCAGCCGTTTTGAGTGCCTCATACAGCGCAGGATCCGGGATAAAGTATGGTGTGGTAATGTAAATCCGGTCACAGGCTACCGAAATGGCGCCAAAACACATTTCCTGAATGGCATCCCAGTCCTGATCCGGTCCACTGGCCAGAATCTGAATTCGTTCTTCTCCGCTACAGATATGAGGTGGAAACAATTCCGCAAGCTGAGGTTCGGTAATTCGCTCACCTGAAGCCAATTTCCAGTCGTTCAGGAACGTACTTTGCAGGAAGTACACGGCATCTCCCTCAATCTGCACATGTGTATCCCGCCAGAAACCTATCTCCGGATATTGTCCAAGGTAATCATCGCCTACATTAATGCCGCCCACGAAGCCAACCTGTCCATCCACAACGACAATTTTACGGTGATTCCGGTAGTTAACTCTTCGGTCAATTGTTGCAATCAGTGGCGGCAGAAAATAATGAAACTCCACACCTGCATCCTGCAGTTTGCGGATAAAACTCCAGCTCATCTTGTGACTGCCAAGACCGTCACAGATAAACCGAACCTTCACGCCCTCCTGTGCCTTGCGAATCATGACATCCTGAAACTTCGTACTGATCACATCATCACGGAAAATGTAAAATTCCACATGCAAATGATGCTTTGCTTTTTCCATTTCCCTCAGCATCGCTGCAAATGCCTCTTCCCCATTCGTGAGCACCGTGCTGTGATTACAACCCGTAATGGGGCTCTCCGACAGATGGGATAGCAGGTTAAACAATCGATGCTGATGGTTGTAACGATTGCCCGGCATCTCTTCAACATCTCCAATGATGTGGGCTTGTTCCCAGATCGTTCCCCTCATTTCCCGGAAGATCCGTGATCCGCCCTTACGAAGCTTTTTGCGTTTGTTATAGTCCTGGGCCACGAAATAGTACACCACAAAACCGACCAGCGGCACACAGAACAAAATAAACAGCCAAGCCACAGCTTTGGCCGGATTCCGAAATTCCAGCAAAAGAATCGTGGCTGCCTGAAAAATAAATACGACTAATATAATGACCAGCCAGAACATTCGGCTTCCTCCTCAGTTGGCAAGCTTCATCACCTTGCCAATCTCTCACTTACACAGCTTTGACGATTAAGCCTGCAGCTAATCATAGATACCCAATGTAACCCCTGTTCGTAACGTTTACTTAGATAAAACTTTACATAAGCATACGAAATACTTGATTCTGGTAATCCAAAATTCTGCTCATCAATTGTATATTTTGACTGTGTTACCTTCTACATATCAGATTAATGATCGAACAGAACCGCATTGTGACGCCAATCTGCTCAATTTTGCTTCCAGACTCTCCCTCTTTTCTTCATGAGAAGGTGGTCTTCTTACGTAAAATTAGATATAATACTCGTTAAAAACTTATTACCTAAAGGAGAAGAGCAGTGAATGGAAAGTGAGAGGTATGCGTTAAATTTAGTATTGGTGGCTTTTTTGATAGGACTTTCGGCGTTTTTTGTTGCAGTGGAGTTCGCTCTGGTACGGGTTCGTCCGAGCCGGATCGACCAAATGATTGCAGAAGGAAACAAGCGTGCGCTGGCTGTGAAACAAGCCGTTGCCAATCTGGACGGATATTTGTCTGCCTGCCAGCTTGGAATCACGATTACATCTCTGGGACTAGGCTGGCTGGGTGAACCAACGGTAGAGAAGATTCTCCACCCTGTGTTCGAAAGCATGCAAATTCCTGAGGCGGTTTCTTCATTCTTATCGTTTGTCATCGCGTTTGCTTCCATCACGTATCTGCATGTTGTGGTTGGTGAACTCGCTCCAAAAACGATTGCAATCCGGAAAGCCGAGACTGTTGCACTGCTGACGTCTACACCTATCATCTGGTTTAACCGAATTATGTATCCTTTTATCTGGCTGCTAAACGGCTCAGCGAACCAACTGGTGAAACTGTTCGGAATCAAACCTGCTTCTGAACATGAAGATGCTCACTCCGAAGAAGAGTTGCAGATCATTATTAATGAAAGCTTTGAAAGTGGTAAAATCAACCAAGCCGAGTTCGGTTATGTAAGCCGGATCTTTGCTTTTGATGAGATGTTAGCCAAAGAAATCATGGTACCTCGGACCGATATGGTCTGCCTTTATGTGAATAGAACGAACGAGGAAAACCTGGAGATCATTCGTGAAGAACAATATACCCGTTTTCCAGTAGTGAATGAGAGTAAAGACGATATCATCGGTATCATTAATACGAAGCAATTCTTCCTGGAACTTTACGGAAACGATGAACCTGTCGATCTGTCCTCCCTGATTCAGCCTGTATCGGCTGTTCACGAAACAACTCCTGTGAAGGACTTGCTCAAGAAAATGCAGAAGGATGGCGTACATATCGCCGTACTTGTCGACGAATATGGAGGAACTTCCGGAATTGTAACCATCGAGGATGTACTTGAGCAGATTGTTGGTGAGATTCGCGACGAGTTCGACGCAGACGAAGTGGAAGATATTCAAGTCATCAATGAGAATTATGTCATTATGGATGGCAAGGTTTCCTTATCGAAGGTGAACGACATGTTTATGTCCAGCCTGGATGCAGATGAGTGGGACACCATTGGTGGGTGGCTCTACAGCCATCGTCCCGAGATGAACGAACAGGAAGAATATGAGTTCGAGAATCTAATCTTTGTTTTGCTGGAAAAAGACAAGAATCGGTTCTACAAAGTTGCTGTTGTTCCCAAGGAACCACTGACCATGTCTGACTACACCGATGAAGACGAGAAAGAGTCTCCTAATTTCTCTAAATAAAGCAACTTTATATACAATAAGAAGAGCACTTGCCTATATTGGTAAGTGCTCTTCTTATTATTTCTCGCTCAATATGTCACTTTCCCAAGGTATCAATCAAGGTTTAATACCCACTTTGCAATATCATCGATAATGGCTTTGGAGACATTAGATGGCTGAGCGTACTCTTGACCAATCGATAATCCATCATAACTGGATAATAGATGATTTACCTTTGGATAGCTGTTGTACGTTACATTGGAATGACCTTGAAGAGCCGATTTCCAGTTTTCGAATTGATTCATAGACACTTGCACATCATTTTCGCCTTGTATAATAAGCATAGGGGTATTTTGTGTTTTAGCCAGTTCAGCAGGCACATATTCTCTCTGCTCAAACCACCAATAAGCAGGTTGAAGTGGAAACGCCTCAGGAAGATGATCTACAGAATATTTAGGATCTTTAACGATCGCAGCAACATTTTTATAAAAATCTGCTTGTCCTTGAATGATCTCCGTGTCCAATCCAAGCTGCTTCATCCGATCGACCAATTCGTCCTGCTGCTCGGTAAGCACATCCACAAAGCTACTACTTGGTGCAGCAAGTAGAATACTTCCTGCAATATCATGTTCTTTATCCTCAGCCAGGATTAACGGTAATGCAAACCCGCCTTGACTATGTCCAGCCACAAAAATCGCTGTAGAATCAATATGTGTATTCTTTTTGAGTAATTCCACTGCATCGGTTACCTGATCTACGCTTTCTTGTTTTAATGTGAATTGGGGCTGAGAAGCGACCTTATAGGTATGCTCATACGTAACCTTATCGTATCTTAATACAGCAACTCCTTGTGAAGCTAAACCTACCGCAAGATCGCGAAATGGCTTTGCACCACCAATGGCAGCATCTTGATTGCTAGGCCCAGATCCGTGTACCAGAATGACAACCGGGAAAGATCCCTCTCCCTTGGGCAAAGTTAATGTCCCTGGCAAAGCTAAATCACCCTGCCCAACCGTAATGTCTTGTTCTGTATAGGCAGATGGGTCGTCGTAGCTTGGTTTTTGATACACATCTGGAGTAGCGGCGGTAATATGCAAATCATCCACAAGTCCGTTATGATTCATTCTGACCGTAATATTTAAACGAGTTAGCTCTGTTTTGAACGTATAGGTAACATTGCGATGCACTGTATTATTTTCTACATGCTTAGCTATGGCTTCACTTGTAATTTTGCCATTTTGTCCTTCTAAAGCTCCCCATAGCTGACTCAACAACGTGGGTGACAACACTCCACTCACAGAGGTATGAACATACTTGGCAGCCTCCTTGCCATCGCCCTCACTAATAAGGGAAATGAATATATCCTCAGGTGCTGCCTTCAGCGTCTCGGTAAGAAATCCCCCATCCATAAAGGTAACTCCTTTAGTCAACTGAACAGGATTGTCTAAGGATATGACCTGCCCATTCACCATCGCCTGTTTCTCTCCTACCTTAACTACAATCGTAAGTTCATTTTTTCGTATTGTGATTTCTCCTGTTTGTTGTTGCCAAGATACCTCTGCCCCATTCTTTTCTGCAATCTCACGAATAGGAACTAGATTTTCACTACCAGCGGGTTTCTCAGCAGCTGCTGAGATGGCTGTCACCGGAAGGATGAGACATACGAAAGTAAGAGACAGTAATAGCTTTTTCCAATTGTTCATCATCATAAATCCTCCTAATTATTTTTATGATATGCATAGATCTATGAGCATTTATTGGCTCAGGACTATACTTATAACAACAATAGCAATGATGAATAACAACAGGACCCAAGATAGCGGACGAGCGAAGTTAATCGTCCAGCCTATCCCATAACGTTTTTCTACAGTAAAAGAAGGATCATTGGCATTGAAGTAAATAAAACCAAGCTTCCAATATTCATCGTCATTCACAGGCTGCTCCTTGGATCGTTCGCGATCCTCTTGATGATTACGAATTTTCCCACCGCCTTGTCTGCCTGTGAGAGACAGCAATATAGCGCCTAATACGATTGCCACAGGGGTGATGAAGCTAATCGCTGTTAACAAGAACAGATTAGGGAGGAACATATTGATCTGAATGAAGGCAAATAAAATGGTAAGAAGGAACCCCGTGATGATCGTAAATAGGGACCATTTACGGCGGAATTGAATATTTTCAGCAGCAAATTTGGCAGGATTAGACGTAGTAAGCTGTTGTTTGCTTGTTTTAATACTCCAGTTCACCAACATCATAAGTCCAATAATTCCTAGCTGTACAAGATTAATAGCCAGTACCGAAAGGTAGGTTTTAGGCACACTGGAAGTGACATTGCCCTGAAAATCATATTTCATTGGAATCACGTTAGGGAGTGCCTTATAATTCAGGATCGAAATGATCGCAATGGCTACAATAATAGCAATATGAATGAGAAACCAATAGCTGGAATAGGTGAGCTTATTTTGGCGGAAGGTAGTATCGATTTTAACCCTTTGAGGTGTTTCTACAGTTGTAAGTGTTCCCTTTATTTTTTTCATCTTGAAATGAAATAAGATGTGTAGTGCTGACCAGTACACAATGAATATCATTGTGCAAACACCGGTGATTATTGCGGTTGACTCTTCATTAGCAGATCGAAGTAAATACAGACAGACAAGGATAACCAACCCGTTCCCGATCAAACTTACTGTAGCAAACGTACTCCGTAGCTTACGTAAGATGGGTGTGTGGTAATTATATTCACTTACCGTAACCCCAAAGCTAATTGTTTCCCTTGTCAAATAAGGTGTAAAGGATAGAAGTAAGGCTAATGGAGCAAAGATTAAGATGATAGGTAATATACTAAATAGTTGCATACATAACACACTCCCTTGATTCTTTATTCTCTGTTGTGACCCATCTTTACATCATCATACATTTGGTCTAATACCGCAGTTAGCTCTTCTTTGGTCATTCCACGACATATCGCTTCGGCAATAATCGGTCTTAATTCGCTTTGCTGCTTTTTCAAAAAATCATCCGTTAAATCAGGCATTCCATCAGGGTTTACCACGACTCCCTTTTGTCTATGAACAAGAATGTATCCATCTTGCTTGAGTAGTGTATAAGCCTTGTTGACCGTGTGAAGGTTAACACCAATATCTGCTGCCAAATTCCGAACCGAGGGTAGCGCCTCACCTAGCTGTAACTCACCACTAGCAATGCCTTCAATAATTTGATAAACAAGTTGCGAATAGATGGGAAGTTCGGATTGCATATCCAGTTGAATAATCAAGGGTTCACCTTCTTTTTATTATCTGTTATATATCAAGTATAACAGGTATAACATGAGTGAGCAATAATTCTGAAAATAAAAAATAAGCCGCATATCCATCGCGAGGGCAAGTTACCAACCCTTCACCATGGATATGCGGCTTATCCTGTTGAGCTTATCGATGTGATTCAAGAGCAAACATTAGTGGAGACACATAACAGAGTTATATTTCTAATTCCATTTAAGTTTCCGTCTTATCTTCGACAATCCGATAATGGATTCTGCGAACTATAATTTTCAGAATCATATATAGCGGAATCACGATAATCATACCCAAGATATTTCCCAGATCGGCACCTACAAGCAAAAGAATAACGGTAGTCAGTGGATGAATATCAAGCTGCTTGCCGTAGACGTAAGGTGAGATCAGGTTATCCTGAATTTGCTGTGCGATTACAATAATGACCAGGGACCAGATCGCCATCGAAGGTGATTCGATAAACGCGACAATGACAACCGGGATAGCTGCCAGCAAAGCTCCCACATAAGGAATAAAGTTCAGAATAATCGATACAACGGTCAGCAGCAACGCATACGGCAAACCTAAGATGAGAAAACCGATGTACATCAGAATCCCCAGGGCTACATTAACGATAACCCGGCCGACGATATAGTTGCTTAGTGCCTCATCGATCTCATGGACGGTTTCTTCCCCATCCTTCCGATAATGTCTTGGCAACAATAAGGTCAGATTCGTTCCAAACTTGCTGCCTTCCTTAAGCATGTAATACAACATGATCGGGAACGTTGCCAGAATAATAACCAGATTGGATACCACGGAGAATAACCCGGAGACATAATCGGTTACCTGAGTGATCCCTTGGCTCAGAATATCAGAAAGTCGTGAGAATAGATTGGAATCGTCAGGCAGATATCTGGAAACAAAATTACTCTTTTCAAGTGCATTCAACTGGTCGCTGAGCGAAGTAACCAACGCTGGAGCATTCTCCACAAAATTCATCAGTTGTTCTCTCAATGAAGGCCATACCAACACACTGAAACCAGCAAGTATTAATGCAGTCACGACATAAATAATCAGAACTGACAATGCACGCTTGATCTTATGCCTTTCCATGTAATCGACGAGCGGGCGCAGCAGATAATAGAAGAAACCAGCAATCAGCAGCGGAATGATGATGATGTGAATCAGTGAGGTCAGGGGGCTGAAAATAAAGTTCACTTTATTCCCCAGATACACGATGAGCAGCAGCAGAATAATCGCTGTGCAGATGCGGTAGAACTTGTTGTTTATCAAGAAACGTGATCCCTCCATGCGCTGCGTTGCCAAAGTGACTGCGGCGTTGATATGTATATCTAGTCATTTATAAGTACCCTTAAATGACAGTCATGCCACAGCCGATGCTGAATATACACTTTTTTCTTCCCAAAACAGCATTGGAGCAAAAAAAAGAAGCAGGCGTTAGCCTGCCACATCTCTTTTGCTGAATACAACCCAGGAAATCACCATGAAAATAACATAATACACTGCCAGGACTGCAATGGAGAAACCAAGTGTCATTCCTGCACTCGGACCACCCATGAGCGTAAATTCCGCTCCGGAAGTCATGTATTTGCTAAGATCCATGTTGTTGAATAAAACATACTTGGCCCACTCATAACGGTCCGGATTGAATATGAGTGAGAATATACTTTGTGAGAACATAATGAACAGGGATAATCCAATCGCAAGTGCGCCTGAACGAAAGACGGAGGACACCATGAAGGCAATCGCAAGCGTAATGAACAGATCGACGTACAGATATCCCCATAGCGTCAGAGCATTCGTAGCCGGACTATTGCTTCCTCCCGGAGCATCATGCGAGAAAAGAATATAGGACGTTAGCATGGCCATCGCGATGACCAGCAATGTACTGACAATACTGAAGCCAATGACGGTCAGGTATTTGGAAGCGAGAACTTTGCTTCGTGACCATGGACGGATCAGCAATAGCTTAATGGTTCCCCAGGTGAATTCGCCTGCGACCGATTCCGCTGCAATCACAACACAGAAGATCGTGTTCAGGAAAAACGTGATCTGGATGGTCGTCACAGCCGCTTCCCAGTACAAGACTTCATTGGACCCCATGCCTTCTCGCAGTAACACTGGCATTAACAGCGAGATCAGTGCCAGAATCGATAACATGATCCAGGTACGAGGACGACGGAAAATTTTCATGTTTTCATTCAATATCAGATTACCGAAACTACCCAATGCCTCCACCCCCAGTGACTTGCAAGAATTGTTCTTCCAGGGTATGAGTCACGTTACGAATACCATATACCTGAAACCCTTCGCTAACCAGCTTGGCATTGATATCCGGAATCTGCTCACGAGACACCCGTGCGACCAGGACATTGCCCTGTACAGTAGCACCCTGAATCAGATCGGCAGCGCGGTCTGCATCATTCAGCTCAAAAGCAACTTCAATTAATGCATCCGAACCTGCTTCAGCCCGAAGGTTTCTTACATCAATCAACTTGCCGTTCTGGATGATGGCTACGGTATCACACATCAGTTCCATCTCCGACAGCAAATGGCTGGATACGAAGACCGTAATGCCTTCCTCTTGGGTAAGCTGACGCAAATAATCTCTCAGTTCCCGTATGCCCTGTGGGTCCAGACCATTGGTCGGCTCATCCAGTACAAGCAGCTTCGGTTTATGTAATATCGCTTGCGCGACACCCAGACGCTGGCGCATACCCAGTGAGTAGGTTTTAACCTTATCGTGTATACGGGCTGTAAGCCCCACTCGCTCAATCGTTTCCGCAATACGTTCTTTCGTCACTCCCGGCGACATGCGGGCAAAGTGAACGAGATTCTGGTATCCAGTCAGAAACTTGTACATCTCCGGATTTTCCACAATGGCTCCGACCTGCGCTACCGCCTGCTCAAACTCATTCTTCACACTGTGTCCCGAGATGAAAATATCACCTTTACTGATGGACATCAGTCCAACCATCATTCGAATCGTCGTTGTTTTTCCCGCGCCATTAGGTCCTAAAAAACCAAAAACCTGCCCCGGAGAAATATCCAGAGTCAGGTCGCTGACCAATGATCGGGAGGATATGATCTTGCTGACGCCCTGAATCCGGACGACCGGCTCCTGCTGCATTCAATCCCCTCCTTCATGGACGAGCATATAGCTCATGCCCGTTTCTCATATGCACATAGTGTATCATAATCTTTAGTATAATGTCCCGCAAACTGGGTTTTCCCCTGACGTTTCACTTCAACTACACACGCTTCACAGCATCCAAGCGGCATTTCACTCCGATAGAATCCGGTGCGAAATACGTGATTGCCTCCATAGCCCTCTTCCTTCATTTCGACAGAGCTTCTAGCGACCGACACAATCATCCCACAACTGACACAGTAAAAGCGGCCCGTTTCGATCAATGATATTCCTTCCCCTCACAAGGAGCTTAGAAGTCCCTGTTATTTGTCGTTAGACGCTGAAAATTGATACATTTTGTATCTACCTCGTAATTTACTTGACACCGGGACTAATGTCAAGGCTTTACAGCCATAAAATCGAATAAAATACAAAAAAAACTCCATAAATGCGACAAAAGTCTCGCATTTATGGAGCCTTATGTTAGGTAAATGATACAATTCGGTGCAACGTATGGGTGAATATCATTATGACTTAATTCCAGTTGCTTTGACAATGATTTTTGATTATTCACTGTTGTTATCCTGCGAAGCACCCTCATTCTTCTGATTCGGATAATACCAGAGTAAGGTCCACTCATCGCCATCCTCTACCAGATAACAGGTCTGCACAATATCGAATTGTCCAAAAGTACCTGAGTACTTCTGAGTGACCCGGATTCTGTAAGCTTCTGAGAATGGCTTCACACCATCCACCACCGTGACATCGAACTCACGCTCCGGCTTCTCCATCTCCAGCTCAAAAGTTTCCACGCCAAAGTGCTGCATGAATATATGTGCTCTGTTCTGTACGTAAGCACTCTTTGGAAACCGCTCTTTCATCAGCGGATGAAACAGTTCCCATGAACTGCCGAAGTCACCCGTCTGCTCATATTTGTAAAATTCTTCGGCAACAGCCGCAGCTTCATCCGGTGTATCTGCCCGAAACAAATACGGAATGGTTCTACCGATCAACCATAGCAGGATCAGTATGATCGCTATGAACCCGATTTTCTTGAGCAAAGCATTCCTGTTTCTTCTTCGCAGCATGTCCAGTCCTCCTTGTCCTCCATCCATATTTATGATGGATGGTAGACAAGTAGAAGCTGAACGATGCATCTAATTTCCTGGGAAATCACTCGCTTTAAATGGAAGTACGCTTTCTCTTTCTGATCCTATTTATCAGAAACTGAAGCCCGGCATATATAGCAATCCCACAGCAGCCACCGAGCAAGTCCACTCCAACATCACGTATCGAGCTTGTCCGGTCTGGGCTGAACTGCTGAATATACTCATCAATGGAGGCGATGATACACACCACAGCCAGAGCAGACACGATACAGGTCGTGATGGCTGTTCTCCTGTATCGCAGCCCGCCGTACACAAGCACGGCGAGCACAGCGTATACAAATAGATGCGCACTCTTGCGAAAGATGAACTCTGCAAAATCGTACGGCCTCTGTTTCAGCGAATACTCATATTCCCCGTAGGTGAATTGCACATCTGGCAGCGTAAAACCGATTTGCAATTTTTGAGACCATTTATGAAGCCAAGGCTGAATGTCCTGCTGCTGAGAGGATTGTGTGGACATGGACCAGATGACCAGAATCCAGATCACAATCAGCAGCAGTGCAATGAGAAACCCGTACGTTCTTCGAACATGCCTTTGTCTCGTGCGCCCGGAACCCTCCTCCATCATATGATTCATCACCACTTTCATATCTCTTTCTTTATTCTAATGAACCGACATACATACCTCTGCCATTCGTACCTACATATACCTGACCATAGATTTGTCGGTCTGCCGCCATAATTTGCGGTTCATTGCCCAACCCGATTCCAGCACCTATAGGTCCTATATTGTTCCAGGTTGCCCCCATATCATCGGAACGGAAGAATCCATTCACATTATTTACGGTGCCGTATACATAGACGGCTGGAACAAATTTGCCTGGCTGAGCTTTTCCAAAGGCAAATAATTTGGAATTCTGTACGTTCTGGATCTTGGAAAATGTATTTCCCGAGTTCGTCGATGCATATAGTCCATCGGTTCCCAAACTTACCCATACGGCATTCGCCACACCGGGTGCAGCCTCGACTTTAATAAAGCTCGTATTGATATCCGTATTAACAGGAAGGCGAACCGCATTCGCTTTAGACCAGTTGGCTCCTGCATCCGTAGACCGATACAGATAACCAGCAGCATACATATAAAATTTATATCCATTGATGCGATCGGCAGCCAGTGGATGATTATAGGCGAAGACCATATTCCCCCCGATAGCCTGAAAAGGGGCACCATTCATATTTTGCCATGTTGCGCCACGATTCGTGCTTCTGACCGGATTACCGGTCTGGGGGTAATAAACAATTACATTCGGATTGATAGCCGAGTAGGCGACCCTCCCCAGTTTGGAGCCAGCTGGAACATTCATTGGAGTTACGGTAACTCCGTTATTGGAAGAGACAAATAAACGTGTGGTCGTACCATACCAGTCGCTGCTTCCCAGAAATATCATGTAATTCGGATTTGCTTCATGATAGTCAATACTTACAATTTCTCGCATACCCGCGAGCGGGATTTTATTGAGAGGAACATCGGATACATTCTCATGTCTAAATCCGACCTGATCTGTTAAACCGCTAAAGAATGAAACACCTTGAGGTGGTGTGGATGCAGTCAGCGCAACGACTTCTTCATGACCATCTGTAATGGCTTCCCAAGTACTCGCAGTACTGCCAGTCAATCCATTTGTACCATTGATATTTTCTGTCTTGTATACACCAAACCAGTCTGTAGCATATACGGTACCCGGGTTATGTGGATCGAACTTGATGCTGGATGTCGCTGAGAAAAACATGTTGGGTGTCCACCAGGACGGTTTGGATACCAGTGACTTGCTCACTGTTGTCCAACTAAGTCCGCCGTTTACCGAACGATACAGTGGCAGGTTATCTCCGCCTGTTCGAACGGCTGCCAAGATATGATTATCGTTTTGGGGATCGATCGTGATCCCATAATAAGACGAGTAGCTGGAACTTGGCGTGATATTCGTCCACTGCACACCATTGAACTTGTAGACGCCCTGATTATCAGTAGTCACATATAACGTGCCGTTCTTTGCCACAGTCATACGCGCAGGATATTCGGGACTTCTCCCGGTAAGTTGCCAGGTCGTCTGCCCATTGCTTCTTGGTGCTTTGCTATACACACCAATGCCGCGAACCCCTGCATACACAACTTGACCTTGCTTCGTCACGGGATTTAATCCATAGGCTACACTCCGTATACCCTCACCGGACAGCCCGCTCGGTACATCCCACACCTTGCTCCACGTAGCTGCACCATCGCTGGAGGTGTACAATCCATCATATCGCGTACCGACATGCAGGTAATTGGAGTTCGTTGGATTAACAGCGATGCTCTCACCCATGGCTCGATGGATATTTCCATTTGATTCGTTCCGAAGATTGAGTCCCGTCCGAATCCAGGTTTCTCCTCGATCTGTGGATTTCAGAATATCACTTGGCCCCACATTTCCGTACTTCCCAGCAGCGATATACACGACATTGGGGTTTTGCTGATCCAGCGCAATTCCATCTACGCCGTACAGATTGCTATCCTCATCTCCGAAATGGTCCAGTAGTGGAACCCAATCTCCTGAAGTGACATCCAGTCTGTAAGCTCCTCCAACGTCAGTTCGAGCGTAAACCAGATCAGGCTCAGTCGGATGAATGACCACCCCGGTAACGTACCCCCCACCACCAATAGGTATATTATTCCATTGATAGCTTTGAGCTGATTGAACATAATTTGTACTTGTCGGTATCATGAGCATATACATTAGTAGCACAATCAGGGACAATTTCATTAGCCTGGAGATACGCATCTGGTTCACCGCCCTATCCGATCATTTTGAATGTTCTTCAATCATCTGATGTATCCTGTCTCGTTCCGACTGTTCCACGATATAGTAATACACGCCGTCTATTTTCTTGCCCGTGCCTTTAATCTCAACGGATTCAATATGATCCAGTACTGAACGATAATTGGAGAACATCTGCTTCATCTCATCAAAGGTAACGTCGGTTCTGACATGAGCACTGACTTCGTCCAGCAACGTCTCCAGTTGCAACACGTTGGATACCTGGACCGTATTCTTCAGCACTTGTTTGATGATCTCCCGCTGGCGGTCATTCCGCCCAAGATCTCCCTTCGGATCATCATAACGCATCCGCGAAAATCCCAAAGCAGCTTCACCATCCAGATGAATATTCCCTTGCTCGAACCGGTAACCCTCATAGTCAAATGCGAAAGGGTTATTCACATTCACTCCACCCACCATGTCGATGACTTGTGCAAAGCCCTCCATATTCACCTTCATGTAGTAGTGTATGGGAACGTTGAGCAATTGTTCCACTGTTTGCACAGACATGTTAACACCACCAAAAGCGTAAGCATGATTGACCTTATCCTCCGTGCCATGTCCTACAATACTCGTTCTGGTATCCCGCGGGATGTTAAACATAAGTACGGATTGTTTTGCAGGGTTAACACTCAATACAATTATGGTGTCGGAGCGCCCCCGATCATTGGAGCGCTCATCCACACCCAGAATTAAAGCATTGAAAGGTTCTTCATTCTCCATGTCCACAGGGAAATCTCCCCCGCCCCTCTGGTCAACAATGGATACCTGTTTGATGGGTTCCCGGGGCTCATACATTTGATCCGCCGCTGATTTGACATGCAGATACAGATACACAGAATATCCAATCATGACAACTGCAACAAGGGAAAGGGCACCTAATGTTATTTTGATCCCGCGTCTCATGTTATGGCCTCCGTCAGATGACTGCCGTTTTTCTTCCATCGATATTGGTTAGACCTGGACGACCGACGGAGTAGTATTGAAAGGACGTGTCTTTGATCTGTTCTTCTCCGTAGATGTTTCTTCCATCAATGAGAATGGGTTGATTCATATGCGCTGCCAAATCAGTCAGATTAACCTCCATGAACTCTTTCCACTCGGTCAGGACACAGAGTGCATCAGCACCTTGCGCCGCGTTCATTGCACGATCTTCCCACGTAATGGATGGGGAATCCACCTCTTTGCGGAAGTTCTCGGTAGCAATGGGATCATATGCCCGAATCACTGCTCCCTCCTCAAGCAAACGCTGAATGATCTCAATCGCCGGAGCATCCCGAACATCGTCGGTATCCGGCTTGAAAGCGAGCCCCCAGATCGCAATTTGCTTCCCTTCGAGTGAACCAAGTGCGTCTTCCAGTTTGCGAATGACGTTGAAGCGTTGATCCTTGTTCACTTCCACCACGGACTTCAGCAGTTTGAAGTCATAATCCACATTACCTGCAATTTGAATTAAAGCTTGTGTATCCTTAGGGAAACAGGAACCTCCATATCCAATGCCTGCCTTGAGAAAGGAAGCACCGATTCGTCTGTCATATCCCATGCCTTCGGCAACGCGGCTGACATCTGCTCCTACTTTTTCACAGATGTTAGAGATTTCGTTGATAAATGAGATCTTGGTTGCCAGGAAAGCGTTGGATGCATATTTAATCATTTCGGCCGAGCGAATATCCGTAACAATAATCTGATCGGTTAATGGCTGATGCAGTTCTTTCAACGTGGCAACTGCCCGATCGCTATGTGTCCCAATGACTATCCGGTCAGGATACAGTGTGTCCTGCACAGCGGTACCTTCCCGCAGGAACTCCGGTACCGATGCCATGTCGAATGGGTGACTCGTCAAACTGCTGATCCATTCCTGAATGCGATCGTTGGTTCCGACAGGAACAGTGCTTTTAGTCATTATTATTTTATAATTATCCATATAAGAACCAATTTCTCGTGCAACAAGCTCAATAAAACTCAGATTCGCTTCGCCATTCGGCAGGGACGGCGTTCCTACAGCGATGATAATAATATCCGAACGACTGATGGCATCCTGAATTTTGGTGGTGAAGGACAGCCTTCCCGCTTTCATATTGGCATTCATGATGTCCTTGAGACCCGGTTCATAGATAGGTACATGACCATCCGTCAACATATTCACTTTTTCAACATTATTGTCGACACAGATCACATTATTTCCCAGTTCCGAAAAACATACGCCCGATACCAAACCCACATACCCTGTGCCAATCACCGTAATATTCATTCCATAATCTCCCCCATGTCCTAATGTGTTGGTTACGCGTGCTTCACATATGTCTGAACAATATCCTGCCATCCGGTAGATACTCTAACGATATCTTCCTCAATCAGCTGGCTGCCGATCTGCACTTCGATGATCTCCAGTTCCGTAACAGCTCTGACGGAATGAAGCATACTCCGATCAATGACCACCGTGTCTCCTTGCCCGATCATTCGGCTCTGCCCATCCAGAATCAATTCCCCTGTTCCTGATACAACCGTCCATACCTCATTGCGAAGCAAATGATATTGATAACTCAGGTTTTTCCCGGCACTAATGCAGATTCGTTTGGTGAGAACCTCGCCGCCAGATTCGTTTCTTGTATAATCCAGCACCCGGTAGCACCCCCATCTGCGCTCCTCATACATGGGACGTTGATCCTCATTCTTCAAGATTTCCTTGATGCCTGGGCTAGCCTCTTTGTCACTGACCAGAATGCCATCCGGACTCACAGCTACCACCACATCTGACAAGCCCAATATCGCAACCGGGATGTTCAATTCATTGACCAGGTGAGTATTCAGGGAATCTCCCGTGATCCATCCTTTTCCTACCACCGAAGTTCCCATCTCTTCCGTGAGTGTGTTCCACGTGCCTAGATCTTTCCAGAAGCCGTTATACGGAATGGCGATAATCTGATTGGCTCGCTCGACCACCTGGTAATCAAAACTGATCTTGTTCAATCTTCCGTATTGCTTCAGCATTTCGTCGTACTGTATCGGCAGTTCCATCTCAATCAGCAGATTGATCAAATAACCCAGCTTAAAAGCAAAAACCCCGCAATTCCATAATGCGGCCTGCTCCATCATAAGGGCCGCATCGGATTCGCAGGGTTTCTCCTGGAACTTCGCTACATTCACGTATTCATTGTTATTTTCACTGGAAGATAGGGATTGCGGAATGATGTATCCGTACTTCTCTGACGGGTACGTCGGCACAACCCCCATTAAGGCCAGATCAGCACCAGATTTATCCAGCATCTCTGGCAAAGTTGCCAGAACCTCAAAGAATTCTTTCTCTACAAAAGGATCGACTGGCAAGACTGCAATGGTCTCATTCAGACTCACACTCTCTACGGAATACAGATAAGAGGCTGCGAGCGCAATCGCAGGAAACGTATCTCTGCGCTCTGGCTCCACGACCAGTCTCACATCGTCTCCCAGCTGAGAAGTCAGAATCTCGACCTGAGGCAAACTGGTTGCGATAAGCGCCTGTGATGCAAGTCCGGCATGATTCAGCTGTCGCCATACCCGCTGTACCATGGATTCCGGACTTCCCTCAGGCCCGTGAAGCACTTTAAGAAATTGCTTGGATCTGGAATCGTTGGATAACGGCCAGAGACGCTTGCCAGAACCGCCGGATAACAGAATACTTCTCATAGGGCTGCACCATCCGAAAGTACAACCGTACTTGCTCCCTTGCCGCTCTCGGTTGGCTTGTTATATGTGCTGGTCTGATTGGATTCGAGTCTGCCTGCTGGATTGCTCTTCGTCCAGGCTGCATAATAATTCGAGTTCTTGCCATATGAATTATCCAGCAGGATGTTCGGTTGATCCAGGAGACAAGCGAGAATATGTCCATGCAGACGGGATGTCGTGATGGTTTGGTATTTATTGAATTCCTTAATGGCCGTATGTACCATCCGATCAGAGTATTTGTACCACAACCAGCGGGCGAAAGAGCTACCTTTCCCTGACTTCAACCGGGATGTAATCATGCGAATGATCTTCCGGTCGACCCGGTTGTACAATGTCTCCCAGTCTTTAAACGTGGCCTTGGGTCCACTGACGGATTCGTAATGCACCTGATTCTGAGTCTTCTCAATGTCTTTACGGAAGAAATACAACATCTCTGCAGTAGGCTGGCTCTTGGACTTAAGAGGCCACAATTGATGTGCCATATCCGGAGATAGATACACATTGGTTTGTTGAAATTCTTTACTGGCTATCTCATAAGATAATGTATCCCTAACAAAAAAGTGTACATCCTTATGACGATTGAATACTTGGGCTGTCTTTTTCAATTCAATATCACTCTTGTAAAACATCGTCTGTGGTAGAATTACGATCCGGTGATTCGGATGTTGAGCAATCATCCGTTCTCTCAATTTCTGATGGGCAGGGTACAAGTCACCAAAGTTACCTCCCCCGTGCAACACAATCGTGATGCCTTCCGGAACCTTGAGAGACAAAGGGCAATCCAGAATGCTGTATCTGGCACGTACATGAATATCATTGTCTCGGAAGAAAGCCTCAGTACCTTTCATAATCAACAAGTCGCCACCATTGCTATGCACCGGATAATCCAGATAATAGATTTCGGTACGGGGTGGAATGACCTTCAAAATCTGACGTAAATGTCCCTTCAACTCTTCCATTGGATGAATATTGTTAGTGCCCAGCATCTCCATCTCCTCCTTGGGTGACTCTTCTTCTTTTTTTGTTTAACCGTTCATAGAGAAACGGTAGATCTTGCTTGTCATAGAACATGGCGGCAAACTTCACCTTAAATACAATCTTCATCGCGGCCACAGTGACCACCATTCGTACAATGGACCCGATCAGCAAAGCAATCGCAATGCCATTAAGCCCCCATAGCGGGGTGAACACGAAGAACAAGGCCACCGTCACCGAGAGTGCAATGAGCTGTCTGATCATCACAAGCCCTGGCCGACCCAGTGCATTGAAGGCGGATGCCAGAATCCATGAGCCACCACCAATGATGCATTCCACAGCCAAAATATAAAATGCGACGCTCGCTTCCAAAAATTCGGAGCCAAATAGAAGACCCATCAGGTAGTTCCCCACAAACATGGTCGGTATAACGATGATCATCATGACCATGAGCGAGATGCGGAAGGCTCTGCCGACCGTTCGAATAATCTGCTCTTGGGGTAATCCGGTCACTTTTGGGAAAACAACATTGCTGATCGCCGTTTGAACTGCATTGTAGATTCGGGACAGCGCAAACACAACGGAATACAATCCGAAATCACGCGGGGTGAGCAAAGCCAAAATAATGATCTTATCAAACTGGGTATACAATGTTCCTAGCAATTCAACGCCATACACCTTGCTGCCATAACCGAAAAGTTTCTTGGCCGAACTCTGGTCCACCCGATCCTTGAACCATCTCAGTCTTAATTCATTACGGTTGGCATAGATAGCCCACGCCACCACTGAGAAGCTGGTTACAAAATAGATCGCAGCCGCGAGCTGAATGCTCAGCATGCCCAGGCCCCATAACACAAAAAGCCCGCCTACATTAAACAGGGGGATCATTAACCGGATGCCATTATATACAGCGAATTTCTCCCGACTCTGCGAGAGGGCTGATATGAGATTGATGACAATGAGTACAGGGACCGTAGCAATCGTATACCATCTGGATATCTGCACGACCTCTGGCGGAAAGCTGGAGAGCCAGAAGGGTAATCCAAACCAGGCAACTATACCGATGATGATGCACACCGGAACCTGAAAGAGAAAACTTAACCGAACATACTGCGCACTCTTCTCAGTTGCACTCTGTTTGATGTTATAAATGATGGATGTCGGTAGTCCGAATCCTACCAATCCGGTTAATAGTGCAGGCCAGAATAGAATGGCCGAGAACGCACCCTTTCCCTCTACGCCGAACATGCGTGACGTCAAAATGGAAGACAGCATCGTCAGTGTCATAACCAGCAGATTGGTTCCACTTGTCTGGAATATGGCACTCATTAAGCCGTTTCCTCTGAATACTTTGCGAAGTGCAACTTGCGCCATAGCGATCCTCATCCCTTACTGTTTTGACGAAGCGACCCAACGATCATGCCGTTTCTGTAACATACTTTGGCAAGCTGACGTGTGAACCGATCTGCATTATAGATATAGATCAGCGAGGCTGTGATCCCCTGCGCAAGCTTGATTCCATGTTTGGCCGTACGCACAACACCACGATCCTGATCCCGAATGGCATCACTCACACCCTGCCAATAGATTCGGCGCAGAAACCAGTTCTTCGTCGTTCGCTCTTTCGCTACTTTGTGTTGTACAGCGCCATACGGCGTGTAATACACCTTGAACTTCGTCCGTATTCTTGCAATTAACTCACTCTCTTCACTGGAGAGAAGATTGTTCCCCACTCTTCCAAGGTCTTCACGGAAGGGAGCCAGTTGATCGAAAACGGATAAACGAAAAGCCACATTCGCGCCAAATGGAATATAGGGGCTTTTCATCTCAGTTACTTCATCTGCAAAATCCAGAATGGTGAACAGTGACCTGTTCTCGGGTGGAATCCACATCGGTTCGGGCACTTCCCAGATCGGATCAATCTTGCCACCGACACATCCAATGCTCTCGCTCATCTCAAACACGCTGACGATCTGGCGAATCCAGTCTCTGCAAGCAAAGGCATCATCGTCAAGAAACAGGATATATTCGCCGCGTGCCTCGTGAATGGCCCGGTTACGGGCTACAGACAAGCCTTGCTTTTCTTCCAACACATACCGTATTGAATGGTTCTCATGCTGCAAAATCGTTTGAAGCACGATTTCCCGTGTATTGTCTTTCGAATTGTTATCAATAAGAATGATCTCATAGTCGCTGCTTGCGTAATTCTGTTGTATTGCACTTCGTATGGCCTCTACCGCATCATGTGCACGGTTATACGTACAGATCGCGACGGTTACCTTCATCATTTCATCCCCATATTTTTGAATTAGGTCCACTCTCTCATCTGTACTAATTGGAGTACAGGGTAAGTGTCCTTTGGGCAATCACTGGCCAGTCCAGACGCTCCAACGCTTTGACAAAACCACTGCCTTCCTGGAACTCCGATTGCTTTAACCGGATCATATTCATCGCCTTGAGCAATCCATCCGGATCGGAAGGTTCGTAGAGCACCGCACAATCTTCCGGCAGATATTCCTCCAGCAGACCAATCCTTGGCGCTACAACCGGTTTGCCAAAGGTCAGTGCCAGAATCGCACTGCCTGAAGTCGCAATTTGTTTATAAGGAAGGATGATAGAATCCACCGCATCAAAATAATCCGAATATTCATCGTCTTCAATAAAATGAAAATGGGTATGAATATGTCCGCTCTCGAGAAATTCTTCACCGAGATCGTAGTCCTTCACCTTTTTACCGGCAATCAACAGATGGGCTTGATCGGAATTCAGATCCTTGAACGCCTCCAGCAAATCATCCACACCCTTGTACGGTGAGACCTGACCGAAGAACGCATACACATAACTATCCTCCGGGATGCCAAAGCGGGAGCGGATATTCACGCCTTTTCCCTGATACACTCCCTTGTAATGTCCATGCGGAATAATCTCGATCCGGCTGGAATCAATCCCAAACGTCGAACAGATTTCGGAGATCAAGGGTTTGCCCATGACAATCAGCTTGGAGCAATTTCGGACCAGTATTTTTCTCATCCAATAATCGAACCGCGTCTTGCCACTGTTGTGAGGCCAGATGTTATGCACCGTCCAGAATAATTTGGCCCCGCGCAAGCGTGCAAAACAGATCATCAATACATACAGAATGGATTTGATCACTGTTGACAGCAGGGATGAACCTCTGTAATAGAAGCTGGGCCAATGAAAATGCAGCACATCATTTTTTCTCAATTTGATTAGATCTTTTTTGGTGAACTGCTTCACTTCCCATCCCTTGTTCTCAATGGAATCGGATAACAGTTCATTGAATTTATTGTTCTCAATCATCTTGGGCAGCATATACACCGTCGGATTCTCCATCCAGGCACCTCTTACTTTAGTTTCATTCGCACAGGTTCCTCTGTATACGTTCCAACTGCGCGTCTTGCATGAAATCTCATCAGAAAACCTTGCATCATGATCTTGGTATTACGCTTGAGCAGCACCCAATCTTTCCACCAGGGATACAACGACAGTGCTTTTCTCAAATAGACGTTGTTACGAAGGGTATTTCTCGACCACTCCAGCATTCGATAATGATGTAGTTGGCGGCGCTTCTGTTCCTTGGACATATCGTTGTAGTATTTCAAAATAATCTTGCGTTGGCCCTTGTACTTGGCCGTTGTAGAGGTTGAAATTCGTGGTCCACTATGGATGTTGATATCCACCAGTGGTTCTTTCACATTCACGGCGATATAGCCTCGCTTCAATATGCGCAGATAAAAGTCGTAATCTTGAGCGGATGTCAGATTCTCATCGAATCGAACTTCACGGGCCAGTGAGGTAAGTACCATGATTTTGGACGTTTCCCCGATCCAGTTGAATGTGAGCAGATCCTCATACCGAACAACATCACGAGGTTCCACCGACAATTTCCGTTTGACCACCTCATGCTGCTCGTTCGTGTATGCAAGATACTTGCTGCAAAAGGTGAATGACTCCTGTGTACGCTCCAGCACTTCCGCCTGGGTTTTAATTTTGTCAGCCATCCATTCATCATCATCATCAAGGAATGCAATGTACTTGCCATTGGCATGGGATATCCCCACATTCCGTGCATGATTGGCTCCTTTGGGATATGGAACCCGGATGTACCGAATCCGTGAATCTTCCCGGGTCCAAGCCTGACAGATTTCCGGCGTCTGATCTTCTGAACCATCATCCACAATGAAAATCTCCAGATACGGATGTGTTTGCTCACGTACACTTCTCAACGCATTTTTCAATAACTCCGCCCGGTTATGGGTCGTAATGATGCAAGATACCAAGGGGTTCATTTCATCACCTTTTCCTGTTCACTAGGATACCTTCACTTGAAGTGCATCATATATTCCTGACAATCTGCCTACGAGAAGATTCATATCGAATTTATCCGATATAATCGTTCTGTTATGCGAACCCATTCTTGCTCTAACCTCTTCATCCGTGATGAGATATTCCAGTGCTGATGTTAGCTCGTGCACATCTCCCGGCTCGATTAACAGCCCATTATGACCAGTTGTAATCACTTCGGGGATGCCTCCGACGGTGGTCGATATAATGGGCAAGCCACAATTCATTGCTTCAAGTATGGCCATAGGTAATCCCTCATGATAAGAAGGCAGGACCAGCAGATCCGCTTCCCGCATCAGCTTTTCCTTTTGCTCTCCGTTAATCCAGCCGAGTACATTGACACGATCCTCTATTCCATACTGCTGTACAATCGCTTTGACTTCTTCAACTTCGCCATCTCCTGCCAGATTGAAGGTCGCTGTAACGCCCAGCGCCTTCAATTGCTGAATGGACTGAAGCAGATCATAGACTCCTTTTCGCTCACCCAATCTGCCCATGAAGAGAGCATTAACAGCTGCCTGTTGTTCTCTGGCAAACGGTTCTTTGACAAAGACTCCGTTATAAAGAACCTCAATGGCTGTCTCCGGCACAATCGTAGCAAAGTATTCTCTCCACGTCTGGGATAAGACAATCAACTTGTCTGCCTGATTCAGAATGTAGTGACAATACTTGCGCTGCAGAGCAAATTGATTGTAGAAATCATCAAAGCTGGCCGCATGAATATGCAGAATGACTGACTTTCGAAATAACTTTCTTGCGGTTAGTAGAAATAGAGACTTCCGATAAAAGCTCCCGTTGTTCGCCATATGAATATGCACGATATCCGGCTTGAACGTGTACAGCTTCATCCAAAACTGAATAAATCCCCTTATAAAAATAAGCAGCCGTGAGAACACGCTGCCCGTGATATACGTTTCGACTCGCTGCATGGCATACATTTCCGAGATGGAGGATTCCTCAATGTTTTTGATGACACTCACAATTCCACCCATATCCTTCAAGGATGATCCAACAACCAATACTTTTGGTTTCATGATAGACTCCTTTTTTCATGGTTAATCTTCCGACCTCTTACAGGCTGTTCACGTAATTTTTGATGGATGAGATCAGATCAGACTGTTTTCTCACATAGGGCTGGAACGTCAGCTCCTCTATGCAAGGAATCAGTTTTTGCAATTCAACCTGACTCTCCGCGACGGCCACATAGCCGTTTTCCTGAAAAACCTTGGAGATCTCAAGCTGATGGTCATCCACATGCTCGCCCCATTCTTTCCGGCGTGGTATAACGATAACCGGCTTGCCGCGTTCGAGCGAATTCGTGATGGAGCCGACACCCGCATGAGAAATAATGCATCTGCTGCGCTCTACATATTCATTCATCTCTTCCTGCGTGAGAAAAGGAATCACAGTGAAATTTCGCGGCTGATATTCGGTATATCCGGATTGGGCAACAACCTCTTCTTCAATAATTCCTGCCTCGATCGCCTCATCAATAAGCTCGAACATCCGATTGAAGGGAAAGCGCTGCGTTCCAACGATAGCAAATATCAAAATAAAGCCCCCCTGTATTTCGCATTGGGATAGCTATCCTGCAACGTTTCCCACTGGATGAAGAACTCATCCGAGATTTTGTACATTAATCTCCCGGTTGCGCTGGAGGAATAGATTTTGGCATAACTTTCGATATAAATCAGCTTGGCACCAAAGATTTTACCGATGAGGCAAAAAGGGTATGTGGCTCCCGCCCCTGTCGTAATGATTACCTTTGGACGCTCACGCAGATATAGAAAGAACGATTTGATAATATTAGCCACAAAGATGAGCAAGAACATCGCATTTTTACGCTCTTGCTGCATTAAGAAGTATACTTTGCCCTGTGCCGAATCTACTTTTCTGCTTTTGTTCTTCTCGGTAATCAGGAAATAATCATGTTCTTCAACCGCAGGAATAATTTTGGTTAATTCATCAAAATGACCGCCTGTAGAACTGATCAAACAGACCTTCATGTTCTAATCTCCTTTGAAAAGGATACGTCCTTCGCTCGCTGTGCCTGTACATCCACTTTTGCTTCGACCCCTGACTTGGTATGGACTCCTTTTCCCGTAGCATATAACGCGTTCAAGAAGATACAGAATGGAGCAATCAGATGAACGGTAGACAGGGTATTGTCAAAAAAGGAATATGTCAGGAAACCGATAATCATACCGGCAAAATACAACCGGATCATACCGCCCAATCGGAGGTATACGGCCCGGAACACCAGAAGCAGCGAAAGAAACAACAGGATGGCTCCAACTAATCCACCATCGTAATAAAAACGAATATATTCATTATGCGGAACGACGAAGCCAGAAAAGATACTTCCATCATTCGCTACGAGAGTCGAGCCGAGTCCACGTCCAAATATCGGATACTCATTCGCTTTGCCAATAAAATAATTCCAGGCTACATCTCTTCCCGACAAGCCCTTACTCTCAGACCTCATCTCATAATTGTCCCACTGCGCAATGACCATATAGGCCACAGCGACAACGAACAGAATGAGAGGAATGATGGCACTAACTCTGCCTTTAATGAAGGCTTTCAGTTGATCAAAAAGATAGACTAGAATAATCGGAATCAGCGCAATAAGCGGCCCCCTCGTTCCCGTCTGGACCAGAATGACCAGATGTGTCAAGGTAAGCATGTAATACAGAACAACCTGATGGCCTTGCTTGATCTGAATCAGACAGACGCAGATGGAGATAAAACACAACATGGCCAGATGCGCTGCGATGTTCGCTCCCTGTAATCGGGTTACTCCCGACATCTCCAGGTTAGTAATGGACAATATGCCGGCTAGTTGCAGGACATAACCACCAGCAAGACTGAACAGCGGTAGCCATGCGAGCACACGTATAATTCGTTGACTGATCTCTCGTGAAAAGTGGGGCATCAGTAATAAAAATGGAACAATGACTCCCAGAAAAGCCTTGAATGGATCGAGTGGACTAACCTTACTGGGCAGATCCGATAGAAAATAACTTTCCACAAATAAAAAACCGATTGCCAATGCAGGATAGATCAACTCTTTTCGAATACCAAAGCGTAAAAATAGAGAGATCACAAAGCCCAGGATCGCCAGCTTGTAGAAGGAGAGCGAATCCAGTCCTGCCAGATGAATGCTGAAGATTTTATCAATGGACAATGAAAAACTTACGATGAGAATTATAAAGATCCAACTGGGCTGTTTAATATAAACGCCCAGCAGAATCACAGATATGAGTGCAACAACCGAGATTAGCGGAAGATAGATTGCTGCGAAGATAACTACCAGCGAAAAAAGAATGATATTAAACGACTTCATATTCAATGCAGCAAGTATACCGGTCTTTTGCATATCTGCTATGCCACCTCAAAGCCAGAATCGTGTTTCAAAACGCATCCTTCGAACCAACCAGCACCCTGAACGTTCTGAAGATAATTTTGATATCCACCATCATATTGCGCTCACGGGCATACGTCAGATCCAGCTCTACCATTTCATCAAAACCGACACTATTTCGACCGCTGACTTGCCATAACCCTGTACATCCGGGAATCATCTGCAGGCGCTGTCTGTCATAGGAAGTGTAGTTCTCCACTTCTCTGGGCAGAGCTGGTCTGGGTCCAACGAGACTCATCTCTCCTCGGAACACGTTCCACAACTGTGGCAGCTCATCCAGACTGGTTTTGCGAATAAACTTGCCGATCCGGGTAATGCGGGGATCATTTTTCATTTTGAACATGTTCCCGTTCACTTCATTCTGATCAATCAACTGTTCCAGCAGATCTTCTGCATTCGCCACCATGGACCTGAATTTGTACATATGAAACTCTTTTCCATTCTGTCCGACCCGTACCTGACGAAAAAAAACAGACCCCTGCGGGGCCTCGATTTTGATCAGTAATCCGATGACCGCAAACAAGGGGCACAAAATGATTAAACCTATGAAAGAACCCAGCAAATCGAGCATTCTTTTCATAAATAGATACACTTTATCTGCATTTTGTCCTGCCATCGTTGATGCATTGTACCCCAGACTTGGGTCCATAACGATCTCCGCTTCCTTCGTTTGGGGAGATGGACTCATTCAAACTCCCCCCCGGCTACATGTTCTACCGACTCTTTTTCCAGAATCTGTTGCAGAGCTTGCAGCATCGGAATTCTAAGTTCCTGTTTTTGCAAAGCGAAGTCGATGGTCGTCAAAATGAATCCCAGTTTCTCGCCCACGTCATAACGTACACCCTCGAAATCGTAAGCATACACTCCTTGTGTCTCATTTAAACGCTGAATCGCGTCTGTTAATTGAATTTCTCCCCCTTGACCAATCTCCTGTTGCTCCAGATGTTCGAAAATCTCTGGACTCAGTACGTATCTCCCCATAATCGCCAGGTTGGAAGGCGCTGTGCCTTGGGCAGGTTTCTCTACGAACCTGAGAACCTCTGTCAAACGGCCATCCGATTGTAGCGGGTCTACTATGCCGTATCTGTCTGTTTGTTCAGCAAGTACGGTTTGTACGCCAACAATGGAATGTTGAACCTGATCATATTGATCGATCAATTGTTTGGTGCATGGCACTTCCGATACGACGATATCATCTCCGAGCAACACGGCAAAAGGTTCGTCACCGATAAAGTTACGTGCACACCAGACAGCATGACCAAGTCCTTTGGCCTCTTTTTGTCTTATGTAGTGGATATCCACATTAGAAGATTTACGTACCTCTTCAAGCAAGCCCAGTTTCCCTTTTTCCAGCAAATTGTGTTCCAGTTCAAAGGCATTATCGAAATGATCTTCAATCGCCCGTTTCCCTTTACCGGTTACAATGATAATGTCTTCAATTCCAGAGGCAATGGCTTCCTCAACGATATACTGTATAGTTGGTTTGTCCACAATAGGGAGCATTTCTTTGGGCATCGCTTTTGTGGCTGGCAAAAAACGTGTACCCAATCCAGCTGCAGGAATGATCGCTTTTCTCACTTTTTTCATAAATACCACCCTATCCTCTTTTTTTAGTTTGATAAAAGTTGAACCAGGGCATCTAACCCGTCCTCACGTCATACCTTTGACGATTAACGTCTAAGGTTCATTGAACCCACAGCATGACCGAGTGCCTACGGTGATAGAGGTGCAGTAGACATTACCTGTTTAATTGGGAAGATACGATAGAAGTTTTACTTCTCTCCGTAGCCCACCGGAACTGCGGCGTTTTTGATATTGTTCAAGATGGCGCCCAAAATTCGTGCATTCACATGCTCCAGAGCAGCCTTGGTCTTCTTCACCAATTCCTTCTTGACCTTGCCTGAGTTCACGACCAGCAGCACACCATCACACAGCGAACTCACAATGAGTGCATCCGTTACAGCGAGCACCGGAGGCGTATCAAACATGATCACATCATATTGGTCCTCTAACTCTTCAATCAGCTTTTTCATCCGGTTGGAGCCGATCATCTCGGATGGGTTCGGCGGAATTGGGCCAGACGTGAACAACTGAAGATTGTCGATATAACTTTCTCTGAGCACCTCTTCCACACTGTACTGGTTGGACAGTACGCTGCTGAGACCGACATGATTGGGTACGGAAAACACCTTGTGCAAAGAAGGATTACGCAGATCCGCATCGATCAGCAGAACTTTCTTGCCTTCCTGGGCATAAGTCACTGCCAGGTTGCTAATGGTTGTAGTCTTTCCTTCGCCGGCTTCGGCCGAAGCCACCATGATTTTTTTGATATGACTGTCGATCGAAGAAAACTGGATGTTGGTCCGTAATTTACGGTATCCTTCCGAAATTTGAGATTTGGAGTTGAAATAGGTCACCAGACTGTTATTTTCATTGGTTAGCCGCGACATATTTGCCATCCCCCACTTTCTGTTGAGATACGTAATTTTTCGTATTTTTCAGATCATCTTTTTTCATTTTGGATATGACCGTAAGCACAGGCAGCCCCAGCTCTTTTTCCAGTTCAGTTTCGGATTTGAATGTATCGTCCAGATAGTCCAGCAAAAATACAAGTGCAATCGCAAGCACAAGACCTGCGAACAGGCTGACAATGATGCTTAATGTGGTTTTCATATTGATTGGAGGTACGTTACTATCCACTTTCGCTTCACTGAGGATAGCCACATTATCGATTTTCATGATCAGGGGGATTTGAGATTGAAACACGTTGGAGATGGCATTGACCGTTTTTGCGGCTTTTTCGTAGGTAGTCCCTTGTACAGTTATGCTCATCACTTGGGATTCGCTGGCTGTAGAGACGGAGGTGCTATTCATGAGCTGTGCAGAGGTTAAGCCTAGGTCCGGATACGTAGTAGCGACTTTATCCATAATGGCGGAAGATTTAATAATTTCTCTGTACGAGTTAATGAGTTTGATATTCGTTTGAATCATGCTGAAGTCCATCATCGCTTGACCTTGAACGGTAGAGGTCTGGTTCACGATCAGTTTGGAACTTGCCTCATAGATGGGCTGAGTGAAGAAAATGCTTTTGACCCCTGCACCCACACCGGCTATTAAAGCTATTGCAACAATCAACCACAGTTTCTTTTGTAAGAGTCGAAAATATCCTTTAAGTTCCACTTTCATTCCTCCTATATGTTGTGATCAAACCTATGTAACTACCAGATGGACAGTAGCCATTTGCGAGGTTTCCAGCGTTCTGTGACCAGGTTCGAATTCGATAGAATGTGGGATGCATTCTCTGCCAGCTTTTTGACGGCTTCAGGTCCGAATCGACGCTCGATGACCCGCTCTCCTTCACTTATGGCAAACGTCCTTTTGCACGTATCATGTGCATCTGATGAAATGAAATGAAACCCGTTTTCTTTGCAAAAATGAAAACACCACTGCCGAACTTTTCGACCGAAAAGCCCTGTGAAAGATTGAGCCGTGAGCTGACATAATCCACCTTGACTCAAATAATCAGCCAACAGCTTTGGCTTCTTCAAAATGACACGATTGCGTTCCGGATGAGCAATAATAGGGGTAATTCCCGCTATTCGTAATTCATGCAGTATCCTGGGGAACTGTGAGGGAATATGACCAAAGGGCAGTTCCAGCAACATGTAACGGCTTCCGGCGAGTGTGCAGCACTTTCCTGCATATAAGTCTCCAATCAGGTTGTCATGCACCCTGATCTCCTGTCCGGGACAGATCTCCAGGCGAATATTACGTTTGCGAAGTTCTGCGTGAAGCAGGTTCACGGCCTGATTGACCACCATCGGTTCATTGTTGTATTGCCCGTTCAGGTGATGCGGAGTAGCAATAATGGAGGTAATTCCTGAGGCTGCCGCCTTCTCAGCCATCGCAACGGACTGCTCCATTCGAACAGGACCATCATCCAGACCGGATAATATGTGGCAGTGCATTTCAACCATATCCAAACTTCCTGAAATAGTATGATCCCCCTCGCCCTTTTATTCATTGCGCAAATGCTTTTGGTGTTAAAGAACTAATGCATAACGCTATGAAATATAGTAAAATGGCGTTAAGTACATGTTTTATTCAGAAAATGTTAAGATTCGACTTGGAATTATATGGTGAAATTAATGTAATGATAGGGTTTTTGCAGAGCCCTTTGCTCTGTCGCCTTTTCATACTGAAAACGGGAAACCGTTGGAAACTGAACTTCAGTAATCATTGCGTTTAACTGTCCAGTTATATATAGTTTCTGTTCGTGCTGAATATGCAAGTTTGAATGATACATTGTGAGCTCTCCAAAGGGCTGTTTCCATTGCAACCTTGCGTGAAGTCTTACACATACATGATGATCTTCAACATCCAAACCAATGAGCATTTCTGATGATACTGGCAAGTTCAGGTCGCTCAGGAAGGTAATCGCTTGCGTGTCCATTCCAAGTAACAGAACGGGACGTCTTTTGCGGTCTACCATTTTCCCATGAAACTCCTGAATGTACATATGGACATTTAATTTCATATCAGCCCATTCTTGAATTATTGAATTCATGGTTTCATTCCTTTAGAATGGATTAGCCTACATGGACTGCCTCTACTTCCTTCTCACAGGTATATGGTTGAGGCAACAAGGAGATACTTAAAATATTCCAAATGATACATTTTGTAACTCCATACGTCCAATTTACGATACAATACGTATCATGTCAAGCGGTATTTGGACATGGTTCTTTTGATTTACGACAATTTGAGATGTCCTTAGACAGACCTATTTACAAATGGAAATGGGTTAAAGGAAACACATGAGGAGTTACTCTTTTGCAGGAAAGCTGCCCTGATCAAAAACTTGGCTCAGGATTGTTTCAATATATATTTGATGTCGTTCAGGGGGAAATAGCTTATGAGCTACGGAAATCGCATTGCTGAATTAAGGGAACAGCGGGGACTTACTCAAGAAGAACTTGCGAGCTCCATTCATATTACAAGAGCTGCTCTCTCCCACTACGAGAAGAACCGACGTAAACCGGATTTCGAAGTGTTAACGAGACTTGCCGATATCTTTGACGTGTCCATTGATTATCTCATTGGACGTACGAAGCAAAGTGATGTCGAGATGGATGAAGACGTTCGTGAATTCGTTGACACTCTGGAGTTATCGGACAAGGAAGTGCTGGAGCGCTTCGATCTGATGATTGATGGTAAGTCCTTAACGGAAGAAGAGGCACGTCGTTTTATTGCTTTTGTCCGAATGGAACGCAGCATGGACTAAACCCGAAAAGAGGACCCAGTTCCCGAGAGATGCACTCTCCGGCTGCTGGGCTTTTTTTGTGTCTTGAATTCCCTCCATTCCATGGTTGTCTATTGTGTCAAGGACGCTTGTTGTTGACGGAGGATACGAATTGGTTCCAACGCTCCGGGTCGATTCCGCATTGCAGTAACACCTTCATGATGTCCATCTGGGTTGCTTCGACTTGTTTACCTGTCGGCTTACGATCGCCCCTGTTTGGATGCTTCATATTCATTCCGCTAACCTCTCTTATCTTTATACTTTCCCTGCACTCCAAAACTAGCCTTATTATACTTGAGAAACTTCCTCAATGTTGTCGTCTCATGGCGATAACGTTTTTTGAACGGGTTCTAATTTTGTCGAAAGCCAAATAGGAGCAATATGGCGCCAAAATGGCAACCATATTGCTCCTATTATTCTTAATACAACCTGTTCATGCACTTACACTTGAACAAGGCAGTTATTAGCCTCCAGCACGTGCAAGTTCACGCATGTTCGCTTCAAATGCTGCGAGCAATGCTGCTTCTCCAGTCAAACCAGTCGCCTGAATCCGTTCAATCTGCTCTGTCATGCGTTTGAAGTCCTTCGGAATAACCCGAACAAACTGATTCACCGCATCTTGCCAGTTATCCAGAATGCGCTGACCCGCAGCACTTCCCGTGTTGGCAACGTGACGTTGAATCATGCCTCGAAGATCTGCACTTTCAGCCACATCTTCGATACGCTCCAAAAGAACCATTTCCAGATTACAACGTTTCAGGAATGTGCCTTCCGGATCATACACGTAGGCAATACCTCCGGACATCCCTGCTGCAAAGTTACGACCTGTATCGCCGAGTACAACGACACGTCCACCCGTCATATACTCACAACCATGGTCGCCGACACCTTCAACGACGACTTTGGCGCCCGAGTTACGTACAGCAAATCGCTCACCCGCAATACCACGGATATACGCTTCACCACTTGTTGCGCCGTAGAGAGCCGTGTTACCGATGATGATGTTATCTTCCGCCTCGAATGTTGCTTTCGGAGAAGGCATCACGATCAGTTTACCACCGGACAGTCCTTTACCCACGTAGTCATTGGAGTCCCCTTCAACAGTCAAGGTCATACCTTTAGGTACAAAGGCCCCAAAGCTTTGTCCAGCAGAGCCAACAAATTTGAATTTAACCGTATCTTCAGGCAATCCTGCGAGTCCATATTTGCGTGTGATCTCACTACCCAAAATGGTACCTACTGCACGGTTAACGTTCGTAATTGGAAGTACCGCTTCAACCGGTTGACCGGATTCAATCGCAGAGTGTGCAAGTGGCAGCAATTGCTGCATATCCAGCGTTTCTTCCAATTGGTGGTTCTGATGCTGTGTGCGGTAACGTGTAGAGCCTTCCGGCATTTCAGGCACGTGCAGCAATACAGACAGATCCACACCTTTTTTCTTCCAGTGATCTACGGCTTCTACCGTTTCGAGGCAATCTGTACGTCCGACCATTTCCTGAATGGTACGGAAACCAAGATCAGCCATAATCTCACGCATATCTTCTGCAACAAATCGCATGAAGTTAACCACATGAGCTGGATCACCCATATAATTTTTACGCAACTCTGGATTCTGTGTCGCTACACCAACTGGGCAGGTATCCATTTGACAGACACGCATCATGATACAACCAAGTGCAACGAGTGGTGCTGTAGAGAAACCATACTCTTCGGCTCCAAGCAAGGCTGCAATCGCAAGGTCACGTCCGTTCAACATTTTGCCGTCTGTTTCGAGGACGACGCGGTCACGCAGGTTGTTCAGCATCAACGTTTGATGCGTCTCTGCAAGACCCAGTTCCCAAGGCATACCTGCGTGGCGAATCGAACCTTGCGGTGATGCACCTGTACCACCGTCATAACCGCTGACGAGGATAATATCGGCACGGCCTTTGGCTACACCAGCTGCGATGGTACCTACGCCCACTTCCGATACGAGCTTCACGTTGATCTCAGCACGCGGATTGGCATTTTTCAAGTCATAGATCAGCTCCGCCAAATCCTCAATCGAGTAGATATCGTGATGCGGTGGTGGTGAGATCAGACCTACGCCTGGTGTTGATCCACGAACTTCAGCAACCCAAGGATACACTTTACGTCCTGGCAGCTGTCCGCCTTCACCCGGTTTTGCTCCCTGTGCCATTTTGATCTGAATCTCGTCGGCATTAACCAAATAGTTGGATGTAACACCGAAACGTCCGGATGCTACCTGTTTGATCGCACTGCGACGGGAATCCCCGTTACTATCTTTAATGAAGCGAGCCGGATCTTCTCCACCTTCACCGGTATTCGATTTACCACCAACACGGTTCATAGCAATGGCAAGATCTTCATGTGCTTCTTTACTGATCGAACCGAAGGACATCGCACCCGTTTTGAAACGACGCATGATATCTTCTACTGATTCAACTTCTTCGAGTGGAATGGAAGCTCCAACCGGTTTCAGCTTCAGCATGGAGCGAATAGTCAACAGTTGATCATTCTCACCTTGCACGAGCTTGGAATATTTTTTATACAGCTTGTAATCACCAGTACGTACTGCGTGTTGCAGGGTATGAATGGTTTGCGGATTGAACAGATGCTCTTCTCCGTCGTTACGCCATTGATAATCGCCACCGGAATCCAATACTTTATCGTTACCGTCTTTTTCCGTAAAGGCACGGTTATGATGTGTCAACGCTTCGGCTGCCACTTCTTCCAACCCAATTCCGCCGATGCGGGAAGGTGTCCAGGTAAAGTAACGGTCAACGAAGTCCGATTTCAGACCCACTGCTTCGAAGATTTGAGCTCCACGATACGATTGAATCGTAGAAATCCCCATTTTGGACAACACTTTAGTAACGCCTTTGGTAGCTGCTTTAATGTAGTTTTTCACTGCTTTCTCATGCGAGATACCACGCAGCAACCCTTGCTGAATCATGTCATCCAACGTTTCAAAGGCCAGATAAGGGTTCACCGCACTTACACCGTAACCCAGCAGCAATGCGTAGTGGTGAATATCACGCGGCTCTGCGGATTCGAGCATAATGCTGACTTTTGTTCTGGTTCCCTGACGAATCAGATGGTGATGCAGACCTGCTACAGCAAGCAATGCAGGAATGGCAGCATTCTCAGCGTCCACACCACGGTCAGACAGGATCAGAATGTTATGACCTTTGTCGATGACACGGTCTGCAGCTTCGAAGAGAAGTTCCATCGCTTTGCGAAGTCCTTCTGCTCCTTCCGCAGCGGTGAAGAAGATCGGAATCGTCATGGAGCGGAAGCCTGGGCGACGCACATGGCGAATCTTCGCAAAGTCTTCATTGGACAATACCGGTGTATCCAGACGAATCTGGCGACAGCTCTCCGGTTCAGGGTTCAGCAAGTTACGCTCAGGACCAATGGTTGTTGCCGTAGACGTTACAATCTCTTCACGGATTGCATCGATTGGCGGGTTGGTTACCTGCGCGAACATCTGTTTAAAGTAGTTGTACAGACGCTGTGGACGATCCGAAAGGACAGCCAGCGGTGCATCATAACCCATCGAACCTGTAGCTTCCATACCTGTTGTTGCCATAGGCTCCAGGATTTTACGAAGCTCTTCAAATGTATAACCATATGCCAGCTGAAGCTGGGTCACGTTATCATGTTTTGGATCAGGAAGTTCCGGTGCTTCCGGCAACTCGCTCAGATCCATCAAATGCTCATCAAGCCAATCCTGATACGGATTCTCGGCTGCAATGATTGCTTTTACTTCCTCATCCGCAATGATGCGGCCTTGTTGTGTATCCACGAGCAACATCCGACCTGGACGCAGACGGTCTTTGTACAGGATCTCTTCCGGTGCGATATCCAATACCCCAACTTCAGAGGACAAGATAATACGGTCATCCTTGGTTACATAATAACGCGCTGGACGCAAGCCATTACGGTCGAGTGTTGCACCAATCTGCAAACCATCTGTAAAGGCCATTGCTGCCGGCCCATCCCAAGGCTCCATCATCGTACTGTGATACTCATAAAATGCCTTTTTGGCAGGGTCCATGCCCTCATCTGTGCTCCAAGGTTCAGGAACCATCATCATCGCCACGTGTGGCAGGGAACGACCGCTCAGATACAGGAACTCCAGCGTGTTATCGAACATGGCTGTATCCGAACCGTCCGGATTGATGACCGGTTTTACTTTTGCGATGTCGTTACCGAACAACTCGCTCTCGAACAAGGACTGCCTAGCATGCATCCAGTTCACGTTACCACGCATCGTGTTGATCTCACCGTTGTGGATCATGAAACGATACGGGTGGGCACGTTCCCAGCTTGGGAAGGTGTTGGTACTGAAACGGGAATGCACAAGTCCAATGGCCGATTCCACGAGTTCTTCCTGTAGATCCAGATAGAACCCGCCAACTTGTTCAGTTGTCAGCATGCCTTTATATACAATTTTGCGACAAGACATGCTCGGAAGGTAGAATGAACCACCTTCTGCTTCATCTGCCGAATAACGAATAGCCAGCTCAGCGCGTCTGCGAATAACATACAACTTACGCTCGAATCCAAGCTCATCCTTCACATCTGCGGATCTTCCAATGAACACCTGACGTACATAAGGTTTCGCTGCAAGTGCAGAACGGCCCAGCATTTCATCAAAAGTAGGAACATCCCGGAAACCCAGGAACGTCTGTCCTTCTTCTTCAATAATCTTCTTGAGGCTCTCTTCATGCGCACTGCGAATGGCAGGGTCCTGGGAAAGGAACAACATCCCTACGCCATAGAATCCCTGTTCAGGCAATACAAAACCAAGGCGTTCCGCTTCCTGTGCAAAAAAACGATGTGGAATCTGAATCAGGATACCTGCTCCGTCACCGGAATTCGGTTCACTTCCCTGTCCTCCACGGTGCTCCATGTTACTAAGCATAGTCAGTGCCTGACTAACGATATCGTGTGAAGGTACTCCTTTGATGTTGGCAACAAAACCCATTCCGCATGCGTCTTTTTCGAACTGCGGGTCATACAGACCCTGTTTTGGAGGTAATCCGATGTGTCTCATGGAACGCAACCTTTCTATAATGAAGTATTTCGGAAAGATCAAGAACATAGGCAACAGGCAACAATGAAACGGGAGGAGCTGGCCTTTCGCTTGCGATAGAGCCTGCTAGATAGAAGAGGCGACAGCATGAGACTGTCAAAAGTATGTGCCTGCTATTGGGCAGAAGCCATTAAATGAGATGAGCTGATCCGGACGATCCGGCAAACAGCATGTATAAATCAACACGCAGCCGCTGGCACGGCTACTGATAAGGAGCGACGTTTTTTGATATAGTTCTATTATTTTAACACCGACCTAACATCAGCGCAATTTAAACTTTTTAATACCTCTGATAAGAAATGTTTTGCAGTACAGCTTTACTGTAATGACGTTTAAATTCATCTCTTTTTCGAATAATTATACACTTTTTAAGCCAGAGTACAACTGAATTAAATTGCTGACAGAAGAAAATCGTTCCATATGCAGCCTGTGTTTATCCATTATTCCACCAAATTGTCACCGCTTGATCCAGCGAATCTTTGCTTCTCTATGCATTTGTATACAAAATAGCCTGCAACCCCATTTTGGGGTTGCAGGCTATTTGCACTATTTGACTACTATATTGCATAATTTCGCTACATGAAAATAAAGTTTTTTTTCGTAAATCTCACGCTGCTGAAGATCAGGTTGGACTTATGCTGTCACAACTTGACCAGAATCAGCCCGTTCGACTTCTTTTTTCGGACGTCTGCCGTTCCAGAGGAAGTAGGCCAGCGTCAACACGATGGATACACCAGCATAGATACTAAGAATTCCTGCCTGATGCCACATCACATCCAGATTGCCACTCGATACAACAGCCTTGAAGCCCATAATGCTGTGTGTCATTGGCAACCAAGGGCTAAATGCCTGAAGCCATGATGGAATCAGTTCTACAGGGAAAGTACCCGCGCTAGCCGCAAGCTGGAAGACCAGCAGCAGAATGACAACATAACGTCCAGGCAGATCCAGCCAAGTTACAAGTGCCTGAACAATAAACATGAAGGTCAGCCCCGTAATAATGGTGAACAGATAGAACAACCCGACGCTGTGCGTCTCCAGTCCAAGACCGTATAACATGAAGCTGGCCACGATAACCGATTGGAAAATGCTCACGGAGCCAAATACCAGTGTCCGGCTAACAAAACGATTCCAGCCTGTTGCACCAGGTACGGACGTTTCCCGCATTTTCAATACTATTGTCGAAATTAACGATCCCACGAACAGACCGATGGACAGGAAGAATGGTGTCAATCCTGTACCATAATTGCTCACGTTCTCTGCTGTGTTCTCCGAAGAGTTGACAGGTTCAGCAAACATGTTCACCAAATCATCCGTTTTCTTAACTTCGGATGTTTTCTGTGCGGCATCATTCAACTTGGTGGCCAGTTCACTAGAACCATCTTTTAGTTCAGTAAGGCCGTCAGCCAGTTTGCCTGCGCCATCACCCAGTTGCTTGGAACCATCGGTTAGTGAACTAACTCCACCACTGAGTTTACCTACACCCGTTTGCAAAGCTGTTGTACCTGTACCCAGCTGCTTGGCACCATCTGCAAGCAATGTACCGCCACTTGCAGCATCGCCCAGTTTGCCGCTAAACTGCTTCAGGCCATCAGAGAGCTTCGCGCCTCCTTGACTAAGCTGTCCGGCACCAGCCAGTAATTGCTTCTGACCATCCAGCAGCTGGTTCGCACCAGCTAGAAGTTGCTCCTGACCTCCATGAAGCTCGGCTGCACCCGCAGCCAGTTGCTGGTTACCCTGATGCAACTGATCTGCACCCTGTGCCAGCTTTCGCTCGCTCTCATGCAATTGTGCACTGCCATCAGCAACAGCTTCACTTGCCGCAAGCAGTTTCTGTACATCCGCATTTTCAGCCAGTTCCGGGTTCGATGCAGCGAGCTGTTTCAATCCGGCTGCTACGCCCTGTGCGCCATCAGCAACCTTGGAGCTGCCATCTACAGCCGATTGCAGGCCTGTTGCCAGTGTACCGCTGCCCTGAACGGCCGTTTGCAGCCCTTCCGACAGCTTGGCACTGCCCTGTTCGGACGATTGCAAGCCAACTTGCAGCTTACCTGTGCCGTCCAGTGAGGACTGCAGTCCGGTTTCCAGCTTGGCACTGCCATCCGTCAACTGATCAGCTCCGCTCTGAAGCTGGCTCGAAGCGACTGCCTGAAGCTGTTGCAAACCGGAGACGAGGTTCGATGTTCCACTCTCAAGCTTGGTCGCCCCCGTATGCAATGCATTAACGCCATCACTTAATGGAGAAAGTCCTTCCTGAAGTTCAAGCGTTCCAGATGCGAGCTTCGCCAAGTTATCCTTCAGCTTCACTGCACCATCATCCAGTTTGCCTGCACCCGTATTCAGTTCCCCTGCTCCGTCGCCTGCCTCCGCTAAACCATCGGATACCTCGGAGAACTTATCGAGCAATGTCTCTGCATAGGATTCCGTAACTTTGGCCGAGACCTTCGCTTTCAGGTCTTTAATGGCAGTCTTACCGATCTGTGCACCCACAAAGCTATAATTGCCATTGGGTTCATAGATCAGCTCAGCCGGCTCTGGCTTGTCATCGAGCAACGTTGTTGCCTGGGATGAGAAGTTCTCCGGAATTGTAATTTGCATATAATACTTGTCATTACTCATGCCTTCTTTAGCTTGACTGGCACTGACAAAATCCCATTTGAAATCGGCATTTTTCTTCAGCTCATCCACCAGATCACTACCTACATGGAGGGATTTGCCCTCCAGCTCGGCACCTTTATCCAGATTGACAACGGCAACCGGCATCTCATCCACATGACCATACGGATCCCAATAGGCTGCCAGATAGATGCCACTATACAGGATCGGTATAAACATAATTGCAATAACAGGGATCAACACCTTCGGGTTTCTCACGGCCGATCCCACATCCTTGAAAAACACGGATAAAGATTTCATGTCATTTTCTCCCCTTAATCTCTCTGCTCTGTGAGCAGGAATAACCATAATGAAATACAATGTCACATTCCAGAAAATATACTGAAACACGAACTGACCACTTTCCTCAAACGGTCAATTTAGAGCAAAAAAACAACCTGTCTTCCGACAAGCCTCCCTGCTTGATACGCGTGAAAATCCTTATATTATAGTAGATTAAATTCAGATTACGTTACAGCAGCAATTCCTTCCATTAAGAAAAGGCGAAAGTAAGTCTTGATTTCCTCTTTGCTCAGCGGTTGATGTTGCTTGCTCCAGTCTGAGGTGAGTGCAATGTACAGGCGAATCATCATAAATGCGACGACTTGCGGATCACAATCTCGAATCTCTCCATTGTCTTTTGCTTTCTCAAGTTCCTTAGCCAGAAAGTCGGAGATTACTTTCTCCACCTTGTCCAATCCTTCCTTGGCCTGGAGTGTACCAAAGTCCTTCAGTTCCTGAGATAACTTAACGAGCAGATCGTGATCCCGACGAAACTCCAACAAGGCATCCAGTACTCGAAACAAATTATCGAAAAATGCACTTTCCTGATGTACTTCACGATGCGCGATGTTCTTCATTTCCTGAATCACTTCTACCAAGATCTGATCAAACAATTGTTCTTTATTCGTGAAAAACGTATAGATCGTTCCTTTGCCAACGTTCGCAATCTTGGCGACCTGATCCATCGTGGTTGCTTTGTATCCAAACATGGCAAACGACTGGGCTGCTGCATGAATAACCTGCTGTCTCCTGTCAATCGGAGCCATCGTATCCCTCCTTTATGCTGATTCATTGTTTAAACGTTCCATATAAATGACCAAAAATACAATTCAGTCATTCGGTCAAAAACTACAATACCATCTTCGAAAACAGATTGCAACCCTAACAATTAAAAAATTGTGTTAATATTTTTTAACCTAAATGCAGTGGAAACTCCTTCTGTCGTCGTCTATAGTGTAAGATGACTCAGATAATACGTGTATATAATGAAGTTTAGGTTGTCTCATTGTAAGATATAAGGTGTAAATATTCATAGAAGAAACATGATTTTGCCCTTCAATGTATATTTATGTAGTAACGCATTCCATAGCTAGAATAAACAATGAATATCTTCATTTCGAATTAAAACTTATGAATAAAGGTGAACTCATGCGAAAACCAAGAGTGCTCTTATTATCGGAAGGTTTCGGTACCGGTCACACTCAGGCCGCTCATGCGCTGGCACATGGCATCAAAAAAGTCAGTCCACATGTTCACAGTCGTGTCATTGAACTAGGCAAATTTTTAAATCCGACAGTGGCTCCGCTAATCTTTTCTGCATATCGAAAGACACTATCGGTTCAACCCAAACTGGTCAGCCTGTTGTATCGCACACAGTATAACAAATCATTAAACGGCTTTACCAAGCTGGCGTTGCACCGGATTTTCTATACACAAACGGCACAAGTCGTATCCCAGCTGAAACCGGATGCGGTGATCTGTACTCATCCTTTTCCAAATGCAGTGATCTCCCGGCTTAAACGGCAGGGTCTGAATATCCCGCTCTATACCGTCGTGACGGATTATGATGTGCATGGAACATGGATTAACCCCGAAGTGAACAAATATCTGGTCTCTACCCCTCAGGTCAAAGCATTGCTTGAGATCCGGGGTGTCGATCCCTCCCATATTCAGATCACAGGAATCCCTGTGCATCCAGACTTCTGGGAAGCTGGCGACAAGGTGAAGCTACGAGAAGAGATGGGGCTTCAGAACATGCCTACCGCGCTGCTCATGGGTGGTGGCTGGGGACTTTCCTTTGATGAGGATCATATGAAAGCTCTCACGTCCTGGGCAGATCGTGTTCAATTGGTATTCTGTCTTGGAAGCAACGAGAAAATGATCGCGAAAATGAAGGAAATGCCTTGCTTCCAGCACCCTAATATTCGCATTCTGGGATATACGCGGGAAGTAAGCAAACTGATGGATGTATCCGATGTGCTGATCACGAAGCCAGGTGGCATGACATGCACTGAGGCACTAGCCAAGGGTCTACCGATGCTGTTCATCCCTCCGCTGGCGGGTCAAGAGGAAGAGAACTGTGAATACTTTGTACAAGCCGGATACGGCCAGGTCATTCACTCTGCCGACGTAATCACCAATCGTTTCAGACAATTATGTGAGCAGGCATCCTCTCAAGCTGAAAGCCCGCTGAACGTAGCGCACAATTCAGGTAACCGTTCGGCCTACGATCCAACGTGTTGTGCACAAGCTGTTCATGACTTATTATTCCCAACAACATCCGAAGTCACAACAACGCCCGTAGAGCGCTTCACAGCCGGAATTGCTGCCACATCCTTGTCAGGTACCAGAATGCCATTCTGATGCCTCTATGGACCTATAGAATAGCTCTCACGAGGTGTTATAGGGGACAAGACAAATACTCCCTATATACAAAGAAGGTTCCCTTCCGTAATTTTGGAAGGGAACCTTCTTTTATTTTCACTGGATCCACCGTATGATTTGGCAGAAAAAAGGGTAATTTAGAGTATAACGATATTTGAAAATAACGAAATAAAACTACGATTCAGGCTTTTTCAAGGTCCGTGTGATACACACACAGTTGACTACCCTGCCTGTTTGCAGAATTTACGGGTCGATTACTTGTAAAAAGTATGATGACCGATCGTTTTTACTTTTTTCTTCGAGCGAGCAACTGTCAGATCGTCGGCAAGCGTCAATGACAAGAAATAGTACGTATCATCGGCAACTTCCTTCTTCCCATTCAGCGCAGCATTTACTGCTTTGATACTGTCCTCGTTGGGAACCACACGTTTCAACCGTCCGTTCGCTACAGGACTGAACTGGGATTTCTGATGGATCACCTTGTAAATGGTATCGGGAAAATTGGCTGACCGCAGCCGGTTTAAGACAACATTGGCAACTGCCACTTTGCCTTCGTACGGTTCACCTTCTGCCTCTGCCATGACGATTTTTTGCAGCAGATGCAGTTCTTTATCGGACACACTGTATGACCAGGTTGCAAGTTTCGAGTCTTCCTGGTTCAAAAGTTCGGTCCGCGTAAAGTATAGTTTTTGGGGGGGAGTTGTTACAGCAGCTACCGCTTTGGCTCGTTCCACTTTGGCCAATTTCAGTGCAGCTTCTTTTTTAGCTTTGGCCGCAGCTACTGCTCTAGCTTTGTTCTTGACCTTGGCTTCTTGCAGTTCCTGCTCTTCTTGAGCAGTCGTTAGCCAGTTCTTGGCTGGCAGAGTTTCAGTCCACGCTACGGTTTGGGTAGACAGATTAGAGGACAGACTTGTCCCATCTTCCATCATGCGCCTCTCTTCTTGCGTAGATGTTTGGTTATTTTGCACAGAAGCCGCAAGTTCGGTCATCTGTTTACTATCACTAGCTTCATTCCACTTCCCCGTCGCCTGAACGACATTTACCCCCACTATACATACAAGCAGCACTGATAACATCGGTGCTACCCAACGATTCTTGCTTATAATGTTCATTCGAAGATTCCTCCTGTCGAAACAATTCCCTAATCTAAGTAACCCAAAAAAAAGAATTTGAATAACGATGGCTAATATTACATAGGGATAAACGTTATGTCAATGTGATTTTATGGCATAAAAATGATTTTCAGGAAAAAGAGAACGTATCCACGACCTCATACATTGGCGATTGTCCAAGCCTTGTCACATAAAGTACAACGTCCTCCACCATCCATGAATTAGCACCTGTGGAATGTTCCGGAAGCACTCCGGACACCCCTTCATTCTCATTACCTGGAATATGCCCCAGAAACTTCCTGGCGATTGTAATGTGCGGAGCAAATGGTCTTAACTCAGCTTCATACCCAAGGGTTGAAGTAGCCTTCACGATCTCTTTTTGTAACGAAAGCAATTGATTGACCTCTCCGCTAACACTTTTCCAGAGCACTTTAGGGGCTTCTTCAAGCCCAAATGTGCCCCAGCCCGATAGCTGAAGTTCGAAAGCCTGGAATCCAACTACTGCTGAGCGCAATACTTTTCGAAGATGTCCAATGTCACTAACGAAGGTATCCCCCAGAAATTGCAAGGTTATATGAAAATCTCTATGATCTGTCCATTTACGAAAATCAAGCTTGTTCTGTACAAGCCTCGCATCCATCTGAAGAGACTGCTGAACAGCTACAGGAAGACGAATCGCTACAAACAATCTTTCCCGCCGGGATGCATGATCCTGATGTGATTGGTTATTCATTGCATACACCTCTCTAAAGTTCGCTCTATTATTTCATAACTATACATATCGTTTCAAGTTGGGTAAGTATAGAGTGACACAAAGATCAGAATTTGCAAATAAGGCTAGATTCCTGCATTTCCCACCTTAATGCACATCCAACATCAAATCTGATACACTTCAATTATCAAAACTCATCAAACTATTTATCTCAGGAGGACCACACATTATGGGTAAAATTGTATGTTTTCCATCTCTATCCGAAGAACAGCAACAACGCATTCAGAATGCTGCACCGGGATACACCCTGAAATTTGGAAAAGCCAAGGAGTTGGACCCCGCTGAGTTGAAAGAAGCTGAGATTATTTTCGGCTGGTCACCACTCGTCACTGAACATGCTCTGAAACAGGAAAGCCTGTTAAAATGGGTTCAAGTCTGGTCCGCAGGTGTGGACAGTCTCCCCTTCGCGGATTTGCAACAAAAGAATGTTCAGGTCACCAGTGCAAATGGGGTCCACGCGATTCCAATCACCGAAATCATTCTGGGCATGATGTTGTCCCACAGTCGCTGGCTGAGACAAGCCATGTTGCATCAACAACAGTCCGAATGGAAAGCTCCTGCCAAACCACTGCCGGAACTGCATGGCAAAACAGCAGTCATCGTTGGTGTGGGTGAGATTGGAACCGAAACAGCCCGCATTCTCAAAGCACTGGGCATGCGCACGATCGGAGTTCGCCGCTCAGGTAAGGATGTCCCCAATGTGGATCAAATGTACGACATGACTGGTTTACATGAAGCCTTGAGCCAGGGTGATTATGTAATTAACATTTTACCGCTAACCGATGAAACCAAACATATATATGATCAAACTGCATTTGAGCAGTTCCGATCCGGTGCCTGCTTCGTCAATGTCGGCCGTGGCCCCAGTGTGAAAACGGAAGCGTTACTGAATGCACTCCAAAACGGCCAGGTTGCCTTTGCCGCACTCGATGTGTTCGAAGAAGAACCTCTTCCTGCAGACCACCCGCTATGGGGCATGGATAACGTGTTAATTACGCCACATATCGCAGGAAGTACAGAGCAATACGCGGATCGAGCAGTTGATATTTTCGTCAAAAATTTGGAAGCTTACGTCGCTGGCGATACCCTGCCGGTGAACCTTGTGGATTATAGTCATAAATATTAACACAAACACCCGTTCCCATGCAATATTGTGCAAATCAGATCAACGATATCAATGGAACTAAAGAATACTTATACTTGCAACTTCGATGACAGAACAACCTTCCGATCACTGTTATTCCCAGATTTTTTTAATTCACTTTTATAAGGTGAAAATCTGTGCATAAAGGCGAAGAGTATGCTTCCGATGCAGCTTTCTTACAGAAAGCTTTTAGCTCCACTTCTTCAGGTTATTTCTGTCCTCTACGTTCTCGTGTAAATCATTAGTTCAATTGATATGTACGCAATAAAAAACGCTACCTCTGGGAAATCTAAATTCCCTTAAAGGTAGCGTTTTTGTTTTTTTACGCTTACATACATAGCCAAATATGACGTATAAACGCGCCTTTGTGTACTGTACGATACTCTTTTACCGTCCATCCCGCTTCCAGCAAGTGCTCTTCTACCCACTCTGTGGAAACAACGACTGCCCGTTTTGCCAATCTGCGCAAACTCTCCAGCATGGCTCGTTGCTCATCATCTGGAAGTACAGAACACAGGTTATAGGGCATGTCCAGAATTGCTGCATCATACATACCTTCCAGTTCATTCATGTCCCCAAGTGTGATTCGATCCGAATCATATCCATAATGCGGCAGGTTGATACGTGCACCTCGGACAGCCAGAGGATTCAGATCGTTACCTTTTGCTTCAATTCCCATGGATAAAGCTTCAATTACAACCGTCCCCATGCCACAGCACGGATCAAGCAAATGATGGTTTTCCACCTTCGGAACGGCAATATTAACCAATGCTCTGGCGAGCGTGATGCCCAATCCAGTCGAGTAGTTTTGCGGCTTCTGCCGGTGAATTTGCCAAGATCGATCCGCTTCTGTCCACTGGCCCAAGATCCATTTTTCTCCTGTTTGGATTAGGCCGAAAGTCACCTTAGGTTGCTTCATCTGTGCCTTGCCTTTAATGCACATACCGACTTCTTTTTCCAGTTGACGAGACTGTTCATAATCAGGGGCATGATCGCCTTCTTTCAGACAGACTACCTTAAATGTCTCATCTGGCAGCAGGTGAATATCTTTGGTAAGAGGAAGCAGATCCGTCACAGTGTCCCCTTCGCCGATCACGTCCAATCTGCCGTGGATAAAAGGGCTACGTCCAGGTGGAATACATCGTTCGGACCACACATACGAACCCCCGTCTGAGCGAATCTCCGAACTCGGTTCGAGCAGTGTGTCCAGCTCCAGCGTGCATAATTCGCGCTCGTTCTCATGGCAAGCAAAGGTGTAGATGTATTTCCCAGAAACAGGGTGAATAACAGGTAATTCTTCAGACAAATATATCCTCTCCTTCCTGCAAAACTCATGTTTCTTCTAGAGGTTGTTCAAAAAGTTCGCTTTTGATTACGAAGGATGCCTAGTGGCATCATCAGCATTGAATATGGAACTCAGCCGAAATGTCCGTTGCTCACGTAGTCTCCTCCTACGCTCCACTACTCCATTTCTAGCTTCATCCCATCTTCTCGGTACTGAAAACCAACCTTTTTGAACACGCACTTCTATATAAATACTAGCCTATTGAAGACATAGCGAATATTGGCTGTAACTTAGCTTCAGGTAGTCATTGTATACAATGTTAGGCTTCTAGACAACTGTCATTTCCCTGCTTATACCTATTAGAAAGAAAAAAATAAGGCATTCCCATTATTCAGGAACACCTTACTTTATTTGAGATTATAACCAATGAAAATCGAAGCGATCTTGTCAACTTACGTTATAGGTCAACAGCTCAAAATTATGCTGAATTTCTACGAACCGCCATCTGTGTGAGTCCAGTTTCTTCTATTAAAAGAAGAAGGTTATATTTTTAATTTTTCAATGGATGTAAGCAGGTCTTCAGACAATTCTTTCAGACTTTGAATATTGCCGCTAATCGTTTCCATCGAACTAACCTGCTCTTCTGCCGATGCCGAAACTTCCTCCACACTGGCTGCCGATTGTTCCGAAACAGCGGAAATCTGCTGACTGAAATCATTCATGCGTCCGCTTGCTTCCTGCATTCCTGCGAGACCATCCGTCATGGTGCTGATGACACCAACCATACCTTCCACCGATTGATTAATTGTACGGAACAGTTGACCTGAAGCAAGTACATGTTCCTGACCCAGTTCGGTCTCCTGAACACCCGTGCGCAATTCTGCAACTACCCCTTGTGAATCCTGTTGAATATCCTCAGTAATCGCCGTAATCTCTTCCACCGAAGTCTGCACAGCTTCAGATAATTTCCGCACTTCTGATGCCACTACGGCGAATCCGCGTCCACTCTCTCCCGCACGTGCTGCCTCAATAGAGGCATTCAATGCCAGCAGGTTGGTTTGGCGTGCAATGTCGTGAATGACCTGAACCAGCTTGGAAATATCTTCATTTTTACGATTCAAACGTTCCATCTTGTTCATGGAAGCCGAGACCGAACCAGAAATCTGTTGCATCTGCTGCACGGACTGTTCCATCGCTTTGCGACCATTAAGACCTTGCTCCAGTACAAGATCGGACATGACGCGCAACTGACTGCCTTGTTCCGTATGCTTCTGGATGTGATCATTCAAAACTTCAACCGTACGGGCTGATTCCACGGCTGTCTCTGCTTGGCTTTCCGCGGCCTTAGCCGACTCTTCCATCGTCACAGCAATTTGGCGACTACCAATCTTAACCTCTTCCGAGGAGATTGCCAGTTCACCGCTCTGCCGATTGACAGCTTCCGCAATTCGTCTGACGCTCAGCACCATCGAAGTCAGGTTACCTTTCATGTCATTGACCGCTTTGGCCAGAACACCGACTTCATCCTCATGTTTGGTATGTATATCCTGAACATTCAATTGGCCTTCTGCAATCAGTTTCACCGCACTAATGACACGTAGCAGTGGCTTTACGACCTGTGAACGAATAATTGGAATACTAATCGCTGTAATAACAATCATAATGAGAACTCCAAAAATGATGAACAATCTGCCATCCTGCACAGATCTGATCGTTTGAGCGGCAGCAAGATTGGACTGTTCCTGATTGTATTCCACAAGATAATCCAGATCGACTTGCATCGCGTCAAAGGAATCAGCACCTTTTTCCGACACTTCCTTCGCCAGCTGTGTCTGCCCCTCATCACTCAGCTTGATCGATTGCGTATTAATCTTGAGATATGCTTCCCATTTATTCTTGAACGCAGTCCAGTGCTCGAGTTCATCGGGAGACTTCTCCTGCTGATCATAGATTTTAATCGCCTGCGTCGTTTCACGAATATACTTGGTACGCTCTTCTGACAAGAATGCCTTGTCCGATTCATCCGCGTCAAAGTGACGATAACTTAGTGACAGGACATGCTCTGTGGTATAGTTTAACCGGTTAATTTGCTGGATTGATGGCATCCAATTGTTCGTAATTTCGTTGGTGTTGGATTCGATAGAATTCATCCGGGTGACAATCGTGACACTTAAAACAATTAAACAGAGGATTAACAAGTAGAACGCGATGCTGATACGCAGACCGATACTCTTGATCTTGAATCTGCTGAACATATGATTTCCCCCTTGACCTCTTCGGCCATCCCGAATTCAGGTGTTTTGTCATTGTTTTTCCCTTCTTTTGACCCCTTGTCAAAAGTACTTATCTATATTATATCGATAGGAAAATAGACGTAAAGTATTATAACATTATTTTGTTAGAGAGATGCTTTATTTTGTAAAAGATTGTTGAATTTTAACAAAGTCAAAAAAAGAGCTGCAGCATACGGCAAATTCCCATTCTGCAGCTCTTCGGTTTGTTCTTAATTCATGCTTCAGCCAGTAATCGATAAGAATCCAACCTTCGCTCGTAATCCGGCCCAGTCGTAACCAGCAGCAAACGCTGCGTATCCAGTCTACGGCTGACCTGTTGCAATTGATCCCATACCTGCTCAGGTGTACCTGCATAGTGCCGCACCGCTTCATTATCACCAGCAACCGCTGCATCATTCCTGTTCTTGGCCGAGACCGCACCTGAACTCTGCTCGGATGAACGTTCTTTTCCATCCGCCTTGCGTCTCTCCGCCATGTCACGACTCCAAGCCAAAGCATCCTTCTCTGACTCGGCACACAATACGCTAACGGCCACCATAACCTCCGGCTCCTTCATGGTTGCACTGGGTATGAACCCTTCACGGTATCGCTTTACAGCCTCTGTTCCATCGGCATCACTCATGAATTGACCAAAGACATACCCCATGCCAAACCGTGCCGCAAACTCTGCACTCTTCACGTTTGTCCCCAACATCCAAAGCGATAACGGAAGCTTGGGAATCGGACGAGCCGTCACGGGATGATCCTCGTACATGTAGCGGTCTTCGAGCAGTTCTGTGAGTGCTGCAAGCGATTCGGGCAGCTTGGACACATGCTGCAAGTAATTGCCACTGAGTGCCATCGTCGCATGAGGTCCACCGCCAGGAGCACGTCCGAGCCCCAGCTCAATGCGCCCCGGATAGAGCGCAGCCAGCAGACGGAACGACTCCGCCACCTTGAGCGGGCTGTAATGCGGCAACAGGACCGCACCAGAGCCAAGTTGGATTGTTGTCGTCCTTGCTCCGATGTGCGATAGCAGTACTTCGGGAGAAGCAGAGGCCAGTTCAGCCATATCGTGATGCTCTGACGTCCAGTATCGGGCGTATCCCCACGCCTCAGCACACTCCGCAAGTGTCACCGATTGCTGAAGCGCCTGTTCCGCTGTGGCATCATTTAACCTTGGAACAAGGTCAAGTACGCCCAGACTGAACTTCTCACTCATTCTCGTAGCCAAGCGTCTCATCTCCCTTTATCTTGGTTAACTCTAATCCAAATCGTAGATGGAACCCACCTTCAGACCGTAGAGTTCATTGTATATTTTCTCGGCAAATGCATCCGTCATTCCCGCAATATAATCGATCACCATGTGTTCCCAAGTCCAGATCGGCTGGGCTTTGGCTTGATCCTTCTCATACCGCTGCAGCCAGTCGGATGGAATAATCGATTTGGACGTTTCCGGATCGAGGAATGCATCCCATAACCGCTTAATCATCCACTCACTGCGCTTCTGTAGCCGCTGCACACGCAAGTCACGAATCATCGTCACCCAGGCAAAGCTCTTGAGCACGCTCACCGTACGCAGCATATCGAGGTCTTCAGCCCCTTCACGGACAAAGGTTACCTTCTTCCAGTCACCGTCGTCAATAACGCCCAGACTGCCTACAAAAAAGCTCACCCAGTAGGCTTTCACCTCACGGCGTGTACGCGAGTAATCATGCTCGCAGAACGGCATCTTCTCATTCCAGATGCGCAGGAACGAAGCGAGTACCTCTTCTACCTTTTGCCCAATGGCCTCTCGGGTCCATCCGTTCCAGAACAGATCCTCCAACGTCGTAATCTTATCCACAATCAGTCGATTCACATGCGGATCTTGTAGGAAATGCTCATGTACCTCAATCTTGCCTGCTTTGATGCCATCCTCCAGGTCATGCGAGGAGTACGCGATATCGTCGCAAAGGTCCATCAGCTGCGCTTCCAGCGTCTTCTTGCCTGCCGGCACGTTCCAGCGATCACGGATCTCACGAATATATTGCCACTCATGATGATACATGCCTTTCTTGCTCTCCGTCCCAGGGTAGGGATATTTGTTAATTCCCAGCAATACTGCATCAGACAGGTTCAGCCCGTCGATATCTTCACGTTTCTCCAAGTGCATAATGAGGCGGAAGTTGTGCGCATTGCCTTCAAAATGCTCGTATTTCCGTTTAAGCTCGGCACGCACCTCAGACTCCACCTTGGGAACTTTGGCGCCGCGGCTTTTCTTCATGATTTTCTTAGCCTCGGTGTTAATGAGGTCATCGAGAATGCCATCCAATACTTCTTCACCTTTATGTCCAAAAGGCGGATGACCGAAGTCATGTGCGATTGCAGCGCACTCCACCACTTCTGAATCAATAATAAGGCCGGGGCTATCCGCCTGATCCCAGTCTACCTCGGGAAAACGACGAATCAGACTTCTGGCCGCTTCTCGCGCAATCTGTGCCACCTCCAGGGAATGGGTCAAGCGAGTACGATAATAATCACCCGTTCCTGCGCCAAACACCTGCGATTTGCCCTGTAACCGACGGAAGGTCGGTGAATGAATGAGTCTGGAATAGTCCCGTTCATACGCTGCACGAGATCCATCCAATTTGGTTAATTCGGGATATTGTCTATGTTCTCTCAGATCGTTCCATTGCATGGGGATCACTCCTAGCCGACTGTCTCTATTTTGAGTGATTATACACAACATCTGTGGTTTCGAAAAGTAAAACCTGTCTGTGATTGTCATCTCTTCTTACATCAACTTGTAATGAACAGTCATCTTCTCTTATTATACCCTGCCAGACTATCATCCGTGCATCTAAATGATAATGATTAATACTGAAATTACACTAACGTGATTAATGGTGAAAAAAAGTGACTTACACAGTTTGCGCGGCCGTTCCGGTTACGGATCGTTCTTATGATCGCTGTTATTCCCAAATTTCTTTGATTCCCTTTAAAAAGGGAGAAATTCGGAAATAGCATATGCTTCCGATGCAGCTTTCTTACAGAAAGCCTTCAGGCGAACGCTTCGCTTCTTCAGAATCGATTCCGTCCCCTTCACTACTTTTGCTGTCCCTTAAATACAACAATGGTATTCACCATTTATCTCGCTAAAATCGAGTGAAGATCAAGTTCAATTTATATTAATATCATCATTTGCTTCAATGATAGTCTGCCTCCCCCGCGCCCTCCCCGTTGTGGGTAAAAACAAAAAAACCGACAGGACTGAAATGCCCTGTCGGGGTGGGAATGGTGGGTGCAAAGATGTTACACCATAACCTTACAGATATCGTTGGTGAACTCTACTGGGTCTTGAATTGGCAGTCCCTCGATCAGCAATGCTTGATGGTACAGCAGGCTAGTATAGAGGTTCAGTTTTTCCTGATCCTGTGCGAAAGCGTCTTTCAACGATTTGAATACATCGTGATTCACGTTGATCTCCAACACTTTATCAGCCTGTACATTTTCACTGTTCGGCATAGCTTTCAGGATTTTCTCCATTTCAATCGTCAACTCACCTTCGGTGGACAAGCATACCGGGTGGCTTCTGAGACGTTTGGAAGCTTTAACGGCTTTGACTTTACCCGCCAATTGAGCTTGCATCGCTTCAAACAACTCTTTGTTGTCGTTGTCCTGAGCGTCCGTTTCTTCTTTATCCGCGCTATCTTCGATACCCAGGTCACCACTGGAGATGGATTTGAATTCTTTCTCCTTGTAGTTCGTGATCATCTTGATTGCGAATTCGTCGATGTCATCGGTAAAGTACAATACTTCGTACCCTTTCTCCAGAACACCCTCGATCTGCGGCAGCTTCTCAATACGGCTAATGGACTCACCGGATGCATAGTAGATGTACTTCTGATCTTCCGGCATTCTGGAGACGTATTCGTCCAGGCTCACCAGCTTGCTCTCTTTGGAAGACGTGAACAACAGCAGATCCTGCAATGTATCCTTGTTCACACCATAGTCGCTGTATACGCCATATTTCAACTGACGGCCAAACGCTTGGTAGAACTTCTCGTAGTTCTCACGCTCGTCCTTCAACAGGCTTTGCAGTTGGCTCTTGATTTTGTTCTTGATGTTCTTCGCAATCAGGCTCAGCTGACGGTCATGTTGCAACATCTCACGGGAGATGTTCAGGGACAGATCTTCGGAATCCACCATACCTTTGACAAATCCGAAGTAGTCTGGCAACAGATCTCCGCATTTATCCATGATCAATACACCGTTGGAGTAGAGTTCTAAGCCTTTTTCATACTCTTTCGTGTAGTAGTCAAACGGTGTGTTCTCCGGAATAAACAGGATCGCATTATATACCACTGCGCCATCTGCGCTGATGTGCAAGTGTTTGAGCGGTTTGTCAAAACCGTAGCGTTTTTCCATATAGAAGTTCGTGTAGTCTTCTTCGGTCAATTCGCTTTTATTTTTACGCCAGATCGGCACCATGCTGTTCACGGTTTGTTCTTCTTGGTATTCCTCGAATTCATTCTCAGTGCCCTCTTTTGGACGTTGACCCGTTACATCCATCTTGATCGGGTAGCGAATGAAGTCGGAATATTTCTTGATGATGGATCTCAGGCGGTACTCTTCCAAAAACTCGTCATACGAATCTTCTTCGGTATTTTCTTTGATCGTCAGGACGATTTCCGTACCTACGGAATCTTTCTCAGCTGGTGTGATCGTGTAACCATCCGCGCCTTCGGACTCCCATTTCCAAGCCTCGTCGCTGCCCAGCGTTTTACTCGTTACCATCAGCTTGTCCGCCACCATGAATGCCGAGTAGAAACCTACCCCGAATTGTCCAATGATGTTGTGACCGTCTTTAGCTTCATTTTCCTTCTTGAACGCCAGGGAACCACTCTTCGCGATAACCCCCAGATTGTTCTCCAACTCTTCCTGCGTCATACCAATACCGGTATCTGTCAGTGTAAGTGTGCGGTTTTCTTTGTCGATTGTGAGCTTGATGAAGTAGTCCTCTTTGTTGAAAACGAGCGTATCGTCCGTAAGTGCTCTGTAATAAATTTTATCAATGGCGTCACTGGAGTTGGAGATCAATTCTCTCAAAAAGATTTCTCTTTGGGTGTAAATGGAGTTGATCATCATATCCAGCAAACGTTTGGATTCTGCCTGGAATTCTTTTTTAGCCATGAGTGGTTGGACTCCTTTCAAATTTGGATATCGAATGATTTGATTGAAAATAGAAAGTAAACCTCTGAATTTCACATGCAAAAGGTTAGGTCACTAGAAAACCTTCCTATCGATTGTTCCCCTAATTATTAGGTTCCCATTTCACAACTCAGCACCTCAGTTATTGTCGCTCTCTAATGGCCGTTCCGGTTACGGATCGTTCTTTTGATCGCTGTTGTCTATGAAATTTCTTGAACTATTTTTTTTTGTAGAAATTCAGAGACAAAGGCGAACGCTACCGCTTCTTCAGAATCGATTCCGTCCCCTTCACTACCGAGGTGTTCCGACAAACAACTTAATGATGCGAGACATTTTCAAATGGAAATAATTCACTGAACACATTTCGATTTCAGAAAAACTTTTCTAGCCACTTCACGCGCATGTCATATCCCAAGGTGAACTTTACCTACTTGTCAAAAACAGAATCATTCCATATGTAGTCGTGTAGTAAAAACATCATTTGTTAGCACTCTAATGATCGGAGTGCTAAACCCTTCCTTTTATATAACATATGGGAAAATTGGGTGTCAATACGAAGGCGGTTATTTTAACAAAAAGATCGAATAACCCTTTCGTTTTGGAACATACCTCCATATTTTAACGTAATCACGCTAGTAAAACAAAAGCCGACTCGAACCAAAGTTCGAACCGGCTTGGGGAAAGACATTTACGGTCAAATTTAAAAACTACTACTTTTTCGCCATTTTCGGATCAAGGGTATCGCGCAGTCCATCGCCCATCAGGTTGAAGCCGAGCACGGTCAACATAATGGAAACGCCGGGGAAGATCAGTGTCCATGGTGCTTTTTGTATAAACTGACGAGAGTCCGACAGCATTTTGCCCCATTCCGGGTCGGGTGGTTGCGCACCCATACCAAGAAATCCGAGTGCAGCGGCCTCAATGATCGCCGTCCCAATTCCGAGTGTACCCTGCACGATCAGCGGAGTAAGGCTGTTGGGCAAGATATGACGAAACAAGATTCGCCCGTTGCCCGCTCCAAGTGTCCGTGCCGACGTAATGAATTCCTCCTGTCTCAAGCTGAGTACCCGTGAACGTACCAATCTTCCGTAGGTCGGGATGTTCACGATGGCGATGGCGAGCAGTGCATTTTGCAACGACGGGCCCAATATCGCCACAATGGCGATGGCTAGCAAAATTCCGGGAAATGCGAGCAAAATATCAAATAGACGTGAGATGAGCATGTCCGCCCATTTTCCATAAAATCCGGCAATCAGACCAAGCAACGTACCCGCGATAATGGATCCAATGACGGAAAAGAAGCCCACCCACAGTGAAATACGCGCTCCATGCAGCACTCTGGAAAACACGTCACGTCCCAGATCATCCGTACCAAACCAATGTTCTGCCGAAGGAGCCTGAAGCCGATCCGCCAGCACTTGTTCCTTATAATCGTAAGGTGCGATGTATGGCGCGAGGAAGGCCAAAATGATGAAAAACACAATGATAATCAAGCCCGCAAGCGCAAGCCGATTTTTACGAAACGTTCTCCACGCTTCCCGCCACGGACCGGCTGTGCTCGCTGTCGCGGCACCAATGGATGGTCCGGTATTGGTCGATAATTTGGCCATGCAGCGTCTCCTTTCTTGGATATGATTGAATGATAAATCCCCTATTTATAACTAATTCGAGGATCGAACACGGCGTAGAGCAGGTCCACAATCAGGTTAATCACCACGAAAAAGAATGCCACGATCAGAATGCCACTCTGGATCACCGGATAGTCCCGCGAACTAATCGCTTCATATATATAGCGTCCCACGCCCGGCCAGGCGAAGATCGTTTCGGTCAACACCGCACCCCCGAGCAACGATCCCGTCTGGATACCAATGACGGTGAGCACGGGAATAAATGCATTTTTGAGCGCATGTCCATATACGACAAAAAACGGACCCAGTCCCTTCGCCTTTGCTGTACGAATGTAATCGGAACTCATCACTTCCAGCATGCTGGAACGAGTCATCCGGGCAATAACAGCCATCGGAATCGTGCCCAGTGCAACACTTGGCAGAATCAAATGTTTCGTTACAGTCCACAACTGATTCCATTGTCCAGCAATCATCGTATCCAACACATACAAGCCTGTAATGGCTTCCACCGGATCGCGTGCGTTCATGCGTCCAATAGATGGCAGCCACTGTAACTTGTTTGCAAACAACCATTGTTCCATCAGACCGAGCCAGAAGATCGGCATCGATACACCCACCAAAGCAATGACCATACAGCAATAATCAAACCAGGAGTTGTGCTTCCATGCACTGACAATCCCGGCATTCACCCCAATAATGACAGCAAACAACATACTTGCCATCGTTAATTCAAGGGTTGCTGTCAGATAAGGCACAATTTCCTGGGCAATAGGCACCTTGGTTCGGATGGATGTTCCGAGGTCACCTTTGAGCAAATCGCCCAAATAGGCGAAATACTGCTGGAACCATGGTTTATCCAGACCGAGCTGGTCACGAAGAGCCTGCTTGGATTGTTCGGTTGCCTTTTGCCCAAGTATGGTCTCGGCCGGGTCACCCGGAATCGCGTGGATGATGGAAAAGACAATCAGGGTCATGCCCAGCAGCACGGGCAGCAACACAAGCACACGTTTGACAATATAGCTATTCAATCCTGTTCACCTGCCTTCGACATATCGTGCAAAAATAAAAAGCGCTGGCAGTCACGCATGCTTTGGATAGTTACGTCCGGATGTGGGTTCTGCCAAGCATTGCGTCTCACCAGCGCTTTAAAAGAAAGAATGGTTAATGCGTTAGATGCATATTCAGATTCAACTTACCTCTACGTTACTCAAAGTAGGCACCGGCATAGGATTCACTGCCTAGCGGGGATGGTACGAAACCTTTCAGGTTCGATTTACCCGCCAGAATTGGCGTGGTGTGCACGAGTGGAATCCACGGTGCGTCTTCTTTGATAATCACCTGCGCTTGTTTGTACAGCTCGGCACGTTTCTCCTGATCTGTTTCTTTCTGCGCATCCGTCAGCAACACATGCAACTCTTCGTTGACATAGAAGCTGCGGTTGTTACCTGGAATGGCGTCTTTGTCCAGCAACGTGTAGAGGAAGTTATCCGGGTCACCGTTATCACCCGTCCAGCCGAGCATGTAGATATCGTCTTTCTCCCCGGCTTTGGCATCATCCAGATACGTCGCCCACTCGGGAGATTCGATGTTCGTGGTCACGCCAATTTTTTCAAAATCAGCCTGGATTGCTTCCGCTACCTTCTTGCCATCTGGCATATACGGACGGGATACTGGCATTGCATAGAAAGTTACCGGTTCAGGCAATCCGTCTGGGAAGCCAGCTTCGGCCAGTAAAGCTTTTGCTTTTTCCAGATCATATGGGTAATCCTCAATGGTATCGTTGTACCCCCACAGCGTTGGCGGCATCGGGTTCACGGCAGGCTCAGCTTGTCCCGCAAAGAACGCATCAATAAGGGCCTGCTTGTTCACCGCATGATTGAGGGCTTGTCTGACTTTGACATTATCAAAAGGTTTCTTCTTGAAGTTAAAACCGATATACGCCACGTTGAACGGTGGACGCTCGATCTTCTGCAACTCGCTGTTGCCTTCAAGGATGGACAGATCGTCTGGGTTCAGGTCTTCCATGACATCAATTTCGCCGTTTTGCAGGGCATTGAAGCGAGCCGTATTATCCGGAATCGAACGTACGATCACTTTGTTCAGCTTCGGCAGTCCTTCTTTCCAATAATCCGCGTTTTTCTCCAGGGTAATGGAGTCGTTACGCTTCCACTCTTTGAATACAAATGGGCCGGTGCCCACAGGCTCGCTCTTAAAGTTTTCTTTTTTCTCCTGAATCGCGGTTGGGCTGGCAATGCCAAATGGCGTCATCGCAATATTTTGCAGGAAAGGCGCTTGTGACTGGTTCAATGTGAACTCCACCGTAGTCTCGTCCGTCGCCGTCACTTCCTTGATCACACGTCCGTCCTCTGGACCAAACATGGAATCGTAATAATCGAAGGAATCTCCTTCAAATTTATATTCACTCGCCGGATCGCTCCAGCGGTTGAAGTTGAACACAACAGCCTCAGCGTTGAAGTCAGTTCCATCATGGAATTTCACACCGGACTTCAGCTTAAACACATACTTAAGCCCATCTGCCGAAATCTCCCAGCTATCTGCTAGTCCAGGAACGACCTCTGTTCCGCCTTCCTTGTAGTCCAGCAACGAATCAAACACCTGATGCCCAATCTTTAGCGACTCCCCATCTGTCACAATCGCCGGATCGAGTGCTACGGAATCCCCACCACGCCCCATAATCATCGTATCCTGCGCTACTGTTTCGGTTGGAGGGTCAGTTCCTTCCGCCGGAGCAGGCGTAACCTCTCCACTCTCATTACTGGAACAACCGGACAACACCAATACGGTACTCAAGGCCATCGTTAGAACACCGGACATCCATTTTTTTCTCATTCGCATACGTACAACACCCTTCCCTGTCTCATAATGTGTGTGATGCTGGCATGAAAGATCTCCAATGTTGGCAATCGGTTTGGTGCTCTGTATCATATAAAAGGCTTTAGATGCCTGCGATACCTGAATTAAAGTTCTGGGAAAAGTAAGGCATGTATATGAAATGTAAAAACAGCATGGGATACGTATGGAATACAGGTAAATTTCAGATCGTGCACATGGATTGAGGACGTTGTTTGATTACTTTTATAGAAAAAGGAACCGTTCAACAATGTATCTTCTGAGATGGATCTATGGAGGTGTTGCGTTTTATTTGAACTTAGGTCAATAAGCAACAGCGAATGGGTACGGACTGGAAAGAGCAAGTTTAAGTTGGTAGATGGAAATTACGGATGATAGAAACTCAACATAGGCTAGGTTGTTTGATGAATCGTGTAAGTTGTTTAATACGGTGGCTTTCTCTTGCAGATTGGATGTGTAAAACGTATGAACGAGTCATCTTGAGATGTTGGATTGTACAACAGGGAGACATTACAATAACTTCGTATGTTATGGTTTTGTCATGATGAGGAGGATTGTGTAAATAAACCGTAGTGAAAAACAATTTCGTGTAACTTACTTTACATCACATTAATCAATTAGACAAGAGATTTACAGACATAAGTCTTCAACTTTATTATATGCGTTAGTATTACTTACACAAAACGCAAAAAAGGAACACAGTTCGACAAAAAGCGTCCCATGTCCCTTCTCTTCTCAATCCACATTCAGATAAGATCAACCTGTCATTTGCCAAGAATCAGCTCACTTTTTAAACAAACCTCTGCGATGCATCACGGTAATAAAACGGTAAAAATCATAACTCGCCCCATTATCTATGCTGAACAATGGATTTTTGGTGTCATATGCAAGTGCTGCATCCACAGCTGCTTTCGCCCATACTGGAACTTCCATTTGCTGACGCGCCTGCAGTTTGTCGACCTGGGATTTGAGCGCATCAAACGCTGCTTTCTCTTCGGCTGTCATCGGTTGGCCCCCTTTCGGTGGTTCGGTTGGTGGATTCGGATTACTTGGATTCGTTGGATTGGATGGCTCCGGTGGTTTTGGAGTGGCTGCTGCGTATCTTGCTCTGAGCTGTGCCGCTGTTCCCTCGAATTCATTCATATCCACGTTGCCGCTAATGCCATTCACCTTGCCCGAATCCGTATACTGCCAGAACGTCCAACGCTTCCATGCCGGCTGGTCATCCGGTACACGGGTGTTGCTGTAACGCGCAATCCACAGATCGTATGAGCTGAGTGATGTGTCAAAATTCCCGGCAAATGAATTGCCCGTGTATATGATCGGTTTTACACCTGTCAGACGTTGTAATTCGGTTAAAAAAGCTTTGGCAACGGTATTCATCTGCGTTTTGCTCAGGTTGCCGGGATTATTCTCGTAGTCCATGACAGGTGGCAATTGTAATGCCTTGGCTCCTCCAACTTTGTTAAGTGTATTGGCGTAATGTGCAGCTTCTGCCTTGGCACCATCGGTAGATGTCGCGCGGAAGAAGTGATATGTTCCGACCAGCATGCCCGCCGCCAGTGCGCCAGTTACATTTTTCTGATAATTCGGATCGGTATACGTCTGTCCCTCGGTTGCCTTGATGAACACAAATGTCATGCCACTTGCCTTCACCTTCGCCCAGTCAATATTGCCCTGGTATCGGGAGACGTCAATGCCCTGTGTGTTGCCTGGACTTCTCGTTTGCATGTTTCTCACACCCTTTATGCGGCAAATTGCCGTTTGTATCAGCATTTTACATCATTCGATTCAAGCGTTCCCGGGTACAAGTATAGACAGACTAAAGCATTCTGATCTATACATTGCTGATTGTATGTCACTCTCTGGATTGATGCAAAATACTCCTATAGTTAATGCGGTTGGATCAGGGGTTGCTTGTGTGCGTGTCCCTGATGTGTTTTAGATTACCAATTCATTGAATAGTAAAATAACTATGTATCTGTTAGACTACTTCTGTTAGATGATAAAGATTGTCTAATTTCAGATTGTAAAAACTATTCATTGGAGGAAAGTGTCATTGAAAAAGCTATTAACTGCCGTACTTAGTCTAACCGTTTTACTATCTGCGACTTCAGCTGTTGTCATTCAGCCAAGCGTTGAGGCTGCCACCACAAAGAAAGAAAGTACATACCAAGAGAAAATGGCCTATTACAAAAAACAGATCAAAAAAATTAAAGGGCAAATTGAAACGTTGCAGAATAAAAGGGAATATCTCGAAACTTCTTCAGCAGCCTATAGAGCTAGTCTCATGAAGGAAGACTCTTATCTGGAGCAGCTGATTTATTACAATAAACTTATTGTTAAGCTAAACAAATAGTTAGTAAGAGGATTATACAGACTATGAGTATCGGAAAATATTAAAGCACCCGGATCGGGTGCTTTAATATTTTCCAACTTTACTTCTATCCATCTATCTTTATCTACATTACTAGAGTGATACCTCACTAAACAGACTAATCATTTTTCTCAGCAGTTGGACTGCCATGCTCCGTTTTCTTTTCTACTGACTTCGTATCTCCATTAGGGCTATCAATCCCCTTCTCACTGTCTTCTGGTGGGGGACTAAAAGGTAAATGATTTGAAATGGCACCCTCTTCCGCCTTCCCCTTGAGCACTTCAATTGCCTGTCGAATCACTGGCGGGATTGGAGCACCCAGCTTGCCCCCGTTTTCGATAATGGACAACAACTCATTTGCGATATAAAAAAAGGCGACCGCATCCCTGAACAAATGTCCGTCTCCCAGAACACCGTCCACCAAATGAGCCACCGATACCATTGCAAATATAAATACCTTTCGTGCGATGCCGAACATGCCGACATTACTCTCTAACTTGCCACTCATACCCGCCGCCGCGATACCAGTTAGGTAGTCGAGGATGACAAATACGAGTAATACGCCGAGTACGCCTGACCAACCTCCGAAGAAGTAGGTTACTGAGCTGCTCATGAGTGCAATTCCCCATTTCCATAGGGTGTCCCATCGTTCCATGGTTTCACCTCCTAGTGATTTGTACAATCGTTTAAGAAACAAATAAAAATTATTAGTCCATTACGTGCAGTCCTTATTAGACGTTCGTTTCTTCCTGTATAAAGATCTGTCTATGTTAGATTGTTTTCACTGGGATTCAAATCAAAAAATCTTTTTCTAAATAAAGGTGAAGCGTTTACGCCGTATTTGCGATACTGAATGTGTTGGGAATCAACCTGTTTTGAATTAAATGTGATTTACAGAAATCCAACATGATATCGGCTACCTTTGGCAACTGCACCAAAAGCAACATCAATATTAGCCCGTTTCGTAGTCTCTCGAATGTAATCCGCCTTGGCATCGGCAGCCATATCATAACTGCTGAACCCGTCATTTCCATCGTGCCAACAACAGAAACAGACGCCAAAAAGTCTGCAACTGCACGACCAAAGACAAATACGGATATTGGGCGGTTACAAGGCCCTCTATTAAGCATGCCCCTCACCTTATCATAAAAATAACACTCCGATGTCGGAACACCTGTTACTGCTTAATCTAATATTCAACTCCGCTTTCAATCAGAGTCTCATTGACTTGTCCACGCAAAGATTCGGGACGGATTTATATTCCATTTTGCTCAAAATGATACGTTGTGCAAAGAACATTGCTACCATTGTCTCCCCCCTTCAAGGTGCATCAAAATCCAAAATAAAAGCGCCGGATCATTTGAACAGTTCCAGCGCCATTTCAACAATTACATCGTCCGTGAAGTCAGCTCGATTAGATAACGCCTTGCACCGAGCTTTCAGAGTTGTATTTTATTGAATTAGATCATCAATCTGTTTGCTAATCGCGTGGACATGGTTCCTGCTGCGTTTTTGGCTGGACAGAATTGGGATAGCTAAACAAGGGTTCTTTGGTTTCCAAATCAATTCTGGTAATGACTCCACCTGCTTCGTAGTCTAATTTGAATTGATTAAATTCTAACTGTATAGTATCAATAGTATCAGGCACACGGTCAGCCAATTCAGTGTATACAACAAAGTCTTGTTCAGTTGTTGTTTCCACAACGTTCCCTGAACGTTCACCAATGTTTACAATAACGTTTCCAGTGAATGTGTCATAGTAAATTTTTGCGCCAATTTGCATGATATGCCCCCTAAAATCCATCGAGTGGATTACCAAATGCTTCCCACTTATAACCTCTGTTAGCAGATAACGCAGGTAATCTGAATCCAGTATTGTTAAACCAATATGATCCGCTCATCCCTGAACCTGTATATTCGTAAACACGGTATGCTACAGCAGTTCCGTTAACTCCGCCACTGTATCCGGCAAAAATATGTGCTACGCTGTATTGACTCCCGCCAGATGTCGGTGTGGGACGTGTAAGTTCCGTGTTGTACGTAGTGCTGTAACTATCTCCGTTGTTGACAAGAACCTCATAAATAAGAACCCTTTTCGGCCTGAACGATAGACCTGTTACTTGCAAGTAATATTGAGAACTACTATAGCCTAAAACATCAACAGCGGTTATTAATCCGCTACTTGATGTTCCGGTTCCAGAAGCGTATGCAGGGCCTGTGCTAATTTGTCCTGCCTTTGTCGCCAACTGCGCAAATGTATCGCTGCCTGATGCTGCTACCCCCTTGCCAGTAATGGCGGCAGCGATAGCCGATTTCCCATCACTGACAGAGGACTTTAAACTTTCAAACTCTTCTCTGGATGGAACTTGTACCCATGCGCCCCAAGTATCATAAAGATTTCGCTGCCATGTCGTAAATCCTACTGGAAGAAATGTAATTAGAGTTTGTGTTACTCCTGGAGTTGACTCTTTATTTTGCGTTCCATTTTTACTAACTTTAAGACTGAATGCCACTCTAACAGGACAATTTTTAAGTGTTTCAGCAGTCAGACTAAGTTGACAATAAAATTCCCCCTCAAATACCAAGTTATTTAGATCTTCATTTTCATTAATGCTAGATGATTTTTTGAGATAGTTTTTGTCAGCATACTGCTGAAATTCCATTTGTTTATTTTTGCTTTCCATTACGGATAGCTGCCTCGAAATATTGGAAGAATCGTTTATAAATTGTTGTATAATAGATTTCTCATTTACTCCTACCGTTCCGTTAATCGATATTGGTGAAAATTGATCCTGAACCTGATATGTTACAGTATAATAAGCCGATGGATCATATTGAGAGGCTGGCAAGGAAGCTAACTCAACCCCATAAACTTCTGACTCCGGATTAAATCGTAGTATATCCCAGTAATCTCTGACATCATTTTTATAAACGGAAAGTATTTTTTTAACCTTACTATTTAATTTGGCTGACAAATTATAATTATTAATGTTATATGATTTGTGCACATCTGAAGTATATACTGGTTTAACATTCTCTCTAATTATCATTCCCGTACCTACTTCTACCAGATTATCTCCCTCAATAAAAGTCAATTGACCCTCTGACGTGATTGGTTCAATAGTTGGTGTTGCAAGCTGGTACACGAGTTGGTATGGGGTTTTATAATCTATTGCCTCTGTTGTTGGCAGTGTTGCTGTCCAATGTGCAGCACCTCCACTTACTACGGTACCCCACGCTTTCTCTCCTGAACCATTATATGGAATTAAATCGTTCCAATTACGCATCCGCCAACCCATGAAATAAGCCTTAATATCGTCAACTGTTGGCGTATATGAGTCTCCCCAACCGCTGTCTGAATTAGATACTGTTATATAAAGGTTCGATCCTCCTTCTCTGAGCCAAGAATAATCAGCATTATCTATGACAGGCGCCCATGTTTTAAGTAAGGAACCATCATATTTTACTGTGTAAGGAAATAGACCAATATTTCCAGCTACAAAATTGTCATATGAAAGAGTCACTGTTTTATACCCAGATCCACTATAATCAGGAATCCAGGGTAGTTTTCCATCCAACGAAACTTTGTTCCACTTCGCCAGTTTGAAATAATGGCCATCTTTCTGGAACACTTCTTCAACATTCGTTCCGGTTATTGGATTAGCGTATAAATCCGTTTGTAGAGCAAGCAGTGCATCTTCGCGAGGTTCAAATGGTTTGGTCGTTTTTCCAAGCGAGAGCATTGGATTTTCAAACACAAAATCACCGATACTTGGGGTACTTTGTCCTGCTGTGTAATTTGATACATATACACGAATAATTTCTCTGTTTCCACTATTAAATGTTACCGAAGTATCCGTAGTATTAGCTACTATGATCGCTCCATCAGTGCCGCCAGTAACAGATATTGTGGCATCGCTTTGATCAATGCTTAATGTATAATAATTGTTTGGAATAACATGAACATCATACGAAAGAGCCGAAACATCGTTCGTAGTTGACGTTATTGTAACTTTGTACCACGACGTTGCCTTTGCACTTCCTGTAGGTGTCCATTCATGAAACGGCGGCAATAAATTCTCTCCATACCTTATAACGTAAGGATTTCTCACAGGCTGAATGCTATCTACATATGGATATTTCACTGCAATTTGCTCCGTTGTCATTTTGGAAAGGGATGCTAACTCTGCACCGGTGATTTCATACAAGCGTACAGCATCAACATGACTAAATTGAGCTATTTCACTTCCCACTATAGAAATTTGCAAATTATTAGTCACTGTACCCAAACTAGATGCAGGAATCAACAGAATAGCAGTTGAGAATTTATCCGCTGTAACTACCGTTCCTGAAACGTTTGCCATACCGTTCCACAGAGATAGAGCTACACTCGTAGATGTGCCTCTTTTCAAATCTGCAATTGCAAGGTAGTTTTTACTGTTAGACAGGGCTTGTCCTAACTGTTTGTATAAACTTCCCCCAGTACTTCCTCCCTTCAATGAAATTTTAATACTGTGACTACCTTGTGTTTTGTGCGACGAATCCAATTCAGCCAATACCCCGACAGTCGTAAACCAGCTACTTGTATTCTCACACCTACCATCCCGCCCCAACAAATTCACCAGCGTACGGCCCTTCAACCCTTCCAACTTAAATGCCGAGGCGCGTTCAGCATGAACAACTTGCATTCCTGGCTCCAACGTCACCACTCTACGCTTCTCCGTATCAAGCCGTTCTTGAATTCTACTCACCTGTGCCGCTATTTCCTCAGCCTTTTCTTCCACTTGCCCTACACCCTCATCAACCTTCTCCCAGTTCTGATCCAAATACTTGTCCAGATCAAAATAGGTTGTCGATGGCGAGGAACGGTCAATCTTATTCAACCCCAAATTTGGTGTTTTTGGTTCATTCATCTATGCTCCACCTCCTGCAAATTTATCCTGATGGGTCTGTTCAATCTCATCCAGCGTCATGCTTTCCACTTCCGCAATCGTCAAATACCGCAGACGGTACTCCACGGTCATGTGTGCTGGTTTAATATCCTCAATTGCTGCCTTCAGATCGTCCAGATTGGGCGGCAAGCCCCAAGTGTCGATGAAGCGGATTCGGATTAAGTACTCCTCCGGCGAAACGGATACTTCAATCCCGCCACTTTCGTAGGCCTGCGCCACGTTCTTGAGCATGGAGCCAGAAACTTTGCCGCTACCACGCATCTTGGAAATGATTACGGATCTCCGCTGATCATCCGGCTTGGCTTGATTCGTTGGAATCTGCAAATCCCGCTCATAACGTTCTAATGCCCAGGTCGCAGACTCCGGGTAAAATTGATCTAGTACACTTTCCAAACCCACCGTAAGCTTGTTCAGCTCAACACCTTCGGTTTCTGTAAGAAGTTGCATCTCCAGCACATTTTCATACAACGGGGGCAAAAGAGTCATTAACATTTCTGCTTTACTCATGTCACCTTCACCGTCCCAAGAATAGCTACTGCGCCGGGAGCGATCTCCAGATTGGACATACCACCATTCACCAGCAAATCGCTATAATCGATCACGGGCGGGATATCCAGAATGACATTGGCAATACGTGTCCAACGAACCAACGGATCTGCAAAAGCCAGTTCTTTCAGATACGCTGTAACTCCCTTTTCAATAAGCGTCTTCACTCCCTCGTACGTTGAACCAGAAGCAAGCGTGACCTGTACCTCCACATCAATAGGTACCTCTTCCGCCCCCACCACTGTGACCACGGGTCCAATTGGAGCAGCTCCTTCGCCCATTCCATCCTGGGTTGGATCGATATATTCCTGCACCGCCTCAATGACCGCCTCAGCAGGTGTTTGCATTTCATTATTCAGCAATGCCACTTTGACTGTACCTGGACCATCCCACAGTGGAAAAGCCTTTGCTTTGCCCACACCGGAGTTTTCCCGTGCCCATAACTCATACTGATATTTGTTGGCACTCGTGACCGGACGAGAAACTTTGTCCTGATAGCGATCATATAAGGCCTGATCCGTTTCCTCGTCTTCGCCAGGAACCAGCAACTGTGTCAATTCAGCTGTCGTCAGGCCAGCAATATAATCGATGGGCAGCAGCGCCCCCGTATATTCATTACCTTCCGCTCCCGCGACTTCACATTCCAACACATATTGTCCTGCCGCGATGCGCTCCACAATAACGTACACCCGATCCCCCGTGGAAAAACGACTCTCCAAAGGAACCTCAACAGGCTTACCTTCGTTATCCCGAAAACTACCAACCCAACGTGCCTTCGTGGCCGCTTTTCGACTGATACCAGACCAAGCCACCGCGCGATCCAAGTACTCTCCAGAGGCTGTATCTGCAAACTTCAGATTGGCGTTCACATCCAGCTCGATATACATCTGAGCCATTTCCACTGCCGCTGGCGCCAGCGCATCATAGATAATGCTGCCTTCACGTTTATCCACACCATCCGGCACTCTGTCCAGCATTCGGTTTAAAATAACTTCAAACGTCTGCTCTTCATACATTTATGTTCACCTCCGTCTCTTCCCTGAAGCTGCCAAAATCCGTTTCCACAGTAAAAGAAACCCGTACCCCGTCAGCCTCGTGGACAAAATCGAACTCCGTTACATCCGATATACGATCATCCGGAAGCAATGCTTCGCGAATCCAGCGTTCCAGTTCCGATTCAACCATGGATCTCCCGGCCATTCCTTCCCAGGACCATTCCATGCCGTAATCCGAGGAATAGATTAGATGCTCGTAGCGGCGTGTAGACAACGCTTTATACACAGCCTGTTTTACCGCATCTTTTCCATCCAGTTGCAGTCTTCCAATTCGCTGTCCTAAAGCTTGAAACACATACGTCAGACTTGGAAGCACAGCAGCCTCTTCCTGATCTTCTGCGCTAATCTGCGCACCCTGTGGAATCATGGATTCACCAGCCGATCCAGCACGACAAAGCTGTCCCCGCCTTGAACACGTAATAACAAAACATGGTCACCCACGGTCCAAGCTTTGTTCACTACGGATTCCGACAGTACTAGGAAAGGTTCAGCCAATGCCAGTCGTTGTTCAACGGTTATCTCCAGAGGCTGGGTGTTTGTCACGCTTCCGTACATTATCTGAACGGGAGACTTGGCATCTACAGCGGCCACCGCCGCCTTTTTAATCACGTCCAGCATCATTTATCGTTACACCACCTTCAAATCCAGTGACATCGTGTGCACTCCCCCTTGTACCTTGTGCGTACACTCGTCTACCAGAAAATATTGATTAATCTTCAGTTCATCGATCTGGATGTTGACATAACTGCCCGCCCTCACCTTGAAATCGCCAAGCGCATCCACTTTCAACGTCTGCGTCTCGCGATTACGGAGGGTCATCAGGGTCTTCAGCATGGCATCAATCTGACCTTCGTTCAGGCCATCATCCGCTTTTTGGTACAAAAAAAGCAGCCCCCATTGACGGATGCTGCCTGAATCCTGATGAACAAACGTTTCTCTTTTTCCCGTATCCTTGTTATCCCGGTACAGCTTGATCTTGTTATACGTCTGGTCATCAATAGACCTTGTATAGCTGTAATCCGTGAGCAGACTGTTATCCCCAATGACAAAGCCGTAAGGCATCTCTTCCACATCCCGAAGCACAAGCTTGCCGAAATCATCGTAGAAGATGTAGTTTTTGCCACCATAGATCAGCGTTCGGTCGAGCGCCTCACAGATCATGTCGATCAGCTTTTTATTATCAAACAACATGCGCGGAATAACATATTTCGGCTGGATCAGCTCGCCCACCTTCAACTGAAAGTCAGTAGCAATTCGTTTGATCACATCCGTAGCGGTTGCGTTAACGAACTTGTACGTCTGATTCGCGGTTAGATAACGAGTCTGGTCATAGGCTTTGATTTTGACACTTTCGTCCTTGCCACTATCCACCGAGAAGATATATCCGTAAAATATGCCTACCTCGTTGCTGATATATTTCACGACATATCCATTCTCATATGTGAATTTCTTATTCTGGTACAGACTGCCCTTGATCAACGTGAATTCCAGAGAGGAGGGCTTGCCGATGCGGGAGGTTTTGTACGTAATGTCACCGGCAATTTCGCTAATGTCCCAGATGTTGCCCTGCTTGTCATCCAGTAATAACCGTTCCTTCATGTTTGCCAGCTTATCATCCAGCCTGATCTGCTCTTGCATATTCCCTCTCCTTTCACGGAAGCTTGATCACAAGTCCAATCGGCAGCTTCTTCAGTTTTGCGTCTTTGATGCCATTTAGCTTTTGCAGCTCTTTCCAGCGAGATCCATCTCCCAGATGGTCTTTGGCTACAGACCACAAGGAGTCTCCGGCTTTGAGTGTGACGGTCTTGGGCTGAATTTTTTCATTGGGCCGGGAGGCTTTGGTTTTTGTTTTCGAAGTAGCCGTATCCTTGCTGTCTTTGAGTGGCACTACTTTTTTGGCGGCATAAAAAATGAACTGCTTCAGCTTGATATCATACTGGATATCCCCCACCGTACCCGCAGTCTCCTTCCAGTCAAAGCTCTCAATGGAAACCGCCATATTAATGGTGTACCTTGCACTGGAAAAGAACAGTCTGACGGGTCTGCCCGTCTGCATCCAACGGATGATCTTTTTCACATATTCATAGGGATCACGGTAGAACTGCTTCTGAATTGCCGGATGTCTTGCATCGTAGTTCAGATGATACGGGCTGTAATCTGCCGGAAAAATCCCGCTGAAACTAACTTCACGCAGCTTTGGCGACTTAATCACGTTAATTTCACCCAAAGCGCTCACGTTAAACGTACTGCCGTCTCCCGAATCCGAAAACTCAATGCTCTCTGGTGTCACCGGGAAAAACATGTATTCAGAGCGGTTATTGAAGCTTAGTTGAATATAATATTCCACTTATCCATACACCCCCTGCGCACTGGAGACGATCTGACTGTTCAGTCCATCGGTGATTTTGCTGATGATGCTGTCCACATCATGTCCGCTGTTGATATCACCCGTGGTGACCTGAACAGTTGGAGTAAGGCTGACAAATCGCTGAATCGCCTGCATCTCGGCCAGCTCACGCATCAGTTTCAAGTCCTCGCTGGTTACATCCACTGTGCCATCCACGTCACCGATCTTGTCCACCTGTCCGATATTGTTGATTTTGTTGATGTTATTCATGTTACTGTTGGGAACAACGGTGGGAGCTGGTGCAGTTGGCATCGATGGTACGGAAGGGGTTTTGGGAGTTGAACCGCCGAAGTTTCCGGGTAATTTATCAGAGCCGTTGGGGAATAGGTCTTTGGTGGTATCCATCAAATCGTGCCCCTTGTCAAATCCCATATCAAATGCATCCTTATAGTCCGCAGAAGCGTCCATTCTCCACAGGCTAACAACGTCCTTCTGGCTCTCAGGAGCACTCGCTTCAAGGTCACTCATTAAACCCTGTATCTTACCGCTCATTGAATGAATGTTAGAATCATCCACTAGTTTAATACCGCCCCAATTGGTCCCGAAAATCTTATTAAGATAGGGTATTAATTTGTTTATACCTCCGATCATCCAGTTGATTTGATCTTTGAAACCACCTGCGAAATCCTCAATTCCCTTTGTAATGTTGAACAGAATTTGGAGTACAATGAGTCCCATATCAACAAACAACTTTTGGAATGCATAGGCTGGATCTCTGAATACATTGATGACAAATTCAGCCCAAGACATGAAATAATTCAGAATGGATGCAAAAATAGATTTCATATACTCGTAAGCCATATAAAAATAACCTATAATCGCTCCCACCATATCCCCAGCTGTAACTCCACATAATTGCAAAATAAAGATGAGTCCTGCAATGGCAACAATTACAAGCAAGATAGGCCAGTTTGCTACCAACCATGCCGCTGCCAGTAAATAAACCTGAGCGATTACAACTCCGAGCGTAATAATGATATTGGCTAGTAGCACTAAAGCAATGGCTGTTAATATAGGTCCAATGATAGCCCAATTTTCTTGCACAACTGTAGCAAAATTGATGAACCCATCCACGATAAATGCCACCACTTGAGCAATAATTGCAAAGGCCCCACCAATCCATTCGATGAAAGCACTGAACTGACCTGAGCTTATTGCTTCGTTTAATCGGTCAAGCACAGGAGATAAAACTTCCAAAGCCCTTGTCCCGATTTCAGATAGTATTCCATTGAACTGATTCACGAGAGCAGTCCATTTTTGCAATGGAGAATCCAGCATCGTATCAAAGGCTTCTTGTGTGTAACCTTGCATTTCAAGAACTGTCTGTAAACCTTGTATAAAACCGTCAAGGTCTTTAGTCTGTATAAATTCACCCAATCCAGCCCCGGTCAATGCACTTTCCGGTATGTTGAATTGACTCGCCAAATCAGTATTTTTTCCATTCATGGCACTAACAATAGCCTTGGATGCATCGGTCAGACTTTTATTATCTGGTGACAACATACTTAATCGTTGAGTCATTTCATTTAACTGATCTACCTGCCCTGTATTCTGTGCCAACGGCACAAACCCTAGAGAAGACTTGAGCGAATTATTGACGTCTTGACCACTCCTGGAGGCTTGATCTCGAAACTTATTATATAATCCTTCCCCGAGAACGGGGTCTTCAGCTGCAACCATATAACGGTACTTGAAGTCTTCTTCCTCAGCAGCCGCCTTTACCACGACACTTCCAGCTGACTTTATCATTTGAAACCACTTGGAGAGCTCGTTCAAGTTATCGCTTAATGACTTGCCAGTATCCTTTGCTTTATCCTCCAACTTTTCCATTAAATTAATCGTTACATTTAGTTGTTGATTTATTTGATTAAAATGGTTGGTCGTGTTCGTCTGGTTAAATTGGTTCAGATTAATCCGGTTAATCTGGTTGAAATTATTAAGGATCTCAGTAGTTCTTACTTGAACCAGATTTAGATTATTGATCAGGGTATTCATGGACGGAGGATTGATTACATTGATACTTGTATCGGACATTCATTTCTCCCTCCTTTCCTTTTTATTTCTTCCGGGCACGGCTCTTGGACCTTTCTTTCTTCTCTTCCTCTACCCGGATGGAGATCATCGCATAGATGGCCGCTCGTTCTCGCATGGAGAAGGCCATTAGCTCATGCGGCAAAATGTTTAATTCATGGAGAGCGTAATAAGCCAGATTGGCTTCGGAATCGCCCTCTTTAATTAGTTTTTTACGTCATCCACCAGTTCGTTCATATCCTGATTGAAGCCGTTCAGCTTCTGAACCTGTTCACCGAGCGAAGCAAATTCCCCAGGCAACAGCATTTTCCGCAAAAGCGATTCCGCCCCCATCACGCCATATGAACGCTGGAGTTCTGCGTTTTTCAAATCGGGATAAACTACACTTGCGCTCATCAGGCGAGCCATGTAATCATTCGCATCAATGTCGGGTGTGTAGACACCGTTCTTACCCTTAATTTTGCGGGTAGCTGCCTTGCGGCATTCCTGGTTTTCGTCCTCGGTCATGCTGCGCAGTTTCCATGCAACCGGCTCGCCTTTCTCATCTTTAAATCGGGGGGATACGATAAACTCCTCCGTTGTATCTGTTGCTGCATTTTGGGCAAAAAACATACTCAATCCACTCATGTATTGTTCCTCCTCTAAAGTTAGGTCCCCCGCCGCACGAAGCGGCGAAGAACAGTATTTTGACACGCCAAATAGCCCGTAACACAGGTAAGTTGAACAGGTTTCTTTTACAAACCCGCAGTAAATTTATGCTCTTTATAAATCTCAAATCATTATGCTTTCACGCTACATTACTTCGGCAGATTGAACGATACAGGCATATCGACATCTTCAAAGGTAAAGCTCACTTCTTCCTCCAACGCCTCAGCCTCGGTATCCAGAGATGCCATGATTACACTGTCGAGGTTGACGCCTTTGAGGGTCACCGTCTGTTTGCCAATCGTAGAAGAAGGATCTTCGTTGGTCACTTCAATGTCGAAGTACGTGTCCACACCATTCTGCATGTACTGGAGCATCAGCTCGCGGAAACGGGAAGTGGTATAAAAGATTGTCATGGAACCCGAGCCAGACCAACCGGTTGCTTTGTGCTGTACACCGCGACGGCCCAAGGTTTTGACCTCTGCTTTTTGTTTCTCCACCGTTGCTTCCAGCGTCTTCACATAGAACATTTCTTCCGTCTGTCCGTTAATCGTTGCGTATGCGCGGCCTTCCTGGCCGGAGATCGTGTCGCTTGCTTTCAAAAATGCCATCTTAAACCACCTTCACTTTCATATATACTTTTTCAACGGAATCCACAGGTTGGACCTGAATCTCGATCAGAATACTGTCAGTTTCATTGCCCGGAGCAACAGTGATATCTGTTTTCGAATCAAAATTTTGAATGGCACCAATATCCTGAAGTTGCTTCAGATAAGTGACACATTGGGAACGGAAAAGGCTGCGCCCATCTTCGTTGTTGTTCACTTTGCCGATATAATAGGACTCGAAAATCCGTTTCATATCGTTAGCGATACCATCAAGTACACGGACAACACGGTTTTTGGCAAAATGACTTGCCTTATCCGGTGTAACGGAACGGAATGTATTCACGTCCTGCTCTACCACTGCGCGGTTGCTGCTCGCCGTAAACACAAACTCGCCATTACGCAGTGCTGCTTCTGTTTCGCTATGTGTCAGTCGTCCGTTCACATCCACGGCATCGTCATACGCACGGAACGTCAGGGATTCATTCAGATTAGCTCCCGCTGTTGCGCCGGCAGTCCATGCTACGGTTTGTTTTGGCGTAAGAACAGTACCATCTGCGAGAACAACACCATTTTTGACACTGATAATGCCTTCATGGTCTGCAGCCGGATAATCGGACAGAACGAGTTGCACTTTCTTGCCCTCGGTATCACGCAAACGCTTGATGTAAGCTGTGTAGACTGACTTGAGTGTGGCATCGTCTGAAATGAGACCAACCGTGTTAAAATCCAGTACTTCCAGCTTGGTCAGAAAATCGGAATGCTCCTGGTTCGTTGCTGTGCCATCCAATCCACCTGTTAGTGGAAGTGACGCTGTAGCTGTGAGTGCCCCTTCACCAGTAAATGTGACGTATGCGTTGGATTCCAGAGCTTCGATGGTGGACGAAGTTTGTTTGTCCACTTCTTTACCCGCAAGCAAAGTGGAGACATCCAATTGTTCTGGTTCATTGATATTCGCGGAGATTACAACTGCCAGGTCATTACCACGCACACCACCGTGTTGAGCTGTCACTGTCAATTTGTCCAAGGTTGCCTTGGCTTTGGTCCCTGCATTGAGTCTGTAAAGAAGTAAGGTCTGCGCCCGTTTCAATGCTTCGCGGATCAGCAGCAATTGCGGTGCTGTCCAGTCATAGCCGAGTTTAGCTTGTACATCTTCACCTGCTTGCACGGTCAGGATTGAACCTGCTTGTCCCCATGACAATGGAAGTGCCAAAGCCACCGTTCCCCGCTCTCCTACCGTACCGGGCAATGAGCCCTCTGATGCAAAGTTCATATATACGCCGGGGCGTACCTTGTTTTGTGTCGTCCATGTTCCTCCAGCCATTATTGTGCCTCCCCATTCATAAATTGTTGGATGTGTTCTTGCGCTTCTTGCAAGGTGTATGTTTCTTGTTCCAGCAGAACTGCTGCCAAAATATCTTTCTCGATCCGGCTGAGTTGCCGGGATTCGGCGAACTGTGCTTTGCTGTATTTCTGATTGTTTTTCTGTTGAGTTTCCGTTTTTTTAAGGTCCGGTTCTTTTTTCGTAAACATTGCCAATGCGCCTCCTATTCCTTTCATACTGATCCCCTCATTTGGTTAGTTAAGTTCAACTAAATAGTTACATTTTCCACTCCGATGACAGAATAACCTTCGTTACATTGAACTTATATAGTTATTCTCTCGTAGCTTTAAGTGCGGTAGGTCGCTGTTCCAATTGTCGCATGGTAGCGGCGGACTCCGACACTTTGGTGGTTCGCATGGTGTAGTACACCAGCATTCGCGGAGTATCGTTCTCCGTCTCCCAACGCAGTTCCGTTGCACGATAGGGCGTTCCCTCCACGTCGATGGTTTCCAAAGCTTCGAACAACTCGTCCGGTAGGGTTGCCGGGATATCGTTTGGATCGAGCCAGCGGATTTCGAAGGTATGGGACTGCACGAACCGATCGCTTCGTTCCCGGGTGAATTGGGCGGACAGTAAGCGGTAGGTGATGCCCATAGTGTCTGTCGTGGGGCTGGTATCCTTTGAAGGGTGAAGCGGAAAGTCAGGAAAATGCTGCGTGAGTGTTGCTGCAATGGCTGTGGTTAGTTTGTTTGTGGTCATGTTTCACCTCACTCATAAAAAAAATTTTTATAAATTTTATTACTTGTCAATTTAAGCTTTTTGAGAGTTTGTTTTTTAAACAATCTGTTTCATACTCGCGCTTAAATCGAATTTTTAATAAGATTCATAATTTTGTTATACTGAGGTTGTTTACAGAAGCGCTATAACCAGCTTCAGGATATCCCGCCTTCACATATAATTGTATTTTATCTCCTGCTTCAAATTTCAAATCTTCTAAAAAGTTAACTGGTTCTGATTGAGACGCGCGATATACTCCATATGGTTGTGAGTTTTTATAGATTTGTGCACGGGACGCATAACCAGCAACTCCCCCATTACCGTAAAAGGTAAACGCACATCTTAAGGTTCCGTTTATAGGAGACATGGTTGACCATACTTCGACTAGCGTAGTCCCGCTCCAAGTAAATCCAAAAGAGTTTCTAGCAATAATATCACCTTGTGATACTATAGGTTGTGACTCAATCCCATCCAAACCAGAGTTCCTTAGAGAATAAATATCTAAGAGAGGCATTATGTCACCTCTTTGCCGCTGATATATACGTTCATTGCACTTGAGGTAGAAGCAAATCCCCCTATTTCTTCCCCTGAATGAATAACCTGATCAAGAAAAGGTATAACAATAGTGTCACGTGCTTTAACTGAGTGCGTGGATACAATCCAAGTCCCTGCTATATTTAAACTAAATGTTTGGTCGGTAGTACCAAAATTACATACTGTAATAGCTTTTACAATAGACTTCGTCCCACTTGGCACCGAGTAAAGAGTAGAAAGTGCTGTTCCCAAAACACCTCTATAAAACCTTTTAGTTGTTGTAGTCATCTATAATGTCCCCCATAGAGTTGATTGATCAAGAGTCGCGTCTGTATAGTCTTTGAGATTCTTCTCAGCCGCAATCCTCGCATCCCTAACCGCTTTCTCCGTAGCAGCCAAATCTTCACGGGTTCCATCAACTGCGTTGGACAATTGGACGATACCCTTATCTGTTAAGGATGCATCATTAATAACGATTTCCTCGACTTTCTGATCGGTGTATTCCTTTACCTCTTCAATATCATCCCTTGTAGGTACTTTTTTCCATGGACCCCATCCGACATAGTAGTTCCTTTGAAAAACTTGTAGGTTACTCGGTTCAAAGGTTGTTAGAGTCTGGACCACACCAGCATGTTTTTCTATCGTCAAATGAAAGGCTACTCCTACTGGGGAATTAGCTAAAGTTCCTACTGTCGCATTCGTTGGGCAATAATATTCCCCTTCTGTAATATAGCTATTAAGATCAGATTCCGCAGGTATAAGGATGGATTCACGTGTTGCAACGCCTGCGTCAATCTTTTCAAAAATCCTGTTAATACTCTCTCGGGTCACATTCTCGTTCCCCAAGGGAAGAGGCAATCTCAGTCGATCTGTTTCTTTTGGCATTACGCCCACACCTCCAGTTCATTCCACGTCAAGGACGCGGCATCGAGTTCGTCCCATGTCATCTGTTTGTTGTCCAGATCATCCCAGACCAGATAACGATATTTATATTCCACGGCCATGTGGGCCGGTTTCAATTCTTCAATTGCTCGCTTCAGATCATCGATATTGGGCGGGGTGCCCATCGTATCCACAAAGCTCACCGTAAAACTCCACACTTCCGGCTGAAATGTTACATCCACTTTTCCCCCGGCATATGCCTCAGCCACATTCACAACTTGTCTCCCCGAAAACTTCCCGGCCCCACGTAGTTTCGATTCCACCACGGCACGCCGCTGCTCTACAGGTTTGAAACGGTCCGTCTCAATACCTAGCTCCTGCTCCCAGAAGTCCAGCCCCCACGTCGCTGTCCGGACAAAAAACTGCTCCAACGTCTCATCCAACGCCTGATACAGCAGATCCATTTCGGTGCCTTTTGCCTGCATATCGGCCTGCATTACACGAGAGGTCTCATAATACCTGGGCAAATACGAGAACAGCTCCCGCCCTTTCTCACTCGTCAGTCCAACATCTACAATAGAAGGAGCACTCATGCCCTGTCCCCTCCCTTCCTTTCACATCAATATGGAGCGTCTCGCTCACCAGTTCCAATCCGGATCCGCGTACTTCTCCCGATCTTCTTAAGTCTCCGCACTCCCCAATTACATCCTGATCAACCGTCTGCCCAACACTACTCATGCACATCCACCGTCCCCAGCACGGCCACCTGGCTCGCGGTCATCTCGATATTCTGGTCACTTACACCGTTCACGGTAAGCTCCGAATAGTCGATAATCGGCGGAATGTCCAGCAGAATCGCGGCAATGCGGGTGTAGCGCACGAGTGGATCGGCAAAAGCCAACTGTTTCAGATACGCGGTCACCCCGCGTTCGATCAATGCTCGCACATCAGCGAGTGTCGCATCACTTGCGAGCGTCAGCTTCACCTGAATGTTCATCGGCACTTCCTCGGCTGGCATCACGGACACCACTGGCCCCGCGGGCGCAACACCTTCACCCTGTCCATCCTGCGTTGGATCAACGTACTTCTGAACGGCCGCTACCAGATCTGTACCCGCAGCGCGCTTTTCCGTGTCCAGCAAATATAGTCCCACCGTGCCTGGTCCCTGCCATAACGGAATAACCCGCGTTGCACCAACACCTGGTACTTCACTGGCCCATTGCACATATTGCGATTTGTTACCGCTTGTCCCTTGGTTGCGGACTTTGGCATAAAAGCGTTCCAACAGTGCAGTATCGGCCTCAATATCTGCACCGCCTTTAATCACCTCAACGTTCATGACAGAGGTCACGCCACTTACAGGTGTAGACAACACAGTTATCGTGCCCGCAGGCACATTACTCTCTTTTCCGGCAACAAGCGCTCGCACGCCCACCACCCCAGAGCCCTCTGCATCCAGTTCCAAACGTCCCACTGTCTCATATTCGAGCGAAGCTTCAGCAGATACTTCATCCGCGAGTGTAGCCACGACCGTTCCCGCAGGCACCACTTTCCCCGGCGTACCCGCGAACCTCACCGCACCTTGCGCCGCCACCGCAGCTCGCCGCGTGATACCGTGCTCTCCTGCCCGTAGATCCAGCTCTTCCGAACGAAAATTCGGATCACTGCTCGCAGCCGTACTTGCAAAGCCGCGCCGCAGTAATTCCTGCGCCCACAAAGCCGCCTCAGACAGCATAAAAGCAACCGGAGCCTCCGCATCCCACAGAAACGAACCCTCCGACTTATCCAGATCCGCGGGCAGACGATCCAGCATACGCTGCATAATCTGTTCCTCCGTCTGGTCCTCCAAATAACGCGGAATCTCAGCCATCCCGTCAGATCACCTCACTTTCCAGAATAAACATCTCTTCCTGCACACTCGCCACCCGGCACGAGAACATGCACTGCTCCCGATTCCAATCAAACGTGAACTGGTCTACCGATTCCGTGCGCGGATCAGCCAGCAACGTTTCCGTCACCATCCGGGTAATCTCACTTTCCATCACACCCCGGCTGTCACCCTGCCCCACCAGATCCTCCAGCTCCGAACCATAGTTCCGGGAATAGATCACATGTCTGTACCTTGGCGTTTTTACGGCCTTAATGCACCACTGCACCCAAGCTTCATGTCCACCAGCCCCAGCAACTTTGCCACTTGGGGTCAGCACAAAATCCCCTGCATCGTAATCGAATCGCCAACTCCGTCCAAAGCGCACCTCTTCCGATGCCGCCCCTGACAGATCTTCTTCATCTCCCCAGACCACACCCGTTTCCGGGAACAAACTAGGCATGTGCACTCACCACCTTACACAGCACCACAATGTCGTTGCCGCCATTCACCCGCATCGCAAGTACGCGATCTCCCGCTTTCAGACCTTTGCCGAGAGACCACACCGCTTCTTCCACTTCCTCTTCTTGCAAAAGAAACCGTCCCGTGCCCGTCTTTCCGCCGTTTGCCACGTCAGGTATACCGGAAATCGCGCCAGCAGCCTCGCGCTCCGGTAGTCCAAGCGTGCCCGGCAATTCGGCCACGAGATAATCCTGCACTTCGTGCTTGAAATCATCCAGCTTCACGCCGGACGATGTCATCGTACCCAGTACTGCTCCCAGCCCACTCACTGCCTGACGGGAATGTGTACTCATCGCACCCCGCATGACGTCGGCAAAATGCCCATACGGATCATCTTTATTCAAGGTAATACCTCCTTTTCACCAGCTCAGCCGTCCCCAGCTCTAACGTCATCGTTCCAGGCCCGGCAGATAGATCACGGCTGACCGACATGACGATCAGCTTCAGTCCTTTTAACAACACTGCATCCCCGGCGCGAATCGTATTCACATCCGGTGCGGATATCGTAAAGGTCTCCTGAATACCCGTCAGATGACTTTTCGCCAGTTTTTTCGCGGCGGTTGTCGATTTCACCTGATCGTCCTCTACCAGCTTTTGCAATGTGCCCAGTTCTTCCACACCATTCTGCTCAATCGCGAGCACTTTGGAAGGGACCTCCTTGCCACTCGTAGACTCCGACGCTGCCATGACTTTCACTTTGGTGACCGCCCCTTCGAGCGTACGCATCTGCGTCAGATCAATCAATCGATCCAGTTCGTGCACCTTCGCGTTACTGCCCACCTGAAAGAGCTGCAATCCGCCGGGTGTCATCCGTGGATGATACATCTCCCCACCAGACTTGGCCGTTTCCTTCAGATCAGCAAACATCATCGAGAAAATCGTCTGTGACCGATACACGGCTTTTCCCAGCTTTGTCTTGGTTTCTGGCAATGTAGCGTATGGAATCTTCCACTCTTTGGCGTAGGTTTTGAGTCGCTGCGTAGCGGTCTGATTCTTCGGCAACAGGAACTCGTCCTCCGATTTTTCCAGATAAATCATCCGGTCGTACACCGTGAGAGACAGCCGCTTGGTGCCGCTGTTCGAGCTTTCCACCTCCCAGATGACCGCAGGATGCAGCAAGTGAACCAGGGATTTTTCGCCAAAAGGAACCCCGCTAATCCGCACCGCTATACCCGGTGAGATCGAAGGCAGACCGGAAGATGCAGACACTGCCAGCCGGATGTTGGCCTGATAGGCAATCTGGTCGAGCGAGTCCTTCAGCGTAATGGTCTCCACCAGCTTGGTGATGTCATATTTGTCGTCGACAATGACCTTGTAGGTCATGGCATCACCAGCTTTTGTCCGGGCTTGATCCGGTTCGGATCACTCCCGATGATCTTCGCGTTCAGCTTGTAGATCTCGTTCCATTTGGAACTGCTGCCCAGCTCCAGCTTTGCTATTTTGGACAGGGAGTCGCCAGATTTGACGGTGTAGGTCTTGCTGCTCTTTTTCAAATCGGTACGAGAACCTGACTTGCTCGCGGATGCCGCAGAGCCCACCTTCTCCACCTTGGAATCCCGCCATGTTCGCAGGGTCAGGTCGAAATAAATATCCCCTGTCTCCCCCCCACGAAAGCTCGAATTAAGCGAAACAATAAAAACAGGCACGTTCACGCCCGTCTCTGAAATGATGAAACGCAGCGGCTTTTTGGAGATGAGAAACGTGTTCAGGACATTCATCGCCACACGCGGATCAGGCAAATTTTCGTACATACAGTAGAAGGCATCATACTCTTTTGGAAAAAAAGAAGAGAAGGTGATCTCCTTCACCTTCTCCCCCTGCGCAAAATCAAACTCACCATACTCCAGCATATTAATCGTTTCATACCCTTTGGACCTGGAAATACTCACCTCTTCCGGGTTCACTGGGAATTGAAATGGAGTGCCGCCATCCTTCAGCGTAAATGCCATTTTGTTAGGCACTACTTCATCTTTAAGTACAGACATACACGGCCTCCTTTCTGCTTAGGCCATAATTGTTTTTCGGTTTTCCATCGCACGGCGGAACTCGCCCGTAATCCGTTGTCCGACCTGCTTGGTGACAGCATCGTAATCAATCGCATTTTCGCGCACAGTCACCTGCACCGCACCTGGTGGAATATTTATCGCAATCTGATTGGTGGTTTCGGTTTTGAAATCCTTCAAGTAACCGGACAGACTGCTCATCTGGTCTTCAGATATCTGTACCGTCATCGTGGACGATTTCCCATTCGTCTGCGCACCGTTACCAAGCGCCATCGCTTGGCTCTGCATCATGCTTGTTCCCATGAATCCAGCAGATGTAGGCTGACCGACTTTGCTGTTCATATAAGCCGTTGGGCCTGTCATGGTCAGTGCCGGTGGAATATAAGCAGGTGCCATCTGCGGGCCTGTTGCAACTGGAGACGGTGAAGCCACCGTTGCTGCCGAGACCGTCTTCTCTTCTTTTTTGGAACCAAAACCGAAAAATCCGGATATGCCATCCGTGATTTTTTTTGTTTTTTCAGAGACATAATCCGCTGCACCCGACAATGCATCCCCTACACCCTCGGTAGCACTAGACATAAAGTTTCCAATATCCTTCGCTTTGTCTCCAATCCAGCCCCCTGCTGCACTTCCGGCCCAACCACCTACTGCACCACCAACCCATGTTCCGATGCCAGGCAAAAGAACGCTACCGATGGCGCTACCAATCGCAGTACCTGCTGTGCCGCCAATCATCGAACCCACCGCTCGGCCACGCTCTTCTGGAGGTGCGGTCACTACATTCGCTACATCAGCAAGCATGCTGATGGGTCCAAGCAACCTTTTTGCTCCTTTGGCAAAGCCACTACTTAAATTATCCATCAATCCATTACCAGCCAGCATGTCGGTTAAAGATCCCAATCCACCATCCGCAAATCCTAATCTACCGCTTCCTCGTATTCTTCTACCGCCTCCCCTGTTACGGTTGCGATCGGCCGGAGGAGTTGGAGTATCAGGTACAGGATTGGGTACTGGTGATGGGCCCCGGTTCGAACGATTACTAGACCTTCTACCACTTCGGTAATTTCGTCTTCCACGATCTGATCCACCACCATCCGCATTCGGTGAACGAACTCTACGGTTTTTGCCCATCTTTCCACCTGTGCAACAGCAGCATTTGGATGCTGGACTTCTGGTTGGATCAGATGCAGGACTTTCTTCTTTTTTCTTTTTGAACAAATTAATAAATTTACCAACTTTATCAATGATGTTATCAATTGCATCGTTAATATTGTTAATGATTTCAGCTACACCAGAAACTTTTTCCCAAAAGCCTTTTGTTTCTTCTTCCTTCGTAGCATTAGTGATATTTTTATTATTTTGAATCACGACAGCCATAGTAGGACCCGAAGCTCCTCCTTTACCCATCGCCACTTCAATCTTCTGCCGAACTTCAAGGGATACTGTTCCGGAAGCCGTAACCATCTGGTCCCTGAAACTATTCAGTTTCGCCCATGCGCGATCCAGTGCAGGACTGAGCTTATCAATCAATCCAATTGTCGGTGTAATTCGCAACCTGCTGATTCGAACAGCCATACTATAAATATGCTCCAACCTGCGTCCGGTCGTTCTCAGTTCATTGTTCACCTTAATCAGACTCTGATAACGAACTCTGCCCAGACGTTCGGTTGAGCGTTGGATCTGATCCAGATAACGAAGGGTTGTCCGCATTTCCGCATTAGATTTAGACAAACCTACAATCATTTCTGCCATTTTTTCACCTCCTGCCTTATATCGTTATCGATTCATTTGCGAGGTTATTGCTGCCATCTCTTCTTCCGAGAACGCAATTAACAGCGAGCGCTCCCCACGTGGCAAAGACCAGAACTCTCCGGGCCGGAGATGATGACGCACCCACATGTGATACAGGAACGTGGTCATCCCGCCGGAGTGAATCAGTTTTTTAGGTCTTCAATCTCCACACCAAAGCCGGACAGCTCCAGCACTTTATCACCTACGGCATCCAATTCACCAGCGAGCAACATACGACGTACCGCCTGTTCTCCACCGGACAACTTCATGCGACCGGTAATACGGGTGTCTCCCCAGCCAGACAATTCCAAGCTGCGGACTTTCAATTTCACCGTTGCTTCGGAAATGAGTAGCGCGTTAAACGTTTCGGTGTCCACCTTTTCCTCGGTGCGGCCTTTGGTCGTTTTTCGAATGGTACAGCGTTCGCGAATGTGATCCACTTTGGAAGACGTCAGTCCACGCAAGGTCAACAACAGATCCAGACGCTGAATGCGCACATTCTCCTCTGGCAAACGTTCTGCTGCTTCAAACAACTGATCCAAAATCTGTTCTTCGGACATATTTTCATTCATACTCATCGGGCGTTATCTCCTTCTTATTTCAAAAATGGGTTTAGCTATGCCAGCTTCCAAGCCTGTAGAGACAACAAAGAGACCGAGATCATCTCGGCCCGCGTTGGTGTCCATATGATATGAAGTAACTATGCAATCACGCTTGAGCAAACTAGCTCAATTACGTGCCTATTTCAAAGCTTAGTTCGCCACAATCGGATTCAGCAACTCAAATCCTTCAAACGTAAAGCCCGTTTCCTCCGGTACTTCCTCACCCGCTGTCCAGTTGGCAAGCTGGATTTTGTCCACCATGCAACCTCTCAGCAAAACACTCTCGTGTCCATACGATTCAGGGTCGTTCAGCTTGGAAATAATCTCGAATTTGGTGAAACCGCGCTGGATCATATCGGAAGTGACTTTGTAGCCCGTCATCGTGCCTGTTCCTTTTTTCGCGCCGTTTTTGTGTACCTTCCAGTCGTTACCGACCAGGTTCAGCTCACGCTTTTCAATCTCCACACTCGCTTCCAACTTGTTAATGTTTGTCTGCCACACACCATCGATATGCAACTGACCATGGGTACCGAGAATTACTCTTGATGCATCCAACATATATTTTCCTCCTTAAAATTAAAAAATCACGTTTTCCTTTCACACAACCTTATTGCACGTAAAATGTACCAAACAACTGCTCCATTACATCCGTCAGCTTCACATTCCATTGCAGGAATACCTGATCTGCTTCCGGTTTGAGAACTGGTGCCGTACCATAATACGCCGGGTCAAGAATGACATCATAACCGTCAGCTTCAATCACATTGCTCTGTGCAAGCAACGCCAAATAGGCCTTCATGGCACTAATCAGTGCCTGACGACCCTCTTCAGTATTGTTCACTTTACCGATATACGTATCTTCTGCGGAACGTTGCAGATCCGTGTTGATCGTATCCAGCACACGAATGGAACGGATTTTTTTCCACGCATTATTCTGTCCGGCTGCCGGAGTTACGAGTGTATTTACACCGCGAAGTGCTTTCACCTGACGTCCATCATGGAAGAAAATAAATACGCCATTCTGTACCGCCTGCTCCTGTTCTGCACGCGTCCAGCGACGTGTCACATCATCGAACGGAGTAGCTGCATAGGTTGTGGATTGGTTCAGACGTTGTCCGGCGATCAGACCTGCAACATAGGCGGACGTTTCCGCCGAGCTATAGAATGCATCTCCAAGGCGAACGCCTGTACCGACATTAATCACACCTTCATGGTTCAGCGTAAGCGAACGTGCTGACGCTTTTTGTGCTGCTGTAGCAGAAGTATCGTCTGCTGCGGAACCGCCAAATACGGCCACCACCGGTTTGCCTTCACTACGTACACGTTTCACCCATGCCGCAAAGCTCGCAAGTAGAGGTGCATCAGCCGCCTGATCCAAAGCCAAGACGTCGAATTGCTCCCCTTCCAGCGCCCCCTGTACAGCAATGTATTCTGCATTGGTCAGGTCATCGTTCCCACTTACGCCGCCTTTGAATGCCGCACCCGCAATTGTTGCAACTACACCTGCACCATCGCCAATCGCCTGCGCCGTTACCCAGACATTTTGTTCATCCGCGTTAATCTCTTTTACCAGAGAAGCTGCTGTAATATCCGCTGTCAGGAGCGCATACAACATCCGGTTACCTTCGAAGAGACGCACTTCATGCTTCGTATTATCAATCACACCTGGCTGGATGGTGACGTAGAACCCGTTCGCACGATCTCCCGGATACTTCGCATCCAGTTGCAGCACATTGGCATCACTGCTGTCCTTCAAAGTAAGCGTAGCTGCTTTGGCCGCAGCACTTGCTACCCGATAAGCGAGCAACTTCTTCGGCCCACCCAACAGGGCGAGCTTCAAGGACGTATAAGCCGTACCGTTGTCCAGCACATTTGCCGCATAGATACGTTCAATCGCCGCTTCGCTCCCTACCTCAACAAAAGTCCCCACTGGACCCCAGTTGGCCTTGATCGGCACAACGACCGTTCCCCGCGTACCCGCTTGAATGGCCGAAGATGCTGCCGCCTGAAAATTCATATATAAGCCCGGAAGGACCGGACGATTCGTTTGCTCCCAAGTTCCACCTGCCATTATCCCTTCACCTTCGCTTTCATAAATTGGTTAATTCGTTCCTGCGTTTCTTCAATGGAAAACGTCTCTTGCGCTGCTTCGTACAGCGCACCATACAGCACCTCTGCCTTAACGGCAAAGAGGGCTTCTGCATGATTCATCAGTTCGGCCCGTGTATACCGCGGGGCTGTCTGTTTGCTTTTTTTCACTGAGCTTGCCATTGCCATCTCACCTCATTTGTTGGACTACTAATTTCGTGAAACGATGATCTTTAAGGTTGACCTATGAATTTTTAATCCTATGAACCTATGAATTTGAAGCTATAATGTTGAAGCTAAACCAATCTACTCAAAGCTATAATCTGGAACCAACCTTTAAACTGAAGTTCCTCTGGACTAACGTTTACTCCATACCTTTGCTATGGTGAATCTCACGAATGAACGGTACATTCGTACCCGGACGACGAATCCGCTGTTGCAACGTCAGGCGAATCTGACCATTCAAATACGCATCCGTCTGTAAATCTGCCGTCACTTCATCCACTGTGATATATCGCGTGTTACCTTCGTGCTCTTCGCCACCCGTTTCAGTGACGGCAAGACGAGATTGCACTGCAAGTTGCCGGGCCAACCGAGTAACGGTCTGGCGTGTTAACACCGAATGATCGGTGAGCACATGCCCAATCCACTGTTGTCGAACCTCCAATGCCGAAGTGCCCGCCACAGACGTGCTGCATCCGGCCAATCGCCATAACACAGACGGCATCTCATATCCACGGGGCCAGACGTCACCATATACCGACCAGTTAGAGCCAAGCTCCTGCTGTGTCCAGCCTTGAAGCGCAGCTAACCACGCGTCCCCTGTTTCAGCGAGAGCAGCTCCCGAGTCTTCGGGAACATACACCCCAAACCGCAGACTACGTGTAAGCATTCCAGACCCTGTATCCACCCGGTCACTATCTGAAGAACCCAAATAGATACAAGTGAAGGCCTCACCTGCTTCATCCACCAGTCTTACCTGGTGCAACCCTTCGATTAGATCGGCTGACCAAGCTTCCACTTGTTCAGCGCCACCATCTTCTGGACGAGCGTATGGGGAGATTTTGATGATCCGTCGGTATCCCGCCCATGCAGACTTCGGCACTTCTTCGGCAAACGCAACCACTGCACAAGGCCCGGCCAAAACTTCGCCTGACGCAGGTACATCCAGCACACGACCGTTCCAATCTGGAACAAGTACCGCAAGCTTCTGTTTCAGCGTTTTTTTAATGAGCTTACTCATTTTACTGGTGCTCATGGCAGTGCTAATCTCATTTCTCATAGACACATTCATTTCGCCCCCTTTAGCTGCAAGTTTGAGATCTGCCCACACCGTGCAGCGACAATGTAGCAGCAGTAGACTCCCCCTTTTAACTCAGAGTCTGTATTGCTATCGAACCAGTAACGGGACTACATTCACCGCATCAAAAAGACCGGCCACCTGGCCGGTCTGTACATTAGCGTATGTGCTTTCGGTGCGTCCCTTGTTATTGATCCGATAATACAATCTTACACCCTTTCATCCCTAGCGCGGATGGTGTTCCGTACGACTTCGGTGCGATTAAGGGAGACGTTCGGGTGGAAAAAAGACGATTCTGGAATCATCGTTTTAAAGGATACCTAAATTACTTCACTTGCCGTCTTAGCATTTATACTCGGGATATCCTGCTGGGCTTACTTCGGACTGCTTGGTAATCCGCTCAAGAAAAATGATGCTGAACAACAGGTAACCACTTACCTGATTGAACAGAAAGGTTACTCACCCGAACAGCTTATCGAAGTACAAGGTACTTACTCCTCAAAAAGCTCTGAAGCACCTTACGGTGCCTCCGTAACATTCGCGGATGAACCCGAAGCGAAGTACCAATATATCATTTTTAACAACGGCGAGATTAAGCAATACAGTCATACCAGTGATCACCCTAAACATGAGGAACCCATGGTGAGATAGCAGTTTAGTTCAGTGTAACTTGGGGGTTCAACGTAATCTCAAATGCACGGCCCCAGATAAAATCAGGGTTCGCATATTCCAGCAGCGCACTTTCATACGTCGCATAAGACAATTCGCCATCACAGATCTCTTTGATCGCCACATTGCCTGTCTGGAAGGCAGTTTTATTCGCAAGCGCCGTGGTATAAGTCTGCATCAGATCACGGAGCAATGTTTGCAAATGGGCATAGTCTTCCTCTGAGTTGAACAGCAACATATTCTGATCCGACAGGGTAGCCACGTTGTTATACAACGCATGGGCTCGGGAATATGTGCGGATGTCCGCAATCGCTACCGCTTTGTAGTAGTAATCCTTCAGAAAACGCTTAAACAACAACGAGCCATGCGCATTCATCGCATCTCGCAATTTGTGCTCATGCTTCTCTGTTGTGATCAACGCGTACCTCGACTGCCCCATGCCTACGGCCATACCGATCTTGTTACCTGGCGTATTCCAGGCACTATATCCCAGCACGCGTCCGGTATATGGACTGTTTAGCAACGCTTCAGCAACATCAACATTGGCTGGTCCTTTACCCACAAAATCAATCAATACCGAAGGCAGACCTTGCTCCCCATTCAGCGTCAACTGCTCCAACGCAGCTTGCACCTGATCCAGAGCGGTAATGGCAATAATCTCGATGTCGATGCCTGTGTTGTCTCCGGAATTGCCCGGGTGACCCTTGGTCATACGATCCAGTTCGGAGGCCATGTCAAACGGAACAACTCCCTCGGCTGATACAGCCACCAACTGTTCATTTTCCAAGCCAGCACTCGCCTCCGTCACCACCTCCGGTTCAGGATATGCCGAATCTGCCACAAGCACACCGCCCACAATATCCACATGACGAACCACATTCTCGTGTACATCCATGTATTCATATGTGTTAATGATGGTATTGCCGTGAGGACCAAAATATTTCACTCCGTAACGTGTCTTCGCACCGCCTCGGAACAACTGGTTCGCCATGCGAGCGACCAATGCGTGCCCCAGACCATCTGCATCCGGCAGGATGATAGCACGATCTGGATTTTGTCCATTGGTTCCACCGAGCCATTCATTGATCCGTGCTTCCACGTATTTGATTTCATTGATCTGAACACCCTGCGTATTGGCATCGTCCACTCCAACCGCGAGGAAATCGATATAGCCTGTGCGAGCCAGCTGATCCAGAATGTACAGATTCGTTTTGAATTTGTGTTGTCTTGTATTGTAATACTGTTCTTTATCAAAATAGGTCGTTGTCCCATATTCCACCCCATCCGGAGACAGGTTATATCCTTGGATAATATCCTCGAATTCGCTGTATGTCTGACGTGGCTGCTGCATCAACGCACGAGACTCATTATATGCATCGAGGGCCAAGCCATCTGCAAACGAGGTCGTAGCCAACCGCATGATGGTATCCATTACAAATACGGGTTTGCGTGGGTATTTCTGCTTGATCACGCGGATCACATCCAGCAAACGAGTGGTTTCCTCATCGTATTCCGGATAGGTACCTCCCCCATCTTCGCGAAGCTGACGACTGCCAATCAGACCGCCATAGGAGAGCATATCGGATGAGATAATGAATCCGTCGACCTTGGCAGCATGTTTCAGAATAAAATCATGAATGTTGGACGGTTTGCCATAAACCGGCGTGGAGGTGCCGAGCAGCGTTGTGCCATCTACAGTTTTCTCCGAGTCCAGACGATTCTTAAGATCACTCAGGTTTGGTGTAACGATATGGATACCGGCTGCTTTCCCTTGCACAATCACATCATCCAGATTCGCTGGACGATCATCCAGTGGAACATACAATACTGTTTTCATATCACGTAGCCTCCTGTTATCTGTTTAGTCTTTAATACCCGATCAGGGCAAGGAGGCAATCACCGAATTAAAAAACCGGCCCTATGGCCGGTCTGTACTTTAGCGTATGAGCTGTCGGTGTGTCCTCCTTGCTGCTGATCCGATAATACCATCTTACCGCCTTTTCCCACTCGCGCTGATGGTAATCGGGATGAAATACGCATGAATGTAGTTGTCTCTATGGCGGTTAATTGTCGGTTTTAATCTGAATGAAGCTAAAACATCCATAAAACAAGCACCTGCCAGCTTTGGCAAGTGCTCTTCATTTTTGTTCCATATTGTTGATTCCATCTATGCGATGATATAACGAAAGTTCTCCCATGTTTTCGGTACGGGCTCCCCGTTCTTGGCATGATGATAGAAGCTGAACGGAAATTTGAACACATGACCTCCGTACCAGTCACGGGAACGTCTATCGGTGAGCCAGTACTCCAGTTCATGGGGCAGTGCTACCGAACGTTCCGCCCGCGATAATGGCAGTAGATCTACAGGTGATTGCAGTGTTGGCATCTTCAGTTCGCTGTTCACATCTCGGCTTAAGCGTAGCGCCTTTACCATGGTAAGGAAAGGTGGAATGCCTTTATGGAACAATGCCGGATAACCCAATTCATATAATATATTAAGCGCATGTCCATAGGTCAGCATATGGCCGATCAGGTCATGATGTGCTTCCGCGTGATAGATAGTCTGGAACGCACCAAGCTCATCCAGAATCAGGTGTGACAACTGCGTTGGATCTTTGATCTCGGGGAAACCATCGCTTTTTTCCGGCTTGAAACTGCGAATTTCTTTCATCGTTGTGTTCATCCAAGATCTTCCTGGGATGGTTCGATCGAATGAATCAATTAGTTCAACCAGCCGACCAATATCCTCCGCAGTCCCCCATCCATCCAGTTCACGAATGGCTTTCAAACTGATTGCCCCATAGATGGCCTGGTGTCCAACCCAGTGCAACTCTCCAATGGTTCGATGCAATGCGTCCGTAATACGCGCTTCGGCATCTTCCCTGGGCATCATCTCACCAATCGGAGAGGTCTGACCAGGGCTCACTCCATGCTGGCGAAGCATGGCTTTTGCTTCGGCGGTAACACTGCCGGCGGCAAGGGCAGTGAGACGATTTTCCCGTACCCAAAAATATGCCGCTATCGCACCCGCCCCATAATGGGCATGCCACAGATCTCCTGTACGCTCCCGACTGGAAACAATAATCGCTAGTCCTTCTTCCAACAAACGTCGATCCAAGCTTGCCACCACCCTTCATCATCTGTAAGCCTGACAGAACAACCTTCCAATCACTGTTATCCCCAGATTTTTTTCGATTCCCTTTCACAAGGGAAGATCCGGTGATAAATGTGAGATTACGCTTACGATGCAGCTTTCTTTCAGAAAGCTTTTAGCTTCGCTTTTTCAGGTTTTTTCTGTCCTCTCTGTTATCGTGTAAATTCAGTTCAACTTATATATCCTAATTAATAAATAAAGCGTTTACTTCTATAACATGATGGGATGGCTCCACATATGCCCGTTTTGCCCCGGAATGCAAAGTTTAGCCGATTCGAAGCCTGCCCACGTCACGAATGGACACTTCCAACGGATAGATCTGCGCTTTTTGCGTAGAGAAAAACCACTTCCGGTGCTTCTTCACCACTATGAATAAACCATGTACATCCCCCACAGGGGCAAAGGTTTCACTAACCTCACCCCAGCGCGCGAGTCCAATCTGCTGAAGCTCATTCACCGTAGACAGAACATCATCCGTCACCAGCCCAATCTCACACACCTGTAATATGTCTTTAGCAGAGAAGTCATGATCACTCTCGTTCTGCATACGATGATGAGCAATTAGCTCGATAATATTGCCTGCCGGATCTTCGAAATAGAGAGAATCAGAGTTCCAAGTAGCAGAATACGTCTCATCCCGATCTTCTTCCCTGCTTAAAGCAACACGTGATGCAGCCCACTGCTTCGCTTCCTTGAACCGATTCGTCGGAATCATCCAGGCCACATGATAGAAGGGCTCACGATCTGTTTCACACGGTTTGAAAATCATCTTAGTCCTTCCAACCTGTAGGTTGAAGGCCTGATCAGTCTCACTGGATACCTCCATTCCCAACGTATCGCGATAAAAATGCTTGAGGTCCTCCAGCTGTGCTGTATATAACTGTAATTCTTCGATCATCATACGGTCTTCTCCTGCATCTCCTCCCACTGACTCCATGGCACCATGCCAAGCTCAGGCTTCGCTTCATCCGGGAGCATGGCGATGAATTCAAGCGAGTGACCATCCGGATCGGTAAAATACACAGATACTGCAGGCATCCAGCTGAAAACGTACAATTCACCGATATCATCATCCAGGAAATTCTGTGTCTTGATCCCTTTGTTCTCCAAGTGAGCCACCGCATGCTTCATATCCTCCAGAGATACATGAAAAGCAAAGTGCTGACGCTGCACCTCGGAAGGTTCCTTTTGCCACAATCCCAGCATGGCATTGCCTTTTCCACCGATCCAGTAGAAGGAGTTCCCACGTTCTTTCTGCCCATAGGCATGGGGTAAACCCAGGACTGTTTCATAGAAATGATGGGATCTCTCCAGATCCGTTACGTTTAGATGTGTTTCAAATATGCCTGTAATCATGATGTTCAACCTCTTTTCCTTTTCCCAATTTCCTCTTCGTTCGTTCTTAACTCATCGATGAGTTCCGCGCATTCGTTAACGTCTGAGCCAGATTCAAAAACGATCCAATGACCCGCTGCACCCGGTCCTCTATATCCTGACTACCTTCGTACTCTTCATATCCGTCAAATGTCGCTTCGAATCGTCTGCGCTGTGCACCCCCAATGGAGATCCACTCTTGAGCATTGATGCCATGCAGATTACGAACAATCGCTTGCAGTTGTAAAAGCGAACTTACCCCCACCGCTCCACCAGAGGAGCTGATGGACAGGACGGGCTTACCACTGAAATGAGCCTGGCTCAGGTGATCCAGTGCATTTTTGAGCACACCGCTAATACTGCCATGGTACTCTGGCGTAGATAGGATGATGGCATCTGCCGCGAGCATACGTGTATTCAGGTCTGCCAGATGTTCATGATTCGCCTGTTTTTCATCCGGTGCGTAGAATGGGAGGGGCGTCTGATACAGATCAAACAGGCTGGCCTGATGTCCCTGTCCACGAATAATCTCCACTGCGTATTCTCCCAAACGTGTACTGGTTGCATTATTCCGATTGCTACCTGCCAAAATAACAATATTCATTCATGTCACTCTCCTTGTTTTTTTATTTTTTTTTGAGTTTCACGTTCCTTCAACCGATCCATCTTTGGCTATCTTTATCTTACCTTTCTTCCGCAGCCAATTCGTCAGCAGATAGACTTAACTTGAAATACCAAAAAACTCAACCTTTAGGTTGAGTTTATACGACTTAAGTATGAACATATGTCGGAATTGGTCACACGACCCAGCCATTTCTTACGGCATGAAGAGCCGCTTGCGTCCGATCCGCCAGTCCCAGTTTGTCGAGCAGATGACTGACATGTGTTTTGACCGTTTTTTCGGTGATGACCAATTGAACCGCAATTTCCTTGTTGCTCAGTCCTTGAGCAATCAGCCCCAAGACTTCTTGTTCACGGCGAGTGAGCATATCCAGTCCGCCAAGAGACGCTTCAGTTGATTTCCCCTTCTGCTTTGGCTCCTGATGTTGATTGTCTGCTGACCGATCTGTCAGTATATGCTGTGGTTGCTGTTCATTTATGGACCAATCGGATGAAGCCATCACATGCATCAATTGACCTGCTGCGGCAGGATGCAATTCCACCTGACCTGCATGCACATTGCGAATGGCTACAGCCAGATCCTCCGGTTCAATATCCTTGAGTAGATATCCTTTAACTCCTGCGCGAACAGCAGGAACGACATGATCCTGATCCGAAAACGAGGTGAGCACAATGATTCGCGTTGCTGGCAATAACGTGCGCAGCCTTCTGGCTGTTTCGATTCCGTCCATGACCGGCATATGCAGATCCATTAATACCACGTCAGGTTTTAACGCTTCTGCCTGAGCCAGTGCTTCCTGTCCGTTCGATGCTTCGCCCACAACCTTCATGTCTTGCTGTGTCGTCAAAAAAACGTGCAACCCCCGTCTCACCATCGCATGATCATCTGCGAGCAAAATCGTAATCGGCATCTCTTCTTCCCCCTGACTTTATACAGATTCGAACGGAAGTGGAATGACTGCCGTTACTGTCGTTCCCTTACGGGAAGAACTCACTATTTCTAAGCTGCCTCCGAGCGATTGAGCCCGTTCCTTCATAATGGACAGGCCAAGGGAGCTTCCAGACGACGCTTTTGGCCTGTTCGCACCACCTTTTCCCCGATCTGTGACAGTGAGCACCACTTCATGATTACTTAACTTGAGGGTGACCTCAGCAGAAGGAACATCCGCGTGTTTCCGTACATTATTTAGCGCTTCCTGTCCGATTCGCCACAATGCTTCTTCTATATTACGTGGTAAAGACCGCATTCCCGTCCGATTCGTCACCACTTGAAGCCCCTGGCTTGTGCCGTATTCCTGTAGTGCATGGAGCAGCCCTGCTTCCAGTCCCGCGGGACGGAGTTGCATAATCAATGCGCGCATTTCCTTGAGAGCCTCCTGAGACAAAGCCCGAATATCCTTCAACGCTTCCGTTGCCGGGAGCAACTGCTCGGAGCCAGATAACATACTTTCCGCGCCTTTAGCCGTTAACGATAGTGAAAATAAAATCTGATTAACCGAATCATGCAGATCGCGAGCCAACCGGTTTCTCTCTTCCATTCGTGCAAGTTCGCGGCGATTCTCCGCCAGCTTCAGACTCTCCCATGAGGCCGCAATATGTTCGGCCAATGCCTCCAGCACTTCACGGTCCGCCTGCGCAGGACCTGATGTTCCTATTCCGATCACCAGAATTCCCGTTTCCCCTGGCGTATGGTATGGAAGGGGAGCAGCAATTCCCGAGGCAATGGAATTCGTAGTCTGGTCAGGCTTGCACAGAGTAAATATTTCAGCGATCTCTGTCCCAGACAGAGATGTTACACGATGACTATTGATTACATGGTTAATGTGGCTCGTCACTTCGGTAGATAACGGAGTACTTAATAACGTTCGAACCGTATCATTTGCATAGGCTGCCTGCAAAACGAACATTCCGCTTTTCTGCTGAATGATTGTAGCAAAAGGCCAATCATAATGCTGCCCAAGCAGCTCTACAACTTTTAAACAAAAAGCCTCAGAATTGGTGCATTCGTTCACTGCAAGACCCAAGGCCGTGCTGAACTCCCCCAGCTTGGCATACAGATCAGCTCGTCGCTGCTCCGTGCGATACAATCTCATCCGCTCTACCGCACTACCAATCTGGTACGCCACGCCCTGTAACAGCGCCAGTTCACTGTCGCTGAAATGTTCCTTGGCTGGCGCAGCCACGTTGAGCAGGCCAAGCATCTTCTCACCTGACCTTAACGGGACGGTTGCATGGTGGGTAATATCATGGGTATCTCCCCATTGGAATTCCACCGCATCCTCCAGCCGTTTACAGTTAATGATGTTAACCGCATGATTGAGTTGACCATCCTTAAAGCGATTCACACACCAGCAGGTACCCGTTCGCATGGGCTCCTTATCTTTACGCAGTAATGCCGGGGGCAGATTGTAATCCGAAACACAGGTGTATTCTCCACGTTCATTAATCAGAAACATCCAGCCTGCCGTTAATCCGGTCAACTCCAGTAATTTGCCGACCACGGTATCCAGCATTAAGTTCAGATCATTGGACGTATTGAGCGTTTCCGCGATTGTCTTCAACGTGATCATTTCCTGCATTCCAACTTCTTCCGACATGGCAGACTTCTCTCCTTTGGGTAGGGCGAGTCTGGAAACTCCGAAGGAGGCAGATTTTGCCGAATTTTCGTTCCAAGCAAGGAAATTTTTCGCAGGCGTGCCGGGGCACGTCAAGGAAAAGTGACGCAGCAGGGGGCGAAAAGGCGGTAAAAGATGCACTTCAGCGAGTTTTCAGACACGACCTAATGCCAACTGTGGTTTGTTCAACTATTGTAACCAATCCACCTTGGATATTAAAGGATCAACTTCTTACTCGTTTCGCTTAGCCCAGCTTCTGCCGCTCTTTACGGGACACGGACAAAGGCTCCATATTAATCAAACCTCGGTCCGACAGAGCTAGCGCCATTTTGTAGAAAGCACGCGTACGAATCTTCGTGTACGTATCCTTGCTGACAGGCGGATCAAATACATGGTTATACACTTTATAGTCAAACACATCATCGTCTTTCAAATATCGTTCACAGACGAGTACACGTTCCTTTTCACTCAACCGGGACACAACAAAATCAATCGTATCGCAGTATGCCTGACGCGCGCGCTGCACGTCCACATTATAGATCGCCGTTCTGGCCGTGGAATCCCCTGTCACATTGGTTGCACCGTGGAAACGCTCGGCATAACTTGCCGTCACCATAACCTCTCGTTCTTCAAATGCAATGGTCTTATAAATGCGGTATTTTTCCAGCGCAGCCTCAACAGCTGTTTGCGTTTTACGTCGGTCCAATTCGGGCAGCATCAATTCCATATTTATCTTCCTCCTTTAGTATTCTTTATAAAATAAATTTCTAATAGTTTCGCATGATCACTCCGATGACAGAACAGCCTTCCGATCACTGTTATCCCCCTTTTTTTTGATTCACTTAATCTGGGGATAAAGGCGAAGCTTATTCTTCCGATGCAGCTTTCTTTCAGAAAGTTTGTAGCTTCGCTTATTCAGGTTATTTCTGTCCTCTACGTTTTCGTGTAACTATATCGTTCACATCATATTGTTTTGCCATCGTTCTTTGCACGATAGCAAAATGCTCTTAATCATAGAGTTGTCCAGTTTTCTAAAAAAGTAACGACATTTCTTCATATTTCCCCTGTTGCCTTTTGGAATCACTCCAAACCGCTATAATCCGGGAAATTCCATTGTTCATAGGTTAATTCCCCAAACTATAAGCTGTATCAAGTTTACATTTTGTTCGTATAGTGTTCGTATTTCTATTTGAGGATACCACTTTCTGGAGATCGGAGTAAACCTCCATTTTGGTTCATTTTGACGATAAAATAAAACCTTCGCTCTCATTTCCTATGCCTTTTGGCATAATTGTTTCATATCTCTTTACCTAATGGTATATATACGTTATAGTACTGTTTAATTAATGAACTTCCGTACAAGTCATTTGATTTTTAATATTAAGAAGCTCCCCTTCTCCTTAATGCCGTTAAGGTACATATCAAGCGCATACGTAGTGAAGGAGACGGAATCGATTCTGAAGAAGCAAAGCGTTCGCCTTTATCAACGGATTTCACCCTTTAGGAAAGGGAAACAGGAAATCCGGGGATAACAGCGATCAAAAGAACGATCCGAATCCGGAACGGCGCACCCGCAGAGGTTTAGGAGTTGTCGCATTCAACTTTCTTCTTAATATTAATTCAAGCACTTGTACGAATCGAAGGAGTTGGCATAAATTGTGGAGCACGCTTTTGGTCCTTATATGAAACAACTGCGCGAGCAACAAGGATACAGCATCAATCAGCTCGCCGAAGCAGCCGGAATAAGCAACTCACAGATTTCACGCATTGAGAATGGGGTACGGGGTGTGCCCAAACCTGCAACCATTCGCAAGATTGCAGATGCACTCTCGGTTCCCTATACAGAGATGATGAAGCAAGCCGGCTATATTGAACCAGGGAGTTCAACTGAACTTCAGGACGTACCGGAATGGGCTACATACAAAGACCGTCGTGATTTTAAAAAGATGCTGGAGGACGATGATGATCTGATGTTTGACGGCATTCCACTCGATGAAGATGACAAGAAACGAATCAAGGATGTGCTGACAGGTCTGTTCTGGGAAGCCAAACAGATGAACAAACGTAAAAAGACAGATGAATCGGACAAGCGCCCATGAGGCACGACGAACTGAATTTAATGAGGCAGCAGGTGAGATCATATGGATGACATCGTAACAAAGCTGATTCGAAAACACCGGACCAACTGCCCGTTCAGCATTGCCCGCGCGGTTGGAATACAGATTCGCTTCACCAATTTGGGGAAATCCACCAAAGGACTGTACTTTCGCAAGCTCCGGCGCAGGTTTATCGTCATACACAATGATTTGCCGCCGGAATGGCAGCGGTTCGTGTGCGCCCATGAGCTTGGCCATGACCGGCTTCACAAAGGAATCAATCGATTCTTTCTGGAGGAGCATTCCTATTTTGCTCCAGGCAAGCTGGAAAGACAGGCCAATCGTTTTGCCATTCAGTTGTTAACGTCAGGAGTGATGCCTGAACCGGATGAATCTCTGGAGAAATTCTGTTTACGTACCGGACTGCCGCGTGAAGCGCAGCATTTTTTTTACACCATTTAAGAACATATGTTCTTTCTAAGGATTATTTTTTCTCTATTTTCCAATAGCATAATCACATGTCACTTTCAGGTTACTTATTTTTACGTAAATCGCGAGATTTCCTAATAATAGTCTGTTAAAATACTATTTGAGCTGTATAAACGCTCAAGTAGATTATTATTTTGGGAGGTTTCGGATTCATATGAAAATCTGGAAGAATTATGTTTCACTTCTGCTAACGGTCTGTTTGCTGTTTGGCAGTGTAGGTATTGCCGCGGCTGCAACGGACACCACTCCGGGCACAGGCAAACACATTACCATTCTACATACGAATGATACGCATGCCCGTGCAGTTGAATCTTCACCTGCTATGGGTTTTGCCAAAGTAGCTGGAATCGCTGACAAATATCGTAGCGAAAACCCGAACACGCTCTTGCTCGATGCTGGAGATGCTGTGCATGGTACAACATTTGCCACTCTTGTGAATGGTGAGAGCATCGTGAAAGTCATGAATGAAATGGGATACCAAGCCATCGTACCGGGTAACCACGAATTCAACTATGGTTCGGATCGCCTGATCGAACTGGCAGACATGATGAACTTCCCAATGCTGAGTGCCAACGTGAAGAAAAAAGACGGAACACGTCTCTTCGATCCTTATCTCATTAAGGAAGTCGATGGCGTGAAGATTGGTATCATCGCTTTGACTACACCGGAAACGTTGTACAAAACGAATCCGAAAAACGTAGAAGGTCTTGATATTACAGATCCATCTGCGGAAGCTAAAGTTCTGGTGAACGAAATCCGCAGCAAAGTAGATGTTGTTGTTGTTCTCGGACACCTTGGACAAGACGCGTCCAGCACCGATACTAGCTTTAAAGTCGTTAAAGAAGTTCCTGGCATCGACGTATTCATCGATGGTCACAGTCACACAGTACTGCAAGATGGCCTTGTATCCGATAACGGAACATTGATCGCAAGTGCAGGAGAATACACCAACTATGTAGGTGTCATCGATCTGTGGGTAGATGGTGGTAAAGTAACGAAGAAACAAGCAACATTGATTGATGAAACTGAAGCAAAAGACATCAAACCGAATGAGAAAGTTGCGACTCTCGTGAACTCCATTCAAAAAGAACAAGAGCCTATCTTGAAAGAAGAAGTAGCCAACACAGCTATTCTGCTGGATGGTAAACGTGAACAGGTACGTGCAGGTGAAACCAACCTGGGTGACCTGCTTGCAGATGCAATTCGTGATATCAGCAACGCAGATATCGCACTGACTAACGGTGGTGGTATCCGTGCTTCCATTGAAAAAGGTATCGTAACCAAAGGTGATATCATCACAGTGCTTCCTTTTGGTAACCAAGTTGTAACGCTTGAAGTGAAAGGGTCCGATATTCTGGCAGCCCTTGAAGTCGGTGTAGCTTCCTATCCGGAACCAAGCGGTGGATTCCCGCAAGTATCTGGAATCAAGTTCAAAATCGATACTTCCGCTGCTGAAGGTAGCCGTGTACATTCCGTAATCGTTGGCGATAAAGCCCTTGATCCGGAAGCAACATACACGCTGGCAACCAATGATTTCACTGCTGTTGGCGGTGACGAATACACCATGTTCACCAAATATGCTACAACAGGTATGTACGGCGCATTGGATGAAGCGTTGATCAACTACATGCAAAAGCTTGGCGCTGTAGACATCAAAACAGATGGTCGGATCAGTGAAGCGAAGAAACCTGCAGTAGAGCCGGAAACTCCGGCAACCGAAACACCAGCTCCAACTACGCCAAAACCAGAAACACCAAAACCGGAAAAACCGGTTAAACCAACACCAAGCAAACCAGCTCCAGCCAAACTGCATGTTGTGAAATCCGGAGATTCCCTGTACTCCATCTCCAAACAATACGGCACAACTTGGCAAGCATTGCAAAAGCTGAACAATATTAAAAATCCACACTGGATCTATCCGGGTCAACAATTGAAATTGCCTGCAGCTTCTTAAGATCAATACAGAGCAGCAGCATAACGGATCTATCTTGTCATAACAAAAAGGGTGTCCCCGTAACCAGTAAACTGGTTACGGGGACACCCTTTTGTATGTTATTCTTACACGACAATCCACATCAGGTACATGAACATTCCCTGTGGACATATCCTGCTGATCTTGGCAATCATCTGAGATAAAAATAAATCCCAGTGAGGGCTTCATGGACCAACTTTATCATGAGCCTTCGACAACGAACTATATAAAAACTCTCTGGAATTACCGTGTTCATGCGGTTATTGTACATTTAATTTCGACATCTCTGTCTTCTCAAAATTGCATACTTGCACATAAATCTGCCTGAGTATGCTCATCTTCAAATCCTTAATCATAAAATCATTTGTATACTGAATACAAATATTCCAATTTAGTTATTTCGTATGATATTACTCTTATAATCCTACCAATTTGTATGCCTATAGCCCTCTTTTTCATGCTCTCATTGGAATTTCAGCAATCAAAATCAGTTACCGCATCATATTCGGTACTATTATATGAACTCATATAATTAACGAATCCCCTGAATTTAGGAAGTAAGCTGTTCCTTCACATAAAGCACAGCCTCCTGTGCCGTCAACCCGATTCGTTTCGATTCACCTGATGCTGCAAGTGCGTGTGATCCCAGTTCGACCTGCCCTTCTGCAGCTCCTCTGCCAACAACGATCTGTACAGGCAATCCGATCAGCTCGGCATCCTTGAACTTCACACCTGGACGTTCATCCCGGTCATCCACCAATACCGTGTAACCGCCATCGACTAATTGTTGTTCCAGTTCGAGGGTAAGCTGACGTTGCTGCTCATCCTTCCAGCTCACTGTAATCAGATGCACATCGTAAGGCGCAACAGCCGCCGGCCAGCGAATGCCTTCATCTCCTGCATATTGTTCAGCTATCGCAGCCATCAGGCGGGATACGCCAATTCCGTAACATCCCATGACTGGCGCACACTGGCGACCATTGCGATCCAGGAATGAAGCACCCATGGCATCACTGTATTTCGTTCCCAATTTGAAAATATGTCCAACCTCAATACCTTTGGTAAACACAAGTGGCGATGCACACGTTGGGCAAGCATCCCCTTCGGCAGCAAAACGAATGCGCTCTACTCGCTCCAATGCAAAATCAATGCCTGGACGTACGCCGGAAACATGCATATCCACTTCATTGGCTCCTGTAATTGCACTCTTCATCCCTGCCACGTCAGCGTCCACTACCATCGGTACATTCAGTCCAATCGGACCCAGAAAACCTACCTTCAGACTCGGATGTGCCGCAATGGCTGCATCGTCTGCAAGGATCAGTTCCTCTGCACCCAACACCTGCTTCAATGCGATGTCATTCAGTTCATGATCTCCACGTACAAGGGCAGCGACGAGCTCACCATCTGCCACATAAAGCAACGTTTTGATCATATGTTCAGCACCTTCGCCCACAAAGGAACTTAACTCTGCAATCGTACGAACACCAGGTGTCGAAATTCGTACTACGCTTTCCACTCCTGGCTGCTCTTCCAATTGAAACGCAGAGTCTGCGTTCACAGAAACAGCCGAAACTTCAGAGCTTCCTTCTTTTTTCCCAATATCTACGGAAGTCTGATAATCAGCTTTCTCCAGATTTGCAGCATATCCACAATGTTTGCAGGTTACAATCGTGTCCTCACCCACGTCAGCAAGAGCCATGAACTCATGCGTTTCCCCTTGACCGCCAATCGTTCCCGCGTCCGCCTCAACACGGATATAGTCGAGACCACAACGTTCCAGAATGCGGCTATACGCTGTGTTCATCGCCTGATAAGTACGATCGAGCTCTTCCCAATCCGAAGCAAAAGAGTACGCATCCTTCATGATGAACTCACGACCGCGCAGTAATCCAAATCGAGGACGGCGTTCATCCCTGAATTTAGTTCCGATCTGATACAAGGTGAATGGCAGCTTACGGTACGAACTCACCTCGTCCCGCGCTAACGCAGTTACGACTTCCTCATGTGTTGGTCCAAGAGCAAATTCCCGTGCATGACGATCCTTCAGACGCATCAATTCAGGACCATACTGTGTGTATCTTCCGGATTCTTCCCACAGCTCAGCAGGCTGCATAATCGGTAGCAACACTTCCTGACATCCGGCACGATCCATCTCTTCACGAACGATCCGTTCAACGTTCAACAATATGCGCCGTCCGAGGGGCAGGTAACTGTAGATCCCCGCCGCCAGTTGGCGAATCATACCGGAACGTAGTAACCAGCGATGTCCCGCTGCATCTGCCTCCGCTGGCGCTTCACGTAATGTTGGAACAAGCATTTCACTTTGACGCATCTGAACACACTCCTAATCTTCCTCATATTTATGATCTTGAGTTATAAACAGCAAAAAGACACATCCGTCAAGGGACGAATGTGTCGTGGTACCACCCTTGTTTAACTGCAATTTATATCGTTCGCTCGCAATCTATGCGATCTGTGAAATGCAGTCCTACGGGGCATAACGGGCCCTTCCGGCGGAGGTTGCAACCCTGGATGGGTATTCTCTTCCGCAGCTCGCGAGGTAGGAATTACGAAGCAGCCACAGGAACCTTGCACCACACTGTTCCCTCTCTGTTGAAGCTGACCAACACAATCATGTCCTCGTTATAACGCTGTTATCATTTTTGATCACATTAGTTCATTTACAAGAAATTGTCAACCATACCGAGTTAACATAAAGTACAATGAATTCCGTAACGATGGCTGACATGACAGCGCGTTCCCTGTAATATAGAGGAATAGAAATATACCCTTGGTATTAATCGATAAAGGAGCTTGTCCTATGCCATATATTATATATGATCTTGAATTCACAGTAAGCCGTAATACTCGCTATTCTTCTGAAATTATCGATATCGGCGCCGTCAAAGTTACGGAAAATGCGGATGGATTGACCGTTACAGATACATTCCATACGTATGTTCGTCCTTCCAACAAGTCCGTTCTGTCCACCGACACGATTCAGTTTACAGGTATCACGCAGAAAGATATTGATGCAGCACCTCTTTTTCCGGCAGCACTGAATCAATTCATCGCCTGGATGGGAACCGAATCCTATTACATGTGTTCCTGGGGACCCGACGACCGCAGCAAATTAATCTCTCATTGTCGTACCCATGAGCTCGATGTAGCCTGGATCACCAATCATAACGATCTCCAGCAGCAATGGTCCCGCACCGTTCGCAAAGAAGGCAAGTTCCGTCAACTCGGACTCGCGCAGGCTCTTGAAATCTGTGGCATCGAATTCGATGGTACCCAGCACCGCGCATTGGATGATGCCATCAATACAGCCAAGGTGTTCATGCATCAATTTGACCGATTCATGCTGGAAAACAACTGTGCAGCGGATGATGAGGGCATTGCATCCAAGGTCGTCTATTCCAGCTCCACAGAAGATGAAGAGAAAGAATCACCTTTTGGCAATCTGGCGACCCTTTTCAAAACCAAAGAGTAGCCGTCTACAGCATGGAATTTATTGGATTTCTAGCTTCTGTGTTCTAGCATCCGTGTTTTTGATTCAGATTGCATGCAAATCTCAACTTCTATCGTACATTTGTTGCCAACAGTTCAGGCGTTCTTTCATCTTGATGCGGCAGATCTCAGGTTCAAGGATCTCCGCATCAGGTCCATATTTAGAAATCCATACGAGAAATTCCTCAACATCACTTAATATGGCTTCAAATAACAGGCTACCTTCTGGCTCTATGGTCAAGATGGGGCGTATAAAGAATTGCTCCTGCATCACACGCTCCACAGCATGGGGTGCAAATCGAATTTTGAACGCTGTCCACTCCGTACTTCCCTCGTATGCCCAAGGAATACGGAAGTGCGATTGGATCAGATAATCCTCTTTGCGAAACGTGCGTGGCAATATCCGTATCTTTTGCAGCCGGCTCACCTGAAATATTCGAAGTTTCTCCGACAGGTGACAATACGCTAACAGCTCAAATCTGTATTCACGAGGGATAAGACAGTAAGGATCTATACGTACGATCCCTTTTTTACCTTGAGACAGATACTCCCCTTCAATGGTGTTCTGTGAAATGCCAGCCTGAAGCAAAGTAATCAGGGATTGATTCTGTAGATCGTTGCTCTCATTTTGCCATGCAGGCAACCCCATTCTAAACAACCCACTAATCTGCTCCGACCATTCCACTCGTTCTGTTTTGTTTTTCTGACTCGAAGCAACCACTTTCTCATAAGCGCTCTCAAAAGCAGGTTTCAGCAAAGGACGAATGTTCTCCATAACTTCAGCAAGATGCATGAAAGCTTGGGCTTCTTCATCAGACCAATTTAGCGGATACATGGCAAAATGGCTGATGAACATGTACCCTTGCCCGTGTCCCATATTGGCGATTGGGATATGCATTGCACTGAGGGCCTCCATATCGCGGTATATCGTCCTTTCCGTCGTCTCGCATCGCTGGGCGAGCTCACGTGCCAAAATACCAGGCTTGGCCTGCACCAGCGTTATAATGCGCATTAATCGGATTAGTCGGTCTGTCATTTTGCCGGACCCTCCACGATGTTGTTTCAATAAATTTGATACAACTCCATCCATTGTTTAATATGATATTGATACATACATTCGACCTTCTCCTAAACTTCACCTTCAAAATATATGTAGACTCGTTCTCTCTATACCGTTACCATCTGAAATCAACCCTATTCGCCTAATATCTTTTTTTTACGATCATGATATCCGGTTGTAAACGTGATCTCATAGTGATAACGAAGCTTTTCAATGATCTCGGCTTCCGCGTAATAATCCAGATCCTGCTTCCTCGCAGCTTCAATTAACAGCGCATCGGCATGACGACGCAACATATTACTTCCCTCTTGAACCCGGCCTCTTTCATAAGCGCGCAGGGCTTGTTTGATCAGCGGTACGGTTTCACTTAATTTGATCGTCTTCTCCACCTTGGGATCTTCCGGCTGTCGCAGCATGCCGAGATGACTGGTGTATTGAATATACAGCTGTTCTCTTCGTAACAATACGCGTTGACTTTGTTTCAACTTCCTTGTGCTCCAGTAGGCTGAACATACGGCTGCTTTTCCAGATACACGGGGTCCCATGACGAATTCAAGCAAAATTTGTTTGCTTTCCCCCTTGTACATATCGCCAAGCCTCAGTAACCAGCCAATATCCGTTTCTTTGGAACGACATCCATAAATGCCTTTTAGCTGTACTCCAAATTCCGGTTTGAGCAAAAGTTCCAAATCTCTTGATACAATTTTGGGTGCTATTTTCCTAAGTCTTTTGGCAGGGGCACCGTTACGCCACTCTACCATCATATATACGGGGTCGGCTCCCCCTGTCGGTATGGCCTCTTTATTCCACGAATAAGATACTTCAAAGACTGAGTTCACTGGTAGTCTCTCCCCCGATTTATATGTATTATCTTCTAAGTTATCAGGGTGAATGGACACTATATTGTCACGGAACGCATGTTCGTATTAAATTTTTCCAATATATTAGTTTTATACCCCTAAATCCGTCTCAATACGACAATAAACGACGAAAAAGCCTGGCGTTATGCCAAGCTTTTCAATCACTTCTCTATGACAAGGCCTAAATTAAACAGTAGGATGATCGATTCCCATTTTGTGTAAAAAATGTGTACCATCTGCTTCGGTTACCGGAGCATAGGTGACACTGTCAATGACCAGCTTCCGTCCCACTGGCTCTCCGTTAACAGTGATCATAATGGTTTTGGTTGATGTGTTCTGATCTGCTGTATACATATGTTTCTACTCCTTCATGTTCACGATCTTATATTCAATCGGATATATTAGTATCGTTCATTAAATTGCGTATTTGTGAATAGCATGCACCCGGAACTGAAGTTAAAGATCTGTAAGAACGGTCCGGTGTGCTTGCCTATCGTACTATTACCCCACAGTTTTATAAGCTAAACAGCTCTTACTATAAATAATTTTAAATATTTCGGGTAATAAAACGATATCATGTTGAACCCATCGTCCCGGTTTTGACGTATAATGTAAGAGCGTATTTCAACAATAGACGACGAATTCGGCGATCTATATTATTTACCGAAGAAAGAGGTGTTAACAATGCCAAAATCCATTCAGGGTTATTTCATTCGGGTGTTATTCACCACATGCATTCTATTTACCGTTTTAATAGCTTCCACAGTAAGTGCAGCCAGTGCCAATATTTTCACGGATATATACAGCGGATGGGAGCGAGTCTCCGAACTGCCCGGAGAAGTGAACGCTCTGCAGGAAAGCTATAAGCAAACGATGGAGCAACTAAATCAAACGTCCGCCCAGTTGGGACAAGCCCAGGCTAATGTCGAAGCATTCAAGACCCAGAACGAACAGTTACTGGCTCAGAACCAGAAACTTACTGAGATGGTAAGCAAGTTGCAGGATGACCAGAATGCCAAAGCAGCTACCACCAAACGAATTCAGACGATGATCATCACTGTCGTTTCTCTCATATTAGGTTACTTTATTCTGATTCGTGTGATGCGCTGGGGAATGCGTCGCCGTTCGGGCCGAGTATAAAAGAACAGGAGCAACTGCATGAACATACACCTGAACAATGCTGAAGCAGGCGGAGCTGGACAAGTCGTCACATTCTCGCTGATTAAAGACGACCGCCTTCATATTTTGCATCCGCAGCAAATTGTGGCCTTCCGCGGTCCAAGTGGTAGTCGCAATGATAAATTCATGAATATCACGGGCATATATCGCAAAAAAAAGCTGATTAAATCCGAAATTACCGGACCTTGCCAATTTGTGGCCGCCCTGCCTCCCGGATTCACCATGAAAGAAGTAGAGCTCACGGAGGACAGTGATCTGCTCTATGACTTCCGCCACCTCTTCTTCTACTCTGATGGTGTAACCATGCATACCAAAATTCAGAAAATTAAAAACATGCTGATCACCCGCGATGCAGTTAAAATGAAATTTTCCGGCAAAGGCAAAATCGGATTGCTAACCCAAGGTCAGGTCTGCCAACAGGAACTGCATCCGACAGCTCCGCTTTATGTAGATGCTGGCAGCATTATTGCCTATCCCGAAAATGCACATCTGGAACTAACCGTATATGGTAACAACCTTGCCAGTCAGCATATGAACTATCATTGGAAAATGACGGGACATGGCTCAGTACTCTTTCAGGCAGGGCGTGAGAATCACCGCTTGGAACAGGATCTCAACGATGAGGGACTGTTCAAACGAATTCTGAAAGAAGTTATTCCTTTCGGTAATGTACTGATCAAATAAGCTGTTACATGATGGGGCCGTCTGACCAGCTGCCACTATGCTCCAGTGGGGTGGTCACCACGCGGTTTCATGTTATAATAGTTCAGACAATTGAAGAAGAAAATCCATGCCATAGGACGTGTCTGAGAACTCCGAAGTCAGCGAGTTTTGAGACACGCCCTACGGCATGGGAGAGGTTCGCGAACTCCCTCTATAAGACTTGACCATCTGATGGTCAGTATAAGTCTTGCGTACACGTTGCTTAACGGAATGTACGTAAAAAACTAAGGACACTTACTCATGCCTGCTTTTTTTAAAGCGGTTATCGAGAAGGTGTGTTTTTTGATGGATGCCAGTTCATGAACTTCTCTGTTCTTCCGACACTCTATGCCTATGTGCATGGTTTGATCTCAAGAAGATGGAGAGGTTTTTTTATGTTGAACGAAGAAAAAGCAGTCGTTGTATTCAGCGGCGGTCAGGATAGTACCACGTGTCTGTTCTGGGCCAAACAAGAGTTTGCCGAAGTCGAGGTCGTTACGTTTGATTATGGTCAGCGCCACAAGCTGGAGATTGAATGTGCAGCAGAGATCGCTCGTGATCTGGGCGTCCAGCAAACGGTACTGGATATGAGTCTGTTAAACCAGCTTGCCCCCAATGCGCTCACTCGCACGGATGTGGAGATTACGCATGAAGAAGGTGAACTGCCGAGTACATTTGTAGATGGACGGAATCTGCTGTTCCTCAGTTTTGCAGCCATTATGGCCAAGCAAAAAGGAGCACGTCACCTGGTTACAGGTGTATGCGAGACGGATTTCAGCGGATACCCGGATTGCCGGGATTCATTTGTGAAATCGATGAATGTGACGCTTAACCTGTCGATGGACTATCCATTTGTCATTCATACCCCGCTCATGTGGCTGGACAAAGCCCAAACGTGGAAGATGGCCGATGATCTCGGTGCCTTTGATTATATACGCGAGCGTACCTTAACCTGCTATAACGGCGTGATCGGCGATGGATGCGGGGAATGCCCTGCCTGCAAACTGCGCAAAGCCGGACTGGATCGTTATGTACAGCAACGTACTGCTGCTGAATCGGCGGGAGTGGATGTACGATGAGAGAGCCGGGAACATTCCGTATTGTAGAGCATCTGCAACGCATCGGAGAAGATATTCTGCCCACCCAGCTGCGCTATCACCGCAAACGTGTGCTCGTCAGCAAAGAGTTTACTTTTGACGCGGCACATCATCTGCATTGTTATGAAGGCAAATGCAAGAACTTGCACGGTCATACGTATAAAGTTATTTTTGGCATCAGCGGTTATCCGGGTGAAACCGGGCTGACGGTTGATTTTGGACATATCAAGGATATATGGAAAACTCAGATTGAGGGATATCTGGATCATCAGTACCTCAACGAGACGCTTCCTTTAATGAATACAACGGCTGAAAATATGGTCGTTTGGCTGTTCGAACAGATGGAAAATGCGTTACAAACGGCGCCCTATGCCGGGCTAACGGACGGTGGACGGACGGAGTTTGTCCGACTCTTCGAGACACCAACCAGTTACGCGGAAGCGAGACGGGAGTGGATGATCGATGAGTAGTGTGACACAAGAGGTGAATGAGACGGGATCTCGCAAAGAAGCTCGTATTCCCGTGATGGAGATTTTTGGACCGACAGTTCAAGGCGAAGGCATGGTGATCGGGCAAAAAACGATGTTTGTTCGCACCGCGGGCTGCGATTATCGCTGCTCCTGGTGCGACTCGTCCTTTACCTGGGACGGCAGTGGCAAGGACCAGATTCGAATGATTACGCCGGAGGCCGTATGGGAAGAATTGCGCCGCGTTGGCGGCACCCGTTTCTCCCATGTCACCATCTCCGGCGGTAATCCCGCCCTGCTCGCTTCGCTGGGCGGCTTGGTTGCCCTGCTGCGGGAGAACGGCATCCGCACCGCGGTGGAGACGCAGGGCTCCCGCTGGCAGCCTTGGCTGGCGGACATTGACGAAGTCACCGTCTCACCTAAGCCACCCAGCTCCGGCATGGACACCGATTGGGCCGTGCTAGATGATCTGATCGAACGGTTGGCCGCTGGCCCGGTAGAACGAAGTCATAGTCTGAAGATCGTGATCTTCGATGAGACAGACCTGGACTATGCCCGCCGTGTGCATGCGCGGTATCCGGGCACGGATTTATTTTTACAAACTGGGAACCCGGATGTGACTTCCGCTGATACGCCAGATCTGGCGTCCTCGCTGCTTGCTCGCTATGAGTGGCTGATCGACCAAGTCAGTGCCTCCGATAAGCTGAACAATGTCCGTGTGCTTCCACAGCTTCATACGTTGGTATGGGGCAACAAACGCGGCGTTTGATGGGCAGTATGGGTGGAATGGGCGGCATGATGTAAGGATGAGGACAACACGTCCTTAGAAAATAAGAGAATTCAACAGGCAAAAAAAATTGCCTATTCATATATACCGCGAGGCTTTGGCTTTGACGGAAACAAGGAGCGTTTACGAACCGATGAGACAACCTGAAGAGATGCAAGATGTGACGTTGCTGGGTAACCAGAACGTAAAATACACGTTTGAATATGATCCGGGCATCCTGGAGAACTTTGATAACAAACATCCGTACCGCGATTATTTTGTAAAATTCAACTGCCCGGAGTTCACTAGTCTGTGCCCGATTACGGGTCAGCCGGACTTTGCAACGATCTATATCAGCTACATTCCGGATGTGAAAATGGTCGAGAGTAAATCACTCAAGCTGTACCTGTTCAGCTTCCGTAACCATGGTGATTTCCACGAGGATTGCGTGAATATCATCATGAACGACCTGATCAAGCTGATGGACCCCCGCTACATCGAAGTATGGGGCAAATTCACACCGCGCGGCGGCATCTCCATTGACCCGTATACGAACTATGGTAAGCCGGGAACGAAATACGAACAGATGGCCGACCATCGTATGATGAATCATGATATGTATCCGGAGACGATTGATAATCGTTAAACTGGCGGGTGAATCAACTCTGCTATAACTGAAATATTATAGGACACAGAAAAGCCGAACTCTTCAAAACCTGAAGATGTCCGGCTTTTTCTTTGGTTAGTATAAACCTTTATGAGACTAAGTGTCTCAACGCAATTGGATCGCAGCGCATTCAAGTAGACTAATCCTCCTTTAGTTCTTTGACTTTTTTAATGTAATGTCTCAACATCAGCACACCAATCGATTGAAAGATGATAAATATGACGATAGCCACAGACAAAGATGCTGGGGAAACATATATAGCCTGAAACGTTATTACAGCCATATACAAAATAGTCATCACCAACTCACGTTTGGCGGATTCATAAGGTGATAAGGATTTCATATCCATCCCTCCTCTATCCTTCTTACACATAAATATGGGTCTTCTTACAGTAGATGCTAAAGTAATACGTTTCTTTTGTAAATGTACGTTTTCTCATGTTCCCCTTGTCGGTCCAATCAATCTATCCTATTATGTAACAATATGCTTACACGCATATATTACAACATCAGGCGCTGATCCCTCGTGACCGCGACCAAAGGAGAATTGTACATGTCCACTCAATCCACTTTAACCAAGGACGCCGCAGCGCGTTCGAAAGCCCCACCCGGATCGGATGCCCAAAGCACCGTTTACCGGATACTCATTGCCATCAGTTTGGTTCATCTCTTCAATGATTCGATCCAGTCGGTTATTCCAGCCATTTTTCCGATTCTGAAAGATTCTATGCATCTCACGTATACTCAGATCGGATGGATCTCATTTGCTATTAACTTTACCGCATCCATTATGCAGCCTGTCGTAGGCTGGTTTGCTGATAAAAAACCGACACCATCTATCCTGCCCATTGGCATGGGCTTTACATTTACCGGCATGTTGCTGTTGGCTTTCGCTGACAGTTATATGGCTGTCCTGATCTCCGTTATCTTTGTCGGTCTGGGTTCCGCTGCTTTCCATCCGGAAGGTTCACGTGTATCACACATGGCTGCCGGTCAACGCCGTGGACTGGCACAGTCCATCTTCCAGGTTGGTGGTAACGCTGGGCAATCCCTTGCCCCATTGCTTACACGCTGGATCTTTATCCCGTTTGGACTGTTCGGTGCCATTGGATTTACAGGCATTGCTGCCATGGGGATTGCAGTTCAGATCTACATAGCCCGTTGGTATGGACGCATGCTGCAATCGGGAGGATATCTGCGTAGACAGGCTGCTGCTCGTCGTGCACCCAATCCTGCTTTGCGCAAAAAGATTACTGCCGCCATTACGCTATTGATCTTGCTCGTCTTTGTTCGTTCCTGGTATATCGCTTCCATCGGCAGCTTCTATGCGTTTAATCTGAAAGATACTTTTGGATTGTCCACAGAAGACGCGCAGATCTATATCTTCTTGTTCCTGGCTGCTGGAGCACTTGGCACGTTCTTCGGAGGCCCCTTGGCGGATCGATTCGGCAAACGTAACCTGATCTTCCTGTCCATGGCTGGAGCTGCTCCACTGGCTCTGTTGCTGCCCTATGCGAATCTGTTCTGGACAGGCGTACTGCTAACCATTATTGGTTTTATCATGTTATCCAGCTTCTCGGTTACGGTTGTATACGCGCAAATGCTGATTCCGGGCAAAATCGGAACGGTCTCGGGCCTGATCACAGGTCTGGCATTTGGTATGGGAGGCTTGGGCGCACTCGTGTTGGGGAACTGGATTGACGTCTTCGGCGTATCACCGGTAATGCAGATGTGCAGCTTCCTGCCACTGCTCGGAATCTTCACGTTCCTGCTTCCATCCGATAAATTACTGAATATATGGGCCAAAGAAAACGGTAGTGAAGAGTAAAAAATACATCAACAGGTGTCCACTTTTTATTCTATATTAGATCCAATCCTTACGTGGCAGCATCGCCCTTATAAGACGTTATCTTGCGCTAACGAACATGACAGCACTTATTTGAACAAATACTGCTGGTTCCCCAATCTAAAGAATCTGAGCAACGCTATTCCCGAGAAAAAGTCCGAAAACCTTGGAATGTGCGTGTGAGATGCAGAACTAACGTGTCTGAGATTCTTTAGAAATCGGGATTAGTGAACTATCGCCGAATAGCGCCTGTTAAATTCGTTAGATTCCACTTTGTCACCTACATTAGCAGTATGAATAAAAAGTCCAACTATAACAAAGGGTTCCCACTAACTCTGTACTTACAGAGCGGTAGGAACCCTTTTGTTATATTATTTTTCTGCTTTCTAGCTCAAACCCGTTTTATTCCACGTCACACATGACAACGCTGCTGCCATGAGCTGTAATCAATTCCTTCACATCTTCAAATTCAAGAAATACCGTCGCTGTATTTTCCATGGGATGAATTCCTATTTTTTGACCGACTAGATCCTTGTCAAAAACTACGGTCACGTTTTTCTGTATGTTATTAAACACTCCCATAGGGTTGACGTGCCCTTTTTCCAATCCGAGGAATTCCAACAAATCCTTTTCACTCGCAAAACTTAGTTTGCGGCTAGGTATCTTTTCGCCTAAACTTCTCAAATCAACTGACTTCGTTCCAGCAATCGTTACCAGATAATAGTTGCGCTTCTTGTCATCACGCAGAAACAGATTTTTAACGATATGTTCTGTATGTGGAATCTGATAAGAGAATATTTCCTCCATCGTATATACTGCGGGATGTTCAATACTTTCGTAAACGATATTGTTGCGATCTAAAAGATCATAGAAACCCTGTTTGTTTAACATATCAGATTCATCTCTTTCAATATAAATATTCTTCTATAAGACTACTTCTTCTTTAACCTTATTTCAAACGCTGAAGGATCAGCCGTTTTTTGTACAGCATTTTACCTGCTTCGGCTACATCACGGATCGTATTTTTGTTGCTCACTGAACCAAAGACCATGCCGGCAATCGGCACGAGTTGGAACAGCTTCTTCCAACCAAAGGATTCACTGTAGGAGTTAAAAACTTCCCGCCAACCCTGCATCTGCGATACCACTTCAATAGGCTTGTCTGGATCATCGTAAGCTGCCAATTCTTCAATGATCGCTTTCTTACCTACGATATCGGCGGAAGAGAATTGCAGACATTTGACAATAAAGATGCGCTCCAGCGGTTCATCGGGATCATAGCCGTAACATAGTGCCATCTCCTGTAGTACCTTCAAGGAAAGCCCCATCACCATGGGAATATCTGCTGCAATGGTTACAATGCCACCAAACCCTGTAGCTGCTCCTTGAGCCGCGGCAAACTTCGTTCGACTCTCGGTAATGTTATCGGCTACCCGGTCCAGCACCTGAAGTGGCAGATTTTCTACACTATGAATCTTCGCTGTCCCCTCAGCTTCAGCATCCTGTTCCAGCTGATCCGTCGTATCCGTCATGGAATAACCGGATTTCTCAGCTTCCTCTTGCAACAGCTTGGCTACTTTTTTCTTCTGTACGAGGAACTTGCCCCCATTTTGTACATACTGACCGACGTCGTTCAGGGAATCTCCGATTTTCTGTTTCAGTGCTTTAGGCATCACTTTATCCAACATCGCAAACGGCAACCGCCCGATTTTATCCCATATAAACAAGTCCTTCTGTTGTTTTTCCCATTTCAAAATCTGTTCAAGTTCTTGGTCCAATGTTTCGCGTGAATCCATATGTGATCCTCCTAATAGGTTGTGTATCGTAATCCGTATCTTTCTCATACGCAAAAATCATCGTTGTGGTTGCTTTGTTTTATATCCAAGACATCGATACTTAGGCCGTTCTATCTTATCGTTCACATACAGAAGAGCCCTTAATCAGCATCACTCGCTAACGAAGGGCTCTCGTATTTAAGGTTTCACTATCTCTTATTTCGCTTCTGCTACTGCTTTTCCATCTGGAACGGGAACACCGAAATCAGGTGTGCCATCTTCCCGCCAATGAATCACTTGAGCACGGGCGTGACGGTTCGGATCATACAAGGGGTCACCCTCGATGTCTTTGTAATTACGCGCATGATAAATCATAATATCGGTCTTGCCATCCGGTGACACCGTAAAGCTGTTATGGCCCGGACCGTATTGGCCGTTCGCTTCACAAGTCTGGAACACCGGCTTTGGTGATTTTACCCAACTAGCCGGATCAAGCAAGTCGGCATTTTCATCTGCGGTGAGCAGACCCATACAATAGTTGTAATCGGTCGCGCTGGCTGAGTATCCAATAAACAATCGCCCATTTCGGTGCATCACGGCTGCTCCTTCATTAACCTTAAAGCCGATGATTTCCCAATCGTACTCTGGCGTTGAGATCATGACCTGTTCGCCGCGTAGCGTCCATGGGTTTTCCATTTCGGCAATGTACAGGTTCGAGTTACCCACAATATCAGGATCTTTCTGCGCCCAGACCAGATAGCGAATTCCCTTATGCTCAAAGGTCGTTGCATCCAGCGCAAATGATTCCCACCGGGTGTAAATCTGTCCTTTCTCTACCCACTCCCCTTCGAGTGGATTGGCAGAATCGTTCTCCAGAACATACATCCGATGATCGAACAGGCCTTCGTTGGTCTCACTGGTGTGAGCCGCAGCGTAATGTATGTACCATTTGCCATCGATAAAATGAATTTCCGGTGCCCAGATGTTGGCACTCATCGGCCCAGTATCACGCTTGGTCCAAGCCGTTACCGGCTCAGCATCTCTCAACGCTTCCAACGTCTCTGCTCGCCTGATCTCAATCCGATCAAAGGCTGGTACGGATGCGGAAAAGTAATAGTAACCGTCCGTATGACGGTACACCCACGGATCAGCGCGCTGCTCCAGGATGGGATTAGTAAAGGTAATGGAATCAGTCATGGGAATGCTCCCCTTTCAAATGTGTGTGGTGGCTCGGAGTTGAGATATGTAACCCAATTGCTAAAACAAACGAAAACCTTTTTGGGTGGTGCACAGCGGACGTTCGGGGGTGGTAGGGCCTTGGTGCTCTCTTGTCCTCCGATTTCTCTTTTCACCGCTCCTGGCGGTTGAAATCGGATGCCAAACTCGCTCCTGCGGCTCCTTCCTCCCCCTCACTGCTTGTGCACCCATCGGCGCAGTAGCTCGCTCTTTTCGCGCTCGCTGGATTACAACCTCACTCCGAGCCTTTTTGTTGGCTCGGTCTTATGGGGTTGACCGCTTCGCAGGGTCAACTCTCCCCATGTAATGCAGAGCTGGCCGCATAGCTATAGGCCAGCTTTGGGTGCACAGCGGACGTTCGGGGGTGGCAGGGCCTTGGCGCTCTCTTGTCCTCCGATTTCTTTTATCACCGCTCTAGGCGGTTGAAATCGGATGCCAAACTCGCTCCTGCGGCTCCTTCCTCCCCCCTCACTGCTTGTGCACCCTTAGAGCAGTAGCTCGCTCTTTTCGTGCTCGCTGGGTTACAGCCTCACTCCTCAGCTGCGCTGATCTGCTTGCCCCAGACCGCCACGCCATGGTCATCGAGGCCTGTCACTACGAGTGCCGGCTGACTTCGCTCCCAGTCCCAGGACGGGAGCAGCTTCAGCTCTTCCGTGGAAGCTCCGCCCCATGGGCTTTCTTTCCATTTTAGTGTCAATGTTTGTTTACCATCAAACGTCCAGGTTCCTGAACCGTTTTCGCTTTGAATTTTACCGTTGCCCGTTAGGGTATATGGCACGGCCTGAATTTGCCCGTCTACGGACGGGTCAAGCGCCATGCCTTCCCACTCCCCGGCAATCATGGACTTTGGAATGTCCTGTGCTTTCTCACCGGCGTAACGTTCGGGTGAAACCACAGGCCATCCGTCCTTGGTCCATAACATTTTGCGTACATGCAGATATGGCCAGTTTTTATCCGTCTCACCCCGCGCATGATGCACGATGTAATAATCGTCCCCGTCCTTCAGAACGGAGTTATGTCCGGGCGCAACCCAGCCCTCGCCTTCCGTGAAGCGATACCCCCCGAGAATTTTGGTGCCGATCTCATATTGCGGCAGATGCTCGGTATCCAGCATGTTCATGCCGTTTATGTCCGTATACGGTCCTGTGATTGAATCAGCACGCGCAACCCGCACGTTATAGTCCTCGAATAAGGAATCATAGGAGACGAACAGATAATACTTTTTGAACTCCGGGTTATACACAATGTAAGGACCTTCGACTGCACCTTCTTCGGTAGCACGATCCCGAGCGGCAATACGGGTACCATAACCCTCGTTCTTGAATTTCCCGGTGTCCGGATCGAGTGGCTCAATATAGATGCCATCAAAAAATGAACCGTATACCATCCATGAATTGCCCTCGGCATCTACGATGGGATTGGCATCAATGGCATTTAATTTGTCCTGTTCATTCGCAGAAGTTTTCACAACCAGTCCTTCATCAGTCCATGGACCTTCGGGAGATGAGGATGTCTGAAGACCAATGGCCGACTGGGTACTGCCAAAAGAAGAAGCCGAATAGTACATCCGATAGGTATCGCCAGCCTGGATCACATCCGGTGCCCAAAGATTGACTGCACCTGTCCAATCCAGCGCTTCTTGCGGAATACCTGGCAGAGCCTGACCTACCCATGTCCAGTTAATCAGATCATCTGATTTTCGTACCATGACACCGGGTTTCGCTTCTCCTGCTACACGAACGTCTGTGGAATAGACGTAGTAGCCCTGATCGGTTTTGATAATAGCTGGATCATGCGCATTGTTTACCGTCCAACGGGATTCATCATCCAGTATGGATGTGTCATACAGCTGAGTATCTTGAGGAGCTTCAGGAAAGACGGGACGGGACACCGTTTCTCCTGCTCCTTCTCCAGAACAACCCGTAGCTCCAACAATCAGCATCAGCAACATGGAAGCAACAACCCCTCTCTTCGAAAATGTCCACCGTCGGAATTTCTTCCGCTGATTCATCCCTTCACTCCCGAAATGGCAACCGATTCAATAATCTGCTTCTGGAAGATCAGGAAGATGATTAATACCGGCAACAGGGCTACAATGGACGCCGCCATAATAAGTGGGTAATCGGTTTGAATCGCATACGTCGCGTTGAAGTTCGCGATAACCAGCTGTAACGTCTGCTTCTCCGGTGAATTCAGATAGATAATCGGTGCCAGATAGTCATTCCAGATGCCCATGAACCAGAGAATCAGCTGTGCAGCAATCGCCGGTTTGATGAGTGGGAACGTAATACTGGAGTACAGACGGAAATAGGAACTTCCATCAATCTTGGCCGCCTCAATAATCGCATCAGGCACACTAAGCAGATATTGACGAAGGAAGAAGATCATGATTACGTTACCGAACAGGCCTGGAACGATCAGTGGCAACAAGGTATCCACCCAGCCCAGCTTCGCGAACATGATGAATTGCGGGATCATGACTGTCGGATAAGGAATCATCATGGATGCTAACAACGCGAGAAACAGCTTGTTTTTGTGCGGGAATCTTAATTTGGCAAAGGCAAAGGCAGCGATACTGGACGTAAACGTACCCACCACCGTCACACTCACCGCAACAATAAGGCTGTTTTTGATCCCGCTGAGCAGCGGACCAGCTTCCCAAATTTCTTTATACTTACCAAATTGGAATACTTCAGGTATCCACACAGGCGGAAGCGCGAACACATCTTGCTTCTCCTTCAATGAAGTGGACAGCATCCAGATCAGTGGTGCAATCATCGCAATCGCACCGATCGCGAGTACGATAAAGATGATCGAGTTCGTTAATTTCCTCTTTTGACTGTAAGACATCTCTGGTTCACTCCTTTCCTTGACAATCAATCCCCATCATAGGCTGATTTTTCGTTCATTTTGAATTGCACCAGGGTAATGACAAAAATGAAAATACCCAGAATCATGGCCATCGCTGAGGCATAACCCATCTGCAAGTTACTGAAGGCTTTCTGCCAAATGTAGAAGACGATTGATGCCGAAGAATATTCAGGACCACCCGTAGGCGTCATAATGTTCATCTCAGTGAAGATCTGGGAACCACCAATGATATTTGTAACAATGAGGAAAAAGGTAACTGGCTTCACCATAGGCCAAGTGATGTTGCGGAAGATCTGGAATCCATTGGCTCCATCCAGCTCAGCCGCTTCGTAGTATGTACGTGATACACTTTGCAGTGCCGCCAGGTACAATAACATCGTGTATCCGAGACCTTTCCATATCGTCATAATAATTAGAGCGGGTTTGACCGTGTCTTTATTCGCGAGCCAGTTTGGACCTTTAATCCCAAACAGGTCAAGGAACTGGTTCACCAGACCGTAATCCCCGTTGTACGCCCAGTTCCACATGATGGACACCGCAGCGAGGGAAGAAATAACCGGAATGTAATAGATCACACGGAATGTCGTTGTGCCGGGAATTTTACGATTCAGACCCATTGCCAGCAACAGCGCCAACAACAGACCAATCGGGATACCGAGCATCAGGAAGAATGTATTAAACATCGCTTTGTAAAAGAGGTCATCCGTGAGCAGATCCTTGAAGTTGGCCAAACCGATAAAATTCATCTGTCCCAGTCCATCCCAATCGGTAAAGGAACCATAGAGGGAATAGAGGAACGGGAACATGACAAAGATCAGCAACCCAAGAATCGGAGGCAAAATAAACAGATATCCGTACAGCATCTCTTTGCGATACAAACTCGATTTCGTAATCACAGCGTTCACCCCTGTTTCTAGTATCAGCATGTGGCATCCGTCGATTGAACCTTGTCGATCAACGAATGCCACATGCCCGTATGGAATCCAATAAGCTCCAATAAGAACGATGCCAGCAGCATGATTGCTGGCCGCCGGCATCGCCTTTTCCTATCTACTTATTCTGAGATTTCTTTTCCTGTTCAACCGCTTTGTCGAGCAGCTTCTGCATTTTCGGCTGCTGCTGCTTCACATAATCTGCGGCTGTAATCTTGCCATCCAATACCGGCTGGATGTCAGTGAAGAACAGGTCATACCATTCCGCATTGTACGTGTAGTTACCTGGCAGAGCCCGGCCGTAATCCTCTACGATGTCAATGAATTCTTGCTTGTTGGCTGGTTTCGTGGATGTATCTTTGGCCCACTCATCTGCCATATCAAGCAAGTTCGGGATTTGTACCTTGGCATCCACCAGTTGTTGCATGCCTTCCTTCGAAGCCGTAAGGTAGTTCACCAATGCTGCCGCTTCTTCCGGATATTTCGTTTTCGCCGATACCCCAATTCCCAGAGATCCGATCCACGTTGCCGATTTGCCAGTAGATCCCGCAGGGAAAGGTAACAAATCATAATCGAAAGGCAGTTTCTCAAATGTACTCATATCCCATGGACCTACAGGGAAGAAAGCCATTTCACCTTTCATCCAGCGTTGGTACGTATCCAATGTTTGCGCTTCCTCAATAGAAGGTGTGATTTTGTATACGTTTTGCATATCCGCGAAGAACTGCAATGCTTCAGCGAATTTCGGATCGTCAATCGTTACCTTTGTTTTGGTTTCATCCAGCCAGTCGCCACCGTTGCTCCATACAAAGGATTGCAGGGCCCACTGTACGTTGAATCCAGTACCGTATACATCCGGTTTACCATCTCCATTGGTATCCTTGGTCGCTTGCTGGTTCACCTTAATGAACTCTTCCCATGTATATGGTTTATCCGTGTCAGGGAATGGAATGCCCTCTTTTTCAAACAAAGTCTTGTTGTAGCCCAGTGCAAATGGCCCCAGATCTTTCGGCATACCGTAGATATCACCTTGGCCTGCCATTTGGCCGTCATAGCGATACAGATCCACGCCGTATTTCCAGATATTATCGAGATCGACATCCGGGTTATTTTCAATATACGATGTGAGGTTCATGAGCACATTGCTGTTCACATACGCTTTCACATCGCCCGGATTGATGTAGAATACGTCAGGCAAGCTGTTGCCTGTAATTGCCGCTCTCAGTTTGGTTGCATATTGATCCGCAGCCGTTACGATGATTTTGACTTTCACACCCGGATGATCTTCTTCGAATTTCTTGACCACCGCCTGGTAAGCTTTCTGCTCGTCTGTACCTCCGCGGAACATAAACGTTAACTCCTTGTCCCCACTCGCGCCGCTGCTACCTCCACAACCTGCAAGTACCAGCGCACTTACCAGCATAAGAAGCATAAATGTGACCCAATTCTTTTTCTTTACCATCTGAACCCCTCCTGATCTGGATTTGTAACCGTATTCAATTGGATGAAATAGGATTTCTGTTGTTAAATTTATCAAATCCAGATCACTTTAGTCAACACTTTTATAAAACATTTTATATTTATCTAAAATAAATTAATACATCGGCCAGCCATTCGCGTCCCAAAGCAAGTCATTAATCAGCAATTTCGGATTGCCATTATCCTCTGCATCATAGGCGTGTCGTGCAATGACATTGCCGTTGTACACGTCCTGACCACCTGGACCTTTCCATTTCACATTGCCTGTATCCAATATCGTTCCGCCGCCATTCAGCATGTTCACTCCGTTTTTATCCACATAAGGGCCTGTAATACTCGTCGAACGCCCATAGACCATTTTGTAGGTACTGTTTACCCCTTGGCAGCAAGAATCGATTGAAGCAAACAGGTAATAGTATCCACCACGATATACAACACTTGGTCCTTCAATAGCACCCCCGTTATTCGGACGCGAAGCAATGGAAGTTATGCTTCCTGTCGGTTTCATCGTGTTTTTGTCCAGCTTGACAATTTTCAGACCGCTCCAGAAAGAACCGAAGGCCAGCCATGGGTTGCCTGAAGCATCAATGACTAGATTCGGATCAATCGCATTATAATTATTGGCAGTCGTGGTCTGAAGCACCAATCCTTCGTCTTTCCACTGCCCTGCTCCAATGCTGTTGGCAGACGCAAGACCAATCGCAGACCGATTGGAGCCAAAGGTGGAGATCGAATAATAGAGCCATACTTTTCCGTTATACTGCTCTACGTCTGGTGCCCATACATCCAATCCACTTTGTCCGGGAACAGCAGAGGCCCACCAGAACGGTTTACTTAAAAAGATTTGTGGAACACGATACCAGGACGATCCATTATCCGATTTCAATACCTGGATGCCCGGGCCGGTTGAGAAGGTGTACCACGAGCTTCCCTCTTTGATAATTGATGGATCATGAACGGCGGTATCTCCGCTCAGATTCCAGAACGCTGCCAAAGCTTTTGACTGACCCGCCAGTAGTAATACCATCACAAGTAATGCCGGTAACGCCAACCGCTTCCACTTAAACCTCTTCACATTGCTCAACTTTTCCAAACCGAACTCCACCTTTCCGAATCAAATGGTTAATTAGGTTCATGAAGTAATGAATCAATTTAGGTATAATAGGATTATAAAAGCGGTTTCATGACATTTCAATGGTATATTTCAAACATATGTAAACTGATTAACACTTATTTTAACCGGAATAGTGAACAAAATATAGTTTATATTTTCATATTTGCGCTATGTACAGTGGTTTTGGCTTCCATTTCTCCGCCCTTCCCTTCCATGAAGGAATGATTTATAATTATCTGAAATAAAACATATAAATGTGCAAATGTCTGCAATGAAAAGAGACTTTGTTCAGAACGGGGAAAGGAATCCACCTATGATTTATATTAAAGATCTGATGTCGGGTGTGAATATCTTCAAAGCGCTCAGTTCGGAAATCCGGATTCAGATCATCGAGCTGCTGGCCAAGAACCAAAGTCTTAATCTCAATGATCTCGCAACTAAGCTGGGTCTCAGCAATGGCGCTATCACAATGCATATCAAAAAGCTCGAAGAGAGCGGATTGATTGAGATCAACACCGCTGTTGGTAAACATGGCATTCAGAAGATATGTTATCTCAATGAGGAAAAATTAATGGTTGATCTGCGTTCACAGGAGATTAACAATCGTTACGAGGTGGAAATTCAGGTCGGTCATTACAGCGATTATCAGGCTGCGCCTACATGTGGTCTCGCTACCCGGGACAGCATTGTTGGAGAGTTCGATGATCCGCGTTACTTTGCTGATCCACTGCGAATTGATGCGGAGATGATCTGGCTGGCTGAAGGTTATCTGGAGTATCGGATTCCCAACTATCTCAAGCCGAATCAGTCGTTTAGCGAAATTCAGTTGTCGATGGAACTGGGTTCAGAGGCCCCTGGCTTTTGCGACAATTATCCTTCGGATATTTATTTCTACATTAACGGTATTGAGATTGGCTGCTGGACGAGTCCGGGGGATTTTGGCAATACACGTGGTACCTTTAACCCAGAATGGTGGCCTCCCCATCTGAATCAGTACGGCATGCTGAAGCTGATCCGAATCACGCAGGAAGGTAGCTATATTGATGGATGTCGTATCTCGGACGTAACGCTGGACCAGATTGGTTTGGATTACAAAAGCGATATTCACTTCCGCATTGCTGTAACGGACGGACCTTTGAACAAACGCGGCTTAACAATCTTCGGCAAAAACTTTGGCAATTACGGACAGAATCTGCTTGCTCGCGTACTCTATAACGTGCAAGAGGAATAGAGCCCAACCTGACATAAAGCTTGAAATGGCAGTTCAACACAGGATTACCAAGATAACTGTTCAACACAACAATAATGTACCTTAGAAAGAGTGCGATTCAGCACTCTTTTTTTGTTGTTTCATCCTGACCATTCCCTTGTTCATTCCAGCTGGAACAAAACATAGTAGGTTATATAAATTATGTTGAACAGTTGTAGCCTTCCATCTTGTTTGCTATGTCGTGATATAATAATGGCCTGTAATGACAAAATGGAGTAACGGGCGGGGATACCTTTTGAAACTGGAGCGATTAATCTCAATCATATATAAACTGCTGAACCACGAAGTGTTGTCTGCTTCCACTCTGGCGGAAGAGTTTCAGGTGTCCCCAAGAACGATCTATCGGGATATTGATGTAATCTGCGCAGCTGGCTTTCCGGTTGTCTCCCATCAGGGACTTAAAGGCGGATATGGCATGATGGATGGATATAAAATGGATAAGAGCCTGCTCGGTTCTTATGATGTGAATGCCCTAATTACGGTCCTTAGCAGTCTATCCACCGTATTCGAAGACGCGCGTGCACAGGGAACCATTGAACGTCTACAGACGATTGGACCCGAGCATCAGAACCCAAGTCTATCGGTGGATCTGGAGACTCGTCGAACGGAACCCGACGCCCTTCCTCATCTCCGTACAGGGATTACGAAGCATCAAGTTGTGCGTTTTGACTACATCAATACGAAAAATGAACATATAACCCGCCATCTGGAACCAGTAAGACTTCATTTTAAATATCGTAATTGGTACGTTTATGGATTTTGCCAGACAAGGCAGGATTATCGGGAGTTTCGACTGTCCCGGATGATGAACGTGCACCTGACATCGGAACACTTTCAACCACATCTGGAGCTTCCTCAGGCGACTGTTGTGTCAGATCCATCATGGCAAGACCAGATCAGTGATGTTATATTTCGGGTGAAACCGGAAGCACTCGCGGAAGCTATGGATCATTTTCAACAAGCGGATAAGCAATTTCACGAGGATGGAAGTATGACGATGCGTATCCGGGTCCATCAGCCGTTACATGCCAAGTGGTTATGGTCGTTTCTACTTAGTTTGGGCAGTGGCGCCGAGGTGCTTGAACCGATTGAATTACGTGGCATTCTGAAAGAACAACTTCAAAACGCACTCAAGCTCTATGAAGAAGTATGACACGCTGTTGTCATACTTCTTTTTTTATAATCGTCTCAGTAAGTAACCCAATCCACCGCCAAATTAAAGGAGACGATTATTAATGAATCATCCGGAGCAGATGTATAACTACCACTCATGGGCCACTCAAACCATCTTGAGCAGAATCAAGGAACTGCCCGCTTCTGTACTGAGTCAGGAAGTGAATAGTTCGTTTGCAACCATCGCTCATGCCCTCAGCCATATCTATGCCGTGGATAAGATGTGGTACCTGGTGTTAACCGGCACAGGTATGCCCGAGGCGCTGCAAGCATGCATACCTCTCAATAGTGAGATACACGGTTCAATAGATGAGTACATCCAATGTTTTGCCGACTTGTCGGTACAATACAGGGAATGGCTCCAAGGTCAGACTGATCTGGAGAAAACTATTCTGCTCGATAACCCATTTGCCGGAGTACGCGAAACCAGCTTATCGGAAATGGTATTCCATCTGGTCAATCACGGGACCTACCATCGGGGCAATGTATCTACTATGCTGCGTCAATTGGGGCACGCCTCCATCATGAATGACTATTCTCTATTCTGGTATCAAGAACCGGCTCAAGTATAGACAACGATTCGATGGAAAATGTACATTGTATCCCCGTGACATCGAGGGAAGAATTGAGAAATTGGTTGCAAGAGCACGGAAAAGTCCAGAAATCTTGCTGGGTCATTGTGAGCATGAAACCAACTTCGGATACCCTGCTGTACTTGGACGTGGTTGAAGAGTCGTTATGTTTCGGATGGATCGATGGTGTCAAAAAGAAAATATCCGAAACCCAATTAGCACAGAGATTATCTCCCCGAAGCACACGAAGCTCTTGGACTGAATTGAACAAGGAACGTGTCCGTCGTCTTGAAAAGTTGGGCTTGATGCATGACGAAGGTAGGAAGGTTCTTCCTGTGATGGACCTGAATGCTTTCATTATCGATGGTGTGATCGAACAAAGGCTGAAAGAGGACCAACGGGTTTATACGAACTTCCTGTCCTTCCCTGCCCTGTATCAAAACGTTCGGATGGATACGATCCAAAGTGTGAAACAGCAGCCCGCATTATTCCAGAGTAGATTGGACAAATTCATAACCAACACGAAGGAAAATAAAATGTACGGTCAGTGGCATGATAACGGACGACTTTTGGACTATTAAAATGTCTCTGAGACAGTAAACAGGACCTCCCTATAAGGAGGCCCTGTTTTGGTTTTTTTATTCAGTCATGTATTAATGATTCTGCCTGTATGTTTTGGGAGACTTGCCATAGGCTTTCTTAAACTGGCGGGTGAAATAGTTACTGTCGTTAAACCCGCATTCATATGAAATTTCCGTAATGGACAGGTTCCCGTTTTTCAACAAATGACATGCCTTCTCCAGACGCAACTTCTGCAGATAAGAGATCGGAGTCATCTGATAATAGGATCGAAAAATCCGATTCAGATGCCTTATCGAGATATTCGACTTCCCCGCAATGTCCTCCAGCGACAATGGCTCCAGATAATGATCTTCAATATATGAAATGGCATTCGCCAGATGCATCAGATTATTGCCCTCAATGCCCTTTTCCTGCGTATCATATTGCCTCGACAAATATACAACCATCTCCGTAAGACGTGAGATCAGCATCGTCTGATAGCCTTGCTGTTTACTGTGATACTCCTCAATCATGAACGATATCAGCGATTCGACATACTCCAGACTGGAAATGGATAACGCCAGTTTACTCGGAAATGAGTGGGTATTACGATAGAACGGTTCCAAAACAAACAGTGCCTGGAAGCCATTGGATTTCCTGAGATCAGGCCCAGCCGAAGCAAGCATCTCTGGACTGAACATCACGTTACAGATCCTAAAATCATGAGGATCTTTGTACGCATGATGGGTGTCCCCATTGATCACAAACACGTTTCCTTTTTTAATAAAAAATTCTTCGGTGTTCACCACATGGGTTGCATGACCATTCAGGACAATCACAAGTTCCGTAAAATCCATATGATTATGGAGCTCCATGTCCTCGACATGTCCACCGTACTGAATAAAAAACGGAAATTGTTGATGATCTGAAGTAAACCATCTCAAATATGCATTACTCAAAAGTATTCCCCCTCCGCAAACATAGTTGGGTTGAATGTCTATATCATGCTATTCCAGGACCGAAAAATCAAGGTTCCATATACTAAAAAGCGTTATAATTCGCCTTGTAGCAGGGATTTTCAATGTGTCCAGATTCGTACTAAACTCTCACAATGAATAGGAGTATAACATGATGAAATATACCAATCCGGTGATTCCGGGTTTTTATCCAGATCCAAGTATCTGCCGTGTAGATGAAGACTTTTATCTGGTGACTAGTACCTTTGAATATTTCCCGGGTGTACCCCTCTTCCACAGTAAAGACCTTGTGAACTGGCGTCAGATCGGTCATATCCTTACTACCCCAGAACAACTTCCTCTAGCGAATGCAGGCAGCTCTGGCGGTATTTATGCTCCAACACTCAGGTATCATGATGGCTGGTTCAATATGACAACAACCAATGTAAGCGGCGGCGGAAATCTATATGTACGCAGCTCCCAACCCGAAGGGCCATGGTCTACTCCCATCTTTGTCGATCAAGATGGTATAGATCCCTCTTTTCTATTTGATGAAGATGGTCGTGTGTATTTTCAAACGGCCTGTAATGGGGATGAAGGCGAGGGCATCTATCAGTGCGAGATAGACATCACAACCGGAGCCAGACTAACCAATAGCCGATTGATCTGGACCGGAACCGGAGGAGCAGCCCCCGAAGCTCCCCACCTGTACAAAATAAATGACTTCTACTATTTGATGATCGCCGAAGGTGGAACCGAGTATGGTCACATGGAGACCGTTGCTCGAAGCACAGATCCATACGGACCATTTGAACCGTGTCCTCATAATCCCATTCTGTCCAATCGAAGCATGAAATCCAGTATCCATGCAACGGGTCATGCAGACCTTGTCCAGATCCAGGATGGAAGCTGGTGGGCCGTATGTCTGGGCCTTCGTCCAGCAGGTTACCCCATGCGACACCATCTGGGACGCGAGACCTTCCTGGCCCCTGTCACGTGGACAGAAGACGGTTGGCCGATAATCGGTGTGGACGGACATATTGAGCCGGAGATGACCGGACCTTCGTTGCCTGAGCACCCTTGGTCACCTCAGGCTATACGGGATCATTTTGACGAACCAACATTGAACATGAACTGGATCTTCTTGCGGAACCCGGCTCCGGATAGTTGGACGCTCACAGAAAATCCCGGGCAACTCATCCTGCGGGGTCATTCAGTTTCGCTCGATGATGGACAAAATCCAGCCTTTGTCGGGCGTCGCTTGAGCCATTTCTTATGCAACATGGCTGCCGAGCTGCATTATGAGCCAGGTGCGAGCGGCGGTGAAGCCGGATTAACTGTATTTATGAATAATAAATATCATTATGACTTGGCTGTAACACAGATCGACGGCCAGAAGAAAATCATCCTACGACGAACTGTCGGCTCTCTACGAACTGAACAGATGCTTGACTGTGAGCAGGGTCCCATTGTTTTACAGATCAAGGTCGACCGGAATCACTTTACGTTCCTCTACCAGCAAGGCTCATCCGATGCCATCGAAGTAGGTTCGGGTGAAACCCATCTGTTGTCTACCGAAGTGGCAAGTGGCTTCACAGGTGTGATTATAGCCATGTATGCCTACGATCCATCGGGGGAACGCACACCTGCAAGTTTTGATTGGTTTGACTATACACCGTTGGAAGAATAACCCTCAGCAACGGAAAACCCACCCTCCATGTACGCATGAAGGGTGGGTTTTTAAGTTAAGCTATATTCTGTTCAGAAGAATAGATTACTTGCCAGAAGGCTGAGCTTCTGCCGTATAGCCTGTTGGGATATCCGCTTCTGCAGTCACATTCGTGATGACCATCGGATACATCATGTCCGGATCAGGTTGAATAATGGAATAGAGTACGATGGCACGTCCATCCTTCTCCAATTTCACATCATCAATCTTCAGTCCATAACCAGGGTGAGGCATTTCAGCACTGAGTTTAACTTTGGTTGTTTTGTCATCAACCTTCGTCGTTGTCACTTCAGGTACAATCGCTTGCTGGCCTTCACCTGGATTGGTTGGAGCTGGCTCTGCTGAGCCGCCGTTGCCGTGTTTATCCACAAATTCAAGTGCATTGAAGATCATGCTTGCAGCCTCCATACGGGTAAGCGACTGATCTGGACGGAAGTTACCGTCCTTATCCAGTTCAATGATGTTCATGTTCAGCAAGTTCTGGACTGCAGATATGGCGTCCTTACCGATTTTATTTTCGTCCTTAACAAGATTATACTTCATGATGACCGGATAAGTCCCAGTTGTGTTGATACCTTCATGAAGCAAAACAACAAATTGCTCGCGTGTCATCTTGCCTTGGGGATTCAATTCTACCGGAATGGACAATCCATTTTGCGTAGCCGCTTGAACAGCATCAGCATACCACGTGTCTGGACTAATTTTATCCTGAGCGGAAGATGCAGCGTATGCATTTTTCAGACCAAATGCATTCACAATCAGTTGAACACCCTGAGGCTCGGACAATGCAAGATCTGGACGGAACAGATCCGCCGTTACTCCGTTAACAATGCCTTTTGATTTCAAAGAATCCACAACCGACTTCTGTCCTTCATCCTTCACATCTGAAAAAGCGAGTACCGATGCACCTCCTGCTGTCAAAGAAACGCAGAGCGCAAGTGTTGCAGCCAATCCTTTTTTATGTTTCATTTCCTGGCACCTCCATATGATTAGTAAAGCCTATTTTTTACCTCTTCATTCCTACAGACGGGATACCCTTAGAAAATGTTTCAGTAATTTCGACATCTGGTGAATACAACACAGGAACACGGCATACATCTCTTCTCCGCGTTCACTAGTCCAAGCCACCAGCTTTTGCTAAGTGGCTTCGTTGACATCCATTCGGATTAGCGCAAAAATAAGAATAGAGAAATCCATCGGATGACGGATAAACTGCAAACCAGATCGCATACAGTAAGAGGGCACGACGCGCTAATAACAGGTGTCGGCCCTTTTCTTGACTCCACCTGCTGGACTGACTTCACCTATACCAAAAGGAGAACAATGCTTATGTCCAAGAAAGGATTACTTCGCGGTTACGTTGTATCGAACTGGCCTGTCTATCTGGTTGCTGTTCTTCTAATTATTGCATCCAATGTCGGGCAGGCATCCTTGCCCCGCATACTGGGCAGTTTCACGGATCAGTTGATGCAGAATACGCTCCAGATGCAGACTGTCGTAGGGTACAGCCTTTCCCTGCTGGCTATTGCCATCGGGTATAATCTACTGTTCGGCACCGGACAATTCATGATTATGAAGCTCGGTCGACGCTTCGAATTCATGACGCGTGAGCGTATATTCAGTAAGTTTTCCGAACTCAGTGAACACTATTTCTCCAAACAGGGGAACGGAAAGCTGCTCAGTTATGTCATGAATGACGTGACCTCTGTACGTGAAGCGATATCTAACGGCGTTACGCTCATGACCAATGCAACATTCCTGCTGTTGTCCTGTATTGTCATGATGCTGCTTAGCGGGATTCCGCTGACGCTCATTCTGATCAGTGTTGTACCCTTGCTGGCGATCCCATTTCTGGTCGTGTTTTTCGGTCCACGGATTCGCAAACGCTCTCGTGACGTACAGGAAGCTCTTGCAACCATGACGGAATCCGCAGAAGAACAGTTGGGCGGCATTCGCGTAACCAAGACGTTTGCTATTGAAGATAGTGCTCGTGCACGCTTTGGAACCACCGTCGATGCGATCAAGAGCAAACAGCTTCGACTCGTTCGTCTGTCTTCCTTGTTTCAAGCTTTGCTCCCGCTGCTCGGAGCGATCTCACTGGTCGTTTCTTTGCTTGTCGGTGGTATTATGACCATGCAGAATTCCATTACGCTCGGAAGTTTTGTCGCCTTGACGTTATATCTGCGGATCATCATGGGACCACTTCAGCAGATCGGTAATGTCATCAATACCGTCCAGCGCTCAGGCGCATCCCTGGAACGGGTGAATGATCTGCTGAGCGAAGTAGCCGATGTGCGTGAGCTTCCTGAAGCCACAGCGCTCCAAACCGTACAAGATATCACCATGGAGAATCTAACTTTCTCCTACCCTGGCAGTTCATCTCCTGCTCTCAAAAACATTCAACTGAATATCCGCGCGGGACGAACGGTCGGCATTGTAGGCAAGACCGGCTCGGGTAAAAGTACCCTCGTTAAGCTATTGCTGCGTACATATGAACCACCTGAAGGAACGATCCGCATCAATGGTACAGATATTCGGCAGCTGTCGCTGGAAAGTCTAAGATCGCGCATCGCCTATGTCCCTCAGGATGGATTCCTGTTTAGTACCACCATCCGGGATAACATCGCATTCAGCGACCGAGAAGTATCGCTGGATACAGTGGAGCATAGTGCGCGCCAAGCCATGATCTATGATAATATTGTCCGTTTTCCCGATCGGTTCGATACCCTACTTGGCGAACGAGGACTCACGTTATCAGGTGGACAACGGCAACGTACAAGTCTGGCGAGGGGATTGATCAAGCAAGCACAGTTACTTATTCTGGATGACAGCATGAGCGCCGTTGATGCTGTCATCCAGAGTGGCATTCTGCGCAGCCTGCGCGAGATCGGCAAAGGCAAAACCACGCTGATCATCTCTCATCGCATCAGCGCGGTCCGTCATGCAGACGATATTATCGTTCTGGATGAAGGGCGAGTTGCTGAACAAGGTACACATGCTCAGCTGATGGCTGCCAAAGGATTGTATGCGGCAACCTACCGTTTGCAGGAGGAGGGATTACATCATGTCTAACGATAACGCTGAACTTCACCCAGATGCAGAGGCTGATCAGAGTAAACGAACTTCGTTTAAGGCCATGATGGCATATGCCAAACCTCATAAATGGGCTTTTGCCGGTATCTTCTTCTGCTCACTGCTTGGCATATCGGCAGATCTGCTGCAACCTTATCTGGTGAAGATCGCTATCGATGATCACCTGGCCATAGGCCAGACCAGCGTAGGCTTTCTCGTTCAGCTCGCAGCCATCTTTCTTGGGCTGGCTGTCATCAGTTTTATTTTTACCTATATCCAAAACAATCTGTTGCAGCACGTAGGACAGAACATTGTATCCCGGATCAGAAAGGACCTGTTCAAGCATATCTCCAAAATGTCCATGTCCTTCTTTGACCGTTTTCATATCGGCAGTCTGGTCACGAACGTATCCAGTGATACGGAAACCATCAGCAGCTTCTTCACCCAGGTGCTGCTCAGTCTGATTCGAGATGGCATGATGCTGGTGCTGATTATCGTCTTTATGTTCCAACTTGATCCGGTGCTGGCGAGTTACTCCCTGATCGTTCTGCCTGTCATTGCGGTGGTTGCGGTATTATTCCGTAGTCGACTGCGAAAAGCTTATCAAAATGCCCGTACGCGTCTCTCCCGTCTGATCGCATTTACGGCGGAGAACTTGTCCGGCATGTTCCTGATTCAAGCTTTTCACCAGGAAGAAGAACAGAAGAAACGCTTCTCGGAACAAAACGCGCACCATCTGAAAGCCAACATTGCTCAAGCCCGCTCCAATGTCATATTCAACCGGACGTTTGATATCCTTGGCAATGCGGCACTGGTCATGATGGTCTGGCTTGGGGGTCGCGCCGTACTGGGCGAGTCCCTGCAAGTCGGTGTACTGTATGCGTTTATCAGCTATATCCGTCAGTTCTTTCAACCGATTAACCAGATTACGATGCAATGGAATACATTCCAGTCCACGACCGTATCGATGGATCGCATCTGGAACATTCTGAATACGCGGCCTGAAGTTGCCGATCCCGAACCTCAACAGGCTTCGTCACTGGAACCTCAGAGTGTAATGGGCCAGATTGATTTTAATGATGTATCGTTCGGTTATCGGGCAGACCGGCCCTTGATTCAGCAGATGAACTTGCACCTCTATCCGGGCGAAATGGTAGGTATCGTGGGCACAACAGGCGCTGGTAAAAGTACACTGATCTCCCTGCTCAATCGCTTCTATGATGTAGACAAGGGCAGTATCGAGATTGATGGCACCGATATCCGGCATCTGCCGCAGGCCAAGCTTCATCGGATCGTGGGTCTGATTCAACAGGAACCCTTCCTGTTCTCCGGTTCCATTATTGATAATGTGAGAATGTTTCGTGAGGATATTACGCGAGAGCAGGCGATTGAGGCCTGCCGATTTGTCGGAGCACATGCGATGATTTCACGTTTGCCGCAAGGGTATGATACACATTTGTCGGAACGCGGAAGCGGTCTGTCTGCCGGGGAGCGGCAGTTGATCTCATTTGCCCGGATCGTGGTGTTCCAGCCTCGCGTGCTCATTCTGGATGAAGCAACAGCCAATCTGGACTCACACACGGAACAGCTCGTGCAGCAGGCGCTGGAATCGGTATCCAAGGGACGCACCACCATTGTCATTGCCCATCGCCTGTCTACGGTGATGCATGCCGATCGAATTCTGGTGATGGAGGATGGTGAGATTATGGAGGAAGGCCCACACCAGGAACTGATCGCAGCCAAAGGTGTGTATGCTGACTTGTACACCCATGCACGTGATGCAGGTAAAAATTCAGCTATATCAGGGTAATGAACCTGAGTTATAGTAAACAAAGAACGTTGAACATGCCGCTCTGCTCATGCAGGCGGCACGTTTGGCATATCGATCAGCAATGTGGATGAGGAGGAGTATCTTATGCAACAACCTGTAACATCTGAACATAACGGTCAGCAGATTCGTTACCGACGCAGCACGGCTCTATGGAAAGGAAGTTTATGCTTCCTGTTCCTTCTCTTGTGCGTGATCCTGTTGTGGATCATCGTGGATGGACAAGCCGAAAGACTGGAGACCATATACTATTCTATCGCAGCCGTACTGGGGATGTGGTTGATCGGTCCATTGTTCTTCATGTTCCTGTCTCGACTAACCCGAAACCCTGCCGTGTTATTGTCTTGGGATGATGAGTCTATACGTACTGGCAAACGGAAAATTCCATGGAGCCGGATTCGCAAAGTTGAACTTGCCTCACCTGCCCGCAGTAAGTGGCTCCTGTCTGCCTCCCCCATGTTCGTCCTGTACCTGAAGGACGGCACACGATCGCACGTTCAGACTGATCACCTACTCAGCAAAAAAGAGCTGAACCAGGCTTTAGCTTTGCTTCAGAGGACTTTACAGGAACAGCAGCAGGATCGTTGAGCATCAGGATGAATGAGGACAAAGCTTCTCGCCACATATCACTGTGATTTCTCAACACCTATGGACAGGCTGACTTTGTAATTGCCGTAAGGCAGCAATGCTTCAAGAAGTAGGCCAAGCTGCTCTGTGGTGCCAGTCTGTACCCGCATCAGATAACAGCCTTCTCCGCTGACACGGTGGACTTCAACGATGTCCTCACGTTCAGTGATGAATGCACGAAAGGCGGCATGTCTGTCGCCGGAGTTCAGAAAAACCGTAACAAAAGCCTGAAGGCCGCGGCCTAGGCGTTCCGGGTTCCATTTTACCGTATACCCTTCGATCACACCCAGATCTTGCAGCTTGCGCACTCTTGCACCGACGGCCTGTCCTGTGAGATGCACCTCTTCACCAATCTCTTTATGAGAACGTTTGGCATCCTCTATCAGGATCTGCAGAATGCGTATATCTGTGTCATCTATCGTTTCATTCATGTGGCTTCAGCAATCCTTTCACAGTGAAATTAGAGTGGCCTAATTCCGTTCATCATGTTATGTACGACGTTAAACGGGTTGTATACCATATAGGGTAATACTATTAAACAACCTGAAGGAGTGCAAATATAATGAAAATTCAATTGATTCGCCATGCTACACTCTGGCTGGAATTCGGAGGGCTGAACATCCTCGTCGACCCGATGCTGATGGACGCTGAAGTCATGCCTGCTTTTCCAAACACACCAAATGAGCTGCGTAACCCAAGAGTCGGTCTGCCTGAACTCGAAACGGATTATCTGAATCCGGATCTGTTGATTATCACACACACCCATCTGGACCACTGGGATGAAGCCTCAGCGAAGCAGTTTCGCAAGGACATCCCGCTGATCTGCCAGCCTGGGGACGAGAACACATTTCTGGAAGCTGGATTCACGGATGTAACAGCTGTAGATGAGAAGCATGAGTATCACTCTGTTCGATTCGCCCGCACTTCCGGGCGTCATGGTACGGGTGAAATCGGCGAACGTATGGGCAAGGTGTCCGGCTTTGTACTCGAAGCAAATGGAGAACCTGTCACGTATATCGCTGGGGATACCATCTGGTGTGAAGAACCCGCCGAGGCTATTCGCCAATACAGCCCTGAAGTCATTGTCCTAAACGCCGGAGGAGCTCGCTTCGTGGAGGGTGATCCCATTACGATGGACGGGCCTGACATTGTCGCCGTGAAGCGCCATGCGCCGTCGGCTCATGTCATCGCTGTGCACATGGATGCGATTAACCATTGTGTGGTGTCTCGCACCGATCTGGCTACTTATCTGGCATCCGAGCAGTTGGATGGTCAGGTGCTCATTCCACGCGACGGCGAGAGTTTTGAATTTTGAATTTAGCGCGTACGCACCTCCCATGCTTTCCTTTTCCTATAAAACACAACGAAAAAAAGCTGGATGCGATGAACTCGCACCCAGCTTTTTTGGATTCAAGGAAGACGCTAATCCATTACTGCACTTTCAAACGAATCACGTTCCATGATGCTTTTGCCAAGCTCGCCGTGATCAGGGTATCGGATATAACTGCACCTCCACGGTTATGAGGAGCGACACGGTTCGGTTGTGCAGCTGTATTAGTTGCTTTGAGATCATCACTTTCCAGCACGATATGCTCGATCACGGTACACTTCCCGAAGCTGCGCAGATCCACTTCCAGCGGAAGGGATTCTTCCAGATGACGGTTGACTGCGAATACAGTCACTTCACCCTGCTCTTCGTTATGAACCGCAATAGCTTCCAGATAAGGAACATCTGTGATTTGTTTTGTATCGTATTTTGGAGACTGGATCAATGGCACCAATGCTGTTCCACGTCCGAAGAGGGACGTATGCATGAATGGATAGAAGATCGTCTGTCTCCATGAGCCACCGCCCGTATCTGTCATGATCGGTGCAATCACGTTAACCAGTTGTGCCAGACAGGCCATTTTGACCCGATCCGCATGTTTGAGCATGCTGATAAGCATACAGCCGACAAGCAGTGCATCCTCGTGGTTGTAGATATCTTCCAGCTGTGGTGGAGCAATCTGCCACGGGTCCATCTTCGAATCATTTTCATTGGAGTGATACCATACATTCCACTCATCAAAGGACAGATACATCGTCTTCTTACTGCGCTTCTTCGCTTTGATATAATCACAAGTCGCCTTCACGGTATCGATAAAACGATCCATTTCAAGCGAGCGTGCCAGGAACGTTGGCGTATCTTGCTCCTGGTTGCCGTAGTACTGATGCAAGGACAGATACTCAACGTGATCATACGTATGATCGAGCACCGTTGCTTCCCATTCCGGGAACGACGGCATATTCAGGTTCGAACTTCCGCAGGCTACCAGCTCAATCGTCGGGTCCGTCCACTTCATGACTTTTGCCGCTTCAACAGCTAATCGTCCATACTCTTCTGCCGTTTTGTGACCGATCTGCCAAGGACCATCCATCTCATTGCCCAGACACCATGTTTTGATCGCATGAGGCTGCTTGTATCCATGCTTGATGCGAAGATCACTATAGTACGAACCTTCCGGATGGTTGCTGTACTCCACAATGTTGCGAGCTGCATCCGTACCCCGTGTTCCCAGATTGACCGCCATCATCACTTCAGAATTGGCCTGTTTCGCCCAGTCCACGAATTCGTTGAAGCCAAATTCATTGGTCTCAATCGTTCTCCAGGCCAGCTCCAATCTGCGTTTGCGTTCTGACACCGGTCCAACCGAATCTTCCCAATTGTAACCGGATACAAAATTACCCCCAGGATAACGTACAATCGGTACTTGCAGCTCCTTCACCATCTCCAGCACATCCGTGCGAAAACCCTGTTCGTTCGCAGATGGGTGTCCAGGCTCATATATTCCACCGTACACGGCACGTCCGAGATGCTCAATGAATGAACCGTATAAACGCTTATCAACTACGCCAATTGTAAAATCCTTGTCTACCGTCATTTTTGCTTTTTCCATAATGAATTTCAACTCCCTAAGATTAATATAAAAATTAATTGATATTCTATGGATCAACGTTCATATTTATATTAAAATCGATTATAGCGTTAATTTCAACAGGAATTTTGCAAAATGTTATTCTTTTCACTGAATTTATGTTTAACTTAATTCAATACGCGAAAATGGAGGAACACTTGTGATCAGAGCAAATACCGATGCTGAATTTCTACCCCTATATGAAGCACTCGCCAGTGAAGTTCGTCTACAGATCATCCGCCTTGTTGCAGAGACACCGATGAATGTGAAAGACCTCGCTGCTTCACTGGGTCTGAGTAGTGCCATCGTGACCATGCATGTCCGCAAACTTCAAGATGTGGGTATTATCCAGTCCAAAATGATACGCAAAGACGGCGGCACACATAAAATGAATAGCCTTGCTGTAGACTGGATTGGCATCTCGATGCCTCAGGAAACCGGAACATCCCGCAAGCTTCATGAGGTTTCTATACCTGTTGGGCACTACACTCATTTTGACGTCTATCCGACATGTGGTCTGGCAACATCCACTCAGGTCATTGGGCAGTACGATGACCCTCGTTATTTTCTCGACCCCGAGCGCATGCATGCCCATATTCTGTGGTTTGGTCGTGGATTCGTGGAGTACAAAATTCCAAACTATATCTTATCCGGACAACAGATCAATGCCATTGAATTGTCTCTAGAGATCGGATCAGAAGCCCCTTCGGTGAATCCGAATTGGCCCTCAGATATTACATTTATGCTTAATGGCATCCGATTGGGGGAATGGACAAGCCCTGGAGATTCAGGCAACGGACGCGGCATGTTCACCCCCGAATGGTGGAGTGACAGTGTCAATCAATATGGCATGCTTAAGGTGCTTCGAATTACGAATGAAGGTACGTTTATTGATGGACAGCACTTGTCCGAAATCACACTCGCGGATATTCCGGTGGAACGAAACCAATGGACCTTGCGTCTCTCGGTGGAAGAAGACGCCCAGCATGTGGGCGGTCTGACCTTGTATGGTGAGGGATTCGGCAACTACAACCAGGATATCCTGTTCCGACTGTACTATCAGGATTGAGTTGATCGGAATATTAAATAACACCAAAAACACCTTCCACTCGCCCGTCAAAGGCAGAATGGAAGGTGTTTTATATGCATAATTCATATGAACATACGCGGAATATCTAAGAGGGTTCTTGTTCTAACCTACAGCGCACTGCCACCAAACAGGAAGCGGTACTCCCAGTGTTTGCCGGAGATATCACTAGTTGTTACACCACCGCCAGCGTTTGAATATGTGTGTAATACTTTTCCGTCGCCCAGGTAAATCCCTGTGTGGGTAATGGTTGCGCTAGATTTATTAACGCTGGAATACGATGATGCAGAGCTACCTTTATACGACATGAAATACATCAGATCGCCGCGTTTCAGGTTTTTCCAGTTGGTCTGAACCGCACCCTTTTCCTTCACATAGGCTCCTTGTTTGCGAGAATCCGCTGGAAGCTTGATGCCAAGTGCATCGATGAAGGCCTGACGTACAAAGCTGGAACAGTCAAAAGTAGCTGTACTGCTGCGACTAGCGCCGAATTCATACGGTGTACCCCAATATTTCATTCCCGCCGCAATCACTTTTTCCACAGACGCATTGCCGGTTTCCGATGTACCACTATTTGAACCCGATCCGCTTGTGCTACCACTAACAGCTTGTGTGTATTTGGATGAAGAAGATATGTAGCCTGTCCGGTTAGCAGAATCCTTAATCTTATACCAATCCGAACCGGATTGCTGAAGCACCGTTACCGTTTCCCCTTTAGCGACCATGCGAACAATCTTCGCAGAAGAAGTAGGTGATGTGCGCAGGTTTACGCCCCAGATTACTTTTACTTGTGAATTGTTAACAGCAGCTGCCGATACCTGTGCCGTTAGTGCTCCTGTCGTCAGACTTCCCATCAGCATCGTTGCTGTGACACTTGCCGTAATAATGGTTTTCTTCCAGTTCATGATGTCGAGTTCCCCCTGATGTTACAGAATTTTAACCTGGCTTGGTTCTCCCGGGCTTGCCTCATTGTAAACGGGCTATCCATAACGTTCATCAGTCGAAAGTCCTGTATTGATATAGGCACACTTGAGCACTAAGTATCAGGGTCTGTCCATCAGATGCTGGTAAAAAACACTGCTGATCCCTTCTTTTTCAAAGGTTAAATTATTGTAACTATTTGATATACTTCATTTTTCCACGGTATAAGAGCTAGGCCAATTCTCATCCAGGACATGCGTCATAAGAACTAGTTTTTAATGTTTAATATCGCAAATATGGTAAACATTACTATGGTTCATTTACCGATTACGGTTCCCCGTGTTCACATTTTTGCTTCCACCCTCGATACTGATCGATTTGCCAGCGGTGTCGGTTACATTATTTCGGATCTCATTGTTGCTAGATGCAGTGGTACGTATGCCAATCCCGGAAAACCCAGCGTTCGTCGTCATCTCGTTACCAATGAGCTTGTTGTTGTTGGCATTAGCCAGTCGAATGATTGCATCGGGTTTCAGCGCAGCGTTTCTTTGGAAAATGGTATTGCTCGTGAATGTATTCTTGTTCGATTCAACCAGAATAGCCTGCAAGGATGCATTAATGATCGTATTTTCGTATACTTGGTTACCCGTCGCACCCGTTAGTACAAAGATTCCACGTGGATAATTCTCAATGACATTGTTATTAATCGTGTTGTTGGCACCTTCATTGGGAATGCGAATACCTGCGTATCCATCCGTTTGATGAGTTTTATTAATAATCTGATTCCCGGATACCGTTGTGAAGGTTGCACGTGACAGATTGATGCCACTGCCCCCACCTGAATTGGTAATTTGGTTATTCATAATTTTGACATTCGTGAACTCACCTGCTGGATAACTCTCGTGTCCTGTCGCAATGGCATGTCCATTGTTTCGGTCAAAACGGCTATTGATAATCTCCGAATCCTTCGTTCTGCGAAGTAGTGCACCAATCGTTGTATCCCGAATCTCGATACGATCCAGTGTGAGGTGAGAGACAGCCATATCCATAATGATTCCGCCTACCTGACTCTCCCCACGGGCCTCGCGATTCGTACGATCTGCGTCGATGGTGATATCGGATAACTTGATGTTAAGCCGTGCATCATTGTTGCGCAAAATGGGATTACCAATAACATATTGGCCCGCTGATCCGGTTTTCTTAAATATCGTTTGCCCTATTCCGTCACCGGACAGACTTACTCCTGCATATAGACGAATGGATTCGTCTACCAGATATGTCCCTTTTGGAAAATGAACCGTTCCCTCTACGCCCCGGTCATAGAAATACTTCAATGCATTTTGAATTTCCTTCGTTTGTGAAGATTTGGAGTTGACCTTCACGCCTAAGTCCGTGGCTTTAATGACGTTACCCGCTGCTTCCGCGACGTGGATACCTCCTGTGAAATCCTGAAGAACAAACGTAATAACAATGGTAAGCAACAAGCTGATTCGAATCTTTTTCCCAAAAACATTAAACATACTCAACCTTCCTCTCATTTAAAATAGTTGAATTACTTACATAATTACCCTTTATATTCTTCGGTCAAGATCATTCAAATTTGAAGTATTTTATAAAAAAAAAGAAAAAGCCAGGGATTTCTCCCCGGCTTAACCTGTATCGTTCGTATCATTACCCGACTTCTTCTAGTCGAACAGCTCGTTTAAGGTTCAATCCCCCATACCTTGGCGCCATCCTGATAAGCTGTCACTTTCGTCCAGGCACTGAAGGCCGTTTTGGTGGAATCAAAGGAATAATCATTCGTTTGATCAAAATTCGTCCAGTTGTTTTTCGAAAAACGTCCCTGGATGATTCCAGTCTCGGCACCCGCAGCCAAGCTGCCAGCACCCGGTTTGAATCCAATCTCCAGATACGTATCTGCCGTGCCCTTGGCCGGATCTACGGAAACAAAATGTCCTTCCACGTTACCACTGCCAATCTGTGCATAATCACACCAGAAACTCAGATCAGCGGCACTGTCCTTCGTGAAATAATACCGGACCTTCACTTTGCTCAAGTCCACAGCCGTTGTGCCCGTATTCTTCACGTTAAACTGTGGTGTAATCGCATTGCCCGAAGTTCCTGAACTACCATTACGGTATTGTACTTCAAGTGTTCCCGTTGTAACTGGAGGTGCCAATGGTGTCAGCACCAGTACATTCGAATTTGTCTGACCACTCGTATTAATGGCAACAACTCTGTAATTGTAAGCCGTACCATTCACCGCTGTAGCATCGCTATACGTCAGTGCGGTCAAACCTGTTGCCAGATCCGCATATGGTCCGCTACCCACCGAACGTTGTACTTTGTAAGTCGCTGCTCCAGTCGATGCTGTCCATGTCAGTACTGCCTGAGCATTACCAGCTGTTCCTGAAAGGGTGAGAGCGCCTGGCACAATGATACCTGCCAGTGGTGTTGCAGATGCCTGTGTTGACGGTGCGGACTCACCTACGGCATTCACCGCCGTGATGACATAATAATATGTTGTGCCGTTGATCAAGCCTGTGTCCGTGAATGTTGATCCTGTGACCCCTGTCGCTACAGGCGTATAAGGACCACCGTTCACTTCTGCACGTTTCACGGTATACGAGGCTGCACCAGCGGCTGCGTTCCAATTCAGAACCACTTGCTCGCTTCCTCCAGTTGCTGTTACACCAGCAGGAGCAGCGGGTACTTCCACTTCCGGACTATCAGAATCTCCGAGGAGACGATCATACTCGCCGTACGCTGTAGCCATATCCACCTGTGACCAGAAACGGTGATACGTAAAGGTGGGTGCGCCATTTTCCCATGTTTTCGTTGTCGGATTATACGACGTTTTGTACAGATTATCCAGGTAAGCCCATGCCGGATCTTGCTTGATAGCTGGACGCAGATCGGAGTATCCAATGTATACGCCGTTGCCACCTTTTGCCGGATCAGAAGGTACACCTGCTGTACCTGGAATCGTGTTGCCTTGACCAAAGGTTCCAGACCAGTTCGCCGGGATATAGATCTCCTTCGCGAAGAAGCGGAAGTAGTCTTTACGCACTTCTTCCGTTACAATCCCCACGCCATCATTGTAATCCCACGCCGTATCCAGCAGTGTCTCAGCCAGATCCTTCGCTTCCTGACCTTTGGCACTGAGCGTTCCATTCTCTGCCTGGGTTCCTGCGGCAAAGAAAGTCAGTGCCTTAATGTAACTTCCCAGAACCCCTGTATCCTGCGCAGGATCTTTGGTGACCACACGGAAGTTCGGATTTTCCGTAAAGGAACTGAAGCCATTCCATTTATCCGGTTGACCTTGCCACTCCTGACTGCCTGGAATCCAGAACTCTCCTGGGGCTGGAGTTGTCGCCACCTGGGCATTCAGACCACCAAGAATTCGCCCTCCTGCTGCGTTCAGATAGTACCCTTGGGCATCCGTCACTGGACGCTCATCTACAAATACATAATCCTTGGACCAGTCGATCCACTTGGTAATGACTTTTTTGGCCATCTGGAAGTTCTCGGAACTCAGATCTCCACTCTCAGCGAGAATATAATACATTTCAGCTACACGTTCCAGCGACCATGCCTGGAATCCAAACCATGTGTTGGAATCCGGGTCACGATATACAGGTGCCTCCTGATAAGCCATATCATAGAATGTACTTACGCCTGCCGGATAGGCTTTGTATGAACCATCCAGACTGTTCGTTGCTCCCCCGCCAATCGCTCCTTCATGGGATTGTAACCATGTGTAGAACTCCAGTTGACGCTTCAAGGATGCATTCCAGTCTGCCTTTGCTGTAGCTGATTTGGGTATCAGGCCACCTGCCGGATCAGACAAGGCATATGCCGCGACCGGATTTTGATATGCCTGATGCGTATGACTCGCACCAATCCGCCAAGCCCAATCCCCACCTTGACCCAAGCCACCGCCCCATGACGTATACCAGGCCATGAGATACATGTTGGAATCCTTGCCTGTGCCCGGAGTTGGTGTACCGTTCTTCGCACTGCCGATCTTCTGGAAGTACTTGTCGTGCATCCCATATCGCAGATAGTCGCCCATCTTCTTCGCCTTATCCAGATACGCCGTATTGGTGTATCCCATCTCCTTCGCCCAGTACAGCACCTGTACTGCACGTGCATCTGCATCGGTTGCATTTGTATAACGCCACTGCGCTGATGGTACCTGCGTTTCTTTCGTGAACAGGCTCATGAATCCTTCGTTCGGCTTCCCAAATGTTTTATTATCCTGAGACGGATGCGGAATCGCTTCCCACACGGACTCCTGCTCCCCACGCTGGAACGTATTCACATAGGCAGCCGTATGAGATGGATTCAACAGGTTCCCATACCCGTACCAATTATCCACATCCAGCAACCAGTGCATCAGATAGGTCTGATTGTTCCCATAAGCTGCTTTAAACTCCGCATCCAGCGGGTCCTTCCCTGCTGCATATTGTCCATTAATCGCCGATGGATATTGATCCGGGAAAGGTTTTTCCGCTGCATACGTGGCAGGGCTATTCGGATTGTAATAACTCATGGTAGGTTGCTCTTCATTGCCATCGCCTTCATTGACCGGGATAATATATTTTTCCATACTATCCCATGCCGCTTCCAGTTTGGACCAATCCCCCGTGTAGTGACCGTACATTGTCTCCAACCATAGCCAGTAACTATACGCCTCTGATGTCGTCATGTGCCCATGATCCGGAGCCTCGCTGAGCAGCGTTTCAATGGAGTGATAAGGAATGCCCTCTGGAGAAAAATATCCGTTCGCCGGATATTTCAACTGATCATACAATTGCAAAAACCGGGCTTCATTGATGCTGTCTGACTGAATCTCGATGGCCTGGTCTGCGGCATGTGCCGTTTGCGGCCCTGCCCAGAGTCCGGTGTATCCGGTCAACATGACGGTTCCCGCCAGCATGGCTGTTAAACTTTTTTTCGCAGCTGATTTCAACATGGATATATACCTCCCTGGAATAGTGGAAATTAAATATAAACGCTGTTGCTGTTGGTCTGCCCATGCTGCTCTTCGACTTATGACATTCAGTCAGTTACGGCTCCAATCCCCATATTTTGGTACTTCCCTGATACCCGGTTACCTTGTTCCAAGCGGTAAAGGCCGTCTTGGTAGCGTCATAGGAATAGTCATTACTTTGATCGAAATTGCTCCAATTATTTTTGGAAAAGCGTGCCTGGATCACGCCGGTCTCTGCTCCCGCGGCCAAACTGCCCGCTCCGGACTTGAAGCTGATCTCCAGATACGTGTCTGCTGTACCCTTCGCCGGATTCACTGCGACAAAAGTCCCTTCGATATTGGCCGTACCCATCTGGGCATAATCACACCAGAAGGTCATGTTCTCCGCACCATCCTTGGTGAAATAATATCGGATCTTCACGGTACTGAGATCAATCGCCTGTGTTCCGGTATTCTTCACATTGAACTGCGGGGTCACTGCATTGCTCGAATTCCCGGACCCTCCGCTGCGGTACTGCACTTCGAGTGTACCGGTCGTCACCGGAGGTGCAGAAGGCGTCAGTGCCAGGACATTGGACAGCGTCTGTCCGTTCGCATTCACTGCTGCAATCCGGTAATTGTACGTGGTACCATTCACGGCTGTCGTATCGGCGTAAGTCAGCACGGACAATCCGGTTGCCACATCCGCATATGCCCCGCCTGCCGCCGAACGTTGCACCTTATAGCTAGTAGCACCCGAAGCTGCTGTCCAGGTCAAGACTGACTGCGCATTGCCAGCCACTCCACTTAAAGTCAGTGCTCCCGGCACCGTCGTTGCTGCTTGCGGCGTAGCCGACACCTGTACAGAACCCGGTGATTCCCCGGCAGCATTCACGGCGGTCAACACATAATAATAAGCCTTCCCGTTCGTCAGTCCCGTGTTCGTATAGGTCAATCCACTGACACCGGTCGCGACAGATGTATACGGTCCTCCACTCACCTCAGAACGTTTCACCGTATATGATTCGGCCCCGGATGCAGCAGCCCAGGTCAAGCTAACCTGATTGCTACCTGCCACAGCCTGCACACCAGCAGGTGCGCCCGGAACCGTGACCGGTGTAACACTAGGCTCCTGCCCATACACCTTCACCCCTGCATCATAGACTGGAAGGTATACGCTCTTCACAGGATTGCCTGTAGTCAACGTCTGGAACGAATGATCATTGCTTGCATTCCATGCGCCCTGCGGGCCTGTAATACGAAACTGCACTTCTTTACGATAGTTCCCCTCTCCACCCGGATAGATCTTCGTATTACCGAAGTTCGCCGTAATGGCATAGATATGCTGGGCTGCATTCACCACAACCGGTTGGGATACCATCGCCCCCTCTGTATAGGAGGTTGTAACTTGCACGTCTGATACAGTACGTCCAGCAGCATATACCTCGCTCAAATCAAGGAAATACTTAAAGGACAGTTGATCTCCCATACGGGCAGACCAAGCGGAACGATTATTAAGCTGTGCCCTGATTTCCGTATAATTGGAACCGGATGATTTAACAGCAGCCTCTACAAAGAACTCATCACCCTTCACCTCAGGTGCAGGGAAGTTCGCAAGGGGCTGATGATTCTGACCAAATAGCAGATTCATTTTGGCCAGCGCACCAGTGAATCCGGCGTTATAGTCCGTTGCCACCTCATTGCTCACATAATCCCCGATATCATCGGTATACCCATCCGATGCATCTGGGCCACCTACCATGGCACCATACAGAATATGGCGGTGATTCGTCGGGACATCCTCATTGTTCACCCAAGATCCGTGAGCGGTCCGGTGATGTGGATGCTGGGGTGCATTTTGCCCGTATCCCACCACATAACTGCTCTGACGTGGATTATCGCCCAGAATGTAGTTCATTTGTGAGACGGAAAAATCCTGATATCTTGCTTTTTTCACAGGGTCACTAACCCAGTCGGAATAGACAAACGAGATAAAAGATGCATTGGCGGCATACCGGAGCGAGCCCCACTGATCCAGCCACGCCAGACCTCCTGGTGTGTATCTGACTCTCTGTCCATTGGTTCCGACAGACCAATAATCCAGGTTACGCTCGGTAGATTGAATAAAGCTTGCAGCTTCCGGCATGTTCAGACTGGACGTAATACGCGCCAGCAAAATCTGGGCACCGTAGTTTTTGGTATCCCAGCCTTGTGTCCAGGTATATGGCCAATTGGCGGCACCTCCACTGGAAGACCACTGATTGGTGGCCGCAATGGCTTTGGACAAGTAAGCGCTATCATTAGTGGCTAAATAAAGCCATGCCCCACCCCATGCCAGCTCATCATAATATCCGGACCACGAGTTATAGAACGATTGTGCATCAGTAATACAATCGGAGTATTTCCCCCGGTAAGTATCAGCAAAGTGATACAGTTCCTTCGCATGTTGAAGCAACTTCGCAGCATACACAGGATCATCATCGGCAAATACAATCGAAGCAGCTGCCAGTGATGCCGCAGTTTCTCCCGCCAGGTCACTGCCCGGACAGGAAGCATCAATCTTAAAGGCCGGTCGGTTCATCTGCATCACTTCAGCCGGGCCCCACCAGGCGTGATCCGTATTCCCGGCTCCGACTTGTCCCCATAATTCATTTGGTTTCGTATGCGCTTTCATAAAATAGTCTGTGGCCCACTTGATATTATCCTTAATCTCCTCCAGTTGCCCTGCCTGCTCATATCCTTCGCGGTATTCCACGACGGACCAGGCTAGCATGGTAGCAGAATACGCCATCGGTAATCCGAATTTCACATGATCTCCGGCATCATACCATCCCCCGGTCAGATCAACACCTACATCAGCCCCATCCTGCATGCCCGAATTGCCACGCCATTCGACTCGATTGTTCGCTGGTAATGGACCCGAACGCTGCGCCTCATAGAAATAGATGGCCTTTTGCAGTGCTTCAGCATAGTTCTGGTTTCCGGCGGCCGCATCCGCCTTACGAAGTCCAGTACCCATCGATAAACTGCCTGCTAGTAGTCCTGCCGATAACGCAATCATAGCGACTCGTCTCCACCAGCTCCCCTTCATGTTCAACTATTCATCTCCTCTTCATGAATGTTCCGTATGCATTACTCTGGACTGCGAATGGTATCCGCTCCTCCCCATGGTGTAACTCCGCGTAACTTCCACCATTAATTACCATTATAGTCTTTTGTTTAACTTGCAATATAAGCGTTGGTGACTTCTAAAATAACATTGTTGTGACCTGCTCGGCATCATGCGACAAAAAAAGCTGCTTCTCTGACGCATATGCGTGTTAGAGAAACAGCTTCTTATCATTGCTATAACCAGCACCACAAACCAAATGGCATTTCTGACCATCCAGCCTGTGCATCCCTGCACATCACCATGTGTCAGGACATCTCATTGGTTACACTTTGAATTTGTTAATTTGCTCCTGCAGTTCTTCAGCCATCTTGGATAAAGAACCTGCGGATGATGCAATCTCTTCCATCGAAGCCAGCTGCTGTTGGGTTGCGGCAGATACATTATGCACCCCGCCTGCTGCTTCTCCGGCAATGTTGGAGATCTGACTCACATATCCTACAACCTCAGTTGTACTCGCCGACATTTCCTCTGAACCTGCAGATACTTCCTGAATCTCACCCGCTACTTTGTTGACCGCATCCGAGATCTGTTCGAATGCTTGTCCTGCCGCAGTAACCATCTCGATTCCGGCTTCCGTCTCACTGCTGTTCACTTTAACAGCCTCAACAGCATGATCCGTATCTTTCTGAATCAATTGTACGAGATCCGTAATTCTTTGCGCAGAAGTGGAGGATTCCTCAGCCAGCTTCCGTACTTCTCCCGCAACGACGGCGAAACCACGTCCATGCTCTCCCGCTCGTGCGGCTTCAATGGCTGCATTCAGTGCAAGCAGATTGGTCTGCCGGGCAATGTTGTTGATCACTTCGGTAATCGTGCCAATCTCTGCTGAACGTTCCCCCAGCCCTGTAACCAGCTCTGTCAGCGAAGCAATGGAGTTTCGAACAGAACCCATCTGTTCCACCGCTTGTTGAATAATCATGTTTCCTTCAGAAGATTGATTCGCCGCATCTACAGCCGATACCGATACACTCTGAGCAAGCTCGGCAATCTGTTCTGATCCGAGAGCCATCTCATTCATCGCCTGTGAAGAACGCTTCACAATATCAACCTGATCTGACGTGCCCACAGCCAGTTCCTCAACCGTTTCTGAAATCTGTTCCGAGGCTTGAGTATTTTGCTCTGCACTTGCAAGAAGCTCTTCCGATGAAGCCGCTACCTGCTCAGAGGTTACTGATACCGATTCAATCATCGAGCGCAAATTGCCACTCATGGTATTGAAAGAAGCCGCCAGCGTTCCTAGTTCATCCCTGTTCTTCAGTACAATTGTCTCACCCGTCAGATCACCATTGGCAATAGCCATGGCTGCTTCATTCATTTTTTTGATTGGACGTGAGATGATGCTTGCAATGAAGAATGCAATGAATACAGCAACCAGGAATGCAAAAATCGTCACTGCCAGAATTACATTAAATGTATTCTCTGCTAATACAACAGACTCATTCGTTGCCGCGTCCGATCCTGCATTGCTCAAGTTAATCAACTGGGCAAGTGTGTCGTTAGCTGTGTACCACATTGGATAAGCCTCGGTATGAAGGCTGCTTGCTCCCGCATAGTCGTTGTCCAGACCCAATTCGATGAATGCAGGCATTTTTTCCAGATAGGCATCATAATTCGCACTGAAGTTCTCATTGTACATCTTAAGTGCTGCTTCATTGCCTGTAAGGTACGTTTGCAGTTGTACTCTTTCATCTTCAATCTTGGTGAGGAGTAGCTGTAACGCTTCATTTAACTTAACGTTTTCGTCTTCGTCCTGTTCAACGATAATCGCCAGCGCCAAACGCTCTACATCCGAAACATCACCATTCATCATCCCCAGCAGGCTTACACTCGGCATCCAGGTCTGATCCACTTCATTCGCTTTGCCTGACATATTATGGATCTGTATTAACGCATAACCACTTACAATAATCAACAATGCCACGACTATGAGAAAACCAGTCAGTAACTTGCCTCGAATCGTTAACTTCAATTTCCCCAACATATTCCCCCGCGTGTCTTCCATGTTTCCCACTCCTCAAAATAATACATATACATATAAATAGTATATCGACACCTATCGTCATGAATTGTAGATGTTAGAATTCTATTTCTATAAATTTCATGTAACTCCGCATATAACGCAAAAGAAGCCTCACATCTTTGGCAGAACCAGAGATAAGAGACTTCTTTATTGAACAAAACCATCACGTTTTCGCCACACATTACGTTCAGACGCTAACGAAAAACACGTCGGTGTATGTTAATGAAGAAGTTGGGAATCGACTTGGTGTAATTGCGGGTCGTAATCAAAATTACACTGATTAGACTGCCCAGAAGGAATCCGCCCAGAATATCTCCAGGATAATGCACACCTACATATACACGAGATACCCCTGTCAACACAGCAAGTAACAGCATCCATAACCCGAAGCGGCGTCCAATGAAGAATGAAGCAGCCGCAAGGGCAAATACAAAGGAAGCATGTTTACTTGGAAAAGAAGGATCGGGTACATGGGCTACCAGCTGATGTACTGGCCCTTCCACAAAAGGCCTCGGATGGCCCACTGCTGGTGATATGCCCCATTTGGCCAGGACTAGCGCTACAATGGACGCTACACAGGCATAGAAAACAATTCGCTGTTTCGATGGATCGCCGAGAAACCATACAATAACGAGCAGTGCGATCATGATCCAGACCGCATACTCGGAAGATGTAATCATAAACCAGTCCAGAAACGGAATTCGGTCTGCAAACTGATTGATCCAATTAAATATGGATTGATTCATAAGTAGCTTTTAATACCTCCATTACACAAAACAAGATTATTTTTTACATAATAAATATACACTAACTATTTGTCAAACAATCCACCTCTCGACCGAAGTTACGAAATCAAAGAGGACATTTTGCTTTCTTTTTGTTAAACTAGTTTGGGTTACATATCAGTTCAATCATAGAAAGGTGAAGATTATGCTTAAAAAATGGTTATGGGGTACAGCCCTGACCCTGGCACTTGCTGTCACAGGTGTCGTTGTATATTACGGATATTCGATTGTTCATTTTGCCAATAGCATCTCAACTGCTTCCGGGACTTCATCCGATTCTTCCTCTTCGGGCACAGGCAGCGATTCAGACACTCCAACGACAACGATTCCCAGATGGGAAGGCCAGGAACGGGTAAACATACTATTGCTTGGTGGAGACTCCAGAGGTGATGATGCAGGACGTTCAGACTCGGTCATGGTCGCTTCCATTGATCCGGTCACCAAGAAAGCCCACCTGTTCTCCGTACTGCGTGATACCTATGTCGCCATTCCCGGGCATGGCAAGAGCAGGCTCAATGCAGCCTTTTCCTACGGCGGTGCGGAGCTGACCAAACAAACCGTCAGTGATCTGCTCGGCATTCCCATTCAGCATTATGTCTACACAGACTTCACAGGTTTCATGGCTCTCGTTGATGCGGTAGGCGGTATTGAGATTGATGTGGAGAAAGACATGTATTACACCAGTAAAGCGGATAAACATATGTACGACATTGATTTGAAAAAAGGATTGCAACATATGGACGGCAAGACCGCCCTTCAATATGTTCGGTTCCGGCATGATGCCACCTCGGATTTTACGCGTACCGAACGGCAGCGGATCTTCATGACCGAGCTGGCCAAGAAGATGCAGAGCACCACGTCGCTCTTCAAAATCCCGGATATCCTGGAAGCCATCGCTCCCTACATTGAGACGGATCTTAGTCCAACACAAATGTTAAAACTCGCATCACTAGGCTTCGATATCCATGTGAACGATATCGATCAGCAGCAGATTCCACCGAACAAGCTGCTCACCAATGAACTGGTCGGCTCAGCTCAGGTACTGGGTGTTGATGTAACCAAACTCCAGTCCTATATTCAGAAACTGTTTGAAGAAGATGTCACGTCCTCCGAGACTCCATCATCAGAAGAGCAGAACTAAAACAAGCATGAATTATATCAACAGAAAAGACGGCCGAAGCCGTCTTTTTTTGTACCTATTTTCTCCATTTAATGCAGCCTTAATGTTTAACAGGTACCCTTATATGATGAACTCCGGTTCCTGGAGGGAGGATTACATGTGAAAAAACCGCGCATAGCGGAATGGACCGAGCTGCGGGGCATTGCCTTTCTGGCGATCGTCATGCAGCATAATATTGCTGAGTATATCTATCGTGCCGATATTGAGCAGCCGGATTCCATTATGCTGACTATGATTTATCATCTGACCCGATTCGGTACGCCAACGTTTGTATTTCTATCAGGTGTAATGCTGTTTTACCATCACCGTAATACCAAACCGGAATATCCTCGCTTCATTCGAAAGCGATTTGGCGATATCTATATGCCGTTTGTCGTATGGACACTCATCTACTGGCTTGCTGTCCGTATCTTTACCCCCCAGTTCTGGCTTGCAGGCATACCGGACTTTCGCAGTCTTGTTCGTGAACTGTTTGTCCCGCAGACGGGATATCATCTCTGGTTTGTCATTATGGTGTTTCAGTTCTATATTCTGTTCCCCTTGTTCCTGGCGGGAGCGAAAGCCATTCAGAAGCGTATTCAGAACGCCTCACGTTTCAAGCCCATGCAAGTCATTATGGCGCTAATTCTCTTTGCAGCAGCATTCTATGCTCTGCTTATGAAATGGTCTTACTATAATATGGGTGGCTGGACAGAATCACTTTCTGAGCCCTGGTCCGCGTTGCTACAATATCGATCCTATTCATGGATCATGTACTGGTTCTACTTTTTACTGGGTGCCGTGTGTGCCTGGTCAGTGGATAGCTGGAGGAGTTGGAGCACGAAGATATTGCCATGGACAATCTGTCTGTTTATAGGGATGTACATTTGGCTTGGATACGATGTGCTGCGTGGTTCCGGGGATGTTGTTAATTTGAATATCTCTACTTATTTGAAACCAACCACATTCCTCATCATTATGGCTCAGATGCTCATGTTGTATGGTTTCCTTGTACTGATGCAGGGCAAAGATACACGGTTTCAGCGCCTGTTATCCTGGATTGGCCGCTATTCATTTGGCGGATATCTGGTTCATGCACTGGTGATCTACGCGATCGCTTACGTTACGAGACCGCTTCAACTCGGTGGATGGCATCTGCCTGTAACGTTACTCTCATTCCTTGTAACGGTTGGTATAGCCCTTGCGATCAGTTACACACTATCCAAACTTCCTGGCTCCCGCTTCACGGTAGGGTTGATGCGTAAACCACGTTTAAGCCCAAATTCATCTGCTGCTGCGGACAAAAGAAATTCAACTGAGCGAACTCCATCACCCGGCCACACTCGTAGTCCGGGAACGAGTGAGACATTATAAACCAAGAAGAGCGTCCCCGTTGTGGAGACGCTCTTCTTTATTTTACTTCGGTCGAAGTTGATCTTCCGGGAACAGGCTCTTGGTGACCTGGGGCTGGATGCGCATTGCCCTTCTGATTCACAAACCTCTTCAGATCACCCGTCAATTGTTCCTTCAGCTTGTCCACCAGCTGTGTTTCGCTAATGCCTTTTGCCTGAGCAATCTCAGCCAGGGACTTCCCTTCCTGAAGCTGCTCGTGCAGTTGAGCGGGTGTGACTCCAATAAAACGGGCGATTTCACCCTTATCTACCATGGAACGTTTGCCATGGTGGGCAAACTCACGCCGCAAATCACGAAGCGGGGTATTGATGACCTTTTTCAATTTGGTATCCATGTCTGCCTTGGTAGCTGCTGCTTGTTCCTTGGTGAGACAACCTTCTTCTACGGCTTGATCCAGACGCTGCGCCAATGTAGGCTTCAACTTCTGCAGTAACTGCTCCTCACTAAGTCCTTTACGCTCTTTGGCAATCTGGGACAACGTCTTGCCCAGCTCCATCTGTGCTTTCAGATCCCGAAGACCAATCCCCAGCAGGTCTGCCGTTTCACCGATCATAAACAAACCATGTCCTGCCTGCATGCATGGTTTTGCTTGTTTAGCGGACGAAGAAGCTTTAGATGCATCGTTATGTTCCTCAATCCGAAGTGCTGGATCAGCGAATGCCACATGCCCAGTTCCTGCTGTTATGACTATAGCTGCCAATCCGGCTGCTATCCATGTTTTACATTTCATGTTCATTTTTCTGCCGCCTTTCCGATGTCGAAATCCTATGCCTCCCTAGTTTGAGCCTAAAATCCACTTTTTTATGCCATAAAATACAAAAAGTCATCATTTTTCTCACAATTGATCACAAAAAATCCTATTTTTTTCAGTTTATTTCCGCTATACTGAGTGTAACTTCATGATCTATATCAGTTGAACTACATATTATTTACACTGATATAGTTGAACAGTCCTGGATTACCTTATCGCAGGAAGGACGATATGTAACGATGCGAAGAGAATGGTTAGATCCGTTTAGATCCGATCTGGAGGTCGTGTTTGCTTCAGCGGAACAACTCGTACGGAAATATCCCGAACCCTTGTCAGGATATGCATTGGAACAACTGTATTCGGTTAATCCGCTGTTACGAGATTCAGGACACAGTTACATCGGGTACATCATTCCACTCTGGATGCAACACTCAGACAAACTACCCCAAGAAAAAGCACACCAATTAAGTACAGCCTGCCTCATTCACATGTTATATTTTCTGAATCAGGATGACGTGATGGATGAACAACCTGAGGATGCCACATGGAAATTATCCGTGGGTAATTTATATTACATGGATGCACTTCAATCTTACTCGGAATTATTCGATCCTTCCTCCACATTCTGGATCTATTTCAGACAATATGTAGTGGATTGGGCCGTAAGTGTTACAGGTGAACATTCCATTGATTACTTTCAAAATAATCCCTTGTTGATTGCGCAAAAGGCTGCTCCTCTGCTCATTGGAGCTACGGGTGCACTGCTTCTGCAAAAACAGTCCGACCGGATAATCCCGGTGTGTTCTGGCATCAATATCACACTCATGACACTCCAGATGACCGATGACTTCACAGACACGCAACAAGATGCTGTGCATGGAAACTACAACAGCTACCTCTCCCACATATCCGAAGCACTGAATCACAACTATCCCGCTCATCCTCTTAGCGAACGTATACATGACAATGTATACAATACACAACTCATGAACTCTTACGTAGACATTGCTTATCAATATAATCGTATATTAACATCATCTAACTCAGGTATATCGCATCTTGAGACGTTTAATTCCTATCTATGCAGTACTTTAGTACAAGCTGTTCAGGACATTACACAACGGAAGAAACGGCTCCTCCAAGGCGGGTTTCATCACTGGATCAGCGAGCAACAGTTGGAATCCTGAGCACAAGGATGAAGCTGATTCAGTTTAATTTTAAATATGAAGGGAATGTTGACGATGATGGTATCAGAGAAAACGTTGCATGAGGATATTATTGAAAAGGCTTGGAGTGACGAGCACTTCAGACAACAATTGCACTCCAATCCGAAGCAGGCGCTTCGTGAAGCGTTCGGCATCGTAATTCCGGAGCACATTCAGGTACGTACCGTTGAGGAGCAGCAGAATGACTATGTTCTTGTCATACCTCCCAACCCTTCCAAAGTAAATTATGATGTGAATTGTGGACCTTGGAGAAGTTAAATCGGGTGAGCTAGTCTTGTAATGTAAGAAATCAGGGGTCGGAACAAAAAAAGCGGTTGTATCCTTCTGTGAGTCCGTCATTCGACGAACTCGGTGAAAGATACAACCGCTTCTGTTCCTACCCCTTTGGTGCTTGTAAAGCTAATCTGTCCTTGCATCGCTTCAACAATGCGAAAAGTCACCATCATGCCGAGGCCTGTGCCTTTAATTTTGTTGGAGAAATAAGGCTCGCCCAACCGGGAGAGTGCTTCCTCGTCCATTCCTTCTCCGTTATCCCTGACATGCACCTTAATCATTCCATCCTGCTTATACGCCCAGATATCAATCTGGCCTTGTCCCTGCAGAGCTTCAATACTGTTCTTGATGATATTGATAAAAGCTTGCTTGAACTTCGAGGAATTGCCCCGAATATATAGATCTGGCGGAATGTCGGTGGTGATTTTGCCACCTTCGAGATTAGCCATCGGTACAAGAATACCTTCGATATGATTGAATTCATCCGAGATATTGAGCGAGATAATGTGGTCAAACTCAGGTTTGGCAAAGGTAAGAAAGTCCGTGATGATGCCGGAAGCCCGATCAAGTTCTTCCAGCGCAATTCGAACATACCCCTTATTTTTGTTGTCTTCCTGTTCTGTCATGAGCTGCAGGAACCCTCTTGTCACCTGAAGCGGATTACGTACTTCATGGGCAACGGAAGCAGCCAGTTCGCTAATAATCTCCATTTTTTCAGATCGCTGCAACTCATTGTTGAACAACTCCAGTTCTTTGGAGTACTCTAGCACTTTGGTATGTTTTTCAGCAAAACGACTTCCGAGAATGGCAATCAACGAGATCACAAATGCAACCATCGACCATTTCCACCATAACAGATGATATGAACCACTCCGCTGATAGTACCACAACAATTCAGCCACACTGATCAAGGCAAATGTACCGAATCCTGTCGCAAGCAGCATCGCTTCCCGGTTTCGTTGTAGCGCTTTGGCGATGGTACCAACCAACAGAATTGTCAGCAGGATGACAAGCACCATGCCCACCACACGCTGTACGAGCAGATTGTAGAGGAACTCCCATTGTCCGCCTGAAGTAACATAGATAAATAGAGAGAACACAGCAACAACTGAATATATGAATTGTATTTTTCGTAGTTTGGTGAAGATTCCATGCAGACCTGGCCCGATAATCTGTTCAAAGAAATAACAGAGCGCTGGCATACCCAATAGCATCGCCAGATCAAAGACTACGGAATACAGGTCACCATATACCTGGTAGAACGTATATAAAAATTGCGAGTACGTGATGATCATCGTGCCGATGGAGCCCATCACGATGCATAGCGAGATCCACAATCCCTTGTGGAATTTGCCCAGAAAGAACGTACAACTCAGCATCGTAATCGCTGTGAAGACAAAAGTCGCGCCCAAGATGACATCAATAAGCCCGTTATGGATATATTTCTCCTGTAAAGCGGCATACGGTCCAACTTGAACGGTACCTTGTATGCCCAAACGGCCTTTCTCATTTTGCGACCATACATAGAGCGTGTCACCTGAATTCTCATTGGATAAGGGCAGCAACACAGCATTATTATCATAATTGTAATGGTAGTTCTCGTAGACCTTGCGGTCCTCCAGATAGATCACAATATGATTGCCTTTAATGTTCTCGAATCGAATGGCTGAACTTTCCTCAGTCAATTCAGGGATGGTCAGGCGAGTCCATAAGGAGCTCGATCGATCTGTACTGCTATACTCTAACTTATCGACACCCTGCTTTTCCCATATCTCGTCTGCTCCCTTAACTTCACTGATGAACCCCTGATCGTCAACGTTCCCCCATTTTACTTCCCATCCTGCAATGGATACAGGCTGTTGAACCTCTCCTGTAGTTGCAAAGACTATCCCATGCGGCATACCTAGAATAATCAATACACTCATCCATAAGATGACGATAGCTTTGGGCACATTTTTCATTCACAGCACCTCAAAGTTCTAATTTTCCCTATCTTAGATTCTCTCATCTATCATTCGCCACCGTTTGTCACGTCACCTTCTTGAGATAAAATGAAATTCACATTTAAGTCGATTTATAGTTTTATTTCCATTTTATTGTTAAAATCATTCAATCAATCACGCAGATCTTCGAACTGATTCTCTATCATTTCACGTTCCTTCTGTTCAACTTGACTGCGGAATTCAAGCCACTGCTCTGTTTCTTCATCATCATAGATGGTCCATATATCAGAAAAAAGGAAATCCCGCAGCTGGACAACTTGCCCGGACCATATACCGCCTACCCAAAACAACCCATCCGGACGACGGATGACGGTACGGGAGAACCCGGGTGTGGACGCCTTTTGCCCGATACGGATGCGTGTGATCATATTGCCCAGTGTGAACCAGTCCACTTGAAATCCCTCCCTTACATATTCATACTTCATCATAACATAGGCAAAAGAGGAAAAGCTGTAAAAACGGTAGCTGCGATTCAATCCGTTGCTTCGGGTGTAATGGTTTCTCAAAGCAAACACACACCCTAAGGAGATGATTCCAATGAATGAGCCACATCGTACGGTTGAGGTGGAACATAAGGATGTTCAGCATAAATCAGATTCAAGTATGGTCGCTTCCACATTTATTAAATATGCCGCGTACATCATTATCTTTTTTGGATTCTTATACTTCTTGGTCAAGTATGTATTCCCCAAATTCTAAGGCATTCATATCGTAGCAAACACCCGGGGATAATAACCTGTGCAAGATTACAACGTTAGCGCTTTGGGTAACTACGGGGTAAGAAGCTTTTGAGAAACCGAGATGAAAGGAAGTGCTACTCATGTCTGACAAACCGATCAGTAACGAAGAGAGCGACCGCTATTATGACCGTTATCAGAGGTCCCGCGATATTCCACCAGAGACGGAAGTTCCAGAAGGCGATATGGATACCTTTGATGAAGTTTCGGGTAGACGAATTGTAACGGAAGATTCGGATCTGGCACCCGTAGCCGCAACCGCTGTGGACGAGCCGGAATTGGATTCACGTTTGGCTGAGACACCGCTGGAATCTGTACCGGATGCAGATCTTCTGCAACCCAACAGTCCGGTTGATCCTGCTGCACCCGATCCGGATGCATTGCATGGTACCGATCTGCTCAATGGCGCTGGTGCGGATGCCAAGCCGGAGAACGACATTCCACCGCGACGCTAACGGCTGTGATGACATCCTGAACGAGGAGGTGCATACACGATGAAGGAAGATCATCAAAAGCATGTACATGAACCGGATAATCTCGTGACCGAACGGGATATTGATCCAGACTTTGGACTCTTCACTGAGGACTCCTTCCCCGAAGCACTTGAGGATGAGGATCAACGCGATGCGGTTGAGCATGCCATTCCTAAAGAGAAGGCTTCCCGTAAGCCCTCTTCGGACAACCAATCAATATAGATCCGTATAGACCTAAAAAAGATGACGTCTGTAACAACAGCGTCATCTTTTTCGTTATCTTTAGTTCACTTTCTATTCCCAATTCAGCTTCACCGCTTAGCGGAAACCTTGCCTGCTCCAGGCAGTTTATGATCCAACCCCGACCACTTCGCTACAATCGCAGTGATTAACAGCGCAATTCCATTAATGATAAAAATCCAGCGAATCGGCAGCCAGCCACCGAGAACACCACCAATGATTGGCCCCGCCATCGTGCCGATCTGGGCAGCGGACTGATTCAAACTAAAGGCTCTACCTCTAAAACTAGATGCAGTAGCCTGCACAATCATGGCGTTAATTGCCGGAAATACAGCCGCGAAGAATAAACCATATACAAATCGCAAAATACCAAATCCGATATAACCTGTTGTAAAGAACTGCAGAAGATTCCCTACTGCCCCACCAACCAGTCCAATGATCAGAACTTTACCGTATCCAATCCTTGAACCAATCTTGCCCCAACGCGGTGCCATAATAACTGTTGCTACACCTACCGCCGAGAAAATGATACCCGAGCTGAGTGAGGCGCGATCAGGCTGAACGCCCATTTCCATCACGTAGACCGTCAATAGTGGCTCCAGAATCATGACGGAGAACGTACATATGCCCATCATGCCCAGCACTGTCATAAACAAACGATTCGCTCTCGCTTCACGAATGTCATCCATGACATGGGAACGCGCTTTGTTCCGGTTGAAGTTCTCTTCTTTTACCCAAAAGGTTGCGATGATCGCGGAGACTAACACTACAATAGCCGAAAACAAAAATGCATTCCGGTTCCCATAATAGTGACTCACCACACCACCGATTAACGGTCCAATAATACCACCTGTGGCTCCCGCAGTAGACATGATGCCCAGTGCATACCCTGTCTTCTCTTCAGGTGTATTCGTGCCTACAAGAGCAATCGCTGCTGGAACAAATCCTGCAAGCAGGCCCTGGAACAATCGAACAACAATCAGCGAATACGGGTCCTGCACGAAATAATTAATTAAATATAAGACGGCAAGGCTGTATCCTGACCGGATGAGCATGGGCTTACGCCCGTATTTGTCAGCCAGTGATCCCCAGAACGGCGACACGAGCGCACTCGCAAGAAACGTAATGCCGAAGGCCAGTCCCGCCCATAACTCCAGATGATCACGAACCCCCAGATCGGAACTTAGAAACAGGGGTAGAAATGGAATAGAGATCGAATACGCGGTGCTGCAAAAAAATACACCAATCCATAAAATCACCAGATTGCGCTTCCACGAGAAGTTCATATACCCGCACGCCCTTTCCGTTACTGACGTCGGGACTGCCGTGTATTGGAGCGGACGGAACAGACCCGTCGTCCCCGATGCGGAAGCATTTTCCTTATTTTACACCCATGATTCCACGAAGACCATCCCTTGTTCACCACAACCACACGTATTGCATTGCCATCCTGTCCATAAAAACGGTATGATAGTTGGGTAAATATCCAAATATGATTTGGAGAAAATATATAATGCAGAGATGCAAGGAGGAACGTTTTCATGTCTTTACGGTGGAGAAAAAACACTGTGGTTTCGCTGGTTCTCGCGATGCTGCTTATCGTCATTAGTGGTTGTGGACGCCCTTCCAGTGGCGCTACGGAAACACCGGCTCCTGTTGAACCAACGGGCCCTAATCCGGTAGCTACCATTGAAATGGCGGATGGACAGAAAATCGTCATCGAGCTATATCCGGAAATTGCCCCCAATACGGTGAACAATTTTATTTCACTAGCGAACCAGGGCTTTTATGACGGCCTGATCTTTCACCGGGTCATTCCCGGCTTTATGATTCAGGGTGGTGATCCAGATGGCAACGGTTCAGGAGGCCCTGGATACACGATTAAGGGTGAATTTACATCTAATGGTCACAAAAACCACCTGAATCATACGCGTGGGGTTATCTCCATGGCGCGTACAAATGATTTGGATTCTGCTGGCTCCCAATTCTTCATTATGCTAGCTGACGCGGATTACCTGGATAACGCATATGCCACCTTTGGCAAGGTAACAGAAGGTATGGAAGTCGTTGATGGTATAGCAGCTCAAGAAATAGGTGGAGCTGACAAACCGGTTGCCGATCAAGTCATGAAAAAAGTTACGGTAGATACCCATGGTCTGGAGTATCCAGAGCCGGTAAAAGTGCCTTAATCAGCTGCTTAGCCAAACAGATGAAACCTCATTTTTATATCTCATTAATGAGTTAATGAACTGCTAAACAAATAAAAGCTCTGACCTATGCGAATGTCGCAAGGCAGAGCTTTATTTATTGAATTTAATGATAGCGGTTACATAACTGACTTTATAAAAAAGGACCTCTTCCGGCATCATCCTCAATACATCCATCCCATCAAACGTAACCAGCCGATAATCGCAATCCATAACGGGAAGCTAAAGGCAACGCCCCATGCAAGCCCTTTCAGTAAACTACGGTTTACTTCCACGAACAACGACTCCTTTCTTCAGGGAATAGTCGCAGTATCGGTATTATTATATGATTTTATACCCGTTTTCATTCGTCACGCATACCCCGTTTTCCTGCTTTTGTTCCGCAGATTCATGGAATGAATTCCGGGAACCTGATATACTATGACTACTGTATGATAAATGGAACCTGATTCATGTTTGGAAAGGAGATTTTCCTATGGCAAAATCCAAAAAACGCACTCCTGCACCCAAAGCAGCAGTAGCACAGGATAAACCCACAACACTGAAAGATCTACTTAGCAGTGATGTGTTAGAAAAGCTGAAAGCTCAGGCAGATGAGGCAAAAGCTGCCGAAGCAGCAGTTAAAGAGCAGGAACGTCAGCAAGCAGAAGAAGCTCGCCAAGCGGAGCAAAAGCGCCGGGATAACGACTTCGAATATTTGCTCAATAACAGCACAATAGACTGGAAGAAACATAAGTAAACCAGGGCATGACCTAGGGGTGTCTCCTATCACACATGCCAAAATAATATTACACCAGACAGATCATGAAGATGATCTGCTCCCAGAACAGGGCCGCATTGCGGGCCTGTTCTTTTTGATATAGACACATATTGATTCACCAGTCTTGAGCCGGGTATGTAGAAGTAGAAGGTACAACGATAATCTATACGATGGAGGGATCAGAGATGACAGAACAACGTTTGGAAGGCAAAGTAGCGATTGTAACCGGAGGTGGATCGGGTATTGGTCAGGCTACCGCTATTCGTTTCGCCGAGCACGGAGCCAAAGTGTACATGCTGGATCGTACACCCGAAAATGCAGAGGAAACGAAGCAGACCATTGAAAAGGCTGGCGGAGAAGCGTATGTGATCGAATGTGATATCTCCAAACCGGATAACGTGCAGAAGGCGATCAATCAGGCTGCGGCTGAAGCAGGTAAACTGGATATCATATTTGCGAATGCTGGCATTAACGGAACGATGGCCCCGATTGAAACGATGGAAATCGAGGACTGGGACCAGACGATGGAGATCAATATGCGCGGAACCTTCGCAACCGTCAAATATGCCATCCCCCATCTGAAAGAACATGGCGGCAGTATCATTATTACCAGTTCCATCAATGGTAACCGGGTCTTCTCAGGTATCGGGTTCTCTGCATACGCTTCCAGCAAAGCGGGACAAACTGCGTTTACCAAGATGGCTGCACTGGAGCTGGCTCGTTATAAGATCCGTGTAAACGCCGTCTGCCCAGGTGCCATCGATACCAACATTGATGATAATACCTATCCGTCAGATGATCTGAAAGAAGTACAGATTCCCGTTGAATTCCCTGAAGGTCATGAACATCCGCTTAAGGGCGAACCCGGAACGTCGAAGCAAGTGGCGAACCTCGTTCTGTTCCTCGCTTCCGATGAAGCCTCTCATGTTACAGGTACACGAATCTACGTGGATGGTGCGGAATCTCTGCTCCGTGGATAAAAATATAAATAAGCGTTGGCCCAATTCAGGGACAACGCCCAAACATCCCGCAAGCGATCTGAGTTGGTCAGATTACTGCGAGATGTTTTATTTCTAAAGGATCATGATACGAAGCAGGCGCAAGTACAAGGATCACCACTATACCGAGGAGCTTTTACCTTTTTTCACACGATGATTCAAACGGTCTGGGATGGCGAAAAGCACAATGTACATCAGCGAGAACAAGACCAGCGCCAGTATCTCTTCCCCAAGGATATACACGGGATAAGGACCTAGCATATCCAGCACCGAGGGTGTACTCGGCTTGTATCTCAAGAACATGTAATTCGCATCAAGCAAGACATCCACAACGTATACAATGAGTGCCGCTACATTAACAAAGATCATCGAACCCGCCACAGATCTCCAGCTAGGTCGCAGTTGTTCCACCCACGTCATGTAGAGTAAAGCCAAAATGATACAGGCATGAGCGACGAAAAATTGAATTAATCGAAAGTGCGCGTAACCATAACCCAGATTAGGCGTCAGAATCGCCATAAGGGCTCCTGCGATGCCTGCAAATAACAGTGCAGAATGTAACCAACGACTGCGTGTGAGTAATAATACCCCCGATAATAACAAAGACAAACTGCATAGTTCGAGTGGCAGAGACGTCTGCAGGCTCCATATCCCTCCATACACATACCAGAGTTGCAGCACGATTTCACAGGCAAACATGATACAGGCTAGAACAATCCGCAGTGTGCGGCGTGCCCTCTCTGACCATGACCGAAGATGGTGTCGAAGCAAAAACATCAGGAGAATCAATACTGTAATTAAGCTAATGGAAACGATATGTGAAGTGGAGAACAGAATAAACGGCTCTGCATCATAAGGGTCCAGCCATGGTGGATACGCCATACATCTCTTCTCTCCTTTGCGATCATCTCACCAACATTATCTCTCTTTAATGTTAACTTTTTCATTTTGCCACTGAATGAAAGAGCTGTCCAGTTGGAATTCTAAATAAGGATTGTTATTTAAATATCTTTATGTTAAGATAATTTCAGAACCAAAACAAACGAAAAGTTAGTAACTTTCTTAACCGAAATAAAATATATCGTACTCAAAACCTAACTAGGAGGAATTATTATGCAAATCAAAGGACTTCACCACGTATCTGCCCTAACAGCACACGCCGATCAGAACTATCGTTTCTATACCAATATCATGGGTCTGCGCTTGATCAAGAAAACAGTCAACCAGGACGATGTGTCCGTCTACCATCTCTTCTATGGCGATGAGAAAGGTAATCCGGGTACCGAGCTTACCTTCTTCGAAATTCCGATGGCAGGACAGACTCGTGAAGGCGTGAACAGCATTTCAGCAACGTCACTGCGTGTGCCAAGTGATGCGGCACTTACGTACTGGCAGCAGCGTTTTGACGAATTCGAAGTTGATCATGGAGAGATTGTTGAACGCGGTGGTCGTGCCACGCTCTCATTCACGGACTTTGAAGGACAACGTTTGATTCTGGTTTCGGATGAAAAAAATACAGGTGTCGCTGGTGGTAAACCATGGGATCAGAGCCCTGTGCCTGCCGAGTATGGCATTGTAGGTCTTGGCCCCATCCATCTCACGGTACAAGACGCCTCCCTCACTGCACCGGTTCTCACCGAACTGCTTGGTTTCAGAGCAAAAGGAAGTTACCCTGCCTTTACTCCAGGTCAACCTGATGTACTCGTTTTTGAATCCGGTGAAGGTGGCAGTGGCTCCGAGGTGCATGTTGAAGAACGTAACGATCTTGCACAAGAACGCCCTGGACGTGGCAGCGTGCACCATGTTGCGTTCCGTGTGGACAATGAGGAAGAACTGAGACAATGGGTGGAACGTGTTCATAACTTCCAATTCCCAAGCTCCGGTTTTGTAGACCGCTTCTACTTCCGCTCCCTGTATTTCCGTGAAGCGAACGGTATTCTGTTCGAGCTGGCAACCGATGGTCCGGGATTTGATACAGACGAAGAATTGGCACATCTGGGAGAATCACTTGCCTTGCCGCCATTCCTCGAAGGTCGCCGTGCCGAGATTGAAGCTAATCTTAAACCGCTAGACACCGTCATCCGTTAATTTCACATGACCAACGTGGTTTAAACTGAATAAACATAAAAACGATTATCACAATGTGTGTGATGGACTTGATCCAGCAACATCATCGTTGATAATCGTTTTTTTACGTCTATTTTATTTAACCAAATACGATGTTGTAAGCGGCACAAACAGCGATGAACCTGGATCTTCTGAAACAATCTCAACAAAAACAGCTTCAGTGCCTGATACATCCACGTCCAGGCTTACCAAGCCGCTTCCCGGCGCTAAACTTAGCTTTTTGAGAACCGTATTGTCCTGGTTAATTACCTGTATCTCCTGATTACCTTGAAGAGCGGCCAGTTCCAGATGCAGGGAAGAATACGTTTTGCCCGTCATGATCTGGAAGTCGTTCCCTTGCTTCACGGAATCCGTATGCAGATATACATCTTTATAATCCTTGCCTTTGTAAGTGGTCTCCGCAGGATCTTTAGTATGCCATGCGGATGTCCCAAGTACAGATGTTCCGAGTGAACTGAGCGTAAGTTTATCGGTTTCAGATGGCGAGGAACCATTATTCCCACCAATCAACACCGAAGAGGTTGCACTGTCATAAGTGATCTCTGTCCCAAGTAATGAACCCACCGCACGCACAGGTAAATAAGTCGTCCCATTGTACGTGATGGGCAACACTGTTTTACCATTTGCATCTTTGGCTGTCACCTTAGCACCATTCATTTTCAGCGTAATCTTGCTGTTCAAATAAGCTTTAATTGGTTCCAGCCCTGTTGCTGCGAGTGCACCTGTCCCGATTCCAAGCGCTAATGTGCCTACCATTAAACCCAGTACAACCTTCTTCTTCATCAAAATCCCTCCTGAACGTTAAATGAGTTGTCCTTTATACATTTAAACGACTAAAGTGATCATGTCAATTATTCCCTGCATTTTTAGTACACATTTCCTATGTCTGGGCAGCACAAAACGAGGCTGTATGTCACGATTTTTTTCAGCCTCGTCCTTTTCCCCATTGTCCGCAAAGGCAGAAAGGAGATATTCTGTTCAACTGTTCACTAAATCTCAATCAAAGGATTCATAATATTCTTCTTCATATATTTCCATGCTGTACTTCAGATCTGCGGCCTTCCATTCGCCATCTTGATACGCATAAGCAAATGTCAGATCACCAGCGTATAGACCCAAACCATAAGATCCTGCTGCTGATACGACAAGCTTACCATCCTCCACACTGTAATACGTCACTCCACCGAATCCCAACTCTTCGTTATATTCGCCACCACTTGTGTCTTCCTCGATCCGTGAAGGCTCTGCTTGAACGCCATCAACGGTGACATCAACATCCACACGGTCTGATCTAACCGTAACTTTCGACTGCACATGCTGCTTCACGATCTCATCGAGAGATTGCATCTTCATCTCTTCCAGCGTCACCGGATTAATAATACGTGCTTGTCCCAAATAAATACCTGTTCCATGACCTTCCGTGTACAGAACAACAATCTCTTTCTGTCCGTCTCCGTTCAGATCCAGCTCGTGTACTTCGGGCTTGTAAGACCCGCCTTCTCCTTGCCAATCACTAAATTCTCGTGTCTTGCCGTCCACTTCCAAAATCATTCCGTTATATATATATCCTGAACCCTCAACTTTCATAGGGTATAATCTAATATTCTCATTTTCCGAAGCAACTGAAACGTACTGCTCTTTAACGGAAATAGACTCTTTAATTGTATTCGCTGCGTCATGCATTTTATCTATATTGGAAGCCTCGACCACTTCGGTCTGGCTGGATTGATCATCTATGTTAAGCTGTTTTTGCGATTCATTCATGGTTCTGGCAGCTGAAGTTGTACTAATCGTAGCTACCGCCAAAATAATCATCAGCAGGATACCTGTCCAAGTTTTCAATATACTGGGCTCCTTCTTCTGTTGTGATAATCCTATTATATCTTCATTTATCGCCTGCAAGTTGCGAATTTGTTAATCTTTCAAAAAAAATCTTTACATATTTCTCTTTTCACGAAAGAACGTTCGGCTTTAACCAGAATAAGCAAATTCTCAAGGCAACATTATTTTTAAAAAGCAAAAAAAATTCCGAACACAGCTTAAGGCTGCATCCGGAATGCTTTGGTTTTGTCCATTAATCGATCTGTTAACTGTCTGAGTTCTTCAGCCGAAGAGGAAATCTCCTCCATGATGGCTGTCTCTTCGTGTGCGGCATCCATGATTCGCCTTGCCTCATCCGAGAACGATCCGGCTTTCCCCTGGATCTTCTTCACATGACCATGCGTTTGCTCCACGCGGCCTGTCTGTTCTGCAATCTTGGAACCGATATCATGTGCACCCTTCATAAATACTTCCACCGTACCTGTCAGTTCATGCAGCGTCTGATCCACAGAGATCGTCCGTTCGGATTCATTAACCACCAGTCCATGCTGCTCATGAGACAGTTGGGCTGTCTCCCTGATCCGTTGCTGCACACGACTAATCAACTCATTAATACGGTGTACCGATTCCTTACTTTCGTCTGCCAGCTTGCGGATCTGCTGCGCCACGACTGCAAAACCAGAACCTTCTTCGCCAGCTCGTGCAGCCTCAATGGAAGCATTCAGGGCAAGCAGCCCTGTTTCCTCAGCAATATTTTTGACAGACTGGGTAATTACCTCGATATCGGAGGCTTCCTTCTCCAGCAACAGCATAATGTCACGAGAACGATTGTGAGACTCGGCCAGCTCGTCCATTCCTTTCATCAGGGATGAGAAGGTCTGTTTCGTATGATCCACCGATCGTTCCATCTGACCAGACATCTCTGTCATGCCCATCGACTGGCTATGCATACGCTGGAAGTCGTTCAACATCTCATCCGCAGTAATCAGAGACTGATGAGAAGTAACTTTCTGTTCTTCTACTCCCACCGCAATATGATCCACCGCTTCCGACATCATCTCGATCTGCTCAGCAGCTTGCGTAATCGCTTCACTAAGCGACTGGGCGTTCTGTGATGTTGTACGTGTACTGTCTGCGATATCGTTTACAATACTTCTGAGATTAGAAACCATTACGCGAAAAGCATCATATAATACAGTAAGTTCATCCTGCGCACGTCGCTGTGGAATCTCGGTTGTCAAATCCCCGGATGAAACTTGTTGTGCCGCACGAGAAAGCTGAACAATTGGACGAGTTAGCCAGCGAGAGGCGAACCATCCGAGAATCCCGTTCCAACACACCCCCATAACAAGGATGATGGAGATATACAACCAGCTTGGCATGTTAAATGAGAGCCAGTCCTGGAGGAAAAATATAAAAAAGCCGCTAGTTCCGTACGTAATAATTGAGATCAGTACCAAACCCGCGACTGTCTTTGCGCCTAAAGTCCATTTCATGTTTACACCCCGTAGTCCTTTTTTCCTATTTTACCAATCATGTACTAAATATCATGTGACATACATCACTGAAACCGTTCTATCCACTCCCTGCTTATGGTTCATGCATGACTTCTCTACCATATAGTGCATAATGAATAAGACAAGCTTTTCAGCCCCCTTTAATGATGAACTACGTGTAAAATAAATCCTTAATTTAAATTATTATCGGCAAATTAGGCGAAATGATTTAGCTTGGCATCCATTTTGCTTAAATGATATACTGAGTGCGCTTCGGCAATGCCGGAGCTGACCTATTTATTGGATGCCACTGGAGGCGAACGAAATGTCTACTATGTCCACAAGGACGGAGAAAGATTTTATCGGTGAAAAAGAAATACCTGCTTATGCCTATTACGGCATTCAGACGGTGCGGGCCGTGGAGAACTTCCCGATTACCGGCGTTCCGGTACACCGGGAGTTGATCACAGCTCTGGCCGCGGTGAAAAAGGCTGCGGCAGTTACAAATATGGAGCTGAAAATGCTACCAAGCAAAATTGGCGATGTCATCGTCATGGCGGCTGAAGAAATGATGAAAGGCCATCATCTGGATCATTTTATTGTGGACTCCATTCAGGGCGGTGCAGGCACCTCCATGAATATGAATATGAACGAAATTCTCGCCAATCGCGGACTCGAACTGTTATTGCAAAGCAAGGGAGATTACTTCCACTGCAATCCTAATAATCATGTGAACATGTCTCAATCCACCAATGACGTGGTGCCTACAGCACTGCGTATTGCGGCGTATCGACTATCCGAAACGTTACTGGCTACCATGAAAAGACTACAGGATGCGTTCCGTAAAAAAGAAGAGGAATTCAACGATGTGGTTAAAGTAGGCCGTACCCATCTTCAGGATGCTGTGCCTATTCGCCTTGGACAAGAATTCGGAGCTTATGCCCGCGTAATCGGACGGGATATCGAGCGTCTTGAATTCGCCAATCGCCGCCTGCTTACTATTAATATGGGTGCAACTGCGGTAGGTACAGGCCTCAATGCGAAACCCGAATATATCGTCAAGGTTACGGAGCACCTGTCTGATGTTACCGGACTACCACTACAGACAGCAGAAGATCTCGTGGATGCGACGCAGAACACGGATGCCTATCTGGAACTTTCAGCAGCACTCAAGGTATGTGCAGTCAGCCTGTCCAAAATCTGTAATGATATTCGCATGATGGCTTCAGGTCCGCGTGCAGGATTCAATGAATTACGTCTGCCACCTCGTCAGCCAGGTTCCTCCATTATGCCAGGCAAAGTGAACCCGGTTATGGCGGAAGTTATCAACCAGGTATCCTTCCAGGTGATGGGGAACGACCATACAATCTGTATGGCATGTGAAGCCGGTCAATTCGAGCTGAATGTCATGGGCCCAGTTATTGCATTTAACTTGCTGCAATCGCTGAAAATTATGAATAACGGCATTGATGTTTTCACGCGTTATGCGGTAGAAGAGATGGAAGCCAACCGTGAGCGCTGCGAATTAATCATGAAGCAGAGCTTCAGTGTCATTACCGCGCTGAATCCGCATCTGGGTTACGATGTGGCAGCTTCCATCGTGAAGGAAGCACTCAAGACTGGACTTACTTTGCAGGAGATCATATTGGAACGCGGACTGCTGACACCGGAAGAACTGGAAGAAATTCTTCATCCGGAGCAGATGACGACGCCAGGTATTGCCGGAGAACACTTCCTGCGTAATATGGAACGCATGTAGGGAATCAGGAAATCTAATGCAGGAATGCAGAAGATCAAACATGAATAACATCACAAAGAGCCCCCACAAACCATTGATCCGGTTTGCAGGGGTTCTTTTGTATTCAGCGATCAAACTACGTCTGCTACTGCGTTAAGCCCACCGTTTGCGCTCAAGGGAAGGCAGAATATGAAGCTCCTCCCGGTACTTGGTGACCGTTCTGCGAGAGATGATAATCCCGTCCTCAGCGAGCAGTGTCGCCAATTGACTGTCCGAGTGCGGCCGATGGGTCTGTTCCATGCGAATGATTTCTTTTAATCTCCGTTTTACTGCTGACGCTGATGTTCTATCCCCTGACGTTGTACCGATTCCTGAGGCAAAAAAAGCTCTGAGTTCATATACACCATGCGGGGTGTCTATATATTTTCCGTTCACGGCACGACTTATCGTTGATTCATGCATGCCAATCTTCTCTGCAATTACAGCCAGTTTAAGCGGTTTTAGCGCCGATGGTCCTTCGACCAAAAAGTGCTTCTGCTCTTCCATCACGGCCGCCAGCACACGCATTAACGTCCTGCGCCGCTGGTGTACACTACGAATGATAGCCCTCGCTTCTGCCGCGCGAGTAGACCAAATTTCGTCTGGCGCCTCATCCCTGATCCAACGGAAACATGCTTCATTCATGGATACACGAGGGTTACCAGCTGCATGCAAACTGAAATGAGCCTCCCCATTATGCAATCCAACAATAGCATCCGGAATAATGTAATGTGGCCGTTCCGTACATCCGATGGATCGACAGGGCTTGGGATCCAGACGTGTAATATAGTCATAGGCAGTCTGAGCTTCTCGTGAAGTCATACCTAATCGGCTCCCTGTTCGACCTGGGTGAAAAGGAACCAGTGCTTCCAATCCCGCTTCCACCATTCGCTCCGCATGCAGCGCAGCCGATGGATCACGCCTGATCTGCAGCAACAGACATTCCTGCAGACTCCGCGCCCCTACACCTGAGGGGTCCAGCGACTGGAGAAGCTCCAGTCCTGCTGCAACCTCGCTCATCGGTAGCCCAACTGCTGCTTGCACCTCTGCCAGTTCAACCGTCAGATATCCATCATCATTAACGCATCCTGCCAAATATACTGCTATATTTTCCAATTCATTTGGAAGTGTCATCACTCGAATTTGTGCAATCAGCAATTGTTCCAATGTAGGTTCAGCACCTTTGGCCTGAAGCAGTGGATCATAGGAAGCATATCTGCGCTGATCCATTCGGCGCGGAATCCGGGCGAGAGGCGCAGCTTGTTCTTCCAGTTCAAGCACCGGATTTTCCTCCGCCGCATCCTGCAAATAACGGGTCAGATCCTGGCCCGACATGGTTAGCAAATGAAAGGATTGTTTCATCTCCGGCGTGATGGACAGCCGAATACGTTGTTCCTGTACCAACTGAACACCTAACATCCGTATCCCTCCTTATGCGTTGCTGGGTAATAAGCATATCCGAACAAATGCATTTGCAGGGATAATAGCATACTATTCAAGCGATTGTAAGCACTCTTTTAGTCGGATCATGGATAATTAGTTTAGTATTTCTCCGATACGAGCTTCGCCTGTGTAAACAGCAGCAGATAATCTCTTCCACCTGCCTTGGAATCCGTGCCCGACATGTTGAATCCACCAAATGGATGCGTGCCCACCAGTGCTCCGGTACATTTCCGGTTGAAGTACAGATTACCCGCGAAATACTCCCGTCTTGCCTGTTCCAGATGTTCACGATTACGTGAGATCACCGCGCCAGTCAGGCCATAGTCCGTATTATTGGCGATATCCAGTGCGTCCTGGAAGGACTCTGCTTTGATAAATGCAAGCACAGGTCCAAAAATCTCGTCTTGCGCAATCCGGGCTTTCGGGTCCACATCCGCAATAATGGTTGGTTCAATGAAATACCCTTCAACGTTCCCGGTACCGCCACCATGCACAAGACGCCCCTCACTCTTACCAATTTCAATATATTCCGTAATCTTCGCATAGGCCTTATCATCGATAACTGGCCCGACCTGACTGCCCACTTCAAGTGGACTGCCCATCGTTAGTTTCTGTGTCCGTTCAATCACTTTTTGCAATACTTCATCATATACATCCTTATGAATAATGGCACGGGAACACGCCGAACATTTCTGTCCTGAGAAACCAAATGCCGAAGCGGTAATGGACTCTGCCGCCAGTTCCAGATCACTGTCACTGTCTACAACGATAGAATCCTTGCCACCCATCTCTGCAATGACCCGCTTGATCCACTTCTGACCTGGAGCGGTACGGGCTGCACGTTCATTAATTCGCAGTCCTACATCTCTGGAACCGGTGAAGCTAATAAAACGGGTAAGCGCATGATCCACGAGATAATCGCCAACTTCACTGCCTGGTCCTGGTAAAAAGTTCACGACGCCATCCGGCACGCCAACTTCTGCGAGCAGTTCCATGAATTTTGCCGCAATTACCGGAGTTGTGCTGGCAGGCTTCAAGACTACTGTGTTGCCAGATACCAATGCAGCCGAAGTCATGCCTGCCATAATCGCCAGCGGGAAGTTCCAAGGTGGAATGACCACACCAACGCCCAGCGGAATATAACTCAGCTCATTATCTTCCCCTGCAATCCGCACGAGAGGCTGCGGTTCACTCAGTCGCTGCATATCCCGTGCATAGAATTCCATAAAATCAATGGCTTCCGCTGTATCCGCATCGGCTTCAGGCCAAGTCTTGCCAGCTTCATAGACCATCCATGCGGAGAACTCATGCTTGCGACGGCGCATAATGGCCGCTGCTTTGTACAGGTAACGGGCCCGTTCATTCGGGTCGGTATGTTTCCAGGTGTGGAATGTCTCCGCTGCTGTCTGAATGGCCTTTTCGGCCAATTCCTGATCAGCCTGATGGATCGTTCCGACAACTTGATTCTTGGCTGCGGGGTTCACCGAAGTTAACGTGCGGCTACTTGTTATTTTTTGACCCCCAATAATAATCGGGTATTCCCGCCCAAGTTCAGCTTCTACCTGACGAAGTGCGTCTTCGAATGCTTCCTGGTTCGCCGGGACCGCAAAGGGTGTGAATGGTTCGTTAACAAAAGGGATATTCATGAATGATTCCTCCTTCAGGATGTGGGTTCGCTGGCTGCTCGCCTGAATTAATTTGTATGGTACTCTTCACCAAATATATGTAGCAAAATCCGTGCCAACTCCGGTTGAGATTGAAATATTTTTCTCGTTACATTCAACTACAGAAAATTCACACGGGCCACTCCGATGACAGAATAACCTTCCGATGCAGCTTTCTTTCAAATAAAAATGGTAAACCATCGCCACATCTGGCACATATCTTGCTTGAATTAAGGATACAGAAGGAATAAGGAGGAAACGAAGATGAGCGTGGGAACGGAAATATATCGTAAAACGTTGTTGACCGTGGCAGGCAACAAAGCTGTGGAGAACCTGTCCATCAAATACGGCAAAAAGCTGGCAGGCAAGTTCATCGCAGGCAATACCTTGGAGGAAGCTCTCGAAGAGATCCGCATACTCAACAACAAGGGCATCATGGCTACGCTCGATCATCTGGGCGAGGGCATCACCCGCCTCAGCGAAGCGGCATTATACAGGGATGAATACGTACGACTGGTAGAAGGCATTGCACGTGAGAAGGCAGACTCCAACGTATCGCTGAAGCCAACCCAGATGGGCCTCGCACTCGACCCAGACGAGGGCTATCGAAATATCCGTACCGTTGCCGCACAAGCCAAGCTGCATGATTTGTTCGTCCGAATAGACATGGAGGATAGCCCATTTACTCAAGCGACGCTGGACATTGTGCGTAGACTGCACTCGGAAGGACTGCATAATACAGGCACAGTATTGCAGGCTTATCTGCATCGCACCGAGGAAGATACGCGGGATATGATTCGGGAAGGCATCCGGCTTCGTCTGGTCAAAGGAGCTTACAAAGAGCCAGGATCTGTGGCCTATCAGAATGCTTCTGAAGTCATTCATCAATTCAAAACGATGATTCGCAATCATCTCGATCAGGGGGTATACACAGCGGTTGCCTCGCATGACGATCACATCATCAGCTGGACCAAACAATACGCCAAAGACCGCGGAATATCACCGGATGCCTTTGAATTTCAGATGTTATATGGTCTGCGCATGAGCGAACAGGAACGTCTCGCCAAAGAAGGTTATCGGATTCGCTGTTACGTGCCTTATGGCACCATGTGGTATCCGTACTACACCCGCCGTTTGGCCGAAAAACCGGCTAATCTCTGGATGGTTGTTAAGAATATGTTCCGATAATTATCTCAGCTAAATCAATATATAAATGAACAAAGACAAAGAAAAACCATGTTGCCTCTATCTTTCAAGGCACATGGTTTTTCTGGACGAACACCATACCAGAGCATCCAATTTTTCTTTGCTCCGGTTCATCTCATAATGTCTAAAAAATTAGCAACCCCAATTTTAAATGTCTATTTTTCTAGACACATCCATTTATTAATCAAAAATACAAGCTCGAAAAGTTTAACTGCTTAGTTGTTGAATTAGAATAGAGGCATTGGCATTGATCTGTGTTCCACCTGCCAGGGTCTGCAGATCAACTGCTGATGCACTGGAATGATTCCGTAATGTCAGCACATCATTTGATGCAGCAGTAATAATAACCATTCCTGGATTGGGTTGGGTACCCGCACCAGTACCATAGACACTACCACCCACAGGAGCTCCGTTTTGATAAAGGGTGAATTGGTTTGCCTGTACACCTGCAACGATGAAAAATACCGCGTAGTCCCCAGCATTACCAATGTTAATCTCAGCGGTATTAGGTGTATGAGTAATATTCGTAAGATTTTGGTTACTGTCAAAGGTTATGTCCGCTTCGGTAGCAACAGTCTGAGCTGAAGTATTAAAAATATAAGCATATGAGGATAAACCTTTTCCCGTTGTACTCTGAGTCTCTCCCAACAACTCCTCGGATACCAATCGGTGAGCCGTGACTAACTCGCCTTCAGCACCTTTGCCCCATACGGATATTTGCGCTTCCTCAGCAGCCGTGTCCGAGGTTGAAAATACAAACTCAAAAGCATCAAAATTGCCATCATAATCTTTGGTTATGACCTGATTAGGTGATACATTGAGCAGTTCTTCTACATATAATGTTCTGACTCCATTAAGGTAATAGCCCCGAAGAAGCACCGTGAACATTTCTGTCTCATTCCGGTTATCGATTTTGACCGTAACGGATTGAGTCGGCCGGATACCGGTTATACCTGAAATACTATTCTCAATGGGCCCAGTTGATAGAATAGCCATTTCATCACCCTCCTTTGATTGAATTCGTTCAGTCCTTCTTATAGTATTATTCAGAAGATTCTTAATGGTGTGGACAAACTGGGTGGGCAGTACATAGAATCACTTAACCTTTAAAAATAACCTTTCATTCCGAATCAAATGTTATGTTTAATAACTCATACCTCACTCATATTCCCACTTGATTAGTATTTTCCAATCACAAAACCCAAATATTAAAAATGAAAGCGCATTATAATTACATACCACAAACTCAACTACTATTTTCGAATGCATTATGTATGCTTCATGTCAAAAAATCTATACACACTTCATTTTGGAAGCTATAATATGGATAACTATCTTCACTCAAATATTTCCATTTACTCAAATCACAAGAATTCCTTGTAACAGGTATAGTTCTGAACGTTATACCCCAACTGAGGTGATACCAATGAAACATCTACTTCCAGATTTAATGTCTTTATTGCGTACGGATATGGCCACTCTGGATACAGGTCTCTCCACGCCTACCATACCGTCTTCAACATCACTGGCAGATACTATCTCCTTATTCGACACATCTTCTTATCTGTTCATTCAGGATGATGGACCCATATTGGGATATATCGCCGTATCCGATGTTTTGCATGCCATGATGCATGCGCATCGGCTAATAGAGGCCTATTTTGAGACCACATTGGAAACAGCAGGTTCAGCACTGACCTTAATCAATGAAGAAGCCAAGGTGGCCTACTGGACATCTGGTGCGGAGCATGTATTTTCAATTAGCAAAAATGACATCATCGGACAGCCTGCCGCAGACTTTTTTCCGCCTGATCGCCTCCAGTCCCTCAAGACGTTATATACCGGCGAAACAGTCTATCGCAAACAACATCAGCCGAGACCAGATCTGTTCGCTCTGATTAACGCCCGCCCGGTTCAGCTAGATGGACGCATTGTGGGCGCAGTAGCTGCGGAAGTAGATATCACAACCGAAATCCGATTGCATCAGGAACTATTACATATGACATCCAAAGTTCAACATCTGGAGAAAGCCGTTGCCAGACTGCGTCCTGACACTGATCCATTTGCTCGTATCAAAGGTAGCAGCCCGGTCATTCGCCAGTGTCTGGATACCATCCGCAAGATCAGCACCACCTCAGCAACCGTACTCATCCTCGGAGAGAGTGGCACAGGCAAGGAGTTATTCGCCAAAGCCATTCATGATCTTCGTGAATTGCAGACTGCACCATTTATCGCCATCAACTGCGGGGCAATCCCCGCTTCCTTGTTCGAGAGTGAGTTATTCGGCTATGAGAAGGGCGCCTTCTCCGGAGCTGATCCCAAAGGCAAAAAGGGCAAGATCGAGCTTGCCGAAGGGGGTACTCTTTTTCTGGATGAGATCGGTGAGATGCCATTGGAATTGCAAGTGAAGCTGCTTCGGGTATTGCAGGAGAAGAGTTATTTTCCTGTGGGGGGAACGCGTATGAAACAGGCCGACTGCCGAATTATCGCCGCAACCAACCAGAACCTGCTCAGCATGATTACCCGCAATCAATTCCGGGAAGATCTGTATTATCGACTTAACGTCATTAACCTTGTTATCCCTCCCCTGCGTATGCGCAAGGAAGATATATATGAATTAACCCAGACGTTCCTGCAAGAGTTCTCATTGCTCTACAACCGTCATATTGAGTTGGTTCCACCTGAGGTGTTCAAGTTGCTGTTCCAGTATGATTGGCCAGGCAACGTTCGTGAATTAAGAAATGTAATAGAACGTCTGACCATTCTGACGACAGATGGTGAGGTCAAGGCGGATTACCTGCCCGATACGCTTCTCTCCCTGATTGTGCAAGAGCAGTCCGAAGTGCAGCTGACATCGGGAATTCACCCACATACCAACAGTGAACATGAGCAACGTCAGCATATGACGGGAACGGAACAAAAACCTCGAACCGCTGCGAATGTGGTAAATTCTGATGATTCCATTCTTGTCTCCAATGATACCTATCAGCAAAAATTGGACACCTATGAGGCGCAACTTTTACTTCAATATCTGGAGGCCGCAGGTGGCAACAAACGAACACTCGCGAAGCAACTCGGCATCTCCAGGGCAACGCTCTATAATCGCATGAAGAGGCTTGGTCTATGACCAGCCTCTTCTTGTCTTTATTATCGGTATATGAATGAATGAATGGATAGAACCCTACAAGATCCGTGCCAAGCGAGTCAGCGCTATTCTGAGATGGCGATAGAATGTGGCCCGACTCATGGAACATGTCTGGGCTGCGGCAGTTGGATTGCCAGCATGCGTCCAGTAGGCTGCGTATAATAACATCTGATCCTGTGGAGATAGACCCTGCACCCTGCCTTCCAACAGATCCATGACGTACAGCTGTAAGTGAATTCCATCCTTTATCCCTGTAACCCTGCCGGCGTATTCATGTAATTCTCCCGGGGAACGAAGGTGTCCCAGCATCTTGCGAACGTCCTGTTCAGTCCAGCCTACGTGATCCGATTCCGATTTTGTTCCCGGCTGTATCCGTTTCTCTTGCGGTTCTGGATCAAGCAGGGACATGACCCACGCTCCGAATTGCCCGCTACGCAAATCCAAATCGAGCACATCCGCCTGGTCCTCATATCTGTCACAGGCACGGGTCCGGGTTCCTCGCATCTGGAATCCAATGCTCTGTAAGAATAATTTCAGATGAGGATTCGTTGCAACCAGCATCACTCTCGCACCATCGCCCAGTAGAGACAGGCGGTCCAGTACCATGTACCCTACCAGTTCTTCTCGTGTGTAACCAGGCATGTCATCTCTCGCCGCAGCCAACCAAGCAAAATGCGTATCACTCTGATCGGGATCATTCCCAAGCTCCTGTGGCGTAAAGCATTCATGCATCTCATTCGGAAAATATTTCAGGAGCAACTCACTACTATCCTTATGTACAAGTACGGTAACGAACATGGCGATTGGCTCTCCAAGCTTGTCATGCATCAATACGATCCCTTCGGGATGACGGTGCGCCAGTTCATCCAGGAAGGGGCCGTAGGACACAGCCTGCCATGGTTCCACGCTATACTCGCACCATTGATGTAACAATCTGTGCAAAGCAGGCAGCTCCTCTTTTCTCATCGTTTCAAGAGGCGAAAACAAGGAATCACGGGACACATCCGCGTACTTGCGATATTGCAGCATCGATTCCTGACAGAGCAGTAGCATCTTCCGAGCGATCTGGCGACGCTCATGGAGCCCGGCCTGTTCATGCAGTGGTTTCAGCAACTTGGCGATTTTGATACGCATCGTCTGCAACCGATGTGGCTCACGTTGGCGAAAATCCCGTAGCAGATGCACCCTGGCCATATCATGCATAGCAAGACCATCCGGGTCGGAACGAATAAAAGACATCTGTCTCAGCATGTGAAACTCTTCTTGCGTCACAGTCATATCCAATACAGCGGATAACAATTCCTGATTCGCTGTCTCAACCAGTGTTAATACCTCCACCATAGGATGCAGACGGGGAATCGTAAGTTCCAATAGTAATCGGGCACTGATCATATGCGACAGCTCTGCCCATTCGGCATGAGGAAGATTGCGTCTCTGATCCGCCGCTTCCACAGCAAGGGCCAGACCCAGCGGATGCCCATCAGTCATTCTCGTAATGGTGCCTGCCACGCCCTGATTCAGAGAGCCTGCCACCGTGATATACTCCGTAATCTCATCGACGGTAAAATGTTGAAGCCGCATCGGTACAAACCGCCGATGCAATCGGGGATGTGTCCGCCAGGTGGATGCCATTTCCGGACGTGATGCAAGAACAACAAGTATGCCTCTTAACGGAAGTTTGGATATGAAGACTTCCATGAACCAACTTTCCAGCAGTGCGAGTTCTTCATAATTATCTACTGCCAGGACCAATCGTTTATCGACCGAAGTATCTTTCAGCAAGCTTAGCGGTCGCGGGTAATCTTCACGATCCATTGTTTCCAAACCCAAAGTCGAGGACAAATAATCCATAAAAACGGAAGGGGTCGCACCGCATGATCGGCCGTCCATCCATATTGCCGTTGCACCTTGATCCCGAGATATGGATAACATTTCTGAAAGCAAGGAAGATTTACCGATGCCTCCCATACCCGTAATTGAAAATATGGTTAATGGGGCTTCCGGATGATCGAACCACTGCTCCAGTGTCGTCAGTTCCTTGGCTCGACCAACGAAACGTTTCCCATCCTTAGCATATTTGTCGTATTGTGCCTCACTACTGTTTCCCATATATGTCCTCCGTACTAGATACTGGTACTTTTAATATATTTTTTGAATCAACTTCATAACTCAGTAAACTATCCATTTAGTAGCTAGATATAGACAAATTGAATCGTTTTGATCTTATCTACCTTTGATTGAAGCAGCTGAAGGTATTATGAAATTGATTCTATTTTCTCACAAAATTGAGACTATATTGAGACGCGCAGATGCATGTGAAGTGATAGAATCTTGTTAAAAGCCAATTTATTGGAAATATTCAATACAGCGGACTTGAAAACGTATAACAAGGTATACATAAGTGTTTCCGCGCTACTTCTTATCATAATGGATCATTCCGCCGATCAAGCTACACTCAACATGTACATGAGCATTTACTGATCTCGAATTCATGCTTCCCTTTCAAACCCTACTACCAGCCCGATATTCCAGGAAAGGCGGATTTGTGTGAGAATAAACCTCGATATCTGTAATCTGAGCGGACAACTCGGAATCAATCCCAAACGACTTAATGAATGGCTGCTCCAAAGCGGTATTTCAATGACAGCCCATGAGGCAGAACCGGAAGGACGCTCCGACCGGTCAACACCCCCATATCGGCTGGCTGCTCCTTCTTCTTTATCACTGGCACCATCCTCCGGTCAAACGAAACTATATCGGGGACGCCGCTCCACTCCTATCCTGCAACACCTTCCCGCCTCGTTACAACATACTCGGCGGATCAACAAAAACTGCTAGACTGTGCACGAGGTAGTACAAGCTTAATGCACAGTCTTTCTTACATCTTATATCACCCCATCAAGAGGATTGCCATTGTCCATTCTCAATCATCGCATGCGCGAGTAGCGCCATCTCCAGACAGATTCTTCTCTCCTGACTCATGTAATCAGGTCCCATCAGCTCTTCCAGTTTCTCCAGTCTGTTATACAGCGTTTGCCGATGAACAAACAACTGGGCAGCAGCATCCCGTTTGGAACCAAAATTCTGCAGATAGGCATCCAGCGTCTCTACCAATCGCAGGTGATTCGTCTGGTCATGTTCAATCAGTACACCCAGATGATCTTGGACAAAGGGCTGCAGGAAGGCTTGGGGCAAGGCTTTTAACATTTGATATATACCCATACGTTCGTAAAAGTGGACATGTTCCATCTGATCTACCGATCTCGAAACTTCGATTACCTGATAGGCCTCCTGAAGGCTCTCAGGCAAGCTGGTCAAACGGCTGCGTAACTTGCCAAATCCCGCATGGATGGTGACTTGTTTCAAGTTACGGCTGGCAAACCGGTTTACATCCAGCGTGATTCCTTCCAGCAAGCGCAGCAGTTGATGACGCGTATTAGCAGTCACTGCTTCCTTCGCACAACATAGATACACCTGATTATTCTTCAGCATAATCAGGCTGGGCAGATTGTTCTTCTTGAGCAGGGAACGAAGTAGGACAAGAATATCCTGATGATTGGCTTCCATTCGCTCCCGGCCTGTACCCTTCAACCGATGCTCAATCTCGATAACCCCTCCCGCAAACCAGTACTGTCCCTTCACCAGCAAACGAAGTCCCATTCGGGTCTGGGCTTGTTCCTCCTGATGGATGTTGCCATTCATCAGATCCTGGATCAGCTCGTTCTGATTGCGGACCATTTTCTCTTCAAGGAACTGGGAACGAAGCGTGAGCGCTGCCGCCGCTTTTGCCGTATAGTCGAGTAACAACTTGAGATACTCTACTGGAGCGGACGGATGCACGATCATGCCCACAGCAGAGAATACCTGTCCGAAACAGACGACCGGTTGGCACAGTAGAACCTTCTCTTCGTCCATGTGAAACCATAATTCGGTATCCGAATCATTCAGATCCAGGTGCTCTACCTCCTGTTCATACCAGGTATAAATGGCCTGTTCCATCTCTGGAGCCAGTTCGGGCACATAACTGCCCGGCTCCATGGACGAGATGTACACCACTGGTTTTGCAGCGTACTCATGCAGCAGGTTCAGCACAGCAGACATATCCGTACTCTGCAATGTTCGCTGCTGAAGCTGACGGGAGTAAGCCTCCAGACTTTTCAGCAGCTGGTGCTGATGATTAATGAGCAGAGAGTGAATATCCTGTGTGATCTCCACAAAACGAACCGGTTGTTCAAATACGATCAGCGGGAACTGGTGTCTGTCCGCCAGTTCAATCAGTTCTTCCGGGATTCCATATATGCTAGTGCCAAACTCCACACACAGCCCTGCTGCCTCACTGCCAATCAGCTGAAGCAGGTACTCTTCGCGCCCTTCTTCCGATTGAAGCCACAGTCCGGTGGATAAAATAAGATCATGGGGGCTTACGAATGGAGATACATTCGTAATCTCCAATACATGAACCCAGCCAACCTGACGGTTCACTCCATCCTTCCCTGCCGTTAGTCTTGCTCGGCCAAATACCGGACGTGCAAGGATATCTTTGATCGTAAACACGCGGTCATTTTGCAATGGCGATCCCTCTTTGTGTTATTTTTTCTTACATTATAATCCATGGACAAATGTCCTGAACAGTCTTTTTCGACAATATGTTGAGTTGGTTCCCTAAAAATTAGACATCGGGTAAGGTGCAAAACGATTATGCAAGTCATAAACTTGTAGTATAAGCTAACAACCAATAAATGGACGAGGTGCATGGTGATGAGAATCGGAATTCCCAAAGAAATCAAAAACAATGAGAATCGTATAGCAATGACTCCGGCCGGGGCTGCTGATTTCATCAGAGCCGGTCACCAGGTGATGATTGAACAAGGCGCGGGGATCGGTAGCGGGTTCACCGATCATGAATACCAAGTTGCGGGCGCTGACATTCGGAATGATGCCAAGTCCGTGTGGGCAGAGGCTGATATGATCATCAAGGTGAAAGAACCGCTTGCCAGTGAATACGGATATTTTCGTCCGGGGCTGATTCTGTTCACCTACCTGCACCTCGCAGCGGAACCGGAGCTTGCAAAAGCCCTTATTGAAAGTCGGGTAACGGCCATCGCGTATGAGACGCTGGAGGTCAATAATACCCTGCCACTGCTCACACCTATGAGTGAAGTCGCAGGACGCATGGCATCTCAGATCGGAGCACAGCTACTGGAGAAGACCGAAGGTGGCAAGGGTATTCTGTTGTCCGGTGTACCGGGTGTCAGTCGAGGGAAAGTGGTCATAATTGGTGGCGGAACGGTGGGAACAAATGCAGCCAAAATTGCCATTGGTCTTGGAGCAGATGTGACCATCCTTGATCTGAATCTGAATCGTCTGCGCCAGTTAGATGATATCTTTGGCAATCAAATCCACACGTTGGTATCCAGCCCGTCCAACATTGCCTCAGCTGTTGCGGCGGCAGATCTGTTGATCTGTGCGGTGCTGATTCCAGGCGCCAAAGCGCCAACCCTTGTCAGCGAGCAGGTGGTGAAGGCCATGGCACAGGGCTCGGTCATTGTGGATGTGGCGATTGATCAAGGTGGGATCGTTGAGACCATTGATCATATCACGACCCACGATGAACCGACCTATGTGAAACATGGTGTCGTGCATTACGCGGTGGCGAACATGCCAGGCGCCGTGCCGCGTACGTCCACGGTGGCGCTGACTAACGCCACCATGCCTTATGCGTTGCAGCTGGCGAACCACGGTGCAGCCGCCGCGATTCGTGGCAGTTCGTCCATTCGCAGCGCAGTTAACGCACTGAATGGACACATCACGTATGAGGCGGTTGCCCGGGATCTCGGGCACGCCTATGTTCCTGCAGGACAGGCGCTGGAGAATACCGCCGCTGTCCAGTGATCTTGATAGGATCGTTCCACCTCGGCGCCTTGTCGCCAGGCCTGTGGAACGCAATAGAAGCGCGAGTCGGGCAGATGATGTCCCCGGCTTGCGCTTCTTGATTTTTTTCACATATGAAATAGCTCGTTGGTATAAGGCCTTACGTATGTTCTTCTGGTTTTGGCGCTCTAGACCGTCCGTTCGCTACATACTTCGCGGAAGTTGCAATCCCGACAGGACCGGTGCGATGGCATCGCCGTGAAATAGTTGACGTCCTTGGGACGGTTGTAATACTCATCCTCCACGCAGGATCGCATCTCCTCGATGTAACGACCCACGTTCTCCTCCACCTTCCGGATATCCTCTTCCGTGGCCGTGAACTCTCGATGCTTCCCGGTTAACAGGTACTCCACTCGCAGCTCAATCTGCTCCAAGGGAACCCGGTAGTGCTCTCTCACATAGGATGCGTACAGCATTAGCTGATCCGAGAAGTCATCTTCCTTGCCCGTCTTCCAGTCCACAATGACAATATTGCCGTTACTGCGTCGATACAATAAATCCATCTTCACATACACGCGCGTATCATGCAGCATCATGGTATCCCATTTCTCAATCTCCAGAATGTCCGTACTTGCCCGGGACAAGTCCTCCCACGTAAGCGTCTGGTACAGGTTACTAACACAGGCCGAAGCCCGCTCCTTAATCGTGGCGATCCGGTCATTCAACGTATCATCCCCGTAATAGATCTCGGACAACATCGTGCGGTTCTTGGGGTTCAGCCGCCATTGATCCGCGTCCATCGATTCCATATACGCCTGATTCAGCAGCTTGCGTATCGTCTGTTCCAAAAAGTGTTCACGCGGTTTATCTTTGCCCTCTTCCCTGCTGCGTACCGCCGACTCACACATCCGATGCGCAAGGTCCCCGAAGACAAGGTACAGATTGCTAAGCTGTTTCAGACGGTACAGACGAACCTGCATCTCATCAGCAGAGTCTGTCTTCCAGCCGTTATGGGCACCGTAATAATGATAATAATATTTGCGCAGGCACTCATCGAACATACTCGCCCGCGACTGCGAATAAGACCACTGCGGGTATTGTGCCATAAGATATTCTGCCTTTCTGTATGCCGGATCTGCATGAGATCCCTTAATGCTCACAGTATAAAGCCCGGGCAACATTGCCGCAAGCGCGCTTCCGTTATTTTCTTCTGACGCAACCGTTTCCGATTCGATCCGTATCGTTTATATAGTAACATCACCAAAAGATGAAATTGCGGAGCAGAACGCATAATATACTTATGTAGAGGGCAGCGAATCCGGGATGCTAGTACGGGTCTTACGGGTCCAGCGCGAGCCCGGCGCTAACGAATCTCACACACAAACGTGAAATAAGACTTACTCGGTTCGTTAGACAAAATTTCATGTAAAAAAATCGTACAGGCATATCCTAAAAGGAGGCACCACCCATGAATCGACCGGATTGGTTCCAGGCGGAAGAAGCATTACAACAGATCCAAGTCATCGGAAGCGACCGGAATGAGCTCGTGAACATCATCGGCGATGTAGAAGGATTGAATTGCATTGGCACAGGTACGGATGCGGCTGTATTTACGTATGACGGCTTGCCGCAGTATGCCTTCAAGATGTACTCGGATCATGCCTTGGACAAACTCGAAAATGAAAAACAGGTATACGAGCAGCTCAAAGGCCTGCCATACTTCCCTACCTATTACGGCAGCGGCCGGAACGTTCTCGTGATCAGTTTTGAACCCGGAGATACCCTGCTGGAATGTTTGGAAAAAGGAATCCCCGTCCCCGAGCAGGTGATGCTCGATGTGGACGCAGCACGAGAAGCCGTTCGCAGCCGTGGGCTGAACCCCCGCGACATCCATCTAAAAAATGTAATTCTTCAGAACGGACGCGGCAAAGTGATCGACGTATCCGAGTACATTCAGGACGGCAATGACAATCGCTGGGAGCATCTTGTCTGGGCTTATCACAACATCTATCCACGGATCAAAGGTACGCCCATATCTCCACGCATGCTGCAAACGATCAAATGGGGATACAATCAGCTCGATCATGCCAATGTCAAAATGGACGACCTCGCCAAGAAAGCCAATCGTCTGTTCTCCAGATTTATGAAATGAGTACGTTGTACACATAGATGATTATCTTGTTTTATTGAATCCAAACCACCCGGATGAACGCCTTGAGTTGGCCTTATCCGGGTTATTCTTCATAGATGTGAGTATGAGTATGGGTATGGTGATTAGTACGGCAATCACTGCCGTGTGCTCTGCTTCTGTTTCTGCTCACAGTTGTGATTGCGAGTTGCATATAGTTACAACCATCGTTATGGACATTTTATTCGAGACCACTGCACTGCTAAGCTAGCTGTGCTCAACCTTCTTTTCTCCCTCGCCCCTGGGAAGGAGTCATGCCCTTGTATTGTTTGTATAGTTTCGTAAAATAGTTCGCGTTGTCGCACCCTACTCTGGCGGCGATCTCCGTAATGGTCAGACTACTGTTTTGTAATAGTTGTTCTGCCTCACCCATCCTGCACCCGTTTACGTATTCCACAAAGGTACGTCCGGTCAGCTTTTTGAACATTTTGCAGAAGTGATACGCATTCAGTCCCACATGGCTTGCCGCTTCCGTAACAGACATCTTACCTGTGGGGTCCGCTTCAATCTGTGCAATCAACTGTTTGAAGCGTTCGCGGTTGGGAAAATACGATCCGCCCGATGATTTATCCGGCAACTGCTGCGGCATAAATGTACGCGCAAGCAGGGTAAACAAAGCATGCAGTTTGGACTTCACCACGAGCTGATAAGCCGGGGGCTGTAACGCCATTTCCTCCACAGCCTCATTCAGCAAAGAATAATAGCCTGCGCAGGCTGCATTTTCCTCTGCCGGTTTGACCGGAAACCTCACCCTGCCTTCCAGATACGGCGCGACATATTGCTCATGTACGGGATCATGAGTGAAATCATGGAACAATGCACGGTTAACCACAACGGAATCATAATCCACATCCCCATCATCCAGAGCATACCCGACATGCAACGTTCCTCCCGGAATGATGATGACCTCACCCGCTTGCACCACATAAGGTTTGCTATCAATATGAAACAACGCACTGCCCCTTCGCATGACAATCAGTTCAAAATGCTCATGCCAATGCAAATACAGAATACATTCTTCCTTTTTCATATCCGAACACCGATTTCGGAACAGCTGAAATGGGTGTGATTTATGATCAATTCGGGTATTTTCGTGAAGCGCTTTCAGATCTAGCACGACTTCTCCCCCCTCTGAACAAGATCCGACTAATATTACACAAGATTGTGTAGAGCCATCCCGCTAATGCACGGCTATAATGAGTGTGTCACGAAGTACTATAAGCCAATATTGGAGTGAAATACAACCATGAATAAATCATTACGCATCGGTACCCTTGTAGGCGGGCAGGACGCCGTCCGCGTTATCCCGCAGATCATGCAATACGGCTTCGAATCATTTAACCTCACCTTCTGGCAAACAACTGGTGATCTGGACCTAGCAGAGACAGCCAAACGTGTCCGTGAAATCGTGGACGAACAAGGTATTGTCATTTCCGCGGTGAGTGTATTTGGTAATCCGCTCACAGGAGCCGGAGACAACGCCGATACACTGGCAAGCTGGGAGCGGGTTATCGATAATGCACAGCTCTTCGGTGCAGATATCGTCTCTGGATTCACCGGACGTCTGACCGATCAACCCATTAACGAGTCTATCCCCCGGTTCAAGGAAGTATTTGGTGAATTGGCACGCCGGGCAGCAGACCGGGGTGTACGCATTGCTTTTGAAAACTGTGATATGGGTGGAACCTGGCAGACGGGCGACTGGAATATTGCCCATAACCCGACGGCCTGGGAGATGATGTTCGACGCTGTTCCAGATGACAATGTCGGACTGGAATGGGAGCCTTGCCATCAAATGTCCAGCCTGATCGATCCTATTCCACAACTGCGCAAATGGGCTCACAAAGTATTCCACGTACATGGCAAAGATGCCACGATTGCCTGGGATATTGTCAAGGAATACGGCGTGCATGGCCCACGTGAATTTGTCTGGCACCGTACCCCAGGCTTCGGAGATAGCAACTGGGCAGACATCATCACCATTCTGCGTCAGAACGGTTATCAAGGCACAATTGATATCGAAGGCTGGCATGATCCAGTGTACAAAGATGAACTCGAAATGACCGGACAGGTGCATGCATTACGATATTTGAAACAGTGCCGCGGCGGCGATTTTGTACCCAATCCAGTATAGAAAACCATGCGAGCTGTATAACAGAATCCATGCGAAGGAGATGAGAACATGACTCATCCTTATCGGGTAATTATTGCTGGCTGCGGTGCCATGGCAAACACGTGGGCGGACTATGCCTTGCAAAGGCCAGATACAGAAATCGTGGGACTGGTCGATCTGTATGAACAGACAGCCCTTGCTTTTGCTACAAGACACGGCCTCACCTGCCCTACGTTCACCGATATCCGTGAGGCCATCCAAGCTACCAGCGCAAATATCGTATTTGATGTCACGATTCCGGCGAGTCATTACGGCATTGCCATGACAGCGCTGAAGGAAGGATGTCATGTATTTGGTGAAAAACCACTGGCAGAGTCCTTCTCCGATTGCACAGATATTGTGCAAACCTCTCGCAGTACAGGACACATTCAAGCCGTCATGCAGAATCGCCGTTTCGATCCGCGTATCCGCGCCTACCAGCACCTCATTTCCGGCGGAGCTATAGGGCAGGTAGGTTACGCAGGGGCCGACTTTTTCCTCGGGCCACACTTCGGCGGATTCCGAGACCTGATGGATAGTCCACTGCTGCTCGATATGGCGATACATACGTTTGATCAGGCACGATATATTCTTGGAGCCAACCCGATCTCAGTATATTGCCATGATTTCAATCCTCCAGGTTCCTGGTATCAGGGCAATGCGATGGCTTTATGTATATTTGAGATGTCTGACGGGTCTGTGTTCAACTATCGGGGGTCCTGGTGTGCAGAGGGTGTACCCACATCATGGGAAGCAAACTGGCGCGTAATCGGTGAAAAAGGAACCGCCATCTGGGATGGTCATGACGATATCTACGCTGAGGTGGTTGCTGCGCAAAGCCTGGATGCTGACGGCAAACCATCCTTTTTCCAGCCAAGTAAGCGGATTGAAGCGGAACTGCCGATCATGGAGAAAACAGGACACCACGGCTGCCTCGAAGACATGTTCGCTGCACTGGAATCCGGACGATTACCTGAGACCGATTGCAGTGATAACCAGTTCAGCATGGCTATGGTCCTCGCATCCCTAGAAAGCGCACGCACAGGGCAGAAAGTGTTCATCGCCGATCTGCTAAAAAACACATAGCAAAGCGCCTGTGTTTTTCATATTAAACAAAGCCCAAACTGCAAAGTTCAGCAGTTTGGGCTTTCTTGTTTTTTTACCTACTCCCCTAATTCTAAAAAAAGATGTCGTTCAAAAAACAGTCGCGCTCGATAGTAAACGTAGTGCAGGGAACGAAATCGATTCTGAAGAAGTAACGCGGTCGCCTTTATCCCCGGATTTCGACTTTACAAAAGTCGATCAAGAAATCCGGGGATAACAGCGATCAAAAGAACGATTCGTAACCGAAACTGCCGCTTTACGAGCAGTAAGAACACTTTTTTAAAAAATGTATCTTTTATAGAATTCCTTTCTTCATTGCCTTATACACCAGTTGCGAGAACAGACTGTTGGACCAAGCAAACCATGGTCTGGTGAACGTGTTTGGATCATCGGCGTGGAAGCCCTCATGCATATATCCAGTACCTGCATCCGTGTTTTCCAGCAATTCAATCATCGCCAGCATCTCCTCGTCATTGTCTGCGGTCAGGCCCTGCATGGATAGCGCCATGTGCCAAATGTATCCCGGAGGGGTATGAGGGCTACCAATGCCTTTCGCTACCTGCCCTTCATAGTAAAACGGATTTTCCTTACTCAAAATGAATCGACGAGTGTTCTGATACACCATGTCTTCAATCGAAGCATACTCCATATACGGAATGGACATTAGGCCAGGTGTACCCGCATCATCCATCAGACAAAAGTTGCCGTAACCGTCCGTCTCATAGGCATAGATCTGTCCATACTCTGGATGACGGTAAGTACCGTACAGAGAAATGCCATGTCGTATGTCTTCTTCCAAACGAGCCATTCGACTCACCAGCTGTTCATCCCGGAACACCCACTTCGCGATCTCCCCCATCTGCCGCAAGGTTACCGCAGCGAACATATTCGCCGGAATATTATAATGAAAATCACAGGCATCATCGCTCGGACGGAATCCAGACCAGATCATGCCCGTATAATTCACTGGCATACCCAATCCTTCATTACGCAGGGTATCATGAGCTGGACAATTACGCCGCATGAACCGGTAAGGTGATTGCTCTGCGTGATGCTGTTCTGTCTCCCATAGTTGTACGATACTCTCCATCACTTTCTTGAAGCGCTCATCGAATATATCCGCGAGTTCCGTTTCCCGCCAATATGTATAAGCCAACTTCATGGAGAAACAGAGGGAATCCAGTTCAAATTTCCGTTCCCACACCCAAGGTGACATCTCCGTCTCATCATTGGCATCCCAATGCCATCCATTCGCCGTTTCATTGAACGCATTGGCATAGATATCCTTATCAGCATAGAATGTATGTCTTTTGATCAGCCCTCCGATGATACGTTGTAAATTCTCGTCATCCTTCGCAAGCGGAACATAATGCATGACCTGCTCTACAGAATCCCTTAACCACATCGCGGGAATATCCCCTGTAATTACAAAGGTTGTTCCATCCTCTAATAGCTTCGTGGTCGTTTCCAGTGTATTCGGAAAACAATTTCGAAACTGCGCCAGTAATCTCGGTCGATGTTGCAAACGCTCGTCCGCCTCAGTCAGAATATCCTGCACAGCTTGTGGCAATTCCAAATGTGGCATAGGGATTTTCGGTAATCTGAACTGTTCCATGGATGTCGTCTCCTTATAACTCTATTGTTATTTTTGTTATGATAAATTATAATAACATTATTATTTGTAAGTGTACTGTGTCAGAAGATGATCGTCAAATGAAGGAGTAATGATATGTCACGCAAAGTATCCATTCAGACGCTGGCTGACCAGCTCGGATTATCCAAATATGCCGTCTCCCGTGCACTCAGTGGCAAGACGGGTGTCAGTGAAGCGACACGCGCACGGGTACTCGAACTCGCTCGGGCTTTAGGATATCGCCAAAGTACTCCGGGGGCTAACAATAGTCCTGCTGCTGCAAACCATGCAGATCCGTCCGATCCACCGTTTGCTCTCATATGCATGAATCAACTTAACCGTGGTGAACCCCACTACTGGCAGCGTGTTCTGTCAGGTATGATCTCAGCATGTAATGAGCGTGGCTGGCATCATGCCATTGTATCTCCCTCACTGGGAGTGACGGACGAGAACATCTCTCCCGAAAAAGCTATTGCTCCTCATTTGGACTGGGAACGTTGTGCCGGGATTATTGTCATGGGGGCTTTCCCTCATACGGTTCTGCAACGACTCTCTCAGACGGGTCGACCTATTATTTTGGTAGATCATCAGGAACCCCTGCTTAATTGTGATACGATCAGCCATGATAATCTGGAAGCTGGCATCACCGTGGCTAGATATCTAATGTCTATGAATTGCCGAAGGATCGGCCTCATCACAGATGATGGTCGTGCTGCGAGCTTCGCCCAGCGGAAAATCGGGATTGAGTTGGCTTTGAATCATTTCCATGTGGACACCAGTCATACGACCAGCTTCAGAGAATGGAACATTCCGTATGAAAATGGGGAATGGGTTAACCAGCTGGCTACCACAATTCAAAATATGCCAGATGACAAACGTCCCGATGCCTGGATTGGTGTTAATGATGATATCGCCTTGCAGTGGATGCACAAATTACAGGAGATGGGTATCTCTACACCTAAAGATTGCCTTGTCATCGGTATTGACAATGTACACTCCGCAGTCACATCGTCTCCCCCTCTAACCACAGTTAATCTGTGCAAAGAGGAACTTGGACAGCGAGCCGTCGAGGCTTTGCAGCGCCGGATTGAACGCCCCGGAACGCCGAAAGAGACGGTTATGTTATCGACTACGTTAATTCCAAGGGAATCGGCATAATTCAGAAAGCATAACCCCTCTGCATAAGAAAGAGGCCCCGCATACCATTATGCAGGGCCTTTTCGTATACCTTATATGCCTATCTACACATCTAGAATCCAATCTATTGATCCATACTTATGCCATCCATTCAAAGCTTCATTTATTTCATGGCTGAGTATAAATTGATATTATTAGTTACTTCAGCCAAGGCAGACTACTGTACGATGGAAGGCCCACTTCCCAATTCACATCACGATACTCACGATGAACAACCGTTCGTTTCAAGGTGAACTTGGTAGCAGAATTCTGATAGAGTCCATGAACCATTAATTTGAGATCACTTGTAACATATTTTTCGTCATTATTTATCTCTTTAAATGAATTTAGAAATGAAACGGGATATTCAATCCCTTCACGATCAACCGCCACCCATTTGTCCCCGACAATTTCGTTGGAGAACTCCGCACTTCCTAACAATACAAGAGAATGCTGGTCATCGGTTCCACTACCCGATGGAATATAAACCCCTCTTTCTGCATCAAAGTTATACCCATTCAAAACGATGCTGTCACCTGATTGCTCAAATGTGGTGGTCGTGAGAGGGAGCTGTTCAAGATCAATTTCGATAGACTTCTCTTCCTTTACCGGTAAAGTGTAGCCATCTAATACAAAGCGAATATTCTTCGCGTCCACCGTCACAAATGCGGGGTCCCATGTCTCCGATAGTTTCAACCAACCGCCATTTCCGTTCGCTTCACTCAGATCACGAAGCCTGAACTTTGCCTGTCGAGTGTAAGGCCTGCTTCCGTTAAATATTCTATACTCGTTGGTTTCAGGAATTTCGATGTGATACAGGATATCCATCTGTTCCTTCCAATCCTCACTCACTTTTGCCTGCAGTTGATCATTTAAACTGACATTCACATCAAGGCGGGTCCCGTTTGGCGTTCTCACAAGTTGTGTCATGTCTAGCTTTAACCCCTCCGGCGTGGTATACGTGTTATTCATAGGAGTCATAGTAGCCATTTCTTTTGCTTTTGTCATGTCGATGTTGAATTGAAAACTCCAATCTACTGTTGTATTATTTTTCACTATTGTGTTAGTACCCGCGTCATAATAATCAGGTATTTTTAGAAAGTTTAATTCTCCGCGTACGACAATCTGATCTGGAATAACATCATTTAATTGAAATACGAATTTTCGATAATTTAAACCACTAGGCTGGGGATCCACTACAGGGACAGCAACTGAATTACCGTGTACATCTGTAATTTGAATCTTCCCTGCTTCTGGAGTAACAACTGGTATCCTGATGTCGTCCGGGCTAGTTTGCTCTGTTAAAAACACAATTTGTGAACGATCTACAAACACATCTTTGATCTCGAACGTGTATCCCTGATCTTCAATCTTAATGTTCGGATTAACCACAAGCTCTAATGGCTTCAATCGCTTATAATCTTCAGTGAGGAATGCTTCCCTTAATTCCGTAGGTACTGGTATATCGGGTAAACGAGGAATATTTACAGCGCTCACCACGGGCTCCTCTGGTGCACTTGTCCGATCCCAAGCAAGCCATGCACCTCCTCCAAACAGGAGCACAGCCGCAGCCACAATCCCCGTCCGGTATATCCATCTTGTTTTGGGCACCTTTCTCGACCATGGACTTTCAGCTTCGCCACTTTCCATGGACACGCCATCCAGCTTCTGCATAACCTTAAGCGTAAAATCTACATCCGGCTCCTCACGGAACAGGTGCTCCTCCCACATCCGATCTTCATCCTTTGAAATAGGCTTCATACGTAGCTAAACCTCCTTTGCGTTCCATTTGCTTCCTCAGCGTCTTTTTCCCGCGATAAAGGGCGTTTCGCACTTTGGTTGAACTCATGCCTGTAATGTCTGCAATCTCTTCATAGCTCAACTCGTTTGTGTACTTCAGTAATAACACCAACCGATACGATTCAGGTAATTGTTCGAGCTGGCGGTATATTTCACGCTGCATCTCCTTATGTAGCACACGTTTTTCCGGTGTTTCATTACTGACAGGTTCGATCCCTTGATCGACCGGAGACATGACGGGTTTCTTTTCCCGTATAAAATCCCGCATCCTATTCACCGCAATGGTATACACCCACGACGAGAAACTGCTTTCCTCCCGCCTCGACGGGAGATAACGATAGATGCGAATAAACGTATCCTGAGCGAGATCCTGTGCATCCGGATGACTCGCGCCCATTCCGCGCATAATGCCGTAGACTTTATTTTTATATCGATCCACAAGCACGGAGAACAACTGCTTATCCCCTGCAACAATGCGCTGAATAAGCTCCTCCTCCGGTATCTGTTGAGTCATGTAATCCCCCTTCTCTACAGCTTCCATGCATGGTTCTGTACTATATAGACGGAAGACGTTTCCGAAACCTCTCACTTTATCCAAAAAAAAGAATTCGCCCTTATCGACGAAGCCGACTGGGTGAACTCTGTATACACATATGTTATTGCCATAGCATATTCTCTAAAGGTTTCGTAGTAAATTTTATGGCAACCCGAATCACACATTCGGTGGTAGCCTTTTCCTTTTACCTCCTATCTCTCCTGTCTTTCTTACCTATTCATTCTCCCCGTTCTTCTCCGTAACAAAATCAGCAAGCTGGGAATAGATCGCCACAATCTCATCCATCGACATCCGCACGAGTCCACTGGACGAGGGAGCGACGAACTCCTGAATCTCCTTGACGACCGGGTCGTCCTGGAATCCCCATTGCACTTTGGCACGTTTGCTGTACTGGGTGTACACTCCTTTTCCGACAAAACAGGCGATGTCCGGTCGGTATTCCTCCAGCTTTTGCCGTAAAATCTGGCGTCCTTCTGCATACTCTTCCTTCGAAATATCTTCCACACCTTTAGTGGGCCGGGCCACGATATTTGTGAATCCGTACCCCAGCTTCAGCAACTCTCCATCCTCCTGTGCATCGTATAAACGCGGGGTTAATCCCGACCGTTCAAGAATGCGCCAGAACCGGTTTCCTTTGTAAGCATAATGATGACCTGTCTCTCCAGACGTAATGCTCGGATTGAAGCCAATAAACAGAATAGATAAACCAACATCCAGATGATCTGGAATCATAATGGGAATCCCCCTTATCTTTTTTAGCTAATTACATCTTTCGTGTGTGTATAAAATGTTATAATGAGCAAAGCATTTTCGAAATCGGATTGAAATTTTCATGAAAAAGGAAGCTGAAACTGATGATTGCAGACATCATGCTTGAAGTCGTCCTGCCCGTCTTTCTCCTGATCGCCGTCGGGTCCTGGATGCAAAAGGTGTTCAAGCTGGACTTGTACACGCTCGCCAAAATCAATTTCTATTGTATTACCCCCGCAGCCGTCTTTATGAGCATGTATCACTCAGATATGTCCGGCGAACTGCTCGGGACTGTGACACTCTTTTACGCAATATATGTATTGATTCTCTATATTGTAGGTTCTGTATTTGCGCGTTCACTTAAGATGAATAAAGGCATGAAGGCTGCCTTCAACAACAGCATTATGCTGGATAACGCAGGCAACTATGGACTGCCCATCAATGCCCTGGTATTCCGCGGCGATCCACTGGCCTCTTCCATTCAGGCGCTGGTCATGTCTTTGCAGGCATTGCTTACATTCACCTATGGCGTGTTGTCCATTCAGGGCGCGAAGCTCAAAGGTAATTACCGTGCGGTGATTATTGGATTTCTTAAAATGCCCGTTCCGTATGCGCTCTTGCTGGGGATTCTGTTTCACATGTGGAAGGTTCCCTTGCCTACGTTCCTGTCCATGCCGCTGACCTATGCGCAGCAAAGTATGGTTGCCGTGGCGCTGTTGACACTCGGGGCACAGATTGTAAAATATCCGATCCGGCTATACCGTCTTGATGTGTATATTAGCACATTTTTGCGTCTCCTGATTGGCCCCGCCATCGGGATTTCAATTGTGCTAATGCTTGGATTGGAAGGTATCGCTGCACAGGCACTCATTATCGCTTCGGGTATGCCGACTGGTGTTAATGCATCCATCCTGGCGGAAGAATACGATAACGAACCCGATTTTGCAGCCCAGACGGTACTAATCTCGACGCTACTTAACATCATTACGATAACAGCACTGATCTCTTATGCCAAAACGTTCTGAAATAAAAAAACAAGTCCATGACCCCTGAACAGGGTTGTGGACTTGTTTTTTTGAAGTGCTAAAACTATGATTCAAACGTCGTTCGTTCCGGGAACTTGCCGCCTTCCCTGAATAAACATCGTACCAGTCGCTGCGCGGCTCGGTTAAAGAAAAAACTCGGGCTTACCCCATCCACCTGAACAGGTTCCAGCTCCTTCACACTTTCCTTGATCTTATTCATCTCAATGAGCCCCATCTTTCGCTCATTCGGTCCGAATCGATAAATAACCTTCTCATCGTCCTCCGTCTGTTTCACCAGCAGAATCATGGATGCCATACAGGTTACCCCCTATCGTTACGTTATGAGATTCCATTTCACTTACCTACTATAATTATTACCCAGATTCTAGTGGAAGGATATAGGACTTAAGTTAGTTATACCTAACTTAAATATCCTGATATAAAGATTCTCTTCAATGAGTCGTAAGGCTTACAAACACCGTATTGACGCTATCCTTGTGGATAGTCACTGTCATGAAAGTGCGTACTGCCCAAGTCGTTTTTCTCCGTTTATACTAACCTTATCTTGAATTCCAAAGGAGAGAAACATATGACTACAGCTCAAATCTATAGCCACGGTGTACCGTGGGAAGAAGCATTTAGCGTTGCTCAGGGATACAGCGTTAACGGTACGATCTACATTGCAGGACAATTTTCGCATGATATGCAGGGGACGTTTATTGGTGTGGATGATATTGAAGCACAAGTTCGTCAGACACTGGATAACTTGGATCGTGTGCTCGCAGGATTCGATGTGACCAAGTCGAACATTGCTGAACTGGAGATTTTTCTGGTTCACCCGCAGGAGCATCTTGAGGCGTGTGTCGCCGTGTACAAAGAGTATATTGGTACTCATCGTCCGGCTGTCACGATGGTTGGGACATCGGGACTCGCCTTCCCACATCAACTGATTGAGATTCGTGCGGTTGCACATACGAACTGATCCACAATACCTCATACGTCCCAGCGCAAGATACGTTGTGCGATGAGGACTCCTCAAAATAAATACATCTGTGTATGCAATAGAAGCAGGTTAGGATTAGCTCCCAACCTGCTTCTATATGATTTCTTATTCTTTCACTTTCACCGTCAGCGTATTACCGGATGAAGTGAGGGATGCTCCAAGCCCTTCTACCAAAACTCTGAGCGGAATGTACGTCGTTCCCTTAATTTCTTTGGGTGCTGCCTGCAGGGTGACCTCTTTCCCGTTCACCTTCACCTTTTTACTACCCAAGGTAAAGATTAGCTTGTACTTATCTTTGGTAACCGTAATAGTTTGAGTCTTACTGTCCCAAGACGTTTTGGCTTTCATTGCTTTGGCCATCTCACGTAGTGGTACAAGATTCGTGTTATTCATTACAATAGGAGATTCAGTGAAAATAACTTTGGAACCATTCACCTTCACCTGAACAGAAGACTTGATATATTCTGGTTTAGGAGCAGCTTTCTTTTGGGTTGCCGTTGAAGATTTGTTACTTTTCTTGGTACTTCCCGAACTGGATGAGCTTGAAGAGGAAGATTTGGAACTCGAAGAGGAACCTCCGTTGTGATAATGATATTCCCCTTGTTTCAGACCCCATTTTGCACAGTTGGTGCGACAGGTGTGCCCTCCATTGGCATCTGTTCTTCCTGGGTGAGCAGACGCTACGGTAGCAAAAATCATGAACATGGCAAGCAAACTGCTTATTACTTTGATACGCATATGGATAACCTCCAGCAATTAGTTTGGCCAGAGTATCATACCATAATTACCCATACATTATAGGTGAATACATAAATTTATTTTCACATAACAGTTTACAAACGCGGGTCCACTCGCTCCGACTCCAGTGATAGCGTTGCCAGCACACATTCATGAATTCGTTCCACTGGCTCTCTACGTATAAAGCGCTCAATACCCTCCATCCCCAATGCACTCTCCATTAAGGCGTGGCGTTCTTTTTTGGATGTTTTGCGTTTACGAAGCCGGGACAGATTCTCGGGTGCCAGGTAATCCATACCATAGATGATGTGCAAATATGCACGTCCTCGTACTTTAATCGCAGGCTGAATCATTTTGTTGCTATTCCAGGCGCGGAATGTTTCGGGTTTGATCACAACTCCCTCATGGCCTTCCGCCGTAATCTCATCCCACCAACGAATGACATCCGCTTCATCTGCCTCACTTGTGATCACGCGATACTCCGTCTCCATCATCAGGGTCGACATGCGAGCGAACTCACGGTTCTGCTCCATATGCCATTCATGTGTTTGCTCCCAAGATGCTCCTGTGCTATGTGCCAGTGTGTGGAACGGTGCAATCCGAATGTCCCCGATATCATCCACATCCCAGCAGTATTTCTGGAATACATCGCGGAACGTCTCGGCATTAGCGAGTTTACCTGCTGTCTCCTGCAACCACTCATCTACTTTACGACCTGCCGCTTCAGCTTCTCGCAGTTTGTCCAGCACCGTAGAGCGATCCATGAGCGAGGCTTCGGCCACGTGTGCGTACTGTGAAGCAATCAGCTCACGCGCCTTCAGATTCCAAGGTACAATCTCCGCATCGAGCAGTACGAACTCTGTCTGATGACGATCAAAATAACCATCTGCGGTCAAGTCCGCATGTAATCTGGAAAGCACATCTTGCTCTGTCGAAGGGTCAAAAAAGGATCGGCCCGTCCGTGTCACAATGTTCCCCAGCATCGGTCGGCCCACTCGCTGCACTGCAGCTTGCTCATCGCGGAAGAGAAGCAAAATGGCCCGGCTGCCCATGTGTTTCTTCTCGGCAACCATACGGGTAACGCCCTGTGAGCGATAATATTGGAACGCATCCTGTGGATGCTCCAGGTATCCCTCTACAGAACACACACCCGGCGGTGGACTCATCGTAGGCGGGATGTAGATCAGTTCTTCCAGCGGTACAGTATAATGGGAAAATGTATCAATCGCTGTCTTCGCCACCTCACCGTGCACAGACACATCAAGTTTGGATGCTGTCTGAACCGTGAAACCCTCCTTGAACTTCCGTATGTTGGGTGGAGCAAAACGCCGCTGTTCCCAGCGCTTTAATGGACTATCCGGATCTCCCGCATAATCCTGCTTGGCCGGAACACTAACTGCCTCACGTTCTGGCATTCGCCACGCAGTGAGCATGCCACCAAAAACGACACCTTGATCGATGTTGACCGTATCATTCACAATCGTAGGATATGGACGAGGATCATGTCCCCAAACGATGCATTCACCTGAATTGTGATCCACGTACCAATCCTTGCGCACAGGCCGACCCTGCTCATCCGTACCCTCCACATCGCCATATCGGCAGTAATCCTGAATGCGTTTGGACTGTTTTCCGATAAAATGATCTCGAATCCCTGCGTGTGCAACAACCACCTGTCTTACCCCGTTACTGGAAAACACCAGATGAGATGGTGCATCAAGCAGAAATGCCTTAAGCTCTGCACGTACTCGCTTTGCTGTCTCCTGACCTTGCTCCTGCTCAAGCTGTAGCAGTTCCATCTCCACCCGTTCGTCACCATGACTCAACGTCACGTCACGACCATCCAGATAACGTGCGATCTTCCAGCCATGATTACTGTCAATCATGTAGGCAAGCTCAGCGGCACAATGCCGTTGCCAGAACAACAGACATTGTAACGATTCTGGCCCACGGCTCGTTACGTCACCAACGGAGACCAATTTCCGTCCTTCAGGGTGACGGTACAGGCCACTTCCATTCTCGTCCACATACCCGAGACGCACGATTAATTCCATCATTTCATCGTAACAGCCATGAATATCTCCGATGATATCAATACCTGTACCCATGTCGGTCACCAGCGGATTGGATGTGCGGACAAACGTAATCTCATCCGGCTGTTTCAGCACATAACTGGCATCGAAGCCATCCTCACGGATCGAGCGTAATGTACGCTTGAACTGCTGCACCTGCTGCTTCACCCGTTGACGTCCACGCGGATACTCCCGCTGGGCATCACGTTCCAGCAGTTCCTTTTCCGGAATATCCAGGACCACAGCAATTACAGGCACATGAGCTTTCCTTGCCACCTGAATCAGGCGCTCACGATCCTCGGGATACAGATGTGTCGCATCGACCCAGGTCAGCTTGTTCAGACGGCAGCGGGTTGCGAGCATCGCCTCCATCGCTTCAAATGCTTTCGCCGATACTTGCTGATACTCCGCATAGATTACATCCGCTTCACTGCGGGGACGGTGTTTCCAATCCACATACTCATCATCTCCAACCAGCATGCGGAATTGATCGGATGAGACGGCTTCCGTGCGGCGAATGACGTTTTCTGCGACGAGACGATCCAGCAACGTACTTTTGCCACTGTTGGACGGGCCGACAAGAACGACGATACCTGCATGGGGCAGACGAATCTCCCGCTGTCTTCCCTCCGAACCACTTTCCCGATTCTGCCGGCCTCTACCTGCACCCGCTACTTCGTTAGATTCCGTTTCTTTCCTCATGAATGGCTCTCCTTTCTCCGCTCAAAAATGACCAGTTGGGTAGGCTGTCCATAGCCCTCTACATGCTTACCGATACCCTTAATTTCATAGCCATAGTTTCCGTGCTGCGTCCATTCTTCACACCGGGAAGCCAGCTCCGCACGAGTCCACTCAAAGCGATGATCATGGTGACGGAAACTTTCCTGCTCCATTGCGTACACATCGTTATATTCCTTGTTCGGTGTAGTGACCAACAACACTTCTGGCTGATAATCGTTCATGATTGTATCCATAATTCCGTTCAGACGATATTCCTCGATATGCTCAATGACTTCGCACAGGATCATGACGTCCTGGTTTTGCATCTGCTCGTCAAAATAAAACAATGAACCGATGATCGGCTCCGGCATAGCCGCCACTCCAGAACGACCCTCCAGCTTCGCAAAACGCTCCATGGCTCGAAGTCGTGACTGGCCTGAAGGTTCGACTGCCAGAATTGATTCCACTCCGGGAATGTAGGATAAGCGGGCAGACAGCTTGCCCTCACCGGCCCCCATATCAACAATGCTCCGTTTGATTGGCAACGCTGCAACCACATCTGTAATCGCACGATAACGCAACTCGTTTAACCGCACTGGAGGTTCAGATTGTCCGCTATCTGACTCGGACCCCGAATGCCCTTGTTCTCCTTCTTCCCGATGTCCCACGTTATTCTCCTGAATGACCGTATCGGTGACTTGACCTATTCCGCTCTCCTGTCCAAAAGACACAGACAAAGCACCCTCTTGACGCTCATACTGACGGATCAGTTCGGCAAAACGTAGCGTACGCTTCACAATGAGTTCTTTCAGTGGGTGAGCGTCCAGCCACCCTTCACCATATCGTTTGATTTTATCGATCTCATCTTCACTGATGAAATAATGTTTGTAATTATCCAGCACTGGAATCAGTAGAAAAAGCTGACGCAGTGCTTGTTGTATCGTGTTACGACCACGCAGAATGATATGGCGAACCGTACTTCTATTTTTCAGATCAAATGAATACGAAAGTTCTCCACGTTCCACCGAAACGGCGTAACCTAATGGAGAGAATAATTCCTCTACAACCCGATCCGGGAGATCGGAGGCCACCGGGCCAAAGGTCAATTCCAACTCGAAAGCATGACCTACCCATTGCACATAATCTTCCTTGGGCTTACCATTCAGGGCCGTCCCGAGCGCCCCACGTATGTAGGAGCAGAACAGGCTGCTGGTCACGAACTCACGATCATTGATATATTGCGTAATGTCATACCCATCAGGTGTACCTCTGACCAGATCCACAGGATCAGGCTCGGCATGAATTAGTACTTCTGTTTCGTTCTCTGTAGCCGTAGTGTACACCATTCTTACACGTACACCTTTGTCTACGCGGTCATATATATTCAGCGGATTTTTAGCTAACAAGTGGGATACAACCCCCGCGTCAGCGCCGCTTGCTTTCAAGATCAGATGCATCGATTCTCCTCCTTTGATTCAATTCCATACCTCTTGCAATGCAAATCGGAAAATCTGGTCCAATTCTTCAAATTCAATTATTTGCTCATTCTCCATCTGTCCGGCAAGTCTGTCAAAATGTTCGATTCTCTCCGCCAAAAAAGCCTGTATTGCCGGCAACTGCGGCTCCAGATCCAGTTCCTCGCCCGCCTTTTTCCGGCGCAGCAACTCATGAATCTCCGAATATAGCGGTGTCGTCGCAGGTACAAGTTCTTGCACCAGCTCTTCGAATGCCATAGGTGGCATCGCATCATAACGTTCGATCCAGCCACAAGCCAGTAAGGGGCGCAGCACGTAAAAATACTTTTTGATCTTCACCTGCTCACCTTGTAAATAATCCCGAAAATTGCCCTTTGCCATATTCAGATAATGATACATGCAGGACTTGGGCGAGAAGGTCAAAGGCGACAATGCCCGGATATGCTGTGCCACGCTATACTGTTCATCATACTGAATGGGTGATTGCAGCCACTCCAACAGTGGGGGATTGGATTTGCGGAACAGCTTCAACGCCTTGCGCAGATCCCAACCATTGATGTCGAGCTGATCACTGATCGGGCGTTCGATAACATCCCTTTTATCCTCAATCGACAAGTACCATTCCAGCGGTCTTACATATAAGAAACGCACATCATAGTCACTATCCTGTGAAGGAAACCCCCACGCCCGACTGCCTGATTCACAGGCATAGATGATCCGTACCTGCTCCTCCTGTTCAATCTGCTTCAATTGTTGTCTGATCATATCTTTCATTTCTTCATGAACATAGGTCATCGTCAGTTGCCTCCTTTAAACACAATTTCGTTATATATCACGGATTACCATTCCCGTTACAGATCGTTTCCCGGATGAATTCAAGTCTGCTACTCTGCTCTATGCCCTCATTATGCCTCACACATCTGCACACGAACATGGCAAAAGTATGACGACCTTCATAAGTTTAAAATGAAACCTGCCACTCATCCTGCTACAATGAAGGGATAAACAAGGAGTGAATGTTCATGGCAAGAGAGAGTTTTGACAAAGAAATTCAGTTCTTACGCATGTTATCCCTAACAAGTGGTGCATATAACCGTAAACAGTATGCCGAGCGGCTTGGCATATCCGTACATACCTTTGATAAAACCAATCGCAGATTAAAAGAAATCATGCAAACTGTCGCTGATCAACGCTCAGGTGCCGAAGCAAGCCGGGAAATGGCTGATCTCGTCCGCTTCCAGTACGGAGAATCGGCAGAGCCCATGCTGCTCTTCCTCTTCCGCGCCAAGTCGATGAAAGAGACTGAGGTTCAGCGACTTTCTGTGCTTTTGCATACCTTACAAGATAAAGCCTTAACGGCGATGGAACTGCTGGACGCCTGCTGCGCTGATCTGCCGGAAGATCTGGCATTACCTGACGAGAAAACCATTCGCTCCGATCTGAAGTATCTGGAAGAGGTTGGGGTCATTCGAAAAGAGCCCGGTGGCAGACCGTATCGATATGCCTTGCAACAGGATGTCCTTACCGAATTAACAGTGGAGGAACAGCTGGAGTTGTATGATTTTGTGGATATTATGGCGAACACCCAGGTGCCTTCCGTACAAGGGTACTTATTACGGGATAGTCTGAAGAAAGCCATTACGGCAAGTTATCCGCAGGAAGAAGCTACCGAACCCTATATCTATAAGTATCACTATTATTCTCGTATCCTGGATGAAGCGCATCTCTACACACTGCTTGGTGCGATTCGCCAGCGCAAACGTGTGCAGTTCCTGTACTTTTCACCAAAAAAACCATCCAGTTACAGTTCACAGAATACGAATCCACGCTTCGAACGGGAAGCAGGTGGTCGATCCAACCGGATCGTGCCCCTTGAAGTGGTCTATGACCATCAGTATGGTCGTTGGTATGTAATTGGATATCAGGGCCGCCGCGGCTTTGTGAAATTCCGGATGGAAGGCATAACTCAGCTGGAGGAACAAGATTCAGTAGAAGAGCAATACATGCTCGAACTGAAGCAGCAGTGGACCGACATTAGTCGCTACAGTTGGCTCGTGGATACGGGAAATACCGTGACGGTTCAAGCTCGTTTTTTCCACCCGGAGCGTGGTCAGCGTAACTTCATTCTGGATCGGGTTCGTCTGCAAGGTCAATGGGGCAAGATCACACCCGAAACGGATCACACTTTTCTCTATGAAATCCAGGTCAACGGTACCACTGAGATCAAACCGTGGTTACGGAGTTTTGGCTCAAGCTGCGAAGTAATCGCACCTCAGAGATTACGCCAGGAGATGATCAAGGAATGGAAGGAGATTGCGGAATACTATGAACCTGTTCGAGAAGATGTTCAATTACCAGATGATGACACGACTGAATGAAACCGGACTGTTCACCTGGACCTCACAGGAACGGGCCTGGCTTCGCATGATGCTGAATCACCCTGCTGCGAGAGAAGCGCTGAGCTCTGTAACGTTGGATAAAATGCACAACATGCTGAATGGAGAGCAAGACCTGAACCTTCAGGATTATCTAACCGAAAAAGCTAAAAGCGAAGAAAACAGTGTCTCTCACCCACTTCTTCGACAATTACGGCTAATCATTCTGCATCATCAGGGATTTCGAATGACGGGTCGCGTCCGCAATGGACGCACAAGCCATGATGAATTTGGCTTCCCGTACAAACTGGAATATTCCATGGTTAAAAAAGAATGGTACGTGCTCTGGTATGCTCCTCGCTTCGACAAGCTCATGTCCACCAAGCTGCACAGCATCGTTACCGTGGAAGCCCAACAGGTTGAGCCGGATACCCGTTCTGGCTACACTGCCCGAATCGCTGCGATAACGGAGAAGCGTAAGACGACCATCACTATCGAAGTCCTGCCTGAGTTCAATCAGGAATTGTCCCGAATCCTCTATGCCTTCTCCTGCTTTGAGAAACAGGTTGAGTACATGGAAGCCCAGCAGACATATCGGATCGAACTTACTATCCCTCGCAACGAGATGGATTATGTCTTATCCAAAATGCGTTTTCTGGGTAAACGGGTTCGAATCGCAGACCACACGGTGCTGCGGGAACGCATGTCCGAGACAGCTGCAAAGGCATTAGCCCGTTATGCGAAATCTGAACCTGATCAACATTCTGAACGCACGCGAAGCGTCTTACAGCACCAGCATGATGAAGCTCTCGCGAATGCCGATAGTCATTGATTATGTAAGACTGTATTAACCATAAACCATTGTTCAAAAAGCAAACCCATACACAAAAAGGTCTGGATAATCTAATCCAAACCTTTTTTTCGTGTACCTACTTGCTCGTAAAAATGTCGTAAACTTATCAGCGGCAACCAGCTTTACCTCATTCCACTAAGCTCGTATCCTGGATTCAACACTATGCTATAAACAAGATTCAGCGAACCCTGAAGAGACTACTTTTGCTAATACGACGGTTACTGCGCTTCAATACTATGTTCCACCGCTGCCGGCAGCCGAGTTCCGTCTTTTATTAATCGCGTGCACACCCATAACCACCGCAATTAATTCATACGTGTCCAGTTGTTCCGACTGGTTGTCTAATACAAATGCGCCTGAACTAAACCAGCCGCTGGTACGACGGAAACTGGCTACGATGCGTCCACCACTGCCACTTATATCATATTCCTGCGAAAATGCTGGAGCAGACACATCATACGTTCCTCGTGATCCTGCGTCATATTCATACTTTTTGCTAAAGAAACTGAACCTCGCCCGTAATACACCCAGGTGTCTCCCATCTGCTGCCGTGATATCCCAACGATTCGTTAACATGCGAAATTTGCCGCTGCAGACCAATCCTGAGTTATCCGATACATCGAGCGAAGAGCCAAAGATACTTTTCAGATCCAGATGCCCGGCCTGTTCCTGGTTCGGATTCATAATCTCGGTGTAACCTGCGTTAAAAAAGTTATCCCTGAAATATAATTCCATAACGATTTCCCCTTTCCCTCAAGTGCCCTTTCGTTCTCTTAACCTCATCTCACACCCAGTGCACACTATATCTTTATTTACGTATAATTAATGGAATTGGATTCAAAAAGTGGAACATTTCCGGATATAAAAAACGAGCAACCCTGGTTGCTCGCGTTATTGTTCAAGTTATCCTGTCATCAGACTTCAACTTTTTTGTTGTTCAGATAAATGGTAGCCCACACCAAGATGACCGCCACAATGACTTCAAATACAATGCTTCCCCACATGCCGTCCGACCATAATACACCATTGGCTGTGATTGCAATACCTGTACTTTCTTCCGTATACCGGAACATCTCATTTGGACTGAAGCGTCCAGTCGTAATAATATTCTCCAACCAGCCAATCAGATTAACGAGGACAAAGAATGCAACGATTCCGATCCATGGTCCAGTTCTCCAGCGGAAGCTGCCTGCAATCGAGATTGAAAGGAAGATAATGACGGTCATGAATACCATAACCCATGCTCCAAACAGCAACAAACTAATATAATCCGAAACATGCAGACCCGAAAGATCAATATTGCTAGCCATGTTCATTCTGAGCTTCATTGAAATATAGATGTAGGCATGAGTCGTAAAAATAATCACCAACCCCAACCCACAAAGTAGTCCAAAGATCAAAGGAGACAACACATGTGACAGGCCCGTTACGGGTAACAGACGGCGATTATAAGAGCGAATATTGGACGTGTATGTTTTGATCATTTTCACATAAATAGCCACGCCTACTCCAACATAACCCATAATGCCAAGCACAATCCCTGTGACCTCAGACATGAAAAGGGACAACCCCACTTGAGCGATAATCAAAATAACTAGCCCAGCCAGCAGTGTATTCCAGTTCCTTCTAAAGTCATACTTCAATAATGTCATCATTCCGCATAGACCTCCTTGAACATCTCATCCACACTTTTTCCAAACTTCAGACGGAGTGTTTCCACTTCTTCCCGCATCACCAGTTGACCTTCACGAATGAAGACCACTTCATCAAAAATCCGTTCGATATCATTCACAAGATGCGTGGAGATGATGAGACTGCTCTCTTCATCATAGAATTTGACGATCGCATCCAGAATCTTGCCACGCGCAACCGGGTCTACTCCGCCAATAGGCTCATCCAGCAAATACAGACGAGCCTTACGAGATAGCGCCAGTGTTAGTTGTAGTCTTTCATTCATACCTTTTGACAAATGCCGTACCCGGTCACTCTCGACAAGGTTCATGAATTCCAGCATCTCCCGTGCCTTCTCTTCATCAAAATCAGTATAGAAATCGCGATAGTACGCAATCGCATCCCGCACTCTCATCCACTTCTCGGTCAATGGGCGATCCGGCATAAATGAAACTAGCGACTTCGTCTCCAGACCAACTGGTTTACCAGTAACCTGAATCGTGCCACTGCTAGGATGCAACAAACCTGCAACCAGCTTCATGAGCGTACTCTTGCCACTGCCGTTGCTACCCAACAGACCTACAATTCGGCCTGGAGCAATATCCAATGTAATATTACTGAGCGCTTTCTTATTACCATACGTCTTGTTAATCTGGTTCAGTTCAAGGATGTTACTCATGCGTTGTTCCTCCCTTTCCTTCCGCAACGGCATCGGCTACGATGGATAAGATATCCTGCTCTTCGATCCCCAGTTCCTGCATTCCGGTCAGAAAGCGTTCCAGCAATTCACCGGCCATCTCTTTTTTGATCGTCATAATCTTCCGCTCCTCACTTGTCACGTATCTGCCCAAGCCCCGTTTGGTTTCGACCACTTCTTCCCGCTCAAGCTCCTGAAATGTCCGTTGTACTGTATTTGGATTGATCTGTAATTCAGCCGCGAGTTCACGAACCGAAGGAATTTTGTCACCTGCCTGAAGTGTTCCGGTCACAATCTGTCTCTTGATGTACTGCATGATCTGCAGATAGATCGGTAAGTTGTTATCAAATTCCATAGTCACAAAGCTCTCGCTCCTCTCTGTACTGTTGTGTTAGTTAAATAGTACACTAGTAAGATAACATTGTAAAGCCCATTTGTTAAAATTTAGATTTACACAATGGACGGACAAGCTTCCGCCTATCGATATACATACAAAAAAAGAGCAGATCGTGAAGATCTGCTCTGCGTAACTTATTAGTCGTATTTCACACGATATCTAAAGGTACCTTGCCTTTAGGCGCAGGGAATGCCTCATTCAACCGTGTCAGTTCCTCTGGTGTCAAAACAATGTTCACTGCTGCCGCATTGTCTGCCACATGATTCAGCTGTACTGCCTTGGGAATCGCCAGCACATCTCCGTCCCTGATCACCCAGGCTAATGCGATCTGCGAAGTCGTAGCTCCTCGATCCTGTGCAATCTCCTGAATGACCGGATGCTCCAACAATTCACTTCGAAGTCTGCCACCCTGAGCCAGTGGACAATACGCCATCACTGGAACATGCCGTTCCCGCATCCAGGGGAGCAGATCATGTTCAATACCACGCGAAGCTGCATGGTACAGCACCTGATTCACCATGCACTGAGCACCCTCCGGCAGGTTCCATAACTCCTGCATATCCCTTGTATCCAGATTCGATACACCCCAACGCAGGATCTTACCGGATTGCTTCAATTGTTCCAAAGCCTGAACTGTCTCTTCAAGCGGTACTCCTCCGCGCCAGTGGAGCAGATACAGATCCAGGCGATCTGTTCCTAAGCGCTTGAGACTGCGTTCACAGGCCGTAATCATCTGCTTGCGATCCGCGTGATGGGGATACACTTTGGATACGAGAAAGACTTCGTCACGATAGCCCGAGATAGCCTTTCCCGTAACAACTTCAGCCCCACCTTCTGCATACATCTCGGCTGTATCAATCACGCTCATTCCCTGTTCAATACCGGAACGCAGTGCCCGTACTTCTTCTTCCCGGCTGGATTGCTTCTCTCCCATATTCCAAGTGCCTTGTCCTATCGCAGGCAGGGCAGTTCCATCTGGAAGCAGAATCGTGCGTGTTGCATTACTATGCATCATCTATATTCCTCCATTCTGAATCTCTATGGACCTTGTGACCCTCTAACGACGACTATACGAATCATGAATCATGCTATCACTCACATGTCTCCAGTGGCTCATCATCATGATATACAATTGATCTAGTGGCAATGTGAGGCTACTTTGGGCAACACTGATGGTCGCATCGACCATATTGCTGTTGACCGTCATTAACTTGCGTTTCATCCCATTCTGGCGATCCAAAAAGGCTTTCTCATCCCGCAGTTTAACCCCGATCATTTTCTGACCCATTAATTCATACATAAAAATATTCTCAACGTCTCTCCAGGCCACTGCCCCTCCTGCGGTATAAGAAGATGAATCCACAAACCCATCCTCATCGATGACAAAAGAAGGTTCCTTCTTAATCATCTTTACCAGACTGTAGCAGAAACATAGCCCGAAAAACAAAACGGAAAGGAAACCTATCACACCCGAAAGGATGGAATCATTCGTAACTGAGGAACCATCAAAAATCAAAAAAAATCCGGCTGCCACAAAAAGTGCCGCCCCTGCTGTAAGCCACGCCATTCGTTTTCGGTTTGGATATTCCACATGCTGCTCATAGGATGTGCTCAACGTGACGTTCCTCCTCCATTGCGACTGAATCATAAGAGTTATATATAAACGAAGTGCTTTGAATCAAATACCTGAATATAGAACATGAATTGCATTGTCCATTAAACTAATTTCACCCATGTTAAACATTTGGATTAAGACAATTTTTCATCAATTCTGCGCTTATTCAACATTAGGATTCGTCATCCTTCGAGCAAATCCTTTTAACACACCTATATGAATTGAACAAAGAATATTTACACTTGCCACTCCGATGACAGAACAACCTTATTGTCGTGTCACTAGCTTTCCGTTAATATAAATGGAAAGGTTAGGAAATCAACCAATTCTAATTCATGGTGGGAGGACAAACAATGATGAGTCAGCGCGGCATCACATCGGAAGATCTTTATCAGATTACATGGGTTAACGATCCGACTCCGTCCCCTCAAGGTGGACAACTGGTATATGTAAGCCGGAAAACGAATGAAGCACGTGACGGTTATTGTTCTCACCTAAGACTGCTGCATCTGGGGAGTCAAAAGGACAGGCCCTTTACCTCTGGAGAGAAGGATCATTCCCCCGCCTGGTCGCCAGATGGGTCTCAGCTTGCTTTTATACGAGAGAATGATGGTAAATCCCAAGTGTGGATCATCGCAACAGATGGCGGAGAGGCACGGCAAATCAGTCACCTGAAACATGGCGTCAGTTCCTTGCTCTGGTCACCAGATGGCCATACTTTACTTGTGAAATCATCCGTGGATATAAGCGGACAAGAAGACTTAGAACTTACAGACCCTAAAGACAATGAACATAAACTACCGCAAGAACATGTTGTAGACCGGATTCGCATGAAGTCAGATGCCGGAGGATTATGGAACGGAAGACGTTCCCACCTCTTCACCATCACGCCGAACGACGCGGAAGCAACGCCTGTAACTACAGGTCATTATGACGTTGGAGACTATGCCTGGTCACCGGACGGAACATCCATCGTATGGATCGCGCAGCTGCCCGAAGAAGGCGAGGATCATAACGATTACACCCTGACTAATCATGTGTACCTTGCCAAGGCAGACGGATCGGATGTGCAGCAGTTGACCCCGGAAGGATATACGTTCAGCCGACTAACTTTCGCACCGGATGGACAATCCCTGGCACTGCTCGCCAGCGACCGTTCCTATGGAAATGCCACGCTTGTTAAGCTGTACACCCTTCCGATATCAGGTGGTGAACTCGTATGTCTAAGCACCGATTGGGACGTACAGTTGAATCACAGCATTGTTGGCGACATGAGATCACATCTGACAACCACGGGGCCTGTATTCAGTCGGGATGGATCATCCATCCTTTGTCTAGCGACCATCCATGGTAGTGTACGCATCGCCAAATTCGCACGAGACGGTAGCAGTGCCGACTATATATTGCCTGACGAACGGGAAATTTATCAGTTTGCCGAGTTGGAAAATGGGCAGATCGTTGCCGCTGTTGCCGATACACGAAGTCCTGGTGACATCTATCTGTATGAACAGCCGGAAGATTCCGGCGTAGAGCCCATTCAACTCACTCGTAGCAATCCACAGCTTGAGGGTGAGATCCACCTTAGTACACCGGAAACCTTCTGGTTCAATTCCTCAGATGGCCTGCGGCTGCAAGGATGGATCATGAAACCTCATGGCATGGTCGACGGGGTCAAAATCCCGACCATTCTGGAGATTCATGGCGGCCCGCACATGATGTATGGTTTTACATTTATGCACGAGTTCCAGATTCTCGCCGCACAAGGCTACGCTGTTGTGTACATCAATCCACGCGGGGGCCTTGGATATGGGCAGCAGTTTGTAGACGCCTGTCGCGGAGATTACGGCGGTGGCGATTATCGTGATCTCATGGAGAGCGTGGATTATGCCCTATCCCACTATGAGTTTATCGATGAATCCAGATTGGGCGTAACTGGAGGCAGTTATGGTGGCTTCATGACCAACTGGATTGTTGGACACACGGATCGCTTTAAGGCCGCAGTTACCCAGCGTTCCATCTCCAATTGGCTATCGTTCTACGGTGTAAGTGACATTGGATATTTCTTCACAGAAGACCAGATTGGCGGTAACGCGTGGGATGACATCGAAAAGCTGTGGAAACATTCTCCGCTCGCTTACGTTGGCAACGTGAGTACGCCGCTACTCATTTTACATGGCGAACAGGATCTGCGGTGTCCGATTGAACAGGCCGAGCAGTTATACGTTGCGTTGAAACGACGCAAGCAGACCACAAGGCTTGTTCGGTTCCCAGGCGCCAACCATGAGTTGTCTCGTGGCGGTCATCCTCACTTGAGGGTACGCCGTCTGGAGCATATTGCCGGATGGTTTAACGAGTACCTGTAACGGACTATTAGTTCAGAGTGTAGAACCCGATAGGGATTAAACCTTAAAAGCCGTCCAATGAAATCTGTTATGATTTCAACGGGCGGCTTTTAAGGTTTACCTTTTATAGAAGGGAAGACTACTCTTCTCCCCACACCACAGTGATTTCATTCAGATCCTTGTTGGTTGCAGACACCGAACCTGTGATGGTTACGGCATATTCACTGTCTTCACGACCCACGATGCTGAAGCCGTCAGCCTGTATATCCTGACTGTTTTGGCTCAAGTTTTTGGTTTGGTAGTAGTCTTTGTAGGATGTTCCAACGGTTAGCAATGTTTCTTTTGTTGTGTACGTAAGCACTACTTTTTTATCGCTGCCGCCTACATTACTCTCAATTAAGCTCGTTGCCTTGGCATCTTTCGGTAATGGGAAATCTGCTGGCAGATACTTGGACTTCACGCCTGCCGCCTGTGTGTTCGTGCCTGTAGATGGTGATGTCGATCCGCTGTTGCCTGTGGAGGTTGACCCGCCGGAAGAACTGGAGGAACCAATGCTAACTTTATTGTTCTGGGAATCATACTTCACTTCGGTCTTCAACGCATCTGCAATGGAACGAACGGGAAGATATGTACTGCCTTGATACGTAATTGGCGCAAGCTTTTTGCCCTGGTCACCTGTCGGTGTAAATTTCTGCCCGTTTACTTCGATAGCGAGTCCATGGTTCAGATAAGCTTTGATCGTCTCCAGTTGTGTACCTGCATATACGCCTGCCGATCCCGTCAACACCATGCCGAACACACCCGCAGCAATCAACCACTTCTTGTTTTTCATCCCAATACGCCTCCTGAATTCAATGTCAGCCTTTTGCAGCATACGATTCATGACGCTCGCTCGATTTATGCAAAAGGCTCATTAATTATGCTCATCATATATGGGTACGAGCTTATTCGGATAACAGCCCGTTGTTCCATCAAATGTTAGCAATATAATAGCATCTGGTAAGAGGATGTAAACGATTAATGGCTAAAACAGGACCAGGGGCGTACAAAAATAATCTTTGTTGTCTCTCCACTGTTCTCTGGCTCGTTAAGTTGTTCTTATATGAATAAAGTCACAAATTCCGGACCATACACATGATTCACTCATGCACATCTATGCAACGTTCCATTCCTAAAGCAGGGCTTAACCTGTACAGTTCGTTGAAAATAAAGAAGGTGTCCCCGTAGTCATGTCCATGATTTTTGTTCATGTTTGACTACCGTGACACCCTTTTTATATGAGCACATTGCATTTTGCATAAATCACTAGAACGGTTTCCTATCAGCAAAAATTTGGATCAAACTGTTCCTATTTCTCTATGCGTTGTATGGATGTAAGTAAACTATATTGTTGGCATCGGAGTGATTCTGTCGCATAGCCTATCCAGCAAATCCCGATCATGGCTTATGATCAGTAATCCCAGATCACGCTCGCGAGCCACCCCCATCACAGTATGCCAGATCTGTGCCTGAGTGATTGCATCCAGCATCGTCGTCATCTCATCTGCGATCACGTAACGTGTCGCTGTACCAAGTGCTCGCGCCACACAGAAACGTTGCAGTTCTCCACCGGATAATTCACCCGGTCTGCGGTCCAGCCAAGTCTGTTGAATCCCCAACGCTTCGAGCAACTGCTCATCCTGCACAGCCGCCTCCTGAAGTACACGACGCATCCGCCAGCGTGGATTCACAGCCTTCTCCGGGTGCTGGAACACCAGCTGAACCGGACACGCTCCTGTACGAGGAAGTGGTTTTCCATCCAGAAGTACTTGTCCTGCCATGGGTTCGGCATATCCTGCAAGGATGCGTCCAAGGCTTGTTTTGCCAGAGCCACTCGGCCCCCACAAGCCAACTACTTCTCCCCGCTGCACCTGCATATTCATCTGCTGGAACACCCATGATTTCGGATCGTAACGGTAACTCACATCCCGTGCTTCAAGTGACATGGAAACACCTAACTTCTCCGCCCCGTACCTTACGAAGTTCTGGACGTTCGCGGGTACATACAGCGGTTACTGCATTACATCGGGGAGCAAATGAACAGCCTGTCGTGATCTCTTGACCTGCCAACGGTTGGGAGCCTGGGAGTGGCTGAAATCCGTTCTGCGGCAACGCATCCCAGAGCGCTTTAGTATATGGATGACGCAGACGTTCTCCATTCCCTTTAAAATCATCCACCTGCGCCGTCTCTACATTGGTACCCGCATAAAATACAGCGATGCGATCCGCTGCCGTCAGGGCTGTCGTAACATCATGCGTAATCCACAGGATAGCTACGCCTTCATTCGCGAGCTCACGAAATTGCTTCATCGTCTCAGCAAGTACTTCCGGATGGATGCCTGGTGTCGGCTCATCTGCAATGATCAGCTTCGGCTGACCGGAGGTCGCTGTCGCCATTAGCACCCGCCTTGCCATACCTCCAGACAACTCAAACGGGTATTTCCCGGCTGTTCCTTGAGGAAGATGATACCGTTCGGTCAGCTCCTGCTCCGTCTTTTTCATATGCGATCGAGTTATGAAGCCTCGTTTCCGTCCGGAATCTCGGGTTACCGGCTGAACTTGCCTTCCTACCTTCATCAACGGGTCCAAATAACTGACGGATTGTGGAATCAACATCAGTTCATCACCACGCAGATGAAGCTGCCGCTCCAGGGTCAATGGCTCGCCGCTATAGCTAATACACCCCTCCAACCTGGCATTGGCAGGTAGAATACCCATAATGGCCTGCGCCAGCACACTTTTACCCGATCCGCTTGCGCCTACAACAGCCACGATCTCACCCTCGTTTATGGAAAGATCCAGATTCTGAATGACATAAGTCTGTTCATGTGCAAACCAGCCGCGAGCGCGCCGAAACGACACCGACACACCCTCAATATCAAGAAGAGCCATATTTACCTCACCTCCCTTGAACTACCTGTACCCGTCAACGTCTTCAGACTGTTGCCCAATACATCAAACGCACGAACAACCAACAACAATGCCAGTCCCGGGAAAAAGGCGAGCCACCACATGCCAGCAGATAAATATCTCATCGACTCGGACAAAATAATTCCAATTGCCGGTTGTTGCGGGGACAACCCCAGCCCCAGAAACGTAATGGCTGCCTCATGCAGAATGGCATGGGGAAAGATTAGCAGTACGCCCACGAACAACTGCGGGACCAGATGTGGCAGCATATGCTGCATCGCAATTCGTAATCGCGATTGGCCTAACTTGTGTGAAATCTGAATATATTCTGCGGATTTCAGTTGAATCATCTCGGCTCTTACAATCCGAGCCAGATTCGGCCAGTGCGTCAGTGCGATTGCTGTCGCCACTCCTGCCAAACCTCCACCAAATACAAAGGCCAACATAACCAGCGATACCAGGTGAGGCACACTGAGGAACAAATCAATAATCCACGAGATTACTCGGTCAGCAGCCTTGCTAGAAGCGGCCCCCAGACCTAACAACAGTGCGATCAGTCCACCGCCACATGCAGCAAGCAATCCAACTTGAATACTGGTTGCCAATCCTTTTAACGTGCGCATGAACATATCTCTTCCGAGCCAATCCGTGCCAAATGGATGCGCCCAGGTTGGGGCCAGGTTCCGATCCATTAATGAAGTCAGCGTAGAACCAGCGGGAAGCAATCTGCCTGTCAACCATATGATTACAATCCACATCACCGCGAGGCTCCCCCAGATCAAAGCCCTTTTGCGAGGATTGCGAAAAGGTGGGTTACTGACACCCGCATAACCTTTTCTAGTTTGGCTTGTCTCTTTTTCAGCCCCCGCTTGCAACAGCTCCGGATTAATGTAGTGCCGCACCTCTTGAGTTGCAGTGTTCACTTTCTGCACTTCGGCTGTTTCTGGAGTCTGCTCGGAGGAGCGTTCGATCGTCTGCTTCATGACATCAGCCCCTCCTTCATTCGTGGATCAATCATGCGATACAGAATGTCAGCCACCATATTACCTGTAAAAACAAAGATTGCACTGCACATCACAAGTCCGAGCAACAGTGGAACATCACCGCGTAACCCAGCCTGGACCGTTGCCTGACCCAGCCCGGGGTATGAAAATACCTGTTCTGCAAGCACAGCCCCACCAAACAGTTCACTGAATGAAGCAAACTGTAGTGTTATGGCTGGCAAAACAACATGTCTGAACCCATGTCGACGGAACAGCTGAAATCCATGCTCACCCCGGGCTCTAGCGAACAGAATGTAATCTGACTCGAGCACATCCGTGAGCTTCTGCCGGGTATGCAAAGCAATGGAAGCTACCCCAGTCAGGCTGAGAGTCAACGCTGGCAGAATCATATGAATAGCTCGATCTCCCCATGTGACCTGATCAGCTGACATCCCTGCGGGTACTCCAAGTCCAACCGGAAGCCAGCCAAGCCATACACCAAATACCATCAGCAACAACAGCGCAATCCAGAATACCGGCGTGGAGGCCAGCGTATAACAATACCAACAGATCAGACGATCCAGCTTCGAATCCCGTCTCATGGAGGCAACTACCCCAAGAGCGAAACCGATGATGCCGGATAATAGCCAGGCTACAGACATAAGTGCGACAGAATTCATAAACCGTTCCTGAATAATATCTGCTACAGGTTGTCTGTAGATCATCGAAGTTCCCAGCTCTCCCTGAATCAGCGCTTGTCCCCAGGTTAGCAATCGTTCTGTAGGGGATTCATTCAATCCCCACCGTTCTTCGATAAGACTGCGCTGTTCGGCACTTACTCTAATCATGTCTCCACCAATGTAGGCTTCGATCGGATCAACAGGAGAGAATTGCATTAATATAAAAGACAACACACTGACTCCAACCAATAAAGATACGAGTCGCAACACTTTAAAAACAACAAATCTGACCCATCCATTCCTGCCTGTCATCCAATCTCTCCCCAATTCAGGCTAAAGCTACCGTTACGTTTCCTACTTTGTACTGTTATCCCAGGACCATTCCTCCAGATTGGTTGTCACCGGCCAGCCGTGACCATGGGGATGGATCTGCTGCTCGCCAATGTTCAGCCCATTCGTAACCAGATACAGGTGATCTATGTTCACGAGCCACGCCCATGGCGCATCCCCCTGATAACTGAAACCTGTTGTTCCATCCCATTCCGCTTTCTGCCAGAACGGTAATGCCTCTTCTTCACTGGTTGCATGGAGGGCTTTGTCCATCCAAGAATCCACGACAGGATTGCTGTACAGCCCCACATTGTAATACCCTTCTCCTTTATGAGTACTGCTATAGAGGTTATACGTTTCCAAAGGGTCATGACTGCCCCACCCAAACAATACAGCGTTGGAGTAAGCCATCTTTTTCGTCTCTTCACGGCTTTTGCCTTCAACATTGATTTTGATTCCCGCCTGGGCTACCATATCCGCAGCAGCCAGTGCCAGAGATTGTCTTGTTAAATCACCTGCAAAATAAAGCAGATTGAACTCGGCCTTAACGCCGCTTTTCTCGACGATACCATCACCATCCGCATCTACCCAGCCACCAGACGCCAGAATGCGCTTCGCTTCTTCGAGATTGGCATCCGTAAATACGGCTTCCGCATTGCTCCAAGGCAGATCATCACTGACGGAATAAGCCGGACGACCGTACCCTTCCAGTACGCCCTCAACCAAAGCCTTACGATCAATCACGACATTCACTGCTTGGCGAATCGCCAGATCGGATGTCACATCATTTCCTGCGGGAAGACCATCGCCCGACTTGGCACCAGCAGGTTGCATGGGGAACATGATGCCACGGTTATCTACGGTTTTCACGGCTTCCAATGTCATGCCATTCACCTGTTGCTTGCTAAATGCTGCCGGAATAGCAGCAATATCCACCGTACCTGCCTGTGCAGCAGCATAGGCGGCATCTTCATCCAGATAGAGGAAGGTGAGTTTGTGGAACGCGGACTTGTTTCCGTAATATTCTTCATTAGCCTCAACAATGGCCTGTTGTCCTTTGTCCCACTGAACCAGCTTGTACGGTCCTGATCCGACCGGATGCTCTGCATAATCAGCGCCATAGGCGTGTTCAGGTACAATACCAAGTGTCGTCAGCAGACTGATGAATGTGGACTGCGGCGACTTCAGTGTGAATACGACCGTGCTATCATCAGGTGCCTGCACATCAGCCATATTGGTCAGATCAATCACGGACCCACTCTTGGCAGCTGTTTCAAATGTAAATTTCACATCCTCAGCCGTAAGCGGCTCCCCATCCGAAAACTTCACATCGTCCCGAAGCGTAACTGTCCATTCCAGACCATCTTCACTAACAGAATATGTAGTTGCCAGATCGTTAACCAGCTGTAGCTTGGCATCCCTCTTCAGTAAAGTACTTTGGAAAAGTGGCGAACCATATTGCCCCCATCCGGTTGTCGGATCAAACCCACCTTCCGGCTCAGTGCCCACGGCTAATACCAATTCGTCTTTGGTTGAGGTTGTCCCCGGTTGTCCGTTCTCTGCCGATGACGCTGCCGGCGCTGTCCCCTGTGCACAACCGGATAATCCAATGGAACATACAAGCAAGATGCCTAGTCCTGTTCTAACTTTTCGTTTTCCCCATCTCCATGAAAATCTGCCCATTCTGGTCGTTCCCCCCTCTAAAGTTGTGCTACTCTCATTCATTTCGTGTTACTTTTTACGGAAATTGTAGCACAAAACACAAAACATATGTCAATAAAGTTAACTTCAAAACCCAAATATTTTCATATTTCAGAAATAAATAATTGAAAAGTTATATAACACAGCATTTGTACCGCTCTATAAAGTTAGGTATTATAACAAACGACAAAAAAACAGACGATTGGTATCTAACCAATGGTCTGTTTTTCAGGTTCGCTACATTTTTATAGAAATTACACTCACATTTCGTCTTAATCCTCAGAGCGATGATGATGACTGTGACCATGCTGCCCCGCACTGTGATTATGATCTGGACTTTGATCCGGATTGCCATCCTGACCGCTACTCTGAGCATGGGCCAGTTTGTTGAGCTCATCTACATAAGTCACAGACAGCTCCGCATACAATACCCCTTTTTGCACCTGGATCTGTTGATGCAGATGACGCAATCGTCCCAGGTTACCCCGTACGGCAATTACCTCTAGGCATTGGTCATGGTTCAAGTGTACGTGCATATTGGAAATGATGTCACGATGCGCCTCATGCTGCAGCTCCATCAGGCGAATGGGGAGATCACTAATATGGTGATCATAGACCATAACAATGGTACCAGCCACATCCTGATCGGATTGCAGTGCAGAGGGTTGCAGTAATGTTTTGCGAACAAGATCACGGAAGGCCTCAGATCGGTTTTTGTACCCCTGTTCATCAATATACTGGTCAAACTGCTCAATCAAAGGTGTAGGAAACGCCACCCCGAACCGAGTCAAATCTTCTTTGTCTGCCATGCTTCTCCTCCTGCGCCCTCATTTGCTTCGAGTGTACCACAGACTTGTCTGCTCATCGAATATACTGTTGCAAAAAGCGTATTGCCGAATGCATCGCCTGTTGTCCAGCTTCACTCTCCAGATCAAATTGATAATCATGTCCCAACTTCTCTGATGAGTTCGAGAAAAACAAGGTTTCGGCATCGACATCAAGTCGCTTCAAGACTTGTGCCAGTTCAATCGATTGACTAGTCAACGGGTCATCATTGCCTGAGGTAATAAATGCAGGCGGATACTTTGCTGTGGCCTGAAACACGGTCGACATTTCATCCAGACGTGGGTATTCTTCAAATGTTTTGACTCCGGTATATGACCAGAGAAATGTCCGTATGAGCGGAAATCCCGTTTCCGCTACCGTGCTCAGATTGTATGGTCCACAGAATAGAAGGACCCCACGTAACTCTTCCGGTTCAATGGTTGGCGTTATATTCATCAGTTTGGCCAGAGATGGATTGGTAACCACGGCCGCGGTCTGACTTGCAATCTGGGCACCTGCCGAATTGCCTGCGAGAAATATGTTTTCCGGGTCACCCTGATACTCACTGACATGGTTCTTCACGTAAGTCAAAGCCTGATTCGTCTGGATCACGGGAATGGGATATTTCGTATCCGGTGCGAGCGCATAATTCATACTGACCACAACGTAACCCTGCTTGGCTAATTGAACGGCATAATCAGTGATATCCTCTTTATCACCCAAGACCCATCCACCGCCATGAACCCATAACACGACAGGCGAAAGTTCCGATGTTACGGAAGGATAATAGATATCCAGTGTACTGTCATTACGCCCTTCGTCCGCATAGGGTACATCCACAACACGAGTTACTCCTTCGGAGATAACAACTTCGTTACTGTTCTTGTCTGCGCTGGCAAGTTCAAAGCCTGATTTCAGTAAAAAAATCGTGATTTTCGGTGTTAATTGAGCACCAATCCCAACAAAACCTGTAATCAAAATAAGTAATGCAATGGGAATCCAGTACCTTTTACGTTTAAAACCTCTTCTCCCTGCCCGTTTCGTTTCCAACTTGGACTGCAACAACTTCACCTCGCTCCATCATCATAGAAACGTCTTTACATCTAAAGTGGTGTACGTTGCTGAGCGAAACGGGTTTCCTCTTATTTGGGTCGCTTGGCGAGTTCCTGTCTGACTTTGACGTACGTAGTGGATACTTTTTGCTCCAGTGTATGGATATTTTGTTTTGAGCCTGCCCACTTCTCTGTTGCAGAAGCCAATACGTTCAATGAGCTAAGTACACGTGATGTTTGGCCTTGCTTTGTACTCTGTTTGAACTGTTGCAGTGCGTTTGAATATCGTTCTTTCGCCAGGCTAACCTGTTTTTTCGCCGTTTGAATCTGTTTCTTCACCGGATCGGCCCCCGTCAGCATAACGCGCAAACGTTTTACTTCAGCAGTCTTCCGTTTACGTGCTTCGGCAAGCTCCTTTTTCTTGATCCGAATGTCTTCTCTGGCAAGCTGTACAACAGGTCTTAATGTGTCGGCCTGCGTACGAATCGCTGCACTCCATTCCTTATTTTTGATAGCTTTGGCTGCATCCAGCTGTCGATTGACTGAACTGTACAGGGTGAAGAGCGGTTCATATCGGGCTTGGGTTTGCTTTACCTTTTCAGCTAAAGCTGCGATCTTCGCGTCATCGGTTTGTCTTATTTCTACACGCAATCGTTCCAATTCCGCGGTATTGGTGGCATGAAGTGTCTTTATTTTTTGTTCCCAAGCCTGCTCTTGTGTCTTCCAGTTCCCCACTTTCTCGTATGCTCGTTGCAGGGTCAACTTGTTCTGTGCATCGGCTTTGTTCAGAACGGTATCCCACGCTTTTTGCGCGGTTACGCCGAGATCTATACCCGCAGCCTCGACTGAAGAAGCAAAATAGATCGTGCCTGCGCTGAACAGAATTACAAGCCCTATAAGTAGGCGTGATCTGAAAATAAGATGAGCCAACGATGGCAATTTACCAGGTTTGCCTTTACTTTGACGTATTACGTGACTACCGCTATCTCCTGTCAGAACATGAGATGCACTTACTCTTGTCTCCATTGGATCTATGTCCTCTAAAGCTAAATCTTCGAGATGCTGTCGCCCCTTCTCTCCTTTAATCAAGCCATGATGATCTGTGAAGTTATGTGAGCTTGATCGTTCCAATAGGGAACAACATTCCATTGCCTCCTGTTCACTTATCGTTTCCTTCCATGCTTCTGTTTGCATGTACTCCTACACCCTTTCTTCTAAAATATTTAGCAGAATAGCCAACGAAATCAGCGAACGACAAAAAAGCACCCGCAAGTCAGGCATTAGCCTGCTCTTACGGGTGCTTCCCTCATAAGCCGTTCCATATGAGATTCGATTGAACGAGTCGCTCGAACCTTTCCTTTTTCTAATATATTCCATTCATTGTTCCTGGTCAAGTCGCGTCTATATAAATTGAACTAAAGAATATTTACACTACACACTCCGATGACAGAACAACCTTCCGATCGCTGTTATCCCCAGATTTTTTTGATTCCTTTTATAAAGGGGAAATCCGGGGATAGCGTATGCTTCCGATGTAGCTTTCTTGCAGAAAGCTTGTAGGCGAACGCTCCGCTTCTTCAGGTCCTTTCTATCCTCTCCGTTTTGTGTAAATGTTTAGTTCAATTTATATAGTTTGACTGGTCTAATATCAACCCTTCGATCAACGGGAGAACCCTTCCCGCTTTTAGTTACAACTGATACAGCTCAGCTTATTCATTGACCAAAATAGCTTTCATTTCCTCGGTCAGGTCCTCTTCTTTCAGCATCATGTAGATGTTCTCGCCACGAGTTACATTCAACTTAATCTGATAGATGGTATCTCTCTCTGTTAGATAACCAGACCGTTGACGCTTGAGCAAATCACTAATAATTTCTTTGTTTTGAGTCGCGACCTGCTTCTTGATGCTTAGACTCCCATCGATATATTCTGGTTGCGGAGTCGCCCACTGAAGCGAACCCGGACTGTTGATCTCCTGCTTTACAAACTGTGCGGAGACAATCCCGTCTGCCTGAACAAGCAACTGATCGTATAATTTGTGCTCCTTCAGCCATGCCAATACCCGATCATAGCTAGGTTTGATCTCGAAATTCCACATCTCTTTTGGTTGAAATGGATCTTTCGAAGACGAGTCCTGATTCATCTCCACGTAGGCAAACGACTGCCACGGGGAGCGTTGTTCTTCATAGGTCTGATCCAAAATGTCCTGTTTCAAGAGTTCCTTGAATTCACGGACTTGCTCCGGATTGCTAATATACACCTTTCGGTATGAACTAGTGGCAGCGCGAATGCCAAAACTTAATGCATCCTCTTCCAGCTTATACGTTTCAAAGGCTACTCTTTTGTAATCATGGGACTGTTTCAGAGCCATTAATTCCTGATGGAATTCGGCTTCTGGAATATAGTATTTGCGTTTCATCACCTTGCCGTTATCCAGCTTGTAATTAATAAATACATACTCATCATCACGCATACTTGGATTGATTGGATCATTCAGTAAAGGAAGATCGGAATCCACGATTTTTTGATGAAGAGCGATAACTGCCCCCATGTATTCCGGATCATTAGAATAGAGGTGAGCATCGTCCTTTTTCTGAGTGACACCGTTACTGTAGGTATAACTCTCACCACCAAGCTTAATGCTGTGCACCTTGTTCAGTTCAGGCACTCGCGCAGCGTATCCATTCCAGCCGGCAATAGGTACGTACAATATCAAACCAGCGACGACACCATACAAAATCAGCTTGGGCAGAAGTCTACTGCTCCAGATCAGCCATGTTTTGCGAATAATCATCTCGGCAACGATATAACCCACAATGCCACCAAGAACATATCCGAAGATTCCCCATCCGGCTGATCCTCTTGGAGCAATAATCGTGAAGTAAGCTCCGCCAATCAGAACTAGCGTAAACATTAAACCAAATCGGAATATAGGTTTCACAAGAGTAAACGTGACTGCTTGCGTAGCAGATTCAACCTGTCTTCTCTCGTAGAGCACATAAGTCAGAGGAATAAACAGAATTGCAAATATCGAATAGATAATTAATTCCTGACGGATTACTGGAACCATACTGATGGAACCTATACGCAGGACAAGCGACATTTCTTCCGAATTACGTCCCAATTCATCGTACGGATATCCAAGCAAATAATGCTGGAGATGAAGTGACATAATGAACCACACGACCACAGGTAACAAGAGGAGCGCGTATACGGTAAGCCCCTGTAACACAGATTGCCCAATGCACATGCCAACCGCCACAGTAAGCATGAACATAAATAGCGAGTAGATGCTCATGCTCAAGCCCCACATCCAGATCGTACTGCCATCGAACAGAAAAGCAGGTTGATCCAGTACTGCCCATACCCAGCCGGTAATTGCAGTTGTAATCCAGATCGGAAGCAAAATCATGGCATATCCGGTCAATAGATTTACCGTTAATAGATGTTTACGACGTAACGGCAAACTGTGGAATAGATCTGAAGACGCACCTGATTGCATGTAACGGAATAGAAAGATTCCAGCAGATACGGGGAGTGTGATGGCGAACAAAATCTGCACTTCACCATTGGCCTGAAACAAACTTGTAATCTGTTGTGGCACGTCCCTGTACTCGGTAGCGATATATAGCGGAAGTGAGAACAACAATGTGATGAGATATAAAATGCCTATCCATCCATGCTGTCTGAAATTTTGGATCAGGATGCCCCGGTTACAGAACAATCGGTTGAATATCATACCCTGCGTCCTCCATTTCGTAAATAAAGATTTCCTCGAGCGTCAAAGGCAGTACATCCAGCAGATACGGATCATGTATACGGAATTGATCGGTTACCTGTTGTCTGTTGCCTTTGACAATGTACAGGGATACGCTTCCCCGTTTCTCTTCATGCAAAATATCAATCTGCTCATCCATGGCTTTGGCATGGTCCGGGTGACGGAAAGCGACCTGGATTTTATGCGTATCCGCCTTCAGATCATCGAGATCTTTCTCTACAATAATTCGGCCTTTGTGCATAATCGCCACATGGTCACACAGATCTTCGATCTCACGTAAATTGTGGGACGAGATGACAATAGTCACCTGACGCTCAGCTGCTTCCTGGAACAGCAAGTTTTTGATCTGCTGACGCATGACCGGGTCGAGGCCGTCAATCGGCTCATCCATCAGCAGTACTTCAGGCATACAGCTAAGTCCCAGCCATACGGCTGCCTGACGGCGCATGCCTTTGGACATGCGATGCAGCTTGCGTTTTACATCCAGTTTGAACACGGTAGCCAGTTGCATGAACCGTTCCTCATTCCAGCGCGGATATACCGAACGATAAAATGCAGCCATCTGAGTTATTGAAGATTGCGGGAAAAAGTAGGGTGAATCGGCCATAAAAATTGTGCGGCCTTTGAGATCCATATTTTCATAAATCTCATTATCTTCGATACGAACAGTCCCGCTGTCCTGACGGTAAATACCAGCCATCATTTTGAGCAGCGATGTCTTGCCTGCCCCGTTGGAACCGAGCAAACCATAGATCGACCCCTTATGTATGTGCATCGTTACGCCATCCACTGCCTTCTCCTGTTCAAACGCTTTGACGACTTGATTCAGCTCAATCATGAGGCGCCTCCTTCTCTATACGGGCCATCGCTTCCTCAAACAAAAGCGTCATATCCGCTTTGGTCAAACCGGAATACGAAGCTTCTGCAATCAACTTCACCAGAGACTCTCTGATCTCATCTCTCATGGCTTCATTCGGATGTTCCACTGACGATGATACGAAGCTTCCTTTTCCCTGCAAAGAATAAATGTAACCTTCACGTTCAAGCTCACGATACGCTTTCTGAATCGTATTTGGATTCACGGTCAGCTGCGTGGATAACGCACGAACGGAAGGAAGCTGCTCGTCGGGCTTTAGAATACCGTATACGATCATTTCTTTGACTTTGTCCACTAGTTGCTCGTAGATCGCCTTACGGCTGCGTACATCTAATTCGAACATCCCGCACCTCCTTTCTGTAAATGTGTGAAATAACCTATCGGTTGAAATGACTGTATCTAAGGTGCATGTGTAGTTATCTGGGTGTAAAACAGGCGTTACCTGAGCTGTGCAGCTGAACGTATTCAATTCTTAGGTGTATTAACTGTACTACTATTATTAATACAGTTAAATCGGATTGTCAACCGTTTACTTTGACTTCTTGTTTTATTCGGAGTACGTTAAGAAAGATAGAACATATGGTACATTTGACATATATCACTTTTGGGGACAGGTTCATTCCGGCTTATGATGGGGCTCGAATCAGGGTGGCATTCACATGAAGTGAGGCAAACCGGCTATCTGAAGCGATGTGACTAGATGTGGCTACTTGAAGTGATGCGGCTACCCGAAACCTTTGCTTTACCGCTTTTGACAGAATTACATGCAAAGGTTGTTCAGGTCTTTACCCTTCCGTTATGATGGAGATGAAATATTGTTCAATAATCACTTTATCTTTGTTACTTTTTGTGCGCGTTTAACCTGATTGATTGTTAGGTCTGTTATGCGTTTGTTGTGTTGTAGACCTATTGTTTGCACAGTAGTGGCTGTTTAGCAGGTAGCTTATAAGTGTTAGCAAAACTGTGTATTTGCTTAAATTCGGGTTTGCACAAATGAGCTACTATGCAGTGGTCGAGTGTAGAATGGGCCCGTTATTCATTTGGCTTGTTGGTCTAAAAATCCGAAGGTCTGTATATCATTCGCGTTGAATGGGTCGGGCAGACTCCGGCCTTTTCAATCGTTTATCTGTTCGTTTGGAGAGCCAACTCGTGCTGTCCGCACTGAGCATACATATTGTAGATATGTCTTTCAAAGGGTGGACACGGACATGAGAAAGCACTTCGGAATTGATATTCTACATATAGATCATTTTTAATTTTATATCTGAAAACATCTATATGTAGTGTTTCATATTCCTGGATGGATATAGTATCTTTTTAGAAAAAGTGTCCACTCTTTGAAAGACAAAATTAAGATAAATGTCCTTTTCTAGTGGACAAATATATGCCCGAATTCCATTTATATAAGCTGAACTATACATTTACACGAAAATATAGAAGTAAGTAGTAACCCTAAGAAGTGTAACTAGAAGCTTGCTGTAAGAAAGATACTATGGAGGCATATGTTACACTTCTAATACCTCATAAGGAGAATCCGAGATGAATGAACATAGACAGGATAAAGATCAGAATAATAAAGAGAACGCCTCATTCGAGACTAGTGACCAACAGGGAGAATTAAGCGAGGCAACAACATTTTCAGACACTAGTCCGGTACAAGCAAATTCATCACAACGTGTGTTAATTGTAACCGCGGTTGATGCAGAAAAAGATGCGGTCCTCCGTGGTTTGGGAGACACGGGCGCGGAACGATTTGACGTCATCGCAGCGGGCGTTGGCCCAGCCTCGGCCGCAGCAGGAACAGCCGCTACATTGGCATATGCCGTAGCGGCTGCAAGCACTAGGGCGTTGGCGCAGGGTTCCACCGCGCCAAGCGAATCCGATGTGACACAGACATCTGCCACATCTTCAAGGCCGGGGCCCCTTGCCGGGGCCGGATCTTCACCAGCCTACATGCTGGTGATCAGTGCCGGCATCGGCGGCGGGTTCCCCGGCCGGGCAGACGTCGGCTCCCTCGTGGTCGCCGACGCCATGGTTGCTGCCGATCTGGGCTCGCAGACGCCAGACGGCTTCCTTCGTGTGGACGAGCTTGGATTCGGCTCGTCCATTGTGGCGGCGGACGCGGAGCTTGCCGCTCGCCTGCGCCATGAGCTGCAGCGGGCCGGGCTCGCTGTCAGCGGAGGCACTGCGGTCACCGTGTCAACGGCGACCGGAACAGCGGAGACGGCCGCGGAGCTATTGCGCCGCGTGCCGGATGCCGCCGCCGAAGGCATGGAAGGCTTCGGCGTGGCAACAGCTGCCCAGCAGTTCGGCGTGCCAGCACTCGAACTGCGGGCCATATCCAACGCGGTCGGTCCACGCGACCGCGACGCTTGGCGCATCAAGGATGCCCTCGATGCGCTCCAGGCTGCAAGTTCCATTTTACGGGAGGTTATTACATCATGAAAATTGCATTTTCCCCTTGTCCAAATGATACATTTATCTTTCACGCGTGGGTGCACGGTTTGATCCCGGGTGCACCTGAGCTGGATGTCCGTTATGCGGATATTGATATTACCAATGGTCTGGCAGCAAATCCGGATGGACCCGACACACCTGAAGTGATGAAAATATCTTATGCAGCACTGCCATACGTGTTATCTGACTATGCTCTGCTTCCTGCTGGAGGCGCACTTGGCAGAGGATGTGGTCCTTTGGTTCTGACCGCAAACGGCACGACCGATCCAGCATATCTGTCTGGACGACGGGTCGCTGTACCAAGCGAGCGCTCGACAGCATATATGTTGTTCCGTCTGTGGGCAGCGCAAAATGTTCCTGGCGGTGTAGGTGAGATTGTCGTCATGCCATTCGACCAGATCATGCCTGCTGTTCGTGACGGCAAAATCGATGCCGGACTTGTGATCCATGAAGCACGCTTCACGTACCAGAACTACGATCTCAAACTGATGACAGATCTCGGTAACTGGTGGGAAAGTGATACAGGCCTTCCGATTCCGCTTGGAGCGATCATCGCACATCGCGACATGGATGCTCACGCCCTCGCCGGATGGGCACGAGCATCGGTTGAATATGCATGGGCGCATCCAGATGAGTCGAGAGCATACGTTATGGAACATGCCCAGGAAATGGACCCTGACGTAGCTGCACAACATATCGGCCTGTACGTTAACGAGTTCAGCGCCAACCTGGGTGATGATGGTTACGGTGCAATCACTGCACTGCTTGGTCGTGCCATGAAAGAAGGACTCGTTCCTGAGTTCGACCTTGATCTGTTGCGAATCTAGCTTTGATTTAATTTGAGTTAGTTTCACTTCGCTCTATATCTAAAGAACACAGCACATCTTATTTAGCCGAATAACGTGGTATGAGAATTCTAAAGAATCTCAGACACCGTATTCGGCTAAATCTCGTTCATATCACCGACAAACTCGCTTCATTCCACACAATAACGATCCTACGATTCGTTAGAAATTGGTATGTGCGGATTCTCGGCGAATAGCGTGTGCTCGATTCTTTAGAGTCCTGCATAGGGTTCATTCGTGGATACAAACTTCTTAGCTAGCCAGGGTGATAGTGGCGTCCTAGCGTCTTGTTTTTTAAAGAGCTTGGATATACTTAGAGTCAATAAAGGTCATACTCAGGATGGTCACGAAACGAAGTATGACCTTTAAACCCATCGCACCTATTTCGCTGAATCTCTACTTTCCAGTAAAGTTTGTATGAACCTTACCGAGTTTGCGGTTTGCGGTTTGCGGTTTGCGGTTTGCGGTTTGCGGTTTTAGAGTCTAATTTTTAACTAGGCGAAATACTTGCATCAAGATACTCCGCTGCAAACTAGTGACCTCACTAACCCATGTTGGACTACACTACCCATGACACATGGCACACGAAATAGAAAGAGCTGTCCCCTAACGTCAGACTTATGACGATGGGACAGCTCTTTTTTTCACTCTATATTCAACTTCATATTTATACTCCACGTCATCCTGAACCCTACTGTAACCCATTCCAATCCACTGCTCGCCCTCTCACAACTTCGGTTTACGAATCCAACCGTCACCTACGTTCTGCTGCAACCGCAGCCGAACAATCGCAACCTTCCCCTACGATTCAGCTACAACCGTGCGGATCATTATCCGCAGCGCATCCAGCATCATGGGAATAGGTAGCGAAGGGACGGAAGGCTGCAACACAGCCATCTCTGTTGAGGCTGGAAAATGTACAAATCCGGCACGAATCGGGAGCTGACCTACTCGAATGTGATCCAGTACCCGGTACATCGTGTTGTTGCATATATACGTGCCGGCTGTATTGGAGACGGCAGAGGGAATGCCTGCTGCGAACATGTCATTCACCATGGCACGTATGGGCAAGGTGGAGAATATACCGTCCGGGCTACCGTCTACAATCGGCTCGTCCATCGGACGCTGCCCCTGGTTATCTGCATAGGAGCCAGGCGGAATGTCTTTGACATTAACGGCGATCCGCTCCGGTGTGATGGCCGTTCTGCCCTTTGCCAATCCACAGGCGATGACAACATCCGGCCGATAGACTTCCATCTCTGCGATGAGCAGGTCTGCACATTCATTAAAGTGCACGGGCAACAGTACTGTTTTTAGCTCAGCACCCTCCATCACTTCGTTCGCAAGAGCTTCCATTAACGCTCCCGTTGGATTAACCGCATCCCCGCCAAACGGTTCAAACCCGGATATCAGAATCTTCACCATCACACGCCAACTCCTGTCTGTTTACTCTGATTTGTAACGCAATCCCCACTGGCCCCGAATCGTGTCCATCAGCTTCATGATTTCCAGAGATTCGTCCAGTTTAATGGTATTGCTCTCCGTGCGGCCTTCCAGGATACAGCGTCCCGCTTCTTCTGCCTCAAAAGCATAACCAATGCACGTTCGATCATCCGTGAACTTCTCGGGCTCGTCCTGACCATTCACATGCAGATAGGCTTCTTTGCCCGCCAAGAATAAAGGTAGACGAATCTTGCCTTCCGTACCATATATAACCGCTTCATTGCTGAGGTTCAGACGAATAGCAGCACTTAGTGATGCAGAACGCCCCTCGGAATAGGACAACAACACGGAAAACTGCTCGTCCACGCCCGTCTCACCAATATTGGCCGTACTCCATACATGCTGGGGTTGTTCGCCAAAGATCATCGATGCGAATGAGATCGGGTACACCCCTGCATCCAGCAAAGCTCCCCCACCCAGATCCGGGTTAAGCAAACGTCCTTGCGGCTCCCAGCCGATACGGAATCCAAAGTCTGCCTGGACCAAACGAACTTCACCGATCCGTCCTTCTGCAATCCATGCTCTGGCTTGTTCAATGGGTGGCAAGAAGCGTGTCCACATGCCCTCCATCAGGAAAAGCTTGCGCTCCCGCGCAGTCTCCACCAGCTGCTCCAACTGACGCGCATTCATGGTGAACGGCTTTTCACAGAGAACCGCTTTGCCTGCCTCAAGACAAGCCATTACATTCTCCTTATGTAAAGGATGAGGTGTTGCCACATAGATAATATCTACCTCAGGGTCTTGCAACATTTCATCATACGAGCCGTAAGCGCGTGCAAAACCATATTCAGCTGCAAACTTCTCTGCGCTTCCCGCTGTGCGTGAACCTACCGCTGCTTTCTCCGCGTTCCCCGCATACCCCAAATCCTTTGCGAACTGGGATGCAATCCATCCCGTACCCATAATGCCCCAGCGTACTTTATCCCGTCCCACTACTTCTGGCATATTAAAGCCTCCCTACTGCAAATTGAGTTGAAAAGGTTCATGATTCAGATCAGGCCAACATGTTATCCCCTTTATTTTACCAAAAAGAAACGCTTACGTCAGAAAACGATTTCGAATATGTTCTCTCATCAGGCTTCATCAGCTTATTAGCGACTCGAACGTATCTGTACACATTTCAATTCTGCAGTAGATTTGCTAAGATTATCAGCAGACTAGGGCCAGGAGGTCTTGTCCCTTAGCATACTTGTAACTAGCGACAATCTGGTTAAACTATCGATCACACCTGATAACGGGATCATACTCGTGTGCTATTCATAAAACATCTGATTATACTGCAAACGCACTTTTGACAAGACAGCCAGTAATCATAACATCATGCGAAACGCATCAATAGACGTTCAAGAAAGACCTTCAGGTCCGAGAAAATATGGTACGTTCCAGATTCAATTATTACCTAAACTGTTCATAAGAGAGGAGGTCGCATAGCACCATGACTACCATCCCCGGTACCGCCCACAGCGGCATGAATCCACACACGTTGCATCAGCAGACGAGTCCCAATACAGAAAAGGAATCCTCAATCCGAGCAGACCTGGATGCATTCTTGAATGATACCCTGATCGAACTTCGTCAGGCAGAACATATTATAACCCGTGGGAAATGGAGCTGGTCCACAACTGAGTTAGCTCATCATACCTTCATATATATGCATAGATTCACAGGCACACTGATCATGAACGGGACCGAATCCCACGTGGTTCGCAAATCAGCTTGTCTGTGCACACCAGGCACTGCGATTGAACTGATTGGTGATGAAGACCATGAGATTGAACTGTATATCATTCATTTTGATCTGTTTCGGGCTACGGAGAAAACGGCATCCAGACGAATCTATGAACGAGAACTCAGCTCACCTGTTACAGGCTGGATTCAAGGGCCCTTTTATGGCATACAACGGATTGCCGCACAGCTTACACAACTGAACAACGACGGTTCGCACACCAGCTTGAAAACACAGCTCCTCCTCACGGACCTGCTACACATGCTCTGGCCTCAAGAAGACCTGACTGACACAGTGGCAGGACAAGATGAACCCGAACAGTGGCTCCGGTCAACCCTGCAATATATGCGGGAAAACTACATGCACGAGATCAAGCTGGAGAAGCTGGCAGAACTGGCAGGCATGCACCCATCCTATTACTCACAGCTGTTCAAGAGCCGCATGCAGAAGAATCCCATTGAATACATCACCCATCTGCGCATGAACCGGGCCAAAGAATTACTGCTCACTTCCGACCTGCGTATCCGTGATGTGGCCCGCGAAGTGGGATACCGTGACGAATTCTATTTCAGCCGACGTTTCCGAAACCATGCAGGTTATGCGCCAACTTCCTATTCAAAGCAGGTGCACCGAAACATCGTGTCGCTCTCTTATCCTTACACGGACCACCTCATGACACTTGGTATCACGCCATGTGCAGCTCAGATCCAGGGTCACCTGCCTCATATGCCCAAATCGCTCACGCTACCCTTCCACGCCTATGAACCTTGGGAACAAGGTCGTCAGGCCTTCCTTGATGTGAATCCCGAGTTGGTTCTGACCAAGGATAATGCAGCTGCGAAAGCCATGGAGCATATCGGCGATGTCGCCCCTATTATCACCATTCCCTGGAACCAGACAGACATCTTCGGTCATCTGCAGAAGATTGCATCCATCGTGGATCGCACCCAGGCAGCGAAAGATTGGCTGGATCGACATGAACGCAAGGCAGAGCGTGCACGCAAAAAAATCAAGGAATTCGTCGGGGACATCACCGTTGCCGTTGGCACGTTGACCCCTAAAGGTCCACGGATGTACAGTCATCGCAACTTCGGACACGTCTTTTACCGTACCTTGCAACTGGCCGCTCCTCAGCGGATTCAGACCGAACTGGCTGGCAAATCACCCGGCGTCGGATTAAACTGGCTGCCTTTTACACCAGGAGAATGGGACGGATTGGAGGCGGATGTGCTGGTACTGGCGATTAACTCCGTGCATGAAAAGGCAACACTGTTGAAAGAGATGGCTTCGAATCCACTGTGGAACAGCCATCCTGCCGTAAAAACCGGAAGGGTTCATTTTATCGATTGGAACTCATGGGTTGTGTATGCTCCATATTCCATTAACATCCAGCTGGATGAAGCGCTCTCTATGTTGACGAACAAACCTTCATTTCTGTAATCTAAAAAATGTCCATTCCCGAAATCTTAATTTATGCCATGTACGGGCCTGAATTAAGATTTTATAATGATCACTAATTGATAATGATAATCAATAACAATGAAATACGTTGTTGGTAACAAAGGAGTGACCCGTATTCAACATCCGGGACTGCCACATCGTCCGTCCAATTCACGAAAATCTGCAGTGACGGTTGGTCTGATGTTTTTGTCTGCCATAGCCGTACTGCTGCTAAGTATGTTTGTCGCAATCTCGTTAGGTGCCAAAGGACTCACACTGGAAACGGTATGGACTGCCATTTTCCAGTACAATCCGGCTCTGACGCCACACCAGATTATTCATGAGCTGCGGCTGCCTCGTGTCCTTGCTGCCGTGATCATCGGCGCTGCCTTTGCGGTTGCAGGAGCTTTAATGCAGGGCATTACGCGTAATCCGCTGGCAGACACGGGCATTCTGGGCATCAATGCAGGAGCCACTTTTGTCGTGGCACTGAGTTTTGCCTTTTGGCCCGGACTGCCATACGGCTGGATCATGTTTTTATCATTCCTGGGGGCTGTTCTGGGCACACTGCTTATCTTCCTGCTTGGAATGGCAGCACCCGGTGGTCTGAGTTCTATCAGACTGACCGTTGCCGGGGCCGTTGTTGCAGCCATGCTAAGTTCACTCAGCACAGGCGTCGCCATTTATTTTGACCTGAGTCAGGATCTGGCCTTCTGGTATGCGGGTGGTTTTGGCGGGATTGAATGGCGGCATCTCAAGCTCATTCTTCCCGTGCTGCTCGTGACGCTAGTGCTGATCATGCCACTCGCCCGGCGTGTATCCCTTATGTCCCTTGGTGAAGAAGTGGCGATTAATCTCGGGATCAACCTGCGTTGGACGAGGTTTCTCGCCCTGGCAGCGGTTGTTGTACTGGCTGGCGTGTCCGTGTCGGCAGTAGGCTCGATTGGATTTGTCGGACTGGTCATCCCCCATATCTCCCGCAAAATGGTGGGTGTGGATTATCGACTCATCATTCCAATGTCCTCCCTGCTGGGAGCGGTACTGCTAGTGCTCGCCGATCTGGGCTCACGCATTGTGAACCCGCCCGAGGAACTCGCGGTAGGCATTATGGTCGCCTTTGTCGGTGTACCGTTCTTCCTCTATCTGGCCCGTAAAGAAAGGAGGGCCTTGTAGCGATGAATTCCAATGCACCTTCACGAGGTAAACGTTCAATAATTGTCAGCGTCACGCTGTTCTGCATCGCCATTGCCGTTATTGTGATCAGCCTGAACACGGGAACCATCCGTCTGTCCCCAGTGGCTGTATTGCAGACTTTGCTTGGCAATGGCAGTCCGGATGATCAGATTGTACTGTTTGATTACCGACTGCCACGTATTCTGGTCACTGTACTGGCCGGAGCTGGACTTGGTATTGCCGGAGCGGCCCTGCAAGGGATCACTCGCAATCCACTGGCGGACCCAGGCATTCTGGGATTGCATGCCGGGGCAGCGTTTGGACTAATGGTGTTTGTTAGTCTCTCCTTTACAATGGATAGCTCTTTGGCCCTTCTGATTCCGTTGTTTGCTTTTGCAGGCAGTGTGGCCGCGGCCCTGATCATCATGCTGCTATCTTATGATCGGCACAACGGCGTATCGCCCATTAAGCTGATTCTGGTTGGAATCGCGGTCGCGGCCGGGTTCCATGCGTTGACACTCTATCTATCCCTGCGTCTGGATGAAGACACCTATTCCTTTGCCGCTCGCTGGCTGGCAGGAAGCGTCTGGGGCCGGGATTGGGTTCATGTGCAAGCGTTGCTTCCTTGGGTGGTGCTATGTATCTCTTATATCTGGAGTCGATCCAAAACGCTCGATGCCTTCAATCTTGGAGATGCTGCCGCAACCAGTATCGGGACGCCTGTCCGATCCCAGCGTGTTATTTTGCTGCTCTGTGCCGTGGCTTTGTCTGCCGTCAGTGTATCAGTGGCTGGTGGGATCGGCTTTATCGGTCTGGCGGCACCACATCTGGCGCGCAGGCTTGTCGGTCCGATGCATCGGCATCTGATCCCTGCTGCCGGACTCATCGGCATGGTTATTCTGGTGACCGCCGATACCATCGGGCGAACGATCTTTCAGCCTAATGCCATTCCGGCAGGCGTGGTGGTTGCTGCGATTGGTGCACCTTACTTTTTGTACCTTTTAGTACGAAGCAAGTGATCTTTTTTTTCAAAAAACAATAAAGACATCCAAGAGATGTTCAAGGAGAATGTGACTACCCATGTTAAAGAAAAATCTTATGCTTGTCATGAGTATCTGTCTGGTGCTTATACTCGCAGCCTGTGGAACGGCCAATAATTCATCATCTGCTTCTGGCGGCTCGTCCACGGACACTTCAGCCGAAAATCAGGACAACAGCGCAAGTTCGGGCGAGCAACGTATTGCCTCCATGTCGATCCATCTGACCAATGATCTGCTGTCTCTCGGCATCACTCCGGTTGGTTCCGTTATCGGTGGGGAAGCTAAGGCCTTCCTGTCCCATGTTGCTGATCGTCTTCAAAATACAACGCCACTTGGTCCGGTAAAAGATCCGGATATGGAAGCTTTGCTTGCCCTGAAACCGGATGTGATCTATCTCGACGAAGAATTCTCCGGTGATGATATTGCCAAATTCGAAAAAATTGCTCCGGTACATGTCTTCAATCTGGATGACGGCACATGGCGCGACCATCTGAAAGACATTGGCAAACTCGTGAATCGCGAGAAGGAAGCTGAGCAATACATTCAGGACTACGCAAGCGAAACGGAAGAAGTAAAATCTCTGGTTCATGACACGATTGGAGAAGATGGTACTGTCATGGCGATCCGTGTTACTGCCAAAGAATTGCGTGTATTCAGTACACGCCGTCCCATGGGTCCCATTTTATATGAGGATCTCGGTCTGACTCCTGCCAAAGGCATTACAGATATCGATTCGACTAAACCTTATCAAGTGGTATCCCGTGAAATATTGCCAGACTATGATGCAGACGCGATCTTTGTGGTTGTGAATTCGGATGATGAAGCCCAAACCATGTTCAAGGAGCTGCAAAACAATCCGATCTGGCAAGGCCTGAAAGCAGTCAAAGCCGGTCACGTCTACCCAATTGGTGCACAGCCTTGGCTGGATTATTCATCTATCGGTAATAAAATGGCCATGGATGAAGCCAAAGAGATGTTCTCCAAAAAGTAAGTTTTCGTACACTCCACACTTAACGTGTGACAATACCCAAAAACCTCTCTTTAGAGACGGGATCAGAGTTCGTTATCATACTCTCTTCCGCTCAAAGCAGAGGTTTTTGTTTTTTTATTATCTATTTTACTCTGTTTATATCCCAGTTAAGCGATCCTGAAATGCCTTTAATGTTCGCTGACCTGCGGATCGATCATATACAGCAAATACAATTCGTTCAAAGGAATCCTTGAACCCCTCTCCCACTAACACATCATGAAAATACTTCGCCACCACTGTCGGTTCATTACGAAATACTCCACAACCGTAAGCGCCCAGCACAATCGTGCGGTGACCATTCGAAGCAGCCACGTCCAGAATATAACGGATACGTTCCTTCATCACGGACTCAATCTGTAGATCATCAGCCTCTCTACGCTCTTTCACCACACCCGCATTAACCGCTGGCGCAGTGATGAATGATGATACATAATATTGGTCCAGCAGTCGGTCTTCATCATCACGAATTACGGGAACACGAGGTGAATAGATCATATGATCGGAATAGAGACCCGATCGCCGCTTGCGATTGTACTCGTACATTTCATCCATTTGGGCGATGCACGGGTATAGTCCTGTCGCTCGGGCCAGACTCTCTTCCTGTGCCTGGCTTCCACCAAGAAAACCACCACCCGGATTTTTTGCCGATGCAAAGTTCAAACAGACCACATCTTCTCTTCCTTCAACTACCGTCAAACGTGAAGCCGCTCCAAGTGTAGTCTCGCCAGTAACCTCAATGCGAACCGACACAGCCTCAGATTCTGCTTCAGTTAATGAAGCTACCGAATGAGTTTCTGCGCGAGCTTCTGTACGAAGCTTTTCTCTGAGTCCGGAAAGCTCCGACGGACGATATAACACTGAATTACGGATGGCCTGCTGCTCATCCCTGCCGATCTCAACCTTGCGATTATATCCATTTACATACTGTCCTGCTTCCAGAATAGCCAGCGTCTGCTGTGCGATATTGGCCCGCAGGGAACGTGGATTGGAGCTAGTGGAGCCTGCTGATTTATTAAAATTATTCATCTGAATCCCTTCCTATATCTTCTCTTAGACGGGTCAGAATCTCACCCAGCCAGTTGGTTCCCCGCCACGTTCTTCGGTTACGAATACGCGGATCTTCCTCCGCCAGTCCCACACCCCAGATGCGATCATCCGGGCTTGCCTCCACAAGGGTCGTTCCACGAGTGCCGCGCAGCGCGGTTAGCAGTTCTTCGTTTTGTGTGAATTTGGCTAAATTGCCCTCGTAGACAATGCGCTGGCATTCCGCTTCCCATACTGTCTGGTCGAAGCCTGCGACCTGTCTGCCCAGCTTTTTTTGTACCGAAGCAGAGCTTGCCTTCAGAATTTTATCTGCGATGGTCTGATCGCCAAACAGTAGCGCTTTCTGGTGCATCATGTATTGCTCCGCACTCGTGTAGTGAACCCCGTTCACGGTAAAATCCGCCGGGTGCCACTGTGAGAACGGAGATACAGTCCGCCAGAAAAATGTAAACTTTTCCATCCATATCCCCTCTTCACTTGTTCCTCATGGTTGTAGCGATCCCGCCCCTGGCTTGAATCACTTCGTCCTACTTCATTAATAATTACCGTGTCTACAGTGTCTGCCTCTCTGGATTCAATCGGTACAAGCGTGATGGTCGATGACCGGCACTGCTCGCATAATCTCCTGTCTCGATGACCCAATCGGCGATTTTGCGCCGGAAAGCGGCAGCCAGCAGCTTTTTGCCACTGATGATCTCATGTACTTTCTGAAGGGCAGTCAGTGTGAACGTTTCCGGCATCAGATTGAATGCAATATCCGTATACTCGATCTTCGATCGCAGACGTTCAAGCGCATAATGAATGATCTTGGCATGATCAAAGGCAATCCCCTGAACCTCACCCAACGTCAAATTATGACTCCGCACTCGTCCTTCCACCGTTTCTTTCGTCTCAACAATGGCCGACAACTCTTCTGTTCCATTGGTCAAAATCAACTGAAGCTTGCGTTCTGTCACACGTCCACGCTCGTGAATATGCCGCTTTTCTTCCAGAAGTCGCTGCTCCACCCGAAACCAGTTGGCCTCGCTGGCATCATCGCCAGCCTGAAGCTCCAGCTCGCTGCTATCGACCAGCGCCATATAGGAACAGCTAATGACACGCGTACGTGGATCACGTTCCACATCTCCCCATGTGTACAGTTGTTCCAGATAAATATCATCCAGCCCCGTCTCCGTCAGCAATTCCCGCCGAGCAGCATCTTCCAATGATTCCTGCATGGAGACGAATCCGCCCGGTAACGCCCATTGGCCCAGATAGGGATGACCACCACGCCGGATCAGCAGTAACTGGAGTTCGGGTTCCGCAAGCTTGCGATAGTTCTCCTGAACTTCTGTGCGTATCGTAAATACCAGCATGTCCACGGTGACGGAAGGACGTTCGTAATCACCAGCATTATACGTTTCCAGAAACTGTTGTTCACTGATATGTACGTGATCCTGATGCTCCCGATAATCAGGGGCTTTTCCTCCAGATGAACCTTCGTTAGTCATCGTATACAAACCCCATTCTGTTATTAACAATATGTTATTAACATTTAGATAATATCAATTTATCACACCATTTTGTCTCAGGTCAATATTTCCAGTTCAAAATAAATGAGCTCCCATCACTTGACGATATGTCAAATCAAACTTATGATTTAGTTAGTCGACTAACTAAATGAATATGAACGGAGCGGATGATATGAACCCAGTCCAAAACGATCGGTTAATGGGACAGCTATCCGAACTCGTGAAGCTGAAACGCTACAAGGTTCATGAAAAACTTGTGAACCACCCCGAGTTATACCCGGGCCAGCCGCCTTTGCTGTTCCAGCTTGAACGGGAGGATGGCCAATCCCAGAAAAATCTGGCCGAACAACTTCGGCGCAGTCCCGCAACCGTAACTGTCATGCTCAAGCGCATGGAAACGTCCGGTTATGTGAGACGTGAAGCGGACCCGAAGGATCTGCGCAGTTTACGGGTATTCCTGACGGATCAGGGACGCTCTGCACTACGAGAACTGAGAGAAGTGGTTCAGGAGTTGGAACGGCAGGCCGAGAAAGATTTTACACCGGAAGAATCCCGGCTGATGTCTACACTTGCACAGCGTATGCTCCAAAACCTGCGTGAATCCTGAGATGATGCATACTCGCGATATCGCTAACAACAACTGGTTTGAAGCAGCTAAAGGTATGATGGAATTGATTCACTTATGCTATGAAGATTGAGGTGATTTACTATTGTGGACGTTAAAACGATTCTTGACCCCGTATAAGTCGGCGGCGATCCTCGCCCCGCTGCTCATGGTACTTGAGGTTACCATGGACCTGCTCCAGCCCAAGCTGATGTCCAGTATTGTAGATGATGGTGTGCTTGCAGGCAACCTGTCCCATATCGTAACTACAGGTCTGATCATGCTACTTGTTGCGTTAATTGGCTGGGTCGGCGGCGCAGGCTGTACACTCTATTCAAGTAAGGCTGCCGTGGGATACGGCACGGATCTGCGCCAGGAGTTGTTTGACCATATTCAAACCTTCTCCTTCCGTAATCTGGATACGTTTCAGGAAGGATCTCTGATTACTCGTCTGACGAGTGACATTACCCAGATGCAGACCTTTGTACAGATGCTGCTGCGGATGTTTATTCGTTCGCCGATGCTGATCATCGGTAGTATCATCATGGCATTTACGATCAGTGTGAAGCTGGCTTTGATTCTTATTGCGACTGTGCCGGTACTGTTTATTATTTTATTTATCCTGATAAAAGCGTCCTATCCGCTGTTCGCCAGCGTTCAGAACAAGCTCGATCAGGTCAACGCAGTCCTTCAGGAGAATCTTGCCGGCATTCGTGTCGTCAAGGCGTTTGCACGTGCGCGTCTGGAGAAAAAGCGGTTCAAACAATCCAATGAAGATTACACCTCAACTGCCGTCAAAGCTTGGCGTATTGTCACACTGAATGCACCCGTACTCAGCCTGATGCTGAACGTTACCATTGTAGCGGTGCTGTGGTTTGGAGGTTTCCAGGTAGTGGGAGGCGATATTGCTGCCGGGGATCTAATTGCTTTTATCAACTATGTCACGGTTGTACTCTCGTCCCTCACGTCGATCGGCATGATGATGATGAGTTTCTCCCGTGCCAAGGTATCTGCTGCCCGGATCAACGAGGTGTTACATACGGAGCCGGATATTCAATCGGGAACCAACAACTCTGGGAATGTACAGTCACACCAGTCTAACCGTGAGCAGTCCTCATACCAACCGTCTCCCCTTCCTTCACGCGTAGCGGGTCAAGTGGAGTTCAGAGACGTATCTTTCCGTTATGACGGAGACCATACACTTACAGGAATTAACCTGATCGCTCGCCCAGGTGAGAAAGTAGCCCTGATTGGCTCAACAGGCTCAGGCAAAACCTCGCTGGTGCAACTGATTCCCCGTCTGTATGATGCTTCTCAGGGTGAAGTGCTCGTGAACGGAGTGAACGTTCGCCACTGGGATCTTCAGGATCTTCGCAGCCGTGTATCTATTGTGCTTCAAGAATCCATTCTGTTCAGCGGCAGCATCCGGGATAATATTTGCTTCGGCCGGCCCGGTGCAACGGATGCTGAATTACGTGCTGCGGCACAAGCTGCGGCAGCGGATGATTTTATTATGAAACTGAAGGATGGCTATGACACGGAGCTGGGTCAGCGCGGGGTCAATCTGTCCGGTGGACAGAAACAGCGTATATCCATTGCACGCGCCCTGCTCATGCGGCCAGAAGTGCTGATTCTCGACGATAGCACCAGTGCTGTGGATTTACGTACGGAAGCGAACATTCAGAAGGCTTTGCAATCCTTGATGAAAGACAGCACGACCTTTTTGATTGCACAGCGGATCTCCTCCGTGAAGGATGCAGACTGTATATATGTCATTGATGAAGGACAGATCGTTGCCCGGGGCACACATGATGACCTTATGGCTCATTCTTCACACTACCAAGCGATCTATTATTCGCAGCAACGGAAGGAGGATGTTCAATTTGGCTAAACCTGCATCTTCCTCTAATCAACAAACGGTCGTGCCTCCAATTGGAAGACCCGGACCAGCGGGAAGAGGACCTGTTCCCAAAGTCCGAGCCAAAAATGCTCGCCATGCCCTGATTCGGGTATGGTCGTACATGGGACGTCATCGCAAAGGAGTTATTGCTGCATTGGTGCTAACTGCTCTCGGCACACTGCTCAATCTGGCAGGACCTTATCTTCTCGGCCGTGCTGTTAACGAACATATCGTGCCCAAAGTAACAGCGGGTTTGCTGAAGGAATGTCTCCTCTTGCTGAGTGTTTATGTCCTTGGCTCTCTCCTGATGTGGGCTCAATCCTATGTCATGATTGGTGTGTCACAGTTGACCGTTAAGGATCTGCGACATGCGTTGTTCTCTCGACTACAAGAGCTGCCGATCAGCTTTTTTGATAAAAATCAAAGCGGGGACCTGATGAGCCGGGCCACCAATGATATCGATAACGTATCTACAACGTTGAATCAAAGCGTAACTCAATTAATGTCTAGTGCCATCCTGCTCGTTGGTTCCTTGTCGATCATGTTTGCACTCGATGTCCGGCTTACCCTGCTCAGTCTGATAACGGTACCGTTGATTACCATCGCCACTCGCCTGATTGCGTCAAGAACACGCAAACACTTCACCGCCCAGCAGAAATTACTTGGTGAGCTTAACGGGTATGCTCAGGAAACCATTGCTGGACAAAAAGTTGTAGCGGCTTATAACCGTCAGGATCAGGCACATCAGCATTTTCAGAACCTGAACGAGAAACTGCGCACATCCAGCACACAGGCCCAGACTGTTTCAGGTCTGGTTGGCCCTACAATGAACGTAATGAACAACATCGGGTTTGCCATACTCGCTTCTGTTGGTGGATGGATGGCTTATCATGATCTGACGTCCATCGGACTTATCGTCAGCTTTCTCGCTTACTCCCGCCAGATTGAGCGGCCGCTCAACGATCTGGCCAATCAGTACAATCTGATTCAGGCTGCAATCGCAGGTGCTGAGCGCGTGTTCCACATCATGGATACACCTGGCGAATATGTGGAGGAACAGAAGAAACAACTGGATCAGATTCAAGGTAAAGTGGTATTTGAAGACGTCTCCTTCGGGTACAGTGCGGAGCGAGACATTCTGAAGAAGGTTAGCTTTACCGCAAAACCGGGTGAGATGATTGCACTTGTTGGACCCACCGGCGCAGGTAAAACGACCATTATCAACCTGTTACCCCGTTTCTACGAGATTACAGGCGGACGGATTACCATTGATGGATATGACATCTCGGAACTGGAGAAGGATCCATTGCGGCGACAACTCGGCATTGTGCTCCAGGATGCCTACCTGTTCTCGGGTACCATTCGCGACAACCTCGCCTACGGCAAACCGGACGCAACGGATGAACAGATCCGGCAAGCGGCCGAGCTGGCGAATGCACATTCGTTCATCCGCAAACTCTCACAGGGCTACGATACCCCCATCATTTCCGGGGGAAGCAATCTGAGTCAGGGACAACGACAGCTGTTAACCATTGCCCGGGCCATTCTGGCTGATCCAGCCATTCTCATTCTGGATGAAGCAACGAGCAGCATCGATACGCGTACAGAGATGCAAATCCAGGAAGCGATGCGCACATTGATGAAAGACCGCACCAGCTTCGTCATCGCCCACAGGCTGAGCACAATTCGTGAAGCTGATCAGATTCTCGTCATAGATGATGGACAGATCGCTGAACGGGGAAGCCATGACGAGTTGATGCAGCAACAAGGATTCTACTATCAGTTACATCAGGGACAACTAAAATGATCTGATACGATGTGGGGTCTACACATTAGGTTAATAGAAATACTAAACGCCGCATGGGGTTCTCCAGGACCCATACGGCGTTTTTTTGTTTATTGATTATGTTGTTGCTGTTTCTGGGTCCGTTATACGAGTTACGCCTCCATTGGCAGATGAAGCGTGAAAGTAGAACCAACCCCCATCTCACTATGGACGGTAATTTTACCGTTGTGGTCCTGAACGATTTTCTGGCAGAGTGCAAGCCCGAGTCCCGTTCCTTCTTCTTTGGTCGTATAAAATGGATTAAAGATCGTGGATAGCGAATTTTCCGGAATGCCACTTCCCGTGTCTGTAATCGAGACGAGTACTGCTTCCCCGTCCTGCAACAAATCCATATGAACCTCGCCAGGGTCTTCCATCGCTTCAAAAGCGTTACGAATCAGATTGATCAATACTTGCACGATTTTATCCCGGTCCATGTTGACCATGACTGGCTCACTAGTCATTTCAAGCGTAATCCGATGCCCTCGGGATGCCGCGTCTGACTCGGTCAAAGACATGACACGTTCAAGGCAGTGTCCCAACTGTTCCGGTTTCATGTGATTGGCATGTGGTTTGGAGAACTGTAAAAATTCTGCCGTCAGATCGGTTACCCTCGTCACCTCTCCCATAATCACTTCATACCACGGGGCGATATTGTACGCTTGTCCACGTGACAGCTGCAGAAATCCCCGAATTGCGGTGAGTGGGTTCCGAATTTCGTGAGCCATACCAGCGGCCAGTTCCCCTACAGCTCTTAGCCTTTCGGAACGGAATACTTCTTCTTCATTTTTCAGCCATTTGCTGCGCTGTTGTTGAAGTAACCTGTCCTCGGCAACCGTCATAAAGTGCTGCAAGGTATCCGACATTTCCGGGTAGAGAGAGATGCTATAGCTAACCTGTAGGCCTTGAAGCTGAACGGACAGTAGTGATGCGATTCGTTCTTCCACGTCCTGTATCTCCGGCAAAACGACTGCAAAACGATCTCCCGCATATCGGGATATGCCATACGCCTCGGTGAACTGATTGGTAATCATTTCGCCTGTTCCCGTGATCACCGAACACCAGGGATCTTCTGAATCTTTTTTATATCCGCTAAAATTATTGACATTCAAAAGGACAAGCAGAAAAGAGCGACGCTCTTCCACTGTCTTATGCAGCACTTCCATGTAACCTTCATAATTTAACAATCCGGTAAGCGGATCATGAAGGGTTAGAAATCGATTTTTTTCCCGAAGCCGACGCTTCTCGACCTCACTGTTAATCAACGTGTGATACAAAAAAATGATAACAACTGAGGTTAACAGGTCAAATAACGAAACCAGCAAAGCATATGTATCTACAGGCACATACGAAAGCCGAATCACCGTATATTGCAGCATGAGTAGCAGTGAGATCGGTAAAGTCTGTGCTACGCGTTGTTTATCCTGAATCATCGAAATAATGAGCATATAATACAGCATGTTGCACCAGTTCAGTTGACTGAAATAATGGAATAGTCCGAGAAAAATCCAATGAAATATCCGCAGCACAGGATATCTTCTCTCCCCATAAATACTCGCTACCAATAAGGTCCCCGCTAACAACATCAATGCCGGATGAGGGGTAAGCCTTAGAACATAAGAGGACAGAATGACAAGCAGACAGCCTAGTGGGAATATCACCATTTTCATCGTGTAACTTAGCAAATAGCCTCGCCCCCTTTGACATAAAAAATCACATCTAACAACTTATGTACATGTATTATATCGAGTATGATTAGCTGATGTTGTCGATTAGTGGAGGCTTCTCAAATTCGCATGAATGTATAAATTATGAAGGCAATAGGACATATGCATGAATTGTAATAGGCAAAAGTGAAACAATTATTCTACGCATGGATCATCATTGTGATACAATACATTAATGGATTAATTTAGGATAAAATCATAGTTATGGAGGAGTCTACATGACAACACAACGAAAACCACTGGGCCTCGGAACGCTCTCTCTGCTCGTACTGTTGATGGGTCTCGCCTTTAACTTCCAATGGGGCAAAACAAATTTTATGATCAGCCATTACCTGTTCAACTTAATAAACATACCTATCTATAGCAACGGAACTCAGGGACTTCACATTCCTTTTGTGGTAGCAGCCCTTTTCTGGATTCCGACCTTCTTAATTGCCAAAAAATATCGTGCACATTTTGGCACAAGTGTATCTTATAACGTCGCCGGATTTATGCTGCTCTTTTGCATTATTGGGCTATTTATCCCCGTTATCGATTGGATAGTCAATGGTTAAACAATTAAAGCCAGCTCTCTATATCCTGAGGGCTGGCTTCTTTGCTGCTTTTCCATATAAGATGAACAAATTATTTACACGATAACGTAGAAGACAGAAATAACCTGAAGAAGCGGAGCGTTCGCCTAAAAGCTTTCTGAAAGAAAGCTGCATCGGAAGCATATGCTATCCCCAGATTTTCACTTCTTTAGAAGGGAATCAAAAAATCTGGGGATAACAGCGATCAGAAGGTTGTTCTGTCATCGGAGTGACTGGTGTAACCTTTTTTGGCTCATCTTATTTTTTCGCCATATACTTACGAATATCAAAAGCCACCGCAGCAACAATGATCAATCCTTTGATAATCAGCTGCCAGTATGGACTTACACCGATAAACGTCAGGCCATAGTTGATGACCCCGAAGATCAGTACACCTGCCATAACTCCAGGCACAGTCCCAATACCTCCAGCCGTTGATACACCACCTACCACACATGCGGCAATCGCATCCAGCTCATACATGTTACCGTAATTGTTTGTTGCTCCGCCTGTGCGTGCTGCCTCAAGCACACCACCCAGACCATACAATGCACCCGCAATGGCATACAGGGCAACCAGGTTGCGTGCTACATGAATCCCGGATACATGCGCTGCCTGAATGTTGCCACCGATCGCGTACATGTTTTTGCCGAGACGTGTTTTATTAAAGATCACCCAGCAGATTAACGCCACCGCAATCGCAATGAGGACGATATAAGGGATGGAATAACCCCCGCCCAGATCAATGTAGCCAGAGCCAATGACAGTGAAGTCGGGTCTCAATCCTCCGATCGGCTGCGACTGGTTAGGTTCCGTATCAAAATAAATGGAATTCAGTCCATACACGGCTACCATCGTACCCAGCGTTGCGATAAAAGGTGGAACATGTAATTTGGCGACAATGAGTCCATTCACCAATCCCACGAACAAACCTGCGGTAATCCCGACAAGAATCGGCAGACCTACCCACAACTGGGGCAGATCGGGGAAGAAGCGGTTCGCATACTCGTCAATTTGCAGCATCGATGCCGATACGACAGCCGTTAGACCAACCACCCGTCCAGCGGACAGATCCACCCCGCCCGTGACGAGGATAAAGGCTGCACCGAGCGCAATAATGGCCCGTGTGGAGGACTGCTGTAAGATGTCCCGCAGTGTGGAGAAGGCCAGAAAATTCGGATCGGCAATCGCAATACCAATGATGAGCAGAATCAATACGATAAAGATTGCGCGCTGTGTGACATATTGTTTTACTTGATTGATCATCTGTGTGTTCATCTGTTTCCCTCCTGACTAAGCCATCCGTTGCTGCGCGGCCAGCCTCATAATATTCTGCTCGGTTGCCTCGGCTCCGTCCACGATTCCAGTGAGACGCCCTTCGCTCATCACCATTATGCGATCCGACATGCCCAGCAGTTCTGGCATCTCTGAGCTGATCATGATAATGCTTTTGCCCTGACGAGCCAGTTCCATAATAATGGTGTAAATCTCGAATTTGGCTCCTACATCGATGCCACGTGTCGGTTCATCCAGCAGAAGTATCTCCGGGTCGGTCAGCAACCAGCGAGCTAGTAGAACTTTTTGTTGATTACCACCAGACAGGTTGCGAATTAGCGTGTTAACTGAAGGGGTTTTGGTTCTGAACTTCTTCGTCTGTTCGCGTGCCTCTTCGCGGCCCTTTTTCTCGTCCAGCAAGCCCATACGATTTCGGTAGCGCCCCAGACTCGCAATGATCGTGTTCTCATACACCGACAACACAGGGAATATCCCTGTAACCCTTCGTTCTTCCGTGAGCAACGCAATGTTATGACGTTTCGCTGCTGCGGGAGAGTTAATTTTCACCTTGCGCCCATGAATCGAAATGGTACCTGAAGCGAGTCCGCGCAGTCCGAACAAAGACTCAATCAGTTCTGTCCGCTGTGCTCCAACCAGGCCGCCAATGCCGAGCACTTCACCTTTTCGCAGCTCAAAGGATACATCACGAAACGATTTGGACTGGTTCGATGTCAGACCCTCGGCTTTCAATATCACTTCACCGGGTACGTTCGTCCGTTCCGGGAAACGTTCATCCAGATCACGGCCAACCATGCGCGTAATAATAAGATCTGTCGTTAAATCAGCGGCATCCCAAGTCCCGACAACGAAGCCATCACGCATGATCGTCACTTCATCCGAGATCGTCAGGATCTCCTCCATCTTGTGTGAAATATAGATAATGGATACGCCGCGACTGCGCAGTTCATTGATAATGGCGAAGAGCTGGTCCACTTCCTTGCCTGTCAGGGAAGAAGTTGGCTCATCCATGACGATGACTTTGGATTGAAAAGAGACCGCCTTGGCGATTTCCATGGATTGAATCTTGGAGACAGACAGTGTTCCCGCCTGAGTCTTCGGATCAATATCAAGGTTCAAGTCCTTGAACAGGGCCAGCGTATCGATATACATCCGTTTCTCGTCCACCAGTATTCCCCTCATCGGAAAACGACCCAGCCATATATTCTCCATCACCGGACGATGCGGGACCGGATTCAGCTCCTGATGAATCATGGATATGCCTTGCTGAAGTGCCGCTTTGGAATTCGGAATATCCACGTCCTTTCCTTCGATGCGTATCGTTCCTTCATCCGGGCGATACATGCCGAACAGACATTTCATAAGTGTGGATTTCCCCGCTCCATTCTCTCCCATCAAGGCGTGAACCGTCCCCGGCTTTACTTTCAATGTGACCTGACTTAGTGCCTGCACACCCGGAAATGCTTTGGAAACTCCATTCATCTCCAGCAGGTAAGGTGACTCCATCTTGGTTCCTCCCTTCCATATGACCGGCAAAAAAGGGACGCTACCCGAATGACGGACGTCCCTGTCTCGTACTGTTATTGGGCGTCGGCAATGTTGTCTTTTGTAATCTTTTTGTAGGCAATCCAGACATATTTACCATCTGTAATGTCATATTTGGTATTTTCCTTTGTTGGTGTCTCACCTTTGGCAAGTACGGAAGCCAGTGCTACCGTGGCTGCACCCTGATTCTTGGCATCATTGAGCACCGTGCCCAGCATCGTGCCATCCTGGAGAGCCTGAATGGCTGGAGCTGTTGCATCTACACCTACCACCGGCATGGATTTGCCATCCTTGAAGTATCCGGCTGCTTTCAAAGCCTCAATGGCGCCCAAGGCCATGTCGTCATTGTTTGCGAGCACAGCTTCAATCTTGTCACCATGGGAGGCTAGGAACGCCTGCATTTTCTCCTGACCTTTCACCCGGTCCCACATCGCCGTGTCTTCCGCCAGTGCTTCCACTTCGATACCGGCATCCTGGATCGCCTGAACCGAATATTTGGTCCGAAGCTCTGCATCCTGGTGACCCGGTTCCCCTTTCAGCATGACGTATTGCAGTTTGCCATCGCCGTTTTTGTCCGCTTCCGGATGTGCTTTCCAGTAATCCACAATCAGCTGACCGGAGATCGTACCGGACTCCTCCGCTTTTGCTCCTACATAGTACACTTTATCCCATTTGTTCATATCTTCAGCTACTGGCTCACGGTTGAGGAATACCACTGGAATGTTCGCTGCCTTAGCCTTGTCAATGATGACACCTGCCGCCGTCCGGTCCACCGGGTTCACGGCCATTGCATTGTATTTCTTGGACACAAACAGATCCACTTTCTCATTCTGGGTCGGCTGTGCATTCTGGCTATCTACGATATCCAGGGTCGCAATGCCTTCCGCTGCTGCGGTCATCGCATTACGTACACCCGTCATGAATGTATCATCAAATTTGTAGATGGCAACACCAATCTTGGGCGTTTCCGTACCGGCTGCTGTCTGGCCTCCTGTATCTGTTCCCGTACTTCCACCTGCGCTGTCTCCGCCGCTACTACACCCCGCCGCCACAACCATACATGCCGTAATCAACAGTGTCATCCATGTTTTCTTCATATCCTAATGACCTCCCCCAAGTTCATTCGGCTTCACCGATGTCTTTATTATGAAAGGGTTTACATTAAATTCGAATACAATATCTTCACCTGTTCTATCGAAATCTTCCTCAAGTTAACAAACACCTTAATTTCTTCATTCAGTATTCGTTCCGGCACTCGTTCCAGCATTGGTTCATTGTACAAAAGGAAACAACAGCTTCTGGTTATCCATCCAGAACATATTGTCTGTACTAACCAGCTTGGTCTCAAGTAACACTCTCGCTTGCACCTGTTGATTGTTCAGCCGCGCAACAGCTTGATTCAATCCCAGATAACCTGCACTGTATCCATTCTGGACGATGAGATGATCAAAGACTCCTTCTTGCAATTGCTCCAGTTGCTGTTGTTCACTGCCAAATCCAACAATCCTTACCTTGTCCGCAGAGTTGCGTCGATTCAGTTCATCGGCTGCTCCCAGAGAAGCCGGTTCCTGAAGAGTAATGAAACCATCTACCTCCTGCTGGTCCAGCAATTGCTTCGCAGTCTGCCAACATCCATCCCGTGTATTACATATCGATTTGGGTTCCACTTGAATATTAGGATACTGTACCAAGGTTTCCATAACTCCCTGCTCTCTCTGAATCAGACCAGAATTAAGAGGATCGGGGCCCAATAAGGCCACATGCCCTTTCCCTTCCAAGAGCTCCGCCATAGCCTGGCCGGCCTGCCTTCCCGCCTCAACATTATCCATCGAGATGAAACTGGTGATGCCTTTCACGGGAAATTCATCGTTAAGCACAATAACAGGAACAATGGTTCCATCGGAATTTGTTGTCTGTGCCTCCTGAATGATGTCACTAAGTGCTTTCTCACTTAGGGGATCAACCAATAGAGCTGATGCCCCCTGCTTCAGAGCCGATGCGGCGGCCTTCACCTGGGCCTGCTCCCGCACACTGCGAGACAACGTTCCACGGCCCGTATTGGCCTGCTTAGCCTGTATCTGACTACCAACGGAGTCTGGAATGGATGGCGTATACACATTACCGTCGGAAGGGTATGCCTCCACGGTCATCAGCTCCGCCCCACTCTCTTTGGCAGCCGCTTCGGCACCAAGCCGGATGGCTTCCGCAAGTTCCCCTGTCCCAGCTGGCGTAATCAGCGCGATACGTGGCGGTACTGCCGTAGCATCAGGACTCAATATGCCACAGGCAGCGCATAGTAGCAGACAGCAGCTTGCGGCTGTCAGAGTTAACCATCGACGTTTCCGAAATCCAGGGAAGCTCGCACCAACCTTTTTCAAAAACATAAGGATGTTCAATCCTTCAACGCTATGGTCATCGTTCCTATTAACTCGGTTGTCCGTCATCAGGCTCGCCCTCCTTCTGCTGCGATTGAATGGGAATCCGCATCCAGACCGTGGTGCCTTCTTCCAACTCACTTGCAAATTCAAGGCCATATGCCTCCCCGTAATAAAGCCGAATTCGATCATGTACGTTGCGTACCGCTACGCCTGATCCTGCACCGCTTTTAACAACAGGACTGCCACTTAATAACCCTGACATCTGTGCTTCCGTCATGCCGACCCCATTATCTGTAATGCGAAACACCAACTTGTTGTCCTCACGATAGACATCGATCTCAATACATCCCTCGTCCATATGGTACTCGATGCCATGAACAATGGCATTCTCAATCAGGGGTTGCAGCACCAGCTTCAATGTCAGGCAATCCAGAAGCGTCTCATCTGCATTGATGGTAAAGTTGAATTTGCGCTTGAACCTCATCTGCTGAATCGTCAAATAATGCTGCGCATGCTCCAGCTCTTCCCTGATTGTGATTATCGTTTTGCCTTGACTGAGACTGATGCGGAAAAGGCGAGAGAGAGACGTGATCATCGTAATCACTTCTTCGTTGCGGCTCATGCCTACCATGCGTACCACCGAATTCAGGGTGTTATATAGAAAATGTGGATTAATCTGAGCCTGTAAAGCCTCCAGCTCCAGACGCCGCTTTTGTTCCTGCTCATGGATGATCTCATCCATCAGGGTGCGAATTTTATGGACCATCAGATTAAAGCGACGAGATAGACGTTCCACCTCCAGCGGCCCTTCAATAGGCAATTCCACGTTGAAATCCCCACGCTCCACGGCCTTCATCTTGCGTTCCATTCGCCGAATCGGGCGAGTCAGACTCGAGGATAGGAACAACGAGACGAGAATGACCAGCACCAGCACTACCACCAGTACACGAATGAGATATCCGTTCACTTCCTGACGGGTAGTCATAATCTCATCCAGATACGCGACACCAACGATTTTCCACCCGATATTGGCAACGGACTTCACGGTATTCAGCCTTTTCTGCCCATCTGCTTCATCTTCATAACTGCCGGAAGCCACCAAAGCCTGTTCGATATTCTCGCTTTTGAGACCCATATACATCAATTGCTGCTGTGGATGGTACACGATATTACCCGCACTTTCATCGATAATATAGACGTATCCCCGTTGCCCCAGACTGACCCGGCGGCTCAGTTCATCCATCTGTTTGAAGTTGATATCGACCAGCAGGATGACCTGCCGATCCTGACCATTTTGGCGTATCGTTATGCCTTTGCTCATAGAAACGACCCATTTGTATGGGCCTGAGTACATATTCTGAATATGAGGTAACGAGAAACTCAGGTGATCTGGTACGCGAAGCGCAGACTGAAACCACCCTTGCTGTGTCACATGGGCACTCGGTTTTAATTCGGCTGTAGGTCGGTTCTTCAGTAATTGCCCCTTGGAATCAAGCAGAGTTATCGAGATGATATCCTCACGACTGCTGAGCAGTGTGTCGAGCTGTTTGTCTACCTGTTCCCCTTCCCATGTCCCGTCACGCAGCATGTGTTCCTCAATGGCACGGTACAGATGCGACATACTGCGGACGTAATCCTCCAGGTTATAACTGACCTGATCCACAATCTGTCTTGTCGTCAGTTCCGCACTTCGCTCGGCAGCCTGCGTGAACTTGTCATGCAGAAGCATCGCCATGATGGTCAGCACTAAGACGATGAAGACGGAGAAGGACCACGTAATAATAAACCGGATACTGCTGACCCTGGAGGAACGCAGACGAGAGCGCAATTGAACTCCCATGGACTTCACCCATCTGGACAGGAACTTCATCGAATCGACCCTTCACTTGCTGTCTGAGAGGCCTGTTTACGATATTCTTTGGGCGAGACGCCAATATGTTTTTTGAAGCAAAAACTGAAGTAATTCGGTTCGGCGAAACCAACCTGCTCCGCAATCTGAAACGATTTTAGCTCTGTCGAGCGAAGCAGTTCACGCGCTGCCTCCATTCGGATCTGCATTAGGTATTGCAGGAAGGTAAGCTGCACTTCTTTTTTGAAAATGCCGCAAAAATAACCGGAGCTGATATGCAGATGTCCGCACACCTTTTGAATGGAAAGGTCCGGGTCAGCATAATGCTCTTTCGTGAAAACTAATGCCTGCTCGACAATATCTTTGTATACATGCTGGCGTCCGCTGGCAATGCGATGTTGTACGAGCAGACAGACCTCTCGCACCTTTTTCTGCGCCTCAGTAAGTCCCGGCAGTCGGAACAATTCCGCATACAACTGGAACCCTGCACCGAAGATATCTTCCATCGCTTCTCCTGATGCCTGTGCTGCCTTCCAGACCGTTGTTAACACTTCTATTAGATAGAGCTGAATATCACTTCGCCCGTGTTCTACCGTAATTTCCCGGAAAATGATGGAAAGCGCTTCCTCCAGCTCCGCCTGCGTACCAGCCTTCAGGCAACGTGTCAACGTCTGCTGCTTCAACTCATCAAACCGCAGCTTGCCCGCTGTCTGTCGCTCCACGTCCGCGATGTATATAATTGAATCTGTCCCAGGCACAAGTCGATAATCCAGTGCCAGCAGGGCATCTTCATAGGCATGATTCACATCCGCAAGTGTATCCACGATCTGGCCAGATCCCACCGTCGCGGGGATACGCAAGTAGTGGTTGATGCTGCGCATGACATTATCCAATGCCTTCTGTTGCCGCTTCGCTCCATCTGTACCGCCCGAGCGATCCACATAGAGCAGGACAATCGTCTCCTGATGCATAAAAGCATGACCAGCCCCATGCTCAGCCCAAACTTCTGCCGCAATGTTAAGTGCAGCAAAGCGTTTCAGTTCAGCATCTCCGTCCATATGCAGTGTCAATACTGATACACCGTACCGTTCCCCTGTCAGATCTAATCCACATTGTTTTGCTTTACTACGAATATATGTCGAGGATTTCTGCCGATGGAGCAAGGTCGCCATCAGATCTGCCTGTAATAAAGGCAAGCTGGTGTGATAGTGCTCACGCAGCTGCTGTACATCTTCACGTTCGGCAACTTCAGCCGCCATTTGGGCGCGCAATCTTGTGAGCAGTTCGGTGAGATGCCCTGCCGAGAACGGTTTTAGCAGATATTCATCTACACTTAACGAGATGGCCTGCCTCGCATAATCAAATTCATCATATCCAGTCAAAATGACCACCTTCACAAGTGGATTTCGCTTCCTCAATCTTTGCGCGAGTTCCAGACCATTCATGAACGGCATGCTGATATCGGTCACCACAATATCCGGCTCTACCCGTTCCGCCATCTCCAATGCTTCCCGCCCATTCTCTGCCAAACCGACAATGCGCAGATCGAGCGCTTCCCAATCGACCTCTACAACCAGTCCTTCGCGTACATCTTCTTCATCATCCACCAGCAGTACCCGGTACACGATCGGATTCCTCCCTTTTATGACGGGCCTTATACCCTAGCAAATAATATATATGTAGCATTGTGTAACAATTGGTTTCTATTGCTTACGGGATTCTTGCAAAAATGCAAAGTTCTCCTGTGGATACGTTCCGAGGTTGCCATCATAATATACAATATTATACGGAATATGTAATCGCTTTCTTCATTAGAGGTGAGGCAACCCTGACGGGCAGTCTCCTATATAACATGATAAGGATAGTATATGAATGCTAAGGGTAGGTTAAAGTAATACAAACACGGAAAATTTCGAAGTACATCTAATAAGAGGAGTTTTGATTCTAACTATAGTTTCGATCCTTCATTCTTGTTTTCAACGATGATTCGTACTCAATGCTTTAACATAAATCATTGTGGTATCCGGATTGGTATGTCCCATCATTTCCGCCAAACGGTGCAGCGGCGTATGTTCTGCCCTGGCGTAGCCAAAACGATGGCGCAGATCGTGTGAACTCAGTCCTTCCAGCCCTGCTGCAATCATTACCTTTTTGATGAGGTGGCGCAGCGCTCTCTCCGTTAAACGATCATTCGTCTTCTCTGAAGGAAAAAGGTAAGAACTATCTGTATCCAGACCAGATAAGTACTGATTCAATATGACAACACATTGCATATTCAAAGGAATCTTTCGCTGCCCGTTGCGTTTGTCGGCTCTTACTGTCAGGTGACCACTTCGTCTACCAAGTTCGATATCATAAGGCGTGAGGTTGCATACCTCCATTGTGCGCAAGCCTGTGTGAAACATAAGGGTCAGGATGGTCTGATCACGAAGGGAGTTGCCGTACTCCACTGCCATGATGAACGCTTGTTCTTCTTCGGATGTCATTCGGCGCGGGCTGACTTTATCTTCCGGAATGAATTTTAATACTTTGGAAGGATCATGACTGAGCCTGGCTTCCAAGACAGCCCATTTGAAAAAACGCTTCAATGTAATCAATCTCCGGTTAATGGTGGCCGGCTTCAATAGCATAACTTTGTGTGCATCTTCACGATAATTGACTAAAGTGGGGGTATCCACATCTTCAATTCGCAGTGTGAACTCTTCGCTGAGCATGGTGCTTTCCTTGTACCATTCGATAAAATGCTTCAGATCACTTGCGTATTCCTTCACGGTTTTGGGATGCAAATCTCCCTCACTGGCAAGCATATGTACGAATTCCTCTATCGTCGGTTCCCGCTGCACCGAAATCCCTGATGACTGATTCATTAGAAAATACCTCCAAATCTTGACTTATATTAGCGGACATGGTATTATCATATTAATCGATACATTAGCGGACATCAAGTCTGTGGTTTAAATGCACCAGGTGAGTGTCAATTTTAATTTATACTCGTCATAATGATCGGCTAAAAACTTATTTTTTGGAGGAATCACATGCAAACAGGTACAGTTAAATGGTTCAACGCGGATAAAGGATTCGGCTTTATCGAAACTGAAGAAGGAACAGACGTATTCGTTCATTTCAGTGCAATTCAAGGTGAAGGTTACAAATCTTTGGACGAAGGTCAACGCGTTCAATTTGAAGTAACTCAAGGCAACCGTGGACCACAAGCTGAGAACGTTACTAAACTTTAATTATATGAAAGCTGCCTTATTAATAAGGCAGCTTTTTATTTACTCATATGTTGCACAGTAAACAAAAGATTTCACATCCCAAGAATGAAAGCGAGGTATTCCCCATGGATAAAGAACAATTGATCACAGAAGTAGCTAAGGCTGGCGGTTTCTCCAAGAAGAATGCTGAAAAAGCTGTAACCGTTGTATTGGACTCAATTCTCGAAGCTCTCAAAGAAGGTAAAGAAGTTCAACTGGTTGGATTCGGGAAATTTGAAGTACAAAAGCGTGAGGCAAGAACGGGAAGAAGTCGGAGAACAGGCAAAGAAATTCAACTACCTGCAGGTAAAGTTCCTGTATTCACAGCAGGCTTAAGCATGAAAGAAGCTTTAAATTAAACAACGCAACAACTTATTGAAAAGAGGTTTTTATTCAAACACACAATGATAATATGGATTTAAATGTCGTGTTTACTACCGTTGATGATATCATTAACTTTTATTCAGGCAAACAGACGAACACGGATCATACAGAAAATCACACTCATTTAAAGCCCCCATCAACAAAGTCTGATTGTACCCTACGACCACCCACCCGCTAAACTAACATTTCATCTTGGACAACAAGAGGCCCTGATCCGCTCAAAACGGTCCAGGGCCTGATTTGCTTGAAAAATGACTTCGTCAGGAACCAGCCATTTTCTTGTCTTCCTTTCACACCTATGCTACTTGCTGTTCAGAAGTTCGCGCAGTGTCTGTAAATCATATGTAGAGACAAGACGTTCCAGATGGGTATCCAGCCATTCCTCATCCTGATCCCACCACTTCAATTCCAGTAGCAACGCAATTGTTTCTTCATCAAAGCGCTTTTTAACATTCTTGGCTGGATTACCACCAATAATCGTATAGGGTTCAATGTCTTTCACAACGGTTGAATTGGAAGCAACAATGGCACCGTCTCCGATCGTTACACCAGGCATGATCGTCACATTTTGCCCGAGCCATACATCGTTCCCCAGTACCGTATCCCCCTTATATGGAAGCTGCTCCAGTGTAGGTGTAACGCGCTCCCATCCTCCACCAAAAATGTTGAACGGATACGTCGTCATGCCCTCCATCCGATGATTCGCGCCATTCATCATGAATGTCACACCTTCCGCAATTGCACAGAATTTGCCGATCACCAGGCGATCACCAATAAAGTCATAATGATGCTGTATCCGGTCATAGAATTGCTCTGGCGGATTCGTGTTATCGCTATAGTACGTATAATCACCGATATCCACGTTGGAACGCGGCGTCAGATTTTGAATGTAACATACCGTACGGATATTCTCGTTCGGGAAAAGTTTTGTTTTATCAGGGGCCATATGAAGTCCCTCCTTTTCCCTATTGTAACAGATATTAAATCTTAAACGGACTAAGTGAGGTCTGCAGCTCTGTGGACACATCGGACAAAATAGCTGCAGATGCCTTGATCTGCTCTACCGACTTGAGCTGTTCGTGAACAGAATCCGCTGCCTGTAGTGAATTGGTACTAGCCGTCTGCGCATGCCGAGCGATCTCATGTACGGAAGCCACAATCTGCTCCACACCTGCGGACATCTCTTCACTCGTTGCAGCCATGTCCTCAATCTCTGTAGCAATACGCAGGTTTGTATCCCGAATCAGGCTGAAGTTCTGTTCCGTTTCCTTGGTCAAACGCAGTCCTTCTTGCACTTCGTCCTTCACTCTTGACATGGCCGATAGCGATTGCTTCATATCTTGTTCCATGGCTTGAACCAGTTCTTCAATGCGATCTGAAGAATCTCCAGCTTGTTCGGCCAGCTTACGAACCTCGGTAGATACCACGGCAAATCCTCTGCCATGCTCCCCGGCTCTTGCCGCTTCAATGGATGCATTGAGGGCAAGCAGATTCGTTTGATTCGCGATCTCATGAATGGTAGAAACCATCTGGCTAATCTGGGCCGACTTCCCTTCCAGCATACGAATGACTTCATCCGTTGTGGTAACGGAGGATTCGATCGTAGACATCTGCTGAACGGTCAGTTGCACCGCTTCCCCTCCGGTTTCTGCCTGCCTGCGTGAATATAATGCAGATTCCGAGATACTGGAGGCCTTGTCTGCCATACGTTGTACACCTATCGCCACTTCTTCCATGGCCTGCAGATTTTCTTCCGTACTGATCGTCTGACTCTCGGCTCCCTGTGCGACTTGTTCAACGGAGGATGCAATCTGCGCCGATTCATTGGCCGTTTGGTCCGCAATCTTCAGTAGCAGTCCAGTCGAATGCTCTGCTTTCTCCGCAGCCTGAAGTCCCCCCTGAATGATGACCTGCAGATTGCTTCTCATCTCATTATATCCCGTGCCCAGCATGCCAATCTCGTCTTGGACGTCGTCCACAACCGGCTGTGTGAAGTCGCCCGTCCCCGCACGTTTAATCGCCATGGATACCCGTTCGATTCTTACTCTCACCCTGCGAACGTACAACAGGATCAGGGTAATCGCGACCAACATCGCGATCAGGAATACGATCAGGAAAGTCTTGAGGAACGAAGAGATAATCACATCAATTAACGATTGAGAAGCGCCTACATAGAAAATCCCGATAATCTCTCCGGACGCGTTCTTGATTGGCTCATAGGCCGTCTGATATTTCTGACCCACAACCACCGCTTCACCGAAGTATTTTTCTCCTTGCTGCAAAACGGTCTGGGCAACCTCTGCCGATACCTTCGTGCCGACAGCTCGCTCCCCGTCCACCATGACATTCGTAGCGACACGTTCGTCACCTCGGAAGATCGTCACCGTGTCCCCGGATGCTTCTCCAATCTCATCTACAAGTTCAAAGTTGCCTTCCAGTGTGGTATCTCCCTTGAATAATTGTCCGTCCTTAATAGCCCAATCTCCTGGATGCTTATATGTAATGATATGATTCGCCATCTCCAGATCTCGCTTCGCCTTCTCTGTAGCAAATGTCGTAATCCCCTGTCTCATCTCCAGAATTACACTTACCGCCACGGCTGAAGAGAAGACGATAAATATACTGATAACGATCAAACTGATTTTGGTACCGATGCTCATGCTTCGCATGTGTGTGAGCCACCCTTTTCCCTATGTAATTGTGGGGATATTCAAGCCAATTTCGATTTCCGTTTCGAATATCACTATAGTCTTATCGGTAGGAGTGTTCACAATATTTATAATATTTCAGTGAGTTTTATCACAAAATTGACCTATCCAAATCTAATCTTTTACGCATTCTCCGTAATCATGTAAGAATGTGCCTCTGTCTGGAAATTCAGAGAAGCTATACAGGCATATTATATATGTTTTTATTTATATAGAAGTAAGCATTACATATAAGAAATAAAATTACGTTGCCAACCACGCATTATAATGATATATTTATGTTGCCGACAACGCAAAAGAGAAAATTGAGGTAAATATGGCATTCGAAGAAGATCTCAACAAACATCATAATCTCCAGGAATTAAATAATGAGGAGTTCAGTGCAGTAGATCCTAAATCCCTTAACGATTGGAGCGAATACACAATGCATACATCTACAATGAAAGCTATTCAAGTTCATCAATACGGTGGCCCAGAGACATTACAGTTCGAACAGGAAGTTCATATGCCTCAGCCATCAGCCGGGGAAGTTCTGGTACGCATTCACTATGCCGGAGCTATTCCGCTGGACTGGAAGATTCGCAACGGCTGGTTGCAGAACGTATTTGTCAAAAAGCTGCCGTATACACCCGGAACGGCTATGTCTGGCATCGTTGAATCCGTGGGAGAAGGTGTCGATACCTTCCAGCCGGGAGATCGTGTTTTTGGTAATGTGAACGGAAGTTATGCTGAATATGGTATGGCTCCTGCTCAGGATTTGGTGCATATGCCGGACGACCTGAGTTTTGAGGACGCTGCGACCATCAAAGGTGGAGCCGAATCTGCATGGAAGGTGCTATTCACCGAAGGTGAGCTGGAAGCCGGGCAAACGGTGCTGATCCACGCTGCTGCGGGCGGTGTCGGACAATTCGCGGTGCAGCTGGCCAAATGGAAAGGCGCTCATGTTATTGCTACTGCGTCTGGTGCCAATGTTGATTTTGTTGCTTCATTGGGTGCCGATCAAGTGATTGATTACAAGACAGCCTTGTTTGAAGAGCTGGTAAGCCATGTTGATCTGGTTGTTGACGCTGTTGGTGGAGAGATCGAAGACCGCTCATGGGGTGTTCTGAAACCTGGAGGCCGACTGGTATCGTTAACTCAACTGCCTTCTGCAGAAAAAGCAAAGCAGTATGGCGTTACCGCCAAGTTTAATTCTAAATTACCGACATCAGAAGATCTGTACACGGTCGCTCAGCTTATCGCTAACGGCTCCCTCCGTTCAGAGATTGATTCCATCTTTACTTTAAGTGAAGCGAATCAAGCGCATGCCAAAAGTGAGTCCAGACATGGACGTGGCCGGATTTTGCTGGATGTTCGCTCCGTATAACCTGAAAAAGCAGAGCAAAAAGGGATTCGATCTGACCATCGAATCCCTTTTCTCATTCTCCATACAATAAAGTTGCTCTTCAGGAGATATTTCTTATTTGGATGTAAGGCTTACTTGTGCAGCGGTTTGATCCCAATCTACAGTCAATCCCAGTCCTTCTGAGATGAAACGTACAGGCACGAGTGTGCGACTATTTTGAATGATGGCTGGTGAATCAATTTCGAGTGTCTCCCCATTTACAGTGGCCGTGCTGCTTCCGATTTTGAGTACAAGGGTCTGGTCATTCAAAATAGCTGTGACCGTCTTCGCCGTCTTGTCCCAAGTCACTTCTGCACCCAGTGCTTCGAGAATTGCGTTAACAGGTACCATTACTCGGCCACTTTGCTGCAGCGGGTCCTGATCCGGGAATGTAATCGATTTACCATCAAGTGTTACGGTAATCGTCGTATCTGTTGCTCCGGATGAAGTATTCGAACCAGTCTCTTCCGAAGTCTCAGGCAAAGGTGTCACCTCACGTCCAAGTTGCTCTTGCAGATTCGCAAGACGGTTCAGTGCAAATGTCGTCAGTGATCCGGCAGCCATGGAGCCCATGCCTCCGCCTCCACCGCCGCCAAAGTTACCGCCAGGGCGTGTCTGCGTATTGTCTGTACCCGTTGTTGAATCTGTTGTACCGTTTCCAGTTGCGGCACCTGGCTGAGTCGGAGGTGTTGTTCCATCTGGAGGTGTCATTCCTTCGAAACCTTCAGGCGGCGTCATGCCTTCCATGCCCTCGGGTGGTGTCATACCTTCAAATCCTTCTGGTGGTGTACCGCCCATACCACCTGCTGCGTCTGCGTTTGCAGAATAAGCGATGTTGGATTCAAACTGTTCTGTCGTATAAAACTTCGTGGGATCTGCTTCCACATAAGGACGAATCTCATTGGCAAGACCAGTGATACGATCCTGAATACCTTCCATATAGTCCGTCAATTCATTGACGTAGCTCAAATATTTTTCCTTATACTCCGGCACAGCAAGCAGGTTGTTAATCATCGGTACATTTTCCATGCTAATACCTAGTACAGGCTCATCTACAGATACGTTCGTTGCGTTGGTGTTGATCGTGGTTGATCCGGTCGTTGTGCCACGTCCGCCTCCACCCGAATATCCGTTGAAGGACATGTTGAAGTCCCAAGGAACAACCGTGAACTTACCATTAGCATCACTGTAGAGCATGTAGTTGTGCCCTTTGTCGCCGTTATAGCTGTCATAGTTGCCGAAAACCATGTTGCCTGCAATATACTGTAGCGCCGAATCCACATCCAGTACGCTCTCGATATCGCCTTTTTCACCTTCTGGCATCTCATTCAGCGTTTGGATGAAGGTTTTTAGCTTGGCTTTATCCTTATCCGTACCCAAGTCTTTGGTGATTGTACTGTAGTCGCTGCCCTCTTCATATTGAAGATAGCTCTTCTCATCCGTATCATAGAGAACGCCTTCTTCGTAGTCCTCACCGTAGTTGCGCTCCAGGTAGCTGTCATCCACGGCTTCAACGCCAGTATAGAAACCAACCAGCTCGCCATTAACATACAGATTAACGTAGTTCGTCATCGGTGCATCCATGCCAATGCTGCGAAGTGCTTCGTAGTGAAGAACTTCACGCATGTAGGATGGATCGGCGTAGTTGTTGTTCAGTACCATTTTGTCCAGTCCAAGTAGCGTTTGCGTTTTGTCGTACTTATCGAACTTCAGTCTGAAGCTGTAACGGTCCGAATCCTCCATTGAAGCTACAGCTTTAAGAGTCAGGTTCCCCTTGGTGGAGAAACCGACGTTGTCCAGCTTGTTGCCGTCCACTTCCACACTAACACTCTTATAATCCTTATCCAGCGGGCTTTCGAGCATGCTCTTCCAGTCTGCATCATCAATCGTTACATTCACATCAATGACGTTATCCGTCTGGAACAACGATTCATAAGCTTGCGTCACGCCTGCACTCGTGGTTGTCGTTGTGCTTTCTGCGGCATATGCCGCATTCGGACTTGCAATCAGACCAAAAGATGTCGTTACCATGGTCACGGACAATGCCGTTACTGCAACTTTTCGTAATAAAATATTCAAATGATGAATCCTCCTTCTTGGGTTTCTGTTAAGCAACTGAGGCTTATGTAACCATGGTAGAGGACGAACCTTTAGTGAATCTTAAATGGTATACATCTCAATAAACACCCGTGAAGCTTTATGCCAAAGAAGCCCCCTCGATATACGTGAAGCTATATGGAAGCGCAATATAATCCTGCGGAACCAGTTCATAAGACCTATTTTACTAGAAATATCTAACATTAATATGTCGAAATAACGATATAACTAAGGAGTAGAACTTACCTGGAGTTCATATACGTGAATATTAAAAGACAAGATGAAAAAGCTTTTCAGAACCAAAAGAGAATTTGATTAGATACGATATATAGGAAACGATTCCACAGCATTTGATCCAACAATTACATAGCGTGTACAACGCCCAGGATAAGTCCTTTGTCACAATCGTAGAAGGAGTGAACAACCTTGTTTAATAAGCTTCGTTGGAGTACCATGCCTTTCTTTGTTAAAAATCTGGTGATCTCGTTCGGTAGCATCACCTTAATTGGTATTATCCTGATTACGGTGGCTTACCAGCTGCAAAAGAACATTCTAGTCGAACAGTTGCACGACCAAGCCACCGTCATCACCCAGAAATGGTACGATGATCTGGACACGGCCAAAGTCGCTCAAGCCGCCAGTGAAAAAAGCTACACCGGTCCTGTACAGCAGGAAATGAAAGCTTATCTCGATTCCATCCATGAGTTCTATCCAAACATCGCGCAGGCGTACATTTTCGGTTCAGAACTTGAGCAAGGAAATGGAACGTCTATCATCGCGATTCCAACCAACCTGTTGCAACCATTCGAGGAAGGTGATCTGCCCGCAGGTGCTATGTACCCGCTGCCCGAGAATAATGTTGTGGTGCTGGAACAGATGAAAAAGGATGGAAAGCCGGCCTTCAGTGATTTTTACACGGATGAGTACGGAACTTGGACTACACTAATCTATCCGATTAATAACGCAGATGGCTCCATGTACGCTGCTCTTTTCTTCGATGTCGATGCAAGTGCCGTTCCAAAAGGACTTAATGAATTGCTTACGTACGGATTGATGTTCCTTGTCGGCTTCCTGATCCTGTTCATGGTGTTGCAATTCATTTTGCTCAAAAGAACGTTGCTTCCGATTCGCAACCTGATGAAGGGAATCGAGGAAGTCAGCACGGGTAATCTGAATGTAACTATTCAAACAGGCCGGGACGATCTGGGTATTATCAACGAGAAGTTCAATGCAATGATCGAGCGTTTCAACACGACGATATTCAAGGTGCAAAGCACATCCAATCACCTCTCGAATTCGTCTAAACAGCTTTTGGATATTTCAGCGAAAAACAACGATAATATTCAATCCATCAGTCACAACATTCGTGAAATATCCACTGGTTTGGTGTCTCAGGACAAAGCCACCGTGGAGAACGCACGCGCTATGACAGAGATGTCAACGGTAGTGCAGACGATTGCGAGCAGTTCAGCCGATGTGGCTGATGAAGCACTCAGTATGGAGCAACGCTCCAGTACGGGTAATGTGGTAATGCAGCAAGTTATTGAGCAGATGCGCCTGATCTCCGGTGCGGTGCAAAATACGTCAAACTCGATTCAGTCTTTGGAAAATAACTCGAACCAGATTAGCAACATTGTCAACCTGATCACGGAGATTGCAGGACAAACCAACTTGCTGGCGCTTAATGCTTCCATTGAGGCTGCCCGCGCAGGTGAAGAAGGAAGAGGTTTTGCTGTTGTTGCAGGTGAGGTACGTAACCTGGCAGAGCAATCCCAAGAATCAGCGAAGCAAATCCGACAGTTGATTGAGGAAATTCAGCGGGATATCATGCAGTCTTCCGAAGCCATGCATTTGGGCTCTAAGGAAGTAACGAAAGGCTTGGAGGTTACCCAGGAGACTGGCGTATTCTTCGAAAACATTTTGAATGCTACGAATAAGGTTGCAAACCAGATTCAGGATATCTCCAGCTCTACTGAAGAGATCTCTGCAAGCACTCAAGAAATGTCTGCTACCGCGGATGAATTATCCGCAAATGTCAGCAAGGCGGCGAACAGCACGAAACGCATCGAACAATCCGTTGCTGAACAGGAAGCCTCCATGGCTTCAATCGTCAGCGCCTCTGACGAACTGGCAGAAGTATCTGAGCAGTTGCAGGAGTTAATCTCGTTCTTCAAGGTAAAGGAAATCTAAGATACGTTGAAAAATCGTTAATACATTACATGTAATGCCAATAAAAAACCAAGGCTCATGAGTGATTATACTCGAAGCCTTGGTTTTTTTTGGTTACCAGGTGTTTTATTCCTTTTGATCAGCATTTACTTGTCTAAACAATATTTCTTCTCCACTTATAATCATCTTTTTCTCGTCATTATAGCCGGTTTTTTCGGATCGAAAACCAGCATTTAGAACAAGATCGACCTCTCCAATCCACTATAATCCGGCAGCTGCTTTAATTTCTTTTCTCTGCGACACGATTAACGATTGAAGCTTTTCTGTTCCAAAAGCACCTGCTGAGAAAGCATTCGCTTTCGGATAGTAAACCATTCGAAAAGATGTTCCATCTTGAAGGTGCACACGCAAAAAAATCCCTGTCTCATGCTTGGATTTCTTATATACCTCATCAAAGCCAACATAACGCAATGGCAAAAGCTCGTTCATGAATTCGGATGCGGCTTCTTGGGGGAAGTCACCGATTGGACTGCCATCATTTCCGCTTTCAAGGCTGACTCTCTCAACTTTGTCTTCAATGTCCATCAGGTCTCCCATTGTCTTCGCATTGGGATTTTCTTTTGCTTCGTAAACTTTATTATTCGCTACGACGCGATAATGCGACTTATAACCTTTCAGTTCATATATAACAGTTCCAATTGGAAGATATGCCGCATCACCATTCTCGGTCACGTGATCCGCACATACATTATCGTTCAGCATATAGGTTACTTCCCCTATCCTATCCCCAATTTGTTCAGCAGGTACCACTTTGACCCCTTCGTTGTTTTGAAAATATGTAACATTATGAATCATCAGAAAATCAATCCATTCAAGGGTTCCCGGGCATCTCTCCGTTGATTCCTTTGAAGCTGCTTTCGTATCCGTTTCCTGGGGTTTGGATGTTATTTCGCCCTTATTCGATGTCCCGCAGCCAACAATAATGACTAGAATCAAAAGTATACTCAAACGTTGGCTCCAATATTTAAATGGTTTCATGCTCAATCACCTCAACCTATTAGACGGATTCAACTAAGACATAGTTACAAGCTTTTTTACGATTAGCTATTCTAGTCATTTAACACATAAGAACAGGGATTAGTTATTTTGGGCAATGCCCTCCTTGGTGTACTTCATGCAAGCGTCATCTCTGGAACACGGCAGCCCGGAATTCCAATCCACGCACTCTATACGGAGTGCGACCCATTATCTCAGCGCGTGATTCAATTTATTTTTCAATTTCAATCCACGCACTCCATACGGAGTGCGACGCGAATCTAAGACAGGACGATATTCCGCTTTACAGATTTCAATCCACGCACTCCATACGGAGTGCGACCTACCAAGCAGTGGCCAAGTGAGTGTAGATGAAGGGATTTCAATCCACGCACTCCATACGGAGTGCGACGAAGAATTAAAGGAATTAGAAACAGAGTATCATATTTCAATCCACGCACTCCATACGGAGTGCGACTCTCCTATTCTGATGCCTGTACGAGCCATTAGAGTATTTCAATCCACGCACTCCATACGGAGTGCGACGTTCTCAGCGCAATTATTTGAAATCACGCCGGAAATTTCAATCCACGCACTCCATACGGAGTGCGAAGCGAAAAAGGACGTAACAAGGTTATATTTCCAGACCATCACTACGTATTTCCGCGTTCTTTATCAAGTAACATGACCATTCATTATGATAAATCAGTATCCATTCAAGATTATCGTTGCCAAAAGGTCACGAAAAGGACGTTTTCGACAAAATCCGAGGTGCGAATCTCCCTGGGAAATCATGTGAGCTTGGGGTTCGCACCTGCCTCAAATTTCTTCATGGCCATCCACAATCTGAATCATTCCATAGGACAGTTCCACTAGCAGATCCACATATACAGCAATATCAAGTTTATCAAAATCTATGTTTTTAAACAATTTGCATAACATAAGTCCTTTATACCCTCCAAAAAGCATGAAACATACCTCACGAGAATCATTGATGATCCCTTGGCGGTATGGCAAGCTTGGACAAGTTTTCCAGACGATACTGTATCATTTCATCTTTTGTTGCTTTACAAACGACAGTAATCACTCCTGCTCAAAGATTATAGATCACGTAAAAGCTCAGCCATCCACTCGCTAGTCTCTTGCTCGCATTTGACATTCCCCAAAAACTCCAGCATGCCGTTAGAATGGATTTGCCCCTCGTAACACACCTCAGGCATTGCAAAAAGGTAACTGATCTGGTCAACACCTTGCTGTTCCAAAAGTTCCGCAACCGGATCAATGATGAACGAAAACCCTTCGTCCAGCGCAGGATTTAGGATCCGTATAACCTTACCAAGTTCCCCGTGCTGTTGACCGTACCAAATCATTACAGCATGATCATAGTCCATATACTTATGAACCAAATCAAAATCCTGTTCAAACGAACAAGATCCCTTTGCGTCCTGCACGAACTGGGCCATAATTTTGTCGTAATCTGCAACTGTTGAATACCATATCGCATAGCTTTCTGTGTTATCCATGTCATTCCTCCTGTATTACGATCTGCAATCACATTGACCTGTAGGTCACATCGATCTGTACACAACCAAAATTAGATTTCCTAGCAATATGTAAAATACGGGCAGCGTTCAGCCAATTGATAAAGGGAGAATGTTCCCCCTCAAACGATAGTGAACCCAGCATGCCACTCAATCCACCGATTCCCTTTTCCGACTGGAGTATCAATACATCTCATTCAAATACAATCCGGCAGACAGGTTTTCTAATGCAGCTGCGTTCATATGAACTATCCCTGTTTACAGATCTGCCATACTGATTTCAAAAAAATGTCTGTCGGTTCGAAAGCCTTTCGCTACTCTCCCATTCCAAAGATCTGTGCCCGAGCCAACGAAGTAACACCATGAAGCGTGGAGCCGAGAAATGTGGGAAAACGCATTTTTTTCTTACATTTAAGTCGAATAAGTAAAGGCAGGTTTTCCAGCGAAAAATAGGTAGTTGTCTATTCATGCAATAATCCAATTTTGATTTTGACCAAAGATTACAAAGCGTTGTACTACAAAACTAACTGCAAGCCATTTTTAGTTGTACCAACGCATTCTATACGGAGTGCGACTTAATCAATCAAGCATTTAAAAGCCCTCCGATCAGATTTCAATCCACGCACTCCATACAGAGTGCGACTCGCTAAGATTTTATCTGAGCCAGCCGCTTGTTTATTTCAATCCACGCACTCCATACAGAGTGCGACTCATGGGCCCGGTTATTATCAAGGACGATATCGGATTTCAATCCACGCACTCCATACAGAGTGCGACCGTTCTTGGCTGTAGTAAAAGCTCTATTCGATAAAATTTCAATCCACGCACTCCATACAGAGTGCGACTTACTTGCGGATTAGACCGCGAATGGTAGTTTCGTATTTCAATCCACGCACTCCATACAGAGTGCGACCTCGCCATCTTCTACTACAGGCTGTTTTCTTATGAATTTCAATCCACGCACTCCATACAGAGTGCGACTATCGCCAAGCGTTCCTATAGTTGCGCCGTTACCATTTCAATCCACGCACTCCATACAGAGTGCGACGTCCTAGAAAATCAATCAAGGGGTGACGGATATATTTCAATCCACGCACTCCATACAGAGTGCGACCAGTTGCACATTGCAATGGGTCCGAACATGACAGAAATTTCAATCCACGCACTCCATACAGAGTGCGACGAGCAGGAATTTACTCGGAAGTTGTTCTTGAGTCGTATTTCAATCCACGCACTCCATACAGAGTGCGACCACCACTGTATAGAGGTACAAAAGTTACGTTTACAGATTTCAATCCACGCACTCCATACAGAGTGCGACCCTCCGGGCCTAACACATTCCATCAACTCGGATACAATTTCAATCCACGCACTCCATACAGAGTGCGACGTCCATGATGTTGTAACGAAGACCAGCCAGGAAGATTTCAATCCACGCACTCCATACAGAGTGCGACGTATGCCTCCATATTAAGTTTTGAGTCTTCCATAGATTTCAATCCACGCACTCCATACAGAGTGCGACGAGGATACACCATGATGCGATACACGTTCGAATATATTTCAATCCACGCACTCCATACAGAGTGCGACCGTAACGGCTCCACTCAGCAGTGTTGTTCTTTCCAATTTCAATCCACGCACTCCATACAGAGTGCGACCCGAAACGCTGTTGCCCGAGAGCAAAGAACATATTATTTCAATCCACGCACTCCATACAGAGTGCGACCTTGGCTTGACCACCAGCATTGGCTGCGGAATAGATATTTCAATCCACGCACTCCATACAGAGTGCGACTTCTTCTGACCGAATTTACCGTACAGGGCATTCATATTTCAATCCACGCACTCCATACAGAGTGCGACCTAATAGCTATTCTTGGTGGCGGTATGCTTTGGTTATTTCAATCCACGCACTCCATACAGAGTGCGACTTGAAAGATATTCAGGCGCAAATGTACGTATTAGGTATTTCAATCCACGCACTCCATACAGAGTGCGACAGCGAAAAGTGACGTAATAACTATGCTTGAAGAATAACTATTAGCGTATTTTCGATATTTCTACTACTTTAAAACGGTTATCACAAATTTTCGACCATAAATCATTGCCAAAAGGTCACAAAAAAGACCTTTTCGACAAGTTTCGAGGTGCGAATTCCCCAGGGAAATCATGTGAGCTTGGCATTCGCACCTACTAAAGTATTAACGGATCGCCCATATCATAAGAATCTTTAGCACCCACATGTTGGACTTTACTTTTGTAATTATCGCCTAAGTTATAGAATCGAAGACTATCTGTATCCTTATCAATCAATTCTTCCAGTTCAAATCTCAATCGTCTAAATTGAGTAGCGTCCAGTATACATTCAAACACTGAGTTCTGCACTCGCTGACCGTGATCCACACACTTTTTCGCCACTTTGGATAGCCTTCTTCGGCCTTCACTATCTATTGTGCTTACATCATACGTAATCAAAATAAGCAATCATTACACCTACTTCCACAGAAACGGGGGATACTCATCCAGGTCCCCACGTATATATCTTGCCAGTAGTAACGCTTGAGTGTATGGTACAAGACCCCAAGGTATCTTCTCATTTAAATACGGGTGCATAATCTTATCCTGTTTACGATCTTGCCACGCTTTTAATACTTTCTTTCGTGTATCATCATCCATAATTACGGCAAGATTTTCTTTGATATAAAATCCTTTATCGTTAACTACCTTCTTGTTGATGAGCGAAAGCACAAAACGATCGGCATACACTCCTCGGAGTTCTTCCATCATATCAAGTGCGAGAGAAGCTCTGCCAGGACGGTCGCGATGCAAAAAACCAACATATGCATCAAGTCCAACTGATTCGAGTGCAGACTTCATATCATTAGCCAGTAAAGTGTAAGCAAAGGACAATAACGCGTTTACTTTATCCAAGGGCGGTCGCCGACTCCGTCCGTAAAAGTAAAATGACTCCTTCTGTTGTAGAATCAGATCATCAAACACCGAATTATATTGCACAGCAGCAGAGCCTTCCAAACCACGCAATATATCCAATTGTTCCACTTCACGTAAGAGTTTCATCGTCTCACCAAGTGAATTGGCTACCTTTTTCAACCGTTCTACGTCTACACGTAATGCATAATCTCGTGTTGCACGTTCCAAAATCCATTTGTTGTTATACAACTTTCCTGTAATCATATTACGAGCAACCCGCGCACTGCGCTCCTCATTGTCAGATATGCGGTACTGTTCTTTACGAAGGACTACATTTCCTCGATCCTCACCAATGACACGTGCTAGGAATCGTCCCGTCCGTGTCATAAACGTCAAACTAACATTTCGTGACGCACAAGCCCCCATCAATGCTGGACTTACTCCAGCATAGCCAAAGGTGCATACAGCCTCCAAATTATGAAGCGGATAGCGAGCAAGAATTTCTTCCTCCTGCTTCACCACAATATTTTCGCCATCTAATGCAAGGTATGTATCGGGTAATGTCACAAATAAGGTGTTCAGCAGCTTTTTCATTCATTCAACCTGCTTTCGATGTAACTTGAAACAGAACGCTTATTCAAGATATCCGGTACACATATATTGTTCAAGGAACAACTCAGGCAATGTGGTCCGGCCTTGGCTTTGGGCGTATGGTTGCGTTCAAAGTAGTGTCTCATCTCATTAATACTGGCCCTAACACGCACCCGATCTGCTTCAGTAATGACCACTTCCACCCGGTGCTTGATCTCATCATAATAAAAATAGGCCTTGTGGATATCACATACAAGCATCTCTTCAAGACACATGACTTGTGCTACCAATTGGGAGTGATCGGAATCATTTCGTTTGGGTTTCCCCCGTTTGTATTCAACAGGAAAAGGAAGGTATAACCCTTCCTCCCCAGCAAGTGGAACACCATCTGGATCACGAATGAACTCAACTACATCACAGATACCTGTGATTCCGAGTTCTCTCGATTGTACAGGTAGTGCACGAACTACCAGTTTATCTCCTCGCTTCTCCCGAAGCGCTGGTTGATCTGCCTTTCGATGCAAATGGTCTCCCTCTATGGTACGCACATTGTCTTCCCACTGTTGTTCAATATGAATTAATGCCCACTGCCTTCTACAAAAATTAAAATGCTGAATACCTGATAGCAGCAGATAATCCTCTTCGTTATAGTCCTTCATATTCTTGGACTGCCAAGCCTTCCAGTGGCACCACCGTATAGTTATAATCGTCGTAAGACTTTGCTTCTGCTACGTCTGGCTTCAATTCAATGTGCAGAGAACGATGTACTTTCGCAGATGAATATTGCCCCATCTTGGAACTATGCTCCCACCAATACAGTTGGTGCACCTCCATACTACCGTCAGGACGGGCAGAGGACGTATCATTTTCAAATAACGTTCTCAGTGATTCACGAATTTTCTCTGCGTCTTCATATGTAAAGCCGGTCTTCTCAGCCAGTTGCGTGTTGATACTGCCATAGAATACATATACTCCAAAATCTACTCGATGCTTCATACCCATCGTATCCGATCCTTTTTTGTCCGGATCTTTAGCCGTTGTAACAGAGTTTACGCTCTTCGTAATTTGCATGCTGGAAATATCAATCCGATCTAAGCTTACAGCGGTATGGATGGATACCGGACCTCGAATACCCACAGATACACTTTCCCCTCCACCAAAAGCAAACACCTGTCCAAAGCTACGAACATCAATCCATGACTGACAAGCAGCCTCAGCATATAGATCTTTATTTGCCTTCTTGCCTTTGGCATGTTCCTGCACATTCTCATTGGCATCGACACGATCTTTAATGGAACGGTGACTATCATTACGTTTTTCATCGGATTGTACGAGAATAGACTCTCCCATATCCTGCAGACGGTTACGAATTTTACGCTTGATGCATACATCCGAGATTTCCCCTAAACCATCATAGTTCTGACGAGGGCGGTTTCCATTCAGTGGATCACCATTTGGATTGGCATTACGAACAGACAGCACAACAGCAAAATCGATTTTGTGATCAAGTGTACTCATTTAGTTATCCCCTTGTTCGTTCAATTGGTTTTCATCGTCTTTATCAAGTACAGCTGCAGCTTCCTTATCTTTCTTGCTTGTATATAAATCATTACGCTGACTGTAAAAACCTAGTAAGTATAATCCCGTAAGTGGCTTGTCCGTAAAATCTTCCAACTGTAGTTTGTCTCCAACTTCATCTAGCAACGAATTATAATATCTGGCACCCGTCCCCATACGCGCTTGGTAAGGTTGGAGATTAGATTGAATAATGCTCCAAGTTCTGCCTGGTCGTTGCGCAAAGGCGTTCATATAGCGAATGGCATTTGTTGCCCGTTTTTCCTCCTTACCCAGAGCACTTCTCTCTAATACATCTGCAATGGCAAGCATTCTGCCAAATACGTAGCTACGATCCGTTGTTTCTGTATTCAGACTCACTCCATACCCCTCCTTCTTATTAACAAGTGCGCAAGTAATACTCAGTGTTTTCTCCCACTCCCAATTGTCCATGCCTACAGGGTTGGATGCACGTTGGATAGAACTGCGAACAATATCCAGCGGAATGGGACGTTGATCAATGATACATGGAAGCATCCGCTCCATGAGTCCTTTAACTACTTTGTCACTAGCTCGTGGGCCATAGGCTGCAAAAGCAATGTCTTTGGTCGCGGGCGCCCCAATAAACAAGACGGGTTTGTCGTTTTTATTTTTACGATAACGATGTATCCAGTAACAACTCTCATGCCAAGCTGTTATCCGGTCCAGATACTCGTTCTGATCTAAACCCCGATAATACATAATCGACATTCGCCCTGGTGTGGCCGCATCCAGTGTCATCAAAGTCACTTCATGCTTAGAGTTATACTCCCCATCGTATCGATAGCCACCAATCGCCTTCCTGATTTGCAAGGCAAAATCCTTATGTGTTGTATCTCCACCAGCAAGTGCTTCATGATCATCTTCATCTTCCCATAAACTAAAAGAATCTTCTTGAGGTTCTGGCATATCCAGACTTGTACTACCCCACACCAGAAAAACTTTGCCGTCTATAGTGGTTCCTTGTCGATCAATGAGCCACTTCAATGCGTTATGGCCCTTCTGTGAAGCTTCGTAGCTGACTACCGCTGCGTCACGACTGGTACGAAAACGCCCCCGATACGTAAATCCACTGGAGTCATTGGCGGAGATCAACTTGGACTTGTCCCCTGAGTGACGTATGCGAGAAGCATGTTTATCAGCAACTGGCAGATAATTACCTGTCACGAAACAGATATCCTTGTCCTGCAAACTCATCTCGTAGAACTGGATAAATGATTGTTGTACCGAAGCATCCCGCCATAGTCTGGATTCGGGCTCTCCTGGAATATTTACAGCAAATCGGACAAATGCACCACTCTGATCCGCAGCAATAACATTGAAAATTTTCGGTTTCTCGCCTTCCTGTTCACCAGATCCTGCCGTCCACTTCTCCAATAGCTTTCCTTGGTGATCTGCATGAAGTATCCCTCTATCGACCAGATCAGCGATGAGCGTGCCTTTGCTGACATAATTAAGTACGCTCTGTACTTTAGGATGACTAAATGGAGATTCGCACCAAGCCTTCAATTGAATCAAATAATCCTGATACGGTGTTCCCTTGGCTTCTCCGCAGAACTGAGTGTAATCTCCTGCAACATAGGCTAACTTGTCAAAAAGCGGATACGGTACAGGCGCACTCGTTCGACTTGCGGAAGCTTCGGTGCAAGGGATAATCGTGCTGCCATCATTCTTTTCTACTACTTTGGCATTTACGATATCTCCTTTTTCATTCAGATGCACTTCAATATGCGCTGTCTGGGTTGTGTGCGAGATTGGAATCAAGGCGTATTCCTTGCCGCTTTTCTTCATTTCAAATTGCCCTACGACATCGGCATGATCATCATACGTTTTGCTCAAATTGGCCAGCCAGCTCATTCACTCACCTCATTTCCGAACCATTCTGAGTGAAGATCATCTACAGATTGCATATTCCCTGCATCGAAAATTTTAGCTGTACCTTCTCCCGCTTTGCGTACCAATGTACATTCATCCGGACGGATAAACCGAATGACACCATGCTGCATTTTCGCTTTCCACAGACGAACTTCTCTCTCATTGCTTCCTGTTTCATCCGGGTAACTGATTCCATGTAGCATTGTGCCAAAATCAAGCTCACCTATACGATCATAGAAGCTCTCTCCTTTACCGAACTGGCAAGGTTCGACGTAGCCCTGACATTCACGAGTTCCCAGGAAAATGTCTCTTCGTCCTCCGACCTGGACAGCTCGTTTTGCGATATTGTGGTGTTTGTGTTCGTTCTGGTCATGTACCAGATCTTCACGATGAGGATTAAATTCAAAATGAGCCTTCACCTGATATCGAACATCTCTTAAATAGGTGTAATAGGCCAGTGTATTGCCCCCGCTGTATTCAATCGGACGCATGCCCTTCGATTCCGTTTGAATTGGATTCATGATACGGACTTCGTCTATAATCCAGATCAGCGTTGGCTTCCAGTAAATGGATTCAACGATCCCTTTGAGGGCTTGATATGTAGGAATCTGATAAGAAAATTTTTCTCCTCCAAGTTTCGTGAGCGGATCGGTAAATAGCGCATATTTACCAGATACCTCAAATTCGATTTGGTTTCTCAACGTTTCAGCTCCTTTCTATGGGCTATGGGAGGGAGAAACATGTGTCATGAAACTCCCCACTCTACGTTAGCGTGACCATTTCATATCATCATCGTTTCCCAAGCGCCCTCCCCTTTGGATTCCACACCAAAGTCTTCAGAGTATGCTGGTTCCCGTAGAGCAAGGACGTGACCATGTAACAATGGATACAAGTCCCCACTTTTTTCTAATGTCCTGAGTTCGTGATCATAGATGTTCACCGTATACTGTTGGGCTTTTCGCAACAGATCCCCCAATTCACTCGGCTCCAACTCACCATTCAGGTCAATAATCAGTTCCCTGCCTTCTTCTCCGTAAGGAACAAGTACAGCAGTGGCATTCGTCGATATTGCTTCAAAATATTTCTCTGCTGTAGCGATAGCATAATGATTAACAACCTCAGGTTTTGTAGCATGTTTCTTTTGGTATGCATCCACGTAATAGCGGTTCCGGTCCATCAGATCAAACAAGTTCTGTTCGAGCTTAGGAATGGGGTAATGCATTTTATCTTGAATATCGTGAAAGTAATATTTAAAATAACGAGCGATTGCTTCTGAAGATAATAAATCATTCCCTAGTGACTCCGGATCTTCCTTGAAATCATGAAGCACTCGCTCCGTTTTCTCAGCACCAATTTTAATCTCAGGTAGGTGAGTCAACACTTCATCCGAGGATCGGATAATATACACATTGCGAATCTCATCTTTGCCGTGCCGATTACATCGACCAGCCGCCTGGGCAATCGAATCCAAACCAGCCAAAGATCGAATCACACATTCGAAGCTGATATTCACGCCTGCCTCAATAAGCTGTGTGCTCACGCAAATGATTCGTTCTCCCTTTGCCAATCGTTGAACTACGCCATTCTCTCCAGAAAGGACCTCTTTGCGATGTGCAGCACACATATTGGTACTTAGATGAACAACCTGAACGCCGCTGTCTTGCAGCCATTCCACTTCATTCAACTGTTCAAACAGTTTACGAACCGCCATTTTCGTGTTCAAAATAACTAGCACGCTGTTTACTTCTCTCATTTGATCCTGTACAAAAGAAGATAATTCTTCTGCGTCCCAGCCTGAGGCTGTATCCTGTGTTAGATCATGTAACTCGACTCGTTTAAAACTTCGTCCAACGTCGTCTAAATTCTGTAAAATTTCAGGCTGCTCCGAGAAATGAAGCTTGTGCTTCACGAAATCAAGTGCGGGTTGCGTAGCTGTACAGAGCAGTAAACTGGAGCGTCCAATCACATGTAGGAAATTCAGTGCAGCGTTGAAGAGTGAGATACATCGAACAGGAACAGACTGCACTTCATCAAATACGATGACTGCATTGGAAAGCTGATGTAATCTTCGTACGTTTCGGGTTCCTTTCGCATAGAAAGTATTTAGAAACTGGACCATCGTCGTAAAAATAATTGGGCGATCCCAGTGATCACGGGCAAGTTTAAGATTCTGTTTGCGCGCATCATAAGTTTCCCCTTCGTCTCCCTCTTTCCGTTCATCATCCATGTCATCCACAACGTTAGAGTGATGCTCCAGAATCATGTCATCGTTCTTCAAAATACTGCGGATCTCAGCCGCATTTTGTTCAATGATGGTGGTGTACGGAACGATATATATAATCCGTTGCTTGTTATGTTCAATGGCATGTTTTAGGGCGTAACGCATACTGGCAAGTGTTTTCCCCCCTCCCGTTGGTATAGAAAGGGTGTACACGCCGGAAGGACGAAGTGCGAATTCTTCGCATTGGCTGGACATTTCCCGCCGTAATCGATTAATGGGTGTGTTTGCTTTACTTCCTTGCTCAAGGCCGGTTAAATGTTGAGATAACAATTCATAGCTTGTTTGAAAGAACGACTTGTAATCTAATTCTTCTGTGAATGGTTCATTTTCTTCAAATTGTCTTGTATTCGTTCGATCTGCATCGATCAGGCAACTAAAGATATATTTAATGAGTAGTGACCCGGAAATACGTGGAAGTTTATGCTTATTGATAATTTGTATGTATCGTTGAAGCTCTGTGGTGGCTAATTCGAATAACTTGTCCAAACGTTCAGGAGGATTATGCTTAAAAAACTCTTCTTTCGCTTGCTCGTATTGTTCTAATTCCTTGGAAACAACACGCTCCAGGTATGGTGAAGTTTTATCAGGCGAGATGTAATCTCTCAGACCCTGATGATGTGAGATAATACAGTTGGCAATCCACTCTGCAGTATACTTGTCCTGAGCCGTTGCACCACTGACATGGTAACGATGATGCAGCAGCTTGCCACCAGCAGTCGAGTGATCTACGGAACCTTTACGGGGAGGAGCATCGGGATGAGCTACTGCTTCCTGAATGTAATTTCGAAAAGCATCCGTATTCTTCCCCATATCATGTAAAAGGCCAGCAATCCCCGCCAAATATCTGACACCAATCTTCTCTCCAGCCTGCTCCGCTCCTTGTTGAACCCCCACCAAATGATCTTGAACGGTCTGAATTTCGCCATCCTTTTGTCGGATATGAGCAATATAGGCCATTAGTCCACTTCTTCCTTTCAGAAAAAAGATTCAAATCCGGTAACTAAACTCATTAATTAGGACAAAATACTTATATTAACATTTCGACTCCATACGACAAACTCCTTTTTATTTCCCGAAAAATCTTAGTTTCTATCTCGATTACGCAGTATTAAACTTCTAAATTTCATTGACTCAGATTCAGATACAGCGTATAATATTGATTAGATAAAGTTAATTGACTCGCACATTGGTTCGACCTAATTAACTTTCTAAAAGGGAAAATTCATGTTAACTCGTACATTGGTCCGACATAATATGAATTTCCCCTTTTTGTATTGTGCATAATGAAGTCCAACATTGGGTATACTATATATGTGGCCGCACATTGGTTCGACCACTTTAAGGGAGCGTGCATTGGTACGCTCCCTTAATTGTAATCACCTATACTCCCATACTGTTGGGGATAAAGGAGCTATCTTTTTTTGATATAGGTTTATTAATTCTTTATTATTTGCTTTACGAGGTGCATACCCATATTCAAATCGAAAAAAGATAGTTGTAAGAAATACAATGATGTCAGCTAACTGTACTAACTGGCAATGGTGTGAGTTCTGAAGGAAAGAGCTATAATATATACGATCACTGGTAGTCTCCTGTCGGATAACTTGAATTAAAAGCTCTCTCTCTTCATCGCGCCCATTGTCAGGAATAACAATTCCTGTTTCATTCCTTTGAATGAGTTCTTTCTCTATTAATTGAATTAAATTACTCATTCCAAGCTGGTGCATGTTAGTATGACCTGTATCACCTGTATTTTGTTTATATGTATTTTTATTAATTACAGAGGCAAGCACTTTACCCCCATGTTTATCAATAAGCTCTAACATTTCTTCAGCAAGCTTAAACCTATCAATGATCGGAATTTTAGAATACAAATCGTCCCCATCAAAGAAAGACTTACTGTGAATTTCATAGTTTTGAAAGAATGGTAACGTATTAACTTGTTTAATTGTCAACCCTTTTATCTCACCTTTGATTTGCAAAGCTGCTTTAAAGGAAAGTGCTTCAAAATCCCGTTCAAGCTCTATAACACTAGCGTTAGGAACTAAAATCCCACCATAACAAACTACAGGTTGTTTTTGCATATCTTTAAATCCATTATTTCCAGACTCATCTAAATAAAATCCATTTATCAAATATACCCCTCCTTAATTTCTTCCTTTAACTTTGTATTGACTATGGTATCTTTCACTTAATATTATGTATTACACTTTTAACAATGATTGATCGCGCACCCCCAAGAGGATGCGCTTTGTTTTAAAACTCTCTTATGCCAATTTAGCATTTTCAATCCACACACTTTATACCAAGTGTGACAATTACTTATACCAATGTAGCAGAAGATTTATATAAAATCAAATCTACCTCGCAAATAACTGACCATTTGCTTATTTCTCGATCACGGTTCGACTCAACCCTGTATCGAAGACTAAGTGCTCGTTTAACTCGTGATTCCGCCTCCGTTCGTCCATATAATTCTTTTTGAAGATTTCTTTGTCTGCTTGGAGCAGGGGAATTTGTACTTCGAGTATCGCCTTCTTCTCTTTCAAGGGTATTTCTCGCTTTGAATGTCTGACTAATGCTTGATGTAACCTGTTCTTCACAGTTTAGCAGCTTCTTTGAAATAGAAAGTCCTACCTACTTATTCATGCTTAGCATAAGAAAGGTAAGACTTTTTAGGGATTACATTTGCATTCCATACGGAGTACGATCAGACACACGTATCTGTTGTAACAACGTTACTGCAAAGATTTCATTTCATTCACTCAAGTAGAGTGCGACTTTGCAAAGTGTGTTATCTCTCCTTTGGTGGGCCATTTCAATCCACGCACTCCATACGGAGTGCGACCTCTCCATAAGCAAGGCGTTGATCAGTTGCAAAAGATTCCATTCCACGCACTCCATACGGAGTGCGACACAAGCGGACCTGCTCGGAGCGACAATTGATGAATTTCAATCCACGCACTCCATACGGAGTGCGACTTTAGTGTTTACTCAAAACAACATTCTACGAGGTAATTTCAATCCACGCACTCCATACGGAGTGCGACAAGAGAGAGGTGACACCATGGCAAGGCCGTTGAAAATTTCAATCCACGCACTCCATACGGAGTGCGACTACCTTAACGGAATGTTGCATGTGTACACCGACAAGATTTCAATCCACGCACTCCATACGGAGTGCGACGCAGTGATCTCAATTGCCATATTGCTAGTTTTATAATTTCAATCCACGCACTCCATACGGAGTGCGACGATGTCATGGTAGGCAGACCGCCGAAGAAAGAAAAATTTCAATCCACGCACTCCATACGGAGTGCGACATATTTAAACAAGTATTGAATTACCAGGTGAGCCGATTTCAATCCACGCACTCCATACGGAGTGCGACGGCAACCACTTCCGCTTTCCGCTCAACTCCAGCTTATTTCAATCCACGCACTCCATACGGAGTGCGACATCCTCTTTCCAACCGCCCTCTATAGGCTGGAGAAATTTCAATCCACGCACTCCATACGGAGTGCGACAGCGAAAAAACACGTATCTCAACAACCTGAGCCATTAACAACACGTTTTTCCACTATTATTCTATGACTTTCCATATCATTATTCAATCAAAATATGCCTACGTGTTGCCTTAAGGTAACAATTTTGCCCATTTCGACAAATTCTGAGGTGCGAATCCCCCAGGGTTTTCATGTGAGCATCACATTCGCACCTGTCCCATCCCTTTATGACAATGATCACATCCATCTTCCCTGTTCAAGTGCTACATTTGTTAACGACCAACTGACCATAATAGTAAAACGGTCACTTGAAAGTTTACTTAGCATTATCCTTTCAACCTACAAGGAGGTGTATACACGATGAAAACGATAGATCGAAGGCAACAGGTGATGGATTCTGCCGAGAAATCCTTTGCCCTGTTTGGCTACAAAGCCACAACGATGGAGCAGGTTGCGAGACTTGCCAATGTGGGCAAAGGAACGATCTATACTTTTTTCGAAAATAAAGAAGAACTGTTCAGCGAGATTCTGCGCTCGATCATTGCAGATATGAGACAGATTACAGAGCAGACGGTGAAGGAAGAAAACTCCTTTCTGGATAACGTGCATATGAGTATGGATTCTTTGCTGGAGTACCGGGAGGAACATGAGCTGTTGATCAAGCTCTTTCAGGAGGTCAACGAGTTCGGTACGCCGCAAGCCAAGGAAGGTCTGCAGAAAGTGGAGACAGCCATTCTCGAATATCTGGAGCGTCAGGTCAGCCGTGCCATGGAGTTGGAGCAGATTCGCAGGGATGATTCCAAGCTGGTTTCTTTTGTCCTGCTGAAGCTGTATGTCACCTTAACCTCAGATTGGAACAAAGCGCATCCTACGTTGCACAAAGATCAGATCAAGGATTTTGTGGGCCTCTTTCTCAAGAATGGCTTATCCACCACATAGAAGAAAGGCATGCCACTAGATTCAACACATAATAGAGATAGAACAAACGGATTAGCGTAAGGATAGGGAGAGAACATGATGAAATCATTCCACGTATTTGGGCAGGATCTGAAGTCCGCCTTCAAGAAACCAAAAGTATTTATTCCGATTCTCGTTGTACTGTTCATTCCGGTGCTGTATAGTGGCCTGTTCCTGAACGCATTCTGGGACCCCTATGGCAAAATGAATGAGTTACCTGTAGCCGTGGTCAACACGGATCAGGGCGCAGTCTACAATGACAAATCACTGGAGGTCGGTCAGAATCTCGTCGATGAATTGAAAAAAAGTGATGATTTCGACTGGCAATTCGTGACTCATGAACAAGCAGAACAAGGTATGGAAGACAACACGTATTATATGACAATTGTGATTCCGGAGGACTTTTCCACCAAAGCCACAACCTTGATGGATGAGCACCCTGAACCGGCAGACCTGATCTATGAGCCCAATGAAGGATACAACTTCCTCGCGGGTCAGATTGGCGGCACGGCGGTCAAACAAATCCGCTCCAAAGTCGCTGCCAAAGTCACCGAATCGTATACCGAAACGTTATTGGATCAGGTTGAAAAAATCTCTGTTGGTTTGGCGGATGCCGGGGATGGCGCAGGTCAGATTCATGATGGTGCGATCACGCTGGATGAGGGTGCTGCTACATTAAAAGAGAACCTGTCCAAACTGGCAGCAGGCACCGACAAGCTCGAAACGGGCGTAGTTCCGTTAAAAGAAGGTACGTCTACTCTCGCCCAAGGCATAGGTGATCTTCATACTGGCGCGAGTGTCCTGTCCAGTGGGCTGTCCCAATTGGCAGTAGCAGGCACGAAGCTGGGTGATGGAGCAACCCAGGCTGAAACAGGCGGCAAACAGCTACAGGCTGGCCTTCAATCTGCTCAGGAAGGCGCAGCCAAGCTGGATGCAGGACTGGCGGCTTCCGAGGAAGGCAGTGCAAAGCTGACTACTGGGCTCCAAAGTTCTGTTGAGGGCAGTGGCAAAGTTAGCGAGGGTGCTAAGGCCGTTGCACAAGGTCTTGCTCAATTGGCCGAAGCGAGTCCCGAGCTTGCCGCAAGTCCAGCTGTGCAGCAGCTCCTGGTAGCAAGTCAGGCAGTTGCCGCTGGCAGCGAACAAGTGTATCAGGGCGGGCAGCAATTGGTCGCAGGCAGTCAAAACCTGTATGCTGCACAGCAACAACTGCATCAAGGCAGCAGCCAGTTGGTACAGGGTGAACAACAACTGGTACAAGGAGCCACGCAATTATCCGCCGGACAAGAAAAGCTTGCGACTGGTCTACAAAAGTTCAATTCCAAATTATCCGAAGCAGCCGCTGGAGGAGCCAAACTTGCGGATGGTTCAGGTCAATTGAATGCTGGTGCAGGCAAGCTGATCGCAGGTCTAAGCCAGCTTACAGACGGAATTTCAACCCTTGCAGATGGCTCACATAAGCTGGATGACGGTGCTGGTCAGTTAAAAGAAGGTACGCTCAAGCTAACAAACGGCTCTGGCGAACTCGCCACCAAGCTGAATGAAGCGGCTGAGCAGACGGGTAGTGTGAAAAAGACCGATGAATTGGTAACCATGTATGCAGAGCCGGTTAAGGTCGATGAGCATAAATATAATGAGGTACCTAACTACGGTACAGGATTCTCGCCATACTTCCTGTCACTTGGGCTATTTGTCGGGGCCTTGATTGCTACATTGGTAGTGCCAACACGCGGCAGCACGGTTAGCGAAGCAAGTGGCTGGAATCGTTTTGTGAGTAAAACGCTGGCTTTCACACTTATGAGTGCCGTGCAGTCTTTGCTTGCTTCCTGGCTGGTCTTGTACGGCTTGGGTCTGAGGGTTCAGAGCGTTCCGTTGTTCCTCTTGTTCAGCTTTGTTACCAGTCTAAGCTTCATGTACATCATTCAGGCGCTGGTGACTTGGCTGGAGAATCCGGGACGATTCCTTGCGATTCTGATGCTGATCTTCCAGCTTACTACCAGCGCGGGCACCTTCCCGCTCGAACTGATTCCGAATTGGCTGAAAGTATTCAACCCATGGCTGCCTATGACCTATTCAGTAACGGGATATAAAGCAGTCATCTCAAGCGGACAGTTCGGTGTAGCTTGGGATCAGATCGGCATTCTATGCATTTTCGCTGTGATTGGTCTTGGAGGAACCTTAACGTATTTCCTGATACATCGCACCACAGAGAACGATAACGTAAGCAGTGAAGTCGCACTTCACCTGTAAATTCGTAATATAAAAAGCAAAGGCGTGTATCTAAGCCCCCCTCTTATGGACAACAGAGGTGTTGGCTAAGGTACGCCTTTGCTTTTTAAATTTGAGATACAATCTAAGTTTGCTAACTTTATATTCTTAGTATGTAGAGTAAGAATCAGCGCCAACAAAAATCATGGTAACAAATAGAAAGAGCACAATAAGGACTGTATAAATTGCTGTGCCTATGATTCCACATACCAAACCAGCAATGGCTAATCCTTTTCCTTGCTCCATACGACTTCTGATTTCTTTGAAAGCTAAAGATGCAAATATGATAGCGACGATTCCGATTAAGAATCCCAAGTAAGGAATGGTAAGGGACAGAATCCCCAAAACTAGTGATACAATCGACTTGCTATTGGTCTTGGCTGGTGCTACATAAGGTGGTGGTGGAAGTGTGTCGTTATAATAACGATCCACATCATTTTCACGATGTTCCAAGGTAAATCCTCCCTATTTATTATAGTATGTTCATTATAATCGATTAATAGGAATAGAGGACTCCATATTTTGTAAATAGTCCATTTATATTAAATATATTACTTTATCGACAGCCAAGGGCTAGATGCATTTGCAGAGAGGCATAACCTAAAAGAATCTTACCTATAATTCCCCCTCACTTCACCGATTCTAAATGACCAAACCAATATTTCAACGTGGAGTAGGATTTCAATCCACGCACTCCATACGGAGTGCGACTTGAGATATTACCGGACGCATCTATCGCAGAAACTATTTCAATCCACGCACTCCATACGGAGTGCGACTAAGGGGTACGGCGACGAAATTACATACGTACCACATTTCAATCCACGCACTCCATACGGAGTGCGACGTGCCAAAAACTGCTCGATATGACGGATGAAGAAAAATTTCAATCCACGCACTCCATACGGAGTGCGACTATAGTATATTTCCCATAGCCTATAGTATCTAAAATTTCAATCCACGCACTCCATACGGAGTGCGACATTTGATTTTCCGTATTCTTGTGAATCAAGAAACGATTTCAATCCACGCACTCCATACGGAGTGCGACTGGAGGTTTTAATTTGCAGAGGTATGGAGCTATAATTTCAATCCACGCACTCCATACGGAGTGCGACGAAATTCCGAAACCATCCGGAGATATCATCATGATTTCAATCCACGCACTCCATACGGAGTGCGACCTGTCCTATGTATTTCGATTCATCATTGAAAACTAATTTCAATCCACGCACTCCATACGGAGTGCGACGTCGTGTGTGGAATTGTACTGCACCACGAATGTGTATTTCAATCCACGCACTCCATACGGAGTGCGACTATGACCTTGAAGATATAACAGTCTGGGTTGATATTTCAATCCACGCACTCCATACGGAGTGCGACAGCGAAAAAAAACGTAATAGCAGCATATGTATATATACTTATTACGTGTTTTCGTTTATCGAGCTAATTATTATATTCATTTTAATATACAACATCCAGAATATTCAAGTATTTATTGCCAAAAGGGAACACAAATGGCCCTTTCGACAAATTCTGAGGTGCGAATCCCCCAGGGATTTCATGTGAGCTTGGCATTCGCACCTACCTACATCTACGTTCAGTATTCTATCTTTCCACTTCCACCCGCTGCAAAAATGTACGGGTACGTGCAAGCTTCGGATTGCCGAAGATTTGTTCTGGCGGTCCCGCCTCTGCGATTTCCCCGTTATCCATGAAGAATACGCGATCCGCAACGTCACGGGCGAAGCCCATCTCATGCGTGACAATCATCATCGTCATGTTTTCCTGTGCCAGCTGTTTGATTACGCGTAACACTTCCCCGGTCAGCTCCGGATCTAGTGCCGACGTAGGTTCATCGAACAGGAGAATGTCCGGCTGCATCATCAGTGCCCGAGCAATGGCAACACGCTGTTTCTGTCCTCCGGAAAGATTCGCCGGATAGGTATCGGCCTTGTCCGACAGCCCTACTTTGCTGAGTAGTTCCACACTACGATATCGAATGACATTTGAGCTTTCTTTTTTCAAAGTCTTCGGTGCGAGTTCCAGATTGTCCTGAACGGTAAGATGCGGGAACAAGTTGAAATGCTGGAACACCATACCCATACGATCCGTCATCTTGCGAATATCTGCGGCACCCGCGTAACGGCCATTATCGACCAACGTCTGATCCTGAATGCGAATCGATCCGCCCGAAATATCCTCCAGATGAATCAGGCTGCGCAGCATCGTACTTTTCCCCGAACCCGAAGGCCCGATCACCGCAATTACTTCTCCTGGTTCCACGTTGAAAGATACCTGCTTCAGCACATCAAGTGTACCGAATGATTTTCTCAACTGATTTACTTCTATTATATGTGTCATATGCAGACAGTCCTTTGATTGATCAGATTTAATTTATTCAAATGAAAACCGCTTCTCAAGTGCCTTGAACAGCACGGTGAGTACAAGTGTCATGAGCAGATACATAACCGCTGCCACGAAGAAAGGGATCAGCTGCAAGTCGCGATTCACTGCCGCTTGGGCGTAATACAACAGCTCAGGTACAGCCACGGCATAGAGCAGTGCCGTATCCTTGATGAGCGTAATGGACTCATTGGCCGTTGCGGGCAATACTACACGAACCATCTGAGGAATAATGACTTTAGTCATCGTTTGCCACTTTGTTAACCCAAGTACCTTCGCTGCCTCATGTTGCCCTTTATCAATGGAAAGCAGTCCGCCCCTGAAGATTTCAGCGAAGTACGCCGCATAGTTTAGGATGAACGCAATCCCCGCTGCAACAAAACGATCAAACACCAAATATTCTCCAATCACCGGAAGCAACGGTAAACCGAAGCAGAAAAATAGAATTTGCAGCAGCAGCGGTGTTCCTCGCATCACATATACATACGTATGGGCAATCCACGCCAGCAGTTTAATCTGGCTTCTCATCGCAAGCGTGACCGCAAATCCAAGCGGTACAGAGAGCACAATGGCGAGTAAGAACATGAAAATGGTGGTCTGCGCACCCTCTAGCATAGGTTTTAAAATGGTCGATAGATAATCCCAACTCATTGTTTTGTCTCCTCTAATCTGTTAACCCCGCATTCCTCTGGGGCATGAATCGCTCCAGCATGGAATACGGGGTCCGTTTTGTTTCTAACTATATATCAGGTGTATAACCTGTCTATTTCAAAACCTTATCTTCACCCAACCATTGGGTGGAGATTTTAGCTGCTGTTCCATCTGCATTCAGCTCATCTAGCGCTTTTTGCAGCTGATTCAGAAGCTCTTCATTGCCTTTTTTGATACCAATGCCATATTGTTCCGGTGCAAGAGATTCATCCAGCAATTTGAATGTTCCCTCTTCTTTGGACATGTAATATCTCGCCACCACTTCATCAATGATGACTGCGTCCAGACGTTTCGTTTTCAAGTCCGTCAGTGCAAGCACGTTATCCTTGAATTCGGAAGCTTTCACTTTATCCTTCAGGGGACTTGCTGCCAGTGCATCTGCCGCGGAGGACAGCGCCTGCAATCCCACATTTTTGCCATCGAGTTCATCCAGCTTCGTAATAGGTGAGTCTGCCAAGGTAATAGCTACTTGACTATTTTCCAAATACGGCTTCGTGAAGAGCACTTTCTCTTTGCGCTCATCCGTAATGGTGTACCCGTTCCAGATCATGTCGATCCGGCCACTGTTCAGTTCTGACTCTTTGGAAGACCAGTCGATCGGCTGGAATGTGACTTCTTTACCCATTTTCTCCGCTGCAGCTCTTGCGTAATCAATATCAAAACCAACAATTTCATTCTGCTCGTCCCGGAAGCCCATTGGAGCAAACTTATCGTCAATTCCTACAACAATCGTGTTATCGTCTTTGCTTGCGGAACTGGAACAACCAGCCACAATCAATACACATATACTAATGAATAATAGTAGAATCGTTTTTTTTCTCATCTCTCGAACCCCTCCATGTCTATAACCAAAACCCTAACGCTTTAGTTCGTTACCACGTTATCAGAGACTTATAATAACATAGCATGGGAGAAGAGTCGAGTATCTTGCCTATTTCCTTCTATTTCGTGCAGCTTAATTGTCAACAATCTGTGAAAAAGCCTCTTTCACTTGTGCCGATTCCACCAGCTTCTCGCGTATTTAAAAATTCCCAATTAAGTTCCTGTAGCTCCTTCAAATCCCTACCCAATCATTGATTAGCAACATTCCTCTCTTGCTTTTCGTCTGGAAGATATTAGGGAGGTGGATAAAATAAAATTCTTCAATAATATGAAAATATTTACTTAACTGGTACTCCTTACAACTTCGCTGATATTATCCGGCTGTAATCCTACTCCAAGTAATAGTACAAAGGAAATCAAAATGGGATCAAAACAGATTCAGCAACCGGAGCCCAACTTACCTCAGAAACTGCCTACGCCAACTATTCAGAGCGAAAGCGGCATCTCTATTCCTGCTATACAGGGCAGTTATTGCTGGGGAGGCACCTGCGCTGATTACGCTAGCCTAAATTTTGAAGACAACAGTCCAGTCCAAGTTCTTGTCGGTGAGGATTTATTCATAGACATGGGTATAGATATCCCCCCTGATGAGATAAGTATTTCTGAATATGTGGACAACCGCAATCAATCCATTACTTCTACGGATGGGACCTTCCAACTTCCCAAGGAACCAGGGATACATTATTACGGAGCATTTGTCCGCTGGACTTCACCTCAAGATTCACAGATCAGTCTAGGAGATACTTCTTTTACGTTTGTGGTTCGTGTCGTTGAGTAAAAATAGAACCAAACAAGGGCCCCTCCAATACTGGAGAGGGCCCCGTTTACTCTTTATATTTCTTATTCGTTTATCTTAATTTTCATATCGTTTATATTTCGTTGTTGTACATCCTGCCTCCATCTATTGCTGCACTTTCTCGCGATCTTTCCCTTTATCGGATTCACCCGCGTTTTTGTTGGCAGCATCGCGATCCTGCTGCATCTCTTCAACGGTTTTCACCTTGAGACGCGCGGCGCCCTCATATTCCTTTGTTGGAATCAGGTCGCCAGCAGCAAGTCTTGCTTCTGCGGCAGCAATCGCATCCCCGTACTGCGGCAACCACTGGGCCTGTGCAACTAGCATCTCGTCGACCATCTGCCAGATTTCTTTCGGATTACATACGGCACCCACGAGCGGGTCCATCATGAACGCCTGACGAAGTAATTTATCGTCTCCGTTCACTGCTGCTTCAACCGCGAGCCGTTGCACGGAAATACTCACATTACACACGGCAGCCGGACCGAGTGGCAGATCGCCTACATGTGGCATGGAGATGCCGTTGCGATCCACATACCCCGGTGCTTCAATAATCGCATCATCCGGCAGGTTGGAGATTACCCCATTATTAACGGTATTGAAATGTCCACGATAGACACGTCCCGTCTCCAGCCCTTCAATAATATACGAACCGTGCTCCTCGCCCCGTTTTTCCGGAATAAATTGCATCGGTTCATCCTTCATCCAGTTTGGAAAATCAGTCTCAAACCAGTTGCGCCCCTCGGTACACACACGCAAATATCCACCCGTCTCTCCGTTGATCCAGTTGCCGAGGTCAATCCAGTCGTTGATCTCTTCTGGACGTTTGCGGTACCACGGCACATATTCACTCAGATGACCATTCGATTCCGTGCTGTAGTATCCGAAGCGGCGCAGCATATCGATCCGCACTTTCTCAGTGCGGCTGTACTCGGGATGTTTCTCGAAGGCTTCGAGCAGATCACCTGTAAGGTCTTTGCCCTCATGAGAAGCCTGAATGTACCAGGTCTGATGGTTGATGCCGGCACAGATAATATCCACTTCACTCTTTTTCAATCCAAAAGCTTCCGCAATCTGATGATGACCATGCTGTACACCATGACACAGTCCGATCGTCCGCACACCGCCGTACTTGTTGCAAGCCCATGTGAGCATCGCCATCGGATTGGAATAGTTCAAGAGCAGCACGTCGGGTGCGCTCTGTTCACGAATATCTTTACAGATATCCAGCATCTCGGCGATTCCCCGTTGTCCATACATAATGCCGCCTGCACACAGCGTATCGCCGACACATTGATCTACCCCATACTTCAGTGGAATATCCACATCGGTTGCAAATGCTTCCAGTCCCCCAACACGAATCGTACACAGTACATACTTCGCATCTTTCAACGCTTCTTTACGATCTGTTGTCGGCTGAATCTGAATATTCAATCCATTCTCACGGATATCCCGCTGACACAGCTCAGTCACCATGTCCAGATTGTGCTGGCTAATATCGCAGAACGCAATTTCAATGTTGTTAAACTCCGGTACCGTGAGCAAATCCCGCAGCAATCCCCGTGTAAATCCGATACTTCCTGCCCCAATAAACGCCACTTTAAACGACATGCCTATGTCCTCCCCTAATCCGAATCTTTCGCTTCGGTTAATGACTCTCTTCATGAAATCATTGTACCAACGGAAAAAGGGGAAGCGTTATCAAAATCATGACCTGTTCAAGATCTTGTTGTCAAAAATCCTAACTTTTACGCACTAGCTCCAGTAATCCAGTTGTATTCGAAATAACTGCAATCGGCTCATTCATCGGACGGGTACTGACTGACATGTCGTTCCATAGAAGAGCGAAATTCAACCGGCGTACGACCTGTATATTTTTTAAACAACATATGAAAATACTGACGACTGCCTACTCCGACATAGTCGGAGATCTCCGAAATCGGGATATTCGTCTGCTGAAGCAGCATCTTGGCCTTCTCCATGCGAACCATAGTCAGATAGTCGGTCGGTGTCCGCTTCGTGTGCTGACGAAAAATGCGATGTAAATAGCCCGGATGCAGATTGACGGCTGCCGCGATATCCTTCATCTGAATGTTACGATCCATATTGTGATGCATGAATTCAATGGTTCGTTTGACATACAGCTCCGCCTGATCTGATGCACTTCGGCTCATTTCTCCGCGCAGACGTGCAACACGGACCAGCAACTGGATGAACAATGTACGCACCAGCATGCCCTGTTCCGGGGACGTTAGATTCCGGGCTTCGCGGTGCTGCAACCTTTCCTCTGGCGGAATGATCTTCATTGGCATGTTCGATCTTCCTTGCTCCAGCAGACCCCGCTGATCGAGTTCCAGCACCAGACTTTTCATAATGTGATACACTTCTTCCGGGTCAGGCAGTACCAGATATGGCGATGCATTAGTGAGTAGAGTATGGACTTCCTCCTCTTCCAACGCGAGCTGACGGATCGATAGCTGTCCAGAAGGTGAGCCTGAGAATCCAAACTCCACATTGAGCATCCGGCAAGGGACACCATCTTCCACCAGCAAACGGTGCGGGACACCTGCATCTAGCATAATGAACTGCCCTTTTTTCAAAATCGCCTGCTCCGAACTCCCATCCGACATCTGCACATCCACCCGGCACATTCCAGAAATAATATACATGATCTCCGTGGAATCATGTTGGTGATAGGACATACGGTAGTTGTCCCATTGCTTGTAATAGTACGCGTAGAAACGCGGCCCGCAATCCTCTTTTCGCAATGTCTCTTGATACAGGCTTCCTGTCCAGCGATTCGTGATGCTCATATCCATGCCTCCATTCCTACAACGATCGATCCTCACTTTTCTCCATTGTAGCAATTCTATAGGTTGAATATAAACTGGATGTAAAAGAATGACGTAACATGGGTGGTTGGGAAATCGCCAAGTGCTATCCACAAATCACTCAGATCCTTATGTAAAAAAGCTCTGAACCCTCTATGTGCCGAGACACATGGGGATTCCAGAGCTTCCAAGCTTCGATAACAACGCTTAAAACTAACGACGCTGCGTTACGTTACAGCCTGATTTTGAACACATATTATGTTGCTATTGCTAGCAGTTATTATTACTCCGGCCTGCTTACTTTCCGCCCTTACCTGGCGTGTAGAACTTAGGCAGCGTTACTTTTGACCAGTCAATATCCGATGCCATGTAGAAGGACGGATAGGAAGGCTGGTTATATCCACTGTTCTGTCCGGCAATGCCCACACGATACATCGCATCATGCATCAGCGTGTACAACTTGCGGTCCGTTTTCTCTGTACTGAGATAGATGCGGATCGCTGAGCTGTCAGTGGTTCTTACCAACATCTCTTCTCGCCAATCCCCGAAGATATCAGCTACGAGAGAAGGTGTACCTTTGGTGTGATTGTTGGTCAGTGTGCCTGTTGCCGTCAGCAGCGTGCCACGATTCCAGTCTTTGATTGTAGGCGTGACGTCGATGGCACCATCTACGATCTGTGTCGTCATATCGCCAGCCCAGCGGATATTCATATTCGTGCCCGGTGCCTGATCACTGATTTTCTCACCAGTCGCTGTCCATAATCCTACAGCCCATGTCTCCAGCCCACGGCGAGTCGGATCAACATCACCCACCATGCCGCGTCCGGTATCTTTCCCCGTGTATCCGCCATAGATCACTTCTCCGGTCTTCGCATCACGCAGGGAATAGCCATATGGCGCCCACGGACCACCCTCGTGAACCATGAAAATCTCAAGTCCCGGACGATCCGGGTCGATATCTGCCACATGAAGTGCGTCCCCATGACCCAGACGGGCAATGGTTCCCGGTGCAGCACTCTCGGCAGGCATCAGGTCTGTGGAGCTGTACAGCACGCTGCCATCATGATCAATCGTAGCGGAGCCATAGATAATCTCCTGTTTGCCATCTCCATCCACATCCGCCACACTGAAATAGTGCGCACCCTGAGTTGTAATGGAGCCGTACTGCGGATCTGTACCATCCACGCCGTGCGGTCCGTCATTGAATGGGTTCTTCATCGGCGTCCAGCCGCTGTCCACTTTCCATTCCTTTTTCAGCTTCTTGCCGTCCCAGTTGTAGGCAACCATCGTTGAACGTGTATAGTATCCGCGTGCAAAGATTGCAGACGGTTTCTTGCCGTCCAGATACGCCACGCCTGCCAGGAAACGGTCCACCCGATTCCCCGGTTCAATCCGTGCCATGGCATAATCGCCCCACATCAGACCATCATCATGACGCTCGGGTTCATATGGAATGGTCTCCAGCTCTTTGCCTGATTTGCCTTCAAATACCGTAACATACTCAGGACCATCCACGATAAAACCTTCGAACTTGCGAAGCTCATTTCGGTTGCTGCGTTCTACCGCATATACATCAATAAAGTAGTCGGCCAGACTCTCGGCATCCTGCTGAGATAATGGATAGTTATATTTTTTCTCAATTCCAAAAGCCTCTTCCAATGTTGCAGGCCAGTTCCCCTTCACAACCTCGTCATGCTTATGCCAGTTCCTGAACATATCCACCACGTGATCGTAGTAACCATCCGCACTCAAGCGATAATCATCTTCGTTCGAATACCCTGCCTTGCGATCCTGCTTCGGAAGCGTGATGTACTTCTCGGAGGTCACCTTTCCTTTTTTGTTATATTTGATAATCTTCGTGCCCGGAGCGGTCTTGAACATCATCTCGGCCTTGCCATCCCCATCAAAATCGTAAACGAGCATCTGTGTATAATGAGCACCTGCCCGGATATTGACCCCAAGATCAATCCGGTACAGCAATTGTCCATCCAAGGTGTAAGCATCAATGTAGGTTTTACCGGTGTATCCTTTTTGCGATACGTCCTTGGCGTTAGATGGGTCCCACTTCACGAAAAACTCATACTGGCCATCCCCGTCTACATCACCTACGCTCATGTCATTGGCGGAATACGTATAAGCTTCTCCCGCAGGGGTCACACCATCGGCGGGTTTTTGCAGTGGAATGTCCACATACCCGTTCGCCCAAGGTTTGACGGATACACTGCGTTTGCTCTCCTTGCCCTTCTTGTTGACCGCTGCCACTTCATAACGGGAAGACGATTTGCCCGCGGCATCTACATAGTTGGTACTGTCGGTGACAGTAGCGATCTTTTTGCCATCACGATAGACGTTGAAGTCCGTACCTGTCAGCCCTTTGTCGCTATACCCTGTTGCCTCGTCACCGAGCAATCTCCAGCTGAGAAAAACACCTTCAGATGTCGAAGCAGCCACCAGACCGCGATCCAGATATTCCAGTTGAATCTCTTTCACGTGACTGCCCCCCTTATGTGATTGCAGGCTGGACTCCGTGGTACTATTTCCGTTCGAAGCTTCTGCTCCGATAACCCCCGCTGTTCCCCCAACAAGCAAAGCTACACTGAGTGCTGAAGAGAGCACCTTGGCTGCAAGTGGCATACGTGCCTTCCTGCGTCCTGATTGCCGACCTGAAGCCGATCGTTTATGTACCGGCGCTGTTGTTTCTGAGTTCATCCACCTTCACGCTCCTTGAGACAGAATAGGTGACGCATATACACTTTAATGATGATTGAACGTTCGATAATCCACACAGATCTTCTTCAAAGGACGAGAATCGCCTATAATGATTACGCTTACAATATTAAAAAAGAGAAATCAGCTTGCCCGACTACCAGAGTGCGGTCCCCCTTCCATTCTCTTTCCAATCCGAGCGAAGTGATCCCGCCCATCGGGTTCTATTATAGACATCCTGCCTGCCAGACCCTAGGCAAATATCCGACCAAAACGATCAATAATCAGTGTTATTAGGAGTCATTTGGAAAATAAGTGCTTACAGAATCGATTTCGTCCCCTCCACTACGTCCCTCAGTTGGTCAAGAACTTCATTTCGAAATGACTCTTGTAATGAATAGCAAAAAAAACCGCAATCCTCTAACACACGGAGGATTGCGGTTAAGACAATTACGAGTAAATTTTAAGGCTCAATACCCCATACCAGGTTTCCACCTTGGTGGAGTGTTACCTTATTCCAATCCTGATAGGATGTTTTCGTTGGATCGAAGGAGTAGTCATTAGTCTCGTCAAAGTTGGACCAGTCCGTTTTGTACATACGAAGCTGGATGTCTCCAGTCTGTCCACCAGCCTGAATGCTGCCAGCGCCAGATGTGAAGCTCAGCTCCACATAGGAGTCTGTGAAGGTACGCTGGATATTGGCTCCGCCAACTTGAGCATAATCGATGGCAGAATCCATCGCAGCCGATCCTTCTTTGGAGAAGTAATAACGGATCTTCAAGTCACTCAGATTCACAGCAGTACTGCCCAGGTTTTTGATGTTGAAATACGGTTTGATCTGACTATCCAGCGCATTGGTATCTCCCGCACGGTATTGCAAAACAAGATCACTGGTCGGCACAACGACACTTTGAGGTGTCGCGGAAGCTACAGCGGAATTGGCACTTTGCCCTGCTGTATTCACTGCACTTACCACATAATGATACGTTGTTCCGTTCGTCAGGGCCGTGTTCGTGTAGGATGTACCACTCACATTCGCAGCGACTGTTGTGAACGGACCGGATGCACTCAGCGCACGTTTCACATTATAGCTTGTCGCACCTGCAGATGCAGTCCACGTCAGGCTCACCTGAGCATTGCCTGCTGTTGCTGTAAGAGCAGTCGGTGCAGCTGGTGCCGTTACACCTGCAACCGGCGTAGCCGTTGCTGTTGCAGAGTTAACACTTTCACCTACTGCATTCGTTGCTGTTACCACATAATAGTAAGTTGTGCCATTGATCAGGCCAGCGTTGCTGTAAGATGTACCACTTACATTGGCAGCAATCGTTGTGAATGGACCTGATGCACTGAGTGCTCGCTTCACACTATAACTTGTTGCTCCCGCGGAAGCAGTCCACGTCAAGGAGACTTGAGCATTACCAGCAGAAGCCGTCAATGCCGCTGGTGCTGCTGGAGCCGTTGTTCCGCCCGGAGGATTCCCTCCACCGTTACTTGCAGGCAGGACAGGGAATGAGTTCTTCACCAATGTCACGAATTGATCATGGAACCAGTGACCGGATACCGGAGCATTCGCCAGTGCACCTGTTAATACGCCATCCCGAGTTGTGAAGGTCGGATCACACATCCGGTCGAAACCTTTACCTTCATTGTTCGGAATTTCCGAGCTGGAGCCATCGGATTCACCCGGAGGTTTCACCCATACATAAGCGTCCAGATGTGCGGGTCCCGGTGCAGCCTTAGGTGCTTCACCAATACCTGCCCCACTGTTGTTACACCAGTTGCCACGATGATCCCGTTTATCAACCCGTCCAGAATTCACATAGGCATTGATATTACTTCCTGTTGCTGATGTTGGACGATTCACCCCGCCCCATCCATTACGGCTGGTATCAATCAGGAAGCCCGTGCTGCTCGGCCATCCGGCTTGTACAAATCCGGAATAGAGTGCTGCAGTGAAATCCGTCTCGTCAAAGTACGGGTTCCATTCATAATAATCGGAAGATCGAATCGGTTGTCCACCGATATTCAGATCCGGATTAGGCAGATTCGGTTCATGGGTAGGCGTCGTATTGGCAGTGTTGGTGATAAAACCATCTGCACTTTGCAGACCTGCCGCTGTATCATTTACTACGTCAGTGTACAGGGCAATCGCAGCGGTACGATTGTTGTCCCATCCAAGCCAGCCAGAGTGGCCGATATCCAGGTAGTTGTACACATTAGGAATGGCATGCAGCTTGTCCAGTGCATACTTAACCCCATCTTCATAGATGCCTGTTGAGCTGGCTTGCGCACAAGCTGGAGTACTCAGGTTAGTCACAAGGTTAGGCAGACTGTCCGGCTCAATAATCGCCACAATGCGAATATCCTGATATTTCGGATCTGCGAAGATATCTGCGATCACATCAATGTAATCTGTTTTGTACGTCTGTAGCGCAGCCTGTGTTAGTGGAAGTTCACCATTCGATGCGAGTGCATGGCAATCCCGGCCGGGCAAGTTATAGACTACAAATGAAGCGGTTATTGGCGTACCAGGTTTCTTTTGGGCAAGAACGGCATCGAGATGTTGCTCTACGCTTTTACGACCAGCGTTGTCCGGGCCGCCATAGATCGCAGCAATGCGGTCAATCCACACTGACGTTGGATACGATTTGACCGTCTCCATCTTCGCCTTCAGCGATGCATCATTGGTCAGCGCAATGGACGTATCGACGAGAGCTGAGTAATCCTGGTTCAGATAGGCGGTTGCCCCTACAAATGGATTATCCACATGTGCTTCAGCCGCCTGAGTCAAGCCTGGAGACAATCCTGGGAAAATCCCCGCCGCGAGCAGCGTTGCTGCCATTATTTGCTTTACACCTTTGCGCAGGATCTTCTTACCTCTCGATTTGGTTTTCAATTTAGTCTTCATAGTTCCACCTTTCCTTTAGTTAGATTGGGTTGTACTCATGTCTGATCCTCTGTGTCATTAAGATGCTTAGCACGAAGAGAACGTTCGGATGAGTTGGTTGTATCACCTCCAAAAGTAATGGTTGTGTAGCTGGAACCGTGAGTGAGCAAATCGTGTGTGGGGTCGAACCATGTGAGTATGATGTGGTGGGTGTGGTTGAACGTGTGTTAGACATGAAGAAGTGTGAAAAAGGATTGCGGGATCTGTAACATCCCATTTCGGAAAGCGCTTTCTTTAAGTGGTTTAAAAAAAGGCCTTCGCCTACCATCTACAATCATGATGTTCGGTGTTCACCTCCTTCTTATGTTCTGATTATACGACATGTAAATATTACTGTAAATTGAATTATATAAATTTATTTATATTTTTTTCCATAAAACAGGCAGGAATCTGGACATCCCTTGCCACAAAGCACACAAAAGGCTCATCCTGGCATTCTGCCACAATGAACCTCGTGTTGATCAAGGTCGAATCGACCGTTCGTCTAGGGCAGAACGACGATATCTCCCGGTTTTAATCCGCTAACCACTTCCGTCTTGTCCCCCGACTCCATTCCAGCCTGGATGGTCAGTGGCTCTGTCTGTCCGTTCCCTTTGTCTAACAGGACATAAGGTTCGGTCTGATCCCGCATAATCGCCAAGCTGGACACAACGGTCACTTTATCCTTCCGCGTTGTCTCGATATCGCCTTCCAGACTCACGCCTCCATACATTCTGGCATCCGGCTTCAGATCAATGACCACGTCAAACTGGGAAGCTTGTTTAAGGTCCGTATCGGTACTCTTGCGGGCGAATTTGGACACCTTACTCACCTTCCCGGTGAATTCCAGGTCTTTCTGCGCCGTCATTCGCACCTTGACTGGCATTCCCACCTTAAGTCTGAACATTTCTTCCTCACCAACAATTGTCATGAATTTAAGTTTGCCGATGTTCGTAATGGACCCTATGAGCTGTCCTTCCGTCACCGCACGTGTCTTGCTGTCCTCTTCATTCATCTGAAATATACCGGAAGTGGAAGCATACACAACGGACTTGTTCATCACTGCCTGCTTTTTCTGTATCTCCTTTTCCTTGAGGACCAGCGCTTTTTGATTCAACTCATTTGTTAGACGTTTGCCTTCCCGATCTGCAAATGCCTTCTTGCGTTCCTCTTCCGTCACGCCAAGCGACTCACTCATATTCGCCTGATCCAGGCTAACCTGATTCATCTTATTTTCCAGTTGAGCTTTCTCCAGATCGCTCTGCAACTGCTCTACTTCCGTTTGTAACGCGGACGTGTCGAGAGTATACAGAACATCGCCTTTGTTCACCTGCTCACCACTTTTCACGTGCCATTTCTTGATGTTGGAAGCATATGGAGCAAATATATCGGTCTGATCGGTATATACGGATTTCCCCTTCACCTGAATCGTTTGCGTCATCGTTTCCTGTGTCACATCAAAGGTAATCGGGGGCGGAATCTCGATAGGTGCCTCCGGTTTTGGCTTGTACTTTTCATACAGCCAGTACCCCACACCTGCCAAAAGTACAACGGTGATGATAATTTTAATCCATTTCTTCATGTGCCCAATTTCCCTTTCGCTGATAAAATTACATCGATTTGATCACAGTTAATGCATTGGTTCGGGATGCGCTGATTGCCGGATATATACCCGATACAATACCGACCAGCACAGCAAACACAATGCCGAGCGGCAAAGCAGACTGCTGAATAGCCACGGTCATCGGGCCATTGACCTGATTTGCCATCTGACTCGCCAGCAGACTGTTCACCCCGCCGAGGGCAGCAAAGGCAATCCCTACACCAGCCACGCCACCCATTAACCCAAGCATCGCTGCTTCCGTAATAAACATCTGGCGGATCTGCCACAGATTTGCACCCAGCACCTTCATCACACCGATTTGTTTACGCCGCTGATGCGTAGACATGATCATTGCCACAATAATGGACAACGAGGCCAGCAGCATAATAAAACCACCGATCCCTAATGCTGCTTTTTGGTACATCGCCAGTTGGCCTGCCATCGCTTCCTCCTGGAACAGATTACTCTGTGTATTCAACGTTAGCTTTTTAATCTGTTCTTCCACCTGGGATACATAACGTTTGTCTTCAACCTTGACCAGAGCCGAGTTAAGATGCTTGGCCGCACTGCTGTCGGCCTGCTGTAATCCAAGCTCATCCTGCAATGCACGAGCTGTATCGAGCGGCAGATATACCTTTTTATCGTTTTGAGCACTCATCTCATCCATGTTGGAAGGCTTCATCAACTCTCCAGACACGCGTATAGAGCCACTCATTTTGGTTTTGCTCGCATTCGCATAATCTTCATATCGAAACTGAACCAGCTGCTGAACCAGCTGATCCTGCTTCGCTGACATTTCCGTATACTGCTGCAAAAGCTCATTGTTATATGGATCAGCATTCAACTGCTCGAATAACTTCTGAGTTACTTTGGGGTCCACGAGTCCAAATGCAGCCCCATAACTGGTCACCGCCATACGACCATCCTCTGCCCCTCGTCCCTCAGCATACTTGTATCCAAACCCGCTCAGGGTCTCCAGTTGGGTACCGATGACCTCAACATACGTGCTGCGACCATCTGGAAGCACCATTTCAAGCGAATCCAGCTTTAACATGGGAGCCACGGCAACCACATGGGGAAGTCTTTGGATAATCTGAATTTTTTCCAACGTCAGCGCCCCCCGTTCAAACTTCGATGTCTGACCGCTCCCCTTGCCGTTGCCAGTACGAATGCCTTCATTAGGCGTAATTGTAATTTCATCCATCTTGTAATTGTCGTTCAATGTTCTCTCGCTATAGGTCTGTACGGACTGCCCCACGCTAAGTGCAATGATCATGGCGGCAGAACCAATGGACAGCCCCATCATACATAGCAGTGTGACCATCTTTCTGCGAATGATCTGTCCCCAGGCCATACGTGCTATATCCCGTATTCTCACAATCCCTCTCCCTTTGCCTCAAACTTCCCTTACGGTCTCTTCGACCAGTATTCCATGTTGCAGGGTAAGCACGACCTGCATCTGCTCCGCGACCTCTGCTTCATGTGTCACAATGACGAAGGTTGTATTCATATCCCGGTTAAGCTGCTGCAAAATCGCAATAATCTCTTCCTCCGTCTCGGTATCCAGATTCCCGGTAGGCTCATCGGCAAAGATCACCGAGGGTTCGGTAATGAGCGAGCGTGCAATACTGACACGTTGTTGTTGACCGCCCGACAACTGGGACGGGAACAAGTTTGCTTTTTCACCCAGTCCAACCTGTTCCAGCAGCTTCAATGCTTTTGCTTTGCGTTTCGAAGGGCTTATGCCCATAAACACCAAGGGTAACTCTACATTTTCCCGGATTGTAAGGTTAGACAGCAGCTCATAGGATTGGAAAATAAACCCGATGTGACTGCGCCTGAACTCCGCCAAGCGATTTTCACTGAAACGTACAATATCTTGTCCTGCAATTAGAATCTTGCCGTGATCCGGTTTCATCAGCCCCGCCATCAGATTCAGCAGTGTGGACTTGCCTGAACCAGAACTGCCCAGCAGGGCTACCATCTTGCCTTCTCCAATCGTCAGGTTGATATCCTGAAGCACCGGCACGGTTCCTTGGCCATTGCGGAACGAGTGGGATAATTGTTCAACTTGAAGCATTACTACATGTCTTCCTTTCTACTTGCTAAATATGTACAGAGGTTGTTACGTAAAGATTCGCGTAGCACATTCCCTTTTATTATAGGATGGAGATGTATCCGGGCTGGCCGGAGTTGTATCCAACTTGTAAAATGTCATAACAAAAAGACCTTGTCCGCAGAGTAGCTATCGCCAGCTCTATCCAGACCAAGGTCTTATATTCGTATACTTTTCGCAGCTTACCAGGCTCTGAAGCTAAAACGGTACATCTCACTTTTATCCATGGTGCTGCCCACTGCAAATAGATCATCGTCATTCCATTTCAGATTGATGAAGTTATCAATATTACGGTAGATCACCGTATCCGACGAAAGCTCGCTGTCATTCAGGTAGGCAATATGCAACTCATTCTTCTGATTCTGAATATCCATTGGATAAAAGTAAGCGATTCGCGATTCATCTTCATTCAGATCAAAGTTCCAGATGGAACCTTGTAATACCAGATCATACTGTTCCTGCGCTGCACGATACCGATACAGCCCCTGTACCTTATTCAGCGTTCCCTGGATGAGCATGTCTCCATTTTTCAGCAACTTGAATTGTTGAATGTCTTCCATTGCAGCATACGCCTTCACTTCATGCTCGTCCTCAAGTGATACACGATAGATGGCATAATTGTCTTTCAGCATCACCAGCATATAAAACTGTTTCTGATCTTCACTGACCTGCAACACATCCATCACGATAAACGTATCATTCGAACCTTTCCCTTGTCTTGGTCCTGTGAACATGCCCATCAGCTCATCATACGTGTAGATGACTTGACTCGTCCCCTTGCTCAGATCAACCTGTTTGAATAAAAGATCATCCTGACCGATATAGGTTTCGTCCCCTACAAACACTCTGTAATACGAGTTGTCGCTCGGAAGCTTGCGACGTTCCCCGCTCTCAATCACATACTCATATGTCGTCTTCTGCGCCTGACCCGACCGGTACTGGGAGTAAATGATCTTCTTGTGATCCGGACTAATCGCTACACCATATTCCGTATTACTCGCAATACTCTTCACTTCATTATCATCCAGATGCAGGAGAGACAGCTGAAGGCTTGAATACGAAGATTCCAGTTGATTCAATATAATCGTGTTCCGGTCTACCACTTCAAAATCAAAGATCGCGAAGTCATTTGGAATCTTGGTAGCCGACTCGATCTGAATTGTACTGCTCGGTGGTGGTGCCAGACGGTTATTGAATTGCTCACTGGGCAAGATCACCGTTCTAGGCTTGAGATTTCCGATACTGAACAGGCTGCCAATCCCGAAAATTCCGCTGACAAATGCGATCAACAGCCCTGACAGCATCAATCTGTCGCGGTTTTTACGCCAAAATCCAGGATGTCTCATGCGTTCATTTCCCCCGGAAGACTAATATTTACTTGTGTCCCTTCCCGCATGATACTCTTCATCTCCACTGTTCCTCCATGACGCTCAACGATGTTCTTCACAATAGACAGACCCAGCCCGGCACTGCCTTTCTCGGCCCTGTTGATTCCTTTATCCTGGTAAAAGGGTTCAAATACATGCTGGAGTGCTTCAGCACCAATTCCTTCCCCCTGATCACGGATCACAATAACGATGGAATCACCTAACCGGAAGGATTGTACTTCGATGATGGAGTTCACATCACTGTACTTAACCGAGTTATCCAAGACGTTGAGGAAGACCTCTTTCAGCTTGTCCCGATCTCCCTGCAGATACTGATGTTCCTCCAGTTCATAGTGAATGCCTATATTGTACTTGCTCGCCTTAATCGACATGTCCTCGCAAGCTTCACGAATAATATCGGATACATCGATACGTTCGAATCGGTACGCCTGAATAACCGCTGACGAGACCGAGACCTCCAGAATATCCGCAACCATCGTGTTGAGACGCTGGCTTTCCTTGATAATATAATTCATGCCTTTGTCAAAAAAGTCCTGATCGGTGAATCCGTTATCCCGCAAAATCTGGGCGTACCCCAGAATCGTCGTTAGCGGTGTCTTCAATTCATGCGTCACATTGTCAAAAAAGACTTTGCTTCGCGCCTGCACTTGTTTCACTTCGTCCCGCTCTCGCTCAATCACATCAATCTGTTCCCGTACCCGATCAATCATGACGGTGAAGCTTGAAGCCAATTCACCGATCTCATCCTTGGTGGTAATCTGAATGTCTGCATTCAGACTTCCCTGGGCCACTTCCGCAGAACGTTTCGTGAGTACACGGATGGGTTGTGTAATTTTCCGGGAAATAAAGATGGATGCGATAAATACAAACACGAAAATAACCGCTGCAAATAGTTTGATCGTATTTTGAAAGCGAAGGTTGCGTTTGAACAAGTCCGTGTAATCCTTCTCCATCTGCACGATTCCAATCAATTGTTGATCCATCTTGAGCGGGAAGGACAGACTGGCCGTGACCTGGCCCTTGTCCACGACTGTGGTGTACGCGATCCGGGATTGTCTGGCTTCCTGAACATCAGGTTGGTCAGACCGCTTAGCAACGTTAACCTCGTTGCCAACCGATCCGTATGAAGAAGCGTCAGGACGAAATACTGTAATCTCCCCGCCAACGGCTGAACCAATCTGCTCTGCAAGCTCGCGGCTTCCTGCTTCGAGCGATTCCCTGTTCATACGTTTGTTATGAATCAGGAAGTACTGATTCAGCGCGATGTCCAGATTTCTTTTCGATTGCACCATATCCTCATGCACTTCCCGGTACATATTCTCCTGTGCCACCTTATTGGACAGAATTAGCAGAACGGAGAATCCGATAAAGACGATGACCGAGAATAACACCACCATTTTGAACTGGATCGTCCACTTCATGTCTGTACCTGAATATTCAACTTGTACCCTACACCGAATACCGTTTCAATCATCGAAATGCCTTGCACACCACTATCCAGTTTCTTGCGAATCCGTTGTACATGAATGTCCACCGTTCGGGTATCCCCTGCAAAATCAAATCCCCATACCTTGTCCAGCAGCTCAGAACGTGTGTGCACCTTACGATGGTGGGTCACGAGAAATAACAACAGATCATATTCCTTATTCGTGAGTCCGGCACGCTCCCCGTCTTTCCAGACTTCCCGTTCATCCTTGCGAATCTCAATATGTTTGCCGAGCCTTACCACCTCATAGGATTGATTCTCCAGCGTCTCACTGATGAGGTCAATCCGGCGAAAAATCGCCCGAATGCGCGCAACCACCTCACGGATATCAAAAGGCTTCGTGATATAGTCATCCGCCCCCAGTTCCATGCCAAGTACCTTATCCAACATATCCGACTTGGCGGTGATCATGATGACGGGTATCTTGGAATTCACAGATAGTTGTCTGCACACATCAAAACCGCTCATATCAGGCAGCATCAGATCTAGCAGGATCAGATCCGGCTTCGAATCCCGAAGCAGATCCAGACCTTCTTTACCCGTAGCTGCTTCCTTGATCTCAAATCCTTCTTTACGTAACGAATAGGACAAAATATCGCGAATGGACTCCTCGTCCTCAATAATTAAAATCTCTTTTTGTCTCATGATACTCTCGTAATCTCCCTGCTCTATGAATTTCATCTGCCTATATTTTGTATCTCAAGCCGCATGCTTGAATAGAGGGAAGCACGAAATGTTACAACTCCGATACAACTCTGAACCGTTTGGAAACAACCTCCCGATATACTTGGATCATAAGAGACTCATACCAGACCGGACCCAAGCCTGATCTGTATCCAAGGGGGATTCACATCATATGAATAACACACAAGTAAATGAAGCTTATATCAACTATAAATCAGAAATCACAAGGTATCTATCCCATATCGTCAAACAACCGCAAGACGCAGAAGATCTGGCTCAGGATTGTTTCATTCGACTGATGAACGTTACCGTGAATATCCCTGAAGATCGGCTTCTCTATTATCTCAAACGGATTGCCCGAAACCTTGCGATGGACAGCTTCCGCAGACGTACCCGTACACTCAAACGCGACAGTCGTCTGGAGGCACCTACCCATCACTTTGATACACCCCACCTTGAAATTAATGAAGGCGTTCATGATATTGTCTCCCATATTAACAACACCGAGCATCGTAAAATATTAGAACTTCGCCTCATCCACGGATACTCCATTAAGGAAACGGCAGAGCTGGTGAATCGCAGTGAAGGCATGATTAAATCCTCTGTCTTCCATGCCGTCAATCGAATTCGAGCCAAAGTCATCTCATAGAGATGGCTTTTTATTTGCGTAAAATCAATATGCACGCAGAATTGGATGAATTATGCCGGGACCGAAATACCTATAGATATGTCAAAAGACCCAATTTTACAAATATCGAGTTAATTTTTACAAATTGTTATGACTATGTGAGATTTTCATGTGGTAGAATATGGACGAACTCATGAATCAACTAATATTTGGGAGGGATTTGGTTGGGTAAATTAACAGGTATGCGAGGAGTATTTTTAAAATCACTCTTGGCATTGTCCATGGCTTTGCCGCTTCAGATCGGATTATGGAACGGAGATGCATCGGTTCATGCGGAAGGGCCGACAGATCCGGCACCATTCATTCAGGCGAAGGTTGTGAACCAAAACGCAGGCAAGAAAGTTTTGTTCGACAACTCTCACGGCCAGACGGCTGGAGCCGCAGACTGGGTCATTGATGGAGGTTTCTCCGACTTCGGGAATGCACTCGCGAATGATGGTTATTATGTCAAAGAACTTCGCAAGACGACACCATTTACCTATGATGATCTGAAAGAGTATAACGTATTCGTTATTGCAGAGCCTCAAATTCCTTTCAAAACATCCGAACAGGCAGCACTGAAACAATATGTTGAAACGGGTGGCAGCATCTTCTTCGTTGGAGATCACTATAATGCTGACCGTAACAAAAACCGCTGGGATGGCTCTGAAGTCATCAACGGTTATCGTCGGGGAGCTTTTGAAGATCCGACCAAAGGTATGAGCACAGATGAGCGTAACTCGGAAGCCATGCAAAATGTAACCAGCACAGACTGGTTGTCCGATAACTTCGGCGTACGTTTCCGCTATAACGCACTTGGCGATATCAATGCCAATATCGTTGTACCGGCAGATCAAGCCTTCGGCATCACAGAAGGTGTATCGGCTGTAGCTATGCACGCCGGTTCAACACTTGCAATCACTGATCCGGAAAAAGCAAAAGGTATTGTGTATCTGCCAAAAACCAACGCAAAATGGAATAACGCGGTGGACCAAGGCGTATACAACGGCGGCGGGATCGAAGAAGGTCCTTACGTAGCCGTATCCAAGCTGGGCGCAGGTAAGGCTGCCTTCATCGGTGACTCCTCTCCAGTAGAAGATGCATCACCAAAATACTTGCGTGAAGAGACAGGCACACGCAAAACGACTTATGACGGTTTTAAAGAAGCCGATGATGCGGTGTTGCTCGTGAATACCGTGAACTGGCTCGCTACACAAGAGAACTACACGGATCTGACTCAAGTCAACGGACTTGAACTGGATACAGCTACAGCGCTGTTGCCATTCGAAGAGCCGGCTGCTTCCACAGAACCTCAGGCTGAACCTTGGTCCGCACCTGCTGCCGGATACAAGTGGTACGATCGTTCCACGTTCAAGGCTGGCTCTTACGGTGGCCCTGCATCCAGTGCGAACGCTGCTTACAGCTTCGTGAAACAGGATACTCTTCCAAATGCAGAAGACTTCCAGATTCGTGTGGTTGTAGAGAACATGGCTCCGAACACAACCGTATCCGGTTATAGTGCCGGTATCTATCTGACTGGCGGAACACAGGTCGCCATGATCCAGAATGAAAGTGGTACTTGGCCGACTTCGTATGGCTATAGCTCCACATTCAGTGTAACCTCGGACAGCCAAGGTCGCGGGATCAAAGACCTGAACGTACGCATCAAACCAGGTACAACTGGCGCTGCGAGCTTGCGTCTGCGTCTGAATGGCAGCAACCTGATCACAAATGCCGTGACCGTAGGTAATGTGCCAGCAGAACAGCTGCCGGAAGAAGAAGGACCGATTCCAGCAGCTATCACCGTTGCTGAAGCACGCACCAAAGCGGTTGGCACTACCGTAACCATCGAAGGTGTTGTAACGACAGAGCCGGGTGCATTCGGTGGACAAGCCTTCTATCTTCAAGATGAAACTGCCGGAATCTACGTGTTCCAGCACACTAGCGGCTTCCATGCTGGTGACAAGGTGAAAGTAACAGCAGCAACAACCATCTATAACAGCGAGTTCGAGCTTACCGATATCATCGCGATTGAGAAAACAGGTACGGCTTCCGTACCTGCTCCAATCGAAGTTACAGCAATTACAGATGCGAACCAAGGTCAACTGGTTCAATTGAAGGGTGTAACCATCGAGAATATCATCAGTGCTACACCCGTTGGATCATTTGAATTCGACGCGGTAGCGGCAGATGGAACGAGCACACATATCCGTGTAGATACACGTACCGGTGTAACAGATACTTCCTTCCCTTATGTTGCAGGGGACAAGATCAGTATCACAGGCATTTCCGCTATTTTCAAAGATGCATATCAATTGAAACCTAGAAGTTTGAATGATTTTGTACCTGCTGAAGATCAAGGTGGAGGCGAACAGCCTTCTACTCCAGCTGCGGGAGCACCGGGTAAACCGGTGCTTTCTTCTGATAATGGATATACAACTGGCCTGTTCGAAGGTTCTTTTAACGTAAGCATGAACCTCTGGTGGGGCGAAAATGGTTCCACGTACAAACTGTATGAGAATGACGTTCTGATCGATACACAGAAGTTGACTGCGGCTTCACCATCGGCTCAGTCCTCCAAAACGGCTATTACAGGCAAAGCCAACGGCACGTATACCTACGTAGCTGAGCTGACCAATGACAAAGGCACAACACGCAGTGATGTGCTGACGGTACAAGTAACCAATGCTGCTCCAGGCAAAGCTACGTTGTCCCAAAACAACTGGGATGGTGACGGCAACTACAACGTAGCCATGAACCTCTGGTGGGGTACGAACGCAACCGAATACCGTCTCTATGAGAATGATGTATTGATTGATACACAAGCGTTGAACGTGGCAACACCAGCTTCCCAAAGTGCTACAACGGAATTGTCCGGTCGCGCTAACGGAACGTACACGTACCGTGCTGAGCTAATCAACGCCGCAGGCGTAACCAGCACAGAGACGATTACGGTTCAAGTAACCAAAGCATTGCCTTTGGCTAGCTAAGAAATGAACAAAAAACCGACACCAACATTGCCTGATTTACAGGGCAACATGGTCTCGGTTTTTTGGATCATAGCACAAGTTCATTTCAATCGTTCTGGCTCATATCCATTTCTCACAAACAGAATGCTGTTCCATACAGCAGAATAAGCGGCCACGGCAATGACACTAATGACAAAAATCAAGTTCATCTGTGTAAATGTATAACTGCTTCCCGTGAAAATGATCAGGATTGCACTGAGCCCCATATTTTCTCTGTTATATTTTTTAAACTTCTGAAAGATCATTCTGTACAGCAATATCAATACCATAAATACAATCCATATAGAAGAAAATATCTCCATAGGTCACCTTCCTTTCGAAAAACTCATTTCTTATATTGGTATCTACGAGGAGTATTAATATCCTTAATTCCCTTTATATAGAAACACATTAATCTTACATATAATTGAAAAATAATTCAATCATTGTTATACATATTCTTTGAACACTCTTATTCCTCAACGGTTAGCAGAGTAACAAGAACGCTACTTTGTTTATTTGCAGACACAAAAAAAAGACTATCCCTGCCCATATTCTGGCACCGAATAGCCCTCTCCTCTTACTTTATTATCTAATTTCACTCTATGATCTAATATCTTCGTAGCTCCTCATTATCTCTACACCAGCTTCTTACGAATATAACCCGAGATCAAATCGATAATCGTGATCATCACGATGATACCCAGCAGGATTATACCTACTCGCGGCCAGTTCCGAGTACTTAACGCGAAGATCAGCGGTGTACCAATCCCCCCTGCTCCGATTACACCCAGTATGGTCGCGGAACGCACATTGATCTCGAAACGATACAAGGTATAGTTCAGGAAGCCAGGCATAACCTGCGGCAGGATGGCAAACCACAACTGCTGCATGCGATTGGCTCCGGAGGCAAGCAGCGCCTCAGACGGACCATAGTCGATATTTTCAACTTCATCCGCGTACAATTTGCCTAACATACCAATCGAGTGTAATCCAAGGGCAAGTACCCCTGCGAACGATCCGGGACCTACTGCTTTGATGAACATCAAAGCCATAATAATCTCAGGGAACGTACGTATGAAGCTAAGTACCATTTTACCTGCACCCGAGATGGAACGATGCCCACTCATATTGCGGGCAGACCAGAATGCAAACGGGATACAGAGCACTGCCGAGATTACAGTACCCAGCACGGAAATCGCGAGCGTATCCAGTAGACCTCGCAGCAAGTCTTCTCCTTCAGGCAGATATACAAAATCCCAATCTGGTGAGAAAATCCCGGCTACAATGGCCTTCATAATCTGGGCGGCGGTTTCCTTGAAACCAGTAAACGGTACACCGGCAAGCGCCCAAGCATACACAAGGATCAGCAGTAATACAATAACCCAGCGTAGCGGGTTTTTTCGTGGTTTTGGCCGGATGCGGCTTGTTTCATTTTTCATCATAGCAATTTCTCCCGCAGCTTAGTACTTACATAATCAATGACCAGAACGATGACGAGGGTAAACAGAATGATTACGCTGGTCTTGTCATACTCCAGGAATCCAAGTGTGGCCTCATAGTAAAGCCCGATCCCTCCGGCTCCCACCAATCCCAGAATGGCAGCAGCACGTATATTAATTTCGAAGGCATACAGCACATAGGATGTGAACTGGGCAGCCAGTTGCGGCACCACGCCATATACAATGAGCTGAATCCGGTTCATACCAACAGCCGTCATCGCTTCCAGCGGTCCTTGATCAATGGTTTCCAGCGTCTCATAGGTCAGCTTCGCAATGAGACCTACCGAGAATACAGCCAGTGCCAAGATTCCGGGGATGGGCCCCAGACCAAACACAGCAACGAACAAAGCAGCAAGCAACAAATCCGGTACGGTCCGAATCAGGTTCAGCAGAAAGCGCGCCGGATAATAGATCCAGCGACTTGGCATCAGGTTACCGGCACAGATGATCGAGATTGGAATGGCGATAATGGCACCAATGGTTGTCCCAATCAGAGCCATTCGGATCGTCTCCAACATGCCTTGCACGATATTGTCAAAATAACTCCACCGAGGAGGAAACATTTCTTTCAACAAGTCCAGCATGTTGGGGAAACCCTCAATCAACTCTGTGAAGGTGGCGTCCGTCTGCTTCGCACTTGCCCACAAAAGAAGCAGAATGATGATCAGGGTGAGTAGATGTTTCGTACGCCCAGGCGGCTTGGGACGATTCACAACCTCTGCAGGGCTGGAACCAGGTTCCTTGCCCATCCCGCCTGAATTCTGAAGTGGAACGTTGGACTGCCCCTTCATACCACAACTTCTCCCTGCTCATGCACAACCTGCTTGTCCAACAATTCGTCAGCCAGAATCGGTCTGCCGTAAATTTCTGCAAATCGTTCATCCGTTGCCTCTTCTACCGGACCGTCGAATACGACCTCCCCTGCACGTAATCCAACAATACGGGTCGCATACTCTCTAGCCAGGTCAATAAAGTGAAGGTTAACAATAGTGGTAATCCCAAGGTCTTGATTGATGCGTTTCAGGTCATCCATAACCTGCTTCGTTGTAAGTGGGTCGAGTGAAGCAACCGGTTCGTCGGCCAGAATGATTTTTGCTTCCTGCGCAAGGACACGAGCAATAGCCACACGCTGTTGTTGACCACCGGACAACTGATCTGCACGGGAGTAAGCTTTCTCGGAGATATTCACCCGATCCAGCGCAGTGAATGCCAGTTCAATATCCTCTTTTGGAAAACGCCCCAGAATAGTACGCATGGTGGAATGGTATCCAACGCGTCCAGCGAGTACATTACGTAGTACACTGGACCGTTTCACGAGATTGAAGCTCTGGAAAATCATGCCGATGTCGCGTCTAATCATGCGTAGCCGTTTTCCTTGTGCCTTCGTGATGGAGCTTCCATTGATCAGAATCTCTCCCTCACTAATGTCGTGAAGTCGGTTAATGGATCGCAGGAGAGTTGATTTACCCGCACCGGACAGGCCGACTACAGCAATGAATTCACCCTGCTCAAATTTCAGATTAATATTATCCAGGCCCTTGGTGCCGTTAGCGTAAGTTTTAGTAACGTTGTGAAGCTCAATCATGGCAATAATCCTTCTTTCATTCATAATGATCAACCATACATAAGTCCTTGCTATAATGGCACAAGCCAGCGCAGCGTAGATCACGCTGAACTGGCCTGTCCATTGCTACGATTAAGCTGTTCCCATGCAAGAGAGCTACTACAAAGTGAACAGATCCCAAACTACTTTTGGATCAGAATTATTCACCTTTCACTTTTTCGCCATACTGACGAACGATCTCGAACTTGCTATCATCGGATTCTACATAACCTTCATGCGTATAGATTTCTTTGATGATCTGGTGACCTTCAGTATCTTTACCAATATCGATGAAGGCTTGTTTGATCTTCGCAGTCCAATCTGCATTCATGTCAGTGCGAACAGCAATGGTATCGTTTGGAATAGGCTCAGTGAACGCCAGTACACGTGTATCTTCAAATACAGTCGGATAGTCTTTCGCTACCGTGTTGCGGGCATCTTGGAAAATAGCTGCCGCGTCAACATCACCGTTCAATACAGCGATAACACCTTGGTCATGACCTTTCAACGTTACAGGTGTTACATCTTTCAATGGGTCAATGCCTCTGTCCAGCAACAGACCTGCCGGCCATACGAAACCTGCGGAAGACGTTACGTTTTGGTAAGCAACTTTTTTACCTTTAAGCTCTTCGATGGATTGAATCGGCGAATCTTTTTTCACAATGAACATGGATTTATAGGAATCCGCCAACTCTTCGGTTGGAGCACCTGTCTCATCATTTACACCAAAACGTTGTGCTTGCAAAATAACTTGTGCTGCGCCTTTTTCTTTAGCCAGTACATAAGCTGTCGGAGGCAAGAAACCTACGTCTACTTTGTTGGAAGCCATTGCTTCAATAATTGTGTTGTAGTCCGTGGATACGCTGACTTTTACCGGAATGCCCAGTTTGTCACCAAGCAACTTCTCAAGCGGTTTCGCTTTGGCTTCAAGTGTGTCTGCATTCTGGGAAGGAACGAATTGAACCGTCAGTTCAGTTGGCACATAACCTTCGACAGGTTTCTCTGTCTCTGCCGTAGACGTACCGGATGCATTAGAGCTCGTATTATCCCCGTTAGCCGAACCAGTTGTACTACTAGACCCACAAGCACTCAGAAACATAACCAAAATCAACAATGGTAAAAATAAAGCAGACTTCTTCAAACGAACACCCTCCAAAGAGTTTCTATTTTTCAGTACTTATCTACTATAGTTGCCAAATATTAGCGCGATGTGAAACGGAATTTGGAGTTTTGTAAAGTTTCCTGTCAGGCTGTCAGCAGGACTTGTATCTGTTAGAATAGGCTCATTATGGTTGAAGATATAGGGAGAACATCGGAGATAACGGCGTATACTTCGGTTCTTCAGCCTATTCTGTCTTCTCCGTTTTATGGTAATTCCATAGTTCTGAACTTATATATTAGAGGAGATTGTAAAATGACATCCACAAACCATACGGCAAGCTTCGACATTCTGTTCACCAGTGATCTGCACGGGGCCATCCGCCCCATTCATTACAATACCAATGCATACCGCCCGGCCGGACTTGCCCTGCTGGCTTCCCTGATTCGTAAGGAACGCGAACGTTCACCTGAATTGATGCTGGTGGATAACGGGGATCTGCTGCAAGGATCACCCTTGGCCTCTTATGCAGCTTCACAGGTTTCCACAAACGAAGTGCACCCATTCATAACCGTTCTGAATGAACTGGGCTATGATGCAGCGGTGATGGGCAATCACGAGTTTAACTATGGTCAGGCCTTATTACGCGGAGCCGTTGAAGCTTCCAATTTCCCCTGGCTGGCTGCCAATATCGTAAAAGATGAGCAACCGGACGTACCTGCTTACGGTCCTCCGTATCTAATCAAAACCTTGTCTTCAGGCGTCAAAATAGCCCTATTGGGTGCAACCACGCATTACATCCCAAACTGGGAGCACCCGAAAAATATTGAGGGTTTACAGTTCCTTGATGCCTTGGAGACCATTCGTACGTGGGTTAGCTATATACGCGAGCATGAACAACCAGATGTATTGGTTGTGAGTTATCATGGGGGATTTGAGAGTGATCTGGAGACAGGCGAGCCTGCCGAACGGTTAACCGGAGAAAATCAAGGCTATGCCATCTGCCGGGACATCGAAGGCATCGATGTATTGCTTACCGGACATCAACATCGTCAGATTACCGCTAATATCCATGGCGTAACCGTTATTCAGCCGGGATTCAGCGGAACTGGTGCGGGACATGTATCTGTTCAGTTGGAACAATCATCGGGCGGGAAGTGGCAGATTACCGATAAGAAGGCTCGATTGTTACTTCTGGATGAATATAGTGAAGTTGAGCCAGATGCGACAGTCATGAAACTTACAGATGAGGTAGAAATCGAGGCACAAGCATGGCTTGATCAACCCATTGGCGAGGTGGATGGGGATTTATCGATCACCAATGCTACGTCCCTTCGGCTCAAGGCACATCCATTCATTGCTTTTGTACATCAAGTGCAGATGGAAGCGACTGGGGCTGATCTGTCCAATACCGCCATGCTGAGTGAAGAAGCTCGTGGATTCGGACGCCATATCACCGTTCGGGACGTGTTATCCAACTTCATCTATCCCAACACGCTGACGGTACTGGAGCTGAGCGGTCAAGATATTCGAGAGGCGCTGGAACAAACGGCACGTTACTTTGAAGTGAATGCTTCTGGCGAGGTCGCCGTGAATCCTGCCTATATGGAGCCCAAACCTCAACATTATAATTACGACATGTGGGCTGGCCTAGAGTACGAGCTGGATATCTCCCAACCTGTGGGCAGTCGAGTTGTGAAGTTGGAACGTGAAGGAAAACCCATGGATATGGATGGCACATACTCTGTGGTGATGAACAGCTACCGCGCTGCTGGCGGCGGGGATTATGCGATGTATCCAGGCAAAAAGGTGCTGCATGAAGGCGCCACGGATATGGCAGCTCTGGTGGAAGATTACATCCGCAGACACCAGCCGTTAACGGTGGAGCAGGCGGACAACTGGAAAGTTAGTGGCAGTTAAATGAGAAAGAGCAGATCCTGATCACAGGATTTGCTCTTTTGTTTTCAACCTATAACTTCGTTTAGAAACGTAATGTACTTGATTTCAGACCTCGTAATTTCAATACATATTGGAACTGACCTGACCATTAGCTCAAAGAAAAAGCAACCAGTTGGTTGACCGGCTGCTTACTTGTTCTAATTGAACTGTCCCGTCCCGTTATCCGATATATTGAAGGATTAACTGATATAAGGCTATTGAAAATCCTAAGATACTCGCTTTCATTTTAGATGGATGATTTCTTTCGCTGCGAATCAAATATAAGAAAATCACAATAAACCCTGCGGGGATCCATAGCTCAAATACACCTTTTGTTGTACTTTGAGAATAAATTGGAGTAATGAACGTACTAATCAAAAAGTAAAAGAAAACCGTAAAACGTCTTGTTTCTAATTGCTTGCTCCACCTTACTAGAATGAAAATAATAATAATTGCGATAATCGTAATGTGCACAGGGGGTAGAAGAATAGAAACATTCCCAAATTTGAATTCCATTCCGCATTGCCCTCCTCTCTTATAACGCATAACTTGCCTGACTACAGGCCTACGTGTATAAATTCATTCCCATGCTTCAAAACCGCTGGCAACCTTCCAAAAAACGGACCCATCCCATTATATCCATATTTTAACACATACTCAAAGTTTCATTTCCAATGTTTCTCAATAAAATATGCAAAAAGAGCAGAAGTGAGGAGCATCGTGCCCTCATCCCTGCTCTTTTTCATAACTACAAGCTTTCTAATACATGTCACATATTATCCAAAATGACTACTGCGCTTTCTTACGCAGCTGACTGTAATACAACTCGCTGTAGAAACCACCTTGTTCCAGCAATGCATCATGCGAGCCTTGCTCCAGTAAATGCCCATCCTTCAACACCAGAATTCGATCGGCCTGGCGAATCGTGTTGAGCCTGTGGGCAATGACAAAGCTCGTTCGTCCCTGCATCAGACGTTGCAGCCCTTCCTGGATTTTGATCTCCGTGACGGTATCAATACTGCTGGTCGCCTCATCCAGTACCAGTATGGACGGATCGGCCAGAATTGCCCGGGCAATGGCAAGTAGCTGTTTCTGTCCCTGACTAATGCCACTCCCATCAGCTTGCAGCACTTTGTCGTACCCATCCTTCATTCGCACAATGAAGGAGTGGGCATTCGCCAGCCTGGAGGCTGCTTCCACCTCTTCATCCGTCGCGTCCAGACGGCCAAAACGAATATTTTCCCGGATCGTGCCCTGAAACAGAAATGAATCCTGAAGCACAAACGCCATATGGGACCGCAGATTCTCACGCCGAATAGTAGTCATATCGCGCCCATCTACGGTTAACGTGCCACCCGTCGGATCATAGAAGCGGGATAACAGCTGAATTAATGTTGTTTTCCCCGCTCCGGTCGGTCCTACAAGAGCAATCATCTCACCCGGTTTGGCTTCAAAGCTGATGTCATGTAAAATGTTACGTCCTTCATCGTATCCAAAGGATACCTTGTCAAAACGAACGGCTCCCTCCACCTTGTCCAGAGATACCGCTGCCCCTTCATCCTTCGCTTCTTCATCTTCGTCCAGCACCTCGAACACACGCTCAGCCCCCGCAATTGCGGACAATAACGTATTCCACTGGTTCGCCAGATCATTCAACGGACGGGTGAATTGACGGGCATATTCCACAAAGATAATAATTACCCCAACCGTAACCGAACCCTGAATCGCCAGAATACCACCGATGCCCGCCACAATCGCAAAGCTCAGGTTATTCAATCCATTCATCAGTTTCGGGATAAAACCAGAGATCGTCTGCGCCCAGAAGCCGGAAATCCGGATGCGGGTATTCCGTTCCTCAAATCCGCGAATCACCCGCTCCTCTTGGGAGAATGCCTTAATGATTCGCTGCCCGGATAACGTCTCTTCGATATAACCGTTGAGTTCACCCAGATTGCGTTGCCGCTCCTTGAAGAGCGGCCCGGTTCTACGCGTAATCCAGCGCATGCCGATGGCCATCAAAGGCACAACGATAAAGGTAAGCAGGGTCAGCAGTGGGCTGAGCCAGAGCATGACGCCAAATGTTCCAAGAAGCGTTAACACACTCGAAAAAATCTGGATGGCCGAGCTGTTCAGCGTACCGCTGACATTCTCGATATCATTGGTCACCCGACTCATAATCTCACCCTGCTGGCGTTTACCGAAGAATGGAATCGGCAGCTTGTGCAGATGGGAAAATAGATCATACCGCATGCGGTACACGGTTTCCTGTGCGATTTCGATCATCCATATATTCTGGAGCCAGGATGTGAGCGAGAATAAGACATAAACTGCCGTTAATCCAATCAGAAACCGGGTCCAGCTTGGGCCGGCTTCACCCGCGATGAAATCATCCACGGCCACCCCCACCATGTAAGGACCAAGCAAAGCGAGTGCGGAGCTGGAAAACACCATCAACAATACCATGGACAGCTTAACCTTGCGCCGTGCCAGATAGGTCCAGATACGACCTAGCGTACCGGACCAGTTTTTCGCCCGTGCCTTGGGTTTGCGGCCACCGCCTGACCGTAACGTCTCCGGATCAATCGGTGGTGGCGGCTGACGGAAAGGCTCAATGAATGCTTTGAACATGCTGTGCACCCTCCCCGTATTGTGATTCATGGATTCGACGATACAGCTCTGACGATTCCATCAGGTCTTCATGTTTTCCCTGTCCAATGAGTTGTCCATCATCAAGCAGCAGAATCAGGTCTGCCGAAGTGGTTGAACTGATCTTCTGGGTGATGATAAACGTGGTACACGACAATTCTTCCAGCGCATCCAGCAGTCTGCCTTCTGTAGCTACATCCAGCGCACTTGTGCTATCGTCCAGAATCAGAATTCTTGGTCTACGTACCAGTGCTCGTGCAATGGAAAGTCGCTGCTTCTGTCCACCGGAGAGATTCACTCCCCGTTGACCCAGCAATGTATCATAACCGTTTGGTAAATTCTCAATCGTTTCATGGATCTGCGCGCGCTTTGCGGCTTCCACGATCTCATCCAAGGTAGCATCTTCCCGACCCCAGGCAATATTCTCTCGCACGGAACCGGTAAACAGGATGACCTCCTGCGGCACATAACCAATCGCACCACGCAGCATGGACAGATCCAACTCTGCTGCATCGGTATCATCAATCCTTACCTTCCCTTGATCCTCTGTGTATAAGCGCGGAATGAGCTGCACCAATGAAGACTTGCCAGAACCTGTTGCTCCCATAATGGCAATACGTTCCCCCGCTTTTGCAGTGAATGTGATGTTATCCAGTACTGTAATTTCACTATTCGGATAACTGAAGCCTACACTGCGGAATTCAACTGCTCCCTGCACAGTTCGCTGTTTCTTCGCTGAGTATGAAGATTGCAGAAAATGTGAAGATTTCACAGATCCAGCAGATGGTGCAGACGCTGATAATTCTTTTGTCTGTTCAGTCTCCGACGTGTCCTCCGTATTGAACACTTCATTCAGCCGTTGCGCGGAAGCGCTTGCTCTGGAGAAGGTTACCAGAATCCATGACAATGCAGACATGGCACCAATTGTGCGAAGCAGGTAGTTAATCACGGCGACCACTTCACCCACGGTCGCATTACCAGAGGCGATGTCTACTCGCCCAAACCACAGCACGGCGATGATACAACCGTTCATCATCAGCAGCATGAACGGCATCGTGGTCTCCGTTAGGCGTAGCGCGGAGATCGTGCCTTTCATCAACTTGCCGCTGAATCCGGCAAAGCGTTCAATCTCGTGGCCCATCCGTACGAAGACACGGATCAGCCGGATGCCTGTGAGATTCTCCTGGATGACTCCGTTGACGGCATCCAGTCTGCGCTGCACATTGCGGAACAGCAGCGCTGCCTTTTTGATCATCCACACCACAACGACGAGCAGCACAGGCACCATGACAACCAACAGCAGACCCAATCTTGGATTTACGATTACTGCCATAATCATGCTACCAATGACCACCAGCGGTACACGTGTCATGAAGCGCAGACTCATGAAGACCGTATCCTGAACCTGGGTTACATCCCCCGTTAATCTCGTAATCAGGGACGATGTGGCAAACCGGTTGAAGACCGTATAAGAGAACGTTTGCACTTTCTCATACAGCTTCTCCCGCAAATCGTATCCGAACCCCAAACTTGCATGGGATGCAAAGAACGAACTCGCAATTCCGGCAGCAAAAGCTACAACAGCACTACCTACGAGCACACCGCCCCATAACCAAACGACAGATAAGTCTCCCTGCTGAATCCCATTATCGATGATCTTGGAGATCAGATAAGGCTGAGCCAGCTCCACTGCGAGCTCAAGTAACATCATGACCAAGGCTGCAATCGCGGCAACTCGGTACTTCTTCAAGTAGAACAACAGCTTGATCATAAGCATTCCTCCGGCCCGGAGCACCCTAAACTGATCATACGTTCCAGCTCAGAGCCTCCATTAGACATGTTGTTTTCTCCACTGCGTCCAATATGTAATCATTTCTATGTACACATATGGTTATTATAGCGTATTTTACAATCCCGCTTCTATTCTTATTACCCTACTTTTCCCAATACAATAAACTTCTCATCATTTTGGCAGTAAAAAAAGGAAGGTCTCCCTTCCCCACGCTAGTTAAGTTCCTACAGCTGATGTAATCTATCAGTCAAATATTCCCGCCGTTCCGCCACATAGGTACGAATCCGCTCCGGTTCACCGGCAAATACATCCATCGGCCATTTCATGTAAGGATCTTGGTCCACCTCTTCACGAATGTCATTGTGCAATCGATGGACTATAGGCATAATTCGCTTCTCAGTAAAAGCATTCATCAGATGCTGCCGTAGAAGCTTCTTATATTGCTCACGAAAATGTCGGAAGGCCAGCATTTTGCCCGTAAGTTTATTATACCCCTGGACACGAACAAGGCTGGCATCCACCTTCGCCCCGTAACAATTTCTTCCCCAGGTTCCTTCATAATCCCATGGCAGGATACCATACTTTTTGGTTTTTGTTTTCTCATACCATGTGTAATTCTGATCAAATCCATCAAAGTTGCCCGTAAGTACTGCCCCGCATAGCCAGCGCAGATAGTTGTCCGTATCAATCCTCGACTGTAAAAAACGAAACAATTCCAGTCTGGACTTCGTGTTCAGTTGTTGAATAAACGTCCGCAGCCGGGTTTTATCCACATCCTTACCGCGGATTAGACTGTATCCTGACAATAGATTCGCGCTTGTGCTCGTTGATGATGAGTTCGAATTAATCGTAAACCCGGCATGATCATTGATCGCATAAAAGATACTGCGCACAGGCATTTTCCTTTGGCGAAAAAAGAAGGATTTCACCCCTTCGATCCGCAGATATACTCCCAACAGCTCCCCATTAAGGTAGAGCACGCAGTGCCGAGTAGAGGGGGCAGGTACACGAATGGACTCGAAGAAACGAAAAGACAGCGCATTTCGAAGCAGCGAGGGGTCATCATACTCCGCATTAAAATGATACGTTCGGCTGGACGTACGAATCTCAAATGACTTTTTGGGATAACCGCGTGTATGCCCTCCTCGATAACGAATCCGGATCGGAATCTGCTTGCCGTCCATCTGCATGGAGCCTTTAACTAGTTGTTCAGACCATATATCGGATGTCAGTTGTTGATACTCCTTGGCATGTACAGCAATCCGGTAGACAGGTAAACCCATGTTCATCCGCCTTTCATGACCTGTAATATGGGTCCATTAAGTACTACCTGCATCCTATGCAGGAGCACAGCAGATCGAACGGGCATATGCACAGGATCAATCAAGCAAATGCGAATGTAGTGTACTCGAATACGAAAAAAATAAGGAATCTATCATCTATGAATATACAAAACTTTTTATAGATGATAGCCAATTTGATATACAAATGGTTTGTTGGCTAGTCCCTCCAACGAGCATGCCACATATGATTAAACTACAGACAAACTTGAATGCAGATTGAGAGATTACAATGCATCCGTCATTTTAGTTGATCTGAACTTATGTTCTGGAAGGGGTCAATACAATGTCTATGAATGGTCAGGGAATACGAGGTTTGCTCGGAAGAGAAGTCAAAGTCAATCGGGGTCCAGAAGCGGTGCAAGGCAAATTGATAGATGTTCGTGGGGATTATATGGCCGTTAGCTGTAAGAAAGGATGCGTATATGTAAATGGATTAAATGTCAAAAGTATCACCGACACAGGTCGCTCCAGTGGTAGCTCAACTCCAATGAACAATCCTATTCCTTCTAACTCCTTTTTGGAAGTCTTACAGGCACTGCGTTTCAGACGTGTACTGATTAATGAAGGCAGCCGGGATGAGGTGGAAGGAATCCTAGCTGAGGCTAACCAAAACCAGTTAATTATCACAACAGATCGTCAGGAAGTGGTTCATATTCCAACATATCACGTCAAATCGATATGCATCGTTCGTGGCGGCAATAAATCTAGCGGAAACAAATCCTGCGGAAAACCATCTCACCCTAACAAATCGACGGGACACAAGTGTTGCGAGAAGCATCCTCACAAATCTACTGGGCACAAATGCTGCGAGAAACATCCTCATAAATCTACCGGGCACAAATGCTGTGAGAAACACCCTCATAAATCTACCGGACAAAAGTGCTGCGAGAAGCATCCTCACAAATCTACCGGACAAAAGTGCTGCGAGAAGCATCCTCACAAATCTACTGGACAAAAGTGCTGCGAGAAGCATCCTCACAAATCTACGGGGTATATCTCGGGTCGGAGAAAGTAAACGATGCTTGCAAGCCAAGTGATCTGCCAGTGTTAAGGGAGAATAATGATGGTGGCCCTAGGCTCTCCACCAGAACTTCTCCCTCTGGGAGATCCCTGTAAAATAACATATGAAGATCGCCCTCCATATGACACTTGCAAATCAGGAGTATCTGCCTAACTTCGCAGAAATATAGTTATCTGTTTACATACTAAGCGAGATGTTCATTACCATCTTCTGCGCCCACGATCACCCCTATTGTGATCATTCAACTCACCAAGACGATCGTATGTCTCTTTATATATCCGAATCATGGCCTGAACTTTGATAAAATCAGCATCTTCCGGTCCAAGTCCCTCCATAAACATTCTCTGAATGATCTGTTGGAAGAACTGCACTCTGGCCTCAATCTGTTCTTGCTCAAGCTGCAATACTTCTTCGAAACTGTGGTTCCCTATGTAATCCATCAATTCATCATCAGGACTGGAATAATCTGCGTTTCTTCGATCTGCTACCCATTCATCAGGCTCGTCGGACTGGAGATTAACACTCGTACGCAGTTGGGATAAAATGATTTTCTCTTTGGCCAACATGACATGAAAATCTTTGTTACGAAGTAACTCAGACACAATCAGACTGCACATTTCACGATTTTGGATCAGTATGCCGTCAAATGGATGCAGTGTCCACTCCCCGTTTGCAAAATACAGGTTAAAGTTAAAGAACTCACTGCCATATTTGTATTGAATATTAATCTTGGTCTCATCAATAATCTCGAATGAAAAGTCCAGCATGTTCAGCAAGCTCCTTCGCACAACCCCAGATTTTAACTTCATTCTATCAAACAAATGAAACAAAGAGACGCACTTAGCGTCCCTCATAGAAAATAAATACATGTAGTGATGTCCATGCCATATGCAGCGAGTCCCTACTCTATTACCTAATCCAGGAAAGATCCTAAAGCACTGGAATCCGGTTTGTTTTTCTCCGGAATGGCAGCAGCCTTCGGCCCTTCCAGCCCCAGTCGATCGCTCATTTTGGCGTTAAGTGTTGTCATCTTGTTGGTGTAGTCATTACAGCTTTCGATGATACGGCGATTGGACTGCTCGGACAGATCCAACGCAGACATCAGATCACCCATCGCTTGATTGACTGCTTCAAGGGACATAGCCGGTTTGGACAACAGCTCATTCGTTTTCTCCGTCGTTGTCTTCAACAATCTGGCGTTCTCCTTGAATTGATCTTCAATCGTCTTATTCGTAGCTTCCACAGCGGAAATGACCTTCTCCTGATCATTGAGTGCCATCGCAATCATGGCCGAAACGGTGATCAGATTCGCTGTTTTATCAATGGCGTTATTCACTGAATCGATCAGCTTGTCATTGTTATCATTAATAATGTCCGTAGCTGCGATCGCCTGATTGTACAGCATGATCATCTCTGTCATAGATTGGGTACGTGTTACCACTTTGCGTAACCCGCGCTCCAGATGTGCTTTACGATTCTCGTTCTCAGGCTTGGCGATCTCGGTTTCAAACAATGCTTTCAATTGATTACCGAAGGAAATTTTGGTCTGCAGATTGTAGATCTCCTGAATGGAAGAACGTTTCAACTGACGCATATTCACGATGCTTTCTTCCAGGTTGTCCTTACCGTCCCGCAACCCGTTAATGATGGCATCAATGTTCGTGCGAACAGATTGATACCGGTATACGTAGTTTTTCAGCGGGCTTTTACGTAACAATTTCCCGACAAAACTCACATTTTTACTCTGCTGCAAACTCTCACATTCATCACGGAGCTTCAGGATCATGTTCGATACCTCGGCCCGATTCCCCGACATCAGTTCATTGACTGGACGATCAAGCAGCTTGAGGGTCTGTCCTGCTCTCTCTTGTGTTTTCACGCCCAACTTGCCGATATCATCCATTAAGGTATCCAGGTGAGCCGGATCACTTTGGGACACTTTCTGAATAAGCTGCGTTGCTTCCTGGTTAATCCGTTGCTCATCTTCCTGCTTCAACTGAGCCCATTCCGTTGCCATGCCAATCCCTCCTATAATTCAGAGCTGTTATAACGTTGATGTATCAGTTCCGCTTTGTTCTGGAGCTCCATTAAGTCCTTATGTTCAATCGTTGATACAATATCCGATATCTTGGAATCCACGTCTCTAAGACCATTCAGCAACATACGCCGATTATTGCGTTTGGCTTCTCCACTTAAACGTAGAAATGGATTAATAAAACCGTTCAGGTCTTTCAAAATCAGTCTGCGCACCGTATGGTTAATATCCCCGTTATTTAGCTCCTGAAGGGAAGGGATCACACGCTGCAAACGGGCAAACAATGCCAGTGATTTTTCCACGATCTCATTATCCAGCTCATTCTTCTGACCTTCAGAAATGATCATGTCCTCCAGAACTTCCAGGTATTCAATCACCGGATCAAATACAGGATCTGGTTCGGTCCGGGAAGGCTTCGCTTGTTCTGTGCCCGCATGTTGTGCGGGAGTGGAACTCGAATGAGGCTGTGCCGGAGAAGCATCTATAGCCCCTGTTGGCACTGCGCTCGGTGCTTGTCCCCCGTTCAAGCGGGATGGTTCATTTCCGATATCTGTTATGGGTACAGGGGCTGATGACGAACCCTCGACCTGTGTACGTGGCGTGGAACGTGAAGGAATCAGTCCCCCGACCACAGTTGCCAGTGCCGGAATCGCCCACGTGATCACATCCGGTAGAAAAGGACTCGAGATCGCCGCGAGACCATAACCGACCAATGCGCCTATACCTATCTTCGTTTTCCGTAACATTACTTGTCCTCCTGCCTTAACAACACATATCCGTATTGTAAAAAAACCATCCAGAAGGTGTCAATGTTGAGGAACTTTCTCAGCTAGACGTGGTGTACTCCGCTTACCTTCTGAACGTCGATTATAAATGGCTGTTCGATATGACTTCCCAGAAGACCAAACTTCGGATGAAGTGGTCCAATATCATGGCCTAGTGCAGACTTGACCGCCAGATAAGGGAAGTTCACGCCCGACAGACAAGACATATGCAATCCACCCGACATTCTCGGATTGATCTCCAGCAGCTTCGGTGTATCCTTGCGATATTTCATCTGTATATTAAAATTATAAGGAATTCGATATACCTCTGCCACATTACGGGCAATCGCGAGCAATTCCTCGTTTTCTTCGAGCAAGCGCAAACGTCCTCTTTCTTTTCTACGCGGGATCGCCGTTATGAGTTTCCCATTACGGTCCGAAAGACAATCAATGCTGTATTCATATCCTTCCAGTACCTCCATCACCATGACATTGGGAAAGGACGGAGCAGAAGAGAACGCACGCAGGGCATCTTCATATGAAATAGAGTTAAGCGCATACCCGAACAACTCCTGCAACGGATCACGTTCATTGTTGATCACCCGGAATCCCATGCCGCCCTCACCATTACATGGTTTGAAGCATACATCATGTCCAAGTGCGCGCAGCGCCTCATAGGCTTGCTGGAATTGTGCAGCATTATTAACCGTGAAATAATCCGGAATCTCCATAATGCCTTTCTCACGCACCGATTCATAGAAGCGGTCTTTCTCCATCAATTGTTCCAGCAATTCCGTGTCCGAGCATACGATAACCCGTGTACCGATCTCTTCGAACAGGGAGATATGTCTGCTGATGTCCAGCATGTTCCAGCGTGGAATAAACACATCAATCTGATGACGACGGCAAAAGTCGAGGCAAAAATCTACATATTCCCGGCCCGTTACACGCGGTTCAACTTCTGCAACATCACAGCCCTGTAATGCCATGTGTCCCGGATCAGGGTGAGTACCGTAGATCTCAAATTCCATGCCGTCCTCATTGTCCCGAATCGCATTCATATAATGGTACGTTACAGAGAACCAACGGTTGAAGTAAATCTTCATTTTTTTCATTTATACGGTCTCCCTTATATCGGCATGGTCTATCTGGGTCTGTTGATCGTTATGAATACGGTGAACGTAATCGAGAATCTCATCTGCTGCAAATGCACCGAATTGTTCCGTAAATTGATACGGTACTTGCTCAGGTACACGCTGTCTCTCCACATGCAACTCTCCGTGAGATGGAGCAATGGCATGCTGCGCAAAGTCCAGCAAACAACGATCCAGCAAAGAGTCACCTGAAGCAATCACAGGCACATCACCAATGCGTTGCCTAATGTGCTCCACTGCAGCTCGTTTGTTCACGGCCGAAGGCACCAGATAGAGCTTCCGACCCTGGATTGAACTCTCCCATCCCAGTGTCTCTAACACCCGAATCTTTTCCGCAATATGCTCCATTGGAAGCTTGTCACGTTCGATCAGCAATGCAAAGAACAGCTCATCACACAATCGCTGATTAATTACCCACTCCGGGCTCAGCACATCGTCAAATAAATCCAGGATCTCTTCGGGAGTAGCTGCCTGCTGACGAAGCAAAGAACGAATATACAGGTTCCATTCATCGTCTACCTGACCGTCAACAATAATGTTGCCACCATTACTCGTCACCGCATATTTCGGAATACATTCGGTCTGAAAAATATGAATGCGCCGGTACTGCTCCACGGTACGTGTCGTTACAGGCATAAATACAATGTCTTGTGGCAAAGACTGCAATCGCTCCAGTGCATATGCTGACATAAAAGCGGACAACTTGCCGTTAATCCACTCAGCGGGAACAAGTCCCGGTGTATCTTCGGGAATACGGAGCGCCCGACGGGAATACACCAGCGTCTGGTCCAGATCACTTGCGTAGATCATCATTCTCCTCCACCTCCCAGGGATTGAATAATACCGCAACAGGAATAGGTTAATCCCGGATATACTTCAACCGGCACATTCCTGTCTCTCGCGAGCATCATAATATGTTGTAAATCCGGATTATCGAGTCGATCCACGAGAATTTTCCAGGGGACCCGGCGCAATAACACTCGGGTTGTTTCCCCGATTCCGGGTTTGATCAGATTGATGTTCGCAATGCCAAAGGATTGCTGGATGGACTCGATATCCTGCCAGCCTTTCCAAGTGATTTCCGAAGTATCGGTGGCATTGTCCTCCGAGCGAATCTCCGCTTGGTTCATCACCTGTGGGAAATGCTGAGCGATGGTATCCACGTATTGGGTCGACACATCCGCAGAGGACCATTCACGATACCATTTGGCCCCATGAAAATCTGCCGGCCCAATCAGATCATCGCGAAGTACTGTACGGCTCACCAGTCCAGAGACAGTGGAATTCAGACAAGCACTAGGAATAAGATAATCTTCCCTCGTCCCAAAAGTTCCTGAGCATTGCCCCGGATCAGCCAATACAGCAAGATCATCATCGAGACTTACGCCATAAGTCCGCTCCATTTGGTCACAGGACTCTTTCAGCACTTTGCGAATAGCCCCTTTGCCTGTCCAACCGTCTACAAACTGAAGGGCTGTTTCCAGACCATGCTGCTGTAAAATATATAAAATTGCGTTCTCGTCCATACCCTTGCCACGAATAATCGAAATGCTATAATGCGGAATCGTCACCTTGTATTTCAATTCAATATAACGTTTGATCAGGATGCCCACAGGGGTTCCGGCTCGAGCCAGAGATACCAGCACCAGATTCAGTCCCCTGCGCTCTACAATCTTCTCAGCCACAATGGCGGTATGACGTGCGATTCTTGCAGCGGATTGTTCCAGCGTCTGGTGAAACAGTTCGATGTATTCTGCTGTGGGCTGATATTCCACGGGCAGCATCTCCGAATAATGAACCCCGGATTGGATCGCCTGCTCCCGTTCACCCGTACCCTTTTCCAAATCCACATGGCTGATATCCTTCAGTAGGAAAACAACGTCCGATGCAGCATAGCTGCCCATCGGTTCGGGAGACGGAATCTCACGTTGTCTGATTAGCTCCAGTGTAGTTAAGTTCATTGCTCGTTGTCCCCTGTCTTCTCTGGCAAGCCGCAATATACAATATGAATGTGTCCGCATCCTAACTGCTCCAGTACCTTCACCATCGGTTCCATTCGCTCTCTAGACATCTGTCTCTCCAACAGAACAAAAATCTCATCATATTGCCCCGGGGCAATGTTATAGATAAAGTTACGAACAGATGCGTCTTCCGGTGAAGCATATCCAGCCCCACTAACAACAGCATATCCTGGAGCTGGTTGTGTATGGATTGGACTGCGAGTAGTGGATTGATACAACACGCCTTCTCCCATCTCGGCAGCAATACGCATCGGAATGTACATGAACTCCCCTGTTCCCATCACCAACGTCCGTTCTCCCGTACGCTGCGACCGAAGTCGTTCTGCAATCTGGCTAATCTCCTGACGTAATACGCCATTATGCCGGGATTGCATACCAAACCTGCCCGTATGCTGGACGTAGCTCGCTGTACTACGTTTACCTTCACCATCCTCCGAAGTGGCATGCAGCTGTTCGAAGGCATCGGCAACGGTAGATGTCTGAATGGTCACGGCAGGATGAGACAGCTGCTCATCTTGGGGTGTTGCTTCCAACTGTGGAGTACCCACCACATCAATGCGGCCCTTCAGCAGGCTTAATGGTGTAATCGTAATCCCAAGCTCAACTTCCAGTTCGGCAAATCGATTCTCGTCCGCTTCCGTACGCCAGTCCAGCAATGAAGCAATCACATATTGCTTGCGGGGATATCTAGCCTGAATATCCCGAATGATATTCAACGTCGTTTTGCCCGTCGTAATCTCGTCGTCCACCAGAACAATCGGGCCCTCTCCTGCAAAGGCTTCATGATCCAACGCATAACAACGATGAGCCATCGCATGGGAATGTTCTTCTTCAAATTGAATATCTGGATGCATCGCTGGAACATACTCGCGAGTGGTGTGAATATAAGAAGCTTGATCAGCAAACATCTCGTACATGCTGTGACCCAACGCTGTAGCGGTCTCGGCAAAACCAACAAAACGAATCGTTTCCGGCAAACTCAAGCTTTCTTGCAACAGCATGTTGTACACTTGCCGGGCTTGCTTGGGATCAATTAACCCCTCGACCATTTCCCGTTTCCACTTGACTATCTGATCTTTCGTCTCTTCCGTCTTATCAGTCAGGTGCTCGTACAGCAGAACAGCCAATGCCGCGCCACTCAGAAGCGAGGTATACGGGTTAACCGGGATGTGCTTGCCCAGCAGTTTGCTTACAAACAGAAATGAACGTTTCTTATTGATTCGTGCAGCCATGGAAAATAGAGATTCTAGTGGAAGTTCCAGCGGGTTATGTGTAACCTGAACGTGCAGACTGAATTGATCAAGAATTGGGAACGTAGTTATGTTGTTGTTCGTGCTTGGGCAAGAGCCCGACAAAATGCTGCTGTTCATGTAACACCCCATATATTTGTGATCGGATTAGAATTCGATTTGCCCAGCTCAAGTGTGGTTTAATCTCATTCATTTTGTTATAGTAATTACTTTTGAACACACCCAGGCTACCGTCATTACGGGCGATGATGTCTTGTGCATCGGAATATTCCTCATGTGTAACAACGTACATCGCTTGTACGGGCTTAATATGAGAAGGATGAATGATCGTTTTGCCTACAATTCCATTTTCCTTGTCCATCATGACTTCACGCATCAATCCATCCATTGTGTTCGTAATATATTTCATTCTCAGATGCAGCCCTGATTTGCCCAGGGTTTCTTCGAATGGAGTCTGTCGTAATTGAGGTTTGAACACGCGCTCCCGCTGACTGAAATATTCCCAGACCGGACCCGATATCACATACGGCTTGTCCATCCGTCCGAACAGATTGATAATATCCGAGATGCAGTCACGGATCGTGGCGATATCGTATATGGTCAATTCCGGGCTTCGACGTAGTCCAAACAAGCTAGAGAAATCGGTCGCACCAATGCGTACATTAAGCACATATTCATAATTCTCATCGAGGATGTTTCGAAGGTCCAGCAAAGTCTCCCAACGTGTCTCCCGATAGATTATCGAAGCAGTCTCCAATATGGGCATGCCATAGAGAACAGGATAATGATCCGGTTTCAGTTGATTGTATTTGCGGATTTGATCGAAATAGGCTCTGCCATTATCCACACAAAACTTGGGCAAAGCCAATCCTGTCAGCATGGATACCAGTTCTCCCAACGTATCAATCAGACGTTCCAACTGTTGTGGTGAACGTACACGAGCAAACAGAAGAGGCATTCGATCCTGACTAAGCATGCCTGTCTCCATATAAGTCATCAGTTGAGTTAGATGCTGTACCAGACACTGTTCGGCAAACTCCACTTGGTCGTCCCCCACAGCGTCTTCCAGATCAATAATAATAGTTGTTAGACCTTCATGCTTACCATTCATAATGTCGTCCGCGATATGAGTGCGCGTCGCGGGCATATATAAAGCAGCCCCAACAGCATATGCCAGTAAATCTTTGGAAGTCCGGTGATTGAACGAGACGGGTGAAGAGAAAAATAAAGTATCTTCTTCTTCCAGACTCAAAAAATTGAAATATTTCAGGATTGTCTCCTCCTCGCACCTTTGGCAATAGCCAATCTGCATGAATTGATTCCAGCTGTCGGGGCATAAAAACCAATCCCTCCTTAATCTGGAGGGATTGATGGTCTATTATCGAGGATAACGTTGGTCAACAGTATCCTTGCAATGGTGCTGACCGATACAGCGTTTATATATTGAATGAATACAAATGATTACTTTCTTCCCGCAACCCACTGCATTCCCCAATCATGAGCCTCGTCCAACGCCTGATGCCCATTATAGAACTGCACGATTCGTTCAATACTGAATGTCTCATTGTTCACATTGCGTAACATCGCGATGCCACACATGCCAAGCGGGCTCCCGTATTCATTCATTCGGACAATGATATCCGGGCCGTCCTTCTGTTGGATAGTTACCACACCGTCTACTTGAGACCAGTTGGCCACACCACCATAAATATAGGTGAATACCAAGATGCGCTCAATTTCCGAGATACGGGCACCATTAATCCGCAGATTCTCTCCCGTCTTAACAGATCCCGTCCGGTCATCCCCATCCAGTGCAATATAAGGGAAACGATTCAGTGAACCAAACGTTTGTCCCAATGCCTGAATTACATCTCGTGTACCATCCTTCATCTCGAACAGGCAACCCAAGTCCAGATCCACACTCTTGCTACGACCAAATAACCCTTTGCTACCCTGTTGATTCCAGTTCAGGTTAATCAGGATTTCACCAAGTCCCCCCGCATTTTTCTTGAGGTTAATGGTGTCGCCCTTCTTCTTCAATTCAATTTTGCTGAAATTGATCGAATTCACAGGGGAAGGCGTCGGTTCTGGTGCGGGCACCGGGGGTGGTGGAGTAGGTACAGCTGTCGGAGGAACGGTTGAAGTCGTTGGTGCAGGTTCTGATCCACCATCCACATCCACACCAAAGTTAGCGCAGAGTGCATTCAAACCACCTGCAAAACCCGATCCTATTGCATTGAACTTCCATTCTCCGTTATGGCGATACAATTCACCGATGACAATCGCGGTCTCCACTGTAAAACCGCTCCCCAGATCGTATCTCATCACTTCCTGACCTGTAGCTGCATTGGCAAACCGTAGAAAACCATGCTGAACCTGTCCAAAATGATGGCGTCGTGCTTCACCGTCATGAATCGTCAGGCTGAAGGCGATTTTCTCAATTCGAGCAGGAATTTTGTCAAGATCAATGGCGAACTGTTTCTTCTCGCCACCAACCTGCCCGCCATCCTTATACGTGATGAACGAGGTAGAGGGCTGGTTATAAAAGATAAAATCCTCATCTCCAGACACTTTATTGTCTGAACCCAGAAGGAATGCTGATGTGTCCAGCTCCACACCCGAGGCTGCCTCCCAACCAATGCCTACCGTTAGACGGGACAAGCCCGGATTGGTTTTGGTCAGATCACTCTTCTGGCCTTTCACGACAGAAATCGCCATAGCAGACTCACCTTTCTATGCCAAGTTATTGTGCATCCAGTCCGTAATTTTTGCATAAAGCAGATAGTCCACCTGTGAAGCCGCTGCCTACCGCCTGGAATTTCCAGTCCGCACCTGCACGGTAGAACTCACAGAACACCACAGCTGTTTCGGTAGAGTAGTCTTCTCCGAGGTCGAAACGAAGCACTTCCCGATCACTTGCAGCATCTACAACACGAACGAAAGCGTTGGAGACTTGTCCAAAATTCTGCCCTCGTCCATCTCCATCATAGATGGTTACCGTAATACCGATCCGGTGAATGTGCGCAGGGATTTTGCTGAAGTCAACAACAACTTGCTCATCATCGCCGTCACCTTCACCTGTACGGTTATCACCAGTATGTGTTACTGAACCCGCACCGCCGCTTGGATTGTTGTAAAAAACAAAGTCATCCGTACCTTTGGCTTTTCCATCTTCGTACAACAAAAAAGCCGAAGCGTCCAGGTCAAAGTCGACTCCACCACTATATTTGTTTGTATCCCAACCCAAACCAACCACCACACGGGTAAGGCCCGGATTTGTCTTAGTCAGGTCAATACGTTGTCCTTTGGCAAGACTGATCGTCATTTGTTTTTCCACCTTTCCAAAATATGTGATTAAATGAAAAGGAGAACCGTCCAGGAGACGGTTCTTCCCATCCTGTAAGTCTTTCTGTACGTCCTATTGCAAACCGTAGTCGCGTGTCAATCCAACCAATCCATCCTGGTAACCACTACCGATGGCACTGAACTTCCACTCGCCATTATGACGATACAATTCACCAACAACTACACCCGTTTCAATGGAGAAGTCTTCTCCCAGGTCAAAACGAATCAGTTCTTCGTTGTTTGCTTCGTTGACGATTCGCACATAAGCACGGGAGACTTGTCCGAAGTTCTGGCTACGTTCTGTAGCTTCGTAGATCGTAATGGAGAAAGCAATTTTCTCTACATTCGCGGGTACGTTAGGCAGGTCAATATTGATCTGCTCATCATCACCATCGCCATCTCCTGTACGGTTGTCACCGGTGTGAACAACAGAACCATTTTCATTTTGTGGATTGTTGAAGAAGATGAAGTTTTTCTCGCCTTCTACTTTACCGTTTGCATTGGCACAGAATACCGATACATCCAGGTCAAAGTCTTTTCCGCCATCATACTTATTGGTATCCCAGCCCAAACCTACTGTGATTTTTGTCAAACCTGGGTTCGTTTTAGTCAGATCGATTTTTTGACCTTTAGAGAGATTAATTGCCATCGTATGATCATCCTCACTTATTTAAATGTATTGTAGTTATCGTGACATATGAATATCAGGATTATTGTCGATTTAGGTTAAATCTTGTACTTAAGAGTACCTGCGAGCGAGTTCGTTGATATGTACCGCATGGGAACCCTCTCCAATTGCCGAGAATTTCCATTCGCCTCCATGACGATACAATTCACCACAGATCAACGCTGTTGATCCTGTGTAGTTATCGGATAGATTGAACTTCACGAGCTCACTGGAATTTTTACCATCCAGAATACGAATATAAGCCTTCTCAATCATGCCAAAATCTTGCTTGCGATTGACACAATCGTAGATATTAACAACGATTAATACTTTATGAACATCAGCAGGAATACGGGACAGATCCATTTTGATCTGTTCGTCGTCACCGTCTCCCTGACCTGTTAAATTGTCACCTGAATGGATAACCGAACGACATGCACTTTGCTTGTTGTGGAAGCAAACCAGGTTGGAGTCCTTCACCAACTTGCCTTCCTCATTCAACATGATCGCCGATGCATCACAATCGATATCCGCTTGTTTCTTTCTTCCGAAGAACCCTTTGGCAGTTACCGGGTCCCAACCGAGACCAGCAATCACCTCAGTAAGTCCTGCATTGCCTTTGGTTAAATCAATCTTCTGTCCTTTGACCAAATTAATGCTTGCCACTGATTTTCACCTCCCTTCATATGTAAAATAGCTACTTAGAGATTGAATTCACCCGGATTCAGTCCAAGTACAATGCATATCTCGGTAACAACTCTTTTCTCCTGATCATCAAAGTTGCCGTCAGCTGAACCAATCGCACTACATACGCCCACAATAACGCGGCCCACATCCGGCTTGGATTTGAACTTCCCAATGGCTTTCAGTGCTTCCTGCTTCCCGATCTCCGGAGAGAACTCAAAGTTCGCCACGTAATGATTGAAGCGTGTAATCACTTCGCCCATGTCGAATACTTTCAATTCCTGACTCAGTTTAATATAACCGGCCATCTTGTTCTTCTCGGCTTCGTCAATGGAACCATCCGCGAAAGCAACCAGTGCACAACCTGCAACTACGGCGTCCATAAAATCTTTATTTTTAAACTTTTTGACTTGCTCTTCAAGTCCTTGTTTTGTTGAATTTAACCAGCTTTTAAATGAACTCATACTCAACCTCCAATAGTTTCAAACATGGTGTTCTTCACTTTTTTTCATGATTTTCAGTAATTTTCATCCCTACATCATGATTGAATATAAGTTAAATTATTCCTTAACTATACTCTGAAATACGGCAATATTCTACATTAAAAAACAATTAATACCTTATGATACGCGTCGTTCTGAATATAGTTTCAAGCGGATTTCAAAAATCTTCTCTACACTTCGTTTTTTCGGATTCTATTCGGATATAACACATAAAACCCTGACAGCCGATCATCACAGGCAGTCAGGGTTTAGCTCATTCATATTCTATTCAATACCTCTGTTCACTTACCGTAGATCTCTTCGATCCGCTCTTCCTCATTCGTAGACAACAGAACATTAAGCAATCCCATCGCATTGTTGGCATCTGTTCTCGTCGTCTTATACATCTCGGCAAACGCCGCTTCATCCTGCTCCGGATCCATCTCAGCAAGCTTGCCCCACGACGTGCGGGCTTTGTCGTATAACGTACTCAACGTGATGTCTCGGGGATGTTGTGCTACGGGTGCCATAGATTCAAATTTCGCTGTGACGCTGAAGAAATCCTTGGAATCCTGGAACGATGTACTGCTATAATCCTTATTTTTCATCGCATCTTCGGTAATCAAGAGGCCTTCACGGGCGATAAACAGCGTTTTCACCATGGCACGCTCCAGATTGGTTGCTTCTTCCCAAGTTATATAAGATTCATCAGGTGCTTGTACGGTTGTGAAAAATGGAAAGGCATCATCAATCAACCGCTGCGAATCGGAATGAATTGGAACCTCCGCATTCATGTCCACAACGGCATCACTATAATTGGCGACATTAATGTTTTTGGAACCTTCCTCACTAACCCGACGCACCGGATGATCATTCAGAGGGATACGGATATAACCAAGCTGATCTGCATACTGCTGCTTCAACTCTTCCAATGTGGAGTCCTTTCCAATCTTGCCGTCGTCAGTGGAAGAAGTTTCTTCTGTAGCTGAACCTGTCTGCTCACTCCCATTCGAACCGGTTGCTGCGGTTTCTGTTACAGCAGCATTCGAGCTACTTGTCTCTGATGAAGTAACTTCTGTACCGGAAGCAGACTCCGGCGAGGACGTCTCTTTCGCTCCACCACTACAAGCTGTCAGAATCGCTGCCAAACTAAACATGACTGTGAACGTCTTTATCGTATAATTCCATTTCATCGTAAAATCTTCCCCTATCGTATGTATATTCCTGAGAACCATTAACCTCTGTTTCAAACCTTGAACACTCACTACCAAAAATATCCTTTCAGATAACATGCTTGATTCACAATTGGACATGGTCTACATTCTATCATAAGTCAAAAATCGGTTGTATACGACGATATACCTGTGTCTAAAGCCTTTTACTATCCCTGTATTAACTACCCACGCAACACAAAAACACTGCCATCCGTAGGGACAACAGTGTTCGTGAAGCGGAATTATTTAATTCCTTTAGCTTTCTCCATGTGTTCTGACCGAATCTGAGGATCCGTAGAATTGACCGATGAGAGCAGAGCGTAGATCGCCTGAATATCCTTCTCTTGAAAGACAGTCTCGGGAACTTCAGTCTCAAGTCGCTCTGTCTTGCGCTGAATGGTCTCTACCAATTCATGATCGTAGATGATCAGTTCATCCGAATTCACATATCTCACAGCAGGATCAACACTGATCCGGCAACGGTTCGTGAAGGTCACCATGGAGACAAGGCGTACTCTTTTATAGTCTCCAAGGTGCGCATGGATGGCTTCCACATGTGCACGATGCTGCATGAGCGGATTGTACATTTTGACCCGGCTGCTGCTGACCGACCAATTGGCCTCTCTTCTTCCGCCGCGAATCTCACCTGTCGTCAGATTTCGGGTTTCGATCACAAAGATTGCCCGAGGACCGATCACGACATGATCAATCTGCGAATAACCGGAGCGTGACTTCGGATTGGTAACGAGCAGGTCGTTCAGCACTTTATATTGACTTGGAAGACCTATCAGCTGATCTGCTGTGCTAGGCTCCTCCGGCTGACGTGTCCAATCCCCTTCCGCTTTTTTCTTGCGCTTACTGCGGACCATACGCGGTGGAATGGTTGTCGTCGATGGTAAGGCTGAAGCGGAGGCTGTAATCTGGTTCGCAAGCTCTGGCTGTGTCTTGAACAGAGACAGGATTTTCTTGAACATGGGACAAGCTCCGTTCTATTGTAGTGTGGGTTACGGGTGACCATTACAGGAGGAATAACATCCTTTGACACATTCATTATGTAAACTTCTATTACTTATGTCGGATAAAGAGGGGGAAAAATAAAGGGAAAACGATCAAAATCTCTCCAATACGCAAAGTACATATGAACATTTAACCAATTCTGTGACTTTAGACGCATAAAAAGGCCGAAAAATTAAAAAAAACAGCGTAACCTTTCCTGGATAGAAAAAGAATACGCTGCTGTTCTCTTGGTTGTTAAGCCTGAAGATAATAGGTGTAGAGCACCTGTGTACCCTTCTCTTCCAGACCATTATTCGCTATTTCTTGATACAGAGATTCGGCCAGAGCCAGTCCAGGCGTTTTCATGCCCATCGCTTTTGCAGACTCCAGTGCAATTCCCATGTCTTTGATAAAATGTTTCACATAGAATCCAGGCTCATAATCGCCTGCGATCATGCGCGGACCGAGATTGCTGAGCGACCAGCTTCCGGCTGCACCGGTAGCAATGCTCTTCAGCACGTTCTCCGCGTCCAGACCAGATGTCTTGGCATAGGCGAGTGCTTCGCATACGCCCATCATGCCAGAGGCAATGGCAATCTGGTTGCACATTTTGGTATGCTGCCCGGCTCCCGCCTTGCCTTGCAGCACAATGTTGCTGCCCATCTGCTCAAACACCGGACGCACGGCTTCAAAGGCCTCCGAACTACCACCAACCATAATGGACAGCTTGGCGTTCTGCGCTCCGATATCGCCGCCCGACACAGGCGCGTCCAGTGCATGCAGTCCTTTGGCTTCCGCAGCTTCAAAGATTCGTGCAGCCAGTAGCGGACTGGATGTCGTCATATCAATCAGATATGAACCCGGTTTGGCATTGGCTACGAGACCATCCTCACCGAGATAAATCTCCTCTACATCTTTCGGATACCCCACCATTGTGATGATGACATCACACGCGGCAGCCAGTTTGCCTGGTGTGTCATGCCATACGGCACCTTCTTTCACCAACGCTTCCGCTTTGGCAGCAGTTCGCGTGTACACATGCAGCGGATATCCCGCTTGCTGGATGTGCCCAGCCATGCTTTTACCCATCACGCCTGTACCAATAAAGCCAACTTTCGTCTCTCCAGGTGCCTTCGTCGTATTTGTCATCGCAGGTTTCCTCCCTATTTCTCTATACTTCGCTCAGTAGTTGTCTTCGACATTGCTATATCTGTATGTTAAAGCTTTCTGCCTGGCTCGTCCATCTCGTTTGCCGCTTTCTGTGAAAAAATCTGAAAAAGGAATCAACTTCCCATATGCTGTACAACCTAACGTAAACTTCCTTCATTGGAAAGGAGGATTCCCATGAGTCGTGAAAAAGGTCAAATTACCATCTGGTTGTCCTTTTCCATCATTTTATTAAGTGCCGGACTGGTCTGCCATGTCTTGTCCATTCCAGCAATTCTGGAAGCAGCAGGTCGAGACGGATGGTTGTCTGTTGTCGCAGCCGCTCCCTTTTTCATGTTGTTTCTATGTATGATGTACATCATCATTCGGCGAGTACGTGGACAGCGATTAACAGATTGGATTACGCGAGAATTCGGTGCGGTTCCATCTTGGATCTTCCGCATCTCCGCTTCCATTCTGCTATTCACGCTTGGCACGCATACGCTGTATGAGACAACCAACTGGACCGTATCCACTTATCTTCAATTCACACCTCCCTATGTTCTGGCAGGTGGCGGAGCATTGGTTGCCGCGTGGGCAGCGGCTAAAGGCATACGCTCCATTGCGATGACTTCCAGTCTTCTACTGCCTTTTGTGGTTCTGCTCGGTTATTTCGTAATGTCCGCCAATATGAAATATAAAGACTACAGCCTGTTGTTCCCGATCATGGAGAACGGTATGGGTCCCGTGTGGCGGGGCATGATTTATTCCCTTGCCGGGCTTATGGAAATCTGGATTCTCATGTTGTTCCAACATGAAGTCAAAGGCAAAATTCGGTGGTGGTACATCCTGATCCTCGGCGTGTTTATGCTCAGTATGGCGATCGGACCAACCATCGGAGCCATCGTGGAATTCGGTCCCGAAGAAGCAGCCAAACAACGAAACAGTCCCTATGAGCAATGGAAACTGGTGAACATCGGTAAGTTGCTGCAACACGTTGATTTTTTGTCCATCTATCAGTGGCTTAGTGGTTCCTTCACAAGGGTGGCCATATCTATGTATCTCATCGTGGATCTGCTTAATTTCCGTAGACCGAAGAAGCGATATATCGCTATTCTCACCATTACCGTTATCATGAGCTTCATGGCGATGCAGTGGTGGCGCATTGATTATGTGGATTATTATGTGGACCATATTCAGTTCCCGGTCATGCTCGCTTATGTATCCGTCGTTACCGTGATATTAACGATTGCTGCATTAATCCACAAAAAGGACAAGGAGGCTCCCGAACGTGCCGATCTCAACCCAGCCCAAGAATAATCGTGACGTTGAACCGTTCCGAATGAACGAGCATAACCTGAACACCTTTTTTGCCGGATCTGACGACGTCATCATTAATAGTCACATGATCGGTGAATCTCCGATGCAGATCCTTATGGTATATTGCAGCGGTATGGTGGACAGTGAAGCGATCTATGATATTATTCTCCCGGAACTCAAACGAACATATGAACAAACACACTTTTTCCGTACGTCCGACATTGAGAAATGCATCAGCCTGCAATGGACCCGGATGGACCTGCAAGATCCAGCATTCGGAACCGAGCTGATGTCTCTCCGTGTTTTTGAAGGTCATATGTTGATCTGTATTCCTTCTCTTCAAGCCATGTGGAGTATTGATATTTCCAATATCCCGACACGTACACCGGAGGAGTCGACCACCGAAGTATCTATTCGCGGGGCAAGAGACGGGTTCATTGAACCCCTTGCCGTCAATATTGCTCTGATACGCACACGTCTGCGTACGAACCAACTGGCCTGCAATATCGAACTGATCGGTTCACGTTCTGCAACCAAGGTGGCACTGATGTATATCAAGAATATCGCCAATCCGGAGCTGATTGAAGACGTCCAGGATCGGTTGCGCAAGATTGAGACCGAACGTATTTTGACCGCCAATGAACTGGAAGAATTGCTATCGCCTTCGAAGATTACTTTGTTTCCCGTCACCCATTATACGGGTAGGCCTGACTTTGCTGCGGAATGTCTCCTTAACGGACGTTTTATCCTCATTGTCGACGGCAATCCCAGCGCCATTATTGGGCCAGTCAATCTGTTTCTTTTGCTCAAATCACCGGAGGATGCCAGCTTTCCTTTCTTGCCTGTGAACGTAGGACGGATGCTACGCTTTCTTGGTCTGATGATCACCGTGTTCCTGCCTGGCTTTTATATTGCGCTGACCTCATTTCATATGGATCAGATCCCCTTTCCTCTAGTCGCGACGATCTCGGTTGGACGCATGGGACTTCCGATGGAATCGGGAATGGAGATGTTTCTCATTATGCTGCTGATGGAGCTTTTCAGGGAGGCGGGGGTACGTTTGCCAAGTGCCATCGGCCAGACACTGACTGTCGTTGGAGGTCTCATTATCGGGGATTCCGCCATCCGGGCCGGTATGGTCTCCCCACTCATGATCGTTATTATCGCAGTCACTGTAGTAGCGGGAGCAACCATTGTGAATCAGGTCATGACCAGTTCTGTGCTGATCCTGCGGTTCCTTTGTTTTGTCTTGGGGGCATCCCTCGGCATCTATGGGTTCATCCTATCGTTGATTCTGTTCCTCATCTACCTGACTGATCTCAAATCATTTGGTATTCCATATCTGACGCCGTTAACACCGCTTCATTTCAAACAAGCGATAGCTTCATTATTCAAACTGCCAAAAGGGCTGGGTAAACGTAGACCCGTCTATCTCGAGACCCAGGAGCCCCGCAAGAAAGGGAACGGACGATGAAGCGTTTGTTGCGGCGATGTATACTGGGGCTGTTAAGCCTATCGATGTGTGTGATGACGAGTGGATGCTGGAGCGCCTTTGAGATTCAACAGGTAGACTACGCCAAAGCCTTTGGCATTGATTATAAGGACGGCATGTATCACCTGTATGTACAAACACTGGATTTTGCCAGTGTCGCCAAAAGTGAAAGTTCGACCAAAAGTGCAGATACACCACCTGTATGGGTTGGACATGCCGAAGGGAAAACCATGAGTCTGGCGCTGAACGAGCTGTTCCGTACGGCTCAATTACACATGGCTTGGGGGCATGTGACCGCCATCGTTATGGCAGAAGGTGTGCTCACCAGTAAACATATCAAAGAAGTGTTCGATATGCTGGGACGTTTTCCAGAATCCCGTTATACAACTTGGGTGTATGGAACCCGCGAACCACTGGAGAAAATTCTGAGCGCAACGTCCATCTATAATATGTCACCGCTGGATAGTATTCTTCACAATCCGCTCCCTACTTATATGGAAGAATCGTTGTATCCGCCCGTGCTCAGCTTCAAGCTCATTGCAACGCATAATGATCCAGCTACAACGACGTATCTGCCGAGTCTTGCATTGAACAATACCCAGTGGGCTGAGAATGAGAAGAAACATGATTTGTTTCTGGTAGAAGGGGCCTTTTTCGAGAAGACTGGCTATGACTTTGAATACTTTCCACGCAGTCAGCTTCCCGGTTATCATTGGTTAATCAAAGACATGCGGCGTGCTCCCTTGCTTGTGCAGAAGGATGGAACGATCTATGGGGCACTCAGTGTAGGATTGCCTAAGATCAAAATTAAACCTGTCATTCAGGGTGAAGACGTTACGTTCAACATTGATGCCCACTACCTCACTGCCCTGTACGAATACCTGGTGCCCACCTCTTATGAAGAGATGATCCAGATTAGTGAAGTGAAGTTGCGGGAGCAGATCATGCAGACCTATCGTCACGGCCTTGAGCGTGGTGTGGATATTTACGGTCTTCAGGAGAAGCTGTATCGCAAAAATCCGAAACTCTGGCGCAAGTTATCCAACAACGGGAGCAAGATGATGCTTACGGAGGACTCGATTAAGGATCTGAAAATCCACCTCACGATTCCATATACAGGGAAATATAAACGGAAAGTGTAGCAAGAATGTGAAACACCCCTTTGCCCGTTCGGTACGACGGATAAGGGGTATTTGTGTATATGGATGTCGATCGTTTGCAATTCGAATCATGCGGATCTATGACTGCGAAGTTTCCATTCCATAATCCATCCTGTCAATATGGAGAAAAACAGACCGAACAGCAGGATCGAAACATTGTAAAACAGTGTGTTCGTGTATTGGTTCAGCCAACCAAAACGGTATACTGCCGAATTCGGATCATTCGTAAATCCATTGAGTTGCATGCGCAAGTCATTGATGATGTGTAACTCCCAAGCGACAGATAACACACACAGCAGGAGAGCAACCAGGGGTATCGAGGCATGCATCTTCCCTCCCCAGCGCTGACGCTGATCGTACAACCACCATTTGGACAAAGTGGTCGTCCAGATACATAGAATTAGAAAGGTCAGAAGAGATGGAAATAAAACCAAAATCCCTAGATTACCGTTACCAGATACGCCTCTGCCGGGTTCATGCTGAAAGGTTAACCCCCGTACAGCACCAATCATGAGTACGTTCCAGATGAGGAATATGAAGTATGGCTTGTTGATTCTTTTGAGACGATTCATATGTTACCTCCTAACCTCACTATCGAGAGATGAGTAGATGACGTGACCTTCGTCGTTCAATCCTTTTATGTCCCATATCATCTCGTGAATCGGCTGCTGGATTACCGCATACCACAACCTGCCGTTGGATTGATCGGAAGATGATTCCACGATTTCCGCTTCCAACCGTGAAGAGGCCCGATTTGGTTCGTAGCGAATATGCACCTGGGTAATGTCAGCATCGTGGAGATACCCGTATATAATATAGATCATTTTCCCTTTAGACTCCTCGTATCCTGATATATGAGAAGTAAGCGGCTCGGCCGGATTATCCTGCAGACCACCACCTATTTTAGCCAGTTCAGTGAACCACATCTTTTGCTGGATCAAAGCAGGAGTCAGGTTATTCGTAGTGAGATCCTGATATAAAACCAATTGTGTTCGCGGTTCAAAAGTTGTAACTAGCTTTACCTGTTCTGGGGGAATACCTTTTTCGCTTAAGATTGTGTCGATGTCCTGCGGACCACAAGAGCGTATCAAAAACAGAGCGACCAATACAAAGAACAACACGTACGCTACCCGTTGACGGTTGCTTGTCTTGGGCATAGATTAACCTCTCCTTAAAATTGAATCTCTATAAACAATTAATTATCGTAGAAATGGTATGTCAGATAGTGCTGCTCCGAAGTAATTTACCAGCATCCATGCAGCGATCCATAACAATGGCAACTGCATGATCCAGTAAGGAAAGATGTATCTTTTCTCATGATAAGAAACCCATCCCGAAACCAAAGCCGCTATAACACAGAGTGGGTATGACATCAGTATATCGCCCTCCAAACGACTTGCCACCTGATACTCAGAAGGAGTGGGTGCAGCGAGCGACATTCCCATGGCAAATGCGATCAACGGCCAGATTAGTAATGTCAGACCGTATATTAAGGTGAAAATCATGATGTACAAAAAACTTCTTTCTTTACTTCTTCTTATATCTTTGCTCAACAATCGAACTCTCTCCCATGCGTTCATTTTATTTTTAAAAAAAACGGCCAACTGCCGCCTACTCTCAACTAACTTTCACTTCTTATAATAATTCATTACCCGCAAGCGAGTAGTCAGAATTAAGGTCTGAGGAATGAGCACAAAGACAATATACATAAGTACAATTAACCAAAGATGTGCGGCAAAATGTTCTGCACCGAACGATGGTTTCGGACGTTCAATCCAATACCACCAACACGGGATGGCAATAAACCATGTCAATCCCGTCGAGACGAACAAGTCCTTCACATCGCTCCATAGAAAGCAGAACAGCGCGACGAACAAGATGGGCATAATCCATGAATCTAATATTGGCCCCCAGCTCTGGAATACAAAGATAATAGCAGGATATAAAAGATTGATGGTCCAGCGCCATATGTTCTTAGTATAAAGATTCATAATGCTTCTCACCTCATTACATAACGTTGCTATTGTGCGTGAAAATACAGGCTAAAAAAAATAGCGAAGATATGTACTCTCGATTTTAAAAGGTTATTCAATTACATGCTGGGAAAGAAATGAAGAGAATAAGCATCATTTTGGATAATATAGCTCATACTACCTTCAGGAAATTATCGAAGGAGTGACAGCATGAGGTTAAAAAGGTTCATCGCCATTGGAGCTGTGTTAACTTGCTCAACTTTGTTATGGGGATGTGGTAACGGCACTGCGAATAATGCTTCTCAGCAGCAGAATGACACCGTTCGGTCGGAGAGTTGGAGCGATCCCAAACGACTGGAAGCTTCCCACCTTGAGGCACTTGAGCGTATGGAGAAAGACCATATTCACCGAATGGTTTCGCTTAGCGCAAGTACAGACGGGGACAAAGTAATGACCACACTTGAACGATCGAGCCAAAAGTTGGAGGAGATGAGACCCCTAGCAGAAATGCTCCAGCATGAAGGACATCCAGCATTATTACAGCGAATTCAAGACATGTCCGGTGATATCCAGGGTTCCAAATCCGTCATTGCTGAGATGAAAAATCTGCCTCAGGACGGTAAAATTAAGATTCAGTCCGAGAACTCCGATTCTTTGCATCACATCAGCAGCTTCCGCGATTACCACCAGTATATTCAGGGACAAGTGCACTCTTTAGACGGTAAATCTACGCAAATGTCCCACTAACTCTAAAGATAGTTCAGAGAATCGTTACAGTCGGAATACAATAATCCGATGGTTAACGGTTCTTTTTTATTAACTTCATATTGTTATCCCTCTTCGCTACAACTTCATTCCACCCACAACGATACCCAGATGAACATGCTAAATAACAAAACCGGCGTAAGTGCGCCTGTCGCTAATATGATCCAAAGTGTCGCGGGCTTGATCCTTTGGCAGTATGCATCGACCTTGCGCATCCGATCTTTGCGCCACTTGGCGAACCTGAGCTGTCTGATTATCCGACCCAGAACTATTTGCCGCTGCTCGCCCTCTTCCACATCTTCGATCGCACGCCGCAACTCCTCATATAATTGAGCCTCTTCCTGCCCAGCCGCTGTAACTGTAATCATCTGATCCTTCCTCCCATGAGAACATTATTGAGATACAGCCCCTCACCTAATCAAACCATCTTCAATACGCCTGTATTCCATGTCACTACCTTCCTCACTAAACCACTACTTAAATAACACATTACAGACCTTCAAGGTTTGGAGTTTTTTCAAAAAAGGAAAAACCAAAAAGCCCGGGCATGGCCCGGGCTTCGTTGAATCATATCAGAACTATTAATCTGACTGCGTTTAGCTCGCGTTAGCGATCAATTCATTCAGGCATACTGCACCTTGTGCACGCACATTAACGACAATAATCGGCGTGTCCAACATGTCGTGCATCCAAGACATATACTCTTCTACTTTTTCGTTCGGAAGTATCGTCAGAATAACCCCTGCGAATCCACCACCATGAATACGACAAGCGCCATCACCCAGGTTTTGCAGATAATTCTCGGTCAGTGCCAACGCGATGCCAATCTCCTGTTCCTTCACAGCACCACTCTGATATACATTCTGCAACCACTTCCATGACGAGTTACCGGACGCCGTAATCAGTTTCAAGAAATCAGCAAAACGTCCATCACGCAACGCCTGAACCTGACCATCGACACGATTGTTTTCTTCCAGGAAATGAAGCGCACGCAACACGGCACGATCGCCAGCAGCTTCACGAACCTTCTTGAGGTTCGCATAAATTGCGTCTGCTGTAATTTCCCGAACATACTCACTGCCCAGTGCCTGAGCAACCGCTCTCATCTCATATGGCACAGCAGCGTAATCTTCTGTCAGATCAGCGTGGTTACCGCCCGTATTCACAATGACCAATGAGTATCCGTTTTGTTGGAAATCCCACTGAACAGGCTCGATGACTGGCTGTGCAGGATTTTCAAAATCAATAGCAATGAGTCCGCCGTACGCACAAGCCATCTGATCCAGCAGACCGGAAGGTTTGTTCCAATAGTGATTCTCCGCATACTGACCGATTTTGGCCAAGGTCACAACATCCAGTTCTCCATCGTTATAGAAATGATTCAAAATCGTACAGATCAGCATCTCAAATGACGCCGAGGAACTCACCCCTGATGCAGAGAACACATTACTTGAGAGGTACGCCTGGAAGCCGCCTACCTTATATCCGAATTCTCCAAATCCTGCAGCCATACCGCGAATCAATGCTGTTGTGCCATCGTCTTCCGTATTTGGCGTGAGGTCCGTGAGATCGATTACATATTTCTTGTCATAGCCTTCTGAGTAAAACGTAATAACCGACTCCGCAGTTGGTGCAGCCACCGCAAGTGTATCCAGCGTAATGCTGCCCGCCAGCACTTTACCATGGTTATGATCCGTATGATTGCCGCCAATCTCGCTACGTCCTGCTGCGCTGAACAACTTGCTTCCCTCTTGCGGGCCGAAGTACTCTTCGAACGTTGCGTTCAGCTTTGTGTAACGTGCAGTCTGTTCCTCTACTTGTGATTGTCCATACATTTGGGCAAGTAACGCTTGGCCCTCCGTGGATTGGATCAGATTCAATGGTTGTGTCGTCATTAATAATCCTCCTATGGATGTGCAGCTTTTATTTTTTGGCTGTTGGTGAACATGGTTGTCGCATCTATTTCATGTCTTATTCCTCTCCCATTATCTCAGCTTCGTAGCTGAAAAGGTAGGGTAGAATTGAAAGTTTGTAAGCGTTTTGTGAAGTTATTTATTGTAAAAATAGGATTGAAAACCATTTTAGAATAACTTAAATTTGGTTTAAGTGAAAACACATTATCTTCCAGTCTTAAATTTGCTATGCTTTACATCTTAATGGTGGAGGGAACGATGAAAATTAGGTCGAACTATACCAAGTTATTCGGTGCATCTTCGCTTACATTTTTGGGTGATGGACTTACACTTGCTGCGGTCCCTTGGTTAATTTCCACACTAACGAGCGATACGCTGTATGCCTCTGTCACGATGACGGCACTTCGTTTACCCTGGCTACTCTTCAGTCTGCCCGTGGGTGTTCTCATCGACCGTTACTCACGCAAACATATGCTGATTGGGGCAGGCTTTACGCGAATGATCCTTCTACTTGCTCTGACGTTATGCATCTGGGGAGGATGGGTGAGCATTCCGATTCTGGCTCTGTTCATGTTTGGAATTGGCCTGAGCCGAGTTGTATTCGACAGTACAGTGCAGACGGTCATCCCACAACTAGTAGATGAAAGTAAGTTGGAAAAAGCCAACGGGCAATTCACCGCGGGACAGTTAATCACAAGTGATATTATGGGCGTTGCTCTGGGAGGGTTTATCATAACCCTGCATATTGTTTTTCCTTTTGCCATAGACGCCGTAACGGCTGTTATTGCTCTGCTCTTTTTAATTAGTTTGAAGGGAAACTTCTACCCAGGGGATACGGAAACAACCAAGAAGGTAGTTCGCCCGATGAAGAATTGGAAACGCGAGATGTGGTCCGGTATTCAATATGTCTATCATGATCGTTTTCTCCGCGGACTAGCTATTCTATCTGTCACCATTACGCTGATGTATTCGATCGCTCTGTCTACTCAGATCTTTTTTGTACGAGATGTGCTTCAGTTGGATGCTTTTGCATTTGGTATCCTCATCTCCATTGCAACAATCGGCAGCATCGTGGGGAGCCAGGCTGTTGCTTATATGCGTAAGAGATGGAGTACAAAACAATTGATTATCTCTTCCATTTTGTGCATGGGAATCATATACGGTGTGGTGGGTCTAACTACAAATGCGTATATGGTAGGCGGACTGTACTTCTGTGCTGCATTTTTCATTATTGTCTACAATGTTACGCGTTCCTCCATCCTGCAACGTTCCGTTCCTAATGAGATGCTTGGCAGGGTTGGAAGTGTGTTTCGCTTTTTGTCCTTTGGCATTAGTGCCATTGGTACGCTTCTCGGCGGGTTATTGGTGCGGGTTAGTGAAACGACATTTGATCGCGTATTCTCGCTGCAACTCCCTTATCTCTTGTTAAGCCTGATCTATATCCTGTCTAGTCTGATATTCGCAATGAAGATGCAGAATCATTCAGAGAGCCAGCAGCGTAACATCAACGCTTGACTGTTACGTTAGGTCATACTTGATAATGATCTCAAGCTTACATGAAGGAGAGATTAAGGATGAAAATTACCGCTTTACGTTCAGATCAAATCTATGAGGAGATCATCCAGGTTGCACCCGATGAGAAATTGGAGTTATACCGCGAGCGAATGATGGGTCCTTTCATGAACAAATGGAACATACAACAGATCCCGTTTCGCTCTCATGAGCCTCACGGCTTCGATGTGATCATGATGAATAACTTTATGAATATTGCTCCCGCAGATATCACACCTGAGATTAACGAATCGTTAGCAGCGATTTCGTCTGAAGCATTTTGGCAACAGTGTCATGAAGCCGTTTGTACGAGTCTATCCACCTTTACAGATCACGGGATTGAGCTATCGGTCTCCGAATACCTATATACGATTTTATTAGGCGACAAGAACAGTCCTTCACTCACCATGAACGAAGGCATCAGCGGAGATGGTGGAATCCCGGGTTATATTATTGCGAACCTGATCCCCAATAGGTATACTCTACCTCGTATGCAATCCGTGTTAGCCCATGAATGCAATCATAACGTAAGGTATCAACATATCCAGTGGGATCAACATGTTACGCTTGGCGAAATGGTTGTTAGCGAGGGGCTGGCCGAGAGTTTTGCGACATCCCTGTATGGAGAAGAGTTGCTAGGCCCCTGGGTAGCTAAAACGGATATGGAGACTTTGAATAAAGTAATCAAACCGAAGATGAAAGACCAGCTGCATGTCACCGGTTTTGAGCAGATTAATCCCTATCTATACGGCGATGAACTTGCCATCATGCAAAACTTCACGCCCGTAGGTTTGCCCTATGCGGCTGGCTATGCCTGCGGTTATCACTTAATCCAATATTATCTGAACAAAACAGGTACACCGATTACCGAAGCAACCATCACTCCGGCAAGTGTCATCCTTGCTGAAACAAAGGAATTTTGGAATGAAGACACCCTATTTCACCGTTAAAGATATCATTCAGATTACTGGCATCACCAAACGCGCATTACATTATTACGATAAAACGGATCTATTGAAACCGAGCAAAGTCGAAGACAACGGCTATCGGTATTACGATCAAGAGGCACTGGGAAATCTGCAAATGATTCTCTTGTTCAAAGAAATGAATTTCTCATTGAAAGACATTGCAGCCATGATGCAACTTTCCAAAGACGAACAGAAAGATATCCTGAGAGAGCACCGCAGTACACTGGTTCAACGAAAACAAAAACTCGAAACCATCATCAACCAGTTGGACGAGTATGTGGATGGGACGGATATCTCTCATCTTCATCTGTTTGACGATTCCCCCATTCTGTCCATTCAAGAGCAATATGAATCCGAGGCAAAGTTCATCTACGGAAATACCGAGAAATATCAGGAATTCGAAGCTAATGTGAGCCAGCTGTCTGCGGAAGAGCAAGAACAAGCCTACCTGCAGTTCTCGATCAATATGGAACAGGTATTTCGGGAGTTGGCAAAGCATCAGGAGTTGTCTCCTGCTTCTGGTGAAGTACAATCGTTAGTGCGTGAATGGAAGAGTTGTCTGGAACAGTTTATGAGCTGTGATGCTGAGATTTTGAGATGTATCGCAGAAGCCTATACGACGGATCGCCGTTATGTGGGTTATTTTGATCAGTTTGGCGATGAGGACTTTTTGAGGTTTTTGTATCAAGCGATTATGGTTTATGTGGAGGGTGGGGGAAGACCTTTGAAACCCGATTCCTAGTATTAGGATGGTTTCAAAGGTCTTGAGCTTCATAACATAGCCTGTTTATCCATCCGCTGCCGCTGGACCTCATCGAGATATCGAGTGAATTGAGATTCGCCTGAGTAGCTCAGAAATAACCACTCCAACGCTCGCGTCATCCCGATATAGAAACGAGAGACTTCCCGTTCATCAACTTCATTTGCTTTGCCTGCTTTACGTGGCATGGTCTCAATCGAAATCATAAACACTGCTCTGAAATCCAATCCCTTAGCACTGTCTATTGTCAGAACTTTAATACTTTCCTCTTCCCGATTAAAGTTCGTTTTAGATAGGTCATTCTGGGTTACCCAATTATACGGTAGATGATTTTCGTCCAGAGCTTTTCCCAATTCTTCGATACTGTTGACTTGATTAGACTCCTGTACCCTGTACAAAATGGCAATGTCCTTAAGAGCGAACGATTTTTCACGCCGTAAATAGTCTATCGATTTGGCAACAAAAGCCATCTCTGCTTGTGTACTTTTACTGCGATAAATTAGAGGCTCTGGACCTTTACGATTCGTAAACTGAGGCGGTATAATCTCAATTGCATCAGCCCCGGTGCTGATAACTTTCTGTTGCAACTTAGACTGGTCTTTATATAATTCTCACGCAAATTGAACAACCTGTGCCGTATTCCTTTTTGGTATCTTGGAACGTCCCCGGAAGTCTAATCCTGTATCTTGAGCCAAGCTATTTTTTTGTTTGAAAATGGTTTGCGCCCGACCCTCCAGAAGCAGCAGCGACTGCGTCTCCTCATTGAAGCATGCGCTCACGAGCTTCAGCCAATCCGCATCAAAGTCCTGCCCCTGTCTCCACCGCCCGTATTTCGCAAAGTCCATTTGTCCCGGTTCACCTGATGCAGATTCCACTTCTAGACAAGAAACCCTAAATCTGGTCCTATAATGACAAAATCCGGTCTGCTTCCACGAATTTCAGGTTCATATACGATATAGTCTTTTGGGAGGTGTTTCTTCAAGGTATCCAATAATAGTTTTTTCTCCTACTGTCTCTTTCTCGGGAATAGCTTCTTTCAATGTATTTTCCATGTATAAATTTCTTGATTCCAGTCAAAATACATTATATACAAAAAAACAATACTAAATAATAAATTTATTTATGAATCTTTACTTGAATAGTATTTCTGCAGACGAAAAAAGCTGCGCGATCCCCAATTGGTATCGCTGCAGCACCGCTAGCTTTAGCTTTAAAAGTTTCCTCTTCAATCAGCTGAAACCAAAGTAATCCTTAGAATACCTAGATCTCAATTTATTTAAAGCTTTTGATTCAATTTGACGGATACGTTCCCTTGTAACACCATATATAGCTCCAATTTCTTCTAGTGTTTTTTGTTTCCCATCAAGAAGACCATACCTAAACTCTAATACTTGCTTTTCTTTTGAATTAAGTATTGAAAAAGCTTCATATAACATATATTTTAGATTGCTTTTATAAATTCTAAGCATTAGTTTTTCCTTCTGATCCCCATAGTCACTTAGTAAGCAATCATCAAAACTTATTAACTGTTCAATACTCAATGGATCCTCTAGTATTTTAAGGTACCAAATAGCCCTATTTTTATCAATATTCAGCTGTTTAGCTATACATTCAATTAGATTAATACAATTTTCGCCACTAATACATTGAGAACAATCATGGCTTCTTTTTGTATTGACTACTATTAACAGTTTTTCTCTAACATGTGCTGGAAAAGTATAAAACACCCTGCTAATACCTTGTGTTTCACGAGCAATGTATTGTCGTACCCACCAAGTAGCATAGGTTGAGTACTTTAAATTCTTATCAACTGGAATTTTTTCCACAGCTAGCAACAACCCTATATTAGCATTTTGAATAGTTTCATCTAGTGGGTATCCGAATTTTTCATGATTCCGGAGTGCTATTCTAAGAGCAACCTTCAAAAACATAGTTACCATACGCTCTTTGGCGAATTGATTACCTTCCTTAACATGATGAATAAGAAGTGCCTCCTCTCCTTGTTGAGGAGGCATAATTAACTTTATTTTTTCAATATACCCGCTTAATGTCTCATCAATAGTAAGGACTTTTTTATATAAAGAGTTATAATTTATCTGAGATTTATCATATCTCTGATTTCCGATATTTTCATAATTAGCTGTGTTTTCTTCTTTAGTTATGACGAATTGTAATATGAAGTGCGACACCTACTGGAAATAAATAAAAAATGGCCCATGGCCGGATTCGTGTAGAA
>NZ_JABBEA010000005.1 GCF_012912005.1 Paenibacillus sp. SZ31
GCATGTATTAGGCATGCCGCCAGCGTTCGTCCTGAGCCAGGATCAAACTCTCCAATAAAGTATTGAAAAGAGCGATAAGCTCATTTTGAATCTGACGAGATTAAAAATCTCATTTGTGCTCCAGTCGATTCAAGCCAAGGCTTGTCTCAAACTTTTGCGTTCATTCTGCAAGCAGAATGTTTACTCACTCGTTGTTCAGTTTTCAAAGATCAAACTTGTTTCATTATTTCTTTTGTTTCCCGTGTCAGCCGTGTGTTTCAGCGGCGACTTAAATAATATATCATACGGCTGAATCTAATGCAACAGTTTTTTTCATTTCTTTTCTGTTAGTAGTTTTGCACCAGCTAAAGCTATCGTATCCGTTCCCTAATTTGTCCTATCATAATGGTGCGCTCATAGGGTACAAATATTCTAACACACTAATGAAAGGGTTTACAACACTTTCGTAATAAAATGCTCCTCATCAATCCTAAATAGCCACATCTTCGTTATACATGCGTGAATCAATCTATACTCAAACAAACGATAAGCCAGCTCACAATTACAGAGCTGGCTTCCCGCTGATATAACAATCACCCTACTTCTTCAACAATCACAAACTTCTAGATTAGTTTTGTATCCATGGATTACGACGCTTTTTGTTTGATTTCCGTTGGTTGGAGGTAGTCGCTCCTTCTCTGGATGTTTTCCCAGACACGGTCACCTTGGATTTATTCTTCAGAGGAGCCTTGGTTGTTCTGCGTTTCGTAGCTGCCGGCTTATTCCCGGCTTGCTTGGACTTCGCCTCCGAATCCGCTCCAACCTCTTCAAGCGCTACCTGACTTAAGTTAGCGTCGTCACGGCCCCCTTTTTTACCCCCCTTACTTTGGCCTTGTGGAGGGTACAATTCACCAAAAGCACCAAGCGGAGACGGCGGAACCATGTTTTGGGTTGGGTACGGATTTTGATAAGCATACTCGATAGGCTGGTTTGGCATCGTTGATGTGGACATTTCAGGCGGCATACCGTACGAAGGACCATACATATTCCAAGCCGGATCCTGATAACCATGTGAAGGATAAGTATACTGAGGCACATGTGTATGTGAACCACATCCGCATGGAGGGTAAGGAAGCATCGAATATGGGGATATAAAAGGCGGCTGATGATTCATATGACTAGGTGCGACATACGATGGGAATGGACTATTCACATGGGCAGCTGGCGATATTGGAAATGAGTTGTTTTGCATTTCTGGGGACAAATTCGGCACAACGTTGTTGTGATTATGGCTCTGCTCCGCCCCAGTCCACGGACTGTTCGGCAGATCACTGCCACTATAAGGACTAATTTCCGGAATCCCTGGAAACGGTGCATTGTTGCTCGCTCCTGCCGTGTACATGTCTTGTTGAACACCATACACCTCTTGTACAGGAACGGGGATTTGAACATAAGGGTGCTCCGCTGGCGCATGATGTAACTTATTACCACAACCACAAGGTTTTTTCGTCGCTGGTGCAACCTCAACTGGAGACTTTGTATTAGGCATTACAGGCAAAGGCATAATTTCAGGCGAAAGATTGGGCATTGTGTATTTCTTGGATTCTGCTACAGGTTTTACATGAACTTCAGGTTTAACCTCTTCTTTTTTGTGCGTTTCCTTTTCAGGCTTCACTTCAGGAAGCTCAGGCAACTGTGGCAGTGCCTCCAGTTCAGGTTTCACATTTGGCTTTACCGGATTGGCTGGTGGTGGAGCAGGCACTGGAACTGGAACTGGAACCTCAGCTACTGGAGCAGGAGGAGTTGGTACAACTGGCGCCGGTGGTTCCGGTTCTTTGACTCCTGTGTATTCCTTACCTTCAGGCGACAATTTTTCATGCGCAGCAATGTTGCTGGCACCCGAATTAGATGTGATGTTTCCTTGTGCGTGCATGGATGGAATATAAACAGTCTCCCCCACCAGCAGAGCGTTCGGATTTTTCAACTGTGGATTGGCATTGATCATATCTTTTAAAGGAACTCCCCAGGCTTGTGACAACTTCCATAACGAATCTCCTTGCTGAACCTTGTGACTGTGCAGCACGCCTTCCGGTTTCGGTGTTACTGGCTCTGCAGGGATTTTGACCTTCATGCCAATATCCAGCTTGTCGGGATTTGTGATTTGCGGATTAGCCGCGATCAATTTGTCCAGCGCTACATTGTATTTTTGGGACAGCAGATATAATGTGTCGCCTTTTTTCACCATGTGTATTTTCACAGGGAACTAACCTCCTAGACGTCATACTTGGGCAGTACATTCGCCCATACCGTTACTACATCCTATGCAGAAACCGGGCTAATGACATCAACTAAACAAAAAAAATCCTCCTGTCTCTAAAATCCCCATACGCCAGGTATGTTGAATTTTATCGGACAAGGAGGATTCCTGTTCCCTATGCTATTCGCTCAAACTTAAGATTCCCACACTTTATAGCCATCTTTGTCAACAATCTGACGGAATGCTTCCAGCAGTCTCAGCGTTACCGGACCTGCTACACCCGTACCAATTGTTCTTCCATCGACTTCATATGCAGCGATAACTTCTGCAGCTGTCCCGGTGAAAAAGACTTCGTCTGCGATATACACATCATGCAGGGTGAATGGCACTTCTTTTAATTCAAGCTCCAGTTCTCCACATAGATCGATAATCGCTTGACGTGTAATTCCTTCAAGTGCTCCGAGATAACAAGGCGGCGTGTACACTACACCATTTTTGATGATGAAGATGTTATCACTTGAACCCTCAGTAACGTAACCTTGGGAGTTCAGCATAATCGCTTCACCAGCACCTGAATAGTTAGACTGGATTTTAACCAGGATGTTATTCAGATAGTTCAATGATTTAATTTTCGGATTCAATGCGTCCGGAATGTTCCGGCGTTGGGATACAGACACTGCTTTCAATCCAGTAAGATACGCTTCCTCCGGATAGATCGCCAATTGTTCCACGATGATGATCACAGATGCCTTAGGGCAACGTAACGGGTCCAAGCCCAGATTACCAGGGCCGCGCGATACAATAAGACGAATATAACCATTACGCATATCATTGCGGCGTACCGTTTCAGCCATGACTTCCAGCATCTCATCAATGGACAGCGGGATGTTCAAACTGATGGATTTCGCCGAATCATACAAACGATCCAAGTGGGCCTTACATCTGAAAATGTTTCCGTTATAAATCCGAATACCTTCGAAAATCCCGTCTCCATACAAAAATCCATGATCATATACCGAAACGGTTGCGTTCTCCTTGGTCACATACTGACCATCCAAATAGATCCATTGTTCTGCCACCGATGACTGCACCTCCATAAAATATCCATTCCCTAAACTCCGAAACGTTATTAACCCGTCCATTGTACACCAAATGACAAGCGATTACTCGCTCATTCTACCCCGACTTATGACAACCTTCTAACATTCACAACCACCATCAGGTCGATTACCTCGAAGGATATGTATAACAAGGATAGCTACCAAGAACGCGCACCTGACAATTCAATGCCTCAATCTCGGCCATGGCTGCGGTCAGCAAAATCGAATCGACCGTTTCCACAACATCAATGTAAAAATAGTAACTGCCCAATCGTTTCTTCGTTGGACGAGACTCGAGACGGGTCAGGTTCAGCTTCCGCCAGGCAAAAGCCGACAATACCTGATGCAACGCACCCGGTGCATCTTCTGGCAACGTCACCAGCAAGCTGGTTTTTACATGATCCGGTTCACGCGGAATGTTCACAGGTTCATGGCCGATGAGCACAAAACGGGTATAGTTGTTGTCATGATCTGTAACTCGTTCAGCCATAATGTCCAGGCCATGCTTCTGAGCAGCAAGCTTTGTACCGATCGCCACCCAGCCCTTACCCGGATTCTTTTTCACAATTTCTACAGCTTCGGCTGTACTGTTCACACCTTCAAGGTCTGCCCCAGGCGAATGCAGCCGAATAAAATTCTGACACTGCGGAATAGCCACAGGATGGGACATGATCTTAGTAATTCTACTGAAATCATACTCGCCACTCTCTGTCTTAAATTCCGAGCCATGTCCAATCACATTCTGGATGGATGGGTATACCCACTCTGCTTGCATCGGAATATCCACTTCATTCACAAGCCAGTCCATATGAAGACTAACGGAGCCTTCAATGGTATTCTCAATCGGAATAACACTGTATTGTGCATTCCCACTATCCGTTGCTCGAAAAACATCCGAAATCAGCTTGAAGTGAAGCAAATCTAACGGTTCACCGTTAAACAAGAAATCAATCGCTTCATGAGAAACGGAGCCTTCAGGTAATACTGCAATTCGTTTCATGCATTAACTTCCCCTTTGATTCTGTCCAAAAAAGGACGTTCGTCTTGATCAGGTAGCAAGGTTACACCGTCCAAATCCGGATCGAGCCACAGTGCAGAAGCAGTTATGCCCTCCCGCTCCATGGTGTTCAGCAAATATTGTTCCAATTCCGCTTTGCGGGTGTCATGACGATCTACCAAAGTCAACACGGTCGGTCCAGCTCCGCTCAGGGCAGCTCCCAACGCTCCATGATCGACGGCATGTTCCAATATCTCAGCCATGCCTGGCACTAAGGATGCCCGATATGGTTGGTGAATTCGATCTGACATCGCCTTCTGAATCATGTCCAGTCGTCCACTTGCCAAAGCGGCAACGAGCAGTGAGGATCTGCTAATGTTATGCACCACATCAGACATGCCAAATTGCTCTGGAATCACATTCCTTGCTTTTGAAGTAGACAGCTGGAATTCAGGTACAATAACCAAAGCCTGCAAATCCTGGTGTGGTTCAATACGTATATGATCTACCTGTTGACCATTCCATGCAGCCGTAATAATACCGCCATACAGAGATGCTCCCACATTATCAGGATGCTTCTCAAGGGATGTGGCCATATCCAGGAGCTTGGCATCCGATAAAGGAGCGCCAATTAATGCATTCGCTGCCGCCAGTGCACCAACGATGGCTGATGCACTGCTCCCGAGTCCCCGCGTAAGCGGAATATCGGAATACATGGAAATCTCCAATTCAGGTACAGACACCCCAGCTTCATTGAATACCATCTGTGCAACTTCGTATATCAAATTCGATTTATCTGTTGGCAGGCCTGTCAAATGATTGCCATGAAGATGAAATGTCGTCTGCTCGGCAGGTTTCATTTCCAACCAGGCATACAAAGACAATGCCATGCCCAGGGTATCAAACCCTGGACCGAGATTGGCTGTGCTTGCAGGTATTTTTACGGTTACCTTTTCACGCAAACTCATACAGATTGCTGCTCCAGTTGTGCAATGGCCGCCATTACTGCTTCTTCCGTATCTTCAACAACAAGTGGCTCAGTCGCTACTGTTTTGATCGCAATATTAGGATCTTTCAGGCCATTACCAGTGAGTACACAAACGACAGTCTCTCCGCCTTTAAAGTACCCTTCACTCTTCAGTTTGTATACACCGGCAAGGGAAGCAGCAGAAGCAGGTTCTGCAAAAATCCCTTCACGAGAAGCAAGTGTACGATACGCCGTCAGGATTTGTTCATCAGTTACATAGTTAATCTGTCCGCCAGATTCCTCAGCTGCAGCTACTGCTGTTTTCCAGCTTGCCGGATTACCGATTCGAATCGCTGTTGCCACCGTTTCAGGTTCAAGGATCGGTTCGCCTTTGACAATAGCCATCGCACCTTCAGCTTCGAAACCAACCATGCGTGGCAGCGTGTTGGATTTGCCTGCCTCTTTATATTCTTTGAAACCTTTCCAATAAGCCGAGATATTACCCGCATTACCGACTGGAATAGCCAGAACGTCCGGTGCTTCGCCAAGTTGTTCAATCACTTCAAACGCCGCTGTCTTCTGTCCTTCAATCCGGAACGGATTCACAGAGTTTACAAGTGTGATCGGATGTTTGGCTGTAATCTCACGCACAATCTCCAGTGCACGGTCAAAGTTACCATTGATCGCAATCACTTTAGCTCCATAGATCATGGCTTGGGCCAGTTTACCCAGTGCAATGTTGTTATTCGGGATCAGCACGATACAATTGAGACCGCCACGTGCGGCATAGGCCGCTGCAGCTGCTGACGTATTACCTGTAGATGCACACATGATCGTGCGACTGCCCTCTTCCAGTGCTTTGGCAACAGCCATAACCATTCCGCGGTCTTTGAAAGAACCCGTAGGGTTCAAGCCTTCGTATTTGAAATAGAGGTTCAAACCGAGTTCCTCAGACAGATTCTCTGCATGAATCAACGGTGTGTTTCCTTCCTGAAGCGTAAGCAGGGGTGTATTTTCATTAACCGGAAGGTGCTCTCTGTATGTTTGCAAAAGTCCTTGATATCTCATTGTGGGTAAACTCCTTTATGTTTTAATAATCTAAAATAATGACCTGTTGTTACGCATATGATTAACTTGTACGTTATAACTGAAATAATTGTGATGCTCTAAGTGATACGGAAACTTATCCTTCCACCCGATACACACTCTTAATGCGCCGAATGACGCTGAGTGATTCAAAATGTTTTAACACTTTATCCATGCTCGCTTTACTTGCATTATGCGTAACGATAATGATTTCGGCATCCGGGTTGTGCTCATTCGGCTGTTGAACAACCGAGGCCAGACTGACATCATATTCTGCGAAAATTTGTGTAATTTGTGCCAATACTCCGGCTTTGTCGTCTACGTGTAGTAAAATAAAGTTTTTCGACACGATCTGCTCGTCGCTTTGCAGTCGCTTCGTCTTATAAGACACAATCGCTTTTAGACCGTTTACGCCAAGCTTAAGGTTTTTGGTGACCGCCACAATGTCAGCTACAACAGATGTTGCCGTTGGGAGTTCTCCCGCACCTGCACCGTAGAACATGGTCTCCCCTACAGCTTCGCCGTGTACATATACTGCGTTGAATACACCGTTGACTGAAGCAATAGGATGATTCTGTCTAACCATAGTCGGCTGTACGCTAATCGTGATCTCATCGTCAATACGGTCCGCAATACCAAGTAATTTCATCTCATACCCTAGTCTTCTGGCATACGTAATGTCTTCACGGGTCACGGAGGATATGCCTTTAACGGTTACATCCTTCAACTCCACATTGGTACGGAAACCGAGCGTACTCAAGATCGCCATTTTGCGAGCTGCGTCAAGTCCTTCCACATCGGAGGTTGGATCGGATTCGGCGTATCCCAAAGCCTGTGCTTCAGCCAGCACTTCTTCATAGGATGCACCTTCCTGACTCATTTTGGTCAAAATAAAGTTCGTTGTTCCGTTCACAATCCCCATAATGCGGGTAATCCGGTCGGAAGAGAAACCTTCAATCAGTGTACGAATGATCGGAATACCTCCCGCAACACTCGCCTCATAGAACACGTCACATTGTTTTTCCTGTGCCTTCGCCAAAATCTCCGAACCATGCAGAGCCATGAGATCCTTGTTCGCTGTTACGATGTGTTTCCCACGTTCCAACGCTTCGAGAATATACTCCTTCGTCTGATCAATACCGCCCATGACTTCAACGATGACATCAATATCCGGATGACGAATGACTTCCCAAGGATCTTCCGTAAGCTTGGCACGGTCTACAGCAATGACACGGTCTTTCTCTGTATTTTTCACTGCAATCTTCTCGATGATAATCGGCGATCCAACCTGACTGCTCAGATCCTCCTGATTTCCCTCCACAATGCGAACGACTCCCGTTCCGACAGTTCCCAGACCCAACAATCCGACTTTTACCGGTTTCACTAACGATCTACCCCCTAATGTCTATTCTTGTCTGTCAGTCCTGTATGATAAAGCCTAATTAACCTTGGCCTACAATACGTGTGCGTCTCACTCCAGGCATATCTTGCATCCGATCCAGCATTTCTCCAATTTCTCCGTGAAGATGTGTCGTCTCCACTGAAATGACGACATTGGCTCTTCCCTGAAGCGGGATACTCTGATTAATTGTAAGTACATTGGCCCCATAACCAGCTACATGTCCAAGCACACGAGACAAGATACCCGACTGATGCTCCAGATCAATGGAAATCGTTACAATTCTCTCGCGCTCAAGCTGGTTGATCAGATGAATTCCATCCTTGTACTTGTAAAAGGCACTCCGGCTTAATCCGACCTGCTCAACCGCCTCATGCACTGTTTTAACATCACCGGAAGCCAGTAGCTCTTTTACCTGCATGGTCTTCACCACAGCCTCTGGTAAAATATCTTCCCGTACTAAGTAATAGCGTTCGTTCACAGAACGTCCTCTCCTCAAAGACTCATGTATTCATATAGTGGACATTATATAGGATCTACGCCAAAAGGGCAATACATGACACGCCTATTTTTTGAAATACGTTCCTCACAGTATACAAGTTTATCCCTCTCCCATGTCAGGAAAAACAAAAAAACGCAGAGTTGTGGGTCAACTTCCCACTTCTCTGCGTTCATATATCTACTGGTCTCTCCACGGAAGACGGCTACTTAGTAGTAACTGCTACCTTCCACGAATTCGAATTCAAAGTCTCCGATGCGCACGATGGTGCCTTCTACAGCTCCGCGCTTACGCAACTCAGCATCTACACCCATATAACGCAGTGTACGTGCGAGTTTCAGTATAGCCTCGTGCGAGTTCAGTTGCATCCGTTTCATCATGCGGTCAATCTTGGCACTTTCGACAACGAACATTTCATTCTCACGCACAATTTTGAAACCATCGTCTTCTTTTTTGTCCAGACTATATACTTTACGTTCAGATACATCTGCTACCTCTTCAACCACTCGCTCGTCTGGAGCCTGATCTAGCAGATCAGCTGCACGATACAGAAGTTCTTGAATCCCTTTACGAGTCAAGGATGAAATTGGCATCACTTCAATATCAGGTTGAACTTCACGAACTTGCTGTAAAAATTGCTCCAGGTTCGCTTCAGAGTCTGGCATATCCATCTTGTTAGCTGCTACAACTTGCGTTCTCTCGGCGAGAAGCGGATTGTACAACTTCAATTCGTCATTGATTTTCTGCCAGTCTTCAAAAGGATCGCGTCCTTCCGAACCCGACATATCTACGACATGAACAATAATACGAGTGCGCTCGACATGACGCAGGAACTCATGTCCCAGTCCGATCCCTTCATGCGCACCTTCAATCAGTCCAGGCAAATCGGCCATCACGAAGCTTCGGCCTTCTCCTACACCGACTACACCCAGATTCGGTGTAATGGTTGTGAAATGGTAAGCACCGATCTTTGGCTTGGCTGACGAAACGACAGAAAGCAATGTGGATTTCCCGACACTCGGGAAACCAACAAGACCAACATCTGCCATAACTTTTAGCTCTAATACGATGTAACGCTCTTGGCCTTCTTCACCATTCTCGGCAAGTTCAGGTGCAGGGTTGTTCGGTGTGGCAAATCGGATGTTACCCCGTCCGCCCCGACCACCACGAGCAATAACAACCTGCTGACCATGACGTGTCATGTCCGCCAGTACTTCTCCACTGTCTTCATCCAAAATGATAGTTCCTGGTGGAATCCGCACAATCATGTTCTCAGCGTTTGCACCGTGCTGACTCTTATTACGTCCCTTCTCACCACGTGGGGCCTTGAAGTGACGCTGGTAACGGAAATCCATCAACGTCCGCAAACCTTCATCCACGCGGAAAATGATGTCAGCTCCTCTGCCTCCATCGCCCCCGGCAGGTCCGCCGTTTGGTACATACTTCTCACGACGGAACGAAATAATTCCGTCCCCTCCGTCTCCGGCTTTCACATAAATCTTCGCTTTATCTACAAACATTGGTTAACCCCTTCTTCCTATATTCCACACGCCATTCTGAATTGTATAAACGTATCCTCAGACGGAAGCTGCTCCGTTCTGACTTTTTTCCCTTTGAGTACGGCACTAAGCTGCCGTAGTGTTTCCGGATCGGGTGTTTGATCCCCATCCAGTCGGACAACCACATCTCCATGATCCTGTCCGAAATTTAAGGTCAGTTTGCGAACCTCTCCCCAAGAAGACCGGCCGCCGCCATATTGATAGGCCCTGATTGCATCCGCAATCGCCCCGGTAAGTGACTCGCCATCCTCGGGAGAGACCAGAGCACTAAGCTGCAACTCATCTTCTATTTCCACATGCAATTCCAGCGCAATTCCACTGGCGCGAAAAGACTGAAGATAAAATACGAGGGAAGGAATACCTAATCTGGAGATTCGGCTTTCTTCTGTAACCCGCTCTTTTATTCTTTCCACACATTGCAAGGATTTATCAAGTTTGCCCAGCCGAAGATATCCATATAACACCTGAAGGTCGTTCATCCAGTCGTGTCGATGATGATTTAATGAAGCAATTGCTGTCTTTTCCATGGATTGTATGATGGCTCTGCGTTCCGCCTCCGCCTGTTTCTTCATCGCATTCACAGAAATGAGCAATACTGCGACGGACCACAATGCGCACACGACGCTTGAGATCATCGCCGGATACAACATAACGAAAACCAAAGGAATCAGAAGTGAACATGCCGCAATCCACGGCACTCTTTTCCAAGATTTCATGGCTTCTCCCCGTTCTACAAAACTCGGTTGGTCTACACCCACCGTAACCAAGTATAACATGTCTTTTCTGCCAGTTCATTATCGAATAACCGTTGAATACAAAAAACCTCCGGCAAAAATGCCGAAGGCTCCTTAGGCGGAATGCCGATATTACGCTTCTACTGCAGCTGCTACAGGAGCAACGTTAACAGGATAGATGCTTACTTTTTTACGATCGCGTCCCCAACGTTCGAATTTTACAACGCCGTCGATTTTCGCGAACAAAGTGTCATCTTTACCGATACCAACGTTAGTTCCTGGGTGAATTTTCGTTCCGCGTTGGCGAACGAGAATGCTACCACCAGTTACAGTTTGACCATCAGCACGTTTAACACCCAGACGCTGAGCATTACTGTCACGTCCGTTCTTCGTGGAACCTACACCTTTTTTCGATGCGAATAACTGAAGATTTAATTTCAACATGATTGGTTGTCCTCCTTCTTTGCTTATTTGAATTGCTGTATTTTAATATACTTCCCGTATGACTCTGCAATATTAGAGAGCATAACCACCATGGATTCGAGTAACAATTGTACCTGGGACCAAGTTTCCCCTCTCTCTAACAAAGGTAAAGAACCGCTTAAAAAGCCATTCTTCATCTTGGCATCCATTTCGACACCGGTCAATGTTTCAATCGAGTTCACCGTACCCACTGTAACAGCGGATACCCCGGCACATACGATGTCTTCTCCACGCTTGGCAAAATTAGCATGCCCTTCGATGGAAAAGCGTTCGATGTTCCCGTCCTCATCACGAAAGATTTGAACGATAATCACTTATCGCACCTTCTTTACGCTTTGATTGTTTCGATAGTTACTTTAGTGTACGGTTGACGGTGACCTTGCTTCACATGGTAGTTCTTTTTAGGTTTGTATTTGTATACGATAACCTTTTGTCCTTTGCCATGTTTCTCCACTTTAGCCGTTACAGTAGCTCCGGAAATCAATGGTGTACCTGCTGTCAAACCTTGATCGTTAGATACAGCCAGGACACGGTCGAACGTTACGCTTTCGCCATCGTTCGCAGTCAATTTCTCGATGAACAGAACATCGCCCTCTTGGACTTTGTACTGTTTGCCGCCTGTTTCAATAATTGCGTACATTTGCCTTGCACCTCCTCATGTCTCAGACTCGCCCGTTCTCAGGTGACAGTGTCCTTGCGGAACTGTTCTTATACCCGGCCAGTGCGGTTACAGCATGTGCAAGACCATTAGGCTAAACACATACTTGAAGATTATATCACGCAATATTTCAAAAATCAATGCAAAGGTGAAATATATCTTTTTCCCGTACCATGACAGGAAGAACACGGCTCCACATAGGGTAACGTACTCTCTTCCCGCACTTTTTTGCGTGTCAGTTCAAGCAAGCCCAGCTTGGTCCAACCCATCACGAACGCTTTGGTCCGATCCTTTTTAAGCTCGCCCTCCAAGGTTGCCGCCACTTCATGCCGATTCGAAGCTTCCTCCATATCAATGAAGTCGACAATAATCATGCCACCAATATCCCGCAGGCGCATCAGACGGGCAATCTCCACTGCTGCCTGCATGTTGGTCTCCGTCACGGTCTCTTCCAGACTGTCACCGCCAGCTCCCGTATATTTGCCTGTGTTCACATCCACTACAGTCAGAGCTTCGGTATGATCAATAACGATATATCCGCCTCCAGGCAGCCATACTTTCCGAGCAAAATCCTTGTTCAACTGCTCCTGCACACCATAAGCAGCAAAGATGGACTCTGTTCCCCGATACACCTGTACTTTGGGTTGATGACCGGGACTCATCTCTTCCAGCAATGCTTTTACCTCGCGAGCTTGTCCTTCACTATCGGTGATGACCTCATCACTGCCTGGCGTATACACATCTCTGATAATTCGCTGTACCATGCTATGATCCCGATGCAATAGGCTCGGGGAAGGCAAACTATCCGCTTTTTCACGAATCAGGTACCACTGCGCACGTAATGTTTCCAAGTCAGCTTGAATGGCTTCGTGCTGTTCTTCTGCAGATACGGTTCGGATAATAAGCCCTTCTTCATCCCGTCTCAGTTGTTCTCCAAGTGCCTTGAGGCGGGAACGATCTCCCTCACGGGCAATTTTCTTGGATACCGCCACATAGTCGGCAATAGGCATGTAGACAAGCCAGCGGCCCGGGAGTGAATAATGAGTCGTCACCCGGGCTCCCTTGCCTCCTACCGGTTCCTTCAGAACCTGAACAATGACTTCCTGACCCGGACGAAGCAACTCCGAGATGGAAGGCTTCACCTTGGCCTGCTTCTCCAGATGGGGATGCAACACATCGTCCACATATAGAAACGCATTCTTTTTCTGACCAATATCCACAAAAGCAGCCTGCATACCCGGTAACACATTCACGACCCGTCCCTTGAAATAGGACCCCAGAAGTCCACGCTCGCGTGTACGTTCTGCCGTGAATTCCACAGCTTTGCCTTCTTCCAGAAGCGCCATTTGCATGAGGTTATGTTCATTATGTACAATCATTTGTTTCATGGCTTCACCTCTAGAAGACAATTCAATTCATCCACATCCATTTCAGTATCTTTACATTTCTCATCGTACATGTATTAACCCATTTCAGAACAGGTCCACCAGAACACTACAATTTATCGCCATTTTGTTGAAAATAGGAACCGATAATGCGTTGTTCAGGCAATACTGCCATAATTCGTCCCTGTCTGTTCATCACGTATACCATATGGTATCTTTCTCTCTTTAATAGACGCAAAATAGTGTCCAAAGGTTTCGCTGGAAATGAGATTATTGGCTGCGCCAAACTGCCAGTAGCCGCATGCCGAGCGAAAGCACCCTCCCGATTCATGAGAAAACGGATAAAGCGATAGGGCACATTTCGGTAATCCGTCAGGTTGGAATAGAACAAAAAAAGACCGATTAACAGAATGTTGAGTGGTAGACCGTAGTCTCCGGTAAGCCACCGGCTGATAGCATATAGAATAACCCCTGCGCTGCACAGGATACTAATTCTGTAAGTCCACATTAATGTTGTATAGTAGGGTGCCCACAGACTGACAAGCGCTTGAACAATTTTACCTCCGTCCAGGGGCAGTACGGGTAGCAGGTTAAAGAGCGCAATGAGCAGATTCCCCTGAATGATGTAGTTCAGAAAAACCGGATCGCCCAGATTGCCATACTGCAGCAGCCAAACCATGCCAACCATCAGCATGTTTTGCAATGGACCTGCCAGAGCGATCATGATTTCTCTGAAGGCCGTGATGTTGACTCCATCTTCAATTACCGCTACTCCTCCAAAAGGAAGCATCTGGATCGACAAGACACGATAGCCAAGAAGGGCAGCAGCCGCAGCATGTCCACATTCATGAATGAATACGATGGCAAACAACGTAATGAGTTCAATAAAATGTCCTGTCAGAAGAGACGCCATCATGATAATCACAAAAAACGGATGAAACGTAATACGTACTCCCCACACCCTAATCAAGGGCAACGACTTCCGCTGGGTCTACGTAATCCTCACCCTCTTTGACCGCAAAATAGAGCGTGGCCGGTTGTTCACCACCAGTAGTCTTGAGACTCCCAACCGCATTCCCCGCTTCAACCCAATCGTTCACGATTACTTCACTCTCGTTCAATCGACCATATATTGCCGTGACATTGCCTGTATGCTGGATGACAACCGTGAACCCACTTGCTGCATCGCCGATAACCTCCATGACACGCCCTGCATCAGAACTTGCGACCTGTATACGTTCTGCACCTGCGGCATCAGGAACGATCTCAATTCCCTTCATACTCAGCGCAAATGGCTGAACTACTGTGCCCGAGATGGGTTTGCCCAGTAACTGCCGAATGCCGGAACCATTAACAGCATCTGTCGTATGTCCGAGAACCGGAAGAAACGAAGGTGTTCCTCCAAAGTGCCGTTCATACCAGGCTGCAGCAGAGGCAAAATCCATATCTCGATGGAGTGCATCGGCTATTACTGTTTTGGGTGATGTCGTCCATGATGTATCCAACTGAAACAGACCCCATACTCCGCCAAATATTAAAGCGCTAATGACCATCCGCCTTAGAAGTGACTTGAACAGGTTGAATCTTGAATGCCCCCCTGGAACGAAATGACCATTCTCTTTTTTCCACAGCCATTCCGGATCTCTTTCCTGTGTCCCCTCACCAGTTGTATACGGCTTCCGTTGTATGATCTCGTTCTTGTCCAATAGCGAACCTACTTTTTGCTCCTGTAAAACTTCAACAGTCGCACCGTCCATCAGTCGCCGAATGCGTTCTTCTCTTCTTTGCTTAATTCTGAGTTTCGTGTTCATGGAATGTCCTCCCGCCGAGGCTTGTTTACTACATCCTATGAAGAGGCGGTTGATAATATGAACAAGCCTGCCAGCAGGTAACAAAAAAAGCCGGGCTATAAGCCACGGCTATCATGTAGTCAGTTGATGAATAATTTCGTTTAACGAATTAACCCATTCCCAAGAACTTTTTGAAACGAGTAAAAGCGCCCTTTTTCTGCTCCAGTTGCATCAATGGGACCGTATCTCCCAGAATGCGTCGAGCAATGTTGCGATACGCTATCGCCGCAAGTGAATCCGGATTCATGACCGTAGGTTCTCCTGAATTGGCCGCTTTGATAACCAGCTCATCATCAGGTACGATGCCAATCAGGTCAATATTAAGTACTTGTAAAATACCATCGATATCCAGCATGTCACCTGATTTAACCATATTATTGCGAATTCGATTCACCACCAGCTTCGGTGATTGAATGTGTGAACTCTCCAACAGGCCGATGACACGATCCGCATCACGTACTGCAGCATTTTCCGGTGTAGTGACCACGATGGCCTGATCTGCTCCTGCTACCGCATTTTTGAAGCCCTGCTCTATGCCGGCTGGGCAATCAATAATGACGTATTCAAAATCTTTTTTCAATTCAAGGATAATATCCTTCACCTGTTCTGGCGACACCGAGTTTTTGTCTCTCGTCTGCGCCGCAGGCAACATATATAATTCTTCGAAACGCTTGTCTTTGACCAAAGCCTGATTCAGACGGCAGCGGCCGTCTGCAACGTCGCACAGATCGTAAATAATACGGTTTTCGAGTCCCATCACGACATCCAAATTACGAAGGCCGATATCGGTATCTACCAGACAAACCTTTTTGCCGAGCAGCGCCAGCGCTGTCCCGATGTTTGCCGAGGTGGTTGTTTTACCCACGCCGCCTTTACCCGAAGTGATCACGATCGCCTCTCCCATGAGCTACACTCCTTTAAACACATTAAAATCTCGGCGCAACCGAACGATATTGCTCATCTTGTCTATCTGCATCTGATTGTCCTGTAAGTAAGCAAATTCCATTCCGGTCTCTCGGCTCTCCCATTCATCGGGAGGACGACTGATGATATCCGCAATCCGCAGCTGCGTCGGTGCAAACACCGAAGCGGCAATAATAGCTTCTTCGTCCCCGCCAATTCCGGCATGAGCCATACCTCTGAGTGAACCCAACACATATATATCTCCGGTACACGTCACCGTGCCCCCCGGATTGATATCCCCAAGAAACAGGAGATTTCCTTCATGATGAAGCACCTGACCTGAACGCACCATACCACACATGGTCACAATCGGCGGCGGTCCTTTAACCTCCGGTTGGAGTGCAGGTGAGTCGATGGATCGAATAAGCAGATTCCCTTTTTGTTTCAATATATCGAGGATTGCTTCTTTCTGGTCCTCTGTCACTTCGCGGGCACCCAACTTGATATCCACATGAACAATCGGTCCGGTCAAAATATTTTGATGGCTGTGTTCCAGCTTATAGCGGAGCTCATAGAGCAATTCCTCGAATTCACATTGATCGTCCAACAGGAAAACCAGGCCGTCTCGGATGCCTTTAATCGTTACGTGATTCGATTTTACCGTCATAAGCCTGTCCCTCCCATCTCATTACATTTCGTGCCCGGGGCCCCAAGTTCCTGCTTTGCGCTCCATAAATGTATTTAAGAAGCTTCTTCTGTCTTGCTCCGTCTCTTGCCGATCCGCTCCAGTTGTTTCCGAAGCGGGACGTAAATGATCAAGGCAAACACAAAATGAACGAACAAATTAGGAATCATGTATTCAAGCAACGCCCAGTCAAAGGTCACGTGGTTAAGTTGGAAGAGCTTGTACAGGAAGAATAGCATGGTGTCATTAAGCAGACTTCCCAAAATGACAACTGATACCATAACCGGCAGTGGTGCTCGCGGTGCTTGAAAAATGAGTCCCATCATGTATGCCGATAATCCCATAGAGAATCCGTAAGGTCCAATCATCTCGCCGTAGAATACGACGTCATGCAATAGTCCAAAAAATATACCGAGTACTAGTGCCGTGTGCCGGTGATGATATACAGCGATAAACAAAATTACGATATAAACCAGATTGGCAGAAATACGCATCTGCCAGCCAGAAGGAATGAGCAGCGGCAAAATCGTGCCTTCCGCAATGAACAAAACGAATAGCAACAGGAACAAGACTTGCTTGCGCGTCACCATTATTCTTTTACCTCAGGCGGGATAATGACAATCAGCTCTTTCCAGTCAAGGAAGCTAGCGTATGGCTCAATTGTAGCTGTTTGCGTTAAACCATATTCACTTTTCTCGACACTCTTCACTTCACCAATCCGCATATACTTCGGAAAATTATTGATGATTCCGGAGGAGATGATCTCATCGCCCTCTTGGATGTCAGAATCCTCTGAAATCTTGGTCATCTTGAGCATGCCTGTCTTCGGATCATAACTCTCAATCATACCAAACACTTTTTCCTTACCTACTGCCGTTGCTGCAATGGCATTGGATGTTGGATCATTGGCGTCCATGGACGTTAACAGATTAACCGTTGATGTATATGAGCTGACATGACTGATCACGCCGACCAGCCCTTCCTGCGAGGTAACGGCCATCCCCGGCTTTATTCCCGCATTTTCACCGATATCAATGTTAATGGTTCTGCTGTTTGGATCCGAATTCGCACTGATAACTTGAGCAATTCGTGAACCGTAATTATACCGATTCTTCTGTTCCTCTGTGAAATTGAGCGCTTTCTGAAGTTGCTCATTCACTTGCTCCATATCATTATACTTCAGCCGATCTCGGGTATAGTGCCCCATAGCGATGCGAAGCTCTTCATTCTCTTCATATACCGTACGCATGTTCGCCACATCTTTGAAAAAGCCCGCTACATAAGAAGCGGGCTTGTAAAATACGTATTGTACAAATCCAACTGAATCCTTCAGGAATTTCTCCGGCCAGGATAGAGTGGTTCGCGGACTGAGCGTAAAGCCCATTAACGCGATAAATGTAACAAGGCCCACCAGCAAAACAAAAAGTCTTTTGTTGCCTAGCAGTTTAAACAGTTCGAACACCCTCTAACATCCATTATTCTCTTCCGAGCCATGCCCGGCGGGGAGACTGTCAGACTTGTAGTCCCTGCGAGAATATCAGCTGATCCTCCCCTGTTAAGCGGGTAATAGCTCATCCCCGGGGTTAACCGGGTACTCTATAACGATACCTTGCCACTTAGTCGCAATGCCAAGTTAGGCAAATACCAATTAACGTTTGGAACGAACTGCCGAACTGCTTCTGCTTTTGAACAAATGAATATTCTCTAGCGCTTTACCTGTTCCGATCGCTACACAATCCAGCGGGTTCTCAGCCACAATGACAGGCATTCCTGTCTCACCAGCCAGAAGCTTGTCCAGGTTGCGTAGAAGCGCCCCACCACCTGTAAGAACGATACCGCGGTCCATGATATCAGCCGCAAGTTCAGGCGGGCATTTTTCCAGTGTTACTTTTACCGCTTCAACAATCGCATTCACCGTATCAGCCAACGCTTCGCTGATCTCGTCCGAAGTAATCGTAATCGTCTTCGGCAGACCTGTAACGAGGTCACGTCCACGAATTTCCATCGTTTCTACTTGCTCTAGTGGCATTGCTGATCCGATATCCATCTTCAATTGCTCTGATGTACGCTCACCGATCATCAGATTGTATTGGCGTTTGATGTACTGGATAACGGATTCATCCATCTCGTCACCCGCTACACGAACCGAACGGCTCGTAACAATACCGCCAAGTGAGATGACAGCCACTTCTGTTGTACCACCACCAATATCAACAACCATACTACCCGTTGGTTCCCATACAGGCAGATCTGCACCAATGGCAGCTGCAAAAGGCTCTTCAATCGTGTAGGCTTCACGTGCTCCAGCCTGTTTGGTTGCATCTTCAACCGCGCGTTGTTCTACTGCCGTGATCCCGGATGGTACACATACCATCACGTTCGGATGACGCTGGAACATGGAGCGTTGTTTCTGAGCCTCACGAATGAAATATTTGATCATCGTTGCCGTTGTATCAAAATCGGCAATAACGCCATCTTTCATTGGACGAATGGCACGGATGTTACCTGGTGTACGTCCAATCATTTTTTTGGCGGCTTCACCCACTGCCTCGATAGTTTTTGTATCTGTCCGTATAGCGACAACCGAAGGTTCGCGCACCACAATTCCTTTTCCTCGTACATAAACCAACGTATTTGCTGTCCCCAAGTCAATACCCAAATCTTTCGTAAAACCACCAAACATAACATAATCTCCTTTTCTGCCTCATATAGCCGCCCTATTCTGATCCAGAGCGTAACAATTTCATTCCCACGCAACCCGTGGAGCTAATATTCGCATTTGTTTTTTTGCATTTGTAAAGTGAACCTATCTTTTACGGACAACGCCGTTAACATTCATAGGAAAACATCAACGCCAACCATTATATTATACTAAGCCCTTCTCCTTCAAACTTACGTACGTTCCATCTCCGATAATAATATGATCAAGCACGTCAATGCCAACAATAGCACCTGCTTCAATCAATCGCTTGGTTATTTGGATATCCTCCGGACTCGGCGTAGGATCACCACTGGGATGGTTGTGTGCGCACACAATTGATGCGCTGCTGCATTTGATGGCAGCCCTGAACACTTCACGCGGATGTACAATCGAAGCGTTAAGGCTACCCATGGAGAGTGTTTCCTGGGCAATAATATGATTTTTGCTATTTAGAAAGAGACACACAAAATGCTCTTTCTGCAAGTAACGCATTTGTTCCATTAGGATATCGGCTGCATCACGCGGTGTACGAATTGAAGTCGACTGTATGAGTCTGCTCTTGGCAATTCGATGCCCCAGCTCAATGCCGGCTTTCAATTGCACAGCCTTGGCATTACCGATCCCCTTCATTGCAGTCAATTCTTCCAGACTCAGATCCACCAACGAGCGAATGCCACCCGCTTCGGCCAGAATCCGCTGTGCCATATGCACCGCGGATTCCTGTCTTGTGCCTGTTCGAAGTAAAATCGCCAGCAATTCAGCATGGCTTAAGGCGCCCGCCCCGTATTCCATCATGCGTTCTCTCGGGCGTTCTTCCTGGGGGATGTCGCGCATCATATATTGAGGCGACTCCATATGTTCCCTCTTTTCAGTTCAAAACGTCAATTGGCTTCATTCATGTTCGCGGCAACACATGGACGCCAAACCCATCCAACATATCACTCAGCAAGGATAAGGGCAGGCCAACCACATTAAAATAACATCCTTCAATACGGTCGATCAGTGAAGCGCCAATGCCCTGAATCGCATAAGATCCTGCCTTATCCGAAGGCTCTCCTGTCTGCACATAGGCACGGATGGTCGCATCCGACAGTTCTTTCATCGTTACATCGGTCTGGCGATAATGAACTACAGACTGTCCATTGCCTGCATCAATACAAGCGACGCCGGTAAACACCCGATGTTCACGTCCCTGTAACCGGGATAACATACGTTCAGCATCCGCTTCGTCTACGGGTTTGCCTAGAATCTCACCATCCAGAACAACAACGGTGTCACTACCCACAATGATGGCTTCCTGCTCACGGCCTTCAAGCCCGCGATACACGGCAAGCGCCTTGCGCAAAGCAAGCTCCTGTACCGTCTGTTCAGGTGTCCACTCTGGTGGTGTATCTTCATCGGCATGACTTGGTATTACATCAAACGCTAAGTGGAGTGATGCGATCAGTTCTTTGCGCCGAGGCGATGTGGAAGCCAGAATAATAGGGCGCTGCTGAGTGTTATTCATCATGAACGGCTCCTTATGCTACGGCAACATCCTGTCCTTATCACGATAATAGATGTCACTGGTTTATTTTTTTCGTCATAACTCGTCATTCTCCTACAGTCTGCGATACAGCCACACAGCGGCAATAATACCGATCAGACTCAGGAGGCTCATTTGAAATTGAAGTGAAATATCATAACTGATAATATCCAGATCAGCCTGTGGCGACCAACGTATGGTCGTGGCTTTCGTAAGAAAGGCTACTGCCTTTACAGGCTGCAGTGCCTTGGCGATCCACGCTCCGGCTATCCAGCCGAGCAGTAGAAACAGCAATAACATGCCGAAGTTTTTTTTCATCGGTAATCTTCCCTCGCCATTTTTTGACACCCACATTATTATACGGGGTTTTGTACGTCAATACAAACACAAATCCGGCAAGGGGAACTATTTCCAGTTCCTTGCCGGATAGGTATTTCCAAGCGTTGTTATGGGAAAGAGCATGTTACTGCTTAATCGCTTCTAGCCATTTTTTCTGCTGCAGTACATATTCCATCAGATCAGATTGTACGGACCACATATGCACATCATCCGGGTTTTTGTTATACTCCGCAATAGCCGTAATTGCACTGTTCATCGATTTCTCCATTCCGCCAATAATAGGTTGTACCTCTGCGGTCAGGCCGGGTGAAAGACTATTCAAACCGGTCAACCATGACTGGTGCTTATTCTGGATCGCGGTCATCGCTTCTGCGGAGACTGCTGCCGGAGCAGACTGTCCCAGCTGCTGTATGGACAAGGTAGACAATTGTTCGACCAATGCAGAACTGTTCGTGAAGAAAAGCTGCACATCCTCTTGTTTGCCTCCGAATATAGCTGGATTGATCTCAGGGTTCACGATCTCTTTGACGTACAGTTCGACTCCCTGAGCTTTAAGCCTGGAGCTTAGCAGCTTGGCCTCTTCACGATCAGCCGAAATGCCTGCATATACCCGATTGCCATCTTCAGGATCAGAACCTGCGGCTATACCTGCCTGTGCCAGCTCAAGCTTGGCCTGCTCCGCTCGTTCGGGGGAACTGAACACACCGTATTGAAGTGCATAATACGTGCTGCCAGTTGCAGCTGTCTGGAGCTGCTGCTCTGTGCCTGCAACCCCCTCCTGACCTGTCACGGTGGAAACAGCCTGATTGACGGGAAGAAGCTCGCCTGGCTTCGCAGCTCCTTCTTTATTGAAAAATGAGAGAATAACCATGCCAAAGAGTGCTCCTGTAACGAGTGCCCCAGTAACTGAACCAATCATTTTCCAGCCCCTTGGGGGGCGATTGCGCTTATAGGAATAGTTCTCCGAATCTGCAAGCCAGTCATGGCCTTGATCATCATGCGTATTGGACAGATCGCGACGTTCTTCCTCCGGATCATCTGTGTGATGCTGATAACCATGACCAGATCGGTTCCCAAGATAGTGGACTTCATCGAAGCTCGAATCATGGCTCACCCGCTCGTCAGGTTCAGGTACAGTAGAGCTTGTCAGCACCGTCTCTCCCCAGTCTCCAGGGATATCCTCTGGCGTCCAAGACGGGGTTGTATCCATCCGCTTAGGCGTTAGCGGTTGATTGTACGGCAAATCTTCACTCAACGTCACCAATGGACTGGACGCGGATATCCCCTTGTTTTCAGGCTTGTCCGACTCATGATCCCCGAAGCGAAACGTCATTCTAGCATTGCTCACCCGTACCCTCTCCTTTGTCCCATTTATATCAGCTATATGCAGAGAGGGGAGAATACATTCCATGTAACGCAAAAAAAACGCCTGCTTCTTATATCGAAGACAGGCGGTTTCTCAATTGATTTATTTCAAACCTTTGGCAAGTGTATCGCCGACTTTCCAGATATCACCTGCGCCCATAGTAATCACAAGGTCTCCTGGCTGCAGACGATGCTGCAAATCAGCCACAACTTCCTCTTTCGTTGGGAGGTAACGTGCAGAAGCATTACTGTTTTGAACGATCAGTTCAACCAGTCTGGCTGAGGTTACCCCTTCGATCTGTTTTTCGCCCGCAGGAGAATAGATATCGGTAATAAGCACTTCATCCGCTTCCGCAAAAGCACGACTGAACGCATCCAACAGGAAGAACGTCCGCGTATAACGCTGTGGCTGGAATACAGCAATAATGCGTTTGCCCGTTGCTTTGGCCGCACTAATGGTAGCTTCAATCTCAGTCGGGTGATGAGCATAATCATCGATGATCAGCATATCACGCGCCTCGCCCAATACCTGGAATCTGCGTTTGGCTCCGTGGAACTGGATGATCGCTGCCACGATCTTCTCAAATGGAATGCCTGCTTCCAAACAGGTAATTACAGTAGCCATCGCATTATATACGTTATGCTTACCTGGCACCGATAACTCCACCGTGCCCATAGCAGCACCCTGATGATTCATCGTAAAGGAGATCCGGCGATCGCCCAGTACGATATCTGTTGCCGTATAATCCGCTGCACGATCAATACCATACGTTGTAATCCGTGACTTGAGTTCTGGCAAAATCGCTTGAACATTCTCATCGTCAGAACATACAATCGCTGTTCCTTCTGGACGAATCTGACTCAGGAACTGCACATAAGCCCTTTTGAGCTCCTCAAAATCACTATTGTAATTCTCCAGATGATCTGCCTCAATATTGGTTACAATACCGAGCCATGGATGGTACTGCAAAAACGAACCATCGCTCTCGTCCGCTTCAGCGACTACCCAGTCGCCTTGACCGGCTTTCGCGTTGGTACCCACATTCATGATTTCTCCGCCAATAATGTATGTCGGGTCTGTATCACATTTATCCATAACAAGTGCAATCATGGATGAAGTGGTTGTTTTACCATGAGCCCCAGCTACAGCCACACCTTTACGTTCGTTCAACAAACGTGCAAGCATCTGCGAACGATGCAGAATCGGAATGTTCAGCTCTGCAGCTGCTACCCGTTCCACATTATCCGCAGGCGCTGCCGTAGAGTAAACAACCAGGTCTGCTCCAGTGACGTGCTCTGCCGTATGTCCGATATATATTTTCGCTCCCTTGGCTGCCAACTTCTCGGTCAACTCTTGTGAAGCGACATCCGATCCGGTAACGGTGTATCCCATTTCCAGCATAACTCTTGCGATGGCACTCATGCCATATCCGCCAATACCTATAAAATGAACGTGTTCCGATGTATTTAACAAAACTTTCACCAACCTTTTTCAGAATCGGTTTGATGCAAAAGGGCTGCCCGCACATCCGCAATCAGGTACAGTGTGCCGGAGACCACCCCCAGATCTTCCGCTTCCGTCCGTGACTTCAATAGATCAAGTGCCTTTGCCCATTCGGGCTCGACGATGATTTCCAGCTCCTGCTTCGCAATGGCGGGACGTACCCGTTCGACAATTTGCAGCAATTCGGCTGCATCCATTTTGCGTCGGAAATCTGGCTCGGTCAGGATCAGCGTATCCACTAGTGGCAGTATATGCTGCAAATACGCTTCGTGATGCTTATTCGCCAACATACCCATCATCAAAATTAACTTGTTGTAAGGATATACTTCTCTAATGCTCTTGGCCAGCGACTCAGCACCCTCCGGATTATGTGCTCCATCGAGCACAATTCGGGGTTCATCGACGACTTTTTCGAATCTCCCTGCCCAGAAGGCATTCTCCAGTCCAAGTGCAATATCGTTGTCATCCAGCATAAACGCCATGTATTGTCTGAGCAATTCAAGCACCATCAGTGCGGCCGCTGCATTGTCACATTGGTGTGAGCCCTGCATGCGGATGCGAACGTCCAGGTCACGAAACGGTCCTGAAAAATGAAAAGATTGTCCGCTCTCATTGCTCTCCAGTCTATGATAAGAGAAACGATCTCCTGCCAAATACACGGTTGATTGAAGCTGCTGTGCTTTCTCCTGAATCACCTTCACAGCTTCGGGTTGAGTCGCGCAGGTCACCACGGGTACTCCCGGCTTGATAATCCCTGCCTTTTCGCCAGCAATCAGCTCAATCGTATCTCCAAGCACATCCGTGTGATCCATACCAATGTTGGTGATGACGGACACAACAGGTGCAACAATATTCGTTACGTCCATCCTTCCCCCTAGCCCCGTCTCCCATACCACAACGTCAGGGTAGCACTCTTCTGCATAATACAGAAGCGCGAGAGCCGTAGACACCTCAAACATGGTTGGTGATCCAAGCGGAGTGGAGGCCATTTCGATGACCAGTGGACGTAACCGATTCGAGAGCTTAAGCAGAATCTCTTCGGGAATATCCTCACCATTGTATTGAAAACGGTTCGTAAACTTGGTGATATAAGGCGACGTAAAGGTGCCCACATCATATCCAGCTTGAAGAAGCACTGACGTCAAAAAAGCGCAAGTCGAACCTTTGCCGTTCGTTCCCGCGACGTGAATAAATTTGAGACGTTGGTGTGGATTGCCTAACATGGACATCAGACCCTCGATTCGTTCCAGTCCAGGTCGGATGCCAAAAGGAATAAGGCCATTGATCCAGTCCACGGCCTCGTCATACGTAAGTAAAGGAGCTGCTGCATCTGTCCCGTCTAATTCCGTCATCTGATTCACCTTCGGTCCCGAGTTTGATTGAAAAAAGCGGCCGGATGGGATACTAGCTCTCCATCCGACCCAGATATATTAACCTTTCAGTTCCTTGATTCGTGCAATCACTTTATCCCGTTTGTCGGAATAATCGGCTTGCTTGGCGCGCTCTTCCTCAATAACCTTGGCAGGAGCTTTGGCAACAAAGCCTTCATTCGCCAGCTTTTTCTCCACACGGAGTACTTCGCCCTCAAGGTTCTGCAACTCTTTCTCCAGGCGAGCCACTTCCTGTTCGATATCAATAAGACCTGCGAGCGGCAAGTATAGTTCTGCCCCCGTAATGATCGCAGTCATTGCCTTATCCGGTGAGCTTAGATCCAGCCCACTATCGAACTCGGACGTATTACAGAAACGTTTGATGTAATGGCTGTTACGCTGAATGATGCTGGACGTCTCAGCACTGTTAGCTTTGACCATCAACTCGATCTTTTTACTCATCGGCACGTTCACTTCTGCACGAATGTTCCGAACTGCACGGATGGTATCCATGAGCAGGTTCATCTCGGCAACAGCCTCTGGGTTCTCAAGAGCAGGATCGTATACCGGCCAAGATGCCAGCGTAATCGTCTCACCTTCATGCGGCAGATGCTGCCAGATCTCTTCGGAGATGTATGGCATGAACGGATGAATCAGGCGCATGGTCTGATCGAGCACATAAGCCAGCACGGATTGCGTTTTCTTCTTGGCAACCGGATCTTCTCCATAGAAGGACAGTTTCGCAAACTCAATGTACCAGTCACACAGGTCATCCCAGATAAAGTTATACAGTACACGGCCCGTTTCCCCAAATTCATACGCTTCGATTAGACGCGTAATATCGCGGGAAGTTTCGTTCAGACGGTGCAAAATCCAATAATCGGCTGTACCAAGCTCTCCGCTAATGTCACGTTCCTCATAGGTGAATCCTTCCAGATTCATCAATGCAAAGCGCGAAGCATTCCAGATCTTGTTGGCAAAGTTACGAGCCTGCTCCACCCGTTCCCAACGGAAACGCAGATCCTGACCTGGCGTGCTGCTGGTTGAGATCATGTAACGCATTGCATCTGCACCGTATTTCTCAATTACATCCAGCGGGTCTACACCGTTACCCAGTGATTTGGACATTTTGCGTCCATCTGCGTCACGAACAAGACCATGCATCAGCACATCCTTGAACGGAATCTCATCGGTGAATTCCAATGCAGTGAAAATCATACGTGCAACCCAGAAATATATGATGTCATACCCTGTCACAAGTACACTTGTCGGATAATAACGTTGCAGATCTTCCGTATTTTCCGGCCAGCCCAATGTGGAGAACGGCCATAATCCGGAGCTGAACCAAGTATCGAGTACGTCTTCGTCCTGTCTCAGCTTGCGACCAGCATTCTCTGGCAGCGTCGTCGGATCTTCAGCAGATACGATGATTTCACCCGTTTCCTCATCATACCAGGCAGGAATACGATGTCCCCACCACAGTTGACGGGAAATACACCAGTCACGAACGTTCTCAATCCAGTTCAGATACGTTTTCTCAAAACGGTCTGGAACAAAATTAACCCCTTCGCCGCTCTGTTGCTTCTGAATCGCTCTCTCTGCAAGTGGTTTCATCTCAACAAACCACTGTGTAGACAGATACGGCTCAACAACTGCTCCGGTTCGTTCACTGTGTCCAACCTGATGCGTGTGATCCTCAATGTTGATCAATACGCCCTGTTCTTTCATGTCAGCAACAATCTGCTTGCGACAGTCACTGCGATCCAGTCCCTGATACTTGCCGGCCTCTGCATTCATTGTGCCGCTCTCATCCATTACCGTAATTTGAGGCAGATCATGACGAAGACCTACTTCAAAGTCATTTGGATCATGAGCAGGCGTGATTTTAACCGCACCACTTCCGAACTCTTTATCCACATAATCATCAGCGATAATTGGAATTTCACGTCCGATGATAGGCAGTACTAGTACTTTACCAATCATATCTGCATAGCGCTCATCCTTCGGATGAACAGCAACCGCGGTATCACCCAGCATCGTTTCAGGACGCGTCGTTGCCACGGTAACGTAGCCACTTCCATCTTTGAGCGGGTAACGCAGATGGTACAAGTGACCCTGAACCTCTTTATATTCAACCTCAATGTCGGACAGTGCTGTCCGGTTCACCGGGTCCCAGTTAATGATCCGTTTGCCTCGGTAAATAAGGCCTTTTTCATACAATTGAACAAATACTTTGCGAACCGCTTGGGAAAGACCTTCATCCAGCGTAAAACGTTCACGCGAGTAATCAAGCGACAGTCCCATTTTGCCCCATTGTTGACGAATGGTAGTGGCATACTGATCTTTCCAGTCCCATACCTTCTCCAGAAACTTCTCGCGTCCCAGATCATAACGAGTCAGACCTTCTTCACGCAATTTCTGCTCTACCTTGGTTTGGGTAGCAATACCTGCATGGTCGGAACCCGGAAGCCATAGCGCATCATAGCCCTGCATCCGTTTCGTACGGATTAGAATATCCTGTAATGTAAAATCGAGCGCATGCCCGATGTGCAGCATCCCGGTCACATTCGGGGGTGGGATAACAATCGTATACGGCTCGGCATCTTTGCGTTGACCGGCTTTGAAATATCCACGCTCCATCCAGGTGGAGTACCATTTATCTTCTGCCGCCTTTGGATCGTAAGTGGTCGGCATTTCTGTTGCAGCTGATTTTTTTTCCTCAGACATGTGTCATTCCTCCGTTACTTCATCATCTTCGCCAAAAAAACAAAAAAAACCTTTCATCCATCAAAGGACGAAAGGTTAGCTTTCGCGGTACCACCTTTGTTTCACGCCGACAGCAAGATAGACTTCACCCTCTGTACATGACGTGACACTTCAAGCAGATAACGGCTGCTACCGGCCCATCCTACCTCAGCAATAAATGACGATACATCTCATTCATCCCTTGTATTCAAACAGGCAACTCCCGGGCGACTTCGATCAGTTGGTTCCTGCGGAATCTCACAGCGTTGCAATTCCACTCTCTGAAAGGTCATACTGTCTACTACTCCCGTTCCACGTTGTTCATCAAAAAACCTACACACATCATACCTTGCTCGTGCGCGATAGTCAACCTGACAACAGCGGAAAAAGAGCGCTGGAATGCAGGTTTAGGACGAATCATGCAAAAACCCGCAATCCTCAAGGGGATCACGGGTCGTAACGAAGGCTTTAACTACGAATTAAGGGATGTACAATATCTGACCTTCTTCCACAACCTGTTCAGATAATCGGTTATACAACTGAAGTTCCCTCGTGCTCAATTGGTATCGATCTGCAATGGCATCCAGTGTATCTTCTCGCTGAACGATACATAGTTTCACCTTGCGGAATGGGGTCTGATCCACGATCGTTCCCAGGAACAGATTTTTCCATTCTACATCATCAGGTGGATACGTTTCTTCCTGTACTACACCAGCAGGAACCTCGTCACCTCGCTCCACTTCAGCATCGCGTGCCGCTCTGCCAGAGGATAACAAGGAAGAGATACCTACGCCCTCCTCTTGCCGTGGTGCAGATTCTTTTTTGCTGCCAAAAGCAACCTTCATCTCCGGCTTGTCTTCCGTCTCAGCTACAGGTTCAGGAACAAATGCTTCGTTCTGCACGAACTCGTCTACCCCAGTCGCTTCAAAAGCCGGCCGCTCTTCCTCGGCGTTGCCTGGTTCGGACGAAGCGAATACACCCTGCCAGTTCTCTGCCTGTGATTCAACCGGAACATCGGCAACTGCCTGATTCTCCTGCTGAGGAACAGATCGGGCTGATTCGAAGTGCCATACGTCCGGTGCGTCCGGTACATCTGGTGCTGCCAACTCATTAGATGATTGAGCAGTAGGCTCAGGGACTGCTTGATCTGAGCTTCTCGGGTTCGCAGGCAATGCATCCACGGAGGGCTCGGACCACGCAGAAGGCTCTTCCTCCAGAGGCAGCAATGGTTCCGACTCAGGGTAAGAAGCTAGCCGATCAGCGGTCTCGGCCATAAATGACGAGATAGGAGAAGGTTCGCTGTATTGCTCATGGGATGCCAATTCATCTCCATTCGCTGCCAGAGATGCAAGATCTTCGTTTGCATCAGGTTGTCTGTTTTCGTTAGCGTACTCCGCACTTTGCTCCTGGGACTGAAGTGGCTCGGCCGAAGACGCCTTCGCATATTCCTGCAGATCAGCGAATTCCGGGGCACCATATGCAAGTTCTGCTGCATTCGCAAGTCTCTCTTCCTCACTCCGCTGGAGCAGATACTCTTGTGCAAATGCATTGGGATCGCCGGCTGGCTGGTCTGCTTCATCGGAACGGTTGGATTGCTGAGGGTCAGGTGAGTGAACAACTGTAAACTCATCTGCCGACCATACTTGAGGCTCCTCAACAGGAAAACCCTCGATGCCTCGCAGTGACAACACGCCTGTAATGTTCAGACTACGGTTGGACAACAGATCCACGTCAAAATTTTCGATCTCGATGGAAATATCCTCAATCGATCTGACCCGGTTCAGCGGCACCGTGATCTCCACAGGAATGAAATGTTTGAGCTCCTCTGAAGCCTCATTTTCTCCTCTGTACGCACCTGTAAGTAAAAGATGCCCTCTTAACGTGGCATGATCATCCTGCCCTATGACTTGAATGCGCGGGTATAGTTCAATTTCCTCCAATTCCTCAATTGCAGGGACTCCCTCAGACAAATGAACGCGCTCATAAATATCGAACCGCAAACCATAAGGTTGATTCAACAAAGGTGGCGTCCTCCTTTCGGCATATGTTCACCATGATCCTTCTCATGGGACTGATCCATGGTCCAAATCCTTCGTTACCCCATCTATATGCCTTGAATGAGATGAGCATGCCACCTTTTGAAAAACCTTGCTATATATGTTCAACTCATGGTTATTTACACTGTCACTCCAATGACAGAACAACCTTCTGATCGCTGTTATCCCCAGATTTTTTTCATTCCTTTTTATAAAGGGAAAATCCGGGGATAGCTTATGCTTCCGAAGCAGCTTTCTTTCAGAAAGCTTTTAGGCGAACGCTTTTCTTCTTCGGTTGTTTCTGTCCTTTCCGTTTTCGTGTAAATAGTTAGTCGAACTTATATAGTGTATTAGTAAGCCCCCTCTAGCTCTGCCAATTGTGTGAAATCGGATGGCCAAGGGTCATTCACTTCAATCATGGCTCCAGTTAACGGGTGGCTAAACCTCAACACTTCTCCGTGAAGCGCCTGCCGCCCAATGACATCCGCTCTCCCACCATACAACTCGTCACCTATAAGCGGATGTCCTACATAACTCAGATGTACGCGAATTTGGTGTGTTCGTCCTGTATCCAGTTTCAATCGTACAAGGGTTGCTCGTTCCCACACTTCGCTGATCTCCACATGGGTAACCGCTTCCTGTCCACCTTCCGAGACACGTCTGCGCTGCTTGTGATGTCTATCCTTGCCAATCGGAGCATGAATTTTGTGAAGTTCAAGGGGGATTTGTCCACCTGCAATGGCTACATAATGGCGGTCAATCTCTTTGCGACGCATCGCTTCATCCAGTTTAGCGAGGGCAAACGCATTTTTGGCATACAGGACAGGTCCGGTTGTATCCTCATCCAGTCGATGAACATGGCGTACGCTCGCCTGAATTCCGTTCATTTCATAATAGGAGGCAACCGCGTGATCCAGCGTGATCGCCTGATCAGCACGGCTTCCATCTGGATGCAGTTTCATGCCTGCCGGTTTGTGCATAACCAGACAGAAATCATCCTCATACAGTACATCTACCTCAGCCCAGCGTGGCTCAACATCGATTGGCTGGGACGCAAAAAGGGCCAGCCGAAGCCGGTCCCCTGCGAGTTGTATTCCTCGGTTTGCTTTAAGCTGACGGAGCAGTTTCTCCGGAAACTGAAGCTCAGACAATAGCCACTGCTCTGCGGCCATCTGTTTGTCGGAACTACTTGTTACGGCTTTCCCTGGCATCAACTCAAGCCATTCCCCGCGGCGTTTCCAACTTTTGATGGTCATAGCGATTGAAGAGCCTTCCGATTCGCCTCGATCGTATCATCAATATCTTGCTCCGTGTGCACACCAGAGACAAACATACCTTCGTATTGCGAAGGCGCAACACTCACACCTTGATCAATCATGGCCGCGAAATAACGACGGAATTGATCCAGATTGCTTTCTTTGGCAATATCATAATTGGTTACGGGAACGGCACTGAAGAATGGACAAACCATGGAACCCACACGGTTAATGGTTATCGCGATACCCGTCTCCGCTGCATTTTTCTCAAAGCCTGCTTGCAGACGTGCGGACAGTGTCTCCAGACGGTCATAGACCTCTGGTGTTAACAATTTTAGCGTCGTATATCCTGCTGCCATAGCCAGCGGGTTCCCGCTCAGTGTACCTGCCTGATAGATTGGTCCTGTTGGAGCAATCTGTTCCATCAGATCCCGACGACCACCATAAGCACCAACCGGGAGTCCGCCACCGATAACTTTACCTAGACAAGTCAGGTCAGGCGTAACACCAAACCGTCCCTGAGCACAGTTCAACCCAACACGGAAACCGGTCATAACTTCGTCAAAAATGAGCAGGCTGCCATATTGCGTCGTCAAACTGCGCAAGCCTTCTAGAAAACCGGATGCCGGAGGTACAACCCCCATGTTGCCCGCCACAGGTTCCACAATAACAGCGGCCAGTTCTTCCCCATAACGTTCAAAAGCAAGTCTCACGGACTCCAGATCGTTATAAGGCACCGTAATGGTATTCACAGCTACGCCTTCAGGCACGCCCGGACTATCTGGCAGACCCAACGTTGCAACACCTGAACCCGCCTTGATTAGCAAGCTGTCCGCATGTCCATGATATGATCCTTCAAACTTCAGAATTTTACTGCGTCCGGTTACCCCGCGTGCCAGTCGAATGGCACTCATCGTTGCTTCTGTACCGGAATTCACCATCCGTACGATATCGATGGAAGGTACACGCTCACAGACCAGTTTGGCCATCTCGGTCTCCAACAAAGTAGGTGCACCAAAGCTTGTTCCTTTAAGAGCTGTTTCACGCAAAGCTTCTACAACATCAGGGTGTGCATGTCCCATGATGAGTGGACCCCACGATCCCACATAGTCAATAAAAACATTGCCATCAATATCGTAGATTTTGGACCCTTCGCCACGCTCTGCATAGATCGGGGTAAGTCCCACCGATTTGAATGCGCGTACAGGGCTGTTTACACCCCCGGGTATGTATTGCTTTGCTTCTTCAAATGCGCTGCGTGAGCGCTCATCATTACGACGATTACCTTGTTGTGCAGTCATGAGTATCCTCCTTAATCTAATTTATTTCTCAGCCAACCAGCGGGAGGCGTCTTTTCCGTAATACGTAATAATCATATCTGCACCTGCACGTTTCATGCTGAGCAGAATTTCCATCGCGACTTTCTTCTCATCGATCCAGCCTTGAATCGCCGCTGCCTTTACCATGGCATACTCGCCACTAACGTTATAAGCGACAAGTGGAAGATCAAATTGATCTTTGATGGTACGCATGACATCCAGATACGAAAGGGATGGTTTTACCATCAACATGTCCGCTCCCTCGAGCACATCCGTTTCGGCTTCACGCAAAGCTTCGCGTGCATTGGCCGGGTCCATCTGATACGACTTGCGATCCCCGAATTGTGGCGTTGAGTCTGCTGCCTCGCGGAATGGGCCATAGAATGCGGATGCATATTTTACGGAATAGGACATGATCGGAATGTGACTGAATCCATTCTCATCCAGCCCGGCACGGATCGCTTGTACAAATCCATCCATCATGTTGGATGGTGCAATAATATCCGCTCCTGCTTTGGCTTGGGACACCGCTGTTTGCACGAGCAGATCCAGTGATTCGTCATTCAACACATCTCCGCAGATGTGACCATCAATCTCCACGGTGTGTACCATACCGCAGTGACCATGATCCGTGAATTCACACAGACAAGTATCTGCAACAACCAACAGCTCTGGATACCAGGATTTGATCAATCTGGTCGCTTCCTGAACAATGCCATCTTCAGCAAAACCAGATGAACCCACACTGTCCTTGGTCTCCGGAATACCAAACAATAACACCGCTGGAATTCCAAGCTCGGCAATTTCCGTAACTTCCTCTTGAAGACGATCCAACGAGAAGCGGAACACGCCAGGCATCGATTTGATTTCGGATTTTACATTTTCTCCATACGTCACATAGATCGGTTGAATAAAATCATCTACGGTTAGATGGGTCTCTCTGACCATATTACGAATACCTGTGGATTGGCGTAAACGGCGATGCCGTGTAATAGGAAAACTCATATGTGTAAAACCTCCCTGAAAGTTAAATAGAGCAAAAAGGGAAGCGCGCTGGTATCCTGTCGAATTCAGCACGCTTCATATGTTGACATGATTACATGTGTATTAATTTCGAAGTGCGCCTTCTTTGGTGCCTGTCCGTTTCCAGTCGCATAGCACTGTGATCAAGCTATCCATCGTTGCTTCCTCTGCCATCAGTGTAACCTTTAGTCCAGCGGCCTCTGCCGTCTTCGCTGTAACAGGTCCGATACACGCAACCTCCACATCTTTCAATAAAGGCAGTGGATCTTGCAATCCCATACGTTTCAACATGTTCATGAAGTTGGTAACCGTCGATGAACTTGTAAAGGTCACCGCATGAATGCCGCCTTCTTCAAGCAGCTTGAGCAGTTCGTCATCATCCTCACCAGCGAGGATTGTATCATAGATGATAGCTTCGGTGACTTGAAGTCCTCGTTCTCTCAACTGGTCACGTAACCACGTACGTGCCAGATCGCCGTGCGGAAGCAGCACTTTCTGACCTTCCTTCAGCTCACTTTCAAAAGCCTCAAGCATGCCTTCGGCCTGGAAAGGACCTTTGACGACCTCAGCTACGATGCCATGTTTGCGTAAAGCATCTGCTGTAGAAGGTCCTACGGCAGCAATTCTCGCTTGATGAATCGAGCGAATGTCTTTGCCTTCCTGTTCCAGATGACGGAAGAAAAACTCAACGCCGTTCACACTTGTGAAAAACACCCAGTCATACGTATTTAAAGCACTTAAGGCGTCTTTGACACTTTGCTGCGCAGATTCACTGGACGGCATAACCGTCTCAATGACCGGAAACTCATACGGTTCCCCGCCAAGCTCCTCAATGCGATTCACGAGTTCACTCGCCTGACTGCGAGCACGAGTCACCAGAATTCGTTTGCCAAACAGCGGCAGCGCTTCAGCCCATTTCAACTGTTCCCGTTGATTCACGACATCCCCCACCACAATAACAGCAGGCGGTTGGAAATTGGCCGCAATCACTTTCGCTTCTATATCTTCAAGGGTACCTGTAATGGTATCCTGTTCCGCTCGTGTTCCCCAACGAATCAGAGCTACTGGTGTTTGCGCTGGACGACCATGACGAATCAATTGTTCGCTGATATATCCAATTTTGGCAACCCCCATCATAAATACAAGTGTGCCCGTTGCATTCGTCACTTTATCCCAATGGATGCTGCGATCAAGCTTGTCCGGACTCTCATGCCCCGTAATGATAGAGATAGAAGAAGCATAGTCACGGTGAGTCACAGGAATTCCGGCATACGCAGGTACACTTATTGCAGCTGTAACCCCAGGTACAATCTCAAACGGAACTCCGTTTTTGTGCAGCAAATCCGCCTCTTCGCCCACACGTCCAAAGATCGTCGGATCGCCACCCTTAAGCCGAACTACAACCTTACCTTCCAGAGCCAGATCAACCAACAGTTGATTGATCTCTTCCTGTTTCATCGTATGCCGATCGGGGCGCTTGCCCACATAAATCTTGACCGCACCGGGCTTCATTTGTTTTAACAACCTCGGACTTGCCAAACGATCATAGACTACAGCATCAGCTTTACCGATGGATTCCCATCCTTTTACCGTAATCAGCTTTGCATCGCCAGGACCTGCTCCTACCAAAAAGACCTTTCCCACCATGTCTTCATCCCCTAACTTCTGCCAGTATCTGCTCTGCTCCCCGTTCAATCAATCTCCAAGCCACTTCTTCTCCCAGACGAACCGGATCTTTCCCGGTCAGAGCTTCCTTGAGAATCAGTCCACCATCTGGCGTGCCAACCATACCTGTTAATTGTAACGTGTTTTCTCCATTCAGGGAATCCGCATCTTCCTGAGGCAGCCATACCGCATGAGCACCAATCGGAACCTGACAGCCCCCATTCAGTACACTGAGAAAACGGCGTTCCGCCTGTACAGGAAATGCTGTCTCCGGATCGTTATACAGCTGTAACAAGTGCAATAGTTCGTCATCGTCTTCACGACATTCGATACCAAGCGCACCCTGACCCACGGCCGGGAGACAAGCTGTTTCGGTCAAGTACTCGGTAATCCGGTCTTCCCAGCCCATTCGGTACAATCCTGCTGCAGCCAGAATAATCGCGTCGAGTCCTTCGGTCTCCAGCTTCCGCAGACGGGAATCGATATTGCCACGAAGCGATTCCAATTGTAAATCTGGGCGATAGGCCTTCAATTGACTGGATCGGCGCAAACTGCTTGTGCCGACTCTTGCCCCTTCTGGTAATTGATCGAGAGTAAGTCCCCCATTGGAAATCAGCGCGTCCCGTGGATCTGCACGTCGGGGAACAGCGCCATTGATTAATCCTTCGGGTAACTCGGAAGGCATATCCTTCATGCTGTGAACGGCCATATCAATGGTATGATCAAGCATCGCCTGTTCAATCTCTTTGACGAACAATCCTTTGCCTCCCACTTTTGACAACGTTACATCCAGAATGAGATCTCCCTTCGTAACAATCTTATGTACTTCAAAGTCAAAAGCTAATCCTTCCCGCTCACAAATGTCGCGTAAATCCTGAATGACATGGCCTGTCTGGGTTAGCGCAAGCGCGCTCTGTCTACTACCAACTTTAATTGTACGCATATCTACACTTCCTCCTGATTACGGGATATCCAGTCCCCGATTTCTTCTTCGGTCCACCACCGGAAATGGCCTGTACGAATATCTTCTAATATGTTCATTTCAGTTAATTGCCGAAGCAACGTGCTTCTAAGACTCGGAGAGGATACGCGTGACTTCACCTCAGTCCTCATCTGATGCAAAAACTCCAAGTACGTCTCATACTCATCACCGAACTGTTGTTCAAGTGTAGCACGTATCTCGGCAGCTGCTGCTGGCCCCGCTCCTGCTGTGGATATAGCTATGCTTAATCTCCCACGTCTGACCACGCTTGGCGTAATAAAGTTGCTGTGCTCGGAAGACATCGCGTCATTCACCAGTATGCCCGCGGCCTCAGCATCCCGAACCACACTTGAATTGACCTCTGAACGGTCAGTGGCTGCATATACGAGAAAGGCCCCCCGCAAATCTCCATTGCGGTAGGACCGGTCTATCCATTGAATTCGGGATTCATGATGCAGTTGTTTTAATGAGGGAGTAAGCTCCGGACTAATGACCGTAATTTGTGCCTCGGCATGCAGCAATCCCTTTATTTTACGCTCGGCAACACGTCCACCACCAACCACGCAGCACTTCTTGCCTGAAGTATTTACAAATATCGGCGTGTAACGGTCCATACCTTTCACTCTCCCGTCCAACGATGAAACGCTGAATACGCATTGGATAAAAAACTCATTATGACAAATCCGTATCCGATCAGTGTCCATCTTGCCATAATAATCGTAGAGAACTGTTTTCTTCTCTTGGATATGAAGTAACCCACATAGATGGCTATAGCAAGACCTGTCGCAATAACTTTGAGATCCAAGAGCAGTGTCCAGCGTGTTTCCGCTACAATGGACAATACCGCAAGCATCACAGAAACGCCCAGGAGCGGTGTACCTATGAAATTAGCACCATCCATGTATTTGCCGATCACTTCCAGGCTTGGCATTCGCCGCATCGTATCATTCCACTTTTTTTTCTTCAGCTTGTGGTGCAAAAACAGATATAACAAGGCAAATACCGTACCAACGGTTAACGCCGCAAAACCGAGATTCGCCAAGGTAATATGCATAATGAGTAATCCATGTACCGTTTGCCAATTGTGCAGTGATATCTCTCCAGCCGTGAACCACAGTCGGTTCAATACAGTAACGGAAAAACCAACAACATTCAGCAACAGAATCACAAATTCAGAACGCTGGATGCGAGTCATGGCGAGAGACATCAGCACAATGCTGAATGAAAATATAAACAAAAAATCAAAGGTCGTGTAGATGGGGAAATGACCTTCGGTCCACATGCGCAATATGACATGCGTGACCTGTAGCCCCCAAACCACAACAAGAAACCCTGTGCCTGTCCGCTTCGCCCCCGCATTGCGTCGAATGCAGTCCGAGAAATAGAACAGTAGGCTCAGGGCATACATATAGATTAGAGCTTCATAGACTTGTTCAGCAAGGGTCAAGCTGCCCACCCGCCTTATACGCCTGCCGGAGCATAAGCCGGCACGGGGTCTTGCCGGTTTTCGTTAAGGTGAGCGGCTGGTTTGCCCAGAGCCGTGGCATCACTCTGATTTACTTTTTCAGCAGCCGTCTCTACGGCATCTTCCAGAGCAAAAATCTGAGTAAACATGCGCAGAGCTTCATCACCTTGCTTCGTACCTGCCATTTCCTTGATCCGGTTAATCGGATCTGTCGTCATTTGATTCACTATACTCTTGGTCAAACGACGAATGACTTTACGTTGGTGTTCATCGAGCTCAGGCAGTTTATTGAACAGGCTATCCATTGTTTCTTCATGAATGGAGACACCTTTTTCCTGCAAAGCGCGAATGACGGGACGAACGCCCAACGTTTTGAGCCAATGGTAATAATCCTCCATCTCAAGCTCAATCATTCTCTCAATCTTGGCAGCTTCCACTTTACGCATCTCCAGATTGCTCTCCACGATTCCTTCCAGATCATCAATATCGTAGAGAAATACGTTGGATAATTCACCAATCGCCGGATCAATATCACGTGGAACCGCAATATCAATCAGGAACAATGGACGAGATTGACGACGCTTCATACTCTCCCGTACCACTGCTGCATCCATGACATAACGTTCAGCTCCAGTGGAACTAATCACAATGTCAACTTCATTCAGTCGCTCTAATGCCTGTTCCATCGTACAAGGTGTTCCCCGGAACTTGGCTGCCAATTCTTCGGCTCTTGCGAGCGTCCGATTCGCCACGATGACTTCGGATGCCCCGTTGGCATAGAGATGTTTCACGGTCAGTTCACTCATTTTTCCGGCCCCCAAAATGAGTACCTTCTTGTCTGTGAACATACCAAAGATCCGCTTGCCCAGCTCAACAGCAGCATAACTGACAGATACGGCGCTCTCCCCGATGGAAGTCTCCGAATGTGCCCGTTTGCCCAGCGTAACTGCCTGTTTGAACAGCATATTAAACCAGGTACCTGTTGATTTCTCTTCCTGAGCTTTAAGAAAAGCCTGTTTCACCTGTCCAAGAATCTGAGTCTCACCAATGACCATGGAGTCTAGTCCGCAGATCACACGGAACAGATGGCGCATGGCTTGATCATCTTCATATATATATAAGTGCTGCGTAAATTCTTCCCGTGGTACATTAAACCATTGTTCCATGAAAGTTCGAATAAAATAACCACACATGTGAAGACGGTCTACCACAACGTACAACTCGGTACGGTTACATGTGGCCACGATTACACCTTCCAATACACTCTTGGTCAGCTTGAGCTGCTGCAGCGCTTCAGACAAGTCCTTTTCTGCAAATGTGAATCGTTCCCTAACCTCTACAGGCGCCGTGCGATAATTCAAACCAACGACAACGATGTGCATTGCAAGTTCACCTGCCTAATAAATTTCCAATCAAAGTGCTTACTGCATATGTCTATCCATTTATGATTGACAAGGTTAATTATATCACACATCATAGCCGTCACCGGGTCATTTTTATGAAATGTTTATGAAATCACCATGTTCATCATCATATGCACTGTCATTTATTGTAGTGTCTCACCAAAGTTCACCGTTATGCGTTAAAAAATGCTTATCATGAATATTCATAACGATTGGATAATAAAACAAATAGCCATGGAATCATTCCATGACTATTACGGTTATCCGTTAATTTCGTTGGTTTCTTCCTCTTCAGGAGCACCCTCTACATCCAGTACTTCTGGTGCATACTTATCGATGCGGGCATGGCGGGTGATAATGTCCCATAACTCTTCTTTCCCCAATCCTTCTTCAGATGAAAAAGGTACAAACAGATCCCCTGAACGAAGACCCAGTGATTCCTTAATAACTTTGATATATTTGGCTCTGCGTGTTTTTGGAATCTTGTCCATCTTGGTTGCTACTACAACCAAAGGCAGTCCATTATGACGAAGCCATTCGTTCATCATCTTGTCCTCTTTGGATGGTTCATGTCTCATATCCACCATCTGCATGACCAGTTTCAATTCCTCGCGTCCCAACAAATATTTCTCCATCATTTTGCCCCAGGCAAAGCGCTGCTCTTTCGAAACTTTGGCATAACCATACCCAGGGAAATCGACGAAGTAGAGATCCTGATTAATTTTATAATAGTTCAGTTGCTGCGTCTTACCCGGTGTTGAGCTTGTCCGAGCCAGATTTTTACGATTGATCAAACGGTTGATCAGTGAAGATTTCCCGACATTGGAGCGTCCCGCCAAAGCAATCTCTGGCAGACCGTCCTCAGGGTATTGTTCAGGCCGAACGGCACTGATAATAAATTCAGATTGATTTACTTTCATATTGTATCTTTCCTCTCTTGAACGCCTGTGCTAAGCATAACCTGTTGATGGTATTATGCCATGGATTGTTCTATCATACCAAAAAAACCGTTCCAGCGGACGCCGAAGCCTCCGCAGAACGGTCTACTCTTCATACGAACCTTTCGGATATGTGGATTACAGGTGAATTCCTGCCTGTTCAACAAGTGCATGCTGCAGCACCTGATCCATATGGGCTACTGGGACAAATTCCACATCTTCCTTGATGCTGTCTGGAATGTCACGCAGGTCCCGTTCGTTATCCTTGGGCAATAATATTTTTTTATAGCCGGCACGATGCGCTGCCAGTGATTTTTCTTTCAGACCACCAATCGGCAGTACACGCCCACGCAGTGTTATTTCACCAGTCATGGCGATATCCTTCGAAACATGTTTGTTCGTCAAGGCTGAGATTAACGCTGTTGCCATCGTAATTCCAGCAGACGGACCATCCTTCGGAATGGCTCCTTCCGGAACGTGGATGTGGATATCGTTCTTCTCATGGAAGTCAGGTGCAATCCCCAGCTGTGTAGCTTTGGAACGAGTGTAACTGAATGCGGCTTGTGCCGATTCCTTCATGACATCCCCCAGTTTACCTGTGAGAGTCAATTTACCTGTTCCAGGTACAACCGTCACTTCAATGATAAGGGTATCTCCACCCACTTCAGTCCAAGCAAGACCTGTTACGGTACCAATCTGATCTTCCAGTTCGGCCATACCATAACGGAACTTGCCAGGTCCAAGGTAGTCTTTGACCGCATCTGATGTGATGTTGATCTGACCTTCTACACCTGATACGACGTTCTTGGCAGCTTTCCGGCACAACGAAGCCATCTGCTGTTCCAGATTACGCACACCGGACTCCCGTGTATATTCACGAATTACACGCAACAGCGCGTCATCCGGGATTTCCAGTTGCTCTTCTTCCAGACCATGGTCCTGTTTCTGTTTGGGCAGCAAATAGTTTTTCGCAATCTGCAGCTTCTCCAGCTCCGTGTAACCAGGGATGTTGAGCATTTCCATCCGATCCAGCAAAGGACGCGGAATGTTGTGTACCGTGTTGGCAGTTGTTATAAACATAACGTTGGATAAGTCAAACGGCAATTCTACAAAGTGATCACTAAACGTATTATTTTGTTCCGGATCAAGCACCTCAAGCAGCGCTGCGGAAGGATCTCCGCGGAAGTCTGAAGCCATCTTATCAATCTCGTCCAGCAAGAATACCGGATTGAGTGAACCTGCCGTTTTCATCCCCTGGATGATACGCCCAGGCATAGCCCCTACATAGGTACGTCGGTGACCACGAATCTCGGCTTCATCACGCACGCCGCCAAGAGATATTCTTACAAACTCCCGACCTAGCGATCTCGCGATCGAACGGGCAAGTGATGTTTTACCGACCCCTGGAGGTCCAACCAGACAGAGAATCGGCCCTTTGAGCTTCTTGACGAGCTTCTGGACAGCCAGATATTCAAGCACACGCTCTTTGGGCTTTTCCAATCCGTAATGATCTGCATTGAGCACGTCCTCGGCTTTTTGGATATCCAGATCATCTGCTGTCATCTGACTCCAAGGAAGGCCAAGAAGCCAATCCACGTAGTTTCGAATGACTCCACCCTCGGCTGAACTTGCAGGCATTTTCTCCAGTCGATCAATTTCTTTCTCGACCTTTTCTTTCACCTTGTCCGGCAAGCCGAGTTCTTCCATCTGAGTGCGAAGTTCCTCAACCTCACCCGCACGGCCTTCTTTTTCACCCAGTTCTTTCTGGATCGCTTTCATCTGCTCGCGCAAATAATATTCCTTCTGCGTTTTCTCCATCTGTTTCTTCACACGTTGGCTGATCTTGCGTTCAAGCTCCAGCACTTCGCGTTCGTTGTTCAGGATGTCGAGTAATTTCTCCAAACGTTCCCGAACGTCGATGGTCTCCAGAATTTCCTGCTTATCCTTGATCTTCAAGGACAGGTGACTCGTGATGACATCGGCTAGGCGCCCCGGTTCTTCGATGTCGGACACTGCTGCAAGTGTCTCGGGTGTCACTTTTTTGGACAGATTAATATAATTTTCGAACTGGTTCAGAACGGTACGCATCAAGGCATCCGTCTCCGGATGCGTATTCTCCTCTTCAGGCAGTTCTTGTGCCAGCACTTCGTAATATTCCTCGTTGTCCGTATATTCAATAATTTCAGCCCGTTCCAAGCCTTCCACGAGTACACGAATCGTACCGTTCGGAAGCTTCAGCATCTGTCTGACCTTGGCCACGGTTCCGATTCTGAAAATGTCTTCTTGTGTTGGTTCTTCAATATTTACCTCGGCTTGGGAACATAGGAGAATCAAATGTTCTTCTACCATCGCTTTTTCTAAAGCCTTGACCGATTTCTCCCGGCCCACATCGAGATGCAGTACCATACTCGGGTAGACGAGAAGTCCTCTTAAAGGCAGTAAAGGAAAACGACGACCTTTCGCTTTGCTCGGTCCCATCGCTTTCGCACCTCCAATGGCTCTCAGGTTGTAGTCATTCATTATTCTATCAAATGTTCACATAAAAAACCAATGAAGGGAAGCGCTTAGCAGCTTCCCGAATCTGTAACCTGTCCTGGACGAGGCACGTCAGCACGCAAATAGGAAGCGGATGCCGGTGGAAAAATCTCCGTTGCAGGTGTAATCGCCTCATCTGCAAGCTTCGTTTGTTCCATCTGTTGCGATTCTGGAACCCATGCGAATACCTCACGAAATACGTCCTGCACCGTATCTACCGGAATAACGCGCAAGCCCTCCAGATTCTCAAAAATGGACTGCCAGTTCTCCGCCGGAATAATAACGGTCTTCGCTCCTGCCTGAAAAGCAGCCTCCACCTTGGCCAGTACGCCACCAATCGGCTTGACCCGACCATGGATGCTGATCTCACCAGTCATCGCTGTCTCATGATCCACAGGGCGTCTCTGAATGGCTGATGTAATGGCAGTCGCCATAGCGATCCCGGCTGATGGACCATCAATAGGCGTCCCGCCCGGGAAATTCACGTGTAAATCGTAATCATTCGGACGAATACCCATGGCTTTTAATACGGTTAACACATTTTCAACCGAGCCTTTAGCCATACTTTTTCGCCGGAGTGTCCGTGAACCGCCTCCAATCTCTTCTTCATCCACAACCCCCGTAATGTTGATCCGGCCTTGATCTTTGAGAGCCGGAACAGCAGACACTTCGATTTCCAAAATGGTTCCCATATTCGGTCCGTATACCGCCAAGCCGTTAACAAACCCCACCTGCGGCTGTGAAGGGACCTTACGATCAGGTCGTGGCTGAATCTGGCTGCTACCAGCCACCCACTCCACATCGGACGCCTGAAGCGTCTCACGTTTCTCTGTCAGCGCAAGCCCGGCAGCGAGCTGGATAATATTGACCGCTTCACGTCCATTGGTTGCATATCGCTTGACCACATCAACGGCATCCGGGCATGGGCTGAACCCAATTTTCTGCACAGCGTCTTCTGCAATTCGCCCAATCTCCTCAGGTAATAAAGGACGGAAATAAACTTCCATGCAGCGCGAACGCAAAGCTGGTGGCAGTTCATGAGGCGAACGTGTCGTTGCTCCAACCAGGCGAAAATCGGCCGGCAGGCCATTTTGAAAAATATCGTGGATATAAGCAGGAGTATGCGTGTCTTCCGAGTTATAGTACGCACTCTCCAAAAACACCTTGCGATCCTCCAGTACTTTCAACAGCTTATTCATCTGAATCGAATGCAATTCACCAATCTCATCAATAAAAAGCATTCCCCCATGCGCTTTCGTGACAGCGCCCGGTTTCGGTTGGGGAATACCTGCAACGCCCATGGCTCCTGCTCCCTGATATATCGGATCGTGGACCGAACCAATTAAGGGGTCCGCAATACCACGTTCATCAAAACGAGCTGTTGTTGCATCCAACTCCGTGAATTTCGCGTCTGGCTTGAAAGGAGAAGTTGGATTCTTCTTGGCCTCTTCCAACACGACCCTTGCGGCAGCTGTCTTCCCGACTCCGGGAGGGCCATAAATGATAACATGTTGCGGATTCGCACTGCATAAAGCAGCTTTAAGGGCACGCAGCCCGTCTTTTTGCCCAACTATATCGTTAATAGTAGCTGGACGCGTCTTCTCCGACAACGGCTTGGTGAGTGAGATTGAACGCAGCTTACGCAGCTTCTCCAGTTCCTTGCGAGATTCACGCTCAACAGCACTGCGGTTCGTTTTCTGGCCACGTAGCAGGTTCCAGAAATACAAACCAATCACCACTCCAAAAAATAACTGAATCAACATGATGACCATACCAAATTCCATGTCTTCACATCCTCCTATTTTGTCGCTATTCTCATATGAGATCATGCTAATACTTGGTAGTATAGCCTTTTCAACGCGACGTAAACGGGCGATGCAGAATTTGTATGCGAGAAAATAAAAAGCCCACCATCGCTGGCGGGCTGTTACAAAAAACAAGATATGAATCAATCAGTGCGAACGACCAGGAATAACCCCTGTCTCTTCATAGGCTTCGACGATTTTGTCGATCTCTTTTTTCAATTCCTCAACCATGATTTCTTCAGGCACTTTACGAATCATCTTACCATGACGGAACAAGAGACCTTCTCCACGAGCACCAGCAATGCCGATATCCGCTTCTTTGGCTTCACCTGGACCATTAACTGCACAACCCAGCACCGATACTTTAATCGGCACCTTAAGTTTGGAGATATACTCTTCCACTTCGTTGGCAATGGAGAACAGATCGATGTCCAAACGTCCACACGTCGGGCAGGAGATCAATGTAGCTGCATTTGTAATAAGTCCAAAGGTTTTGAGCAAATCACGAGCAACCTTGATTTCTTCCACCGGGTCCGCACTCAGCGAGATCCGCATCGTTGAACCAATACCCATGGACAACAAGGCTCCCATACCTGCAGAGCTTTTAATTGTACCGGAGAACAGTGTACCTGCTTCGGTAATCCCGAGATGCAACGGATACGGAATGATTTGCGCTGCTTTGGTATACGCTTCAATAGCCATAGGCACATCCGATGCTTTGAGAGACACGATGATATCATGGAAATCAAGCTCTTCCAGAATACCAATGTGATACAATGCACTTTCTACCATAGCATCAGCTGTAGGATACCCGTACTTCTCAAGCAGATGGTTTTCAAGTGAACCTGCATTTACCCCGATGCGAATCGGAATGCCGCGGTCTTTACAAGCCTTAACCACTTCTTCCACTTTGGCGCGTTTACCGATATTACCGGGATTAATCCGGACTTTATCGATACCATTCTCAATCGCCAGTAAGGCCAGCTTATAGTTGAAATGAATATCTGCTACAAGCGGTATGTTAATGCGTTTCTTGATTTCCTTGATGGCTGCGGCAGCTTCCTCATTATTCACTGTTACACGTACCACTTGACAGCCGGCTTCTTCCAGTCGCAAAATCTCTGCAACCGTCGCCTCAACATCTGCCGTTTTGGTCGTACACATACTCTGGATAATGACTTCGTTACTGCCACCGATCGTTACGTTTCCCACTTTCACGGGACGTGTATCTTGTCTTAAATACATGAGTGATTTCTCTCCCCACAACGTCAAAGCTCCACCCTGACAGAGACACGAATTCGCCTTCTGCCAAAGTGGAGAACTGACAAGTCTATATTTCAGAGTTCAAACAGGATTCAGGCTTTCATTAGGCGCTTTCTTCCTGCTTATCGTCCTTCGATTGGCTTAGTTCAGGCACGACTCTTTTCTCAACGACTTCTTCGGTAATAACACAGTTCGTAACATCTTCACGTGAAGGCACTTCATACATGATTTCAAGCATGATGCCTTCAATGATGGCACGCAAACCACGTGCACCTGTGTTACGTTTGATTGCTTCTTTTGCAATCGCGAGCAATGCAGCTGGTTCAAATACCAGATTCACATTGTCCAGCTCAAGCAGTTTTTGGTACTGTTTGGTAAGCGCGTTTTTCGGTTCGGAAAGAATCCGTACCAACGTATCTTCATCCAGTGGCTCCAAAGTGGAGATGACTGGCAGACGGCCTACAAATTCCGGAATCAGACCGAATTTCAGCAAGTCTTCCGGCAATACCATGCCCAGATATTCACCTGGTTTCAGATCTTGTTGCTCAGCAACGGTATTGAAACCAATGACTTTTTTACCGATCCGGCGTTTGATCATTTGCTCCAGACCATCAAAGGCACCGCCGCAAATGAACAGGATATTCGTTGTATCAATCTGAATGAATTCTTGATGAGGGTGTTTACGACCACCTTGTGGTGGTACAGAAGCCACGGTTCCCTCAAGAATTTTCAAGAGTGCCTGTTGAACACCTTCACCCGATACATCACGAGTAATGGATGGGTTTTCGGATTTACGCGCTACTTTATCAATCTCATCGATATAAATAATGCCACGCTCTGCTTTTTCCACATCATAATCAGCAGCTTGGATCAGCTTGAGCAGAATGTTCTCTACATCCTCACCCACATAACCCGCTTCTGTTAATGAAGTAGCATCAGCAATAGCAAAAGGTACATTCAGGATTTTTGCCATCGTTTGCGCAAGCAACGTTTTACCAGAACCCGTAGGTCCTAACAGCAAAATGTTACTCTTCGACAATTCAACATCTTCAATCTTGCTTTGCGTGTTGATCCGTTTGTAGTGATTATACACTGCAACAGACAATGACTTCTTCGCTTGCTCCTGACCAATAACATATTGATCCAGGATATTACGAATTTCTTTCGGTTTTGGAATATCTTTGAGGTCTACTTCTTCATCATGACCGAGTTCTTCCTCAACGATTTCGGTGCAAAGTTCGATACATTCATCACAAATGTACACGCCTGGTCCAGCGACCAGCTTACGTACCTGTTCCTGAGATTTACCGCAAAAAGAGCATTTCAGTTGCCCTTTCTCATCGTTAAATTTAAACATGAAACCACCCCTTTAGGAATTGATCGGTCTACTGAGCACCTGGTCAATAATGCCGTACGTCTTAGCTTCGTCAGCGCTCATGAAGAAGTCACGGTCTGTATCCCGCTCAATTTTATCAAGAGACTGACCCGTACGATCGACGTATATTTGATTCAGTTTCTGACGTGTTTTAATAATCCATTCTGCGTGTATCTTAATATCCGCAGCCTGTCCTTGAATGCCGCCGAGCGGCTGATGAATCATCACTTCGCTGTTCGTCAGCGCATATCTCTTGCCAGGTGCACCGGCTGTCAGCAATAAAGAACCCATGCTTGCTGCCATCCCTACGCAAATGGTAGATACATCCGGCTTGATATATTGCATCGTATCGTATATACCCATCCCTGCAGTGACAGAACCACCAGGTGAGTTAATGTACAAGCTGATATCCTTTTCAGGATCGTCGGCTGCCAAAAACAAAAGCTGTGCTATGACAAGATTGGCTACATCGTCATCAATCGCACTGGTTAGAAAGATAATGCGATCCTTCAGCAAACGCGAATATATATCGTAAGACCGCTCGCCTCGATTGGTTTGTTCTATAACCATTGGCACCAGACTCATGAGACCAACCTCTTTTCTACATGTAATTAGACATAGGCCACCTGTAAAGCAAACCCAAATTCATTCTAACACTTTCCTGTGACAATGTCATTTTTCACAAGAGGTATCAGACATCAGTTCGTTTACTTTTTTGCCTGATCATATTTAACCATGTTTTCTATGTATGTGCAAATTGAAGCCATCCTATGCCGTATTGCGATTTTTTATTTGCACGAAGTGTCATAGGTATGTAAAAAGTGTACACGGATCAATAAAATTAGTACTCATCCATATTATTACTTCATTTTCTATAAAATGGATGTCGCAATTTAAAAATAAGGCACGCAATAATTCACGTGCCTTATCGTTTATTCAACTGACAAGTTGATAACAGCTTGTCTTATTTTTCGTCAGCTTCTGCAACAACTTCTTCAGCTGGAGCTTCAACCGGCTCAACAACTGTGCTGTTCTCAAGGAGAACCTCAATCGTTTTACGCAGTTTAACTTCATCACGAAGGCTGTCCAAGGAACCATTACCCTCGAGGATGCCACGGATCTCATCAGCAGGACGCTTGTAAGATTCAGCCATTTTTTCGAGTTCTTGATTCACTTCTTCGTCAGATACTTCAATGTTTTCCGCTTTACCTACAGCTTCAAGCACCAGGTTGTTGCGAACACGTTTGGAAGCATCTTCTTGCATTTGTCCTCTGAGGTCAGCTTGAGTCTGTCCAGAGAAGCTCAGGAACATTTCAAGGTTCATACCTTGGTTGCGCAGACGGTTGTCGAAATCACGCATCATGTTCTGTACTTCGCTCTCTACCATTGCAGAAGGAATGTCCACTTCAGCGTTCTCAGCCACTTTTTCTACAACTGCATTTTCTTGAGCAGCTTTGGCTTCGTCAGCTTTACGGGATTCCAATTGTGTTTTCAGGTCAGCTTTGTACTCTTCCAGTGTGTCGAATTCACTAACATCTTTAGCAAACTCATCATCCAATGCAGGAAGCTGTTTGCGTTTGATTTCGTGAATTTTCACTTTGAATACCGCTTGTTTGCCAGCAAGTTCTGCTGCATGGTAGCTCTCTGGGAAAGTCACTTCTACGTCTTTGAAGTCGCCTGTGGAAAGACCCACAACTTGCTCTTCAAATCCAGGGATAAATGTGTTGGAACCCAGTTCCAGGGAATAACGCTCAGCTTGTCCACCTTCGAAAGGTACACCATCAACGGAACCGTCGAAGTCGATTACTGCAACGTCGCCGTTTGCAGCGGAACCTTCGTCGATTACAACGAGTTCAGCGTGACGTTGTTGAAGACGCTCAAGTTCTTCAGTCACTTCTGCGTCAGTTACTTCACCTTTTGCTACAGCAACTTCGATTCCTTTGTAGTCACCCAGGGTAACTTCTGGTTTCACAGTTACTTTCGCTTTGAACTTGAATGTTTCTCCTTTAGCAAATTGTTCAACATCTACGTCAGGACGATCAACCGGGAAGATATCCGTTTGGTCGATTGCTTCTGTATAGGCTTCAGGAAGCAAAATGTCGATTGCTTCTTGATAAAGGCTCTCTACACCAAAACGTGCTTCGAAGATGGAACGTGGTACTTTACCTTTACGGAATCCAGGTACGTTTGCTTGTTTTACCACTTTATTAAAAGCTTTGTCGAGTGCTGCAGTTACACGATCTGCATCCACTTCAACCTCAAGAACCCCAAGGTTCTTCTCTATCTTTTCCCAAGTTGCTTTCATTGTATACTTTCCCCTCCAAAATTCACATGTTCACGTAGGCAATCACGTACAAAATAACCATTTTAGTATAAACAAGATTAGATTCTTTTTCAAGGGGAATCCCTTGATACAGTTTAAGGAAAACGTTTCCGGCCTCGTTTAACCGTCCAAACCAGCAGATACAAACTGTTTCATCGAACGATAAGCCTGCTCCAGTCGAAAGCGCATCGCGCCTGTCACAGCATACATTGAGCGGGTATTTTCCTCATCATGCGAGCCACCCAGACTGTCTGCAACGGTCATATGTAGAGCTGCTGCCCATATATCTGTCATGGAATCATTTTCTTCCAGCATCGATACATAATCACGGGTTCCATACACCGCCATGACATATTGTATCCACAGTTCCTGGGCAAAATAAAAGAGCGTAGGTTCATGAACCTCCGTCTGATCTGCCACTCGTTCCAGAATCTGAACGATTTGGAGCGGGAATTCCTCTGGTTTAAGAGGCACGGTATCAAGCTCCACCTCTACCTGCTCTTCGCCTCTCGTAAACAGGATCATACCTTGAACACCTCGACGACGCAAGGTTTGCAGCACCCGGAACTGAAGCAAAGGGTGAAGCGACTTATCTTTTAACCAACTCGTAAGTGCCTCGTCAATCTTCGGCAGATCAAGATAGGCCAGTTGCTCCAACGCCAGCATCGTCTGTTCAGACAACGGTTCTTCCATTACTGTACGAAGCATCTTATCAGCATAACCATCATCCTGTTCAAGCTTCAAACGGGCATGCTGCCTCGCCATGTCTTCCTCACTGACCTCTTCCTCTTCCTGTTCCTCATCAACGGCAGGTGAAGTTTCTTCATAATGAGGGAACGCAGCCTGAAGCCATTCGAGCAGGGCCCGCCACTCATCATAGTGGCGCTCTTCCTGTCCCTGACATTGCAGCAAAAAGTGAAGCAATTTCATCGCTTCACCATACCGTTCATTTTCAAGCATCACTGTCAATTGAATCTGGTAATAGTCCAGCGTCTTAGGAAACAGCACAATATTGTTGTTGTGCTCGGTTTCCGGGGTCGTGGATTCCTTAATGGGAGCACCTCCTCTATATCCTGAATCTCCAGTCGGAATCAACATAAATAGATGTATATATTTAAACGATTGTCGATCTATTTTCTGAGTTCTCCTGATATTCTAACATAACCTTAAATATAATGAAAAAAACGTTACTGCCGCCAAATATCATATACGAAAAATAGTTTAAAATAAAACGCTTGATATTCCTGTTCGCATATGATAGAATCAATTTTGCTTGAAAAATTCATGTCTCAGTAGCTCAGCTGGATAGAGCAACGCCCTTCTAAGGCGTCGGTCGGGGGTTCGAATCCCTCCTGGGACGTATTAAAAGAAACTTCCTTTGGGAAGTTTTTTTGCGTTCTGGGGGTGAGAACCCCAATGGTTCGTCGGAGCATTCGCTTCGTTAGCACTACTTCGCAGTCTCGACTGCAAGGAGAGTATCCCTCCTGGGACGTATTAAAAGAAACTTCCTTCGGGAAGTTTTTTTGCGTTCTAGGATGAGTTTGACCCATTTCATTGCTCGATATTGACATAGAATGTTATGCTTGCGGAGTGGATAATGTAACAATCCATACATATCAACTCATTAGGAAACAGGAGATTTTATCATGTCATCTTCAATACAGCAACACGCATCTATCCAAGCCGAAGAAGAACATTCTTCCGCATCCAAAAGATTCGGCCTGTTATTAGCAGGCATTATCGTCATCGCTGCTACCATGAGGTCACCGATCACGGCAACCGGTCCCGTTGTGGAGATGATCCGGTCCGACACAGGTATCGGTCATACGATGGCAGGGCTTCTGACCTCGCTTCCTTTGCTCGCTTTTGCAGCAGTCTCTCCTTTTGCACCACGTCTTGCGAAACGTTTAGGACTTGAATCAGCCTTGCTGATCGCTATCGTCATCGTAACTCTGGGGGTGGCGTTACGTTTATTGCCCTCTGTCTTAGCCTTATATGCAGGAACCGCAATATTGGGATGCGGCATTGCGTTAAGCAATGTGCTTTTACCAAGTTTGATCAAACGCGATTTCCCATTGCGTGTAGGCATCGTGACCGGACTATACTCTGTATCCATGAATATATTTGGCGCTATCGCCTCAGGCATGAGTGTGCCAGTAGCAGGAGCAACCTCCATCGGTTGGCGCGCTTCTCTGGGCATGTGGGCCTTGTTATCCATATTGGCACTTCTCCTGTGGCTCCCCCAAGTCGCTGCGGGACGCCAGCGACTGTTATATGTGGCCACCCAGAGTGAAGGGACACCTGTGCGTCTACGGACATCATCCCTGGCTTGGTTCATTACATTATTTATGGGTCTGCAATCTCTAATCTTCTATACGACGATTACCTGGCTTCCCGAGATTCTCGCCGAACAAGGCTTCAGCCCCACCTCAGCAGGCTGGATGCTCTCCTTGATGCAGATGGTTAGCGTACCCGTTACCTTTATCGTTCCAATCCTTGCTGGCAGAACGCGAGACCAGCGTGTTCTAACCATGGTAACGTGCTCCTCTTTAATTGTCGGGTATGCTTTATTGTTAAGCGGCCTCCCTTCACTCGTTACCATCGGCGTCACGTTGGCTGGAATAGGTGCTGGCGCTTCGTTTGGACTGGTGACGATGTTCTTCGTCCTTCGCACAAAAGATGCCAGACAAGCTGCCAGTCTGTCCGGTATGGCCCAATCAATCGGTTATATGCTGGCGGCAGTGGGACCTCTACTGTTCGGCATGCTTCATGACTGGACAAAAGGGTGGACCCTTCCATTGCTGATACAGGTTCTTCTCGCCATCGCTTTATTCATCGCAGGTATCCAGGCCAGCAAGAATCGAATGATCGGGTAGTCATACAATTCATTTAATAGAAAGAACAAAATGAAACGGCCTCCATCCTGCAAAATCAGGATGGAGGCCGTTTGTGCATAGAACAATTCCTTCATTAAACTAATCAGCTTGAATGAGGAAGAGCTTACTTCACTTTTACCGTAATCGTGTCTGTGCCGGTAACTCCGGCTGCGTTAATTAACTCAGCTCGATACGTATATGTGCCCGAAGCTTTCCCGGACAGTGTACTCACAGCACTTTGAGCAAGAGGTGTAACCGCACGGAGTTCTTGCGTGTCAATCAACTCATCATTTTCATAGAGACGGTACTCAGAGGCATTAGTCCCCCACCACAGGTTCATGGTCACCTTATAGTTGCCGTCGCCATCCCAGTTATCCTGAGAGAGAACTGCTTTGCCTGGCGTTGCATTGGTAACCTGAACAGTCAACGTCTGACTACGCGTTGTTCCCTTGTCGTTCGTTAGCTCGGCCACGTAAGTATATGTGCCATTGGCTTTGGCCGTAACCTTGGTTTGAGCAGACTGCGCGGAAGGCGCGTTATAAGTCAACTTCTGCGTATCAACCAAAACCCCGTCCTCATATAACTTGTAGCTAGTTGCGTTCTCGCCCCACCACAGGTTCATGGTGACGATATAAGAACCTTCTGGCAGGCCGTTGCCTACCCAGTTATTGTGTGACAATACTGGAGTGCCTGGTGCTTTGGTAGCCGGAGTTTCAGGTTCGGTCTCCACAGCTTCCAATTTCAATGCCGTATTAGCTGTACCTGAAAGCCCCTGTAGGTCTTTCACCGTAAGTACAACAACATATTCACCCGATTCAATCCCTTCCAAAGGAAGGCTGAAGGTGCCATCTGCTTGTACTTCAAAAATACCCTCTTTTTGAATCGAACCATCTTCTTTTTTCACAACATACGTTGCTTCCAAGGAAGCTGCTGGATCAAACGCAATATTCCATCCGCTGGCAAGCGCAGGGGCAACACGGAAGTACAAGTCTTCCACGCTACCATTAAGGACTGCAGACTCATCCACTGTGAACTCCAACGCTTCTGGTGCAGTTACAGCAGGAGCTGTCTTTTTCACCAAGAATGGAGAAGTATCTTCCTTGTAGGTTTTGCCGTCCGTACCAATGGTCGTGATATCCACGGTGTATAAACCATCCGGAATCTCAGTTACTTCATCGGTTGTGTAGTCTGCATATGTGCCGTTCCAAGCAAGGTTATATCTTGCATTTGCACTAAAGTTAAAATAGTTACCGAAAATGGAGCCGATATAACCGTCTTGATAATATCCACCTTCTGGGTTAAGACCATCATAAATCTCAATCAGGGCAAAAGTCATCGGATTATAGAATTCCATCGCTACATTCAGCGTATCCAATGTACCATCAGCTTTCAATGGATAGTGGAATGGATTTTTTTCAGTACCTTTTACCGTCTCAATATATTTCACTCCACTCAACGTAACGTTGAAATGAGCAACATATGGCACTGTAAAGGTATTGGTTCCGTTCGACAATTCAATGTATCCTTGGGCTTCTGTGACCCCAGTAACCCCTCGTGGAACGGTGATTGTCACTGCAAGTTCTTCCTCACCATTTAGTGTGAACGAACTCTTGTCTACGGCAACGGATACGCCAGCGACATTACGAGTCGGATTCACATTTACGGTGTAATCTCCACCGCTACCATTCAGCGCTTCAACTTTGATCGTTTTGGTAATCGTCTTTTCGTCAGTACTCAGGAAATTACCATAGTTGATGCTTCCGGTGATATTTTCCTTTTCAACAACAGAGCCACTCTCTGTGTATTGAGTAACATCAAGCACTTTCACAAAAGCAGCAGGATCGATGGTGTTCACAGCCTGAATGCGCCCTGCACCTTGATCAAATACATCAAACTTCGTCGTATCCAGCACTTTACTATTGTTCATGAGCGCAACTTTGATATCAAATGGCGTCCAGTCCGGATGCTTCTCAATCAACAGCGCAATCAAACCTGCTACATGAGGTGTAGCCATACTGGTACCTGTTTTACGATCATAAGCTTGTGCGTAATCTGCGTCTGGCTCATCCTTGCCGTAGGCAGGAATCGTAGACAGAATGCTTGTACCTGGTGCAACAATATCCGGTTTGATGTCCAGCGTGACCTTTGCAGGTCCACGTGAACTGGATGAATTCATTTCATCGCCCGGAGTTTGGGAACGTTCAAAATCACTAAAGCTCACTTCAACGGCTTGTCCTGCGTCCAGTTCAGCCTTGATCACATCCCCATCTTCCTTGGACATGCTCAATGTCGGAATGAGTTCAAAGTTATCGCCCAGACTTACACCGATCGGACCCGGAATGTTGTTATATACAATAACAGCCACGGCTCCAGCCGCTTTGGCATTGGCGATTTTCTCTACAAATGCGAGTTCACCCCGCTGAATCAATGCTACTTTACCTGTAAAATCCTTGCCTTCAAAATCAGTTGGTTTACCCAGTGCTGCATATTCAAGTCCAAATTTCCCTGTCAAAACAGTTTCAGGGTCTGCTGACAGGCTCCAGCCCATCAGATCCAGACGGTAAACCGACTCTGTGATAGACAGTGGAGCTTCAGTCGGAGCAATCACAGACTCTTCTTCCACAGGAGCAGCTTCAGGAGAAACTCCAACGGGTGCAGAAGGTGATGCAGATGGCGTATTTTCTTCTGTTGTAGCTTCTTCTACAGCTTCTTCAGAAACTACGTCTTCCACTGCTGCAGCACTTTCTTCAGTAGCAGTTGCCGGTACGCCTTGTTCTGAAACTTCAGGTGCTTCTGTTCCAGGTGCTGTCCCCAGTTCAGGAGATTGTTCAACCTCTGGCACCGGTTGTTGTTCAGGCAACGTTTCTTCGCCTTCTTCACCAATCCAGAAGTGAGTATCTGCTGTAATAAGCTGGCTAGGACCTGTAGAGTTACCTACGGTAATGGCCATGGCAGATGCACCCGGAGAACCGAGTGTATAACGGTTAGGTCCACTGTTACCACTTGCTACAACTGCTGTCACACCGGACAACATTGCATTGTTAAGGGCAACCGAAGTAACATAACTTGGATCGTTGGCGGAGTTACCCAACGAGAGGTTGATTACGTCCATGCCATCTTCAACAGAACGATCAATCCCGCCGAGTACCCATGACGTTTGACCACTACCATACGGTCCAAGTACACGGTAAGCATAAATATCTGCTTCAGGAGCAACACCAACAATGCCATAGTCCCCTGCTTCACGAGCAGCAATGGTACCAGCTACGTGCGTACCATGGGATGTATAATAGGCACTTCCATTAGCGTTAAACTCAGGTTCACCTGAACCTTTCCATTCTTGATATGTTGCTTCATACGGATCGCTATCATTGTCAACAAAATCCCATCCACCCTTATAGGCTGGCTGTAGATTAGGATGCTCATAGTCAATCCCTGTATCAATGACACCTACTTTGACGCCATTTCCTTTGTAACCCAGATCCCATACTTCAGGTGCACCAATAAAAGGCGCTGTGTCTTTCATATATGGGTTCACTTCATCTGTCTCGGGAGCTATTGTAACTTCAAGGTCAGGATATACGCTGACCACGCCTGGGATCTGAAGCAATTGTCCCACTTGGTTTCCTTTAATCTCAATGGCTACACCATTCAGAGCATATGCATACTCTTCCAATACTTCATGTTTGATTTTCTTCTGAGTGAGGCTATGTACAAATGACTGTTGTTGTTGCTCAACTTGAGTCACAGCCTTTGTTTCCATAGAGGAGGTAAATGATTTTCCTGAGAGGGTTGATTCACCTTGCGCTACTGCAACAGGTTTATTCGAAAGCTCAACGATAACTCGGGTGTTTTCTCCACCCAGGCCTTCCAAGCTCTTATCCAAAAATGGATCTGCGGCAAGTTTTGCTTCCCGTCCTGCAAGAATCTCTCTCCATTGTTTGGCTTCGGCTGTACTTGGTAGGTTCTCAAGCTGAATAACTGAATCTCCGGGAGCGGCTCCAGCCGCTGGAAGAATAATAGAAAAGACCATCAGAACACTTAATAACGTGGATATCAATCGTTTGCTCAAGGCTATGCCCCTCCTTTTAAATGTGAGTACCTCACCAAATGATGGGTTCCTGCTGTTCGCACGTACTGCAATACCTGCTCAATTTCACCACCTATCTGCAAGAAGATTGACCCTTGGTAAATTATTCTATCAAAATACCACACTTTCCTTCTAAATACTTACAAATATGATATAGAAATTACTTATATGGGTCTTGAGTATGATAAAAATATCCATTTGTAATTATTTGTCGTTTTAATATTTTATTTTTAAAATAGTGTATCAAAAAAAGACCCAGATCCTCTTTATCAGAAAGAGTTTCTCGGTCTACATGTGGAGGATTATTTTCATAAAAAAAGACTAACATATTTCTTTTAACAATGATAAAAAGATAAAAAACTTAACTTTCCGGCTTCACAGCTTCAATACGCAGACGCTTGTAATCGGCATACATCGCATCTTCTTTCCAAAGATGAGGCATCACGATCCGACTGGTTTCATGGCATATTTTTTGTATCTCATCATGGCTGAAACCTGCAAAATAGTCGCCTCCAAAATGAGTCAACCAGCCTACTATACCTTGCTCACCATCTGCCAGTCTGGTAGGACGGTCGTAGTGATAGGCCTGTCGTACCACAAACCCACTTTGTTCCAAAATATAGCTATATTCTCCGATCGAAGGGAAATACCAAGGATTTCGTTCTGGTGCACGAATGCCCGTGTTACGTTCCACGACCTCCTCTAGTGCATCCACAATGATCTGCACGTTCCCTTTACCGCCGAATTCTGCGACAAAACGCCCTCCGGGCTTCAGAGACTTCCAGATGTTATCTACAACAAGCTGCGGATTCCGCATCCAGTGCAGTGCCGCATTGGAAAAGACGGCATCATAGGGTCTAATCGTCTCATACTGATGACCATCTCCTTCCACGAATTCAATATGGGGAAATTTCTCCCTCGCACGGCGAATCATGTCCGGAGATGCATCCATTCCAATAACCTCAGCTTCCGCCAGAGAAATTTCATACGTCAAATCCCCCGTCCCGCAACCCAGATCAAGGATGTATTCCCCTTTCCGGGGTTGAAGCCATGAGATCAGGTTTTTGCCGTATCCGGATACAAAAGCCAGTTTGTTGTCATACTCATCTGCCTGCCATTGATTTAATGATTTCATGGATACCACCGCCGCTTTCTTCGTTGATAACCACATTGTTACACAGATTTTTTTATTGTTTAAATATATATAATCTATTCAATTGATAGGATAATCCTATGAGTTATATGAGTAATCTCCCTTCTTAATCAGATCGAGGTATATAATAGCTAGATAAAAAAGCTCCCCGAGGGGAGCTCTTAATCCTTTCAACCTAAACCTTGTTGATCAAAAGTCGATCTTCCGTTTTATGCAAAACAATCACTCATCCAACGGCTTAGGCAATCACTGTCATCAGGTAATCTTCATTCTTCACTTCTGCTTCAGCGGTTTTCAAAACATCCAGGTATTTGTAGGAGTTTGTTAAAATAACTGGAGTTGTTGTAATATAACCCGCAGCCTTAATCTGCTCGATATCAAATAATAACAGAAGTTGTCCTCGTTCTACACGATCTCCCTCCTGAACCTGCTTCTCAAAATGTTTTCCTTTGAGTCGTACAGTATTCACACCGACATGAATCAGAATTTCTGCACCTTCATCCGACGTTATACCAATGGCATGTCCCGTTGGAAAGACTGTCGTAATTGTTCCATTCACCGGTGAAGTCAATCTTCCTTCTGAAGGTTCAATTAAGATCCCCTGCCCCATGGCACCTGAGGCAAAGGCTTCATCCGGTAGTGTTTCTAATGGTTGTACTTTACCTTGTAAGGGACTGTACATGATTTCTTTTTTCACTTGGGTAGCTCCTGCTTTTACAGTTGTCGTTTCCGATGCAGTTTGAGTCTCTGGCTCCGGATCTTCAAATCCAAATACATAAACAAGAATAATGGAAAGTACAAGAGAAACCAGTAAACCAATTACTAGAGATAAGAATCCGCTGGTTACAGTAGGTAGCGCCAACAGTCCAGGCAGGACGAATGCAACTGCTTCTGCTCCACCCATACCGATAATAGCTCCGCCGACAGCCCCCGCAATACAAGCATAAATGAAAGGTTTTTTCAGTTTTAACGTTACGCCGTAGATCGTAGGCTCTGTAATCCCAAATACAGCAGCCAGTGTGCTGGAACCCGCCACAGCCTTCAATTGAACATTTTTGGTTTTCAAGAATACACCAAAACCTGCGCCTACTTGAGCAATAACCGCAGCACTCAGCATCGGCAACATCGTATCATAACCAATAGTAGCTATGTTACTAAGCATTACGGGGACAAATCCCCAGTGAACACCGAAGATAACAAAAACTTGCCAGAATGCCCCCGCGATTGATCCTGCTAAGAGAGGACTTAAATTGTAAGTCCAGGTATACACAACTGCCAGTCCCTCACTAATCAGGTTTCCTACAGGTCCGAAGGCAAGAAACGTTAATGGAATAATGATGAGTAGAGACAGCATCGGAACCAAAATGTTTCTAAGCGACTGGTGAATCAATGAGTTGAACCATTTCTCAACATAGGATTGTGCCCATACTGCCAATATTATTGGAATTACACTGGAGGTATAGCTAACCAGAATAATCGGTATTCCCAAAAAATTAAGATTCTCTGTTCCGCTAACAGCGGTAACGATTGTAGGATATACAAGTGCCCCTGCCACCGCCACTGATACAAAAACATTAGCCTTGAATTTGCGTGCTGCTGTTATTGAAAGGAATACAGGAAGAAAATAGAACACGCTATCAGAAGCAGCATTCAAAATCAGATATGTGCCACCAGCTTGATCGATCCAGTTCAATGACACAATAAGTGTCAGTAAACCTTTTAATACCCCCGCTCCCACCAAGGCCCCAAGAATCGGAGAGAAAATACTTGAGATAATATCCACAGCTTTGCCGAGTGCATTTGTTTTTTCTGACGATTTGTCAGACTTGCTCGAATTCATATCCGTGTTCCCCAAACCCGTTTCCTCCATGATCTGATCATAGACCTTACCGACGTCATTACCAATGACTACTTGAAACTGTCCGCTACTCTCAACAACTGTAATAACGCCTGGAGTGGATTCCAAAGCGGCTTTATCAGCTTTATCACGATCTTTCAACTTAAATCGAAGGCGAGTAGCACAATGGAAAACCGAATTGACGTTGGCTTCCCCGCCAACGAGAGTGATAATTTTTGAAGATAATTTTGGATCGCTCATGCTCAGAACTCCTCTTATAGTTTGTTGTCTTGCATCTTATAGTCTCAGGTTCACAAGTTACTGTAGTTTAGAGAATGAGCCCGTACGCGGCCTTCCCCCTACAGACAAGAAAAACCTAAACTCGTGGTGAAAAGAGCATGAAAAAACACACCCGTTTCACCATCAGTTTAGGTTTTGCCTGCACTACCAGTTACACCCTAACCCCAGATGGAGGTTTGTATTCTATTAATCAAAAGTTGCTTCTCTCCGTCACACGATGAATGTGAATTGTTAAATATACATACTCGTCTTTGCTCAGGGATTGCTGATACGTATTTTCCAAGTAATCATTAATAATCAGCGTACACTCAAACGCTTTGGCATACGTCATTCTCACTTGATTAAATAAAAATTCTTCCCCACTTTGAATGACTTCTTTTCGGAGTACACGCATCGCAAAATGTTGTAGATGCCTAACGAATCTTGAATAATTAACTGAGGACTCGTCAAGTACAATGCGGTAATGGTACGTAACAATATTTAAAATACTTTGGACCATATCCGTCATTTTTAACGTGTATTTCATCTCATCACTATCTATACTTGCATTCACGATATGAAGTGCAATAAATCCAGCCTCATCTTCGCCTAATGAAATACCAAGTGAGTTTTGAATGAGTTTCAGAGCATCCAGTCCAATCTCGAATTCCTTTTTATAAAACCGCTTGATCTCAAACAACATAGCATTTTTCAGTTCAATTCCCTTTTCATACCGCTGAATGGCGAAATGGATATGATCTGTTAAGGTGATATAAATATTGTCCGTTAGTACAGTACCAAGTACCTCGTTGGCGTGAATAATGATTTCATTAACCACTTCCAGATGCGAGACCGGTATATCGTTTAACAGTTCAGTTAATTTGGCGATGAACTCATTTTCATTCAGCATAAAAATTTTATCTATTCTATCCTCATCGACAGTGTCTCCTGCCAATTTATTAAAGGCAATCCCTCTTCCCATTACAATCATTTCTGTATTTTTAAGATTTTTGGTCAGAAGAACATTGTTGTTGAGAATTTTCTCAATAATCATCATTGCTTATGCACCACCTTCATGTTAGTTTCAACAAAAAATGCCTAAAATAGTTAAAATAGCACCATGCATTTAAGCATAATGATATTCTAATTATTTTAGGCATTGCCCGCGTGACCGGTCACAATCCTTTATTACTGCTATTCTAGCATAAATTAAAGCGATTTCAACATATTTTTTTTCGATCCGATCAGGCTTTGAATCTTTTAAACATGATTCTTTTTCCTTTTATATACTTGTTGTACTCCGACGAACCATTGGCAGTTCTCTTCCTCTGAACGCAAAAAGAAAACTTCCCAAAGGAAGTTTTCTTTTTTTTACGTCCCAGGAGGGATTCGAACCCCCGACCGACGCCTTAGAAGGGCGTTGCTCTATCCAGCTGAGCTACTGAGACAAATATGTATAATAAATTTTCGGCGCGGTTCTTATTATACTCTGTTTTCTAGATTTTTCAATAGTTTTATAAAAAAATTAATAATTACACTTCAATGCGGGTTCAAAAATGTACTTTTCGGTATTATTCTCATACTCCATTACCTTCAGGAATATGATAGCTTGAACCAGGCTATATTGAGGAGATTGGAACAATTAGAGCAGGATTAACATAAGACATGTTCAATGTCAGAATTGCTGGGTAATCTTTTGCATACATACATTTCAATGTTCCATTGAAGGAGAGAATCGTCATGAGACAACTTTTATCAGCCCTATCCTATTTTAGTATTTTCTTTGCCCCGTTCCTGTTTCCAATCATTATATGGATTGTTGCCAAGGATGATTACATTGAGGGACACGCGAAACGCGCTTTATTCTCACATGTATTCCCGTTTCTCGCTGCTATTCCGTTATTTTATTTCTTCGTGACTGCGCACAGCCTGGGTTCTGCCGTCGGGTTTGTCATTCTATTCTTTGTGATCTACGGATTAAGCTTTGTATATAACGTGGTCAAAGGCATTCAAGTGTTACGTGAGTATGCTTAATCACATCTCAACCTGATCTGACCTCGCATGACAAACCCCGCCGTTCAATAACGGCGGGGTTTTACAGTTACACATGCAGTTACAGCAACAGATCACTGTGTACATAAAGTTCAACGTTGAGCTTCTGTCTCGCAAGCATCACATGTGACATGTGATGCTGGAGGGCCCAGTTAAGCCTGTCCAACCAGGTACCGCTGAAGTGTTGGACCCAGCAAACCAAAGGCAAACAGCTCACTCTGAAACCGAGCCTTATCTTCTTCGGCAGTAATGCCTTCGCTGTTCTCAAATGCGGTTTCTGTCGCCTCTTCAAATGCGGTATGCATATTATTGTTATACCAGTCAATCGCCGAATCGGAGTGATTGCGTACAATTCGAACGACTTCCAGCGAATTTCCGGGCTGTGTTGAGGCCACGTATACAAGTAATGACGGGTCTCCGGCATTTCCGGGCTGCACTTCAACCTCTGCACAGGACAATCCATCTACCTCTGTTAATCTGCGTATTTTGGCATCTTGAATGGCATACATTCGTCATCGCGCTCCTTTTCCTATGTGCTTATCATGTACTTTGTTCAATCTGGTATCGTGTCTCTGGTGTGCCCAATCGGTAAATCTCCCGATACACCTGTTGTAATACCGTTTCATACGCCCGGTTTACGGACTCCTCCGGTGTATCTGGCCAAGGGAATACCATACCAGGAAAGGCCTCTTCCTCCTTTTCCTGCATGAGATTGAGCAGTCCCAGCAATTGCTCCGCTTCCTGTGGCGTTGCCTGAATGATCCATTCATACGATGTTACAGATGGATCCGGAATAACGGAGCGGCCCATGACAGACACATAATACTTCATACTGTCCATTGCATGTTCTCTCCTTCACAGGCATGTTGAGGCCGTTGTCCCTAGAACTAGTTTCCGAAGAGGACAGACATTTTATGCCTGCTTTCGGCATATATTTGATACGACTTCTGACGAAAAAGACAACATTTGCTGGCTGTCAGTAATTCAAGCAGCCATACGGATGAATGACTCGACCAAGAAAGGATGAACAAACCATGTGCGGTATTACCGGATTCATACAGTGGAATCGGGATCTGACCCAGGAATCAGAGCTGCTGGTCCGTATGACGGACAGCTTGTCGAACCGGGGGCCCGACGCTTCAGGTACATGGATCTCCAATCCTTGTGCCTTTGGACATCGGCGTCTTAGTGTAATGGACCCCGAGAACGGGGCACAGCCCATGCATGCGTTACAGGGAGATACCTCCTATACCGTCGTGTATAACGGAGAACTATACAATGCACCCGAGTTGAAAAAGGAATTGCTCCAGCGGGGGCATCAGTTCCGTACGCAATGTGATACGGAAGTGTTGCTCGCCTCTTATATCGAATGGGGACCGGCATGCGTGGACCGGTTTAACGGTATTTTCGCTTTTGCCATATGGGATGGGGGTCGCGAACAGGTTTTTATCGCACGGGATCGCCTTGGCGTGAAACCTCTGTTCTACAGCAATGCCAAAGACACACTCGTATTCGGCTCAGAGCCCAAAGCTCTGCTCATTCACCCGGATGTGGAAGCCGCTGTTGGCCCGGAAGGATTGGCTGAAGTCTTTATCGTAGGGCCTGCACGGACACCAGGACACGGCGTATACTCTTCACTAAGCGAACTCAAGCCTGCGCACGCGCTGATCTATAACCGAAACGGTATCCGAACCTATGCCTACTGGAAACTGGAAAGCCAGAACCACGAACATAACCTGGAAGAGACGGCAGCAGAGGTACGCTCTCTCTTGCAAGATACACTGGAGCGCCAGTTGGCTTCGGATGTTCCAGTATGCTCTCTTTTATCAGGAGGACTGGACTCCAGCGCCTTGTCTGCATTAGCCGTTGATTATTACAAGCGAACCGGGCAAGGCCAAATCAGTACGTATTCTGTCGATTATGTGGATAACGCCAAGCATTTCCAGGCGCATTCCTTTCAGCCGGGTGCAGATGGACCCTGGATTAAGCGAATGGTGGATGAACTCAAGACCGACCATCACTGGATTGAGATTGAGAACGGAGAACTGATTCATGCACTGACACAAGCCATGCTTGTGCGGGATCTGCCAGGTATGGCAGATGTAGACTCCTCGCTCTATTTGTTCTGTAAAGAAATCAAAAAAGGGGCCACCGTTGCCATTTCAGGCGAAGCAGCGGATGAAGTGTTTGGCGGTTACCCCTGGTTCCATCGAGAAGATATGCTGAACTCCGGTACGTTTCCGTGGTCTGTAGCACCTGATATGCGAGCAGCGTTGTTATCCCCGGATATTCGGGAATGGATTCGACCACTCGACTATCTGGCAGACCGTTATTCGGATGCAGTGGCTGAAGTGCCTCTTCTGGATGGGGAAACGGGCAAAGCTGCACAAATGCGGGTGATGTCCTACCTGAACATTACACGTTTCATGCCTACACTTTTGGATCGCAAAGACCGGATGAGTATGGGGGCGGGATTGGAAGTACGGGTACCTTACTGTGACCATCGTCTGATCCAATATGTATTTAACGTCCCTTGGGAAATGAAAATAACGGGCGGGCGGGAAAAAGGCATTCTGCGAAAAGCACTCGAAGGTGTCCTGCCTGACGATGTGTTATATCGCAAAAAGAGCCCGTACCCGAAAACACATAATCCACAATATCTGGCTGCGGTCAAACAACAGGTACTTGATATCCTGGATGATCCCACATCGCCTATCTTGCCTTTAATCGACAAAGCTCAGATCCGCAATCTTGCATCTTCACCAGATGCTGCTTCCAATCTTCCCTGGTTCGGACAGTTGATGTCGGGTCCCCAGCTATTTGCATATCTGACTCAGATCAATTCCTGGTTGAAGACATATAAAGTTGCTATTCGTTAGAATGACCTTCTGATCTCTCATTCATCAAAAAAGGGTGTCAGGAGAACAGCATAACTGTTGTTCTCACTGACACCCTCTTGTTATACACATTCATGTATGCTGAATTTCACACTGGAACCATCCATCATCACACTTTAAATTGACTCAATGACTGCTGTAACCCTTCTGCCATAGACGAAAGATCATTAGCAGCTGAAGCAATCTCCTGCATCGCAGACAGTTGTTCTTCTGATGTTGCACTGACTTCCTCTGTTCCAGCAGCCGCATTCTCTGTTACTTCCATGATTGTCTTCATGGACACATTGATCTGCTCCACACCCGCTGCCATTTGTTCAATGGATGCAGATACCTCCTGAGTCTGACCAGCTACATTGCTGACAGCTTCACGAATTTCTTCGAAAGTCCCACCTGCTCTATGAACAAGCTCTATACCCTCTTGAACCTCCGCGGTTACTTCTCCCATGGATTGCATTGCATCACTCATGCCTTTGTTAATGGCAGCAACAAGTGTGCTGATCTGTTCAGCTGATTTCGCCGATTGGTCAGACAGCTTACGTACCTCGGTAGCAACTACCTCGAATCCACGACCATGCTCGCCTGCTCTTGCAGCTTCAATGGCTGCATTCAGAGACAGCAAATTTGTTTGGGCCGATATTTCAGATATACTCTCCACCATGAGTCCAATCTCCTGAGAGTGATTGCCCAGTTCTTCAATAACCGCCGCAAGGGTCTGAACGGTCTGATGAATAGAATTCATCTGTCCAACAGCGGACTGAACTGCCTCGTTACCAGACACAGTTTTGGCTGATGCATTGGTCGCTTCATCCGACATGTTCTGCGTGTTCTCCGTCATTTGTTGAAAACCCGTAGATAATTCATTAATGGTATGGAATCCGTCTCCAACCATTCTCACCTGTGTATCCATACCGGTCGCAATCTCTTCCATCGTAACAGCGACCTGTTCAGTCGCCGAGGCGGTCTGCTCTGTACTTGCCGTTAATTCCTCGGAAGAAGCCGCAACGCGATCCGCATTGTTCCCCACCTGATGGATTAGTTGACGCAAGTTAACCATCATATCGTTAAAGGATTGAGCCAGATCCCCGATCTCATCTCGGTTACGAATCACAATGGCCTCACTTGTCAGATCTCCATCTGCAATCTGCCTAGCAACTTTGGCTACATATGCAACGGGTTTGGAGATGATTCTGCCCATGAACAGTGCGATTACTGTTCCCAGAACAATAGATGCTATCCCGATCATCACGATATATAGGAGCACGTTATGAATAAGTTTATTTGCATTGACGATTCCGGTATCCAACGAACTTTGCTGATGCTGCTCCAAGGCACTGATACTCTGCTCGAACCTGGACACAATTTCTGGACCTGTTTCGAGTATTAATCTTGTAATCTCATTGCTTCTTCCTTGTCTTTTTAAGTCCATCACATTTTGAGCGTAGGCATAATATTCTTCTGAAATCTCGCTTGAACGATCCAGAAGATCAATCATTACTTCGGTTGTAACTTCCGCTCGTAATTCATCGCTTATTTTTTGATAATCCTCATAAAAAGACTGAAAATCCTGCGCACTTTTATCATTGTCTTCCACCACGAAATTTCGCAACTCCACCTGCAAGGATTTCACATCAATAACCATATTTTTAATAACAAGTAGTTTAGCTGTACGGTCTTTGATTAAATCTGTATACGTTCTTTCCACTGAACGAAATTGCGTGTACGAGATCACAACCACAGCTACCAATAAAATAAGTACCGACAAAAAACCTAACAGTAATTTACGACTAATGGAAATTCTCTTCATTTTCGTTTCCCCCGTGTGCTTAAAATGACTTGCATTCTATGATTTATGTAGTAAGACTCTTCGAAGATCTTCCCTCCTTTTGCGGAATATAGAAATGGTTAAATTTGAAACTAATTAAAATATGTTAGCACATTCACACATCCAAAAATAGGTCTTTAGTATCTACCAATACTATATTTAACGATTTTTTTATATAAAATCGACAATATACTACATTTTCTATATCCAAAACCATGTTTTTTGAATCTTTATACCCAAACAAAAAAAGACCTTACCCAGAAACATCTGCTGGTGTAAAGTCTTTATCCATTTAAAAATAGTCTATCCGTTACATCTAACGGTTGATCAATACAGGATTCCGTTCAAGCAACCCACTGCCAAACGTTTCTCTGAACGGGGAATCTTCCATATGAATATAACCGATGTAACAACCACACTTTTTCATGCGACAAGGTCGATCCGCGGCCAAAGCTTGCAGACCATCGCGATACAGATGCCCAATAATTCGGCGATCCTTGTAACACCGCTTCACATGCCCCGACCCTTGCACATAAAATACTTCTGAACCGGCAGCACAACGTTTGCCCAAGCTCTCATAATCCTGCAGATTTCCTTCAAAAAGCGGATCAATCCCGCGTAAAAACTGAATCTCTTCCGGCGTGTAATACTTGGGCCGATCTTTGAAGGCATTAACCCACATGTATACATCATCCGGTAAAGCCTGTCTCATGGACTCAATTGCGGGGAATGCACTGCGGAGTCCGACAGTACCGACACTGAAAGCAAGCCCCATCTGACGCAACGTTAGACATTGTTTTACAAAAGAAGCTTCTTTCGTCTCACGAGGATGATACGTCGCCCAAAAGGCTGCTTTATTCTCATCCAGCTCCCTTGCCCAATCCAGCTTGACGGACAGGTTCGTTTGAATCGCAACTTTATCCACATGTGGCATATGTGACAACTCAACCATCGCTTCCCGGTACCACCGACGCACCAAAGCTTCACCATAGGGATTGAAGAAAATCGAAAATTGGTGCCCCTCAACTTCCTGTTCCCTCACCCAATTCACAAATTGACGCAATTGTATTTCATCCACTTCCAACGTCTCTTTGGAATCCACTGTCTTGCTAAACGGGCAGTATGGACAGTCGTAGTTACAGGAAGACAACTTCCCCCGATAATACAAAGTCGCTCTCATGAGAAAACAAACCCTTCCATCTGTTCACGAATTTCGGCAGATATAAGCCAATCTCCAATCGCATCGGAGTAACCCAGTCCTTCTTCTGTCAGACGCAGTACCTGATTACTCTCATTGATCTCCAGCTGCGCCATACCTTCTGTCAACAGTTCAGCCAACCAGACATAGTCGGACATCACATCGGTACCGAATCGCTGGTGGTAGTCAGACAACGCCAATCCCTCCCGATGCAGCAAGGCTTTCAAAATAAAGCGCCGTCTCTGTTCCTCACGGCTTAACACGATACCATAATCCGCCACATCGTAGCGCTCAGTCGCCACATAATCGGCTATGATGCTCTGTGTGGCCTTGTAACTCACGCCGTACTTGGAAGCATAGTGTACTTCACTCGTATAAGAGCGTGCGCCGCATCCCAGACCAACCATGCCTTCCTCCTGACAGCTGTATGGCAGAAGCACTTTGGATGATGACTGTTCCTTGGCAAATCTGCGCATCGAATATTGCACATAACCTTTACTTTTCAAAGTCTCACGTGCTGCTTTATACAGCTCCATCCGAATGTCCGGTCCCTGACGGCGAATATCATCAGGCTTCACGATCGTATTTTCCCGTGTATACAAGGGGTAGATAAAGATTTCGCCCGGCTCATAGGCCAACACTCTTTCCAGTGAATAGATCCACGATTCAACCGTTTGTCCAGGCAAACCATAGATCAGATCCAGATTCAACAATGGGAAATCATAACGAGTAAGCTTCTCAAGCGCTCGTTCGACCTCCTGCGGTTTTTGCGGACGATAGATGGCGGATGCCTCAGCTTCAATAAAACTCTGAATACCCATACTGACACGATCTACACTTCGTTCCTTCATAATGGACAGCTTGGCTTCCGTAACCGTATCTGGCGACGTCTCCACTGAGATTGATGCTTGCGAGGGGTCCAGTCCCATCACATGTTCAGCAATATCAAACAGACGGTTCAACTGGACCTCATTCAATAATGTAGGCGTTCCACCACCAATCGCGAACCGCGAATACGGTCTTCGAGATGTAATAGGTGCCCACTGCTTCGCCTGACGTTCCAGCGCATCCACATAGCGTTCATGGGTATCATCCCGACGATCCGGCAGTGTGAACAGATTACAGAATCCGCAACGGGCAGCGCAAAAGGGAATGTGCATATATAGAAAATACGTATCCGTATTCTCTTTTTCCCAGAGTGGCCCCAACGGTAGTGGTGGGTCAAGCTCCCGATATGCGGTCTTGTGCGGGTATGAATATAAGTAAGAACGATACGGGAAGGCAAGTACTTCACTGAGACCTGTAGTTATGTTGGATCCAGACGGTGTGGAATGGCCTGTTGTTGTATGTTGCGATTGTTTATCCATCGGTTTCCTCCTGTCTCTATATTAAAAATTCACGATAAGGTACCGTCCAGACGACATCATGTGCGAGCCGGTGTCCTTGATACCCGTCTTCACCGTAAGCTGTACCATGATCGGAAAAAGCCAGGCAATACGCAGGCCGGGCGCGTTTTCGCATCGCCTCGAACAATGGCCCAAGAGCCTCGTCTACATATCGAAGTGCAGCCCGTTGAGTCTCCACCGAGTCTTCCTTGGCTCCTTCTACAAAGTAACGATTCGGACCATGAATGGCAGACACGTTCAAAAACATAAATATCTTTTCATCCGGCGCCGTCTGTTCAAGCAGCTTTAATGCATGCTGTACCTGATGTTCTGTCGATTTGGGGTTGGTTACCCCAAAGTTCATTCGCCAGTAGCTCTGTTGGAAATAGCCGGGCAATACTTTCGCAAGTGGGTTTTTTTTCGTAAAAAAAATGACGCCGCCAATACAGATTGTACGGTAACCTTCGGCTGCGAACCCGGATACGATATCCGGTGTATCAAAAAGCCATGTGTGAGGATGTGTCTTGAGTCCGGTATTCCGGGAATGAAACAGCCGTACATGAGATGCCTTATCTGTATTGGCAGGGGTCGGCATAAAACCACCAAAAAAAGCATGGTGCGCTGCATATGTAAAACTGCCCGGGGTATGACGCTTCTCCCACGGACCCGTACCACACAGATTAGGACAATTCTCCTCTTCCAGCTTGGCTACGTCATATCGTAACGTATCCAGCGTAATCATTAACAGATCATGGGAGCCCACGATGGTGTTCATATCAGGCATGTTGAATAGGCTCCTTTCGTAAAAGTTCCATTTCCCACTCATAGGTTCCGAGGCCATGATGCTCGACCCTGTATAACAGATCTCCAAACGGATTCACATCCAGCACATAGGCACGCGGATTCGAACCACTAGTAAGCATCACATCAATCCCGGCTGACCACGAGTTGGGAAATGCAGACATGGCTGCTTGCGCTGCCGTTCGAACTAGCGACATCCGCTGTTCATCCAGCCCTGCTTCGGTAGGCAGCATTCGTTCATTGCGCAGATGCAGATTGGTAATCGGGGTACGACTCAGCCGCATAATCGCATGACCTGCCTGTCCACCCGCAACCAGTTGGCGAATATCGTAGGCCCGTTGATCAAGCGTGGCTTTGGGCATCCACCGTTCAATCTGTGCACCTTCTACACATAACCAGTTCATCAGCGTAGCAATCTCTTCACTGCAGGTATACTTGCGTAGACGTCCTTCATTGAAAAAAATCGTCTTGCCCTGTGTCTGTTCCATCCCCATCGTCGTTACAGCGATTTCATCACCTGTTCGGGGATTAACTTGATACGCGACAACGCCTGAGGCTCCTGAGCCACTTGCGAGCTTTACAAACACTCGGTTCATACCGGCATACTTCATAACTGTACGCAGATCGGTGTAACTTCGAATCGGCTGTGAAGAGGTTAACACTGGAGGGATTCGAACCCCATGTGAGGATAAATGCTGCTGACACTGTCTTTTATCAAACATCAATTGGATGTCATCAGGATCATTCATAAATCGGACTTCAGGCCATATTTCCCGAGACTCACGGCCAATTCGATCCAAACATGCTTTCCAGCCACGAAACCACTGGGCAGGAGCGTAGATTCTTCCCCACTCCTGTTCCAATGCAAGTGCCTGTTCTGCGGAAAATGCTTCTGTACCCATTCCATCCTTTAATGTTAATTTTGACATTGGCGTATCGTTCATAGCTCCAAGGAACAGTAGCTCACGTTCCACTTCCCAATCCTCACCAGGAGCATCAATTCGAATCAAGGGTACAGGCAGATTGGAATCAACTGTATCAGCGATCGTTCCGCCGTGTCTCCAGTTCTGAAGCAATTGAGCATATGGCAGTACAACCGCAGGTTTCAAACCCAATCTATGCCTGGCCTCTTGCATCCCTTGGGTTCGTCGGTTATTAGGATTTCCAATCAATAATAAGGGCTGATCTCGTGTTGGATCAGGTACATCTATTGTTTGATGCAGGCTTTCATTCATTTCCTTTACACCTGACATCGACTATTCCGTTAACGATGGATAGCGCCAGTCATCCTCATCACTCTGTTGCTGGTCGCTAACATCTACAGATATACCCGATTGGTTCCAGCGACGGATCATTTCATTGGTCATGTAATGGTAACTTAGATCAAGATGTTTCAGTTTCTTGATCTTGTCACTGGCAAGCAACGCCTCAGCCCCTTCATCGGACAACGTCCCTTGCGATAGATCCAGTATTTCAAGTTGATCCAGAATAGGTGCTTCAGCTGCTGCTTTGGCAATCTCATCCTGAATTTCACTGTCTTTCAGACCCAAGTAAACCAGCTTTGGAAATAATCCTTTTTCTAGCAAAGGGAGTACATCTTCAAGTGATCCATTGAAACCATAATTATCCACACCCAAGTACAGTTCCAGTTTACGCAATTCAGGCAACTCGGCATGGGTGATTGAAGATAACACTTCTTTCGGGAGACCGCCACATATAATAATCAATTCTTCCAGCTTGGCATGCTGGAGCGGTTCTAGACTAAGACCGCTACTGCCCATTACCGAGAAGGATTTTAATTCTGGAAAAGCACCCAACAGTGGGGTAAGATTCGTCTGAATAATCCACGATACTTCACACTCTTCGTATCCCATATCCCCGATGAACAGTTTCTTCAATGAAGGAAAGCTTGGAGCTGACTCGACTAGCGTACCTATGAACTCGTCAGGTGAATTTTCATAAGCCTGTCCCCAATCTCCGATGACCAGACTTTCCAGTGAGCTGGCCTCCGGTTTAGCTGCCAGTTCCTTAATTAATTTTTCCATACGAATGCCGTCCTCATATTCATCGTAGGATACAACAAGCTTCACTTCTTGCATGAGTAGATCCCTCCGTTTAAGGTTCATACATGATTCGTTAATTTGAATGTTAACCCATACCACACAAGGCTTGCAACTTCTTCCAACTCCAGTCCCAATGAGATTCCCAATCATGCAATGTGAACCATTTCTGATGTAGGTACAGGAACATACGTTCTGATATATAGTCGCAGAAATAGCTATCTTCAATTAGGTATATGGATGGACCTTCGCCAAACCGGATCAAACACTTCATTTCACACAAAAAGCGTTAATGGCGGGTGAACCATCCCATCGGAATGCTTCTGTCCTTCCATTAACGCTTTGATGTTCACATATCATGAAGTTAAATCAGAATGTTTCGTTTAGTCTCAGCCTTCAAGTCTGGATACAAGCGCTCTCAGCGCATGACCACGGTGGCTAATCGCCTGCTTTTGCTCGAGCGTAAGCTCCGCCATCGTCATCTCGTATTCAGGTACATAGAAGAGTGGGTCATATCCAAAACCGCCAGTACCTGCAGCTTGAGCCGTGATCCAGCCTTCCGCAGTGCCTTCCGATTCATACTTATCACCCGTTGTCGGATCGTACAGTACCAGCGCACAGACGAAACGAGCTGGACTCAGTAGCGGTTGCTCGGTGTCCTCACCGGATTTCAACGATTCCAGTGTCTCCAGCAACTTCGCATTATTCTGTGCATCTGTTGCTTCTTCGCCTGCATATCTCGCTGAATATACTCCCGGCTCCCCGTCCAACAGATCTACGCAAAGTCCTGAATCGTCTGCCAGAACAGGCAAACCAAGCGCATCACCAACCGCCTTGGCTTTCTTCCAGGCATTCTCCGCAAACGTTACGCCATCTTCCACCACATCCGGCAGCTCCGGATAGTCAAACATGCTCTTGACCTCTTTGCCAAGCGGTGCGAAAGCATGAGCGAATTCACGGACTTTACCCGCATTGCGGGTTGCGACAATGAGGATTGGGCTGTCCAAACTCATCTTACGCTTCCCCTAATCCACGCGCGCCGATCTTAAGCGCAATCGGTCCAAGCACTTCTTTTTGACGCTCGATCATCTCCAAAATCCCCTGCTCGCCAAGTTCCAACATGGCGTTCAGCTCACGGCGATCAAATGGTGCTTCCTCACCTGTTCCCTGAAGCTCGACGTATTTACCGCCACCTGTCATCACCAGGTTCATGTCTACCTTGGCTTTGGAATCTTCATCATAGTTCAGATCCAGAACAGGCTGTTCTCCCACAACACCCACACTTACCGCTGCAATGAAATCCGTAATCGGGAACACTTGCAGTTTGTGTTGTTGGGAAATTTTGTTCACGGCAAGCGCCAGCGCTACAAACGCACCCGTAATGGACGTTGTGCGTGTGCCTCCGTCGGCTTGAATAACATCACAGTCCAAGGTAATGGTACGCTCACCAAGAGCCTGCAAATTCACTACCGAGCGCAGTGCCCGACCAATCAGACGCTGGATCTCCATGGTGCGTCCAGTTAATTTGCCACGATTGGCTTCACGTTGGTTCCGGGTATGTGTTGCACGTGGCAACATGGAATATTCCGCTGTTACCCAGCCTTTACCCTGCCCTTTCATAAAGGGAGGTACACGTTCCTCTACTGTAGCTGTACAGATCACCTTTGTATCTCCAACTTCAATCAGTACAGAGCCCTCGGCGTATTTATTCGTGTTCACTGTTAAATTCAGCGGGCGCAGCTGTTCGCTGGTTCGTCCGTTTGATCTCATTTTTCTGCCTCCTACGACTTAAGCATCCTGTAATGTTGAGCTTGTTCACACTTTTACTAATCCCTTATATTTTACCAAAGAGTTCGGTTAAAAGCATCCTTAAGCATTCCTTGCTCATTAAATCGGAATTTCGTTGATATATTCAGGCTTGGAAACAGGTGCACTGTAATCCCTGTTGTCGTCACCCATGACCGTTTTTTGGCCGTTCCATTCGATCTGCACTTTGGCATTCTTGCTGGCTGTATTCTCTGCAGTCGTTAATACGACAGACTGTAACAGCTCGCTTGGCACGATATCGCCTTCGGCAAACATATCATCTTTAAGCGCAACCGTGACCGTGCCATCCTCTGCCGTTTTGACCGATTGCAGCTCCGTTCCGCCTGTCATGACCTCTTCCAGTTCTCCGCCTTTGTCAGGTCCCTTGATCAGCTCATTCAATGCTGCCTGTACCCGATCTTCACCAGGTGTAACCAGACGTGTAACCGGAACATAATATTGGATGCCTGCTGGGGAAGCAGCGGAGAAATAGACCGTTACTGGACTGCTGTTGGTCACAAACGCATCACCCAGATCCAGATTGATTCCCACAGCCCGATTCAGCGGTTCAGGCAACGGGGTGCTATTCACCGGCATTTGCGTTAACTTTTTACCATCGACCCAGATCTGCACATTCTCCACATCAGGTGTTCCCGTTAATGTCCACGTAACAGCTTCTAGCATTTTCCGTTCTTCCTTCGCATCATACTTGGCAAAATTACCCGAGAACTCCACGACCGCCAGCTTGTCATCCGCATGAATCGTTACATTCTGTACAACCGTTCCCTGTGGGAGAACGCCCTGAAACCCTTCAGGCAGCATGCCCGCATAGGCCCCGCCTGTGACAAGTGTATCCAGTGCTGTCTTTGGACTGCTGGCATCTGTTCCAGAAGGAAGTGTCAGGGATACCGGAGCGAGCAGCCCCTGCTGGTCTTGCAGATATACCGTCGTTAACGGGAGCATTGCGAGTGCTCCATTCCCTTCGGCCGCTTGAATCATCGCTGCTTCCTGGATGGGCGGTGGTGGATCAACAGCTTCGGAAGACTGTGCTCCAAACATGCCGCAGCCTGACAATACCATAGGAATGCTCAGCAGCGCAGCTGCCGATACCGTACGCAAAGATTGGATCTTTCTCATGGTCACGTTCCCCCTCATCATTTTTACAGTTTGTACTACCATGTATACGAGCCTTTGTCCAAAAAATAACTAAAAGATAATCGCTTTGCTGAAAACATATAAATTCTATTATCTTAAAGAAACGTAAAACAGGTTCATACGTATTAGGAAGCAAGAGTAGGGACATTGCTAACTTCAGAGGAGGAATCGCCCATGGAACATCCTGAGCAAGAAAAAATCCCTTATAGCCTGAATAGCCGCAAGGTCGCGGAGGCAACAAGGGAATGGCTGCATAAGCGGGGCGTCACGATCCCTGAGATCGCAGAACTGGTCATGTTATTGCAGCAAAAATATTATCCAGGTCTTACGATAGAAGAATGTATCGAAAATGTGGAGATGGTTCTCCGTAAACGTGAGGTACAGAACGCTGTCCTGACCGGTATTCAGCTTGATATCCTGGCAGAACAAGGTCAGCTCATATCTCCTTTGCAGGAAATGATTGAGAACGATGAAGGCCTATATGGCGTGGATGAGATTTTGGCATTCTCCATTGTTAATGTTTATGGCAGCATTGGATTCACGAATTATGGTTATGTGGACAAGCTGAAACCAGGGGTGCTTGAACGACTAAACGACAAGAGCCTGGGGCCTGTCCACACGTTCTTCGATGATATTGTCGGTGCGATTGCATCGGCAGCGAGCAGTCGGATCGCCCATCGCAAACAATCCGAGCTTGAAGAAGCGCTGGGAGAAAAACCTGTCAGCGATGACGCTGTATAACGCGTAACTTGTTTCATATCTGAAGCCATGTGGAACATTGGACATGTGTGTGGATGCTTGGTGAATGAACTGTTCTGTTTCAATAAAATACCTGTTCATGGAAAAAGCGGCCTGATGGCCGCTTCTTTTGCATGTGTACGATACGTATTGCATGATCCACATGTTATTATTTCAGATGCTTAGGTCGTACCGTACCGATCAAACCAAAACCTTCAATCCGCTTCTGCTCAGCAGCTGGCTCAGATGGTGTCCATTTCGGTCCAATCGTGATTTCCGGGCCTTTGCGCTCTCGCAACATGCCACGCAGCACCGTGATACCTAGGATGCTGAGTCCGGTAAATACATACATCATCCGCATGATGATATTGCCAGAATCCGTCCCGGTAACCATGCCATGAACCAGCAGACTAATGAACACCGGATAGGACAGCATGTGGAACATGAACCACCATTTACGGCCCAGCTTGTTCCGCAGGTCACTGGATAACAGGACGATTACTAATCCGTAGAAGGCTAACGTTCCCAGACCACTGCCGATCGGATGCACAGACGCGGTAAAAGGAATCAGAAGTTCTCCCCAGGTAAACGGGCTGTAGTGATCAATATATAACGTTAACGCATGCACGAGTCCAAGTCCGAAGGCGAGCCAGGTCGTTCGTGTATGCCATTTGAACATGGCTGCTTTCGGTTTACCTTTGGCCATAGGCATCCCTTGAGCAATACCCAGGAACACACCGGCAAAGAGCAGCACATAAGCAGCAATTCCACTAATTCGAATGATATTCCACGTCGGCAGGTAATCTACAATCCATTGTGCCATAACCGGCTCCCCCATATCTGTTAGACTTGTCCTATATCAGACTGAAGCGATGATCCGGATCAAAACCGGGCCAGTGCTCAGCGAGCGTATCCGTATTCCCTCTAAAGTAAGTACTCCCATCCCGTGTCATCCACAGGACGTCATGCCGATCATAATGTCGGTTTAACCAGCCCACCGCTTCGGCGCTCCCCAAAATGCAGACCGTCTTGGCAATAATCTCGCATTGTGACGCATGCTGTCCCAGAACGGTACACTGTAGCACATCCGTATCCGTTGGTTCCATCGTCCGGGGATCAATGAGGTGGTGCGCAAGGCTTCCATCCGTATTCTGCCATTGTCTGCGGGAAATACCCGAAGTGGCAACAGCTCCTCGCTGTAAGCGAACTGCACCTGACACATTCTCTTGATCCTGCAAAGGATCTGCTACTTGCAAGGTCCACTGGGGATGGTCTGGTGTACCCCATACTTGAATATCTCCACCTGCGTTAATCACCCCCGCCGGAATATGCAATGTTCGCTGTAACCAGTCTGCGATGCGCTCCACTGCCCAGCCCTTAACGATGCCTCCCAGGTCCAGCTCAGCTCCGGGGTCCAGATGAACCATCCGACTACCTTCCCGCTGAATCCAGCTCGGACGGCTGTGGTCATATCGATCTTCCATCATTCCTGAGCATTCAGGTGTTTTCGTTTGCAAAATACGTTCAAGAAACGGAAGTTGAGACTGTCGTTGTTGTACCTTCTCGAAGCTTAGATCATATCCCGAAGCCTGAAGAGCCTGCGAGATACCCGGTTGAAAAATCCCTTCGGTCAGACCAATATATCCATATGCCAAACTCAAAACTTCATCCATCGCAGCGGAGATGGGCATCCATCCGATTGAACCATTCAGACGATTCAGTTCACTGTCTGCCACAAATCGGCTGAAGCGCTGCTCCTGCGTCTCAAACCAATTCTTCACCAAGGTTGCTGCATGTTCAGCTTCTTCCCTCCCAGCGGACAGTTGCACTTCAACATCCGTGTTCATCGCACGGAATTGAAACCGGAGCGGACGAGCGACTTGCTCCGTGCGGCTCATGATGCACCTGTACGTGACTGATAGTTGCCACTGCTGTACCCGGAGTCTGTACCCTGGTTATTTTGTCCATAACGCTGAGAATCTGAATAACTTCCCTTGTCACTCATGCTTTGATCCGCTCCAGCGGATTGTGTGCTATCGGTTGTTCCATTATATTGGCTATCATTATTGGCATTGTCCTGCGTATTCCAGTTGTGGCTGTCCGTTGTACTACTGATCCATTCATCCATCACATCATCACGCGTATCTACCTGGCTTGAAGCGGTAATGCTTGTATCTGTGCCATTCGCTGCTGCATAAGCCACATCAAAGGCATCCGAGGTTCTTACATATTGAAAGAGTGCAGCCACGGTCAACGTTGCTGCCGCTGAAGCTTGCCATTTTCTCCATTGATTCCGTTTTCTTCTGGTCATCGCTCTTCCCTGCTTTCTTTAGGGTGTGTCTCAAATCTCGCCCTAGCGAAGTTCATAGATGTATCATAGGCGCGCTGGCTTAAAAATAGATGAATGAACCGTTAAGAGAGGCTAAAAAGGCCCAGAACAGGTGAATTTCCTGTCCCGAGCCTCTATATAGGATCGAATTATGATTTCATATCCATATCATCATTCCGTTAGAATCGAAAATAGAACGTGCCATCCGGTCGTTGTTTTTGCTTCACTACTTCGCGTCGAATTAACTCCTGCAGATGGGCCAACGTCTCACTCATGGCAAATCGCAGTTGATGGGTCCCGAGTCGATTGCCAAACATGTGCACACAGATGTCATACGCATTCGCCGGTGACTCCTGAATTCGCTCCGTCATCTTCTGAAGGCGTTCCTCGTGATGAGCGAGCAGATGAACTGTACGTTCGCTGAACTGTGCAAAGGGATTCCGATGTCCTGGATACGCCTGCTTGACATTCAGAGCCCTGAGACGATGCAATCCCTCCATATAAGACAATAGTGGCTGAGGGTCACTGCCTGGTTGAAGACTGATATTTGGTGAAATCTGTGGCAATACGGCATCTCCGCACAGGATCTCCATCGACTCCGGAGCATAAAAAGATAAATGGCCTGGGGCATGTCCACCCGTCTCCACAGCAACCCAACGTTTCCCGCCCATATCGAGCCACTCACCGTCTTCAATGGGTGTCACCTTCGGAAGTGGTGTGATCTGTGAAGTAAATGCCTTCATATGTTCATGCATCTGCTCGGTCTTGTCTTCCGGCATTCCATGACGACCATAATAATCAGGTAATACTGTATTAATGCGTGAATCAGGTCCCCACATATAATCGGCCTCTTGGCGGGAACGTGTGGACATTCGAACGGGTGCCCCCGTCATCTGTTGCATCCAACCCGACAACCCCAGATGATCCGGGTGATGATGAGTCAACACAATTTGATGGATATTGTCAAAGGTCAGACCGAGATCTGACAGCGCTTCGTGCCACTCCAGTTCCGTTTCCGTATTACGCGGTCCCGGATCTATAATGGTGATCGTTCCATCCGGTTCAGACAACACATAACTGTTGACCCATCGCAGGGGAAAAGACATGGTAATCTTGACCCGGTGTATGCCCTCTGTCATGGACATCTCTTCTGTTCGCTTCATCGTACTCCCCTTCCACACGCTCTCTGTTCACTCCACAGGACGATGACCTACAAAAATCATGCGTGGAGAAGCCTGCTCGTCATATTTCTCTTCATCATAGCCGCCATGGACCTGATCTACCCGCAGTCCGGCTTCACTTAACATCTGACTCAGTTGATCCCGTGTGTACAACTTCACACGCTCCTGATATACCCGTGGTTCATCTCCGGATGTAGTATCCGTAATGCGAATTTCCTTTTGCACAAATCCATCCTCAATCTTGCGGAGCTCCTCAATCCGTTGCCCTTCATCCTCTCGAACCGAGTGCGGCACCAGATGACGCGTCACATATGCCGTGTTCATAAAATCAATAATATAGCTGCCACCCGGGCGAAGCATGCGATGAATGGCACGTAATACTTTCAGTTGTTCTCCGTCCTCCAGGAAATAACCAAACGATGTGAACAGATTAACTACGGCGTCGAAGCCACCTTTCAGCGGCAGTTCACGCATGTCCGCGTGACACCAAGATACTCGGTGTTCGTCATCCATTAGGCGGGCTTCACGCAAAAGCACATCGGACAGGTCGACTCCGGTCACTCGTAACCCTGCATCAGCAAGTGCCAGTGAGTGCCGTCCCATACCGCAGCAGAGATCCAATACTTCAGCATTGGGCTTAAGCTTCAACCAATTGATCATTTTATGTACTTCCTGATAGGCACCTTGCACATCCCGGTGCTTGTATACGAGAAGATAATCTTCTCCGAAACTCTTTTCATACCATTCCGTCATCCATTCTCGCCCTCCACCTGTTCACTGGCCCCACTGTCCGTCATCCACTGTTGTTCAGGCCTGATCATTTCCCCTAAGCTTTAATTTATTGTAACGTCTTTATCCTGCAAACTCAAAAAATTCCAGTACATCATCTACATTGAAGAGCCAAAATGCACACGATATAATGTTAAACATACACATACCCTGCGAATCGTTTAACTATAAGAGGTTGTCCAAAAAGCAACAGGAGGTGTTCTTATGATTCACATCGGACTTACCGGATGGGGGGATCAGGAAGATCTCTATCCCATCCGCACCAAAGCTAAAGACAAGCTCGGTCTATACGGGAAATACTTCTCCACCGTGGAGGTGGATAGTTCTTTCTACGCCGTTCAGCCGCGGGATCGAATGGCACGGTGGGCTGCAGAGACGCCCGAATCCTTTGCTTTTATCATCAAAGCCTATCAGGGAATGACCGGACATCTGCGAGGCAAACCATACTTCACCAGCACGTCGGAGATGTATAAGGCTTTTCGGGAATCACTGGAACCGGTCATTGAAGCCGGCAAGATGCAGGCAGCCTTGTTTCAATATCCGCCTTGGTTTGAGTGCAATAAAGACAACGTGAAAGAGCTTCGTGAAGTGAAACTGAGAATGGAGGGCATTCCGTGTGCCCTGGAATTCCGTCATCGTAGCTGGTATGAAGGTGACATGCGCGAGCGGACGCTTTCGTTCCTGAAAGAGCAAGGCTGGATTCACAGCGTCTGTGACGAACCTCAGGCAGGTCTAGGTTCTATCCCCATCGTGCCACAGGCGACGGATTCCGAGATGACACTGGTTCGCATGCACGGACGTAATGTGTCCGGGTGGCATCAGAATGGTGCGCCCAATTGGCGCGAGACCCGTTATTTATACCGTTACAACAAGGAAGAGTTGTTGGAGTGGAAAGAATATCTGGAGCAATTGCAGGAGCAGAGCAAGGATGTCTATGTTATTTTTAACAACAACTCCGGTGGCGATGCAGCAGCCAATGCACAGATGATGATGGATCTGCTGGACCAGCCAGTGAAGCCCTTTCCTGACCGTACTGAACCAGAACAGGAAGAAGGACCGGAGCAGCTGGAATTATTTTGATCCGTGTTCATGACGCAGTTATTCATATTATTGGGTGAAGGTAAGTGTGTTATTGCTATTATGCTGATCAGATTCGGGATTGAAATCACACTAAAAGCGGCAAGCCTGAGGGCATTGCCGCTTTCTTTAGCTGTTTACCTACTTATAGAGGCTATCCACATGCATCCGTTGCGTCAAACATCAGCGCTGCGCGGCTGTAACCGAAGAATCGATAGACACCTCGCGTAGCTGCTGGTTCATTTTATGTGCCTCAATGCCAGCCAACAGCACAATACCGATTCCATGGGTATCATTCAGATTCCATCCCAGATCATCGCGATAATACAAAGCGGTAAACGAGTACCCGGAGCCCCGGCATACCCCGTATATATTGCCTTTATAGTCAATCGACAAGCGCGTTATGCCTTCCCATCCTTTGCGTACGGCCTCCAGATAAGGCTCAGGCTGTTCCAGCCAGCCTTTCCGAATACCACGGGCATAAGCGTAGATAAACATCGATGTACAGGAAGTCTCTTCATACGAATCCGGGCGATTCAGCACCTGATGCCAAAGTCCATTTTCCCCTTGCAGCGCCAGATAACCCTGACTTAAATCACGATAGAAAGTTAGCAGTTCCGGCCGTTTCACATGATCATGTGGCAGGATGGATAACAGTTCGGTTAAGGAGAATAGCACCCAGCCGTTCCCGCGTCCCCACGGAATACCTGTCGCACGACCTCGCACAAAATCATACACATGGGACATGATCTGTTGTTCGGGAAGATAGAGGTATTTACGGAACATCAGGAACTGATTAACCGCATCATCCCAATACGTCCCATCGCCTGTTAACTGACCGTAACGCACCAGAAAAGGTGTGCTCATGTATAAGTCATCACACCACATCGTCTCCTGACGCATCTCTCCACTGCCGCGAACCCGGTAAAAGGCACCATCCTCCAGACGTTCCTGCTCATCCGTAATGTAGCCCGCAATCCGATCCACGGTATCTCTTCCCCCACGAATATCGCACAACTCCATCGCAGCAAGCAGCGTAGACCCAAACGAACCGCAATCATCCAGACTGTCGATGGCAGACAGTTGATTATTAATCCCTGCCGCACCATAACCTTCCCGATCCCATAGACCATAGCGATCAAATGAAGTGCTCAGTTCAATATGTTGCCGCACATACTGAATGTAATCATCACGTCCCAATTCTTGTCCCGTTTGGAGAAGTCCAAGCAGGGTGACACCGAGCGGATAATTCCACTTGCCGTAATGTGTATTCTCCAGATAGGGACGAACATGCGTACCGGGAAGATCTACCCGCCAATATACACCTTGGGCGCCATCATCAAATACGGTGTCTGTTCGCACGATGTCCGTGTGGGATGGTTCAGCACCGGGAGCAAACACACCTGTGTACAGCCAGGGGTCAGAGCATCCCGCAACCGGATGAGGAGGTTTCAGTCTCCAGCCTGTGGAACCCGAACGCTCTGCATCTTCCAACGTGAATCCCCACGAGTCACCAGCTTCCTGGATTACACCTTTAGCGACGAGATCCGAAGAACCGTAACAGCGCGAGAGTTCAACACGGAAGTTACCGCTACTTCCAGCAGAGTATACTTCAGTGCCACCCACATACAGGGTCAATGCTCCATCATGACGACCTTTTAAAATAACTGGTGATGTTCCTGGCAAGGTTACATCCAATCTGGACCATGCGTAGGCCACAGCGGGCTGTTCCGTGCCGAAGATCCGAGCAAATGAACCTGCGCTCTGCTCCTCATCTGTCCAACCCCTGCGCGGATACCAGGAAAGGCCCGTCTCTTCTTCCGTCATGCCGTCACGAGGAAGAGATAATACAGGTTCATCGACGGGTTCCGAATATAACCAGCCTTCCTGACCCTGACGATCTGCCCCAGGCATGAGGAAGTGCAGCGGGAAATTTTTGAACGAGGCTGTTCCGTAGATACCGCCGAATCCCACTTCTGTTTTGACAAAACATAGCAACACATCATTCCAGCCATAGTTAACGGAAATCGGAATCTGGGTTCTTCGCTCTGGAAATAATTCCTGCAATAGCTCAGACTTGAATACCTCTTCACCATTCACATAGATCGTCACTGGACTATAACAGTTCAGGCCCGTATTTAACGTTGCATTCTGCTCGCTCCATAACTTGCCCCGTACATACACGTATTGCCCTGCACGCGCCTCTACGCATTTCTCATTCAGATTCAGGTTGTAACGATAGTCCCCTAGCCTGCGAAAACCTCCCCGATGATAGGCTCTGAACAAAAAGGAATGTTTCGGATGATCGCCAATATAACGCTGAGCCACCGTAGTCAATATATCCGGAATTGAATCGTATACCTTGCCTGCAATCGCCTCGTTCTCATGAAAATAACGAATGATCGTCAACTCCCTTCCTTATACCTTGATTCGTTCGCTTAGCCGCAATGTCTCTCCGCCTTGCACTTCAACAATCTGCTGATCCGCAGTGAACCAAACCGGGATGGCAGACGGATTATGGATGATGGATCGATCAGCTGAACACTCCAGTCGTTGCACCGCTTTCCAGTAGGCAATCACTTCAATGTTCGTCGCGTACCAGATGTCGTTCCTGCCGCCAATCTGCTCACCAAACTGTTCGATGATCTGCCAGTTGTCGTTGTCATTGAACTCATAGCTGTGACCCCAGACGTAGAGCAATAGTGGCGTACCTGTTTTGGAATGTTGGATAAAACGTTCAGCATGCGCCGCCAGATCATGGTTATGATGACACGTCGGATGCCATTCAAGGGGACGGTCTGGCAACGTGTATCTGCCATGTGATTCAACGGTACGAGCATAATCGATGCCAAGCCACTCCAGCTTCGTACTTAACGCACGGTCATACCCTCCATTGGGATAAGCCATACCTCGTACCGGATAACCGACAAGCTGCTCCAATGCTTTTCGGTCCTCCATAATCTCTTCGGTCAGAAGTTCATTCGGAACATAAGGCAGCGTAGGGTGAGTAACCGTGTGAACGGCCACTTCATGCCCCGCATACAGTTCAGCGACTTCCCCCGCCTCAATGCGGCCTGGATTACCCAGGGTACCGGAGTTCAGATTAAATGTTCCCCGCAGGCCATACCGATTACAGATTTCCACCAGTCTGCGATCATGCACCACTCCATCGTCATAGCTGAGCGTCAACGCTTTCATCACACCACCTGGATAACGGTCAAACTGAATACGATGTCCCATTTTGCTCCTCCTCCAGCTTCTGCTCTTACTTCCTAGTCCCGAATTTCCTTCACGTTAAAATAACGAAAAACACCCTGACCTCCACGATTCGTGAACCGTGTGTTTACAGCAAAGATACCCATCTTCGCACCAACCCAGAGGGCTGTTGTGGCGTTAAACGGTGTACCTATCGGCTGAAACTCCGCTCCGTCTTCGCTCCAACTAAACTGGCACAAGGCAGGTTCTGTCAGGGTGAACCGAAGATGAATGGTCCGGTCGGTTACATGCGAACCCTGGCCCTCCCAGTCCAGTCTCGTTTCCTCCCATTCATCTGCATGCAGATGGCTGTCTGCACGTTTGGTTCCGCGAATCAGCGATAACCGAATGGTTCCATCTTCTGTCTGTAACAGACACAGGCTTGCATACGAATCACCAAACATGATGAGACCTGACTGATCCCCTTCCTGTCCAGGCAGGAACGTGAGCTTGGTCGTCGCCACAAATTCAGATGCGGGCAGCTTCTGCAACAGAAGATGAGGTGTACCAAACAAAGACTGAATGCCCTCCGGGTATGGATGAGCAGGTAATACCAGTCCTCTTTCCGTACCTGCATCAGACCACTCGGGACGGGAGTTCGCCTGCCATTGCCATTGCAGCCCCAGACGATCAGTCTGAAAATCATCGGATACATCAGGCACAGTGATCGAATAAACGGCTCCTACATCCGGTTTGACGTGCACATCCACAGGTTCACCCGTTCCATGACCTTCACGGTCTATTCCAATGACAGGCCAGCCGTCTTCCGTCCACGTCATCGGCTGAAGATGAACAATGCGCCCATAGGCATCCCGATCCTGAAAATGAATAAACCAGGACTGCCCTGATTCCAGCTCCACGTATCCTCCCTGATGAGGTCCATTGACCGGTGAAGCTCCCTGATGCATGACAATTCGATCCTCATAGGGCCCAAATACCTGTTGGGAGCGCAAAACCGTCTGCCACCCCGGCTTCACGCCTCCAGCAGGAGCAAAGATATAATAATATCCCTCGCGCTTGTAGAACTTAGGTCCTTCAATGGTCGGATGATGTTTGGTTCCATCAAAGACGATCAACCCTTCGTCCAGAAGCTTGCTCCCATCTGCAGCCATCCGGCACACCTGGATTTTGCTCTTGATTCCACTGCGACTATGGGCAAAAGCATGTACTAGATAGGCTTGCCCATCCTCATCCCATAATGGACAAGGGTCAATCCAGCCCTTCACTTCATGAACCAGATGCAGCGGCGACCACTCGCCTTCAGGGTGATCTGCCGTGGTCATAAAGATGCCCTCATCCGGTGTGCTGAAGAAGATCCAGTACTTTCCGTCGTGATACCGAATGCTGGGTGCCCATACGCCTTTTCCATGAAGAGGTACATCGTATCCTGGCAGATCCAGCCGTTCTATGGCATATCGGACAAGCCGCCAGTTCACCAGGTCCTTCGAATGTAAAATCGGTAGCCCCGGGGTATGCGAGAAACTCGATGCCGTCATATAGAAGTCATCTCCTACACGAATCACATCCAGGTCCGAATAATCGGCATGCAGAATCGGATTGCGGTATGTACCGTCTCCCTGATCTGCAACCCAGACCGGGTCCAGTCTTTGTTGTTCTGATTGGGTTGTGCTCATACGTTCACTCCTTCATCTAAATTCTTCCGCAGGTACATGACCTGCGGCCTGTAATCGATGATGTTCCGAATCAAAATAGGCGCCTTCCAGCAGGCCAATCAACGTGTTGGTAACACGAACTTCAATGTCGTTATCCCCTGGACGAAGCCAGGAGGCTTCTCCCTTCCAGCGATACGGAGACCAGCATCGCACACCAAGACTATGTCCGTTCACACGCACTTCCGTCACATCCTGCACCCGCCAATGGCTAAATTCCAGTTCAAATGAGGCAACATCTTCCCCTGACTCATCCAGCCAGAACGTGCGTTTATAACTCATTTCCCCGGCAAAATGGGGATACAGCGGCTGCGGTTCAGGTCCGATGCAAAGGGCCGTGTCCGGTTCCCGTACGAGCGAAGCCATGCCTTCATGATGGAACTCCACGCCGAATCTTCCTTGTAGATACAAGGGATCAACGATGCCATCCTCATCTTTCGTCACCTGCACAATCACCGTCATTTCGTTGAGACCGCTATGCAGCAGCTCCGTGATATTACAAGCGATGTTATTGTGGTCGGTTATTTCGATTGGATCGAATTGTTCTTTTCCAAGTGGATGCCCATTAATCTCCATGGACCAACTGCCCGAGATCGCCGTTCTGTCCATAAATAACAGGCATGCAGGCAAAGCCGTTCTCAGTTCAAATGTGGTCGTATATCGACACTCGATCGGGTAAGCAATAGATGATTTTTTCGGTGTGCCAAATACCTGATTAAACTGGACTGGCAGAGGATACTGTTCCGATAATTCTGCCGCCTGATCAATAAACGGTTTCACAGCTACATGCTGGTTTTCCAGAATTACACCGTTAGCATTGGATGCCCGAAGATCGAATTGTCCCATTCGCAAGATGTTAGGCTGCACCGTTTCCAGTCGCCATGGCCCTTCTGAAGGGACCATGATCTTACGGGCCTGATTAGCCCCTGCCGAAACTTCCGCTCCCAACGTCGATCTAGGTTTGTCTGCAACATCCACTTTCGTTGTTAATGCCTCTTCCTTCGCAGGTTGTAAAGTAAGACGAACAGCATGTGCTTCATAAGGCGCCAGCGTTAGCGAAATGCACCATTCCCCGCCACTGCTCGTATACGGCAACTCCTGGAGCTGCCCTGTCTCCAGATCGAGTCGTTCTGCCACGAGACAAGCACCCTCTGCCAGCCCCGTTCTATCCCACAGCTGTCTGGCGACCAGCTTTAATTGACCCTTCAGGTCCTGACCCTCCTGATTGGTCAAGAAAACCATATGCTCTCCATCTGACAATTGACGGGTTTGCATCAGCAGAGATGCACTTTCCTCCTCCATGATCCAGCAGATGGGTTCAGGCAATACCTGATCGAGCAGGAGAGAGATCAGCTCCAGCGAAAAGTCATCTCCTTGCCCCGTTCCTGCGGGTAGAAAATAAGCATTCCCCTCACCCTGATGCCACATGATTTCACGGTTATCGTGATCTGTTGTCACACTACGGCCCCAGTACACCTCTTGCGGCTGCTCGCCCGCACCAAAGAACTGGGCAGATTCATCTCCCTCCGGACTTCCCGGCTGAATCGCAATATGCGGAGGCATCCCAACAGAGATGACAGTTCCTCCCTGCCGAACAAATCGCTTCACCTGTTCCCAGGCCGCGGCCTCCAGATTCAGCATCGGTGGGAGAATCAGTACGTCATAACGGGCCACGCCGATCTGAATGATGCCATCCGTTAAGTCAGCGTCAGCCAACAATTCTGGATCAAGGTGGTCATAGTCCCGTCTGTTTTCGAGCAGATGGGTAGTAATCCGCATCCAGTCCTTCGTCAGGCGCTCCAGTTGCGCGCGTTCTAATTCGTCCTCGCCGCTATACTCGAATCCATGCAGCGGATTACCCATCAGACTCCAGAATGTCGTCGTTGGATCAAGCACAGCAATTCGAATGTCTGCTGCTCCGGTGCTCATGAGATAGCTCAACCGTCCGGTGTAATCCCCCAACTGCCGGAAATGCTTCCAGTAGGGATTCTGCAAAAATTGAGACGGCGGTGCATCATGCTTGGCAAGCCCACCAATCGTATAGAAGAAGGCGTGAAAGTTATAGAAATTGGTGCCCATGGCAGCCATGCGATCAATCATCCACTTGGCATCCTGCAGCGTCATGGACCAACCTACACTGTGAAAACATTCAATCAGATTGCGGCATCGGCCCAATTGCCGGGCAAGCGAACTGACCATCTTGGGATTGTCACGCATCTTTTGGCCGTAGCGTTCCAGAATCCACGATAAGGACCGTCCGATTTTCTCATGTGCCGAATCACCACCTGGCATATGGCTGAACAACTGGGTGGTCATCCGTACGCCAGGCACCTCAGCCGCGTACTGGATTCCTGCTTCCTCACACCAGTCATGCACCTGTTTGTGATAGGACTCCCTGAGAAGCAGGTGAAGTGACTGGTAATAGTCATACCGAATCCGATGCGCGTCCGGAACATCACCATATAGCAGGGCCGGTAGCGAATCAATCAGACTATAACCACAACGCTCACTGAAATAACGGGGAAGCTGTGGGGACCAGGGGATACGGCCCAGCGGTGCGATCTCATCCGAGAACATTCCTTTGATCACGCTTTCAAATTGATCTCCAACCGCTGACTTATAACGCTCGTGCGTCAGTTCAATAAAACGACTCATCGCTTCCTTGTGGCAAGGGTCAACAAAGTTGCCGTAATATTTGAAATCGTCGATCTCTTTTTCCTGAAATATAATCAATTCCCAATCACCCGCGGGAACATCCCACAACAAGCGGAACGCTGTTCGGTAGGTGAAGAACCGCTTGCGGTTATACGATGTGAGTCCGGTCTCCTGATAGACCTGATCCGTCTGGATATTGCCGATTTTGCTGCGTAGATCGATGGACTCATGCCACAGACGTTTTCCCTGTTCATCCTTGGGAATCGCCTTGGCAACCAAGACGCGTCCCCATGGCAACTCCAGATCCACAGCTTCTCCGCCCTGAACCACCAACTGGTGATGCACGAGCTGACGCTGCTTCGCTTCAGGAAAATCAAGGGTCACTTCCCCACCAGCCATCCCGCTTGGATATGGATATTCATCATATAACCATACCTGCATGCTGTGAGCAGCCGCCGCTTCCACTGCAATCCGCACCTTATCAAACCACGCTTCCGACAGATAGGGAATTTGCAGTCCCTGACGTGGACAGATGAAGAATCCACCTACACCTTGCGCCGCCATCTCAGCCACTTGCCGCTTAATCTGTTCTTCTTCCATATCCCCATTCCAGAACCAAAAGGGATGAACCCGGTACTGCGCCTCGGGATTTTCAAATGCATCCCCGTTCCACATGTTGCCTTCCTCCCTGCCTGTTCAAGAGTGTGTGGTGTCCAGCTTTACCAATAACGTTCATTTCAGTTCAAATAGGTTTGTTTTGTTTTGATTATACATCAAAAACCATATGCAGGAAGTTGTATTTTCCAGAAAGTTGGATGAAATTTGGTTCGCGAATCAAGCCATCACAGCGATAAGAAAAGCCCGGCTGTTTCCGCTACACTGAAAGCACGGCTGCCGGGCTCTGGCTTATACGACTACTTCAGCGCAGCGTACAGTTCATTAACTTCTTTGACATAATCGTCTCCACCATTGTTCTTCCACAGAGCAACAGCATCTTCGAATCCTTTCTCATCAATCTGACCTACGATATATTTGATCCGTGCATCGTTAATGATATTGTCCAGCTGCGGTCCTTTCTGAGCGTATACATCCGAGATCAGCGGTTCGCCAGGATTGGCAATGACAATCTCTTCGTTGGCTTTCTGCACCTGTGTAACCTTTTCACGGACAGGTGTCTGTTGAACGCGAAGCGTTCTGTCTTCCGGGACAAACATTAAAATCTGATTTAAGCCTTGCAGGTCGCGGAGTGCAAGCTTTTCAGTGCTCGGTACGATGTAGTCTTCTTTCTTCTCGTATTGCTTGCCTTCCAGTCCGTTGTACAACAATGCCTGCAATTCCGGTTCATTCAGCTGATCGAGGAAGCTCAGCACCTTCTTCAGGTCTTCTTCCGTTTTGACACTGCTTTTGGAGATCGCAATCAGGCCGGAGTAGCCGGACGTTGGCATATCACGCAATCCCTTTGGACCTTCCATCGCTTGCAGCACATCTACGCGTCCTGTCGCATTGGGGTCTTTATCCAGTATTTTCTGATCCATGCGCTGCGCATTATCTGCTACATCCACCATGACACCGGCTTGACCGTTTACAAATGGATCAGGCAGTTTGGTCGCATCCATCACGGCAAAATCCTTGTTTACCAGACCCTCACTATAGATTTGACGGAAAAATTTCAGGGCTTCCATGTATTCTGGTGTCTCATGCGCCGGAATCAGACCTCCGCTGCCATCATCTCCCCATTTGTTGGGTGCACCGAACCATACCTGCATGTTATCCCATGGGCCCGTGAATTTGCTGGCAACCAGACCGTACGTATCATCCTTGCCGTTACCGTCCGGATCATCCTTCGTGAACGCTTTCAATACATTGTAAAATTCATCAATCGTCTTCGGCTCTTCCAGCCCCAGATTCTCCAGCCAATCTTTGCGGATTGTGACCCCATTACGTCCTAGGGCGCGTGCCCGGTAGATTCCATAGGTTTTGCCATCGATTGACGCATTGTTGGTGATGATTTCATTCATTTGACTCAGATTCGGATAATCTTTCAGATAAGGACCAAGCTCCCAGAATGCTCCGGTTCGGGCCGCATTGATGAAACTTGGGGACTTCCCTAACACCACCATAATCTGAGGTAGCTTTCCCGAGGCAAGTGTAATGTTGAATTTGTCTTCGTACGAGCTGCTCGGCACCCACTGCAGGTTCACATCCACCTTGGTCAGTTCTTCAAGCTTCTGGATGACCGGACTGTTCTCCGGCGGATTCTCCGCTTCAAAGTTCGGTAGCATGATTGTAATCTCATCGGTGCCACCCGCTGCTGTTCCTGAACCTTCTTTATCCGTGGAGCATGCGCCCAGAATCGTACTAAGTACCAGTGACGCAGAGAGTAGCAGTGCACCTTTTTTGAATCCCGTTTTTTGTCCCATACGTTCTCCCCCTTGGCTTTAGCCTTTGATTGAACCTAACATGACACCTTTGGCAAAATGCTTCTGCAAAAACGGATACACCAACAAAATCGGAATGGTACCTACAACGATCACCGCCATTTTGATCGACTGATCTGGTGGCTGTACAAAATTGGGGTCCATGTTCGCCATATCTCCGACACTGGCTTGCGAGAGTAATACGATCTGTCTCAACATGACTTGTAGCGGCCATTTGTCACTGTCGGAAATGTACAGCAGTGCTGAGAAAAAGTTATTCCAATGTCCCACAGCGTAGAATAACGCAAACGTGGCAATCACCGGCTTCGATAAAGGCAGAACGATTCGCCACAGCACGCCTAGATCCGAACAGCCGTCGATGCGGGCCGCTTCCTCCAGCCCGGGCGGCATTTGCTGAAAAAAGTTTTTGACAACAATTAAGTTAAAAGCGCTGATCGCGCCAGGAAGCATAAGGGCCCAGTAGGAATCAAGCAGTCCCAGTCCACGAATGACGAGATACGTTGGGATCATACCACCGCCGAATAACATCGAGAAGATCACCATATTCATCATGACATTACGGCCCCAGAAGTCACTTCTGGATAGTGGATAGGCCATCGTTAGTGTGAAGAACAGATTGACCAGTGTACCTGCCACCGTAATGAAGATGGAAACACCAATGCTGCGAAAGATCGTGGACGATGAAAAGATATACTCATACGCGCTGAAGGAAAACACCTTCGGAATAAGGAAAAAACTGCGTTCAGTGATCTCGGCTTCCGTTGCGAAAGAATTCCCTATAATATACAGGAAAGGAAGGACGGTTAATATGCCCAGAATCCCCAGCATGACGTAATTGAAGATATCAAATACCTTGCCGGCAGGGCTGTTGTATAGACGGCTGTTCATGGGCGCTCCTCCTTAATAAATTCCGGGATGACCGAATTTTTTCGCAAGTTTATTACTGCCGAGCACCAGAATGATCCCCACCACAGACTTGAATAGTCCAACAGCGGTACTGTAACTGAATGCACCTTGCGTGATCCCCACCGTATACACATACGTATCAAAGACGTCAGCGACATCCCGGTTGAGAGAGTTGGTCATCAGATAGATCTGCTCAAATCCGGTATCAAGGAAATTCCCCAGTCTGAGAATGAGCAAAATGACAATGGTCGTACGAATGGCTGGAAGCGTGATATGCCACATCCGCCGTAATCGTCCTGCGCCATCTACAATCGAAGCTTCATACTGCTCCGTGTCCACACCTGCGAGTGCCGCCAGGAAGATAATTGTGCCCCAACCCATCTCCTTCCACATCATCTGTACAATAATGAGCGGACGGAACGAACCCGGACTGGAGAGGACATCAATAGGCTTGCCTGTAATCCAGGCGATCAGGTCGTATAACACGCCGCCTTGCGGGGTCAGGAACACGTACGTAATACTCGCGATAATTACCATGGATACAAAATGGGGCACATAGACCAGCGTTTGAATCGTTCTTTTGAAAAAAACGACCCGAATTTCATTTAATAATAAGGCGATAATGATCGGTGCCGGGAAAAAGAAGATAAGATCATACAGGGCCAGAACCAGCGTATTGCGTAATAGTCGGTAGAAGTCCGGATTGGAGAAGAAGTTCGTAAAGTTCTCTAGCCCCACCCAGTTGCTCTCCCGGATGCCCAGGAAAGGCTGGTAGTCCTGAAAGGCAATGACGATCCCCCACATGGGCAAGTATTTAAAGATGACAAAGTACAAAAAGCCGGGAAGCACAAGCACATATAACCATTTGTTTCGTTTGATCTGCCTTTTCCAATTGGACTCCTGTTTTAATGGTCTTGTTGCCATATCCGCTTGAGCAGTTGCAGTGCCGTTGGTATTCCAGTCCGTCTTCCCGTTCATCATGTCTCCCCTCCCTCAAAGATGTAAGCGTTATCAATTTATCTGTTATTCAGACTATACAGACGCCTGGTTTCCGGCAACCTTCATTTTTTGCATTACTACGGAATGATGGCCGAAAATCCCGCTATAACGCCATTTCCAAAAGAAATGAAACATAACGTAGCAGGTAGAATTGCACATTTTTGCGGGTTTATCCTTCTTTGTATCACGGTAAAAAAAGAAAAAACCGGCATCTGCTAAAGCAGGATGCTGGTCAGAAATGACAAAAATATAAACGGTTATTGTCCGAACCATTGATCGCGATACTGACTCGGCGTAACTCCCTCCTGTTTCTTGAAAATTCGATTAAAATAACTGTGCTGATATCCCACAGCGGCCGCAACATCATTAATTTTCATCGTTGTCTCACGTAGCAATTGCTTCGCCGCATCCATTCTCACACGTGTCAAATAATCAATAAAATTAATCCCCGAAACCTGTTTGAAAGCCTTGCTCAGTGCATAAGGTGTCATCTGCTCCTCATCAGCACAGTTTTCCAGCGAAATGTCGCTTCGGTAATGCGTATCGATATACAACATCGTTCGTTCCACCACCAGTTTCAGCGGTTCCTGCGACCATACCTCAACCTCTTGTATATAAGGTATGAATACCTCATTCACCATCCATTGCTTCATCTGTACAGGTTCACGAATACCGGATAATCGCTCATACATGTTGCTACCACCAAACAGCTTATAAGGTGTGACCCCTGTTTGCAGCATCATGTGCTGAATACTGCCGAGCAATTGAAGCATCATCTGCTGCACCTGAAATTCGGTACTGCCTGCCCGCGTAATCTCACTCATGAATTGCTCCAGCACACGTTCCGCTTCGGCTTGTTTGCCCAGCCTGACCGCCTGTAGTAACTCACGTTCCAGCCCCAATGGATAGGAAGCTGCTTCGTTTCTGCGGAAACACGCCTCATCCTCCAGATCGAGAATCTGACTTCCTTCCTCCACACTGCGATAAGCCACGGCCTGTTCCATCTCGACGAATCGTCCGGGCAGTTCCTGAAGTGAAGTTGCTGGGCGACTGACCATCAAAGTCACCTTCATTTTGAGCGTTCGTCCAATGACCTCCACCAGTTCCTGTCCCCATAACAACGCTTGTGACTTCACAGGTTCATCCTGGGGAGCGATCACAAGCATGGCTGAAGACAGGTCGTGAAAGTTCATAACACTGATCTGCCTGAAAACATTTTTCGCCACTTCCTGTGTAATATTCACTGCTGCAAAGGTGACTAATCCCGTGTCCTGGCTTCCAAATCTGCCTTGCAGCTGCTCGTACCCCGTAAAATACATCTGCACCAGCAAATACTGCTGACCCTCCAGCTCAAATCCGAGATGACGCATGCGCTGCTGGAGATCCTGCTCGTTATAGGCGTACAGATGCCCCTGCACAAGTTGTAAGACAAAACTGTCGCGCAGATGGGGAAGCTGCTCTTGCAACTGGCGATGTGCCGTTACACTGCGGGAGGTCAGTTCGTTCCACTGTTGCTCCAGCAACTCAAACTCATCCAGCTTTGCATCGGTTGGTGTTGTTTCGTTTCGGCCAGGCGTAAGCAGATGCAGCATCCGGGCTACAGGCGAATATATACGGCGTGAAGCAAACCAGGATAACAATAATCCCAGGATGAGACTGCCTGCACTGGCAATGACGATGATTTTGGATACCAGCTTGACTGGCGAAGTGACTGATGTCAAAGGTGCAGCAGAAACATAGGTCCAGTCCGAATCAATTCGACTCAATGAGCCGTACGAGACGGAATAGGTCTGATCCTCATATCGGAACAGGAATGAACGGTTGTCCGCATGCAGGGCAACTTCTTCTTTTAGCTGCTGCTCAAAAGCAGAGTTCTCTCCCGCCGTTCCCGGATTACCGGTAACCAGTGTGTTTCCTTCCTGATCCATGAGGAACGTTAACCCTTCGTCATATGGAGTAAGCGTTTTCAATAAACTGGCGACTTTCTCGTTATCCAACGTAATAATCAGTGCACCAAATGGATTAATGCTCTCCCCCGGAATCTTATGTACAAGAACCAGTGCATTGCCTGCATCCGTATGCAGTAGACTGTCGTCGGTAGAAGGTGCGGTATCTCTGTTGATGCTGGAAACCCAGTCTGTCCAGTACACGTGGTTGCCCATGGAAAGGTATCGATCATACGCTTGTACTTTGGCATCATCTTTCAACTCGTTATAATCCCGATTAAACAAGATCGGCTTCGGTTCCTGCAAATACAGCTGTGCTGACTTGATCAGCGGGTGGGAACCTTGCAATACATATAATGTAGTGACAATCTCCTGCGTTTCATTGAAATAATACACAAAATCCAGCGTCCGCAAAGCATTGCCAAACCTCGGTTCAAAAGCCCAATGAGATAAGTTCATCTCCAGATAAGCCAGCTGGTCATCCACATTGCGTGCCCGGTTCTCGATCTGGTTCTGATGCATCTGATTGAACTCGGTCTCCATCCGGCCAACCACCTGTTGATACATAACGATGCCTGTGATTAACCCGGGAATGCTGGCAATGAGTAAAATAAGCATCAGGCTGTTTCGATAAAATCGTCCTTTATGCCTTCCTGCCTTTAAATCGGATAACCGCTTGAATCTGCCAAATATTCGATCGCTCCTAGTCGGTTCCATCGTTGTTCACCTGCCTGCTTGCATCGGGTCTGACTGTCATGGAAACTTCCTCAACTCCCCTGAGAATATATGGATGAAATCCTTTTCTTGTATTATACGCACAATCTACAGGTGAATGAAACGATCTGTAACCGATCATTTTTTTAACCAATGTTTTATTAACATGGCAAAATGGATTACAATGAGATAAAGCAAACATGAAGGAGGCCTTTTTAATGAAAGAACAGACTTATTTTGAACAAAATAGAGAAAAACACCTGGCAGAACTGAATGAATGGTTGTCCATTCCGAGTATTTCCGCCATTTCAGCGCATAAAGAGGATGTTAATCGTGCAGCACAATGGGCAGCAGATGCGCTCACACGTGCAGGTATGGAAAACGTAGAGGTCATTCAAACGGCTGGACATCCGATTGTCTATGCAGATCACCTGCATGCACCGGGCAAACCGACAGCTCTGATCTATGGACACTATGATGTACAACCTGTTGATCCGCTTAATCTGTGGGAGACGCCTCCTTTCGAACCTACCGTTCGTGATGGCAAGCTGTTTGCCCGTGGTGCGACGGATGACAAAGGACAGATTTTCCTACATATCAAGGCAGTAGAAGCCATTCTCGCCGAAAACAAAGAACTTCCGGTTAACATCAAGTTCTGCATTGAAGGCGAAGAGGAAATCTCCAGCCCCAACTTGCCCATCTATCTGAATGATAATACGGACAAGCTGCGTGCAGACATGGTACTGATCTCGGATACGTCCCTGCTTGAAAAAGGCAAACCGGCGATCTCCACTGGCCTGCGCGGTCTCTGCTCGCTTCACGTAGATCTGAACACAGCCAATACCGACTTGCACTCTGGTTCATTTGGTGGTGGTGTACCTAACGCACTGCACGCACTCGTATCCCTGCTCGCTTCGTTGCATGATGAGCAAGGTCGTGTGAGTGTAGACGGTTTCTACGACGGCGTTCTGCCACTGTCTCCTGAGATGAGAGAAGAATTTGTAAAACAAGGCTTCAATGAAGAACAGCTTCGTCAAGACCTTGGGCTGGAGCAATTGTACGGCGAAGAAGGCTACTCGTTCGTGGAACGTGTTGGCGCTCGTCCAACATTGGAACTGAACGGCGTATGGGGTGGTTTCCAAGGCGAAGGTAGCAAAACGGTTATTCCGAAGGAAGCTCATGCCAAAATTACCTGCCGCCTCGTGGCGGACCAGGATCCACAACATGTATTGGATCGTATCGAAGCACATCTGCGCGCTCACGTTCAACCGGGTGCAACGCTACATGTGAAACAGATCGAGAAAGCTTTTGCTTTCAACACCGATCCTTCCAATGCAATCCTGCAAAAAGCGGCAGATGCGTATGAGCACGTGTATGGCGTTCGTGCCCTCTTTACCAAAGATGGCGGCTCCATTCCGATTGTTGAGAAGCTCTCACGTGTACTCGAAATCCCTGCTGTCATGATGGGATTCGGCTTGCCGGATGAGAATTTGCACGCACCGAACGAGCACTTCAACCTGGAGAACTTTGATAAAGGGTTGTTGACGATTGTTCAGTTTTTGAAGAGTTTGTAATCATCGTGTTTAAAACCAGTTCATGAGGGTGTGCTGCGTGGACGTTCCGGGGCCGAATCGTTCTTTAGATCGCTGTTATCGTCGGATTTTTTGGATTTTCCCTTCTCAAAGGGTAAAATCCGACGATAAAGGCGAACGCTCCGCTTCTTCAGAATCGATTTCGTCCCCTCCACTACGTTGCAGCTTTTCGCATGACTGATTTTAGGATTGAGCTAACTATTGAATGGTTAGTGTAATGGGGAGAACAAAAGGACGGCCTTCGGGTCGTTTTTTTGTTATTTATTTTGTTTTTTTGTTTTTTATTCTTTGTTCTTTGGTTCTTTGGTTCTTTGGTTCTTTGGTTCTTTGGTTCTTTGGTGACGTTGTATTTTTTTCATGGTGCTTCTTATGATGGAGACGATGGAGGCTTACTTTTAAATGGGTTAGTGTATTAGAGATAACAACATGGTGACCTTATTAGGCCGTTTCTTTGGATTTTGTCGCTATCGTTACGTTGTAGCTTTATCCCGACTGCTTCGAAGGATTGGGTCTGACTTTGATGGGTTAGTGTGATAGATTACCTTAACGATGGGCTGCTGAACACTTTTTCGATTTTTTTCTAGATAACTTCGTTATCGTTGTTCCTATGACTGATTTTATAGACGGGGTCTCGGTTTTAATGGTTTAGTGTTATAGAGATAACATACGCGACCTTATAGTCTTTTTTGATTCGGTCTCCTTCACTAGGTTTCAGCTTTTACAGTGGTTGCTTTATTGTGACTGGTTTTAGACAACGGCTAACTTTTAAGGAGTTGTGATAGAGATAACTCAAGCGGTGGTATTCGGCTGTTTGGTTGAATCGATTGATATTCAATATTTAGAATGCACTCTTATGGCGTATGATGTGGAACGGGTAATAGAGATGTTGATAGCTACAAGGGGTTTTGTGGATGGAGAATCTTGCGGGATTCCTGCGTTTTGACTTGTTTGTGCTTAGCGACTTCAGCGCGGGGCTTTTCCATGAGTGTTTACGTGCTGTTGCGCCCCGGCAAGCTAATCCAAAATGATGAGGTGAATGTTGTGTCTGCTTCTCACCTGACCAAAAATGCGCTGGCTCACTCGCTTAAATTACTGATGGAGCATACTCCACTGAACAAAATTACGGTCAAACATCTGGTTGATCATTGCGGCGTAAACCGGCAAACCTTTTATTATCATTTTCAGGATATTTACGCGCTGCTTGGATGGATCTATCAGACTGAAGCAGTGGAAAGTCTTACGGAGTACCGAAGCTACAGCACATGGACGGACGGTTTCTATAAAATATTTTGCTACATCGAGAACAACAAAACGTTTTGCTGCAACACGCTCGACTCGCTCGGGCGTACCCACCTGGATGTATACCTCTATGAAGTAACCCATGATCTGATCATGGGTGTTATTGATGAACTCGCCTGTGGGATTAAGGTCCGCGGTGAAGACAAAGAGTTCGTCGCCAACTTCTATACCCTGGCCTTCACTGGGCTGATCATTCAATGGATGAGAGGCGATATGCAAGAACCGCCAAAACAGATAATTGAGAAGCTCAGTGAGCTAATCGAAGGCAATGTCCTGAGGGCACTGCACAGGTATGAGAATAAGCTGCCATCCACTTAAGGATGCGCGGCTTTTTCATACGTGATCTAAGCCTAGGTTTTAGACACTTTTCCAAAAGTGACCAAAAATTGGACGCTCCCGTTCTTTTGATCATACCTTACGGAACCTGCAAGGTTTACATTAGGGATGTGATTACAGCAACTTTTGGAGGCGAATGATCGTGAAGAAAGAACATGGTAATAAACAGGTCTATTTTGTAGGCGGCGGCATTGCATCTTTGGCGGGTGCAGCTTATCTGGTCAGAGATTGTGGCTTTCCCGGTGAACACATTCACATTATCGAAGAAATGCCGATTCTTGGCGGCAGCAATGACGGAGCTGGTAATACCGATCAAGGATATATCATCCGCGGCGGACGGATGCTCAATGACGAGGCCTATGAGAATCTGTGGGAGTTGCTGGCTTCCATCCCTTCCATCGACCGTCCGGGCATATCTGTCCGACAGGAAATTACCGAATTTGACGATGCCAATCCCACACATTCCAATGCGCGGCTCATCAACCGTGATGGCAAGGTCGAAGATGTGCTCTCCATGGGTTTTGATATGGCGGACCGGTTGGCGATGGGCAAACTGATTATTACTCCTGAAGACACGCTGGGTAAATTGCGAATCAACGACTGGTTTGGCCCTCACTTTTTCAAAACGAACTTCTGGTATATGTGGGCGACGACCTTCGCCTTCCAACCTTGGCATAGCGCCGTGGAATTCAAAAGATACATGCTTCGCTTTTTTCACGAATTCCCAAGAATTCAGACGCTGGAAGGTGTCACCCGCACACCGTTCAACCAATATGACTCGATTATCCTGCCATTGCATAACTACCTGGAACCGTTTGGCGTTGATTTCACGCTGAAATGTACGGTTACCGATCTGGATTTCAAAGACGGCGACGGCATTACGGTAAGTCGGATGCATGTACGACGCGAAGGTACCGAGGAGATCATCGACATTCATGAAGGCGATCTGGTCATTGTCACAAATGGTTCGATGACCGAAGGGGCCGATATCGGCTCCATGACTTCCGCACCGAAACTGAACGGCAAGGGCAGCTCATGGAAGCTATGGGAGAACATTGCCGCCAAGAAACCGTTGCTGGGCAACCCTTCTTCTTTTAATGATCATGTGGATGAGTCCAAATGGGAATCGTTTACGGTCACCTTCCAGGATTCGGTCTTCTTTGATCTGATGGAGAAATTTACGCGCAATCGGGCAGGCACCGGGGCTCTGGTTACTTTCAAGGATTCCAGCTGGTTCATGTCTGTCGTTCTGGCCTTTCAACCGCACTTCCGCGGCCAACCGGAGCATGTCAACGTATTCTGGGGATACGGATTATACCCGGATAACGTGGGCGACTACGTGAAGAAAAGAATGTGCGATTGTACTGGGGAAGAAATTATGCAGGAGTTGATCGGCCATCTTCATTTCCAGGAACATCAAGAGGCCATCATGGCTACCGCCAACTGTATTCCATGCATGATGCCTTACATTACAGCCCAATTCATGCCTAGACTGAATAGTGACAGACCAAAAGTTGTGCCTGACGGCTCCACCAACCTGGCTTTTATCAGCCAATTCTGCGAAATTGCCGATGACGTGGTATTCACCGAAGAATATTCGGTCCGGGCAGCACGGATCGCCGTCTACACTCTTCTCGGAGAGAACCGGCCGATTGAGCCGATCAATAAGTATCAGTATGATGTCCGGACGTTGTTCAGTAGTTTTGTGACTTCGTTTAGATGACTAGTTATAAAGAGGATTCAGATATAGGATGAAAGAATCGTTGGATGGATCGGTGGATGGGGATAGATCTTTGGAGATATCTGTAGGATTCGGTAAGTAACTTTGTGATCTTTAGAAGCTTTGTTATCTTAATTCTATTGATTGTGCCAAGTTAGTAAGATATGAGTTACTACATGAGTTAGCTTCAGAAGCTTGCATCCCCGTTGAACGAGTCAATGAGTGAATATGGTTGTTGCTGAACTGAAGAGTCGTTGTATAAAGAAAATAGAGAGAGTTCCGTCAGCTATGACAGGACTCTCTCTTTCGTTTACTCGTTTACTATCTAAGCCCAACACATAGCTTTCATCGCGATTGCCAACAGTCGTCTAAAGAACCTCACAAGCCTTATTACTTGAAATTTCGCAGGTTTGAAAATCTAACGAATCGTAGACACCTTATTTGTGCTTAAAGCATGTTTGGGTAGCAGAATATCGCTAAATTGCATTGAATAGCGTGTCTGAGATTCGTTACATTTTGTTTGACAGCAAAATCATTGGAATAAGGCTTCACAGGTTCGTTAGCGCTACGCGGCCTACGGAGAAGACTACTTATGAAAATGGAATCGCAGTGATATGTTATTGTCGATATCCTAGTCCATTCTTTCTTGAAACTTAACTTATAACTCTTCCTACTCACTTGCTTATGTGCGGAAAGTCGTGAATTTCAACATGTGCACAAGCTTGGATAAATGTGCGATCTCCTGCTGGACTCCAGCGGTGTCCGTACCTGCCATTGCCTGATTCGCCCGCAGCGTTCTGCGTGTGTTCAGCATACCTTCGATCAGTTTCATGACCGTGTTACGTCCACGATGATCGACAATCATATACTTTTTGCGTGCATCCAGCTCTACCCATACGATGTTGCTGAATGATGTGAACAGATGCTTGCGGTACTGCTCCATATCGGTCTCATTGTAATGCTCGCCATAAAAGGCATAATATCCGTGTATGTGCAACTTCTCCGCCAACACTGTGATGAACGGATCATGTTCGAGCATAGCGTCACGTTCCATGTTTCACGCCTCCGTTATGCGTGATCCGCAGATCCCGTCTTTTTGAGATCTATTTTAACATATTGTGCAAGGTGTTGCCTCTACACAGATAAAAGCCAAGATTTAACTCCGAAGACCGATGCATCACAAATGAGAGTTATTAGCACGATACTAATTTTCTAAATCTAATATGACTCACCGATCCGTCTGCCCTTCACCCACACACCCTCAATATCCAGCTTCGCATTCAGCAAAACGATATCTGCCTGTTTTCCTTGAGCCAGGGAACCTGTCCGATGATCAATGCCCAGCAGGCGTGCCGGGGTCAGACTTGCTGCACGTGATGCAGCATTCAGGCTCAAGCCCACTTCCTGCACCAGATAACGGAAACCGCGAATCATCGTCAGTGTGCTTCCCGCCAGTGCGCCGCCGTCCTTCAGTCTGGCCTCGCCATGCTTCACGATTACGGGCAGGTCGCCGATTTTATACTCTCCGTCATCCAGTCCCGCTGCAGACATGGCATCTGTGATCAACACGAGTTGATCGTTATGTTGCTTCAGTTGAGCGAGGATCGATATCGCCGCAGGGTGCACGTGAATGCCGTCAGCAATTACCTCAGCACTGATGCGTGGATCACTCAGTACAGCTCCGGCAGCTCCGGGTAGCCGGTGATGCAACGGTGTCATGGCATTGAATGTATGTACCGCATGATGCAGTCCTGCCTCGACTGCCCGCTCCACCTCTTCATAGGTCGCATCGGTGTGACCGAGTGCCGCTGTAATCCGCTGTTCACGTAACCACGAGATGACTTCCAGCGCGCCTTCACGTTCCGGTGCCAATGTAACTTGACGGATTAGGCTAGGATATTGCTTCTCCCACGCTTCAAGCCAAGATACATCAGGCAGAATGATGTGTTCCGGATTTTGCGCGCCAGGCCATTTCGGACTAAAAAACGGACCTTCCAGGTGCACACCCTCAAGCTGTGCATATGGCATTTCACTCGAACGATAGCGGTCGACTTCAGCAAGTACGCTGTCCAGGCGCTCTTTTGGAGCGGTCATGGAAGTCGCAAGCATCGCTGTTGTGCCCTGCGTGCTATGGAAAGAAGTGATCTTGTCCAACACCTCTGGGCTTGCGTCCATAAAGTCTTCTCCGTTCCCACCATGCACATGGATATCAATGAATCCAGGCACAATGAGACCACATTCCGGTACTGGCAGCGGCAAAGCCTCGCTCCGAATCCGTTCAGGAAGACCTTCCGGTATCCCAGCATAGAGGATTTCCCCATCCCTCCAGGTTATTACACCGTCTTCCAATATTTCATCTGCAAGGAGCAGCTTGCCCCGAAGAAGAGAAATATTTTCATCGTGCTGGCTCCCGCTAACACGGCTATTCTCCTCCGTCATCTCACCAGCCTCCCAGCCGCACGGTCCAGCAATACCACCACATTCGGATGACATTGCAAAAGCGATGCAGGACAGGCCGTTGTGATTGGACCCATGAAAGCTTCGCGGATAATCTCGGCTTTTTCCTCTCCACGGGCAATGAGCAGAATCTGTTTGGCTTTCAAAATGGTACCGACACCCATCGTAATCGCCTGAGCCGGAACTTCATCAATGCTGTCGAAGAAACGTGCGTTTGCCTTTCGCGTCTCGTCTTTCAGATCCACGACATGTGTTCGTCCTGTAAGTTCAGTTCCCGGTTCATTGAAGCCAATATGACCATTATGTCCGATGCCCAGCAGTTGAAGGTCTACCGGTCCACGATCGTCCAGCCGTTGTTCATAGGAATTACATTCCTGTTCCAGATCGGTAGCCTGACCATCAGGCACATGCGTTCTGGCAAGATCCATATCAATATGATTGAATAATTGTTCATTCATAAAACTGCGGTAACTTTCACGATGTTCTGTTGGAAGTCCGACATACTCATCGAGATTAAAAGAAGAAGCCTGTGAGAAGCTGACAAGCCCCTTCTGGTACAACGTGATAAGCTGTTTGTATATGCCCACAGGAGAACTTCCTGTCGCGAGCCCCAATACAGCCCGTGGTTTGGTTTGCAACAAGCTGGCAATGAGACCAGCACCCGTGGCGTTCAAGTCTTCTTCATTTTCAAAAATGCGTATATTCATCTTCATCTGTCAGGCACCTCCGTTGTGTTGGACTCGATAAGATTGCACATTATGATAGGATTGTTCCAGTCTGGGGATAAAACGGTCAAAGTCGGCACTTACCATGCCTGTGAACAAAATATCGATCACATGCAGCAGCGCAATACGTGAAGCCATATCTCCACGCCTCATGCCTTCTTCCAGAGAGGACGTAAATAGTGGGATATCGGATACAGTTGCAAGCTTGTTACTACCATAGGAAGTCAGTGAAATCGTAGAAGCTCCGGCCTGTTTGGCACAATGCAGGGCATCGATGGTCTCTGGTGTTTCGCCTGAATAGGATACGGCCATCGCCACATCTCCCTCTACGAGCGAAGATGCGGATGTAATCTGCATGTGTGAGTCGGAGAAAGCCGTACAGCTTTTGCCGATCCGCACCAGTTTCTGATAGAAATCCTGTGTAACAATCGACGAGGTTGCCACACCGTACAGATCGATGCGGCGAGCCTGGCACAATAATTGAACGGCTTGCTCCAATCTGCCCAAATCCAGCAAACGAGTGGTATCTGCAATAGACGCGAGGTGGTTAGCTTCGATAGCTTCAACAATTTTGGATAGTGAATTGCCCGCTACAATATCCTGATACGCCGTTTCATCAGATGTGTGGGACAATTCTGCGGCGAGTTTCATTTTGAAATCGGGAAATCCTTTGAAATGAAACGACTTGCAAAAGCGGGTCACCGTCGCCGCACTCGTTCCACTCCGCTCTGCCAGATGACTAATCGTCCAGCCGGGAATGTCCGATGGAGATTGCATAATGACTTCGGCAATACGTCGCTCCTGAGACGGAAGGTTATTCAGTTCTTGCTGCAACGCACGTAATATGGCTGCCATGAGGACCTCACTTCATGAAAATTATTTTTATTTATTTTTAATAAATTAAGAAAATCATTTTTATAACTTCATTTTAATCAAGACGATCCTGCAAATCAAGAGGAATTTCACACGACTTTCGCATTCATACTGAACGTGTGGGTAGACCCTCATCTCCTTGCTCCAAATAGTGGATATCCTTTATATTGAGAATCGAGATATGATCGTATTAAAAGAAGGAGCAATTCTAATGAATCGAAGACAACGGGAAAAGCTCATTCCTTCCACCTGGATTATTGCTACCAAACAAACAGAAGGACGCGCCTATTATGCCCTCTATGCTATCGACTGGAAACGCGGAGGTCGATTGAGTTGGGAAGGCTGGAATCAGCTCGAAGACCTACTGCAATTTCATATTCCGATCAAACGAAAAGCTGGAGGGCAGAAATCCACTTCCCAACCTGCCGCCAAAATTGCGAAAAGAGCGCTCCATCTTTCTCTGAATGATGCACAGTTCGAGAAATTGGAGCAACTCTTTTATCAGCCATTTTCGAAGAAAAGATGGAGGGTGTTCATTCAAACGAATAGGAATCTATAAGTGATATGTATTCGGTTGTTTCATTTTTTCACGCTAAAACAAAAAAAAGCCTCTTCCCTTCTTTGGATAAAGAATAGGAAAGACTTTCGCGGTACAACGATTCAATTCATTTTGATTCAATTTAACTAAGTTAACTCGTTCTAACTGATGCCATCATATCGTTTTAAAAACTTGCTGGCTAAGCTGGGTATTGTCATTTGATGAACCGATTGATTCTCAATCTCCTCCGCCAAATCATCATCTGTGAGAGTAACGAAGAACGTAATGTCTACTTTGGTTTGTCCATATCGGGCGAAAACGTCATCTGCTGTCTCATTTACAACTTTGACGATGATTCGAATGATCTCATCTTTATACTTCTGGACATCCTCTGTTGCATACAACAATCGGCTAATATGGTTAAAGTGCGTATCCTCGCCATATTGATATTCGGAGCAGGCCCATCTGTAATAGATCTCGTCCTCCTCACTATCACACAGCCCTTGCTCTTTCATACTCGAAACATGCTCAGCCAGGGATTCCTCTGTATTCACCGCCAAAAACAGGGTAACCCAATCACTGTCCGTTCCAAATGCACAAGCATATACTTTTTCATGCTGCACCTTAGCCAGCGTTTGTTCCAGATCGGATAGAAACCCCGCTCGAAATTGAATTTCAAATTCACTTAAAAAGCGTTCCACTCAGCTCATCCTTTCATTTTTATTATAAGTTGAAATACCGAATAGTTACACTTGCCACTTCGCTGACAGAATAACCTTCCGATCACTGTTATCGCTCAAACCAACGTTTCACTTTCAAGCCTTACCTAATGCCTTATCCGCTTCATATATGTAATCATCATTATGGTCTACTAAAATAATGAAAACAAGCGATGCTACGTTTCGGATCTTCCCTCAATAACAGCAAAAAAGCCTTGCCCCATTCTTCATGATAAAGAATAGAGAAAGGCTTTCATGCTGCTACTTAATCCTAACTGTAATTCGCAACTAAATCTTCAGTTCTCCAAGCTTAATCAGCTCGACAACTGCCTGCGAACGACCCTTAACATTGAGTTTCTGCATCACATTCGAAATATGGTTTGAAACACACAAAAAAACTATAGCCTACCCAGTACGGAATGGATCTCAACATTGTTTGCATTATCAACAGTGATATTTGAAACCAATTTTTTTAGGATCAGGTTTACTTGGTCTACTTCAGTAAATTGACTCAGATTCGACAATTCATCAAGTGAAATGATTATTTCATTAAATTGTTCATTGTCATTCAAATCTCTTTCTAAATCATCTTTCATTTTGGATAGCTGTGCCTGTTTTTGTTTGATCTCTTGCTCATACTGTTCCTTCTCAAACTCATATTGCTCATCATCAATCTCATCGTTTAACTTTTGCTTACGAATTTCAAAAAGCAATTTACGTGCATTTTGTATCTGCTTTTCTAATTTTATAATTAATTTCCCGGTGTCTTCCCTTGCTTTTTTCGTGATGGTTATCGCTTTACCTGATTTAATCTTGGCTCTCAGTTTCTCACTTAGACTCTGAATAAGAGCATCTTTGAAATCATCATACGGAATCCTGTTGTGATTTCCACATCCAGTTTCACCCTGCCTTCTCCTCTTACTGCACACTAAGTAACGATAGGTGTTCTTCTTGCCATTAGAGGTCACAATGTTCAATGATGATTCGCAATGCTTACATTTGATTATTCCAGCGAATACATTAACCTTATTTCTTACCCCTCCACGCTTTCCACCTCCACGCTTTAAGCGAACCTCCTGTGCTTTTCTAAATAGCTCCTCACTGATAATTGCCTCATGAGTCTGCTTGCCACTCTCTTCCCATAACTCCTTATCACGTTTAACTAATTTTTTGGATCGATCAGACATATTGTTGATATCGTTATAAACCTTCACTACTGTAAACTTGTTAAATATGTTTTTACCTGTATATATCTCATTAGTTAATATTCTTTCAACTGAGGTAATACCCCATTTGCCACCCTTGTAAGAAGGTATTTCTTCCTTATTCAAGTATTTTACTATTTCCTTTTCACCCATCTTCTGATTGACATACATATCAAATATGAGTTGTACAAGGATAGCACGTTCATTAGGTACGATTGTTTTCCTATCATCAACTTTGACTTTGTCGTACCCTAATGGAGCAATTGTGCCCAAAAAATTGCCCTTCATTCCAGATTGTCTAATTCCTCTTCGTGATGAGATGCTAATTTGCTCACTCAACTTTTGGTTCACTGCTGAGAATATTTGAAATTTAAACTCTTCTTTATCAACTTCTGAATCATAGTTCTCGTCTAACGAGACAACTCTCAATCCTAGCTTATCAACAAGAATTCTCTTCAAACCTAACGAATCGTAAGTATCACGAGAAAATCTGGATAAAGAAGAAAAGAGGATGGTCTTAAAGCAACCCTTAGTCGCATCCTCAATCAACGTCTGGATGGATGGTCTTCCAACAATAGAAGTTCCGCTATCCCTGTCCACATATATGTACTCTTCACGAACCTTTAAACTTAACTGCCTTGCTTTCTCTTCACAATCCATCCTTTGATGTTCTGGACTAAATTTTTGGGACTCCTTTGTCGTGGATACCCTAACGTATATCGCTGCATCATCATATCTCATGTAACTTTCCCCTTTATTCTGCCGTTTTAATATGGATGTCATATTCTGAAGCAGGGAAATTTTTGATTGCTTTATGTACTATCGTATCAACTACAAATTGAATTGCTTCTCTTTCTTCTTCTACGCTACGGTTGTCATCTATAAAAATAAAGTTGAATGATTGTTTCTTTTTACTTGTCTCCTTCATTCGTTGCACACCACCCGTATTAGTGTCATACGGATACTTTATGCGGATACTGCTTGGACGAATGACAGACAATGTCTTCGCTGTACTTTGAATATTTACTCACCTCCCTACCTGTAAATACGAGGTGACAGTAGGTGTCACCCCATGACACCCCACTAGGCTGTTCAGAATCAATTCTAAGCATCATTCCATATGTGTTCATTCAACAAACAAGGGTGTAACGGCTAGTAGACTCAAAATTGTATTCTAGACAGTTTGTTTGGTCTTCTGTTATGTATTTAGGATTGATTTTTCAGTTTTATTTGCACTTGCTCAAAGGTAAACGGTTGATGAACGTTGAACACTTTACCATCAATCATAATCTGGCCTATTGGAATGTAACCCATATATACTTTCTGTTCACTCTCATTGCTATCTAATTCAACTGATTGCTCTCCTACCGTTGTGGCGCTTGACTGCAAAATAAACGTTTTTCCATCAGGTGTATTTGTAAAAACTCCAGTGTCGCTTTCTAAATTAGGTAAGCCCATATCTTTTTTTGCATCTGTAATTGTTTCATACCTTTTAAATGTAGCTAAGCTTTTGGATTGATTTTTCCCCATCTCAAATGCATAAACTGGTTTGGCCTGTGCCTTATAAGAATTTTTGCCGAACGGTAGCATGGCAATATTAGACAACCTGTATCCTACATCTGGATTAGTCTCAGTACGGTCAACTGTGGGACGGTAAGATTGCTGTTGATCTTTCTCTAGAAAGATTTTTGTCTGCTCAATCCACTGTAACCACATATCTGTTTTGTATTTGATAATGTCCGTTACTCCACTAATTGAATCACTCCAAGCACAATGAACTCCCTTATAGACACCTTGTTCATAGCGACAACTATGGATACGCGATTCTATTGATTTGAATAGTAGATAACAGGCAAATTCGTGCTCTTCATCAATTATCTCGTTCTCAATTAAAGTCTGTGTGCATAAAATCGCCCTTGGTAAATATGTATTGTCTCCATACTTTTCATTCCAATTGTTAATTTCCGATGGGAGCACCATATATGGTCTACCCTTCTTTTTATCTGACAACGACAACCCAACCTTTCTATATTATAATGTTATTTTAGTGTTATTAAGAATTCAGAAGTCGGACAACTACTCCCGACCCCCGTATCTGTATAATTGCTACTCGCTAACTTTCTTGAAATATTTCAGTTGTAGTTTGGGATTATAGAAGAATTCCGTGTTGGCTGTATATGTATCATCGATCACGTAGCGTTCACCCTCTGTGAAAATTGAACCGTCATCGACCAAAACTTTATACTGCTTTCCAACTGTATAATCCTTCTTTTCCCCACTTACCAGTTCAATAAAATCTGCTTCGTTAATGTCTGTAATTTGCGTTATTTCAGGTTGCATATATCTTCCTCCGTTTTATATTTTGATAGACACCAATTGACAGTACCGCCAAATCAAATCAATTCGCATCACCACCTTTAATAAGCGTCAATGGTGTCTATCTATATAAAACACTGCTTAAATCGTATGTAGGGTGTTACCATGCATTTACATATCCGAACTGGATCATTCCAGCCCTATCCAACATGGGCACGTATTCCTCAGGAACTGAACCTATCCGCCACATGAGCTGATCCTTCGATATCGTTGAAACCTGTTCCATCATAGCTATGCTATCTGTTCTTAGGCCGCATTCTGTAGCATCTAAATTCACATGCGTAGGCATTCCCTTTTTCTTAGCGGTTGTCACTGAAGCGACTTGAACTGTGGGACTATATCGATTTCCAATGTCGTTCTGGATTATCAATACCGGGCGCCGTCCTTTCTGGACACTTCCGTTGCTAGAATTACTCAATTCTGCGAACCAAATATCGTAACGTCTATATTGAGTATCTTGAGCAGTCAACATTTTTATCACTCCGTTTGTCGTTATCTTTATACTTGCATTATATATGCTGATTGATAATTTAACAAGTATTATTTTAGTGTAATTGAGTAAAAAAATAAAGATCAGGCTATATTTAGCCCAATCCTTTGTGTATTTTTATTTTTTATAGTATTACTGTTGATAGAGAGTGTATTATTTTCTGGAGAAGTTGGTCATATGTTCCGTCATCATACTACTAACTCTATTTACAACTCCACTAACAATGGACTCATAAAGGTCATAATTATAAAATAGACCCTGATCGAGTTCATCCATATTTTGCAAACATCCCATATGCCATTCATTCATTAGCTCCGACTTCTGTATAGTTATAACTTGGTCAAGCAATACTACACAGTCTTTGTCTAAAAATGGATGAACATGCTTAAGTAGGGCAACGTGGTAAGGGTACTTTAACTTGTCATTGTCTAAGTAATTATGTATGTCTGACACCGGAGAAACAATAACCCTGCTAGAATTCTTATTTGTTCTTCCTATGATGCAGATGGGGCGGATTTTTTGACCAGTGAATGTATCCGCACCATCTGAGAAGTCATACCAGAAAAGCATACCTTTTTCCACGGCGCGAGGATTAAATGGAATAGGATTTGGGGATAAATTTGGGGCTGGCAACAAGAACACCTCTATTCGTCAATTTGTTTCTTCTTTCTAAACATTTCCACGAAATTGTCTTCTTCAATCTCAACATAATCTTCATCAAATTTTCTGTAAATGGCTTCTCGTTTAGCTTTATCGAAAAGCAAATCAAAGAATTCGCCATTGTCTAAAGTAGGTCTTACATCTTTCTTTGTATAGGTCAGGACTGTAGCCATTTTTGTTTCCTCCTTTGGCTCACACATATTACACACCTCCGCAAGTTGATTAGTAAATTATATAAAGTATGCCCCAATAATTAGAATATACCCATTTTTACCAACGTAACAGCGGAAGATCTTTACAGTTATTATTATAACACGATCGAGCTATAGTTGGTAATAGTTCTTTTTTTGTTCGATTAAAAGTCGATTTCTATGTATTGTATTCGTTTGTATCTACATTGCTAATGTAAAAGTAAAGCGCCTAGAATTAGTCTAGACGCTAGTTAGGGTAGTTGTTGTTACATATTGATTATTTGTTGAAGAGCATGTAAGCGTTTAAATCAACACGTAGCGATGGATTATTTTCAGCATAGTCCAAAGCCGTTTTACTACTATTGTCTTTCAATTTTGTATCTGGGTTCTTATTGATTACCTCTCCAAAATAAAACGAACTATTCTCAATTACAGTCAGCATTAACGCTGTTTTGCCGTCATAACGTTGAACATTAACATCAAGTGCGTTACGATTTATCGCTTTATATGCCTCGAAATTATCTTCTTTAACTACGAGCATAAGCAGAGTTTCAAGAGTCTCGCTATCTTGAGCATTTACATCGAGTGTGCCATTATTCAATGCTGTACGAATTTTATCAGCATCTAATTTGCCATTCGTTGAATAAGTTTCTTTCAAATTCTTCACCTTTTTGCTTGCAGTTGTATTTGTATTGTTATTGCTTGGAGCAGTAACGACTGTTCCAGATTGGCCGCTCGTTGACCCACTATTTGTTACATTGCTTGAAGTAGCTCCTTCTTTCAATGAAACCTGAGAACTTGTAACGGATTCTACTGTATAGCCCATTGCATTAGCGGTTTCTCTGACTGGAAGATAGAGTCTTCCGTTCACGTTAAGTGGCGAATCAGATAGTTTTGCTTGTGTACCATCTACAACAACCTTTACATTGCTTTGTGTCGCTTTAAGGTATGTAGCTGCTCCTATTTCTGTTCCTGCTGTGAACGTAATGCCAACTATGGCTCCTAGCAGAAATGTTGGTAATTTTGATACTATTTTTTTCATTTTATGTACCTCCGATAGAATAGTATGGTATAGCAAACTTAATTACAAACTATACCATACTTATCGGTTCAGGCAGTTCTATTCGTTAGGAGACTATCCCATAATTTTAGAGAAATCTACGGGCTGTCCATTTACAAAGAAGAAGGGTTTCTGGTCGAATACTTGCTTACTAACATTCGGTTCTGGCTCATGTTCATTGGTGATAAGTCGCAAATATGCTTCCATTTGTTCCTCATTGTCACAATTTTTAACTTTAGCATAGAGGTATTGATCTAGTTTATCTTCAAGGCTGTTCTCCTGAACAAACCCCATCAAGGCATCGTACTCCAGTTCACACTCATTAAGCATAACTTTTGTTTCTCGCAATTCTTCGATTAGTTGTCGTTCCAGTTGAAATCTATTCATATGTATATTCTCCTCTATATGTTTTTGGATTAGTTTAAATCGATACGTGCACCATTCATTTTAATGTTGCCAGTTGCCTTAATATTGATGTCACCTTGGATGTCGATACCAAGACCTGAAGTTTTCAATTCAAAAGTTGAGCCATTGGACAATCCTAACTGATATGAACCATTTTCTGTAGCAATGAATTTGAAATCTTTACTTTCTGCCGTAAAAGAGCCATTGTCAGAAATTAATGTAATTCCATTGTCTTTGAACCTCACACTTCTTTCACGTCCAAAGTTGCTTGCAGTATACACAACATCTAATGAACCATTCGGCTTAGAGATTTTTGCCTTTCCGAATCCATTTCCATCTCCCTCTCCCAAAGTGACCTCTGGGAAAGCGTCTGCTCCTGATCCAACAAACGTATGCTTTTTCTTTAATTGTATATCCGAAAATGATGCTTTCTTAATATTCTTTGGTTCGTTCAAAGGAATTTCAGATGACATTTCCCACTTTTCAGGTGTTAGATGATAAAAGATGACTGATCCACCAACGCCTTCATTAGCAACGGCTTCATAAATAGGTAGATAAAATGAAGGAATGGAAGGATCTCCACTCTTATACTTGTCAAGTTCATTCATTGCTTTTTGCATCTGGGCTCCATAAGTTATGTAACTAATTTGGGAGTTCCCGTAATAGAATATATTTCTTCCTGTATCCCAGTTACTACTGTCCATACATTCAAAAGTAGCACGGCAATCATTATCGAATCCGTATTTAGCAAAGGCAAGCTTATCTCCTTCATCAGCCAATTTAGAGTATGTTTCCTTTGCAATCGATAGCAACTTTTTAAAACTTCTGTCTGGCTGATTTTTAAAACGAGCATATGTATTGACACATAAGATCGAATCTCCTGAGAAAAAGTACCCTTCTCCGTCTAATATATGTAATTTGTCATACTCTCTAGGGTCTGTATTTCTATAACTAATCCCTTTTCGATTAAAAGATACCGCAGTATCTACAGCGATATAATGTTCATGCTCATAACTAGCGCTAATTGCCAAGCTCATTTACTCACCCTCCTCAAAAAAATTAAACGTAATAGAAGCCAAATCATCATACTTGTATTCACGTGTATTACCATCTTCATCGTTAACATTAATTGGACGATTAGCGGTCAATCCATTAAAAAAATTAGAGTACGCTTGATTTAGGAATGGTTGTGCTTCTTCAAGTTTTAGAATTCTCCCATCCACTCCATCTAGCCGAAATTCATAACCATCTTTTAGTTTAACTACAATATCAAACTTGTTCATTGTTTAAATAACCTCTTTCACTATGTATTATTTCTTACTATAAAAATTCTCCTAAATGCTATCTGAACTTATTCCCTCTTCTTCTTCATCCCTATTGCCCTTACTAATTCTCCTCGGATCACTTTCCAGTCAAGCCTAGCCAGCTCATCAACCTATACCACGTATATCTAACCTTCCTCGTATCTCATCCCTCACTTTCATATGTATTCATAGGCTCCAAGAGCCCACCTTGGAATTCGTTAACCTTGTGTACTTAATATAATGCGAAACAATTAATTTTGTAAAGTATTATTTTGGTGTAATTATAAAATTCTTTTCTCTTCTACTATAGTGGCACCTCAGAATCGATTCTCTTCCTCATATCCTTGATTAATTAATAGGGAATTTGAACACAACTGTCCTCGCTGGTATAAAGTGACCCCCGTAATGTGACTGCTCATTTCCATTGTAATTAGTCATTTCTCCAAGTGAGTTTCCTTTTTGTTGAAACAGAATAGATTGTTCCTGCACTGTCAGATAAGCAAGTTGTTCAGCCGCTCTCACTCCAATTGCCCCATCTGAAACAAGAGATTGTAGTTCAGGTATTAAATCGTTAAGTTTAATTAGACGTTGCGTAGTGCGCTCAGACTCTCCTATAGACTCAGCAATGTCTTTCAAGGCGACCATTGGTCGTGTTGATCGGTTGCCACCATGTCCAGCTTTCCAGTACTCCTTTAAAAACGCTGCATGTCTTCCCTTCTTAACTGGATCGCTTTCAGCTTCTCCTCTGCGCTCTGTATTCTCTGCAATAAGCATGTATTCAGCTTGCCATTCATCTACATCCATAATTTCCACTGGAACTTCTACTAGCCTCCATAGATACATCATTGAACCTTCGTCAAATTGACGACACCCTCAAAGCTCCGCAAAATTTTGTGTACCTCCAATCAAAATTACACTAGACACACCAAATACTCCGTGATAATATGTGTTTAAGCATTATTTTAGTGTAATTAAACATTATCCAAAGGAGGACAACCAATATCACTCGCAAAAAGAGACGTACTGTAACAGATATCATCGGCACAGAAGTTGAACAATGGCAGCAAGGCGAGATTATCACAATTGAAGCTGGTACAGGTGTAGGTAAATCATACTTCATCAAGAACACTCTGTATGAGAAGGCTAAACGTGAGGGAACTAAGATACTGTTTCTTCTTAATCGCACTCGACTCAGTGAACAGTTTCAGCGTGAGATTGAACAGGACAATAAGGCAGATATAATAAAGATTCTGTTATACCAGAATGTCGAGGATGTTGTAAGGAAGCGAAATGTGGTATTTAGCAAAGATTATCAGTACATAGTGTCAGATGAGTTCCATTACTTTCTCTCTGAATCAAAGTTTAACAACAACACAGAAGATTCATTTAATCTGATTATCTCCGAATTAGAAAAGACCAGGATATTCATGTCTGCTACAGCAGATGGGGTAATAGAATATTTTCGCTTCAAGCATATTGAGCATCGTAGTTACAACGTCCCTCATGATTACAGTCATATCAAGGAATTAATATTTTATAGAAATGACAAAGTTCTAGAAAAGTTTCTACATACGATTCCTAAGAATCAAAAAGCTGTTTGTTTCAGCAAAAGTGCAAAGAAAGCTTCTACCCTACATACCATATTCAAGGATTCACTTTTTGTCTGTTCTGCATCTGGAACATCTAGAGAAAAGAAGTATCTCGACAAAGAAAGAATTAGCCGTATGCTCATGGAAGAGAAATTTGAGGAAAAGTTCTTGTTCACAACTTCCACACTGGATAACGGTGTTAACCTCAAAGACAAACAAATCAAGTATGTAGTTGCCGACATTGAAGACATAGATACACTTATACAATGTTTGGGTAGAAAAAGAATTGCTAGTGATAGTGATAGTGATAGTGATAAGGTAACCGTAATAATCAAGAATATCTCAGACAAGATGATTAATAAAAAACTTGAAGACTGTGAACGCATAATTAATCCTGCAAAATATCTGATGGATAATGGCACGTTAGAATATGTTAAGAAATACAGAAGATATAGCAGTCCTGTTATCTATGACACTGTGACCGTAGATAATGAAAAGGTTGAGAAAGTCATCAACGAATTACGATATTTTAAGGAATGCTACGACAAGAAATTTTATGAAGAGATACTACAGGAGGAAAATGGATACATGAAACATTTACAAACTAAGCTTCAACAAAATAGTTACACGATATTGGACGATACATATGAAAAAGCTACACTTTCTGATTACTTAGATAGTATTGTTGGTAAGCAACTTTATAAAGAAGAACAAGAAGAGTTAATTAAGAAGGTCAATATTCGAGACAGTAGAAACAGGTTACAACGTGGATGTCGAATTATTAATGAATATTTTATAGAAAATAACTGTCCATATAGTGTTAAAGACAAAATGAAGAATAACAAACGAAAACTTGATAATAATGAGCCTAATCCAAACTATACTAAAACGTATTGGTCACTGGCTAAACACAATTGATAATCACAAATAGTACATAAATAAAAACGACTAGAATTATAAAAAAGGCAGTGTTTATATAGGTTTTTTGATGATTTTGCATATTTTCCATGGAATAAACCCTTATAATAAGGATTGATTTGGATAAGCAATAGCTCAAAACACTTGATACGACTACGTTTATGGCTAATGATTGATTAATTATTTGGGAATTAAATGTACCAAATTGAATCGGAAGGTGAATTGGCGTAGCCAAGAGGAACGCGATAGGTCGATGAATACCGTTAACGAAGCGATAGCGAAGTGGTTTTTATCGAGATGGTATCGTTCCTAATTACTACCCTCTGTTACAGATAACAATAGTCAAAATTATCACTTAACACAATAATAATAGGTGGCGAGATCCATTCCGTTTCACTCCATGGCTGTCGCTCACCTTCATCCCCAACATAAACCGTTGTGTCTGTAGAATTGTTTATCTGATTAGCAAAATTGTACAATAACTTTCTCTGCCAATCTTCTCAACACCTCAATCCAATACCCATCTTTAGATTCTGGATGGAATATCTCAATAATAGGTACATTAATTTTAAACTTTGTATCATACTTACTATGCACAATACTATTTCTGTATTCATAAAGTTTTGTCGAAAATGTTGACACGTCAAGACTATCAACAAGCCCCTTTTGTTTAGCATAGTCAATTTGATTTCCAATACCCTCAATGTTCCCAAGGAGATTTTTCAGTAGTTCTGATTCCTCTTTCCGATATAAAGCACTCATCTCGATGATGAACGCGTCTATGTTATCAGCATTGTTATAGCTTTCAATAGACTTTTTGATTTCGAGTTTCTTATTAATAATAAAGAAATACTCAAGAACTCTATAATATAGGATAGGATCTTCAAGTTTTTTTGCCTTATTGTATAGGGAAATTGGCTCTGTATATTTTACTGGACTATACAAAAATTTATCAAAGCCACTATTATCTAACCTATCATCGGGGTCATTCCATTTAGTATCCTCACCATGATTCGTGTAAGGAACAATTGTAGGGTAGTCAGCAATAAACTCGTATTCAGGAGCATGATATTTAGCGATTAAAAACAAAATTTGTTGAAGAGTTTTTTCCTGATCTGCGAATTTACAACCTCTCAACTTGACTGTTTTATGACTTTCCCATTCATCACCAAATCCCTTATCTTTAGCAAACGAATTAAAAATCAGCCTGTATAAAGAACTTGGTTCAGACACTTCAGCAATAATATCTCCGATCATATAGTGCTCAACAAAACTTGAGTCAAAATAAAATAATGAATCATAAGTTATGAGAAATTCTGAATAATTTTGTTTTTTATCATGAAAACCACAATCTCTGTATATAGCAAGAGCCTTGTTTTCAAATTCGATTATTTCTTTCTTAAAGGAAGTTAGAACTCTACCAATATTTGAATGTAAATTGTGACCTGGAATAATATAAGAATAATTTACTGCTACTGTAACTTTAGTTTCTTTATGTTCAACCACAAGTTTAGATTCATCTAACCGATGAAAGTTAAACTCTGTTAAGAAATTGGGAATTAGTCTTTTAAACTCCTCACTTAATTCGGTTAGCACTTTTTGATCGATCATAGAAGCCCCTCCACTTATACATCATCAACATCTTGAATCTTATTAATCTCACTCAATTCCTTTATATCCAATCCATGCATCATCCTCAGTAGATAAAAACCATCAGATGTAGTTTCCAAACCTTCCGAATTACTTCACAATAAAAATCTTTTAATCATTGTCCAGTGTAGGAATCATACCAGATATCTGATCCATCTTCATCTTGTCCATATACCAATCCCCATATCAAACTCGCATAGAGGTGTCCTCAAAGATAGTATCTATATAGTTAGAGTTTAGATTTTCTATTTTCAAGTATAAACACTCCAATATTTTCAAGTGGATAGCTAAACACTTTTTCGTATATAGTAGTCGTCTGCTCTGCTCCTTCTTTCATGATTAAGAATCCAGAGTAATACCCGGTATTTTATGTATTGGATAAACTCCAAATCATGATATACAGCTTTAGTAATTGATTCTTATTAAGGTGGTCATTATGAGATATAAGAAACGGTATGAATATAAGACTATTTCTCGTTACCCAAACGAAGACGATGAAGTCGCAGTAGAATTTATGGAAGTGCAAATCCTCAATTGGATGGAGAATGTTCTACTGAGTTATCCAGGTGAGAACCAAATTAAAAACAGACAAAATTCGGAGGATTGAATTTTTTATGAGAGTACTCAAAGATCATGAAAAACTAACCAGGGAAGAAATCTCAGCCTTGATCGGTAAGATCAGGGCTATTGTTTATACTCGTGTATCATCTGATATCCAAATAGACAATTACTCGTTAGAATCGCAGATTGAAATCTGTATTAGCGAAGCAAAGACTAAGTTTGATATCAACAAAGATGAAATTATTGTATTAAGAGAAGAAGCCGAATCTGGAGACAATCCTAATCGTCCAATGCTGAATTATATACTGTTTCTACTTGAAAAGGGATTGGGGACAAAAGTTATCTTCCTGCATCCAGATAGATTGAGTAGACACTTGCATTTACAACAGCAAATCACACATAAGATTTGGGAGTTAGGTTGCGATCTACATTTCGTTGAGTTTGATTTACAAAAAGGAAACGCAGAATCAATGCTCAATTACAACATTCAAGGCTCCATTGCTCAATATAATAAGGCTAAGATTCTTGCAAATACAAAACGCGGTAGAAGAACAATGGTATCAAATAACAAGATTCCGGGAATGAATAGAATTTATGGCTACACCTATGATAAGGAATTGAGTACACTTGTTGAGAATACGGAAGAAAAAGAGAGATATTTAACAATGGTTAATATGATATTAGAGGGTCGTACTTGTTCTGAGGTTGCCGAATACTTAGCAAAGAAGAGATATTCAGCTCCTAAGGGGGATACTTGGTATCAAGCTACAATTAGTCGAATTCTAAGAAATGAATCTTACATGGGTACATATTATCATGGCAAAACAGAGGTTGTGCAGTTAAATGGCAAGAAGAAACAAGTTCCTAAACCTAGAGACGAATGGCAGAAGATTGATATTCCTCAATATATTGATGAGGTTACATTCGAGAGATTACAAAAGACATTGGATGGAAATATTAAGAATAGTGGAAGACCATCAGAAGACTATCTATTGAGAAGTATTGTACGATGTGGGAGATGTGGTGCTGCTGTATCTTCAGGGGTAGTAACTAAAACCCAGAATGGCATATTAAAATACTACACATGTACAAGAAAAACCAAAAAATCATATAGCGTTGAAACTGGGTTGTCCAACACCACATGCAATGGATCGAATTGGCGAGTTGACATAGTGGACTCGATAGTCTGGAATGAGGTATTGAAAATCATAGGTAATCCCGAACCAATGATTCCAGAATTATCTGAACGATTATCAGATAGAAGTAGATTAGATGAGATTATACTAAATATAAACATTATTATCAAAGATATTACTGAAAAGGAAATGTCCAGAAATAGGTATATCGATCTTTGTGGTGACTTAATTATCACAAAAGAGGAACTTTTGAAGAAGCTTCAACCAATTGAGAAAGAACTTACTGAATTGAAAAAAGAACTATCCGTTTTGAACAAAAACCTAGATCTGAACAGTGGACAAAATACTAGTATGCCACTTAGACTAACATTGCTTGAAAAATATCAAAATATTATTAATTACGAATTACAAATGATAGACATGAGAAAAATAGTGGGCGTCCTTGTCGATAAAGTAGTCTTACATGACGATAAACGCATCGAGATACTATATAAATTCACCGCTGAAAGTAAATTAGTTAGAAATGATCCCTATGTCTCTGATTCAGTCAACTTAAATAAGCTTAAGTGGGTAGTTGAATCCCCTCCTGCTAAATGGAGCGAGATTGAGCACTTTTACCCTCAGATGGTGAAAATGTACAACGAAAAGTTGCTTAGTTTCGAACAGATAGCTGAATCAACCGAAACAGATTGGTGGACAATTAAGCAAATGTTTAAAGCTAAGGGAGCCATCTTGCTTACAACTAAAGAAAGAGGCATGAAAAGACGAGCTCGTGACTTTGAGAAGATTTATAATCTACACTATGTTGAAGGGTTGTCCCTTACAAAGATTTATAAAGATTATGAATTAAGTCCACCATATTGTAGACAGGTGCTCCAAGAAAACATTCACAAGTTAAAAAAATGACCTCCCCTCTGTGTCCTCTGGAATGATAGTGTATTCCCCCTCCTCTATGGAGGGCTATTTTGTGTAGATGGGATGGCATTATAGTGTCGGTTTTATCCAATAGAATTTCACTCGTTAAAATTCAACTCTCGTGTCGAAGTGGAAGTGCTAGGCCACTATTCTGTAAAATGGATACTATTTCAAATTTAAAATATCCCCCCCATATATCTATGTATCGTCAATGCAATAACTTAGTGATCAATTGACAAGTGCTAGCGGATAATTTCCCAGATATTATTACTCACTGGGTGTAAATGCACCCCCTTATGTATGTCCAATTTTGTATCGGTTAGGCTTATTTCATTAATGATGTATGTGTTATACTGTAGTATACAAATATTTTAGGGAAGGTGTTACATGACGAATAATGATTATGAGAGATTAAAAGCACTTAGTAAAAGTATGTCTGTTCTACGTGGCGAACAAATAAGCGCACTTTCAAGGGTCGCAAAGGCTCTAAATCAATCTTCTGTAACTCAGATGGTGGGACAGATTAATATGACATCTAAAATGATTAATAATTCTCATCGTCTAAGGGCTTTGGATAGATTATCAAATTCTGTGTTGGCTGTTTCTTCAATAGGATTAGATATGTCTAGGTATGAGCCACTCTCTAAATCTTTAATGGAACTTTCTAAAGTAACATCCTCACCTTCTTACTTGAGCACAATGCACGAGTTACAGAAACTTGGAGATGTTTTAAAATATACAGCTCAAACTTTCTATGATTCACCTTCGTATAAGGCAATGATTAACGCATTTTCAAACATTGATTATAATTCCATACAAACATTTATAGATACCATTCCTGAAGATATTTCCTCAGATATCAAAAATATCGAAAATGAAATAGAGAATGACCCAGAAACTAAGGCTCATTTTCAACCTATACTTGACAGTATGGAGGAAGTATTATCTACTCAGGTGGGAGCGAAGATAGATTTCAGTAAAACTGGGTTTAATTTGACTGCTGTAAAAATTTTAATCTATGTTGCGTTCTTAGTGTTAAATATCTACTCAAACGATTGGCTGACACATGATCCGACAGATGATCTAGTGGACGAAACTAAGCGACACAATGCAGTAATAGAGCAACACAGCAAGGAACAAGTTGAGATTAGTAGAGAGATCTTAGAGGTACAAAAAGAACAGCTTAGAGTTAGCAAAGAACAATCGGATTCAGATAAGTCTAAGCATACATCACAAACAAAAAAGGACTCTAAATGAGTCCTCTTATTTGGTTTAACCGATCATACTCAGGATTAATTCCCGAACAATCCCTAGCCTAGTCCATTTGCTTTGGCTTCTTGTTGTTCATGTTCCTTTACCCTGCGATAGAAAGTATTGGGCTTCATATCTAGCTCCTTCATTGCGGCAACTGCTGTAATCCTTCCATGTTTCCATTCTGTGTATGCTTGCTTAAACTCCTCGTTGATTGCTTGCTTTGGTCTGCCGAACACTACATTGTTATTCTTAGCAGCCGCTATTCCCTCAGCTTGTCTACCGTTAATCCTCTCACGTTCAGACTCAGCCATATATGATAACAGTTCTAACACAATACTGCTTATAACCTTCTCTAATCCATTCTTGTATTGCCGTGTATCTAACAGTGGCATGTCAATTATGACAATGTGAGCACCTATATTCTGGATAATATCCTGCCATTCATTTTTTATTTCTTCTGCATTCCGTCCCAACCGATCCAACTCTTTAACAAAGAGAATATCACCTTTACGAAGTACATTCTTCATGGATTGATAATATGGTCTGTCAAAGTTCTTGCCACTCTGTTTGTCTATAAAGAAATCACGATCCATTATACCTAAGTCCTTCATTGCTTCTAGCTGTCTCGCTTCATTCTGATCTTTAGATGAAACTCTTATGTATCCATACTTCCGAATCTCGCTCATACTGATCATCCTTTACTATGTCGTTAAGGATATTATATCAAATATATGTCAAAATGTACACTAGAACTTTTGAAATGTTCCATATATATTTATATACTATTTGAAATGTATCATAACCAATTTTGACACATACTAAGAGAGTCTTTCAAAAAGTATACTTTTAGCCATACCTTTTCAATCGTAGGCACGTACCAATATGGTACTGGAACAACATCGGAAAATTACGAAGTCCCTTAGATCATGATTCCAATCGTGTACGATACAACAACTATCCATTTATACAGTTAAATCAACGTTTTAGTTTCTTTGTCAGGTTAATTTATCCTATATCGTAAACGCAATCGTAGAATGACCATCAACACCCTTAAAAGCTAGTCGTAGCAACGGTTTTAACATATTAGAAAATTTTGTAAGTTTACGATTGGAATATCAAAAAATGTAGGTAGGACAAGGAATTTCAGCGTTTTCTAAAATATCAATCGTATAGTAACAGGATTATTTAAAATGATGACTTATTTATGCATCATTTCACACTTATTCTGATTAAAAATCAAAGATGTTGATAACTTCTACTTGGATGACTAAATCACAATACCATTTGAAAGTTATAAATAACTAGTATAATCTCCAAGTAAGTTGAATATATTAAATAACAATAGTATTCATAGGAGGTTTAGTTTACATGGAAAAAGTCTCTTTCTTAGGAGATATTTACGATTACCAGGAGAATCTTGACGGCTCTAAACTCTTGTCTATTGATAAAAACAAACGAGGAATCAAAATGACCATCAAATTCTCAGGTGATTCAGAAGATCATAAAAGATCTCACGAAGCACTGAAAAACTTCTTTGTAAAAAGCTCTCCATAATGAGTACTTTTAAAAAGCGTAAGCCCAAGGAATTGATTACAGATTAAATTGTCTATTTGGTATTTCAGTTCAAACTCTCTTGATGTACCTCAAAGCCAATAAAAGATGAGTCACAAAAAAAGCATCCAGATTTATTCGTCTGAGTGCCTTTTACCTCTCATTTATGAAACGGTCATCTATGTGTTTTCACTTTAAAATAAATGTGTGAAGAAAAATCCTTCACACTAATTTAAACTAGATGTGCTGTACAATAATTTCACCAACTAAATCAATAAACTTTTCTCCCTCTAGAATTTCGCAATCAACCTTTGAACCGAATACATTTAGTTGCACCAAAACGTTCTCTAATTCTTCTAACTCAATAGCAAAGGGTTCCAGCTTACCATTTGACTCATACAGGGATGACACTTTGTTTTTCATCAAATACCACTTTCCATATAAATCATCTTTTTCTTTAACTAAGAAAACATTAAATCCTCTACCGTCAATAACTGCTAAGTATCCCCATGCTGCAATGAGTTGATTATTTAATTTAGGGCGTTGAATTTGCTTCCTTCTATTTCCAAAATAACGATCCTCGACTACTCTTTCAAAATCCTTATCAAACAAGACTTTAAATTCTATCAATCCTCTTTCACCTGAAGGCAGCTTAATATTTAAATAAAAACTATCTTTTTCAATATTATTGAGCGAATCAAGGATGATGTCGCCACTTGTGTACTTTAGATTAAATTCTTCTACAAAATCTTTGAGTGAATTATAAAGTTCCTGCTGAAATTGAAAATTTATTTCCTTTATATACTCTGTTCTTTCTCTGGCTTCTCTCTCTTTTTCAAGAGCAATTGTAATGGCGGAGTTATCTTTGCTGACTTTAGTGTTAACAAGATTGTCTACCAAACTGGAATTGGAGGTAGGCGGAATATCATCGATTTGCATAGTTGCCTCTACTTCATTCCAAGTCTTATATCTACGAGCAACATTCTTTTCTAACATTTTGATAATCGTCTGTACCATTCCGTTAGGAATAGAGGCATTTGATTGTTTGATAGGTTTAATATTTTGATATAAGTGAGCTTGTTGCCAATTTTGCATATCATCAATCTTAACGTCATACGGGTGCTGAAGAGTTGCTAATTCATAAAATACTATTCCCATAGAATAAATATCATTCTGTATCGTATTTGTCTCATATCTCCATCTTTCCGGTGCAGTATATTTTACCGAACCAGCTGCCTTAAATGTAAGTTGACGCGTGTCTTCAGTAGCATTTTTAGAGATGCCAAAATCAGCTATTTTCAAAATACCGTCATTGATAAGGATGTTCTCTAGTTTGATATCTCTATGTACTATTTGCTCATCCTCATTTATTGCCTTCATTCCATTTATTAATTGTAAGTACAAATCTTTTAACTCAGCCACATCAATAAATTCTTCTTTTTGAATATGCCTTGTAATTGCCTCTTGTAGAGTTCCTTGATTGGCATGCTCCATTATTAAGTAAGGAGGAAGCCTCTTGTAAGTCTCTCCATCGTGTACGTAGAAGTATTTTAATACATTGGTGTGACTCACTCTTAGTGCTGCTTGACATTCATTAAAAAAAGCGTCGTATGACTGAGTCGATGCAAAACCTGTGGGAAGAGTCTTAAGCGCATAGATTGAATCATTGGCCTTATTTCTTAATCGGTAAACAAGCCCAAATCCTCCTTGCCCTATCATTTCCAATACCTCATATTCTGTCTGGTTGTGATCATAAACTATTGTTCCAGGTGCTATCATCTAATTCACTCCCTGTCGATTATATTCTAATTATACATTATTTTGAAACATATTATCTCAATTAGGATTTAATGAAACATACCTTCCACCATAATGAACCATAACTCCCTGGCCCACATTTGGAACAATCCCTTTTTTTACTACTAGTTCTGCTACATCATTACAAACACTTAAGTATTGACTACTCGGATTCCCCTTAAAAACTTCTAAGATTAATCCTCGAATTTCATCAATAGAAAGGTCTAATTTTTGTACCTCACTCACAAAATCATCTCCAATGACAGAATTGTATTATGTAATTCATCTATTCACTCTTTGTATTAGTTGATTCACTATACCTTGATTCTATGGTGCTAATAATATTTTGATATGCTCCATACTGTTCATCTTGCCATTCTTGCAAAGTGTTGTAGTTATAAAACTCCTCCGTGACCAAAAGCGAGTCTAGTTTTCTAGTCTTTTTCCTCAAACTTGATGGTAATATATGAAGATTTCTATATAATATTGGCCTTACATGTTGTTTGTAATTTTCGCCATTTAGTTCTCCTAAACCATGATCATTTATTGCAGTAATCGTGTGTTCACCATCAGCTTTAAGAACTTCATTATATACTCTAAATTCCTCCTCCTTCTTATCCTGGAGTCTTTTCATTTCTATGTCTTCAAGATTCCAAATCCTTATCTTATTGTCACTACGCTCCTTAAGCTTTGTGGATACCACTGTTCCTAAAGTAGCTAACGCAGAGCCACCAAGTGTACCAAAAACTGCTATCCAAGCACAATCCATAGCCCTCTATGTAAAAGATTTATTTTATAAAGAGTGTAAACTAATATTGCTCGTTTACCGATATAAAACTGTATATAGATTTAATAATACTTTTGATTTTCAAAAGGAGCGAACCTCTTGGTATTACTTATCATAATAATTATAATTGTGGTTTTATTCTTTCCGATGGCAGGTTTATTGGCTGCGGGTGGGATTTGGGCTATCTTATCCACAATAATACCTTATGTTTTAGTGGCGATTTTGTTCTTGTTCCTGTTTGTTAAGATTATCAATTATCAAGAAAATAGAACGATTAATAAACAGATAGAACTTCAGAAATATAATTATAAGATGGGAATTGTCACAGAAGATCAATTTAAAGAAATCGTAAGAAACTATGAGATACACCATACTTTATGTATTGTGCCTTTTGAAACTTTGTCCGATGCGCAGAAAAAGACCGCTTTGATCAGAATGATTAAAAAATATCCTTCCCGCCGGTTTCCTAGAGAAGAAGAAAAATATTTAAATAAAAGTCGTCCTTAGATGGCTTTTATTTTTTTATACTAAAACTTTTTTTATTGGGTCTATTAAATTTTTACACTTACCTGTATAGATGCAATGCCGCTGTTCCGTGAATCACAACTAGGAAATATTTGTTAATTCATTAAGCCCCTCTCCCATGAGAAAACTAAAGCAAATCTAGGTAGCCCCTAAATTCTTTAAAGACACTGATGTAATCCGAGAAAAACATCTCCAGTAAAGTTTGCACCATTTCATCTTTTTCTTCTTCAAGTCGCTGCTCAACCCATTCTCTGATGTCGTCTTCCACTCGATCCGAATAGAACATGGGGGCAACTCTAGGTTTAGGCATTTCAGGTTTAGATAAATCGTATAACAATTGAATACTTATTTCTGCGAAACAGTTTTGCCGAGGGTCGCGGTCATCATCAATCTTCAAAATATAAATGAACACATTAAAACTTATAATGGTCCCGTCTAGATTTATGTTGACATCAGGTATCCCTTTAACATCCATTTGTTTAAGAAACTCTAATTTCTCGCATAAATATCCCTCTAACAGTTCTTCGGCTTTATTCAATAATTCATCAATAATTTTTTTAATGTCAAACATTTCTTTGAGTTCTTTTAATTTCTGTAATACATCAATAATCGAATTTACATATTTTTTTTGCTCATCATTAAGCGTATCGCAAACATCTTGTACAAATTGATCATAAGCCTGCTTCACGATTGTGTTCATCGAATCAATTGCTTGTTGTTTGAGTACGTCTGACGCATCTTTTAGTTGTTGCCACGCTTCGTTGATTTCTGCTTGGGTTCCTTCCTCCGCTTTAGCTATCATGCGCCTAGCTTTGTCCTCAACATTAACAAGTTCATTTGTAACTTCTGTCCAATCAACTTCGCGAGCTGCGTTTTCCGCTACCTGTCCCCAAGCGCGCACTTCTTGGCTTTTTCTCCCTATCCCAGCTCTGTCCGCTAAATCAGTACCCACTTCTTTAACTGAATCAATGACGCCTTCAGTAGAAACCTTAATTTTTGGCAATCCCATGATAATCCCTCCATAATTGTTTTATGGTACGGGATTATCATTATTATATTTTCCAGAAATTATACAGTTTTATTCCCTGTCACTGAAGTTGAAAATTAAGTGAAAGACTCATTTTAAAAGATCTTTAACAAAATCGTTTACAGCGGTTGCATTTTCTCTCAAGAGTACCACTGTTACCACAGAAGAAAATGCCCACCAAATAATATTGAATATTTTAACAATAACCTTATCACCGTTTACTCCAAGGTATTCAAAAAGATGTTTGGGGAGCAATACAACAATGCCAAGCCAATAAAATGGATTAAATGAATTCCACATTCTCGAACGGTATATTCCCACACATGACTTTAAAATTTGTATTGTCAAATGAGCAACATTCTCAAGTCTATTGGGGAATCCCAATAACATACCAACTCTCTGATATGTTCAATAATTTCTGCTGTAATCTCATCAGCAACCTTTTCTCTGCTCATATTACTCCTCTTTTCTTTAAATTTTGTTCTACTTGCATACATTCGAATCTTTGACCATCGTCAATTCATTCTCGTATTTTGCAATCTTTTTTATAGCTGCTGGCCCCATAATTTTATAAATTTCGGACTTTATTCCATATTTTGAATCAAGCTCTACTAGCCTAACCTTCTCAAGTTCTATATTCCTGACAAGCAATTCAATGTGCTTATCCTTTCTTCGCTCATCATATTTCTCTATGTCCTTTATACCCCATCTGCTCTCGATGAATGCTCGAATTTCTTCCAGAGCATTTGGATCATCACTAATATTGTCAAGTATGTATCCCTTGATATTCACCATGAATCCTTGTAATTTATCTTCATCATTAATCTTATGTCTGCCCATGCTACTCACCCCCAACATTGGGTTCAGATTCAGGCCAAAGAATCTTCCAAACCTTCACAAAGTGACTTAAAGCAAATATGTCCGAACGAGCCTCTATAGCATTTAGGTATTGAAAGTATTTCACCTTATTAGTCTCCAACCACTTTTGATTGGTCTTTTCATCTCCGAACATGGTGTCTAAAATTTTTTGGTATTCATTTGGAGTGCCAGCTCGTTTGAACTTCTCGTATACATCAAGATGACCTAGCTCATGTAATAACGAAAAGACAATAAGGACTCTCTTGTAAAATCAACACTTATAGATTCAAAAAATTGTTCTATCCGATATCTAATACCTGTTTCAAATTCATTTGCTTCACTAACGCTTTGAATGTCTTCGTGGATATAGACAACAAATTCATTCACTGTCGGAATCCCTTCAGGAGTCCGTGTCCCTCTAAACTCACAGCATGCCCCACCATGATCTGATAATCTTTTAGCTACTTCTTCTCCTTTCCAAGTTGGTCGGATACTTATTGGTATTGAGAACGTGAATTCAAAAGTATCAAGAACAACTTCAATCGCCCTTACAAAAAAATCATTTCGCATATAATTAAACTCCCCATAAAAGTATTATTTCACTAAGATAATCTCGAAATTTAAATTGACATATCCTACACTGGCCTGTCTCAATGCAATTAATTCCCTACCACAATTATACAACAACCGGTGTCAGTCTACGTATGTTTTATGAAATAACTCGGACTAGAGGTGTGGAATTAAAACACTAGTACACATCAAAAAAGCATCCCGAAGGATGCTTAGAATGTGAAGGTCTGAGCGTCAAAGTTCATGAATCCAGGCCCAGACACGTGCCATCCTACAAAATATTTATCTTCATTACTTGTTGGTGCCATCAATTTTACTTTCTCTAAACCAAAGGTTTCCCCTTCCCATATAGGAATACTTGTTGTATTAGATACTGGCTTCAACAGGCAATAAACTAAATGTGTTTTCCCTTCTTCATCAAGTAACTCAGCATCTGCCCCCAACATAAACCCACCATGATCTAGTATTAGAATTCTTTTATCAATATATAATCTTACACCATAATATTCAGCTGGAATCGACGAAGTATTATATATATCAATCTTTAATTCCTTTTCTATACTTCCCAGTTCAACAGAATAGATGAAACATTGCAATTTTAAATTAGGATGATCATGTCTTCTTCTTACATCTCGTACTTCATAATCTTCCATAGGAGAAGATTTGAAGTTGTATCTTTTATAGTATCTGTTGTCATCAGCCATATGAGGTGCGTCCACACTTTGTGGTATCGAAATTACATACAGCACTCTTCCAAAATTTTCACCGCTCAAATCAACCTGATGTATCCTTATTCCATCAATCTTTCTTTGTATACGGCTATCTATCACCTGCTCTATCCATTCACGTGTTACTTTGACCGGATCGCATCCATTATCTATTCTGACTGGAATATTGCCTTCTTCAACCACACCATAGACAAGAATACCGCCATCTGAATTTGCGAATGCTGATACATCTTTAGAAAGTTCTTTTTTACAGCCTTCGTATTTCGACAGAGTCAGAGGGGAATCCTTCCTTTATGTCGAATATGTTATTGGTCATAATTCACTAAGGGATTCTGGAATACTGCAAAGACAAATCATGGAACCACTTCAGAATGAACAACTCACACGTGCTCAGAATGCAATACCATACACAAAAGAGCGTGAAATACTCCACTATGCAACCAATTCCTATGAAGATCCCAATTTCCCAGACTATCAATACTTTAGTTATATCAACTCTAATACTCGCGACTTGCTTTTACACTACAATATTGATTTTGACGAACTTGGTATAGCTGAAACACTGCCTAGTGGAGTAAGTCTGCTTATCCGAAATACCAGATTCCTATAGAGTAATCCACTTATTATCCGTTGATGACTATCCTTCAGCGGATTTTCTGTATTTATTCATTTGTAAGAATACTCAACCTTCTTAAGTAGGTTCCTTTCTGCCATTGTCGTGATCGCGTACAAATATTTATCAACATAAGGATATAAAACAACTGCAACACCAAATATCTCCATTGCTGCCTTGCCTATTATCTCATCGGCTGTTTCTTGTGCTGTTTTATTTGCTGCATCTACAAGTCCAGGATTAAACCATTTTATAAGTGGATTCTTAAGAAGATCAATTGCAGATTGGTGAATTGGTGCTATAAGGATAGGTAGAGAATCAATCGCTGTGTTTAGTGCTTGATAGGCTCTTAGCAAGTCCCATACACCAGCTATAAGGTTAGGATGATCTACTGCATTAAATAGTGGACTATTCACAATTAAGTGAGCTGCTAAGGGTTCCTTAGAATAGTACCTTTTTTTCTTTTCATAGTGATCCATTGTTAACTCAAGTTCTCGCATAAAATTATGTAATAACTTGATACGCTGATTTCGTTCATCTTCTAATTCCTTTTCCTTGGCTCTCTTTATCGTTACACTCACACTGTATTTTACTGCTGCTACAGGCACAACAACCCCGGTGATTAATGCCATAACTGTAAACCCTTCTAACATGTGATTAGTAATTTTTTCTATAATCCCAGAAATTCTGATCACTCCCTGTGTATGATAGGAATATTATACCACTAAAGAATTTTAATTGGTTTGAGTTTCTATTTTTGGATTTTACCAAATTAGAATAGTTCAATAAGCATATGATCGCTGTCGACCACATCGACTGCTAAGGTTACCGTGTCAACTCAAGTTCAACCTGAACCCAACCTCATTTAACTTTGAAGTTAGAAACCGATTATTCCGGTTCTCAGAGTAACGATGTGGTTTTAACTCACACTATCAATATGGTTTATTAGGCGTTACACGCTTGTACACATCGTCCAACAAGGAAGGAAAATTTTTGCACATCTTAAATAGCTTCCCGTCAATTTGATGAAGACTTGAACGTAACTTCATTGTATAGAAAGGATAATCATGGTAATCTAATTTACATCTGAAGCATTTGATAAAAACATTGTTTCAGAAATATAATTAAGGTGGACTCCATGAAAAAGATATTATTAATTCTGTCATCCGTGCTACTAATAGTCCTTACAGCTTGTGAAACAAAAACAAGTTCGATCACTAAGGATGATATTGAGATTGTTAATGTACACACTAAAGAGAAAGTAAGCTATGGCATGAGCAGAGTAGAAGCAGAGAAAGTATTAGGTAAAGGAGAAATGGGTAGTGAAAATAATTTCGACTATGAGAAAGGTGTAGAAATTACATATAAAGATGATAAGGTAATATCAATTGGTTTAGGGAAAGATTCAGATGGTATATTTGAAACTTCTCATGGTCTGAAAATTGGAATGTTGGGTAGTGAAATTACAGAATTATATGGTGGAAGTCAAAACAAAATGGATTTATCAGATGATAGGTTTCTAGTTTTTTCATATGAAGCAAAAAAAGGTGAGTTTATTCATACATTTCCTGCAACCACTGAAGGGGCACCAGAAGTCCAGATTTACACTTTCACATTTTACATTGATTATAATCAATATGTAGGTAGCATAGATTTGACAGATATGACTGCACAAAAATAGTTAAAACTACATATTTATAGTCAATTTTCTTTTGTGGGATGGCATGATATGAAATTGTGCTGTCCTTTTTAGCGTCCTCCTAAATTCGAATCTACATAATATGGTTTAACAAGATGCTATACGGTTGTATCAGAACAAAACACATGTTCACCATGAATAGTTGTATTCAAGTTGGACACAACGTCCAACAACTCTCACAACTCAACTATGAGCGCACCTCATTTCAGATACCCTCAGTTTGAGGGGTACTCAGTTATCACAGTTCCACAGAAGAGTATTATTCGTGTTATTGCTTGAATCAGATAAAAAATGGCCGATAGCTCAATGTAGTACAAAATTGAATCCACATAAAAAAAGACAGCACCGTTTGTGCCATCCTCATACATAGCATTCAATTTTCATCATCATTCGTTTCTGTTTCCTTATTAATGTTAACTCTTCACGTATCTGTATCCTACGTTCAACTGTTAAGTCTAACCTACATCCTTCAGCAACTAAATGGCTATACCTTGAATCAATTGTTGTGGGATTAAGTCTACGTTGTTTCTTCGGCTTGATTTGCTGGCCTTTTCTTCTTGCTGATCTATACGGAATTTCCGTATGACTCAGGCTCATTATTGTTTCAAACAATTTGTCTCTACCATACATAGAATCCTGCTCCCCCTTTCCTCTGGAACTGTCCCCTTAGTCAATATTTGTTTCAGGCAATGGTCTCAATACCTTGTCGAACAAATCTGCCAACAATGATTCCAACTCATTCAGTTCTCTGCTGTACTCAGGCAGTACTTTATCCTCAATTAATTTAATGAGCGATTGATATCGAATGTCTTGCTCTCTTGCACGATCCATCATCCCTATTATCATAGCAACATCCAAACCATACGAGACAAAGTATTTATCAATTGCTGCACGTTTAAGTTGATAATCCTCTATGTGCCATGCCGCCTTCTCACGTGGTGGTAAGTTGTTGTAATCTGACGTGTACACTTCGTTTATTTCCACCTGTTCCGTTAACCTCCATTCTCTTCTGTACATCAAATGAAACTAGGATTTCACAGAGAATATTATGTTCATATAAAGTTGTTATAAGAATTTATCAAGCACAAATACAGTACAATGTTTATGTATAGGATCAATTGTGAGATACATTGCTGATAGCCCTGACTACATGAATGTATCTGTTCAGCTTACGTTGTTCGATTAGATGTTCAATGGTTACACCATATGTCCTCATACGTTCAACACATATAGGTGAAACCTGTTCTTTAAAGTATTGTGTGAGTGCCTTTACAGGATTGAGTAAAAACGTATCTTTGAAATTCTCATCGCTCATAGGATTCATTTCAAGCTGTTCACGTCTGAACTGTTTTAATAGAGTAAACACCTGAATAGATGTTGGATAGATTGGAACCCTTGCCATGAACTGTTGACGTAATTCCTGAGTTGTCAGAAGTACTTCAATCCCATGAATGATATTCAATGCCTTTTTCGGAACTTCACAAGCAACATATATCTCATCCAGTGTCCAATCCTGCTTTTGATCAAAATAGTAAATAATCATTGTGATAACTCCTTTCTCATCATGTTGGGAAATCGCTAACCTAAAGATGCAACAGACTTTAACGCTATCCATGTACCGTTACGTGTACGTATACATAATTGTCGATTGATCAGCTTGCCGTGTTTGTACATCTGTATCTCTCCCTTCTGACCCTGTGGAAAATTTTCCACACCTGTAACTTATAGTTGTAATATGCCGCGCTCTTGAAATAGAATTGCAAGTTTATAAAATGCAGATGCACGAATCTTCATAAAAGTATCCTTTGATATTGGTGGGTCAATCATAAAATTGTAGACTTGATAATCCTTTATGTATTCACTCACCATAAACTTGTGTGTAATCAAGTCCTTCTCTTCGTCAGCTAATAAGTTCACAGCAGACTCAACATCACGCTGGTATTGCTCTCTATCTGGATTAGAGATAGTACATTTACAAATTACGTACTGTTTGAAAATTTCACTCATGACTGAAGATATTGCTTTCACGTCGATTTCAGGCAACACTTTCTTTATTACCATATCAACACACCTTTCTATAATAGGATTCACTTTCCGCAGAATTCTGCGTAATGTTTAATATCAGTTGTTACATGCATAATAGTTACAGTACATTGTTGCTTATTTGATTCACTTTTCGAAATCGGAACTCAAGTTCCAGCATGTTTTTGATGATGAAAAGTTGTAGATAGTGTACAATGTTGTTTAAGGGTATACAATTTTGTATAGGGTATAACCTTTTAAAATGGCGACATCGCCACTCTTTTATATGCTTACAGGGTCATAATTAAAATATACTCTTATGGTCATATTTTGTCAACTGTTTGGAGGTAGTACATTGCTTAAAGTAAAAATGAAACTCAAAGATGTTCTAAAGGAGCGTAATCTTACTCAGAAACAACTAGAATCAATGTCTGGTGTCAATCAGGCTAGAATTTCTAAACTTACCAAAGATGATAGGCAAGAGATTAACCTCGATATGCTAATTAAGATAGCCAATGCCTTAAATATCACAGACATATCTGAATTGATCCAGTTTGAAGAAGTATCAGATACAGATGAACATGAGCCTACATCGCAATGATGTGGGTTTTTTTATTTGTACACGCACCCACACTCAACATTATTAAAAAACGCTAAACTTATTTGATAAATTCATTAAAACATATTTAGTGAACACCGTCAATTATTTTTAATGAACACTAATAATATTGAGTGTAATCCGTATAAATTCCTAAGATATTAGTATATAATATGATCAAACGTATTTGAGAGGGATCGATTATGAATACATTAGGCGAGAGAGTTAAAAAGTTGAGGAATGAGCAGAACCTTTCAATGGAAGCTTTAGCAAATAGGCTTCAAGTTGCCACATATGACAATGAAACTGGAGAGTTTGTTTCTTTTAAGAAATCTAAGAGTGCCACTATTTCAAATATTGAAAACAATAAGAATAGACCTTCAGTGGACTTGGCTCTTGCTATCGCTGATTACTTTAAAGTGTCAATTGAATGGTTGATTAGAGGAGACATTGAACAATCTAAAGGAATTGAACTCATTTCTGCTTATAGGGAGCTTACAGCAGAAGAAGAAAAAGAACTGCCAAATCTACTTCGACATGATAAGGAAATAACTGCTGCGGCGCTGAGATTAGTAAAGACACATATGGATTCTTTGATGAAAGACATCACTATCTCATTTAAAGAGAGCTTACGCAACAACATTAAGAAGGACTCTGAATAAGGGTCTTTTTTTATTTGCCTATCTACCCAATTACATATGCGGATTAGCCTCGCGAAGCCACCTGTAAATACTGTGTATACCTGTCTAAAGTCTAAATTATAATAGTACTTATTACGGGTGATTTTCTCCAAGAGGATTTCCCTGTGTATGTTGGATAATTTCCCTATACATCTTGGATAAATTCCCTGTCTATCTTGGATGATTTCCCTGTAGGAGATTCAGTGTTCTAATTACGCGAAATGCGTAAATAAGGATACCCTTATCTGCTCCCGGAAAACTTTCCGTAAGCACAATTAGGTTAAAGGTTCCCTGAAATTTTCGTGGAATAACCCTCAAATTTGAGGATCAGATATGTGCACATTGAGTACACAGTTAAACTTGTCAAATTGGTCATATGGGTGAAATTTAAAGTAGTTGATACATATGGACTTATTCGTGAAACCACGAAAAACTATTACCAATAGGTGATCGTCAAATTGACGAGAGGCTTCCACGAAAATTTCGGGTAACCTTGACTGTTACGGGAATTCTGTATTGCTACAATTCACGGCTCAACTTTGAGCGGTCAAAACGTCATATTGAAATGTCGCGTATATTTGGGAAGGATTGAATTAGACACCTCCTTTGATAAGTGCTAACCGAGTTGATTAGGAGCCAAATCGAACATCGATGTTCGATATAACGATATTCCGATTCAGAAGGTTAGAATGGTTATGAGTTTTGCATAGACTTTTCCGAGAAATCTCGATTAACTGTTCCTCCTTATTAAAAGGGGACGAAATTTCATCCTGAACGGACAACACAAAAAAAGGTTGACGCAATGTCAACCCCAATAGCCTACCCTATCCTATACCGTATATTGAGTTTAAATTCTCCATATTCAGAAAGCCAACTTTAAATCTTGAATAGGCGTACGAACCATCTGGCTGCTTGCCTACGTTATAATGCTCACAGATCGTATAGTATTCCTCTCTCTCCAGTTTTCCATGCTTAACATACAAGTCCCTTGCCATTTTAAGCATTCCACTATTTCTAAGGTTAGTAACAGTCAATAGCGGTAAACTGTGCCACTCAGCTATCTTACTAAGTCTAGACTGTACCAAGTATTTAGATGCTGGTTCATCTGTTCCTTGCTTAATACTAGAATTAACAGCAGATCTAATTATATAGTCATTATCAATCAATTCATTGGAATCGCTTTTGATATGTGCTTTGAGAACACCATTATTTTTGATGTACTTCTCTTCTCTATTCGCTATTCTTAGAATGTTATACAGAAAATTTGATATAGATATCTCTCTGCTTTCTCGACCTTTACGAGTATCATCATAAAGCGTTATTTTAAATTCATCCTCTGATCCAGTTATGTGTTCCATCTTCATATTAAGCAATTCACTGTTAGCCTTACCCATTATCCCCTCAAATAGTGACTGTACAATTAGTTTGTCTTGAAAATTTAAGCATCCATCTACAACATTCCCAATGTCTTCTTCACTGAACAGTACTGCTCTGCTATCATCTACAAACTGGATGTAAAAGTCATCTCCATAAACAGCGTCAAGTGGATTAATATTGTCCTTACGCAAATCTTGTTCTATCGCCCATCGAATATAGTTCTGTATAATGCTTCCTGTAGTTTTAACAGTAGCAAGTTTAGTGGATTCTAACAGAAGTAGTACCTGTTTGATTTCATTTAGATTAAAATCATATAAGTCCATTTCTAACCGTTTTTCAATAGCTGATGCTCTACGAAGCACTCTAGAGTATGCTTCTTTTGTATTCACATTCTGTCTTTGCAGAAATCGCTCTTTTTGTGACTCATTGTAAAGATTATCATCGTATATCTTTTTCACTGTTATTCCCCTCTGAGTGTAGAGTCAAAGTGATTAATTATTTGATTTCGGATACGTTTGTTTCCTGTGAGTGATTTCTTAGCATTGAGAAGTAGTTCAAGTTCTTTATAGTCAAAAATAATACTGTTCACATATTTTTCTATCTCATCTAAGCCTATATCATGATCTTTCATGAACTTTGAAAGTACAATGTATCCTATAAACATCAATGGATGGCTCATAATTGGAGTTTTACGCTTATTAGCGTCAATTGAAAACTCATCTGGATAACTGCCAACCAAATAAGTAAAGAAATCATTGAGATAATTTGAAGTTTTAATAACGTCTAACTGTCTGTCAAAATGATACATGCGATCAATTGAGTAACTCATGATATCAAAGGTGGTCAACTCTCCAGCCAATTCATTTACGGTCGTTGCTGAAGCAATATGTTTCCCTATCTCTGACTTTCTTTGTAGAATGGCAACTACCTTGTCAGACATTCTTTCCTGTGCAAGCTCATCTCTTCTTTCTTTCTTCAACACGTTAATTGTATTGATCTGTCCAAAATATTTCTGAGCTGTCTCATGGTCATATGACCTAATGGAGAGTATCATGTCTAAATCTAAATTAGGATTCATCTGTAATGCTGCTACAGCACCCTGTAAGCGGTGGAAGCCATCTAATATAGATATAATTGCCCCATCGTTAATAGTTAGCGTTCTAGAGTCCTCATGGTACGTCACAGGATCAACTTCTGTAGAATATACGTTTAGTGTAATCATATCCTCAAAGTAGTGATTATCAGCCATTTTAGTTGCAATCCTCTTAACACTTGTCTTATTGACAATTGGTGTTTTGACTACTCCTCCAGACTGATTAACTGTATATTTAGCACCACGTTGAGTTTCGTAATCGTACACAATCAATTGGCTTTCAGACATTTTCACTAAATCTGCAATCGCAATCTTGGTTATGTAGCTGTCAAATTTAAGCATGGTAGTGTCTGAGAATGAAATAGGTAATTCCTTTCTTTTCTGAACAATTGATTTAAGGTTATCCTGAGCATCTCTAATCTCACGTTTACCGAAAAGTTGATTTGGATCTAATTGTTCATTACCTGTCACACTAAATAAAGCTTGGCATACACCGTACAATATTGAAGCGTCAATTTGTGTGATGTATTGTGCAACGTACTCTTCTTTTTTCAGAAGTGAGTCAATTACCTCTACAGGAATATTTAGTTCAATGAGTTGATACTTGAATTGATACTTGAGACTCTTAGAGGTGCTTAATCCTTTGAGTTGAGTATTAATTAAATGCTCAATATCTGATCTATCTATCTTCATGTACATTAGCTCCTTCCATACATATAGTATGGTATCACAATTACACTAAAATAACATTGTACAGATAAAGTTTTGCGATTCAATTGATGACACTGTTTCAATGAACATTGCACTTCCGAAATTCGGAACTCGTTCTTAAAGTTAGGGTGTCACCAAGTGACACGATTATATGTAGCTAGGATTGGCTGTGGTGGAGTCTTGAAAGTTGAGCGACCAATGGTCGGGCAAAACAAAAAACAGCCGTATGAGGGCTGTCTAGGCTGTATGGTACTATGCATTTCTGTATCTTTGATTGGTACGATCTAATTTATAATCAGTCAGCACATATTTAGAGTAAATACCCTGTCTCATGCATTCACCACAATATGATCCGACTTCAGTTTGGCTTAAACGAATGTTTTTTTGACATCTGCTGCAACTGCACTTCAGAAGTCCATTTCTCAGCTCATCATACTTCTTAACAAGAGCTAATGTCTTCCCATTAGTGTAGCCTTCTTTAACCCGTTGCTTTTTACGATGATTGTTTGGTTTAAACCTCACTAAAAGAACCAACTCCTTACATTTTGATTCTTTCTATCGTAACACATTTCGACATAATACCCCAAGTTTTTACATCACAAACAAAATAAAAAAAGCCCACTAAGGGGCTGTATTTGAGAAGTCAGGTTTAAAGTATCCAGCATCGACCATCCAGTTTGTCCAAATTGATTCAGTCAGATCGGCTAGGCCATTCCATGCTATTAGAGTTAGTTCACTGAAACTTGGAATGTACTTGTAAAGTATAATTGCAATTGCTGCGACTCCAAGTATGAATAGGTATTTAATTACATCCAATTTTATTGCGCGTATGGTGTTCATCTCCTTGTTATTTATAGGGATATTATACCATGTATGAGAACTCACCTTCCACTTCACCCCGAGTAACGTATAATTATGATTAATTTCAAACTGCATCACATTCGAAATATGGTTACGCACCGTTTTCTCGCTGATGAATAACTGCCCTGCGATGTCACGCGTTGTTTTGTCTTGAACCAGTAATTCGAATACTTCGCGTTCACGGTGGGTCAACAAAAATTTGCTTTTATGATCGATACCCTTCAATGTTCACCCCTCCTTGCTCGGGTTGTGTTGGTGTAACAAGGTTAAGGGGATACAGTCAACTCATCTTATGTCAGGTCAAGGGCGTTGGTTCAGTTTTATAAGAAAAATGGGCAGTAAACATGTGATTCATTGTCCAGAGTAAACGTATGCATTTCTATATGTATTGGATCATGTAAAACAAACATGCCCCTGCAGCGGATGTTGCCATCCGCGCAAAGGCACACTTGTTCATGTCTTAAAAAACTACCGATTCATTCGATTCATGACACCACCGTTGTGATTACGGTTCATCAGGCCATCGTCGAGGATGCCATCACGATGATTGGTATCTGTACCGTTCGTTGGGAAAATGCGCTCTACCATTGATTGGAACGTATCAATCATGCCGCTAACCGGCTTACCATTTCGAATATCTGTGGCATAGTTCTCGACATGCTCCACAAAATCCGGATTGGCTGATACATATACATTCTCGATGTTCGGTGCAAACTGCTTGATTTTGGCTGAAATCTTACCCTTAATCTCAGCTGATGTGTTATCGTCCGAGCTATCTACACGTTGTCCTTCACTTTTCATACCATAATGCCCATCGTCTGTCCCACGTGCTTTGCCGCTGTTCGTCAGACCACGCATCATGCCAACCGCGCCTGTGCCCATCGTGCCATAGATGCCACGATCATTGCCCATATGGCTGCGATCCGTTGCAGAATTCGTGTTCAGTCCTGGAGCAATTCCGCTGGTACTGTACGGAGACATCGTGCCCGTACCGCCATTCACACGCATACCACCCATATCGTGATTCATATTTCCACCACGCATGGTATCACTGGCATGATTGCGCATCGTCCCACCCAGCATGCTCGTACGACCATTCGATTTGCTTTCCAACTTGCCTGCATGACCATCTGCCAAACGAACAGCGACGTAAGCATTACGATCCGTTAACATGACACGGGCGGATTGAACTTCCTTCATCTCCGTGATACGTTTTGCCAGCTCTTCACTGGATTTCAGGTCACTGACATTATGCATGCGATAACTTTTCGCACGAATGCCGTCCATGCCATTCGTTTCCACGCCATAACGGTTGATGCCGTTCGCTTGCTCACGAACACTTTGCGTATGCATATTGTTGGTATCCCGATTCGTGCCACAACCTGTCAAACCGGCCATTACAAAGAGTGCAGTAGATAATGATAACGTAATAGCTGTTGCCTTTTTGACTGCTGGCATGTACTCATCCTCCAATGTTTGTTGGTTTTGGTCACAAAGATAGGATGCGCTTCTGTACGTGCCGATATGCTGAAAGGATATGGTACATTACCCTTTAGTTTTTGATCTTTTAGTTGTGGTCTTTGCTAATAGATCTTCGGTTTTGATCCTGAACAATGAGGGCTTTACCTATAAAATAAAAAAACAGTGCTGCTTGTTCGCAGCACTGTCTCCATGTAACTTGAATTCAATTCAAGTTAGTTATATTCACTTCACTTACCTTACGCCTCGTTCATTTCCCGTCTGATGCTTTAATCGTGTCCGGGAATTTCTCGGCTTCCGTCAGACTCGTCGCATCCATGGCATATGCCCATTGACCATCCGGCGTAATGACCCAGATCTGATCCGGTTCGGATGGCATAGTAAGCCCCCGATACACATCTCGAACTTGTTGCCCATTGACCGTCTGTTCAACAGACAGGGTGAATCGTGGAACCGTCTCCTTCAGCTCGGACGCTTTACGCACATCATCTGGCGTAGACAAGTTTTTGATTTTGCCAATAAGAGATACAGCGTCTGTGGCTTCAATTGTTTTTCCATTCAATGTCCATGCCTGGTCTGCCGCACCGTTCTCCGATGTTGATTTTAACATCCAGGTGGCTGCTTCACCTTCCCACTCCAGAGATCCCACATTCGTCTCATCCATGTTGAAAGGTGTCGTGTCCAACAAATCACGACGAGTCAAGGCTATACTGGTAATCGCCTCTGTCTGCACGGCAACTACGGGGCCCGAATCAACACGTACATAACGTGCATCATCTGCTGGAAGCTGTCCACCAATAGCCAGTTTGATCTCCCGATTATCTTTGAGTTTGATATCCATACGTGTAGCATCTGTTCCTAATCCGTACTTATCCAGATCCGTTGGCGCTTCTTCTACCACCAGTTCCTGATTTGCACCACTCAGAGCATCCAACCAGCTGCTTACACTGTAACCGTTCAGAGGATAGGCTTTTGGCTCAACCATCTGCCAGACGCCATTCTCAAGCGCCAAAGTCGAAGATCCTGTTGCACCAGATAATTCTTCCGTTGTGTCATGTATCGTGATGGATTGGATATCCCCGGATTGAATACCGAGCAACTTGGCTTGCTCCGCTTCTTCTTCCCGAAAATAATTTTGACTGGCCGCGTACACCCAGCCCACAATTAGTACGATGACCACCAGAATCGTTGGGACCCATTTTCTCATACCCGTCTGCGCCTCCACCATAAGAGTACACCGATGATAACAAAGATGAGCGGGAACGCCACAATCGACACGAAGAAGATTGTTCTAGCCTGTTCACCGTTCAGGTATGCCATCTCATAACCGGCTTGAACCCGTGGACGAATCGTCAGTCCATCTTCTTTTTCACTCAAATAATTCACTGTATTCAAAATAAAGTCCCGATTGCCGCCATTCGCAATTTCCGAATCCTGCATGAAAATCGACGAGCCCAGAATAACCGCCTTCGGTTTACCATCCGTCGTATCGGCTGCATACCCCAGTTCAACTGGACCCTGAATGTCCTCATCGGCATCATTGGTCGTTTCATTTTGCAATAAACCGCCGATATTCGTCTCCCCATAACTGTCATTAGAAGAATGAATTATGGGTGAAAGGGTATATTTATCCTGTTCTTTGCTGGTCAACGCAATCGACAGCGACAACATCGGATACAATTGGCTCGACGCGAGTTTGTCCGTGATTGCATGTGTACCATACTCCGGCACGACCCAGAGCGGCCCCATCGTACTGGCTTGCTGGTTATCCACCATGACCGCATGTTCATCAATGACCCCATAATCAGCCATGAGGGCATCGATGTTTTTCCAACTGGATTTCATATCTTCCACAAATCCGAGGGATAATAACAACTTGCCGCCATTACTCAGATAGGTACGAATAGCCTTCATTTCCGTATCACTGAGATCACGTTGTGGACCAATAATGGCGAGCACATCTGCATCTTCCGGAACCTTCCCGGCCTGATTCAACTGCAACTCTTCCGTCTGCACATTATTTTGTTCCAAGGAGGATTGAAGTGTAGTCATCTGATCGAGACTCAACTCTTCATGTCCGGTCAAAAAGACCATTTTGTGCATCTCCGTAGATGACATATTCATGAGCGCCTGCGTTAGTTTTTCCTCACCTGTGAACTGATATGATCCGTCACTTCCGTCACCTGTCGCAGTGAACAGACTCGCAATATCAATCACTTTGTGTTGATCTCCCTGCTCCAGCACAATGGAGCTGCCTGTTATGCCATATTTGGATGCAAGCGCAGGTTCCTGCGTCAGATTATATTGTTTTAATTTCAGCTTGCTGTTGCGTTTGGTATACTCCTCCACCATATCCGTGACCTCACGGTTCAGGACCGTGTTGTTGGCATTTTCGACGGTTAATACCAGAATGTTGACGTCGTCCTTCACGTTTTTGATCGCAGTAAGGGACTGGTCAGATAACGTGTATTGTTTGTTCGAGGTCAGATCCAGCTGGAAGCCGCCAAGTGAATTCAGGAACAGTGTTAGCAAAATAAAGATGCCAATCACCGCTACGGACAGCACGGTACTGTTGGTATGACTTAACCATTTTTTCATCTTCTCACCTCCACCGCTTCCGTTCCACAATTTGAATGCTTAACAGCAGAAACACACCCGAAAGGGTGACATAATACAAGATATCCGGCCCACTAAGCACACCTTTCATGAAGCTGTCGAACCGGTTAGTCAGAGCAAACGGGTCCAGCCACTGTTGCAAAGCAGACCCTGTATTGCCTGCGAATGAATCAAGCATCCACAAAACGAGCAAAATAATAAAACCCGCCACCGCAGACACCATCTGATGCTGGGATAACGTTGAAGCGAACAGTCCAATTGCCATCATGCTTCCACCCAGGAAGAATAACCCCAGCGCAGACATCCATACCGTCGTCATATCCAGTGTCCCATAGAACGACATGATGAATGGATACACCAGACTGCACAGGATGAGTACGACCAGAATGGCGAGAGAAGCGAGATATTTACCGAATATAATTTCCGACACACGTGCCGGAGAGGTCAGCAGCAATTCATCCGTTCCCTGTCTGAATTCATCAGCGACTAACCGCATCGTCAGCAATGGTATGACAAACAGCAGCATGGACAATGTGTCCCCCAACACGAGACGATAATCGACAATGCTCGGCTGGTAATATACAAAGCTGGAATAGAACAACAGACTGGTCATCAGTACATATACGGCAAATGCAAAATAGGACGTTGGTGACAAAAAATAAGCTTGCAGCTCTTTATTGCATACCGCCATCATTCGTCTCATTTGGAGTCCTCCCCTTTGCGAGAATAGGGCGAGGAATCCGCTGATGCCCTCGCTGATGTTCCCAATATACTCGACGAGTTGCTGTCCGAAGTTACGTCCTGATCCGTCTCTGTCCCATCAAGCTGATTCAGATCTGCTGAATTCACATCCGTGTCTGTGGCCTCGGTTGTGGTCAACTTCAGGAAGATTTGCTCCAGACTCAGATTCTCCTTCTTCATCTCCAGTATCGGTAATCCAGCACCAGACAAAAGGTAGAATAACTCTTCCCGAAAATCTTCCGCGCTTTCTCCGGTGAGCAGCATTTTAACCGTATCCGCTGAATCTGATGTAAGTGAAGTGTCTTTGGCAGTATTCGCATCCGACGTCTGAATGACTTCACTCCGCACCTTCTCCCATGGTGTCAGCACATTATGTAGTTGCTCCGCAGTGGCTTTCACCTCAATCGACACCTTGAACTGATCTCCCATTGCTGAGCCAAAATGCTGTGGTGAACCATCCAGCACGAGCTGCCCCTGATTAATGATCAACATTCGATTACAGAGCGTGCTCACTTCAGGCAAAATATGCGTACTGAGCAGTACCGTGTGGTTCTCGCCCAGTTCCCGGATCAGATCCCGAATCTCGATAATCTGATTCGGATCAAGCCCCGATGTTGGCTCATCCAGAACCAGCAGATCCGGCTTGTGAATAATGGCTCCCGCCAGTCCAAGACGTTGCTTGTACCCTTTGGATAAACCGCGTACCAGTTGTTTTTCGCGACCCTGAAGTCCCAGTCTGCTAACCATCTCACTGATCCGCAGCTTGACCTCACGTGCAGGGACATCTCGCAGATTTGCTACAAATCTGAGATAGGACTGCACCGTCATATCCGGATAGAGCGGCGGCGTTTCAGGCAGATACCCAATCTTGGAACGAACACGCTGACCCTGCTCATGCACCGATACCCCGTCCACCATAATCGAACCCGCGGTTGGATGCAGATAGCCCGTAATCATACGCATCGTTGTTGTTTTTCCGGCACCATTGGGCCCGAGAAACCCGACAATCTCACCACGTTCCATGGTGAAGTCCAGTTGATGCACGCCGCGCTGCCCTTCGTACACTTTGCTGACCTGTTTCACTTCGAGCACATCATTCATCCTTTCCCGTTAAAATACCCGTGCACCATCGTTCGTTATATAAATTCAACTAAAAATATTAACACTTGCACTCCGATGGCAGAATAACCTTCCGATCACTGTTATCCCCAGATTTTTTTGATTCCTTCATTTCAGAAGGAAAAATCCGCTGATAAAGGTGAACGCTTCGCTTCTTCAAGTTATTTCTGCCCTCTCCGTTATCGTGTAAATGTTACGTTGAACTTATGTAATAGATGATGGGCACGGGAAGTTCCTTGTATCTTACGTGAGCTATCCTAGCCTCAGCTTAATGTCACTTAAAAGAAAGCTTAAAAATAATTGTCTAAAATGTGAACATTCATAGCAACACCCACACCCTGAGCTTAAAGCCAACGTACCATAGAGTACAGGAGAATGTGCTCCTGACCAAAAGTCAGAGGGTGAATCGTGTGAAAGTATTATTCACGTTTTATGTTCCAAGCGGTGGCGTGGATACGTTAAATCGACTGCGCACCGCCGTTCTGAAACGTCATGGCATTGAAGCGCACCTGTTGTATCTCAACACAGGCTCGGGATTGCAGAACAATAGCGATACGCCCATTTTCACTGCGTCCAGTGACGAGGATATCCATCATTTAATTCATACCCACCATTATGATGCCATTATTGCCACCTCAGACATTGCTATGCCCGGTCGCTTGAGAGGACTTGGTTATACCGGACGAATTATTTTTGAAGCGCAGGGACTCGGCACACGCGATCAGGCTCTGGAAACCATACAGATGGCTGTCCCTTACCTTCAAGCCCATTGCGACGCTGCCGTTTTGCCACCCACAGATCATCTGCTGGATATGTTCATTCATATCTGCCCTTGGCTGCACCGGTTTGTTATTCCCAATATGCTGGATACGGACTCCTTTGCCCCAATCTTGGTGGATACCCCACCCTACCCGGTGCTGGCTTGGGTAGGACGACTTGAACACAACAAAAACTGGCGTGAATATTTAACCATATCCAGTGAAATCATCAAAAAAAATCCGAAAGCCAGACTATGGTTGTTTCACGATCCCACCTTGGCTAACCCTGAAGATGAAGTCATGTTTCGGCACATGTTGGCAGAATACGGGCTCGAAGATAGGATTGGTATTTTCATCAATGTTCCCCATTCTCAGATGCCTGCCTTCTATTCCATGATCGCCGCTTCAGGGGGCATCATGTTATCCACTTCCCTGCTGGAAGGATTCGGCTATGCCGTCGCTGAAGCTATCTCTTGTGGCTGCCCGGTACTTAGTACGGACTCAGACGGTGTACGTTCATTTATCACACATAATAAGACTGGAAAGTTCTATCCGATTGGCGATATTAAGGCAGCTGTCTCCGAAGCAAAGGACCTCATGAACAACAAGAAACTGCGAGAATATATCCGCATTCAGGGCAGACAGCATATGAGCTTGTCTTTCTCACCAGATCGGTATGCCCTTTCTTTCCGTGAAATGATGACCGCCTTGCGTGTTTTCCAGTAAAATCGCAAAAAGGCAGCTCAGAGAAATTCTCTGAACTGCCTTAAAAGGGTTAAAATTTTTAGTGTCCCATCATCATTGCGGGATCAGGCTTGTCGCCATTTTGAAGGTCTTCTTTCGGCATTGGTTTTGGTTTGCGCAAAATAAGACTGAGCAAACATCCGAACAATGCAATACAAGCGGCCAGGAAGAACGTATCATTGAAACCACTCACCAAACCATGAACTATAGCGGCCGGCTCTGAACTCGTTGTATTGTCGGCAATTCTTGAAGTAAGGAAACCTGTAAGTCCAGCAACCGCGAAGGACACGACCACTTGCTGTGCAGCAGCCGTGAGCGGTGTAACCCGGCCAACCAACTTACGCGGTGCGGCATTCAATACATGCGTATTGAGCGGCATCATAGACAAGCCCATACCCAGACCCATCATGACCAAAGCCGTTATAATCAGACCAAGACCTGTCTCTGCCGTGATGGAGGACAGAATAAACAATGCTCCCGAGATAATTCCCAGACCCACGAAGGCCAGAGGTCTCGCACCAATTTTATCAAACAATCGACCGCCGAGCGGCATACCCACTCCAGAAGCCAAAGCTTGTGGAAGCAGAATCAATCCTGTTTCCAGTGCAGTGTACCCTTTGATCTGCTGCAAATAAAGCGGGATCAGGATCATCGCACCAAACAGCGCCACTTGGGACACCCATGCGAGAACAATCCCCCGTGAGAAATCGGATGATTTGAATACACGAAGTTCGAGCAATGGATTTTGATGACGAAGTTCTACAATAATGAACAAAATGAGCGCTACTCCACCCACAATGACACCAGTCAGTGTTGTAGCAGACGTCCAGCTCGTTCCACCCTCACTTACACCGTAAGCAAGCATAGAGAACGCAATTGGCGCCAGAATCATGCCGAGCAGATCCAGGGCAGGCGTGCGTCCACGATCCGTATCAGGCAAGAACTTGATACATAGGATGAACGCTGCAATACCGATTGGCAAGTTAATCAGGAAGATCCAGTGCCAGCTCAGTGATTCAATAAACCACCCGGACAACACCGGACCCAATGCAGGGGCAAGCAGCATGGGAATTCCGAGCATACCCATGATGGAACCTCTTCGCTCAGGAGGAGCCAGACGAAAGACCATCGCCATACCAATTGGAGCAACCATGCCTCCACCGAGACCCTGAATGATACGGTAAATGATTAATTGCTCAGGCGATTGTGCAATAGAGCATAATACAGAACCCAAAGTAAACATGGCAATCGTGAACAGAAATACTCTTTTGGCACCAAAACGGTCAGTTAACCAGCCTGCCAGTGGAATAACCGCAGACAAAGCCAAGGTATACCCTGTAACCGTCCATTGAATAGTCTTCAGATCTGTCTCAAAATATTGAACCAAATTCGGAATGGCCACGTTCACCACCGTGCTGTCCAGAATGACCATAATCATTCCGACGATAATAGCCAGGAGTGGCAGTATAATCGTTTTGATTGAAAACTCTGCGGGCTCCTGGGATACTGCTGTTTGTTCTTTCACGTTCTCCACACTCTTTTCCAGCTAGCCGATCACAGGTTTATCCCTGCGTCTTGCTCAGCCTATATTTACGACCATTTTCAAACTATCGTTTTAAACCGTCGTTTTAAACTTTCGTTTAACACTGATCTAATTCTAATGAAAATACCTTTGCTGTCAAGCTATTTTTTTTCAAACTTTCTACTATGGATGCACCACAAAAAAATGGAACAGGCATTTCCCTGCTCCACAGTTTGGCTGATCATGCCTATCCAATTATGTTCATATCAATCTGCAAGCTTCATCATCTGATATTCTGACAGTATGCCCAATGTCTGACCGTGAATACTTCTGCAGTACATCCGAATAACCAGATGATTCGGTGAAGAACTGTTGCTGATGATCCTCAGCTCATAAGGCTCGGATGACACATCCAGATTATGAATGACCTGATTACCACCTGCTCTCCCCGAACCCGATCCGATATGAAAAAGATGTCGGTATAGCTCCCCATGGATACTAGCCCCACCAATAAATACATCTGTTCCTTCCTCGCCGCCAACATAGGCTATTTCCACGTCTATATATTTCACGGGAACAAAAGTTTGTAGCAGATTCTCATGGATTTCAAGTAAATATGCCGCCACTGTAGATCCCTCCTTCGGAGCATGAACCTTCCTGTATATAGGATATGCTGCCTCTCGTCCATTGCCATTTGCATTCACCCATTTTGGAACATTTACACGGAAATGCCCGACCTTCCGGTCCTCTTTTTTCATAGAATAAAAGGATAGAAGCTCGGCCGGTGCAGGCCGTGACAAGGAGGTAGCCATGAGAGTTCTGCTCGTTACGTATTGGGAGCTTACACATATGGGAGGCATATGGACATATGTTAAACAGCTGGCCGACAGGCTGATTGCCCTTGGTGTAGAGGTTGATATCATGGGCACGAATGGTGCCAATAACGAAGTGTATATTCGTAATCTGAACCGGGCATTTTCCAAGGATAAAGTGTGGCCCATGCTGCAATCCAAGCTCAATCCGACCGATCTGCCACAGTTCACAGCTGATCCTCTTCTCGCTTATTATGAATTGAACAGATATGCCTTTGAGATGGCTGCCGCTTATCTGGGAGTGGACCATTATGACGTCATCCATGCGCAAGATCCGGTAGCCGCCGTAGCCATAAAACGCATCTTGAACCGCAATGTCCCACTCGTTACCAGCTATCACGGAGCTCTTGCACGCGAAGCCTTCTACGATGCTCAAAATTCCAATCCTCAACTTACCCTATCATCATATTTGCAATCGAAACGCGGACGTTATTTTCTATCATTGGAAGAACGAAGTGCGGCACAGTCTGAGCTGATTCTGGTGTCCAGTCACTGGATCAAGAGCACGCTTACAGAGCTTGCGGTTCCCGAATCGAAGTTTCGGATAATCCCCTACGCCGTGGACCTGTCAGCCTACCGCTCATTAGCAGCTACGAAGTTCCGTCAGCGGCCACCCGCAGGCAAAAAAGTCATTGCCTTTACCGGAAGGCTTGAATACATCAAGGGCGTTCATGTGTTGATCAAGGCTTTAGCCAGTCTGAAAAGTAAACGTTCCGATTGGGTCTGCTGGATCGCAGGAGAAGGCAACCTGAGCGATGAATTGCGGGCACAGGTCGCGGCGGCTGGCATTGGAGCCGATGTTGTATTCTGGGGCAAGCTGGACAACATTCCTTCCTTCCTGCGCCATGCCGACATCTATGTCCAGCCCAGCCTGCAGGACACCCAGCCGTTCTCCGTTACGGAAGCGCAACTGGCGGGTGTACCCGTTATTGTCAGTGGTACGGCCGGCATGCCTGAAATGGTTGACCCTGGACGCACAGGATGGGTCGTGCCTCCGCAGGATGTCGATTCGCTCCGCGAACTGCTGCATGCACTTCTGGAGGATGACGTTACCCGTAAAAAAGTAGGTGCTGCGGCCAAAGCCTGGGCTGAACAAAACCGCTCACTGGAAGAGATGGGGCTTCGTACATTACAAGTCTACCAAGAAGCCATTTACAGAGGAGGACTCACGATATGACGTTACTTGTACCCAGTGATTTGTACAATCGCTGGTTCTCGACTCCGGTTTCCACACCTCACATCGACGTGGATTACGCTGCAATGAATGAATTGATGAAGAAGCTGCCTAAAGGATATGTATTTCCCGATCCTGCATCCATGGCGATCATGAATTCAAAGGATTGAGGTTTCAATTACACGCTATGTTCATATAACATACATGAATAAGAAACAAGGGGTGTCCATTTGTCATATGAATGACATAGGGACACCCCTTGTTCGCTTTGATGCGTTCTAACAAATCCAACACATGATATTTGTTCCCTTTTGCACAAGTATGACATGTAACGAATCACAGAGAGGTTATTTCTTCTATTGTGGTCGATTTTCAGGTTCGGAAGCCCTTTTCGGAAGAAATAACGTGATTGAGATTCGTTAGAATTTATTTTTCATGGTAATCGCCCCAATAAGACGTGGCAGATTCGTTAGCGCTTGAAGCCATGGGAAATCCAGATCTTATTCATCTGTTGCCAACTTGGAATACATATTCAGATTGTTGAACGTTTCGCCTGCCCTCTCGTATGCTCTGAGGGTCCCTTCGTATGTGAAATTGAGCTTTTGTAATAACTTGATTGAATTCACATTATCAGGATCAACCTTTGCTTCAATTCGATTCAGCTTCAAAGCCGAGAATGCGTGAGCTAACAAAGAAGAGATCGCTTCCGTAGCATATCCTTTCCCCCAGTGTGATCTGGCAATGTCATACCCAATCTCTGCCTTTAAATTGTCAAAATCCAGCGAATTATAACCACAGGAACCTATGATTACATTGGACTCTTGCACAATGATAGAGAACCGAAGGGCCTTGTTTTCCTGAGCAAGATCATTCAGAAGATTAATCATTTCTATAGCTTGATTTTCATCCGTAAAATGAGTGATATTCATAAATTTAGTAACATCCGGATCAGACCAAATTTCAAACAAGCTGGCCGAATCCGATACGTTCATCTTTCGCAAATATAACCGTTCTGTGTGTAACTCTGTAATCAATACTTTTACCTCCATTAGTTTATTAATGATTAGGTTTAAGATATTGATATCTGCGCATAGTCCAGTCCCTTCGTGATATGAATGCTTTCATTATACAGAGACTTCAGCAAGCGATCTACCTTTCTGTCCACGGATCTGTCCATAAAACAAAAAAAGAGCGTCCCACTTATAGCAAATAAAAATTGCATCTAAGGGTGCTCTCTTGTCATTTTAACACCTATTCCATTCAGCCCTCTTCGTCAAATCTATCTACTTCCAGTACCCACCAACATGTAGCAGATTGAGTAGCGTAGGCCGATGCTTCGCCTGAACCCGTTCCATCTCGGCAACCAGTGCCTTGAAATGGCGTTTGGTTCCCATGGATTCATGCAATCGGTAGCACATCAGAGGTTCATTGTAATAAAACAGCTCATACATCGGAAACAGTCTCATCCACATCTCATAGTCATGCGTGTAGCGAAAATCAGTATCGAACAAGCCAAACCGCTCAAACGCCTCCATCTCCACCATGACGGTACAACCATTGATTGGACAACCTTCGAGCAGTACCTGTAACATCTCCAGACGACTGCCCACTTCCGGCTGCACCGTATCCAACCATTCACTCTTCTCATTCACATAATGGTAGGCGCCATGACAGAAGGAAGCCTTGACCTCACGCATAAACTTCAGTTGCTTCTCCACCCGATCCAGCAGCATCACATCATCTGAACTGAGCCAGACAAAGTAATCCCCTGTCGCCTGTTTGATGCCCTCATTCAATGCTGTTGCGGTTCCACCGTTTTCTTTGCGAATATAGCGGATAGAATCCATGAATGGTTGTAGCTTCTCCACGTGCTCGGTTGACCCATCATCCACCACGATCACTTCAATATGCGGATACGTCTGGTGAATGGCGCTGTGAACAGCCTGCTCGATATAAGCACAATTGTAAAAAGGAATAACGATCGATACTTTCGGCTCCATTCGGGCCTCCCCTTCCTCCGCTTGTCTCTGCGTAGCGATTGCTTTCCTCTATTATATGAAGATCCATTCGATCGGTATCGGACATCTGCGGTGCTGCGGAAGCACATTTCCATAAGGATGCACAACAACTCAGCTTGCTACCTTGAATGCTCAGGCGTGTGATATAGGAACCGTGAATCGACTTCCCACCCTCACCATTTCGGGCAAAATTGCTACGCAAAGAGGGCGTTAATCAGCCACCTTCCGGCCTCATAACTGCCCTCCTACGCTACCCGCCAAGCGCTGCTATACGCTGCAACAACGGTTCGCGATATCTGGACCATACCATGGATGCCTCTCTACCGATGACATCCGCATGACGTACCGACCCCATCCCACCATGCCAGCGATATGCGGTATGTGGCTCGTTCAGATACGGAAAACGATGACCGTTCAGAATAATACGCAGCCAGAGATCCAAATCATGCGTATAAGGCAACAGCTCATCAAACAACCCCACCCCGCTGAACAGATCCTTGCGAATCATGACAGTACAACCGTTGACCGGATTACCATTAACAAACAATCGCAACCAATCCAGATCGGCCATCGGTGCAGGCCCTCCGTTCAGCTTGGTCACGGCAGAATGTTCATTGATGTAATGAAAATTCGTATGAGAAACCAGCACATTCTCGCGTTGCATAAACGCAAGCTGATGCCGGATTTTATCAGGGTACAGACAATCATCCGAACTAAGCCAAACCACATATTCACCTGAGGCATGGCGGATGCCATGATTAAGTGCCGAAGCGGTACCTCCATTGCTTTTGCCAAGCACATTAATATAGGGAAGATAAGGCTGAAGCAGCTCCGCATGCCGGGTAGAGCCATCGTTTACAACAATGATCTCCACTTCAGGATACGTCTGGTTTAGCGCACTCTGAATTGCCTGAGGTACATAAGGGCAGTTGTAGAACGGAATGACAATGGACACTCTTGGACTCAACTTGTCGTCCTCCCTTGCTGGGCACGAACATCACTCAGAATATCCTGTAACGATGTGGCAAATGGAATTAGCGGCTTCCAGCCAAGCTTGCGCAGCATGGATAATTCCTCCTGTTTCCCCGCACCATCCGGACCGGAAGACGCCCCATCCCAGCGAACAGGCACTTCTGCTTCTGTCATGGACAACAGCAGATCTGCAATTTCACCAAGACTACGCTCGACTCGAGACACCACTGGATATACCGTACCGCTAGCCCCCTTTACCAAGAGGGTCGCATATGCTCTGACCGCATCTCTCACATCCAGAAAGTCACGGGTACTGTCCCGTCCAGACAGACGGAATGCCTCGGTTTTGCCCGCCTGCTCACAGGCAACAACATGACGTGCAAGCAATGAACAGATGCCAGTGGATGGACCGGCACCAATCAGATTGCCCGGCTCCGCCAGCATAATCTGTTGTCCAAAGAGCGACATCCAAGACAAAGACACCATCTCTTCCAAGGCTTTGCTGAGACTGTATGGATGCGGAGGCTGGGGAATCCGGCCGGGTTCCGGCGTATATTTTAACCTCGATCCCACAATAACAGTTCGTGCTGCCGGACAACTACGCAGCGCATCCAGCAAATACAGCACAGCCATCACATTGGTCTCCAGGACCAGTAGCGGATCTGCCCACGAATCGGGTACGGAATTCTTGCCGGCGAGATGCAGTACATAGTCTGGCTGCACCTCGTCGATCAGGTGACGCACTTGCTGTTTATCATTCAGATCACAGACATGGACTTGGGCTCCTTTACCGAATGAATACACATCCGGTCTCCGGACTACCGCTGCAACCACTGCACCCGCTTCCCGAAAATAAGAAACCGCATGTCGCCCGGTAAATCCCGAGGCGCCTGTGATCAGTACTTTCTTGCCTGTCAGCTCTGCTCCATCCATAATGCCAGCTCCTTCAGCATTGTAGAATAATCCGGCAGGTCTGTCTTCACATCCTCGCGAGTGGATACCAGCGTACGGTCCTGCACCATACTGTCATCACGCACAATCGTCACATCCTGCTTATCCCAGGTCTGCTTGAACAACACAAGCAGGTCATGCTTGCTGACAGGTACCGGATGAGCCAGATGGATGAGACCACTAACGGATGAAGCCAGGTAATGGTCTACCCATTTGGCCAGCTCAAGCGTGGTCACACCGTTCCAGAATACGCGGGTATACCCGCCGACTTCACCTGTGTTGGACATAAACCATTGCATCAGACCAATGCCGCCTTTCCTAATCTCGGGTCCGATAATGGACGTGCGGATCGTCAGATGACCTTCGTCTTGAACTTCGCCAAGTGCTTTGGTAATGGCGTAAGCAGAGGTCCCGTCTGTGACATCATCTTCCCGGTATGCTCCCCGGTCCCCGCTGAACACACAGTCTGTACTGATATGAATCAGACGTGCACCAATCTCATCCGCAACCCGCCGCAGACGATGCGGCAGGAAACCATTAATATGATATGCGGTGATTTTGTCCTCATCTGCAAAGCTGTTCAATACACCTACAGCATTAATAATCACATCCGGGTGCACTGCTTCTACCATTCGGTCGACCATGAAGCTGTCGTTCACATCCAAGAGCAGACCATTCGGGTCCGTGACATCCCGAGTTGTATAGAAGACGCTGTGTACACCTTGACGGCGGAAATAGTCGACCAGAATATGGCCGGCCATTCCGTTCCCACCAAGTATCAGCAGTTTCATGACAGGAATCCTCCGCGTTTCAGAATTTCACGAATTTCCTCTTTGGTCATCAGTTGATGTTCGGAACTGAAACTGTTGAAGGAGACCGGAGGGCAATTGTTGTAATGTTCACGCAGTCCCGGGATACCGAGAGTAGGGAGAATAACCAGATACTGCTCATCGTAGACCACAGTGGTCATACTCTCGAATTCACTCATCAGTATTTCATGAATTTTCTCCCCTGGACGAATACCACGTTCCACAATAGCCACATTCTCCACGCCGGAATCCTCAATCAACACCTCAGCAAGATCCACGATTTTACATGTCGGCATCGTCATGACAAAGATCTCTCCGCCCATACTCTCCACCGATGCTTTGAACAGCAGGGTAATGGCGTCCTTGAGGGTAAGAAAGAATCGAGTCATGCTCATGTCCGTGATGGAGACCTGCCCTTTCTGGCGGATCTGATTTTTGAATAGATGCACCACACTGCCGTTTGTTCCCAGTACATTCCCGCCCCGCACCGTAACAAACTTGGTATCACTGTGCAACAAGTTGGCATATACGATTAATTTCTCGCCGATGGCCTTTGTCATACCGTAGAAGTTGGACGGATTGGCAGCCTTGTCAGTCGAAATATAGATGACTTTTTCCACCTTGTTTTCAATAGCCGCCTCGATCACATTCTGTGTACCAATCACATTGGTTTTGAGCGCTTCGTACGGCTGGTCTTCACATACCGGAACATGCTTGAGCGCAGCCAGATGAAACACATAGTCCACATGCTGGCAGGCAGCCGTCAAGGCGTCCTTGTCACGAATATCTCCAATCCGGAAATGAAGACGCGGGTCTTCAAAATCACGACTCATGGCCACTTGGCTGGACTCGTTCCGGGAATACACAATAATTTCTTTCGGCTGCTGGGGCAGCAGTTGAGCCACAAGTTCATAACCCCATGATCCCGTACCACCAGTCACGAGTATACGCTTATTTTCAAACATGCATTTTCCCTCCAAGCAGAAATTTAACCACTTTACTGGATACATCTGTTGCTTTGTAGCCCTGCGGACAGTCCCAATCAGTCGACATCTGCGTCATGACTTTCACACAATCCGCGATGCGTGCCGCATCCAGACCGGAGACCACATTGCTGCCGCAATCCACCGTTTCCGGCCGTTCTGTCGTTCGACGCATAGTCACGGTCGGCACACCCATAATGCAGCACTCCTCCTGTACGGTACCGCTATCCGTAAGTGCACAGCGTGCATGGCGCTCCAACATCACAAAGTCGAAAAATCCAAACGGCTCGTGGAACTCCACCAACGGGTTCATCTCCAGTTGCAGATGCTCCGCAATCCGGATCGCTGTACGCGGATGAATGCTGCAGATCACACGCAACCCGTGTTCCTCTGCAACCTGGTTCAGCCCTTTCATAATCTCCAGCAAATGAGGGGCATGATCAACATTCTCGGCCCGATGAGCGGTAACCAAAAAGTATTGCCCGGACTTCAACTTCAGCTTCTTGAGGATTTTGCTGGAGTTTACCTGTGCGTCATAGTGCTGCATCACTTCATAGATGGGATTGCCCGTGAGCACGATCCTTCTGCTCGGTACCCCTTCGCTAACCAGATGTTTCTTGCTCTGTTCCGTGTAAGGCATATTGATGGTGGAGATGGCATCAATAACTCTGCGATTCTTCTCCTCAGGCACATCCAGATCGAAGCAACGATTGCCTGCTTCCATATGAATAACAGGAACTCCCATGCGCTCAGCCAGTACAGCACACAATGCGCTATTGGTATCGCCGAGCAGCAGCAATTTATCGGGCTTCTCCTGCAAGATCAGATCTTCCATCTGCGTAAACATCGAGGACAACTGCCGTCCCAGGGAGGCCGCTTCATCCTGGAGAACGTAATCCGGTGCACGCAGGCCCATTTCCTTGAAAAAGAGACCGCTGAGACTTTCCGTGAAGTTCTGTCCCGTGTGTACCAGAATATGATTGGACGCGTACTGGTCCAACTTGGAAATGATCAGGCTGAGTCGGATGATCTCAGGTCTCGTACCCAGCACCGTCATGATCTTCATCGTAATCCCTGCCTTCATCTTGTATTGGAACCTTTGCGCCTTACCCGGCTACGTCCCGCCTTGGCAGATTTACGTCTGCGACTAGCCGATTTCCCCATATGTGGACGCGGTCCCTTCGTTGTACGGGGTTTCCCCTTACGTTTGCCAGTTCCCGAAGCTTGTTTCAACCCCTCACGGTCGCGGCGAGTACGTGGTGCAAGTGACTTGCGTCGACGTTTCCCCGTTCTACCACCCTGTTGAATGAGCTTTGCAACGGAGCGAGCCGCTGCACCCGGAGCATCGTGACCCAATGCAATCGGAGGTAATGAGGAAAGTGGCAACGCCTGGATGACGCTCAGTGGGAATAAGAGTGCCCGCACTGTAGCAGGTTCCAGAGCCAGTACTGTGCGTAATCCGCCCTCTCCCCATGCGTACACAGGTCCATTCGGAGGCTGGATGTAGGAAAACCATCCGGGAAAACGTAACAACCACTGTGTCACCATCGTATGCAATTTCGTTCGGTAGGTTTCAATCCCGTAGAGCCTTTCCGCTTCTGTCCGATTGCGCCACCCCGTATCCGAGGCAAGCTCGGTATCATTCAGCAAGGTTGTCGCTAATGTGACAAGCGCTTCGGTATCCCCCGGCGGGGCCAGAAAGGCATCACTGCCTACAGATTCCATCAATTCCTTCAGCCCACCTTGGGCAAAGGCGATGACCGGTTTGGCAAAATAGAGACCCTCCAGTGCGGTCATACCAAATCCTTCTTTGACCATGCTCGGAATGACCACGATATCCATGGCGGTATACGCCAGAGATACATTCTCTTCAAATGTGGTGAAGATGAATCGGCGCGAATACCCGGATTTCTTCACCCGTGATACACACTCGTCGTAATACTTTTTATCCGATGGAGCACCGATGATCCAGAAGCGACAACGCGAATGCGTTTCACAGATTTTCAGAGCCATATCAACAAAAGGTTTCAACCCTTTGGCATCATATATAAAGGAAGAAATATAACCGATACAGGTCTGTGATGACTTGAAGCCGAGTTCCTTGCGCTTGCGCTCACGCAGATGAACCCAGCGGTCCGGTGCTGGTAGCGCAGGTTCCCAGGTCGGCGAAATGACGGTCAGTTTGTCACCCATGCCGGCTTCATGAAATGGAGCCACCGCTGTCTCGGATATACCGATAATCCAGTCCGCATAACGGCCAATCATCTGGACCGCCTCGGTTGTATGTTCATTCGAGTGAATGATCTCGGTGATCTTCCAGATGACCGGAATCTGTAGCGATTTCGCCACTACAGCCGGCATTACATTGACACAGGTGTTCGTTAGCACCATGTCAGGCGCGGTTTCCCGAATCAGGGAGACCGCCTCCTGATACGCTGGTGTATGGCGAAGATGCTCCGCATCGTCTGCAATGCCCCGGTAAGGTGTGTACACACCGTGAAGCATCGGCAGATTGCATATTTTGACCTGAATGCCGAATCTTCGTGCAAGCCCCGCAAGCTTCCCTTCCTGCGGAACTACGAGCACACAATCAAAGATCGAACCGATCTCCCTCATAAAATGAAGCAGCAGCTTCTCCGCGCCCGTAATGCTGCGGGTGTTGCACACATGGGAAAACAACATCAGCTTTGGTTTCATTGCCATGGCCGCACGGACCCTGTATGCGGACATCCGATACAGGGTACTGTGCACACCTCCTCCCGGCCAAAATTAAGGGAATATGATGGTTAACATTTCATTAATTCTTTTGCCGTACGTGTGGTCTTTCAGTGTACGTTCGAGCCCGCGAAGTGCAATCTCACGACGTTCTTTCTCATGAGCAAGGTAATATTCCACCTTGTCGAGCAACTCCTGCGGGGAGGAATACGTCTCGATCTCCACACCTGGTTTGTAGAAACGCGCAATGTCATCCCGTGCATCAGTCAGCTGTAGCGTGGTGGATGCGGCAATTTCAAACGTTCTCGGGTTCGGTGAAGCTGGCGGGATTTTGAGGTGATTGTTATTGACCGAGTCATCTTCGTGGGACCGATGCAGGTTGATGACAATTTTGGTGCCATTGTACACATCGTTGGTCTCCTGCGGACTCATCCAGCGGCCGAGTTCAATCTTCTCGCCATAGGCGGTGTAGTCAGGCAGGCGGTCCCACCAGATACCGTTAAATACCGTATTGTGTGACATCAGCTGAGCCATGATCGGGTTGAAGAAGTACACCCGGTTCCAGTAGGCCGAGCCGATAAAGCTGACATCTCTTTTTAATGGGGAAGGAGTTGTAATTGGGAAGTAATGATTGGTGAAGGCGGCAAAAGGAAGATAGTGAACCGATGCACAACCAGTTTGGCGGTACAGTTCAACACAGTTCAGTTCCAGTGTGAAGATATGGTCAAAATGATGCACGATCTCCAGCGTCATATCTGTATAGTACGGATCATCCGTGAGCCAGATCGCTGTCTGAATGCCTGCTTGGCGAATTGCATCGATATGCTCGATGGGAATATCCATTCCGTCCAGCACAAGCACCAGATCAGGGCGCGTTTGCAGCGCAATCTCGGAAACCGGTTGACGCGGATCAGACAGGGTTACCTGAGCTACCATGCCCTGCAGTGTGGCCATAATGGCCTCATCCAGTGGAGAATATGGGAAGCCTTTACCCGAAGATACATACAGCACGTGAAGCTGCCGGAAAGGCAACGGTTCTTGTGCACAATTCACAATATAGTTGGCGCGACCGCGCAGATATCCTTCTTCCTTACCCGCGTCATATCCGGCATGTTGCCCATTTTTACGTGCTTGATCTGCCAAGCTGAGTACAGGTGCATGAACCTTTTTGGTTTTACGGTGTTTGAGAGACATACCGCCACTCCTTTATTTTTGGGATAGGATTCTCGTTGGTGCTGCTTCAGATGGGGATGAGGATTGGGATTACAAATGTTCCAGCAACTGAGCGATGCGACGAGTGAACGTGTGCTGGTTCATCGTGGTGAGAAGTCCACGCCAAGCCATCGCCTGCCGTTCCTCTTCATGTTTCAGATAATAGTGGATTTTGTGCTGAAGCTCTGCCGCGTTGCTGAACGTCTCGATGTCATAGCCCGGCTGATAATAACGGGGCAGATCTCCACGTGCATCCGTAATCTGCATCGTGCCGCAGGCACTGATCTCATACGTCCGTGGATTAATGGAGCGGCCTTCCAGATGGTGCGTGTTGCGATTGTCTTCCCCATTCTCGCAAGTCCGGTGAATGTTAATGACGATCTTGGCGCCATTGTAATAATCCACGGTCGCTCCGGGGTCAATCCATCCTTCGTGGATGAAACGGCCAAGTACATCAAAGCGTGCCAGCCGGTTCCACTGACTACCCGCGATGAACACCTTTTTGTCCGCCAGAAAAGGGGCCAGCTCATCGAACAAAGCGATCCGGTTCCAGAACCCTGTACCGATAAAACAAATGTCGTACTGATGCTGTGGTGCCGTGCGCCGCGGTTGAAACATGCCTGGATTCACCGCGAGTGGCATATAGATGACCTGGCTCGCTCCATGTCCCAGATAGAAGGGCACCGCGGCCTCTTCATGTGTGAACACGACATCATAGTGCTGACAGAGGGTCGCTGTATCTTCGGTGAAATACGGATCATCCACAAACCATACGGCTGTTCGAATACCGAGTGCACGTATGCCGTTCACCTGCTCCAGATGATCTGCAGGGAATACATGCAGACCATTCATGACGAGCACGACATCGGGCCGATGGTGACTGGCTTCCTGCAACATTGCTGCTGGCGATCCAACAACGCATTCACGTACAGACTGCTGCAGGGCCAAGGTGACACCTTCATCGATGGCATCGAATCCTTGGGGGATATACAGCACTTTCATGTCCCGCAGGGTCGGTTGAAACATCTGCACCCGCTCCATCATGGCCTGACAGCCGCCAAATCTGCGGCCTTCTGCGTATCCGCCGCGGTAAGCCGTTTCCGCTTCGGTCAGCGGACGGTGTCTTCGTTTTGCCACATTCTTCACCCTGTCTTCCTTCAGGAGATCTCATTTCCAGACTCTCCCCGTGATTGGTCTTCCCTCTAAAGGATATGCCTCGGGGTCAGATGCATCATGGACGGGTGTCCTGCAAGGCGCAAAATTGGCGTATGCCCTCCACATCCGCCTGTACGGGCATGTCCGCTTTTGCGGCGATGCAAATAGCCCGGAGGGATCTGTCCCCCCGGGCTATCATCATTTCTTAGAGGTTGTTCAAAAAGTCCGCTTTTGATTACAAAGGATGCCTAGCGGCATCACTAGCATCGAATATGGAATTCAGCCGAAATAAGCGGGAGGCTTACGAAGTATGTTTCCTTTGGAAACATTGTAGTTGCTCACGTAGCTCTATCTACGCTCCGCTACTCCATTTCTAGCTTCATCCCATCTTCTCGGTACTGAAAACCGGTCTTTTTGAACTAGCACTTTTTTCATTCCATGCAGGAATAATCGTGTCTACTCGGTTACTGTGCTTTGTACGCCAGCTGATGTCCGTCCTCGAATCCCTTGGCGAAACCCGCGTTGAATCCCTCGTTGTACGCCTCGTTGTAGCCCTGGCTGTACGCACTGTCCGGGTTCGGATCGGTAGGGGTAGCCGGGACGAATGGTTGTACGGGCTTCGGACTCCGGTGCCGCCGTACCGTACGTTTCTTTTTTTTGAGCCACGCACTGCGTCCTTTAAGCGGGCGTTTGTGAAGAATACGTTTCGCTTTGAGCGCACGCAGCTTGCGGATTTTACGCAGACGGGCTCCACGGGTTACCAAAGCTCTTTTGGTTCTCAGTCGTATTTTCTTCTTCTTTAACATGTCAACATTCCTCCTGTATGTCCCGAACGATACGAATTGCACACCCGGGGTCTTTGAGCCAGGGCAAGCCAGGCTCCCCATGCTGGATTCGGGCCAGCCTGATTCCCGTAACCATACGAGACATCTCTTCCTGATAGCGACTCAACAAACGAATGTTCTCGGCCAGACTGCGGGCAGATACTTCCGAATGAGCGGATACGCTGGCTACACTGTCCAAAATGCGTGCCAGCGCCTGCTGACTGTGTGCAATAGATTCAATAAGAGCCAGTTTCGCTTCCTGCTCACGCCGCATCAGACTCATTTTCCCATGTCTCCCAGATCCATACCGCCAAACATGCCACCGTCCATACCGCCGCCATCTTCGCTATCGTTCTGTACCATCACCGCTTTGAGATTGTTGCACAGTCCGGTTTCCATCCGAGTCAATCCTTCCAGCAATTCCACCAGCTGATCATGCATTTTGAGTGGCTCTCCGACCTGATCCCCATGCGTCAGAAAGGTATCCCCATTCAGATGATTTAGCGTCCAGTTCCGTACCTTCTCGGCCTCAATCGCTTTTGCCTCCAGGATCAGGGCAATATTCCACTGCATCTTGGCTGCTGCGTCCAGCATCAGAATGAGGCTCTGTTCTCTACTCATGTTCCTTCACCCGCCTTCCGGGCTTATTCTTCCTCTTGAACCGCGATCTCCCGCATGACTTGGGTCAGCGTTTCGGCTACAGCCTCTTCCAGATCTGCAAGGCCTCCCAAGTAAGAGATAATGCTTTTGTTGATTTGCCCCGAGCTATCCAGCAGACCGTCAACGCCATCCAGCTCCGGTTCGATATCTGGCAAATGATTAATGATTTCAGACATGCGTACAGCGACTTGGCGTTTGGCATCCAGCACACGTGCAATCTGCTGGTGAGAGTGTGCAATATGTGTGATGATTTCATCGATTTTGCTCTGCATGGTCCTCCTCCTTACCGTCACGGCCTGCTTCACCCATAGAAAAACCCGGCCTATCAGCATTTGCCTGTTACAGCATATGCCGGGCCGGGATCGTCAGTTACTACAGCTTGCGCCTATATCGTCAGATGACATAACTCCAGTCAGAAGAATATCGACTGAGGAATTGGCGAGTACGTTCCTGTTTGGGATGCACAAATACCTCTTCCGGTGTTCCTTCCTCCACAACGGAGCCTCCATCCATGAAAACAACCCAATTCGCCACCTCACGGGCAAAACCCATCTCATGGGTAACCATAATCATGGTAATCCCTTCTTGAGCAATGGAGCGGATGACAGACAATACCTCACCCAATAGTACGCGAAAAAGCCATCCCCAAAACCGATTGGTGGATGACTTCTTCATGTATGAATATCATTGAATTATACTATTTTGGCGGTACACCACGTGGTGTTTTACACGACCATCTATCTGCGACTCGCCCATTTAATTTTACGTGCGACTTCCAATCGCTGTAATTGCAAGAGCCCGATCCGTTCCTCAAACTTCTTGCGTTCATCCGTGGAATGAGCGGCATGAATCTGGTGGCAAAGACCTGTCAGTTTGCTGTTGATGTAATCAAACCGTGTCCATAATTCCTCTTCAGGTGTGCGCTGCTGCTCCGTCGCCGTCTGAAATATTTTGAGTTGGTGGATAAGGGATTGCTGCCATTCCTGATCTTGAATTTGGATGGCAAAATGCAAAAGATCCAGATAGTCATCGATTTGCAACGATACGCCGCAATCAGGTTTAGTATTCATCGTCGTCTCTCCTTATTTCAGTACTTGGCTGGAATCAGTTACTTCTATCTTACAGGAACAAGCCCACTGAAAGCGAGTGCTGAACGATTAAATTTTGGGATTTTTTTTATTTTTTTATGTTAAAACCGCTTTACATTTCCATTAAGACCAATTTGGCTGGGCATTGATATTGGTACATATGAAATCTGTGAGAAAAACCCGCGTTAAGGAAAAAGTTCTTTCCTCAAAACGGGTTTTTAATCATGTTATATATAATATGAACAGATATAAAATCAGTCATTTTTGCCATCTCGCTGCTGTCTGGTCATCAGTAACATGAGAAACGAGATGATGATAATGGACACGGTCCACGCCCAGGCCATGGTCTGATTGCCTGAATCCACAGCGACATAGATTGCCGTGGGTACCGTTTGCGTTTTGCCCGGAATATTGCCTGCAATCATCAGTGTCGCTCCGAATTCCCCGAGTGCCCGGGCAAAGCCCAGGATGAAGGCGGTCATCAATGCTCTGCCTGCGAGTGGCAAGGAAATGTAACGAAAGACCTGCCACTCATTCGCCCCAATCGAACGGCCCGCATCTTCCAGATCACGATCCACACCGCTGAATCCCGATTTCATCGTCTGATATACCAACGGGAAAGCAACAATCACCGAAGCAATCACCGCTGCCCACCAGGAGAAAATAACCGGTGCAGAGAATATCGCTTCAATCCATTGTCCTAACAGACTTTTGCGCCCCAGTATGACAAGCAACAGAAATCCGACCACCGTCGGGGGAAGTACTAGTGGCAGCATGAATGCCGTTTCCAGCAGAATTTTTCCCCGAAATGAAGTACGCGACATTTTCCAGGCTACGGCGATTCCCAGCACGGTGGCCACCACACTGGATAACAACGCAACCTGAAGCGACAGACGCACCGGCGACCAGAATACGGACCAGTCTATTGCGTTCACATTCATTCTGAAATAGAGAATCCGTATTTCGTGAAGATATCGAGCACTTCAGGGGTTTGCAAGTACGCATAAAATTGTTCTGCTTCTGTACGATGTTTCGTTCCTTCGATAATGCCTACCGGATAATTGGCAGGTGTGTAGCTGTTCTTGTCCACCTCAAAGGCTATTTTCACCTGATCCGAAGTAAGAGCATCCGTTTTATATACGAATCCTGCATCTGCATTGCCTGTCTCTACATATTGAAGAACCTGTCTAACGTCTTTCCCCTGCACGAGCTTGCTTTCCAGTTCATCCCACAGCTTGGCATTGGTCAGAGCTTCCTTGGCATAGGTTCCCGCAGGCACACTTTCCGGTATTCCAATCGCTACGGTCTTGATGGAATCGCTGATGAGATCCGTTTCGCTAGCCACTGTATTGGTCCCATCTGCTGGCACAATCGCCACCAGTGAATTCTGTAGCAAATTCTTCTGATCGCCCGATGCAATCAGGTTTTCGTCCACCAGCGCATTCATATTTTTCGTTGCCGCCGATACAAAGATATCAGCCGGTGCACCCTGTTCAATCTGCTGTTGCAAGGCACCCGATGCGCCAAAGTTGAAATTCAGTTCTATATTGGGATTCGCTGTTTCAAAATTCGTTTCTATTTCCTTCATGGCATCCGTAAGACTGGCCGCCGCTGAGATCGTCAGATCTACCGTTTCCTGAGGATCAGTAACGCCTGCTGATGAACTTTCGCCTGATGCTGCTGGCGTCGATGTCGTTTGTTCTGCACCCGTGGATGTATCCGTAGTGCTCGTGCTTGCGCCACAACCAGCCAATACAAGAGCCAGTCCCAGTGACATACTTCCCAAAACATATCCGATCCTATTTCTCATTCATATATCCCCCAATGTTATGTTTAGTTATAACTAGATATAATTAACTATATCTGATTATACACAAATCAAATAAAATGGGAAGGTGATTTAGATCACATTTGATTTTTGTTACCTGTCCTATACGTTTCTTCAGTGTTCTCAGGTTTATGGCATCCCTCAATTAATGGTATAGTACAAGAAACATTCCATCATGATGAATGATCTGTTCACATGAATCACATAACTCACATGATATTACGCTGATGTAATAAAATCATAGTTGCTCTATACCTTTGAAGGAGGATCTTCACTTATGACGGAGGAGCAATCCTACACAACCGAAGAAATATCCAAGCTGCTCAAAATATCGAAACTGACGGTCTATGACCTGATCAAAAAGGGAGACCTCGTCGCATACCGTGTGGGTAAACAAATGCGGATTGATGCTACCGATCTGGAGGCATATAAACGACGCTCCAAGCAACTTCAGTCTCCAGGTCAACGCATCCCGACTCCGGATCAGACCTCAGCATCCGGGAATCAACTCGGTCATGTTCATTCCCCGGGTACTTCCCCACAGTCAGCAACCCCCGCTGGATCTGCGCCAGCGATGTCTAGTCCTGGTCTGACAGGTATGCCACGGCATCTAGTGATCACAGGTCAGGATGTCAGTCTGGATATTCTGACTCGCCACATGGAGAAACAAACTCGGGACATTCGTCCGCTACGTTCGTTCATGGGCAGTCTGGACGGGCTTATCTCGATGTATCGCGGCGAGTCCGACTTGGTCAGTACCCATCTGCTCGACGGAGATACGGGTGAATATAACTTGCCGTATATTCGCAAAATTCTGACGGGACGGTCCTATGTTGTGGTGAACCTGCTGTCACGTCCTGCCGGACTGTATGTTCAGCGTGGCAACCCGCAGAACTTGCAGAATTGGAACGATCTGAGCAAGTCTGAACTTCGACTCGCTAACCGGGAGATAGGTTCTGGCGCACGAGTATTGCTGGATGAGCAACTTCGACTGCATGGAATTCCATCCGCAGGTCTGATCGGATATGAAACCGAAGAAACCAGTCACATGGGGGTGGCGGCCAAAGTCAGTTCAGGCGAAGCCGACGTCGGAGTTGGCATTGAGAAGGCTGCGCGACTTGTGGGACAGGTTGATTTTATCCCGCTCGTTCAGGAACGTTATGATCTGGTCATGCTAAGGAAGCAAGGTAATGAAGCCTGGACTGAATCGGTCCTGCGGATTCTCCAATCTCCGGAGTTCAGGCAGGAACTGCAATCATTCGAGGGCTATGATGTGTCACGGACAGGTGAAATTTTGTATCAAACATAGTCATACAAAATACATCTCATGATAGTCCATGCTAAACGGATGTTGCACATCATGCATATATAAAACGCCTTGCATTCGCTGCAAGGCGTTTTTGGTGTTTCTTTCTATATATAACGCATGATATGGATGAATGAATTTCTTAATGTGGCAAATCGATCTCAAAGATGAATACACCATACGCGGACATAATGATTTCATTCTGCATTGTTGTACCCGATAGTAACTCTTTTGCTTGCTTCTTAAGCTTGATAGACACTTGTTGATCCGAGTAGTTGAGTAAAAATACATAAGCTTTATCCTCACCAGAACGGATACCTAGTTCAACTTCAGACGCTACCTCTACCAGGTCACCCACTGGTGAAGATAGCCCTATTTCATCTAGAATAGCATCTACGACCGGTTCGTTGTAAGCCGCCCCATAATACCATACCTGTCCCTGACCTACCGCACGTTTGGTCAATGCAGGACTACCTGCATAATACTCGGATGTATACTCCGCTACGACCTGCACGTCCGGATGCTCCACATGAAGAACTTCGTTAAATCCAGCCGTTGGCGTTCCCTCCTGAAGTCGCTCACTCGCTCCATTCCATTGCAGCTCAGCTGCGGGAACGGTTCCTTTGATTAAGGTGAAATCCTCCACGGTTACACCACACAGCTCAGCGACCGCCCCTGGGAACGGTCTCATGTAACAATGTCCCTTGAGATCCTTATAACCGGTACGCGCACCAAAAAACAGAGTGCCTCCTTGATTGACATAGGCTTGCAGAAGTTCTGCTGTCTCGTCTGTCATGATGGCCGGGTGAGCATAGATGATCACCTTATATTCAGATAGCTCTTCCAGTGTTGTCGTTGGTTGAAGTGTAACCATGTCCGTTGGGATATGACGATACTGGAGCTGTTTATACCAGGAGCGTACACTCTGTTGCTGAAGTGGACCGTGCCACTCGTCCAACTCTCCATCCCAGATGTTATCGTAATCCTGTAGGATAGCAACATCAGCTTGATAGGTAGTACCCGCAATAACACGCCCGATCTTGGCAAACTCTTCCCCTACTTGTGCAACCTCGCGTACCCTTCTGTTAGGTTGATTATGGTAATCATTGATGCCATGCCAGTACATCTCGGTTCCGAACGTTGCCGTCCGCCAGCGGAAGTAGACGAGCAGGTCTGTTCCGTGAAGAACGGATTGATACGACCATAATCGGATCTGTCCCGGTCTTGGCGTACCCATGCCTATACTATCAACCCAACCTCCTGGCCCAGACTGTTGTTCCATGACACAGAAGTTCGGTGACATGTTACGTACGTTCGACAGTTTCATGCTCCAGGCCCGGTCTTGTAACGAATTGTCGTCTGTCCCCGGGAAGATCGTGGCAAACTGCGGATACGAATCATAAGAAAAGAAATCCAACAGGTCTTCTGTCATTTCATGATTATCCAAGTGTCCGAACGTACCATTAGTCGTAATCCAATGTTCTGGATCTAGTTCCCGAATGATGTCCACCTGTAGCTTGGCAAATGAAATCGTATTTGCTGATATGAATCTCTTTTCATCCAATGCCAAGTGAGGATTGGGCGATTGATTGACCATATTTCGGGTAAGGTGAACTTGCTCCCAATCGGTATAGGTCTGACTCCAAAAAACAGTCCCCCATGCCTGGTTCAGATTCTCCAACGATTCATAACGATTCTTGAGCCATTCACGGAAGGCGACATGATCGGCCTCAGCATAGAAGACATCCATATGACAATTGAATTCGTTATCGATCTGCCATCCAATAAGAGCCGGATGGTCTTTGTAGGCAATCACCATATTGCGCACGATTTTTTCACATTGCTGTCTGAAGATTGGGCTGCTGTAGTTGGTATGACGCCGCATTCCGTGTTGATACAACACCCCATCTTTATTTGCGTTTAATACTTCTGGATATTTGGATGTTAACCACGCTGGTGGAGTTGCAGTAGGTGTTCCCAAAATAACACTTAAACCGTATTGATGCGCCAGATCCAGTGCCTTCTGGAAAAAACTAAAATCAAACTGACCTTCTTCCGGTTCAAAGATAGACCATGCGAATTCAGCCATCCGGATAACCGTAATATTCATCTCTTGCATTCTACGGAAATCGTCCTCCCACAACTGTTCCGACCAATGCTCAGGGTAATAACAGACCCCCAGTTTCAATTCATCCATTTGGATTGATTTTGCCACCTTCAATTGCCCCCTTAACCTGCCATATTGCCTCCATTCTATTGGAACCTTCACAGATAATAAATGACAAGATTATGCGACTTATAATAAAATATTGTCATTGTCTGAGATTCAAATAACAGTGGGCTGAATCTATTTAGGTTCACTACATAAAAATATTGCGTTCAAATGGAGGATGCACGTGAAAGAACACCTCTTTCTTCCCAAGCCGATTTTCCCCAGACATGTATGCTTCCCTGATTTTATTGGAGGGTACAGTGATTTTCCGAAGCATCGTGTGAATCGGGAATATCGAACGAAAGATATCAACTTGGATCATTGCTATAACCTGCACCTTGTACTTGATGGTAAAGGATTTCTAGACACTGGAACCACTTGTTATGAGCTAACGCGTGGACAGGGATTTCTCTATGGTCCCGGTCTTAGACAAACGTACTATTCAGATTCGGATGATCCTTGGAGCATTCGTTGGATTCACTTTTACGGCATTCGTCTCGAAGAACTGTTAAACGGAAAAGGCGTTGACGAGCCGTGGCTGTTTCAATGTTCCAACTTTCCGGTGGTTACCGCGCTAATGGACAGATTATTGGAGCTAGGAAGAAGCTATCAAGTGGAGGACGAGCACAGTGTGGCAGCCACACTATATGAACTTCTGACCAGATTACAATCCGCTGCGAGCCGGATCAACGTTTCGCTCAATCACACTTCAGAGCGAATTCGTGAAGCAGGGAATTATATTCGTTCCCATAGTAACGAGCACATCACGCTTGATCATGCTGCTGGAATAGCCGGATATAGTACACCCTACTTTAGCCGCAAGTTCAGTCAAACATTTGGCATCTCCTTCCCCGAATTCCTGATGGAATCCAGGTTATTACATGCGAAACAGCTGCTTGCGACAACTAACCTTTCCATTAAACAAATTACGCTGGAAACGGGGTTCTCTCAGTCAAGCTACTTCATCCGCTGTTTTAAAATCCAGGAAAACGTAACACCTATGCAATTTCGAATGATGCACAATCATTCGTTATAGGCACGGCACGTATTCCTTGATCAAGCTGACGTAAAAGAAGACTCTGCATACAACATGCAGAGTCTTCTTCGCTCATTTTTCATATCTGTTCATTTGTATCTTCGTCCTCGTCAGCCTTATATTCCAATATATCTCCAGGCTGACAATCCAGTGCTTTACAGATGGCATCCAGAGTGGATAAACGGATCGCTTTTGCTTTTCCTGTTTTTAATATGGAAATATTGGCGATTGTAATCTCAACTCTCTCTGCAAGCTCGGTAACCGTCATTTTCCGCTTTGCCAACATCACATCAATATTGATTATAATGGCCATATATTCACCTCAGACCACTAGGTCATTTTCTGATTTGATATCAATCGCTTCCTGTAACAATCTTTGGAGCACCGCGGAAAACACTGCAATGACCAATGAAGCAAAAATAGGAACCATTCCCATAAGAATGAGGCCTGGAGCATCATCTTTCTCTGCCACAACATAAACAAATGGCAACATCACAAAATAGAGACTACTGATTACAATAGCACAATATTTTATTGTTTTTAAGGATTTCACTGACATTAGAGAGAACGCTTCATTTTTGTCGATGTAGCTCAGCAGACGGAATGCCTGGTACAGTGCAACGATAAACGGAATAACGGATACATACATAATGATCACTATGGGGTATAGTGCACCAGCATAATTCGGACTCACCGGATTGTTCGCTAACCAGGGTATGCCGAATATACCTAAGGCAAGAATGGGAACACCAATAAGAAACACAGCCAATTTTAAAAAGATGGTTGTACCTCGCTTCACAAAAAGCACCTCACTTGTTTTAAGTGATATGAATTTATCATAATATTTATCGTTTTACAATAAATATTTATTGTAAAACAGTTTTCATTTATTCTTTTACCCGTTATAAAAGACTAACTAAAAGATCGCTTTCTGTGCTTCAGTTCTTCTTGGACACAAAAAAAGCCCGATGCTAGCCACTGAATGTCGCTAGCTTCGAACTCGGTTGCATATACGCCCTAATGGTCTGAATTGACATTTACTTTAACGAATGAAGTATACTCTTAACCGATCTGCTCACGTACGCCAGAACAGCCCGGCCTCATCCCGTTCCACCTGCTCAAGCACATTCTCAAAATCGGAACAAGGTGTAATAACATCTACCGGGTTCCAGCTGCTCTGTTCATCTCTGGCATACACTTTCCACTGATTTTCTTCCCAGTAAAATCGGGCAATATGCATCTTATCCCATTGATACCGTTCCTCGGCGGGTCTTTCTTCGGTCAGGATCAATTCATTGTCATTCATCTCATATGTCAACTTCACCATCGTACGCAGTGGCGCGGGTACCTTCTCGTGAATATAGCCATTCATCACCGACTGAATTCTTCGTAACGTAAACGAGTCCAGCATGAAGATGCACATCCTTTCAGCAAAATACCACCCTTGATCATTTTACCAACTGGATTTCGTTACCCCAGGAATCTGACCTTGATGAGCCAGTTCTCTGAACTTAATTCGAGATACCTTGAACTTGCGTAGATAACCCCGCGGGCGACCTGTTACTTCACAACGGTTCCTCAGTCTGGTCGGAGATGCATTACGTGGCAATTTCTGCAATGCTTCGTAATCCCCTTTTTCCTTCAATTCCCTGCGCAAGTCCGCATATTTTGCCACGATCGCCTGACGTTGCTTCTCACGTACCACTTTTGATTTTTTAGCCACGAATTACAGCTCCTTTATCCATTAAATTTATGTTTAGAACATCATCTTCCGAGTTATACGGCTTCCACAGGCCATGGTAGTGGATTGTCAAAATGACCCCAGTCGCCTAGCATTTCTTCATCACTGAGCAGGCACTGGTCCAGCTCGTCTTCAATGCTGGCACGTTCCATTTCGATTCCAATCATGACAAGTTCCGTCTGACGATCTCCCCACTGGGCATCCCATTTCTCCAGAACATCCGGCTCGTTACGCAAAATCTCTTCTTTGTCCGCTTCCGGCAACGCCGCTACCCAATGTCCCGCAGGACCGAACTGAATGGATGGCCCTGCCTGACTGAGGCTTGCCGCAACATCCCCCTCGGCCGCGAGCCATACCAAACCTTTGGCACGTACCACTTCTTCCGGCCAGTAACTCATGAATTCAGCCAGACGGGAAGGATGGAATGGCTTTCTACGGCGATAGACAAAGGAACCAATGCCATATTCCTCGGTTTCCGGTGTATGCGACTCCTTCTCCAGCTCCTGAATCCACCCAGCGGACATGCTCACTTTCTCAAAATCAAAGCGGCCTGTATTCAGAATCTCGGACGGATTCACCTGTCCGTTCTCGGTCCGAATGATCTTGGCGTTAGGCTGTAACTTGCGGATGATCCCTTCGAGCTTGTTCAGCTCGGTGTCATCGATCAGATCACATTTGTTCAGCAGCAGCACATCACAGGTTTCGATCTGATCAATCAACAAGTCTACAACGTCACGGGTGTCCTCATCTCCGGTCGCCTGATTACGATCCAGAAGACTCTGTCCTGATCCAAAATCATGCCAGAATCGATTGGCATCCACTACCGTTACCAGACAATCCAATCGGGCCAGACTAGTCAGGTCAATACCCGACTCTTCATCGGCGTATGTAAAGGTCTGTGCAACTGGAACAGGTTCACTGATGCCAGTGGATTCGATCAAAATATAGTCATACTTGCCTTCGTTCACCAGCTTCTCAATCTCTTGCATCAGATCATCCCGCAAGGTGCAGCAGATACAGCCGTTCGACAACTCCACCAGCTTCTCTTCCGTTCGAGACAAGGTTGCCTCCCCCTTGACCAGCGCTGCATCAATATTGACCTCACTCATGTCGTTGACGATTACGGCAACCTTAAGCCCTTGTCTGTTGTTCAACACATGATTCAAAACCGTCGTTTTCCCTGAACCGAGGTAACCACTCAGTACAGTTACCGGAACTTGCTTTTGTGTCATAGAAATCTACTCCTTATATTTGCAGTCTGTATGATTCAGACTTTAATAGTAATTATTACGATTAACAACAATGACTATAATCCTGTTAGACTGTCGTTGTCAAACTATTTTTACGAAATCGTCCAGAAAAATGGATAAGAAAAACATCTATGGACGTATTGTCACAGAAGATAGACCGCGTTTAGTTGAAGTTTTTCTTACGATAATCGAATTGTTCATCTCCGCTGAAAACCTATAAATTCTAGATATAAAAAAGACTCATGATCCGTCTCTTTCAGCTTCGTATCCTGACGATACGTCCCGGAAAATTCAGTCCATAAGCCTTTTACTTTACATTCCCACGTCGGTGCTCCAATCGCACCACAATAACTAATACCTGGCAGTAATATCCGACTGTCTATCACTGCACAGGATCAATCTACTACAATACCTTTCATCTTGCCACCGTAGAGCTGGCCTTATTACTCGCTTCCATCCGTTGCCTGAAAATGACCACCAGAATCATCGCTGCAATTGAGAGCAACGTGCAGATCATAAACATGGTCGAATACGAACTCACCTGTACAATAAGCCCCATCGCCAGTCCGCCCAGAGAGAATCCGAGGTCATACGAGGACATGAAAATCCCCATGAGTACATATCTGGAATCCGCAGGCAGCACAAAGGACAGATATGTGGTTAATGTCGGGTACAACAGTGCCAGGGCAAAACCGCTAAACACCGCGGATAAATACACTAGCGGCCCGATGGTCTCCATTAGACTGAGCAACTGGGTTCCCAGTGCAGCACATAGCATTAACCCTGCCATCAGCCAGGTATTCCAGCTACCATCGGACGGAATTTTTTTGCGCAAAATAAACCTGCACAGGATTACAACTAATCCCTGAATCGTCAGAAATACGCCTGCACTCGCCATTCCGGTGGATACCATATACAGGGGAAGAAAGGTCGCTGTTGCCCCAAAAACGCAGGACGCAAACAACATCACCACACTGCTAATCAGCAGTGGCGTACTGCGCCAGATGCCGCCGAATGAACGAAACATGTCGCCCAAGGTGTACGATTTGTTCTGCACGGTACTCCGTGGCAGATCCACATTATATCCAATCAGAAGTGGCAGCGCCGCCAGTCCGATCATCAGCAGCGTAAATGCCAGATCACTGGCATTTTCCCAGATTTGTATGGCAAGGATCGGAATGACCAGAGAAGGAACCATCGTAAAAAGGGTGTACATGGACAGTCCTTGTGCCCGGTCCTTGTCCTCCAGCTTTTCCACAATGCCTGCCTGCATCGTCATGGAGAAAAAGGCTGTAGCTACCCCTTGCAGGGCTCGCAACCACAGATACGTCTCCACACCAAAAACAACAAACAGCAGTAGCGTGCCCGCATGCAAAAGCAATAACCATTGCATCACTCGAAGTGGCCCATGCTTACCCAGCAGCTGTGCTGCAAAAGGTCTCAAGAGCATACAGGTGAACATATATGCCCCCATCATCAGACCAATCTCAGCCTGGTTCAATCCAGCGGCTTCGCTTCTCAGAGGCAGAATAATCGTCAAAGCTGAATTCGCTGCAAAAAATAAAAAGGCCAACATATAAAACCGGATAAACGAAAAGGATACCGGATTTAATTTTCCATTAGATGTTGCCGTCATTGAAGCCTTCAAACGTTCGTCACCACTTTCTCTCCTGGCAGTCAACTCACAGATGTACCTGACACGGGTCTACGCCGTTCATAGGCAAAAACGATCATTACCGCTCCTAGGATAGCACAGATCATGTACATAAATGAATAGGAAGAGAAGTCAGCGACCGGTCCCATAATCACACCACCCAGAGAAATACCCAGATCCGCCATCGCGATAAATAACCCGATCAGGACGTTCCGGTTCAGCTTAGGCAAGACAAAAGATAAATAGGTCGTGAGTGTCGGATACAGGATCGCCTGACCGATTCCCATGAATACAGCGCCCACATAGAAAAAGACTATCCCGCCTGTCACGGCAAAACTGACACATTGCGCAGCTACGGCGAGCAGACACATCGTACCCATGATGAAAGGAGAATGCCAACTGCCATCGGACGGAATCCTTTTTCGAAGCATAATTCGAGCCAGCACCACCGTTCCTGCCTGAAGCATCAGATATACGCCGGCATTCCCGTTTGGTACTTGACTCGCATACAACGGAATAAAGGTGGTAATCGCGCCAAATACAACCGAAGCGGCGAGCATCAACACACTGCAACGAAATAAATGTGGGTTCTTCACCAGCTGACCAAAGGATTCCCACATGCTCACGTTCTGCTCCGATGGATCCACAGCATGCTGCTCCTTGTTTGGTTCCATTTTGGCAGTATATCCGAAGACGCCCGTACAGACGGCAATGCCGATCAGAACCACTGTAAAATAATCCATGCCACCCGTCTGCCAGATTCCTAACGCGATAACAGGCCCCACGATCCCCGGTATATAACTGAACAGCGAATAATACGAAATCCCCTGAGAGCGATCTTTCTCCGGAAGGGCATCAATAATGCCAATCTGCAAAGCCATAGAAAAGAATGCTGTCGATACCCCCTGCAAAATACGAGCAACCAAGTAACCGCCGAGTCCCGTAAAGGTATATAAAATCAGCGCAAATCCATTGATAATCAGAATCAGACGCAATATTTTGATTGGTCCGTGCTTTTGAATAATCCGACCTGCCCAGGGTCTGAAGAACATCGTTGTGAACATATAAGCGCCCATGATCAGTCCGATTGTTGTACCGCTCGCGCCCAAGGACTCCCCTTGCAATGGGATGATCACGTTAAGAATGGCATTGGCACTGAAATATAAAAGAACCAATATGTACAAGCGCAGAAAAGGCCAAGACATCGCTCCACTCACAATGGATGCTCCCCCTAAAATGGTATTAAATGCTTCAATAATCGCTTCGCATAGTCGGACTGTACGTCCTTGAGTTGCTTGGTCGGAACGATCTCTACAACCTGTCCCTCTCTGAAAATGATTACCCTGTCACAGATATAGGCTGCCGCCTGTATATCATGTGTGATAAAGACATAGCTCAGCTTGTAGATTTCCTTAAGCTCTTTCAGTAATTGCAACACCTGGATCTGAACAGACACTTCCAGTGAGCTGATCGCTTCATCGAACACGATAAGTTTTGGGGCTGTCGAGATCGCTCTGGCAATGCACACTCTCTGAGCCTCCCCGCCGGATAGTTCATGCGGATATTTGGATCTATAGGAAGGATCCAGTCCAACTTGGTGCAGCAACAGATCCACCTTCTCTGAGTTACCCTGATCCTTTCGCAGCTTTTGCTGTGCTTGCATCGGTTCCATAATGGCAGCTTCCACGGTAAGAAATGGATTGATGGAGGACGTATAGTTTTGAAAAACGGCGCTGAGATTGCCCATCCGTACACGTCGATCCTGTACGTCTTTACCATCGAGCGAGATCGTTCCACGATCCGGGCGTTCAATGCCCAGAATCAGACGGCCCAACGTCGATTTACCACTTCCGCTTTCACCGATGATACCGAGACACTCGCCCTTCTGGCATTCAAAGGTAACCTGTTTCAAAACTTGTTGTTTGTGCTTGGAGAACAGTCCGCCTTGGTTATATGATTTTTCGATACCTTCCACCTTTAGCATCTATAAGTCCCCCTGCATCAACGCCTTAAAATGATTGCTCAGCTCAAGTCGGGTAGAGACCAGATACTGCGTATAGGCATGCTTCGGTTCCGTCAAAACAGAATGCATGCTGCCACGCTCTACGATCTTGCCGTCTTTCATGACCATCACGTCATCTGCAATCTTCTGAACGACGCCGAGATCATGGGAGATGAACATCATGGAACAGCCCATGCGTTCGCGTAATTGAATCAATTGCTCCACGACTTCATATTGAGAGATCGTATCCAGTGCCGTTGTCGGCTCATCCGCAATAATCAGATCAGGCTCCAGCACCAATGCCAGTGCAATCATGATTCGTTGCAGCATTCCACCGGAAAGCTGATGTGGATATTGATTCAGAATCTCACGCGGATGTCTAAGCATGACGCTTTCCATGGCATTGATGATTTTCCGTTCACTCTCGCGGGTGTTCCAGCCAAAATGTTGCTGAAGCGTCTCCCGAATATGAACACCAATGACACAGGAAGGATCAAATGCACTCATGCCATTTTGCAAAATCATACATAGATGCTTGCCCCGCTTACGCCGCATCTCCGGTTCCGAAAGCTGGTTCAGGTCTTCGCCCTGGAATAACATCGTGCCCGATTGACGAATCCATGGCTTGTTCAGTCGCATGATAGCTCTGCACGTGACGGACTTGCCGCTACCACTTTCCCCTACGATGGCCATACAGCTTCCCTGCCTGACTTCAAATGAACTGTCATGAATGATCACTTTGTCTGTGTTGGTGTCCCATACTTTCAAATGTTCAACCTCGACTATATTCATAAGTGGTCTTTCTCACCTCACTTTCGTAAGACTTGTCAGACTTACCTTGAGAGGTCATCAATTTGGGGTCCAGAGCCACCTGAAGGGCATCCGATAGAAAATTAAAAGCAGACACGACCACCACAATGGCCAGGCCCGGTGCCAACATCAATTCAGGTCTGGAGAACATGACTTCCCTCGCCTCATTGAGCATCATGCCCCACTCCGCATGCGGAGCCTGAATGCCAAGCCCCAGAAAGGAAAGGCCGGAGATCTGCAACATCATCGAACACATGGAACCACTCGCAATGACAGCAATATCGGCAAAAGTAACCGGAACAATATGTTTGGTTATAATTCTCAGATTTGGCGTGCCGGAGGCTTTGGCGAATTTTACATAATCCATATCAGAGAACTGCATCACAGATGTGCGAATAACGCGGGCAAACCAGGCCCATTTCATGCACACAAAAGCAATCAAAATGTTCTCCAATCCTGCACCCAAAATGCCGACCACCGCCAGTGTCATCACGTATCCGGGAAATGACAGCATAATGTCACAGACTCTCATGATCCATGCATCCACTTTCCCCTTGAAGTAACCCGCGATGAATCCAACAATAGCCCCGATCAGAACAGACAGACTGAGCGCAACCAGAACCCATAACACACTTGGACGGATACCATAGATAAGCCGGGATAACACACATCTGCCCAGATGATCATTGCCTAATAGATACTCCCAGGACGAGGAGGCATAACGCAGCTTCATATTCACTTGTCCAGGATCATGCGGCGCAATAAGCGGAGCCAGTATGCCCGCCATAATCATGACGATAATCACTACCAACGAGGTCATCGCAAGCTTGTCTTTACTGAGATTTTTCAGTATTCGCATCAGAATTCCTTTCTCAACCGGGGATTCATCGCCGCATTAATGATGTCGGATAACGTATTAAACAAGACAAAGGTGACAGCCAGCATCAGAACATACGCCTGAATAATCGGAAAATCCCTGCTTAAAATGGATTTCACGCTGAGCCTCCCGAGCCCCGGCCAGGCAAATACATTTTCGATAACCACCGTACTGCCCAACACGATCGGGATCGCCATGCAAAAGATGGACACGGCCACCTGTAATGAATTTCTCAGAATATGCAGGGTGACTTTCTTCTCGCTCAGACCACTTGCCCTTGCATATAACACATAGTCCTCATTCATATTGCTCAGCATGGAGCTTCGAACCGTTCGGAAGTAAATGCCTGTATAACTCACCGTGATTACGATCACCGGTAAAATGTAGCTTCGATACGAGTCCATGCCACTGGTAGGCAACAGATCCAGCTTGACGGAAAAATACCAGATCATAATAGCTGCAAGCCAGTAGGACGGCATGGCTGTGAGGAAAAAGGAAATACCTCTGACCGATCGATCCAGCAGCTTGCCTTCTCTCATGGCACAGATCACACCCAGCAGGATGGACAGCGCAATAATGAATACCGATGAAACGAGCGTTAACTTCAATGTGTTCATAAAAGCCGGCCCCATCAGAGACCACACGGGTTCACCCGATACATAAGAGTTGCCGAAATCCAACTGCACAACAGCCATGATCCAGTTCGCATACTGGATCATGAACGGCTGATCGAATCCCAGCGCTTTGTTCGTTTGGGCGATCAGTTCATCCGTGATCTGCGGAACTTCCTGTGCCTGTAACACGACAACCGCCGGGTCCAAGGGAGATAGATTAATCAGGACAAACGTTATAAATGAAATGATAATCAGTAAAGGGATGGCTAACAGAATCCTTTTGAAGATATAACTTCCCATATCCATCTCCGCTCTATTTAAATTGAACTAAACAATATTTACACTACACTCCGATGACAGAACAACCTTCCGATCGCTGTTATCCCCAGATTTTTTTGATTCCTTTTATATAGGGAAAATCCGGGGATAAAGGCGAACGCTCCGCTTCTTCAGGTTCTTTCTGTCCTCTCCGTTTTGTGTAAATGTTTAGTTCAATTTATATATTTAAAATTCATTTGTTCAAATGGCAGTTCATATTGGGTCTGCTTGAATGCGATTCCTTCGAGATTCTCGGGAGCGACTATGGTGACACGTCCGTTGGTAATCGGAATGAACACTGCTTCATCATGGACGATCTTCATAATGTCGGCATACAGGGATTGGCGTGAAGCCTCATCCGTGGAGACCATGACCGCATCGATTTTCTTGTACAATTCATCTGCTTCAGCAATTCCGCTTGTCGTATGCTTGTAAGCCGAATCTGATGTAAATGCAGCAATGGTACTCTGTGGATCATAGGCCAGTCCCCAGGTTTGATTAAAGAGCAGATCATATTCCCCGGTGGCTCTCCGATTCGCAATGGAAGTGGATTCTTCGCCCACGATTTCAAGCTGAATACCCAGTTCTTTCATCGAATACTGGATCAATTCGGCCTGTATTTTCTGGGAAGACGAGTTACTGTCATAGTAGAGTTTCATGGCCAAAGGCTGACCGTTCTTCATTCTCACCACTTTACCGTCTGCCAATGTCCAGCCTGCTTGGTCCAGAAGTTTTTTAGCCATTTCCGGATCATACTCCCGTTTCTTCAGGTCGACCTTGGCGTAATTGACATTGGCTGAAAATAGCGTGTCCGCTACAGTCTGCGTTCCGTTGAAAATATCTTTACTGATCGTTTCCCGGTCGATAGCATACCAAAGTGCTTCCCGAACTGCCGTTTCCTGAACTGGACTATTCTGGCGACTGCTATTGGCTACGATCATATTCGTATTCATCGCTTCACTTCGAACCACTTGATAATCACCAGATTCAGCCAATTGCTCCATGGCCTCGACATCAATGCTGTCTGCCCCCCGGTCATCCGTGAACACAAAGTTGATCTCTCCTTTTTGCAATGCCAGGAATGTCGTTTCGCCTGCGGGAAGAACCTTGGCTGTGATCTTCTTGATTGCAGGTGCACCACCCCAATAGTCTTCATTGGCTTCAAACGTGGCGTTCTCTTCAACTTTATGAGCAGTAAGCTTGTAAGGTCCTGTACCGTGGAAACCACTTACCCCGTCTTTGGTTCCGCCATCTTTGAAATCCTTGGGTGATATGAAGACGTAAGGTCTTGTCATAGACAGTTCCACCAGAGCCGGATAATAAGCTTCCGACAGCGTCAACTCCACCGTATGCTCATCGATAACTTTCACACTCGTGATTTTGGTAGACAGCTTGATCCAGGCGTGTTTTTCAGCATTGGCCTGAACTGCATCGATATTTTGTTTGACCGCCTCTGCGTTGAACGGCTCCCCATCATGGAATTTCACATCTTGTCTCAGATGAAAGGTATAGGTCTTGCCATCCTCCGAAATATCCCATGATTCAGCTAGCAATGGCTTGATTCCGTCAGGCGTGTTTTCCACCAGAGACTCGTATACCATCCCTTGTGCAGGCATGGAGCCTGTGTACAAATGGGGGTTCATATCATTAATATCTTTGGCAGAAGCATAGATGAGTTCCGTTTGCACCTGACTATTTACAGACTCCGTTTGGGCGCCCTCTTTCTCTTTTGTGCTCTGAGCGCATCCGGCGAGCAGCGCAATGGCTGACACCAGCAATAGTATAGATGTAAAAGTAAGACCCTTTTTCACAACATTTCCTCCTGATGATTAAGTTACAAGCAGACCTTGTAGGTTACATCGGACCACTCCGATTGCAGTACCATCTTCCGATCGCTGTTATCCCCAGATTTTTTTGATTCTCTTTTCCATAGAGAAAATCCGGGGATAAAGGCGACCGCTTCGCTTCTTCAGATTGGTTCTGCACTCTCCGTTATGATGTAAACATCAGGTTCAACTTGATTAATTTGAGATGTAATTAGACCTTACTACTTACAAGTCCAGTGCAGATCATGCGGATATCCTCGTCAAAGGATTGGATGACAAAGGCTTCGGACACGCGTTGATCCGGGTTGGCGTCAGCCACTTCCTGAAGCTTCGCTTCATATCTAGCGATAAATTGATCAATGGTTGGACAGCTCACATCGAGATGTCTGGCTATGCCTTGAATGATTTTGATGCGATAGTAATCTTCCTTGGGCATACGGGGGATGTCCAGTTCCCCTTCGCGGTTCATGAACGTTTTGCGGAATGGGACTGCTGAAAAGTCGAAATATTTGCCTTCCGAATCGGGTTCCGAGAATGGATCAATCAATAATGAGGTGTATCGTATGTATAATAAATACTCCTGATGAATGACCTGCAGCTGATTGAAATTCTCGATATCCTGGCGTGATATACTCTCTAATCGAACCGGATAGTTGTCATCCGTCATGAATTGAAGCAGGTTCACTCCCTGAATATCAAGTCGGTCCGTAATATTCATAATCTCCTGCCACTGTGCCCGCATATCCCGTATCAAAACTTGAGTAATCGGACCTTCGGGATACATCTTATATACATATTTCTGAATATCCGATGCTCCAAAGATGGCTTCTAATGAGAAGTCGTTCATGAACAAAGGTGGATGAACGTACAACGAAATATTTCTCGTTTCCGCCTCCAGTGGAGATCGCATCACTTCCAACGCAACACCCAAACGCTCATACACTTGGCATAGCTTACTGACCTGTTCAGACGGGTACAGAGTGGAACCGATATAAACCTTTTTCTTGACCCCTGTAGTAATCACATGATTCGACGGATGTTCGTGCATCCAACGGGTATCTCCGAGGTAGGTAGAGAAACTGATCACTTCCGGCGCTGCATTCCGCTCTCTCATATAATGGCTCACCAGTCGATTGGACCCAAACGTTGGAGAAACCAAGATAATATATTTCAGTTGTTTGATGAATTCCTCATTCATTTGTTCCAACACATCGATATACGCATCGGTGGTAACCGCCAAAATGAGTGTATCCCATTCACCCTCAATGGTGTCATATCCCTTGAACACATGATCAACGAAACACTCACCTGCGAGCGATTGATGTTTCCCATTTTGAATGCTGACCTGAATACGTTGATTGCTCTCTTCGAGGGCTGCAAATATCGACGCTGAACGAACTGATTGTCTCCCCGCAATGCCTATACAGCAATTGAGATGATCTTTGAGCGTTACCGCAAGTTGAATGGATGCAGGTCCGGTTCCGTGTATCAGGATTCGCTGAAGATTGTTCATATATGCCTCCTATATTCAAAGTTCAATCTGTAATCCATTTGGACGCACTTGGATGCACTTGCATGGCTATGCTTTTTGATACAACGCAATATCAAACACATCATCCGGGCGCAGGATCTGGTCCACCAGCTTCCACTTGCTGCTGTCCGTCTCTTTCATTGGATAATTAAACAAGGACTTCAACTGGTCACCATATCTCATGGCTACAACCACCTGTGCATTTGTCAGAGCATGCAGTTGATCGAGCAGATCATATTTAGGGGCCACGGTAGAGCTGAAAATGATATGGGTTGCTTCCTTGGTATACTCCATATTTTCCAGCAAGGTTGACTGCAAACGAATCTTCAAGCCCGCGCCCAGCGTCTCCACCACCTTCTGCCCGAGTCTAATGGATTCTTCATCAATATCGATCCCTACGACCTCTGCACCTGTTCGCTTGGCGATGAGTAATGGTGTCATGGGGAAGGAACCGGAGCCTACCAACAACACTTTCGAATCGGAGGTAACATGGAAACTGCCGAATTCTTTATCGATACACTCTTCTATATTCTTAAAATAATCGGCAATCTGTACATCCCCGTTCTCTAACTTTAATGCACGATATTTCTCCATGATCGCCACACACTGGGCGGATTTATTTCTTAACTGCCATATAAGCGAATCAAGTTCTTCCAGCTCTGAATGCTGCAACTGTTCCCAGGCTGCCTTATTCTCCTGATCGGTCACAAAGCGGGAGTAGTCATTGATCACAGCCTCCAGCTCCGAACTATGCTGAATCGTATGATCATACTTGCTCGCGAGCTTATCGAATTTCTCTGCAAATTCACTCAAACATGTCTGAAAATGGACCAATGTGATCATTTCTTTTCCCCCTATACGTTGTCTCGATCATGTATCATGTACCTCATGCGTTTACAGCGCTCCATTCTGCTGGAGCATCTATGAAGGCTTTGCCCTGTGCCACAATGCCAACCGATCCCTCAATCGTAATACTCCCAAGTTCTGCGCCATTCCACTGGGCCGCCACTTTGATCGCACCACCAGGCTGCTTGATGTACTGCGTAATCTGCCGCTGTTGGCTCCACGCGAGATAGGCTCCGACGGAGGCCGTACCCGAACCACACCCTCTCTCCCAGATCAGACTATCCAGCTCAGGAACATAGATGAGTGGGGCCATTTCTTCCGAGTGCGATTGATATAACAAGATACCGATCAGCTTATCTCCCATTGTTAATCCCAGTAATCTTGCAAGGGTCTGTGCCCTCTTCTTCATGATATCGTCGAAGTCATCGACTTCGATCACGATATGGATGAACTCAGTGTAACGGATGATTACCATATCCAGCTCGATGCCTTCGTACCGGATTGTTCGCTGCTCAATCTGCTTCGGAACCGGCATGGTTACCTGGCAGTCGTATTCGTTCTGCTGCTTCTTCACATGGCACATGATCAACTGATCGGTTCCGGAAACCTCCAGCGCGATGTCCATCGATTCCTGAAGTGCCAGTCCTGCTTCCGATGCGTGGTGTGCTGCAAGTGCCATACAGGCATTGCCACAGAACTCCCCTCCGGCCATTTCCAGACGTGCCACAGCTTCCGGTCTCCTCGTTGGCTCAATGAATCCCACTTGTTCAGCGTAAACGTTATCATACGACATTAGACGCGTCGCAATATGATTGTATTGCTCGGCTACATGATCCGTTTTAACCAGAATCGTCATGTTTTGGGTGGGACTGAACTTGATAAAATCGATCTCCTGTTTCATCGCAGCGACTACTCCTGTTCTTCTTTTTATCTAATAGTAATTATTACGATTAAAAGGTCGAGAAAAATATAGCACATCTTTTTGGGGAGCGTCAACAAATATTTCCATTTCAAAAATAAAATTTCATAATACCTTTAGCTTCCCTTCCTGTAAGAAAACCCAAACAGAGCTGACACTTCTGCGCCAGCCCTAGCCATAATTACACCATCTGATAAGATTCAAAAAATACGAAAAACGGTTGCCGCAGAACGGAACCGTTTCGATCTGGATATGATTCAGGAATTCACTGTACCTATCACTCCTGATGTGCTTGCACATTGTGCAGTGCCTGTTCAGCCAGTGCAGCCAGAAGATGTGCTCCTAGCGGCAATGCCCGTTCATCCACATCAAAGCCAGGGTGATGCCACTCATTCGGGCCAGAGGTGCCCAGGAAGAGGAACAGGCCCGGAACTTCTTTTTGATAAAAAGAGAAGTCCTCTCCTGCCGGAGAAGGCAGCGGTCTGATGCTGTTCAGTCCAATCTGGCTTGCAACTTGCTCCGCCGCAGATGCCAGAGACTCATCGTTGACCACGGCAGGTGGTCCCTGAATCCAGCGAACCGTAGCCCGTGTGCCATAGGCCGCCGCAACACCGGCTACCACCTGATTGAAACGCTCGCGAATCCGCGCACGCACTTTCTCATCAAAGGTACGCACTGTGCCATCGAGGATCGCTTCATCCGGAATAACGTTCCAGGCTGTGCCGCTGTGGAGCTTGGTGACGCTGATTACAGCACTCTCCTGTGCTCCCACATTGCGACTCACAATAGCCTGTAATGCCGTAACAATATGTGCGGCAACCACGATTGGATCAATGCCGGCTTCAGGCACGGCCGCGTGTGTGCCTACACCTTCCACTTTGACAACAAAACCGTCTGCTGCTGCCATCAATGCACCTTCCCGAATGCCCACCGTCCCCACCTGGAGATCAGGCTTGTTATGCAACCCGAATACGGCCCGAACATCGGACAATGCGCCGCTCTGGATCACTTGTCGTGCACCCGTTGCTTTTTCCTCCGACGGCTGGAACAACAAGCGTACTTTCCCAGGGAGCGTGGACTCGCGCTGTTTCAGTAATCGTGCAGCACCGATCAGAATCGCCGTGTGTGCGTCATGTCCGCAAGCGTGCATCTTTCCATCTACCTGGGAGGTAAAATCCAGCTTCGTCTCTTCCTGAATGGGCAGCGCATCAATGTCCGCTCTTAGGGCAACCACAGGTCCGTCCCCTTGGCCCACTTCAGCGACGAGCCCTGTCCGCAGCACGTATTCGTCTGCAATACGGACGCCTTCCTCTTCCAGCCAGCTGCGAATAGCAGCTGTCGTCTCCCTTTCCTCGCCGGACAATTCCGGGTTACGATGCAGGTGTCGCCGAATGGTGATTAAACGTTCCGCGAATGCTTCCGCACGTTCACCGTGAAACTCATGCTCGGGGCCCTGTACTAGTTGCTCAGCCTGCTGTTTGGGCTGTTCCAGATCACTTTTCATCACATGGCCTCCCATTCGTATATATTCACTGACCTACTTCTATCCGATTGCTGCTTCCTGTTCCTTGGATTCCAGTGCAAATTCACTTAATCCCTGCTCTGCTAGAATTTCACGCAACAATTCAAATGATCGAATTCGCTTGGAAAAGTCACGTGTAGCTGTAGTCACAATGAACTCTTCCACAGCAAAATCCTGCTGGAACTTCAGCAGCGCCTGACCTACGCTTTCCTTTGTACCTCGGGTCACACTTGGCTCCAGAATCTCGATCCGATAGGTTTCGTTGGATTGACGTCCGAATTCTTCCGCTTGTTCAACAGAACCGACCGTCAGCACTTTGCCACTCTCCATGTGAATTCTCACCAGCTTATGTTCACCCGCAAGTCCTTCCGCTTCTTCCTCACTCTCCGCCACAATTAGGGATAAAGCCAGTGCAGCATAGGGCTCCCGTCCCTGGGAACGATCGAATTGCTCACGATATACACGGATGGCTTCAAGTGCTACCTCTATATTACTGTTAATGAAAAGTGAAAAGACATAGGGGAGTCCGAGTTCCGCAGCCATGCCCGCACTATCTACACTGGCTCCAAGCACGTACAGCTCTGCTGGACTGCCGGACACAGGGGAAGCAGTGAGCCCCGCAAGTGCATGAGATGGATCTTCATGTGGTTCATTATGAATGTATCGCTTCACCTGAACAATTTTCTCTTTCAGAGATGCAGCTTCCTGAATACCTTCCTGTAACGCCTGTGTCGAACGGGGTAATCCGCCTGGTGCACGACCGATTCCCAGGTCAACTCTTCCTGGTCCGAGCGCTGCGAGTATATTGAAATTTTCGGCGACTTTATATGGGCTGTAATGCTGGAGCATCACCCCGCCAGAGCCCAGTCGAATCCGCTTCGTATGCGCAAGCAAGTGGGAAATGAGTACCTCTGGGGAGGAACCTGCAACATGCCCTGAATCATGGTGCTCCGATACCCAGAACCGATGGAATCCAAGCTGATCTGCCTGCTGTGCCAGCTCAATCGTGTGCCGAAAAGCATCCACCGCCGTTTCCCCTTCATAGATGGGGGTCTGATCCAAAATGCCAACACGAATACTCATATCCTTCTCCTCCTTGATTGTGCTGAACCTCTGTTCTTGAATCACTATTAAGTTGAACTGGAGATGTTACACTTTATCACTCCGACTGCAGTACCATCTTCCGATCACGCTTCGCTTCTTCAGATTGGTTCTGCACTCTCCGTTTTGGTGTAAAAGTCAGATTCAACGTTAGACGCTCTATAACTGCCGCAGCAGTTCCCCGAAGGGCTCTGCCAATGGCGAATATTCTTCTTTTAACGTGACGACACTGATCTGCAACGATACACCTGCTACCTCATGTACCTGAATGGGGAACAACTCCTGATTCTGCACTTCCTTCTTCACCGTGAGTCCCGGGAGAAAGGCAATGCCTGCCCCTTGCATAACCAGTTTCTTCGCCGTCTCCGAATTATCGACATGATATGTAATATTCGGCGGATGTTCCAGCGAGTCGAAAGCCCGGTGAATGCGAAGCCAGTCCAGTGAACCACATTCGAAAAAGACCAGTTGCTCATTCCGGATTGCCTCCATGCTGACATGGCCGCTTTCAATGAATGGATGTCCTTTGTACACATAGAGCTGGATCGGATCTTCATAAAAAGCAACCGTACGGATCGCAGGATGCATGACCTTGCGCACAAAAGCAAGATCGATCTCCTGACCAAGCAGTTTGGCAATCAGCTGATCCGTCGTTGCTGTAGTCAATTTGATGTTAATTTCGGGGTAAGCATCTTTGATCTTGGGTAGAAAATCGGGAATGACATAATTGGATACCGATACTGTACTACCGAGCCGAAGCGCATCCGGTGTTGATCGCCGTTGCTGAATCTTCTGCTTGCCCTTCTGAATCACTTGCAGCACTTGTTGCGCATATGGCAGGAATTTCCGCCCTTCCTCTGTCAGCACAATTTGCTTGCCAAGCCGATCAAACAACTTACAACCCAGCTCCCTTTCCAGTGACTGAATGCGAGCTGTGACCGAAGGTTGGGACAAGAAGAGTACTTCGGCAGCCTTATTGAAGCTTCCATAATGATTGATATATACAAATGCTTCAATGTTCTCGATATTCATGAGCGCCTCCGTATCCACGTCCGCAGACGTTTGACCTTATATCTATTTAACCGATAAATTTACTAGGTTTTATGATATCTTAATCCCATCCTTTTCCAGTGTCAATATCAATTCATCCAAGGAACGATCCAGACGTGTAGTAATATCCGCCGAGAGTACAAACTTTCCATCATCCAGTCGTTCAATCCCCTGATCCACAGCGTATACCCCACCCAGGATATGTCTTCCACCAAGGGCTGCCAGAACAGGCTTCAATGCATAATCAATAGCGAGTAGATGAGCAATGGAGCCACCAATGACAAGTGGAAGTGTCAACTTGCCCCGCAACCCTTCTTGTGGAATCAGATCCAGGAACAGCTTAAGCACGCCGGAGTACGATGCCTTATATACCGGTGTAGCTACAATAACGGCATCCGCCGCTTCAACAACAGCCAGTGCATCACGAATGGACGAGCTGTCGAATCGGGCTTGCACCAGATCCTCAGCAGGCAGATCCACGACGTGAATAACTTCAACCGTAATGCCTGCCTCCGTTAATTTTTGGCTAGTGTAATCCGTCAGACCTGTCAAACGCGAACGTTTGGATGGTGATCCTGCAATAATGACAACATGTGACATGAATTTCTCCTCCTTGGAATAGCGGTTTGGGCGTGCCTGAAAACTCCGAAGGAAGCAGATTTTGCCGAATTTTCGTTCCAAGCCAGGAAGTTTTCCGCAGGCGTGCCGGGGCACGTCAAGGGAAAGTGACGCAGCATGGGGCGAAAAGGCGGTAAAAGATGCACTTCAGCGAGTTTTGAGACACGTCCTAGGCCGCTCCTTTTACTTTGGGGTCCAACCGATCGCGAATATCGTCTCCAATCAGATTAACCGCCAGTACAAACAACGTGATCGCCAGCCCTGGGAACGTACAGATCCACCAGGCAACCGTCAGATAACCTCTACCTTGTGAGAGCAATGCGCCCCAATCCGGAATTTCCTTCAACACCCCAAGTCCCAGAAAACTGAGTCCGGAGCCCGTAAGGATCGATGTCCCTACGCCCAACGTAGCCATGACCAGCAGGGGTGACAATGAATGTGGCAGTACATGTTTCCAGAAAATACGTGTATTGGAACCGCCCAGTGAACGTGTCGCTGTAATGAAAGGTAGACCTTTGACCGATATGACCTGCCCACGCATCACCCGTGCGTACCCCGGAATCGAGGAAACCGCAACAGCCAGTGCAATGTTCATCAGTCCTGGCCCGAGAGCAGCTGCAACAGACAACGCCAGGAGCACGCCGGGTACAGCCATCAGAATATCGACGGCACGCATGGTGATGGTATCCACAATTCCTCCGGCATAACCGGAGATAATACCAAGCGCACTGCCCACAATGCCGCCCACAAGCACCGAAGCAAATCCAATGAGCAGCGAATCCCTGCTTCCATGCACAACCACACTGAAGATATCCCTGCCAAAATAGTCCGTCCCGAACAGGTGCGCAGCAGAAGGAGCCTGCAGGATAACATCCGTCATCATCTGAGTTGGATCATAAGGAGCAATCCAGCCTGGTACAATCGCACATGCCACGGTAAACACCACCACCAGCAATGCTGCATAAAAGAATAATCGGGATACCGCGAATGAGACGCGATAGCGCCAAGGGCGGCGATTCCACAGACGTATACGTCCTACGCCCGCCCATGCTTTTTTGTCACCAGCCAAAGGTTTCATGCTCATGAGCAACAACTCCTCCTTCCATACTCCGCGTCAGGACACTTCTGACTGTTCCAGCTGTCGTCATGTTCGGACAGCACGCCGAACCCGGGGATCAATGTACGAATACGAGATGTCCACCAGCAAGTTCAAGACGACATAGATAATGGATGTAAAGAAAACAACGCCTTGCACCACTGGCAGATCCTTGGCCATTAGCGCATCCGCAATAATCCGGCCGATTCCTTGTCTGGAGAAGACGGTCTCCACCACAACCGTTCCTGCAAGCAGATCACCGATCAGCATGCCAATTACTGTTACGGCAGGAATCAGCGCATTACGCAGCGCATGGCCATACATGATAGCTCGCTCCGAAAGTCCTTTGGCCCGTAACGCTACGATAAACGGTTCATTGATCACTTCCAGCATGCTGTTACGCACCATCCGTACGATAAATCCTGCACCAACGAGTCCCAGCGTGGCTGCAGGAAGAACCAGTGAGCTGAATCCGTCGGAACCCATCGCCGGGAACCAGCCAAGCTGTACCGAAAATAACAGGATGAGCAGTATTCCCGTCCAGAAGGTTGGCATCGAAATGCCGAACAGTCCAACAAGCCGGGCCACGAAATCAATCACGCCATTGCGATGAATCGCAGACAATACACCGAGTGTAATTCCAATCGTGATGGCAATGATGGAGCTGAGTGCGGTCAAAGCCAGTGTCGCTGGAAAATGTTCCAGTATTTTTGGCAAAACCGGATCCGAATTGATCATCGATTTACCGAAATCTCCACGCAGCATATCACCGAAATAGTTCGCAAACTGGATGTAAAACGGCTGATCCAGTCCAAGCTGAACCCGCAGATTCTCGATCATCTCCGGGGTAGCCGAGGACGGGTCCAGCATGAGCAGAACCGGATCACCCGGCAGGAGATACATGATGCAGTACACCAGCACCGAAGCTCCGAATATAACCAGAAGCGATGTTGCGAGTCGTGACAGTATCGTATGAACCATACCGGGATATCTCCTTCCTGAATCTGGATTGGCCGTTCCTATAGTGCGTGTTCAAAAAGACCAGTTTTCAGTACCGAGAAGATGGAATGAAGCTAGAAATGGAGTAGCGGAGCGTAGGAAACTACGTGAGCAACGGACATTTCGGCTGAATTTCATATTCGATGCTGATCATGCCATTAGGCATGACTCGTAATCAAAAGTGGACTTTTTGAACAACCTCTGTTAGGGCTGAATGCGAGCATCGTTAAAGAGTGGATAACCCAGTGAATCGAACTTGATACCCTCGACCTTTTTTGATGCTGCGACGGTATACGGGAATACATAGATCGGTAGAATTACCGCTTGCTCAATCAGGTATTGTTGAATCTGATTGTAGATCTCGACACGTTTATCCGCGTCACTCTCAACGGCCCCCTGCTCCAGCAGTTCATCGATCTTCGGATCAGACAAACCGGATAAGGTCGGACGCTGGCCCTCTGCACTCGTATGATAGAAAGCGTACAAGGCATTGGGATCAGAATTGACCTGACTGTTGCCATAGAGATCATAATCCCAGTTCTGATAGATGACCGTTGCTACGTCTTTGGTAATTTCCACTTCAACAGCGATGCCTACCTGTTTCAGCTGTTGCTGGATAATGGCGGCAATGTCATTGCGTTTCTCCCGATTGGGCGAACCATCGACATAACGTAGGGTCAACTTCTGGCCATCTTTGGCACGAATGCCGTCAGCGCCTTTCACCCAACCTTGTTCATCGAGCAGCTGATTGGCTTTGTTGATGTCCGGGTTGATGCTTCCTTCCAGCGATGCATTGTAACCCAGGATTCCAGGAGACAGTGCGGACCACGCACGTTCGTAGTTGCCCAGATACAATGTTTTGACAATCGATTCCACATCTACAGCGGATTGTACTGCCTGCCTTACTTTCACATCATCCCAAGGCGCTTTGCGCAGATTGAAAAAGAGTGTGTACGGCAGTCCAACCGTATTGGCCTGTAGCAATTGCTGGTTCGGATCGTTTTTCAATGCAGCGATATTCTGCGGTGGAACGGTCTCGGCAGCGAGTACCTGACCACTTTGTACACTTCCGATGCGTGTCGCTTCTTCTGGTACAATTTTGAATGTGATCGTATCCACATGTGGTGCAGCTTTATTTTCAACCGTCTCAGGTCCCCAGTTGTAATCCTTGTTCTTGGCAACGACGATATCCGCATTTTCATCCCATTTCACAAAGGTATACGGACCTGTGCCCACCGGATTTTTACCCAGCTGGTCGCCATATTTTTGGGCAGCTGTAGGGGATACGATCCCCAGAAGCGCCTGGCTCAAGTTGCCAAGAAAGGCTTGCGATGGCGATTCCAGATTTACCTTAATGGTATATTCATCAATGACTTCGGAGGAGCTGTAGGGTCTAATCAGGGCAAGGGAATTGGCAGCTTTGGTAGCCGGATCAATCACCCGGTCCAGATTGTATTTCACGGCTTCCGCATTAAACGGTGTGCCATCGTGGAACTTCACACCTTCACGCAGCTTGAACGTATAACTCTTGCCATCCTCCGATACGCTCCATTCCGTGGCGAGCCAAGGTTTGATGGAACCGTCCGGCAACTGTACTACCAGATTGTCGTAGATCGTCCGGATGGCACGTACCGTTACGGCAAGCCCACTGCGATGAGGGTCCAGCGTATCCGGTGAGGTCGCGAGTGCAAAAGTCAGGTTGCCTCCTTCAGCTTGCCCGGCCTGATCCCCGCCCGAAGCCTGTGCTGCACCGTTCGTGCTGCCTCCCGCCGCTCCGCAACCGGATAATACCATCACCAATACTGCTGCCAATGCCATATATTTCATCCATGAGATAGACCTGTTCATATCGCTTCCCCCTCTGTGTATACAGGTGTCATTAAATTGATGTTTATACCAATACTTGATATATCCTATGAGTTAAGTCGGTTTTAAAATAGTGCGAGACGTAGTAAATGACTTTATTACCGGTTGGAGAAAACAGCCAGACAAAATCAGATGCTCGTTCGCTCCCTATCCGTTATGCCAAATCAGATACGACTTGCTCCTTCGCAGCCGTATAACGGTTAACCGGAATCTGCACCCCAAGGTTCCCTCGCAATGTATCGTGTTCATAGTCCGTACGATACAGGCCGCGCTCTTGCAGTATTGGAACAACCAGTTCCACAAAATCAGACAATCCACTTGGCAGCTCCGAAGCAATAATGAAGCCATCCGCCGCTTCCGTCTCGAACCATTCCTGAATCTTGTCAGCAACCTGCTCTGGTGTGCCCAGGAATTTGCTGCGCGGTGTCGCTGCTCGCAGAGCCACTTCACGCAACGTCAATCCTTGCTCCTTGGCATCCTTCTTGATCTTGTCCGTGCCACTGCGGAAACTGTTACTTCCAATGCCATTCAGCTCCGGGAAAGGCTCATCCAGTGGATATTGGGAGAAATCATGATGTTCGAAGAACCGTCCCAGGTAATCCAGTGCTTTGTCGATGGTGACCAAGCTTGCGATCTCCTGATATTTCTGTTCAGCTTCCTCTTCGGTCTGTCCAACAATGGGATTGATGCCTGGCAGAATAACAATATCCTGTGAAGAACGCCCATAGGAAGCCGCCCGCGTTTTCACATCCTTATAGAATGCCTGTGCATCTTCAATCGTATCGTGTCCGGTAAAGACAGCATCCGCTTCTTGTGCTGCCAGCGTTTTGCCATCTTCCGATGAACCTGCCTGGAAAATCACCGGCTGTCCTTGCCGTGAACGGGCAATATTGAGCGGACCTTGTACGGAGAAAAACTCTCCTTCATGATTAAGCGTGTGCAGTTTGGATGGGTCGAAGAATACACCACTCTCTTTGTCTCTTACAAAGGCATCATCTTCCCAAGAATCCCACAATCCTTTGGTTACCTGCAGATATTCCGTTGCAATACGGTAACGTTCCGGATGCGTAGGGTGATTGCTCTTACTGTAGTTCTTCGCTGTACCTTCGAGCGGAGAGGTTACTACGTTCCAGCCTGCACGGCCATCACTGATCTGATCGAGGGAACCGAACTGTCTGGCTACGGTGAAGGGATCACTGTAGGATGTCGAGAGGGTACCCACCAATCCAATCCGTGAAGTAACGGCAGCCAAGGCGGATAGAATACTGATCGGTTCGAAGCGATTCAGGAAATGGGGAATGGATTTCTCGGTAATATACAGACCGTCTGCAATAAAAACCAGATCGAACTTGCCTTCTTCGGCTTTCAATGTCTGACGCTTGTAGAACTCAAAGTTAACACTGGCATCTGCCAGAACTTCCGGGTGTCTCCATGTGGTATTGCTTCCTCCAACGCCGTGTACAATAGCTCCGAATTTCAAACTGCGTTTCGCTGTCATGTGCATTCCGCCTTCCTTGGATTAAAATCTTCAAAAGAACTATCAAGGGCCACTTTGAACTGATTACGTATGCGAAACAACTTAATAGTTAACTATTCCTATGAGTTTGGTTTGTTTTAATTCCACAAATCTTATCACTGCCCCGTAAAAGGGTCAACAGCGCGACTAATAGATTTTTTCTATATGAGTATTGAAGATGTGAATGAGAACCATTTACATCTCATCAAGCGTTGAGTTATGAACGTTCCGGCTGCTGCACAAATGCGATCTTGCATCATGCATCAGCCGGAACGGCTTGCTCCAAAGGTATATATCGACTCCCGTTAGACCGCTGCCGCTTCGTCCGCTCGTGCCAGAAGTTCAGCCAGCTTCTCCAGATCAGGTTCCAGCAAGGCTTCAAACTTGCCGTCCCCTCCTACTTCAATGACAGGTACATGCCGAATGCCATATTTTGCTTCAAGTACATCTCGCAGCACGTCATTACCCTGCACTTCAATGTTCTCGAAAGGCTGGTTTCGCTCTGTCAGAAATGCTTTTACTTCCCCGCAAAAATGACAGCCTGTTTTGCTCCACAGCACGACTTTTTGGGTTGATGATGACATCGACATACCTCCTGGTTGGTTTTAAAATTAAGATCTGAGCGATGGATGACGAATGCCCTAGACCTTCAATTCCCATCTGTTAAATAAGAATTATGGCTATAAATGTACTCCTGCACCCTTCAGGCGTCAATGGATCTGCTAATAGAATAAACCTATAGCTAAATAGAAAGATTAAATTTTAAATTTGAAAGATGAATGATTTTACATCAATGATTCGCTATTGGCCCTCCAAACCTGTTCAAGAGCTTGTTTCGCTAATGTAGTGTAAAACTCGATCTGATCCGGACTTCGATCTATGGCCCACCTCAGGGTATCGAACGCTTTCAACAGCAAAACATACCTCGCTTGATTCAGTTCATGTTCCTGCTCTTGTACACTTGTCCCATAACCTTCTAAAAACGCTTTCATTCCTTCGTTGTCAGGACCCTCTCCCCGTAGCTGGCATTGCATGAGTTGAATGATATCCCCATACGGCGTAACGGTGACCTCCGCATTTCCCCAGTCCAGAAGGGTAATCTCACCCGTTGAACTTACGATTGTATTCTTCAAAGAGAGATCGCCATGGCATAAGCCAAAGCGGAATTTTTGCATGTTCATTTGTTCGAATAATTGCCTTACGACCTGTGATTCCTTCATCGTCATCACACCAAGCTCGATCAGCGGGTCTTGCTCCGTCAGACTATTGATATTGTATTGCACATATCCTTGCCAACTGCCATCTGATCCTGCATGAGGGGGAGAGTAGAAGCGATCCTGTACAGAATTGTGCAGATCCCTTCCGAAACCTGTAACGGGGATGGATTGCAAACGTTGCGTATACTCACCAAGTTTCCTCCAGATCATGGACGGGGGCACTGTCGTATCCAATCCGTTATCCCCTTCCACAACCGTTTGAATCATATAGGCATGTTCAGCGTTGACCCCAACGGATAATGTCTCTGGCCCAGGAATACCGGCACTCGTTGCTCGTTCGATGCACCATTTTTCTTTCAAAAAGGTCGGATATGTATCTGGATTATTCATCCGTACAATCACTTTATGACTTGCCGTTTCCACCAGGCAGACCTGATTAACAAAACCTTTACCCACAATATGATGTGAGCATGTTACTTTTTCCAGCAAAAAATCACTGGCAATCTGTTCGGCTTGGTTAACTATAGAATTCTTCACCGTGCATCCTCCCTATCTCATGATCCCAAGTTACGCTTGATGATAACTGCGTTGGTCATAGTGTAAAAGGAAATGAATGATCTTTCAATTATTCGGATGCGGAATGAGTCAGAGCGATTACACAGGATACCGCTACATCTTCCATTCCGCATCATGCTGCTGATTCGCATAAACAGATCGCCTGACATTACAGATTGGGGTTCAAGAGCTGAGGTGGGGCGATAATCGGCCAGCCTTCTTCCATCGAATTCAATTGGTCCGCAGACACATTAACGATATGCCCAGAAAGCACGCCCCAACGTTCTGCGGCATAGACCGATACAAATCTTCTGCGCTTGCCTCCGCTGATCTGATATCGAATCTCGGGTGCATCCACTGCGGCAACAATACTTCCTTCTGCCCAGCCACTGGGAGAACCTTGAACCGCTGTCGTATGCACCTGATGTGACTCCATCGGCCATCCTTGCACGTCCCCCGCTGATATCAGTGCTTCTCCGGCAGGAATGGCGAGCAGATCCGGTTTAGCAACCTGAACAGGAGATATTCCACGCGGTACAGGGATGTTCAACTTACGCCGCCGTCCGCCGGTTAAAGTATAGACATCGCCTTTGGCATCAGAAAGGAACGATCCTTCCGGGTAGAATTCACTGCTGCGTCTGAACTGTAATGCTGGATCTTGGCTACCTTGCGTTGAGATTCGCTGACGCGGATCGATTGCGTTCGTATCTCTGTCCTCTTGTTGACCGGATAAGGTACCAGAGGTTTGTCGTTTCGCCAAGCGGGTGGTTTCGGCAACCAGCGCATGGGGATCTCCCCACTTTTGGCTATAAAACTGCTCGTTATCCTTGTTCACTACAGCAAAGTCCTGCTCACCCAAGGCTTTCATGCTGACACTTCCGAAGTGATGGATAAAGGCATCCCCGGCTACCGCAAGCTGGTATCCTGCCAACTTCACCCGGATGATCCAGTCGTCATCTTCAAAATTGCCCACGGCATAACCTTCATCCAGATAACCTACCCGTGAGAACAGTTCCCGTGAGAACAGCCAGCAGAATCCGACGAGTCGATCGGTCATTCGGTGTTTCTCTGCATCCGGACGATTATGTGTGCTGGCAAAAGACCACATATCCTCGACCTCACGGTATGGAACCTGAATCTGCTGATCCCCACCAATATAGTTGGTCACCGGACCCACCACACCAATCTGCGGATCACTGGCAAGACAAGTCATCATGTTATCCAGCCAGCCCGGAGTAACCAGCGTATCGTTGTTCAGTACGATAATATGTCGTCCTCTCGCCATCATCAGCCCGTGATTGACACCTCCGGCAAACCCCCGATTCTGATCCAGGGCAGCCACCCTCACCATGCCGCCTTTGCGGAGCATCGCCTCAGCAGTTCCATCCTTGGAGGCATTATCCACGACTATGATTTCGAAGGGGGCCGGGGTATGCTTTTCGATACTGGACACACATTGCAGCACATACTCCCGCTGATTGTACGTGGGAATAATGATGCTAACTCCTTCAAAAACAAGACCAAACGAGCTCTGTCCCTGGCGGACACCTTCGTCGTAGCCTCTGTTATAACCCTGTTTGTAGAGTTTTGCACCTTTGGCTGTGAGTTTACTTTTGCCCTTGCGTCTCGATTTCCGCGTTGAACGACTACCTGCTGCATGCAGAACTGCCATTTCAGGTCGTGAGACATCTTGCTGTGTGGCAAGGCGGCCCGCTTTTTTGTCGCTGCTTATGCTGCCATTCCGTTTGTGTTCACTACGGCTTTTGTCACGACGGGTGACGTTTCGAGCATCAGCCTTGTTGTTACGACCATGACGTCCTTCCCCGCGCTGTTGACCGGGTATGCTCATGTTGCTCCCTCCATTTCCACTCGTCCGTGAGGCCAACGCGGACATGACCAGCCCCCGGACGGTCCACCTAGAGTTGAAGCTCTCCTGTTACCAGTTTGTCAGCCAAATGTCCAAAATCCAGAGCGACCTTGCCCAGTTCACCTGCAATTCGCCTACATAGGATGACCGCTGGAATGCCTGCCGCCACCAGAGCGATATCGAAAGCATGTTCTGCGGTTTGCTGCATCACCCTCGGAACATCCATAACTCCCGCCACAGAACCAATGATACCTGTGACATGAATACCCCGGCTATGCAGCAGTGCCGCAAGCTCTGCAGCCTGGCTGCCTATGAGCAGAACTCGCCGCCCTTGAAGAATGGGCAGTACCAAGCCGGACTGATGCAGACTGTAATTGATCGTGGAGCTGGTCAACTTCAGCCGGGACCAGTCGATCCCGAAGTGGCGCAATACCGGGAATAGCAAACCCTGGAACGTGGGCGCCCGGGAGATGGGGACGCCAACCCAGTCGGCGGCCTGAATAGCTTCCGCGAGCATCGCGCGGATGTCTGGCGTTGAGCATGGCACCCCTGCATAGGGCAGAAATGGTGCTAGCTCCTGCACTTCTTGGCCTGGCAGCACCGTATCGGCTGCCAAGGTGAGCAGTTCGCCATCTCCGAGGCGAACGACAGACAAGGGGCGCTGCGCATCCAGCGCCGCCGTGATGTGGCCAGCCATCTCATGCGGGCTGGACAGCCGGGCCAGGCTTGGCGCGTATTGGCGGAAGCCCGCCGCGATCAGATCTGCCGCCGCTACGGCAGGCAGAATGTGATCCGGCGGGATGTGCTGCGCCACCAGCGCCTCCCCGCCGGCGAATACGCCGTCGCGGTAGCCCTCGGCGTAGCCGCCGGGCACGGCCTGCGCCTGCGCTGCGTGCTCCGCAGGCGCAGCAGGCAAGCCCTTCGCGCTGCCCGCATGCGCGGCGGCAGCGCCTTCCCGCCCCGTGTGGGCGACACCCTTCGGGCGTGTCGCCTGGCGTGGGGCGGGGCCAGCACCGCTGGCAGGCATCGCCTGTGGCGTGCTGGCTTGCGGTGCTGGCATGGGCGCACGGCGCATCGCCGTGCGCTGCTTGGCGCGGGCAGCGGCACGCCGGCCCCGCGCTGGTGCCGGCCTGCGCCCAGCAGTGGCCTGGCGCAGGCCGGCTTTGCCTTTGCCGGAACGGCTGGCTCTGCCCGCATTGCTCCCGCTTGCCGGGCCAGCTTTGCCTGCTCTGCCCACAGCACTGCCCGTGCTGCCCGCTTTGCCAGCATGGACCTTATGCGCTGCGCCTGCAGATGTACCCGCTTTGGTCTGGGTACTCCGTTTCCCAGACTTCATACCTCTGACTCCAGCGGGCCCTGTACCCGGCCCTGCCGGAGTGCCACTGCCCATGAATACCGCCGGGTGCGTGCCCCGGGGCTTACTTGACACTGAGGCCCCAGCGGACCCGGTACGTGTCGCAACTCTCACGCCATTCCCTCCTTTGGCATGCACGAGGATTGTCGCTGCGCAAAGCGCCGGAGCATCCTTCCAGCTCCGGCGCAGGGTGTTCTGCTCCCATGGGGCACCGCACAGCGGCAGCATCAGGCGCATATATTTTAGGGCAATTGTCCTTTCATGCGGACAGCTGCTTCTTGGAGCGAATCAAATGTACCTGCATCACTCCAGTATTTCTGCAAAATATCATATTCCAGTCCACCAGCAGACGCGTAGTGATTATTTACATCCGTGATTTCAAGCTCTCCACGCGCAGACGGCGCGATGTTTTGAATCAGGTTAAATACATGATCGTCATACATGTATATGCCCGTTACACAATAAGAGGTCTTCGGCTGGCTTGGCTTCTCCTCAATGTACGAGATTCGCTCTGGATGCGTTGGATCAAAGACCGGCACCCCATAACGTCGAGCATCATCCACCTCTTTGAGCAGAACTCGCGCTGTACCAGCAGGTTGCTGCATGTAGCGGTCCACATAAGGCTTCAAATCGTCGCTGAAGAGATTATCCCCCAGAAGCACAACGAATTTTTCGCCAGGAAGGATAAAGGTAGTCGCCAGATCCAACGCTTCCGCAATGCCGCCTGCCTTTTCCTGAATGCGGTACGTCAGCTTGACCCCATGATCTGCTCCGCCACCAAGATACTCTGTATATAACCCGGCGGAATGTTTGTTAATGACAATCAATAGTTCATCAATGCCTGCCTGGCGGAGCCTGTCGATGCCATACATAATCATCGGATGTTTACCGACTGGAAGCAGATGTTTGTTAATGAGCCGGGTCAGAGGATACAGTCTAGTTCCTGTTCCGCCGGCAAGAATTACACCTTTCATTCCACATTCCCTCCTTCATCGGATATGTCCATATATTCAAGCGGATCGACATGCCATTTGCTCATAAAAATCGAACGATTACGCTCAAGCAGCTGTTTCCACGCCACCGGATCTGTCTTCTGGAAGCTTGCACTTCCCTGATGATGCACGAGAACATCCCCGCATACCAGCAAGCGATAGCCTTGCAATCTTGCTCTGTAACAATAATCATCATCCTCATAGTGTCCCGGGGAGTACGCCTCGTCAAGCAGTCCAACTGATTCCACTACACTTCGTTTCATCAGCATACACAGACCGACAATCCGGCGCACGTCCCTCCACCTTGAAGAATCCGCAACATTGTTGGAATCAGCCAGCTCCTGAAAATGTTCCATGTTCCGAAACGTCAGTTCAATCTGCTGAATGCCGCTTGCATAATTCGTGACAGGACCCGTGATCCCAATACTTGCATCACTGTACAGAGCCGTTCGCAGATTCTCCAGCCAACGAGGCGTGACCGTAACATCATTGTTCAGCAGCAACAGCTCATCCCCGCAAGCTGCACGGAGTCCAGCGTTACACGCTGCCGGAAATCCCCGATTGTCCGAGAACCTGACAAAACGAATTCGCTCCAGTGCACAATATTCAGCCGTTCCATCCGTCGAACCGTTATCCACAACGATAATTTCGTATGACGCAGGATCGCCCGAGTATAGTCGGATGGCATCGATGCAGGGCCTGATAAGATCCAGCCCGTTGTACGTTGGGATAATCATACTCGTCAGTGTCATCTGGCGTTCCTCCTGTAAGCCACTTCAGCACGGGAGAGCGTATGTGCCTGGACTGTATTCCAGCCCGTATCCAGCCAGGTAGCCAGCGCCTCCAGATGATCTCCGATGATCAATCTGGCGACATCATTCCCACTCCCCGTGTTACCGGGACGTAATCGATTGGAACGAATAACATCCACCTGACTTGGTGCCGATACGCTCAGCCCATGCTGAATGGCGAGGCATTGTGCCTTTGGTGGAACGGCCAGTGATGCTGGCTTCACGGTCTGAATCATACGACGAGACACGGCGTGGGGCACGGCTGTCATGGAATTGGAACCGAGATCTGCCCTGCCTAATGTTCGGTTTAGATATGCTTTGATCCGGCTTACCTCATCCTGCCCTGCGAACGGAGGAAGCAAGGACGTCAGATTATTCAACGCCACATCCTGTCCCCGATCTACCGCGAACAGAAATGGTGCAAGTTGTTCCGCCGCCACGACCATATCCCCATCCACGAAGAGGACCGTCTCCGCATCCGTCATCTTGGCTCCCAGTGAACGGCCCACATCATGTCCTGCCCGATCCGGTTCATATACGAGCGTAATTCCCGGCTGCTTTAATACCTGTTTCAAACTGTCATCCGTCGTTCCATTCAGTACCACAATGATATCCGTCAGAGGCAAACGCTTGAGTTGCAACAGCACCTGCCCCAGAGTGCGTTCCTCATTGCAGGCACAGACAACGGCAGCAGCCGAATGCCGAAGGGGTAAAGGTACGATCTGGAATGAATGTCCAGAAGTATGAGCATATCCTTGCAAAAATGCCTTACCTGCGTTCAGGGCAACTTCGTGGTTGCTTAGCTCCGCAACGTTGGCCGCATATACATTCCATGCGTGGCGCGCATGTTTTTCTGACGCTGTGTTGTCCGCCTTCGCCTCACTTCCTGCAAGTTGCCCTGCTTTCCACATCAAGCGCAGATCTATTAGGCCAGATTTCGACCCGGTTCTTCTCTTTTTTGAGGTGATCAACTGCTTCTTGTTCCCATGACGCTTGTTAATACGGGTGCTTCCTGTCGTCGTACGTCTTCGTCTATTTATTGTCCGCCTGCGGTGGACAACCCCTGAACGTCCCTTCATTTCCTCACCTCCAGCATGCTGCATCATCCGATGCGGCATGCTTACCTCGCCAGGCTGCGAACACGTTGCAGATCGGTATGACCTCCACGGGGACCGAGCGTGTCCGTAATCCACCTGATTGCTGCCAGATGATCATTCAGCACCACATGACTGAGCGGATCAGGCCCACTTCGTTTCTTGATCCGAACTGCATTCAATCTGCCCACAGGTACGTGATGAACAGCGCGTACCCGGAGACCGCCAATCACTGCCTTCGCTTGTGCGAGCGGCGGAACTTCCAGTGATGTTATTCCGATCACCTCAAGTCCATGACGGCTTAATGCATGCGGAATAGCTGTCATCGAAGCCCCACGGAGATCGGATCTGGCGAGTATGCTGTTCAACATGTGTTTGGCCTCCACTACCGGATGAATGGGGCTGCGAGTGACCGGTCCATGGTAGTCGTTAAGTGCCACATCCGTTCCCTTCAGCACAGCCTGCACATAAGGTGCAAGGTGCTCGGCAGGGATTGCAATATCTGCATCAGTGAACAGCAATACCTGACCGCGGGCCGCCGCTGCACCTACTTTTCGTCCTCCATCATGCCCCAGTGCTTCGGCATAAGTGAGTACTCGTGCTCCTGCACGTTTAGCTGCATTAGCTGTACCGTCTGTTGAACCATTCACAACGACAAGCACTTCAGCGTCACGGCATATCCGCAGCGCTTCCCGAACGACGGCACCAATCGTTTTCTCCTCATTCATGGCAGGGATAATGACCGAGAGCATCGGCCGCTGAGAATCGTCCCCATGCGGAGAAGCATCTCTTATGCCATTTTCAATCCCATTTTCGGCTTCATTCTTGGCCCCATCCTTTGCCTGTGGCATCTGCGGCCTGGGTGGAATAACGAACACATAGGCCTTTGTACCCTTTTTCTGTCCAGACTTCAAACTTCGTTTCTTCAGTACTGTTTTTCTGCCTGTCACTTTCGATTGCGTTGCAAAACGTGCTTTAGTACGGGTTTTACGCAACACTTTCACCTCCCGCATTCAATCATGAGCATGCCAAGGGAGTACACGTTATTCTATGTATTCGTGGAGCAGTGGAAACGGCGTATGTCCTTGTACCAAGCAGGTTCTCTCTGTGAATCAAGGGGTACAAGCCTTCCTTTTAGACAAAATACGTCAAGATATGCGAAAAACGCTACCTCTCCCCTACTTCAGACACAATTTTAGAAAAAAACCAAATTTGCATCTTTTCCAAAGTTTTACACTGTGATAATATACGATCCAAGCAGTTTTATTTACAAAAATAACCTTGTAAGGAACAGAAGTTCCCAATCATCTTATTTTACTATTTATTGACCTTAGGTTAGTTATTGATGATGCCATTCACGAAGCATGTTTTGTTGTTTGCATTTCTGATCTTGAGAGGAGTGATGCTGTTCAACACACACAGTCATTGTCATTTACGTAAACCCGGAATGAACAACCCAGTTTTCCGTGAACACACCTTCTACCTGCGCAATTGGACACCCCCCGGCTTCTGAAAGAGGAACACAATGGACGATTAAGCCTTCGGGCTGAACTGAATAAACGGTAATCCTTTGGGTTGTGTTGAACACTTCCCGAGCCAAGGTCCAGCCGATTTTGTTCCAATCGTTTCTTGTCTCATTCCACGCTTCAGGTTTAGCCCCACGCTCCGCGCTGCCCAAGTTGCAGACGGAATCCCAACCGAGATTGGCATGATATTTATCCAAAAAAAAATAAGTTTGAGAATGGAGAGTTTACTATGAAATTTGCCAAAGTTATGCCAACAATTCTTGGAGGAGCTCTTTTGCTCGCTTCCGTATCCTCTGCTACTGCAGCTCCAGTGTCTGATCAATCCATTCCACTTCAGGCCCCTTATGCCGCTGAGGAGGGTATTCCATTGAATAGTGGAACAGATGACACCATCTTCGATTACCTTGGACAACAGGAACAATTCCTGAATTCCGATGTGAAATCCCAGCTCAAAATTGTCAAAAGAAACACCGATACGGCTGGCGTAAGACACTTCCGCCTGAAACAATATATTAAAGGTATCCCGGTCTATGGTGCAGAACAGACGATCCATTTGGACAAAACCGGAGCCGTGAGTTCCGCGCTTGGCGACCTTCCACCGATTGAAGAGCAAGCTATTCCGAATGATGGTGTAGCCGAGATCAGCGGTGAAGACGCGATCCGTATTGCAACCGAGGAAGCAACCTCCCGCATTGGAGAGCTTGGTGCAGCGGAAATCACACCTCAAGCTGAATTGAACATCTATCATCATGAAGAAGACGGACAGACTTATCTCGTTTACATTACGGAAGTTAACGTGCTTGAACCTGCTCCTCTACGGACGAAGTATTTCGTAAATGCAGTGGATGGCAGTATCGTATCCCAATTTGACCTCATTAACTTCGCTACTGGAACAGGTACAGGAGTGCTTGGTGATACCAAAACCCTGACAACCACTCAATCCGGAAGCACCTACCAACTGAGAGATACCACTCGCGGCAATGGCATCCAAACGTACACGGCGAACAATGGCTCCTCGCTGCCAGGTACCCTGCTTACGGATTCGGATAATGTATGGACCGATCGCGCAGGCGTAGATGCTCATGCTTATGCTGCTGCCACGTATGATTTCTACAAAAACAAATTCAACCGTAACGGTATTAATGGTAACGGATTGTTGATCAGATCCACTGTGCATTATGGTTCCAATTACAATAACGCCTTCTGGAACGGGGCACAGATTGTCTTTGGTGATGGAGACGGAACGACGTTCCGATCCCTGTCTGGTGATCTGGATGTTGTGGGTCATGAATTGACACATGGTGTTATTGAATACACAGCCAATCTGGAATATCGTAATGAACCAGGTGCCCTCAACGAAGCCTTTGCTGATATTTTCGGTAATACGATCCAAAGTAAAAACTGGCTGCTCGGTGATGATATCTACACACCTAACATTCCAGGAGACGCGCTGCGCTCCCTGTCCAACCCTACATTGTATGGTCAACCTGACAAATACAGTGATCGCTACACAGGTACACAGGATAACGGTGGTGTGCATATCAACAGTGGTATCATTAACAAAGCCTATTTCCTTGCAGCTCAAGGCGGAACACACAATGGTGTGACTGTCACTGGAATCGGCCGGGATAAAGCAATCCAGATTTTCTACAGCACACTGGTGAACTACCTGACGCCAACGTCCAAATTTGCCGCTGCCAAGACAGCTACCATTCAAGCTGCCAAAGATCTGTACGGAGCAACTTCCGCTGAAGCTACAGCCATTACCAAAGCATATCAAGCTGTAGGCCTGTAAAATTACTTTAATTCATGTAGTTGAACTTATAATGAACTCATTTTAAATTGTAACGAAACGTTCAGACACCCCTCACCGTCCGAACGGATCAAGCTTATCTCATGCAAAAGCGGTGTCCCGGACAACTCTGGGCACCGCTTTTGTCATTTGTCTATTATTGATATAAGGCCGCATTATGCTTGCGAGGGTCCTGCTGCAATCCACGACAACAATCCGTACGTATGCTTGCAATCTGCAGTTCGCGACACTTCAAGTACCGCTTCATCCTCACTCTGCGAGAGAAGAGATACCTGAAATCCCCGATCATTGCTCATGGCTACAATCACATAATGTTCGGAAGCAAATGACTCTTCAAACACAACGGTTACCTCTGTGCATGTTTCACTCTCTGGCAGCACAAATGCTTCCATTCCGAATTGCTGTACAACCGGTTGCTTGCTTACGCTGCGAACAGGTTGAAATGCCAAATGTTTGGCCTGAACTGCACCCGATTGCAGCTGGTTGCTGCCCACGGCATCATCACACAGATGCTCCTGTGTAATGGATTGAGGGTCCGGTGTATACTCCACCTGAACAGCAGATCCTGACGACGTTTCGACTGAATCACCAGTAGATTGAAAGTTATCATCCGTTACAGGTTCTGCAATTTCTTCTATCCATCCTGTCGAGGATTCAGTTCCAGCTTGCGGCTCTTGCTGATCATACTGATTTTCCAGTTCAGGCTGTGTCTGTTGATCCTGCAGTTCAAGTAAACCAGCCAGCGCATTCGTGGCTGTCTCCGTACCAATATCCAGTCCGAACAATGCGTCATTGTCCAGACCTACCGTCTGCATAAGCTGCTGGACCTCCAGCATTGCTTCCTGCCTTTTCAGCTCTGCCAATTGCTCCAGCGTGTCTGAACTCACCTGACGAATGGCATTCCAGATCTCTTCACTTAGATGTGCCGTACCCACAATACCTGCATTCAGATGACTGGAAGTTATACTTTGATCACTTAATTTGCTGCCATCAATCGCTCGGTCAGCCAGATGCACAGCGGATATCGCGCCTGTGGACAATTTGCTTCCATCTACACTGCCGTCAGCCAGTTTGGAACCTGTAACTGCTCCTTCTTGCAGATTAACCGTGCCTACTGCTTCCTCTTCCAGATGGAGCGCACCAATACTTCCCTCTTGGATGTGATCCGCACGAATTGTCCCGTCTTGGATATGAGCAGATTGCACACTTTCGCCAGCGAGATGGGCACTTGATATTGCACCCTCGGCTAATTTGCTGCCATCGATTGCGCGGTCAGCCAAATGCACAGAGGCTATCGCGCCTGTAGCTAATTTACTGCCATCCACACTACCATCTGCCAACTTGGAACCTGTAACTGCTCCTTCTTGCAGATTAACCGTGCCTACTGCTTCCTCTTCCAGATGGAGTGCACCAATACTTCCCTCTTGAATGTGATCCGCACGAATGGCCCCGTCTTGGATATGGGCGAAATGTACACTTTCGTATGCAATGTGGTTACTCGATACCGCACCTTCCACTAGCTTACTGCCGTCTACACTGCTATCAGCCAATTTGGAACCCGCTACTGCTCCATTCTGGAGATTAGCAGTACCTACTGATTCCCCTTCCAGATGAAGCGTACCAATACTTCCCTCTTGGATATGATCCGCACGGATAGCTCCTTCTTCAATATGAATGGATTGCACACTTTCCTCTGCAAGGTGAACACTCGATACCGCACCCTCGACTAATTTATCCCCGTCTACAACGCCATCAGCCAGTTTGGAACCCGTTACTGCTCCATCCTGCAGATGAATCGTACTTACTGCATCTTCTTCCAGATGAAGCGCAGTAATGATTCCCTCCTGAATGTGATCCCCTCGGATCGCGCCTTCTTCGATATGAATCGATTGCACACTTTCATATGCCAGATGTCTGCTCGATATCGCACCCGCAGCTACTTTCGTTCCGTCTACACCGCCAGTGGCCAGTTTGGATCGGGTCACGGATTCTTCCTGCAAAATAATCGTACTCACCGATTCTTCTTCCAGATGAGAAGTACCAATGCTCCGCTCCTGGATATGGTGAGGAAGGATCGCCCCATCCTGTACATGACGAGATTGTACCGCTCCTTGCTGAAGATGATTTGCACCAAGCGCCTCCGCCTGAAGATGCAGTCCACTGATTAGACCTGGTTGCAGATGTGCTTCCGTCACGGATAAAGGCGCCAGATGTTCTGTTTGTACAGAGGATGGCGTGAGATGTTGCGACGTTATTGCCTGCCCTACGATATGATCTCCATAAATAATGTCTTCTTTCAGATGCTGGGAGTTCACGACCTGAGCAGCCAAATGATTAGATGTTACACTGCCTCCAGCCAGATGAATCGAATCGACCGAACCAGGCTGAAGATGCTCACTGCTTACCGCACCATGCTGTAATTCCGCTCCAGATACCGAATCTGCTGCCAGATGTTCTGAAGACAACGTACCTTGCCGCAGTTTGTTGCCTGTAATACTGCCATCTGCAAACAACTCCGGCGACCGGATCTCATCAGCCAGATGTTCCAGAGAAACGGCATGTTGCTTCAGGTGATAACCACGAATCGTTCCAGCAGGAATGTGCTTGGCAACGATACTTTCGGCCAATATTTTGGAAGAAGTAACACTGCCGTCGGCCAGTTTGGCTGATGTAACTGCCAAGTCAGCCAGTTTGTCAGTTGAGACACTCTCCGGTGAAAGTTTAGGAGAGGTAACCGCATGATCCGTCAGATGAGGTGGGAAAATGGACCCTCCAGCCAATTGGGCTGAGGTAACACTGCCCGGGGCCATTTTATCCGTCGTGATTGCTCCGCGAGACATCGCCTCCGTATGAACACTGCCCGGTTGAAGATGGGGTGTGCTCACCGAGTGTTCCGTAAGGTGCTCGGACTTCACAGAATAAGGTCTCAGTGCCTCAGAACCTACACTGCCTTGAGCAAGATGCGCACCTGTAACGCCTCCATTCGCGAGATGGGTCGATGTTACACTGCCCGGAGCCAGCGCCTTGCTGATAACAGAGGCAGGCCCCAGTTTCTCAGCTGTAACACTGGTATCCGCGAGCTTCGCACTTGTTACCGCTCCGTCCTGCAATTCAAATGTACCTACGGATGACTCGGCCAAGTGCTTCTCCAGTACAACACCTTCGCCCAAAGCCTCAGCAGACACACTTCCCGTGGAGAAATGGGACGCTTCAATGCTTCCACTAGCAATATGAATCGAGTGAATAGCTGAATTATCCACATGCACAGGGGTTATGCCCCGATTCGCGATATGCTCTGCACGAATGGACCCTTTGGCTAGATGTTTACCTTGTACGGCTTCATCTGCAATTTTGGAAGCAATGATGCTCTGGTCGGCGATCTTGGAAGCCGTAATCGACTGTTCCAGCAATTTCGCTGTTCCGACAGACTGGTCTGCCAGTTTGCTGCTATTTACCGCACTGTCCACCAGATGCTCACTGCTTATTTCTCCATGCCCAATCTGCTCGCTGCCTATAGCGAGCGCTCGAATCTGAGCGGAGCTGATGGAACCATCCACCAGATGCCTTCCGCTTAATGAATTCTCGGCAATGTGTCTGGTCTGGATCGCTCCGTCCTCAATCTGCTCACTTCCAATACTGCTGGCAGACAATTGGGAACGTCCCACAATCCCTTCCGCCAAATGTGCCTGTTTAACTGCACCGGACTGAATGTGGTGTGACTCGATGGATTGCTCTTCAATTTTGCTACCGGTCACTGCACCTTCACGAATTTTAGCCGATGTCACCGCATCATCAGCCAGCTTCGATGTATGAATGACTCCACCAGATAAGTGGCGGGTCTCGATCCCACTGATGGCAATCTTGTCACCGGTGACCGCGTGATTTTTGATCAATTCTTCGGTAACCAGCAAGCGGCTAAGATGCCTTGTATTGATGGAACCGTCGGCAATTTTGGCGGAATCAATGACTTGATTGCCGAGCTTCTGGGAAGTGATGCTGCCATCCCTGATTTTATCCCCGCCAATGGACGCATTCCGGATTTTATGACCCGACACGGAGCCATCAATCAGATGTTCTTCCGATACAGATGCTTCTGCCAGTTTTGCAGATACAACTGCACCATCTGCGATGTGAATGCTGGTCACTGCATAATCCTGTAAAGCTTCACTTCCAACAGCACCCGGTTTCAGCTTGGATGCATCCACCGAGAAGGGAGCCAGTCGACTCTCCGTAACAGCGAACTCACTGAGATCATCCGTGTAGATGTAGTGTCCGGTATGTCCAGGCATCTGATTCTGATTCAGAATCTCCAGCCGATCCTTGCTCTTTGTCTCCTTCTTGCCACTCTGTTCTTCCAGGGAAAGAGGAGCAATACTACTTACCTGAATTTCCTTCTCCACGACCACTGGAGTACTCACTTCCTGATTCACTGACTCTACAGATTCAGGCTTCGGGGTGTCAGCCAATTTCTCTTGCACAGGCTCGTTCGTCGTTGAACGAACTTCTGTACTTTCGGGAGAAGCTTCGGCCGACTCTTGAGTACTCTTGGGAGCAGGTACATCTGTATTCAGGCGTTCTCCCCTATTCGGTATCAGCCCTGATTTTGTTGGTTCCACTCGGCGATCAGTCAGTTCCAATTCCTTGAATTTCGGGCTCACATGCCGCAGTTTCGGCGTCAGAACCCTCTTTTTGCCATTTTTACTCATGCAGCTTGCTCCTTCCTCTAACGTTCGTCTCCGGCATCATATGCTTCCATATGGGCATCTGCCACTTCATTTATGACTTTTGCAGATTCCAGAGCACGGGTGTACAGGCGTCAAGACAGGAAGGTTCGATGATCTTCGTGGAAATAGGCGTGTCAGGGTGGTCGTGGAAAGGCGGCTGTCCACGCCCCCATCCCATTCATGTCATAGGATATTGTGTCTGATCAAACACTGGTGCATGGCTATGCATCTACACACCGGTCTGCGTTATCGCGATGTCAGAGCCATGCGGTGACAGGCCGGCATTCCATGAATGGACGATTCATGTCGCGATAACATCGAAGGAGGAACGGTCATGCTCCAAGAAACGATCGGCATTATGTTCGATTCACGCATGTACCGGGGGATACCGGCCGGAAGGACCGGTCAGGAATCACTCGCGAATTATGAACAGGCAGCGGCCAGTTATGGATTAACTCCCTGCTTTTTGCGGCTGGAAGATATTGATTCGGATCGGAAGACATGTCTTGCTTATGTAAAAAAGGAAGGTAAATATGTTCGTGAGCGCATGCCATTGCCCTCCGTCATTCATAACCGATCACTCCAGCTTCGCCGGGCGGAACAGCATCAGATCACCAAGCTGATGTTGCAAGGTATTCAGGTATTCAACGTTCGCAATCGGTACCGTAAAGATCATATTCATGACATGCTTCATCAGGACCTGGGCTTACGAGAACACCTGCCCCGTGCAGTTAAAGCTACGCCAGAGTCTCTGGCCTATATGATGGAACATTACGATGATCTCGTCATCAAACCCTGCAGCGGCAGTATCGGTCATGGCATTATGCGCGTCTTTCAGCGAGATGGACAGTGGAAGCTGACCTGTGAGACGAAGGCCGCACGCAAAGGATGGGCTACATTCCGATTGAGCAAAGGACAGCTTCCTTCCTCCACCCTTCGGCGCATCTTTCGCCATGCCTATCTCATTGAAGAGCGTATCCCGCTGGTGCGTTATGAGGGCAGGCCGGTAGATCTGCGGGTATCCGTACAGCGTGGTAGCGATGGTCTGTGGGGAATTACAGGCATGTTTGCCAAAGCCGCTCCTGCTCATACGTTTGTCACCAACATCGCCCAGGGCGGTAAAGTCATGAAGCTCGCGGAGGCCCTTGGGGCAGCAGAATCCGGCTTCGATTTGGTTCGACTGGAGCACAGGATCGGAGTTGTTGCACTCCGAATTGCCCAGAACCTGGCCGCCAGTCTGCCACACCTGGCTGATCTGGGCCTTGATCTCGGAATAACGCGCAGCGGTCAGATCTATTTTATTGAATGTAATGGACGGGATCAGCGCTACGGTTTTCGTAAAGCTGGAATGTCGGAACACTGGAAGACCACATACAGCAAACCGATGGCCTATGGCCGTCTGTTGCTGGAGCAGAATTCGAGGATTCCGAGACAACCACAGACATACGATAGGGGATTATATTGATTTCGTGTGCATTCTGTGTCAATATTATGCAGAACGGCCGGTCATGCCGGCCTTGAAGTTCGCATTAACCCTAAGGGGGATATTCATGGCAAAAACGCTGTTGCGATTAATGACCGAACTTTCTTCGCGCAAATGGATCTCCCGGACTGTGGGAGCCTTCTCCAAAAGCCGGGGAAGTAAGGCATTTATCCCTTATTTTGTCCGGACCTACGACATCCCTGTTCAGGAGGCCGAGAAAGACTGGAAGGAATACCGTTCACTGAACGATTTCTTTACCCGCAAATTAAAACCGGGCATGCGCCCGTTGGAACTTTCAGAGCATGCACTGATCAGCCCGGTCGATGCCAAGATTACGGCAGCCGGTCCGATATCTGCAGGCACACTCCTGAATGTTAAGGGACAAAATTATACACTTGCTGAATTATTAAACCATTCTCCCCATCTGGAGAAGTACAAGCACGGGTACGGGTTCGTCCTCTATCTCAGCCCTCGCGACTATCACCGCATTCATGCACCTGTCAGCGGCCGCAAAATAGAGAGCGAGCACATCAAGGGCAAAGTTTATCCCGTGAATGATTTTGGCCTGACCCATATGAGATCCGTACTTAGTCGAAACGAACGGCTCATCACGTATATCGCACACGATTACGGTGAAGTGGCGGTTGTCAAAGTGGGTGCGATGAACGTGAGTAGCATACAATATGCGGACACGGACACAAGTACCTGGGCACAAGGCGATGATCTGGCCTATTTTGAATTCGGTTCCACTGTTGTTCTGTTGACGCAGAGTGGTACATTCGAACCGGAACCTGGCTTACAGCCAGGAGATTCGGTCAAAATGGGCGCATTGCTTGGTCGTTTGAAACCGAAGAACTAATGAGTCCATACGCAAATAAAGAGGATGGCGCAGCACCTGTAACCAGGTATTGTGCCATCCTCTTTATGCATTCATATTCATCCATGTATACATGCAATACGAAGCTTCGCTCCGTCGTTATTGGTCTGCTTAATTTTCCTCAAAACCACACATCTTGCAAGTCCTCTGCCGGTTTGAAGCGGCGCAGACGGTTTCGGAAAATATTGCATCCTTTTGTAGAGCATCCCCGGTTGCGGACCCGACGTTTTCCGTTCATCACAAGTTCCCCCTTTTGGTCATCTGGAATGCTAGATAATTACCCTCGCGTTCCAGACTTGAAACGTTGTCATGTTTTTCCAACCAGAATTCTAACGAATCTCGGACGGGCTTTTGCCTGTATACTGCTTGAATTGACGACTAAAGAAGAAGATATCCCGGTACCCCAGAGCATCAGCCACTTCGGTCACATTCATGCCGGTATGCACCAACAGATGTTCTGCCCGTTCAATACGCATACGGATAATATAAGATTGCACCGATGATCCGACCAGTTCCTTGAACTTGATCGAGAAGTATCGGGGCGATAAGCCAGCCCGTGCAGCCAAATCTTCCACCCGATGCGTAATCCCTGGATGCTGACGCACATAATTCGCGACCTCCTGGATCACATCGGATAACTGGTTGCTTACCTTTTTCTCCACAGGTTCTTCTGTATCGGCGCGCAGCAAATGAATCATCAGCTGTTTCAGAATCAATCGACTCTCTTCATCACGTCCGTACACATCCGATAAGAACAGTCTTACATAACGTGCCAACAAGTGCTCAAATTCCACGGTCTCCTGTACTTCACGATAAGACTGAGGAACATCAGCAACAGGTACGTCCACATCAAAATGAATATACGTCAGAACCAATGGTTTTTGCTTATTATGTGTTGCAGTAGGATGATCGCCTGGCCTAAACAGAAAACAACTACCCTTGCCAACTTCATACGACTGGTCATTCAATATAAGCGTTCCTTCACCACTCCATACATAAAATAAATCATAGTTTTGCATCGGTTTTTCCCGCTTCTGCCACTTCCAGCCCGGTTCACAGACAATTTTGGCGACAGCGGGCAAAATAACAAATGATGACGGCGATGCCTGCAGCATGTCGCCACTCCCCCTTGATAGTTAATCTCTCTGCATATGGCATCATTCTGATCTGAATCTCACTTCTTCAATCAAGGCCATATGTATTTCGGAATGTTGAATCACTCAAACCAACTGCTTATATATGATCTCTGCTCCTACAGGAGCGAAATGTCTTATCCCATTATACAGCGGAATTCACCGAAACGAAAATGTGCACTTCTCCCAGGCTAGCCGCATTCGCCGGATTCCCTCTGTAATCTCTACTTTCTCCAGATGTGCAAAAGCAAAACAGGCCGCCGGATGACCTGAAGTCAGCCGATATCGCTCTGCATCACGGAACAGTATTCCATCCTCCTGAGCGAGCTTTTTAAACTGCTGGTAACTATCCACATCGCCATTCCAGGTAGCGTAGATATGCAATCCAGCATCACCAAGATGCATCGTGAATGCCTCCGGCAACTGCAGTTCCATCTCTCGTACAAAAAAATCATGCCGTTCTTCATATAAACGGGTTAACCTCCGTAAGTGCCTCAGGTAACCTCCTCGGGTCATAAACTTCGCCAGTGCGCGCTGCTCCAGCAGTGCCGGAGGTACCGGTTCATACAACGCCTTGGCGGCAAGCAGCGGTTCTACCAGACCAGGTGGCAGGACGGCGTAGCCAAGTCGAAACGAAGCAACCATCGTTTGCGAGAATGAACCAACATAGATGACACGCTGTTCACGATCAAGCACTTTGAGGGGCTCAATTGGTCTTCCGCCCCACCGGAATTCGCTGTCGTAATCATCTTCAATAATGACCGCATTCCGCTTCGAGGCCCACGCGAGCAAAGAACGTCTTCTGTCCAACCCCAGCACGGCTCCTGTTGGAAACTGCCGGGTAGGGGTGACAAATAACGTCTGTGCCTCCCAAGGCTGAGGAATAATGCCTGCGGTATCCACATCTGCGGGGATGATTTTCCCACCACAGGACTTAACGGCATGGGCAATGCCCGGATACCCCGGGTTCTCCAATACAACCGCTTCCCCCTCTGCAATCAGCAGCTGGGATAGAAGGGTGATGCCTTGCATTGAACCGCTGAACAAGACAATCTGTGATGCATCAGCCTGAATGCCACGTGTCCATCTGAGATGGGAGGCGATGGCCTCACGCAGCTCCGGATCACCGGCTGCACCGCTAGGTTCTCGCCAACCACTGCGATGAACAGCAGCGAGTGCGCTCTTCCACTCCGCCAGCGGGAAATGTTCTGCAGGCATGCGCTGCATTTGGAAATTAATGATCGACGGCTTGGGTGAAGGCATCTGGGCTCGCGGGACATCATGTTGCGTATTCAACATCTGGACTCGTTCGCCCCAGGGAGACAGCCTGAGAACAGCTTCCTGTTTCTCATTTTCCTGTGTGGATAATGTTTCGGTTACGAACGTACCTCTTCCCCGATGTGCATGGACATAACCATCCGCAAGCAGCATGTCGTACACCTGAGCTACCGAACCACGTGACATCTCATATTGCCTTGCCAGTACGCGCGTCGAAGGAAGCCTCGTGCCTCCCTCCAGTGTGCCTGCATGAATCGCATCACGTAACGCATGGTACAATGCCTCATACTTGTAACGATGCTGAAGTTCATACGTATCCATCGGCAGCCACAATTCCATCGTGCACCTCTCTCCATCCGTCTTCATTCCTGATCGCGGACCAATTGGCCTACTAAAGTGAATGTAAATTGGATCTATTTCATTGTCAATGTATGAACTAATGTTATCCATAGGATATGGCGTTCTATTATACATTTTATTAATGGGGGAATACACATGAGACGGAAAGAATTCACAGTAGATGAAGAACAGGAGATTACCGCATTTCTGGATCAGTGCTCCTTCGGGTTTCTGGGAACGGTCAGTCCAGATGGACAACCACGGGTTACACCACTGAATTTCGTCTATATGGACGGTCACTTTTATTTTCACGGCAGTCTGGCTGGCGAGAAGATGAAACAGATCAAACAGGATTCGTCGGTCAGTTTCACGGTGGCAGAAGAGTTCTCCCTGATTCCGTCCTACTTTAGTGATCCTGAACTTGCTTGTCCGGCGACTTCTTTCTTCAAAAGTGTCATGGCCTTCGGTGAGGCAGAACCAGTTAAGGATCTGGACATCAAGGGTAAAGTGCTGCAACGATTCATGGAGAAACTCCAGCCGCAAGGCGGATATGTGCCCATTGATGCTACTGACTCGCGTTACACAGGCAATCTCAAAGCTGTAGCCGTTGTAAGAATTGTGCCAGAACGAATCAGCGCCAAGTTTAAATTCGGACAAAATCTCTCCAGTGAACGATTCGATCATATCAGTGGTCAACTGGAACAACGCAATGAGGGACGAGATACCGAAACCGCCGAGATGATGCGGAAATATTGTCCATTTCATCAGCAATAAGTATCCATTTCGAAGGATTCATCCAAGGATAAATTCAGCTAATTTCCACCTTAAAACCCTCTGCAACAACGCGGTAAAGCGATATAACTGTCATGTTGCGTAATTTCCGTGACGGGGGGATGTCAAGGTGTTATAATGTTAGGCAGTTGAATCCCAAAGACTTGGAAGGATGAAAAGAATGAATCCACTGGCTGAACAGTTGAACGAAAGTATTCAGGCAGGCAGCAGTCACGTCTACTCCATGCTGTCACAGCTCGGCAAAGAAATTTATTTTCCAAAAGAAGGTATCTTAAGTCAGTCTGCTGAAGCAGCAAGCTTGGCCAAGACCTATAATGCAACGATTGGTATTGCTCTGGAGGGCGGTGTGCCGATGCATCTTCCAGTCATTCAGGAGAAGCTCTCTGCATTCCAGCCGAAGGATCTGTACCCTTACGCTCCGCCTGCAGGCAAGCCTGAACTGCGGACCGTCTGGAGAGATAAGATGCTGAAGGAAACGCCTTCGCTTGAAGGCAAGACGTTCGGCAACCCGATTGTAACCAATGCATTAACCCATGGACTAAGTATCGTAGCCGACCTGTTCGTTGATGAAGAGGACGCTGTCATATATCCGGATAAAAACTGGGAAAATTATGAGCTGACCTTCGGAATTCGTCGTCATGGCCAGTTGGTTCATTATCCCCTGTTCGATGATCAATTGAACTTCAACAGTGAAGGTCTGCTTCAGGCCCTGCTTGATCAGAAGGACAAAGGTAAAGCGATCGTACTGCTCAACTTCCCGAATAACCCAACAGGTTATACGCCTGGAGCGGAAGAAGCAGATGCGATTGTGAACACGATTCTTCAGGCAGCTGAAGCAGGCGTTAACGTGGTTGCTGTAACAGATGATGCTTACTTCGGACTGTTCTTCGAAGATTCCATTCATGAATCCCTGTTTGGCAAACTTGCCAACATTCATCCACGTGTGTTGACTGTAAAAGTGGATGGTGCAACCAAGGAAGAATTCGTATGGGGCTTCCGCGTTGGATTCATTACGTATGCCCATGAAGATGCAGCCGTTCTGCACGCATTGGAACAGAAGACACTCGGTATTATCCGGGCGACTATCTCCAGTGGCCCGCATCCTTCCCAGACTTTTGTATTGGATGCGCTCAAAGCACCGGAGTTTGAAGCACAGAAACAGGAGAAGTTCGAGATTATGAAAGGCCGTGCCAACAAGGTGAAGGCCATTCTCGATAGCGGCAAGTATGAAGATGCATGGGATTATTATCCCTTCAACTCCGGTTACTTCATGTGCCTGAAGCTGAAAGAAGTTGGCGCTGAAGAACTTCGAAGCCACTTGCTGCACAAATACGGCGTAGGTACAATCGCGCTGGGTGAATCGGATCTGCGAATCGCCTTCTCCTGTATCGAAGAATCCGGATTGGAAGATCTGTATGAAACCATCTATCGTGGAGTTCAGGATCTGCAAACGACCTAGTTAACACACCGTAACGAAGTTACAACAATCTCAATAGATCAGGGGACACAGGATCATGTCTGTACCCTGCATGATATAAGAACCCTTTGTATAACGGCGACGTTTCATGTCTCCGGATATACAAAGGGTTCTTTTGTGTTTCATCTGCCCAAAAGCTTCAATTTCTGACTTTACCGGGCATCGGCCCAATCAGCCTACCCCCAAGGCACATAGTATACGATGTACGCAAGGGCGTGCCAAACAACCACTTGAAAGGGGAATGACCATGTCTGGAGTTGAAGATACAAGAGGCGGTTATGGATGCGGCGGTTACGGCGGAGGATTTACAAACACAGGTGCCATTCTCGTTCTGTTCATCTTGCTCGTGATTATCACTAAATCGTTCCTCTGTTAGTACCAATACACACACTTGCGCGAGAACCAAGTGATCTGACTGCATGATTCCATTACAGCACAAAGAAGGGTATACCGGGATACAGCCCGGCATACCCTTCTTTTGTTATCTTTTGTACCGCTCATTGTTAAACCCAATCTAATAATCCGAGCTTGTCAGGTGTCCCATCGTTTACTCGTCCTCTTCTTCCTTCAACCACTTGTTCCCTTGCGAACGCCGCATGATTACAATGACCAGTAGGCCCAATACAAGCGCCACTCCGGTGATGCTTAGGCCGCTCACTCCGGCAGCCAGCATAGGCAGCCACATGAGCAATGCAGCCAATGCGTGCAGATGGAATATGAATCCTAACACCTGAGAACGACGACTTTCTCCCGAGATCGGATAGATCATAATCCAGAACGATTCACTATGACTGCGACGCAGCGCACCAAGCTGTACACCTGCAAGCAACAGGAAGAACAGATACACACCTACACCAAAGTAGCTGCCTGCTGTCCACCAGGATAGTAACATGCCCAGCACAACTAGGCGTAACACGATTGAGAACACTTCGGTTCGAATAAACGTTTTGGTAATCAGATATCGGTAAGCTTTCCCCGCATTCCAGGGAAGACCGCTTCCCAATTTGCTAAGCCAGCGACGCGAACTTACTTTCTGTCCGGATGAAGGTACATCCACGAACCAGCCTAGTGTCCGCATAACCCTGCCAGCCTGCCCCTGCTCCACCTGAATCAGTCGTTCCCACGCTACCCGATGTTTCATCGGTACACGCAAGGCAACGATGTAGACGACAGCTAGCAGCAGCAGGAACCAGACGCTACGCTGCGGTGGCTGCCACAACCATGCGCCAACCGCCAGCACTGCCAGAGCCCATCGCAAGAGACGATATCCTCTTGCTGCCCCAACCTGAACCATTCTTAGCTCTTGCCACGCTCCGTAACTGGACAACCCTTTCCACAGCAGCAGGAATACGATGAACCAGCCAAATGGCCGTGCATCCAGATCTGCTCTGACATAGAGGGGCCACAGCGTAACAAACACAAGCAGCAAGCCCAGACTTTTATAGATAATACCCCGGGCAAAGCTGTTCTTCAAATATTCCTGCATCCGGTATTCCTGTGGTCGCAGGAACACGATATCTGCCGGAAGCAGATATGTACGATAACTGCTAAACAGCACTAGTGGTGCCAGCAGCAACAATGCAATCCAGCGAATCGGAAATTCCGCGGGAATGTTCTGGACAAACGATGTATACCAGGCGGAGAACGCAATGACGAGAAATAAAAAGACCATAGCTACACCGCTCTGGATCACATAACCCAGATAAGGAAGAATTCCGTTCCAGAATCCTGTGCGTCTTTGCTTCCATAGCAGCTTGAGATCCATGCTCAATCCCTGCCTTGTACGAGGGAATAGAACATGTGCTCCAGCGTGGCATCCGATTCCCCGAATTGAAGGCGCAATTCATTCAGCGTCCCTTGAGCAATGACCTGTCCACGGTGCAGAACGATAAAACGATCACAGTAATTTTCAATTGTGGACAGAATGTGTGAACTGAGCAAGATGGATGATCCCGAAGCTTTCATCTCCAGCATAAAATCAAGCAAAGAGCGAATACCTAGCGGGTCCAGTCCCAGGAAAGGCTCATCAATGATGTACAGTGGTGGTCCGGCCACAAAAGCACACATGATCATGACCTTTTGCCGCATCCCCTTGGACAGGTGAGTCGACAGACTTGTACTTTTTTCATTCATGCGAAACAATGCCAGCAATTTCTCCGTACGTTGTTTGAAGTCAGCCTCCGACACATTGTACGCTCTTGCCGTAAACTCCAGATGCTCCATCACCGTCATCTCATCATACAGTTCGGGTGATTCCGGTACGAATGCCATGGCCGATTGGTAGATCTGCGCATCCTCGTCCCGCTTCTTGCCCATCACTCGCACTTCACCCTGTTGAGGGGTCATCAAGCCGAGGATATGTTTCATGGTTGTGCTTTTGCCAGCACCATTTAATCCGATTAGTCCAACCATCTCTCCACGTCCGACTTCCAGATCGATGCCGTGAAGGACCGGCCGTTTGGCACTATAACCTCCGCTTAGCCCACTGATTTGCAGAACAGGCGATTGAACGTTTTCCATCTATCCCTGCACCCCTTTCGTCAGATTCTATTCTTCGGAGCGTGGCGTTTTGTCTTTACTCCACTTGGGTGCTCCCTTGTTTTTACGATCCTGATCGCGCTCCGTGCGGCCAGTATTGCCAGCTGGTTTGCTACCTGCTGGACGCGAATTGGAGATTGTAGCTCGGGTACCGCCATTGCGGCTGCCCTGACCTGGTTTGCGATCTCTGGATTGTCCTGGTTTTCTGGAGAACGAATGTCCCTCAGGACGTGTATCCGGACGCGGATCAGCCTCCAGTACTTTACCGCCAAAGAGTACACGTTCTGGCAGTTCAATCCCGAGTTCGCGTGCGAATTTACGCATAATAAAGATCTGTGTTTCGTCCACAATGGACAGAACAATACCTGAACGTCCCATCCGGCCTGTACGACCTGCACGGTGAACATAGTGCTCCGAGTCAAATGCAGGATCATAGTTAATGACCATTGGCAATCCTTCGATATCCAGTCCTCTGGCAGCGACTTCACTGGCAATCAACAATTGCAGTTTACCGTTACGGAAGGCAGACAATACGTTACTGCGGGTCACTTTGTCAGCATCCCCATACAGCGCAGCAGCGGACAAGCCCAGATGATTCATTTTCGCTTCCACTTCACCAATATCTTCAGTTGCATTCACAAATACGATCGCCCGATCCGGATTGTACTGTCTGACCAGACGACGCAGCATGTCAATTTTGTTGCGGTTTTCTTCTACAAAATAAAAATGCTCAAGGCCCGCAGCCGTAGCGCGGTCCGGTTCAATTCCGATATGAACAGGCTCTTTCATCTCACGCTTCGCGAGCCCAGCCGTATGCTCATCAATGGTTGCTGATAGGAAAATCAGCTGACGGTCCCGCAATGCGCTCTTGAGTACAAAGTTCACGTCACTTACGCCGCCAAGCTGGAATACCTGATCCGCCTCATCAATGACAATGGTGGAAACGTTGTGCATTTTCAGTTTTTTGAGTGTAATCAATTCTTTCAGCCGGCCCGGTGTACCCACCACCAATTGCGGATGCTCACGCAGCTTCTCGATCTGACGTTTAGCTGCTGCGCCACCAATCAGACCCAATACGCCGATCTTGCGTTCTTCCGCATAACGTTGCGCTTCACGTACAATTTGCATTGCCAGCTCTTGCGTAGGTGCAATAATAAGCTTCTGCGTACCTTTGATATCCATTTTGATGGATTGTAACAGGGGCAGCAAATACGCCAACGTTTTTCCTGTTCCCGTCTGGGATTTGGATACGACATCTCGGCCTTCCAAAATAACCGGGATCGTCTGAGCCTGTACAGGTGAAGGTTCGTTAATGCCATGTTTCGCCAAAACGGCCTCCAGATCCTGTTCCACGCCAATTGAAGCAAATGTTTGATTCGTCATGTATGTCCATCCTTTTAATTTATTCATTTTGATGTTATATAAGTTCAACTAATTATTATTTACACTGACACTTCGAGGACAGAACAACCTTCCGATCACTGTTATCCCCAGATTTTTTTGATTCCTTTTTTTAAAAGGAAAAATCCGGGGATAAAGGTGCACGCTTCGCTTCTTCAGGTTATTTCTGTCCTCTCTGTTATTGTGTAAATGTTTAGTTAAACATATAAGTTGCTTGTATAAAACCGAAGCCTGTCATCACATTACCTTTCATTATATGCGAAAAAAGCCCGTGGACCAAATCTTATTCAGGAATTATCAATTTGCACACAAAAAAAAGAAAAGCCCCTCGGCGGAGCCTTTCTTTCATCCCGTATATGATGCCCAATATTGCATTTACTTCTGATTCATTACACCGTGCGACAATCGGTCTGCAAGACGTGGAAATAGCTGGTACAGCCATATGCCAGCAGAAGCAAGTCTTGGCAGATTCACTTCTTCCTTGCGCTTCTTCATCGCCCGAATCATATGACCCGCAACGTCTTCCGGTTTCAACATCATCCAGCGTACATTATTCACATAATTGCCAGATGGGTCAGCCCGATGGAAAAATGGTGTATCAATCGGACCCGGGTTAATGGTTGTCACCAGGACTCCTGTCTTGCGAAGCTCCTGACGCAGCGCGTTACTAAATCCGAGTACAGCGTGTTTCGTAGCTGTATAGGAAGCGGATTTGGCCGTACCGATTTTGCCAGCCATGGAAGCCACATTCACAATCTGTCCTCTACCCCGTTCCAGCATCTGTGGAAGTACTGCTTTGGTGCAGCGGACAATGCCCATGTAATTAACGTCCATCATCTCATCGAATTCCTGTACAGACATGTCCGTCATGGCTGCGAATTTACCATAACCTGCGTTATTCAGCAAAATGTCAATTCGTCCGTATTTATGCAATATCGCATCCACAGCTGCCTGAACCTGCTCACTGTCCGTAACATCAAGCGTAAGCAATTCATGCTGCCCTTTCAGCGAGGCACCAATCTCTTCCAGCTTGTCCCGCGAACGGGCAGCCAGAATCGGGATGGCTCCTTCTTCTATCAGCATCCGCGCACAAAGCGCACCGATACCACTCGATGCACCTGTGATAAACACTACCTGATCTTTCAGCATCCGTGATGTCCTCCCGTATGAACACATATTGCCTTATGAGGCGTATGGTTCTATTCTACGAGATCATGACCTGAATATCCATCTCACCAATGCCGTCCATCAGCAAAGGAATGCTCAGTGCTTTCGTTGCACTAAATGTAGTCAGATGTTCGGATTTCATCACTTGTGGAGGTGTAATATCGACCACAACACCCTGGTTCGACAGGATGGTGCTGGCATTACCACTGATCATATTACCGAGTTCCGAAATAGCACTTTTGCTCATTTCATCCATTTCTGTGATAACGAATCCGCCCATCATCGCAGATACAATTTTCAGTGCAACTTGTTCATTGATTCCAAATACAATGTTTCCGCTAAGTTGTCCGGTCATTCCGATCACGATCCAGACATGGTCTGCAATGTACTCTACATTCTTCACGCCAAGACTCCCGGTGGAAGGCGAAACCTGGATGAGCTGTTCGAATACGTTCCGTGCCGATTCCAGGAAAGGATTAATCACTTCCGCTTTCACTGTCTATGTCCCCCTCGCACTGGGTTATTGGTCACACACCAAAAGTCCCATATTCAATAAATTTATTATACTTTATCACGTACAAGAATTCATTAAGAATTCGTTAAACCATGTGTACTATAATTTATCGTCATCCGTGGGGCAAATGTTTATAGCTGATTCTATCGAATAAACAGAGCTTTTCACTTCTTTTGAAGAAAGCTTTTCGATCATTGTGCGTGGCAAAAGGCATTTAGGACTTTATGACTGTTTTCTCACAACTGTTAAAAAAATCAAAATCTTGCATTCGCATTTTTTTCACAGTCTCTTGAACTACTTTTCATCCCGAGAATCGCCTTCATTGCTCTGCTGTCCTGAATCACCTATAATTTAAGATAACGGAACAATAACCAGTTACGGGATTCCATCGCACCAAACACTACATAATCAAGATACTTTGCCTGCAAGGAGGTCACCTATGAACATAAGCCAACTGGAGACACTAATTACCATTTCCAAAACGATGAGCTTCCGCAAAGCGGGAGAACTTCTGAACCTGACCCAGCCTGCCGTCTCGGCCCAGATCAAAAGTCTGGAGGATGAATTCAGCACCGTTCTTGTGGATCGCAACCAACCCGTCACCCTGACAGACCGGGGACAGGTATTTCTGGAGCATGCTGAACGGATGCTCGACATCGTCGATGAGTTGAAACAAAAATTGTCCGATCTCGATGAAACGCCTCAGGGACGTATCGTGCTGGGTACAACGACTTCCATTGCTATTCAGATCTTGCCAAGGGTGTTATCCTATTTCCAAGATCAATTCCCGCTGATCAAAACCAGTATCCAATCCCTGCCTTCATCACAGATCTATACTCAAGTCGAAAATGGTATGGTTGATATTGGTATCGGTTATCTCACGGAGCGCAATCCCAACCTGAATACATCTGTGCTGTACTATGACACATTCGAACTCGTGGTATCTCCTTCCCATCCGCTGGCGAAGAAAAAACATGCTGCAGTGGATGTGCTCCGAAGTACACCACTGATTCTGCTGTCCCCTGATACCGTAGGACGCCGGTTTACGGAAACCATCTTCAAGAAACATAATATTGAACCTAATATTGTGATGGAGTTGTCTAGCAGTGAGGAAGTGAAACGGATGGTCGAGATTGATCTCGGAGCAGCTGTCATATCCAAACAATCGGTTGCGCATGAGTTGCGCCAAGGTACTCTGAGAATGATACCCTTAAGTGAGCTGGAGGTCAGTCACCCTGTTGGTGTTATCTATAAGTCCAGTCGTTACCTCAACTCAGCAATGCAGCAATTCATAAGTGACCTCAAAGGCATGCCGGAAACCCAATTCATCAGTTCAGAATGACAATGAGCCATGAGAAAGGAAGGATTCCATATGAAATTCGATCTTCATACACATCATTTTCGTTGTGGTCATGCAGACGGCAACATCCGCGATTATATAGAGGCAGGTATTGAGGCAGGACTTCAGGCCATCGGTATCTCAGATCATACGCCATACTTTGGCAGTGAGCTTGAGCAGGCATTTCCCCGGATTGCAATGGGCAAATCGGAATTACAGCATTATGTGGAAGAAGTCCTTGCTCTGAAAGAAGAGTACGCTGGTAAAATCGATGTGCTGCTCGGCATTGAATCCGACTACTTCCCTACTCATGCGGAATTGTACCGTACCACGCTGGGACAGTATCCTTTTGACTATATTATTGGTTCAGTTCACCATACCGAGGATGTGAGTATCTTCAACAAAACCCGGTGGAATGGACTAAGCAATGCTCGCAAAGTTGAAGTAAAAGAAAGCTATTATTCATTGATCCGAGAATCGGCTCGCAGCGGTATGTTCCAGATCCTTGGGCATATTGATGCGATGAAAGGAAACTATCCACCCTTCTCGGAAATTATCGCTGATCAGGCCATTGATGAAACGTTACAAGTCATTGCCGAATCCAACGTAGCTATCGAAATTAACACTTCAGGCAAAACCAAACTCAGCGGTGGCTGGTACCCGTCAGATGCCATTTTGGAACGGGCCCATCACTATGGGGTGAAGGTGACCTTCGGATCGGACGCTCATAAACCACAGCGGGTGGCAGACGAGCTGGATGACGTTCGTACACGTCTCAAGGAGATCGGATTCACCGACTGGGTGTACTTCAAGCAGAAACAGATGCAGATTGTAACACTGTAAAATAGAGCAAACACAAAGCCCCCCCCGGATGCTGAAGTGCACCGTGGGGGTTTTTGGGCAAAAAAAATGAACCCGCTCGCGCGGGTCCCAACAGCATTATCTATTATCAAAAAGGGGGTCATGAGATAAGTTTACCCCCTGTCTGTTAGAGTTCAATTGCAGCTATATTTCAATTGTGTAACAAATGATTGAAGTTCGATTCATTCACGTTCGACTACTCTTACTCTATGTTATTGCAGCTTGTCAGATACCAAGGTCGGCAAGTCTTTCTCCTGAAACGGGCGTACGTATTGTTCCCGGTACATGCTGTACACTTTGACATCCATCAGGGATTCTGATGCCTCATCATCCTCATCAGGTAGTACGAACGAGGGAAGACTCCGCTCGTAGGACATCCCTATTTTGCTTAGCACCCGTTCTGAAGATACATTCGCCTCATAACAACGTGCCTCCACCCTCCACAGATGAAGATCAGCAAATCCAAACTGCAGTAGCCGCTCTACCGCCTCGGTAGCCACACCCATGCCCCAACAGGATCTGTTCAGGATATAACCAATCTGTGCGGTGCCATTCTGATCATTCCAGTGCTGGAATGACGTGATCCCGATAACCTGTTCTTTACCTCTCCAGCAGATCCCATAATGTAACGAATCCAGCTTGGCACTGCTGCTCCGTATCTGGTTCAATAACCGTCTCGCCCTGATTGGTGTGGGCTGGCTTCCCCTATTCACATATCGGATGACTTGAGGATCGGAAAAGAGTTCCGATAATGTGCTGTAATCACTTTGACGCAATGATCGCAAGACAAGACGCTCTGTCCACAAAGCGGGCAGACCTTGAACCAGCATTTTTCGGGTAAGCATGACAATCGCTCCTTTTGCCTAAACGGGCTCTAGTCCGGTAAGACAAGCATGCTCTGAAGGTGATCCGGCGTAATACCATTTGAACTGATCCACGAACTTTAGTATTAGCATTTTAGTATCAACATATTGCATCATTCAATTAATAGCGCTAAAGGGTTCGGGTGCTGACTACTCCTGCAACCCGCGATAGACCCCCGTACGAATCTCACGGATATAGAAATCCAATGCAGGGACATTCGCCGACTGTGCAGCTTTTACTTCCCGCTCAATATCATAAGGTACCCGCACAAATTGAACATTGAACGGGGTATTATTATCGTTGCTATCCTCACCCTCCAGAATACAGTAGGAAGCTTGGGGAAGATCGAGCGGATTACCGACACTGCCTGCATTAAACAGCAACTTGCCATTCATATACTGCAAGTATGCGTTATGCACATCACCATAACCCACAACGTCTGCCATACCTCGGTCAGGCTCATCAGCCGGAGGATCAAACATCGCTAACCTCTTTTCCAGCTCATCCCAAGGCTGTACACGATGGTATACACTTTGAGGTGAAGCATGAACCAGGCGGATGGTGCGACCACTCAGCTGAAACTGATGACTGAAAGGTAGATTCGCCAAATATGCCAATCGTTCCTCTCCCAGCCGTTCTGCTTGCCATGTGAAATTCTCGTTGTCCTGGTTAACCGCAACCAGCTCATCCCAATTACCGCGGATGACAAGTTCGCACGTCGCTCTCACCTGATCGACAACCTGTACCGGTTCTGGTCCCTTGCCTACGAGGTCACCAAGACAAAAGATTCGCTCCACGCCACGACTTCGGATATCTTTTAACACTGCTTCCCAGGCAGTCATGTTGCCATGAATGTCGGATACAATCGCAATTCGTTCCATCTGGATAACCTCCATTCATGTTGAATCCTTTATGTTTTGCGTTCATCTTATATTCCTTTTATGTGGTTAATCCTTTAAGCTCAAACACCGTTAGTTCGGGTCTGCACAGGAAACGAATAGGCAGTTGGGTCATGCCAAAACCACGATTCACATACACCGGCATCTGTGTCTGGGTGGAGTAATATACCCCCTGGACATCCGTGTAATACAACCCCTGAACATACTTGTGTGAACCTCGCGGAGTCGTCAGTGCCCCGACCCAGGGAAAACGTACCTGTCCACCATGGCTATGACCCGAAAGTTGCAATCCGAAACCATAGGGAGTGGCAATGTCGGCATAATCCGGTTCATGCATGAGCAGCAGCTTCCACACATCATGATCCAATTCCTTGATGGCTTGGGCAGGATCCGGCCTGCCAGTAAGTGCGTCATCCAGACCAGCTATGGCCAGACGTTCGCCCCCTTGTTCAATCACCACATGTTCGTTCCTCAACAAAGTGAATCCGGCTTCACGGAACATGGTTGCCACTTCATTCTGCTGCCCGCCCCGATAATCATGATTCCCCAAAACCGCAAATTTTCCATACTTCGCTTGCATGGAGGCCAAAACCGGAATACATTCACGCATCGGTTCTGCTTCCCTCTCGACTATATCTCCGGTAAAACAGATCAGATCCGGTTGCTGCTCTTCAATCGTCGCTGCCAGCTTCTTCATTTCTTTCACCCCGGTATGGAAACCAAGGTGAGCATCGCTGAACTGAACGACACGCAATCCGTCAAATGCCTTCGGAAACTTCGGCAGTTTCAGCTCCACTTGCTTGATTTCCAGCCGACGCGGCTCCCAAAGCCAGGCATAACCTCCTGTGAGCAAACTGGCACCCGCCGTCATCAAAACCATACGCAATAAGAAACTTCGGCGAGAGGGATCATGATCCTTTTCTTCTCCAGGAAACACCGATTCTTCTGCACCAGGTGCCTTGTTCGAGCGTTGGGACGGCGAGTTGTTGCTGCCCTGACGCGGTGTCTCTGCCATATCTCCCCCTCCTTCTACGCTCCAGATCCATCCCCTTAGTATACCATATTCTGCATGGGTGGCCCGGTTCCTCTGCTTCTTTGTAAAAAGAAGCCGGGATCTCCGGCATGTTGCTGCACGGGATCACGACTTCTTCTAAGTTGCAGATTACACTTCTGCACATGTTATGACGAGATTATACACCCAACCAGCGTTTGAACATATGCTTGGTCGTTTGTTTGTTCATTTCCGCAATAGAGGTTGTCAGTGGAATACCTTTCGGACAGGATTGCACGCAGTTCTGTGAGTTACCACAGCCCTCAATGCCTCCGTCTTCCATTAATGCTTCCAGACGATCGTCGGCGTTCATCTCCCCTGTTGGGTGAGCGTTGAACAGACGCACTTGGGACAGTGCTGCTGGACCGATAAAGTCTGTTTTCTCATTGACGTTCGGGCATGCCTCCAGACATACACCACATGTCATGCACTTGGACAGCTCATATGCCCACTGACGCTTCTTCTCAGGCATCCGTGGACCTGGACCGAGGTCATAGGTACCATCGATCGGAATCCATGCTTTTACGCGTTTCAGGGCGCTAAACATCCGGGTACGGTCGATGACCAGGTCACGCACTACCGGGAATGTCTTCATTGGTTCGATGCGTACAGGCTGTTCAAGCTTGTCGATCAGGGCTGCACATGCTTGACGAGGCTTGCCGTTGATGACCATGGAGCAGGCACCGCAGACTTCTTCGAGACAGTTGGAATCCCAGCACACGGGAGCAATGGATTTGCCATCTGTATTAACCGGGTTACGCTGAATCTCCATCAGGGCGCTGATCACGTTCATGTTGGGACGGTACGGAAGCTCAAATTCTTCGTTGTACGAAGATGACTCCGGGCTGTCCTGACGGGTGATGATAAACTTGACGGTTTTGTTGGCTGTAGCTTGTTCCGCCATATCGTTGTCCCCTCCTTTGAGTGACGATGATTGGTGTTGCTGATGCGCAAAGTTACTCTTTTGGTGCACGGGTGGCGCTTCGTCAGCGGAATGCCCCTCTGATCGCTGTTATCCCCGGATTTTTTTGATCAACCCTTCACAGGGTTAAAATCCGGTGATAAAGGCGAGCGCTTCGCTTCTTCTGGGCATTTCCGCTTCCTCCGCTACGTTGTGCACGCAGAGTCACTTTGCTGGAAAACTGCACTCCATTCATGTTGGATGGGCAGTATTGAAGTTCTGAAGCATCGCTAAGGCGGCTTTGCTTCTTCTGGGCATTTGCATCACGTTGATGGCAGTAACTTTGAAGAAGCTTTGCTTCTCCAAAGTTCTCCTGCCTCTCCGTTCAGGTGTTTAACTATTCATTGCATGAATAGTGTGATACTTCTTAATCCTTGGAGTAATCCCGAATACGTGGTGGGATCAGGGATACGTCTACTGGCTCGTACGAGATTTTCGGGCCTTCCTTCGACCAGCTTGCGATCGTCGTTTTCAGGAACTCTTCGTCATTACGTTCCGTGAAATCCGGCTTGTAATGCGCGCCGCGGCTTTCGTTACGTAACAGTGCGCCCAGCGTCATCGCTTCTGCCAACTCAATCATGTTCCACAGTTGGCGGGTGAACGCTGCGCTCGGGTTGTTCCAACCGGAGCTGTCGTACATGTTGATTTTGCCATAACGCTCTTTCAATTCCTTGATCTTACCGATCGTGGCTTCAAGCTTGTCGTTGTAGCGTACAACCGTCATGTTGGCTGTCATCCACTCGCCAAGCTCTTTATGAATGACATAGGCATTTTCCGTGCCCTGCATTTTCAAGATGCCTTCGTATTTGTCGCTTTGTTGTTTGGTGTGTTTCTCGAATACGGAAGATGGGATATCAGCGGACGATTTTTTAAGTCCTTTGATATATTCAGCCGCTTTCGGTCCAGCCACCATACCACCATAGATCGCGGATACCAGTGAGTTTGCACCCAGACGGTTCGCACCATGGTATTGATATTCACATTCACCGGCTGCGAACAGCCCCGGAATGTTGGTCATTTGGTTGTAATCTACCCACATGCCGCCCATGGAATAATGGACTGCCGGGAAGATTTTCATCGGGATTTTACGCGGGTCATCTCCCATGAACTTCTCGTAGATCTCAATGATCCCGCCGAGTTTAACATCCAGTTCCTTCGGATCTTTGTGCGACAGGTCGAGATAAACCATGTTCTCGCCGTTCACACCCAGACCCATGTCTACGCAGACGCTGAAGATTTCACGAGTCGCGATATCACGTGGAACCAGGTTACCGTAGGAAGGATATTTTTCTTCAAGGAAGTACCAAGGCTTGCCGTCTTTGTACGTCCAGATCCGTCCACCTTCACCACGCGCGGATTCGGACATGAGACGCAGCTTGTCATCCCCTGGAATGGCTGTCGGGTGAATCTGAATGAACTCCCCGTTGGCGTAATTTACACCTTGCTGATACACGGCACTTGCCGCTGTACCTGTGTTGATGACCGAGTTGGTCGTTTTACCGAAGATGATACCCGGACCACCACTCGCCAGAATAACCGCTTCTGCCGGGAAGGTCTGTACTTTCATCGTTTTCAGATCTTGAGCTACGATCCCGCGACATACGCCTTCATCATCTAGAACTGCCTGCAGGAATTCCCAGTTCTCATATTTTGTAACCAGACCTGCTGCTTCCCAGCGACGCACCTGCTCGTCTAATGCATAGAGCAATTGTTGCCCTGTTGTCGCTCCGGCAAACGCCGTACGGTGATGCTTCGTTCCCCCGAAACGACGGAAATCAAGCAATCCTTCCGGTGTTCGGTTGAACATTACGCCCATCCGGTCCATCAAGTGAATGATGCCAGGTGCAGCTTCGCACATTGCTTTAACCGGAGGTTGGTTCGCGAGGAAGTCACCACCGTATACCGTATCGTCAAAGTGTACCCATGGGGAGTCACCCTCACCCTTGGTATTTACCGCTCCGTTAATGCCGCCTTGGGCGCATACAGAGTGTGATCTTTTAACAGGAACCAGTGAAAATAAATGAACATGGACTCCGGCTTCAGCCGATTTGATCGCCGCCATCAATCCCGCGAGACCGCCGCCCACAATAATTACATTCGTTGATGCCATTGTTGTTCACTCCCTTATAAGTCAGCATTTATACGCTAAATGCTTAAATTAGAACTGTTTTAACTGCGTCAATCATCGAAGTAGCTGTCTGGAAATCAATGCTCCGGAAAGCAAATAGTGAAGCAATAAACATGATGGAAACGATAGCGAACAAGCTCATACATACATAAGAGGATACACGTTGCGCACGCGGACCAACTGTAATCCCCCAGCTAACGAGGAACGACCACAGACCATTGGCAAAGTGATATGACGCCGCAACCACACTGATCATATATATCGCAAAGGTTATCGGATTCGTCACTGCATCATGTATGACGCCGCCAATCTCTTCATGGGATACATTACCCAGCGCAATCTGTACTCGCGTCTCCCATACGTGCCAGATGACGAATACAAACGTAATGATACCGCTTACCCGCTGTAACGTGTAGCGCCAGTTGCGCTCATTACCGTAACGCCCAACGTTAGGCTTGGCCTGATACGCAATGTAAAGACCATAAACACCATGATAGAACAACGGCAGCCAAATGAGTGTCGCCTCAATTACAATAACAAGAGGCAAACCGTTCAGGAATGCAACGGCACCGTAAAAAGCTTCTTTGCCGCCTTCAACTGCCGTGAAGTTCGTCACCAAGTGCTCAATAAAGAAAAGACTGAGCGGAATGACGCCAAGCAAGGAGTGCAGCTTTCTGGAGTAAAACCCTTTCATAAAATGTCGATCCCCTTTCGCTAAATACAACGTTTTCATAAATAATTTCACTTATCATGACACGAATCCTTTTCCATGAAAAGGTTCGACAAATTGTTCCGTTTTCGCCAGGTGTGAACAACTTGTGTCACGATTCATGTTACTCCTTTTTTTCTTATAAGGGAATTGCAATATAATTATTAAATGTTATAACCTATAGGTATAAGCAGTGAAACATTGGGTTTACAGGCCATACAACATGGAAAACGATTAAGCAAGGGCAAGAATCACACTCATCACTCATGGAAAAGAGGTTGTTGTTCATGTTCGAAGAGTTAAACGCATTTGCAGCTGTCGTGGAACAGTCCAGCCTGAACCGCGCATCCAAGTTACTGAACTTGTCCCAACCCGCACTCTCACGCAAAATTGCCAAATTAGAAGATGAACTCGGAGTTGCCCTGTTCCACCGCCGAGGTAAACGGCTAGAGTTAACCAATGTGGGCCAGTTCGCCTATACGTTCGCTGTGGAACAGAAGCAGCAACAACAGAAATTTCTGACCATGCTGGCCCAGTATAAAGACGAAGAACAGAGCACCATTACACTTGGCGCCAGCCTGACGACGCTTCAAACCACATTACCACCTCTGGTTAATGCCTTTATGGAGAAACATCCGAATGCCGAACTGAAATTGTTGACGGGAAAAACGCATGAGATTGTCTCTTTTGTACGTGATAAAAAAGCCGATGTGGGCATTGTCGCCTCCTCCATTAGTGAAACAGGGCTGAACTGTGTGCCGCTCTTTGACGATCATCTGGAGCTGGTTGTGCCGCTTACGCACCCTTTGTCCGGCAAGGAAGCCGGGATGGAACATTTACAGGATCTGCCGATGATCACGTTCTCCAAAGGCACCTGGTACCGCAAATTAACGGATGACCTCTTCCAGCGCTGTGCCGTGATGCCGGATATTCGTATGGAGATTGATTCCTTCGAAGCGATTATCCGCCTTCTGCCTTCCGCCAAAGCCGCTGCTCTATTGCCAAAGTCATACCTCCGTCCACAATTGCTCGCGGATAATGATCTGGTTTCTGTTCATTTGCCACAACTACAGCAGACCCGAAGAACTACCTGCATGATCTATGGGGAAAAAGAAGACCTCAGCGAGACCTCCAGACAATGGGTCAAGGAGACGGCTGCACTCTTTACAGCAAAGGCGCCGTTGCCCTCACGGAGGACCACGACGCCTTAGCCTTAATCTGATCAGCCAGGTTCCAACGCCTGGCTCCCATTTTAATTCATCTTAAGTTATCAACTTTCCTGGCTGATAACCTCTTCTTCAAACCGGTCGATATCTGCATTATTACCAATAATGACCATGATATCCCCCATCTGAAGCGAATCCAGTGCCGTCGGAGCGATAATGACTCCGGCTTCTTTCTGTAACGCCACAATGCTACAACCAAAGCGTACGCGTGCATTCAGGGTCGAAAGGGTTTTATTGTGCAGACAGGCGGGAACCTTCATCTCGACAATACTGTAGTCATTGGATAGTTCAATGTAATCCAGCAAATTCGGGGTAACCAGCTGATGGGCAACCCGAATGCCCATATCCCGTTCAGGGTAGACGACACGATCGATCCCCAGTTTATCCAGCGCTCGTCCGTGAAGGACGGATATGGCCTTGGCCACGACGGTCTTGACGCCCAGCTCTTTTAACAGAATCGCAGTGAGAATGCTCGTTTGGATATCATCCCCGATGGCAACGATGCAGCAGTCAAAATTACGAATACCCAGGGAGCGCAGCACTTCCTCATCTGTGGCATCGGCTACAACGGCATGGGTGACCAGCTCACTCATGTCTTCGACGACTTCTTCATTTTTATCGATTCCGAGTACCTCGTAGCCGAGTTCCATTAATTCCTGTGCCAGACTGGAGCCAAAACGCCCAAGCCCAATCACCGCAAACTGCTGTGTTTTCATTGTTCTTCACGAACCCCTTATCCAATAATCATTTTGCCTTCCGGATACCTGTATAACTCTTTACCCTTTTTCTGCCCAAGTGCATACGCTAATGTGATGGGTCCAAGCCTTCCTGCAAACATCGTAAAACAGATCAGGAGCTTCCCGATTGTAGTCAGCTTCAGCGTCAGTCCGAGCGATAATCCCACGGTGCCAAAGGCCGATGTCGTTTCAAATAAGATCATCATAAAACTGGCGTCTTCCGTGGTACTCAGCGCCATCGTTACGGCTATGATGAACAAGAGCGCCAGCAATGTAATGGTAAGTGCCTTGAAAATCCGTTCCTGTACCAGCCGATAGCGGAAAAACACAATATCTTCACGGCCACGCATCATGGCGATGACTGCCCCAGCCATAATCATAAACGTCGTCGTTTTGATCCCGCCTCCGGTAGAACCCGGCGAAGCACCAATGAACATCAGAATGATCATAAAGAACTGCGTTGCTTGCCTTAGCCCGGCAATGTCTACCGTATTGGCCCCTGCTGTTCGCGGTGTAACCGACTGGAAGAAGGAACCGAGTATTTTGCCACCCCAGTTCAGACCCCCGAGCGTCCGCGGATTGCTGAATTCGAATACGAAAATAACAAGTGCACCAAACGCAATCAACAATCCGGTCATCAGTAGTACCACTTTGGAATGTAAAGACAGCTTCCGCGTTTTCCGGTAATCCACCAGATCGGACAGCACCACAAAACCGATGCCACCAGCGACAATCAGGAACATGGCTGTAAAATTCACTAACGGGTCATATACATATCCGGTCAGACTGCGGAAATCCCCAAACATATCAAAGCCCGCATTGTTGAACATGGAGATCGCATGCCAATAGCCATAATAGATCGCCTGTCCGATTGGCATGTCGAACGACCAACGAATGGCAAACAGCGTGCCACATATGCCTTCGAGAATGAGGGAGTAGATCACAACTTTACGAATCAGCCGAACGATGCCCTCCATCGTGCTCTGGTTCATCGCTTCCTGTAGAATCAGCCGCTCCCTAAGCGATATCCGCCGTTTGAACGCAATGGCAACCAATGTGGACATCGTCATGAAGCCCAGACCGCCAATTTGAATCAGAATCGCGATCACAACCTGACCCAGCATCGAAAAATGAGTACCTGTATCGACCACAACCAAACCGGTGACACAGACGGCCGAAGTTGCCGTAAAGAGCGCATCAATAAATGCAAGGCTGTCACCGTTGCGGCTGGATGCAGGAAGCATTAATAGCAGCGTACCTACCAATATGATGCCAGCAAACCCTAACACAAGAATACGTGGTGGCGATAATCGCATCCATTGAACATTCAGTTTCACTTGAGTATCATCCACCTCTGCTAAAATGAAAATAACTCCACACCCCGTGGAGCCTCCTTCATCTGAAATGCTGTTTCCAAACGTTAAACATGTATGATTCAGATTAAAACGACATATATAATGAAGTTGGAATATAATCTATTCGTTCCCTTGTTGGGCGAAAGACATGCGAATCGTTGCACATTTGTTTCAAAATTATAAGCGCTGCGGCGTTTGCAGACAAAACGTTTTTTGTGTAAATCGGATCGAATTCAGCCAAAAAGGGAAAAACTCAGATATGGCGACGGATGGATCAGATTCTTTCGGTCCTTTTCATTCATTTTCAAGGATTTACACCTGTTTTCGTTACATGATTGGCATTCGATGCTTGCCCTGTGCTATGTTTACTTTAATATCCATATTAGTGCGTGTTCAAAAAGGATGGTTTTCAGTACCAAGAAGATGGGATGAAGATAGAAATGGAGTAGCGGAGCGTAGATAGAGCTACGTGAGCAACGGACATTTCGGCTGAATTCCATATTCGATGCTGATGATGCCGTTAGGCATCCTTCGTAATCAAAAGTGGACTTTTTGAACAACCTCTATTAATGAAGGAGGAACACCATAACATGAATCCCTTAGGGCAGCCTTTGCGACTCAAGGCTAACTTCAAGCGTCTGGGGTTGCTTGCGGCGATCGGCCTGATTCTATTTTTTGTATTTCAGATCTTTCCTGCTACCTCATCGCAAACGACAGAAATTCCGTCTACGTCCTTCATAACCAAGGAGCAGGCGACGCAATCCGCACGATCATTCGCAGCTTCTGTGGATGACTATACACTGCCAAATGATGCTGGAAACACCCTGGTAACCTACCAAACACATTCCGATATCTACGGGTATATGGCCAAAACGAAACAACTCGACGCCTATAATCAGAAATGGGAAACAGCCTATCCTTACGATGTATACCGCGTTCGTTTGCCTGATCAGGACAAAGGCGGTTTTCTTCATGTTGACGTACATATGAAAACAGGAAAAGTGGTCGGCTTCAAACGAGAACTTCCTTCGTCCCTCTATACCGCCATTGAGGCAGAACAAAGCACTGGGATAGTGACCACATCGCAAGTGCTTGCCGAAGGCAATATGTCTCTGGACGAGAAAGAACAGCTTGCGGCTGGCGTGCTGGCCGAATTCGGTTATGAAGTGCCGACACTTCAACTGGATACGCGCGATGGTGAAGCGGGACTGAAGTATACAGATTCTGCAAAAGCCATTGGAGACTCCAAGCTTGAACTGAACTTTACGTTTGAAGAGGGTGCGGTACGATCGTTCGATCCTGGCTTCTCGGTCCCTGAATCCCATACCGATTATGTGAAAGCTCAAACGCGCCAAGCCAACTGGATGACCTATGGCGGATACGCGTTCCTGACCCTTGTTCTGGGCGTGCTGGCCATTATCTATAGCATTCTGACCCGAACACATACGTCTTTCAAACGCGGGATCATTCTCTCGGTGGTGTATTTCGCAGCTTCGGTGATTGGCACGCTGAACATGATTCCTCTGCTTCAGGCACAAGGATTCTCCAACTTCATGTTAGCGTTCCTGATGTTATTTCAGATAGGCATTACGCTGGTCATGAGTGCAACCATCTATCTATCCCTCGTTGCTGGTGACGGCATGTGGCGTAAAATAGGTCTGAATCCTTGGCCTCGTGCCAAAGAACCGGGATACGGAAAATATGTACTTCACAGTATGTATGCTGGTTACCTGTGGGCATTCATTCTACTAGGTGTGCAATCCATCCTGTTCTTCATTCTGGAGCGGAGCATTGGCACATGGTCAACGACGTCAGCAGATCAATCTACATTCAATATGACCTATGCGTGGCTCTTCCCGATTATGGCCTGGATGGCCGGTATTGGTGAAGAAGCCGTCTATCGACTGTTCGGCATTCGTATGATGCAGAAGATTGTGCGTAATACGTTTATCGCATGTCTGATCCCAACCATCATTTGGGCACTTGGACACACATTGTATCCAATCTATCCAGTAATCACCCGTCCCATTGAACTGATGGTGATAGGATTACTATTCAGTCTGATCATGCTGCGTCACGGCTTCATTGCCGTTGTATTCGCCCATGTGATCTTCGACAGCTTGTTGATGGGACTCAGCCTGATATTTATGGGCGATGCCCTGAATATGGCTGCTGGACTCTTCTGGATCGTACTCCCGGCCATCGTTGGATATGTGGTCTACAAATTCAATCCAAAACAAAAAGAGAAGCCGTATGTTACGACTCCTCATCCCGAAGTGCTGCAATAATCTGATTAGCCAACTTGTCACCAATAGATAGAGGCCGGAAGTCTTCGACGCTGGCCTCTTTTATTTTGCGTAAAGAGCCAAAATGCTTCAACAGCAGCTTACGCCGCTTCTCTCCGATCCCCGGAATGGCATCCAAACGGGACGTGACCATCGATTTGCCACGCTGTTCACGGTGGAACGAGATCGCAAAACGGTGAACCTCTTCCTGTATTCGCTGCAACAGGTAGAATTCCTGACTATCCCGTGGCAGGGAGATAACTTCCGGTGGATTACCGATCATCAACTGTGAAGTCTTATGCTTCGCATCCTTCACCAGACCGCATACTGGAATATACAGCCCTAGCTCATTTTCCAAAATATCAACCGCAGCCGAGATCTGTCCTTTACCGCCATCGACCACAATCAGGTCAGGCTGGGTCAGGTTTTCTTTCAATACCCGCTCGTAACGGCGACGGATGACTTCTCTCATCGTTTCATAATCATCCGGTCCTTCAACCGAACGGACCTTGTACTTCCGATATTCCTTCTTATCTGGTTTACCATCCGTAAATACGATCATGGCCGATACCGGGTTCGTTCCCTGGATGTTCGAGTTATCAAATGCTTCAATACGGCGAAGCTGGTCCAGTCCAATAAAGCGTCCCAGTCCTTCGGCAGCTTTGGATGTCCGTTCTTCATTACGCTCAATCAGACGGAACTTCTCTTCCAATGCCACACGTGCGTTATCCACGGCCATGGTGATCATCTGCCGCTTCAATCCACGTTGCGGAATGAGCACTTTAATCTCCAACCACTCCTGTAACGCAGCAGCAACCTGAGTTGGGTCTTCCAGTCCTGCTGGGAGCTTCTCAGCTGATTCAGTTGTATCCGTTATTGGAGCATTCTCTTGCATACTCTCAGGTTGATCACCTTCTGCTTCAGCTGAACTTCCGTATGCTTCACGAGTCTCGGCAACCAATGGCTGGGAAGCGATACTTTGTTCCACTTGTCCCGTCTGTTCGAATTCTACCGTAACAGCGGCAGGCACCGCTCCATCAGCATCAGATACCGTATTCGTACTGTCGTCACCCGTTGACATATCTTTGGGCATTTCCGGCAACAAAATCTCTTGAGGCAATGCCGGATTATCGCTGTAATACTGCGTCACATAGGACATAAAGTCACTGTACGCCTCACCGTAAAACGGGAAGGTGGAGACATGGCGTTCGATCATTTTACCCTGACGCATATATAGAATCTGGACACACATCCAGCCTTTATCAATGGCAAAACCAAATACATCACGGTCTCTGGCATCGGCCATCGTAATTTTCTGTTTTTCCATCATTGCATCAATGGCGATTACCTGGTCCCGCAATTCCTTGGCACGTTCAAAATAAAGGTCTTCCGCAGCTTCCTGCATCTTACGCTGCAAATCCTTCTTAATCTCTTCATGCCCACCGCTCAGAAATGAACCGATCTCTTGCGAAATCTGATCATACTGCTCCTTCTCCACTTCCTTCACACAAGGGGCAAGACACTGTCCCATGTGATAATACAGGCACACTTCTTTGGGCATTACACCACATTTGCGCAGTGGATACATGCGGTCGAGCAGTTTTTTCGTTTGATGTGCCGCATACGAGTTCGGATAAGGTCCGAAATATTTGGCTTTATCTTTCAGCACACGCCGGGTTACTTCCAGCCGAGGGTGCTTTTCATTCGTAATTTTAAGATACGGGAATGTCTTGTCATCCTTGAGTAATACGTTGTAACGCGGCATATGTTTCTTGATCAGGTTACACTCCAGAATAAGTGCTTCCATGTTACTGCCCGTCACGATATATTCGAAATCACGGATTTCGGACACCAGACGCTGGGTCTTTCCGTTATGACTGCCAATAAAATAAGAGCGTACGCGGTTCTTCAGCACTTTGGCTTTACCTACATAGATAATGGTGCCTTCACTGTTCTTCATCAGGTAACAACCAGACATGTCTGGCAGCAAAGCAAGCTTATGACGAATCTGCTCCAATGCCTTCTCCTGATCCTGCAAATCATTGATGAATTGATCCATAATTCGGTGAATCCTCCTTCCCGAAAAAGCTGAAATCCTCACCTTACATGAGTTACTCCGATGACAGAATGATCTTTTTGATCGCCGTAATACAAAAATTTTGATACCTTTATATCAGTTAAACTAAAGATAATTCACACGAACACTACGATAACAGAACAACCTTCCAATCGCTGTTATCCCCAGATTTTTTTGATTCCCCTTTTTAAGGGGAAAATCCGGTGATAAAGGCGAACGCTTTGCTTTTTCAGGTTTTTTCTGTTCTCTCCGCTATTGTGTGAGTAATTAGTCCAATACATATTAAAGGTGAAACTCGGATAAAAATTGCAACGGCTATGCTTTTACAGTTCATTTCTGTCTTCTTCGTTAAACATGTAAATTTCCAGTTTCATTTTATATAAATAGTATACTTTATATTGTCCTATATAAAGGTATTCGACGCAAAACGCCCCCGGCATGTAAACCGGAGGCGTATGTGTAAGCCTGTTAAATTATTGGTGTTTTGCAATGATGCCTTTGAGCGCATCTTTCGAGTTCAGACCAACCACTTTATCTACTGGTTGACCGTCTTTGAAGAAGATCAATGTTGGAATGCTCATTACGCCAAAGCGGGAAGCAGATTCCGGATTTTCATCCACGTTAACTTTAGCAATTTTCACTGCATCGCCAACTTCTGTGGACAGCTCTTCCAAAATTGGAGCGAGCATTTTACAAGGACCACACCAAGGCGCCCAGAAATCAACAAGAACCGTTCCTTCGCCTTCTACTTCAGCGTTGAAGGATTGATCGGATACGTTAACAATAGCCATGAAATTGTCCTCCTTATATATACTTACGGTTTATTTTAACCTGTAACGTCGTGAACGACACTTCCAGTATAACACAGGTACGTCAAACTTGTGAATTGAACGCTACAATGTTCATCTTCCCAACATCAAATCTTCACAATTATAAGATGTGGCATGCCAACTGCAAAATCTTTACAAACGCTTTCTTTTCCAAGTATACTAAAATTACTCCGGGTTTCAGCCCCCATACGGGCAAGCTGTCATTCCCTATAAGGAGGCAATAACATGGACGCAAATGTACGGATCACCGACCCGCGTGAACATGTGAACGAGGAACCCCGCAACGATCTGTTTGATCTGATCGTGGGTGTTGCCGGCATGGGCGGCCTGATGACAGTGATCTTTTTCGGTATGGTGATCTTCAAATTCATCACCGAATAGGATGCTCAGGCTCACGCAGGACCAGAAAAGCCCGGTTTTCGCGACAATGCGAAAGCCAGGCTTTTTTTGGGGCTACTTTAGCTTTTGATTGCAATCAGCTCAGCTTCTAAATCAAAAGCTCCACCGATAATTTGAAGATTAACCTTGTCCAGAACCATTTCGTTCAATTAGATCGGTTCAACGTTTGCCGCGCTGATTCTCACCCCGAACGGAGATTACATCCACGAAAGGACGAATCCGGTCCATGAGACGCTGACCTTTATTCATTTCCTCGCCGTCCCGATTGGTGAAACTAAGATGTTTCTCCAGCCCATCCAGATTGTAATTGGACGTGTAGAACGTAGGTTTACGATTCATCCGATAGTTCAGAATGGACCCCATCACATGATCTCGAACCCAAGGGTTCAGATTCTCTGCCCCGATATCGTCAAAGATGAGCAGATCACAACTTTTCAGAATATCCGTCATTTCCTTCAGCTTCTGCCCTTCACTGATCATGGATTTCAGGTCCTCCACAAAGTCAGGCATATAAATAATGACACCCGTGTGGCCTGCAACCGCCAGTTCATGCAGCAGATAACACATCAGAAACGTTTTACCTGTCCCGAAAGTTCCTTCCAAAAACAGTCCTTGCGGAGACAGTCCGTTCTCTTTGGTCTCGCTAATATACCGAAGCACCTGATTCACAGCCGGAGCACGCATCCGATCCTTGCCCATAATCTCCACATCGTTGTATCCGGCACTGAGCGCACGCTCGTCCACATAGAAACTGCGAATTCGTTGCTTAATGATATGTTCATTTTGCCGGGCGATATGTTTGGAACAAGGCGCTTTTATATCTATGATTTCGGGTTTACCGTTAAAATGTTCTACTTCCAGTTTGCAAAAGTGGCCCTGAAAATCATTAGGGCAGTTGTCGAGTCCTGGGCAATTCGCACAGTTCTTTGAGTCTTTGGCGTACTGAAACAGCTTGCTCAGATCGGTCATGAGCTGTGCATCTTGCAGTTCAGGATGACCTGCGCGGAATTCGCGTACGTACGGATTTTCCATCAATTCCGCCGCAATCCGCCGCGATTGCTCACGAAAGGCAGGGTTCAGCTGCTGAAGCAGTCCTCCCAAGGATTCCATGGCTTCAAGCCCCCTTAATGTTTCAATATAGAATGAACAATGAAGTGTACCTGTGACCATCTTGATGGCATAGGAACTTTCGATCATTAGCAATTCTACTGTTCATTCTATAGAAAAACAACCAATAACTCAACTCATAGATCTGGTAAATAGCGTAACCCTTCCACCACCGTACGTAATGCCTAGTTTAGAGCATACTTGCAGTTCTGTACCTTTTAGTGTGTGTTCAAAAGTCTGTTTTTCGACTCTTTAAACAACTTTTATCAGCGGCGCAAGCCGACAGTAACGATCTCGCATGAACCTGTCTGTATGTTCCATTCCTTGGTGGCAAATGATAATGTTGATGCCTCTTCTATGCTGTTGAGATGAAGTATTTCGCCCTCTTCCTCCAGGATGTTGCTTTTGTATGCCGTTTCGAATGGCTGTGGATTCGCTTGTGATGCGGCAAGTTTCAACGTGGCAGAGTCGGTGGTCATATTGAACCAGCGTAGCATGACATCGCCGGAATCCTCATTTACCTTGAGTGAAGAAAATGCTAAACCGTCCCCTTGCCATGCAAACGGTGTGTTGCTAGGTGTCAGATAACCCGGGTGTACTTCGGTTTGTGCCAGCGTCCAAGGAACCTGGAACTGATACGCCTCAATATATGCACCTGATGATGCACCATTTCCATCATGCGGAATGATCTCGATCTGAAATGTATGTTCACCAAGGCATTGTGCTTCAGGTGTCGGGAACAAGCCCCAGTCTCCGAGTTCGCCCACAGCACGAAGCAGCGTTACGGCGATCGTGTTACGCCCATCTTGAAGCACTTCATATTCATTCAGACCCAGATTGGCCACGACCAGTCCCGCCTCTTTTTCACTCACATCCACAAAATTCTGTTGATGCTGAGTATTGCTTGGATTTTGCCACTCCGGTGCAGGCTTGTTATCGCGCGTTGCAATTTCGAACATGGAGTCCACATGATGAACCCGAGATACGAGATCCGTTGGGAAAAGAGCGCGCACCCGATGATCCTTCGCCTGATTGTTGAAGGTTGTTTCTATTTGCACGCCTTTTCCAATGCGACTAAGCGATACAACCGTGCGGATCTGGAGCGGAATCATTTTCGTTGATCGCTGGGCTTTGCGGTGTGGATAATAAATCAGTTCTCGTTGTTCCTGATCCAGCATCTCATCCGCCGACTCTGGTATTTCCCAACGATGAATCACTTCGAACGAGGCGAAGTATGATGTATCCTCAAGGATTCGAATCTCAGCCTGAAGTGCTTCAGTTGTCAATGCTACTTCTTTCTCTGGCTGCTTGAACATGTATTCATTACCGATATCGCCCACATTTTCGTATACGCCAAGGTCTTTGTAAGTCCGGCCTGTTCGTTTGTCTGTGAGTGTGAATGAACCGTTGTCAGCAATTGTGACGATCAAATGTTGATTTTCCATGCCACGTTCACCACGCAACAGCGTAGTCGTTTTCGACGGAGTACCACTCTTAGCATCATCCGCAAAATTGACCAATGCATAGGTTTTTAGCCCAAATGCAGCTACATTCTCTGTTTCAAAACGAATACGAACGCGCCGACAGCTATACGGCTGACGGAAGCGATCATCTGGCAGATCATAGCCAAATTGCAGACCCAGATCCTCCACCATACATGGAATGTGGTTACCATCTTCATCTACAAGTATGCGGTCTGACAGGTTCACGGCTTTCATCTGTGCCGCCATCTCTTCCAATGTATATCCATCCCGGAAATACAACCGAGCCGCGTCCAGTTCCATCTGAACCACACCGCTTCGTTCCCAACCCGTTGTATTAAACACCACAATAGGCCGAGCATTTTCGCCGTAACTCTCAAATATGGAGGTATCGACAGCTGTAGCAATCTGGCTGGTGCTCTCTTCAATTAAAGCCTCTGCTACATGACGGCTCTTATCAAACCGTGTCACCATCTCGCGGTGCACCTCATCCACACTGCATCCACAGATGCTGTCATGTGGATGATTTTGCATCAGCGTTTTCCAGGCATACGTCAGTTGGTCATGTGGATAGGCATGTCCAAGCAGATAGGCGTAGGATGCCAGGGGTTCAGCCACTTTTTCCAGCATGGTCTGGCCCAGCTGGTTCATCTGTTTCAGATACACACGAGCCGAGGCTGTGTTCACCAAAGTTCCCCAGCCATCGGTACGCTGGCTGCGTAGTTCGCCTTTGACTGTAGACAGTTCATGTTCAGCCGATGCTCTCAAAGCTTCCAGATAATCTGGAAAGTTAGAGTGAATGAACTCAATGTCGGGATATAATTGTTCAGCCATACGGATGGCTTCTGGCAAGTCTCGCTGAATCGGCTGGTGGTCACATCCGTTCATGTAGAGCAGCTCATTCGTTGACGCATATTTCTCAGCATCTGCAAGCTTGGTTTCCCAGAACTTGCGGGCCGATTCCTCGTCTACCGGAACTTCATTCCCGTTGGAGTACCAGTTTGCGAACAATACACCGAGCACTTCCGATCCGTCTGGCCCTTCCCACATCAGCTCCGAGAAGCTCGATTCATATCCGGCATCCGATACCGTATTATTGAAGCCCGTAGGCTTCACACCACGTCCAAAGAACACATTATCAATGCCTGATTGCTGCATCAGTTGCGGGGTCTGTCCGACCAATCCGAATGTATCGGGAAAGTAACCAATTTTCGAAGGAATGCCGTAACGCTTGGCGTCTTTATGTCCAACCTGCATGTTGCGCACATTGGCTTCGCCGCTCGTCAGAAACGCATCCTGCAAAATGTACCATGGTCCAATCACAATCCGGCCATTACGGATATGTTTCTCCAGTCGTTCCTTCTGCTCCGGGCGAACCTGAAGATAGTCATCGATGATAATCGTTTGTCCATCCAAATAAAAGCTTTTATAGTCCGATCCCTCATCAAGCTGATCTAACAGTGAATCGACGAGCTGAATAAGACGCATATGATGCTTCTCATAAGGCAAATACCATTCCCGATCCCAGTGGGTATGTGAAATGATGTGTGCTCTCTTCTTCTTGGTCATCGTGTTATCCCACCTCTTTCATCTTGCTGTATAATCTCAACCTCATCAGGGCGATACACGCCATTCAGCTTTCCGGAAGTATCTGTGGCAAACAGCACGGAACGATTTTTCTCCAATTGGAAGGCATACGATACACCTGTACGTTGATCTCTTACGTGAACCTCATGATTCAAGGCAAACTCCGATACGAATACATAGAGATTTCCTTTTGGAAAACTCAGCTTCCGCCCGTAGATTCCTGCAACATCCCCGCCAGATATCCATTCCAACTCCTGTTCGATGCCAGCAATCTCAGTAGCGTAACGATATAATTCAGCAAGTGGTTCATCGCGTCCGTTTAACTCGAGCGGCAGTGGGGTCCAGATTAATTTTCCTTTACCCAAAGGCAATACGGTTACTTCATCTGGTGTACCATTATCCCTGTGAAGTAAAGTTTCCTTCGCCACCTCGGCGATACGACGCCGTCCATAGGTCACTCGATGATTCACTCCGTTAATATTCAGCAATTCCTCCCGCTGCACGTTACCCAGACTGCGTTTGCCTACGATATGATCGGCCCGGTCACTTGTTTTCCAGTATGCGTCTAGTCCCAGTGGTCCAGTGATGAGCAGACTTGTACCTTCCTTCTCCGCAAACGTGAGCAATTGTTGTAGTGCATCGCTGTCCATATTGTGCGGACTTGGTACGATAATCAGCTTCGGCGGCTGTTGCTCCAACGCTTCCAGATGATATTCGGATAACGCACGGAACGGCAGTTTCAGATCATAGGACATCACCCGAGTAAGCTTCGTTGTGGCATCATAGGCCAGGGCACGGTTGGAGAAGTCATTGGAATACGGGAACATTACTGCAATATCCTCCAGCTCACGGTCTTCAAAGAGATCTCGAATGCCATGCATGAATCGGCCAAAATCATAAGATACATCTGCCTCTGGCTTCTCCGTACCATCTGCACGCAGGGCTCCGATATGAGACTCATTGGCATTATCCATATAGAAGTTGGTATTCCAGATCCATTGCACGGCCCCTGCGCCGCCTGTCGAGAAAGCATAGGCGTACTTGCGTTCGAGAATGCCACGAAGCTCTTCTTCCGAACGTTTGGCTCGTCCATCCGGGGTTTCCACATACATGATGCCCGTCTCCTGAATGAGATTTGGTTTGTTTGGCGTTTTGACGAAAATACCGTCCCAGATCAGATCATCATTCAACCACCAGGAATGCACGGTTGTATAATCCACTTCACGTTCATAGAAGAAAGGCGAAGGACGCTGCGCACCAAGGGCTTCATCCTGTCCCACGGTGACCAGATGATCCGGTACCAGATCCTTGATCGTACCTACAAGCTCTCTTGCCCAAACATTGTGCATCTCCATGGAGAAGAGACAGTAATCGAGCCAGCGTGTTCCTTTTTTGGCCTTGTGCATGTCCTGTACATCAAAATTAATCTCTTCCGCCTCCGGGATCACCACGGCTGCAAAGTTCGGAAGCTGCTTCGGTGACATGTTCCATGCCTCCTGCAACGCCTCAATCGTCTGATGACGCTGCTGAAGCCAAGCGATATAAGCCTGCTGTTCATACAAATCCCTTGCGGAGCGTGGGCCAGCTGAGAAGATACGCACCGGATCAAACATCGATGGCTCATTAATCAGATCCCAGTCCACATGGGTTGTATGCGTATGACGACTGACGATACTGCGAATGAAACGTTTCTGTGCTTCGACACTCTGCGGATCCAAATACGGATTCGTGCCTTCCCATGTCTCTGGTGTAAAGGAGAAGAAAGTGAACGTGACCTGCAAGCCATGGCGTTTCGCCGTTAAAATAAATGCATCAATGGCACGAAGCACATCTTCTGCCATATGTCCGTCCACCTGCATCATGTTGCGATAGGCGGTCCAGATTCCCGTCCGAATCCAGTTAATGCCGGCTTTTGCCATCTGAGCCATGTCTCGATCCCAGACATCCGCATTGGGCAAAAACAGAAATTTCCGTGCCACATCGGAGGTCATGTAGGTCATGCCCACAACAGGCAGAGGTCGTCCGTCTTTTACAAAATAATCCCTGCTGCGGGTAATCACTTCCCCTTCTGCCAGCAGTGCAGCATCCTGCCCCCAGAAGCCTTGACGCAAGATTCGAACTTGCCCGTCTGGTGCCTGTGCGCGGCATACGATCCGATACAGCCCACTTTCAATGGAAACCGGGAGAAGTATACGTTCGAAACGCTGCTCACCGGAAAGTTCCATCTCCAGTCGATGGCTCCATACCTTCTCCGTCGTGCCACTTGTGCGATCTTCATGCTCGACCGTTATGTCAAACGTCCACAGCTCGGATTCGGTAAGTCTGTTGCCTGCACGCTGTAAAATCTGGCCTTGAAGTGTGAGTACAGCCCGCTCATCTGGCTCATACGAAGCATAATTCGTTTTGAGGGATAACTCAGTTACACCTTGCGCACAGAATTGCGCCCATTTCACAATCTCGGCAGCGCCATCCTGCGTCCAGAATGAGGTGGTCAGCGGCAGATGTACAAACATCCAGCGTGAACCTACGAAAGTCCCGCGCGAGTTTTCCCACAGAACGACCGGAGCGGCGACACTGCGCCCGTCTTTACTCATGCCACGAAGCAATGGATAAATCTGCGTACTCATCGGTCCTGATGAACCCATCTGGTGGGGCAGATCACTTGTTTTGGTTGTATGTGGAACCAAATTCCATGTATCTGCCTTCTCGAACAGCCCCTCTTTCCCAGTGAGAAGCGGGATCTGTTCGGATGAAGTGTACGATTGCACATTGGCAGAAGATACGTTCAACGCCTCATGAATATAGAGTTCCTGATGATACGCGGTCTGCTCTGACTCTACAACCCAAGCCCCATTCTCATATCGAACCGGACGTTTGAAGGGCGCACCCCCCACACTGATCAGGCTCCCGCCCTGATGCAGGTAAGCTGCAATCTCCGTCCAGGCGGACTTGGGAAAATAGGGTGCATGCAGATTGACCAGACATCCTTCACCTGCTGTGGTCTTCAAAGCCTCTGCGAGTTCTTCGGCGTTTACAACGGTGATCTCTTCGACTGCTTTCCATGTATTCAGAGCCTCATGAGTTGGAGAAGCACCTTCCATCGGAAACGCAGGATCAGCGAAGATAATCAGCTTTTTATCATTAGGTTGCATACTCATAACAGGCCATCCTTCATGGATCTATAGACCAACTGGGAGAACAGGCTGTTGGACCATGCAAACCATTTTCGTGTAAAAATCGTTGGATCATCGGCGTGGAAGCCTTCATGCATATACCCCGTATCTGCATCTGTCGCTTCGAGCATGCGAATAATCTCCAGTTTCTCCTCCGCAGACTGTGAAGTCAGTCCCTGCATGGATAAGCCCATATGCCAGATGTAATCGGGCGGTGTGTGTGGGCTACCGATTCCTTTGGCAACCTTGCCCTCATAATAGAACGGGTTCTCTTTGCTCAGGGCAAAACGGCGTGTATTCTGGTAGATCGGATCATCCGCTGTGACGTAACCCAGATATGGAATGGACATGAGTCCCGGTGTACCCGCATCGTCCATGAGACAGTGGTTGCCATAACCGTCCGTCTCGTACGCGTAGATTGGTCCAAATTCCGGATGGAGATAAATACCATACAGTTGAATGCCGTGATCCACGTCCTGCTCCAAATCCTTCAATTCCTGCAAAAATTCCATATCCCGGAACACCCACTCGGCAAACTCCTGCATCTGACGCAGAGCGACAACCGCGAACATATTGCCTGGAATGTTGTAGTGGAAATCGCACGCATCATCACTGGAACGGAAGCCGGACCAGATCATACCCGTGTAATTGACTGGCATACCCTTTCCGTGATTACGGAGAGAATCTGTTGGGATACCGTTATTACGAGTAAAGCGATATGGAGATTGTTCCATGTGATGCTGTTCGACTTTGAACAGGTCCACGATTTTACGCATCGCTGCTTTGAAGCTTGAATCGAAAATGTCGGTCAGCTCGGTTTCCTTCCAATATAAATACGCCAAACGTACAACAAAGCATAATGAGTCGATCTCAAATTTGCGTTCCCACACCCAAGGTGACATGTCGGTCTCGTCCGTGGTGTTCCAATGCCAGTCATTCGCCGTCTCATTGAAGGCATTGGCATAGGGATCGATGTGAACATATTGGATATGACGTTTGATCAGCCCACCAATGATGCGCTGCAGGTCCTCATCTTCTTTTGCAAACGGAATGTAATGTACCACCTGCTCCACGGAATCACGCAGCCAGGAAGCCGAAATATCTCCTGTGATGACAAAAGTCGTACCGTCCTCCATCAACTTGGTTGTTGTTTCAATTGTGTTGGGGAAGCAGTTTTTGAATAATTGCAGCAGTTTTGGTCGGTGAGCCAGTTTCTGTTCTGCTTCTTCGAGCACGGCCTGAATGGATTGTGGCAAAGCAACAGGTGGCATGGGTATTTTGGGTAATCTGAACTGTTCCATGGATGAGTGCAACTCCTTAAACAAATTGAATGGTGTAGCTATAAAAGATCAAGCTGAGAACATTCACACTAGACCACTACGATGACAGAATAACCTTCTGATCGCTGTTATCCCCAGATTTTTTGATTCCCTTTTCTAAAGGGTAAATCCGGGGATAAAGGCGAACGCTGACGCTTCTTCTGGTTATTTCTGTCCTCTCCGTTAACGTGTGAATAAAGAGCTGGACATGTATAGCTCGAAATATTTCAAAAAGGTTTACCGCAGTAGCACGGTTTGTATTTCGTAAGGTTTAAAAGATAATGTGATCTGGCCATTGGTATGGGCCAGTGGTTTGATCGGTTCTTCCAGTGCGTTGGAGTGATACGCTTGCTCAAAGGCATGCGGCCAATGCAATGTGATGTTGTCGCGTTTGCCTGATGATTCATAGAAACGAAGCACGGTGCCTGGCCCATCCTCCGCCATTTTGACCGTATCAAGAATGACGTGATTACTATTAAAGTTAATCCAGGAGCCTGTTGCTGGACGTACAGGTGCCGCAATTGCAGTTGCATCTGCAATTGGATCTACTCCAGTCCCTGTGCTTGGCTGTACCTGCTCTATCTGCTGCTCTTGTTGTATCTGGCCCTTTTGTTGCACTTGTTTCACTTGCTGTACTGTCACCTCATGATTCAGCTCGGCAGCCTGACGTACGGTGTGTGCAGTTCGCCAGTCTCCGTCATGTGGATATAGGGAATAGGTGAATTCATGTTCTCCCAGATCAGCCGTGCGATCAGGCCATTTCGGTGCTCGCAGCAAGGACAAACGAATGGTGCTTCCCTGCACGTCATACCCGTATTTGCAATCATTGAGCAGGCTCACGCCGTATCCATATTCGGATACATCCGCGAAGCGGTGTCCACAGACTTCATACTGGGCTTGTTCCCAGCTTGTGTTACGATGTGTTGGGCGTTCCAGTGCGCCAAATGGAATCTCAAATGTCGCTTTGGAGGTAACCACATCAATTGGGAAGCCAACTTTCAGAAGTTTGTGATTCTCGTTCCAGCTCACCTGTGTCTGGAAGTCAATTCGCCGTGAATCATGATAAAAGACGATATCTTGTGTGATTTCCGATTGATGTAGCTTCCAGCGGAAACGCAGGATATCCTTCGTTGTACCCGCCAGCACCAGCTTTTTCTCCAACAGTTCCACTTCGCCAGCAATCTGCTCTTCATAACGACTGTCGATATCCCATGCATCCCATAACGTCGGACGATCGTGGAAGAAGTGAAGTTGATTGCCTCGTTCACCCGGCTTCAACATCTCACGCTCTGCGGTTTTATCCCACAGACGGGTGATCTCCCCACGTTCATTGAATTGCACATGATAAAAGGCGGTATCCCATGTATCATTAAAGGTTGGTTGTGCGGCAAGGGTGGTCATTTCCCGTACATTCGTTTCCCTTGTATTTTCCGGTACAAGCCAAATCGTTTTATATCCAAACGCCGGAATGTCTGTCACGAGAATAGACATGCTGTCATCCTCCCGATCCATCCGCAAGCGCTGGCCTTTTTCATCGATGCCGTAGCGATCCAAGCCATCCTGCACAGGAAGTTGAACGACTGCACTCCGTTTCCAGCCCAGGCTGTTGAATACAACATAGGCTACTGAACCTTCTGGTCCCTCTGTGTTGATACTCGTTGTCAATGCTGCAATGCCTTGATCCAGTCCGGTTCTGCCTAATTCAAATACCTGTACATATTCCTCATTCGAAGTGACGTAGGACTCCGTAATCGCCGATCCCGGTATAATATCGTGGAATTGATTCAGCAAAATTAATTTCCAGCCTTCATGCAGTGCTGAACGCACTTCAGCTTCTGCATCTGCCTCCATATCTGGCAGAGCGAGTGTATTCCACAGCTCAGCTTCTCGATATAGAACCTCCGCTTTCCGGTTGTTACGCTTATTGCGCGCATGGGTCGTATAGGTTCCCCGATGTAACTCCAGATACAGATCGCCATGCCACTTCGGAAGTACAGGTTGCTCCTTTTCAATTCCGGCAAAGAAAGCTCCAGCTGTGCTATATCGGCTCGCAGGCTGACCTACCATCAGGTCTGCGCGATCCACATACTCCAGCATCTCGCGTGTTACGCCACCGCCGCCATCACCGTGTCCGTATAGAAGCATATGCTCCGGATGAGTTGCTTTCTCACGGTAGGACTGCCAGTGATCATGAATGTCCTTCGGCAGGGTGTGTTCGTTAACCCCATGATTGAGGTAGGACAGGATCGGTGTGCCGTCAATACCCACCCAATGGAAGAGATCGTATGGAAACACATTTGTGTCATTCCATCCGAGCTTTGTTGTCATGAAATACTCCACATTGCCATGCTTCAAAATCTGCGGCAGGGAGGCACAGTAACCAAACGTATCCGGCAGCCATTCAATCTGTGATGTCTTGCCAAACTCCTCCATATAGAAACGCTGACCATATAACATCTGGCGAATCAGGGACTCCCCGCTTGGGATGTTCAGATCGGGCTCAACCCACATGCCGCCCACCAACTCCCAGCGACCTTCTACAATCCGCTGCTTCACCCGTGCATACAGCTCGGGATCATGCTCCTTCAGAAACGCATATAGTAAGGGTTGGCTCTGGGAATAAACATAGTCAGGATATTCATTCATGAGTGCATCCACGGTGGAGAAAGTACGGCTCGTTTTGCGTACCGTCTCACGTACAGGCCACAGCCAGGCAATATCAATATGGGACTGTCCCACCATATGCTCCAGACCTTCCGCGTTTCCGCCAATCTCACGCACATGATGCTTCAGATTATTCTCAATCTGACGAATACCCTCTCCCTGCTCAATCTCTTCTGCTGACATGCCTACAAATTGATCCATCGCACGATACACCAGTTCTAACAGGCGAACCCGCCGAAAGTCACTTTCCGGTAGCAACACAGCCGAATCACGGACAATAATGACGGTATACATCAGACTACGAACCGCTTCATTGGGTCTCACCAGCAAGCTCGTAATTGATGTGATTGGCGGCTGAATAACCGCCTGTTGATTCAACGGGTCTACAGGTTCAGGTACCGGATCAAACATCTCGATCTCCAGTTCTGGAGCGTTTCCGACTTTGGATGGATCAAGCGTGACGTAGGTATGATTGCGGTCAAGGCCCTGATAAGAGTTCCCATTTACCCGAAGCAAGCCTTCTCCGCCTGTCTCAAATACAAGTCCATAAGGTGTTTGCTGCCATGTAGCAGGAATCTCCAAACGTGTTCTGAAAAAATAAGTCGTTCCCTGTTTGCTCGGAAAACGCTCAAAATCTTGCCCTTCGGGGTACTCACCCTGATCCTCATACTGTCCTGGCACATGATAATAAGCGCGGGTAATGTCCCAGTTGCGCAGCTGTAATTGCTCAAGCCACTGATGTTCGGACAACTCGCGAATAAATCGTCTGATACGTTCCAACGTCTTACGCCTCCCTTACGGTCAGTTCGGCTATTTGCGTATCGTTAACGCAGCTGCCGATATGAATATGGAATTGTCCCGGTTCAACGACAGGCTTCAAATCACGACCAATATACTGCAGCTGCTCGGCCCCGATGTGGAATTCCACGATCTGTGTTTCTCCAGGCTCCAGCTTCACTTTCGCAAACCCCTTTAGTTCCTTGGCGGGACGAGTCAGCGAACTGACCACATCAGAGATATACATCTGTACAACCTCTGCACCTGCATAACGGCCAGTGTTGGTCACATTCACCGATACCGTAACCGTATCACCAGCTGTCATGGACTCAGCACTCAGTTTCGGCTCGCTATACTCAAATGTGGTATAGCTTAGTCCGTATCCAAATGCATAACGTGGCTCCAGATCCTCTTCCAAATACCTTTTGCCTCGGGAACGTTTGCCGTTATAGTAGATTGGTAACTGACCGACATGCTTCGGAATGGAGATCGTCAATTTGCCTGACGGATTCACATCACCGAATATAATATCTGCGATGGCATGCCCGCCCTCTTGACCCGGATACCACGCCTCCAGAATCGCATCAGCATGTTCATCTACCCAAGGTTCAGTGATGGGACGACCATTAATGTAAACAACGACAAGTTTTTTGCCGAGCTTGTGAATCTCCTGAATGAGTTCCAACTGTACTCCGGCAAGACCCAACGTCATCCGGTCGATCCCTTCGCCACACTCCATATCATTCCAAGAGTTATCCGACACATTGGAAGCTCCCGTTTTCAGATCGATCGTTCCTTCTCCAAAGTCACGCGCACTGGAGCCGCCAACCACCATAATGACCGTATCCGCCTGGCTGGCAACTTCAATCGCACGCTCAAATCCTTCTTTTGAATCACCTTTAATCCGGCAGCCCGGTGCATAAAGAATCTGATCTGTACTGCTGTCACCAGTCAACGGACCAACAGAACTCTTCTCCGTTTGCCCATCCACATGATTAGCCAGCTTACTGCGAATCCCATCCAGTACCGTCGCCACTTTCGACTTCGGTTGCGGAGATGTGTAATCGCCCAGTTGATTGTAGGCCTGATCCGCATTGGGGCCAATGACGGCAATCCGGCCCACATTTGTTATCGATAGAGGTAGAGTTTCAGCCTCATTTTTGAGAAGTACAACACCTTCCGCAGCCAACTGGCGTGCCAGCTGAACATGCGCTTCACTGCCAATCACTTCTGCTGCCCGATCGGCATCCACGTAAGGCTGTTCGAATAAACCCAGTCTGAACTTCAACACCAGCACGCGAGAGGCAGCCTGTTCCAGAACCTGCATATCAAGCTTTCCTTCTGTCACAGCCTGCATCAGATATTGCCCAAACATCTCACCGGACATTTCCATATCGATGCCTGCCTCAATCGCCTGTACGGAAGCTTCCATTCCATCTGCCGCGACATCATGCCCACTTGCCAGCATGTTGATCGCACCACAATCCGTAATGACCAGACCGTCAAAGCCCCAATCCTTACGCAAAACATCTTCCAGCAATTCCGTATTCACGGTGCAAGGCGTGCCATCAATTTCGTTATATGCTGGCATGATCGACGCAGCGCCCGCTTCCACCGCTTTGCGGAATGGATAGAGATCCACTTCCAGCAGTTCGCGCCAGCCCATATGTACAGGCCCTGCATTACGTCCACCTTCCGAGCTGCCATAACCAACAAAATGTTTCAGCGTTGCCGCTACTGCATCGTCCCGATCAAGACTTTCACCCTGAAGCCCTTCCACGGAAGCAACTGCCAGTTCTCCAATAAGAAACGGATCTTCACCGAAGCATTCCTCCGTACGTCCCCAGCGCGGATCACGCACAACATCCAGTACCGGAGAATAGGTGACCGCACCACCTTGGGCACGTGTCTCCCTTGCTACTGCCTGGCACATCTTCCGATACAGATCCACATTCCAGGTGCTCCCCAACAAAAGGGGGACAGGATAGACCGTTCCGTCAATGGCCATATGACCATGCGAACACTCTTCCCCGATCAGGATAGGAATCCCCAGTCTGGAATGCTCTACCGCATAACGTTGAATCAGGTTAACCGCCTCAGCGCCTTCTCTGGCGGATAGTCCATTTTCCAGCGTAACGCCCGTCCACGGATCTGCCCGAAGTGCACCATAGAGGGAGCCGACGCCCCCATTTTCCACTTGCTGTTTAAAGGAATCATTTAACGTGATGTTCCCTTGATCATTCGTATATGTTTGCCAGCCAAATGGCTGCGTAAGTTGGCCTACCTTTTCTTCCGTAGTCATCAGGCTAAGCAGGTGTTGTGCCCGTTCCTCTACGGATTTGCTTTGGTCCTTGTAAGTCATCAATCTGCATCTCTCCAATCCTATAACGTGATCCGGTTATTCTTTGACCGCGCCCACCGTCAGACCCTGTACGAAATAACGCTGGAAGAACGGATAGGCGAATATAATCGGCAACGTAGCAAGCACAACCATCGCCATTCGGGACGTATCCTGCGGAATGGACTGCATGGCTGCCAGACTCATCGAACTGTTAGCAGAGTTCTGCTGGATAAACTGGATGCTCGACTCAATCCGCATCAGCATGGATTGCAGCGGTACCAGATTCGGATTATCGATGTATAATAACGCATTGAACCAATCATTCCAGTAACCGAGTGTACTGAACAACCCGATGGTTGCCAGCCCCGGCAAGGAGAGTGGAACCACGATTTTCATAAAGGTATAGAACTCACCGGCGCCATCAATTTTCGCCGATTCAATGACTGCATCCGGTACACTGGTGGAGTAGAATGTACGCAGGATCATAATATAGAAGGCATTCATCGCCAGCGGCAGAATCAGTGCCCATAACGTATCTTTCAACCCAAGCAGCTGGGATACGACCATATAGGTTGGAATCATCCCGCCGTTGAACAGCATGGTAAGAATTGCAAAGATGGAGAAAAATCTCCGATATCTGAAGCTCTTGCGGGAAACCGCATACGCATACAGCGACATGAGAATCAGACTGATGATGGTACCAAGTACCGTCACCAGGATGGTAACTCCATACGCCCGCAGCAGCGTGTCCCCACTCTGCCAGACAAACTGATATGCCGCGAGACTCCATTCTGCCGGAATCAGACGATACCCATCACGGGCCAGTGCTTTCTCGTCTGTGAACGAGATGATGACTACAAATATAAAAGGAAATACACAGATCAGAGCGAATAGACCTGCGATGATGTTCATGATCACGTTCCAGCCGTTGGATACGTGGTGGAAGTCGCGTTTTTTAACGAGCCCTGCTTGAGCCATAGTGGTTCACTCCTTTCCCTGTCCTAGAATAGGCTGCTGTCTTTATCTACTTTGCGAACAACATAGTTGGAGATAATAACAAGCACAAAGCCCACCACGGATTGATACAATCCCGCTGCTGTACTCATGCCGATCTCACCACTAGTTTTCAAACCTCGATATACATACGTATCAATAACATTTGTCACGGAATATAGCGTACCCGAATCCCTTGGCACCTGATAGAACAGTCCAAAGTCGGCATAGAAAATGCGGCCTACGGCCAGTAAGGTCATAATCGTGATGATAGGCGACAGCAACGGAATCGTAATGTTACGAATCTGCTGCCATTTGCTTGCTCCATCAATCATGGCTGCTTCATACAGTGATTTATCAATCCCCAGAATGGAAGCCAGATAGACAACGCTGCTATACCCGATGGTTTTCCATAACGCTACGAATACCAGAATATACGGCCAATATTTTGCCTCGGAGTACCACTGAATCGGTTCCATCCCGAACCAGCCGATGATCTGATTCAACATACCGCGGTCCATGCTCAGGAAGCTGAATGCGAAGTAACCAACGATAACCCAGGAAAGGAAATACGGCAGGAACATGCCCGTTTGATACAGTTTGGCGAGTCGTTTATTAACCAGTTCCGAGAGCAGGATTGCCAATGCCACAGCAAATACCAGTCCCAGGAAGATAATGGCGATGTTATAAAAGAGGGTGTTGCGTGTAATGAGCCATGCATCACTTGTGCTGAACAGGAATTTGAAATTGTCCCAACCTACCCATTCGCTCTTCATCAGACTTGCCCAGAACCCTTCACGGCTGAAGCGATATTCCTTAAAGGCAGCCACTGTGCCCACGAGTGGCAAGTAGGAGAAGAAGAAGAACCAGATGGCGCCTGGCAGCACCATGAGCAGCATGACTCGGTTTCTAATCAGGTTTTTCAAAAATGTAGTCATTGTGGAGATCCTCCTTCAGGCTTGAATGAAAAAGGACCGGACGCGATAAGCAGTCGCCCGATCCTTACGATGTATCGTTACTTGTTTTCCGCTCTCCAGGCATCCAGTTGGCTTTGGGCTTCAGCCATTACTTTCTCCAGTCCGGCTTGATTGAACTTCTCAATCACTTGATCCAGATTGGTCGCCGGGTCCAGTGTACCTGTCATCAGTGCTGCCCAATATTGCTCTTTCACGTTCTGTACCGCCGTCAGTTCGGAAGATACATTACTTGCATCGAAGTTGAAGCTGAGGATCGGGGAATTGACACCTTCAGCATTGAACTTCTTGAACTCATCCCATTTGTTGTCCGGGTCATTGCTGTTCAGGAAGAGCAGCATGTTGTTGCCCAGGGAATATGAAGGCATATCGTAGTTTTTCGACTCAGGCAGATTTTCCATATGTGTGTCATCCACTTTTTTGTAGTGTGTGCCCTCGATACCGGAATCCACCATATTGCGCAGCACAGGATCTGTGTTCAACAGGTTCAGGAATTCCATCGCTTTCTCCGGATATTCCGAGTTGGCCGAGATCGCCATGATGGAGCCTTGTACAGATGTATTCGTGATGATCGCATCACTGGCTGGAGTCGAAACGACTTCATAACCGTAACTTGCAGACCATTGATTGTCCGCGAGCGGCTGAGTCTGTGCACGATCCAGGAACCAATTGCCCGATGTTGTCAGGTCGTTCGTGGAACCTGTTGTTGCTGCTTCTGCCGACACATAACCTGCTTTGTAGTATTTGTTCATGGTGGTGAGTGCTTCTTTCATTTCAGGCGTTTCCAATATGTTCACGAGCTTATAGTCCGTTGTATCCAGCTTGATTGCCATCGGCAAGTTCTGGATGACATAGTCATACGGCACGTAAGGAACATAGTTCTTATCCATCGCGAATGGTGTTACACTCGCCTCGTTTTCCTTGATCGTTTTGAGCAGAGGCTCCAGACTGTCTAACGTACGAACGCCAGAGATGTCCAGCTTGTATTTATCAACCAGCATCTGGTTAAAGCGCCATACCTCTTGTTGAGGCAGCTCTTTGTTGGCTGGAATTCCGTAATTGTGTCCATCTACCTTCGAACCGCTGAGGAATGCAGGATCAATGGTCTTGGTGAGATCTTGACCGTATTCAGCAAGCAAGTCATCCAGTTCAAGGAATGCTCCTTTTCTTGCATTTTGTACATAATCGAATCCACCCGAAGAGGTGAACAGAATATCCATTGGCTCACCGGATGCTACGTTAACCTGCATCTTCTGCGGGTAGTCGCCCCAGTCAACCATCTTCATCGTCACCGTGGCATTAATTTTCTCTTTGGTATACTTGCTGACTTCTTCCATCACTTTGTTGACGTCTTTCTGAGGGGTACCTATGGTATACCAGATCAACTCAACCGCGTCATCTCCCGCTCCCCCGGATTCTGAAGCACTTTTGCTTCCTCCACAGGCACTAAGAACAAGCGTAACGGCCATTAACAATGCAAGAACGAGTGAGAAGCGTTTTCTTTGTTTACTCATTTCTTTGATCCTCCCTTTTCGTGTTCCCTTAGGCTCTACTTACTAACTGCTTTAACCTTATCGAATGAAAGCATTTACAAAAAGAAGATAAACTTAAGTTTTCGGGGTACAAATTAAAGACAAATCATCCTTGGGCATTAAAATTATCCCTGTTTTAATAAATCGCTTACATGAAAGAGACATACCGGGTAACGTATGGCACGAGTCTCATTGCATGCCATTCTTGTTCCCGATATGTCTCTTGGAATCCGTCCGCAAACTTAGTTTCTACTCGTCACCGAATTAACCAAACACCTTGAAATCAGTCGGTGAAATTCCTACATATTTGCGGAACTGCTTGTAGAAATAACCCGTCTCCCAATATCCCACATTTCGGGCGATCTCATGTACCTTCAGATTCGAATTGCGTAGCTGCTCCTTCGCACGTTCAATCCGGTATTTGTTGATGTATTCGGCAAACGTCTCCCCGGTCTCCTTATGGAACAATTGTCCCAAATACACCGGATGCAGATGATAATGGGCACCCAATAGCTTCAAGGAGAGCTCTTCTGCGTAGTGTTTGTCGATATGCTGAAGCACCTGGTTCACAATCGGATTCTTCAAATCCTGCAATAGGGATTGGATGGTCTGTGACCCAACCTGCTGAAGTGCATGCACGAGCTCATCAAAAGTGCCACTCTCCAGCACAAGTTGAAGCCCTTGTTGGTATATGGCAGACTCATCCGAGTGTTTGATGCTCTCCAGTTCCATTTTGAAGCGAATCACAACTTCCAGTGCGGTATTCTGTAACTCCCCAGGCGTAAGCCCATCGCGATGCTGTTCAAAATCCATGCGAATCCGGTCGGCAAGTTGTTCTGTATTGCGGGACAGAATGAGTTTGGCATACTCCCTCCAATCAATGAAAAAGGTCGCCGTGGAATTTCCGCACCTTTCCAGCATGGCATGGTCGATGACTTTAAGGTCGGGATAAATCATCACATACTGGAGTGCTTTTTTGGCCTCCTCATAACTGGTCGGCGCATGGTATAACCCTTTCATCAATCTGCCTGCTCCAATGCGTGCCGCCGGATGGGTTACGTTTATCTCATCAGATAATGCCTGCAAGCCATCCATCAACTTCTGTTCCTCGTCACTCGTACCCTGAATATTGGCAATAATGACGATGTCTCCATCGATATCATGAAATACGTTCAGATGGCGTCTGTCTCTCAGCATCTCTTCTACGCGTTCAAACATGCCGGGTACTTGCCCTTTGTCACGCAGAATGGCCACAGCAACGTCTGGTGCATCCAACGAAAGGTTCATAAACTGGGCACGTTCTTCAAATTCGGTAGCTGCAATCTGTCCTGTAAGCCATCGATGAAGAATGTTATCTTTCAGAATCTGAATGCCATACGCATCATCGGCTTGAGGTGATACTGTATGATCCAGCTTGGACGCTGTGTTGCTCAGCGTGGATTCCAGTTCCTCTACATTAATCGGTTTGAGCAGATAGTTTTCGATCCCCAATTGCATGCCTTCCTTCAGATATTCGAACTCATTGAAACCACTGAGGATAATGACCTTAATCTCAGGTTGTACTCGCCTTGCTTCCCGAATCAGGTCAAGACCATTCATGAGTGGCATGGATATATCCGTGATCAGAATGTCCACAGGCTGAGTGGAGAGCGCTTGTAAAGCTGCCTGCCCATTACCTGCATGGCTCACAATTTCCATACCAAATGAAGACCAATCCACAATATCGTATAAGCCTTCAATGATGAATGGCTCATCGTCCACAATAAACACCTTGTACATGTTAAACACCTGTCCCTTCTGTATGTGGATAACGCACCCTGATTCGTGTTCCTTCTCCGAGGGTGCTCTCTATGGTGATACCGAACTCTGGCCCATACAGGAAACGCAATCGACTATGGACACTGCGCAGCCCGAACATCTGACCAGACTCTTCAGGACGTTCCAGTTCTTCAAGGATTTCCGTCAGGCGTGCCGGATCAATGCCTTTGCCATTATCTTTGACTTCCACTTGCACCACATCATCTGTCTCTTCCACAACAATCGATAATCGGTTATCCGAACGTTCTGTCTGAATGCCGTGTACGACATAATTCTCAATGATAGGTTGCAGCGAAAGTTTGACCACAGGGTGTTGATAATATGCAGCATCGATCTGGATCGTATATATGAAAATATCCTTGTAGCGGATTCGGAATAACTCCAGATACAAGCGGCAAGCTTCCATCTCATCCTTCAGCGTATAGTTCTTCTTCTGCTGTACCAGGCTCTTGAACAATACGGATAAACTATAGATCATCTCGCCAACATCTCTCGCCCCTTGGGATATCGCCCTCATCCGAATCACTTCAAGCGTATTGTAGAGAAAATGAGGGTTGATGCGCGCCTGTAATGCGACCAGCTCGGTCTCCTTCTGTTTGATCTCGGCTTTGTAGACTCGTTCAATATAGAGATTTAGCTCGTCCAGCATGTCGTTGAAGCTATGTGAGATCTGCCCCAGTTCATCATCACGCGGATCGTCAATGCGAGCCGTGAAGTTGCCGTATTTCACTTTTTGGGTGAAGCGAATAATTCGACGGGTTCGTTTGGCAAAGTTAATAATGAAAAATGCGGGAACCAGCACGGCAAACAAAATACATACGATACTGATCGAGATAATGGTATTGCGAATCCCCGCATAGGTTTCAGCCATCTCTTCTACCGGAACGGTGCCTATGACCACATAACCCTGATCCGCGGAGACAAACTTGTTCACATACATGTTCTGCTCCTTTTTCATTGAATCCATATCGGTCTGATCAAACAGGGAATCGGCTACATTCACGTAGGGATACTTCTTCCCGTAATAATGATTGTTGGAGTCAAATAACACTGTCCCTTTCGCCGATAACACCACGATTTCTCCCTTGAGATTACTCTCGTAGTTATCCAGCGCATTCCCGATTCCCTCCGAGTCAAAGAAGACAAGAAATTGGCCCAGATTCCGAAGAGTCTGTGTATTGTTAATCGGTACGCGGATGGAGTAGAGCGCAGGGTCCCATTGATTAATCTCTTTGCGAATCCAGTAGTTGGGTGCACTGATATTGGGTGTTTCCATCGCCATCACGTCCGGAATATAGGAATGAGCTACATTGGCGTCCAGCTTGCGGAACTGCTTGTGTTGATTAAAGGTAGACAGATCCTGCTGCTCAGCGCTATACAACATGAGTTGATTAATCTGCGAATTACGATCCATGATGTTCTGAAAATGTTTCAACACATCGGCCGAATAGTCATCCTGATTAGCATAATATCCATTGGTCATGTGCTGAACATATTCAGCGTACGAATGATTCATCAGGTACGTAATGTTGGCCGAGAGTGCCTCATTCTGATGCATATCCCTCACCATGTTTTGCACCGATTCATACTGCTGATGAATGTATCGATCTACATGTTCCATTGCCGCCTTCTGGATCGCCAGTTCCCGGCGAATCGTGGAGTCGGACACCGACAGGAAGATGATATAAGACAACGTAATGATCGTGACAATCGATATCATCGAGAAGATCAGCAACATTTTCATAAACATATTATTTTTGAAGAAATTATTGTAAACGCTAACAATTTTCAATTCGCATGTTCCCTCCGATGCTGTTTTCCTGACTTGAATTATACCATCAGGCTTCTGACATTAACTTGTCACCTGCAACTTTTCTTTAGTTTGTACTAGCGATTCTTTAATTTCACCCTATTTAAAAACGCTTTCATCCACTATCGTTAACCATAAGTTTAGCTTTGTGTAAAAGAATACCTTACATTCATTCCACTTGAAGGAGGAACAGCATGACACGCAAACTCAAACCTAAAGGCCTCATACCCAAGGTAACCGCCATGGTCCTGACTACGGCTCTGCTTGGACAAGTTGTTGCATCATCCGTTTATGCCGGAGACACGCTCCCTTACACCGGTGAAAGTGCCAAAGGGGTGAATCAGCCCTATCAACATGGATACACCTCGGCCCAGATTTTGAACTGGACACCGGAAAGTGATATCCATGGCGATTTACTTCGTGCCCATGTTCCCTTGCAGCCCCGTAATGAAGCGTTCGCTGCCACACAGGCTTATCCTGAGCTTAGTCCGGACACCCAGCTATTCACGATGAGTGGTGATTACGGCAATGCATTCTTCGATAGCACACCTTATACCAATGAATTCAGCCAGTATCTGTTTAATTATTGGCAATATACAGACTACTACAGCTATTGGCACGGCATGGCCTCTGCGGGCGTACCTGAGGAACTGTATGATCCGAGTAAAGAGTGGACGGAGAAATACTTCGAGTTTGGCATTTTGAACATTCCGAATCCGGCCTACACCAATGCAGCCCACAAGAATGGCGTTAAGTCCATTGCTAACATCTTTTTCTCGGACAATGACCGTGGGCCACAAACCTATAAACAAATGCTGATCCAGGATGAAAACGGTAATTTCCCTGTGGCCGAGAAACTGGCCGAGATGGCAGGATACTACAATTACGATGGATATTTCTTCAATCAGGAAGAAGTTGCCCGGGGTGTAGCCCCTGAGGATATCGCATCCTACAAGAAATTCATGAAATATCTAAGAGATAAAGGCCTGTACGTTCAGTGGTATGATTCCACCATCAATACAACAGGCAAGATTCAATACCAGAACCAATTTAATGGACTCAATAGCCCCTTTGTACAGGATTCCGTTCTCGGCAGAGTCTCGGATTCCATCTTCCTGAACTATGTGTGGAACCACAAGATGCTCCGCGATTCCCGTAATCATGCCCTTAGTCTGGGACTTGATCCACTGGAAACCGTATTTGCTGGTGTCGAAGGTGGACATGACAAATTCGGCCGCTGGAAGCAATCCTATGACCTGCGCCATAACCTGGATGAGAACGGTCAACCCATGAACAGCATCGCGACATTAGGTGCCGACTTCACCCACAACGCTCTGGATGAAGAGATGGGCGATGGCAGCACCAATCATCGTGCGGAGGATGAGTACCAGTGGATGACCTTTGTACGTGATCGTGCCTGGTGGTCTGGTCCAAATCAAGACCCGACAGATGCACGTCGTAATGCGTCTGCCGATCTGTCGGATGTGTATGCTTCCGGTGCAAATTGGGATGGAATTGCCGCTTATCTTACCGAGCGATCCGTCATCAACGGCTCCAATTTTGCGACCAACTTCAATACGGGCCACGGTCTGAAATATTATGAAGACGGTGCTGTCTCGAACGATAAAGAATGGTCAAATATCAACATTCAGGATATCCCTGTCACTTGGCAATGGTGGATGGATAGTGAAGGCGACAAGCTCAGTGTTGATTTTGACTATGGTCCCTCTTATGAGAAAGGCGCAAGGTACAACTATGACTCCATTGGCGCGTTTAATGGCGGCAGCTCTCTCGTGGTGAACGGCACACTGAACGCAGAGAACTTCCTGCGCCTGTACAAGACCGACCTGTCCGTCAACGGGCAATCGAAACTGGAACTGACGTATAACAAACCGTCGACTAGTGACGCTTCCTCCCTGCATGTTGGGTTGATCTTCGAAGACGATCCATCCAACGTGGTCAACGTAAATGTGCCTAATGCAGGCCAGCATACGGAAGGTTGGAAGACGGCTACACTTGATTTGAGTGCCTATCAAGGAAAGACCATTGCCGCTATGGGATTATCCTTTGACCCGAATGGCGAGACAATTGAGAATTACCAGATGAACATTGGCGAGATCCGCATTTCCGACGGTTCAGCGGCTGTACCGGATGCACCGACCGGATTCCATATTGCCAAAGCACTGACCAACACCGATGAACTGGTTGTCGCATGGGACATGAAGGACTATTCAGAGGTTAAGCAATACAATTTATATGAAAATGGTGCTTATGTTGGCGGCGTGTATGATTCCACTTTTTATATCAAATCGCTAAAACAGCCGTCTGGAGAACTATCCATTCGTGCGGTTGGTGCAGATGGTACCGAAAGTGAAGCAGCGCTCCTGCCTTATGATCTGAATGCAGCCGTTCAGAATATCGATGTGAAATTCAAAAAGAATGGTGATGCAATTGTAAGCTGGAAAAACCCGAAGAAAGCGAAAGATTCGGGTAAAGATAAAGACAAGGATAAAGGCAACGAATCGATTCAGCTCACACTAGATACCGAATACACGAAAGAACCCATCACCAAGTCACTTCAGGTCAAAAAAGGAAAACAGTCTGCCGTCTTGACCGGACTTCCGACCAACGGTGAGCATTACGTGCTGAACATCGCCATTGGCGGCCAGAATCCGGTAACCTATACCGGACAGCTAGCAGATCTTCAGATTACACCATACGCCAAGGAAAAGGTCACGGTAAAAGATGGAAAGTACACATTAGCCCTCCCGGATCTGGAGGACTGGTACAAGATCTATGTATATGAAAATGGGGTGCCACGCGAGTTCGGAGTCACTTACGTATCGCAAAAATTCCCGTATATCATTCGGGGAAGAACGAAGCTTAGTGAACTGACCTTTACGCCGTCATCCAACAACAGCTCATTGAAGCTGGTTATTGAGGATTATGCGGGCAATCAGGCCACTACGATTTTGAGGTAAAAGAGATCCGCAAGGTTAACCGAATTAGAGGCTTAGAGGTTTAGAGCTCTTTTAAATTTCCAGGTTCCTACGTTGCGAGAAATGAATCTTTCTAGGGCTGCCGTGAGAGGGATTCCCCTCTCCCTTCAAGCGCTAACGAACCTACCGCACCCTAAACGGCGGATTCTCAAGGAATGCAAATTTTAACGAACTCCAGTGGCGTTATTTCGCAATAAAACAGCGCCAGCACTTAAAAATCGACCAAATTGACGAAATAACGCCTCTTCGATTCGTTACACCTGAACACTGTGCAAATTGGAGCGAATAGCGTGTGCTCGGTTCCTTAGACCAACATTTACACTTGCCCCTCGGATGACAGAACAACCCTCCGATCACTGTTAGCCCAGATTTCTATGATTCCTTTATGAAAAGGGGAAGTCCCGAGATGAGATAAAGGCGAAGCAGATGCTTCTGATGCAGCTTTCTTTCAGAAAGCTTTTAGCTTCGATTCTTCAGGTTATTTCTGTCCTCTCCGTTATTATGTAAATGTTTAGTTCAACTTATATAGCCAAAAGGCGAGTCTCCATTCATCAGGAGACTCGCCTTTTGGCTATTATATAAATTAAGAAGTTCCTTTTTGTTTACTCGCCTGCATCTGCTGGGCAAATCGCATCATCTCTTCGAACTCTTCCTCGGATACGGCGTCTCCATCGGTGCTTATGTCTTGTACAATCGGAATTTCGGGCTTGGCTTTGGTTCCTTTGCCGTATGTACGGGTACGGGTTCCAGCTGCACCAGCAGCCTGTTTGCCTTTGACCTTGGCCTGATCGCGAATATATTGGACGGCTTTCTCGTAGGAGTTCACCTGCTTGAGCAACATGTTGGAGGCGATCGCCTCAACGAAGTTACGATTAATCCGCTGCTCTCCGCCGGATACAAGCAATGCCATCAAATAATGAATCAATACATTGATGACTTCACCAGGCAACTTGTAGCTCAGATCAATTTTCTCAAATATATCGATCAGATTGTCCGGTACTGCACCTGGGAAGAATGTCTGCAGCAAGCGGGTATATGGCTCATTGCGTAACATCATATTGTATTGGTGAATATCACACTTCGTCATAAATTGTGGAGGTACTTCGACATAGTATTCCATCTGTACCCCATGTTCAAGAGGGGGTTCACCCGAGTCCTCTTTCCGTTCAGGCTCCTCCATATGCTGTCTCAGTGCCACGACTTTGGCTGCCTGTACAGTCTGTTGCTCATGACGCTTCTTCGTCTGTCTGAACTGCATGCTCGCCTTATGCTGGAGATCATCCAAAATCAATTGGCCCTGTGGACTGAAGATATCATCTTCATCCAGCAGACGGCATACATCCTGCACACTGAGGTTGAACTTGTTCACGACATAATTCACAATGCCCAATTGTTCATGATCGAACCGCAGCTGCTCTACATGACGGCGATTGACCGACTCCCGCGGAAAACGCAAAATAATGTCGGCATAGTTCAAACTGTTTTCTTCCGCTGCATCATTCGTGCCTGTCCGCTGGGCCGTAGTCGATACTTCCGACAATGCCTGCTCCAACTCGTAATCAATTACATGGGTATTCAATTCAAATATATCGTAAAAGGGAACGGAAATATTCTCTTTATTGGCTGCTGGATAAGGCGCGTCCCCATTTTCCACTGCCGAGAAACCGGATCGCAGGGAAAGGACGGCAAATTTGCCTATCTTGTCACGAAGCAGCAGTGTCAAATGCTGTGTCCGGAAAAATTCTGCCGGAGAGAGCGGCGGTTGCAGCTCATATTCGTAGATGTAATCATCATTTTCCGGAATATATAGCCGTGAAGTCTGAAGCAGCCCCACTGCCTCAAGCTTGGATGTCTGCTCTAACAAATATTTACGCCCTTTCTCACTTGGCTCAAGTCCAAGTGTCATGAACAGCCTCCGTTGCTGTTCAAGCGGCGAATAACCGACCTGTTCACCGGGAAGATGCTGAAAAAATAGCCGATACAAGCCAACCGCAAAAGCACCTACCATGGGCTGATATGCTCCTGTAAGCATACGGTCATCCAGGGCGCTAAGTCCAAACTCCCTGTATACGCAGTAGCGATGATGTTCAGTATAATGGTGCAGATTCTTCATGCGCATAGCCTGATCTCCTTCTCCCCAAAAGTATGTTTATCTATTCTATCATAAATGTCTGATCCTCAAATGCTCAAAAACAGGTAAAAAGATGGCCTGTTCTCGCTCCGTTTCGTCCTAGGTCGACATCATTCACGTTTTCGCCGAATTCAGCAACTTTCGAAAAAAACATGTCGAGAGTCGCTAGAATACTATAAAAGCTCTAGCAGCAGAATACAAGTGAAGATCTGAAGTGAATGTTCTCCAGATGTATATGAAGTACAACTGTACAATAATCCATCTTATATCAATGAACAGCAAAAAAGCCTTCCCTTTGTACTCGTAAGCGTTTACGACAAAGACAAGACTTTCACGCGATTACAGTCATGCATGTGTTACCTCTTTCCAGCAAACTAAAACATTCTGTACCCACCCAGACGCAACTTCTGGATCGTCCAGCCACTGATTACCGCACCAGCCAATCCAGCGATACCCGTCATATAGTCAACAATCTGGAACGAACCCAGATGTGACACCAGAGATGACGAATGATCCCATAGAGAGTACACGACGATAGGCAGAATTACAATGATGAACAAATAGGAAGGAAACCAGGTGGTCTTCATCAGCATGTTCAGAATGAAACCGATACCAAACATCATAACGAAAAATAATACCATTAATACCAGCACAGGTATAAATTGCATCGGCCGACGTTCACCTCTTCTTTCACACATTCGGGTTTCACTTCTGGATAGTAGTTAGTGTACCGCAAAAAATGTGGCGAAGCAACGAACTTTCTGGACAAATTTCCCTATATTCACGCTCTGTCCATTTGCCCTTCTGCTTCATGTTGGGATACAATGTAAACGATAAAGCACTCACCCGTCCCTTATAGTACGTGTTCAAAAAGACTGTTTTTCAGTACCGAGAAGATGGAATGAAGCTAGAAATGGAGTAGCGGAGCGTAGATAGAGCTACGTGAGCAGCGGACATTTCGGCTGAATGCCATATTCGATGCTGATGATGCCACCAGGCATCATTCGTAATCAAAAGCGGACTTTTTGAACAACCTCTTATAGGGATTTGGAAATATACCTTGCAGGAGGAACACAACCAATGAACGAAGCCGCATCAACACTGGAGGGCTGGTATGCCCTGCATGATTTTCGCTCGATTAACTGGGCCGCCTGGAAAGCAGCAGATGATGAAGAACGTGCTGTAGCACTGGACGAGCTTCAAGCCTTCTGGAAAGAATGGAAAGAAGTTGAGGATTCATCCAAAGGAAGTACAGTCGTGTATACGGTTGTAGGTCAAAAAGCAGACCTCGTCATGATGCACCTGCGTGAAACGCTGGAAGATCTGAAGGCTGTTGAGAACGCGTTTAACAAAACGATGTTTGCCCAATACACAACCAAATCGTATTCCTACGTCAGTGTAGTGGAACTGAGCAACTACCTTGGCAAAGAAGGCGAAGACCCGATGCAGAATCCGGATATTATCGCCCGTTTGAAACCTGTTCTGCCGCAACGACAATACATCTGCTTCTATCCGATGAACAAAAAGCGTGAGCTGAATGACAACTGGTACATGCTGTCCATGGACGAGCGTCGCACCATGATGCGCAGTCACGGCATGATTGGTCGCAGCTATGCAGGTAAAGTGAAACAGATCATTACTGGTTCTGTCGGTTTCGACGATTGGGAATGGGGCGTTACGCTGTTTGCGGATGATGCACTTCAGTTCAAGAAACTCGTCTATGAGATGCGTTTCGATGAAGTTAGCGCCCGTTATGGCGAATTCGGTTCGTTCTACGTGGGAAGTCTGTTGAACGAAGGAACTTTGGAAGAGATGCTTAAGCTGTAAAAATAGTGCAACACACAATAAAGCACCCCGACATCTCCTCTAAAGGATATGTCAGCGGTGCTTTTCTCATTCATGTACAAATGGACAACCAAGTCGGACGATGATCCATTTCATTTGCAGTTGTTCACTCTATTTTATAAGTCTCAGTTAATTCTTAATCCTCGTCCTCTTCATCAACTGGTTTTAGCGATTCGAGGAACTCGGCTGTGGCCCGGTCACGGTCTCGACCCTTCTCTTTCAGCCGCTCAATCGCGGGCAAAATGAGAATATCCACTTCTTTCTGCACAATGTAGGCCAGATCATACTGATCCTGTTCCTCCAGATAACCACCGACCTGCATCAGGGCGTTGTATCGATCCAGTTCTTCACGCGTTAATAGTCCCCGGACCTGAACACTGCAATGTCTCATCCAAAAAACCGCCCTTTCTTCAGGACTAACGGAATACCACCAATAATGAACAGATAGCGCAGATCAACCAGCTTCTTCAACTGAGCCGCTTTCCAGCCTTTGTATTTCTTACCGCCTACAACGGCAATCGCTTCACCTTTACCCAATGAAGCAACCGTACCTTTGCTCGTAAATACAAAAGGTTGTGGCTGTTTCTTGCGAATGGATGCCACGACGTTCTTGGCGCAGTTCACACCCTGTTGCATCGCAATCTGGGCTGTTGGCGGATAAGGCCGTCCTTCCGCGTTGAACACAAGTGAATTGTCACCGATGACATAGACATGCTCATGCCCTGGAGCACGCAAGTAGTCATCTACTTTCACACGTCCTCGCATCACTTCAAGACCGGCCTGTTCAAGCAGTGAGTTACCGCGAATACCCCCAGTCCATACGACTGTAGCAGCATCGAGCTTTTCACCCTCACCCACAATAACCCCGTCCGGGAGACATTGCTTGATTGGAACACCAATTTTGAAAGTAACGCCCTTCTTCTTGAGCACATTCATCGCATGCTCTACCAGTTCCGGATCAAATCCAGGCAAAGCCGAAGGCGCTGCCTCTACATTGTAGATATGCACATGTTTCGGATTCACGTCGAACTCCTTGCACAGCTGTGGAATGCGATCTGCAAGCTCAGCTACGAATTCAACGCCACTGAAACCTGCTCCACCTACGACAAACCGAATACGATTTCGTTTGTTGTCGTTTTTATACATCGCAAATTGATATTCGATGTGTTCTCGAATCAGTCTGACCGAGTTAATGCTGCGGATCGTCATCGCGTGATCGAGCATCCCCGGAATACCGAAGGTCTCAGGCTCACCGCCTAGTCCAATAATCAGATAATCATAGGATAACGTGCCGTCCTCCAGAATAATCTTCCGATCCTGCAGACGAATCTCCTTCACGGAAGACTTGACCAGGTCAATCTTGAACTCATCAATCAGCTTCGAAATAGGGACTCTTGCATGCTCAATGGTATCCGTGCCGGCTGCCGGCATATGTAGATGTGTAGTAATATAATGATAATCATGCCGGTTCACCAATGTGACGTCGGCCTCGTTATAGTTCAATTCCTTCTGCAGCCGCTGGGCTGTCAGAATCCCGCCATAGCCCGCGCCGAGGATGACGATTTTGGGAATACTGCTCATGTCTATACCCCTTCCGGTTTCACTTGCACCAGCCCAATCCTGGGTGAGATGCAAAATACACTTACTTACAAATATTGATGAAGTCTTGCCCATTATGACAACAAATGTTAACTTCGCGAATTTATTTAAACGTTTGCATCAATTTCATAACTCACAAAAAATGGATTTATGAAATTGATTCGCATGCACGCAAGTTATCGTTTCAAGTTGTGAAATTAACCACAAGTTTTCACAAAACACGGGAGTTGTATTCACATTACTTATTGACTCTAAATTAGACAAAAAAACACATAGTACAGGTCAAGGATATCTGTATTTCTGGTAAAGATCAAGGTTTTTTTTGTTATTTTTCATAACCTTTCATTTCCAATTTCATCCTATTCTCATCTGATCTTCATCAATTATTCTCAGATTAGTGATGCAGCTAACTTTGCAACCCTGAATACACCGTTTATAATAGGAAAGACAGTTCAGCACCAACGCCGGTTACGATACGTAGCCCGCACATTCTTCCTGTTAACTACCTATTAAAATATGAAAGGTGTTGTTGATTCTTGACTGCACAGAATTCCAGTCATGATATGACTGATTTGCTTATTATCGGTGGAGGCCCTGCGGGTCTGTTCGCCGCATTTTACGGTGGGATGCGTCAGGCATCCGTTACACTGATTGAAAGTATGCCACAGCTTGGTGGACAACTTGCTGCTCTTTATCCGGAGAAATACATCTATGATGTAGCCGGATTCCCGAAAGTAACTGCTCAGGAACTGGTAAATAACCTGATTGAGCAAATGAGTCATTTTAACCCGAACATTCGTCTTGAAGAAAAGGTTATATCGGTTGAGAAAAAGGATGAACAACATTTCGTCGTGAAGACGGATGAGAATGAATATCATGCCAAAGCCGTCATTATTACAGCTGGTGTAGGTGCATTTGAACCACGTCGCCTGGAGCTTGAAGGTGCTGCCAAGTTCGAGAAGAGCAACCTGCACTACTTCATCAATGATCTGAATGCCTTCGCCGGCAAAAAAGTACTGATCAGTGGCGGCGGCGACTCTGCTGTAGACTGGGCACTCATGCTGGAGCCAATTGCTGAGCAAGTAACGCTGATCCATCGCCGGGACAAGTTCCGTGCACATGAGCACAGTGTCGAAAACCTGATGAATTCCAAGGTTAATGTCGTTACACCGACTGAAATCACGGAACTTCATGGGGATGACACCATTACCAAGGTAACCCTTTCCCATGTGAAAACCAAAGAAACACAGGAAATCGAAGTAGATGACGTGATTGTTAACTTCGGATTTGTCTCTTCACTCGGACCAATTGCCGAGTGGGGAATCGAAATTGACAGTAACTCCATCGTTGTTGATTCCCGCATGGAAACATCCATTCCAGGAATCTTTGCTGCCGGAGATATCACAACGTATCCAGGTAAACTGAAGCTGATCGCTGTCGGATTCGGTGAAGCCCCAACAGCAGTCAACAATGCGAAGGTATACTTCGATCCGGATGCCAAGTTGTCCCCAGGACATAGTAGCAACATGAAACGCTAGTTTCGCTGAAATAACATAATTGACACAAAAAAGGGTATCTTACTCCTGAGTGAATCCATATCAGGAGGGATACCCTTGTCTTATATATGCCCGCTGTGTAACGGTCTGGTTGTACCGGAGCAGGCTTGCCCCCACTGCCTTCAGGGACTGTTAGAATGCGGCAAATTGGACGACTACACCGGACCATACAGCCCCTACGTATTCCAACTTTCCTCTGACACGGCAGACGAAGCCGAAAACGTTTGCAATCATGTGATGTACTGTCACCATTGTCAGACGAGCACGCCATGGCCTGTCTCACTATGGGACTTGTCCGGAAACCTGTAACATTGCCTGCAATGAGGATCTCTAGTGAAGAATGGCAGATACGTCGGTACCCAGTTTGCGCTTATGGATTTCTGCCAACAGCAGTGCGATGAAATCTCGTTCGAGATTCAACTCAATCGCTTTATGGTAGGAATCCAACAACATCTCATCGGATAACATAGCCATTTCCCGCCACAACCTTTCCTTTTTTTTCCTCAAAACTATCATATCAGAGATTCATATAGAGAACAAGCGTTCTTGTTATCCACAACGATATGTGGAAATCCTGTGCATAGTTTGTTGATAATTGGTAAAAATGTTGAGTAATCAACGTGTATAGTGTGGACAATATTTATGCACAGGGAAGATGTACGACCATCAGAACGTTTATCAGCGTATTTTTTTTGGAATAAATTCATAGTTTCAAGACTTGTTGCGAGTAAATTACCCTGGAATGTAAAATTTCAAACGTTTTTCATACCGTTTTCTTCTATATATTATCGGTTTTTCTTGGATTTTCTTGAGCTTTTCCATCCATTTTTTATTGTGGTCTGGTATTCACTTCCAGAATCCAGATCTTGCCTGAATAATCCAGTCCATAATCAAATCCCAGCTGACCTACACCGGGGAACTGACTTTCCATAATGTACGTGCATGTCAGTGTTAGGGAGCGCATCTCCCGGCGTTTGTGCCGACCTGATATATGGGGCAGGGATAAACCAAGGGCTCGCCTTCCCGATAACATGGTGCCACCTTTGCTCAGATTCGTCACACAGAGTCCTGGGCGAGCGAGTCGTCCTACCAAGGAACGGAATACCCAGCCTCGTTCGGTCTTGACGACTTTGACTCTGTAATCAACAGGTCTTCCTTGAATTGTTGCCAGATGAATGCCCTGCTGAATCAAATACCTGCGTCTTGCCTTTACACGGACCAGCGAGCGATACATCTGACTGAAACTGGCGAAAGAACGTGTCGTTTTCATATGGGTGTATCGATAAGTCCCTCCGCCCGCCGATACCCGGATGACACCGTAACCTCCACCACCGACAATAGGTTTGACATACACCATTCCATAACGACTGAGCATGTGCAGCAGATTCCCCGAGTTGAATGCCTTGGTCTGTGGAATATGGACAGCAGCTACTGGGTACTTCAGCAGTGCCGCTGTCTTCCGCCATTTGCTTGCAAGCTGTCTCGACATGGGTTGATCTCCTTCCCTAGAACAATAGTCCTTCCTTATACATACTCAACAGGAGCCGTGCTTTCTTGGATGTCTGTCCAAGGCAAAGGCCCCTTTTCCCTGGAACATGTCCCAGGGTGATGGCGGAAAAAGGAACAAGCGCCCGGTTTGCTTTTCAAACAAGTCAATCTGTCGTATGCTACTAAGGAATGGCTGGAAGGGCTTAAATATGAGGATCTAAGGAGCGTTCTGAAGAAATGGAAGCATTTTTCAAATCACTGTATGGCGTAGCCTATTTTGCAATGTCGATCGTTCTGGTAGCCGTCACGGTACTTCTCTTTGTCACAGGTATCCGACTGTTTATTCAAAAGCGCAATCGCGGCTTTGCTGTGAGTTGTCTTATATTTGCCTGTTTCATCGTCTTTATCATTGTTGTTATGTTAACTACGCCCTTCTCTGCCACACCTCCGGGTTCACCGGAAGCCATGGCTGCCCTGCTTCACTTCGGGTAGTTGAACCTCTGTAGAAGGAGATGCTTATGACACATAATGAAACTTTAGGAATTATTGATATTGGCTCGAACTCCATTCGGCTTGTAATATACGAACTGGATCAGAACGAAGCCTATCGCATCATTCATGAAGACAAATACGCCGCTCGTCTGAGCAGCGTTGTTGAGCAGGATGGTACCATCCTGCGCCATTCACTGGATAAAGCGATCACTATCTTGCGTCAATTCAAAGCGACCTGTGATGCGTATCAGACCAAGCTGATTCGCGCAGCAGCTACGGCAGCTATTCGTAATGCAAGCAATGTCCTGCAGATTATTGAATGGCTTGAGACAGAGACGGGGCTTACCATTGAATGCGTATCGGGTGATCGGGAGGCCTATTATGGTTTCCTTGGTGTCACTCAATCCATTGATCTGGCCGACGGTTACGTCGTGGATATTGGAGGCGGGAGCACGGAGATCACGGTCTTTCGGGATCGGAAAAGGTTACATAGCATCTCCCTCCCCATTGGTGCAGTAAATTCACATGCCCGTTACGGGGGTGAAGATCAGTGGAGCGAGGCGAATGCGAATGCACTGTGCAACGAAGTCATTCAAGCTCTACGTGGACAGGATTGGATTGCTGAGCACCCCGGTCTGCCACTTATCGGACTTGGAGGCACAATGCGTACACTCGCCAAAGTGGAACAGAAGCGCACCCAGTATTCGCTGCCTGTCACCCATCATTATGAGATCGGTGAGGAAGCGATGGAGAACATCGCGCGTTCATTGCCACACCTCACCTCGGCACAGCGCAAAAAGGTGCCTGGGCTCGCCAAAGATCGTGCAGATATCATCGTGCCTGGCGTATTGATCCTGCGAACTGTTTTCCGGTTAATACAGGGCGATCGGTATGTGGTTAGTGGTGCGGGGTTACGAGACGGGTTGTTGCGAGATTACATGGCTGGAGGTCAGCCGGTCATTCCGGACGCGCTGAAGGACAGTATCCGTAACTTTATCCATTTTGGTCCGCCTATTCCAGAGAAACGTCTGCAACGGATTCATCAGGATGCGGTTACCCTGTATACAGCACTACAAGGGTCTGCTCCTGATCAAGCAGATGCCCGAATCCTGTATGCGTCCTCCATGCTGCATATGGCTGGTAAGCAGATTAACTATTTCCGTTATACACAGCACTCGGCCTATTGGATCATGAATGCGAGCATCTATGGACTTTCTCATCGGGAGACCATTCTCAGTGCCAGTGCGTCCGATTATCATCCTAAAAAAAGAACGCCCCAGCTGCTGAATAAGCACCGGGACATTCTGAAAAGCTCGGATGAGCGGCATGCTCATCGTATAGGCTCTCTGCTGCGTGTAGCCGAAGCCATCAATCGATCCGAGAGCATCGCTACGATCGAAGCAACAAAAGAAAACGACTCGCTGCAGGTGCAATTCACCTGTACAGCTGAGCCGTTACTGGAACTTGATGGCCTGGAAGAGGCCGTCAAAGACTTACAGGAAGCCTGGGGAGTTACGTTAGCGCACTCCATTCAGCAGGCTTCCAAGGGATAATTCCCATGGCCTCCGTCTGACTTCTCAGCGGGGGCTTTTCATTTTCTACAAATACATAATTGCCACCAGGCATAAGTTGTCTCGCTTTGACATTATCCATAAGGGATAGATTAAGGATATCCACCAGCATCTTTTTCAGCTCTGGATCGAATACAGGACACATCAGTTCAATTCTTCGATTCAGGTTACGTGTCATCCAGTCTGCACTGGAGATGAATACATCAGGGTTACCGCTATTTTCAAAATAAAACAACCGTGAATGCTCCAGAAAGCGGTCTACGATGCTAATGACCCGAATATTTTCACTGAGCCCCTCTACCCCCGGACGCAGGCAGCATACGCCGCGCACGATCAGATCGATCTGTACTCCGGCTTGAGAAGCCTCATACAATTCATCAATCATGTCCTGATGGGATAAGGAGTTGATCTTGGCAATGATTCTGGCAGGTTTGCCTTTCAGGGCATGCTCCGTTTCTCTACGAATCAGTGAAAACAGTTCGTCCTTCATACCATCCGGAGCAACGTGGAACGCCTGTAATGCCTTCGGACCGGAATAACCGGTAATCTCATTGAACAATTCGGATGCATCTTCTCCAATAATCGGATTGGAGGTGAACAGTCCCACGTCCGTATACACTTTGGCTGTACTCTCATTATAGTTACCGGTTCCTACGTGAACATAACGTCTCAAACCCTGCTGTTCCCTGCGTACGACAAGAATGATTTTAGCATGGGTTTTCAGTCCAACCAGTCCATAAACGACGTGACAACCGGCCTTCTCCAGCTTACGGGCCCAAGCAATGTTGCGCTCTTCATCGAACCGGGCCTTCAATTCCACGACAACCGTGACCTGCTTACCACTCTCAGCAGCAAGCGCAAGTGCCGGAATAAGGCGTGAATCGCCATTGACCCGATATAGGGTCATCTTGATGGCCAGAACTCTTGGATCTTCCGAAGCCTCCAATATAAAGTCGGTAACCGGCTCAAACGATTCATACGGATGATGCACCAATACATCCCGTCTGCGCAGCAGCTCGAAATGACTTTCTCTGGGCAGGAACTCCAGTGGATAGACGGGTTTCACCGGACTGTATTTCAGATGTGAGAAGCCCTCCAGACTATCTACGAATCCAGCCAGAAAACTCAGATCGAGTGGTCCATCAATTTCGTATACCGGGTCCTGAATATCGAATTCATCCTGCAATTCCAATAAAGCATCCGCACGAAAATTCTTGCATACCTCCAGTCGTACAGGTGCTCCTCGGCGTCTGCGCCGCAATTCCTTTTCAATGGCCTCCAGCAAATCTCCGGTTTCTTCTTCATTAATGAACAGATCCGCATTGCGGGTCACCCGGAATTCCTGTACAGCCAGCGAAACATATCCGCTGAACAGAGTGTGAATATGATGTTTGATGAGGTCTTCAATCAGTATGAATGTTTTCTTTTTGCTATTCGCCCGGATTGGGGCCTGAACCACCCGCGGCAAATTGGAAGGTACCTGAACAATAGCCATAAATGGCTCGCCCCCTAGCTCCTCTTCCTTCTGCAGCATCACGGACAGATAGACAGACTTGTTGTGCACCAGCGGGAATGGACGACTCTGATCAATCGCCATCGGTGTGAGTACCGGAAAAATAATCTCATGGAAGTACTGGTCCATTGCACGTTGCTGTGTCACATTAAGATCTGTATAATCCTGAATGTTCACGCCTTTCTTGGCGAGTAAACGAATGAGTTCATGATACGTTTTATACTGTTCGGCGACCATGGTCCCGGTTCGTTTGATCAATCTGCGGTATAATCCCGAAGGCGTATACCCTGTAAAATCCTTTTGCGTGAATCCGGCTTTGATCTTTTCTTTTGTCTCCGCGACCCTTACACTGACGAACTCGTCCAGGTTACTGGCGACAATGCCGAGAAACCTCATGCGTTCCAGCAACGGTGTCGTTGGATCCTGAGCCTCCTGCAATACGCGCCGATTAAATTCAACCCAACTTAAATCACGATTAACGTAGTTGCCTGTTTTGACATCTCTATGCATATATGGCCTCCGAATGTGTTGTATCTATCCTTAGTTAGATGTTCTCATATAATTGTACTATTCGTAATCAACATCAAGCGTCAGCGCAGTGTAAACGCTGCGTAAAATTTATGTAAATGATACCTCATGGACGCAACTTTTTCCATCCCTTTACAAAGGTCAATAGACAGAGTAAAGTGAAGTACAGTGTGATTTGGTCCGGTTGCTTGTTATCATTTCCAAATATCAATATTTAAAGGAGTATATAATGAAATCCAACAAACCTAGAACGTTACAAAAAAATATAGAGTTTTTCACGGCTGCACTCTCTCAATGTGTAGTGTGTGCATGGCAGGAAGACCCTGCTGGCGTCTACTGTGAAGTAGGTAGCGGCATCGTCGAGCGGATCAGTGAAGACAGCGTGCGCATTCGCAACAATGACGGAACGAAGAGTCACTATGCACGAGATATTACGATGTTCCAGACCGAAAAATAATTTTGCGTAAATACGTAAAAAAGACTAGCTTTCCCAAACAAGGTGTTGTATACTCTTGCCACAAGGAAAGGAGGTGCGTCAACATTTCTAATGTCATGTTGAACGTGTCCCTTACCCGATCCACTAGCTCAAAATAAAATGAGTCTGGTGGAGGCGCGGGATACGGATCAATGTTTTAAAAAGCGCCACGGGTAGAAAAGCCGTCTTCGGACGGCTTTTTGTTTTGTCTTTTTTCATAGAGAGGTTGAGAAAACACCCAAAATATTGGAAATGGACCCTTTAGTCGAGTAAACCAGGATGGCTATAATTAGGATGCAACTCAACCCAAATCCGAGGAGGCATCTTGTAATGTTCAAAAATGTAAGGGGTTTCAAGACATCCATCATGTTGGCTTTTGTTTTGTTATTCACCTCCATCATGTTGCCCGCAGGTCAGCATGCCAGCGCAGCACCAAGTTTCGCCAAAGGAGCCGACATCAGCTGGGTTCCCGGAATGGAAGCCCAAGGTTACAAATGGAAAGATAAAAACGGGGTACAGCGTGACATCATTGATATTTTGAAAAAGGATTATCAAATTAACTCCGTTCGCATTCGGGTCTTTGTTAATCCTTCGAATGATTATGGGAACGGTTACATGAATAAGGATCGTGCGGCTACACTCGCACAACGTGCCAAGAATGCCGGCATGAGCGTAATGCTTACCCTGCATTACAGCGACTCTTGGGCAGACCCTGGTCAACAGACCAAACCAGCTGCCTGGAAAAACTATACCTTCCAACAGCTCATGGACGCAGTGTGGAATCACACACGTGATGTCATGACTGCGATGCAAAGCAAAGGCGTTACCCCGGACTGGGTACAGATCGGGAATGAAACAAGTAACGGCATGTTATGGGAAGATGGTAAAGCATCCACCAACATGAAAAACTATGCGTGGCTGGTGAACACAGGCCATAATGCAGTGAAATCCCTGAGCAGTGGCACCAAAACCATTGTGCACCTGGCAGGTGGGGATGATAACGCCCTCTATGTATGGAATATTGGTGGTTTGATCAATAATGGAGCTAACTTTGACATGATTGCCATGTCCCTCTACCCTTCGGCTTCCGGCTGGAACACAGCTGTGACGAATACGGTAAACAATGCCAAGGATATGATCAACCGTTATGGCAAAGAGATCATCATCTCCGAAATTGGCATGGACAATAATCAGGCTGCGGCTGGTAAAAGTTTTGTCGCGGCGATGAAAAACCAAATCCGCAATCTGCCGAATGGCAAAGGAAAAGGCGTATTCTACTGGGAGCCTCAGGCTACACCAGGTTATAACAGTGGCTACGGCAAAGGCGCTTGGCAATCGAATATGATGCCAACGGTTGTCATGGAAGGATTTATTGACTAGAACACGGAGAGGTTAGAAGTGTGGGCTTTGGGGGGCAGCGTGGTGGGCGTTCCGATGGCGGATCGTTCTTATGATCGCTGTTATCCCCAGATTTTTATGAATTCCCCTTATTGGGGAAAATCCGGGGATAAAGGCGCAGTTTATGCTTACGATGTAGCTTTCTTTCAGAAAGCTTTTAGCTCCGCTTCTTCAGAATCGATTCCGCCCCCTCCACTACGTTGTTGCTCTATGAGGCACTTCTAAAACCGTGGGTAGTCAAATGGATTAAGTAGTAAGGTAAACAAGAGCTTGAGGCGCTATTCCTGGGGGAGTAGCGCCTTTTTTTTACGTTGAAGCGAGTTGTACAGTTGAGGTTGCCATTTTACTAGCGCGCTGGGCATTCCGGGGCAGATCGTTCTTATGAGCTAGGCTGAATGCAGAATGGTTTTTTCACTTACATATGAATATAATAAAATAAACATGCAGAACATCGGTTAGCTTATTTCAAGAGCGGGGGAATATGGATGAGTTTTTTAAAAGGTATGGGGCAATTGGCTGGGGAAGTTACCGGGAAAGTATTGGGTGGCAGTGTGCGGGTTGTGGGTGAACTTGCGGGAAGTCCCTTTATCAAAGAAATCGGAAACGGCGTAGAGAAAGCTACGATTAACACAGGGAAAACCGTTGGGCAACTGGCTAGCGGGACATATGATCTGGCGAGTGGTGCGATTCGAAAAGATGATACCGCCATAGACGCGGGGCTTGCCGATATTGGAGGTGCCGTAACCAATACTGCAAAAGGTGTAGCGATATCAGCCAAGTATGTCTATAACGGTGGTAAGGATGTCGTCGTGGGCTTGAAAGAGGAAGATAAGGACAGAGTCAAGCTTGGCGCCAAGAATCTTTTAGCTGCCGCTGCGGTGACAACACTCGCTGTAGGTGTGATTGATGCAGTTGATGGGGTTGAAGGTGTGGATGCGTAGGATTTGGTTGTTTAGATCACCAATATCACAACAACTGAAGAAATACAGCCTAGCAGGGCAACAAAAATATGTAGGCAACTAAATGAAATTTTTTCAATAAAAATCCGTTGTTTCTTCTGAATAAAGCACGAGTAGATGAACACTGTAACCACAATCGGTAGATATAAATGAAGATCAGGGCCATCAGTACTCGGTAATAGTTTATGAATAAATCCACCTATCGTCTCGTTGATGAGCATAAATCCATATATAATACCGATTACCGCTGAAACAGCAAACTGAAATATTGTCTGAACTACATCATTCTTCAAAAAGAACAAACCTCGTTTACGGTATAGGTCACTAACCATAATATATGTTGCCTCCTCGTTTTTTTGATTACTCTCTTATGATTACTGCTCCTGTATTTTACCATAACGTCGATCAGCTGCCTTTTTAGTTTTTATCGACTTATCGCTCCCCCACAAACGAAAAATGGCCCTGTCCACCTCATTGGCGGACAGGGCATTTATGGCGAGACCAGCAGAATATCGCTCTATTCAGCTTACCTTGGCAAGTCTCGTAGCACGTATCGATGCGGTAGCGTATACGATAAGCGCTGTCCAGATCATCGCGAAACCGACGAGCAGAACTGGCGAGACCGTCTCCTTGAACACGAACACACTCAGGATCAGCATGATCGTCGGCCCGATATATTGCACGAAGCCAAGCGTGGACAACGACATCCGAGCAGCTGCCCGTGCAAAGAAAAGCAGCGGCAGCGCTGTCACCACGCCGGCTAGAAGTAATTCGAAGAACATGGGCGCAGGCAGCGTCCATGCTGTTGCTTTTCCCACGATGGCCAGTAGATCCAGTATCCGAGTGCGATGGGAAGAACTACAGCTGTCTCTGAAAACAAGCCCACAGAAGCGTCTTGCTTGATCTTCTTCTTTGCCAGACCATACAAGCCAAATGATACGGCCAGCGATATCGCAACCCATGGGAAACGCCCATAGTCGATAGCGATGATAAGCACCGCAACACCAGCAATGGCAATCGCGAGCCATTGGCCACGGTTTGGCTTTTCATGAAGGAAGACAACCGCCAGTAGCACGTTCAGCAACGGATTCAAATAATAGCCCAGACTTGTCTCAACGACATGGCCATTGTTAACTGCCCAGATGAAGATCAGCCAATTAATGGCAATCAATAGTCCGCTAGCTGTGAGCGATAACAAGAGCGAACGGTCAGCCACAATCCGTTTCATGTCCCCCCAGCGGCGCTGGACGGCAACGAGAATACCCATGAAGACAAACGACCAGACAACCCGATGCGACAGAATCTCGCCTGCGGGTACATTTTCAAACAACTTCCAATACAGCGGGAGAACCCCCCACATGATATACGCAATGATAGCGTTGATTAACCCATTGTTCATAACTCTTCCCCTCTTAATGCTCTGATGTCTCAACGGATTATACGCCTCGATCCTCGTTTAAGTAAAGGGACGCTATTGGTTTAAAGCATTTTTTTCATCTCATAGTACTCGGCTTTTGTCTCATCGCCGCGCTCCCTATAAAACTGAATCAGAATATTCAGTGCATTGTCAAACTTTATCTCATAAGGTTGCTGTATACTTAACGTCCATGAATAAGGCCTATTTTCAAATAACATGCCTTTGTACACTTCCACAAGCTGCTCGAGGCTTTCCATTTTACTCTTATCTTCATTATAACGTTCATTGAAGTAATCGAACTCCAACAAATCGACTTTCATGTCTTCGAGGTTGAGACTGATATTCCCGAGTCTGCTCTTGAGCAAATGATGGATTCCAAACGCGTCGAATCGCTTCTTTAAGTTATATTGTGTCGTATATAAGTTCGCATAACCTTTATCCATCACCAAATCCGGCCATAAGTCATTAATGATTCGTTCTCTAGGCACGGACTTGCCGTTCATACATAACAAATAGGCGAAAAGCTCTTCTGTTTTTTTGGTTCTCCAATTGTCGTCGATCACTTTCCCGTTTATAGATACGGCAAAATCACCAAAACACTTTATCTCAACTTGGTGCCCCATACTGCTTTTACTTCTAATCTTCTTTATTTTTTCCACTGTGACATAAAGCTGTTCGAACTTCACCGGCTTAACGAGGAAATCCAATGCCTTTGTTTCAAGCGTGTCTGTCACATAGGCATGGTAAGCCGATGTAAAAACAAAATCCATATCCGGTCTTTTTTTGAACATCATCCCGAGCAAGGTTATGCCATCGATCTCTGGCATTTCGATATCCAGAAAAGCGAGGTCAGGCTGTATTCTGCTCATTTCATCCAAAGCTATTGCAGGATCTTCATACATGGCAACAACTTCGACACCCGTAATTTTCTCCAACTTGCTTTTCAAGTTCCGCAGCGCATAATATTCGTCGTCTACAATAATAACTCTCATGGCTGCTCCTTAATGGGTATATGAAAATGAACCGAAGTTCCTTTACCCTTCTCGCTGACGATTTGAAGCTGTGTTCCATACTCGGCCTTAAGCCTCGCGTTTATACTGGCAAGTCCAATACCCTTGCCTTTCGAGTATTCAAGCAGGTTATGTTGGTCCGCGTCTTCAATGCCGACACCGTCGTCTTCTACCGATATGAAGTAGCTCTGTTCAAGCTTTTTAATCCTGATCTTGACTGTTCCTGCAATGTTCCTTTTACGTATCCCATGTCTTATCGCATTCTCTACCAAGGGTTGAATAACGAACCGCGGTACCTTCAACTGAATATCTGAATCAATGTTATAGTGGATACCTATTTTTCCTGGAAACCTGGCTTGCTCAATGCGAACATAAAACTTGATTGCATCCAGCTCCTCATCGATAGAAATATATCTCTCCGAATTGCTGTAATCGAATATATTCCTGAGATAATGGGATAAATCGTTGACCAAGCTTCCCGCTTTTTCTTGGTTTTCAGTAATAACTCCTTCGATCACGTTCAACGTATTGTGAATAAAATGTGGGTCCATCTGCGCTCGTATAAAAGCAAGCTCAAACTGCCTGGATTGTATTTCGGAATTTTCAAACAATGTTTGATTGTATTTCTTCTCTTCATCTAGACTATTGATGATTTCTGCGAGAGATAAGGAAAAAGCAATAGCCGACACACTAGAAAGAAAAAATATGTAATATACCATAATGTAACTTTGAGGTATTGCTCCGAAAGACATCATATAAAACAGAACTACCGACACAAAGCACAGGAGCCATGCAGCTATGAGTTGTGGTGAACGCAAGTTTTTGCGCCTGATTCCTCTAATCATAATTATAAAGTACAATACAAACATCATAGCAGATGCGATTGCACCCAGTCCCCCCAACTCTTTACTGATGAAAAAAAAGATCAATAGAGTAATGGGGAAGCAAATGATGAGCACCTTCAAACAAGAATCGATCATGGGAAACTTGGTTTCAGTCTGAAAAATCGCTCTAATGAAAATTGCTATGGAAAGCGACATGAGAATACCGAACCCTGTGGAATATTCCGCAAGCAGGTAAACGTATTTGAAGCCCGTGATATTTATAAGTCCGGCTGTCGCTATGTTCCACAACAAAGTAGTGAATACATAGAAACAGGATTTTAAAAACGTTTTGTTTTTTATGGATAAGCCCATGATTAGATTATAAAAAAACAATGCCAGCAAAACGCCGAATAAGATGCCACTCGCCCAGACGTTTATCATACTTGTCTTTCTAAAAAGTTCATCATTTACAATTTGTACAATAAAGTTCTGTCCGTATAACGATTGGCTTGTCATGTATATGTACTGATTAGGATCAAACTGAAGCGGAATTTTGATTGCTGGGTAGACATAATCGATCTCATCCGAATGGCTCTTATATGCGTACCCGAAATGCTTTGTTATGTAATCGTTACTTGTCGGGAGGTACAACGTTACATCTTCAAACAGAGGGTTGTTTATTGTGAGGTAATTCAATTCATCCGCGTCATATTGGTTTATTTTTATTTTGAACCATAAGCGAACCGGAGAATAGCCAACTTTGGAATAGTTTCCAGGTAAAGCTGCGAATTGATCGCTGACTTTAACATCGGACAAGGTCATGTTTCCTAATTTGTCCCGTAGAACTTCCATACGGATATCATCTTTAGATTTGTTCACATCCTGAAAGTAAACGACGAAAACGAATCCGGTACAAAGTGATATCGCTAAAAAAATAGTTATTACTTTCATTCTAAATATAATGGATTCTGATCTCATTAACATACTCCCCAGTAAACTCGAACGTTGTCGACTCTTGGAGTAATTTTACCATGGTTCCGTCCATCCTTCAAAAAGATTATATAACTTTGGTTATCGTATTTAATTGGAGACACATGAATTCGACTCTTACTAGACGCTATTCGATAACACACAAAAAAACGGACACCGATCTGTGGAGATCAGCGTCCGTTTTTTTGTTCAATATTATGATTTGAAAGATATTACTTCGCTTCGCCAACAACGGTAAAGCGCTCATTTTTGTGTTGGGGGTTCTCGATCTCGTCAACCAAAGCAATCGCATAGTCAGCATAACTGATGTAGCTGTTGCCTTCACTGTTGACCAGAAGAACATCATTGCCTGCTTGATATTTACCTGTGCGTACGCCTTCCGGATTGAAGAATCCAGCTGGGCTCAGGAATGTCCATTGAATACCAGAGGATGCTTGCAGATCCTGCAAGTTTTGGCCTTGGTTCGTTGCTGTCGCTTTGTAAGCATCCGGGAATCCTGGGGATTCAAAGACACGTAATGTCTTGGACTCGTCTGTGAACAGGCTTCCTGCTCCACCCACGACGATCAAACGAGTGTTTGGTGCATCCTTCAGGATGTTGATTAACGCTTGTCCCACTTCCACATGCAGGTTTTCTTTACCCGCTGGAGCACCAAATGCATTTACAACCACATCGAACGCCTTAAGATCTTCAGCTGTAAGATCGAATACATCTTTCTCCAGCGTATTCAAGCTTTTATCTTCCAATTTGGATGCATTACGAACGATTGCCGTTACTTTATGCCCTCTGTCTGCTGCTTCTTTCAAAATTACACTTCCTGCTTTGCCTGTTGCACCAATGATTGCGATGTTCATCATGATCTCTCCTTTAAATTATCGATATTGTTTATGTTCAAACCTCATATTGTAACTATAGTTGTTACAACTAACTTTGTCAACCATGTAACATTCCATAAACATAAAAAAGCCCCTGATATCATGCCCGTGCTAAACGGGTACAATTCAGAGGCTATCTATTAAAGGGACTGCAACTGCTTTATTTTAGATCATCATCAGAAACCGCTATACAACTCAGTCTCTTAACAATCTTTATCTGGTACACCCGCTTCTTCCTTCGTACGGAAAGAAGATCCACAGCCACAAGTCGCTACCGCGTTCGGATTATGGATGGTGAACCCACCCGTCATACCGGACTCTTCAAAATCAATTTCGAGACCATCCAGGTATTTCAGGTTTTCTTTCTCGACTACAACCTTCATACTCTGAATATCCATATACAGGTCCTCATCGGACTCTTTATCGTCAAAGCCCATGGCGTACGAAAATCCGGTACAACCGCCCGGTGCTACGCCAAGACGCAGGAACATACCAGGTGTCTCTTGCTGTGCAAGCATCTCTTTCAATCTGTCAGCAGCCGTTTCGCTGATGTTAATCATGCCAGGTCACTCTCCTTTTCATTAACTCTTCTTTAAATTATACTCCACCCCGTCAAGGGTCTCAAGTCATGTTTGCCTCTTTCCGCGTTCCCCCTGAACTCCTTTTTCTTCCCAGTGTATTGAACCCCCGCGACACGAGGTTTATAATGAATAGGTGGTCGCACTGAAATGTCGATATTTTGTCATGACTTATTCAGACGATGGTCATAATTGGAGTTGTAATTTTTTTCACATTTCGAGACTGTTACGCAGTCCCCAATGCATATATGAGTCAACAGACTCCATTTTCTGAAAAAATTTAGCTTTCATATGCAGCACACGCTGCACCGGGTAAATAAGAGTTAGTCCAATAAGAAAGCGGCAGATGACCGCATCTTTGCTATGTAGTTCTGTATGCAGATCCTACACACAACTCAATTCCGGTTAAGAACAGGAGGAAACAGTATGTCTACATTGGTAACACCGTTCACAGACAAAAGAATGGCTGAAATCGTTGAGAAAGTGCAGAACGGCGTAAGGCTGAGCGTAGAAGACGGCGTATATCTGTATGAAACAGATGATCTGCTGACTTTGGGCCAGTTGGCCAATGAGGCCAACCTGCGGAAGAATGGTAAGAAAGTGTATTTCATCGAAAACATGAGTCTTTACTTTACGAACGTATGCGAAGCCCGCTGCGCTTTTTGTAATTTCCGCAAAGACCAGGGTGAAGATGGTTCTTATACGTTGTCCGGTCAGGAAATGATTGATTATGTGGAACAGCATATTCATCCAGGCGTACGAGAGTTCCATATTGTAGGCGGACATAATAACCATGTTCCTTTTCAGTATTATGTCGATTCCCTGCGTGCTTTAAACGAGAAATATCCGGATGTTACGCTGAAAGCCTACACGGCAGCCGAGATTGATTTCTTCACTCGCATCAGCGGACTCAGTATTAAGGAAGTTCTACAGGAGCTGCAAAAAGCAGGTCTGAAAACATTGACTGGCGGCGGCGCTGAGATTTTGTCGGATGAATATCGCAAAAAAATGCGTGTGGACAAAGCGAACGTGGATCGTTATCTTGAGGTGCACCGCACAGCTCATAACCTGGGCATGCGTACACATACTACGATGTTGTATGGATCGATTGAATCCTATGAGGACCGCGTTAACCATATGGCGCAGATTCGTGAATTGCAAGACGAGACGAACGGATTCATGGTCTTTATCCCGCTTTCCATGCAGCCAAAAAGTAAAAACGCGAGCATTATGCGTCGTAACTCGGCCTATGAAGATCTCAAAACAATTGCGATCAGCCGTTTGATGCTGGATAACATTGATCATATCAAAGCCTACTTCATTAACATCGGCCCTCAGCTGGCTCAAGTTGCCCTTGGATTCGGTGCTTCGGATGCACACGGCACGATTGTTCGCGAACGGATCAGTCATGCAGCAGGTGCACTAACGCCTGAAGGCCTCACCCGTAAAGAGCTCATTTGGCTAATTAAGGGTGCAGGACGTATTCCGGTAGAACGTGATACGTTCTACAATGAAATCCAAGTGTACGAATAGTATATTAACAGCATCTAAAACTAATATTGCACAGCATCACTCCAGGACGCTACTTTCATTATAGGGAGACGTTTGAATTCGAGTGGTGCCAACTGCTGAAGTATACCTTCAATTTTCAATTCCTATTTTTCAATTATTCAAATCCAAACAAAAGGAGCAGCTATGTTATTGCATAGCTGCTCCACAGGTTACAGCCCCATTTCAGTGGGACTGATGCAGAAAGGAAGCCGAGTCATGAAAAATTTCGTCATTCTTGGAGGCGGCTATGGCGGCCTCACCATCATCAAGGAACTTCTGGAAGGCAAAATTCCATCCGATACACAAATTATTTTGGTGGACCGCAGCCCCTTTCAGGGATTAAAGACAGAATATTACGCACTCGCAGCAGGAACCGTATCTGATTACGACCTGCGTATCCAATTTCCAGTGAGCGATAAAGTCACTTACCGTTATGGAGAAGTTACTTCGATTGACCTGGAACAGCGTCAGATTGAATTTGAAGGCCAAAACCCGCTCGTGTACGACAAACTTGTCATTGGACTTGGTTGTACAGACCGTTTCCACAATACACCAGGCGCCGAAGACTACAGCTGTACCATTCAGAGCTTTAGCAAAACACGCGAGACCTACCTTCGCCTTAATGAAGTCAAAGCCTATGGCAATGTGCATATCGTAGGCGGCGGATTAAGTGGTGTCGAGATGGCAGCCGAACTACGTGAGAGCAGACCGGATCTGAACATCAGCATTTTGGATCGTGGTGAACGTGTATTATCCGCTTTCCCGCAACGTCTGTCCGTGTATGTGCATGAATGGTTCAACGAACATCAGGTAGAGACACGCGGGCATATCGCCATTTCACGCGTTGAACCGAATGCGATCTTTAATCGGGATGAACAGATCCTAACAGATGCTGTCGTGTGGACTGCAGGTATTCAGCCCGTAAAAGTGGTACAGGATCTGGACGTAACCAAAGACCCTCAAGGTCGTGTCGTCCTGAATGAATACTACCAAATTCCGGAATATACCGATGTATATGTCGTTGGTGACTGTGCGAGTGTCCCTTATGCACCTAGCGGTCAAGCTGCCGAAGTGCAGGGTGAGCAGATCGCCCATATTCAGCATGCCCTCTGGAAAGGCGAAAAGCCCAATCCACATCCACTCAAGCTTCGTGGCACACTCGGTGCACTCGGCAAGAAGTCTGGGTTCGGGCTGATGGGCAAAACGTCTATGATGGGACGCGTACCTCGGATTTTGAAAAGTGGTGTGCTCTGGATGTCCAAGCGCCATCTCGGTTAGTCGAGATCGAGCTCGTCCCAGGCATCGGCTTCGGAAACTTTGGCCAGAATGGCGTTATATAGATCTTCCACTTTGTCTGTGATGACAACTTCGCCATTCACCAGTGCAAATGGAGTCATAGAACATTGGCCGCAGTTGGTGAGGCAGCCGTATTCAATCACATCATAGTCTGGATTTTCTTCCAGTTGATCCATGACTTCATCTGTGCCAAAATGCATATTATTGGCACAAAATTCAATAATCGGTCTCATGTAGGTTCACCTGCTTTGTTTGACCATTTTAATTTGTGGCCATTTGTAATATAATATAGGAAGGAAAGGAGTTGAACAATATGAGCGAAAACGCACAAAGCACCATGTATGATGAGGTATCTGATGTGCTTGATAAACTTCGTCCGTTCCTGCAGCGCGATGGCGGTGACGTGGAACTGGTCGACGTGGAGGACGGCATCATTAAGCTGAAACTGGTCGGTGCCTGCGGCAGTTGCCCAAGCTCCACCATTACCTTAAAAGCCGGGATTGAACGCGCCCTTCTCGAAGAAGTTGAGGGTGTACAAGAAGTCGTACAAGTATTCTAATCAATCCTTCACGAAATAAACCTCAAGAGCCTTTCGCTTCGCATGAAGCGGAGGGCTCTTTTTTTGTGTGCATATGCAGAGAGTCCATTTCTCACTGTCACCTTGACCAGTTTTCTACGTACAATCCTCAACTCACCTTAAGTATCCTCGCGCTGTATGGTTGGACGAATCGGATCAAGTCCTCCAGATACATCCATAATGTTACCTGTTATAAAATCGGAATGATCAAGGCACAGATACGTAATGACTCGTGCAATATCTTCACCGCTGCCTGGACGCCCTCTTGGCGTTTCCTCGTCGGTTATGCCTGCCATCTCATCAATCGTTTTCTCTTTGTTCGCACCACGAATGTCTCCTGGGCATACCATGTTAACCGTAATTCCATAAGGAGCTTCTTCAACCGCGAGTGTCTTCGTAAAAGATACCAGACCTACCTTCGCAGCCGCATATACGGCGCGATGAGGCCAAGATCTCGCTTCTCCAGCATGACTGAAGCCAAAATGGATAATGCGTCCCCATTGCTTGCGTCTCATCTCCGGCAACACACGTTGATCGAGCAACATCGGTCCCAGCAGGTTTCCCTGCACAAGCATCTGAACCTCATCTTCAGCATAATCCGCAAATAATCGACGCTCACGGACAAATGGCCCTGCGTTATTCACCAAAATATCAATGCTACCCAGCTTGTCTTCCACTTGTTCAACCAATGAAGCAATATCTTCCACCTTGGATATATCCGCCTGGATGGCAATGCACCGCACACCCTTGGCTGTAATCTGAGCCCTTAAAGCCTCAGCTTCTGTTCTGCTGTGTACATAGTTGAGGGCAATATGACACCCTTGATCTGCCAGACTGAGGGCCGTCATTTTACCAAGACCTTTGGCACTTCCCGTTATGAGGGCAATCTTTCCCTTCACGTTCATCCCCCTCTTCAAAGAGCAGTCACTATCCAGTATAAAAGATTTATCCTCCTCCTACAACTCGCTTATCTATAAGGAATCATCAACCTGTAATTCCAAATATATCTTGAATGAAATCGGAAGTCTAACCAGCAATAGTGAATTCGGCTCGTGGTATGTTGTGTTCGAGTACGTGAAGACAGGTCATATCCATGATGACGATCAAAATTTAAGTGCCGAAGAACTGTTAAGCAGTTATATCCGAGGCACAGAAGAAGACAACAGAGAGCTCGATCCTGAATATAGAACATACATAACAGGGTGGGAAATCGAACCGGCATATGATAAGACCAAGCACCAGTTGGTCTACTCCCTTGGTTTCAAGAATGCTGATCAGCAAGCCATGGTGAATTACAATGTAAAGCTCCTGACACGCGAAGGGTACATCACAGCCATTCTGGTTACAGATACGACCAACTTTCAACAGAGCCGCCATGCATTCGAGGAAACAGTCCTTAAGCAACTTAGCATCAATGCAGGATATACTTATGAGGAGTACAATGCTTCGACTGACAAAACATCCACCATCGGGCTCAACAGTCTTCTGATGGGCGGAATCGGGTACACGGCTTCCCAGAAATTCAGTGCTCTTCTTTTGCTCAAAAAAGGATGGGCCTTGATCCTGGTTGTTGTTCTCGGTCTGATTGGGTGGATCAGATACAAAATCAAAAGCTCACACGGAGAAGAAGAAACATTCTCTCCCTCCGAGAGGACGTACTTGCAAGAAGCAGATGAGCAGCAGTATGCTGATCAGAATGAATTATCCTATTACCGCCAATCTGGGCATCCATCCAACGCGAATAAACAAGATAAGCCCTGACCCATGTTGATTCCCACGTCGGCACAGACCAGGAAACATAAAATAAGCCGTATATCTCTTCTGGAGAGATATACGGCTTATTTCTTAATAGCTTCACATCATATCATACATATCGTGAATTATTCAGTTGCAGGTTCAACTGCACCTTGATAACGTTCCTTGATGAATGTTTTCACTTCTTCGGAGTGCAGAGCAGCAGCCAGTTTTTGGATTGCATCTGCATCCTTGTTGTCCTCACGGGAAACGAGGATGTTAGCGTATGGATTACCTTGCAAATCTTCGATCAGCAAAGCATCATTTGCCGGATTCAGGTTCGCTTCGAGCGCATAGTTAGCGTTGATGAATACCAGATCCGCTTCATCCAATTGACGAGGCATCATAGCTGCATCCAGCTCGATGATATCCAGGTTCTTCGGATTTGCTGTGATATCTTGAATCGTAGAAGTGATATTTGTGTTGTCTTTCAGCGTAATGATGCCTTCCTTCGCGAGCAACAACAGTGCACGTCCACCATTGGATGGGTCATTCGGGATCGCTACTTTTGCGCCGTCTGCCAGTTCATCCAAAGACTTAATCTTTTTGGAGTATCCGCCAAAAGGCTCAACATGAACAGGTGTTACAGCAACGAGGTTGAATCCACGTTCTTTATTCTCTGTGTCCAGGTAAGGTTGGTGTTGGAAGAAGTTTGCATCCAATTTTTCATCAGCAAGTTGCTGATTGGGTTGAACATAGTCATTGAACGTTACGACTTGCAAACGAATACCTTGTGCTTCCAGTTCAGGTTTGATGCTTTCCAGAATCTCTGCGTGTGGTGTAGGTGAAGCTCCAACTTTCAATTCAACGGTACGTGGAGCTCCTCCAGCATTGTCTGCGCCGCTATCGGCGTCTTTGTTGTTTCCGCAAGCTGCTAGAACCGCAATCAACATAAGACTAAGTAGAGCAATAGACCATTTTTTCATGTGTAAAACCCCTTCTCTAATCATTTTTTCATGTGGCATCCGCATTATTGCATATCCATCATGTAATCTATGTGTTATTTCCTGGTGAAAAATGTAACCAAGCGATCTCCAGCCATCTGGAGAATTTGCACTAGAATGATCATCGACACGACGGATATGATCATGATTTCATTCTGATAACGGAAGTATCCATAGTTAATTGCCAGTGTTCCCAGACCTCCACCACCGACCATGCCCGCCATCGCCGTATAGGAGACGAGCGTAACGATGGTAATTGTTATACCAGCAAGCAGACCAGGCAACGCCTCAGGCAGTAACACCCGTCTTACAATCTGTCCGGTCGATGCACCCATCGCCTGTGCAGCTTCAATGACACCCCGATCGACTTCACGCAAAGTAGTTTCCACCAAACGGGCAAAATAAGGAGCTGCTGAAATAACCAAAGGAGGTATAACGCCGAGCACCCCGGTAGCAGTACCGACGAGTATACGAGTAAATGGGATAAGTGCAACAATCAATATGATAAATGGGACTGAGCGCAAAATATTAACAATCAGGGATAGTATCGTGTACACTGCCCGTGACTTAATCGAAGCAGATCGGGCTGTCATGAACAGCAGAACTCCGAGCGGTAAACCTAAGATAACGGTAAACAAGCCTGATACACCTAAAATTTGCAGTGTCTCTATGGAAGCTTTACCAACCTCTTCCCAACGTACGGTTGAAAAATCCATCTAACGAAGCACCTCCACATCAAGTCCCTCTGCGGTCAATTCGGATATGGTCCGTTCAATCGCATCTGACTCACCCTCGAATCGAACGGTCAACTGCCCATAAGGAACCTGTTTGATCGTAGAGATCGTACCTTGCAGGATGGCAAAATCCACACCTGTCTTACGTACCGTTCTGGACAAAATCGCTTCATACGTTTTGTTACCCAGAAAGGAAATCTTCACCAATTTGGAAGCAACACCTGCCTGCAATTCAACGCTTGCATTCGCCAGAGCGGTCTCTTCCAGAGCAAGTCCAGCTTCATGGTCACGCATCGTGAAGTCCCGCGTAATGGCGTGCTGCGGCTTCAGGAATACTTCTGTTACAGGTCCCTGTTCCACAATGCCACCTTGATGAATGACAGCAACCTTGTCACAGATGTTCTGGATGACGTGCATCTCATGTGTGATCAGCACAATCGTAAGGTTGTACTTTTCATTAATGTCGAGTAATAACTTCAGGATTGAATTTGTCGTCTGCGGATCAAGTGCCGAAGTAGCCTCATCACAGAGAAGTACATTCGGATCACTCGCAAGCGCTCTTGCAATCCCAACACGTTGTTTCTGTCCACCGGATAATTGAGCCGGATATTTACTGCTGTGGTGCTCTAGGCCAACCAGAGCGAGCATTTCCTTCACTTTGCGATCAATAGCTTCCTTAGGTGTATTTACAAGCTTTAGTGGAAAAGCCACATTGTCATATACCGTTGCCGAGGATAGCAGATTAAAGTGTTGAAAAATCATGCCGATCTTGCGTCTCTGTTGCTGCAATTCAGTTTTACTCAGGTCAGTCAGATTGATTCCGTCAACCCATACCTCACCCTCCGTTGGACGTTCCAACAAATTAATACAGCGAATCAGTGTACTTTTACCCGCGCCGGAATGGCCAATGACGCCATAAATCTCACCTTTGCGGATGCTCAAATCCAGATTGGATAACGCTGTTGTGGATTTTGCCCCTTTACCATACGTCTTTGTTAATCCTTTTAATTCAATCAATAGCACTTGCCCCTTCCTACCACCTACATGTATCTTTACCCGAAAGAAAGGAAAACTCCCCTTTACGTACAAAAAAAGAAGAGCCCCTTTGCAGATACAAAGACGGCTCTTCACGTGAATTTACCTTCTCATCTGCCAAAATCGTGTCTCGCACCATTTTGTAGGAATTAGCACCTAACATCTATAACGAATGACACATGTGTCATTCATTATAAATCGGTTGCCGGGCTTCATCGGGCCTGTCCCTCCGCCGCTCTCGATAAGAAATATGAGGTTGTAAGATTCTATAAGTTCATGTAGTTCATGTTATATACTGTTCGAAAGTTCAGAAACTTCTGTGAAAATAATGATATTCATGTACCATTCGATCTGAAACTCAGTATAATCCAAGTATTCCGATTTGTCAAAGGGAATTATTTCATTTATTTTACTGCGTTAACGTTTCTTACCTCGCTTAAGCCATATCTGATTAATGTAGCCGTATGAAGTACTTAACGTTTCACACACCATATCCACGCCCTGACGCATTTCATGCACATGCTGATCCAGATCCTCCAATTTCACTTTCCCTTGCAACGTCTGGTGTAACTGCCACAAATCATCATGCATTTCAGAGTTCATGTAGTGAATTTCCATATTACGTCGTTTGCGAAGCTTGCTCATCGGTTCACGATATGAATCCTTGATCTGAATCAACCGCAAAGCAAGGTCATGATGCTGCGTCGCATAATCGAACTGCCTTAACACGGTAAAATAAGAAAAATGCGCTTTTGTATTTGAGGTATTCAGCTCGAATATTTCATTCAATACCGTGCCGACTTTATCCAGAATGGCAAAACAACGGATGAACCCATCTTTATAGAAATAAACATATCGGGCATACTCGGCTTTCTCTGCCTGCGTCATATCGTCCGTAGATCCTGCAACGACCTTTTTTCGAAAATGAGCAGCAGCGAAACAGCTTTGCTCCAGTTCATCCAGTGAGGAGATGAGTCCCTGCGTCCACACATACAGTTTCCGATAGTCATGCGTGGGATCATGGTCCACATGCATTTGTCGCTGAAACAGCTCGAGCGTATGCGCCATGGATTCCATCGCTTCCTTCAATAACCCTTCGTTTATACGCGGCTTTTCCCCGAGCAACGTTCGCAGCATAACTAACCTCCTCTTTTCCACATCAACAAAGATTCATCACCATCATACATAAACCATTCCGAGTATACGTGTAATTGCTGCTTGCCATAGGTTGCCCTGATCCTCCTGACATCAAACAAAGTCCACCTGTCCAATGATGTACATCACTGGATGGTGGACTTTCAAGTTTAAACCAAGAGTCGTTCCAACTTCAACGGAATTTAGAAACGATTAGCCGGGCGATGTAGCTTGTACACTAGGAAACTCATATAGGTTAAAATCCCGAACAATATGGCGATATCCAGCATATGAGCGAGGGCCACGAACATGTATACTTCCGGACGGCTCATCGTCACCATCATGAAAATACCAATGACCACTTGCATCAGAATCAGAACAACGGATACCACACCAAGGGTACGCATTTCTTTGTTATCCGGATGATTACGGTAAGCGAAATGACCCAGAATGGCGATAACAATTACGAGCGACGCAGCCGCAGCACGGTGAGCAAACGCAACCGCTACCCCACCCGAAAGCTCAGGAATAATCTGCCCGTTACAAAGTGGAAATCCGGAACATCCACCGGCAGAATCCGTGTGGCTCACAAATGCACCCGTGTATACAACGAGATACGTATAAATCGTGGAGAACCAGACCAGATTCCTGAATTTTTTAGTGACCCGAGGGTATCTATTCAGGCGCTCCAATCCACCATCTTTTGCCTCCTGCCTTATGCCCAAGGCCATCATGAGAGAACTGGCGAAAGCGATCAACGCAAAGCCGAAATGCAGTGCCATGACTGCTGAAGATTGGGAGAAGACGACGGCAAAAGCCCCCATGATTCCCTGGACGATAACAAATACCAAGGTTAAGAAAGAAAACAATTGCAGGTCACGGCGTGACTTGCCGAACCGCAGAAAAGCAACAAACGAGGCAATGGACAACAGTCCAGCCAGTGCGCTTACAGCGCGATGGGAATATTCGATAAGTGAAGCCACAGTATGTGCCGGAACGAGTTTTCCGTTACATAAAGGCCATTCCGTTCCGCAGCCAAGGCCCGATTCCGTTTTGGTTACGATGCCTCCACCAAAAGTGGCCAGAAACATGACAAGACAGGTTAATACGGTTAACCATTTAAATAAAGTTAAGTGCTTCAATTTTTTCTCACCCGCTGTTGGTTTAAGATGGCGAAGAATATTCTCCGCTTGTTTCGGTACTTTGACACTTATTTCACAACTAAACTCATTATACCGGATAAAATGTTCATTGACGTCGCGCTTTGTGACAAAATGTTAACGTCTGGTGAAATAATGACCCGCAGGTCATTGGAATTATGTACATAAAACCTTTCTTAAACAGAATCCTGAACACACAAACGCCATTTCCCTATTTCAAGAGAAATGGCGTTTCATCTAGTATACCCTTTTACAACATGAACCTGTCATACTTTTATATAAGTTCAATGAAACATTTACACAATAACGGAGAGGACAGAAATAGCCTGGAGAAGCGGAGCTAAAAGCTTTCTGAAAGAAAGCTGCATCGGAAGCATATGCTTCGCCTTTATCCCCGGATTTCCCCTTTATAAAAGGGATCAAAGAAATCTGGGGATAACAGCGATCGGAAGGCTATTCTGGCATCGTAGTGCCTGTGTGAATATTCATCATTTGAACTTATATAACATCATTTATGGATCGTGTTGTACACTTCAACTGCACGATCCAGGAACTGTTCGATCTCTTCTCTCGACTTGCGCAGCTTGTTCACGTACCGTACGAGTTCGCGGCCATCTGTATACGCCACAAAGCTCGGAATGCCAAGAATGTTCTGCTCTTCACTAACGGTTCCAACCTGGTCTACATCGACCTCAATCAAAGTCAGTTCACGTGCATATTTCGCTTCAACCTCAGGCATAAACGGATCGATGTATTTGCAGTCTCCACACCAGTCAGCCTTGAATACGGCAATCGTTAAACGTGGGGATTGAATGGCTACATCAAATGCCGGTTTGGATGTAATTGATTCCATTAGGTTCATCTTCCTTTCTGTACCTTGTCTTAACCTAAGTGAAGCAAATTGGCGAGTGGAAGTCAAATAATCAGCGCATACTTAGAATAAACCACATGGTCTGTGAAATTAAACCCAGAACATCATGAAAGGATGTCACATCATGACTTCCACCAGAACCGATTCTTCCAGCGAACAGCTTCACGGGTCCCTCCTGCAGATGATACGTTCCATTCCGGGTGCTGCCCGGGAAGTCTGGCGTGGTAAACAGGCAGCCTGGCAGGCTTCAGCACAGCTACGTCACCCATTGCGTGACATGGAGTGGGACACAGATACGGCAGCTGCCTTACAGTCTGAGGTGGAGCGTTTGTTGCCTGCCAGCGGCAAGTCTTTTGCACGTACTGATCAGGTCCAAAGTGCGCTCGTCTGTGAAGAAGATTGCATTATTCTGGAAGAGATTAAGACGCTGACCCAGGAGCATAATCGGAGTAACATCACTCGCACCGCAGCCTATCTGGATTGCTACGAGCAATATCCCGAACTGCATTGGGCGCTACTGGCTCATATGGTCTCTCGCAACGGCGGATATCACATGACAGATCTTCAGAGTGATCTGATGCATAATTTACAGAATCAAAGCGATCGTGAGCATATGTATCGACTGCTGGAGCGGTGTAACGCACTCATTTTCCAGGATGCATATCCCCAGCTTCTACTGTATATGAACAGTCGCCGGATCGGACGAAGCTGTTTTCATCTCTTGTCACACTTTCACGTATCGGCGTTCATGACGCCATTTTGGGAACGCTTTTGGCTGGAACGGTGCAGTTCACTGCTTAGTGTGGCATTAATTATTAATGAGCAGAACTATATCGAGAGCCGGGTAGTGCAGCATCCTTATTTCCAAAAAGCAGTACTTTCCAAACCCGCATTCCATCTGCATAATCTGGCGGGTCTGAATCATATCGTCTTCCCTCTTGGACGGGAAATGGGACTCGCAGGACGGGTTATTGAACATTTTGGCAAGCTGGATGAGCGCATTCTGTTTGGCAAAGGCCTGTATGCTCTGTTGTTTGGCGTAGAGCAAGTACACACACAAGTGTTGGAGTTCGCACGTTCGGTTCCCCATCGTGGCTCACGTGCCGAATATTGGCCTGGCCTGTTTACCCATCATGAAGATGAGGCAGGTGATCATACACTTTATGCTCAAGAGCTACTAGATGAAGAATGGCTATCCGAAGGGCAACGATTGTATAGTCCGGAACTTCTCGCCGTATGGGGAGACACGCCTTATGAGCCGATTACCAGACAGGACTGGCTTCAGACTCGGGATTGTCTCGGTTATCTGACCGCACCGCGTCGCCCATGGCTGTTCGAGATGAGTCACGAACACCGGTATGGCATGCTGAAAACAGCACTGGCTCATGATGCTAAAGTCATCACACACTAATGCTGAAGATCATATGGAGCAGGCAAAGCCGCATGATGTAGATAATCCGATGCACCGCTAGCAGAGGCTTACTTACCTAATAATTAGCCTAATGTTTAACTCAGGCGCTCAGCTGGTCTTAACGATACAAAAAGCCCTGTCCCCTTTAACAGCAGACAGAGCTTGTATCCGATTTTAACAAAATAGTAATGGCTTGAATGATGCTCCTTGCATTTTTAACCTCTCTGCACGCCTCCACGTTGGAGACGCATGAGTGGACGGAGAATTTTTTGCAGAATACGGGGGTAACTGCCCAGCTCGTCCTTGCGCAGTACACGCAGCACGACCATGAGAACCAGATACACCACCACCACAAGCACTCCAACCACAAGACAGGTAAGCAAGAAGGATACGCGCGCTGGCAGGAACAGTCCAAAGATCATATTGCCAATCCAGTTCGCTGCAAATCCTACACCTGCTGCAAGCACCACTGTAATGATGAACCCTTTCCAGCGATCTCCCATGATGGAGAAATCAACGATTTTGCGAAGGACCCGCAGATTCAGGTACGTGATCACCAGGAAACAGAGGGCCGTTGCAATAATAATGCCGTAAATACCGAAGATTGGCGCCAGAATCAGACTTGCGACCAATTTGATCACAACACCTGCTGCGACACTAACCATCGTAATTCGCGGTTTACCTACCCCAAGCAAAATGGAGTTGGTCGTCATCATCGTAATCTGGAAAATGGTACCGAATGTCAGCAAAGCAATGATCGGCGTTCCATCCAGATTGGTAAACAGCAATCCATTAACCGAATACGCTGCCGCACACAGTGCAATGACAATCGGCATACCTGTCAGAATCGAAATGCGCAATGCAAGTGTAACCTGATTCTTCAGATGAGCTTCATCCTTGCGGGCAAATGCTGCCGAAATGACAGGCACCAACGACTGACTTAAAGCGATAGCTAAAATTGGCGGAATACCCGCAATACTTTGGGCCTTGGCACCGAGGATCGCAAGTACGCCTGTCGCCTCTTCGAGCCCGATCTGGCCACTAAGCAGTGGAACCACAAGGGATGAATCGATAAAGTTAATGGCTGGAACTGCAAGTGAGGATAGCACAATTGGAATAGAGAGCTTAAAGATATCACTGTAAATGCCTCGCATTGGCAGTTGCTCTGTACGCTCGTAATTCAATTGCGCCGCACGGTCGCTACGACGCAGCTTCAAGGTGAAGTACAGCATGACACCGAAGGCACCAACACTTCCTAATACCCCACCAAATGAAGCACCTGCAGCAATCGTTTGGTCATCATAATTCCATTGCAGCATGACATAAGCCACGATAATGGCTGTACCTACGCGAGCAAACTGTTCCACAATCTGTGAAATACCGCCTGCTGTCATGTTGCCGCGTCCTTGGAAATATCCACGCATCATCGCAATAGCCGGGAAGAGCAGCAAGGCTGGGGCCAAGGCGCGAATGGCGCTGACTGACTCCGGTACTTTGGACACATACGTAGCATAATAAGGTGCCGCGAACCATAACAAAGCAGACATGACTACCCCGGCCACAGCCGCAAAGATCAGGGCTGCACGGTAGATCTGTTGAGCTTCACCCGCGCGTCCGAGCGCATAGCGTTCCGATACCATTTTACTCAGAGTACTCGGTATGCCCGCCGTTGCTACAGTTAACAGCATTAAATATACCGTATTGGAGATCGTAAATGATGCGTTACCGATATCGCCGAGGATATGCTCCAGCGGCACCCGTTGAACCAATCCGAGTACTCTCGCGATCAGCGCAGCTGCCGCCAGAATGAGCGTACCCCTAATGAATGTTTCTTTCTTAGACAAACCAATTCCCCTTCTTTCCTCCACACCGGACGTACATCCCGTTGAAGCTAATCCCGAACGTTTAGGCGAATCTTACCACCCAGATAATAAAGAGAACAATCATGACGATTTGCAAAATAATTTTCATTACAGTGCTCGTAAATAGCCCCACCACGGAACCAAAACCAACTTTGGACGCTTTGGAAGGTGAAGACCCTCCGATCAGTTCCCCGATAAAAGCACCGATAAATGGTCCCAGCACCAGTCCGAATGCCGGAATGACAAATGGCCCAATGATAACACCAATGGTGCTGAGCGTTGTCGATAACTTGGAGCCACCGAACTTCTTCACGCCCCAAGCGCTGACGACATAATCAGCCACGAACAACACAACAACAATCAGAATCTGGATAATCCAGAACCACACGCCGAACGGATCAAAGCTGAAGAACCAGCCGTAGACCAGAAACGCGAAAAAAATCGCTACAGCACCAGGCAGTATGGGATATACCGTTCCAGCCATTCCGACTGCAAACAGCAGCACAATTAAAATCCAGGCAACGGTTGCGAGCAAAGGTTACTCCCCCTTCAAAATATGTTCACGGATGACTTCGACGATGCCATCATCATTGTTGCTCGCTACAATCAGGTCTGCGGCTTCCTTCACTTGCTCTTGCGCATTGCCCATCGCTACACCAAGACCTACCGCCTCAATGACAGCCAGATCGTTCAAACTGTCTCCGACAGCAACGACTTCGGACATCTCGATGCCCAGCAGCTTGCAGACTTCGGCTACACCACTTGCTTTGGATACGCCAGCAGGGTTGATCTCAATATTAACGGGTGAAGAATTCGTCATTTGCAGACCACCCATTTGTTGCAGTTCCATCATGATCTGGTGACGCACTTCATCCACTTCGGTATTGAAGCCAAATTTCAACCATTCCAGACCTTCAATATTGTCCGTCCAGCGATCACGGTTGAACAGCTCTTCCACGGAGTATGCCCAGTACCAGCTATTATATTTCTCACCAATTTCCTGCATTTTACGAATCAATGCCGGGTCCATCAGATGACGCATATGCAGATCATGCGGTGCTTTCCAGACTTCACTACCGTTAACGGTAACCATCGGTGTCTCCAGTCCAAGTTGGACCGCATAAGGCATCGCATGGAATACGGCTCTTCCCGTAGAAAGGCACACATGTACACCCCGTCGAATGGCAATCTGTATCCACTTGGCAGTCTCCTGTGTAATTTCATGATTATCGTTAAGCAATGTTCCATCCATATCTAGTGCCAGCAATTTGTATTTCAGTTCACTCATACAGTAGTTCCTCCTAGGTTGTCTCTCTCCAAGTTGAACTCATGGATATCCATTCAGGCACTACGCGGGCCCTCTCCGTTCCACAATGGTTCTCCAGCTCAACTTAAAGGTTCTCTTTATCTAATTTTAAACATTCTTTCATAACAAGATCGCCCGGCATCCGTAAAAAAGGACGCTCCGGACGTCACAGCTAACGACATTTTACCACAGATCATCTGTATGCAACAAAATAACCCGTAATCAGAAGCATGACACATCAAGATAGATATATGTTCTATATCGAACTAACCATTCATGCCTTCAAGCAAGCATCATCCAAAAAAGGCAAGGGATAACTCCCCTGCCTCTGCAAATCTAATTCATTCATTGCATATCAATCTATTTCATTACTCAGTATTGATTACTCCTGGTCTTGCTTCTGATCTTTCTTGCCTTTCGGCGTTCCATCGAGACCATATACTTCATCGTATGCATCGAAAATTTTCCGTGCAATTGGCGAAGCACTGACTGACCCGAAACCACCTTCCGGTACAACAACAGCTACAGCAAGCTTCGGATTATCTCGTGGTGCAAAGGCAATAAATACACCATTCTCTTTTTTGTTCGGTCCGGTCCCCTGCTCTGATGTTCCTGTTTTCCGTGCATAATCGTAAGGGAAACCGTCAAATGAGCTTACTTTGGTAACCATTCCTTTATGAACTTCATTCCAGTGCGCATCGGAAAAATCAACTTCATTGAGCACTTTAGGTTTGAACTCTTTCACTACATTGCCATCTGCGTCACGGATTTCCTTCACTAAGTGAGGTTCCATCCGTTTGCCTTTATTGGCAAGCATCGTCGTGTATTGTGCGAGTTGCATTGTAGTGTACTTGGCTTGTTGTCCAAATGAGGCAAATGCCAAACGTGTTAGAGCTGATTCTTGTTCATCATTATTATATTCTAAAGTACCTAGGTATTCTTTGGGTAAATCGATACCTGTAGACACACCCAATCCGAAATCTTTCATGTGTTCGTCCCACACTTTAACACCCTCAATTGAGCCATATTTGCTCAACAAACGTTTACCCACCATATCGATCATGAAGGCATTGGAGGATTTTTCAATCGCTCTTCTGGCGGTGATAGAACCATTATAAGCAGAATGCGAGTTCCTCACTTGTCGTCCGTCTTTCCCCAAGATAGCATATCCCGGATCATGATAGGTCTGTCCTGCTGTAAATAACCCCTCTTTCAATCCGATAAGTACACTTAGCGGCTTAATTACTGATCCAAGGAGTACAACGGATTCCGCCCGACTAGGCTTGGCATCATTCGGTGGGAATGACTCGGTGGTTCCGTTCCGGAATACATACTTAATTTTGTCATAATCCCACTCGTTCGGATCATAGTCCGGCATACTTGCCATAGCGACCACATTTCCCGTATCCACTTCCATGGCTACTGCGTATCCGGTAATCGCCTTCGGAAGTCTGCGCAGTTCGTCCGTTATCGCCTCTTGTGCGGCCATCTGAATTTCCTTGTTAATGGTGGAAACCAGACTGTAGCCTTTCTCTGGCGGAGTTTGTAACATCGTTCCATCCGGCAGATTACGTGCGTCAATATCAATGGACTGGTAGCCGCTTCGTCCACGGAGTTCTTCCTGATATTGCAGCTCCAATCCATCGAAGCCAACCTTTTCTTCCTCATGGTATACAAGACCAGGATCACGCTGGGTACTTGCCCCCTCACGGATGGCCTTGTATTTGGCAATGGAATCTGGTGCCCGTTTGAACTCTCTTGTATAACCTACAACCTGAACGGCTACACCATCCGGGTCATATTTTCTAATGTTTTCTTCCAGCACCATAACGCCCGGATAATCTGCTTTTTTCTCCATGAAAAAGGCAATCTCTTTTGTCGATAGATCCGACTTCACCAATCTTGGCACATACCCGAACGTTTTCTGATAATCCAGATCCAGTCGTTTGATGATCTCTTCCGCATCCAGCTGCTCCTTGTCCCCTGGATTAAACTGCTTAAACACAGCCGCCAGATCATGAGCCAGTTCCTCTGCTTCCTGTCTACGTTCATCATTCCGATAATCCTCATATAACAGCACATAGAGGGACTGTACAGGTTCGGAATAAGCGAGCGCCACTTCTCCTGTTGCATCATAGATGGGACCACGAACAGGGGCGAGTGGAATGTCTTTGGTATTACGACTCGTTTCCATATACGTCAGTTCGGGACCCTCCACAAATTGCACAAAGGCCAATCTGAATATGAGGATACTGAATATGACAAATGCCGCGAAAAAAAACAGATTCAGCCTTGCGCCGGAAGGCTTGTTGACGGGTGCATCTTCCTCAGCCATGGGTTTCTTCTTCAATCGGTTAAACATGTTTTAAGCCTCTCCCGTTCCTCTATAAAAAATATAATATCTAATCCATATTGTGCATGTGTTCAATCCCTTATTTAATCCTTTCTCAACCAAGTCTACCAAAGGCTAGCTGTCACGTCTTTCAATTTTTGGTTACATTTTCGTAAACATAACCGTTACACTAACCCATCTACCGATTTAAATGTAAAAACTGACATATCAACGTTATTCCGTTTTGTCGAAAGCGTTTACCCTTCTCTTATATAAACGTGATACAGTTCATTTGGTTACACATTAATGCAATTAATTAGTTCACTCCCTCGATCCAAGCTCTGCGTGAAAACAAAAAAGAGGACCCGCGAAGGGTCCCCTCTGTAACCAATGCTCACATCACTGTGTGCCTGATTCCGATTCTGATTCTTTGTTTTTGTCTTTTTTCGGTACACCGTCGAGACCAAATTCCTCGTCATAGGCATCAAAGATCGCACGTGCAACCGGAGCCGCACTGCTCGAACCAAAGCCCCCTTCGGGAATAACTACAGCAACAGCAAGCTTCGGATTATTACGTGGTGCATAGGCGATAAACACTCCGTTATCCACGAGTTTGCCACCTACTACCTGTGTCGATGTTCCTGTTTTTCTGGCAAAATCGTAAGGGAATCCGCTAAATGCGGATACCTCGGTTGCCATGCCTCGTTGTACTTCGTTCCAGTAGGAATCGTTAAACTCCACCGTGCTGAGTACCTTCGGTTTTACTTTCTCAACCACGTTGCCTTCCGAATCCCGGAACTCGCTAACCAGTTGCGGCTCCATACGTTTACCTTTATTCGCAAGCATCGTCGTGTATTGTGCTAACTGCATGGTTGTATATTTCCCCTGTTGTCCAAAGGAGCCATACACGAGACGCGTCAGCGAGCTTTCCGTGGTATTCATGTAATCCCGTATGCCCAGGAATTCATTCGGCAGATCCACCCCTGTGGATACTCCAAGGCCGAACTGCTTCATGTATTCATCCCATTTGTCAATTCCGGTCGCACCGTATTTTGAGTACAACTTCTTCCCAATCTCATCAATCATGAATACGTTCGAGGAATGACGAATCGCATCATGCGGACGCATCGCACCGTACACATGCCCCGATGAGTTCTGAACTCTGCGGTTGTCCCCACCAAAGGTTGTTGAACCTCTATCCGAATAAACGGTATTTGTTGTGAAGAACCCTTCTTTCAAACCGATCAAGACACTAAGCGGTTTGATGGTGGAGCCGAGTAGTACGATCGATTCGGCTCGCTTTTTAGAATCATCCGGAGGGAATGAACGAATCGTACCATTTTGATACACATATTTGATATCATCATACTGATCATTTGTGATACTGCCTGTTCTCCAGATGTTGGTATCATAATCCGGCATACTGGCAGCAGATACGATTTTCCCCGTATCCACTTCCATCGCAACTGCAAATCCGGTCTTTGCATTCGGATGTAATTTACCGGAAACCGGATTCCGATGAAGCCAACTCAACTGATCAAGGATGGCCTGTTCTGTTTTCACCTGAACGTTCTTGTTAATACTGGAAATCAAGTCGTAACCTTTCTCCGGCGGGGTAGAACCAGCCACACCTTCAGGCAAGTTACGCAAATCAACATCAACGGATGTATATCCGCTTTTGCCACGGAGAGCATCCTGATATTGCAACTCCAGTCCATCAAAGCCTACAAATTCATTTTCCGTATACACCAGGCCCGGATCCGTTTGCGTTTTATTAGCCTCGTCTACCTCTTTGTATTTGTCCAGGGCCTTCGAACTTCTGAACTTCTTCAGATAACCGATTGTCTGAACCGCTACCGTATCCGGATCGTAGAATCGTACACTCTCCTCGACGATCTGAATGCCTTTGAACTCGTCCTTATGCTGTAGGAAATAAGCTACCTCTTCCTCGGACAGATCACTCTTGATCAGACGCGGCATAAAACCGTTCGCCTTGCGTGAATTCAGGTCCATCTCTTCGAGAATTTGTTCCACCGTAAGTGGCTCTGAATCCTTCAGCTTGTACTGTTCAAATACATCATGCAACCGGGTTGCAATGTCTTGCACTTCCCCAATATTCGGACTCGGCTGACCACCCACATCCCCATAGTTTTTATAAAGTGTCAGGTAGAGAGACTGAATGGGCTTGGAATAAGCCAACTTTACTTCACCTGTGGAGTCATAGATCGTTCCCCTCACGGGAGGGAGCGGTACATCCTTGGTAATGTTACTCGCTTCTTCCTGACTGAGTTCAGGCCCTTCCACGAATTGCAAAAACGCCAATCGTACAATAATAACGCTAAAAATAACAAAGGAAGCGAAGAAAAATACGTTCATTCGGTAGCTAAAGCGCCGTTTGTCCGTAAGTTCGTCCTTCTCATTGGAATGCTTTTTCATTCATCCTACCTCTTTCATGACTTGATGCATACCGCTCAAACTGGTTCTTTCCGGCATGATAACCTGGCAACGTCGTCATATTACGGACCTATGTCCGTTGTAATGTTAAGCTGATTGATCCTTTAAGTGGGTGTCAGCAAAATTCGGAGGATTAAACCAATCTCCACTGATGGCCCATGTCGGATCAAGCGGAACCCAGCTCTCGGAATCACTCAAATACACTTCATTCCAAGCATGCGGACCATATCCGCCCTGGCCGTTATACCCAAGTCCTGTAACGACTTTGACTTCGAGCCCTTGTGAACGGGCCATAACAGCATAGAGACGGGCATAATCAATACATACGCCTTTGCGTGTATCAAAAGTATTCTGCGGATTCTGTTCATGCCATATGCCCTTTTGCTCATAGTCATCCACTTTACCATAGTCATACTGAATCCGTGAACCTACCCAGTCGTATAGTGCTCTTGCTTTGGCTTCATCTGTCGATTGGCCTTTCACAATCTCGCTCGCTGCAGATTCAATGTCCGTCGGAATATTATGGTCAATGACTTCATATTTGCGTTGCAAGATACCGCCCAGTTCCTTCTGCACAGCCTGTGTAAATACGGGAAGCTTGTCCTTGATGAACGTACCGGACAACGGTTCGATGACCGATTTAGCCCCTTGCATATAGATGGGAGATGCCTCCACATACCTGCTGAACATGCTTCCTGGGTAAAGACTGACAATCATGAACAGCACCGCAATGACAATCATTCCACGGACGGAGCCTATGATTGTGCCAATCAATGCACCTGTCAACCTGCTAAACATACCTTTAGGAGCACTTTCCTCGCCTAGACCCTGCCTGCTGCTAAACATAAATGAAGACAGCAATCCAAGAATCAGTCGAATGAGTCCGTAGCTAAGTACAAATAATACAGCGAACCGCATCAGCGGAAAATCTGCAATCGCCGTAACCAACGTATAATACATCTGTTCCCACCTATTTAACTCACGGTTAGGCATGGCTGAAGCATACGCAGACAGCCATTGCTGCACATATGGCGCAAGCCACATCGTTAAACCGATCGACAACAGAATACCAATCACCGCCATAATGCCATCCATCAGGAACCCGAAGAGTCTGCCTGCTGAACGCGAAGCCCCTCTGGACCAACCCTGCAACAATGAAGCAGCTACAATCAGCAGCAGCATAATCGTGATGCCATTAAACTCCTTCAGGCTGTCCAGCCAATTCTGCAGCACGAACTGATTCCCCCTTTACTACGATGCTGGTGCTGTTTTGTTCTCCTGTGCCTGTTCGACAAACGTACGTATCGTTTCATTGTCGAGTTTCCATTCACCAAGAGAAATTCCGCGGAAGGTCACATCGACTTTATCCGATTGAGTTCGGCCTTTAATTTCTACGTTGGGACTTGTGATGGTGAATGCTCCATCCTGTCCTTTAACGTATGTCGCTTTGGAAGCTTCCTTCAGCATCATGCTGGTCGCTTCTTTCTTCAATGTGTCCATCGTACTGGATTGTACGTCTGTCACTGTCTGTTTGATCTGATCAATGGAGATGCCGCTGTATATCAGTAGAGCCGCAATAATGATGATGGCAATCGCCCATTTCAATACGGTTTTGACCACATTCAGAACAAAGAACAAAATGATCAACGCAACCACGATCACCAGCCAGTTCTGCATCAAAAACTCTTTGATTACTTCTATGTTCATGACTACACCTTCCGTATTAGAATTCATTCGTTACACTTCCCGAATATTATACATGATTTCCGAAGCTGCTGTCAGCTAAGCCCTCTCCCGTAAAAATAAACGGTCTAAGTTCGTCCCGCCGGGCGTACAAGTAGTACCATGAGGTTCTGCTAGCGAACGGGGAACACGTTCTGGATCTGTAGTTTGAACATGCATCGCTTAACAAGGAGGGGCTTATGTGAAAACGGCCATCTGGCTATACCTGTTTTTGTTCCTTGCGGTATTTGATTTGCACGCCCAGTATCCCATTCTGACCCCTTTTGCCATCTCGCTTGGAGCTGCCCCTACATTCATCGGCTGGATGATGGGCATCTATTCCTTAACGCATCTTCCTGGCAACCTGATTGCCGGAACACAAATTGATAAACACGGGAGTCGCCGCTACATTGTATTCAGCCTGCTTGGTGCAGGATTCATCCTGCTCTTGCAAGCCCATGTCCATACGCCATGGCAACTGCTCGCCCTGCGTTCCATCAGTGGTTTTGTACTGGCCTTCCTGTCTCCCGCATGTCTCGCCTTGCTTGCACAGTTATCCAGCGATCCGGTGAAACAGGGAAAATATATGTCGGGTCACGGGGTAGTGCATACCCTCGCCTCTGTTGTATCTCCGGCAGCTGGCGCAATTATTGTGGGTTCCATGGGCTTCTCCTCTACATTCTCAGGCTTGGGTTATCTGCTTATTCTCACAGGTGTCATTGCTTTCATGACCATGCCCCGTGGTATCGTCAAGCAACATGAGAGGGTAACTGAACCTGCTAAACCTGATGTTTCACCAGCAAATGTCACAAGTGCATTTCTGCCAGTGTCCTGGCGATACTTTGCCTTGCCTCTGGTGATTGCCTGTGCTCAAGGGATTCTCTTCTTCGAATTACCCCTGCGAGGAGGAGGACATTCCTCCATGATGTCTACGGGACTACTGTTCTCTATTATCAGTATTGGGGCACTCTTCACACTCAGCATGTTATTTCTCAACCGGTACTCTCCCAAACTGCGTCTGGTTGCGGGTGTGCTACTGATGTCCTTATGTTTTTTTGTGATGGCAGCCATTCCGCAGATTCCGTTGTCCACCGTATTGTTTGTACTCGGGATGTCTAAAGGCATTATCTTTCCAGCTATGGCTACCCTATTTATACGTCTGAGCGGAGGAAGCAAGCTGGGTCGCATTTTCTCACTGCAATCCATCGCCACCTCCATTGGTTCTTTTATCGGCCCCATCACAGCTGGACAACTGCGTGTCGGGTTATCACCCTATTTCATTGCCTTTGTTCTGTTAATGATTGGTATGCTGTTGCTTCCATACTATACATCCAGACGCGAAGCATCCCTGTCTGATCCCAAAAGTATATTGAATTAGGCCAGTATCAAGCTCTTCTTCCCTACTGTTATGACAGCAATTAGGCCAGTATTTTCATTAGCTTTGCATCATTCCCCCATTTACAGCTAAACTATATAAAATGGACTAACGTTTTACACGTTAGTAAAACTAACTGGGAAATCTATCTTTCACAATCACCGAAGGTTTTATCTTATTGAAGATCATCATTAAGGTTGAACAATTAGCCAAAAGTAGTGAAGGGGACGGAATCGATTTTGAAGAAGCGATAGCGTTCGCCTAAAAGCTTTCTGTAAGAAAGCTGCTTCGAAAGCATAAGCTGTCTCCAAATATTAACTTTATAAAAGTAAATCAAAAATAGTTGGAGACAACAGCGATCGGAAGAACGATCCGTAACCGGAACGGCCACTGCCAGCTATCACTTCCATAATGATGCACTTATGAAATAAGATTTCAAACTTGACGGGTTGTTCTATCCAGTTGCAATCGTGTAAAGAAAGGAGTCCATTTTATATAATCAGTCGATTTTCGCTGCAACATTTCCCGGGGAATGTCGACATAAGCTCTCGAACAAGAGGTGAATATCATGCCTATTCATGTCATTGTGGAAGGTAAGAATGATCGAAGCAAACTGAAACGTTTGGTTGGACCCGAAATCAACATCTTATGCACGTTTGGAACACTTAATTCACTCAAGCTCGAGACTCTGCGCAAACAAGTCGGATATGATGAAGTCTTTTTATTTATGGATAATGACAGTTCCGGCAAAAAAATTAGAGGTGTGCTTCGGGATGCTTTCCCAGATGCAGTACAGATGTATACACGACGAGGATATGCGGGAGTGGAAGGAACACCTGATGAGTATATCATTGCCCAGCTGGAGAAAGCCGGGTTAGAGACATACATCCAGTATCCTGAACATCCTTCCTTTTAAAATGAAATACCAAAAAGGCTGCCTTTCGGTTGATATCCAACCTGAAGGCAGCCTTTACAATGTAAGTATCCGTTGATTATTCCTTGATCAGATTTCGAATATCCTCAGCGATTACAGCAGGAACAACGTCCTCTGTATTAAACGCATTATATACCTTGCGCAGCTGGTTATTCTCATCCACCAGACCAATCATGTTCATATGGGCAAAATCATCCTTAGTCTCCCCTTCGATCAGGATTTGGAATGAATCCCTGGCGAATTGTTTGGTTTTGTCCATATCCCCTCGCAAGAAGTACCATCCGGAATAATCCGCATGGAAGCGGTCCGCGAATGTCTTGATCTTCTCTCTTGTATCGACTTTCGGGTCGAATGAAATGGATACAAACGAGACATCTTTACCGAAGGTATCGTCCTCTTTCAACAGATCCTGCACCTGGGATAACGTAAACGTCGTAATAGGGCAGACATCCGGACAACTGGTGAAATAAAAGTAGAACAAACGGACTTTCCCTTGAGTATCCTCCAGTGATACTGTACTGCCATCTACATTTTCCATGGAAAAGGATTGGATTTCACGAATCTCGGGTAATTTTTCTTTGCTGGCAAATACGGTACCCCACATCAGATACACAGCCATAATCAGTGCGAGCCCGAGCAGCATCCATGTCCATTTGTACTTTTTCAGCATCTTCCTCGTCCCTTCTGTATCTTCTCTTATGAATACGCATACATATGTGATTCAAAATCACGTTCGTTTCGCTTTATCCATCTACTGTGACATATGTATTCAAAAAAACCTACTATTTATGAGATTCTATATTATTGTAACGGTTTAAAGAAACAATGCCCATAAATTATTTTAGTGTTGTACCGAAATAGTTTGACAAACTGCGTACATTTATTGGTTATAATACATTTATTGTCACCAATTTGAAATTTGGGGATTTTTGCATCCTGACAGGCGGATATTATACACTATATATGGGTATCACCTAGATAGAGAAGCAATATGCCTTACAACGATACACCACACAAAGGAGACGTTTATGGATACCTCTACACATTTTGTCATGGGGATTGGTTTAGCCGGTCTCGCTTATGTCGATCCTGTCGTCGCAGCAAGCCCTATGCTTGCAGCTGCGGTAATGGTTGGCACGATCGCTGGTTCCCAGGCCCCTGACATCGATACTGCGTTACGTCTCAAAAGCAATTCGCTTTACATTCGGAATCATCGGGGCTTGTCACACTCTCTGCCATTTCTCCTGTTATGGGTTCTGCTCATCACCGGCGTCATTGCACTGATATTCCCTGGTGTCCCTATTGGACACGTTGCCACTTGGACCGCTGTAGCCGTAGGCGTTCACGTATTCACTGATCTGTTCAACACCTATGGAACCCAAGCCGCCCGGCCTTTTACGGAACGCTGGATCGCCTGGAACATCATTCATATTTTTGATCCGTTTCTATTCTCCACGCATGTCGTGGCTATCCTGTTATGGGCCTTTGACCTGATCGCCCCTGCACCACTCTTCGTTACGTTGTACAGCTTGACCGGTTTATATTATATATGGCGGACGATTGCTCGTGCACAAGCGGTCAGAAAGGTTCGTCGTCTCGACAACAGCCCAGAGCAAGCAAGGTACATCGTCATTCCGACGATATCCTGGAACCGCTGGCATGTGGTTAAAAGAGTGGAGGACGGCAGTTATGAGATTGGTAAAATGGATGGTTCTAATCTGATATGGAGTCTGCACGCTTCGTCATCTACTCATGCGGCGGTTGCTGCTTCACGCAAATCGCCGGAAGTTAGTGCCTTCCTTTATTTCACTTCCTATGCGGTGGCCGAGGTTGAAGAATTGCCTGCAGGTTACAAGGTACGCTGGGCTGATGTGCGTTATCGACACCGTAAACAATATCCATTTGTCGCTGTAGTCGTAATGGATCGAAATTTTGAAACGATTGATACGTATGTAGGCTGGTTAAGCGATGAGAAGATGGATAAAAAACTTTTATCCGCACGCCCTTGACGAAGCGAGCATGGCAAGGCACAATCAGACATAGGAACTGATACGCGAGAAAGCCCGGAGCGTTTCCGCCCCGGGCTTTCTGTTTATCCTGTTTTGTTGCTGTTTGGTTAAGATAAATTATTTGCCAGACCCAGCCAGAGACTGCTCAGCGATTTGTACCAGACGTTTGGTGATATATCCACCCAAAGATCCTGTTTCACGGGAAGTGTAGTTACCATAGTAACCGTCTTGCGGGATAGTTACACCCAGTTCCTGTGCAGCCTCGATTTTCAATTGTTGCAGTGCTGAATTTGCCTGAGGTACCACCAAGTTGTTAGAACGAGATCCTTGAGCCATATTTATAATCTCCCTTCAATCTGTGTCTGTAATGTAATTGCAAGCTTGCAAGATTATTATGGCTCGTACGCTTCAGGTTATACGGAATTTCACTAAATTTGTAGATGGAGGTTTTTCCCAATGAGCAAAGGCTTATCCTTGTGGTTCGCATTCTCTTCGATTATCTTGTTAGCGGTTACAGCAATTACGATCTCCTACTCCGGTTGGTTAGCCGCACTACTATTTGTCCTGTCCATGGCCAACATTGTCTGGGGATTTGTGATTCGTGCCAAAAAAGAACGTCAGGAAGTTCGTTCGGCTGCTTCAGAGCCTACTTCTTGAGCAGGTCATTTTATAACTTAATATTGAACGCACAAATAAAGAGGAGCCTTCAATAGGGCTCCTCTTTATTCATGTTAACTATTCATGCCATTACATATGAAAATCTTGTTTAGCACTACAGTTTGCGTTTAGGAACAAACCCCATACGTTCTTTCACTGCATCCAGCGTTTGAGCAGCAACTTCTTCTGCACGGCGCGCTGACGTATCGAGAACATCGGCTAATTCGCCAGACTCACGAATCTCATTATAGCGTTGTTGTAATGGTTCAATAACAGACACAACCACTTCAGCCAGTTCCTTTTTGAACGGACCGTACATCTTGCCTTCATAACGCTCAGCTACTTCCTTAAGCGTCATACCCGCACATTCAGCGTAGATGCTCATCAGGTTGCTAACTTCAGGTTTGTTCGCTGGATCGTATACGACTTCACGTCCCGAATCTGTTGTAGCACGGCTGATTTTTTTGCGGATAACATCTGGCGGATCCAGTAGAGCAATATAGCTGCCAGCATTAGGGTTACTTTTGCTCATTTTCGAAGAAGCATCGTCAAGTGACATTACCCGTGCACCCACCTGTGGGATATACGGATCTGGAATGGTAAAGTACTCCCCGTAACGGTGGTTAAAGCGCCCTGCCAGATCACGTGTCAGTTCCAGATGCTGCTTCTGATCCTCGCCCACGGGTACAAGATCAGCATTGTATAACAAAATATCAGCTGCCATTAATGACGGATACACGAACAGTCCGGCACCAACAGAATCTTTACCAGATGATTTATCCTTAAACTGTGTCATGCGTTCAAGCTCACCCATGGAGGTCAGCGTCGTCATCAACCAGCCCAATTCCGCGTGCTGCGGTACATGGGACTGCAGAAATACGTTAGATTTCGATGGGTCAATACCTGCTGCAATAAACAGCGCAGCTACAGCTTCTGACTGTTCACGTAATGCTGCTGGCTCCTGAGCCACGGTGATGGCGTGAAGATCAACTACCATGAAATGACACTGATAGTCATGCTGAAGTTTTACAAAGTTTTTGATTGCACCAATATAGTTGCCCAATGTGAGCTTGCCGCTCGGTTGAATACCTGAAAGTACTGTTTTCATTGCACATAACGCCTCCCTGATTGTAAATAAAAATCTCCCACCATTCTCTGCGAACGCAAAAAGGCCCCACATCCGCAAGGGACGTGAGACCGTGGTGCCACCCTTATTCGCTTTTCTTCCATTGCCCCTGACCCTGATCAGTCAAGCTGAAGAAATGCCTTCATTGTTCCGTAACGTGGATTATACGGCAGACTCTAGTGGGGCAAGCCCGTCTTTCGGCTTCGCCTGTTCAAATCCACACTCAAGGGTCCATTTGGTAAAGAGCTCACACCGGTTTGCATCAACCACCGGCTTTCTGAAGAGGATTCTCTTGGCCTACTTGTCCCTGTCATCGATTTCTTGTCATTTAGTTCTAATAAATGCTTTCAGAGTTCCATCTTAATGCGCACAGGCACGAATGTCAAAATGAGATGAACTTTTTTACCCGACACACTAAAATCTGTTATGATGGAATTGCTTATCCTATTGTTAACTTCACACGAAGTCGGGCAGGAAATAGCTGGCATGTACACAATGACACGCCTGCAGCAGTAGCGTCATCACGACTGCTTGCAGACAGATTTCAAGTGGGAAAAGGAGCATCGATATGAAACAAGTGACCAAAGGCCAATGGAATGGTTACGACACGTATATCCTACATAGCCGTGAATTGGAAATCACCCTGCTGCCGCGTCTTGGAAATAATATTATTTCTATTCGCGATTTAGTGCAGGACAGAGATGTCGTCCGCCGTCCGGATGAAGACGATCTTGCCTTTTATCTGCAGAAGCCCTACCATTTTGGCGTTCCTCTCCTGATTCCACCAGGGCGCATTCATCGTGGACAATTTGAATATGAAGGGGTAAGTTACCAGTTCGATCAGAACACGGCGAATGACAACCATATTCACGGTCTCCACCGTACCCAATCCTGGTGTGTCAGTGACATTGAGGAAGATGAAGACGGCTGTGCAATTACAACCGAATTACTGACTGAAAATGAAGAGCACTGGATGGCTCAATTCCCGATTCCCTTGAAGCTTGAGATGACGTTCAGTCTGCAAAACGCTGTATTTAGCCAGCGTCTGCGAGTCACCAATCTGAGCTCAACACCTGCTCCTTTTGGGATGGGATATCATACATGGTTTTTGCTAGACGGCAAACCTGCCGACTGGACATTACAAGTGCCTGTTTCCGGACTATACGGACAGAATGAAGAACAACTTCCTACTGGTGAAATAGAATCTCTAGGTGAATGGTCTGCTCTGAACGAAGGCATCAACATGCAGGGACGCAACTGGGATACTTTGTTGAAAGCTACCGAAGGTGAACCAGCCACGGCTTACTTACGCAGACAAGATGGATATACATTGAAATATTCAGCAGATGAAGCATTTTTCAAACATTGGGTTCTCTTTACCAAAGGTGAATCTGATCAGTTCTTGTGCATCGAACCGTACACTTGGCTCCCGGATGCACCTAATTTGGCTTTATCGGATGAGCAGACGGGGTTAATTCGCCTGGAACCGGAACAGCCTGTTGAGCTATTTACACGTATCGAGGTTATACCTCCTACAGACTAAGTGAGCTTATCATCCTCTATGTTGCTTTTCGCATATCACCCTATATTTTGATAACCTTATACAACTTGCCGACCCGCATTGGGTCGGCTTTTTGATGTGACATGTCTACTATTGATCATCCATATTTTCCCTTACGCCATATCATGTATATTTCCGTATTCTCTAACCATACTAACATCACCAACCCATAAGGAGGTGACACATATGTACGGAAGTCAAAACCAAGGTAGCGGTAGCCGCTCCAACAACCTGGTCGTTCCCCAAGCAACTGCAGCATTGCAACAATTGAAAATTGAAGCTGCACAAGAGCTGGGTGTAACTATTCCACAAGATGGTTACTACGGTAACTATACTTCCCGTGAGACAGGTTCTCTGGGTGGATACATCACTAAACGTCTGGTGCAAATCGCTGAGCAGCAATTATCGGGTCGTTCGTAAGCTCGTAATTTTTGCTTGAGCCTGAGCAGAATCCAAAGTAAAAGCGGCCTTCTTCGGAAGTGCCGCTTTCTCTTGTGCAACTAATTAGGAGGTCGACTCCATACCTGAATCCTTGTATGTATTGGTTCTAGGGTAACGAATCATCAGGCTCGCCATATTGTAATTAGACTCCATTGTTGCATCCACCAAAATCATACCTTGTCTTACTGTGAAGTCGTACGATATCTCGCCATGCGTCCAATTGCGTTTGAATTTCAACGTCTCCAGTGCCATTGCCCGGAAAGAAGTTCTCTGGGTTGCGTTTAGCCCCCCTTCCTCCACATCCATCTGCCCATCTCGTCCAGCTATCGGATTATGTCGAATACCAAATTTCCCAATTACGTTGTTTCGTATTTGCACAAAAACCACTCCTGAATCTAACCCTGACAACTCATTATCAAGTTCTTTGAATACCAGATCCAACTGTCTCGCTAATGAAAGCTCATCAATTTTCATATTAACACTCTCCTTATATGCTTATAGTCCTATACGGTAAGGACTTACGACTCATTATATGACATCATATGTGCTCATTCAACAAACAACGGCAAAGTTGGGTATTTCTAACTATTATTTGCACAATTAATTGCCATTCCACTCCCTTAAACTGAGCTTTTTCACTTAATTACGACAAAATCTTCGAGAATCGAATATGAGGATTCTGAACAAAAAAAAGCTGCAATCCAGTGTCTGTTAAACACCGGATTGCAGCCATTTCATATATATATCCAACCTATTTTTCGATTGCTGTCATCTGTAGAAACTGCTCAATATCGGCAATGACCAAGTCGGCAGCATTTTGCCAGAAATCCGGTTGTGTCAGGTCCGTACCCAGATGTTTCTGAGCAAGTTCTTCGACTGTCATACGCCCTGTATCCCGCAACAAATCATCATATTTATCGGCAAATGCTGTTCCTTCTTGCTGTGCTCTCGCATAGATTCCCGCACTGAACATGTACCCAAACGTGTATGGGAAGTTATAGAATGGCACACCTGTCAGGTAGAAATGCAGTTTGGATGCCCAGAAGTGAGGATGATCTGATGCAAGCACGCCACAGAACGCTTCCTCCTGTGCCTCCACCATTAATTTGGATAGCTCATCCGCGTTAACCAAGCCTTTTTTACGTTGTTCATAGAAACGATTCTCAAACAGGAACCGGGCATGGATATTCATAAAGAACGCCACACTACGCTGTATCTTGTCTTCCAGCAACGCCAGCTTCTCTTGTTCATCTGTTGCTGCCTGTACCAGGGCATCTGCTACAATCAGTTCAGCAAACGTGGAAGCAGTCTCGGCCACATTCATCGCATAACGCTGATTCAATGCGGGCAGCTCTTCCATAATGTGTTGATGATACCCATGACCAAGTTCATGCGCAAGAGTCGACACATTGGACGGCGTCCCGGAGAAGGTCATGAAAATTCGAGTTGCTTTGCTAAGTGGCAAAGACGTACAGAATCCTCCTGGACGCTTGCCAGGACGGTCTTCTGCTTCGATCCAGCGTTTCTCAAAAGCCATCTCTGCAAACGAGGAAAGTTTAGGACTGAACTTGGCAAACTGTTCAACAATATTGATTGCTGCCTCATCGTAAGTGATTTTGCCACTCGATTGGCCTACAGGTGCTTCTACGTCGCTCCAGCTCAGCTTGTCTACCCCCAGCAGTTCTGCCTTGCGCTCCAGATATTGAACAAGCGCAGGCTTCGCCCCGTTAATCACATCCCACATCGTATCCAGTGTTTGACGAGACATCCGGTTGATGGCCAGAGGTTCTTTGAGGATATCATCCCAGCCACGTTTCTCATATAACTTCAGACGGAATCCTGCGAGGTGGTTCAGTGTATCTGCACAGAAATCTTCGACATCCGTCCAAGCTTGCTCCCAGTTTGCGAATACCGTCTCGCGTACATTCCGATCACTATCGCTCAGCTTGTTGGCAGCCTGTCCTGCGGACAGCATCACCGTTTCCCCATCTTGCTCAAATGGAATGTTTACCTTGCTGACAATCGTATTATAGAATTTGCCCCAACCATGGTAACCATCCACACCCAGATCCAGAGCAAGGCCTTCCAGTTCCGGCGACAGCTTCTCACGAGCCAGCGTACGACTCTCGTTCAATACAAATGCCAGCGGCTGGATATCTTCCCGAGCAATCCACGCGTCCCACACCGAATCCGATGTCTGACTAAGTGTATTATCGAACTTCGACTTACTGCCATTCAGCATCGCAGCAAGGGAACTGATGGCTCCCTGAAGCTGCGTTGCCTTCTTGTCCTTCTGGTTTTGTGATGAGAGGCAGGATACAAAAGCAGAACCTTCCGATATACGGACATAGCAGCTTTGCAGCAGTTCCAAAATGGGATCAAATGCAGCCGTCTCTTCTAATGAAGCCGGAGCGGATGTTTCGTTCAACAGATGTTGCAGTTTGCGTACATCCTCTTCCAGTTCAATCAGATACGCAGCGAATGTTTCGGAGGAAGAACCTCCACTAAAAATGGACTCCAGATCCCATACGGGGTGTAATGGCGTTTTCATTTAATAAGGCACCTCTCTCTATAGATTGGATGGTTATAATTGAATTAAAAACTGGTTTTCTGTGAGCCATATCTCTATACTAGAGAAATACTTATAGCAACTCTCAGGAGGTAATTGTATGAAACCTTTACAAGTATCGGCTGATACAGCCGTCAAATTAGCAGAATCCTTGGGCGTGCCTTTGGAACACCTGATGCACATGCCCCAACATATCCTGATGCAAAAGATTGCGGAACTCGCCAAACAAGAAGCCTCCAAACCTTCCGCAACAGAAGGCGAAAAAGAATGATTCCGTTTGAAAACAGTTGGCCTTACGATATTGTCATGGGGGATATCTATGTACAGCAATGTCCGTACTGTCATGCAAGCAATGTGCTGCTCCCCCTTAAACCGAAAGAGCTTGTGCTCATTCGCGAAGGAAAAAAGAAATTACTGGTCTTCCCCTGCTGTAATGCAAGCATGACCGTGATCGACAACGACAGTGACTATTTGTTATCCAGCCGTCCTGTTCGTAACTAAGACGTGTCTAAATCCAAGGATGATCTAGAGGGGGCTACGTTTCGTAGCCTCTTTTTCTACTTCTAGCATCTCTTCAGGAAGTTCCAGCTTGCCTGAAATCATCTGCTCGCGCAGCACGGCCCACTGTTCTCTTGAAGCACGAATCATAGCCGCATCAGTGATCCGCTTGTCATGAATGACCTTACCGAACCATTGCACTGCTTCATTGAACCGCCCTACTCTGCGATTCAACTCCCCGAGCAAATACAACAGTTTGGCTTCATTGCCACCCGTTCCTTCCCGTTCGAACACCTTCACATAAGCTTCAAGGCTAAATTCAAGAAAACGATGTTCCTGTGCATGGTCCTCCATATAACGATACAACCAAGCTATATGATGCAGCAGGCCAGCGACAACACGGTCTTTCTCCTGGATAACCTGGGCGCACAGCAAGGCAAGCTTGTACGTAGCCAGCGCCTGTTCCAGTGTCCGTGCTCCGCTGTAGTCACGTTTTACCCAGCGGTTACCGATCTGTTCCTTGAAAGCCTTGCGCTGAGCATCATTCAAATGCTCCGTTGCGTTCTCCGTGGAAGCAAATCCACACTGCGGACAGATGCGAACCACATAAAAGTCCGGATTCTCCAGCTTGTAGTAAGTACAAAAATCGGAATCCGTCCGGTAGGGTCTTTTCAAGCTCGGTCTTACCCGTGAGGTGTCATACTCAGTTTCACAATAGTGACACGTTACCTTCACCTTATACAGCGGCTCTAATTCCACTCGGTTCCCCATCCCTCTCCCGTACGCTTATAATCATATTCGGAACTACGGTGTATTTACAAAATGATGTGCAGGCCCGGATAAACGCTGCAGAATAAACGAATGCAAGGGCTCCTCCACACCAATCTGTGTTAACGCTTGATTCATACATGCAAGCCAAGCCTCAGCCCGTTCAACCGTCACTTCAAAATGCATATGACGGGCACGCATCATCGGGTGTCCAAACGCCTCGGAAAACAGCCCCGGACCTCCAAAAAATTGAGACAAAAACATATACTGCTTGTCGATGACCGGCTGAATATCTTCCGGGAAAAGCGGAGCCAGTTGCTCATTCTGTTGAACGATCGGATAGAAAGCCTCGACCAGTGCTCGAACACCTTTCTCACCACCAAGATTGTCATAAATACTCAAACTAGGATTCATTCGTCTGATTCCCCTTTCTGTTGTCGAATTTTGCAATATATTACACGTTCCGTGAACATTGTGAAAACAGTAACAATATCCAGGCCACAAAAGCCTTTATCTCCATTCTATCAAAAAAAACCAAAAAGTCCTATATAACATGAAATCATCAGGACACATAACCTGCCATCTGTATATAGGACCTTATTCAAAACATCGCACAAAAAAAGCGCCAACCGCATAGGTTGGCGCACTAGATATTCCATTAATAACTCCGCCAGTCCTCTTCCTCAGAGCGTACCAGCGAGGCACGTATCACATATACAAAAGCACAGACCAGGATTCCGGTGACAAGACTCATGATCATCACTCCATCCGAATTGAATTCCACCTTGGAGACAATTAGGTGACGTTCAGGCGTTTTTCTCATTTTAGCACACATCACTCAAAAACACAGCCACTTTTGCAAGCGCTTTCTACGTATATTTTTGTACTGTTTGTCCGCTTTTTTTCATATATTGATGGCAAAAGCGCCACTGACTACTGCACACCGACCATTCCAAAAAATAAAGGAGAAGAATTCATGGCTGCTCCACAACGACTCACCCATGTCCTGGTCACACTCGCTCTCCTGATCCTTTGTGTGTTAATGGTCTTGTTTCCCGCGGAAACCTGGCATGCCGGTGTACGCGGACTGTCCATCTGGTGGGACGTATTGTTTCCCTCCCTTTTTCCTTTTTTGGTGCTGTCCGAGCTACTACTCGGCTTCGGTATTGTTCATTTTTTGGGTACCTTGCTGAATCCATTAATGCGTCCATTGTTTCGTGTTCCCGGAAGCGGTGGTTTCGTATTTGCCGTAAGCTGTGCATCCGGTTATCCTACAGGGGCTAAACTGACCGCCCAGTTATGGGAACAAAAGCTGGTTACCCGGGAAGAAGGAGAACGTCTCGTTGCCTTCACCACATCATCCGATCCGATCTTCATGATTGGCGCGGTATCGGTTGGCTTCTTCCACAATGTCGCCATTGCGCCAGTATTGGTTGCGAGCCATTACGCTGCTGCTTTTCTGGTGGGTGTGCTCATGCGTTTCCACGGGGGGACAGCGAAAGGATCACAGCCAGACATCCCTTCTCCATCTCTAGCAGAGAAGGTACATCGGAACAGACTGGTCCGTGCCATCTATGCGATGCATGAAGCAAGAAAGGCTGACGGACGGGCATTTGGTGAACTGTTGCGCCAGGCAGTCTCCTCATCCCTTCGCCTTATTATTATCGTAGGGGGGCTGGTTGTATTCTTCTCGGTCATGATGGAGTTACTTGTGCAGACCGGTTGGCTTGGCGGATTGTACGGGATTACAGAGCAGTTGCTGCGGCATACCCGATTGCCTCCATCCTTATCCCCAAGCCTGGTCGGGGGTCTATTTGAAGTAACCTTGGGGGCTAAGGAGGCTGGAGGTATCAGCACCTCCATTCCACTCGTCTATAAAGTAGCGGCAGCTGCCTTTGTACTCTCCTGGGGCGGATTATCCGTCCATGCCCAGATAATGAGTGTCCTTAGCAACACACCCATGAGATACGGTCCCTTTCTATTTGCCAGAGCAATTCATGCGTTAATCGCACCGGTGTTAGTCCTACTGTTGTGGACACCCATGATGGGCCGTTCCTCTTCCCCCGTTCTCATGGAGCCCGGTTTCATCCCATCGTTATCGACGTATACACCGGACTGGGGCCTGATCTTCGTGTCGGGAATGATTGTTTTTGCAAGCCTCATCGTGTTGTTGCTATTCTTAGCGATATTAAGTTCTCTACTTCTGCCAAGACATGCGAAAAAATAAGTCCACTATTCACCTATATTTCACTGAATATGCATCCAAACGTTGTGTTCTTCCGCGGAATTGATTATCATCGGTAGTATAATGACCACAAAGGAGCTTTCATCTTGAGATACTATGTTCAAGACCGCGGAGACCAGTTATCGATTGATCTCAGTCAGCAGTTTCATGCGCTGGCGAAGGAAGAAGGGTTCAAGCTGGATGCAGAATCGCCGGAGATTGTCATCTCCATCGGGGGCGATGGTACGATGTTACAAGCATTTCACAATTTCATCGACCGCATTCCGGATATTGCTTTTGTTGGGGTTCATACAGGCCATCTCGGCTTTTACGCCGATTGGAAGAAGGAAGAATTACGCGAATTAGTTCGGCTGATGAGTGGCAAGGGAGATCCGGAGCGTCTCAAACCACGCATTGTACAATATCCTCTGTTGGAGCTTGAGATTCGTAAAAAGTCAGGGAACTCCTCTTACATCGCCCTTAATGAGTTTACGTTAAAAGGTGTGGACGGTACCGTCGTGGCCCAGGTCGATATTAACGATGTGACATTTGAAATGTTCCGTGGGGATGGAATCTGTGTATCCACGCCATCAGGCAGCACGGCATACAACAAGGCCCTTGGCGGCGCCATGGTTCATCCAACCATTGAAGCCATTCAGATTGCGGAGATTGCTTCGATTAATAACCGTGTCTATCGTACACTTGGTTCACCGGTTATTTTGCCCAAGCATCATCATTGTGATATTTTCTCTCGCAAGGATCAGCGGTTATTGATGACGATTGATCATGTGAACGTGATGGTGGAGGATCTGATCTCTGTCCGTTGTCAGGTATCCAGTCACAAGGTCAGTTTCGCGCGTTTCCGTCCTTATCCATTCTGGAACCGGGTTCGCACGGCATTTCTCGACTAACATACGCACACCAAAAAAGCGGTCCTTCTCAGGAACCGCTTTTTGCTTTGGCTTGAGGTTGATCTTTGCTCTTATGAAGCACAAAGTACGCACAGCCAAAGTTACAATATTCATTGATATAATCCACCATACTGGCAATCGTGGAATCCTTCGTCGCTTTCGGATGGTTATCGCGGTAAAAACCTTTTAACCTTAACTGGCTATAACCCCAGTCCCCGATAATATAATCATAACGCTCCAGCACTTCACTGTAACGATCACGGAAGACCTCTGGATTCCAGCCTTCTTTGTGGTTCTGTACGATTTCATAATTTTTGCCGCCGATCTGTACAATGACCGGTTCTTTGGGCTTTTCCTCAACTGACTCAACAACTGATTCCTGAACCGGCTCCTGGATCTGTTCCTGAACTTGGTCCTGAATCTGTTCTGTGATTTTTTCTTCTTCCAATCCGGTATCCTCCATCACGCGTGTGTTGCCGCCTGTTCAGCATGTTTGGTAGCCGATTTCACCTGTTCATGCGCATGGTAGGAGCTGCGTACCATTGGGCCGGATTCGACGTGGCTGAACCCACGTTTTAATCCTTCCTGTTTCAATGCAGCGAACTCCTCTGGCGGATAATACTTTTCAACATACAGATGTTTCTCCGATGGCTGCAAATATTGACCAATCGTCATAATATCGCAGTTCACCGCACGAAGATCATCCATTGTTGATAAAATTTCATTATATTCCTCACCTACACCAAGCATAATGCTTGATTTCGTTGGGATGTTAGGTTGCATTTCTTTGGCACGAGCAAGCAATTCCAGTGAACGTTTATATTTCGCCTTGGCACGCACTTTGTCTGACAACCGCTCAACCGTCTCAATATTGTGATTCAGTATGTCGGGTTTGGCATCCATTACTATCTGCAAAGATTCCCGATCGCCCAGAAAGTCTGGAATGAGTACTTCAACGCTGCACAATGGCAAACGCCGCCGTACGGCCTTTACCGTCTCTGCAAAGATCGTAGCTCCCCCGTCCTTCAGGTCGTCACGGGCTACACTTGTAATTACGCAGTGTTGCAGATTCATCTGCTCTGCTGCTTCCGCCACACGTTCTGGTTCCTGCAAATCAAGCTCCGTTGGCAAGCCTGTGTTCACCGCGCAAAAACGGCATGCCCTTGTGCAAATGTCGCCCAAAATCATAAAAGTGGCCGTTCGATTGGCCCAGCATTCATAAATATTCGGGCACCGTGCTTCCTCACATACCGTATGCAGCGTTTTGGAACGCATCATCGTTTTCATTTCCTGATAGTTATCGCCGGTTGTCAATTTGATCCGAATCCAATCCGGTTTCGGTTCTTTAACACGTTTAGCCAATGCATAAACCTTCTTTCTACTGAAGTTAGGCTGTTGCTCGGAACATATTATACCATGAAAGCGTTGGAAAAACTCCCATTTGTCACATCTTGTGCATTCATGCCCGATATGGACAATTTGCATCATTCGATTCATCCCAAGTGCTGACATGGATAAAATGAGAACTTTTGAAGAACGCTAACCTTTAGCATGGTTCATCGGGTACCTTGTATCATTTTAATGGAAAGGGGCTGCTTCCCAGTGCAACAACGCTTGACCTTCAGGCACACGTACCGCTTTTGGATCAAAACATTACTTGCAGGTACTCTGCTTATCCCATTCTTGCCTGTTGATGTTTACGGTGAACCCGCCCAGGCCACTCCCAAACCACAGGCAGCTGAGCTAAAGCCCGCAGAAATTTTCGCTGCACGTCGCCATTTATATGAGAGCATTGGTCAGATGACTCAGATCCCCTGGTACAGGCTGGCCGCCATTGATCAGTATGAACGTACGATTACCCGTGCACACCCGAAGGATCGCAAGCATCCGGAGCGGCTCACAGGTGTCTTCATGACCTCTCCAGCCTGGAGAGGATGGCTAAATCCGGATGAGACGGATCAACATCCGGAATCCATTCTTTTTTTCAAAGGATATGGGCGTGATGGTTCAGGAGACGGTATAGCGGATGCCAACAATGATCAGGATGTGCTGTACAGTATAGCTTCTGTTATTCAGGGTTACGGGAACAAGCAAGAGGACTTCAACATTGCCTTGTGGGAATATTATCACAACTCCCGTGCTGTACAACGGATACAGCAATTCGCGAAGTTATATGAGCATTTTGACAATCTGGATCTATTTGGACATGCCTTTCCGGTCCCGCTCGGAACTAACTACTCCTATCGCAGCACCTGGGGGACGAAACGAAGCTGGGGTGGCTATCGCATTCATGAGGGAACCGACATCTTCGCTCCGCATGGCCTGCCTGTTCGCAGCACCTGTTACGGAGTCGTGGAGATCAAAGGCTGGAATCCGTTTGGCGGCTGGCGAATCGGCATTCGGGATTTGAACAACCATTATCATTACTACGCCCATCTCTCGGGTTTTGACAAGAGCGCACGCATCGGTGAAGTGGTTATTCCCGGTCAGGTCGTAGGTTGGGTAGGTAGTTCAGGTTACGGGAAACCTGGGACACAGGGCAAATTCCCTCCGCATCTGCACTACGGGATCTACCGGGACAGTGGACTGCACGAATGGTCGTTCGATCCTTATCCGCAGCTGAAACATTGGGAACAGGATGAACGCAAACAGAAGAAGAATAAGAGCAAGTAAGTATGGATACGCAATATACAGGAACGGCATTCAAAAAAGGGACCTCTTGGATAGAGGTCCCTTTTCGCTTTACTTATTAAAATGTGATTTACGGCTGCGCGTCCTTATTAGGCTGCACTCCCCCATGGATATCAGGCAGATCTGGCTCAAATTCAAGTTCGCCCCCTTGCAAATGGTCTGACGGCGCCTGTTGCTGGTTCTGGCTTGGGGGATTCGTAGTCACCCCATTACCGCTTGATACACCCGTATGACCTGATGGCAGCGCAATAGCTGGCGCCTGACTGCCGTTACTGCCTACCGGCTTGCCCTGATTATCGTAATAATACATAGGCACATCCCCGACAACCAAAAGATAGGAAATCGGGATTTCTGTATCAACCGTTTCAGGCTCCATATCGAAGGGCACCACGACCGCGACCTCAGCAATGATGTGAATGTACACTTCCACCAAGATCATGTTAATACCTGCATTCTGTTGACGGGTGTTTAGGTCCACTTTGACAGCGCCTTGAGGTTCAATACGAACCGGTATACTCGGACCAAATGAAGCCATCATGGGACTGCCCAGCGCCTGACCTAGCGGTATCTTTTCTTTTAACATGTGTACATTCTGAAGCGTGGATTGCACAATATTCATCGTACTTGCGGTGATTCGCATATGCTCATTGTAGTTCAGCATGAAACCGGACACTTTCCCGGCAGTATCCGTCTTCCAATCAATCAGCCCTTCGTTGGTTTTGCCGTCTGCCACCTGAGCTGTAATCGCCTTGTTGATCGCTTCGGTCGCAATCTGCTTCACTCTGATCTTGGCCAAGTGCATGATTGGAGGCTTCATTTTCTTATCTACATAGGCAAAACCCTGCATTAAACAAAACGCTGTCACCAGTAAAATGATCAACCACATTTTGCGCTTGCCGCTTGGCGGCTTACGGCGTCTCCGGCTTCGCCATCTTCTTCTCATCATCGAAGTGTCCCTCCCCTACGGGATGAGCTATAGGCTATATGTTAACCTTATGCACCGTTGTCCCGAAAAAGAAGGACAGCACATGGACACTGGACAGAAAGTAATAACAAGTTAAAAGAGACAAGTCTTCACCATTGCTAATAGGAAAATACGAAAACAGAGATAAAAAAAACTCCCGCCCGCAGATTAATCTGCAAAGCGAGAGGCTTTATGTTCCGATGTGATATAAAAAATTAATTTTTCTCTACAGCGTGACCGCCAAATTCGTTACGCAGTGCTGCTACCACTTTACCTGTGAAGGTATCTGTCTCCAAGGAACGGTAACGCATCAGCAAGGACAAAGCGATAACCGGTGTAGCGGTTTGAAGATCAAATGCCGTTTCTACCGTCCAACGTCCTTCGCCAGAAGAGTGCATTACGCCTTTAATCTCATCGAGGTTCGCATCTTTGGAGAAGGCACGTTCTGTCAGCTCCATCAACCAAGAGCGGATAACGGAACCGTTGTTCCATACGCGAGCCACTTGTTCAAAGTCGAAATCAAATCCACTTTTCTCCAATACGTCAAAACCTTCACCGATGGATGCCATCATACCGTACTCGATACCATTGTGAACCATTTTGAGGAAGTGACCGCTGCCCGCTTTACCTGCATACAGGTAGCCGTTCTCTACGGAAGTATCTTTGAATGCCGGCTCAACGATTGCCCAAGCTTCCGGGTCTCCACCGATCATATAACATGCTCCATTACGTGCGCCTTCCATACCGCCAGATGTACCTGCATCCATGTAGTGAATGCCTTTAGGTTTCATCTCTTCGTAGCGACGGATGGATTCTTTGTAGTGGGAGTTACCCGCTTCAATGATGATGTCGCCTTTGGACAACAATGGGCTAACTTCAGCCAGTACAGCATCTACCACGTTGTGGGGAACCATGATCCACAGTACACGTGGGGATTCGAGTGAAGCCACCATCTCTGCGTAAGAAGATACGCCTTCAGCGCCGTATTCTTTCATTTCTTTTACTGCTTCAGCGTTCAGGTCAAAAGCAACCACTTCGTGTTTGTGATCAATCAGGTTTCTACCCAGGTTCAATCCCATTTTTCCTAATCCGACGAGTCCAAGTTTCATTTCAAAATCCTCCTGTTATGAACAATGTTTAAATTTCATTTGTGTTCAAAATTAAAAATAAGTGCTTAACGTTTGGCGAAGTATCCGTTCCGGTCACGAATCGTTCTTTTGATCGCTGTTATCCCCAGATTTTTTGAATCTCCTATTTAGGAGAAAATCCGGGGATAAAGGCGAACGCTTTGCTTCTACAGAATCGATTTCGTCCCCTACACTACATTCTCAGCGTTCAAGCCAACCCATTTTAAAACTGAACCGCTAATCTATATTCAAAAATTTTCACGGCCTTCCGGCAATCATAACCGGAAGGGCTTATGCAAAATTGGAACGGTATGATTCATAGTAGATACAGTGTTTATATTAGCAATTTGCACCATTCGATTTAACTCGCTTACAAGTACAAGCTCTAGCGAATATAAAAATTTCGTTCTATACCTTAATGATCGGAAGGTTCTTTTTAAATTTGTGCAGAATGTTCATTTGTGAGCAGAATGGATTGTACCGTTCTTTTTTCTTGTGCTTACTCTTTTACACTTACCACCAACGATAACCGTCTGCTGCGGTCAGGCGATCTGCTGACTCTGGTCCATGCGAACCTGCGCTGTACGTATCCAGTGGCACGTTGCCCGCTTCGAATGCTTCCTGAATCGGTTGCACCCATTGCCATGCCAGCTCCACTTCGTTCCAGTGAGCGAAGAAGGTGGAATCTCCACGCATCGCATCAAAGATCAGATTCTCGTAGGCTTCCGGAATGTTACGTTTACCTGAGTTGAAGGTCATATGCATTGGTTCCACTTCACCATGGTTCAATGGATTCTTCGCATTTAATTGAAGCGAGATGCTTTCTCCCGGACCAATTTCAATGGTCAGCAGGTTAGGTGCCGTTGTATTTTCGGATTCATGACCGGTCTTCAGTGGAGCCTTGAATTCAACAACGATTCGGGTGGATTTCTCAGCCAGGCGTTTACCTGTACGGATGTAAAATGGAACCTCGCTCCAGAATGGATCATCGATCCACAGTCTCGCGGCAACATACGTCTCGTTCTGAGATCCGGCAGGGATGCCAGGCTCGTCCAGATATCCAACAACCGAAGCACCTTGCAGCTCACCTGCTGCATATTGCGCACGAACAACTTCAGAAGCGACGTTTTCTTTCGTCAAAGGACGAAGTGCTTCAGCAATCTTTTGTTTTTTGAATTGAATCTCTTCCGGTGTGCAGCGTTTTGGCAAATGCAAACCGATCATCATCAGCAACTGAAGCATATGGTTTTGGAACATGTCACGCAGGGCACCACTTTGGTCGTAATAAGCGGCACGTTCTTCAACACCCACCGTCTCACTAGCCGTGATCTGTACATTGGCAATATAACGGTTAGACCACAGCGCCTGAATCACCGGATTCGCATAGGTGAGTGTCTCAATATTTTGAACCATCGGTTTACCGAGGAAATGGTCAATGCGATAGATCTCTTCTTCCGCAAAGGTATTGCTCAGTTTTTCGTTCAAATCACGCGCTGATTGCAGGTCGTGTCCGAATGGTTTTTCGATAATCAGTTTCTTCCAGCCTTTGGTGTTACCCAGGCCACTTTCTTGAATGTTCAATGCGATTGGTTCAAAGAATTCCGGTGCCACCGACATGTAGAACATGCGATTTTCAGGAATGTTAAGCTCTTGTTCACGCTGTTGAACCAGTTCCAACAGTTTGGTGTAATCTTCAAGCTTCGTATTATTTAAAGAACAATAACGGAAAGCTCCAATGAAATCACGAACCTGAGATGCTTCTTCTGGCGTCTGACGTGAAAATTCATTCAGTGACTTTTCAACATTCGCCTGGAATTCCGTATCCGACAATTCACGTCGTCCCAAACCGATAACGGAGAAGGATTTCGGCATTTTCTGATCCATGTACAAGTTATATAATGCAGGGTAAATCTTGCGTTTGGCTAAATCGCCAGTTGCCCCGAACAGGACAAATGTCATTGCATCCATTGGATTGCCTCCTGTGATCTGTGCAGTATAGTATATGATGTTGCAAAATGTTCAAATCCAAGCATGACAAAAGACGGAATAAGTGGGTGTGTTCCCCGCCTTGCCTCCGTTATATAACGCACCTGAATTCAACCATGGAACATTCCTTCTCTCCACAACCTGTGTTTAGGTTATAAATTGTAACCATTTGAATTAACGTTACCCATATTACACCTGTCGTCACAATTCGTCAATAATCATGTCGAACCTGTGAACTCCAGTGTTTATAGGGTTTTTATTTGATGATAACGCTTTATGTGGTAACATTAAGAACAATTGGTATGTGACATTTTACACATATGGCTTATAGACAAGTAGGTTACAATAAGTATACTAATGATATTACAAGCAATACTAATTCAAAGGAGTACAATCATGAGCGATGATGAGAATGCCAAGCAAATATGCACAAAAGTGGAACAATCTTATCAGATCATTGGCCGAAAATGGGTAGCCCTCATTATTCATGCATTGATGGAGGAGCCCAAACGCTTCAGTGAGATTCACGCTTATATCCCTGACTTGAGCAAACGTGTGTTGAATGAGCGAATGAAGGAATTGGAGGAAGAAGGACTTGTGGTTCGCCATGTGGTCACGGAACGTCCAGTTCGGACTGAATATATGTTGTCACGAAAAGGCACGGAACTGGGGAGAGCGCTAAGCGCCGTGGAACGTTGGGCTGATAAGTGGCTGTAACATTTTGAGGAATCATTATGGTTTATTTAGCTTGAAGGTAACGCTGCAATCCCGGAGGTGGAGTATCGCATTTAGCAAATCGCTAGTGCAATCCGCATCCGGGATTTTTTGAATTGGAACGGTGAATACTAATTAAATATAGAGACGTAATAACGCTATTTTTTACAATCCAAATTAATGCTTACTGCTCCGTTCAAATTGTTGTCGATACTGCAGCGGGGTCGTCCCGGCAGATTTGCGAAATAACTGGATGAAATACGATCCATTCGGAAATCCGGCACGTCTGCCAATCTCCTCCACCGAATGTGTTGTTGTCTCAAGGAGCAAGTAGGCTTGCTTCAACCTTCGAGCTGTGACGTAATCCGTAATGCTACTACCTGTCTCTTGATGGAAAATGCGGGAAGCATACGATTTGGACAGATGAACATCTGCCGCCATCTGATCCAATCTCATCTCATATTCGAAATGCTCTTCAATCCACCGCATCATCTTCTCCGAGTGTCTCAGATGACGTGAATCCGTGAACTGTGATAGCGCTTCATCTGCTCCCTCTTTTTGTTGATCCAAGACACTCAATAGCTGAAGCAAAAACAGCACCGATTCTTCCCATTCTCCCCCAACACGACTCCGAGACTGATTGTAGCTCTCATACATCCAATCCAGTTGATCCATGTGGGAACTCAGGTTAAAAACTTGTTGCTGATTGCGCCCATTCCACAACCTCGAAAAAAAAGAACGCCTATGCGGGAACGCTTGCAGATAACGATCCATGACTATCGGCTCTACATAGAAGATATTTCGCTCATACGGGGTATTTGGATGAACTTCCGCATAGACATGATGCAATTGATAGGGTTGGAAAAAGAACAGCATGCCTTGGCGAATCGGATAGGTATGATTGTTAACGACTACTATGCCCTCACCTTGATGAACGTATAGAAATTCTCCACATTGATGCCAATGATAATATCCTTTGAAATGATCCACAGACTTGATTTGATAATCCCACGCTAACGTAGATCCTCCAAATTCCACACGCTCCAGCATCCCTGTTCACCCTCCCATATGATGACAACAGAACAACATTTCTTCATATCCTAACACAACTTTGTGTGAATAGAAAAAGATATACTGAGCACATGAGAAAGCGTTATCTTACTTTCTAATTCTACACTCAGGAGGCTGGATATGACTAAACCAGGATCGGCTGTTACAACCACATATTGGCAAGAAGTAATGCAGAGATTGGAACGAAAAGTAGGTGAAATGAAAGAACATATTGGAGATAAATGCCCTCATTTTGCAGGAAAGGACGGCAAGTACGATAACATCAATACCGACTGGTGGGCTTCCGGTTTCTGGCCTGGCATGTTATGGATTATGTATGATATGACGGGAGAACAATCCTATCGGGATGCGTCATGGTCGTGGGATGAGATGCTGGAGCAATGGTTTGTTAAACCTACCGTGGAACTTCATCATGATGTGGGCTTCCAGTTCCTCTCCACCGCTGTTATCAAACACAAGATCACAGGCGACGAAGATGCGCTCAGACGTGGTCTGGAAGCAGCCAATTTCCTCGCAGGTCGTTACAATCCGGCAGGGAAATTCATTCGAGCCTGGAATGAGGATAAATACGGTTGGGCCATCATTGACTGCATGCTGAATATCTCTCTGTTGTTCTGGGCTTCTGAGGTGACAGGTGACCCTCGGTACAGACACATTGCCATCAATCATGCCGAAACGACCATGCAATATGGTATCCGAGAAGATGGATCAACCAAACATATCATCTCCTTTGATCCCGAAGATGGACGATACATTGAATGTTTTGGTGGTCAAGGATATGCCCCGGATTCATCATGGAGTCGAGGTACATCATGGGGTCTCTATGGGTTCGCCAATACGTATCGGTATACCCAAGATGAGCGTTTTCTGAACACGGCGAAACGAATAGCTCATTACTTTATTGCTGCGCTGCCAGAGGATCATGTCCCCTATTGGGATTTCAGACTTCCGACGCTGGAAGGCCAGTCCCGCGACAGTTCCGCCGCAGCCATTGCTGCATCCGGTCTTCTAGAGCTGGCCGCCGTCGTTCCCGAAGGCGAGAAACGCCTATACACAGATGCCGCTGAACGTATCCTTCGTTCTTTAACCGAGAACTATGCCGTCTGGGATCAACCCGAGCATGAATCGATTTTGCTGCACGCTACAGGCAGCGGCAATTCCTTCATCGATGTGTCCCTGATCTATGGAGATTATTATTATCTGGAAGCAGTTGCGAAATTAAATGGATGGAAGCACCGGGTGTATTAATTTTTTGGTGGTGTAGGTGTAATAGACCTATAACAAAAAAAGATGCCGATCTCACTGTGATGTGAGGGGGCATCTTTTTCACGTAAAATACTACGAATCCAACTTGCTCCCGAGCGTAATACTCGAATCCTCGAAGTTCTCTACCGTCGTCTTCTTTTCATAAAAGTGTACGGCATGTTGCATAATTCCTTCTCTTGTGTAAAACGCGTCTTTCGCCCCTATTGGAAAAATAACCTTTTCTCCCGTGCTTGCCGACTTATAGATACCCACAATCAGTTCAAGCGTATTTCGACCACTTTCTCCATCTACTAGAAGGGGTGATCCTGTCTCAATAGCGTTTAACACATTCTCAACTTGCCCAGCGTGACCGACATGAACAACATCCGGTAACTCGTCAGCCAGCTTCTGAATCTGCTGTTCCAGCTCTTGATTGGATTCCGGAAATCCGTTACTCCGTGCAGTAGAAGCAACCACTTTCCAAGGTGCAGATACCCGGGCTTCTTTGCCCTGAAAAATTAACTGCTGCTCCTCTCCGTGATGCACGACCGAACTGGTAATCATGCCAAGCGCCCCTTCTTGGAAGCGAAGCATCGCCATGGATATATCCTCAACTTCGGCATTATCATGTGCCGTATTCGCCATCATAGCCTGCAATTCCACTGGAGGTCCCATCATCCAAAGCATGGCATCAATATGATGCACTGCATGATTGAGGGTGCAGCCTCCGCCTTCTTTTTCCCATGTCCCGCGCCACCACAGATCATAATAATTGTGACCCCGCCACCAGAACGAATCCACCTGCACATGTACGATGGGGCCCATCCGTTTACTGTCCAGCACACCTTTCAGCTTCATCATCGGTGTCGTAAAACGATTCTGAGCTACAACGGATAGTAGCTTGCCACTTTCTTGTGCTGCTCTCAGCATTAGATCCGCTTCCTCCAAGGAAGAAGCCATCGGCTTTTCGACCAACACATGCGCACCTGCTTGCATGAAATCACACGCAATTGGAGCATGCGTATACGGCGGCGTACAGACTGATACCAGATCAATGTTTTGGGCAAGTAACTCTGTGTAATCCGTGACAGCTTGTGCACCTTCCAGTCCATATTCGTTAATTCGCTTCTGTGCTTTATCCACGTACATGTCGACCACAGCAACAATCTGACATCGCTCAGGAAATGCCAAATATGCTGAGATATGTGCTCCACTAATTGCACCTGCTCCGATAATCGCCACTTTTAACATCGTTACATACCTCCCTTAGTCCCTTCACAATACACAATAATAAAGCGCTTTTATGCGTTCATCTTGTGCTAAAATAAAACTATCTTGCGCATGTTAAGGGAGGCATTCATGATGTCCATCATCCTGGGAGAACAATTTAATCTGGCCTGTCGTCGTGCATCCAACACTACGTTTCGCGAAGTGTTTCATGCTCACTCACAGATGGAGATAACCTATATCCATGAAGGATATGGGCAGTTGATCACCGAAGGACAGGTTTTCTCTCTTGAACCTGGTATGCTCATGATTTTTCGACCTTTTCAATTGCACCACGTCCAGATTCAAGTATCCAGACAGCAGCCTTTCATTCGAAATGTACTCATGGTTGAGCTTGATATATTGAAGGCACTTTGGTCGCATTTTGTGGCGACTCACCACTTCATACAGGATCTGCTGGGAGAGCAATCCCCCATTCAGCCGATCCGGCTTGCTGACACTTCTCCACTCGTTCAACGAATGGAGCAATATGCAGATACGTATCCAGGTCTGCTTCCCCACGAAGTAGAGGAGGATACACGCCTCTTTTTATTGGATCTGCTCGCACAGCTTCGCTATCTGTGGCAAGATGGGCAACAACGCCACTCCCAGGATGTACTCTCGTCCAGTGCAAGCGTTCTTCACCCTCATGCCGAAGCCATCATGCAATGGATTGAACAACATTACCAGGAGTCTTTTCGTTTGGAGGATATCGCAGATACACTTCATTTATCTCCCTATCATCTGTCTCATGTATTCAAAAAAGCGACCGGCACCACCATTGTTGCTTATGCTCAAGCAACCCGCATTCGTCATGCCTGTGTGCTGCTCACCCGCTCCTCGCTCACCGTTCCCGAAATCGGTCACCGTGTTGGCATGACCAGCCCCTCCTACTTTTGCAAAGTATTCCGTACTGCCACAGGTACAACACCGCATCAATATCGGCTAAAGGTGCAGGGGAGGAAGTAATGTTCCGCATGAATGCTTCCATCCTTATCTTCACTATCACTTCACACTTATTGGATTCAATCCCCCCCTCCAACTCTTCAGAATTTCTTTAGAAATATACCCATGAAATCCTTAGTTTTTTTCAATATGATTCCTGTACGGCAGGAGGCTCGTAAAATACCCGTGACCCCTGCCCAATAACGTTAAATTCTATTTTTTCATAAAGGTGGAGTCCAAGACACAATGAAAGATTTGCTTCAAAACCTTAAATTATTTCAGTTTCTAAAAGCTTGTTATCAATCCAAAATCATTAGAGTTCTAATCCCTGTAACGATCTTGGTCATCATCTATGTACACGGAAGACATGAGATTCAGCGTATTAATATAGCTAGCATTATTCATGAAGTACATATGAAGCCAGTCCATGTCATCATTCAACTGATCATTGCTTCTTTTATGGCCGTATCTGTGATGAGTACGTATGATTTTCTTATTCGCAAACAGTTTAAGCTCGATATTCATTGGATAACCACGTATCGTTACGCCTGGATCGCTAACACTTTTAATAATATGGTAGGGTTCGCAGGTCTTACCGGTGTAGGATTACGTGCGTTTCTTTATAAGAAAAGCGGGATTCCCATGAAAACAATGGGTCCCGCCATACTTTTTTTATCGCCTATTTTATTGGTTGGCCTATCCTTGCTTGGCGGTCTTGCACTAATTGGTATCTTGCCTGTAGAACCCCTATTTGAACAACATCCTTGGCTACGACTCGGCGTATGGGGAGTTTCCTTATACTTGCCATTTTTCTTACTCATGCAACGTTCATCCCTATTCGCCAAGTGGTTTAACAAGGGAAATGGCAGATTACCATGGAGCGTCATTCTCGCTTCTCTGGGTTCATCTGTTCTGGAATGGGCTTGTGCAGGAACATTATTTTGGTTGTTTACATTTTCTGATCTGCACCCCTTACCGTTTGCTCCGGTATTGGGGGTATACGTTGTGGCAGCCATTGCGGGAATCATTAGTATGGCTCCAGGCGGCATTGGCGCTTTTGATCTGATCGCCTTACTCGGATTGCAGACATTAGGTGTTGAGCCTTCTCGAGCACTAATGATTTTGTTGTTATTCCGCATGTTTTACTTTGTCATTCCTTGGCTCATCGGTCTGGTATTGGCCGGGCTTGAGATGCGTCCAAGTCCACAGCAATGGCAGGATATTACGAAGAACTGTTTCAATGCTTCACGTAACATATGGGTCAGATGCTGGAATTGGCCTTCACGTTTCAGTTTGCTTAGTGATCTTGGTGCGTGGATACTTGGCAAGCTCGTATTCGCTAGCGGGGTCCTTCTACTCATCTCTGCTGTTTCTCCAGGCCTTATAGATCGGTTGCGCTTCATGGAACATCTGTTATCTTTATCCATGATGCGCTTATCTGAACAATTGTCAGTAACTATCGGTATCATGCTTATCGTCATATCCTGGGGGATATCCATGCGTATTCGCCGAGCTTACTTGTGGACTGGAGCATTGTTGTTAGCAGGAGCTATTTTCACATTTGCCAAAGGATTTGATTACGAAGAAGCACTTATATTATTAACCGTGGCGTTCATTCTGTGGATATCCCCTACACGATTTAATCGTGAGAGTGTTCGTATATCTGCACGCAGCATCTGGATCTGGACGTTTCTTGCTCTAATTTCATCGTTGTCGTATTACATTATAGGTTCACAGCTGCATCCGGCTATTTTGCAACACCTGCCCATGCGTGCGCAACAATGGGTGTCACATCCTCACGACTATATGTTAGCAGCGCTTAGTGGATTAATGGGCGCTTTGATTGTGATAGCTTTTGTCTTCACATTACGTCCGTCTCGCTATACAGAGATGCGCCCTAATGAAGAAGATATGAATAAATTCACTCAATTCATTGCCGCAGAAGACGGTAATCTGTTAACTCATCTCCTCTATCTGGGTGACAAACATTTTTACTGGGCCCAAAATGATCAGGTTCTGATTCCGTACGCTCAAGTACGTCAGAAACTCATCGTACTTGGTGATCCAATCGGCAATAAAAACCTTGTTGGTGCTGCAATTCAAGAATTTCAGAGCTATGCGCATCATTATGCATTAACCGTGGTTTTTTATCAGGCTACACCTGAATACCTATCGATCTATCATGAGAATGGCTACAAATTTTTCAAATTAGGTGAAGAAGCTTTGGTACCTCTAGACACCTTTACTCTTAGTGGGAAAAGTAATCAAAACTTACGTACAGCCTTAAATAAGTCAGCTCGCGAAGGGCAGATCTTTGAAGTATTATCCCCGCCATATTCTTCAGAACTACTCTCTGAATTGCGTCAGATTTCGGACGAGTGGCTCGGTGACCGTAAAGAAAAAACGTACTCATTAGGGTGGTTCAACGAAACCTATATTCAGCGCTCACCCTTAACACTGCTTCGTAATGCACAAGGCAATATTTTGGCTTTTGCAACGTTGGCCCCATCCTATAGTCATCATCACGTCATCTCCATTGATCTGATGCGTCATCTGAATGATACACCGAATGGTACGATGGATGTGCTATTTGTACGATTGATTGAATGGGCCAAAGAACAGGGGTATTCTTACTTTAATCTCGGAATGTCTCCGCTCTCCAGCGTCGGTGAGAATCAGAACTCTCATCGTGAAGAAAAACTAGCCCGTCTGGTCTTCCGATATGGTGGGTACTGGTATGGATTTGAAGGACTACGCCGTTACAATGAAAAATTCTCTCCGGAATGGCATGCAAGATACTTGGCTTATCCTTCAGGCATGGCACTTCCCATGCTTACGCTTGATCTTATTCGCTTAGTATCCCGTTGTCCAAATGATTAATGGTAGGGTTGAATCTGATTTCAAAAAGTCCGTCCTCATGAGGCATAAAAAAGAGCTGAGTCGTCATTATGACGTCTCGGCTCTTCTTTGTGCTATCTATTCATACCACTTTTTTCCAATACAAACTTTATCTGATATTCAGAATTTCTTTAGAAAATCCCTCTCAAGTTCTTCAGAGTTTATCTCTACTATGGATACATTGATAAATCCGTATAGGAGTTGAGCATTTGAAGCTTTCCAGTCCGTCATCTACCAAATCAGCCTGGCTTTCACTGCTTTGGCTTGCAGCCGTTCCAATCTTAAATATCTTCTATGGTGTACTAAATCGCCCTGGGGATCATGTCTATAGTCTTGCAACACCCCTGGATTCCATGATCCCTTTTGTCCCGGCCTTTATCATTCCTTATGTATTATGGTACCCGTTCATTTCAGGTGCATTAATAGCACTTGCTTTTAAGGACAAGCGAACCTATTTTCAAACGCTCATTGCACTTTGCAGCGGTCTGGTGATCTCATACATCTTCTTCGCTCTGTTCCAGACAGCGATTGAGCGCCCGAACATCCAGAGTGAGAAAGGCTTTCTCTTCACGATGGTTGATTACATCTACCGTAACGATCAACCCTACAACTGTTTTCCCAGCATTCATGTCCTGACCAGTTATCTGATCCTTAGAGGAACGCGTGTGTTTGGACGAGCGATATGGGCGATGACTTCCACCCTCTCCGTTCTTATTATGATGTCTACCATACTGGTGAAACAACATGTCGTTGTAGATATTGCCGGTGGTATCTTTGTTGGAGAGCTTTGTTTCCGCTTAACTGGAACAACCCTCCACGCTCTCCCATCCCGTGTTAAATCGACTCGATTGGAGTGAGATGAACATTGACAGATTCCCCCTCGTTTTATCACAAACATAGTATTCGTTTCCATATCCTTATCAGTTCTAGTTTGAGTTTTCTGATAGCCTTGCTCATGACCTTCATATGCATGCTGCCACTTGCCGCAGTTCATCATCTAGCCAAGTTGCATCTATTGCAATTGCATCTGGCGTACCTTGTTCTTATCCTATTTACTATGTTTTTTGTGATATCTTTTTGCATTCTGACTCATCGCATCGTTAGGGAAATTGCCACTTTGGACCACGCCATATGCATCTTCTCGGGAGGAGACTTGAGCTATCGAGTACCTCCACTTCAACTTGTTGAATTAAGAACATTTTCGTCTCAACTTCATTCCATGGTGGATCAATTACAAGAACAGATGATCGAGGAACATGAGTGCGATAACGCCAAAAGGGAATGGATCGAAGGCATATCGAATGAACTTTACGCACCCCTCGAAGGGATCATTCAAAATGTGGAGTTGTTAAAAACCAACTCAGTTACGAACCCGGAAGAATATAGACGGATTGTACAAGAAACATATACAGATGCCTTTCAATTACGAAAGCTAATAAATAATCTAATCCAGCATGCCCGACTCTCTTCCCATGATACCCAGTTGAATTTAGAAGAAACGGACGTCTGAATAGTTCTACCTGTTCAAGTCTTGCCCGTACGTTGGCAAGGCTTTTTTTCTCATGAACGTAGTTGTGTGGCTTTGCTTATGTATTCTTTAGATTTTCTTCAGAAATATGCTCATTAATTCCTTAGTTTTTTTCATTATGATTTCTATATCGACAAGAGAGGAGGCAAAACAATGATCAGTAATACGATCTTAGAGCTACTTCATCAGTATGGATATCTGATTTTTTATTTTGCCTTCTCATTAGGGCCTTTCGGGATTCCAATTCCAAATGAGATCACGATTATCAGCGGTGCCATTTTGAGCCACACAGGAGTTATCAATTCATGGATCACATACTTTTGTATTTTATCAGGACTATTAACAGCCATTACCTTTTCTTATTTTGCAGGGAAGTTATTTGGACCCAAGATAAAACACAGATTTCAACATCATAAACACTTCGTTAAGGCTGAACTGATTCTGAATAAGAGTGGCAATTGGGCGATGTGCATCGGTTTGTTCATTCCAATCGTGCGATATGTTCTCCCTTTGGTCATTGGGCTGAGCGGCGTGCAGTATAGAAAATTTGCTCTCATCTCCTATTCCAGTGCTTTGCTATGGACCATAACGTATTTTATAGCGGGAATCTACTTCGGCGGTCCCATTCTATCTACGTTGCATTTATTACATTTCTAACTGGTTTTGATAACATACCATCACATATACGGAGGAACCCTCATGAATTCCAATGAACCTGTTTTATTTTTGAAAAGCTTTTTGCAAAGTCCTAAACATGTTGGCAGTATCTTACCCAGTTCCCGGTTTCTCGCCAGCAAAATGGTGAAGCAAGTCTCTTGGCTAGAGGCAAAAGCAGTCGCCGAGCTTGGATCAGGTACAGGTCCGATCACTCGTTATATTCATCAGCAGGTACAGGATTCCACCAAAGTCCTATTGTTTGAGATGAACGAAACGATGAGAAATAATCTGCAGACCGCATACCCGAAATTCTCCTGTTATCCAGATGCTGCTCGATTAGTGGAATCCATGAATCAAGAGGGCGTTCAGCAACTGGATTACATTTTTAGCGGATTGCCCTTCTTCAACTTTGAGCCTGAATTAAGAAATACGTTGGTGGATCAGATCTATAAGGCACTCAAACCTGGAGGATTATTCATCGCCTTTCAATATTCTCTTCAAATGAAAAAAACATTATCGGAGCACTTTATCATCGAAAAAATAGAATTAGTGCCTTTGAATATCCCACCTGCGTTCGTTTATGTCTGTCGCAAAAAGGAAACAATTTAAACATTCCGGACTATCGTTTACACTGATGTTATCCTAATTTTAAGGAGTGTTGAATTATGAATACCGTTCTCGTTGTTGATGATGAACCCGATATCCGTGATGTTATTCATGTCTATTTACGTAATGAAGGATATCATGTCATAGAAGCAGCCAATGGTGAAGAAGCATTAAATATAATTAAAACAACATCGGTTCAACTCGTTATTCTAGATGTCATGATGCCCGTTATGGACGGAATCAAAGCCTGCTTCAAAATAAGAGAAGTATCAACGACTCCCATTATTATGCTGTCCGCCAAAGAAGAGGATATTGATAAAATTACAGGCCTGACTACCGGGGCTGACGATTACATGGTCAAACCGTTTAATCCGTTAGAATTACTGGCTCGCGTTAAGGCTCAGCTACGACGTCAAACACTGATTGGCAAACCAGAATCCAATTCACTTATTTTGATCAAGGACCTTGTCATTGATACAAGTAAACATTCCGTGAAGCTCAAAGAAAATGACATTTCGCTTACGCCATTAGAGTTTTCCATTATGGTGCTGCTTGCCAGCCATCCAGGACAAGTATTTAGCTCCGAGAAGATTTACGAAACCGTGTGGAAAGAACCTTATGGATATTCGGATAATACGGTGATGGTCCATATTCGTAATCTTCGAGAAAAGCTGGAATTGAATCCAAGAGAACCTCAGTATATTAAAACGGTATGGGGAGTGGGTTATAAAATTGATTAATCGATTACCACAGTTTAAAAAAAAGATACAGATTAACATCCTATATCGAATGTTGATCAGTTTATTGATTTCGTTTGTTGGCTCTGTGGGTGTAAATAATATGTTGATCATAGGTGCCGCAAAAATTAGTGAAAAATATCATTGGCCTTCGCTCCTCCACATCTTTCCTTATGTTCTAACACCGGTCTTCATCATAATTTTCACGTTAATTTTTTTATTTTCCACACGAAAAATTGTGAGAGATCTCATTACATTAGAACAAGGGCTTCAAATCATATCCGAAGGAAATCTGAATTACAGGGTGTCCATTAATCGACAAGATGAACTTGGGCAAGTCGCTTCAAACATTAATCACATGACAGAACAGTTAAAGCAACAGATTGCTAAAGAACGTGAATTGGAGAAATCCAAGATGGACATGATCACTGGCATCTCACATGACCTACGTACACCGCTTACCAGCATAATTGGCTATATTGAGCTTCTCAAATCAGAATCATTTCAAGACAAAGCAGAGTATGACCGTTTCATTCAAAATACCCATAACAAAGCAACGCATTTGAAGAAGTTACTCGATGATTTATTTGAATATACGCGTCTTAACGCAGTGAACACCCAGTTGGATTTGAAAAATGTTGACCTCTGTCAGCTATTGGACCAATTGTTGTTTGAATTCGAACCTTTAGCTCAGGAGCATGGGATTCGTATTGAAAAAAAACTCGGCAATACTCCAATCATGGTTTCCCTGGATAGCGATAAGATTGCACGTGCCATCGACAATCTTCTCATGAATGCACTGAAGTATTCCTTTAAACCGGGCACGATTTATGTTCGAATGAGTGTGCAGCATGATCACGTTACCATTGAAGTAGAGAACAAAGGCATACCACTAACCAGAGAGCAAAAAAACAGACTATTTGATCGCTTCTATAAGGTGGATTATTCGAGGAATAGCGAAGGTATTCAATCAGGATCTGGTCTGGGTCTTTCTATTGCAAGGAACATTGCGGAGTTACATCAGGGGACTTTAACACTAGAACATACGCGCAACGTATTTATATTCCAACTAAGCTTACCTTCTAACATCCATTGAAACATTAATAGCATTGATAAGGGAGGATACCGCGATGAAAACATTCGAACCGCTTCTTTTCCTGCAAGGATTTCTCAAGAACCCCAAACGCGTTGGCAGTGTCCTCCCCAGCTCCAAATTTCTAGCCCATAAAATCGTCCAGTCTGTACGATGGGATGAGATCAGAACCATTGCAGAACTGGGACCAGGAACAGGAGCCATCACCCGACTCATAAGAGCACAATTACCGAAATCTGCAACCGTGTTTTTATTTGAAAGAGACCCCAAAATGAGAAGTAATCTGAAGAAAACATATCCTGAATTCATGTTCCATTCCAATGCATCCTATCTACTGAAAAGGATCGATCAAGAACATGTGCACCAGTTGGATAGTATCATTTGTGGACTGCCCTTTTTTAATTATTCCAGAGAAATGAGACACAACATCCTGTCACAGATCCATACAGCGCTTCGACCTGGAGGCACGTTAGTTTTATACCAGTACTCACTTCATATGAAGAAGCGATTAGCTGAGTTATTTGAGATTGAGAAGATTCAATTCGTGCCCTTCAGCTTCCCGCCTGTTTTTGTGTATGTTTGTCGTAAAAGGCAAGATGAAGGACACAGTGAAACGATCGAATTGGGGAAGATCTAATTTATCGTCACCATAATAACCGCATTGATTTATGTATATGATTGTTTTGTTACATTCTCATTTTACGGTTGCCAGCCAATGAAATGCCTCATCTATGTCATGGAATTCTTGAGTTGGATTGGATATGTCCATTCCTGAGAGCATTCGGTTTGCACTTGATTTAGCTATCGCTTTATGGGGAACAATCAGTGCTGAATACGTAATTCCGGCCTCCATTGATCTCAGATACCACTCTTGTGCAACCCATTCTTGGTCATCTGGCGAAATAACGGCCAAGTGACGGCTATCGTATAACGCCTTATTTGTGCGTTTTTGCACCGCTAACTCCAACACTTTATTAAGCGGTATACGATATTGTTCACCTTTCGCAAAGCTCTTCCATTGCAAAACAACTACCTTATTTTCCTCATTCCATGTAACGGTTGCTTGAGGGGAATCATAAAAAATCATTTCGACCAGCTCCTTCTTAATGTTTAATGTCCTGTCTTATCCTGTGAAGATCTAATCATGCGAGTCATCATCTTACGCGGTAACAAGCGCGGCATAAATGCAATGAATCGATTTCGAGCTCCAGGCATAATTAACGTCTTGCCACGTAAGAAGCCTTGATACCCTTCTTCGGCCACCTGTCCAGCTTCCATGATCGGGCCCTGTAACATCTTCGAGACACCCATACCCGAACGATCAACAAATCCAGTGGATGTCAGACCTGGACACAGTGCCGTCACCGTAACGCCCGTTCCGCTTACTTCATTCTCCAAAGCCTCGGTGAACGAAAGCACGTATGCCTTGGTCGCATAATACACTGACATCATCGGTCCAGGGAAAAAGCCTACCAACGAAGCCACATTCATCACGCCTCCGTGCCCACGTTCGATCATGCCCGGCAAGAACAGTTTTGTCATGACGGTTAAAGCCGTTATATTCACATCGATCATATTCACTTCTTGTTCCATATCCGTTTCCATAAACGTCCCGAACAGACCGAAGCCTGCATTATTGACAAGATAGTCAACAACAATGCCCTTTTCCTTCAGCTCATTATAAATCTCCTGTGGTACCCCAGGCGCCGCTACATCTTTGGCAATAACCGTTGCCTGAATACCATACTTTTTCTGATACTCCTGAGCTAGATCCTGTATCTTACCCTCGCTTCGTGCTACCAGCACAATATGATGTCCACCTTTGGCAAACCGATCTGCTAACTCTTTACCGATCCCACCCGATCCCCCTGTGATTAGAACTGTCTTTCGCATGTTGTTGCCTGCCTCTCTTTTCTATAAAATATGTTTCATCTGGAATATCAATATTTGAACGAACGTTCTATAATAGTGAAAAAATAGACTACCTCCGTATGAGCTCCATGGATAGCGTCGCTATACGAAGGATTTTTTCCTTGGTCATCGAAGTCTTGACCATCACCCTTAATCCAACGCCCACATTATGCAGATATTCAGCCAATACCTCCGCGCTATACTCCGTAGTGAATTCATCTTCTTGCTGTCCCCACACCATAATGTCCTTGATTAGATTCTCGGTATTTGCAAACATCTCCGTCGATCGGTTGTTCATGTCGTCATCCCGTGCCGCCAATTCTACCGTCGAATTGACAATGAAGCAGCCTGATACTGGAGATTCCTCTCCATGAATTAAAGAATAAAATATAAACTGAAGTGCTTCAGTTGCCGTTTTAGAACGCTTTACGCCTGCTGCAAGGGCAGAGCTGATTTTGTGATCATACAGATCTACTGACTTTAGAAACAAGGTATGTTTGTCGCCAAATGTGTCATACAAGCTTTTACGATGAATTCCCATATGATTGACTAGATCTGTCATCGACGTCTTCTCATACCCTTGTTCCCAAAAAAGTCTCATCGCTTTATCCAGTACAACAGACTCATCGAACTCTTTGTTTCTCGCCATTAGCTTCCCTCCTGTTCAGACAACAAACATTAAATTTCATGCTCTCGTTGGACCTTAAAAGGTAAGAATGACTTTACCCTGGGAGTGACCCGTGGACACTTTAATCAATGCCTTTTCAATTTCATCAAACGTATAGGTTGAATCGATCGAGGGTTTGATATCTTCTTTTTCTATGAGAGCTGTGATTTTTTGCAATTGACTCCCGCTGGAGTGCACGAATATAAAGCGATATTCATTTTGATTCTTACGCGCTAAAGAATCCAGGCGTGCACCTACAAGGCCAAACAATGCTTTTTTCCACATTGGAAAATGACTGTCCGCTGCAAACCGATAATTGGGTCCCGCTTTCAAAGAAACTAATTTCCCCTGTGGTTTCAAAATGCTTAGTTCAGCTTTGATTTCATCCGCACCCAAGGTGTCAATCACATAATCGATATCGGACAGGATATCAGCATAATGTTCGGTTTTATAATCAATGAATTGATCTGCTCCGATCGACAGTGTACGTGATCTGCCTCTTTCGCTTCCACTTGTAATCACAGTTAGCCCCATGGACTTGGCAATCGGGATAGCCATCGCACCGAAACCACCGGTTCCCCCAGGAATAAACAGCTTTTTATTCGGTCCGGCTTGGAGTACATCATGCAATGCTTGATACGCGGTCAAGGCAGTAAGGGGTACTGCAGCAGCTTCGATAAAAGAAAGATTTTCAGGCATGATGGATAAAGCATCCTCATGTACAGCCGCATATTCAGCAAAAGCACCAATTTTATTTAGAGGCAACCTGGTATAAACCTTATCACCCACTTTAAATTTCAAAACATCATCGCCAACGGCTTCAATGACACCAGATAATTCATTCCCTAAGGTTAAAGGTAACTTATAGTCGGCAATCATCCGAACACTGCCATTCATATTCAAGATATCCAGTGGATTTACACCCGCTGCTTTTACTCTGACAAGAACCTCATGGCTCTGAATCTGAGGTGTCTCAATATCATTGATTTCCACATGGATTTCTTTGGAGTATTTCCGTATTTGGACTGCTCTCATCATTTTTCCTCTTCCTTTGCTTATAGACTATATAAGTTGAACTAAAGATTATTTACACTTACACTACGATGACAGAACAACCTTCCAATCGCTGTTATCCCCAGATTTTTTGATTCCCTTTCTAAAGGGAAAATCAGGTGATAAAGGCGAACACTTCGCTTTTTCAGGTTTTTTCTGTCCTCTTCGTTATCGTGTAAATGTTTAGTTAAACTTATGTAGGAACATGGCGCGCAATGTTGGTTGTACGCCATGTTCCCCGCTTGATGCTAGTGTTGCCCCTCTTGTGACTTTAACTCTTCCAACGTAGGATAGTCCGTGTAACCTTTACTTCCCAAACCAAAGAATGTTGTCGGATCTGCTTCATTCAGTGAAGCACCTTGTTGAAGTCGTTCCACCAAATCCGGATTAGCTAAAGACCATACACCCACTGGTACCAGATCAGCGAGACCACGATCTAGATCTACACTGAGATCCTCCAAAGTTCTTCCAGCCCGATTGACCAACAATGGATTTTGCCAGATCGAACGAATGTCTTGCAGCAGATTCTCATCTCCAAGATGCATAACATGAAGGTAAACCAAATCCAATTGAGCCAATTCTTTTACAAGGTAGCGATAGAGTTCAGAACCTTGTTCACCATCTTGAATCCCACCCAGCGGTGTCCCTGGCGAAATACGGAAGCCTGTCCGTTCTGCCCCTATTTCCTCGACGATAGCTTTCGTTACTTCAATCGCAAAGCGAGCACGATTTTCTATAGAACCGCCATACTCATCTGTCCGTGTATTTGAATTCTCTCCGAGGAATTGATTAATCAAATAGCCATTGGCTCCATGAATTTCGACGCCATCTGCCCCTGCTTCGATCGCTGCAGCTGCTGCTTTTCGGAAATCGGCGATGGTGGTTTGAATATCCTCCTGACTCAATTCCCGTGGAACGGGGATATCCTGCATCCCTGTGGCCGTGAACATTTCTACACCCGGTGCGATTGCAGATGGAGCAACCGGTTGACGATGATGCGGGGTATTGTCCGGATGTGACATGCGGCCAGCATGCATTAGTTGGATGTATACATATCCACCAGCTTCATGCACCGCATCCGTTACCTTTTTCCATCCTTCAATATGCTTGTCCGTGTAGATGCCAGGTGACCACAGGTAACCTTGTCCATCATCAGAAGGTTGTGCACCTTCCGTAATCAGTAGTCCCATGGTTGCACGCTGAGCATAATACAGTGCAGCCAACTCTCCAGGTGTACCATCTTCTAGCGCTCGACTACGTGTCATGGGTGCCATCGCTAGTCGATGGGGCAGTTCCATGTTGCCAATCTTCGTTTTACTCCATATCTTTTCCAATTGAACGCGCTCCTCTTCTTATTTGAAATGTTGCAGATGTATTCTCTGAAATCTGCTGTATTAATTCAATTCTGAAATCACCGGGTAGATTGCGCCTGTCAGTTGGAACTCATAGTTCTGGTCTACAATTCCTACGACCACTTCATTGTGATCATACAGATTGATCATGAAGCCTGCCATTTCTTTAGCTGTGTGATATTTAGGCATATTCGCTTTGTAATCAAAAGCTTCAGCATCTAGTGATTTTTGCACGAATTCTGTTTCCGTGATCGCTGGTGCCAGAACCTTCGCTTTCAGTTTTGCACCTTTCAGTTCCAGTTCTTTCGCAAGACCTTCTGTGAAGGCACTAACATAGTATTTCGATGCAGAATAAGCAACACTCCCTACAGCAATGGCGTATCCAAGTGCGGAGGAGACGTTAATCAACTGAGTACCTTCGACATCCGCATAATCTCGCACATACAGTGTAGAAAGAACGGTCAAGGATTCAATGTTTACACGCAGCATGGTCTCGACTTTATCCAAATTCTGATCAGCAATGAACGAACCCTCTCCCAGACCTGCATTATTGATCCAAGTCTCGATTTCATACTCCTTCAAATCGTTATACAGTGCGTATGCCTCTGCGGTAACAGACAGGTCACTTGTGTGAACGATAACATTTACTTTAGAGTCAATACCCTGAATGGTTGATTTAAGCTCTTCCAGCTTATCCAATCTTCTAGCTACCAAAATCAAGTTTTTGCCCCGTGCTGCAAATGCCAATGCCGTTTCATATCCAATTCCTGAACTTGCTCCTGTAATTACGGTGTATTTCATCTTATTCTCTCCCTCATATTCTTTAGATTAGTGTAGTTTTTTAGAACGATCATTCTTTAATGTGTGAAAAAAGAGTTAGATCTAACTTGCTGTTAGCATATCATTTCTAGAACGAACAGTAAAGAATTATTTTCAACCTTGTATTCTTCGTTTGTTTGCTTGTAACCAATCCGGCGTCCAGCCCTTTTCCAATGCATCCAGAGTCACACCAGGCGGAACGATCGCATCGATTGCATCCAAGATATCGGTGCTTAAACGGATATCACTGCCTTTTAACGTTTCACGCAGTTGTTCAATGGTTCTTGCCCCGACGATTGCAGACGTAACCGATGAATGAGCTTGTGTAAATGCCATCGCAAGATGTGGCAACGTTAATCCTGCTTCATTTGCAAGGGACTGGAGCTTGGCAACAGCTTCAAACTTGGTACGGTTTTCTTCTCGATTCGGGTCCACAACCATAGAAAGTTTCCCTAGAGATCCCGCTCCTCTTGAATCTGCGGCAGCCGCTTCCCCCGAGCGATATTTTCCTGTTAGTAAGCCACCTGAAAGTGGACTCCAAACCATGACGCCCATTCCATATTTTTGAGTTGCAGCAAGTAAGTCAAACTCGATACTCCGATTCAAAATGGAATATGGAGCTTGTTCCGATACAAAACGTGCCGTATGTTTACGTTCGCTAGTCCATTGTGCTTCGGTTACCTGCCATGCTTGAAAATTGGACGTACCAATATAACGAATCTTCCCTTCTCGAACCAGATCCGTAAGTGCATCAAGACTCTCTTCGATATCGGTATGAAGATCTGGCTGATGTAATTGATACAGGTCAATATAGTCCGTCTGCAGTCTTCTCAAGCTATCCTCCACTGCACGCTTAATCCAATACTTTGAGTTACCGGATTGATTAAGCCCACTTCCCATGGGCATTCCGCCTTTTGTGGCGAGAACAACATCCTGTCTACGTCCCTTTAAGAGGTTACCCAGAATTTCCTCGGATTGACCAATGGAGTATACGTCCGCTGTATCGATCAAGTTAATGCCTCCAGCCAAAGCCTCATCCAACATAACTGCAGCTTCTTTCTCCGTGTTGTTCCCCCAAAAACCAAACGTGCCTGTACCTAATACAAAACTGCTTACTTTAAGGCCAGTATTTCCTAATACACGATATTCCATGTTCCATTCATCCCTTCTTCATTTGATATCTTAAGAATGTTCATTCTAATTCACTTGCAAAAATCCGCTATATTCTTTGGAACAGAGCGCCGCAATCAATTCAATAGTTGCATAATCCCTTTCGGAAAGGTCTCTTCTGCCTGTGTTCTGCGCTCATATAGAGCGAACCATGCCTCTGCAACCTGATCCGGATCAAATTCTGTCCCCTTCTTAATGAGCGGACTGATGGATAGATGCCCAACAAACACGCCACGCGGAAGCAACCGTTCGTGTAAGTTCAGGATATAGTTCCTCAAACCCGACATCGCGATACCTGAGTTTCCGAACATAGCGCTTGGACTCATGGCTGACAGATCACTTGTGAACAGGATGGCCCCTTCGCCACGCTCCATCATATCCGGAATCACTTGTCTGGCTGTATTAATCGCGCCAATCACGACATTGTTGAATATTTGAAGAACACTCTCATCCGTCGTTTCCAGAACTGATGTCACCGGCACGCTTCCACTATGAGGGCTAAACTCCACGACATCGATTGTACCGAATGTATTCTTAATTTCTTGAAACGCCCTGGTCAATTGCATTTTGTTCGTAATATCTGCGGCGAATCCCTGAGCTTCAATTCCCATTTCGTTCAGCTGTTCCGCATATTGATCCAGCTTCTCCTGTGTTCTGGACACTAAAGCAATACGAAAACCGTGTCTCCCGAACGTTTTGGCTAATGAGTAACCCAGACCCGGTCCGGCACCAATGATGGCAATAGTTTTCAAACGTAAACCTCCTTTTTTATGGCAACGTCGCGAACCGGACAGCTTAATCGCTCCATCTTCTTCGGACAGTTCTGCATTTTTTCAACCATTTGTGCTTTAACCACTCCTGGTTGCGTCGACTTAAAGCGCCACTCTGTAAGCCTCCTTAATATTGATTTTAATAGAACAATCATTCTAGAATAATTAGAATAAAATGTAGCTAGATTTTATACCAAGTCTCATAACTTTCTGATTCTTATTTGTATATTTCTGCTACGTCAACAATATAACACAACTAGAACGATCGGTAAATAATATTCAAAAAAAAAGATCTGATTTCACAAAGAAAGACGCAACACCCATATTCATGTTTGTTGCGTCTTTATAAGTTTTTACAAATTCTATTTACGACCTACACCATCCGCTGTCTCATCGCCTCAAACAACAGAATCGTTGCCGCCATTGCCGCGTTAAGCGACTCTGCCTGCCCCTGCATTGGAATCGTAATCGCATCATCTACCAAGCGTGCCGTGGAATCCGAGATACCCTTGCCTTCATTGCCAATCACGAGCCATACCGACTGCGTAAAATCATAACTATAACATGAATGCTCTGCCTGCAAAGAAGTACTGACCAACTTCACGCCTGCAGCTTTCGCTTCGGGAAGCAAAGATTCCAACTGGCCCTCCACAATGGGCAAATGAAACAATGAACCCATCGTCGAGCGAATCGTCTTCGGGTTATACACATCAGCACAGCCCGCGCCAAGTACGACCCCCGCTGCACCAGCTGCATCCGCACTACGAATAATCGTTCCCACATTACCCGGGTCCTGCACCCCATCCAGCACTACGACAAGCCCGCGCGCTCCGGTGATCAGTCTTTCCAGTGGCTCGCTGCCTTTACGCACAATTGCGAACACAGGCTGGGGTGTCATCGTATCCGTACATTTAGCGATAACCGCAGGAGACACACTAACCCACTCCACACGTTGAAGCGGGTTCTCAAGCCCTGTCAATTCAATCGGTACACCTTGTTCTCCATCGTACACGATGCACTCCAGATCTGCTCCGGCGCGCAATGCCTCCTGGACAAGATGAATTCCCTCAATGATATATTTATGTTGACGGGTACGGTGCTTTTTCTCCAGCAACTGTGCCCATTCTTTTACCCGTGTATTTTGCGGTGATACAATATCCATCTTTCCATCCTTCCCATCTGCATCCATCACTTCGGATACGCAAGCTCCATTTTCGTCAAATGATCCTTGTGACCCACAATGATCAGCACATCTCCAGCTTCGATCCGGTCATCCGCATACGGAGAAATGTTCATCGAATTCCCACTGCGGATCGCCATGACGTTGCATCCAAAACGCGCACGGATATTTAATTCCATCAGGTTCTTACCGATCATTTGCTCCGAAGCTCTCATCTCCAGAATGCTGTAATCCTCAGACAACTCGATGTAATCCAGTATATTAGGCGAGGTCAGATGATGGGCTACGCGTAGTCCCATATCCCGTTCAGGATAGATCACCTTATCTGCGCCAATTTTTTGCAGCACCTTACCATGAAGCTCATTTTGAGCTTTTACGATCAGAACGGGTACACCCATATCTTTCAATATCAGGGTTGTCAGAATACTCGCCTGAATATCTTCACCAATCGCCACAACGACAACGTCGAAATTTCGTATGCCCAGCGCACGTAGCGCCTCTTCATCTGTTGAATCTGCCGATACCGCATGGGTCACCACATTGGACATCTCCTGAGTCCGCTGCTCGTCCGCATCAATTGCCAGCACGTCAAATCCCATACCGCTCAGTGCATTGGCAACACTTGATCCAAACCGTCCCATACCAATTACGGCATATTGTTTCTTGGCCATTAGGGTCTTAACCTCCCGCTGCACTTCAGCATGACACATCTTTACGGATACCCATGCTAACGTAAATAATCCTTCGTAGTATACCACAAAGCCTGATAAACTTGAATGCGCTCGCGCTTCCCAGGGAACAGTATTAGAGCAGCCGAATATACGAGGAGGGAATTGCGATGCCCATTACATTAAGCCTGCGTGAAGCGATTGTTCATAAAGTTCATGACAAGAGTGATGATCAGCTCCGGGAGATGATTGAAGGTTCAGTAGATGGACCGGAAGCTGCATTACCTGGACTTGGCGCCATTTTCGAGATGATCTGGAAGAACACAGAACCTGCCAAGCAGGAAGAACTGATTCAAATCGCGCAGGAGCATCTGCACACCATTCCCGTCCAACCGCTTAGCTAATCGAAGCAGTGGAGGGTAAGGTAACCATCATTACGTTTGTTCTGTCTGCAAAAGAAAGCTTTCCCTTATTCGGCTGGATCATACCCGCCTCCAGGTAAGGTGTATAGCAATAGATCCCTCCGCCAATCGGCGGAGGGATCTTATTTTTTTTACAAGCTCTATCTCATCGCATGAGCTTGTCACGTTCAACTAACCCTTTTAATGATTACCGCGCAATACATCTACCTTTACTTAAGGCGCAGTCTCCAGGAATTTAGCTGTAGGATTTTTATCTATAGCCGTTCTCATTGCGTACTCATTTTCGAAGAGCACTACATAATTCCCTTTTTTATCTTTTACAAGCGCAGAGTTAATCCGGAATTTACTTGCGTCCAGATTCTCGTCCACGATCCAGCGAGCGAACTGATAAGGCATGCGCTGCAATTGCACGTCTACCCCATACTCGCCTTTCATCCGGTATTCAAATACCTCGAACTGAAGTTGACCAATTACGCCGAGGATTGTCTCGTCGAAACTTGCCGTCTGGAACACCTGAATGGTTCCTTCCTCCGTCAACTGATCAATTCCTTTTTGGTACTGTTTATGTTTCAATGCATTTTTTACGGTAACTTTGGCGAAAATCTCTGGCGAGAACGTTGGCAATTCTTCAAAGATAACCTCGCTGCCTTGGCTCAGTGAATCGCCAATCCGGAAGATACCCGGATCGAACAAACCGATAATATCGCCAGCATATGCCTCTTCTACAATATCCCGGTCTTGTGCCAGGAATTGCTGTGGCTGTGACAGCTTGATCTCTTTGCCGACACGGTTATGCTTCACACTCATTCCACGTTGGAACTTGCCTGAGACAATACGCAGGAACGCAATACGATCCCGGTGTGCCGGGTTCATGTTGGCTTGAATTTTGAATACATATCCACTGAATTTCTCATTCGTTGGTTGAATCTCGCCTACAGTACTGCGGCGTGGTTCAGGCTTCGGTGCCAGTTCCAGGAAATTCTCCAGGAAAGTCTGTACGCCGAAATTGTTGATCGCACTACCGAAGAAAATAGGAGTCAATTCGCCGCGTTGAACTTTCTCCATGTCGAATTGGTCGCCCGCGATGTCCAGCAACTCCAGATCCTGACACAATTGATCATGCAGATATTCTCCAGCCATCTCACGGATAATCGGATCTTTGTAGCCGTCTACCTTTTGTACTTTAATCGTCGAGTGATCGTCCCCTTGGAACAATTCCACCTGATTTTTCATCCGGTCATAGACACCACACAGCTCGCGACCTGTACCAATAGGCCAGTTCATCGGAACCGAACGAATACCCAGTACATTTTCAAGCTCTTCCATCAGGTCAAATGGGCTTTTACCCTCACGGTCGAGTTTGTTGATGAACGTAAAGATTGGAATGCCCCGCTTCGCACACACCTGGAACAACTTGATTGTTTGTGCCTCGACACCTTTTGCCACGTCAATCAACATTACCGCGCTATCGGCAGCCGTCAGTGTACGATACGTATCTTCACTGAAATCCTGGTGACCCGGTGTATCCAGAATGTTGACGCGGTGATCCAGATAATCAAATTGCATTACGGAAGACGTAACGGAGATCCCCCGTTGTTTCTCAATTTCCATCCAGTCACTTGTTGCGTGTTTGCTGGCTTTCCGAGCTTTTACCGTTCCCGCAAGGCGAATCGCGCCCCCGAACAGCAACAGTTTCTCGGTTAATGTGGTTTTACCCGCATCCGGGTGAGAGATAATGGCAAACGTCCGGCGTTTGTCCACTTCCTGTTGAAGAATATCATTTGCAGCTTTGCTCATAGGTTTAATCCCTTTCGTCCGTTCATTCACGTTAATCCGGCATGGCCGGTCCATCATTCAATCTTTATGCAATCCGGCGAGGCCGGTTGATTGTACACTGGTCATTTTGCATACGAGGTATTTACACATAGATTAATTTTACACATTTACAATGGAGTTCATCCTCCTCAAATCTGTGCTTTCATACATACCGTGAACTGCTTCTTAACCCAACTCTCCTATTGTACCATAATCTGTACCGAAAATAACCGATTACTACAGCAGATTCTTCTCTTTTCCCTTGCAAAAAAAGCACCCTTCAGCCATAATCATGGCATCCAGGCACTCCTTATTCATTTCTCGTTATCGAGTTTAGAAAACCAATGCATCCAGCGCGTATTGTCCGCCACCCGTCAGGGCCAGCGCTACACCAACCACCAGAATCGCGAGATTATATTCGAATCCGTTCTGTGTGGACCAGTATCCGTTCGCACCATGGACTTTCACAATCGCAATCACCATCGTCAATGCAATCAGAATGCCACCTACCGGTGTAAGCAGACCCAGAGCCAGCAACAGTCCACCACCGAATTCAGCGAGTCCAGCCAGTAACGCTACCAATGCACCTGGTTTCATGCCCATCGATTCAAACCAGCCGCCTGTACCCTTGATCCCGTAACCTCCGAACCATCCAAACAGCTTTTGTGCCCCGTGCGCCATGAACGACAATCCAATCACCAAACGAATCAACAACAATCCTACATCCAACATCATTTTCTTTTCCTCCATTCAATATATACAAAATAGTATTCTTAGATTAAAGATATTATGCTAATTTTTTTTATTCATGATTTGGTGTCGAAACCCCTTCACCTGTTTCACATTTCATCTCATGAATCGTGCACTTATCCGAGAAGTTCATCGGGTTAAGTTTTGTCATTTGCGTAACTCTTTATCTCTTGAGTTGAGTATAAGTTATATACTAACTTTTTGTCAATAACTTAATTTAAATATATTCATCCAGTCGCATTCCCTCCATCTTTTCGCAGCAAAAAAAGCCCGGAAAGTTCGCTTCATCCGCGTTCTTTCCAAGCCTCTTTAATCATCATTTCACCTTATGAATGAATAGCTTTAATTGTTGACTTGCCAGATCACACGGTCCTCGTCCTGACCATTCACCGGCCACCAGTGAAATCCATCCTGCTCCAGCAACTTATCTGTCACTTCTGGCCCCCAGGTTCCAGCCGGATACGGATGAAGCTCTCCCTGATTCTGTCCCCAGGCCGCAGCAATCCGATCTACAAAAGACCAGGCTGTCGCCACTTCATCCCAACGGGTAAAGTACGTAGAATCCCCCTCTGCTGCATCGTGCAGCAGACGTTCATACGCCTCAGGAGAGTTGATTCCAATCATGCAGCTTTGACAAAAATCCATCGCGAGCGGCTGAATCTCGGAATCCGAGCCTGGTTTCTTGGCATTGATTTTGATATATATGCCTTCCATCGGATTCACCCGAATCACCAGCAGGTTCGGTTCTAATTTATACTTTTTCCCAAGATATACGTTGTTCGGCATCGACTTGAACTCAACTACGATCTCGGTCGTTTTTACTGGAAGACGCTTGCCTGTCCGAATGTAGAATGGAACACCCGCCCAGCGGAAATTATCCACGAATACACGTGCGGCAAAATAAGTCTCCGTATTCGACTGCGGATCAACCTTGTCTTCCTGGCGATACCCCCGAAGCTGCTTGCCACGGTACTCCCCTTCGGCATACTGTCCCCGCACAACGTTGTTGCTCACTTCCTCATCCGAAGTGAACGCCCGCAATGAACGTAATACCTTCACCTTCTCATCGCGAATATCCTCTGGGAAAAGGCGACTTGGCGGTTCCATCGCAATCATCGTCAGCATCTGCAGCATATGGTTTTGCCCCATGTCACGCAGCGCTCCAGAGTGATCATAATAACCGCCACGCTCTTCCACGCCTACCGTCTCGCCCAGCGTAATCTGAACGTTGGCAATATGTTTGTTGTTCCAGAGCGGTTCGAAAAAAGCATTCCCAAAGCGGATGACTTCGATATTTTGCACCATTTCCTTGCCCAGATAATGGTCAATCCGATAGATTTCCTCTTCACGGAACACCTCACGAATCTGCTCATTCAGATGTTCGGCGGATTGCAGATCATAACCAAATGGTTTTTCAATCACCAATCGGTTCCAGCCCTGACTTTCCAGCATACCGCCGTCCCGCAAACTGTACGAGACACTACCGAACAGCTCCGGTGCCAGCGCCAGATAGAACAGCCGATTACCCGGCGTGTTAAACTTCGCTTCCAGATTCTCCGTCTGCGCACGCAGCTCTTTGAACCCTTCCACATTATTGATATCCAGTGCTTTGTATTCAAAATGATCGACAAAAGCGTTCCACTCATCAGGTTCTCCCGCTGGATAGCGGCAGAATTCCTTAATGGATTCATAGATGTCTTCCCGGAATTCTTCTGGGGACCTCGGACGACGTGCTACGCCAATAACCGCAAAGTCTTCGGCAAGCTTGCCTTCGCGGTAAAGACTGTAGATGGCCGGAAACAGCTTCCGGCGGGCCAAATCTCCCGTTGCTCCAAAAATGAAAAATACTGCGCCTGGTGTCTGTACTTCATCTTGCGATTGTTTTTCAACCATGGGCTCCTCTTTCTTCCGGGAAGATAACCTTCACGTTCTCCCCGAGCTATGTAATGGTGTTATATATGCACGACATACAACCGTCAATTACCAGCAAGTTCCTTCTTGGATGTGATGCCATTTTAGCATATCAACTGAACGGATGCACTATTCCACACTCATTTTTCTGATAAAGATTCTCACTTTTCCGTCCAAATTCATAGAAATTTCAACCCTTAATACTCAATCGTGATCACCGGGAAACCTATCGTGATTCGATTATTTCCTTGCTCACCAATCTGATGAACTGCAAGCTGCATATTCAACATGTGCGAGCCACTCTTGATCGACAGGGGCAGCTCAGCAGCCTCATAAGAGACACTTGCACTGGCTACATCCGTATAACGTTCAACTGAGGCAATATCTATCCTTCTGGACAACGTTTCTTCAACCAGTGCCAACTGCCCACTCGCATCAGATTCAGTGGCTGTCGTACCTTGGACAGACATATTCCAACTTGCCTTCATCCCTGAGTCTACAAGCAGTTGATCGACCTCTTCATGTAATGTCATTAAAGTATTCCGATCCGTGTGTGTATCCCCTGAAAGTTGTACGATGGCGTAGTAACCATTGTCTCCTGTATCGACGACATTGACCAACAGGCCTGCACCTCCAGTAGCCGTATCGACAACCTCTTCACTGCGGTAAACATCATGACCCGTTTGGCGTACCCGTATCGGTTGTTCCAGCCCCAAGTGACCAGCCAGTAATGCTGCTTGTGCTTCTGCGTTTCCTTGGCCTTCTCCTTGCCATTTAATAACCAAACGATCTACATTATCAATCACGCTATCAGCAGTATAGATTAACTGTTCCAGTTGGGCTGCTTTCGGTTCGTTCTTCTCTGCGTATACCTGTGTCACACCAATAAGAATAATGATAGCCATTGCCAATATACCTGCTGTCATCCAACGATTTAACATTCCGAATCCCCCGCTTCTTTCTTGCATTCTATGAATCTATCAACAGCATGCCCCTTTCGCATATTAGCTATACTTCTTTGCAAACAGCAAAAAAGCCCCACCCGCCACATTCATGGCAGAGCAGAGCTTTCCATTTCTAAATCATCTCTTATCTATTACTTCCGCACATTAAAGCACGGTTCTTTGGCTTGATTATGATATTACATATGATTCTTCTTACTCTGCAAGTCCGTTTTTATATGCATAGATCGCGGCCTGTGTACGGTCGTCTACGCCCAATTTTGCCAGTAAGTTTGTAACATGGAACTTGACTGTCTTAATACCGATGATCAGATCGTCAGCGATGTCCTGATTCGATTTGCCTTTAGCCAGCAACCGGAGTACATCCATTTCCCGATCCGTCAATTCATCATGCAAAGGAGCTGCTGCCTGTGGCTGCCGGAAGCGATTCATCATTTTCGAAGCCACCTGTGACTCCAGAACGGATTGTCCGCGAGCTGCTGCGCGAATCGCATCTGCCACTTCATTGGCTCTTGATGTTTTTAACAGATAACTGAATGCGCCCGCTTCAATGACAGGATACATTTTTTCATCATCCAGGTAACTGGTCAATACGATGACTTTGCACTCCGGATACATTTTGAGCACCTGACGGGTAGCCTCAATGCCATCCATGCCTTCCATAACCAGGTCCATCAGAACAACATCAGGCTTATATTCCTGCGCAAGCCGAATGCCTTCCTCTCCACTACCTGCCTCACCAACAACTTCAATTCCATCTTCGGTATCTAATACCGCAGCAAGACCAATACGTACCATCTCATGATCATCCACGAGCAATACTTTGATCGACGTTTCCGTCTCCGTTTCGACTTCCGGTTCCATTGACATGTTCTTCCTCGCTTTCATCGCTCATCAAAGGTATCGTAATCTCAATCCGCGTTCCCTTACCTGGCGCTGTTACAAATTGTATGGCTCCGCCAATCTCCGTAACACGTTCACGCATGTTAGCAAGACCGTAGGAAGCCTGTTTATTCTCATCCAGATCGAAGCCTTGACCATCATCACGAATCAATACCCGAATCGCATCTGTGCGGCGCTGGAGCCGTATCTCCATTTTCTCCGCTTTCGCATGCCGTAACGTATTGGACATAGCCTCCTGAACGATCCGGAACAGATGATTCTCGATGCCTTTGATCAGATCGATGTCTTCGTCCATTTCGAGCACAATGTCCATGGGTACTTTTGTTTTCAGTTCCATCACCAGATCACGCAGACCTTGTTCGAGATGTTTACCCTCCAAATAGACTGGTCGCAGATGTAACAGTAACGCACGCATCTCGGACTGGGCTACCGAAGCCATCTCCTCAATCAAAGCCACCTGCCGCTGAGCACGTTCAAAATCCTTCTCCATCTTCCGTCCAACCGCCGTCGCTGTCATCGATATTGCGAACAATTGCTGAGATACCGCATCATGCAGTTCCCGTGCCAGCCGCTGCCGCTCTTCCACAATAGCCGTAATTCTGGCTTGTTCGGCCAGCTGTGCATTATGGGTAGACAATCGCTGGAGCGAAGATACCTGATCTTCCCACTTTTTGCCGATGCGTCCGAGTTGCTCACTCAAACGTCCCACATCATCTACGCCCAGATCAGGAACAGTACGTGACAGGGAGCCTTTCTCCCACTGTAGGAGCGTTTCCCGCAGCAGTTCAAGCCGGCGTTTGACCCGGTAACTCTGATAGAACCCAAAGACCGCACCGATCCCAATCAGGAGCAGCAATAGAGCCAGACCCGATTGAATCAAATGCCGCCAGCCTGCAAACGGAGCAAGATAACCATATGTATACAATACATACAAAATAACAGCGAGCACAATGAAAACCAGGAGGATCCCTTCACCCATACTTCGGGTTACCATGTCGGTATGTCGTTTTGTCTTCATCGGGGTCTCCTCCTTCTCTTCATCTATTTTACTACGGATTACTGATACTTAGGTCGCCAACAATATAAGAAATGACAAATTTTGCTTTATGTTCACTGGACTCATATCCAGGTGTTCTCCATACTAATTTGTTCATCATGCCGCTATCTTGTTCTCCAAGAAGATTAATCCGGCCGAAAAGAACCGATGCTTCAATCTCCACACCATAATCTTCCGGTAGTGTCAGGCGAACATTTCCCATAACTCCTTGCAGCAGCACAATCGTTTGTTTCTCCTCCGGAATCGAGAGAGACAGATCTGCATTAACCTCACCCATGGCATGCCACAGGCTCATACTGCGTAACGTCCAGGATGATTGATCCCAGTAGTACCGAGCCATGAAATTCTGTTTCTTCATAACGCCTTCGTCCAGATGAATCTTTTTGTTATTTGAATAAAAGTAAGCTAAAGAAGCCAGTACAATCAAGAATACAATCATCAAATTATCCAGTAATAACAGTGCCGCACCAATACCAAGATATCGATAACCTTTGCGGGTATCCCCTTTGCGGACTTGAAGCATTCCAACCGTTAACAGAATCAGTGCGGCAGCGGTCAGCAAGTTAATATTCTGATTCAATAACATCATTGCACCAATGATCATAATGACAACTGCAAGCCATTTACTCTTTTTATTCATCCCCGCCGCACCTCCTCTGTAAGTTAATCTTCTCTTTATTCAACGGAAAAGCCATACCAGGCAATAAAGTCCTGTATGGCTTAACTTTGGTTCTACCAATCGTACGTTATACACGATTTATAGAATATCATATTGTCCACCGAGCGAACAGTTATTCTTTTGAAGTTCCGTTCGCTTCATTCTTGGAACCATTGCCCATTTTGTTTTTGAGGGCTTGCAATTGCTGATCCACTTTGAATTGCTTTTCCACATCTACAGGATTCGTGTACGTGGATGATGTGTTGCGATAAGGTGCACGAGCTACGTCAGCTTCAGCTTCCAGTTGCATGATTTTCTCTTCCATGCGGTGGAATCCTAATGATGCGCCGCCACTTTCGATCGAATGCAAGCTGTTGATGGAAGACATTTGTTTTTTAGCTTTTGCCATTTGTGCACGGGATACGAGTTCATTACGTTTGTTACGCATTTTGTAGAACTCATCTTTCATATCATGCAACTGTTGCAACAGATCTTTTGCTTGTGCTTCGGACTGTGCATGCAATTCGCTGTACTCCGTAATTTTTTGATCAAAGTAAATTTTCTCTTCCAGTAATTTGCGTGCCACTTCTTCCTGACCGTTAGCCAGAGCAGCTTCTGCTTGGGATTCACGTTGTACCGAAGTACGCTCTGCTTCATCCAGACGTTGTTTCATGCGGCGCTCATTCGCCATTTGTTTGGCAACAGTTACCTCTGCCTCATGAATCTCTGCCTCCATATCACGCAAGTACTGGTTCAACATTACAATCGGGTCTTCTACCTTATCCAACATATCATTTACCGATGCTTTCGTCATATCCTTAATCCGTTTAAATACTCCCATTTTACTTTTCTCCCTTCTCGTAACGAGATAATTTTTGGCGAAGCTCTTCAACTTCTTTTTTCAGTGCTTTTTTCTCAATATCTTTCATCATGGAATCAAGTTCACTTTCTTGCGGTGTTCCTGCTCCGTAGGCATTGTTGTCATAAGAACGCGAACCAGATTGAGGTCTGCCGTTGAATCCAGGGCCGGGACCGAAGTTACCAGGACCTTGTTGGTTGTGATTATTTTGAAAAGGACCTCTTGGTGGCTGGTGATCATAGTTGTTGTATCCTCTGCCAGGACCAGGACCTGGGCCCGGACCGTAACCATATGGATCATATGGCGGATACGGTTCTTTTGGTACCACCAGTGCTGCAATGAAATATATTAACAACGACGTGCCGCCAGTTACGAAAATACTGATGACAAAGATGATACGCAGCAGGGTGGAATCCATCCCGATGGTTTCGGAAATTCCGCCGCACAAGCCGGTTAACATCCGGTCACGCGTTGAGCGGTATAATTTGCTCATGTGCTTTCTCCTTTCGTTTACTTGTATCCTCTTATGTTGGAATCATAAGCATATGGATCAACGTGATTGGATTCCTTTGGTACCACCAACGCAGCGATGAAGTAGATCAACAATGATGTACCTCCCGTAGCGAAAATACTGATGAAGAAAATGATACGTAGCAGCGTAGTACTCAATCCGAGATTTTCAGAAATGCCGCCGATCAAACCTGTTAGCCTTCGATTACGCGCCGAGCGGTATAATTTACTCATTGTGACTACTCCTTTCTGTCATTGTTTAATTTCTGTTTTAAGCGCTCCAGTTCCTTATCCAGCGCAGAGGATGACATGCTGCCAGTCGCTCCTGAACCATCTTGGCCCATCCGCCGGATGTCCCGGAGACTTTGTGCTTCATATTCGAGATCAGAAACTTGGTCATCCAATCGGTTGAACATACGGGGTACATTCTGACCGTTGTGATTGCCTCTCTGGTTCATACGTTGTTGTAACTGAATCGTCTGCATACGAGCATAGTAATATTGACGTTTGCTGTATACATTCTGATATTCAACCTTCAGCTGGTCGATCTGTTCATCCAGCTCCTGTAATGCCGCATAACTTTGTGCATACAATTCATTGTACTGTTCCATTTTTTCCTCGTGGAGGATTTTCTCCTGCAAGGCCAGCTTAGCGAGATGTTCTTCCCCTGCTTTCAGAGCCATGGAAGCCTGTTCTTCCCGTTTGTTCACCATACCTGCTGCCTGATCGGCTTGTTGTTTCATTTGTCTGGTATGGCTTGCATATTGATGACGAAGCTTCTCGGCTTCACCGATGTCTTGGCGGGTCGAGACCAGGAACTGATCAATCAGTTTAACTGGATCCTGACTTTGCTCCAAATGTTCGTTCAGATTGGCTACGGTAATATCCCGCATTCGACGAAATACACTCATTATGTTCTGTCCCTCCTTTTCATAATCGTGAAAGCTTAGTAACGACCACGACGACTGCGGTTATTGTTTAGCATTGAGATACCAAAGATGATTAACCCGATCGCGATGATCGGTCCGATCAACCATGCAAGCTTACCCATCAGTGAGATGATACCGATGATGAGAACAATCCAGCCAAGCAACACATTCCCTCGTTTAACTCCGTAGTATCCCAGTGCAATCATCAGGACCGGAATCAGATAACCCATTAAGTGTCCAAGAAGAGGAGTTAACTTTCCGAAGAGGAGTAGTGCACCCAGCGCAATCAATACAATCGCCCAGCCATTTCCCTTATTCAATCTCATAATTGTTGTTCACCGCCCTTTCCATTCGTTCGTTTTAATGTGTTGAATCATTTGTTCGTTTATTTCTTGTTTTTTTGTTTCCGTGTTTCTTGTTTAACCTTATGTCCTTATTCTAGGGGATTCCGCGACTTTTCAAAACAGACCGTGGACGGTTTTTCATCCTAGACTCAGGTCGGGGATCTAGTTGGACCTTTGACTGTCCTTGTATAAGACCATCGTTCCTTCTAAGATGAATAGCACTCCGGATACCTTCTATTACCCTTATTCAGGCTCCGCTTCACCCGATATGGCACGTTAGAGAGAATGAGGTCCATGTCTCTATTTACGTTTACTCTTCACTTTCGTTTCCCCTCATTCCCTATTGGATAATTAATCGAAGCCGTATCCCAGCTTTTCATAACAAAAGCATTACATATAGATAATCCAGTTCCACCCTCTTTTACCCCAACATAAAATTACTTTTTTATCCAAATAAACAAAATTTAGATTGTTCTATATGTAAGCGTTTACTAAAATAGAAAGTGTTACTATTTCTAATGTCAGGGGTGGAACTGAAACTGTGCGACCAATCAGCTATCTCCATAAAATGATCATCTTCGGAATCCTGTTAAGCACTCTCCCCATTTTGTTAACGGGAATTGCCGCATTTATCTATTCATCGAATCAAACTGAACTGCATCGTACACAAGCCAACAGGCAGTTGCTGGAACAAATGCAATCCAACGTAGAACACAAACTCGCTACAGTCAGTTATATGCTTGATCAGGCCATTCGATCTCCAGTAACCCTTCGTTCCTTGTCTGCTTCTTCTTCACGTCAAGGGAAAGGACCATTACTTGCCGATAAGCTGCAAAGTGAGTTTCAGAATATGAGGTCGTGGGAACCTTTGCTGGATATCACGTTGGTGAATCAATCCCAGAATTGGCTTATTGACCATGCTGGATTGTATCGTAATACAGATTTCCCTCTGGCACTGCCCATGAAGGATTTGATATCGGATACGCTAACCTCTGGATGGCAGCTCTCCCCTTCATCGGTGTTCAGTAATGATGAGCGTTCGCCCGGTACAGGCTGTATTTATCATATTGCTCTTGCGAGGTCTATTCCGAATCTGAATACGTCATCGGATGCTGCCTTGATTGCCGGAATTCCTGCATGCTCTTTGCAAAATACACTAGGAGAAGCCTCCATAGGCAATGCTGCCTCTGGACTGATCATTTTAAATCGGGAACAACGTATCTTGGTACATCCCGATCCCGTATATATTGGACAACCATTGTCTGCAATTGGATTACAAGATCGTGATACAGATGGCAACATCACCAAACTATCATCCATCACATTTTCAACAGGCTTTGAAGAACGAGAAGTCAAGATCGCCGGTACACATTATTCCCTGACGTATAGCCCTTCTACCTTAAAGGGATGGACTTATGTTCTAATCTCACCTACCAATATTCTGACACAAGAATATATCGATATCGGATTACACACCTTCTATATCAGTATCTTCTTGCTTTTACTTTCATTATTACTCGCCTGGCTCGGCTCCAAGCGAATGCATGTCCCGATTCGTAAACTTTTAACCCAACTTGGTGACAACCACCTGTCCAAAGAAGGAAACACGGTAGCTCAGCAATCACCACCATTTTCTGATGAGTTCGAACAGATCAGAGCAGGGGTCTCACAATTATCTGCCTCTCGCTCCCAATTAGAGAACACACTAAATATACATCTGTTGCAGATTCGTACTCATTTTATGATGAATCTGTTCCAGGGTAAGATCCCTGTTCATATTCTTCATGACGCCCTGAATGAATATGGCTACACGCATCAGGTCCGGGAATGGCAACAAATTGCTGTTATTACACTACAGGCCGATCTTGTTAATCATACAAAATATAGAGCTAGTGATCGTGACCTCTTATTATTTGCTATTCAAAATATATTGGAGGAAACGGTTGTGCATAACCAACAATTGCTTCCCATTGTGCTGGAACATACGGTAGTCACGGTGATTGGCACTGTGGAACAGGATCAGTTTATTTTTTCACAGCAGCTATATGTATTAACAGACCAGTTACAACAACAGATGGATAAGATTCTAACTCTTCAAGTCAGTATAGGATTCAGCCAGCCGCACAGCTCTCTATATCACATCTCTCAAGCTTACACAGAAGCCATGGAAGCACTGAGGCATCGGATGAAGCTGGGAACAGGCATTATTTTTCAATATGAGAACATAGATCATTACGCTCCTACTTGGTCCATGACCTACCCGGAATCATTGGAATATTCGTTGATCCAAGCGATTCAAAATGCGGACGAAGTCCAGGCCTCTGCTCTTCTGCAGCAGCTGCTTGAAGTAATCTTTGGTATGGAGTGTACACCAGAGGAATATCAGGTGGCCCTTACGAGGCTGCTGACGCATATTTTGCAAATGACTCAGGAATCCGGTATACGACTCGGACTGATCTCCCAAGGCCATGGATCAATGTTTCATGAACTTCATGGTTTGCAGTACGCGGCTGAAGTAGAGGATTGGTTTAACCATCAAATCATCTTGCCTATCATACAAGTTTTCAAAGCAAGACAGTATGCCCAGTATCAACATATATCTGAGAAGATGATTGCCATGATTCATCAAGATTATGATAAGGATCTGACGCTCGAGGAATGTGCTATGAAGCTTCACTACAATGCCAACTACTTAAGTAGTGTTTTTCGCAAAGAGACAGGCTGTGCATTTAGTGAATACCTGACCAAGTACCGATTTAACATCGCTAAAAAATGGCTGGACGAAAGTGATCTGACAGTAAAAGATATCGCAGCACGACTTCGGTACAACAATCCGCAAAACTTCATCCGATCGTTTCGTAAATGGGAAGGAATCACCCCCGGTCAGTACCGGGAACGTAAGCAGAAAGCAGAAGTGTCTGATCGGAAGTAGAATACGTGTTTCGTGGTTTCATGTCTCGTTTTTCCGTTGTCTCGATATTTGAACCCAGCATTGGTTTAGCCGGCGTACAGATCCTTGATCTGACTCTACAGCCAAGTAACCGACGATTTGATTTAGTACGGTCGATTAATTATTGGCTACAAAAAAAGGGAGCAAATATTCTGCTCCCTTCACTTACAACCTCACTCCTATAATCTTAACTTCATATGTTTCATACGTACATCTTTTTGCGCAACGTTGTGATGCTTCCTGGCGCCATCTTAGACGTTAGACTACGTTGTCCGTCTCGATTCCTGATCCTTAGAACACGTACCAAGCTTATACGATTTATCGCTTATCCTTAGTGCGAACTGTTTTCATATTTGGCTGTTATGCAAAATCATTTTCATAAAATAAAAATAACCCTACAAATTGCTTATGCAATCTGTAGGGTTATTCAATATACCGGCGAGAGGACTCGAACCTCCACGGTTTCCCACTCGATTTTGAGTCGAGCGCGTCTGCCATTCCGCCACGCCGGCATATACTGGAGGCGCCACCCAGATTCGAACTGGGGATAAAGCTTTTGCAGAGCTGTGCCTTACCACTTGGCTATGGCGCCATATTTTGGAGCGGACGACGGGAATCGAACCCGCGACCCTCGCCTTGGCAAGGCGATGCTCTACCGCTGAGCCACGTCCGCATAATGGCTGGGGATATAGGATTTGAACCTATGCATGACGGAGTCAAAGTCCGTTGCCTTACCGCTTGGCTAATCCCCAATAAAAAACGAAAAAACAAAGGGGCGATCGAGGGGAATTGAACCCCCGAATGCCGGATCCACAAACCGGTGCGTTAACCACTTCGCCACGACCGCCACAAAAGGTTATGTTTCTAAAAAGTTAATTGGCAGGGGCAGCAGGAATTGAACCCACACCAACGGTTTTGGAGACCGTTGTTCTACCTTTAAACTATGCCCCTAAAAACTGGTGGAGGATGATGGATTCGAACCACCGAACCCGTACGGGAGCAGATTTACAGTCTGATGCGTTTGGCCACTTCGCTAATCCTCCAGGATTACATGGTGCCGGCGAGAGGACTTGAACCCCCAACCTACTGATTACAAGTCAGTTGCTCTACCAGTTGAGCTACACCGGCATATTAAATTGTAAATTGTTTTAAAAATGGTGGCTCGGGACGGAATCGAACCGCCGACACGAGGATTTTCAGTCCTCTGCTCTACCGACTGAGCTACCGAGCCATAATAAAGTCTAATCTCATTTCCTTACACTTTATATAGGGCATCAGTGCCATACAGCAGATGTAGTGAACAGTTTGCCTCATGTAAAGATTAAATGGCGGAACCGACGGGATTCGAACCCGCGATCTCCTGCGTGACAGGCAGGCATGTTAGGCCAACTACACCACGGTTCCAGATCACTTTCTCAAAGGAAAGTATAATTGCGGGGGCAGGATTTGAACCTGCGGCCTTCGGGTTATGAGCCCGACGAGCTACCGGGCTGCTCCACCCCGCGT
>NZ_JABBEA010000006.1 GCF_012912005.1 Paenibacillus sp. SZ31
GCTCATTTTGAATCTGACGAGATTAAAAATCTCATTTGTGCTCCAGTCGATTCAAGCCAAGGCTTGTCTCAAACTTTCGCGTTCATTCTGCAAGCAGAATGTTCACTCACTCGTTGTTCAGTTTTCAAAGATCAAACTTGTTTCGCTACCGAACATCGTTCTCTTCAGCAACTCTTATATATTATCATGTCCGAACCAACTTTGCAAGCTCTTTTTTTAAGTTTCTTTCGAAGCTTATTTCATTCGCTTGCCGCACCGTGTAAACTGTGTTTTCTTGGCCGGATAAATAATATACCACGCAGAACAAGCACTTGTAAAGAGTTAATTATTAAAAATATTATATCCACATTTTAACTTCATCAAAGACCTTAAATCTAGGATGATATCTTAGTTTTAATTGTAGTATCCTTTAGCTTAATCATCTCTACTTAATCTGTCTTTCTTCTATATATAGAAGATAACCCTCTCAACTCTCATAATCGAGACAAAAGGGTTACCTTCTAAAGTAATCTATATTTATTTACGTTCTACTTTATATCCTTTATCCTCAAGCAGTTTCACGATGCCTTGATCGCCCAAGTAGTGTGCCGCGCCAACAACAATGAAATATTCCTCGCCTTTGCCGTTTTTCAGGTAGCCATCGATTTTATCTGCCATACCGATATTACGATCAACCAGCATTGCTTTGTTATATTCCGCGTTAGTGGAGAAGCTGTTTGTCAGTTCAAGCAGTTGCTCGTCATTACCCGTTTTCCACATCTCCGCCGTTTCATTCACACTGCTATCTAGTACGTCAAAGTTATCTATTGTTCCTTTTAACATTTCTTCTTGCAACTCTTTAGAAAAGTCATTAAACATACCGAGTTGAGACTCATAGGATTCTAGCCCAATGACTGGCAATTTCCGCTCAATAGCTTTCTGTATGAAATACATATCCACGCCGGATGACATTTCATATCCAGACGTCGTAGATTGCAATGTTACAAGCGCACTTTGTACCGCCCAAGGCTTAAATGCATCAAAAGCTTTCGGCTCTAAACCACTTTTCTTCAAAAGCTCGCCCAGACTGGTATACGTCTCACTGGAAATATGGTCTTTCAGTGTAGTTCCATCCTGATACATACTTAGATCCAGGATCAATTTTTGCGTGGCTTCATCGGCTGCATTACTAATATCAATCTCTACGCCAAGATAATCCGCTTCAGCAAATGCCTCTTCAAACTCCGGACGAAGCGGGTAGAAGCTTTCATCAGCAATATGCATTGAACCTACCAGATAGATCGTATTCCCATTGCTTTCAACTTCCCACATGAAGCCACGTCCACCAGTTTGAGCAGTTTCGGATGCTCCACCTTTAGATACCAATAGTACTGTACGCGTTGTAGCATCCCAGCGGACTTCATAACCTGCTCCATCACCAACAATGCGGATTGGCGCATACGTTACACCATCAATGCGTGTTAACTTGCTTTTAAGTGTAATCGTTTTGCCATCCACCACAGCTGTGATCGTATCATCTTTAGCAGTGGTCAGCTTTACATCCATAGCATCCAACGTCGTGCGCAATGGAACAAGTGTTGTGCCTTTATCTAAGATAGGTGCTCCTGTGGCATATTTCACAGCCTGATCGTTGACCTTGACCGAAGTCTCCTGCGAAGCAGCCATTGCCGGAACGGCAGTTCCAAGCAGGCCTAACGAGATTGTAAGGGATAAGAGCATTCGTTTCCAATTCTTCATATTATGTATTCTCCTTTGGTGAATTACTTTGCCTATCCATTTTAATAGAATAGACATACTTAGATTCTACGAACAAAAGTGGGAAATGGTCCCAAAAATTATTATATCATAATAATTTGTTTGTACTTTGAAAATTTATTAGAAGAACCTACAAATTTCCTGTTTAACTCGATTCAAAAGTGAGGAGACGTCCTCGACCACTGCATAGCCCGACATTTCAACGATGAGTATCACTTGTACAATAAGTATGGCCAAGAACGTATGTGTATGATATCTTGACCTTTTCACACCCAGTTATTACGAAATCACTGGAACGTGAAACTCTTTGTTCACGGGAGTATCCATCATTGTTTCAATGCGCGACAACTCCTACTTCTGCAATCGGTACCGCGTAGCCGCTAGAACCGGAAATACGGACAATTCATCCGAAAACTGCGGTTTTGTAGTCATTGTTGCGAGATGGATTTAAATGCATGAAGAAAAGCCCGTTGTCAAACAAGGGCTTTTCATTTGTATTTATGCTGTGAACATAGTAGTTCTTCACATCATTTTTTTTTGTGTGCTGTCATAATTAGTGAGACAGTTTTAGAGAAAAGGCCTATTGTAAGGCCTTTTCTTTCTGTGTATTTTCATAATCAATGAGACACATTTTAGAATACGTATCTAACCTGTGCTGTATTTTCACAATTAGTGAGACTATCTGCTAATCCACTTTTGTATATTTATGCATTAGTGCTAGTACTGTGTTTTATTTAACATATCACCACAAAAGCTGTACATAGCAAGTCCTCTCTCTTCGGAACATGACAACGAGCTCTAAAGTCGTCATTGCATATATTATGGTTTCACGATCGGAATGAAGGAAATAAACTTATAAATCACCAGAAAGACTAATCCCAACTTCAATAATGTTATTCCATGGTTATACACTCTAAATTTCGTAGTGGTAATAAAGGAGTTTACATAAATTTGTGTGTTCATATCATTCCTTAGCTGTTCCACCTTCACTTCATTTAAATCATCCACATATTCTTTGTATTTTCTATCCGCAATCCCTCCCCAAAACAGCAGAGATTTTTTTTCCAGGCCCCGTTGTCTAATCTTCTTTTGATCCACCTTTCCTCGAAGTGTGTTGAGGAAAGCCCAGAGCGCCAAGGTAATACATACAATAGCAAGAAAAAAAATTAAAATGTGGACAAGTCCTATTAAGGATTGAGTCTCCTTGTAATCGAAGTGATAGTACAGGTAGTCTACTGTTTTCTCTATAGATTCATTGGATAGAACAAAACCTAGAATAACTCCTGTAATACTTAACAGAAAGGATGCCTTGGCGTCCACGTTCCCAATCCAAAAAGAAGTACGCTCTAAGATCCCACCAATTAGTGCTTTTTTTTCATGCTCATCTTCCATATATAGATCTCCAGTCTCCCACTTAACAATATATAGTATTATTTTCATTTAGTTATGTTAGAATTAATTATACAATAACTTATCATTCAAGGAGTGACTTTATGGAATCTAATTATAAAGCATTTAACTTTGAAAAAAGCCGTGAACGTCTCGATGACATTCTAAATTCTACAAGTTCTTTTGAGGAGAAAGATACGATCCCCTCACGTGATCAACTTACTTACACTAACGGATACTACGTTAATTGTAGTTCTTTGTTCATTGATCTAAGGGACTCTTCCAAATTACCTGAGAGGCATCAATCTAAGGTATTAGCAAAAATATATAGAAGCTACATAAGCGAAGCTGTTGCAATTATAAATGGGGAAATTAACTGTAAAGAAATTAATATTGTTGGAGATTGTGTATCAGCCATTTTCGAATCTCAGTATAAGTACCAGATAGATGGGGTATTCTCAACTATTGCCAGACTAAAAAGTCTTATTGATGTTTTGAATTACAAATTAGAAAAAAAGGGATATTCCACGATAAAAGCCGGGATTGGTGCTTCCTATGGAAGGGTCCTTATGATTAAAGCTGGATATAGTGGATCAACAATAAATGATGTCGTTTATATGGGTGAAGCTGTAAATAAAGCTTCTAAGATGTGTTCTAAAGCCAGTAAAGAAATATCGTCCCCTATTGTAGTGACATCTGTTTTTTTTAATAATCTTAATGCGGATAACCAAAAAATGCTCACTCACAAATATTTAGACGATTTATACCACGGCAGTGTAGTTAATATTGAAATGAACAACTGGTTAGATGAGCAGCGTAAAAAAGATGAAGAATGAAAGAAAAAGGATTCTAGTAACTCTTGGAATTCTTGGTTGTAGCCCTACTCTTTCAAATAATACAGAAGTAGGTAACCATTCGCTGGTTACCTACTTTTTCGTTCTTGGTAGACTAATAGCTAGATTAGCACGAGGTAATCAATTCATGCTATTCCATTTCATTAAGCCTGATACTCTGGAGGAAGGAATTTAACTCCGCAGTTCTACGGAGAACATACAACTCATCACTATGCTTGTTCTCATTAACCGGCACAATGCCTATAGATTTCAATGTTCTTAGTAATTTTTCACTCGATTTAAACGGATTATCAGGAGCTCGCACAATGTGAATCGCTAGGATATATTCTTCCTTAAACTTGTTATATTCTTGAATAGCAATAAGTTTTACTTTGGATTCTTCAAGCTCACTTTCACCGAGTAATCCCCGGTAAATCCAATGATACACACCTTGTTTCTTAATCTGTAGATCCAATGCAATGTCTTCTATGCGTATATATGCCCCATTTAATTGTTTCTGTACATTCTCATAGTCAAAAAATAGAATATCCAGACCTTTTAATGTAGAAGAGTCACGTCTTTCATAGGGTTGTATTTTATCCTGCAGGATCAAAAGTAGGAAGCTAGGTAGATCACACTTAAACTGATAGGCTTTATAGAGTGCTTCTCTAAAGGTTAACAAACCTGTTCGTTCAGAAACAATACTTTTACTTCGTAGATTGTTGAGCAACTTATAAGCCTCATGTTTCTCAAATATATACTTGCAACTATCGGATTTTCTCACTAAAGCTTGGGTATCATTTTGGAGAATACCTTTAGCTACCATCACTGGGATCTGATTCGGATAGACATTTAATATCTCAGCCACCTCTATCCGATTCACCTCCCCTATATCGACGTGCTTTCGAACAACTCGTTTACGAGCTGTAAATCGAGCTGAGAATCCAACTTTTAAATAACATTCAGTATAATAGTGAATAGCTTGCTCAAAAACTTCATATCCATGTATATCTGTTATAGGATCAATGAACTTCTCTTTAATAGAATTTTTAGCGTAGTTCTTTTGTTTTCGCATCCGAACTTCATCAATAAGGGAATAAAAGTTATTTGGCCAGTTTTGGAAAGACTCAAAAGCTTTTTCACCGTTCTCATACTGATTACCAGCATAAATACGTTGAGAAGTATCACTATGCATCTTCCCTTCTGACTTCACCCACCTCACACTAAAAAGCAATAAGTAGTACATCTGTTCAAAAGTCAATTTATCCAAGAAAAAGTTAGATTGCGGGTTATTTTCAATCGGATTTAACAACCGCCGTACTAAGTAAGAGGACAGGGCTCCATCTTTACAGAGTAGTTTGGATTTTTCGTATTGAAAGCCACATTGACACGTATATAAATCTATTTTCAAAACATTTAATGCTTTACCACAAGCCTGGCACTCATCAATTAAGAGGCATCCATGCTTAGGGCAAGATACCACTAAAGACATTTCCCACTCTAGGCGATGATAGGGTTCTTCACTTATACATATTGGGCAAATTTTAGGCCGATGCGCGCTTGAACCAAACTGCTTTAATTGTACCTTAACCTTATCTTCTAGGCGTGCGTAGTTAGGGGACATCCGATATCCTAAGATCATGTTACGCAGGACACGCTCCTCCTGTCCTAACATTTGACCTGGCAAATTCCAATCAACTGTTTCTGTTGGGAAATGAAGATTAATGGTTTTGTTATGTATCATCCAATACATCGATTTGTATAGCCACACCGTTTCCATATAGCCATTAAGCTGAGCACAGCGATGAATATACCCTCGTAAACTTTCATTCACATATGGATTAGGTTGTATAAGTAACATTATAAGGACTCCTTTGCACTTGGAGTGGATAACTTTGATTTGGTATACGTTATTTTCTCCGTTTGCGTTTACCCTCTACAGGTTCGTGTTCTTTAACCCAACGTTTTTTTTCTTGTGATAACTCTTCTTCTAAATTGAATTGCTTGATATTAAATGGATTAGTACGGAATGGACGTGAAACTTGTTTGAGTCGGCTTAGTGCTTCTTGAAAATGAACTTCGGTAATCTTATCTTCTCCATCTTTCAGAGCAATCTCAGTTCCCAGTTCAAGCAACTTCATAATATAAAACGGAACGCCGAGTGAAATATAATACAGTTTATCTGCAATCCGTACATCCGACAGATGAGATCGATCTGGAAAGGGTAAGCCACTTTCAATTTTGTTTAGAAATGCCCGAAATAGGAGTTGTTCCTCTGGAGTCGTATAGTGGAACGGCTCTATAGCTAATTTTGAAGCATATCTTCGATCTAATTGTTCTTCCTTTTCGAAAATATGAATGGAACTGGGCATCCCACATAAAACAATAGGGATTCCACTCTCTTCAGAGAAAGTTTTAACCCAATTGGCTGCTGTTGCGAGTACATGTTCTGTATCTGAATCAATTAAATGCTGAAACTCATCCAAGATAATCATCTTTATTTCGAGTTCTTCTATAAAATGATGTATTCGACTAGTTAGTTGAATCTCTGTTCCTTGACTGTAAAACGGATCGCCAATTTTGTGCAAAATCTTTGATGCTAACGATTTCGGTGTAGCTTTAGGGGGGACTTTCATATGAAGAACAGGAATTCTTTTATATTTTTTTTGAGAATCATTGACTTGTTCGATGGGGTAACGATCCGTAAATTCTCTTGTAACTGTGCTTTTGCCCACACCCGTTGGCCCATAGATGAAAAGCTGATCCGGATTCACACTTCCCTCAGCATGATATATGATATCTTCCAAAAGTTCGAGAGTTTCATTGTACTGGGGATAATGAATGATCATACTTTTGACATGTTCTTTTCTCCATTTTATATCTTGTCTCGTCGCCGGTATTCCACCAAGACGTTTATATTCAGCCATTATCTTAACTTCCTTTCTATTGTCCATGAAGCATTTATTTGCTCAAAATCAACCTTATCCAGTGCTTCCTCTTCTATGATCTTGGCAGCAGATATATCCTCTGTAATTTGAGCCAATACATTTGACGGGTGTTCCGCTATCTGATCCGCTTCTTCTTGATTCACTAGAACTACGTTTGCATCATGAGGGATAGAATCGGCCTTGTTCCCCACGCCAAATATAGCACTGAATTCCTTGGAGCTCTCTACGTCTTCTCTTCTTCTTTTACGCTTCGTCTGCTTGTATTCCTGATTTCCTTCTTGGACAATGGCCTCAAGTGAGGTTAGTGCATCTGTAACATGTTCTTGATTTTGAAGGAACTCGTTTGCGTCCCGATTGTTCATATAACACAACTGTGCAAGATGTTCTTCATGTATCGGATAATTGAAATCAACATGGTGCCTCATTAACCTGGAGTTCAATTTTAAATAGGCTAGAACATATCGTTTATTTTTCTCGTCGTATACATAAATATGTCTCATGTCCATTCCGTATCGTACACGAACTTTCTTATTACCTCCTGTGTTTTGAATCATTAATCGAAGTTCGTTTAATGGTTCACTATTATAAAACTGACCCTGAAGTTCAATTCCTTTTGGCCCTATAATCCGATAGGTTGAACTTGAAGCAAACAACAATTCAATGTACTCTTTCTGTTGTGGTAGTTGACGTCGGATTTTAGAGTCTTTAAGCGCCTCATTCCACAAATCCTCTGGTATACCACCTACGCCACGATTATATTTGTTAGCAACTAAATCTACGATCACTATATGAATCATTTCATGCAGCTTATTGATGTCTACACATGCTTTTTTCTTTGAATTATAATGACCCTTTTCTTGGAAATTGGAGAAAGTGGTCCCTCTGTAGGCATGAAAAACGCGATTTATTTTCCCAAGCGCATTTTCAACAGTGCCCTTCTGATGACCTGATGCTTTTTCGTTAAATAGCAACCCGATTCCGATGGCCCCACAAACTTCACTAACTTCCTCACAATCATTTACAGAGGCATTGTCCATAATAATCGTTTGTGGTTTTCCGTACCCTGACCACTCCTTTTGGACTCGAGGATATAATTCTTTTATATTCGTTTTCGGTGTCATAATTTGAAGTAAAAGTTGTTTCCAATCTCCTGCACTGGGTTGTTCTTTGAAAATAACAATATAGCCTAAGGGCATATCTGTATATTTATCAACGGCGTACATCACAATAGGCCGGTATGTCTCATCTGTATCAAAGTTAACAATAATGTAGTCAAGCGGAGTCCAATCCAGTTCTACATATTGAAGAGGCCGTTCCGCTATGAACGAACTACGGACACCGTTCTGAGCTAAGTCGGCATGCGCAATACCCATAATTTGAATTTGTCTAGGTCGAGGATCATGCATTTCCTTATATAGCCTGCGAAACGTGGATTCGGAAAGTATGGATAGTTGTTGTTTTTCTTCGCGAAAAGTATTGTGGCGCTTAACTTCCTTTCCGTACAAAAGCCACTTATCTCTAGTAGTCTGTATTTCAGCCTTTTTATCTAACTCTTCAATAAAATCTCGTAAGAACCCCATATTTTCGGTATCAATATGGCGACCTTTAGGACCCATTGCAGCTGGAAGCAGCGATAGTTTATTTTCTTGTCGGCTATATTTCTTGATCCAACGATAAACTGTCGATCTATATAGTTTAGTTTGAGAAGAAGGTAATAAGGCAGTCGGATAGTTATCAACGTACTCCTTAACATTCTGGACACGTCCTTCAATAATTGGTTGAATGATAGCGTACTTTCGATCCATGTCCAGCTTCTCAAGGGGCGTATGATTTTCCATATCCCATTTAGCTGTTTCATCGGAATCATCCTCAACGTAAAATCTCAGTTTCTTCGTCTCATCGTCTGTATAAAAGGACTCATGAAGTTCCTTTAGGGTAATTCGTTCTGTCATACGATAGTTTTTGTTAAATACTTCAAACGTTTTATCATCTACAATCGACTTGATTTCAAACTCCGTGTTACCTATCTTAAATTGAGTGCCACAATCTAGTGTAATAAACACATTTGTCACTCCTTATATTCGATTTGGGAAAGATCCGTGATCGGGTTAGAGATTAAGTCACTATGAACTTCTTGAAAATAAATCAACTGATAAATCGCACTGTAATACTGTTCCTCAGTTAACTCTTCACAAAGCACTCGGAGTTCAGCAATTGTAGTTATGTTTACCTTCTCTAATTGAGACAAAACGAAGTCTAGTACATGTGGAGGTATATCTTCCGTTCCCAAACCACGTAACAAAGATAAATTAGGCTGCAAATATCCTGGGCGAATGTCATCTTCTGTAATGGTGATATACGTCCAGTCCCTTTCTTCACAGTAGGCTCGGCCAGCTAGATACTTTATGGGATTATTTTTTTCAAATACAAATCGGTTTGGTTTCACTTCAACAACAAACACCTGATTATCATACGTAATGATCTTAAAGTCTGGGTAATGTTCTCTAATTTCCCCATCGTACATGTACGTGATTTTTATATTTTGAGCAAAGATCAATTGCACATCTAAATCATAATCAGCGAGTCTAATATAATCCCTCTCCAAAAAACTTTCCCACGGGATCATCTCACCTGTTTTTAAAAATGGCTCTTTACCACGGTACCCTTTAGTTTTCGGCTTAATCTTTCGAACGGGTCGATTGAACATCTTCCGTCCTCCCTATTTCTCATTTCCACAATGATATGATTGATTATTATGGACTCGAACAGCCTCGGATATAAAAAATGTCACATCAGGTGATATTTTTATTAAATATGATTGCCTTACATTTAAATGCGCATATACTTCCTTTATCATTAGTGTTTTGCCTTGATGATCAGAGAGTAACCTCTTGATCTGGATATATAGTTCAGAGGTTCTTGCTTGATGTACTTCAGAGACCTGCTTCCGCTTAGCTTCAAGGTACAGATCGTACCCTTCTTTCCAGGATCTTAGCGTTGCAACTGAAATATGAATACGTGATGCTAGATTCTGTAGTGTAATGCTTTCATTTCGCATTTTTATTTGTTCAACGGCATCCTTTAATTCTTTACGTTTAAGAGTGAAGTTCAATCGAGGGCCCAGAGACTTTTTCAGGTTATGTTTTAATCTTAGAATGGTAATATGGTATCTATACATCAGATAGTGACTTTCCGACTTCCAGCATGACCACGACTTGATATGGTTTAAAGTCATATGCTCTAGCACCGCTTGTTGGAATCGGTTCAGCAATGTTTGATCAACGAACGAGTCAACGGTTGAAATAATTCTAGTCCTAAAAAAAGCGATATGTTTGAGAGACCCCCTCCAATGTTCAGGTGTCAGCTGTCTCCACTCTTCCTGAAACGTGTTAAACGCTTCAATATATCCATCCTTTTCTTTTTGCTGCCCTTGTTCATCAAAATAGTAAATACATCCGCATTGTGGACAAAATGAATACTTTCGTCTTACTCGGTTATTCTTCAGTTTTTTATACGATGTTCCGGTATCACATAATTGATCTTTACATGGGTCAAAGATACACCAAGGAGCTATACAAGTAGCCCCCTGGTCAATTGCAATTACATCTTTGGATTCTATATAGTTTGACCAATGTAGTGGTAGTTCATTGGATAGGAATGATGAAATATCTGTAGTAGTTTGAGAGAGGAAATTTAACAATGTCGAGATATGGACACTTCGTTTTCTCGTGTGAGTTCCACGAATTTGTTGTAATAATTCTTGATAATCCATTTTCAATTGATTACAAGCATCACGCAGAGAGAGATGAGGAGATTGTTGATGAATGACGTGCATTATTTTTTGGGCTACATTCTCTGGAGAATAAGATGCATCACTACATTGCAAGAGGTACCCCCATTGACGTTCTAACCATTGTTGCTCAGGAATATTGATCACGACCTGCTCTTTATTCCTGGGTAACGTCCCTAAAAAGATGCCACATAGTGGACAACAGTTCCCAGCCAGGAGCGTACTCCATGGAAGCGAGGAGTGGCACTTTAGACAAGTATGCCTCAAATAACATTGATGTTTTAGGCATATATCCAGTCCCACAATTCCCCATTGCAAACGTAAATAGTTCGCCTCATCGAGACAATGAGGACAATAACAAAACTCTTTTCGAATTAATCCTCTCAATATCCGTGAATGAGATTCCTTTTTACTATGCACAAATTTAGATATTGCATAATAGAAGGTTAATGTATAGATCTCCTCCTTATCTAGCTCAGTCCGTTTAGATAGATAACTGATATTCAAAATAAGGCTGGGATATTGATCAATGAGATAGATCCTGTCTGTACGTAACGTATAATCTGGACTAGATGCATCTTTAAGTAACGGGATTAAGGATACCCCATTCGCGTAAGCCAATCGACTCAAAAAACTAGAAAGTGATTCGTCTGAATAGGGCTTCAAGCGTATCAGATACATTTCAGTTCCCCCAACCTTAATTACTTTTTGACGAATATGTCAGCAATTAAATCTTGTGCGAGAATTCGAGAACCACTGATTCCTTTCAAATACTTTAAAGGACCTTCTGCAGCCCATACGGTATTCTTCATTTTCCGGACGCTTTTCTCTATAAAAGAATAGTCTGCTTTTCCTTTTTGCTTCGTAACAAATTCCTTCAGAATCTCAGATCCTGTAATCGCTAGTGCATGAAGACAAACAATGTGAGTGATACGGTATTCTTTATAGTTGAGCCACTCCATATTGAATTGCTCTTTGATGTAGTTAAAATAGATGAGGCTTAGATTCAGCTTTTCATCTTTACTTAAATTCGAGACTGGTTCAGCCTTTGTCAACAATTCAATCACTTTGTACAAATTCTGAAGAGTGACATGCCGGCCCACACTTCGCTTTCCCGTCACTGTACCAATAAAATGGAATGGACTATCTCCACGAGTAATGAGCTGGGTAGAAATCCAACTCAATTCGTCCGAATTACGGTGTAGATATTTACTCAGTGAAGTGCCAATTCCTTTAGCTTTGGAGTTAATGACGTCAAACAAGATGATTTCTTCATCCTCATCTAAATAATGAAAGGCCAAAAAGGGAACAACGATTTCTGAATTGGTGTCCTGCGTATATCGTTTAATCCCACCCACACGATGCTGACCATCCATTAAAGAGGCTCTGTCTTTACAAAGCAATCTTCCGACATGTGGTCTTGTTTTGTCATAAGCGACAAACTCCCAATGCGATTCACCATTTAATATAATTGGAGTAAAGAGCGCATCATCTCCTTTGGAGAGATAGGATGCAAAATCATTACATCGTTTACTATCTACTGGGCGTTGATAACCTTTGCCTGATGGATGATCATATGGTTTTACATATGTCATTTGTAACACTGAAGCCGCGGATACATTGCCTAAGTAGGTCACCTTTCCACGCATTTTAGATTGCAGCACATTCTCAATTACTTGTTGTTGGCTCATAGTTGTATTCTCCTTATAATCATATGCTAATCTCATTTTAGGATATTTAACTCCTAATTACAATTGGAATTAAGTAGTTAAATATTCTTCATTCCAGGTCATATCTTACCTACTCTTATATAGAGGTGGCATGAATGTCCAATATATATTTAAGAGTCGGAAAAAGAATCCGCTTATACCGAAAAGCGAGAAAGCTAACTCAAGAAGAATTAGGAGAACAACTTCGAATAGATCAGTCTTACTTAGGGAGAATTGAACGCGGGGAAGTCAATATTACGATAGAGACTCTGGATAAAATTGCAATTTCACTCGGTATTGTACCGTCTCAATTACTTGAGGATGAGAAGCGAGATGCGATGAATAAATCTAAAACAGATCTGTTGGAGAAGATCGATACCACCTTATTATCTTTATCCAGTAAAGAACTTGAAGTGGTTCATCGTTTAATTAAAGATGCCCTCCTATTGAAAGAAATGTAATACGTCCTACATTAAAAAAAGCACTTTTGGAATTTGTACGATACAACATTCCAAAAGTGCTTTTTGTTTTATGGACGTTAAAGATTATCCGATAAATCCAGTACTCTTTTACATACATCACATCTGACTTGCGTCACCAGCCCAAGGCTAGTGGGGATAAAAATATACTCAAATTTAGCACCCGTTGCATCCATTGCAACACATGAATCCCATGCTCTGATGAAATTCATCATTTCGTCCGTAATTTCAAAATTCACTAGACACCTTCCTTCTTACTACGCTATATTACAAAGTTTTCCGTTTCTAATGATCTCTTTCCCACCACTGCATAATCGCTTTAACGAACGGAAAGTCCAATGCTTCCTCAGGGGTTATGACCTCCGCCATTTTTATGGCTAAGTTGATTTTATTTGTAATCCAAGGTGAGAGGTCCATAAAGGGATCATCCCCAACTCCGTCCTCAGATGAGTTGAGAACGTTCAACAAAGCATGCACAGGATACATGTTTTCAATTGTACGATAATCCGTTGAAATATAACATTCTACTCCATGTTTATGACACTCTTGTTGGTACTCGATTTTTTTCTTCGTCAGGTTCCCACCTGAACTTAACGGTTTGACTAGATCACTATCTAGAATAACCATGGCTTTCGGATGTATTTTAGTCAGGTCCGATGGTGAAATACTGTATATATTTTCTCCACCCATGGGTATAATCACGAGTCCTTCTTGTTCTATATCCACTTCACACTTTTTCAAGAGTAAGGGCAACAATGTACTTTCCGTTGTTCCTTCTACAAAAATAAACCCTTTAGATGAAATTGTATCTGGCAAATATGCGCCAATTGCTTGAAATACAGTCGATTTGTCATTAGGCTCGATTGCTCTAGCAATAGTTTCTGATCCATCATGTTGAATAAGATATAACCGATCTTTGTCCTTTAGATTTTTCATAATAAATGGGGAATGCGTTGAAACAATCCATTGAATTTCAAAGTCTTCGGAGAGTTCTCTTAGTAATTTTAGAAACCGTACTTGTAGTTTGGGATGCATACCAGTCTCAGGCTCATCAATGAAACCGATCGTTTGATGATCTGAACCAGACAATAGGCGTCCAGCTAAATATACAGCACTAACTACACCAGATCCACTACGAGTCAAAGGTTGAGTTTTCGAAACTCCGTTCACTTTCCACTCAATGAAAACATCATGATGGTCCATTCCTTCTGGAATATTGGTTGATATTGAAATAACCTCAGGGAACAACACTTTCACATAACGCAACAGTCTGTTGTATAGCCCTTTCCGCATCATCTCCTCTGTTTTAATCTTTTTAACAAACCCTACAAGTTCTGAAACATTATATCCTAAATAAAATTCGTCTTTTGATGATTCCTTTTCTTGATGCTGTGGAATATAGTTTCGATGTGGCGAAATAAAGAAACAGCCGTGATTAAACACTTTTCCTTTACTTATGTTCATCAAGAGCAAATCACACAAATTTGACAAATCTCCAACTTCATCAGTAGTGAGCATATGTTGTTTTAGTATGAGGTTATACCTATTTTTTACAGAGGGATCAAAAACAAAGTGACCTGCTGTCCCAAAAAAATCTTCTTTAAAATTGATAACTTCATATAGCATTTCTATACTTTCTTCAAACAAGAGCATCAAGATTTCCAGAAACTCTGGGTCTCTTTTCTTCCAGATTACGTTATGATTAAACTGATTCTTTATTTGACTTTTTAACTCAGTGGAAAGAGTGCTTAAAACAGAAGTGTAGCTTTGATCAGCAATTTCCCCGTTACTTTTTTGGTGTTTGCTACCTGCAGGATGCAAGTTCTCTTCTAAGAATTCATCATGACTGGTTCTAAGAGCTCTCATAGCTCCATAAAGCCCCAATAAAATTGCTGTTTTTCCAGAATCATTCTCTCCTGAAAGCACAGTAATTCTCCCTAAATCAAGTTCAACTCCTGGATCTCCTCCGATGGATCTCCAATGTTTTATCTTCACTTTGTGAATAGTCATCCAAGGAAGCCCCCTACCACTCGAAATAAAAAATGAGTTAATGATTCGCTTATACTTACTCCACAACAGGTATAGCTCTCCATATAAGAGGGCTATACCTGATTACTGGGTAACATTAGTTGATTCTATCTGATTTATCGACTTCTATTCATAATTTGTGTAGGCGTATAACTCAAATGCAAAGTTGTACTTCCTTTTCTCCTTTTAATTTATTTATTTCTTACTATTAGCCATCCATAGACCACAATACCGAGAACATATCTCATTTCATCTTATATTAAATGAATCAAAGGAGCACTCCGATAAAATCTTTATAGAGGAGTGATTTAATGAATAGACATTCTGTATCTGATCAAAAATTAAAACATCAGATCTACAAAATTTGTTTCGAGGAACTAACTCTACAAAATAAACTTTTTAATCAGCGCGCCCGTAGATTTGAGGTAGTATTTGTATTATCATTTTCGTTACTCATGGTACAACTGCTACTTTACATTGTTCTATTGTTAGTATGGGATTACTCACCTAGTTACTTTTACGGAATCTTCTTACTATGCCTAGGTACAATTACTCTTTTATCTCACTTAGTCACAATTCAATCTTCACGAAAATACATTCGGACAGAATATAAGGAACTATCGTACCTCATTGGAAAATCAAAATTTACATATGATAAAGAAATTCTTTTTGCTTTACGGTGTGATGAAGTTTATTACTTTTTGAGAAACAATAGATTTAACCACACTAACATTGATAGTCTAATCCAATATTACTCACATAAAGGAGACTCTATAAGGAAACAACGCTGGCTTCCTATTGCCATTTTTGCAACATTTATATTGCCTTTTTGGAATGCTAGTGTAACTAAAAATCTTGTTTGGACTGAAATAGATAAAGTTGTCCCATTGGCCTTATTCGCTATTTTCCTCCCAACTGCTGTTTGGGTATGGAGAAAAAATATTGAAATGATCTTTCTATCCAAATCTAATAACTACAATGAACTTACAATTATTCTGCGCACTGTTAAGTCATTTCCAAAGTTTTAGTATCGGTTCTAGTGGTATCTAGTTGTCTTCAATATATGGAACTAGTACGATCATCTTCAGGTTCAGCTAAGATTTTTGGTAGAACTTTAGAATTGATATCAAAAAAGGAGCAATCTACTAAACCACAGAATGCTCCTTGCTAAGCTAACGTTTCACGTTAGTTTTAAAGATAGATATTGAAATTTAATTTCCTACATACAACCGCATAAATTCATCAGCAAATTTCTTTACAAAGTCTCTGTCAAGTGCAGTTGCTAAGGTTTCGTCGTTTTCTCTTGCATTTTTACTCCAATTATATGAACCATGCATCACAAACTCAAAATCAATTATACAAAACTTGTCATGAAGTCTATTTGACAAATATTTGCCCTTTAACGGAATCTTCTTCACTTCAAAATTACTTTCTAATTCGTGCATTATGTGTTTGTTGGTAGCTTCATCTGATGTGATTATTCTTATATTAACCCCAGCGTTTTTTCTTAGTAATAACTCTTCAAATATCTCATTATCAGTAAACCATGCTACTGCAATCCATATCGAATATTTTGCATTTCTAATACCTTGAATTATTGTCTCTTTTATCTCATCAAAAAATACATCATGTTCTGTTGTTTCATCTTCCTCTAGATCAACAGGTTTTGGTTTTATATTTAATCCGTAAAAGTCATATTCGGCCGTTTCTATATATACTAAAGCTGCTATTGTTTCTAATTGGCTCTTGTAAGTTCGTGCTACCTTTAATAAAGGCACGGGTACTCTTAAATCAACATACTCTTTATATTGATAAGATTTGCGGGTAAAGTCACTTGTTTTAAGGTAAGTGATCATAGAATTTCTTAATATCCCAAGTAACTCATCTTTATTCTTATAATCATCATACTTAACCGTTTCAAACATAGTTTTCAAGAACTGTTTCTCGTCCACTTTATCCCCCCATTTTCTTCTATCCAGCCATAATTATTTCATTTTAACACAGATAATTAAACATAACTGCCCGTTAGTTGAAGAAAAACAGCCGGTCAATTTGATCGGCTGCTTTCTTGATTGTATTGAGCAAACGTTTCTCGTTAGCGTAACTATTAAAAGCCTTGTTTCAGAATATTTTATTTAATATTTCCTTTTGCAGCGGCTTAATATTAATGATACTTCTAATGCCTTTTGCCTTCAGTTCAGCATCCTCTATTGTATTGGCTAACCCTAGCTCCAACAGAGTGCCAGCTGCAACAGTTCCCGTTCTGCCCTTGCCTCCACCACAATGAAAGGCGACCTTCTTGCCGACATTATATGCTCCAACAACCTCATGAATGGCTTGTTTAAAAAGCTCGGCTTCATGTTCTTTCGTATCGTCATCAAGCGGCACCTTTACCCACATCACATGATCTGCTGGATACGCGCATTCTGTTGCTTCTTCCCGAAGATCCACCACGACTTCAATACCTTCGTTCAGAACCATTGCCTTTACGTCAGCAGCTCCGCCCATAAAAACTTTATCAGCAATAAGTGCATGGTATTTCTTTTCGGCGTGGTCCATTTTACTTACCTTCTTTCAAGAACTGCTCGATACGAGCTTTAATTGAATCGCGGACCTCAGCGAATGTAGCTGTGATTTCTTCCTCTGTACCTGTCGCCTTGGCTGGATCATCGAAGCCCCAGTGCCATCTTTCAGCTTTGTCATTACGTACAACTGGACAATTATCGTTGGCATGACCACAAAGTGTGATGATGTAGTCTGCTTGTTTTAAAATCTCAGGATCAATCACATCGGATGTATGACCCGAAATATCGATTCCAGCTTCTTTCATCGTTTGAACAGCACGAGGATTTAAGCCATGTGCCTCTAATCCTGCACTTCTCACCTCATATTTATCACTACCAAGTGCCTTTAAAAATCCATCGGCGATTTGGCTTCTGCAAGAGTTTCCTGTACACAAAAAGTAAACAAGTGGTTTGTTGTTCATGATTATTGATCTCCTTTATCTTTGGTTTGGCTTACTTGCACTTTCGCTTCGCCCATTTTAGAGTTAATTAACGTTTTTACGACCGTAGCGATAACAACCAATGCTACTGTGATTATGCCAATCATTAACCAAACGTTTATGTTTGTTGAATGAATCAAGTGTAGCCACAAATACAGTCCTGTTAACGTGATAAAGAGCGTTGGGATGGTGAGCACAATCCCGATTTTGAAATAACTACCCCACGTGATTTTTACATCCTTACGGGACAGTACATGTAGCCACAAAAGTGTTGCGAGAGATCCGATCGGTGTGATTTTTGGACCCAAGTCACTGCCGATAATATTGGCATAAATCAGCGATTCCCGGATGACACCTTGCGTACTCGTTCCATCAATGGCAAGTGCATCAATCATCACTGTCGGCATATTGTTCATAACCGAAGACAATATTGCAGCTAGAAAGCCCATACCAAGTGTGGAGATGTAGAGCCCCTGGTCGGCGATGGCTTGAATGACTTTCCCTAGTTCATCCGTCAATCCCACATTTCGCAGTCCATAAACGACGACGTACATACCGATAGAGAAAATTACTACTGCCCATGGAGCCCCTTTAATGAGCTTCCACGTTTGAATAGCGTGACTCCGTCGTGCAGCTAATATAAACAAGATTGCAATAACCCCAGCGATAACAGACACGGGAACTTGAATGAACTCGCTCATCAAGTATGCAACCAGTAATACGGCTAAAATCACCCAAGATATTTTGAACAGTTTCTTGTCCTTAATCACTTCAGCGGGCTTTTTGAGCTGACTGACTTCGTAGTTCCTTGGAATACTCTTTCTAAAAAACAAGAACAAGACCAGAAGACTCGCTAATATTGAAAAGAAATTCGGAACAATCATACGACTTGCGTACTCCACAAAACCAATACCGAAGTAATCCGCAGAAACGATATTGACGAGGTTACTCACGACGAGTGGGAGCGAAGTTGTATCTGCAATGAAACCACTCGCGATAATAAAAGGTAAAATCATCTTTTGATCAAATTTGAGCGCTCGGACCATAGCAAGCACAATGGGCGTTAAGATCAGTGCGGCACCGTCATTTGCAAAGAACGCTGCAACCGCTGCTCCAAGCAGCACAACATAAACGAACATCAGCTTGCCATTACCTCTTGCGAGCCTTGCCATGTGCAGTGCAGCCCATTCAAAAAATCCGATTTCATCTAAGATTAGCGAAATTAAGATAATAGCTACGAAAGCAAGCGTGGCGTTCCATACGATTCCTGTGACCGTACCTACATCGGATAGACTCACAACTCCAAAAAGAAGAGCAAGGACAGCTCCAGCTGACGCTGACCATCCAATATTAAGCCCCTTAGGTTGCCAGATCACAAAAGTCAGTGTAAGTAAAAAGATTAAAATCGCGATAATGGTCATGCTTCCTCCTGAGGACCGCAGCAGTTGTTCAATCCTGCTATTTTATCTTTCATGGATGGCAGATACGGATACACACACTGAACATATGCTTCTGCATCTGGATTAAGAGAGTAGTACACCCACTGCCCTCTTTTCTTTTCATTTAGTAGACCGGCTGCCTTTAGTTTTCGAAGATGCTGACTGGCGTTTGGTTGTGACATGCCAATAATGTCTGTGATATCACATACACAGAGTTCCTGTTCCTGAAGTAGCGCAATGATGGTCAAACGTGTTTTATCAGCTAATAACTTATACGCCTCAGCCATCTCCTGAATGTTTTGTTCCATATGTACACCTCCTGTGATATTCTCGTTGGTTTCATTTAGTAATATAATTATATAATAAACCACTTATATAATCAATCACGAATATATTAGGTTTACCACACCAAAAAAGTCGGCAATAATGATTACCGACTTTACTCTCGAACTAAAAATTCACATTTTGACTTAATAAAATAATGACTGTCTTTCATCTTAACTATATCTCTCGTTTGATACTCAATGACTCCACCTTGATCTAATAATTCATCATGCTGATATACCTTTACGTGCCATTTTTTTAAGATTGCATCATTAAGTTGTGCTGCGGTATACAACAGTGTGCCCTTCATTATAGTCACCTCGAGAAGTTATAATCATCAATTATAACATCCTCCTGAAATTCGATAGCTCACAATATTTTCACAAGCGATTGTACAGCTTTTTTCGCGTCATTCCCAGAACCTCGAATCGTCGCAGACGCAAATGAGGTCTGCCACGGTATACCTACGAAATGGATACTTTCATCGCTTTGTTTTACAGGTACACCTGATGAATCAAGAACGTTCAATCCACTAAGATATTCGAAATTCGGAATATAACCTGTGGCAAAAATAACGGTATCCACATTTTCACGAGTCTCATCTGCCCACACTAACCCATTTTCCGTAAAAGCTTTAAACATCAGTTTGGCATCTGGCTTACCTTGATCGATTGCATTTTTATATGTACCGGTATCAAGGACACCGTCACTACTTTTCTGCAATAATCGTTTGCCCCAATTGGATTGATCAAGCCTGAGTATAGTTAGCCAAAAGTGAATATCTTTCCCTGCAATGACCTGCGGCTTGAATTTGATCGGGCTTCTGGATGCAATCGTTACATGCGCCGTCTTAGCCAGTTCAACCGCTATTTGTACCGCCGAATTACCTCCTCCCACAACAATGATCCGTTTGTTTTTAAACTCTTTCTCATTTCGGTAGTCCTTGGCATGAAGTATTTCTCCCTTAAATTCATGCATGCCAGGAATGTTTGGAATATGAGGATTTACGAATGCCCCGCTTGCACTAATGATGGACCGTGTACGAAACTGTTCTCCGCTTGAGGTATGGACTGTATAGATATTACTTTCCTTATCCACTTTAATTACTTCTTGCCCTGTGTGTATTGGAAAATTGTATGTAGCCGCATAAGACTTTAAGTATTGAACAACCTCATCTCTACGCGGATAAACATTTGCTCCACCTGGAAATGGGAGTCCTGGCAATGAAGAATACGGTGCAGGCGAGAACAACGTTAAGCTATCATAGTAATTTGCCCATGATCCTAAATGCTCTTCACTTTTTTCAAGGATGATAAAGTTCCGTTTAGCTTCTTGTAAGTAATAGGCTGCTGCCAAACCGGATTGACCACCACCAATAACGATGCAATCATAAATCATATTTTTCAATTTTCTCCCTCCTTCTATAAAAAGCTACTGCATCACGATTCGGATGCAATAGCTCTGAATTCTTGATTTATCCGCAGCAAGAATCTGATCCTGCCTTTTCCGTTTTTGAAGTAGAGCAGCAATTTGTAGTGGCTTCCTCTACCTGAACTGGTTCACAGCAGCTGTCCGTGCTACTAGCACCTAAACTGCAAACACCTGTCTCCGGCAGTTCCAGTTCTACTTTTTGAGCTGACTCCATATCTCCCACCAAAGCCGCTACAATGGATCTGACTTGCTCATATCCCGTTGCCATGAGGAAAGTTGGCGCTCTTCCATAACTTTTGGCACCTACGATATAAAAGCCCTTTTCTGGTTGACGGAGTTCTTTTTCGCCATGTGGTCGAACTGTTCCGCAGCTGTGGATATTGGGGTCAATTAATGGCGCAAGCTCATAAACACATTCTAAGCCTGGGTCCGTCAATACTCGTACTTCTCTCAACATCGATAAGTCAGGACGAGAACCTGTGTTACCTACAATTTCATCGATGTGATCAATAACCACTTGTTCATCTATGATGGTTCCGGAAACCTGAATCTGTTCACCTTGTTTTTGAAGTTTTTCAATATGAAATGCTGTCAGGACCTTTACGGCACTGGATTCAACCACCTTTTGGATACGAGTACCCAGTTCACCTCTTGCCTGAAGCCCATCTAGTTCTCGTCCGCCATAAACATCCTCGATATTTGCTTTGCGAACAACCCACACAATCTCAGTTCTTGATTCTTCTTTTTGAAGCTCTACAAGTTCAAGCAACGTGTTAATCGCAGAATGTCCACTTCCTACAACAAGCACCTTCTTGCCGCTATATCGATTTCTCTCTTTTCCTAATACAGCAGGAATACCGTATGAAATATGGCTATTAAGCGCTTTTTCCTCTTCTGAAAATATACCGTCTGAACGAAGAGGGTTCGGATTGGACCATGTCCCCGTCGCATCGATAACAGCCCGCGCTTCATAAATAAACGAAGATCCGTTTTGTTCAACATGAATCACAAACGGGAGTTTCTCACGCCCATTTGTTTTTACTTTACTTAACCCTTTACGACTGATCGCAGTAACTTTCGTATTCAAATGTATATGTGGACTTAATTCAGGCAGCTCAGCCAAAGGTTTTAGATAATACTCGACAATCTCCTTACCCGTTGGGATCGTTTCGGTTTGTGGAGCGACCCAATTGGCCGATAGCAGCAACTCTTTAGCAGCTTTATCGATGTTATACTGCCATGGTGAGAACAGTCGTACATGTTCCCATTTTCGAATGTTTGTCCCTACTTCATCTCCAGCTTCAAACAACATAAACGGCTCACCTTTTGAAATGAGTTGTGCTGCTGCCGCAAGACCAACCGGTCCAGCTCCAATGATCGCGACAGGTAATTTGCCCTTCTCTTGTACTGGTGCTTCGCAGCAGCTCACTTGGTTCACAGGGATATGTTTAATCATCTTAGTTTCCTCCTCATAATTAGTTGCATTTTGCAAGTATTATATTAAATAAATGGGATAAGTATTATCCCAGTGGTGTACAGCATACGCTGGATTTCGCCATACTTTCGTTTAGCAGTTTGACGGCGTTGATGACCATATCCCGTTCAAACTCAGACATATGAGAAAAGACTTCTTTTAAATAATCATTCATTTGCTCATCAATGACCGTAGCAACAAACTTCCCTTGTGTAGTCAAGGATAATATGTAAATCCGTCGATCTTCAGGTAGAGGCGTTTTTTGAACCAAACCCAACTTTACAAGACTTTGAACCTGCCGGCTAAACGTCGTGATGTCAATGGAGAGTGCATCTGCCACTTGTTGAATGGATGGATTATGTTTACGATCAATTTCATAAACGATATGACTTTGAATAAGTGAAATATCCAAACCTCCTGCGGTGCAACAGTTTTTATCCAACAATCCAAAACGCCGTGTCATGATCTGAAACATCTCTCTTACGTTGTTTTCCAATTACCTCACCTCTTGTTATAGTTATACCCTGATTATTTGCAATATGCAAATGTTTTTTTATTATTTTTCTTCCCCACTTCACATTTCAAGTTACATTGTGATATATAAAAAAATACAAAACAAAACGTAGGAGTGATGTTGATGCTTTTAGTGCGACAAGCTACAGTTGCTGATCTCAGCGACATTTTAACGATTTATAACCAAGGTATTGAAGACCGTATTGCCACGCTTGAAACAGATATAAAAGATGAAGCTTACATGTCTGAATGGTTTAACAAGCACAAAGGACGTTACTCGATACTTATAGCCGAACAGAATGATCTAGTGGTTGGATGGGCTTCTATCAATACGTATAGCCCAAGAAGCGCGTATGACGGTGTCGGTGACCTCTCCATTTATATTCATCGTGATCATCGTGGCAAAGGGGTTGGAAAACAATTACTTCAGAAATTAGAGCAAATCGGTAAGCAGAATAACTTTTATAAGTTTGTTCTTTTCACCTTTCCATTTAATACGCTAGGTCAGAGCTTATATCATAAAGCTGGATATCGAGAAGTAGGTGTATTTCAGAATCAAGGCGTTTTAGAAGGGAAATTTGTAGATGTGATGGCAATGGAGAAAATTTTATAAGTATTGATATGTAGCAAGTATGGTTTAATGTCTAATCGGTAATCTCTCAATTGAAATTCTATAACATAAATCCAGAGAATTGCTGACAAGTTCTACAACGAAAAAAGCCGCTATACTAGCGACTTCGTTTGGATAAAATTTCAATCTTCACTTTTGACATTACTCTATTATCTACAGACTAATTAGCGAAACTAGAACGAGGTTATGCCATCTCTTTAATTATAGCCAAATTTTCTGGATCTAAATTTCTCTCTAAACGAATAATAGAGGCAAAGGTAAGTTCTTGAAAATTAAAGTTTATTGCTTCACAAAGAAGCTCTATAAATAATTTAAATATAGCATTCACATCTTTGACAAAGTGGCTCATTTTTTCAAAATAATTGCTAACATAGTAATCTAGAGTACCTAAAGCATTAAAATTGTTCGTTAAATGAGCATGAATTTCTTTTGAATATGTTCCATACAAAGAAAACAGTTGTGAAAGTTTAGGCAGTTTAGTACTTTCTTTTATTTTGTATGCCTCTTTCAATTCATCTTTTAAATTTCTAAAAGCAGTCCGAGCTATAGTACTCTGATCTTTATCAGGATATGCTAATGAATAAAGCATCTTTAACAGAGTCTCTACTGCCGAACGAATGAGATATCCTACAAATCCAACGTGATTGACTGGTAAAGCAACAAGAATCGAATTTATATATTCTTTAAAATCACTTAAAAATTGTTTGTTACATTGGCATGCATGCTCTTCAATCCAACTTTGAAAAACTTCAATCAGAATCAAATTATCATAGGCTAGCGAATGCAGTTTATCTATTGTCTTAAGCCTTCCTTGTTTCGATGTCCATACATTTGAAGGGAAGTGTGTATCAATAAATTCTTTATAGCGAGTAAGTTCATTTTGCTTAGACATTAACTATTTACCTCGACTGTATTTATTCACAATATCATTTACATAATCGTCAGAAGAATTTGATCGCTTGGTACTCTCAAGCTCGTAGTTATCATCATTAATATCACCGTGTTTATACAGAAAGTCCATGGTTCTAGACTGCAATACCATAAGATTTTTCAAATCCATTTTTTGCAATTTTCTAATCGTCATGGCTATTAACGAAGTTCGATTAGAATAAAGATATTCTCTATGTGCTATGCTAATGAACTCAAAAAATTCAGGTAAATCTTTGTTACTTTTAAATAACTCAGTTGAGAGAATAATTTCAGATAAATAGCCATACAGATTTACTCTCAAAGTGTTCTCATTTTGTATTTTTTTAACTTCCTTAAACTTGTTGATTAAATTTTTCTTGTCCATTAGCAGCATCTATCCTCCCTTCGAACTCTTCACAAATGTTTTGTACAGTCTGCAATAAAAGAGCATCATTTCTATCAGTTACAAAAGTATCCATTCGGCTTGTTGCGATTTTCGGCATGTACTTAAATTCTTGTTTAAATCTATATAAACCTTTCTTCCTTGCAAAAGTATCTATACTACTGATTATTTTACTGACGCCACCATCAAGGTCCACCTTCGTTAAAACTACCCCTAGACACAAGAGAGTTCTAGATTTCATTAAAGCAGCCTGATCATCATTTTTAAAGTTTTCTACTACATTATTCAGTAAATCAAGTCCCAAAATAGAGTACAAATCTGGTTGAGCTGGGGCTAGATAAAAATCGGAAGCTAATAATGCTGAAACTGTATAAAATGAGTATGTAGGAGGACAGTCTATAAATATATAATCAAACTCTCTTTTTAGCTCCCACTGATCAATTAAAGTAAGGAGTCTTTGCTCATTCTTACTGTTTACTTCTCTTTCCATAAAAACTGTAGAAAGATCACCTGGAATTATACTTAGGTTTTCTGTCAATTTCAAAATAACATTTTGCCTTTGAATATTTACTAATTTTGACTCATACATATTTTGAATTGTTGGCATGCCCTCAAGTTTAACTCCCTCATCATTTACTGTATCTACAGAAAACTTTTCAAAAAGCGACTGAGTACAATTTGATTGAGGATCTACATCAACCACCAAAACTTTTTTACCGCTATTCTGTAAATAATAAGCTATTTCTCTACAAAGTGTTGTTTTACCTACTCCACCTTTCATATTTAAAAAAGAAATAACGTGCCCCATATATACCCCTCCTTGATAAAATATCAACTAGTTTGTTTGTTGTTAAATCAAATATACCTGTAATACAAGGGACTAATCAACCAATTTACTATAATATTTCCTCTCTCGCTTTTTTAAATTTTCTTCAGTTAATACATTAGTCAACTGAACACAGTAAAAGGCCAGGATTTTCATTCTGACCATAGTTATTTTTATTGTTTTCACTTACTTTTTCACTTTAAGTAACATTAAACATACTAACATTGGAATTCAATCGATCACAAATTGATCATCACAGTGCCCTGCTAAATTAATTATATAGAGGAGAATTACACATAAAGTAACTTTACTACTTCAATTTACCTAGTGCTTCCGATTATCTAAAGCTTGAAGGTAGCAAAACGGATCATCCGCTTAAGAGGAATTACATCAAAAAAATCCCAAAATTTTTCGAACTCTTTGCACAGAATAGAAGTTTTATGTGAGCTAATGCGATATTGAGAATGAGAAGGTACTCTTCTTGAAAATGAAGAGCATCTTCTCCTATAAAATCAATTATAAACTTGACCACAGCTTCACTCATTCTCAAATTTATAAAAACTACATAATACTATAAAGACAATTTAGTTCTGGATTCATGGTTGCTTTAATGAGAAAACTTGATTTATCAAGGAGAAACGACAATTTAAATTAAAGTTACCGACAAAACACCATCAAGTTAACGACATTTTAATTTAAAGTTAACATCGGGAGATGAATGACAATGAATAAATATTCAGTTCCCATCGATTATGAAAAAGTTGTCTCATCAATTCTGAAAATAGTCCCACTAATTATGACGACGCACATTTTTTTTGAGTTCCTATCTTAGATCTTATAAGCCTTCATGGCCTTAAATAACTCTTTAAAGGTTGGACGTTTACCGTACATCAACACACCTGTGCGATAAATTTTCGCTGCAAGCCATCCGAAGATGACAATGGATACGACGAGAATCGCTAAGGATGTTAGAATCTCCCAAGTTGGTGCAACTCCTGCGCCAATCCGTACCAGAATCGCGGTCGGCGACGTAAACGGAATGAAACTTGCGATTTTCAACAACAGAATGTTTGGCGTAGCAATACTGAAGATCGCAATATAGAAGGAAACGAGCGACAGCATCGTGATCGGCAGAACAGCCTGACCGAGTTCTTCAGTACGACTTACCATTGAACCAATGGCAGCAAACAACACGGCATACAGGAAGTAACCCAGAATGTAGAATATGAGTCCGTACACAATAACTGCAATATTCACATCACTTACATTCATATTGAAGTCACCTAATACTGCACGGTTATGCGGCAGCAAGATATTTCCGGCAACCACTGCTCCGAAGATCCCAATTTGCAGCATCCCCACCATGAAAATACCGATGATTTTACCAAACATCTGACTGAGCGGTGATACACTCGTAATCAGAATCTCCATAATACGTGAGCTCTTCTCAGCTGTGATCTCGGAGGCAATCATGTTGCCTGTCATCATCGTCGAGGTGAACAGCAGGATGATCAGCAAGTACACCACAATATAGTTAATCGGGCTCATTGCACCTTCAGAATCAGTACCAGCTCCGCTCTCATCTGTACTCAAGCTTTGCTCGGTGAGTTTCACAGGTGTTGTAATCAGTTCCTTCTGCTCCGCTGTGAGTACATCCTTCACAACCACATCCAACTTCACACTCTGCAACGCAGCTTCAATAGATGCGATAATCTGAGGTGATACGTCTTCTGCTGAATAGAGAATCGGCTGCGGGAACTCTTGCCCGGCAACGGCTTCAAACTTCAGATAACCATCGGTAAGCCCTGCTTCCACATCTGCCGCAAGAGCAGCCTCATCTTTGTCACCACTGGTGATGAATCGATAGGCCTGATCTCCTTGAGCCGCAGAGAAGCTCTCCAGTTTCTCGGAAACTTCAAGCTGCCCCGTACTTAAAAGACCAATATTTACAGGATTACTGCTTGAAGCTCCGCCAATGGGACCCCCGTTGAATAAGGTAATGAAATATGGAACATTGAGTCCTATAGAAATTAAAAGTGCAAGTACAATGGTCGTCACCATGAATGATTTCGTTTTAACCTTGTTCTTAAAAGTAAATCCCGTAATCGTTCCCATTTTATTCATTCGACTCACCTACCTCACGAATAAAGATTTGGTTAAGCGTTGGTTCCTTGATCTCAAAGTGCTCCACTGTCGTCTGTGCCATCGCTGTTCTGAGAATCTCCTGAGCGGCTTCCACCTGTCCAATATGTATCAGGTATCCACGCTCGTTCCGCTCGACTTTCTTCACACCAGGCAATAGCTCCAATCCATCCACATTTCCAAGCGTACTCAGATACACTTGCTCACGCGGATAACGGCTCTTGATCTCTTTGATCTCTCCTTGCACTACGGTATTGGAACTATGCAGAATGGTGATCTGACGACACAACTCCTCAACGTGTTCCATCCGGTGTGTGGAGAACAGTATCGCTGTTCCTTCATCACGCAATTCCTTAACGGTGGATTTGAGTATCTCTACATTGACAGGGTCCAGTCCGCTGAACGCTTCATCCAGAATGAGAATCTGAGGTCTATGAACCACCGCGGCGATAAAGCCCATTTTCTGCTGGTTACCTTTGGATAACTCCTCAATCTTCTTGTCGTAATACTCGGGTACCTCAAAACGATCCAACCAGTACTTGAGGCTCTGGTCTGCATCCTTGCCATTCATACCACGGAGCCGTGCCAGGTAATTAATCTGTTCGCTGACTTTCACCTTCGGGTACAATCCGCGCTCTTCCGGAAGATAACCCATAATCTGTTGTAGCTCCGTGTTGTAGGGCTTGCCGTTGTACAGGATATTACCTCCGTCAGGGTGAATCAGTCCGAGCACCATACGCATTGTTGTTGTTTTACCTGCACCATTGGCTCCGAGCAGTCCGTAAATCTCCCCCTCTTTTACATTGAGCGTGACTCCATTAACGGCTGTTTTGTCTGCATATTGCTTGACGACTTGCTTCAATTCCAATCGGTTCATCATTTATCGTCTCCCTTCGGTTATTTCCACTGTACGGGTGCATACCCGGCAATCCAGAATGCCAGCACTTCATCCAATTCCAAGTTACGTATCTTCAATACCCGGTTATTGGACAGCTCCAGCCTCTCCTGCGCTTCACTGATCCGGGTTGTAATTACGCGAATCAGACCTCTCTCTTCCAAAGAAGATTCCACAACACCAGGAATACTCTCTGGCCTTAAATCTCCTTCATACCAGACTTCTTTCCATTGATCGAGCACCATATCTTTTTCGGCCATCCCCAGCGACTGACCACGGTGCATCAATACGATGTAATCCGCAAGCCTTTTGACTTCATCCGCAATATGGGTGGCAATCAGAATCGTGGTGTCTCCCCCAGCCATGAAGGTACGGAACTGCTCAACCATCACTTTCCAGGCAAAGGGGTCCAGTCCTGATGACGGCTCATCCAAAAGTAATAATCTTGGGCGAGCTGCAATTGCAGCTGCAATCTCAAACTTTCGCCGTTCTCCCTTGGACATCTTGTTCAGCTTCACATCAACAGGTACTTCCATGTCATGAATCAGTTGGTCGAACAACTTCATATCCCAACGCGGGTACCAGTAGGACCGGAAATGGGCTGCTTCCTGAGCTGTTATACGGTTCTCTTCCGAACCCGCGTTATCTGCCACAAAACCGATCTGTTGTCTCAGTTCAATGGGGAGCAGCCCCTCATGTTCCTTCCCAAACCATATAATCTGTCCGGCATCTGGCAGCACTACTTGCTGCAGCATGTTAAGAAGTGTACTTTTACCTGAACCGTTATGACCGAGAATAGCGACTACATACCCTTCCGGAATGGAAAGATCAATCGGGCCAATAATTCTGCGTTTTCGCATTTTGGATACGCCGTTCAACTGGATTGCTATAGGTTCCATGTATGCATCACTCCCTTACTTCGCGTAAATAGTCTTCAGGACTTCCCGGAACAGGCTCTCCATCTCTTCTTCCGTACATCCTACCGATTTCCCCGACTGCACCGCTGCCTGCATCGCTTCCTGTGCGGCCTTCAATCTATAATTTTCTCTGTCGCCGGCTTCTACCTGGGCCACAAATGTACCTGTCCCCTGCTTCGTACGAAGCAGGCCTTCATTCTCCAGATCCTGATAGACCCGTCTAACCGTAATGACACTACAATTCAGCGCTCCGGCGAACTCACGAATGGACGGCAAATGTGTTCCCTCCCCCAACTGACCCGTAATAATTAACGATCTTAACTGATTTTCAATTTGGTGGTATAAAGGTTCAGCGCTATTTTCATTAATTTGAATGGGTATTTTCACATCTTGCACCTCGCCCTCCGGTACACTCCAGTCTGTTACCTGACCGTGCCGGTTTCATCCTGTATTCGTACATAAGCTCAACTCTCATTTTAATTCAAATCCCGAAGAACCAACTTCTTCAGCGTCAAGCGACTAAACAGCCATAATCCAGCTACGCCAGCTATCAGAGCAATCCACATGATCGGGGAAAGCAGCCCCCATGATTTACTTCCATCCATTACAATCCGTAATCCGTAACTGCCTGACATTCGAATCAGTATGGATATGCCAATGGCGAATGGTATAAAAAGCGTACTGAGAAACAAGTATTTCTTGCCACTGTTCAGAAACTCTCCGTAAATATAGAATCCTGTTACCAAGAGGCCATAACCTGTACAGGTAAGGCTAAAAGCCAGATACTGATCCCATCGGAATCCTTCGGTATGAAGGTTAACCACGTATAACGATCCGTAGAAAAAGATTCCATTGTACGTAAACGCCATCAGAGACTGCTGTAGCCTTGACCACATCACCACTTGTTCAGGGATGGGGATTCTGCGATAGTAGGCCAGCATCTGCGTATAGGAATCCTCCTGTATGTAACGGAAGGAGCGCCTGCAGAACATGAACCCTTGAAATGGCAACATGATCAAAAAGAAGGAATCCACTACTGGATTAATAATATCTGTCTGTTGTTGTCCTAAAAACATCACACCGCTCATGCCGCCAGTGTATATCATGAATAATGCAGACCATAGCCATTGGAGCTTATCCTTACTCATCTGGCTGCGGGTCAACCACCACGCCTGCTTCCATTCGTTCATATGCACGCCTGCCTTTCACCTGTCATCTACTCATCTTGCTTATGGTGTTCACTGTGTTTACTGTATATATCAATATACACAGTATACAGACCGATTTCTCATCCCGTCAACCCCTAATTTTCCTGAATCAGGAAGACGAGATGGGACATAGTTCGAATTTACGTTAAAATAAATTATAGTAACGAATTAATGAAAGGAAGGTTATAGCTATGGATTGGCTGGTCGAGCTCGGGTTTGTCCTCCTTTTCCTTATCGTCGTCATCTGGTTGATCCTCCGGGATGAACCTCATCGTCATTCTGCTAAGAAAGGCAGACATCGCATCCGTCGTAACAATGGTTATACGGACTCTGCTTCGGGATATCCGGTCATTACAGGAGATGACTCCTATGATCGACATTCCAGACACACATCGGATCACAAACATCATGATTCGGATTCTTCATCAAGCACACATTCTCATCACAACAGCGATAGTGGTAGCAGCAATGACAGCGGTGGAGATAGCGGTGGCGGAGACAGTGGAGGTGGCGGGGATTAGACTTCATTCCGCAAATACAAAAGAAGGGCTGTACCCATTATTGTGTGAACACAATTCGGGTACAGCCCTTTGCCGTTCTCTAGCACCTGTTAGAAGAAGAGGCCTTGCGATTAAATGAGGTTATAGCCACTAGGCAGACTGCGGTTGCTACGGATCGCACGAATCTCGGCCAGAGTCAACCGCTGATTCGTAGAGATCAGGGATTCCACGTCATTGCCACGGATCAGATCATCCAAATCTCTCAAGTTGGTGTTGCCTCGGAAGACACGGAATCCACCCTGAAAGTTAGGCCGCGTAAACACAACCAGTGTTGCATTGGAACTTGTTGAGAAAAAGCGCAGGCTCTCTACCCCGTCCAAAATATTGTCCAGGTTACGAAGACCTGTGTTGCCACGATAGATGCGGCTTCTCCCTCTGTAGTTCTCTTCTGAATACACGGTAAGACGTGGATACGTTTGACTGACGTTGACTGTTTTTTTCATTTTGTTTCCCCCTCTCGAACTCATTCTATGAACGAATGAGAGGGAAAGCGTGGACGAATGATCTGCTAGATTCGTCCATTTTCATATTTTCAGAAGAAAGTAGTGACGCACGCCCAAGTAACCGGAGGTTATGTCTCTACTTTTATACGCCGAGGATAGCTTCCCATACCGGACGTGTATGACCACCAGGATATAAGAGATACAACAGGACATACACGACAACACCTGTCAGTGCTGAGCCGAACCAGATCATGGACGTGAACTTGCCCCAGCGGCGATGCGTTCCGAACTTCTTTTTGAATCCCAACACCAGTGTGGAGATGCCGAATACCGCAGCCACGGTAGCCAAGATAATATGAAATATCAGAAATATCCGGTAAAAGATCTCCAGATCCGGGTCCCCGCCCCAAGCCGTATTGCCCACGAACACCGTGCGCGACATATAGATCACAAAAAAGATTAAAGCCGCAATCGCTCCTGCGACCATAGCAGACTGGTGTGCCTCACGTTTGCCCCGAATAATCAGTGCCCACCCGATTCCCACCAGTACTGCACTAATCACAATGAAAGAAGTACTGATCGTGGGTAGCAAAAAATACATATCCATCGTGTGTTCCCCCTCTTGTTAGAACATTGACTTCATTATTTGGCAGCCGGATTGAGCGGCCCTCCAGAGCCACCTGCAGGATACGAATCATCGTCATCTTCCTGTTTCTCTTTCCGATACCACTGGAAAAATACATAGGCCAGCATAGAGGCAAAGATCCCCTCCTGAATAAACTTCATCACAATGCCACCGACCTGCTGATCTTCCTTCGCGGAAGACAGAAAGTTGAAGAAGGCCGGCCCACCAAATGAGCGAAGTAACGCCGTAGAATCTCCAGACACACAATACTGCATCGCTTCAGCCCACACTGCCGGGTTGCTGTACGTCTGATACAACGGCTCGGATGCAAAGATAATTAATCCACAAGCAGGCGTAAGCAGTACCATATTTAAGAAAATAAACCCGATCTTGGATAACCCAGATGCTTGTCTGCCTTCTGGCAATGGATTCAGCAATGTCCACCACATGAGCATAGAGGTAATGAACAGTGCAATATAATACAACCGGTGAACGGTAAAATTCAACATCACGTAGTCATGTACAATCGGCAGGTGATACAGCGAGAACAGTCCATTAAAGAGCACTGCCGCAACGATCGGATGAGCCAGGAAAGATAGCTGGCGTGTAGGCAACCAACGCACGATTCTGCGCCATACCCAGATCGGTAACCCTTTCATCATCAGCGGCGGCGCTACCAGATAGGAGAATGCCATGCTTACCATGTGGAAGCTAAACATCACGTGACCGAGCAGATTAAAGGGCCCTGCTTGAGCCAGATACAGGACAAACAGCCCTGTAATAAACATGATTTTCTGCACAGCAGTCGCTGGCTCTGCATCCTTTATTTGCTCGCTTAATGGTCCGACAAGCACCAAATAAGCTGCAGCAATGATCAGAAATAAAGCCAATATAAGCGGACTCCATAAGTCGTTAAAACTAAAGTATTGCAACCCGAGCATACGGGAAACCTCCCCGTGACCTAATTTGATTGTTGCCAGTATTCCTTTGAGTAGATCCACTCGCTACAAAGGGGAAAAGACGGCGGCAATGCGCCGCCGCCATCTCTTTTACCACCAGACCCAATACAGTGCCATAATGATGCACGTAAAGGCTACGAAAAAGCCAAAGGCCATGAACAGGATCGGCATCAAATGCCCTTTATCCTTCATGTGCATCCAGTAACCCAATTGAACGAATACCTGAAGAATCGCCATGACGAGTAAAATAATAATGGTAAAGGTTGTGTTGACCCCTCCGGCAGAAGCAGCCGCAAACGCAATCAGCGTGAGAATAATGGAGAAGATAAACACCACGACGTGTTTCTGCGGCCCTTCCGTCCGGTGACGGTGTTTCACAGGCTGTTCATCTGTCTTATCCTGTGTCGACATGTGTTACCCCACCTTTCCGAGCAGGTACACGACCGTAAAGATGAACACCCAGACCACGTCAATAAAGTGCCAATACATTGCGGAGACGTATACTTTAGGTGCAGTTACGACCGTCAATCCTTTTTTGAACAGCTGCCCGATAATGATTCCGATCCACACAATACCGAAAGCAACGTGGGCTCCGTGGAACCCGACCAGTGTATAGAATGCTGAACTGAATGCACTGGTGGTCATACCGAACTCTTTATGTTTCACATATTCATAGAACTCGTATATTTCCAGTGCAAGAAATCCCATACCCAGTACTACAGTGATACCCAGCCACAATGCCAGTGCATCTCGCTTGCCCTTATGCATGGCCTGAATTGCAAATACACTTGTCAAACTACTGACTAGGAGAATGAATGTTGCAGCGGCCACGAGCGGCAGGTGGAACAATTCATTCGCCGTAGGTCCATCATTGGTTTGACCACGAAGAGCCAGGAAGGTAGCAAAGAGTGTCCCGAACAGTACCGTTTCGCCGCCAAGGAACAACCAGAAGGCGATAAGCTTGTTACGTCCTTCCAGCGTTGCTTTCTCCGGTTCATGCGGCAATTTGTCGTTCACCGGTTCGGCATGTGAGGTTGTCATGTTCTCGCCCCCTTCTCATCCTGATCCTCCGGTTCAATATGCCAGCCATGATCATCATAAAGTGAACGAAGGGCCATTGCGCCAAATGTGATTACGAGACCAATAATAACTACAATATAATTGTTGAATAATCCGTTCATAAACGCATTACCGAAATCATCCTTGCTAAACATCAAGCCAAGTCCTGCGATAAAGATACCTACGGACATTACAAACGGCAACGGCGTTGCTGAAGGCATATGAATCGAACCAACGGGTTCTGCCGGTGTCATCTCTGTATGTCCTGCCATCTTTTCCTTCCAATACGCATCGATTCCGCGTACCAGTGGAGTCTGCTTGAAGTTATATTCCGGTGGCGGGGAAGGAATGGACCATTCCAGTGTACGTCCGTCTTCCCACGGATCGTTCGGCGCACCAGCCGGTTTTCTTGTTGTGATCACGATGTTCACGAGGAACATGATAACCCCAACACCCATCAGAAACGCACCGACAGAGCTGACCAGATTGAGCAGGTCAAAGTCCTGATTCGGCAAGTATGTAACGATCCGGCGCTGCATCCCCATCAGACCGAGGAAATGCTGTACAAAGAACGTTAATTGGAAACCGATCATAAATGTCCAGAATGTCCATTTACCCAGTGTTTCGCTCAGAATACGTCCGAACATCTTCGGCCACCAGTAATGCAGTCCCGAGAACAATCCGAGCACCAGTCCCCCTACAATAACGTAGTGAAAGTGGGCCACAACAAAGTACGTATCATGGAACTGGAAATCCGCCGGAGCAGATGCCAGCATGACGCCTGTAACACCGCCCATAACGAAGGTTGGAACGAATCCAACCGCAAACAGATTTGCCGCAGTAAAGCGGATCTGTCCACCCCACATCGTAAAGAGCCAGTTAAAGATTTTGATCCCGGTAGGTACGGCAATCAACATCGTGGAAATAGAGAATAGCGCGTTGGCTACGTTCCCTAGACCTGTTGTAAACATGTGATGCGCCCATACCATGAAGCCCAGGAAGGCAATCAGGATGGTTGCAAATACCATGGAGCTGTATCCAAACAACCGCTTACGCGAGAAGGTCGGAATAACCTCCGAGATGATACCAAATGCCGGCAAAATCAGAATGTATACTTCCGGGTGCCCGAAGATCCAGAAGATGTGCTGCCAGAGTACCGGATTACCGCCACCTGCGACATCGAAGAAATTCGCTCCCAGAATACGATCAAACGTTAAAAGTACAAGCCCTACCGTGATGGCAGGAAAAGCAAAAAGGATAATGGCAGATGTAATAAATGTCGTCCATGTAAACATCGGCATCCGCATGTAAGACATGCCTGGAGCACGCATGGTAATAATCGTTGCGAGAAAGTTAATACCACCGATGAGTGTTCCCAGACCCGCGATCTGAAGACCTATGGTGTAGAAATCCACGCCATGCGTTCCACTATATTCACTGCCCGAAAGCGGCGTATATGAAGTCCAGCCCGCATCAGGCGCTCCGCCCATAACCCAGCTCAAGTTCAGCAACAATCCCCCAAACAGGAACGTCCAGAAACCGAGCGCGTTAAGAAATGGAAAAGCAACGTCCCGTGCCCCGATCTGTAAAGGCACAACAGCATTCATAATGGCGAATATAAGTGGCATGACACCAAGGAAAATCATCGTTGTTCCGTGCATGGTAATCAATTCGTTAAAGACCTGTGCCGATACAAAATCATTCATCGGTTTCATCAGTTGAATCCGAATCAAAATGGCTTCAATGCCGCCGATTCCAAAGAAAAACCCACCCGCAACCAAATAGAGAATGGCGATTTTTTTGTGATCGACGGTGGTGATCCAATCCATCAAGCCCCTGTACCTCTTGACGCTATGCGCATGAGCCAAGGTTGTGTACCCCCTTCTTCGTCCTTGCTGTTCTATTCATAGTCCAATTTGTAGTTGGCCAGATATTCGGCAATTCCGTCGATTTCTTCATCCGTCAACCCAAGATCTTTGGGATTCGGCATGGTGTTACCCGGCTTCACGGATTGTGGGTCATGGAGCCATTCTTTCATGTTATCCAATACCGGATTACCTTCTTCCTGTCCCTCACGATAATTCAGCAGAATACCTGCGACAGATTCTTTGCCGCCGATTCCCGTCAGGTCAGGTGCAACAGGTCCACCTTGATCGCCAACAGCGTGGCAGGAAAGGCAGTTTGTTTTGAATTTTTCGGCCAATTGAGCATCTTCAGGAAGGACTGCGGGTGCTTTCATTTGATTCACCCATCTGTCAAAGGATTCCTGACTCACTGCCTTTACCTTAAATTCCATGAAAGCATGCGATCTGCCGCATAACTCGGCACATTTACCGCGGTAAACGCCTTCATTTGGTGCGGAGAAACTGAACTTGTTAAGCGTTCCATCCGGGTTTGTGTCCATTTTGCCCGCAAGTGACGGCACCCAGAAGGAGTGAAGCACGTCAGCGGTTTTTAATTCGAATGCGATTTTGGTTCCGGTCGGGATGATGAGATCTTGAGCGGTGGTTACGTCATATTGAGGATAAGTGAATTCCCACCAGTACTGATGCGAGGTGACTTGGACCTTAAGTGCGTTTTTGTCATTGGACAAATCTTCGCCTTGGGCAAAAATCGTTTGTACCGTCGGTACTGCCAGCACAATAACCAGCAATAACGGAATGGCTGTCCATATTACTTCCAGCTTGAAATTACCTTCAACCTGTTCGGGCATCTCAGTCTGCCCGGCTCGTCTGCGAAACCGGATCAGGACATAGGCCGCTATGGCGAATACAATGATGAGCACCACAATCATAATCGCGATGGACAGCTTCATCAGATCATATTGGCCTTGCGCCACAGGACCCTGAGGTTTCATTACCGACAAGTCTTCCCGCCCGCATGCGGATAGCAGCAAAGAGAACACCGCCAGCAAGGGGAGAATTCGCTTTGCAACCTGCCACTGTTTCATCATTGATCTACCCCACTTTTTTACGTTTTCGTAGATTACCGTTGTCGTTCGGTAGAAAGGCAACAAAAGGTACGTTTCAGCACGATACGCATAATCCTCTTCGTCATACAGAACGCTTACAAAAATAACGCTTCCAGTACTCCCGTCATTTCCTGCTCAGGGCATGTCTGCGCATTCTTCCAATTCATTCTATATGCTTCAATCACTTATTAAATATAAGTTGAGGGTATGATTTTGTCAATCTTTGGACACATGTTCACAAATTGTTCACTTTATGTAAAAAACCGCTCTGTAACTTGATTTGTAAACGATTTCAGTTAAAAATATTACTCTCTACATTTGAAAATTTTTGCCAAATTTCGGTGATGAAACTTGATTTATTGGCGGTTTTTCTCACACTGAAAACATGCGGGATTATGCAAAAGAAAGATTCAATTTAATGGATAACATCTTCCATATTCACCTGGAAGTCATACATACCGCTCCATACTGCTTTATTCAAACTCTAACAGCATGGAGCATTTGAAGAATTTTGAAATAATTTTGATTCCGAACTCTCGAATTGTAGCTCAATCAGCTTATCATCTTCACTGACCTCACCTTACGTGCCATTGGTCAGGATCAATGGACCGTCTCCGGTTATGGCAACCGTGTGCTCATACTGAACTCCCCAGCTGCCATCCACCGTCCTCACCGTCCACCCATCCTCATCCCATACAACGGCTCCTGAACTGCCTTTCGTAAAGATCGGTTCAATGGTAATAACCATGCCCTCGGTAAGCATCATGCCCGTTCTGCGTTTGCCATAAGGCAGTACATTCGGCGGTTCATGAATATACTGACCAATCCCATGACCGATGAGGGGCTTCACAATGCCATATCGATATAGTCTCGCTGTTCGTTCAATGGCACTTCCAATATCTCCGAGCGTGTTGCCCGGAACTGCTTGTGCAATGGCCCGCTCAAGCGCCTTCTCTGTACGCCTCATCAGCTTGCGAACGGATCTGCTTGGTTCATCAATTCCATATGTCCAGGCCGAGTCAGCAAGCCAGCCGTCTTTGTTTACCACCATATCGATGGTCACCACATCTCCGCTCGCCAGCACCTCATCACCCGGAAATCCGTGGCAGACCACTTCATTGACGGAGGCACAAGTCGCGTAAGGATATCCTTTGTACCCTTTCTGCTCCGGTGTGGCCCCATGTTCTGCGAGAAATTCTTCTACCCGCTCGTTGATTTCTGCTGTCGTGATACCGGGGACCATCCACTGCTCAATATGCTGGTGACAGCTTCGCAAAATACGTCCTGCTTCCCGCATGTAGCCAATCTCTTCTTTGGTTTTCAAAATAGGGTCCACATGCATTCATCCTTCCCGCTGTAGGTGTACTCCCATATATATGCAGCAGGAACGCAAAAAAAACCGCCTGCCGGAGCTTAACGCCCGAGAGACGGTTCTATTCATTATCGGAACAGTATAATCAGAGTTGTGTGTTGTTTCAGGACACGGAAGAATCCATCTTGACAAGCTCATGCTCAACCACAGAAGTCAATTCTTCCTCATATCCACCCGTAATCCGGTATTTTCTCACGTACTCCTTCACGAATTTTTTTGGATCCTTAGGACGGAAAATCCGAGTCATTTCCCTCAAACTTTCTTTGACCTCATTGTGACCTTTCGTTGCCATTGTAATTCCCTCCCAAAACGTTGAAAGTGAATGCTCCGTTTAGAGAATGCCGAATAAGTCTTAAATGCCATCCATGAAGTTGTGTGCGCGGCTTAAAGCAAGCTTTAGGTCGGGAACCTCGCTAGAAAGCAAGTACCTGACACTATAAATACCCGATATGATTCGGAATGAATCATAATCTTATTGTATCATATTCGGAAGTATCTTACGACTTGACGATTTCCTCTAATAAATATAACGGTTTTCATGCCCAAAAAGTTTAATTCCGAATCATATGTTATGATTGCCACCATTCTATACGGAATTAATATATCCAGCATAACACTGAACTATTCGGGGGATATTATCACGGACAACCCATATAGTTAAATTACTGGTATCCAAAGGAGGCGCCGTTTCATGGAACGCAAAGAACAGGATATGCTGCCCCTTTCGCATGAAAAGGTGGAAGTAGACGGAGTCTACATCAACGAAGCCGGACGTGAGGAACATCTGCATCGGGGGCAACACTTCCCGGCTGATCCCGTTCTCGGCAAGTCGGAATGGAAACTGACGGAATATGCATTTGATAATCACCACGAAGGACGTACCGATGAACGTTTGGTGCCCAAAGAAAACGACACCGATAAAATTGGCAAGATCACAAACCCTCGCAGGCAGATCAAGGGAGGATAAGGATTTCGTACGTTAAAGTATGCTGAACCACAAAAAACAAGGGCAGAACAAGCCATAGTTCGGCTGCTACTGCCCTTGTTTTTATTTGCAATGATATCCATTAAAAGTGTGCTGATTAATTCCCCCTCAGATCACTCAGCAGAATTTTCTGGGAGCTTTGCTCCAATAGACGAAACTCCTCGTTAATTCTCCGTTCTTTCGCTCCATCAGGTCGATAACCAGGAATCATTGCCCAATGCTCCTTTATCAATCCGATGCGATTCTTCATTGGAGGATGGTAGCTACGGCTTTGAGTATCATTCATTTCCTGTACCCGCTGAATACGAAGGAGCTCTTGAGTTGGAACAGCAGAAATCCGTTTTCTAAACTCCTCATATAGCTCCTTGTTATATTGATATTCTGCCACCTGTTCAGCCGTATGTGCAAAAAGGCCTTCCATCTCGGACTTCAAAAATAGAGATAACACTGCCTCACTGCCAGCTGTCTCTGATGCTTCATGATCTGCGATGTAGAATACTCGCTGCATCTCATTCCGCATGCTTTTGATTAACAATGAATAGACACCGGCTATAATAGCAAATAACAATAAGCGTAGTATTATGAGTGGAAATACCACCCAATATAACAGACCGCTGTCTTGTGGATCAACGGTGTCAATCCAAGAATTCAGTACATGCCTGGCTCGCTCGACCAGTGAGCTGTTGGAAATGTTCGGATGTGCAAATTGACTCATTTGGTGACTGATCGCGGCTATCTTCTCCTGTAACGTTAGGGCTGCAAAAAAGGGAATACCTATGACAAGTACTCTCTTTTTTCTTTTGAGATGCAGGTTGTATGTGGTATATTCTTCGCTAATGATGACCATATCCACAGGTGGAACATTCAAGCGCTCACCAATCTCATCAATCATTCCACACAATTCTGGATATTCGTCTCTAGAGATCACCCTGCCCGGAAGTCGCTTCCGATATGGCAATATAATTGTGATCCAGAGGAAAAGCAGCGCAATACCTAATATACCTAGCCATGTTGAATTGGTTGAAAAGAAATAGATTGCCACGCCCAAGATGGCTAATGTTGAAAAATGAACGAGAAGCGCAATCGAATAGGTAAATACGCTCTGTTTGGTGAAGGGGAGACTTCGATCTATACTATACTTGAATGCTTCGAGCAATCGGTCAGAGGAATACTCCCCCGATTCTTTGTTCAATTTTTCAGATGCAGATTCTCTCCCTTGATTCCCTTCTCCGTAAATGTTCCAGTTACAATTCACGCACCAGGTCATATACGCTGGATTTATCTCCATCTGATGTCCGCATTCCGGACAGTGTTCTTGCTCAGTCTGATACAACATTCTTCCACTCCTTGATTACACTATGTATTGGGCAGACAATCGCTAGAAAAATCTTCTTCCTCCCTAAAAAGATATTGTTTATAGCGCACTCATATAAATCGGAATTTTATGGAATATTTTGAATATGTAGAAAGTCTCATATTGAATGTGTGTATGTGCACTTAAATTTTGAAATGAATCTATAGTCTCACTTGTTTACCTATATTGTGTCTTACCTTTTGTTCTGTCCATCCGGAACATTCCTTGGTCAAACCGGTTCAGTTCTGTCCATCTCCTTCATAGCCTAGTTAAAAAGGACAAAGGAGGCTGGACCGGATGTCCCCCATGAAATCGTCTAGCGGTCTGGATGAAAATATTGCCGGTATGCTCTGTTATCTGTTTACCTTTGTAGGTGGAATTGTCTTTCTCGCTGTAGAGAAGCGGAGTCGATTCGTGCTATTCCATGCGCTGCAATCCGTAACGGTCTTTGGCATCATTATGGTCGGGCATGTCTTATCGGCCTTTCTTCCGTTGTTTGGCCCCCTGGTGGCATCGCTATTATCCCTGCTCGGTGTGGTGGTCTGGCTCATCATGGTCGTCACCAGCCTGCAGGGGAAATGGTTGAAGCTGCCATGGGTTGGCGATTTTGCAGAAAAACAGATGCGTCACCTGTAACTTCAAGCAAAAGGTACAAGTGTTCCAAAAGAAAAGATGGTCCATCCCCTTTCAACCGGGTGTGGATCGTCTTTTGATCATTAAGAGGAAAACGAGATATAAAGATCAGCAAAATTTTTAACCTTTGCTCCTTGTGTCATGAACACATGGCTCAGTTTGCTTTTTACGAATCGGCATGAAGCTTAAATAGGTACCACATCTCCATATCCATTCCAGTGGTCCATACTGGAACCAGCGCATCCAAAGATTACTCGCGATGACCTGCACAATAACCATTTAGACCTATCAAGGAAAACCCTCGAAACACATCCAGAAACTTCATTCGTGCTGCCCCCGTGCATGATAACAGTCTATCCTTCATCCAACTTGCCTTGCCATCGAATTAGGTGAATATCTTCTTACATCCGGCATAAGGTCCTGTTCCCTTATTGTTCCTGTACATCATCAACTTTGGACGCTGTGCTGATGATAAAAAAACAAAAAACACCGAAAACACGACTCTGTTGAGCCTGTATCTTCGGTGTTTCGCAATGTAAAGAGGACTTGTTCATGTGATTGAATATTCATAGCATAAATGATGTATGTCATAAATCATTCATGCTGTATATCATCATGCTTGACCTGCTTCAATGTTCATCCTGTTAAGCATCTATTCAGAACAGTTAACATAACAATCATGTTGGATGATAAGCCTAGCCTAATTTAGCTAATTAAGCCGATTTGCCCGTCTCTCCCAGGATGGCATCTGCCTGTTGTTCAGCCATCTTGGCAGCCGTTTCTTTGGTACCAAGACCATTAAACAGCAGATTCATGAAGATCGCCGTGAAGCTACCTGCAATGATGCCGTTACCGAGCATAATCTGCGCCCAGTCCGGTGCACCAGCGAACAACTCAGGCACAACAGTCACCCCCAGGCCCATACCTACAGAACAAGCAATGACAAACAGATTCTCATGTCGGTTCAGATCAACCTGACTGCCGATAATCCGAATACCGGAGGAGACCACCATACCGAACAAGGCTACCATGGCTCCGCCAAGAACTGCCCCTGGAACGAGCTGTGCGAGTGCTGCAATCTTCGGTACAAATCCGATGACTACCAGGATTCCACCAGCCACCACAATGACATCACGTGTCTTCACACGTGTCATCTGTACAAGTCCTACATTTTGCGAATACGTTGTATATGGGAACGAGTTGAAAATACCGCCTAAGACAATAGCCAGACCTTCCGCACGATAACCACGGGCCAGATCCTTGGAGGACAGGTCCTTGTCCATAATTTTGCCTAGAGCCATAAATACGCCTGTAGACTCGGCCACGCTGACAATCGCCACCAGAATCATTGTCAGGATCGGTACAATCTCAAATGTCGGTCTACCGAAGTAAAACGGCTGAACAACATGGAACCAACTTGCATCGCGAATAGGAGCAAAATTAACTTCACCCATAAACCCTGCCGCAATCGTACCTGCGAGCAGACCAATCAGTACCGAGATGGAACGGATAAAGCCTGTCGTGAAACGAGTCATCAGAATGATAAAGAGCAGCACGCCGAAACCGAGTAACAAGTTCACTCCGCTACCGAAATCTTCTGACCCCTGTCCGCCACCCAGATCGTGGAAAGCAACCGGAATCAGAGTCAGACCAATAATGGTCACAACGGAACCCGTTACTACTGGAGGAAAGAGCCTGATGAGCTTCCCGAATAGACCGGAGAAGATCAATACGAACAATCCTGAGGCAATAATCGCTCCGTAAATGGCAGATACCCCACTGTTTATCCCGATGAGAATCATCGGAGACACAGCCTGGAATGCACAACCGAGCATGACAGGCAGCCCAACGCCGAAGTATTTATTTCCCCATACCTGAAGCAGAGTAGCCACACCACAAGCAAGCAAGTCGATGGCAATCAGATAGGTTAGTTGTTCCTGTGTAAAACCCAATGCGTTACTGACGATCAGTGGAACAACGACGGCTCCTGCATACATCGCAAGCACGTGTTGAAGTCCGAGTGAGAAGGTTTTGATTGGATGCCGATGCCGCTGAAAAATACGTTCGCGTGCCATATTAGTTCGTGCCCTCCTCGTCCGCAAATGTAACCTGTCCATCCGACAGTGCCCCGATGCGAACCAGCGATTCCACACGGTATCCTGCTTCTTTCAGCAAGCGACCTCCTGGCTGGAATGCTTTCTCAATAACGATACCGATACCAACCACTTCAGCTCCAACCTGCTCTACAATGCGAGCCAGACCAAATGCCGCCTCACCATTCGCCAGGAAATCATCAATGATCAGCACGCGATCACCAGGCTTCATGAATTTCTTGGCAACGGTAATTTCATTCGTCTCTTGCTTCGTGAAGGAATATACTTTCTCCACCAGAATGTCTTCCGTCAGTGTGAGCGACTTCTGCTTCCGCGCAAAAATAAGCGGTACGTTCAGCTCCAACGCTGTCATGATCCCTGGCGCAATGCCAGAAGATTCAATCGTCAGCACACGTGTGATGTTCTCGCCTTCAAAGCGGCGAATGAATTCCTTGCCCACTTCCTTCATCAGAACCGGGTCCATCTGGTGATTCAGGAATGAATCCACTTTGAGCACTTGCTCGGACAGGACAATGCCTTCCTGTCTTACCTTGTCTTTTAACAATTGCATTGCAATTCTTCCCCCTGAATGCCCTCCGCACAGAAGCCCACATGCCTCTCCAGTATCACTGTAAAAAAACAAAAAGCCCGCCTTTTCACACGCTGCGGAATAACCGGAGACGGGAAAGACGGACTTGTACGTATATGGACAAGCCGTATGGATGCTGCAAGTGTAATGGAAGAACAGAAAGACAGGAGTTCACTCCTGACGCGAGAAATTCCAAACAGTCTCCTCAGAAACAGATCGAAGCTACCTGAACCTGCTCTTCAGTCAAACTGTCTGAGAATGATCTCATTCCAACCACACAAAATATTGCAACATCTTTCCCGTAGTCCGATCATTCCGGTGATCGGGTAGAGACATGCAGGCCTATTCCTGCACATATACGAGTAACGGCATATTTAATTTTTGGCTCCATGATTCGTTACAATGTATGATCGCGAACCTGAATGTAAATGGTTAAACATAACTGACAATGTTAGAAGTATACCCAATCGGCGGCGTGAAATAAAGAAGTATTTTCATGGAAGTTGCGGAAACTTGTCTTAATTTGCAAACAAGGGGTGATTGGATTGCGTTTTTTATGTACAATATGAGAACGGAAGCGCGGATCTGAACGGAGAATGCATGGAGACGCGGCCTATATTATGAATTGATCAAAGGAGATATGTAGACATGAAAGGCGTACTTAACGAATTCAAAGAGTTTGCCGTCCGCGGCAACGTCATCGATCTGGCAGTTGGTGTCATTATCGGGGCTGCTTTTGGTAAAATCGTCACGTCCCTTGTGAATGATATTATTATGCCTCCGGTTGGAAAACTGATGGGTGGAATCGACTTCAGTCAGAAAATCATCAACCTGGATGGAGATATCAAAACAGCAAACGGGCAGGACATCACCACACTTGCTCAAGCGAATGAAGCTGGCGCTACGGTAATTGCTTACGGACAATTCATCAACGTCATGATTGATTTTCTCATCGTTGCGTTCTGTATCTTCATGCTCGTGAAAGGCATCAACTATTTGAAAAGCAAAGAACACAAAAAGCCCGAGCCGAAAAAAACGACCAAGGCTTGCAAGTATTGCCTATCTGAAATTCCGGCTGCGGCTACCCGCTGCTCGCACTGTACTTCAGAGCTCGAAGCAGAAGGCAGCGGCGCACCAGCGTAACCCCAATGAGCGTATAAAGACTCTCCGAGTTGAATTACGGATATAAATCCTGATGCGGGGGACAACCTCTCACGTGCTAGAGTTTATGTATGAAAAGCTAGCCATATGGGCTTCATTAACAATTCGTTGCGTAGCTTAAAGGTTTGAAGGGTTCCACCGTAAAGGTGGGGCCTTTTTTTATGCCTAACATACATGTATTATATGTGCTCCCCCATGAATTTCATGTGCACCCATGCTTATAAACTAGAAACGGCGTGGCAGCAAATGCTCCAGGATCGACTTCAGATCCTTATCTTCCTTGTAAACTTCTTCTCCGGTATCAAGCTCCGTTACACGAATATATTCAAAGTTAGCCGAAGCATCCAATGGCTTGAACAACAGTTGGGCCTCATCTTCCAAACGTACATTGAATCCCATATCCTTAAACATGGTGGTTAACTGACTGTTAGCCGGTTCCTGACCTTGCCCTACAAATATAAGTCCTCTAAGACTTTTACGCTCCTGAGGTTGCGGATAAATCACCTGAAAGTGTACAATGCATTCCATACGATCGTTCCCCTTTCGTTTAAAACATACTTTGTGAAATTTTGAACTTTAAAAACTGCTATATAAGGAGATACGTTTCATGACCCCAGAACGTTTCGACATTTATGACAATATGCAAAATTGGATCGGTACAGCGCTACGCAGCGAGGTCCATGCCAAAGGATATTGGCACCGTTCATTCCACTGCTGGATCGTGCGTGACGAAGGCGAGCAGCGACAGGTTCTTTTTCAGCGGCGACGTGATATTAAGGATACCTTTCCCGGATGTTATGACATTACAGCAGCAGGTCATCTCACCGCTGGTGAGCAACTGCAAGACGCAAGTCGCGAGCTAGAGGAAGAATTGGGTGTGCATGTATCTTTCGATGCACTAACCTATCTACTCACGGCTACACAGCAACTCCAAGGAGAGGTCCGTGGTGTGCCATTTGTAGATCGGGAATTCAGCTCGGTCTATGGATTATGTCTGAATCAGCCTCTCGAATCCTACGTTCTGCAACCCAGCGAGGTAGATAACCTGTATGAAGTGCCTTTGGCTAATCTGCTCGCTTTGTTCCGTAGTGAGATCGACGTCATTTACGCTACTGGAGTTCAGACTCACCCGTTGACATCACCGCCACATTCCATCGGTCATAAGGACTCGTTAAGCGATCATGCAGCTCATGAACCGGAACGTATTGTTCGCGAGATTCGGGCAACGGATTTCGTGCCCCATGGCACAGCTTATTATACGGACGTGCTGGAAGCTCTGTATCACGTGCCTAAAAATTGATCATGTAGAATCATTTGCAATCCTGTTCAAACCCGATCCCGTTCAATCGAATGTTCATAGCTTCATTTTCTCAAAAATAGCATAACTTCATACCCTTACTATCGACTTGACTGGAAACAGATGCTGTGACGAACATCACTGTCATATCTCAAACCAGCACAAACAGGCGTCTGCCTCTGGGCAGCGCCTGCTTTATGTACACACATATTCGTTCATCAAGAAAGATAACCTGTGCTGGCGTGTTCACTCCATCAGAAGTGGATTAATCATCGATCTGCCTAGCTCTTGTTATCCTCTCCTGAAGGAGAAGACCAGTAACGTGCAGAGAGATCTTCGTACCGGTGCCCATAGCGGGACCCCAGTTCCTCACCCATATCCTGTTCCAGTTCGTACAACACCAGTTCTTGAGCAAAATGATTCAGCAGCAGTCCGGTCATTACCGGATGCTCCGTCACCACTGCTTGTGTAGCGCATGATTCACCGCGCATGCCCAGCATGCACCAGCGGCGATCCACCACCAGGGAGAATTTCCGACCATTACCTGTGCCGTACAAAGGTAATCCCGGCAAAGGAACGGGCTGATCGATCATGCCTTCGCCACCATCACATGACCATAACAGCCGCACACCGCGAGCTTCAGCCTGCTGTAAGTCATTACGTAGCAGCTCTGCCTCTTCACGCCAAACATCTACGACAATCTCATGCTGAGCCTCGGCCAATTCACGGCTCAGATTCTCAAACACATTTTTGTCACCCTCGATGTTATAGAAGACAGGTTTCTCTGGTTCACTCTTGGGCATGCTGCTCTGGACATAATTCAGAGAGGTACGCATTTGATCGGAGATCATGCGTGTCATCTCCTCAGGCTTCAGCACACTATACTTCGCTGGTTCCCCCGGACTACACCGCAAGAACCCACGCTGTTCCAGCCGTTGCAGGGTCGCATATACATTGGAACGGGACACGCCCAGCCGCTTCGCAACCTCATATCCTGAGGCTGATCCCTGACGAGCGAGTTCCACCATAATTTTAGATTCCATCTCGGTAAACCCGAGATGACGCAAATGATGCAGCAGTTGGTCCATATTCCCGTCCCCCCATGCTGTCAGCAACCCACACTGCCTCACACTGATGCGGCAGAGCTTCTACTGCATCAGATCAGATCTGTTCGGCACCGCAGCGCGGACACCATTTTGAACCTTTGGGCAGCTCGGCTGCACAAATCTGACAACTCACCATTTCGCGTGACACTTCGGTCTGTACATCCACCGTATTCACGATCGGGTTATTTTCTTTCCAGTAGCGGATGCGTTCGTCCAACTCCTGCTGACGCTCACGTTCCCGTTGCATCTCTTCATCTCTGCGACGTTCCCACTCCGCATCGAACGCTTCCTTTTCTTCTTGGGTAAACTCGGTACTGTTATATTCCGATTCCGTCTCCAGATCGGCTATGGACGGAATGACCGTGTGATACGGCTCGTCTTCCTCCAGTTCCAATTCAGGTGGCGCATCGTAGAAGTCCGGCTCTGGAGTTTGGGTTTGAGCTACAGCTGCCTCCTGTCTCGCGGCTGTGGTGGCTCCTGCGACTCCTACAGCACCTACTGTAGGTGCTGGTGTCTTGAATTCACCCAACTTGCGTCCGCATTTAGGACAGAAGTTGGCATCCAGGGAAGCGACGTGTCCACATTCGCACAACCGTTCATTCTTGAGCTGTGCAATCTTGTTGCGCAGACCATCAATCTCGTCCTGCAATTCGTCGCAGAGCTGCGACAGATCAACCATCTCTTTTTCCGCACGCGTCATATCCTGTGCCCGATAACCCTCATAGAAGATGCGACCCATATCTGTAAAATGGACTTCCTGTTCCTGTTGCAAGCCCACAATCTGGTTGTTCAATTTCCCAATCTCAACGGCGTGCTGGGCACGCTCTGTTGCTTTGTTCGCTCCGTCTTTGATGCGCTGAAGCAGTTTCATGACCATTCCTCCTCTGTCCCGTCAAAACCAATATTATCATTTCTATTTAGTAGTAAATTAGCATATTACATCCTTCTTGCAAAATGCTCAGGCCTATAACTTATACGATATCATGCCAAAAAGTTGCGTAATCTCGTGCAGTTGCCCGTTTTATACCGATACTGGATGAAATCGGGGGCTTTCGTCAAGACCATATGTTCGGGTATAATGAAGCTTTGGCCATACTTAACCGCCTGTTTAGGCGACTAACTCTATCATACCAATTTACAATGCGATTGTGAAAAGGGCAAATGGTTTACTTTTAACCGGGATAGTCCTATCCCTGAATGCATACAGAGGTGGATGAAACATGTTAAGTCCGAACTCAACGTTCTACCCCCGTCCGCTTGGGGTTACCCCGGCGGCGTCCCTGCCCCAGTCCCCGTCTGCTCCGCTAGAGACCAGTCGGCAACTCGTGGGCAATGATCAACAGGATGCCTTTTATTTTCGTTTACTTGAAGAGGCAGGCATCAAACTAAACGCACCACAAATCTCGGCAGTCCGACACGGCAGAGGACCGATTCTTACGCTCGCCGGAGCTGGTTGTGGCAAAACGACTGTGCTGGCTGCAAGAGCCGGCTACCTCATAGAGGTCAGTGGCGTACATGCAGGCAGCATCCTGCTGGTGACGTTCACGAACAAGGCCGCCACCGAGATGAAAGACCGGATCGCCGCATTGCCAGGTATACGCCCGGCAGCCGCAAGAGCCGTACAGGCTCGCACCTTCCACTCTTTTGCGCTGACATTATTGCGTCATTACGGTGTGCAGGAAGAGATCTTTGGCGAGTCACGGGCTCAGCATACGGTGCTGAAGATGCTTCTTCGCCAAAACGGCATGAGTGAGGCCTTCCAGCCTGAAAGTCTGCTGGCGATGCTGTCCGCATGGAAGATGCAAGGATCGGAAACCACCGATCTGCCTGAGAAATCACAGGAAGAACGTGATGCCAAGCGTGTCCTGCTAGGTTACGAAGCCTGGAAGCAGGATCGGGGCAAAATGGATTTTGATGATATTTTACTGCGGGCAGCCGCGCTGCTACGTGATCCTGCTGTTCTGGGGCCACTTCAGAAGCGTTTCCAGTACATTATGGTAGATGAGTTCCAGGATACCAACCATCTGCAGTATGAAATTGTGCAAAAACTGGCTTCCGCCCACCGCAACCTGATGGTTGTGGGAGACGATGACCAGACGATCTATACCTTTAATGGCGCACGCCAGGAATCGATTTTGGAATTCGATAAAGTATACCCCGGCGCACGCATTGTGACGCTGGATATCAATTATCGTAGTGATGCACGCATTCTGGGACTCGGAAGCGAACTGGTCGCTCGTAATAAACGTAGACGTGACAAACGGCTTCGTGCCGCCGGAAATCGCGGAGATGCGCCTCGTTTCGCTACACCATCCAATGCGGAGGAAGAAGCCGCGTGGGTCGTAAACCAGCTGTGCCAGCAGGTTGAAGAAGGGCAACACACCTATCGTGATATTGCGATTCTGCACCGGACAGCCAGCAGCAGCCGGGCTGTCTTCGAGCAGCTTGTGTTGAAAGACGTACCTTTTGTACAGCATGGTGCTTCTCCGGTGTTCTATGACCAGTCTCTCATCAGACCCCTGATGGATCATCTGCGTCTGTCTCTTGATCCACGTGCCATGGATGCTCTTCCCAGTGCGCTGGGACCGCTCTATGTATCACGGGATGCGGGTCTGGAATGGATTCAACGCTCCGAGCAACAACAAGCCAAGAAATACCCACTCATCCATCTGGTGAAATGGGACAAGCTGAAACCTTTCCAACAGGAACAGGTCAAGGAACGCATCAAGCTGATCAAATCACTGCACAAACTAAAGCCCATCATCGCCATTCAGGAGATGCGCAGGCAGTTCTACGACAAGTATATGGAAAGCGGCGATCCCAGCATCTTCACCCATTATAAGGAAACGATGCTGGAAACTCTGGATGAATTTGAAGCTGCCGTCAAAAAATTCGAAACGGTAGAAGAGTTCATTCAATTCGCGGATGAACTCTCCCGCAGACACCGTGAGATGGAATCTCTACGCCGTACACAGGACAGTGACGCGGTACAGCTGATGACCATTCACCGGGCCAAAGGATTGGAGTTCCCTTGTGTATACTGGATTGGAGCCAGTGAAGGCATTGTGCCTCATAGTACAGCACTGCGCCAGGATATCCCTGAGGATCAGAAAGCTGCGCTTGCTGTGCAACAGACAGACGCCGAGCTGGACATGGCGCTGGAGGAAGAACGCAGGCTCGCCTACGTTGCTATCACACGGGCCAAGCAGTACTTGTATGTCACCTCACCGGCAAGTCATCACGGAAAGCCAGCGGATGTGTCCCGCTTCCTGCTTGAAGCCTTCGGCATGGAAGTTCCGGACAAACGCAAACCTCGTGAGGAGAGCCGGACGAGCGGTCAGACTTCATATGGTAAAGGTAATGGACAATATACACGCTCGGGCTCTAGTGTTCGTTCCGAGGGTCGGGATATGGCTCAGCGTCGTGCCATCAGCCATAGTGACCGTCGTGACTACGAGGTCCACAACGAACGTGACGAGGATCGCCTTGGTGAACGGCGTGGCAGTGGTGAAATTCGCAACCATAAGGCGTTCAGCACTCCGGGTGTGAGTCCGACCGCTGCGAGTTCCTCCAGTTCGCAGTCGCACACTTCAGGTTCAGGTAATGCTGAGCGTACGGAGACCGTTGCGATCTGGAAATGCAGTTCGTCCACCTGCAAAGCGTGGCTAAGACAGAAACCGGCTGTACCTTCAAAAGCAACCAAGAAGGCATCATCGGGTCCACCTGCCTGCCCTCTATGTTCAGGATCGATGGAGGCCGGTACTCGCCAGGTTCCTGTAACGGGGAGATTTGGGAAATAAACAAAACAGGATACCGTTATAGCTTCGTTTCAGGGCGCTTTTTGCTGTTTATTAACAGTAGAAGCGTCTTTTTTCCATTTCAGAATGGGGGTTGGATTATGCAGGACGGCAAACAACATCTGTATGTATCGGTCACTCATAACCTGATTGAACGAACAAAGAACGAATCTACACCTTTTGAAGTGTTGGTGGATGACGGGCAGTTGGGCCGATTGAAGGATCTGATGAAGGTGCTGGAGGATGACGATGCCTATACTTTGCAACGGGCTCCGGTACCCTACAAATCGGCAGACCATGATGAGGCAACAGAGCAATTTTCGGATGGTATGACCTTGCTGTACACCTTTTTGTATGACCATGGCACGCCGGACACCCGGCAGGCAATTGAGAGCATGAACGTGCTTCCAAGACTGCAGGATACGGATTACGATGATCCGGGATACGAGAATTCACCACTGAACAAATGACAGGACGCCAAAAAGCATGCGTAGCCGCAGATCACGCGGAAGACGCATGCTTTTGTTATATGAAGCATAACTGCAACTTGAAGCGTGCTTAATCCAGACGAATCTCCTGCCCTTTCTCAGCGGATTCGTAGATTCCGCACAACATGCGCGTGGAAGCCACACCATCCGCAATTGGACTGATCGGCTCTGTCCCGTTAAGGCAACAATCCACAAAGTGGTCAATCTGGTTCTGGAATGCACTATGAATATGGAGACCCGTGTTATCCGTCTGGGGTTCAATATTCAGAATGGTGTTATTTTTCTCCGTGACGATCAGTGTCTCCGGCTCCAGTTCAAATCCACCGCGCTCGCCGTATAATTTCACCGATGATTCATCTCCGCGTGCATGCAGGGTAAAACTCACATCCACCGCCAGCGAAGCTCCGTTTTCAAATCGAATGAGCGCATTTGCCATATCCTCTACGTCATTCACAGCTGCGCTGTAGTCGGCCGCTTTGTAAAAAGAAAGATGTTCGATATGGGCACGATTGCCCAACTTCCGATACGTATTACCACTGACCGAAACAGGTTTCGGCCTGCCCATCAGATACCAGCACTGGTCAATGATATGTACGCCCAGATCAATGAGGGGACCTCCGCCGGAACGGCTTTTGTCAGCGAACCAACCGCCTGGATTGCCGTGACGCCGCAGAATGGAGGCTTTGGCATAATACAGTTCACCAAACTCCCCGGCATCAATGAATCTGCGCATCATCTGCATATTGTTATCATAACGGCGCACAAATCCAACGATAAACGTTCGTCCGCTCTTCTTCACCGCTTCTTCAATCCGGAGCGCATCTTCCACATTGGTTGCGACCGGTTTCTCCAGCAACACATGCTTGCCTGCCTCCAGTGCAGCAATGGCAAATTCGGCGTGTGTATTGTTCCAGGTACAGATACTGACGGCATCCACATGCGGGTCCTCCAGCATCTCCCGATAATCGGTGTACACGGATTGAGCATCATACTTCTGTGCCGCAGCTTTAGCCCGCTCCTCGTTCAGATCGCAGATCGCATAGATGACAGCATCCTCGTTCTTGGCATAACACCTCATATGAAGATCCGAGATAGACCCCGTACCGATCATTCCAATGTGTAGCATTTGTTTCTTGCTCATAATCATCCTCCCTTCCTTTTCCACAACTTCATTATCGTCTAGTCTGCCCGCAGCATGCCTTCGTAAATACCCGGCGTCGAATTTTCGATCTTCACAGCACCCAACGTTCGGGCATAGAAATCCACAGGTCCCGCTGACCCGATAATGGCATATCCGTAACCGTCCGCCTTCATCGCATGCATACAGGCCAGTAACAGGGCTGTGCCAACACCTTTGCCCCGCGCATCCTGGCTCACACCTGTCGGGCCGAAGAAGTTGCGACATGTCGCTTCGTAACAGGCAAAACCGATCATTTTCCCATGCTCAACCGCAATATAACAAGATACGGGCTGACGCGCAAAAGCGACATCACATTCATCCACCCAAGCCTGGCTAAAATGTGACCTCACCCAATCCAGTACAAGCTGCTTCTCTGGGGCAATGACTCTTCGAATCACAATGGAGGATTTCTCCAACGTTCTCAGTCCACTCTCTTGCTCCGGCAAACGATAGAGTGCTACCAACATATCACTCATCTAATTCGTTCCTCCTCGTACTTGAATGTGAAATAGGACAAAGGTTAGGCCACTCACCTGAAATTAACCTGATCTTGCTGCTGATAACCTGCAATACATACGATATTTCAAAACTAAACTAACATGTTGCTTACATTCATTGCATTCCAACTGCAACAATGGATCAAGTTGTCCCGTCTATAAACATGTATCGCGGCCCTAAGGAAGATTTTACCGCGACAGTACACAGATTAGAAGGGATGATTATTGATGAATAACAACATGAAAAAAGTAAGTGCCCTGATGGCTTTAACCATGGCACTGGGCGGTGGAGCCGCTTACGCAGCAGCACTGGACAACACACAGCCAGTCCATCAAACATCCGTTTCAGCGAATAGTAATGCAGCTGATGCAGTAAACGTATCCGTGAATGGTGCATCCATCTCCGATGGTTATTGGAACAAGGATGGTAAAGTAGCCATGATCCCGCTGCGTGATCTTACCGAAGCACTGGGTATTGAACTGAAATGGAATAAAGAAAACAAATCCGCAGAGCTGACACGAGGTGTTCTCTGGACACAAGTAACCACAAGCAAGGATCAATATTCCGTAAATAAAATGCTGCTCACGCTGGGTACAGCGCCCGAAATCACAGGTGGCACATTGTATGTACCGGCTTCTTTTGCCGAAAAGGTACTGCATGGACAAGTGAACACAACAGGAAATCAGGTGACGATCTCTAGTGAAGAGGACGTGAAGACGGTTACTGAACGTGGTGTAATTACCAAAATCACGAATAATGGTGAATATAGATCGATTCAAATTGGGGGCGCTATCATGGATGGCGTTGTGCTCAATCTGAGCGATGAGACTAAATTCACCTCAGTTGAGGGGAAAGAGATTGCACTAACCGATCTGACCATTGGCATGAACGTGGAGGCTGAACATTCCCAGATTACAACACGCAGTCTGCCACCACAAACGCCGACCTATAAAGTCACTGTACTGGATGACGCTGCAGAATCTGAAACACAATTGAAAGAGGTTCTGGGAACGGCCGGTACGATTGAAAATGTAACAACAGCTGAGGGCAGCATCTCACAAATTGAGATCACAGGTACACGGTTAACAGAAACAGCTCCTGACCATGTCGTGCTGAATATCGCTAAAGATACACTTCTTGTGAACCACGAAGGAGAGACGGTGAAAGCTGAAGAACTGACTAAAGGAACTAAAGTCATTGGGTTCTACAGTCCTATGCTGACACGCAGCCTGCCTCCGATCGGAACAGCGTGGAAAGTGGTTGTTGAAGCACCCGCAGCAGAGCTGGAAGCGAATTAATACGTTTAGTGAGAAGTGCGGGCTATGCTGATGCTGAATATTGCAAACCACATGTATCTTCTGGCATGTGTTGTAAATGAGTGTAACGCATCACGATGACCAGCCCGCAGCTATACGGCTATCCTAATCAAAATAACCTTATCCGCCTGTCTTATGACAGACACGGGTAAGGTTATTTTTTAGTTTATGGTTTTGGTTCTAGGTTTGTAGAATGTATCTTCAATGTTGCTTCAAACCCAAGCGCACCTGAACTTGTCCAGAGCAGGCATGCGCGACGTGCGCTGCATACGACATGGATTGCCTACTGAATGTACGAGCAAGTGGACTTAGCGCTAACGAATCTGAGGCGTCTTATTCAAGGATTTGAAGCACTCGCAGAAATTGAAGGAACCTGAGACAAGCTATATCACAATAAATAGCCTTTTACATCGTTTTTATCAGAGAAATTCGGGAAATAAACTGTCTGATGTTCCTTACATTTTTAAAAGAGGACCTGAGGGCCAAATAAGACGTCCTGTGTTCCTTAGGAAACCCTCAGATCATCGCCAGGATTAGCCGGATTGGACTTCATCTTCAACGATCGCTTCCACTTCAATCTCAACCATCAACAAGGGATCAATGAGTGCGCTAACTTCAACCATGGTGGCTACAGGCTGGATCTGTCCAAAAAACTCACCGTGTGCCTTGCCAACTTCCTCCCATCTGGAGATATCGGTCACAAACATCCGGGTTCTCACCACATGCGACATGTCAGCCCCCAGTTCTTTCAGTGCATTCTCGATCGTCTGCAAAACGAACCTTGTCTGTGCATACGGATCACCTGCCCCAACAACTACACCATCTTGCATCGCGGTTGTACCCGCCACTTCGATTCGGTTCCCTACACGGATGGCACGGCAATATCCCACCAACGGTTCCCATGGGGAGCCGGTAAATACCTGCTGTCTACTCATTCTCTCGTCCCTCGCTTTGATTGTATTTGTCTCTTCTTCTGATTAAACATGAATTATATCAGTCCAACATCATTTACGCACAAAAAAATCCCTGAATGGCTGCCCATTGGTTAGATCACGGACAGACATTCAGGGGATTTCAGGAAAATTAGTATCTTTAAGAATAAAACATTCGGATTACAACTTGATATTAGCCTCATCAAAGTATTCTTCCAGAGTTAATCCACTCTTCGCTACATCCAACGCCAAATCCGTACCGATGTACCGGATATGCCAAGGCTCATAGACGTATCCTGTTGTATCTTCTTCACCTTGCAGATAACGGATGACATATCCGTATTCTGCAGCATGTTCAGCCAACCACTGGCCTTCCTTCGATGTGCCAAATACCTCTTCCAGCACATTGCCCACACTCGGGCTGGATACATCAATGGCAAGACCCGTCTGATGTTCGCTTCGGCCTGGCACAGAGCTCACGCGATCCGTGTATTCTTGACCTTTGGTTTTGACATTATTGTTATAGATGGATACCTGACGCTGATATGAACGATAACCGGACACCGCACGAAGCTCAATGCCATCCGCTTTTGCACCTGCAAACAACTTCTCCAGCGCCTCCGCAGCTTCCTTGCGCATATGCCGCTTCTCGTGTGGTTCGTCGAAGGAGAACGGTACATTCGGCTCCACCAGATCGTCCGGCTCGTACCCTTCAGGCAGACTACGTTGCTTGTTCACAATGACGGTCATAGACTCGGCATTGGTCACCACAGATTGTGCATCAATCGTCGTTTGCAGTGCGCTGATGCTGCGTTTCTCCATCAATGGATCTTCCGTTGTCGCCCCGTTACCATCGTCTGAAGAATCCTGCTCTTCGCCTGATGAACCATTATCTGACTCGCTATCCGTCCCTTCACCACTGTTGCCTGAAGCTGACGTATCATCCCCGCCAGTATTATCGCCGTCAGTTCCCTTATCTTCCGTAAAATGAACGGTTGTTCCGTCCGACTCTTGTTGTGTGTTGCCTGTTCCATTCGGATCCTGGCTCTCCTCTGTGCCATTCTGGCACGCGGCAAGCAATGCTCCGCATATCATCAATGAGGACAGCATAACCACCATGCGGCGCTGTCTTCCTGTACGTGATTTCATGTAAAAACTCCTATCGCCATAATATAAATGTTGTCTAGTTGTCTGCTCGCAGTCTTCCTGCGACAGTATACCTTAATTGGGAGCGAAGCTCCACCGGTAAAGACCTCCTTTAGAAGAGATCCGGATGAACGTATACGCGCTGTACAGCCTGTATGATCGTTTTTTGGACTTTTAGAGCAACATCCCAGTGCTGTACACAATAGAAGTGAAATGGGAATATGCCTTCATATATCCAATATACAAAAAAGTGATTATGCAATAAAAACAAGCAGGGGTGATCTGAGATCTCCCCCGCTCTGATGAGTGCATCATTTGGTTGCCGGACTGTCCGTCTTCTTCTGGACAGCCTGCCACATCCGCGCGGCTACACGCTCGCGGATCAGATCCAGCCCTGCGGTGGCCGGCACGCCCGGCAGCAGCGCCGTCAGCTCCGGCAACGCCGGCGGCTTGCCCGGCTGCGCAAGGCGCACCTCAACGGCGCCGAAACCTGGCCCCGGCTGGTGCATGGCGCCGTCCGCGGCTGCCTCGGCGATCCACTCGCCGACGGCTGCGCCGCCTTCGCCGCCCCGCACCTGCGGGCGGCCAGCTGTTTCCGCTGCGCGGCCGGGGCCGCTGGGATCATGGGCGAGTTCCTCCGCCCATGCCCCCAGCACGCCGGCGAGCAGCGCTTCGCGCGGCAGGCCGGCGTGCGCCAGCTGCAGCAGCGGCTCAGCCGCGAGGCGCGCGGCTACGGCGCGCGAGGCGGCTGCGGCATGCGCGCAGCCTGGGCGGCCGCAGGTGCACGCCACGGCCGCGCTGGCCGTTGCTGCGCCTGGCGAGCCCTCGGGCGCGAGCGTTGCCGGCAGTAGCCCGGCAAGCTCTTCGGGCGCCGGGCCGCCGCGCAGCAGGGCGTACAGCGTCAGCGGACGCTTCCGCAGCTGAGCCAGTACAGCCTCGCGCTGGGCTTCGCTCAGTCGCGCTGGCGTTCCCGTGACCGTGAACATGCCTGCGGCTGATCCGGTCTTGCCCTCAGCAGCGAAAGCCCGAACGGAAATTTCCTGATCCGCATCCGCTGCTGTATTTACTTCTGCTGTCCATCCACTGGGGGACATATGCAGCTCGATCTTCCATTTTTCACTCACAACAATCCCCCTTTCTCAACATCTATATTCTCCTGATCTTTCAAGGTCACAGCCACGTCTCTCCCTGAAGCGAGATCAGGCCACGCAACTCATCATCCGACATCTCGGTCAGCCAGTTCTCACCTGAACCAACAACCTGCTCAGAGAGTGCCTTCTTGCTCTCAATCAGCTCATCAATCCGTTCCTCCAGCGTTCCCTGACAGATTAGCTTGTGCACCTGCACATTGCGATTCTGCCCGATTCGGAATACACGGTCCGTCGCCTGGTTCTCAACCGCGGGATTCCACCACCGATCATAGTGAACTACGTGACTCGCGCGTGTCAGATTCAGACCTACACCACCGGCACGAAGAGATAGAACAAACATGGACGGCCCTTCTCCTTTTTGGAAAGTCTCTACCATATCGTCTCTTTGCGACTTCGATACACCGCCATGCAGGAAATACGGTTCTTCCTCGTATCGCTGTTTCAACCTCGACACCAATAGATCTCCCATGGCAACATACTGCGTGAAGATCAGGGCAGATTCCCCATTATCACGGATGGCGTCCAGCAGTTCAAGCAAACGTTCCATCTTACCAGATGCCTCAGCCTTACCGTGGTCTTTCCGATTGCTGTCCGCCAGCACCGGATGATCGCAGATCTGCTTGAGCTTGGTCAGAGATGACAGAACAATCCCCTTCCGGGCAATACCGTTTCTGCCGTCCAAACCACCCATGAGATCGTCCACCACACGTTGATACAACACCGTCTGCTCCGGCGTCAGAGAACAATAGGATTTCAGTTCAAGCTTCTCTGGCAGATCCTTGCGAATATCCGGATCACTTTTCAACCTGCGCAGCATGAATGGAGATACCAATCGATGAAGCTCACGCAAGGATGCTGCATTTTCTTCGGATGGGCCGAGTCCCGTATACCGCTGACGGAACGATGAAGCTGTGCCCAGATACCCAGGATTGAGGAACTGGAAAATGGACCAAAGTTCGCTCAGTCGGTTCTCTACTGGTGTTCCTGTCATCGCAATACGATGAAGTGTAGACAGACGCATCACACTTTGCGCTTGTTTAGTACGATAGTTCTTAATATATTGAGCCTCATCCAGCACGATGGTGGACCAGTGCAGCGAAGCCAGATCTGGCCCATCTCTGCCTGCCAGATGATAGGTCGTGAGTACAATGTCATGCGTCTGCGCTTCTGCCTGAAATTCGGTCCCGTGCAACCGTTGTCCGCCATGGTGAATGTACAGCGACAGATCCGGGGCAAACCGTTTCAGTTCACGCTGCCAGTTCCCAAGCAACGAGGTTGGACACACAATGAGCGCAGGCAGATGAACGGGTTGCACATTCGTGTGCTCAGCCGCCGTGAATGAATCATCTGCTTCGTTCAGCATGTCATTCTCACGCGCTTCCTCTTCGGCTGCCTGCCGTTCCTCATGTTTTCGGTCCAGCAAACAGGTAATTACCTGAATGGTCTTCCCAAGTCCCATATCGTCCGCGAGACATACGCCAAAGCCCAACTCACGCATAGCGGATAACCATTGGTATCCCCGTTCCTGATAAGGACGCAATTCACCATGCAATTCTGCCGGAACCTGACGAGGTTCAATGCTGCGAAGCACCTGTCCATCGAGCAGGAAAGCCAGCAGCCCATCAGATTCTGCACCAAAGACGGATAGCCCCTTCCATGCGGAATCTTCCCCTTCATCCGCGGCCAAATGCAGCCATTCGGAAAGAGGCATATATTGTTCTTCTTCTTTTTTCATATAACGCAGGACTTGGCGAATTTCTTTCGTATCCACTTCAATCCATTCACCGCGGAACATGACATACGGGACTGAGGAATCAGCCAGTGCTGCAAGTTCCTCGGCCGTGACTGGTTTACCATCCAGCATAGGCTCCGCCTTGAAAGCAACCAATTGTTCCATGCCAAGTGCCGATGTAGCTCCAGGCAACCGCTCATTTCCCCGATTCAACATCTGCAGACGCAGTCCCGCACGACGTTTACCGGCACGACTCCATTTGGAAGGCATGAGAACGGTTATCCCGGCCTTTTGCAGACGCGGAACGGCATGCGTAAGGAATTCAAAGAAACCTTGCTGCTCCAGTTTGATTCCCTCTGGACGAGCGGTGAGTAACGCCGTCTCTAGCTCAGGTGCCAGTTCTGCTGCATGCCCGAGTGCCATCAACAACTGTTCTGCAGCCGAGGTATATAACACTTTCCCCCGGTCTAGATCACGCTCTGGATGTGCCCAGACGGTGCGTACAGGCAACCTCAGGCTCGTTTCCTGCTCACTGTCTACCCAAAAGCTTATTCCCCAGATCGATTCATGTTCGCCCAGTGGCGGCTCCAAGCGGAGTACCAGCTTCAATTGGCCTTCAGCAGGAGCCATTTCTTCGGCTCCCACGATCGGCATCGTCGTTCCACCAGCTTCTTGCAACGTATGAATAAATGCTGTCATGTCGTCCGTCGGCCCTTGCACCGTTACAGGACGGAACATCGAGATCAGACTGTTCCACCAGAGCTCAGCTACTGGCGAAGATCCGCGTCGATAAGGAGTGCGGTAACGGGACAGTTCACTGTCCATACCTTCAAGTTCACTTGTCACTACAGCATGAATCATTCCACTCATGAATGAAAATAATACCGCCGCCCCTGCTTCTTCACGCGTTTCCGGTTCCAATGAAGCATAAGCTCCGGGAGCAGCCAAACCAATGGGAGGCATCGCTTCAGCAAGATCGCGGAATCGTTCGATGTCCTCCTCCTGCTCCAAGCGTGGCCGCCATACTCCCGTCAATGTCTCTTGCCCGGTCCGTCGCCTTGCGCCGGTCTTTGCTGCGAATTCAGCCGATGGAGCAATTGCTCCCCGCAACAGCAGCTCCTGTGTGAACTGCGCCGCCTTGATCCAGTAACGCATTTCTTCTCCAACCTGAATTCCAGCTGCATTTAACAAACGGTCATCCCATTGCAGCAGCAGCCTGAAGGCATCCTTAGGCGAGACTGCCAATCCTTCCAATGTGCGTCCCAGCAGCTGACGCCGCTTCGTGTTCTTGGCTTCAGCCGTGTTCCTCAGCGGATTCGGCCAGCGCAGCTCCGCAAGACGCAGAGCGGCAGGCTGAAACAGACGACCCCCGTCGCCAAAATTCAACCTTCTTACCACGTGGCTCCATGCATCCACACGTGGTTCCGATGTTTCACCGGAAAAACAAAAAAATACGTCACCAAGCCATACTCCATACAGCGATTGCATCATTAAAGTCTCCCGTCATCCCTTCGCATTGTTACTCTCCATCATATACGAAAATGACCGGATTTAAAAACCTTTACCCACAAAAAGTGGATATTTCGATGGTTAGGGCGTGTCTCAAAACTCGCTGAAGTGCATCTTTCGGAGTTTTCAGACACGCCCTAGCGGCACAAAAAAATGTCCCTTCTCCCGAAAAGCGGATGAGGAACATTTGGGTCAAACTAAGGATAATACTGAATATTCAAAGAATTACGGATCGTTATATTACTATGATCTGATCAAGCTGCCCAGCAATACATCCAGGTTCAAAATGCCTGCACGATGATCTTCGCAGAACCCGATTTTGTCAAAAACTCCAAGCATGAAACGGCGATGTTCCTCAGCAGGTTCCTCGAAACGATCGTAACTTACGACAGAATCGACCATATCTACGATCAGCGGTACAAATCCACCTTTGTAAGGCACCACAATAATACGTGTAGAAGTGGTATCCTCCTGGTCCGGCATGCCTAACAATACACGTAGACTCACAACCGAAACGACCTTACCATACAACGAAGCAAAACCTCGGATCTCCGGACTTCCAAATGGGACCGTTGTCACCTGCACCATTCTGATGATCTCATGAACTTCATCAATTCGTAGTGCAAAGATCTGGTCTCCTACCGAAAAATTAATATATTGCATGCCCTCATCCATAATTATCCCCATACCCTCTCATTCCGTATAATCAGATCACTATAAATATTAAAACAAAACCACAAGAAGAGCACTTTTTTTGGGAAAAGTGACCTGCTTGTGGTTCGCATTCACCAAGTCACCACAGGTACTTTCGTCCCATTAGATGTTACTTTGGTGTATCGGTTATTTTCAGTCAAATGTTTAGGCTTCAGATCAATTTTTCCAACTTCAACAAACGTTGCATTACAGTTGCTGTCTCCGCTCTGCTCATTTGCCCTGTCGGATTCAACAAAGTTCCATTTTCTTGGATCACGCCGGGTGAAAGAGCTACTTGTGTAGCTGCTTGTGCCCGTGAAGAAATCTGATCTTGAACCGCTCACCTCCTATTAAATGCCATATAAAATTACTGCATCAACTGCCGATATAAATAGTATATACAGGATTAGAAAAGAGGAAAATCATGACGCTCAAAACCAAAGTCATTGTCATCGTCACCACCATCTGCATTCTGCTCGCTGCGCCACTCAGCTATATCGCGCTGTACGTGATTGAGAAGCAAGCGACAGAATCCGTAGACAATGAGCTGCAAAGCACAGTTCAAAAAGCAGTAACAGAAGTCGATGGATGGGCTTTGACTCAAGCCAAAGTCATCGAAACACTGGGCAAAGTCATTGATGATACGGTACCACTCAATGAGATCAGCATGGAACATTTACAAGCATTCCAACTGGCCTCTAACAAAGAGGATATCGCCACCATTTACTTCGGCCTCGAAGACGGTACATATTTAGACGGAGCAGGCTTCATACCAGATGCCACCTTCGATGCACGCGAGCGTCCATGGTACGTAGCCATCAAAGCTTCGAACGCACTTACGTTCAGTGATGCCTATGTCACCAAAGCCGGTATACAGTCCATTTTCATCGGCGTGCCGTTACATGACGAGAACGGGAATTTCCAAGGGGCCATATCGGAAAATATATCACTCGATTCCATTAAGGATGAGATCAGTTCGATCCACACAGACAACGGATTCACCTTTTTGCTGGACCAGAAGGGTGTTGTGCTCTCACATCCGAATCAAGAGCTATTGAACACACCACTCGCCGAACAGAGTGACTATACAGAGATCGTGGGCACGATGCTTAATCAACCTAGCGGATTGTCCGAATATACGTATAATAACGATCGGCAGTTAATCTATTACGAGAAAATTCCGAATACCAACTGGATTGTAGCAACCTCCATCTCCAAAGCTGCCGCCTTGGCGGAATTCACCAAGACAAGACAGCTGTATCTGGCGTTTATCGTTATTTTCACCGTGGTGCTGGCGGCTCTGGCCTACTTCTTCGCGCTCAGAACGATCAAACCCCTGCTGAATATGAAGAACAGTGCGCAACAATTGGCCGCAGGCGATCTTACGGTGCAAGTTGACGTCAAAGGTAAAGATGAAATTGCCCAATTAGGTACTTCTTTCAATGCCATGTCCACTTCTCTGCGTCAATTGATTCAACAGGTGGATCACTCTGCACAGCAAGTACAAGCCTCTTCTCAAACGATGTACAAGGAAGCTTCCGGCAGCAATGAAATTGCAGGTCAGATCTCCACAGTCATTGAAGAGATTGCCAAGGGTGCAGGTGAACAGGCTGAATCGATCCAATCCGGTGCAGAAATGGTATCTGGCATTAATCAAGTCATTGATCAGATTACAGATGAGGCTCATCAAGCCTCGCAAACGATACTGGATGTTACTCAGGCCATGGAAAGTGGCACAAGTGCTATTAGCCGCCAGATGGATCTTTCTGAAGTTGGGCAACAATCCACGACTCGTGTTGAAACATCCAATGAACTACTACTCAGCAAAATTGGAGCAATCTCCGAAATTACGGGCAGTATTCAGAACATTGCCGCCCAAACCAACTTACTGGCCTTGAATGCATCCATTGAAGCTGCCCGCGCCGGAGAGCATGGCAGAGGATTCGCAGTGGTCGCGGGTGAAGTTCGGAAACTGGCAGAACAGTCCTCACAGTCTGTAGCGGGTATCGATCAGCTGCTGAAAGATCTGAATACTGCAGGTCAGCAAAGTGCAGCAGAGCTGGAGCAATTCAGATTGAATAGTGCAGCCCAATCCGACTCTATGGCAGAGACGTCGGCATCTTTTGAGAATATCCGTCAGTCCATTGAGGAGATTATTCTTCAGATCAATTCCATTACTTCGGGCATGAACAGTATCAAATCAGGTGCTGCTCAGGTCTCTGATGTCATTACCGGGCTCGCAGCAGTTGCCGAGCAAAGTGCAGCTTCGACCGAAGAAGCTGCGTCCTCGACCACGGAGCAATCCGAGTCCATTGGTAATATCGCAGATGCCGCCAAAGCATTATCGGATCATGCGGATCAGTTGCTGTTGGAAGTCAGTCGTTTCAATACGGAGAGTAAGTAACCTGACATCAGTCTCATTATTTTAGTTGCAAAAAAAAGACCAAAGATCGGCTTGATGCTGATCTTTGGTCTTTTTATCCCCATATTTATGGATCTGTTTCTATGTTTTCAAATACTTGGAACAAAAAAACGGAATTTCTGTGGATAACTCGTTTTATTACTCCAAAAGGACTGTTTTATCGAGTGAAAACATGAGTTATACCTGATTTGTGGATAAGTTGTGCACATATTGCACACATGCTGTGGATATGTTTAGCATTTCATGTGGATATTCATTATTTTAATGTGGACATGTTGTGTATTTGTTTGTAAATCTGACGTAAAATCTGAATTTTCGCTCCAGTTATCCATCACTGTGGACACGTTGTGGACATGCCCAATTGCCTTCAATGCAGTTATTCAGTTATTCGACCAATTCACCCTGACGCATGATCAGCTTGTCATCGATGTACACGTCCGGCTTTTGCACAACTGCATCAATATGAACACCCGCGGCAATCGTTCCACCAAATGTGTTATTGCTGCCAAAGGCCACATGAATTGTGCCGTACACCTTCTCATCTTCCAGCACCACACCCGTGATTCGTGCCTTGTTATTGGTACCGATCCCGAATTCGCCGAGAAAACGACCATCGCCCTCACCAAGCGTTTCCAGTAATTGAGCCCCATCTGGTCCCTCAGCTGACACCAACCGTCCTTCACTAACAGCTAATAACATCGGTTCACGGAGTGCCCCAATTCCAGCAACGGAACCATCTACAACAATACTGCCCTCGCCCTTGCCCTCAACGGGAGCAATATAAGCTTCTCCTGACGGCAAGTTGCCCGATTCACCAGGGTTCAAATACATACCTGTGCTTGGTACACCGTTACGATCTTCAATGGAAAAGGAAAGACTATGGCCCTGCTTCTCTATTCGCACATGGCGACCTGCGGTTAATAGAGCCGTTACCTTCTCGGTCAACGCCTTTACTTGCGAATATTCAGCTGTAATGGCTCCGTTCATAAACATATCCTCTGTCATACCAGGCATCGTTGCCACTCGGGTTCCTGATGCAGCCGCTTGTTTGCGTGCCTGGGTATGGGTTAATGAATATCGCGTTATACACACAGCTACGTCCGCCTGAATCATGGCCTTTGCAATGGGCGCAGGCGGCTCTTCTCCAGATCTGCTGCGTTCCTCCATAATTAGCAGGACCGACTCTGCTCCAAGTGCTTTTCCTGCCTCATAGATGGATTCCGCCAAATCCCGTTTCATATCGTCTGCGACAACCACCAGATTCTCTCCGCTACGCAGCCCCAGACACTCAGTTAGCACATTTTTACTGATTTCCACACGTTGCTGATTCATACATGTATCTCTCCTGTCTATGGTGTATCTCTTCACAACCCGACTTGACCCTTTCGACAATTAGCATGGGATTCCTGCATATCCGAATCTGAACTCATCTCACGGTATCGGACCATTCGGTGAGGATTGCAGCTGTTTCCTTATACTGAAACGTCGGAAAGTAATGCCCATAGGGCACATCTATGCGTTTGATCTGTGAGTTCATATCCCGGGGATAATGATATTCTCGATCTTCCTTGCCCCATATGACTAATGCATTGTTGGCGTGGTGCTGGCTTTCTAATTTCGCCCACAACGTTGATCTGGCGCCTTTTCGCTGACCAGAGTGGATCCACCGCAACAAATCCGCATGTGCTCCCGCAATTCGAGGAGATTGGAGGTTGGAGCGTATTCTCTTGGCCATCGTATGATCCCTAACACTGTTGTCTTCTCCATCGCTGTATGCACTGAACATCCGGTTCCAACTTTTTTCCGATCTGCCACGCAGCATGGAGCGCATCACACCTCTTGGCAAACGGGAAATCCATCTCAGTACATTCGGATTCGAATTGTTAGCGACTGGCTGAAGCAAACCCAGCCGAATGTCTGTCCGTCCACTACGAATCTGTGCCGCAGCTGCAATAGCTGCACCTATCGAATGACCCACCAGCTTCACAGGACCTTCGAACTCACCAAGCGCCTTAAGTAGCGCATTCACCTGACCTTCAAATGCCTCATCTCCCTGATGCACAGGGGACCGTCCGAATCCAGCAAGATCGATTAGCCACACCGGGTTCCCGGTCTGTTCCCTAAGCTGTTGTCCCAAAGGTAACATCTCATCGGCAGATTGGAGCAAACCATGTACAATAATCCAAGGCTCTCCCTCACCCTCCCAACCAAGCATAGCCATATTTCCGCTCCGCGATCGAATATAGTCTGTCGGAAAACTCTCAGGTAACGGCGTATAACGAAAACGATAATCCAGATCGGCTGTCACCAGCGGAAGCTGTTCCCGGATGTCCGGCCAGGATTGCCCCATACGTGTGAACAGAGCCTCCGTCTCTTCAACCGGGAATGACCTGTTGGTAATAAAAGCAACCGACTCCGCTGGAACACCACTGATGCGTGAACCACCTGATTTCATGATCCATTGGATCCATGGTAGTGGTACGGCCCCTTTGGGCTTGGGTACGTCCAATTGCTGCGCTAGAAGTTGCAACAGTTCCTTCATATTGGGACTGTCTTCCTTCCGCGCCAACAGTGGATAGGTTCCTCCGATTGGAGCGGTTTCCCTGGATAAGAAAACAAGCGTCCGTGCAACAATGTCATTCTCCACAAGCGGTAACCAATAGGATGAACCTCCCGGCACTACCGGCATAAGTCCTTTCTGAATCGCCTGAATGAGCAGCCCAATCCCACCCATTTGCTCGGTTTCACCGGTGGGACGCGGTCCAACCACTGTACTCGGATTCACAACGGATAAGGGATAGTGATGCTGCTCCGCATGCTCGCGAATATGCAGATCGGCATGAAACTTCATCTCTTCATACGCACTTTCATTGTTATCCACATGCTCAACCTGTAGATAATTCCCCTGTTCATTCCGGTCTCCATAAGGACTCATATAACCAACAACGTGGATAAAGTGTCTTAATCCGTGGTTACGGTGGATCTCCTGTGCAAGCTGTGTCACTTCTCTGGCCCCGTTCATAAATATCTGCTCGGCTACTTTTCGGTTCAAGGTAACGTCCATGGTTCCACCCGCATGAATGATTACATTCGCTTCAAGAGCGCGCTCTCGATCCGATGTAGTCATTCCAAGACTCGAATGAGATAAATCACCCGTAATAAATGTAATTCGGTCGAAATCCTTCACTCCATAAGCCTTCAGCACAGTTCTGGCCCGCTGCTCCGAACGAACCAACAAGAGCAATTGTGCGTCTCCCTGCGTGAGTTGCTTGACCGTTTCTTTGCCGATAAAACCTGTACTACCTGTCATGAAAATAATCGTGGCTGTAATATCGGACTTGCTTACTACCTGATTCATGTTTGTTGAATGTATATTCATTCCGTTACAGCTCCCTTTAGTACTATATAGTACTAGTTATATTCAAAAAAAGAGCTTCGATTAACGAAGCATCTGACAAAATGTACGTGCCGATTGTTCTATAATCCCAACATCACGGGCAGTTCCCGCTAGGATTAATGAACCTTCTAATGCTGCAATAAACAACAACGCAGCCGGTCCCGGTTCGATTTCTTTGCGAAATTCACCGCGATCCAAACCTTGCTGAAACAGCTTCTCCACCATAGGTCTAAGCTCACGAAAGAATCTGGATATGCTTTCCTTCACTTGGGGGGCACTGTCGGGTGTCTGCATATATAGCGTGACAAACGGACAGCTTCCTTCGTAATTCCGGCCCTCAATGCCTGCTGACAGCATAGCCATGAATGAGTAAATACGTTCCTCTACCCCTCGCTCGCGCTGACTGAGCAGCAGGTACAGCTCCGATTCATACTGGGCAATCCAGTATTGCACCACGGCCTGGAGCAGTTCCTCCTTGTTTTTAAAATGATAATAGATATTCGACTTGGATACTCCACTCACCCGCACGACCTCATCCATGCTGACGTAGCTGTACCCCTGACGCAGAAATAATTGTGCCGCCACTTCAACTGCCTTGGTCCGGTTCACCGGATTGGAACTCTTGGATTTGGCAGGTCCTGTGTTCGATTTTTGATTTGTCATATTTAGAACTATATAGTACTAGTTATATAAAAACAAGTTTTTCTGTTAACAAAAGATCCTCTCTGGCTCAAGCTTCTCCTTACTTGTCCACATTTAGGTCATTATACACACAGGATATCCACATATAGTATTAAGACCGTGTAAAATACGTCACGGGATCACTAAACTGCTTTCGGGTTATCCACAAGCCTTCCGTTTTGACACATCAAAAATAGGCCAACCAGAGCGTACCTGGCTGACCCTTCGTATAATTCATTTCCCAACCGTTACGGGTTGTATCCCTGTTTCAAACTGAAGGTTTACTATCCCCAGCAATGATCGATCCGGTACCTTGAAGTGGCAATCTGTTCTCCAATCGGATGGCGAAAAAAAGGATAACCGTCACCGTAACACCAAGTGTTCCTAGCAGCACACCCGTGTTCTCCTGCCCCATCAGCGACAGCGGAAGTGCCAGCACCAATGGGACAACAGATCTTGTAAATTGAGTAGCGAACGTTGATCTCCCTGACCATTTCATGGTCTCTTCACGGCTACGCAAGTTATCAAACATGACCGATCTTTGCATAATACGTGTCCGGTTAAACACAAACCCAAGCATGAATCCACAGATCAACGACACTGTAAACACTTGTACTGTGCCAATGATGATATCGATCACGCCAATTAAGATGAATAAATACATTGGAATTCGATGTTCCCATTTACGAATCAGTGTTGCAAGAAAGGCACCCAGACCCATCGCTGCACCCATGGCCCCATACCGGGATGAATCCCAGTTATAGATATCATGGAACAAAATCGGTACTATAAAATTAATTGCTCCCAATTGAACGGTTAATACAACTACCGCCAGTATGGTCATGTTCAGTACTTTTTTCCGAATGGCGTCGGAGTACGTAATCTGCGGAGCCTCCGCTGTTGCTTTTTGTACGTTCTGCTCCACCTGCCCGGATCGGGACAGAATAGGAATGAGCCATGGAGCCAACATACCCACTGCCAGTGTCACCATCAGTACCGTCGAGATCATTGGTAACCCACCTATACTGAGCAGGATTCCAGTTACCGCACTCCCTCCAAATGCACCAATCTGAATTGCAGTCTGCAAGTCATGCGAGGCCTTGTGTGATTTGATTTTCCCGTCCAATACCATCTGGGACATGTAGATTTCCAGGCTTTGATTGGACAAAAACAGAATCACGGAGAAAATACCACCAATCAGATATAAACCATACACATTGGTATTACCTGAAAATTGAATCAAAAACACAAGCAGAAACACAATGCCCAGAATACGGGCCAAGCCGAAAATCAGCAATGGTCGCTCTTTAAGGGCCGTTTTTAGGAAAAAGCTATATTTTTGCAGTAAAATAGGCACCAAACTCATTATCGTAATAATGATACTTAGATGAGTAATTGACCCGCCCTGTTCCAGTACAGACCAGATCAGGGTAATATTCAAGATGGTATCTCCACATAAGGTAATAGACAGGAAGAGGATGAACAGAATAGTCTGCATCATTGCAGCTGTCTCACCTCAGCAACTTGCAAATCAAGCTTTTGTTCAAGAACCCTTGCAGCCTGTTTAACCAATTCAATATCCTCAGGACCCTCATATTGAGTACGCACAGACAGCAGACCTGTGATGTCGAATCCTTTTGGAGCAGAGTGGACCACTCTTCCTTTGGTAGCCACCGGATAATAAGCCCGGTATCTGACATCTCCTGCTGCCTCACCGCTGGCATTATTCAATACTTTCCCGTCACGGTAGACAAATTTGATACAGGTTGCACACTTCGGAGCCGTTCGTTTCGCAAAATGGGCAGCAAGCGCATCCTGGCCCAGAAGACCGTAAGCATGGGCGGTCACCAGATCGGTCCCGTATACATCGCGGATATTGCGATAGACATGCCCCCCACTGATACGACAGCTGAATTCCACCACTTTGTACTCCCCGTTTGCGTTTTGTCTGGCTTCAACGTTAAACAGTCCATTTTCAAGCTTCAGACCTGTGCATATTTGCCGAGCTATCTCACAAAGATCTTTTTCCACATTGGATTCTCCCTGGAAAGGCAGGGTATATTCATCCTCTTCAAAATAAGGACCTGGCATTCTGAGTTTGTTGTGTATACCCCCCAGATAAAACCTTCCGTGGACGACCACTCCATCCAGTGTGATCTCCTCACCCGGAAGGAACTCTTCAATCAGCGCTATTGCAGGACATTCATCATCAAAATACAGTCCCGATTGCGAAACGGCAAGTTGCGATATGCTATCAAAGGCCTGCTTCAATTCGAGAAGAGAATGAACGAGCGCTACATGGCTGCTGGATGCCGCCAGTGTCGGTTTGATAATAACCGGATAACCTACACTTGCTGCTGCCGAAACGGCCTCATCCATCGTATTTACAGCATGAAATACCGGACAAGCTGTGTTCTGCTGCTGCAAAAACTGACGTTGTCTGGACTTGTCTCTGGCAATTTCAGCTGCCTGAACAGGGATATCTTGTCTTCCCAATCCTTCATTCAATCTGGCATTCAGCACAATATCCGTCTCCTGCCAGGTAACAAAAAACGAGACTCCCTTTTCTCTCGCCTGCTCGATTATTTCTTCCACATTCTCATACTTGGGAAGAAGCTGAACGGACCGAAAGCGCGGATCTTGTTCATACCCAGGAACAGAGGTCCATACATGGACCTCCTCAAAAATTCTCCCCAGAGCTTCAATATGATCCCCATGCAGGAAAAAACCTTTTCTCATGAGCAGACCAACGGAGGACCGACTCATGCCAGAACCTCTTCTTTCGGTTGCTCCACGAACTCCAAAGCAATAATATACAACGTTCCATTCTCCCCAGCCTTGGAAGAGTGCACCGTATTAGCTGGAAGCAGAATGCGATCACCAGGCGTGCAATGCAGCTCGCCTTCTTCTGTATAGAACGTAATATCGCCACTTATGATTAAAAGGGTTTCGTCTGTCGGATGGGTATGAGATTTGTGCTCCCTGAATGGTGTATCTCTTTGCACCTCAACCGAACCGGTTACAGGCAGCAATTGCATTACAGCTTCTTCAAGTGTGACGTCAGATCCTTGGATATATTGCACTGAACTCATACTATTCCTCCTCATATGGTGAAATGGGCATTGCGCTGTAGCAGAAACTTCGTTGGTATCTGGAATAAAATATTGCAACCACTCCCGATTATTCGGACTTCCGTAGATCCCAAGATGCGGGAATGGATCAATTGCATCATATTGCCGAAGCAAGCTTCGCACCAAATCCTTGGATTTATCTCCTTTTGGTGTTCCCAAGCCAATCGAATCAAAGACCCATCGGGGCTGAAAGGTAATCATGTATGTATTCGCACGTCTGCTCCTTCTGATCTCATGTGCTGGTGTGTTACAAACGACAAAAATGGGTTCCCCATGAAAACAAAATTCCCATAAAGGATCATTCTCTTCATTCGGTATGGATTCTGGCCATTCTTTCAAGTCGATGGTGTGCAGCCGGGTCAGGATGGACCAAAATGTATGCTGATATTCATGGATGGATAAATCCTTGTCAATATTAAAGAATGTAACCATGGAGGTATAGTTTCCGAAGCTCCTTGCCTGTTCCACATATTCTCTCAATGCCTTTGCAAGCTCTTCTATGGAATCATCTTCTACATCATTAAAAAAAGAGAACCGTAGCTCATTACGGTTGAGTCCCATCGAGCCGAATATGCAGGGAAACCGTGGACTCTCACTGGTCATGTCCTTTTCAAAATGCTCAAATTCCTGCTTTCTCCAATCATGACTATCCAATCTCTTCACATCAGCGTTATCTAGCAACAACCCAAAGCCCTCCTAGAATGGTTTATTGGTGAACCAGGACAAACTTGTCATGTAGTTCTAGAAGTTGTTTTCTAACGAATTCAATATCTGGGCCTTCCACAATGGCAAATCCGGATCTAGACATCGTATCGCGACCACCTGAAATGGACTGACCCGATGTATAGTTAATTCGGATATCAATAAGTCCTTCCATCGATTTGAAATCATCTGCTGATGAGATACTTTCGATCTTGCCCACAGCAGATGGGAAATTAATCGCACCAGTATACTTGCCTGAATTAACAAGGCTTGGGGCCTCATATATTCCCAGTTCCGTTTGAATGGCTGCATCAAACAGGTTAACCTGATGGGAATTCAACACCATTGGCGGAATGATGACAATGCCTCCAATACGTGCTCCAATCTCTCCAAAACAGATCTCACCATTCGGCAGAAGGAATACCTCTGCATGGAACACACTGTTACGTATTCCAAGCGTCCGTATGATCTCTTCATTGAATGACTGCATCCGTTCCACATATTCGAAGTTGGTGTTAGTGGGATAACAGATCGTGCCGGAAGGGCGATCATTCTGGACGATTTCGAGACAATTGAACAAATATTCAGAGACAGAGGAAAACACAAGCTCACCTTCTGAAACGATGGAGTCTATATGGAACTCCCTACCGGTGATAAATTCCTCAATGAGCACTGATTCCCGATTCCAGGAATGGCTGATATACCGCTCAAGCTCCTCTTGATTGCTAAGCTTGTACGTCATGATCGTCGCCCAGCCACTAATCGGTTTGATAATGATGGGAAAGCCAATACCTGCGACAATCTTTCTGATCTGTACTGCATTGGACGCAATACGTGTCTGTGACGTATGGATTCCCGCCTGCCGCAATGTCTCCTTCATGATCCACTTGTTTCGGACTGTCTCGGCCTGGTTCTTCTGAATGCCAGGGATACCAAAACGTGTTCTGAGATACCCTCCTGTTTCCACTACATTTTCAGTGGGGGCAATCACTCGTTCCACATCATACTCATCCAAAATGCGCTCAAAAACCTCTTCCACTTGATCAATCCGAGTAATATCGTTCACTTCGAACACAGCACTAAACAACCCCTCAGGTAATGAGGCAAATTGTTCATATCCTTGTTCCACCAACAAAATGTTGGTTGTATCCGATATTTTGGACAAGGCTTCGAGAAACCCGGTTTTGGTGTTAATCCGCTTGTCACACAGGAATACGATATCCTTCATAAAGAACTTCACCTCCAATTCAAATTTCTTTACTTTCTGCTATATTTTTCTATAATATGGATATTGAGTAGGGCTGTCAATACAAAAATTCCAAATATTTAAATTTTGGCTATTTGTTGCCATATCGTGTACTAACAACAGGTTTTAGACATTATACAAACACCTCCACCTTCTGTATTAGTCGATCCATTCATTCATATTTGCATTTTCTGACTGGAAATTTTCACATAAAAACAGGTGACTCCGATTAATCCGGAGTCACCTGTTTTTATGTTTTTTCATATTCCCACATTCATTAAATGAATGGGACCCTGTTATTTTTTCAGACTATCCCAGTTCTGTTGCAATGCGTCGAGCAATCCGGTTTTATCCGATTTGCCTGCAACGTAAGCTTGAATTGTGCTGCCATACTCCTGTGGAACCCCTTCAGGGAAACGGTTGAAGTTCCAGCTGAGTGTTTTGTTTTCCTGGCTATACTTCATAATCTCTGTAGCGAGGTCACCCAGATCCTCTTCGGATGCCGTGATGGAACTGAACGCCGGGATGAATTTGAATTCTTTCGTCATATATTGTTTCCCGATATCCGAAGTTACGAGCCACTCCAGAAACTCTTTCGCTTCCGGTTTCACTTGGGAATTCTTATTCACAACCCAGTAGTTCGGCACGCCGACAAACAATTTGTCATTCGGTTCATTGTTAATTGGCATTGGCAGGATACCCAGATTCAGATTTGGATCGATTCCATCAATCTGAACTTGAGTCCAGTTTCCTTGCTGCATCATCGCTGCTTCTCCAGTTGCAAACAGGGTTACCTGTGTATTGTAGTCGGTTGTCAGCGGGTTTTTGTTGCTGTATTTCAACGTTAAGTCGAGCAAGTTAATCCAGTCGGTGAACACCTGATTGCCAGGGATTTTCTCCGTACTTTCGTTGAGCCCCTGGATGAATTTCACCGGATCTGCCTGATTCGCAAATGCCACGTTTACGTTATGGTTACCCAGCACCCACCACTCCTGATATCCGTTCGAGAAAGGCGTAATGCCTGCGGCCTGAAGTTTCTGTGCAGCCTGATCCAATTGTTCCAGTGTCGTTGGAATTTCGGTAATGCCTGCTTTTTGGAAAAGGTCTTTGTTATAAATGAAACCATAACCCTCCAGCGCGAGTGGCTGTCCATAGAGCTTGCCGTCTTTGGTCATTGGCTCTTTGGCTACTTCGAGTGCATCCTTGGCCCATGATTCTCCAGACAGATCTTCCAAATATTCAAGCCATGTATCCAGTTCACGATAACCACCTACGTTGAAAATGTCTGGTTGTTCGCCTGCGGCAAACTTGGCTTTCAATGCAGCACCGTAGTCACTGCCGCCACCCACGGTTTGAATGTCCAGTTTGACCCCTGGATGGGAGGATTCATATTCCGCCTTAAGGCGATTAAGCGCTTCCGCAATTTCGACTTTGAATTGAAAGATTTTAATGGTTTTATCCCCGGCAGCAGCTTCGCCACCACCTTGAGTATCCGTGTTGACCGGACTGCCGCTTTTATCCCCGTTACCACAACCTGCAAGCATTACCGAAAAAGCAATCAGCATAAGCAACGTCAACTTCGTCATTCTTTTCATACACACACTCTCCCTATAGTAGTTTCAGTATAACAGTTCCACTAATGAATATTTACACTGGCACTCCGATGACATAATAACTTTCCCTTGAAGTGTGTTTTCATTCTAACGAACCGAGCGCACGTTATTCGCACCTATTTGCACAGGTTACAATTTTAACGAATCACAGCGACGTTATTTCGTCGATTTGGTCAATTTTTAGGGCTCTGACGCCGTTTTGTACCCGAATAACGTTGCTGAGATTCGTTACAATTTGTATTCCTTGATTATCCGCCTATTAAGATGCGGTGGATTCGTTAGCGCTTTGAAAAAGGAGCTTACCATCACTTCACTCTGCAGAAGAAGTTCCTGGCTATACAAGCTTCTTTCTTGGTCTTTTCTCTTTATTGCTCTCTTCCCTAGGAGTCATGCCCAAGCTATGCGGGCATGACTCCCCTTTGCACACCTCCGTGCGAGGTGGGAGCAAAGGGATCAGGATGCGTTGGAGGAGCGGAGCGTTCGCCTTTGAACCTCGGTGGCTTCCTTTGCCCCAATACATTCAGGCCACCGAGGAGCAACAGCGACCGAAAGCGCAACTTGATACCGGCAGCGACCTTGCCTCGCACTCCACTACAGTGACCCTTCCCTCGCACTCACCCTTTAACTGATCCAGCCGTAATCCCCTGAATGATATACTTCTGCATCAGCAAGAAGAAAATAATGATCGGCATGATACCGAGCACAAGTGCCGGCAAAGCGAGATCCCACTGCTTCGTATATTGACCAAAGAGTGCAAAGGTCGCAATGGGAATCGTACGCAGGTTAGAGCTTTGCAGGATAAGGGATGGAAGCAGATAGTCATTCCAAATCCAGAGTGTGTTCAAAATAATGACGGTTACATACATCGGTTTCATAAGTGGAAATACGATCCGGAAGAACACCCCGTAGGCAGAGCTTCCATCCACACGAGCCGCTTCCTCAATCTCCAGTGGGACGGATTTCACGAATCCGTGGAACAGGAAGACTGACATCGGTGCCCCGAAACCGAGATAACAGATGATGAGTCCGCCAAGGCTATCGATCAGCCCTAGATTACTGGTTACAGTAACGAGGGGAATCATGATAGACTGGAACGGAATCACCATGGCGGCAATGAACATGCCGAACAAAATCCGGTTGAACCGGGTATTGCTGCGGACCATTCGGTACGCGGCCATGGAACTAATCAGCACAAGCAACAGATTGCTGACCACGGTAACGATTAGCGAGTTCATCAGCGCAGACGGGAAGTTAATTTTCTCCCAAGCATTCGCATAATTGCCCCACTGGAATACTTCCGGCCATGCAGCCGAATTGGTGAGCAGATCACCGAAGGTTTTGACCGAATTCACGAACAGGAAGTAGAACGGAACCATGAATAAAAGTCCAATGAGTACCATGACAATCTCGGTTAGAATGGTACTCAAGCGGTAGTTTTTCGTCGTCTCCATTAGGCTTCTACCTCCTTGCTCTTCGTCAGACGTACCTGAATCATGGTGATGATGGCAACGATTACGAAGAACACGAGCGCTTTGGCGGTTCCGATGCCATATCTGTTATTCACAAAGGCTTCATTGTAAATATTGAGTGCAACCGACTCTGTCGATCCGAATGGCCCACCTTTGGTTAGCGACAGATTGAGATCGAACATTTTGAACGACCAGGAGATCGCCAGGAACAGACAGATCGTTACACCCGGCATAATGAGCGGAAGAATGATGCTCCGCAGTACCTGCCAGCGACTTGCGCCATCAATCTCGGCGGCTTCCAGCAGATCAGGGGATACATTCGTCAGGGATGAGATGTAGATCACCATCAGATATCCTGCGGTCTGCCATACAAACACAATCACGATTCCCCAGAAGGCGGTCGGTTCGTCTCCCAGCCAAGGAAGGTTGAAGAAGGACCAGCCTGTTACATCGCCTACTGCTGAAAACCCTTTCACAAATATGAACTGCCAGATAAAGCCGAGCAACAACCCACCGATCACGTTAGGCATAAAAAAGATCGTACGCAGAATGTTTCTCGTCTTAAGCGGTTTGGTCAGGAAATACGCCAGGAAAAATCCAATCACATTGGTCAGTACCACACCAACCACGGTGAAGCGCACCGTAAACCAAAATGCCGTTTGGAACTTGGGATCATTTGCAAAAACATGCACGAAGTTATCAAACCCTACCCAATTAATGTTCTCGGATACCCCGTTCCAATCCGTAAAGGAATACACCATGCCAAGCAGGAAAGGGACCACGATGATGAGAATAAAAAACACGATGGAGGGACCCACGAACACGAGCTGCTGTAACAGCTGTGAAGATTTGCGATGCTTCATATCGTTCTCCCCTTCTATAGATGGATGAAATTGGCCTCTTTTTCTATTAAACCCCAATATCTCCGAGGGGAACACCGACCCTTGTGAACAGTTGGGGGTAAAATATTGTCCTTTCTTAACCTGCAATCAGAAGGGGTGTTCCGATGTCCAAATACTACAGTATACGCACCAAATTGATTGCCTTTATGCTCATTGCTACCACACTTCCGCTACTCGCATCGATCAGCATGACATTTATTCAGACCAAGACGGCCCTGCGGGAACAGGCTGTTGAAGAGAACAAACGCCTGATCTACCAAGCTTCCACGAATCTCAATAACTATGTGGATAACGTGGCTAGGGCGTCGCTTGCTGTGTATAACGACCCGAACTTTCTGCGTAACTTGGCAAAAATTCCTGGTGATTATCGTGCGGTGGCCGAGGTTTACACCACTTTGCAGACGATACGTGCCGCTGTGCCGGATGTATTCCAGCTGTATTTGCACTCTTTTGCCGCTGATCAATCCACTTTAATTACGAACCCCTTCCCGAAGCGGGAGGAACGTAAACAGGCCTATTCCGACTCACTTCATGGAAAAATGGGCGGTGGCAGCTCGGATATCTGGGTGGAATCGGCTCATATGAGTCATACTTACGGATTCAAGGCTGCCTCTCCCGATGATCCTGCCAGAACGGTCATTACCTTGCATCGAGTGATCAAGGATATTCCGTCCACCGAGCGTCTGGGTGTGCTCGCTATTGATCTGAATATGAATACCATTGCAGCGATAACCGGCAGGTTGTATGATCCGGCTAAGGAACAGATCTATGTGGTGGATGGACAGAATCAGATCATTTACCAGGGACGTTCTGAGGTCAATCATACGGATTCATTACGAGATGAAACGGCTAGCGAACTGAATATTGCACGATCTAGCGCTGGTACAGCCCAGAATGTCGCAGGACATTTTGAACAGGATCGTTCCATGTATGTATACCAGCAGCTTGGCAGCACGTACGCCGATTGGACCATCGTCAAACAGATCCCGAATGAGACGTTATATGCCAGAGCGACCACACTCACGTGGAATAACGCGCTGATTGCCATTGCGGCGCTTGTATTGGTCATTGTCGCAACCCTGTTCATCTCCATCCGAATCACCGGTCCGCTCAAGCAACTCATGCGGTATATGAACCAGATTCAAGCCGGGCGTCTGCATGTGGATATCCGTCTATCCAGCCGAGATGAATTCGGGGTGCTCGCTCGTCATTTCCGAGATATGATGGATACGGTCAATAACCTGATTCTACGGGAATATCGATTGGAAATTGCCAATAAGACCAATCAGCTCAAAGCATTGCAAGCGCAGATTCATCCGCATTTTCTGTATAACACACTGCAATCGATCGGTACACTTGCCCTTCAACAGCAAGGACAGCGGGCGTATACCTTACTCTCTTCCCTGTCCAAAATGCTGCGCTACAGCATGCGGGATCAGACCTGCGTGACTTTACGCGAAGAGGCGGAGCATGCCCGATTATATCTGGAACTGCAACAGGAACGGTTCGGTGACCGCCTTGAGGTGGATTTGGATTTTGCCGAAGATACCCTGTCTGTCGAAATGCCCAGAATGACGTTACAACCTTTGATTGAGAACTATTTCAAACATGGGGCAGATATTCAGCCCGGCAAAGGACATATATCCCTATCCAGCCGCCGAATCGACGATCATTGGATTGAAATCGAACTGAATAATAACGGACCCTCCATACCTGAAGATAAATTACTGGAGATCCGGGGATGGCTGCACCAAAATCACACAGCAAACGGGTTAGTCACGCAGGAATCCGACGAGTCCGAGTCCATCGGTCTACGAAATGTGATACGCAGACTTCAATTGAACTCACATCCCGGTCACTCAGCCAGACTTGAGATCAGCAATCGGGAACCAAATGGTGTGAAGATCAAGGTTAAACTATACGCGGGAGAGTGAACAACATGAAGGCACTGCTTGTAGATGATGAAAAACATGTCCGCGATGCCATAAGGTTGCTTGGTCATTGGGAAGACTTTGGCATTAATACGTTACTTGAAGCGGCAGACGGGGATGAAGCCATAGCTTACATCACAGCACATCAGCCTCAAATCATTCTCAGTGACATGCGTATGCCGGGTAAGGACGGTATGGCATTACTTGAATGGATATCCGCTCATGCCCCACACAGCAAGGTGCTGGTTATTAGTGGATATGATGATTTTGAACTCGTGAGGCATGCAATCAGGCATGGTGGTATGGACTACCTCCTGAAACCCGTGGAAGCAGACGAGCTGAATGCCTCTCTATTGAAGGCCGTTACAGCCTGGGAAGAAGAGGACGCCATTCGGATACAATCCACCCGACAATCCATTGTCGTTAATCGAATGCGCCCCCATTATCAGGATCGTCTTCTTACCGAACTTGCAGTCGGAAGAGGCAGCAGTCCATCACACATGCAGCGATTGCAGGATGAGTTGAATCTCCCCTGTCTAATCCCTGTCTGTCATGTCGCTGTCACCAGCCTGTCCCATCTGGATGCAGATTGTCTGGCAAAATACCGCAGTCAACCAGATCTGCTTGTGTTCTCGGTACTCAATATCTGTGCCGAGATGTTATCCACACCAGAGGAAGGCGTAATGTTTCGCCAGTTGGATCAACCGGACGAGATTGTCTTGCTGCATTGGGGTCCATCTACTTCATTGGATCATATTCTGGACAAGGTCAATCATGGATTGGAGCAAACGATTCAGCGTCAACTTCATTTTGGCATCTTCACCTGTGAGTCTTACCCCGGCGGAATAGCAGCAGCCTATCTGGAAGCAAGTTCAAGGTTGTGGCGACGCAATGCTTTGCAGACCAAGCAGCGAATCCATGCTGCAGTGGAATCATCAAACGGGAATAAAATCAGGCGTTTAACCGCCCATGAAGAACCGCTGCGTATGGCAGCCATGAGTTGCCGGGCTTCCAGTGTATCTGCTGCGGTCGCCGAGTGGCTTGACCCGATTACTGACCTTGAGGTTGTCAGTGCCGAGCAGATCCAGCAATGGATCGATGAGCTGGAATGGATGCTGAGCCGCTGGCTTGATGATACGGCAGGTTTACCATCCAAAGAGGAGGAAGTAACGGAGGAGCAGTCTATTCCCTTTGCCGAGTTACCTTTGGACGCTGAAGGACTGTTATCTTTCCCCCTGCTTCGTTCATTGTTGGAACAACGGCTGCTTGCAGCCGGAAAGGCGCTCACTGCCCATCACCCCGCCAATCCTGATCCCATGAGTGAGATTGCACGTTATATGGACGCCCACTATCAGGAAGACCTGTCCTTGCAGCAGATGGCTGCACGTTTCTACCTGAGCCGGGAGTATATTTCACGTAAATTCAAACAACAATTTGGTCTGAATTGGTCAGAATATCTGGGTAAACTGCGAATCAACAACGCCAAGCTGCTACTGCAAAATCCTTCCCTGCGAGTCGCCAAAATTTCGGAGATGGTTGGATTCCAGGATGAAAAGTATTTCAGCAAAGTGTTCAAAAAAATGGAGGGCATCACGCCAGTGGAATATCGTAAAACTGTATTTCAGGCTTGAATGTAATACCTTGAACTAAACTAAAAGGACTCCTCACGGGAGTCCTTATTTCTACTTACTAAACCTGAATAGCAGCATCGCTCAAGATGATTTTTTAGCTCTTTCTTTTCTAAGATAAGATACAATCCGAAAGATTATTCCAAGTAAGAATATAGCCATAATTACGTAAGGGAAGTTGCTCTCCGTCTTCTGAGCTTGTATAGGGAAAATAATGAGGATGAACAGTAATAAAGCAATATCCAAGTAGAACATCACTTTCCTATAAATAGCGATATCCACACCCCCTTTGATTTACCAAAAATGGTTTTATTAATTATATTAGATCATAACATAGACACGTCCTAGTCCGCTCATCAATCGCGCAAAATCACCGCAGGTACAAGTCGAATGTAAATTAGCTCCCCTGCAAGCTCCACCATCGTCTGAGTAACGATAACAGCCGCAGCTATGGTTGCCCATTCTGGCGGGAGTGCCAGCGCCAACGGCAGAACAACCAGCGAATTCCGTGTGGCTGAACTGAAGATCAACGCCCGCCCCGCACCTGTATTCAATCGAAACTGCCTGGCAATGATCCGAGATATCCAAGGCATAATAATCATAAAAGCAACATAGATCGGGATCACGTTCACGATGATCGCTATATCATTGTAGACTTTCCCAATCTGGGAGGCGACAACCACGAGCAGTGCGAGTGCCATCATCGGAACCGGGAGCCATGCCGTTGCGTTCATGACACGCTCCCCGCTCGCTTTACCTTTTGAGAAGACTTGTGTAACGACAGCGAGCAGCAGTGGAATAACGATCAGGAACAGAAAAGCCTCCACGAACGGCCCAACCTGCATGACCTGCGCTACCTCAGCACCCATCAATAGCCATAAATAAACCGGCAACAGAATCATTTGTATAACAAACAGAAGAGGTGTAGCGGCGAGCATCAGTTTCTCATTGCCCCTGCCGAGCTGCGTGAACACAATGACGTAATCAATACAGGGCGTTAGCAGTACCAGATAGACTCCGATCAGAACGCCAGGTGATTGTGGAAAGACCAGTGTAAGCAACCATACGACTACAGGTACAACGACAAAATTAGCTACCAGTAACGCGCCCATAAATCGCAGGTTGGACCAGGATTCTTTTAACTGTAAAAAGGGAATCTGTACGAACATGCTATATAACAAAATGGCAAGTACCAGAGACACGGTGTAGTGCAAAATATTCCCCCATGCCGAACTACTTAGTCCTATCGCTGCTCCTACGAATAGTGCAACTACATAGAACCAAGTCTGCTGTTTCTCCATCGTCTCTCTTGAAAGCATTCTTATCCTCCTCCGTTGGACATTTGGGGCATAATATCATGTGGACATATTCCCACTTCGTTTCGCGTACATTGGGACAGAGTACCATTCCAACGTAGCCGCAGCACACAAGAGTTTGAAAGATCATCTTGTGAATTTTTTGCGGCTGTTATTAGAATGTGCAAGAACTGGGTATATTCATTGTAGACTGACCCGTGGTTCATTCATTTCGTTAAACCAAGGAGGAAACTCAATGTCACGTAACAATCCGTACAAGTGGTTAAACGCCATTGGTTTTATCGCTGTAATTGTCGTGAACTACCTTTCCAACGCTCTGCCAATCGGAGGCAAGACCAACAAAGAAGTATCGGATATGTACCCTGTGCTGCTCACACCTTCAGGCTATGCCTTCTCTATATGGGGTCTGATCTACCTGCTGTTAGCAGGGTTCGTGATCTATCAGTTCGTACCCGCTTCCTGGAAAAGGGATTCGATTACCCGCCTCGGATATTGGTTTCTGGCAAGCTGTGCCTTCAATGTAGCGTGGATTTTTGCTTTTCAAAATCTGCAGACCGGACTCGCTTTACTAATCATTGTACTGCTTCTGTTGTGCCTGATCATGCTGTATGTAAAAACACGTACCATTACTGTTCCGACCACTGCTGAGATCTGGCTTGTGAAGCTGCCATTCAGCATCTATCTCGGATGGATTAGCGTGGCAACGATTGTCAATGCAGCGGTGCTGTTATATAAAATAGGCTGGGATGGTTTTGGTATCAGCGAACCGACCTGGACGATCATCATGCTGATTGTCGGTATGGTGCTGGCTGTTCTCGTTAGCTTCCGTTATCGGGACAGCGTGTACCCACTTGTATTCACATGGGCGTATATCGCCATTGCACTCAAACAAAAGGATGTCACTTCCGTATATTATACGGCAATCATCATTGCGATCGTACTGGCCATCTACGCGGTATGGTTGTTCTTCGCCCGTAATCAGGATCGTGATTGAGTAGTTTCCATCATATATAACGCTTAAATATAACGCAAAAATGCAAAAAGCCGATTCTGGTCATTCGACCTGAAATCGGCTTTTTATGTATACCGGAGCGAATGAAGGTTGTCCTATTTCAGGGCAATAACTTCAATCTCCACCAGTGCATCTTTTGGCAAACGAGCAACTTCCACTGCACTGCGTGCAGGATAAGGCTGTTCGAAGAACGTGCTATACACTTCATTCACAGGAACGAAGTCGTTCATGTCCTTCAGGAACACCGTCGTTTTCACGATTTTATCCATGCTTGTGCCTGCTGCCTCAAGAATAGCCTTCACATTACTCAAGGACAGACGCGTCTGCTCCTGTACATCTGCACCGAATTCTCCCGTTTGGGGATTCAGGCCGAGTTGTCCGGAAGTGTAGATGAAATCGCCTGCATCAACGGCTTGACTGTATGGACCAATGGCGCCTGGCGCCTGATCGGTAGAGATTGGTTTTTTCATGGACGAGTTCTCCTTCATGTTCGTTATCCTGCTACCTTAAGGAGTCAGGGTTCGAACTCATTTTTGTTGCCTATTATACCACGATCTACCTCAAGCGAGAAACGCTCCTCCCTAGCCACATGCAGCAAACAGCTCGTTCAAAGGTTCTTAACCCTCGTCCGCACCAAGAACATGAATGACATCATTCGGGTAAACATGCTTTCCCTTGGCTTGCACCAGCGCAATATTCGTCATAGCTTGTGCAATGGTTGCGGCGTGAACCGCCCGGTATTTGTCCGCTCTGCCTTTCATCCAGCGATCCAGAAACTTCATGGCATGGGCAGCCATCTGCTCACCGAACCGCTTCTCGTTTCGATCTCCCAGGATTAAAGAAGGGCGGAAGATATGCAATGACTGAAAACCGATATTGGACAGCGCATCCTCCATTTCCCCCTTGGTCCGACTGTAAAAGACACGGGAACCTGCGCTCGCTCCCATAGAGGAGATCACAAGCATCTGTGGTACTTCATGCTGCTTCGCAAGTGTAGCTGCACGAACCGGGTAATGGTAATCCACCTGGCGGAAATTTTCCTGACTGCCTGCTTTTTTGATCGTTGTACCCAAACAACAGTACAGGTCATCGATTCCGTCAAATAAATGGTCTTGGCTCTCCAGCTGTTCCCAATCCAACACATGCTGTTCCAGTTTGGGATGTTGCAGCTTAAGCGGACGTCTAACTAGAACGCGAACCAGGCTGTATGCCGAGTGCTCCAGCAGATTATGAACCAGTAATTCGCCTACAAGCCCGGTGGCTCCAATCACCATGGCTTTCCGTTCGAGACGATTCAAGTACATCCCTCCACTTCGCCATCTTTTTATGATCAACCTAATCATTTACACGATAACGGAGAGGACAGAAATAACCTGAAGAAGCGAAGCGTTCGTCTTTATCCCCGGATTTTTCCTTTTCTAAAAGGAATCAAAAAAATCTGGGGATAACAGCGATCGGAAGGTTGTTCTGTCATCGAAGTGCTCGTGTAAATATTCAATATCTATTTTAACAGCACACGACGTCCAAGGGTAAATGTAAGAATCAGCATCACGACACCAACGCCCACCTGAAATCCGTAGGCAGAGATCCAGGCCAGTGCATCGGACCAGGTTTCCATCTTTTCATACAACCAGCCACCCATCAGCGGCCCGGCAAAAGAGGTTACTCCGGTCAGCGCCGAATACACGGCAACAAACATCGGTCTTTCACTTTTGGGTGTATCTCCGATCGTAAAGTTAAATGCCAGCTGATTGAATCCACCTACACCGATCCCAAGGAAGATATGAGATAGAAAGAGCGCGATCAATACGGGCATGAACGACATTAACCCCCACGACAGACAGGATAGTGCAATAACAGGCAATGTCCAAAATAACAAGGTTTTGTTGCTGAATCTGGCATTCAGATTACCCCAGACATAGAAACCGACCATCATAACCAGTGTCTGGACTACCGTGATCAGGGATACGGTCTGATAATTGATGTTCAATAGATCCAACATCACATAGGAATAAAGCGGAACAATCAAGGTCTGGATCAATAACCAGGAAGCCAGGAACAGCGTTGCTTTCAGGAAAGAACGATCCTGGAACGGCTTGATAAACATCCGCCAGAAAACCTTTTCGGTTGAACGTTCAAAGGGTACGTCTGGATAGAAGAAATAGATGACTGTATTGGCAATGGCACAGATCCAAACTGGAATAAACAGAATCAAAAAGCCCATTTCTCCGGGGTAACGGTCCAAAACAATACCGCCTGCGAATAAGCATACGCTTCCAAGTGCATTCAGAATCGTATTTCGAATTCCGAAATAACGCCCTCTCACCTTGGCAGGTACGATATCGCCAATCAGTGAAGTCCAGATCATGCCGCCGATGGTATTCGATATAAAAGCAACCGTATATACGCCAATATATACGCTTACCCACCACTCTTTGGCAAATATAAACGGGATCAGTCCCGTCGCACTCCATAAGATACGATGTGTGCCCACAAACAGCAGCAGCATGCGTTTTCGGCTGCGAATACGCTGCATCCAGTAAGCTGCTCCGATCTGGGCAATATTCACGAACGTGGTAATCGCGAGCACAAAGCCGATATGTTTCGACCCGGCCCCAAGATACAGCAGAAACCCGGTTAAAAACGGGCCTCCCAGCAATGTCTGTAAAATAATTGCCGGTACACCCTCCCATGTTGCAATCGATAAATTCATGCGTTGTGTCGAACCCTTGCGCCGTGGCTTGCTTGCTAACGGGGGAGGGTTAACGTTGACCGTCTTCTGTATGGGGATACACTCCTTAGACCGGGTCTCGAAAGCCGGTCGATGCTAGTTGTCACCCCAAATTCTACTCACGGCGCGAAGGTTGTCAACTCATTTTTTCACGGTTCAACGGAAGATAGAGATGGAAGGTGCTTCCCTTGCCTTCAACGCTCTCAAGTTCAATCGATCCTCCCAGTAATCTGGCCAGATCCCGACTGATCGAAAGACCCAGTCCGGTTCCGCCAAACTTGCGGCTAATCGATCCATCTGCCTGTTGAAATGCTTCAAATATGGAATGATGCTTGTCCTCAGAAATACCAATGCCTGTGTCCTGAACAGAGAAAACGAGCCATCGATTCTGAATACCTGCATTCTTAATCTGCTTGGTGTTTACGGTCAGCGTAACCTTCCCCCGGTGAGTGAACTTGATGGCATTCGACATCAGATTCCGCAAAATCTGTTGAACCCGCTGAGGATCAGACCAGAGTGTCTCGGGCAGTCCCGGTTTCTTATTCATATGCAATTGAATACCTTTTTTCTCGGCAACCAGCTGAAAGTGATTCATTGCATCTTCTGTAAGTTGTGCCACACTGATATCTTCCAGTACAATATCCAGCCGTCCCGCTTCCACTTTGGACAGATCCAGAATATCGTTAATGAGCGTGAGCAGTTCCTGTCCGGAGTGATCAATCATGGTGGAAAAACGTACAATCTCTTCCTGATCCATCGTATCCGCGTTCTCGCTGATCATCTGGGCGAAGTTAATGACACTGTTCAGTGGTGTACGCAGCTCATGTGACATATTCGCCAGAAATTCGGATTTGTACTGTGAGGCAATCATTAATTGCTTCGCTCGATCCTCCAGTACAATCTGGGCTTTCTGCAATTCTTCCTTTTGCACAGACAATAGACGATTCGTACTCTGGATAAGCAAAATTCGATTTTGTTCATTCTGAAAATCACGTAAAATGAAAGCAAACATCAAACTGAGCGCAATACCTGTAGGAAGCGTATACGGCATAATATGCGAGAAAAAATATGTAGCCGGGATTACCCCAAAAATAGCTATCCCTATACTATTAGATACGTTGACGATGAGTATCACTAATATGCCTTTACTGATTAATCTAAAGTTGCTGCGTCTCATCCATATATTCAAACCCGCACATATCAGGCCAAGAAGAGACATATTAATCACCGCTGCTACGGTAGCATCCGTGATGCCAAAAGTCAGCCTCGACAGTCCAATCCCGACACCCACGATGATCACACTATAGGGTTGTCTATACGTTAGAACGGCTACAATTAAAGGGACATAACGAAGATCAAAGACCACTTCATCGGTGAGTTGAAAGCCAAAAACCGTACTGATCCAACCTGCAAATACAAGGACAAATACGGAACTGATCTGCTTCATTCGGGAAGAGATACGTATTACGATATATTTATAGAACACACTAGCAAGATAGGCAATCGTTATAAGCATCCCCATATTCAATACGAACATTTTTGAAAATTGCATTCACTCACTCCTGTTGTCCCGACTTTACTGACCAAATTACCTTCGTCCGTATGTGTTTCTATCATATCATGCCCATTGAAACTTCGGCATTCCTTCTTCGGCAAAAAAATACACAAAAATACACAAATCAGGATTCAATTTGTGCGCTGGACGTAGTAGAATATATTGTTGTTTAAATTTGAATTAGTTATTTGCTGGGGTCATGTTCGTCTGGAGCATGAATGAAAGGAGAAAAGGTGTTGTGCAATTGTTAAAAAGCAAATCCTATTGGCTGTCACTAAGTTTAATGCTGTCTTTGGCCGTCATGGGGCTGTTCTATGATATTCTTAATAGTCCGGAACGTGGGTTCGTAGTGCTTGATTCCTCGCTTGACCGAATCATTCCCTATGTACCTGCCATGTCCATTCCATATTTGGGCTGGTACCCATTTGTATTCGGTGTGCTCGCTTACCTGTGTGCCAAGGATCGCCTGACGTATTACCGCGTCTTGTTATCCATGAATATCTGCGTCTGGATCTGTTATCTGATCTACTTCAACTTTCAGACCATGGTACCGCGCCCGGAACTAACGGGTACAGGCCTTGGAGCATCTGTTCTCGGATGGCTCTATAGCCAGGATCGCCCTTTTAATTGTTTTCCAAGTATTCATTCTCTTCACTCTTATCTCGTTATGCGTGCCGTTCTCTCGGTTCCAAGCATCCGTAAACCCATCAAGATTTTGGTGGTCGCCGGGGCAGCAACCATTATAGTATCCACGCTAATGATCAAACAACATGTGATCTACGATGCTCTGGGCGCAGTCATACTCGGCGAATGCGTTCTCACCATCATAACAGGCCTCGCTCTATACCGTAGACGCAGAAAAGAATCGAAGTGGACAGAGGGGATCAGCTGATCCCTCACTTCGACGGTTTCTGCATATGCTGTTGTCGTCTCCATTCATCAATAAACAAACCTGCAAAATAGGGGTCCCATTGGGTCCCTTTTCCTTCTTCCAAAATCGTTAACGCTTTCTCGTGACTCATCCCATTCCGGTATGGTCGATCAGACGTCATGGCATCAAAAGCATCCGCTACCGCAATGATGCGGCCAAATAGTGGAATTTCATCACCTGCCATTCCATCCGGATACCCTTTGCCATCATATCTTTCATGGTGAGATCGTACACCAGGCAAAAAGTCAGCCATGGCATCAATGGGTTCTATCTGGAGCAGAATGCTCTCTCCCTGCACGGGATGTGTCCGAATAATTGCGAATTCTTCATCGCTTAGTTTTCCATCCTTCAGCAGCACCTCATCAGGTATGCCGATTTTCCCGATATCGTGGAGTAAGGCTGATTTGTACAATAAATCCGCCTGTTCCTCATCCATTCCGCTCAGCTTGCCGATCATCAGCGAATACTCTGCCACACGCATGGAATGCCCTGCCGTATATTTATCTCGGGCGTCCAATGCAGCCGCCAGTGTAGAAAAATAACTTTGCAGTAGCTGCCGATTACGTTCCTGTCTCATCTCAAGCCGATTAATCATCATATTGAAGCCGGAGATCAACGCCGAAAACTCATCCGCATACAGATCCGGAGCTCTTCTGCCAAGGTCACCCTCCTGAATACGGTTCATCTCGTGCGTCAGTTCAGCAACCGGATCACGAACATCCCGGATCAAGAGCCAACTGCCAACCAGTGCAAATCCGGCACCCAGAATGACGATAAGCACTCCCCACAGGATATACTCTTTTGCAAACTCACTATCCATATATTGAAGCCGGATATATGTAGCCAGGAAAAACAAAAACAAAGGAAATAAGCCGATCAGTGCTGTACTTAGCTGAAATTTACGTTGAATGGATACCAGGACACGCCCTCCGAGTGAAGGCTCCATCCCATACTGGACTTTGCCTCGATGACGAATCTCCAGCAGCAAGGGTCTAACTGCCCGTACCGTCAGGTAATACTCAATTAGCGCATGCATGACGGCAATCAGAATTGCACACGCAGCTGCCACCACAACATACCCGTAAGGGAACTCAAGCCAGCCCGTGGATATCATCCATATTGTTAATCCCGCTGCTGGAAGTGAAAAACCAAGCATGTGCGGACCCATAATACGATATATAGTCTGTCCGGGGAATCGATGAACACTCTCATACATGCGATTCAGTTCATCTTTCTCATGATGCTCGGAAGTGAAAAATTGCCTTATGGGTCCAAGCTGCGCCCACAGCGTAATTAATTCTGCAACAAGCATGAACAAGAGTGATATCAACACAATGAAGATGAGTCGAACAAATTGAATATTGGGTATTTGCAAGGTAGATACCATAACCATTGTACCGACAACAAAAACAGCTGCCAGTGAACCGATCAGATAATTGCGTAGCAGACGAAAAATAAATGAACGGTATACTTCCAACTGAACCCCTCGCTCTCTATGTGCAACCAGTTCTCCCTTGATGTCACGGGGAGATTAAGGGTATAGCCTCCTATTTGTTTATCGGTTATTCAAACCAAAAAAATTAATAAAATCTGCTGATTGGAAACCAGGACTTCACATGTCGAATCGTTTCAAAACATTTGACCCTTTCCGCGGTAACTTGGTGGCACTTCGGACAACAAGAAAAGGCCGCTCCACGAAGGAGCAGCCTTTTGTGATATATCCTATATTTATCCTTTGATCTTGGCAGCCAAAATCATCGTACCGCGCGGCTCATCTCCCATGGCATCCGGTTCAAGCGTGATCGCAACCGTATCATAGTCGTTCGCCGAATCCAATGTATAGTAAACCGCTCCCGTACCGTCACGACTAAGGAAAGTACCCGCATTTTGAGGGGTATCTCCCTTGATCAACCAGACCTGAAATGCCTCGTTGCCTTCCAGGTTCGGCAAGTTCTCAGCCTGCACAACCAAGTGAGTGCCCTTGCTGTCAATAACGATGGTTGCGAGACCCTGAGCTACAATATCCTGCGTTGCAGGATTAAGCTTCACTGCCTCGCCAGTCTGCATGCCCTGTGCAGGCTCCAGAGCTGAGGCCAGTTGCTCTTGCAGCTGCGCATTCTGCGCCTGTGCCTGCACCAGTTGCTCTTGCGTAGCCGACGAGCCCGCCGCTTGCTGCGTCAGCGAGTCGATCTGGCTCTGCAGCTGCGCCGTGTACACGCCCAGCACCAGCGCCGCTGCCGCAAGGCCGGCGCTAGCCACGCGCCAGGCGCGGCTGCTGCGCGCACGCGCGCGCCCTTGTGGCTGCCCAGGCTGTGCCTGGGCAGCCTCTTCCACCCGGGCCGCAGGCACCGCCGTTACCGGCGGCAGGCCTGGCCCGGGCTGCGCCGCACGTTCGTGCTGCGGCGCAAGGTCCTCCTGAAGCACCACAGGTGCTTCAGGCTGTGCAGGAGCCGCCGGCTTCGCCTCGGCGCTCTCCTGCACATGTCCGAGCACGTTGCCCAGCACACGTGCTCGCATGCCTGGCGGCGGCGCTACAGGTTCCGCCGCAAGTGGCAGGAAGCCAGTCACTTCCTGCAATTCCCTCACCTCCTGGCGACAAGGTTCACAATTCGCCATATGCGCTTCAAACGCCGCCACTTCCTCTGCTTCCAGTCCGCCCAGCACATACATCGGTGCCAGATCAGACCACTCCTCATGTCGTTCTATCATGGATGTATGCCCTCCCTTCCCGCGTCCGGATGCAATTCAGCATCGGCCAGCAACTTTTGGAGCTGCCGCATGGCAAGCCTGACACGACTCTTTACTGTACCCAGCGGAATCCCGAATCGACTGGATACTTCCTGCTGAGTTAATCCCGCATAATAAATCGATTCGATAACTTGTTGTTGATCACCGTTCAACTGGGACAACGCCTCTTTAATCCGGGTGCCTTCCCATTTACGTTGTACTTCTTCTTCCGTATTCGTATCTTCATCGGCATAGGCCGCCAGTGTCTCGTGTTCAACTGAAGTAGCCGCTGCCCCTTTTGATTTCCGCCTCAGCATGTCCACTGCAATGTTACGCGTAATCGCAAACATCCATGTGGTCAGCTTCCCCTGTGAGGCATCATATCGTTCAGCATTATTCCAGACCCGCAGGAAAAGTTCCTGAACGGTCTCCTCTGCTGTCATGGGATCACCAACGATCCGGTAGGCAAAAGAGTATACCGCTCGCTCATAACGGTCATATAAAAGCTCCAGTGCGGAAGCATCGCGTTCCGCAATCTGCCGCATTAACCTGCTGTCCTCCATCGATTCAGTCATGCGAGGGCCCCTTTCTGTTTCTTCCCTCTTATTATAACCTACGCAGAAACTTTTGAAGAGGATTACCTCTGTGGAGAAATATTTTGAAAAATTTTCTGTATCTTTTCAAACTAACCTTTCAACTTCTAACTAAAAAACAGTCCGAAAACATGTTGCTCTGTTCGCACTTTCCTTTTTATTGCAAAAAATTACAAGCTGTGGTATAGTATAAGAGTTGTATCAAACAACCTCATATGATTTCTGTCTTCTTTAAACCCCGGAATATTTTCTTCATGCTGCGACCGCAGCGAATAAGTACAATCAACCTATGAAGATTGAAGAACCTGCATAACAATAACCCGGTAGTACAGAGTTGCACAAGATGTTCCCATTCACACTGGCGCGGTCATCGGAGCCGCAAGGACAAAAGAGAGGTAGGGCTTTTGTTGTTTTGGATATCACTTATTCTTGAGAAGATTGAAAACATACACAAGCACCCGGAATTGGGTTCCGGGTGTTTATCCATGTCTACATAACCATTTCAGCATCATCTACAGACGATTCGTTGAATTTTCGAAACGACAGAAATTCATGGAATAGAGTCTGTGGAGTTCGTTAATTCGAGCAGACCTCCCCTTTTCCCATTCTAATCCCCACGCTCCTTCACTTAATTCTTATAAAAAAAGGGACACCGCAGGATAATCCTCCGCTGTCCCACTCTGAATCATAGGTACGTTATGGCCTCAACATGGAACTCAAACTCGGAGTTTATTTAGAGCCCCTATTGTAACGCTCCACATTCAGCAAAACCGTCTTGCACTCACAACTACTTAGATGAACATGGTTTTGGAGATAATGACCAGCAGGATGAACAGTACAAGGATCGTACCCATGGAACCCCAGCTTGAGCCACCATGACCATAGGATACTCCACAGCCCTGTTGATAACCATGCATCATTGGAGCCTGGTTAGGCTGGTGTCCGTAACCATAGCCCATTGGCATTGTGCCGCAACCATACCCGTGCATAGTGTGACCTGTGTATTGATATCCATACATGTGTTCATTTCCTCCCATATGTCCGTATACATGCCCCTGTCCGTTCGGTGAGTTTGGTTTTACTTCGCTCATTGTTCATTCCTCCTTAACATTTGCCTACACCCCTAACCTATGTATTTAGCCTACCTCTGGACCGGGCTATTGCCCTCATTTTGACAAAATGGGCGTTTAACCGATGGGTATTCTTCCCATGCTTGTCCGCTACAAAAAAAACCCCACCGGTTGCCCGGCAGAGCTCGCCATATTATACCCAGAAAGATTTAGTGATGATTACGAGAAGAATGAACAGAACCAGGATTGCTCCAGTCGATGTCCAGCCGCCGTATCCTGCGCCTTCAACTACTTTGCTCATGCAGAACCCTCCTTTACCAATATATTAGGGTCCAAATGGTTTATTAGATCAAGAATGCTTTAGAGATGATGACCAACAAGATAAAGAGAACCAAGATCGCGCCAGTCGATGTCCATGCGCCGCCGTATCCACCTACTACTCCACTCATGTAAACCCCTCCTTCGATTTGAGGTACAGTTCACTATATGCACCAATCACACATGGGACCGGGCTCAGGTCGAAAATGGGCAGTTCTTTTCCACAGATCATTCTCTAATTGCACATACATACAAGGTTAGTTCTTTAGTCTGACTGTGATATTCAAATGGGGCTAACGCATAAATAAATCTCACAGTTACATTCGTAAAATTAATGTATTATCATTCAATAAAGATACCAAAACGGTATATTATTAGATTAAAACTTGTTAAATACAGACAAATTACCTTTTTGGTAATTATGAATACTGAAATCTTTATTAATGTTATTATTTTACTAATAAAGTAGAAAGGAGTGTCTATGCCCACTCTTGGTGAACGTATTAAACACTTACGGGAAATAAAGGGGTTATCACAGAAAGAATGTTCATTACAAACCAATCTTACAGTAGTCCAATTGTCCCGGTATGAAACCAACCACAGGAAACCCGATCCTGATGCTTTAGGTCGCCTGGTGAGTGTTTTAGGGACAACCGCTGATTACCTTATTGGACTTACCAAAAAACCTTTTCCGATGTCACCCCAGATCCGGATGAACATTTTTATTCTTACCTGCAACATCCTGTACATGGAGCCTTCTTCCGAGAATATCTTCATGCTCCGGGTCAGCTCAAGGATGAAACCAGGCAGTTCTTTAAGTTTATTAGCGAGCAATCACGGGCAACTAAGCTTGATTATCCCAAACAAAATGATGACCTTAGAAAAAATCCCAACCGATGGGAAGCACATTAGGAGAAATTAGACATAATGAAGAAACTTATTACGATTTTGGCACTAGCCGCATTGCTTAGCGCTTGTGGTAATTCAGAAACAAACACAACAGCCGATACTCAAACTTCAGAAGCAACCACAGCGACTGAAACAGTCTCAGCAGATGCTAAAGCTACGAAATACACTACATATAGTGGAGAAGGATTTTCTTTTGCATATCCTGAATCCTGGAAAAGCGTAGATACAAGTCAAATGAATGTTCCAGCAATTAAGGCTGCTTTTTCGGACCAATCTTCATCAGCCACATTTGCAGATAACGTTAACTTGACGATTGAGGCTAGCCCATCAGGTTCAATTAACCCTGAAGAATACGCCAATAATGTAGTTGATTATTACACACAAAACGGTTCAAGTATCGGCATTTCCGATTATAAAAAAACCAGCTACACGAACAAGCCTTATAAAGAATATAGCGCTGGTGTCTTGGAAGGATCCTATAAGCATTCCTCGGGTACAGATGTTGTCCTTGTTCAGTATCTGATTCCGACCAATACAGAACTCTATAGCATGACGTTAACCTACGCCAAGGATACTTATAATCAGGATGAGATCAAAGATATCCTTGATTCCCTGAGTATTACTGCTCCTCTGGAGCAAACAGCACCAACTGCAACGACTGTTAATTCATCTGTTACGGCATCAGCTGCCGATTTCTTTAATGAGTTAACTCCGTACATTACAGAAGACACGGCCTTTATGGAGCAGGCATCTTACGATTTCTTTGGTAAACATAACGATGTATTCCCGGCCATTACGGCAGAACTAAGCAAAAAGGTACAAGGTCTCGTTGACTCCAATGTAACGACCCGTCATCTGAATAAAAATGTGACCAACTATTACAATACTTTCGTACAAGTTAACGGGGAAGTCATTTCCGTTGAAGAAGATAGCTCTCTCGGAGCAACTTTCTCTGTCGTTCATGTCATGGATGAGAACGGAAACGATATTATAGCGTTGTACCCTGCAACGACTGGAGATCTGCTTGACGGCGATTACGCTACTGTGATCGGTGCGCCAATTACCAACTTCTCTTTTGAAAATGTTGGTGGTGGTTATACCAACGCAACGTTGATTGGTGCCTCATTGGTAATTGCAGATTAAAATGTTATATGCATATACAAAAAGACCAGCTTAATGAACGTTAAGCTGGTCTTTTTTGTCTTTCAGTTTATAGATATGTCAGAAATTCACGTTAACTACACAGACAGACACAATCTAACCTTTAATTAATGACTTATAACATACCGAATAACCGTATATACGGATGTTTATACTAAATCATTAATTCGGACGCGCCTGAAGTGATGTCAATTTGTCCTGAACCGATTGTAACTTCTGTATGCTTGAGGCATCCGGTTTATCACGACGGTCATCGATCTTGACGGATGTGGATACACGCTGAGCTCCTGACAAAAACGGCGCTTCATGCAGAGCCGCAATTGCTGTAAAGACCTCGTTAAGCGGCCCCTCAATAATGGTGCTCATGGAAGTTAACTGATATGTAATGCCCCGTTGATGTTCCAATACCTTCTGCATGTCTGCCACATAACTGCTCAGACTGGTCGTACCCGTTCCAATTGGAATGACAGTCACTTCTGCTATTGCCATTTTGCTCCGCCTCCTCTGGGCCCCGTGAACAACCGCTGCCACTTATTTTTAGTCGGTTTTTGACTGTTTTTATTCTACCAGTTGAATACGTTACAATTCAAACTGACGTGAAGACGTCATTCAAATTGGTCAAAATTTTTTTTTGATAAATCTTCAAATCTTCCAGTCCTTTTCCTTTGCGGATTCCTGGCTTAAATGGTATACTCGGAATTACGTTTTACTGTATCGGCCCACTTTACAAACACAATATGTTGGGTTACAGTATGTTGACAGCTACAAAATGTAGTAACACTAGATTTCTCCGCTTCTATTAGTCACCTTCTGCATTCTCGCGAAAAACAGGATGAAATCACCTCCAAAGGCACGTCCCTGTAGGTGTAAATCGCTTTCTCGAAACAGAGTTGACACGGAGGTTAACGGGGCTGTTTGGACTGCATCCGGTATCCTCAAACTACAGGCACATCTGCAATAGACCAAAGCTTACATAAGCACCCTTTTCTGTCGATATCCTGAACCTCTAAGACAGTAAGGAAGCCAGAGCATCCATGGGCATTTTCAGCCGCTAGGCGGGGAGAATGCTTTTTATATGAGCATGTTCTGCATTGTGCTGTTTTGTGCTCCTCAAGTTGAGCGATTTAAGACATAACCTGTCACCGCCGTTTCAGTCCGCCAAACGCAACCTTTACCTTTTTCTCACCGTAAGAAGACACTCAATTCTTTATATAAAGAATTTCTCCAATTTATCTCTTAAACATGCGAAAGCGAGGAATATTCATGCCACAAGTTGTGACCAAGCCGAACAACCGCCAGCTTGCCTTTGATGATATGCGCATCTCGGTATATGCCGACCGTACTCTGGAAGGACTGGATATGCTGGACAAGGAACGTCTGGTACGTGGGGTAAACAGCAAGCTCCGCCGTGATGAAGTTACCGGAGACGAAATCAGCAACGCTTTTATCATGAGCGCACTGGAACTGGTAACCAAAGAGGAGCCTAACTGGAAATTTGCAGCGGCACGCTCCCTGCTCACTTCCCTGTACAAAAAAGCGGCTACCAACCGCAGATACAAGTCTTACCCGGACGAGCCTTATGGCGCATTCCATCCTCTTCTTGTAGATCTCGTGAAGAAAGGCATCTACCGCGAAGAATTGCTGGAATGTTACACCAAAGAACAGATCGACGAACTTGCTGAGTGCATTGACTACCGCAACGATCTGCTCTTCGATTACATCGGCTTGCTCACACTGGCAGAACGTTACCTCGCTCACGATTTTGATGGAAAAGTAATGGAATTGCCGCAAGAGCGTTATATGGTTATCGCCATGTTCCTAATGCACCAAGAGCCTGCCGAGAGACGTATGGATCTCGTCAAGGAAGCATACTGGGCAATGAGCAACATGTACATGACCGCAGCTACTCCTACGATGTCCAATGCAGGTAAAAAAGTAGCCGGACAACTCTCCAGCTGCTTCATTGATACGGTAGACGACTCACTCGAAGGTATCTTCGATTCCAACACGGATGTAGCTCGTCTGAGCAAAATGGGTGGCGGCATCGGCGTTTACCTCGGCAAAGTCAGAGCTCGTGGTTCGGATATCCGTGGTCACCAAAATACAAGTTCCGGTGTAATCCCTTGGATTCGCCAACTGAACAATACAGCGGTCAGCGTAGACCAGCTCGGTACGCGTAAAGGTGCCATTGCCGTGTACCTGGACGTTTTCCACAAAGACATTCTGGCCTTCCTCGATCTGAAGCTGAACAACGGTGACGAGCGTATGCGTGCGCATGACGTATTCCACGGCATCTGTCTGCCTGACTTGTTCATGGAGCGGGTATCCTCCCGTGGGGAATGGAGCCTGTTCTGTCCGCACGAAACGAAGAAAGTGATGGGTTGGAAGGACGAGAATGGTCGTGCACTTGGACTGGAAGATTTCTATGATGAGTCCTTTGGCGAAGGTGCGTTCCGTGATAAATACGAAGAAGCGGTGAATCACCCATTGCTGTCCCGGATTACAGTACAGGCGATTGACATCATGAAGCGTGTATTGAAATCCCAACTGGAGACAGGTACGCCATACATGTTCTACCGGGATACGGTTAACCGCTCGAATCCTAACCGTGCACATGGTATGGTATACTCCTCCAACCTGTGTACCGAAATTATGCAGAACCAGTCTGCCACTGTAATTGAAAAAGAAGAACTCGTAACCAAGGATGGACAAACTCGCATCGTGATTTCTAAAGTGCCTGGCGACTTTGTTGTCTGCAACCTGAACTCCATCCATCTGGCACGTGCTATACCTCATAATGTATTGGAGCGTCTCGTTCCAATTCAGGTGCGCATGCTGGACAACGTTATCGACATTAACAACATTGAAGTGTTGCAAGCCCAATATACCAACAGCCAGTATCGCGCAGTCGGTCTGGGAACGTTTGGACTTCACCACCTGCTTGCTCTCGAAGGCATTCATTGGGAGTCTGACGAAGCGGTAACATATAACGATAATCTGTATGAAAAAATTAACTACCTGCTCGTGAAATCCAGTATGGAGCTGTCCAAAGAAAAAGGACATTATCCGAAGTTCAAAGGTTCCGATTGGGAAAGTGGTCATTACTTCGACCAACGCGAGTACACATCTGGTGAGCGCGTAGGTGAATTCGTGACAACCGAACAGTGGAAAGAACTGCAAGCCGAAGTACAGAAAAACGGTGTACGTAATGCTTGGTTGTTCGCCATTGCACCTAATGGTTCCACGTCCATCATTGCCGGTTCAACGGCTAGTATTGATCCGCTCTATGAGCTGTTATCTTATGAAGAGAAAACAACTTACAAAATTGCCAACCCGGCTCCGGATCTGTCTGAAAAAACAAGCCCTTATTACCAAACGGCGTTCCAGGTGGATCAACATGCTTCCATTAATATGGCGGCTGCCCGCCAGCGCCACGTCGATCAGGGACAAAGCTTCAACTTCTACGTTCGACCGGATATTAAAGCAACAGAATTCCTGGAATTGCATCTGCACGCCTGGAGAGCCGGCATGAAATCAACTTATTATGTTCGTAGCCGGGCATTAACGATTGAAGAATCTTGATTTTTGCGCAAGATCCGTTTTATCCATGATAGAGAAGATTTACTAGATTCGAGGTGACCACCAGGGCATCCTGTTTTGATTGCAAAATGGCGTTGCCCTGGTTCTTTTTTGCCTAAAACACGATCACAGCATCGCAAGATGTTGATATAGATGATTTCCCAAAGTTCTGTCGGCAGAACATTATGAAATTTCAAGGAGTGAACGGAACAATGCAAGTACAGAAAATTTTCAACACCGAAGCGCCTAACCAATCGACCCGTATTATTGAAGGTGAATGCTCCGGTATCCTGAACTGGAACGACATTCGCATGCCTCATATGTACAAATTGTACAAAGTACTGCTGCTCAACCACTGGATCGCAGACGAGATTCCAATGTCCAAAGATGCTTCACAATTTGCTCAACTGGACGAGGAAGAACAACGTACGTTCAAAATCAACATCTCCCTGCTCGCGGTACTTGATTCCATGCAGACGATGTTTGTTGGTGACGTAAAACGTTACTTTACCGATTCTTCACTCGAAGCAATCTCGGCCATTATTGGACAACAGGAAGTCGTTCATAACCAATCGTACTCCTACGTTCTGTCTTCGATCGTATCTGATCGGGAGCAGAAGGAAATTTTTGAATACTGGAAACATGATCCGGTACTGCTTGACCGTAACCGTTTCATCGCAGACATTTACCAAACGTTCCGGGATGAGCCGTCTCCACAGACGTTCTTCCAGGCTATGGTAGCCGATCTGGTACTCGAAGGTATCTTCTTCTATAGTACGTTTGCCTTCTTCTACAATCTGGCCCGTGACCAGAAAATGATGGCAACCAGCCAGATGATCTCGTATATCCAGCGTGACGAAAACCAACACTGTTACTTCTTCGCTGAAGTGTACAAACAGTTGCTGGTAGACTTCCCTGAACTGAACACACCTGAGAACATGGACTACGTATACAAAACCATCAATCGTGCTGTTGAGCTCGAAACCAACTGGGCACACTACACGCTCAGTAACGTCCGCGGCATCGATCTGAACGAGTTGGAAGACTATATCAAGTACATCGCCAACAAACGTCTGCGTCTGATGGGAATGGAAAAAGCGTATGAAGGTGTGGATGTAAACTGCATGCCTTGGATCAAACCATTCTCTGATGAAGCACTGAATGCAACCAAAACCGACTTCTTCGAAGCCAAATCCCGTAACTACGGTAAAGTTGGCGACGATAACGGATTTGACGATTTGTAATAAAGAATAGACTATAAATAAAAACAACACTCCCTGAATGGTGGCTATAATGCCTAAGTTCAGGGAGTGTTGTTTAATTCGTATGTACAAACATCATATCAGCGTTGAACTATTATAATTTAATAGAGATATTTCTTAATCTAATAAATTCAAGAATCGTATATAATTCTTGAAATTTCTCATTTTTTAATCTTGTTTCATTTGTCGTATGAATATGAAACGGGTCATACATCGTGATATTAGCGGGTGTTTCATCAGGATGATAATGAGCATGGAATTTCATAACCAACTCTTTCTGATCATCGTACCAATCATACCAATATAACTCGATGAATCCCTCGTTTCGATCTATCTCCTCTACACAGTACATCTTCGATAAATCATTAAAGACAATTGTTTTACGAATAGTTCTAGCACTGCTTGGAAGACCCTGAGCCCCATCTCGAATCTCCATAATAATATCTGAAAAATCATTCTCAATAAAACGAAAATTACTTTTCGGTATCTTTAAAGCCAAGATGCTGCCTCCCCAAATGGTGTTTCCAAACTTGTGCATCGGTTTCTTCTTCAGGTGTCAAATTCAATTTAGTTCCGAGTGTACGTTCGAATTCCCCTTTGTATTTATCTTCATATAAGGCAATTTGCCCCGTGTGGTAATCAAGGTCACTGACTCCTAATGTGGATTGGTGTTCTGCCTCTTCCTTTTTCCACATATTCACAATGTCTTTAATCGTTGTTCTCTTACCAGATCCATACACATATGTAGTGTCATCTGGAATGAGATTATGTTTGTTGGACCCGGCTCTTTGAATACCCATGAAACGGCCTTGATCAATCCAATTGAAGATCGTCGTGATACTTACTCCAAAAAATGTAGATAACTCTTTGGGAGTATAAGACTTTATAGCTACAGTAGAAGGAGCATCACTGTTTATATTACCTGTCGGTACATCCACTGCTTGACTTAACGCATGTTTGAGAAGAGTAACATACTTTTCTCTAAAAATATCAGCATCTTCAAAGATAGATTCATCCAGGCTACGAACAAATTCAGCATTATTTTTGACTGCAAGTGCCAGCACTTTGAACAGTAAAATGCTATTATCCGAATTACTCAAGCTCTGAACTAACTCAGAAGCAATCTCATCCGTGTTCTGACTAAATATATTCTTTTCGACTCTCGTGATTCCCATATCCATCTCACCTCACACTCCTAGTATAGGATAGTAAAGTTTAACTTTCAACAAAATACTTAAACAAAGTTAAACTAAATTTAAACTTTACAGACTAAACTTAAAGTATACTTAAACAGTATGCTACGAAGATGTTGATTTATACATTCTCCAACCAACACACACTTATTATATAATGGAAGAGATTCACATCCCTCTTACGGAAATGAGGCCTATTCATGGAAAGAGAACTGCTGGAACAAATCAATTTGTGGCATGAGCAGGACGAATTCAGTCTCATTATCGAACGTATTGAACGTATACCTGAATCTGAGCGAGATTATGATCTGATCGGTCAACTCGCCAGAGCCTATAACAATGACGCACGGTACCGCGAAGCCATTCAACAATTGTTGTCGATCCATGAGCAAGGAGCAAACGATCCCCTCTGGCAGTACCGTTTGGGTTACGCATACTGTTACATCGCGAGCTATGAGCAGGCACTACTCGCTTTTGAGAGAGCTGATGAACTTCTGCCTCATGATGAATCTACGCTTGAATTCCTTCGCCAGATTCGTCCCCAAGCGGAGAAAATGCGGCTTGATCGACAACACCATGAAGAGAATATTGCAGCATTGGAACAGAGCGGTACACAGAACCATCTAAGAGCCGCTTCAGGGACTTATGATCCCGCAACGTTCTGGGTACACAGCGATTATGCGCAGGAAAATCATGTATCGGAACCTTTTGACGAAGAAGAGATTGTGTCTATAGAGAAGGAACTGGGTTACAAGCTGCCCGCTTCCTATATTCATTTAATGAATACCCAGAACGGCGGTATCCCCGCGCTCACTGTATTTCCCACCAAAGAAGCGACTTCCTGGGCTGAGGATCACATTGCTATTTCAAGCATTATGGGGATCGGACACGATAAAATATACGCACTCGGTGGTGAGCTGGGAAGTCGGTTCATGATCGAAGATTGGGGATATCCCGATCTGGGGATTGTGATCTGTGATTGTCCGTCCGCTGGTCATGATGTCGTTATGCTGGATTATCGATTCTGCGGTCCAGAAGGCGAGCCGTGTGTGGTTCACGTGGATCAGGAAAATGATTATGAGATTACATATCTTGCGCCGAATTTTGAAGCTTTCATCCGTGGCTTGCTGGATGAGGATACGTATGACCTGTCTGACGAAGAGGATGAGGACTAAATCCAGGAGGGTCCGGCCATATGACAACCCGTATATATTTTGGTTCCAATCAGCTCGGCGAAGTGGCCGCAGCTTCATTGCAAGAAGCGCTGAATGAATTTGATCTGGGAACCCTTGAAGATTATCAACGAACGGATAAAGGCGTTATGGGCCAGACACTGCTCATCCGCTCTTCCCGTGGAGAGTATATTTTGAAAGGAAATCCGTTATATTCAGGACAGTTACAGGAAGAAAAGTTCTTTGTAGAACAACTGGCAAAGCATACGTCCATTCCTGTTCCTGAACCCTATTTATTACATGAAGATACCAATCATATGGGTTGGAGTTATGCCATCATGCCGCGCATGCCGGGTAATCACCTGTATGATCCAGCATTCCAGGCCTCACTGTCACAGCAAGATCAGGAAGAGATCGCCTGTATGTTTGCCCATACTTTGGCTGAACTGCACCGCTGGAAGGTGCCTGATGCTGGGGAATATGATCCTGTAGCGAAGCAGATTGTTTCCTTTGCAGGCGATTATCTGGACTGGTTGTACGGAACCATCCGCCACTGGTTACATGATGCTGAACAGTACTCGGTGATTACGGATGAAGATGTTCAGTGGGTGGACGAGCAGTTCAAGCATGCTGAACCGGCATTTCGGTCCAAAGCTGTTCCGGGATTTGTCATGGGAGACTTCAAGGTCGAGAATGTGCTAGTTCAAAAAAAGGATGACCGTTCCTCAGAGTGGCAGATTAGCGGTCTGTTCGATTTTACAACCGCCTATTTCGGAGACGGCACAGCCGACTTAACCAAAATGTCCACCAGGTATGTCCGTGAGGGTCAGCCGGAGCTGGCCGCACAGTTCCTTCGCTGCTACCGGGATCTGGTCTGTGCATCAGACGTGGAGAAATGTCAGCACTTCCGTGCACGTCTCAGCGTGCATCTGCTCTATCAACGTATCTTGTGGTGGGGTGAAGCCAAAGCGACAGGACAAGTGACGTGGGCATCCGACCTGCCTTTTGCACAGTGGGCGGAGCAGTACATCGATTCGATTCTCGCACTACTGGATGAGTAGATTTGGACAGGTTACTCAATCGATATCAGCCTTGCAAACTAACATATGTATCGTTCCATATATGTCGCCCAACATCCGGGCGTACGCATAAAACCGCCAAAGATCAATAATGATCTCTGACGGTTTTCGTCATACCACGATATATTTCGACCAGCAATGGAACCTCGCTCAACTTAAGCCTGTGCGACGGGTGACTCCTGATGTTTCTGCAAAAACTCCAGCATCCGGCGATACACGAGAATCTCGTTGGTCTTTCTGGAGAAGCCGTGGCCCTCATCATCCAGAACGATGTACTCCACATCCAGTCCCTTCGACTGAAGCGCAGCCACGATCTGATCGGATTCGGCCTTCACGACTCTTGGATCATTAGCCCCTTGAATAACCAGCATTGGGTTCACCATCTGATCCAGATACGTAATCGGTGAATCTTTCGTTAGGCGTTCGCGATCACGGATCGGATCACCAAGCCAGTTATCCATCATCGGCTTCCAGTCTTCCGGCACGGATTCCAGGAATGTGAACAGATTGCTCGGCCCAAAAATATCAACCGCAGCCCGGAACAGCTCCGGATGACGCCCTGCTAGTAGCAGGGTCATGTATCCACCGTAACTACCACCCACCACAAACAACCGCTCAGGCGAGGTAATTCCCTGATCAAATAGCCAGTTGATCCCGGCAACACAGTCCAGCCTCGGGCCTTCGCCCCAATCCCGCTCAACCAATTTGACGAATTCCGCGCCATATCCGGTACTGCCACGGAAGTTCGGTGCAAAAATATGATAGCCCTGAGCGAGCATCATCTGGAACATCGGCCGGAAAAACTTCGCTTCCGATGCCTGCGGCCCACCATGCGGCCAAAATACCGTGTAGCCATTGGCCTGCTCCGGCTTTGCTTTGAACAAAAGCGCTTCGATCTCCAGTCCGTCGTAGGAGTTATACCGAATGACGTCAGGGTACACGAGATCACTGGGGTCCAGTCCGGTTACCCGATTGGCAGTCAGCGGCTCCCAGGATTCAGCACCTGCCACTTTGCGATAAATGTTATGCGGCTGGATTGCTCCACGCCCCAGAATATAGACATTACCTGCTTTCGTAACAGTGACCTGCTCAATTGTATCCAGCGGCATATCTACACGCCAAGGTTGTTCTGCATTTTTGTCCAATACGTACATGCGATTCTCCGGCCCTATAAGTGTCCATAAATATAAGGTTTCGGAAGCTTGATGCCAGCGGATGAACTCCACATCTTCCCCTTCAATTCTACACAATGGACGGAACTCTCCGGAATCGATACGATACTCAGCCACATACGAGTATGGTGAGTTATCATTCGTGATCAGCAGAAGGCGATTGTCATCTGCGAAAATCACATCCGGGATCTGACTCTGCCGCTCTGAGGCTGGAAGGATCTCCTGTTCTTCACCGTCACGATAAAGATATGCCTTCTGGTAGGTATTCGAATATATTTTCAAGATGACGTAGGCCTGTTCATCCGAGCTTACAGCAACCAGATTGCTTGTGGCCTCTTCCCCTTGATGCAGGAGCTCGTCCTCTCCCGTCTCCAGATGAAGCCGGCGCGAATTGAGGTAATTCGGGTTACCTGCGCTGGTTATATAATACAAACGCTGTCCATCTTCAGATAAGTGGGCGTAATAACAGCGGTCATTCGGCTCTGCCGGAACAACAGGCAGTGGAACACCGCCCTCTGGCTTAAGTGCGTATAGATGATAGTTCTCGTCACCATCCCGATCAAAGGCGGTAAGAAGATGACGTCCTTGCGGGTCTGCTTTGATAAATTGACTGCTCTGATTCAAGTACGTTAAAGGATACGGGTATCCTCCAGGCAAATCCATCGCCCAAATATTCGGCTGACCGTTCAGATTGCTGTCCATGAACAAACGTTTCTCGTCTGCCGATACGGCAAAATGCGAAATACGGTACGTCTGAAAATATTGCTCGACATCCGGTTTAGGGAACTGAATCATGACAAACCTCCTTGGAATTGAACCAACGAATTTAACATTGGTAAATTAAGGTACCATTTGTCCATATTATAGGTAATGCCAATGTTTAGACAATAGATATGTAAGATTTAATTTCCTATCTCCCTTTAGCATTGTATATGATCCGCCACATTCATCCGGCGTACGAGTGATCTCTCCGTCCCCGTCACGCATAATGATGCGGAATAGCCCTTGCCCATATTCAGGGAATGCAATACATAATTCTGACCGGCCCATTCCAGCACATGTTCATGATTACGTATAGCCTGTACTGTATTCAGATTTCTCCACTGCCCACATAAAGATTGACCTGAAGCCTTGATCCAGGCCTCCTTGCCTGTGAGGACTTTCCACAGCAGGGAAGAAGAATCCTCTCCGGAACATATGGCTTCCAGCACATGATCCCGCTCCTCTGACGTCAGGAAACGTTGGATGATGGCTTTCTCTCGAAGTAGTGGACGTACCCATTCCACATCCACGCCAAGCTCGTTGTTAGTGGATGTAACCGCCAGTACACACAGCCCATTCGTATGCGAAAGGCTGAATTGCGGACCTCCCACGAGATAAGGCTTTCCGGAAGTGCCATATTCAAATCGAATATCCCTTGCCTGAAGCTGCATGTACTGTGCCAGTACTCTTCGCAAGAAAACCCTTGAAATCATCCAGCAATGAGCCTTTAGACGTGAGGTTTTGCTGATTCTGACCATACGTTCATGTTCTTCTGAAGTCATTGCATCGGAGTCCATGGCAGCCGCTGTCTGCAGTTGATCCTCCCTTATGGGCAAAGTCTGTGTCCAAATATGGACCTCCGGTTCTCCTGAAAATGGCGTGAACGTATTATTCCCTTGTTCCCTCATTGCCAGAAGGCTGCTGATTGTTCCGGTTCTGGAATCCATAAGGCCCTCCTCCCTATCCGGGGTTACGTACATGCTATCGTATAACAACCATCTTCAGACGAGCAGACGTTGCAATAGTTCTGAGACCACTCCTAACCTCTTCTTCTGTCAATTCAAGTGCATACGTGCCAAGCTGCATATAATCCAGTCCGATCACCTCATATTCGGAGACGTGCATGCATCGCTGTTTTAATGAATCCTTGTCTGCATAATACTTGCTTAACCACTTCATCCGCGCATGGTTCAAGTTGGATAGGGACAGCGTTCCGTTCTGAATATGCTCACACGTCTCCTCAACCCGGTTATATAAAGAAACGGGATCTGCTGAATACCCACAAGCATTCGAAAAGGCAAATTCCTTACGATAATAGTGGTCCCATTCTGCACCCTTATGAAGCAGACCCAACTCCATACATTCCGCGTGGAAATCGGAAGTTTCACCCAGTAAGGCTTCAATGCCGATCATGCAAGCAATTTGCTCTTTTAACTGCATCCCATCTTCGGCACGGAACCCATACCTTACAAGCGGCAAGGACAATCCGCATTCAATCTCCCGATATTGATTATTGGAATCCTCACCTAAATAGTGGAGTGTAACTTCTGGCAGGTAGGAAGCATTCAGTGGTTCCATTACAGGGAATTGTTCCAGCATATCCACAATGAACTCTGCTTCAACCGGACCGGCAACCGCTACCGCCATTCTCCCTGTGGCATAGCGAGTGTTGTAGGCATGATTCAGCTCATCCGTTGTCATTTGGTATATACTGTCCAGTGTGCCTGCAACATCCATCGTGATGGGGTGATTGTTGCCATACATCATCTGAGTTAACTGCTGCAACGCTCGCCAGGAGGGTCGGTCTGCATACATGGAAAGCTCCTGATGAATGGCGGACCGTTCCTGCTCCAGATGCATCGGGGTGAAATATGGAGCAGCTAACATGCCGGTGAACAACTCCAGACTTCGTTTCAAATCGCCTGTGCAGGCCATTTGATAAGTCGTTACATCGTAACGCGTCAATGCAGATGTCGAAGCTCCCAGAGTATGAAATAGCGGCTTGACAGGCCGTTGATCCGGATTGTAGAACATCATATGCTCAAGGAAATGTGCTCTGCCAGGCAGGGCTGCATCATGGATTGAGCCATAGGACACGGACCACGAAACAAAAGTATGATGGAACTGGGGTTCGGGGAAAATGTGGACCGACAGACCATTGGACAAGCGCCTGCGGACAGGTGCGATATTCACAATACTATTCATGAGTCACCTCCTGCACTGGTGCGGAATATTCATTCTCAGGATACAAAATCCAGGTGACAGCCTTTTTCATGCCAGAGGCTACCTCGGCCACTTGTTCCCCAGTAATGCAGGTTATGGCTTCCAGGAATTGCGGAGTTGTCATCTGGACCCGGTTGAGCAATCGATCGATATGAAGGTTGACCACCTGCTCAGGCAGATCGTATCCCACTTGCACATAATGCATCACATTTTGAATAGCTCTATTCAGCTCTACTTCCTGAATGTCTCCGCTGCATATCCTCAGCCATTCAGCATCTATCGCTTCAAGCACCTCTGTCACATATCCACTGCTTGTTCCCGTTGTCACATGAAGCGTCCCCCGATAATCATCCAGTGTGCTGTAGATCTGATACACCCATTGCTTTCGTTCACGAAGCTCGGATTGAAGCCTGGACGCAGGCGTAGCGCCAAAAAGGGAATGAAACAGAAACAGGGCAGCGTAGTCCGACGATCCATACGTCACCCCGGTGGTGAAGGTCACATTAATCTTGCATTGCTGAACATCCATCAGTTCAAGCATCATCTCGCCTTCCTCCCTGCGCTCAGTAGGCTCATCATGCCCAATCACATATGGAGTTTCTCCCCCCTCAGCTGCGACAACCGAAGGCAAAAAGGCCTCCATGACCTGAGCTATCATCACATCCGACTGGAAATCACCGATCACATGAATATGTAGTGGGCTGCAAAGCACCTCCCGGTACCATTGCTGCAATTCACCATCATGCACACAATGTTGCAGTTGCTCCACGTCGGCATCCCTGCTTCGTTCCGTATACCCAAGCCATTCCAGACTGCGCCCCTGTACCACCTTGTCCCAATTGGACACATCATAGCCAGCATGATGTTCTGCCCAAGCAAGTTCCTCCTGGATCTGCGCTTCATCAAAATCAAATTCGCCCTTAAGGCTCGGTTCGAACATCATGTCTGCGAGCAGCTTCAGCGCATCGAGCGTCCGTGCATCGGTCCCGGGCAGCAACCCTGCAGGGATACGCAACCGGATGGATGCGAGCTGAGTCTCCCCCTTCTGCTCCAATTCGCATCTTAGCTCGTCGGCATACATAGACCATAGTTGCTGCTGTAGCTTTCTTTTGCCGAGAGAATCCTGCCTGAAAAGTAACCGCACAATGACTGCAAACACCGCTGATGGAATCCTTCCCTGTTCGTTAACGATACCCAGATGGAGATAACAGTTGGCGTATTGGCTTGTTGGCATCACATGGACCGATAGACGATTGTATTGCTCCGTAATGAAAGACTGCATCCTTGCCTCCCCCTTATCTGACGGTTAACCCAAATTGTAGATCATGCCACTCGCGGTGTTCAGTCCAAGCTGACCGAATCCCTCCAGCGGCTTGGAGAACCAGTCCACCTGACTCTCAGCTTCCGCTGAATGAAGGTTAGTCTCATCCTCTTTCCAGTGAATCACTTGCTGATGGTGACGGTCCCAGAATCTCCATAATGCAGGCTGCTTCAGCAGTTGATTGCGAAACGGCTCATATACACGCCCTGCTGATTCCTGAATATCCCCTTCTAAGATGAAGGGCGGCAAGAAAACAATTTTGGAACGAAAATCTTCAGTCAATGTCATGAAATAGGGGCATACAGGCTTGCGTGTCTTGGCTAAAATACGAAAAATACCACTCCTCGTCCGGATGCGTGAACTCAGGAAAGGAAGCTCCACTGCGCGATTATCCGCGTTGAACCCGGTCTGCCCATCTACGAAAAGGTTGAATGAACCTCCCTTCCGCAAATGAGAATATAATCGTATGCCAATCATCTCATCCTCGGCATTCAGCAGATCAGCACCTGCAAACTGCCGTAGGGTGTTCCAGGACGACAGCTTCTGTTCCTGCTCTACGGTACCTTGTTCAGCGACCAGATAGAAGGGTAATCCGGACTTCATGTGGCCTGCGCGAATCTCCTGTCCGATGGTGATCATGTTATGTCTGACAAATCCATAATGCCAGGTCAACAAGGCGCCACCTTCCTGCAACGTCGCTTGCAGATGCTCAAGCCCCTCGACTTCATCCCAATCCATAAAGGAGTACGGACTTTTTTTGTGTTCGTCAACCGTCCGCAAAAAAGCCAGATAATCCATCCAGATCGATTCCGGTGACGATTCCGGTTGAAGAGGTGCAAGCTCCTTAACAATATTCATTAGCGCATAGAAGAATCCCAGTTGAATTCCGTCTGTCTTTTCCCTATACAACTCCTCCCTGACCTGTTCCTTATGTAACGTATATAATGTATGAAAATCCTCCATCCTTACACCTCCTGTATGCCCTGATTCATGGATACTCCCGCTCCCGACAGCATTCCTTCCCTGGCTGCGCTAGTTCTGGAAGACGATTCAAACCGCCGACGATTCCGGTCGATACCATCCATCATATAGACCAACATCCGAAGCGCCAGCTCATATTGTCCAGGTATTTGCCGATCCGACTGCACACCCTGTCCTTCAACCATATCCATCCCTTCATAAGATAACGGGACTTCCAGCGCTGCAATAACGCAGTCTCGAATATTCTGCCACGTCGGTCCTGCAGCAATCGGAAAATCAACAAATGGGAAGATTCCCGGATCAAGGGAATCCAAGTCAAACGTTAAATAAGCCGAGTCGACATCGTACTTCTGCCTTACCTCGTTCAGAACATGGCTCACCCTCTCGGGTGTCATATGCTCTGCCGATATCTGAATCAAGCCAGGATGGCTATACATCTGATCTGCTGAGCGAAGACCACGCAGGCCGATCTGTACAACAGCAGCAACCGTACCCTGCTCTAGCAAATGTCTCACAAAATTGGAGTGACTGGGATGCTCCTGATGGATGGCATCGATACCGCAATCATGATGAGCATCGAACTGGACCAGCACTCTTCGACTGCCCTGGGCCTTTGCCATCATCTGAAGCACAGCATGCGTAATAGAATGGTCTCCGCCAATGCAGCACAATAGCGCCTGTTGATCCAGCGCATGATCCAGTGCGGCCGCAAGACCTTTTTTATAAGGAACAGCTGTATCCGCCTCCGCTTCATTCATAAGACAAGTACCCCAATCTTGCATCGCTACGCTCTCAAGCAATCGTCTCCCACTTCCAATATCGTACAAGCTCGAATTCCCGGACTCTTGCAACGATGGATAGATGACCTTTTTCCACGATTCTACGCGTAACGCATGCGCAAGTCCGGCAACGGAGGAGTTTAACATGCTTGTCCCACCGGAATGGGGAATACCCAAGATCCCCAGTTGAGGAGCCCGATGACCGATGAGAGGCTCATACAAAAAAAAAGGCGCTTCCGCAGGTTCCACCCCCGGCAAATCCGGGGGGAGTTGTGGTTCCAGCTCTTTCGCAGGTTCCAGCTCATAAAACTGGCTGAACGTTTCATCCGCAGCAATCCACGCATCTGCAATGCGACGTACCAGATAAGCAGGTTCTGATGTTTTCATGCAAAAGCCTCCTGTACGTAGTTAGAGTCAAGTCTGTGTGGAATAGCTTTTATTCGGCAACGTCGCTTCACCTTCTGTACTGATATCCTTATCCGCAGAAGGTTCGACGTATTCCCGCTTCAGCATTCGCATGAAAGGCAGGAAGAACGACGACATGCCGACCACATTCATGCCAGCAATCACCGCATAGAAGTAAGTAACCTCATTGAAAGCCCGAGTTAGTCCCCAGCCAAGTGCGATAATAATCAGAAAATACACCGCATTCAGGAGTATGGCCTGGTATCCGCGCCCACTCTGCTCCATCGTCAGCAAGGTTGTCATCATGGGACCCATGCCAATATAGGAAAGAGCCACGATGGACAGATACCTTGCCGCTTCGGCTCGGGTTGCTGCGTCTTCGATCAGAAATGCGATAAGCGGATCTCGCCAGATCCAGACGGCAACGGCAATGATCACATACAGAACAAAGGATTGCAGCAGACCTTGGCGATAACTTGCATAGGCCCTTGGCCGGTGTGGTGATTGCAAATTATGATTGATGATAATGCCAATGGCCGATCCAATGACGATACCCGGTAGGATCGCCATCGTCTGAATTCGATAACCAACGCCAAAGCCAGCAACCGCCCCTTCTCCAAAGTGACTGACAATTTTATTGAAAAAAAATGTACTCAGAAAAATCATGCAGTACGAGATGAACACAGGAATACCGACATGCCTGAGGGCCTTCAGATGTTTTTGTGCAAAAGCAAAGCGTTCAAAGATCATTTCCCGACGAATGAACAGAATAAGCAGAGAAATAGCCAAGGATAAGACGGAAGTGATCAGGTTAGCATAGATGATGCCCTTCAGATCCAACCCGAAGACCGACACAAATGTATACACGAGAGCAATGTTTAGCATCGCCATCCCAACCGCGTTCCACGACGCTGCCTGTGCCCGGCCCAGTCCTCGTAACGCCGCACTGGTCACTGCAGCCAGGACAGCCGGGATGCTCACTGCCATCATGCCCCCTACGTACAGCGTAAACATGGGCCCAATGTCGGCAGGCACATGGTAAAACCATGAGAGCACAGGGGTCAGTAACATCACAATTCCCCCGGTCAGAATGGCAAGCAGCATTGCACTGCCCATCATGTGCACGAATAGCTGGGTAAATGCACGAGAGCCCCCGGCACGACTGCGCGCCACCGCGACCTGAACAGACAGCTGCATCGCTTCGATGATGGCAATCATGACGAAGGAGACAGGAATATACAATGAGAGCACATATAATACACTTTGACTCGTATGACCCAGGAAAAATACATTGGCCAGTTGTGTAATCACGTTAACCAGAGAAGCGAGCAGCATCGGAACGGCCGTACGGAATAACAAACGATGGATCGAGCCGGCCGTATAATCGATCCCCTGCATGGGGTTCACCTCCACAATTCATGAAGTCATAATTTCTTGATTCATCGCAAGCCTGCTGAGGATCGGCAGACGTATCACATGCACGCAACAAGCGGATATCATCCGATCATCATCCCATGAGACCAGCATGACCCGATCATCTGGCCTGATAATCCCCCGCTCTAGCTTATCTGCCAGCTGTATCCATACATCTCCGCTCTGATAATCGGTTCGTGGTACGCAGATGGTCTTGGAAGGGGAAATATGCAAAACAGCACTGCTATTGAGACGTAATCCCAGTCTCGACTGAAGAATGACGTGCTCGGCTGCATGGCTATCCATCCAATCGCGGATCATGCCGAGTGCCTCGGATGCAAAAGCCATGGCTTCATCCGATCTGATGATCCGTTTTCCCGCATAGTGTACCTGCAACGCTCCTTGACCTAGGCCTGCCTCAAGTGCAACCGCCATGTCGCCCAGATCGCCCTTAGGTTCAGATGGTTGACCATATCCAATCTGTCCGTCATCATGGAGAATCCGCTGCTCCACCAGCACAATCGCAGTCCGTTCGTTAGGAAGCATGCTCCAAAGAGCAACCTGAATGGCCTCGGTGCCTGCGAGCGCACCCATATGGGTAATACCAATGGGATGATCAACTCGCCACGGAGCCGTTTCAAGCATTCGGGCAAGTGGAGCATTCAATGCATGTCGTTCGGGACAGGTCTGGGCAAGGATCAACCAATCCCAATGCGGCTTTGTGGACAACTGCTCCAGCACCATAAGCGCAAGATCACCGGCCGTCACCCGTCTCCCATCTGCCATAAGGGAGCGAGTCAGCGTTCCCACGCGACCATAATAGTGATCCTCCATGTATATGTGCGGCGATACATAAACATAATCATCCGGTGTTGGCCAATCCAGCGTGTACAGATGATCCTCCGCAGTAAGCCAGCAAATATGATCCACATAGATTGGCGCGCCAATATCACCATGAAGTGAATCAGACATGCTGCATCTTCCCGTTGGCATACGCCTGAAAAACGTTAATCTTCTGAATGGACGTTGTGCCTTCCATGAACTCAAAGGCCCTTGCATCGCGATACCATTTGTTCAGCAGAGGATGCTCCAGCATGGAACCTGGCCCCATCATCTCCAGTGCCCATTCCGTCGCTTCCTCGGCAACTGACGCAGCCCGTATTTTACTAAGGGAAGCCAGATATCCCTTATTCGCATCATGGTCAATCTCTGCTGCTGCATTCCGAATCATGCTGCGCAGCGCGTGCAGACGCATCTCCAGTCGCTCCAATTCTGTCTTTTCACGTTCTGTAAAGATCGTTCTGTGCTCCACAACATAATCATAAGCAGCCTGTGCAACACCAAGCGCCAATGCCGCCACACTAGGGCGCATCCGGTGGAATGTACGCAGTGCTCCCCACAGTCCACGCTTGGTTGGGCTTAAATGACGACCCAGAATATCTTTCTCTTCCAGTGGGAAAGCCTCGAATTGCAGATGGCTGAGTTGCAGACCGCGAAGCCCCATCGTGTCCAGCGGGGTTGCTGTGAAACCCGGCAGAGAAGGATCAACTATAGCGACCTGAATGCCCAGAGGCGTACGATTGGTCTGGGCGAATACCAGTCCAATACTCGCCCGGTGTCCGTTCCCAATGTAGAATTTATGTCCGGTTAGTTCCATTCCCCCATCCGGATGTCGCGTAATTCGCGTGCTGATCTCGGTTGCATCTGAACCCTTCTCCGGCTCTGACAAGGCAAAAATAGCCCAAGCCGGACCTTTCAGAAAGTGGCTATAAAATCGCTCCTTCTGTTCCTCATCGCCCAAGTCAATCATGACGATGCTGGACATGGAAGGACCAGGTCCTCCTAGAAAAACACCCGCATCTCCTGCGGACAACTGCTCGATCGTAATGACTCTTTCCAGCGAAGAGAGTCCATAATATCGATCCTGACCTATGGTTACAATTGGCTGGCCGCCATACTCCGGGGGAATCATCATATGATTGATGGCCTGCAGGGCAGACGTGTGCAAGAACTCGGTGAGCCGGTCTGGCTCCCGGTCAATCGTCAGGCCGATCTGACGAAGCTCCGCAGCATACTGCTTCATCACATGCTCGAAAATCGCAATCGTTGATGGAGTAATCATCAATATTCCTCCTTAGCTGGCAACAGCATGTTCTTCACCAGTTGGCCTGCATATGTATATGCAGATACGCCATGTCTCAAAAAACCGAAACCGCCGCCAAGACGTTGAATCTGTCTGAAGGCTTCGTCCAATTCCTGATGTATCCACGCATGAACCCGGACCGATGGAAGACCTGGATTTACTGAGAGGAAGCGGTCTTCAGGCAATGTTTCCGCCATGTAGAGCGTTGTCAGGATGTCAGCGACCATGCCTTTGACGAGCTGGTGCTGAAACGTGGATTGTCCGCCCGATATTCGCACCGACAAATGCCTGCGAACCTGCTCCAAGCCAGCCTTGCACAGCTCTACGCGGAACTCAAGCAGGCGTGTTCTCAGCTCATTCGAGGTCACTTTCTCGCCTGATATCTCAGCCTTCTCACCCTCATTCGGCTGTACCTTGTATAACAGTAGTCCGGAGGGCTCCAGCATCCGATCCTGTACATGAACAGCATGTAGTTGGTTCCAACGATACAGCCCCGCTGATTCTTCATGCCAAAGTAAAGCATCTTGTTCCATGAGATGAGCGGTCGCGAGCACGTAGGGACCTGTTGCCAAAAGCACTGGACGATTGTTAACCAGTAAGGTTTTTGCCTCCAACATTTCCGATATCGGAGCAACGGGGCTGCCTGCTGCCTTTGATCCGACGGGCTTTGCATCCGGGCCCTGGAATTCAATAACGTGCATTGTCATTCCTCCTGTTCATTCTTCTTCGCATCCTCCATGCTCCACCAGTGCAAAACCAAAAAAACTGCCGAGCCCGATACTGACCATGATGGAGCGTCCCTTCCTGCACACCCAGTCCTGCTCCAATCCCGAACTCAGGTTAATAAACGGATCAGTGGAAAAGGTATGTCCGATTCGCTGAATGTTATCCAGATATATCCGTTCAAGTCCAACTCCCGTGCGTCGCGAGAATTCCTTCCAGGTAGTCCAGTTCACATTATGGGGAAAAATATGATCCACATCTTCGAAACTCAGGCCTTGCGTTGACAGCAGCTCTTCCATCCCTTGAATGATATGGTCCACATACAATCGGTTAAATGCCGAGATCTCATCGGCGGTTGCATGATAACCAGTATGGAACCGGGTATCTCGCAGCACATGCGCCGCCTGAACGACATGCTGACAGCTCTCTCTGCTCAATAGAACGGCTACAGCAGAATCACCCAGAATGGCTGATTTGCGCAGATAGCGCCATTCGGGAGGCAAAAAATTGAATTGATCCGCACAGATCAACAACACATTCCGAATGTGAGGCTGCGTTTGCGAGATTCGCTCAAGCCATTGAAGAGCGGCTATCGACGATGCACAGTTCATTTGGGATATGCCATAGAACGGTACATGTTCCAGCCCGAAGCGCTGGAGGACACGCTGCACAAGCCTGTAATCGCTCGGTGTCTGCACCTGGAAGGAATGGACATAGAGAACAAGGTCGATTCCGGAAAGAGCAGGTTTGGTCTGGAGCCGTTCCACAGCCTGTGCGATCGTATCGTCAAGCATCTGGCCCGATTCCGTTACAGGCACACCTTCCAGGCGGTGGTACTTGCGCAGAAACTGAAGCTCGCCTTTCCCAAGCTCCAGGGCAGCCAGCACCTCTTCCGGCTGCTGAATCTGTTCAGGCAGATAGACGCCAATATCCACAATACCGAACCCCAATGTTCTCCCTCCTTCTGCGATTAGTGTCCATCCATACTCCATTCACAAGTTCGGATCAGCAAGGCGTGAATAAACGAATCCGTCTGCTCCAGATGCATAAGACATATGTACTCGCCTCCGTCCTTCTCTTCCAGTAACTCCTGTAATGCGAAGAATGGCGCTGCACTCCAGCGCGATGGATCATAATAACTCTTCGATCCACATTCGCTGTACCAGGCAGCCTGATTGCACAGCTGCTCCAGATCAGGATGGATGAGCAGGTTAATCTGATTCCGGTGAATGGATGCCTGGGCACATAATCGATCCAGTACCATCTCCGCAGTATCGGCTATGGAATGCTCGGCATGTCGCATCTCTACACCAAGCAGGGAAGGCCCTACGCCTGTCATCCGATCAAGGTATATTGCTGCAGCCGTGTCCGGCCCAGGTGGTGATTCAAGTTCCTTCGTTTCATAGGGAAGAGCCGTCTGATCCATGACCAGCAGCATGCCTTTCATGTAACCTTCTCTGCCCAGATAATGCTGAAGCATGTGGAGCGCCGCAAAAGGAGCACCAAAACCAAGATCATTTACAGCAAAACTGATAAAACGGGCCTGATAACGATCCATCAAATAATTCACAATCGATATATCCGGGCGGGTATTCGGAAAATTGTATGCCAGCAGCAGCACATCCACATCCTTCATGACCCGATCAAGTCCCGTCTCCTCCAGCAGTTCCACACTCATCTCGTGATAGGCATTGTTGTTACGCCCCTGCAAAAGTTGTACGTCGTACTTGATCGGAGTACCTGCGAGCATATCCTGATGAAATCGCAGCAGTTCCGGATGATCGAACGGAGGCTTCTTCTCCGAGAACAGCCTGACTCCCATCTCCCGTATGGCAACAGGCGAAGCCATCAGGCCGCAATGAGCTGCTTCTCAATATAAGCAGCCAGGGAACCTACCGTATCAAATACATCGGGCTCCAGATCATCCGGGTCAATCTCCAGACCTTCAATTCGGTCTTCCAGCGTCATCAGCAGTTCCAGAACCGAGGTCGAATCCAGATAGAGTTCGTCAAATAAAGATGTGCTTAATTGAATATCCTGCCTTGCTTCCGTATTTAACACTTCAGCAAGGGCACCCTTGATCTCTTCAAGCAATACTGCAGTCGTCATGATCATCATCTCTCCTCATCAATTGGTTATTGCCGTGTGGGACACTTGAATCAAACGTTGCTTGGACAGTAGGTCCTGCGGAGTATCTCGCTCACGGATCAAGTGAGCCTCCCCAGCGATAATCAGCACTTCCGCCGGACTTCCATGACTCAAAAAGTGTGTGGGAGAAGCCGTTGGTCCGTACGCTCCCGAATGAAAAACACCGATTAGATCGCCCCGTTCAACAGGAGGAAGCAATACCCGTTTCCCAACGACATCATTGGGCGTACATAAGGGACCCGTAATATTGTATTCGGCTACAGGGGACTCACCATAACGCGTCAGGGAGGCAATCGGAAAGTTACGCTTCACGTAAGAACCTGTGCCCACCGCCGCCATATGGCAGTTCGTTCCACCATCGGTTACGACGAAGTGCTCTCCATACGATTGCTTGACGTATAGGGCTCGACTGACTAACATACCGCAGGTGCCTACCAGATATCGCCCAAGCTCCATGAACAGCCGGGTGTTGGCATGACTATTCCGAAACGATTCGAACATTGGATTCAACTGTTCTGTCAGTGTGGCTATGGATAGGAACTGCTCACCTTCATGGTAGGGCACGCCCAATCCCCCGCCTACATCGACCATACGCAGCGTGATATCCAGCTCGTTCTCGATTCGATCAGCCAATTCCAGAATATGACGGGTATTCTGAACGATCGGCTCTACATCCAACATACGGGTTCCCATGTACACGTGAAGTCCCATGATCTCCACATGGGAGAAGCTCTCGAACTGCTCTTTTCCCTGGAGCACACTTTGTTCATCCATACCAAACTGACGTGGTTTGCCACCCATGGTCAGCCTGGAGCCTTTGACAGAAAAGGAAGGATTCACTCGCAGGGCCACCGGCACGATTCGCCCCTCACTTGCAGCGATGATCTCTATGCGCTCCAGCTCCTGGAACGATTCACATACAATCGCATATATCCCCAGACGTATGCATGCCGTAATCTCGTCATCGCTTTTTCCGGGTCCCAGGAAAATAATTCTTTCTGGCGCTACTCCAGCCTGTACGGCCGTATGTAATTCTGCCAGGGAACACACCTCTGCCTGCGCGCCCATCTCCTGCAACATGTGCACGATCGAAATATTCGGATTGGCCTTCAATGAATAGAACAGCTCCACTTGAGGCGTAAGCAATCCCCGAAGCTCCTGATACACCTGCTGCAACACATCTCCGTCATATATATACAGCGGAGTTCCGAATTTCTCAGCGATGTCCGAGACACGCAACTGCTGAATCTGATATTCCGTAGACACTCACATCACCTCGTTAATGGAAGATAGGACGGCTTCTATCGCTTCGTCGATCACTCCCAGCCGTTCAGGGGAGGACGCAATAATCACGCCATACAGACGTCCGGAGAACAAGGTCCCCTCACTTCTGAATGCCGCATTGACTGTGGCAAAATTATTGATTAATAATCCTTCGCCGCGTTCCGGTTCGAACATCAACGCACCCAACCGGGAACGAAGCACTCCGTATTCCAGCAGGTGATTGAGCCGGAGCGTATATTTTTTTGCCAATCCACATTGATCTTCGGGCAGCCATTGCTGCTGAATGTTGGTCTGATAGGTGGACATATTAAATCTGGCATTAATCTCAAGATTGGGCCAGATTGTACCGTCCTCGTCCAGAATGGCGTCCATGCCGGCAATGCCGTAATATCCATCTCGATACAAGGCTGCTCCAATTCGCATGGCCGCTTCGCGAATGACCTCAAGTTGAACATCGTTGAGCCGCGAAGGCATGAGATGCCCCTGATGTACGCCTTGCTCTACCAACGATTCCTTTACGCCAAGAAACTCAACTCCGCCGGATCGATCGATGAGAATCTGGTAATTCAGGTCACAGATTTTATCAATCCATTGTTCAAGCACGTAGTTGATTTGTCGAATTCCTTTTTTGCTAGCCTGTTTCTCCAGCATGCTCATGCATTTGTGGAACCTGGCTTCATCGGCAATGACGGTAATTCCCTTACCTGACACACCCATGGAATCCTTCAGCACAAGCCGTCCACCCTGCTCTAGAACGGCCTTTAGCTGATCGAAACCAGACACCAGTTCATCCAAAGACGTGCATTCAACGCCTGGAATTTGGCGAATGCCCAGCTCCGCGTTGAGACGGCGGGAATACCCCTTGTCATTCACCTTGCGGAAGATATCTGAAGATGGAACAGCCAGCGGAATGCCGGTCCGTCGGGAGAACTCCTCTTCCTGATCCGAGGTTCCAAAGGGAACCAGATAAACATTCGTTCCAGCAGCCTGTGACAGCTCTCTCAGCTTGTCCATTGTCCTTGGACAATTCAGAAGATTCGCGGTAATGTTCAGTGCCGGATCATTGTGCTCCACCGTTATGCATCGGGAGCGACCAAACCCAAGCGCCTGTGCATCTGCCATGAATCCCTGATTCGGCGGCCCCTTGAGCAGGATAATATCGTTCTCTCCGGCGAGGAAAACACCCAGTTCCTCCATCCGATTAACGACATCCGCAGCCGAGCCTATGCTTAATGAGGGCAGCTTGAGAATGCCCGTTTCACTCCAGTACTCCTCTACCTCAAAATTGTTCAGATACACAAAAGTAACGTCATGCTGGCCCGTTAACGCCCACTTGAGCTTGCTCGAAAAATCCGTCAATACGGTGGTCACGGCCATCTCCTCCTATTCCTGCATATTGCATCACTGCTACGCTGAATGTAACCCCAAGTCCGACCGTAACAAGCAGATAATACTCCTCTGGTTGCAACAGCTTCTGCTCTAGAATAGCTTGCAGATTAATAAATGGGTCCGAACAGAAGCAGTGTCCGATCTCCTGTACGTTGGACGTATATATGCGTTCAAGGGGATAGGATAGACGGATAGCCACCTTCTTCCACGAGGATAGATTCACATTGTGTGGGACGATGTATCGAATATCCTGCAGCGTCAGACCCGCCTGCTCCACGGCTGCAACAATGGCTTCACATAAACGGGGCGTGTAGATTTCCTGAAACTCCCTAAGAATCTGTGGGGTTCCCGTTAGTACATTACAGAATTGGCCCAAGGTAACACTCGTAAGTCCAACGACACGACTTCCGTTGCCCTTGTTGCCCACCAGCACGGCGGCTGATGCCTCTCCCATCACGGTGGTATTGGGGATCAATTGCACAACGGGACTAAATGTTTTTTCACCTGTCAAAATTAAAATATGATCATCCGCTTCCAATGAAGGCAGCAATGTCTCGGCAACATTCAGGGCAATTAAGCCCGATGCACAGTTCTGCTGCGTAAGCGAAAACGCGATGGCATGCTGCAACCCGTAAGCCCGTTTCAGGACTTGCAAAACTTTCATAGGAAAGGGGAAATTTTCCTGAATTGTGTGGCAATAAATGATATACTTAATCGAGTTAGGAGCGATCTCCGGGTTATTTACCACCTGGGTTAATACACGCCCAAGCAACGAAGCCAGATCTCCATCCCTGTCTTGCCGAACCTGTTTCAAACCATGAATTTTTTCCAGTACCTTCGTCTGGGCATTATTGAGTCCCAGCACCTCGTTCAGTTCCCTGATCGGCACAATGTGCTCCGGAATGTAAGACCATATTTGCTTGATATGCATCGGCTTCAGACACCTCGTTATCACTAACGTACGAATCTCACTGAAATATAGGGAGATAAAGAGCTTCCGCAGAAGCTCCCATCTATGAATCTAGCGTAATACGATAAGTAAGTAGGAAAAATCAGGCACGAGCCGCCGCTGCACGAGCTGCTACAGCACGAGCCGCTACAGCACGGGCTTCAACTGCGCGAGCGGAAGCCGCGCGTGCACTGACTTCACGTGCCTCGCCCAGTCCACTCGTTTCCAATTGTGCTGCTTCAACTTCTTTACGCTTCAGTTGCTCCAGTGTAATGGGAGTCGCTTTAATGACCATTCATATCTCCTCCTTTCATCTTGGATACTCTGATTCTATAATCTCCCAAATTGGATTTAAACTGTAAATGGAGGTAAATGAACCTCTCGCTCTCCTTACCCCTGCTTCTGGACACACACGATAGACCCAACATACCAATCAGATCTCCATTCCAATCAAACTATATCAAGGGACGGTGAACGATCATGCTCGGACTCAAAATCCGGCAAATCCGGGAGCAGCTTGGACTGTCTCAGAAGCAACTGGCAGGTGAGGATATGACGCGTTCTTACATCAGCCTTATCGAAAAAGGCAGGGCCGTTCCCTCGCAGCGTATGTTGAAAATTATTGCCAGAAGGCTCAATACACCCATGGAGTTTTTTTTGGGAGGAAGTGCATCGACAGATTCGGATATTGGTGAGGCTGTATTGGACAAGGCCAAAGCCTGTTATGCCGAGCAGAATGATTCTGCCTGCATCCGTATTGCCCATAAAGTGCTGACGTTGACGGAGGATACATCGGATCAGTCTGAAGCCTACCTGCTCATTTTGCGAAGTCACAACAGACTTGGGGATTATCGACAAGCCTTGGATGAAGGGGAAACTGCAGCATTTACGGTCATTCGAACGGGTGACAGGCAACGTATTGTTGAATATTATCTGGAAATGGGGAGAGCGGCTTTTCATGCAGAGCTGTTTCATGCTGCCCGGAAACATTATGAACAGGCGTATACGTACAGCAGCAGACTCAAACATCTACAGGAAGAACACATCCATTCGCTGACCTTTCTTGGCACAACCCATTTAAGGCTGGGCAATGTGAATGAGGGGTTGAACTACTATCTCAAAGCGGAGAAGGAAGCCCAAATGGCGGGGCAACCGGAGCTGTATGGCGAGATTACGCTAGGTTTGGGCAAAGCCTATTATATGTCCGAACAGGACGGACACATGCTGTTAAGTTATGACTGGACCAAGAGATCCGTACAGGCCTACAAACAGGCGAACAGCGAATCCTACGTTCTGGCGCTTCACAACCTCGCCGTGATCCAGCTTCATATGGGGCAAAAAAAAGAAGCCCTCCCCTTGCTGGATGAATGCGCACGAATTTACGATAAACGCAATCTTCCCCACAAGAAGGCTTCCATATTAGAGGAAATCAGTAAAGTTTATTTGGAGCAGCGTGAGCCAGAACAGGCAGAAGCCATCATCAAAGAAGCCCTCCAACTGCTGGATCAGCAAGATGAAGGGATGCTTCGTGCCAAACTGTATCGCTTGCTGGGTATTGTTTTTCATGAGAAAAACAACAGCAATGAAGGTTATTATTTTCTAAGAATGAGTCACGATCTGCTTAAACGCATCTCTGCAAACCGCGAGGCTGACATCAGCCATCAACTCCTTATGTTAAGCATGCAGGAGCATAAAATGAAATACGAAGATTATAAGTCATTTATCAAATAAAGCGAATTCCTTCTTCATCTAACAACTGAGGATACAGGGAAAAGAAATCATGGAGTTTGGGGTCTCTGTAACAGAGGCCTTAATTCCGGGAATCCCTAGTGACAGGGCATAGGATCATCTTAACCCCCTCATCGAGTAGGAACAGGATCATTCAGATCCAGCAGCGTTTCCGTCGATATGGCATATTCTTGTCCCTGCTGGCCATTAACTATAGCCGATCCTGCATGTGCTCCCGAAACATGAAGCTGTCCTGCAATAAAAGGTAGAAGCATGATGGTAACCATGCAGAGTTCACTTGCGGTTGTAACGAATTTGGTTCCTTTACGCTCCATGCTCATCTCTCCTCATGTTTATAATTGGGTAGCATAATCCACCATCGATTCCTGGCAACCTAAGACGTATTTTACGGATAATCGCAATGACTTTAAACACGTTAATCCCCATTTACCTCCACTTGCACAACCATTTCACGGATAAAAGGTCATATGAGCCTTGTCTTCGCGATAATAATCCAGCCTTTGCTTCATCGTACCTGTATGCAGTTCAAACAGATGACCATCCGGATCAGTAAAATAAACAGATAATGCATCCCGCGGATCCCTTGGCCTTCCCGAAAGAATGTCCGCCCCGGCTGCTCGCAGCTGCTGCACAGACGCTTCGAACTCCTCTTCTGTAACGGTAAATGCAATATGGGTATAGGTTCGTTCCGTATAGTTGCGAATTACATCCTCCTGATTCAGAGCGATCCACAGACCGGCAAGCTCAAAATACGCCAGTTTGCGTCCTTTCACCTGAATCTGGGCACCGAGAGCCTGCTCATAAAAGGTAATGGCCCGCTCCAGATTGGATACGGAAAAGCACAAATGATTAATTCCCTGAATATTCATGTGGCTCCTGACACCTCCATCAATTTAAGGACCTATCCTTATTATGGTATATTTTGCGCAAAAAACAACAGCTCTGCTGCCTCCTCTCGCACCTTCTTCTGGGCGAATGCATAGTTTATCCGTATCAATGAACGCTTGAGGAGGATGTAAAGCGAATGAATCCTGTCTATCCTTTTTATGGTGAGAAAACGGTGTGTAAAGAGCAAAAGCTGGCATTCCCACCCCAGCATCAGGACCAGCAACCCGGTCTGGAAACCCTGATGGTGCCTGAACCAATCAGTGAAGATCCTGCCTATATCGGTAGCTGCAAACTCCAAGACAAAGTTGCCATTATTACGGGTGGTGACAGTGGAATCGGCCGGGCGGCCGCCATCGCTTTTGCCAAGGAAGGTGCAGATATCGTCATTGCTTATCTATATGAACGGACAGATGCCGAAAGGACGCGCGAGCGGATTGAGGAACTGGGACAGCGCTGTCTGTTAATCGAGATTGATCTCCGCCTAAAGAAAAACTGTGAGGCTGTCATTCGCTCGACGATGGAAACCTATGGAAAGATCGACATTCTGGTCAACAACCATGGCGTACAGTATGTGCAGCCAAGCATTGTTGATATTACGGAAGAGCAGCTGTACCATACCTTTCAGACGAATGTGTTCGCCTATTTCTTTCTGATCCAGGCCGCGCTCCCGCATCTGTGCAAAGGTGCCTCCATCATCAATACGGCTTCCATCACGGCATACAAAGGCGATACCCAACTGATCGACTACTCTTCCACCAAGGGAGCCGTGATCTCCCTGACTCGTGTACTCGCCCAATCGCTCGCTGCACAGGGAATCCGCGTGAATTCCGTTGCCCCCGGCCCCATCTGGACACCCCTCATTCCTGCCAGCTTTTCGGCTGAGGATGTGCAGGTATTTGGAACGGGTACGCCCATGGGTCGGGCTGGCCAGCCTTACGAACTGGCGGCAGCTTACGTCTATCTCGCTTCCCGCGATTCATCCTACGTCACCGGTGAATGCATTCATGTGAATGGCGGCGATATGGTAACGACTTAGGGTAATGTGGGTGATATCGTTAACTGATGTCAGGTTGGATTTGGCAGGTGTGGCAGGATATCGGTGGTCCGGTTACGAAGAGGGTTAGGAGTATGATCCGGTTATACCGGAACCTGACATCTTGCGACAAGGAGCTGAACAACCTGATGAACTTCGATCCACTCTACCAACCGTATCCCTCTTACCGCGTGCCTGTGTATGCGAAACAAGGCATGGTCGCCACGTCACAGCCACTGGCTGCACAAGCTGGTCTCGATATTTTGAAAAAAGGCGGCAACGCCATTGATGCCGCCATTGCAACTGCGGCAGCACTCACCGTGCTGGAGCCTACGTCCAATGGCATTGGCGGCGATGCTTTTGCCCTCGTCTGGACCGAGGGCAAACTGCATGGCCTGAATGCCAGCGGCCCTGCGCCTCAGGGCATATCCATTGAGGCGCTTCAAGCGGCAGGCCATACGGAGATGCCGAAGCTTGGGGTTGTTCCGGTGACGGTACCTGGCGCACCGGCGGGTTGGGCTGAGCTGAGCCGCCGTTTCGGGCGGCTCACACTGGCGGAAGCGCTGGAACCGGCCATCCGCTATGCGGAGGAAGGTTACCCGCTTGCGCCTGGGCTGGCCCGCCACTGGGCAAGGGCAGCCGAGATCTATGCACGCCAGGGTGATGCGGAGGCAGGGCGTGCGTGGTTTGAGACATTTGCTCCAGGCGGGCGTATTCCCGCAGCTGGAGAGATGTGGCGCTCGCCGGATCACGCGGCGACTTTGCGCCAGATTGGCGAGAGCGAAGCGCGAGACTTTTACGAAGGGGAACTGGCGGAACGCATTCATTCCTTTATGGCAGAGCACGGTGGTTATCTGACCAAAGATGACCTGGCGGCATTCCAGCCCGAGTGGGTTGATCCCATCTCCGTCTCCTATCGCGGATACGATGTGTGGGAGATTCCGCCGAATGGACAAGGGCTGATTGCTCTCGCGGCGCTTAATCTGTTGAAAGGTTACGAGTTCGACGAGAAAGAATCCGTTCAGGCGTATCATCAGCAGCTCGAAGCCATGAAGCTGGCATTTGCCGATGGGGAGAAATATATTACCGAAGAACGCAAAATGGGTGTGACGGTGGAGGAACTGCTATCCGAGGCATACGCGGAAGAACGGCGCAAACTCATTGGTGATATCGCACGTGCACCTGAGGCAGGTGATCCACGTGCAAGTGGAACAGTCTATCTGGCTACGGCGGACGGTGAAGGTAACATGGTTTCCTTTATCCAGAGTAACTATATGGGCTTCGGGTCTGGATTGGTTGTTCCGGGGACAGGCATTGCTTTGCAGAATCGCGGACATAATTTCTCACTGGACCCGAATCATGCAAATGCCTTGGAGCCAGGCAAACGAACGTATCACACGATCATTCCGGGGTTTCTCACCCGCGGCAGTGAAGCGGTTGGGCCATTCGGTGTCATGGGCGGTTTCATGCAGCCGCAGGGTCATGTGCAGGTGGTCATGAATACGATCGATTATCACCTGAACCCACAGGCCGCACTGGATTCTCCACGCTGGCAGTGGACGAAGGGCAAAACCATTCTTGTGGAACCGTGTTTCCCGCAGCACATTGCACAGGCACTCGCCCGCAAAGGACATGATATTCAAGTGGCGCTCGATCCATCCCAGTTTGGACGCGGTCAGATCATCTGGCGCAACCCGGACAATGGCGTATTATGCGGGGGTACGGAAACCCGAGCGGATGGCTCGATTGCGGCTTGGTAAACTCATGTCATTTCAATATAGGGACAAACCAGCTATGAACCATATATGATGTTATTCAAAGGCACAACAGAGATGATTCATGTCATCTCTGTTGTGTCTTTTTGGGGCTTTAAACGTCAGTAAACAACAGACTGTAGTTCATTAGGTACCCTTTTAACCAGAGAAATGTAAAACTAATGTATAATTCATGAAACATATTTAGATTTTCGTAAATTTTCACTACATACCATAAAACACAGTACCTCTCTGTCCGATATAGATAAAGGGAAATCCTCACCACACGTGTCATCCATGTATACGTACTTCCCTACACCTGAAGAACAATTCAGATCAGAAAAATGCGACTACAGAAATGAGGGTACCACACATGAAAACAAACAAGAACAGACGCGCAGGTCTAGGTCTCACATTAATGATGATCCTGACGGTACTGATCCTGGGGGCATGTTCCGCCAATAATACAACAACGGCAACAGACACAAGAACAAAGGTTGGAATCGTGCTGACGGAAGTAGGTCTGGGAGACCGTTCTTTTAATGATGCTGCTTTTGATGGACTGGTTCAGGCCAGAGACGAGAAAAGCATTGTCTTTGACTATCGTGAACCGGGCGGGAATTTAACTGCCGAAGCTGCTTTTGAGGAGTTTGCGGAATCCAAATTCGATCTGATTATCGGTCTGAGTGATACGGTCCAAGCAGATATGGAGAAGGTTGCAGCCAAATATCCCGACCAGCAGTTCCTTCTAATTGACAGCCAGTCCGAACTGCCTAACATTGCCTCTATTTCATTCCGGGCGGAAGAGGGAAGTTATCTGGCGGGTGTTATTGCCGCTATGGCTTCAACAGAGGATCATGTCGGTTTCATTGGTGGCATGGAGATACCGGTCCTTCATAATTTCGAGCAGGGTTTTGAACAAGGTGTTCTGGCAGTCAAGCCGGATGCAACCGTTGATGTCGTCTACGCAGGGGACTTCGGTAATGCCGATCTGGGTGAGCAACTCGCTGCACAGATGATTCAAGAAAAGGGCGCTGACGTGATCTATGTAGCTGCTGGCCTCACAGGCGTGGGTGCACTGACGGAGATTCAGAAATTAGGGAAATATGCCATCGGCGTAGATACCGATCAATTCTTTTTGGCGGAAAAAGCCATTCTTACGTCCATGCTGAAAAATGTGGATGTATCCATCTATAATGCCGTTAACTCGTTTATTCAAAACAATCATGCCTTCCCTCAAAAGGAAATCGTGGAGGGGCTGGCGGAGAACGCCGTGGGTCTGACCGCTCTACATAATATCACGCTCAGTGATGAACAGCAGAAAACCTTCGAAGATCTGAAAACACAGATCTCTTCCGGTCAAATCAAAATTACGCTTGATCAATAACCCATCGGATTCGAGGAGGTACGCACATGAAACTACAGGGAAAACTGATACTTAATGCTCTGATCTCGCTACTTCTATGCCTTGCGCTGGTAGCTTATATCATTATGGAATTGCTCGGTATGAATGCCAAAAATCAAAATTTGGTACCTGCCATGCTCAAGGTTAGTGAACTGAACGCCAATCAGATCCAGACCCAGCAAGCGCTGGATGTCTATTCGTTCTCCATGACAGCAGGCAGCCAGGACGCAGTGCTTCGCTTGCTGGATGAAGGCCAAACGATGATTCAAGAGCTTACGGACGGATTACTTGAAACGGATCAACAGTTGCAGCTTATTCAGTCCATCCAGATGAAACTCACTGCTCTGAGTCAGGGAGCCACCGAAGCCATGACAGCGATGGACGGGGCGGAAGCGAAACGGTATAGCACTCGGGTTCGGGGCATACAGAATGATATCTATTCGTTGGATGAAATAACTCAGGATCGATATGATCAATATACCGTTGATTTGGAGCGTGATATCCAGCAAACGTGGCAAGTCGCTCTCGGTGGAGCCATCGTATTGCTCGTCGCCGTGATGCTGTTTAATATGTATACTTCACGTCAGATCGCCAAGCGTATTCGTACGCTCAAAGATGCGGCAGGACAAATTGCGGACGGTGACCTTACCGGACAATTACCGGAAGCTCGGGGCAAGGATGAACTTGATGACCTTAGTCGCTCCTTCGGTATCATGACCCATAATATCCGAGGTATTATTCAATCCATCGGTGCAGCGGGTCACCGTGTCGATCTGATGGCGCAAGACATTGATCGTGGCAACGATACAGCCCAAGCGATTGTGCAGCAGGTATCCCGTACCACGGAGGAACTATCGATTGGTAGTCAAAAGATTGCTGAGGATCTGAGTGAAACGGTGATGGTCGTGGACAAAATGCAGTCTACCTTCAACAGTAATCTGGAGGCCACTTCCCAATCGGTGATCGATGGTCGTGAAGTATTAACTACCGTTGAGGAAGGCCATAAGGCTGTAGCGGAACAACTCCGTCTGGCAGAAGTGAATCGTCTGGCGATGTCCGAGGTGGAACAGACGGTGCGAGAACTGGAAGACAGCGCGGTTCGAATCACCACGATGACTGCATATGTATCAGAGATTGCCAAGCAGACGACCATGCTCTCGTTAAATGCCTCTATTGAGGCTGCTCGCGCCGGAGAAGCCGGACGTGGCTTTGCTGTCGTTGCAGGTGAGGTGAATAAACTTGCCGAACAATCTGCGCAATCGGTCAAGCATATCTACGCGGCTGTTGGCGAGATCACAACCTCCATGGACAAGGTGAAGAACTCGGTAGCGCAAAGCATGCAGCTATTCGGGGAACAGGAACAAGCCACCGGTCAGACCCGGGAATCCTTTTCTGCCATTCGGGGAAGTGTGGAGCGTATTAGTACCGGCATCCATCAGCTTGCTGAGGACATGCAGCACTCCAATGAACTCAGTACGCAGGTGCAACAGGCCATTGAAAATATCAGTGCCATCACTGAGCAGTCGGCTGCCAGCAGTGAAGAGATCACCGCCTCCACGTCGGAACAACAACGTTCCTTCGCCGAAGCGAGTATCAAGGTGAAGTCACTGCGTGATATCAGTGCAGAGATGCATCAGGAGTTGTTGCGTTTCCGGCTGTAGGCAGGCGTGATTCGCTGAATACAGTAAGGATGAAAAGGCTGGAATAGCAGAAAACCTCCAGTTTCTCTTGTAATGAGAGAAGCTGGAGGTTTTTTATTCGTTGGTTTATTTATTTGGCCGGTTTACGCTTAATAACCTACCGTAAACCGTGCTTGAACAAACTGCGGATCGTCCAGTTCATCCACCAAAGCCGCTGCAAAATCACCAACCGAAATCGAGCTTTCCCCGATATCATCCGTAATCACCCGGTTCATGCCAACCCGGAACTGGCCGGTTCGACGTCCTGTTGTGATTGTCGCGGCAGGACTCATATACGTCCAGTGAATACCTGATGCTTCAATCAGGTCGTATGCTTCTGCATGTGCTTTTGCCAGGGGTTTCACTTCTTCCGGGAAACCCGGCGTGTCCATTAGCATCTCACCGGAATCGGTCATCAAACTTCCTGCTCCACCAACTACAACCAGACGTCCTGCTTTTGCCCGGCGCACACCCTCGATCAACGAACGTGTCACTTCCAGCATCTCTTCTTCTCCACCGAACTTCGGTCCATATGCACTCACAACCACTTCTTGACCCGCTGCAAAATCAGCCACCTGATCCGGGTTAAGCAGATCGCCCTGTTCCACACGCAAGCGTTCATGTACCATCTCGACTTTCGACGGGTCACGCACCACCGCTGTCACTTCATGCCCACGATCCATCAGCTCCCACAGTATCGTCTTGCCAATCGCTCCGGTCGCTCCAAAAATAGCTACTTTCATATGAATTTCCTCTTTTCTGTAGATATCATCTTGTCAACTTACCGTTATTTTAATACTTAATCCTATTGTTATATACCTTAAACGGCTCACGCCATCTTAAACCGGATGTGAACACTTGTAAACCTATCTCTTACAGCTTATATGTAGAAAACCAATCTTCACTTCTCTAACGGAAGAAACGCCGCCACTCAGAAGTATCCCCTCTCCCCACCATCAAGCAACATGGATCATGAAAAAAAGCCGCTAATGCGGCTATACTGAGATGATTTCATCATGATATGAAGTTTAATCTCACACCAAAATTCAGTTTCCGTTCCGTTAGGTAGTCGGCCCTTCTTCTCCCTGCCTCCACCACATGCCCTCCGATTTCGGGCTGGTGTATTCAAATCCAAATTGAGCATACAGACGATCAGCCGGAACATCCGCCAGAAGACTGACCAAACCGCGAGCAGGCACAACGGCACGCAGATAATTCATAATCTCGCTCATGATCAGTTTTCCATAACCCATGCCCTGAACATCCGGGTGTACAGCAATATCGACGACCTGAAAAAAACAACCGCCATCTCCAATTACTCGCCCCATACCTACCAGCATATCTTCTTCACGTAGACTTACAGCAAACAAGCTATTCGGTAGTCCAATCTCCGCCCCTTCCCTGCTCATTGCACTAAGGCCGGCAATCTGCCGCAGGGCAAGGTACTCCACTGCTGCGGGTGGTGTGTGTTCAATTTTCACTTGATCCATGAATTGTACCCCTCTCCAACAAAATAAATTATTCTTTTATTCTGTCAACCACATGCCACGACTTTAACAGTAACACAGGAGGGATATATAGAGGTATCAGCCACTGGTAAGACAAATCTTTAAGCAACTGACCCAGCCATAACTGTCCCTGATCATCCAATCGCATCCTCCACGGACCGCTAGTCATGGTTCCTCCCTGATCTAGAAGTTCACGGGCATCATCATAGCAATACTCTTCTCCTTTATTTCGTTCAATTTCTTCAAGAGCTGCATCATATACCCGTTGCTGCTCTTCTTCCATTTCCTTTGTAAAGTCAGAATCATATATCACGGAAAAGTTAAGCCCTTTGAGCTTACGCTCTTCAATCCATTCTTTAAACTTTTCTGTAACAAAGACCTGCACACCAGGAGTTTCCTTAATCTTGAACATACACGTTCCTTCCGGTATTTTGGCAGGATCGAATACAAGCTTGTTAAACCGTGCCCAAGACCCATCTTTGAATCTACCAATATCAGAACGATGATAATCAACACAATCCAATATATTAGTAACATTTAGTATGAACAATTCCATATTATCATTCGTTATGGGCAAAAATTCTACTTCGCTCGTTAATAAACTCTCTTTCTCCATCATCTCTTTAACTCTTTTTGAGAACACAGGTTTACCGATATGGTAATTCAGAAAATCCTTGTATGATTTTTTATAAAGGGTTTCTAAACTTATTGTTGTCCATCCTTTTATTTTAGATTGACCGTGGAAATCACTATTAATTGGATGATGATCATCTTCCACTGAAGCTAGGACCTTCGTTTTCGTATCATGATTAAACCTATAAAATTTCATTTCTCCCCACCTTAAAATCTTTCTATTATAATTACATCTGTGTCACTGAGCTACTCTATGTATCATGACTTTAACATATGAATTCTGCTTGAATTCATCTACTTCCTGTGTAATAGTGAGAGAAAGCTTACGTGAAGCGTGTTTCTTGATACGTGAAGTTGCTGCAAAGGAGGAACAATTGTGTTTCAACGTTGGATTGAAGATCTAACATCGCGCCCAGGCGCTGTGGCTGTGCTGCTTGGAGTCATGGCAGTGCTTCTAGGGATATACATATGGTCTGCCACTGAAGTTCGCCGCAGCCACGAAAGGCGAATGAGAAGGATACGAGATACATTATACATAAGTACAGCCCTCTTGGGACAGCTTACCATCCAGGAAAATCGGAAATATGAACGGTCGGAACACGAACATAACGATTTGATAACGGCAATGTTAGCCTGCAAAGCTGCATCTTACCTATCCCCTCAGCTACAGGACCAGATCCGGGACTGTATTAAGGAACATGATCCTGCCCGACTCGGATTGATGCACAGAGCACTGGAAAGAGAATGCACCGTATTATCAGATGAACTCAGTCGGGATACGCATGCAGATCATTGGGGCACAGCGGTCTGGACCATCCTTCGGCCCGTAGCCGAACCAGCCGCACTGGCGGCCACAGGATTTCTGGTTACAGATCTGGTATTTCGTCAGCGGATGTTGGACGTCCCTGTGGACTCATGGGACAGCATCTTGCCTTGGATTCGCGCGGTTTCCCTGATGATCACCATTATGTATGGATATCTGCTCTGGGCAAGCCCACGCCGGGATACGCCGGGTACAGTAACCAAAACGCTCTCTTTGCTGATCGCGCTATGCTCCTTACTCCATCTGATTGGACCTGTTGCTGCTCCCTATGCTCTGGGATTACAGCTGATTATATTCACTTCGGGTTTCGGGTTGACTGGGACACGCTCTCGCAGTGACCGCCCCTATGCAGGACATACGGAGCTGGAACCAGCGAAGAAAGTCTCTACGGAGATTGAAGGGAATACAAGTCGTACATCTGGTACCAACACCGACGAATAACTTACCCATTCAGTATGCTGCGCAGTTGCCTACTCTGGACCTGTTCAGGGTGCCTCGGCTTTAAGTAGGTTTTGAAAGAACACTCTAAATTCTTCAAGTCTGTACGCAAAAAGGGCTGAAACTACAATGTAGTTTCAGCTCTTTTCTATAATCTTTCTTGCGAAGAATATCGGAAGGTTATTCTGTCATCGAAGTGGCATGTGTAACGTTTTTTAGTTCACTTTATATCATGCATTATTACTTCACTTATTTCGCTACAACATGTGCAATGACACGGCCATTTTCGTACGTGACAGTCACGTCATAACCATCTGCCGTTACACTGTCGAATTCACCTGTAATTCCATTAGCCGTGATTAACGTAATATCTTTGGAACCTTCGATCTTATAGTTGGACAAGTCCAGTTTGAGAATTCCTCCATCAATATAGAGCTTTCTGCCGACATTCAGTTGACTGTTGCCGTCAGCCACAACCAATTCTAACGTACCGTTATCCATGGTGAAGTTCTTATTCAAGTTTAATGCTCCATCGACATTCACAACAACTGTTCCATTTTCTACATACAGATCACCTGTACCAAAAGCAGTTGCTGATTCGGCTACCAGTGTTCCTGCTTGCAGCAACGTTCCGCCTGTATAGCTATTTTTCCCTGTCAATGTAAGGGTGCCTGTTCCCTTTTTCGTAAGCATTCCACTACCAGTGATATCATTTCTCCACCAGTCTTCTGCATTGAAGCGCCCTTTGGAAGCGTCCATATCCACAGTTACATTGTTCAAGAATGCGCCGTAGCCATCCGCTGCGGATACCAGATCCAATCTACCCCAACCTTTGGATTCGTCCAGGACAGGATATCCGGAATCGATGGATGTCGTATACAATACTTCTCTGCGTTGCTCATCTGTTAAATAAGGTTGACGCGTCTCTAACAATGCTTCTGCTCCTTGTGGAACAACAGGGGCCAAACCTTTCGTTCCTGTTTGTGGCAGACCGGAAGTCATCTTTTCTCTATAGAAGGCTTTATTAGCGTCGTGATCTTCCCATTTATTCTCATCGTATGCACTTTTGAAAGTGTACTCCTCTGTTACGGTGTGTGCATATTCGTACAAACTCATATTTTTTTCCTTGGCTTCTGCTCCAAATACCTCGCCTGCATTTTCATAGGCTTTCTCTAACAAGTCTTTATTCTCCGCCTGATTGAAGGCATATGCAGTCATAGCTGTTGCTTGTATTCTCGCCCCTACAACATCAAGCGGTGAGTGCATTCCCGTGACAATTCGATTCTCACCCATCTGAGCTGCTCTCGTTAAGAATTCAGAGAATCGTTCTGGGGTAGCGTAGGCAAACGGAAGTACGGACAAATACGAAGCACTTGTATGACCACTTGGAAATCCTCCGTCTTTTCCTCTTCCATCCTCAGCAATTCGTTTGACATAGCTTAATGCAGGGATAAGCACAACGTTCGTTTCATATTGCTGGTAATGCTTTTCTCCTGTTGATTTCTTTCCGCCTGAAGCCAGTGGTACTTCTGTCGCTTCACCTTCACCAATTGTTTGCCATACGGGTAACCCTTTGCTATCGACGACCTCTTTCACTTCTCCGTTTGAATTCATTCTCCACGGTCTAGGCGTAGAGTAGAAGTATTTCGCAGGGTTTGATGAGGCAGGAATTTTGAATCGCACCAGATCAACTAAAGCGACCATGTCTGCAAGCTCCGTATCCGCCCAATCACTTCCGATACCTTGGCTTTCATCTTCCACCGTTTCTTCTGTCAATAACACATTCATCTCGTCCACACTTCGTTCAACGCTTGTCTTTGGCTTGATAACATCTACATACGTATTAGCCAGCGGCCCAAAAGCTTCCATCATACTATAGATCTTATCTCTTTGGTCATCATAATAAGCTGCCAAAGTCTCTTCAGCCGTGCGATTTTTCGTAGCATCTTCTACATATTTGATATTCGCTTCCCACGCCGCTTTATTTCGGATCTCTGCATTCGCAAATGTCTTCTGATCAGCGACAGCTACGGTTGGATCGTTTTTAAAACCGTCATAGTATAAGGTCGGTCCATCTCCATACTTTGCATTCTTGCCATCAGCACCTAGTTTGGTTGCCGCTGTTCCATCTCTCCAATCCGCTTGGTTCAAGGACCATACTTGATCAAAACCGTCCAAAATATCAATAAACGGATTGGTTTCTGCAATATTTTTCAATGTGCCGTCAGCCGCATTGCCTCCATGCTCCACGGCGGACAAACGAGCTTCAGCTGCTGGAGGATTAACACTCAGTACGGTTGCTGTTCCTTTTGGCTTAGCTGGTTTGGCAGCTGTAGTCGCATCCGTTTCCACAGCCTTAACGAGTGCAGAGACTGCCTCGGCCCGAGTAATGGAATTAAGCGGCTTGAAGCTTCCATCTGTATATCCAGCGATAATTTTCGCTGCTGCCGCTCCACCTACAGCTCCTTTGCTCCACGCTGCAATAGACGACGAATCACTAAAGACATTCGCAGCTGTTTCATTTAACTCCAAATTAAGAATACCAGCGATCACTTTAGCTGCTTCCTGACGTGTGATCGGATCTTGCGGCTTCATAGTGCCATCAGTGTATCCATCTATATATCCATTCGCATTTGCAATAGAAATTGCTTCATAATACCATGCACTTTCAGACACATCGTTAAAGGTAATTTTAGCTTGTCCGGAATATCCAAATGCACCGTTTACCAAATTCATAAATTCTGCTCTGGTAATATACGTGTTCGGTTTGAATGAACGATCCAGGTAGCCTCTAATTAATCCTTCATCACCCCATGCTTGAATATTTGCTTCCGCCCAGTGTCCCTTAATATCAGAGAACTGAATTTTCTGATCGGCTGCAAAACTCTTCTCTGCAAACGTTGGACCTACCATAGACAACATCAGAAGTAGTGCCAGTGACTTTTTAAGTGGTTTTCTCATGGCTTGCAAATACACGCTCCCATTATAGAAATAATTTTTTTTGCTTCTGCGTCAGCATATGAGTAAGAAATTCTCTATCCAGATGTCTGATCTGCCGTTACTGTAGCATTAGGGGACGTTTGGTATCTATAGAACAAATTCCGTTTTATATCAAAATCGTACGTTCTGACACTTTTCACCCTAAAAAAATGGAGTGCATACTACTTTCGTTAATTATGATATCTTTTTATGTAAACGCTTTATTAAATGTGTGTAAAATGAGAGGGGGAAGTTTGTTAAATTTCGGTCAACATGATTTCTCGTCCTCGGCCTACTATATAATGATGAAGTTGTTTAGAAACGAGAAATGAAGGGGGAAAAAGAATGCGTAAGCCATTTCAGTCTGTGAGATCCAAAATGGTTCTTTCCTACCTCGCTGTCGTTCTTGTCATTGCGCTTCTTTTCGGCTCCATTTTTTATCTCTTCTTCTCCCATCAATACAGCAAAGAAATCCGCATCAATAATCAACTCTCACTGAAAAGCACTGTCAATTATATAGAGAGCTCCGTGATCCAGAAGGTGAATCAGGTCTATCTGTCCCTGGCACTGGGTAACGCTGCAAGTATCGATTTAGATAGCTTAAAAGGAAACCATAGCAAAATTCTGGACATCGAACAGTCCCTCAAAAATATGGTGCAAAATTATTCTGATCTCATTGAAGCTATTCATGTGTACGATGCGAAGAACCACTTTATCGTTTCATCTGTATATGGGCTGATGCTCTATGAGGACACGCCTGCGAGTGTGTATCATACGACGGATTGGATTGCTGCGATGAAAGAAACCAAAGAAAGCTCCTTATGGATGCAGACTCGCATGGTTCCTCAGGATGCTTATATCGAATCACGGGAACAGAGCAACATGAGTCCTCTGATTTCTTATGTCCACAGTTACCCGTTTCAATCGTCTGGACAAGACCATAAGGCCATAATTGCGATTGATATCAAAGAATCAGCGATCAGTCAGATCATTAAAAATATGCTCCCTGCTGACTATGCAAATACATTAATCATAGATCAGGATGGAACCGTCATATCTGCCGCGGACAAAACGTTGATAGGCAGCTCCACGGAGGAAAATCTAACAGATTCGCTGCTCTCCTTTCATTCTTCAGATGAGAGCTTCGCACCTGTATTTAACTATGACTCATATGTCGTTACCCAAGATCAATTTAAAGGAAATGCATGGCGGATTTACACGACCACACCTAATGAAAGTTTCTATTACAAATTGGATAGCTTGAAGGAAATTTCAGTTCTTCTTGGCTTGTTGGCTGTCGCAGTTGGGATCGTGATGTCGTCCATCTTTACCACTGCCAACTATAGTCCTCTTAAGCGAATCCTAAATAATATCAAGAGCCGGATGGATAGCCCAACCAGCTTAAAGCAGGACGAGTACCGGTTCATCGATACAACGATTAACAGTCTGTCCAACAAAGTCGATAGTCTTGAGGAAACACTACAAGCCAATCATAAGATGATCAAACATAGTATCATGCTCAATATGTTAAATAATCGATTTACACCCGAGGAACTTACGGAGCAACTGCAGTCTATTCACATTTCGATGGCTTACTCCCGCTTCCGTTGCATCGTCATTGACCCGGTCAATGAGAAGTGGAAGGATCTGCAGCCACGACAGTTGCAGCATACGTTGTACACGATGATTCAGCAACTGGAGATCGCAGATATGGACGAGACTCAACTGCTCGCAGAGGAGTTGCAGGATCACAAAATCGCGGTCATCATCTGTACCAATCAACCCGAGGAACCTCTCTCTGATCACATTGTATACTTTATTCACGCTGAGGCTAAGAGCAGATTCGGTCTAGAATTTGTACTATCACTGGGCGGCTGGGTTGATCATTTCACGAAGATTCATACAAGCTATCATCAGGCGAATACCTTGATCCGATACAGCTACTTCTTTCCCGAGCAGTCTGCCATTCAGGATCTTGATCTTCTGAACAGGGAATCCAGCAGCTTGGAAATTTCAGAATCATACCTCGTAAACTTTGAAAAGAAATTGCAGGCTCGGGATGTGCAGGGTACGGTTCAGGCCATTCAGGAAGTGGTAGCGACAATAAAGGAAGGCCCCTATTCAGCCGAATACAGTCGTATCATACTATTAAAAACAGTATCGATTTACGCTGAATGTATCCAGCAGGTACGCCTGCAACCCGCCGAGGCAAGCTCGATGAATTTGTACAAGCAATTTTCATTGTTCTACAATATCAACCGCTATTCGGAGTGGATGATTCATCTCGTGACCGAATTTGTGATGCATATGGAGAAGCGAAGCGAAGTACGGAGTGTGGATACCATCTCGGCTGTCAAAGCCTATGTTCATGAGCATCTTTCGGGTGATCTCACACTGGATCATGTCTCAGAACAAGTATTCATCAGCCCTAAATATCTCAGTAAACTTTTCAAGGAAGAAACCGGGATTGTCTATTCCGAATATGTTACGAATCAGAGAATGCAACGCGCACGGGAACTCATGACACAGCGTGAAATTACAGTTGAGCAGGTCGCAAATACGGTCGGTTACCGTACTCCTGCTTATTTCATTAAGAAGTTCAAAGAAATTCACGGCTGTACACCAAAAAACTTCATGCGCAGTCTAATGGAACAGGGATCTATATAGGTTCAATTTAAAATCAGGAAAGGAGCTGCTATGAACATCAACCATTTAAGAACGCTATGTCTATTGATTGCTACATCTATTCTTATAGGATTGATGAGCGGTTGTACCTTTCTAAACAGAGAAACAGCACAAGTGCAGCAGCAGGAACACTCGGCAAGTGCTGAGAAGGATACAGCACCGCAGTATACGATATCCTGGACCATGCATCAAAATATCCCTGTTCCTGCGGACGCTGAGATGATTGCATATATAGAGGATCGGTTTGATGTCGATCTGGAGGTGTGGAACCTTGAGAACAAACGATACGAGGAACTGCTGGATATGGAGCTGGCTCAAGGGAAAATACCGGATCTGTTCCGGATCAGGCAGCCGCATGATCTGCTTAAGTATCAAATGCAAGGGGTTTTAGCGGAAATCCCCCCAGAGGTCCTTGAACAATATGCGCCAAATATTGTACAGCGAATTCGCGATTATGACTCACGTTACTTAGAGTTTGGAAAAATAAACGGCAGCTTATATGGAATACCGGCCATCAATGAGACCAACATCTATCGAACTCCTGTCGTATATCGAGAGGACTGGCTTAAGCGGCTTGGTCTGGACGTACCGAAGACATTAGATGAATTTGAAACGGTCATGTATGCCTTTGCCAAAGGTGACCCGGACGGAAATGGTAAACAAGATACGTATGGCCTATCCAGAGAGGGCTTAAATGTTGTGTTTGGCGCTTTTGGACAGTCCGTTTTCACAGAGCAGCTGTATTTTAATGAAGAAAACAACCAACTCGTGATCGGTGCTCTGGAGCCTGAGATGAAAAAAGCATTGGCTTATATGCAAAAGTGGTATCAGGACGGGATTATCGACCCTGAGTTTATAACCGGCGAAAATAAAGGCGGCTATAAGCATCTATCCCATGCTTTTATTAATGGAAAAATTGGGATGACCTCGATGGGAAACTACTATCATTGGAATCAAGAGGGAGATTACAGCGTTCTCAATGAACATGGCGAGGAAACGCCGGTGGAACCCTCGTTCAATGTCAATGAGCTAATACAGAAGAATGCAGCTGCAGAGGTTGTATTTGGTTCTCCTGTTATTGGTCCGGATGGACATAGCGGTTCTAAAGGGAATAATCTGCTGATGAATTTTATTGCTATAGGGGCTGAGGCTGCGAACGAGCCCGGAAAACTGGAGAAAATCTTGGAGATACTCGATTATGTAAGTGCCAACCCCGATCCGGTCGAGCGGATCAAAATGGAGTATGGCCTTCCAGGAAAGCACTGGGATTGGAGCGCTGAAGATTCAAAATCGTTCCACTTGCTTCGCCCATACAACCGAATGGAGAATTACACCAATATGATCGGCTCAAGTATCGGCATGACAGTTCCAGGTACAACAACGGACAAACGTGAACAGTGGGCTGCATCTGCAGGGCTAACGGAGAATGGGATCTATAATCGCCTGGAGGTTGCAACCCCTGCCCTGATTCAATATTCATCTGAGCTGATTCGCATGAGAGACAGAGCATATATCTCCATCATCACTGGCGATCAGCCTGTGGAGTATTTCGATACCTTTGTGGAAGAATTCATGGATGCAGGTGGGCAGCAAGTGCTGCTTGAAGCGAATCATTGGTATAACGAGCATAAGGAGACAATTCACACGCAATAGGTGGGACGGTATGGAACATACATTTCCCATGAGTTTCTGGAAAGTATACATGTGTGTTCCTATGCACCTATCCTCGCTTCCCTCACGCTAGTCACTCTCTATCCCTTCGCACTCGCATTTGATCCGCGTAGTGAACGGGCTGAACTGCTTCGTGCCGTGCTTCCGGATTTGGAGGCGCTGCCTGAGGGCGTGTTTTCAAAACGCTTGCGTTCGGTCCGCTCCATCTGCACAATCTGACCTTCGTGCACCACGATGTGCAAAGAACCAAACTCCATGTCATTCAGCTGTCCGGCAATTCGGTCCAACCATACCTCATCCACTTTTAACGGCTTAGCCATAGAGCCGCCTCCTCTTCTCGGGCTACTGCCCGCCATATTCCTAAGTGCGCTGTCATCCAACGGATTTATAAATCATTCTTATCCAACCTATATACTTGGTTTATACATTAGCAGGGCTTCCAGTAGCTGTCAATCTGTATTTTCTTCTTCTCATAATCACTTTTCTGAAACGGCTTTGTGTCCAAGCCAGCTCTTGAGCAGCAACGTGGCGAGAGCCAGAATCAGGAGCAGGGAAGCTACGGCAAATGAAGCTGAGAATTGATATTCGTTATACAAAATCTCGACATGCAGCGGTAGCGTATTCGTCTCCCCGCGGATATGTCCGGACACCACAGATACCGCTCCGAACTCGCCCATGGCACGGGCATTACACAGAATAATACCGTACAGCAGTCCCCATTTGATGTTGGGCAAAGTTACACTCCAGAAGATTCGCCATCCTGAAGCACCCAGCGTAACGGCCGCTTCTTCTTCCCGGGTTCCCTGGTCCTCCATCAGCGGAATCAGTTCTCTCGCTACAAAAGGAAAGGTAATAAACAACGTTGCAATGACAATGCCTGGCAGCGCAAAAATGATTTTGATATCATGTTCGGACAGCCACGGCCCAAACCACCCATTTGAACCAAAGACTAATACAAAGATCAACCCGCCCACCACAGGCGAGATTGAAAAGGGAAGATCAATCAGGGTGATCATGAGTCCTTTGCCCTTAAACTGGAACTTGGTAATGACCCATGCAGCGGCCACACCAAATATCGTATTCAGCGGCACTGTAATCCCCGCAACCAATAACGTTAGTTTCAGTGCAGACATGGCATCCGGCTCGGTAAGAGCAGCGATGTACACACCCCAGCCCTGCTTCAACGCCTCCATGAGCACAATGACCAGTGGCAAAATAAGCAGCCATATGAGTACCAGGCTCGCCAGTCCAATCAACAACCATTTGACCCAGGGAGCTTCCGTTGTTGCACGGTTAGTTCCACGGCTGGTCTTAACGGGTGGAACAGGGCTCAGTGGAACGGAACCCGCCATATGCTGCACCTCCTTTGGTTTGGGTGAGTGACATCTGTTCGTATCCATATTCCATCATGCTTCATCGTCATGCTCTGCCCGCCTTCCGGCTCCAACGCTGCAAGGAATTAATGATCAGCAGCAGGATGAAAGAAACCAGAAGCAGCAGCAAAGCTACAGCTGTAGCGCCTGCATAATCGAACTGCTCCAGCTTGGCCATGATCAGCAAGGGGGCAATCTCCGTTTTCATCGGCATATTGCCTGAGATAAACACAACGGAGCCATATTCACCGATGCCCCGGGCAAAGGCCAGAGCAAACCCCGTCAGCAGCGGTGGGATCAGATCCCGCAGCAGAATGGTACGAAATATCCGCCATCTCCCTGCTCCCAGTGTGGCAGCCGCCTCTTCCACTTCTGCCTCCAGCTCTTCCAACACCGGTTGCACCGTACGAACCACGAACGGAATTCCGATAAACATCAGCGCCAGCGTAATCCCGGCCTGTGAATAGGCCAGCTTAATGCCCAAAGGCTCTACGAACTGTCCAATCCAGCCATTGCCGGCATAGATCGCTGTAAGGGCAACCCCTGCTACTGCCGTCGGCAAGGCAAAAGGCAGATCAATGACCGCATCAAACAGCCTTTTGCCAGGAAACTCATACCGAACAAGCACCCATGCCAGGAGTAACCCCAGCACGAGATCAATCAGGGCCGCTGCACCTGCGGTCAGGAAGCTGACCTGGAAAGAAGCCAGCACCCTGGGATTGGTCGCAACCTCAATCATGGTTGCCCACGTCAGCCCTGTTGAGTTAAACAACAGGGCAGCCAATGGAATAAGTACAACCAGGCTTAGGTAGAACACACTGTAACCCATCGTTAATCCGAATCCCGGCAATGTGCGTCTCCGCGCCACCATCACCTTGCTCATGTACGTTCATCCTCTCTGCCTTCAGCCGGTAAGGCTGGTTGGCCGCTCACAGCGCGATTGATCGGGTGTTCATTGAACAGAGCAACCTTAGCTGCCTGGAACATAGATCTGGTCGAAGATACCACCGTCATTGAAATGTTTGGCCTGAGTATCCCGCCATGTACCGAATATGTCTTTCAATGTGAACAGTTCAAGCGCCGGGAACTGATCCTTGAATTTTTCCTCCACGCTGTCCAGCGTTGGACGGTAATAATTTTCAGCAGCAATCGTCTGTCCTTCTTCACTGTACAAATATTTCAGATAGGCATCCGCTACATCGCGAGTTCCCTTTTTGTCTGCATTTTTGTCCACAATCGCAACGGGTGGTTCAGCCAAGATACTAACCGAAGGCACGACAATATCGAATTTGTCCGGACCCAGCTCTTTTACCGATAAGAAAGCTTCATTCTCCCAGGCAAGCAGCACATCACCAATGCCACGTTCAACAAACGTCGTCGTAGATCCGCGAGCACCCGAATCCAGCACAGGCGCATGCTTGAACAATTCTCCAACGAATTCCTTCGCTTTCTCTTCATCATTGTTGTTATGCTTCAATGCATATCCCCATGCCGCCAAATAGTTCCAACGTGCTCCGCCTGACGTTTTGGGGTTCGGGGTGATGACCTCGATATCTCCTTTAATCAGATCATCCCAGTCTTTGATGCCTTTTGGATTGCCTTTACGTACAAGGAATACAATCGTAGAGGTATACGGAGAGCTGTTATGCTCGTATTTATCTTGCCAGCCTTCGTTAATTAGACCTCTATCTTCAATCGCATCAATGTCATATCCCAATGCCAGCGTCACCACGTCCGCATCCAATCCGTCAATGACAGAACGGCTCTGTTTGCCCGATCCCCCGTGGGATTGTTTGATGGTCACTTCCTGGCCTTTCTCTTTCAACCAATGCGCCGCAAACGCTTTGTTATATTGCTCATAGAGTTCCCGTGTTGGATCATAGGAAACATTCAGCAGTTCGATGGCCTTGGCCCCTTCTGTACCGCCTTCCGCTCCCCCTGATGTTCCTGCTGCACTGGACCCACCGCTATCCGATCCGCATGCTGCCAGTACCCCTGTTAACACCAGTGCCAGACCAACCAGAATACCCTTGTGAATTCTCTTTTTCATTAATAACACTCCCCCGATATAGATCTGCATGACTACCTCAGGCCGGCTGAACAGGATGGAACGCCCCATTAAAAACAAGAAGACGGAGGAACCCCCGCGCACTTCTCCCCATAAAGTCATGCCGGCTTAAGGCCGTGCATGCTCCATCTGGAAAGGATGCGCTGCGGTGTTCCTCCGTCTATACGGTGAGAACGTTATTCTGTTCAGGTTGCATTGTTGCATGTGTCTGTAAAATGACCGCTTTCACATTGAAAACAGATTCATTTTTATTATTCCTACCTGTTTAGTAAGTTATATACGTATAATAAAGGCAGTCTATATACCTGTCAAACGTTTTTTCCGATTTTTACCGTATTTCTGCGCTATTGGCAAAAAAAGAGGAACAACGAACCATCGTCCGTTGTTCCCTTCAGCGAATTCCATACTTCGCTGTCTATTGTAAATATGAACGGAATTGGACCGCCATGCCTGGTCCATTCCTCATCTGCCTGCATACCGGATGTTGGGTACCGGTGGTGTGCTCATGCCTTCTCCCAGATAGAAGCCAGTGTGCGGTGGTTGATTGTAGGCTACATTTTGCCAAGCGACGCCAAGACGGTACACCGGATCATGCATCAGCGTATAGATGCGTTTGTCCGTAACTGCTGTTGTCGTATAGATCCTCAGCGCCGAACTGTCATTCGTCCGCCACACCACTTCCTCTCTCCAGTCCCCGAACAGGTCAGCCTGCAGATTCGGTGTAGACTTGGTTCCGTTATTGGAAGAAACGCCGGATGCAGTGAGCAGGTTCACTGTTGTGCTATTGGCATAATTCCACTTGTCGATTCGGTTGCTGTCCAGCAGTTCACGGAGCAGGTCACCATCCCACCAGATCCCAAAATTCGTGGAGGAAGGCAGGGTTGTCCCGATTTTCTGCCCTTTGGCTGTATACAGACTGCCGTCTGCCCACACTTCAGCACCTTTATATCTTGGATCAATATCTGCCGCCATGCCGCGTCCAATATCCTTCGTTGTTTTGACACCCCAGATTAACTGGCCTGTACCTGCATCACGGAACTCTACTCCCGCATTAGATGGTGTCTCATGAACCTGAAACACCTCAAGTCCAGGGCGGTCCGGGTCCAGGTCACTCAGATGCATGGCATCGCCATGATGAAGTCCTGTCGTGTACAATCCTTGCCCGTTATCATCTACCGCCATGGCGCCATAGACGATCTCATCCTTCCCGTCCCCATCCACGTCCGCCACGCTCAGATTATGATTGCCCTGCCCGGCATAGCCCGAGTTACCGGAGGTATTGGAATCAAACGTCCATTGCTTGGTCAGCTGTCCGTTACGCCAGTTATAAGCCACGAGCACTGTGCGGGTATAGTACCCACGCGCCATGACCAGACTTGGCCGCTCCCCATCCAGATAAGCAATGGCAGCAAGGAATCGGTCCACCCGGTTGCCGTAGTTATCCCCCCAACTGGATACATTGCCACGCGCCGGTTCGTAGTTCACTGTGGAGAGTGCTTTGCCAGTCTGTCCATTGAAGACCGTCAGGAATTCGGGACCAGACAACACATAACCGCTGGAATTGCGGTAATCCTTGCTTGCATCCCCGATGACCACGCCAGTGCCATCCTTGGTGCCATCGGCTGTTTTCATCGCGACCTCGGCTTTGCCGTCACCGTCGAGATCGTACACCATGAACTGGGTGTAGTGAGCACCCGCACGGATATTTTTGCCCAGACTAATCCGCCAGAGGCGTGTTCCGTTTAATTTGTAGGCATCGATAAACACTTCCCCGGTATAACCGCTCTGAGAGTTATCTTTGGAGTTGGAAGGGTCCCACTTCACAATCAATTCATACTCACCATCACCATCCAGGTCACCTGCACTGGCATCGTTGGCACTGTAGGTGTAGGCTACTCCATCGGGCGTTGTCCCACCTGCGGGTACACTGAGCGGTACAGATAGATAGTTATTACCCCATACGCTTGCTACCGCTGAAGCAGCCTGCTCCGTTCCACTCACGACAGCGCGAACCGTATATTTGGAACTGCTTGTCCCGCTTGCATCCTGAAGGTTGGTGCTGTTTGTTATGGGCGTAGCGTTCACCTTGGTTCCATCCCGATAGACGTTAAACGATACATTCGATCCTTCCGTTCCCAGAAGCCGCCAACTGACAAACACACCTGCCCCGGTCTTCACAGCCACCACACCGCGATCCAGATATTCCATCTGCCTTGCTCCCGCTGCATGTGTTACTGACGGGTTGCCCAATCCAAGCGAAGTGACCAGTAACGCGGAACTCAGCAGCGATACTCCGGCTGTACGTAATGTGCGCTTCCACAATGATGATCGATTTCCCATAAACAATTGCCTCCCCAATTGTATTGGTAAGCCCGATGCCCTTGTAGCGCCATCTTATATGTAAGCGCTTTAATATATTCATTTTAAATTAAACATATAATTCCATCTATAGGTCTAATTTAGTAATTAAATGGTTCGTACATAAAAAAGCCGAAGGATTTCTCCTCCGACTTCGTTCTCTTTTGAATGAATTCATAATTTACACTCCGCCTGCTCCGTGGCCCATTAAGGCATAAATGATTGGGCAGATTGTAACTGTAACACTAAAAATGGTTAGCAACAAAGACGTTTTTTTTCGCATTGAGCCGTTGCACCTCACTTGATAAGGATTTGAATTTCTGTTTTGCTTCTGAATCAGCTTGATCTCTGTACTGCTCAAATAATGTCATACATGTAATAATATTTCGATCACTATTTATTTTAACTGACATTTGCAATCCTTCAAGAATAAGATTCATTGCATCATTACGATCTCTCTTAAGTTGGTACATCCCCAGATCACTTAAAAACCGCGCATAACTTTCATTAATGATACGTTTATTATAATCGCCAAACTCAGTCTTGTAGGTACGTAGAGGCGTATGTTCGGAGAAGCGATTCAAAATGTCATCAATGTTCCAATCAAACTGATTGGCTGCCTGAATCATGTAACGTAAAGCTAAAAAAATCTCATCTGGATACTTCGAAATATAGTCCGCGTATTCGTGAACGATCTCCTTTTCTCCGGATAACATTCGATAAAGATAGGTATTAGCTGTAGCCCATTCCCCAAATTGTTGCTGTATGCGCTCCGATTCTTCATCCTGTTCCTGTAACCAGCCCTGTCCATATGCATACAACGATACAAACTCCAAAGCTTTTTTATAATCTCCATACTCCTCATACACTGTGGATCGAATCAACCAAGCATATAAAATATAAGTATAGAGTGGACGTTCGGTGTGATTTTCATGGTGTTCCTTTCGTCTAGAAAGGTGCTTAGACTCATAAAAAATCTTCGCCAACTTGTACATCTCTTGCGCTAAACCATCCACTTTATCCCATTTATGAACTGCCATAAACACATGAATCAAATGTTTCAGCGCATCCAATTGGTAGCCCTCATCCAACCGGTCTACATAGGGCTCGAACAAGATAGCCGTCCTTAGATTGTCCTCCAAGTTTTCTCCTTGTCCAATTAAAAACAACCGATACTGACACATCGCAAGTCGTTCGGAATGCTGATATTTCTCGACTTCACTCACACTCTTATATAACAATGCCGCCGCAGATCGCTGATTTCGTTCAAATAACTGTTCTGCCATCTCAAATAGTTCTGTCGCATAATCCAGGTCGTCCAGTAGCCGATGAAGAATCTGCTCAATGCAGTCCAGCCGATTCAGCTCCGCACTCAGGAGAATAAACGGTCTGATTCGCCGCATGGATACGGAATAAGCGAAACACTCTTCCACATAGTCGGCAAAAAAATGATCCGCTGCCACGCCCATTCCTGATGAGATCGCAATCAATTGACTCACGGATATCGGACGATTCCCATGTAAAATACGACTAATTGTGCCTGTATTAATGCCAGATCCTTCCGAGAATCGGGAGAGCGTCATGCTGTTCTTATCAATAAACTGGGTTAATTGCTCCCGAATTGAATTTGCAGGTTCCAAGGAAAGCACCACCCTTCGTGCAACATCCAGATTTTAGGTTTTATCACCATATATTCTGATCATAATGAACGTTCGAACGATGGTCAATAAAAAAATGTGATAATTGCCACTATTTTCAAGTTAATCATATAAAAAGACTAAAAAAAGCTGTAAAACCATGTGTTTCTCCATGATTTCACAGCTTCTGGAACACTTTTCAGATGTAATATTCCACGTTAACTTCACCGTATTACAACTTATACCACAGGTGCAATACATACCGGACGAGGTAGTTCCAGCTTGAACCCGTTATGCGTCAGACGTCCGTCTTCTTCACTGATCTGGAAACTTACGAGGTTATTGCTGTCCTGATTCGCCACCAATAGAATCCCCCCAGGCAAAATATTGAAGTTACGCGGTGTCTGCCCAATCGTAGACGTCCACTCTACGGCTTCCAACTCACCGCTCTCCTGATCAATATGATAGAGCACGATGCTGTCATCTCCCCGATTGGATGCATACAGGAAACGACCACATGGAGATACACGGATGTCCGCAGCCGTACCCTCTCCTTTATGCCCTTCTGGAAGTGTCGAGATGTGCTGCACCGTAGTAAACTCCCCTCTACGCTCATCGTACAGGAATGCTGTAACCGTGTTGTCCAATTCATTGATTACATAAGCCCACTTCGAGTTGGGATGAAATACAAGATGTCTTGGCCCTGCGCCTGCTGGCTGATCCGTTTCACGATGGGTAACCAGACGTCCTTCTTCCAAGCGATACACAATGATCTGATCCAGACCGAGGTCACATACGACAGCATACTGTCCGGACGGATCTGGCTGAATGGAGTGTGCATGCGGCCCTTCCTGACGTTCTTCGTGAATTCCACTTCCCGTGTGTTCCACCCATGCACTCATCTCACCGAGCGTACCCTGATCGCCTACCGGGAATACATTGACACTGCCACTGCTATAATTGGATGTGAATACCCACTGACCATCCTTGGAGACAGACACATAACATGGAGAAGCCCCTCTGGTCTGCTTTCGATCCATTAAGTGCAGTTCACTCGTTGCTGCATCTCTGCGATAGACCAGCACCTCTCCCTCGTCCGTCTCACTCGCCACATACAGACAGTTTCCATCCGGGCATAACGCCAGATAAGAAGGATTACTTACACCCTCCATGTGATTGACGATTCGCATCTCTCCTGTATCCGCATTCAATGCACATAGGAATATTCCTGGTTCATCTGCTGAAGCATACGTACCTGTATAGAAAAGCGTTTCCTGGGTTGTGACTGTTTCCATATCTAATCTCTCCCTTGTCCTATATATTCATTGGTCAGATTCTTCCCACTGGTATGTACTTACCCAATTCACGGGCAACTGCTTCACTTCCTGTAACGTGGCTTTCTAAATCGAGTACAACCTCGGTGAGCGCTCTCATATCTGTCATTGACTCTCTTATCCCCTCTCACCATAATACAAAGTATGAGACCTAACAACAGACCTCCCCTACAGCGTAAATCTGACGGATTTCGTATGCAAAAACTCATTGTACTTCCGGACCCGCTGCTGCAAGAAGCTGCAGCTTATCCGGTCACGTCCGGATTATATGTTACCGATATCGGTTACTTTCACGAAGCAGAGCATCATTACCGTGACCGTCCCGAAGGTTGTGAATCACACATTCTCATGTACTGTGCCGAAGGCACAGGCTGGTATACGATGGATGGCGGCAAGACATATGATGTCCGCCCGGGAAACCTCATCATATTGCCTGCACATGTTCCTCATGTGTACGGAGCCAACGCAGCCGAACCATGGAGCATCTTCTGGATTCATCTGCGCGGGGAACATGCTTTGTCCTACATAGAACCCTTGTTAACCCATCATATTTCTACCATGCCACCGGCTAAGGCTCAAAAATGGCTTGAGCTTTTCCATGAATGTTACGGCGCGCTAGAGACGGGTTACTCCATGCAGACGATGACATACGCCTCCCAGATTATCGGTTATATGCTTGGTATGCTCGCTTATGGGCCGGAGACGTCAGGAACAGATGGCGGGGTCATTAGTAGCAAACGTGCGGCTGAACAATCCGTTCAATATATGCTGAAGCATCTGGAGAACGGAATCACTCTCAAGGAACTGGCGGCACACGCCCGGCTCTCTGTCCCCCATTACTCTCAGTTGTTCAAACAAGCTACAGGACATTCGCCCATCGATTATTTCCTGCGGCTTAAGATCCAGCATTCGTGCCGCTATCTGGATTTTACCGATTGGACCGTGAAGCAGATCAGTTCCGAGCTTGGATTCAAGGACCCGTACTACTTCTCTCGTCTGTTTAGCAAAATGATGGGCCGTTCCCCCACGGATTATCGAAATAAATCCAAAGGTTAGAGGCAGTACCTTCACAGTGCTTCACTTCCCTCTTTCAGAATTGTTGTCGTCCATTCTATTGGGAAATTACAGCAACCTTTTGAACAGTAGGGTCGTCTATAGGGGCAAATAACTTTTATATAAAGGGATCATTCCTGGAAAAGTGAGGCGAATTCGAAATGAAGAAAAATATTCTTGCTACATTAACTGCGGGAGCTCTGCTCACGCTTTCTCTAAGAGCAGGTCCAATCCACGCTGCGCAGGCCCAATTCACGGATATTCAAGGTATTGCAGGAGCAGACAAAATTGAATCTCTCCATCAGGATGGATTCATCAAAGGTGTGAGTGACAGCTTGTTCAAACCTGAACTGGAGTTAAATACCGCTCAAGGCATTCAACTGATTGCGGACGGACTGAATCTGAATCTGGACACGATTCGTTTTATCAAAATGCCGGTACCAAGTGACTACTTCTCTGCTGTAAAAGATGGCGTATGGTACAGTGATGCATTTATCCGCGCGCAATATAATGGCATTCAGATCTCACAGGATATCGATCCGTCCAAACCGCTTACTCGTGAACAATTCACGTTGTTCCTGATGCAAGGCATCGAGGCCAAAGGCGGTCTGCCGATGATCAATATCAAACCTGTGGACATTACCGACGAAAAGGAACTTACCCCAGAGTATCAAGGTGCCATTCAGCGTTCACTCGTTCTCAAAATCAATGAACTGGATGCCGACGGAAACTTCAATCCCAAACAAACGATTACTCGCGCCGAAGCAGCAGTGATGATGTATAACGCAATCGAGTACATGGAATCGTTCCATGCACCACAAATCCCGGAAACACCTGAGAAGTAATCATTTCATGGTAGAAGCTAAGAACTCACTTGAGTGGTAATCCGATCGATTGGAGTCACCGTGAGTGGGCTTTTCTATACAACCCCAATATGCCAAACAGCCGCACCTTCCCTCAACAGGAAAGTGCGGCTGTTTGTATACCTATATCGCTGATGCAAGCATCAGATGTACTTTTAACTTAGAAAGAACCTTTAACAACAACCTCGGACAATGAGAAACGTCCTGACGGGTGAGCTGGCTGTGCAGCTTTACCTACAGTGATCAACAACGTTGGCACGAAACGTGCAGGAATGTTGAATGTTTCGATCAGTTGTTGTGGATTGTATCCACCGATTGGGCAAGTGTCGTAACCCAGGGAACGTGCAGCAAGCATAATGTTCTGGGAAGCAAAGGATGCGTTACGGATCGCTTCATCGCGAGCTGTTTGCGCGCTTTGGTAAGCACCGTTGATCTGTCCAACCAATGCGTCACGAATCTCAGCAGTCAATGCACCTGCTTCAACAGCTTGATCGTAGATTACCGTGTTACGGTTCGCTTCCAGATCACCAAGAACAGCAATCGTAACTGAACTATCTGTGATTTGACTTTGGCCGTAAGCAACTGGCAACAATTTCGCTTTGTCTGCTTCGGATTCAATCACGAGGAATCTCCAGTGTTGCAGGTTCCATGAAGATGGTGCTTCAGAAGCCGCTGTCAAGATCGCATTCAGATCAGCCTCAGGCAATACAAAACCTTTTTCGTACTTTTTGACAGCATGGCGTTCGCTAATGACGCGAAGTGTTTCATTTTTTTCAATGCCTGACATGTGTTCCACTCCCCAAACTCTTTTTTTGTTTGTTCTTCTTTTACGTTCGCAAGGCAATCTTGAAGTTAACTCCACCAAGTACTTACCTTCCGAAAATAACATCAGCGCAGACGATCTCTCCCCATCTGTGTTCACGTTATGCCCGGAATCGCCTGGAACCATCAATTGATCTTTCACCGGAGCATACGCCCATGCCATAACCTGTCCACCCTGCCTGACTAAACCAAGGCCATATCATGAAGGACCATTGGTTGTGGAATCGTCAGGACTTCTCATTCGTAGGCAATCCATTCAACGACAAAGTGCATTCTTCCCCATGACCTATACGCTGCTTCACATCCTGTATAGATATACGATCAAAATAAGCGCTGAGCGCCTCTTCGCCTCCGTTATAAATGTTCCCCATCACATCCTGCATATTGGAAGATACCACGCACGATGAACCAGACTCCCCTGAGCACCAGTTCGGACCGAGCGAACCACCAGCTACCAGTCTGTACAATTCTCCAAGCTTGATCTCTTCACTTGGACGGCTAAGCAAGTACCCACCATGAGCACCTTCCTTGGTTGTCAGGTAACCATGCTTGCGCAGAACACTAAGTACCTTACGGACTCTGGCCGGGTGCGTACCCACACTTTGGGACAAATCCTCACTATTGGCCATACACTCATCTCTCATCGATAAAAAAACAAGACAATGCACCGCTATGGTAAATTCGCTGTTCATAACTTACTCCCTTCCCGGTATACAACACCGATGAACTTCAACCCAAGGTAAGTATAACTGTCATTATATGAATAACAGTTATGTTTGTCAACTTTCACCCAAGCTGGAGACCAAACGTGATTTTTCCTGTTATACCAATACTTACAGCTCTATATACAATCTGACCAGGATTCACATTCCATCTGCATTTTAATCTAAAAAGAACAAAAAAGTGAGCCTTTCGCTAGGCGAAGGGCTCCAATAAGATAGACATATGAAAGGGCTTACGTGATTATTATAATCGGTAATCTTCATTTTGAAAACGCTTTTTTTGTAAAGTGCATCATTATTTAAAATTTTTTTTATTGAAACAAAATAAACCATAGGTATTGCTAAAACTAATGCCATTAGTTATTATACTAATATCATTAGTTTTAAGGAGGATTTATCGATGCGTATTACCCGAGAGTTTGATGTCGTTCAAGTTACATTCCTTCCCAAGCTCTTCCCTGTGAACGTGTATCTTGTTGAAGAGGAAGATGGATTAACCCTGATTGATGCCGGAATGCCGTTCAGTCTTAAGGGGATTTTGGCAACTGCCCTTTCCCTTGGCAAACCCATTACCAAAATGATTCTGACTCACGCGCATAGCGACCATATTGGTGCACTGGATAGCCTCAAGGAGGCGTTGCCCCAAGCGGAGTTCTTCATCTCCAGACGGGATGCCCGGCTATTGGCGGGAGATACCTCTCTGCTTCCAAGTGAGCCACAGACCCCGGTACGCGGCGGCGTGCCCAAACCCAAAGCGGTGCGTACCCAGCCGGACCACTTGCTGGATGACGGTGACCAGATTGGATCACTGGTCGCCATTGCCTCACCAGGCCATACGCCAGGGCACATGGCCTTCATGGATACGCGCAGCCGCGTGCTTATCGCTGGCGATGCGTACCAGCTGCAAGGCGGCCTCGCTGTATCCGGCCGCGTGCGCCCGCTCTTCCCGTTCCCCGCGCTGGCGACGTGGAACCGCGAAGCGGCTCTGGCCAGCGCGAAGCGCCTGGCGGAGCTGGAACCGTCCGTGCTGGCTGTAGGCCACGGACGGATGCTGCGCCAGCCCGCGGCCGCCATGCGCGCGGCAGCCGCTGATGCACAGCAGCGGCTTGGTCTTGCCGGGGGGCAACGATGAGCCCCCGGCAAGGGCTGGATCGCGGCGCTCTGCTTAGCGCCGCCACCCAGCTTGCTGACAGCGACGGCTTTCAGGCGCTGACACTGGCCGCGTTGGCCCAGCGGCTGGATGTGCGCTCACCGTCGCTCTATAACCACATCAGCGGACTGCCCGGGCTTCGCCAGGATATGGCGCTGATGTCCGTACAACAGCTTAGCCACGCATTAACTGCGGCTATCGCTGACCGCACTGGCGATGATGCCATTCAGGCCATCGCCGCGGCATACATTGGCTTCGTCCGCGAGCACCCCGGGCTCTACGAAGCCTCATTTCATGCCCCGGACCGCGAAGAGCCACAGCTCGCCGCGGCCAGCACAGCCACGCTGGAGTTGCTGCTGCACAGCTTGCAGCCCTACCCACTAACCGAAGCGGAAGCATTGCATGCCGTTCGTGGTTTGCGCAGCCTCTGCCATGGATTTGCCTCTATAGAGGCACAAGGCGGCTTCGGCATGGACTTTGATCCGGACGAAAGTCTACGTCTGACCGTATCCGCATTCCTGCACGGACTCCGGCATCTTCACGGAAACTAGTAACCATGCATTACATCACGAAAAAGGACTGCAGATCCGCTGCAGTCCTTTTTACGTTGTCGTGTAATGGTACATCCCATCTACGCGCTTCTCTACTATGTACATCTCCCGTTCCTCACTCCAGTAGAACGGACTTTCGCTGTCTACTCTCCAGCCGAACGTTTTTATAACCATTCTACGGCCATTGCTGCCGACTTTCCTGCACTTCCTCTAAAATATGCTTCATCACTGGCACGTACACCTTCCAGTAGAACATGTCAGGAATCTCTTTCTGATCCGGCGTAAGCTTGGAGCGGACGACTTCCCATCCCCTAATTCGGCGCCAAAATGAATAATGCTTCATCTCTCCGAATGATCCTGCCATGTAATACGACCGGTTATAGTCGTCGTACTGGACCAATGCAGCAAATTCCGCGGGAATTCCTGCATCCACCAGCTTCTGTTCACCTGTCTCCGTCAGATCCGTCCTATACCAGGCCAGTATGGAACTCTTCTGTTGCGGCACAATGATATCGAACCAGCCACTGTAATGAATATCCTGGGTTATGCCGCACCACTCCTTGCCTTCCTGTGTGAAAGCAACCTGTATCTTGCCTGTCTTCACATCCGAACCTTTCTCCAGCACCATGACCTGTCCATCCATATGTACCAGCAGCATACCAGCGCCGCGATAAGGCCATTTCTTCTTCTCCCGCTGCTCATAGTTCGTGCGAACCCAACGGGGTACTTCTTCTATACTTTGCAGATTAGATACCGATTTCCCCTGCCATCCACTGCTATTCACGCCCAAGATGGGGTATAGCTGCTCCCTTGTCATCTTGGAAGCCGTATTCGCCAATGCACTGTATTCGGCAACAATCGTTACGCCTTTATAAGCAGCCTCGCGAATTTTCTGCACATCATAGATCGTTAAGCCTTCATAGATTCCATCTTGTCTACGTTCATTCTTGGATGTAGACAGACTACTCCGATTCGCTGTCAGATAGATCAGATCCGTGTCCGTCACCTCATCAGGCATTAATCGTTTCATCTGAGGAAGGCCGTCCTGAAGATCATAGCCGTAATAATCCTCTTCATAGGAATAGTGTTCCCCGGTTTGCTGTACGATCTTTTGCTGATTCAGCAGCCAGACCAATCCCTTGTGTCCCTGGTAGGACTCGTCCGGTCTGCTCTTGTCAATAATCATGATGTTAAGCGGAACCGGGGCCTGAGATTGCCACATAATCCAGGGGACAACCAGCACCACCGATACCACTGTAAAACAAGCCAGCGTCCACATCGTAGCTGGCCTGTAACTTTTTTTCATGAAACGTATTCCTCCTTGCTCTGTTCCAAGGCATTGCCAGGATTGATCGGTAGATTACCCTAATCCATGTCTGCTGTCCTTTTCCTCTGCCTTCCTCAATCCCATCGCCTGCAACATTCCATATATACGGGATATATTATTCAGCGGTCTGAACCAGAACGTCTCCGTACATGCATACAACAGCAGACGTGTTACCTCTCGGGACGTATATGCCTTGCGTGAGCACCATATTTCGAACATCACCGCACCCGCGGACAACAGGGAACCATAAAGTATCAGCAGCAACGCGAGAATGATGCATAGATTAATATCCACCAGCTGTAGCCCTATGCCTGCAATGAACAGCACGATCGCTCCCAGTTCTAACACCGGCCCCAACAATTCGATCAAAATAAAATAAGGGATGGATACCATCCCCATCCAACCATAGGCCGGATTGAAGATCATGCTCCGCTGAGTCCATAGACTGCTTGCAAGCTGCATATGCCAACCGGTACGCTGTCTGCACAGCTGACGCCATGTGCCGGGTACCTCTATCCTGCAGATCGGATCAGGAATATATATAATACGCCCCCGTTGCCGGATCTGCTTCATATGTTTTTGTAACCGCATCACCAGTTCCATGTGAGCGACCTGGTCATCTCGCTTGTATCCTCCAACTTCCAACACCCGGTTCTTTTTGAATACACCGAATACTTCGGATGTAAATAAAAGCACATTAATATTGTACCGAACAAGTCCCACGCCGCTAATCAGAAAAGCACGCACGTATTCAATGGTCTGCATTACAAACAACGTACTGCCCGTCCGTCTTGTGCTGTTGTCGGCTGAGTTCGTCAGATTCGTATTTCCGGGGGCCATGAGATCCACTCGTCCACTGCAAGCCATGACCTCTTCTCCCGGAAGAGCATCCATAACGGGTTTCATGATCTTCACCAATGCATCCCGTTCCAGAATTGTACGGGGGCCAACGGAGGCGATGTAGGGATACTGCGAGATATTCAATCCTACATTCAGGGAGTCCATTCGTCCTCCATACGCCTTGTCGATCACAATCAGACGATGATGCAACCTGGATTGGTAGACACCATTAATCTGACCTGTCTCCTGACCAAGTCCCGAATAATGAACTTTACTTTGAATGGGCATCAGATCATAGGTTTCCTTTAGACGCCGCATGGTCCCATCCTCTGACCCATCATTAATGATAATGACTTCATAGCGTGCATACTGAATATCCAGCAGACAGCTAATTCGCTGTACGATCGTATCCTCGCTATTCCGCACGGGAACAAGCAGGGAGACCGCCGGAGCCAGTTCCTCATCTAACATCTCATGATATTGCAGCGGGTCCAGATCCCTCCTGCGGATCAATGTCCGAGCGGCGGCGGCAACCAGTACACTGCACATCACAATCGCCAGCACTAGATAAATAAACATCCCCTCATAACACGCCAAAACAAACCCCCGCAGCATCTCAATCCATCTCTCGTCCATACTGCATCCTTTCCAGCGTTTCTTCCGCTATCTGCCTTGCATATTTATCCGGATGATTAACAGCCGTATCCCGAAGTTCTTCAAGTCCCTGTTCGTACCGGGCAAGGGAGTTCGCCGCTTCCTGCCTGATCTGAAAGGAAGGATCACCCATCATCATCTTCAGACGAGGGATAAAAGCATCCGCATGAACAGTTCCCATGAGCTGGGTCACGGTTAGTCGTTCAGCACGTTGCCTTTCCTCACCATGTTCGTTCCATACCAACAATAGCCCCTTCAACAAATCTTCACGACGCCTACCCACATACGCCAGTGCCTGATAAGAGCAAGTACGTAGTTTCCCATCGTCTCCTAGAATGAGCTTCTCCAGTAGAGCAACAGCGCCCTCCGTCTGATCATCCCGAATACGAATGGCATGGATGATATTAGACTGGACCTGGTAAGGTACATCTTTGAAATGATCCTTTAGACGAGTCCAGGATGAATCGGTAAGCAACAGTAAGATCTGAAGATACTGTGAATCGGACAATACATATTGCTCACGCATTAATTCCTTCACGATTCTGAAATAACCGGTTCTGGCATATATGCGCAAAATGATAAAGCGTTCAAGTAGCGTACATGATCTAACCCGCAGCATATCCTCTAATCTGGGCAGAAGCTCCATCATATGAAACTGTTCAATATATAATAGTGTGTTAACCCGTTCGCTCCACTTTCCCGTCTTCAGTACCGACCGATATGAACCTCCAAAGACTTGCCAGGATAACAGGCGAATCCGTAAGATCTCGTGCTCTTCCGGGCCTTGAGCGAGCCGTTGCAATAATAACTGCTGCAACACGCTTTGTTGATCTCCACTCATATTCGATAATTCTACGCTAATTTCCCCTTGGTCAAGGTACCGCTGTAAAACCGAGCCTTCTGCAAGTAAATCCTGAACCAGCGCTGTCTTAACCTTTTCCCTACGTCTGCTGCTATATTTCGTCCATAAGATATAACCGTAGATAACTAGCAAAAGAAACAGTACACTTGCACAGATCAGGCTGACCACATGTACTAACCAATCGGTATTACTGGCAAGCCAACCTGTACGATGTGAGCCGATGAGCTTAATGTACATCCATTTTTGTCCAATCATTGCATGATTTCCCCTTAATCGAATAAACGGCCTTACAACGGGCACAATAATACAAAATTTTCAAATACACCCTGTGAATACATATCGGGTATATGATACACTAAGCTTTCTATCGGCTATATGCGTTTGTGATATAATAGGAACTGAAAATTCCGGCAATTCGTACTGGGTTCCGGATCTCCGGATAACATATTATTCCAGAAAGAGGGAGTTCTACGTGGCTCAAATCAGTCCGTACTACCTGCAAATCGGAGCAACCGTGGGTATGCTCGTCATGGCCCTGCTTGCCATCTTCATCCGCATGAAAGCCAGTCACAGACCGGTGACCATTCGCAAAATCCTTATTCCTCCGCTCGGCATGAGCACAGGATTTCTCATGTTTGTTGTACCGGAGACACATGTTCCTCTACTCTGGGCATTCATTGCGTTGCTGGTGGGCTGGTTTCTCTTCTCGTATCCCCTCATTCGCAGTACACGGTTCGAACGAGTAGGTGAAGAGATTTTTGCCACACGTTCCCGCAGCTTTGCTTTCATTCTGCTCGGATTGCTGGCCGTACGCCTGATCCTGCATGAAATCATTCAGCGATATGTAAGCATTCCGCAAACAGGTGGATTATTCTTCTTGCTCGCATTCGGCATGATTGTACGCTGGCGTGTATATATGTACAAACACTACAAAGAAGTGCTGGTTGCTGAAAACTAGCCGTCATACACAAACCGCGCACGGATTCACAGACAAAAAGACACGTTCTCTTGCACCATTGGTGTGCAGAACGTGTCTCTTTTCATTTTCAACCTATTTATAAATGTAAAAACATTCGATATCTATTCAGGATCCGCAACTTTAACCAACTGCTTGCCCAGATTATCTCCCGAGAAAAGACCCATAAATGCTTCCGGTGTCTGTTCGAACCCGTCCACAATGTTCTCTTCATACTGGATGTGACCTTCCTTAATCCATTTCGCCAATTTGGCGCGGCCTTCCTTGAAGGATTTCGTATAGTCACCCAGCAGAAAACCTTTCATTAATGCTGTATTCGTTAACAGCAGCGTCTGTGGGCGCATCCCGATATCCGGCTTCTCCAGATTATAGGACGAGATCTGACCGCATAACGGAATACGTGCATTTCGATTGATGTGGCGTAGGACGGCATCCGAGATGTCACCACCCACATTGTCGAAGTAGACGTCTACGCCATCCGGGCAAGCCCGTTCAATGGCCGCTGACATATCCTGCTCCTTCTTATAGTTCAACACCACGTCGAAGCCCAGTTTTTCTTTCAGATACTCACATTTCTCGTCAGAGCCTGCAATGCCGACCACGCGTGCTCCTACAATTTTACCAATCTGACCTGCAATCATACCTACCGCTCCGGCTGCTCCCGATACAACTACCGTTTCGCCGTCCTTGGGTTTGCCGATGTCCTCCATACCAAAATAAGCCGTCAGACCCGTCAGGCCCAGCGCACCCAGGTAAGCCGTGATTGGTGCTTCTTCGGTATCAATCAGCGAAAGGTCCGCCGTATTCACTGCGGCATATTGCTGCCAGCCCCACATGCCGGATACGAGATCACCTTTGCGCAGGTTCGGTTCCGAGGATTCCACAACCTGTCCAATGGCTCCACCCTTAATCACTTCATTCAATGCGTACGGTGCAGCATATGATTTTGTATCTTTCATGCGGCCCCGCATGTACGGATCGACCGACAAATATAATGTACGTACCAGGACTTGCCCGGCTTCCGGTTCAGGAAGAGGTGCATCAATGAAGTTGAAATTCTCTCTGGATGGTGCACCTTCAGGACGAGACGCAAGTACGATCTGTTTATTTACAGACACCAAAATTACCTCCTTGTTGCCAAGTGGACGCAAGGTTAACCCTTGTCAGCTGAGATCACTCACCACTGGCTCTATGTTATCACTTCTTATTAGTTTAAACCGAAACAGGCGGATCACAAACGTGGGCCGCCTTGAAATATGCAAATATCGTCACATTGTAGCTGCTTTTAGCTATTATTGTGCTGTCAAAATCACAGGACCGTCTGCTGTAATCGCAATCGTATGTTCATACTGGGCAGACAGACTTCCATCCATAGTACGCGCAGTCCATCCATCCGAATCCAGCTTGCTGCGGTACGTACCGATGTTCAGCATCGGTTCAATGGTAATAACCATGCCTTCCTTGAGACGTGGGCCCCGATGTGGTGGACCATAATGAGGGACTTGTGGTTCCTCATGCATCTTCTCGCCAATGCCGTGTCCAATAAACTCACGTACAACCGACAGACCTTCACCCTCTGCATACACTTGAATGGCATGGGAGATATCTCCGATCCGGTTGCCAACCACGGCAAGTTCAATTCCTTTGTACAAGGAGGTTTTGGTTACATCCAGCAGATGTTGTGCTTCCGGAGTCACTTCACCTACGGCATAAGACCAGGCCGAATCGGCCAGCCAGCCATTCAGATTAACAACCATGTCGATTGTGACGATATCGCCGTCTTTCAGTGCATATTTTCCCGGGAACCCGTGACAGATCACATCATTAACCGACGCACATGTCGCATATTGGTATCCGTTGTATCCCTTTTGTTCCGGCATAGCGCCATTTTTCTTCATAAAAGCCTCTGCAAACTGATCGATCTCCTGTGTCGTGATGCCCGGACGAATCATTTTTGCAATTTCTCTATGGCACGCGGCGAGAATTTCTCCGGCTTTTTGCATATATTCAATCTGTTCTTTGGTCTTCAACGTAATCATAACAACTACTCCTTGTCCGTTAAAATCTTATCCTGTCCTCTATTGTAACGCTAAACGCTCAAAATAAAAAATTCCGTATAATCAGCAACATCCTATTATACGCCAAGCTCCTGTCCAATGAATATAATTTTCCATGAAAAACTCGAAACCCCTTCATATCGGGCCACGTATATGGTTAAAACAGTTGAAGTCGAAAGGGTGAAAGCTCATGTTCAAAAAGATTATTGGCAAACTGATTGATTCGAAATCTTCATCTCACCGCAAACGTCATAGCTCCTCGGACAGGCGCTCCTATAAACGTCACAGCAGTTCCTCAGGCAAGCGTTCCTACAAGCGCTATTCTTCTTCAGATGTGAAATACCGGGATAGCCGCAGTGGCTCCGGGTATTACAAAAGCAGAAAATACAGCTCTAGCTAAGCTGCTCTCACTACTGCTTTTAAAGAGCAATGCTCGTGCCGGCATAGTGGACGCTACAATATATAAATATGTAACAAAGGGGTGTTCGACAGCCGTACACACGGCCTGCAGAACACCTCGTTATTTTTTCTATACCAGCAACAAGGAAAAAGACCCCTGCAGATATCATACGAAGAGGTCACGGATAACAAATATAGGTCCGCCTATAGAGCTTATTTCATTGTAATTTCAGCAATACTTTCTCAATCTCTGCCTGTAACTCCGTCGCCCCACCCTCATAACCTGGACGGAGTCCAAGGAGTCGCTCCAGCATCTGGTGCAATTCCGGTGTAAGCTTGAGTTCCTCCTGCCAGCTCGCTGGTTCTCGGCCCTTCTCTGGCTCATAGGCGGAATACAGCATAAATAGAAGAAAGTGACCGATGTCCTGCAGATCATGATCCGGTGTAGCCGGTTCATCTTCAGGCTCAGGTACTTCACGCATACGTCGCTTCAGTTCCGGCAACAACGGCTCCCCCAAGCGTCTTGCCAGGCCAAAGTCAATCAGATGCACCGTCCCTTCACGTAAAATAACATTGGGAATCCGCACATCTCCATGAATATATCCCTGCTCATGCACATGAGCTACCGGGGCCAGCAGTTGACCTGCCAGTTCCAGGCATTCCCGCTCCGTATATTGAAGACCTTGCTCAAATATGCAATCTTCCAGCGTCTGTCCACGAATATACTGGGTAACGATATAACTTCGTCTCCCGGATGTGAACACGTCCAATAGATCAGGGATCGCCGGATGGTGCAGACGTTTCATCACGTCCGCCTCCCGCTCCAACAGATGCGCAGAGAGTCTGCCTTTGCTGGGCTTGGACTCCTTCAATGCCACTTCATTGCCGGTCCGGTCATCTGTACACAGATACGTTAGCCCATAGCTCCCCATACCCAGCAATTCCTGTATTGTATAACGCTCAGCAATGGCCGTCCCCTCACGCCGAGAACGGTCAGTCCATAGTCCAAGCAATCTTTGCCAACTTCGTCGCAGCTCCACAGATCCTCCCACGCCAGCTTCCCGATCCTCCCGGCCTAATTCTATACCGAGCAATCCGTTGCCAGTCTTCATGTTGTATGGAGCTTATTATATCAGGCCGATACTGTAAAATCACGATAGGTAAATGCCTGTTGCTCAAGCTTCCTTATGCTTCTTGGGCAGCAACCCGAACAACATACGCAGGGATACTCCTTTGGGTTTGGGTTTTCTTCCCTGGAAGCTACGCAGATTGGTTACGAGTTCACGATCCCGCTCCTCTTCCAGCTTCTCGTTCATCCATAGACGCTGTTTTTCCATCTGTTCCTGAAGAGCCATATGTGTATCGGCCAGATGCTGAAGGGTCAACTCCAGTTCATCGACCCGCTGTTGTAGTAGCTGTACCCGATCGTCCTGTTGTTGTTCCACAGCACCATAAGTGACCTCACTTACCAGCTGTCCCAGACCCTCATAGGATCTGAGATTACCCGTTAATTCAGGTTCTTCAGGAAATACGGATGACATCGATGTTGCTGCACATTCCGGCTCTGACAGACCTTCGATTCTCACCGCAGGTACATCCACATTTACTTCTACTACAGGCATATCAGGGGCCAATACAGTCACCACAGCATCAGCAAGGGGTAGATTATGCTCTCTGAGTTCGGTCATCAAGCGTTCAATGCACTCGATGTCGTCTGATTTGAATAGTCTGGATTTGTTGGCGGAACGTTCGAACCGGTATCCCTGTTCTTCCAGTGCCGCCGCATATTTACGAAGAGTACTGGCGCCTATGCCCAGGCTCTTGGCCGTTTCCGTCGTTGCTCCTGCTTCTTCAATCATCATTAATTCCCTCCCGGAATGAAGTCTTTTGGGAATCAATTTCATAATACCTTTAGTGAGTTATGAAATTGATTCTTGGATAAAAACATTATGGCTTCAGCGTTCCTTTTGGAACCGTCATCGGATCGGGGCAACCTGTCTCATGGATCAAATATGCTTATCTTTTGCTTGTCCGTATGTATTCGTCAGCTTCTCGGCAGATCCCTTTGGCGGTTTTGTTCTGTTTCTGCGGATTCCTAAGAACTTTTGTCAGGTATACGATTCGCACAAATAACCCTTGATCCGACAACGAACATGAATGCTGTCATGTCGAATGATACTGGTGCAAATGCCGTCAAATCATAGGATTGTGAATTATTCATGTCAATTTTGTTAACTCCTTTACTCCAATACGCTCCCGCGATAGCGGATATCATTGCTGCACGGCTTTTCCATGTGTTATCTTATGTAACGTAGAAGTACATTTCAGCATAAAATAAAGGACTATACTTAACATAGGACGCGTAAGTGACGGATAAATATCAATGTAATGGGGGCTGAACGGCAGTGTTAGGCAAATCAGGTAAAGTAGCGGTGATCGGGGCGGGTCTTGTCGGTTCGAGTTGTGCGTATTCCATGATTAATCAATCGATATGCAGGGAAATTATGATGGTGGACCGGACGTATGACCGTGCTGTAGCACAGGCACTGGATTTTTCCCATTGTATGGACTTCACACATAACCGCACCAAAGTATATGCAGGAACGTATGCCGATTGCGGCAATATGGATGTGATTATCTTAACCGCTGGGGCAAATCCCAAGCCAGGACAGACACGGCTGGATATTCTGGAGGAAGCGGAGTCCATTGCCAAAGACATCGTGGTTCCCATCATGAACAGTGGATTTAACGGGATTTTTGTCGTCGCTGCCAATCCGGTTGACATAGTAACTTATATGGTATGGAAATTATCCGGCCTCCCGCGCGAGCACGTCATCGGTACAGGGACGTCCATTGACTCCTCAAGACTCAAAACGCTGCTATCTGAAGTCTTCTCCATCGATCCACGCAGTGTGCATGGTTATGCTCTCGGAGAGCATGGAGAATCCCAGTTCGTGGCCTGGTCGCATGTGACCATCGGTGGTAAACCGATTATGCACATCATGGATCAGCACAAGGAGCGCTTCAAACATCTGGATCTGGACGATATCGCACGCAAAACGAAGGATGCTGGATGGGAGATCTTTACCCGTAAAGGCTCTACCCAATTCGGAATCGGCAATGCTCTGGCGCACATCACCCGTTCCATCCTCAATGACGAACATAAAATTATCGCCGTATCGGCTATCCTGGACGGAGAGTATGAGCAGCATAACGTCTGCGTCGGTGTTCCCGCAATCATCGGCGGAAATGGCATTCAGGAGATTATCGAATTAAATCTGGATGCAACGGAACGTGAAAAATTCAACAATTCCTGTGAAATCCTATCAGGTAACATCAATCGTCTGACACTGGCATAAGCCACTCGTATAAGCTCCACTTTGTATGCTTCAGCTCAACTTCAAAAGCCTTGCCAACGCAAACATGCCAATAACACTCCATGCGAGGAGTCTTATTGGCATGTTTGCGTTTATTATTTTTCACAATCGGTAGTTGTTCAATTCGGTGCAAGCTGAGGTTCGTCCCTTGGTCCCCATTGCTGTAACACTCGCTTCAACTCACTCAGCATAACCGGTTTGCTAATGAAATCACGCATACCCATCTCCAGACAAGCTTCCTTGTCTTCACGTTTGGCATTGCCTGTAACTGCAATGATGGGCGGTATGCGATCCTGTGGAATTAGGCGGTGTAAAAGGTCTGTCGCCTTCAGTCCATCCATCACAGGCATATGAATGTCCATCAGGACAATATCATAAGCATTCTGAGAGATGGCATCGATTGCTTCCACACCATTGGTACATACATCTGCCTGGTATCCGAGCTTCTCCAGATATTCTCGCAGAATCTTCCGGTTCACCGGATGATCCTCCGCCACCAGAATACGCATGGCGACCTTGTCACTTTGACGTGTGCGATCATGATGGAACTGACTTGCCGTCTGTTCCGCTGAAGCATCTACACTCGTCGCAGGAACAGCAAACCGGAAGGTCGAACCTTCCCCTTCTATACTCTCGACACTAATACTGCCTCCCATAATCTCCACGAGTCGCTTGGAGATGACCAGGCCCAGGCCAGTACCACCATACTTCCGGTTAATCACCGGATGCAGCTGAGAGAAGGACTGGAACAACTGATCCAGCTTGTCAGCCGGGATGCCGATTCCCGTATCCTGTACCGCAAAATCAAGAACGCTGTCTTCAGGCTTTCTGCCCTTGATGATATCTACGGTGACATCAATGCTTCCCCGGTCTGTGAACTTGAGCGCATTGCCAACCAGGTTCACCAGAATCTGCCGGATACGTATGGAGTCGCCTACCATGAACTCAGGGATACTTGGATTGAGACGATATCTGATCTCCAGATGCTTCTCATCTGCACGAGGTTTAAACAGTTCGGCAACCTGTTCCAGCATCTTGCGTAATGCGAACGGCTCATAGGCTAGCGCCATTTTCCCGGATTCCAGCTTACTGAAGTCCAAAATATCATTAAGGATGTTCAGCAGAGCATCGCCGCTATCTTGAATAATCTCGGCATATTCTCGCTGTTCCTCCGACAAATCGGTACCGATCAACAACTCGGTCATGCCCACGATCCCGTTCATTGGTGTACGGATCTCATGGCTGACCATCGACAGAAACTCTGACTTGGCCTGAGCTGCCAGCTCAGCTGTCTCTTTGGCACGTACAATCTCACGTTCGCCAGTCACATCATTGAACACGACCACTGCGCCCTGAATCTGTCCCTGTTCAATAATCGGCGTCACTTGATACTGCACCAGGAAGCTGCTGCCATCTTTACGCCAAAACACATCTTCCTTGATTGAGCGTCTCTGTCCATCCAACACGGTCATGTGGATCGGGCACTCTTCTTTTGGAAAATGACTTCCGTCTGCACGGGTATGATGGATAATGGGATGTGAGTTTTTGCCGATGAATTCTTTCGCTTCATAACCGAACATCGAAGCTGCTGCAGGATTCATAAACATGGTGATTCCATCCGCATCCAATCCATATATCCCTTCCGTAACGGTGTTAAGAATCAGCTCATGTTGCTTGCTAAGCTCCTGAATTCGCTCCGTATATTCCTTACGCTCGGTAATATCGGACACGATTCCATAGACACCTACCACTTCTTTATCCACAATAATAGGCACATTCGTAACAGATACTTCGATCTTCCGACCACTTGAATTGACGATCCGGGTCTCATAATATTGCGGTTCGCCCTGCTTCACCATTTCAAAACTCGTTTGGCCGTATTGCACTTCGCGTTTATCCAGATTGGATAAAAACGATTTGCCAATAAGCTTATTGCGTGGAACATCCAGCATCTGCATCAGCTTGCTGTTCACCGCACTATATTGGCCCTGCATATTCAATGAATACACGGCTGCCGGATTATGTTCGAACAGCGATCTGTATCGCTGACGACTTTCTCGAAGACGTCTGTCCGCATCCTTATGCTGAGTAATATCCCTGCTGATGCTAACAATCTGGGTTGTCTTGCCCCGCTCTCCAGCCACAGGCTTCGCCAATGTCTCCATCCAGATATAATGTCCTTTTTTGTGTAACACACGCATCTTGCAGCCATTACCAATCTCGGAAAGCTCCATCGGATCAGGATAATCTCCCGGATAACAATAATCCTTGAAGGACTTTCCTGTAACTTCTTCCGGCTTATAACCCAGCAAGGTGTACACGGAAGGTGAAACGTATAACAACTCACCATCTGTAGCACAGGTCGTAATTAGATCTTGCGCATGGTCAGCAAGTACCTGATATTTCTCCTGCGCCTCCCGAAGCTCGCGTTCCACTTTCAAGATATCGGTAACATCTTTGGCAATGCCGTAGATACCTACAACTTCTTCCCCCTCTGTGATGGGCACATACGTTATCTGTGCCTGTTTCAGGGAACCATCTTTATGATAAAAAGTAATGGAATTACTGACTGAACGTCCAGCCAGTACCTCTTTAATATATTCTTTGCGTGAATTTTCACTGTCTGGAGGACAGATCTGATTTCGACTCATACGAATCAAGTCATCCAGTGTATGCCCTGACATCCGCTCTACTGAGGGATTAGCATCAATATAGTTTCCATGGATGTCCATTACATATATGGCATCCGGATGGTTAAAAAACAGTGATTGGTAAGAACTTCCCTCAGAAATAATGCGCTTCAGGGTTTCCGTTTTATTAATATCCAAGGCTTACCCCTCTTTTCTTAGCCAATATCTTCATCTAACAACAGGAATTGATTAATCCCGTAGAAATGGGCCTACCCTCGAATAACCATGTAAGCCTGCCTAGAAACAGCTTTTTTTATTTTACCAGATTCTCGTCTCATTTTGCTTACAATCTATGATTCAATTCACATGATGTGTGATGTAATAGTTGGAATTTATATTTTCACTTTATTATACTTCAGAAATTTAACGATACAAATTGTATCGTTAAAGCTATAATCGTTAAAAAGCGTTATTTGAGCACGGAGAGGACGGATGAATCATGCTACCCAACAGAGTTAAAATTGTTTACGGCAAACTAAGAGGCTTGGCCATCTTTGGTAAAATCCAGCCCTCTATGGGCCTGCTGCCACGAATCAGGGGTAAGGTTTATCTCAATAAATTGGGTGACTTGCAGGTGGGAAAACGGCTTAACATTATAGGCAAACCTTGGGGAACCCAGTTAACGGTGGTCAAGGGCGCGCGATTAACGATTGGCGATGACGTTATGATTAATGCAGGTGTAGGGATTGCGGCTAACGTTGAAGTGATCATCGGAAATAACGTCATGATTGGTCCTCGAACAAGCATATTCGACAGTGCCTATCACCGGATTGATTCGCTGGATGACGGGAGCCAGACTGCCAAGCGAATTGTGATCCAAGATAATGCCTGGATTGGTACAGGCGCGCTTATTTTGCCCGGAGTGACCATTGGCAGAAATGCAGTTGTGGCAGCAGGAAGCACGGTAACCAAAGATGTACCCGAGAATACACTTGTAGCCGGGGCACCAGCCAAAATCATTCGGGAGTTGACCATTCATGATGGATGGGTCAGACATTAGAAAAAATCCTCCTCAAGCCTACATACAATAGAGCTTTGCATGTTTTGCTTAAAGAGGATTTTGATCTACGATAACCAAGAACGTAACGGATTATTCAAATTTCTTTTTTTGCAAAATACATCATACCTATGCCAATGAAAATAACAGCACTTCCTCCGACGACTGCGAGCATCGTCATCAGTGGCACGTTGTAGGCTCCGAAACCTGCGCCGTCCACGGGTGTCATCAGAATCATTGGTTGTGCCCATGGATAATACGGCCCGTATGTCGCCGAGTTTATAATGAGAATATTCGGTATGGTCAGTGCAAAATTTAGTGCGAGCGGCGCGGCAAAGCTGCTCCAAACCAATGAAACGAACATCTGCAGGGCAGCCAGTGGTACACAGGCCAGCAACCCAAGCAGTAGTTTGCCTACCAAAAATCCCCAAGGGATGGGACCCGTGATACCATGAATCAACCCTGCCAGCAGAATGGACATCAGCAATAATACTTGCGTACCCGCCAGAAGCATGAGCACAATCGTCAGTTTACCTGCATATACGCCTGAACGTGTGAGCGGTAGAACCAACATCTGCTTCCACCCTCCTCCTGCATGTTCAAAACGGCAGACAAAAGACGTAAACACGCCTGTCAGCATCGGCAAGAGGAGTAATCCATGCAGGAAGACCATGGTGCTCATTAATACCTGCCAATTCCCCGATGGCGTGGACATTAGTCCGATGAGCAGCGCAATGAGTGGACTTAGCAGAATCAGGATCCATATGGGCGATTTACCCATTTTCAATCGTTCAACGGACAGAATTCGGAAATACGTTGTCGCAAAGCTCATATCAGGCCACATCCTTCCGGCTAAAGTGCACCATGCCCAGCAACAGGATCAAGATCCCCATACCTGTACCCATGCCTGCATACAGATATGGATTGGGTCCATTCCAGGCCATCTGCGCCCAAGCGAGCGGAAAATTCGGTGAGATACTGAGTGCGAACATGCCCGTTATCGCAAGCACGATACCCAGGGTTACCGGAAGCGCCTGATTCTTGTTTACCATCGTGAGCCATAACTCCAGTGATAACACGGGAAGCGCTCCAGCCAAAGGTAGCAACCCCAGCTTGATCGCCTGCGTCCAAGGGATCTCACTAGCATGGAACCCGAGTATCAGACCCAGACTCACAATTCCAGCGGTTAGTAGCAGGCAGGAGATCACCAGCAGCAGACAGGCAAGCAGGAACTTAGCCAGATACACAGCCGGTCTGGGGATCGGCATGGCGAGCAACTGTTTCCACGATCCCTGTTCATGCTCAACATTGGCGATCATGGAGCTGAGAATGGTTGCTCCCAGCATCAGAGACAAGGGCACAAAGATAACCACATTGCCCAATAGCCCGCCCCACAGGTTATCGGCGTACTGTTCTTTCAGATAATCCAGCCGTAGCCCGAAATTAAGCGCCTGCATGGCTATCAATCCAATCGGAGCCAGGAAGACGAGAAACCAGATGCCTTTCCCGCGAATCTTGAGCCAATCCGATGATAATGCACGCCCGGTCATATGGATGCCCCCTCGCCGATGACCCGCATGAACAGATCTTCCAGAGACTGACGCTGTTCCTCCACACGATACACATCATGATCCTGCTCAATTAATCGGCGCACAAGCAGTGCCACCGAAGGGTTATCCATATAAGGGAACGTTAACGCAGAACCCTGCCGCTGACCGAATTGCCCCTGTTCTCTGGCCAGCTTCATGGCCTCTTCCGGCTCCGAAACCGTTAACCGGATAGAGCTGCCCGTCTGACTATGCAGACTCGCAATGGTATCCTGAAGCACCATCTTGCCTTCACGGATAATACCAACGCGACTTGCCATCTGTTCGACTTCACTCAGCAAGTGGCTGGACACCAGAACAGTAATGCCATGTTCCAGAGGCATGCGTTTGATCAATTCCCGAATCTCCTGAATACCGGCAGGATCAAGTCCATTCGTTGGTTCGTCCAGAATCAATAGCTCCGGCTCACCCAGCAAAGCGCTGGCAATACCCAGACGCTGCTTCATGCCAAGGGAGTATCCCTTCACCGAACGCTTGGCATCCTTGGTCAGATCTACAATGGACAGCACTTCAGCAATTCTTGATTTCGGTACATTGATGATGCGACGCAAGGTTTCCAGATTCTCTACCGCATTCAGATGTCCGTAATGCGACGGATATTCGACCAGAGAGCCTACACGGCGTAGAATATCCATGCGATCCTTGCGAATATCCTTGTCGAAGACCCGGATCACGCCTTTGGTTGGTTTAATTAAGCCGAGAAGCATGCGAATCGTTGTTGTTTTGCCAGCACCGTTGGGACCGAGGAAGCCGTAGATATCTCCTTTTTTAATATGCAGATCAAGTTCACGGACCGCTGCACGGTCCCGGTATGTTTTCCATAGATTCGCCGTCTGAATAATATTTTCACTCACTGTATGATCACCTCGGAACTATCGTAACCTTCCAAGTTTAAAGCCAAGGTAGTCTTCAGTTTAAGTTTAGTTTAAAAAAAGGTATTCAGCGGTTTGGTATTTCCCTGTTTCCCTTTCCACTGTAGATATATGTCCGAACACCTGTATCGGAACTGTCTACCCGCTTGCGCAGTCCCATTTCACGGATCAACAGGTCTACTATGGATAAGCCGAGACCAGTCCCCTTCGTGTCGGAATTCGGTTGCATTCCTGGACCACGATCCTGAATAACAACGGCAGTCTCGCCGTGAATCTCCTGAGTTGTTATGCCAATATACTTCCCACCGGCGGCATGACGGTTCACGTTTTGGAACAGATTATCGAGAATACGGCGCATGCCCTGTTCATCGATGTACCAGATCAGCGGTTCCTCCGGCAGGTCGATATCAATGTCGAATTGGTCTTTCTCCCAGACTGGATACCAGGCCGCCGCCGTTTCCCTGACGATCCGCAGCATATCTTTCTCTTCCAGCTTCAACGTATATTTTCCACTCGTGAGCAGATTGTAGGATAACATGTTGTCAATGAGCCCGCCGAGGTCCTCCATCTTCGCTTCCATGCGATGTAATGAACGGTCGCCTTGCTCGCTGAGCGCTTCCTTGTGCAAGGCATGCATATGTCCACGAATCACTGTTAGCGGGGTACGCAGATCATGGGAAAGCCCGGCAATGAGACGTTTACGCAATTGTTCTTCCTCGCGTTCACGATAGCGACTGTCGGACAATTGATGCACCATCTGATTGAAGGATTCCTCCAACTGGCCGATCTCATCTGACCGGCGAATATCCACCGGAAGCGGAATGCCTTCCTTGCCTGGGGTCATCATCGCCGTCTGCAGACGAATAAGTCGCTTGCGAATGCGTGCGAAGAAGAGAATGGACATGATGATGAATATCATGAAGATGATGATCATGACAATGCCAAGATACAAGAGTTCCATTGGAAAATTATTTTGTGTCTTTTGCAAAAGCGATCGCGGCACTTCAATGACCATGAAGCCCTGTCCTCTGTCCTGTTCATCTCCGCCTAATAGGTAACTACGGTCAGTGGATCACGATAAGAAGCTTCTTTCATGAATTGCAGGGTATTGTTCGCATTCCATTCGGCTGGGATTCGAGTCTCTGCCGTTCTCCCGGAATTCAATGACCACTTTAATATCGTGTCTGTTACGCCATCTGCTGACGTGGATTTCACAAGCGATACATCTTCACCACTCAGAATAAAGACCGTCTCACCACGAGCATTCACTCGATACATCGAAGATTTGGGATACTTCTGATGTATCTGCTTCAACCGTGTGCTAACCTCTTCATCTGAAGCACCATCGAGCTTCTCCGCTTCACGTGACCAGAGGTTACTGATCCGGGTAACGTCACCATATGGTGCCGCTTGATTCGGATTCGTATTATTCACCACCACAACATAAATGATGGATATGATCGGAAGAACGACGGGCACGAATAATACTGCCGCCAGAATCAGGATAATATACCTGGACATCAAGGACCGCCCAAAGCGAAGCTTGCGACGCCCATACTGCTTTTGATCCATGCTTCGTTCTCCCTTCTGTTCTCCCTTCATGATTTTCCGTTCCCTGAACCGCCGAATCATGGCTTCTTCACCCGATATCCCACACCGCGGACCGTCTGAATAACTACAGGATTGGCCGGATCAAGCTCCAGCTTTTCGCGTAGATGCCGAATATGTACCATCAAAGTCTTGTCCCCATCCAGATAGGGCTCGTTCCAGACGGCTTCATAGATCTGCTCTTTCGTTCGAATCATGCCCATATGTCGTAGCAGGTAGGCGAAGATGTGGAACTGTTTTCCCGATAAAATAATCTCATCCCCCGTCTCCTCATTGATGATCCGGTTGTCCTTCTCATAGATGGAGAGATGATCCAGCTTCAGGGCTGTATCCGATGAGACCGCAGTTCCCGCCTTACGCAGTTGAACCTCAATCCGGGCAGCCAATTCATCGGGGTGAAATGGTTTGGTCACATAGTCATCGGCAAAATCGAGACCATGCAGCTTGTCGTCAATGGACGTTCTGGCCGAGAGCATGACAATGGGCACGGCGGGAAGTTCTTTTTTCAGTCGCTGACCCACCGTAAATCCATCCAATCCTGGCAACATGACATCCAGAATAATGAGAGAGCAACCCACAGCAGCCTCCGCTGCACCTTCACCACTTCCGAGCCATTGCACCTCATAACCGCGTTCCTCCAGATCGGCTCTGACCCATGTTGCAATTTCCGTATCATCTTCAATGTATAACAGTTTGGTTTTCATTCGAATGTTCGTTTCCTTTCTGCCCCCATTGGGTTAATGATATATCTGAGCATCATCATGATAAAAGCTGTATATAACCTATGAATTCATGTCTTATTGCAATGTTTAGATCTCTTACGTTAACACGCATTCTAATTATAGCTTATCCATTACCTTGGATAATGTCATATCCATCAAGTCTATCAAGTACATATTATACCTACACCTGACGGGAGGAATTTCATTATGCTGCTGGAAGCCATCTATCATCAACCGAAACGGAACTGGGCCTATGCCTATGACCAAGATACAATCCATCTGCGCCTGCGTGCCAAAAAGAATGACCTGACCGAGGTACATGCCCTGACTGGGGACAAATATGCGTGGGATGCAACCAAAGCGCTGGTTACCTTAACCAAGTTTACCTCTGACTCCATGTTCGATTACTACGAGGGCGAAGTGAAACCTCCTTACCACCGACTGAAATACTCTTTTCTACTCAAAAGCGGAGACGAACAGATCTGGATGACCGAGACTGACTTCCAGGAAGAAGAACCGGACGATCCGGGTCGTATGTTCCAGTTCCCTTATATTCACCCCGGAGCCGTCTTCACACCCCCTGCATGGGTTAAGGATGCGGTGTTCTATCAGATTTTCCCCGAAAGATTCGCCAATGGTAACCCGGATATTAGTCCGGAGAAGGTTGAGCCGTGGGGCGGTGAGCCGACCCCTTTCAACTTCTTCGGTGGTGACCTTCAGGGCGTGATCGACCATCTGGATTACATCAGCGAGCTGGGCATTAATGCGATCTACTTCACACCTATCTTCGAAGCCACCACCAATCACAAATACGATACCGAGGACTATCTGCGGGTAGATCGTCACTTTGGTGACGCAGATACCGTAAAACGACTGGTTGAGCTATGCCACGCACGCGGAATTCGCGTACTGCTGGATGCTGTGTTCAACCATTCCGGGAAGACGTTTGCGCCGTTTGTAGATGTACAGAAGAACGGGGAGAAATCCAAATACAAGGACTGGTTCCATGTACATGAATATCCGCTGGACGTGAAGGATGGCATTCCTACGTATGAGACCTTCGGATTCGAAGAACACATGCCGAAGCTGAATACGGAGAATTCCGAGGTGAAGGCCTATCTGTTAGAGGTTGCCGAGTACTGGATCAAGGACGTAGGTGCGGACGGATGGCGGCTGGATGTCGCAGACGAAGTGGATGATGCATTCTGGCGCGATTTCCGGCGTGTAGTCAAGGCCGCTAATCCGGATGCCTATATTCTGGGCGAAGTATGGAACGAGTCTTCCTCCTGGCTGCAAGGCGACCAGTTCGATGCGTCCATGAACTATCCGTTTACCGATGCCGTGAATGCTTTCTTTGTGAAAAATACAATGCACGCCGAACAGTTCGCGAACTCCATCGGGCGACAACTGTCCCGTTATCCGCTTCAGGCCAGCGAAGTGGCGTTCAACTTGCTGGACAGCCACGATACACCGCGGCTGCTCACACTGTGTGAAGGCGACCAGCGCAAGATGAAGCTGGCTGCGTTATTCCAGTTCACTTATATGGGCGCTCCGTGCATCTATTACGGAGACGAGATTGGGATGGACGGAGAGCATGATCCAGGCTGCCGTAAATGCATGGAATGGGATGAAGCGAAGCAGGACCGGGAGCTGTTCGACTTTTATCAGAAGCTGATCTCCCTGCGTCATGCTCATCCTGCCCTGCGTGCAGAAGGCACCGTTCGTTTCTTGCAGGCTCGTCCCGATGGCAGCCAACTGGTATTTGAGCGGCGAAATGAGGAGGAACGCATTCTGATTCTGTTCAATCGCTCAGAAGAGACGGCTATTGTCGAGCTGGAGGCTGGTGACGAGGAATGGACTGAGTTATTCGGCGGAAACCATCGTACCGCCAAGGAAGATGGCGTACTCGCGATTGAATTGCCCGCGTATGGATATGCCGTACTGAGTACGGCTGTGGGCCAGGACTAGATTCATAATACACATACATCTGAAGTCACTTATAAGTAACCTAGCTTCGTATCATTTGGCAGCATAAAACAAGCGTCCAGCAGAACCGGGATTCGGTTCGCGGACGCTTGTTTTTGTATCGCCGTTATACATCATAATCTCATTGCTTATATCTAGGTGTTCCCGGTTCAGATTACACCTGAGGTTCCGTGTCCACGTGAGCATTGTCCGCCCCACTTGTAGTTGTGTCAGAATTCGATGTGTTCGACTCCGTCTCTGGCTCTGCACGCTTTGCCTTTGGTTTAGCCAACTTCTGCATCATTTTACGGCCTGTTGGCGTCTGGGCCAACCCGCCCTGGGCTGTCTCCCGATGGCGGCTCGGCATCGCACTGCCTACTTCCAGCATGACATCGATGACTTCATCTGACGGAATAGCACTACGCACTCCGGCCAGGGCCATGTCAGCCGCAGCCAGCGCCGTAACTGCACCCAGTCCATTACGGACGATGCACGGGATTTCAACAAGGCCTGCGACCGGATCGCAGATAAGGCCCAGTGTATTTTTTAACGCCAAACCAACGGCATGAACGACCTGTTCCGGTGTACCTCCACGCAGTTCAACCATGGCACCTGCAGCCATGCCAATCGCGGAACCCACTTCCGCCTGACAGCCACCTTCGGCACCGGAGATAAATGAATTGTTGGCAATAACATAACCAATCGCTCCCGCACAGAACAACCCGTTCACCAAATGTTCGTCCGTCCAGCCAAACCGCTCCTGTGAGCTGATAAACACCCCCGGGATAATGCCGCAGGAACCAGCTGTTGGTGTTGCCACGATCCGACCCATGGAGGCATTCACTTCAGATACACACAGGGCATAAGCCATGGCAAGTGCGGAAGCATCTCCCGAGCAAGTCTCACCCTTGCGAATGTATTCAGCCATTTTTTTGCCGTCTCCACCCGTTAATCCACTGCGTGAAGTGGTATCTTCCGTTAACCCCTTGCGTACCGCTTCCTTCATCACTTGATAATATTCAGACATCTGCTGCACAACATCCGCTTCAGGCGTATTCGTTTCTTGGACCTGCTCCTCAATCATCAGCTGAGCAATCGTTTTGGATTCCGCTGTACAGATCGTGTTCAGTTCGTGCAGATGTTTAAACCGCATCCGAATCAACTCCTCTCTTCAAATCAATGACACGAATGTCCAGTACATGGTCGAGCGTACGCAGACGCTTCAGCATATCAGGGTTCGGCACGCCGTCCATCTCCATTGCCGTCAGCGCTTCACCATCCCGAGCTTTCCGATCCACCTGCATATAGCCAATGTTAACCCCTGATGAGCTGATCGTGGACGTCACTGATGCTAGCACGCCCGCTTTGTCTGCATGTCGCAGAACGAGTGTTGGGAATTCACCACTGATCTGGACACGAAAATCATTCATCGCATGCACCGATACACTACCACCACCAATAGATGCGCCGATCAATGAGCAGGCACGTTCACCATGCCATAACTCAATCTTGACGGTATTTGGATGAGGAGCAGGCAGGCCGCTTGTATAAAACTCAACCTCCATGCCCGCTTCTTCTGCGTATTGTTCTGCATCCGGGATACGCGGATCGTCTGTGACATAGTCCAGCAGACCGCCGATCAATGCCAGATCCGTGCCGTGCCCCTGATACGTATCTGCAAATGAACCGTACAACGTCAGTCGTGCCCGATCCGGCGTGCAACCAAGCCACTGGCGAGCAATTCTCCCTAATCTTGCTGCTCCAGCTGTATGTGAACTTGAAGGTCCCGTCATGGACGGACCAATAATTGAAAAAACATCTTTAAATCGCACCTTGTAACCCTCCAATTGTATTCGTCATTTCCATCCAGAATCTAATCCATATTGTTCCTTATTTACTGAATAATGACATCAAAAAAGGACAGAAGAAGGCCTCAGGCCCTCTCTCTGTCCTCGATACCTGAGAGTTTCACGATCAGCAGTGTCTCACGACAAGGTACATTGCCTGCAATTAAAGACAAGATCACCGGACTGACTGATCATATACCCCTTGGGTGGCGCAGTTCGCGCACTCTCCAGAGTTGCGTCCAACGATGGTACATTTACCTGAGAGATTAACCACTGCGCCGGGTGCGCAGCAGCTTGCTCCTTCGGTGCCTGAACTCCAGCCATTTTACTTGGCTAACCCAGGTCTCTCCCGCTCGTTATCATCCGCTGTATGGAACCATTCTGAGCTTATGTCAGAACAGTGATGGAAGTCGTTGATTTCTTCTTCATTAAGATTAATCGACCAGAAGATCAGTGTCAACAAACTTAACGATTTCTTTGGGTATATTTCCTTCATTTCCGATTGAACCGATAATAACCAGATTATTTTGTTAGCTTTCATTACATTAATGTGGTAAAAAGAGCTTTCAAACAGGTTATTTCGTTCCACATCAATTAGTAAAGTGCTCACTACTATTTATGATATTGTCCACGAAACCGTTCGGGTATTCAGGCAACCATCTATTTTGAACCACACTACTCAGTAGCCCATCCGGATCTGCGCATCTGGATCATAATTCACAGTTCGTAGAAGATACTATCGTTTTGTACATAAGGTCTGCAATACTTGCTGCATAGCTTCGGCATGCGATCTTTCATCCATTCGTGCCTCGACTCGTTCGCCATCTGGAAAGCATAATAACCCAGCGTAAAGATCAACATGAACCCTTCCATTAATCGGATATCACGATCTGTCAGTGGTGCGATCTGTTTCGTGTAACCGGATAAAAATATGTCACGTTCCTCCCGATTGAACATCAGCGCTGCCCCTCCGGCATCGAAAAGATAATAACCATAACCGTGTAGACAAAAATCAATCATGGAGATTCCCTGATCCGTTATCAGCAGATTGTTGCGAGTAATATCCCCATGAATAACTCCCCATGTCTTTGCATCGTGCGGGTATTTTTCCAGCTGCTCATTAATGTTCTCGAACATCTCTCGAAGCAGATCAAAGTCTTCCGTTGTAAAAATTCCAAGTCGGACGCCTTCCTCCAACTGCCCTAGCATGACCAAATTCTCATGGGTGTTACCATATGCCGGCCGTACCTTCGTTCGATCTAGCTGGCTCATCTCTCTTCCTGTCCGCTGATGATCGTTGCCATCCACCTGTACACGTCCATATTGATGAAGCGTCTGCAGTTGGACACCTAGGTCATAGATTTGCTCTGTTGTCAGGCGTTCTCCCTGCTGGATGTCCCTGCCCTCAATCCACTCTAGTACGGTACAGCAGATTTCTTTACCCGCTTCACTTGTCCATACCGTGACCCAGTCTCCCGACACATTGCGTACCGGATGCTGCACGCGCAATGTTGTCGTTGCATTTAACTCATGAAGCAGGTTCATCTCCGCCTCCAGTGCAGGAAGCGTATGCTGAATGCCTGTCATACTTGCATATGCGGCTTGATGGATACGTAGTAGATACTTCTGCCCACTAGCTTCATCAACGACATGATACGTCAGATTCTCATTGTGGCGAATATAGGAAACGACAGGTTTCTCCATGTTATAGTTCTGTATAATCTGAGCTGCCATATGGTCGTAAGACGTCTGATCCGTAGTGATTATCAACATCTCCTTCGAAGTTATGTAAACGCTATCTTAATATTAAGTATCGTAGCATAATGTTTATCCCGCATACAGAAAACCCCACTAAAATTATAAATAAAAAAAAGCACAACCCCCGAACAACCGTTCAGGCATTGTGCTTTCTTTTGTCTCTATTATTTCTCTATCTCTCTGTCTGTTACTCTATGTGACACTCCATGATCCAATTAACCGAAACGACCCATAATGTATTCTTGCGTCAGACGGTTGTCGGGGTTCGTGAAAATGTGCTCCGTATCCCCGTGCTCAACCATAGTGCCCAGATAGAAATATGCCGTGTAATCCGAGATGCGTGCCGCCTGCTGCATATTATGGGTAACAATGACGATCCGCAGATCTTTCTTAAGCTCGGTAATCAATTCCTCAACTTTACCTGTAGATACCGGGTCAAGTGCAGATGCCGGCTCATCGAGCAGCAGAATCTGCGGGTCAACAGACAAAGCGCGAGCGATACACAGACGTTGCTGTTGTCCGCCGGAGAGAGACAGAGCTGACTCATGCAGTCTGTCTTTCACTTCGTCCCAGAGCGCAGCACGGCGCAAGCTTTTTTCCACAATTTCATCCAGTGCCTTCTTACTCTTCGTACCACGGTAGCGGGGGCCAAACGCGATATTGTTGTAGATGGACTTATGAAAAGGGTTCGGCTTCTGCCATACCATGCCAATCTTCTGACGAAGCTTGATTACATCGGTTCCAGGCTCATTCAGATCGTTACCGTCCATCCAGATATGTCCCTCTGTGCGGGAACCTGCGATCTCATCATTCATCCGGTTCAGCGACCGGAGGAACGTGGATTTACCGCAACCAGACGGCCCAATAAGCGCCGTTACGCTTGCTTCAGGAAACGTCAGACTGATCTGCTTGACCGCCTGGAAATGTCCATAATATATGCTTAACTGTTCCGTACCAAAAGGTATGGCCATGTTGGTTCCTCCTTATTTCGAAGCTGTCATGCGGCGGAATACAACCCGACCGATCCAGCGTGCACTTAGATTGAACGCCAGCACGAGAATGACAAGCACGGCGGATGCCCCTGCTGCCACTTCTTTGGAATCTGGCCCAATGCCTTCACTATTTACTTTCCAGATATGGACAGCAAGTGTCTCTGCCGGACGGAAAGGATTAAGCGGTGATCTTGGACTCGTCGGATTCCAATCTGTAAAGTCCAATGGTGGGCTACTCATACCTGCGGTGAACATCAGCGCGGCTGCTTCACCGAAGATCCGGCCCGATGCCAGGATCGTACCCGTAATCAAGCTCGGCAATGCCACAGGCAGCAGAATGGAAGTGATAATCTTCCACTTGGACAGTCCAAGCGCCAGACCTGCTTCCTTTTGTTCCTTCGGAACGGCCCGGAAGGCCTGCTCCGTTGTCCGTACCATCAGTGGCAAGTTAAAGATCGCCAGAGCCAAGGCACCCGAGATCAGGGAGAAACCAAGACCAAATTGATTGACTAGCAGTAAGAGACCAAACAAACCAATAACGATGGATGGGAATGATGACAATACTTCAACGACCAGACGAATGAAGCTGGTAATCTTACCTGGCTTGGCGTATTCCGCCATGTAAATTCCGCCGCCCCATCCGAGTGGAATGGTAACAATCAAGGTCAGAACAAGCAAGAATACGGAGTTAAAGAGCTGTGGACCAATTCCGCCGCCACCCTTAAGCAACTGTGGTGCGCTCGTCAGGAAGTTCCAGCTAATATGTCCAATTCCTCTATACATGATGAATCCAAGCAGACCGAGCAATAGAATAACAATGAATAGGGCCAATACAACGATAACGGATGTTGCAATCTTATCTACCGTTTTTGCCTTCATTTTCATACCCGGTTCCTCCTTTCAAGCAGGCGAACCAGAATGACGAAGACAAATGTCATCACCAACAGGACAAGCGCCATACTCCACAGTGCATTGTTATGAACAGAACCCATCGTGGTGTTACCCATGCTGAGTGTAATTACACTTGTTAATGTTGAAGCCGATTCGAGCAAGGATGTTGGAACATGCGGTGCATTACCGATAACCATCTGCACAGCAAGTGCCTCACCAAAAGCACGGGCCATACCCAAAACGACACCTGTCAACAAAGCTGGCAAAGTCGTTGGAATAATGACACGGTAGATGGTTTGCCAACGAGTGGCACCCAGTGCGTAGGAGGATTCACGCAATCCTTTGGGCAACGCGGACAATGCATCTGCCATAATACTTGTGACCGTAGGAAGAATCATTACCGCGAGAACAAGACATCCGGCTGCAATCCCGACGCCTGTTCCACCAAAGATACTGCGAAGTAAAGGTACGATGACACTCAGACCGATAAATCCGTACACAACGGACGGAATTCCAGACAAAAGCTCAATCGCAGGCTGCAATATCTTTTTCCCTTTACCTGGTACAATCTCTGTCATGAAGAGTGCTGCACACAGACCAAGCGGACTTGCGATCAGTGCTGCAAGCAAGGTTGTGATGAAAGAACCTGTAATGAACGGCAATGCCCCGTAGAAAGCAGGTTCCCCCGTTGGATTCCATGTTTTCCCACCAAGGAATTCACTTATGCTTATTCCATTTTGGAAAAATGTTGATAGTCCCTTGGACGCTACAAAATAAACAATGGAAAACATGACAACGATCAGGAAAACGACACAAATCGACGTATAGATCCGTCCCGTCCACTCTTCCCAATAATGTTTCTCTTTTAAGGGCCGGCGCGGTTTCAACTTGTTATTCATTACCGTTCCCCCTTCGGTCTGTTCCATAACAACCATCCTTCTATAGTAGAATTAGTGCAAAATATGGGATTATTTCAGAGCAAACCGCGTAAAGAGGCGGGACCTAAGTCCGCCTCTTTCGCTGTATGCGCAAGTCAAAGATTATTGAACCACATTACCTGCTACATCGCGTTTTACTTTCATACCTGACATTGGAATGTATCCAAGTTCAGTCACGTCATTTTGTTGAATTTCGTCACTCAAGATGTAATCCAAGAATGCTTGTGTTGCTGCATCTGGCGTACCTTTCGTATACATGTGCTCGTAAGCCCATACTGGATAAGTTCCTGCTTCCACGTTCTCAACTGTTGCTTCTACACCTTCGTATTTCAGAACGGTCAAGCTGTCATCCAGGTAAGACAAGGCCAGGTAACCAATAGCGCCTGGTGTTTCAGCTACCAATTTTCTTACGTTACCTGAAGAATCTTCTTGAATGGAACCTTGGATATCACCCATTTTTTCACCCAATGCATACTTCTCGAAAGTTGCACGAGTACCGGAACTACTCGGACGGTTTACAATAACGATTGCTTGATCCGCACCGCCAACGTCTTTCCAGTTCGTTACTTTACCAGAGAAAATGTCGATCAGTTGTTGCTTCGTCAAATCTTCTACACCTGTATCTTTGTTGCTAACTGGCGCCATAGCTACTACTGCTACCTGATGGTCAACCAATTCTTTTACTTTGGCTTCGTCCTCCAGCTTCTCTTCTGCAAATACATCAGAGTTACCGATTGTAGCTTGTCCGTCAGATACTTGTGTCAAACCAGTACCACTACCGCCACCTTGAACTTGAACCGTTACGTTCTTATATTCATCAACTGCCATAAATTTCTGTCCAGCTTGTTCTACCAGAGGTAGCAATGCTGTCGATCCGACTGCCAGAATATTACCGCTAAGCTCAGTAGCAGCCTCTCCTGATCCATTGCTTGCAGCACCCTCTGTACCAGCGTCATTTTTCGATCCGCATGCAGCGAGCACCAGTACGAACGTTAAGGTCATCAAAATAAACGGCAACTTTTTAAACATGTTTTGTTTTCCTCCCCCAATGTGGTGATGGCGTTTTGTGAATTTGTTTGTTCACCATCAACTCTTTACTCATTGTAGTTTCGGTATGTCATCTTAAAATCAGTGTTTTGTAAACGCAATGTTAAAAATATCGGCATCATTTTGAAATATTTGGGATTTATTTGGTGCTGAAGTGGCCGCTCCGGGAACGGACGTTGTTTCAATCCGTATTGTGTCCAGATTTCCATGAAAAAAATTTACTTATAGAAATATTAAGTAGCTGATACCCTGAGTGGCCGTTCCGGTTACGGATCGTTCTTCTGATCGCTGTTGTCTCCAAATTTCTTTGATCAATAATTTTAATTGTTGTAATTAGGAGACAAAGGCGAACGCTTCGCTTCTTCAGAATCGATTCCGTCCCCTCCACTACGATTGCGGTTTCCCTGCGTTGTGTCAGCGCTCGTTGGATCTCAGGCATTTCAAGCTCCTGCCTGGGGTGTAGGCAAAGAAGGCCAGCCCTATTGTAGGCTGACCTTGTGTAAATGCTTAGGTGCTTAACAGAGAAACAGAATTTATTTCTTCTATAGAAGATGCAAAAGCAGGAAATAAAAAAAACTGCCTCACTGCCAGTGCGTAGGCACCAGCAGAGAGAGCAGCCTTTTACATTAAAACAGATTATCTTATTACAACTTAATGTAAAACATAATTTTACTAACCCAGAATCCATAACCATAATGCCAATCCGGCCAAGGTAATTAGCAATGTCGGGATCGTCAGGATGATGCCTGCCTTGAAATAATACCCCCATGTTATCTTCACACCTTTGCGGGACAACACGTGTAGCCACAACAATGTGGCAAGTGATCCAATTGGGGTCATTTTGGGACCCAGATCGGAACCAATAATATTGGCATAGATCAATGCCTCTTGAACGATACCTTCGGTATGTGCACCCTGGATGGCTAGCAGGTTAATCAACACGGTCGGCAGGTTGTTCATCACTGATGACAATACGGCAGCGATGATGCCCATTCCGAGGGAGGCAGCCAGTAGGCCATGCTCCGCTATGGCATCGAGCCAACGGCTCAGATGATCCGTTAACCCTGCATTACGCAGTCCATATACGACGATATACATGCCCACTGAGAACACCACAATTGACCACGGTGCTTCCTTGATTACCCGTTTCAGATCAACCGCCTCACTCTTGCGTGCCAGTAAGGCGAATAGCAACGCAACGGAGCCAACGATAACCGACACAGGAATCGGCAGAAACTCACTGGATGCATAGGCCACCAGTAACAGCCCCAGCATGAACCAAGCGATTCGAAACATCCGTGGATCACGTATCGCTTCCTTCGGGTCACGTGCCGCGGAGATGTCGTAGCGAAGGGGTATGCTTTTATGATAAAACAAGAACAGCATCCCCGTACTCGCTACGATTGAGAACAGATTGGGTACGACCATGCGCACCGCATATTCCACAAATGTAATACCAAAGAAATCAGCAGACACAATGTTAACCAGATTGCTGACGACCAGCGGCAATGATGTGGTATCGGCGATAAATCCACTCGCCATCACAAAAGCCAGCACCATGCGCTCATCAAACTTCAATGCACGCACCATTGCCAGTACAATTGGCGTCAGAATGAGCGCCGCACCGTCATTCGCGAACAGCGCAGATACTGCGGCACCCAGCAAAATGGAGTAGAAGAACAATCTGCGACCGTCCCCTCCAGCCAGCCTTGCCATGTGAAGAGCAGCCCATTCGAAGAAACCCGTCTCGTCGAGAATGAGAGAAATCATAATAATGCCGACAAAAGCCAACGTTGCATTCCATACAATGGATGCCACATCCGATGCGTCGTTCAAGCTGACGACTCCACACAGCAGGGCAAGCAATGCCCCACCCGAGGCAGTCCAACCAATACCCAATCCGCGAGGTTGCCAGATCACCAAGGTGATCGTTACTGCAAAAATCAATATTGCTACGTATACCATAGAGCCTCCTGCTGTACCCTGTCTCGATATATTTATACAGGGCCGCAGGAGCAATGTCTATCTTTATTTTGTTTTATAGAATCTGTAGTAAGTTTCGCTATCCAAATGTTAGGATTTATCGTTACCCTTATCCTTCGGTGTATCCTCTACCATCTTGAACATGCCAAGCAGTCCTTGTAATTGTTCTGCCATGCTATTCAGATGTGCCGAGGATGATGCAATCTCTTCTACCGACGCCAATTGCTCTTGTGAAGATGCAGACACGGATTCTGTATTTGCAGCAGATTCCTGAGTCACATTCGAAATATCGCTCATCGCTTTGGCAACGTGGGATGCACCGTTCTCCAGTTGCTTCGTTGTTTCGGACAGGTCATCCAATGTATGAACAGCATCTTCCACTGCCTCCCGAATCTGGGCAAACGATTGTCCGGACGTATTCACGGCCTGAATTCCTTCTCCCACCCGAGTCTGGGCGGCATTCATGGCGATTAGGGCGGCATCCATATCCTGACGGATATTGTGAACCACCTCACCGATCTGTGCTGCCGAGCTACCGGATTCTTCTGCCAGTTTACGCACTTCTCCTGCTACAACAGCAAACCCACGACCCGCATCACCCGCTCTTGCCGCTTCAATGGAAGCATTCAATGCGAGCAAGTTCGTTTGTTTGGAGATGGAGGCAATGACATCAACCATGCTGCCGATCTCTACCGAACGGGCATTCAGTGACTGAACCACTGTTCCCAGCTGCTCCACCGTTTCCTGGATGCTGTTCATCTGCTCTACAGCCTGTCCAGCTGCCTCATTACCAGAAGAAGCTGCTCCAGACGTATTCCGCATATTCGCCGTGATCGATTGCACACGCTCCGACATCATTCGAACATCTTCTGCCATTCGGCTCATCTGTCCAGATCCGTCTTTCACGCTGTTCACCTGTTGCTCAGCACCTTCAGCCAGTTCCTGAATGGCTAGTGTTGAATGTTCAATCGCTTTGGTTGTTTGTTCTGCACTAGCAGACAATTCTTGAGAAGAAGCGGATACCTGCTCTGTCGTTTCCTGTACACCCAGAATCATCATCCGCAGGTTATCAACCATACGCTCGAAATACTTCGCCAGATCACCGACTTCATCTTTACGCCCTGTTTCCATTTTCACGGTCAGGTCACCTTTACTCACGGCTCTGGCAGATTCCTGCAATCGTTTGATCGGACGTAGCATGGAACGAGTAAACCAAATAATAAAGATGAGGGTAAGGAACGTGGCCGCAAGAATAACAGCAAACGTCGCCATGCGAATATCCTTACTTGCATTGGTTATTTCACTCTTGAACATCGTACCAGCAATCTTCCAGCCCGTTACTTCATTCGTTGAGAAAATCATCATTTTCGGTTGCTCGTTGAATTCGTAATCGAATTGGCCTTCTTGACCCTCGTACATTTCATCCAGCAAGCCGCTAGTTTCCTGCGTACCTGCATCAACTACAGGAGAAACGACATAATTTTTGTCGGCATCCATAATGATGACATAGCCTTCTTTACCCACCTTAATGGATGCCTGTTCCTGCAGGTCTGTCAGATCAAGAGACAAACCAATAACACCCGATTGATCCTTTAATGTTTTGGAGATAAATACAACCGCTACCCCATCCGTATTAATGGAGACATCTGAAACAACGACTGTACCTGGCTTCTCCATCGCAAGCGTGTACCACTCCCGCTCCCGTGGATCATATGCATCTCCCCGCGTGCTGCTCGCTGTTGGTTTACCTCGAACCATGACTCCTTCTGTCGTTCCCACAAAAATGTTCATGGCATCCAGATGTAAGCCCAGATATTGCTCCAGCTTCACCTGAACCTCAGGACTATCGTTCTCCCCTTTAATCAGGCTCGGATCAAGGGCATCCGCAAAATAGTTAATGTCATGAATTTTATAACTCACTTGGCTTTCTACAATTGTATTGGCCGTGTTCACACTTTGCTGAGCGCTGTCCACTAGTTGTCCCTGTACGCCACCTTCAGCCATCGTTAGCGTGATCAAACCTATGGCCAGACTCGGCAGGAGTAGAACTGCCAGGAAAGAGACCAATAATTTGTTCCTTATATTCCAGACGAAACCTTTCTTTTTATTCTTCTTTTTATTTTTATTTTGTTTTGGTTTGGCAGGTTTCGCTGCTTTCATTGTTTTAGTATCCTGAGCTTCACTCATGAATTTCTCCCCCTCTAAATGTAAAAATGCCCTCTTTCTTTGTATGTATGAATCAATCTAAAAGGCTTATCTTATATATCGGCTGGGTGAGGGTATTTATTTGAGAGAAAAATGTGCAGGCACGCCAAACAAGCCACTTCTTACTTAGAAGTGACTTGTACAAGGTAAGGGTTACTAATTATTTCATAAATTTAGATCAAGTGTTGGAACATGTACCGTCTGGAGGTTGTGCCGCAGGTTTACCGAAATAGTAACCTTGCGCAAGCTCAATACCGATAGAACGACAGAATTCAAACTCCTCCATTCGTTCAATCCCCTCGGCAAGTACTTGACCCCCAAATCGACTGGACATCTCAACAATATGAAGGATCTTCTGTTGTTTGGTCGAATCTTGATCACAACGGTCAATAAGACTTCGATCTATTTTGACAAAATCCGGTTCTAATCGACTCATCAACTCTATTGTCGAATATCCGGCACCCACATCATCCAACGCAACCGACATTCCGCGTGAACGATACACCTCAAAGATGTGCTGCAAGATGGACATATGCTGAATCTGCTCTGTTTCCACGACTTCAAACACAAAATCTTTAGGGTCAAGTGAAAGACGTTCAATCGCTTCAAACGTATGTGTCAGACAATAGTCGGGGTTATATATGGAGGAAGGCAGGAAATTCACGAAGCGTTTGACACCATGCGGCAGAAAAAGGGCACTGGTCTCAATGGCGGTAATACGCGCCGTTCGATCCAGAAAAGAGTGTAATCCGGTCTCTCGCGCAACTTCAAATAATTCATAGGAACTGAAGGATTTTCCATTCTCAGCAGGACGAAGTAAAAACTCATATCCAATAATCTGCTCCGAGGCATCAACAATGGGCTGCATATGACTGCTGAATTGATGCTCCAAAATAATGGAAACGAGCTCCGCATGCTTGAAACGGGACTCCTGCATGGTTAGACTGATCCAGCCTTCTTCATTAGCCTGTTCGTATAAAGGCGTAATCTGAACGGTTAGGGAATCACGTAAAGTGGGATCAATTATACCGATCTCTTCTATTAAGCTCTGAACCGCCTCAATATCCGTAAAATGCATCCACATCATGTCATCCGACGTCTCGATATGTCTTCCCGGCGTTTGCAGCGCTTCCAGCAAAGCGGGGGAAATGGGACGCAGGTACAAGGTACCTTCACCCTCTATAGGATAGATTGGACTGCAGCCACTGCAATTCATGTAGGACCCCCTTGCCAATTTATGATTCCATGTCCATTAATGTTCACTGGTATATACCCAAAGTTTGTAAATATTATATCATGGGTCTAGAAATTAATCTCTACTGTTTTGATGACTTCCTGTATGACGGTTATTGAAACAAATATATTCAAAATTGCAGAAAAAAAGACCGGCAGTCTGATGACTGTCGGTCTCCCCCTCACCGCTTATTAAACTTAAGAAGCGGGAATCACGATTTTCTGTCCAACTTTCAGGTTATGCACATTTGAGATTTTGTTCGCTGTCGCAAGCTTGCGCCAGTCCACACCATATTTCAAACCGATGCGGTACAGGTTATCCCCTTTTTTCACCACATATACAACCTTGTTGTTGGTTGCCGGTTTCTCAGGTTGTGGCTTAGGTGTCGGCGTTGGTGTTGGTTTAGGCGTCGGAGCTGGCTCCGTACCTGTTTCAGGTGTTGTCGTTGCTTCACCTGTCAATTTCAAGCCGTACTCTGCAAAACCTTCTTTGTTCGTACCGATAAATGACATTGCCGGATTCGCTTCAACCAGATCTTTCGCATCTGGAGAAGAAGCAAACACAACTTCAAGATCGTTCAGCGCTGCTGCAGTTACACCAGCAGAAGGTTTGATTGGTGCAAGGGACCAGTTGCCGTCCGCTGCTGGATTAATCGTTTTATTCTCACGGATGTAGTCGATGATCACTTGACGGTTCTCATCCGGTGCAGCCAGAACGATGCGTTTGCCGTCCGGGTTAGCCAGTTTGGATGAAGAAGCACGGTAGTTATTCGTCGCTACAATGAATTTTTGCGCTGGGTCAATTGGTTTGCCGTTAAAGCTCAGATCCTTGATCCGGCTTGCGGATGCATTAACGATCGTAGCTTTGCTATCGTATTTGGCTGGTTGAGTTACATCAATCTGATACGTTACGCCATCAATAACATCGAAGTTGTACGTTGGGAAGTCATTGTTGATCAGTTGTTGTTGTCCACCTTTGGCCGGGTCGATCTGGTTGAATTGGCCTGCAGACCATTCCAGCCATTCTTTCAGTTCTGCGCCGTTAACCATTACAGCATGTACCGTATTTGGATACACGTACAGGTCAGCAACGTTTTTGATTGCAATGGTGCCTGTAGGAATATTCGTGTAATACGAAGCGCCTGAACGTCCACCGGCTTTGAATGGAGCACCTGCGGACAATACAGGAATTTTCTCATATTCCGTACCTTGCATATGTTTTTCAACATACCATTTCTGTGCATTCGTTACGATCTGAATGGATGGATCATCCTGAACCAGAGCGAAGAAGCTGTTGATTGGTGCAGTCGTTTCGCCCACCGGACCACGAACATACTCCAATGTGCCTTCATGCTCTTCGTGAACCGCATCAATGATGTCCTGATCCGCTTCTACCAGTGCCTTTTTGTTGGCTGTGTCATAGATTGGGCGTGCTTCCGTTTTGGAATCCACCACTTTCCATTTACCATCCACTTGTTCTAGATCCAGATCAATAATTCCCAGGTGATCCCCCCAGAATCCTGGCTCAACCGCAGGAACGCCATTGATTGTACCCTTCTCCAGGTCTACCCCTTTTTTGCCAGCAAAATCAGCACTTGGGAACACTTTGTGGGCATGTCCAAACAAAATGGCATTAATGCCTTCAACTTGGCTCAGATACAATACGGAGTTCTCCATCAGATCCGTTTGAGGAATTTCCTCAAATCCGGAGTGAGGAATAGCTACAATAATGTCGGCACCTTTTGCTTTCATCTCAGGAATGAATTTTTTCGCAGTAGCGATAATATCTTTGGCGATGACCTTACCTTCAAGGTTAGCACTGTCCCACTGCATGATCTGTGGCGGCACGAATCCGATCACACCCACTTTGATCGTATGTTCCTTACCCGTTTCGTCCGTTACTTTCTTATCCAAAATCTCATACGGTGTGAAATAATTCTTGTCATTTGTCTCATCATCATCACCATCGTCTACATAGACATTGGCATTAATGTAAGGGAAGTTTGCTCCCTCCAGCGTCATGTCCAGGAAATCCAGACCATAGTTGAATTCATGGTTACCGATGTTCCCTGCATCATAATCGAGCAGATTCATCGCTTTATATACAGGGTGAGTCTCACCCTTTTTCAGTGGATCAATTTTGGCAGCGTAGTCTCCCAGCGGATTCCCCTGAATTAGATCCCCGTTATCAAACAGCAGGCTGTTCTTCGCTTCGTCACGGGCTTTCTTAATCAGTGTTGCTGTTTTGGCGAGTCCATATTGGTCTGTCTCTTTGTCGGAATAATAATCATAGTTAACCAGATTGGTATGAATGTCTGTGGTCTCCATGATCCGCAGTTTAACTTTGGCAGCATCCGCAGCCGACACAGGTACCGGAAATACCGCAAGCACGTTTAATGCAACCAAAGCGGCAGTCAGGCTTGATAATACTTTTTTTCTCATTTTCAAAATAACCCCTCCCGGTTATGTACATTGAATCATGCATTAATGGGCAAACGAAGAGCGCAGAAAAAAGATAGATTTCATGGGTTGTGCGTACTGACGCTCTGATGACATGCATCGGAATTTCAGGTAAGTTTATCTCACATGAACATCTATTTATGTCTGTGCTTGTCGTTTACATTCCAAATCATAACGCAATGTTCAGCCATTGAAAAGCATTATTTTTTACATTACCCGCACATACCAGGCCGAGTTTACATTATCATGCGTGATTTCGACATTTTTTTCAACATTTTAGTAGGTATTTAGTGCTTATTCGTTTCAAAATACGTATATTACATACGCCTTACATCTATATCCAATTCAGCGTTCTTCATTCACAACAAAAACCGTGAAGCCTGAACGGCTTTCACGGTTGGATTGAACTCTGCGCGATTTTCCGCATAAGGACGCTACTTCGCAGAGGTTATTTTCATATTCGACTTATTGTTCCCACACGTGATGTTCATGATCTTTGCCCGTATACTCAATACGAGCAGGCGTGATATCCAGGATGACATAGTTCGGATCATTAGGTCCATCGAACCAGGCCTTCAGTTCGTCGTTCCACACTTGCTCACGCAAACCTTCGTTCTTCGTCACTTCACAGGTTCCTTCAATCTCAACCACTTCCTTGGAACCACCAGCCTCATAACCAAGTAGTAGGCTAACATTCGGATTATTCTCCAGTTCCTCTACTTTGTGTGTACGGCGGTTCGTTGCCAGATGAATGTTCAGTCCATCGTTGAAAAGCGCCATATAGCGGGATTTCGGTTTACCATCCTCCACAGTGGAGAAGCTGCAAAAAGGGTTGTTTTCCAAAGCTTTTACAATGTTTTGTTCCAATTCAGTCTGGTTCATGAGAAGTGCTCCTTTCGGTTTTGGGGGTATATTGGAAGGACTCTTGTAGGCGGCCGTTTCGGGTACGGATCGTTCTTTGGATCGCTGTTATCCCCGGATTTTTTTGATTCCCTTTTCTCAAAGGGAAAATCCGTTGATAGCGTATGCTTCCGATGTAGCTTTCTTTCAGAAAGCTTTTAGGCGAACGCTTTGCTTCCTCAGAATCGATTCCGTCCCCTCCACTACGTCTACCGTTCTCCCAATTTAGTGTGAATAATAAAAGTACAAAGAGTAGTGTAGTTGTTACTACCTCTTTGTGTTTAATGACAGCTCATTATTCTCGTATTACTATAAACAGCTTAATGCAAATGCTTTTGTAATAAGCCTGTACTTATAGTGTACCCACCTCACCTATGGTGAATCCAATGAACCTGTATGCAAACGTGACAAAAATGGAAAAGTTCTTTATAAAAATGTTTACATAAAGGGATTAGTACGAAATTTCTGCATGGCTGATTTAATTCAGATCTCCAAGATAGATTGATGAAGAATCTGATTTAAGCAGCAGCTCACCTATGGTTTTTGGATATAAACGAATCTTGGACAGGTCTTCAAGGGCAATCCATTCCACGGCAACTTGGTGGTCGTCTGGATTAGAGCCTTCAAAAACGGTTGCCTCCGGATCTATCAGGCTGCACGCAAAATAAAATTCAACCTGGTGGATATCTGCATCCCACTCGGCGAATTCATGATTTTTTCCGATATACTCTCGGATATGTAACAGCTCTCCCACGTTCACAGCCTGACCAATCTCCTCCAGACATTCGCGTGCGACCGCATCCTTGAGTTCTTCACCTTTCTCCTGTCCTCCACCCGGGAACACATAAGCGGTACCATATTGGTCTTCCAGCCGGATGACCAGCAATCGTCCATCCTGCACAATAACGGCTTTCGCCGAGTTGCGTATGGGTTTCATTCTGTTCATTCACTCCTTGTCATTCTAAATTTCAAAGTTCAATTTAACAAAACAATGTATAAACTGTTGTTCTGCTGAACAGGCATATCATCCAGCTGTATGAGCGGATAATTTAATGTCTTCCGATTCCAGCACACGACGAATTTCTTGAGCAAATGCGAGAGCGTTCGCTCCGTCACCGTGGATACAGACCGTCTCTGCCTTAATGGGAACTAGCGTACCATCCATGGATACAACCACGCCGTCTTTCACCATCTGGAGCACTTGCGCAATCGCTTGTCCCGACTCTTCAATGATGGCTCCGGCTTGGCTGCGAGGGGTTAGCCTCCCATCCTCCCCATAGGTTCGATCCGCAAATACCTCGCTCACACTACGCAGACCGATGCGATCCGCAGCGTGAATCAGCTCACTACCCGCCAGACCATACAAATACAGTTCAGGCTGTACTTGATAGATCGCCTCTGCAATCGCTTCAGCAAGCTTCGCATCTTCTACGGCCATATTGTATAAGGCACCATGTGGTTTCACGTGATGCAGATGCCCTCCGCTTGCCCGGACAAAGGCATTCAGCGCTCCGATCTGATACACAACCATGTCATATGCTTCCCGTGGCGTAATGTCCATACGTCTTCTGCCAAACCCCTGTAAATCCGGCAACCCGGGATGGGCTCCAATCGCAACCTGATGCTCCAATGCCATCTCCACCGTCATCCGCATCGTAGCGGGGTCCCCTGCATGAAACCCGCAGGCTATATTGGCTGACGTAATTAAGGGCAGAATGGCTTCATCGGATAGCGTGCGATATATACCATAACTTTCGCCCAGATCACAATTGATATCCAAGGTTTTCGAGGTATTCATTAAGCGCCCCCCATTCCTGCCATTCTCCTGCGTATCAGTTTATCGATGAGCTGCATGTTGCGTTCCTGTTTCATATACAACTGTCCGGCTTGATCATGCGTAATCTGTTCAAAAGCAATTCGAGTTCCTGGCTTAGCCTGAGCCAAAATTGGCATATCCACCCGGGCTACCTGTGCAATCACAGGGTAACCTCCAATCGTCTGATGGTCTGCCATCAAGATGATGGGTTGCCCATCCGGAGGCACTTGCACCGTGCCATAGGTAACGGCATCAGACAGCCGATCCAGCGGCTGTTCCAGCTCCAATCTTGAACCTTGCAATCGATAACCCATCCGATCCGATTGCGGAGAAATCACGTATTTTTCCACGTAGAACTGCACCAGACTTTCTTGGCTGAACAGCAAACTGTCCTTGCTCTCCATCACACGAATAACAGATCTCCCATAATAGTCAGGTCTTTCCCGCTCAGACAAGAACCACGCAGGCGCCAACATTCGGTGGTCCAGCGCACTCTCCTCAACTTTTCGCTCCATACGCTGCATCCAACCTTGCGCTTCACCAGAATTTTCACCTGTAGATAACAGATCCCCCACGCGCAAGGCTCGCCCCTCCACACCGCCAAGACCTGTCTTGAGATCCGTACTTCGACTGCCCATCACTTCAGGCACAGCTATTCCGCCCGCAATCGCCAGATAAACACGCAAGCCATGACGACATGGGCCAAACTTCAGTACACTTCCTGCCCGCACCAGCACAGGACGCCACAAAGGTACAGGCATATGATCCACGGTTGCCGTCAGATCGGCTCCACATAATGAGACTAGCTGGCTCTCCTGAAATCGAAGCTCTGGCCCCGTCATCGTCATCTCCAGTACTACCGCATGTCGGGAGTTGCCCACAAGCATATTGGCTGCTCTGGCTGCAAAGGTGTCCATGACCCCGCCAGGATGAATACCATACCGGCGATAGCCGGTTCTGCCTTCATCCTGAACGGTAGATAACAGACCAGGGCGAATCACTTCAATACTCATCGTTCGCCCTCCTTCCGCTTCAACGCCAGATAGTCCTGCATCGTAATCTGTTTGAATCGAACCCGATCACCTGCTGCCAGCAAACTCGGTACGTTCTCTTCCGGCCGAAACAACCGGAGTGGCGTTCGTCCAATACATTGCCATCCTCCGGGTGTGTCCACCGGATAGATTCCCGTCTGTTTGCCACCGATACCTACTGTGCCCGCCTCAACCCGGAGCCTCGGCGTCGCTCTTCTGGGCGTAGCAATCCGTTCGGATAACCCGCCGAGATAAGGAAAACCCGGTGCGAATCCAATCATGTGCACAAGATAGTCCACAGATGTATGAATCGCAATAACTTCCTCTGCGGTCAGTCCATGTTCACTGGCAACATAGTCCAGATCAGGGCCCCACTCACCACCGTAACATACGGGAATCGTGACCGTTCTGGGCTTGTTTTGTACGGATTCCTTCATTTGATTCAACTGCTGAAGCAGAATCAGGCATAACTCGGGGTACGAGGAGATGAACGGATCATAGAACAGCGTAACCGACGTGTAAGAAGGCACCCATTCGATCATGGCTGGCAAAGTGCTTCTTTCCAGCAAAGCACAGACAGACATCACTCTGCGCTGCACAGCGTCAGACAATTGATCCCCGCACTGGATGATAACCGCTGCCTCACCCAGCGGAGATAGGATCTCTTCCGTCCATGCATACGTCTGTTTGGTCATGCGCCATCTCCACCTTTGTCCACAAAGTTTAGCGTATCGTTATTTATCTCTCTCCAATGCCTGCAATACCAGTGAACGAGCCGCCGGAAACGGCTCATCTTCTTCTGTACGCATCACAAGATACAGTGTCTGTAAAAACAGACGCACATTCAGATTCCTATGACTGGTTTCCAGAAGTGATCTGTTCATCGCCTGGTCTCCTTGATGAAGAGAATCGATCCACGCCGTAATATCCTTTGGCTCCAACAGATTGCGACGAAGAATGGTAATTACAGCATGCGCTATTCGCTGATCTTCATCATGGATGTAAACTACACTTGATTCCGTTATTTTTACAGCGAGTGCATGCAGAAGTTCCAGCAGATCCGTTCGCTCCAGATATGGCGATTGTGCCAAGTCTTCAACCGCATCCGCCGCGTGTGCCGGAGCATGCGCCCAGCCCTTATCATCGGCGTAGCCGCGAACATCTTTTTCACGTTCCAGATATGTAGTCAACCGATGATGAATCCCTGCGATATCCTCTTTGTCCAAGAAAGGCCGCTCACGATCCACATTCAGAATGGGAGGCAGTAACAATACGGAGAACGTTCGCGTAAACACACTATCCGTTCCCTGCTCTCCGATCCCATAGAACAGGTGCTGATCGTCCAGCGCCAACTGCAACACATCCCTTAGCTGATCTTCCGAAAATACACCCTGTCCAATCCAGGTTGCAAACGTAACATAGATCAATTCATCCCGCAGGACAGGATCAGTACTACCAATATGCTTCATCATATGCAGTGCCAATTCGTAGGGCTGTTCATCGTGATCAATGGAATGATTAGACGACTGAATATGCTGTAATTTTTGTTTTAACGTCAGAGCATCCATCTATTGAGACTCCCTTGACGAATCCAAATGCACGCTGCAATTGTACAGTTCGCATTGCCACGCATTCTCATTCTTGACGATCCGGGTAATGGATGTGTTGGACAGCTTCACGCTGATATCAAGCTCAGGCACCAGACCTCGCAGTGTATTCCGCAGGACAGCTCCATGACTGACAACGATCACTCTTCCATCAGGGTGCTGCTGTACAATATCCTCAAGCACCGCACTGCCTCGAACAGTCCCTGCATCTGCAAGCTCCCGTCCCAGATCCAGAGTACTCCAGTCCGCTCCCCACTTGGCTAACCGTTCCTCTTCCGTTGTTCCTTCGACCTGTCCCCCGCCCATCTCGCGAAGCCTAGGGTCCAGATGAATCTCCTGAATGCCCAAGCGATCACCAATGATGCGAGCCGTCTCACTTGCACGCTCCAAGTCACTTGCATAGATGGCATCCCAGGATTCCTCGGCCAGTCTCGCAGCAAGCAATACCGCCTGTTCTCTTCCATCCTGATCCAGCGGATTATCCGTCTGTCCCTGCGAACGTTTTTCCTTATTCCACGCTGTGCTTCCATGGCGAATCAATGCGATTTCAGTCATTGTTGCTCCTCACCTTTTTCTATATGAAGTTCATCTTCTGTAAAATGTTTGCGTGCCTTCGGCTTGGCAAATTTGCCGCCATTATATTGAGAAGACCCGTTTCTCGGAATGGAGAGACTGTCCCAAGCTGTTTCTTTAAGCATTTTCGCGGCAAATACAATCTGCCCGACATGATACGGATAATGCGCCAATTGCCTAATAATTGCCTCCATGACGGTATGACCTTCATTCCGAATATATATGATATGAGACAATTGTTCCGGGGTAAACGAACGAATGGATTCGAGTAGACAATTCCAGCCTTCCTCCCATTTGGCGAGCAACTCTTCCCGGGATGCAATATCATTCACGAACTCGGCGTCCCGTTCACGCCACGGTTTCTCACCATCTGTCGTCAGTACATCCGTCCAACGGGACAGCATATTGCCCCATAGATGTTTTACGATTACCGCAATGCTGTTCGCGTCTTCATTCCAGGATTGAAACAATTGCTCAGACTCCAGTTGTGCCATGGCTTTTTCCCCGAGCTGCTTGTAATACAAGAATTGCTTCTCGGCTGTCTCCAGAAAAACCTGATTCATATCCATCCGTTAACCACCCTTCGAAAAAGTATAATGTCCCCAGATCACGTCCAAATAGAAGCGTCACATGTTACTTTATTCAGGAAATGAGAATGTACCGTCTGCATTCGGTTCAAATGGAATGACTTTGCGAACCGCATCCAGATTGAGCTCTCCATAGATATGTGGATATAGTTCATTTAATTCGTAGAGATCCTCATACACCAGTTCCGGCTTCAACGACTTCTCATCAATACTAAGTAATAACAGATCCGTGCGGCCTGCATAGTATTGCCCGGCTACCCATGGAATCTGTTCCTTGGTGGAACAATGAATGAATCCGTCTGTCTCCAGGCTATCTGGTGCATACTCAGTCCCCTTTGACACTTGCTCCCACAACGAACGGGAAATAATACTATAGATCATGGTTCCGCCTCCTTCAATTTCTGCGATGTACCCTATGTGGCATTGGAAGTATTATAGATCATCCCGGATACGGGAGTACAATTTTTGATCCGTGAATACGCCTTTGATCTTCAACTGTTTGCGTAGCAAACCTTCGTACGACATGCCCAGCTTCTCCATTACGCGTGCAGAGCCTATGTTGTCTGCATTACATTTCCCCTCCAACCGATTGCAGTCCAGTTCCCGAAAGCAATAATCCACGATAGGTTGCATCGCTTCTGCTGCGAGACCCTTACCCCATTGACTGCTGGCTATCGCGTACCCTAGTTCAGCACTCTGCATGGGTTCGTTGAGATGAAAAATGCCACCCCTCCCGATCAAGGTCCCTGTTTCCTTCAGGATAAAAGCCCAGATATAGACCATTTTCCTTTCATAATTATCCAGTACCCGCTGAATATATTGAATCGAATCCTCCGTCGTCTCATGGCATTTCCACAAGCTTTGCTGACTCACTCGTGGATCAGAGGCAAACGCATAATATTCATCAAGATCATCCATCGCAAGGCGTCTCAGCTTCAGCCGATGGGTTTCGAATTCGGGCGATTCGGCAAAAAGTTTCTCTCCATTCACTCAGAACACCTCCATGACTCAAACTGAGTGCATCATCTAGTCATCTTATTTCTCAGGAAATAACGATCGATTACAGCCATACACAGAATACCGACCGTATATCGAATCAGATCGCTCACCAGAAATCCATGTCCTAAAATAAGAGCACCTAATACGGTAGAGCGTAACTCAATCAGCCAAGGCGTCTGAATCAACTGCGAGAACTCAATCAACCAGCTGAATATACAGCTAAAACACATCGCCCATACCAAGCTGCAATGAGGCCATATCATGCGAACTCCGAAATAAATCATGCCTGCCCAACATGCATCACCGAAATGTTCATGCACCCAATCCGGCAATCGTTCACCATAGTGTCTGGATGCCAGTCCTGCCGCCATGGTCATCATGACTGCGAAGAAATAGATCATCCTGTCTCTGATGAGTACGCTTTTCAATCCATCACACGCCTTCATCAAGTACTTGTAAAATAAATTGCGTTTTGGCAGCGGTATACGATTCCCTATCTTCTTTATTCTCATCAGCAAGCTTCGTCTTAAGGGCGGCATATGTTTCCACCAGATCTGGGCGTTTTCTCAGCACATCCCGAAACCGAATTTGACGATCCCAACGGTCCTCTCCCGGACGCATCAGATGAAGGTGTACAGCTCTCTTCCCATCCTTAACCCTGACCCAGAATCGCCTATAATCCCGGCCATCGAGTTCAGGCGGAACGTAGTTCCAGCCCAATGGATTCAGCTGATCTGCAATCAGATCCATGTCATCCCATGACTGTACCTCTGCCATCAGATCAATAATGGGTTTGGCGGGTAACCCTGGAATGGACGTGCTTCCGATATGTTCGAATTGATGGATATTAAACTGCTGCAAGCTGTGTTTGAGTTGCCGAATTTCTTCCTGAGCCTGCGCATTCCAATTGGGGTTGGCCTGAGCAATCTCTACCGACTCCGTCGCCCAGGTAGGCCAGTTTTCCGGTTGCATTGGATCTGTCATTAACAAGCTCCCTCCTTGATTTCGTCAGAGTTCTATATATCCAAAAAAGAAGCGTATGTCTACGCCCCTTGGTTGTCTGTTACCTTGATGATATTGATGATTTTAACCATGTCATGTACTGAATTAATCTTTGGATTGATACAGAATGCTTCATTATATAAATATTTATTTTACCGTAACAGGTATGGTCACTTTTTTGTTGCCCCACTTGGCCGTTATGGACGTTTTACCTTTGCCTACAGCTACGATCTTGCCATTTGTTACTGTTGCTACGCCCGGCTTTGTGCTACCCCACACCGCGCTGTTAGTCACAACAGTGGTTTTGCCTGTATCATACTGAGCCATAACACTCAGCGTTGTACTTCCCTGCGGAGACAAGACCAGTTTTTTCTGGCCTGTAATCAGCTTTTTAAGCAAAGGCACAACGGTAACCTCTGCCTTTATTGTCTGATTTTGATAAGTTCCTGTCAAGGTCGCTTGTCCTTCTGTCAGCGTCTTGACTGCTCCATTTTTCACAATAGCTACATTTGTATTGGAAGAGGTCCATATGACCTGTTTCGAAAGGTTAATTGTTTTGCCGTTCGCGTAGGTCCCGATAACCTTCAACGCCTTGGACTTCTTAATGTTTAGCTGCATTGTGGCAGGAGTGACCTCGACTTTGGTAATTTCGTCCGTCACAGCAACAGGGACTTTCACAATCGTTGTTCCGTACTTGCCTTGCAGCAATACTCTGCCGGGTGTAACGCCTTTGATTTTGCCGTTTTCCAGCACAGCCGAAGAAGTGGATACGGACCACACAATCTCAGACGTCACATCCTCTTCCTTACCATTTGCACGGGTAATGCTTACTTTGGGAAGGGTGCTTTCACTGCCTTTAACGAAACTGTAAGAGTTCGGTGAAGCTTTGATGCTTTTGATCTTCTCCTGCACCTGCACAACCAACTGAGCTTTAGCCCCGTCTACCTCTGCATAAATGGTTGCTTCGCCCGTGGCCACAGCCTTGACTTTGCCTTTCACCATCGTGGCAACTGTTGCGTTACTGGTAGACCATGTTACGCCTTCGGTAACATCCTGTTTGTTATCAAAACCTTCTACCGTTGCCATCACCTGAAGCGTAGCTGTTTCGGATACACTCATCTTCTGTGGACTGCTATTGGTTATTTCAATCGATGTCACGTCACCTGTAGCCGCCAAGGCCAACGAAGGGACCAGTACGGTTAATGCAATAATTAGAGCAAGTGTGCCTCGAAGCGCCAGTTTGATTCTATTCATCTCTATCTCCATCTCCCATAATCCAATATTTTACTTCTATTATATTATATCGGATATGAATTGCATAAAGTTGAATAACATGAGTGAGAGTCTTGGAACAATTCATGATTTTCATTGTATAATATGGGAAGGCCGCGTAATACTGTTTTAATAAACCTAAAAGATGGGGGTGGGGTATGTATGATCGAAAAGAATTTGCTTGATATGGTTTCACCTAAAAATAACCGTAAACGTATGAAAGCTATAGTCACTTCGACATCCACCAAGATTCGTCCTGAAGACGAAATGGTTCTATTGATGAAAACAGCCCGCAATCGTTTTAAAAAAGCCCTTGAATCTGGACAAATTGAAATCATTAACGAGCGTGAATGGAAGCTGCGTTAAAGAATATAGGTGAACCATGGAACGTATTCAAACACCAGAAATGCAGGAAAGAATTAAATGGGCTAAACGAAAATTGAAGGAACTTGCAGCTGATGTGACCAAAAGTGATTTAAAAGAGTTCTATGTGATGGGTATTATTACTCCTATTCTTGATGAATTAGATGCAGATCCGGCCATTATTGTTGGAGGACACGCTGTTGAACTATATACTTCTGGAAGTTACAAGACAGCTGATGTTGATCTGGTCATGATCAGAGATGATTTGGCCCGCAGTTTATTTGATCATCTGGGTTTCGTCCGCGAAGGAAGACATTATTATGTCTCTGAAATGGACATCCCTATCGAAATACCTTCTGATACTCTGGAAGGTTCAAAAGACAAGATTATCAAATTATTAACACCTGAAGGCTACTGTTACGTAATTGGAATAGACGACCTAATTTTGGATCGATTGAGAGCCTCCGAGTACTGGACAGATGCCCGAAGCTTGGAGTGGGCACGTTACCTGATTTACAGTCAATTTGATACGATTGATTTAACATACATGAGAAAAGTTGTAGCCGAGGAAGATCCCAAATTGGCTGCTCGACTCGAACAAGAGTATCAGTGGGTAACAGATCATATGTTTAATTAGAAGGAACCCCGATCAAGGGGTTCCTTTGCTGATTCTTCACTTCCTAAAGCGTTAACTAACCTCTCTACTTCACTTCATCCTGCTCTGGCAAAATCAAGCTCTCGGCCCCGCCCATATATGGCCGCAGGGCTACCGGAATGCGAATGCTTCCATCCTCCTGCTGATGATTCTCAAGCAAAGGAATCAGGATACGCGGCGACGCCACCGCCGTATTATTCAGCGTGTGACAATAGGCCAACTTGCCTTCGGCATCCAGGCAACGAATGTTTGAACGGCGAGCCTGAAAATCATGCAGATTCGACGACGAATGGGTTTCTCCATAGGCATCGCGGCTCGGCATCCAGGTCTCGATGTCATACTGTTTGTACGTTTTTTGAGACATATCTCCGGTACATACAGCGACAACACGATACGGCAGTTCTAGTAATTGCAGCAATTCTTCGGCGTGTCCCGTAATCTCTTGCAGCATGCGCTCCGATTCTTCCGCATCAGGAGCACAGAGAATGACCTGCTCAACTTTGGCAAATTGGTGCACACGATACAATCCGCGTACATCACGTCCGCCGGAGCCAACCTCACTGCGGAAACAAGTCGATACCGCGGCCAGCTTCACAGGCTCTTGAACATCGACAATCTCATCCGCATAATACGAGACCAGCGGCACTTCAGAAGTTCCCACCAGCCACTTGTTCTCCCCTTCGAGTTCATAGACCTGATCTCGACCGGTTGGGAAGAATCCGGTGTTCACCAGCGCATCCTCTCTGACCATCAGCGGAACCTCCATTGGTGTAAACCCGTGCTTCAGTAACAGATCAAGCGCAAGTTGCTGTACAGCCCGATGAAGTAACAGGCCAGCGCCTTTTAATACATAGCTTCGCGTCCCGCCAATCTTAACTCCACGGGGAATATCGATCAGATCATGCAACTCCCCAAGTTCCACGTGATCTTTGGTGTTATACTCGAACGTTGGCACCTCTCCCACACGTCGCAGCTCTACATTGTCTGCGTCCGACGAGCCATCGGGGGTATCCGGTGATACGATATTGGGTACCAGCCATTGCAGCTTGGTTACTTCCTCCTGCACAGGGGCGAGCCTCGCTTCCACATGTTCCAACTGTTCATTGATCTGTTTCACCTGAGCCCGCAAACCCTCGGCCTGTTCCCGATTCCCGGATTGCATGAGTCTGCCAATGTCCGCGGATAACGTATTGCGCAATCTGCGTCCTTCTTCCGATTCCTGCAAAAGTGCTCTGCGTTCTTCATCCCGCTCTAACAATGTGCGAATGTTGATCTTGATTTTTTTCCCGTCTGCTGCGGCCTGAACCTCTTCTGCATGTGCCCGAATCCATTTCATTTCTAACATGGTCACCGTCTCCTTTGGCTGTAAAAATGCAAAAAGCGCCCTCATCCCTTGGGACGAGGAGCGCTCTGCTCGCGGTGCCACCCAACTTGCTGAATCAGGATATCCTGCTTCCAGCCTCTTGGTCCGCGATAACGGGCGGTTCCGGTTAACTTGGGGAAATATCGCTCCCCTGACGAAAACGCCTCCGAGTTGGATGCTCTTCAACGGCATGGTCCGATCTGTAATTGTTGTGTCTCAGTATATACGAACGTCAGACCAAATTGCAACCTTCTGTATCTATCCGGAATTCATGGCACAACTTGACATGTCCTGTTATGATAGACTTTGTCTCCATGATTACGCTTTATTGTGATTCTCAATTTATGTATATATGTAGAAGGAGTTCGTTATGAAAAAATTACTGTGGATCGGGTGTCTATCCTATTTCCTGATTGGACTGGCACACGTTGTACTCGGCTCCATTCTGCCGGTTGCACTTGAACATTACGGGAAAGATTATAGCCAGGGCGGGACGCTGATCTTCGCTCAATTTGCCGGATTCCTGGGTGGTGTATTGTTATCTCCATTCCTGAACAGACGCTTCGGTAAACGGGGAGGCCTGTTAATTGCCACAGCATTACTCTGTATTGCAGAATTATCCTACATGCTGTTGCCACCGTGGGGTTGGATGTTCGTCATTGCACCCGCAGCCGGCTTCGGATTTGGAATGGTTGAAGCTGTCATCGGCACCATTATCATCGCTGCGATCAAAGACAATACAGCCGTTGCCATGAGCCGACTGGAAGTGTTATTCGGGATCGGGGCAATGGTCATGCCGCTCATTGCCAGCGGTCTGATTGCTGCCGGCTACTGGCGTCTGTCATTTCTCGTTGTTGCGATCTGCGCGGCGCTGACTTTTGTGTTCTGGGCGAAAGGATCATTCGGTGAGCTAGATCAGGTGCTGGATCGACGGGGTTCAAATCATGCTTCGGTACACACGCACAGTGCTGGGGCACCAACTGAACTGCATTCCGCAGCTGACAGTACATCTAGTCCAACCTATCGCGGACGTAACCTGACTCTTCTGATACTATTCGTCCTGTTCTTCTTCCTATACGTTGGCACCGAGATGAGTCTTGCGAACTTCATGCCAGCGATCCTGATTGAGAAAATGAACATGAAGGAAGCCGGAGCAGCGCTTAGTGTTACCTGTTTCTGGATTGCCATGTCCGTGGGACGGCTCTTCGCCGGATATATCGCAGAGAAATTCCAATACCGCGTGTATGTCCTGTACAGTTGTCTCGCGTCTGTTCTTTTGTTAATGGTATTCCCTTTCACAAACCAAATCTGGTCTGCATTTCTCATTATCTTGCTACTTGGACTTGCGATGTCGGGAATTTTCTCCATTGCCCTTGTCTTCGCCAGTAAACTGCTGCCTGGAACCGAAGAATCCACACCCAGCATATTAATTGCCTCAGGCGGAGTTGGCGGTGCCATTCTGCCTTTGACGACGGGATGGAGTCTTGATCATCTGGCGGTTAATCAGTCTGCATGGATGCTTGCCATCTTTGCAGTTGGCCTGCTTGTCATTAGCGTGATCACATATCAATGGCAGAACAAACATGTGGTCGATCCAGCAATTTAACAGTTATGCATCAATCCAGTTCTGAGAATTAGAATTACCTATTAAAAAAATGAAATGTCTACTGTCATGACTTGACGGTGGACATTTTTTTGTACCGTTACTCTGTTCTAACGAACTTGGCACACGCTATTCATCTCCATTTCTGTATGTTTGAAATCTAACGAATCCTAGAAACTTTATTGTTAGGTAGTTATCTAAAATTTAAGGTCTCGTTGCAGTTTTTTTGCATAATAACGCGTTCTTGATTCGTTAACGCTATAATACGATTTATTCATTTGCACAAGATTGCCCAGGAAATACTTTCTCCACTGCAAGACATTGCTGAACACCTTAGAAACCAACATGCCTTATTCCATTTTTAAGACACGACGACAGTAGCCTTTTCCCTAATGAATTTACCGAATACATACCGCACGAGTGGTCCCAGAATAATTAACTGATATGGAAGCGCCAGGATGAAGTTACGAGCGATCGTATGAAGGTACGTATGGAATATGGAACCCCCACTTAACTGATTCGCAAGATAAGCCGAAATCATCCCATACAAGGACATGATCAGAACCATGCCAATCACCATGAAAAATGACATGGCGAGCACACCAAGAATTTTGTTGGACTTGTCAAAGGGCAAGGAGAATGCAATCTTTCTCGCCACAGGTCCTACAATGAAAGACTCCACGAGAAACGCGATGACAAAACATAATATGAATTGAAGCAGTATTTCAAGCGGGGACATCTTACCGAGTAACCCACTGTGCCATAGATTGAAGAACATCATGACCACGACCATCCCTGTACACATCATTAATCCGAAAATAATTTGTTCCTTCTTGCTTGTTGGCAATTCTCTCATCCTCTCTGTTTACTTTGACAATTATAGAGATCATGGATACTCCCACATAAGTGAACGTTCTGTGAACTACAAAATCATTGGATGGTTACTACAGCTCAATTTCACACGTGCATATATCAATAATCCCCACTTGACAACTAGGTTTTATAAATCTATCATACTCCTTATTATGTAAGGGAAATATTGGACGAATACATTCACGGATCATAAGGGGGATTACTTCGATGAGTTTTCAAAAGCGCATCGACCACGTCGGCATTGCCGTTCGTGATCTGGATACTACACTCCGTTTCTATACGGAGGTTGTTGGACTGGAACTGAAAGACCGGGTAACGCATACAAACGGCGTCATTCAGCTTGCCTTTCTCGGCTTCAATGGCAGCAATGAGACAGAGATTGAGTTAATTCAAGGGTACAGCGACAAGCTTCCTGCCGAAGGAACTGTGCACCATTTTGCCATCCATGTGAATGACCTTGATTCTGAGTACAAACGCATCCAAGCCACCGAAGCCGAATTTATCGATGGAGAAATCATTACACTGCCTAACGGTTACCGTTATTTCTTCATCTATGGTCCGGAGAAAGAATGGATCGAATTCTTCCAACGTTAAGTACATCAGCTAGAGCGTGAACAATTAGGACGGTTCAATAGTTGTCGGTGTAATCACTTTGATGGATGGCAATCTCCACTCGACCGCACGCTATCCAGTTCCTGACTGGACACGTTCCACCCACTGGCCTATAATAACACCTAGTAATGCCCGTAACTTCATAGTTTCCCAGGGGAGTCGGAATTGGCCGGCTGAGAGTGTATCCCACCAAGATACTAACCCTTAGACCTGATCTGGATCATGCCAGCGTAGGAATCGGAGTATATCGAAATGGCACAGCCCTATGGCTGAACGCCACCTCTCTAACGCCTGCACGCGTCCCGGAATACGGGGCGCTTTTTTTGTTACTATCAGAAAGTGTAAGCTTCGAAACATCACCTTCCTGATACGACAAGAAAAACTGCCGCTAAACGCGGTCTGGCTTCCTTGAATGACATCGATGGACGTTTTACTTACGTTCAAAAATAACGTCATCCAGATCTCAACTGGTATAAATCTGTCGATTTATGCAAGATGATTGGATATGAAGCCAAGGAGTACCCCGTGCCAATCGGCCGGACATACCGAAGGAGAGAATCAAAGATGAATTGGCGTAAAACAATGGGACTGTTGCTCTTATGCGTACTACTGGTGACGGTAGCCGCATGTGGCGGCAAAGAAGCTGCCCCGGCAGCACAGAACAGCAACACCAATACGGAAAGCAGCAACGAAGGTGACACTGCCGCCCTGAAAGATATTAAAGTGGTGCTCGACTGGACACCGAATACGAATCATACCGGCTTGTATGCGGCCGTGGATCAAGGTTTTTACAAGGCCGCAGGCTTGAATGTTGAGATTGTTCAACCAGGTGCCGGTGGCGCAGATACGATGGTCGCATCGAATGAAGTGCCTTTTGGTGTAAGCTATCAGGAGAGTGTAACTCAAGCCCGCACACAGGGTGTCCCACTCGTCTCCATTGCAGCAGTTATTCAGCATAATACATCCGGGTTCGCTGCTCCGGCGGATCGGAATATCAAATCGCCGAAAGATTTTGAAGGTAAAACCTATGGCGGTTGGGGCTCTCCTGTCGAAGAAGCCGTGATGCAATCCATTATGGAAGGCGAAGGCGCCGATGTATCCAAAGTAAAAAACATTAACATGGGTGACGCTGACTTTTTCACCGCAGTAAAACGGGACATTGATTTCGCGTGGATTTTCTACGCTTGGACAGGTATTGAAGCCGAACTGCGCGGGGAACCGATCGACATGTTATACGTGAAAGATTATTCAGATGCACTGGATTATTACACGCCTGTCCTTGTGACAAACGAACAGACGATTCAGAACGACCCTGAGCTGGTGAAAGCATTCCTGAAAGCCACTTCCGAAGGGTATCAATATGCGATTGATCATCCCGAAGACGCAGCGAACATTCTGATCAAAGCTGTACCGGATTTGGACAAGGAATTGGTACTGGCAAGCCAGAAGTGGCTCAGTCCCAAGTACACAGATGACGCCCCGCGCTGGGGAGAACAAAAGCAGGAAGTGTGGCAGAACTACACCGACTGGATGTTTAGCAAAAAACTGCTGGATGAACAGATCGATGTGAGCAAAGCATATACGAACGAGTTTTTACCCCAATAAAGATTGCTTAAGTTTAACTTTTTTACACAGGAACGAAGAGTGCAGAACCCATCTGAAGAAGCGAAGCGTTCACCTAAAAGCTTTCTGAAAGAAAGCTGCATCGGAAGCATACGCTATGCCCGGATTTCCTCCGTTAAAATTCATTAAAGAAATCCGGGGATAACAGTGATCGGAAGAGGGTACTGCAATCGGAGCGATAAGTGTAAATCTGATTTAACTACTGCAATTTAACCCGAAAGGAAAAGTGATCTCTCATGGCAAGCACATTACTTAGCATTCAAGTTATTCCGAAAACGCCAAATGGCGAGAACTCTTATCCTTACGTAGATCGCGCCATTGAAGTTATTCAACAATCTGGCCTGAAGTATCAGGTGAACGCGCTCGACACCACGATGGAGGGGGAACTGGAGGAACTGCTGGAGGTTGTCCGTAAAATGCACGAGGTACTCGTGGAGGCTGGGAGCCCAAGCATCATCTCCCAGATCAAGATTGCCCATAGCCCTTCTGGCTTCAGCATGGATACCCTGACGGAGAAATATCGCTAATGCATGCCTACTTCAAAAGCGTATGGCCGCCCATTGTGGCGGTTATTCTCTTTATAGCGATATGGCAGGGAGCCGTCTCCCTGTTCCATATTGAGAAATGGATGCTGCCCGCACCGTCCGATATCGCCCGCGAAGCGGCAACACAGGCCGAGCGACTTGTCATGCACGCCTCTGCTACCATTCAGTTAACCCTGATCGGATTCGCTGCTGGAACGACGGTCGGATTACTGATCGCGATGGTGCTGCATTTAGTCCCTTTTCTCAAGTCAGCCCTGTACCCTTTACTTATTCTTAGTCAAAATATTCCGACCATCGCGCTCGCGCCGCTCCTGTTAATCTGGTTCGGATTCGGGCTGTTGCCCAAACTGATTACCATCATCCTCGTCTGCTTCTTCCCCGTTGCGGTGGCGGCCATGGATGGCCTGACACGCACTGACGCGGCCATGATGAACTATATGCGCATGGCTGGTGCCAAACGTCGTCAGATCTTCTGGAAGCTGGAGTTACCCCATGCCCTGCCATCCGTGTTCTCCGGTGTCAAAATCGCCGCTACCTATAGCGTGATGGGTGCCATCATCGCCGAATGGATTGGTGCAGACAAGGGTATTGGTTATTATATGATGCTGCAAAAGTCAGCTTATCGCACGGATCGCCTATTCGTGGCGATCATGATTATTGTCGCGCTCAGCTTGCTGCTCTTCCTGTTCATTGCGTTGCTGGAGAAGCTGCTCGTACGCTGGCGACCACAGAAGCGGTAGTAAAGCATGTATTCTGTATATTAGGAAGTGATGATCATATGAATCGGCAACAGGACGAACAAGTCCAGCTTGGACGAGGAACAGATGTATTGGAGCCAAAGCACGGTGAAAAACCTCACACAGCTACACCCGATCGGCCTGCCAATTCTACTCCTGCTCCGGTTCCACCTGCACTGGACGTCGTTGATGTTCATGCATCATTCCGCGAGCGACGGAGTAGGCTATCGGTTCTGGACGGCCTGTCCCTGACTGTCGAGCAAGGTGAGTTTGTCGCTATCGTTGGTCCTTCTGGCTGCGGCAAAAGCACCCTGTTCCATATCGTCGGCGGTCTGCTGAAGCCACAGGAAGGGCAAGTGCTGATGAATGGTCATGATGTGACGGGACAGCGTGGCAAGATTAGTTATATGCCTCAACAGCCCGCTCTTTTCCCATGGCGTACCATTGAAGATAATGTACTACTTGCTGGTGAAGTAGCGATAAATGCTCCCCCTAGGGCAGAAGCACTTGCAGAGGCTCGAAAGTGGTTAAGCAGCGTGGGTCTTGCCGGGTTCGAGCAGGCCTATCCTCATATGCTGTCGGGCGGAATGCAGCAGCGTGCTGCCTTTTTGCGTGCCCTGCTCAGTCCGCAGGAACTGATGCTGCTGGACGAACCTTTCAGCGCGCTGGATGCACTGACACGTAGTGACATGCAGCGCTGGCTGCTCGATATCTGGGAACAGAACCGCCGCTCGGTGCTGTTCATCACCCACAACATCGAAGAAGCATTGCTGCTTGCGGATCGGGTCTATGTGTTATCCAACCGACCTGCAACGGTGTTGCATGAGGTACATGTTCCTTTTGATCGCCCAAGACGAGAAGAAATTACGGAGGAATCCGCATTCCTTGAACGTAAACGGCAGATTGCACAGTGGATGAGAGAAGAACAGCAGAAAGCCCGCCTATCATAATAGCGCGGGTTTTTAAGTTATTATTTTCCTTTAATGGGTGATCCACCATGAGATATTCTGCGTAACATAGTTAAAATACATATGATCCTAAGGAGGAATTCCCTCATGCATTCTCAAGCTTTTGCACCATTGATTGACGCTCACATTCACTTCGATCAGTATACCCCTGACGAACAACGTGAGATGCTGCTATCATTCCCGTCTCAGCAAGTCGAAGCAGTCATCGCCGTGTCCATGAACCTCTCTTCTGCCCACGTCAATCTGGAGCTTGCAAAGCAACATCCACGCACCATCTATCCGGCTTTCGGTTTCCATCCGGAACAGGAGCTGCCTTCCACTGCAGAAATGGATCTGTTCTTTCAATGGATCGAGAAGCATATGGGACAAGCCACAGCCATCGGAGAAGTCGGTCTTCCCTATTACAACCGTCAGGAGGCTGAGCAGGCAGGGCAGCACTTCGATCAGAGCGGGTATATCGAACTGCTCGAACGTTTCATCCAACTCGCCAAAAAGCATAACAAACCACTTGTCCTGCATGCGGTATACGAAGATGCGGATATCGTCTGTGATCTACTGGAGCAATACCAGTTCCGACGTGCTCATTTCCACTGGTTCAAAGGATCTCGCGAAACCGTAAGGCGCATAGCGGACAACGGCTATTTCATCTCCTTCACGCCGGATATTCGGTATGAAGAAGAGATTCGTGAACTCGCCCGGCAGTATCCAGCGGAACAAGTGATGGCCGAGACTGACGGACCCTGGCCCTTCGAAGGACCTTTTCAGGGAAGAATGACACACCCGGCCATGACCAGACAGGTCATTCAGGCTTGGAGTGAGATCACCGGCATGGGAACTGAGCGGGCCGCCCGTCTCTTTTATCAGAATACGAAGCGTTTCTACGGCTTAACTTAATTCAAAATTAGGTAGAAGCAAGCACACTCGCTTGCCCTGCCAACTCAGCACAACACATTACAGCTCAGCACAAAGAAGCCAGTCGGCTGCGCACCGACTGACTTCTAATCTATATATAAATCTTAACGCTTCAAAAATCCTTTGCCTTCCAGGAACGGTCTCACCTGCAACCGTGTTGGCTCAGTCAGGCGCTTCGCCATTAGCTCGGACCATGGGGTCGTTCGTTCTCCATTGGTCCGTTCTTTCATATACGCTGTCGTAGTCTCATCATACTGCTCAACACCTTTAATGCTCTGCTCGGCATTATAGCGATTATGATGCAGGACTGCATCCAATGGCAGACGTGGTCGAATTCCCGTTTCCTGATCTGCAACACCAATGCACATGCCGTACACCGGATATACGCCCTCCGGCAATCCCAACAGCTCAGCGACTTCCTCAATTCGAGTACGAAGCCCGCCAATATATACAATTCCAAATCCCAGTGACTCTGCTGCAAGAGCGGCATTCTGGGAAGCCAGTGCGGCATCAATTGTGGCTACCATGAAATTCTCTGTGGAATCGGCATACGATTCCTTCTCAGGAAGATGACGTTTCGCAGCATCACTCAACCGATACAGATCGGCACACCATACAAGAAACACCGGACATTCATTGACATAGGCCTGGTTGCCTGCCAATTCAGCCAACTTGGCTTTTTGCTCTAAGTCAGTCACAGCAACTACGGTATATGCTTGCACACTACTTGAAGAAGAAGCCATCTGTCCAGCCGCTACGATGGCTGCAAGCTGCTCATCACTTACTGGGTCTGGCTTGAATTTGCGTACAGAACGGTGTTTCATCATCAACTCAATGGTTTCATTCATGGCTGTTCACTCCCAATCCTCGAAGTACGAACTCAATCGTCTGCTCAGCGAGCTCGTCTGTATTCATATCCTGATAATCAAAGCCAAATCGTGAATTCTTGGCCCGTTTGTGTGCCAAAGCCACTCCCATAACCTGAAGCATTGCATAAGATACGGACTCGATCTGGAACAAGCCCTGGTCTTTTCCTTCTTGCAGCAGTTCTCTCACTCGGGTCCAGACAGGGTCCAGAAAACGAAATACGGTAGCTGTGCGATGTGTACGCAGTGTAATTTCAAGCTGTACAATATCGCTCATCTCCCGGTCCGTCATCGTGAACTTCACAACTTCACCAATAATTCGCCGGATACCTTCCACAGGCGAGGACATGGACTCTTCAGCCAGCGAATTCATCATATGATCCGGGAAGAAATGCTCAAATAATGCTTCGAACACCTTTTCTTTTCCGCCAAAATGGTACGAGACCAGTGACACATTCGCACCCGCCTCATCACAGATTTGACGAACACTCGTCCCGTCATACCCCTGCTGTGCAAAAAGCTTCTTGGCTGCAAGCAGTATCCTCGTTTTGATATCCAACTCCGGTTCCGTCATTCCGTCCCGCTCCCTCTTGTCCGTTCATTTCAATCGCTCCAGCTCAAGAGCTGTAATCAGGTAATCTATCTGTCTATTATATTACACCAAGCACCCCGATGAAAATCATCGGGGTGCTTGTCCTATCCTATGAAGCAATGATGTGCATCTTATACAACTGCTGTATTAGCTGTTCGCTTGAGCCGGGCTTGGCGCCCCAGCTGGCATGCGTTGTTTTTTCAACAACGTCACGACCAGTGATAAAGCAACTGCAACCAACAATACAATCACGATAGAGCCCGCAGCAGACTGAACTCCTGGGCCTCCCAACTGCACGCTCAGAATACCCTGAACGGCGTATGTTGCAGGCAGGTACTGCCCGATGCCGCTATAGAAGCTGTTCAGCAATTCACGCGGTACCATTGCACCGGAGGATACCAGTTGCAAGGACAGTGAGATGATGTTGAACAGACTTCCTGCCGGTCCGAAGCAGATCAGGAAGAACTGGGAGAAGAACATGAACGTGCACAGGAAGAGCGCCTGGAACAACCAGAATGCGACGAATCCTTGTTCAATCTGTCCGCCCAATGCCACGATCAATGATGATCCCAGCAAGGAAACAACCAATGCAGAACCCACGTTAATGACTACTCTTGCGCCAAACAAAGTCAAGCGGGAATAGGTAGAGGACAACATGCCCATCGCTGTCTGGAGATTCATCCCCATGATCATGGCTCCTACATACGAAGCCAGTACCATCATCATTGGCACCATCTGATTATTCATCCCGTTAACCGGGTTGATGGACGTTGTCGTTCCTTCGACTCGGTTAGTCAGGTTCGTAGCAGCTTCAGCAGCTTGATCCGCAGGTGCACCTGAAGCGGTCAACACTGTCTGCACGCCTTGTGCTGTAGCTTGTTTGTTAATCGTGTTTGTCACACTTTGTGATACACCTTGCATCATGCTTTTAATCGTAACCGGGTTCGCTTCATTAATGGTGTATTTAATCTCAGCGGTGGAGCCAGCCGTTTGAAGCAATTCGTTAAATCCAGCCGGGATATCCAGCACCATGTGTACTTTGTGATGATTCAGCTGATCCAACGCTTCAGCCGCACTCAGATTGGATACGGTGTGGAAAGGTAGTGTTCCTGCGAGTGAATCCACGATTCCTTTGGACATTTCGCCGTCCTCGTTCACAATCGCGACCGTCAATTCTTTCGTACGGTCATTTACTCCAGAATATGCGGTCATCCAGATCACGCTAAAGATCACTTGGAACATAAGTGCTGTTACGATCCCTACAATCACTGGCGGTTTTTTAAACAATGTACGTAAAGCCTGTAACATAAAAGGTGTCCTCCATTACTCAATTAGTTCTAATTTGATTTAAACAGTTGTTTGAATCAAACGATCGTTTAAATTTTATGTGAATATGACCATAATGTCAACTGATTTTTGAAATATTCAGAAAACGTAAGCTTTATTCATGAATACAATCGATCTATTTTCACAAAAGAGCATTATGCTATCTTTTCCCGAAGGAAATAACATCTATACCAGCGATTCAGAGCTTACTTTTTAGCGACGTTACTTTATTTTTCTAAACAAAAAAAACACGGTCCGCCGCAGCGAACCGCGCATTTGTATATCCACTCTTTATTACAATGAGACGTTAAATATATCTCCAAACAAAGGTCGGTCAGTCATTTCTCTTCAGCTTCATGCGTTGCAAACGCAGGGAATTCAGTACAACCGATACGGAGCTGAACGCCATCGCCGCCCCTGCCAGCCATGGAGCCAAGAAGCCAACTGCCGCAATCGGAATACCAATAACGTTGTATCCGAGTGCCCAGAACAGGTTTTGTTTGATGTTACCCATCGTGCGCCGGCTCATCTCAATCGCATCTGCAATGCTGTTCAGATCACCACGCATCAAGGTAATATCCGCCGCTTCCATCGCTACATCCGTTCCTGTTCCGATGGCCATCCCAATATCCGCTGTAGCGAGTGCCGGAGCGTCATTAATTCCGTCACCTACCATCGCAACTTTCAGGCCACTCTCCTGAAGTTTCTTCACTTCCGCAGCTTTACCTTCCGGCAGCACCTCAGCCAGTACTTTACCGATCCCTGCCTGTTCTGCTACAGCGCGAGCTGTTCGCTCATTATCTCCCGTGATCATGATGACATCAATCCCCATCGCCTGAAGACGACCGATGGCTTCACGAGAGGTATCCTTGATGGTGTCAGCCACAGCCACGATCCCTGCCCACTGACCATCCACCGCTACCAGCATCGCTGTACGCCCTTGTTCCTCCAGACGGTTCATCTGCTGAACGGTTTCCTCAGAGACATTTACCTGTGCATCCGCAAGCAACCGACGTGTACCGACCAGAATTTCCTGCCCTTTTGCTGAAGCTCGCACACCGTATCCCGGTATGTTCTCGAACTTCTCTGTTGGGGCCAACTCCAGACCCTTGGCACGGATACCTGCAACAATCGCCTCTGCCAGCGGATGCTCCGAACTCTGTTCGGCCGCTCCCACGCGCTCAAGCAGATCAGATTCCGTCCAACTTGGAGCCGTGATAACATCCGTAAGCACCGGTTTACCTTGGGTTACTGTACCTGTTTTGTCGAGCACCACGGTCTGAATCTGTTGTGCCGACTCCAGATGTTCGCCACCTTTGAACAGAATGCCATATTCAGCGGCACGTCCCGATCCAGCCATGACGGAGGTCGGCGTTGCTAGCCCCAGTGCACATGGACAGGCAATGACGAGTACGGCAATCGCTTTTTCTAGGGAACCGGCGAAGTCACCCGGACTTGCGAACAGATACCAGATCAAGAATGTCAGCGCGGCAATACCCACGACAATCGGAACAAATATACCGGATATGACATCTGCGATCCGCTGGATCGGTGCTTTGGAGCCCTGAGCTTGCTCCACCACTTTGATAATTTGGGACAAAGCCGTGTCCGATCCCACTCGGGTCGCACGAAGTCGTAATACCCCGTTTTTGTTCAGCGTAGCACCTGTAACGGCATCTCCCGGTTTTTTATCCACGGGAAGGCTCTCGCCGCTTAGCATGGATTCATCCACAGAGGATTGCCCCTCTTCAACGATACCATCCACCGGGATGCTGTCCCCCGGCTTCACCAGGACCAGATCACCCACCGCAACATATGTGGCAGGAACCATAACTTCCTGTCCATCACGAATGACACGGGCTTCACGTGGAGCCAGTTCAATTAGGCTTTTGATCGCCTGTGAAGAACGACCTTTCGCCACAGCCTCGAACCATTTTCCCAGTAAAATTAACGTAATTAGAATTGCACTTGTCTCATAATAAAGTTCTACCGAAGGCATGGCGGCTGTGCTCGTTCCCATTGCCCCATGATCCATTGTTGTAGAAGGTAAGTACCCACTGGATAGCGTCAGATACAGACTGTAGAAAAACGCTGCGCTGGTACCCAGTGCGACGAGAACGTCCATATTGGCGCTGCGGTTGCGCAGTGCTTTGTACGCACCCACATAGAACTGCCACCCAATCACGAACTGTACCGGCGTTGCCAGCAGCAGCTGGAACCAAGGGTTCATGAACAGCTCGGGGACATAGATTCCGGATGTGAACGAGAAATGCCCGACCATTGCCCACAGCAATGGAATCGATAACAAAGCAGATATCATCCATTTCCACTTTTTGCGTTGCAGCTCACGTTCACGAACAGATTTGGTCTCTTCTTGCGTCAATTGCAGTTCGGCACCGTAGCCCATCTGCTTGATCTTGGCGGTAATATCCGAAGGTTTGAGTGCGCCAGCGGCATATTCGATATGCCCTGTTTCCAGCGCCAGATTCACATTCGCCTGTGATACCCCCGGTAGTCGGGAAAGACCTTTTTCAATCCGGGCAGAACATGCAGCACACGTCATACCCGTGATGTTCAGATCAACTGATTCGGACACCGTACCGTAGCCAAGCGCCTCTACTTTATCCCGCAACGCATTCACGTTGGTTGTCTTCGGATCATAAGAAACGGTTGCCTGTTCGATCGCAAGATTCACATTGGCCTGCTGCACCCCTTCCATACGGGACAAGCCCTTCTCAACTCGTGTGGAACACGCAGCACAGGTCATCCCCGTGATGTGCAGTGTTGTCTTTAGTCCTGGTGCTTCTGCCATAGGTGGCATTGGTGTGGGTTCAGATGATCTATCCGTTGGTTTATTCGTTGAGTTATCCATCATGTCAGCTCCTTTCATATCGATTCAATTTATTGTATGTGCATTAACATACCCCTTAGGGGTATATATTAGACAGAAAATTAGGCTTAAACCTGGCTCGTGGGAAAGGCCTTTGACCTCTTTTTCACCCATGAGCATGTTCGGTTTAAGCCTGTGATGCCGTTAGACTACATCGTACCCCTGATCTTCAATCGCTGCCTTGATCTGATCCACGTTCACCGTCTGCTCATCATATTCCACAGCTACCGTTCCCGCTGCCAGATCCACCTGACCACTCGCCCCAGCATTCTTCACAGCTTCTTCAACCGATTTCACACAGTGATTGCAAGACATTCCAGTGACACTCAGCGTAACATTAGACATTGTAAATTCCTCCTTGGGGTATATTAAAATGATAACTTGATTTGGTAAATTGATATAACTTACTTCATTAACTTCCGCATCGTAACCAGCAATTCATCCACAACCTCATGTTCACCAGCCTGAATACGCTCAACGATACAGCTCTTCATATGTCCTTCAAGCAGAAGCTTGCCTACGGAATTCAGAGCAGACTGAGCCGCCGCAATCTGCGTCAGCACATCATCACAGTACGTATCCTTCTCAATCAATCCCTTGATCCCGCGAATCTGACCTTCCACACGGTTCAAGCGAGAAACCAGGTTACCCTTCATCTCCTGCGAATGGTGACTCTTGCGCACATGCTTCCCATCACTGCCCTCGGAATGACAAGATACCGCTTCTTGAACTATATCCGAAGCTTCAGTTGTTGAATCAGTTACAGAGGATTGCAAAGGTTCCTCGGGATGGCTCTGATGATCCATCATGAACACCCCTTTTCTTTCGTTCTTTTCTAAGATTAACATACCCCATGGGGGTATTCAAGAGTATTCTGATATTTTGTTTAAATTGGATGAATTCTTCCTGATTAAATAAAGCATGAGCCAGCTCAGCTGCTTCGAATGACATCTCTTTCTGAATAGTTATGATCTGGGCACGGGTACTTATTTTCTGATCAAGCTCCTCATTAATATCTGAAGCAGTACATGACTGCTCCACCCATTTTAACCACTCAGGAACTTCCCACATACTTCGAGCTGCAACTGCAACACAGTAGCCATACCTTGCAAGTTTTTCATCGCCCATCCACCCTGCTGTCCGAAGTCCATATATGTAGCGATCGAACACTTCTTCTTTAACTGTAAATATGTCCTCTGCTAAAATATGCCCAAAACTTGTGTTAACCCCAAATAGCTTCCCTAATTCTTCACCAACACCAGAAATACTCATGAATTGCCAATCAATGAGAGTAAGTACGCTATCGTCCAGACGTTCTGATGGCAAAAATATATTGCCTTTACCCAAATCCTGATGTGACAGAACTCGTGGCAATTGTTCAAGTGTAATTAAAATCTTGTCCATCTGTTCGCTATATTGGTTGAACCACTGCCAGATCGAATGGGCCTGCTCCTGTTTACTTCCCCCACTGGCATTCCTCTGCGAATCTCTTATGCCAATATGCCTTCCTCCAGCTCTAGTACCATCAACACCATGTCCACTTTCCAATTTAGGCTCTTGGATTGAAGGGGCATACTGACGACACCCCCTAACCCAAGATTTGAGCCAATACGGACAGATCCATTCTTGTTGAGGTAGTGAAGTTCCCGTGAGATAAGCTCCGTGAAATTCACCAAGGCGTTCGGCGATCCATCCCCAATCATCCAGATGCCAGACATGATCAAACCTCGAATGACGAGACACATCTTCCATCCACAACCCAATGGTGTAGTCCGGTCTATCCTGTATAGCGAAACAACGCGGAGCTATGATACGCCCCGGTAAATGATCGAGTAGCCCTGATGAGAATATCTCTGCTTCTCTTTTCCAATAGTTATGGTATGTAACATCTTCCTTCTCTTCTGAGTCCGGTTTAATGCATTTCAAAATAAGTGACCATGACAGTGATGCTCCAACTATGGTAGCCGTTCCACGTATTCGATAAATACCTGATGTGGTGAAATTAAGTAGCCCCAGATTGATGCGTTCAACTTCCCATGATTGTATTACTGCGTCAGGCTCCTCCAACAGTTTTTGCACACTGCCAACAAGATATTCCACATCCTGAGAAGATTGCAGAATACTATTCTGGCTCAGTTGTTCTTGTTCATTAACGCTTCCCATATTCTTCACTCACCTCCCACCCCTCCATGCCAATGTTCCTTTCACTCTACTGGTCCTGCCTTACAAGGTATACTCCATCCTGCTGCTGCGAACGACCAGACCCATCTGTTCATAGAAAGCCTGTGCGCCAGAGTTAAACGTCGACACGGATAATTCCACACTGTTTGCCTGAAGCTCTCTCCCTAGTTCGATGAATGCTTGTAGTAACTGTTTGCCTGTTCCTTGTCCCCGATGTTTGGTATCCACTACAAGTTCATGGATGTACAGCATCTTGCGATCCACCATCAACGAGTTATCTTGAATAACACTTAACTGGGCACTCCCGTAACCCAGAATCAAGCCCGTTTCCGAAGACTCAGCAACATACAGGTAACGCTTGTCCGTTTCCAGCAGTTCGGTGAACTCCTTTTCCTCCATTCTGGTCTCTAACGCTCTGTATAGATCCGGGCGTGCCTCGACATGCATTTGGTGCAGCTCATTCATCATCAATGACACGCCCGAGTAGTCCCTCAGTTCTGCCTTTCTGATGTTCATCGTACCCGTACTCATCCCCATCACTCTTTCGTCTACTGAATTTTACATTATTATACAACCAAAAAGCAGATACCATAAGGGTACCTGCTTCGCTAAATTTATCTGCATACCATCAAGTTCATATGATGCTCATTTTGTTTATTTTTTCGAAGAAGCATTTCCTTCATTAAAGGCAACAGGTGATGGCTTGGCTGCCCATTCGTCCGCCTGCGGCTCAATGTCCACTCCGCTCAAAATCTTCTTTTTCTCCATCAAGGAATCCCCGTCTTCATCCAGCTTGTTGCGAATTTCCGCCTCGTCCTGAGGTTGATTGTTCTGTGTCATCGTAGAGTCCTCCCTTGTTTTCGTATTCATGTTGCTGTTCCTTTATATAACGTGCCCACTTTCTGCATTATCATTCTCCATGAGGGACAGGCGTCAGAGCTAACGAATCGTACACACCTTATACGGGCAAATATAGGCGCAAGAAAAATGTAATGAATCTCAGACAAGTTATATCACAGTAATTCATCGAGTTGGTTGGAAAAAAAGGGGCCTATCCAGGCTTTAGCGTGCCTAAGATTCGTTAGGATTTCATACTTGCGATTTCCACCCGAATAAGATGTGCTGAGTTCGTTAGAAAATATAAAATACAGATAGCTGTATCGCTTGTCTGGCAGTGTTGATTATTGTCCATCATAACCAAGTGGATACAACACATCATTTATGTCCCACTCTTCCTTAAACTCTCGCTTTTTTAGAAAAGTCCATATTCACCTAAAAATCTTAACTGTACTGTTCCAAGCACTCCTTTCAGCACAAAAAAGGCATCCCGTAAGGTCATTTTCATGACCTTACGGGATGCCCTCTTTCCTTATGTCCACCTCAGGTGGACGTTTAACCGATTAAATTACTAGCTTCGTCCTACGCCTGATCCTGACGAGCAAGCACCGCTAGCGCACGCAGAGCTGCATTAATCTCGTGCTCTACCGCTTGTCCAACCGCATCCGTATGCGGATCATACTCGGCAGCCAGATCGCTGTCCGCGAATCCATCAATTGCGACAATCGCTCCGGCGCGAGCACCACGCAAGGTGCTGACGATGTAGAGTGCCGCAATTTCCATCTCAGCCGCAAGTGCTCCAGCCTGCTTATACTTGCGGTGTGGAATCTCTTCCACCCCTGCAAAGAACGCATCCAGCGTTACGGTGATACCAACGCCCACTTTGCCTGCAAACGTTGCAGTATCTGCGCTCCCTTGCTCACGAGCAGCCTCGATCAGTGCTTGCGTCACCCCAATGTCCGCTACCGCTGGGAAACCATCCGGCACCAGTTGGCGAGTCAACCCGTCCGTACGAACGGCCGCTGTACTCACAATCACACTGCCTGCCGGATAATCGGCTGTATACGATCCCGCTGTACCTACACGAATCAGAGTCGTTACACCCGCCCGAATCAATTCCTCGAAGCAGACAGCTGCTCCAGGTGAACCTACACCATGGCTGACCACAGCGATCTGTACCCCTTCATACAATCCAACAAATGTGCGATACTCCCGACTGAACGCCAGCTCTCTCGCCTGCTCCAGCTTGCGGGAAATCTTCTCCGCACGTGCCGGATCACCACAGACGATAGCGTATGCGGGCATGTCTTCCGAATGAATCTGCAAAATAGGCATCAACATATCAATCAAACTCCTTCTTCGTCCACTCGTCTTCCGGAATCGGCAGATCTTCACCCGAGAAGCGTTGTTCCTTGAACGGATCGGCAAAATGGTGGAAACCATTCACTTCCCAGAATCCGTTACGGTCTTCTGTCATAAACTCCAGACCACGTATCCACTTCGCACTCTTCCAGAAGTAGAGTTGTGGCACGACCATACGCAGCGGAAAACCATGCTTGGGTGTCAGTGGCTCGCCGTTATATTTGAATGCAAGCAATACATCATCATGCATCAACTCTTCGAGCGGTACATTCGTTTCATAATCATGATCCGCGTGGATCATGACGTATTTGGCTTCCGGTTTAACCCCTAGAATCTTCACAAAATCAGAAAAGCGAATACCTTCCCACGGCGTATCAAATTTCGACCAACGGGTAACACAGTGAATATCACTCACCGTGTTCACCTGAGGCATCGCCTGAAGCTCAGCTAGGGAAAACACCTTCTGCTCTTCCACTTCACCGAATACCTTCAAGTCCCACGTGGACAAGTCATATTCCGGCACTTCCCCTTCATGCAGAATCGGGAACTTCTCCGTCAGCATCTGTCCCGGCGGCAGACGATCTCCGTGATCGTTGCCTGTTTTGGGTGCCGGGGTTTTACTTTTTTTCAAACGTTCAGCCTTGTTATGCAAGTGGAATCCCTCCTTCTTTTACTGTCTCTAGCATAGACATTCATGAATTAACGCGAGCTTCCGCCCGCTTTCAGTGCATCCTGTGCATAGGTACGGTCTTTGAAAAAGAACATCGCGACCAGCGTCACAATATACGGCAGCATCAACGTGAAATGCGTTGGCAGGGAGAATCCTTGCAGACGAATACTCAATGCTTCCATGAAGCCGAACAGCACACTGGAGCCCAGGACACCAAGCGGATTGGCTTGTCCAAGCATCGTTGCCACCAGCGCGATAAAACCACGCCCAGCGGTCATGCCTTCGGTAAACATCGTCACCTGACCGAGCGACAACTGTGCCCCAGCCAGAGCACACAACACGCCGCACATCAGAACGGCACCATACTGGATGCCGCGTACTTTGATTCCGATGCTCTGTGCTGCAATCGGGTTCTCACCGACCGAGCGCAGACGGAAGCCGGATACACTTTTGAACAGATAAAATTGCAATGCAATCACGAGTACAATGCCGAGATAGACCAGCGGACTATGTCCAGATATGACATCGCCCACCCACGGAATGTCCTTGATCAGCGGAATATCCCACTTGGGAAGTCCCACCATGTCTTTATCGTAGTATGCACCTTTTACATCAAAAATCGCACGCAATGCAAAGGTAGTCACCCCCGCAGCCAGAAAGTTCAGCGAGATCCCGACCACGATGGCGTTCGCCTTCAGATTAATACTTATAAAGGCAAAGAGCGCCGAGAATAACATCACAATAATAATCGAGAACAGTACAGCCAGCAGCACATTACCAAACAGATAATTACCGACAATAGCGGAGAACGCACCGATCAGCACCAGTCCTTCGAGACCCACGTTGAACAGACCTACACGGGAACATAAAGCCCCACCGAGCGCTGCAAGCAGGATTGGAGTCATAATCCGCAAGGTTGAGCCAAACATGGCTGCATCAAACAGTTGTTGCATTGGACTTTTTCTCCTTTCTCCGCTTCAGGAATGAATAACCGATCTGAGCTGATACAAATAACGTCAATACCGCCTGGATGACACTGCCGACTTCCAGCGGCACATCCGTGTTCCGTTCCATACCCATGGCACCCGTCTGTAACGCAGCCAGCAAAATAGCTGCCACAGCTGTACCGAGCGGATGCGAGCGGGCAAGCAGCGTAGCCATAATACCACTCCATGCATAACTTGCCGATGACAACGAGCCATCAAGGAAACGGTATTGTGTACCAAGTACTTCCCCTGCACCCGCGAGTCCAGCAAGTCCGCCACTAATGACCATGGACAGCATCATCATGCGAATGCGGCGAACACCGCCATAGGTTGCAAAGGACGGGTTGCTGCCGAGCATGCGGATCTCATAACCGGTCACCGTTTTATGTGTGAACCAGTAGATCAGAATAGCCGCTACAATGGCAATAATGAAGCCGGCATGCAGTCCCATGCCTTGGAACAACTTCGGCAACCAGATACTCTGATCAATCATCGGAGTCTGTGCCATTGCTGCCGATCCAGTTCGATCCTTGAATGGATAAGAGACCATGTATCCGCCAAAATAAATCGCAATATAGTTAAGTAATAAGGTTGTGATCAGCAGGTTCATACCGAAGCGTGCATCCAGCCAGCCTGCAAACAGGGACCAGATTCCCCCAGCAAGAATACCTGCCACAATCGCAGCAATACACACGAACCAGCCTGGCCCTGGCAGATAGAGCGCCGTGAGCGCAGCACTGAGCCCGCCAAGAATCATCTGGCCTTCGGCTCCCATGTTGAAGAATCCCGCACGGAATGCAAGCGCCACACCCAGTCCTGCCAAGATGATTGGTGTGGAACGAGCCAACGTATTGGTGAAGAAGTAGAAGTTGCCGAAGGCCCCTTTCCACATCTCCGCATACGTATCCACCACATTACCGCCAACGATCAGAATCGCCACAGCCCCTGCAAGCAGACCGATGAATACGGCAAGCAGCGGCTGTACGAGTCCGCGAAGTGTTTCTTTTACCCGATTCATATCCGCTCTTTCCCTCCTGCCATTAACAAGCTGATCTGTTCCTCAGTCGCTTCCTCTGCTCTCAGTTCTCCGGCAATTTCGCCTTCATACATGACAATAATCCGATCAGATAATTGCAAAATTTCGGACAACTCGGATGAGATAAGCAGAATGCCCGCACCTTCACTACGTTTGCGCAGCAATTCAGCATGAATCGTCTCCATCGCTCCGATATCCACACCACGAGTCGGTTCGGCTGCAATCAGAAACGGTGTATCTTGTGCAAATTCACGGGCAGCAATCAGCTTCTGTAAGTTTCCTCCCGACAAAAACTGTGCCTTGGTCTCCGCAGAACCCGTCTTGATGCTGAACTGTTTGATCCAGCTCTCTACCATCGTTCTTGCTGCTTTGGCTTTGATAATGCCACGTGATTGCAAGCGATGATGATGTCCCATCAGTCCGTTCTCACGAACGCTTGCATCCTTGGCCGCTCCCCACATGTAGCGATCTTCCGGGATATGAGCAAGTCCATGCTCCCGAATGCGCCGCACAGGCCAGTTCGTTGTATCCTGACCTGAAAGCACGACACGACCACTTTCCGCCTTACGCAGTCCAGCAATGACCTGAATCAGTTCCGACTGGCCGTTACCCGAGATGCCTGCTATACCCACGACCTCACCTTTTCGTACCTCCATGTGGATGTCCTTGAGTGCCGAACGATCCTTCGCTCCGGACAGATTAACCCCTTCGACCTGAAGCACCGCCTCAGCCGGAACCGATGGCTGCTTGTCCATACGCACAAGTTCACGACCAACCATCAGACGAGACAATTCCTCCACATGTGTATCTTTGGCTTCCAACGTGCCTGTCACCTGACCATCCCGAAGAACCGTGATCCGGTCAGCTACATCCATGACTTCTTGAAGCTTATGTGTAATCAGTACAAAAGTTTTGCCCAATTTGGCGAGCGATTTCATGTTCGCCAGCAGTTCCTTCACTTCCAGCGGTGTCAGTACCGCCGAAGGTTCATCCAATATAATGATGTCTGCGCCCTGATGCAGCACCTTGAGAATTTCAACACGCTGCTGCATGCCAAGCGGGCACTCGGACACTTTTTTCCATGGGTCAACTGGCATGCCATATTGTCTGCCAAGCTCGTTCACCTGGGCTGCTGCTTTTTTGCGGTCAAATGCACCTGCCTTAGCCGGTTCGCGTCCGATCACGATGTTCTCCGCCACCGTAAAGGAAGGGAACAGCATGAAATGCTGGTGCACCATGCCGATGCCACTGGCCATCGCCTGGGACGGCGTGGCAAAGCTCACCTCACGTCCGCTGACTTTGATCGTGCCTGACGTGGGCTGTTCCATACCGTACAGCATGCGCATCAGGGTTGTTTTACCGGCTCCGTTCTCACCTACCAGGGCATGAATCTCTCCCTCACGCAAATTAAAACGGATGTCCCGGTTAGCGGTGAAGTCGCCGTACTTCTTCGTAATCTGCTCCATCTCCAACAGCATATCTTGCGTTCGCTCCCCTCGGTCTCGGTCATTTAATAGCAGCAAAACCGGCTGCCTGATCGGGCAGCCGGCTGATCCATTCCATCACTCATTCATTGTAAAGAACATTAAAAACATTCGTAACTATTGTTGTAATGGATCTTTGACTACGATTTTACCAGATACGATATCATCGTTGATTGCTTTAACTTGGTCGATCACTTCTTGTCCAACAAAAGCATTCAGCGGAGATTCGCTATCACGTGTAACGTAAGTCAGGCCTACACCGTCTTCTTTCAAACCGTAGTTAACAGCGCCTGCTTTGAAGTTGCCTTCTACGAAATCTTTCACGGTCTCATAAGCAACGGTATCCGTTGATTTCAATTGAGACAATACGATATGTTCTGGATCTTCAACTGTGCGGTCCGTATCCTGACCAGAAGTGTAGAAGCCTTTTTCTTTTGCTGCTTCGAACACGCCGAGATCGCCTACAGCAGATGCGCCAGCGATGAAATCAGCGCCTTTGCCGAATTGTACCAGCGCCAATTCTTTCGCTTTGGCTGGGTCATTAAATCCACCTACATAGTTCACGAAGAATTCTGCACTCGGATTCACGGATTCCAATCCAGCTTTGAAACCTTCCGTATATTTCTTGATCAATGGCACATCCATTGCTGCGATCATGCCGACTTTATCTGTTTTGGTGGACAATCCGGCAGCTGCACCAAGTAGGTACGCCCCTTCATATTCACGGAAACCAACGCTACGAACGTTAGGCAGATCAACGGTTGTATCTACAATCGCAAAGGACTTGTCCGGATTTTCTGCAGCGACTTTCTTCAATGCATCTTCTGCCTGGAAAGTTGCTGTGATAATCAGATCATAATTCTCGGCAACTGCAGCACGCAGATTTTGTTCAAATGCTGCCGGGTCTGTTGATTCAATCGTTTTGGTATCTACTTTGAATTCTTCGCCTGCTTTTTTGAAGCCTTCATCCATCTGTACAAAGAAAGGGTTAACCCCTATTTTTTCGGGAAGTACGAGGGCCATCCGAAGAGTTTTCTCCGAATCACTGCCTTGGGCGGATTGTTCGTCTTTGGAAGCCGAAGTTCCACAAGCTGCCAACAAAATAGCCAACATGATGATCGATAAGACGAACGATAAACCTCTTTTCATTTTGAAAATACCCCTTTTCAACATTCTTTTTTTCTTATCCTAGCGGATACTGTCGATCCTTGTCAATAAATCTTTGAGCGTATACACTTAATTAGAATATAATTGACGATTCGCTTTCTTCCAAGCTCTGGAAACCGCTCTGTATCAAGCTTTTTTTTCGTTGACATCCAGCGCGTCTCCGTGCTAAAGTCAATCCAATTATTCTATTCATATAGGATTTGTCAGAATTATAACCCAAAGCTGATTATTTTCCAACCCATTTTAAGGAGGCTATTCATTTGAAAAAAATCACCCAGATCACGCTGGCGGCCCTGCTCGCCGCTCCGGTAACACTCGGCAGCCTAAGCTTGCCCGCTTCTGCTTCTGCAGCATCTGCAACTCCGGCTAAAACAACCACCTCACAAAGTGTCAAAGGACCAGTAGCTCAGGCTCCAGTTGCTTATACGGAAAGCGCAGCGGATTTTGCTCAATTCTTGCAAGCGAAATACAGCATTCAATTGCCGCAACAGATTACCAAAGGTGATTTCATTCAAGCCATTGCAGCCATCACGACAGCAGCTCAAGCAAGCGACAGCGCAGCTGAGGCCCCGGCCTTTACCGATCTGGCGTCTGGTGATTCTTCCTATGATGCTGCCGTATCCTTATACAATAATGGGGTTCTTACAGGTACAGAAGTACGTGCCAAGGATCAACTGAGCGCCTATGCAGCAGTTTTCATCGCTGTGAAAGCAGCTGGATTCAAGGAACTCGCCTATACGTATCCTGCTGAGAAAACAGCCAAAGCGCTTGCCAAAGTTGGCATTAGCCCGAACCGTGTTCAGGGACAAGCCGCACAGGAGCTGGCTGCAGCGATTGATACAGGTCTGATTCCCGAAAGCCTGTACCCTGCTCTCCTTAAGGGTGGCGTAGCAAGTAAAGATTTTGCTAATACATTGCTTGGACGCGTCCTGATCAGCCAAGGAAAATATAAACACGAGATCGGACGTTCCGGCGATGCAGACATCTACTCCAAATTGTATGCTGCATATCGCACAGCGGATCTGATCGAGTCACCTGAACTGAGAAAAATTGTGGATCAGGCCCTTCGAGATGATCTCGTAACAGGTTACAACTTGAAGGATAGCCGCTTTGATTCCAACTTTATCGATGAGCTGACACTTACTTACGGCCACGATAATATCCAGCATGCTGTACAGTTGGTTGGTCTGCTGCGTAGCGAAGGCATTGACGCCGATGTGCAATTCCAGCCGAAGACATCTGCCTTCATTTATTTGAAGGAATGGGGCGAGCCGAAAGAAACGCCTGACTATAAAGTGACACAGATCGAGAATGGCAACTATATTGCTTCTGCGAAGGAATATGACATTCAATTCGAGTTCAACAATGTAGCTGACAAAGTTCGCTTCAACGACATTGTTCTGAAATATGCCAAGAAGAACAGCGACAGTACATCTCCACTGATTCTCAGCTCCTGGTGGCAGCCGCTGTATTATTCACCAACTGCTTTGGCGAACTATCCGGTCATTTCCAATAATAAGATTGCGCTTGGGAATTACTATGCTCAGTCCTTCTCTCTGAAAGAGAATGCTAAAGCCATTCGGGAAGGCTTCCTGAAGCTGGCGCCTGATGCGGATATTACGACGTATGACTTCTGGGTGGACCAGCCTTTCTTCAATTATCTGAACGGTGGTTCCGAATAAAATAATTTTCATCTTCAACCGAATTAAAACTCATATTTTAGCATCATAAGTAGCCGTCTTTACCGAATCTTACAAGGGTTTCGACCCATAGGTTCGTAAAGACGGTTTTTTATTTAGTATATTGCAAATTTCTTCCTAATATTCATTTTCCCCATGCAGGAATTACCAATATCAAGTCGAATGTCTTAAGTACATAAACACGCAATCAACTTGCACATTTCCGAACGAACAGGAGTTACACATGGTATACGACGGTATTCTTCTAAGCTTAATCGTTGGATTTTTTCGGGGCGGGTTGCGGCATGGGCTCAATCAGTTTGCAGCACTCAAGCTGCGAAGTGGTTGGATTTTCCCTGTATTGCTGCTAATCCAGTTCTTTATTTTCTATTTGCAGGAACGATTCGAATGGGTGGCATCCATTAATGGTTATCTCTTTGCTGCCGTCTACATTACAGGTCTCGCATTTCTGTGGCTAAACAGGCACCATACCGGTTTCATGCTCATCTGGATTGGTGTATTTCTCAATTTTGCCGTAATGGCTGTAAACGGTGGGCGCATGCCGGTTTCTGTGGAAGCTTCCGCTGTATTGGGACCCTATTATGTAGACATGCTCCGGGAAGGCGGCGCCGTATCGAAGCATTTCATGATGGATGCGTCTACACACCTGCCCTTTCTCGGTGATATCATCCCGCTGTCCAGCCCATATCCACGGACTCAGGTGATTAGCATCGGTGATGTGGTCATGAATGTTGGCATATTCCTGTTCATCCAGTACATGATGGTGAATCGGGACAAAAAGGCTGTTCAACCAGCTAAAACTCATCAGGCTTGAAGAAGTTCAGTCAGACTCCAAGGAAGGGAGGTCTTCTCCATGAAAAAATTTGAAGGTGTGAAATATTCCCGCATTGTCATCAACGCAATCATCGTGGCTTCTGTCGTTGTGGCATTAACTTCAGGATACAAGCTGGGCGGCTAGTATCCATACCGCCAAACAAGACAAACAGGCTGCCCGCGGCCTGTTTTTTCTTTCTGGATTTTTGGTAGGCAACTTGATATGTTATACATCTATATAGTATACCTCAATACAATAACACCAATTATATATTGAACTGAACATTTACACGAGAACGGAGAGGACAGAAATAACCTGAAGAAGCGGAGCGTTCGCCTAAAAGCTTTCTGAAAGAAAGCTACATCGGAAGCATATGCTATCCCGGGATTTTCCCTTTTGGAAAAAAAATCAAAAAATCTGGGGATAACAGCGATCGGAAGGTTGTTCTGTCATCGAAGTGTAAGTGTTAATACCTATCAGCTCAATTTATATACACATCAAGAGTAGACTAAACCCAAGCAGGAGATTTTTTATGAACTTTATTCGTAACCTTATCCATAAGGCAGATCGAAGCAGTCTGTATGTTATTTTGCTTAGCTGCACCGGTATCGGTGTTTTTCTGTACATGAACAAGTGGTCTTATCTTCATCTATCCACGGCAGATTGGGTTATGGTCTACACCATGCTGGGTGCAGCGTTGATTCTGGATTATTTTACGTTCCAGATTCCACCCAAAGGCAATCAGCAATCCATGGACTCATCGGTATACCTCGCCTGTATATTCATGTTTGGCGGGGCTTTCAGTCTATCGGTGTTGCTGCCTGTCTCCATCATCCTGCTAATCAAAGAGCGTAAACTCACCTGGTGGAAACATATCGTCAATTTCAGCATCTACAGTCTTATGATTACGGGAGCAGCTGCCGTGTTTGAGTGGACGGGTGGTCAATCGGGTACGTTGAATGGATATAACCTGTTTCCTTATTTCGCAGCGCTCGCAGCCTACTTCATTATTAACACGATCACGCTCGGCTTGTTCTTTCATTTCTCGACGAAGGATGCATTACAGCAGATGAAGCGGGCATTCGTTACCGAATCCCTGCTGGTTTATCTGTGTACGCTGATTCTGGCGCTGGTCCTGACAATTCTGGTTGTGCACAATGGCGTACTTGGCCTGTTGTTGTATCTGAGTCTTAGCATTCTGCTCTCCCATGCATTCAGGCAGTTGTTCGTGATGTATCAGACGATTGAGGAAAAGGCCAACACGGATCAACGTACGGGTCTGTTCAACCATAGCTATTTCGAAAGCATGTTAGAAAGCGAACTGACTAACGCTCGAACGCAGGGAACGCCGCTCTGTCTGGGACTTATTGATATCGATGATTTCAAAAAGTATAATGACCGGTTTGGTCATCTTCAAGGTGACAGCCTGCTAGCCCTGCTTGGGGATTTTCTGATGCGAAAAACGGAGGGTACACCTGTTACCGCATTTCGTTATGGAGGGGAAGAGTTCACGTTGCTCATGCCGGGCATGGAGTTGGACGAATCCTACAAGTTCATGAACAAGCTGCGCAAACAACTGAACGACACGCCGTTTGAAGGTGTTGAAGTGTTTCCGCACGGTTGTCTCTCCTTCTCGGGTGGCATCGCACCCTATGAGGTGGATATGTATAACAAATCCCAACTCGTGGATCAGGCCGATAAAGCACTGTATTATGCCAAGAAACAAGGTAAGAACAACGTGCACCGTCACGGCAGCAATGATGGCATGGAGCATGAGATTGATCTGGTACAGGATGTTCGTGACATCGAGCAGCAGCTCAATCTGTTCAGATACAAGGATATGGATACGTTCAAACATTCCAAACGGGTTTATAAGTATGCTCTGGATATCAGTGAATTGCTCAAGCTGGACAATGCAGAGAAACGGCGTTTCGTGCTGGGGGCGTTGATTCATGACATCGGCAAACTGGAGATTCCCTGGTCCATTCTGAACAAGAAGGACAAACTCACGGCAGAAGAATGGGAAACGATTAAAGGTCATGTCACTTGGGGCAAAAAAATGGTGATTACGAACGATCGCTTCGCCGATCTGATTCCGTATATTGAACTACACCATGAACGCTATGATGGCAAAGGCTATCCCTACGGTCTGAAGGGTAACGAGATCCCCCGGCTGTGCCGGATGCTGACCGTGATCGACTCCTTTGATGCCATGACGACAGAGCGACCGTATCAGGAGACCAAGAACGTGGAGGAAGCCATTCGGGAGCTACGCGCGTGTTCGGGTTCACAGTTCGATCCGGAGCTTGCGGAGTTGTTCATTCGATATATTGAGAAAAGAACCGCTCAGCAACAGCTGCTGTGAGATGAACGTAGCTGATTCCATATCCCCTAAAAAAGTCAAAGCGCTATCCCCGGTCTGATCGGAGATAGCGCCATTTTCATTTTCATGGAATGAATCGTACACCAGACAACTTCATTCTCGTGCAGATTCTACATTAAGATTTGGTATTCAGTTCATGTGAGGTCTGATGCAGCTCTCTAATCATCTGCTGCAAAAACATGTTGTCTTGGCGACTGATACCGTGCTGATTGTCTTGAACAAGCATCTGATGAATGTTCTTTTTGAGCAATTCACTGCGACGTTCCAATACTTCTTGACTCATGTTGTTGCGTCACTCCTTAACATGTTTTGTAATGAATTCACGTTCTATATTAAGTATAGAGGACCTTCTCCGATAGGGAAAACGGACTCAGCCTTCCTCAGCTGTTCACACCAACCCTCACCTAGCGTGACAACATTTCACCACTTGTTGTTCTTAGATATCCTTCTAAATACTCCCTGATCCTCCCCAAGTTCCTCCAGAGATACAGACTAGGGTCTTGGGCAAGCTTGCGCTATAATGGTCCCATCCCTGCATAAATAAAGTACGTTATTAAGCTAATCCTAGATCAAAGGAGTTCTGCATTCATGTCCTATAAACAAATCAAATGGATGATTCTGCTGATCCCCACTTTCACAGTAGGCATCTGGGAATATATTCGCCATCAATTCCTGATGCCGTACCTTTCGATGGATGCCGGGAACTGGTTAACCCCCGTCATTGTGTACCTTGTCAGCGTGACACTGCTCAGCCGCTTGTTCCGCATGCTCGAAGGCGCCAGGGCTGCTCTGGAGCAAGAGCGGGCTGCCAAAGCCGCACTGGAAGCCCGAGATCAATTGGCCCGGGAACTTCATGACGGCATATCCCAGTCCCTTTTTCTGCTATCGGTAAAGACGGATAAAGCGGGGCGTAGTTTGGCCGGAAGCGGACATGAGTATGAGATCCAGGAGATTCAAAAAACGGTGCATGAAGTCAATACATATGTGAGACAAGCCATTGCCCAGTTGCGCTATGTTCCCTCCTCTACCGCGGCACCCGAGATTATCTCACTACATGCGCAGGTCGAAGTGCTCGTCAAGGAAACAGTACCTGGTGCACAGATTCACTGGGACCTAAGCGGTGTAACGTTCTCTGCCAAGGAGCAAGTGGAGATGCTGGCCTGTATCCGGGAGGGTTTATTAAATGTACGCAAACATGCGCAGGCTACACACGTTCAGGTTCACGCAGAAGGTAACCCGATTGCCTGGTTCATCTATATTCAGGATAATGGGAATGGACTAAGTGGAGATCCTCTTCATCTGAAGGATCGGTACGGACTGCGAATTACGAAGGAGCGTGCTGCCGAGATGGGATGGTCTTTTACCCTCGATTCAAGACCGGGGCATACACGAATGACGATTGGAAAGGAGCATGCCTAACATGGAACATGTACGTGTATTGGTTGTTGATGATCATGCGCATGCGCGTGAAGCGATCTGTAGTATTTTATCCGAGGACAGTCTGTTTGAAGTGATTGGCACAGCTCAGAATGGACAGGAAGCGCTAGAGCTCACCGGACAATGGATGCCTGACCTGATCCTGATGGATGTGCAGATGCCCGACATGGATGGACTGGAAGCCACCCGTCAAATCAAGTTGCGCTTCCCTTATGTTATTATCGTGATGGTCACGGTGTCGGATGATGTGACCTTTCTGTTCGAAGCACTGAAACAAGGCGCTCAAGGCTATTTGCTTAAAAATCTAACGCCTTCCACCTGGCTGGAGTACCTGCGCGCCATCGTCAGTGACGATGCACCACTCAGCAAGGAACTGGCCTACCGGATTTTGCAGGAGTTTCCCGCACCACGCAGTGAAGATGTGCAAGATAACCCGCTAACGGCGCGGGAGCTTGAGATTCTGCAGTGGGTATCCGCAGGATATACCAATCGGGAGATCGCTGATCAGCTCGGCATTTCCGACCAGACAGTGAAGAATCATTTGAAGAACATTTTGCAGAAGTTGCAGCTTGAAAATCGGGTACAACTCACCCGCTATGCACTGGAGAGCGGGCTTGCAGGCCGCAAGCTTCGCAAATAAACTTTTGCTGCTTCGAATCAGGATACATAAGCAACAAGTGACATATCATTCATGCTTTTGTCACATTTATGTAGACTTAATCGTTTTTTATAGCCCAATGTAGTCATACGCAATCATTTTGGACAAAGTTATAATGGGTTAGATTGTGTTTAAAACGCCATGAATGACTACAAATCTATAACCTGAGGGTGATGATTTTTTGATTTTTACAAGCTTTACCCTGAAATGGGGCAAACGGCACTGGGCATTGGTCATCAGCCTGTTGCTCGTATGCTGCCTTGTTATGCCACAGTGGGCATCTGCCCATGCTTATATTGTTAAGGCCTCGCCTGGAGAGAACGAGATACTCGTAACTGCTCCGGAGCGGCTGACGCTGGAGTTCAACGAATCCTTGCAGACGGCCTTTTATGATATCAAAATTACCGGGCCTGACGGCAATCAGGCAGACGATGGAAACGTGCAGATTGATGCGGATCGCCCTCATATTCTGGAGACTGGCCTTCTGGCCGGACTTGGCAACGGAACGTATGCCGTCAACTGGAAGGCTGTATCTGCCGATGGGCATCCTATTCAAGGAGTGTATGTTTTCCATATCGGTGAACCTTCCGGATCGCCTGCCGGGCTGAGTGATCTTACATCCGGTTCCGGTTCAACAGGTGGACCGCTGAAATGGATCGTATCCCTGACCGACTGGATTCAGTATCTCGGACTTTCCATCATTCTGGGTACACTCGCGTTCATGCTGCTGCGGATCGCTCCGACTTCCATGACAAGAGAACCTATGGACGTTCCGGGGAGCTACAGACTGTTATGGATCAGCTATGCTGCCGCTTCTTTTGCCGCACTGGTCAGCCTGCCACTGAACACGTTATATGAATCTGGCGTGGCGCTGGGCGAGTTAAGTTGGGGACTAATCGGAAGTGCGCTCAAGCTGACATCCTTTGGCCAGATCTGGATGGTGCAGATGCTGGTCGTGATGCTGCTGGCAGTCACTATTCTGTCCGGATATGATCGGGATCGCTCCATCCGTGTGCGCATCTGGTCTTCCTATGGCTCACTTGTGCTCGTGCTCGGCTGGTTGTTCACACATGCCATGACCGGACACCCTGCTGCTGCCGATCAACGTGGACTCGCCATTGCTATGGATTTCGTGCATCTGATCGGTGCCGCTTTCTGGATTGGCGCATTGACGGCCATGGCGATATGTCTGCCTCCACTGGCGGATAAGCTACCATCGAAGGTTCGAGGGGAAGTATACTGGGTTGCCATTCGCAGGTTTACCGCCTGGGGGATTGGTGCCGTAGCCGCTCTGGTCGCTACAGGAATATACAGCAGTCTGATTATTCTGCCTGCACCCGTGCTGACCTCCTTGTTCACAACAGCCTATGGTCTTGTCCTGATCGGCAAGATTGTCCTGCTTATTGTGATGCTTGTCTTCGCGTGGCGTCATGCCCGATTGGCAAGAGCAGCAACGGGAAGCAGATTATCCGGTAGCCTAAAAGCCGAACTTGCCACCGGCGCTGTGATTCTCGCTCTGGCCGCCGTACTGACCCATCTGTCCCCAGGACAACCGGCAGCGGTCGGACCGTATCAGGAGACGACGACTACAGAAGATGGCTCAGCGATCACACTTCAGGTGAGTCCCAATGTAACGGGAGAGAACCAATTTGAAGTGGACGTCAAAGGTGCAGATGGCAGTATCGTCAATGATCTAGAACAGATCACCCTGTCACTCACACATCTGGACATGGATATGGGGATCTATGAGATCACCATTCCGAAAAATGACACCGGTGTGTACAAGGCTGAAGATTATATCTCGATGCCTGGACGTTGGAATATCAAGGTACATCTCCTGACCAAAACGTTGGATGCACTGGATGCCGAATTTGAGATCGACACCGCCAAGCCATAGTTACACAACGTTTATATTGAAAAGTGACCCAATCTAAAATTAGTGTTTCTATAAACTGCAAATGTAGTGAAGGAAACGAAATTGATTCTGGAGAAGCGAAGCTAAAAGCTTTCTGATCTACACGAGAACGGAGAGGACAGAAATAGCGTGAAGAAGCGAAGCGTTCGCCTTTATCCCCGGATTTTACCCTTTAAGAAAAAGGAATCAAAAAATCTGGGGATAACAGCGATCGGAAGGTTATTCTGTCATCGAAGTAGCAAGTGTAACCTGCTTTTAATCACTCGAAAGAACCATTCGTAACTGAAACTGTGCTTTGCAGAACGTAGACACTTATTTAAGAAAATGGGCCGCATCATATATGATAAGAACTGAGAGGGGTTTTTTATTTTGAAGAAAACATCATGGATTTCCAAACTAACATCCACTATCGCAACAGGTACCGCAGCATTCATGTTATTCGCCGGATTCGCGAGCGCTCACGTTACCGTTAGCCCATCCGTTGCACAGACAAGCGCATGGCAGACGTACACGATTAAGATTCCATCCGAAAAAGAACTGCCTACAACCAAAATCACAATGAAAGTTCCAGAAGGTGTTGCATTCAAGCAATACCAACCACTGGCAGGCTGGAAAATCACTACAGAGAAGAACGATTCCAATGAAGTAACATCGATCACATGGGAAATTGAAGGCGATAACGAGGGCATTCTGGCAGGACAATTCCAACAGTTCAACTTTGTTGCACAGAACCCTAAGGCTGAAGCTGAGGTGGCTTGGGATGCATTCCAATACTACAGCGATGGTAGTATCGTAGAATGGACAGGCCAACCAAGTGACGCCAACCCACACAGTATCACGACGATTAGCGAAGATCCGGCTGCTGCTGGTAATGCTGCGGCAGGTGGAGGTCATGCCAACGATGGACATGATAGTGCAGGTACAGAAGGAGCAGCCACTGGGGATAATGCAGCTACCGATGATAACAAAGCAAACGATGACACCACGCTGGGTGATGCACTCAATGACACCGTTACAGGTGAGCCGAACAACACGGATACAGACCCGGGTACGCTGAAGCTTCAACAAGCAACATTGATCGTATCCATTCTGGCCCTGATCCTGTCCTTCCTGGGAATCGCTTTGGCTACACGTCGCAAAAAACGTTAAGAACTAACTTCCAGTTTTACGATAACTTGAGACAAATTAAGATCACAAAAAAGCCTATGGTATCGGGATTAATCCCGATGTACCATAGGCTTTTTTTCTGGTATTCATACGTTTTACTCCGCGGTCTATACTTTCAATCATACTATTTGTACTCAAAATTACATACAATCGCGCGACATTTCTCCACGGTTTTACACTCATCTTAACGCTGATGCCATCCGCAATATGGCATCAGCCTTACCACTCTTTAGCGTTCCTGATCCGTCTGGATCATAATCTCAATGTATTGCAGCAAGCTTTTCTTCTGCTGTTCAATGGATTGAATGCGTCTGGACAGGCCCGCAAAAAACTCTTCAATCTGCTGCCTTGTATGATCTGCAGACTGCCCTTTCCAATCGTTCAGGCGACTGTATAGCGCCCTCGCTTCCTGTTCATCGGCTTGCAGACGGGCAAGCAGCTGTGTCAGTTCTTTTTCCGCAATCCGAAGATCATTCAATTCCACCAGCAATTGTCCACCCACTCGCGTTCCCCTCCCCCTATGTACGTGATATCAACGCTAACCACCCAAGAATCCTAATTAAAATGAACCGGACTCTCGTCCGCCTGCCGGAAGGCTTCCGCCTTCTCATCAATAAAGTTCAGGAACTGGCTGGTGTGTTTCATATGCCATGTGCCAAGCTCATGAATGGATGCGTCCAGTTGGGTGACAATCGGCTCCAATCTGCGACTGCGACTCGTATGCAGATATTGCGCCATGCGGGTTCGCACCTGATTCAACTCCGCATTGCACTGTTGTGCATTCTGCTTCCACCGCGAAGCGACACTTTTCAGTTCTTCCGGCGTTACCTGAATCAGACCGGAAGCCGCAGCAGCCGAAGCCATACCTCCACCGCCACCAGACTTGGAACGTAACGGACCGAAGTTCTTGCTGAACGGCCCCATGTGATCCATAAGGCGCGGTGAATAGCGGATTCTTTCTCCAGTAATCGGATCATACAGGTCATTGGATATGTAACCATTTTTGAAATCATATTGATCCAGACTGTGGTAGTTTTCCCCGCCAAACGAGTTCTTGGCTTTATCGATAATGCTCACGCCATCATTCGCCGAATCATAATCGGAGTTGATGTAATAGGTCGATCCCACATGCCGATCATATCCTCCGAGCGTTCCGCTAGCTACCAGATCACTGGGATTTGCATAGTTCACAACCTGCCCGTCAAATGCACCCGCTTCAGCCTGGCGCCGCACTTCTGGCGTCAAATTACCCATTACAGATGGTGCACTAAACGTCACGGCTGGAATTCCGGTATAAGCGGATGCATATTGTGCATTTCCACCGCCCAGGGAATGTCCGGTCATCGAAAAATTCAGATCCTTATGCTTGTTCTGCATGTGATTTGCATAGTCTTCGGATTGATACATCTGGTTGGCCCAGCCTGTAGGGGAGATAGTTTTTTCAATATCTTTTACACGATCACCCGTCCAGTTCTCTACGCCTCTTACCCTGTCACCAGCCCAATCCTCCACTTTGGATATGCCGGTGAAGTCCTTGACGCCTTCGACCCCTTTGTCGAGCCAATCCGGCGTAAGATTATTGACAAAGTTTCCGGCCTCCTGCTGGCCCTTACGAATTAACTCTCCGCCCCCGATGCGCCCATCCATGACAAAGTCAGGTACAGAGCGATCCAAGGACGCACTCCCTTCTGTACCACGATAAGCAATGACAGCTTCCTTGGTCTCGGGATTATAAAATGTTACGGCATCAAAACCGGAAAAATTGTTACTTTCCGTCCCCTCAAGGACCTCCCATCCGGGAAGTTCCGTTAATCGATCTCCAGCCTTTTGATCCTGATAGGCTAGATCAGACATCGTTTTATACGTTTCATCATCAATATTGGACCCGTTACTCAATACCTGCACCTCCCTTTATTTGACGTATGGATCGTGTCCCTTGGCCATCATCACTTCCTCAATTTCAGGGCTGATAACCAGGTTCTTGGTGACCTTCTTTTTGTAGTCGTACGAAATGCCAAAACTCTGATCTTCATGATCTTTCACATGCCCTTTCAGTCCAATCTGGGACACTGCCATTTCCGGCAACAACTCTTTGCTTGTAATCACAACATCCAGTTCGAACTTCTGTTTGAAGTGCTGGATTACGGTTGCTTCAGCCTCTTGGTATAGAGCTTCCTTCTCACTTGCATTCATGTTCTGACAACCTCCCAGAATTATAGTTAACACCATCATCAGTGTGAATAAACTCATTAGCGATCCTGCACGTTTAATACCGATCCCCCCTCTTGGTAGAATGAAGGCACTCACGATATGTGAAGCACGCCCTATTCATCTGTTACCTGCATCATAGTACAAAATCAACATGACCACATCGGCTGAGAGCATCGTTTTCATGTAACTTTCTTCCTATATGATTCAAATCAGACACTTTGGTGTACATTACCCACTTTCCTAATTCTTGCATCATATACATGGTAATTTTTCCTTCCACGACAAAAAGAGCCTGCTCTTCGAAAGAGCGGCCCTTTATTTTACCATGTTGAACTGTTATGCCAATGCCATCTGCAGCGCAGTCAGCGCAATCCCGATAACAAATCCGGTAACGGCTCCGTTGATCCGAATCCATTGCAGATCCTGTCCAACCTTATCTTCAATCATCGAAACCAAAGTAGCATTGTCCATTTTGTCCACATTTTCGCGTACCAGTTTACCGATTTGGGAATGGTTTTTCTCCAGCAGTGTAGTAACGCCATCCACAATCTTGGCATTCATACCCGTCATCAACTCGTGATCTGCCCGCAGATCAACCAATACCCGCTCAATGGCAGGCAGTGCATACGTATCTACATACTGTCCATCTTCCATCGCGGCGAGCGCTTTGTCTCTCAGTTCGGTGAGCTTATTCAGCACGGTTTCCTCGGCGTTCCAGCCATCCAGCATATTGTTCTTCCAGCTGTTGATTCCATCTTGCACACTATCACTTATCGCGAGCCTTATTGTCTGGGTACGCACCAAATCCAGCACTTTGTACCTTAGCGCGCTACCTTCACGTTTCATATCCTCTACCCGATCGAAGAGATATCCTTGCAAAATGCCACCCAGGCGTTCCTCGTTCATGTAACCAAGGAACGCATTCATCGCAAACTGCATCAACCCATTCATCTGAATACCGCTGATGGCTTTCATGCCGCTTTCACCCAAAAACATGATCGTCTCGGGCTTAACGAGCCACTCCTCGGCTTGCTTCAGTCCGTAGTCCAACGCTTTGGCGTCGTAACCCCGCTCTGTCATCTGGTGGGCAGCCCGTTCCAGAATCGGCCCCAGATCGAAGGCACCCGCCTGTGACTTGATCTCACCCGCTACGAGTGGAGCAATCTGCTCTAACGGCAGACCCGCCAGAATTCGTTTGCAGAGCGTATCAATCATCGTCTTGATCCCGTCATTGTGAAGCTCACGCGTCAATGTATCGAGCACCGTCTCAGCTGCTTTGAAATCTGCAATTTTCTCGGTAATACTGTCTTTGTTGAGTAGGTTATTCTCTACTGCGGAGACCAGACCTTCGGTCATTTTATCCCTATTTTTTGGCAGCAATGCTGTGTGAGGAATGGGAATGCCCAGCGGGTGACGGAATAGCGCCGTAACTGCGAACCAGTCCGCCAGTCCACCCACGAGTCCTGCTTCAAATGATCCTACCAGCAACTTGCCCACTGGAACGCCCTGGAACGGCAAGGATGCAGCAAATCCCGCTCCCATCACCACGAGAGACCAGGCTGCTGCTTTTTTGGTTTGTTTAGGTTTAGCCATTGTATTCTTGCTCCTTTATCGTTAATCGCACGGCCGGCGTGTACCCGATTCCGCACTTCTTCGTTTCTTATGTAAAATCTCCAATAGTACAGTCTTGACTTCCATATTTCGTATACTTCATCTTATCACCCACAAGCGTCAAAACCAAACCTCTGGTTGAAGAAAAAGGATAATAGCGGCGTTTACTTCGTAAGATAGATCATGTTATTTTCCAATACAAGGAAGTTTTTAGTATAATCAATCAAGACGGCTCTTCGATATCGATTGGCCGCGGAACAGCAGGGTAATTACATAGTGGAACAAAGGATCAATAAGAGGAGGAATTTCGGATCATGAAACACGTGCAGGACACAACCACGCTCTACAACGGAGTCAAAATGCCATGGCTGGGTTTTGGCGTATTCAAAGTTAAAGACGGAGACGAAGTCGTTCATGCTGTCAAAACGGCGATTCAAGCCGGGTATCGCAGCATCGATACCGCCAAAGCGTATAACAACGAAACAGGTGTTGCCCAAGGTATTCGTGAATCCGGAGTAGCCCGTGAAGATCTGTTCATTACCACTAAAGTATGGAATAGTGATCAGGGATATGAATCCACGTTGGCTGCCTTCGAGGCAAGCATGGAACGACTCGAACTGGAGTACCTGGATCTCTATCTCATCCACTGGCCGGTCAAAGGCAAGTACAAAGATACATGGCGAGCGCTGGAGAAACTCCATAAAGAAGGACGCATCCGCGCGATCGGCGTGAGCAACTTCCAGATTCACCATCTGGAAGACCTGATGATCGATGCCACGATCAAACCTGCGGTAAATCAGGTAGAGCTTCATCCACTACTGATTCAATCGGAGCTTCGTGAGTACTGCAACAAACATCAGATTCAGATCGAAGCCTGGTCTCCGCTCGGACAAGGTAATCTGATGGATCATCCGTTGCTTCAGGACATCGCCGCGAAATACAGCAAGTCCCCCGCACAAGTAATTTTGCGCTGGGATCTGCAGAACGGCATCGTGACGATACCAAAATCCGTTACGCCTGAGCGTATTCACGCGAATGCCGATCTCTACGATTTTGAATTAACTTCGGAAGAAGTAGAGCAGATTAACGGCCTGAACGAGAACAAGCGCTTTGGTTCGGATCCAGACAACTTTAACTTTTAACTACATCATTCAAATAACTCAAAAAAATCCCGATTCAGATGCCCTGAGCATCTCGGATCGGGATTTTCATTTCTCATATCAAGTATTTACTATTCGCCTTTGGATACCAGCTTGAAATCATCAAAGTGGAAACCTGGCGCTACTACGCAAGTTACCAGTACAGGCTCATCGCCCAGCGGGCGTGCTGTCTGCCATACGCCGGCAGGAACGAGCACCTGTGGCGATTGACCTGCTGCAATATCCATCCCCAGAACGAGAACTTCCTCATTCTCCGGGTTCTCCCCGTTGCCGCCCAGCTTCAGTTCAACTGGACTGCCGCTGTGCCACAGCCAAAGTTCATCGGACAGAACCGTATGCCACTCGGAGATCTCATGTGCGTGCAGCAAGAAATACGTGGAACTTGCCGAGAATCGTGGGCCGGAGTATGCATCCGGCAGAACGGATTGAGGAATCTGATAGGATGCCTTCCATTCTTCCTTATACCAACCGCCTTCAACGTGAGGTTGCATATTGAGCGCAGCAACCAATGGCGATAATTCATGTGTCGTCATAACCTGTTTCCTTCCTTCCAAATCATAGTCGAGACACTCCTTAACCAGAGTTTTGCCTCTCTCTCCCTACTCTAAAACATCATTCAAGTTTTGTCACCTTGACAGCGCACATGGGCCATGCCAGATTCGTTCTCCTGGTATTTAACGATAGGATTAAAGAAATATTTCATTTCCAATGATAGCGTTTACAAAAAGATGGATTTTCCGTTATGATATGGATATCGTTGTTAATCCGTGAAGCAGAGGGGTGCTGTACCATGAGTCTCATAGAGGATCGAATTGGGCCCAAATATCGAATCGGGGAACATTCATTTACCATTGAACATATGCGCAGACATGATGGAAACGGTATGCCACAGCCTCACGCTCATCCATTCTACGAACTGTATTACCTGCTTGAAGGAGAGCGGGTCTATTCCATGAATGGTCAGATTCTGTCTGCCCGTAAGGGTGATTTTATTCTGATTAATCCACACGATGTACATACCACCTCCAAAGGAAGCATTCCCGGATTCGAACGGATTCTAATCGGTTTTTCGCCTGCTTTTGCGACGGGGATGGAACTCGGCATATGTGGGCTGTTGCCTTTTAATTTTTCAAGACTCCTTCGCCTACCTGAAGCGGAACAGCCTGAGATGGAGCGCATATTGTGGCAGATGCTGCAAGAGTGCAAAGAGCGCCGTCCTCACTATGAGATCGCGGTACGAAGTCTGCTTGCCCAACTTTTGATCCGTATTCATCGGGTAGAAGAGATCATCCGGCAGTCATGCCCAGGTCCGTTGCATCCGATGCAGGACAAAATCAGCGAAATTGTCACTTATGTAAATAACAACTATACCGAACCACTTACGCTAGAGGGTGCAGCGAATCGTTTTTATATCAGCCCATCCTATCTGAGCCGAATGTTCAGCCGATTTACGGGGTTTCGGTTTAGCGAATATTTGCGTGTTGTTCGTGTCCGGGAGGCACAGCGAAGATTGCTGTCCACACAAGAGCGCGTACAAATGATCGCAGAGAAGGTAGGATTCGAGCATACGGCTCATTTTAACAAAACATTCAAACAGGTCACCGGTACAACACCGCTGCGCTATCGCAAGGAACACCGGTAGATCATTAGATATTATCATATAGAAGCCGAGTGGGTAGCCTTGCTCCAGAGAATACGCCCCCTTATATCGAGAAGCACCATGATTACTGGATCGATGGCTACACCACTATGGCTGAATATGACCAACTTGTATAAACCTTATTACATAACGTTTACCTGCGAATGATCACACCATTTCGTACCTCAGGACCAACAGAGATCTGGCGGCCGTCTGTGTCGGCATCACATTCACGACATATAATGCCTGCAGATTCGTGTCCGGTCACCATCAGAAGGCGACCATCTGCACCCTTGCCTTTAATATCTTCCAGTTCTGCCCCTTTGCACTGATGCAAATGAATCAGCGGACCTTCTATGATCTGAGCATGTAATTCAGCGATATGCAGATGTTTTGCATGAGCACATTGGATACCACTGCGGGCTTGCACGTTGTAGCGTTCGATTCTAACGCCATCCAAAGGCAGCTCCGGCAACCCACTTACGAGCAACGCAGTGTCAGCACCGGCACAGACCACATCCGATATTCGAATATCCCGGAACACTGGCGTCTCTTCGCTAATTTCCTGAGACAGATCACTGCCCCGAGCAGACCCTTCCTGATTCGCATAGAAAAAGGAAAATGAAATAGCTTCCATAATGATATCTTTCATATAGATGCGCTCAATCTGAATATCCTCAACCACCCCGCCGCGTCCACGTGCGCTTTTGAAGCGAAGTCCAATGTCGGTTCCGATAAACGTACAATCAGACACACGCACATGCCGCACGCCGCCGGACATTTCACTGCCAATCACGAAACCGCCATGCCCATGATACACCGTGCAATTCCGAATGGTAATGTACTCCGATGGAAGACCCAACTCACGACCTTCGGCATCCTTGCCTGATTTCAGACAGATCGCATCATCGCCAACATCGAATACACTCTGCTCCACCACCACATGACGGCAGGATTCAATGTCCAGCCCATCTCCATTCTGTGAGAACCACGGATTCCGTACACTCACGTTACGAATAGTTACATGCTCAGATGCCCATGGGTGCAGATTCCATGCAGGCGAGTTCTGGAACGTTGGACCGTCCAGCAGTACCCGTTTGCATCTGCGCAAGCTGACCATGTTAGGGCGCAGAAAGTCTCTGACTTCTTCATAAGATGCCACATCACGTACCTGCTCCTGATGCAAACGATTCGCAATGGTACCGCCTTCACGTGCAGATGCGGACGGCCACCAGATCTCTTCAACTCCATCGGATTGCTCAACAACGCCACCCGAAGCAACCAATCGGTTCCACTGTGAAGTCGTCATTTTGGAGCGTTTCACCGGACGCCAGGCTTCACCGCCTCCATCCCATATCCCCTCGCCTGTAATCGCAATATCCTCCAGTTGATCACCATCAATCGGAGATTGGCAACGAACGACCTGCCAGCCTTCGAAGCTTGATGCAATTAATGGGTATTGATCAAAATCACGGCTAAATGTAACCAGTGCCCCTGCTTCCACATGCAGTTCGATACGGCTGCGCATTACAATCGGGCCTGTAAGCCATACCCCGGCAGGAATAACGATTCTGCCACCTCCTGCTTCGGCACATGACGCAATAGCGAGTCGGAACATCTCCGTATTATCCGTTACACCATCTCCAATAGCACCATAGTCTGTAAGCTGAAAATCCTGAGCAGGAATGACAGGCAAATTAACTTCATAAGCTCGAACATCGGACTGAGCACTTGCTCCTGTCGACATTGGGGAGTGATATGTATTCATCGTGCAAAATCATCCTCTCTACCTGTAATGGAATCGTTATGGGATCAATATTTCGCTACGACCTTCTTTTTTTACGTTCAGACGGGTGCTCTCCGCTCCATCATATCAATGGCAGGATGCACAGGGTTGAGCTTTTTTGCCATGTACGGTTAGAACTTCATGGTATTTGTTTTGTTGATCAGAGTCATAAATCAAACATCACTTTCAGTATACTCTATACACCTATTCCAAAGTTTGGTAAATAACTAGGAGATTAGATTCATTTTTCTGTCAGGATTCGTCACAAGAGATTTAATAACATGACAGATATATAACACAATTACTGGCTATAGCCCTAGAAAGACCATTACTTATGTCATGTTTTATCACAAACCAATTGCCAGAAGCAGGATGACTATGTATGATTAAATAACTAGTTTCAATTAATTCCTTATTATTCCTTTTCCACACAAACGTTGCAGAAAGGATGGGGTGTACTCTTGATTGAATTTAGGGGTGTCCAAAAGCATTTCGGTCATTTTCATGTCCTCAAGGATATCCATCTTCACATTGAAGAAGGAGAAGTCGTCGTCATTATCGGACCTTCCGGCTCCGGCAAAAGCACATTACTCCGCTGTATTAATCGCCTGGAGACCATTACCGAAGGTGAACTTGTCGTCAGTGGGATCCCTCTACATCAGAAAAAGGTGGACATTAACCTCTTCCGCCGTGACATCGGCATGGTATTTCAACACTTCAATCTCTATCCTCACAAAAAAGTCATCGATAACATTACCCTTGCACCCATGAAGGTGCGCAAACAACCCAAAGAACAGGCAGCATCAACAGCAATGAAGTATCTGACCCGGGTGGGCATTGCTGACAAAGCAGACAGTTATCCCTCCCAGTTGTCCGGTGGACAGCAACAACGGGTAGCCATCGCCAGGGGACTCGCCATGGAGCCCAAAATCATGCTTTTTGACGAACCTACCTCTGCACTCGATCCCGAGATGATCGGGGAAGTCCTCGATGTTATGCGCTCCCTTGCCCATAATGGCATGACCATGGTCGTCGTTACCCATGAGATGGGATTCGCCCGCGAAGTTGCGGACCGGGTCATCTTCATGGACGAAGGCCGAATTGTAGAAGAGGCCATCGCCGCTGAATTTTTTGACAACCCCAGAGAAGAACGGGCACAGCAATTCCTGAGCCGTCTGATTCATCATTGAGAATAATCCACTATTCCATTTTGAAAGGGGTCTTTATTCATGAAGAAATTATTGAAATGGCCATCATTTATGCTTGTCCTCATTCTCTCGCTTGTATTGTCTGGTTGTAGCACAGGTACAGATACACCTTCGGCGAGCGGTGGTGGTGACGCCGTGGCGAAAGGCACGATTGAGCAGATTAAAGAGCGCGGCAAACTCATTGCCGGTGTGAAATATGATACGAAGCTATTCGGATTGAAAGATCCCGCAAGTGGCAACGTTGAGGGGTTCGATATTGATATCGCCAAGGCACTTGCCAAGCAGATCCTCGGAGATGAAACGAAGGTCGAGCTGAAAGAGGTCACTTCCAAGACGCGTATTCCCATGCTGCAAAACGGAGACATCGACATCATAATCGCCACGATGACGATTACAGATGAGCGTAAGGAACAGGTGGATTTCAGTGACGTTTACTTTGAAGCAGGCCAATCCCTGCTCGTGAAAAATGATAGTGCGATTACTGGCCTGGAAAGTCTCAGCGGTGTGAAAGTGCTCGCGGTGAAAGGCTCCACATCCGCTCAGAACATTCGCGAGAAAGCTCCCGATGCTGAGGTGCTTGAATTCGATAATTATCAGGACGCGTTCACCGCTCTCAAAGCCGGTAAAGGCGAAGCGCTGACCACAGATAACATCATCCTCATCGGCATGCAACAGACAGATAACAGCTTCCAATTGGTTGGTGGTAATTTCACAAGTGAACCTTATGGTATGGCCATTCGCAAAGGCGACACTGCCTTCGTTGAAGAGGTCAACACACTGCTCAAAAGCTTGCAAGACAGCGGGGAATACGACACATTACATGAGAAATGGCTGGGCGCGAAGCCCGAGTAACCCCGATTAATGATGAGTAAGCGGCGAATTCGTCTGCTGGATGCGATGCATGAGCAGGCGTAATCGCCGTTTCTACATCTCGAGAACGGAGGGTTCGCCTATATGGGCACATTGGATTTCAACGTACTGATGCGACACTCGGATCGTTTCCTGGAAGGTTTCCTGAACACCATTCAAGTGAGCATTATGGCTCTGATCGGTAGTTTTATCCTTGGCGCAATCCTGGCCATCTTTCGGATATCCCCTGTGAAACCACTGAACTGGATCGGTACGGCTTTTGTGGAATTTATCCGGAACATCCCGCTGCTGTTGGTTGTATTTTTCTTCTATCTCGGACTGCCTGCACTTGGCATTTCGCTGGATGGATTTGTCTCCGGTACTTTGGGTCTGACCATCTATACCGCCGCTTTCATTGCCGAAGCGATCCGAGCGGGCATTCAGACTGTACCGCGTGGACAGCTGGAAGCAGCAAGATCCTCAGGCTTGTCCTATGTACAGGCCATGAACCTGATCATTCTGCCCCAGGCCATCAAGATTGTCTTGCCGTCCATTGGTAACCAATTCATCAACCTGGTCAAAAACTCATCTATTCTTGCCGTCGTCGCTGGCATGGATCTCATGTATTTTGCCGACCTCGTTAACTCGGATACGTTCCAGCCGCTAAGTGTGTACACCATTGTTGCCCTGTTCTATCTGGTCCTGACACTACCACTCAGCTTCCTGGTGCATTATATGGAGCGCAGGTTCGGTCAGAGCGATGCAGAGGCGCGTAGCACCAAGGGCAAACCAAAGAAAAACAAACCGGCAGGTCAGGTCACCATGTAACAGATTGACCCTTTTCTCGGCACAGATTTTTTGGGAGATATATCTGATATTTCATTCCTGCACAGAGAAGGAGGCTGATGAAATATGGACTTTAGCGGGGCCTATGCCTGGCCCAACCTTCGTTTCCTGCTTCAAGGATTCCTGATTACCCTGCAGGTAGCAGGGCTATCTATTGTATTCAGCTTCGTGCTCGGCACCGTGCTAGGAACGGTGCGGTTTACCCGTATCCCTATTCTATCTCAGATCGTGGCGGTGATCGTGGATACGATCCGGAATCTGCCGCTGCTGCTCATCATTTTCTTCATCCACATCGTACTTCCACAACTCGGGATCAAAATGTCCGTCTTCTGGTCCACGGTCGTTGGACTGAGTCTGTTCGAAGGCGCGATGATCGCCGAGATCGTCCGTAGCGGTCTGAAGTCCGTTGAGCGTGGCCAGGTGGAAGCTGCCCGCTCCTCGGGCCTGAGCTACATGCAGACTCTCGGTGGTATTATCATGCCACAGGCGCTACGCCGCATGTCCCCACCGATGGTCAGCCAGTTCATCTCACTCCTGAAGGATACATCACTGGCGATCATCATCTCCCTGCCGGAGCTGATGCACAACGTGCAGATCCTTGGCGGTCAAAGTTTCGATTACATCATCCCGGCCTTGCTGCTTGCAGCCGTATTGTATTTTGTCATCAACTACGCGCTGTCCATTGTCGCAAGACGACTTGAGGCACGAATGAATTGAGACAGTCCAAAGACTCCAACCCCACTTCAACGTGGTTTTGGAGTCTTGTTTGTCTTTATTAGCTCTATTGGCTTTTAAGCTCAGAACCGAGCCTTTTTCCCATTTCAACTTTGCTCCGCATACTCTAAATAAAAACAACCGACTGCATCATGCAATCGGTTGTCTATTCATAAATCGGCTCTTATATTTAAAACGATTATACTCATTAATCAGTTCATCCAATAGCATGGATTGTTGAAGGACTTTGTTGTCTTGCATGCCATGATTCTCCGCCAAACGACTCAATTCATGCCTGTTCCGTTCGATTTTATCTGTGATCTGCACCGGTTCACCCACAGCATGCACCCCCTCTTTGTATAACATTTTAGGATACATTGCCAAAAAATTCATATTTTATTCCTTTGCAGAATAAAATATTTATTTACATAGAGATACTTTCAACATCAAGCATTTTGCATAGAGACATGAAGTCTCCTCATCTATACAAGATGTGGGCAAAGAAATTTATAGCATGTCTACATATCGTATTCAAGAAAGCTATAATCAACTAACACCAAAGTGAACCATGGACATATTATCATTTTTGCCTCACGTATTTTGGTACCTTTCTCTCCAAAAAAGTTAATAACTTTATCAGAAAGTAATCTATTCATATAGATAATTATCAGAACCGTTCTGGATACCAAAATAACGAAGATTGTAGCCCTCGCGATAACGAGAACTTAACGGACCAATGAAGCGGTCATTCTCAAACTCAATATGACCTGTTAAATAGAGCAAAATCAGATATTCCTCAAAACGTTGATTACCCAGAATCACCTCGCTCTCTTCCACTCCATAAAATACGCTGATTTCAAGCATTAATAAATATGAAAACCCTTGTACAGTCGATCCGATTATCCATGCAAATTCTAGTGGCTCATGGATATCTTCATCCTTGTTCAGGCTAATTAACTGCTTAGTTCCCCTCTCATCCTTAAATACATAAGCTGCAACCGCCTGATCAAATCCGGCATAAGGGTCGTTACGCAAGTCGGAAAACTCTTCTAAATCTACCTTCTCAGCGTAGTATTTCTCTGTCAGTCGTTCATGGATCTGCTCTAAAGTGAATGGATTAGGAATGTTTAACGTTATATATTTGTCATAAAGCTTCTGTATATCAATCTGCAATGGAGAATCCTCTTTTCGTTAATGAAAGATCTAATGGACATTACAAATAAGCGCCCCATCTCCAGTTCCGGAAATAAGACGCATGTTAGTAAAAACTTTTAACTACTTATCAAAATCTACTAATAGCCACCTGCACCATGATTGAAAACCAGATTTATAATATTGTTTATACCACCTGTAATACTAGAAAACATAATGAAAGAACTAAATAGCGTTAACGCTAACATTGCTTTTTTTCTCATATCGACCATAAACCTCCTTGATAATACTTTTATATTCAGACTCTATTGAATCAGAAGCCTGTGTTCTAAATTCTTCAAATAAACTCACACAATAAATTATAGTTGAGTCATCCTTGATCTTGTGCGCACTACTCAAACAAGTAAGCAGATTCCTGAATCCTTCATGATACCTTGCTTTCGATAACTGGTAGAATGCTAATTCTGCCCAAAATTTAGTGTATCGATCATCTTTTATCTGAGTAATATAACTACTCTCATAGTTACGATCATCAAATAACATATGAATAAACAAATCAAACCTTTTGAGAACGTGGTCAACATTCAGTTGATACAAATTAGCTGCTTCCATAACTTTGACAAGTCCAAGAAGAGTTTCATTGTCATTCGCTTCTATAAAGTCGAGATAGGAGTTAAGTGAATCATAGTCCCCTGTCATCAATTTATACAAATAGGTATTAACTTCAGCCCAATCTGTAAACCGCTTTATAAAGAGTTGATCCTCTGAAGTTGGGTCTTCAATAACAATATTTGAATAAAACGAAGTATACTCTAATGCTTTTTCATACTCTTTACGTTCTCCCCATACTGTTGCCATTAATAAGTAGGCATAAAATTTATAAGTAAATAACGGGTGTTTGGAGATTCGAATAAACTCCAATCCCTTTTTTTTGTTTTTGTATTGTTCCAAAAATTTGACCCGTTGCAACAGTTCATCAGCTAACTGGAATACTTTGTCCCAATGACATAACCCATTGTATGTATTAGCTAACTCCCTTATCGCATCCAGTTGCCGTTCCTCATCCAGCCGATTAATATACGGTTCAAAATGCACGGCCGCACGAAGATTCTCATGCTGGTCCTGACCGAGAGATAGCGTGAAAATGCGATATTGGCATAGAGCGAGACGCTCCGAGTGTTGATACTTCTCACATTCCGCCACACATTCGTACAACATCCGTGCAGCCTTCGTCTGTCCACGTTCAAGCATGCCTTCCGCCATCTCGAACAACTCCGAGATATACGAGCGATCATCCGTCACTTGCTGGATAACCTTCTGAATACATTCCAACTTGTCCAATTCAGCACAACGCTGCAGGAACGGCTCCAGTCTTCTCCAATGGGGTGCCGATTCCACGAAACATTCAGCCCCATAAACCTCGTAGAAATACCCCTCTTCCAGCTTCATGCCTTGGGTAATCAGATCCAGTTGAGCCATAGCGATGGGCCGAGTCCCCTTAATAATTGCACTAAGCGTTCCAGCGTTAACCCCCGATATATCGGCAAAATACTGCAGGGTATATCCCTGTTTCCTGATGTAGTCCTCAATATATGAGCGTATCGTAGTTGTAGGTTCCATGTATCCCACCTCCACAATGAAAATCCATAATTTTGAATTTATATGATATGTACAATTTTAATCCTAAATTTTACAGCGGTCAATAAAAATCGTGGCAATTTCCTTCACATGAATGCTTGGAAGCTTGAATATTCCTGCTTATAGAAAAAATCCATTAGAAGAATTCGTGAGAACGTGATACATTTAATTCAACTTACATATCCTACTATTTCAATAGGATTATACGACACAGATATTATCAATTCAGTTCAAGGAGAAGGTCAGATGAAATTTGCCTTGTTTAGTCTCATGATGAATCTGCCTAATGCAGTAACCGGGGAAGCTCTGACGACTCAGCAGAAATTCCACAATATATTAGAGCAAGCGAAGCTGGCTGAACGACTCGGATTCGATGCCTATGGAATCGGTGAACGACACGGTGCGCCTTTTCTATCTTCCTCGCCGCCTGTCGTATTAACCGCAATAGCCGCAGCAACCACACGCATCCGGTTACTAACCACCGTTACTGTTCTTAGTATACTTGATCCGGTCCGGGTTGCCGAGGATTATGCCACGCTGGATCAATTATCGGGCGGACGGCTGGAGATGATCATCGGGAAAGGCAATGACCCTCGGCACTATCCGCTGTTCGGTATAAGCGAAGAGGAACAATGGGATTCACTCGATGAACGCTATCATCTGCTAAGACGGCTGTGGTCTGAAGAGAATGTAACCTGGCAGGGAACGTATCGCCCTCCTCTTGAGGGAGTAACCACGTGGCCAAGACCGCTTCAGCAATCCATCCCGATCTGGCATGGTAGCGCGTCCAGCACGGTCTCGACCGAACTCGCAGCCAAATATGGTGAGCCGCTCTTCACGTCGAACTCTTTTCACCCTCAGGCCAAATATAAAGCGTTAATTGATCATTATCGGGAGCGCCTCGATTATTATGGTCATGATCCGCAGCAGGCAGTGATTGGCTCCGGTGCCGGCAGTCTCTATCTTGCCGATACGGGTGAAGAAGCCATCCGCCGCTACAAGCCATACTATGAAGCGTTCCATGCCAGTGCCGCTGCACAGCATAACCAGTCTCCATTTACCGATCTTGAGGATAACATCGCACGAGGTCCTGTGTTGATCGGCAGTCCAGAGCAGGTCATTGAGAAAATTCTGGATTATCATGCCGCTTACGGACATCAGGTACTGAGTATCAGCGTAGATGGACTGACGCATAGCGAGCAGCTGGAGCAAGTGGAGCGTTTTGCCAAGGAAGTGGCCCCTGTATTACGCCGCGAACTGCCCAGTTCGGTATGGAATGAACCCCCGGTGTTAACCCAGCACTCATCCTTCCTTTCCTCTAATGCTACAGAATCATGGCCCACAGCCATCTCACCTATATTCCAGGTTTAGTTCCCCCCGCACAATATACACGTGTTCCTTCCAGGGTGATTCCTACGAATCGCCCTCTTCCTTCTTCCCCCCACTTGTATCGCAGCTCTCCCTGTAACTACTTGGACTGAATACCTTCAAACAATGAACTGAGCAACACATCTACAAATGCATCATCCATCGCTTCACCCGTCACTAACATGCGATAGAACAGTGGTCCGTAGATCAGATCAATGTACAATCCAATGTCTATCCCACTCTTCAATTCGCCGCGCTCCACACCCTTCTCCAGAATTCCCCGCGCTTCACGCCGACGTGGTTGGATGTATCTTGTGCGGTATTCTTCGGCAAGCCCTTCATCCGACTGCCCTTCCCCAATAATCTGCGTAATCACTTTTCCTTCACGACTGGTCAAAAAACGAACCAGATTACTCGCATGTATGCGTATATCTTCCAATACCGAGCCTGTATCCGGTACTGGCAATCTTGCCGTTGCGGCAGACATATATCCGTCCATGATGACGGCGCCTTTGTTAGGCCACCATTTGTAGATAGTGGCTTTACTTACCTGTGCACGTTCAGCAATCTTCTCAATTGTAACTGTCCCGAATCCGTGCTCCAACAACAACTCGTACGACGCTGTAAGAATGGCATTCTGGGTTTCCATGTTCCGCGGACGTCCTCTTTTTGCAGTCATTTTGAGCCCTCCTGGTTGTAATACATATATATCATCATCAGTAATATTCATAAAAACGATACGTTCATTATACTAAACAGTGATGAGTACACACAATTCATACTCCGCTTACCTTTTCGTTCTCATTTAAAGTTTCATTAGAATTATGTAATGCCTATTTACAATACTAAACGTTTAGTTTATTATATGTTTGTAATTAGTGAACACAACGTTTAGTAATTAGCGTTTTTAAATATCACTTGTTTATAGGGAATACCAATTTATAATTATGGAGGTTGATTACGATGGATATGAGACAACAAGTGAAGCAGGCACCTGTGCCCACCTGGATTATTTTCTTATTGGCATCGGCTTGTGGATTGATTGTGGCAAACCTGTATTATGCTCAGACCGTTATCGGACCGATCAGTATTACAACGGGTCTGTCTTCTGCCGCTGCCGGATTGATTGTCACGTTAACACAGATTGGCTATGTCATTGGATTGTTGTTCATCGTGCCGCTCAGTGACATTACCGAGAATCGGCGCCTGGTCGTGCTTTTCCTCATCGTACTGGTCGTTGCCCTGATTGCTGCGGCTTTCTCGTCCACGGCTGTTGTATTTCTGACCGCCTCTCTGTTCATTGGCATAGGTTCTGTTGTTGCTCAGATTCTGGTGCCCTATGCGACGTATCTTACGTCCGAGGAACAACGCGGGCGGGTCGTCGGCAATGTAATGAGCGGTCTGCTGTTAGGCATTATGCTGGCTCGTCCTGTCGCAAGCTTCATCACCAGCCTCTTCGGTTGGCAGACAGTCTTTGTATTCTCCGCCATTGTTATAACACTTCTAATGCTGCTTCTGTCACGTGCTCTTCCTGCCCGGAAGCCTGAACCCACCTTAAAATACGGCCAATTAATCGTATCCTTGGGCACACTGTTCAGAACGATGCCTCTGCTACGCCGTCGGGCGTTCTATCAGGCCAGTCTGTTTGGTGCTTTCAGCTTATTCTGGACTACGGTTCCGCTCAGACTCGCTAACGATTTTGACATGTCACAGCAAGGCATTGCCTGGTTCGCACTGGCTGGTGTCGGAGGTGCTATTGCCGCTCCCATTGCCGGGAGACTTGCTGATCGCGGACTAACACGTATTCTGACGGGTGCTGCCATGGTGATCGCTGTTGCTTCGTTCGGTCTTGCTTATGTGTTCCAGAGCCACTCCACGTTAGCACTGATCCTGCTTGTGATCGTGGCGATCACACTGGATATGGCTGTCTCAGGAAACCTGGTGCTGGGTCAACGCATCATCTACTCCTTAGGAAGTGAAGCGAGAGGACGTGTGAATGGTATATTCATGTCGATCTTTTTTGTCGGCGGTGCGATTGGTTCCTCTCTCGGAAGCTGGTCTTATGCTAATGGAGGTTGGAGTCTCACAACACTGATTGGCCTAATCATGCCACTGCTCGCTCTGGTGTATTACTTTACGGAAAAGAAAGCCGTAGTCATCAGCAGTGAATAGAATGAATATGTCATTAATTTCGAGCGACGGAAAATGGGCAGATTGATCCAGAGGATCAATCTGCCCATCATGTTGTACTCATCGCTTGGCTCCCTGTGACAGGAAGTTATCACTATTATTAAGATGGATACATTAGCGTATTAGGCTTTACTGTGAAGGGTAACTTGGTACCCATCTGGATCGGAGAATGTAAAGGTTCGCCCGAATGGTCCATCTATTGGGGCAGATGTAATCTTTACACCTGCTGCAACAAGCTTGTCGTGGATGTCTTGCGTATCTGGGGCATGAAGCCACAGAGCGATACCAAGTCCTGGCTGATTACCTGAACCAAGTTCTGTTCCTGGCAATAAGTCACGAAGAGCAAATGCAATAGGTTTTGTTTCAAAGACCACCGCATGAGGTGGTCCCGCCTGTGAGCGTACCAGTCCGAGATAGTTTTGATAAAATTCGGCAGAGCTTTCAAGATTGCTAACCTGAAGTGAAATAAAATCCGGTCCAATTGCTGACATAATGTAATGTCCTCCTTCGTATTTGTATATCTTGATCATACAAGACCGCTCTTGCCAACAGTATGTCAGTAGTGTTCTTTCATTTTTTTGATTTCTTTGATTTCTTCTTTTACTCGGTTTCTCTCTTACACCAACACGGGCAGATGCGTATTCGCATCATACTCCACCAACTGCTCACCGGCATGCAATTTACGCACCAGATCGGGGTTTGCAATAAACGGTCTGCCGAACGCAACCAGATCTATGCTTCCCTTGCCAATAGCGTGCTCCGCGGTCTGAACATCCAAATCCCCTACACCAATGATGATTCCGTCCCACAGACTTCGAATCTGCTCGTGAAAGGACTGCTCCCCTTCCCACGCTTTCGTATATTGATCTGTTGAGGGATGCAAGATCGTAATTCCCGTCTCGCGGAACAAGTTCAGATATGCATCGATCATTCCGGCTTTGTCCATCCATGCATAGGATGCATCATCATCCTTTTTCTCAGAGAATCGTACCGATATGCGATCCACAGGGATCTCTTTTTTCACAGCCACAATAATATCCCGCAAGAACCGCAATCTGCACGCTGTGTCTCCTCCGTATTTGTCTGTTCTGTGGTTGGTCTTCTCATTGATAAACTGGTCGATCAGATACCCATGCGCAGCATGTAGCTCGATCCCGTCGAACCCTGCCAGAACCGCATTGCGAGCGGCCGTCTGAAAATGCTGAATTGTATCCGCTATATCCTGTGCACTCATCGCTTGAGGAACCTGATACGGCTTATGCAGCTTATGAACTCTTCCCTCTGCCGCAAGGCTGGAGGGTGCCAATGGAGCGGTTCCGATCAGATCGGAGTGGGACAACCTGCCGACATGCCATAGTTGAGCAATAATCGTGCCGCCATGGCTGTGGACAGCAGCCGTTACCCTTTTCCAAGAAATCGTCTGTTCATCTGTATATAAACCAGGGATGCCGTAAGTGCCTTTGCCTTCCAGATTCGGGTTAATGCCCTCGGTAATGATCAGCCCCACACCATCTCGCGCACGCTGCTCATAATAGGCCACCATCTCATCCGTGACGGTCCCCTCCTGATCATCAGCAAATCCCCGGGTCAACGGCGCCATCACAATTCGGTTCCTTAATTGCCACTGATGAATCGTCACTGGGCTCAATAATGTTGAACGTGTATTCATGTTATCCATGTCATATCCCTACTCTCTTCGTCATTAAGGATATTGTAAGGCGACCCTAATATATCGTAAAATGATTGAAATATATAGTTGTATCTCTCCGAGAGATACCTAACATCGGCATCAGCTGAAGCAGTTGAAGTTAATCCACGTCCAGGAGGACATAGCATGGAACTTTCCGATATTAATATTGTTCTCGCGGTGGCACGTTCAGGCAAAATCTCACAGGCTGCCAAAGAACTGAATTACGCGCAATCCAATGTCACCACACGCATCAAAAAACTGGAGCAGGAATATCAGATACAGCTGTTCAACCGATTTCCCAAAGGCGTTGTGCTGACCTCCAAAGGAGAACAGTTTGTTGAGTACGCCACGCGCATTCACAATCTTTTGCACGATCTGAAGCAGGATATGACCGATCCCGGGGAGCCTTCTGGCACGCTGAAAATCGGCATTGTGGAAACGGCAGCATCGAGCCGGTTTATAGAAATTCTGAATGAATATCAAATAACCTACCCGAAAGTGTCCATCTCACTCGTCAACGCCACTTCACCCAAAGTACTGCGCAAGAAAATACAGGACTATGAAATTGATGGTGCTTTTATCAGCGGGGCTTGTGTGAAGGAAGGTTTGAAGGTGGAGTACGAGATGCAGGACACCGTTCATATCATCTCCAAAAAGACAGATGCACCACCCGAAAGCCTGTGCCAAGTATCGTGGGTTGTTTTCCCCGAGGGCTGCCCGTATCGTGAAATAACCGAAGAATTTTTGCAGGAAGAGGGGCTGTCCGCTCGTAATATCATCGAAGTGAGTACGATGGAAAACCTGCTTAGCTGTGTGGAGTCAGGAATCGCATTTACCATTATGCCGTGCAGCGTTATTCACAAGAAACCGAATGATTTCTCCGTATTCGAGCTGGCAGATCGTTTTACACATACCACGACAACCTTTGTCCGCGGTGAGGATCGTTATGTCAGTAGTGCGCTGGATCAATTCATGAAGCTGCTGAATCAGAAGTGCATTACGTTTTGATATAGATAACTTTTATAAGCAGCAGTATAGTATGTACATTCACAGCAGTCAGGAGAAGATCAGATGAAACTCACGAATCTTTTATATAGGCTCATTGATGCCCGGCGTGTCGACAACAATGCAGAACAAGTGTCCTTTCCATCCTGTCCACATCATACGCTGCTTGTTGTGATCAAAGGGAACTTAACTGTCAAAGTCGAAGACAAAATCATCTCCCTATGCGCCCCTCAAGTCCTTTCCGTCCCACCTTCTCACACCTGTAACGCAACTACCGAGGTACAGCCTGATTTTGAATGTGTCACCTTAACCTACAATGTCTACAACGAAGATCCAGATGGCAGCATGCAGCAGGTTATTGATCCACATCTTGAATTCATGGCCGTTGTTGCTCCCTCAGCTCCCGTTCTCGCCATTCAAATCCATGAAGGTGGGCAGAAGGAAGATCCCTGGGCCAGAATGGCACGTCAGATCCTCTTTCAGGAACTGTGTCTTCTCCTATTGAAGCAAAAGAAGCAAAAATCCCAGGAAGGTACCGCCATGGAAGCGATACGACAGAGCCAAAAATATATCAATACACATTATCACGATAGCTTTACACGCGAAAAACTGGCTGAATTAGCTGGATTGAGTGTCACCCGTTATTCCAGATTATTTAAGAAAATATTTGGACAAGGCCCTATCGAATATTTGAACGCCGTACGCATCCGGAAAGCCGGTGATCTGCTACTGGCCTCGGACAACACGATCAAACAAACAGCCCGCCAGGTCGGGTATGAGGATGAATTCTATTTCAGCCGAAAATTCAAAGCAACCACCGGATTATCTCCCATGGTCTATATTAAAAAGCATCGCTCCGTAACACGTATCGCTTCACTTGCCCATCCATATACGGGACATCTGCTTGCCCTTGGTATTGAGCCTTATGCGGCACTGATTAATCCGGCTCATAGAACATCATATGAATTCAAAAATGTGATTCAAGTAGGCAGAGATCAGCCTGATCTGGAACTATTAATGAACGCACACCCGGAACTGATCATCGGGTATGAAGGTACCGATTATGAAGAGCCCAAAAAAGCCGAATTATTCCGGCATATTGCCTCCACCTGTACCGTATCTTTTGCAGGAGATTGGCGTAAACAGATGTATTCCATTGCTCAATCTGTGGGTAAAATAACAGCTGCCGAGGAATGGCTGGAACGTTATGATCTATCGATCAACCGAAAAATCTCCGGAATACAGTATGCCATGGATGACCGTCCTGTGGCTGTTGCGCAATACGAGGATGGACAGTTCCGGGTCTACGGCAACCGTAATCTGGGTACGGTACTCTATGATGATTTGCAGTTATCCGTACCCCAAGCCCTAAACCACGTATCCCATTCCCGATTAATGTCACTGGAACAGCTGGTTCAGTCTGATATTGAACACTTCATTCTGTTTACAAGTGGTGACGCAGAAGAGCGTACGCACACTGTAGCGTCGCTTATGCAAAATTCAATCTGGCAGCAATGGGAGGCGGTTCGTACCAATCAAGTCTATGAATTAGGAGATTCCTCCCCGTACTCCTGTTATACTTCGTTGGCCCATGATCTGTTTCTGAATCGGGTTAGTCAATTGTTCCTGAGCCAAACGTCCATGCATTAAACAGGAATATCCATGGATTACGATTTGGAATGCACCTATAATTATTTTGATAATGATAATCAAAATCAGTTAAAGGGTGTGTACAACGTGTCTTTACCTAACAACCAACGCTTCTCTACCTTTTTCAAATCAGGACGATTCCTTATAACCATTCTTCTTCTATGCAGCATGCTTGCAGGCTGCGGAACTTCCCAGAACAGCGGGAACTCCGCTTCACCTGAATCCAATGGGTCAGAGCCATCAACCGCTGAACAGGGAAGCGAGAATACCCGCACCATCTCCACGATCAAAGGGGATATCGAAATTCCTGCTGAACCCCAAAAAATTGCGGGTATGCTCTACGTCTTTGCAGATCAATTACTCGCTCTGGGCATTGAACCGACAGCCATGGTAACGTATAACGATCTCGGATTCCCTGAATACCTGGCAGATCAGATGAAAGATACCACTGCCGTAGGTTCCGGCGAGTCTCCCAATTTTGAAGCATTGCTCCAGGCTGAGCCGGATCTCATTCTAGCTTCCAAAACTTTAAATGAAGCAAACTATGAGCAGCTATCCAAGATTGCTCCAACGATCCTTTTCGATAATGAAGAAAAAGGAGACTGGGAGCGATTCATGGAAACGGCAACCGTGCTTGGCAAAGAAAAAGAAGCCCAGGAGGTCAAAGATGCCTATGATGCCAAAGTGATCCTAACCCATGATGAGCTTGCCGTAAAAGCCAAAGGCGAAACGGTGGCCTACATGCGAGTACAGGATAAACAGCTTCAGTTGATTAAACCTGATGATAACTTCACTCTGTTTGGTGCACTGGGATTAACCCCTGCTTCAGTAGACAGTGTAGATTTCCAGGGATCATGGAATGTGGCAATCTCCGAGGAAATTCTGCCTGAGCTGAACCCGGATCGACTGTTTATCATTCTTCGTCCAGGTGAAGAAAACAAGGTTGCACTTCATAACATCACCGATACATCCATCTGGGCCAATCTGAATGCAGTCCAGAACGATCATGTATATATCGGTGATGCCAACCTGTGGTTTGCAGGATACGGTCCCATCGGTCTTAGCAAAATTATTGACGAGATCGCTGCTTCCTTCGAGTTATAAGGGGACATGATGAAATCCAAAACAAATCTTAGGCAGGCCGTGATTGAACGACGTACGATTCAGGAATTTAATGGTCTACCCATTCCCTTGGAAACGATTCATGAGATTCTGGGGGACGCGATATGGGCCCCTTTTCATTCCAAAAAGGAACCTTGGCGTTTCATTCTGTTTATGAATGAGGGCAGAGAAACATTCGCGAGCGCTGTATTGAGTACACGCATTCCTGAATTTGTAGCAAAGTACGGACAACAAATCAGAACTGCCTATTGTACACAGACGCCTGTGCATCTGGTTGTGGTCATGGCAGCCAACCTGCCCTCCAAAGCGTGGGAAGAGGCTTTTGCTGCAACCTCGGCACTGATTCAGAACATACAATTGCTCGCCTGGGAACGACGAATTGGTGTCGTCTGGAAGACAAGTCCTTTCAACGAAAGTCCACTATTCTGTGAAGCCATTGGTGTGACATCAGAGGAAAAAATAGTCGGTACACTTCACATGGGATATTTTAACACTGACGATCAGCCCTTGCCCAAACCTCGCACGCCTCTCACTCAACTGTTGCATCTCATTGATCACTAAATGGACTTGGAACTTATTGAATCTAGATCATAAAAAAAGAAGACAAAAGCACTCATAACGTGTGCCTTTTGTCTTCTTTCCCTCTATATCACATTCAACTAACGCTTATTCCACCTTGAATCTTGCGGCCGATTCGGCCAGCTTTTGCGTCAATTGATCGATCGTATCGACCATGTTCGCCAACTGCTGTACCGTCGAAGACTGCTCCATCATGGTTGCCGTTACTTCTTCAACCGATGCAGATACCTGTTCTCCTGAAGCCGACAAGCTATGTGCTGACTCCAGTACGTCGTCCTTGTTCTGCAACATCTCTTGCATCTGTCCTGCCATCGTGGCGATCTGTTGATTAATGACCGTCACTTTCTCCAAAATCACATCAAATGCCTGACGAGTCTGAATGACAAGCTCATCCTGTCTGGAAGAGATGGTGTGAATTTCGGCAACACTTTGGTTGTTCTCGGCGACATCGGCCAGATTCTGCTCGATAATGCTGGAGATTTCCTTGGACTGGCGTGAACTCTGTTCTGCCAGATTGCGAATCTCTTCAGCCACAACCGCAAATCCTCTGCCATGCTCTCCAGCCCGTGATGCTTCAATTGAAGCATTCAATGCAAGCAGATTAGTCTGCTTGGCGATCTGGCTGATGGCTTCCGTGATCTGACTAATACTGCCCGAACTTGTTTGAAGTTTGACGGTAATTTCCGAGATTTTCTCCACTTCCCGTTCGTTCACCTCATTGATACGCATCAGTTCATTGACGACTTCATTCCCGTTGTGGAATACCGTTTCGATCTCATCTGCTCTCGCCTTCACATCCTGGGCACTGCTGTTCATGGCAGCCACTTTATCGCCGAAGCTGTTGAATTTGCCTGCAATCTGCTCGGTATCTTCGGATTGGGCCTCCATCGCCTTCGCAATTCCCATGGACGTCGCCGACGTCTCATCAATGGATCTTGCCGTCTGTCTGGATGTTTCCTCCAGCTCCTGAGTACTGGCCTGAAGGACATGGATCGAACTATTCATATCGGTGATCAGGTTTCTGTTCTGCTCCACCATGCCATTGAAGCTCTCCGCCAGATCCTTGAATTCACTGTTATATCTACCATTGGCCTTGACGGTCAGATTCCCTTGAGCAAGCTGTTGGAACAGCCCGATCAGACGAATGATAGGTCTCGTAATACTACGAGAAATTAACAATCCCACACCAATAGCCAGAGCAATTCCGATCAATGTCACGATAACCATCTGGCGCTGCATATCCTCTAATGGGCGCTTGATATCGTCATAATCGTCAATAATGACCACGGAGAGATCTGCCCCAGGAATCTGATTCACACGATAATAGGTATTATCTCGATCCATCGAAGTGATCTTCACTTTGTCGGTGGCTCTGGCCTCGATAATTCCCATCGCGTCCTTGTCCCCTTCCAGCGTTTTCCCCACAACGGAAGGGTCCAGTGAATCATACATAATGATGCCGCTTCGGCTCAGCACTTCAACTTTACCTTGACCATTGATCTTAATGTCTCCGAGTTGCCCCAGGAAGAAGCTGCTGTCCACCGACATGGCGAACACACCCAGAATATTGCCCTCTTCATCGGTGATGGGCTCAGAGAATACAATTATGAGCTTTTTGCCAGTCTTAGAGACCACGGCATCACTGATGAAGGATTTCCCCTGTATAGACTCCTTAAAATATTCCCGATCTCCCCGTGACTGCCCAATGACTTCTGGCATGGTTCCCGCCACCATGGTTCCTTCCTTATCAAACACGAACAGGTCAGGCTTGGTGCCTACCGTGTCGGATATACTGTCGGTGAGAATCGAATTCGCTCTATTGAAGTATGGATTCTCCTCTGTGAAAAAGGTCTCATCTGTCATTTCGTTGGTATTACGCAACTCCAAGAGTTCTTTGAAAGTATTATGTACGGATATCGCATGACTCATCTGTTGCTGAAGCTGCATCGCTGTCCAGATCCCTTCCCCAAGGCGGTCAGCCATCACATTAATCTCATCCTTGCTTTTCCTGACCACAACATCAGATGAGATCATATAACTTGTAGTCGTTGCACCGAGCAGAACCAAAACAACCAGTACACTGATCATGATGGGCAGCTTGATTTTAAGCGACATATTTTTGATCTTATACCCTATCCCTTGCTTTTCCCCCGTTTTCCCCATTCCACTTCTCCCCATTTCCCTGAACCATCTCCATCTGAACGATGTATTTACTTTATCGGAAAAATGCATAGTAGAATTGATGTATTAGGGAAAAATTGCCACTGTTTTTCTGTTTTTATATTTTGAAAGCATAAAAAAAAACTGCCTGTCAGATCGACAATATCCATCTCTGGAATGGATGTTGCCGTTACCTAACAGACCGTTTTTAGATTATCCGATGAATGGATTATGTTTACTTGCGCAATCTCCGGGAACTCAGTGCGTGATGACCATTCTGCAGGAATGTGCTACGCGTATTCTTCATCTGTTCGATCCGTCGCTCAGCCAGACGATCTGCGGCAACATAGGTTGCGATACCTTCGGTACGTGAGCTTTCGAATATTTTCTCCAGATTGGTATAGATCTCTCCGATCTTGCTCCACGCTCGATCCGCGTTATAACCGTTCAGCTCATCTGCAATGTTAATTACGCCACCCGCATTGATAACATAGTCAGGCGCGTATACGATGCCCATATCATATAACTGATCTCCATGACGGGTCTCCAGCAGTTGGTTGTTGGCACAACCTGCTACGACCTTCGCCTTGAGCGTTTTAAGCGTATCGTCATTAATTGTGCCACCCAGCGCACATGGTGCATAGATATCACACTCCACACCCGTGATGTCTGCGGGATCAACAGCGGTCGCGCCGAAGCGATCCACAGCCTGCTTCACCGAGTCCTTATGGATATCCGTAACGATCAGACGTGCACCTTCCTCATATAGATATTTGCACAGATGCATTGCGACATTGCCGACACCTTGGACCGCTATCGTTTTGCCTTCCAGCATATCCGTTCCAAACGCCTCTTTGGCTGCTGCCTTGATCCCACGATATACACCCCAAGCCGTTGCAGGCGATGGGTTACCGGATGAACCATAGCTTGCCGAGATGCCTGTCACATAATCAGTTTCCTGATAGATCAGGTTCATGTCCTCTTCCGTCGTTCCCACATCTTCGGCCGTGATATAACGTCCGTTCAATCCCTGAATATATCGTCCAAACGCCCGAAACATTGCTTCGTTTTTGTCACGCCGCGGATCTCCGATAATGACCGTTTTGCCGCCGCCCAGATTGAGGCCGGATACCGCATTCTTATATGTCATACCACGGGCAAGGCGCAGAGCATCTTCAATGGCGGCTTCTTCTGAAGCATAAGTCCACATCCGTGTGCCTCCCAGCGCAGGACCGAGTGTTGTGTCGTGTATGGCGATAATTGCTTTTAAACCTGAATTTCGATCCTGGCACAGAACCAGTTCCTCATAATCGTGTTGCTCCATTGCTTCAAACCAACTCATGTGCTAACCGTCTCCTCCAACCATTTTTGCGATCCAATCGCAATGTTCTCTATTTAATTACCATCCTCTATTGTACCCATGAATACCCAGTTTGTGCAAAATCACATCGCAATGTCAGAGAAGCATCGTTTACCATTTAAGATAACGTCTCAACCACATTAATCGGATGCAGATCTCCATCCACCGCAAATGATGCCTGTCCCGTCTCTTCGGAGACAACCAGTACAACGGCGTCCGTCAATTCACTTAATCCAAGCGCAGCCCGATGACGAGTGCCTATCTTTCGTTCATGCACTTCCGCCTGCGATAAAGGCAACACATTACCAGCGGATACAATCTGATTGCCACGAATGAGAACAGCCCCATCATGCAGAGGCGCACCGGGAATGAACAGCGATTCCAGCAGCGCATGCGTCACTCTGGCATCCACTGCCACCCCTGAATGGATAATCGTCTCCAACGGAATTTCGCGTTCAATCACAATCAGCGCACCATATCTCCGGTCAGACAGATGCTGTACGCTTGATGTTAATTCAGCAAACTTCTCGGTAAAAGGTGAAAGATAACAATCCAGATAAAAAGAAGAGGCGAGCACCTCGATCTGCTTAATCTCCGCTCGAATCTCTGCAAATTGTCCCAATAGACAGACACTGTCATTGTCAAAACGGGATAACGTCATGTTCATTCGATCCGCCACACGGTGCAGATCTGCCTTGAGCTTCTGCCTCATCGAGGAACTGTCACAGTCTGCTTGCTGAGTCATCATTCTCCGCCTCCTCTGGTTGCGTTGGGCTTCACGCCGCATCATTAGTACCCATACCTTCCCCTCCGGAGCAGGTATATATGCAATAGCAGCAAGGTTGTATGAGTTAAGCAAGGTCTTATTGTAACTGGTCTGGAAAACAAAATAGAGCCTGTCCGCAAACTTCCACGGTCAGACCCTATTCGCATAATGATTTGATGTTTGCCTATTTCACTTATTGAGCTTTTCCATATGAACCTGTCTTAAATGTAGTCGGGTCATACCACTTGTACCCTGCTGCGGGTGTAGCCCATGGCTCAAGTTGCGGCTCGGTCGATGCAGCCGGAGCTTCCATCGGAAGCAAGCTTGTGGCCGTATCCAATGTCAGTCCTGGCACTTGCGCCAGACTCGTATAGCTCTCTTTGACTGCGAGCCACTTCACGGTATTCACGAGGAAAGTAGCATCGTCCACTTCTTTGAATCCATCATAGGTCTTCTTGGTGGCGCCGGTTTCTTCACGCAAATATTTCGGAGTAGCGTCTTCCACAGGGGAAGAGTCGCCGATAAATGCGGCTTTGCCCGCACCAATCTTCGCAATGGCGGCATAGGCTCCTTCAGCTCGTCCACCACCATTGTATACGCCCTGATCCACGGCATTGCCCCACTTGGACACACCACTTGGTACATACACCAAGCCTTTGGCCTTGTTCGGATCCATAATTGCAATGGTCGATCCGGCATGCATGGCTACAGAATTAACGCCAGCTGTAATGCCGAAGGATTGGGCCGGTGTAACGATATCCGATGCGTTCACATCGCCGAGTGCATTGTAGCGGAAACGAACACCAAAGTTCGTCGCCAGCCAATCGGAGCTAATCACACCTTGCATGGCAGGTGATTCAGCTTCAGCCGAAGACATGCCTTTGGCTGGATTCAGGAAGGCACCACGGCGATAGCCGTTGAATACTTCGGAAGAATCCCAGCGGTTTTTGTTGCGGTCTGCATTGTAGTGATCGGAGATGAAGAAGATACTTCCTCCGTTCTGTACATACTGCACCAGCGCAGCCTGCTCAGTCGCTTTGAACGGCACGTTGGCTTCGCCGATGACAAAGACGTGGTAATCTTTCAATTTATTATAGGTGATGGCTTGCTCACCAAATGTATACGGGATACTGCGTTCCAGCTGATCCACGGCAAAGCCTGCGTTTCGCAAACCATTGGCAAAATCCGAAAATGCCCCGTCGATAATCCAGTCGGCAGCACCTGCTGTCTGGGCGTGGGTATTATCGAACAATACTTTCTTGCCAGTACCATCCGGCAGCGTTGTACCTGGGTTCGGTTCTGGATCAGGATTGGTTGTTCCGGAGGAAAGCGCGATGGACGTTGGGTTTTTGACTCCTGCATAGCTGTTGTAGGCACCTAAGGTTCCGGTTACGATGATCTTTTTGCCTACAAGACTCGGATTGGAAGCCAGTCCATATTGCGAACGGAAAGATGCGGGAACTTGTACATCCAATAATCTCGCGTTGGTTCGCTCTGACGCTGAATCTGCAATCAGAACATTAAAATCATTGGCATACGGAGATGTAAACTTCGCGGTAAGTGACCCGGTAGCATGTCCAACAATGATCCCTTCAACCGTTGCCGTTCCTCCACCGCTCTGGGCAGCGATGGCCTGAGATACCGTAAGTGGTGCTGCAGCTTGTACCGGACTTTGCGAACCCGGCCCGAGCAATGCGGTTGCCATCATGATAAAGACCAGGAATGCCCCGATCCAGTGCTGCCATAACGCCTTCTTCATATTCCCTTTCTCCTCCTCCAAATTACCTGATAATGGGTTATCCTCCTTTAATTTAATGGTTCATATGCTGAATTCCTCTTTCTTTTTGTAAAATTTATGAAAAAGTTTAGAAGTTGAGTCTATTTGCCCATACTGATGATCATACCTTACATATGTCGAAGGAGTAGATGATAGATTATGACGAAGCTTATATTTTTAATACCTTTGTTAATTGTGCCGCTGATTATGGCTTATGTTGCACTTCGTTCTCGGATGGTTACGCGACTGTTTCATATTGTTGCGCTGCTCTGCTTTTATAGTGCGGCAACGGTCATCGCTGGCGATGTGTATGCTACGAATGCCCATATGACCACATTCACCACCGAGATTCACCATTTCCTGCTGAATGGCTGGTTCCTGTATCCAGCTGCTTATCTGGGTGTATATATCCCCTATGTGCTGTGGATGAGCCTATTTTCAGAAAAAAGTTGAATTCATTACGGACTTGGGATTGCATTTTGCCATCGTTCATTGCATAATAAGTATATAACTGTGATAATGATTATCATTCTTGAACTTGTCTCTATGTACCTGTCTACTGCATATGATTTTACGATTTTATAGATAAAGGGGAACGAACATCGAATGAATACACCTCTGCAAAAGGCTGACCTGCAGCTTGACGATTACTTGGATCTTCTGAACCTGGCAACCAATCTGGGTGATACGAAATGGCAAAAGGAAATTATTCGCAAGCTGGCATATACGTATCCCGCAGTTCAATGTAAACAACCGCAATAACATTCGACATACATCATAGATCTACATCATGGCTCATAACCGATTCATTCGTTGAATCCGTTGTGGGCTATTTTTGTTGTACAATGTACATTAAAGTTATTCAACCGTAAAGGAGTGAACAACGATGCAATTGGAGACCGACAGACTGATCATCCGGGACATTCGGGAGACCGACTGGGAGAGGATTCATGCCTATACCTCCATGACGGAAGTTACGCAGCATACAGCATGGGGACCGAATACCGAGGAGGATACACGGGCATACGTGCAGTTTGTGTTGGACACACAGCAGGCACAACCACGGGAGGGCTTTGAACTTGCGATATGTTTGAAAAATGACGACTCTCTCCTTGGCGGAGTGGGTATTCACGTTATGGAGAAAACCAATGCAGAGATCGGTTACGTCCTCAACCCTGCTTACCAGGGGAAAGGTTATGCCGCCGAAGCAGCCCGTGCTTTACTGGGTTTCGGTTTCAACGAACTTGGCATTCACCGCATTTACGCCAAATGTCGTCCGCAAAACACGGCTTCGGAGAACGTTATGAAGAAGATTGGTATGCAGCGTGAAGGGCTATTACGCGAGCATTGGTTCTACAAAGGTTCCTTTCATGACTCGGTACTCTATTCGATTCTCGCCAGAGAATATACTAATGAACAATTTCATGGAAACGCAAAAAGCTGACTCCCATATATGGGACGCCAGCTTTTCTTTTCTTTCTTTTTCTCCGTAACGACCCCAATCGCCAATGGAGGTGAAGCCTCGAAACAAGCTATGTTACAACCGGCACAGCTCTGCCGGGCAGCTTGGGAAAGTCGGACATCCGCACATGCAGCGCAAGGCTGCCAGATCCCGAATCATCAGTTTGCCGTCCATCATATCCAGCGTACCTTGTTCCTTCCATGCCCCCAGCATCCGCGTTACACTCTCCCGGGTAGCTCCAATCATCTCGGCAAGCTCGGTATGGTTCAGCTTCATGTCTAGAACAATACCATCCGGTGTAATCTTCCCATACGAGTTGCTGGCACGGATCAGAGTCGAAGCGAGTGCACCCGCCTTGCCATAGAGCAGCAAATCACGGAATCTCGACTGGGTGATCCGCTGCGACAGTGCCATCCATTGCAAAAATTTCAAGGCAAGGTCGCCATGTTTGCTGAGTATACTTTCCAGATCGCTGAGCGAGATAATGGCCAGTTCCCCTTTTTCCGCCATCTCTGCACTGTAGCTATGATTCAATCCGCCGATGCCGCCGAATTCACCGATGAGATCGCCGCTTTGTTGAATGGATAAAATAATTTCCTTGCCATCCTCCGTCGACTTGGTCATTTTCACTCGTCCCGAACGAATGTAGTACAGATATCCGGCTTCATCGCCTTCGAGAAAGAGACTATACCCCGACTTCACCCGTTTGGGCTGCATTTTCGCTTCAATCAGGTCCCATTGCTCAGGTGTAACGAACGAAAGGATTCCGCCTGTTTCTCGTGTCATTTTGCCCGCCTCCGTTTGTTTCTGCTCTGTTCTTTGGGTTGTTCTTTCTACAAATACTGTACCCATACCCTTCGTCCCCCTCGGTGATTCCTTATGTATCCATCATACCGCGAAAGTAGCTTCAGGGTTATCGGGGGATTACCTGATCATTAACGAGAAACTCCCTGAATTTGCTGTGAGAAAAGTCACATTTCACCGATATGCCTCATCCTTCGCATTTCTCCAATCCCTTGGTGTACCTGATTTAGGAGTCCTCCACGGCCCAGGTTCAGTAGATTATAGAACGGAAATAGGGGTTTTCCCTGAATTACAATGTACGAGAAAGGGTCTACAATAGAACTAACATCGTAATACCCTTACTTTAAGATGATCCTATCAAAGGTTAATGATATTGATTCTACTTTATGTACGTTATAATCCGAAAAAGGAAGTGTCCTCTCATGCATGATGAACTGCCATCTGGCATTCAGGAGATGATCGACGGCCTGCGCCTGAACACATCCAGCGACTTCTGCGGACTTGCCTGTCTGAACGGGACGATGCTACGCTGGAAGTATACTTCTGGGGCTAGTAATGAACGAGTAAAACGCATGGAAATGCGTCCCGGACAAGATCTGGTAGGCACAGCCCTTCGGACTGGACGCACAGCCCGATCTGATGCACAATCCACCGGGGAGCATACACCCGGTCGTTGCCCGTTAATGCTTGCTGAGCGGCTGGTAAGTGCGATAGCGGTACCTGTGTTCCAGGAAGGAAGCGTGCCTGGCGCCGTGTTGCTCGTTGGCAGCAGACTGCCTTGCACCTTCTCACCGGACATGGTCCGGCAGACGGAGCAAGTCGCTCTACATCTTCAGCCGAAGGTGTTTGGATAAAAGTTTGAACTAGACAGTGAGAGAAGCTATTCGGAGATTAAAGCTCTGGATGGCTTTTTTTTTGTTATGATATAGATAGAACTGAGGAAGCGGACAGGGGGAAATGATGTGATTCAACTATTAGTTGTAGACGACCATGTCGTCGTGCGTTCCGGGCTGATCGCCTTACTCGAAGGAAAGAATGATATACATATCGTTGGAGATGCCGCAGATGGCGATGAAGCCATTGCCAAGGCTCAAGAGTTGAAACCAGATGTGGTCTTGATGGATTTCAGCATGCCACCGGGCAAAGACGGTCTGACCGCTACGGCTGAATTGAAGAAATTGATGCCGGATGTCTCCATTTTGATACTAACCATGCATGACGATGAAGAATATCTGTTCCGCGCCATCCACGCGGGAGCATCCGGATATATACTCAAAAGTGCGCCACATGAAGAATTGCTTGCCGCGATTCGTTCCGTTGCAGAGGGTAGCGCCTATCTGTACCCAAGTGCAACCAAACGGCTAATGAGCGAATACCTGGACAAAGCCAAACAGGAAAACGCCGGACCGTATGACACGTTATCCGAGCGGGAGAAAGAGATTTTGTCCTGGATTGCGAAGGGATACGCCAACAAGGAAATCGCCGAACATCTGATCATCAGTGTCAAAACGGTCGAATCCCATAAAAGCAATCTGATGGAGAAGCTTGGCCTGCGTACACGACCGGAACTGGTGAAGTTCGCCATGAAAAAGGGGTTGCTGAACTTTGAGTAGTGCACGCAAGAACAGATTAAGTGGACTCGCAGACCAGCCTGTACGCCTTCTGCTGAACGAGATTGACAATCACATTACCGATAATGAATTTCGCAGCAGATTAAAGGGTTCCCTGCATCAACTGAGTGATCTGAAATTTGCTCTGGATGAGTCCTCCATTGTTGCCCTCACGGACCGCAAAGGGAAAATCCAATATGTGAATGATAAATTCTGTGAGATCTCACAGTATGAGCGCGAAGAACTGATCGGTAAAGATCATCGAATCATTAATTCCGGATACCATGGCAAAACCTTTATGAACAACCTGTGGGACACGATATCCTCAGGTAAGGTATGGAACGGGGAAATTCGCAATCGGGCCAGAGATGGCAGTTATTATTGGGTCAACACCACCATCGTGCCTTTCCTCGATAACGACGGAGAGCCATATCAATACCTGGCTGTACGTAGTGAGGTAACCAAGCTAAAATCCGTCGAAGCCGAATTGCAGAAGATGATGTCTCAAGTGATGAACATTCAGGAAGAAGAGCGACGCCGGATTTCGCGTGAACTGCATGACGGGATTGGACAGAGTCTCTTCTCTCTGGTGATTCAGATGGATCGACTACTGGCAGACCAGCCTCAACCGGGTGTCGAAGCACTGCGCAAGCAGGTCACGGGCATTATGGAAGATGTACGCGGTATGGCATGGGAGCTGAGACCATCCGTTCTGGATGACCTTGGTGTTGTTCCGGCGATTCGGACCTATATCGAGAATTACACCCGTCACTACGGGATCGAAATCGATCTGGAATGTAATTTGCGCAAGCGACTGGAGATGAACCGGGAGATTGCCATATACCGAATTATTCAGGAAGCCTTAACGAATGTCGCGAAGTATGCCGATGTTGCCGAGGCACGTGTTACGGTAGAAGATGCTGAGGACATGACGATGGTTATTATTGAAGACCAAGGGGCTGGATTCAGCGAAGCAACCGCTGGCAATGGCGTGGGATTGTTCAGCATGGAAGAGCGTGCCCGTGGTGCAGGTGGAACATTGAGAGTTTCTTCCGATCCTGGCGAAGGCACAACCGTTACCCTTTTGCTGCCCAAGACAGCACAGGGATAACCGGACATGCTTCGTATCGTGCTTTGCGCTACAATCAAGCTATCTATTATTTAACAGCTGCTCGCTATTGGACTGCGCGAGTGGCCTTTTTATTTTTTTGATTGGTCAAAACAACAAAATGAAAGCTCAAAATCGGTTAAATTCAATAATCATGATAAATAGATTGACTTCAATTACGATTCGTCATTAAAATATGAATGCCACATACACATTGTATGTTTAGTAAAATCTCAATGTTCATTTCATATAGCGAGAGAAAAGGATGGTCAACATGTCAGAGAAACGCTCCTCCAAGGGTGGAGAAATTCCTCAAATGTACAATCTGGACGAGATGGATCGCAAAATCATCGCCGCGCTTCACCACAACAGCCGAATATCCTATACGGATTTGGGTACACAGATCGGGTTATCACGTGTAGCTGTTCAGGCACGCATTAATGCGTTATCTGAAAAAGGAATCATCGAACGCTTCACCGTAGTCATTAACCCTGGCAAGGTTGGGCTTCAGGTCTCGGCCTTTTTCAATGTGGATGTCGAACCGCCCTTCCTGGATGAAGTGGCTGAGAAACTGGACGAAGAACCGGCCGTCACCAGCCTTTATCATATGACAGGCCCGAGTACTCTACACATGCACGGTATTTTTGCGGATATGGAAGAGATGGAGCAGTTCTTGCTGGAGAAGCTCTATAAGATGCCGGGTATCGTCAAAGTGGAATCACAGCTGTTGTTAAAACGTTATAAAAGCCGGATGGGCATGAGACTCTAGGAGGAAATCAGCATGGGTTGGAAAGATTACAACGGTCTCGTCATCGGAATGGTACGAACCGGAATTCTCGGATATGGCGGTGGACCTTCGGTTATTCCGTTGATCCGTTACGAAGCCGTTACGCGTTATAAATGGGTCAGTGATGAGGAGTTCGGCGAGATTTTGGCTATCGCCAATGCCCTGCCGGGTCCCATCGCGACCAAGATGGCCGCATATCTCGGTTATAAAACGAAAGGTGTACTGGGCGCGATTGTGTCCGTACTCGCTCATATTTTGCCGACAAGCATTGCCATTATTGCGCTGCTCGGTTCCATGTACGCCCTGCGCGAGTCGAAAGTGGTCGCAGGCATGGTAGCCGCCGTGCGGCCGGTCATTTTTGTCATGCTGGGCATGATGGCTTATGAATTCGCCATGAAAGCCTGGAAGGGACTCGGCAAAGCTTTTGCCGCACTATTTGGCGTAATTGCCTTTGTACTATTGCAGCTACTGGATATCCATCCAGGGATTGTGATCGCGGTTTTCCTTGGATATGGTGTCTTCCATCTGGATCTGGTCCAGCGCTTCAAATCCAAAGGCAAATCCGATAAGGGGGTGTCCTAAGGATGCTCCAGACATGGTGGGAATTATTTTTGGGATTTTTCGTAGCAAACATATTGGGGTATGGGGGAGGCCCGGCATCCATTCCGCTAATGCAGGAAGAGATTGTGAACCACTACCAATGGATGACCACAGAGCAATTCGGTGATGTACTGGCGATTGGTAACGCCCTTCCCGGCCCCATTGCAACCAAAATTGCTGCATTCGTCGGATATCACGTGGCAGGCTGGTTTGGAGCTTTTATCGCAAGCTTTGCTACAATCGTACCTTCCGCAACCGCATTAATTTTATTACTTCGTTTATTAAACAAACATCGCACGTCACCGAAAGTCAAAGGCATGACCTTACTTGTGCAGCCTGTTATCGCTGTGCTCATGATTCTGCTCACATGGGAATTCGGTCAGCTATCCACCGATTCCATCGGCATCTGGCAGACGTTGATCATTGCAGGCATCTCGCTCTGGGTCATGACCAAGACCAAGCTGCATCCGGCTATTCTGATCGTAATCGCTTTTGCCTACGGTGCGCTGGTACTGTCTCATACGATGTAGTTATAGAACACAAGGAACGTCACAGAATCACTTGGTTATACATCTGCAATGGGTGTATGCAGGGGTTTAGGACGTTTCTTTTTTACATTAGGTTATATACAAAAAAAAGGTGATACCCGCTATTAAGCTAGGCATCACCGTTTTATTATATTCCGCGTTTCAAGCTCATATTGGAATAACCAATTACTTCGCTTCAACCACTACCGTTACTTTGGTTTTCACACCTGCAAATGTCACCGTAATCGTTGCTTTACCTTTACCGTTCGCCTGAATGATTCCATCTTTCACCGATGCTGTTGCAATACGGGAAGATTTCCAGAGAGCCGGTTTGGATACATTGGCTTCACTGCCATCGGCATACGTTGCAGTAGCCGCTACAGTTACCTTTTCACCAGGTTTCATGGTCAACGTCACTTTATCTGTCTGCAAATATTTCAGTGTATCTACATCTACAGCAATGGTGACAGACTTGCTACCGTATTTTGCAGTAATTTTGGCTTTACCAGAACCTGTAGCTTTGACTTTACCTTTGGTCACTTGAGCTACTTTGTAGCTGTTGGTTTTCCATTCAGCTTTGTCCGTAACATCACGCTCGCTACCGTCGCTCAAGAAAGCAGTTACCGTCAGATCAGCTGTATCGCCTGATTTCAGGGAAAGAGCTGGTTCGGAAGCTTCAATACGTGAGATGACATCCACTTCGACCTGAATGGTCACTTTTTTGGAGCCGTATTCTGCCGTGATGTTGGCTTTACCACTGCTGTTACCTGTGATCACACCTTTTTTCACGTCAGCTACACGTGCATTGCTGGATTTCCAAGTTGCTTCGGATGTAACATCCAGCGTATTGCCGTCCTCATCCGTACCTGTTAGAAGGATCGTCTGTGTTTCTTTGGCGGACAGAACAACGAAGTTCACATCTGCTTCCAGCCCACTAGCCATACCCACTTCGACAGGCAGAGTCAGCGTTTTGCCTTCAATTTTTGCAGTAATGGTTACTTTACCTGTAGCAACACCTGTGATAACCCCTTTGCTATCTACCTCAGCGATTTTCTCGCTGCTGCTGCTCCAGGTTGCATCTTCGGATACATCTTTGGATGTTTCACCATACAACGCCAGTACTTTGGCAGAAGTCGTTCCACCAACAGCTACTGATGCTTTTTTCTTATCCATTTCATACTTGTCCGGAACGTCTACATTTACTGTAAATTTAACCGTTTTACCACCATAAGCTACAGTGATTGTAGCTGTACCGGATTTGTACGCGATCAGATCGCCGTTCGATACATATACAACATCTGCATTGCTTGAAGTCCATGTTGCTTTGGAAGTTACAATTTCTGTGCTTGCATCAATATACTCTGCATTGGCTACCAATTTTTTGGACTTGTTCTCACCTGTAACACTCATGGCGAGCTTGTCAGTCACATCTTTGATATCCAAATATCTTGCCGTATCTACATCCACAGCAACCTCTACGGTTTTGCCACTGTAGGTTGCTTTAATCGTTGTTGAACCTGCACTAATCGCTGTAACCTGTCCCTTGAATACCGTTGCAACCTTCTCGTTGCTAGATGTCCATGTTGCTTGATCAGTTACATTCACATCGCTGCTGTTTGGATAAGAAGCCGTTACAACGACATTAGCCGTTTTGGTTGTATCGCTCAAACGGAAGAAAATACTTTGTTTCACCACACTCAGTTTGCTAGTCAGATCCACATCCACGTCAACGGATACTGATTTCGTACCGTATTTGGCTGTGATCTTGGCAGAACCTGCCGAGTATCCTGTAATTTCGCCTTTAAGAACGTCAGCAACCTTCTCATTGCTGGATGTCCACTCCGCCAGATCCGTTACATCTTTGGTTGTGCCATCTGGATAAGTAGCCGTCACTTTTACACTTTCACTTTTGTTCAACAACAGATTAACCTGTTGTTTATCTACATCTACACGTTTTACCACTTCAACGTTAACATCTACCGTCACGCTTTGGCTGCCAACTTTGGCTGTGATAACTGCCGTACCTGCGCTTTGTCCAGTTACTTTACCATTCACAACGGTAGCAACCTTCTCATCACTGGTAGACCATTCTGCGGTACTTGCTGCTGCATTATTTGTTTCATTGTCACTATACGTTGCTGTCAAAATAATGTCTTTCGTATCTCCCGTGCGTAAATCCAGACTTTGCACGTTTTTCGAAAGGGCTTTGACCTTCTTCGTCACTTTCACTTGAACGGTCTGGCTCTGACCCTGGTAAGCTGCCGTAATGGTTGCTTTACCTTCCTTTTTGGCTGTAATTGCACCATTATATACAGTTGCTATCGAAGTATCTTCGCTACTCCAGGTTGTACTAATCGTCACGTTAGCCGAGGTATTATCTGAATAAACCCCCGTCACCGTAACAGACCCGGAATCACCAACTTCGAGCGACATTTCATTCTTGGAAACCACAATTTTGGACAGTTCTTTATCTGCCGCAGCGGCCAAGCCTACGTTGGATATACTCAGTATCAACACCAGCATCATCACCATGTACTTGGTCAATCTTGGCTTTAACATCATTTCCCCCCGATTATCATCATTTTTTTCCTTATGTTTAATGTCGGCAAGTTCTTTCCAGATGTTTAGACTTTCAGGAAATTTTCAGGGAATTCTGTGGAAATTAATTCATTTGCTCCTGCTGTTCTAACTAATTCATACCTGCGAATATTGCGCATAACCTATGTATAGTGACTGTCTTGAACTTCATTTCACAGGATCGGGGGAAACATATGCGTCAGCCTTTTGATTACAAAGGATATTGGGAGGAAACATATCGTTCGGGTGAAACTTCTGGGAGGGGTTCATACGGGGTTTTGGCTGAATTCAAGGCCGAGGTCGTGAACGGACTGATTCAACGTGAAGGTATTCATCGTGTCATTGAGTTTGGATGTGGGGATGGCAACCAGTTGCAATACATGAACTATGAGGATTATCTCGGCGTTGATGTGGCTGCTTCTTCCGTAAAACGCTGTGCTTCCCAGTTTGCCAAAGATTCATCTAAAAGTTTCATGCTGTATACACCAGGTCTGTGGATTAACCGAGGTTTCCTGCAAGCCGATCTGACGGTCTGTCTGGATGTGTTATATCACATTACGGATGAAACAGATTTTCGCAATACCCTCTATGATGTTCTGCACTCTTCCACAGCATGGGTGGTGTTATACACGCGTTTGAAAGAAAACGGCAACCCGGGGATCGATACAATCCAGGACCGTAATCTGTTCGATTATCTCTTCGACTACCCTGATTTCAAAGTTCATGAGATTATTCCGCAGCGCTATCCGGATCAGTCTTCTGCCGACTTTGTTATTCTGAGACGTACGCCTTCGAAGTGAGATAAACTATTTCTTCTAAATAGAACATAATAATTAAGCCTGCAACCCAACGCGAACCGCACGAGTGGGATCTTCGTATCAAGAGAATCTTCTCTGATCTTTCTTCTATTAAACGTCATCATCCTGTCCGCCCATCTCGCCTTCAATAGAAGGGATATCGTTCCTAATACTGGAGACAGCCTTACGCGGACAGGTGATGATCGTTGCAAATATTACTACTAACTATCTAATACCGAATATATAACTGATTTATGAATTGGATCTAATGAAACAACTTGCAGGCTAATAACACGAGCACAACCCTACTGATCAGTTCTCACCTTCAGTTCCTTCAGCACGTAGTTCTCAATTCTTCTTTTTAAAATAACCCCTCACGCCCACGCAGCTTCGCCAGCGCTTCCATATAGAAATAATCGCCGTATATAATCGGCACATTCAGCCCTCGCCCTTCCGGGTAATGCACCGTTCCCTGCATAATCAGACCTTCTTCCGCTGCCGAGTCGCCGGAGCTATAGTTCTCATGCAAGCCGCGGACGATACGTTCTCCTGCGGCGGCATAGGTTTCCCCGCGTGGCGACAGCTTCGCCAGCTCTAGCAACCCGCTCGCGGCAATCGCCGCAGCGGACGAGTCCCACGCCACCTGATGCTCCGCAGGTGCGCGGAAATCCCATACCGGCACGATCTCTTCGCCAAGCATGGCGAGGAAGAAATCGGCCGCGCGCTCCGCTGTCTCCAGATATCGGGCTTCGCCCGTATACCGGAAAGACAGCGCAAACCCGTGCAACGCCCAGGCGGTGCCCCGCGCCCAGGCCGAACCTGGAGCATGGCCCTGTCCGCCATGCTCTCGCAGCTTCTGCCCCGTGTGTGGATCGAACTCCACCACGTGGCAGATGGACCCGTCAGCGCGGATGAATTCGCGCGCCACGGTGTCCGCATGTGCTTCCGCCAGCCAGCGGAAGCGAGGATCGCCGCTCTGCTCGGATGCCCAATAGAGCAGCGGCAGGTTCATCATGCTGTCAATGATGGCTACGCCGCGCGTATCCATTGCTGACGAGCTGAAGTTCCAGGCGCGGATGAACTCACCGCGCACGTGGAAGCGGGCAACGAGCAGGTTGGCGGCAAGCATGCCACGCCGCCGTCCATCCGTGCTGCCCGTCTGGCGGTAGTTGGCTACGCCACTAAGCAGCCAGATGAACCCCAGATCGTGATCCACCGATTCGGGATCACGCAGACAACCTTCCAGTTGCCGCTCACAGCTTTCGGCAACGCGATGTAGCGGAGCCACCGCTTCACTTTCCGGCTCTTCCCCATAGACCAGCCATAACAATCCAGGCCAGAAACCTGCTGTCCACCACTCTGGATCATTCTGGTCATAAGTCCCCTGTGGGGCAATATGTGGAAATGTATCCTTGATCCGCTTTGCATTCCGAATCGTTTTGGCAGCTCCCTGTTGCCACGCTTCCTCGAGCCATTTTACCGACGTTGATGTGTTCATGAACATATCCCTCCTCGATTCAATACCGGACATCTTTCCTGATGCTCCAGCTCAACCTCAACTTATATATAGCGTCGTATGCCGTAACTGCATAACAATCAGTTAAATATCACTAACCTCACCCAATCGGATCGAAAATGTCAGACTACGGGCTCCGCTCACTTCAATCCGTGCTTCTTTCAGCAATCCATTACGGAAAGCCACAGCCTGCTCTTCCAGATGAATAATAGCTCCCTCATCCAGCGCTGTGGATTCTACATACGCCCCCCGATACTCCGTTCGCACGCTATGATCCGTATGGGTAATCACCGCCTGTTCGCGACCATCACTGAACATCAATGGAATGACTGCCCCTGCTGCCGCGATCTCACCTTCGAAGTCATACGTTATCGTCAGCACATCCGCCTGTTGCACGTAATGGGTACGCAATGTTTCAATTCCGGGTAACGGACCAACCCATGTCACGGCAAATGAATTCTCCGAGGCAGCTATGCCATCTTCTGCCGCTCTTTCCGCCAGATGCTGCTCCACTTCATTCCGGGTATCATGGTCCAGCTTCTCATACACAATAGAACCACCTCCCTGAGCAGGGTCTAATCCAACATCCCGATCATATGCACCACCGGATGGAATCCCCTCTGCAAGACTGTGCCATACCCCCTCTGGTGTCTTCCAGGCAGGACAGTAGCTGAGCGGACGGACCTCCCCTTCGGAAAATTCCGTGAATCCGGCCTGCACATGGCTGGCAGCGGACGGACCAATCAGACCAGGTAACCCCGTCTGTTGAATCCGTACCAAACCAGGGATCGTATACGGATCATTCATCGCCGTGTGCAACACCAGTTGCTGACCAGGTACGGAAGCAATCACGGTTTCGAACCACCCATCGGTCTGCAAAACTCGGCTGCCCACCTCGGAAGGAAGGTACACTTCGCTCACATCGTCTCCCGGATCACTGAGACAAGCGTGAGCCAGTGCTCCTGCAGTCCACAGGTTGTAACAAGTATGGTTGGTATAGATTTCGTACCCATGGCGATCTTCTGGCGCGTATTCATTGCGTACAATTTTCAGGCGCCCATCATCCATTTTCCAGCGCTCTACAGCAGCAAAACACCGATTAGCCGTACGTGCAAAAGCACCCGCCATCACCCTATCTCCTGCCTGCAAAGCTAGTTTTGCATGTGTGGAGCATACATAAGCCGCGGCTGCTTCGTTCCACTGGTGCTGGGAGCTGCGACCACGCGGTGGAATCTCACCTAGCGGTGAGAGCGTCAGTAGCGAGCTGAACGCACCATGTCGCAACTGCTCACGTAACGTATCGGCAGTAGCTCCCTCGTAGCCAGCTTCAAGCATCACCCCAAGGTGATACCGGGTGGCAATATCATAGGAAAATGGACAATTGGGTCGATCCAGCGGTCCATCCTGATACAACCCAAGTGCCGTAAATCGGGGCACATGATAGGCTTCCAGATAACGATCCATCCACCTGGTATCCTCACTCGCCAGCTGTTCACGCCAGCGCAGATATTCGCCAGAGATCATAATCGCGTTCCAGTTAATCATGCGGTTGGGATTGTTCATCTTGCTCATCGTAAATATATAATCTTGTTCTGGATCAATCGTCATGAGTGCCTCAGCCCAGATCTGTGCTTGTTCAGGCAGATGTGACTTCAACAACATATAAGCTCTCATCATAAGCACCGGATAAAAATCAGGGTGATTGTCAGGTACACTACCTTTGACAACAGCATCAATGCTCTGTGACAGGGCTGCCGCTGCGGAATCAAGCAGATCTGTACGCCCCGCATCAACCAGAACTGCTGCAGCCATCGCATAGGCTGGTGTTGAATAATACCTCTCCACACCCGAGAACGGATCTATAATTGCACCATCACTATCTTGATATGAAGTGTAAGCGCGAACAACACTCTCAACAAGTGCTAACTTGCGATCACGATTCCAGCCGTCTGCCGGAGCAGGGCCCACTTGTTCTGCCAATGTACGGTAACGTTCGAGTTCATCTTTCCATGGATACGTGGACGCGGATGTATATTTACTCAATCATGTTCACCTCAGTTTCTCCCATTTTCGGTTCAATGATGAAGATTACCTCACATACCGTTTCAATCAGATCGGAACTTTCTATCCGAACATCCGTCTCATCAATCGCACCTGTCCATGATAGTGACGTCCGATAGAATGTGACTGGAACATTGTCATGATCGACTGTGTGTATTGCCTCCGTATGGACATGCCACTGGTTCGCATCATACGTCATATGGACCGTTCCATGTGCACCTTGCCAGTGAAGGTCACCGCTCTTCATCACTTCAGGCTGCACTCTGCTCATCCATCGCTCCACAACACTTGAATACTCTGCATGTGAATCGTTCACCGAAGATGATCGTTCAGCTGAAGACATACTCCTGCTCTTCCATTGAAAACGGTCAATCAGACGCAACTCTGCTCTATCTCTGCTACCGTCAGGAGACATTCTCCAATGAAATTGGCGCGTATACCGAGCCAGTGAAGCAGCCCCAGAGTATGCGGATGTCAGATCCAAAGTAGTATCCAGCTCACCGCCACCCTCTGCCAACTTTGCCTCTAACACATGGGCTTGCGCTTGCCGACCGGAGCTTTGCTCCTGTCCTTCAATGAGCGGAACGCTATGACCGGATGATGAGATGTGGAACAGTCGCTCTCTGCCTGGTGCAAAATACGCCTGGGTATACAACCCTGCTCCGGGATCACATAGGATGTTCTCACCACCGCAATGGATAATGAACTGTCCCAGATCATTATGATTGTGAGGTTCATCGTTATGCCCGCCTTTAATGGAAATAGCCACATGAAGGGGTGCGCCATTCGTACGTTTTGTATCCGGAGAATCGAGCGAACCCTTTGCAATCATCCAGCCCATATTTTGGAAAATAAATCCTCGTTCCGCTTGTGCATAGGCACCTTCATCACCATACACTGCCGGATCGCTCCACATGACGTTCCGCAACAGATGAGCCCAGCGATGACAAGGATCATCGGTCAGCAGTGGAATATGAAGCGGCAGATCCACCTGCAACCCGATCCGGGATACGAGCAGCGACAGCAATCCGGAAGGGATCTCTTCCTGCTCGGCACTGTCCGAATAATTCACGAATGTGCCTCCCGACAGGTGAACTCGCAGCGGGAAGGCTGCGATTGCTGAGATTTTTGAACCCGCCAGCAGATTTAGTTCGCCCTCACTATACTCACAAAGCATCTCGGCATAATAGGTGAAGTAACCAAAGCCATATACCCAATATCCAATGCCCTCAGCACAGCCGCCATCCTCGCCATAACCGCTCAGGAATGCGTTCATACAGCTGACCGTATGGGAGATCGACTCCGTCAGCGTGGTCTCATCCTTGAGCAGCAATAGCGCGGCCATACCACAGCACCCACCACAGACCGCCGACCAGTTGTGATCCGCTGTCTGCCAGTGGTACTTCCGTTGATCCCGGTAAAGCGGAATGAAGATTCGCCGCTCTGCTTCAGACCTGATCCGCTCTATGATAAGGCGATCCAGCCGCTCAGCGTGAATGGTCACAATCTCAGCCAGCATATGTACCGTCTCTGCGGCGAACAGATCGATGTTTCCATCCACCTGCTTGATTTCACCTGTACCCAGATGCGCTGGCAAGCACCACGTATACTCCCCGCATACGTCCCACAACATTTCTCCCAGCACTTGCAGTGCATCCGGCCTAGCCGTGTCCAATGCGAGCATCGCCACAGCAGCCAATCTGCCCCTTCGATCGAAATAAGCCTCTTCATAGGCTTTGCGCTCACCCGTATCGCTGAACTGTCGATATAGACGGAACGACAAGGAAGGCATGGGTTCATTCAAAGCGCGTTCACCATAAGCCTTCAAGTCTGTGTATAGCGTAGACAATTCAGGTTGGGATAACTTCTCTCGGAGTCTGTCAGCACTTATGGAACTCACTGCTTTGCTCTCAGTTCCACGTCTGTTTATGTTTTCATTTTCGACTTCGTGAATGGAATCTTCCACTGGATTCACCACTCTTCGTTAATGGATTGTCATACCAATATTATAATGTAATCGATTTCATTTTACCGGATATAATAGCACTTTTGAAGAATTATCCATTAGAACCCTTTCCACGACGTTACGTCCTTCTCCTTCCCAACACAAAAAAACGAAGAACCTTCGTCAGGTCCTCCGTTGCTTTCTGCCTGTCACCACAGGCTTTTATGGCTATCTCATATTCTTAGATATCTTATGTCCTCAACTAATCCTGAACACCTTTAATGCTGCTGCCCATATCGCAACTGTCCGCTGTTGTTATTACACAATCGCAAGCGGAGAATTCTGTACAACAGACAACCATTGGCGTGCAATCAGCTCATGACCTGCTGCGGTTGGATGTACGCCATCCCATAACCAGTACGCTGCATCCGCCTGCTTCAGAGCATCATTAAACGTCTGCTGCAATGGCACCCACACCGCTCCGAATTCCTCAGCAAGACCTTGGGCCAGTTTCTGATATTGACCGATATACTCTTCCCAGGCTCCCCATTTCTCCGCGGTCGCTCCGGTTCTCAGAATAAACGGCTCCAGCAAAATCAGCCCCGTATCCGGCATCACTTCCCGTGTTTCTTCGAGCAAATGGCGATACGCTCGTCCAAAACGATCCGTAATTCCGCTAGGTTCACCATTCATCGTGCGCCAAGCATCATTAACCCCAATCAGGATGCTGATCAGATCCGGTTTCAGACTAATCGTATCCTCATTCCACCGTGCGTACAGATCGGATGCCCGATCTCCACTTATGCCTCTGTTATAGAACGTCTTTTGCTTGCCCGCCAGTTCCATACCCAGTTTGCTTGAGATTAGATACGCATACCCGTGGCCGAGAAAATGATTCGGATCATCATTGCGTGATCTTCCCCCATCTGTAATCGAGTCTCCTTGAAACAATATAACGGATGGACTTGTACTCATGATTGAAATCGTTCCTTCCTCTTGTGCAAAATGGAAACACTGAACACCTCATTCTCCATTTTATCCCTTTTGGCCACAATAGAAAATAGCGTTTTCATCACTATATAAGTTGAACTACATATATTTACACTGACACTACGATGACAGAGCAACCTTCTGTCATCGAGTGGTTAGTGTAAATATTCTTTAGCTCAACTATCCCATCAAGTACCGCAGAATCATCATAGCCACAATACCAACCAGTACGGTTCCAAGCAGACTACGTGTCCAGATCGCTACTGCAATCGTAGGCAGGGATGCCCACAGAGCTGCATTGTGCGTAATCGGCACTAACTGGTTGTCCGACATGAACAGTTCCTGACCGATCAGTGCTGCCATGACTGCTACGGGTACATACTCAAGCCAGCGCAACAACCACATTGGAATCTGTATCTTGCTGAACAGCATCAGTGGCAGTACACGCGGAATAAATGTTAACAGTGCCGAGCCCATAATAATCCAAAATACATCCCATCTTACTTCCATCGTTCCATGAACACTCCCATCGTTGCCGCAATGACCGCAGCCACAATGACACTCATGCTGCCAAGTGAAGCCATGTTGGCGAAGATTACACAGACAACGGCGATAATAGCCACATTAATGTGTATTTTTTTGTTTTTACGATGCACCAACTGGAGTACAACCAGTCCAATAAACATCGCTGGCAGGGCATAATCCAGACCCAATCGTTCCGGGTTAGTGATCCAGCGTCCAAAGTACGCTCCCGCCATATTGGCCATAAACCAGTTCAGGTACGCGGTAATATTCAGACCGTGCATCCAGCGTTCACTGAGCCTTTCCCTGCCGATCGCACGTGTCATCGCCACACCGAAAGACTCATCGGTAAGCAGTGAACCAATCCACATATTTTTAAGTGGGGTCAGATGACGAAAATACGGTGATACAGCTGCACTGAGCAGCAAATGACGTAGATTCACGAAAAATATGGTGAACATGATGGCTAGCGCTGACCCATTCGATGCGAGCATGCCTGCTGCAATGAACTGAGCCGATCCTGCATATAGAATCAGGCTGAGCAGGGCCGTTTCCGCCAAACTCAGACCTGCGGTCATTTCAATGACACCCGCAGCAAAACCAATACTCAAATAACCAAGCAGCGTTGGAATACAATCTTTGACCCCCTGCATGAATGTAGCCTGATCCTGAATCTCTTCCGTGTTCTCTTGTCCAGATATTTGTAATGTACTTTGGTCCAACTCTGGTACATCCCCTCTCCAATTTTGGTCTCCATAAACCGATATATATCGATGTATATCCATTCAGGTTCATTTTTCGTGTCACATTAATTCAGAAATATACCACAAGATGTGCACTAAGGGAGAGACAGATTACTTTTTATAGAACAGATGTAATCCTAAATACCTACAAATCCGAAAAATATTTTCGTAAAAATCATAATTCATGTTGAATAAACTCGAATTTTGTCATACGATAGCACCAGAAACATCTGGAAAGGATGGAATGAACTATCTTTTACCAGATTGACTTGTCCACCAGACATAGGGATGGGTTACACAGAGGGGGAATGTGTATGAAGAAGATTCGTAAACAAGGGACCACAAGAACGCTGCAGATGAGAGAAAAACTGATTTTATCATTTGCCATCGTGCTACTCATTCCAACAATCAGTCTGGGCATTATCTCGTTCCAAACAGCCGATGCCAAGGTTGAAGAGAAAATGTATGAGAACGCAATCAGCAGTGTTACCGTACTTAACCAGACCATTGACCAAATCATTGGTGCAACTCGCAAAAATGTTGATTTCCTGGCAAGTCAGCTGGACGCAGGCAATGTCGGACCCAACCAGGGTGACGAAACGGAGACCATCCGTACCTTGCTCGACGCGTATAAGGAAACCCATGATGACGTGGAACTTGCCTCCATCGGTACCGATCAGGGTGTGTACATTAACTCCCCTGTAACTGCAGTGAACAAAGAAGGGTACGACCCGCGGGAACGCCCGTGGTATCAGGCTGCTACGCAGAACAAAGATGTCCCTACCGTAATTACACCCTACATATCAAGCAATACCGGCAATGTTGTTGCTTCGGTAGCTCAGACCTCAGCAGATGGCCATGGTGTCGTCTCTGTCAGTTTGTCGCTTGAAGCCCTCTCCAAGACGGTTAATTCCACAAAGATTGGCGAGAAGGGTTATGTCTATATCATTGATAATGCCAACAAAATCATTGTACATCCTACCGAAAAACCAGGGACCGAAGGAACTATGGAACCTTATAAAGATATTTTTGCACAGAAAAACGGAAGTCTGACTTATACACTAAATGGAAACCAGGAACACGCCTTTTTCTCCACCAATGAAACGACAGGCTGGACCGTGGTCGGTGTCATTGACAATGGTGAAGTGACAGCGTCTGTTCGTCCGATCCTCTATACCACACTTGTCGTTATAGCGATTGCAATTGCGGTAAGCTCCATCATTATTTTCTGGATTGTACAGTCAATCACCAAACCACTGAACCGCTTGGTGAAGGCATCTGATGAAATTAGTAATGGTAATCTGACCATTGAGGTTGCTGTATTGGGACAGGATGAATTCGGCAAGCTGAGCACCAGCTTCAATAAAATGAGCGAATCCTTGCGAACCGTTATTCAGGACGTGCGACACACGGCTGATGAGCTAACTGCTTCTTCAACACAATTGGCAGTCAACTCATCCGAGACAACCAAAGCAACAGAGCAAGTTGCCTTGATCACGGAAGAATCCGCAGTTGGACTTGAGAAACAAGCCAGCAGCCTGAAGCATACAGCACAGCAGATGAATGAGCTAGCTGGAGGTGTGGGACAGGTAACACACAGTACTCAACAAGTATCTGAAGCTGCCATGCAAGCAAGTGAGCTCGCGGATAAAGGAAATGCCACCATGCAGACGGCCGTATCCGAGATGGATTCCGTCAGTCGCTTTGTGCAGGGTATGGCCGATACGGCTGGACGACTTGAACAGCATTCCACATCCATTGGCGAGATGGTATCTGTCATTACAGACATCGCTGCACAGACTAATCTGCTTGCACTCAATGCTTCGATTGAAGCAGCACGTGCAGGTGAGCATGGACGCGGCTTCTCCGTTGTTGCCAGCGAAGTCCGCAAGCTCGCGGAACAATCCAGCCTTTCCGGCCAGAAGATTGTAGAGATGGTTGGAGCGATTCAACAGGAGATATCGATGGCCAATCACAATGTACAGATCGGGCAACAGGATGTAAGCAACGGCATTCGTGCCGTGCAGTTTGCAGATGAAGCCTTTGCCCAGATTAGTCAGGCTGTGGGTGTCGTCAATCATCAGCTTGAGAATATTGCAGCTGCCTCGGAGCAGATGTCTGCAAGTACAGCCGAAGTGGTGCAATCCATTGATCAGATCCACACCATATCGGAAACGAATGCAGATGGAACAGAGAACATCTCTGCAGCGACAGAGGAGCAGGTTGCTTCCATGCAGGAGATATCATCCTCTGCTGACTCGCTCGCACATCTGGCTCACAAGCTGCAGAAGCTGGTGGAACAATTCAAGCTGTAATCGTTGAACCAAAGATTATTTACACTGACACTACGATGACAGAACAACCTTCCGATCGCTGTTATCGTGTAAAAGATTAGTTCAACTTATATAATAATAAGTAGTCTGTAACACCCAAAGCCCCTTTGCCATCATATTGGCAAAGGGGCTTTAGTTTATAAAAGGGCAGGTATTTTAGAGAGGAAAATGTCCCGCCTATTCAGCAGATGGCTTTTTATCTCCGTGGTACCCTTGATCTCCGTAGGGCTCTAACTGTTCAAACCAGCGGTTCAGACATTTGGCCAGTGCATCTTTGGGATCGTAGTATGGGCTATCGTCTTGCTTCAATGTCTCCAGCACCTCGATCACGAAAGCATTTTCTCCATATTCATTCCATTCAGCCTGCAATCTTCGATTCAGATGGCTACCCATCTGTAGCATAAACCGTTGTCCATTAATGGTTTTCAGGTTAAGTGTACTGTCGATATAGACTTTGCCGTTACGTTCATTCCGAATCTGGTAGACGCCCGCTTCCGTTTTGACTTCCTTCGCCTGTTCCTGCAATTCTTTGCGACGATTCATGTTCTCCTGCTCCCCCTTTTCTTTGCGCCCCTGTGTACTATCTCCGGCGTTCTGTTGATCTGCACGGCTCTCCAGCCAATACTGACTGCCGTCTGGCTCACGTTCCAGCAAGCCATAGTCGATGAGATACCTCCGTATTTCCACGTAATCGTCATAGACTTCCTTCAGTAGTTCATTGACCTGTTTTTCGGAATATTTGCGCTCTGTATCGAATCGTTTGGCTATCTCAGTGAGCACGATATATTTATGCTTTTGCTGCATATGAAACGTCGTCAGTGGACCACTGGTACCCTCTGGAAAATACTTGTTCAGCACCTTCTCCCGGTCCTGTTCTGTAATATCAAATGAGTCACGATGGATCGTATGTCCATGCCTTGTCACAGGTGATACCCACTCAGCCGGAGCTTGGGTATCCTTACTCTTGAGAAGCTCCATCAATGCCAGAAATATCTTGGCCTGCCGTTCCTTCTCCTTCAATACAAACCGGTGATTCCGGATTGTGGAAGCACTCCCGATTCCAAGGGCCTTCTGTACTTCAGCATCCTTCTTACCTTCATAGAATTGGGCCAGCAAGCCCCGTTGCACATCAGACAATCCGGTTACGCTTTTATCCAACTCCAGCAAATACTCAAATACCGATCCATGAGCTTTCTCGATATGAACACGCATATAGCGGGCTGCCTCATAGAGCACCCCTTCTTCAGGGTATATAATCCCCGCTTCCGTCCTGTATCCACAGCAGACGCATATATAGGCGGGACCTTCCTCCATGTAACCACGCTTGATCTCTTCCAGCGAAGCTGTTTGCAACCAGGATTCTGATGATTTCATGTAAAGCTCCTTTTTATCATGTTATGGTCATTTCAAGCGATTACAAATCAACTTATTATCATTTTTGTTTGTTTATTTATAGACATAATATAATTTCGTTTGGTTAATGTCAATATAACTGAAAGAAGTGTTGGGTTGAAGACATAGTGGATACCCCTTTGTTCAACAGAAAAAAGACCGCAGGGTCGCAACCCCGCAGTCTCATTTCAATCCGTGTTACAACTTAAACCGTTCAATCATGCTTTGCAGATCTTCAGCCATACGTGACAATGCCGCCGAAGATGCTGCGACCTCTTCCATTGTAGCCAACTGCTCTTGAGCAGCCGCTGATCCATCTTCCGTTCCAGAGGCAATTCTGTCCGATAGAACCATCGTATCATTTACTGCCTTGTTGATATGCCCCATACCCCCATCAATCTGACGGGAAGCCGCAGATACTTCTCCAGCTTGTGCAGCAACTAATTGTACGGCAGTACGAATGTTATGGAAGGCTTCGCCTGCCTCCGTAACCATCTGCGAACTCTTGACCATACCTTCTCCTGTACGGGCAAAGGTCGATTGCACTGCATTGGTTTTCTCCTGCATCTCATGCATAAGCTCGTTAATGCGCTCGGCTGATGCGCCTGAACTGTGAGCCAGTGTCTTCACTTCGTTGGCTACGACCGCGAATCCGCGACCTTGCTCGCCAGCTCTTGAAGCTTCAATTGATGCATTCAATGCGAGAATGTTGGTCTGCTTGGCGATGGCCGTAATCTCGGCCACAATCACAAGAATCTCTTCATTTTTCGCGCGTAGATCCTCAATGACCACAGACATGGCTTTACTCTCGTCATTCACCTGCTGAATATGCGTAACTGCTTCTTCTACGGTAACCATACCCGCTTCCGACTTGGTCGATGCATCAAGAGCGATACGAGCGGTGTCTTCAGCACTTGATGAGATCTCTTTGACTCCAATGGACATTTCGCCCACGAGTTGGCCTGTAGCCGCGAGACTGTTGTTCTGCAAAGTCGTTCCCGCCGCTGCATCCTGCATCAGTTCAGCCACCTGTTCTGTGGCTTTGGATGTCTGCTCGGAACTTGCCATCAACTCTTCAGAAGATGCTGCCAACTGACTGGACGTATCATGTACCTCTCCAAGCACACTACGCAGTGAAGTCGTCATCGTGTCAAAGCTTTCTCCAAGCTGTCCGAACTCATCCTTGCGCTGCAAACCAACCCGAACGGTGAGATCCCCGGCGCTTACTTTGGATGCTGCCTGCGTTAATTGCAGTAATGGTCGGTGAATGCTGCGGATAATGAAAATAAGCAGAATCAACCCAATAACCAATGCAGATGCCACAATTGTAATTGCACGGATCAAAATAGGCATTACGGCTTCCGTTGCTTCGGAAGGAACCATCTCACCAACAATTTTCCAACCTGTCACCGGATTGGTGAAATACACAGCTTCCAATTCGCGACCATCATATGTATATTTCACGGTCCCACTTTCCTTCGTATACATCTCATTAATGTAGCTTTCATCCGATTGCGTACCCGATTCAATACTGTAGTGGAACAGGAATTTGCCCCCGTTATCCAGCATGTACAGTTTTCCTTCTTTACCAATGCGTATCTGATCAACGGATTCTTTCAGATGATTGAGACTGACATTGGCCCCGAATACCCCTTTGCCGTCAGCCAATTTGGCTGATGCCGTTACAACCCATTCGCCTGTTGTAACCGACTGGAACGTATCCGAGATTACTGGCTCGTCCTGGGACATGCCCATCGTATACCATGAACGTTCTCGCGGGTCATAGATCTGTTCTCCAGGATCAGGGGACTTCATCCAGCTACCATCTTCGGCACCTGCGGTAAGTACTCCCAGTTCCTTGTGATTCTGAGACATTCGATCCATCTGCCTTTGAAGTGCAGGAGATTTGTTAATAATATCGTTTGAAGTAATACCCGCGGCCATCTGTGCTGCGTTATCCTTCTCCATTTCCAGCATTTGATTTATCTGCAGACTAAGCATTTCTGTTTTGGCCTGTGCAGAACGAATAATTTCCATTTTAACCTGGTCAGCAGCTTTTTGATAAGACAACCATCCCACGGTAATGCTCGGTACTATCAGGAACAGGAGCAATGCAGCAATCAGGCGTTTTTTTACGGTTAAAGTAAACCAATTTCGAATCCTTTTCTTCATTTTAACTATCCCCCATCATAATCTTCACCCATCCTTTTATCGGACAATCGCTGTAAAAATATTATGTATATATACTAAATTAGAATAAATTTAATCTTTTCGGTCAGGTTAGATGGACTTACCTTATCCGTCTTTTCGTTTTGACCCTCTAAGCGAGATCGTTTACAATGCTCATAAGCTGGCTATTCATGAAACGATTGGAAGGAGAGGATTCAAATCTTACGCAAGGCAAATGAAAGACAACGCATTTCCACTGTTTATTCATCCATGTTCCGCATTCTGTTAGCGCTCATCCTGTGCGCAGGCCCGATTCTGGGACAAGCGGGTATCACGGCATCCGCAGTACAGGCGACGCAAGCAGTTCACATTGAAGTGAATGGTGAGCAACAATCCTGGAAGAACGCACCACTTATCATCAAAGGTTCAACGTTTGTTCCACTGAGGGATGTGGTCACATCGGTTAAAGGCACGTTGAAATGGGATAATCGCACCAAGACGGCTACCATTACCGTTGGCAGAGACAAGCTGGTCCATCAGGCTGGCAGCAATTTCATTAAGGTAAACCAGGTCGATCTGGCAACAGGTGTGAATTCACGTACAGTTAACGGTACGTTGATGGTACCTGTTCGGGCCATGGCTAATGCAATTAAGGCCGATATCAAGGTCCAACGTACAGCTACAGGTCAGATGAGTGTGAATATGGTAACCGATCAAGTCAGCCTGCTGAAGAGCGAAGTTGCCAGCGTAGATACGTATCTGCGCGAGATCAACTATCCGGGTATGGCTCTGATTGCCCGTGATGGTGAAGTACTTCTAAAGCAAGGCTACGGACTTGCCGACGAACAGACACTGAATCGTCCGGATCAGAAGACTCGAATCGCATCGCTGAGCAAATCCTTCACGGCCGCTTCCATTCTTAGTCTGGCGGAAGAAGGAAAGGTTGATGTGCAAGATCCAATCTCCAAGTACATCTCCGATATACCGAAGGGAGATCAGATCACGCTGCATATGCTCTTATCTCAGACCTCAGGTCTGCCATCCGCATTCGGTCGGGGTGAAGGAACTTCTATGGAAGAGACTGTAGAGGAGATTCGCCACAAAACGTTGAAGTTTGAACCAGGGAGTGCTTATCTGTACAGCAACAGCGGGTATGTTCTGCTCGCTTACGTCGTTGAACAGGTATCCGGCATGAGTTATGCCGATTACGTGCAGCAGACTATACTGAAGCCACTTGGCATGAAAAATTCGGGAGAGGCTTCCCGTAAAGTGCATACCATTAGTGGTTTTGTTCAACAAGATAACGCATGGGTAACTGCCCCTTACTATGTATCTCAATCCGGTTCAGGAACCATCTATTCCACGGTGGACGATATGCTCAAATGGGATCGTGCCTTGTATACGGACCAGACTCTAAGCCAGGATACGATTGAACAGATGTATGAGCCTTATTCTGATAAAAACTATGGCTACGCCTGGATTCTGAAAGAGAACGGCACGAATCGTACCGTCTTCCACAACGGTAGTGGTGGCGGGTTTGCCACAGCTTTTTCACGTAATCTGTCCGATGATATCACCATTATCCTGCTCGGCAATCATGCAGGTATGGACATGACTTCACTTTTAGATGAAGTTGAGGCAAAAACAGCCAAAGCACTGCAACTGCAATAATTTTATTTTCATAAAGAGTAACAGGAGACGGTCCTTCAACAGGATCGTCTCTTTTATTTAGTCAAAAAAGAAACATTTTTACAATTTTTCCGTTTATATTATGTAGGTATATTCTGGAATCAAGAAACAGATCTAATACTAGTCGAGGTGCATAATGAAGAAAACCATTTTACTACTGTTTTTGAGTCTATTCTTACTCGTTTTGCTCCCTAATCAGGGAAATGCCGCTGCAAGCACGTCGAAAATCGTTATGGATGGAGAGGAATTAGTCCTCCCAAGTGATGTACAGGTGACGATTATCAATAAAAACGTGATGATCCCGATTCGTGTCGTTGCCGAAAATTTGAAATTCAAAGTCGATTGGAACCAACAAGCACACACTGTAAAAATTCAGCAAGATCAACAGACGATTTCCCTAACCGTCGATCAAAAGCAAGCCATGGTTGCTGACAAACAAGTCACTTTGAACACAGCACCGCAGATTTTGAATAAAACGCTGGTGGTGCCCATTCGATTTGTCAGTGAACAAATGGGGCTTAAGGTAAGATGGAACAATCAAGACAAGATCGTATACTTAACGAACACTAGTAAGGAACCTGCTATCGAACCAGGCAACAGTTCTGGAAAAGGGGATTCAAGCTCTACCGCTCAGGTTACCGATATCCAATTTGCCAATAATCAGCTCGTTGTATCCACCGATGGGGCCGTTCAGCCGGTAGTAACGACACTCAAGTATCCTGATCGTCTGGTTGTGGACTTGCCGGGAGCTACCTTTGGTGATATCTCCCAGCCGCTGGATCAAGGACTCAATGGCAGGCTGGATGTGAGCGCTTATCCCAATGTGACGGAAGTGAGATATTCACTGTTCAAACGAGAACCGGCGCAAGTTCGAATTGTTGTAGAATTGAATCATGTGAAGGATATCCAGTATAGCCAGAACGTCATTGCCGATAAACTGATTATTGACCTGAATGTTGCAGGAGACAACGTCGCACCTGCTCCTGTAACTCCAGTAGGCGATTCAGGACGCAAGGTCGTTGTGATCGATCCAGGACACGGTGGCAGTGATCCAGGAACGATTAGCATCACGAACAAACCCGAAAAGGACTACAATCTGGCATTGGCTCACAAAGTACAAGCCCTGTTGCTCAATGAGCCCAATATCGAATTGGTGATGACTCGTGAAGGTGATACATATCCGACCCGCCCTGAGCGTGTTCAACTCGCCAATCAATTAAATGCGGATGTATTCGTATCTATCCACGGCAATAGTGTGAAGTCCGCCCCCCAAGCCACAGGTACGGAGACATACTATTATCAACGCAGTAATAGCAAAGAATTAGCCACTATCATTCATCAACGTTTGGTGAAAGCCATGGGTCTCAGAGATCGTGGTGTGAAAAATGGCAACTTGGAAGTGATCCGAGACACGACCATGCCTGCAGTGCTTTTGGAAGTAGGATTCTTGAGTAATGTGCTCGATGAAGAACTGATGTCATCCGAAGTTGTTCAGATGAAAGCCGCTCAAGCGATAGCCGACGGAATCAAGGAGTATTTGGGCCTATAAATCATTAAATATATCAGATGAAGGAAGTGATTCTTTGAATAAGAAGCTAGGTTGTGCACTTATATTATCATGCTTGATCCTTATCGGAGTCGGATGTGCCCAGAAGCCAGTGAGTGAATCCGGATCGAATCAACCTGCTGTTCAGGGAGGACAGGCGCAGTCACCAAACCCATCTGAACCGGAGGTGGATCTAGACAAAATGAATACACAAGTCGTCGACATTTACTTGGCAGACTCTCAGGTACTGGAGCTTGAGAAAACAGAACAGGAAATTGAATACAAGGATGATTCCGAAAAATATAAAAAAACATTTGCAGCGTTGCAAACGAACACCGATTCAGAACTCATTTCCCTTTGGGAGCAGGTTGAATTGCTCTCTGTCCAATATGCTGAGGGTACGGTGACTTTTGATGTTCATATCCCAACTGAAGCCAATCTCGGTACCAGTGGAGAGTTACTCGCATTGGAAGCTTTAACGAAAACGATGTTTCAATTTGATGAAGTGAACAGCCTGGATATACTGGTGGACGGTGAAGCCGTTGATAGTTTGATGGGTCATGCCGAGCTGGAGCACCCCATTCATCGCGAACCCTGAATGATTCACAACAATGGAAAAAGAACGTCCCCAGGGACGTTCTCAGATAACGAACGCAATACTACGTTTCATGCACAATTCACACATATAGCTCGTCCCCAGTAGACAGTGAATGTATAACTGTTCCCGGTGACGGGCTATTTTTGAGCAATCCTTCTTTTAATCTGTCCGTCTCTGCCCGATCAGCATGCACAAGGACCGTATGCCTTGCTGGAATCTGATGCAGCATCCGCTCGACATCCTTCCAGCCCTGATGTACTTTATAACGTATTTTCCGCACCTCACTCACTCCATACTTGTCAGGAACCCGTAGCAGCTTATCAGCAAATGTACCATGAGCAACATGCCCAGTGAGCAGAATCAGATTCTCCTCCCTGTCCGAGAATTGACTATAGTACCAACGGGCAAGCGAGGACTGCATCATGCCGTCCGGAATGAACCATAGCGAAGCAGCATGTAGTTCCAACAGTTGTTCCCGCTCTTGGGTGGTCGTAGGCAGATCCCATCCTCGTCCGGTCAGAAAGCCATCAATTTCGTCTGGCAACGAACTTCCGGTGATATGCTCTCCCTTGTCCCTCAACCAGTATGGAGCATGCATAAGTTGCTTCATGCCATCCACGAGTCCTTGTTCCACTACGATTGGAACAGCCGGGAATTGTTGCTGTGCCCACAGTATGATCTCCTGTCCACGCCCTACAACAGGCATGGGTAAGAGCACCTTTCCACCTTGAGCAATCGTCTGGCGAATGGCTTTTTCCAGCTGTTCCAGTTTGTCAGCCTGTGTATCTTGGTCCGTACCATAGGCCGCATCAACGATCGCCAGATCCACCAGCCCGACGGAAGATACTGCTGCTCTATCTGCTCTGCCTGCTACATTTGCTCTGCCTACTCCATCTGCTTCGTTGGATGTGAAATTTCCCTGCTTCATGAGTGTCTCCGTGGATACGAAGGTGCTTGACGACGCCTCTGATGCAACAGATGTCTGATCTTGTAACGTTATGAATTCTCCAGCCTTTTGCCCAGTGTTTATAGCGACTAGTTCCTCCGCGCCCCACCGTTCGCTGCTCGAAGCATCGAACACGGGATTTTCATGGAGCGTGCCTGCCTGCGAGAACACCTCCGCTGGACAATCCTCCTGTAAAAGCATCGATTCGGACGTGTAGTCCCCGGAATAAAAAATCCGCTTAGCTGCCACTTCAAGCCCAAACCACACCGATCCAGCCAGATGTCCACTGCGTCCCCACATCACTTTTACTTCAGGAATGGGTTCGAACCAGGTTTGGGATACAACCTCATCCTCCAGATACCGATAACGAATAGCTTGCTCATCTGCTTCATCATAAGGAAGTTCTTCGCCTACACGCTCTACAAACCTACGCCAGTTGGCAAAATACGTACGCAGCTGTGCCCTCGTCTCCCTCGTCGTCCACACTTCACCCTGGTAACCCATCTTATACAGCAATGGGATGGCGACCGAATGATCCTCATGGGCGTGGGACAAGAAGACCGCATCCAGTTGCGGGACAATCTCCGGGTCAATCATCGGATACTCACCCGTACCTTCTTTTTTCACACCACAATCCAGCAAAAGGCGAACATTGCTACCGCTCAGGAGATAGGCGGAACGTCCATGTTCCCCTGCACCGCCCCATACGTTCAGTTTGATCATGATGCATTCCACTTTCTCTTTGAATTCAGCAGTTCGATTCCCAGCAGCATCAGCACCGTCATACCTACAGTCACCACGGCCATCGCCATTCCCAGTGATACCTGACCTTGTTCAAACTGGGCAAAAATATACGTAGCCGACGTCTGCATCGACGGCGGAAGAATCAATAACGAACCTACCAGCTCCCGGGTAGCAATCGTAAAGGTCATCATCCAACCCGCCAACATGCCGGGCAGGATCAGCGGGATCAGGATACGCCGCAGAATGTACAGCGGCTTCCCGCCAAATACTTGCCCAGCCTGGAACAACGTTCCGTCAATCTGGGTAAAGCTCGATTTTACATACTGCACGGTGTAAGGTAAGAAGAGAACAACGTACGTGAGAACAACCATACCGTAGGTGTTATATAACGTGACTGGCATCCAAGGTGAGTTCCAGAAAAGAATCAGACCCACGACCATCACGATGCCCGGCACCGTATTAGGCAACAGACTGAACAAGTCAATCACACGCTGCATGAATGAAGAAGATCTGCCGATCGCCAGCGCAAACCCGGTTCCGATAATAACGGCAACGGTGGAAGCCGCGAGAGATAGTCCCAGACTGTTCCCGATTGCCTTCATGCTCACCGATCCCCAAGATAACAGCTCCTTATAATGATCCAGTGTCAGGTTATCAAAAGCGAGTCCCGATCCCCGTAGCTTCATGGTCGAAGCGGCGATGATGGAGAAATACGGGATACCTATCGACAGGATCAACAGGATCGCAAGATACACCCCGCACAACCATCCTGCTCCGCCACGAAGGGAATATCGCTTCGAACGTTGCCCTTTGCCACCTACCAGACGATACGTGAACTTTCGACTCATGGCAGACTGCATATACCACATTACCAGACAGACGGACAGCAGCACCGATGCCAGCGAAGTCGCCTTACCGAAGTCAATCGGCCAACTGGATATGTACTTATGGATCTCGGAGGTCATGACATAATAGCCAATCTTGCGTCCGAAGGTCGCCGGTGTTCCGAATTCCGCAATCGTTTTGACAAAGACCAGCATGATGCCCATGCCGTAAGACGACAACAACAGGGGTAAAATAATGCGTCTGAAACGGTACCCCGCACGTGCACCGTGCACAGCTCCCGCTTCTTCCAGATTGCCACCGATGCGGATCAATGCATCCCGAAGCAGCAGATACAGGAATGGGAACAAGTGTAAGCTCATGATGAGCACCATGCCCCAGAAGCTGAAGAACAGCTCACTCCAGCCTGCTGATGAAGGCACCCATTGCTGCAGGTATCCCCCTTTTTGCATAAACAGAATCCAGCCCATTGATCCGATATACGGCGGAGTCATGAACGGGATCATCAGGATCACATCCACCCAGCGATGCTCCCCCATTCGGGTCTTCGCCATCATCCAGGCAAGCGGTAGCGCCAGCAGTGTGGTTACCGCTACAACGCAGATGCCAAGCCAGACGGAATTCAGCAACACACCTGATAGATGATGACCTGTAATCGTGCGAATCGGAGCCATCCAGTCCCACTGTCCATCCGGATACACACTTTGCCAGAAGATCAGCAAGAGCGGCATGCCAATGCTTATAGTCAGCAGAAAGAGGGCCAGAATCACGCCCACTCTCCGAAAAATTCGGTTGTTGTCCATTACAACAGGTTTCACTACGTTCACCTCACATGACTTTCCACAGACAGCAGGTATTCCTTTTGCCTAAATGTCTTTTTCGTATTGTGTCTTACTTAAAAGTCTCGGAAAAACGCGCCGCTGTCTCTTCGCCATGTTCACTCATCCAGTTCCAATCTACTTTAAGCTGTGGAATATCCTTCACATTGGCACGGTTGGTCGCCTCAATGTCTTCGCGGCCCGGAATCAGATAAGCATCTGCAACCAGCTTCTGAGCTTCATCGGACAACAGGTAGTCAATGAACGCTTTGGCATTCTCTACATTTGGACTGGATTTCAGAATCGCTGCCGGTCTTGGGCTGATCACCGTGCCTTCCTCAGGATATACGATATCCAGGGGTTCACCTTTTGCTTTGGAGGAATACGCCATGTAATCCACACCTGCCGCTACGATGCTTTTAGCACCCGTAATGACCGGATCAAGTGCTTCCTGATTGGCACCTGCCATCGCTACACCATTTGCTTTATAGGCACTCAGCAGATCCCATCCTTTTTCACCATTCGCACTCAGGTATCCTGTGATGAAGTCGAGTGCTGAACCTGATAATGTAGGGTCCGGAATGTTCACTGCATCTTTCCATGCAGGGGTAGCAAGCTCTGCCCAACTTGTCGGTGGTGAAGATACCAGTTTGGTGTTATACACAATCCCCAGTGCGGAAGCACTGCTGCTGAAATAGTTGCCTTCTGCATCCGACCAATCCTTGTTCAGCTTGTCCGCATTGGCTGCGTCCGGGTATGACATAGTCAGTCCATCGGCTTTCAGAGCCTGTGCTGAAGGTAAAGAGGCCAGGATCACAACGTCTGCAACCGGATTGGACTTCTCTGCTTCCATACGAGCCAGAATTTTGCCTGTCGTTCCCTGGAACATCTCGACTTCAATCCCCGTTTTGTCTGTAAATCCGCTCACGATGTTATCCGCCAGCTTCTGTGGGCCAGCACTGTACAAGACAAGCTTACCGCCAGCCGGTTTCGTTGTTTCCGCCGCCGCTGCTGTGTTTCCTTCACCTGCGGGTTGTGCTGCGTTGCCTGTGGTCGAGTTCCCTGTACTACATCCGAACAAACTGATACTCATTACCGCAGTTAATAACAACATTGCACTCTTTTTCCCTGTTTTCATACCCAACATATTAGTCCATCTCCCTTGGTTTCTGTTTGATTTTCACTACTTTAATTGACCGCTGCTATAACTTCTCTGCGCTTCACACTCGGGTTGTCATAACCATCCATTCGGCATATCCGCTCGGGAGCTACATGAAGCTGAACCCGCTCTCCCACACGCACTCTTTGATTCATATAAGCTGTCCATACGCCCAGCCCTTCCATCTGCACTCGCACTTCGTAACGCTCACCTACATAGCTGACGCTGAGTACAGTCCCCGGGTAACACAGATCATCATGACCTGTTTTGTTCCAGGTGACATGCTCCGGACGAACCATCGACTGATTAGGCGTGAGCCAGTTGGACTTTCCGATAAACGAAGCGACATACGGATCACTTGGCGCAGAGTAGATCGTTTCCGGACTTCCCTTTTGCAAGATCCGCCCCTTCTGCATCACCACAATCTCATCTGACATCGACATCGCTTCAATCTGATCATGTGTGACGTACAGCGCAGTCAGTCCCATATCCCGAACCAGCGACATCATCTCAATCCGCATCTCTTCCCGGAGTACAGCATCCAGTGCACTCAGTGGCTCATCGAACAGGATCACACCAGGTCTGACCGCTACGGCTCTGGCAAAAGCAACCCGTTGCTGCTGTCCACCAGACAGCTGATGAGGATATCGATCTTCCATGCCTTGCAGGCGAACCATACCAAGTGCTTCATTCACCTTTTGCCGCAGGTCGGATTTCTGTTTTCCGGCCTTTAGGCCAAACGCTACATTTTCGTATACGGTCATATGCGGCCATAATGCAAAATCCTGAAACACCATGCCCAGATTACGCTTGTGTGTCGGTATATCAATCCGCTTCGCCGCAGAGTAGATACACTGACCATCTGCACGAATCTCCCCCGCGTCCGGCTGTTCCAGCCCGGCCAACATGCGGAGCAGTGTTGTTTTGCCACAGCCCGATGGGCCGAGCAGTGTCGTGAACTTTCCATGTTCAAGCGTTAGATCTGTTGGCAGCAGTGCGGGTGTTTGATTAAATGATTTTTGAATTCCTGTCATCTCTAATTTCATAAGCATCCCTGCCTGTCTTCTGTTACTTGATCTCTTGCACTGTTCTCAGTCTAACGTCCGCTTTCGCGAGTTGTATGTCTTGTATGTAAAATTGGAATTAACTTTTTAGATGAATTCTGTTGATGTTCATAGATTAAATCTATAGTAGGTGAACTAAATTAATTTTCATGTTGTCGCTCCGATTACAGCACCATCTTCCGATCGCTGTTATCCCCAGATTTCTTATATTTCCTTTATAAAGGGAGAAATCCGGGGATAAAGGCGAACGCTCCGCTTCTTCAGATTGGTTCTGTACTCTCCGTCTTTATGAAAAATATTAGATCATCTTATATATTGGGCTAGTAGAAGTGAGAGGAGTGTTGGGACATTGAATCTGATCAAATTACAAATTGTTGAGCTGATCGACAAGCATCATCACATGACAAGCGTGGCCGAGTTACTGGGGATCAAGCAACCTACCGTTACATTTCATATGAAGTCATTGGAGGAAGAGATGGGTGTGCGATTATTCGAATCGCGCAGTGGAAAGACCTTTCTAACCGAGGCGGGACAAGCTCTACTGCACTATTCTGTCAAAATCAATGCTCTGACCCAAGAGGCTAGGCGGGTAGTGAAGGAATATGACAGCCTCTATCGGGGTACCCTGCACATTGGGGCAAGCTATGTACCAGCTACATATCTGCTGCCCGCCATGCTCAACACCTTTTCTCAGGAGTTCCCGGGCATCCGTATCGTCTTATCCGTCAAACCATCACCTGTTATTCGCGAAATGTTAATTCGTCATCAGATTGATCTGGGGGTGATCTCTTCCGAGCCGTTTGTTGGACCTGCCCTGCAAGCCGAGACGTTGTGTGAAGATGACTTGGTATTAATCTGCTCTCCGCAGCATGGTTTGGCCCAGAAGGATGCATTAACACCCGATCATATCGCACAGATTCCTTTTGCCTTACATGGCAATGAATCCAGTACTCGACGGTTGACCAATCAATGGCTCGCGCAACATGACATTCGTTTGCGGAGCACCGTGGAGATGGATTCCCTGGAAGCGATCAAACAGCTCGTGTTAATCGGAGGGCATGTCTCATTCATGTCTCGGATGGCGGTACAGTGGGAGGAACAGCAGGGGCTCATTCAAGTTCTTCCCATTCCAGGAGAGCAAGCGCCGCGCCATATCTATACGGTACATAACAAGGACCGCCACCCTTCCGTTCAGGTAAACCGCTTCAAAGAAGTGCTGCGAGAGGTGAGTCACGGCTTCCCCATTTTCCATGGCTGATTGCCCTGATCCGCTATAAACTATCGTTTGCCATTCATCAAATCTATGCAGGGTTAACGCAATGTGCGCTCCCCTTTAATCGCTTTCATATATTCGGGCGATAAAGTGAGTCTGTACGTAATCCAGATTAGGAGAGTGATTGGTTTTGAAAAAGTGGAAAAAGGTAACTGCCTCATTGATGCTGAGCATCGTAACATTGGGAAGTGGAATGACATTTGTGGGAGCACCACAGGCTTCTGCTGCTGCCAATGCCGTTCCTGCTTATGAAGTAAAGTTTCTGGCCAAGCCGGAACTTGTATTGAATACAGATGGGACACCACGCAGTGAAGTGATTCAGACACTCGGACTGAATTCCACGCCAAGAAATATCAACGTAGAGTACTTCGACACCAATGCTCTCGGATTGGATCAACAAGGATGGAACGTTCGTTTTCGCAAAAAAGATGACAAGAATAACTACGAATTGACTTATAAAAAACGCTACCCTGTAATCAATGGCGACATCAACGCAGCGCTGACTCTGGCTAACCAAGAGGGATTTGATAAATCGGATGATAATTACGAGGCTGAGATTGATTGGGGATATGGCAAACAAACGCTGAGCTTCTCCAATACCAAAAAAGTCGATACCAAAGCGACAGGTGTTCAACTTCCTTCGCAGCAAGATGCCCTGAACATGTTACTGGACAAGCTTCCGGGCAAATTGAAAAACTGGACTTCCTCCAACTGGGGCAAACAGCAGCTTACACAATCCCGTGCTTATGGTCCGGTAACGTTCCAACGATATGAAGGTACATGGAATGGTCAAGAGCTTACATTTGAAGTATGGCCGATCCGCAACGCAGCAGGTACAGGTATTGAGAATATCGTAGAGGTCTCTTTCAAAACCGATGATGCTGTAGCCGTATCCGGACTGCGTACTCAACTGCTGCAATTGCTGGAGAACAACAACTGGCTGATTCCTGCCGATGGTTTGAAAACACAGACGATTCTGGAAAGATACTAATCGCTAGCTCTAATTAAAAAGACAAGTTCCTCTTGCTGCGGACATCGTAGGAGAGGGCTTGTCTTTTTTTGCGTATGAATTAAATGATCTGTTATTTAAGTAATTCTACAATTAACATCAGTTGAGATTTTACTGGTTATTCGCTCAACGGTTTAGATGATGCGAACTATGTATTGGCTATTTTCCAACTCGGTAACCTGTTTAATTCAATTTATAGTGGAGAGTTACGCGGTTCAATAATCAGAATTCGCTAAATCATTTCATATTATCATATGGACTTCTTATTTGTATGACAATATGCGATAATTGATAATGATTCTCAAATACATCATATGTAATGTTACTATTGCAAGTTAAGGAGGGATTCTGGTGACTTTGCAAGTCTTTCCACTAATATCTAACGGTGACCATACCCGTGACCTATATGCAAGATTCAAGACATCCGAAGTTCTCGATCAAGCGTCTTTTCTTCCACCATTCGTATTAACGGACTCACATCTTTTGCTCATCTGTACTGGCGGTGAAGCCAATATCCGTATTGGGCATAGGCAAAATCATGCCACACTCGGCAAGATGTATCTAATCCTGCCAGGAACAGCCATAGAATATACACCGGATGAAATTCATACTTTACAGGGACTCGCGATATATTTTGATCTGTTAAAACCCATTTCAGATATCAATAAAGCTACTTCCGGATCTACTGTAATGGAGGTATACCAAAAAGGGTTACTTCGTTCGGCTTATGCCGATGAGTTACCGCATGAACTTTTTCAGGAATGTACCAGAATTGCCTCACAGCTCCATGAATGCATCTCTGTACCTCAAGAAAATCGTCCATTTCGTATTCAGACTTTGATGCATGAGTTGTTAGCCCAGGTGTATGCTCCGCCCAAAGAGAGTACACTAGGGGATTCGGAGCATATCTCTGCTTTGGATCAAACGCTTGAACTTATTGAGCTTGGATATGCTGAGCATCTTTCTCGTGAAGTTCTTGCCGGAGTGGCAGGCATGAGTGTATGGCACTATTCGCGGGTATTCAAAAACCGCACTGGCATAAGTCCCATGGAATACGTGAATAGCATCCGCATGGACCGGGCCAAAGAGATGCTGCTCGTCCCCGGCCAAACCATCAAGCATATCGCCTCACAGGTTGGTTTTCAGGACGAGTTTTACTTTAGCCGCAAATTCAAAAAATATGTTGGCGTGTCTCCCTCTACCTATCAACGACAGAAACGCAGTAAAATCGCTGCCCTTTCCTTCGGAACGACTGGCCACCTGCTGGCATTACAGATCATCCCCCATGCGGCATTGATCGATAACCTAAGGGATCAACACAGGAATCTGTTTTTCTCGAATATCCCTTATCATCTGGGACGTAGCAAACGCATGAATCCTCGTATCTGGCAAACCAACGTTGAGTTGTTGATGCAAGCGAGCCCAGACCTCATACTCTGTAACGAGTACGAAGCCCATACGTTAAAAAGAACGCTGCAGCGAATTGCACCTACCATCGTTATTCCATGGAAAGGATTGAGCTGGCGGGAACATTTCGTACAAGTTGCCTCCATTGTGGGACAGCAACAAGATGCTCAGCAATGGTTGGAGCAGTATGATGACAAAGTAACCCATGCTAAAGAGCAGCTTACTCATCTAATCGGTAAGGATACGGTCTCCATCATTCATATCATGATGGGTCATCTGTTAATCTACGGGCGACGCAATGGGGGTGCTGTTCTATATAACGACCTGGGCGTGTCCCCTTCACACGATCTGCTTCCAGGACAAGTCTATCGTGCATTGGATGAACAGGAGTTGCCTCAAATGGTTGGAGATCGCATGTTACTGATTGTGGACCAGGACTCCGAATCCCAGCAACGTTGGCATAAGCTACAACATACTCAGCTATGGCAAGATTTGATGCCCGTGCAGAACCAACAAGTATATCTGCTAGATGAAATGCCTTGGCTGGATTATTCACCATATGCCCATGATCAGATCATCGATGAAACCATCAAACTTTTTGGTAGCACTCAGCACATTAATCCATGACTGAATAGCACAGAAGGCTATGTCTCCCCCAACATGAGACCGCTACAATATAAAGTGTACTGAGAATCAATATCATTAGAAACACAGGGGGATTATGATGTACAAACAGCATTATGTCAAAATAACGGGGATACTGTTCATACTCGCGATGTTACTTGTTGCGTGTGGACAGACACCTGCAAGCACTTCGCAGCCATCTGCAGATGGCGTGAAATCAGCTGCGGGGACAGATGGGGAATCATCCACTGAATCAGCTACTAAGACGGTGGAGAGCGCCAGTGGCAGCAAAGAAATCCCGGCACATCCTGAACGGATTGTGTCCATTAATATGGAGGACATTCTACTTTCCTTGGAGGTACCACTGGTACTTGCTACACCTATTGGCAGGCAAGATTACCTGAATGAGCAACTTGAAGCCCAAGGCGTGGCTGTCGAACCCATTAATGAGAGTGTCAATTTTGAAGCTGTAGTCGGCGCCAATCCAGACCTTATTATTGCCAATGCCAGTTTGGATGCCAAGATTCTCGAACAACTCGAAAAAATCGCGCCTACGATCACTTATGATCGACGTAATTGGCAGGAATCTATCGTGCAGATAGCTACTGCACTGGATATTGAAGAGCGGGCTGAACAGCTTTTACAAAAAAATAAAGACCAAGTAACTGAAGCTCAGAAGCTCGCAGCCAATATCACCAAGACCAAACCTACAGCTGCATTCCTGCGCCTGGAAGAGAAGGATATGCGTTTGTTCTTCTCTTCCATTCCATCCACGCCATTTCCAGCTTCCAGTTATGTAGGAGCGGGTTATGAGGTTGGATTCACTCCCGACGCTCTCGTTACCAAACTTGAGGCAGAGAATCCGGAACGGATGAATGCCAGTATCTCGGTTGAGCTTTTGCCTGAAATCAAAGCAGACTATCTGTTTATCGTGTCCATTAGCTCAGATGGGTCAGCTGAAGCGTTGCAAAAAACAAAAGATGAACTCAATGAAATCCAGCAACTCCAAGTATGGAAAAGCTTACCCGCTGTTCAAAATGGTCATGTCTATGTCCTCAATGCTAAGAAATGGCTCATTGACGGCCCCATTGCCGAATCGCTCAAACGTAATGAAATGCTCGAAGTTCTTGGACTACCTGCTCCATAATAGTCAATATACCTCTGTTTCATTCACAACAAACAAAAGGAGATTCACCGGATTTTCGGTGGATCTCCTTTTGTTTTAATATTTCAAATGGCCTCATTCAGTCCTGTTTCATGAAAAATCATCCTTAATGCTTAACAGCTAAATGTACTTCATGTACACCTTTCTCATTCTACAATTAATTAGGGATAGGTAATCATCAAAATCATATATAACTATCAGGCTTTTAATATATTTTAAAATTTTGGGCTGTTTCAATCCCAAGTGCACTCTGGATAAACGTATTAGCCACTTTCTCTACAGGTACAGGATTAAATCCAATAAAGAAATCCTTATATTTTTCCGCCGACTCTACAAACAGATTAGGACTAACCGAATTCAAACGAATACCCCTTGGCAACTCAAACGCTGCCGCTTTGGCAAACGAATCAATAGCCCCATTCACCATAGCGCTTGATGCACCTTGCTCAATAGGGTGATCTTGTATAATGCCACTGACCAGCGTGAAACTCCCCTTATCGTTAATATAGTGCTGACCAATCAACACAATATTGACCTGGCCAAGCAGTTTACCCTGCACACTAATCATATTGTTCTCAGGAGTCAGTTCTTCCAGTTTCGAATAATGGGTCTGGCCTGCCGCCACAATGACGTAATCAATATTACCCACCGTTTCAAAGAGGGTAGTAATACTCTCTGTCGACGTCATATCCACCTGAACATCCCCCGATTGTCTACCTGCTGTAATAACCTCAACGGAATAATCTCTCAGCTTCGCAACAACGGCTTTACCTAGCGTTCCGTTTCCACCAATGACCAGAGCTCTTTTCATTACTGTTTGTCCTCCTTTATAAATAAATACGGTTAATCAGATACGAATTGTTCTATTTATTTAAACAAAGATTCCATCCTTATTCAAATGACATTTGACCCTATTTTAAAAGGAATACACTTATTCATTTAACGCACAAAAAAAGCCCCTGCTATAAGCAAAGGCTTTTCTATATGTTACTAGGAAGCGGGTGATGGGAATCGAACCCACGCTATTAGCTTGGAAGGCTAAAGTTCTACCATTGAACTACACCCGCAAAATAAAAAAATCGGGATGACACGATTTGAACATGCGACCCCCTGGTCCCAAACCAGGTGCTCTACCAAGCTGAGCTACATCCCGATACTTATGAAAATAATGGCGCGCCCTGAGAGATTCGAACTCCCGGCCTTTTGATTCGTAGTCAAACGCTCTATCCAGCTGAGCTA
>NZ_JABBEA010000007.1 GCF_012912005.1 Paenibacillus sp. SZ31
CACGAAAATGCTTGGGTTGGAAGACCGCTCACGAATCTTTCGCAGAAGAACTGTCGCACTTGGTTTGACAATCCGTCCTACTAATAAGAACCAATCACAATGTCGTTGTTACGCCTTGATCAACGGAGGATTGACTAAATTCAGCCTGTTCCAACGTTTTTACATGACTCGGAATGCGGTCCGATGGTTCTGGCGTGGATTGCAGCTGTCTTACTTTGTGCAACACTTCTTTGTTCGGCAGGAAGTGTTGGGAACGAATGAATCGAATTGTTTTGGTTTTGGCACGCATAACAATCGAATCGGTCTCGGCCCGATCATCCGCAAGATAACGTACTCCTCCCAGAATCTCACCTGGCGTCACACCCGTTGCGGCAAAAATAACGTCCTCCGTGCCGATCATATCCTGCATCGTTAACACTTTGTAGGGATTATCGATCCCCATCTGCAGGCAGCGTTGGAATTCGTCCGCGTTGGCAGGCATCAGGCGACCTTGAATTTCGCCTCCAAGGCAGGACAATGCAGCTGCAGCCAGCACACCTTCCGGTGCTCCGCCAGACCCCACATACAGATCAATGCCCGCCTCCGGGAAGGCCGGTGCCATCGCACCCGCAACATCACCGTCACTGAGGAACTTGATCCGAACACCAACCTTGCGCAGAGTCTTGATTGTACTTTCGTGTCTCACACGATCCAGAATCATCACAGTGAGGTCCGAGATGTTTTTGTTCAATGCAGCAGCTGCTTTCTCCAGGGTGACTTCAACGGGCTCTTCAATGCTGACCTTGCCTACAAGCGCAGGGCCTACCGCCAGTTTCTCCATATACATGTCCGGTGCGTGGAGCAGGTTACCTTTTCCCGCCACTGCAATAACCGATAGAGCGTTGTTCAGTCCTTTGGCCACGATTTCTGTACCTTCGAGCGGGTCTACAGCCACGTCAACCTCAGGGCCCTCAGCGTTGCCCACTTCCTCGCCGATGTACAACATGGGTGCTTCATCCATTTCCCCTTCACCGATTACCACCGTGCCGCGAATAGACACGGAATCGAACATGGCGCGCATGGCCAAAGTAGCCGCTTCATCTGCACTGTTCTTATCGCCTCGTCCCATCCAGGGTGCTGAAGCTAACGCAGCCAATTCTGTTACTCTGACAATTTCCAACGCCAGTTCGCGTTCCATTTTTCCCACTTCCTTTCCAATTTCCAAAAGCATAACGTGAAAGCGGTACTAAATCCATCGCAAATCCATATGAAATTGATCTATAATCGGCGTAGAAGCGCCTTTCCGGCAATTAATCCCTTATTTATCCAATTCATATTTTGATTGATTTCACTTCTTTTTCGACTGGGTTTAACATTACAACCTGTCCACTTTTTCACCTTAAATATTAATTTAAATTCCCATTTACAATATAAAAATCCATATTATTTAACATCGTGAATTTAGACACCCATTTCATGCACAATAAGTTCTTTTAACATAAGGGATATACAGCTTTTAAGGTGATTATTAAGAAAGAAACCATCTCCGACTGACTACGAGCGAAAACGATTTTCGCTTGGCTCTACAAACCCAGAAATAAGCTAATAGATTGTAATGATATGTATTGAGATCAACCTGCCGCTTTCAATGTTATCAAGCTAAATTTGGATGTCATTTATGTATTAATCAGGCCTTTAGCTCTTACAAATGCCATAGATGCAGCTTATGATGGTCATCGAAAATAATAAGTTTACATAATATTTATTATGTATTAATTTCCCGCAATTTCTTCATTTTATGATTCATCGGTTCTGGCAAAAGATAAAAAAGCCCAAAAGAAATTCTGCATTCAGCATATTTTCGCTCAGGCTTTTCCCTCGATGATCCCGTTACAGTATCGTTTTGGTCATTATAAAATCAATCTGTTCCTCATCTCCCATAACAAAGGTATGGGCTCCGGTCTGAACAAATCCCATCTTTTCGTAAAATGCGATGGCATTTTCATTTTTCTCCCACACGCCTAACCAAATATTCCTTTTGTCATGTTCAATTGCCATCTCTATGGCTTTATGGAGCAGTACTTTACCAAGCCCATGTTTTTGGAACACTTTCTTAATGTACACCCGCTCGATCTCAAGGGATTCCTCCCCCATCTTCTCAGACTGAGCATCATTGATATTCACCTTCATGTACCCTGCCACTTTATGGTTGACGTAAATAAAAAGAAATTGTGAATCCGCAATGGAAAGTTCGGTCTCTAATTGTTCCAGACCAAACGCCTTTTCCAGATAAGCTTTCATATTTTCAGGTGAATTTTGCGCTTTAAATGTTTCATTAAACGTCTCATAACTAATCTCCTGCAGTTCACATACATGTTCAACCGTACATATCTCTATACGAATCGTCATCTATCATCACATTCCTTTAGCAAGTTAATTATTTGTTGCAAATGCAATAAAAAAGGATTACATTGAATCTAACTCAATTTTGTTGTATTTGCAACATAATATAAAAGAAGAGGTTGAATGATTTGAAATATGTGCTTTTTGTCTCAGGTATTCTCATCTTAACGCTTGGTATTTCCCTTACCATTCAATCTGAACTGGGGACCTCACCGTTTGACGCACTTCTGGTAGGGCTGTCCCATCATGTAGGGCTAAGTGTAGGAAGCTGGGAAGTCATCATTGCTTTCCTATTAATAGGATGCAATGCGCTTTTGAAGCAGCAAAAACCCGAGTTTCTGGGGCTCGTCACCGCATTCATTACAGGTGTGGGGATCGATATATGGCTTTATGTATCTCATTCTTTGATCACACCCGAAGTTTGGTACAGCCAATTAATAACTTTTGTCATTGGTTTAGTGATCATAAGTATCGGCACGGCCATCTATTTACAGACCAATTTCGCACCCATTCCGATTGACCGCTTAACATTAATTCTGCACGAAATCACTCAAACTCCATTATTTATATCGAGAACATTGATTTACTTTGTATTTTTGATCCTGGCGTTTCTGCTCGGTGGGCCGATTGGGCTTGGAACATTGCTAACCGTATGTTGTGCAGGTCTGCTCCTTCAGTTCATCATGGGGCATACGAAAAAGATAATAGATCGCATATTAACAGACAAGGATACATCCACACATACTACACGTGAAAAAGAACATTCCGTCTAATCGCGGTGTATACCGTCTACACAATAAAAGGCTGAATCAGAGGTCCAACCCCTGATCCAGCCCATCAACCGTTCATTCTTCCTTACGGCTCAATTCCCCATACCAACTGACCATTCACATACCCGGTAACCTTATCATGGTTTGCGAACTGACTACCGGATGCCTTGAACGAGTAATCGTTAGTCTGAGTATAATTCGTCCAATTGTTTTTGGAAAAACGAGCTTGAAGCTCAGCGCTCTGGCCTGCATTCAGCGTTCCCGCAGCATTTGTAAAGCCCACTTCAAGATAATGATCGGCTCCGGCAACTGGAGTCGCCAGTTTAACGAAATTGCTGGTTACATTCGCACTGCCCATACTGGCCCAGTCGGACCAGAAACTCTGAGCTTCTTCCCCGTCGATCGTATAGTAATACCGGAGTTTTACATCACTCAACGAGATGGTCGAATTACCAGAGTTGACCAATTTGAATTTGGGTGAGATTCCGTTGGTCGATGCACTTGTATTGCCGTTAAAAGCTTGAATCGTCAAATCCCCTGCTGGCACAGTAACCGTGCTATCTACCACGTTCACCGTAAGCACAGCGTTATTTCCTCCATTGAAGTGAAAGGTCAATACATTCTGGCCCAAGGGCAGCGTAGCGAGGTAGGATTTGTTCAAAACAACAGCAGAGCTGGACGCTGTATAATTCTGACCTGATACAAGCGTAACATTCCCCTTCGTGATGCTTGTGAGCTGACGGCCATTTAAGGTGAGAGATACACTAATATCCTGCGCGGGATTCGTCGCTTTATCAAATGTTGCATTCACAGGAGAAATCGAAGCATTCGTACTCGGTGTTGAATCCACAATTTTGACTTTTAACACAGGGTCCTGACCTTGATTAAAATCCAGCACAATCGAATGTTCGCCAACTGGCAGAGTTGCCAGGTAAGCTTTTTTCAGCAGCAATGTGCTTCCGTTCAAGGTATAGTCCGTCGTTGCGGTCAACGCATTGGTGCCTGCCCGAAGAGCAGTCAGCGTATTTCCGTTCGCATTTACCGTTACGGTTTTATCGCTTTGAATGGGTGTGTATTTGTCAAATTCAACATTTACAGGTGTGATGGATGCACTGGGGTTGGGATTGTTTACCTTTAGATTCGGCAGTTCATCCAACGTAATGACATAATCGCTTTGATAAAGCGTTTTCAAAGTTGCCGGGTAGTTAAAAGCAGAACTCATCAGATGCTCGCCATACCAAGGGCAGAAGTACAGCCATCCTGATTTCTCCTCTGTAAGATTCTTCACGCTTGGAATCGTGTCGTTCTCCGTCATGGCAACCATTTTCGTACCACCTGTCAATTCAACAAGCTTATAGAAAATCGAGGTAATCGCATCCTCATTCGGTACGCCAGATAAACCGTCATAACGGTTGTAGATCGTATTGTATTTATCATATCCGACAAGATCTACCTGATCATCGCCCGGATACCAGGCAGGAGAAGTACTGTATACGTAGCTGTTGTAGGTCCAGATCAGATTATGCAAGCCATACGTCTCGGTCAGTTCGGTATAAAGCAGATCCCATAGCTCTTTGTACACTTCTGCGCCTGCCGAAGCCCACCAGAACCATGCACCTTCCCCGTTCAGCCCGCCGTTGCCTTCTGCTTCATGATACGGACGGAACAGCACTGGCACATCGTTATCTTGCAAAATCAGCAATTGTTCTGCCAGATCCTCGATGGTCATCATCACGTATTGATACTCTTTCGTACCGGGAATTACCGCATTCGCTGTATTAAAATTCGTTTCTGTTGGCTTGTAGGTAGCTTCTTTCCAATCGACAAAGTCCCCAAGCTCATACGTATTGAAATTACGAGGCACATTGATATGCCAGGAAGCTGTTGCAATGCCTTCACGGTTATTCACCCAATCAATCATGCGATCGGTTGTACCGTCCTCCCAACCATACAACGGATTATAGTTCATCAAGTCAAAACCACGGATAGCCGGATACTTTCCGGTAAGATCATGAATCCACTCGAATTCAAGCTCTGTATCTCCGTCATTTCCTCCTCCATAGATCTCTTGCTGACCTGAGATGATGTTGTTTCCGTATACATCTGTTAAATAATTCATCAAAATTTGAGTTTCCGGTGTAGCTTCTGGATCAGTCAGAACTGGCTGCACATTCAGGGGATCCAGATCAGCATGATCCACTGTGAACGTGTCAAAATAAGCGAAGCCCCAACCCGCCTTTAGCTCGATGGTGTTGGCACCCTGATTCAGCTTATGGAAGCCAAAATCAAAGTCCGACCACGTTGTCGTGTAAGGCAGCATGTATGCCCCCTTGGTAACTCCGTTCACGTTTAAATTTTGAGACCTTCCGTCCGCACTGAGCTCCTGCATATATCGTGTGGAGATCGCGTACATGCCGGTTTCCGGGACAGTAACGGTGAAAGTTAGTGTGCCAGAGTTCTGCATCCAGACAAATCCGGTCCCTGAGAATCCGGGCTTCGGTTGTCCATAGATTGAAGTGACCACTTGAAGATCCGGGGTGAGCTGCGCATTTTCGCTTTCGATGGTGAACAGTGGTGTGTCTGCATGAACGGGCGCTGTCATTAATCCAAGAAGTAGGGCCAATGCCAGCATCATTGCGGTTGCCTTTTTGAGCAAATTTTTCATCAATTCCATCTTCCTTCCCAAGTGAAATATGATAATGAAATGTCAATGAACCCATTCATGATGGCGCTTTCATATTAAACATAGCATGTGCATCAATTTTTGTAAATATATGGTGAATACAAATGTTAAAACTTCTTTTATACCAGCCTTTTAAACATCTATCCTCCTTTCTCTCACCCGACTTGATGATTGACGAAAACGGTTCATTATCTAATCAAATTAGCGTATGAAACTTCATTTCACATTAGATGTGTATCTGGCAGAAAACCTGATAAACAACAAAAAAAAGCATTCCTGTTCGAATGCTTTTTCAAGTACGTTTCTTCAATTGCCCTCGTTTATGTCTGCGGCCTGCGTCCCGGCTCAACTTACGGTTTCCTCGGTAGATGTTTCCGTGAGCGCACAACGTTCCCCTGCTTTGCGTACCGCCCGAATAATCCCCCCGTATCCGGTACATCGACATAGATTCCCGCACAGTCCTGTTTCAATCTGATCTTGTGAAGGCTCAGGATGTGCATCCAGCAATGCCTTGGTTGAGATCACCATGCCCGGAGTACAGTAGCCGCACTGGAAACCACCTTCCTCCACAAAAGCCTGTTGAATCGGATGCAGAGTACCTTTCTCTTCGCCGTGCAGACCTTCAATGGTCGTAATATCACTGCCTTCACATTGATAAGCCATAACAAGACAGGAATTCACGGGCTCTCCATCGATTAGAACCATACATGCGCCGCAGCGACCGACTTCGCACGATACTTTGGTACCCGTTAGTTGTAAATGAGTTCGAAGCACATCGACAAGTCGGGTCGTTTGCGCGATCTCCAGATGTTTCTGTTCGCCATTTACAACGGCTGTCCAGTGGTTTTCAAGCGGTTTACTCATGATGGACTCACTCCTTCCTGCAAAGGTACATTTAAAGGTCTGACCAGTTGTTCTCTCTGTACAGGAAGACGGTTGACCCTCACGCCTGTCGCCTGATGAATTGCGGCTGTAATGGCCGGCGCAAGCGCTACGGAACCAATCTCACCAATGCCTCTCGGACCAAATGAATCACCTTCGGGCAAGTCTTCAATAGCCTCAACCTCCAGATTGGTATGAATATCCCGAATGGTTGGGATCAGATACGTATCGAGGTTGGTAGTTACATAGCGGCTGTCCTGCATAACCGCATCCTCGGTCAACGTAAATCCAAGGGCCATGACACTGCCGCCTTCAATCTGTCCAATGTAACCCATGGGGTTGATAACCGGGCCTGCCGCCACAACATGGCGTGTATCGAGTAGCTTGGTTTCCCCGGTTAAGGTATTCACTTCCACCTCTGCCGCAACCGCCGCGTACGTATACAAATAATGCCCGCCTACCACATTGTCCGGCGTAGTAGGGTAATCGAACTTTGTATCGAAAATCCATTCATCAGCTTCACCCCGTAGCGCGAGTTCAGCATACGAGACCACAAAGCCTGATGGGGCTTCCAATTTCGCCTGGTATTGAGATACGCCTGAATAACTTTCAGCAATTTGAGCACTTTCAGTCCCTCCAGCAACGATCTCAGCCACTTCAGTTCTTTCAGCCTTCTCGCTCTTTCCTGTCTTTTGCACATCTGTTTCTAGTTCTGAAGTGTCGGCAGGAAGCTGGCCTGTGTGCCATATACCACCAGGTCCTGTTACCAGTTCATCCGCCGGAATGCCCGACATTTCAGACGCGACAGCGAGAGCACGGGAACGAAACGGAGTCTGCAACCGCTGCAGAGCCATCCATGCCATCGTTGTTGAACGCGAAGCGGTACTTGAACCGCTGTGTGGCACACGGTCCGTGTCTCCAATGATGATACTGAGATCCGATGTACTGCATTGGAACAGATCACATAACATAATTTCCAGTGTTGCAACGAGCCCCTGGCCAAATTCCTCGTAGCTGAACGCCACCTCAATCTTGCCTTCGTTATTCAGGGACAGACGGCCTCCCGCAGGGTCCGGAATGCCGTAACCCAGCCCTGCACCATGCATGGCGATGGCTGCTCCGACTCCGCGTTTGATCCACGGAGGAAGAGCAGGATCTGCCGGAGGGTGCTGATGTTTTTGCCACAGTTCGGAGCGATCCAATGCCTCCCATACTTGGGACAGTCCATCCGTGACCAAAATCCGTTGATTCAGCGGTCCGGGATCATTCTTTTCCCGCATATTGCGCCTGCGGAACTCCCAAGGGTCCATGTTCATGATTTCTGCAAGCCGATCCATCTGGCCTTCCATGGCAAAAATAGCCTGGTTTCCGCCAAATCCGCGAAACTCACCTGACAGCCCATTATTCGTATACACAGACACACCTTCCACATCTACATTCGGAATGGCGTAGGGTCCAAGGCAATGCTCGGTACAGAAGTTCAGCACCGGTGCGCCAAGTGTGGCATACGCTCCCGTATCGGCTGTAATGCGGACACGATGCGCCTGTATGATGCCTTCTCGACTCATGCCGGTCTGCATTTCAATTTTCATTGGATGCCGTTTCAGCCCTGCACGCACGGATTCTTTGCGCGAATTATGCATTTTCACAGGACGTCCGCATCTTAAGGCCAGCAATGCACCATAGGGCTGTACGTTGAGTTCATCTTTTCCACCAAATGAACCACCAATCGGTGAAGACACCACCCGGATATCTTCTTCAGGACAGCCAATAATGCGTGCAAGCTGCATCCGGTCTTTATATCCATGTTGCGTTGCCGCGTATACATTCAGCCTTCCTTCTTCATCTGGGACAAACATGCCACCTTCTGTCTCCATGTAAGCATGCATCTGGCGAGGCGTATAATACGTCTCTGTCACGATATGATCACACGTGGCAAAGGCTTGCTCGGCATCTCCACGTTTGATCTCCGTGCGATGCAGCACATTACCTGGACCATGCTCATGCAGCTCTGGTGCGCCGGGGGCCAAGGCAGCGTCTGTACTATCCAGCGGCGTGAGTTCCTCATACACTACCCGGATCGTATCCAGCGCAAGTGCCGCACGTTCCGGGGAATCCGCAGCAACCGCTGCAATGGCGTCACCGACATAACGTACCATATTCTCGCAGAACACTGGCTGATCCGGGGTCGCAATACCAAAACGATTCAGTCCAGGCACATCTTTGGAGGTCAGAACCGCATAGACACCTTCCAACGCCTCAGCTTCCGAAGTATCTATAGACAATAGACGAGCATAAGGATATACGCTTCGTAATACTCTGCCATGAATCATGTCAGGTAGCGTCATATCTGTCAGATATTGAAGCTGCCCTGTTACTTTGGGTGCCCCATCTGGCCGCAGGTGCCAGCGTTTCCCGCTCTGTTCCCGATTCAGTAGCATGATCCTTCTCCCCCTTTGTTTGATCCCATTCTTCTATTCGTGAAGTGCCTCCCATAGCCCGGCGCCAAGCATGTTGCCTGCGGTCTGCTTGCGATAATGTTCTGTTGCAAATGCATCGCTATAAGTCATAAATTCGCTAGCTACAGTGGCTCCGAGAGTCGCGGCTTGCATGACAGAAGCTTCGCTACCAAGAAGCTGTTGTTCTGACTCCAGAAGTCGCATCGCCATGCCTGAGCCCCCGCCAGCCGCAATCGCAATCTTGGTCCAGCGGTTATCCGAGTCAATCTCTCCATACAACGCAACCGTCACCAGCGATGCACTGAACGTCTCCCGTCGACCCAGCTTGCGATAAAAGGAAACTTCTCGTGCAGCAGGTCTGTACTCACCTTCCACATCAAGCTTAGAGGACGGTCTCATCGGAATATGAATCGAGATTAATACGTCCCCTGGATTACGGCTGCCATCCCGTCCACCCTGAAGCCAGGAAGACACACTGCGGATCTCGATGCCGCTGTCAGTCAACCAGTGCAGCTCCGCATCATGTACAAGTAAAGCAGTCAGTGTGTCACCCACTCCGGATACAACATTCCCGCCAATGGTTGCCACATTTCGAATGGAAGGAGCAGCAATTGCATTCACCGCTTCTTGCAGGATCGGCAGTTGATGCAGCAATGCTTGTGAAGCACATTCCTTTAATCGCGTCATGGCTCCAATGACCAGCTCATCTCCACGAATAGATACACCGCTCATTTCAGGAATACGACCCAGACTAATCATGTGTTCAGGCGCTGGAATCAAGCCACCTTCCCACTGGGTTCGCAGCAATGTTCCACCTGCCGTAAAACAACATATTCCCTTCAGTCTACTTCTCAACGTTTGCAGTTCTTGCAGATTCTCAGGCTGCCATACCGATGGCATGGCTCCAGAACCGTATGCCGGTATTACCATCGCTGCATCCCCTTTCTCTCTCTTCCATGGGCAGGAAATTCAACCGTCTGATCCAGATAATTCTTCAAATCATATGAGAGTTCAGCAACAACGTCAATTCCCTTCACATCGTTTTGGATAAATGTATAAAACCTGCGTTCCATTTGTGCTTGATGCATCATGATCTAACGAAAGCTAACACAGGCTCTCTTTCACCACACGTTAAAAGGAGACAAATAGGCCAACCAGACTGTCTGGCTGACCTGATCATGTTATTAAATTATACATAGTTAATAATCTTCTCCTGTTATTTAGTCTGTCTGCTCCGACTCGTATACATGATTCAGAATGCGTTCCAATTCCGGCTCTGTATCCGCATCCCAGAAACTAGTCTCAGACAGTGGTACATGTACACCTGAATAGTTAGCGCTGCGCATAATCTTACGTGCCCCCTCATCTCCATGCAAGGACAACAGAGGGCCGAACATATGGGAGCGAAAAGCAACAGGCGGCTTACCTCCCTCACCGTCGGTAGCTGCAACAAAGTCACTCAGCCTGTGGGTAGCCAATGCTGTGCTCACCCGATTGATATCCTGCGCTTTTAATAAAGGCTGATCACCCAGTAACATGAGAATGCCCTCCGGTTTGTATTCCATCGCAGACAATACGCCAGAATGAAGAGAATTGGCCATACCGCAGGCATAGTCAGCACAGACCACAATTCGAAGTCTCGCTGTGGGATGATAGGCATACGTGGCAGAATCAAACCATTTTACAGGTAGCCATGCCAACGAATCTTCCGGTTTGACCACACAGACCACTTGATTCAACTCCGAATTCAGCGCAGCTTCCAATGACCATGCAGCCAGCGACCTTCCATCAGGCATGACAACCGAGAGTTTATCTCGACCAAGACGACGACTCTTACCTGCTGCCAGAACTATGCCCGTCATTCGCATGCGCAACGCTCCCCTTCTGCACCTCGGAACTCAAGGAGGAGACCTTATGTTTACATGCGATCAATTCAGCTGCAATGCTGATGGCGATCTCTTCGGGACCTTCTGCCCCGATACCCAAACCAACGGGAGAATGCACATATTTCATCGGTGGTAAGCCATCCAGCAGACGGACTGTACGTGTTTTGGAACCCATGATGCCAAGATACGCATACTCACAGTCCACTACCATCTCCAGCAATTCACGTTCGCGTGGAAAATTGTGACTCATCAAAATTAAATAATCTCCTTTGTTCATGTTTAACAAAGGCATAATCTCCCGCGGGAAGCCCATCACGAGTTCGGTTTCAGGGAACCGTTCCGAGTTGATTAGGGACTCTCGCCAATCGGCTACCACCACACGAAATCCTGCTGATCGGGCGAGTCTGACAACAGGAATAACATCATTCCCGGCTCCGATGATAATCAGGCGAGGTTTAGGCGTATACAGCGAAGTGAGTTGCTTCGGGAGGTCCCAGGGATTCGTCGATACCGCATCGTTTGTCGATATTTCAGCCTCAGAGGTATGTTGTGAATCAGCGGATAGTTGGGAAGAGTGAGAACCGTTGGACGCAGCAGGTACCACTTCAGGCACAAGCGTAAGACGAAGTATATTCGGAGAATGTTGTGTGGAAGCCATATTTTTATTCCTGGCCACCCCTACGTTGTACTGTTCATCAACCTGAAATGGTGCTAGATTATGATTCTTCACGCGATCATGAGAAGGGACGAGCGAAGGACGCAAGACTGGATGGTACCCCTTTTCCATAGGCTCAGTCCGTCTCCAGTCATATTCAACCTTCGTATAATCATCTTGGAATGTTCGGGTTAATGCTGTTGTAGCCCCGGATTGCAAACACTCATGCATCTTCTGCAACGTATCTCGGAGTTCACCACACACAGGTTCAAGCAACACAACAACGAGTCCGCCGCAGCCAATCGTCTCCCCCCAGGACAGATCATCCTCGGGACGCATGTCGTACTCCGCAAATTCCATCTGCTTCGTATCCAGCACATGGCTCACCCGGGCCTGAAGATCACTCTCCAGACATCCCGGACTGATACTACCAACCATTTTTCCATCCTCAGTCAACAACATAGAGACTCCCTGCTTACGGTAAGCATGACCCTCTACCTTGATCGCTGTTGCGAGCACGCAGCGCGTTTCACGGGCTGCGATTGCACACAGATCATGCATTTCCATATCGGTCTCCATCCTTTCTGGAATCGCATAAGCTTCCTTCGATCAGATGCGCTTCATTAATCTCGCAATGCTCTTATCCGACTCACGCAGCACAATGCCACGATCGATCGTCTGAATCTTACGATTTTTGAGCACGATACTTCCATCGATAATCACGGTGTCCACACAGCTTCGTGTTGCAGAATAGACCACGCGGGAATAGACATCCGTCTCATAGGAAGGATACGTGTGGAAATCATCCAGATCCAGCAGCAGCATATCTGCCTTTTTGCCCACTTCGAGACTGCCGATTTCCTTCGACATGCCGAGCACCTCAGCACCACCCATGGTAGCCATGCGCAATACCGTCCGTGCATCCATCACCGTTGGGCCATGAGGAATCTTCTGCATCAGCGCTGTGAGGCGCATCTCCTGAAACATATCCAGATTGTTGTTGCATGCGGCACCATCGGCACCAATCCCAACCGCGATCTGACGATTCAGCAGATCAGGAATATCGGCTACCCCGGAGGAAAGCTTCATATTCGATCCAGGACAGTGAGTGACTTTGACACCGCGCTTGCGGATGATCTCCTTCTCTTCCTCACTCAACCATACACAGTGGGCCAGCACCAATCTTGGGGTCGCCAAACCAATATGATCGAGATATACGATGTTGCGCATTCCGCGTTCATGTTCTACCAGTTCGATCTCTCCACGATTCTCGGAGGCATGGGTGTGGACTTTGACATGATATTTATTGGACAGGTCTCGCACCTCTACCAGCAATTCTTCGGTACACGATACTACGAAGCGTGGACAGAAAGCATACTGAATGCGTCCTCCGCCAAACCCGTTCCATTTTTCCAGCAGATCCACACTCTGTTGCAACGAAGTCGCTGTATTCTCACGCAGGGGTTCCGGAACCTCGTCGCCATGATCCATCATCACCTTGCCGGAAATGACCCGAATGCCGCTCTGTGCCATCGCCTGAAATGCCGAGTCTGTGTGATGTACCGTCTCCATATCCAGAATGGTCGTGGTTCCACTGGAGATCAATTCGCCGAGTCCAAGCATTGCCGAATAATAGACGGATTCCTCATCATGCGCTGCTTCCAGCGGCCAGATGCGTTGACGGAGCCAATCCATCAGTTCCAGATCGTCCGCACGTCCACGGAACAAGGTCTGACACAGATGAATATGCGTCTGGATAAAGCCTGGTAACAGCACTTTGCCGCGAGCATCAATAACCTGATCAGCCTCAACGTCGATGTGAGCTGCAATCTCCTTGATTTTGTTATCCTCGATCAATAGATCTCCGATGAACACTTCCTCTTCTGCATTCATCGTCACAAGCTGTGCGCCTTTCAGCAGGATCGTTCCCATGCCAATCTCCCCTATCTGTGTCTGTCTATATAGTTCAACTCATACATATTTACACTTGTACTCCGATGACAGATTAACCTTCCGATCGCTGTCTGTTACCATCCAATAGCCATTCCATCGCCCCTGGGGTCTGCTGCACCGCTAATCATGCCATCCTCACGAATGACAATGCCTTGCGACTGTCCCATAATCCCGTCCCATGGTGCTCTGGCTTCAACGTTATGTCCCCACTGGGCAAGGGTCGCACATACGTCATCATGATATCGGTTCTCCACACGCATCGTATCGCCTTCTTCACCCCAGGTACGTCCGTACACCCAACGCGGCAGGCTGATCGCTTCCTGAATGTTGAGCCCGTAATCAAGCACTCCGGTAAGCACCGATAATTGTGTCTGCGGCTGGCCTTCTCCTCCCTGCGTACCTACGAGCATATAAGGTTTGCCATCTCGTGTAACGAGGCCCGGCATGAGGGTATGGAATGAGCGTTTGTTCGGTTCCAGTACGTTGGCATCTCTCGGATCTAAGGAGAAAAAAGACCCCCGGTTCTGCATGATAACCCCCGTATCCCCCGGAACATACGCTGCACCGAAGTCAAAATACAGGCTTTGGATGAATGAAACTGCATTGCCTTCGCTATCAACCACCGCTGCATACGCCGTGTCCTGACCTATCGTTTTAGACAAAAATGGTTGTGCCACAGGTGGAGCAGACTGAATCTCATTCCACAATTGGTCTCCGTAACTCTTGGACAACAGAAGATCCAGCGGAATGTCCCTGAAATCAGGGTCCGTCAGATAACGATCACGATCACGAAACGCCTTTTTCACCACTTCCGCCATCAGATGATAGAATTCCGGTGAGGTACGTGCTACAGAGGACAGATCCGTATGCTCCAGCATATTTAACATCATCAGCATCGAGAATCCCTGCGAGTTGGGCGGCATCTGATGAACTTCATAGCCACGATACTCCGTGCTAACGGGTTTCACCCACTCGCCACAATGCCCTGCAAAGTCTGCTGGGGCAAGCATGCCCCCATCCTCACGAATAGCCGAGGTCAGACGATCCGCAAGCTCCCCTGTATAAAAAGCATCTCGCCCTCCCGTCTGAATCAGACGAATGGAGTTAGCGAGTTCAGACTGGATCAGCAGCTCTCCTTCCTGCAAAAGTGTACCCGAAGGGGCAAATACCGCTCGCAGCGGTGTATGACCCAGTATGAAATCTTCATCCCTTTCCATCCATAGGCGGAGATTTCGGGATACAGGGCATCCTTTTTCTGCATACTGCGCGGCAGGTTCAAGCAATTGCTCCCACGGTAGCTTTCCGTACCGAGACCATACTTCCCACCAAGCATCCACCATTCCCGGAACCGTAATTGCACTAAGTACACCGCGCTGAGGGATGGCATTCATGCCCATCGCTTTGAACGTATCGGCATGAATGCCTGCGGCTGATCGACCACTTCCGTTATAGGCGGTAATCTCACCGCTGGCTCCATCATGAATCAGGAAGAAGGCGTCCCCACCAAGTCCGGTCATATGCGGATATACCACACCCAGTGCTGCACTGACCGCAACAGCGGCATCATAAGCATTCCCGCCTTGCTGGAGGATGGAACTTCCCACTGCACTCGCCAGATAATGAGGAGAGGTGACCATGACCTCTCTGGAGATTGGCATTTGGTTTAACATAAGGCGCCCTCCTTCCCTGCATACACATCCATCGCTGCCTGCACCGCTTCACCGGCTGGTAACACGTGACGATGACGTAATAGAACAGCTTCCAGCGCTCCCAGCACATGAAGTACGTTCTTGCGTTGGCAACTGAATCCCATCGTACCGATCCGCCAGATTTGCCCTTTCAACGGGCCGAATGAACTGGCGATCTCAATACTGAAATCGTTCAGCAACATGCTGCGCACCGACTCACCATCGATGCCCTCCGGAATAGTAATACAAGTGACCACCGGAAGTTTACTGGACATATCCCCATATAATTGCAGTCCCATTCCCTGAATTCCGGCGACCAATGCACGTTCATTCACAAGATGTCTCTGGAACCTGGCCTCCAACCCTTCTTGCAGCAGAATGCGTAATCCTTCGTGAAGACCGTAAAGCATGGAGGTGGCCTCCGTATGGTGGTTCAATCGTGCCGAACTCCAGTAATCCTGCAATTGGCTCAGGTCAAAATAATTGCTGGCAATGGTGCGGCCTTCTGCCCGCGCACTGGTTGCATCCCGCAGTCCGCGTTCAACTGTTTTGCGGCTCATCAGCTTCTGCTCCACACGACTGTTGTACGTGAGAGGTGCCATTCCTGAAGGAACGGACAAGCATTTCTGCGTGCCGCCCATCACCGCATCCAGATGCCAGGCATCCGTCTCCACGGGTGTGCCACCAATAGTTGCCACAGCATCTACAACGAGTAAAATATCAAGCTCGCGACAGGCTTTGCCAATCTCGGCAAGGGGCTGCATCTGTCCGGTGGAAGTTTCACCGTGAACCATCGCAACCAGACTCGGTTTATGGGCATGGATCGCCTTGATCACCTCTTCCGGATCAAATACCGTTCCCCACTCCGTTTCAAAAAAGACAACCTCGGCACCACAGCGTTCCGAGATTTCAACCAGCAGATGTCCGAATCGACCGTAGATCGGGACGAGAACTTTGTCACCAGGCTGGATCAGACTGACCAACACAGCTTCAATCCCTGAACGGGATGTACCATCTACCGGATAACACCACTCGTTGTCTGTCATATATAACTCACGCAGCATCGCCATCGTCTCGTTCATCAAGGATGTGAACTCCGGGTCAAACTGACCCAGGATTGGAAAGGATAACGCTCTGAGTACACGTGGATCAACCTCAACGGGTCCCGGGGTCATAATGGTCCGCAAGGACGGAGATAACTCTTTATAGTTGGACATCTGCATTCAACTCCCGTAACCGTATTTATAGAGTAGCCGGACCAGAACCCGAAAACCGCGCATCAGGTCTGCTTCAGCTGTATATTCAAGTGGATTATGACTAATACCATCCTGGCTCGGCACAAAGATCATAGCTGTTGGACAAGCAGGCTGGAAAATCTGCGAATCATGTCCCGCACCGCTTGGCATTGGCCAATAGGACAATTGCTCCTGCTCACAGATATCTTGAATGTCCGAGATTATCTGCGCGTTCATGGGTATGGGCGTGACAGATAGATGTTCTTCCCAGTCCAATACGAGCTGCTGCTCGGCTGCGATACGACTAAACGCCTGAAGCATATCCTGCCAGCAGCGATCAATACTTTCCTGCCGAATATGGCGGATATCCAGTGAAAACACCGCCCGTGCTGCAACCACATTCCCAACACCCGGATCGGCTGTGATTCGCCCAACTGTGGCTACCAGTGGTTCTCCAGCTTCCAATGCGATATTCCTTACCTCAGCAATCATCTCGGCTGCTCCGGCAAGTGCGTCCTTGCGCCAAGACATCGGCGTCGTCCCCGCGTGATTTGCTTCTCCGCTGACGGTAATACTGAACCGCTTCTGACCTACGATATCGGATACGACTCCAATCGAATGTCCAAGACGTTCCAGAACCTGACCTTGCTCAATGTGAAGCTCAATAAAGGCACCGTAATTTTTCGCAGCGGGTCTATATGCACTATCAGGTCCAAAGCCTGCATCGCGGATCGCTTGTGCAAAGGTAACGCCATCTTGATCCTTCAAATGCTCTACATCTTCCAGAGTCGTCATTCCTGTTATACTGCGTGAACCCCAATACGCGAAAGGGAAGCGACTTCCCTCTTCTTCACATAGCGATACCACTTGAAGTGTGCGCTTCGGTACTCCGAAATGCTTCTGTAAATACTCCAATGCCAGAACTCCCGCTACCACACCGTAAGCACCATCATATTTGCCGCCATACACGACAGAATCAATATGTGATCCGGTCACAATCGGTAATTCTTCAGCACCCGTCGCTGATTCCTTACCTTCGCCCTGGAGTGTGCCATACAGATTGCCGGACTGGTCAAATTCGGGAGACAGCCCTTTCTCATGCATTTTGGCAGCAAGGGCACCCTGTGCTTCACACCAAGCCGAGTCATACAACAGTCGTGTAACGCCACCCTGTGCATCCGCACCATATGTCGACAGCCATTCAAGCATGGCTTGCAGCTCCACCTGTTCCACATTCGGCAAAGGAAGAGGTGCGTTATTCGTACCGGATGACCCGTATACTCCTGACTCCGTCATGGCGTCTCCCCCGTTCCCGCCTCGATGGGACTAGAGGAGTGGGCTGCAATGTGCTGCCCAATAGGTTCAGGAGACAATCCGGATTCCGAGTTATACACCCGTTGCCCACGACAGAATACGTCTGCAATGCGGCAGTTAAATGTACGTCCCACATAAGGGCTCTGTTGATGCGTATAGAGCAGATCCTCCGTGTTCAGGGTTGTGCTTTTCTCCCAGTCAATCAGGACGAGATCGGCATCCTTGCCAACTGCAATCTCTCCTTTGCTCTCCAGACCAAGCCTTCTGGCAGGTTGCAGGGAGAGCACTCTTCCGAGTAACGGGAGGTCGATATTGCGCTGAAGATGTCCGTCCTCCAGCATGATCAGCAGTGTGCTTTGCGCTCCGGATATACCGCCCCAGATTTCAAAAAAGTTATCGGATTGTTTCATGGATGGCGGACATGGCGAATGGTCTGAGGCAATAACATCAATTAATCCTGACGTCAGTGCATCCCATAACTGCTCCTGTTCAGATGAGCTGCGAAGCGGTGGAGCGCATTTCGCTACAGCACCCAATCGGACCACATCCTGATCGGTCAGTGTCAGATAATGAGGGCATGTCTCCGAAGTGACGTCCTGCCCACGCCGTTTAGCCGCTGCTATCAAATCCAGTGCTTCCCGGGTACTAATATGCACAAAATGCAGCGCACACCCGGTCTGTTCACCATATTTCAACGCTCGGGCAACCGCGACGACTTCAGCTTCCACAGGACGCGACTGGACATAGTCCATCGGTTCAGTCTTTCCCTCAGCGATGCTTTTCGTGCCGAGTTCGGCAACCATGCTTTCGTCCTCTGCATGAAGTGCCAGCACACGGTTTAATTTTGCGATTTCATTCATTCCGTCCAGTAGCGTATGGTCATCGGCTCTGGCAAAGATATCTTCCCCTTCTCCACCCGGCTCGGACATAAATGCCTTGAATCCGGCTGCACCCAATCGTGACAGTGGAGCAAGTTCCTTACGATTGCCGGGAACCAAGCCTCCCCAGAAGGCATAATCAACATACGACTGGTCTGCGGCTGCTTTCTTTTTTATTTCCCATGCGTCCGGCCTTGTGGTTGGTGGTACGCCGTTAAGCGGCATATCGACATAGGTTGTGATTCCCCCTGCGGCAAGGGATGCCGATCCAGACCGGAATCCTTCCCAACTGGCGAGTCCGGGTTCATTGAAGTGTACATGAATGTCCACCACGCCCGGCATCACTGTAAGCCCCTCAGCTTCTATGATCCGAGTCGCTTCGCCAGCGGTCAGCCCCGTGGATATTTCTGTTATTTTTTCACCAGTAATGCCAATATCCAGTTGCTCTACCCGATCTTTCAGCACCACCCGGGCCCCCCGGATGATGGTATCAAATGTTGTCATATGAATGACCCTCCCCCTGAATCAGAACCAGATGTGTGCATGTTCAGCTTCCCCGGTATGTACTGTAACCTCCTGGAGCAATCAATAACGGAATATGGTAATGGCTTGAGGCATCAGATACGGCAAAACGAATCGGAACAATCGTCCATAATGCCTGGCCCAGCTCCTCCAACGAACGCTGTGCGTAATAACTCTCGACATGGAATTGAATCTCATATATCGCTCGCTCCAGCTTACCTCCATCCAGCAGCGGCGTATCCAAACGTCCATCCGCATTGGTCACCGACTCCGCAACTTTTGTCTTGCTTTCCTGCTCTCCATCCCTCTTCAGGGTATACAGCTCGATCCGAACACCCGCAGCAGGCACACCTTTGGATGTATCCAGTACATGAGTTGTAATTCGTCCTTCAGACATCGACATTAAACGTCACCTGCTTTCCCGGAGTCACGGCCGTCTGTTTCCAGATCATCTCTTGTCATCGAGAAACCCTGGAATCCATATGGCGGTCTCGGCTCGGTAAATACTTTGCCTTCCCCCTCTTTCACTTCCTCCAGCACCGTCTCCCAGGTCCGATTGTTGGATTCAAATGACACTTCACTAAGCTGCTCGAATCGACGTAACAGTCTTTGACCCATCTGATAGATCAGATGTTGAATGGAAGCGGATCGACACTCATGAAATACCGCAGCAGCCAAATCTCTGACCTGTTCCGCTGCTACATACCGTCCACGCTGATCATCTATACCATCTCTCGGGTCCTCATAACGCCAATTGATGTTCAGGAAAATAAATAACGGTCGATCCCATGTCTCTGGAAGAGTGGTATATTCATCCTGCATAAATCCGGCAAATTCACTGCCTTTGACCTTGATCAGTCTGAGATCGGCTACACCACTGAAATGGTTGCTTAGTTCAATTGAGTCTCCTGTTCGTTCTGCCTCTATGGCAGCCGTCGCCCGATCATTCTGCGAATAACGGAATACGAGTGCACTCGGTCGGTAATTCCCTTCCAATCCAATCGGTATATCTTCAAAAGGAATCTGGTCCGCTGTCATCTGAACCTTGCTCATCTGCGGATAGGTCTCCAGGAAACGCCGACTTACCAGCGCAAGAAACCCTTCCACCGTCGCCCCTGTGTAATCCGCTGCATGTCTAAGAATGAAATTCTTCATCGAATCGGTTGCCATCACCAGCGAATTATCCCCTTCTGCAAAAGAAGGCAAGAATTCATCTCCCTGCACAGCGACCTTAATGTTCAATCCAAACAGAATATTGCTGCGTCCCATAAACGGAGATTCCGGAATGGACTGTATCCCCGTCAACGGCTTGGCGTAGGAACGGTACATCCACACATCCCCTTTGCCGTAATACATGGTTCGCTGCTGTACGGCGGCTGGCTTGCTCACAAATTCATGTTCATGACCGATCTGTGCGAGCCACTGCTCCAAACGAATGCCCGCAATTTTGAATACTTCCTTCAAAGCAGTCTCGAATTCTTCTTCCCTGCCTCGACGATGACGTTGCCTCATGGATTCGAGGATGGAACTTGCAGTATGGCCTTTTACAGCCAATATGAATGGAAAGCCAAATTGGCTTGTATATGCTTTGTTTAATTGTAGAAGTTCGTTGTATTGTTCCCGTGACAGTGAATCAAGCCCTGCACCAGCCTGTTCTTGAACAGAGTTGCTGCTCATGCTGATTCGCGCTCCAAGATCCGGGTGATTTCGAAGCAGTTGCAACTTCACCTGGTCATCTGATGCCTGAACCACCTTCTTCATCACATTCATCATCTGTTCAAATGAATCGAAAGGTCGTGAAAGCCCGGAACGCTCAGCCACCCATGGTGATTCCTCAAATAAGCCGCCAAACGTATGCACGAACTGCGTGATAGACCAGTTGTTAACAAGTTTAATTAAGTCGCTCATGTTAGAACCTCCGGTCTGTTGTAGATTATTGTTCTTCATTCTAAGTGTCGTTCAATGTCGCGACAACAATATTTACGCAATTTTGTAATATAACATAACATCAGAGTTGTGATTTGTTTGCTATGCACGGGAAGATCAGCTTTTGTTGTCCTCAAACATGAACAAACCGCACTCCATCAAGGGAATGCGGTTCTTGGGGGTCTGGCCAGGTAGTATTGTCAGTATTGTCATGATGCACAATGTGCGATCTAGAGTTGAACATTGTGGGGTCTTGCAGCTACTTTGTCCCGCACAAACTTGCGGAAGGTGAATACCAGCTTTAACTTAAGCAGATCATTTGTCTTTTTAAAGTCCATTTGCAGTAAGCTGCCGACTTTCTCCATCCGATAGGTGACCGTGTTCCGGTGCACAAACAGTTGCTTGGCAGCTTCATTGATCAGTCCGTCATTCTCGATAAAGGACTCCAATGTATTCATCAGCACCTGATTGGGATCACCATCCCTGGCAAGTAACGGTTCAAGTACTTTATTGCAATAGTTCTCCATGATGTTATCCGGTACGTGTTGGAACACATAGGCAAATTCGAGCATTTCAAATTGCAGCGCACGATCTTTCATGCCGAACCGACGAGCCAGTTGTCGTGTATCCAGACACTCCTGGTACGCTTCACGAAGTGATTTGGGCTCATGCTTCATTTTGCTGATCCAGAAGCGCGGAGCCGGTGCCCCTTTCGCTTCTTGTGCTGCCAGAACATCACCGAACCGGTTCAACAGAAAACTCGACAGCTCCTCTCCATAATCTCGCCCTGTTGGACAGGTATAGATGGATAGAATGCCATCCTCGATCTGAAAATGCTGCGAGGCCGTGAATTGCATCAGTGGATTGTATTGCAACTCGCGATGAATCTGTTTAAGCAGCTTTCCCTCGGCAAACATGGTTGGCTCAAGCGTAATCAATACGCACTGATAGGTGCCCTGGAACAGATGTACACCTTTGTTCTCACTCATGGTGGTTAATTCCTGAACGGTCATTTTGTTATCCAAATACTGTGAAAGCAGTGTACGCATCTCATCCTGCACAGTCGGGTTAATATGCTCACGATAAGTCATATCCATATAGAATGCCAGCACATCAGCAGCCTGCTGAAACAGCTCTTCTTCTGCTCGAAGCGATAGGGCTGAATCCGTAAACACAAGCAACGATCCGTACTCTTCATCATTCTGCTTAATCGGTACGCGATGACAGCTCCCTTGATTCCATTTCACTCGGTGCATGACAGATTTCCAAGGCCAGCCTTGAGTTACGGCATCCCCTGCAATGCCTTCACTGCCATAGAGCACATGTCCACGAGATCCAATGACGGCAAGCGGATAGTTCAGTACCGTGGCTAGTTCCGCGAACACATTCCGATGCGGCTGCTGTTGCAGCGCAAACTGCATTAATTTCTTCTGTTTCTGCACGACCTCATGCAGTAATCGGTTACTGCGTTCATGTTCAGCCTTGAACAAGGCATTCATCTGATCGGAAAAAGTGAATTGAAAAGGAAGCTCAAGCAGCGGTAACCGAAGTCGATCGGCTTCCTCGACAATGCCTTGGGGAATGGACTGCCAGAAGCGTCCCAGCTTGATGCCGAGTCCTGCACAGCCGCGTTCATTCAAGCGTCGCATCAAACGTAGTGCATCCGTCTCACTGTCTTTCATAATAAAAGCGGTGGTGAACAGCATTTCTCCGGATTTGATCCAATCCGCGATATCAGGAGCGTCCATGACGTTAACGGATTTCATCATCCGTGAAGTCCCTTCTCCACCCGCAACCAGTTTGGCCTCTGACAACGGGTATACCTGTAAAGCCTCTTTGACCGTAAGTTGCATGGACACTACCTCCCATATATATAACACTAAATCGTGTTATTGTCGTTTCTACAGACTAAATTCTGGATTATCCTTCTAATTAAATCTATATTCATCCATTTATTTTTGTTTATTGTTAAGTATTATAACATCAAATTCCAGAATAAAGCTTACACGCAAAAAAAATAAAACCTATGACCTAATTACAGCGCACTCTCCTGTAATCGGCATAGGTTTCATATCAGATTTCCAATGTTTCGTGATTGATCCATAATTTCATACGGGATAATACATCTTTGATATTCAGTGGCTTGCTGAGATAGTCCGAAGCACCTGCTGCAATACATTTCTCCCGATCCTCTTTCATGGCCTTGGCTGTCAGCGCAATAATCGGAAGCTGAGTCAGACCAAGCCGTTCACGGATCTGGCGAGTTGTCTCATAACCATCCAGTTCCGGCATCATGATATCCATCATGATAATATCAGGTTTGACTCCTCCACGCTCCAACAATTCCAGACACTCGTATCCGTTCTGCGCTGAAATGACATTCATGCCGTATTGCTCAAGGGCGTTAGCCAGGGCATATACATTACGTATATCATCATCAACGACAAGCACTTGGCGTCCGCTGAGCAACGCTTCTTCCAGAGGTGTTAATAACACGTCCGATGGAGCTGTGGTCAATGAAGGAAGTTTGTTGATCTCAGGTGTGGTGCTAGCCACCTCATTCAGGAACAGCCGAGATGCTTGCATCGTCTCAGGTTCATCTCTTCGCAGCGGCAGGAACAGCGTGAACACACTGCCATGTCCTTCACGGCTTGTTGCCGAGATTGAACCACCTAACAGGGTCGCAAGCGATTGAGAGATGGACAAGCCCAGCCCGGTCCCCCCGTATTTACGCGCTGTAGCTCCATCCGCCTGTTTGAAAGCATCGAAGATCTGCAGAAGTTTATTATCTGCAATCCCGATCCCTGTATCACTGACGGAGAAAGCAATCACGTCTGTTTCTTGGCCTTTCGCCTCAGGGTTCGCCAGACTCATTCTGGAGATGGTTAAGGCAACTTCACCCTCACTGGTGAACTTGAATGCGTTCGAGAGCAGATTTCGGAGAATCTGATGCAATCTCATCTCATCGGTCACGATGGTTTCCGGCAAAGGACTTTGGAGCTGAATCCGGAAATCTATTCTTTTCTGCTCAGCTGTTTTCAGGAAATACTGATTCATGATTTCAGGCAGACTGCCCAGGTAAACATCATCGAAATCCACTTCCATCTGCCCGGCTTCCACCTTGGATAGATCGAGAATATCATTGATCAGATTAAGCAGGTCTTTGCCTGATTTGTGAATGACTGAAGCATAGTTCTGCTCTTCACTATTCAAGTGTTGATTTTTATTTTCAGACAATATTTCAGATAAAATCAACATGCTGTTGAGCGGTGTCCGCAGTTCATGGGACATGTTCGCCAAGAATTCGGATTTGTACCCCGAGCTCGTTCGTAACTGATCCGCCACAACCGAAAGTTCATTGGCTGATGTCTCTGCAGCACTCTTTTGTATTTCCAGTCGATCATTAAGCATATGAAGCTCTTCGGTCTGCATTTGCAGCTCCTCTGTCTGAGACAGCATCTCTTCGGTCTGAGCCTGAAGTTTCTCTGATTGCGCCTGTAACTCTTCATTCAAAACTTGTGACTCATCGTACAATTGCTGTAATTCCATACGAGTGACGGTAGAGTGTAGTGAAACACCGAAAATCTCAGTAAGTTCTTGCATCAGCTTCATGTCATTCTCTTGCAGCGGATTCATTGACGCGAGTTCAATTACCGCAATCGTTCTGCCTTCGAACAGGACCGGCACAACGGTAAGTGATGTGGCAGATGCATGTCCGAGACCCGACGAGATTCGGATATAGTTTTGAGGCAAGTCATTCATGCGCAAGACTCGCTTCTCGACAGCACTTTGTCCGACAAGTCCCTCACCCGGGGCAAGCGACACTTTACCGAGCGAACGTTCTTTCTCTCCATCCGCAGCATATGCAGCCACGCGCAGCAGTCGATTGTCTTTCAAATAATATAGGACGCTATAAGGCACTTCAAAAAGAATGGCAAGTTCGTTCAGGAACAAGCGTGACAATCCCTCTAGATTGGTCGGGTTCTGCAAAAGTGTGGCAATGCCCGTAATCTGATCCTTGATTCGATTCTGTTCCTGCACTTCATCCAGCAACTTGTTCGTTTCATTCCCCAGATCACCCACTTCGTCACGTGTACGCACCTGAATTCGCTGCTTCAGGTTTCCACCTTTAGAAATATCACTGATCGTGTGCATGACATCTCGTAACGTTTTGACAATATTCCCTGAGATTACGATCGCAGCGGTGATTGATAATGCTGCAATAACACCCCAGAGCGTATACATAATTGTCAGCAGTGTGGAACTGCGTGCGGCAAGATCAGTTACCCTTGCTTCCGTCAGAGCAATTTCGGTGCTACGGAAGGTCGCGAGCTGGGATCTCAACAAATCAATTTCCGTTTTACCAGGATCAGATTGGAAGAATGCAATTACCTGTGCTTGATCCCCTTGCTTTTTCAAGTTTACGGACGGTTCCCCAGCGATCTCAATCCAGCGTGTAATATGTGATTTGATATTTTGCAGACTCTGCTGCTGTGAAGGATTGTCACTTATGAGAGCATTCAACTGATCATAGTTGGAACTCCATTGGGAGAGGCCTTGGGAATAAGGCTCCAGGTAACTTTCATTGCCTGTAATCATGAATCCACGCTGTCCTGTTTCCATGTTCAAGACATTTTTTTCAATCGCGTTGGTCAGATTATGTACTTCCAGATCATGATGGCTGATAAAATCATTTTCCTTCTGTAACACATTAATTTGGGCTGTAAGCACTAACAAAACAGCACCAAATAAAACTACAACCACAAGATAGCCCAATAGAATTTTGGAGCGTATCGTAAATCTTCTCGTTTTTGACAACGCGGAAACCTCCAAATATATACGAATCCCATTCACGTACATTAAAACAGTTGCATATGTAGTTTATATGTATACGTATAGTCTGACAAGCTTTAAGTTCATCCATTTGTATTAGAAAAACGACCTGCTTATGCAGGTCGTCATCTTCATCGATCTATATTACTCATTCATGCTGATTTTAGGCCTTTGGAGCGATCATTTTAGCTGGATCGACATATTGATCAAATTGCTCTTCCGTAAGCAGGCCTGTTTGTAACGTCGCCTGTTTCAAAGACAAACCTTCTTTATGCGCAAGCTTTGCAATTTTGGCTGCATTCTCATAACCAATATGCGGATTAAGCGCGGTAACCAGCATAAGCGAATTGTTCAGATTATGTTCAATCTGATCCAGGTTAGGCTCGATGCCTACGGCACACTTGTCATTAAACGCAATAATGGAGTCCGCCAGCAGTTGCACGGATTGCAGGAAGTTATAGATGATAACCGGTTTGAATACATTCAGTTCAAAATTACCCTGACTCGCCGCGAATCCAATCGCTGCATCATTCCCCATGACCTGCGTAACCACCATGGTAATAGCCTCGCTCTGAGTTGGGTTGACTTTACCTGGCATAATGGAGCTGCCTGGCTCATTCTCCGGAATACGGATTTCTCCCAATCCACTGCGGGGGCCACTGGCTAACCAGCGAACATCATTGGCGATTTTCATCAAATCAGCTGCAAGCGCTTTAACCGCACCGTGCGCATACACAACTTCATCATGACTCGTAAGTGCATGGAATTTGTTTGGTGCAGATACAAAATCTTTACCTGTATGCTTGCCAATCTCCTTGGCAGTGAAGTCCCCGAAGTCCGGATGAGCATTGATTCCGGTTCCCACAGCTGTACCGCCGATGGCAAGTTCCTTCAGGTACTGCACACTTTCACGAATCATACGCTCGCTCTTGCCCAACATGGCTTCCCAACCACTAATCTCCTGACCGAGCGTAATCGGTGTTGCATCCTGGAGGTGGGTACGTCCAATTTTGATAATATCCTTGAATGCATCCGACTTGTCTGCAAAAGTGGCTTTCAATACCGCGATTGCTGGCAAAAGTTGATCCTCAACAGCCAGAACACCTGCGACATGCAGAGCCGTTGGGAATGTGTCGTTAGAGCTCTGGGACATGTTCACGTCATCATTTGGATGCAGACGCTCTTCCTTGCCCTTCTGCTCCAGGAGTTGGTTACCCAGATTAGCAATGACTTCGTTCACGTTCATGTTGGATTGCGTTCCGCTTCCAGTCTGCCACACAACCAGTGGGAAATGGTCATCAATTCGACCTGCAATAATCTCGTCTGCTGCATAAGCAATGGCATCGGACTTGGCCGCAGATAATTTACCTAATTTATGGTTACTGGCCGCAGCACTTTTTTTCAAAATGGCAAGGGCACGTATAACTTCCATCGGCATATGTTCACTGCCAATCGGAAAGTTCTCCTTGCTGCGCTGCGTCTGAGCTCCCCACAGCCTGTCGGCTGGTACTTTCATTTCGCCTAACGTATCTCTCTCAATGCGGTATTCCACTTGCTTGTCCTCCTCCAAAAAGATGGTTTGGGTCTCTACAAAGCTTGTGTATCTCGTCATATTATACATGATTTACGAGCAGGTTTTCACCTTTTCGACAAAATTGTAAGCGTAGCGCAAAATGAACGTGAATTTATTTTTGTGACGCAATGGGATACAGTCGGCTAGTCTGTTCGAACAGTTCACCTGGCTCCAGACCGATCAATCCGATTTCTTCCGCCGGGATGCCTTCAACATTCGGGGCATTAACCAGGTTCATCTGTGGTTCAGGACAGAAGAATTCGCCGCCCATGTTATTGTTCCAGATCATCCAATGCTTGTACGATGTACCCACATCATATACCAGTTTGTCTCCAGTACGATGATCTGTAAGTTCCATATAGTTACGGCCATTCTGAGGTACTGCCGTGTAGTGATTATCCATGGCCGCAAAGAACGGACTAACCCCGTCTTTCTTCAATTGTTCTTCCTCAGGTGTAAGCGGTTGAAATTGTCCGGTTGGCAGCGAACGTTCATTCAATTCACGGCGTTGTCCAATCGTAATTTTGGCCGTGTAATCCGAGGATTGACTGTCCGGTGCGAACGGTACAGCGATCGCCGTGTGGAATGCAAACAGGTTAGGCATGTATTCGTTCCCGTTATTGCGAACGATCAATTGCTGCTGAAGTCCTTGGCTACTCAAAGAGTAACGAAGCGTTACCGTGAACGTAAACGGCAGGTACTGATGGAATGTATGTCCTTCTTTCACGTCCTGGCTAAGCAGCACATAACTCTCCAACTGGTCAGAACCATATCCCTCAACCTTCCACTCGGCATCATGCAAGAATCCATGCAGATGGTTACCTGTAGCCGGTTCATTCACAGGCAATTGATAGACTTTACCATTCCAGGGGAAACGACCATCCTCATAACGGTTCGGCGGAGAAAGAATCGGAATTCCATAGACCGCAGGTGCAGCCATAAACTCATCCATCTGATCCTGATTCGGCTCTCTCAAGTAACGGAATCCCTTTTCTGTATCACGGAAAGCAACGAGGTTGGCACCCACGCTTGGAATAACTGCCGCTTCAAATTGATTAAAACGAAGCCAGACGGCCGGAATCCCTCCAAATTGTTCTTCGAATGCTGCATTTTGCTGTGTCATCGTTATATGTACCTCCTGCATACTAAGGTTATATTATACGGCTCGACTATATCATGCCCGGGCACAAAATACCAATCTATGATAGAGAACAAATTCATGATTGAGCCTCAAAAAAGACATGAAAAAGACAGCTGCAAACGGCTGCGGCTGTCTCTGTCACCATTCTTATTATGGTTCAATTAATCTACATATTTGCCGTGATCCGGCACGGTGCTCTCTTCAAAGTCCAGATCAAGCTGCTTGAGGGATTCACTTAGCATATCTCCGCTCAAGGCATGCCCATGCCCAGTAATGGCAAGTTTCGGCTCCAGATGCCTTATATGCTGAACAGATTGATGTGCAGCCTGCCAATCGGTTGTGAAATAGGACGGCGGGCCATGCAACTGTTTGTCCTGAAGTAACACACTCCACAGCGATTCCTGCTTCACCGTAATGATCGCGTCCCCTGCAATCAGCAAACGATCCGCTTCCCGAAACAGTGACACATGTCCAGGTGTGTGACCTGGCGTGTGCACCCATTCCCATCCCGATACGCCTGGAACGGAATGATCTTTCGGCAGACTGAATATCCGATCATCCAGATTGATTGCCTCATTGGGATAAGCGAATGACAATCTGGACATTAGACCTCCACCTACAGAAGGGTCCGCCGGAGGGTAATCTTTCAATCCCGTCAAATATGGAATTTCAAGCGGGTGCGCATACACAGGTACACCCCAGAATTGTTCCAGTTCAATAACGGTTCCTACATGGTCGAAGTGACCATGTGTCAATATGATCGCAGATGGCGGACCTTGAAAACGTTCGCTTGCAACCTGAACAATATGATCCGTGAACCTCGCCATTCCGGTGTCCACGAGGACCCAGTTCCTGCTTCCTGGCTCTCCGATGAACACGACATTAACGAATAGTGTACGCAGACTGAGAATATCGGGCGCGACTTCTTCAAGCCCCGTCAACCCTTCTGTAATCAGATTGTCAGATGCCATTCACGGTTACCTCCCATTAGGCGGATTGTCTCTCTGGTTCCATTCATCTCGTAGACTTCCCTTTTCTGGATCATCTATTCAATATTTCCAATAAAATAGACGGTATACACCCTGTTTCGGGCATACACCGTCTAGTATAGTCATCGACACGACACAATAGAACAAGAATATCTCAGCCAGTTAAGCCGGATAGGCCTCCAAAGCGGCATCGAGCAATTGATTGTACACATCGTCATCATTCTCAAGCAGCTCGTCCATACGAAGCAACTCATCTTCATCTCCGGATTGCTCCGTGAAATGCAAGCTATAGTCCCAGTCTTTTCCGTTCTTGCTCATGAAGGTAATCTCATATACTGACTTTTCGCCTTCTGTGCGGTAAACGGTATTTCCCACGTATCCTTTTTCACCTTCACGGCGCATTTCAGCACTTATAATTTCAATATTCACAATCATTCTCTCCTTTAATCTTTCATTTACAGCAGGTCTCCAACATTTCTGGTAAACCTAGTTTGGTAATTATTATTGGTTAATTGTACAATATATAACGTAGCAACGTATACCTTATTCAATGAAGGAACTCTTCTGAGTCCTTACATCGTTGTAATGAGGACTATAATACGTGTTTGAACAACATCTATAATAGCCAACAAGCTACGATATTATTATCACATTGGAGGAAAAAATAGCATGAATACTTTTGAAACGAATCTGCAGCAATATGCTGAACTGGCTGTTCAAGTCGGTGTCAATGTCCACCCTGGACAAACGCTCGTGGTTAACGCTCCAATCTCGGCAGCGCATTTTGTAAGACTAATCGTCAAAGCCGCTTACGGTAAAGGCGCCAAATTGGTTAAAGTAAACTGGAGCGATGAATCCGTTACACGTCTTCATTACGATCTTGCCCCTGATGAAGCCTTCTCTATTGAACCGAAATGGTTTGCAGCTGAAATGACTGAACTCGTTGAAGAAGGTGCCGCTATTCTGCACGTCATCGCTGAGAATCCAGATCTGCTGAACGGTGTAGCTCAGGAACGAATTATTACTAGCCAAAAAGTGCGCGGCAAAGCGCTCGAAAAATATCGTTCTTATCAGATGGCTGACAAATTCAGCTGGTCCATCGTAGCCGTTCCTTCTCCTGAATGGGCAGCTAAAGTGTTCCCGGATCTGCCGGAAGCACAACAAGTGGATCGCCTGTGGGACGTTATTTTCAAAACAGTACGGATCGGTGAACAGGATGCTGTTGCCGAATGGAAAACCCATTTGCAAAACCTCGATTCCCGCGCTGATCTACTGAACAACAAGAAATACAAGAAGCTTCACTATACAGCTCCAGGCACAGACCTGACGATCGAACTTCCAGAAGGCCATATCTGGGTATCCGGTGGAAGTGTGAATGAGCAAGGACATGTCTTTATTGCCAATATGCCTACCGAAGAAGTATTCACAGCTCCACTGAAAACAGGTGTTAACGGCACAGTACGCAGCACGAAACCACTGAGCTACGGCGGCAACCTGATTGACGGATTTTCCCTTACATTTGAGAACGGTCGAATCGTAGATTACACCGCTGAGCAGGGACTGGATGCGCTCAAAAACCTAATCGAGATGGATGAAGGTGCACACTATCTGGGTGAAGTAGCCCTCGTTCCACATCAGTCACCGATTTCCGATACGAATATTCTGTTCTACAATACCTTGTTTGATGAAAATGCCTCCAACCATTTGGCGATCGGTAATGCCTATGCCTTCTGTTTGGAAGGTGGTAAAACGATGTCCAAAGAAGAGTTGATTGAACGTGGCATGAACTCCAGTCTCACTCATGTAGACTTCATGATTGGATCTGGAGAAATGAACATCCACGGTGTAACTTCCGAAGGCACGGAAGAGCCGATCTTCCTGCAAGGAAACTGGGCATTTTAATCCCGTTTGATGTGATTAGGAGAGAGGAGATTACTCCTCTCTTTTCCTGCGTCAACAGATTTAAAATTCAATCATTGGAGGGAACGTATATGTTAAGTTTTGAACAAAAACTGGATCGTTACGCTGAACTTGCTGTAAAAGTAGGCGCTAACGTACAACCAGGGCAAGTATTTGTCATCAGTGCGATGATTGATACCGCTGAATTCGTACGCCTGCTGGTGCGCAAAGGGTACGAAGCTGGCGCCAAGCAGGTTATTGTAAAATACGGAGATGAAACCGTCAATCGATTGCGGTTTGAGATGGCCCCTGAGAAATCCTTCCAAGAGCCACCGAAATGGCATGCGGCGGAGCTTGAAGAACTGGCGGCCAATAATGCAGCCTTCCTGACGGTATTGTCATCCAGCCCAGACCTGATGAAAGGCATTGACCCGGAGCGAATCTCGACCCATCAGCGTACATTTGGTCAGGCGATGGCCAAGTACCGTCAGTATCAACAGGCTGATAAAATGAGCTGGACGGGTGTAGCTTGTCCTTCGCCCGATTGGGCAGCTAAAGTATTCCCGGATCTGCCGGAAGCTGAGCAGGTTAGCCAGCTGTGGGAAGCCATTTTCGCTGCGGTAAGAGCTGATCTAGAGGACCCTGTAGCGGCTTGGGAACAGCATATTGAACGATTGGAGACCAAGGCCGTTGCATTGAACAACAAGAAGTATCAAGCACTGCACTTCCTCTCTCCGGGAACGGATCTGACGGTTGAGCTTCCAGAAGGACATATCTGGGCGCAGGCAGGTAGCGTGAATGAGCAAGGTACCCCTTTTGTCGCCAATATCCCGACAGAGGAAGTATACACAGCTCCAGCCAAACTTGGTGTCAACGGTACAGTATCCAGCACCAAACCGCTCAGTTATGGTGGAAGCATCATTGATCGTTTCTCACTCACCTTCGAGAATGGACGCATTATTGATTTTCATGCGGAGGAAGGTCAGGATACGCTCGAAAGACTCATCTCCATGGATGAAGGTTCGCATTTTCTTGGCGAAGTGGCTCTGGTTCCCTTCCATTCCCCGATTTCTGAGAGCGGTATCTTGTATTACACCACGTTGTATGATGAGAATGCCTCCTGTCACCTTGCGATCGGCAGTTCCTATGCATCTAATATCCAAGGTGGCAAGACGATGTCTTCCGAAGAACTTGCCGCTCGCGGTATGAACACCAGTATCACTCATGTGGACTTCATGATGGGCTCTCCCGAGACGGACATCTACGGTATCACGGCAAACGGCGAACCTGAAGCTATCTTCCTTAAGGGAGATTGGGCATTCTAACGGTTACGGATGAGTTCTCCCCCGTAATGTATTTCCACTAAACAGTAGCAAAGGCTGTCTTGCAACCATGTGTTCATGGTTGGCGAGACGGCCTTTTATTAATTTTCAGCAAACTGTCCCAGAGGCTACATACGCTCTCCTCATCTGGTTTTTCTCGGACCAACCTCCCATTGTATCGTTTCCATATTATGTTGTAAAATGTAATGATACCAATGTTTGTGGATTGTTCACCAGAAAGGAGAACATCATGGCCAATCGGCTTCAGTTACTACTCGCCTCAGATTTCCATAATTTAGGCTCTGCACTTCAGGAAGAAGTGTATTATGAATATTATAATATGGTACATGGTCTTATCGTTTATATCATCAAGGAGCGTACTGCAGCAGAAGATATTATTCAGGAAGCTTTTATTAAAATCATCAAAAACAAACCCATTTTCGAAGACGAGGTCAAACTAAAAGCCTGGCTCAAGGTCGTCACGCGGAACACAGCTATTAATTATCTGAGAAAAAATAAAAATAACCGTAACCAAGTGGATACGGATAGTGTTTTTATAGATATGGAGACGATGAATCAGACCGCAGCTTCCGTGGAAAGCATGGTAGAAACGCAGATGATGCAAGAGTCCATTGAAAATTATCTCGAACAGCTCAAACCGGAATATCGTGTACTGGTGGAGTTACGGTGGAAAGAAGGTCTCTCCTATCGGGAGATGGCCGAACTGCTGGATACCTCCGAAGACATTGTGAAGCAACGCTTATTTAGAGCCCGTGGCAGTATCAAGAAGAAATTACATAAGGAATGGGGTGGAAGCATTGAGCAAAGGCAAGTCCGATAAGCATGTGGAGCAATTCGACTCAGATCTGGAAGACGAGTATTTCGATGCTGCGTTTGATCTGGCTTTTGATGAAGCTTTTCATCAGGCCGTCTCTGCCCCTTCCTCCTCCCATACCGAATCCATGCAGCAATCCTGGCAGAAGGTACATAGGGAAATTAACAGAATCGGTTTACGTAAAAAAAGAATACGTACCTTGCGGCTTTCCGTTGTCGTAGCTGCTTCCGTGACCATCGGGGCCGTTATTTTCAGCCTGCCGTCTGGTACGCAAGCGGTATCCCCATTCGTGCAATCCATCAAGGATTGGGGCAATGGCATGAAATCCATTATCATCGAGGATCGTACGACCCATCTTGGGGCTGATCCGTCAACAGCCAAAACGCCTCCACCACCGGAAACCAGCTTAGACGACATTCTTAAAGTACAAGAAGAAGAAGCTCTTAATACACCTTCGTATGAGTTATCGAGCCACCTGCTTCGTCCAGTACTTGTTACAGAAGAGATTGCACGCGATGGGTTCATGGGTGACTTTCTGTTATCCAATGCCATTCCCGAGCGATTCAACAAGGTCAAATTCGAACTCGTGCTCGATACTGAAAACCCTGTAAATCCAGACGATTATTATGAGTCCACACAAATGAGAGTTCAATATACCAGTGAAGGCAAGAGCATAGAGGATGAGATCATCCAGTTTGATTATGTCCATGTCATGCCTGGGGAGAAAATTGAAGGGGCCATGCTTCGTGATATGAGCACCGTAAAGCTGGCGGATGGCTCGGAAGCACTGATGTATATCGGCCCACCCTATAACTCCTTTCAGTGGATGATGGGTTCCAACAATATGAGCCTGTTTGGCACCCTTTCTGAAGAAGAAATGACTGCTATTGCCAACGATTTTCAAGAGCAGAAGTTTCCCGGCAGTACCCGCCGATAAGATCAAAATAACACGGTGCCAGAAACATGTTTGCTGGTATCCGTAGTACTTCCATCATGCGCTGTATGAATACTGGTAACGCGATAATAATATCCTGGCATAACGGTCCAATCCGATGTGGCATTCAGTAAGTTTGTTTTCGTTGCATTGTTGGAATTGTTTTTGAAAGTTACCCATGCTGTTCCTGTCCAGCGCTCAAGTCGGTAATCTACCGAAAGTGTCTTCACTTCCACATATGTCGCGGTCTTCGTATTGACGATGGCAGAAAGTCCTCCCCCAGGGATGAGTGCACCGACCGCCTGATAGATATGTCCTCGTTCCTGAGTGGTAGCAAGCGAATTGATGGATGGTTCGGGTGGCGGTGGAGCTGTAAGTGCACCAGAGGACACGTTGATTATCGGGCTTGCAACGGCTGGTTCGGACGTAGGTATAGCCAGGATTGTTGGCACTATTAACAAGACAACAAGGGTTATTTTTAGTATAGATGCTGCACTCTTTGTTTTCGTTTTCCGCATATTGATCCATCCTCCGCTTCCATACTTGATTTTGTGTAAGGGTATAAACGGACGGATCGGGTGACAGGTTTCAAAAAAAATTAGACGCTCCGATATTTCTGTCGGCAGCGTCTTTTGTCCTTTTTATACATTTCCAGTATTGTGAAACCTAAACTATTCCAGCCCGTATGTATTGGGTAATGCATGGTTGGAACCATATTAACCAACAAGATTTGCAAATGAGGTGTATAACTTGAGTGAATTTCAATCCGAATCCAGAAGGCATCGTCACAGCTCCAATCCGAATGAACTACATATCGAAGTTTCCGGCTCGTTCAAACGTAGTCTTCTTATCTTGGTGGGTGTGCTTACCCTCGGGACCTTAATATATTTCTTGGCTACAGCCCGGGAAAGCTGGATAAGCATGGGGATTGACCGCTATGTATTACCTTTTATGATCTGGGGATTTGCACTGTCTCCCATCCTTGCTTTTCTTCTCCTCAAGCAGAGTCGCCGAACCCTTTCCCATGTCAAATTTTTACGAGTTTTCGGGATTGCTTTCTGCCTTCTGCCTCTGACACTTCTGTTTTATGTGCTACCTGTAACACTTGGCATGGTGAATGATCACCTAACTCAGTATAAGCAAAATCCGGTGTTATCCACCACTAAGGTCGGGGACTACAATTCTTACGAGGTTACTTTCGTGGATACGCCTATGTACGCCATCATCACCATTAAGACACCGACAACAACCCAATCCACTCGAAAAAAGCTGAATATCCAGCATGATCTCGCTCCTGGAGAGAATGTTTACGTCACTTATAAGCGAATTTATATCAAAAATAGCTTTGTCACGGAGAATCGTTACGCCGATGTTGTCATTCATGTACCCAAAGAATCATGAGTATGCAAAGAAGCTGTACAATGACCATTGCGTCACCATACAGCTTCATTCGTTACAATTTTGATCTGGCTACGCGCCTTCTTCTTCAACCAATAGTTCCAGCTTAATCACATTCACTCGGGAAATCCGCTTATGCTCTGTCTCTTGAATGACAAATACATAACCCCCATACTCAACCGATTGACCGACCTCAGGTGGAATGGCATCTACTCTGGAGTATAGCCAGCCCCCGATGGTATCGTAATCGGCACGATCCATCTCCAGTCCGAATCGTTCGCTGACTTCTTCAATCAGCATCAATCCATCAATGGAGTATTCCATCTCATCCACTTGTTCAATGACAGGACGCTCATGGTCGAATTCATCCTGAATCTCGCCTACGATCTCTTCCATGATATCTTCAAGTGTGACAAGCCCGGAGGTTCCGCCGTATTCATCAATCAGAATCGCAATCTGTGTCTTGCTACGCTGCATACGCTTGAGCAGATCACTGATTAGCGTGGTATCTGGCACAGCAAGGATGGGCCGGATCACGGAGATGGTATCCGTAAGTTGGGATCGCATTAGATCCTTAATGTGAATAAAGCCGATAATATGATCCTTGTCTCCGTTATATACCGGATACCTTGTTCGCATACTCTCACTGGCAATCTCCAGATTCTCCAGCATCGACTCATTGGCGTTCAGACAGATCATTTCCGTCCGCGGAATCATAATTTCACGGGCGGTTGTATCCGTAAAATCAAATATATTATCAACAAGTGCTAATTCAGTGTTATCAATTAAACCGCTCTTATTGCTTTCTTTCATCAGAATGCGTATTTCATCTTCGCTATGTGCGGAGTCCATCTCCGAAGCTGGTGCCATTCGGAACAGTCTCAACAAACCGTTAGCCATACCGTTCAGTGCCCATATGAATGGATACATTAACTTGTAGAAGAACGTTAGCAAAGCCGCAGACCACAACGTGATCGTCTCAGACTTTCGAATCGCCATTGTTTTGGGAGCAAGTTCCCCCAGTACAATATGCAGGATCGTAATGATCACAAATGCAATGGCAATAGAGATTCCATGAACATAGACCGGTCCCAGTCCAAACGCGGTAAACATAGGCTCTAACAGATGTGCGATTGCGGGTTCTCCCAACCATCCAAGTCCCAGTGAAGCCAGCGTTATGCCTAATTGGCAAGCTGACAGATATGCATCCAGATTACGTACGATATTGGAAGCATAGATGGCATTTTTGTTGCCTGTTTCCACCAAAGCCTCAATCCGGCTTCCACGAACTTTCACCATCGCAAATTCCGCCGACACAAAGAAACCATTCATTAATACAAGTAAACCAATGATTACTAAATTTAAAATACTCGGTAAGGGGTCACTCAAATTTTCATCCTATTTGCCGTCATTCTTCGGCAAATAGGTCCACCTCCTTCGAAAATGTAGGATATTTGCCATTCTGCCGCTCATATGCAATTTCAACTTCCCAATGCTTCCACCTCCACCTTGTTCTGTCGAATAACAAAGATATGCTTCTTTTATTATATAATTCTACACTACACAGTCAATCCGTGTCCTATGACAACGAAATGGCACAAACGCCTTATTTCTTTAACAAAAGTAGCGATTACGCTGTTTTTTTAACATTTCGTAAACAATGAACTACACCAAAGAGAGTATCCAAGTTCATGCTTCGGCATGGCTGGTACTCTCTTTATTTATTACTTTTATATAGCATAAGAGTATAGGGCATTACTCGCTTCTCTATATCTTCTGCTCTACTTCCTATGTCGACTCAATCTCCACTATGGTCTCAGAAGCGGGGTTCCAGCGCCACTTGGCTTGTTTCCCACTTTCGTTATGCAATCCACCGGTCCAGAATTCATCCTGCTTCAACATAGCCCAATCGACCTCGCCACTCAGTACCTGAATCCCGAGTTCCGTCAGCGACAGGACTCCGTCACGGAATTTTTCATCATGCTGCATGAAACTAGGGAAAGGTGTTGCACCGGTCATCTGAAGTAGAGCATGAGGTTCTTCTGTCATCCGCTTCAGGTGTGCCCAGTATTCAAGATCACCCATCCCGAGAATATGCAGCTTGTCCCCTACCTCGCGAAACAAAGGATACGGACTCTCCACACCAGCTGTAATGGTCTCCAGTGTCATCTGCTCAATGACTCCCAGGCCGTTTGATACAGATGGCAGACGGGACAAGTGGGCCTTGAACGCAGCGTTTGCAAAGGAGAGCACCGAGGTGTCTGCCTGCAAATAATCCAGATGATGACGGATATCAGGCGACGTATAGGCTTCCCAGAACTGTGCACCTGCTTGTAGCTCGTCCGTGTCAATAACGTGCCAACTGCCAGACAGACGTTCGATCTGCGTGGAGGTAAGTTGGCCCAGTCCCCTAAAGTGCTCAATCTCTGGATACGAGTCAATACAGAGCAGATTCAGTTTCGTATTCTGGAGTGCTTGTCCTTTGAAATAATGCAATAAGTAAGATAACATCGTCTGATCATAGAGGTCGTATTCGAACCACAGGACAATCTCCTTATATTGTTGAAACGAATGCAACTTGCGCTCAAGCTCCTCGATCTGCAAGTATTCCGTCTGCGGAATGCCCAACTGCTGCTCTAACACGGATGCCCGATTCTTCCGTTCCTTTACATCTCCCATATCTTTGGCTACTGGTCCGAACGTGTACAATTCTCTCCATACGAGGATATCTCCCTCGATTCCACTCTCTCTTAGACGATTCGCAGCGTGATCTCCATTCATAATGTGTAACAATCCTTTTCCTCCTTCATACAAGTCACTGAACACAGAGACCAGATCCCTCACTGGCATAGAACGCTTGAGTTTGGATCGGGCATCAAACAGCCTTTTCTTTAATGCAGGTACCTTGACCCCGAGAAAATCCGATATTTCCTTCAACGAGTATCCTTCCAAATAAAACAGTTCAACAGCAATCCGCATCGATGACGGCAATTTTGCAATCGAATCACGCAGCGTACGATGAATTTCGTTTTGCACCGCTTGTTCTTCTGGATTATGCGCCTGATCCTCTTCCTGGAATACATGCTCCAGCTCCTGAACGGGAATCAGGGTATGCTGCTTGCGCCTTAGCCAGCGATAACACTGCCTCTCCACGATCACCTTGAACCATCCAGGAAAAGCCTCCGAGTCCTCCAGCTTGGACAGATTGCCAAAGGCTTCAGTAAATGCCTCCTGCACAACATCTTCTGCCCAAAATGTATCTCCTAAACGATTGTAGGCAACAGCAAGAGCCATCCCGCGATATTGAGACATCAGTTGTGCGTAAGCTTCGGGTTCGCCCTTCATCGCTCCTTCAATCCATGACTTCAATGCTATGGACTCCCTTCATATAGGCATGTTTCTTGTTCTGTTCATATATAAGTGCCATGTTTTTATCAAAAGGTTACGTCTGACTCAATCATATAGTAATCATTTTGCACAAATTCTTATGTAAAAAGCCGCCCCGTCTGTGGAATACCTCCACATTCAGGACAGCATGTAATTCATTATGTGTTATCCATATCAAATATCAATCAAAATGAAGAGGCGCCAATGATCATCTGCTTGGAGCTTGTGGGTAGTTGCCTACCACGCCCGGATATTGATACAACAACGGCTCATCAAATGTAGCATAGTCGAAGTTGACCATCAACAGCATGATCCGTCTTCCTGTCTTCGGATCGCTGATGATAATATGGTCACGGCCCGCTGCTTCAATGATACCTTGGAATATGCGAGCGTTCCACTCTTTGTTGCCTTCGTATGTCATGTAGAACGTACCGAATTTCCCGAGGTTCAGACGCAAAATATTCTCAATGTACGACTGCTCAAACTGTGGCGCCGTTGTAGTGATTACTGCACCCGTTGGTGTCATTGGGCTTCCACTGGATACGAGTGGGGGTACACTTGTGGAGCTTGGTGATACCATTCCTGGTGTTACTGACATGGCAGGCATTCCGTTACCGATTTTGTAAGACGTACCTTGAACCTGAGAATTAGCTTGTTGACCCAACACGGAATTCGCTTGCTGACCCAACGTTTGAGTCGTTGGTTGATAAGGCTGATTAATCATGGTGATTCCTCCCCAAATTTTAATATACTTCCGGACAGTCTTCGCCTGAAGGACTGAAGAAACAATGCGCTTTAAAACGTCCTGTATTTTGCTGGTCATACCACGTTGCCGGACACTCGGCCACAGGTCGGAAGAACCACAATGAATTGCTGGCTGGCCAGAAACGCTCTCCATTGATCACCCGTTGTGCCAGACGAATCTCGGACTGTCTTGCCCGCTGGTAGAAGTAACCCTTCTGTGTGGACTCGTAGCCTCCTGGATTCTGGAATACCATACGATTGATGTCGCGAATATCCTTAAAGTCCAGACAATCTACCAGTACCCGGTTCACACTTACATTGCCCACAAGCAACATACCCTGTTCGCCGTCACCTTCAGCCTCCGCCCTCATTAGCCTAGCCAATAGCTTGACGTCCTCTGAGTTGGCTTTAATAACAGCCATATTCTGTTTCCTCCCTTGTTTCAGCTGTTCATCTCCGTACATCGTATTGTGCAGGAGCCCATTCGGTGACACGATTCCATCTTTTTTCCATAAAAAAAAGCCCGGAACCTCACCCAAGGTGAAGTCCCAAAGCAACTTATTTCTTATATTACTCGCCTGTTCAGGGTTTGGCTTCAATCCAATAATCATAGGCATGTACAATATTGCCCTGGTACGCCTGATATTCGGCCAGCAGATCGGGAAGCTTAGCAAGCTGAAGTTCCATCTCCGCTGCTCCCTTCTCATAAAATGAAATATGAGGACCTTCGTGGTTCTCCTTCATTTCTACCGAAATCATCAACCTTTTCCCTAAACGATCGGCGATCTCCATCTCCTGACTCACAACAGCAGCGATGCCATTGGAACCTTCGGCGTTGTTACGGAAAGCCATCAGTGACACATGATCGAGTGTACCAATCATAAATTCCGTCACAGACATGTCTTTACCCGGCAGCGGGAAGGTATCCAGCCATATGGCAAGATCTGCACTTGTTTCGAGATCACTGTCCTTCTTCGTTTCTTCCTGGAAAAATGTAATGTTCGCAGCCCATTCGGTCAACAGGGTATTCCGATTGTTCTCCCAGTCCGGCAAGGTATAAGGCTCAATATCCAGATGGATGCCTTCAAATTGTTCATCCGGCTCAGATTCAGCATTATAATTTTTCACATAATCAATCAAGCGCTGAATCCTTGGACGATTTTCCTTCTTGCCCCAGATCGGGTGTCCACCCATCGCATGAATTTCAATACCTTGAGCTCTGGCTCGTTTCACAAAACTGCGGTAACTGGAATAGGGTTGATCCAGATCCAAGCGGACATACAACCAGTTAATATTCTGCTCTCTCGCAAACGCTAAGATGTGCTCCCCTCCGTCGTTCGTCACCTGAGAGGCCTCCCAGATATACGTTCCCCGAATCTCTGGCTGGTTGGATGGAATCTCCGGTGATGGCAGTTCCGACGGTTCCAGTTGTCCCCAGTATACAATGTCATGTACAGCGGAACCGGCGTAGGAAGTATGCTCGCTGAATGCGGAGGCAACTTCTTCAATAACACTTTCCAGCTGCGCTGCCCCTTTACCGGCAAATGTCGTGAACTCCTCGCCAGGCATGGGCTTGGTATTCAACCCAACCGTGACGCTCGCATTGCTGGCATCAGCCCAGTTCAGTTCCTGTTCAATTAAACGTATGATGCCATTGTTTCCTTGCGCATTATCACGGTAAGCTAGTAAAGTGACATGATCCACTTGTTCAATAAACCAACGTGACAATGGTTCGTTATCTGCATCCTCAGAAGTTCTATTCCCTGTGACGGTGTACGAATCCAGCCAAAATGGCAGGTCAACATTCACAGCAACAGCGCCACCCTGTCTCACTTGCTCAAGTAACAGATTCATATTGGCCACCCAGGATTGAACCAATGGCTTGGCATCTTCTTTCCAGGCTGGTAACACGTAGGGCTTGATATCCAGATGTATGGCATCAAATCGCTCATTGGGCTCAGCTGCCAGATTATAGTCACTTACCCACGAGGCTAACCTGAGCATGGGGCCTTCACGCCCACTGACCGCCCAGGATGGATCGCCTCCCAGCGCTTCAACCGCAATACCTGCACGGCTTGCTTTGGCTATAAACGTCTGGTATACCTCCTTGGACAGCGTCATGTCTACATTCACGTACAGCCTGTTTATCTTATGTTTAGCTGCATTGGCCAGCAGCTCATCTCCGTTGCTAACAGACTGCGCCTGCCATACCCAGGCCGCCCGTATATCCGCGCCGTCTGCTTCAGCAGGTGACTCATTCCCTATCATTATCATCCCTCCGATCAGCAGTAACAGCCAAAATACCTTCCGGGATTGTTTCCCGAACATATACTCCCTCCATTCCTCTACTGTTGTAAAATCACATTTATTATAGCAACCGAGTTATTAAAAACAAATAAGCCCAAGTGCTTAACTTGGGCTTATTACTCTTATGTTGGGACAGCGCAGGGCTCACCCGGCTCGATCCCGGTTCTAGTCCTCATATATCATTTTTCGGGTCATGCCTCCATCAATAACGAGGTTGGTCCCTGTGACAAAGGTATTGCTTGGGTCAGATAAATATAGACAAGCACGGGAGATATCCGAAGGAATACCCACACGACCAGAGGGATGCTGTTCATGATCCTCCTTTTTCAGTTTCTCCACGTCTCCTGTCTCAATCCATCCGGGACTGATACAATTGACCCGAATTTGGTCTTTGCCCAGTGAGACCGCCAGCGCATGCGTCAGAGCCACAATCGCACCTTTGGATGCGGCATAGGCTTCGGTATCAGGCTCAGACATCAGTGCACGGGTAGAAGCCATGTTGATAATGGCACCGCCGTGTTCATTGCTTTTCATATGTTTGGCTGCTTCCCGACTCGCCAAAAAGCAACTTCTCACATTGGTATTGAGTACATCGTCCCATTCTTCCAGCGTTAGCTCATAGGGTGATTTCCATTTTGCAAGTCCTGCGTTGTTCACCAGAACATCAATTTGTTTGAATTCCTCCACGGTAGTCCGAAAAAGATTCGTAATATCCTGCTCGCTCCGAACATCACATTGAACAAAGATGGCTTCTCCGCCTTCATTGCGAATGGAAGCTGCGGCTGCCGCACCCTCCGCTTCCTTATGGTCAGCAAGTACGACTTTAGCCCCGGCGACCGCATAAGCCTCGGCCACACTGCGTCCTATTCCCTGAGCGGCACCGGTTACAACAACGACCTGATCTGTAAATGACATATTTATTTCCTCCTCTATGGTAATGATCCTGCGATCAAAATTTCATTAAGCCTCTCCTTATATAAAAACACGTTAGGCCCATTAAGAAACGCTTGTCCAGCAAATAATCAAAAAAAGCTCACGCCATCCTGGCGCAAGCTGCTCGGTTTAACCGCGTAGGCGTTCGGAATATAAGCGATTATATCGCTCGAAGCCTATGTAACGCGTTCCTTTGAACGAGAGCCGTCCTTCATCCCCCTCAGCGCACAAACCATACTCTTCGCCATTGACTTTGAATTCGAGCCGATCTCCACTCTCTACTTCAAAGGTGACATAATATAAGGTTCGTGCTGTACTGCCTGGTTCGGATTGAGACTGACTCGTCTTCATCCGTCTGCTGGTGATTCTTGAAGGTACGGTCAACAGTGGCTCTGAGTTGTTACGCCCCCACTTCCATACTTCTTTTCCCATCGACAGAAGGACTATACCTATAAGCAGAACAAATACAACCGGAAAGACGGTTCCAAACAAATCAAACATCCAGGATGATTCAATGCCCATGTCTCTCCCTCCGTTCATACAACTTAGGACAGCCGGAGTCTTGACCCGTCTCCTGTAATGTATATGCGGACGTACACAGAACTTGTTAACCCGATTAAATATTTGAGCAATTAAATCTGCACTGGATGTACGACGATATAGGAGTTTTGACAAAAAGGTAACCAAGATCTCCATAACGTGTTCAGTTCAATACTGCTGATTTTTCGATTGTAATATTCTTTATCACAATTCATCTTGTGATCTAACGATTCGGCCAAGTAAAAGTGCGTTTCATCATAGCCAACGACGGGAACAAAATGCAAATAACGTTGTTTGGGATGTACTCTAATAAATATAATAACGGGCACCCCTTGGCTAATCTGCTTCTTCAACGTATTCACATTCCCACGTAAGTACATTGCCTGATATCCAAGCTTTCTGAAAAAAACAACGACCGCTTTGGGATATACCGTCCCATCCAGTAATTTGCGAGGATAGGTTTCATAGAGCTTTGTCCCGTTGGACTCCACCCCGAAATGTCTCAAGACGAACGCACTGGAAAATGCAGCGCATTCATAGTTTTTCTGAATATCCAATCGATTGGGAGATTGAATATAATAAGTGCTTGGCACCTTGACGGTGTACATGCGATCTATCTTGGGAAAACTGAAATAAAGGGAGATCACCCAGAGGATAATCAACCAAAGTAATACATTGAGAAACAATACGTGACCTCCTTCACTTCATCAGATGATGTTATTTTCTAGCGTATTATGCCACTCACTAGACAGCAGACTAAAATCCGGAAGTAAATTGCGAACATGTGATGAGACCTTTGTTTTTCCTGTTCCACTTGCACCTGTCACTATAAATAAAGGTAATTTGTTCATGTCAGTCCTCTAATAAATAAGTCAGTTTCTAACGTTTTCTCGCTTTAATCACAGTTGACGATCAGCTAAGATTAACTCACCCTGACAAAAGTCTGGAGATACCGCATACCAAGATTCATCAACTATCTCCAGAACATCACTTGTTACCTTCGTTGAAATATGTAATCTCATTGCCAGTAAGTAAGCTTTTAAAGCCGTTCTTGTAATAAGGCATAAGCTCATCTGCCTGTGCTATATCCAACCATGCTATCTCAGAGATTTCATCTGGTCTTGATATCTCTTCTCTCCCTCCGACAATTTCGGCTCTGAATGTGATAAAAATGGCATGTTCCTTGATTTCTTCAAATTTACACTCATTGATTGCTACAATGCCATGAACGGTAACATCAAGTCCTGTTTCTTCATGGGCTTCCCGAATTGCTGCTTGTTCCCATGATTCATCGGGTTCAACAGCTCCGCCAGGCAGCGACCAGCTTGAACGTCCTACATTTCTTACCGCAAGTACTTTAGATTTGGATGAATTCGTTAGTAATGAGTAAACTACATCGACTCGTTTCATTGATTGAACTTCCTTCCTGGAATTGACCTTCAAATCTTTTTCGTTCATCATGACTACTTAGAACCTGCCTAACTTATCAATTTTTTGTTATTTTCTATTGATTGTTCTTCTATATATTTTTTAATAATCATTTCTCCTTCAGTTGAATTTAAAAAATCTCTTATCTCATTCCCTTTTGATTTTTCCAGCGAAGTAGATTCTTCTCTTTCAGTTTTAAATCCAAGTAACATTATTGCTATTCCTAGGCTAATTAAAGTGAAAAAATCACTATAAGTATTCACCTCTTTAACAGAGATAGCGACCTTTATATTAGGCAAAACGATGATAGCCATCACTGCACATCCAAGAAACAATGGGCGAAAATTAAATAAAATCTTGCTTAGTTTCAAACCCTTACTTGCCATTATTCTTTTAATCACAAATTCCATTAAGTCATATAGGATAAGAAAAAATGCTGCTATGGATATGTATAACAACCACTTACCAGTCACATTAATATAAGGAGTTAGTCTTAAGATTGATAAAATAATGAAGCTAACTCCGGCCACCTTAGTAAAGGTTGCGTTCAATGTAATTCCCCCTATTGCAGTTTTGATCAATTAACAAATAATTATAAATTTCCAAAAAAATTAGATAGCGCCACGCTTTTCCGGAAACTTTTAAATATTATTCTTATCGCTAAACTCAATACAAAAAGGTTGCAGCTCAGGCTTTAAACAGTACTCTATCCTTTCTCTGAAGTTTTTCCATTCGACTTTTAAAATTGCTTCTTCGATTGGAAAGAAACCAGAATCTAAACTCTCTGATGATGTGGTTAATTCTCCTCCTATTGGTTTTGCTAAAAATAACGTGTTGCATATTGAATTTTCGATATTTTGAAATATTCCACAGAATTTGATGATTTCAATGTCGATTCCGGACTCTTCTTTCGTTTCTCTGATCGCAGCTTGACTTAAAGATTCCCCCTCTTCTACTTGACCACCCGGCATTTCCCATCCTCTTCGTGGTCCTCTAATAAGTAATAATTCGTTTTTTTCGTTTATGACGATTGCAGCAGCAGATACGATATGTTTTGGAGGGCTCATTATTCTACTCCTTCTTTGACAAAGCAAGTGTATAGTTCTTGCCATCATAGTTATTCACATTTTCAATGTGTCCTTGTAAATGCCTATAATAACGTTCAGAATTTTCATTTTTCCAATTCCAGAAGTGCGCACCATTACATATAATCAATCTTTCAAACCATCTCTCAAAATTCATATCTACCTTAATTGCGCTATCAACAAATAACATTTCCGTCCAATACAGGTAGCTAGAAAATCGATCAATACATTCATTCGTATTTATAAAAAGCATATCTCCATTATCCGAGCCTATTGGAATCCAACCCTGCGGTATCATGCTAACATAATCATAATCAATGTATACCTGCCGAATCATGTTTAAGCTATACAACTGGATCCCACCTCCATAAAAGGGATGCACGAATAGCTCTGCTCCATTATGACTTAGTAAAAAAGCTTTATAGTCCCAAGGAATAACTAAATTAAACTCTTCAAATAAAGAATCGATCTCCTGATTTGATGAACCCGGATAAAACGTAAATTTTGCAGGCTCACTGTAACCAGTTGAACCTTGTATTAATAATGAATTATTACTATCTAATCTTTTCTTCAACCCCTCTAGAGTTAACTCAACTATATTGAAAACTTCCGAAGATTCCATAAAATTCATCCTTTCTACTATTTCCCGCCCTCTTAAATAAAGCCCTCTATAAACTATTCCTTATGCCAATAGAACGTATAGTGTGAATGCTGTTGAAAACCTAATGAAGTATAGAAAATACTATCAGAAATAACATATGCTTTTTCAGCACCTAAAGAGTTGCCGATAACATTTCCTTTTGCTTACTCATCGTATAGTCATCAACAGGTACAGGTCCTTAATATGACGACGGTTATCTGCGGAAATTTCAATCAAGAAATCACATACTTGTTCATAATAAGAATCATCGAAATTTCTAAAGTCAATTTTCATTTTTATCCTCCACAAATTACAATTGATTGTTACGTCAAAAGAATAATAACGTTGCTTACGGCTCTAAAAGTACAAATCCCATCCCACAATAAAAGCAGCAAATAGGAAAGCAGATATGCCAGACATGATGTATACCGCCTTTTGCTTTTTACTGTAACTCCTCTTCAGCAGTTTGTAGAACATCAAGACAAGGTACGCCACAGCTAAAATGACATAAACCAGGTTTAAGATGAGATGTATCCGTAATGAAGAATAGGGGGCAAAGCCTAAGGCACGCATGAACAATAGGATCGTATTCAAAATTAATGCCAGACTGGCAATATTAATGGCAATATGATACTTATCAAATCCTGTACCTGGTCTTTCCCAGTTTTTTAATTTGTATTTGGATAACCGAATAAAATAACCAATTGTAGCTCTCAAACTGAGTAGGATGGCTACTGCAAGAGCAATAAAAGATGCTTTGATCCCGTTTATCGTTAAGTTGGATACGGGCAAAAAGTCATTATAAGACATAGAGACCTTCTCAACAGTGCCATTACGCTCAACAACATTTGCAAAATTACTAAGGTCAAATGTGGTATAATTCTGCAGACTTAACATCGAATATGCTTTCGTAAAGCCGGAAACGACCCGTCGCGCAGGCAGATAATATCCTCCACTCTCAGATTCAATAGAATTCGTGCTGAAACTACTTCCAAACACCTTCTGGACAAGACCAACGCTATAAGCCATTTCATTTGACTGGTTTGTCATGACCACTAACCCAAAATTAGACTCCCGATCAAAAACAAATCTACTTGAAAATCCCGCCGTACTTCCAGCGTGTTCTAGTGCAGGCACCCAGTACTCTACCTCAAAGAAGCCATGCGCAATTCGAGGAGTAGAAGTCCCATCGTAATATAGACTAGTTGACAGCATCTCGTCTAACGTGGCATTGTTCTCGAACAATAAATTGCTACCATCCACAGGCATCAAGGCTGCGAGAAATTTAGCTGCATCCTCTGCGGTGCCAATGGCGCCCCCTGCAGGGTATAAGCTTATGTATGCTCTGTTCTTAGGAATGAGTTTCAGATTCGTAGTGTAGCCTTGAATCTCATTTCTCCTTTTCAAGACGTTTAGATTATCATACTGTGACGGGTGAATCGAAGTGTCTCTCATATTCAACGGTTTAAATATATGTTCATTGACATATTTGTAAAAGGGTTGTCCGCTTTGCACCTCAACGATATAAGCAGCCATAGCCGTACCATAATTTGAATAAGCAACGACACTCTCAGGTTTATCGATCTGCCTTGGTTCAAATTTTTGTAAAGCTTCTTCTAAATCCACAATGTCTTTCTCGGATGAATACCATAAATCGATCAATATATCCTCCCATCCTGCATTATGATGCATAAGGTTCAATAGGGTAATGGGAGCATCGTATTCAAGCTTCTTTAGAAAACCTTCCGGCAAATATTCCTGAATATCGGTATGCAAATCAAGCTTTCCCTGCTCGACAAGTTGCATCACACTCGTCCAGACTAATAGTTTAGAGGTTGAACCCCATTCAAATACAGTAGAGATGTCTGCCTTTCTCTGTTGCTCAAGATCTGCGTATCCATAGGCCTTATTCACAACAGTCTCACCGTTCTTGATAGCTACAACCGAAACGGCGGCGTTGTTCTTCTGATTAGTAGCCACATATGAATCAATCGTTTCCTCTAGCAAAGACAACGCAATCCTGGAGGGCGTTGTCTCCACATTCTCTACCTCAGCGTACACAGGTACAGCACACGTCACAATGATTAAAGCGAGTGACAGAAAACAAGCAATTACTTTATTAACATGGTGATATCTTCGATTAATCTTCATTGTCTACTCCCCTTATCGTTCTCCTATAGTTTTCGTGCCTTTATCACAAAGGTTACAGGGAGCATCAATGCTTTATTGGCAAAATCATCATTCTGCAGTTGCATCAAGTCATCATCAGATTCCTCAATTAGCTGCTCAATGACAAATCCTGCTTTTGCCAGCGCATTCACATAGGTTGAAAGTTTACGGTCCGTTAATGCTAGCTTACTTTCGCCAAGAGTTACCGAGTACCAAGATTCATCAAAGTAACATTTTTCAAAAACAAGTCTATCCTCTTCTGCAGCAACACATTTGTGTATAGGGTGAGACCAACTAAAGATAAATACGCCATCCTTCTTAAGATAGGAAGCAATCTGGAGAAAAGTCCCTTCAAGATCCGTTGTCCAGCCGATCGCATAAATCGAATAAACGATGTCAAAATAATCCTTGGGTATGCCACATTCTTCTTCCATAGGTGAACAGATTAAGGTCGCTGAAAGACCACATGACGTCAAAAGCTGTTGTGTCTTTTCAATTTGATTTTCCGATAAATCCGTTCCCCATAGTACACTCGCCTGACGTTCTCCCAAATACCGTAAGGATTGGCCGCTCCCACAGCCTATTTCCAATACTTTCTTTTCCGAGATATCTCCAAAAAGATGGTGTTTTTCTTCGGAGACAAATGCTCCATAGAGCGGAAGTGCTGTCACTCCTAAAACATCATTTCCTTCGGTATTCCAAAACAAGCCATTGGTTTCATGAATACTTCCTTTATCCATGTCGACCGAGATGGCATGAACCTGTCTACCGCCGATCATGTTGGTTCTAACTGTAGAACTCTTCTCCATGTCATCATCCTCCAAACTAAAATTCAAAAAAATTAATTCCACATTTTGAGTAAATCACCTTAATTATTTCTATAATAACCCATGCTGCAATATTTGCGTAGTACATTTAAAAGCGCATACATTTCTCTCCAAATCAAAAAGAACCCTCCCGCAGGAGCGTTCTCCGTGAATGATTAGCCTAAGCGTACATCAGATCCATAAACCCTCGAGTTACATCTCCACCTTCGGCTGGTTCGGGCTGATCTGCCTGTGCGTGTTCTGCCATGCAAGCCTTCACCGCTTCCTCTGTCGTACAACGATTGGCCTCGTCACATGTGTAGCATAATTGAAGCATATATCTGGTTAAGTCATCCGCCTGCGTGAATTGAGTTTGACCGTTGGTTCTCATCTTCATCACTCCTTCTCTTGTTGAGTTAAATATATCACCTTCCAGTGGATTTATTTGTGATTTATTTCACAAACTAAGTAAAAAAGAAAAGAAACCCTTAGGCTCCTCTCCTTTCTCCTATCTATTCACATCGATAACACTCTACGTTTATAGTACTTTCCAATGTACACCGCCATCTACCGTTTGCAATAACAATGATCTTTTGGCATCTGTATTTTCAACCAATATCCAACCAAGCTTGGAGGTAACCATCTGAATCTTCACAATCTCCGGATAGTCTTCGAGAATTTTTTCCAGTACACTGCTTGCAGGAAGAGAGCTCCATGTTTTGCCTGCATCCTTGGTGTGGTAGGTTATACCCTTTTGCATCGCCCAACCTTCCGATGCGTTCAGGAATACAGGTGAAAGACTGCGATTCGCACCCGTTTGTTTGTTTAAAGTGAAATTGGACAGCTTCCAGCTCTTTCCGCCATCGGTTGTGAAGAATCCATTGAATGTCGTGCTCTCCCCTTGAGAACAGGACATGGACATCCAGGCCGACTGCGCTTCACGTCCAAAAAATTGTGGTGAACTGACACTGAAATTACCACACCCGTTGAATTTGTTTCGATCAAAGAAAGATGGTCCTGTATCCCAGTTCTCTCCGCCGTCTGAGGTCACATACAACTTCGGTGTACCGAACTCAATGGCGGTCAGGAAACCATGCTTTGGATCTGAGAAGGTCATACCTGTTGTGTATCCACGTCTGGAAATCTCTTCTGTTTCCTGTTTGCCATCATCGTCACTGGATGACATCCGATTCCAAGTGATTCCACCGTCCTCGGTGAAGTACAGTTTCTTGTCCTGTTTACCAATAGCGGTATCCACCGTGGTGAGAATCCAGCCTTTTTCAGGAGATACAAAGGAGATCGCGGTCACTTTATCCGTCTTGGACAGAGATGACAGACTCCAACTTACCCCTCCATTGTTGGTCCGAAGCACCATGGTGTCTGTTCCACCCATGCCTTCGCGAACAATCCAACCATGCGTACGATCTACAAAATAAATGCTTTGTCCATATTTAGGGTTAGCCGGAAATTGTACATTTTCCGAAGGTGAAATATTGGTCCAGGTCTTTCCCTGGTCCTGTGTATAGTACAGTCGCAGCGCATTCCGCGTTACACCCCATGCCAATCCTCCGTTGTCATTGAGCAACTGAAAATCGGTCAACCGGGTCTGAATTTGGTACTTGGCCATATCCGAAGATTCTGTACTGTTGACAGGGGGAACGACGGTTAATGTCTGCCCTGTATTCCCGGCATCCTCCTGTTGTTGCGGAGGTTCTGCTTCCGGAGGTTGATCTGAGTGGGTGCATGCAGCCAGTAAAGCTACTATACCTATAGACAGCAATGCTGTCTGCGCGATTTTGATCCATTGCGAACGCAAGTGGGTTCCACCTCTCTCATCCAATTTACAGGCGCGCATGCCTGTCTTATGGCGTTTTATTTACGATTCATCAGAATCCACTGCTCCTATTCTACCACAAACCTTGTGTAAAAGGCTCATTGCCCTCTCATGGCCGGCCCGCTCCCTTTTTCCAGCTGATACTCTGGCTATATGTCGCACATTTATTACCATTAATTTGTTCCTAAACTGTTTTTCGACGGAATAATTGGTAAAAAGACATGAAATGTGAACTATTTTATAGACAACACTCGCTTTATATTTAGTAATCCCTTAATATGGATGGGAGTATAACCCAAAAGGAGAGGATATGAACATGACAAACAGTGCAGTATTGAAACCAAGTCGTGTCGTGATTGTAGGCATGGGTGCGGTGGGAACAACAACGGGATACACGCTAATGTTGAGACAGCGTTCGTCCGAGTTGGTATTTGTGGATGTGAATCATGATAAGGCAACCGGCGAAATGCTGGATATGAACCACGGTCTTCCGTTTACCGGTGGCGTGAAAGTATGGGCTGGCGATTACTCCGACTGCAAAGATGCAGATATCATTATTATAACAGCGGGCGCTTCTCAGAAACCGGGCGAAACCCGCATTGATCTGCTGAAGAAAAATGCAAGCATTTTCAAAGATATTATTGAACGTATTACTGAAGTGAATTCTCATGGTATTTTGCTGATTGCAACCAATCCTGTAGATATTTTGTCCTATACTTCATGGAAACAAAGCGGATGGCCTGCTTCCCGTGTCATCGGTTCAGGTACATTGCTCGATAGCGCACGTTTCCGTTACCTGATTGGTAAAAATAAAGGGATCGACCCGCGTAGTATTCACGCCCACATTATTGGTGAGCATGGCGATTCCGAAGTACCGGTATGGAGCCTGGCTAATGTTGCGGGAACAGACCTGGAATTGGATGAAGAAACACAACAGGATATCTTCGACCGTACCAAAAATGCAGCGTATGAGATTATTAATGCCAAAGGAGCGACTTCCTATGCAATCGCCCTTGCTCTGGACCGCATTGTAGCTGCAATTCTGGGCAACGAAGGCTCCGTTCTGAACGTGTCCACGTACCTTGAAGACTACAATGGCGTATCGGATGTCTATCTGGGCGTTCCATGTGTAGTAGATCGCAACGGCGTGCGCGAAATTCTGCCTCTTCCGTTGAATGAAACCGAGAAAGTGGCTTTCCAAGCTTCTGCTAACAAATTAAAAGAACAGATCGCTGGATTGGAATAATCGGATTATTACTTTAACAAGAGCCACCCGCATCTCTTATTTCAGAGAAGCAGGTGGCTCTTATGGATATGCATTCGGAAATGTTTCATTTATTTATTTCATATCAGAATGGATAGAGATATCATTCAACAAATTGGCACTGCTTGGTTCTAGTCTCATCGGATAGGGAACTACTTTATCTGGGGCTAGCTTAAACAATGCTGGAAAGACAGCGCCAGAAGCGTAAACTCGGTCTGTTTTCTGCAATAACCGCAGGCTTTCTTCCTGATCAAGCTCTTCCTCCCACCCTAAAGTCTCCACATTCAAGTGGTGAATTCCCGCCTCCTGAACTCGACTAGCCATCCACTCTCCTCCTATTTTACCTAAACATATAAAGGAAACGCGTGTGTTCTTCTCCAGACTCGATATTTCTAATAACAATGATGGTTCAATATCAGCGCCAATAACTAGAATTTTGATGTTGAGTGCTGCAAAGTATTTTTTGACTTCTGTAGCATGATTAAGTGTAGTTACTACGATTTTTATGTGTTGGAGCTTATCATGTATTGAATCTTCATGGAAAGGCAAGTCCTCCAGAAATAAGGTCTCCACATTCAAGCCAGTCGCCTTTTCGATAACTTGACGGTAAAAGAAATGATCGTGGCCCTTACATTCTACAAACAGGATGTCTGATTGACCGTCAGGAAATGAGCTCTGTTGCAACGCATACGCCAATCCCGTCATAAAAAATGGTTTGAGTTCAATGTTGTTCAACTCCACTTGCTTCACGGTTTCTTTTATCAGATCCATTAGTAATAAGCTTTGTTCATGGTATAACTGCCCTTTGGCAGTAACCTGTGTTCCCCGTCCCTTGTTCATCGTGACGAACCCCTCATCGCGCAGCTGATTATATACCAGATTAATCGTGTTGCGGTTCACTCCCAGTTCCTCAGCTAATTGGTTCGCCGCTGGCAACATATCTCCGGATTGTATTACACCCATTGCAATGAGACATCTCAATTGCTCTCTAATCTGCGTATTTACATTAAAAGTCCAATCAGGATCTATCCTCAATGTTAGTTGTTTGGTATCCAATGATATAAACCTCTTTTCATAGCTATATAGTTATATTATAACTAAAATCAGCTAATGCTCCAATGGAATCACCCTACATATCGAATTATATTGACATAATACCACTTTGATTATATAACTAAATAACTATGTAAATATGAATTAGGAGGCAATGACGTGCGATCAATTGAGGTAACCGATTTTCTAGCTAAAATGAAGGGAACGGGTAGGAGTACACTAAAAGTAGATCCTTTTAGTGCACTTATTGGGGGGATCGGAGGTTTTGTGACCATCAGTATTTTATCTTTACTCACCCTTTGGACTTCAAATCTATGGATTATTGCGCCTTTTGGTGCAAGCTGTGTGCTCGCTTTTGGATTTTGGGATGCTCCGTTATCCCAGCCACGAAACATCATTGGAGGGCACTTTATTTCTGCTCTGACTGGTTTGGCAATGCTTCATCTATTCGGTGATAGTATGTGGGTTATGGCCGCTGCCGTAGGTCTGGCAATTGCATTTATGATGTTGACCAAAACATCACATCCACCTGCTGGCGCTGATCCGATAGCCGTCATACTGGCTGGAAGTGGTTGGTCGTTTCTGTTCACGCCAGTACTTACAGGCTCGATAACGATTGTAGCAATGGCACTACTGATCAACAACCTGGACAAAAAGCGCAGATACCCATCGTTCTGGATATAAAGCATATGGAAGCTAGGTATGATTACTATTAGTTTACATAATATTAATTACGTAATTATATTAAAAGAACCGCAGCTCCTATGAGTTGCGGCTCTCTTCATGATTGTAATGAAGTGGTTGTGTATTGAACATCGGCAGCTTCACTTCAAGTAAGGCCATGGCCTCTTCTTTCTCCCTACTGGTGACGTGTGTGTACACGGTTGTCGTTTGGATCGACGCGTGACCAAGCAGCTCCTGCACGGTACGCAGATCGGCTCCACGTCGTAACATCATGGTCGCGAAGGAGTGACGCAGCTTATGGCTGGAGTAGTTTTGACGTTGATTAGCCGGTGATTCCTGCTGGAAGCGTTCAAAGGTTTCCGTGGATATGAGCTGAATGCTACGAATCGAAAGTCTCTTCCCTTTTTGCGAGACAAATAGTGCTTCCTCTTTCGGTCGCCAAGGATCGAGACGCTCAGCCATAGCTTGAGATAACACGTCCGCCACGGTCTCTGGTACAGGAAGCGAGCGCCATTTCCGGCCTTTACCGAATACATCCAATGTACGCCGCTCCGCGTTATAGTCTTTGCAATCCAAAGCATGCACTTCTCCAACCCGTAATCCCATATATCCCATCAGCAGAAAAACAGCCAGATTACGTGTACGATACTTGCCTTCTACCGACTCCAGAAACCGGGTCAGCCCACTTTCATCAAGGAAAACGGGCGCACGGTTTTTCTCGGTTTTGGACTTCTTGATCCCAAACGCCGGATTATTCGTTAACAATTCGAGTTCAATGAGGGACTTGTAAAAACAGTTCACCGCCGCATGTTTGCGATTTCTCGTGGCATCACTAACCCCACGCTCCCGAGCGCGGGACAGAAACGACAGCACATGCAGCTTTTTGACCTGCTCCAGTGACTTTCCTTGAATGGAGACCAGGAATTCTACCACGTCACCTGTGTATGATTTTACCGTATGGCCTGTATATCCGGCGTCCTTCATCCATATGTGAAAAGCTTCTAGCTCGTCCGCATATTGCTCCTGGATCTCCTCAGTTATCAACTAGCCCTCACCTCGATTCGGTTCTATTTATTATAGTCTAAGCTGAACAGAACCCCTACGCTTCATCCACAATGACAACGTCAATCAGCGGAATGATCGTTTCGGGTGTGCCCTGACTACGAGTAAGTACAAACGATGGCAATGGATTCTCGTGTAGCCCATTCACGGATTCACAGATCTGTGTATATAAATCCATATGCAACGTCTCGCCTTCACCCGCCACATCAATGACAGGCCAATCGTTCTGAACACAGGCAGGCCAGTAAGCCAGTTCATTCGCCGGCACGATACTCAGTTGCTGAATGGACGGATCAATATGGTAGATTCCTTGCCGTTCAGGTTCATCGCCCAGCTTGTCCACGGCAAGCATTCGAGCAGATGGCTCGTCTGGAGCAGAATAGAGTGAATAACACCACGGAGTGACGCCCCAGACAATTGCCATCAGACCTTCTTCCAACAACGTATCTGACAGTTCTCCTTCTGCAAATTGTTCAATCAGATTATGGTTACCCGGTCCGATTAGTTCCTCCACACGCTTAGCGAGTCGAGGCAAGTCAGCGAGAATAAAACCTCCTCTGCCATAGGAGTCAAATACATGATGGTTCCTAGTCCAAACAGGTTGAGATGGCACAGCCAACGACGCTGCTTCTGCCGGGAAAAGCGATATATATACGGTAATAACCTGCGCATACTTAACCATTGCAAGTTGTTCAGGTTCAAGCGTGCCTTCAGCGATACGAGGTGTTTTCATATGCAGGGAGATTCGAAGTTCGTATTCCCCTTCTGCAAATGCTGACCAACCCAGATTAACAGGTTGTTCAACCCCCTCAATAGAAGCAATGGAGATCGTGCTATCCGGGTTGAGTTTAACAGCATATTGTACGTATGCTAGCTCCTGACCATAGATGATATTGGCATCTTGACGATCGACAGGTGATTCCAACGGTTGTGCAATGACAGATACTTTACGTCCATCCTTCAGAAGGCGCTGCGGATCAATATCCAACTGTAAGGCTTGTGTGTCCCCCGATTGTGAGATATGCAGCTTTGCCTCGGCAAGTACGGCTGAGTCAGCCAGCGCAAATCCAAAAGCTGCATTTTGATGACCTGAATTTGTATGTAATGGTGTGTTCATGATACATCCCCTCTCTTATGTCTGATGGCATGTCACATCCCCAAATATATTTCATATTTGGCTTAGCCGCAACCCCGGCTCCTTGATTTAGTTCATCACGCCCCTTATTACTTACCGATATATGAAGAAAATTCCAACCTTCCCCTGCTGTTATCATCCTTTATCTTGCTATATAAAAAAATCCTCATCCCGCTTCGCCTAAGCGATACGCAATGAGGAAAAATGAAGAGGTTCTCGGTTAAAGATGATGTTCTCGACTAATCTATTTATCCTTCGCTCTGAAAGCACTGGAGATCCGGCGTGCCGGATTCAGATGACTGTAATGCCGTCCATACGCAAAGTAGATAATCAATCCGATGATCAACCAAGCAAAGAACGTAATCCATGTCAGCGCCGCAAGGCGTGTCATCAAGTATACACAGCCCAGAGCACTCAAAATCGGAATTAGTGGCACAAGTGGAACACGGAAGCCACGTTTGAGATCCGGGTTATTTTTACGCAACACGATAATGCCCAGACTTACGACTGCAAAAGCAAACAACGTTCCGATGTTCGTCAGCTCCGCCAGATGTCCCAGTGAGATGAACCCGGAGAACAGAGCAACGATAATGCCCGCAACCCATGTCCCTACCGCTGGTGTCTGGCTTTTGCCACTAATCTTGGAGAAGACCGGAGACAGTAGTCCGTCACGAGACATGGAATAGAGCAAACGCGTCTGACCATACATCATAACCAGCAATACGGTCGTAATGCCGGTAATCGCTCCAAGAGATACAATCCAGGACAATCCCTTCAATTGAACAAATTCAAATGCAAACGCAACGGGATCACTTACATTCAACATGTTATAAGGCACGATGCCTGTGAGGATCAACGATACAACGATGTAGAGAACGGTACAGATTGCCAGTGATGCAATAATTCCGATCGGCAAATCCCGTTGTGGCCGCTTAACCTCTTCTGCAGCAGTGGAGACCGCATCAAATCCGATGTAGGCAAAAAATACCGTAGCTGCCCCTGCAGTTACACCCGAGATACCAAAAGGCAAAAATGGCTGCCAGTTGGTTGGCTCTACATAGAAAACTCCTACACCAATAAAGATCAGCACCACGATAATTTTAATCGCGACCATGATGCCGTTCGCACGAGCCGCTTCCTTCACTCCTCGAGTAAGCAGGAAAGTAATAATTAACGTAATGATTGCAGCTGTGATATCAAAATAAGTACCCTTTTCCGGACTAAACGCACTCGTCAGCGCATGGGGTAACTCTAACCCAAATCCGGACAATAACGTTTGAAAATATCCAGACCATCCACTGGCTACCGCCGCACTCGCGAATCCATACTCTAATATCAAATCCCATCCCAGGATCCAGGCAATCACTTCGCCAAAAGCCGTATAGCTATACGTATACGCACTACCTGATGCCGGTATGCTTGATGCGAATTCCGAGTAACACAAGGCAGCGAAGGCACATATGATACCTGCCAGCAAAAATGATAATACAAGTCCGGGTCCGGCATACGTTGCGGCAGCTACACCGGTCAGTACGAAAATGCCTGTACCAATAATGGCACCTACCCCGAGTGTGGTTAAGTCCAACGGACCGAGTGCCCGTTTCAGTGCACTGTTGTTATCGCCCCCGGAGGCAATTGGTTTTTTACGAAATAATGAAGATCGTTGTTCGTTCTCACGCATAGTCATGTTCCTCTCGTCATGAATCTTGAATGTGCTATGGATGTAGCAGAGATTGGATGGCTTCCCATCTGTTCTATGAAAAAGTCATTTGTTCTATCTTATCGATCACCTATAAAAACCTAGCGAATTCTACACGTTATCGCGTTGCTTGGGTAAATTTATTTTTGGAGATCACTTATTTTGTTCTTTTTCCGCGAAAATTATCATGATCTGTTGCACGTGGTTGAATATGAAAATGGATTTAAAACAAAACTGCGTATAATTTATATTATGCGCAGTTTTTATGAGCCTATTTTCCCGCAAAAAACATCTTTAGTTCCTTGTTATCTGAAGTTAAGAAAAAGAGAGCTCTTTTCGTCTTTTTCCGCTGTATCTTCCTCCCTTATCCTGTCTAATTCCACGATATGAAGGCATGTCAAAGAGCCACATATCATTATGCGGCCCTTCATTTCTTACTATAGGTAGAATTGTATATAAAAATACAAACTGACTTCATTTCAGGTTTCTATGAAAAAGTAAATTATGAGAACGTAATTCTCTCCGCGTCCGACATCCGGTATTGGGATAACAGATAATCTTTGCTCTGCATCGCCGTATGACGGATTGCGTCCAGATCAACATGAAGCAGCTTGCCCTCTCGCTTCACGAGTCTGCCTGCCACAAATACCGTATCGACGTTGGACGGATTGGCAAATTGAACGACAGCACCGATCGGATCATGGACAGGGAATAGATTCAGATCGGTGGTACGAATCATGATCAGATCCGCTTCCTTTCCTGGTGTCAACGTTCCAACCTTCTGCTCTAGTCCCAATGCTTGGGCGCCAGCTGAAGTTGCAAATCTCAGTACTTGGCTGGACTGCAAGTTCAACTCACCGGGCATCTCACCCTGCTGCAGAAGTTGTTCATTCGCTCTCGATCGTTCAGCCTGAAGTGCAAACTTCATCTGTGAGAACATATCCCCGCCTGTTGACGTGACCACATCTACACCGAGTGTAGGGGTTCCTCCATGTTCGAGAAAATAGCCGGTTGCCGGATATCCATGACCCATCATCATTTCAACCTCTGGTGTGACCGACAGAGAAGCACCGCTATCCGCCAGCATTTTGTATTCATCCATGCCCATGGTGTTACCGTGAACAATATTCACTCGTGGACTTAACAGCCCCACTTCATACAAATGACTAACAGAGCGATCTACAGACCCCCAACTGCCAAATCCGGCATGCATGGAACAGATGGCATCCAGTTCTTGAGCTAACTCAATCTCCTTCACCGTTGTATCCCAATGACTGAACTCCGGACCACGAATAGCAAGTCCATAAGTAAGCAATTGATCCCTTGATGAAAAATATCGTTCTTTGACTCTTCTCACATCATTCGAATACGTGAGCAGACTATCCCGATTCCAGTAGTTCGTCTCACCAGGTACTCCATGAGCAAATACCGCCCGAATCCCGGCATCCTGAAGTCCACGAATCAGTTCATCCGTGTGCTCGGAAGAATACGGCATGCTCCAATCCAATACTGTCGTCACTCCTGCGTTAAGCGCTTCCAAGGAACCGAGCAGGTTGGCAATATAACTATCTTGTGGACGGAGCTTGCTTCCCATCGCACCATAATAGAGATTTTGCAAATAAACGGGCAACGACCAGTTGGTTCCCGCTGTTTTGACCAGTGATTCCCACACATGCCGATGTGTGTCCACCAGCCCAGGCATAATAATCATGGATGAAGCATCAATGACCTCCGCATCCGGAATATCCAGATCGGGCTGAACCGCCGTGATCAACGAATCTTGAATCAGAACGTCCGCCCTCTTATACTGTCCAACTCGAGCATCCATCGACAACACACAGCCATTTTTCAACAGATAACTTGTCCGCACAAGACACATCTCCCATCTGATTTGTTTTGAAAGACGATCACATCCTGCTTACGAATCCGCACTGCTTCTGACTATTGTTTCACTAGTATATATACATTATATAGTTTATGTTAATATTTTTCAATTTTGGGTTTTGCGTTTCGCTCGAAATCTTCTGACCTTCATCAGGTTTCCACACATCTTATCATCACAGTACTTCTGTGTTCTGCTTCGGGTATCATCATAGAACATCCAGCGACAATCCGAATTATCACAGATGCGAATCCTGCCCGCTTCTCCCTCCACCAAAGTCACAGCAAAGTCAGCAGCTACTTCAGCCATAACCTGATGCCAATGGGCTTCTACAGCTACCAGCTGGAGCTTCAGTCCCTGATCAATTGTAGTCAATCTTCTTCTCACATGCCCTGCTTCCATAAAGTCATTCAACCAATTACGTTCCTGTTCTGTTAAGGATGCTCCGGAAGATACACGAGATCCGAGAGCCAACAATTCATTTCTGAAGTTTCTCATCGACAACTCATCTTCTGGGGATGCGGGGACAGAAGCATGAAGTTGCCATCGATCCAAGAAATCTTGCTGCCAGCTTGCCTTTCCGAGCCTGTCCTCCGATCGATCTCCCCCACGCCAATCATGATAATCACTGTTTACAAAATCAGTCCATAACCTGTTCATATATACCTCCGCCCTATGTAACCACCTTAATTCAACAAAGAAGGTTACACTCAATCCTTGATGTGTTATATTAAGTGTAACCTTATTACGATGGTTTAGCTAGTTACATCAAAACAGCACTCAAGGAGGAATACTTGGATGACGAAGACAACAGCACTAGATGTGTTACTTATTCAAAAGGATGACACCTGGGATCAATGCAATTGGATTGTACCTTTGTCAAAGTCCTTGGAAGGACTTACAGCGGAGCAAGCAGCTTGGATTCCACCCGTAGGGGGATTAAGCATCTGGCAGTTGGTTAACCATATGTATTATTACAACCATCGCTTATTATGTCGCATCCAAGGTAAAGAGCCTGCACTTCCAGCCGTAGACTCCAATGAGTATACGTTTGGGAACCCCGGAGATTCAACGGATGCAGACGGATGGAATACATTACTGAAGGGTACAACTCGATTAGCCCAACAGTTGAGAGATCAAATGGCGACACTACAGGAGTCAGATCTTGAAGCCGTTTATATGGATACCGAAGAGAAATGGGCACACGAACTAGCTCGCTGGGTACTCCATGATGCGTATCACGCAGGACAGATCGTGCTTCTTCGCAGACAGCAAGGAAGCTGGAATATCATTTATTAAAAATAATGCTTGAACTGCTAGCGCTTACAGGAATAAGATGAACTTATTAATGTTACAGCTTGTTCAACACACTATATAATTGAATAGGATCTTCGGGGTAGGGTGCAATTCCCGACCGGCGGTGATGTTCTTCGGAACCAGCCCGCGACTCGCTATTTGTTCTTCACGAAGGACATGTAGCGACTGACTTGGTGTGAATCCAAGGCCGACGGTACAGTCCGGATGAGAGAAGATCAACACATTGACATGCCGTTCACGGGAAGGCCTCTTTCCTGACGCATGTCCTTGGATGAGCCCCCGTTTATTTGGTATATACCGAAACGGGGGCTTTTGTCGATTTTGCCAACTGAAGATTCCGTGTTCTGACGAAGGAGTCCTGAATATGGAAAAGACATCATCTGCATCAACCGTTTACCGCAAAGAACGAAGTAATACCGGATTCTGGCTTGTTGTTCTCGGCGCCGCCCTCTGGGGTGTGGATCCACTCTTCCGCATTATTTTGCTTAATACGATGACATCCACGCAGATTGTACTGGTGGAACATATCATCGTTAGTCTAATAGCGATTCCCGTGCTGTGGAAATTCCGGGCTGATCTGAAAAACCTGCGCGCTCGCCACTGGATTGCCGTGATCTTTATCTCATGGGGAGGATCAGCGCTCGCAACGGTATTGTTCACCATGGCACTTACACATAACGATCCGAACACTGTACTTTTATTGCAAAAAATGCAACCACTCTTCGCCATTGTACTTGCTAAGCTGTTATTGAAAGAAACGTTACCACGTCGCTTCGGCGGACTGTTCTTCATAGCATTAGCAGGAACGTACCTGCTTACATTTGGCTTTACACTGCCACTAGGTAACTGGGACAACTGGATTCATGCTGGCAGCTTGTTATCCCTTGGGGCTGCTGCCTTATGGGGAGGCTCAACCGTCATGGGCCGACTGATGCTAGGACAGGCGCGGTACGAAACAGTCACCTCCCTTCGCTTCGTCGTTGCTCTCCCACTCCTGATCTTTATGACGTGGAACGAAGGTGCAGCATGGACGTTTCCGTCCGGAACGGGTGAACAGACTGCTGTTATCCTCAACATTCTTGGTCAGGCATTGTTACCAGGTTTGCTCAGTCTTCTGTTATATTATAAAGGTCTGTCGTCGACCAAAGCTTCTGTTGCAACTCTCGCGGAACTTAGCTTCCCGATGGCGGGTGTGTTGGTGAACTGGATTGCTTTCCGTACGCTGATTACATGGGAGCAACTGCTTGGTTTTATCTTGATCTGGGTGGTCCTCTTCGCCATCTCCAGACAGCAGGAACGATCATCAACTGCGTCCGATGCAGCACCTAAGCTTCGAACTGAATAAGCGGATATATCCGAGGATCACATTTAAACAAATAATCAAATATAAAATAAAACCATTGCACATCGCATTTGATGAGCAGTGGTTTTTTATTTCCACTACTAATATCTCCAATCTTCTGCTCTTTTCCATCCCCTCATAGCGAATATCCAATTCATCGCACTACGTCCCTTCTATGTTTTGTCTTTTATCTAATCCGGTGGTACGATGACATATGGAATAACAGATGAACTATATTCAGAGAGGAACGATCACTAATGTCTTCATTCTCATATACCTCATACGACGCCGTAGGTTTGGCTGAACTGATCCGATCCCGGGAAGTATCCCCGGTTGACTTGCTGGAAGCGGCGTTTGCACGCCTTGAAGAAGTCAATCCGCAGCTTAATGCGGTCATTCGTACATATGAAACCCGTTCACGGGAGGAAGCCGGCTTGGTTCGCCCTGGAGAACAACCATTTGCCGGTGTGCCCCTGCTTCTGAAAGATATTTCGCAATCCTTGGAAGGTGAATTTCTAACTTCAGGTTCACGTTTGTTCAGCGAGCATCGCGCATTACGCAATTCCAATTTTGTCACTCGACTGCGTGATGCAGGCTTTATCATCATAGGACATACCAATACGCCTGAATTTGGTTTGAAAAATATTACCGAGCCCCGTCTTCATGGGCCAACTCGCAATCCATGGAATATCAATCACTCCCCAGGGGGTTCAAGCGGCGGTGCTGCCGCCGCTGTAGCTTCGGGTATTGTCCCTCTTGCCGGAGCCAGTGACGGAGGCGGTTCAATCCGTATTCCCGCTTCATTTAGCGGATTGTTTGGATTGAAACCAACCCGCGGACGCACACCTGTAGGACCGGGAGTTGGTCGTCAATGGCAAGGCGCATCGATTGATTTTGCACTATCCCGCTCGGTTCGGGACAGTGCAGCCCTGCTCGATACTTTGCAAGTCATTCAGCCTGAAGCTGCATTTCATGCTCCACTCTTTCCAGGCAGTTACTTGGCAGATATGAGCTATCCACATCAACGCAAACTGAAAATTGCGTATACAACGGATTCGCCTGTCGGCACACCTGTCAGCGCAGAAGCCAAAGAATCGGTATATAAGCTCGTTCGCTGGTTGGAAGACCAAGGTCATCATGTTGAAGAAAAACTGAGTCCGGTGAACGGAGTCCGGTTGATGGAGAACTACTATATGATGAACAGCGGTGAGATGGCCGCGATGATCTCTTCCATGGAACGATCCATGGGCCGGGCGCTGACTTCCGATGATATGGAGATTGAATCCTGGGTTCTGGCTGAAGCTGGAAAAAAGGTGTCCGCTGCGGAATTTGTTCATAGTCTGGCTGAATGGGATGTAGCTGCCGCTCAGATGTCCACTTTGTTTGAGCGCTATGACTTCTACGTCACACCCGTTAATGCTTTTTCTGCACCTAAGATTGGAGAGTTGACACCTCATGACGAACAGATTCGTAATCTCATGCGGATTAGTGAATTGGACAAGACCCAGCAGCAGCAACTCATCTATGAGATGTTTGAGCCAAGTCTTACGTATACTCCGTTCACCCAGCTCGCGAATTTAACAGGTCAGCCTGCGATAAGTTTACCTCTGCATATGACACCTGAAGGTTTGCCAATGGGCGTTCAAGTGATGGCAACCAAGGGACGTGAGGATTGGTTATTACATCTAGCTGCACAGCTGGAACAATCAGATCTCTGGATCGGGATGAAAGGTAATCCAATGTTTCCAGCTTAGAACGTTCAGCGTGTATCTACCTTTATCATTGAACGTTACCCACCTGAGTATGATGTGTTGCCAAAATAGTGCATGAAAGCCTCGTTTGCTCCGCATACTGAAAGCAAAAAATAGCGGAGGAATGTGACGAATGAATACCAAACAGCCTCATAAACAGTCTTTTCGTATCCCTCCCAAAACGGGATATGCCCTAAAAGTAAGCAAGGGTTCTTTATTACGTATAACAGATCTGGAGGGGCAGCAAGTCATTGATTTTGTGGCATACGATGCGCAAGATGCTAACCATCGCTTGGACCCGGGCGTGACAATGGATGTATTGCGCACTTACAGGATCAAGCCGGGACAGTTTGTGTATTCCAATCAATATCAACCCTTACTTAAGATTGTCCGTGACACCGTTGGGGTACATGATTTCTTCAACTCTGCTTGTCGCCCAGAGATGTATGAGGTGTTATACGACAAAAAGGATCACGCCAGTTGTTATCACAATCTGAATACGGCACTGGAACCCTTCGGCATCTTACCACCGGATCAACACTATCCGTTTAATCTGTTTATGAAATCTGTTGTAGACAGTCAAGGCAAAATTGATGTTGTAGCACCCGACTCACGTGCAGGTGATTATATCGAAATGGAGGCATTAATGGACCTTACAATTGGGCTCTCCGCTTGTCCTTGTGAGGAAAGTTCGTGCAACGGCTACCACTGTACTCCAATTCAATTGGATGTCGAATCTTCAATAGATTAACAAGGCCATAGGCAATATGATATAAATAGTTTGTTCTAATTCACTCCTTGCGGGAATACGATGACTTGTACCCATTTTCTGTGAGAACTGGTACAATTCATCGAACCCGTTAAGGAGTGAACGTGTTTATGTCTGTACTGTTCAGTTATATTATTCTGGGAATCTCATTGTCTGCTCCAATCGGTCCGATTAACGCCGCTCAACTTGACCGCGGAGCCAGGCACGGATTCATGCACGCATGGATTTTAGGACTCGGCGCCATGTTTGCAGACTTGGTGTATATGCTATTGATTTATTTTGGAGTTGCCCATTTTCTGGACACGCCGTTTATGCGCTCTTTTCTCTGGTCATTCGGCAGTTTTATTCTCATTTACACGGGAGTGGAAACGCTCTCGAAGCTGAAACAGGGGATTCAAGGTACATCTACTGCGGAAGCGACTGTTCGAAAATCGTTTATATCCGGCTTTTTGATGGCCCTGTCCAATCCACTGAATATTTTGTTTTGGCTTGGTATCTATGGCTCCATTCTCGCGACGACTGTGAAACATACGGATACCGCTCATTTGCTGCTCTACAGTTCAGGCATATTCATTGGCATCTTGTTGTGGGATGTTATTATGGCTGGCATGGCCAGTCGATTCCACAAACATAGCAGTGAGAACGTATTGCGCTGGATCTCCATTATTTCGGGAATCTGCCTGATCGGATTTGGTTTGTATTTCGGGTACGAAGCTGTGCGTTCCATATTTTTCTGACAACAAAATCAGGCTGGACAGTCACCCAACATCCTCCACATTAATACTTTAACGGTATCATGTGGAATGGAGTTGGGAATCAATGGCGGAGCTGTATAGTGCCGACGAAATAAACACCTTGTTTGAGCGTCTTCCATCTTGGCAGCAGGACGCTTATTCGCAATTTGGTAAAATGATCGCCGACGATGATAATACGTATCCATGTGTACCTGGACGAATGGGATTTCTGTCAGGACATTTGAGGTTCGGCTTTACGTGTGATCCCCGATCTGAACAAGCTGCCGAAGATATGGCGGATCTGCTTAGACAGTATGGTCCTGTATCCAGAGACACAGGTCATTACGCTTCCATGGTGGTCATCTGTGAGACGCCAAATGATCTCAAAGATCATACAACGGTAGAGCAATATCAGACCTTATTCTGGCAAATGCTTAATCGGGTAAGTTCACACGATACCGAGCCGTGGCCTGAACATATTTCAACCGATCCTCATGATTCATCGTGGGAGTTTTGCTTTGGCGGAGAGCCTTACTTTTGTTTTTGCGCAACTCCCGCACATGAACTCAGAGCTAGCCGACATTTTCCTTATCTCATGTTTGCTTTTCAACCACGGTGGGTATTCGAATCCATCAATGACAACACCCCTCTTGGCCGCAAAATGAAAACCTTGATCCGCAAACGTCTCGCTGCCTATGATGCTGTTCCTGCTCACCCTTCGCTGATGTGGTACGGTCAGCAGGATAATCTGGAGTGGAAACAATATTTCCTGCCTGATGATGAGCAGACACCTTCCAAGTGTCCATTCATGCGGATGAAGCAAGCTTTAGGCAAGTTGACGAAATAATCTTACAACACTTATTACGTACTCTTAGTACGCTGGGTAACCTCCACGAAAGCTACTTATGGCTTGGCTGGTGCAGACTGCGGCGGTTTGGAGCCACGTACTTTGTGAACAATATACGTGATGATGCCAAGGAACACCACAAGTCCCACACTTGCCAGCAGACCCGTTCTGCTGGCTTTTTCCATTGCTGTCCCAGCCACAGCAGCCACAATTAATACCATGGCAGTCCATACTTTGATGCGATTCCACTTCACAGGCTTCATTTTTTTAATATACGTGATGCAGATAAGCAGCCATGTATACATCAATACCAGACTACCTGCTGTCGTCACATATTCAAACAGACTCTTGGGCATCCATAATGCCATCAACGTAGACAGGAGTAATCCGGCCGCTGTGCAACATAATGCCTGAAGTGGCATGTCCTTTTTCCCCCAGGTCTTCGTAAACAGCTTCGGTGCATCTCCATCTTCTGCGAGTTTCACCAACATGGACGTAATGGCATATAGCGAAGCCACCATCGTTGAGAATCCAGCAATAATCAGAATTCCGTTGAGAATGTGGACCACTACGGTGAATCCAATGGTTGACATGGCTTTGACAAGCGGACTTTCATCTGGAGTTAACTGAGCTGAAGGCACAAGCAACAGGATCAAAGCAATCGCAATGACATAGAGTGTACTCACCGATAATAGCATTACACGACCTGATTTCACTGCATCTTTCGGTTCTTTCAGGTTAGCTGCCATCAAGCCCATAACCTCGATCCCGGCAAAAGCAAAGAATGCATAGATGAAACCGGTCCATACCCCTTTACCTCCATGGGGGAACCATTCATTCTTCAATTGTTCTGGCGTCACTTTTACAGGTAACCAACCCAGACAAGCCGCTCCTGCTATAGCTATAAATGCAACCGTTGCGGCAAGCTTAATTACCGCAAGAATATTCTCCGTTTTGGTTAATCCCTTCGCTCCCAGTGCAGCAATGAACAGACCTATAGCAGCATAGATCGCAACAAATGCCCATAGGGGAAACTTGGGAAACCAGAATTGGGAGAAGAGCCCAAGTGCTGTCAAAGAGCTGCCCATAATGAGCATTTCGGAAGCCCAGTACATCCACCCACTTCCAAAACCAGCCCAAGGTCCGAATGCTTCACCTGCATAGGTTCGAAAAGCACCTTCCTTAGGATCATCTGCTGTCATCTGCGCCAGCGCGCCAAATACAAAGTAAGTACCCGCCGCAGCGAGCACCAATAATACGAGTACGGATATGCCGGCCCAATGAATCGCGAGACTGGTTCCCAGGAAAAATCCTGTTCCGAGCGTGCACCCCGCGCCAAACAAAGATAGGCTGACCCAACTTAGCTTATCGTCGTCCTTTTTACCGTGTAGCTGACTTTTCATGAAGCTCCTCCTTCTGCCTTATCCCCTTACGATTTACAGGTCATGGAGGTTTTATGTCTGCATTACCAAAAGAATTAATTTTAGTTTACATAATAAATATTAAGTTATTTTATTCTGACGATGAATTTAAGCTGTACTTTCTTAAGCGTCATTTCTAAAAATTTATTTTCAATCCCATGTGAAATCTGTAAAAAAGTTTGTTGACTTCTATCGCTTATAATGATTTTCCTTTTTAACATGAAGGAGTGGTATCGAATCTCAATGTGATGTGGGAACTAAGGTGAGAAAATGATCTTTCTATTTTGAAATTTTCATATGTTGAATTATTATAATATAGTAGTTATTTCTTTCATTTCGAACGCTGGGCACCTCTATTTTTGCGAATCATTCTACCAGCTTCTTATTTTCGTGAAATTTCCGGTTGGCTAAAATTGAATGGCTCAATTTTGGGATTTTTCCTCTTTTCTCCGGTCTCATCGGTTTTTCGGGGACTGATGTATAGATATTCTTCTCTAGAAATTTTTCGCAGTCTCTGGTGCAATCATTATTATGAATTTTTCATATGATGAAAATATAATATATTAGCTAAAAAAAAAGCCGCCTTGATGGCGACTTTGGTATTATCCCCTCAAGGTAGACAGTGAAAAAAAGAGATCATGTTAAAATGAACTTAACACTGAAAACCGGAGGGGATTTTTGCTATGCCAGCGAAAAAGGGCCAAACTTTTAATCAATATAGTGAAGAAACGAAGAAAGAGGCTGTTCGTCTGCGATTGGAAGAAGGTTGGACATACAGTCGGATCATGGAGAAGTTTGGTATTAAGAGTGAGAGCCAGATTATTACTTGGGTACGGAAAAGCCAAAATGGAGAGAGCTTTGAGGATTACCCTGGACGTTGGACGAAGAAGCATTTTAGCAGTGCAGAAGAAGAAAATGCTTATCTGAAAGCGCAGGTAGAATATCTAAAAAAGCTCAATCCGAATTTGCACGGAGAGGGAAGCTGGATTTCGAAGCCCGGTGCCAGTCCATTCGAGAAATAAGTAAGTGGGCACCTGTGGTTTGGTTGTGTAAAATTGCTGAAATTTCTCGTGCGGGTTACTACAAATGGAAGAAGAATATCGTTCTCCGAGAGAAACGAGCAGATCGGGATGCAGATCTAAAAGCACATATTTTAGGCATTCATCGGCTTCGTCCTTATTTCGGCTACAAACGTATGCGAACCGCGTTAGGAAAAGAAAGCCTCGTGGTGAATCACAAAAAGGTACGCCGCTTAATGAGAGAACTCCAGATTCGTTCCGTGATTCGCAAGAAACGTCCATTTGCTGGCCGGAAACCGTCAGTTCTATTCCGTAATGTCTTAAATCGGGAATTCTCGGCGGCAGCTCCTGTGCAGAAACTCGTGACGGATATTACGTATGTCCGGATCGGGCATGATTTTGCTTATCTCTCGGTTGTGATGGATCTATACAACAACGAGATTGTAGCTTGGGAACTCTCCGAGCGAAATGACTTAAAACTTGTGATGGAAACGGTAAAGAAACTGAAATGTGGACCGGCCTTACTCCATTCCGACCAGGGATTCCAGTATACAACACAGAGCTATGCCAAATTGCTTGAAGAGAAGAAGCTAACAGGAAGCCATTCTCGGCGTGGGAACTGCTATGACAATGCATGTATTGAGTCGTTCTTCTCCCACTTAAAGACGGAGAAGTTATATTTGGAGAAGCCTCAGAATCTGGAACAAGCAAGGAACCAAATTACAGAGTATATGTTGTTTTACAACAAGGACCGTTTCCAAAACAAACTCGGCGACCTCTCCCCAATTGAATTCCGGGAAAAAGTCGCCGCTTAATGGAGTTTCTCTTTTTTTATTGTCTACTTGACGGGGCTATGACCACTTCACTCATATTTTTATAATTTTTTAAGTCCGGCCAGTCCAGTCAGCGCCGGCGATTTCGTTCCATCGTGCTCTAATTTCATCATATAGGTTCTGCGGAAGTGCCCCTTTAGCCACAAGATCGGCATTTTGCTGCCAGCGATTGGGCTTGGCTGTTCCTACAATAGCCGTGTCTACGCCTTCGGTACTTAGCGTAAAACGTAGTGCTGTTTCCACCGCTGCCTGGGCATCTTCACCCAGAAAACCATAGTTAAGTTCGCTTAAGCGTTTCCAGTATATAAATGGATAAGCCTCTTCTGAAAGTGTTTCATACGTCCAGGCCGCATTGGCAATAGGTCTTTTGGCGATGACACCCATGTTTCTTTTTCTCGCCTCAGGCAAAGTAAGTTCAATTGCCTCCTGATCTGCGATATTTAATGAGGTCTCCAGGCTGTCAAATACTCCGGTCTGAATCGCATATAGCGCATCCGTTGTATCCCCACTATATCCGATGAACCTGGTTTTCCCTGCTTCCTTGGCACGCTGTAGCACTTCGATAACTGCCCCTTGCCGAAGCACTTCTTCAGAACAGCTATGCAAATGGATGACATCCACATAGTCCGTTTTCAACCGCTTAAGACTACGGTCAATCGTTTGCTCCAGTACTTTGGCATCCCAATCGGGACCTTCGATCCCGGCAGCATGTCCACATTTGGTGAACAAATAGTAATCATCACGCCGATGTGACAGCACTTCACCGATTAATTGCTCGCTATCACCATAACATTCAGCCGTATCAATCACGTTTAAGCCTGCATCCAGCGCACTGTTCAGTAATGTCGCTACATCCGTTTTGGATACATTTTTGCCTATTTCCGCTCCGCCAAATCCAAGTGTACTTACGTTCATTCCAGTATTTCCGTACTTGCGCGTTTCCATGGTTATCTTCCTCCAAGTTCAGTGAATTGGGTACAGATAAATAGAAATACAGATTAGGGCGTGTCTGAACCTCCGCAGAAGTAAATTTTGCCGATTTTTCGTTCCAAACAAGGAAGTTTTCCGCAGTTGTGCCGGGGCACGTCAAGGAAAAAGTAACGCAGCAGGGGGCGAAAAGACGGTAAAAGATGCACTTCAGCGAGTTTTAGACACGTTTTATCTTCCAATATGTTATTACCCATACATTCGTTATGCCACCCACTTTTCCAGACTGCTACCAACTCAACTCATCTAGAATCCGTAGATGGACATCCCACCGTCAACCAATAACGTCTGACCCGTTATGTATCCGGCTGCATCCGATGCCAGGAACACGACAGGTCCTACCACTTCCTCCAGTTCTCCCACTCGCTGAAGCGGTGTGCGACTTACGATTTCCTGCAAATACTGGGGATCATCCAGCAGCTTTTCGGTCAAAGGTGTTCGGAAATACCATGGGCCTACTGAATTGACACGGATTCCATAATTGCCCCATTCCAGTGCGAGAACTTTGGTCATATGAATTAATGCAGCTTTGGTCGCACCATATACAACCCCTGTTCGAAGAGCCGTGTGCCCACCTACCGAAGAGATGTTGATGATCTTCCCAGTCCCACGTTCTTTCATATGCTGACCCGCCAGTTGTGAAGCGATGAATGCCGACTTCAGATTCGTTTGCATGATGGTCTCCCACTGCTCGTCCGTGACTTCAAGTGCGGGTGTCCGGATGTTCATACCTGCATTATTCACCAAAATGTCCAGACTGCCCATCTCCGAAATCGCCTCTCGAAACGTCTCTTCCAGTTGCTCTCTTGATGTCATATCCGCAGTTAGTGCGAGTGCTTTACGCCCTGTCTGTTCGTAGATGTAGGCAGCTGTCTCCTCAATCTCTCTCATCGTTCGGGATACAAGTACAACGTCACTGCCTGACTGGGCAAGTCCAATCGCAATTGCTTTTCCAATCCCTCTCCCCGCGCCTGTCACTAGTGCTGTCTGTCCATCGAGATGGAATGTAGGTACGTTCATGTCACTCACTCCCTTTATCAAATTTCAATATTTCAGCAATCATGCAAATACTTTATATGTAAGTGAAGCCCCGATTGGGATCAGGTTACAAAATACTGGCTTGGATTGCCCAGCTCTGGATGGAACTTTTCTCGAAAGCGGCCTCCTGTATACTCCCCTATAATTTTTCGCCAGAACGCCTGCGCAATGACATTGTTACGAACCTGAGTCACTTTCCATCTTCCTGGGAAACGTTTAAACAATTCATAGGCTGCCCGTGTGCCCACGCCACTGCGCCGATATTTTTGCATTACAAAAAATTCAGTCAAATAGTAGTCATTATCCTTACTTCCAGGCTCCAGTTTCTCCACCAAAGCAAACCCTGCAGGTGCCCCATCACTTGTAATCAAAAAAGGAAACTTGCGGTCCTCTTCTGTCCAGAATGCTTCCAAACCCGGATATTCCGGAAAAATACCGTTACTGTCCACATCAATATTCAGATATTTGGTAAAATCATAGAGATAAAATTGCATTAAATGCCGAATCACCTGACTGCGTTCCCGGGGAACCAGTTCTATTTGCATATTCATCCGGTTCACCTCCTCTGCTCTACGTATACTGATTACTTTAAAGGTTTACGCGCTGAAGGGCAAGGAAGCATCCGCTACCTGCTGCCTGCTTCAGTGAACAAGTTGTGAGCATGTAAATTATGGTACACTAGAGCATAGAATACTAACACATTGAATATTAATTTATATGTTTTTCACATGGAGGTGTCGAACTTGACCAACGTGCAAAAAGAGATTGATCGACGCAAGCTGGATGACAAACTACCTTCCATGCCTTGGTTCGTTCAGCAATTCATGGACTACAAGCTGCCTGACCTGTCCCCCTCTACCCTGCTCGAATATTTAAGAGATTACGAAGCTTTCTTCGGTTGGTTGCGAGCAGAAGGGCTATCCGACGCAAGCTCTAATAAAGAAGTTACGTTGACTGAACTTGAAGTCCTACGAATGGATTCGGTTACGGCCTATCGATTATTTCTAACAACCAAACGAGAAGGAACTAATTCCAGAATTACCGTCTCTCGCAAACTCTCTTCCCTTCGCTCCCTTTTCCATTACCTGAGCCAGATTGCGGAAGATGAAGACTTTTATCCTTTGTTGAAGCGGAACATTATGGCCAAAATCGAGATCAAGCGTACCCATAAACCCAAGGACACCGCTGCCAAACTCAAAGGTAAAATTCTGGAGGAAGAGGAACTTCTCGAATTTATCGGATATATCCTTGAAGGTTACGCTGTCGATATGGAGAAGAATAAGCAGGCCTTGTACTCCCATGAAATCAACAAAGAACGGGACGCCTGTATTGCCAGCCTGATTTTGAATTCCGGCTTACGTGTGTCGGAGGTCGTGAACCTGAACGTCGATGACCTCGATCTGAACAACAAACTCCTGTATGTTTATCGCAAAGGTAACAATGATGAGACGTACAAAACTCCCGTTTATTTCAGGGAACAGGCCAAGGACGAGCTTGCAACTTATATGAACCTGCGGCAATCACGTTACCGCACGCCCAAGCGGGAGAAAGGTCTGTTCATTGCCATGCGCAACGGAGATTCCGAAGGCAGCCGAATGACCAAGAGAGCAATTCAGGCCATGATCATGAAATACGCCAAGCGCTTTGGCAAACCATTCTTGACCGTACACAAATTACGCCATTCATTCGCAACCGACTATTATCTGCAAAATGATATCTACAAAACGAAGGAGCAGCTTGGACACGCTTCTACGGAAACAACCGAGATCTATGCTCACCTTACCGACAAAACGATGTCCGAAGCCATCGAACGTCGTACTGACGATGGGATGTAACATTCCTAACATAATAAAAGCAGCAAACCGCATCAAGGACTTCGATCCGAGAAAGGTCTGCTGCTTTATTTTGTTTTTTTACAACATTCAAGGAAAAGAAGCACCAATAATTTTAGTTTACATAATAAATGTTACGTTATATTAGAAATGGATCAATAATGCTCTCTGTACATTCAATCAGGTTTCAATCATGTGCAGCGACGATAATGTCCCACTTCTTTACGTTTCCACGATTCGATTTCAGCATTCTTCCTTCACTTGCTCTCAACCATCTGTAACAACGCTTGGGCTATATACTCCGTTTCATGAACCGAGTACCATGTTATATCCCTGTTTACGCCGCTTAGCTCCATCACCTGATCTAGAGATAACCATGAGATCATACCCACTACCCTTTCAAGGCGATCCACTAGTGTCAGATCTTTCTCTTCTCGAACCATCACCAACTTCGGATAAGAAGCCTCTTTGAATCCCTCTATAACAATCCAATCATACCCGGATAGACGACTTAACATATCCTCCAGCCTGGTTGCTTGTCGCTCCATAATGGCAGTGCGTTTCTCTGACATAACAACCACCGCCGCGGCCCCTGCCTCCCCAAATCGATACGAATCCGTTCCTTCTTGATCTATCTCGAAATGGTCGTGTCCATCATGCTTAATCGCGGCTACCTTTAGTCCCATGGAAGAAAAGTGATCAATTAGCGCGGCTGTCATGGTCGTCTTGCCCGTGTTCTTGTATCCAACTATCTGTATGATATGTGGTTTTGTTCCACTCATTTTAGTCATATACCAACTACCTCACATGACCTGAGGGCAGTTTGAGAATGCGCACCTGTTCCCCCGCAGGAATGCCTTTTTTCTCAGGAGGAATAACAATTAGACAATCACTGTCCTTAATCGTAATCATCACGCTGGATTCATCTACACGGGCAGCAGCGGGTATGGCATACACCATTCCGTTGCGGATCTCTGTGCGTCCACGTACGAATCGTGTGAAATTGTTTACTTTGGCGTACCCTTCTTCCAAGGTCGCAGTCCATTCTTCCAAATAAGGATGAGCATCGGCTTGCATGGAACGAATGGTTGGACGAACAAATAGACCAAAACCCACAAAACAAGCCCCTGGGTTACCCGAAAGCGCAAAAAGTAATTTGTCTTTGTACACAGCAGCTGTGGTTACACTGCCTGGTCGCATCGTCACTTTGTTAAACAACATCTCCACATGTTCTTCCAACACAAGTTCACCCATAATATCATAATCCCCGACAGACACTCCGCCTGTGGTCACCACGATATCATTATCTTGAATGGCTTCTTCCAGCTTCACCCTTGCTGTGTTCACATCGTCAGCAATGGAACCATACATTACCGGCTCTCCACCTGCTTCAACGACTAGAGAACGCAACATATAACTGTTGCTGTTCCGAATCCGACCTGGTTGCAGTGGCTCATCTACATCAAGCAATTCCGTTCCTGTGGCGAATATCGCAACCTTAGGACGTTGAAATACAGGTACTTCTGCAATGCCAAAAGTCGCTAACACGGACTGCTCTCCTGCCCTGATGATCGTTCCTGCTTCAAGCAGTTTCTGACCCTCCTGGACTTCCAGTCCGATTGGTGTGATGTTAGCGCCCGACAATATCTGTCGTTTCAATGCAATCCACTGTTCTCCGTTCTCTTCCTTACTCTCAGTCATCTCCATCATGACCACGGCATCCGCACCTTCAGGAACCTGTGCTCCTGTCATGATGCGAGCCGTTGTACCTGAAACAATGGTGTGGTCCGAGGTGTAACCGCAAGGAATTTCGTCAATTACCCGAAACCAGATTTGATGATCACTCGATGCATCTAGGGTATCTGTACTTATAATTGCGAATCCATCCATACCCGATCTGCGGAAGAATGGATACGGATGAGGTGCCTGAATAGTCTCTGCAAGTGTACGTCCATGGGCAGATTCGAGGCCAACTTTCTCTATGGAGCCTGAAGTCACGCGTGCAGCTATTTTGGCTTGGGCATCCGGTACCTGTACAGCTGTACGATTGAACTTGGCAGTTGTCATATCATATGAATGTGAGTTTAGTTTCAAAAGTATTCTTACCTCCTAGAGACATATCATCGTTTAAGAAAAGTGTAGCCCGAATGCGGTAAGATGACAAGTACATCGCTCACATCCAACATGAAAGCAAGCGTATATGCCCATAATACAAATGCAAAGGGAGGCGATACATCATGAGTGAACGATGTGAATTATGCGGAAGAGAACCTGTGGACACGACCATTCATCATCTGACACCCAAAGAAATGGGCGGAACTTTTCTGCCTACGGCCAATCTGTGCATCCCCTGTCACAAACAGATTCATTCGCTATACACCAATCGCGACATTGTAACTCTCGGTCTCACGGACCTGCAATCCTTGAGACAGGATGAACGAATGATGCCATTTATCCGCTGGATTCGCAAGCAGCCTGCTTCAACGATTCCCCGCGTACGCAAATCCAATCATGTTCGCAAATCGTAAACCAAAAAGAACAGCTCCAAGGTAATGTGCCGGCGAGATGAATCCGCCTTCCCTTTTCGCTGTTCTTAAATAAACTATTCGCTTGACAGCGACGCTTACGATTAAATGTTATCTACGCCTCATAATGCGGCCGCCGCCCACTCTGGTTTTTGGTTTTTTATAAGATTTCTTAGGTGAATCAAACAATCCGCCCAGGCCACCACTGCTTTTGTTGCGATCAATGGTTCCCTTGCTCTGATCCTTGTTACGGTTGAATAATCCTCCGCCAGATCCCACGCTTGAATCTTTATCGCTTCCGCGCCTTGTAATTGTACCTTTCCGATCCACAGTAATGGGTGGAGCAACCTTCTTGTCATTACTCGTTGGTGTACGGTAAGATCCTGCACTCGGTTTATACGTATCTTTATTGGTATAACCCCGATAATTACCATTGCCCCGTCCACCAAAAGAATCGAACAGATTACCTATTAATGTAGCAGTCAGGTAACCTTGTAAAAAAGATGAATCGTAGTTCTGCCGAACATACTCCTTTGAGTCCACCTCAACCAAGGTATCCTCCGGCTTATTCGGATCTTGTTGCAGATGATAATACTCGTCCTGATACACCAGGAACATACGCTCTGTGTTCTCTGCCGAGATCTGATCCGATTGCCTTTGGTCAGACAATTCCTGAGCCACTTCCGGAACCGTTCGGTCCGAGGCCCGGTACACATAGGACGTTGAGTTACCACTGCCACTAACCGATTCAAGCGGATATGTGTCCTGAACAGAAGGTGCTCCGCACGCGGACAACAGAGACATCACAAGGCTGAGGACCAGCATTAATTTTAATCCATGTGCCAAGCGTTTTTTCATTGGAACCTCTCCTAGCTCGAACGAATCACTTTGATATCCGCAGGAATAATGGACTCACCCTCATACAATGTAAATCTTCTGTCTTGCCACTCTACGCGAAGAAGCATATTATCATCCGACTGATACTGCCATACCAATTGTTCTCCTGCCTGGCCATACGGAGTTCTGCCTGCCGTAGATACCATGCCATCATATTCTTCCTCCAGATGATATGCGCGTCCATCCAGGTCCAGCAATGTAGGCACCTCATCAGGTGCATCTAGTCTGCCATCAATTGCTATATATAAGGCATAACGGGTAATTTCCCGTTCTTCGATATGCAAATATCGAAAGGCGGTACCATCCTGCAGCGTAAGCACAACTGCATTTCGAGCGCGATTTTGTACCCGACCAACGACTTCATAAGTGACGAGAGAAACCTCACAGATATCACCAGGTGCAAGCTGTAGCATGGTTTTCTCTGCCTGCGGCGGTTCAGGTTTCGTTAGTATTCCTTTAATTCGTTTCCATACACTCATGAGAATTACTCCTGTTCCTTATCTTATAAACAAGCTGCAATAATCAGTGCGCCCACGATATGTAAAGCGCCAGAGAACAACCCATATCCTGTTTTTCCTTGCTGAATTCCGGTATCCAGATCCAAAGTGGCCCATTTGCGAATCATAAAGTGTACGACACTCTCCAGAATCAACAAAATGATAAAGGATACAACGGAGACCAACAGTGCTTCTCCCAGGTGACCAGCCGTAGAAATAGACGTAGCGAGTACATACCCTTGTGCAAATAACTTCATAACCATACGTGTAGTAACGGCCATATTGCCAGCCTTAACTTCAGCAAAATCCTTATATTTCGTGAACAGTGAATCAACATACATCAGGACAAACAGCAAAACCGAACCAGATACGGTCCAGACCAGCATCGCCAAAATGTTCAAATCCATTTACACAGCCCCCACATATCAACATGAACCGCATTTAAAAGCGAAGGAGAAACGCTCTTCTCCTCCGCTGGTTAACCCTGCTGACAACCAAGGTGTTAGTTCTTATTATCGTACTGTTTCATCAATGCTGCGAGTTCGTCTTCAACAGCCTGGTCTTTACCCAACTTCTCGAACTCTTCGTCCAAAGACTTGCCTTTGGAGGACATTTCGTTGCTTGCTTCTGCCTGTGCTTCCATCTGCATCATTTTCTCTTCCATACGCTTCATGCCAGCACTTGCCGTATCAGAGCCAAACCCATTCAACGCTTTGTTGATTTCCGTTTGAGCTTTTGCTGCATTGTAACGTGCTACCAATGTCTCACGTTTGTTCTTCATTTGAGTCAACTGCTTACGCATCTCGTCGAGCTTGCCACGCAGGTTATCTGCAGAAGCCTTGTTCTGATCATAGCTGGTTTTGTACTCAGCCATCTTCTCTTCAGCAACCTTTTTCTCTTCTAAAGCACGTCGAGCCAGATCCAAATTCTGAGCACGAGCCGCCGTATGCGCCTGCTCTTCACGTTTCTTCACCAGAGCTTCCTGCTCTTCGAATAGCTGCTTGAATTTCTTCTCAATGGCAATCTGTGCGGCTACTGCTTTCTCCGCATCTTCCAGATCCTCTTGCATATCACGGATATATTGGTCCGTCATCTTGATTGGATCTTCCGCCTTGTCAATAATGGCATTGATATTAGACATTGTTAAATCACGCAATCGTTTGAAAATGGACATTATGTTATTCCTCCTAGTCGATATTACATCGTATATAAACATACATACGTAACAATCTACAACTCGTTTCAATTTTAGCAAATAAAATCAAAACTTGCGATTGCTCTTCATGTTAGGAAGATCCTTTATCCTTGTTCAGATGATCCTCCATTAGCCTCTCTGCAGTCTGCACGATTTCGTCGATCTGCATCCGTGTAATGGAATCAAAATGGATACCCATGATCACCGTAACGGTTACTTTCAGCTGCAGGGCGGCCTTTCGGGCAAGCCGCTCACACAGCTCTTGTTCCTTGTGACCCGGAATATGTACCGTCGTCCCGCTTACGCGCTCATGATCCACGTAGAACGTGGCTACAGCGCCAATATGCGCCTTTCCTCCGGTAACGAGAAAAACCTTATCATCTCCTGCCTCAATCACTTGTAAACGTATCGATTTCAAATCATATGTACTCATAACCATCCACCTATCCTTCTCTATATGTTATATATGGAGGAATTATGGCTTTAACAAGATAAATCCGCAATGAAAATTCTCACACTACGCATATTTTATGGACACCTCGGACATACCAAGGAGAACATCATTTTTGGAAAAGGAGGCCGTTATTATGCGCGTACGCCTCATTATGCTGATGGTTATCGTTATTTTTTTCGGAGGATACCATGCTCCAGCTTCATCGCGGGATGCTTCAAGCCCGCCAAGTGAATCAGTATCAGTTTCAGATTCCGCGGAAGAAGAACAACTGACATTGGGACAATTACGTCAAAAATATGCGGATACGTTCAAAACGAATGGTCCTTCAACGAAGCAGGTTGCCCTGACTTTTGATGACGTGCCCGATCCACGATTTACTCCACAGGTATTAGATGTATTGAAGAAATATAAAGTCAGAGCTACATTCTTTATCGTTGGTAGTCGTGCTGAGAAACATCCGGATCTGGTGAAACGTATAGTTAAGGAAGGGCATATTGTTGGCAATCACAGCTACAATCATCCGGAATTCAGTAAGCTGTCGATGAATGCCTTTCGCAAACAAATTTTACATACTGGGGATATCATTCATCACCTAGCAGGATATACGCCCAAGATGATCCGGCCACCTTACGGAGATATTAATGAAGAACAGCTGCAATGGGCTGCCAGACAACACTATAGCATTGTGAACTGGAACGTTGACTCACTGGACTGGAAAGGCCTCTCCAAGGAAGAGGTGAAGGATAACATCCTATCTGCCGTAAAACCCGGTTCCATCGTTCTGCAACATGCCGGGGGCGGTGTGGGTTCGAACTTGAATGGCACGATTGAGGCTTTACCTGAAATTATTGAGGAACTGCGTAATCGGGGGTATGAACTGGTCACCTTGGACGAGATGTTGGGGTTGCCAAAAGCCAAGGATTAGGATGTCCATGTAGGAAATGATGACGATGTTAAAAGGGTGCCTGTTCAATCGCAAGTAGCGACTGGCAGACACCCTGTTTGATTTCGGTTAGATGTAATTAATTTTCTACTTCAGAATATACAGCTCGATATCCTGGAAACCAAATGTGCTTACGGACTGCTTGCTACCAGGGATAAAGATATCAATCCGGTGACCCTTGATTGCACCACCAATATCACGTGCTGTCGCTACAAAAGCCTGCTTTGGCAATCCCGGATGGCTGTGACCGGTTACCAGTACTTTGGTTCCCAGTGGAATCACACTGGGATCAACCGCAATCGTACCCAATTCAAGATCATTCCCGAAGTAATCCACAGCACCCCATCCCCCATTTTCGGACGGATCTGCAGAGTATGCCGTTGCTTTCACGTTCACTGCTTTACTGTAATCGAACGTTTTTCCCCAGGCTTGAACAACTTTGTTATCTGCGTTAACGTCCAAGCTTGCTGTAGTAACAGTCTTCGCTTGGGTCTTGCTCTCCGTAGCCGCAGCAGCTGCTACATTGTTTGCCTTACCGGGAATCTTAATTTTTAAACCACCATAAATGTTGTAAGGCGAAATGTCGTTGTTTGCTTTAACCAACGTGTTGAGTGCTACTCCATACTGTTTCGATAAGGTGTAGAAGGTATCCCCTTCTTTGGCCACATGAACTGAATCTGCGTGAGCCGGAACGGCTTGAATGAGCATTGCTGTTGTCATTAATGCTACTGCTGTTTTGGCTATACGTTTCTTGTTAATCATGGTCTTCCTCCCTCATTATGCCTGCGAAGTTAGTTGTCGGATTCGGATGAGGAGCCACCCTATAGGTTCTTCGTTACATGTGAAACGTTATGTACCCCTAATTCACCCCAAGCAGTGTGCCTTAGATCTTCCCCCTGCACGGTCTGCATCGTTACATCCCCCGCACTCCCTGTCCGGAAGTTTCGGCAGAGTTCAATATATCACAATTTTGTAACCTGAACTTGTAGTAATTCTTACCAAATGGTTTTCAGCATGTCATCAACTGTAAGAATACTGGATAATTCAGAATAGTTTGACGAACCGATTTCTTTATATTTGGTAACAGAAAAGTTACTTTTCGAATCCTTAAGTGATTATTTCGCATAAAAAAATAGCGTCACCGACTCGAAGTCAGTAACGCTATTTGATCAGTTCTTTTAGAGTACTTTCGCAAGAAAATCACGTGTACGTGAATTTTTCGGTGCTCCAAACACCTCATCTGGTGTTCCCTCTTCTACAATAACCCCGCCATCCATGAACAGGATCCGGTCTCCCACTTCACGTGCAAAACCCATCTCGTGCGTCACAATGACCATGGTCATCCCGCCTTCTGCAAGACGTTTCATGACATCCAGCACTTCACCGACCATCTCGGGGTCCAGTGCTGAAGTAGGCTCGTCAAACAGCATCACATGCGGTTGCATGGCCAACGCTCTTGCAATGGCGATCCGCTGCTTCTGTCCACCGGACAGCTGATTTGGGAATGTATCTTTTTTATCGTACAAGCCTACCGTGTTAAGCAGATCAGCAGCAATTTTCTCCGCTTCCTGCGTGGATTGCTTCTTCACTTTAATTGGAGCAATCGTGATGTTTTGCTGAACCGTTTTGTGTGGGAACAGGTTGAAATGCTGGAACACCATGCCCATTTTTTCACGAGTCGCATTGATGTTGTGCTTCGGATCGGTGATTGATACGCCTTCAAAATCAATCTCTCCCGAGGTAGGCTGTTCCAACAAGTTCAGACAACGCAAGAATGTACTTTTACCTGAGCCGGAAGGACCGATAACCACGACAACCTCACCTTTGCCAATCGTCACGTTAATGCCCTTAAGTACATCGTTATTACCATAAGATTTGTGTAATTGTCTAACGTCTATCACTTGCACTCAACTTCCTTTCCAGTCGTCCCAGCAGCTTGGACAAAATGAACGTCATTACAAAGTAGATGGCTGCTGCAATTAGAAACGGACTCAACCCTTGGAACGTAATGTTCTTGACCACGCTAGCCTGATACATAATATCCACCATACCGATAACGGAGATAATGGAGGATTCTTTGATAATAGTCACGAATTCATTACCGATCGCTGGTAATACAGCTTTGAAGGCTTGCGGCAATATAATGTAACGCATTGCTGCCCCTCTGCCCATTCCGAGGGAACGCGCTGCCTCCAACTGACCACGATCCACACCTTGGATACCTGCACGGAAAATCTCAGCCAGATAGGCACCACTATTAATGGAAAGTGTGAGAATACCCGCTTGAAGAGCAGAGAAATTAATTCCAAACGTCAAGGAAATACCATAGTAGATAATCATCAGCTGTACCAGCATCGGTGTACCACGGATAACTTCAACATAAGCCGTACCGATCCAGCGCAAGATTGCAGCGTCATGCAAACGGAACAAACAGATGATCAATCCGATGATAACCCCAAATATTACACCAAGTGCAGATAACAGGAGCGTGTATCCTACACCTGTTGCATAGAAACTTTTGTACTCCCAGAATACTTGGAAAATATTTTGTGATTTGTTCGCTTTATCCGCCATCAAGAGGCTGGCGTCCGTCACCATCTGATTGATTTTATCTTCACTTTTCAGTCGCTCCAGTGTTCCATTTACTGCAGCTAGCAGCTCGGTATTACCTTTACGAATCCCGATTGCCGCTTCTGCTTGCTCTTCGTCCGGAACAGCAGCAGCAAGTCCAATGATATCGTCCAGATAACCTGCAGCAACCGTATCTTCAACGATTGCCGCGTCAATTCGTTTTGTTTGAAGTTGAAGCACGATATCCGAGATTTTATCCAGCGCAGTAAGCTTCGCTCCTGGAATACTCTGTCCGATCGTTTCCTGAATGGAGCCTTTCTGAACGCCAATCTTCGCATTTTCAAGTTCTGCCATGGTTGGATATTTGTCTTTATCCACATTGCGAACCATAATCACTTGTTTTGATTTATAATAGGTGTCGGAAAAATCGATACTTTTCTTCCGCTCATCCGTCGGCGTCATACCTGAAACCACCAGATCAACACGCCCGCTCTGCAATGAAGGCAGAAGACCGTCGAAGCCCATATCCTCAATCACAAGCTCAGCGCCAAGATCTTTGGCAATCTCTTTGGCGATCTCAATATCGAAGCCGACGATTTCATCTTTGCCATTAATCACTTTATGGAATTCATATGGTGCAAAATCGGCACTTGTACCGAGCACCAGCTTTTTACTGCTTGAATTATCTGTAGTTCCACTTGCAAATGCCACAGGAACGGCAGTCGTCAGCAGAATAACAAAGGTCAACAGCATCATGGTGTAACGACTTATCAATTTCAACCTTTTTCTCTCCCCTTACAATACTTTGTATGCTTCTCATGTTGATGACTGAGTCATTATAAAGTACAATGCATGATTATGCAATGCATTTTGACATTACAAATCTTGACTTGTTTCTGAAAAAATGAAGCAAACATGATATAATCAATGGATTATTTTCATTTTTGCATAAGGAGTTTACTAATGACATCTAATAAATCACAGATCCTGACGGTTATTGATCAATATACTTCCCGTTTTAAAGCCATTTCATCATATATCGGTGCCAACCCCGAACTGGGAAATGAAGAGTATCTCGCTTCTGCCCGTTTGAAAGAAGAATTGCTCTTCCATGGTTTCACTGTAGAGGCTCCAATTCTGGGACTGGACACAGCCTTTATCGGAACCTATTCGGCCGCCAAACCCGGCCCTACCATCGCATTACTGTGTGAGTATGACGCTTTGCCGGAGATCGGTCACGCCTGTGGTCACCATCTAATCTGCATGATGAGTCTTGGTGCTGCTGTTGGGCTGAAATCCATTCTGGATGAAGTAGGTGGAACGATTAAAGTGTTTGGTACACCAGCTGAAGAGACACGAGGTGCGAAAGTTCCGATGGCAGAAGCAGGCTTGTTCGATGACTGCGATGTCGCTCTCATGGCGCATCCGTATTATGCCTACGAAAAGTCCGGCAGTTCACTGGCTATTGATGCTGTACAATTTGAATTCCATGGCCGCTCTTCACATGCTGCTGCAAGTCCGCACGAAGGCATTAATGCACTTGATGCTGTCATTCAAACGTTCAACGGGATCAACGCATTCCGGCAACAAGTGAAAAGCACCGTTCGCATTCATGGTGTGATTAACAACGGAGGGCAGGCAGCAAATATCATTCCTGACTATGCTTCAGCCCAATTTTATGTACGTGCAGCAACTCGCAAAGAACTGAATATCCTCACAGAACGTGTGATTCAGATCGCTGAAGGTTCTGCTCTCCAGACAGGTTGCAAGCTGGTGACATCCAACTATGAAACGTCCTACGATGAGATGGTCACCAATGAAGCATTCTCAGCTGCTTTTAGTCAAAATCTAATGGAACTCGGCATCCCGCAAGAAGAGATTGTGAGTGGTAACGATCATGGCTCCATGGACATCGGTAACGTCTCCCTGAAATGTCCTGCCATCCATCCCTACATTCGTGTTGTAGACGAAGTGCACACACTGCACTCCATAGCCTTCCGTGATCTTGCACTCCAAGAGCGTGCGCTGGACGGGATGATTTTGGGAGCCAAGGCACTCGCTACAACAGCCTACGACGTCCTGAGCCAGCCGGAGTTGCTTCAATCCATCCGTACAGAGTTCGAGCAAGCTATTCGCTAAGAATCGCTTCAACATGCTATACAGGGGTGCCCTGAACAGACTTGAAATCCAAGCTTGTTCAAGGCACCCTTTTCTTGATTTAGCTGTGAGTATATTCAGTAAGAAGCTGGATATGCTGTGAAAGAAACCCTTGAAAACACTGAAAACAATACATTTTATTACAGGAATTGTGTTTCGTTTGCTGGCTAACTTGGTTAATTATAACTATAAGTGCGTGTTCAAAAGACCGGTTTTCAGTACCGAGAAGATGGGATAAAGCTAGAAATGGAGTAGCGGAGCGTAGGCAAAACTACGTGAGCAACGGACATTTCGGCTGAATTCCATATTCGATGCCAATGATGCCGATAGGCATCACTTTTAATCAAAAGCGGGCTTTTGAACAACCTCTATAACTTATCCTATATTCAGGAGGTGCTGTCATGCTGCTTGAAGCCATGTATCATGTTCCTCGTGACAAGTGGGCCTATGCCTATGATTCGTCTACCATACATCTACGCGTACGAACCAAGCGAAATGATGTGCAATACGTGACTGCACTGACCGGAGATAAGTACAATTGGAATGGAACTTACAAGGAAATTCAACTGGAGAAGGCTGCTGCCGATAGCATGTTTGATTATTGGGAGGCTGCCGTCAAACCTCAATTCAAACGCCTCACCTATATATTTCGGATAACCGCCGGTTCGGAAGATGTTTTCCTCGCGGATAACGGCATTCATTATGAGGCCCCCTATCCAACCGGAGGATATTATGAGTTCTCTTATATACATGAGATCGATGTGTTTAAGGTACCCGAGTGGGCCAAAGAAGCTGTATTTTATCAGATCATGACCGAGCGGTTTGCCAATGGAGATCCCAAGCTGAATCCTCAAGGAACCCACGACTGGGGTGGCAAACCTGAGCTGGACAATTATTTTGGTGGAGACTTGCAAGGTGTGCTGGATCATCTACATGACTTGACTGAACTTGGCGTGAACGCCATTTACTTTACCCCGTTATTCCAGGCTAATTCCTACCACAAATACGACACCATTGACTATAAAAAAGTTGACCCCCATTTCGGTGATAACGCCATGCTCAAACAAGTGACAGAAGAATGCCATCGCCTGGGTATCCGTGTCATGTTGGACGCGGTGTTCAACCATTGCAGTGAAGACTTCCCTCCTTTTCAGGACGTACTCCAACATGGAAAAAATTCAACGTATGCCGATTGGTTCCACATCAATGAATATCCGGTTCAGATCAAGGATGGTATACCCACCTACGATACGTTTGGGTTCTATGGCAACATGCCCAAGTTCAATACAGCCAATCCTGAGGTTAAGGCATATCTACTCGATGTGGCTGAGTACTGGATAAAGGAAATCAAGCTGGATGGCTGGCGTCTGGATGTAGCGAATGAAGTGGACAACCATTTTTGGCGTGATTTTCGCAAAGTTGTTAAAGCCGCGAATCCCGAAGCCTATATTGTTGGTGAAGTATGGAGCGATTCCTTGACCTGGCTTATGGGGGATCAATTTGATTCCGTCATGAATTATCCTTTTGCCGACAAAGTGCTTCAGTTCTTCTGTGGATCAATGGATGGTTATCATTTTGCCAACGAAATGGGTTCATTGATTATGCGATACCCACAACAAACGAATGAGGTCATCTTCAATATGCTGTGTAGCCATGATACCCCTCGCCTGCTCACCCGGTTAGGAGAAGACAAACGCCGATTAAAGTTGTCAGTTGTATTTCTCTTCACCTATATCGGTACACCTTGTATTTTCTACGGCGACGAAGTTGGAATTAGTGGTGATGCTGACCCCGATTGTCGAAAATGTATGGAATGGGACCCGGCCAAGCAAGACAGAGAACTTTATGATTTTTATCGTCTAATGATCGATTTACGCAAAAGCAATGAAGCCCTGCGCAAAGGACGTTTCCGTTTCCTCAAGGCTGATCATAATGATCCCTGTATCGTGTACGAACGCGTAGATGACAACCTCCACTTTACTGTTTGGATGAACAATACACCTCAAGATCGTACGCTCTCACATCCCATGGAGACGAAAGACTGGAAAGATGCGTTAACCGAAGAGCCTGTGTTTCCAACCGATGGATTGATGAATATTAAGCTCGACCCCTATGGGTACCGCATTTTGTACAGGCAGCTCGATCCGGCGACCATCCATTTTAACGATTCAGTCCAAGCATAATCATGGCAAAGGGAAAACACTTCTACCACTTTCAGATAAATGGAGTACGTTCATTCTGAAGTCTGGAAGTGTTTTATTGCATAAAAAAGCCACAGCATCACATGCTGTGACTCATTCACGACTGCATTAATTTACAGGTTCAAGCGTAATCCGGCGATAGATATCCATATATTCCTCAGCTGAGACGTTCCAGCTATATTCTCCGCCCATGGCATTCTTCACAATTTTCTTCCAGTGTTCTGGCTGTTTGTAAATCTCCTCTGCACGCCGAATGGTATTCATCATGTCATGTGCGTTAAAGCTCGTGAACGAGAAGCCATTCCCTTCTCCTGTAAACTCGTTATATGCCTGCACGGTATCGTTCAGACCACCTGTTTCCCTTACGAGAGGCACACTGCCGTATCGCAGAGCCAGTAGCTGGCTAATACCACATGGCTCGAATCTGGATGGCATCAGGAAGATATCACTGCCTGCATAGAACCGACGGGATAACCCATCGTTGAATTTAATCTGGGCAGACATTTTGAGCGGATAACGATTCGCAGCTTCACGGAACCAGTGTTCATACGCCTGCTCCCCTGTTCCCAGTACCGCAAATTGAATGTCATCATAGTATAACAATTCATCCAGGATGCGGCAGACCAGATCAAGCCCTTTGGAATCCACGAGCCTTGTGACCATGACCATGAGAGGTACATCCGGGCGAACAGGAAGTCCGAGTTCCTTTTGCAGCTCAATTTTGTTCTCCGTTTTCTTGGACAGACTCGTTCTGTATTTCACTGGTATCTTAGTGTCCGTTGCCGGGTTGTAGCTCTTGGTATCAATTCCGTTCACTATCCCGCTGAAGCGATCTCCAAGAGAACTGAGCAGTCCGTCCAGGCCATACCCATAGTAGGATGTCTGCACTTCCTCTGCATACGTTGGACTCACGGTCGTTACATGATCTGCGTACACAATTCCTGCTTTCAGGAAATTGACATTACCATAATATTCGGCCCCATCCACAGTGAAATATCGATCGTCCAGCTCAAGGATTTCACTGAATAACTCATGCGGGAATACCCCTTGGTACAACAAGTTATGTATGGTGAATACTGTACGTATCTCACTATAGAATGAGTCGTGTCTATAGTGAGCTTCAAGCAACAAAGGAATCATCCCCGCATGCCAGTCATGACTGTGCAGTACGTCAGGCTTGAACTCAATCTGTGGCAACACTTCGAGCACTGCACGGTTGAAGAAGGCGAAGCGCTCGCCATCATCCATATACCCGTACACTCCGTCACGCCCAAAATAATACTCATTATCCACAAAGTAAACTGGAATTCCATCAAAAACCAGCATTTCTATTCCACAATAGGGTCTACGCCAGCCAAGGGGCACATCTGTTGTAATGACTGGCTGTAATGCGTCTTTATACTCATCGGGAATTCCCTTGTATTTAGGCATAATCACACGCACGTCTGCCCCGCCCTTCTTCAAAGCGAACGGGAGAGCACCGATTACGTCAGCAAGGCCTCCTGTTTTGATAAATGGATGTACTTCAGCAGCAGCAAATAGAATATTCATGCCTTTGTCCTCCTCTTCGGTTTGAGCGTATTACTTTCATTCTTATTCTTCGTTTTTGAACTGACGGAAGTTATACTCGCAGGCGATTCATCCGTTTTCCGACGCGTGTTCTTTTTTAGAATCACGATGCTCAGCGGAGGCAAAACCAATTCGAGACTATATGGATGCCCATGAAAAGGAATCTTTTCGGTAGGTAGCTGCATATCATTAGTAATGCCTGAACCGCCGTAAACGGAATGGTCACTGTTCAGTACTTCGGTATACATACCGGGACGCATGACACCAATCCGGTAACGCTCCCGCTTGACCGGCTGAAAGTTAATGAGCACAAGGAGTGTATCCGCAGGTTTTTTTCCTTTGCGTACATATGAAATGACACTCTGGTCCTGATCATCCGGAGTGATCCATTCATAACCGTCCAAGGAATGATCAAGCTCCCACAAAGCTTTTTCGCCCAAGTACAGGTTAGACAGCTCACGCTCAAACTTATGCAAATTGCGGTGACTGTCATAATCCAGCAAGAACCAATCCAGTTGATCTTCATCTTTCCATTCGATGAACTGGCCAAAGTCTCCACCCATAAACAGCAGCTTTTTCCCTGGGAAAGTCATAAAATAGCCCAGAAAAGCACGCATGCCGGCAAATTTCTGTTCATAGGTTCCTGGCATTTTGTCGAGGAGTGACTTTTTGCCATGAACAACCTCGTCATGAGACAGAGGTAGCACATAATTTTCAGCAAAGGAGTATACGACCGGGAAAGTCAGCAAATGATGTTTGGAAGGACGCTCATGAAAATCAGATTCCATGTAATCAAGCGTATCATTCATCCAGCCCATGTTCCATTTGTAGTTGAAACCCAGGCCACCCTCATCTACAGGTAACGTCACCATTGGCCATGCACTGGATTCTTCAGCCATCATCAATGCATAAGGGAAATACTTGAACACTGTCTCATTCAGCTGCTGCAAAAAAGCTACAGCTTCCTTGTTCTCGAGACCCCCTTCATCATTGGTACGGTATTGTCCTGGCTGCTTCTCAAAATCAAGCCGAAGCATACTCGTAACCGCATCAACACGAAGTCCGTCAAAATGATACATCTCCATCCAATACAGTGCATTGGAGATCAGAAAGGAACGAATCTCAGGTTTCGAGTAGTCAAAACTGAGCGTACCCCAGCCTGGTTTCTCCGCTAACATCGGGTCTGCATACTCATATAAAGGCGTTCCATCGAACATACGCAACCCATGAGCATCTTTGGCAAAATGTGCAGGTACCCAATCCAGCAATACGCCAATTCCAGCCTGATGCAGTGTATCCACAAGATACATCAGATCTTGCGGGTGCCCGTAACGGCTCGTTGGCGCGTAGAATCCCGTATTCTGGTATCCCCATGAAAGGTCATAGGGATGCTCACTGAGAGGCATCATCTCAACATGTGTATATTTCATTTCTAATAAGTAAGGAACGAGCAAGTCAGCCATCTCACGATAACTAAAGAGGCTACCATCTTCTTTGCGCTTCCAGGTTCCCATATGCATTTCGTAAATATGTAGAGGTTTGTTATACATGGCACGTTGTTTACGTCTCCAAGCTCCATCATTCCATTTGTAACCTTCGATTGAACTGGTGACAGAGGCTGTCTGAGGTCGAACCTCCGCTTGAAACGCGTAAGGGTCCGCTTTGAGCAATTCTGTTCCATCTTCCGTTAATATACGGAACTTGTATAAAGTTCCTTCACTGATTTCCGGAAAAAAACGACTCCAAAATCCTGATTCGGGTATCTTATATAAAGGTTCCTGTTCGCCTTTCCAACCATTACGGTCCAGAGCGAGCCCTACTTCTGCGGCATTTGGTGCCCATACGGTAAAGCGATAACCCTGACGGCCATCGCAAGTCTCAGGCTGCGCGCCCAACATTCGATAACTGTGATGAAGGTTACCTTCATGAAATAAATAAATATGCTCCGGCAATATGTCCGGGTGTGCTAACGGTTGAATGGCCAAAAGATCACCTTCTTCTCCAGAAAATAGATATAACAGTAACCATTACCCCATTCTAGCCAAGTTGAAAAGAAAAATGCGGTGTTTTAAAAAATGTTGTATATTTTCAGAATTTTTACAGCAATCATCGTTTCACTTGCTACACTTTGCGTTAATGATGTACTACAATGCACAATATTTTGGGAGGGAAACGATTATGTTTAATAAAGATTGCATCGCTATGCTGTTGGCGGGAGGAGAAGGGAAGCGATTAGCCCCTTTAACCTCAAGTATCGCAAAACCCGCTGTACCGTTTGGCGGGCACTACCGGATCATCGATTTTCCTCTCAGTAACTGCGTTAACTCAGGGATCGACACTGTAGGTGTACTAACGCAGTATCAAGCGGATTCATTACATGATCATATCGGTGGAGGAGAACCATGGGGACATGGTAACTCAAGTGAGGCAGGAATCTCCTTGCTTCCATCTTATCATACAGGAAATGACGAATACTTGGGAACGGCGGATGCTATTTATAAAAATATCGACTATATTGACCAACAAAACCCCGAAAATGTTCTAATTTTGTCGGGTGACCATATTTATCATATGAATTATCGCGAAATGTTGGAGGCTCATCAAGCCAATAATGCCGCAGCAACGATTTCAGTTATGGAAGTTCCGTGGGATGAAGCACATCGCTTTGGGATCATGGCTGCCGATGCTGATCTGCGTGTAACCGAGTTTGCCGAGAAACCGGCTGAACCAAAAAGTAATCTGGCTTCAATGGGCATTTACATGTTCAACTGGGAGTACCTGAAACGCCATCTCTTGGAAGATGCTGCTAACTCTGAATCCAGCCATGACTTCGGTAAAGATGTGATTCCTCAGATGTTGAACGAGAATAATCCCCTCTTTGTCTATAACTTTAATGGTTATTGGAAAGATGTAGGTACAGTTAAGAGTCTGTGGGATGCACATATGGATCTGCTCTATAACGAAGAAGACTGGAGTCTTCAAAAAGAAAACTGGCCAATGTTTACTCGCGACTGGCGCTCCAAGCCAAGTGCTTACAAAGCTAGACATACGAAGATTGAACATGTGACGTCCATGATTCACGACTCTTGTGCCATTGAAGGTCGTGCAGAACGTTCCGTAATCTTCTGCGGTGCTGAAGTGGGTAAAGGCTCCGAGATTAAAGACAGTGTCGTCATGCCTAACGCACGCATAGGTCGTGGCGTTCACATCGAACGTGCCATCATCGGTGAAGGTGCGATTATCAAAGACGGTGCAATTGTGAAGGGTACGGCGGATGAAATTGTTGTCGTTGGACCTAACGAGATCGTCTCTGCTAAGCCGGCTGTCCGTACGCAACCTGTCCGTATATTGAAAGAAGTATATGAAAAAAGTGGGCGCCTGCGCGCTGGTGAACTTTCTTCATAATTAAATAAATAATATAAGAAAGGCGAGCCTCGGATGGCTCGCCTTTTTTTGTGTTGATATGAGTGTTATGGAGCGTGCATGCTCGATCATCACGTAGAAAAATCTCTTATCTTTTAAAACCTTAAGACTTTTCTAGATCCAATTTCACATCGCTTGCTGTTCGCTCATCTGCGACTTCAGCATCACCAGACTGGGTTACAGATTCCTCTGTACCCATCTCCTCAGCCACAGCCGGTAACGTAACCGTAACGGTTGTCCCCGATCCGAGTTCACTCTGCATCGTAATGGTTCCCTCATGCAGTTCTACCAGTTCCTGCGTAATCGCAAGCCCCAGTCCCGTTCCCCCATTCTGATGATTGACCTGGAAGAAGCGGTCTCGCACTTTAATTAGGTGTTCCTCACTGATTCCGATACCGGTGTCCTGAACAGCTGCAATAATCTGACCATTCTCCTCTTTGACGGATAAGAATATCCAGGAATTTTCATGTGAAAATTTGATCGCATTATCCACAACATTCAAGAAGACTTGTTTCAGTCTGTTGCCATCTCCATGGACATTATAAGCACGAGTCTCATCCGTTTCCAACTTGAGATGAACCTGTTTTTGTTCCGCTTTGGCCCAGACATTCAACATCGTTTCCTGTACAATTTCACGAATGTTGACGGTTCCTTTGACCAGCTTCATCTGATTCTGCTGCAATTTGGAGAAATCCAGCATCTCTTCAACAAGTCCAATCAGTCGTTCGGTTTCCTTGGAAATAATACCCATCCCGATACGAGTTTCTTCCGGATCATAACCGCCTGAGTCCAGTGTCTCACTCCAGCCCTTGATGCTGGTCAGAGGTGTTCTTAGTTCATGTGAGATCGAAGAGATAAAATCATCCTTGATCTGATTACTACGCACGATTTCATGTGCCATAAAGTTAAGTGTCGATGCCAATTCGCCCAGTTCGTGCTTATAATTCCCTTTAACCCGGACATCGAGCCGTCCCCTGGCCATTTGAGCAGATACTGCAGTGATGTTGTTAATTGGACGCACAATGGAATTCGCCATACCTATACTGATAATTAAGACAATCGTAAGCACGGCAACACCGACCGCAGCGGCTAGCAATCCCATATTCAGCAGCTTGGAGTTCACATCTTCGAGTGATGTCAGATATCGAATAACATACGTGTTTTCGCCGCCCAGATCAAACTTGTGTGAAACGGCCATGACGGATTCTCCAGTACCTGGTTGTCTTCCAATCCAGCGTCCCATATCCCCGTTCAAAGCCTGCATAATATCACTGGTTTGCAACACAGCACGGTCAGATTCAAAAGCAGTCGAACTCGCCAATACGCGCCCGTTCAGATCCAAAATTTCCAATTCAGTATTGGATAATGCCAAATTCACAATCAGTCTGGACAGATTATTACCGTCCTCCGTATTATTCTCACGGGCGATCGGTTCGAAAAAGTCCTTTGAATTGGAAATATGGGTACTAATCGTATTGTAGATACTTTCATAATAATACCTTTGTACTGCCAACATAAATACGAATTCGACCAACAGCAGAGCAAGAAAAACTACGAAGAAATAGTGTAGTACGATCTGCCGTGTAATGCCTTTTTTAATCATTGCTCCCGGCCCTTCCATTTGTACCCGTGACCCCATACAGTCTGCAGGTATTCGGGCTCGGAAGGATTGTTCTCAATTTTTTGACGGAGACGACGAATGTTTACATCCACAATTTTGGGATCACCCATGTATTCTTTGCCCCATACGTGATCTAACAACACATCACGGCTGAGCGGTGTATTTTCTTTTTCCAGGAAAAACTGAATCAATGAAAACTCCGTGGGAGTTAACTCAATGGCTTCATTCTGTTTTTTAAATTGTTTCGAGATCAGATCCAGTGAAAATGGTCCGGACTGGAACGTAACCTTTGCCGCAGTTTCCCGATGCACGTTCACACGACGTAACAAGGACTGAATACGTGCAATCAACTCTGTTGGGCTGAAAGGCTTGCTTACGTGATCATCTGCACCAACGGAGAGGGCGTATACTTTATCCTGTTCCTGAACTTTGGCGGTCAAGAAGATGATACCCAGACGTTCATTGGTTTCACGTATGCGTCGACAGACCTCAAATCCATCAATACCTGGTACCATGACATCCAGCAGAGCCAAATCAATATCCGGTACCGTTTGCAGTATGCGAAGCGCTTCATGGCCGTCTCCCGCTTCAAGCACTTCGAATCCGTTTCTCTTTAAATTAATCACTATAAAACTGCGGATGGATTCTTCATCCTCAAGAATAAGTACTTTACTCATTAAGTTCTCCCTTTCTATTCAGCTGAGAAGTATTACTCAGTGCATCTTTACCCGCCTCTGATTGTGCTACTCGTGAAGCAATAACTCGATCTTTGGTGCGCGTAATTTCCTTCCAGCTTTTACCCTTCTCCTGTTCCCACTGGGAAAGGGTGAAATATTTGATCTCTGCCACGGTTTCGTCCGTATCAATCATTTTAAATCGAATATATTTTTCCTTTTCCGATTTGGTATCAATAGTGATTTTACCGTACCACTCTGGCTTAAGGTTTAGATGAAATAAATCAGCATCATCCCGGAATTGGAATGAGACAAATTTCTTGCCGTCTTTGCCATCCCATTGATAATAGGTATAGAACCACAACCGAGAGTCAAAAACGTAATGCTCCCAACCTTTTGGAGTCTCTTTGAGTCCAAACTCAATAATACCATCATTATCAACATCACCGCTTAAAATTTTGTCATCTCTGTACGTTTGATCCGGTGATTTGAAAGCATTGACTAACTTATTATCCTTAACATACATAATCTGTGAGAAGGAACTCCGATCATCCAGCTCTGCATCCAGTACAATGCCCATTTGTCCTTCTGCGATCTCTCCGCCCAGAGCATTATAAACTTCTTTAACGGTATAATCGGTCTGTACCCGATCAACTTCCTTGAAGCTTCCATCTTCGTACTGGTATAACGCAATCGTTGCAAAACCACTGTTGTTCAGTGAAATGATAACAAAATCACTCTTGCCATCTCCGCTCAAATCCAGCGTGTTCCCTTGTGCATCATCAATGATATATTGATTATACGGGACTCCACCCAGAACCTGTTCCAGTGCCCCGCCCTTGTACGAATAGGCAGTCAAAGCTTTTTGCTCCTGTAAACTAACCCCAAGTATAATATCGGGATTACCATCATTCGTAATATCCAATACTTTAAAGGATTGCAGCTCATTTCCAGGCACATCAAATGTAAGCTTTTTAACCCATGTGCCTCCCTGCTCTTCCAAAATCATGCCATGGATTCGAACATTCTCATTCGGCGTTTCATAAAATACAATCGCTTCCCGAGTCCCATCCCCATTCAGGTCTTCCACTCGAATCATACTGGTATTATTCATATCCTTGGGACGAATCAACGTGCTCTCTGGCGGCAGTTTAACCTGAACCACGTTGTACAGTTTTTCCTTATCTGTAGACATCATTGGTTTTCTCATCAAACCCTTGGGGTCACTTATGACAGTACATCCGCTTAGAACAGAACCAAGCATAATCGCCATCGTTCCTGCTGCAATGAAGCGTCCCCACCGTGAATTAAACAATCTCATCACTCTTTTCAATAGTTTAAATCTGGTTTTTTTCTTGCTGTGTCAGTCTGCGTCCACGAATATCAAAAGCAATCTTGCCGTCTGCCAATCCCCAGATCCGTGTGGCATGTTTCTCAGCAAGTTCAATAGGCAATACTGCAATAACCGTTGCACGTTCTTCTTCACATAATTTGCGTAGCGTTTCCAGCACCGAATCCGCTGTGTGAGGATCAAGACCAATCACAGGTTCATCGGCCAGAACCACTTTGGCACCATGAGCGAGCGCTCTTGCAATGGCCACACGTTGCTTCTCGCCACCACTCAGCTTCTCTGCAATCTGATGTGCTTTATCGAGTAATCCCAAGTTTTCGAGATAATCCATCGCACCCATATAATCATCGGAACGTACCATACCGGTCACCATTCTCCATACGGGAGTCTGACCCGATCGTCCGATTAATACATTTTTAAGAGCTGTACGTCTAGGAAATAATTCTGGATTTTGTTCCAAGTATGCCCATTCCCGTTTGATTTTCCGTTTACCTGACCAGCCTTCTTTTAAAATCTCGGCACCATCCACCGTAAACCGACCAGAATCCCATTTTTCCATCATGGCCAAACATTTGAGCAACATGCTTTTCCCACTACCGCTTGAGCCAACTACAGCAATCATCTCACCTTGTTGCATATCAAATCGAATATCCCGTAGAACGGGAACGCGGTCCACGCCAACGGATTTACTCAAGTTCTCTACTCTGATCATCGCGATGTCTCCTCTTGTCCATGTTTTTCCCTACCACTAGTGTACTCGGAAATGGACATCAATTTCCATGCGAACACCAGCTTCTATTTTAACACAGATTCGAACTCAGGTTTACGACGAAATAATATACCTGCCGCGCCGAAAAGAAGGTACATGATTCCCAGCAACGTAAACATGCTTCCAGGTGAAATCCAGTTGATCATCTGACCGCCCAGATTCGGTCCAATAATACTTCCAATCGTGAAATGAAAGGAAGCCACGACGTTGGCTGCAGGCAGCAATACTTTAGGCAAAATATCTGCGGCATAGGCAAGTCCCAGTGAGAAAAATGAACCGACCAGGCCACCTGCGATCGTTAACAATACAAGTGTCCACCAAAAATGCGTACCTGCGACTGGAACCAGCATGAAGATGATTCCTCCGCTGATGCCCGCAAACATTAACACCTTCTTTCGCCCATATCGGTCACTCAACATACCCAGAGGCAATTGAAGGAACAACCCTCCAATTCCGATAAAAGGAAGCAACGAGGAAATCTGATTGGTATCGAATCCAATACGTAGACCATACACGGGGAAGTTACTATTCATACCCGCCTCCATATATCCGTATAAGAGTGCTGGTAAAAGTGCATACCAAGCCCATGCCAGACTACGACGGAAGCGACGTTCCGGCAGTTGGCCATGCTCTGCTTTTTCCGGCTTCGTATCTGGAAGCTTCATTAATACCAGTATAAGCACTGCGGCAATACATACGAATAACACCCAGAAAGGCACTGCATCACCGAATCCAAGCAGCTTGATGCCCAGCGGACCAATGCTGAATCCCAGACCATAGGACATGCCATATAGCGATATGTAGCGTCCACGCTTTTCAGGTGCAGTAACGAGCAGCACCCAGAGCTGAGCCGCATAATGAAGTGCGCTGTCTCCTATTCCAACGACCAGACGCAAAATGAACCATATTTTAATATCTGGTAAGTACGGAAACAATATTAAAGGGACCATGACCAATATCAGGCCACCCACAATCAGCTTTTTGAACCCGAGTGCTCCCAATAGTCGCTCCGCAACTAAAGTCATGGCAAAAGAGCCAATGTACAACGCGGCGGCATTTAAGCCGTTTAAACCTGGTGAAACCCCTTTTTGCTCCAAAAAAATCGAAAGCACAGGCAGCAGAAGCCCCTGACTAATTCCCGCTACCACAATAACCATAATCAAAATCAGATAATTGGCTGTCGAGTGTGATAGTTTGGGGCGAGTAATCGATGACACGAATTCATTCCTCCTGCGAGCACACAAAGAAAAATCGCCATCGCTGACGACTTTCGTATGGTATACATATGGTTTTGAACTGCTATTCATGGATCAGGGCTTTGCCCCGGACTTGAACATTATAGTGGACAACGCCCTGCAAAACAAGCCATAATAGAGGTTGTTCAAAAAGTTCACTTTTGATTACGAATCATGCCTAGTGGCATCATCAGCTTCGAAGATGAAATTCAGCCGAAATGTCCGTTGCTCACGTAGTTTTTATACGCTCCGCTACTCCATTTCTATCTTCATTCCATCTTCTTGGTACTGAAAACCAGACTTTTTGAACACGCACTAATCGTACTTAAGTCGCTGCGTACATTTAGATGTGACGGGAGGATTCTGCAACATTATGGCTTATCATGTTAAAATTGATGTTTCACCGATATATGAAATGCTCAACAGCTTTCTGGTTTATGTCACGAAAAAATGGATTCAGCATCTGGATATTGGTCCTGAATGGATTCTGGAAGTGGAAGGTAAACTAAGTTCCAATGTCCGAGCTGCGCTCGCACCTGCTGCCACTTGGCCCTTTGATGATTTTGATGTCTTGTTTGCATGGGCAGCATATCAAAATGATACATCGGAGAATCGTGATTTTCTGGACATGCTTGCCGGAATGACAGCGGAAGACCTATATGCACGGGTCTCTCCACTTTTGCCCGCTCTTACAATAGAAGAATCTACGCGTATTCGGAACAGTTATGTCCCATTATTGCGACTATGGGATCAACACTACTGTCAGAATATGAGTGAAGATCAGCGCGTATGGCTAGAAGAAGATGCCGAAGAAAAACGCATTTTGCTTGATAAAATGGGACCCGAACTGCTTATTGAATATGCTACAGCCGGCGTTCTTGTTGAACCGATGCCTGGACTGAACGAAGTCATCCTCTTCCCCACAGTGCACAATCGTCCTATTAATATGTACTGCTTCTATGAGGGTATGATGATCATTCAGTATCCCGTAGATGTCCCCGAAGAGAATGAAGACCAGCCGCCAACATGCCTTTTACGTTTCACCCACGCACTGGCTGATCCCGAAAGACTTCGTCTGCTTCGTTACGTATCGGATGAACCCAAATCCCTCGCTGAGATGTGTGAAGAATTGGGTAAAGACGAAGACACGGTCAAAGACCAGGTGATGGCGCTACGTATCGCTGGCCTGCTACGAACTCATTTGCTCGGAAGTAACCGTAAAGAGAAATACAGTATTCGACCGGATGGCGTATCTGAATTGAATATGTTCCTTGAATCTTATATTCGCATATAATTTAGTTGAACCATTGTGGAGTTACTGGCTACAAGGAGTGAGTTAGAACATGAAAATAATGAAGCAACATATTTTGTTTGACCTTGATGATACACTCGTATATTGTAACAAGTATTTTAACCTGATTTTGGGGGAATTCTTCGAGAATATGCAGGAGTGGTTTGATGGACATTCTCTGACAACGCAAGAGATTCGCGAAAAACAGCTGGAGATTGATGTAACTGGAGTGAACAAGCTTGGATTTGCAAGTCATCATTTCCCGCAATCCCTGATTGATACCTATCGTTACTTCTCCGGCAAGTTCGCGAGATTAACTTCTCCCAGAGAAGAGTCCTATCTGAGCAAGTTGGGCATGAGTGTGTACGATCAGGAGGTTGAACCCTACCCTCATATGGTTGAAACGCTTGAGAACCTTAAAGTAGCTGGACATTCCCTCTACTTATATACGGGCGGCGAAACCGTGATCCAACAGCGAAAGATTGATCAGATGAAGCTCTCAGCTTATTTTGATGATCGGATCTATATCCGACAACACAAAAACATCGAGGCACTGGAAGGCATTCTGTCTAACGGTCCGTTTGATCGTCGTACAACATGGATGATCGGCAACTCACTACGGACAGACATTATGCCCGCGGTAAAAGCCGGAATTCACAGCATATATATCAAACAACCGAATGAATGGCAATATAACATCGTAGAACTTCAGCCTAATCCGGAAACATCGATGTATACCATCACTGCACTGGAAGAGGTACCGAAGGTCATACACGAAAATATACAACAGCAGCAACAGAAAAGGACCCTTGGTTAAGGGTCCTTTTGCTTTATGTTAACTGTTAACTAAGATCAAGCATCCTGCTTCTCGCCAGATAACTTGCCTGTTACTACGTCCTGCAAAATAATACGAGCTTTCACCGTACTTCCGTCTTTTCGTTTGAAAGACAGCACTTGCGTACTCCCCTTCTCAATCAGCGATTTTAACATCGTACTGGTAATTTTTTTGCCCGCATACTCTTTCCAGACCACAAATGAGCAGCCTTCCTTGAAACGAGAACATCCATAGCCCTTCTTGCCCTCTATGATCTGGCCTGTGCATCCGGGAGAAGGACAAGGTGCCAGTAACTCTCTCACTCCGGATGGACTCGCAGTTGAGGATGGCGCCTTGGTTATCGCGCTTTTCCCACTGCCAGATCTGGACGAAGATACCGAAGTCTGACGGGACGTTTTTACACTTGAACCGCTACCAGCTGTCTTGGCAGATGTCCTCGTATTGCCAGCCTGGGTTCTGGCTCCCTTGCCTTTTCCCCTACCTGCACGCGAATCTTCTCCAAAAGCATCTGCTGGAGCCGGAGCTTGTACACGCACTTTCTCAATGATGGACAAGGTGAATTTCTTGACGTTCTCCATGAACTTGTCCTGACCCGCCTCACCTTTGGAAATCTGATATAACCTTCTTTCCCATTGTCCGGTCATCTCAGGTGAAGTTAACAGATCTACGCCCGCGCGGCGAATCAATTCAATCGCGGTTCTGCCTTTGAGCGTTAACTGCATTTTCTTCCCTAGCAGCGTAATGTAACCTACGTTTTTGAGGCGTTCAATCGTAGCCGCACGTGTAGCCGGAGTACCCAGACCACTATCTTTCATTGCATCTCGCAGCTCTTCATTCTCGATCTGCTTGCCTGCACTTTCCATCGCTTTCAGCAATGTTCCTTCGGTATAACTTTTGGGAGGCTGGGTCGCCTTCTCCTTGAACTCACTCTTCGTACATTGAACAGGCAAGTCAGGTTGTACAGCAAAAGCCTTGTCCGTCCACTCTTCAGCTTCCTCATCCTCATTGCCGTTTTTCTTGGTCTTCTTCTTGCCTGCACCGCCCTGTTCCTGATCTCCAGAACCGAGGACCACTTTCCATCCAAGGGACAACAGCTCTTTGACAGATGTCTTAAACTGATGTTTCTCCACTTCGGTGAGCACCGTATGCTGTTTATACTCCGCCGGAGAATAAAAGTGGGACAAGAACCGTCTTACAATCAAGTCATAAATGTTCTGTTCATCCTTGGATAAGGTACCCGGTCGCTTCAATGTAGGCAAGATCGCATGGTGATCTTCAACCCTGCTCGGATTACATACCCCTTTATTATTCTTATGAACAAGCTCCGGCTTGGCCCCTTGCGCAAGCTCACTATAGGTACCGTTCTTGAGCAGGTTCAGCGTTTTGTGCATACCTTCGATATTCTGTTCTGTAACATAGTTGGAGTTCGTCCGCGGATACGAAATTACCTTGTGTCTTTCATACAAGGCCTGCGCAATATCCAGTGTTTTTTTGGCACCGTATCCGAACTTGGCATTGGCCTCACGCTGTAGTAGGGTCAGGTCGTACAAACGATACGGATACTCCTTCGTCTGCTTTGCTTCGTATTTAGTGATCTGTCCTGTCTTGCCTTTCACACTGGCTGCAATGGCCTCCGCTGCCTCGGCATCGGTCAGCTTGTCGCCTTGACGCAGCCCCCGATACTCGACACCTTCCTGCCGAAACCAGGCGGCCACTTCATAAAAGGTTTGCGACTGGAATGCTTCAATCTCGATTTCCCGATCATAGATTAGCGCCAGTACTGGCGTCTGCACACGGCCTACAGACAACAATGCATTATGGCGGGTTGTAAACGCCCGTGAGGCATTCATACCGATCAGCCAATCGGCTTCACTTCTGGCGCGAGCTGCATGGGTTAAATTTTCAAATTCAGAGGCATCCTTCAGACCATCAAAACCACGTCTAATGCTCTCTGCCGTCAAATCCGATATCCATAGACGCTTTACAGGCTGACGCAGCTTCAGTTGCTGTTGAATGAGGGCGAAGATGTACTGTCCTTCTCTCCCTGCATCGCAAGCATTAACGATCGCTGAAGCCCGTTTTGCCAGTTCTCTAATCATTTTGAGCTGATCTTTCGTTCTCGGATTGGGTACAATCTTGAACTGATCGGGTATGATCGGCAGGTCCGCTATGTTCCAGCGCTTGTACTTCGTATCATAGGCATCCGGTTCAGCCAGTCCAAGCAAATGCCCAATCGCCCAAGTGATGATGTAATGCTCACCTTCCAGATACGTACGATTGTTCTTGGCCTTTGGTTCTATGACGGCGGCAATGGTTCGACCCATGTCGGGTTTTTCCGCTATAACCAGTGTCTTCATCCGTCCATCTCTCCTCCTTCACCGTCCGCATGACGGCAAAAAGGGGCCTTCCGTCGACGGAAGCCCCTTGCTTCTAATACTCATTATATCAGATTTTGAATTCGGGAGCACCCTCCCGAAATGAATTATCCTGCTGCCTGTTCTTTCAGTACATGCTTTTGTCTGCACTCTTTGCATACACCTTGGAAATCCAGACGATGATCTGTAACTGCAAAGCCATACTGACGCTCAATTTGTTGTTCCAAACGAAGCAGCCCATCTTCCATAATTTCTTCTACTTTGCCACATTCTGTACAGATCAAGTGATGGTGATGATGGGAGCCATCCGTACTTCGCAGATCGAAGCGCGCAGCACCGTCGCCAAAGTTAATCTTTTCAACGACCTGAAGGTCACTCAGCAATTCAAGAGTTCGGTATACGGTAGCCAATCCAATCTCAGGGAACTGCTCCTTAACCAGAAGAAACACTTCCTCTGCGCTAAAATGATCCTTCTCATGTTCAAGCAATACACGTACAGTAACTTCTCGTTGTTGAGTTAACTTATATCCTTTTTCAACCAATTGATTTTTAATGTGAAATATCTGTTCTGAAATGGACTTGTCCCGGTTACTTGCCATAGCAGGTCGCACCTCCGGTTTATATTCATTAGATTTTACTTTTATCGTACTGATTGTTGGTTTCAGTGAATCCTTATTTATAATCATTATAATATAATAATAAATCTTTATCACTCAAAAAGCAATGCTATTGCTCACACTTGCGTGAAAGATGTAGTCTTTTCTAATCAAAGACAACAAACAACCCCCGCTGAACGCGAGGGTTGTCACTTATATCTAATCTATACTTTTACTTGTTTAGTATTCATGTAAATCCGTTCTTGTTGTAGAACGTTACACCAGAACCGTAGCACCCATCAAGTATTTGTCCACTTCACGAGCAGCCTCACGGCCTTCATTAATCGCCCATACAACCAAGCTTTGGCCACGACGCATGTCACCTGCTGCAAATACTTTATCCACATTAGTATTGTATTTGCCATAACGTGCCTTAACGTTCGTGCGACGATCTGTTGCAAGTCCCAGTTGCTCTACCAACGTTTGTTCCGGTCCATCAAAACCAATCGCAATCATGGCCATTTGAGCCGGGAATACACGCTCCGTACCTGGAATCGGCTGATAAATCTTGCGACCTGTCTCATCCACAATACGCTCAATCTGCACCGTATGCAATTCTTTGAGGTTACCCTCATCGTCTCCGACAAATTTGGTTGTCATGATTGAGAATTCACGCGGATCTTGACCAAACAACGCTTTGGCTTCCTCTTGTGCATAATCAAGTGTATACACATTCGGGAATTGCGGCCAAGGGTTGTTAATGCGATCACGCTCCATCGGAGCTTGTGTATGCGTACCGAATTGTGTAACAGTACGACAACCATGACGCAGCGATGTAGCTACACAGTCAGATCCTGTATCACCGCCACCAATGACGATAATGTCTTTTTCCTTAGCGGACAGATATTGGCCGTCTTCCAGATTGGAGTCCAGATAGCTCTTAATGCTGCCGTTCAGGAAATCCATGGCGTAATGAACGCCTTTCAAGTCGCTACCTTCAATGTTGAATTCACGTGGTTTGGTTGCACCACCGCACAATACAACAGCGTCATAATCATCTACCAGTTGTTGTGCTGCAATATCTTTACCGATCTCGGTGTTCGTGATGAATTGGACACCTTCTGCTTCAAGCAGATCAACACGACGTTGAACTACATTTTTATCCAATTTCATCGTCGGGATACCATACATCAGCAATCCACCGACACGGTCCGAACGCTCATACACGGTTACCGAGTGTCCTGCTTTATTCAACTGAGCCGCAGTAGCCAATCCCGCTGGACCTGAGCCTACGACAGCTACACGTTTACCCGTACGTTTTTCAGGAGGTTGGGGAACCACCCATCCTTCTTCGAAACCTTTTTCAATAATAGCTTCTTCAATGGTTTTGATGGTTACAGGCTGACCGATTAAGCCAACTGTACAAGATCCTTCACAAGGAGCAGGACAGACGCGACCTGTAAATTCCGGGAAATTATTCGTTTTGTGGAGGCGCTCAAGTGCTTCTCTCCACAGTCCGCGATATACAAGATTATTCCATTCTGGAATCAGGTTATGCACGGGGCAACCTGACGTGCCGCCAATCATATCTATACCTGTATGGCAATACGGGGTACCACAATCCATGCATCGTGCACCTTGTGTTCTGAGCTCTTCTTCTGCCATATGTTTATGAAACTCTTCCCAATCTTTAATCCGTTCCGCTGGCTCTCGATCCGCTGGCAGTTGACGTTTGTATTCCATAAATCCAGTAGGTGTAGACATCTTACGTTTTCCCCCATCCGTTCTTGTCTTAATCCCTTCATGTGCATGGTTCTATATGAAATGGATTACTCATTACTTGAGTTTTTGTCTATTGTATCACAAAATCTTCTCGAAGATATTTCAATTATAGTAGCATTTCCTGTACTGAATATTAAATGGATTATCCGCATAATTATTTGTATTTTATACATCATATCTTTCAAGTCTACCTATGGTCAATACCCTTATTTTGGTGTTAAATACGATTTTGAACTGCGAAATTTGGTGTTTGATAGAGAGACAAAAGGTCGAAACGTTATGTAAATGTCAGATAATTTGTCATCAAATTCAACATATTTTGCTATAAATAGTTCTCATTTCCGAATATTAGCTCTATTTTAGGGCTTCACAACGTTAAAACCTCAAAACTTTTACACTTTTTTACTCTTATATGCTAGGTCGTATGTATAATATACATACGCATCATTTATTCATGTTATATTAATGTAATATGTCTTCCGCTCTAAACGAGTGACTCATTTTTTTTTTAAAGAAAAGACGCTGTTCACGAATAATTCGCAATCAGCGCCTCTCATCATACAAACACGGACGAAGTCAGGATTCTCTTATGCAACATTTACCGTTTACGTTCATAAAATTCGAATGTATACGCGTGAACATTTTTTTCATCCTGCTCGCCTTCAATCTGTTCAATCAGTTCCCATTCCGACCAGTCCACTTCAGGGAAAAAGGTATCTCCCTCAAAATTCTCATGAATTTTGGTCACCACAAGACGATCTGCAAGTGGCAAGAACTCACGATACACTTGGGAACCCCCAATTACGCACAGTTCCTCACCTTTGGTTACACTCAGTCCCTCTTCAATCGTATGCACAATCTCAGCTTGTTGCACTTTGTAGTTCAGATCTCTCGTCACTACAATATTACGGCGCTGAGGAAGCGGCTTACCACCAAAAGATTCCCATGTGTTACGTCCCATGATAATCGTTTTGTTCAGCGTACGTTGTTTAAAAAAGGCCATATCTTTGGGTAAACGCCATGGAATCGAATTATTCAATCCAATCACACCGTTCTCCCCCATTGCCCATACAAGTTCAATACTCAAGGGTAATACACTCCTTCAATCCAAGTCTCTTATCGAGATTGAACACGTAATTAGACTGCAATTGGAGCTTTAATGCCTGCATGATGCTGATAGTTCTCAAATTCGAAGTCTTCAAACTTATAATCGAAAATAGAATCTGGTTTACGCTTGATTACCAGCTTAGGTAAAGCATAGGGTTCACGCTCCAGCTGTGTTTTAACCTGGTCCACATGGTTAGAGTAGATGTGAACATCCCCTCCAGACCAGATGAAATCACCCACTTCAAGATCACATTGCTGCGCAATCATATGCGTCAAGAGCGCATAACTCGCGATGTTAAACGGCAAGCCGAGGAACGTATCCACGGAACGCATCGTTAGCATACATGATAACTTACCCTCTGCAACGTAAAACTGAAACGCGAAATGACAAGGCGGAAGCTTCATATGATTAATCTCCGCCACATTCCATGCGCTAACAAGATGACGACGTGAATCCGGATTGTTTTTGATCGAATCAATGACCGCAGCGATCTGATCAATTTTTTCTCCGTTCGGTGCTTCCCATGTACGCCACTGCGAGCCGTATACCGGACCGAGATCCCCATTTTCATCCGCCCAGTCGTCCCAGATCTTCACACCGTTTTCTTTCAAATAAGATATATTGGTATCGCCACTCAAAAACCATAACAGTTCATGAATAACCGATTTGAGATGAATTCGTTTGGTTGTTACCAGCGGAAATCCTTCGGAGAGATCATAACGGAGCTGTCTGCCGAATACAGATTGTGTTCCTGTTCCGGTACGGTCTCCTTTATGCACGCCGTTGTTCAGAATATCCTGTAATAAATCAAGATAGTTTTTCATGTTGTTATCTCCTCGCACTTTTATTCGTACTAAACTAAAGATTATTTACACTTACCACTCCGATGACAGAACAACCTTCCGATCGCTGTTATCCCCAGATTTTTTTGATTTCCTTTTCCAAAGGTAAAATCCGGGGATAAAGGCGAAGCGTATGCTTCCGATGCAGCTTTCCTTCAGAAAGCTTTTAGCTCCGCTTCTTCAGGTTCTTTCTGTCCTCTACGTTCTCATGTAAAAGATTAGTTTAACTTCAATACTAATTGCATAGACCATGATTAGCTTGGAGCCACATCATGACTGATCATTACAACAGTGTACCACAATTGAGTTGTTGGATAAAATCAATTCAATGAAACTTTTAAGCATGTAACTTTTCTTCATATCATACACAATAGTATCTTTATTTCTCGGCTTTTGCTCAGAAAAAAAGACGAACAACGCGTTAGCGTCATTCGTCTCTTCTGATATACGTATAATGCCGGACGGATCCGAAGCTTAGATGATCTTAACGGGAGATGATGTGGATCGGGTGACCCATTACCAATTCCGCAGCTTCCATCACGATTTCGCCCAATGTTGGGTGAGCGTGAATTGTAAGAGCCAGATCTTCCAAAGTAGCGCCCATCTCGATTGCCAAACCAAGCTCTGCAATCAGGTTGGAAGCTTCCAGACCTACGATTTGGCAACCCAATACGAGGCCGCTTTCTTCGTCAGCTACGATTTTCACGAAGCCTTCAGCGTGGTTCAAAGATACAGCACGGCCGTTACCCGCGTAAGGGAATTTGCCTGCTTTTACTTTGTGACCTTTTTCTTTAGCTTCTTTTTCAGTGTAACCTACGCTGGAACACTCTGGATCTGTGAACACAACAGCTGGCATACATTTGTAGTCAACTACAGATGGTTGTCCTGCGATTGCTTCAGCAGCCACTTTACCTTCATAAGAAGCTTTGTGTGCCAGAGCCAAACCAGATACGATATCACCAATTGCGAAGATTTGCGGGATGCTAGTACGGCCTTGGTGGTCAACTTTAACGAAACCACGCTCGTCAACGTCTACGCCAATCAGGTCCAGACCAAGCTCACCATCTGTATTTGGACGACGTCCAACAGTAACGAGCAGATAATCTGCAGTTACTTCTTTGGATTCACCATTTACAGAGTATTTAACAGTTACATCTTTATCCGTTTGCTCAGCACTTTCAGCTTTTGCACCCGTTACGATTTCGATGCCTGTTTTCTTCATGTTTTTAGCCACGAGGCTAGTCATGTCTTTATCGAAACCTGGCAGTACTGTATCCAAACCTTCGATGATTGTTACTTTTGCACCGAATTTGGAGTACATTTGGCCAAGCTCAGCACCAATATATCCGCCACCGATAACGATCATGCTTTTTGGTACTTCAGGCAAGTTCAAAGCTTCTGTTGAAGACAGAATGCGTCCGCCAAACGGGAAAGGTTTCAGTTCGATTGGACGGGAACCTGTTGCAATGATTGCATTTTTGAAACGGTAACGCGGAGATTCGTGATCGTTGAATACACGCGCTTCGTTTTCGTTGATGAACATGCACTCACCGTTGAAAACTTCTACTTTGTTGCCTTTGAGCAAACCAGCTACGCCGCCAGTCATTTTCTTAACAACGCCGTTTTTGAATTCTTGAGTTTTGCTGAAGTCCACTTTTACGTTCTCAGCAGAGATACCAAAAGCTTCACCGTGAAGTGCAGACTCATATTGGTGTGCAGCCGAGATCAGGGCTTTGGATGGGATACATCCGCGGTTCAAACAAACGCCGCCCAGTTCGGATTTATCTACGATCAATACGCTTTGGCCCAATTGAGCAGCACGGATGGCAGCCACATAGCCACCAGGTCCTGCACCAATTACTAATGTGTCGATATCGAGAGAAGCGTCGCCTACTACCATATCTTACACCTCCATAACAAGCAGCTCAGGATTAGCGAGCAGCTGTTTAATGTAATTCATAAAGTTTTGTGCTGTTGCGCCATCGATAATACGGTGGTCAAAGCTCAGGGAAAGAGCCATTACAGGTGCTGCAACTACTTCGCCGTTTTTGATCACAGCTTTTTCGCTGATGCGTCCTGTTCCGAGAATAGCAACTTCAGGGAAGTTGATGATTGGAGTGAAGAACATACCGCCAGCAGAACCGATGTTACTGATGGAGATTGTGCTTCCTCTCATTTCGTTCGCACTCAATTTGCCGTCGCGGCCACGAGCTGCCAGATCACGGATAGAATCAGCGATCATCCAGATGGATTTACGATCAGCATCTTTGATAACAGGAACGATCAAGCCGTTGTCTGTATCTGTAGCGATACCGATGTTGTAGTATTTTTTGTAAACAATTTCGTTAGCTTCTTCATCAATCATAGCGTTCAGAGCCGGGAATTGGCGGGAAGCCGCAACCAGTGCTTTAACGATGAATGGCAGATAAGTAACTTTTGTTCCTTTTTTCTCTGCGATTGGTTTCATACGAGTACGGAAAGCAACCAACTCCGTTACGTCAACCTCGTCCATGATTGTAACGTGAGGTGCTGTGTACGCCGATTTAACCATTGCATTAGAGATCGCTTTACGGATACCTTTGAATGGTACGCGCTCTTCTTCAACGTGTTGATCAGCTGCAACAGCTGTTGGTGCTGCAGATTTTTTCTCTTCTTGAGCCGGAGCTTCGGAAGATGCTGCTGCGGAAGAACCGCCACCGTTTTTGAAGGATTCAACATCTTCTTTGGTCACTTTACCGTTGTTGCCAGTGCCGTTAACCTGAGCGATGTCTACACCTTGTTCGCGAGCAAACTTGCGCACGCTTGGTGTTGCCAGAACGTCTCTGGCAGGTACTGCCGGAACGCTGTTGTTTCCGCCTTCTTTAGCTGCATCCGAGCTGGAAGCTGCTGCAGAAGAACCGCTTGTGTCAGCTCCGCCTTGAGCTGCATCTTTCTCTTGCTCGCCTTGATCGCCAGCAGGAGCGTCGTCTTGCTCAGGAAGTTCGCCTTCTGCATCGATGATAGCTACAACTTCACCAACGTGGCAGATTTGACCGTCTTTAGCGAATACTTCTGTAACTGTTCCGTTAACCGGACAAGGTACTTCAACAACCGCTTTGTCGTTCTGTACTTCCATGATGATATCGTCGTCAGTTACTTTGTCACCGACTTTGATATGCATCTTGATGATTTCGCCTTCGTGTAGGCCTTCGCCCAATTCAGGGAATTTATATTCAAATTTAGCCAACTGAAAAACCTCCTTGATTATGTGCTCAATCCTGAAAACAACCCTTAACTCCAAGAAACAACTGTTACTGCTAATGCAAATAACTGTTACTCAAGGGGCTAATGGCTGTTTACAGTGCAGCTTGCGCCGCGGTGTGAATCACCATACTGCGCCTTGCGGCATGTCAGATGATTAAATTAGAAATTTACGACTTTGTTAACCGCAGCAACGATACGCGCTGGGTTAGGCAGCCAAGAATCTTCGATTTGTGCAAAAGGATATACAGTATCCGGACCAGCTACACGCAGAACCGGTGCTTCCAAGTGCAGGATTGCTTTTTCATTGATTTGGGCAATGACTTCAGCTGCAACACCTGCGCTCTTTTGAGCTTCCTGTACAACAATTGCACGGTTTGTTTTCTTAATAGAAGCAACGATGGTATCGATGTCGATCGGGCTAACCGTACGAAGGTCGATAACTTCAACTTTGATTCCTTGTTTTTCGAGTTCATCTGCTGCTTTCACAGAAGTGTGAACCATCATACCGTAAGTAATGATCGTTACATCAGAACCTTCACGAACAACGTTCGCTTTGCCCAACTCAACAACGTAATCTTCTTCAGGCACTTCTGCACGGAAAGCATGGTACAAGTTCAAGTGCTCCATGAAGAATACAGGATCGTTATCGCGAATAGAAGCGATCATCAGACCTTTTGCATCGTAAGGGTTAGAAGGAACAACTACTTTGATACCTGGTGTTTGCGTAAGCAGACCTTCCAGGGAATCTGTATGCAATTCTGCCGCTTTTACACCGCCACCGAATGGTGTACGGAATACGATTGGAGAATTGTATTTTCCACCGGAGCGGAAACGCATACGAGCAGCTTGTACTACCATTTGGTCAAGGGCTTCGAAGATAAAACCAACGAATTGGATCTCAGCAACCGGACGGAAGCCTTGTACACCCAAACCTACAGCCAGACCACCAATAGCGGACTCAGCCAATGGTGTATCAAATACACGCTCTTCGCCAAACTCTTTTTGCAGACCTTCCGTTACACGGAAAACGCCGCCTACATTACCTACGTCTTCACCGAAAAGCAGAACGTTAGGATCACGTTTCAACTCCACGCGAAGCGCATCACGGATTGCTTCTTTCATGTTCATTTGTGCCATTTGCTTCATTTCCTCCTTAAACATTGACAGTTCACATTTGAATTCGTACATGTATACCGGGACATTAAAGTCGCGGATGTTTATGCTTTATCGGAAAAAACTTATTGGAAATCAGCTTTTTGCTCTTCCAAGTGCTTAGGCGTTTGTTCGAACATGCTGTCGATCAAGCCTGAAATCGTCATTTTCTCGGTTTTTTCCGCTTTTTTGATCTCTTCATTTACTTTAGCTTTTGCTTCTTCTTTCACACGTGCTGTATCTTCTTCAGTCCACAGACCTTTTTTCTCCAGATATTTAGCGAAACGTGCGATAGGATCTTTAGCAGACCATTCTGCCTCTTCTTCTTTTGTACGATACTTGGAAGCATCATCCGAAAGGGAGTGAGGACGGAAACGGTATGTTACTGCTTCGATCAATGTTGCGCCTTCTCCGTTACGTCCACGCTCAGCAGCTTCCTGAACAGCTTTGATAACAGCGAAGATGTCCATACCGTCAACTTTAACACCTTTGATGCCTGCTGCTACCGCTTTGTGAGCGATGGACAGAGCTGCTGTTTGTTTAGCAAAAGGAGTTGTGATGGCATAACCATTGTTTTGTACGAAGAAGATAACAGGCAATTTGTATACACCAGCATAGTTCAGACCTTCATAGAAGTCACCTTCAGAAGAACCGCCATCACCTGTGTATGTGATAACAACTTGTTTTTGTTTCTTCAATTTGTAACCCATTGCGATACCCATTGCGTGCAGGATTTGTGCACCAATGATGATTTGTGGCATCAATACATTAACGCCATCTGGAATTTGTCCACCATGTTGGTGTCCACGGGAGTACAAGAATGCTTGATAAAGAGGAAGTCCATGCCATACGAGTTGCGGAATGTCACGATAGCCAGGACATACAAAGTCTTCTTTTTCAATTGCAAATTCACTACCAACCATTGTAGCTTCTTGACCAGATACTGGAGCATAGAAACCAAGACGACCTTGACGGCCCAGGTTTACTGCACGGTCATCCCAAGTACGGGTAAATACCATGCGGTACATAATTTCTTTTAATTGATCATCGGAAAGTGTAGGCATCATGTCTTTGTTAACAATTTCGCCGTCAGGAGACAGCACGGACAGAGCTTCTACATCCTCTGTATACACTTCATAAGGAACCTTGCTCATTTTTTTCTTCACCTCAACAAAAAATTTGAATATCAAGTTCCGCTGTTATAATATTATTATACACCTGTTTCACTCCATACGTCAAAGAAATCCGTAATTTTTTTATGTTTCCTGCCGGATTGTATGTATAACAGGGGTTTAATATTGGTATAACAGCATAATACATGATTGCGTGTTTGACCTAACCCCGCACAAGGGTAATCTTACCGTATTGCGCGGTCGAATGCAAAAAATTAACCGAGAAAGGTGACGTTTTATGACGGATTCCCGCTATTTGAAACGTACGATTGTGAAGGAAGAGATTGAAAGTCGCTATCTCGGAGAGAAACGAACGCTCCGTATTTACCTTCCTCCGGGCTATAACGAATTACTCAGCTACCCTGTCGTTTATTGTCAGGATGGCGAAGAATTTTTCAATTTCGGGCGAATTGCTACAACAGCTAACCGAATTATTTTGGACGAAGGAGCCGAACCTTTCATTATTGTAGGGGTTCAGGTAGATGTGTCTGTGAGAACGCAGGAATATGCTCCATTTGGAGATCGGTTCAAGGCATATACCGCTTGCTTCGCTGAAGAGATTATTCCCTATATAGAAGAGAAATATCCTGTGCGTCGTTCTCCGCAGGAACGTGTTCTTGCCGGAGACTCGCTCGGTGGCAGTGTTTCGCTTCATCTTGCTCTGTTATATCCTGATCTGTTCACACGTGTCATTAGCATGTCTGGTGCCTTCTACTCCGCTTCTCAGGAAATCTATGCCGCAGGCGAAGATCTGTCCTGGCTCTCGATCTGGATGATCGTTGGTTTGCAGGAGACTGCCTTCCAAGCAGACACCGGTACGTATGATTTTGTACAATTGAACCGGGATACCCGTGATTTGCTGGAAAAACGAGGTGCTCTCGTCTCCTACCAGGAGAAAGACGGGAACCACCAATGGGGTTTTTGGCAAAATGAATTGCCAGAAGCATTGCTTTATTTTCTCCAAGAAGGATAAATGGACCACATCAACAGGCGGCTGAAATGCCGCTTTTGTTTCCTAACTAAATGATACCGCTTACATATGTAAATTGAAAAAGAAGCAGGATGTCCTGCTTGCTTGAGTACTCACTCCTGCTTCTTTGTCCGGCTACAAGTTAAGTATGAGTTCGTGTTATTAACTAGGCTAATGAATGTTCAGCTTCAATCTTTCTCAACAAAACATCGCAACCTGCATTAACCAACTCGTACACCTCTTCAAAATTGCCTGTGTGATACGGGTCTGGTACTTCTCTAAGCTTCTCATCCGGAAGCATGTCCATGAACTTGATGATGTCCGCCTCAGCTCCGCCTGGAACGTTGCGCACATTATCTGCATTAGAATTATCCATACACACAATGTAATCAAACTGAGTAAAGTCTTCGCTGGCGAATTGTCTCGCTGCCATGTTGGCATAAGAAATCTGGTATGAATCCAGCAAGTTCCGAGTCCCTTCATGCGGAGGTTTACCTACGTGCCAGTCCCCTGTACCCGCTGAGTCCACACGAATCTGATGTTCAAGCCCCTTCTCCAGAACTTTGTGACGCAGGACTGCTTCAGCCATTGGTGATCTACATATATTGCCCAGACATACAAACAAAACGTGAATCATATTAATCCCCCTTACTTAGCGTACCTTGAAGTACCGACGATGCTGGCTGTGTTACGATGCTCTCCGGCTGAGGATTGACGTTCCCCGTCCCCGATGGCACGAGCGAACGACGTGGCAGCTTCCATTTATAATGTACAGAACACATCCGGAAGAACACAACGGCCGCAAAACAAAGTAATAGCCCCACATTCGTTGTTAACCAACCCATACCTATGACAAAACCGGCTGTCATTGCCCATACAGCATAAATTTCATCACGCAATACAAGCGGTTTACGTCCAGCGAGCACATCACGAATAACGCCTCCACCAATACCGGTCATTACTGCTGCAACGATAACTGCACTAATGGGATGTCCCATATTTGCCGCGTATAATGCGCCTTGAATTGCAAATGCTGCGAGTCCGATTGCATCGAACAACGCCTCTGTTCGCTTCCAGTGACCAATCCACTTGAGTGGCAGCACAAACGCAATCGCGACAGATACCAAGGCCAACATAATAAGTGATCCCTGACTCCATAGTGTCGTTACAGGTATACCTATAAGTACATTCCGGATAATCCCGCCTCCGAATGCAGTCACAAGTCCAAGTACCAGTACGCCCAAAATGTCATATTCCTCTTCCATTGCTACGAAGGCACCGGACATTGCAAATGCGATGGTACCTATAATGCTGAATACTTCAAAAATGTGTAAGTCCAACCTGTTCAAACCTCACTTTTCAAGTCATCTCCGTGTCGCTCTACCCATTGTATCCGCGAGCACTGAAATTGTGCAACCACATTTTGTGGATTATACTGGTTTGGTGAAAGAATTAGGAAGGATGAAATAAAATGACGGTGAAACGGATTGTTATTTTTACAGGCGGAAATCTATCTGCGGAGTTACTTCAGGAAATACGAGATGATGACATGATCATCGCAGCTGATCGCGGTGCATTATTTTTGATCGAACATGGCATTCGGCCTCATATTGCAGTTGGAGATTTTGATTCTATTACTGAAGAGGAACTTACGATTGTTAGCAACAATAGCATTCAGTTTATTTCATGCGACCCTGTTCATAAGGATCTTACCGATACGGAAATGGCTTTTGAGACAGCGCTGGATCACGAACCTTCTCACATTCTGATGTTGGGTGCTACAGGTACTCGAATGGATCACACACTCGCTAATGTACATATTATGGTTCGCGCGATGCAGCATCATATTTCCTGTGTCATTCAGGACAAGCACAACTACATGACACTGACAACATCCAAAGCTGTGGTAGAACACCGGGACTATAAATATGTTTCTCTACTCCCCCTCACTCATGAGGTTACAGGAATAACTCTGGATGGTTTTATGTATCCACTGGATCAAGCCACCATTCGCATGGGACAATCCTTGGGTGTAAGCAACCAACTCTTAGGCACTTCCGGTACAGTCACCATCGATAGTGGCTTACTACTGATTATTCAGAGCAAAGATTGAATCTATTTGTGTGCTTTGTCGTTATTTATTACGTTTTTGTAACCAGTGATTTCGTGAAGAAAATAGGTTCCTACACAACAAAGACCCTTGATAACCAAGGGTCTTTTCTATTTCATCTTTGTTTACCATTCGTCAATGATTAATTTTTTGACATTTTTAATTGTATTTTAATAAACATACCCAAACCACTGTGGCGCAAGGGATCACACGTCCCTATCCAATTTCTAGGCTGTTACAAAGCTGTTATACTCGCTCTAGCAACTTAACGAAAACGAATTTTGGAGGTACTAACTAATATGAAAACAAACATCTTTGTCCAAAAGGCCGTAACCGTCGGGTTGTGCGCTACACTAGGTTTTGGAGCTGTACTAATGACTAACGCACCTGTTGCACAGGCCGCAACTGCATCTGTATCCACAGGTCAACAGATTGTTAACTATGGTAAACAATTTACTGGAACTCCATATAAATTTGGTGCTTCAACAACAACAACCAAAGTTTTTGACTGCTCTTCTTTTATGAAATATATTTTCAAAAAGTATGGTGTAGACTTGCCGCGCACTTCCGTGAAACAATCTAAAGAAGGCACAGCTGTGTCCAAAGCTAATCTGCGTGTAGGCGATCTGGTATTCTTCTCCAGCGGTAGCCGTTCTACTGGCTCCAACATCACTCATGTAGGCGTGTACGCAGGGAACGGAAAGATTCTGCATACGTATGGATCTCCAGGCGTAACCCTTTCGGATCTGAATTCCGGTACTTGGGAAAGAACGTATATTAAAGCTCGTCGTGTACTTTAGAATTATATATTGCTAAGAAGTAAAGACCGGACGAACTGTTCCGGTCTTTTTAATTACCCTTTTTTCGCCACACTCTAAACTGGAGTTTCATGGAATTCGATGATAAATCTAATTTTTATCATGAAGCATGTAACCGATCCCACGCACGGTATGAATCAGTTTCACACTTCTTCCCTTGTCCACCTTAACCCTCAGATGTTTGATATACACGTCCACTACGTTGGTATCCATGGCATACTCATACCCCCATACTTCCCGCAAAATATCACTCCGTGTACATGCTTCATTCACATGCAGGGCCAAGAATTCTAGCAATTCGTACTCTTTTGGCGTTAATGTCAGGTATTCACCCCCACGATTTACCCGCCTTGAACGCAAATTCACTTTAAGATCATGGACTACAATAACTTCTTCCCCCTCTGGTGTTGCATTTGCGAAAACACGCAATAAATTTCGTATTCTAGCCAGCATAACATTCAAGTGAACAGGTTCCTCCATTACATCATTAGCTCCATAATCCAGCCATTCCACGATGAATTGAGGAGATGCATTTGACGTGATAACCAGTAGAGGTACAACCTGACCTTTACCTATCCATTGTTTCAACTCTGCCTTCTGATCTTGTTGCCGATATACCTCCCCCTCATCCAAGTCTAGCAAGATGATCAGGTTAAATTTTGATAACGAATCCTCGACGGATTGGTTTAGTTCAGACCCTTTCTTTCGTTGCACCTCATACCCTTCGGCACATAATATGTCTTGAATAAGGCTGACCTGTTCTCCTGCTCCAATCAGCAAAATGGCTGTTTTCACTGTTTTTCACCCGGCCTGTCTCTGTCCCGCTGCTCGCAGCAATGGTTGGTACAGTTAGCATGCCGTAAAATGAAAAAGTCCATTCCCTCTAGGGAACAGACTTTGCTTCTTTCTTGCTTTAACCAAAGTAGCGGTGAACAAGCGTACGTGCTTCAGCTGTATCTTTGGTTCCGTGTACGAGTACACGTCCATCCTGGAAAATGACCATTCTGTGGACTCCTGTTGTAAAAGAAACCAGAAAAGGATTGGACTCCACTTTACCTTCCTGAAGTCTATCCAGGCGATCCGCCGTATGTTGAAGATCCAGATTCATGCGTCGAGCAGGTCGGATCTGAACCGTATCCCTGCCACATAGCACATCGGTTTTCTCCAGATTGGACGCAGAAAGATATGGATACGTTGCCGAATCTCCGCAGGAAGGACAGTCTTGCTTTTTCGCACCATCCACATTGATGGATATGTATTCGTTCCTCCACACGTCAAATGACAACAACTTGCGTCTCAAAGCATTCGCATTGCCGCTAAGCAACTTCATCGCCTCTGCGGTCTGATTCGCCGTTACCATCTGTACCGCTTGAGGTATGATACCAGACGTATCACAAGTATCTCCTCCCAGAGGGACTTCACCCAGCAAACAATTTAAACAGGGCGTATCTCCAGGCATAAACGTATAGGTAATGCCGTAACTGCCCACGCATCCACCATAAATCCAGGGAATACGGTACTTCTGTGCCATATCATTAATGAGTAGTCGGGTATCAAAGTTATCCGTTGCATCCATGATCAAGTCTGCATGCTGAATGAGTTCTTCCAATTCATCCACTCTGACATCCAACACTTTCCCTTGCACATGAACCGTGGAATTAATGGCAGATAAACGTTTTTCCGCCGCCATCGCCTTCGGCATCCGTTCAATTGCGTCCTGTTCTACATATAATTGCTGTCGCTGCAGATTACTCCACTCGACATAATCACGATCCACGATCGTTATGTGCCCGATTCCTGAACGAACTAACGTTTCTGCAATTCCTGTTCCCAGTGCACCAGCACCAACGATTAAAACTCTGCTGTCGCTCAATCTGGCCTGACCTTCCTTGCCCAGCGGCGCGTAGCGTTCCTGTCTGGAATACCGATCGGCCTGCTCGGAAGATGTTGATTGTTGATCTATCATGTATGAACCATTCCTTCCACCGGACTGCTGGCTGCTGCATAACGCTTCACAGGAATCATGCCTGCCTCATATGCCAGTCTACCTGCCTCTACCCCCATTCGCATCGCTTGAGCCATGCTCACCGGATCTCTTGATCCAGATACGGCTGTGTTCAACAATACGCCATCTGCACCAAGTTCCATCGCATAAGCAGCATCTTTGGGGGAGCGTAACCCTGCATCCACAATTACAGGTACAACGGCCTGCTCAATGATGATCTCAAGGTTATAGGGATTGATGATGCCTCTGCCAGCTCCGATGGGAGAAGCGCCTGGCATTACAGCATGTACGCCAAGCAGTTGCAGCCTTTTGGCCAGAATGACATCATCCGAAATATAAGGCAATACAGTGAAGCCCTTTTCAAGCAAAATTTCGCAAGCCTTGTACGTTTCAATCGGATCTGGGAGCAATGTAATTCCATCTCCAATGACTTCGACTTTTATCATATCACAAAGTCCCGAAGCCCGCGCAAGCTCGGCAATTCGCACCGCCTCTTCCGCAGTGGAAGCCCCAGCTGTATTCGGAAGAAGCGTGTATTGGTCCAGATCCAACGTATCCAGGAAATGCTTCTGGTTACGCTCCTCCAGATTCAGACGACGAACAGCAAAGGTTAAAACTTCCGTTTTAGAAGCTTCCACAGCCTGACTTTGCACTTCCAGATCCGAAAACTTGCCTGTTCCGAGCAACAATCTGGACTCAAACGTATATTTCCCAATGTTCAACATCATCAACCGCCTCCTACAAAATGTACAATCTCGATTCGATCGCCTTCTCTTAATGCCGTCGTCTCATGATACTCACGCGTTAAAATATGCCTGTTCAGCTCAACAACTACAGTCTTGACTTGTAGGTCAAAAGATTGGAGCAGTTTATCCACACGATTCAATCTGTCCTCTATCTCCATCCGTTGACCATTAACGATGATATTCAATGCACCACTCCCTTTCTGTTTAATCGCTCAGGGCTCAGCGCCTCAATTCCGAGTTCTTCTGAGCTTTTGCCCACGAGCAATTCAGCGATTAATCTGCCAGTTATCGCACTGAGCAAAATACCGTTACGGTAATGTCCAAAAGCGGCAAACAGCCCGGGAACACTTTCGCAAGCACCTATATAAGGCAGCCCATCCGGAGTTGCCGGCCTTACGCCTGCCCATGCTCGCAAAAATTGTGCTTCTTTCATCCCAGGTACCCAGTGGGTAGCCGCTGTTAACAGCTTCTGAACACCCTGTACAGAAACATTCAGATCCGTTCTGCCTGACAGACTGGTTGCCCCGAGCCAAACCTCTCCATTGGCTTTGGGAACAATATAGATATCTTCTGCGTACACCGTTCTGTCAGGTCTGTACCCTGCATGTTCAGCTGAGAACTGCACGGCGGCTATTTCTCCTTTTACCGACCACACAGGCAAGCTTAGATTCATATGTCTCATCAAATCTTCACTCTGTAATCCAGCCGCTATAACGACATGTTTGCATGTCATCTCACCGGTCGATGTGGTAATTCCCTGCACACCGTATTCGTTTGCTTGCACACGTATATCCTTTATGCCCTCCATAACCCGCGCTCCCATTGCTTGAGCGGATTCAGCGTAAGCCTTTGTTAGATGGACCGGAAGAACCTCACTCTCGTAAGGCCTATAGTAGGCTCCATACGTATCTCTGTTAAGCCATGATGCCTCCTGCTGCACAGCGTAACGATCCCACCACACCTCATCAGCAGACAACGCAGACCTCCGATTGTCCTTATAACTGCTTAATTCACTGTATGAACGAAAAGGGGTTAGGAATCCATGGCGTTGCAGACCAGTCTCTACCTCGCTGAGGGTAGTCATTAGCACCTGTTGCTCATGAAGTAACTGCCTGCTCTGCCTGGCAAGCTTAGCCATCAAAGGATGGGCAAAATCCTCACTGTCTGCCGCCAGCATTCCAGCTGCTGCGCACGAAGTTCCTCCCGCGATTGCTGAACGCTCTACCAACAATACATCCTGTCCACGGGAAGCAAGCTCATATGCAATGGCACATCCAACAACGCCTCCGCCTACAACAATCGTTTCGGCATGAATCTTATTCGGTCTATCAGTAATGATCTCTTTCACCATCTCATCTCCTTGATTCAGCGGATCAGACTTTTTGTATCCACGATAGCCTGCCTTAATGATGCAGCGGCCCGATCCGGTGAATCGCTCGCCCACACATTCGAGATCACGGCGACTCCCTGTGCCCCTGCGGAGCGAATCGCGTGAATGTTTCCCGGTTCAACGCCCCCAATCGCAATGACAGGAATGGAGACTCCCCTGCACACCTCAGCAAGAGCAGATAACCCTCTTGGTTCAAGATCCGGCTTACTGTTAGTTGCGTAGACATGCCCGAAGAAAAGGTAATTGGCTCCCCGTTCTTCAGCGTTTTTTGCCTCATCGATTGAATGAACAGATACACCCAGACGAACTCGCTGCACATTGCTTATGCCATCATTGTTGTAGTTACGTATAGCCTCTTGCCCCCAGTGCACACCACCATAAATTTCATTTTGTGGGGACAGCTCTGATCCATTGATAACAATGCGGCAAGACGGAACCCCAGCACCACACAGAATTTCAGCCCAACCGACCTTTTCTTGCCATGTGAGTTGTTTCTCTCGTATGTGAATATAGTCTACCCATGGCCAAACGTCCTTTGCAGCTTTTACAAAAGATGCTTGATCCCCTGCACCCGTAGATACAACATGCAATTCAAATGATTCTTGAACATGTTCATGAGAAATTACCATACTGTTCATCTCCTTCCATGCGTGAATGCTATGAAAACACAAAAAAGCCACTCCCGTAGGGGAGTGGCTGCGTATTAATTATTGGACCAGATGACTGACTGATGCATACAGTTCATTTCGTGCGATACAGTTATAGACCTTATAGCCATAACGTTATACACGCAACTGCATGTTTCAATTCGTTAAGCAGACGGTTGAAATCCTTCGAATTGCCGTTTGCTAACGTCATTCACTGAAAAACGCGCTCGCCACTTCCCTACGCTGGTATGATCCAGATCAGGTGCAAAGGGTCCGGAATCGCATTCTTCCATCTCAGCCGCATCGTGCGGCCCCCCTAGTGTTCATATGAAGTTGTAGCCTATATTACCATAGACGGATTTTTTTGTCACCGTTCATTTCTGTTAAACGTTGCTTGAATTGTCTAGTTTTTCTCAGACCATTCTTCAACATTCCATGTTTTCGTGACCCAACCCTCGTAGAAATCAGGTTCATGAGATACCAGCAACACCGTTCCCTTGAACTCTTGCAAGGCACGCTGTAACTCAGCTTTAGCTGTGACATCCAGATGGTTCGTCGGCTCATCGAATAGAATCCAGTTGCTCTCACGCATCAAGAGCTTGCATAAACGGACCTTGGCTTGTTCTCCACCACTCAGCATGTTAAGCGGACGAGTAATGTGCTCATTTTTCAACCCACAGCGAGCGAGATGACCCCGGACTTCATTTTGAGTCAAATGTGAAAACTCATTCCAGACATCCTCAATCGGCGTGATATTCCCAGCACGAACTTCCTGCTCAAAATAGGCCGTTTCGAGATAATCTCCCAAGAAAGTCTTTCCACTGAGTGGAGATATTTTTCCCAAGATGGTTTTCAGCAGTGTCGATTTACCCACACCATTACAACCTACGATGGCAATTTTCTCACCGCGTTCAATCGTCATTGTCATCTTAGGCAGTAAAGGATACGTATATCCAATTTCAAAATCAATACCCTCAAAGACCGTTTTACTGCTCGCGCGGGCATCCTTGAATTTGAACGTTGGTTTGGCCGCCTCATCTGGACGATCAATACGTTCAATCCTGTCCAGCTGCTTCTCCCGGCTCTTCGCTCGACCTGAAGTTGAAGCACGTGCCTTATTACGCTGAATGAAATCTTCCTGCTTCTTGATGTACTCTTGCTGCTTCTCGTACGCATCAATATGCTGGGCTTTATTCATATCCGCCATCTCCAGGAACTTGTTATAGTTCGCTGCATATCGAGTTAATTTAGCAAATTCCAAATGATAAATGACATTTACGACTTCATTCATGAATTCCGTATCATGAGAGATTAGAAGAAACGCATGAGGGTAGTCCTTCAGGTAACGCGACAACCATTCAATGTGCTCTACGTCCAAATAGTTGGTCGGCTCATCCAGCAATAGAGCTGTAGGTTTCTCGAGCAGAAGCTTGGCAAGAAGCACCTTCGTACGTTGTCCACCACTTAGAGCTGCGACATCTCGATCAAGACCAATTGCAGACAAACCAAGACCATTGGCCATCTCTTCAACTTTTACGTCAATCAGATAAAAATCGCCCTGCTCCAGTTGTTCCTGAATATCACCCATCTCTTCCAGTAACTGCTCCAGCTTATCTGGATCTGCGTCTGCCATCTGGTCCGTAATATTCATCATTTCTTTTTCCAATTCAAGCAACGGAAGGAATGCATCCTTAAGCACGTCACGAATGGTTTTGCCTGGCGTAAGCTTCGTGTGCTGATCCAGATATCCATAACGGACCTTAGGTGTCCATTCGACTTTTCCACTGTCTTTAAGCAATTTACCGGTAAGGATGTTCATTAGTGTGGATTTACCTACACCATTGGCACCCACTAGTCCTACGCGCTCTCCTGCAAGTAAGCGAAACGATACATTTTTAAATAACGTGCGATCTCCAAAATTGTGACTCACGTTCTCTACTGACAATAAACTCATAAGATGAGGTTGCTCCTATCTATTAACATTACTTTTGTTATTGTTCCGAAACCCTATTCTAGCACAGGTCCCGTCTTTTCTGAAAGTAATGTAAACATAACAGGAACCTCTTCCATGATTTTGTCATTCAGGCTACGCTACCGATTAGAGCAGTTATATTCGAAATAACCTTGTGCAGCTGCTTGTCTTGCGTCTGTGAACACCTCTTCGGCACGGTAAGCATTACCACATGTGGAGGGATAGTAGTACTTGATACCCGTTAAAGGATCTATCCCACCTACAATGGCCGTTTTCTTCACTAGTCTGCCTCCACCAATCGCATAATTGTTGATCTTCTGATCACCCACACCTATACCCTGGATAAAGGCCATAATCCCTGTATCGTTAATGGAGTTGTACCAATCTTCCTGCGCAATCAGGGGCATCGTAAACGTATAGGAAATACCGTTCTTTCTGGCAAACTCATTATGACGGTTAATCACATCAGCCAGATCATCCTGCACAGTGCTTACAATTCGGCTTCGTCTAACTTGCTCAAATACATCGGCATCCTGAAGTAAAGGAATTTGAGTGCTAGCAGCGAGTTCTTTTTGAAACCCCTCAACCCATTTCCCTGCATTTGCGTCATAGGCATATACGTAGTCGTCCAGTGTAAAGTTAATACTGCTGCCATTTGAATCTGAGTATGTATAAGGTTTCTTGGGGCTCCACACTTGCCGGAAAGAATCTTCACGGTTACCTGTCAACTCTGTTTCTGTGGACAACATATAAAAGCCGTCGTAATCCATAATAACTACGGCAGGAATGTAATTAAACATGTTTCGAATAGCTGCAGGATCATCCTGAATCCCCATATTCAAAGCCAGCGTCTGCGTAAATGTCAACAAAGCAAGCTCCTTGTCCGCTTTAACAAACTTGGTTGAATCATAACCTGCTTCATCATTTTGTTTCTCATTCTGATGCATGACTGCACCTGCATCCATGACTGCGGTTTGAAGTGCAGATCTGTATCGTTGGCCAAGATATTGAGCCTCCTCGGCATCTTGCGTATGGAGTGAGATGATCCAGAAGAGCGGGAAGAAGATCAGTACGAATACAATGGATAGCTCAGTAATCTTCATTAAGGACCATACCTCCGTATGTGACAAATACCGCTGAAGCCTGTGTTGTACCACTCAACCATTCACGAATGAGCATTGAAGGTGTACGATTTGTATTTTGGAGCGTCACGGTGAAAAAATCCCCTGTCGTCAACGTATATCTTCGGCCAGGATCATCAGCTGGTATCACACCTGAGGATGGGAATAGCCTATCTCGAATCTGAGCTGAATAATATCCATCCTGTACAACCTCGTAAGTTCCGGTAAAACTGTTATTGTCCATCGGGTCTGTATAGTGAGGTACATATTTCTTATGTAAATGTTCCATCGACACCTCATACACATTGCCCGTCTGAGCCAGTTGCTCCTCAAACTCAGCCAACATTCGAGGTGAAATATACCCTTTTGTTCGAACAGCATCGACAAAACGTGTTACATTCTGAACCGCCGTCATACGTGCTATATCATCCTGCCGATCCGCTGTTTCAGCAGTTGGATACACATAGAGCAGAAGGACTGCGAGCAATACGGCGAATAGCTTGGATGCGGCATTAATCAATTCACACTGGCCTCCTTCCAAAAAACAATCTTGAGCAGTTCTCCAGTTTCATTTCGTATAAACTCAGGGCTGTAGGTGGCATCGAGCTGGACAGGAATTGTTGCTGTTTTGCTGACAAGAGGATCGATCACATACGAAGTCCCATCTACCTCCACAGGAATGCCTGTACCTGTCATCTGCCTCACGGTATGCAACACTTCTGCACCACTATACTGATCCGGATCAGTGGTATGCAGTGTTGTTGTCAGTCGACCTTCCAAACCTGCTGTTGTCTGTACTCGTTCGTTCAAAGCCGCTGATAAAATCTTAACATTCTGTTGCCCGTACAGGCAGGCTGTCACAAACAGGACAACCGCCGTACAAAACAACATAAGATGCTGGGTATTCTGGGACATGTGAAACCAACTCCTGTCAGGATTGCTGGAAGATCAGCCCTCTTACCACGTTGGAACGGTCTTTTACGATAATGGCTTTGAATTTACCACTTGGATTGACATATTGATTATCTTTTTCACTCATGGTCTGGTTAATAATCCCCACTTTATCGTCAGGTGCAATAACCGAGCCGTAGTCCGCATTATTGAGATCCTGTGAAATATTCAATTGATTGCCGTACCATTGACCCGCTTTATTTTTACCTGTAATAACTTGAATACCGAACTGATCCTTGTCCGCATATTTACGCAGCGCATTGGTAACCTGTGATCCACTGATCGTTGTTCCGTCATACACTGTAAATGCAGCCTGGGACAACTCGGTCTGGATATCAGCAAAATTGTTCTGGGCCGTCTTGGTTGCCTCCTGAGCCGAAATAAATAATAGAACTACAATTGTGATCAGAGCGATCGTCAAGAATATCCCTGCTGCCACCTTTAAAGCGCTTGATGCATTGTTCATGATAAATCCTCCCAAGTTATAAGTGATTAAACTATTTCAGACTGTTACACAGATGAATTGTGCTACAGTTTCTGAATTTGCTCATAATAAATGTTCATCTGCAAGAAGCTCATACCAACCAATGGAATGACCAGATACAAAAAGATAAGGGCATACATAGGTGTAAATCCGATGGTTCTCCCCCATGATGCTTTTACATCAATCATTTTGCTGTATTCCTGCTTGCGTTGTTCAAAATAGAATGCCATCATGCTCTCAAGATCATCGAAGGCTTCACGTATTGAGATTTTGCCAAGGGCAAGCTGCAATTTATCCACCAGTCGCTGAAACTCGGGCAAGCCCGCCTCTTCCTTCAATTGTTCAAGTGCAAGCTCTGGCCCATGTTCAAAATGCAACAAACATTTTTGCAGCGGACGCTTGAAAATGACGGCAAATCGATTAAGCCACTCCAATATCTCCTCCACTGACATCCGGTCCATCTCACGCAAAATGGAAATCACCGTCTGAAATTGATAGATTTCATGTCGCATATCCAACCTGCGCATTTTCCGCTGAAATAACATGAGCCATACGGGCATGTAGTACCCTGCTACACCCATGACAATCGCTATAATCATCTCCCACCAGCGTACATATTGCTTGTTATACACCTCAAGTTTTTGCATAATGCGCGCGATCGTCTCAGCCTGGGTGTCATGGTCCAGCTGAACGGGAGATAGCTGTTGTAACGCTTTGGAGATGTCTTCGTATGTAGCTCCTCGGTTCATTTCTACACTTTCAAGCACGGATTGATCCAACGCTGTTTTTTCCTCAGCCTTCCTGAGATCCGCTTCAGCCATTGCTCCAAACATTCGGTCATCCCGGATCGGATCATGCAAGATGTGATTACGTTCAACCTGATGCAACAGCAAGATACAGCCCATTGTAAGAACCAAACAACCTGCGAATAACATCACTCGACGAATGGCAAGCCATTCGTATTTCAGCTCCGAGCTGCTCTCCCTCATCAGTCGTATCGTTTGGCTGTACTGTGTACTGCCAGGTTTCGCCGCAAACAACATCGCCAATTTCCGTATGAAAGTTTGCTTGTACAGAAACTGATCCAACCATGAATGCTTATGCCCTGACCGGTAACGGGTCTCATCGTATTGCTGGAGCCTTTGGAGAAGCAAATAAGCAAGGATAATGATCACATAGATCGATATTTTGGTAACAAAACCGATTTTACTGCGATAAAATTCATCCATCGTTGGGAAACTGACTCTAGCCCAGCGTTCGATCGGAGCGGTGAATAATACCGGAGCGAGCGCGATGATATTAAGTCCTTTGAGCAGGTAATCCAATTTATCACGCCGCAAAATCTCCAAATGAATCTCCTGAGTCAGATTACCAAGTCCCTTGAGATAGATAGATCCTTGTGCTCTGTCCTTATCCCCGAACTCCATGACCATATAGGAAACGCCTGCAAATCCTTTTAGAAAACGGTTAGGAGCCACTTCATAATAACGCTCAAGTGCTTCATTCGGATCTGGAGAAGTTAGGGCTTCATAGATCAGTCTTACCTGTTCCGCTGCTTCTCCTGTACCTGCTTCAGCAGCTTCATAGAGCGCTTCCTCAACCATGCCATGCTGATGATACCGATGCCTTACATCTGCAAATAGATCCAGCATCTGCACCAGCAACCTTTTCTCCATACGACTGAGGCACATATCCAACACCAGGCTGTTTAGCACCACAGCACAGAGCACGGACAATATTACAAAAGCGATACCCGGCTGCAGAAGAAACAGAATGACACTTATGCCTCCATAGCCACCTAGGATAATGAGAACTACTGTCATCGTCAGTCTTCGGAGTGAAGGCTCATCCCCAATGTGGCGAAATGAAATACGCTTCTGTACTTGTAGAATATAGGCTGATAACAGTGGGACTTTCATTCCAAAGCGGTAGGACTGTAACAATAGGGATCCCAGTCCCTTGAATCCCTTGCCGCCGGGAGTTAGAATAACGCCGGATTGACTTGTTGGACCACCTCCTCTGCGACGTAACACACCTAAAACCAGAAGTGTGATCAGCAGTCCTCCTGCACAAATACTTAATACGAGGAGCAGAATCCATTTAATTGTCATGCTGATCACCCCAGTGTTGCTTCATAAACTGTTCAAATCTCTCAGCATCCTGCAAAGTCATCTGTTCTCGCATATCCATCATGCATCCCGCAGATATTGGAGCTGTCGCAACGTACTCTCCATCTCTGTACTCCACAACATTACGAAATGTAAAACCTGCCCTCTCTTCCACGCTGTCACCTTGATTCGCACGAGGAAGACACTCCGTAATACGTTCGATATATCTTCGTCCCTCAGCATCTTTCTTCATATGAACATCGAAATTAATGACACTTACAACCTGCTCCTCAGCAATATGTTCATGTTGGAACATGCCTGTCTTGAGCAAGGAATTACGCAGGGAGAAGACCAGATCACGAAATGTTTTGGCATGGTGGGTAAACAGAGTGAACAGACTGGCAACCTGGGACATTTGAATCATCCATGCAGCTACTTCATCGCTCGCAACCTCACCGAGAATATTGACGGTACCATCCGTCTTTTTCTGCAAATCAAGCCCTTGTTGACCTGAAATGTGTTCGGTCTCTCGGAAACTCAAAATATTACGTCGGCTATAGATCCGTCTTAATTGAAGTTCGAACGCCATCTCCTGCACCCGAAGGGTATACGATGCATAGATGTGTTTGACCATAGCCATAAGCAACGTCGTTTTACCAGATCCCTGTGCCCCGGTTACAGCTGTAATCCGACTTCCTTTCATCAGGTATTGAAGCAATGTAATTGGCAGATTTGCGTTGTTACCCGTAACCAATTGTTCAAGTGAAGCATTCGGAATATCGAACTTCCGGACGAAGAACGCCCATGATTCTGCAAAAGGAGGACGAACCACAACGACACGAGAGCCGTCCTTCATCTCATTCACTTTGTATCCACTAGCTTCCGACAACTGTCCCGGATAATTGTATTTGTATATATTCTGGCATACCCGTTTCAGTTCACGGATGCTGCCGAAGGACAGAAAGGACAGATGAATGGACTTACCTTTATAGAAAACCCATACACTTCCCATCCCGCTAAGCGGTTCTTCATGTGCATCATCCTCAAGTCCCTGCTCCAGCAAATCATTCCATGATGCGGGTTTTCGAATTCCCATATTATGAACAGTATCCAGCATACCGCTGACACCACCACTAACGCCGTCAATACGTTGGTCTCTTATCTCATCAACAACAGAGAATCCTTTATAATGCTGATAGATACGTTGCACGATGATATCCGTCTTTTCTCTGAATCCAAGCTCCCGATATTCACACTCGAACACATACTGAATATCCTCCTCAGAGATATAATAACTTCCTCCGTCGTCCGAACCTTCCTCCATTCTCAGCCTGCCAAGATCGTAGGTATCAATCATTCGGGAAAGAGCATCCACACCGAATTGCTGTCGGTACAGATAGAACACAATTTCGAATCGGTCCTGGATCGTCAACAAATCTGGTTCTGCAAACAAAATTACTTCATCTACATTTGATTTGTTCAGGCCTATGCTTCGGGTCAGCAGATCCCCTATCAAGTTTTTGACATATGTTTTGTCGCTGACACTGCCTGAGACACAGCTTTTCAGGGCTTTTCTCATCTCGGCACGTTGATTGATTCTTCGACGATATTCTTCTTCGTGCAGACCCGCATCCGCGAGTTGACTATGACTAAGCTCGTGAAGTGAGTTCTTCACCTTCTCTATCAACATATCAATCGTGAACGATTCCTGTTCAGGAACACGAGCATTTTTTTCACGAAGAAACGTTCTATACTTGAACCAGAGATAGGTCAGACACAGAATCAAAATTAAACTTATCCATATGGTATTCCAGAGCATTGGAGGTTCAGGCTCCCCTTTCCAGCCTCTTCAGAACAGTACGCATGCCTGCGCCGTCCATAATCAGGCGAGCGAGTTCGCTCATGCTTGCACCAAAACTTCCTTTACGAATATCCTTATTCTCGCTCAAACTTTCCAACTGCAAGTACTTAGCGACATCTCGCCGATTCATTGCATCGAGGTATCCGGTTGTGTACGGTATAGCAGATATCGTGCCTTTGTATCTGAACCGGCGCCGAATATTGGAGAGCGTTGCACGGGATTGCGGATCGTATTTGTTAATGACAACATGCATATTCTGTTTGTCCATTCGTTCTGGCAGGATTTCTTCAAAAAACAACTCCAGATTTCGCATATTTTGATCAAGATTAATTACAACATAGTCCGCTTGTTGCAGCTTGAGCTGCGAATCCACACCAGCATGATCCGCATCCAGAAGAACCAGATCATAATACTCGTTAGCTACATTCAGCAGCTTTTTCACAGTCTCACCATGTTCGTGCGGAGAGCTATCCATCTCATTCATGCTTCCGGTCAGGAAATCAAGTCTTTCCTTCAGAAGTGGCTTGGTATAATCCCTGAGATTGTGCTTGTTCAGACTTCCGCTCGAATGCAGCCGTTCAACTGCATCCCAGCCACCCTCCTCGAAGGAGAACACGGAATCTGTGGAATCCGTCTCATTGGATGGCAGAGCAGCTTCTGTACTAGTTCCGACAAGACCTGTATTAACAAGTAACACTCTTGTCCTATAGTGAAGTGCCATTGCATAGGCACTAATTAATGTGCTTGAGGTGCAACCTGTTCCTGCAAAAGGGCTCCAAAAGGTAATGGTGCTCATGCTCTCATCCTCTCTGCTTCTTTCATCGCACGACGGCTGCGAACACTTTCCCAACCTGTTAACTGCTCGACCACACGACACAACGATTTTTTGTAATTTCGTGACAAAGGTCCAAGATGAACTCGGCGATGATGCTCATTCTCAAGCTTAACCGCCGCTGTTAACTCATCCCATGGAAGCACTAAGGATTCTCCTGTCCATACAAACGGGCTACCCTCCAGATAAGCCCACAGATAACGAGCTTCAAGCTTGCAGTCCACCCCGTTAATGAAGAGCCGCTGAAATGAAAGCTCACCAGGCAATGACTGTTCTTCAAGCAACCGCTTCAGCCAGCCCTTGCCTCGTTCCAGATTGTAACGCTCATAATCACTCACCCAGACTCTTACATCGGCGTTCAGCCAGAGATTACGCGAAGCAAAGTGTGAGGTCTCCATGTCATATAACACATAATCATAGCTGTCCAATCGCTCTCCATTTACTTCAAGATGATTCTCTACAGCTGCTGAAGTGACAAAATGACAAGCAATATCAAAACCTTCAAATTCCGTAATTCGCAAAGACTGCTGACTGTCCCCTACACCGTACCCGTACTTCTGTTGTAAGGTTCCATCTACGAGCAAGACCTTATTGCCTGTCGAGGCCAATATCTTGCAAAGATACAGCATCAGATCATTCTTCTCACATAAACCTGCAAAGATCCATGTATGCATAGATGTCATAACTCCCTTCTATTTCTTTAAACCTTTGTTATCTGAATTATCTTAATATGAAAACCTCAGATTGATCTCTACTCTCCACCCGTTAGCAGGCTCTGTTGTTCTGTTTGTGAAGCTGCAGCAGGATCATTCACGCTTCCAGAATTAGCTCCAGCTCCGTTTCCTGAACCATCATTCCACATCACACCATCCGATGTTGCCGAATTATTCGCTGATGGACGACTGTTATAGGTCACTGAGGATTGTGCCACATCCTGTTCAACCCCTTTTGACGGTGCTGTCATGGAAGCGGCCAGTGAACTTTCAAGCGAACTTCGCACCTGTCTGGATAACTCCTGTTCGGCTCGTCGAACAATATTCGGATCACTCTCCAGCAGTTTTAACACTTCTGAATTGGCAGGATACGTCGCAATTGCAGGTGTCTGAAACTGTGGTTCTACATAGGTTAAGGCATAGATTGAAGCTTTATGTAAATAGGCATCTACAATTGCACTTGAGAGTGACAGAATCTCTTCCTCTGTCATCGTAATCCATAAGGTAGCTGCATTGATTCGTTCCACTTTCTTCTTCGATAAGAGAACATAATCCTGTCCTGTGGGGAACTGGATACGAACATCAATAATATCTCCCTTTACGAGTGAGGATGGCAGTAGTACAACTTGCAGCTCTCGATTTCTTAAGTCGGGTGGAGCCGGTGTATCCTCGTACACCATTTCGGTGGTAATCGCTGTTCCCTTTTTCAACTCTATTTTAGCCACTTGGCCTTCCATCTGCTTGGTACTGGACCAGAGATTTCGGGGCGCCTGTGCATCCGGGACTGCAATGAGCTTCAGATCCTCAGGCAATATCGGTTCACCTGCTTCTACATCCCGAATGGTAACCCAGCCTTGTGCCCCCGAATTCCATTGTTGCTTTAATTCAGCTTCCTTTTCCTCATATACCGATAAATAACGGGCTTCTACAGCTGACCTGACATCACCCATCGTTTTGACATTGTAAATAACATATCCTCCGAACACCAACCCTACAGCTCCTGCTCCGATAAGCCCAGCATAGATCAGTTGACGGCTTTGTTTTCTTAATTTAGACAAAAGAGGCTCTCCTTCCGTAATCTCCTCTAATCATGTACTTTCCTTCGTGAAAAGAACGAACGTTTCTTGGGTTGCTGTGCCATCATATGCGTTAAAATATGAGAAAACACTTTATCCATCTGTGCATCCTTGTCAAACGGGTCAATATGTAACGGCAGCCCATATACACTCGATGTATCCAGAGCTTTACGAATGCGCTGAACTGCTTCAGTTGCTGCCAGGGGCAAACAATATATCCATTTCTCTCGTGGATACCGATGATGTGATCGAACAAAAGCGCCAATCTCCGCCTGTCTCCATTCGGCACCTGAGCCTATGACAATGGGCAGATCTGCACGCAGAAATTCTTCCAGACGGTTCTGGTCTTGACCACTACCGAGGTCCATCACAATGAATTGATAGCTCCCCCCAAGCAAAGACAAAATATCCGCTCGCCCGGACTGTTTCCAATAATGCACACCATCCACAGCAAACTGTCTGCCTGCCGGCACCGGTTTACCCGCTTGAGCGATTTGTTGAATCCTTGCAAAGGATTGAGAGCGAGGTGACATTTCAATCACAGCTACTTTGAAGTTTTGCCTTTCGAGATAATGACTGATAGCTATAGCCGTATGGGTAACCCCTACACCTGATGAAGCACCAGTCAGGGCAATAACTCTTGTTCCCCCATTCAAGGTCATCGTTGTATCTCCACCGGGCATTGTTCCGCCGGGTATTCGGAGCAGTTCCTTCCTTACCTCATCGGCAGATTGGAATCGCTCTTCGGCATTATACCTTAACAGTCTTCTCGCCACAGGGATGTATGTCCGTGGAACATCGCTCCGGATAGAACTTTCCACACCTTGAATCCATTCCGTATACGCCCCACTTGTCATAAGATAGAGCAGCAATGCTCCGAGTCCATATAGATCCGAACGAGCATCGGTCTGACCTGAGCCATATTGTTCAGGTGCAGCGAAGCCAGCGGTTCCCAACTTAACGGTATCTTCAGCACTTTGCGGTTTGTAACTTCTGGCGATGCCAAAATCGATTAATCTTACTTCATGTTCCGGGGTGATCATGATATTTGATGGTTTCAGATCCCTATAGATAACAGGTGGATTCAGATTATGCAGATAACTCAACACATCCAGTAATTGAAGCACCAGCTCCGTTAACTGCTCCATCGGGATCTTCCCGCGGCACTGCTTGAAATACTCACTGAGCGTTAACCCTTCGATGTATTCCATCACCAAGTACGTGTACCCCTCTTCATCCGGTACAAAAAAATCAACGATCTGCGGTAATCTTGGATGGCGAAGGGATGTCAGTAGAGCCGCCTCCGACTCCATGCTGCCTTCATATGGCATAGCTGTTACGCTTTCTTTAATTGCCCATATCTTGCCCGGCAACTTCAAGTCCTCCGCCTCGTATACATGGCTCATTCCGCCTGTACCCAGAATGGATACGATACGATATCTCCCTCCCAGCAGGCTTCCACGTTCCAGCCTGGCCGGATGTCTCATATCAATTCCTCCTTCAATACACAACAAAAAAGGGAAAGCCTCACCGAAGAAGAACAGACCGGATATCCGGTTTCGTTCACTTCGGGATGCTTTCCCTCAGGTTTGTTATGGTTAATATTGGTATCATTATAGTACAGGCAGGAATAGATTGTAAAGCACAATATTTAATGGGCTTAATCAAATCAATTTCATAATACCTTTAGCTGCTTTAATCAAGGCTAGATCTCTTAATATTTGACCATATAAAGTGTAATCTCTTCCCGATTATGGAACAACTGCTTGGAACGTTGAATCTGCATCCGTGAACGCTCAAACGTATCAATCACATCTTTAATGAGCGCGAGCGGTTTTTTATGCAATAACTTCACGGTAACGATGGCTGTTCCTCCGGGCTGAAGGCTATATAGAAGATCCGATACAAGTCGGCTCATCAGCTTCGGACTCCAACTCATATCACATACGAGCAGATCGAATTCTCCTTCGCGGAAACGAACATCCCCTGCATTCTTTTTCAAGAAAGTCAGTTTTGGTGATGCCAGCAGCGTCGCATCCATCTTCGCCGGATCTACCGCCGTTACTTCAAGCCCGCGTTCAAGCAGGAATGAGGTCCATCCACCTGGTGCTGCACCGATATCGAGTGCTTTATGGAATGAAGTAAAGTCAATACCAAACGTTTGCTCGGCTTCAAGCAATTTGAATTTGGCCCGCGAGATCTGTCCGTCTTCTTTTTGAAAACGTACGGCTCCCCCGCTCCAGTCTGACAGATTCTGTTCAGGTCTGGACACGCCAGCATACAACATATCATTTGCAGCAAATACGGAAATGACATAATCAGCATCACGTACAACCCATTCACAGCCTAGCTCATCCAGCTTTTCTGTCAGCAATTGCTTCAATGAGGCCGCATTTTCTTGCCAAAAAGACCCTTCTGTCTTCCGTACCTGCAGCACGACAGGGGTACCTGTCAGTTCTTTATGATTCAGCACGAATGCAATCAATTTCTCGATAGACTGTTCCGAATCTTCTGTATTCTCCTGAAACTGAACAGGTTGAATATGACGTAAAAACGTTGGATACTCTGCCCACAGCTTACCTGCAACTTCTTCCTCCGCTACAGGCAGACCCGCAAGCAAAATTTCTCCTGGTACGAGTACCGTGCTCTTCACCGCACCAAACGTACGGCGCAATTCTTCCTGAGCATAAGGGGCAAAGCCGTGATTGGCTGTGCAGATAAAACGGGAGAAGTTGCCTTCTTCCCAAGACGATTGTGTACTCAAATTGTGTTACCCTCCAGAACGCACGCGTATCCACGGACGACCGTCATCCCACTGGATATCGACCGGGACATCGTACGTATGCTTAATTGTATCTTGTGTCAAAACTTCATGTTTGGGGCCTGCCGCAGCAATACGTCCATCGCGGATCAAGGCCACATGCGTAAATAAAGGTACGATCTCTTCAACATGATGTGTCACATACACAACTGTAATGTTACGCTGGCGCAGACGATCAATCTCAGCCAGCATTTTCTCACGTTCATATAAGTCTAGCCCGGCACAAGGCTCGTCCATAATCAGCAATTTTGGCTCAGCCATTAATGAACGAGCGAGCATGACTTTTTTGCGCTCTCCTTGGGATAACGTACCCAGCGAGTTGTTGGCAAGGTTGGCAAAGCCCATATCATCCAGCAAACTCATTGCCTTTGCTTTTACTTCATCAGGAATCGTCTGATAAAAACGCAAAAAAGCATACGCTCCTGTAGCGACGACTTCCCATACCGGATCTCTGGGTGTTAGTTTCTCAATCAACGTTTGGCTGATATAACCGATTTCCTTACGTACTTCCCTGACGTCACATTGTCCATACAGATTACCCAGTACTTCAATGCGTCCCTGGCTTGGAAACATATATCCGTTCATCATTTCCAGCAACGTTGTTTTGCCAGAACCATTCCGACCCAGAATAACCCAATGTTCGCCTTGTTCGATGCGCAAATGTACATTATCTAAAATCTGATTCTCTTCTCGTCTAAGTGAGACATGTTCCATCGAAATTATACTCATTTCAGCACCACCTTCCGGATCTCAGAGAGCAAGTGCTCTACAGAGCTCATCCGATAAACCATTTTTGGAACATCTTGCTGACCATCAAACAGCATCACCGCTGGCACGCTTGAAATTTGAAATTGTTGTACAAGTTCAGGAATGTCATGAATGTTCATTTCGGATAAAATACCTTCTGGCAGCATGTGCTCAACGACCTCCAACATACGCCGGGCTGCCGCACATGTCCCGCATAAAGGGGTATATATAAATACAGCCTGTGGCATGCCTTCCCATACGCCGCGCATTAACATTTTGGATGTAATGGGCTTCATTGACTTTCTTCTCCCGCGGCAACACGCAGCATGACCTCACCCGTCATTGGTCCATTATGAATGGTTACCGAATCGGGTTTATTGCTATATAACATCTCGTACATCTGGCGTTTCCCAAACATACTGGACGTATGCAAATAGATTTCGCGCGGAAACAGCCCTTCTCGTACAATGGATGCCGCAACCTCACCCCCATTGGGCGAATCCGGACCAAGCTCATAATCCAGCGACAAAATGTCCACGTCACCTTCTCTTAGCAGCATCAGGCACTCTTCTGCATTCGTTGCCAGAACAAATCCTTTCGGACACGCCCGATAGTCATCCAAAAAAACATGCATACAATCGCTCCTCTCCCCATTATAGCCAGGAACGCATGAGCGCTATATCATCATGGTGCGTTCCATCTTCGCCCGTTTCTGTCTCGAGCACAACAACCGCTTTTTGGAACTCAGGCGCAGTTAACAATGCTTTCATTGATTCATTTCCGATATACCCCTGTCCGATCCTCGCATGTCTATCCTTACACGAACCGGATGCATATTTGGAATCATTAAAATGTACAGCAGCAACCTCATCCCAGTATCCGAGTATCCTGCCCTTATCGAGCATCGCCGCTTCGTTGCCTGACGACCACATACCTGAAGCAAAAGCATGGCATGTGTCAAAACAAAAAGCAATATGCTCCGGATATCGGCTTAATTTGCGAATCTGTATCATTTCTTCCATTGTCGTGCCCATGGGGCCATGATCACCTGCCTGATTTTCAAGCAAAACTTTCGAATGACCATGCCAATTCTCCAAGGCGGTATCCAGACAATGAATGAGGTTCTGATAGCCCTCCAGCGGATCGCTCGTTTTGATATGTCCAAAATGGACAACCGTCCCGACAGAACCGCAAGCATTCGAAATTTCAAGATCATTGCGAATAGAAGCTATTGTAGCATGAAAGCCCGCCTCTCCACGGGTCATGCCCAACGCCGGATTCGTGAGATAGGGTGAATGTGCAATCGAAGCAAGTCCCTGCTGTTCACACCAATCCCTGCACTGCTCAGCATCCTTAAGATCCAGACTTTTCAGACCAAGACTACGCGGGTTCTTCGGAAAATACTGAAACGCCGTTGCCCCCATCTCATTCGCTCTCTTGGCTGCCTGAAGAAATCCGCCTCTGGTGCTGACATGTGCCCCGATTCCGTTTTTAGGCCTCATGCTGGCATTTCGGACAGAAGAACGCCTTCTTGCCCGTAATTTCCACTCGTTCAATCGTTCCCCCGCAGCGCGGACAATTCTCGCCTTCCCGATCGTATACGCGACACTGCTCGTCAAAGCTTCCTGTCTTCGTATCCCCTTGCATCAGCGGCATTTCCATATAACCACCCTCAGAAGCTGCTTCGCGCAACACGGACTGCATCGAATGGAACAAGCGCTCCGTCAGCTCTGGTGAAGTCGCGATGTTCTGCGTTTTGGAGCTTGGTCTCAGACCAGCAGCAAAGGCAATCTCATCCGAATAACAGTTGCCGATCCCCGCAATAATATGCTGGTTCACCAACGTTGTCTTGAGCGTACCCCGACGACCCTTCAATAGGGAAGCAAACCGTTCCACGTTCATCCGTCGATCCAAAGGTTCAGGTCCAAGATCAGACATCGCCTCTTCAGTTTCTTTCGAAGTAAGCAGATGTAAATATCCCAAGCGCAGACCGATAAAGAATAAAATGTGGTCCCCAAACTGGATTTCCACCTGTGTGGAACGATCAGGACGTTCCTCTTCCGTGCCCCAGAAAATCATACCACCCAACATGAGGTGCAGCACCAGGCGTTTACCATTAGCCAAGTGGAAAATCAGATGCTTCGCTCGGCGCTCAACAAATATGATGCGATTACCTGTAAGTTCATTGATGAATAGATCAGGCTCCGTATTTATCGTTTTATCGCGGTTAATTACCACACCTGTAATCAGTAGATCAAGTATTTTCTCGGACAGCAAGGTCCGGTAATTTTCCATTTCCGGTAGTTCCGGCATCGTACATTACCCCTTTTTGGAAGCTTGGTCTGCCTCTTGCGACAGCCACTCCATCAATTTATGCAAATCTTCAAACACATGATCAGGTCGAGCCTTCGCTGCTTGAATGTGTCCATCCATATTATCCCGTGTTGTCACACCGGTAAGTACCAACAGCGTCTCACACCCTGCTGCCACTCCAGCTGCAATATCGGTTCGCATATTATCTCCGATCACTGCCACTTCATGAGACGCCAGGTTTAGCCGGCTAATGGCTGACTTCATTATAACACTCGATGGCTTGCCTATAACTGTAGGATGAACTCCGGTCGCGGCTTCAATTGCTGCTCCAATAGTCCCCGCCCCAGGTGTCAGTCCATCATCGGAAGGAAGCTGCAGATCCGGGTTGGTCATGATGAATTTTGATCCAGCATTAATCCACCTTAACGCCTTAGTCAGTTTATGATAGGAAAATTCACGGTCAATCCCCTGTATCACGTAATCTGGTGCATCGTCTGTCAGCTGTAATCCAGCTTCTTCTATGGCTTGCAGCAGTCCTGCTTCTCCAATACATGCCACTTTTGCACCCGGGGACTCTTCAGCAACGTATTCAGCAGCAGCCACAGCAGAAGTACATACCTGTGACGCGTCGGCAGGTATCCCCATCCCGTTCAGATGATCTGCCACGCCTTGTGGTGTACGGGATGAATTATTCGTTACGAATAAATACGGCTTTCCTAGCTCCTGCAGTGTTCGAATAAGCTGATCGGCTCCTTCGATACGATGTCTGCCATGATAGAGCGTACCATCCAAGTCAATCAGATAGGCCTTAATCACACACAGCACTTCCTTTCTTAATTCCATTAACTTTTCATAACCTTAATTATTTACCTTGTACTTAACGCGAACCTATGTATTCAGGCAAAAAACAACGGCTTGCTGACATCTGCACACAACAAGTCGAACCGGATCGAACACCGACGGTTTAACTCGCGCGTCTTCTGTACAAGCTTGTCATTTCCTGCGCTTTCCCGGAAAATAATTTGAATCATTTCCCTCTTCATATTGCCCATCCTACACGCTTTCTGACCAGATTGCAAAAGGGACCGCGGGAGTTCCTCTCCCTCAGTCCCGTGCAATTACCCGGTTCTTCATGTGGCGTGTTTAGCCGTGCACTGGTTCGCATTCATCGTTAAGATTCTTGCTTGCGATGCACAACAGGAATAAGCTGATGTTCGTTTGCAAGTCTGGTATTCGGGAATACGGACTGTGCCTCTTCCAAAAGTGGCTGCAGTTGATCTTCGTCTTTATAACGTGAGCTGAAGTGAGTCATAATCAATTGCCCAACATTCGCCGCTCTAGCCGCTTCTGCCGCTTGTTTTGAAGTACTATGATAGTACTCGTGCGCTGTATCGGCCAGATCATGCATGAATGTAGCTTCATGCACAAGCACATCTGCATCTATGGAAAGAGGCTGTACATTGTCACATGGACGTGTATCACCCAATATGGTGATCACCATGCCGCGTTTTGGCACTCCCAATACATCTTCTGGACGAAGCGTCTGACCGTCATCCAGCGTGATGGTTTCTCCACGTTTCAGTCGGCCGAACAATGGGCCGGGTTTCAAACCATATTCCGCCATTTTGGCTGGGTCCAGGCTGCCTGGACGATCTTTTTCCGTAATCCGGTATCCATAGCTGTCAATCCGATGCTCAAGCAAAGCAGCTTCCACGATAAAACTGTCATCTTCGAATAGGACGCCGCCCGTATGTTCCACGATATTCAAATCATAGTTCACCCGGGATTGACTAAGCTCCATCGTTGTACTAATCATTCGATCCGTACCTGGCGGACCATATACCGTTAATGGTGTGGTGCCACCTTGATAGGCTCTGCTCGAAAGCAGCCCTGGAAGACCAAATACATGATCACCATGCAGGTGAGTAATGAATATTTTCTCCAATTTGCTTAGTTTAAGCGGAGAACTTAAAATCTGGTGCTGCGTTCCTTCCCCGCAGTCAAACAACCACAAAGCTCTGCGCTCATCCAACATGCGTAGCCCAATGGAAGTTACATTCCGTTGAAGCGTAGGTACACCAGCATTAGTTCCCAGGAAATATAGTTCCATTCTGGATCGCACCTCTTTCTGTTGCCAGCAAAAAACCTCCGACAATGCGGAGGGCTTTGCCTGACACTCTACTGATTTATGCCTTTTCTACGTTAAAATACTTGGCTTGCGGATGGCTGAATACCATCGCTGATACGGATGCTTCAGGTTCCATCATGAAACCTTCCGTCAATTCCACACCGATATCCTCAGGCTGCAGCAACTTGAACAACGGCCCTTGATCTTCCAAATCCGGACAAGCCGGATATCCAAAGGATACCCTGATCCCCTGATAGCGTGCACCGTGACGTTGCTTCATGGTCATCTGGGCAGAATCAGGGAATCCCCAGATATCTCTCATCATATGATGCACACGCTCAGCTAATCCCTCTGCTACTTCGAGTGCTACGGATTGCAGAGCATGCGAACGAAGGTAATCCCCTTGATCTTTCCACGCTGTGGATAGTTCACGCACACCATGTCCGGCAGTAACAACCATGAAACCAACGTAATCCATCTGACCGGATTCAACAGGCTTCAGGAAGTCGGACAGGCATAGGAACGGCTCGACTTTTTGACGTGGGAACGTAAATGTATGCAAAATATTACTGGTATCCTTTGGATCATAAATAATGACGCTGTTACCACTGGACTGAGCCGGGAAGAAACGATATATGGCATGCGCCTGAATTATCCCGTCACGAACAGCTTCTTGCATAATATCATCCACGACTGCTTTTAGGTCGGTAGCCTTCTTGTCTCCTGAAGCAAGCAGTTGTTCTACTGAACCGCGCAACCCCAGATGATGTCCAAGCAACATCTGCATGTTAACGTATGGCAGGATATGTGATAACGGATAGTTGCGCATCGTATGCCGCTCCAGATCAGGCGGGACAAGTACCGGATGATCTACAGCGATATCCGAACGCTCCACTCGCGTAAGCTCAGGAAGAGCCTGAACAGCTACAGCACCTGAAGCATCAGCTTCTTTTTCAGCTTCCATCTCCAGTTGCATCACTTCACGTGTAACGGGATTCATCAATTTGTTCGCCAGATCCAGACCATCCATCGCATCTTTGGCATATACAACCATTCCGTTATATTCAGGACGGATACGATTTTTGGTGAATTTACGTGTCAACGCCGCTCCGCCAACCATAATAGGCACATCAATACCTGCTGTTCGCAAATCCTGAGCGGTAAGAATCATCTGTTGCGCTGATTTTACCAATAGACCCGAGAGGCCGATCGCATCGACTTTTTCTTCTCGGTATGCCTCAATGATACGTTCTGGTGGTACTTTTATACCCAAATTAATGATACGGTAACCGTTATTGGACAGGATGATCTCTACCAGGTTCTTACCGATGTCATGCACATCGCCCTTGACCGTGGCCAGAATGATCTTGCCTTTAACCGAAGTTTCGTTCTTCTCCATGAACTGCTCCAGATATGCTACAGAAGCCTTCATGACTTCCGCACTCTGTAACACCTCAGCTACAATCAACTCATTGTTGTTGAAAAGACGACCTACTTCCTCCATACCCCGCATCAGTGGACCGTTAATCACTTGAAGTGCTGTGTATTTGGCAAGTGCCTGTTCGAGATCCGGCAGCAATCCTTCTTTGCTTCCTTCCACAACATATGAAGCGAGACGCTCTTCTAATGAAAGGTTCGAGATTTTTTCCTTCTTCTCAACCTTCTTGTTACGGAACGCCGCTACGAACGCCGCCAGTGTTTCATCATTCGTGTTATATAAAAGCTCTTCCGAGAGTCTGCGTTCTTCTTCCGGAATGGACGCATAACGCTCCAGTTTCTCTGTGTTTACGATGGCATAGTCGAGACCAGCTTTGGTACATTCATACAAAAATACAGAGTTCAGCACTTCACGGCCTGCTTCAGGCAGTCCGAATGAAATGTTACTGATCCCGAGTATCGTATGACATTCTGGCATCGCTTCCTTGATCACTCTTATACCTTCAATGGTTTCTTTGGCTGAACCGATGTACTGTTCATCTCCCGTACCTACCGGGAACACCAACGTATCGAAAATGAGGTCTTCTGGTTTGAGTCCATACTTGTTCACCAGCAGATCGTAAGAGCGCTTGGCTACGTCCAGCTTGTCCTCCCGGCTAATCGCCTGACCCCGTTCATCAATCGTTCCGACGACAACTGCACCACCGTACTTATGAAGTAACGGCGTGATCAGCTCAAATTTCTCTTCGCCATCCTCAAGGTTAATGGAGTTAATTATCGCCTTACCTTGAGAGTACTGGAGGGCCAGATCGATTACGGAAGCATCTGTCGTATCGATCATGAGTGGTACTTTTACTTTTTTCACAACCAGTTCAAGGAACTTCACCATGTCTTCAGACTCTTCACGGTCCGGGTCTTGTACACACACATCGACAATGTGCGCTCCATTTTTCACTTGAGCACGGGCAATTTCCGAAGCTTCTTCGTATTTACCTTCTACAATAAGCCGCTTGAATTTTCGTGATCCCAGCACGTTCGTACGCTCACCAACCATGTATGGACGATTGTCCTGTTCGATATAGATTGGTTCTATACCAGACAATGCAGGTGGATGTGTTCCGTTCATTTCTCTTGGGGGGTACTGGGCAAGTGTGTCGCGCATAGCCCGAATATGTGCAGGGGTTGTCCCGCAACATCCACCAGCAATATTCAACCAGCCCTGTTCGGCAAAAGCACCAATTTTCTGAGCCAGAGAGTCTGGTGACTCATGGTAATTACCGTTCTCATCGGGTAGACCCGCGTTCGGGTAACAACTAACGGCAACCGATGCCATTCCGGAAAGCGAGCGAATGTGATCACGCATGAACTCCGGACCTGTAGCACAGTTTAGTCCTACCGAAATTGGGTTAAGGTGTTCTAAGGATATATAAAAGGATTCGATGTTCTGACCCGCAAGGGTCGTTCCCATCGGTTCTATCGTTCCTGAAATCATCAGGGGCAGTGTAACACCGCTCTGTTCAAAGGCCTGCTGGATTCCGATACTGCCTGCTTTTACATTGAGGGTATCCTGAGAGGTTTCAAGCAGTAGCGCATCAACGCCTCCCTCTATTAAAGCAAGCGCTTGCTCCAAATAACTGTCGATAAGTTCCTGGAACGTTACACCACCAGTAACAGACAGAGTTTTGGTTGTTGGTCCCATTGCACCTACCACATAACGTGGAGATTCCGGTGTAGAGAAACGATCAACCGCGGCTTTCGCAATTCTGGCTGCTTCCAGGTTGATCTCGCGTGCCCGATCCTGAATATCGTATTCAGCAAGCACGACAGATGTCGCACCAAATGTGTTGGTTTCAATTAAATCGGCGCCGGCCTCCAGATATTCTTCATGAATGCGCTGGATTATCTCTGGACGAGTAAGTACTAACATTTCATTACATCCATCCAGATCTTCGCCGCCAAAATCTTCACCAGTCAGATCAACTTGTTGAATCATGGTCCCCATTGCACCGTCGAGGATTAATATTCGTTGTTTTAATGCATCGTGTAGACTAATCTTATCCAATATCTTCACCCCCGCAAAACGTTAAATCTTAGTTTAACAGAAACTAACTTAATGTGAAAGATCGGGTTTGCTCCCGAAAGATGGCGGGTTTGCTCGAATATGAACGGAATTTGAGAATCGACAAAAACAGAGCAATCCGATATAATTCAATTAAACCAAGTGGAAAAGAGGGAAAGAACATGGCTGAAATTGTAATCCGAAATACGAACGAACGCATCACTGGTGACGAAAACGTTCGAAATTTCTTGAACAAATACGAAGTATTATATGAGAAGTGGGACGCATCCAAACTGAACACGGATCTGCAAAATAACTTTGGATTGACTGATGATCAGAAAGCCGAAGTTTTAGAAACTTACGATTATGAAATTAGAGATTTGGCTGCACGTCGCGGATACCAGATCTGGGATGTCATCACGCTGTCCGAACAAACTCCAGATATTGAAGAAAAGCTGGCCAAGTTCGAAGAGATCCACACCCACGCTGAAGATGAGATTCGTGCGATTGTCGCTGGTAAAGGAATCTTTGTGATCAAATCTACAGATGATGTGGGCTACTTTAATGTAGAACTGTCTCCTGGGGACGTCATCTCTGTACCTGAGAATACACCCCACTTCTTTACTTTAATGGAAAACAAACAAATTATTGCTGTACGTCTGTTCATCGAAAAAGATGGCTGGATTGCAGATCCATACCCTGATCCTACATTTATCAAACAAGCCTAACACTCTCGTGTGACGACTTGCTTAACCAAAACCCCTGTTCAATTGAACAGGGGTTTTCGCATATCCATATGGAGAGTATCATACAACATCGGTGCATTATATAAAATAATGCGGGTATTTCGCTTTTATCGATTCCTGTTCAATAACAACCAGTCTGAGATGAGCTTCCATCACCTGAACCGCTTGCTCCGTCTTACGCTCTGTGATAAGTCGATAAATCTCTTTGTGTTGTGAGATAATGACCTCCAGGTTGGAGTCTTCCGCTAGACGTAATAAACGTAACCGATTAAAAGGGATGTTCAATTGTTGCAACATTTTCCACGTTCGCAGCTTACCTGTGCCCTGAAATAAAATCTGGTGAAACTCTTCATCCAGTTCAAACAGTCGATAGAAATTGTTTTTCCCTATACATACTTCCTGCATTGCAATGTTGGTTTCGAGTCTGAATCTGAACTCTTCAGGAAAAGAAGCGCAAGCCAATGTCACGATTTCCTTCTCCAACTTTTCCCGCATGAACCTGCCTTCTTCCACATGCTCCAGATTGATATGAGAGACTATTGTTCCACTCTGTGGAATAATGTCCAACAGTTCTTCTTCAGCAAGTTTCATGAATGCTTCTCGCACGGGTGTTCTGCTCACCTGCAGTTCATCTGCAATCTCTTTCTCTGAAATCTTGGTACCAGGCTTAAGTTCCAGATGAAGAATTCGTTCTTTTAACAGATTATATGAATATGCTCTGGTCGAGCCTCTTATTTTTTGATTAAGTGACATGCCTAGACCTCTTTCTCTCAGCCGTATTCATTTATCTTAGCACAAATTACCGTTCCACTTAAATATCGGAGTGAAACGGTAATTCGAACAGCATTAGCTTTGTTATTGCTTATTTTCTTTGTAGGCTTTGTACGTGTCATTTGCCAGCTTCAGATAATTGGATAGACCTTGACTGTCCAGCTCTTTGGCAAACGTATCGAATTCAGACAAGTCCCGCTCACCCAATATAAATTTAAGTGTATTTTGGTCAGAGTAGTCTTTCAGTGGTGTACTCAGAAGTGTTACCCGTTCACGATCCTCGGAAGAGTATGGGATAGGCGGTTCTGCCGGGATAACTTCCTTGGTATCCTTCATGTCTTGCTGGAATTTCAACTCTTCTTCACTAAACATCGATTGCAACAGATCTGTAGTACCGCCGTAGGCAAACACGCCACCAGAGAAGCCAAAGTCAATTCTCAGATCCTTCGTACCTTTCGGATTCAAGCCATTGTAGTTTACGTCTTCTACCAATTTACGTGTTCCACCCTCTTTGGTAAATGTTTCGCCTTCTACACCCCACTTGGCAAACTCTTGACCTTCATCACTGTAATATAACCAATCAACAAATTGCATAATGGCTTTGAAATTTTCGCTTTTTTGAATTTTCCCGGATATCATGACACCGTTTTCAAGTCTGGACCCGGACATCAGCTGGCCTTTTGGCCCACCAGGTACTGTAATCTTCGCAACAGAGAATTCACCCTCTCCGAGCGTTTTGTTCATATCATTTCTGTGCAATACAACGGTCTGGGAATTACCGTTAATCATGAAAGATTTGCCGGATACAAATTTCTGTACAGCCTGATCATCATCCTGCGTGAAGCTCTCCTTATCGAGCAACCCTTCGGATACCAACTTGTTAAAGTACGTTAGCATTTCCTTATACTCTGGTGTAGTAGCCGTGTAAACGAATTGATCCTGATCTTCCTTATACGTCAATCCGTTACCAAATCCCCATCCACCCTTAGTTCCAAAGCCGGTAGCAGCGATGTTCAACGTACTATTGAATTGGAAACGGTCCGAAAAAGGAACGGAATCCGGATAGATTTCTTTCAATTTCTTCGCTGCATCATACAATTCGTCCCATGTGGTTGGGATGGCAATGTTATTTTCTTCAAAAACATCCGTTCTTACGAGTAATGTGTAATCTGGCCATACTTCTTCATGCAGACCCGGAAGTACATAGTACTTTCCATCTTCCTGTCGAAGTCCTTCAAGTTCATCTTCCAATCCCCATTTTTCCACTTTATCCTTGAAGTTCGGCATCAAATCAATGTAATCGCTAATCGGTAAGATCGCACCGGAAGATACAAATGCAGACTCTTCACCAGGATACGTTTTAGGAATAACCAGTGGTGCATCGCCGGAACTAATTAACAAAGATCTCTTCTGAGAGTAATCGCTCATCGGTACAATCGTTGGCTCAAGTGTTACACCCGTCAGTTCGGTGATTTTATCAAAAAGTAACCAGTCTTTTTTATATGGATAACTAGGTTGATCACTATAGAGTATGGAGAGATTAAATGGCTCTGTCGCTTTAAATGTATCTCCCACATTGTACGTCTCCATCGCTGCATTGGTCTGAACTTCTGTGACGTCACCTCCAGTTCCAGTGCCGCTGCTACATGCTGCCAGAACGACGGTCATCATTGTTGCCAAAACCATTTTACCGACAAACTTACGTGGCTTTTGATTCATTTAGGTTATCCCCCTGAATTTGGTTTAGGTTGACCTTGCCTTTAAACTGTTAAACAACCTCTAAAAGTTAATCACGTGAATTTTTCTAGCTTCTACGTATTACTGCTTAACAGATCCCAACATGATACCGGTTACAAAGTATCTCTGCACAAATGGATAGATGGTGAGTATCGGCAAGATGGTTAATACCATCGTTACTGACTTAATATTGGCAGCAATCTGTGTCAGGTTATCAGCTGAGGTTGCACCGGCAGATGCTCCACTCGTTGCTCCTGCAATCATATTGCGCAAATAAATGGTGACCGGAAACAGTTCTTTTTTGTCCAAATACAGAAAGGCTGGAAACCAGGAATTCCAATGGCCCACTGCGTAGAACAGCACCATGGTTGCCATAACTGCTTTACTAAGTGGCAATATAATGCGTAATAAGATCCCGTAGGTATTCAAACCATCAATGGAGGCAGCTTCCTCCAGTTCTTCAGGCATATTTTCAAAAAATGACTTCATGATCAGCATGTTGTATATGCTTATTGCGCCAGGAACCACAAGTGCCCACATGGTGTTATTGAATCCAAGGGAATTAATCAAGACATAGTTTGGAATCAATCCACCACTGAAGAACATCGTGAACACGGCGAACATCGTCAGAAACTTGCGGCCCATTAACCTCTTTTTGGATATGGCATAGGCGAAAATAGTCGTCATGAACATGGAGATTAACGTACCTACCACGGTGTAAATAATCGTATTTTTATAATTAGTCCAGAACATGCTGTCACGTGAGATGGTCTTGTATGTCTCCACATTAAATCCTCTTGGGAACAAACTTACCTTGCCCGAATTGATATAGGACTCACTACTGAAAGATTGTGCTACGACATTTAAGAATGGATAGAGCGTTATAAATACCACAAACAGCAGAAAGATGACATTGAATACTTTAAATACCTTGTAAGATCTGGATTCCTGCATGGTGCTCCTCCTTTACCATAAGCTTCTTTGTGTCAGTCTGCGTGAAATGGCATTTACGGAGAACACCAGAATCAGACCGATTAGCGATTCGAACAAGCCGATTGCGGTAGCATAACTGAAGTTACTGGATTCCAGTCCGACCCGATACAGGTAAGTGGAGATCACATCAGATGTCTCGTAGATAAGTGGATTGTACAAGAGTAAGATTTTTTCAAATCCAACAGCCAGGAAATTACCCATGTTCAATATTAACAACGTAACAATCGTTGGCAAGATACCTGGAATCGTTACGTGAATCGTCTGCTTCCAGCGGTTGGCACCATCAATACGAGCTGCTTCATACAAAGATTCATCAATGGTTGTCAGTGCAGCCAGATACAGAATCGCTCCCCAACCCATACCCTGCCATACTTCTGACGTGATGTAGATTGTTCTGAACCACTCAGCCCGCTGCATAAAAGGAATACTGTCTCCGGTGAAGAAAGCCACCAGTCCATTAATGGAGCCATTCACTGCTGTCAGCTGCAGGATCATGCCCGCAACGATAACGATGGACAGAAAATGAGGCAGATAAGACGCGGTTTGTACAAACTTCTTGAAACGTTTACTCTTCACTTCGTTAAGCATTAAGGCAAAAATGATGGGAACCGGGAATGTAAAGAGCAACGCGAGGCCGCCCAACATCAGCGTATTACCGAATACTCTCCAGAAGGTAGGGTCTTCAATGAACATTTTGAAGTACCTTAATCCAACCCATGTTTCTCCAAATATACTGCCCCCTGGAACAAAACGTCTAAACGCAATCACATTACCAATCATCGGTCCATATTTGAAAATAATGAGGTAGATGATAGGAAGGATTAATAGTGAATACAGTTGCCAGTCTTTGCGGAACAAGGTTGCTGCCGTTCGTAATCTGCTCTCTTTACGTAAAGATGTCATGGTTAGTGTTGTTTTAGCGGTTTCCGACTCCATGTGTTTTCACTCCGATCCAGGACTTGATAGGTAAAGACGAATTCATGTACAACTCCCATCGCTTCTTCTTTTGTAGAAGACAACCAATCCTTCAACTTCACCCCCACTACGAAATAGATAATAGCTAAATGTAAGCGATATCATTTTGGTGTGTTATGTAGAATCACACAATCCAAGGTGCTTCACAACATTCATTAGCACTTACTAGGGGGTGTGATATCCAAATCGAAAGAAAGTCTTCAAAGTATGTAAAGCGCTTACAATATACCGAAAATAATAAGCAACAACTCCTGCTTCCATTCAAATGAAGTAAGTCAAAAGAAATTGCTTTAGGACAATCTAAATACTAGTCATACTAGTATGTTAGTTATATTTTAATCCAGCTTCCCCCTAATTTCAATAACTTTTAGCAAATAAAATTATTGTCTCATTTAACAAGGTAAATTAGCTAACCTGCCCAAATAAAAAAACATTGGTAACTTCACGAACGACATCATCGTTCATTGAAGCTTCCAATGTTTCAGGGTGCTGAGGAAAGATGTTATAGCTGATCTGCTCAGAACTTAGCAATAAGCTGATCTAATTCCGATAAATGCGTTATTTCATGGTCAGGCGCATACGTTTCATTGTTGGTCTTGTGCTCACGATTAATCCATACGGATTGGATGCCAGATGATAAAGCACCACGAATATCAGTCGTCAACTTGTCTCCAACCATCATGCTCTCTGCGGGTTTAACACCCAGTTTACTCAAAGCATGTTCAAATATGGACGGATCCGGTTTTCCTTTTCCAAAGTTACCCGAGATAATAATCTCATCAAAGAAAGGAGTCAATTCAGGCACACCGTCCAACTTCTCTTGTTGCAAAGCAGGACAACCGTTCGTTAACAACAACAGTTTGAATTTGCCTTGTAATTGACGCAAGGTATCCATCGTTTCTTCGTATACATGAGGTCTGGATCTCCGTTCTACTCCAAACTGCGAGGCAAGCTGTTCAGCAAGATCTTCACGATCTACACCCAACTTCAACAAGCCACGACGCCAGGATTCTTTACGGTAAACAGGAGCAAGTTGTTCCAACTGACGGAACTCAGGTTGATCCCCACCGGTAAAGTTAGCCCATAGGCCTTCAAACGGATTGATTCCAATCATTTTGGTAAAAGGAAAGGTTTCATAGGATTCATACAGTCCACGTGCCTCGTTACGAACGGCTTCTTCAAGTTCTTCGGGTTTAACCCCAGTCTCTTGCACTGCGATTAGACAAGTCTCATGAAAAGCTTCTCGAACACTACGCTCATCCCATAATAAAGTATCATCTAGGTCGAACAAAATCGCTTTTAACGCCATTCCGATCATCTACCCCTTTATGCAATAATTACTTTTCGACGGTTTCCACGGTGATCTGGTGTGCTTTTGCAAACTTCAACAAACGTTCTGCAATCGCATCTGTATCGTAGCGGTTCAATAACTTGGTAAATACCCATCTTTTACCGCGACTGTTATGTTCGATAACGATTGTACCTGGTTCAATTCTGAATTTGACGATATCGTCAACCCCGATTGAACGTTCACGATTACCCTTTGTCGTTATAATCCGATTACTGCTAATCTTGATGTACGGACGACGAAGCATGAAGATGACTGCCAAAAATACGTAAAGCAGCATAGTCACCCAGTCCCAAGTTGTCATCGGAGCTTGTACAAGGAATGTGCTCATGAACAGATACAAAAAGGCGAGACCGATCAAAAATATGGGGAACAACAGGCTGCGTCCTTTAAATACTTCTTCACCTGGTGTACCTGTGATTGGTTGACCACTTTTTTTGCGTTGCTGATTTAACTGCTTGGAATTTTTCTTAACCGTTCTCTCGAACGAACGCGACATGAGAATCCCCCTTATGTGTCTTTGTATCGGCTTACATAACTGTAAACCAACATTTCCCCCTATAAATTGCACTCTCAAATAACAGGAAGAAACCTAAATATCATAAATGATATCATTAGGTTTCGTTAGTGTTTGAGTTTGCCTTGGTGGCCTTTGTCATTCTCATCATCAACAATCTCAATGGTATCCAGTTGCTGTCTGAAATTGCTGCGAATATTACTCAAATAAATCTCTCTAAGCTCGGCACGTTCAGCTAGTTCTTCCTCCGACAAACCAGTGGACTTTTGCTTACGAGCCAATTCGTTAATGCGTGCTACCAGACTATCTATATCCAAGCTTGTCCCCTCCAAAAATACAAAGTCATATTAACTTTGCCATGATAAAGGCAGCTTGTCAAGCTGACACGTGATAACACTCATTGATGTGCATTTTATTCTGCAAATTGCGGTAGAGTTAATACTTGTCCCACTTGGATCGAAGTCGTATGAAGTTGATTCACTTTCTTAATTGCTTCTATATAAATACGTGTATCCATATTCGTCGGTTTATGTTCCAAAGAAATACTCCATAATGTTTCCCCTTGTGAAACGGCTATCTTCCCTCCATGAAGGACATCATTCTCATTGCCAGCAAATACAGTTAAAACGGTGCTGCATCCAATAAATATAATTAAAGAGGTAATCGCCACCTTTAACATCCATGAAGAAATCTTGAAACGCGCTAAAACCTTCTTGTAGTTCCCTATGTTAGACTTCACCAGTTCCGAATTCATCGGTTCATAAATGCTTTGATAAGTAGAATATCTCATTAAATACCCGCCTCCAAACGTTTGTTCCTATCTGTTGGAATCAATATAACACGAACACTTGTTTTGTTCAATAGGTTTTCAGAACAATTGTTCCCTTCTTTTTCGAAAGAGAAATATCTGAATTGATGTCCTTTTGCAAAGCATTTGCAGTATTATGCTCCGACTTTTGGACAAATTCTGTTCTAAAAGTAAAAAAACACTGATTTAATGCCATTTTATTTAGAACTTATGTTTGTACGAACGGAGGTTCTATGTTATAATTTTCCCAAACGTTACTAAAATGGGGTTGATACGGTATGTCGAAGATATCCAGCAGGCAGCAGGCTATTCTGGAGTTTATACGAAATGAAGTCCGGTTGAAGGGGTATCCTCCTTCCGTACGGGAAATTGGTGAAGCGGTTGGACTGGCTTCCAGCTCAACAGTACATGGACATTTGGATCGTTTGGAGAAAAAAGGGTTGATCCGACGCGACCCTACCAAGCCAAGAGCCATTGAGCTTTTGAGCCAGGAAGAATCTGAGCATTCTCATCAATTTGCTCATAGCGTTGCACGCATTCCTGTCGTTGGTAAGGTTACAGCGGGTGTTCCAATCACTGCCACCGAGAACATTGAAGATTACTTCCCTCTTCCTACGCATTATGTAGGCGAACAGAAAGTGTTTATGCTTTCGGTAGTCGGAGATAGTATGGTGGAAGCTGGAATCGTTAACGGAGATTATGTTATTGTCCGTCAACAGCAGACTGCTGATAACGGTGATATCGTCGTTGCAATGACTGAAGACGATGAAGCTACAGTGAAAACGTTCTATAAAGAGAAAGATCATATTCGCCTTCAACCGGAGAATGCGACCTTCGAACCTTTACGTTTGAAACACGTTAGTATTCTGGGTAAAGTCATTGGCCTTTTCCGAGATATTCATTAATATTTAACATGAGTAACAAAACTAGATGTAATGTAATGAAATACGAAAAGAGGTTGTCCTGTTGAACAGAACAACCTCTTTTTCATGTTTATTGTTATTTTATCGGCTAATTATTAACTGCGTTTCAGAACACTTTTGTGATGTGAGAATACATCAAAGCTCTGTTGTCCGTGATATGAGCCCATACCGCTCTCTCCTACACCACCAAACGGGAGATAGTGTGAAGTCATATGAGAAAGGGTGTCATTAATACATCCACCACCGAAGGACACTTGATTCAGAACCAGTTCCTGCAGTTGCTCGTCCTGTGTGAAGAGATATAACGCCAATGGTTTTGGCCGGCGAACAATCTCCTCTAGCATTGGGTTCAGGTCACTGTACGTTAATACAGGAAGAATCGGACCGAAGATCTCTTCTTGCATGACAGGCGATTCCCAGTTCACATCTCCAAGTACAGTCGGCTCAATAAGCAACTGCTCACGTACAGAACGTCCACCTATGAGCGTTTTACCATCTGTGAGGAATTTCGATAACCGATCAAAGTTACGTGCGTTGACAATATGCGGGAAATCAGCATTCTGTAGCACATCATCTCCAAATTTATCTTTGATCTCTGTGCTAATCAGATCGATCAATTCGTCATGAACTTGTTCATGTACAAGCAAATAATCCGGAGCAACGCAAGTTTGCCCTGCATTCAGGAATTTACCACGTACAATACGCTGGGCCACCAGCTTCAGATCTGCATCATTATGGACAATAGCAGGACTCTTACCTCCCAACTCAAGAGTTACAGGAGTCAAGTGCTCTGCAGCTGCCTTCATAACAATGCGACCAACACCCGTACTGCCTGTGAAGAAAATATAATCGAACTTCTCTTTCAACAATGCTGTGCTGGCCTCAACCTCCCCTTCCATCACGGCAATATACTCTTGAGGGAAGATCTCCTGAATCAGATCATACGTTAGACGAGATACTGCTGGTGTTAATTCAGAAGGCTTGATAACTGCACAGTTACCGGCTGCAATTGCTCCAATCAGTGGACCGAAGGCCAGTTGGAAAGGATAGTTCCAAGGTGCAATAATAAGAGCCACTCCGTATGGTTCCGGGTAAATGGTGCTCACCCCATCCGGCATAGCCGAATTGGTTGGGACTTGTCTTGGGGCAGCCCATTCCTGCAGGTGCTCTAATGCGAAATCCAGTTCACCCAGCACAATGCGAATCTCGGAACCGTAAGCTTCTGCCTCAGATTTGTTCAAATCTGCCCGAAGTGCATCTTGAATCCGTTGCTGATACTTTTCGATTCCTTTTCTAAGCTGTTGAAGAGCATTAATCCGATACTCGATATTTTTAGTTTGACCTGTATAAAAAAATGCACGTTGTTCTGTAACCAGTTGTTTTGCTTGATCCATATTAACATCTCCAATTAATTATTTAAAATTAAATTGCTCAAAATTTAATTAAAGTATACCTCTTATATATGAAACTTTCAACATATAAATGAAAGATGACATATGTTAAAATTCTAACGCTGTGGCAATCATTTCACTTGCGACTGTTCATAGTTAGTATGATTTGTATTTTCGTCATCTCTTTTTTGAAAATAATAGCATTTAGAGGTAATAAATCTCTATAATTCTATTTAATCCATTAAAACACAACTAACAAACGAGGAATTTCTTTAAGAAAAGTTTTGACACCAGGCACCCTACAATACTTAAAAATTAAACCTTGTGGCTGTATCTGCAGGTTCTCCCTTTTCTAAAGGAGTATAGCTCTCCAAGATCACAATGTAGCTGCGTACGATTTGTCATCACGCTTATTTGTAATTAGAGTCACTAATAACGTAATTTCCCGCATCTTTACCTTCAACAAATAAGCATTTTATCATCCTCTCAATATTTTTTATGAATAACGAAAAAGCCGTGCTTTGCATGAACAAATCTATGCAAAACTCGACTTTTTAAAATACTATTGGCTTTCAATACTCTTAAATTCCTTTTATCCAGCAATCACGGATATATAAGAATAGAAATATCAAAAGTTGTACTTCTTTCGTAAAATTGATTCAAGAATCCTCCACATCTTTATGTACACGAGAGAACATTAATAATTACTCAAGAAACATTAAGACAACTATATCTCTGACTAAGATAGTCTTTTAGTAAAGGACATTCATCGGCAAAACGCGAGAGTTCAGACAAGAAATTTACTCTTGTTATATTCAGTTTCACTTTAATCTTTGAAGGAAAAATCTCATTATCCCCTTCTTTAGCCAAGCTTATTATTTTAACAAGAAACCATCTTAAAAACTCGATTTCAAATTTGCCTCTAAAACGTTCTCTCATACGCATTTGGGAAAACTCACGCATTTTATTTGTTAGCAAATCATCTTCGATTTTTGCTGTTATATTATAATATTCATATAGGGAGTCTAAATCATATTTAGCTGAAATACGATTCATGCTAAGATGGAATAAATCTGTTATCTTAAATTCACCTAAATTCAATTTGTTATTTGATTCCTTACTGTGTCTTTCCTCATACCTTTGGCATGCAATAAAAACATTTAATAAAAGACTGGCATCGTGATATTCGGCTTGTCTATCATGAAATAAACTCATACATTTTTCAAAGGATTCGTCAGCTCTAGTTAATTTAAATTCGTTCAATAGTATTCTTTCCAGAACGGAGTTAGAGGTATAAAAATTTTCAATTGAGTAACACGGCGTTTCATATAATTCTTGAATATTCAATGAGTCATCAAAATCCCGATCAACAAAGAAAAAAGGTTTAAGCTCGATGAACTCTTCTATTCCCTTTGTCTTTTCGAAAAACTTCAGAACCCCTTTCTTTCCACCGGATTCAATAAAATTTGCAGTACCTATCAAACGCTCAATTCTGATACCATAGTATTTTATATCCTCTCCTTCAACAAAACATATTGGGTCATCCTTAAATCTAGCATACAACTTAATAAATTTTGCCCAGTGTACGGAAAAGTTATTTCGTTTTGCTCTTTCCTTCTCTATCTTCGAACTCATATAAACACTTCCTTAATCAGCATCAGTCGACTTCACGTATATACATTTCAAGTCCTCTAGCAAAATCATCAAGATCATTTTCGAAAATGAATGGTGAATGTGTAACGGCAAGCAAAAAAGAACATTTTTTTGATTTTAATATGTCTGGTAATAATCTATTCTGCCATTCAGTAGATAATGATAATTCAGGTTCATCGAATATTATAATGAATTTTGATTCTGTGGGATCTAGATACAGCCGAGAAAATAAGGAGACTATTTGTTTTTCCCCTGAAGACAAAGTATTTAATGTAAGTTCTTCCCGGTCACCATTACCTTTTTTGCGATATAATTTCAGTTCAACATTACTCTCATCGTAAACAAATTCTTTCTTACTAACTTTTAAATATTCATTACATGCATCTGCAAAATTCTTTATAGCATTGTCGAGTTCTTTCTGTTGATCATAAATTTTAATCAAATTAGATAAAAAATAAACAAGAGGATCGTGTCCCTCTCTAAGATAAAAATCATCAGCTGATACTAAATTATATATTTTCTCTTTATCTTTCATTTTCAAATTACTACCTATTCTTCCAAGGACAATTTTCAAAGTTTCTTGATTTCTTACGCTTTCTCTCATCTCTTCTGTAACTTCAATTCCTGTAATTAACTGTGATAACATCTCACCATTAACTTTAGAGAACCATTTTATGGAGATATCATTAATCTCATTCTTTATTTTTTCTATTAATTTTTCTACATCGGTTAATCCGAATTTTATTAACAATTCATCATTTATTTTTGTTTTATTCGATATTCCTAGATTGGATAAATCTTCTTCTATTCTTCTATAAGTTGGAAAGTATAAAATTTCATCTTTGATAGCATTTTTTATGATTTCTTGGTGAGCAAAGAAGAGCTTTTCATCGCTTTTTTTAATTCCCATTTCTCTTAATTCACTATACAAGAGTCTAGACGGATATGGGAAATCATGAAATTCATCTTCAATGGTTTCTTTGAATTCACTAAGTCTCTGAGTTCTAGCAAGTATTACGAGCCGACTTATTTCTTGTGGATTAAGCTTTGCATATATTTTGTGTGTTAGGAAATGATCATTATCTAGAATGAAAAACCTATTTAAATCGCTCTTTTTTATCTTGAGAGATTCTCCTGTTCCAAAACTAATTTCTACACTTTCAAATGGCAATTTTACTAACTTAATATAATTCAGCGTCAATGAATAATAAAGAATGTTAAGTATCGTTGTTTTCCCTGTACCATTTTCCCCCATTAGTATCTTAATCCCATTGTCCATAGGTATATCCACATTTTCTGATCCAAATAGATGTGTTATTTTAAGCCTTGTGATACTTTCTTGTAATTCTGAATACATTTGTTCACTCCCTTTTTATAAATTCTTTTACATAATAACATACTATGAACACATGGAAATTCATAAGAAATTTAATTCAATTAGATTTCATTTGAATTTCAACTGTTCATCAAGTCAAAGCACTTCCCTTGTTATTTTCAATTTTTCTCTAATAACACAAGGATATCAAGAAGACCTTAACTATAGATATGCCAATAACATGTTTTAAGAATTAGTTCATTTTACCCTAAATATCTCTGCAGTTAATCCTTTAAGTGAATCTTTTCACCTTACCTCCTCTTTCTTTATGCAATTTCCTCCTCCAAAATATGTATATAGTCTTAAAACTATTTCGACACTGAGGACTATTTTCCTGCAGGAACAAGCCAAGGGGAAGAATTAAATTAAATTCAAATCTCAACTTTCTAAGCTCTTGCATTCTTTTATCAACTTCCAATCAAATCAATAAATCTTCTTAAAAACGTCACAACTGGAGTTGCCGTTAATATCCTCTTCAGAAATATTCCTGATTCGTGGCAAAGTTAGACGTTTAGTATTGCCTCAATTTAAACCCCGGCGTAATTTACAATATATCCCAATATAACATATGGTAACGTTCAGTTGCAATACGATTAAACTCACTTAAAATCACCTGATCGTACCAATTCTTCTTCGACCTGAACTTTATCTCGTTGAATGTCCGAGAAAGTGCGCTACATCTAAATAAATCCAATAATACAGCTCACGAAATACGCTACTTTCATGAATGCAAAATACTATTTATAATTATAAGAGCTTTTTCAGCCTAGAGGGGAATATATTTACTGAAGTACTGATATACATTCTGTGTCATCCTCTCGATAAGACGGTTGAATTAATACATCCAAAAATACATTACACCCTATAAAAAGTAGTTAAAATTGAAAATATCGGAGACACTCAAGTTTAAAAATCTTAATAGAGACTAGTAGATGAAAAAGTGAGGCCAATACGATAAAGCGGTCTGAGTTCGTTAGAAAATTAGATTATAACTATTATTAAATAACTTTAATTTTATTAGACGGATTGTCAAACCAAGTGCGACAGTTCTTCTGCAAAAGATTCGTGAGCGGTTTTCCAACCCAGCATTTTCGTGGTCTGTGATTTATTAGATCGAGTGAATGGGCAAGATCATCATCATACACCCTCGCGAGATCGGTACCTTTAGGGAACAATTCTCGAAGTAATCCGTTCGCATTCTCGTTGCCAGGATGAATACGGATCAGCAAAATAAACGTGTAGGTTATGGGTGATTTCCAGATGGGCATAGCATGCAAACTCCTTGCCTCGGTCAGCCGTGGCTGTGAGGAAGGTTCCCGTGGGATACTGTGAGATCGCTACACCGAGCGCAATCTCCATCGACAAAGCGGTGCGATCAGGCATGAGAACAGCGGTATATAGACGTGTCTTACGTTCAATCAACGTCGCTACGCAGCCTTTACTTTTCCCACGACCCGATACAACGGTATCCAGCTCCCAGTGTCCAAATGTTTCACGAGTACGGACTTCTTTTGGGCGATCTGAAATCGTCCTTTCAATGGCGAATTTACCGCGCGTTTCTGCGGGTTTCTGACGCTTCCCCTTATGCCGAAGAACCTGTAATACGCCTCGAACCAGGCGCCCTGCATAGATCCAGCGATAGATGGTTTTGAAAGAGACGGCATGCCGCCCTTCGATGCGGAAACGTTCGGTGATTTGTTCCGGAGACCACGTTGCCTCCAATTTTTCCTCCAGTGAAGCAGCCAAGGCATCGGACCAATTCCCTGGAGAGACCGAAGCCTTACGACTCTCCTCATAAGCATTCTGAGCTTGTTCTGCCTGATAAGGATGTGATGAAGCCACACGATCTAACTCACGACAAATCGTCGATGGATGCCTACCCAGTTCTTTCGCAATGGCTCTTGAGCTTCTACCTTGTCTGTGGAGGACTTCTAGCTTGCTACGTTCGATTATGCTAAGATGTCTGTAGCTCATGGTTGGATTCTCCTTGTGTGAATGGTGTTGTGGTGACTTCATTCTACACGAATCCGGCCATGGGCCATTTTTAATTTATTTCCAGTAGGTGTCGCACTTCATATTACAATTCGTCATTACAAAAGACAAACAAAAATTATTACATGAAATCCAAACATCCGTTCTGGGAAACATTCAGATTTCTCTATGACTGACCAATGATTTAAGATATCACAAAGAACGACGGGAGCAAAACAAGGGATGTTTACAAACAAATAACATTAAAGTACTAAAGCGGTGAAGTTAATAACTTTGTTCCATATACTTACTTCTTAAATTATATAAAGGGTCCTGTGTAACAGAACCCTCATGCATTTTATTTAATTAAACGAATACGAGGAGCATCAATGGGATAAAGACTTTGAAATTTAGATTCATTTAATGAGGTTACTCAACTTAAATCTTTCGAGGTATAACTCAATTCGGTTTGATAAATCTGCATTTTTTCTTTCAACATAGCTGCTTTCTCATAAGGCAATTCTAATTTTATGGGTTCCTTAACCCTGTATCCTGCTTTGCTCATCTGAGTCCATAAATATCTTGACTGCCTTTCAGTATCTTATTGAGATCAGTTCGTTCAAGAACAGTTAGGTCATGGAAATATTCAGATCACATCAGATGTATATGCCCATACCTCTGGCAAGATCCAGAAAAGCAATATAGATAGATTTGAGAAATTCACTGAAGAAATTTTCGAACAGAAAAATATTTTGTGGGCATTTTGTGGGCACTTTGGTATTTCATAAAATATATAGGTACTTGCCCACAAAAAGAAAAACCCCTCAGCGCTAGAGCGCCAAGGGATTGAGCTATTAGTACAAAGTAATATATTGATCGCGTTCCCATTGGTGGACTTGTGTGCGGTACATATCCCACTCAATTTCTTTCAGCTCATAGAAGTGAGCCAAGGCGTGGTCGCCGAGAGCATCACAGATGACTTCGCTGCGGATCAATTCATTCAATGCTTCTTTCAGGTCAGCTGGCAAGCTTGGAATGCCTTCTTCCACACGCTCTTCTTCTGACATGATGTAGATGTTACGGTCAATTGGAGTTGGTAAGGAAAGCTCACGTTTGATTCCGTCCAGACCTGCTTTCAACAAAACAGCCAAAGCCAGGTAAGGGTTAGCAGCCGGATCCGGGTTACGAACCTCAACACGTGTACTCAGACCACGGGAAGCTGGAATACGGATCATTGGGCTACGGTTACTAGCAGACCATGCTACATAACAAGGAGCTTCATAACCTGGTACAAGACGTTTGTATGAGTTCACAGTTGGGTTAGTAATTGCTGCAAACGCACGCGCATGCTTCAGAGTTCCAGCCATGAAGTAACGTGCAGTTTTGCTCAGACCCAGCTCGTCAGATTCGTCAACGAATGCGTTCACATTGCCTTGGAACAAGGATTGGTTACAGTGCATACCGGAACCGTTCATACCAAACAGCGGTTTCGGCATGAAGGTAGCATGTAGACCATGCTGACGTGCAATCGTTTTAACAACGAGTTTGAACGTTTGGATCTGGTCTGCTGCTTTCAGAGCATCAGCATATTTAAAGTCGATCTCATGCTGACCTGGAGCTACCTCATGGTGAGAAGCTTCGATCTCAAAGCCCATTTCTTCAAGTGTGATAACGATGTCACGACGACAGTTTTCACCAAGATCCGTAGGCGCAAGGTCGAAATAACCACCTTGGTCATTCAGTTCGTTAGTCGGGTTTCCTTTTTCGTCTGTTTTGAACAAGAAGAACTCTGGTTCAGGACCAACGTTGAAGGAAGTGAATCCCATTTCTTCGGCTTCTTTCAGATTTCGTTTCAAGATGCCACGTGGATCTCCTGGGAAAGGATTACCATCTGGAAGATATACGTCGCAAATCAGACGAGCAACCCGGTTCTCTGCTACCCATGGGAAAATAAGCCAAGAATCTAGATCTGGATAGAGGTACATATCGGATTCTTCAATACGTACATAACCTTCGATGGAAGATCCATCGAACATCATTTTGTTATCCAGAGCCTTAGTCAACTGGCTCACAGGAATCTCAACGTTTTTGATAGCTCCAAGCAAATCAGTAAATTGCAATCGAATGAATCGTACGTTTTCTTCTTTCGAAATGCGGAGAATGTCTTCTTTTGTATAACTCACTATAACCTCTCCCTTTCTTATCTGCGTATTTGGCTTGCCTGTTATATTTGTACATTAGAAAGTTCTACGGGTCAAGGAGTCTGCCATCACAAGTGCATGATTTCCCCTCACTCGCCAAGTTATGCGAACTTACTTTTTATTAAAGAATCGGGAAAGCTCTCCCTGAATGAGAGATACTTGTCCAGGTCTCTTACCTGATACAAGCTGCTGCTTCAGCAAGCGATGCAACTGCGTATCGGACAGCTCTCTACGTTTGACTTCAGTATCTGGCGTGATCACTGTAGCTTCCTCGGATTCTTTCGAAACAGGATTCATCACTTGTTTGATCCCCGCGATGTTAACTCCTTTTTCAATCAAAGCCTTGATCTCTAGCAATCTCTCTACGTCATTAAAAGAAAACAAACGTTGATTACCTGACGTTCTCGCAGGAACGATCAAGCTGTGCTGCTCATAATAACGAATCTGACGTGCAGACAGATCCGTAAGTTTCATTACAATACCAATCGGGAATAAGGCCATATTTCTGCGAATTTCATCACCCATGTTCATCAACCTTCCAGTCATCTATTCTTCTCCCTATTGTACATTTAGTTGTTACCAAGTGTCAATGACGTGTTAGATAAACTCACAATAATTTACGATCTTTCATCGTCTGTAACGCCATTAAAACGCCATATTTGACATGAGAGTACGTTAATCCGCCTTGCATGTACCCAATATACGGCTCCCGTATAGGCGCATCGGCTGACAATTCCAGACTTCCGCCCTGAATAAACGTACCTGCCGCCATAATGACAGGATGCTCATAACCAGGCATGTCCCATGGTTCAGGAACCACGTGGCTATCTACAGCGGCTGCACGCTGGATTCCTTGAACGAAGGCGATCAGATGCTCAGCAGAGCTGAACTGAACAGCCTGGATCAGATCTGTACGAGCTTCATTCCAGGCGGGTTTGGTTACAAATCCGGATTCAGCAAACATCGCAGCAGCAAACGTACTTCCTTTGATAGCTTGTCCTACAATTGTCGGAGCCATGTAAAGTCCTTGGTAGATGCTACGTGTTGTCCCCAGCATGGCTCCCACCTCTCCCCCGATTCCCGGGGCTGTCAGACGATAAGCTGCCAGCTGTACGTACTGTTCCTTCCCACATATGTATCCACCGGTTTCCGCAATGCCTCCACCAGGATTCTTGATCAGTGACCCGGCCATCAGATCAACTCCGACTTCTGTCGGTTCACGCTCCTCCGTGAATTCACCGTAACAATTATCTACGAATACGATAACATCTTCCTTCAGCTCTTTGACACGCGTAACCATCTCAGCGATCTCAGCAACGCAGAAGGAAGAGCGCCAGTCATAACCACGTGAACGTTGAATTCCAATGACTTTCGTAGCCGGTGTAATGCTTTTCTCAACTGCTGCCCAGTCCACTGCGCCTTCAGCAGTTAAGGCTGTCTCACGGTAGCCGATGCCAAAATCACGTAACGAACCTGTACCATCGCCGGGTTTGCCAATAACTTTATGCAATGTGTCATAAGGCTTACCCGTGATGTACAATAATTCATCACCTGGGCGCAACACGCCAAAGAGAGCTGTACTAATCGTATGTGTACCCGAAGCAAAATGAGGGCGTACCAACGCAGCTTCAGCGCCAAACACATCAGCATATACTTCATCAAGCACTTCACGCCCACGATCGTTATACGCATAACCTGTTGAACCTGCAAAGTGAAAATCACTTACTTTTCGCTGTTGGAAAGCATTAATGACCTTCCATTGATTGTGATCTGTGATCCGATCAATCTGTTTCAGTTGTCCTTCAATCTGACGCTCCACTTGATGTTGAAGTTCAGATATTTCTGAATCAAAGCTTACCATCTTACTTCATTCCCCTTCATAGCACGAATCTGATGTTGAATATCTATTCTCGTGTCAACTTATCACACAAATATGTCATGAATATTACAATTCAATGAAATCTTCAAGCACATAACCGAATTTCTCATATTCACCTTTTTGCAATTCTACTTCATAAATGACATCATTTTCTTCAAAGCTGGTATCCACTACATCACCAATTTTGTAAAGTACCGACGTAAGATCTCCACGTTCTGCCGGAATACGGAAACGCTTCGTGTCACCAGTCAGCTCTGTCTGAATCAATTCACGAATTTTAAGTAGATCGTCGGAGTCCAATGCACTTACTTTGATATGGTCCTTGTCCAATGGAAGCATCTCAAGCTGTTCAGGTGTACATGCATCTTTTTTGTTATACAGGACTAACTGTGGCTTGTCCCCTGAACCAAGTTCTTGCAGAATCGTGTTAACAGTTCGCATCTGATCTTCACGCATAACCGATGAGGCATCCACAACATGCAGGATGAGATCTGCTTCATTCACTTCCTCCAGTGTTGCCCGGAAGGCTGCAATCAGATCATGCGGGAGATTTTGAATAAATCCTACTGTGTCGGTAAGTACGATTTCTTTACCACTTGGAAGTTCCATCGTGCGTGATGTTGGATCTAGGGTAGCGAATAGTTGATCTTGAATATACACATCTGCAGCAGTCAATTGCTTGAGCAAGGTTGATTTGCCAGCATTGGTATAACCAACAAGGGCCACCTGAACAATACCTGTCTTTTTACGCCGTTCACGATGCAGCTTACGATGACGTGTCAGTTCTTCCAGATGACGTTTCAGATCATCGATACGACCACGAATGTGACGACGGTCCGTCTCCAGCTTGCTTTCACCCGGACCTCTTGTTCCGATTCCGCCACCGAGTCTCGAAAGGTTCTTGCCATGACCCGACAAGCGCGGAAGCAAGTAGCTATGCTGAGCCAATTCCACTTGAATGATACCTTCTCTTGTGTTGGCACGTTGTGCGAAGATGTCCAAGATCAATTGAGTACGGTCAATAATTTTGAGATCGAGGGTTTCTTCCAGATTACGAACCTGCGCACCTGATAATTCCTGATCAAAAATAGCAGTAGTTGCTCCGAGTTCCTCCGCGATTGCACGGAGTTCTTCCACCTTACCTTTACCAATAAACCATTTGGTATCACGTTTTTCCCTGTTCTGAGAAAGTACACTTAGCACTTCCACTCCAGCTGTCTCCGCAAGTTTCACCAGTTCTTCTAAAGAATACTCAGGATTGATACCTGTACGTTTTACATCATCCGTAACAAGACTCACCAAAACGGCGCGATCTTTTTTGACCATGTCTGTATCATGTGTGCCATTTGTCATGTATATGTTCACTCCCTCTAATTACTAATCCGTTGATATTCATTGCCACGAATATGCCATGGCATGCCTTAAGCCGAACCGGTTGGCCCGGCCGGCTGGTGTAAAAACTATATTATCGCTTACTTTCGCTCAAAGTTCAAATCCTCTGTACGGATTGTCATCAGCTCCAGTTTTCCTGGACTGCCTTCCGTATATTGTTCCAACAATCGAACCGCCTGATGTCTGATCGAACGCTCAATGGCATTACGAACGTATCTGGCGTTACTGAACGCATGCAGCGAATCATTTTTTTCCTGTAGCAGATGTTGCTTCAACTTGAGTATAGTCTGTGGCATTAGAATATAATCACGCTCTTTGGCCATAATCTCAGAGATTTGAATCAACTGATCAATGCTATAGTCTGGAAACTCTACCTGGATGGGAAAGCGTGAAGGTAACCCCGGGTTCGTCTGGAGAAAAAAATCAATCTCTTCCGAGTAACCGGCAAGAATCAGTATAAACTGATTTTTATTATCTTCCATGGACTTAACAAGCGTATCGATTGCTTCCTTGCCAAAATCTTTCTCACCACCGCGGGCCAAACTGTATGCTTCATCAATGAACAAGATCCCACCGAGTGCCTTCTTGACCAGATCTCTTGTTTTCTGCGCCGTGTGACCGATATATTCTCCAACCAGATCCGCACGCTCTACTTCAATAAGATGGCCTTTACTCAACACACCCATCTTCTGAAAGAGTTTGGCAACAATTCTGGCTACAGTTGTCTTACCGGTCCCTGGATTGCCTTTAAAGATCATATGATACACGTGCGCGCCACTAAGTAAGCCTGCTTCGGTACGCATCTGAGCAATCTGTAAGAAAGCATAGATTTCAAATACCAAGTCTTTGATATTTTCAAGTCCAACCAGTTGCTCCAATTCACCCTGTATCTCCTGGAAGTGCGCATGTTTGGTTATACTCTTAGCTGCCTGTACTGCCGCTGCTTCGTCTTTGACCAACATCTGAGGTTCCTGGTTACGCAACACAATATTAATTTGTCTGGATGGTCTGCCTCCCGGTTGCTCTCCTGCAGCCATGACCCGTCCGTTCATTCGCCATCACCTCTATTTTATCGGGCTGAACTCTCCTGATTATTAATGTATTCTATCAGGTGCTCCAATATTAGAAGGATCATGAAGAATTCTGCGGATAAGTACATGTCTCAAATCTGAATGTTTTTTCGAAACTCTCCGTTCTCAAACAAACTCTGCCTGTGCTTCAGCGATAACTGAAAGTACGGAAACACATGTGCATCAATGGCATGAAGCAGTTCTTTTGCTGTCTTGTTCGCCAAGTCATAATCACCCGTCGTTATATGCTTCCGTGACAGTGCATCTTCAAGCTCATCTTCATCCAGCAAAAATACTTCTCCATCTTTCAGTACCACGACATCCAGATACAGGTCATCAAACCAAGGCACACCCTGATCGGTTATCCCCTGACTACGGCATGTATCAATGTACCATTCCACAATCCGTTCCTGATCGTCAAACATCGCCGTAACTACAAAGTGTTCTCCCTTCGGATAGTATTGCAGCCAAGAATAACCTTTATCTGCGATACAGAAGGTACTACCTCCATATGTTTTCCACAGAGGTTCTTTCAAATCCTGTATGGTGTACAACGTAATATAACCTGTGAAAATTTTGGATTGAACGAACCGGCATGTGAATTGTCGGTTCGTAATCCGGCGCCAGTTCGCGCGGTCCCCGAATTTCCGTTTCATACGAACCCCTCTTTGCCGACTACAGGCCCGTGACCTGCTCTCATATTGGTGAACAATGTAATAACGTCCGCATGATGGGTTCCAGCGCTCTGGACCCGCCTTGCACAACGTATTACGAATAGTTACAGCTTACCATATTTAAGGTATACACTCAAAATCAAGCTTTGTCCCATCTATTCATGAAATGAGCTTCTATTAAAGATGGTTCCGTATAACACAAAAAAACTGCTTCACCGGTTTTCCGGGAAGCAGTTTTTCAATGTAGCTATAATGTAGCTATTAAGTGTTCAATGGCTTAGCCGCCAGTTCCAGCTTGAGAATCTGCAGGTGCATCTGTTCCTCCAGTATCCCCACTCGTTCCACTGTCCGGGGGGGGTACAACTTCGCCAGGCGTCGTTACGGACCCATCATCGGAACCTTCATCGGTACCACCTGGATCTGTTGTCCCCTGACCAGGCGGGGTCGTATTTCCTCCCCCAGGTTGACCGTTTCCGCCGTTTCCGCCATTACTTCCGTTACTTCCGTTACTTCCGTTATTACCGTTATTTCCATTTTCATTCCCGTTACCGTTATTTCCGTTTGAGTTGCCATTATCCGGTGAACCATTATCCGGATTCTCTGTACCTGGCTGCTCAGGATCTATCTCTGTTCCAGGGTCTATGCCAGGATCAGGTTCCTCCGGTGGCACTTCCTGCGCTTCAATCATCAGAGAGATGGTATTGGAAGGATCCGTTTCAAGTCCTGATGCCAAGTCGTAAGCTGTCACATAGTACTCATAGGTCAGACCAGGCAACGCACTTAAATCTTGTGCATTGGTCGCACCTACTGCATCAATGAGATGAGTAAACTGCGCTTCAGAAGTTTCTTTACGATACACACGATATTGTGTGCTCGCGTCACCCGTTCCAGCCCAACTCAGTGAGACAGTTTGAGCAGATGGATCGTATGATCCACTCAGACCACTAACGGACAGAGCTGGCTGCTCTGGTTCTTCTACTGGCGGAGGTGCCTGCCCTCCAGCAGGTGCTTTGAATTGCTTCACGGGAACGCCTTTCATTGCATCTCCCATGACTTTGGCAAAGAAAGCTGCCGACAGCTTACTACTGTTCTTAAGCATATGATTCGCATCCGGATTGTCATACCCCATCCAGACTGCGGCAGTCCACTCCGGTGTATATCCAACGAACCATACATCACGGTTGGCACTATTGCCTGAGATACCACTTTGAACAGTTCCTGTTTTACCCGCTACCGGACGATCCAGACGCGCTGAACGTCCCGTACCGTCATTAACAACGTTCTGTAGCATCTGTGTAAGCTGATACGCATTTTGTTCACTCATGACACGCGTTGTGTCCGAGTTATCGTGTTTATACGTGGTTTTGCCTGCGCTATCCTTAATTTCCTTAATGGAATAGGCTGCTCGGTATTCTCCAAGGTTAGCAAATGCACTATAGGCTTGTGCCATTTCCAATGTATTTGTACCTTTACTTAGACCACCAAGGGCAATCGCCAGGTTTTTGTCTTCATCCGCAAGCTGTATACCTACACTCTTGGCAAAATTAATACCTGTATTAACGCCTATTTTATCAAGTAGCCATACTGCAGGAATATTTTCCGACTTCGTAATGGCTTCCGTCATACTGATGGTTGAAGAATATCCATGCAAGTTACCAGGACAGTAGTTACCAAAACATTGCTTCGCATTACTCAGCGAGGAGTTGGCACTGTAATTCCCTGATTCAAGAGCCGGTGCATAAGACACAATCGGTTTAAAAGCTGAACCGGGTTGTCTCCGACTCTGCGTAACACGGCTATAACCTTTGGTCTGATAATCACGTCCACCCAGGAGGGCAACGAGGCTACCATTCTCATGGTTCATGATAACCATAGAACCTTGAACCTGTTGATCATCTTTACTTGCCTCGAATAGACTATCATCTGTAAAAGCAGTTTCCATGGCTGTTTGAGCCTGAGCATCCATGGTTGTATAGATTTTGTATCCGCCGATATTCAGATCATCTTCCGTTTTGCCTGTTACACGTTCAGCTTCACGGAGCACATAATCAATAAAGGCTTGATACTTCTTCTCTTTCTCTGGTCGTTTGTAGTTATAGTTAATCTCTTTTGCTTCATCCATCTCCGCCTTGGTAATGTAGCCTTGTTCATACATCAGCTGTAATACCACACCACGGCGTGCTTTGGAATCGTTTGGATTGCTCACCGGATTGTAGGCAGAAGGGCCTTTAGGCATAGCTGCTAAGGTCGCGATTTGCCATAGCTTCAACTGACTCAAATCTTTTTGTCCAAAGTAAAATTCAGATGCTGCTTTAATCCCGTAACGCTGATGACCGAAGAAAATCCGGTTCAGGTACATCGTCAGGATCTCGTCTTTTGTGTACTTGCGCTCTAATGCCATTGCAATCGATACTTCCGTTGCTTTCCGGAAGAACGTCTTGTCACGAGACAAGAACATGTTCTTGGCAAGCTGCTGGGTTAGTGTACTACCACCCTCCACCATAGAACGGGCCATGACGTCTTTAACCGCCGCACGCCCAATGGACCAGATATCCACGCCCTGATGATCGTAGAATCGTTTATCCTCCGTTGCAACAAAGGCTTGCTTCACCAGCTCAGGAATATCATCCTCATTGACGGGTTCCAGCTTCTGAATGGACAGCTCCCCCATTAATTGTCCGTTGCGATCATATACTTTTGAAGTTTCATTAATTGTGGTTTTGTCCATGTTGGCTTTGAGTAGATTTTCGCCACTCACCATAATAAATAAATATCCGCCAAGTGCACAGAATATGGCGATTGCCATTGTGAAAAACAGTGTCCATCCAACGCGTTTACCCGTAATTTTTTTCTTTTTAGAGGTCTTTGGCTTCGCTTTTTTGGGTGACTTGTTATTGTTGTTGCGATTGTTAGACCTCGACAACGGATCGTTTGGCATGTTACCTCCTGACTCCCTTTCGGTTGCATAATTTCTATTCGTCTGTTGGCTCAGGCTCATATTACACATATTTTGCCCGGAATGAAAAGAACAACCCTTTATTCAGGTTGCTCTGTTTCAATACCTATACTTGTAGACGAAATGGTTGGTGAAAAGGTTTCGTAATTTTTTAAGCTTCGCCGCTGTTATCTTGCTGCATCAGCGATACGCTGCGTTGCGGCGTGAACGTGGAGATGGCATGCTTGTAGACCATTTGCTGGCGTCCGTCGCTGTCAATGACGATCGTAAAATTGTCAAATGCCTTGATCGTCCCGCGGATTTGGAAGCCATTGGTCAGATAGACCGTAGCAGGAATATTCTCTTTCCGCAGTTGGTTCAAGAACGTATCTTGGATGTTGATGGACTTGTTCATTAGCCGTACCCCCATTGGTTCATTTGAATTCGTGTTCAAGTAATATTCAATATCGCTGAGTAGCTTTCGTGCTATTATATCATGAACAGTTTCATATAATCCACAAAAACCCCTTGTCTGCTATTTTGCACCCAATCTTGGCTTGGAGTACAACTAGAAGACTTATCCATTATACACCGCTTGCCAGATTTGCAAAAGAGGGACAAAATCTTCGTTTCTCAGCACATTTCTTGCTTGTTTGATGAACCTATACTCACTTCCATTTGTTCTAGTAATAAACGAAAACCTCTACCTTTTGAAATATCAAAAAGATAGAGGTTCAGATGTCGTGATCTACTCCAAGCGTACTGATCAATACTTATAATTATGAAAATCAGTTAAATTTTCGTGTAATCAAGTCACTTACCTGCTTGTAGTTTCCTTCAAAATCTTCGGTATCCGTCATGTCCACCCATTCAATATCCTTCATATGGCGGAACCAGGAAAGCTGACGTTTGGCAAAACGACGTGTATCTCTCTTCAACCACTCAACCGCAGCTTCCCAACTCACTTCTCCTTGCAGGAACGCTGCAATCTCCTTATAACCCAGTCCTTGCATGGAAATATGACCTCTCGCCACTCCACGTTCCAACAGAGATCTCACCTCATCCACCAGACCTTGTTCGATCATCAGGTCAATCCGCTCTTCCACCCGGGCATACAACTTCTGGCGATCCATCGTCAAACCAACAATAAGAAGGTCATAGGGCGACTCTTTCTTCTGTACTGCCAGCTGATCAGACCACTTCTCGCCTGTGAGGTGATGGATCTCAAGGGCACGTACAATTCGCCGCTGGTCATTCGGATGCAGACGATCCGCACTAACCGGATCAACTTCCCTCAAACGATCATGAAGGGCCTGTGCTCCATGTTGCTCCGCAAAGCTAAATTGTTGCTCCCTGAATACATCATCCGAACCGCTATCCGAGAATTGGAAGCCGTAACATACTGATTCCACATATAGACCGGTGCCACCTACAATAAAAGGCATTTTACCGCGTTCGTGGATTTCACTAATCAATCGTGTGCAACTCTCTTGAAACTCGGCCACAGAATACGGATACTCCGGTTCATGGATATCAATGAGATGATGGGGTACACCCTTCATTTCTTCAGATGTAATCTTGGCTGTTCCGATATCCATTTCACGATATACCTGCATCGAATCCCCTGAGATAATTTCACAATTAAATGCTTGGGCAAGCTCGATGCTCAATCTCGTTTTGCCTACTGCTGTTGGTCCAACCAGCACAAGCAGTTTAGGTTTTGGTTTAACTTCCGCTTTCAACATTAATCACTCCGTACAGGGTTTTTGCATTCGCCCGATCAAGTATTTCAAATCCGAGCCTGTCAAACTCCGCGCTGCCGCGCTTTTCTTTCATCACTACCCGTTTACGGGCAACCCGTTTCGCTTCCATAATGCTCTGTTCATCCAGCGCGTGGGCATTCGCATAATCTCGCAAGGGCTGTATAGCACTTGAATCCATCATCGGTTCACGGAACATGGGGTCAAAATATACGGTATCACAGCTTTGATCTGGCAACGATCGAAGCAAATCGAGATGATTCGCATGATGCAGCTCAATACGCCGGAAAGCTTCATTTACCGCTGGCTTGATCGTCTCATATTGAGACATGCCCTCCACTAATAGTGTATATAGCGGAAGAGAGCTCTCACATGCAATCACCCGTCCACTTTTGCCCACCGCAACCGAGAACACCAGTGCATCCGTGCCCAGTCCGGCTGTACAATCGATGATAGTATCCCCTTCATTCACCGCCCCCGCCTCCAGCAGTGGATCAGGTTCTCCTCGCAATATACGTTTGGCACGAACAAATCCCATGCTGGGGTGGAACTCCAGCAACGGTGAATCCTTCCGAAATAGACGCACTTTACCCTGGAGTACAACCAGAACCTCCTCCGCCTCATAGTGTTCAATCATCATGGGCAGAGACATTTTATTACGGCGCACGTAAGTCCCCCCTGTTGTTTCAGCAAGGTTTCGGGCCCGCTCCACAAGTAAAGCCGCTTCCTTTTCACCGGTTGTAATATACATAGATTCCTCCTAAATAGCTACATAACACGTTTGAACAATTTTTCCAGATCATATGTTGAAAATGAAATCACAATCGGCCGCCCATGTGGACAAGTGTAGGGCTGACGACATGAACCCAGACGCTGAATCAGCACTTCTGCCTCCTGATCCGTCAGCTTCTGGTTGGCTTTGATAGACGCCTTGCAGGAGCACATAATGGATGCAGCTTCTCGCATCTTGGCCACATCTATGCTGCGTTCGCTAAGTACCCATTCGGACATTTCTTCAATAATGTCTTTCTCGTCCCCTTTGGGGAACCAGAACGGGTGGGAGCGCACACGGAACGTCTGTCCACCGAAATGCTCCAAATATACACCCGCCTGCTCGAACCAGGCCAGTCTTGTTTTCAGCTTTTCCGTCTCCGAAGGTGTAAACTCCAGCGTAATCGGCAGCAGTAACTCTTGTGAGGCCTGGGCAGGGTTACCGAATTGCTCGTAATAATACTCATAATTGACACGTTCATGAGCGGCATGCTGATCAATCAGATATAAACCTTGGTCATTTTGCGCGATCAAATACGTACCATGATGCTGTCCGATCAGACTCAGCTCCGGAAATGCAGGCATGGATGCATCTGATTTAATGGCAGCAGCAAGTTTAGTGGCATCAGGCAATCCTGAAGTTTTCCACGTCCGTTCACTTCGCGTAACTGAAGACGGGTTGTAGGTTGTTGTCCGAGCTTCCCTAACCGGTGAATTTACGAATTCGGAGCGATACGTAGCTGGTTTACCTTCAGCCAACGGTTTTTCTGTTGCTCCACGATCCCCACCATCTTGAGAAGAGAGGTCATATTTGGGAACAGTTTCGGTAGAACTTGTACTTGTACTTACATCCTTAGTGCCTTCTTGTACGTTAACGGATGTCTGCACCCCGTCATGACTAGCAATCTTCTGCAAAATATCCCCGTTCCAACTTTCTAACTGCTCAGGGGCGTGTGTAATCTCAGGTGGAGCTTCGGGCAACGGCACCGACTGACCCTGTTCAGATACTGGCTGTCCTGTGGTCACATCCGCCGGAGCATCCAAATCCAGATCATCATCTTCCGCAGTCAACTTCAGCAGCGCACTAGCAGGTTTCCCGAGTGGACCTTGTTGTCCATATCCTTCTGCATCAGATGCATCTTTCAGAGGACCCCGTGGAAAGAGGAATTGTTCCTGGATAAAGGAACTATCGTCTCCGCGTCGGATCTGCTGCTTTTTGACCTGTGGAATCAATACCTCCTGCCGGAGTATCCCTCGTAATGTCGTCTCTATGAATTCATACAGTTCCGGTTCCTTGCTGAAGCGTACCTCCAGCTTGGCCGGATGCACGTTCACATCCACAAGGGACGGATGCATCTCCAATTGCACTACGACAAGCGGGAAGCGATTAATGGGCAGCAAGGTATGGTAGGCTTTGAGAATCGCCTGATTGAGACCGTAATTGCGAACAAATCTCCCATTAACAATCGTTGACATACCATTACGATTCGCTCGTGTCCATTCTGGCAGGCTGATCAGCCCGCTCACCCGGTAATCCAGACTTTCACCCTGAATGGGAAGCATCGCTTTCGCAGCACTTGTCCCATAGATCGCTGCAACCACTTGCAGCAGATCGCCATTACCCAACGTCTGAAGCAACACATTCTCATTATGGCGCAGTCGGAACGAAATGTTTGGATGAGACATCGCCATACGGTAAAGGACATCTGATATATGTCCCAGTTCCGTCTGGATCGTTTTCATATATTTGAGTCTGGCAGGTGTATTGTAAAATAGTTCTCTCACTGCAAAATCTGTACCTTGGGGTGAGGTTGCATCTTCATGAGTGCGAAGGTTCCCGCCTTCAATTACGATGCGGCGCCCCCGCCCGTCATTACCACTTGCCGATAGAACCTCTACCTTAGATACGGCTGCAATACTCGCCAAGGCTTCTCCGCGGAATCCAAGACTAGTGATCTGGAACAGATCTCGGCCATGGGCTATTTTGCTGGTCGCATGACGATAAAAGGCCGTTTCCATATCCTCTGGCTCAATACCTGAACCATTGTCTTTGACACGAATACTGAGGAGTCCGCCCTCTTCCACCGTCACTTCAATCTTGGTGGCGCCTGCATCCACCGAGTTTTCGAGCAACTCTTTGACGACTGAAGCAGGTCGTTCGACCACCTCACCCGCCGCGATCTGGTTGGCAATATGTTCATCAAGCACATGTATTTTCGCCACAGGTTTTCCCCTCCCTTATACTCAGGATAATTGCTGTGCCTTCAATTTGAGATCATTCAATATCTGCATCGCCTGAAGAGGCGTCATATTCATGACATCGATATCTTTCATCGTACGGATGAATTCTCGCGCTGGTTTATCCACCGCAACTACATCCGCTTTCGTTGCCACACTCGGCTCATCATCTCCAAAGATGGACAGTTGAACAACATCCGAATGGCTCGCATTGGACTGTCCTTTGCCGTTCAGTTTCTTAGCATGCTGCTTCCCGGCTGAATCTTCAATAGAAGGTGTGTAATCTGTACTTTCCACAGTGTCACGCTCCCGAATCAATGGTGCTGAATCCGTGTGCTGGAATTCTACACCTTTGACATTCAGTCCTGCTTCCTGCTTCTCGCTACCGATATACTCACTGCCCACCGCTACCTGCGCAGCTGCATGCTCGAACCCATGCAACAATCCATTCGCCCGCTCAATAATGCTATCAGGAAGACCAGCAAGACGAGCGCAATAGATACCATAACTGCTACTGGCTGCTCCTGCAATCAATTTACGCAGGAAATTAACCTTGTCGCCGCTCTCCTGTACTGCCATCGAGTAGTTTGCCAGCTTGTCCAGACTCTCCTCCAGATGAGCAAGTTCATGGAAGTGAGTCGATACAAGGGCTTTACAGCCGATAATATCATGTACATATTCAATAACAGACTGAGCAATGGCCATGCCTTCGCTGGTTGACGTTCCCCGTCCCAATTCATCGATAATAATCAGACTGCGCGGTGTCGCTTTATCCGTCATAACCTGAATGTCGGCCATCTCCACCATGAATGTACTTTGTCCGCCAATGAGATCATCCGCGGCACCAATGCGTGTGAAAATACGATCCATGATCGGCACTTCGGCCTGACCCGCAGGTACAAAACAACCCACTTGCGCCAAAATGGAGATTAAAGCGACCTGTCGCATATACGTACTCTTACCAGCCATATTTGGACCGGTAATCAGCAGAATACGTGCCTCTTCCTTGGTCATTGCCGTTTGATTGGCAATAAATGCGCCGTCTCGCATAACCGCCTCGACGACCGGATGGCGTCCTTCTTCCACAACCAAGTCATAACCGTCGGTCAGCGTAGGCCGTACAAAGTTACGCTCAGCGCTAATCACCGCAAAAGATTGATATACATCAATCTCTGCAACCTGTTCCGCCAGCTTCTGCAGTCTTGCAATCTCTTTGTTCAATCGCTCGCGCAGCTCTGCGAACAGACCGTACTCAATATCAACCATTTTGTCCTGAGCTTCGAGAATCAGCGTCTCTTTTTCCTTCAACTCCGGCGTAATATATCGTTCTGCATTGGCAAGTGTCTGTTTACGTTCATAACGTCCCTCTGGCAACGCGGACAGATTGGACTTGGTGATCTCGATATAATAACCAAACACTTTGTTATATCCAATCTTCAACGATCGAATGCCTGTCGCCTCACGCTCTCGCGCTTCCAACTCCGCAATCCACTGTTTCCCGTTAACCGAAGCTTCACGCAATTCATCCAGACGTTCATGATACCCTTCACGAATCAGGCCTCCGTCCCTTACCGATACCGGTGGCTCGTCCACAATGGCTTGCCCTATGGCTTCACGCAGATCATTGCAATCATCCATCGTTTCGGCAATATGCTGCAGTGTTGCAGAAGAAGATCCAGCGCAATGCTGGCGTAGCCCTGGAATTTTCTCGAGCGATGACTTGAGCGCATTCAGATCACGACCATTGGCATTACCAAACGCAATTCGACCTACCAAGCGCTCCAGATCATAGATGTCTTTGAGTTCTGCCCGCAGGTCCTCACGTAATATAAACTGGTTGTACAGCGTGTCCACTGCTTCGAGACGCTCGTTAATCTTCCCTTTTTGCAACAATGGCTTATCGACCCAGCGACGCAGCATTCTTGCACCCATGGACGTCTCGGTCCGATCAAGCAACCAGAGCAATGAACCTTTTTTGGAGCGCTCACGCACGGTTTCCACCAATTCCAGGTTTCGGCGGGTAAACGGGTCCAAGATCATGTAATGATCCGGCTCATACGTTGAGATTTGTGTTAATTGTCCGAGCGAACGTTTCTGAGTCTCACTCAGATAGGAGAAAAGTCGTGCAATACACGCTTGACGTTCAGGCTCTAATCTTGCCCACACAGCCTCGCCAAACTGTTGGCGGACCAAATCTTCCTTATTTTTTGTCCACGACGTGTAGACCACAGGGCGACCGATTGGAGACGCCTCGGCTTCTACCGTTTCAAGCAGCGCTACATCCCCCACCAGCTCCGATGGTTCGTAGATGCCGATTTCATCCTTGAGCCATTCCTTGGAATAGGGTACGGATGTCACATACAACTCACCCGTTGACAGATCACAGGCCGCGAGCGCCAGCGTATTTTGATTACCTGTAAGGCACACCATGTAGTTGTTGGATTTGTCCCCCAACGTTTTGCCTTCCATCACCGTTCCGGGTGTAACCACACGTACAATTTCACGTCGTACCATGCCTTTGGTTACACTTGCATCTTCCATCTGTTCACATATCGCGACTTTATATCCTTTTTCAATCAGACGCTGTATGTAATTGTCAGCCGAATGATAAGGTACACCGCACATCGGAATTTTGTCATCCGTGCCTCCGTTGCGTGCGGTCAGCGTGATCTCAAGTTCACGGGAAGCATTAATCGCATCCTCGAAGAACAATTCATAGAAGTCACCCAGTCTAAAAAATAGAAAAGCATCTTGTGCTTCGGCCTTCACTTGCAAATATTGTTGAATCATTGGCGTATACTGAGCCATGATGAATATCCTCCATCCCGTTCCTATAATGTCAGGAAGAAACGCGTCCTGGAAGGACAATAAGACGGTCAGGCACTGTGTTTGCGCCTCCGCCTTATGTTTTGGCTATTCGCCACTTCCTTCAAGGGTTGCTGCTCCATATCTTCCGTAGCTCTCACTTATAAAGGTTGTTCAAAAAGTCCGCTTTTGATTACGAAGGATGCCTAGTGGCATCATCAGCGTCGAATATGGCATTCAGCCGAAATAAGCGGGTGCTTACGAGGGTTGTTTCCTTCGGAAACAATGTAGTTGCTCACGTAGTTTGCCTACGCTCCGCTACTCCATTTCTAGCTTCATCCCATCTTCTCGGTACTGAAAACCGTTCTTTTTGAACACGCACTTAAAAAGACTTGTTTCTTATTATATCAAAAAAACGTCCGTTCTTCATGAACCTGCCCGAATATTCCAGAGTTTGCGAATATCGCGGCTCTCATCCCAGGTTCTTCCCAGTTTTAATTGAAGGAGTAACGGTGACGCATACCGTTCATAACGTGCATAGCCATCCAACCTCTTCAGATCATCTACCAGAGCTGGGATGTATTCCTTGATCACTTCGCGCTTTCCTTCGTAGAAAGCGGTATGAACCTCAGCTTTCTCCAACGGACGTTGCCGTAATTGAGTATACCCGCTCGCAATCAGACCTGCCAAGGCCACAACGCCTTTCGCAACGAGGGGCGACACAAGAAAGCTGGGTAACGTACGATACTCAAAACCACCGTAGGATTTCAGGCGAAAATCACCAAGCGCTCCATAACGTGGCCGTCTCCCCGATCCACGCGGGTCTTGAAGAAATGCCAGCGGCAAAGCCAGATAATTGTCCAGTGCACGGAGCAGTTCCCCGGTGAGATTCACGCCACTAAAATGAATATGACCGCCTAAAGGTAACCCACGCTGTGGCATCCCTCCTGCCTGCCAGATGAGTGAGTGATCACTGATGCTGCGAGAAGCCGCTGCAAATGCCCTCATGAGATGAGCCAGTAACTCACGCGGCTCGGAGCTGGGAGCGGGCCGCAATTCGGCAATCGGGTATATGCGCCTGCCACCAATCGTCACAGAATCACAGCCTGCCATTCCTGTGCGTTCCAGAAATCTGGAGGCGGGTACGATTTTGGATTCCGGCATTTGTACCAATAGAAACTCAGGGTCCATACCTAGTATAGGCGTGGGTCTATGATTACGTTCCTCATCCAGCAGTTCCTGCTGTTGCTTCCAGCTTTCCCTGTAGGTAGCAGCAAGATTGGTCACCCCTTTCCAGGGGCACGGATCAATCGAAATCACGGCACAACCGCCGTTACCGGAGGATTCCATTCGAACAGATCCATGATCCAGTCCTAGCGTATACAACGTCTTAATCGCAAGTCGTTCAACACGCTTGAACAAGGTTGAACTCGCTTCACGCTCCAACAGACTTTCCTCTGTCCCTCCCATGCCGCTAGTATCCTTACGCTTGATCCGGATTGCCTGCAAACAGCTTATCTCTACATCGTAGCGTACACGCAAACCGGGTTCACGCTTGCGCCGATCCTGTAGTGACAATACTTCAATGCCTGCCTGTTTCAACCGTTCTGTACGTTGAGCAGAGGTCATATTTTCATATCGCCGTAGCGCTCCCTCCGCTTGCTCCATCACATTCATTACGTCCCCCCTCCCAGATCATGCAACTAAAATAAAAATAACCCCGCAATGCGGAGCCTTCACGTGAAAGGTATTCCAGGCACATTGCGAGGCTCGTTACCACCCATTTTTTAATATTTAAGAAGAAAGAGGGCTTACGCCCTCTTCACCGCGCCTTCTGGCGCATATGATACCTTAGGTTATCAAATACAGGCGTCAAACTCACAGCTCATCGTCGAGCAGATCAGGATCGAGATCGTCATAATCTCCATCGCCACTGCCAAAGTCATAGTCCTTGTCTTCGTAATCACCGCAACCATCTGTGCAGACCTTCACACAAACTTTAGTCTCGGCAACGAGTTCCACAGCGAATTCCCGTTCTACTCGGATAATTACACTGCTTCCACCTGCTGATACTGTGGCTTCCACACAGCTAGGTTCCTGCGTTGCATCCGCAGATACCTCTACTGTGGAAGTCCGGTGTTTCGGATCCAGATAGGACAAAGGCACATGTTCTACATACGACACCGTTTCTTTGGCTACATCCGTCTGCGAATTCTTGTCATAGGAATACCAAATGTTGATATCGTAAGTACCAATAACTTCAATTCCGTCACCCGCTGATACGGCTTCATATTGGTGGTTGATAATCCAAGCCCCCAAAATACTTGTCGGACCATTTGGCGGAGTCACGGTATGTGTTACGGTAGAGAACTTACGACCTTTGCCGCAGATCGCCTTCGTGATAATCTCTCTACATTGATGTTTATGACTCAATGACATCTTTAAACCTCCTCCATACAATCATTCACTACAAGTGTATGCAGGGCATTCGTCTAGGGTGACAACTATTTTCTATTATTCGTTTGTAGATTGGGACCGGTCCGAGATTGGGGACGGCGCTTTGTCCTTCTTTGCGACTTTCAGATACAGCGCGAGTTCACGGCACAGCTGGAGAATTGCGGAGCGAATCTCGAATTCTTCCCTTGTATCCGGCAACTCCATACGTCTGAATTCTTCTTGCACATCCGCAAGAAGTTTTTCAGTTCGTCCGGTGTAGGATTCAGTAAGTACATCCTGACTAAGCTGATCGAATAGTTCCGATACCATTTCCGCATGTGGCATCTTCTCATAAATCTGGGACACCAGATGCATCATATGCTGGATGGAGTCCAGCTGCGTTTTGCGCATATAGAAGTAGACACTCCATTCCTCATTCGGATGAATCACCTGATTCTCCAGCGAACGCTTGGCTGCATCAATGCCGCCCAGAATTGCTTTATCTGCTTCAATCAATTCTCTCCCCGCCCAAGCTTCATTGGGATTACGTAGCGTGGCCGCGAATTCCTTGAAGATCTTCGAGAAGAGTTCATCGATTCGTTTGCGGATGCGCAGCATTTGTGGATCGGCTGCCGGCATATAAGCCAGGTTAACTGCCATTGCTGAACCAAGACCAATCAGCAGCAAAGCAATTTGCACGAGGATGACATGCACGTCCATCTCTCCGCCGCCAAACACCCGAAACACCACAACTGAACCTGTTACAATGCCTTCCTTGAAGCCTACCCGAACAATAACCGGGAATGCGATCAATATGTATACGGCCAGCACCCAATAATGGAAGCCTAAAAAGTGAAAAAGTACACTTGCAAATAAAAGTCCGACTACTGAAGCAAAGAACCGCGCCGATATGGTGCGAATACTTCGTTTTCTCGTCACATCCACACCAAGAATCGCAAGCAATCCCGCTGATGTTGGTCCCGGCAAGCGACACCAGTCCGCAATCAATACGGCCATTAATGCGGCGATTGCGGTTTTAATTACCCTAAAACCCATTTAACATTCCATCTCCTCTAAGCTGCAAAAAAGTTCTTAGCCAGCTCATCGCCTCATTCATTTATCATGACTAGTATGGCTCATCCAACTGTAAACTAGACGACACCAACCGACATGCGCATGCATGCCGGTCACAGCAACACGCCCCGAATGAGGGACGCTGGCAAGTTAGATCGTTGCGACAGAACCTCAAGGCCCTCTTCTCCAATCATCGCATTCATTCCGGATCTGCGCGGAATATTCATACTAAATATGGTACTTGATTTTACAGTATCGGGCAACGTGACACCCCTTGTGAAATTGTATACATATTATAAACGTTCATAGTACGAATAAAACACGGCCAAATCACCTGCGACCAGCCAACAATTTGCGCTCCGCATAGACGACAAGTTGATACATGGCTGTTGCAACTGCAGCAATAATTAACAGACTCGATAATACGAGTGTGAAGTTGAATACCTGGAATCCGTAAATAATCAGATAACCGAGCCCTTGTTTGGCGACCAGAAACTCACCAACGATGACACCCACCCAGGCCATGCCTACGTTGACTTTCAAGGTCGATACAATCGCCGGAAAAGAAGCAGGCAATACGACTTTTGTAAAAATCTCGGAACGGTCCCCACCAAACGTACGAATGACTTTAATATAATTGGGATCGACTTCATTGAAGCTGTTATACACCACCAGTGTCGTGATGATGACCGTGATGGACAACGTGGTCATGACAATGGCTGTAAAACCTGCGCCGAACATCACAATAAAGATCGGACCAAGCGCTACCTTAGGCATACTGTTGAATACAACCATATAGGGGTCCAGCACTTTGGACAAAAAAGGAGACCACCAAATTAAGACCGCAAGTAAGGTTCCCACCAGTGTACCCAGCAAAAAACCAACTGCCGTTTCCCCTACGGTTACCCCAACATGCGCCCACAACTCGCCACTGGCGATGTCCTTACCGATCTGAGCAAAAATCTTGCTCGGATAACTGAATAGAAGCACATCAATCCAACGTAGTCTGCCCGCCAGTTCCCACAGCAAAAACATAGATACTAGCATGGATAACTGTACAGCAAGCACTTGATGTCTCCATCTGGCCACCTGCTGAATATGATTCCGATGCAGCTGTCCCATCCACTCGTCACGCTTTTCCTGCCTCGGATTCGTTTGATTCACGCGTCTTTCTCACCTCCCCCGGACTGGTCCAGTTCACTCCATAACGCCTGAAACAGCTCATTGAATCCTTCTTGCTCCCTAGCATGAAACGGCTGAGATTTGCGAATTCCATCGGGAATGATAAATTCACGACGGATCCGGCCTGGATTGCGATCCAGTACAATGACGCGGTCACTGACCGCAATGGCTTCAGACAAATCATGAGTGACGAGAACGGATGTTTTGCCAAACTGTTTTAACGTGTCCGAGACCAGATCCTCCAATTGCAGCTTGGTTTGATAATCAAGTGCTGAGAATGGTTCATCCAACAATAAAATCCCCGGATCGGTTGCCAGCGTGCGCACTAGGGCTACTCGCTGTCTCATTCCTCCTGAAAGCTCTGAAGGGTACTGATTCTCCGTTCCGGCCAACCCCATACTTACCAGCAGTTCCCGTACACTCTCACGGCTCCGTTCATCCAGTCTGCCTGTCAGTTCAAGACCGATTAATGCATTGTCCAGAATGGTCCGCCACGGAAACAGATAGTCCTGTTGAAGCATATAACCAATCTGTGCTGAGGGGCCGCCAACGAGTTTGCCTTTAACCTTAACCTCTCCTCGGGTGGGTGTGAGCAGCCCGGCGATGATCGACAACAATGTCGTTTTACCGCATCCACTCGGTCCAACCAGACTGACGAACTCCCCTTTTTGGATCTCCAGACTCAAGTCCTCAATCACCAAGGAAGCTTCCCGCTCGCTGACGTATACTTGAGAGATCCCTTCCAGTCGGATCACACTTTCGGATTCAGGCATTCTGCTCACTTCCTTTCCTGAATACCCCATTACTTCGATATCGTAGCTTCTTCCGCATAGACATTATCCACAATGACATTCAACTCCACGCGTTCTTTCAATTCTCCGGCAGCACTCATGACATCAAGCAGATTGTTCCACTCTTCCTCATCAATGATCGGATCTGTTGCATAGCTGCCCTGTTCCTTATAACGGTTCACACTGCTGACCAGAATGGCTGGATCGATGTCTTTGAAGAAAGGAGTAATGACTTCTGCAATCTCTTCAGCCGTATGGGAATCTACCCATGCTTGTGCTTTATGCAGACCGTTCGTAAATTTCTGCGCGATATCCTTGTTGTCGTTAAGATAGCTCTGTTTCGTCATGAAGACCGTGTAAGGCAGATGACCACCTTCTGCGCCAAACGATGCAACAACCTTGCCCCGACCTTCTTGTTCAAAGATGGATGCCTGAGGTTCAAACAGTTGAACATAATCTCCCGTGCCTGAGGCGAAAGCAGACGCAATATTGGCAAAGTCCACATTTTGAATCAACTCCAGATCACTTTGCGGATCAATGCCATGTTTGTTCAGTGCGAACTCCCCTGCCATTTGCGGCATGCCGCCTTTGCGCTGTCCGAGAAACGTGGAATCCCTCAATTGCTCCCAATCGAAGCTGCCTTCCGGGTTACGTGCGAACAGAAAAGTACCATCCGTCTGGGTGAGTTGGGCAAAGTTAATGACTGGATCTTCCGCTCCCTGCTGATAGACGTATATGGACGTCTCTGCACCTACCAGCGCAATGTCCACTGAACCTGCGAGCAATGCCGCCATCGTTTTGTCACCGCCAGCAGTCGTCTGAATCTCCACCTCAAGTCCCTGCTCCTCAAAAAAACCTTGAGCCACCGCCACATACTCCGGTGCGTAAAATACCGAACGAGTCACTTCGCCAATCGTAATCTTGGCTTCATTCTCTTCCTTATTACAGCTGGTGAGTGCCACAATGATAATTAGCAGAATAACGATGCCCCGGACGAACCATGGCGTGTATTTCATGTTGTTTCCCTCCTTCACTGGTTTCAGCAGTTTCTCTCTATTATGGATATGCTGATGCCCAACAAAAGGTTAAGAACTTGAATACAAAAAAGAGCCGGGCATTCATGCCCGACTCTCCATTCTTCTAAACATTGTTTAAATATGCTATTTATTGTATGTTACAGCTTGTAAATCTCGGCATATTTGGCTTCCAAATAATCGGCCAGATAATCCGGGTTCAATTCTTCACCCGTTACGGCAACAATCAATTCGGAAGGTGTACGACTTTTGCCATATCGATAGATCTTGTCTGTAAGCCATTCCTTGATTGGAATCAGATTACCTTCTGCAATATGGGTATCAAACTCCGGCATTTCCTTGCGCAATGTATGTAGAATTTGAGCTGCATACATATTACCCAGAGAATACGATGCAAAGTAACCGAAGTCTCCACCAGACCAGTGAACATCCTGAAGAACTCCTTCTCCATCATTCGTTGGCATAATACCGAGGTATTCTTTGTATTTTGCATTCCAGGTTTCCGGCAGGTCCTTCACTTCTAGACCATCGTTAAACAGCATTTTCTCAATTTCATACCGGATAATAATGTGCAGGTTATAGGTCAGTTCATCGGCTTCAATCCGAATGAGTGAACTCTCCACTCGGTTGATTGCACGATAGAAATCTTCCAGCTCAACCTCGCTCAGTTGCGGGAAATGCTGCTGCAAATCTTTGTAATAGCGTGTCCAGAATGGCAGGCTGCGACCAATCATATTTTCCCAAAGACGGGACTGGGACTCATGAATACCCATGGACGTTCCTTCGGCAAGAAGGGTACCCGCCAGACTCTCATCAATATTTTGTTCATACAGGGCATGCCCGCCCTCATGCAGTGAACTGAAGACTGCGCTTGCTACATCATCTTGCAGATAATGTGTCGTGATTCGCACGTCACCCGGGTTAAGGCCCGTTGCAAAAGGATGAACACTCTCGTCCAATCGTCCGGCTTCAAAGTCATATCCCATCTGTTCCAGGATGAACAGACTGAACTTTTCCTGCTGCTCGGTGTCAAACAACTGATTCAAGAACTCTGTATTTGGCTTGTTTTCTGAAGCATTGATCTTCTCTTGCAGAGGCACCAAACGTGCTTTGAGGCGAGCGAACACAGCATCCACTTTCTCAACGGTTAGATCAGGCTCATACATATCAAGCAACGTATCATACCGTGTATCCTTCACACCCCAATAATCAATAAACTCCTGTTTGAGCTTAACGATATCTGTCAGATAAGGTGAGAACCCTGCGAAATCACTGTTATGCTTGGCATCTTCCCATGCGGTTTCGGACTTGGCCGTGAGCACGGTATATGATTGTACTTTCTCAGGTGGTACAGACTGACTGCGATCATATTCTTTCTTACAGTCTTCAACCAGACGACGATCTATATCTTCGAGTTGTTCCAATACCGCTGGAGTGGTTAATGCATCCAGGTAGGTCTTCATGTCAGCCGAGGTTTGCAGCTTGAATGCTTCGGTGGACAGCATACCCAGCGTCTCCGAGCGAGTCGGAACGCCTTTTTTCGGCGCACCTGTGCGCAGATCCCAGTGAAGCAAACCAATGGCTTCATGATAGCTCTTAATTTTACGAGCCAAATTACGGAAGGATTCCAAATGTTCCTGTGTTTGTTTATCCATTGTTATCGTTCACCTCTTCAAAAAAAATGTCATACCCTATTGATGATACTTTTCCCATTGAGTATAATCAACTTTTAACAGAGGCAAATTGCATTATTCTGCTTCAAAAGATTGGAGTAATGCCATTTGCTGACCGTGATATACTATTAAAGCAAAGGCGCGTAGGACAAGCTGCATCAAATGCAAGTGGCCGTGCTCGTCGTATTGGATAACAGGAGGCAATGGACATGAACAACATTCAAGAGATTTTGGCTTACAACAAAACATTTGTCGAGACTAAAGAATACGAAAAGTATACGGCTGGCAAGTTTCCAACCAAAAAGATGGTTATCATCACTTGTATGGATACACGTCTGGTGGAAATGCTGCCCAAGGCCATGAATCTGAAGAACGGTGATGTGAAAATCATCAAAAACGCAGGCGCGATTATCTCTCAGCCTTTCGGCAGTGTAATGCGTAGTGTGCTTGTCGCCATCTATGAACTGGGTGCAGATGAAGTTCTGGTTGTCGGACATACGGAATGCGGTATGGCTTCCCTTCACGCAGAGACGATGATTGGACATATGGTTGAACGTGGCGTATCTGAAGAAGTCATGACAACCCTTGAGAACTCTGGCATCCGTTTGCAAAAATGGTTGCGCGGGTTTGACAGCGTCGAAGAAGGGGTAAAACATACTGTGGAAGTGATCAAGAAGCATCCTCTACTTCCTCCCAATGTACCCGTCCACGGCATGGTTATCGATTCTGCTACAGGTGAGCTTGATCTTGTCGCTGAGGGGTATGGACAACAGGCATCTCTCTAAATGGTTTGGAGTGCGGACCTTATGGTTCGCACTTTTTTTGTCTAAATTGAGGCAGTTGCTCTGTCAGGTTGTCAAACCATACAGTTTCAGTGTACACTTTTATGAAAGCGGTCAAAGAAAGCAAAATTGATTATTTTCTCTGACCCAGCCCTAATATTAAGGAGACATGTGCATGAACATACTTTCCTACGGATTGCTCGGGCTGCTTACCCGCGAGGAGTCATCGGGCTATGATCTGATGCTGAAAATCCAGCCTCATTGGCAGGCTAAGCACAGCCAGATCTACCCACTCCTGTCCAAGATGGAAAACGATGAGTTATTGGCCTCCCGCTGGGTACAACAGTCTGACAAACCGGACAAGAAAATGTACGCAGTTACGGAAAAAGGCATTGAAAAGCTCTTGGAATGGATGATTACTCCTGTTACCGCACCGGTTACGCGCGATGAATTTAATTTGCGTATCTTGTGTGTTGGCATTGCGGAAGACGGAAGCATGAGACGCATTCTAAATGAGCGTAAAAGCTGGTTTATGGAACGCATACGTTATTTCGAGGAACTGAAATCACGTATACCTCTGGATAATCTTCGTGTAGGCAACCGAGATTTTGGAAGCTACATCCTGGTACAAAAGGGGTTAATGCATGCGCAAACAGGCCTGGAATGGTGTAACTGGGTTACCCAATTGCTTGATGGCCAAGCTGCAATTCAAGACCCAAGTCCAAGCGTTTCAGAAATTTAATAAAATTTGAAACGTTCCTGCAAGTCGACCGTATTACATGAGTAAGGCCCATTTTGGGCGATTCAAACAATTTAATCGGGGGGTTACGATCTTTACAATGAAGAAAAAATTTGGAGTTAAACATCTAATGATGGTATTTATGGCCTTTACATTATTGTTCGCAACAGTGGGAGTAACAAATCCGGATTCTGCGGATGCAAGACGTGGTGGCGGATTCAAATCCGGTACGAAAAGTTATAACAATACACCTAAGAAATCCGACTCCAACAGTAACGTGAACCAATCCAATTCCGGCAATAACTCCGGTACTGGTGCAGCTGCAACTCGTGGTGGTGGATTCTTCGGCGGTGGCGGCGGATTCATGAAAGGCATGATGCTTGGTGGTCTTGCTGGTATGATGTTCGGCGGATTGTTCGGTGGCATGGGCGCCCTGGGTAACATCCTTGGATTGCTCGTGAACGTTGCAGCAATTATGTTGATCGTTATGTTGGCTATGGCACTCTTCAGAGCCATCTCCAATCGTCGTAAACCTGCAGCGGATGGCCGTTATGACCGTCGCAATGATCGTGATGATGATCGCAACAGAAACGGACGGTACTAATCTCTATGGTTCTGAGCATGGATGAAATTGTGAATGCAATCTGTATTCATATGGCAGAACGTAAGGGTGTACGTCCAACCGATGTGAACGTAGAACTGAGCTGGGAAGAAGATACAGGTTATTCCGCTGAAGTTTGGATTCAAGGCCGCAGTCAATATCTGGTGGAGTCCAATATGATTGAAGCGATTCTTCGCTACCTGCACAGTGAATACAACATCCGGGCGTACCGTGAGAACGTACGACTTGATCTGGATGAAGAGATCACAGCGATTGTTAATCAATAATATAGGTCAAGCAATGACCTGATATACAAAAGACCGTCTCCGCTCTGTCGCCTGACAGAGATGGAAGACGGTCTTTTTGTTTCTGTTTAAGTGTTGTGATGTAGTCTGATACATCTCTTTACGTTCTAATACTCAGACACTATGATTGGAGTTTAACCAGGCTGTAGTTCTTTTTACCTTTACGGATAATGATGAATCTACCACCAATCGCATGCTCTGCCGACACCGTGAATTCAAGCTCCGTAATTTTCTCACCATTCATGGAGATTGCACCTTTAGTGACATCTTCACGTGCCTGACGCTTGGATGGCTCCAGCCCCAGATCCACGAGCCAGTCCACGATATTTTTCGCTTCGCCGTCCGTTTCAAATGTTGGCATTTCCTTAAAGCCCTGCTCAATTTCGTCGGCTGTCAGGGAACGGATATCTCCACTAAACAGCGCTGCTGTAATCCGCTTAGCCTGTTCCAGCATTTCTTCGCCGTGAACGAATTTCGTCATTTCTTCCGCGAGTGCTTTCTGTGCTTCACGTTTGTGCGGCTCTGTCTCTACCTTTTCAGCCAAAGCTTCAATTTCTTCTTTGCTCAGGAAAGTAAAGTATTTCAAGTATTTAATGACATCACGGTCATCTGTATTCGCCCAGAACTGGTAGAACTCAAATGGTGTCGTTTTGTTCGGATCAAGCCAAATTGCTCCGCCAGCTGTTTTACCGAATTTGGTTCCGTCGGATTTGAGCATGAGCGGGATGGTCAGACCGTACGCCTTCGCTTCAGATCCTTCTTTTTTACGAATCAAATCAAGACCACTCGTGATATTCCCCCATTGATCAGAACCGCCGATTTGAAGCTGTACATCTTCGTTCTGGAACAGGTGCAGGTAGTCGAGCGATTGAAGGATCTGGTAGGAAAACTCGGTGAACGAGATTCCGCCTTCCAGTCTGCTCGCAACTACATCCTTAGCGAGCATTGTGTTGAGGTTAAAGTTTTTGCCGTAGTCACGCAAGAATTCAATCACATTGATTTTGTGCGTCCAATCGTAGTTATTCACCATGCGAACTTGATTATCACCGTCTGTTACAAACAACTTTTTCATCTGCGTTGTCAGTGCATCCACATTCTCCTGCACTTGCTCCATCGTTTGCAAAGAACGCTCTGCCTGACGACCACTTGGATCACCAATCGTACCTGTAGCTCCACCAATCAGAATGACTGGACGATGTCCTGCCAGTTGAAAACGTTTCAGCATCATAAAGGGAATTAAATGTCCGATATGCATGCTGTCCCCCGTAGGGTCAACGCCGCAGTACAAGGAGACTGATCTGGTTTCAGTCAGTTCACGTAGTCCCTCTGCATCGGTCTGCTGGTTAATGGCGTCGCGCCACTCTAGTTCATCAATAATATTCATTTGTATAACCCCTTTTCTATCCTCAAGATTCAGTCATGATCTACGTCAAATTACGAAATTACACGCTGGAACGGCTTTTTTGGACACAAAAAAATCGCCTCCTTGTCTTCATTAGACACAGGGACGATTATCATAACCGTGGTACCACCCAAATTGCATGAATAACACGCCACCTTAACACGCTATCCATACCACTTTCGGCAATATATCGTTTGCCCTTCCGCTTGGCATTACCCAAGTACTCCAGAGTGTAATTCGCAGCCCTTGTATGTATCAGGTTCCATCAACCCCTGACTTTCTGTAACAGGGACAAAGCCGCTACTGCGCTCTATCAACGTGATTCATGTATTCAATTTATAGCAAGTATAGCCGAACGTTTGAGTCATTGCAAGGCCAAGTATGCAATCTTTGAACAGAACTACGGATGCATAGTTGAAACCAGCTTATATCGTTATCATGTTCAATTCTCGTGATAGCAACCATAGGCTTTCTACGCAATCTGATGCTCATGTAAATATGGATTGTCGTAATGAAAAAGCTGCCAAAGGCAGCTCTCTCAAGAAAACTTTCATTTTAGGTTCCGCAGAATGTGCGATAAGACGGATCACATGAAACCGGCAAGGTAGCGTAGTCAGCCTGTTCTGGTGTATACGCATAAGGCTGTTGCAGAACTGCAAGAAGTTGTTGCATCACACTATAGTCTCCATGATTCTCAGCTCGTTCCAGTGCTTCTTCTACCCGATCATTCCGAGGAATAACTGCTGGATTGTTACTCTTCATTTGTTGTATAACTACATCTTTTGTTTCGGACTGTCGCTCTAATCTGGACTGCCAACGTGAATACCACTCGTTAAACTCAGGTACTCCATTCAGGTTGGTTCCTTCCAAGGTACCTAGCGTCAGTGCCACGAACGTGTTCGTAAAATCTGCGGAATGTTTATCCATCAGTTCAATAAGTTCTTTAATTAGAGTTTCATCTTCCGCTTCTTCATTGAACAGTCCCAATTTGGCTCGCATGCCTGATAACCAGTGATGATGATACAACTCTGAGAATTGCGCGATGGCATCCTGTGCGATTTGCACGGCCTGCTCCTCGTCTTCATGCAGCAGCGGTATAAGTGTCTCGGCAAAACGTGCCAAGTTCCATCCGCCAATATACGGTTGATTGCCATATGCATAACGACCTTGCTTATCAATTGAACTAAACACCGTACTCGGATTATAAGCATCCATAAAAGCGCATGGTCCGTAATCAATCGTTTCTCCACTGATCGCCATATTGTCCGTATTCATCACGCCATGAATGAAGCCAACTCGCTGCCACTGCGCAATAAGTGCCGCCTGAAGCTTGATCACTTCCTGAAGCAATCGAAGATAACGATCTTCATCTCCTTCAACCTGGGGAAAATGTCGCTCCAATGTGTAGTCTGCGAGAGTTCTCAGTTCCTCTTTCGATCCCCAACGCGCTGCATACTGAAACGTCGCTACTCGAATATGACTGGCAGCTACTCGTGTCAGTATGGCACCCGGTCGTTCTGATTCACGGACGATATGCTCTCCTGTGGACACAACTGCCAGACTCCGTGTGGTTGGAATGCCGAGTGCATACATCGCTTCACTTATGATATATTCACGCAACATTGGTCCAACTGCGGCACGTCCATCCCCTGCGCGAGAGTATGGAGTTCTTCCCGAACCTTTGAGCTGAATATCTACGCGCTCCCCCTGTGGGGTAATATGTTCACCAAGAAGCAATGCCCGTCCGTCACCCAGCATGTTGAAATTGCCAAATTGATGACCTGCATAGGCCTGAGCGAGAGGCTCAGCTCCTTGCGGGGTTACATTTCCTGCAAATACGGCGGCACCTTCTTGTGTGTTCAGCGCTTCGGCGTTCAAGCCAAGTTCTGTTGCAAGCGTAGCATTGAAGATAAGCAGATCCGGTGATTCAACTGGCTCCGCTCCCTGGCTTGTGTAGAATGTTTGCGGCAGACGTGCATAACTATTGTCAAAATTCAAACGGGTTTCCAGCTTAGCTTGTTGCATGAGGATCACAACTCCTTTTTTTGACCAAGGGAACATCCCTTGTTGTTATTGTAGCCTTGTGAACCAATGCTCATTTATGTAGTCGCATGGATATTCAATATAAAGGAACACATAAAATGTTCTTGATGAAACTTTAGCATATTTACATTCCTTTTGCATTCCTTCGCAATAACTTTCGTATGAAAATCATCATTTAGAGTCACAGCTTCCAAGCAAATAAAAACCCAAGAGGTTCTGTTCCATTCATTAAATCAGTTTGGTTATCGTAGAAAAAGAATTACGTATGTGCTTCTTGTGCCTGTACAGGCTGAAGAGGCAAGCTTTCTTTTTTGAAGCCGAGGTTGAAGAAGACATTGAGCAAAATAGCTGACAGACTTCCTGTGATAATGCCATCGCTCACAATAATACGAATGCTTTGGGGAAGTTGAGCAAACAGATCCGGTACAGCGGTAACACCAAGACCAAGTGAAACGGAGCAAGCCACGATCAACAGATTGGATTGTTTGCCGAAGTCGACGTTTTGCAGCATTTTGATCCCGGATGAGACGACCATTCCAAACAGGACAACAGTCGCCCCACCTAATACAGCACTCGGAATAATCGTTGCAAAAGCAGCTACTTTGGGAATAAGTCCGAGAAAGACCAGAATGCCTCCGGCTGCAACCACCACATTGGTCGTTTTCACCTTGGAGAGCTGAACCAAACCGACATTCTGCGCAAATGTATTGTATGGAAAGGCATTGAATATGCCACCTAGAACAAACGCGAGACCTTCTGCGCGATATCCCCGTGCCAGATCTTTTTCGTTGATCGGTTGATCGCAGATTTTACTCAAAGCCATAAATACACCTGTTGATTCGATAATAACTACCGTACCTACAATGATCATTGTAATAATGGGACCGATCTCGAAGGTTGGCCATCCAAAGTAGAAGGGTTGGGGCAAATGGAACCAAGAGGCTTCCTGTACAGCGGCAAAATTCACTTTTCCCATGAAGGCTGCTATGAGGGTTCCCACGATAATCCCCAGGAGAACTGCCAGGGATTTAACAAAACCACGAGCGTATCGATTCAGGATCAGAATGAAAAGTAATACGCCAAAGGAAAGCGCCAAATTGTCCAAACTTCCGAAATTCTCGCTGTTTGCTCCACCCGCCATGTTCTTAATGCCGGTTGGGATCAGTGCAAGACCGATAATGGTTACCACTGTACCGATCACGACTGGTGGAAACAATTTGACGATTTTGCTGAAAAATACGGCAAAGATGACGATAAATAATCCGGCTGCGATGATCGACCCATATATGGCAGGAATTCCGTATTGCGATCCAATGGCAATCATAGGTGTGACCGCTACAAAAGAACTTCCGAGCACCGCTGGCAAACCTATACCCAAGTACTTCCCTTTCCGAGCCTGAAGCCATGTTGCAATCCCACACGTTAACAGGTCAATGGATACGAGATACGCCAACTGCTCTGCAGTCAAATTTAGCGCTCTGCCCACAAGCAAAGGTACTAGAATTGCTCCCGCATACATCGCGAGTACGTGCTGAATCCCCAGTGAAAAAATTTTCATCTTTTTGGTTTCTTTCATCCCACGTTGCCCCCCTGAAATTAGAATCAACCGAACCGCTGCAAAATCATGTTATGTTGATTCACATTATATAAACTATTCAGGGAAGTTCCATGATTCATAACATAGAATTGTTATAACATATAAATAGCCCAACTTAAATTGGGCGTGTTGTACAAAAGGGAATCTTAAACCTTTTATGTCGCGTTATATTAGTTAACACAATAATTAACACAATCCTTTTTACACTCAGAAGAAATAAAATTGAACGTGTGATTTATCTTGAAGTATTCATGTTGAGACATAATGTCCGTACATCATAACTTGTTTCATATTCTCAGCTTGTCCAGTTAAGAGGCTTGATGTTAAAACGCTGCTCCATGACCTCTCCGTTCAGATGACCCCTCTCCGTAAACAATAATTCTTCTCTAGTCATCAGAACAACGGATGAAGCTCTAGTTCCATAGTCAAATTTTTCACTTTTAACAAATATGGGAGAAAGCAAACGTTCCCATTCCATTGGAACACCTGTATGGGGTAGAAGCTCATCCACTGAAGGGTCTGCCGATTGTAGCAAATCTAATATTTGCTCTGTCAGGGTACTTTCTTCCTCCCCGTTGATGATTTTCTCCAGTCCTTCTTTTCCACGTTTCACCTTAGGCCAATCCGTATTGATCAAATGATTACTAATCCCGTATATTCCCGGTTCCAACTTCATCACAACGTTGCCCACATTAGAATAATAATAGAGGTCGTCTGGATCACCCACCAACAAATTGTATCCAGGGTAATCATTGCGATTTTGCTCCGCACGTTGCATATATTGCTCAGGTGAGGACGTTCCCTTTAAAAAATCAGCAACCAGATCTCCTCTTGAACACTTGGCATGTACATCTTCATTCGGATCACGATAATTCGTGACAGCAGCCAGACGTCCCCCTGTTGTTACGCCCATCCAGGTTCCCATTTTCGACAAATCCCGGCCTGCCAATATTTGAGGGTGATCTTCCCAATAATGTGCTTGAGCCGTAGGTCTGTGATAGAATTCATCCCTATTGGATCCCAATATAAACGGATACTTTGGATGCATGTTGTAAGCAAATAAAATCAAACACATGGAAATCTTCAACTCCTAGATTCGTTAAACCTCTGATATCGGGGCTTTATATCGCATAATCAACTACAATTACATCTTCCACCCAACCATCCAAGGAAGCTACAAATGCCTGATGAGCAGGATGTGGACCATAGGCGCGCAACGCGTCCTGATCTTCAAACGTCACTCGTAATCCAATCGTATAGCCTTGAATACGGTCCGTTTCTTCCGTTGCATTGATTCCTGCCGTCAGCGCGACGATTCCCGGAATTTCTTCCTGTAGTGCGAGCAATTGAGCCACCAATTCCTGCTGCTTGTCAGTCGTAATTTTATCGTTAAATTTAAAAACAACCAAATGTTCAAACATGTTCTTATTCCTCCTCTGTCCATTCGAATAGTAATGCAACTTCATTTAATGAATTCAATTCAATAATTCCAACCCGCCGATCATGTAGGGGACAACTCGTTGGGCTAACTCAGCAGGGGATTCCTGCCCGCCTTCAATATTCCATCGATACGTTATTCCATAGATCGACCAGCTTAGCATGGTTGCCGTAATTTTCAGCGTTTTGGGATCTACATGCCCCGCTACTTTACTCATTAATTCAAGAAGGAATTGCTCCAGTTGCGTCTTGATGTTCTCTTCAATAATTGGTGCAACCGTCTCATATTTTTTGATGCATCCATTACTTGAGACGTGATAATCGCATAATGAAAATATAAGTTGCTGAATGGTCTCAGCTGATAACCGTGCACCCGGGTCCACCCTCTTCGTTACATATTCCATAAAAGCATCCGACAACAAGGCTTCAAGGAGTGCATATTTATCCTGAAAATGGGCGTAAAATGTGGCCCTGTTGATTGTGGCTTGTTCCGTAATGTTTTGAATTGTAATGCTGTTGAAATTTTTAAGGCTCAAGTGGTATAAAAATGCATCAAGAATTAATTGACGAGTACGGATTACACGCGGATCGTTAGAATTGGAAGATACTACACCTGACATTTCCTAATACTCCTTTGTACTAAAGATCGTTGGATAGGTTCTTCTATTATAGATAAGTGCTGTTTATTCAACAAGTAAAAAGGGATTTCGGATTGCCAAGTCATCATACAATTTTCGAAGTCTTTCGCTTAAGCAACAAAATGATCAATCTGTTGGTTGAGCGAGTATTTAGGGATTGCTAATATTACACTCGTACCCACTGAGAGGTACATAATAATGGAGGTGCTTATTTTGAGTAATCAACAACATAACGTTATTTCTACGGAGCTTCTGTTTCAACCATACACTGTTCAAAAATTAACCCTGTCCTCACGCATCGTCATGTCCCCCATGGCTCGTGCTTTCTCCCCGGATGGTGTCCCGGGCCCCGATGTAGCCGCATATTATCGTCGGCGTGCCGAGCATGGTGTTGGACTCATTATTACCGAAGGTGCGACCATTGAGCATCTATCTGCATCAAGTGAGCCTAGAATCCCTCATATGTATGGAGAAGCAGCTCTTCAAGGCTGGGCTGAAGTGGTCAAACAAGTCCATGAAGCCGGCGGCAAAATTTTCCCGCAAATTCTGCATATGGGCATTGTTCGTCCTTCAGGATCTCAACCTCACCCGGAAGCCGCGTCGCTTAGTCCATCAGGTCTCGATATGGAGGGTAATCAGGTAAGTGCGCCTATGACGGAGGAAGAGATCGCAACAGTGATTCAAGCTTATGCCGATGCAGCGGCCAATGCGCAAAGTATTGGTTTTGACGGAATTGAGCTTCACGGTGCACATGGTTTTCTAATCGATCAGTTTTTCTGGAAAACAACGAATAGGAGAACGGACCGCTATGGTGGTGACCTTCAAAAACGAACGCAATTCGCAGTTGAACTTGTAATGGCAGTTCGTGCTGCGGTAGGTCCTGATTTCCCTATCGCGATGCGGATTTCCCAATGGAAGATGAATGATTATCAAGCCAGACTGTTCGACACCCCCGAACAACTGGAACAATTCCTTCATTTGCTGGTTGACGCTGGTGTAGATATCTTCCACTGTTCTACACGACGCTTCTGGGAGCCCGAGTTTGAAGGATCTGAGCTTGGATTTGCAGGCTGGGTGCGAAAGCTAAGTGGTCAAACCACGATCACAGTCGGTTCTGTGGGTATGCCAAATGAGCCTGAAGCAGGAACTGATGAAGCAAAACATCCAGGTATGGACGAGCTTATGAAGCGTTTCGATCAACAGGAATTTGATCTGGTGGCTGTGGGACGTGCGCTACTTGGTGACCCGGCATGGGCTGCCAAAATGCGTGAAGGCCGTGTATCTGAAATTCAGTCTTTTTCACCTGAAGCACTGGCTACGTTACACTAAGGACAATTCCTTATTGTTCCGGACATTTTTTTGTCCAATATATATAGGTTTGAACTCATGAATCAACTATACTAAGCAAAGGGCTCGCTTTCCCTCCGGGATTGCGGGTATTTTGTTTTTAGAGATATCTGTCCGATCAAACACTTCGAGCAATAGCAATATCGTTCAAGAAAATTCCTTCTTTGCAACCTATAATGACATTAACATACCAGAAAGAAGGTGCATCATGACTCGGGAAGTCCGGACTGTCGTATTTGATACCGATCTACAGCTAGAAGCTTATCAATTTGAAGGCATTATGCAGAAGTTTCCCAATCATTTTCATGACTATTATGTCATTGGATTCATTGAACAAGGCAAGCGACACCTCGTCTGCAACAACGAAGAATATATTCTAAATAGTGGGGACATCATTGTCTTTAATCCACAAGACCCCCATGCCTGCGAACAGGTCGATGGCAGAACCCTCGATTATCGCTGTATCAACGTCCAGCCTGAGGTTATGCGAGAGTATGCGAGAGAGATTACTGGACAAGCTTACTTACCACGGTTTACGTCCCCCGTTCTCTACCAAAGTGAACTTGTGGGTTCCCTGCACGAACTGCATCAGATGATTCTGGAGGAGCAATCCGATTTCTACAAAGAAGAATTGTTACTCTTACTATTGGATCAATTGCTGCGAGATTATTCGGATGCTGAACCCCCTGTTTCCACTCGGGATGTTACCATAGAGATCAGACGCATATGTGATTACATAGAAGCTCATTACATGGAGAGCATCTCGCTGAACGAGTTAGCCGATTTGACGGAGATGAGTAAATACCACCTGCTGCGTTTATTTACTCGCCAGAAAGGGATATCACCTTACCGCTATCTGGAAACGATTCGCATTAATCAAGCCAAACGTCTGCTGGAACAAGGTCTGCTGCCGATTGAAGTAGCTGCACAGACCGGATTCAGTGACCAGAGCCATTTCACGAATTTTTTCAAAAAATTGATTGGCCTGACACCCAAGCAATATAGACGTATCTTCAATCATGATTCGGAGCCGAAACGAACCACCAATCATATCGTATGACGAGTCATCTTAGCCATCAAAACACTAAAGCCTCTACCGGACATTTGCTCGCTTTGTTTACTATACTGATCTGGGGAACTACGTTTGTCTCGACCAAAGTTCTGCTGATTGACTTTACTCCAGTGGAGATTCTATTTTTCCGTTTCCTGATCGGGTATTTGGTACTGTTATTGATCTATCCACGTTCACTGCGGATCGCCTCATTCAGAGAAGAATGGTTATTTATCGGAGCAGGTTTATGCGGGGTGATGTTATATTTTCTCATTGAAAATGTAGCACTGGTGTACACAACAGCTTCCAATGTGGGTGTTATTGTCTCCATTGCCCCATTCTTCACTGCCGTGCTCGCACACTTCTTCCTGGATGGTGAGAAGTTAACGCGCCGCTTTCTCATCGGATTCGGGATTGCCTTGAGCGGCATCATACTCATCGCCCTGAACGGCAGTTTCGTTCTGCAACTGAATCCGGTAGGTGATCTGCTTGCTTTCATAGCACCCGCGGTATGGGCGATATACTCCGTATTGATGCGCAAAATTGGCGAGCTTCCCTATCACACCATCGGTGCCACGCGCAAAGTGTTCTTCTATGGTTTAGTCTTAATGCTGCCAGCCTTGTTCCTGTCTGACTTCCATTTGGATCTTGGCCGTTTTAAGAACCTAACCAATCTCTCTAATTTCCTCTACCTCGGACTGGGTGCCTCCGCGTTGTGTTTCGTAACCTGGAACCGGACTGTGAATCTTCTTGGAGCTATTAAAGCGAGTGTATATATCTATCTGGTACCTGTCATTACTGTTGTGTCATCTGCACTCATTCTTCGGGAACAGATAACCTGGGTGATCCTGCTCGGGGCGTTCTTAACCTTATTCGGTTCTTACATTTCAGAGCGAACAGGAAACAAGCTCAACAACAAAAACACTAATCCGCGTAGCGGTTAGTGTTTGCTTCATTTTTTACTGATTTAACTGGAAATCGTGGCTGACCACTGTTGATATGCAGCAGAATTCATTTAGTTTATCTCATTTAATTGAGACAGCAGAATCTCCAGTTCCTCTTGCTCCAGATGACGCCATTGCCCCCGCTCCAGTTGATCCAGCGTAATATTCATAATTCGCACGCGCTCCAGCTTTAACACTCGGTACCCCAAGGCTTTGCACATTCTGCGAATCTGCAGGTTGAGACCCTGTGTCAAAATAATACGAAATACGTCTTCACTCTGCCTATACACTTCGCAGGGCTTGGTCACCACATCCAGAATTTCAACCCCTTCGGACATGGACCTTACAAATTCGTCGGTTACGGGTTTGTCTACAGTCACTACATATTCTTTATCATGGTTGTGCTCGGAACGCATCATCTTGTTCACAATTCCCCCGTCATTCGTAAGCAAAATCAACCCTTCAGATGCCTTATCCAGCCTGCCTATCGCAAATATGCGAGAAGGATAATTCATATATTGAATGATGTTCCCTTCTACATGTTCTGCTGCTGTGCAGACAATACCAATGGGTTTATTCAGAGCAATATAGACAGGTTCGCTGTCATTACGAGGAATCTGCTTGCCATCAATGAGTACCACATCATGAGGTTCAACTTCCGCCCCTTTTTCACATACCCTGCCATTGATCGTTATGCGTCCAGCTGCAATTAAACGGTTCGTTTCCCTGCGGGAGCAGAATCCCGTTTCACTTATGTATTTGTTAATTAACATGTGTCACCACTTCTCATCTATAGTATTACCACTGGTTCATTGAGTACAGGTACGTTCATTCACTTCATGCGCGAGTTAGTACCTTGTACTGATTTTCATTCCACATCATCTCACTTATAATGTAACGAAGCAATGGATTGTTATCCAAAAATACATCAATAAGCCAAAAAGACATTGTGCACACCTAAAAAGTACGATCTGCACTCTATTGGTTACTATGACACGAAGCGCGACATTACGAGAAAAGAAGGAGTTTCCCATGTACAACGTGACTCAAATTACAGTTGATTCTGAGCATCCGAACCAGAACTCTGGTATGTGGATTGGCGGAGAACAGGCATACATTCAGGAATGGCCGCTCAATCCGGAAGGTCAGCCCTTGTTACATCTATTCTCCATTGATTGCAATAAACTCTTGCAGAATGTACATATCCCCTCTTTGCCAGTAGACATGTACATCTCGGTCTTCTCTATGTATTCGGCTACAGAATACTTTCTGGATCAGGTAACATACACAGGAGATGAGCTGGAATGGAATGAAAATATACTGGCTGGATGTACCTATGTATCGGTAACTTCACAACCGCACACTTCTGTAGGTCCCACAGAATGCATCCCTTTAAGTGGAGTGCGTTTCTCGGAAACGTCATTAGCCGAGCAGGATTTCCCTGCCTTTTCGTTCTTCACCTCAACTTTACCCAACGGAGTCCATGGAATCGATCATTTGTTAACCCATTATCAACCGGTATGCCAGATCTATTCCGCAGATTTTCCCGAGCCCTATCAGGACATATTGGGACTTTCTGATGCCAATGGTTATTTATTTTTACGAAAAGGTCCTGCCTCTACTGAAGCACCATTGGATGGACTATTTTTCGTACAGGCTTCTTAGGATCTGCTCCGAATTGAAAAATAAACAACCCAAACGACCTCAATTCGTTAGAATTGGGGCTGTTTGGGCTTTGCTTGCTGCAATGTTTTCACAAGAATGCATCCTTCTAATCTGCCTATACTGAAATATCCAGACTGCTACCCAGATTAGGGTGAGGAGCAGGTACTGACTTCAACATTTCCGCCATCTGCTGACCTTGCTGCTGCGCCATGTCTTTCGTAATCGACATCACTTGCAAGCTTGCGGACTGAACTACTGAAACTTGGCTCATCGCCATTGATAATGCTGCAATATCCATGTTCTGCACTCCTTTCGCTGTCTGATCACATAGATGTACTTATTATATATCGGACAGAGAGGAGCAAATGTTGAACAAAGCAGATCAAGCAAATAATTACCTGTTATGGCTGTTAGCTTCATGCTATAGTCTTAAGGTGATAAAAATAAAAGGAGAATCTGTAATGAAGAGTCTTAAGAAATTGATCTGTATTTTTATTAGTTTTAGTTTATTGTTCGTATTATTTCCACCCCACACGTTAGCGGCTAATAATCCTCTAACTGAGTCCTACCGTGATATTGAATACACTATATTTATTGATGGAAAGCTTGCGAGTTCCAAAGATCAAGCATATCTAGCGGATAATGGTACCGTCTACATACCCATCAAAATGTTCAAACAAATCGGCTCACTTATTGCTGTAGGAAATGGGTTTGAAGTCAAAACCAAACGAAAGAAAGAACAAGTAAGTAAAAAAGACACCATTTTGTACAAAGGAATAACCTACATATCATTTGAGAAGTTTCTAAAGGTTTCCGGTTACTCAGGTAGTAATGAAGATGATTTAATGGTGGCATTTATGTGGGGAGACGAGGATGGATCAACACGGACTAAGAAATTAATGAACGGAGTCCTTAGTGTCCCTAAAACATATCGTTCAGTTTTTGGAGAAAAAGTATATTCTTATGCACTAGATCAACCTGGCTGGATTGTCAGTATGACTCAACTTTATCAACTCACGGAAGTAACTATACAATCAGCAAATGGAAAGACCGTTACAGAATACATATATGGAGGCATTCGGTTTTCGAATTTCTGTTATTATTTTGATTACGAACATTTCATATATATAGCTTTTACGGAGGGAGAATATTGGGCTAACAAAAATAATCTACCTTCTTCAAACCCGCTTTATCATTTAGAAAAAATAAAAATTCTTTCCGTTGATATTAAAAAAATAATGTTATTGTGAAAGCCAAAAGAGCTAGTGGAAAGACGGTTACGTTCAAGTTGCCTGTGACAGACCAGCCAAATGATTTTATCAAAGGACTGTTCTATGACAGTGATCCTAAAAAAGATTACCCAGACTGGTCTTCAAACGTCTGGAAACTTATTAGTCAACATAAGATAAAATTAGGGATGACATATGACCAAGTGTTATTTTCTTGGGGGAGCCCAAATAGAACCAGTAGCTCTACTAGTTCATTAGGTTCTATTGATATCTGGGTCTACGGAAATACCTACGTGACCTTTTACAATGGACAAATATATTCATGGTCCGATTATTAAACTTCGAGAGCAACTAGGTTGCTCTCTTTTTATTAGCTGTTCATTCGTAAATCCTTTAAATACTACCCCTCAATCAACCCATACTTCACAAAACTGTGATACAATCCATCTTCCTCAACTGTTCCAGTAATATCATCTGCAATGGCTTTCAGTCCTGGCTTCGCATTGCCCATGGCAATTCCGACGTTACAAAATTCCAGCATCTCAGCATCATTCATGCCATCGCCGATGGCGAATGTATCTTGCTGTGACATGCCCAGATGCTCCAACAGATCGGCGATCGCAATCGCTTTGTGAATGCCAGGGATCATCAGCTCACCACTTCCTTCACCAAAGATTGGCACGGTGCACTGAATGACTTCAAATTTCCCTTCAAACTCCTGCTTGATTCGTTCAAACGGGATCACCGAGCTCTCCAGGAAACACACCTTGTTCACGTCATCTTTATATAGATCCGCTTCTCCATACGTCAATCCGGCAATAAACGGGTGCGGTTTCAGCTCCTTCTTCTCTCTGGCTATAGGGTCGTTCTCCACATCGCCATAGATGCGGCGTTCCAGGTGAGGTTGAAGATTGCTACTCGCATACAGAGCCGAATTGGATTCAAGGTAGAAGTCAATGCCGTGTTCATTGAAGAAATCAACCATGTGTCGAACATCTTCCGCTGTCACTCTTTTGTGATAAAGCACATCCTTGCCAAATTCCACATAGCCTCCACCTGCACCAATCAGACCGTCAAATCCAACATCCCAGATGGAATCATAGATTTCTGCTTTGGATCGGCCTGTACATAAATAGAGCAGATGGCCATTCTCACGAGCCTGTTTGCAAGCCTTCTGTGCTGACAACGGAATACTTCCGTCATCGTCAACCAATGTGCCATCAATATCAATAAAAACAATTTTCCGCTTCGTTGCGTTCATCTGTTTAGCCCCCATCATGTATGTTGTCTATGTCTAACCGAGCGAGTGCCGACAGGCATTTTCCCTTATACAAAATTACCGATTCCGTGGTGTTCGCTGATCAATCAATTTCTCCAAAAATCCGGCAAAAGAATCCGCGTATCAAAATAGTAACCAATGGTTACCTACATGCCAACTTGTCCATATGTACGGTTTGCCAGTCATCATCCTGCTCAGCAATAACCGTAAACCCTTGACGTTTCCAGAAATCTACGGCCCCTGGCAAGAAGCGATGTGTATGCAAATACAGTGTCGTATAGTGCATTTCCTTTACTGCATCCTCCAGTTCCTTTACCAGCATTGAACCAATGCCATATCTGCGATACGCAGGATCCACATAACATTTCACAATTTCGGCTGCAGACTGGGCTTCATATCGTCCTTCCACGGCTTCAATTCGTCCATCATATGGCAAAATCCCAATAGACCCGACGATTCCCGCATCCCCCATCTCTGCAACAAGAAAGATCGCGCATTCTGAATCCAGATAATGTTCTCTGAACTGCTCGAAGTCCGCAGGCAATCTTGTATGATCCATCATGGGAAACACTTCTTTACGTACACGCATGGCAAAATCAATGGCATCATGAACCTGGTGTTCCTGAACAGCTGCTACTGTCGGTATAATCTGAAGTTGTGTCAAAAATTCCACATTCCTTATCCTGTGTATTTGGAGCTAAGAATCCGCTCTCTTCATTTCATCTTACCGAATTTATCCCGCCCTATCAATCTATCTACACGACAAACCAAATTGAAAGAGTGCCCGCGCAGTCTGATAGAGTTCGCATACGATAAGGCGTGTCACAAACTATATTAGAGGGGGAACGCTCATGTGGTTATGGTTAGGTGTTTTTGCTATCATTATGCTAGCAATCGGGTTCGTATATCGTTATATGGACCATCGAGCAGAGAGCAAGTTTCATCCTCATGCTCCCAAGCAGCTCTTAGTCAAATTCAAGGAAGGTACGCCCCCAGATGAGATGCACACCTTTCACAAAAAAGGGAAATGTAAGGTCGCTGAGACCTATGAAGATTTAGGATGGTACCGTGTGGAATCCCGCAAAAAAATGCACCGAATGCTGAAACATTACAAAGATCATGAGCTTATTGAACATGCAGAGCCGAATTACCTCGTTGAGACATCCTTCACTCCCAATGACCCTTTCTTTCCTTATCAGTATAACCTGTCCAAAATCAATGCACCCGCTGCATGGGATATTACTCAGAGTAACAGCTCTGTCAAAATCGCCATTATCGATACAGGTGTACAGTTGAACCACCCAGAATTGGCCTCCAAGCTCCTCCCCGGTTACGATTATGTCGATTATGATAATATCCCCGAGGACGGAAACGGCCATGGCACTCATGTAGCTGGGATCGCTGCCTCCGTTACCAACAATGGTGTAGGGATCGCAGGCGTTGCACCGCTCGCATCCATCGTTCCGCTCCGTGTACTGGATAACAACGGGCAAGGAACGGTAGGCAATGTCGGTAACGGGCTTGTTTTTGCTGCCAACAATGGTATCCAGGTAGTCAACCTGAGCTTGGGTGGACCAGCAGGTGATGCTTTCCTTCAGGCTGCCGTACAGTATGCATGGGATCGCGGAGCCGTAATTATCGCTGCAGCCGGCAATGACAACACGTCATTCCCAATCGTACCTGCATCGTATCCTAACGTGATCGCTGTTGCTTCAACCAACCTTTCCGATCTCAAATCCAATTTCTCCAACTACGGCTCTTGGGTTGATATGGCTGCACCGGGGGATACCATATTATCCACATATCTGGGCGGTTCCTATGCCTATCTTAGTGGCACATCTATGGCTGCACCTCATGTGGCCGGAGCGGCTGCATTGCTCGCTGCACAAGGGAAAACAAATGCTCAGATTCGGGATGCGTTATGCTTCGCTTCTGATCCGGTATCAGGCTCCGGGATCTATTGGACGTATGGGCGACTCAATGCCTATCAGAGTTTGCAGGTACCATAATGCACCTACTCTCAATCATGATTGCATGAAGCGAGCCTACCCTTCTATTTCCACAAATTAAAAAACCAAGGAACATCTATACGTTAGATGTCCTTGATTTGGATGAAATGTAGTTGATATTAGACTTTTGCTGCCCAAAGTTCTATCTCGATTTTTATCTCTGGTAGACCCAACTCCGTAATATATCCAATCGTCATTGCAGGATAATCATTACCGAATAACTGTCCCCACTCGGTATAAAAGAAATCCCAATCGATTTTCTCGGTAGCCCATACGTTCACTTTGATAATATGTTCAGCATCTAAACGCTCCGATTCGAGCACTGTTTTAATATTATTAAATGTATTAGTGACTTGGTCATTCAGACTGTCAGGAAAGCGTCCGCTAGGATCTGCTCCAATCTGACCCGAAGTTACAAATAGCTCTGCGTTCCTTGGAATTCTTGTAATATGCGTGTACTGTCCTACAGGAGCTGGCATATTGGATGGATTTGTTCTCGTAATTTTGTCGTTTTTCATTATGATTACCTCGTCATTCCTAAGATTTTTCTGCGTGATTTCATAGTTTTCTTCCGATTTTGGGCAGACCTCACCCTTGGAATAGATTCTAGAAAAAGACAGCAGTGGAGTATCCATATCCCGAAGATATAAACGCAAGCGATTTTTTCTTCATAATTGGATGCTCCCCCTTCTTAAGTGACAAGATTATCTTGATTTATTTATTATATCTAATAGCTACATCATGGGTCAAATTCATTCCTTCATAAACAAAGAGCAATCCCGTAATAACGTGACTGCTCTTTGTCTTTTCCACAACGTCGGACACCTTGTATCAGAAATATTGTGCGCCATTACTCGCAATGACATCTTTGTACCAGTGAAAACTCTTCTTTTTCACTCTGCGAAGTGTTCCCGTACCATCATTGTTTTTGTCTACATAGATATAGCCATAACGTTTCTTCATCTCTCCAGTACCCGCACTGACCAGGTCAATCGGTCCCCAGCTCGTGTAACCCAGAAGTTCTACCCCGTCTTGAATCGCTTCAGCCATCTCGGCAAAATGACTATTTAAATACTCGATGCGATAGTCATCTTCAACGGAGTCATTGTCTAGCAATACATCCGTTGCTCCAAGTCCATTTTCTACGATAAACAAAGGTTTGCCATAGCGGTCATGTAGCTGATTACACGTAATTCGGAGGCCCTTCGGATCAATGGTCCATCCCCACTCGGATGCTTGCAGATACGGGTTCTTCACCGAACCAAATACATTGCCTTCTGTCGAATCCTTCAAAATCTCAGGGTCCGTACTTGTACACCGGCTCGCATAGTAGCTAAAACCGATATAGTCGACCGTGTTCTGCATCAAGATATCTGCATCTTCCGGTTGCATTTCAATCCGAATGTCATTTTCCCTGAAAAATCTTTTCGTATATCCCGGATATGCTCCCTTCGACTGCACGTCGATGAAGAAGAATGACTCGCGATCTTTCTCCATGGCTTTCCACACGTCATCCGGGTTAGAGCTGTATGGATAGACCATTCCAGCGGCTAACATGCACCCGATCTGCGCACCAAGAATAATCTCATGACAAGCCTTAACAGCAAGTGCACTCGCTACCAATTCATGGTGTGCTGCCTGATACAGGACCTGCTCTTTGTCTTCACCATCCTGCAGAACAATACCCGCTCCAATGTACGGAAGATGCAGCAACATGTTAATTTCGTTAAACGTCATCCAATACTTCACTTTATCCTTGTAACGATTGAATAACGTCGTCGCATACTTCTCAAAGAAACCAATCATCTTGCGGTTCTTCCACCCGCCGTAAGTCTCGACCAGATGTACAGGTACATCGAAATGACAGATCGTTACAACAGGTTCAATATTGTATTTCAATAACTCATCGAAGACATCATCATAAAATTGCAAGCCTGCTTCGTTCGGCCCAACTTCATCCCCATTAGGGAAAATCCGTGCCCAGGCAATGGAAAGCCTGAGGCACTTGAATCCCATTTCTGCGAATAACGCAATATCTTCCTTATAACGATGATAGAAGTCAATGGCTTCATGGGAAGGATAGAATTCCCCTGCTTTTGGTTCATACGAATCGAGGTTACCCAAAGCAATATTCCATCGATTGGCACCAATCGGAATCAGATCTACGGTTGTTAAACCTTTGCCACCTTCCAGATAGGCGCCTTCCAATTGATTCGCTGCGGTTGCTCCTCCCCAGAGAAAATTCTCCGGGAAGGCTGTAAACTTTTCATTCATTGAGGAGTTCCTCCTAAACCATCTGTAATTTCAATTAGCTTAAAACCGTGATCAATTTATCTTTCTCATGAACGGATGCATCTTTGGTTCCTACAACGTCCAGATATTTTGAAGTATTAGTGACAATGATCGGTGTAACCGTTTCATACCCTGCATCCTTAATCGCTTGCAGATCAAACTCAACAATCAGATCACCTGCATTAACACGGTCTCCGTCTTTCACATGTGTTGTAAAATGTTGACCTTTCAGCTTGACCGTATCCTGTCCAATATGGATCAGCATCTCTACACCATCATCGCTTACAAGACCAATGGCATGTTTGGTACGGTATACGGTTTGAACGACACCTGTGATTGGAGATACCACTCTGCCACTGGTTGGACGAATCGCAATCCCTTTACCCATGTGCTCTCCTGCAAACGTTACGTCATTAATTTCTTTCAGTGCAACAACCTCACCAGCCATTGGGCTTACGATTTCGTATCTGCTGTTCGGGTTTGGATCAAGTACAGGTGCTGGAGCTGGTGTAGCTTCTACTTTGTCTTTGAATCCAACCACGTATGTCAGAATAAAACCAAGGATGAACGCGATACCACATGCTACCAGAGCCATATAGAATCCCGAATCAACACCTGTTGCTTTATTAATGAAGCTTGGGAATCCGAACACACCCAGTCCACCAAAGATGTATAATTTCGAACCGGCCAATCCCAAGATACCGCCACCGATACCACCTGCAATACAGCTCATGATAAACGGTTTTTTCAGTGGAAGTGTCAAACCATAGATAGCTGGCTCAGTTACACCGAAGATACCCGATATGAAGGCAGGAATACCTAATGATTTCAATTTCGTGTTTTTGGTTTTCAACATCACTGCAAGTACAGCACCCGTTTGAGCGAAAGAAGCAGCGAATGACATCGCAACCACCGGGTCAGCACCGGATGTGCTCAGGTTGAGAAGCATAACCGGCACGAGTCCCCAGTGAAGTCCAAACAGTACAAACACTTGCCACAATCCACCGATAATCAAGCCAGTTGCAACTGGGCTTAAGTCGTAGATACCTGTTGCTCCTGCACCAATCAATTGGCCTGCCCAAGTGGACACGGGACCAATCAGAATGAACGTTGCTGGAACGATAACGAGCAAAGTAAAGAATGGAACAAGGAACGTGCTAACAACTTTAGGAATAACATTTTTGAAGAATCTTTCAATTTTCACTGCGAAGAATGTAGCGATAATGATCGGAATAACCGATGTTGAATAGCTCATCAGAATTACCGGAATACCCAGGAACGTAATGTGAATTGGTGATTCAAACAACGTACCTGCAAACAAAGTGTACAATGGATCTCCCGCAGTCAAGCCTGACAGCGTAGGATAAACTAACGAAGCACCTACCGCCATACCTAAGAACGGTGAGCCGCCAAACTTCTTGATTGCCGTGTAACCCAGGAAGATTGGGAAGAAGTAGAACAGACAGTCACCAGTTGCATTCAACAGTTGGTACGTTCCGGAAGTATCTGTAATCCATCCAAATGATAAAAACATGGCTGTGAAACCTTTGATCATACCTGTTGCAGCCAGCAAACCGAGTAGTGGTGTGAACACACCGGAGATCATGTCGATAAATCGACTGAACAAACCAACTTTCTTGCCTGAGTTGTCTGCTTCCTCCTCAAACTGACCTTCGCTCGGGAAATTACCCGCTTTAACAACTGCTTTATATACATCCGGCACTTCGTTGCCGATAACGACTTGATATTGTCCACCACTTTGCATGACGGTAATAACACCTGGCAGATTTTTAAGTTCTTCTGTTTTGGCTACGCTTTCATTTTTCAGTTTAAACCGTAATCTTGTTACACAATGGAATACACTGTTTACGTTCTCACGACCACCTACACGTTTCAGAATATCCTTAGCCAATTGATCGTAGTTGCTCATTGTAATTCTCCCTCTCTAAGTAAACTCCCCATGCTTTTGAAACAAAGAAAACCTGAACTACTGAACATACACAACGTACCGGAACATCCGGAAATCAGTCGTGTTATTCAGCAATTCAGGTTTTGCCCTTAACGGTTGCAACCCTGTAAGGCTGTACACATTTGTATTCAGTTACTTCATTAACTAAAGTAAGTTGCAATCAACCTAGAGACCATGGTGGTCGGAATTGCCTGATTGAACAGTTACAACCCGATTGATGTATGCGCTTACTTCTTGAACTCATCATAGTACATCTGAACTACATTTGCAACACTTATTTTTATGATATTACAAATTAAATCCTCGCTGCTGAAAATGAAAAAAAGACAACTCCGAAAACATCGAAGTTGTCCCTGTATTACATTCTATTCTCATATATGATTGCGCAACTGAAGTAGAATTAACCAATAACTGTAATCAATTTATCCTTCTCTTGCACTTTACGATCTGTTGTACCAACCACGTCCAAATAATCAGCAGTATTGGTTACAATAATCGGTGTTACAGTCTCATATCCCGCGTCAATAATGGCCTGCAGATCGAATTCAACGATCAGATCGCCAACATTCACACGATCACCGTCCTTCACATGTGCAGTGAAATGCTGACCTTTAAGCTGTACCGTATCCTGACCGATATGGATCAGAATCTCTACACCTTGATCATCTACAAGACCAATGGCATGTTTGGTACGGTAAATCGTCTGTACGACACCATTAATCGGAGACACGACTCTTCCACTGGTTGGACGAATAGCAATACCTTTACCCATATGTTCACCAGCAAATGTAGCATCATTAATTTCTTGCAGAGGAACCACATCACCCGTCATCGGGCTGGAAATTTCATAACGATTATTTGGATTAGGCTCAACTGCAGCCTTCTCTTCTTTTACCGGCTCTGGAGTCTGTTTGGCAGCTTCCGGATTAGCAGGATCTTTGAATCCTACAAAATACACGAGAACAAAGCTTAGTACAAAAGCAATAACTGTAGCAATCATAGCCATCCAGAATTCATAGTTAATTCCTGCTGTCGGACTAATTAGCGCTGGAACACCGAAGATACCTGAAGCAAACACAAACATTTTGGAACCTGCGAATCCAATAATACCACCAGCTACTGCAGAAGAAATACAACTCATAATAAATGGTTTTTTCAGGGGCAATGTAAGACCATAAATAGCAGGCTCAGTTACACCGAAGATCCCGGACACAAAGGCAGGAACACCCAATGATTTGAGTTTGGTATTTTTCGTTTTAAGCATAACTCCAAGAACAGCACCAATCTGAGCAAAGGAAGCAGCAAACATCATAGCCAGAATCGGATCTGCTTTCAGTGTGGACAGATTGAGCAGCATGATTGGCACGATACCCCAGTGTAATCCGAAGATAACTAATACTTGCCACAATCCACCAACAACAATACCTGTCACCAATGGACTCAAGTCATAGATGCCCGATACGCCTGCACCGATCAGCTGACTTGCCCATGTCGCGATTGGACCAATCAAAAGGAATGTTACTGGAACAACAATTAGAATCGTAAAGAATGGCGTAAGGAACGTTCTTACAACAGACGGAATGATCTTTTTGAAGAACGCTTCCACTTTTGCTCCAAAATAAGCAGCAACAATAATTGGAATTACGGATGAGGAATAGCTCATCAAAATAACGGGAATACCCAGGAACGTGATATGAATCGGCGATTCAAACAATGTGCCTGCAAATAACGTATACAACGGTTCTCCACCGCTAAGACCGGATAAGGTCGGATATACAAGGGATGCTCCGATAGCCATCCCGAGGAATGGAGATCCACCGAATTTTTTCATTGCTGTGTAACCCAGGAAGATTGGGAAGAAGTAGAATAGACAGTCACCTGCAGCATTCAACAATTGATATGTTCCTGAAGCCGGGTCCAACCATTCGAGAGAAGTAAACATGGACAGGAAACCTTTGATCATCCCTGTTGCAGCGAGCAAGCCGAGAATTGGTGTAAATACACCTGAGATCAAGTCGATAAACCGACCCAGAAGACTTTCTTTTTTACCGGAAGATTCAGAATCATCATCATTTGAGACTGGTTCATCCGCATTCATATTACCAACTTGTAGCAAGGCTTTATACACATCAGACACTTCGTTACCCACGACAACCTGATATTGTCCCCCGCTTTGCATTACCGTTATGACTCCGGGCAGGTTTTTGAGATCGTCTGTTTTGGCATTACTGTCATTTTTTAATTTGAAACGAAGTCTCGTCGCGCAGTGCACCACGCTGTTAATGTTCTGTTTACCACCAACGCCAGACAGAATGTCTTTAGCTAATTGTTCGTGTTTCATGAAGTTATTTTCTTCCTTTCTGATTAAACACGGATTCGAAGCATATTGGAGAGAATAAAAAAACCTGAACATCTGAATGTGCGGAACATCCGGTTAACGGTATGTTCTGTCATTCAATCGTTCAGGTTTTGCCCTAGTGGTTGCAACCCTGCAAGCTGATCTATGGGATTATTCAGAAGTTGCATTCACAACTCTCTCAATATGAATCGTTAAGTACATCATTTCTTCGTCAGTAAGTTGATACGTGTAGTTGCTTTCAATGAATTTCTTGATTTTCTCCGAGCACTTGTGTGCTGCTGGATACTTCTTCTGAATCATCAGGAACAATTCATCATCGTTGTTGCTCTTGTAATGTTTTCCCTTCACCAAACGTTGAGCGAAAAACTTCAAATGCGTCACAAAGCGATAGAATGTCAGTGAGTTCTCATCAAAATCAATCTTGAAATGATACTTGATGATCGTCAAGATTTCCTGCATGACCTGCGTCATACTCTTGATGTTAGGCATTTCCTCATTCAAAGCTGCATTCACAAAGTGAAGTGCCATAAAACCGGCTTCGTCCTCGGGCAAGATCACACCAAACTGATCACAGATCATATTGAGCGCTTCCATTCCGACTTCGTATTCCTCTTTGTATAACTGCTTTGTCTCCCAGATTAAACCGTTGCGTATAGGCAGATTCTTGCGATATCGCTCAATGGCAAAGTGAATATGATCTGTGAGATGTAAGTAAATGCTCTCATTCAGTTTCTTGCCAAGTTTTAATTTGGCGTAAGCAATGATTTCCTCGGATACTTTCATGTATTCCAGCGGAATGCTTGAGATTAATGCCTTGAAGTTTTCCTGAATATCTTCATTCTGTAAAGTAAATATCTTGTCGATATGCTGCTCGGAAACCATATCACCCGCCCGCTTCTGATAAGCAATCCCCCGGCCAATGATAATAACTTCCTGCTCGTCATTCATTGCAACTACAGCATTATTGTTCAGCACCTTCTCGATTTTCACTTTATCACTCCAATATACAGAAAAAGACAAACCAATCCCTTTTCCCAAGGTATACGGCTTTGCCTGATTCAACAGTTACAACCCGATATGTTGTACGCGCTTCCCTCATAATATTACAAAATTCTACACAGTGCAACAAAAAGTTAATATTGAATTAGCATGACTCCCGATCTAGGTAAATATACTCACAGGAGTGAGCAAAACAAGAATTATTTTACAGGGATTCATGATTTATTGTTTTTGCTGTCTTTCTCCAGTTCCGCTTCAATTCTTCGGTTAATAATATCCATTTCTTCTGAACTCAAACGATCGACATCTTTAAATTGCTTATCCATCTCGTACTCTTTCGCCTCACCTGTATTCATTAGCCCCAGATGATTTTTGATGTCCCGGATATCTTCACGCATATGCATCGTCTGACGGTAATGATCTATCACAAGTGCGAAAACAATGCCCCCAGCTATAATCGGACCGAATGGGATCAGATAACATAATACAAGTCCTATGAGCAAAAATATAATAAAATACATGTGCAGTGCCCCTCTCATATAAAGTAACTAATCTGCTAAATTAGACGTTTCTCCAATTACAAATTAAAGCGTTCCTGGATTAACTGTGCCACTTCAGCCGGGCTCTTGTGCGTGTTATCAATCCGTATGTAGTGCTCATGCGTGATTTCTCCTGGTTCCGAGTTCAATCGATATTTCTTCATCGTATCAAGTAACTCTCGCTCAGACCACGGGATGTCACGCTTTGTTGGCTTATGTAACAGGCGATTCGGACTTTTATTGCGCTCTAGTCTTTCCGATGCATCAGCCTCCAGTTCCACATAACAGACCTGACCTCCATGAGATGCAAACATTTCGCTGATTTGACGAATGTACTCTCCGTCTTGCTCCAGATCAAACGCCCATACAAATGTGAAAATCAGACCCGGCAGGTCACTCTTCGCGACTTCTTCAAAAATCTCCTGACGGAACAGATTCACCAGTCTTTTGCCTTGTGGTGTGCCATAGCTGAAATAAGGAGACACCAGTTCAATGGTCATATGGTTATGAAACAATTTTAGATTCGTTATCTTCTCCAGTTCTTGTCCAACTGTCATTTTGCCCACTGCCTGCGGACCAAAAATAATCACAAATTTCATTTGATCACTCCTGACAAGGTAGTATTCATTCCATTAATTCAATTTTATGGACATTAAACTCTATGATACCTTCTTTAGGGCAAATAAAAAAGAGGTTTCAAGTGATTCCCTCAATGCGTGAGGGCTTGAAATCTCTTATCTTAAATTGCATATGTTTATTTTAACTTTAACGTCCGATCAGTACCCATCCCCACTTCATCCGGCGCAATCCCATCGCGCACATCCATGAGATCAGGAGCGCCACAACATAAGATAGAATGATGCCCACGCTGAAGTGCCGAGCCAGGTCATCTGTGAATTCGCGTCTCCAGAAGAGCAATACGAGTGGATGCATTAAAAATACACCGAACGCAACGGTACCCAAAGAGTCCAGAACACGTGTAGCTTTACGAACCTCGGTATGTTTTCCCGTGCCGATTCGTTCACTGAAGATCAGCAGAAGCAAGCAGGCTGACAGAGTAAACAGATTTCGGAACAGAAACAGTACGGTATAGGTTACCACCGGGTATGCAGCGAAAGTGGTTTTGATATAAGCATTACCATATATAAAAATGGCACCTCCGCTCAACAATGTAGCTATAAGCACATAACGGTGTGTATACAGTTTCTTCAAAGCCCATTCAAAGTTTAACCCAATCCATGCACCAAATCCGATCACGATCAAATAACTGGGTAGCAAACTGCCTGTTCGTTCGAAGTGAAACTGCAAATGTAGTGCATAGAATAGGGCCTGAGCAGCAATAAAATATAATGGCAAGTAACGTTTAAACAGACGATGGCGTGTAAGTGACAGAAGCCATGGAAACACGATATAAAACTGAAGAATAATCAGAAAAAAGTACAAGTGCGTATGGGCCGTTCCCATCACTAATTGTTTGGCAAATTGAACACCATGGGTCAAAGGTTCTTTGCCCGCAAGCAGCTGTTTAATGGCAAAATAGATAAGGGACCACACCACATAGGGTACAAATACATTAAATAAACGCTTCTTATAAAAAGCGATCATCCAACCCTTCTCATTCACCTTGGAGCTGTAGTTATAGAACAAGACCAAGGATGACAGGAACAGAAACGCTGGAACGGCAAATTGCAAAAACGTGTTCCAGAAGTAATACACATCATGATCTAACGTGTTCTTGGGGTAATGCGCAACTGCTGTTGAAGTAGCATGGATGGCTACAACTGCCATAATCGCAAAAGCACGATAGAGATCCAGATACTCAATACGCCGGGGCCGATTAACCGGTTGATTCATACAGATAACCTCACTTGTGCCTGATATGGGATGATAGTTTCCGGCCGCAATCCAGATTCTAGCTTCATTTTAATCAGCACGCGAGGGTAATACAATCATAATCTATATTATTTTCGTTATATTACATCATTATTCTGCATTATTCGACATTCTCTATCCAGAATCGTTCAATAACGTTACCATTGGATTCTACATAGTCTACATCCCGAATGCCACCATTACGAAGGATAACCCTTCTGGAAGGCTCATTCATCGCGTCGCATACGACTAATACTTTGGTGATTCCAAGCTCTCTTGTTTTCTCCAACGACAACCTGAGAATGTCGGAACCATAGCCATTGTTCCGCTCCCCCGGACGAATGCCATAACCGATATGCCCTCCGCTATTGTATAGTCTATCATTAAGCTCATGCCTTATATTCACGGCACCCACGATTTGTTGACTCTCCGTGACCAGCCAGTATGTACTGTCTTTGACCCAGCTTTCCGGGATGTCGATGCCTTGTTCATTGCGCTGTAAAAAGGCCAACATCTCATCAAACGCATAAGGATCTTTGGAAATGACCCAAGGTACCATCAATTCTCCACTTCTGACCCAGTCTTCATAAAATGCCAAATACGCATCCTTATATGCTCGTGATGGTTTAATTAATCTAACTTGTTCTTTCCCCATGGTCCGTATTTCCTCCCAACAGATTTTGATATTGCCACGTTCTCTCCTCCAGCACACGCCGCTCTTGATCTTCGATTGGGCAGTCATAAAAGATAGCTTTCACTGCGTACGTTGCAGCATGTACCGCATGCTCCTTCACATGAGCAGTTGCAGCTGCGTGTCCCGCCGCACGAGATGCAGCAGAGGCAGCCGGATTGTCCGATTCTCGTGCCGCAGCATGAGCTGCAAAAGCCGCCTTTCGAGCATCAACCATGGCAATCTCTCCACGAATCCAACCTCGTCCTGCAGCAATGGCATCAAGGGCGCGGAGATCCTCCGACTGCTGTGCCTCAAATACATGCAAGACACGTTCCGCACACTCCGCAGCCCAACAGGCCAATGTATGGTGATCCTGTTGCTTAGCCAGATCCTCTATTTCACGGCGCAAAGGTGCATCTTTGAAGGCAGGTTTTGCCATGGTCATGCTCCTTTCGTAGTTCACATTTCATTATTCAAAAACTACAAATTCACCCTGAGACAAGTTCGAAAAAGGACCTGCGTGTGTGCAGATCCTCTTCAAGTGAACATCTTACCGCTTATTCTATTATTATACGGACTCTGTCAATGTAGCCTCCTGAACATCTCGTCCCCTCTTCGCATCCGTGTCCTTGTAGATGAATTGGTAACTTCCAGATCCCAGTGTGATTTCAACATCGTCTCCAATGCTGCGAATAACCTGAACTTCACTCACCTGATCCAACGGTTTCCCTTGCTCCAAAACGATCTGTGCACCTGCGCCAGGAAGACGCACCGTACCTCTTGTATTGGCAGGAATATGCACCCGTACCTCCATTTCGCCCTCCGCCAACCGATGCCAACTTGAAGCAACTTGACCATACATCGTCTCCAAACTCGCTTCTACCCAGTCCAGTCCTGGTCCAGGTTGCGGCTCGATATGCACCATTCGGAATCCTGGCTGATGTTCATCGGACCGAATGCCAGCAACATAACGATACAACCATTCCCCAATCGCCCCGTACGCATAGTGGTTAAATGAATTCATGTCAGCACTCCAGAGACTGCCATCCTCTTTGATCCCATCCCAATGTTCCCACACAGTCGTTGCGCCTTGAGTCACCTGATATAGCCAGGACGGATAATCCTCTTGAAAAAGTAAGGTATAAGCCAGGTCGTGAAGACCTGCATCACTCAATACCGGATTCAGATAAGGTGTGCCCACGAAGCCTGTAGTAAGATGATTCCCTGCCTCTTTCACGAGTTTCGCCAATTGTTCAACTGCACGAGTTCGGGCAGTGGCGTCCAGAAGATCAAATTGGAGCGCAAGAACATGTGCTGTCTGCGTTGGAACAGCAATTTTGCCAGTTGGAGTCACGAATTCTTTTCGAAACGCATGAACAATGTTTGTATGCAACTGCTTGTAATATTCAGCATCATCTGTCTTTCCAAGTACCTCAGCTGCTTTTTGTGTTAACGAAACCGAATAGGCATAGAATGCTGTTGCCACATAATCCGTATCCGTTGCGCCGACATAACTATCGGGCTTGGAGTCCAGTCCCAACCAATCGCCAAAGTGGAATCCCGTGTTCCACAGATATGGATTGTCACCCTGCACGTGAATGTATTCAATCCAACGTTGCATGCTCCCATATTGCTCAGCCAGCAATCTGGCATCCCCATACATCTCATAGATGGTCCATGGACAGATGACTGCTGCATCACCCCAAGCGGCAGAAGAATGACTGGTGTCCCCCCATCCTTGTGACGTGGAACTTCTGAGATCCGGAACGAAGAATGGAATACCTCCATCTGCTCCCTGATCCGCTTCCAGATCCCGCAACCATTTGGTGAAGAAGGACGCCGTGTTCATCAGGTAGGAGGACGTGCGGACAAACATCTGTGCATCACCGGTCCACCCGAGCCGTTCATCCCTCTGTGGACAGTCTGTCGGCACATCAAGGAAATTCCCTTTTTGCCCCCACAATATATTGTGATGCAGTTGGTTCACCAGTGGACTGGAGCATGAGAACTGACCTGTTTGCTCCATATTCGAGTGCAGTACGATTCCGGCGAATTCATCCAGACGAATGTGTTCCGGGAAGCCAACCAGCTTCACATAACGAAACCCTTGGAACGTAAAATGCGGTTCAAATGTTTCCAAGCCATCCCCCTTGCAAGTGTAGCGAATACACTGCTTGGCGGCGCGAAGATTATCCGTGTAGAAGTTGCCTTCATGATCCAAGATCTCAGCATGGTGCAGCTCAACCGTCTGACCCGCCTCACCTTGAATACTGAATTTCACCCATCCCACCATATTCTGCCCCATGTCTATTACACGATCTCCCTGTGGAGTTGTCAGCAAAGCAATTGGCTGTAACTGTTCGACTTGGGTGACGGGTACGTTCTCCTGCGCAACGATGATATCTTTCGGGTGCTCCAATACGTTCACGGGTAACCAACTCGCCTGAGAGGAATCCGACCAATCGGACTCCATTCGTGCATCATACGTCTCCCCCATATAGATGTCCGACATGCGAATGGCACTTGGAGCAGCCGTCCAATCCCCGTTAGATAAAATCCATTCCTCCGAACCATCTGCGTATTTTATATGCAATTCCAGCAGCAATGCGGATGTTGAACCGAATATCTCCCGTTCTTTGTTCCAGCCAAGATACCCTCGGTACCAGCCATCTCCAAGATACGCACCCAATATATTCTGTCCATCCTGAAGCAGGTGGGTAACATCATAGGTTTGATATTGTAATCGCTTACGATAAGAGGTCCAACCAGGTGTAAAATAATCTTCTCCTACTCTTGTGTTGTTCATATGCAACTCGTATAATCCAAGTGCTGTAACATATATGCGGGCAGAAGTAACAGGTTGTTTCACATTAAACTGCTTGCGCATACGCGGGCATGACGTATCTCCATCATCTGATGGTTGAGCTGTGATCCATTCTGCTTGCCACTTGTTATGACTATCCATAAGTCCCATCTCGAAATAAGCCGATTCGGACCAGCCCGAATCATTTCCTGCATCATCCCATACCTGAATCCGGTAATAGTATCGCGTTTGCGGGGAAGGCTGAAAATGGTTTAATTCCACATGTATGGATTGATCCGTGCTTATCTTGCCAGAATCCCATGCAATTCCATCAAAATCTTCCGTCAATGACAGCTGAATCTGGTATGCGGATTGCATGCAGTTCCGACGATCGGATTGCAGCTGCCAACTTAAACGCGGTGATTTGACATCAAGGCCTATCGGGTTGATTCTATACTCACAGCGAAGGTGACTAACGTTGAACATTAGCAGATCGTCCTTTCCATCTTGGCTTCCCATTCGGGGTTACGATATAATTATATCGATCCTGTTATCGTAAATACCCGGTAATCCAGACTATTTCATCCGGTAATTCAGCCATCTGTGCGAGGAGGTTAATTGTGAATTCATCTGTACAACTCATGAAAAGTGAATACTTTCTGCATAATCATCTGCAACTTTTTGTCAATCGTTGCTCTGAAGATTTTGTGCTTCCTTTTCACGCACATGATTTTATTGAGTATAGTTATGTTGCCGAAGGAAAGGGCTTTCATCATATCGGTGAAGATGTCATTCCGGTGACAAAGGGGATGCTGTTTGTCATTCCTGTCGGCGTTCCTCATGTCTTTCGTCCTGTCAGCACCAACGTAACCGAGCATCCGTTAATTCTATATAATTGCCTATTTAATGCTGAGCTGATCAACACCTTGACATCCGTCATTCAGGAAAAAGAAATCATTCATCATCTGTTGGATCTGGCACAAAATCAAGTTCCTTATATATCCGTTGTGGATCACAACGACCGGATTGAAGAACTAATGGTGAAGCTGTACCGTGAATCCTCCGTTCCGGGAATCGGTTCGTCTACTATGTTATACACCCTGGTGAGCCAGTTGGTATTGATGACCTACAGACAACTTTATCAAGAGGTTCATGATGAAGCGGTTCATTCCACTGATTTTGAATACATTCTTCACTATCTCAAGCAACATGTGAGCAACCGTATTCGAATGTCTGATCTGGTACGTGTATCGGGCTGGAGTGAAAAGCAGATCGGAAGAATGTTCCAGAGGCATACCGGACAGACCTTTAGCAGCCACATGCAACATCTCCGTATACAAAAAAGCTGTGAACTGCTTAAGAGTTCACAGCACAAAGTCAGCCTGATTGCCGAGCTGGTCGGATATAGGGATATGGATTCATTTTATGCTGCATTCAAAAAAATAACAGGCGAAACACCTCTCGCCTATCGCAAAAAATCCAGAGCACAGCACTCTGGACAATAAAGATTTACTTTCAGACACCGACAACCTGTAACACTTCATCTATGTAAGCCTTGGCCTCTTTCCATGAAGACATCAACGGAAAGTTGTATCGTTCACGCTCCTGTATATTCCATGGATGCGGGATACAGATGACTTTCTTGCCATCCTCATGCGCGGGAATCAAATTATGTGCTCCATCATCAATAAGCAAATCAAAAGCGAGCAAGTTTTTTCTTTTGCATGTAATAAACTGTTCTGCGGTTATAAAAGGCATATGCTGCTGAAGCCAGTTCCACTTCTCAACGACTGTTCTTGGTTCTGCTGCCGTAACGACTATGACATCATAAGCATCGTTCAGCTTGCGCATCTCATCTACAACATACTCGTCGTATAACTCCAATTCCTCGAACAGACCCGGCCGACCATAAAATACATCATGCGTGCTCTCCGGATGACGCAAATGAGACGTATCCCAATGGATCATATCCTCATAGCGCAACGGATGGGTCGGGAAGTTGAGGTTGTTGTGATATATAGCCCGCTTGACCAGATGACATATCGTGTCATCCATATCTACAGCAATAATAGGCTTCTTCATGGTTATCCCTCCCCCAATACGATCACAGTATACCATCCAGAATGTTATGAAGTCATCTTTTTTACATTAATGTGGATTAGTGTTGATGAGAATCCTGCGAGATTATAGTAAAAAGGCGCCCCGGCGCCTTAATACCAGCTACGCCCGGGGTGCCTATATAGTGATCTATTCCAAGTTCTCGCCATTTGAGGCAATGACTTTTTGGTACCAGCCAAAGCTCTTTTTCTTATAACGATTCAATGTACCTTGTCCGTTGTCATCCTGATCCACGTAGATCACGCCATAACGCTTGGACATTTCCGAAGTGGATGCACTGATGATATCAATTGCTCCCCAGTTGGTATATCCCATCAGGTCCACACCATCCATAACGGCTTCTTTCATTTGTGTGATATGTTTTCTCAGATAATCAATACGGTAATCATCGTTGATGGAACCGTCTGCTTCAACCGTATCTTTCGCACCAAGGCCATTCTCCACCACAAACAGTGGCAATTGATAACGGTCATACAGCTCTTTCAATGCAACGCGCAGACCGATTGGATCAAGCTGCCAACCCCATTCCGTACGATCCAGATTCGGGTTCTTAATCGTACTGTACAGGTTACCACCCGTCACTCCATACTCCTCTGGGTTCACTGCGGACACCAGGGATGTGTAATAACTGAACGAGATGAAATCAACCGTATGCTCACGCAGGATCTGCTCGTCCCCCGGTTCCATGGCAATCGTAATCCCGTTCTCTGCCCAGTACCGAGCCATGAATGTCGGATAACTACCACGAACTTGTACATCCGTATGCAGCAAGTTCAGCTGGTTATCGATCTGTGCTTGCAGCACATCCTCTGGCTTCGACGTCGCCGGATAGTGAATCATGCGTGCAAGCATACATCCGATCTGGAAGTTCGGGTTAATCTGACGTGCCTTTTTTGTTACCAGGCTGCTGGCTACAAATTGATGATGAAGTGCCTGATAAGAAGCCTGCATCGTGTTCTCAACTCGGTCTTCAATGATACCGCCACCTGTGAACGGTTCAATAATGGTTGTGTTAATCTCATTAAACGTCAACCAGTATTTTACTTTGTCCTTGTATCGATTCATCACGGTTTCCGCATATCTTACAAAATGTCCAATCACTTCGCGACCAGCCCAACCGTTATACTTCAGGACAAGCGCCATAGGCATCTCATAATGCGAGAGTGTTACCAGTGGTTCAATATCGTATTTACGGAGTTCATCGAACACTTCGTCATAGAAACGCAGTCCCTCTTCATTCGGCTCGGTATCATAACCATTCGGGAAAATACGCGGCCAGTTGATGGACAGACGGAATGTCTTGAAGCCCAGCTCTGCGAAGAGCGCAATATCCTCTTTGAAACGATGGTAAAAATCAATCCCGTAACGCTTCGGATAACCTTCTGCACTATGATGTGACATTGCTTTCTCTACCGTTGCACTGGTAACATGCATCAGTTCTCTAAGGTTGGTGTAGTCCTTTTTCTCAAAATAAGGAACCATGTCGGCCGTCGACCATCCTTTTCCGCCAGCATCGAATCCACCTTCAGCCTGGTTGGCGGCAATAGCGCCGCCCCATAGAAAACCTTCCTGAAACCCTTGTCGATTAATCATTCGAATCTCTCCTTCTTTTGTTGATATGGTTAGTCCTAAGACAGACCGTTTAGATTTCAGCTTTCAAGACGTCTTCACCCATCGTGATTTCACCCAATTTCACAGGCAAAACCTCCTTGTAATCAGCCGTATTGGTAACAACCATAGCGGTTGTAATGTCGTATTCTTTTGCAATCTCGGCCAGTTCAAATGTGAGTAGCTTGTCTCCAGCCTGTACACGTGCTCCTGTAGCAACATGTGCATCGAAGTACTGTCCACGCAGCTTCACTGTGTTAATTCCAACATGAATCAGCAATTCCATTCCGTTATCACTGCGGACAACGATCGCATGTTTCGTTTTGAACACATTCATAATGGTACCTGTAACTGGAGAAACCAATTCACCTACCGTTGGAACAAATGCTACACCTTTACCCATCAACTCATCACCGAATGTTGGATCATTGACTTCTTTGAGCGGAATCGACTTACCTGTCATCGGGGCAACGGCTACCGCATCACTCGTTGGTTCTGGAGCGCCCATGTCGTCCACGTTCACGCTTGCCGCATCGCTAGAAGCTACTTTAGCTGGTGCTGTAGAAGCACCCGGTGAGAATTGAGCCAGCGCCTCAGCGTCTCCTTCTTCTTCCTTAATACCGAATATTGTAGACATGATTGCACCCACAACAAAGGCCAAAATCATACCCACAAAGGAATACCAGAAGGTTTGTCCGATCAGGGAAGGAAGTCCCGGGAGACCACCGTTACCCGCAAGCACATATGCTTTCGCGCCAAAAGCAAGGGCGAATCCGCCACCCACTGCACTACCAATCATCGCTGCAGCAAATGGTTTTTTGTATTTCATGTTAACCCCGTACATAGCAGGCTCCGTTACACCCATCAGCGCTGTGAAGCTCGTGGACAATGCAACGGTTTTGAGTTTTTTATCTTTTGCCCGGAAGAATACGCCGAGTGTTGCACCAGCCTGACCCATGTTGGAGATAAAGGTCAATGGCAAGAATTTATCGAAGCCCAGTGTAGCGATATTACTCAGGATGATCGGTACAAGTGCATAGTGCATTCCTGTCATAATAATGAGCGCCATCGCGCCGCCAAGAACAATACCTGCAATCAATCCGCCTTCATTCAGCAGCCAGTTGATGCCGCCGGACAATCCGCTACCTACAAATGTACCCAATGGACCGATCGCAATCAGCGTTACCGGGACCATGACAAGCAAGGTAATCAGCGGCACAAGCAATAGCTTGAGTGCAGCAGGGATAACACGGTCAACCCATTTCTCAACATAAGACATCAACCATACTGCAAGAAGAATCGGGATAACCGATGAAGCATAACTTACAGCCGTAACCGGGATTCCCAGGAATCCAACCGATTCACCGCTAGATAGCAATGCTGTCATATCTGGGTACATCAGTGCGGTACCTAGTGCAATCGCAACAAACGGGTTACTGCCGAATTTACGAGCAGCGCTGACTGCAATCAGTAAAGGCAGGTAGTGGAATACACCGTCACCGATGGCTGAAAGAATACGATACGTATCCGTTCCAGCAGACATCCAACCTAAGGATACGAACAGTGCAAGTAATCCTTTGAGCATACCTGCCGCTGTAATCGCTGGAAGCATCGGAGCAAAGACACCTGCGATGGTTTCAAAAATCTTCAGCACGACATTTTGTTTTTTATCTGACTTTTGCTCTTTATTTTCTGTGTTTTCTGTACTTTGCTGGATTGCCGGATTCTCCTTCACCATAGCATCGAATACTTTTGCCACATCATTACCGATAATGACTTGGAATTGATCGCCAGAAATATTTGTTCCCATGACCTTATCCAATTTCTTGAGTGAGCCATTATCGACTTTGTCGTTATTCTTCAAATCAAAGCGCAGTCGAGTAACGCAGTGATACACCGAGTTAATATTGTTTGTTCCCCCAACGGCTTTGATGATTTCCTGTGCCGTTTCCTGATGTTTCATGATGTTTTCCTCCTCATTTTTCCAATAAAAAATACCCGAACGAATATAGCGCAAATTAATCGCACCATCTCATTCGGGTATTGCCTGATTGAACAGTAACAAGCCCATAGGATATCCAGTTGTGATCATTCTATTGCGCGAACTTTATACGTCCCGCTTGGTTTTCATCAGACGTTCCAGATGGAGCGTTAGATATAACTGCTCAGAGTGAGTCATGTCATACTGATAATTCTTATGGATAAAAGTCTCGATCTTGCCAATACATTTGAATGTCTCCGGATAGTTTTTCCGAACCACTTCATATAAATACTCCTCGGCATCATCATGTGAAGAATGGGTAATGACACGCTGACAGAAATATTTCAAATGAGTAATGAAGCGGAAATAGTTGACGCTATCTTCATCCAATTCGACGTTGAAGTGATATTTGATGATATTCATAATCTCCTGCAACAGCTGCATCAGATGGGTGACATCGTTCATGGAATCATTTACTTCCGCATTGATGAAATGCAATGCAATATTACAAATTTCATCTTTGGGGAACTCAATATCCAGTCTTTCCTTCAGCAAGGTCAGTGCTTCTCTGGCCACATCATACTCCGCCTTATAGAAGTGCTGAACTTCCCAAGAGAGTGGATTTCGAGTGATCATCCCTTTTTCCAAGCGTTGAACAGCAAAGTGAATGTGATCAGACAGCGAGACATAAATCCCATCACTAATAGTTTTGTTCAATTGCGTTCGTGCCAGTGTCACAATATCATCTGTTGCCTGCAGAATCTCAATAGGCACTTCAGCTACGATGGATTTAAATTTCTCATAGATCGATGTATCCTGAAGACGGAATACCTTCTCAATCCGCTCTTCATCAATCTCATCGCCTGCTTTGAACTTGAATCCGATACCCCGGCCGAGGATCAGTAGTTCCTGATTTTTGTCATCCACGGTACTGACAATATTGTTATTAAATATCTGTTTAATAATCATTCTGGACCCACCTGGTTTTTTTTGAGGAATAAAAAAGGGCAAAACCAAAACAGAAATAATAAAATCATTTCCATAGTGGTTTTGCCCGCATTACCGGTAACAAGCCTCGGATCTAATTTATCATAACCTGAAAACGGTGTCAACCCAAAAATACTACTATTACTATTCCACTTCATTCCCTCACATGAGTCTTTTCCCTAAGCTTCCACGTTTAAGGGTGCATTTGCTTTAGTATTCACATTTTGGAGCAGATTCAAACGGCGTCATCCAACAACCATCACTTGATCACTTGCTTCGAACAAAAAGACCCTTCTCTCGAAGGGCCCACTGTATTATTGTTGAAATGTCACATTAATCTGTACAATCTCCGAACGACTGCTTGTGCGAATTGGAGGCCCCCAGAATCCAAATCCTGAGGTTACGATGGAGTGCATTGAACCCTTTTGTAGATAACCCCAATCATTCTCATAAATAGCCTGTGTGATGAACTGAGCAGGTGCAATCTGTCCACGGTGGGTGTGACCAGATACGACCAGATCAACATTATTCTGCTCCGCAATATCCAGATCATACGGCTGGTGATCCATCATAAGTACAGGTTGGCTTAAGTCCGTATCTTGCATTAATGTGGCTACTTCTGCACGATCCTTCTCTGTCCGGTCTTTCCGTCCAATCAGGGTGATCTTGTCATCCAGAACGATCTTGTCATCGTACAAAACTTGCATGTTGCTCTTCTCCAGCGCAGCGATCAGGTCTTCAATTGGACCATCGAACTTGTCGTGATTCCCGAGAGAAGCATAGACGCCATACGGAGCCTGAATGCCACTGATAATGTCGGCAATGCCACTCTTAAGGTACATATCCAGATTGTCATCAATAATATCTCCCGGATACAGCACCAGATCTGGCTTCAGAGCATTAATCTCCTCCACCATGCGTTTGGCATGTGCAGGTCCAGATAGAAGTCCGAAGTGCATATCAGCAGCCATGACAATGTTGAGCTTGTCTACACCTTCAACTTTTTTATCAATCTGAATGTTATATGCTCTCACCACAGGACTGTAGGCATTGAAAATCCCATAACCCATTGTGGACACTAACAACACCAAGGTAACGACTCCTGCCCACTTTTGTGTATGATGTCTCGGAATACGGGTTAATCTGAGCAACCACATCGTCAGGTGAATGACTGGCAGAATCAGCAATAGTAACGAGAAGATCGCCAGCCAGTAGGAACCGATAATACTGAGAAAAGAGATACTTCCAAACACGCGTGCCAGAATGAATGAAACGGCAAGGAATACGAGCGCTATGATATAAAACCACCGGAATCTGGCGGACACGACAGGTTTCATCCAACTCCAACCGCTCCAACCTATGTAGAACACTAATAAACCGTATACTACCAAAAACAATATACCTGCTAATACGAACATGCCCGGTCTAACCTCCACGTCAATAAGTTGTATTCTGAATTTTAATCACGGATGTAGGTCCGTCTGAACAAGTATAACGTAGTTGAAGGGTCAGATCACCTGTTTGCAAAAGCAAGATGGGTACATTTTATTACAATTAATGATATTCAAATTCGAATCATTAACGAGAAAAAGCATTCCCGCAGCCGCCCTGAATAGTTAAATTCAAGGACAACTGCAGGAATGCTATATTTTCGGAATTAAAATTACTCGTTTGTGTCCATCCACTGGAAGTGGAATGAACCTTCTTTGTCCACACGTTTGAACGTGTGAGCACCGAAGTAGTCACGTTGCGCTTGCAGCAAGTTTGCTGGCAAACGCTCCGTACGGTAGCTGTCGTAGTAAGACAGAGCACTGGAGAATCCAGGTACCGGAACACCTTGTTTTACAGCAGAGGCTATAACTTCACGCCATGCGCCTTGATAAGATTCAACAATGTTTTGGAAGTAAGGATCCAAGAGCAGGTTTTTGAGTTCTGCATCTTTGTCATATGCTTCTTTAATGTTTTGCAAGAACTGCGAACGGATGATGCAGCCGCCACGGAAGATCATGGCAATGTTGCCGTATTTCAGATCCCAGCCGTACTCATCGGAAGCTGCACGCATTTGTGCAAATCCTTGTGCGTAGGATACGATTTTACTTGCAAACAGCGCTTTACGTACGTTCTCGATGAACGCTTTTTTGTCGCCAGAGAATGCTTCAGTTGCTGGTCCACTCAGGATTTTGCTAGCTGCTACACGCTCGTCCTTCATGGCAGACAGGAAACGGGAGAATACGGATTCCGTAATCATGGACAATGGAACGCCGAGATCCAGCGCACTTTGGCTTGTCCATTTACCTGTTCCTTTTTGTCCAGCCGCATCCAGAATGACGTCAACCATTGGTTTACCCGTTTCAGGATCGTACTTGGAGAAGATATCTGCCGTGATTTCGATTAGGTAGCTGTCCAGCTCCCCTTGATTCCACTCAGTGAAGATCTCATGCAACTCTTCAACGGAAACGTTCAATACGGATTTGAGCAAGTGATAAGCTTCACCAATCAACTGCATATCTCCGTACTCGATACCGTTATGCACCATTTTCACATAGTGTCCGGCACCGTCTGGTCCGATATATGTGCTGCAAGCGTCATCGCCAACTTTGGCGGAGATCGCTGTCAGAATCGGTTCTACCAACTGATAAGCACTTTCCTGACCACCTGGCATGATTGCCGGGCCTTTCAGTGCGCCTTCTTCACCACCAGATACACCTGCGCCGATAAAGCGGAAACCTTTTTCTTCCAGATCTTTACTGCGACGTTGTGTGTCAGGGAAGTAAGCATTACCTCCATCGATAATAATGTCTCCTTGATCCAGATGAGGTAGCAGTTGCTCGATCGTTGCATCTGTCGCTTTACCTGCTTGTACCATGATCAGAATTTTACGCGGAGACTCCAGAGATTCCACGAATTCTTCAATAGTGAACGCACCTGTCAGGTTTTTACCTTCTGCTTCTTTCAGAAGATCATTCGTTTTCTCCGGGGAACGGTTAAATACCGATACCGAGAAACCTTTGCTTTCAATATTCAAAGCCAGGTTTTTACCCATTACTGCCAATCCAATAACACCAATCTGTTGTTTACTCATTATGTCCTCCCAATGCTCCATTATTTATATAAGTTAATAGTAAGTTAAAACGGATAAACGGTCAGTGATTATTGTACTGTTTTTTTCCAGTCAGCTGCAAATTTGTCCATACCTTGATCTGTCAGCGGGTGTTTGGAGATCTGTTCAATGACGGAGAATGGAACAGTAGCAATATGTGCTCCAGCCATCGCTACACGTGTAACGTGATCCGGATGTCTTACAGAAGCCGCAATAATCTGTGCATCCAGGTTATGTGTACGGAACAATTCAGCAATTTTGGTAACCAATTGTACGCCATCCTCGGAGATATCATCAAGACGTCCCAGGAATGGAGATACATATGTTGCACCAGCACGAGCAGCCAGAAGGGCCTGGTTCACAGTGAAGATCAACGTTACGTTGGTTTTCACACCTTTTTTGGTCAAGTAACGGCAAGCTTCAAGTCCTGCAAGCGTCATTGGCAATTTGATCGTAATGTTTTTGTCGCTGTTGTTAATTTTAATCAGTTCGTCTGCTTGCGCGATCATCTCTTCAGCAGTAAGGGCATCTGGTGTCACTTCCGCAGAAACGGACTCAACTTCAGGTACCAAACGCAAGATTTCTTCGATACGATCTTCGAATTTCACGCCTTCTTTGGCTACCAAAGAAGGGTTCGTCGTTACGCCAGACAATACGCCAATTTTATATGCTTTTTGAATATCTTCCACGTTAGCTGTATCGATAAAAAATTTCATGATTGAATTACCTCCAGATATTTTTATTATGGTTTAGAGATTGGCATTAACCGCCAAGGGTGTGCTACTTGCAACTACAGACTGCTGATCCGCTGGCTGATCAAACCACCAGTGGTGACCTTCTGCTTCAAGCATAGCATCCGATTCAGTCGGTCCATAGCTGCCTGCAGGATACAGGTGAAGTGGCAACAGATTTTCCTGGAATGCATCTAGAATCGGTTGTACCCAAGCCCAGGACAATTCTACTTCATCCCAATGGGCAAAGAAAGTTGGATCGCCGTGCAAAGCATCACGAATCAGGTTCTCGTAAGCTTCTGCGAGATCACCGTTATCCGGAGAAAGATCAATATGAACCGGTTTGAATTCACCTTTATTCTCAGGGTCACTTGCATTAAGTTGCAATGTCATGCTCTGATCCGGACTCATCTCAATGACGAGCAGGTTCGGCTTCGAACCATTGCTTTTCAGCACATTCGCCTGTCCTGAAGGTTCTTTGAATTCAATCACGATACGTGTTGATTTCTCCTTCATTCTTTTACCCGTCCGGATGTAAAACGGAACACCCCGCCAGAAGAAATCATCAATTTGCAATTTGGCAGCAATGAATGTGTCATTCATCGTATTCTCTGCTACACCCGGTTCAGCAGTATAAGCACTTACCGGTTGGCCTTGAATGTTGCCTTCAGCATACTGTCCGCGGATGATACTTGCGCCCACAGTTTGCTTCTGTAACGGTTGGATCGATTCCATGATATGCTTTTTCTTCAATCCAACTTTTTCGGAAGTACTGTTGTATGGAAGCTGAATCGCCATCATCATGAGCAATTGCAGCATATGATTCTGGAACATGTCTCGCACAGCGCCTACATGATCATAATAGGATGCACGTTCTTCGACACCTACAGTCTCGTTAGCCGTAATTTGCACATTGGAGATGTAACGGTTGTTCCAGAGTGCCTTCATAATTGGGTTACTCTGATGCAACGTCTCCAGACGTTGTACCATCGGTTTGCCCAAGTAATGGTCGATCCGATAAATCTCTTCCTCCGTGAACGATTCGCTTAATTTGCGATTCAGATCTCTTGCGGACTGCAGATCGTGACCAAACGGCTTCTCAATGACGAGACGTTTCCAGCCCTCCGTGGAACCCAGCCCACTTTCTTGAATATTCTCGGCAATCGGTTCGAAGAATTCCGGACCAACCGAGAGATAGAACAAGCGATTGGACGGAATGCCAAGCTCAGCTTCTCTTTGTTCAACTAATCCTAGCAGCTTTATATAATCTTCCTTATGGCTTATATTCAATACACTGTAGCGAAAAGCTTTCACAAATGACTTCACAACTTCAGGATCAGCCTGGCGTCTGGAAAATTCATTTAATGATTTTTCCACTTGAGCCTGAAAGAATTCATCAGACCACTCTCTACGCCCCAGACCAATCAATGAGAAGGTTTCCGGAAGCTTCTGCTCAAGATATAAGTTATATAAGGCAGGATATATTTTTCTTTTGGCTAAATCGCCAGTAGCACCAAATAAAACAATGGTAGTTGGTTCCATCTCACCGTTCTCCTTCCAAGTAACTCTGGTTTCTTTGTTGTAGTTACACTATAATACGTTTTGAAGCCATACAAGTAATTAATATATTTCACAGGAGCTATAGACCACATCTATGACAACAAATTACGAACTATATAAAGTCTTTTACTGGGCTGCCAAAACAGGCAGTTTGACACAGGCTGCAAAAGCATTGTATATCACTCAACCCAGCGTCAGCCATGCCATCAAGCAGTTGGAAGAGAGCTTTGGTCTTACCTTGTTTTATCGAAATTCCAAGGGTGTAGCGTTGACACAGGAAGGTGTCAGTCTATACTCCTATATTGAACAATCCCAGATTCTGATCTCACTTGCGGAAGAAAAAATGGCCGCACTGAAGAGCCTCGACAACGGTGAATTGAGGATCGGTGGCAGTGACTCCTTGTTCAAGCATTACATGTTGGCGTACCTTGAGGAATTCCACACCTTGTACCCTAACATCAAGCTGCATTTGAGCCATGGAACCACGCCGGAAGTCATTACCTTTCTGAAGGAAGGCAAGATCGACCTTGGTGTAGTTCGGATGCCCATTGTTGATCCACAGCTCGAAGTCAGGGAAAGTATTCAGTTGAAAGACTGTTTTGTAGCTGGGGAACGTTATGCTCAGTTAAAGGGCAAAGTCATGACGCTTGAGATGCTTCTTGAGCACCAATTGATCCTCTTCTCCAGGAACAGCCGGGTTCGGATGGCTATAACCGAGTTGTTTAACAGCTATAATTACACGTTGAAGCCCGAGATTGAGGTCGGTAGCGTTGATCTGCTGATTGAATTTGCACGTCGGGGACTGGGCATTTCCTATGTTACACGTGAATTCATCTCCAAAGAGCTGGAGGAAGGCTCTCTCTTTGAAATTCAGCTTGATGTCCCGCTCCCCCCCTCCCATGTGGGGATAATGACTAAACGCAATATGCCGATTTCTCTGGCAGCCAACCGTTTTATGGATCTCATTTTCAAAGCCTGAGTGGCCACCATGTGAAAAGGTACAACGAAGAGCCCCACCATCCAGTTATGGATGATGAGGCTCTTTGGCCTGCATGCTGCTTATTTAAAGATTAATGACTCACCAGATAGGAAGCATCCAATATGAGGGCAACCTTGCCATTCCCCAGGATCGTTGCACCAGAGAGATGGTTCATCGCACCCAGATACGTACCGAGCGTCTTAATCACAACTTCCTGATTCCCGATAATCTCATCTACTGCGTACGCTGCAATTTTGTCAACGGAACGCACGATCACCAGTGGAATGGTTTTGGATTTGCGATCCGTTCGTGGATAGTTCAATTTATCACAGAGTCTGTGAAAGGGTACAATACGACCATGATTCAGAATCGCTTGTTGCCCTTGGATCATCTGAATATCTTCAGGTGAAATGCGGACAATCTCGGCGACGTTGTACATCGGCAAGATCAGCACACGACCCGATACTTTGACTAACAGACCTTTGATAATCGCCAATGTGAGTGGTAGACGAATCGTAAACGTGGTACCCACACCAACCTCCGTATCAATATCAATGATACCGTTAAGTCGCCCGATCTGACTACGCACGATGTCCATTCCTACGCCGCGTCCTGATACTTCACTGACAGAAGAAGCCGTAGAGAAGCCAGGCTCAAATATGAGATGTACAGCTTCCTGTGTTGTAAGGCGTGCAGCCTGCTCTTCACTAATGATGCCTTTTCCCAAAGCGGAAGCCTTGATCTTATCACCATCGATGCCTTTGCCATCATCCGAATAACGAATGACGACATGGTTTTCTTCGTGAAATGAAGTTAAGGTAATACGTCCTTTGGATGGCTTGCCGAGCTCCGCTCGAACCTCTACACTTTCAATGCCATGATCTGCACTGTTGCGGATGAGATGGATCAGCGGGTCACTCAATTCTTCAATAATCATCCGGTCAAGCTCAGTCTCTCCACCTTGAATGACCAGTTCCAGATCTTTATCCAGTTTCTGCGAAAGGTCACGAACCAATCTCGGGAAGCGGCTGAATAGTTGATCAATGGGTAACATACGTGTCTTCATTACACCTTCTTGAAGCTCTTTGATCACCCTGCCCATATGATCGGATACACCACTAATACTCTGGATGAGTGTAGAAGGCTCCTTACGCGCACCCGACCCACTAAGATCTGCAAGGGATGTCTGATCAATTAAAAGCTCACCAACCAGGTTCATCAAATGGTCCAGACGTTCAACACTCACACGAACCGTAGGTTGCGCAGCCTTCACTTTTTCTTCTGGACCAGAGACAGCCACGTTAGGCACACTTGGTTTTGTATGCTCTGTTTCAGAGATTAATTCAACTGGCGCAGAAGTCGCTGCAACCTCATTGGATTCCAGCATGTATGGATCAATCTCCAGCACATGAATATCCGAGTCTGAAGACAGCTCTGCCTTAAGCTGCTGTGGGTCCTTTGAAGTAGCCGCGATGATGATGAACTGACCATAATGATCATCTTCATTCTCCGCGCCCGGTTGGCTCTCCATGAGCGAAGCAGCGACAACCGTACCACAGATGTCCTCAATTCGTTGTCGCAAAATATGATATCTGGCCGCTTTCATCATACACTTCTGCTCCAGCACAATGTGAAGGGACAACAGCTGTTTGCCTGACACGACAGCCACCTGTGCCACAATCGATTCTGCGGGTTGCAAATAAGGTACTTTAAGTTTCCCGACTGTTGCCGGGGTCTGAATTAACTCCTTTATTTCTCGTACTACCGCTCGAAAGTCTGCATATGCTTCCCCACGGATGTACTGATCCCGAAGCACCTTCATGGCGTCCAAAGAGCGGAACAACGTATCAATTAGCTCCGAAGTCATCTCCGGTTTTTTCTCCCGGACCCATTCAAGGGCGTACTCCACTTCATGCGTGAGGTCGCTTAATTCACGAAAATCCATTGTGGATGCCGATCCCTTGATGGTATGGGCTGCCCGAAACAGCGTCTGAACCAGCTCTACAGAAGGAGAAAGCTCCAATGCCAGCAAAGACTGATCCATACGTTCCAGTTGATCATTCAGTTCTTCGATAAAGATGTCACGGTAGGCAGACAAATCCATCATTCGTGTATACCTCCCTAACCGCCCAATATTTCGTCCAGTTTCAAAATGCCCACAAGCTTGTCTTCCTGTTGACCCACGCCATGGAAAAATCCTTCACGGTTACGACCATAACCTCCGGTTGGCGGATGTATTTCCGAATATGTGGTTACCTTGTTCACGCGGTCCACGATCAAACCAATATATTCATCCTGATGTCGAACTACGATAATACGAGTCGCTCTGGTGTCTGGTTCATCCGACATACCCAGCAGATTCCGCAGGCTCATCACACATACAACCTTGCCACGCAGATTAACTACCCCTTTGATCTCTGGACGGCTAAATGGGATATCTGTGATGCTCAACATTTTAATAATTTCATGAATTTCTTCGATTCGAATGGCGCAAGTCTCTGCACCTACAGACAGTTCAATATATTGTTCCTTCTGAAGTGAAGACATCGATTCACCCTCAATTCGATTTAATTAATTGGTTTTGAAGGCAGCTGCCGAATTCGCCAGCTCTTCCGCCAGATGTGCCAGAGACTGGCATGTTGCAGCTGTCTCTTCTGACGCTGCTGCGGATTCTTCACTTGAAGCCGAGATGGATTCAACGGAACTCATGACCTCTGCCGCTTGAGCCGCTTCTTCTTCACATGCAGCTGCAATTTCGTTTACTTTCTGTGAGGAGTTATTGACCATATCAATGATCTGATCAAATGCCTGTCCAGTCATGGAAGACTGTTCAACACTGGCGGCTACCGCCTGTACGCTTTGTCTTGTGTTTTCCTGCATCGCTTTGATGATAGCTGTAATTTCTTTGGTCGCCTCGCCGCTACGCTCTGCAAGCTTCCGGACTTCATCTGCGACTACGGCGAATCCTCGACCTTGTTCTCCCGCACGTGCCGCTTCAATGGCTGCATTCAGCGCGAGCAGATTGGTCTGTTCAGCGATATCGTCAATCACTTCAATGATGTCACCGATTTTACGGGAATCATCTTCGAGTTTGGTCATTTTCGTATTCACAGCTTGCATGCCTTCCAATGAAGTTTGTACAACAAGTCCACCTTCACGAGCAGTCTTTACGGTATCATTGGACAATTCGGCAGCTTCTTCCGCACTTGCAGCAACGGAGTTAATGGCAAGTGATAGCTCCTTGAACAATTCGGAGATGTTTCCTGCCTCGCTGGATTGGCTTGTGCTGGTACTTGCAATCTCCTGTGTGCTGGCTGAGATCTGTTCCGAAGAAGCGGCAACACTTTGGGAGTTCATCACGATGTTATTGATTAAGTCTTTCAGGTTGTCGACCATACGATTCAGTGCCGCGGCCAGTTGACCCACTTCATCTTTGCTGGAGATGTCTGACTTGAGGGTCAGATTTCCGCCGGCAACTTCCGTAGCCAGACCCAGCATGGCCATGAGTGGCTTAGAAATGGAGCGAGATATAATGTAACCGATTAGGATACTGAAGAGTACGGATGCAATCACCATAACAATCGTTACCGCAAAAGCAGTTGTATAAGCTTCTTCAGATTTCGTGTTGGCCTGATCTGCCAGATTTACATTGAGGTTCACCAGGTCTGCGAGGTTTTTTACAACCTCATCACCAGGAGGTTTCAAAGTCGCTTTCAGGAATGTAATGAAAGCTGCATCATCATCTGATAACGCCATAGTGACGCCTTGATCATAAAGTTTCATGTAGCTGGTATATTGGGTATCTAACTTACGAAGCAATTCCGTTTCTTCCGGGGTAGTGGCAAGAGGACGGTACGTAGCAAGTCGATCCTCCAAAGATTGACGAATCGTGGCAATACTTTCTGTAATTCTGGTCTGCTCTGCTACTACAGTTTCGTAATTCAAATCACGTACGTTAACTCGCAATCTCTGATAATCAACCTGAGCAGAAGAGAGCTCTCGAACCGAGATCAGATTATTGTTGTACATCTCTTGCATCCGTTCATTCGTACTTCTCAATGTTACTACCGAGTAGACGCCAAGCGCCGCAAGGATTATCGACACAATTAAAAATGCTGAGATAATCTTTGTTGCTGTTTTTAAATTTCCAAACCACTTCATGTAATCTCCTCCTAGGCATCTTAGTGTCCAGTTATGTATATAACGCTCGGCAAACCCTTCTCTTGGTCGCGCTCTAGACAACTTACGATTTATTTCGACAGAAATATATCAAAACTGAATAGGAGATTTTTAATTCTATAAATTTGCACTATTGCGAATTTTTATTTTAGATATTAAGTTTCTAGTATTTTATTAAGTAACTAACTAATTACCTGTTTATTAAAATCAATAATTTCACATATACGAAATCCATATATTTTTCAATTATATTACATATGATTTATTAGACATAACACTAGTAAACTGTATAACTTCATTTTTATGATTTGGTAAGGTACAATCTCGTAGTTCTTCGGTCTAACAAAGATTATAATTTGTTTATCATTCATGCCTTAATTTCATATAAGTACAGTTCAACCCATGACTTAAGTCTAATATGTTGCAACTTTAACTGATGCCTTTGTCATACAAAAAAAATCAAACCCACATAAGGTGAGTTTGATTAAATAGATATCAATTCTATGGATTAGTATGAATAGAACTACGTGCTATACAACTGCTCCAGTTCGATTAAGCGATCCTTAATCCGCTGCGGAATAATGTCAAACAACTGGTCCCAAGTCATGAACATTTCCGGTTTCAACAGATACTCTTCGAACTCCATGGAAGGCACGAACGCCTTGGTCTGCAGATAACTCGTTACCTGGGCATCAATCTGTTCATTCGTTTCATAATACCCACGGAATAAATCATTCACGAGCAACCCATCACATCCGGCTTTGGTACCTGCGGCACTATATAAGTCTGGCAATAATTCAAACACAACTGGCAGCGGTGAGAAAGCGTGCTTGCCAGGCTGTGAATACAGACATACATGACGTCCAACCACATTAACTCGATCCTTCAGCAATCCCCGCAGCACTTTACCATGAAAGCTGGCTTCACAGTCTACAACTTCACCGTCATGACCCACATATATCCACACATGTTCCATCTCATACAGATGTCCGATCTCATAATCCCACCAGATCGCAAACTCAATTACATATTGAACTGCTTCAGCCGGGAATTGAATATCCCTCTTGAACGAAGGCGAAGGTCCTGAACGATCCAACACAGAAACGCCAACAAAATCCGGATAGAAGGGTTCGTTCCGGTCAAACATCAATACAGGTGCATAACGCATTGCAGTTTCTAGCATTTCCGTTTCGGACATTGTCATGGATGGTATCCCCCATTTTCATCGATGTTACAACTATATTAACAGAGAATTGTATAAGTGTTAACGTATAGAATAAGCCCACAACTGGATAAGTTCCAGCTGCAGGCTTGAATGGTTCTATTTTATTAGAGAGCTGCTCCTATTCTCTAGATCCTTTTGTTGGTTTGAGTGCATTGGATGGTTGGGTAGACAGGTCAGAAACAGCAGTATCGCACCCTATTGGAGGACCCAGGATGGCATCATTTTTAATGGATGCAACGGCTCTGGCATACGCCTCTTCATCCAAACAGTACGCGCGGTGAGCCACCTCCGGCGGTGTAGCTGCCAAGAAGTCCGCTCCAAACACAATATCAGGCGTTGGTTGATCAAAGATAGTTAATACATATACATCATCTGTCTCAGCGACAAACCAGTGAAACCAACCTTTCGGAAATACAACAACCTGACCTGGTTTCAGACGATATGTCAATCGTTCACGCGTAAACGGATTGAATACTGACGCTGTAATTTCACCGGTGATGACCACAACCATCTCCGTGACATTGGTGTGCCAGTGCGGCTGCACAATAATTCCTTTACTTAAGTACACGTTGAAGAAACCATTTGCAATGGTCGGCAGCTGTTCTCCAAACAACTGGGTTATATAGTTGCGTGAATCCCTCTGATAATTGACAACTGCATTAGAATCGGCAGCTAACGGAACATTCGGAGCTTGCAAAATCGGATCAATCATACGGTTATTTCTCCTCCTTGGGCATACATCTCATTGTTGTACTGTATGCCGAGGAAATGCGACTCATACCTGTGTACTTAGACATCGTTCATTTTAATAAAAGTATTCAAGCGAGTCAGACTCTATCTCAAAATGGAAGTCTCTGAATGGCTTTGATATAATTCATCTATTATTAGTTCTTCAGAATACTTCGTTTACAAGTTAGCTTAGCATCGATTGGTGCAGAACGAAAGGAGCATAACATGATCCCCAAGGTTGGAGATGTGTACTGCGTATACGTCGAAAAATTACAACAATATGCCGCCTGCCAGGTAACTGGCCTGAAAGAAACGGAGGGTAAAACTTCCGACACGCTTGCCTCAGTTCTTCAATTGGATTGGACTGGTGATCAACTGCCTAATGAAATGCAGCTTCATCAGATGAAGCCACTGATCTGTAATTTTTATTTTTGGAATGATCGAGTTGACCATAGTTTCCTGAATGCTAATGTTCCTTCACAATATGTGCTTGCAGGCAATATCTCGCCTCTCTATACCGAGGAAACGAATACGTATGGCGGAGGCTGGCCAATCGGAGAAAAGCTCTATCTCCAGCGTGAATGGGAAGGTATCGATGCGATCCGAAGAGAACAGTTCAAACAAGCTGCGGATGATGACGAAGAAATCATGATTGGCGATCGTGTAATGCGGCGAAGTACGAGCACAATCCGCGATTTCAGCCCTAAGTCTGAGGAAGATATAACCGAACTCACAAAGCTACCCTGTCTAACACATATTGAAATGAATGGATATACGGAATCGATCTTTTCATTTATAGAGGACAATCCGTTCATTAATGAACTTCATATCGTAGATCATGGTCAAACGAAACTGGATATCAGCAAGAGCCACCTGACCAAACTTATTGTGGATGTCAGCGGGTTGGAGCGGTTAATTTTGAACACGAAGATGACGAGTCTGAACTTCACAGGAGAGCTGTCCCCTGATCTTCATATCGTAGCTCATGAAGATGGTAAATGCATCACTCTGAATGTCCCAGTGGACTTGCCACAGGTTACTGGTATTTCGCGACTTGAAGGTCTGTATATCAGAGATATCACGGAACTCAATCTGGAGCCAATTGTGCAGTACTATCCTGAGCTTTCAGAATTACGATTGTGGGGCAAACCCGGCAATGTATCCCATATAGAAACGATTCAGCATTTGGCGAATTTGCAAACCTTCACTACATATGACCTGTTCGGCTTCGACGGTGATCAATTCCCTGATCCAGAGCAGCTTCCCGAATTGGCTACGCTGTGGCTAACCAGCCTGCCTGCCGACGCAGCCAAATCGATCAAAACAAAATTTAAAAAACTTGCTGCTGCCGGACTTGATGTGGAGATCACCAAAGCACGCAAACCGGAATGGCTTGCCGAGAACCTGAACAATCCGTTTCGGGATTGGCATGGAAGGGACCACATCAAGGCAGCACACGCAAAAAAAGCAGCTCATTTGTACAAGCAGTGCTTGAAGGAAATTCGTCAATTAAGTCAAGGTCCAATGGATCAGGAGTCTATACACAAGCAGCTCGTCTCCATGGTTGAAAACTACACCCAGACCTTCAACAAGATGGATGCGAAGACCGGCTTTATTGAAACCGTTGAGCGGGAAGAGATTTATGTTGTTCTAACGGAGCTACTGGATCAGTTGAATGAGCAATTGGAACTGCGTCAAGATGATTCAGTTAAGGTTAATCACGAGGGATTATTTGAGGTATTTGATCGTTTGAGGGATTTCTAGATTCTAAATTGATAAGAGTTAAGCCTGACTCCATAGGAATCAGGCTTAACTCTTTCTCGTATCCACCCTGAATCATTTTACGTTGCTACAACTGTTGTTCCACAATACTCGCAGTCCGTTGATTGCTTGGGAAGCACTTTTGCCTTCGCCCCACATCCTGGGCAACTCACTGAAATTGGCCTTTGTGGCTCTTCAACTCTTTGTTCGACTTCCTCTTCAGTGTTTTCCTTATCTGAAAAATTGATCTCTGTATAATTAATTGTATTATGACTGCTGTAACTCACGGTATTGCTATTGTAACTTGAATACGTATGCGGATTCTCATTTTCGCGATCAAGATGACCTCCGTAGTCTCCCCCATAAAACTTGCGTTCCGGGACACGCTTTTTCTTAACACGTTTTTTCCTAAGCAATTTAATACCAAAAAACAAAAATAAAAATTCAACTATAATAACTACAATTATGCCAAAAAGATCACCACTTTTGTGATTGTCTGCATTGAAAAAAGCAATGGGTATGCCAATTGCATACACCATAAAAATGAGCCCGAAAAACTTCCTCAATTTGATTCCTCCCAAACAAACTCTACGCCTAGCCGACACACTACAAGTATCCGTCCGCTAAAACTGTTAAAGTCTATTTATGTTAGCTACGACTACGAAATCCTCATCGTTGTTCCGCAATACTCACAATCCGCAGACAAAGTAGGATATACCTTTACCTTGGCTCCACACCCTGAACAATTCACGGCTACAGATTCTTGAGGTTCATCTTTCTCTTCATATTTCTCATTACGCTGATCTTGGTAATATTGCTTATCATTAGAATTGTGATGGTATTGATCGGTGTTAGAACGAGATTTAGGTCGACCACACATTTTAATTCCCGTAACAAGTACGATAACCCCTGGTATAAAAAACACAATTGTACTAAAAATGGCCATCTCCGTTCCTTCAGACAGCATGATTAAAGAGAACAGGATCGTCAGACACGAAATGATAATTAATATAATTCCAAAAAATCTTTTCACGGCATTTCCTCCAGCAATTTATGATTTGCTTGTCATGATCTGTTGATTTCGCTCTTTCAAACGGAACTTTAACTGGGATAGTTGCGAAGCAAAACGTTCACTATTTACCAATTCCCCTGCTTCGTACTGATTTGCAAGCTCACTGTTCATCAATTCAATGTCCAGCAAGATCTGGCGGTCATTTTTCTCAAAGGAATCCGGAGTAATTGGGTCACTATACTTTACAAGTTCAATTAATGATTGAACGGTTTTGCGCTCCTCTTCCACAGTTAGGACGGGATGTTGCACCATGGTATGAAGCAATTGCTGTAAAGCTTTTTCGATTAATTGTAAGTTTGTGATTTTTGTATGTTCATCTGTTTCATGACGGCGCGCACTTTGAATATAGATCATAATGATTCCGCACAAAATAATTGCGATCGCAATCGTTAACGTGTGTAACAATACGAACCAGCGAAGCGCATGATCTGCTGAACCTGTTAACAACGTGTAGATCATCACACAAATCAGATAAATACCCAATACTACACCTAAAGCTGTGTAACCTGGAACAAACCGTTTAAACCGATCCATATTTTGCATGATGAACCGCGCGTAGATCCAAATAGCCGTAATCGCTACATAAGAAGCAACGAGATTCATCCAAAAAGAAAACGACAGAAGCGCATGATTAAACAGCGTAAAAGAAACGATTGACGATACTAACATGCATATTAAATAGACGACATCCAAAATCAAGAGATTGCTCCGTTTTACCATCACTATGCCTGTCCTCCTTCTTGCAGATTGTTTCCGCAATCGAGACAGAACTTCTGGCCGGGTTTTACTTCATGTTGGCAACGACTACATTTCAAGCTTAAACCTGTGCCACAGTTGCCACAGAATTTTGTATGACCGGAATTCATATGGTTACAATTTGGGCATGGGCTAGGCATCGGTTGATGACATTGAATACATTCCAATGCGTTCTCCGCATTATCCGCCCCACATGAAGGACATGCATGGTATTTGTCACCACAGTTAGGACAGAATTTGGTTCCCTTTGGCAAGGTATGTCCACAATTGTTGCAATCTGTTGTTGCTACCGATTTTTCGGCTAATGAATTGCCACATTTGCTGCAAAAAGAGCTGTTCTCCTGGTTCGGATGATGACAATGCTTACATATACTTACTGCAGGCGTTTCCTTCGTAGACATCACTTTAGACATCTGGGACATCTCGCTACTGAAAGAACCTCCCAGACCAACACCCATGCCCATCCCCAGCCCTGCGCCCATGATGTCTGACTGCATGCTTCCTTCATTTTTGGCTGCACCTTCAAGCGTATCAAAAGAACGTTCTTGCTGATATGTGTAGCCAATGATATCCATCTCAGCTTTGCGTGCCAACGCTTCTCTTAATCGAATGACTGAAGGATCTTCTTCGGGCAGATTGACATTGTGAATATACAGGTTGATTAACTCAATACCAAATTCTTCAAAAGTAGATGCTATCGTATCTGCAAAATGTCGTGATATCTCGGCGATATATGCATTGATTTCCAAAACACTTACTTTTCTATGTATTAGATATGATGACAACATGGAGTTAATATTCATGATAATCAACCCACGGAAGTAATTAATCATATTAACTTGGTTAAACTCAGGCAGTGTTCCCACAAGCTTGACCAAAAATTTTCGTGAATCCGAAATTTTCATTCCCATTTGTCCAAATGTTCTTACGGGAACAATAATATTATACTTGGGATCCTGGATCTGAATCGGATTCGCCGTTCCCCATTTAACGTCCAATGCGCTTACTTGATTGACATACCATACTTCTGCTGCAAAAGGTGACTTTCCTCCGAACGGAAGGTTAACGAGTCGGTTCAAGATTGGGATATTCGCAGTACTCAACGTATGCCTTCCGGGTCCAAACATATCAAGTGCTCTTCCATCCTTGAAAAGAATTGCTTGTTGAGATTGATTCACAATTAACTGAGTCCATGTTCCCAGTTCAGTCTCGGGATGTTTCCAAGCAAATACATCAGGTGAGCCATCATACTTAATTACGTCAATAATCGCCATGTTTAATTCCTCAATTCAGTATTAGATTACTATAATTTACTAAAAAATTCTTTTGCTAAATCACTGATTCTACAATATTTCCTATATTTAATTATCTTCCATCTACTTGTTCCATGTTTAGGCATTGATATTTTACCATTTCTAACCTTAATACGCACTAACATAGTTCATTTTTCATATGATATTTTTCCTATATGGGCATGTTCATAATAGTAAAAACCTCTTCCATATGTTCATTGGAAAGAGGTTAATAGAAAGTTCGTATACAATCCATCTAACTCAGGAAATGCTCTATAGCTGTAGCAGCCTCAGCCAAGAACTCTTCAAATGTAGCTATCGTTTCATGTTCTTGATGTTCAATGTCTGCATATCCAATCATTTTTTTGCTCGGATTCCAGACGATCAGAATATGTGAATATTGATCGACGTTCGAGGATATACGCAGTAGTTTTTGTCTGCCCATTTTCATCTCCACTGTATCGATCAGATGAAAGAATTCTATATATCGAATGCCTGATTTATTATCTGGCAAGTCCATTCTTCGGATACCACCGGTTAGGAAATCAATGAGTTGCTGTGGTAGTTTATAAGACTTTAATGCATGCAATTTGTTGCTCATATCATGAAATTCTTGAGGTTCAAGCCTCTTTAGATATTCGGCCATTTCTTCATTTTTCTGACTCACTGCAATCGTATACGCCCGTTCTCCATCCTTTTCCTGAATGGTCACATCTGCTCCTTGGTCCACCAGATATCGAACCATCTTCATATTATTAAGCCTTGCAGCTACCGTGAGAGGTGTCGCCTTATACGGGTATACCATATCTGGTTCATTGTAATTGACGTCTACCCCTTCATCCAGCAAATACTTAATAGTCTTCATATCGTGATCAGCTACAGCCTTGCGTAACGTTTTGCCTCCATATTTTCGAATATCCAACCCCAGTTCATTCAGCACTTTTATATTGTTTTTGTTACCATAGTAGGCTTCGTCATATGCACTAGATTTGACCCGATTAAGTCCATCTAACTTGGAACCCTGCTGGTACAGGTAACGCACCATCTCTTCTCCACAATATCTAACGGCCTTGAGGATCGCCGAATTATTTTTGACATTCAGGTTAACTCCATACTCCACCAACAACTTAACCACTTCCGGTTGATTGCAGATTAAGGCAAGATCTAGTGGCGTCAATGCTATGTATTTACTGAGTATGATCTCTACTTCGAGATCCATGCCCTGTTTAATGAATTCTTCTACAGCATCCGTGTCTCCCTCATATATTGCCTTAGCATGATCAGGAAGCATGTCAAACGATCCTTGATTTCCGATTTTGAACAAAGGTGTACCCTCCTACTGTTTTATTACTTCTAGCTGCCAGTATACCTGCCATAACCAGAATAAGTAATCGTTTGTTGAGCTTCTCTCAACTAATATGCTAAGATAATGGACACCTATTTCCACAAAATCCTATAACAAATCAACAGCACAGAAAGGACACTATGAATCCTTCATCACTGTCATCCAAATTACAACAGATTATTCCGCCGCTGGATCTGCGAAGCTGTCTGGTCAGCGTACGCGGTGAGATTATGTACGAACACTACCGCAACCAAGAGGCTGCGACCGATATTGCAAAAATCAATTCTTGTACCAAGAGTGTGCTATCCGCACTCATTTGTATAGCGATGGATAAGGGGATTTTGCCTGAGGCATCTACCCCAATATCCACCTTTTTCCCGCAGTTGACATCTGATCCTGATCCGCGCAAACCAGCGATCACACTGGAACAACTGCTTACCATGACAGCCGGATTCAACTGGGACGAGTTCGGCGGGCAGAATTCATTCCCTCGCATGACCCGCACCGATCATTGGGTGGATTTTGCGTTGGAACAACGGTTAAGTCATGAACCGGGTACATATATGGAGTACAACTCCGGAGTATCACAGATCCTATCCGCCATCCTGATGCAAAATGCAGGTATGAATGTAGCCGAGTTCGCAGAACGTTATCTTTTTGGCCCGCTGGGAATTAAGGATTATGAATGGGAAAGTGACCCTCAAGGTGTACATACTGGCGGATTCGGTCTTAAAATGTTGCCCGCGGATCTACTGAAATTCGGTCAGCTGTTTCTACAGCAAGGTATGTGGGAGGGTGAATCTCTCATTTCAAGTGATCTGGTATCGCGTTCGACGCAGCCTTTCATTACAGTCACTCCACCGAATCACGTAAGTTATGCTTGGCATTGGTGGGTGGATGTCTATCCGAATGAAAGGTCTGTTGCCGAAGATATTACTGCTGAAGACGACAAACCCAATCTCCATTATTATTACGCGCGAGGGTTCGGTGGGCAGTATGTATACATTGTCCCAGAGCTGGAACTCGTTACGGTTTTAACTAATGACAAACGAAAGAAAGAGAAGCCTCCACTGGATGTTTTCCCTCGATTAATCGTCCCTGAACTATGGAAAATGTTATAAACGTAAGCAGTCCTTTTATCCTGTTCGACAAATAAACCCCCAACCTTATGTAAGATAACCAGCCCACAGGCTGAGGGTTTATTCGTCATGCCAAAGCTTCTTCGATGGCAACTGTTATTGGATACGGACCAGACTCTTGATTAGAGAGCACAACCAGTTGTAGATCATAGTCCGGATACACGGAAGACATGAACGACACCCCTGGATCGAACCCCATGACATGAAATTTGAAAATTTCTTCCTCCTTGCGGTCAATCCAGATCCCCTGCCCATAATACTCTTCATCCTCTTGATGAGCATGTGGAGTTAATAACTGATGTGTCGTCTCTTCATTTAACAATTGGTGACCCAGCAAAGCATCCCAAAATCGAATCATATCCGGTGCCGTAACATAGGCTCCACCATCCGATCCACCTTTGACAGGAATCGAGAACATATTAGTGTTCCAAGAGCCATCTTCATGATCGATATACCCTAAAGCTGTGTTACGTGGAAGCTGATCTGTTACGAAATAACCCGAGTCCTTCATGCCACACCGTTTGAAAATGTGCTCTTCCACATAATCTGTAAACGACAGTCCTGAATGCTGCTCCACGATAAGCCCCAGCACAATGAAACCCGCATTGTTGTAGTGAAAACGTTCACCCGGAGCAGACTTCATCGGCAGATGCTGAAACATGGGCAGAAAGTCATTTAATCGCCGCATCGCGTAAACCGGTCTGTCCTTCCACAATTCTGAAAAGTCTTCCATAACTTCTTCATCAAAATAATCTGGAATACCTGACGTGTGTGTTAACAACTGATGGATGGTAATTCCTTCGTCCCATAGTGGAAAATCCGCATCCAACACATCGTTCAGCTTGGAATCAGCAGACAACTTGCTCGCTTCTATTAGTTGGCATATACTCACTGCCGTGAAGATTTTACATCCTGATGCAATTCCGAAGCGTGTATCCACCTGATTGGCAAGCTCTTCACTGCGATTCGCATAACCACGTTTCATATTCAAAAGGGGTTCACCGGCTTGCTGGAGTAATACAACACCCGAAAAATTCACACGTTCCATGACTTCTTCTACTTTTGTTGTCAGCTCTAATACATTCAACATTTTAATATTCACCTACTTGTCTATGTATTCTTAATACTCTCATTTTTAATTCTTCGTCATATCCTGCATACCTGCCACATTTTCGTAAAAAGAAGGGTTACTCCCTCATAAAAGGAAATAACCCTTCTTCATACGACTTAAGATTAAGTTATACAAAACATGCTCAACTGCCGTTTAATCACTTGTTCCAATCGTTTTACCTTAAGTCTATCTGGCTGCATGCCTTCTAAACACCATGAATTAGCGCAACGCTTGCAAGTCCGCCTCAGGACTTCCTGCACTCTTCTTCGTTTCACGGGGAGACCTCGTATTAATCAGATAATACAATGTGGCATAGATTGTAGTAATAAACGTGCCAAAAAACAGGCAAAAAGCAAGAGACGGGCGACTTACACTTTCGTGCATCAGCTCAATCAGCGTCTCGCGATTCGTCAGTGCATCCCAGCTATTCAGTCGATATACGCGTCCAAGCAATACCCCGTAACTTCCCAAAGCACAGCCTGTGAGTACAAAGATCCAGGATGCGAAGCGTCCAATTCGGTGATAGATCACTTCCTGAAGCTGATACATCGATAGGAATCCAAGTAGGAGCCCAGTCCAGACAAACATTAATACAACACTCAAGTCGTACCAATACGTGTAGTCCACTCCATTCCCACCATAATACCGGGAACTTCTCGCTGTCAGATGAACCAAGTCTGTAACGATGTAGGAAGAGTTCGGGAAAAATAACAACCACAGCAGTCCACTTGCGACTGCAAGCCATGTAGCACCTTTCCATTTCACACCACTTAGAAGATAGGCTGCATAAGAGAACACAAAAGGAATCCAGCCCAAAAACAGATTCCAGATCAGGAAGCGGAAGTAACGCTGATCCAGCCAGTCTGCGGCTACATAGTACAAGCCGAGTGTTACTATAGTGACCACACTAAGGAAAATAAATATGCGAATATAATTCAGTTTTCTCAATGATTCTGACCTCACTTGATAAAATTCAATTAATTTCGAAAATATCGGATGATTTCTTCCTTATTCTTTTCCACACGCAAATTCAATCCACGTTTATCCTTTAATCCATACTGCTGTAATTCATGGCCTGGATCAAGAACCAACGGTTTAGTCGCCACATCAACCAGCAAGTCCATCGTCAATTGATAGGTTTCCCGTAACTTGTCCATCGGCAGAGAGGATTCATACCGTTTGATCAGCTCAATCAGTCGTTCAGCATACACGAGACGCACCATACTGTCCGCACTCTTCAATTGTCTCGAAGCAAATGCTGTAATTGCCGTAATAATTGATGGTTCTGTCCGATGTTTGGCGATCAACGCAAGTTCGTCCACCGCATTCCAATTCATGATAGACAGCTCGGAACTTAATTGTTGAATCCGCTCCCCTATCCATTGTTCCTCTAACTCTCGGGGTACATCCCAGCGCTTATATTCGCTATACAAGCCTTCTCGATGCATCTGTATTGCGCTCCCGTAATGTTTGACGAACAAATTTTTTGCTACACTCCAATCGATCTCTTCCATATTTAACCACCACCATGCCTATTCCTATTTGTGCGTATACTCCTAATATATTACATAAATTTACTACTCTCCAAGCATACTAGAATCATACCATTTACCAAAGGAGAATCAAATTTACAATGAATCCAAATTCGATGCATCCTCAAAATTTAGTACAACCTACATTGAATGCTAATCCAAATGTCACCCCTAACATGAATCATGGCGGCCATGAGATGTTCGATGTGCATGAGATTCTGTCCTCCACCATTAACGTGCTGGATCAATACATGATCTTTCGTACATTTGTGCAGAGCCAGGAACTGATTGGCATTCTCGACCGGCAGTACAATTTCATATTATCCCAGTACAATCTGACAGCAGAGTGTTTTGCATCCGGACAGAAGCCTCATCAGGAGACAGCAACCTACATGATCCCCAACATCGTACCACCGGTATATGGCCTTAAGCCCTCAGCACCGAAAAAGCCAAACCAGAGCTTAGCCGATGTAAAGGATGCCGGGATTAGCGGTCATATGCTGGGACTGATCAAGTCACATGCGAGTCTGCTCGGCATGTCTTGCAGCGAGATCACAAATGGAACGGTTCGCCGAGTCATCGCTTCACAGATCCAGCATTTTATCGAGATGGCCTATGAAATTTTCATGTTCCAGAATAAAAACGCCTATTATCAAGTACCTCAACTCACTCCAAGTGATACACAACAGATGCTTCAGGCATACATTCCAGCAACCGGGGCACCTCAGATGCCTATTAACAATAAACCACTTCATTAATTAGAAAATAAAATCCGCTTCCCCAGAACAGTCTCTTTAACCCTTTCGGGTTTTAGGGGCTGTTCTTTCATTATTTGTAATCATTTTCCTACTGAAGACACTTGATTCGCTTACCAGAAACTGGTTTAATCAAAGACAAACCCGTACATTTTCAACTTACGGATCATACATATAAATAGGGTGAAATGCCGTTATACGAGAATTCAAATGGCTTTTTCTTCATTAATGGGGAGGTATACAAATGAGATGGAAGCAACCTGCTAAACTTGGTTTACTGGCTATGGCTCTCGGCTGTACTGCCATTGGCGCAATACTCACACCTTCAACAACACTAGCTGCACCTGTCCCCGCTTCCAAAGCGGTGTATCATCAATTCCAAACCTATCGAACAGAAGCAGTGAAGTCCACAGAAAGTCTGGTTAAAGCGCGTAAATACCTGATGAATCATATCGATAAAGTCGGCCCTTGGCAGGCCACACTAATGACGCTGCAACTGGAGAACATGCAGAATGTGAAATTGGCTAATATGGACTACCAAATGTATACGGAACAATTTCAACAGGCCATATCTCAAGCCCATGAACAACTTGGTTACGAACAGAAGCTTACATATAGTCGTCTGCTCAAAGAAATTAAAGATCCGACAGCGAAGAAGCTTCTGCAGGAAGCTTCAGATCTCGGGTTCAAACTGGAAACCAGTGAAGGCTTGTATTACCCCATCATCAATTATGAGATATATCAAAAGTTCAAACCTTTTGTTAAGGCTGATATTGCTGCATACATTAATATTATGGCTACCGAGTCCAACCAAATGACGACTTCAGATGGGGGCATTATCATCTCTTGGAACGAATTAATCCAGCGTGCATTGGAGAAAGAAGCCTTTTTGAACAACTTCCCGAATTCCAATCGCACATCAGCAGTGAAGCAAGGGTTATTTGTGGATTATCTCTTTTATGGAAGTGACAACACGCCTGCTTATGATTGGTACACGGACGAAGAAATTCGCACCATGGACCCTGAGGTGAAACAGGCTTACGAGAAAGCTTTGGCTACGCGGGAGCCCGAAACGAAGAGTATTCTTCTCGATACCATGGAAAAGATTTTGCTGGTTCTCAATCAGAACAATGATGAGCTTACACCTGAAGTCCGAGCAATCATTGAACCTGTTCAACAACAATTTGCCCGTGAATAATCGGATAGTGAATGGCAGAATGTGAATGCAAAAAAGCGGCAGTCCTCGAGACAGAGGTTGCCGCTTTTAAATTTACATATCAAGTCCTTACGTTTGGATCAAAGAGTTGAAGTGTCTATTGATGTAAGTTTGTTCGGATTTACAACGAGATACACGCCCTCAATCCGCTCACCGGAAGGGTCCAACTCTATACAGAGTATCTCGGACAACTGCCCTTCTTTCATCAATGCGAGTTGAAGCTCGCCATTGATCCACATGGGCACCCATTCTCTATCACGCAATCGCGTAAGGACTCGCCGTGAGGTCAGGAGGGCAAGCACGCCTTTGTGAACGTTCATCGTTCTCATAACGGTATGCACAACGCCACCGCCATCTGCTGTAAATACAGGCTGATCCGCCAGTAACTCGAGCATGGTAGAGACGTCATAACGAAGGAAAGCCGTTGTAAAACGGCTCAGCAATTCACCTTTCGCTATCAAATCCGCATCACTCTGCTCGATCGGCGGAAGTCTTTCGGGCAGATTTCGTCTGGCGCGGCTAAAGATTTGGCGGCAGTTACTTTCCGTTTTGCCCAGCCAATCTGCTATTTCGGAATAATCATATCGGAACGCTTCACGAAGGACAAAAACAGCCCGTTCCATGGGCGATAGACGCTCCAACATGACCAGATAGGCGTAAGAGATCAGTTCTTTTTTCTCCATCGTTTCCTCTGGCATGTTCTTCTCTTCACTGTCACCCATCGGCTCTGGCAGCCACTCACCAACATAACTTTCCCTCTGATTACGGGCGGAGTTTAGCAGATTCAAGCTTCGGTTCACAACCAGTCTGGCGATGTAGGACTTGGGGTCACGAATATCCTGAGCAGACGTACTCTGAATCCCCGCAAAACAATCCTGTACAATATCTTCAGCTTCTACCACACTGCCGAGCATGCGGTAAGCTATTGAAAATGCATAATTTTTATAACTAATATACAGCTCACCAACATCCAGAGAAGACACTTCTGGCTCATTGGCGTGGAGATTGGAATTCATAAGAAGCCTCCTCTGGCATGGTGCGTGTATTTTTAGTTAAAGCAACACGGATACATTCCAGTTGTGATCGCAATCCGGTTCCAGTTATTAATCGTGTTAATGGCCAAGATCAGATCCACCAGTTCGGATTCACTGAAGTGTTCACGAACCTTATCGTACAATGCAAGTGGTACGCCCTGCTCCGAGATTTTAGTCACCGCTTCAGCCAGTTCCAGCATAACACGTTCTTGATCCGTGAAGAAAGCCACCTCACGCCACACACTTAACAAGAGAATATGATCCGCATAATCTCCCAGTTTCATCAGATCTTTGGCATGCATATCGAGACAAAAGGCACAGCCATTGATCTGGGACACGCGGATTTTCAACAACTCGTATAACACTTTATTCTCAAATTGCCCGGATATATATTGCTCCATCGCCATCATCGCTTTAAAAGCGCCTGGGCTAGCTACTCTGTAATTCGTTCTTAAATTCATTTTTCATTCGCCTCCGTCATTTGGTTTACATACTGTAGACAAATGACGGCTGGGATCTGTGACATTCTTTGCGAAAATCTTTTTATGTCCATAAGAATGGTTGCTCAACTAACGAATATTCACATTACAATTCTAAACAGTAAACCTCCATAAAGCCATCAATGAGTAAAAGAAATAACATACTGAATGTCTGTCCTCTTTCTATAAAATTAACATATGACGTAAGAAAAATCCGGATTTTTCCGTATCCATGTACGGTTTTTACTGAGCTGTTTGTGATTTCAACCAAAAGTAGGTTGGGAATATTGATACATTGACCAAAAGAGTAGTAACATACGGCTAATCAAGTTAACTTTTCTAACATTAAAAAGAGAATCGTTTATTCATATCAGCAAGGAGTGTTTCATATGATAACTTCCAACGCAAACCGTAATGTGACATCCGAATTACCTAGGGGCTGTACATTCACCGCTGAAGACTGGCATGTATTATCCCAATATTGGTACCCGGTAGCCCAAGCAACCGAAGTAACAGACAAACCCCTGGCTGCTCAATTACTCGATGTGAAGCTGGTTCTTTATCGCAGTAATGATCAGGTTGTGGTAGCCAAAGATCTTTGTTTTCACCGCGGGGCTCCACTTAGCAAAGGTTGGGTAGAAAATGGTGAGATTGTCTGCCCGTATCACGGTTTCCGTTATAATTGTGAAGGAAAATGTACCGCCGTGCCTGCGCACCCAAGCTCCAAAATCTCACCAAAGCTCAAACTCATCGTGTATCCGGCAGTCGAACGTTATGGCTTAATATGGACCACACTGGCGGGAACGGAAGAACAAATTCCAACCTTTCCTGGATGGGATGATCCGGATTATATCAATATTTTAATACCCAACTTTGATATTGCTGGTTCCTCCGGACGACAAATGGAAGGATTCCTGGATGTATCCCATTTTGCCTATGTGCATACGGAAACATTTGGTGACCGAAACAACACAGAAGTCCCCCAGTACAAAGTGAAACGCGAGGGAAATGAGTTGCTGGCCGAGTATTGGAGTACAGTCAGCAATTATGGCAAAGGGCAAGATCTTGTTGCACCTGAAGGTTTCCAATGGTTGCGGGAGTTTCGGGTGTTCCCACCCTTTGCGGCTTCTCTGACGGTACATTTCCCAGGAGACGACAAGCTGAATATTCTGAATTGTGCTTCGCCAATGTCTGCTCGGTACACACGTCTATTCTGTCCAATTACACGCAACTTTGACAAAGATGCTCCCATTGAAGATACCATCAAGTTTAACTTGCAGGTATTCGAAGAAGATCGCGAGATGGTCGAGTCACAGAAACCGGAGGATCTGCCCCTTGATCTGCATGCCGAGGCCCATATTCCCGCGGACCGTACTTCAATTGCCTATCGTCAATTATTAACGGAAATTGGTTTGGGACGAAATTACACATCGTAAAAAATAAAAAAGAAGCGTTCCGTTGCGGACGCTTCTTTTCTATATCTAATTTAACTGAAGTACCTAGCGTATATTAGAAAGACCTTGCCCACTAGGCCTTCATACGTCATCTTTCCTCTTGATTAGTCGTATTCAAAGGAAGCTCTCTATAATACGGACAGCCCGGCTCATGAATAATACGCGGGTCCACCCAAGTGCCCCAGTACGGAAGGCGGTTTACATAAGGTTGGATGTTAGGCTGTGTATTTGGCTGCATGTTTGGTTGTACATGGGGTTGCATGTTTGGCTGTACATTAGGCATTACGTAAGGCTGATGATTGACATTCGGAGCATTGTTAGAGACAGGGGCAGTTGACGTCGGACAATCTGCCGGCGGGCCAATAATCACTGTTTTTTGGATAGGAGCCAGCGCTTCTTGAACCTTTTTTTCATCTAGACAGTACGTATAAGCCAGAAGTTTTGCAGGTGTAAGACGTAAGGTGTCTGAGCCAAATATCGCTTCAGGAACGGGAGCATCAAAGATCGCCAGTAAGTGCGTATGATCTACAGTAGCCACTTCATAGTGCCACCAGCCTTGAGGTACATTAGCTACTTGCCCTGGTGTAATCGGGAAATGAAGCAACTCGTTCGTGAACGGATTAATGAGGGACACAACTGCCGAACCGCTAATGCAGTATACCAACTCGCTGGCATTCTGATGCGTGTGAGGCTCAACCACATTGCCTGTGCTAAGAAAAATATCCAATAAAGAAGTATTGCCCAGTGTGTTTAACTGTTTGATGGAAAGGGAGTTAATATAGTTGTTCTCATCCTTCTTGAATAACGGGTTATTGCTCAAATCATAAGTAAATTGGGTGGTTGGTAAAGTGTAATCCATGGTTGAGGTTGCCAAAATAAAACGCCTGCCCTTCGCTCTCGGTTTAGGTCATAACCTATATGCCAGCTTATGCCCAGTGCCCAGATGCGTGAGCCCATTTCCGCTATGTTTGCGGCGCATGACAAATATCCCTGACTCGGACATCCCGAGCAGGGCTCATTTGATATTAAGATTCTTCCTCGCCCAAGATGTGCTCCCAACTAATTCCTAATGGAGTACTGTTCAGATTCACATCCAGAAGCCAGGTCATTCGATTCACCATGTCTGGCGTTTCCTCAATTAAACCATTAGTTACACTCAAATAACGTAGCTTCTTCAGTTGCTCCAGTTCAGGCGGAAGCTCACGAATGCCCGAGTATCCTATATCCAGAGTCACCAGTTCGCTCAATTCACCAATCTCGGCTGGAATATGTTTCAGACCAAGATCCGACTGCTCCTTCGGCTTCCACCCGGTAGGAACATGATAAGAACTACCGCAATAAATTCTAAGCTCTCGAAGTTGTTTCAATTTTCCAATGTCTTGGTGAATACCTTCCAAATCGGCAGTCATAATCTCCAATTCTTCCAACGTTGTCAGTTCAAAAAGAGCCGGTGGAAGCGTATAAACATCCTGCTCAAAAATCGTCAAGCGTCTCAAGTGCTGTAGTTCCCGAATCCGTTCGGGAATCTCTTTCAAGTAATATGAACTAATATTCAGCACATCCGTCTGATGCCTGATTGCATCGTCCAGTAAGCAATGAATGTCCTGATGTCGATCTAATCTAAAGAACAACCCAGTGATTCGCTCCATTAGCTCAATTGCTTCTTCTTGTGTAATGTGCATGCCATATATATTCTCATGAGCAACAGTGTAGAAGTAGTCACTCCCGTCCTCTTTTAGAAAACAAAGATCATCCGGCATCGACGGATATAACCAGTCACGAAAGCGAGAAGCTTCCTCCTTAAGAACCTGCCCTGATTCCGGCGTGCAACGGTATATGTAATAGATTCCCTCTGAGTACATGGCGCCACTTTTCAGCATCATTTCTTCCATCGTACTGTTTTCAATCAGATACGGCTCAAGTCTCTGTAACACTTTGGCAACTTTTTCAGGTGTAGCTTCTTCAGCATACTTTCTGTCAACTAGCATAAAACGATCCGTCTTTTCGATCAATTCGTCAATCAACAGTTCATAGGCAGTTCCTCTTGGATCGGTGTGAAAAGCTACGGCTACCATAGGTTCCCCCTCATTACTCTATATTCATTAATCTTCAATCTGCTGTATCATCTGATTACACTGTGGCATAGGCTGATATCATCAATCCAGTCATTGGAGGCATGTTACATGGCATACGGCCCTGGTTCAGTGTCATCCCCGCAACCTGCGGGTTATCCTTACCCTTATTATCCACCACCTCCGCCACCCCCACCGTATCCTTACCCTTATCCGTATCCATACCCGCCCATTGTTCCTTTCCCACTGCCATTTCCGATCGGCGGTCCTTGGTGGCATGGTGGTTATCCCGGAGGTGGTTACCCAGGTGGGCACCATGGTCCTTTCCCAGGAGGTGGCTATCCCGGCGGACCTCACGGAGGTGGACCCGGCGGTCCGGGTGGTCCAGGTGGACACGGAGGACCTCCAGACGGAGGATTTCACGGACATCGTTTCTTTCAGTGGTAATCGAGACTTATGCAAAGTTCAGGTTCAGTTCAGATAAAGGAGCTGCTTCGGCAGCTTCTTTGTTATTGAAGGAATTGTCTTATTTTTTGGTCTCTCGAATCTCGTGATCCTGTATTCTCTCATCTAACAAGTGATTCAGCCATATAAGTAATTCCCCATAGACATGCTATGACTTCCCGATCCAGTGAAGGCCGTGCAAGTTCTGGTACGTCCACGAAAAGGCCACAGACTGCCAATAAAATCATTCTCCATCTTGGGATGACTCAGATCATCATAGGAAAAGGAGTGATATTTTAATAAAGTTACAGCCTCTTCACGTTCCATTCCTTCACCCCTTTGCAGGTTGTAATACGAACTCACCAGCGCAGAGGTTCTTCTCCACGCCACAACACATACCGCTCCAACTCACGAAGAGTGCCTGTCCCGATCCCGTACTCGTCCATTTCTTTGGAACGAAGATCGAGCACATGCAGCATGCCACCATAGGTACCGACTGCCAGCTTGGACTGCTCTGGCGATACGGCGAGAGAATAGATCGTACTGCCCACAAAATGACGCCATACTTCTTTACCCTCGCCATTCACGCAGTACAAATAACCATATGCATCCCCAAGCACCATGCCCGCTTCTAATTCCACTGCTGCATACACTCGTGCATTCTCATCCATGACCGGCCAATCTTCCTTCGTTTCGTTGCCTGCGATTGATTCCAGCGGAACCTGTATCGTTACCCCGTTATAGAAATGACATGCGTTAAACCAGACGTTCTGGTTATCACTTGTGAATGCCGCATAATGAGGATAGCTCGATTCCGGATATAGGGAGTAAGTCTTGCTCAGCTGACGGTCCATCACCATATGATTGCTCCCTTGGCTGCCATAGGCAATCCATCGACCATCACGTGATACAGCTGCATGTCCCATATCTATCTGTGTATCCTCTAGCTCATACTCTTCGATCTCTGCCAGATCGGGATGAAGCAAGGTCACTTGATCTTGCGTTACCAGATATATCCCGTATCGTGAATGTATAAGTAGTGCACTGTCTTCATCCATAGGTATAAGTCCCTCAAGTGTCCGTTCGGGATGCTCACAGTCCGCAAGTGATTCAATCCGAGGTAATGCCGACTGTATCCGGGCTTGAATATCTTCCCATCGATATGTCGCTATCTCCTGTCCTTCCAACTTGCGATCTGGCTGACGAATGACACGAATCCCATCCGGTCCTGCAAGCGCAAAGTCAAGTCCATCCGATGAGCAACCTGCAAAAGTATATGGAGAGATCAACTGCCATCCGTGCGGATCCATCGTATATATATGACTATTCTCCGTGAAAATCCCCGTATTACATACAATCGTTTCCTCGTTCAGATAACCTACAACTTTGACCGCTTGCATGGAACCCTGAAACGCCTCGTTCAATGGCCACGTCGCTGCGGGCAGCTCACGTCGAAGCACCTCCACGTCACCATGGAGATTGGCCTGTCTCACCATCTGGAATACTTCAGTACTCAAGCCGCTTCTAGAGTCTCCCTCCAGCTCGGATTCATCCGGTTGCTCTCCCTGCATACTTCTCCGTACAAATGCATTGACATCCCTTGCATAACGCTTGCCTTCATTGCGCCATTGTTCCGCGATGTCTTCTTTTAACCAACTCATAAGTTTCCCTCCACTCCAGCCCTATTCATATGCCGTACAATGATGTGCTTGCAAAAATAGACTGATTTCGTTATCCGTCGCCTCCTCCGCACCATTCTTTTCTTCATAGAACAGGGCAACTTCTCTTCCAGTCGCATAGTTAAAACGTAAGTATCCGCCCATCGATACCATAAACAGCTTGCACATGTACTCATTCTCCAACACAGAATCCCACTTAAATTCTGTTTTGCACTTGTTGGCCAGTTCCTTCATGGAGATTCCCTGTTCCGTCCCTGTAAAATGGTAAAACGTATGCTTCCGCAGCTCATTCCACGGTTCATAGTATAGTGGCGATATCGGTTTATCCTGACGGTAGTACCCGCAATAGATCCGGTCCAGTGTTTCGCCAAATTCAGCCTCCGGGCAAGTCCACAAGGTAATATGCTCATCATGACGCGGTAGCCACAACAGCCCCTCTACTTCTGGATGAACAGCAAGGAAATCTCCATCCACAGAACTGCCGATCGTAATGCATTGTTCAAGTTGATGCTGACTTATTGGCGAATCGTCCGTATGTATCCAAAAATCATATTCAACAAAAGGCTTCAGCACTTCCGGGTCCGGTCTCTGCACATTCATCCAACCCGTGTATGTTCCTTCTCCGTAATGTTCAATCCAGGTAAGGTATGACGAAGGTAGCGAGATGGCATATTGCTGTTCAAATTGATTCAGTTCCTCTGCTGGAACCGGTTTAAGTGCACGGGATACCATATACATTTGTCGACATCTCCCATCTCAGTTTGGTTCATTCGTTTTCAGAATCTACGCAAGTTCTTCCTGTACAATTTCAGTCCATACCCCTTTACGATTCAGAATGCGAATGGCAAAGGCATCATATCCATCACGTTTGACCTGATCAAAATGCATGCGTTCTCCCGTGATCAGTTCATACATACCACGCTCATCTACTTCTTCGCCAAACTCATCATCCCAAGGCACATTGTAGTAGGCCGTCAACTCTACCTCAAAGATATCCTCTCCTTCAACATCCAGATAAGGACGAAGGGGTCTGTCATGTAGTGCTTCTTCTGAATAGGTCTCACATAACATGGCATCATATCCGTGCTTGGCGGCATCAATGAGCAGATAGCGATCACCCGTGATTGTATGCTCGGCATATACAAGAAGCGGTGTCGAATCATGCCAGGCAATCAGATCATCTTCCATCAAGTCACCATAATAATAAATATGGAATTTATCGTGTCCATCACTCATTTGAAGTTTGCCTTTCCACTCCACTTCATCGGACTTTATGTCCTCTTCCTTACTTGTTAATCCTTCCAGATACGTAGGTCCGTGTTGCACACCATACTCATTCATCATCTAGCCTCCGATTTGTTCATTCGAATAGTAACTACTTTGTGTTCCTCATCCACCGTCAGTTTCACATCGATGTTTAGCTTGTCGCGAAATAACGCCGTAATATTGATATAAGGATCGCGCACGGCTTCACCGCCACCTCCATTCGTAGAACGGCTCATTCCCTGATGAATAATGGATTCTACCAGCTGTTTATCTCCCTTGCCGGTGTTATTGTAGGTGTAGATCACCTGCCCATTCTGATCATACAGATTCAAAACCGTTGTGAAATCGTTGGCGTTCTCATACTGTCTCTCGGTCTGCACATAGTTGTGATCTGTGCGTTGATAGTTTACAGTACCAGCCAGATACGGATTGTCTCCGCCAGGCTTCACATCATACTCCTGGTAAGCCAGATTAAACAGGTATTGGATATGATTCATATCAATCCGGTAATAAAACTGACGGTTATCTTCCTCTTTGTCCATCGCTGCAAAACTGTTAATAAGCGGCCAGGCTTCATAGGACTTCCCATTAACATCAACGGCGAGAGCATAGTCAGATAATACTGTCTCTTTTTGAAATACACCGAATGCCTGTAAAATAAAATAAGCCGGAATCATCAACACACCCAGAATGATTGCAAAAATAGTAAGTTTCACGCGTAGTTTCATGTCTTCTCTCCTTGCGGCTTTAACTCTTCATCTTCACAGGGTCTTTTCCAGCACGAATTTTGGAAAAACACATTCGGTATGTCGGCTTGGCATGTAATTCAACCTGATTAATGGAACTACCAATGCGGACATTCCACATGCGTAGATCGGTGAGACGTCTTCTTCTCGTCTGTGACTTCCACGTTAAACCAACGTTCACCTATTGCACAATAACATTCGAAACACTTCCATCCCAGTTGACCATTCCGTTGTTCAATCGAAGCGTGCCCACACACCGCGTCAAAATACTCAACATTTACCAATCGATCTCTCTAAAATTATATGAAACTCCGTTCCTCAACACAAGAATTGCAGGCAGTTTGTTGGAAATGCTCCTAATACGACATACCCAAGTGTGTGCCTCATCACACCCGTACTTGCCTCAATAACGTAATCTATAACTAAATAACTACTGGAATGAAAGAATACCTGCTTTTTATATTGTGAAAAACATCACTTGAGTAAAGGTTGTGTACCTATGTTTTCCTTAATGAATGTATATAAATGGTCACTCTTATTCGCCATATTTACAGCAACTCTCTCTCACTGTAGTACAGCCGATACGGTTAAACCTGTTCACCACGATGAAGTCTCCTCCTCTGCGGTCAGTCAACCCCCGGTGGACCCGATCATTCGCCGAGAAGGTACTACGGTATATATTGAAATGACAGCCCAAGTTACAGATGTCGAAATCTCCGAAGGTGTGATCTATAACGCTTGGACGTTTAATGGCACCGTTCCCGGACCCGTCCTACGAGTGACGGAGGGAGATACCCTGGTGTTCACATTAAAAAATAAAGATTCCAGCTTGCCTCACTCTATGGATTTTCACGCTGTACATGCTGCTCCAAGCAGCAAATTTATTGATGTTATGCCAGGTGAGGAAGGTACGTTCACCTATCCAACCTCCTCACCCGGCGTATTCATGTATCACTGTGGAACCAAACCAGTCCTTGCCCATATCGCGAACGGTATGTACGGCATGATTATTGTTGAACCCAAGGCAGGATACCCTTCCGATCACTTGGTTGATCGTGAGTATACCCTTGTTCAGAGTGAATGGTATAAAGAGCATGATTACGAAGCTTTTTTGAACGGTGAACCGGATTATGTCGTATTTAACGGTAATGATTATGGATTAGTAAAACATCCCCTGTTAGCCAAAGTAGGAGATACGGTGCGAATCTATGTCAGTAATGCCGGACCCAATGAAGTCTCATCCTTCCACGTTGTGGGTACCATTATGGATCGTGTGTATACCGATGGGAATCCACGCAACATCCAGTATGGAATACAGACGGTTATGCTTCCCGCAAGTGGTGGAGCTGTCGTAGAGTTCACCGTGACCGAAGAAGGCGATTATGCGATTGTAACCCATCAGTTCAACCATGTAGCCAAAGGTGCTGCCGCTGTTCTGCGTGTGACCAAGGATGGTACTGATCATGGTGGACCCGCGATGTCTCACTGAGACATGACAATAGATAATGGCTATACCCATCCTGAACAATTCGAGGTGATTAAACGATGATCTGTGCGCACGAAGCGAAGGATGTCTGTTTCTCCAAAGTATCTCTGTTCCAGCATCTTGATCCATCCGAAGCTGCCTTGCTGACCTCCCTTTTGCATACCCGCAAATATAACAAAGGCGAAGTTGTCGTCCAGGAGGGCGAATACTCAGATACGCTTTATGTGGTTCATCAGGGATGTGTGAAGTTATCCAAATACAATGAAAATGGCAAGGAACATATTATCCGGTTTCTGTTTCCCGGAGATTTCTTCGGACAAGATTCCCTGTTACACCAAAAACCACATGCCGCAAACGCCGAAGTTCTGGAGCCTTCGGCCATCTGCTCTATCAGCAAGCATGACTTTGACCAGTTACTGGAACATGATCCGAAGCTTGCTTATCATTTCCTGCTTGCCATTTCCAATCTTTTGCGTGAAACAGATGAATGGAATAGCTCGCTCAGTGCGATGACAACGGAACAGAAGATTGCCAAGTTGCTTTTGTATTTCCATACCCGAAATCATGCAAAGCATGAGATCCGCTTGCCTGTTTTCAAAAAAGACATGGCTCTGCTGATCGGGATCACACCCGAAACCCTTAGTCGCAAACTTGCCATGATGCAAACCCAGGGACTGCTTCAGGTTACAGGGAACTGTATCCTTATTCTGCAATTGGAGCAGCTTAGGGAAATGGTTCCGTTCTGAACTAAAGATTATTTGCACTAACACCGCGAGGGCAGAATAACCTTCCCATCACTGTTAACGTGTGAATGATCAGTTCAGCTTATATAGCTTTGGGACAAGTATTATATTTCACATTGGATGTGAGTATCATCACAGTGCCGCCTAGCGTTACAGTATACAGTTAAGAAAAGATCTTCAGGAGGTTTATGCGATGAATACGGTTGTTAAATTGGACAAACAGATCATTATGCACAAAATGCAGGAGCTCTGTTCACTGCTGCTACAGGATGAAGGCTACAAAGAGATGCGGGACATGATTGATCAGTTTGCTGCAGATGAGCAGGCTACAACTCAGTATGAGAAATTTATGGAGAAACATCAGGCACTGGAGGAGAAAGAACGGCAGAATATTGAGTTGCTTGCTTCTGAAATTCAGGTATATGAAGAGGAAGAACGCGCACTCTATGATCATCCCCTCATTCGCCGGTTCATCTATGCACAACGGGAATTCAGCCAGCTACATCAGCAGATTAGCCACTATTTCACGAAATCCGTGGAATTGAATCGCCTGCCCGAGGCGAATGAACTAGGTAAAGAAGCTTGCGGGTGCGGAGGAAGCTGTTCCGGCAACCATTAATATCATCCTTTTGGTTAAATAATCAAAAAGAGTATCCGATCAGAAATCACACTGTTCGGATACTCTTTTTATATAAATTCAACTAATATTTACACAAAAACGGAGAGGACAGTGACGGAAGCTTATTCTGTCATCTACAGATCCAACAACAGCGATACGAGCAATCCCATGGATGCAATCAAACCCACAATTGGACCACCCTCTTCAAAGGCTTCCGGCATCATCGTCGAGCAGATCATGGCAATGATTCCACCACCTGCAAATGCACCAATCGCTGCACCCATCTCCTCTGGAAGCTGTTCCAGAAACAGATATCCACCCAAAGCCGCAAGCGCGGAGATCAACAGTACACTCAGCCACATTAATATGATTTTGCCACGACTGTACTTGCCCTGTAGTCCAACCGTACTGGACAGACCTTCAGGAATGTTGCTCACAAAGATCGATACTACCAGCACCACACTCACGCCGTTGCCGGCCAGCAAGCTAGCTCCAAGCATGATAGATTCCGGAATAGCATCCATTACCGTACCTGCAAAGATCCCGAGCCCGCTTTGATTCGAGTCTCCTGACTTTGCCGAACGTTTACGCCCTGCCCCTCCCTTTGCAGAAACAAGCAGGTCAAACAGCGTATACACGACGGCACCCGCCGTAAACCCAATGGCTGTAGGTATTATCCCTCCATCATTCAGCGCATCTCCGAGAAGTTCAAAGGTCGCTGCACCGATTAATGTTCCTGTCCCAAAAGCCATAATCCAGCCAATGACTCGTTTGGGAATCTTCAGAAACAAGGCTGCAAGTGCGCCTATGACAACCGCTGAGGCAGAGATGCCGCCCCACATGAATGCAGTCCACATCCGGGCCGACCCCTCTCTTGTTCGATCATGTTCTATCATTCCATTAACCTTGGCAGAGCAATCAAAAACAATCCTGTGACGTTGTGATCTATATCACCTGTTGTGTTCAAAAATCACGCTATGATGAAATGATGCGGATTACAACAGAATAGACCAGAGCAGGAACTGCACGGCTCCAATAATTTCAATAATCCCGACCTTCATAGGGCGCAGTGTTCTGCCTGCATATATGAAGGTGCGTACAGCGGAGTAGACATACGCCAAACACATCCAAGGATATCCGATCACGATCGGTATGAGAATTAGAAGGATATGTACCAGACGAGTTAGCATCAGCCAACGCTTATTCGTTCGCTCTCGAAAGACCGATTTCACAAAGAACGTACTTCCTGTAAAATGTAAGAAAGAAAACAAAACTACGATTGCCATTCTATAGTCCCAGTGCCCACTTCCAATGAGATAAGCAGCCGCTCCCCCTAGAGAGAACATCAGCATGGCACACAGATCATTGGTAAGCGAGCGTTCTATTTTGTGTCTTACATGCCAGATGTTCACGAGCAACAGTCCGCCCAGAACCGGACCAAAGAATAGTAGTGAGGTCTGACCCAGAACGGGTGGGATTAGACAGATTAGAGCCACTGTACCGTAGATTGCAGCCCACTTGTATAAGCGATGTCGATTAGCATTTCTTTTCAAAGACTGCAGTAACGGATACGCGGTTAGATATAGTCCAAGCCAGGCTACAAATAATGGCACATGCAGCCAGTGCGGCCCACTTGCAATCATACCTACCAGAAAAGGTACACTAACCATGGCCCAGCCGCCATGTTCATGAGGGATAACGATTGTATGCGTATTGGTTTTCACTTCACAGTTAACCTCCTAGAATTGAGTGATATCGTAATTCTGAAATATGAACACAGAGAGGAAAGATTCTCATGAGCAGGGTAAACAAAGATACAGCAGCGGAGTTTCTACAACAGTTCCCCATCTTCCAGGACCTTAGCCCCGAGGAATTAAAGCAGGTCGAAGATATCGCCATTTCCAGAAGCATTCACAAGAAAACGGTTATTTTCAGCGAAGGTAGCGAAAAGGAAGCTGTTTTTTTCATTCGTACCGGCATTGTAAAAGCTTATAAAACGGATGAGAATGGACATGAACAGATTGTCTCTTTCCTCAAAACAGGGGATATGTTCCCGCACACCGGCTTTTTTAACGCACACCCCTACCCTGCTACCGCTGAAGCGATTACCCCTACCGAATTACTGGCCATTCCTGTCAGATTATTCGAACGATTAATGCTGAGTACTCCATCGATTGCAATCAAAATTATGCGTGTACTGGGAGACAAAATACGTGAACTACAGGACAAATTGCAGGTGCTCTCTGGTCAGGATGTACGCAACCGTGTGCTCTCCTTCCTTCTCATGCTCGCAGAGCAGCACGGGCAGACACATGGCGAACAAATTATCATCAACCTGCCCATGACACACCAGGAGTTTGCCAATTCCATCGGAACTACAAGGGAAACAGCAAATCGGCTTCTGAACCAGCTTACAAAAGAGCATTTGCTCGAAGTGGATCGCAGCCGGATCATCATTCTTGATTTACAAGCACTGAAGCAACAAAGGGATGCGTGACCACCCAGCTCCACTGGATTCCCCCCACGCTCCTTACACCAATCTATGTGTGCAAAAAGAGACCTTAACGCCTGCAATCGATGTTAAGGTCTCTTGCTGTATGCACAATTACCGACACATGTATCAGGCGATTGTGAGCTCTGGCCTGCCCATGTCACTGAACATGCCCGCATAATATTTGACTTCACCAGCTTCATTACGGATCGCCGTTATACTCAGCCATTCCTGATAGATCTCTCCGTTTTTCTTCCGATTCCAGATCTCGCCCTGCCAATATCCTTTTTCACGTAATTCCAACCATAATTGGTCATAGAAACGTTTATCTTGCTTGCCGGATTTCAGCAGACTTGGCTTCTGCCCAACCGCCTCTTCAGCGCTATAACCAGTGACTGCAGTGAAGGCCGGGTTCACGGAAGTAATAACACTGTTCGTATCCGTGATCAGAATCGCTTCAATAGTATTCTCCAGAATGCTGGCAGATAACTGAAGCTTCTCTTGGTAGAACATCCAGATCACAAGTACCAGGCTGACCAGCGCGATCTGTGACAAAGCCATGAAACCAATGGCGTAATGTCCCGTCATGCTGTACAACAAAGTCAACATCAACGGAGGGAAGAATCCACCCAGACCACCCATAGCCGAGATCATCCCATTCGCTACACCTGGTTGTTTGACGAAATACATTGGCACTAATTTGAAAATAGTTCCGTTACCTGTTCCTGCGCATAAGGCCACAGTCAGGCACCCAATGGTGTAGATATAGAATGACGGCGCGAATGATAATACAATCGCAGCAATCGTTAATCCGCCGAAAACAAACATTAATATTTTGAAGGGATTAAATCGATCTCCAAGCCAGCCTCCAATAGGTCGCATGATGGTAGCAACGAGAATGAATCCCGCTGTACGAATACCTGCATCGACTTTGTCCATTTGGAAGTGACTGACTAAGAAATTTGGCAAATATACCGTAAATGCTACGAAAGAACCAAATGTCAGAAAATAGAACAAGCAGAGCAACCATAGTTTATTGTTGCTTGATATGGCCTTCAGTTGCTGCATAAGCGGAACATTAACACGTGTTTCCTTTTTGTCCCCCAGAACAAAATTCAGCGCTGCCATTCCTAGTAGCAGAATACTGTAGAGCAGAACCGTCGTAGACCATCCCATACGATCAGCAATCAGCGGGGCTCCGAATGCAGACAGTGCTGTCCCCAGGTTACCAATTCCGTAGATCCCGTTAACAAACCCATGTCGCTCTTTCGGATAATATTTGGGCAGTGAAGTTACACCGACGGAGAAGACAGCTCCCCCAATACCGAGGAACAGTCCACCAATCACCAGATCACTGAACGATGTCGCACGGCTAATCCACCATACAGGAGCCAGCAACAGGACAAAGCTAATCATAAAAATATTACGTGCTCCATATCGATTCGTCCAATAACCAATTGGAATACGGGCAATCGATCCAATCAATACGGGAATTGCTGTCGCCCATGCGAGCTGGGAAGATGTAAGGGCAATATCCTCTTTAATAAATGGCATCAGAGATGACAGAATAACCCATACCATGAAACCAAGAACCAGACTTGCGGTTTGCAAGGGCAGTTGAACTTTTCCTTTATGTTGCATTTACATCGCCCTTTCCTTTTTTTGTTCCTGATTCGGATACACAGCTCCATCTCTTCTGCGATACAACACATAACTGCGTTTTAGATAACCCAGTGGCATACTTAGCATGTGAACCAGACGAGTAAATGGAAACACGCAGTACAGTACAAAGGTAAGCAGAATGTGTACTTTGAAATTCAGCGGTACCGTCTGCATCAGAACCGGATCAGGCTGGAATACGATCAGACCGCGCAACCAAGGATTAATTGTTGTCCGATAGTCGAAACCTGTGTGATTCACCGCATTGGCCGAGGTCGCCAGTATGCCTGTGACAATGACAATGATCAACATGGCAAGGGCCAACCAATCCCCGATGCTGCTCGTTGCCCGGACCCGGCGAGCAACATAACGGCGAACCAGCAGAATAACTGCACCTGCAAATGCAATGATCCCCGCAGGCAGTCCTCCTGCGATAGCCATCAAGTGATATCCTTCATCACTCAGGCCGATCCAGCGATAGAACTCCACCGGAACAAGCAAACCGGCAATATGTCCGCAGATTACGGCGAATATTCCAATATGAAAGAGTAAACTGCCCCATTTCAACATGCGTTTCTCCAGCATCTCACTGGACTTGGACGTCCAACTGAAGGGATTCGTCACATATCTCCAGATCGTTGCTGTAATACAGAAAACAATGACCATATAGGGAAGAGCGCCCCATAACAACAGTTCCAGTGTACTCACCGATTCCCCCTCCTCATCTGAGCCGCGATCTGCATGAGATCTTCAGGTTGTTGGTTAACTGCTTCTACTTGTTTGGGTACATCAGGAGCTGGGGGCTCAGGAATGACCTGTAACATCAGACTGAGCAATGGTCCATATGGACTGTTCTGTCCTGTAATGCTTTCGGTCATCGTGACCAGAGCCTTGTGGCAACTGGAGAGCACCCCCAGGGCATCTTCCTCGGGAGCCTCAGCTACAAATTCAAGCACCATAGGCAGATAATCCGGCAACTCACTTACTTCCATATAAAATCCCGCAGCTTCATATCTGCGTTTCAATTCAATCAGAGCCGGGCCCCGATCCCGTTCATCTCCATGAAGAGCATACGTGAGATAGAGGTTACACTTTTTATCAAAATCGAATGTTCGAACATAGGAATCCTGCCACTCAATCGAGCTAACAGCCTGTGCTTCATCTACAAATGTCAGCAAGATCTGGTTCACCGTCTCATCGGAAATGGACTGTATAGCTTCCTTCACTCCCTGCAGCCCTTCTCTCCACGCTGTATCGGGATATTGCAACAGATAGGAGATCAGTTTACAGACCATTCTTCTCGTATTCGTATCGTAAACCAGAGCCTGACCTGTTCCTTCATTGGGTTCGATCGTCATCGTTGTCGTTGTCTCCTCTCCCATCAGAATACTCCGCAAGAACCTGGACCCCCTGCAAAATCAAGTCCGCAGCTGCCCTGTTCGCTGAAGAGATCTTCCACTTCCTCACGGTGAGCTGGCGGGATGACAAAACGGTCATTGTATTTCGCAATAGCGAGCAGTCGGTACATGTCCTCCACTTCCTGAGCATCCATGCCTACTCTTTCCAGTAATTCCGGTTCACTGGTCTTACCCGTCTGCTGGTTACGCATGTGAATGCGCATAACTGCCATTTTCCGCAGTACTTCACGGATTCGATCCGTATCTCCTGCCGTAAGCAGATTGGCCAAATATTCCACTGGAATACGCATGTTATCAATCGCGGGGAAAATATCATTGGCCTCCAGCGAACTTCCCTGTCCCTCTACCCGATTGGTAATCGGACTAAGGGGTGGAATGTACCATACCATTGGCATGGTGCGGTATTCTGGGTGAAGCGGGAGCGCAATTTTCCAGTCGATGACCATTTTATAAATAGGGGACTGCTGCGCTGCAATAATCCAATCCTCTGGAATTCCGGCCTCGCGCGCTTCGCGAATCACCTCAGGGTCATTCGGATCAAGGAAAATATCCATCTGGGATTCATAGAGATCCTGGTCATTTTCAACGGAAGCAGCGGCTTCAACACGGTCTGCATCATACAGCATCAGGCCGATATAACGGATACGTCCCACACAAGTTTCGGAACAGATCGTTGGCAGACCTGCTTCAATCCGAGGGAAACAAAGGGTACATTTCTCCGCTTTGTTCGTCTGCCAGTTGAAATAGACTTTTTTGTAAGGGCAGCTCGATACACAGAATCTCCATGCGCGGCATGCATTTTGGTCAACCAGGACAATCCCGTCTTCTTCCCGTTTGTACATTGCTCCGGAAGGGCAGGAGGACACACAGGCCGGATTGAGACAGTGTTCACAGATTCGTGGCAAGTACATCATAAATACCTGTTCAAAATCCATTTTGATCGAGTCCTCGACACCCTTCATATTGGGATCTTCCATCCCGGTTACATGGGCACCTGCCAGATCATCTTCCCAGTTCGGCCCCCACTCCAGATTCATATACTCACCAGTAATCTGGGATTTCGGTCTTGCTACAGGCTGATGTTTTTTCTCTGGACTGTTCGTCAGTTTCTCATACTCGTATGTCCATGGCTCGTAATAATCGTCAATGGTAGGCTGATCCGGGTTATGGAAAATGTTAAGCAAGCGTCTTGCCCGTGTGCCGGACTTCAATTCCAGTTTCCCATTCTTCATCTCCCAGCCACCGCGATAACGCTCCTGATCCTCCCATTGTTTTGGATAACCGACCCCTGGCTTGGTCTCCACATTGTTCCAGTACATATATTCTGCACCTGGACGATTAGTCCAGGTGTTTTTGCACGTTACACTACATGTATGGCACCCTATGCATTTGTCCAGATTCATGACCATACTGACTTGTGCTTTAATCTTCAAGCCAATCCACCTCCTGCAGTTTTCTTATGATGACGTTGAGGTCACGCTGGTTGCCTGTCGGGCCGTAGTAGTTGAAGCCATAACTTAACTGGGCATAACCACCGATCATATGTGTTGGCTTCACATGAATACGTGTCGGACTGTTATGCGTACCCCCACGTGTCTGTGATATTTTGGTACCCGGGACGTTAATGTGACGGTCCTGAGCATGATACATGAATGCCATGCCGCGAGGAATACGGTGTGTTACTACGGCTCTGGCAACGACTACCCCGTTACGGTTGAAACATTCGATCCAGTCGTTGTCGACCAGTCCGGCTTCTTCTGCATCTTCGTAGTTCATCCAGATTGTCGGGCCACCTCGGAACAACGTCAGCATCGGCAGCGCATCATAGTACATACTGTGGATCGACCACTTGTTATGCGGTGTCAGGTAATTCAGGACAATTTCTTTGCCACCTTCGATCGGACGTTTGCTGTTCGGATGGAACGGCGTATGCTTCAGCACAGGTTTAAATGTCGCTAATGTCTCTCCGAATTCGCGGAGCATCGCATGATCAATATAGAACTGCTGTCTGCCCGTCAATGTACGCCATGGAATCAGGCGCTCCACATTGGTGGTGAATGGCGAGTATCGACGTCCGCCTTTTTCCGATCCGCTGAATGCAGGTGAAGTTATAACCGTTTTCGGTTTGGAAGTGATCTCGTCAAATGTAAAACATTCCTCAGACCGTTCCTCAGCCAAATCTTTCAAATGCAGTGCCGTTTTCTGTTCCAGCGCTTCCCACGCACGTACAGCCATCTTGCCGTTCGTTGTACTAGACAAGGTCAGAATGGCCTCCGCAACATTGCGGTCGGTGCTCAGATCCGGACATCCTTGCCCAACGCCATCTTTACGGTTCACGCCCAAAATACCCTTGAGTTTTTCATACTCTTCACTGGCAGACCAGGATATGCCTTTCGTACCGATTGGTTTATCCTTCACCACAGGTCCTAGACTGATCATTTTGTTATATACGGCAGCATAATCACGTTCCACGACCTGAATATGCGGCATCGTTTTCCCCGGGATCGCTTCGCATTCTCCCGCGCTCCAGTCTTTGATCTCTCCGTACGGTTGAGCAAGCTCATCCGGTGAATCATGCAAGAGCGGTGTGGCAATGATCTCCTTCTGCGGCCCATCGAATTGCTGCGCAGCCATCTCGGAGAATACACGTGCAATTTCCTTGAAGGTATCCCAGTCGGAACGGGATTCCCACTGCGCGGCTACCGCCGGGTTGAATGGATGAACGAACGGATGCATATCCGTACTGCTCAGATCGCTTTTCTCATACCAGGTCGCTGCTGGCAGCACAATATCGGAATACATCGCTGTACCTGCCATACGGAAATCCATGTTGATCATCAGGTCAAGCTTGCCTTCCGGTGCTTCATCCACCCACTCCACATGCTCTGGGCGCAGTCCATGATCGTCATCGTTCAGCAATCCGTTCGTTGCACCGAGCAAATGTTTCAGGAAATACTCATGCCCTTTGCCGGAACTTGAGATCAGATTCGCTCTCCAGACAAATAGTACACGCGGGAAGTTCGCCGGATCATCCGGTTGCTCGATCGAGAACTTCAGATTTTTGTTCTGTAGCTCGGAAGCAACATAAGCGCCAATCTCTTCCTTCGTCGTTGCTCCGGCCTGTAATGCATCCTGATGCAGATCAATCGAGTTACGATTGAATTGTGGATAGGATGGAAGCCAGCCCATACGCGCAGCCATCACATTATAATCAGCCACATGCTGGAACCGCGGTTCACCTTCAAGCGCCGAAGTCAACTCTCCGACTTGGGTCTCCTCGTATCTCCATTGATCTGTTGCAAAGTAGAAGAAGGAGGTTCCGTTCTGCAGACGTGCAGGTCCGGTCCAGTCACGAGCAAAGGCAATCGTCTGCCAGCCTTCAGCCGGACGCAATTTTTCTTGACCGACATAATGGGCCCAGCCTCCACCATTCACACCCTGACAACCTGTCATCAGAATTAAGTTAATAATGGCGCGATAGATGACGTCGGAGTTGTACCAGTGATTAATACCGGCTCCCATGATGATCATGGAACGACCTTTGGTATCGATCGCATTCTGTGCGAACTCACGTGCAATCTGTAGGACAGTCTCTTGGTCCACACCAGTGATTTTCTCTTGCCACTCTGGAGTGAATGGTTTTACCTGTGGTGCATGCAAGATGTCATCTCCATGGTTAACACGTACACTCAACTGTTCCACACCAGTGACTACTTCTGCTGAATCCACTGAACGCGTCATTTCACGTTCAATTCCGTATTTGGCAAGTACCAGATCGTATACGGCTGTTACTGTAATCCATTTGTCTCCTAACCATATCTGACGTACAGGAATCTGCCGCTCCATGACATGTTTTCCCTCATCATCAAAGTACGGCAGTTGAATCGTTACAAGATCATGATGGACGCCGAGAATGGATAGTCTCGGATCAATCGGCTCACCGTTCTCCACCTGTTCCATTTTGAGATTCCATGTGCCTTCTTCACCCCAACGGAAGCCCAAACTTCCTTTTGGCATCGCATAGGTTCCACTGTTTTCATCGTAAACGAGCGTTTTCCAAGCCATGTTATTGCCTGTGATGCCCAGATCTTCCCCAACGAGAAATCTGCCTGCTGTGTGTACGCCATCCTTTTCTTCCACGATCAGCAGATTTGGAAAGTCCGTATACTGTTTGGCATACTGCATGAAATAGTCCGTAGGTTTTTCAATATAAAACTCTTTTAGAATGACATGGCCCATAGCCATCGCCAGAGCGCCGTCCGTTCCTTGTTTTACTGACATCCACGTATCTGCGAATTTCACATACTCCGCATAATCCGGGCTGATCGACACCACTTTCGTTCCCCGATAACGTGCCTCAGCCAAGAAGTGGGCATCCGGTGTCCGCGTCATTGGCAGATTGGAGCCCCATACCAAAATGTATCCCGAATTGTACCAGTCGCTGCTCTCCGGCACATCCGTTTGATCGCCCCAGATCTGAGGTGAAGCCGGTGGGAGATCGGCATACCAGTCGTAAAAACTAAGCAATGGTGATCCCATCAGAGATAAGAAGCGTGATCCTGCTGCATAACTGACCATCGACATGGCAGGAATCGGAGAGAAACCAATAATCCGGTCCGGCCCGTATTCTTTGATCGTATGAATCAGCGAAGCGGCGATAATCTGTGTCACTTCACCCCATGACGCGCGAATTAATCCACCTTTACCACGAACCGATTTGTATCTTTTCACTTTGGCCGGATCATCCGCAATGCTGGACCATGCTTGAACCGGGTCACCATGCGTCTGAAGCGCATCACGCCACATGTCCAGCAATGCACCACGTACGTAAGGATGTTTGACACGCAGCGGGCTGTACAGATACCATGAAAAACTTGCTCCGCGTGGACATCCACGGGGTTCAAATTCCGGCATATCCGGTCCGGTTGAAGGATAGTCGGTAGCCTGCGTTTCCCAAGTGACAATGCCGTCTTTCACATAGATCTGCCAGCTGCATGATCCTGTACAATTGACGCCGTGTGTGGAACGCACCACTTTGTCATGCTGCCAGCGGCGGCGGTAGACATCTTCCCAATCCCGGTTGACCGGGGACATTTCACTCCAGCCCTCCGCACTTTTTTCACGTTTAGCAAAATACTTGAGTTTGCCCATCCAGGGCATGCTTTTGTTACTCATTGTTGTCCTCCCACATATACGACCTGTTGATGCAAATTGAATCCTGAACTACTGTTGCTAACCTCCGATTTGCGACATATGTCGCAGCGTTGGCGTGCCGTTGATCTGTTGCCCGTTTAAGGCTTTTAACATGTCATGTGTTTCGGGTTTGGCTCCGAGCGCCTTGTAAAATAAATCCTGCACCGCCTTGTCATCACCTACGAGTGGACGAACATTGAACTCATCCGACCAGTAGAGACAAGGTTTGATATTACCGTCTGCCGTCAGCCTAAGCCGATTGCAATTCCCGCAGAAATGGCTGCTCACCGGGTGAATCAGACCAAAGGTTCCGGCAGCTCCCACAATGCGATAACTGTCTGCAGGACCATTCCCGTAAATCTCTCCACAGCTTTCGTAATCCCATCGGGCTCCACATGTTTCCAGCACATGTTCGAGAGGCATATACCCTGATCTCCAGCCTTCTCCACTTTCTCCAATAGGCATGTACTCAATAAAACGAATATGAATGGGTTCATCCCGAGTCATCCGCAGAAAATCTTCCACCTCATCGTCGTTCACGCCTTTCATCAGCACCACGTTCAGCTTGATCGGATGAAATCCGGCCTTTTGGCTCGCCTTAATACCTTCCAGCACACGCTGTACCTTGCCGCCTCGAGTAATGCTTGCGAATCGTTCTGGCTTCAAAGAATCCAGGCTTATGTTCACCCTGGTTAGTCCCGCAGCCTTCAGCAGATCCGCATAAGCTGCCAAATAGATGCCATTCGTTGTCAATGCGATGTCCTCAATTCCCGGAATAGCGGATAACATCGCGATCAGTTGATCCAGCCCCTTGCGAACAAGAGGCTCCCCTCCGGTCAAACGCAATTTCCGAATGCCCAGTGGAGCAAGCGCCTTAACGATGGACGTGATTTCTTCATAGGACAGGATGCGTTCTGTCGGTTCAAACTGCATTCCTTCCTCCGGCATGCAATACACACAGCGGAGATTACAACGATCCGTAACCGAGATTCTCAAATAATCATGTACTCTTCCAAACGGGTCCATTAATTTTGATTCCATACACGTACCTCCCTTCTCTAGGGTGCTGTCTTAACATCGGCTGAAGGAGGGAACTTTCTTCCTCTCATCGCTTGTCATCTTGACGCTAAATATAAGGATCTCTCGCTCGGCGAACTGTGCAAAATATCACAAGAAGTGAAACATAGCGCACAGTTGCACATTTATATATGCTCCGCAACGCCTTTCCAAACAGGATTCTAGTCTAAATAAGGCAAAATTATGGCAAAAGAAAATGTGTGAGCAGGCTCACACAGCCCCCTCTTCACGTTTTCTATAATCAAATTGCAACACACACTATCCCTATTTGGAGGAATGACACATGAACACATACGCAGCAACCATTAATGCCACGGAGTATCCACCGCATTTGAAACATAAAGTTATTTTCGAAACGTTTGATCAGTTGCAACCACAGGAATCCATGCTGCTCATTAACGATCACGATCCAAAGCCACTTCGATTCCAGTTCCAGTCCACACATCCTGATGGCTTCAACTGGGAGTATATTGAGCAGGGCCCTACAACCTTCCAAGTCAAAATCAGTAAATTATAGATTGGAGCTGAACGGCTATGGCGCACGTTGAAATCATTGACGATACTACACTTCGCATCACGCTACGGCTGGAAGACGCCACAACCATGGTTCAATTGGCACAGCGTGAGCAAGCGGAATATGCGCAAGAGATTACCACCATTTACGAAAAAATGCCTGTGTTCGAATATACTCATTTCTGTTTTTACGCCTATGACAGTGCAAGACTTTTTGAGCGTGTGCTCGGCATGGACCCCAAAGCCTATCTGTCCTTCTCCCTCGATGCGCCGGAGTCATTCTTCTATGCGCTGTACGGTGGGATGGCCGCCCTGTATGAATCATCTCTACAGTTGGTACAGCAGGCGGATGCAGCTAGTGCAGGATCGGATGTGAACGCACATGTCTCCATCTGATGTCCATATTGTTGAATTGGATGTGCGTCCTCATCTGAGTAAAAAGTTGGAGCCGTTTCAACTGATCATGGACACGGTCAAAGGCCTTCAACATGAAGATGTCTTAGTACTCCATGCTCCATTCAAACCAACGCCTCTGCTCGGTATTCTCAAGATGAAAGGGTACTCCAGCACTTCGGAACGAAAGGGTTCAGATCACTGGGTTACCACGTTTGTGCACAAAAAAAATAAAACCGGTGCAAAAGCATTATCTGCAATGGCTTTATCTGGATCGGAAGCTGATTCTGAGCCCGGTTCAGACGAAGAATCAGCTTCATGCAAAGGCCATCCGGAGGAGCAAGCTGTTGCGATTGAAAACTTTGAATCTCTACAGGCGCCCAACGTTATACTGGACAATCGCGGATTGGAACCGCCACAACCCATGATGCGAACACTTGCCGCACTGGAGCGTTGCAAACCTGGGGAAGTCGTACTGATTCATAATGACCGTGTGCCAGTCTTCTTGATTGAAGAGTTAAATAATCTCGGTTGCCCCTTCACGGTTGAGGATCAAGCTGATGGTACGGCGAAAGTGAGAATTGAAAAAGGGTAAGGAGGCGAAAGCCATGTCCAGGTTGCCGTTTCTTTTTATCATCACGGGCATCTTTGGATTTGTAATGTATCACGCATTCTCCCTGCTCTCGCTGACAGGCTGGCTTGGTGATGAACTCAGAGGACCCGAAGGCTGGTTTCATGCCCATCTGTTTGTGCTCGGGTGGGCAACCATGCTGGCTATGGGTGCCGTTTATCAGTTGATACATGTTATTCTGCAATCCAATATCTACAGTCTGTTTCTCGGTTATTGTCATTATTTCTTGTTCAGTATCGGAATCGTGGGCATGTTATACGGCTTCATTCGCGCAGATGTCATCTGGATTGCCGGTTCTGCTACACTCGCTCTCTCGGGCATTCTGTTGTTCGGGTGGAATATGGCCGTTACCCTCTTCCGTGCCTCACAGTGGAATCCGGTAACGATCAGTGCGGCTTGTTCCTGTCTTTATCTGGTTCTTACCGGGATTTCCGGTATGCTGATGGGTCTGAATTTTGCCTTTGGTGATTGGAATGGTCTGCATGAACGCTTATTCGGCGCACATATCTGGATGGGAACACTCGGCTGGTTTGGCATGTTAATTACCGGATTCAGTTACAAAATGCTTCCCATGTTCTACCTGTCCCATAATTATTCCATCCGATTGCAAAAAGTGGTCTTGGTTCTGTGGAATGCAGCTGTAGTTACAGGTGTTGTCGCATTTCTGACAGGTATTAAGGGAGGCCTGCTCTGGCTCGCGCTCCTACTTCTAACCTCAGCCCTGCTCTTCTATGTGTATCACTTGGAGCAAATTCAGGAGAAACGGCACAAAAGTAATTCAGGTCCGGGTATCCGCTGGTCTGTGTATGTAAGCCGTGCGTTTGCTGTATATGCTCTTGCCCTACTGATCTATTCCTCCCAAGGGACTGAGCTGCTGCTCCATCCACGTGTTGTTCTACTGTCTGGATGGGTATATCTCGGGGGCTGGGTGTCTCTCACCATACTTGGTTATGCTTCCAAAATCGTGCCTTTTCTATGGTGGACCCACAAATATGGCAAGCAGGCAGGCAGACCCGGAACACCGCTGATGGCAGGTATGCTGGGTGAACGGTATGTCAATTGGGGTATGCTCGCCATGGTCGCTGGAAGCGTTCTGCTAGTTAGTGGAATTCTGATTAATCTGGCAGAGGTCATGATGGTTGGAGGGACGATCCTGTCTCTTGTCTCCATCGTTTATATAGCAAATATTGCTTTGGTATTCAGACGTTAACATAAATAAGGTGGACTGGAGAGTGAACATGATGGAACAAACCACGCATTTGCTAGAATGTCTCAAGGAAGTGTATGACCCTGAATTAGGTGTCAATATCGTTGACCTGGGTCTGGTGTATGAAGTAAGGGAAGAGTCTGAACGGGTTCATGTACGAATGACGCTGACTACACCAGGTTGCCCGCTGCACGATACGATAGTCGGTGCGGTGAAATGGGTTTTGCAGGAAAATACGAATAAGACTGATATTGATGTACAAGTGGTGTGGGAGCCACAATGGTCTCCACAGCTGATGTCGAATGAAGCCAAGGAAATGCTGGGATACTTCTAGGCAGAATGACTATAGACCGGATGATTGGACAAGTTGCGGGCGGAATACGAAAAAGCATACTTAAGATCTGATGTTCTCAGACCCAGGTATGCTTTTTGTTTTGCGATGGGAACACACACTTGATCAAGGCATTCTTGAATAAAAAATAAATAAGGAAACTCCAGAATAGAGTTTCCCTTATAATAGTACCGATCATTGAATCATTCTATCGATTCCTTGATATTAGATGTTAGATGTCCTTTGCATACGATGCTGCTGGCACTTTGTTTAACACCACGAACAAACGAACCTCCTGAGCTCCTGTATTATGGAATGCGAACTCAACCTCACCGCCGCAATGGATCACATCCTCTTGTTTCACCACTTGTTCATTTCCATCCAGAATCAGTGTACCTGTGCCTTCGACTACCAGTAAAATAACGTCTGTGCCCGGATGTTTATGAACAGGAAGCTGCTGACCTGGCAGAAAATGAAGTACAAAGGTCACTCCACCACCCTGTTGGAATAAAACCCGTTTCGTGAAACGGTCCTCACTGAATACTTTGACTTCTTGCAATGACGTAATACTCATGATAATCGTCCTCCTCGATAATATAATCTGTGAATACATTCATCTTATCGCAAGGAAGCCCGCGTTTCCTTGATCTGAATCAAGAAAATGCGAGCTTTCTCAGTATCAAAATAGATCCTATCTTCACAAATTCATCCAATACATGACAGAAACGTCTGTGATTTGTACCTGAAATTTATTTCGGGTCAGACCACGAGACGTCCCCTTTTCTCTGCCAACCCGATGATAGCTTCCACCCCTGAATTAAACTCAAGAAAATCCTGCTCTACCCCATCGCTGAAAATAACACCATCCTCCGGCATCTGGGATACAATGTGCAGCGGTTGCTTTGAATGAATCTGTCCAAACACGAGATTGGCCGCTGTCGTCCGGCTCGGGAACGGTTCACGTACTGAAAAATATAAGTAAGGCGCATCCCAGTTAAAATGATTCAGCTCCTGCCTGCTCCCATGAATGGATGCGGATGCGGTAGCAACCTTAGCTTCGGAATTCATGTTCTGCCATGCCGCCGACCCAACAATTCCGGTAGCTCCGGCCAGCACACTTTTGAACCAGCCCGTCGAACCCATGCCTGTGGATACAATGATACCACTGGAAGATTGTTGTTCTGCGGATGTACCCAAACGCACTTCATAACGTGCCGAAACATGCGTCTTCCGACCAATGAACAGATCGTTCACGCCATATAGATACTGCCCATCATTTAGTTCCACTTTGGCGAGAGTGACTTCTTCCAATGTTCGTTGCTTTCGAATGACATCAGGGACAATGAAGCTGAGATCCTCCACGGTAAAAGGTAATAATACCCCGTCCCAACGCATCGGGTCCGGATTCACACCGATGAGCGGCTGCTCGGTTACGTATTTGAGGGTGTTGGCTACAAGCCCATCCTGTCCAACCACGACCACGATATCTTGCTCACCAAAGATAAAATTGGGCACATGTTCGCGATCAATCGTCTGAACGCGGCCCAATTGACCCAGTTGCTGCTGTGCCTGCTGCACAGATAGCCGATAACGACGGTCTTCCTCCATATAATCACTGAAGTCTGCACCCAGACGTTCAATATAGAACTGCGCTTGTTGCACCGTGTTATATCGAACCACCAGCTCTTCCAGTCTGGTCCGGCGCTTCACCAGAATCAGTTTATGTTCGCTCATTCGATCATCCGCCACAGGCTGCTGACGTACAGATTTCCCTGCCTGCTCTGCTTGCTCTCTTCTTCCTAATCTCATCTCGCTCGACCTCCCTGATCTCTGCCTGGCGCAGGAGACATTAATCCCTGTAACAGATCCGGCGAGATATTAAGCTGCCCAATCTTGCCTGCATTTTCAGCTAGTTCCTGGAACGCGAGTGCGATCAGCTTATCGGAATTCATGCCCATGTTCGCCATCGCTTGCAGTACATTCGGCTGTACATTTTGCAATGAATTCATCACGGCAGCAATCTCATACGCTTTGGCATCCGCTTCGGCATTGTGATTGGCAATGGTTAACTCAATCAGTTGTTGCTTACGTTCCTCCATCGCTGTATTGAACTGTAGCTGCTCCTGTTCCATTTCATTTTGTTTTTGTTTCACCGAGCGCTCTGCCTGCAACTGGGTCTCGCGAATTTGCTGTTTCTTCGTCTCCACGGCAATTTCCGTATTCAGTTCGTTCTCTTTCACTCGTCTTTCCTGTTCAATCGATGCATTCCGACGCACATAGAGCGCTTCATCTGCCTGACGCAAAATCTCTTCCCGCGCTTGTGCTTCCAATGCACGCATCGTCTCTTTATTAGGCAGAATGGCCAGTATCGATAGACTCATCAACTCAACGCCCAGTTTCTCCAACTCTTCACTTTGCACGACTTCGCTTTTCATGCTGCTCGCCAGACGTTCACTGGATTGAATAGCTTCTTTCAGCGGCATTTGTTCCAGATGTTTCTTGGTTAGTACTTTCGCTGTGGTGATCACCCGTTGGTCCAGCTTGCCGGGGTCGTCGGAAATATACCGATTTTTGCGCAAATTGTATGTGTAATTCAGGCTCTGGGTTATTTTCAGGTAATCCACAATGCGATAGCTTAGCTGCCCTTGCACAGTAACGGTCTGATAGTCCATCGTAATCTCTTCGAACATGAACGGTACATCTACCGAGGATACGGGGAGAACGACTACCGATGTGGTTGGCTCATAATAATAGAAGGATAATCCCACACCTTGACGCTGTACCTCACCATTTTTCACCTTCATTACATATTCACTGGGTTGAAATTTCGCAAATCGGAATCCAAACATAGCTCATTCCCCATTTCTTAATATTATCGTTTTGATATTATCAAAATGATAACAAACAAATTCGATATTGTCAATACGACATTAATGAAATAATCAGATGCCTATTTAGAGAAAGGGATTCCGTCATAACCTCTTTTCTTCCGCAAAAAATAAAGAGATCGAATCGTATGATCCGACCTCTTTACCTGCTTCGTTATTTCTAATACAGTTGTTCCATTAATCTGGCGATTGCAACAGCACCCTGTGCACGGTTCGCTGTTTCTTTCGGAGCAAACGTACCATCAGGCATGCCATTCAACAGTCCACGTTGTTGCATCGAGGCTACAGCTTCTTTCGCATATCCGGCGATCTCGGCGTTGTCTACAAACACCGTATTTCCTTGTGCAGTATTGTTCGCATCCTGATCACGTTGCACAACCTGCAGCGCTCGATTCAGCATAACAGCCATATCTTCTCGTGAAATGCGTTCATTGGCTCCGAAGCTTCCATCTGCCCGGCCTTGAATAATGTTCATTTCAATTCCAAGTCGTACTGAATCGGCATACCACTGCCCTTCCTTCACATCCGTTGGGACTGAAATAGATGGATCAGGCTGGCGTGTATCACCAATACCTTTAATAATCATTTGCAAAAATTGTGCTCTGGTCAGTTCACCTTGCGGGGCAAAACGAGTTGCACTCATCCCCGAAATAATCCCTTTACCATATAGGTTCTGCACCTCTTGGAGAGCCCAATTGTGATTTTGTAGATCATTTAATGGTACTTCAACTTCTGCAATGACATAACTGCCGGATTCCAGCGGTTTGAACGTCATCGTCTTCGTCTTGTCATCGTACTTGGAATACGTAACAGGTTTCTTTTCTTCGCTTGGAGATACTGAATGCACGACCATAACTACATCATTCTTTTTAGGCTGCTCTACATTGGATAGGGCAACTTCAACCGCTCTGTTTGTCCATTGCAATGGCTTATTGTTCATTAACAGATTCACATCAACAATCGTATGATTACCAATCGCTGCTTTTTGAGATGTGGACAGTGTATCTGTCGATCCTGTTGCCACTACGATGTCGAACGTTCCAGCAGTCTCCGCAATGGTTAACCGGAGTGATTTCAGAGGAACACGAACGCTAGTCGGTCCTACGACTACATCCAGGGATTGCACTTCCTCGGAACGAACCCATGCAGCCAGTTGACTTGCAGCCAATTGGAATGTGACTGTCTTGGCTGTGTCAGGTACATCTGCAAGCAGTTTCAACGTACGATTTCCTGCATCCATGGATTGCAGTGCCTGAGTTAATTGAGATGCATCCGGACGAATAGAATACTTTTCATCCCCGGTTGCTGTTCCTTTTACCGTGATCGATCCTTTCTCCGGTGCAGTACCCGCTCCAACGGGTGGGGTTACAGCCGGATTCCCCGTTGAAGGAGCTGTTCCCGGGTTGGAAGGTTGTGATGGTACACTTGGTTGTGATGGCTGGCTAGGGCCAGGTGTAACATCTTGACGTACAAGCTTACTCACAGCATCTTGTAACGCACGATCCGCATTGCTTACATCTTGCGATGAAGTTTCAACATCCAGAATGAATGTCTTCGCTTCAGAAAGTGCCTTACTAAATACATTCCAGCTTGAAGTGGTGTATTCGGTTTGCTTTAATTTCTCAGCGGTATCTACCGTAGCTTGCAGTGCAGACTTGTCCGCCGGGAACGTACCGTAGGCTTCAAAATCCATAAACCCTACCCATTCTGGACCTTCTGTAATCGTTACAAGAATATAACGCGCTTCTGTATTGTTCGAGAACACGTGTCTTGGCGCTGTTGAAACGACAACGTCGCTCGTGGTATCGACCACTTTTACAAAATTTTTGTTATCATTAGACACTTCGATCTTATATTTGATTCCGCCACTCCACATCGACATTTCGATCTTACGGAGATTAGCAACCTGTCCCAAATCCACTTGCCACCAGCTACCTTTACTCTGGTCTGTTCCCCATGAACTATTGGGATTGCTGTCAATTGCACCTTCTGGGGAGTTGGGTTGATTGTCCCCTGTACCTGCACTTGTTGAAGCCGTCGCCGTCTTACCTGTAGTTAATGCTTGCAACTGAACGAGACTCTGATTCGCTTGTTGCAGTACTTCATGCGCTTGATTTACCTCAGCTTGCACTGCATTTTGATGGTCTCTCACTGTGATAGCATTCTCTAATGCATCCATTAGTGTTTGCCAGCTACGATGAGTATATGAAGATTCATTTTGCTGTTGCGTCTCACCAATAAGCAGAGCCAATTTTGTTTTATCTACATCGGATAATCCGTTTATAGCATCTTGCAACCGTTTCTCTGCAGCATTCACTTCAGTCTGGGTTGCTCTAGGATCTGTCATAACCTTATCTGCATTAGCAAGAGCCTTGGCAAAAATATCCCAAGTTAAGGCTGACCAATCCGACTCCTTGTATGTCTGAGCATCAGTCAGCTTAGATTGGAGGGAATCCCTCTTCGCAGGGATCACGTTCATTTGCAACATAACTTGTTCAAGCGCAGTTGTTGCAGAATTGGTGTCCGATTGCGTCACTCCAGTTGATGTATACGCTTGGTTGTACATATCCTCTGCTGCCTTAATCGCAGGAGCAAGTGAGTTCCAGCTCGTTTCTTCAAAATCCAGAGCTACCAAACCTTTGGCACGTGTAATTGCAGCCGCTAAATGCTGACGATCCGCAGGTACATTTTCTAGCCCCCGCTTGTAAACATCCAGTGATGGCAAGGCACGTCCTTCGTAGGAGTATCCACCATTCCCAGGAAATTCATCATAATCGAACATCGCATGATTCTCCCAAGCATCGCCTTCGGAAGCAATCCAGCCTACATTCGCCGCTATCCATGCAGGCTCCCAATAGAAGAACCCGGCTCCACGGTTCTCAGGTACGTCAGCAATCATATCCATTATGCCAGCGATTGCATCATATTGACCTTGAACTGTTGCAGGGAATGTTGCTCCTCCAACATGTAGCGCTTCATCCGATCCAATGATATTGCCATGAGCATCCCCATTTTTATAGGAAAATGGATAGGAAGTCTCGGCAATAATCACGTCTTTTTCGAACTTATCCGATACTTCATTCATCGTCTTTTGCACATCGGCAAATGTCCCATGCCAGAACGGATAATAGGAAAGTCCGATGATATCGTAATCAAGCCCACGACTTTCTAATTCACTAAAGTAATCCTTAAACATTTGTGCTTTACCACCCTCAGCCAGATGGATCATAATCTGAACATGCTGGTCCTCTTCTTGGAGGGCACGCACAGCATCAACACCTCGTTTTAACAATTCATAATTTTCCTGAGGGTTTATCCTGCTGTTGAATCCATTCAACACACCACTATTAATTTCGTTACCAATCTGTACCATATCAGGCATAGCGTTCGCAGCTTTCATCTCACTTACAACTTCATACGTATAATCATATACAGCTTGTTTCAACTGATCGAAAGTATAACTCTCCCAAGCTTTAGGACGAAGTTGCTGGCCCGGATGAGCCCACTCGTCAGAATAATGGAAATCAAGCAATATCTTCATGCCTTTTTCCTTCACCCGCTTGGCTAAACGAATGACATCCTCTTTGTCGTTATAACCACCGGATTTCTGGGGGTCATTCCATAGACGAAGACGCACGTAATTGACACCACGATCCTTGAGGATATCAAGCAAGTCCCTTTCTGTACCATTAGTATCCAGATACTTTCCTCCATTATCCTCAATGGCGGTTAACGTGGAAATATCTACTCCTCTAACATAATCCGTCCGGTATCCTCCAACGGTTACAGTGGCCTTCGGTTGAACAGGGGCTCCATATACTGCACCTGTCACGGTAAAAGTATCAGAAGATGCATACTTCAAAGGGTCGATACTATCCCATTCTACTGGAACCGAACCCGACTTTCCGTTTAGATACTGTGCTGTCACTTTTGTCGGCAGAACAGGAGCAACCCCAGCCATTGTTTTGACCTGAACGGCATTGTATCCAGTAATGTTTGCCGGATCAGTAGCTTCCTCTTCCCCCCAGACCTTAAGCTCGGATATCCCGGGCCACCAATTTGTTCCCGCATAGTATGGAATCGTGACTTTGACATACTGGACAGGTGTACTGATCTGGAATTCTTCACTGGCAACACTCTGTTTGATTTCGTTAGTCGTTTTGTCCACTGAAGTTGACCAGTTACTTCCATCAACAGATACTTCAATCAAATATTTTACAACTTGGTCTTTGTCCTTCCAGGTTAATTCTGCTCCAGAAAGATCATATGGCGCACCTAGGTCTATGGTCAACCAATGAGGATTGCTCTCAGAAGAAGGTGAGCTCGCACTCCAATGAGTATTTACATCACCATCCACCGCCTTTTCTTTTTGCCCCCCATACAATAGATCTTCCTCACTTACCGTAACCGCCTTATTAAGTGCCACGTTCACTTTCGCATCTTCTGCAGCCGCTAGACGAACCATCAACCCCAGATCACAGAATAGCATTAGCAATACCAGACACCCGCTTATGTACCTTTTGTTCACTCTTGATCTCCCCCTTTTTGTGTTTGATTGTGCATGGATCAATGAATGTTATGAATCTTCCTCATTGTAAGCGCTTAATAGTGATAGGCGACACGGCATAATCGAAAGGAAACAGCAGTTATTTTAACAATATGATCCTGTGACAGTTACATTTGAGCTATACCGATCACACTATTTTGCAAAAGAAAGCAAAAAATCTGTCCGTCCACCCTAAGGCAGAACAGAACAGATTTTTTAGATATATGATCATTGTTACACTTATTTAGAAAGCTTCAATTCAAGTTGTACCTGGATATCATTTTCTGTCGAGAGTACAACGGAGTGTGGATTTTCCATTCCGAAATCTTCGAATGTTACCATGGATGTTGCTGACAACAATACTTCATTATTCTCATAAGCGGCTTTTGCATCAAAAGTCACTTCTTTTTCAACACCTCTAACCGTAATCGTACCATTCATTTTGATATCAACCGTTTGACCGACAGGCCATTCCGTAGGTACACCTTCAAATGAAGTCGCTGTAAATGTTGCTTGTGGATACGTAGCAATGTCGAAGAAATCTGCTTGCTTCACGTGACCATCCCGTTGTCCATTTCCGGAATCAATCCCGTCCATCTCGATCTGTCCTTCTGCTTTCATCTGAGTAGCATCGTCTACATTAATTGTCCAATTGCCTGTTACCTGCTCGTCCACAAAGTTAACGGTCTCCTGCGATGTGGTTACGGAGAAGTATACTTTAGACCCTTCACTAATGCTCCAGTCTCCATTCAACTGCTCTGCTGCCGCTGTTTCATTAGCAACAACCGCTCCTGTGCTATCTACTGCTGTTGTGGAAGTCGCTGTGCTTGCAGGCAGTACCTGTTCGATCTCAACGTTGTTCCCCAAGTAACTATTAGTGAGATAGTAACCACCGCCACCGATTACGGCAACCGCCGCCACACCTGTAATAAGCCATGCTTTTGCTTTCTTGTTCATCTGTATGTTTCCTCCAGTATATTATTGTTTAGGTTGCTTGTTGATATGGATATTACCAGTCGAATGTGTCAGGAAGAAGTCAAGAAAAGACAAGTCCCGCATTTTTTTGTAATCCGTAATACAGGATTGGCTTTATGCTCTTGCTCATGTAAAATCAGTACAAGCTTATGAAATGAAAGGAGACCGCTTTTCTTGAAATCCATACTCATCGTCGAAGATGAGCAAGCTATTGCACGCGTACTGGCTGCTTATCTGAGAAAAGCAGAATTTGAAGTTCATCATGCAGCAGATGGACCGACTGCACTTACCCTTTTTGATTCCGTAACACCCTCCCTTGTATTACTCGATGTAATGCTGCCAGGAATGGACGGATGGGATCTGCTGCGGATTATTCGTGAAAAAAGTGCTTGTCCCGTGATCATGCTAACCGCACTGGATGACATTTCAGACCGTCTCAACGGCTTGAATGCCGGTGCTGACGATTATATGAGCAAACCTTTTGTACCGGAAGAAGTGGTCGCGAGAGTTAATGCTGTGCTGCGTCGTAATCCACATTGGACCTCAGGTGGTGAAGAGAAGCGTTCCTTTGGTAATCTCGTTATTGATCTTGCTGCCAAACAGGTACTGCTGAACGGTGCAGAGGTTGCACTCACACCTCGTGACCTGTCGTTACTGCTATTCCTGTCCGATTATCCCAATCGTACATTTACCAGGGATCATCTTATTGAACAGGTATGGGGAATGGATTATGACGGCAGTGACCGTGCTGTGGATCTATCGATTAAACGACTACGTCAAGCACTCTCCCACTGGTTGCCCGAAACAGGAGAAATTCGGACGTTGCGAGGAATGGGGTATCAATTTTGGATCGCCAACTGAAGCAGAAGAAACCCAAACGATCGATATCCATTCTGTCACACTGGACACTACGATATTTTCTGATTTTATGTATCGGTTTCACCATTATTGTGGCAGGGGCGCTCTACTGGATTCGAACAACTTCTATTGAGAAAAGCCTGAAAACCGCAGAACTGCTTGGTCTGGAGATCGCAGATCGAGTGACCAGTGAAAACAATGTGCTTCGGGTTCCACCCGATCTGGACAGAATGGTAACCAAGCGAGAGAAACTATTCAATACAGATCATTATTTTTGTGTCATGATCTTGGATAACAATAATCAATTGATCTTTTCCCAGCCTAAAATGGAGCAAAAAGATGTGCATTATCGACTGTCAGACGACTATCGTGAACCGCGCAATAACAAATATGCAGGTGTAACGGTCAACATATCCGAAGGCGATCAAACCTTGGGTAAAGTGTGGGTCATGCAGTCGAAACAATCCATTACGTTTGGTCCAGAGACCATATGGCTCGTTGCTCTAATCCTGGGAGGACTAATCCTCTGTGGATGGTTTACGATCTATCTCCTATCCAGTAAGTTATCCAGACCTATTCGTCAGGTTGCCTATGCCGCTGAGCAGATTCGAGGTGGTAATTATGATGTGAGTCTTGATTTGAATACACGAGAGCGTGAGATCAACGAACTTGTAAATTCATTCCGCGATATGGCCACTCGTCTCCAACAACTCGAAGAATGGCGCACAATTTCGCTGGCAGGGGTGAGCCATGAACTCAAGACACCGGTAACTTCCATCAAGGGGCTCGTTATGGCGGTGCGTGACGATGTCGTGAGTCCACAGGAAGGAAAAGAATTTTTGGATATCGCTTTGAAGGAATCCGAACGTATGGAGCGCATGGTCGCGGATTTGCTTGACTATAATGCAATGGCTGCAGGAAGTGTTGCCGTTCGCAAGGAACGAACAGATCTGAAGCTATTGGTCGGTGAGATCATCTATCAGTGGAAGATTGCGTATGAGGATAAAATGCCAGAGGTTCAGCTGCACTCCCCTCCAGTTACATTCTTTACGATGGGGGATGCACTTCGCATTCAGCAGATCATTGTTAATTTGCTTAATAATGCACTTCATGCCACAGCTCCTGAACAAAAGGCTGTCTTCGATATTTATCTACGCGCAGAAGAACAGATGCTGTATGTTGAGGTCAAGGACAACGGTACAGGAATCCCGGCAGAGGATCAACCCAAAATCTTCGAACGGTTCTACCGTGGAGAACTCAAGAAACGCCGTAACCGTGGTCTGGGTCTAGGATTAACTTATAGTCGCTTACTCGCTCAGGAACAGGGCGGTGAACTGACACTTGTCTCCAGCAACCCGGAAGGGAGCATGTTCAGATTAAGCCTGCCACGCTGGACTGCAACGCAAGAAGCCATCACTACAGAAAAGACATACGGAGCAGCCGTTAAAGTGTAATGCACCACGCTAACATGACAAATAGCCCAGAACTCCACTCAGGAGACTGGGCTATTTCATCGTTGTTTCCTTTTGCTTTATCCAAAACGGAAGCACTCAACACTCTAATACACGTGGCCTGTATTCATCGTAAGCATCCGAGACCAATTGCTTATGAAGTGCACTGCTGGCAATAATCGCTTTCCGCTTTGCTTTCAGAACAATCTGCTCTACATCTGCATAACTGCACCCTGCCAAGCGTTCAGATATGTAATCTTCTAGCAGGCTCTCCTGTTCAAATGCCCCCACCAACTTGCTGATATACAATCTGCGACTTGAATCATCAGGCATACCATAGGTCATCTTGGTATCAAAACGCCGCCAGATAGCGTGATCCAATTGGGTTTCAAGATTCGTCGCAGCCACCAGAATACTGTCCCCATCGAATTCGTCCAGACACTGCAACAACGTATTGACGACACGCGCCATCTCTTTCACTTCATCATTGCTCTCACGTGTACGGCCTATGGCATCAAATTCATCCAAAAATAACACACAGGGATTAATTCTTGCATATTCGAATAACTTGCGTACATTACTCCCCGTCTCCCCAAGATGGCTATGAATGATGGCATCTAATCGCACGAGAACCAATGGTAGATCAAGGCGCTCAGCCAGATGCGATGCCGTTAATGTTTTTCCCGTGCCCGGCGGCCCGAACATGACCATTTTGTTGGGGATTGATACATCATGCTCTCTGAACTTCTCTTTCATGCCCAGAATGGTGATGAATTCATTAATAATACGCTCATTTTCAGCGGAAAATACAATATGCTGGGCTTTGCGTCTACACTCTTTCGGTGTGTAAAAAGCAGCCATATCGATGCCTTTCGCTCGGGGAATCCGATTCATATGATTTGTTTTGCTCATGTATACACGTGCTCCTTCATTTATGGTTTCAGTCCGTGATTCAAGTTATATAAGTTATTATGAACGAAAATGAGCTCCCCTTTATGCAAAACCGTGGGTTATCTTGGCAATACTGTCCCAGTAAAGA
>NZ_JABBEA010000008.1 GCF_012912005.1 Paenibacillus sp. SZ31
TAGCGTGTACATTTAAGTCTTTTTTGGCCTTGGCATCCATTATGGTGTGGCTTGCTTGAGTTTGAAGACACGCCCTAATTAGGTTCAAAAAAAGGTCATGCCTTACAGAAGTTCGCTTCTGCACAGGCATGACCTTTTTGGATGTTCAGTATGTTGCCAGTTGTATTGCAATGACTGTGCGATACATCAGGCTGAGATTCTATATGTGATAAGACCGCTCTAATTCAACTCCACGGTGTCCATGAATGAAACAACATATCCATCCTCAACTTGTTCACTGTAGTTATACCTGATTTTCTAATTTCAATAGTACGGTAAAAGGGTTAACGCCGTAAGCGCAAATAACGGGAGCACCAGTCGGTTAAACCGTCTACGGCCATAACCATAATACGGATAAGGAGTAGGGTACCCGTATCCTGGATAAAATCCGCGGGTATGACCTATTGGATAGTTCGCTCCCGGCATTGCATTTGGAGCCCAGTTTGCATGATTCACCATGGCTTCTGGTCCAACGGGAACGGCCAAATAAATCATTTCATCATCCACGTTTTCCATAATGCCATCATAGTGCATGCCATCATTCATCTGCACACATACATAACGGTGCATGTGTTCCTTGCATACTTTCTTCGCTTCCACCTTTTCCACTTGCCAACGCCTCCTCGAATCTGCTCTTGATCACCTTTTCATGGTATTCAGAACTGGGCGAATTGACACTACGGGGAAAAAGTCAAAAAAAAGAAGCACCCCGTGAGCGGCTTCCTTGGAAGGCTGCTGCGCGGACATCTATTCAGGAAACGTCCTGATCAGATGTCCGCCGGGGTACTTAAATAAAGTTTGTCGGCTTAACTGTAGTATAACAGCGGGATGAACCTGTATCTGTGATGTAACTCACTCCGCTATGTTATAAAAGCAAGAAAAGAAATATTTTTACAATAATCATATTCCGTGATAGTGCGTGTTCAAAAAGGGCGGTTTCTATGATTTATATTGCTTCCACGTTGCCCTCTACAAGGTCTCCAAGACCACACGTGAGCCGTTTCCGGCTTCACCTGCCGGAATCACCACAAGTTTGCGCGGCAAGCGTGCACGCAGTTCAGGCACGTGACTGATTACACCGACAGCCAATCGGTCGTCATGCAGTTTTTCCAGCGACGTAATGACGGTATCCAACAACTCCGGGTCAAGTGTACCGAATCCTTCATCCAGGAAGAAGAATTGAAGGGGGTACTGACCTCGTAGCTGAATCTGGGCCGACAGCGCCAACGCCAGTGACAATGAAGTCAAAAACGTCTCGCCACCTGACAACGTTGATACCGGTCGTTTGACTCCCCCGTTAGCATCATCACAGATCACAAAACCACCACCGGAGTCCACCTCCAGTGAATAACGCTGTTTGGTCAGGAAGCGCAGACGCTGAGATGCCGCATGACTAACCTGCATCAGTTGTTCTTCGGCAATATACTCGACAAAAGCATTGCCTCTGAACGCGGATTGCAATTTGCTGAGCAGCTCACCTTGACGACTTACCTCCACCCGCTTGTTCTCCAGTTCGGTCCAGCGAACATGTCGCTGCTCCACATCCTCCAGATCACGTTCTGCGCGTGCTTTGGCACGAAGGGCAGCTTCATCCTCAATCCGGACCTGCTGCAAACGTTCGGTGCAGGCTAACCACTGTTCTTCCGATACAACAGCACCACCCAGCTTTTGTTCCAGTTCACGCAATTGGGATGCCAGTTCACGCTCACGTTCACGGTGCTGCTGGATCTGCTCTGCCAGTCGTTCTGCTTCCTGGGAAGGAATCGCCGCAGACACAACGGCATCATCTGAGTCGAACGGGGATTGTTCTAGCAATTGCTTCCACCGTTCCTGTGCCTGTTGCAGATGTTCTGTGGCCGAGGCGGCTGCCTGCTGAGCCATGACATCTTTCTTCGCTGATTCCTGCTTCAACGTATCCGCTTCTTTGAAGCGTTGTGCCGAGTCCGAAGCTGTTTTCCGCAGTCCATCCAGACGAGCCTGAGCCGCAATAATCAGATCTTCTACCCGCTGCTCCCCAACCCACTGGCGCAAGCGTTCTTCCTTCTCGGCCAGCTGTTTGCTATTGCCCTGCCACTGCGTTTGCCACTGGATCAGTTGTTTGTCCAATTCAACCAGCTTCTGCTGGAGAGATTGGATGATCTGGTCTTTTTCCTCAAGGAACGTCACGCTTTTGTTCAGACGTTCCTTGATGTCTTCGGCGCGCGCATCGCGCTCCTGCATCGCCTGATAGAGGGCCTTGGCCTCCTCCTGAGCGATGCCCGGCAGTTCTGTGGCCCAGCGGCCCTGCAAAGCAGCCGCTGTGGCCTCGCTCTCGGCCAGCTTGCGCTCCGCCTGGGCGAGCCCGGCACGGCCGGCCTCCTGCGCAGCTGCCGCTTCCATGCGGCGCTGCTGCGCGCCCACAGCCGCCTGCTGCAACGCGGCGGCTTCGGTCTGGAGCGGCGCTGCTGCGTCAGCCAGCGCCAGCGCGGCTTCGCGCAGCGCAGCGGCACGCGATGCCCAGCCTGCCGGGGAGCGCCCGTGTTCGGGCGACCCGGCGGGCTCGGGCTCCGCTGCCGCAGGCGCGGCCTCGGCTGCGGCCGGAGCTTCGCCGGCCGCAGCGCCAAGCTGCGTCAGCAGGCTGCGACGTTCGTGCAGCTGCTGGCGCAGCCCAAAGCGCAGCTCCTGCAGCTCCGCGTGCAGGCTGCGCAGCAGTTCCAGGTCCGCATCGCCTGCGTGCGGACCTTCTCCCGGCGGCGCAGCCGGGAGCGGGTGATGCGGCGAGCCGCACACCGGGCATGGCTCGCCGCCCTTCAGCTCGGCGCGCAAAGCGGAGGACAGCCGGTGCAGCTCCTGCTCCCGCATTGTGCCACGCAGCTGTTCCTCCGCAAGGGCCAGCAGGCTCTGTTCGCGACTGATGTCCTGCTCACAGGCAAGCAAGGCCTCGAGACCTGCTGACGCCTGTTCTACCAAGTGCTGACGCTGATCACTCAGGCGTGTTTCTTCCTCAGCCGCCGCCTTCAGCTTGTCGGCTCCCTGTTCTGCCGACTGCTTATAGGCTTGCATGTCAGCCTTGTTTTGCTGCAGCTGCTCCGCGGCAGTATCCACACGATGCTTCAGTTCAAGCGCAGCCTGAATCTGCCTGCGTTCTTCTGACTTCACTTCATTCGGCTTGAGGCTCTCCTGTAGTTCCTCACGCCGTTTGCGCCCGCGCTGCTGCAACTCCTTTTCTTTCTCAAGCTGCTGTGCCAGCGCAGTCTGTTCGCCCTGTCCCTGTTCCAGAAGCTGCGCGAGGCGCGAGCAATCGGCTTGAAGTCCGTCCCGTTCCCGTTGCAGCTCTTTCGCTTGTTCGAGTTGCTCCAGGCGCAGCAGCAGTTTCGGTTCTTCCTCGGCCATTTGCGCACGTGCCGTCTCGGCCTTCTCCGCTTCCTGAACGGACAGACGCTCATGTTCCAATGCTTGCTGATGAGCTGACTCCGCGGTATCCTGCCGCTGCTTCTGCGTAGCCTTGGCGTCTTGAACCGTCTGCAACGCAGGCAGTATTGCATCTGCCGCAACGGATTGTTTCAGCCGTTGTTCGCCTGCCTCAACCTGTGGTTCCAGTGCTTTCAGCTTCTGTTGCTCATCCGTACGGGCTTGCCGTTCGTTACTTAGCTCACGGATTTTACCCAGCTGTTCGGCTTCCTTCGCAGCTTCATCCAGCGCTTTGCGGGACAATTCAGACTGCTGAACAGCAGTTTGAAGAAGACGTTTCGTTTCTTCCAGCGTCTCCTTACTGGCATTGCCCAGTCCCTGTTGCTCCGCAGCAAGAGATTGGTGAACCATATCATTATCCTTGACCCGCCGGCTTAATTTGATGGCCAACTGATCCCCATACTTCTCCAGATGGAACAATCGTTGCAGCATCTGGCGGCGTTCACTGCCTTTGAGTGACAAAAACTCGGCAAACTTCCCTTGCGGAAGCACCACTGCACGTGTAAAATCATCCATCTTCAAACCGATCACATCTTCAACGCAGCGATTCACATCTGCCAATTTGTCGGCAAGTACCTGTTCTTCGCCATTGACCGTCTCTATGAATTTGCTGATCGTGTTACTCACCGACACTTCATTATTCCGTTTGAAACGTCGCTCTACGCGAAACCTTCGAGTGCCCTCCGCTGACATCAGTTCGAATGTAAAAGCAACCGACAACGAATCTTCTGCGTGGTTCATAATCCCTTGCGTGCCGTTCACCGCACGTTCCACTTTTCCGTACATGGCGAGTGTGATGGCATCGAGCAAAGAAGATTTACCACTGCCCGTTGGACCGAAAATACCGAATAGACCCGTTTCCGTCAAGACGGTAAAATCAATTTCCTGCATCTCCCGATAGCTTTGTAGTCCGGCAACTTTTAATAAAATGGGCTTCATCTTTCCTCAACCTCCTCACGCACACCCGGCTCGTCTTCATCCACAAGTTCCAGGAAAAGCTTCACCAGGCTGTCTTCCGGTTGTGCACCACCGGTCTGACGCTGATAGAATTTGCGGAACAGTTCGTGTACCGGCAGCTCGGATCGTTGCTCCAAAAGTCCTGCTGCAGCCATCTCGGGGTACACGGGGCGAATATGAATAATACCCTCATGTGATTTTCGCAGCTGCTGAATCTCCTTCAGCGACATCGCCTCATCCAGCCACACTTCCATGTCGATAAAAGCCTGCGGATCACGTCCCTCATCCAGCCAACGATATACTTCTGCCAGACCACCACGTGCCTGCCAACGCACAAGCGGACGCCCAGACGTTAACAAAACTTCCTCTACCTGTGCCACTCCGCCCGGTGCCAGATCAACCATCGTGACAGACTTGCTCTGCCCCGCTTCCGAGAAGCTGTAGGCCAGCGGAGAACCGCTATATCGAATCACACCGTCTCCTTTGACAACCTGTGCACGATGAAGATGCCCAAGCGCTGTGTATTGCGCACCAGTCGATAATGACGAAGGGTCTACCGTGTAGGCCCCACCGATCTGAATCGGACGTTCCGAATCACTCTCAAGTCCACCGAGCACATAGATATGGCTCATGGCCAAGTTCACGGTATCCGGGCGGAAAGAAGCTGCCAGACGCTGCATTAACATGCCCACCCGGTGACTGTATGCCTGACGAAGCACATTTTCGTCCCCATCCGTGGTCAGCAATTCATTCAATCTCGCTTCAGAAGGATAAGGTAATGCAGCAATCTGTGCAGTCTCTCCGGTTCTCTTTGCATGGATGGTTACCGCTTCTGAAGTAGGCATCCCTACGAGTGTAATGCCCTGTCTGTTCACAAGTGGAGTCACAGAAGCTACACGTTCTGGCTGATCATGATTCCCTGCAATCACCACGAGAGGTCTTCCATGCTCCGTCAGACGTGCTGCCGCTTCATAAAAAAGTTGTTCCGCCGCTGCGGGAGGATTCACGGAATCATACACATCTCCGGCCATCAATATGGCATCCGCCTGCTGCTCATCAGCCAGTCTGACGAGTTCATCAACGAAATCTTCCTGTTCACGCAGTCGGCTTCGTCCTTCCAGCGTTTTTCCCAAATGCCAGTCCCCTGTATGCAAAATACGCATCGTCCGTTCCACCCCTCTCCCATATGAAATCCATGGTTTTTAATTCCGATCCAGTTCTCTTACAATTCCACTGCATGTCCACCATCAAAAAAGTACAGCCATTTCCGGTCAACTTTCCGACCCAATATATCTTCAATGGCCCGTCCATACAGATCTAGCTGGAAGCGATAATTTTTGGTGAGTTCAACCAAACCACCACGATGCTCCGATACCCGATCCGTCTTGTAATCAAGCAAAACAAGCTCGCCGTCCACCTCATACAGACAATCGATAATCCCCTGTACAAGCACGGTTTCATTTTCAATCGTTGCCTGCATTTTGCTATCTTCATTTATTATCTGCATATCTGAGTTCGCCGCCCGTTCATGTAGCCATTCCACAGGAGACTGATGTGCCGGAAGTCCATACACAAACGGAATTTCCCGTTTCACCCACGCTGCACGCAATAATTCTTTCCCTGGTTCTGTATTGAAAAATCCGGACAGTTCTTCAGGTTCGATAGCCGCAGCATGATGGGGCAGCAAAATCTGAAGCTTAATCAACCGCTCAATCGTCTGTTCAATAAGCTGTGAATCAACAGATGATCCATCTATAGGAAGATGCTGCATCAACGTATGATACACGTTCCCCCGTTCTGCCCCTGTCAACTGCGTTGCCTCCATGAATTTGGGACGACGCAGGTGCAGTTTGAAAGACGTACCTGCAGATCCCGCATCCGGAAGGTTCACCGTACCGTTTGAATCTGTCCATGATCCAGTCTCACGCTCGTTAGATTCATCGGATACGCCACGTAGTACATGACCTGCTTCATCTTTGGTGTAATTGATTCCTGGGTTGTTGTGAGCCAATAATTTCTCGGACTGTTCTCCCAGTTCCTCCATCACCTCTACAGACTGGATATCCTGCATCGCAAGTAACGTTTTCAACTCCGTGACAGATGTACTGGCTGCTACTTGAGTTGCTGCTTCATAGGGGTACGTCCATGAAAGTCGCTGATCAACCTCGTGGATCAGCTGTGTCTCCTCTAGTTGAAGAGCTACTGTATCGGCACCTTCATCTTCAATGTTTTGGTTATCCGTATCTTGTGCACTCTTCGTCAGCTCATCTACCGTTGAGGATGTAACCAACTTCACGGGTTGAACCGCTTTTAGCGCAGCAATTCGCTCTTTCCGAACCGCAGTCATCCCGTCTTCTTCTCCGAGTGTCTGATCCACCACATGGTCACGGGATACCTGATCGGCAGAAACAATAGAAATCGCCCATCGTGATTGATCATCTGCAAGACAAGCTGAGAACGAATCATTGCTTCCAGCAAGTTCACGCAGCACAGCCGCATCTGGATGTCTCATCAGGGATGGTCCAATCCAGTCCAGGTAACTCCGTCCGGCAGCCAGCAGATAGTCTGGCAATGCCAGTTCAGGGCTGTCTTTAACCTGAGACCACGCCAGTGCTTTTTTCGATGCATCTTTTACGGTACCTAGCAGAATCATTTTCTCTTTGGGACGAGTCAACGCAACATACAGCACACGCATCTCTTCAGCAAGCAGTTCAAATTGCGCCCGACGACGAATCGCCAGATTGGCTAATGTAGGATAGGCAACCCTGTTCTCACGATCTACAAACCTCGGGCCAAATCCCAGTTCCTTATGCATTAGAAACGGTGCGTTCAAATCCTGCTGATTAAACATCTTGGATATGCCACCGACAAAGACAATTGGAAACTCCAGACCTTTACTCCGGTGAATCGTCATGATCCGTACGGCGTTGTCCTGCTCACCAGAGCTACTTGCTACAGTCCCGAGGTCTCCCCCGTTTTCCCGCAGTCTGGAAACATAGGTCAGGAAACGGAACAAGCCGCGATTCGCAGTTGATTCCTCATATTGTCGTGCGCGATCGTACAATGCCTTAAGATTACTTTGACGTTGCAGCCCTCCTGGAAGACCAGCAACCCAGTCCAAATACCCGGTTTCCCGATACATACGCCAGATCAGTTCACTTAAACTGCCTTGCCTTGCCTCAAGTCTCCACTGCTGCAATTGACGCATAAAACGAATTAACTTTTGCTGCAACTCTGAGCCTGAGATCTCCGTTATGCCCAGATCCTCACTTGCATGTCCCGCAACACCAGCATCTTGAATCCCATCTGTATACACATCAAATTCGTATACATCGTCCAGAAGCTCTGCCTCAACAGAAGCTGCTGTCTCCCGCTGTCCCTGTTCCATCTCTGACCAGGCTTCCGGCCACTGCAACTGGACCATATTGGAATCAGGATGATTATCCTGCCGGGATTGTTGTACAGCATTAGTGGAGGAATCGCTCCAATCTCCCGCAGCCGATATAACCGCATCATAGAATGACTGTCTTTTGTCACCAAGCCGAATCTGTGCCAGCTCTTCTTCATCCAGTCCGACAATCGGAGAACGAAGCACGGAAGCGAGCGGAATATCCTGCCTTGGATTATCAACAAGCTGAAGCAGAGACATCATGATTTCCACTTCTGTAGCCTGAAAATAGCCCTTGCTCTGTTCTCCTCCAGCAGGAATTCCCTGCTGTCTGAATTCCTCAATCATGAGTGGAGCCCACATCAAGGTCGAACGCAGCAAGATGACCATGTCACCATAACGTGCCGGGCGCATCGTTTGCAGGGATTTGTCATATACATGGAGGGCAGGTTTGTCCGTATCCCCAACCATCTCACGAATACGCCTCGCGATCGCCCGCGCTTCCAACTGGGCCGTTTCAAGTTCGGCACTCTCCAGTTCTGCGGAGACCGATGAATCCCCGTTCTCATCCGTACTCTCTGTCAGATCAGGGCCACCGCCCTGACGATCAATCAGCATGAGTTCAGGTGTATACGCCTCATCGCCAAGCGTCTCAGACGGGAACGTAGCCCCATATGCCAATTGAGCTCGTTCATCGTAAGCAATCTCTGCCACACCTTCGTTCATCAGTTGGCGGAATATCATATTGACTGAATGCACGACTTCCGCACGACTGCGGAAATTCCGTGCAAGATCAATACGTTGCCCCGTTCGATTCATGCGATCTTCATCGTTTCCGTCCTCACGTGTGCTCGCTCCATACTGGCGATACTTGTTCATAAACAGACCTGGCTCAGCCAACCGGAAACGATAGATACTCTGCTTGACATCACCGACCATGAATCGGTTACCCGGGTTTTCTCTGGAGATGAGCTTCACGATATCTTCCTGAACCGTATTGGTATCCTGATATTCATCAAGCAACACTTCATCGAATCGCGAACGGTACTCCATAGCCGCATCGGAAGGCATCGACAGTTCAGGCGTTGAATCCTCATGTCGCAAAATGTGAAGACAGTAATGCTCCAGATCACTGAAGTCAACTTGCCCACGTTCCTGTTTGGCCTGTCGATAACGTTCTCCAAATGTACTAACCAACCTCGACAGTTCCTGCATGAGTGGTGCGGCCTGCTCCAGCTCCTGCCAGAACGAAAACGCAGTTCTTCCGAATAATGAGCCTTTCAGGTCGGTAACTGCCTTTTTCGCTGCCTCACGGAGTTCCTTCACCTGATCCTGTAAAGCAGGGTCTGTCTGATCCTTTTTGCAGGGTTTCAGTTTGCCAAATGTAGCGGGTTGAAACACTTCAGGCAACCTCTCCCATGGCATAACTTGGGCCGCAGATAACAGCTCTTCCACCATCACCAGGTCTTCTTTTAACGTATCTGCATAAGGTGCCGGACCTTCAGGCTGCATGGAAATATGAATGCCTTGACGGAGCAGTCCTGCTGCACCACTTAGAGCAAGAGCCGCATCACGCAAAATACTCTGAACCCATGCTGAATGTCCAAGTGCCTCTACACTTTCCACCTGAAAAGCAGATGCCATCTCTGAGAGCCAATGATCCGGCCAGGAGTGACTGCGGGAGAAGTCATACAATCGTTGCACCAGTCGATGCATGGCATCATCGTTTCGTTCTCCACTGAACCAATCCACCAATTCGCGGAATGTACTCCCTTCATCTTCTTCGCCGTACTTTTCCTCAAATAGTTCTTCAAGTAGTTCCTGGCGCATAATTTCCGCTTCATTTTCATTCAAGATACGGAAAGCCGGGTTCAACGGAATTTGCTGATAATAACGGCGAATGACTTCCATACAGAATGAATGCAGCGTTGTAATAGATGCCCGTCCAAGCAGCGACAGCTGCTTACGCAGATGCTCTTCTCCTGGCTGTTCTTCAAGCGCACGTTCCAGCGCTTCCCGAATCCGTTGTTTCATCTCGGCGGCGGCGGCTTTGGTAAACGTAGCTACAAGCAAGCGATCCACACTGAATCCTTGGGAGGGATCGGCGATCTTGCGAATAATTCGTTCAACCAGTACGGCTGTCTTGCCTGATCCCGCCGCAGCCGCAACCAGGATGTCTTCTCCGCTTTCGGAGATCGCACTCCACTGGTCATCACTCCAGAAGCTGCCTTCCGGTTTTGGCATACTCGTCATGATGTTTCCCCTCCCTTGGTGTGAGATAACATATCCCAGATTTGCTGTTTGCCCGGTTTGGACAACAGGTTGTATTCATTTCCTTCTATATTCTCATCAAACTGACAAACAGGCTTATACGGACAGAACGTACACGCCACTTCCTGCTGAATACGATAAGGCTCAATGGCCACATCCCCATCTGTAATCCGGGTACCAATCTCGCGGATATTACTGCGAACCGAAGCAAGCAGCGTATCCCATTGCTCTGGCGTAGCTACAGCGGCGCTGCTATAAAAGCTTCCGTCCGCCTTAAGGGCAACTGGAATAATGGCTGAATACCCCTTATCCAGGGTGTTATCCATTTGAGCGATTGCGTCCCGATCCGCCAGCAGCAAACCTTTCATTTTGAACCGTTTCAGCAGTTCTTGTCCTGCCTGCTCTGATGTCATGCCGTTTGCGGATTGCAACAGCGGGTTATGCACATGGAAATACAACGTTCCTCCCGGCATCGCCGTTTCCCCAAGCCATTCTTCGGAAGCACTAAGCAGCACCTCCAGATAGGTGAGCATTTGCAATGACAGACCATAGTACACTTCATGTAACTTGAGGTCCGTCTGGCTTGATTTATAGTCAATGACACGCAGGAGCAGACCATTTTCTCCTTCTGCGACATCTACACGGTCAATTCGACCCACGATCTCCATCACACAGCCGTTTTCCAGTTCAAAACGTAGTGGCGGCAGCGTTTTATCCGGTCCAAAATCAAGCTCCAATCCAATCGGTTCAAAACTTCCGCGTCTGGACTGTTCACCAAGAATAACGGATGCCCGGCTAACGATGTCCTTCAATTTGCGGAAAATATAACCGTATCGCTTGGTGCTTAGCAAAATCTCCCCTTGCAGTTGTGGTGCAATCTGCTCCACGGTTTGCTCGGCTTCCTTACGGCATTGATCTGGAGTCAAACTGCCCCAACTACGATTTTCTTCGCGCAACCGCATAGCCAGCTGGCTTAGTGCAGCATGAAACAGCTGTCCGATATCAGGAGCCTGAAGGCGATACAATTGCCGTTCTTTGAGGCGCAGCCCATGCGAAGCAAAATGGGAGAACGGACAAGCTACGAAACGCTCCATTCGCGAGACACTCGTCCTCACCTCTGTGCCATACAGTCTGCGACTGGTAGTTGTACGTAGTGGTAATGCTCTATTACGATAAAAGATCGATCCCATCAACCGCTCCAGCTGAGGTCTGCTTGTCTCTCGAGTTACATGCCAATTGTAGACCGCCCACCACATTTCAGGAATGTCTTCTCCACGGCGCCATTTGCGCAATTGTCCAATGAGCGCAGACAGACTTTGACCCGGATGGGTGACATAGGACCAATGAGCTTCTTCCGAGTTCGCAACCGGTGGTTGAGCCAGCAATGGCTGTTCTTGTAGACCAAACATTTTCCGTACATGACGGACAATCTCGGAAGGAAGCAGTGCTTTCCCCTCATCATCAGCAACCGGGTAACTCAGCCACAACTGGCTGCTTGCCGCTGTAAGTGCTGTATATATTAGAAAACGTTCATCCAGCATTTTCCTCGTTGCACCTGGTCCAAGCGCCACGCCTCTTTCTGTCAGCAACGATCTTTCCAGCTCCGTTAATACGCCATCATCCTGAGGTACGGCGGGCAATTCACCATCAACTGCACCAAGGACAAATACGTATTTGATGTCCTGAAGACGTGTACGGTCCATGGAACCGACCAATACCTGATCAAGTGCTGGTGGTACCAGACCCAGCTTCAATTCGGTCAATCCGGTCTCGATCATTCCAGCAAACAGCGTGATATCCAGCCGTTCATTCCCCATCATATCTACCATCTGATCCAATAGATCCAACACAGCTCCCCACATCTGCCGATGTTCTCTCGACCGTTCGGGGTCACCTTGCGCCTTAGCTTCAGTAGACATGTTCTCCAGCTTCCATGGGATCTCAGCATCTTCCAGCAGTCTGTATAGTGCCTCGCACTGGGCTTTGGCTGTCTTTGCCTTCTTTATTCGTTTCTCAAAAACACCCAAGGAATCTGTAATGACCGTTCGGCAGCTCTCCATTAAAGAAAGCATCTGGTCCCGTCCTCGACTACGTCCATCCTGACCGTTGTCTTCCAGCGATAAGCTAGGAACATACTTCCACGGTTTGCCGTCAGTCCAGCGATATCCATGAATACCACACGCCAGTGCATAATTCTCAAGCTGGTCCATATCTTCACGGGTGATGGAACCATCACGTGGAAGCAGCAGGTCCGTTTTGACACAGCGAAATACATCCTCGTAACGCCAGTGGCGCCGAACAATATCCAGTGCGGAACGGATAAACTCAGATAATGGATGATGAAGTTCATTTCTTCTGCGGTCCAGAAAGACGGGTACGCCATAATCCCTGAATAACGGTTCAGCTATATCAGCGTAGGTATCCAACTGACGAACAAGTACCGCCATATCCCGATAACGCGCACCTTCGTTTTGCGCCAGACGCCGCATCTCACGCAGTGCTCCCTCCATCTCAGCTCGTCGGTTCTCCGCTGCAACCAGTCGGATTCCGGAATCAAGGCCTTCACTTTTCCAACGAATTCGGCGGTCGAAGCCAGCTTCCAGATGAGCAAGTCCCGGACGATCCTTATATCTGGGTGGAATCTCCGAATCTAGCACGGTTATATCGCTCGTTACACCCAGTTCGTCAGCCATCCCTTTCAGGCGCGCATAGGCACTTGCCGTGGGATAGAACAGTTCCAGTTCTCCAGGCAGTGCGCCGTGATCATAAGGACAATCCAATGTCAGTGCAATCGTCACGGAAGAGGACTGCAACATCAGCCTACCGATCACACTCATCTCCTGTGGTGTGAATCCCTGAAAACCATCAATCCAGATCTGGGCATCCTGCAGCAATGCACTTTCCGACAAACGATCTGTCAGCTCGGTCAACGTGTCTTCATCATCAATATATAATTCGGTCAGTTCCTGTTCATAGTCACGATATATTAGATTCAAGTCATGTAGCTTATCTTCCAGAATTGGCGAAGAGGATGAAGTATTCCATCCAGACAGCCCTTCTTCCAGTGATGATGGATCAACTTCATAACGTTTAAATTCACTATATAAGTCATTTAATTCGCCTATAAAACCTAGCTGGCTGCCGGATGCACCAAACAGCCTCAATTCTTCCTTACGGCGCTGAATTACTTTATAGAGCAGCATCTTTTTGCCTTCGGCTCCGATCGGAATACGAGCAGAACCACCTGCTTCTTGCATTACACGATAGGCTAAACGGCGAAAGCCGAGCACTTCTGCACGCATCGTACCTTTAATTGCTCCAGAAGACACCAATGCCTGCTCCGTTCGAAAAGAACTCTGTTCCGGAACGAGTAAAATCAAAGGTTTACCTTGCGGCTCCTTTTGAAGCAGGGATGTAATTTCCCGGGTAATCAGCGAGCTTTTGCCGCTGCCTGCCCGACCAATAATAAAACGAACGGACATGTCTAATCCTCCAAACCACACGTACAAGATTTTAATTCCCAGTATAACATATCTGACTTGGTTCGGAACATACGTTTGCCACTATCCGGTAAAACCGGATATCATCTCCGTTAACACAGCAAAACAGCAAAAAGCCCGCAGCTATCACACTGTGGACTTTTGACTTGATCTATACTTAATTGGAACGGAAATCATACGATTAATTCTTTTTACTGCGCACTTCGAAAATAGCAAATTTCAGGTAATGTCCTTCATCCACGCCCAAAATTTGCGGGTGGTCCTTACCGGCTGCCTTCCAGTCGATTAGACGCAGCACTTTGCCTGCATCTTCTGCTGCATCCGCAATCGTGTCCAGGAAGAGGTCTGGACGCATGTGATACGAACAGCTGGCTGTTACCAAATATCCGCCCTCATTAACCAGTTTCATTCCTTGCAGGTTGATATCCTTATATCCACGGCACGCACCTTTAACTGCTGATTTCGTTTTGGCAAACGCCGGGGGATCGAGGATGACCACATCAAATGTTTTACCGCCAGCTGCAAGGGCTTTGGATGTATCTACTTTCTGTTCGGCAGCACGCGCACGTGCAGTACGTTCATCCAGTCCTTTCACCTGTTCACGCAAGTACTGGAATGCATCGGCAACTACGAATTCGACCCGGTCGGTAAAACCGTTCAACTCCACATTTGTTCGTGCACTCTCAATGGCATGCTCCGAAATATCAAGACAAGTCACTTTTTTAGCTCCATACTTGCAGGCATTTAACGTAAAGCTGCCCGTGTGAGAGAAGCACTCCAGTACAGTCGCACCATCCCAATAAGGGAATGTAACTACCTTACCGCTTTTATTCACAGGCAAGAGTTGCTCTGTGCCATCCTGCTCGGTCTGTTGCAGTGTAATTCCACTCTTATAGCCCCAACCCTTCATGAGCGGTTCGATCGCTGCACGATTCTCACGTTGGTCGAAGAAGTAACCTGTCTTTTGTCCTTCCACGATGTCCACTTTAATGAGTAGTCCGTTCTCTGTAACAGTGACATGACGTGGGCACTCCCCGTACAGCGGACCTTTGGTCTGCTCCAATCCTTCCAGTTCACGAATCGAGACATCACTGCGCTCATAGATGCCTTCCGGCTGCATTACTTCAATGAGTGCCTGTACAATGGCTTCACGGCAACGATCCATGCCAAGTGTAAGCAACTGTACAACGAGGATGCTACCGAAACGGTCAACGATCAATCCTGGTAGAAAATCTGCTTCGCCGTAAACGAGACGGTATGCCTCTCCATCCTGGATAAAACGTTCCCGGTGACGCAAGCAATCGCGGAAACGAGCTGCAAAGAACGCCGTGTCCATCTGTTCGGACTCCAGCGGTTGATACGCTACAACCCTTACAGTGATCTGAGATGCGGGATTGTAATAACCTGTCGCCAGATAGCGACCTTGATGATTCAATACATTGACCAGATCTCCCGGTTCCGGGTTTCCGTCAACAGAGGCAATTTCGTTGTTAAATATCCATGGATGTGCATGTTCAAGCCGCTTTTTGCGACTGCGTTCGAGTGTAACTGATGGCAAGGTAGATCCACTTCTTTCATAGTTAGTTGAAAAGATAGGTTTTGTGCAAAGGAGACGCTACGGCGACGAATTGTTCCTCTGATCGCTGTTATCCCCAGATTTTTTTTTGATTCCCTTTCTTAAAGGGAAAATCCGGGGATAAAGGCGAGCGCTTCGCTTCTTCGGTAACAATTTCGTCTTCTTCGCTACACTTGCACGAATCACCGTATCTTTCGAATTGGGGTGGGGCAATTAAGACGCTTCATTGACGAATTGTTACTTCGCTCGCTTTATTTAAATAACGTAAGGGTTTTGGATTGGTATCTGATCGCTGCTATTCTTTTTTCGGGACTCCCTACTCAAAAAAGTCTTAAATAACCGCCACACACACGTGTGGTTCGCTTCCTCAGATTTGATTCATCTCTCCGCTACGTTTGCACGAATCACCGTTGCTTCCCTCTGAATTCCTTTAGGCTTGTCATGGTTGTCTTTGTTTACTCATAGGATGAGTTAAGGAACCGGACGGAAGGAATGATGTTTCTATGTTTAGAGATGTTATATTGCCCTTACTCTATGGGCTTATTATCTTTTTTGGTGGCATGAAGCTGATGGAAACGGCCTTGCAGCGCATGGCTGGACCTATGCTGGCAGGTTGGCTCAATCGGGCTACCTCTGCTCCATGGAAAGGCATGGCTTTCAGTGCGGGTGCAACAGCCCTGTTGCAGAGTAGTACTGCGGTCACCGTACTCACCATTGGACTGGCTAATGCTCGGTTACTTACCTATGGACGCACACTCGGCATCATCCTCGGCACTAACATCGGGACATGTCTGACGACGGAGCTGGTGGGACTGCAGATCGGACGTGCTTCACTGCCTCTACTCATCCTGTCGCTGACGGGCTGGGCCATGTTTGTTGTACTTGGTGAACGTAATCTGGCTGCTCCTGAACGCACGCGTCAGACTCTGTTTAACATCCAGTACAGCTTCCTCGCAGCTGCGGGATTTGCACTTGTTATGACAGGCATTCAGGTGATGCAATCCATTGCCTTGCCCTTGCGTAGCATGGGCGTATTTCAATGGTTTCTCGACCGCTCGGCCGACAGCTTGTGGTGGGGCTTCCTGGCAGGTGCATGTCTTACCGCACTTATTCACAGTAGCGCAGCTGTCATTAGTATGGCGATTACGCTCGCAGCCACAGGGGTATTACCTGTGGAGATCGGCATCGCCATTGTGATCGGGTCCAACGTAGGGACCTGCATCACCGCCGTGATCGCTGCCGCGGGCGGAGCATCCGCAGGCAAATTTGTTGCAGCCTCCCATGTTGTATTAAATATTGCGGGAGCGCTGCTGTTTATGCCGCTGATCGGCCAGCTGCATGCAGCTTCGGCCTGGCTGTCAGCGGACAACGGGGCACAGATTGCGCATGCCCAGACCCTTTTTAACATCACCAGTTCACTGCTTGCTTTGCCGTTCTGTTACTTGCCAATCTGGCACAAAAAACCACCGGTCCACGCCCCCGCGGCGAAGTCACCCGTGGCTTGATGATCTGCCTATCCAGACCTGCAGAACGTGTGCGCTAACTGGACAAGACAACCACTCGTTATACGTTAATGCCCAACTTGTTCAGTGCTACGCGCAAGATGTCATCGTTATTATCATATCCGCTCTGCTGCTGTCTGGACCATGCTTCTTCCGGAGCATACCAATCCACACCCTTGATCTCTTCAATCTGAGGCTGTAAATCACCACTCTCGGCTTCAACAAGATAGTAATGGACTTCCTTATCTACCGGACCGAACTCTGCATGTTGGTACGTATATGCAATGATATCAACTGGCTCCACAATACGACCCACCATACCCGTCTCTTCCAGAATCTCACGCAGTGCCGTCTGTTCAATTGTTTCTCCATCTTCCATTTTGCCCTTGGCGAGAGTCGTTTTACCATAACGATCTACGATAAGCTGAATTTGAAGACCTCCGTCTTCCCCTGTTCTATAGACAACTCCGCCTGCTGAAATTTCTTTTTTGTTCATCGTGCTCTCCCCCATCGACTTCGATATCTTATTTTTTTGCAAAAGAAGGACCTCATCTCCCGGGTAAGCTCCCCAAGGAAATGAAATCCTTGTTTCTGACGCCTCGATTACATCGCGGCGGACTTAAGATTCTCTTCCAACACACGTACCAGCGTAGCCTGACTCTCGTTGACGCCGGCTTTAACCACTTTGACTCGGCACACTTTACCGACCATATCCATGCTTCCGTCAAAGACCAGCTGAATGTAGTTGTCGCTATAACCGTGCAGCTTGCCACTTCCCTCGCGGCCTTTGGCTTCACCTTCAGGAATGACATCGAGTACCTGTCCGACAAACTGCTCAGCGTACTCCAGCTGCATCTGCTCGGACAAGTCAATCAGTTCATGCACACGTGCATTTTTGACCTCTTCGTCCACCTGATCTTCCATTCGTGCTGCTGGTGTACCCGTACGCTTGGAATAAGGGAATACGTGCATTTCGGAGAAACCGATTTTCCGAATCAACTCATAGCCATTACGGTACATCTCATCCGTCTCACCCGGAAATCCAACAATAATGTCAGTCGTAATCGCCACATCTGGCATCGCTTCCCGAATGCGAAGCATTTTGTTGTAGAACTCTTCTGTCGTATATTTGCGACGCATGCGTTTCAATACTGTATCATCCCCGGCTTGCAGCGGAATATGGAAGTGACGGACGAGTTTGTCCGAACGTTTGATCACGTCGAGCATGCGGTCATCGATCTGACTCGCTTCAATCGAGCTGATTCGAATACGCTCCAGACCCTCTACTTTATCCAAATCCCACAGCAGATCGGTCAGATCATAGTTCTCCATGTCATCCCCATACCCACCTGTATGAATACCAGTCAGAACAATCTCCTTGTATCCAGAGTGTACGAGTTGATGCGCTTGTTGAACAATGCTGTTCGCTTCCCGGCTGCGTGAGAGACCACGAGACCACGGAATAATGCAGAACGTACAGAAGTTGTTGCAACCATCCTGAATCTTCAGGAACGCGCGGGTACGGTCAGCAAAATCCGGTACGTCCATTTCTTCAAATACACGGGTTTTCATAATATTACGCACCGCGTTAACCGGTTGACGGGACTCCTGAATTTCATTAACATATGGCAAAATCTTGTCACGGTCCTGTGTACCGATAACCAGATCCACGCCAGGGATGTCCAGAATCTCTGCCGGAGAAGTCTGCGCATAGCAGCCTGTAACGGCCACAATGGCCTCCGGGTTGCGCCGAATGGCACGACGAATAATTTGACGGCTCTTTTTGTCGCCGGTATTGGTTACTGTACAAGTATTAATCAAGTATACATCCGCTGTCTGTTCATCAAAGTCCACTTGATCGTATCCTTCGTTTTTGAACAATTGCCAAATCGCCTCTGTATCATAGAAATTAACTTTGCAGCCTAAGGTGTAAAACGCCACGGATGGCATAATTACATTCCTCCCATTTCTCCGGATTCATATAGCACACAAGTTAGTGCTGCCATCCCTGCTGTCTCAGCACGCAAAATGCGTTTGCCCAGTCCAACAGATACAGCACCTGCCTGATCAGCTTCTGCCGTCTCCTTCTCAGAAAATCCACCTTCCGGTCCAACAACGATCAATACTTCTGCACTTGCACCAGGTGCAAGCTGCTCAACAAACGGTTTCAGCGCATCTCTCAGCTGTTTACCGTTTTCTTTCTCATAACAATAACATACCAGGCTATAGCCCTCAAAAGAAGATAACAGCCCTTTCCAGGAAAGCGGCTGCTCAACGGATGGAATGCGATTCCGGTGACTCTGTTCGGCAGCTTCCTTGGCAATTTTCCGCCACCGCTCCAAACGTTTGCCTTCTTTCTTGGCATCATATTGTACAATCGTACGTTCTGATAGGAAGGGTACAAATGATACCGCCCCAATCTCAGTACATCTCTGGATAACGGTCTCCATCTTGTCGCCTTTGGGCAAACTCTGTGCCACGGTTACGCGAATCCGCGCTTCATGGTCCATAACCAAAGGTTCTACAATATTGGCCGTAACTTGGCCAGCTTCAATCGTCTCAATCTCCACGAGTGCTTCTCTGGAGTTTCCGTCACTGACAATCAGTTTATCTCCAGGTTTACCACGCATAACCTTGCCGATATGGCGTGCATCATCACCTGTGATGATCACAGCGTGTTCATTAAACTGTTCTGCAGATACAAAATATCGCTGCATAAGTCAATCCACCCATTCTGTCCTGTTATGATTGGAATTCACCCCGCCTGTTCGCAGGCATGAATCCAATCGCCACAGATGATCATACAACTTTTACATGTTTCTGACCAGTATATCCGTCCAAAACACGATACGCTTTTAGCGATATAATTCAATAATCACCTTTGCCAGATCCACATACATCGTTTGCGCAAACTCATACAAAGGTTGAATCGTTACATTTTGCAACGGAGGAATAACAAGAATCAATAAGAAAATAAAAATGGACCATTGCTCCACACCTTGCAGCTTGCGGCTGATTGAAGGTGGCAGTACATCCTCTAGAATCCGATAACCATCCAACGGGGGCAACGGAATCAAGTTAAACAGGAACAGGAAAAAGTTTGTTAAGTTAAAGATAGCGAAGAACGTCGTAATTGCTGTCAGTAGCCGCTCATTATCAATCCCGCCGAGTGCTCCTGAACCAACAAGTGACGCATAGATGATTGTACCGATGATCGCGAGCAACAGGTTGCTCAGAGGCCCTGCTGCGGATACGATTATGCCCATCAATCTAGGCTTGTCGAAGTTAGCCCGATTAACCGGAACCGGACGTGCCCAACCGAAGCCGGCAATAATGAGAAGGAGCACACCAAACAGGTCAAAATGCACAACCGGATTCAGTGTAACCCGACCCAACAGCTTGGCTGTCGGATCACCGAATTTGTTGGCGAAATACGCATGCGAGAATTCATGCACCGTAAAAGCGATCAGAATGGTCAGCAGGAAAAACGGAAGCTGATCGATCGGATAACGAAAGAACGAATTCCAAAAGTCCATACGTTACCCCTTTCTGGCTACAAACGCCAGCCAATCCTCATCACGATGGATCGCACTCACTTCAAACCCGGAGGCTACCAGTGCATCATGTACAACCTGCTCTTTGTTCTTCCAAATGCCTGATACAATATAGGTGCCACCCGACTCAAGCGCATTATAGACATCGTCTACGAACAACAAAATGATCTCAGCCAGAATGTTCGCCACGACAACCTTAACTGGCAGTTGCACACCAAGCGCAGGGTCCTGACTCCCAAGGACGGACAACAGATCACTCTCTTTAACCGTAATTTGTTGCTCCAGCCCATTCAGTTCCACATTCTCCCTGGCGCTGATTACTGCAACCGGATCAAGATCCAGCGCCAGTACATGTTTTGCCCCAAGTTTTATAGCTCCGATAGCCAAAATACCCGAACCTGTACCTACGTCAATAACTTCCTCGCCGCCTTGAATAACCGTTTCCAGTGTGCGCAAGCAGAGGGAGGTCGTTGGGTGGGTTCCTGTACCAAAAGCCATGCCTGGATCAAGCTCAATTATTTTCTCATCCGGACTTTCTGGCGTATACTCTTCCCACGTTGGTTTGATCGTCAGACGTTCCGATACACGTACCGGCTTGAAATATTGCTTCCAGGCCGTTGCCCAGTCATCCTCGTCCACTGTACGCGTCTCATAACGAACCTCACCTGTATCAATTCCGAATTCGGAGAGTTCCTCGATTCTCGGATGAACTTCTGACTGTAATTCAGCCATATCTGTACCTTCGGAGAAGTATCCTTTGATGACTGCAAAGCCTTCAGGAATATCATTCAAAGGAACGTCGTATAACTCACCATACGTTGTGTCCCGTTTTTTATTTAAAGTACCGGACTCTTCAATCGAAACCCCTCCAGCACCCGCTTCATGTAAAAAATTCGAAATCATCTCCACAGCTTCTTCTGTGGTATGTATTGTTAGTTCATGCCATAACATACTTGGTTTTTCCTCCTCATTTTTCAAACATCCCAACTATTGTACTACACAAGCGAGCCGGAGCACAAAGCCGACCACTAAAAGAAAAACAAAACAGGATATCCGCAGTCTAACTGCTCGAATATCCTGTCATCTATTCAACCATATCTATTTCATTTACTTAGCAAAAACGTCCACCGTTCTGCGTGATCATCTCTGCAGCTTGCGGCAGTGAATCATTGGAAACGGACACGGTCAGCAAAATTTCTTGTTTTAGCCTGTTGGCCGAATCCTCTTTGGGCGTATCATACACCTGACCATTGGATAACATTTCCGTTTCATCACTAATCAGGGCAAGTACATTCAGTTCGCCACTAAACCCTCCGACAACAGCGGTTGGAGAATTATCGGAGCCCGTAACATCGTGTGAGTCCAATGCAGAAGCTTCATTGCCAAGGCTCTCGATACTCAATTGGTTCGGGTGTAACAATTCCAAGGCTCTGCGTGCAGACTCGGCCTCAGTCCAGCTTGTAAATACAGCTTCGAGGGTCACTGCCGAGCGATCTTCAGTCATGAAGCTCCCGTCCCTGACGTCGATCAGCCGCTTCACTGCGGCGTAGTGCTTCTATATCCTCATGATCCGCAGCTTCAGCGCTGAATTCCACGTCCTCATTTTTCGCGGACTGCAATCGTTTCATCTTTTCCGTTTTCGTTAGAATCTTGCCTGGACGTTCATGTTCTGCCATTGTAATGCTCCTCCTTCAAATTGTATAAGTTCAACTAAATCGTATTTACACTGACACTCCGATGACAGAACAACCTTCCGATCGCTGTTATCCCCAGATTTTTTTAATTCCCATTCTCAAAGGGAAAATCCGGGGATAGCGTATGCTTCCGAAGTAGCTTTCTTGCGAAAGCTTTTAGGCGAACGCTTCGCTTCTTCAGGTTTTTTCTGTCCTCTCCGTTATTGTGTAAATATTTAGATTGAATCTTATATTGTTGGTCTAACTATGGATTTCTTGAAACTAGATCATTCCACCGGCTTGTTCGATTATAGACATAGCGCGGTGATGTACCGATTCATCTACGATGACCGTTAGTAATACATCTCTTCCTGTAGGTCCACCCTGTCCACCATCACTCATGCCGCTTGCAGAAGGATCCGCCGCAGCCATGATTCCAGCACTGGCATTCGTCTGCATCGAATCGGGCACCCATGATGAAAAACTGCCGGAAACGCCCGGCTTGTAGGAAGCCCCGCTTGGTCCTACACCCGCATATCGGCTGAATCGATTAATCGACAGGTCCTCCACTCGCAATGCCTCCAGTTTTTTGGCTGCCCCTTGAGCTTGCTCCGGGCTATGAAAGTACGCCAAAATATTTTTCTCGGTCATCCGCTTCACCTGCTTCCCTAATTTCTCGCATATCAGCTATGCATATCATTCTCGCCATGCTATCTTTCCGCAAGTTTGCTCAGAATATACCGAAATGCTCCCACAAATTGCTGTCGTGCTTTGTAGCATAAATCCATGGATTTGCGAAAACCACTGAACCACTAAAAAAAGGCGTACAAAAAAAAGGACACCCCACGGTAAAAACCGCAGTGGTGTCCTTTTGGGATTGCTATATTTTATTCTCAGTCGCCGCGGAAGGCGCGTTTCACTCTGTCAAAGAAGGATTGTTCATGCTCATGTGTTTGCTCTCCATCCAGCGCAGCAATTTGGCGAAGCAGATCTTTCTGCTCGTCATTCAGCTTACTAGGGGTAACTACAACCACTTTCACATGTTGATCCCCTTGCCCCATACCGCGCAGGCGTGGTACACCTTTGCCTTTGAGACGGAAATACGTTCCCGTTTGTGTACCGGCTGGTACTTTCAACTTCACTTTCTCGGTCAACGTCGGGATCTCAACTTCATCTCCCAGAGCTGCTTGAGCAAAGGTAAGTGGGATTTCGCAATAAATATCGTCGCCTTCGCGCTCGAAGAAATCATGTGATTTCACGCGAATGACAATATACAGATCTCCCGCTGGTCCGCCACGCAGACCGCCCTCGCCTTCACCTGTCATACGAAGTTGCGCGCCATCATCTACACCCGCTGGAATGCGGACATGGATTTTGCGTTGCTTGCGAACTTTACCGCTGCCACTGCACGTAGTACATTTTTCTTTGATAATTTGGCCCGAACCGCTACAGTTCGAACATGCACGACGATTAACCATACGACCGAACGGTGTATTTTGCACGACTTCCTGCTGACCGCTACCTTGGCAGACCGAGCAGGTTTCCGGTTTCGTTCCAGGTTTGGCACCTGAGCCATGACAGGTATCACAGCCTTCGGTACGTGGAATCGTAATATCGGTTTCTTTGCCGAATACGGCTTCCTTGAACTCAATCGTCATCGTGTACTGCAGATCATTCCCCCGTTGCGGAGCATTTGGATCACGTCGTCCACCGCCACCACCGCCAAAGAACATGTCGAAGATGTCGCCAAATCCGCCGCCGCCAAAATCACCGCCACCACCGAATCCACCTTGATTCGGATCGACATGACCATATTGATCATACTGCGCACGCTTCTGACCGTCACTCACGACATCATAAGCTTCTTTAACTTCTTTAAATTTAGCTTCCGCATCAGCAGCCTTGTTTACGTCAGGGTGATACTGACGGGCAAGCTTACGGTAAGCCTTTTTAATCTCATCGTCGTTAGCCGTTTTACTAACGCCAAGCACCTCATAATAATCACGCTTTTCAGCCACTCTTCCACCCCCATATCATTCACCATATCGCACATCGTGACAAAAGGAAAGCCAAAGCACGGGAGCCCCGGCTATGACTTTCCCTCTAATTCGAACGTCACCGATGATTAATTCGCGTAGAACTACGAATTAGTTTTGTTTTTTATCTTCGTCCACAACTTCGTAATCAGCGTCTACGACGTTATCACGTTTTGCAGAACCTTGTTGCTCTTCAGCACCTTGTGCTTCTTGCTCTTGCGCCTGTGCTTGCTCATACAGTTTCACAGACAGTTGTTGAACGATCTCTGTCAGTTCTTCTGTAGCAGCTTTGATATCCTCCAGGTTGTCGGAAGCCAGAACGCCTTGCAGTTTTTCTTTGGCAGCATTCGCTTTTTCAACTTCGCCAGCGTCTGCTTTTTCGCCAAGATCTTTGATCGTTTTGTCAACAGAGTAGATCAGTTGATCTGCACTGTTTTTCGCTTCAACGAGTTCTCTGCGTTTTTTATCTTCTTCAGCGTGCAGCTCAGCATCTTTCATCATTTGCTCAACTTCAGCATCGCTCAAACCGCTGGAAGAAGTGATTGTGATTTTTTGAGTTTTGTTTGTACCTTTATCTGTTGCAGATACGTTAACGATACCGTTGGCATCAATATCGAAGCTAACTTCGATCTGTGGAACGCCACGTGGAGCTGGCGGAATATCACCCAACATGAAACGTCCAAGTGATTTGTTACCCGCTGCCATCTCACGCTCACCTTGCAGAACATGAATCTCAACGCTTGGTTGATTGTCTGCATATGTGGAGAACACTTGAGATTTGCTTGTAGGGATCGTTGTGTTACGCTCGATCATTTTAGTGAATACGCCACCCGCTGTTTCGATACCCAGGGACAATGGAGTTACGTCGAGCAATACAACGTCTTTCACATCACCAGTCAGTACGCCCGCTTGTACAGCAGCACCCAAAGCTACAACTTCATCCGGGTTAACGCCTTTGTGAGGGTCTTTACCCGTCAGTTTTTTGATCGCTTCTTGTACTGCAGGAATCCGTGTAGAACCACCAACCAATACGATCTTGTCGATATCGTTAGCTGTCATACCTGCATCGCTCAATGCACGACGAGTTGGTTCAAGCGTACGCTCAACCAGACCTTCAGAGATTTCTTCAAATTTCGCACGGCTCAGGTTCAATTCCAAATGCTGAGGAACGCCATCAGCAACTGTGATGAACGGCAACGAGATCGTTGTAGTCAATACGCCGGAAAGTTCTTTTTTCGCTTTTTCCGCTGCATCTTTCAAACGTTGAACCGCTGCTTTATCTTTGCTCAAGTCAATGCCTTGATCTTTTTTGAATTCACTTACGAGGTAATCGATGATCACTTGGTCAAAGTCATCGCCGCCCAATTGGTTGTCCCCGCTAGTTGCTTTAACTTCGAAGAAGCCATCACCCAGTTCAAGAATGGATACGTCGAACGTACCGCCACCCAGGTCATATACGAGGATCGTTTGGTCTTCGGATTTCTCCATACCGTATGCCAAAGCTGCTGCTGTTGGCTCGTTGACGATACGCAAAACTTCCAAACCTGCAATTTTACCCGCATCTTTAGTCGCTTGACGCTGACTGTCATTGAAGTAAGCTGGTACAGTGATAACTGCTTGAGTTACCGTTTGACCCAGATAAGCTTCAGCATCGGATTTCAATTTTTGCAGGATGATTGCTGAGATCTCTTGTGCAGAGTAGTCTTTGCTATCGATTGTTTCCTTGTGGGAAGTACCCATGTGACGTTTGATCGACATGATGGTACGATCCGGATTTGTGATGGCTTGACGTTTTGCTGTTTCACCAACAACGCGCTCTCCATCTTTTTTGAAACCTACTACGGATGGAGTTGTACGTGCGCCCTCCGGATTTGGAATTACGACAGCCTCGCCGCCTTCCATTACTGCTACGCATGAGTTTGTTGTTCCTAAGTCAATACCGATTACTTTGCTCATCCGAAAATTTCCTCCCTCAACAATTTAAAATGAATGGGTCTGATATGACCCTTATTAGATGTTCATGTTGCTAATCGTGCTCTATGTGTACAAACCTTTATATTAAACTTCGCCCACATTGTTCAACCAAGGAACCGACTCATTCTTTCCAATACGGAAATTATGAGCTGACTTTAACCATAGCTGGACGAAGCACTTTATCTTTCAGCATGTAGCCTCTTTGGACTTCCTCAACAACGATACCTTCTTCGTATTCGTCGCTCTCCACTTGCATGATTGCTTGGTGGAATTCAGGATTGAACGGTTGTCCTACCGATTCCATTGCTGTCAGTCCTTCATTCGTCATCACAGTTTCCAATTGACGGAAAATCATTTGGATGCCTTTGGAGAAAGATTCGGACTCTGTTCCTTCCGGTACAGTAGCCATGGCGCGCTCGAAGTTATCAATAACCGGTACCAGTTCGGTGACCAGCTTCATCGAAGCGTATTTAGCCAATTCTTCTTTTTCCTTCTGCGTACGACGACGGAAGTTGTCAAAATCAGCTTGTGCACGGACATAACGCTGCTGTTGTTCCTCAGCTTCTGCCTTCAGACGTGCAAGCTCATCCTGCTCCTGATCAGCGATTTCTTCAGCTTGTGCTTCTGCAGCGCCAGCTTCATTGACAGGCTCCTGCTCAGCTGCTGTTACTTCTTGTTCTTCTGTAAATGATTGCTCCTCTTTCAAGATGTTCACCTCCTTATACGAATAAAATGGTTCATTCCCGTCTCTTATTTGAAACGATGCGTCAGCATCGCCGTCAAATCACGGGATAGTGTATTTAAAATATGAATGACACGTGCGTAATCCATCCGTGTGGGTCCCAGAATACCGATCGAACCCAAAGCCTCACCGTCCAATGAATAGGAGGCTGTAATCAGGCTGCAGTTAGCAAAGGCTTCATGATCATTCTCAGTGCCAATTCGCACTTGAATACCAGATCCACCCGGCACGGGCATCATCAATTTCATGAGTGTTGGTGTCTCTTCCAGCAGGTCCAGAATATCTTTTACCTTTTCGATATCTTTAAACTCCGGTTGAGTCAACATATTGGTGGCACCACTGAGGAACAGACGATTATCATGTTCGTTGTCAAAGGCACTGTTCAACACCTGCATAACTTCCTCATAACGTGTAATATGCCGTTCCATCTCTTGCCCAAGTTCGGTATAGAGACGAGATTTTAATTTGTAAATTGGCACGCCCACAAGCTTGGTATTTAACAGGCGAACCACATTCTCCATCTCGGCGACCGAGATTTCTGGTGGAATCTGGACCGTCTTGTTCTCTACCTGACCTGTGTTGGTCACGATGATTGCCACAGCTTCACTCTCGTTCAGCGGAAGCAACTGGAAGTGACGAAGGGACGTATGGAATACTTCCGGTCCAAGCAGGATCGAAGTATAATTCGTCATATGTGACAAAATATTGGATGCATGCTGAATAACTTGTTCCATAACGTTCAGCTTTTCGGCGAAGAACGACTTCAGATCATCCAACTCTTGAGGCTCCACCTGATTCCAGGGAACCAAATGATCGACATAATATCGATAGCCTTTATGGGAAGGAATGCGTCCTGCCGATGTATGCGGTTGTTCCAAGAAACCCATATCTTCAAGGTCCGCCATTTCATTTCGGATCGTCGCCGGACTGTATCCAACATCTCCCCTTTTGGAAATGCTCCGGGACCCTACGGGCTCAGCTGAACGGATATAGTCATCCACTATAGCGTTCAGAATCATTCGTTGACGCTCTGTTAACATGGTGAGTATCCCTCCTTCTGACTGCACTGTCCCATGTCGTTAGCACTCCGGTTAGATGAGTGCTAAGCGGTAATACAAAAATACCAAACTGACGTGAACATTGTCAAGTGAGTTTGATGAGTGGGCTCATCTATTTATAGTATAGACCAATGTCGGCGAGTACTAACAACTTTATTGAACATCCTTTGAAGTAAAAAGGACTGCATGTAGGGCAGAGGTTGACTCGGCTCGATCCATGCAGTCCATTCAGTTGTTAGGCCGAAACGTTAAGCTCTTTTAATACCGCGATCTCATCACAACAATCCTGCTTGCTGCAATGAACACAGTCGGTCCATACTTTCTCGGGGAAAATCTCTTTTTCCACCACGGCAAAGCCGTTTTTGAGGAAGAAGGACACTTCATATGTCAACGCCATTACCTTTGGAATCTGTTGTTTTTCGGCTTCTTCTACCAATCGATCCAGCAATTTGGAGCCAATTCCGAGCCCTTTATGCCCTTCCGAGATACCGAGTGATCTGACTTCCACCAAATCATTCCCTAGACGACAAAGCGATCCGCAGCCCACCACTTCACCATCGACTTCGGCTACAACAAAGTGCTCCAGCTGTCGGTGCAGTATTTCCCGTGATCGCGGAAGCATGATCCCACGCTCTGCATAGCCCTTAATCATTTCATACAGTGGTTCAACATCTTCCGGCACGGCTTTTCTGCATATTACCGACATCCTGCTCTCCTCCTATTACCAAGCTTTCCAGAGGAAAGCTGACTTCGTAGTTGTTAAATTAACACGCTCTGTAAAATCAATATGAATAAATATACAACAAAGCGTATAGAATTTCAAGCTACGAATTCAGCGATATGGACCCGATAAACTCCGCAAAAACGTCATTTCCGAACAGGATACCCTGCTCGCTCAGTCGGAAGCCGTCTGCCGTGCGCTCAAGCAATCCTGCGTTAAGCATTTTGCCCAAAGGCTTCGCAAACACTTCTTCCATGGACTCTCCGAACTGTTCGCTAAACCGTGAGGCCGAAGCTCCCTCCAACATTCTCAGTCCAACCATCAGATAATCTTCCATGGCCTCCGGCCGAGCGATCTCGAAATGATCCAGACGAGGCAGTCCTGCTCGCGAAGCTTCAACATAAGGATTTATACCTTTAATATTCATATGCCGTTCGCGGCCTACATATCCATGTGCACCTGCACCCAGACCATAGTAGTCCTCATTACGCCAGTAGGTAATATTGTGACGACTCTCGAAGCCTGGCTTGGCAAAGTTACTGATCTCGTATTGTCCATAGCCCGCTTCTTTCATACGTCTCATTAATAGAAGATACATCTCGAGCTCGTCATCTTCATGAGGAAGAGGTAACTGATTCTTCTGATACAGTGTATGGAAAAGTGTATTTTCTTCTACTTTCAGGCTGTAGATGGAGTAATGCGGCAGATCCAGTTCCAGCGCTTTGTCGATGCTCTCATTCAACATTTCAACGGTCTGGTTCGGCAACCCGAACATCAGGTCAATCGACAGGTTATTCAAGCCCGCTTTACGAGCGTTCTCCAAACTACGATATACATCATCCGTATTATGAATACGACCAATGCCTGTCAGCAGATCATTCTGGAAAGCCTGCACGCCAAAACTGACGCGATTGACGCCGCCTTCTTTCATGGCAGCGAGCTTCTCCGCATCCGTTGTTCCCGGGTTGGCTTCCATCGAAAATTCAATGTCGTCCGCCCAATTTGGGAAATACGTTTTGACGGAACGAAGAAACACTGCCATCTCATCTGGTTTCAGAGCTGTTGGCGTACCGCCACCTACAAATATGGTCTTGATCTCGCCCGGTGGATTGGCCTTAACTGTATGTTCCATCTCCCGTTCCAGCGCTTCGAGATATTGCATCACGGGCTGATCTTTCAGAACGTAGGAGTTAAAGTCGCAATAAAAACATTTATTTGTGCAAAAGGGAATGTGAAGATACACCGCTTGGGGCGCACCTGTCTTCCGGCTGTGTGCTGCCAATGTCATGGCAAGTCCCCCTCTATTTGAAAAAAGGAAAGCCATCCGGCTTCCCTTTCAGCTTAGTTATTTAATATTCTGTGTTGTACAATTCAATTTCGATACACACACTCTGTGATGTACCCGAAATTGAATTCTCCTTAATCTAGTTTGAATATACACATTCTGTGATGTATTTCAAATTAGATTGTTTAGTCATCAATTTTCAGTACCGCCATGAATGCCTCTTGTGGCACCTCGACGTTACCAACCTGCTTCATCCGCTTCTTACCTTCTTTTTGCTTCTCAAGCAGTTTCCGTTTCCGCGAGATGTCACCACCATAACACTTGGCAAGTACGTTTTTACGCATTGCTTTTACCGTTTCACGAGCAACGACCTTGGTACCAACAGATGCCTGAATCGGCACCTCGAACATTTGCCGTGGAATCAGCTCGCGCAGCTTCTCACAGATAATGCGTCCGCGGTTATACGCACGGTCACGGTGAACGATGAAGGACAAGGCATCGACTTGTTCGCCATTGAGCACGATGTCCATTTTTGCCAGGTTGGACTGACGATAACCAGACAGCTCATAATCCAGAGATGCATATCCTTTGGTACTGGATTTCAACTGGTCGAAGAAGTCATATACAATCTCAGACAACGGGATCTGATAAGTAATGGTAACCCGGGTTGTGTCCAAATATTCCATATTCACATATTCGCCGCGTTTATTCTGACACAGCTCCATAATGGTACCTACATAATCATTCGGTACGATAATGTTTGCCTTAACGTATGGTTCCTCGACATAATCAATCCGTCCTACTTCAGGATAGTTGGATGGGTTGTCAATTTTCATCACATCACCGTTCGTCAAGGTCACGTGATAGATTACACTTGGAGCAGTCGTGATCAACGGAATGTTGAATTCACGCTCAATACGCTCCTGGATAACGTCCATATGAAGCAGTCCAAGGAATCCGCAACGGAATCCAAAACCGAGTGCACTGGATGTTTCCGGCTCAAAGCTGAGCGAAGCATCGTTCAATTGCAATTTCTCCAACGCTTCACGCAAATCAACATAGTCCGATGTTTCGATCGGATAGAGACCGCAGTAAACCATTGGATTAATTTTGCGATAACCCGGCAAAGGTTCCGGTGTTGGATTTTTGGCATCCGTTACCGTATCCCCGACTTGTGTATCACCTACATGCCGAATACCCGCTACGATAAATCCAACATCACCCACGTTCAGCTCGTCCACGATGGACATGCGAGGTTTGAACGCTCCAACTTCAATGACTTCAAATGTTTTACCTGTTGCCATCATTTTGATTTTGGAACCGGATTTGATTTTACCGTCAACAACACGTACATATACGATTACACCTTTGTACGGGTCATAATGTGAGTCGAAAATCAACGCTTTCAGCGGCTGATCCGGATCACCAGTCGGTGCAGGAACACTTTGCACCACTTGCTCCAGAATCTCTTTGATTCCGATACCTGCTTTGGCCGAAGCTAGAACAGCGTTGCTCGTATCCAAACCAATAACATCTTCTACTTCCTGCTTCACCCGATCAGGATCAGCGCTTGGAAGGTCAATTTTGTTGATAACCGGTAAAATTTCAAGATTATTGTCCAATGCCAGATACACGTTGGCGAGTGTCTGGGCTTCAATTCCCTGAGCCGCATCCACAACGAGTAGAGCGCCTTCACATGCTGCAAGGCTCCGTGATACTTCATACGTGAAGTCTACGTGTCCAGGTGTATCGATCAGATTCAATAGATACTCTTCACCGTCATCCGCTTTGTAAGTCAAGGCTACTGCTTGTAGCTTGATCGTAATTCCACGTTCACGTTCGAGATCCATCTGATCCAGTACTTGTTCTTGCATTTCTCGTGTTGTCAGCGCACCTGTGTACTCCAAGATCCGGTCCGCAAGTGTTGATTTGCCGTGATCTATATGTGCAATAATAGAAAAGTTACGAATTTTACGTTGTCTTGCCCGAATATCAGTCATTCCTTACCCCCAGAAACAGCCTAGTGTCAATCACTTCATTATAACAGTTGATGCAGAGTGCATCAATCCCGTGATGTCTTAACTTTATAATAAAGTGTGATCATCAAACTCCCAGAGGTTATATTGTACCTTTAAATCATGGTGTTTTATTCAGCAACTCCGCTAAAAAGAGAGACCACCCACTTGATTCCACTATGAGAGAGATTTTGCAATAGTCCCGCTGTTTTGTCTGCCAACACATCAACCGGAGCCTTACTCTGATCTGCCCCAAGCACTTGACTTGGTGACTGAACAGGTACAAATGTTTCTTTGACTTCCTTTTGGACAGGAGCAGTAGGAACAGATTCGGTAACTGATGAAGTTGGCTCTGTTGTCACAGCGGTTGACGTGCCGCCTGATGGATTACCCATATGAAAGTTGCTGCCGGCCAGCTGCATTCCAAACAGAACACCCAGCAACATTAATACAGCGATGGATAACAGTCTTTTACCGAATCTGGACATATTCTTTGCCTCCTGTTACTCTCTACTATTTTCATCTTCATACATATATAGTCCCTATCCACCCTGTGACGAGGTTTCTACACTGGCTTTGTCTACCTTCTGATCTTCCCAGTACACTTGCGCAATCATATCAGCGAGAATTTTGGATGTCCGTTGTAGTTCAGCCCCAGTATTATCAATCCCACCAATCTCAATCAAAATGCTGTTGGGTGAAAGGGTTTGGTTATACTCTCCGTTGTTGGCTCCTCCGCCGTCCTTGCCCCAGACACCACGGGATACCCCAGGATACTTAGCTTCCAGTTTCTTATGAATTTTCGCTGCAAAGGCTTCATTCTGCCGCCAATTTGGATTTTCATGTCCAATAATGAAATACACTTTGGCGTAGCCCAAGTCATTAATAGTAGTCGTTGTTTTGCCATGACGCTGTGAATCACGATGAATGTCTATGAGATACGTCAGGTCGTCATTTTGAGCGAGTGCCGCTTTTACCGTTTGACGGGAGTATTTATAGGAATAGTTCCAGTTATAGTCCTTTACTTTGGTGGGATAATCATCCTTGGCGTGCTCTACGCCGATTCCCAGCTTCTCCAAACTGTCTGAGAGGTAGGTTCCCACTTGAAATACATTGCCTGTTGATTTGCCTGTTGATGGATTGTCACTCTTCGTACCTAGTAGCGGATTGTAGCCTTCCCTTGGATGAGAATGATAGATGAGAACTGATTTTTTGCCTGTTGTCGGTGAGCCGCTATTGTCTTTCTCGCCATCCTTCGCTGGGGGGTTTCCTTTAACTTCTCCATCTCCAGGCTCGCTCGAATCAGGTGGATCCGTGTTGTCCTGACCTGGTGGAACATGCAGCTCACTACCGGGTTTCCCTCCACCCGCTGACGTCGTATCCGTAAGACCAGGACCGGGCTGATAATCTTCTGGAGCCTCGGCTTTTTCATTACCAGAGCCAGGTCGGAGAAGTACAGGTTGGTTGGAACCCATGCCCGGCATTTCTCTCGCAATCAGGCTCTTGGGGTCTTGAGGGTTAACATTCGTCAGCAATTGGAAAACAAAAGAGGTGAGATTCTCACCGGATATGGCAGATGTCTGTTCTTTCTGGGTGAGATGAGGCATCTCCATACCAAGCATATCGACGAAAAAGCGGCTTGATACGGCGCTTGCAAATCCTTTCATGGAAGAAACGGGTGAATTATTCAAGCGCTTCTCTGCCATGCCTCCCAGACCAAGTACGACAAAAAACAAGGCAGATATGATCATAAGCAACAACAACGTACGGCCCATGGCCAGCACGTGCAGACATCTTTTTTTCCACTTCCCAATATTCCAGGCCAATATCTTGTTCATTCTGCTGTCTCCTTCCCTGCTGGACAACTCTTATACTTCAACTCTATGAGCCGGCCCAATTTGATAGAACAGGAAAATGAAAGATTCCAGGAACAAAAAAAAGAAAGTCCGATAGATTCGGACCTTCTTCTCAGCAGTTTAAGTTTTAGTGTGTATAGGCGGCTACGTTATCCGGATTCACTGCATCATGGAGTGCGGCGTTGAGTCCTGTAGCGATAACATTGGCAATTCCCTCAATAAACTCATCAATTTCTTTGGGAGTAACAATGAGGTCATGACCCAGTGGCTCCAGTACCTCTTTCACCAGACTCAAGCGATCTTGCTCACCGATGTCGTCCAGCATGCCCATGATCTGTTTCGTCTGATCCGTTTCCTGGCGGAAGTGTGAGCGCATCATCTCAATGACATTGTTCACAATGGTAGACGCATAACATACAGTTGGTACGCCGATGGCAATGCAAGGAACGCCCAATATTTCACGGGTCAAACCACGCCGTTTGTTCCCAATGCCGGAACCAGGGTGGATACCAATATCCGCGACCTGAATCGTTGTATTTACACGTTCCAAGGACCGGGAGGCCAGCGCATCAATCGCAATAATGGCATCCGGCTTGGTCCGGTCTACAATCCCCTGTACGATGTCACTGGATTCAATGCCCGTTGTACCTAAAACCCCTGGAGCAATCGCGCTGACTTCCCGATACCCTGGCGCAACCTGATCTGGCACCAACTCGAAATACTGACGGGTCACCATCAGATTTTCCACAACAAGTGGACCGAGTGAATCCGGGGTGACATTTAAGTTACCCAAGCCAACAATCAATACCTTGGATGTTTTGTTAATTCCAGCCTTAACCATAAAATTTTCCATCTCACGTGTGAACTCGGCGGCAACACGCTCCTGTAACTCCGTATCACCATTCCGTAGTGACGGCACCTCCAAAGTGACATAGTGGCCCTTCACTCGACCAATGGCTTTGGCCGCTTCATCATTAAGTACATCAATACGTGTGATTGTAATACCCTCTTTTTTCTCCACATCTTCCCGTAGTCCGGGAATGGTCTGTTTCTGTACACCTTGTGCCATTTCCTTGGAGTCGATTGCCAAATCGGTACGAACTGTATAGTTTTGCAAATCCAGTGTCATTCTGTCCCTGCCTCCCTTACCGCATTTGAGCATATTGTGTGGGAAAAAGAGTTTCTTTATGCAGCATGTCGAACATCGAAGGAATATCTGTTGCATTTTACATGCTAGCGTGATAGAATATTTTAAGTTGTGAAACGTTTGTATTCATGCAAATGCCTTACAGGAGGTGAATGTAATGCCAAACATCAAATCCGCTGTTAAACGCGTAAAAACGAGCGACAAGCGCCGCGCACTCAACGCTTCCCAGAAGTCTGCACTCCGTACAGCTGTTAAAGCTGCTGATGCTGCTCTGGTAAGTAACGAAGTTGATACTGCAAAATCTGCGATTCAAGCTGCTTCCAAAAAGCTGGACAAGGCTGTAACTAAAGGTCTGGTTCATAAAAATGCTGCAGCACGCAAAAAGTCTCGCTTGGCGAAAAAACTGAACGCTCTTTCCGCACAAGCGTAAGAAGCGTTACTTATACGATCCAATGGAAAAATCCTGAACAGCATAGGCTTTCAGGATTTTTTAGTATCTGATTCGATAAGTATAAGACACAGACAAAAGCGACCTTTATTCCGATGATCTAACCATCATGGAGCAAAGGTCGCTTTGTTTTTTTATCATACTATTATTCTTATAGGTTTACGTATACATTCACGCACCAAGTCTTAATAAGAACAGCTCCAGACCAAGCACTTTATCCACCGCTCCTGTTTTCATCTGGTAATCCAGTTCACTGAGGTGACTCAATATCGTTCTCAGACGTTCCGCCTGAAATTTACGGGCTTGTTCCCCCGCAATCTTAACGGCATATGGATGCAGACCAAGCTGACTGGCGATCTGCTGCTGGGAGTAACTTTGTTGGCCCAACTCTTTCACCTGGATCATGATCCGAAACTGACGTGCAATTAAAGCCGCAATTTTAATTGGTTCTTCGCGCTGCTTCAGCAACTCATAGAAAAGAGCCAACGCTTTTTCCAGTCGCAAATTGGCGAGTTCTTCCACCAGTGAAAATACATTCTGCTCTGTACTGCGGGCAACCAGCGACTCGATATCAGCACGCTTGATTGTTCCCCCATTACCCGCAAACAAACATAACTTGTCTACTTCAGCAGATAACGTTTGAAGACCTGTTCCCGCGTAACTGATCAATGTGTCCGCCGCTCCTGTCTCAAAAGAGACATCCCGCTGCTTCGCCAGTTTCACAATCCAATTCAACAGTTCATCTCCACTCAGTGGAGCAAAAGCAAGAACTACCGCCTGTTTCTTGACAGCCTTCACCAGTTTCTTCCGCTCATCCAGCTTATCCCCTTGGGCCAGGAAAACAATTGTACTGTAATCTGCCGGATTTTCCATATATGTAAGCAGACGATCAACCTGGTGTTCAATCTTGGATTCTTTACCTGCGGTAAATAGACTTGCATCCCTTACAATAATCAATTTGCGGGGTACCAGAAATGGTACGGTCTCTGCTTCTTCAATAACGACCTCCACAGCCGTTTCAGACAAATCATATGGAATAATCGCAAAATCACGATGTTCTTCTTCAATCACCTGTTCTTTTAACATATCCGTAAATTGCTGTATCTGATACTTTTCCGTTCCATACAGCACATAGATCGGAGCCGGTTCTCCACTACGTATTGCCTTTGTTGCACTTTTTACATCCATTCACGGTGCCTCCTTATCCCTCTTATCCTACCAGAAAAAGCGCAAGACAACAAAGGGACCTTACATCCAGTTGTGGATGAAGGTCCCCTGTCCTACATCTATATAAACGCAGACACTAGCAGTTCTAGAAAAAGCTGGTGCGCGGTCATACGACGTCAGTTGTTTGAACTGAGATAGGACGTTTTGTTACTTCCAATATATGCTTGTCATACTGAAAATGTTCTTTCTTTTAGAGGCGTTGAATCCCCAATTCCACTTATTTCGCAGGAGCTCCACCTGAAACAGAAGGTACGTTAAACGAGTTCTTCGCCGTCGTTCCTTCCTTGTCCGTTTCGTAGTTAAATAGGGTACCATCTTTCGACCAACTTGCTGACTTTAGCGTTCCCTCTATATTGCGCTGCTCAACCAGATTCAGAACATCCGGTTCATTGGCAGGTTTGGAGTATATGCTGATTTGATCACCAAGAAGCATAACTACATAGGAGCCGTCAGGTGATTTCCATTCTTTTGGCGCTGCCGTTGTAGCCATTCCTTGATCTGGTCCTGCAAATCCTTTGTTTCCTCCAGAGGTGTCCGCACCTGTACCTGAATCAGGAACAGCATCACCTTCTACCGGTGCATCTTCATTTGTATTCGGTGTGATGGTCTGAGAAGTGAAGGATTTCTCATCTGCGTTGCCCGGTTCATTTGCTCCATCCTCTTCTCCATCTGCAGAAGAAGTAGGAGCAGTTCCTGATTCTTGATTTCTCTGCTCAGCGTCTTGGTTCTGAACCTCACTCTTCTGACTATCGGTCGAAGGAGAACTGGACGAATGATCCTGAGTTCCTTTATTCGGAGCAGGCGTTGATTCAGTAGCCGGTTGTTGAGGTGTCGGATCTGTCTGAACTTCAGGCTCCTGCACCTGATCTCCACCATTCTCTTCAGGCATGGTTTCTGATCCCGGGTTATCCCCTTCCGTTGAGGAAGCATTAGATTCACTCACAAATACATCGTTGCTGCTTGATTGGGATGAAGTTGAAGGATCATAATTCTCAATATTCTTACTCAAGGCATTCTGATCCACATTGCCGCTCTCTTGAGTAGCTCCAGAGCTCAGCATCATGGAATCGGCATTCTCAATCTGTTCAGGCTCATATCCCCAGATGGCAAATCCCAATACAACTGCAGCAGCCGCTGCCCCCATGGACATTCGTCCTGCCATCGAGTTAAGCCATTTTTGTTTTTGCTTCGTTTTCCGCTCACTTGAACGTTGTAAATTCTCAAATGCAGCGGGGACAGGATTCATTTCCTGTATGGTGCTACTTTGCTCCCTACGCGCTTCGTCTATAGCATCAAGCTGTGGCATAATCGCATCAACCAGACTAAACTTCGGGCTTACTTGCGGTAATTCTTCCAGTTCTCTGGAAAGAGCTCTGAGTAAACTAAAATTCTCGGCGCACTCCGGACACTTGGCCACATGCTGTAGCATCTGCGCGGTTTCCGCTTCGCCCAGATCATGATCCAGATAGCGGTGCATCCATTCCACCACCTCTTCGCATTTCATCCTGTCACACCACCTTTCTGATATTCCTGTAGTAGATTCTGTAATTGCTGTCTGGCTCTAAATAAATAAGATTTCACCGTATTCAACGGAAGATCGAGACAATCCGCAATTTCATTGTAGGATAAGTCCTGCAAATATCTTAGAACAATAACGGTACGATGATGCTCGGGAAGCTTGTTGATCGCATCCTGAATGTCTTGGGCCACGTATGTAGACATGACCTCGTACTCCACATCCTGATTATCCTGAAAAACCATATCATGTTCGTCAATGGAGACGGACGGCTTGGTTCTTCTGAATTTATCAATACAGATGTTCGTGACGATGCGTTGTACCCATGTTTTGAATTGGGCCTTTTCTTCGTATGAATTGATTTTGGTGTAAATTCGGATCAACGCTTCCTGAGCAGCATCCAAAGCGTCCTGTTCATTATTTAGAATGTAATATGCGGTCCGATAGACGTGTTGTTCAATCTCCCGCAATAGGGTAATTAGAGCGTCGCGATCGCCCGATTGAGCGGCTCTGATGAGTTCCGGCTCTACCACAAAGGATCCCCCTCTCCCTGCAACCTTACAGACGTGATCATCAATAAAATTGTTGCAAAGTTAAGTATTTTTTTAATTTGCCATAACAAAATAACGGCGTATGTATTAGGGCCGCTGAAATCTTCTCTTAGAATAACAGAAATCGCATAACGAGTCACCAAACGAGTCTAAAAGGGATTCCATTACTTACACGACTCAATTCAAATGCAATGGCATACATTATAGCTAACCACTTTTTTGGTCCTTAAAATAAAAAAAGTCGAAATTTGTCCAAATTTAAGCTATTTTTAATGCAATTTTCATGAAAATAGTGTATTGTAAATTTACATTCATAAACACGAGGTGATGAGCATGCCAGCTCTTGCGAAAATTCAAGCTTTAAAAGAACAAATGCCCAAAGAATACCAAAGTATTTCCCATTTTGTGGAACATGCATTAGAGTCCATTGATACTCTGGTCGAGGAACATCGGAAGTACGTAGCTGCACAGGCATTATACGGCGATAAAATCGTTGGATCGGAAGAACGCTTGTACAGAGAAACCGTACTTGATGTTAGAGCACAGTTGTTGATGACTCTCGAGAAAACGGTAGAAGATCTGTTGCACAAAGGCGACAAACACTGGAACAAACACTTTAAGGACGGCGTGGAGTAGTACTTATATTTCTTCCACAGTTTGAAAAAATGGCCCATTTTCCGATATTCTCCCCTTGTGGAGTGTAACGGAAAGCGGGCTTTTTTTGTGCTGTGCTGTAATTTGCAATCAGTTGAAGTGATGAATTGGTGCATTCATCAGTAAATCGCCATCAGTTTGCCATTGAGAAACCCTAAAGCTCTTATGCCTGCGGAGCTGGCATACACCCAAACCTCGATTTTACCTTTTGAACTCGTTTCATACGTAATGCTCGATGGATCTCCCCATGCAAGGCGCACCTGAGTTATGTTCATTCCTAAAGCTACTTCTCCAGCAATGATTTTATTCCAAGTGGACTTGGACCAATTGTATTTCTTATACGGATCAGAAGAGAAGAATTGGTTGGAATCGGCAAGCATCTCCGTCACACTGGAAGGTGCACCTCCTACGTAAGCAGAAACGGTTTTTCCTTTTGCATTACGGAAGATAATAGAGTAACTTCGATCACCGTATTTAATCTTCTCAATTTTGATATCTAATATGGTCACTTTACTGAAACGTTGCCCTAAACTCGTATCACTGTTGATCCAGTAGGACTTGCCAATGAAGCGAGCAAGATTCCCCAGCTCTTTTTTCTTGATCAGTGCAAGTGTATCCTTCGATTCCACCAGAATAGAAGAATTTCCAACCAGTACCTTGGCCTGCTTTAGCTCAGCATCCCATCGAACCTGAATACCCGCAGCCTGTCTTAACAAGTCCGCAGGAAATACAGTTTGTCCTCCAATGGTTTGTACTTTCCCTTTCAACTTCAACTCTTTGTTGTTTAATCGCGCAACAGCACTCCCTTTTTTCAAAGTAATACTGTCATCTCCAAATTGAATTTCAAAAGATGAGCCTTTGACATCAATTTTGGCTCCCAAAGTTTTGAACACAGACTGTACTGGCAAGTATACATTTCCATCCAACAAAGTGGCGCCTGTTAACTATTACTATAATTCTCCTGAACGGTAAGGGTAATCGTATCCCCAATATTAGCTTCCTTGGAAGATGCCGTAAGTGTCACTTGATTTAAGGCGGGAGCTGATAGAGGAGTTAACTTTCCATTATCATATGTAGCCCATGATCCATCTTGTAACTGTGCATATAGCTCATCCAGATTAGGCGCATACACCATCCGCGATACGTTACTTAAACCCGGCAGTTGCTCGCCCTTATATTTGGCAGTTCGATCGTAGCTCCAGACGGTTCCATCCTGTTTCACCGTGAGCAGCTTATGCGTCCCACCCCACCAAATCAAAGATTGCACTTTATTCGCAACCGTGATGTAGTCATCCTCATACAGCATACTTACAATCACTACCGAGCCATCATTTTTCAGCACTGCTGCGTAAACACCATTCGTTGCAATCGCTATACCATCAGGTACATTTCCTGCTCTACGTATTTTGTTGTATTTGTCATAATATATATCTCCTGATGAAGATAATGCGCTATAAGAAGAATCGCTTCCAGTACTACTCCAATAAGAATACGCATCGATAATCGATTCCAAAACCTTAGCCTGATCATCAAAATTATAAAGGTTCCCATCCTGAAGCTGAATCCATCCATGGCCATATACCTTAATCACACCATTGAATTGTTTCGTTACTGGTATATGTGCATTGTTCTTATCCCACCGAATGACTTGGCCATCGGCAGTCCAACCATAGATGGAATGGTCGTCTGATTTTGAAATACCGATCAGTTTTCGATTTTGTGTCCATACTCCACTTACGGTCCCTTTAGACCAAAGTGTACCATCGTCGAGTAAATAATCATTCCGGTCAAGATCTGAAATGATGGAGCTACCCGATCCAGATGATGCCTAAGCGGAGGACTGTCCTGCGATCAAACCGATAACTAAAAGTCCAATGCATAGAGCTATCGCCTTTCTAATCCATTTCACTCTAAACTTCTGAGTTGCATTACTGTTACTTTTACTTTGTGCCATTTCTACAAGTTCCATTTTCTTGATCCCCTCATTATTATGTATAGTGCTACGATCACTAGGTATTTCTAGCCCTTCTTCAAGGTGGGCCTAACTAACACTCAGTAAAAATAACCATAATCCTGCAACAAAAATCACATAACATTAATCAAATCCGTAACTAAAAACATATTTTTACATATATATAATAAACCAAAAACAAATGATTGCATTTAATCATCTAAAATAGAAAACATATTACAAACGAAATAGAACGTGCAACCTTAACAAAACTATAAATGGATATGCGGGAGACTAAATGAATCTAAAAATCTTTTTCAAATACTTCCTGGGATTCTTTCTACTCAGTAGTGCTTTATTCATTGCATTTAATATGATAATAGGTCATAAAAGTTGGGATCAAATTGATCACATACTCAATTTATTCAGCGCAACTATAATTAGCTTGCCGATTAGTATCTCAAAAGCAAGAGAGTAATTCCTTCCTAGTCACCTTCCCTAAGAGACAGCCGAAGTATCCTGACAGCGCATAACGATTGGAATATGTTATTATCATGCAATTCAAGAAGAAGTCGTTCGCAGCGGAACGACTTTTTTTCTGTTATCGGTCAAACAAGTACTTACCCGATCAATGTCCCTCACTAATTATTTCTCAGTCTGTGTATGCTAAAATATAGTAGTTACCTTAGCCTATCTGTTGTTAAATATAATTATTCAAGATGGAGGTTAATGCTCATAATGACAAAAAACCATAGAATCATTAGGCCACGTGGAAAAATACTTGCAGCTGTATTAACTGCAGTGTTCATTTCACTTGCAATGGGGATATATCACTATGTCCCTATAGATGAAAGATTAGAAAATACTTACTATTATTCATTCGGGTATAAATTTGCGGTTGGATTATTGATTAACCTTGCTATTTTACTTTTCTTACTTACGCCCCTTTCTATATTGGTGGATGGATTACTTTTATACAGAAAAAAAGATAATACGTATAAAAGATTGCTCGTTGCAATCGTTGCATATGGTCTATTAGGCTTCATAGGTGGGATCATCTACTCGATATTTACACTTAACTTCAATACTTTTTCCGCTCAGACTATCCACATCATTGCAGGTTCTCTTATCTTTTTAGCCTTCCAGTTGGTATTAAATCGGATTTTTCTTCACTTGTCTTCAAACCGATAAATAGGTTGCGTACGACTTAACCCATAAGGTTTCCATTTGGTAAACTTATGGTTCCAATACGTGATTAGCACTTCAGTGTTTTAATGAATGGACAAGGCAATCAGTCTAACCATTGTATGCTATTGATTTTTGGCATAATAAAGCAGCCGATCACATTGATCAGCTACCTTATTGTTTTTATTAAGCTAACGTTTCCCGTTAGTTCATTACACGATCCCTCGTACAACTAAACACTTCTTTGAAGCTTGACATTAAATTCTGTCGTTGAAGCAGTGACATACTCCATATAATTCACAGAGCCGTTAAAGTTCAAATAAGCTTCATAACGCATGCGGATTCCAGGTAAAGTAATCAAATCCAGAACATTTTCCTTTGGAACCCACCTGCATTCGCTCGTTTCATTAGAAGTAGCTAACTCTCCACCCACAGCTTTACACACGAAATCAAACATGACCTTCGTAGGGACATCAGTCACACCGTCATACCACTTATGGATTGCTGTATTCGAAATAACACTAATCAAATAGCTAACCGTGGCGTCTATTCCACTTTCCTCTTTGATTTCACGGATGACACCATCAATCAGGTTTTCTCCTACTTCAGTTATCCCACCAGGATACACCCAACCATCGTCATGGGCTTTTACTAAAAGGATATTTCCAGTTCCATCCTCTACAATTCCACCTGCAGATACAATATGTGTCGGGAACGTCATTTTACAACCTCCAAATAAGATAAATTTGTATATTTATTCCACATACTTCTTATACTTTCCTGCCTTTGTGAATTTCTAAAAGATACTGTCGACATGATGGAACTAACTTCCCCGTTAGCTTAATGCAAAAGAACCCCTATAGATTAGCTGGCTATATACTCGAATTATCATTCTATTAGGAACTCACGGAAACTTTATGCTTCCAATTTTGACTCCTGACAAACTTATGCTTCTGTTTGTGTTCCGAAAAGCAAAAACTAACGGAAATTAAAGCAATTTCCGGCAGACATATGGGTAAAAATTTATCTTCTAATGGGTTAAGTCACATTGCGTGCCGTCATATCCTTTTTTCTAAACTCTTCAACCTGCTTACTATGCGGCCATGTAGTATCCATCACTCAACTCCAACCAACTTGTACCGAATATCAATCTTTCCATCTTTCACTCTCATCTGAACCTCACCCATCTGATCCGTCCGATAGATCTCTGACCCGGTAGCTTCCAGACGTTCCATCACCCCCGGATTGGGATGCCCATATGTATTGTTAACACCGGCAGATATGACGGCGGTTTTGGCATTCCAGTATTCGAGCCAAGCTTCGGTCGACGACGTTTTACTACCATGATGAGCGACCTTTAACACGTCAATGGAGACAGATGCTGGTGGAGCATTATTTGAATCAACTTGCAACGGTCGTGTAAGTATCCTTTGTACAACTCCCTCTGTAACTCCAATATCTGCACCTTTCTGTTCAAACTGGGCAGCCAACGAGCCATCCTGAATCATATAGAGCAGGTCCTGCTCGGCTGCTGCATCCATATCGCCGGTGAACAACATAGAAGCCCCGGCCATTTCCAGCAAAAAGACAACGGAATCATGATTTTGGTGTTCAGATACAGGCAAATTGCCTGATTCATTTACATCCATATGTGCCAGATCTGGAGCTATAAAATGTAAACTCGTCTCCTTATCAGCCTTATAGGACATGCCCTGCTGAATGGCGTATAGAGGAATGTTCCGTTCCCTGGCTGTGTCCAGTAATTTATCAAATTTTTCTTTACCACTGGTTGTGCCATTAAACATGAAACGTTTAACCGGAATCTGTTCCAGTACAGCTTGTAGTCCTCCGGCATGATCCTGATCGGCATGCGTTACAATTACAGCGTCCAGTTGATGGATGCCTCTCTTTTTCAATAGAGGAACCACGACCTTCGCTCCCACTTCATACGGATCACGCCTTGTTTTCCAGGATTGTTCGGTGTTTCCAAAGCTCACCGTGCCTCCTCCATCCACCAAAATGTGTTTGCCTTCCGGGGTTGTAATCAAAGTACTATCCCCTTGCCCGATATCCAAAAACTGCACGATGCCGGCGCCAACAGGTTGCGGAGTCTGATATGCCCACCACAATCCAGCAAAAAAGCTGATTGCGAGCAAGCCGCACAACCATCGCTGAACTTTACTCATTCGTGCATGTGCATAATAACCTGCCCCTCGTGCGGTAAATGCACTTGTGTACTCCGGCCAGGCAATACTGGCTCCTAATGTCGTCAATGAAGTTTCTTTTTCACCTACACGGTTCTTACCTTGATCCTGTGCCACGGTAGACATCGAAGAGCGAATGCCGACATTCCCCATTGAAACTGAAGGTTGTCGCCTCATAAGAGGAGCCGTATCCTCCTCAATAAACGTTATTTCTCGCTGCTCACCATTGCCACGATGCAACAGGTAAAGTAAGGCATACAGCACGGCATAATATGCGGAAATCCACAACAAGGAAGGTGTTGCCCAGATCAACACAAAACCTGGCAGACTGTTCATCCACTCTACACTTACAAATGTCAGTTGATTCAGTTGCATCGCTATCCATGCCAGAGGTCTCGCCAAGGGAACCCATATGAATGACAACAGCATGGCGACCGTCCCTAGAGGTAATACAATCGCACTGATCAAAGAAACCAGCAGAAAGTTAGCTACAAATGAGAGCAGTGAGAACTGGTTGAAGTACAGAATGGTTACTGGGAACGAAATCAGCTGAGCGGTCACCGTAACCGATGCTGTTGCGGCAAGAGATTTCGGCCAGCTTCTGAACAGCCGGTTAATCAATGGCATATAAATCATCAAACCTGCGGTCACGAGAAAAGATAACTGGAAGCTGACACTTAGCAAAAAGTACGGGTCCCACCACATCATCAATAATGCTGCTGCACTGATCATCTGAAGGCCGTCTCTGGCGAGGCCACGACGTGCCATATACAACCCAATCATAGACATAATTCCTGCCCGAATCACTGAAGGTGAACCACCGGATAACAGTACATAAGCTGGCACCAGGATCAGAACAATCGTGAGTGCCGTCTCTCTGGTAAGCCTTAGCCAAGATAGAATAAGAAGCAGCGAAGCAACATATACAGCGACATGGGTTCCGGAGATTGCCAGAATATGCGTTAAACCTAGTTGTGAAAACTGACCATAGGTGCCTGGATCGATATCATTAGCCATCCCGATAATCAGACCCTTCATATATCCCGCATGAGGCTCAGGAAATAAATGCTCGACCGCCGAACCCAACGTATGCCTCGTCCAATCCGTCCATCGTAGTACGTTAAATTGTCCAAGCCCTTCGGGGGGAGCTGCTGTTACTGAACTGGCTCCCTTCACTTTGAACAACCAGTGGATATGTAGGGTTCGCAAATAACTGCGATAATCAAACCCACCGAAGTTCCTGGCTTCCCCAGGAAAGCTAAAAGAACCATTAAGCGTGATGGAATCGCCCCTCTTCCAGTCCGCTGCTACCTGTTGTTCTTCTTCCTCCACCAGTCTGACTTGTACCATTAATTGTTCATCTATTTTGAATGCAGATGATGTTGCCAGATCTGTATCTGCTGATGAATCCGATATGGGCAATATTGTAGACATCTGTATCTTAAAGTCTGCCCGATCTCCATCAATACGTACATCTGACACAAGCTCACCCTGAATTTTGGCTGCCAAGCCGTCCAACTCTCTAGCAGAGATATGAGTAGTCTCGGACAGACTGCTATGATTGCGTGCATCATTCCATTCCCAATGTGCAGCACCTCCAATAAAGGCAGCGAGTAAAAATAAAATAGACCACCCACGTACATCTATGAAACGAAGTAGAAGTGGCAGACATGCCAGCGCTCCAATCATTCCCCAGATTAACGTCCAGCCTGTTAACGCACATGCTATCCCGCTCCCGCACAACCAACAAATCGTAAAACTTAGTAACGGTCTGCCTTTCATTTCTACCCCTCCTTCATTTCACCCGTTGAACGCAGAAAAACCCCCGGAAAGCCAATTCAGGCTTGCCGGAGGTTCTCCCTCGCGTATTCGACCATATTCATATTAGTTGCTCACAGTCATCATTGTTTCCCGCGGCGGCTGATAATTCTCCAGTCTGCGGAACGTTATGCCCTTCTGTTGCATCATGTTAGTAACCTTACCGGTATCTTTAGGATAAGAGCGATGAAAGACGATTTCTGTAATCCCGCTATTAGCCAGCATATTGGCACATGTCCAGCAAGGTTCATCGGTCACATACACGGATGAGCCTTCCCGGTCAATTCGATCTGTGAATAAAAGTAAATTTTGCTCCGCATGGATTGTGCGAATACAGCGTTGCTTTTTGACCATTTCTTCCTGACCATCAGTCACGACCAACTCATATTCTTCCGATATCATGCAACCTGCTTCAGAACAATCCGGGACGCCAGTGGGTGCACCATTATAGGCTGTTCCCAGCAGTTTCTTTCCCTGAACAAGAACGGAACCCACGTGACGACGCGAACAGCGGGAACGGGTCGAGACCATATATGCGATGTCCATAAAATACGTGTCCCAGTCCTTGCGTACCTCTACTGTACTCATGCTGCTTTCCTCCCGCTCAACACAATTTTTATTCTAATATTACCGGATCTGCACATACGGTGCCATCTTCTCAAGCATCTTCATGCCGATTCCTTTGACCTTCGTCAGATCACTGACTTTTGCAAAAGGACCGTGTGCATTCCGATAGTCCAAAATAGCCTGAGCTTTCTTCTCTCCGATTCCGGGAAGCTCTGTAAGCTTGGAGACAGGCGCTGTATTCACATCAATTTTCCCACTGTCACCAGATTCCTCACGAACTACAGGTGCATTACTGTTCGAAGCCGTCTCGGAGGTAACCGAAGGATTCGAGTTCGTACTTTGCGCAACTGGTTCAATCGAATTTGAGGTGTCTGGTGGATTATCATTCGTCTGATTTGGAGCTTGAACTCCCGAAACACCTTCAACCCCAACGCTCGAAAGCTCTTTAGACTCTCCTGCCTTTGCCTCATTCCCAGTCTGCATTCCACTTGCATCCGATCCTGAAGATGCTCCTGTATTGCCCTGAACCGAATTAGCCGACAGTACAGCAGGGAGTTCCTGCTCTATCGTCGGCTTCTCGGTGCCGAGCTGCAAGGGTTCCCAGCCACTAGGTGGTTGTTCACTTTTGCCCGACCATAATATAAGTATACTTCCAACCACCGCAGCAGCGATGGTCATTCCTTTATTCCATCTCATTCTTCCACACCTCTCCCTGAATTCAAAATCATTCATTTCGAACACGGGCGGTGCTTCCGAACCGTTGAATTTTCCTGATGAAACAAGTTATGCATTTTTCATGTCATGTGAAACAGGTCCTCACGCATAGAATAGAGGGAATGAACTGCGCCAGTACCGTAAAGCATGAAAGGAGGCCTGAAACAATGAAGGTTGGATTTATCGGAACCGGCAGCATGGGCAGCCTGTTGATCTATGCCCTGATCCAATCGGGTGCACTCGAGCCCCGGCAGATCGCCGCCAGCAATCGAACCCCGTCCAAAGTACGTCAGTTATCCATCCGTTACCCCGGTCTGCATGAATCCCAGAGCAATCGGGAAACGGTGATCCGAAGCAATATCATCTTCCTGTGCGTGAAGCCGCTTGAATTCAAACATGTCATTGACGACATCCTGCCTGTCGTGAATCCCAATCATATAATTGTCTCGATCACCAGTCCCGTGCAGCTGCGACATCTGGAATCTTCACTTCCTTGCAAAGTCTCCAAGGTAATTCCCAGCGTCACACACCAAGTCGGCAGTGGAGCGTCCCTCTGCATACATGGCGAACGAATGACCAGTGAAGACCGCGCTGTGTTGGAAAGTCTGCTCAGTCACATAGGCAGGCCGTACCAGGTGGATGAAGCCTGTACAAGAATCACATCCGACTTCTCTAGCTGCGGACCTGCATTCATATCGTTCTTTTTGGAACAGTGGATCGAAAGCGCCGTGAAGCTGACAGGCATCAAACGGGCAGATGCCTGTGCTCTGGCAGGAGAAATGCTCCTGGGAACAGGCAAGCTGCTCACCGAAGGAGGATACACGCCGCAAGAGCTTCAGGCTCGTGTCGCTGTACCTGGTGGTATTACCGCTCAGGCACTTGCACTACTGAAGGTTAGTCTCGACGGCGTTTTCGACAGCCTGATCCACACGACACATGACAAATATGATGAAGATTTGTTAAAGCTGGATGAACTATTCCGAGCCGGTGAGATTAACCGGCAACAATATTAACGAGTTTGCCTGGAACGGCAATGACCTTGCGAATGGTCTTGCCTTCCAGCGCCTGCTTAACAGATGCCAACTCCATTGTAAAGTCCTGCATACCCTGTGCATCCAGATCCTTCGCGATCGTAGCACGGGTTACAATTTTACCGTTTACTTGAACAACGATTTCTACTTCTGCATCCACTGTCATGGACTCATCATATTCAGGCCAAGCCACGTAAGAGATTCCGCCTTCATAACCCAGACGGCTCCACAGTTCCTCTGCCATATGTGGTGCCAGTGGTGACAACAGCTGTACAAAGTTCTCCATCGCTTCACGAGGCAGTGTATCGGCTTTGTATGCATCGTTGATGAAGATCATCAGCTGGCTGATGGATGTGTTGAAGCGCAGATGTTCCAGATCTTCCGTAACTTTTTTGATCGTTTTGTGAGCAGTCCGCTTGAACTCGTCAGTTCCACCATCCACCGTAATCTTGTCATTGATGGCTCCTGTATCTTCGTTAATAAAGAGACGCCATACACGTGACAGGAAGCGGTACATGCCTTCAACCCCGTTCGCATTCCACGGTTTTGTCGCTTCCAATGGTCCCATGAACATCTCGTACAGACGCAATGTATCTGCACCGAATTCATTCACGATTTCATCCGGGTTAATGACATTACCACGGGATTTACTCATTTTCTCATTGTTCGTACCCAGGATCATACCTTGGTTAACGAGTTTATGGAAAGGCTCTTTGGTATCCACAACACCCAGATCATACAGCACTTTGTGCCAGAAACGAGCGTACAGCAAGTGAAGCACCGCGTGCTCTGCTCCGCCAATGTACAGATCAACTGGCAGCCACTGCTGCTGTTTCTCCTTGGAGATCAGTTCCTTGTCATTGTGCGGATCGATAAAGCGCAGGTAATACCAGCAGCTACCCGCCCATTGTGGCATGGTGTTGGTCTCGCGACGTGCCTTCATTCCCGTTTCCGGATCTACCGTATTCACCCACTCCGTAACATTCGCCAGCGGTGATTCTCCAGTGCCCGAAGGTTTGATCTGATCGATATCAGGCAGCAGCAGTGGAAGTTGATCCTCAGGTACTGTCTTCATCGTTCCGTCTTCCAGATGCAGAATCGGGATTGGCTCACCCCAGTAACGCTGACGGCTGAACAGCCAATCGCGCAGACGATAGGTTACTTTCCCTTGTCCTTTACCGTTCTCTTCCAACCAAGCAATCATTTTGGCAACCGCTTCTTCATTGTTCAGTCCATTCAGGAAATCGGAATTCACATGCGCGCCATCACCAGAATATGCCTCTTGTGTAACGTCTCCACCTTGAATAACCTCGATGATATCCAGACCGAACTGCTTCGCAAATTCCCAGTCACGTGCATCATGACCTGGAACAGCCATAACCGCACCTGTACCGTAACCAGCAAGAACATAATCGGCAATCCAGATTGGCAGTTTTGCACCATTAACGGGATTGATTGCATAAGCGCCAGTGAATACACCTGTTTTGTCTTTGGCCAAATCCGTACGTTCCAGATCACTCTTACGAGAAGCCTGCTCCTGATAAGCCTGAATAGCTTCACGTTGGTCATCAGTTGTAATTGCTTCTACCAATTCATGTTCCGGAGCAAGTACTGCAAAGCTCGCACCGAACAATGTGTCCGCACGGGTAGTGAATACTTTAATGACTTCCTCGCGACCCTCAATGGCAAATACAACTTCTGCACCTGTCGATTTACCGATCCAGTTACGTTGCATGTCCTTGATGCTTTCAGACCAATCCAGCTCTTCCAGGTCTTCCAACAGACGCTCTGCATACTCGGTAATTCTCAGGACCCACTGGCGCATCGGTTTGCGTACAACCGGATGTCCGCCACGTTCACTCTTGCCATCAATAACCTCTTCATTAGCCAGTACCGTTCCAAGTGCTTCGCACCAGTTAACTGCTACTTCATCAACATAAGCGAGGCCCTTATTGTACAGCTGGATAAAAATCCATTGTGTCCATTTATAATATTCAGGGTCCGTTGTACTGATCTCACGATCCCAGTCATAGGAGAAACCGAGCGATTTGATCTGACGACGGAAATTATCAATATTGCGGAATGTAATATGACGTGGATGTTCACCTGTATCCAGTGCATGCTGCTCAGCAGGCAAACCGAATGCGTCCCAACCCATTGGGTGCAATACATTGTAACCGCGCATACGTTTGTATCGGGAAACGATATCCGTTGCTGTATATCCTTCCGGGTGGCCTACATGCAGACCTGAACCGGATGGATAAGGGAACATATCCAGTGCATAAAATTTTGGTTTAACCGGGTCCTCACCCGTTTTAAATGTTTTATTTGCATCCCAGTATTGCTGCCAACTTTTTTCCATGACTTGTGGCTGATAGCCGTGTTTCGGCTGGTTATTCTCACTCATCTATTGTTCCTCCTTCAGGTTATTCGCTTTAGCTTTAATTGCAACAAAAAAACCTCAGCATCCCGTAGCGTTTGCAGCGCTAGGGACGAGAGGTTGAATTCCCGTGGTACCACCCTAGTTAGCGGACGAACGTGCTTCGTCATCCACTCCCTTTGGACCTGTAACGGCGGTTAACCGATGCGGATTTCCATTCCTGTACCCAAGCTTTAAACAAGCAGGTTAAACAGGATGGTGTAATCACCGCATTTCTCCAAGGCGAGTTCGTAAATCACTGTCAACCGGCTTGCACCAACCGCCGGCTCTCTGTTATGTACAGGAATTACTACTGATCCTTATCATCGAAATATGTATACAATATCGGGACCATTATATAAAAAAGCAAGCCCAAAGTCAATATTACACGTGATAATCACCCTTTTAAGCCACACGGTTCGTACCGTTCATTAACACTCTTTGTTGTTCAGGATAAACGAAAACGCTTGATGCCTTCCTCCAGATTATGAATGGTCCAATTCACATGTTCCTGATTATCATATTGGCGATAAGCGCACTCAATACGTAGCACCAGATCAAAGTACAAGTCATATAGACTTCTTCTTCTCAGCTCACTTTCAGTCGTAATCGCATGCCCATACCCTTTCACAAAACCGGGAGTATAGTTAAAATGACTGAAATAATGCTCCATCAGAGGGTCTGCCCACAGTGAACGTTCAAAATCAATAATCGCTGTGATGCGCCCCGCGTCCACTAGTACATTGCCATCCCACAGATCCCAACTGACAAGCACAGGTTCTTTTACATCGTCCAGCACATCCGATTTTTCTTCAATCAAGCATCTCAATTCAGGGTAATCGATCGAAAATGTAATCCCGGCTTCTTCCCCATCGGTAAGAATGTCATCTATCAGATTCATAAATGCTTCTTTCCATGTGGAATAACGCTGTTTTTGCTCCGAGAAATATCCGAACTGCTCGCCCTTGATTTCATTAATTCGACGATTGTACCGACCCAGCTGGTGTTCAATGGCTTCCTGCTCTTTCGCAGAATACTGATCCTTGACCTGATTATAGGGTATTCCAGACATGTACTCCATGATAAAATAACGCGCTGGAGCAATGGTTAATGAATCATCATAAGCCAGCACTTTAGGTACGGGAACATCCTGTAGTTCCGTAATGAGGCGTAGTGCCTCAACCTCGGCAATCATGAGATCCTGCTCACAGCGCATCAGATTTGTTGAAGCCGACGGAGCAATTTTGAGTACCACCCGCTGTGCGTCACTCAATGTAATGAGATATGCATGATTGGCCCAGCCATCCACCATCTCCTTGTAGTCCTGTATACTTGCAGAGAAATGCTGCTCTATTATGGCATTCAACTGTTCTGACGAGAGTCTTGTTTTATATGTACTTTCCACGTCTACACCTCACCCTGACTATTGATTGATTCAATTAGAAAACGCTTTCTATCCGACTATTATGGCCTCCTTTACTATAACTGGCAATACTTTTGTCACGTCGTTATGTCTTTTCTTGCATTCCTTTACCCTATTTAAGAATATTGCTATTCATTCTCCATAAAAAATCAAACAAAAAAACTGCCCTTATGCACCATAAGGACAGTTCTCATTATTCACTCTTACTTCACAGCCACGTAGAACAAGCGCTGCGCGCTGTCTCCGGCCTCTTTCCATTCAAAATCCGCATATACCTTCACGTCTCTAAAGCCTGCCTTGGACAACTCCAGCTTCATCCAGTCCGGATCATACGCACGCTGGACATGAACTTCTTCAAAGCGCTGGTACATATCCTTGCGACCATCATCCACACGCGAAAAGATACTGAGATGATGCTCAATCTCACAACGATCTTGATCCAATCCACAAGTCCAAATATAAGATACGGAGCGTTCATCCAGTACGAAAGGCTGCTCCTCATCATAACGAATAAGGGTATTGGGATGATGCACATCAAACAGGAACGTTCCACCAGGCTTCAGCATCTCATATGTGCGCTGGAATGTACGAACGACATCTTCTTGTTCAAGCAGATAATTGACGCAATCACAGAATGATATCACCGAATCCACCGGCTCCGGAACTCGCCAGTCCCGCATATCCTGCTGCACCCAACGTACACTACCTTCCCGATACAAACGATGACCCTGAGGCGTAGCCTCCATCTTGCTACGTGCAACCGACAGCATATCTGATGAGAGGTCAATGCCTGTAACTTCGAATCCGGAGTTCACGAGCGGTATCGTAATCGAGCCCGTTCCACAGCCAAGTTCAGCGACACTTTTGGGCATTCCATGCTGTTCCCATGCTGTTCTTGCAAACCTTATCCAGTCCGGATAAGGCATATCTTCCATTAATTCATCATACACATAGGCAAATTTCCGGTAAGACATGTCAGGCACCGCACTTTCAATTTCATTTTCCAATCCTGTTAACAAAAGAAAAAGCAGGGGCATCCGGTGTTTACCCAGCCTATCCCTGCCTTATCCGAGTTCCATATTACAACTATTTAATCAGGAAGATTACTTGTTTTCGCTTTGATCCGCAGGAGCAGATTCGGACAGATACGTCCAGCTTTCCTTTTGGACCACCAATCCGTCCTTCATCAATTTGCCCAAGGCACGTTTGAATGCAGACTTACTGATGCCAAAACGCTGCTTGATGATATCCGGCGGAGTTGCATCCGAGTAAGGCATGCCGCCCATAGGACGCTCTTTCATAAAGGCGAGCAGCTTGTCTGCATCTTCGTTACGTCCAACTTGTTTGAGTTGAGTCATAGCCAGATTCACACGTCCGTCTTCACGTACCAGTGTCACCCGACATTTAACCTTCTCACCTAGACGAAGCATATGGCTACGTTCAGATGAATGAATCATACCAATCGCGCCAAAGCCCAGTACACCGCCTTCTACAAGTACAAACGTACCCATCTGCAGTGGCTTGTATACCGTCGCTTCAACCCACTCGTTTAACCATGAAGTTGGAGCATGGAAAGACAATGGTGAAAGCTCACGTTCCCCGGCCAATTTGGCACGCAGACGTCCCTGCTTGTCATGTTCCATGATTACAAAGACTTCATCCCCCACTTGAGGACGCAGTTCTTCCAGTTCAGGCAATTCACGAATAGGAAGCAGCAATTGCCGTCCAAGTCCCATTTCCAGGAAACAGCCCAGTCGTGGGTGAACATCAGCCACAACCAGTCGTGCCATTTCGCCAAGCATGAGATAAGGTTTTTTCATCGTTACGGCCAGACGATCTTCGGTATCAAAGAATACAAATACCTCAAGCGTCTCACCAATTTTAATATCCCGCGTTAACTCGGTGTAGTGAAGCAGTACATCTTCCGATCCTGTCGTCAAAAAGAAGCCAAACGGAGACACTTCACGTGAAACCGGCAAAGAGACGACTGTTCCAGCAATCAAACTCATACAGTTTCCACCACTTTGGCATCAGACCATAGTCGTTCAATGTTGTAGTATTCACGCTCGTCACGGTGGAAGATATGAACAACAACATCGCCCATGTCCATCAATACCCAACGTGCGGAATCCATACCTTCGATACCTTTGATCGTCGCTCCGGCTGCATGAGCCTGTTTGCGAATTTCAGTAGCAATGGCCTGTACCTGTGTATCGGAATTCCCGTGACAAATAACAAAATAATCCGCCACCAGAGAAACATTAATCAGATCCAACGCTACAATATTGGATGCCTTTTTGTCGTCAGCGGCAGCAACCGCCATATTCATAAGTTCTTTCGATGATACTGTCATGAACCAACCTCCATAATCTATATTTGTGTGTTCAAAAAGATCCTTCGTAATCAAAAGTGGACTTTTTGAACAACCTCTATAATTGTGCAATTAAGTCATTCCGCGACAGCATGGTCAAAGGATAAATGACACGTCGTTGCGAGATCAGCAAGCTGATCGTCGAATCGAATCCGGCAATTAAACCTTCCTCCAGACTACGTTCAGCCTGTTCGCGAATGTGATCCACTCCCGGGAAATCTCGTCCCGGTTCAATGTAATCGGCAAGACATACCACTTTGTCCAGCAAGCTCATGCCTACCCGACCCGACGTATGCCACCGGATAGCATTAATAACTTCGGAATCCGTTACACCGTAATCACGCTTGGCTACAAAAGCACCGACTTCGGAATGCCAGAGCTGCTTGTCATGTTGCAGAAGTTCCTGGTTTAATCCGTTATCACGGATGACCGCTTCCATCTCCGCTACGGGCCAGTACTTCGCCACATCATGCAATATCGCTGCCAGATCTGCTTTCACAGGATCAGCACCGTATTTTTCAGCCAACATCACTGACGATTCCATTACACCCAGTGTATGCTTCCAGCGTTTTTCCGGCATTTGTCCGGATACGGCTTGAATCAGTTCATCACGGCTTAGTGCCATATAAACCGCTCCTTACAATGTATTGGTGCACTTCATCAGGAATCATGAAGCGTACCGAATGTCCTTTGGCTAGACGTCTGCGTACGGCTGTCGATGAAATATCCACCAAGGGCATCTCGGCTAATAGGACCCGATCCTGTAACTCGTCTGGTAGATCATCCAGATGTAACTGGAAGCCCGGCCGACCAACCCCAATAAAGGTTAGGCGTTCGGCAAGTTCTTCAATCTGCTCCCATTTGGGAAGATAGTTCACCATATCCGCCCCAATTATGAAATAGAATTCATGTTCAGGATGGCGACGCCACAGTTCCTTCATCGTATCGATTGTATAAGACACTCCGCCCAGTTCCATCTCGATGCCCAGCACCTCATATTGCTGCACACCCTTCACAGCCGCTTCCGTCATATCGAGACGTTGCTGTCCCGAAGCTCCGGCTCCGCGCTTGTGAGGTGGAACATGGGAAGGCATGAACCAGATCTCATCCAGTGCATGCGAATCCCTTGCCGCCTCTGCTGCCAGAAGGTGTCCCATGTGGATCGGATCAAACGTACCACCCATGATGCCGATCTTCACCCGCGTCACGCTCCCTTATCTAGGTAGTTCGATTTGTTTGTTATCGCGAGATTCTTTGTACAGGATGATTGTGTTACCGATGAGTTGTACAAGCTCACTTCCCGTTTCACGGGCAACTTCTTCTGCCATCTCTTTTCTGTCCTCGTCATTGTTGTTCAACACTTGCACTTTCATCAATTCGCGCTTCTCAATCGCATCTTCGATGTGACGGAACAGGTGCTCGTTGGTTCCACCTTTACCAATCTGAAATACAGGGGTCAGGTGATGTGCCTGTGACCGCAAAAAGCGCTTTTGTTTACCGTTTAACATGAATACTCCATACTCCTTATGTTGAGCAGGCCCTGATTGACAGTTAAAAGTCTGTCCGGGCCTGACCATTCAATTATTATTTTCACACTTCAAAACTATTTAGTACAGCTCGTCTCATCGTCTTCACTGGAGCCGGAATGCCGAGCCAATGCTCAAAGGCCACTGCGCCCTGGTATACAAACATACCCAGACCACCGTGCACCGTGCATCCGCGTAATCGCGATTCCCGAAGCAGACGGGTTTCCAGCGGATTGTAGATCAGATCACTCACCGCTGCTCCTTCACGGATCAGTGTGGGATCAACCGGTACGTCATCAACATGTGGATGCATTCCGGCAGCCGTTGTGTTAATAACAATATCAGCCGTAGCCAGTACCATCGCAGCGTCTTCCATGCCACTACCCGAGATTTCTCCCAAGCCGTGGCCCCGTAAATCCGCAGCAAGTGCAATAGCTCTCTCCGCTGTACGATTCAGAATGTGGATCTGCTTAGGCTTCTCCAGTGCAAGTGCGTATATAACGCCTCTCGCCGCTCCACCTGCGCCCAGGACAGCAATACGTTTGCCCGCAAGCTCCGGCACAGCCTCTTCCTTCAGTGATCGGACATAGCCAATACCATCGGTATTGTACCCTGTCAGTGTTCCACCTTCATTGACGATGGTATTCACCGCACCAATCAGGCGAGCACTTTCATCGATCACATCCAGATACTGCATCACCTGCTCTTTGTGCGGGATGGTGACATTGACGCCACGATAGCCCAATGCCACAATTCCCCGAACTGCCGCTTCCAGTTGATCCGGATGAACATGCAGTGGCATATACATTCCATTCACTCCTGCAGCCTGCAGAGCCACATTGTGCATTGCCGGAGACTTGGAGTGAGCAATAGGATCACCCATAACACCAAGCAACACGGGAAGTGAAGAGTTGAATTTGTTCTGCTCAGACATAGGTCCGCCTCCGATCCATCTGATGTACAGCTTCTGAGATTACTAGATCAAGGATGGGCGGATCTGTACACGAATGCCTTTAGGCGCATGAACAGCAACCAGTGCTCCAACATCACCATTTACCTTAATCCAGCCCAGACCCGAGATGAATACATCCGATTGACTGCCGCGTTTGATGCGGAATTCATGTCTGGTCCATTCAGCCATCTCTGCTGCATCCTCACGGGTTGGTGGAGACAATAATTCTCCCAGGTGGTCGCGGTACAGGTCATCTGCACGCTCCAGCTTCGTCCGGTGAATATCAAGCGCAGTGCTGATAAAACAAGTGAACGACTGGCGATCACCTTCAACAAAGTCGAATCGAGCCATGCCGCCGAAGAACAGCGTCTGACCGGAATTCAACTGATAAACAGCGGGTTTAAGCGGTTTTTCCGGCATGATGGCAGCAAGATCCTTACGTGAGACAATCTCGCTGAAACGCCAAGGATACACGATTCCAGGCGTATCAATGATATATTTTCCATCATCCAGCGGAATGTTCACCATATCCAGCGTCGTTCCCGGATAACGGGACGTGGTCAGTTCCTGCTCCAGATCGCTGTAATCACGGATCAGACGGTTAATCAGTGTGGATTTGCCCACATTGGTACCGCCAACCACGTACACGTCACGATCTTCGCGATACGTTCCCACGAGCTCAAGCAGTCGGTCGAAGCCCTGATTTTGCTTCGCACTGCACAAGACTACATCCACTGTGCGCAAACCTTGTTCTTTGGCTTGCTTTTGTACCCAGTTGCGAACCTTATTCCAGTTAGTTACTTTCGGAAGCAAGTCCGTTTTGTTCACAGCAAGCAATACTGGATTGTTGCCTACAAAACGTTGCAGTCCAGAGATAATACTGCCATCAAAGTCAAACAAATCAACGATATGGATGACAAGTGCATCCTTATCCCCGATTTTGCTAAGCAGCGCCAGGAATTCGTCCTGATCCACCGTAACGGATGATGACTCATTGTAGTTTTTGATACGGAAACAGCGCTGGCATATAACCGGTTCACGATCCAGTGCCTTCTCGGGGATAAACCCTGGTAATTCCGAATTTTCTGTTTGCAGATGCACGCCGCATCCGCTGCACCTTACGGCAAGATTGCCGTTATGCGGTTCTGTCATTTCTTCTTTTCCTCCTCAAGCCATAAGCCTTTCCTGCGTAAACTCGTTAGAGCAATCCGTTCCACGCGCCGATTGAAGCGGGTCATAAATCCTTCGTCCCCAATGGAGATTGGCAGTACCAGAACGGTATATAACCCCATTCGGTTCCCTCCATAGACGTCGGTAAGCATCTGATCGCCTACTACAATCGTTTTTTCAGGAGATAACTCCATCATTTTCATTGCTCTACGAAACGGTACATTCGATGGTTTGCGTGCACTATGCACAAACTGGATATCCAGCGGGGTCGCAAACAGGGATACACGATTCAAATTGTTATTGGACACAATCATCAGCTTGAAACCGGCCTCTTTCACACGTGCAAACCATTCAATCAGTTCGGGCGTAGCGTCAGGGGCTTTGGCTCCAACGAGTGTGTTATCCAGATCAGTTATAATTCCACGGTAGCCTTGAGCGTACAGCTCTTCCAGATTAATGTCAAAAACCGTGTCTACACGCAGCTTGGGCATTAACATTTTAAACAAAGAAGTCACCTCAGTTTCATACGACACACTATATCACAAATCCGTCTTTCCTGAAAATGCATACAGCGCCTGATGGCATAGGAAAAAAGGAAAAACGGGACGGGCAACAACTATGCCCGTTCCGCTTTCAGTTCCTTCCGCAGCTTCAAGGCGGTCTGATAGACGCCTTTCCAGTCGTCGGCAGTTACGGACGCTGGACTGTAGCGCGTCTGTTCAAACTTCGTGAGAAGCTCATGCAAGGTAGCTTCTGCAGCCGGTTTGGTCTGGCTCCAGCGGGTTACCGATTCACGAAGTGTTTCGTCTCCGCTCCGGGTCAGTCCTTTGCGTTTCACATATTGAATCCAACGCTCGGTCTCTGCCACCACCTTCTGTTCAGGGGTGAGCGGTCCACCTGTCCGCAAACGAAGCAGGAGGAATCGCATGGAGAAACGATTACGCCAGAACATATATGCTACCCACAATACAATAATGGCTCCTGCAGCCCAGATAATAAAAGTCGGGATGGCAGACGATGCCTGCTCAGGTGCAGGGGTCTGCTCTTCCTCTTGTACCGGCTCCTCTTCTGGCTGTTCTTCAGGCTCATCTACAGGCTGTACATCAGGCTGTTCCGTGAGCAGCGGCATATCAAAGCCCGGCGTTGCTTCAACGGGAATCCAGCCATACTCACCAAAGTAAACCTCTGCCCAGGAGTGTGCATCTGCATTCGTAACGGTGTAGGTCGTCTCAATCTCTGCGCCAGGTTGACGCGGGGCCTGCATGTCCGAATTCAGAGACAGTTGTCCAGGCGCATAACCTTTAACCCACCTTGCAGGAATGCCCTCCGAGCGCGCCATCATTACAAGCGCAGTAGAGAAGTAGTCACAGTAGCCTTCCATAATATCGAACAGGAAGCCTTCCACAAAGTCGCTGCTTACTTTTCGAGATAAATCCGGATTGTTCGTGTATTCAAAATTAGTTTGTAAATAGTTTTGCAGTAATGCCACTTTTTCATACGGGGTATTCGCAGACGCCGTTATCTCGGCTGCCAGATCCGAAACCCGGTTAGGGAAACGGGATGGTAACTGCAAGTACATATCCTCTGCGGGATTACTGTTATACAGATCATCAAAAGACTTCGTACGAAGCTCATCTTCCACAATCACAGGGGCTTCAGATACGATGGTGTATGTCTTGGGATACTGTGGTTGCTGACGGTCTGTCACCACATGCAGTTCAGCCTGTTCGCCATTCCACAGCATACGTTCCGTTCTATCCTCACCGTTAATCGAACTCACTTCAGAGATCGAATAAGCACCAAAGAGAATCGGATAGACGTTATCATTCAGCATCGTTACGTTCTGAGTTACTTGTTTGGTATTCACATTACCGGATTCTTGGTTCTCCAGAGGCTGTCCTGCTTCAACATTCTCTGTCGCACCCCGTCCACGGTCATCCCAGCCTGTGCCTGTATACTCTGCACGTGTCTCACCGCGCCAGTAACTACGCTCATTGGTCGTGACAGACATGACAGGGGTATAGTCGAAGTTGAATCCTCCACCAAGCTGATTGTCTTCCCTGCTGTATCCCGATTCAGTAGCCGCCGGGATATCAAGGCTTCCGTTACCAGCCTGACTTGTGGAAGTTCCGGTATAGTTACGCCAAGCCGTATATGGGTCCGTCAAGGTGGGTGGAATCTCCGGCATATTGACGCTGGCCACAATAATCAAAGAAAAGATAATGGCAATATTGGCCAGGATTTTATAAGGATAACGGATGATTCGTTTCCAACCTTGTGGATACTGTAGCTGATAGTTACGGAAATGCTGACATACGAGCCATCCCATCCCCGCAAACATCACCCACGCGATTTCAATCCAGAGTGGAATCTGTGTGAACGAATCGAGAATCCCCATCGAAATGATGTTGACACCCAGAAAAACAAGAATGCGACGTGTTGTGGTCACGAGGCGAAGGGCAGCTTCAAGCATCACCCATGCACACAGGGAGAACCAGATGTACGGCGTCATGTGTAATATGAATTGCTCCGCTCGGTCCGTTAAAGAGCCATAAGGGATGTATACCGTATAATCAATTAGCGTTTTATGCAAAATGTAACCAACAACGACTGCCTTGACGATCGCCCGATAGATCGTTTTGAAGGGCAGAATGACCTCCAGCACACTGACCGCTGCAAGTGTCCATAACACCAGAGAAGTTGTCTCCGTGTACCAGGATTCCTGCGTAAATGAAATCCACTGCATTCCAATCAGGAAAATCCAGAGCAATGATGCTGCATGATACCAGGATCGTTTGCCTGCAATACTTTCATTTCCTTTTGAACTCATACAGAACCTCCCCCCATCACCGTTGGAAGCTCCTGCAAGTGAGAAACCGTGAATGACCTTGTGCCTCTTCCACGCAACATAGCATTCCACTCCGCACTGCGGCGGGATTCACTGGTATCGATCAGAATATGACATGGCGTCATGCCCCGCGTATCGGCCCAGCGTAACAGTTCCAATATTTTTTCATCCTTCTGGGGAGAAATCACAACAAAGTAAGCTCCCTGAGGCAGTTGACGTGCGATTCTTTCCACGCCGGGCAACAGATGGGTATCCTGACCGTTATATTGAATATCCACCAGATGATGCATCATCTTCTGTCGTTCCAGCAGACTTTCACTGGGGGCCATAAAGGATGTCTCCTCTGACAATGTCAATAAGCCCATCCCCATCCGTTCCCTGGCACCATACTCCAGCAGAGAAGCAGCAGTAGACACGGCAATTTCGAATGCTTCCCCATGTTCATAACTTGCTGCCAGCGCATCGAGAACCAGAATGGTTTTCGGTACAGACTCATGCTCGAACTCCTTGGATTTCCAGTTCCCCGTCTTCGCCGTAGCATTCCAGTGAATGCGGGAAAGTCGATCTCCGTATACATAGTCACGTACACCATTGATCTGGGTCGTCTCTCTACGCGAGCGGGTTAGAGCTGTCTGCGGACCAGCTAACCGTGATTTGCGGTCGTAGAGCTGCCAATATGGAATAAATACTGTTCTTGGCAGTACTCGAAACTCACCTTTGGCCTTAAACTTTCCGCGATGTTCAATCAGTCCAAATATGTCCTCACTGGCACATTCTGTTTCCGAAAAAACATACTTGCCCCGCTCAAGTGGCGGTGTCTGGAAAGACAGCACGCCATTTCCTCGCATATTGGGAATCAAACTTTCTTTAAATGACCAGGATTCTCCGTTATGCCGGTGCAGCATTTCACGTACTACCACATAGGGAAGCGGGAGGAATCCCGGAATCGTCAGACTCAGCTGTACTTGAACCTGGTCACCTGCATGCAGCAGTTCTTCGTGGTCCAGACCAGAGGATAGCTTACGTACTCCTTGAGCACGTCTTACTCCGCTAAATCCAGCAATGGCAAGGTACACACAGAGCAGGGTAACCATCGACAGCAACATGAGTGATGTCTTCCCGCCCTGAAACAAAACATAAGCCAGACAGCACATCCACACCATTGCGATGCTCCATACGCGTGGGTGGCGCAGCCCTCTATTGACTGTACTCAAAAGCGGCTTCATAAACTATTGCCCCATGGAAACGGGCACGCGTACCTGCTGGAGTACGGCATTCAGAACGGCCTCGGAACTCATACTGTCCAGTCTCGATTCGGGACGAAGCACAATACGATGAGAGATTACATAAGGGGCCATCGTCTTCACATCATCCGGCAGCACATAATCACGTTCCTGCAGGAAAGCAAAGGCTTTTACGGCCATCATAAAGGATATGGCTGCCCGTGGGCTGGCACCCAGCAATACAGATGGGTGGGAGCGGGTTTGACGAACAACATCCAGCAGATAGTCCATGACCGGATCACCGATAAAGACTTCCTTAATCTCTTGTTGAATTGCCGCGATCTGGTCCATATGGGTTACTGATTCAAGCCGATCTACAGGCTGACCCAACTGATGCGTCTTAAGCAGTGTTTTCTCAATTTCTTTATCGGGATAACCGAGACTTATTTTCAACATAAACCGGTCAAGTTGCGCTTCCGGCAATGTGTACGTACCTTCAAAATCAATCGGATTCTGAGTTGCACAAAGCATGAAAGGGTGTGGCAGATCATACGTGTCCCCATCAACGGTTACACTGCGCTCCTCCATGACTTCGAGCAGAGCGGACTGGGTTTTCGTGGTCGCCCGGTTAATCTCGTCAGCCAGCAAAATGTTGGTCATCACGGGACCTGGACGGAAATAAAAACGCTCATCCTTCGGGTGGAACACGGATACGCCCGTAATATCACTTGGTAAAATATCAGGATTACATTGAATGCGTCGGTACTCTCCGCGCATGGATTTCGATAGTGCCTTGATCAACTGCGTTTTTCCAGTTCCCGGTACGTCTTCAATCAGAACGTGCCCGCCTGCAAGCAAAGCTGTAAGTAAAAGTTGAATTTCAAAGGATTTCCCCATAATGCAGGATTCCAGATTCGAACGAACTGCGGATATGATTTGGATCGACTCTTTGCGCACAGGCATGTGGTCTAACCTCCTAAAAAAGCATACAGATTTCCTTTTATTGTACATGATCCACGGGCGTGAGTACACTCGAAGGAACTCACAATTTGTTTCCAGCCGTCAGATTCACCGCAGTTCACGCATGAAGACGACAAAAAAGGCCCGGATAGAAGTTATCCGAAGCCTTTGCTGAATCGCAATTATGTTCAAGTAGATATTCCATTCTATGTCAGCCTTTTGGCCTAACCACCAATGCGGCGAGAAAAGAAAAGATGATCGCTGACGAAATCCCTGCCGCGGTCAGATCGAAAATCCCCGTAATGACACCAAGCCACCCCTCTTTCTCCAGTTCCGTCAATGCCCCATGCACCAAGGAATTGCCGAAACTTGTAATGGGGATGGTAGCACCCGCACCTGCAAATTTAACCAAGGGGTCGTACAGGCCAAATGCATCCGCAAGCGCACCTGCCACAACAAGTGTGCTCATGGTATGTGCCGGTGTCAGTTTGACACCGTCCATCAGAAGTTGCCCCACAACACAGATCAAACCGCCAACGATAAATGCCCACAAGAACTGCATGACCTTTATCCCTCCTTTTCTATGGCTACCGCATGAGCAATACAGGGAATACTTTCACCCTGCTGGTACGAAATCGGAGACAACAGTGCCCCGGTAGCAACGACGAGCACACGCTTAAGATCACCCTTCTGCATTCGATTCAAAATATGACCGTAGGTTACGGTAGCAGAACATCCGCATCCACTCCCCCCGGCAACAACATAAGGCTGTTTCTCCCGATCATAGATCATCAGGCCGCAGTCATTAAAAACCGTCTGTTCCATCGGAATGCCTTCTTTTTGCAAAAGTTCTTTGGTAATTGGCAGACCGACGGAAGCCAGATCCCCGGTAACAATGAGATCATAATAACCAGGCTCCAATCCCGTATCTCTGAAATGCGAGATCAGGGTGTCGGCTGCTGCCGGTGCCATCGCTGAACCCATGTTGAAGGGATCTTTGATGCCCAAATCCATAATGCGCCCAATAGTGGCTTTGGTAACTACAGGACCATCACCGGTACGGGAGACTACACCACACCCTGCTCCTGTTACGGTGTATTGCGCATAAGGCGGCTTCTGGGAGCCATATTCGGTCGGATATCGAAATTGTTTCTCTACTGTACAATTGTGGCTGACCGTTCCTGCAAGAACATAATCGCCAGCTCCCGAGTCAACAATCATCGACGCTAGCGCTAACGTTTCCATGGAAGTAGAACAGGCTCCAAAGACACCCAGGTAAGGCACACCAAGTTTTCGCGCTGAAAAAGAACTACTGATAATCTGGTTCATCAGATCTCCACCGACAAAAAAGTGAAGCTCTTCCTTGGTAATATTGGCATTAACCAAAGCCAGTTGGGAGGCCTGTTCGAGCAGTTTGCGTTCTCCCTTTTCCCACGTCTTCTCGCCGATCTCAAGATTGTCATAGACGTAGTCAAAATCAGATGACAAGGGACCCTTGCCTTCATCAGGTCCTACAACTGCCGCTTTACCGATAATTCGTGGACGATTCTCAAACTGCCACGTTTGGCGACCCAATCTCTTCATAGATGTCCACCTCCGAATCCCAGAAAGGCGTATACGATGCCTACGACAAATGCTGCCACGACACCGAACACAATAACAGAACCAGCAAGTTTAAACATGTTGGCCCCTACACCGAGCACCAGTCCTTCAGCACGATGTTCCAGTGCAGCAGAGCACATGGAATTGGCAAATCCGGTAACCGGCACAGCCGTTCCTGCTCCTGCCCACTGTGCCATTTTATCGTAAACACCGAGACAAGTTAGAATAACCGATATGAGAATCATGACCGCCACCGTAGGACTGGAAGCCTCCTTCGATGTCATGTCGAAACCGGCCATAAAAGCCTCTTGAATGGCCTGTCCGATCAAGCAGACGGTTCCACCAACCAGAAATGCCTTGAGGCAGTTCTTCAGGATCGGACGAGGCGGCTCATGTTTTTTGGCGACTTTCTTGTACTCCTTTTCATCGATGGACAGGGACGATGTTTTTTTTTCGCTTCCGGATGCAGATTGAGCTGGCAAGATACAAGACCTCCTCTATGTGAAAATGGATCAAAGCTGCGGCTGAATGCCAATGTGTGTAATCCTCTATTCATTGTTTGTTAATGATCGGAAGGTTATGTATCCGGCGACAGACAGCATATGTTTCCAACAGGGACATGCCGCGGAAGCAGGATTGGATTACGCCGGACTGAACACTTATTCAGTTACGTTCTATAAATAAAGAAGAACGATCACGAGCAAGATAAAAAGAACGATAAACAGTACTTTTTCCGTGCCTTCTTCCGGAGGCTTCATCTGATATCCTGGCTCCTTCCTGTTACAGACAAGCGAATATTAATCATGAAGAAATTCAAAAAATGATGACATCTCCTCCATATATTCATATTCATTGCCGTGGCATCAGGACTGCGACTACAGCGGATAGAATACTGAAATTCTGACATGATACGAGCCCAAAACATGCCTTAAATACGTGACATAAACATGGACAATCACTTGCGCAAGGTTCATACTGTAATGTGACCAGTGGTTAAATAACAAGTCCTCAGCATATTAAAGGACAACAGGCGGGTAGCCGTTCTACTATGACCTGAACTACATACCGACAGAGGAGTTGTTGACACATGAATGAAAAAACGATGGATATGTTCCGTACATTAACGGAGTTTCCTTCCGCATCCGGTTTTGAACGTGAGCTTCGCGGCTGGATGAAAGAGCAGCTTTCCGCTTATACCGAGGAATTCGTCCAGGATCGACTGGGAAGTCTTTTTGGTGTATTACGCGGAGAGGAATCCGGTCCCAAAGTTATGGTAGCCGGACACTTTGACGAAGTAGGTTTTATGACTACGGGCATTACAGAAACAGGCATGATCAAGTTCCGTCCATTGGGCGGATGGTGGAGTCAGGCTGTACTGTCTCAACGACTGGAAATCATCACACCTGATCGCCGCATTACCGGAGTTGTAGGTTCTACACCTACACACTTGCTGGACGAGTCCCAGCGGAGCAAACCTGTTGACCTGAACACCATGTATCTCGATATTGGAGCAGACAACCGTGCGGAAGCAGAATCTTGGGGCATTCATCCGGGGATGCAGATCGTGCCGATCTGTGAATTCACACCTATGGCCAATCCGAAAAAAATTATGGCAAAAGCGTGGGATAATCGTTATGGCGTAGGACTTGCACTTGAACTGGTTGAAGCACTCCACAAGGAAAAACTGCCGAACACACTCTATGCTGGTGCAACAGTACAGGAAGAACTGGGGCTTCGCGGTGCACGTACGGCGGCCAATCTAATTCAGCCTGATATATTCTTCGCACTCGACTGTAGCGCGGCGAATGATATGACAGGTGACAAGCAGTCCTTTGGACATATCGGACAAGGGGCATTACTTCGTATTTTTGACCCGGGTATGTTCACTCATCGCGGAATGGTGGAGTACGTGCAAGATACGGCTTCATCCAATCAGATCAAAATGCAGTATTTCATCTCACCAGGCGGTACCGATGCAGGCCAAGTTCACCTGAGTGGAATTGGCGTACCATCAACGGTTATTGGGATCTGTGCCCGTTATATTCACACCTCTTCTTCCATCATTCATACAGACGACTACGATGCAGCCAAAGAGCTGATTGTGAAGCTGGTGAAGGGTCTGGATCGGACAACAATGAATACCATAATTAATAACGCGTAACAATTGACAAGAGACCTCCTAACTAACTATCGGGAGGTCTCTTTTTTATATCCACAACTATATTTAGTTGAACACATTTACACAGAAAGGCTATTCTGTCATTGAAATAGCGAGTGTAAATATTCTTTAGTTCAACGTACGTAGATTAACAGGCCGAACATTCTAGGAAATTACACATAAGATACAATAACGGAAGATGAATTAAACACCAAGCAGCGGGGGACCTGTTATGGCAGTGGGAAGGAATGGAAAATCGAATAAAGGTTCAAAAAAAACAAATGCCGCAAACACCCTTCTCAATGGCAACCTTAAAGGAAGAAATCTGGAACTTATCGTTGCAGCATTACTAGTAAGCGGGAAGTTAAGAGTGGATGCGGTCACGTTGTTTCGAGAAGCTACACTGGTCGTTGAATTGGTCGGGCAATATAAAACGCTTCAAAATGTTACACCGTCAAATCAAGACAAACTGGTGCAATTCCTCGATGAGATCGGTGGCGATATGACATTGAATGACGTGATACGGGCTTTCCAACAGAGAATCAATTCCTAAACGCCAAGAAATGAGGTTGAAGTGATGTCTGACTTTGATGGAAATGGGTTCGCAGAGCTATTGATCATCGTCATTCTCGTTGTTTTATTTGTATTTGGATCTTCAGATATTGACAGCCTTACCGATGCACCTTCTCAATCCTGAATCGTCGCACAGATAATACAATCCATTGCAGTACGAACTTCATACCTGTTGTAAACGCCAGTCCACAGTTTAGTGGACTGGCGTTTTTGGATGACTAGAGAAATAGCGGTGAGAATGCAATCCAGGCCAAAATAAGGGTAAGCACAATGCAGACATTCTCCACAACGGCTCCACGTTTGGTTCCTGTACTCATCAGATTCACCCGTATGCGCCACTTGAACGGTGGTAACGGACGAATCCCCCGATTGGTTAGTGAATCAGCCAACAGATGCATCGCGTATGCCGTACCTCCCGCTACCCATATCTCTGGGCCCTGCTGCTGGGTCGTGCTGTAAAGCAAGCCCGCCCATATTGCGGTTCCGTACAGGGTATGAGTCAGTCCCCTATGAGTCAGTGTGGTGCAGAGCATTAACAAACTGCCTGCAATCAAGTTCCACGGTGCGAACGCGTGACCATAGAAGACCAGGCCGAGTCCAATCGCAAACATCAGTACTTTGCGAAGCGAACGTGAGGGCAGAAATGATACGAGCGCAATGAGAATCGCAAGCAACAGGTTCCACGGTTTGGCATGAACATAAAAGTACACGAAGACAGCTGTGGGCAACAGAATCGTCTGTAACAGCCTAATCAGACTATTAGGTAAAGCTCTCGATACCAACAGCGAATTCGGCTCATCGATGTCAGGCAATAACGAACCAATCAGAGCAACCGTAACTGCCGGCGCAGTCACCGGCATACCAGCCAACTGCAGAACAGATAGCGATACGCCTGTCCCAATAATCAGGTGGGATCTTCCCATCATGATGCAAAAACTTCCTTTCGAAGAAATAGGGAACATATATGGCCCAGTTCCGATTTTACAACGAAAACAAAATAAGAACAATAGTTCGCATTTCTTATTTGTATGAAAAAAAATATAACTTTCTGTGATGGGGCTCACACTATTATATTTATGACTCTTCTATCTTTATTAGTGAATTAAATCACATAAACTGTCGTCAACTACTTGTATAATTTCAAATATAAACCACTAAAATTGTTGGTAATGTACAGCGTCTATCCAAGGAGGCATACACACATGAACGGAAAAAAAGAGAAACTCGTTATCATTGGTAACGGTATGGCAGGAATAAGTACGGTTGAACAAATTTTGAAATTAACTTCGCGATTTGATATTACTGTTTTTGGTACAGAGCCCTACCCTAACTACAACCGCATTATGTTGTCCTATGTGTTGGAAGGTAGCAAAACACTGGATGACATCGTGCTGAACGATCTCCACTGGTATGAGGATTATGGTATTACTCTCCATACAGGAACAACTGTAGCCCGAATTGATTCGGATACGCTTGAGGTCGTTACGGAGGATGGAAATCGCTTCCCTTATGACAAAATCATCATTGCGACTGGCTCCAACTCCTTCATTCTGCCGGTACCGGGACATGACAAAGAAGGTGTCGTTGGTTTCCGCGATATCGCCGATTGTAATGTGATGCTCGACGCTGCTAAACAGTACAAAAGAGCGGCCGTTATCGGTGGCGGACTGCTGGGTCTTGAAGCTGCGAAAGGTCTGGTACAACTTGGCATGGAAGTTACCGTAGTGCATCTGATGCAGGATCTGATGGAACGTCAGCTTGATCCTCAAGCTTCAGCCATGTTGAAGGCTGAACTGGAACGTCAGGGTATCCGCTTCAAGATGGGTGCGCAGACTTCCGAACTGCTGGGCGGCGAACGGGTCGAAGGGATTCGTTTTGCTGATGATTCTGTACTCAATGTTGATTTTGTGGTCATGGCTGTAGGCATTAAACCCAATACGGCTGTAGCCCGCGAAAGCGGTATGGAAGTGAACCGGGGTATTGTCGTGAATGACTATATGCAGACTTCACTTGCGAATGTCTATTCGGTCGGGGAATGTACAGAGCACCGCGGGGTATGTTATGGCCTCGTTGCCCCATTGTTCGAGCAAGGTATGATTCTGGCGAAACATATCTGCGGAGTTGAAACGGCTCCTTATGAAGGTTCTGTTGTATCCACGAAATTGAAAATTTCGGGTGTGGACGTCTTTTCAACTGGTGAATTCATCGACAGTCCAGAGCACACCGTCATTTCGCACAAAGATGACTGGAAACGGACTTACAAAAAAATTCTGCTTCGTGACAATAAAATGGTCGGTGCTGTGCTCTTCGGTGACATTACGGATTCTGCCGAATTGCAAAAACTGATCAAAAATCAAACCGAAATGACCGAGGAATTGTACGGTTCGCTCATGGGCACAGGTTGTGGCGGTCATAAGAAAGCAACCTCTGTTGAAACGATGCCCGAGGACGAGATCGTCTGCGGATGTAACGGGGTCACCAAAGGAACTATTGTCGATGTAATTACAAACCAGGGCCTTACCACTGTAGATGAAATCAAAGCCTGTACCGGTGCAACCCGCTCTTGTGGTGGATGTAAACCAGTTGTGGAACAAATTCTGCAATACGTGCTCGGAGACGGCTTCAGCAGTGGTGCCAAACAGGGAATATGCGGATGTACTTCTATGGGCCGAGATGAGATCGTAGCCGAAATTCGTCAAAAAGGTCTGCAAACGACCAAAGAGGTCATGAATGTACTGGGTTGGAGTCAACCTGAAGGTTGTTCCAAATGTCGTCCGGCTATCAACTATTACCTTGGCATGATTGCACCGGATACGCACGAAGATGAGAAGGAATCCCGTTTTGTTAACGAACGCATGAACGCGAATATTCAAAAAGATGGAACATACACGGTTGTACCTCGGATGTATGGCGGGGTGACTACACCAGCAGACCTCAAACGCATCGCTGACGTTTCCGTCAAATATGATGTGAAAGCAGTCAAAGTGACTGGCGGCCAGCGTCTCGACTTGATTGGTGTCAAAAAAGAAGATCTGACTAAAGTCTGGGCTGAACTGGATATGCCTTCAGGTTATGCATACGCTAAATCGCTGCGAACGGTCAAAACATGTGTCGGCTCCCAATTCTGCCGCTTCGGTACACAGGATTCCATGGCCATGGGTGCTCGCATCGAACGTAAATTCGAACGTCTGGATCTGCCCGCTAAGTTTAAATATGCCGTGAACGGTTGTCCGCGGAACTGTGCAGAAGCATGTACCAAAGATATCGGTATCGTAGGTAACGACGGCGGCTGGGAGATCTTTATCGGCGGTAACGGCGGTATTAAAGCAAGACTTGCTGATTCCCTATGCAAAGTGAAAACAGATGAAGAGTTGATCGAACTGTGCGGAGCCATCATGCAATATTACCGCGAGACAGGTAACTATCTGGAACGGACTTCCGAGTGGGTGGAACGCATGGGTCTGGAGCATATTCGCTCGATTGTCGTCGATAACCTTGAGGAACGTAAAGCGTTGATGGAGCGGATTGAATTTGCACTTGAGCATGTTGAAGAACCTTGGCAAAAAGCGATTCGCAATGAAGAAGGCCAAAGCAAAATGTTCCATGGTATCGAAGTATCGGCTCGTCCATAAACAAGCACGCAAGATCAATACTGGCGGAATGTTAAATAGATAAGGAGTGGTTTAAGATGACGACAAAACAATCAGGCACCTACTTCCCTGCCGGAGTAGTTGAAGAATTCCTGCCACGAATCGGAAGAGTAGTTGAAATCCAGGATCATCAGCTTGCTGTCTTTCTTGCATCGGATGGTACCATCTTCGCTGCGGATAATCACAACCCCCACCCTAAGGGTGGGCCACTGGCTGAAGGCATTGTGTCCGGGCATTATCTGTACGACCCACTGTATGATTGGAAAATCGACCTGACTACCGGTCTTGTGCAGGCACCAGACAATGGTCAAGTACAGATGTATCCGGTAAAGGTAGAGAACGGCCAGGTCTGGATCGAAATATAGCTCCATTGAAACGTTCAAAGATTGATGCAAAATAATGGGGGAAACCGTGATGTATACACCAAGTGTTGAGGGAATTATTGAAGCTGCGGTTAAAAAACGGGATCAAATGAACGCAAGTCTGCCACGTTACATGGTTGCTGCCTTGATGGCTGGTGCCTATGTAGGACTTGGCATCGTTCTGATCTTCAGTATTGGTGCTCCGCTCCTTGCAGCACAGTCACCACTGCAAACCATGTTGATGGGCATGTCCTTCGGACTCGCGCTCACGCTGGTCATCTTTGCCGGATCGGAACTGTTTACAGGTAACAATATGTTCTTTACCATGAGTACGCTGGCAGGCCGAACTACAGTTAACGATACGCTGAAGAACTGGGGACTCGTCTTTGTCGGCAACCTGCTCGGTGCGATTCTGCTCAGTCTGCTTATAGTCGGTAGTGGCCTGTTCAAAACGGCTACGCCGGAACATCTGTTATTCGTCGTCTCTGCCAAAAAGATGGCCGCTCCCGTATCCGAGTTGTTCTTCCGCGGCATTCTCTGTAACTGGCTCGTCTGTCTGGCGATCTGGATGGCGGCACGCTCCAAAGAGGATATCGCCAAACTTGTTCTCATCTGGTGGTGTCTGTACGCATTTATCGCAAGTGGCTATGAGCACAGTGTTGCCAATATGACATTGCTGTCTTTATCCTGGTTGCTGCCAAACCACCCAGATACGATCACGATGGCAGGCTGGTTCCATAACATGATTCCGGTGACACTTGGTAATATCATCGGCGGTGCCCTCTTTGTCGGCATGGCGTACTGGTATACTTCGCCGGTACGTAAAAAATCATAATTTTTGATTCAACTGCACTTATGTAGCCTAGAGCACAACATCTACACACTGAAGCCATGATGGATGCCGAACTCACGTTCAATCACACATCGTGGCTTTTTATTGTTTGTCGATAAGTGCGTACTCTCTCGTACGCCTCCCTTTCATTCTCTCGTCCTTCTATAGAGAATGAAAATTTCATTTTACCTTTGACGCTATCCGCGTTAATCCACAGTTGACATAGCTGGCGTATAGTCGATGGATACTCACACTTATACTCAACCAGCAAAGGATGAACGCTTATATGGGAATTCACACGTACTTCAGGTCACTCAACGATCTTGAACGTATTATTCGTACACCGGGCAAATTCAAATTCGAAGAACACAGCGTATCCGCCCATTCCTGGAAAGTCGTACAGTACGCCAAAACACTTGCAGATATTGAGGAGCAACATGGTGTCAACATTGATTGGAAGAAGTTATACGAAATCACCAGCAGTCATGATTATGGCGAAATCTTCATCGGTGATATCAAAACACCCGTCAAACATTATTCACTGGAGCTGCGTTCGATGCTGCAAAAGGTGGAAGAAGGCATGGTTGAACATTTTATTAATGAAAATATTCCTGAAGAGTTCCAACCTATTTTCCGCAGACAGCTGCGTGAAGGTAAAGATCAATCGGTGGAAGGACTGATTCTGGAAGTCGCAGACAAGATGGATCAGGTATACGAAGCCTTTGCCGAGCTCCAACGTGGTAATACGGAGAAAGAATTTATCGTCATGTATCGTTATGCTTTGGTCAAAATCAAAAATATCGACCTCCACTGTGTGCAGTATTTCCTGGAACAGATTCTCCCCGACATGATCGAAGAAGGTATCCGCTCCCCGTTTGATATTCGCAAAATAACCGAAGAAGCTTTGGCCCAGTAATCAGCTCAAGTCAACATGGTGCTCATCATCCATGGACAGAGCTTTTTTTCGTTCCTGTAATTGCAGTCGATACTCGCTAGGATACATTCCGGTTTTGTTTTTGAAGATTCGGCTGAAATAGTGGGAATCACTATATCCTACCTTTCCACCAATGGTCTTGATATCCATATTTTCGTGCGTGACGAGCATGCGCTTCGCTTCATTCATTCGCAGGCCTGTCATATATTTCAGTGGAGTCTCCCCCGTTACTTTCTTAAAACACTTCCCTAGATAGTCCACACTAAAATGCATCTGCCCTGCCATGTCCTGAAGCGTAATCTCATGCATGTAATTCTGCTTCAAATACAGCTTAACGGCCTCTGCGATGTCCTCTGGCTTCACCTGCTCATCCAGCACGGCACTGACATGGGCAAGCGAATCCACAGCGCTCCCAAGCTTCAATTCCATCGCATCCAGCAGTGTACGAAGCTGTTCTTCCGATAATGGTTTGAGCAAATAATCCTCCACCTTGTAGCTGATTGCCTGCCGTGCATACTCGAATTCATGATAACCACTCAGAATGACAATTTTCACATGCGGGTAGGCAAAATACAGATATTTGGCCAGTTCCAATCCATTCATTACTGGCATCTGAATATCGGTTACAACCAGGTCAGGAACGGAATGTTCGATCAGCTGTAACGCTTCCTGACCGTTCCTCGCCTCACCGATCACCTCGAACCGGGTGCCCAGCTCCCTAAATTTGCGCGATACATTGCGGCGAATCAGGGCCTCGTCCTCCACAATAATCGTTCTGTATTTGATCGTCATGGGTTCAGTCATGCTCCTTTCGAATGGAACCACCTATGGTAATCTGGACACCGCCGGAAGGCTTGTTTGTAATCTGCATGTGGGCTGCCGTGCCATACCATAATTTCAACCTGACCCAGATATTCTTGAGTCCCATACCGTTAATTTCAAGATCGGGCATACGCTCCCACTCCTGTGACTGTTCGATGTAATGCATGATCTTGGCAAGTGCCTCGGGTTCCATGCCAGGCCCATTGTCTTCCACGTGGATCTGCCAAGTCTCCTGTAACGCATCCATTTCTCCAGTAATGTTCAATCTCCATGGAGAGGTATCACCCAGTCCATATTTCATGGCATTTTCGAGTAGTGGCTGTACCATCAGCATCGGAACCTGGATATTTTGCATCTCATCCGGAATATGGAACGCATAGTGCAGATCATCCTCGAACCGAATTTTCATACACTCCAGATATCGCTCACAATAATCCAGTTCTTGAGACAGTGGAACCCCGTTCTTACCCGGAGTAGAAATATAACGGAGCATGGATGCAATATGACCACAGAACGCGACAATCTGCTCATTCATGCCTTCTTCCGCCATGATGCTAATATTCGTGATGTTGTTGTAGAGAAAATGCGGGTTCATCTGGGATTGTAACGCCAGTAATCTCGCTTCTGTCTCCTGGGATTTCATCGCCAGCCTGTCCTGAAAAGATTGTACAAGTTGCTGATTCAGCCGGATAAACGTATCATTCAGCTCATCCATCTCCCGGATGGAACCGGGATGCTCCAGCTTGAACAAATGTGCCGAAGCCTGACCTGATATCAGATCGTTCTCACCCGTCTTCTGGATAATGCGCTGTAAGCGATGCAGCGGCAAAGTGACCCGTTTGGAGATCAGATATGAGAGAACCAGAATCAGCATCAGGGTGGCTAACGTGGCACCGATAAACATCACAGCCATCCGATTGAGACTTGCGAAAAGGGACTGCTTCGACTGCATGACAACAACGGTCCATCCCGTCTCCTGTGACGTCATATACGTCATCATTTGCTTGGAATGATTCAGAGGATCGGTTACTTCTTGCATGGTATCCGATGGAAATGCACGATTTTGAATTAAGTCCACATCATCGAAATGACCTACTTGGGAAGCATCGGCATCTGAAGAAAGTGGATATAACCGTGTATTTTGTTCATCCATCACATAGATGCGAAGCTCCTCGTTACTCGCCTGTAAATCATTCAAATGCTGGAACAGGGTTCCGGCATCCTGCAAAATCTCAACCACGCCCTGGCTGACATAATTGCCATCTTTGTATACCCGGGTAAGGGATATGTAGGGTTGTTCTGACTTCCCCTCCCCTGTTGGCATGGGTAAAGCTCCCCCCTCTAACAGACGGATCACTCGCCAGCCACTCCGCTCCCAGGTTTCCTTGTACCAAGGTCGCTGAGTCAGATCCACCGACAGTTGACCGTTGAATGCACCCGCTCCCAGCATCTTGCCGTTCACATCATAGATATTGGCCTGCTTGGCTGTATTGGAGCTGCTGATGATCGCCAGTATGACGTCAATCAGTGTGGTTGTATCTTTGTACAATGCGGGGTCACTCGTCAGTGTCTGTTCACTGTCCTCCGCTGGTGCCAAGTAGTGACTGAAGTGTTCCTTTACCAGATTGGAGTACACGATATTCATGGAGAAGTTGTTCATTTTCACCACTTCCTGATCCAGATTGCCAACAATCGATACCCCCAGTTGTTTCTGCTGTTCTTCACTTCGATGACGAATGTCACTTGCGAGAAAAACATACAGAAGCCCCGCCACAATCAGCGAAAAGATAATAAATACCGCAGAGTAATAGGCAAACAGACTTTGCTGAAGCGTTCCAAATCGATACCGCAATCCCCAAACACCTCGTCCTATGATGATATTGGTTACACCCATCGAAAATGTCCACCCAACAGAACGCTTTTGTCTATTGAGCGCATCCCTTGTTCGCAGTAAAGTTATCCACATAAGAATACGCTTACATTAAGCGTTTCGGCAAGTGATAATTTTCTTTATATTCCGGGAGGTTCAATGATGAGAAAACGATTTCTATTTTCGCTTGCAAGTGTGCTCTTGCTCTCCACCCTGCTGCTTGCCGGATGCAACTCAGGGAAAAGTGCTGAAGGTTCGGGTAAGGTGACACTCACATTTGGAACAAGCCAATCCGGTATTCCGCGTACAGGCATCATGCAGACGATGGCCATGGAATATGAGCAGGAGACGGGTGTCAAAATTGACTTTCAGGTCGTACCTGACGCACAGTGGCGTGACCTGATCAAGGTGAAGCTGGCCTCTGGCGAAGCACCTGACATTTTCAATGTCGATGTGGACCCTCTCAGCATGCCGGCCAACGTAAGACCGGAGGAAAATGCCATTGACCTGACCAATGAGGAATTCACAGGTCGGATGTCCGAAGAGATTTTGCCAACTGTCAGTCACAATGACAAGGTGTACGGGGTTTCTTTTGCCCCATCGAAAATCTGGTATGTGTACTATAACAAACGTATCTTCGCAGAGCTTGGCATTGAGCCTCCTACATCCTATGCGGAATTCAAGGCAATCAGCCAGAAAATTAAAGAAAAAGACATCATTCCGTTCTATCAGGCACCTGCCAGCGGGTGGTATCAGGTTCTGCCTTTGTTCGAAACGGGGCCTAACTATGAACAAACGACAGCAGGAACCTATGAGAAGCTGAACAATAATGAGATGAAAGTGGCAGATATGACACAGCTCAAGACAGTCATTGAACAGTTGAAGGAATTTGCGGATCTCGGTTATTTCGGCAAAGACTTCTTGTCCAATACCGTTGAAGCGGGCATTGAAGCGTTTGGTCAGGAAAAAGCGGCTATGTTGCTGCGGGTGCCAGGTACGGAAAAGGAAGTGTCCGAAGCGTATCCGGAAATGGAAGACAATATGGGATTCTTCGTCATGCCATGGGGAGACAATCAGACGATTGGAGTGAACCCGGGCGGATCGGCTGCGATGTTCGGTAACAAAAACAGTAAACATCCCGAAGAAGTGCTGAAATTCTTCCGCTGGATTACCGAGCATGATCATCTGCAACGTGTATTCGATGAAGGTGAAGGTAACCTGACGATCTGCTGGCCCGAAATCGAACCGAAGCTGACACAGGATTATATTGATTATGAGAAAAATCATGAAAAAGGTACGGTCATGCAAGCCGCTGTGAAATACATTGATCCACAATGGATGGATATTGGCAAGGACTTGTCAGGTATGTTCGCCGGAGCCATGACACCGGATCAGATTCTGCAAAATATTGATAAACGTCGGGCTGAACAAGCCAAAGTGTTGAAGGATGAAGCGTGGCAATAACAGCCTATCTTTCAGATAAACATAAACGCTGAACAGCGTTACATGCAGCGGGCATTTGCCCGCTTGTGTATTTTGGCAGGAAGGAAAGGTGTTACGGATTATGAATGCGAACAAAATCTATCCCTGGTATTTCTCATCTGGAGCGATTGTATTATATCTGCTGTTCATTGTCGCTCCCGCCCTGCTGGGCATCTATTATTCCTTCACCGACTGGAACAGCTATAGTTCGGAGAAGAACTTTATTGGACTGGAGCATTTCCGTACGATTCTTGCGGGTGATCCGACCTATCTGCTTTTTATCAAAAATACAGTCCTGTTCACCCTGGTAACATCCATCGCCAAGACGGTTCTCGGCTTGTTTCTGGCCCTGCTGCTGGTCAGCGGTGTAAAGGCCGCCAATCTGCATCGGATGATTATCTTCTCCCCGCAGGTGCTATCGTTCCTGATTGTTGGACTCGTGTTCAAAAGTCTGCTCGACCCCAACAACGGGTTCGTTAACGTGACTCTGCGTTCCATGGGACTGGACGTTCTCGCCCAGAACTGGCTGGGCTCCTTGACCTGGGCCATGCCATCCATTATGGCAGTGGATACGTGGAAAGGCATGGGATACATCATGGTGCTGTTCATCGCCGGACTGCTCGCCATCCCCCGCGATTATTACGAGGCAGCATCCATTGACGGCGCCGGGTTCGGGCAAAAGCTGTTTCGAATTACGATTCCGATGCTGATGCCTACCATTACGATCGCCACGGTACTCAATATTACGTATGGGTTGAGAGTATTCGATGCCATATACGTGCTGACCAATGGTGGCCCCGGTAATGCCACGGATGTCATTAACACGGCGGTCTATTCTTCTTTTGCCAAAGGATATTGGGGACTCGGAAGTGCACTATCCACCATCCTGTTTGTCATCATGGCGATCATCTCCTTCTTCATCATTCGTTTGATGAATCGAAAGGTGGAATACTAAAATGCGATTGAGAAAAAGACTGGCTTCGATCGGGTTAAATCTACTCGCTTGGCTGCTTAGCCTGGTGGTCCTGATTCCTTTTGTCGTCATTGTACTGAATTCATTCAAGTCGGACGCCGAAGCCAAGGTGCTGAAACTGACGCTACCCGAGAAGTTTATCTTTGAAAATTACAAAATCGTCTATGAACAAGGACACTTGGGAAGTTCTTTTTTCAACAGTCTGCTGCATTCCGGGGCCTCTTCCCTGCTATTGGTGTTTGTTGTGGCCTTCTCGGCCTTCACGTTATCCCGCAACCATTCGAGGCTCAGCAAGTTTCTGTACTTCTTCCTGATTCTTGGCATTACGCTGCCACTCAACTACATTCCGCTGATGGAAGTCATGAAGTCGATGGGTATGATCAATTCACATCTCGGCATGATTCTACTCTATACGGCCATGGGGATTCCGATCTCGCTGTTCATTACGTATGCGTTTGTGTCTAACATCCCGAAAGAGCTGGATGAAGCCGCGATCATGGACGGATGTAATGGGATCAAGCTATTCCTGCGAATTATTGTGCCTTTGTTAACCTCGGTGCTGGTAACGGTATTTGTCCTGAACTTCCTGAGTGTCTGGAATGAATTCACTGCTCCACTCTATATGCTTAACACGGTGGAGATGTGGCCGATGACGCTGGCTGTATATAACTTCTTCGGGCAATTCAGTGCCCAGTGGAATCTGGTCAGCGCAGATATTGTGCTCACGTCATTGCCTGTGTTAATTGTGTTCCTCATTGGGCAAAAGTATATTGTTGGGGGACTAACTTCAGGTGCAGTGAAGGGGTAAATGCTACGAAATCTATTAGAGGTATAGTTACTGTTGACCATTCTGCCAGATGTATCAAAGATGAGAACTTAATGCATCTGGCTATGCACAAGTTCTAGTTGACAATAGAACGTTTTGTAACTAATATGGTTACAACGGTGGTGATCATCCATGAGACAAATCAGCAGTCGCTTTTCCATTGCGGTTCATACCCTGTCCCTGATCGCTGTTATGCCCAATGAATGCACCGGAGATGTTATCGCTCAGAGTGTGAATACGAATCCCGTGATTATTCGGCGGATTATGTCCAAGCTGAAACAGGCGGGTCTGATCGACGTCAGACCTGGTGTGGGCGGTGCTTCCTTGTTGAAAGATCCGGCGGACATTACCCTTCTCGATGTATATCGAGCGCTTGAGGTCGTGGAGGATGGGGAATTGTTTAACTTTCACAAACATCCGAACCCAAAATGTCCGGTGGGCAATATGATCGAACACACCTTACGTGCCGAACTCATTGAGGCTCAGACAGCCATGGAACAGCGCTTGAATCGTGTAACCATACAGCAGATGATGGATCAGATTCATGTCTCTGAATAAAAAAAGCTCATAGTGAGCTTTTTTTAACCCTTTCGTTGTAATCACACCTGTTATAACATTTTTGATTACAACCATATGCAAACAAAACACATACCCTAGGAGGAAAAGAAGATGAAAATTTTGGTTACTGGCGCAACAGGTCAATTGGGTTCACTGGTCGTAGAGGCATTGTTAAAAACGGATGCTGCCAAGGATTTGGCAGTCAGTGTACGTAATCCGGAGAAAGCGGAAGCACTCCGCGCTCAAGGCGTTGAGGTGCGTCACGGTGATTTCGATCAACCGGAGACGCTGGAGAAAGCTTTTGCCGGTGTAGACCGTCTGTTGCTCATCTCCACCGATGGTGACAATGAAACGCGTATTCGCCAACATCAGACTGCCGTGGATGCTGCCAAGAAAGCAGGCGTGGGCTTCATCGCTTATACAAGCGTTGTGAAGGCAGAGAAAAACACCCTTTCCCTGGCTGAAGTACATCGCGCTACAGAACAGGCTATTCGTGAGTCTGGTATTCCTTATTCCCTCTTACGCAATAACTGGTACCTGGAAAATGAAGCAGGAAGCGTGCAAGCAGCTACGCAAGGCGCACCTTGGGTTCATGCCACCAACGACAGCCAAGTAGGCTGGGCTACACGCAGTGATTATGCCCATGCTGCTGCAGCTGTGCTTACAGGTGAAGGACATGAGAATACCGTGTATGAATTGTCTGGCAAACTGCGCAAGCAAGCTGAACTGGCAGCCATTGTTGGTGAAGTGCTTGGACAGGAAATCAACGTGCAAAACGTGGACGATGCCGCTTACGCTGACATCATGAAAGGTGCAGGTCTACCGGACTTTGTCGTATCAATGCTCGTTGATATGCAAAGTGCCATCCGTGAAGGCGCACTGGCTGTAGAAAGTAATACATTGGAAACATTGCTTGGCCGTCCGGCTCAGCCACTAAGCGAAGGTATCAAAGCAATTGTAGGCAAGTAAGTTTTGGATATGAGAAAGGGACACACCAACGAATGTTGGATGTGTCCCTTTTTGGTATAGCTAACGATTAATACAACGATATACAACTTGAACGGATGACTGTACACTCAACCCAGTAATTGCGACTGCAATTCGATGTAGGTATTTGTGATTTCCACAACGGTTCATCGCTCATGACTCAAGAATATAACGTGCGGGAATATGATCGGCCAGCCAGATATTTTCGTTTCCATGATAAAAGAGGATTCCATCTATGGCCGCTTGAGCAGCATTGATTTTCAGAATGACAGGCTGATCATCACGTCTTCGTCCCACCTGAGTGGCCGTATCGATATCTGCGGACAGATGTACATATTGCCTTTGCCGCGGCTGTAAGCCATGTTCCATAATAGAATTTACTGCGCGTGCCGGGGTACCATGGTAAAGGGTTTCCGGTGGCTCAGCAGGTGACTTGGATATCTTGTGCGGAGTCGAATGTCCATACAAGGCCCGGATACGGCCTGAAGAGATCTCATGTCTCTTTTTCTCCGAGGCTTGAATCATCTGCTCCAGATCGTCTTCCGTCACTTCCTTCCACTGCGGACTTTCATGCAAAGCCACCAGCAATTGCGAGATTCCCACCCAGCCCTCTTCGTCCAGCTCCAGCTCATACTCCCACGGGGCATGTCGCAGAGCGTATGAGAGTTCCTTGCTTAATTTCATCAGATCCAATGCGATCACTCCCCAAATCTAATAAAACTCGTCTATTACTGCGATTGAACCGCTGTTAAAATCTCCTGAATGTTACGAGCCAGCCCTTCATCGTCTTCCTGATTGAATTGATGGTGCCCATCGATCCCGCGATGAATAATCGTGTTCATTACGGGATGAACTTCACGGTCGGAAGCTACCCGTATCAGGTCATCTGCAAAATCGACGGCCTGTCGCTCGCTGTAGTTGAACGGCTTAATCAGCATCCGAATACTCAAGGCATGAGCCTGTGGCTCCGCCAGCTGATCCCGATGCGTAATGCCATATATCGCACCAAAACCAAACGCAGCCATCACCTGACGCTCCAGTTCTGTCGTCTGTTCCAAAGGCGTACCAATCAGCTCACACATTTTGTCCACCATCTGCTCCAGCTCATTTGCCGCCGCAGCCAGGATTACGTCATTAATATCGTCAGCGTTGATAAATTCAGTCATATTGGTTTTCTCCATTTCTGAGCCGTATTTGATCCATTCTCTCAGACTCTATGAGAACATTGTATCGGAGATAGGGTGTTCCTTTCAAACTTCTCTGCGGATAGACAAGTGATGATTCAGCTTACTATGCAGATTGAACTAAAGAATATTTAACCTTGCCACTTCGATGACAGAACAACCTGCTGATCGCTGTTATGATAAAAGCGAACGCTCCGCTTCTTCAGGTTATTTCTGCCCTCTACGTTCTCCTGTACATGTTTAGTTCATTCACAGAGTACATGAAAATCTCTATTTATGCGTAGAGCAGTTTGGTAAATGCTCATATGCGTCATTGTTAATCCCCGCGTGGTTCATCGTTTGGCGCAGCTCCGAAACAAACTCCATAAAATAGACTTCAGGACTGCGGCTTCCGGCATAATACTGCAGGTCATAATCGTAATTAAACCTCGAATACACATTATGCAGATCGTCAACCAACACCTTTTTCATAGCCTCTCTCGTAATAGCCGGGTCCATATTGCACTCATTGACCAGGGTCTGTAATGTCTCTTGTAGAGCCTGCTGATCGTAGGATGGGTTAGACAACAGATGCTGCAAATCATACAGATCTTTGAAGCGGGGCCTCACTATCGTCTGATGCAGTTTCCATGCAATTTGAATGGAGAGTGGTACGGTGTGAGGAACGACAAAAGCTTCACCAACTAGGGGTTGGTACGATAGAGCAACAGACTTCTCGTCCAAGTCGAGGTTAAAGGATATATCCAGATGCAGTTCATCCTCATCTTTATACTCATTTTCGACCCTTGGTTCACTATCAATATAAAAGGCAAGCTCCGTGTTCACCGTTGGAAAATCATCCGCCATGGCGTAGTCTATTCTTCGCCAGAAGGCATTCTTACTGAAGCTTCGGAATACGATACCGTCATTCAAATCCATCTCTGTTACCCGGATCATCCAGTCTGTAAAGATTTCATTGGCCTGATCCTCAGTCTCAATTCGACCTGTATACAGAAAGTCGATGTCGTCCACATAACGAACATTGGGATTCTCCAAATACTGTCTTGTCAGTAAGCTTCCTTTTAATACAAATGGACTATTCACCAGAGAGGCACGCTTCAATAGAGCTTCCAACACAACAATAAATCTCTCATCCTCATTCAAGGTATGTAATTGTATATTTTTTCCGGACATCGTTCTCCTCCTCCATTCATCATACTCAACATCCGATTAGATCCATCCACGATCCAGTTCTTCTCTGCTATCGTAGATGCATAGTTCATATTGCTGTTTTAACAGTTCGATCTTGTTCATTTGCAAAATGTCATGTATTTCTTTCACTCTACAATAAAAATGTTCTGCACTCTCATATTCCCGGACGGTTACAAATCTCACTTTTCCATCCGCATTCAGCGAGTTCCGTGAGATATGTCCGCCTGATTGGGCGCATAACTGCTTCAACGTGCCCACATCATCAACATATACTTTACCGTGCCATTCAAAATAAGGCTTAGACTGCACCAGCATCGGCTGATCAAAATACGTCTCTTCCTTTGCCGGAATTTCCACCTTCGTCCGAACAACTGTGAATCCGCTATCCCGAAACTTCGCGGTAACCTCTTCAATAATATTCTTCACTTCTTCATAATCTGCGCTATGTACAATGCCAGTGATCATCGGTTGATTAATATATTCACCTTGGTCCAAGACGATCAATACGGGTTTCACGCTCTCTTCATTACAGATGTTGATAAAGGTTTCTTTCTTCTCATGTTTCAGATCACTCATGGTTACATGATATTCAAATTCCATCGGGCCACTTCCTTCTACTAATCTTATGATATGAAATAATCATAATAAAAAAACCAAATCTCCTCTTTTAAAAGTCGAATTGGTTTTCATTTGTTGTACGAATACACTTATCTTGCATACCATTTTATAAAAGAGATAAGAAATTTTATGAATTACGCCGTCTCATGCTGCTTTTTCGGCTCCACTTCATAGACCTGTGTATGTTCATTCTCGACCAAAGACCATTCCACCGTACCTGGTTTGCGCACTTTCCACACCCAGGCTTGAACTCGGAGCGAGCTTCTGACCCAAGCCAGAGAAGCACAGCGTTTCTCAGAACGCACCGACAGCCCCCAATGAATAACACGAGCCAGCCAAGGATTCACATACTCATTATGTGAACGAACAGATGGCAGTTCATCCTGGAACAACCGCTGCTTCACGTCCATAGGTGGCTGCCCACATGTCCAATAATGGAGCAAAGCCGCCAGGCTATAGATGTCCGACATAGGTCCCTGACTGGATTTTTCTGAATAGAACTCCAGCGGGGAATAACCTGCGGATGTAAATATCGCCTGTTTCTCTCCAGATTGCATAGGCCAACGGGTAGCTGAGCCGAAGTCCAGAAGTTTGGGTGTACCGTCCTCCATCACCATAATGTTGGAAGGTTTCACATCCCGGTGAAGAATGCCTTGCTTATGTATATAATCCAATGTGTCCACCAGTGGAAGCAGCGTCTCCGTTATGAATGCAGCATCGAGCGCATGATTGTGTTCATTCAGATACTCGGTCAACGTAATCCCTGTGCAGTATTCCATAACCAGATACCCCGTATCATTCGCTTCAAAATGATCCAAATACGAAACAATATGAGGGTGATCCAGTGTCGATAACAGTTCACCTTCGAGCAGAAATGCAGTCAGCAACTCCTGATATTGCCCGCCATATCCCCGCGATGAACAGAAGACTCCCCGCTTGTCTGCCTGACGTTCAGCCAGTCGCAGTGGGAAAAATTCCTTAATGGCTACCTTGGCACCTGTATTACGATCCCGCCCTGCATATACAATAGCCAACTCACTGCTGGCCAATACCTGTCTCACCTGATATGTATCATTTATAATCACATTGCGTTGCAATGCCATTTTGCAATTGTCTTTTCTCATAACAGACCTCTTTTCAACCTTGTCGATCGGAAGACTTTCCGCGTAAATGCATCATTTGGTCCAGCCAGTAAGCAATTCATCGCCAACCATCTATATAAACCAAATGATGCAATTTGAAACACCCCTACGCGAAATATTTAAATATTAATGATATCAAGCTTTCTACGATCTACTACTAATCCCTATTCACACTATTATATAGAAGAAACGGGTTCTCTTGTATAGAGTATCGACAGATGGGATGAATTACTTTATTAAACTGGAAAAATACATTTCTCCGTTCAGCTCTTGCAGCTTTTTTTAATAATTCTTTTGTAAAAACTGCCCTATTTCCTCGTTCATTTGAACCAATACGTCCTGTGAAGGAAAATGTCCTGTATCATACTTGATGGCTTGAACATTCGGAATAATCTTTTGAGCCCGTTCAATACACTTATCCGCAGGGAAAAAGACATCCTTCTCCCCCACCAATAACAAGGTTGGTGACGTATAGTTCACCAGTTCTTCCCGCTCCGTGAGCTTGGGCAGATCCTGATCTATGCTGACGTATTTGAAAAGTTTGCCGATAATGTTTTTGTCCATTTCTTTCATGCAGTTGCACGACATGGTGTCCGTAATTTTTTGCAAAGAAGATGGTGAAGACGTCATGCGGTACTTGACGAGCGGCAGCGTGATATCCTGAGCTGTTTTGATTTTGGAATTGACCGCGAGACCGGCAGGAGCAACCAATACGGAGCACGAAATGCGTTCCGGAATATAAGTGGCCAATCTGAGTATAATGCCTCCTCCAAACGATGGACCGATAAACGCACTCTTTTCGATATCATAGTGATCCAACAGATCCGACACCCATAATGCCAAACTATCAAACCGTGTCGAGATGCTGGCTTCCTCACTATAGCCGGGATGACCAATCGTATCAGGAGCAATAATCCGGTATTCTTTAAATAAGGAAGAGAACCATGACAACGTCATCGGGTTCACACAATTACCGCCCTGAAGAATAAATAACGGCTTGCCATCTTGAGGACCTGTCAATAAAACATGCGTCTTCCCAAAACGTGTCTCCACATACTCCCGTGTAAATCCCTCACCCAACTCATTCAAATAAATCTCATACTCTTCAAGAATGCTACTCTTGCCTTCTTCACTTCTGTAAATGGAACTCATGTCTGCCTCCTGCAAAATATACTCAAATAACCCATTCTAGTGAATGGACTTGCTAATCAAGGACCAAAAAGATAAAGAGGGCCTGCAGATGACAGGCTCCTCCATATGTTTAACTAATCATATTCAGATGATTATAGAGCGGAAACTGGAAATTGTAAATATCGATTCTAATAGACAAGAAATAAAGGAGGCATCTAAAAGAAAAATACTTACTTCCGACCGTAATCTGCCTTGATTTCGCCCCACTGTTTCGTCTGCCATTTCAGCACTTTATTGCTGTACGTATTCGTCTGTAGCCACTGCTCCGCACGTTCAATCATCAGCCAGATTTCTTCTGTGGAGTTGTCTCTTGCTAACGTCGTGGCTACTTTTTTCTGCTTCAGCCATTTCATGGCATTGACCGAGTCAGTATACACCGTTTTGGTACTGCCTTCTTTCTTCAGATGTGCGAGGGCATGTACGATGGCCAAAAACTCGCCCAGATTGTTCGTGCCTTTGGAGATCGGTCCGACGGAGAAAATAATCTCACCTGTGCGGGTGTCTACCCCTTTGTATTCTACAGGTCCGGGGTTCCCTCGTGTACCCACATCAACAGAGATGCTGTCGTAATCCACTTCTTCCGACGTTTCCATGCCTGCGCTTCTTCCGCTACTAGCGGACTTCGTCTTCGACGCTCCGCCTGCACTTGAACCCCAATTCCCTTTCCATCCTGCACGATACGCTTCTTCTGCAGCCGCTTTCGATTCATACGATTTATATTTTGCTCCGGTATAATGATCCGTCTGCGCTTTGCAATCTGCCCATGTGCTATATACGCCAGGCTTCTTACCTTCCCAGACAACATAGTATTTCTGTTTCGCCACTGTGACCCGCTCCTTCATTTGCTTCATCAATACCCTATTGTAAACGATTGGGAGGTCGGAATGAAAGCAGTGGTTCGTCCTTTTGAAGAAAGAAGGTTATGAAAACTCTCCTATGTCTGGAGGATCACCCCCATGTTCTCAACATTTCTAAAGCTACTTCCAAAAGCTTGCTTTGATTGTTTTGCATTTGTAGTTCAATTATTTGTTGATACCTAAGTATTTGTGAATCTGTTAGCCTATCCATCGCTTGCTCCAATAACATGAATGACTGCGCACTCACTTCCAGACTGGAATCCCCGATAAACGGGATGATGTTCTCTATATGTAGTATGTAGTCCAGGTGTTCAAGAGCGTATAACAATGTGCCTCTGCTGCCCAAAGTCTTGGGGTCTGTTATGACTTCCACTAATGGCTCGACTGCTCGATTATCTCCAATGTCAGATAAAGCGATGGCAATTTCATTTCGTAATACATTGTTTTCTGTAGATTTTAAAATCTCAATCAGAAAGGTTAATTGAGATGTATCCTTTTTCTCACCAATACATGCTACTTGTTGGATAGCACCTTCCATATCTCCTTTAGAAAGCATTTCTTGTATTATGTTCGTATACATCGTACGTATTATCACTCCTCTTTTGTTATAAGAAAGGACTACTTAAATAACATCGGTAATTTCCTTATTTTAGGATGTAGGATAATAGTCCCTTTATTATGGGACTATTTCACTTCATCCTCTTTCTTCCTTTCAATTGCATAATTCACCCAACTCCAGAACAGCCTAAGAATACAGAACATACTGGACTAGAAAGGAATACAACCTATGGACTGGATATGGAAATCCGTTTTACTTGTACTTATCGGCATGATTCTGCTACGAATTGCAGGACGTAAGTCGATCTCGCAGATGAGTGTCGCCACAACGGTCATCATGATCTCCATCGGAACAACAATTGTGCAACCTATCGCGAATCATGAGCTTGGCAAAGCAATTGGGTCGGCATCGGTCTTTATCGCAACATTGCTTGTGGTGGAACAGCTGCAATTGAAATTTAATGTTGTTGAACGGCTAATGAGTGGCAGTTCCAAAATTGTGGTAGAGGACGGAAAGGTCATTATCCCGAATCTGAAAAGTATGCGTTATACGATGGATCAGCTCGAGATGCATATGCGGCAGAACGGAATTACAAGTGTAGACGATCTGGAGACGGCAACGGTGGAACCCAATGGTCAACTCGGTTACGTGCTAAAACGACATGCTCGTCCCGTGACGATTGGAGATCTGGAAGAGATACTACGAAACTATACGATTACAGGTAGTAGTCCAGCAACGGGGGATCAGCCGCGACAACATAACAGCAGCAAGTCTTCGACGCCTAACGATAACTCCACAGATATTTTCCAAGAAGTCAGCAAAGGTGCTCATGCTCAGCCCGTCGACCCTAAGCTTCAATAGACGCGCCCTAACCCCCTCAAAAGAACAAAAGACCGGCCCTGAGAGCATGCAATAACATCGCTCCAACAGGTACGGTCTATTTTTACTTCATTTGATTATTTGCAAAATTACTCCACGTCATCCAACCGAAGATATAGTCGTAATCAACGTGTACTCAGGTAAGCGATACCCAAGCCACCCGTAACCGGGTTCTTATAGATTTCACAATCGACATCGAAAACCTCGCCAATCATCTCGCGAGTCAAAATATCAGCCGGTTTGCCATGTACCACAATCTGGCCCTTTTTCACCACATAGAGATAATCGCAATATTCTGCGGCGAGTTCGAGATCATGCAGCGCTGCCAATATGCCAATGCCGAGTCCACGGACAATATTCAGAATTTGAAGTTGGTATTTGATGTCCAGATGGTTCGTCGGCTCGTCCAGGATCAGGAATTCAGGCTGCTGTGCCAGCACACGCGCCAAGACCACACGCTGTTTCTCTCCACCGGACAGAGACACGTAATTGCGATCTGCATGTCCAGTCAGATGTACTTTTTCCAGAGCCTGCTCCACGATTTCGTGATCCCGTTCATTATCCGTCTCCAGCATTTTTTTATGTGGGGTACGGCCCATCATGACCATCTCGCGCACCGTAAAATCAAAACTCAATTCATTAAATTGGCCGACAACGCCCATATGCCTGGAAACGATCTTCGGGCTGGATTTGAGAATATCTGTATGATCCAGAAAAACCTTTCCTTGCTGCGGTTTGATCACTTTATAGATGCTCTTGAGAAGCGTTGACTTGCCACAACCATTCGGTCCGATCAGCCCAACGAACTGTTTGCCGTTCACCTGTAAAGAAATGTCCTTGATGATGTCCGTGTTTAGCACAGAGATGGATACATTTTCTACGTTCAGTTTCATGTTTAATTTCCTCCAAAACCGTAGCCTTTTTTGACCAGCATATACATAAACATCGGCGCACCAATCATAGCCGTAATAATCCCGATCGGCAGCTCCACGCTGGATATGAGGGATCGTGCAATCACGTCAGTCCAGATGAGGAAAATAGCTCCAAACAGCACGGATATAGGCATCACTTTACGATGGTCCGAACCCACCAGACCTCTCACAATATGCGGAATAATCAGTCCGACAAAACCAATCATGCCACAGCTTGCCACCAGCACGCCTGTCACCAAAGCCGTTAACAACATGTAAAGTCTGCGATACACACTCAGATTAATACCCAGCGTAACCGCTGCTTCATCCCCCAATAACATCGTATTGAGAACTCTGGACTGCAACAGGAAGAATAGAATCGCCACCAGCACCACGATACCGACCAGTGGAAGCTTGTTCCATCCGGAAGCAGCGAGGCTACCCATGGTCCAGAACGTCACCGTTTTGATGCCTTCGGCATTGTTGGCAAAATAAATAATAAAATTGGAGAAGGCGCTGCACAGCGCGTTAATCACCATTCCGGCAAGCACCAGCTTGACTGACGTCATTTTACCCCGAATTCCCGCGAGGGTTAACACCAGCAAAGAGGCCCCCATCGCTCCGGCAAATGCCCAGAAAGCCACACCAGTCTGGCCCAGCCAGCCAATCGCACCGAAGCCAATGAGAATGGCAAAAGTCGCTCCAAGTGAAGCGCCTGAGGATATACCCAGTATGTAAGGATCAGCTAGCGGATTCTGCACAGCAGCTTGCATAACAGCACCGCACAAGGCCAAACCTGCACCGATAAACATCGCCATCAGCACACGCGGAAAACGAATCTGCCAAATGATATCAGTAAAGGAGCCCGCCTCAATGGGTGTTGCCCCCCATTGAAATCCCGTTAATTTGTATACAAGAATACGATATGACTCCGCCAGCGGAATACGAACCTGTCCAATGGAAACCGCGATTCCTACGGAAATAAGCGTAATAATGATTAAAGCTGCAATCAGTAAGGCAAATCCGGATTTACTATGAATCAAAGACTCTCTTTTCCCCTTGCGCTGTGTCTGAACCTGAACCGTCTGTGCCATCTCTTCCCCCATCAATTCGCGTAAAATGTAGAACAAATTAAATTCAGCTATTTACAAAGTGTTTTCTCGGATTATAATTGAGAATGATTATCTTTGTCAATTTAAAACACATAGAAAAGGGGTTCATCGTTTAATGAAATTCACATCCAGAACTATTGGCTTCGCTGCTCTAAGTCTCCTGTTACTGCTGCTTGCAGCCTGCTCGAATGCTTCAACTTCTTCCCCTGCCGAAGAAACAACTTCAACAACTAACGCGACAGAAACTTCAGCTCCTGCTGAGAATACAAATAAAACGATGTACCCGCTCACCATTGAAAATTTCACGATCTCGGGTGAGGGTGGCGAGTGGAAACCCAAAGTGCAAGTATTCGATAAAGCACCTGAACGTGTTGTTGCGAATACCCAATCTGCGGCTGAGATGCTCATCAAATTAGGTCTGACCGATAAAATGGTCGGTGTTGCTGCTCTATATGGTTCCGTTACACCGGATGTGGCTGATGATTTCGCCAAAATTCCGGTATTGTCCAAGGATTATGTCGGTAAAGAGCTGGTTGTAGGCGCAAGCCCGGATCTGGTACTCGGACGGGGCGACCTGTTCGCTGATGCCGACTGGGGTGTAGGTACCGTGGATGGATTGAATGACATGAACATCCGTACATTCCTGCAAACGACCAACCACAAAGGTACACTTGACAGCCTGTATAGCGATATCGCACAACTCGGTCAGATCTTCGACGTTCAGGAAAATGCCGCAACATTCACAGAAAGCCTGAAAGCACGTGCCGAAGCGATCAAAGCCAGTGTAGCTGATCAGCCTGAGCACAGTTTTGCCTATATCGTACCTGCTACGGAAGACACGATTACCGTAAGCAGCATGCAAAATGATACGTATCAGCTTGATGCACTCAGCCTGTTGAAGCTGAAAAATACGTTTGATGGCGTGCAAGGTGAAGTTAGTGTAGAGCAGCTAATTACAGCGAACCCTGACTATCTGCTCTTGTCCGCTTATGCCGGTTCACCGGATATCGATAAGCTGATTGAGAACCTGTATGCCAACCCTGCCCTGCAAAGCATGAACGCGATCAAGAACAAACAAATCTATATCACAGATTTCAGCCAGTTCTGGGGTTATGGATATCAAATTCTGGACGGTATTGAGAAAATGCAATCGGAAATGAAAGCTAATCCGATTAAATAATGGAGCCTCATTAAACGGTTCATGGAGCCTTGGATTCAATAGTGTCCGTGATTAGATATCGAAATCAAACAGATCAAATGAGCAGGAGAAGACATTCTCACTGCTCTTTTTTTTTGCTGCGCGTGCCAAAAGTCATAGAGCAAAGCTTGACATTAGTTTGATAACAAACTATATTACACGTATGAAAACAAGAGACGCTATTTCACTCATATCCAAAATTAAAGAGAAGGTCAACCGCTTTATCCTGGCCGAGATGGCTGAGCAGGGAATCCAGGATCTAGCTACGTCCCATGGGGATATTATCTATGCCCTGTCCAACAATCAGAGGATGACTATGGCCGAGATCGCCAAAAAAATTGGCAAGGATAAATCCACGGTGACTGCACTTGTGGACAAATTGGTGCGGACAGGATACGTCGTCAAGGAACGTGATGCAACAGATTCGCGAGTTGTTCATGTGGCTTTGACTGTAAAAGGCGAAGAATTAAAGCCCGTCTTTGAAGAGATATCGCAACGCATACTGGATGTGTTCTATACGGACGTTACAGAGACGGAGAAAAAAGAACTGCTTCGAATTTTAATGAAAATTCATAGCAACTTCTAATTTTTTTGGATATATAGTTTGATATCAAACTAATATTATAGAGGAGGTTTTTGGTATGACAGACTACACTCGTTTGTTACCTGAACATGAGGTAAAGAAGATCGGAGAACATGATTTACACTTGGAAATATTCGAAGGAACCCCAGTTCATGACGCCGAAGTAACAACGAAGAAGCCACCTCTTCTATTTGTTCACGGTGCATACACAGGTAGTTGGATGTGGTGCAAATACATCCCCCACTTTGTCCAGCATGGTTGGACCTGTTATGTCATGAACCTGAGAAGTCACTACAAGAGTCGGGTCATGGACATGACCAAGATTACGTTTGACGATTATTTGGAGGATATTCGTGAAGTTTTAGCCGGGATCAACGAACCTCCCGTTCTTATTGGCTTTAGCATGGGTGGCATTCTCAGTCAAAAGATTGCAGAAACCGTTACTCTTGCAGGTCTGATTGTAATCGACGCCAGTCTGAGCAAGGAAGTTCATGAGCTAATCCCCTACCCGCAAAGCAATCAAATCACACCTGGGATCATCATTCCTGCACCTGTCCGTGATGAGCTGACCAGTATAGATGAGACGGCAGATGACATTGCTTTTCAACGTAAATATCTTCAGATGGAGTCTTCGAAGGCATTTAGCACATTTTCCGTGATGTTTGGAGCAGATGGCGGTGTATCCATTAATGGCGACCTGATCCATTACCCCAGCTTGGTGATCAAGGCTGTTTCCTGTGAAGACGAAGATCAGAGAGGCAAATTAACTGCCAAGCAGCTGCATGCTGAATATGCCGGACTGTGGGATACGACCCATACGGGTTTACTAGTAGGCCAACGGTACATGGAAGCTGTCGATATCATCCTTAAATGGTTACACAGACTGCAATCCTTTGAATTAACGGAGAACATTTCAAAATAAAATAAATACCATGTTAAAACCTTCTTTTTACCTTTAATTTTGTATGCAAAAGTTTGTTTTTCTCAGATAAGCTTATATGCATAGTTCTGGATAAGATTAAACGATAAGAAAAGAGGTTTTTATTCATGTCCGTTAACACATCGCTCCCAAAGCAAAGGGAGCTGCCTTCCATATCTTCAGAACGCCTTCCGTGGGCTGGGCTACTTGCTTTAGCCATGGCTGGATTTATTTGCATCCTCACTGAAAGCCTACCTGCAGGACTGTTACCGCAAATTGCAAAAGACTTGGGGATCACAGAAGCCCTCACCGGACAGTTGGTGACTCTTTATGCCATTGGATCACTTGCTGCTGCCATTCCTTTAACTGCTGCTACACGTGGATGGAGACGCCGACCTCTACTGCTAGTATGTATTAGCGGCTTTCTTGTCTTTAACACTGTCACCGCCTTATCCTCAGATTATATCCTGACACTTGCTGCTCGTTTCTTGGCCGGGGTCTCCGCGGGTGTGTTATGGGGAATGACAGCAGGTTATGCTCGTCGGATGGTCTCTGATTCGTTAAAAGGTAAAGCCATGGCTGTGGCTATGGTCGGCACACCGGTGGCATTAGCCCTGGGTGTCCCAATCGGTAGTTTTCTCAGTTCTTATATCGGCTGGCGCCTCATCTTCGGGATTGTATCTCTTCTGACCGTAGCTTTAATCGTATGGGTTCTCTGGAAAATGCCGGATTTTGCAGGAGAGCCAGCTGGAGAACGTCTTCCGCTGCATAAGGTATTTTTGATTCCGGGAGTTAGGCCCATTCTGTTTGTTGTTCTGGCCTGGATGCTTGCGCATAATATCCTTTACACTTATATTTCTCCCTATCTTGTCCAGACCGTATTTGCTAACAGAGTAGACTTGATTTTACTCATTTTCGGTATTACTTCCATTGTGGGAATTTGGTTAACCGGAATGCTCATTGACCGATCTTTGAGAAGATTAGTTATCGTCAGCCTGGCAACATTCGCTTTGGCGTCTGTCGTGATGGGAATCGGTATTCATCAACCTATGATTATTATCCTTGGCATCATGATCTGGGGACTTACGTTTGGCGGGGCGGCGACACTGCTGCAAACTGCCATTGCCCAAGCCGCGGGTAAAAGTACAGATGTAGCTCAATCGATGCTGGTTACAGCATGGAATGTGGCGATTGGCGGAGGGGGAATTATTGGCGGCATTCTTCTTGAGGTATTTGGAGCTAGTTACCTTCCCGGATCACTGTTTATCCTGCTGATTCCTGCTCTAATCGTAGCTATGTGTGCTTATAAATATGGATTCCCCAAAGGAAATTAACAGGAAGGCAGTTGTGCATGAGTTGCACATAGGACGAAAGAGGAGTTCACTTGATGTGGACTCCTCTTCTGTTTTTCATTTAAGAGACCACAATCTTATTCTGCCTGTGCCAGTAGATTCGGTCCTTCCATGAGATTTTTATGTGCAATCGGAGAAGACATTGTAATTAAGGTCATGTAAGTACCGTATGGGTCACACTTGTTCTCGAACTCTTCGAGTCCCTGGATCGTGTCTGTAAGGATTTTCAGCAAGTAGTTATACTCCCCACTTATCCGATAACATTCCACGACTTCAGGTGACGCACGGCAAAAATCGAGGAAGGGATAACAATCCCGTGTACGAAAAAGAACATATGCCGTGCTCTGCTTGCCTAATTTGGATGGGGAGATTACCGTACGATATTCCTCGATAACCCCCTTTTCTTCCATTCGTTTGACTCGTTCAGTAACAGCCGGTTGAGATAATCCCACCAGTTTGCCTAGTTCAGTCATGGATAATCTCGCCTGATTCTCCAAGTGAAACAGGATATGCTGATCTATTTCGTCCATCTAATCCACTCCTTTAAATACATAAGATATATTTAACAATTACCTTAAGTATACTCGCTAATTCATTATAACACCTTTAATAATGCATGTAATACAAGATCAATCATTTATATAATAAACACAGTTATCATGTGTAATCAATCACATCTTTTAATGAGAGGAAGATAGAAATGGGAAAAGAACACCTAACAACATTGCATACTTATGTGGATCAGGCCATTGACCGCGCTCTAAGCGAAAAAAGAATCGTAGGAACGGTTGTACAAGTTGCTTTAAGAGGGGAACTGATATACACCCGGGCTGCTGGTTTCGCGGACAGGGAGCAAAAGCGCACCATGTCGGAAAACGCTCTGTTTCGACTTGCTTCGGTAACCAAACCTATTGTATCGACAGCAGCTCTGGCATTGATCTCACAAGGGAAGCTGAGTCTGCATGATCCGGTGACTCGCTGGCTGCCTTCATTCCTGCCCAAACTTGCCAATGGTCAAGAAACCCCAATAACGATTCATCAGTTGATGACGCACACCGCTGGCTTGACATACCGTTTCTTCCAAGAAGATCAAGGAACTTATGAACGTGCTAAGATCTCGAATAGAATGGATTTGTCCGGAATTAGTCTGGAGGAGAATCTCCATAGGCTCGCTTCTGTTCCTCTTCTGTATGAGCCAGGACACATGTGGAGATATTCCATTGCGACGGATGTACTCGGAGTCGTTATTGAAAAGGTAACCGGAATGTCATTAAGAGAAGCTGTTCAAATGCTGGTTACTCATCCACTTCACATGACGGACACTGATTTTGTTGCGGTGGATTCGGATCGGTTGACCGCTGCAAATGCAGATGGTTCTGATGAACCTCGTCTTCTTCATAATCAGTTGGAGCAGGTTCCTTTTATTGAAGGTACTGCCGGTTTCCAGCTTGCCCCCAACCGTGCGAATAATACTTCCGCCTATTCATCAGGCGGAGCCGGTATGGTTGGAAGTACCGGAGATTTTCTGACTTTACTTGAGACATTGCGGCAAGGGGGTAAGCCTATTCTTACGGAAGCTATTGTCGCCGAGATGTCCAAGAATCAAATCGGTGAACTCGTGATGCCGTATTGGCCGGGAAGAGGATTTGGCCTTGGTTTTACAGTACTTAAAGACCCCGTTGCAGCCGGTACACCGGAATCAGCAGGTACGTGGCGAATGGGTGGAACCTATGGTCATTCCTGGTTTGTCGATCCTAAAGAAGAACTTAGTGTTGCAGCATTCACCAATACGGCACTTGAAGGGATGTCGGGTCAGTACACCACCGATATCTGTGATGCCATCTACGCCGGCATTCGTGAAAGCAAATAAGCTGCAAGAATGTGAATACAAATAACCGCCCAATCTCATTGGGCGGCTTTATTTCGCAACGAAGGTAAGACCTACTGTCTGGTACTGCTCAAGTTTCTCTTTTTGAAAAGGTAGATGGCAGCAACCAGGATAAACCACACCGGTGTGACAAACAGTGCTACTCGCGTATCATCAGCCAATGCCAATACCACCAGCACGAATACCAAAAACGCCAGGATCAAGTAGTTGGAGAACGGATATAGTGGCAGTTTGAAGCGACTACGGCTCGCCAGTTCCGGCTGAGTACGACGATATCTGAGATGACAGATCACCATGATGCCCCAGACAAAGATGAAGCACACAGTCGACACGCTCGTGATCAGCGTGAATACGCCCTCTGGCATCACATAGTTCAACACAATCGCGATTAATATAACGATCGTGGAGAAAAACAGTGCGTTGGAAGGAACTTTCCTTTTATTCAGTCGTGCAAATGACTCAGGTGCGTTGTGATCTTTTGCCATGGAGAATATCATACGGCTTGTACTGAAAATGGCACTGTTACATGCTGACGCTGCGGACGTCAGTACCACGAAATTCACAATGCCAGCGGCGGCCGCAATACCTACAGCTGCAAACACCTGTACAAACGGACTTTCCGTAGGCACTATAGCGTTCCACGGGTAGATGCTCATAATAATCAGCAATGCGCCAACATAGAAGAGTAAGACCCGAATCGGGATCTGGTTAATCGCTCTCGGAATAACTTTCTCCGGGTTCTCCGTCTCCCCCGCTGTCAGTCCTACCAATTCCATGCCTACAAAGGCGAACACCACCATCTGGAACGATATGATGAATCCATGCAGTCCATTCGGGAACCATCCCCCATGACTCCACAGATTGGTAAAGCTCGCTGGCCCTTGATCCGTGGTAAAACCTTTGAAGATCATATATAAACCTACAACAATAAGTGCCAGAATGGCCACGACTTTAATTAGAGCAAACCAGAATTCCATCTCACCAAACAGCTTGACTGTCGCCAAGTTCATGATTAGCAAAATGACCAACGCAATTAACCCTGGCATCCACTGAGGTACATTCGGAAACCAAAACTGCGTATACAAACCTACGGCGGTAATGTCAGCCATAGCAATGGAGATCCAACAGAACCAGTAGGTCCACCCTGTAATAAATGCCGCCATATTTCCCAGGTAATCACGCACGAAATCGACAAACGAATGATACTTCAAGTTGCTAAGCAGCAGCTCCCCCAATGCACGCATAATCAGGAACAATACAACCCCCGTAATGATGTAGGCCAGCAAAATGGATGGTCCTGTTAGTTGAATCGTTTTGCCTGCTCCGAGAAACAGCCCCGTACCGATTGCCCCTCCAATTGCCATCAGCTGCACATGCCTGTTTTTTAATCCTCTTGTTAACGTTTCTTCCTGCATGGTAACCCACCACTCTCTTTCTGCACATGCTCTCTACGATGCAAAATATTATTACTCATCATATAATAATCTGCTCAGAATACATATCCCTCATTTATATATTTTTTTGCACAGCAAATAGGCCGCCTTTGTAAAAGGTGACCTATGGATATGTACACGTTTATCATACATACCTAATGAAATATATTAAAATAAAAACCAAGCATAGAACAGCAACGACTAAAGAGGTAATCGCTAATGATCGTTCGTTATTCCAAATTCGAATCGCATTAGCAACATTAATCATGATTAACGCAATATAGTTGATAACACTGGAATACGATTGAAACGAGTTGAAAACAATCATCATACATCCTACGATCCAGATGAACCAAAACCAAAGTGGAATCTTCTGAATAAGCTGCTTCATTATGATGTACTCCTTATATATAAATTGGTCGGTTACAAGTTATTCTTCAACAGGAATGAAAATCCCTTTATTTAGGTTGTAATCCCAAATAATTAATACTATTTAGAACCAATTTTAAGCATCTTCACAGTAAAAAGGGCTCCCTCTAAAGGCGCCCTCTGGTCTGTTCAGCTATTATTTTTGCTTATAAAACTCATGATACAGCTTCATTAACGCACGCTTCTCAATCCGCGATACATAAGAGCGTGAAATGCCCAGTTCCTTGGCAATCTCGCGTTGAGTTCGTTCTTCCCCACCTGCTTCCAGGCCGAATCGACCGATTACAACTTCCTTCTCCCGATCATCCAGGATGTCGAGATTGCGATAAATTTTGCTTTTTTCAATCTTGAGCTGCACTTTATCTACAACGTCGTCGGCTTCCGTTCCGAGGATATCGATTAGCGTAATTTCGTTGCCTTCTTTGTCCGTACCAATGGGGTCATGCAGGGATACGTCTTTACGTGTTTTCTTTAGGGAACGAAGGTGCATAAGTATCTCGTTTTCAATACATCTCGCTGCAAACGTAGCGAGTTTGGTTCCTTTGCCTTGTTGAAAACTTTCGATGGCTTTGATTAAACCAATGGTTCCGATGGAAATCAGATCTTCCTGATCTTCACCCGTATTGTCGAACTTCTTGACGATATGCGCGACGAGGCGCAGATTGTGTTCAATGAGCAAATTGCGGGAGTGGGCATTGCCTTCAGCCATGAGGCGTAAATGTTTGGCTTCATCATCCTCAGCCAGTGGCTGGGGGAACGCATTATTTTTGACATACGAGACGAGTAACGTTAACTCTTTAATGAATAGAGCAATTGCGGTAAACAATCCGGGCACAGATGACACCTCCTGCAGTTTTACAACGATCTGGCCTGAGCACGTGTGGGAACAGGGTCGATCTATTGTATGTAGGCAGGGGCCCAGAAGTGCACGTACACTTGAAAAAGAGGATGAACTTGCGAAGATTTTATACACTCACGGAAACAATCGAGCCCACCTTCTGAAGAAGGAGAAATTCTTTCTCGACACTTTGAATAAAATATGTTTTCTCGCCAAATATGACGACATCATTCTCGGCTAATGGAACATCACTTTTGAAATAAATGAAATTATCCGTTTCCCGAAACGCACCTTTGTAGTAAAACATCCTATCCCTCTCCCACTAATCGATATTAGAAAAAACCTCCACTCCCACATGTTGATGCAGGAGCAAAGGCCTCACATTCCAAATTCTAATTCACCGGCGCTGACTCCACAACGTCCGGGAATTCCGGCAAGCGTTGTTTGCGCTCCATCGCCAAACTGATGAACAACCCCAGCAAGCCTAATCCAGCTATAACTGCTGCATACAAAGGTACGGATATAAGACCCGTGTGGGTAATTGCATACCCGCCCAGATAGGCACCACCTGCATTCCCCAGGTTAAACGCGGAGTGACTAGAGGTTGTCGCCAGCAGCGGCGCTTCGCGGGTCATATTCATGATCCGAATCTGCAATCCTGGCATAATACCAAAGGCCGCAACACCCCAGAAGAATATGGTGATCACCGCGAGATAAGGATTATCCAGCGTAATCGTAAGTGCTGCCAGAAGAACAGCCAGTACCCCAAAGTTGACGATCAACGAAGGCATCAGCTTCCAGTCCGCCAAACGGCCACCAACCATGTTACCCAGCGTAACGCCGAACCCGAACAGTACCAGAATCCAAGTCACATTCTGCTCGGCAAAACCACTGATGTCCACAAGCATTGGGGTGATATACGTGAACACTGTGAATAGACTTCCACACCCCATCGCTCCAACGAGCAGGATCAATAGTACTTGTGGACGCACCAGGTTCCGGAACTGCTGTCCGAGATTAGCAGGTGCACCTTGAGGTAGGATGGGAATAAAACGGATGATACCCATTAACGAAATGATGCCCAGAATTGTAATCGCCCCGAAAGATGACCGCCATCCGAGCTGTTGTCCGATAAATGTACCGAACGGAACACCAATGATGTTAGCGATCGTAAGTCCTGCGAGAACAACGGATACAGCCCCTGCCCTTCTCTCGGGCGCAACAAGTCGCGTTGCCATGATTGAACCTACACCGAGGAACGTACCATGGGCAAATGCCGTTAATATCCGTGCCGAGATTAACAACCCGTAGGTGGGCGCAATGACAGACAATGCGTTACCGATAATGAAAATGCACATCAGCAAGACCAGCAGTTTTTTCTGCGGAATCTTGTGTGTAAATACGGTCAATATCGGCGCACCTACCGCTACACCAAGTGCATATCCCGTAATGAGTTGTCCTGCCTGTGGAATGCTCACATTCAGATCTGTCGCCACATTAGGCAGCAGGCCCATGATAATAAATTCAGTCATACCAATTGCAAAAGCCCCTATAGTCAGGCATAACAGGGATAATGGAAACGCCCCTCGTTTACCGGACTGCGAAGCCTGTGGTTCTATTGTGTGTCCTGTGGTGCTCATAGATGTTCTCTTCTCCTGTCTCTGAATCAACGATTTTCTGTCGCCTTCAACCACAAGGCATCTGTTAATTGGTCAAACGTTTCACGCATGGCCAGCTTGTCCCGCCAGTGTGCCGGAATGCCGCTGAGTCCGTAATAAGCACCCGCGATTTGTCCGTACACCGCACCCGTGGTATCCGCATCATCACCCAGATTAACAGCTAGCAACGCACCTTCCTCAAAACTTGAGGATTTATGGAACGCCCATAATGCTGCTTCAAGTGAACGAACCACATAGCCACTGCCCTTGATTTCGGGCGGTTCTTTGCTCTGATACGAACCCATGACAACCTCTTCAATTGCGGGTGAAAAAGTAAGCTCTTCCCTCCACTGTCGACATGTCTCCGGCATCAGCATGACGTTCTTGTCCGCTCCACGCAGGCCAGCAACAAGTATCGCAGCCAGTACAACACATGCCTCCACACTTTCCGTTGCAGCATGTGTTGTACGGGAGCTCAATGCTGCATAATGAACCGCCTCCTTCGGACGTTTCGCGTAAACCATCGCGATAGGCGCAAGTCTCATAATAGAGCCATTGCCCGCTGTCATCGGGTCCGTTGATCCGCTGTAGGCTTCTCCGGTTATAGCAAACCTCTCCAACGCACTACGTGTGGCCCCGCCAATGTCGAAGCAATCGCCTGTGCTGCTCATATATCCGACTTTGTACCAATTGGTATATCTGCGCATCTGATCTGCCGGATCGAAGTTTTCATTACGTACCAGACTTTCTGCCAGACACAAAGCCATGGATGTGTCATCTGTCCACTGTCCAGCCTCCAGCCCAAATACGCCGCCTCCCACGATATCGGTAACAGGTTCGAACGTGCCTGGACTACTGAATTCCACCGTAGTTCCCAACGCATCACCCGCTGCAAGCCCGATGAAGCAGCCATTGAAACGGTCTTTTTGCAGCATGTTTATGTTCCTCCCTCACTCCATATACTTTCAGAATCTTTATTTCATTTTCCCACAGGGATTCATCAGACGTAAAGCTAATAAATCCAAAACTTAAGCTCCATTTCTTCTATTATAAAAGTGTCGAAAGCTGTTGAACGGTTAGATCATCCAATTTTCATAAAAAATTTTTATTTTATTATGCTGAAAAAACAGTTTATTCAGTACACCGCTTACATGTAAAGGGCTTAACGGTTTGCAATGTCCATCATTTTCAGAAAATACGTCATCCATGTGAAAATTTTCAATGTAAACTATCATGACGCACTTGACCCTTCAGTTTGTCCTATGTTACGGTTTTATTAGCTTCAACGCATATTTTTTCCCAAATTAATATTCATTTTCGATCTTTTGCGTCAAGTAACATCCCGCAGGTTAATGAATATACGGGAATGAATTTGCAGAAAACTTTCATTTCATTCTATCCCCAAACTAATTCTGAAACAGGAGGAACAAATTTATGATTAAGGCACTGGTGTTTGATTTCGACGGAACGATTATTGATACAGAGACAGCGTGGTATATTGCTTTTCGTGATGCTTACAAGGAACACGGCGTGGATCTAACCCTGGAGATGTATTCACAATGCATCGGTACCAGTCTGAAAACATTTAATCCGTATGAGTACCTCATCACAGATTTGAATCTTCCGATCGATCGGGAAGCGTTCAGGGAGTCTGTTCAGCTACAGCACGCTGCATTGATGAACAAAGAGGTGGTTCGTCCGGGTATTCAGAATTACCTTGATGAAGCACGCAAAGCCGGACTAAAACTAGCTGTAGCATCCAGCTCCAAACGGGAGTGGGTTGAACAGCATCTAGAACAACTAAAACTGAAAGATTATTTTGAAGTCATCCGTACCGCAGATGATGTTGCGAATGTGAAGCCTGATCCGGAACTCTACAATCAAGCGCTTGAAGCCCTTGGAGTAACTGCAGACGAAGCCGTAGCGATTGAGGATTCACCTAACGGCGCGCGTGCAGCTGCTGCGGCTGGTATGCACTGCGTAGTCATCTCGAATACCATCACAGGAACACTGGAATTCGATATGCCTCACCAACGGCTGTCTTGCTTGACCGACCTTGCATTTAACGATTTGATTTCGAAGCCACTCGTCACTACCGTCTAAGGTCTGCACGAATTTCGCGATTTAATCTTTAAAGGGGGAGTTCACACATGAAAGCTGTACATTTTGGTGCGGGCAATATAGGCCGCGGTTTTATCGGTCATATGTTGTCCGCTTCCGACTACGAAGTCTGCTTTGTCGCACGTAACCCAAAGAAAATCTCCATGCTGCAAGAGAGACAGGAATATCCGATTACCCTGGCTAATAGGGATCAGGACACAACGATTGTCAACAACGTGACCGCTATCAATGTGAGTGAAGAGGATCGTGTTGCTGAAGAAATCGCTTCAGCCGATCTGATCACAACCGCCGTGGGTGTATCTGCACTCGGAGATATCGCCGAGCCGATCGCCAAAGGCATTCAACTTCGCATGAAAAACAATAATCAGGCTCCACTGCATATTATCGCTTGCGAGAACGCCATCGGTGGCAGCACTCGACTGAAGAAACGCATCTATCCATTCCTGGATGAACCAACCCGTAAAAAAGCCGAACGTTATGTTTCTTTCCCCAATGCAGCTGTGGACCGGATTGTTCCGGCTCAAAACCACAAGGACCCGCTGCAGGTCACTGTTGAACCTTTTTACGAATGGGTCGTTCATCGTCCAGCACTTCTGGATGGTTTTAAGAAAATAGATGGCGTCCACTATGTGGATTCGCTTGAACCTTATATTGAACGTAAAATGTTTACGGTAAATACAGGTCACTGTGTCGCCGCATACTTCGGCTATCTCGAAGGATTCAAAACAATCCGCCAGGTGATGAGTAATTCCACCCTGCGGGCCAAAGTGCGCCATGTTATGGAAGAGACCGGTCAGATGCTCATCCAGAAGCATGGATTCAACGCTCAGAAGCATAACAAATATATCGACACCATACTGGAACGCTTCGCCAATCCTAACCTGACGGATCAAGTCACCCGGGTCGGACGTTCCCCCCTTCGCAAGCTTTCGCCTCATGATCGGCTTGTTCGCCCAGCGATGCAGGCCATTGAATTCGGAATTGAAATTCCTCATTTAACTTCTGCTATGGCGGCCGCAATGCTGTTCAATGACGAACGCGACGAGGAAGCCATGAAGCTACAACACATGATTCGCGAAGATGGTGTCTCCGCCTTCATTCGTGAACGCATGGGAATTCCCGACGAACATCCCGTTCATCAGAATGTGATCGCGCGCTATCAAGAACTCAGAGGGCGCAAGGAATCGACTATACTGACCTGATTATACCTATTAGGGTTATTGGTTCGATCCCGCAAACTGAATAGAAGCACGGCTAAGAAGCCGGGAAGAACCTATGCATCAGCATCGTTCCTTCCGGCTCTTTGTCTTTGCACAGCACGGTACATTCTATAATATAGTAGCATCAACAAAACAGCGTATCTCCTCTCTCAAGGAAACACGCTGTTTAATGGGATTATTTTAGCTTACTTCATCGTTTGGCTTAACCGTGTAGCTCGTTCATTTTCTACTCATTCATGATGGAATTAAGGGATGCATATGCCATCGGCAGGAAACCTTCAGAAGGTTCACCAATAGGTGCATGAATGTGGAAAACGAAACCATTGCCGTCCAGTTCTTTGACAATAAAGTACTCTGTTTTCTTATCATTCTGGGACATCATGTACAGTTGTGCATCCTTCATCGGCCCATTGCTGAGTTGTTCAGCCGTTAATTGCTTCACTTCTCCGGTCTCGGACAACTCTTCCTTCGCATCCATCTTCAGCACATCCAGATTGAAATCTGCAGGCAACTTCTCAATCTCTACCTCATAATCCGGATCAATCTTCATTGTTAATTCATGGTCTTCCGCGTCAAAAGCCATCGGTTCAAACACATAAAGTGAATAGCCTTTCGCTTGTGCAAGTGTCACTGGGCGCTTCTCCGTCATTCCTTCTACCGTCACTTCCAGCTCTGACGTCTTCGGACGATCGGACGTTACAGTACCGCCTGCATTGGAACCGTTATTATCATCACCTGATTCAATTTTTGCAATCTCCGTGAGTACCAGCTGTTTCGTTGTTGCATCAATGGTTTTCTCTACATATTTGAAACGAACGGAATCTTCGTCATCGATATCATCCAGTGATTTCTGCAGATTTTCGCCCACCTGGAAAGACATCGGTTCTTCATTCACTCGAATCTCGACGGTGTGCGGATCAGCCCATCCAGTCAGAATACCTTCGGCTTCTATTGCAGCACTTTCATTCGGCTGTTGCTCCGGTGCTGGTGACTGTTCTTCCGTATTATTCACTGGTGGCTGTGCAGCAGGACTGCTGTTCCCACAGGCCACAAGCGAGAATCCCATAAGTAAAACCAGTAGTGATGTACTGACTTTCATAGTATTTCCTTTTCGCATATGAACACCTCCGTTAGCTTATACGCAATGATGCTTGTCCATGTTGCTTCTCATCCATTGGCTTGGCTGTATACTAGTACTTACACGGGAGACAGGCGGCTCAATCATGCAAAATGTCTGAATGGCTGCTCAGATCCGCTGCTTAGCTGGCCTGATCCATCTGTACCAGTTTCGCATTGGCTCCGTTAAATGCTTTGGTCTGTATGTTGAATTGCTTACGGAATTCAGCAAGCTGCGCATATTCGCTATTCCGTACCCGAATGGCTCGCTTGATCTTCACCAGATTAGGTTCCACACTTTCTCTCATCAGGCCATATAACTGTTCATCGGCATTCAGACTCTGCTGATACGAAGCTACGAAATTTTCAAATGCACGTGCTCTTGCTTCATATTGATCCAACACCTTCTCAGCCTGGGCCAACGTTTCTTCATTTTCAAACGATAGTTCCTTAAGGGAGCTGCGCAGGGCCAACGTCTTCTCATTGGTCTGTTTCATGGCCTCTTCCGCCTGCTGCAACAACGTTCTTCGTTCATGAATATGCTCTGCTGCCTGATCCAGAAGTGCTTCGAGATCACTGTTTTTGTTCTTGCCTTTATCTAAAATAGTCTTGTATAATTTCATGTCTTCCTGCTCATGACCGGTCAGTGCCTTCAAACTCTGGTCAATCCCCTGACCGCTGAGCACCAATTGATTCACCTGATTTGCCGCAGGCTCCTGCGGCTCTCCACAACCACTTGCCAGCAGCATTAGCAATACGCTGACTGCCGCAAGCGCCATTTTTTTACTCGTTAGCACCCAAGTCCTTCCTCTCTTGCATCATCTTGTTGTTATGTTACAAGCGGCTATCTCCGCTAAAATTGGCTACCCAGTGTGCATTCGGATCGTATACTTGGAACTCGTAGCCCCGATCTTCCAGCAGTTTCAGAATACGTGGCAAAGCCTGCACCGTCTGCTCGCGCTCATGCATCAGAATTACTTCCTTGTCCCGATGTACACTTTTGCTCACGCGAGCCACAATCTTATCCGGCTGACCGGGAAGATTCCAATCGAGTGAATCTGTCGTCCAATCCCACATTTTGAACCCCGCTGCCGCAATGTCACCTCTGAACGTTTCACCGATCTGTGGGCTGCTGCCGTAAGGTGCACGAATCAGATGAGGTGTAAAACCAATCAGGTCCTGCACCATCTTCTGCTCTTTCTTAAACTCTTTCACAAAGTTTGCAGAACTGCCGCTCTTATACAGCTTTTTATAGTTATGCGTCATACTGTGGAGTCCAGGATAACTACCTTCCTTCAGCAACCGTTTCACTGCATCAGGATGCTGATTCAACTGACGTCCGATCATGAAAAAGGTAGCCTTCGCCTCATGCTGCTTCAAAATATCCAGCAGTTGTTCTGTATATTCAGTTGGCCCATCATCAAACGTTATGTATGCCAATTTGCGAACCTGACCCTGGAACCGTGCCGGCTCCTCCTTCGCATCCGGAGTAACTTGTATCATGCCGAGCTTGGCGGGCTGTTCGATTACAGTAATCGGAGGCGGCGCCACAACGCTTTTGATCCAATGCGTCATTCCAAGGAATACATATGTAATACCGGTAACGAATAGTACCAGGAGCATTAGAGCTATGCTAATCCTTCCATACCGGATTTTTCTTCGTTTATGTGTTTTCGTGCGACTTGTGCTAGGCGGAATACTGCCACGTTCTCCCGCTCTCTCTTGTTGGACTCTCACTGTCATGCCACTTCCTTACTTTCATTTTTTCCCGATTATTGGTATATTATCTCGTTTCATGTCTCTATATAGAAGATTAATAGAAAAATGGATCGGGAGAATGACAGAATAGTTACAAGCCCGGTTACAATCTACTTATCTCTTCGTTCTCTTTATCTTTCCTGCGGTTACCTTCTCCTGTATAATGAAGTGATTTACGCCATCAGACTTCAAGAAGGAGCTACACCCATGACAAGCTTGAACCGTGCCGGCAGATCCATCTATCTGCTATTCTTTGTCGGCATTATCGCCATTTCTTTTTCTTCGATCTTTGTACGCTGGTCTACCGCAGATGTTGCGGTCATTGCCATGTACCGTCTATTTTTGACCAATCTGCTGATGTTGCCTTTTGTCTGGAAATACAGACATGAGATGATGCGGCTGAGCTTACGGCAGTGGGGCTTACTGCTTGCATCCGGTGTGATGCTGGCCCTTCATTTTCTGCTCTGGATGGGTTCGCTACGGCTCACCAGTGTTGCCAGTTCCACAGTTATTCTCGCGCTGGAGCCTATACTGATTCTTGCCGGTTCGGTATGGCTGTTCAAAGCCAAAATCAACCGCATGATGATCATCGGCATGGGCATCGCCCTGCTTGGATCAATCGTCATTGGTGCAGGTGATTTCCAGTTAGCAGGTACTGCCCTGCAAGGTGATGTCCTGTCTTTGCTTGGCACAATCGCAGTCGCCGTTCATATGCTGCTGGGTCAATTTTTGCGAGCAGGACTTAGTGCATTTTCGTATAACTTCTGGGTGTTCTTCGTGGCTGCTTGCACGCTGGCGGTATATAATCTGATTATGGGCCATCCGTTCGGGGGTTACGCTGCTTCGGAGTGGGGAATCTTCCTGCTGCTCGCCATTGTGCCAACGATCTTCGGACACTACCTTTTCAACTGGCTGCTTCAATATATGAATGCCACGACGGTATCCATGGGCGTACTTGGGGAACCTGTATTTTCTTCTTTGCTGGCCTGGATGCTGCTCGGCGAATCCCTCAGTGCATTACAGATGTCTGCCGGGGTCGTCATCATATTAGGGGTATGGATCTTCATTCGATATGGCAAAACCAAACCTCAACCCATTCCTGCTGATGCTCCTATCGCCGGCAAAGGGCCTGTTGAACCTACAGTGGTGTAACTTGCGTTTGTATTAGGATTTTTGTAAAAAACAACTGGGACCTGCACCACGCAGATTCCGGTTGAATCCATCCCACTACATATAAGGCGGTGTATTTTCATGAAAAATATTGTATCCATGCGCTGGCTGCTCGCCAGAATGTATGAACCGGATGTCGTCATTGCCGATTGCCGATTCTTGCTCGGTCAGCCGGAGGCTGGAAGACAAGCTTATGAAGCTGGACATATTCCAGGGGCTGTCTATCTCGATTTGGAAAAAGATCTGTCCTCTCCTGTGTCTGCGCACGGAGGACGTCACCCGCTTCCTGATCCGGCTGAACTGGCTAATCGCCTTGCCAAAGCAGGGATTGGCTCCAATGCACGCATTATTGCTTATGACGATCAAGGCGGGATGAATGCTTCACGGTTATGGTGGCTGCTTCGCTACATCGGTCATGAACAGGTGTATATCATGGACGAAGGTTTCTCCGCTTGGAAAAACGCCAAGTTCCCGGTGACCACGGATGTGCCAGTTCAGATCCCGTCTTCCTTTGATGTGAATGTGCAGCCAGCTATGCTGGCAAGTGCCCAAGATGTTCAGCAGGCTTCGGCAAGTGGCAGCTCCGTGTTAATCGACTCCCGTGATGCTCGCCGCTATGCGGGTCTGGAGGAACCCATTGATGCCAAGGCCGGACATATTCCGGGTGCGATGAATTATTTTTGGAAAGATGTGTTGGACTGGGATGGACGTTGGACAGTTACTGAGGTGTTAGAAGAGCGTTTCCGTAAGCTGGACAAGGATGGTGCAATTATCGTGTATTGCGGCTCCGGCGTCTCGGCATGTCCAAACGTGATTGCGCTGGAAGAAGCGGGATTCTCCAATGTGAAGTTGTATTCCGGAAGTTGGTCGGATTGGATCAGTTATGAGGAGAATCCGGTGGCTACAGGTAATTCGGAAGCGGACAAAGACGTATAGCAGCATATCGATTTGAATTCATCGCCAGGTGGCTTATCTGCCCCGGCGATGTATTTTTCTTTGTTCGGAGTCAACATCAAGTCAACAACACAACCCAGTAAGTATTTACAAACACACAGAAGTAGAGATAAAGTGGCAGTTTTTTTAATTCATGATAACAAAAAAACCGTGATGAACATCTGTCCACCACGGTTGAATAATGAAATCTATTATTGCTTTTTACTTAACGATACATTTGCTGTTAACGTCTTATCGATCGTTGTCCAGTTTACATAAGCACCTAGTATTTCATTAATAACAGAAACCGGAACTACGGTTTCGCCATTTAAAAGCTTAGGTACGTTACTATTGAACACTAGTTTATCGTTAATTGAATACACATCTGAACCAATTTGCGCACTTATATTTTTCGTGCCTAATTTGATTTGAGTTGTACGCGTCTTATGATCCCATACTACTGTACCGCCCAATAGCTCCGAAATTGTTCGAATCGGTACGTAGAACTCATCGTTATGAACAACCGGTTTGATTGTCGTACCACCTACGTTCATGGCAACGTCAACATATTCAAGGAAATCGGTCTTTCGAATGAGTCCATGAACGCCTTTCGTTCGGTCCACGACCTGAGATACTTCGTAATCCGTTGCGGCCGATAGGTACGCATAAGCTACACTTCTATCCATATCAAGCTTATCAGATAAGAATTGAATCGATTCACGTACTGATTCTTTCATTGCTTCATCCAAATCAGGGTCCAGTCCAATTGGAATCCAATAATCCTCTGTTTCAGCAAAGGGTTGCGTGAATTCTCCACGATGGGGCAGTGATGGATCACCTTTCTTTAACACCGTTAACCGAACTGTCCCCCTTAAGGAAGCTTCCAATGCAGTTAACGCTACTTCTCCATCTCCTTGAGCAAAGTGCGGATCTCCAGTATAGAATAGCCCGCCTTTAACTTGAATCGGATAATAAATAGTTGCACCAACACCCAACTCATTAATATCCATATTCCCTCCTGTTTCAATAGGTGGGATAGAACTCACAACTTCGCTGGTATTTGGCGCAACCCCCATAACACCTAGAAACGGGTTAATTGGGAAACGTACATTTTTGCCAGCTTTTGTTGGTAATACCCCATACCAATTGCCGTTGATTTCTTCAATAGGCGTAAATATAGATACATTATTATATAATTCCGGTTTTGTTGCGCTAGCCCCCTCTTGCGGGCCTGCATTTTCTGGAAATTCGTCAGGAAGAGCCCCTTTACCATGGCGGTTAGAAATGACACCATATGGAACTCGAGTTTGCAACGAAAGCACTTCTACTTTAAGAACATCTCCTGGCTCCGCTCCCTCAACCGCTACTGGCCCAGTGATAATATGAGGTCCGTCTTCTACATAATCATGCTTAATGCCAGAAGCCGCAATGACCTTCGCATCATCCAACACTCCATCGGGTGAGATACCGAATTTGCCGAAGTACTCCACTGGATTTCTCCCTTGATCCTCGATCAGTCCCTCATGCGATACCGTATCAAATGTTACAGCACTTCCTGAGGGTACAGTAAGAATCGGAGAGCTGTCTCGATTAGGCAGTGATCCCCAGCGAATGTTCTCAATCGCAGACGTTACATAATAATCACCTTCCACCTTATCGATGGTTGTTGGTTGCAGCGGCATACTAGAGCCCACTGAAGGTAGAGCACATGTAATCATACCTATAATCCCTAGTGAAACCCCAAATTTCCTAATGGTTCGGTTAATAAACATTACATCCCCTCCACTACATATGTAATATTAACTAACACTTAAATACACACTAACATATAAATATATTTACAACAATGTTTTTTTGTTAATAAAAACAACATTTTAAAGCTATATATCAAGAAAAATTTATAAATCTAAATTATATGTCAACACACTTAACATATTCAATATATGTAAAATTTAAATATATCTAGTAAACTTGAGGGTTCTCCTTCAGAGATTTGAACAAACGAAATTAAGTTTCAGGGAAATTATGTATGTATTTCATGTATCTGATCCGCCGCAAGAATACTACTACACTCCGGTTCAGGCATAATCACCTGTCCGCACGTGATTGCGCTGGAAGAAGCGGGATATACGAATGTGAAGTTGTATTCCGGAAGTTTGAGTTACTGGATTAGTTATGTATGAGGAGAACCCGGTGGCTACAGGGGAAAAATAAAATAAGTGTAGGAAAGTACAAAAAGCCCACGCTCACCGTGGGCTTTCACTAATGTCTAAAATCTCTTCTTCAATAGTCTATCTGTTTTTTCATGGATCAGGGCTAATTATTATTTTTTCACTTTCCCATCAAATCCAACCTTATACACGGTATCTTTCTTAAAAGATAGGACTGCAAAACCACCCTCTACTTTCCCCAAAAACTGATCATTAGTATCCATAGAAAACAACTTGTTCGTTTTACCAGTATAGCGACTATAAACATGTATATCTGTCTTAAAATTGCCTACGTCGTCTTCGGCCTTAAAAGTTGTATAATAGAACTTATTATCGACATATGCTACAGGGTCAAGAGTATACTCCTTCGAGACAAATGTTGTCTTTCTAGTTCCGTTCGGATCTACAAAGACACCTATATAACTGTCATTATAGCGTCCTTCCACCACCTCCGAAAAAAACAAAACATCGCCATAAAATTCGTATGCCGAAACACCTTTTGAGGATATGACCTTAGCTCTTGTACCATCTTTCTTCATACGATACAATTTGTCATTATCATAGTTTTTATAGTATATATACCCTTTATTAATCGTGATAAATTTATCAATTCCCATATCGTTAAAAGGAGGTTTAGACATAACAATCTTTTCCTTTGTGCCATCTGTCCTCATTGAGCCAAAAGACAAAGGGGTTTGAAAATCCTCGTCGCCTTTTCTCCTTTTCAAAAAGTAAATCGTATCTCCTACAACATCAATACTTGAAAAATCTGGATCTTGGCTTATATAAGTAAACGCTGAACCATCTTTTTTAATTTTAGCGATCTGAAAAAACCACTCATCTGTCCCGTCCGATACCAAGAAATATATCCACTCTCCAGCCATTTGTGAATCTCGAACATACTTAGGATAAATAGACTTTGTTGTGCTTTTGTTATCTGTGAATGTCGTAACGTTAATTCCAAAGAATCTGCTAAACTCATTTTCACTATCCCAAACTAGAGAATCTTCAGAAGCTCCCGTCCCATATGCAGGTACTACTCCAAACAACATAACCACACTTAACAACGCTATTATATACTTTTTTCTCATCTAACTCTCCTTAAAATATGTATTTTTCTACAGTCATTATTGTAAATTGTATTTACATATAACACAATCATTCCCTATCGATTCCGATTTCACTTTCCAAATTCAATATAAATTATTGCTGGCAGAGAAAAGTTTTTTCCTGTATATGGCCAACTTTGGTGCAGGCATGGGTGTTCTGATGATCGATTCCTCCAATACCCCTTCGTTTGACCGCTGGGAAGGGAACTTGTAACCCATGGGATTTGCGCACGGAGGACGTCACCCGCTTCCTGATCCGGCTGTGCTCGTAAGTCGTCTCTCCAAAGCTGGCATCGGCTCCAATAGTCGTATTGTTGCTTATGACGATCAAGGCGGGATGAATGCATCTCGGCTATGGTGGCTGCTTCGCTACATCGGTCATGAACAGGTGTATATCATGGACGAGGGCTTCTCCGCATGGCAAAATGCCAAGTTCCCAGTGACCACGGATGTGCCGGTTCAGATCCCGGCTTCGTTTGATGTGAATGTGCAGCCACAGATGCTGGCAAGTGTGCAGGATGTGCAACAGGCCTCGGTAAGTAGAAGTACCGTATTGATCGACTCCCGCGATGCCCGCCGCTATGCGGGTCTGGAGAAACCGATTGATGCCAAGGCCGGACATATTCCGGGTGCGTTGAACTACTTTTGGAAAGATGTGTTGGATTGGGATGGACGTTGGACAGATACTGGGGTGTTAGAAGAGCGTTTCAGTAAGCTGGACAAGGATGGTGCGATTATCGTGTATTGCGGCTCCGGCGTATCCACTTGCCCGAATGTGATTGCGCTCGAAGAAGCGGGATATACGAATATGAAGTTGTATTCCGGAAGCTGGAGCGACTGGATTAGTTATGAGGAGAACCCTGTGGCGACGGGGGAAGATTAAAAACTAAGAGCCCACGTCAACCGTGGGCTTCTTTGTGCTTTTATTATATCCATGTAGCATTTTAAATGCTTACATTTCCGACCTCTGTAACGTTCAGATTCAGCCCATGTTTTCGGCATACGTCGTAAAAATCTTTTGAAACAATGGGTTTGAAGATATTTATATAATCCAGCATAAAAAATTCATGCTTGTCAATTCGCTCTTCATGAAGGCAGATTTGAGATACAACTTTGACGACCTTACGTGGAGGCTGTTGTACAGATGCAGCAATGACCGCTTTGCGTCCATATTCCGAACGTTCATAATCGAAAACATCCAAACGATCAAGCTGATGTGCAGTCCAATAGGTTTTTTCAACCGAACGACCGTCGTGGTAACACACCGTTGTCGGAATAAACTGGGTGTTTGTTTTAGTTTCCTCCAACAGCGTTTTAAAACGATCTGATACGTGTCTCCTTCCTGTGATCGTCTCAAAATAATCTACTTTCAGGTTGCGCACCGTAGACAGTAACTCAACCTCTGCCGTTGTCCCCTCTGGCAACGGATTCTCTATCGCTAAATAATTCATATCTAATTGGGGAGTGAAGGTCGTTCCGCCACTAATAAACCCTCTACGTGGATATTGAGATTCCAGAAAATAATAGTTCACAGAATGAAGTCTCCTTTCCAAATGAAGTGCTTTTCAAGTGTGGAGTGATCCTAAAATCGGGAGAGTCGGCAAGGTTCTAATTCATTTCTTGATTCGCCATCAATGATTTCACTTGCAGCCAGATGCGCAATCAGCGGCGCCAGCGTAATTGCAGAATGCATCACCGTCAGATACAGTCCATTAATGTGATCTTGGAAGCCCACGATCGGATAGCCATCTTCAGGCATGGGTCTCCATCCAACCTTTATACTTTCCAGTTCCAGTTGATTTCCATGTTTTAGACTACGACGCAAAGTGTCGAACGCTCGCTTACCGACCGCCTGCGGTCCGTTTTCCTCCGACTCGTCGATATAATCTTCCGCAGCCAGCAGCGTATAATCTGCCAGTTGACGCGCTTCAAATTGCGCATTGGAGATTAATGTATGTATCAGTTTATTTGCAGTTTTCATCCGAATTAGAATGGAAGGTGACGACGTTACCGGCACGTGACAACCTAACGGGTTACAAAGTTCGGAGGTACTTGTACCTGTGGCTAATACCACGACATCCGACTCCACAAAACCCTTGGACGTATGAACGCCAACCAGGCGGGAACCCTCTTGCTGCAGTTGTGTAACGTTGGTGCCGAACTGAATTTTTGCTCCGTACGCTTGCGCTTTGCTCAACAACAGCTCCGTTACCGCTATAGGGTCCACCGCACCTTCTTCGCTAACAAATATCGCTTCATCCGGATATTCCTTCAGATTCGGCTCCAATATCTCAAGCTGCTCCCGGTTTAATTTTTGAGAGCGATGTTGCTCCCTTAGAGGCGGAGTGTCCCAAGTTAGTGCTCCATGCCAATGAATTTTCAGTTCGGACAACTCTTGCTGAAGTGTGTGATATTCTTCCACAGCTGCATCGTACAAATGCCAGTATTCAGGAGCCACTCTATGCGTCGTATGTATCCAGGCAAATGATTTTTCCGTGACTTCACGCGCCGCGGCTGAGTGCCTTTCAATAACAGTTACATCTTTATTTCGTTTAGATAGATGATAGGCCATACACGCCCCAACAATCCCTGCACCAACAATTACAATTTTTTGTTTATTCAAAACTAACTCTCCCTTGTTACCCTATCACCCCAAGGAATCGATTTTCCAAAGTTCGGAAGGGTTTGCTCCTATTTCGTTGATTAGACATTCTCCACCAACTTAACGATCTCGTCCAATTGCCCATCGACCGCCAGCGGTGTGTACATCCACCATTTGTCGTAAGATACCTTATGCACGTTTCTATTCCGAACAGCATTCAAGTTCCTCCATACTTCCGAACGACACAGTTTGCGAAAGGCGGCTTCGGCACGTGGGTTTTGCCCATTGACCATGATAAACAATCGATCCGCGTCATAATGACAGAGTTCTTCGAATGGAAGCTTTTCCGAGAAAGCGTTATGACCATTATAGTCATTAATGAATTGCTGCACGAGCGGATGAGGCTTCAACTGAAGAGAGCGGTACAGCACATGCCCCATGTTCCGGTCACCTGCCACGCGAAAGCCCGTATCATCGATCACCAGTGCTGCATACGTATCTTGCAATCCGATAGTGGAACAGAGTCGCTCCTTTGTCTGGGCAACCTTAAGCTGATGTTGTTCCATCCACTCTCTGCTTCTCTTACGTTTGTTAACAACGGCAGATACACTGTCTAACTGTTGGTATACGTCCTGAGATTGCCAGGGGATACGTACCACCTCGGCGATCGTGGAAAATTGTTCGTATTCCCCTGTCGTCATATGCTCATATCCCAAAATAAGATCTGGCTCCATTTCGCGAATCGCCTCAAGATCGTATGGTGCCCATACAAACGGTTTCATCTCAGGCAAATACGGACGAACGTACTCGTTGCGGAATAAATGATAATCCGGTGCTCCGATCGGCGTCATGCCAAGTGCAAGCAAATGGGAGGTGAACAGCAGACCGATAACACGCGGCTCATGTTTCTTAATATAGACGCTGGGAGATACGCCTTCTTGCTGTTTGAACCTTCGGCTGAAATAAAACTCGTCCTTGAATCCAACCTGTGTGGCAATAGAGTGCATGTCCCGGCTTGATGATCTCAGCAAACGTTTCGCATGGTCGACTCGCACACGATGCAAATAATCCATTGGGCTTGTTCCTGTTACCTGCCTGAAAATATGGCTATACTGCCTCGTGCCAACGCAGGCGATAGCAGCCAACTCCCCCACCTTCCAATTGTGCTGGTAATTTTCCTCCATATGAGTGATGGTCCGCAGCACAGCCTCCTTGGTACTCGCCGGCTGATTCGCACAAGCCTTGACCGCAAAGTGAAAAACCGCTTCTTGCAGTAAAATTTCCCGCCTAAAGCGGCTCATCCCCATATCGGTCGTCCGTAGCTCAGCAATTTGATCGAGTAGTTCCATCAGATTGGCCAACGGCTGAATTGCAACCATTCGGTTTCCTATCATTGCCAATGGATGTTCCTCTGGTTCTCCTTGCCAGTCTGCATCAAACTCTAGCTTATGCCCATGCACGATATGTCCAGGCTGATGCTCCCACTCCAAGATCGTACCGGGAAGAACCAGAATACTGCTGCTTGGAACGATTGTAAGGCGTTGTCCGTCCAAAACGGCAACGCCTTCTCCCTCATCAATGACCCATAGTTCATAATTGTCGGGTGCAAACATCGTGTGTTCTATACCCGAATGAAACGTATATACATCAAGCCCAATCCAACGTAATCGTACGTTATCCATGGGCAAATCGAAGTTCTGCCACTCCACCGTATGTCACCTTTTTCTAAATGAAAACAATTCTCATCTACAACTTATTGTACGACAATTCAAATATGCAGAAAAGCCCCCTTAATCCAGGGAGCTTTTACACCAATTTTTCATTATTGATTATGTTGTTTGAACAATTCCACGGCTTCATCTAGCAGAGCATCCGTGGAGAATAACGTGTAAGACCACCATTTGTCATGTGGCACAATGAAGACGTTGCCGTTTTTGACCGCAGGGAGGTTTTTCCACAGGCTCGATTCCTGCATTTTTTCATAAAATTCCGTCGAACCCGGTTGGGTATCATTGACCTTAATGATCAAATAATCCGCGGTAAGCTCCGGCAATTTCTCCAGTGACTGCGGCTCCGTGTACACGACGAATCCATCGCTTTTATCAACCTCTTCCTGAACCCATGGCATGCGCTTTAATCCAAGCAGATCGTGCAATACATACCCCATGTTTCGGCTACCTGCTACTTGGAAGGAATCCTTGAAGATTTCTACAGCCGCTACTGTCTCGTCTGCTCCAACAAGATTGCTCATTTCAGCTTTGCGTTCTACTACTTTGGTTTCATGTTTCGTGATCCATTCTTCTGCTTCCGCTTTTTTACCCACGATATCGCCAATGTATCTCAGTTGATCGTATAGATTGTCTTCCCATGGATAGATAATCGTCGGAGCGATTTTCTCCAGTTGCTCGATTATATCCGCTTCGACAAAGGAAGAAGCGATAATTAGATCAGGCTGAAGTGATGCCACTGCTTCCATATTAGGTGGATAGTCTCCGGCAATTTCAACTTCGCTGGCAGCATTTTTTAGATAATAATCCTGTTCGATTTCATATTGAAGTCCACCTACTGGCGTAATGCCCAGAGCCAACAGTTGCGTTGTTGCACTGATGGAAAAAATGCGCTGCGGTGTCACGGGAATCTCTTTTGTTCCGGTAGGATCCGTGAAAGATTTCGTTTGTGAAGCGTTGGCGGATGCCGTCTCTTCCTGACTCGCAGTTCCTGCGCCCGTAGAAGCCGTCTGACTTCCGGTGGAAGAACCGCTATCGGCCTGTGTGCCACATCCCGCCATAATAAGGACCATCAGTAATATCATTGCTGCAGACATCATGCTATACGTACCTCTTCGTTTCATTAAATAAATCTCCTCGCTTTGCAGTATTCAGTAATGAGAATCAATATCACTTAGAATAGAATACCGGACAGTCCTCTACTTTGCACATGGAGAATTCGGCGATTTTCTTTAGATCATTGAGAGGTCAAGACATCAAACGTTTTTCGTCTTTATACTCCATAGTTATGAGAAGAATTCGGTACTACCGTGGAAACGTTTTGGAAAGTGACAAAAAGCCCACGAAGAACGCGGGCGAATCTAACCAGATTTATTTATTTACTTTACCATCAAGCCCAATTTTATACACATCCCCTTTTGGATAGGTTAGGAATGCAAGACTGTTTCCAACTTGTCCTAAAAAGCGATCATAATAATCTATAGAAGCAAATTTATTCTTCTTACCTGTATAGCGATTATAAACATAAATAGTACTTTTAGTATTGCCTACTTTGTCTATCGTATTTTTTCGGTAATAGAACTTATTATTCAAGTATGCTAAGGGATGAATGTAACCATCTGATGCAAATGTCTTTTTCCTTGTTCCATCCAACTCTGCAAAGACACCTCTGGAACTGTAGCCTCCATCTATCATCTCAGAAAAAAACAACCCATTACCATAAAAATTGTATACCGACACACCTTTTGAGGATAATGCCTTAGTTGCGGTACCATCTTTTTTCATACGATAAAACAAATCTGTATGCCGCTCCGTATAGTATACATACTCTTTATTAATCTCAAAATTATAAAAAGGAGATACAGGCAAAATAATCTCTTTCTCCGTGCCATCTGTCTTCATTGAGCCAAAGGACAAATCATCGTACAAATTACCATTGTACTCACTTTTCACAAAGTAAATCGTATCTCCAGCAACATCAAAACTTGCAAAATTATCATCTTGGGATACATAAGCGAATGCTGAACCATCTGTTTTAATCTTAGCGATAGAATAATGATCTTCTTCGTCCTCTACTAAAAAATAAATCCAATTCCCAATAACTTTTTGCTGTGAAGCTTGCTTATTATAAATAGATTTCGTTGTGCTTTTTTTGCCTGTAAACGTAGTGAAATTAATACCCACCAATCTTCCGTTATCGTTATAACCCTCCCATATTAAAGAATTCCCCGAAGTTCCAGCACCATATGCGGGTACCACTCCAAATAACATGATCATACTTAATAGTGCTACTAACAATCTTTTTCCCATCTTGACTCTCCCTAAAATATGTATTTTTATACATCTGTTATTATAAATCGTTTTTTACTTGCAACACAATTCATTTAGACTTCGGAATATGTATATCGCATTACAAACGCTTTATTTCAGTTTTTTCGCAAGAGTCCACTAATATTATTATATAATAACCTCACCACATAAAAGGCTGGCTTCAACAGCTCATGGAAGGAAGACAACTCTCTATTGAAAGCAACCTTGAATGTACAAGATCACATACTCATCTGGAATTGTGCATCGCTCAAAATCATGGATGTACGACATATTGTCATACAAGCCGACGAGTGCGTGCGTCCTTACCTGTTCCCTGCCAGCGCCTTTCTGTACGTAACGCATGGCAGTGCAACCGTGATTTTAGACGGAAATGAGCATGCTACCAAACCATTTTATATGCTTCATGGGGGCAAAAACACCCGTCTGGACATCATGCCAACGGACGAATCCTTTCATTATTACCTAATTTTCTATAAAGCCTCCTTCCCGCTACCTGGCAAGCAGCATACACTTCAACAACCAGATCAACCATTGCCATTCCACCTCCAGTACGGTTTTATTCCATACCATCCTGCCATCCTCTACGAAATCGCTGAGCGTATGCTGGGCGAATGGAATAGACCGGGACGCTTGGAGCGGCTCCATACCAAAACACTATTCTATCAATTTGTATATGAATTGCTCAGGCAAATGGATCAACAGCAGGTCAGCATTGTTAGACCTAACCTTGCTTCTCAGCTTATTCGCTATATGCAGGAGCACTACGCCCAGCCGCTGACGCGGGAAACACTCGCGCATACATTCCATTACAGCGTCCCTTATCTGTCCAAGTACTTCCGACGTGAAACTGGCGCAAGTATAATCGATCACTTAATCGGTATTAGGATGAACAAAGCAGGAACGCTGCTGCAAAAGACCGAGTTATCTCTGCAAGAAGTGGCTGCAAGCGTCGGATATGGTGATGTATCCTATTTTATAAGAATGTTCAAAAAGCATACGGGAGTCACACCAAAGCAATTCAAGGATGAGTCCGGACAAGTGGCGAGAGGTTCTTATCGTCCTATTCTTAGGCTTCGATCATCCATTGCTCCGCGTAAACTCCGTCGTTATATTGATATCAGAGATGATAATCATTATCAACATAGCGAAAAAGGAGATTTACGGATGTATAGAAGCAAACTACCTGTAGGAATTACCCTGCTGTTGTGCCTAACTCTATTGGTTAGCGCATGTTCCAGACCAGCAAACACGAATGGAAGCACTGGCAGTACGCAGAGTCCAACTGTAGGTGCAGAGAGTAATATCAGTAACACAACAACCGGCAGCTCGGAGATGGTAACCTATTCTGCGGTTAACGGTGAAGTACAAATCCCAAAAAAACCTCAAAGGGTCGTAATGGTGGCAGGAGCCTTTACTGGTCATTTGCTAGCGCTGGGCCTTAAGCCTGTTGGAACTGGTGATGAGTCCTTTAACAGTTATACAGAAGGAAAACTCGATGACGTTGTCAACATCGGTAACGATGTACCCTACGAGAAAATCATGGAGTTGCAGCCCGATTTAATTGTCGTTTGGAATGACCCTGAAACGATCGAAAAGCTGTCCAAAATTGCGCCGACCGTCGCTGTTGAATATGGAGTACCTCTGCGGGAGCAATTGATGGATTTTGGCAAGATGACTGGTAGAGAAGAGCAAGCAAAGGCCTGGATCGCAGAGTGGGATGCTAAAATCGCTGAATATACACCACTCGTGGAGCAAGCGGTAGGTGATCGCACGGTTTCGATTTTTGATACGGGAAGTGCCAAAGAATTTTATGCCTACGGGAGCTTTGGTAGAGGTGGAGATATTATTTATGGCGAGTTTGGCCTGAAGGCACCGCCGATCATTCAGAAGGAAGCCATCGATAGCGGCAAAGGTTGGGCCAAGTTATCACTTGAATTGTTACCACAATATGCAGGAGATTATATCTTTATAAGTGGATGGACAGGTGATGAGAGTGGGGATTCCGTTTTTGAAGGTCCGATCTGGGATAACCTCCCTGCTGTCCAGAATAATCACGTTTATCGTGAGAACAGCCGTGGCTTCGTGTTTAGTGACCCGATTTCGTTGGAAGCCCAACTTAAATTTGTCGTAGACAGCCTAACCACAACAGAGTGAAATTCAGTAAACCACGTTATGTACGAGGCGAGGAGCAATCCTCGCCTTTTTTATGCTCTACTAGTTGTGCTCATATATAAACAGGGACCTCTCACCATGATCGCAAGGGGTCCCTGTCTATGAACTTGTTATATAGCTAATTTCCGTTAAGTGATGGTAAGGCCTCCGCTTGCATATCCGGCTACGGTTGTAGCCACATCAATTCCGGCTGTTACAGATGCTGAGAAGACCATAAGCAGGCGGTCACCGGCGGCTACCGGAATACTCAGTCCTGTAGTCAAACCACTGGATATTGTTCCCAGTGCTAGAATACCGGTCAGTGGAGGCGCCAAGGTTACCAATGCACCCGGTACAGCTGTAAAAGAGTTATTAGGTGCAGTGGAACGGAATAATTGTGCAGTTATGGTTACTGTGGATCCAACCAAGCTCAGTCCAGCTGTCGTGCTGAAATAAGCAGCCAGCGAAGTAATCGTTCCTGCACGCGATGCCGAGAAAGCGAAGTTAAGCAATGTGCCTGCGGCGCCTGTGAGATCAATAATTCCTCCGTTAACACTTACTCCTGTAGCATTGTTACCAAAACCAACTAAACTGGAGGTATTCAAAAGTCCACCCAATACTGTAGTCAACACCACTGGAAGTCCTGATGAATAAGGAATGATTGCTCCAGCGCCTGCTACACCTGTAGCTCCCGTTGTTCCTGGTGTACCTGTTGCTCCTGTCACTCCCGTTGTACCTGGCGTGCCTGTTGCTCCTGTCACTCCCGTTGTACCTGGCGTGCCTGTTGCTCCTGTTACTCCCGTTGTACCTGGCGTGCCTGTCGCTCCTGTTACTCCCGTTGTTCCTGGTGTCCCTGTTGCTCCGGTTACTCCCGTCGTACCCGTTGTACCTGGCGTGCCGGTCGCTCCCGTTACTCCCGTTGTACCCGGTGTGCCGGTCGCCCCTGTCACTCCCGTTGTACCTGGCGTGCCTGTTGCTCCTGTTACTCCCGTTGTTCCCGGTGTGCTGGTCGCCCCTGTCACTCCCGTTGTACCCGGTGTGCCGGTCGCCCCTGTCACTCCCGTTGTACCAGGTGTGCCTGTCGCTCCCGTTACTCCCGCTGTACCTGGTGTGCCTGTTGCTCCTGTCACTCCCGCTGTACCTGGCGTCCCTGTTGCTCCTGTCACTCCCGCTGTACCTGGCGTCCCTGTCGCCCCCGTAGTTCCGGTTGCACCTGTGGCTCCGGTGATGCTTGGGGTTTCACCCAGCAGTTCGGAAGAAACCAAACGATGGGCTGTTACCAAAGCGCCTGTGCTGCTCTTACCCCATACGGATACTTGAACAGGATCATTAACCGTCGCTGGTGTTGTAAAAGTAAACTCAAAGGCATCAAAATTGGCATAATAATTGTTGGTTATTACTTGATTGGGTATGATGTCAAGAGACTCACTGACATACAAAACTCTTATTCCACCATCCAGGTAATACCCTTGTATTTGTACGGTTGAGGCTGTCACATCACTGCGGTTATCCATTCTGACGGTAACTGTCTGAGTCGGTCTTACACCGCTAACAGCATTATTTTCTATCGGCCCGGTTGATAAAAAGCTCATCGCTACATCTCCTCTTTTGGGTATATCTTATCTGTTAGATGTCATTAACTGTTTTTTCGTGGGCTACCACCCGGTGTGCATCAACCAATTGTCCAGACGCCTGTTTGCCCCACACTGAAATTCCTACTTCCTCCACACCTTCCACATCTGTTCCAAAAACAAACTCAAAAGCATCTAAATCTGCAAAATAATTTCTGGTCACTGCTTCGTTAGGTGCAATACTGATCACTTCACTCACATACAGCGTTCTAGTTGTGCTTAGCACATAACCCTGCACGGATATTGTTACCGAGTCCACAACAGCCCGACTTACCAATCTGATCGTTACCTGTTGTGTCGGTCTAACCCCGGAAACCGGATTATTTTCTATCGGCCCAGTTGATAAAATAGCCATTTTCCCCATCCCACCTTTTTAAGAACCTCATACTCTAGCAGTATTTGGCATAAGCTCACCTGATAGTAATATTCAATCACTCAACCAACGGTGTGGACAAAACACAGGGGGCAATCCACCATTATCAATAAACAACAACTGTCTAAGCCCCAGGCTTTAGCTAACAAAAGCGGGAATATGTATAACAAGGAGAAGAATTTATGCTACCGGAAGATAAACAGAAAATAAGAGAGTATATTTTTATAACTACTAGCATCAATTCCCGAAAAAACAAACGACCGTTCCCCCTTTAAATTACAGGGAAACGGCCGCAGCTTAAGACGTCTTTTTTCGTATTTACTTGATGAGGTTAGAACTACGCATATTAAAAACCTAAAAGCAGGTGTTGCCTCCGCCTGAACACCGATATCATCAACATCCAGAGCCTGAAAATAAAATAATAGCGGGGCAATTCATTTCCTATCTAAAAGACTCATCCTTCGTAATCAAAGATTGCCGGAATAGCTGGCTTAGCTCCAGGAACTGATCTATCTCCAAACGGTGAACCGGTCTGAACTCTTCGCTACTTCTGGCTCTGGAATGAAGCGTAAGCTTCAGCCCTTCTTGTTGCAGCAAATATTTCGCGTTGACCGGATAATGACGTCCCTCAAACAGATGAAGGGGCCCCAGCAATGTCTGTAATCGTTCGGCTCTTGCTTGATCCTGCTGCCAATTTTCGATGATCCACACGTACAGATCCGGATGGAAGTTGGTCAGAATGCCACTGTAGCCGTGTGCACCTGCTTGCAGCGATCCTAGATACGAAGTGCCGTTGGCATTATAAATTTTGAGCGGTGTCCCTTGAACGGCTGCGACCTTCTGACGGATCTGTTCCAGATCACAGCTTGTTTCCTTGAGAAAGAAAAAACGTCCGCTATCTGCGCACCACTTCAGCAATTCTGGAGACAACAAGCGATGGTATGGAATTGGACATTCGTACAGACCCAGTTTCACATCTGGCAACCGTTCCATGATAGTGCTCAGATTGCGTTTCCACACCTCATCGTCGTCATTAGGACCTGCTATACGACTTGTCACAAGAATGACAGCATCAACACCTGTCTGCGCAATTGCCGTTAACTCCGTAATTTGTTCCTGCAAATCATCCAAATTATGACCGGAAGCAACAACTGGCACTCTCCCTTTTGTTTTTTCCACTACGAATGTGGCCAAGTCTACTCTCTCTTGTAGCGATAGATGGAGCATTTCGCTAGAAAGACAAACCGCGAATAGACCATGCACCCCTTTACCCAAATACCACTCGATTAATTCTTCTAATGCCGTATAGTCAATCTCATTGTCCTCCGTGAACGGAGTGAGCATAACTGGCCACACGCCGTCCGGGAATAAAGTATCGTTCAACATACTGCCTCCTCGCTGACGCCAATTCCATTCTCAGAGATGGCGACCTCCTGATATAATAAGTTCATACCTATCCCTATTATAAAATTGTAAACGCTATTATCGAATGACATAATAACGCCATTTCATGACATCATGTCGCCATGCGTGTCGTGCTGGAGAGAGTGTGGGTGAATCGAAATGGACATCGTTCAATATCAATTCTCGAATTTTTCCAAAATCCATAACGTCGATCTGAAATTATACTATTGCGGTACAGAGCAGTGCTTGCCTGGACATGAGGTCGGCCCTATGGTGCGTGATTATTACAAAATCCATTATATCCATAGTGGTAAGGGACATTTTCATACCGGAGGCCGGACGTACACACTAGGAAAAGGGCAAGGATTTCTGATCAGTCCAGAGAAGCTGGCGCATTACCAGGCCGATGATGAAGCTCCATGGACATACTCCTGGATCGCATTCAACGGCATGCAGGTGGAACGCTATCTCAAGCGATCATCCTTATCCAACGAACAGCCCGTATTTTCGTCCAATCGGGACGAGTACATTCAATCCTGCTTTTTGGAGATGTTCAAAGCAACGGAGCATAACCTGACAGACGAACTTCGGCTGTTGGGCGCCCTTTATTCCTTCCTGTCTGTCATATTGGACCCAGCTTCCATGCCCGTTACCTCACCAGGTGCACGAGGTCAATATGTGGAACAAGCCATTGCATTCATCGAACATAACTATGCAACGGATCTGAGTGTCGAACAACTGGCTGCACGTTTGAAGATCAATCGCAAATATCTGTCCAAAATCTTCAAAGACACCACTGGGTTCACACCTCAACAGTATGTGATTCAATACCGGATGAATCGCGCCAGCGAGCTTATTCAGAAGTCTTCCCTTTCGATGAATGAGATCGCATGCAGCGTCGGATACAAAGACCCCTTCCAGTTCTCTCGTATGTTCAAAAAAGTAATGGGCGCAGCTCCACGAGATTACCGCAACGAAAAAAAGGAGTAGCCTGTCCGAATCGTTCCATACGATGCTCCCAACCGCTTCAAATGTCAGATTCTGACGATCAAGTCAGAACCGTACGTCCAGGTAGTCAGCGTCATGATCATGATCAATTGAAAAAGCCCGCACCATATGGCGCAGGCTTTTTTTCCGAATATACTCGGATCAAAATTTCCCCATACTTTGCTTTATTCAGCAATCATTTTAGGAAACTCATCCAGCAGCATGTCGCTCGTCAGCATATCTTCATAATTCCATTTGGACTCGATGAAAGTGACTTTTCCGCTTTGCACAGCGGGGAGTTTTTTCCAAAGTGGCGTTTCCAGCAGTTCCTTGAAGGACGATTCGGCTTCATCATTCTCAGGATACAATACGAATAGATGGTCACCTACAAGCATCTCATGCATCAGCTCAGGCGAAATTTCAATGAACGGGGAGCCTGCGGCCGGCTCAATGCCTTTCACCTTCTCAGACATCTTATAGCCTTGCGGTTGGTACAACAGTTCAGGCACGCCGCCTGTTTTCATCAGGTACATCGTCCGATCCCAATAATACATCAGCACCACAGCCGTTTCGCCTTCAGCGACTTGGCCTTGAGCCCGTATCTCGCTCCACATCTTTTCTGCCTTGACATTATAATCAGCCAGCAATTGCTTGGCCTTATCCTGTCTGCCTACGATCTCTCCGATCACCGGAAGACGTTCGTTCAATGGCAGATTCTGATCAAAGACAACGGTCGGTGATATTTTGGATATTTCATCATACTGCTTATCCAGTACATAACCCAGCATGGTCAGATCAGGTTCCAGGGACAGGATTTTCTCAAAACTCGTGGGAAAACCGATATCCTCTGCTGGCGTGATCTCTTTATCCTCATATGCCGAATTGGCAATAAATCTACGGTCGATCCCGACAGGTTGTACACCCAGCGCAAGCAGATCTCCAATGGAATTGCCCTGAAGCACAACACGTTGCGGCTTCTCCGGTATACTGACTTCATGTCCTTGGTTGTCCGTGTATAGCCTTTCGGAAGGCGTTGTACTTGCCTGTTGACTCGTTTGCGTTTCTACAGTGGATGTAGAGGTTGTGCTTGCATTCCCCCCGGCAGGTGCGCAAGCGCTGACCATAATGGTCAGGCATAACAGCATGACAGCCCCCAATGATACTTTGGTATTTCTGTACATCGATAAATCGTTCCTCTCCATATGTTGATAATGATTATCATATTCATTACCAATATAACCTTGTCTTCTGCGTTCTGCATTAGACAATCTAAGCCTGGTTATAGGACGATCCATTCTTTTGGTTTGATCACGAGCTTCTGACCTATAATTACCGGGTGTCACTCCCACCGTCTTCTTGAAAATGCGGATAAAGTAAGATAGATCCGTGTAACCCACGCCCGACGCCACTTCCTGTAAAGAAGCCTCCGTTTGTTCCAGCAATTCACAGGCTATTTCCATTCGAATTTGAATCAGATAATCAATGAGACTGTTTCCGGTCTTCATTTTGAACTGTTTTGCTACATATGCAGCACTATAGTTAAGCTGCTCAGCAACCGTGGATAACGTTATTGATTCCCTGTAATGTTCACGTATGTATTGAGTGGCTTGCTCAACTAGATCAGGTTTAACATTAGCTTCCGTATGTATCTTCCATTGTCTCTCGACTTCGTACGCAAACTGATACAGCTGCGATTTCACCTGCAATCGTTCCAGTGAGTTAGGCTTCAGCCAGATGTGGAGCATTTTCTTAAGTTGAAGCAGTAATTCCACCGAATCATTGGGAGCAAAAGCATATTGCCTTTGAAATGGACTGCTGCTCTCAAATTGTCTTTGGACAGACGGTACAGCCGTGTTGGAGAGAGAAGTTTTATATAACACCAGATAGTATTCCATTCTCTCTCTAACCGGACCGATATCCAGATGACCTCCCTTCCCACTATGGATGATATAAAAACGTTCAACATCATGCTTCACACCATCGAGCCGAAAACAAGCGGTACCACGAGCAATATATAAATATCCAGATGCAGGAAAACGATAGGAGCTCAACGCTTCACCTGGATTTAGAAACTTATAGCGAATATCCATGAGTTGAATATTGGCATAATCCCATAACATTAAATCATCGTCGTTCAAAATAATTCCCCCTTTCCTATGGGAAGTATAATTGATAACAATTATCATTTACAACAAATTTTTAACTGCTACATCCTTCGGTTAGTAAAAAAAGAAATATTTCCAATTTCATAGAAATATCGACATTCAAGATATCTTCATTCAAGCTTCATTCTTTCCCTTCACTTCTATAGTAAGATGATGTGGACTTACCCATAAACTAGATACTGCAATTCCACAAGGAGGATTTCCATATGAAAAGTTATCTTGTGTTCGGTGCAAGCAAAGGATTAGGAGATGCCTTCGTCAGAGGTGTGCCCGAACAGGGCGATAAAGTCTGGGTCGTTTCTCGAAGCAGACCGGAAAGCCTGGATTTGAGTGATGGTGTACAGCGGATATGGATACAGGCCGATCTTTCTGAGCTGAACGCCGCCACCATTGTCACGGACCAGTTGAAGAATGAACCTTTGGATGTACTCATATACAATGTAGGCATTTGGGAGAAAGAAGGCTTCGAGGATCACTATACGTTCGATAAAGACGAGCCTGCGGACATCAGTCATCTGATCCATGTTAATATCACTTCAACCATCGTATGTATTCAGGCATTATTGCCTCATCTACGACAATCTGCAGCGGGCAAAATCATTCTCATTGGTTCAACAGCCGGTCTGAATAATGCCAATAGTACACAAGTATCTTTTGTCGCCTCCAAGTTTGCCATTCGCGGAATCACAGAGGCTCTGAGAGAACATACCCGACATGACGGCATTGCCGTTACATGTATTAACCCCGGAGAGCTGGCAGCGGAGATCCCTTATGAAGAAGGACCGGATCGAGCTCTTGCTGAGTATGACGGGACACGTATTCCACTTCAGGACATGGTTTCTATCGTTCGTTGTATCGTGAATTTATCCAAAGCAGCTTGTGTAAAAGAGATCAACATGCCAGCACTAACGGATATGAACACCTAGCTAGAATAAGAATATTCCAATACTTAACGGTACAGAAAAAAGCCCGCTTCTCTTAAATGAGGGCGGGCTTTTGGCACAGTTTAACGGGCAATGCATTTAAATGTTAAACCCTTTTACAAGGTCGTTAAGACGTAGCGCACTTTCCTTCACTTGATCCGACTGACTCGTTACTTGCAATGATTGCTCAGTAGAGGACACCATATGTTCAGCAATATGCTGACTCGATGCAGCGGATTGCTCACTGGCCGTCGCAATCTCATGAATGGCTCTCACCAACGTCTCAACGGTTTCATTCACCTGACGCGCCGTCGTGTGGAGATCATTCACTGTGTTGGCTTGTTCAACTGCATGAGTGTAATACTCATCTGCCGTATCTTCCAACAACTTATAGTCATTGCCCACTTGGTTGAACATAAAGGTAAGCATTTCCTTCGCGCTAGAAGACAGAAGAGCGACAGACTCTGTGACCTCACTTGTAACATGCCGGATCTCGTCTGCAGCTTGTCTGGAGCCATCTGCCAATTTTCGGATCTCCTCAGCTACAACGGCAAAGCCACGTCCTGCTTCACCTGCACGAGCCGCTTCAATGGAAGCATTCAATGCGAGCAAGTTGGTCTGCGAGGTAATATCCAGAATGGACTGGGACAGAACACCGATCTGGTCCACTGCATGGGCACGCTCCAATGCATCATTCATCTTCACGCTCGCACTCGTATACATATCCTGGGCTGCCTTACTAGATACACTAGCCTCCTGCTTCAGAACCTCAGCTTTGCCGCTAGTAACATTAGCAGACTCAGCCTTCTCCTTGGTACGGGCGGAGATGTATTCAGCTGCTCGAAGGACCTCATTAACGGATTGATTCATATTCTCCGTATATGCAGAAGTCTCTTCCATCGTTGCCGACAACTCTTCTACCGTTGCAGATACCTCACGTATACGCTCATTGAGTTCCGACATGTTCTGATTCGTGAGGTCACTCATCTCATTGATCTGCTGAGACTCATTCACCACACTCGTAATTACATTCGAAGTGGAACCCGTCATTTTATGAATGGCACGAGCAATGACACTAATTTCATTCTGACCTTGAAGCAACTGGGGAGCAATGGTAGCTGACAGGTTGCCCTGTGTAATCTCTTCACAGTAACTATTGATTGCACGCATCCGAGAGCGAATATTTCGAATCGTCAGATAAGACACAACGACCAGAATGAACAGTGAAGTGAGAAGCACAATGCCAAGAAACAGCGCTGTATCTCGAATGGTGTCTTGGGTTTGCGCATATAAATTCGCAGATTCTTCTTCATTATATGTACTTAACTTCGTAACCGTTTCCACAATGGCTGTACTGCTTTTGTTAATTCGGTCTCTCTCTTCATCATCATAAGTACCCGTTGTTTTCTTGACGTTCATGATCTGTTCAATGTCCTGGTCGTAAACTTCCAGCTTCGCCTTGAGATCATTAAAGATTTCTTGTTCTGTTGTATCAAGAGTTCTTGCGGTAAACTCGTCCATCCCACCCATAACCTTTTTCTTGTTCTTCTGAACTTGCTCATACTGCTTGTCCGTATATTCTTGCTTATCGAGAAGCTTGGTATAGTTGGCACGCATATTATAGAAGTCAGCCTTAATCTCCAAAATATTAGTCTGATGCAAGAATCGATCTGTATATAACGCGCCCTGTGCCACTCTCACGTCATTCATGCCAAATATGCCGAATAGAAATAATACAACGAGTCCAATCAAACTAACGGCAATCATTAATATCAAGGTTGTCGTTATCTTCAGCTGTTGAATCCCTCTCCCCCTTAATTTATTACTCTCTGATTTCTTAGCCATTCATGCTCCTCCGGTTCTCCATAGGTCTATATTTCACAACGTGATACTTATAGTATCGGTGTGTAGTGGTCTCAATTGTTAGCTGCATGTAAAGTTCTGCATCGTTCTGTCCCCACTATGATGTCACTTCCATACTTTCTCGATCCGATCTTATTCCCATTTCTGTTGATTTTTTTCGTTTAGCCTACAGGAATCTACATAATTATATATATTATTCCGACATATAATTAGAAGCTTTTAGCTTAATACACATCTGGGGAGATGGAACATGTCAAACATTTTAAGGAATCGGGTATTAAAGAAAACACGAACATCCAGCATCGCGAACACATTATCCATTGTGCTATTGGTCATTATCGTGGTCGTCTTTGCCGTTCTGGGGACGTTCATGTATTCAAGCACACAAAACATTTTGGTCAAACAACAGGAGTCTATGCTTCAGACCAAGACACAAGCGATTGTAAGTGAGTTCGATGCATTATTCAAAGAAAAAGGTTCACTGGTCAAGCAAATGTCTACCAATAAGTTATTTCGACAATACATAGAAACGACCGAATCGGCAGAGGTTGCAGCCAGTTCCACATACGCAGCGGAAACTCAGGAAACACTCGCAGCCATTGTTAAGGAAGAGCCTTCGTTCGCCGATGCCTGGATCGCAGGTTTAGGAGGTAAAGGCTTCTGGCTGCAAAATGATGGTGCGGCTTCCGCCCCGGATTTTGATATCCAAACACGCCCATACTATAATCCGGCTGTAGCCGCAGACGGGTTATATTTCTCTGATCCGTACATTGATCTTGCAACAGGCAGTGTGCTCATGGGCATATTCTATCCAATCAAAGATGACAATGGTCAGCTTATTGGATTTGCCGCGGCTGATATTGCATTCAAGGATATCCCGGCCATTATGGAGAGCTACTCACTGGGAAGCACGGGTTACTCCATTCTACTTTCCAAGACCGGAGATATTCTCTACCATCCGGATCAGGAGAAAGTTTTGAAAGAAAAGATTACGGACACGACTGGCGGTATTGGGGACATCGGCAAAAAGATGATCGCTGGGGAATCCGGTGTGCAGTTGATTAATGACAATGGGGAAAGTCGTTATATCGGCTACGCAACCAGTAAAGATACAGGGTGGTCAGTAGGTCTGACCATATCCGAGAAAGAAGTTCTCGCGGAATTAAAAACATTCACATGGATTACGCTTGGCGGATTTGCCGTTGCTACCATTTTGCTCGTGATCATCAGTTACATTACACTTCGTTATCTGCTCAGAGCAATTCCACAACTGCTTGCCAAGATCAAGCTGATTGAACAAGGGGATCTGACGGTTCAGCTGGATGCGAAGTCCAATAATGAGATCGGACAGATTGCTCAGGGCCTGAACTCCATGGTGCAGAAGATTCAAGGAATGTTACAGATGGTCGGCAGCTCGGCGCATGTCTTGAATCAGTCGTCTAACGATCTGCAATCGATATCTTCAAGAACGGCAGGGACCATGAACGACACGTCTACAGCCATCAATGAAATTGCTAATGCGACCAATTATCAATCGATTGAGACAGAAAATATTTTACGTAAAACAGGTTCATTATCGTATCAAATCGATGAAATCGCGACGGATGCTCAAGCGATCGAGACGATGGTGCAGACATCTGTTGATCAGAGCGGCCAAGGACTCTTAGTCGTTGAACAACTCTCCAAATGGGCTGAGGAGAACCACAATTCTACACAGGCGATGTCCTCCATTATTCAGGAGATTGATCTGAGCCGTAATGAAATATCCAGTTTTGTGGACACCGTAAAACAAATTGCTTCACAGACCAACCTGCTGGCACTCAATGCATCGATTGAAGCTGCACGTGCTGGTGAACAAGGCAGAGGTTTTGCTGTCGTTGCCGAAGAAGTGCGCAAGCTTGCGGAACAAACTGCACAGGCTACAGAGGAAATCAACAAGAAGGTACGTGTGATTGAAGAGAAAACCAACATCTCGGTTGAACATACCGTGCGCGGCATGAAAATTGCGGATGAAAATGCCAAATCCGTAGAGGACACGAAACAAGTCTTCTTTAGTATTAACAAGGACCTGGAAGATTTGAAATTACGCATGGTCCAGATCACGGGCAATACAAACAATGTTCATAAGCATAAAGATGAGATTTTCCAAGCGCTGGAGATTATCTCGTCCACTACAGAAGAGAACTCTGCTTCCACAGAAGAAGTTAGCGCCAGCACACAGGAACAATTGGATAGTATTGAACAGGTGGCTGATCTTTCGAAGCAGTTGAATCAGTTATCCAATAAATTGCAAGACGAATTGAGCCAGTTCAAGGTCGAATAGTATAAGTAACGGTCTCCATCCTCTTCTCATTTGCGCCTGATCCATTTATTATAAATAGATATGTGTGTACGAAGAGGATTGGAGGAATACATCATCATGAACTTTGCTAAACGTATGGACCACTTCAGTGAAGGGATCTTCACCCGGTTGCTGGAGATCAAACGCCAGCGCCTGGAGAATGGACAACCTGTCATCGATCTCAGTGTAGGTACACCGAATATTCCACCTACGCAGCATATCATCACTGCACTATGTGAAGCTGCTGCTGACCCGTTGAACTATATATACGCGGTGAATGACCAGAGTGAGCTGCTGCAAGCTACAAGTGAGTGGTACAAGCAGCGCTATGAGGTCGAATTGGACCCGAAAACACAGGTCTGTTCCTTACTCGGTTCACAAGAGGGACTGGCACATATCTCCCTCTCCATCGTGGACGAAGGAGATCTCGTTCTGGTACCTGATCCCTGCTATCCTGTCTTCGCCGATGGGCCTTTATTGGCCGGAGCAGAGCTGTATTATATGCCGCAAAAAGAAGAGAACGGATATGTTATTCAGCTTGAGGATATTCCGGAAGATATCGCTCATCGAGCGAAATTCATGCTGGTCTCCTATCCCAACAATCCGACAACAGCGATGGCACCGGATCAGTTCTATCTTGATCTGATTGCCTTTGCCAAGAAGTATGATATTATCGTGCTCCACGATAACGCGTACAGTGAACTTGTATTTGACGGAAAGTCATGTGGAAGCTTCCTCGCGTTTCCTGGCGCTATGGACGTCGGTGTGGAATTCAATTCCTTATCCAAAACCTATGGCCTGGCCGGAGCCCGAATTGGCTTCTGTGTGGGCAATGCAGCTATGGTCGCCATGATGAAAAAGCTAAAATCCAATATGGATTACGGCATGTTCCTACCGATCCAAAAAGCAGCGATTGCTGCCATAACCGGAGATCAATCCGAGGTTGAACGGGTCAGAGCGATCTATGAACAGCGCAGAGACATCCTCTGTGAGGGCTTCAGCAATCTCGGTTGGCCGATTGCCAAACCTGAAGCGACCATGTTCATCTGGAGCCGGATTCCGGCGCACTACGACAGCTCGGAGCAATTCGCCATGGATCTGGTTACACATGCGGGAGTCATCGCAACGCCAGGAAGTGCCTTTGGCCCTTCAGGTGAAGGTTATGTGCGATTCGCCCTCGTTCAGGATCATGAGATATTACAGCAAGCCGTACAGTCAGTCGATGACAGCGGGATTCTGAAATCCAGCTAACGACAGCACGATTCACATGTGCTCAACCCAAAATCCCCTCAAGGTACACAGGGAGTAAGAGCTTCACGCTTAATAACGTGACTCTCTATTCCCTGTAGACCTAAGGGGATTTTTTCATTTCCGGAGGACTAGACATTCATTAGGTGCTTTGTGTGTTGTGCCGATATAGGGTCTGACAAACCATTGTCTGTGCAAACGAGTTAAATAGCTTGTAAGATCGTGTACGAATGGTACCACTTGACAGCAAAAAGCCTGCTCCGGGAGCAGGCTTTTGGTTTGAACTATTTATACAGACTTGCGCCAGTTGGAACGATACATCAGATACAGGAAGTACGGCGTTCCGATAATCGCAATGAGTATGCCTGATGGAATCTCTGTTGGCGCCATGACGGTTCTTCCGATCGTATCGGCCAGCACCAACATGACTGCACCGGCTAATGCGGATAAAAACATCGAACGTCTTAACTTATTCCCCGTCAGTAACCGAACCATATGTGGTGCAATCAGACCGATAAAACCAACAGTTCCTACACAAGCAACAGCACCTGCTGCAAGTAATACACCCACGGTCATGGCCAGTAATCGTGTACGGCGTACACCCAGTCCAAGTCCAGATGCACTATTATCGTCGAATACCAACAGTTCGAATCTACGCGCCAGCCACCAGGCCACAGGTACCAGAATAACTAAAAATAATCCGATAACCTTCACCTGTTCCCAGGTACGAGCATAGGTGCTTCCCGTCAGCCAGATATACCCGCTGCTACCGTATACGGCACCACGGACAATCAGAATCTGAATCCCTGCTCCAGCAATGGCAGACATCGCGATCCCCAGCAACACAACCGCCGAAGGGTTCAGTCCTTTCTTCCAGGCGAGGGAGAACACAACCACTGCAGCAATGGCTGCACCGATGATTGCCGCAATTGGCAGCAAGTATATCGGAAGACCCGGCCATAAGATGATGACCATCATTGCTCCAAGCCCTGCACCTGAGGATACACCGACAATTGAAGCATCTGCCAGAGGATTACGTACCGCCATCTGAATAAGCACACCACTGATTGCCAGTGCAGCTCCTGCACCTGCGGCAACAAGTGTACGCGGAATTCGAAGCTGAATCAGCGCCGAGAACAGTCCATCCGATTGGAATAGACTCGGTAACCAATCGGCCAGAGGAATTCGCATACCGCCAAACATCGTACTGAGCAAGATTAGCGCGACGGTAATGACTGAAAATAATACAGCCATTGGGCCAAATGCAAAGCGACGCGCAGCTCCTCCTGTACTCATTGAAGTGGACATGCTTGAGCCGTTCGCTGCCTTCATGCGTGTAAGGACAAGCCAGATGAGCCACGGTGCACCAATGATCGCCATAACCGCACCTGTCGGCAGCTCCATGCTGGAGTTATGCACCATTTTGGCAAGTACATCCGCCCCAACCAGGAGCGCTGCTCCCCATATGAACACACCTGGTAACAGCAATCGGTTGGAACGTACGCCACTCAATCGAACCAGATGTGGCGCAACCAGCCCCACGAAGCCAATCGGCCCAATTACACTGACGATGACTGCAGCCAGCAGTACCGCGAGAATTAAACCACCCGCACGAGCCAATCCAACCTTTTGCCCCAATGAAGAAGCCGTTGATTCATCCAGCTCTAGCATATCCCACTGTCTGGACAGGATTAACGCGAGAAGCGTAATACCAATCACCCAAGGCCAAGCATAGGACACACCACTCCAGTCATTCTGGACAAGTGTTCCCGAGCCCCAAAGGAACAACCCTTGCGTCTCCATGGAGAAAAAAATATGTAATGCGCTTGTAAATGAACCGAGCACCATCGATACAATCATACCGGACAACGCAAGCCGAACCGGGCTTGATGTTCGTCCGCCGCCCATGAAATAAGCCGCAAAGGCTGCCAGCAGACCACCAAGAGCTGCGAAGAGAAAAGGCGACTGACTTAACAGTCCTGGAAAAGCAATAACTCCCAGCACCACTACAAAGTACGCTCCTGCATTAATGCCCAGCGTATCTGAAGCAGCCAATGGATTACGAGTAATCGTTTGCAGCAAAGCACCCGCCACAGCCAATGCGCCGCCTGCAAGAATACCAATCACTGTGCGTGGCATACGCAAATCCCAGACCATATTGTGCTCTAATGTATCCTGTCTGCCTGTAAGTGCGTCCCAAACGATAGACAAAGGAATGGATGCCTCTCCATAACACAGACTTACAAAAAAAAGCACGATGAGAGCGGTTAGACCGCCCCCATATATGCTTATTGTGCGCCAATTCATAGTTGGCTTAGATCCTTGAACCGAACTCATTTGGTAATCGCCTCTACTACGCCATCAACCAATACTTTGGAGGAGATCGGTCCACCAAATGTCCATGTTGTGCTATCCAGTTGATAAGTGCGTTTGTCCTTCACGAAGTTCAGTCCATTCCATACAGAGTTATCTTTCATGGCTGTGCCAAAGACATCATCGTCTGGTTGGGTGATATAAATGAAGTTACTGTCCTTTACAGCAGTCAAAGACTCAATGCCTACTGTGGAGAAGCCATAGTTTTCAACTTTGTCCGGCTTCCAATCGTTAACCAGTCCGATTTTATCCAATGTACCAATCACAACGGAGTTATCGGTAAACATACGCAGGCTAACTGCATTTTGATAAGTGAACGCTTGTGTCAGTGCAAAGTTGAAGTTTTCTTTACCCGCAGCAGCCAATTTTTCTTTGGCTTCTACATAGTGCTGATCGAGATCACTCAGAACTTCTTTTGCTTTGTCTTCTTTACCCAGAGCAGTTGCAATGTTATTAAAGATCTCTGTCATTTTGTCATAATCATAGCCGTTACCATCGTACGGATCATATTCAATCGTTGGTGCAATCGCGTTCAGTTGATCATAGACCGCCGTATTATTATCTGCATTAGCAATGATGAGATCTGGCTTCAAAGCAGCAATAGCCTCCAGATTCGGTTCACTGCGTGTTCCGATATCCGTTACACTGTCATCCAGTGCTGCTTCGGATGTTACCCATACTTTATAGTTAGCGTTATCTGCATTACCTACTGGTTGAACACCCAGGGCAACGACATCTTCCGTATATGTCCATTCAAGTGTAACGACACGCTCTGCTGGCTTGTCCAGCTTAAGCTCTCCACGTTTATGCTTCACGGTAACAGGACCTGCTGTCTCTTCAGCTGGAGCACTACCCGAATCAGTACCTTGACTTGTATCTGTTGTAGTCGTGGTTTTACCACAACCCGCCAAAACCAGCACAAAGGCAAGCATAATCAACAGTCCGTTCAACCCTTTTTTCATATCTTTATCTCCCCTGTTTATATGTATTTATATGATAACAATTATCATTATCACTATTGGATTATGCCGTAGGAATGGATTTTTGTCAATGCAAAGTACCATGTAATTCAGATTCTCCGAATAAAAGGAACAGGGACTGCCACTAGGCAATCCCTATCGCACAGGTAGATCAAATGGATGTTTAACTCAGCTGCATCGTTGTGATACACGTATCATCGTTGTCATATGTAGACAGTTGAGTCTCAGCAATTTTTCCATCATGAAGTATACGAATAAGATATGTTCTATCTCGGGGTACCCATAGATCCATAAATCCGTTTGCACCAGACTTCACCATGGTATCCTTCATCAAGGTGTTGCCCTCGGAATCGTGAATGGTTACATTGAACTCCTCGTTGCTCAGTTCCCCCTGACAGCCGGTCAAGCTATGAATTGCACAGGGATGGGTCTGGTCCACGTAGGGCGCAATGGAAAGGAAAAATTCATTTTCAGGCAAATCGTATGTAGTGGTCTTTTTATCTTGATCGGTGACAATTAACTGTTTGGCATTAATGGAGGCAGATTCCGGTGTCTCTTTACCTGTGCTGATATCTTCCACCAATTTTCTGATGTTGGGCGCACTGGCTGTACCCGCCTCATCCTTGCCCGTATTGCTTGCAAACAGATAGGTTCCGATCACAATTACAACTGCAACACTTGCAATGATCCACATTTGTTTTTTCATCTGGAGTCCATCTCCTCGTCCGTTTTGGTTTATTATAAGGTAGAACACAGTGAGACGGACAGATTACGACACCAAAGTCACCATATATTCACATTTTTGTATTGTAGTAAGATTAATCTACTGCCTGTGCACTGTATCATTGATAAGTAAGGGAGGTTGTGTATATGTTTAAGTCTCCATCTGTATCTGACACTGATCGAAGAGTACACAAATCCAAACTGGCTCTGAAGACAGCCCTTCTGGAATGGATGTCCCGTAAACCATTGGCCAGTATAACCATCACCGATATTGTCAAATCCGCCGATTTGAACCGCAGCACATTTTACAAGCATTATGTATACAAAGAAGACCTGTTTGATGAATTGTTAAATGACGTGCTTGACGATCTCAAATCAGCCTATCGAGCACCCTATCAGCATTTCCGAGATTTCGATATGAAGGACCTTAACGCCTCAGCAATTCAAATTTTCGACCATGTACTGGCTCATGCCTCCTTCTATACATTACTGGTTCGTTCTAACGTGCTGTTGGATTTCAGGGATACACTTTATATAACACTTAAGAACTTGTATCTGGAGGATGTAACCGATCTGTCGCCTGATCCACGGTTGGATAAGGAACTTCTCGCCTGTTATCAGGCTAATGCCGTTCTCGGTTTAGTTACGGGTTGGGTGCAAAGCAACTTCAAATACAGTGCCTCCTATATGGCGGAACAACTGTTGGAATTCACACGCATGAACCGCTCCCAAGAGATTTATCGGTCTAATCTCCATTCTGCAACGAGTCCATCAAAATAAAGTTACGCTACAACTCTGTAGTGGTATCTGCTCTTAAAAAGAGGTACTGTCTCCCCTGAAGCTTGAGAATACAGTACCTCTTTATTATCTCGGAACATTCTTTGTAGTTAGTTGCTGATCCAGCCACCATCTACAGGCAACTCAACACCTGTAATGAATTTGGATTCATCAGATGCCAAAAACAGGTAGGCGTAAGCAATATCCATAGATTCACCAGCATGTGGAGGCAGTGGTGCAAGATTTTTGTAATGCTCCCCCATCTCCACCTGGGATTTGATGCCTGCTTTCTCCACCATACCCGTAAACACAGCACCCGGGTGTACGGAGTTCACACGGATATTATCTTTGGCGAACCATTGTGCCCCGTGTTTGGTCAATGAACGTACAGATCCCTTGGAAGCACTATAAGCCGCGCCCTGGGCATCTGCGATTCCACCAATGATTGCTGCAATGGAAGAGGTATTAACGATGGAACCTTGTCCATTCTTCTGCATATAAGGAATGACTGCCTTCATGCCGAGCCATACACCTGTTCCATTAATGGACATAACCTTGTCCCAATCCTCTAACTCAGCTTCCAAAATGCCTTTGGCCATATGGATTCCAGCATTGTTGACCAGAATATCTATTTTGCCGTATTTCGATACGGTTTCTTCCACAACAGCGTTCCAAGACTCTGGGCTGGACACATCCAGCTTCAGCGCAATGGCTTCTCCGCCATCAGCTACGATCTGTTTAACCTGTTCCTCCAAAGCTTCGACTGCCACATCGGTAGCCACTATCTTGGCTCCTTCTTTTGCAAATAATTGAATACCTGCCAATCCCATGCCACTTGCGGCACCGGTTATAATTGCAACTTTTCCAGTTAATCTGCCCATTTCATATCATCCTTTCCTATTACGATGAATGCCTCATTATGACATCCAACCTGCTAACACCTTTAGTATACGGATGAAATGAAAGCTCTTTCAATCAGCAAATAGACAGGCTTTTGTGGGATAACCGATAGTGTGTGCCTCCTTTTGTCTGTTATGTCAAAGTTAATCCACAAATCTAAACCAATCTGTTGTTTTTCACTCTCATACTGTATTCCATCTCAACGTGCCATAATCCGCTCTGCCATTTCCTCGGCTTGCAGCACTGCAGACAACGGGTCAGAGAGAAAATATCTATTCCAATCAAGGTTAATAATCCTGCAGTGATCTGTCTCGATGGATTTCTGCCATGGTTTGCCTGAAGCTTGATCAAGCCCAGGTCTTGGACCATTATCCAACACCAACAGGTAGTCCTCCACGTACCCTCCAACCGCACTCCTCGCAATATCCAGGTACTCCAAGCCTGGCTCCAACAGTTCCTGACGAACTTTGCCTGCCGGCTTCAAGTTCAGTAAGCCATAGGCTGCCTTCCCCCCACGAGTTCCCGTATTTCCCACAAGAGTAATATGTTCTCCCCAATTCGGATCAATAACAGTAAATGTCTTCTCTGCGGAGACTTTGCCTTTGATCGTTTGCTGTAAAGTATGTACTCTCCTCACGTATTCCTTAATCCATGTTTCGGCTTCTGTCCGGCGATTCAGAATACGTCCCATCTCACGAATCTCCTCCGCGACAGAACTGTAACCATTCCCTCCATAGACCACCGTAGGTGCAATCCGGGCATAGGAAGCGTAGGCGGCAGGATTCCAGGTGATGATCAGATCTGGCTCCAGTTCAAGCACTCTTTCAATGGAGATAAAATTATGATTCCCGATATCCTGTACTTGGTCATAGATATAAGGCTCCAGCATTTGGTTGCTTTCAATGAGTGAATGTGGCGCTCCAAGAGGTGTTACCCCCAATGCTAGCACTTCTCCCAAATTCCAGTCCACAACAACACGGCTAGGCTTGTTCGGTACCGTAATCTCGCCCATGCTTGTGGCAAGCAACCGAGTTCTGGCTCTTGGCAACGCGGCCGCCGAGGATTTCCACACTTGGACTCCTTTCAAATCTATAGTCTCCTGTTCTGGCTGGGGCTGGTCAGCTTCAACTATGGATACTGTTCGTACGCTCCATCCGGAATAGTGACTTTCCAAAGCGGCGTGTGGTTGGAAAGTTTTCGGGGCTACATCTGGAATACTGCTCTCTCGACGCTTTCTGTAGAACTCCGGAGAAACCCCATAATGTTTTTTGAAATAACGACTTAGTGTATAGCCATTCTCATAGCCTACTCTTTCCGCGATTTCCTGTAAGGTCCCTTTCGTACTCACCAGTAGTTTCAGCGCCTGTTCCATCCGAATCTGTAACAGCACACGACTGGGACTCGTGTTCAATTGAAGCTGAAACAATTGGTTCAGATACCTCGGACTGCAATCCAGCATTTCAGCAACCTGTTCCATCTTGAGTGATTCCGCGTAGTGACGTTTCAGATAACGGACTGCCTGATCTACCCGATCCAGCTTCGTACGGTTCTTCCTCTTCTCTTGCATTTGTTTCAGCATCTCGGCGAGCCATTGATAGAACAACGCCTTGGTTTGAATCCGGCCTGCTGACTGTATTTCATTCCACTGTCTGTATATCAACTGCATAATTTCAATTAATGGCAAAGGGTACGTTGGTTCAAAACCAAAACTGACTTGCAGAGACTCCGCCCCAGTATATGTTTGGGATTCTTCAGCATTTGGCTTCTCTGACTCTGGTGACGAATACGACAACACATGTAATTCCATTCGCTTCTTAGCCAGACAATCCAGACGCATTCCTTTGGAGGCATGCAGAATATATGTCCCTTTAATGTGATGCATCGCCTGACCCAGCCAGATCTTCCCCTTGCCATTCGTAATTAATAAAAAAGCATTCGAGGGGAGCGTCCACGTATTAGGCTCTTCACTGATGTTAACGGTAATGATTCGAATATCCAGTAATCGGATCGTTATATGCTCCCATAATGCGCCGTATTCTTCTATGTTCATCGTCAAGGACCTTTCTTTATTTCCTCGTTACCACATCCAAAGCTTTGCCTCATCATATATGATAACCATTCTCAGTTCAACCTGTCGATCTGTTCTGAAATGGTTATGCTGCCGCTTCCGAATCGGTTATTGTGCAATTGCAAGTTTCCCTCTAGAGTTATATAAATGAAAATCATTATCAATTAGAAAGAGGGTTCGTCATGTTGTTCAAGAAAGCTTGGTATCGTATGGCCCTGCCGTTTTTGCTGATCATGGCTGTATTCATTAGTGGTTGTACCCAAAAAGAGACGGTGGAATCCGTCAGGACAGAAACAGAAAACGCCGCACCACAGACAAGAACACTCTCTACGATGATGGGAGACGTCACCGTACCCCTCAACCCGGAGAGGGTTGTCGTTGACTGGAATATAGGACATGTTCTGGCTGTCGGAGTAACACCCGTTGGTGTGCCGGGTAGCCTGCTGGATTATGGAATGTTCCTGCGTGACAAGCTTACGGATAGCGCAGATTTGGGTAACCACAGTGAGGTTTCGCTTGAGAAAATGGTAGAGCTGGAACCGGACCTGATTATCACATGGGACCAGGAGAAATTTCAGACCTATTCCAAAATCGCTCCGACTGTCGTATTCGTACCAGATCAGTATGATTCCATGGAAGCCGAAGTAACCGCCATGGGCGAGATTCTGAATCGTCCGACAGAGGCCATAGCGTGGAACGAATCATTTAAACAACGGATCGCAGCTGCTCAGGCCAAAATTAAAGATGTGATTCCGGACGGCGCCACCTTTACCGTTGCCGATTTCAACTTTTTGAAAAATCCAGCCATTATCGGCAATAGCGCCAATCGTGGCGGAAGAGCAGCCTATGAATTGCTAGGACTGACTCCAGCACCCAAGGTAAAGTCGGATCTTCTGGATCAAGATAAAGAAAACCTGGAAGCTAGCGCGGAGGTATTCGGAGAGTACGTGGGTGATTACCTGCTGATGATGGTTACAGAAGGTACGAAAGATCACTCCCTGTTGCCTAACGTCTGGGATAATCTGCCTGCGGTGCAGAACAACCATATCTTCAAACTGGATATCCATAAATATTTCACCGCTGATCCCTATACTTCCATTCTACAAGCCGAAGAGATCGCAGATCGACTCGCAAGTGGACAGACTGAGCTGAATTAGAGCGAGTTTTCAAATCTAGTGAGACCCGAAACCGAACCTACTGTCTGGGATTCAAGACTTTTATCCAGCTCAAAAAAGATTACACAAACAGCGCCCACCAGAACGATTCAGGTGGCGCTGTTTTATTTGGTTTGAATATGTCGCTGTTACCGAAACATTATATCTATATAAGTTGAACTAATCATTTACACGATAACGTAGAGGACAGAAAAAACCTGAAAAAGCGAAGCGTTCGCCTTTATCCCCGGATTTTCCCCTTCGGAAAAGGGGATCAAAAAAATCCTGGGGATAACAGCGATTGGAAGGTTATTCTGTCATCGTAGTGTCAGTGTAAATAATCTTTAGTTCAACTTATATAGTTACACAAATAAGTGTTCATACTTTCGAATCTGGGATCTTAAAATTTGAGCAACTCTCCCAAGATCTTGATCATGTTGTTCAATGAATTGAATAACTGAAGATCGATCGAATCGAAGATTTGTTTCCAGCGCACGTTCTTGTTTTGAAAAATCACTGCTAAATGGCTTCGCCTTAATCTTACGCAATGCAATACTTGTTGGCATGCTTAGCAGATAGTCTGTTGTATCTGACAAAAGTCTTACGAGAATCCTTGCTCACCTGCAAAACGGGGATGGACATCAGCACAAGACAACTCCTCATTAGAAAATCTAATCCAGACATAATCATCATATAACACACCATGGGTTTGTTTTACGATCTCCGAAGCTACATAATCATTCAGACCCAATGATTGCAAAATTTTATCGGCATGGTGTCTGGTGCGAGGGAAGCATCTGGATTCGAAGTAATCCAATACATCTCCTACGGTTACCTTGGACTTGCTTGGAAAAGGGAGAAAAACAGGAGATACACTTTTATCTTGCCATACATCAACCGTTTGATTACTATAATCCAACTTCACTTTGGCAATCACCTGGTCATGCTCCAAGACCTCAAACTCAAGAGGAGAAGATATAAATTTGTTTATTTTTTTCATCTGCTACCTCCCATAGTGATCTTTCATATTTCTTTGTTATGATTATATCATTTCTTCAACTTGTATTTCATTTCCTTACTGCACCATTCTATTAAAAAAGCCCGACGCAATTTCGAGAAAATCTCGAACTTGTTCGGGCTTCTTTAGATTGCCTTCTTTCCGCACAAACCTATCTACGTATTGGAGAGCGCTTTGTTTTTCTCATAGAACCGGGCATTGTGAGAAGATACACCCGCCATATCGGAAGCAGCAGGTTCCAGATACGTCTTGGCACTGTTGACTGCGAGCACTGCATCGTTAAAAGCACCTGCGATCAGCCTGACTTTGCTTCCATAAGTGATGAAATCACCAGCTCCGAATATGCCTGGAATGTTGGTACGCATGCGCTGATCAACGGATACGCCGTAATCTTCACGCGCCAGTCCCCATTGCACAAGGTTGCCGAAATCACGATCATACCCATGGCTTACGACAACTTCATCCACTTCAACAAGTGTGATCTCACCGGTTTCCACATGGGCCAGCTCGACACGATCTATTTTGTCGCCTGCACCGTATAAGCGAGAGATACTATATGGCGTCATGACGTTCGCTTGAGCTTTCATCTGGGCAACAGGCGACTCATGTCCGGTAAATTCATGACGCCTGTGGGCTACCGTAACTTCACTTGCTATTTTGCCCATTTCATTCGCCCAGTCGACTGCGGAGTCACCACCACCCGAGATCAGAACACGCTTCCCGGCAAATCGGGATAGATCAGTTACGGTATAGTGCAGATTCGTCAGCTCATACCGATTGGCACCCTCGACATCCAACTTTTGCACCTGAGTCATGCCTCTGCCCGCACATAACAGGATGGTACGTGTGTAATGACGCTCGCCTGTTTTGGAAATCAGTACAAATACACCATCCTCACGTCGTTCAAGCTCGGCAATTTCCTGCCCAAACACAATCGTTGGCTCGAACGTTCTCGCCTGTCTCTCCAGTGATTCAATCAGTTTCTCACAGCGAATCGAATCAATCCCGCCTACATCCCAGATCAGCTTCTCCGGGTATGTCCGCATGAATCCACCCAGTTCCTGTTTGGCTTCAATGATCTTGGTACGCATCGCTCTCATACCACTATAAAATGAGGCATACATTCCAGCAGGCCCACCACCTACGATGGTAATATCGTAGATATCCAATTGTGTCTCCATCGTCATTTAAGGCACCAACTTTTCAACAACGTAATCCATCAATTTTACAGAACCAATCGGACCCACACCGGATACGAATTGGCTTGTCTTCAACGGGAAGACATGATCATTCTTCACAGCTTCCAGATTCGCCCACACCTGGCTTGCTTTCAGATCTTCCATCGATTTCTTCGTGTCATAACCTACGAGGGTTCTGTCTTCCAGGAAAATATAATCCGGATTCATCTCAGGCAAGAATTCCAGGGAGAACTGGCTAAACCAATCTGTAGAGTCTTTGATCGCTTCAGGACTATTCAGGCCCAGGATATCATAGAAGAAGACACTGCTGCTTCCTCCTTTGGGACCCATGAAACGGTAACGATTGTGCTCTACCCTCAGAACCAATATCGTCTTGTCTCCAAGGGCTGCCGCAATTTTCTCTTTCGCTTGGGAAGCTTTCTCGTCGAATTCAGCCAGTACTTTGGCAGATTCTTCCGTCTTGTCGAATATGGCACCCAGCTTCGGCATAGCACGCTTCATTTCACTGTTGGCATCCACAGCCACCGTTGGAGCGATTTTCGACAACTCGTCATATACGCCCTGCTCCATACCTTCGCCAGCGGTAAGGATCATATCCGGTGACAGCGCAAGCAACTGCTCATAGTTATATTGATATTGCTCGACTTCAATGATCTGGACTCCGTGTTCTTTCAAATAATCAGGACGGTATTCCGCTTCAACCTCTGGAGTTAACATAACGATTTGGGGTGTGACACCCATCTCTATCAGATACTCCGCATAGATCGAATCGAACACAAGCAGATTTTGAGGATGGGTCGGAATCGTTACTTCTCCGAACTGATCCTGCACCACCTTAGTCGCACTTTCATTCGCTGCTTCTTCGGTTGTACTTGCTTCTCCTTCAGTCTGGGCACTTGATGTTCCAGCTGCAGTATTCTCTTCATTGGTTCCACTGGAACATGCCGCCAGCATAATACTGATCACCAACAGCATAATGCCCAACCCTTTAAATCTTCGTGACATGATATACTTCGCCCCTTATATATGTTGATAATGATAATTATTATCAAATAGTATCAAATAAGAAGTGTTGCTTCCATAGCATATCGTGCGCATTCATTTGGATTATTGTGCTCTATCATGAAGAGGTTCCGTAAGATTGCGAATGATCTGATTGAGAATCAGGGCATGTCCTGTAATTCCGTGGCCGTCTACCCACAGATGGGTATCTACGTAAAATATCCGATTATTTTTTACAGCCTTCAACTCGTTCCATTGCGGACTCTCCCATAGTTTCCTCATATTCTCTTCAGCACTGAAGTGCTGCATAATCCGCTTCTCCACAAAAAGATAATCGGGATTGGCTTGTGTCAGCAGATCAAGCGAACACGGGTTAAACCAGGCTGTACCTGGTTGCAGTACTTGCGGCAGTGCTAATCCAAGCTGTTCATATAACAATTGTGATACCCCGTGTGAATGCCCCCCCAGATATCGATAACCAAATGCTTCTACCCTCAGCAGCATGACTGTGGATGCGGATTGAATGATCGGTTGCAACTGTTGCTTCGCTACACTGACTTCGTGTTTCATCTGCTGATGCAGTCTATGAGCCTCTTCTTCTTTGAAAAACCAGGCTGCCAATTGATCGAGCAATGGCTCCACATCTTGATGAAGTCCGGTAAGAATCGGTGCAATTGTGCGCAGCTCCTTTTTGACCTCTTCCGTCAATACGTTTCCTATCAACATCTCCGGTTGAACTCGTCGAACAAGTTCTATCTCCACCTCATACTGTGTAACCTCCAGCATCTGAACTCCATGCGCTATAAATTGTTCCCGATGATGTGGGGACAGCAGGATTGGGGTAACCACTACGGCATGAGGGATCACTCCGAGATGAATCATCATTTCGCCGCAGATGGGAGACAGTGATACGATCTTTCGCTGCGGCATCGTCTGTCTATATTGCTTAGGTGATACGCCAGTCAGTTGTTTGAAGCGCCGGCTGAAGTAATGTGCATCTTCAAATCCAGACTTTTTGGCAATATCCTGAGAGGTTGCTGCGGTCAATAACAGTTCTTCCTGAGCGCGATAGATCCGGTAGTGGGCCAGATAATCCAAGGGTGGCTTACCATATCGTTCACTAAACTTGCGGGAATAATGCCATGGACTAATGCCGGCAATCTGAGCTAACTGCATGCGGGTAATCACCTGATCATAATGCTGCTGCATGTAGTCAATGGAGCGAAGTATGCCGTGTTCCGGCTTCAACTCGTTATCCGGCTGTTTCCGATACAGATTTCTTAACAATTCATATAACAAATGTTGATTCCCAACCCATCCTGCACCCTGATCCTGTGTATCCTCTTCACTCCAATGCTGAATGATACTTGCCAGACTTCCACCAGACAGTTGCACCTTCTGATACGCCTCTCCTGACGGTAAACGCCATTCGAACTTCTCAGCTTCCCGTCGCTCTTGCAACACCGAATATGTATCGAACTGAACATGCCAGCCTGCCAGATCCAGATTTCCACCTTCAATGACCTCCATTACGGAGTTCTCTTCGAGCGCAATTAATTCTCCAAAGGAGACGTGAACTCGGTGTCCATTTATATTCCAGATCGCTTTTCCATCAATAATAAATATCAAGGTGTGACTGAAAAAGTGGTGCAGTTCGCCTTTCGTTATCCATGCATTGGTTAATGCCTTCGTCGACTTCCACTGAGCGATCCATTCCATGTTGTCAGACATATCGTTATCCTTTCAAGGGGAATAATCATCCCGATTTATACGTTTCACTATATCAAAATACATGACAACTCCATAACCAACAAGCTATGGCTTGAATAAAATGGAGGACAGCTATTATACATTTCACACTTGTATTCTTCAGATAAAAAAACAAAAAAAAGCCCGCACCATCAGGCACAAGCTCTTTCTTACAACTTTAATACTACTTTTTCAAAAGTACGTTCTACGTATTACTCGATGCTAGCTTTCGGTGCTGCCTGTCCCGATTTCTGTCCTTTTCCTGCCATCCAATACGTCAGTCCACCAGAGACAACGAAAGCAATAACCACACCAATACAGGTGTGTAACAGATTCAGGCTCCCCTCTTCGATGAAGAGCGGGAGGCTGACCAAGCTCGGATTGCCAACGATAGCGAAAGCCTTGACAGATAACAACCCGAAGTACAGTCCACCCGCTGCTCCACCCAGCAGTGCCGAGTAGAAAGAGGATCTCTTTCTCATGTTGACCGCGTACAACGCAGGCTCTACGACTCCCAGGAGTGCTGTTCCAGTAGCCCAGAAAGCCAGTCTTCTGGATGCTGGCTCTTTCGAGCGCAGACCGTTTGCGAGCGAGGCCCCTGCTTGTCCAATAATCGCCACTATCATAGCCGCAATCACCATGGAACCACCTTCCATAACCATTTCATTAATTATGATGGCAAGTAACCAATAGTGTAATCCCATAACTAACATCAGCGAGAAGAGCGCTCCCAGTAACATTATCGTCACCACCGGAGCGTTAGCTAACAGTGAATCCAATGCCTCTGGCAGATATTCGTCGATCCAAGTGCCGACTGGACCAAGGATCATGAATACCAGTGGAACAAGAATCAATAACGTCAGGAATGGTGCAACCATCCCTTTGGAGAATTTTGGACTTATTCGTTGAACGGCTCTTTCCAGATAGGCCGCTGCACAGATTGTTAGAATGACCCAGATCGCAGTAGTATAAAAAGCAGGCTGGGACACAAGTGGCAAGCCCAGGAAATGGACATCTTGTTCACCTGACATCATCATGGTCATCTCCGGATGGAACATCAATCCGCCAATAGATGCTGCAACATAGATATTGCTCTTCAACCGATACGCTGTACTGATTGCTACCAGTACAGGCAGTAGATAAATCACACTATTTCCAATGATACTGAATATCGTAAAGGTCTGACTGTCCATCAGTGCAGAAGAATCCGCTGAACCGTAAGTATCCATTAACGTAATTATAGCGAGTAAAATCTTAATTACGGCGGCTCCGAGAATCGCAGGCATCAAGGGCCGAAACACATCGGATACAAAATGTAAGATCGAGAACCTGTTCTTCTTCGCGTGTCCTGCTTCCTGCAATGCTGTTCCTTCCGCTGCCCCCACGCCCTGAAGCGCATTGTAGATCCGGGAAGATTCATCTCTTATTGCCAGATGACACTGCTCACCTGTTGCCCGAATATCTGCCACAACATCTGTGGAGGCAAGAACCGACATGTTCAATTGGGTACTGTCCTTCAGTACCAACGTCGTTGTACCTTTATTGTGTTCTACGAGCTTGATGTTCTCCTTGCCACCTGCGAGTTTCAACCAATCTTCAATCTGTGTGTCATGCATTATGTACAATCTCCTCATGTTACGGTAAATCCGTGTTTTGTGATGTATTACGTTCTAATATGCCTCTATCTATATAGACATTTCCACGAAAAAACTTCAATAGGATAATAAAACTAATTTTCCTTACATTTCATGTTCATTTATACAAGGTATATTGACCTACTAAGGTCGAAAAGCAAAAAAGCCTACTCTTATGTAGGCTCTTATCCATCTTTATTTATGAGTCATACTCGCCATATTCACAGCCGACATTCGCGGTCATCAGATGATCGATGCACATAAATGTACACCCTTCATCCTATGACAGTGCCAACATCGCGTTCATATCTTCTTCTGCTGTTGTAATTAACTTCAGACCGAACATGTCCACGAGCACATCCAAGACACCTTCCGATATGAACTCAGGCGGTTTCGGTCCAATCCGAATGTCCTGAATACCGAGGCTGAACAGGCCAAGCAAGATCGCAACTGCTTTTTGCTCAAACCAGGACAGGACGATGCTGACAGGCAACTCGTTCACGGTACAGCCAAAAGCATCCGCCAAAGCCATAGCAATTTTCACCGTAGAACCGGAATTATTGCATTGACCTAAGTCGATATAACGCGGTATACCCGTGTCTCCAACCGTACCATAATCCACATCATTGAAGCGGAACTTGCCACAGGATGTTGTCAGAATAACGGTGTCATTTGGCAACGATGTAGCGAGTTCACGATAGTAGTTGCCGCCTTTACCTGGCGCGTCACAACCTGCAATAACGAAGAATCGACGGATATGACCATCTTTTACCGCCTGAATAATCTCGGGCGCAAGTCCGATCACCGTCTCGTGATGGTATCCTGTCGTTAAGACTTGCTCAGACTGTACATTAGCCGCTGGTAGTGACAATGCACGTTCAATCAGAGGTGAGAAGTCATCCTCTGTAATTTTGGCAACTCCCTCCAGACCCGCCACTTCGTATGAGAAAAAGCGGTCAGCATAGGTGCCTTTGATCGGCATGACACAGTTGGTCGTTGCGAGAATAGCACCCGGGAATTGTTCGAACAGTCTACGCTGATCGTACCAGGCTTTACCGATATTACCCTTGAGGTGGGCATATTTCTTCAGCGCCGGATAACCGTGCGCAGGCAACATTTCCGAGTGGGTATAGACGTTGATTCCTTTCCCTTCGGTTTGACGCAGCAACTCCTCCAATGCATACAGATTATGCCCTGTCACCACGATACATTGTCCTTCGATCTGGTTCTGACTAACCGTAATCGGTTGCGGTACACCAAAGCGGTCCGTGTGCGCACGATCCAGCACGTCCATAATGCGGATTGCTGCATTACCAACCTTCATTGCCATCTCCAGATGTTCTTGTACATTAAAATTCGAGTTCGTTAATGTCATATATAATGCCTCATGTGTAATCCGATCCACCTCAGGATCAGAATATCCCAACTGGCGTGCATGTGTAGCATAAGCAGCGATGCCCTTTAACGCAAAGATCATCGTATCCTGCAAACTTGCAATTGTTTCATTTTTGCCGCATACCCCAACGACGGTACACCCGCCACTCGGCGTCTGTTCGCACTGATAACAAAACATAATGGGTTCCCCTCCAAACATAGATTAAACACGCTTCGTTATGAAATAGCGTAACAGACCCCGATAGGAGCGAGTGTGATGGTGCACACAGTTTCCGATCCAACAGCTATATTTGGTTCTGTGAGACATTATCCACACTGGAAATAAAAACATTCGAAAAAAGGCATATCTCGGCTCATTCTGAAAAATACTGTGTACATAACAGCTGAAAACTTATAAATTCGATAATCTAAAAAAATATGGAAATGAAACGATTCTAGATTTTGCCCGTAAGGGTAATACACAGAGAGAAATCTAATATTCAAGGAGCTGGTCAATTGCAACATTACAGACACAGTGCAGAGGAAACCCTTCAGGATGTGCAGAGTTCCTCCAAGGGACTCACGACCTCCGAAGCTGCTAAGAGACTTGAAACGGCAGGATATAACGAGTTAAAAGGCAAAGATGCAACGCCTGTCTGGAAACTGTTCCTCGAAAATTTCAAAGATCCGATGGTCATCGTGCTGCTGATTGCAGCCGCTGTACAGGTGGTACTTGGACATCTGATTGAATCATTGATCATATTCCTGGTTATTTTGCTCAACGCGGTAATCAGTGTTGTGCAGACCAAAAAAGCGGAGAGCTCGCTCGACGCGCTGAAACAAATGTCTGCTCCCGAAGCCAAGGTCATTCGTGACGGCCAGAAAAAGACCATTCCAGCGAGGGAACTCGTTCCCGGTGATATTGTTATGCTGGACGCAGGCGATTATGTCCCGGCTGACGGGCGTATTCTGGAATCAGGCAGTCTGAAAATCAACGAAGGTATGCTGACCGGAGAATCGGAAGCTGCGGAAAAACACGCAGATGCCATCCCGGATGAAGCGCCTATTGGAGATCGTCGCAATATGGCCTTCAGTGGTTCACTTGTTGTATATGGACGCGGCATGCTTGTCATTACAGGTACGGCACTCAAAACCGAAATCGGCAAAATTGCCGAACTGATTGAAAATGCCGAAGCCAAGAATACACCACTACAACGCAAGTTGGAATCATTCAGCAAAAAACTGGGCTTTTTCATCCTTGGCTTGTCGATTCTCATCTTTGCCATTGAAGCCGGTCGTGTGTGGTTGACCGAAGGTACGGAAAATATCGGACCATCCATCGTAAATGCACTGATGTTTGCTGTAGCTGTTGCAGTTGCTGCTATTCCGGAGGCGCTATCCTCCATTGTGACCATTGTATTGTCACTCGGAACGAACAAGATGGCCAAACAGCATGCGATCATTCGCAGACTGCCTGCCGTTGAGGCGCTCGGTTCTGCCAGTATCATCTGTACGGATAAAACAGGAACACTAACTCAGAATAAGATGACTGTCGTTGATTATTACATTCCCCATGGCACCAAAGACGAATTCCCCGATGATCCCGATCAGTGGTCGGAAGAGGAACGACGTTTGTTACATATTGCAGTGCTCTGCAATGATTCGAATATTAACCAGGAAGGCAAGGAACTGGGTGACCCCACCGAAGTGGCTCTCATTGCCTTCAGCAACCGGGTGAACAAGGATTACAATGAAATCCGTGACCAGTTCCCGCGTGAAGCCGAGCTTCCTTTTGACTCGGATCGAAAGCTCATGAGTACGGTTCATACGTTTGAAGGACAGACGGCTTTGCTGACCAAAGGTGGTCCAGATGTGCTATTCAGCCGCTGTAGTCATGTGTTTATCAACGGAGAAGTTCAGCCACTCACACCCGAGATTCGCACACAGTTTGAAGAGAAAAATGAGGCCTTCTCCAAACGCGCCTTCCGTGTGCTGGCCTATGCGTACAAAAAATTCGATGACAAAAACCAGGTCACCATTGATGACGAGCATGATCTGACACTGGTTGGCCTGACAGCGATGATTGACCCACCGCGTGAAGCGGTATACGGCTCTATTGAAGAGTCCAAAAAAGCGGGCATTCGCACCATTATGATCACCGGAGATCACAAAACGACGGCTCAGGCCATCGGTGTGGATATCGGACTTGCCGAACCGGACGATCTCGCCATTACCGGCGCCGAGCTGGACAAAATGTCCGATGAAGAGCTGGATCAACAACTCGAACACATCTCGGTTTACGCAAGGGTATCTCCTGAAAACAAAATCCGGATTGTTCGTGCATGGCAACGCAAAGGCAAAGTTGCAGCCATGACCGGAGATGGAGTTAATGACGCGCCTGCGCTGAAACAAGCCGATATCGGCGTAGCGATGGGTAGCGGAACAGATGTCGCCAAGGATGCGGCTGCCATGATTCTGACGGATGATAACTTTGTCTCCATCGTGAATGCGGTAAGTGTCGGGCGGATGGTATTTGATAATATCAAAAAAGCCATCGCATATCTGTTCGCCGGTAACCTCGGCGCGATTATCGCCATTTTGTTTGCCCTGATCGTCGGCTGGGTTAACCCGTTTACGGCCCTTCAGCTACTGTTCATTAATCTGGTGAACGACTCCCTACCTGCCATTGCCTTAGGTACCGAAAAGCCCGAGCCAGATGTCATGCGACGCAAACCGCGCGATATTAACGAAGGTATCTTCGCAGGTGGAACCCTGCAGGCTGTGATTACGCGTGGTGTCCTGATTGGTGCGGCTGTTATCGTGTCCCAATATATCGGGCTTGGCATCTCGGAGGAAATCAGTGTCGCAATGGCCTTCACAACCTTGATTCTGGCACGCAGTCTGCAAACATTTGCAGCACGTTCCAACACACAGACGATCTTCCAGGTGGGCTTCACGACTAACAAACTCGTGCTCGGTTCCATCCTGGTGTGTCTCTGTCTCTATGCAATCACACTGATTCCAGGTGTACGCGGCGTCTTCGCCATCCCGGATACATTCGGCTGGAATGAATTCCTGATTGCAGGCGGACTTGCTCTTGTTGCTGTCATACTGATGGATGTCATCAAGTGGATTCGCAATCGCGGTAAACAAGTTACTGCGGCATAAGATCTGCAGATATAACATGTACAAACAGGCGCCCGTGATCGGAGCGCCTGTTTGTTTACATTTTTCACACAGACTAGAGTACAATTTAGAGACATACTGTTGTTATCTAAGACATCCTCACAAAATGTTTAAGCATTAATTTGATATCTAAACACTAACCAACAGATGGACAGGATAAGGGTACATAATCCCCATGATACCGAGGGGATGGTCGCCGACCAGTTGAACTTTTCTTTCCCGTTTGAACCCTTTGTTAATCAAGATGCTATTAAAGCCACTCCAATAATTAAGCCGATCTGGGCAAACAACAACAAAATTCCTTCTACCATGTATATTACTCCCTCACATACTCCGTTATCGATTTGAACATACTTAACGATTAATAAGTCTTTTTTCTGTATCTAATTATCCCTGTTTAATGCCAAAAGCAATCCATCGTCCATCGACATCCTCGATTACAAACTCCTTGTTATTGTAGTCTGTGTGATTGAGGGCACGTACGATTTTCACATCTGCGTTGATCAATTCCTGTTGAAGCTCTTCCTGGTTCTTGGTAATAAAATATGCATCATATCCATAGCCATATAATTCTCTGTTGGGAATGACCTTCTGTCCATTGCTTTGGGTTAAAATAATCTCGGTAAGATCACGATACAGGCAGATATGAGGTTCCACGGCATCAAAATATTCAACCACCCGGAAGCCCATCTTTTCTTCATAAAACTGCGCCGTTCGCTTCATATCCAGCGTCGGAAATACGCTGTGGGACATTAATAATGCATGAGTCATCGGTATAATCCCCTTCATTTTCAGTATGCTATTATGTGTTGCTGTTTCTAATGCTGTTATGTATGTTCAATGATCATTTTAGTTAAATACAGGAAATTCGTCTATTGTTTATTATTAATATCTTTCTAAGCTCATCACTTCCGAACGAATCAGTATGACATTATTGCCATATGACGAAATGGAGTGTAAAATGATATATTGCTTTGCATCAAATTTTCATCACATTTCTATCCGAATTCACATTCTCATAGATAAGACAGGAATGGTACCGTGAAAGATAAAATTGTCATGCCACTCTGGACGTGCTGCTTGTTCATCGTTGTGATGAACACCACCATGTTCAATGTTTCTTTGCCAGTCATTATTCAAGATCTACATATTACCTCCGACCTGGGGTCTTGGGTTATCTCAAGCTATTCGATTGGTTACGCTTTGTCGACGGTGATCTACAGTCGATTGTCAGACCGCATCCCGGTACGCAAACTGCTAACGGTTGGACTCCTGATCCTGGGATTATCTTCGTTGCTCGGATTGTTCGCGCATAGCTTCGCGATTCTGTTGCTGACACGTATTTTGCAATCTGCGGGTGCAGGAGTTATGGCCGGTCTGGGCCTCGTCATTGCGAGTCGTTATATTCCGGTGGAACGGCGCGGAGCTGCCATTGCACTCATCTCGTCAGGCAGCGCCATGGCTTTTGGACTTGGCCCCATTGTCGGTGGACTCATTAGCGAGTACTGGGGTTGGAACGGTCTTTTTGCCATAACGGTGCTTGTCCTGCTCGCCCTGCCTGTATTGCTCTATTTCCTCCCACGGGAAACGGTCAAAACAGATCAGCCGTTCGATGTTATTGGTGCCATATTAACCGTCATTAACGCCACTACACTTCTCGTCGCGATCACCCAGCAATCCTGGTTCTGGTTTGCCATCGGCGTTATCTCTCTTATTGCACACCTCTTGTATATTCGTAAAGCGAATCTGCCGTTTGTGAATCCACAAGTGTTCCGAACGCCAGGATACACCCGGTTAATCCTGATCGGATTCTGTGTGCTGGTCGTGAATCTGGGCAATCTGTTTTTGATGCCACTTGTGCTCGCTGATCTGTATGGACGCTCTTCGCTCGCCATTGGTTTGCTGATTGCACCTGGAGCTATCGTTGCGGCATTCTGTACTCGTTTCGTCGGACGCTGGATCGACCGTTATGGTAATATGCGATTTATGATCATCGGACACATTCTGCTCGCAGCTGTCCTTGCCTTATTCATGCTCGGACTTGATCAGTCTGCCCTGATCATTACCAGTGGTTATCTCTTTTTCTCACCGGCACTCTCAGCCTCCATGGCTTCATTGAATAATGAAGCGTCACGAGTGCTGCCCAAAGCGCACATCGGTTCCGGTATGGGCATGTTACAACTGATTCAATTCTTCGGTGGTTCGGTGTCTGTAGCCGTGTGTGGGCTGCTCCTGCATAGCATTCCGGGGATCTCGGTAGAGGAAGCTTATCATGTGGTATATGCATGCCTGTTGTTTGTCTGTGTCGTTTCACTGGGGGTGGCCATCTGGCATAGCAGAGCTTCACGCTCAAGCATTAAACCTGTTACATTGGACAATTAATTGATGTTTAAAGTTCAGAACAAAAAGACTTGCGCCAAGCGCGAGCCTTTTTTAGTTTGGAACAGAAATTCCGTTTTTTTTTAGAAGTAGATCACTCAATGAACTTACTGGTTACTTTCTTTATTCCATCCTAGAGAAGGATGCCAACTACTTCCCGTCCAGTGCAAACTTCCAGGCCTCTATTATGCTAATTGGGGCTTTACTGCTGCTCTCGCCGCCACCTTCCTGCGTCCAAAGTGATGGATAATACGCAAACACTTGTCCTGTCTGGAGCTGAGACATATCCTCTTGCCAGCCTTTCCAGCGAAACGTCTGGTAGAACTGCTCCAGATCGCCATTCGCCAGCCAGTTGATGAAACCTGAATATGTCAGTTCTGTCGATTCCCATTCCAGTGTATCCGGTGCAAAATAATAGACTTGTCCCGTACGACCATACTTGCCTGTATCCAGTCCGAAGAAACCTCCTGCCGCATCATATGCGACGACCATCATGCCTTCCAGTACATCTACCCAAGGTTGCTCACTCACACCATTCCAACTGGTTAGACTTCCCGATGTACTGTCACCACCCGCACCAAGCAGCATGATCCAGCCATGGTCAAGTACAATGCCTTCTGTCTCATAAGCAACAGCTCCCAAATAGGATTTGGTGCTTATTTGCAGACGATAGAGAGTATCCTCTCCAACCTCCTGCTTTGCTGGAACATACACATATGTATTTTGCCCGCTGTCCAGGAGTTCCTTGAGTTCTTCCCATGCGTGATTCTCCCGATCCACTAATTCAGCTGCGGTTAATGTATTCATGAGCACTCTCCTCGCTGATTTTATAAGAGCATATCATGGCTTATTAATCCGTTCAAATCTGCTATAATCTATCTTCAAAGCTAAATGCAAGGGGGAAGCGATTTGACTCGCTTAGTTATACTTATAATTCCGATTCTGATGCTGCTCGTATCCGGTTGTCAGGATCATACATCTTCCATGAAGGAACCTGTTTCTGTTCAAAAGTCCGATCCTCAGGTCATCCGTTACATATCACCCCAAGGAAACGACTCGAATAAAGGAACCATTCAATCTCCATGGAAAACATTACAGCACGCTGCCGACCATGCTTCGCCAGGAAGCACGATCTATTTGCGTGAAGGGGTCTATCATCAGAAAGTCAAAATCACCCGGAGCGGTCATTCCTCAGGTAATCCCACCCTGTTTTCCAGCTATCCTCAGGATAAGGTTATCATTGATGGGGAAGATCTATCCGTTCGAGGGATCGAAGGGTTGATTGAAATTGAAAATGCCAGTTATATCACGATTCAGAATCTCGAAATTCGTAACTTTACAACCACACTTCGGGGGCAGGTTCCAACCGGGATCTATGTCCACGGAGCAGGTGAGCACATTCAGCTGTTGGGCAACACCATACACGCAATCGCCAATTACGCAACTCCTGAAGGTCCCGATTTAAGGGGCAGAGATGCACACGGTATTGCCATATATGGCACAGAGCACCCTCAAGCTTTACGCGATATCATCGTCAAGGATAATGAATTGTATGATCTGATACTTGGTTCGAGCGAGTCACTCGCAGTTAACGGCAATGTCGATACCTTCGCCATTTTGGACAATACCATCCATGATTCCGACAACATTGGTATTGATCTGATCGGGTACGAGGGTACGTCCGAGGACGACACATACGATCAGGCACGGAACGGTATCGTGCGCGGGAATGAAGTATACGATATTACGTCCAACGACAACCCCTCCTACGGAACAGATCTGCCCAATGATACCAACTCGGCGGGCGGTATCTATGTAGATGGCGGGAAAGATCATATCATCGACCAGAACCGGGTATATCGGAGCGATATCGGAATTGAGATTGCCTCGGAGCATGCCGGACGTTCGACAAGTAACATTACCGTGCGGGATAACCTAATTTATGCCAACCGACTGACGGGCATTGCGATGGGTGGATATGACGAGGAACGGGGAGCTACCGAGGATAGCAAGATTATGTTCAATACGCTTGTGGGAAATGATACGCTAAATGCAGGCAATGGACAGTTATTCATGCAATCACGGACGAAGAATAATACGTTTATGCATAACATTCTCGTATCGGGCAGCTCGGAAGTCCTGATATACAATGAATATACCAGCAATACCGGCAATGTGTTTGACCACAATGTCTATTACTCACCAGGAGAGCAGGAGGATGCCCTGTGGGTTTGGAAAAATAAAACCTACTCCGGCATCGCCGCCTACATCAAAGGATCTGGCAACGATACACACTCCATATATGTGAACCCGGCATTTATGGATGTGTCCAACGAAGATTTCCGTCTTCAGGCGAATTCTCCGGCGAAAGCGTATGGCTACCTTGCTCCACGTTAAATAATTATGAGGAACCCATCTCAAGTTAGCATTCTGTTCTACACAAATAAAAGGAGCCTGTGCTATATGGGATCATCTCCCTCATCATGCACAGGCTCCTTCTCGTTTTTCAATCCAATCCAACCCTTAACTTCTTACCATCTGGGCTGCATGTGTCACCCGGTTTCGTCCTCCGGTTTTGGAGGCATACAGGGCGTTGTCCGCTTTTTGGAACAAGGTCTGTTCCGTATCTTCCTCGACTACAGTGGCCGCACCGATACTCACGGTAATGTTATATTCGCCCCAATCGGCTGAAGCAACCTGTGACCGATATCGCTCTGCGATTCCGCTCGCCTGCTCCTCTTCACAATCCGAAAGAATGATAACAAATTCCTCTCCGCCGTAACGCGCCACCACATCCGTACTGCGCGACAGCGATTGCAGCAGCCCCGCCAGATTGCCGAGTACCAGATCTCCGATCGGATGTCCGTACGTATCATTAATGCTTTTGAAATGATCAATGTCCACAACGAGAAGAGAGAAATAACGTTGTTTCTCCTGGAACAACAGCAAGCTTTCAACCATTTTTTCCTGGAAAAACCTGCGGTTCTTCAGTCCTGTCAGCAAGTCTGTGGAGGCCAGTGTCTCCAACTGATCATTCACTTTAATGAGCGCCTGCTCTTTGATCTTATATTCCTCGTGTAATCGTTCAAGCTCCTTGTTCGCTTCTTGGGTCGCTTGATACAGCTCCTGTAGCTTCGTTTTGGTATGCAAAATATCCTTCTCATGTTCGATTCGCTTACGCATGACTACAACGACACAATCTACCACGCTTTCCCCGTTACGGGTCTGACGAATACCGTTAAGCAGCACGGGAACAGGCTGCTGATCACGAGTACGAAACGTGAAGTACATCTCGTCCACATGTCCATATAACTGGATGTAGGGATAGAAATACGTATGGAAAAACACCTTGTTGCTCACCGACATGGTGGACTCAATATGTTGCCCCACAAGCTCATCGCGTTCATATCCAAGCATCGCAAGCAAGGTTTGATTGATCGATTGTACGATGCCCGAATCTGAGATAGAGAAGTATCCACAGGGAGCCAGATCTAATTGTATATCCATGGAATAACGCCTTTCTACCGAGTTTTATGCGCTCGTCAAATAATCTTTAATCATTCGGATCGTTTCTTCCGGTTGACTTAGATGCGGATAATGTCCCTTGGCCGTCATCTGTTGCAATCGGCTATTCTTCAGATGAGCATGTAAGTAATCCCCTACTTCAACCGGAGCAATGCTGTCTTCGGAGCACTGAAGAATGAGTGTCGGCACAGTAGCCTGATCCAGATCAATACGACAATCAGATAAAAACGTCACTTCGGCAAATTGTCTCGCAATATGCGGATCTCTGGAGCAGAAGCTTTTCTCCAATTCTTCCGTCAGATCTTTCCGTTCCGGATTGTTCATCACAATGGGTGCCAGATAACTCGCCCATCCAATAAAATTCATCTGCATCATCTCAAGTAATTCATCGATATCATTCCGATCAAAACCTCCATAATAATTCGGAAGATCATTCACGTAACGCGGGGAAGGCCCCAACATAACAATTTGTTTGAAATATTTGGGGTTATGAATCGATGCCAGCATGCCAATCATGCTGCTGACGGAATGCCCGACAAATATGGTGTCCTGTAGTTCAAGTACTTCCATAATTTCCAGCACATCCTGGGCGTATCCTTGGAGGTTGCTATATTTTCCAGCATCATAATAGTTAATTTGAGATTCACCAGATCCAACATAATCAAACAAAACCACACGGTAGTTCTCCGTAAAACTTGGAACAATGTAACGCCACATATCCTGATCGCATCCAAAACCATGAGCAAATACAATCGTTTGGCTACCTGAACCAAGCACTTTAACATTATTTCTTACAAGCACATCAATCGTCATTTCATATCACCTCTCTGAGGTAGTACTCACTTAAGTCAATCTATCTGATTATTATATCGGAAAATGTTGGGATATGGATTAAAAATTATTAATCACTTCTTTCATCTACAAAAAACTAATTAATCCATGCTCTGGATACGCACTTTACAATCTGACGAACGTCAGGTAAAATCAGTTTAACATGTCGCGCGACAGAGATTACATTTACGGAGGAATACCATGATTACTTCAACACACAGCCCGACTCCTCAGCAACTCTGGGGAAGATCATTCATTTTTATCATGTTAGCCAACGCATTATTGTTCATGGCCTTTGAAATGTTGCTTCCCACCTTACCTTTATTCGTTTCAAGTTTGGGTGGAGAAGCTTCCCAGATTGGGCTTGTTACTGGCATATTTATGTTCTCTGCCATCTTGATTCGGCCCTTCACATCTGTTTTGGCAGCTCGAATAGATAAAAAATATCTCTTGATTATTGGCATCACCATCTGTGCATTAATGACTGGCGCATACTACCTATCGTCAGGTATCTGGATAATCCTCGTGTTCCGGGTAATTCATGGATTTGGATTTGGTTTGGCAACGACATATTTTGCGACGATAGCTACAGAAAACATACCCAGGGATCGCCGGGGAGAAGGTATGGGGTACTTTGGGGTAGGGGAAACCGTCGCTATATCCATTGGTCCGCTGATCGGCACCAGCCTGTTGTTTCAATACGATTATCAGAGCCTGTTTATGGGAGGCATGTGCATTTTGCTGTTAGCACTTCTAATGGCCGTGTTTGTATCCAGAAAGCCCAGACCGTTATCTGGTAGCGAAAGCTCTGACCTTCCTGCTGCGACCGTCAAGTTGATTGAAAAGAAAGTACTGTTCCCTTCGTTGTTGATCATGCTGGTTGGCATTGCGGCCGGCTCAATCATGTCCTTTGTAGCTTTATTTGCTGCGGAAAGAGGGTTCAACAATGTCGCCTGGTTTTTCTTTATCGTCGCCATCGCCAGCTTCGCCGTTCGACTGTTCTCGGGGAAAATGTTTGATCGATGGGGACCAGGCTCCGTGTTATTGCCTTCTGCGGTGTTTGCAATCGCAGGACTACTGGTTCTGACGATCGCCCAGAGTGATGTGCAATTCCTGATCGCTGGCGCGTTATACGGCTTTGGCTTTGGTGCCATATTCCCGGCTATTCAGACCTGGTGTGTGAATCTTGTAGAAGAACATGAGCATGAAAATGCGATGGCTTCCTTCTTTAATTTTTTTGACCTCGGAATTGGTGGTGGTTCGTTGATCCTGGGTGTGGTGGCTTCTGCATTTTCCTATACGGTGGTGTATGCTATCTCTATAGGCATTTTTGTGGTATATATCTTGTTATATTTGGTATACTCCCAAAAACAGCAGAGGTATACAGCTCGCCAACTGGAGGTAGACATTGAGTAAAAAACGAATCAAAGAAATTGCCATTCAACATTTTAATCGTCTGGGTTACGAGGGGACCAAGATGGCGCAGATTGCCGAAGAGGCAGGCATTCGCAAGCAATCCCTGGCTTATCATTATTCATCCAAAAAAGCGTTATTGCTGGAGTTATATGAGGAAGTCGTGCAGGAGGAACAACAGTTTGTACGCCAATTCTTCAGCGAGTCTGCCACCCAAACTCTGGAACAGCAGTTATATGCCTTTTTGCATGAACACAAAAATCGCTTTTTGACTCACCCAAACGTTGCTTTTATGTATATCTTGTCCTTTATCACACCGCTGGAGGTGCATGATTTTGTACTGGCCCAGTATCGTACGTACCTCGGGACACTGAAGGAAGAGCTGGCAGCCGTATTTACCAGACATTCCGATATACGCCTGAGTCCGGAAGAAGCCACCGTAGCTTTTGTCACCGTGATGGATGGATTGGATGTACAACTCGTGTATGAGACACGGCAATCCTATGAACAAGCTTTGGCGATCACCTGGAATGTCTTCTGGTCAGGCATCCAGCGCTAACGAATCAATTACGATAAGAGTACACAAATAAGAGGGGCGTCCCGCCAGCCATGTTAATGACTTTTGGGACAGCCCCTCTATTTCTTTATTTCACAGTTAGAATCACACGTTGATAATGCTTCAACTGATGCTCTCCATCATCCTGTACTTCGGCAACGATATGAATGGTATCGCCCGATTTGGCATCGTCAGGAACAGTAAATGTCACCGCTTCGGTGTCACTGCCCTGCAATTTTATCGTATCCACCTGCTCATCCTTGGCAAGTTCACGATGTAATCCAAGCAACAGGTCACCAGCCATTTCTGGCTGAACTTTATTCTGTTCTACTTTGGAATCCTCATATGTGTCCGCTTCGAAATATCTCCACCACGTATAGGTCAGTTGATCTCCATCCGGGTCTGTGCCTTCCGCGTGAAGAGTAACTTCCTCCCCAGGACTAACACTCAGATCCAGCCCTTCCTTAATCGTTAATGACGGATTGTGGTTGGCACCTTCGTAAGTGTCTGCAACTGCCCAGTCTGCACGTGCTGCAAAATCATCCTGCACATCGTCAAACCATCTCATCAGAGAGTATTCGGCTTCATAACGTTTGGTGTAGGGGTCGTAATCAAGCACATTATTTCTAAACAACTTATCGTTCACAACGCCAAAGCGTCCACCCCAACCGCCGTAAGAAGGGTCTTCCATACTGCGTAGCCCATTATCGATCAGATAGAAGAAGGATGGAGAATCCCCCTCAGATATAAAATCGTATTTGTCATATTGCGGATTGTTCTTGAGATATTCAGCACTTCCACGTTGTTCTTCCGCCAGTTCGCCTTCGATCATCTTGCCGTCACCCATTGACGCATACATATCCATCAGCTTGCCATGTCCGTCCAGAATGTTCTTGACCATCCAGTCGCCATGAAGCTTACTGTTCACTTCTTCAGCATGCATCTTCCATGCATAGGCAAAATGCCAGAAGTTCGATTGGTCATTGAGAATACGGATATCCGGCCAATTCTTCGCAATGTATTCGTTGTAGCTATCATCCTGATCGAGAATGATGTAGAGTACCAGTTTGTCGCTCACTTTTTTGCGAATCGTATCCCACTCAGCCGTGTCTTTGTATTGTTCCTCAATCGATTTCAGCGCTCTGGCTGTCGTATTGGTACCACCCCATGTCTGTACAATCAGATCTCGGGAATCATCGTCAAGGAAAAGAGTTTCGAGGAATTCGGAACCTTCCGTTTCCTTCTCCATCTCCCCTTTATCGGAAATATTCCCGATCTTGGTCATCGCTCGCAGCTGTTCCGGCTCCGGGTAGCCCTCCGCATGTTTGGACAAGTTCGGGTAGATCTCGCCATAGGCATCGATCATGTCGTACACCCACTGTGTGCCTGTCCAGCGGAACGGTTTGATCCCCGCTTCCTCGTCTCCAGCATAATGATACACGGAGCTGGTCAGTACAATTCCGGCAAGGTCCATCTCATTCGAATACAACAGGAAACGAATGACCGAGTTCATATCATCCACTTCACCGTCGGTTGTAATGACCGTTCTGCCTTTGGCAGCTTGGTTGGTTGCAGGTTCCTGAGTTTCATTTTCCGTCTGCTCTGTTGCCTGATTCGGTGTGTCACTCGCGGTTTGTGGTGCTTTGGATGCGCATCCACTAATCACCAGGATTATACTGAGACAACCTGCTGCAAAACCGTTTAACCATTTTCTCTTGTTCATAATGCTCCCCTTTCTTGTGTACAGCGTGATGTTGGTGTCGGGATAAATACGTCCTCTGTTTTCTATCCTTAATATGGACCGTAGAATGCAAAAAAACCCGAACAACAATATGAATGGCACAAAGTCCACGCATAGTGTGTTCAGGTTTTGCCTGCCCGAAGCAGTAACAATCCTTATTTGAATGAAATTATATCATGTTCACGAATTATTGTAAACGCATTCAAACGTTTTTTCGAATTTATCTTTGATATAGTATAATGCTTATAGCCAAGAATCAACTGGATCGGCGTAGAACTAAACCAATTTACCAGGAGGAATCAGACACCATGCAACAACTGGATGCGGCCTTGAGCCGTTTTGTGGAACAGCAGGATTTATATAATGAAGCTTATGGACTTTTCCAAAATCATGATCTGCGTCCTCGCGAACAACATCAACAGCCGGAAGTGGATACACGAATACCCCTTTCTCCAGAACTTCAGTATCTGTACAGTCATTATGAAATGATGGATGCGGAAGCTGAAGGTACACTCAAAATGAAAAATGCCGCCGTCGAGATCGGTGATGCAGCGCTAATCTCTTTTGTTGCACCTGAACATCTGCACCGTCAGCAACTAGGTTACCGCTGGATTGGCATGAATGAACCCTATGAGGAATCTTCCACTTGGCCAAAAAATCACGTCGTCATCGCGAATGTAAACGATGATCCGATCATTGTAGATGTGGAAGCACCGAACTCTCCCGTATATGCCGCTTTTACAGGTGGAGAAGCCAATCGTGTCGCTGATTCGCTGTCTGATTTTTTCAGTGCACTAGCTATCCTGATCGAAGCGGCACGGAGCTATGCCGGGGAAGTGAAAGATGAAGAAACCTATGAAACCAAGCCCGAATATCTGGAGCAAGTGGAGCCTTTATTGCAGGCCCTATTGGGAGAAGAGTATATTGCACATCTTTTCGAGTATCTGTCATTTTGTTAAACCGTTGAATTAAGGAATTGGAGGAACATCCATATGAACTATGTAGCCTTGCTGCGGGGTATTAATGTAGGTGGTAACAATAAGATTAACATGAAGCAGCTAAAAGAAACGTTTGAACAAGCAGGCATGCTGGATGTCGTGACCTACATCAACTCTGGCAATATTATTTTTGCCGATCATCAGGAACGTGCCGATGCGAATGCGGAGATATCCCATGTGTTAGAACAGGCCATCGCCGCCGATTTCGGCTTACAGATCAGGGTAATGGTGCGGAATATGGATGAAATCCAAAGCGTTATTCAGGCACTGCCAGCGGAATGGGCTAATGATGACACCGCCAAAAGTGATGTACTGTTCCTTTGGGATGAGATCAATGAGCCCTCCGTGCTGGACAAGCTGCCAATCAAACCGGGAATCGGCACGCTAATTTATATCCCCGGAGCCATTTTATATTCGGTCAGCAGAGAAGATGCGTCCAAAAGTGGCATGAACAAGCTTGTGGGATCCAAAGTCTATGCCTATATGACGGTTAGAAATGTGAATACCACACGTAAAATCTATGCACTAATGCAGGCAGCCGCTGCTACTTCGCATTGAAAGGGACGCCGTTTCCAGCTTCGCAGCACCGTACCTCTATGTCAAACATTGTAGTTTAAATCACGTTGCTAACTAATGAGATCCAGCTACCGATTGGGGCTGGTTCTTTCGCATTCCCAGCATTATGATTGCCATTAAAACAACAAGAACGGCCACGAGCATAAATGGAATATGTTTGTCCACCTGGTAAAGTGTCGTTGTAAGTATCGGAGTAATGACAGCGGATATCCCCTGAATCGCTGCTACCAATCCGGCTGCTCCTCCCTGTTGTTCTTTGCTGACCGCGAGCGAAGCACCTGCCATGAAGCCCGGCATCATCAGACCCGAACCCATACCGAACAGGAAGAATGAGAAATAATACAGGGGCAACTGGGTGGACACAAGAAACAGGATCATGCTTGCGATCAGAAAAAGGGACCCAAGCAAAATCATCGGACGCGGCTGCCATTTCAACCACTTCATCTGAATGACCTGCATGATCAACATCGCTACTCCGGAGAACATGAGTCCAAACGAAACCATTCGGGCCGTCGCCGCTGGAGATAGAGCCAGTTGATCCTGAAAATAAAATCCCCCGACAACCTGCAATGTCATGATGCCAATCATCGTAACCAAGCCGGCAGCAAGGTACATTCGTAACCCACGTTGGAACGGGTTGACTTTAGGCGGCTTTGCCTGAATGACGGGTTTGGCTGCCGGGATTAACAACAAAGCGATAATAAACGCAGCGATCGCTATAAAAATGCCAAAATAAAGCGGCCACAGCAGACCGATGATAGTAAATGCTCCTGCAATGGCGGGTCCAAATACAAGGCCCAGTCCATTGGCAGCGCTGATAATCGCCATCCCGCTTCCCCGCTCCTCCCCTTCTGTCACATCACCCATATAGGCTTGAGCAGAAGAGAGTACGGCTGGTATAAACATGCCGATCAGACTTCGCGTCACAATCAGAAGGGTAAGCAACACGCCTCCTCCAATCCATGCATTCAATCCCCCATACAATGCCAGGGCGAATAATGCACAGCTAACAGACATCCCTATGAATCCAATCAATATGATGGGTTTTCTGCCCTTCAGATCACTGAATCTGCCCCATACCGGAGCCATAACAGCCATCATAATGGACCCAAGCGAAATAATAAGACCGGAATGACTTTCTTTCATGCCCAACTCGCGAATAAGCGGCGGCATAATGGGTGCAATCAGCATCAGACCCAACATGGCTGCAAATACGCTAAAAAAAATACTTCCTCTGATTCGGTTCATGCTTATACACTCCTCTATATTTCAGTACAGTATCCACTGTACCTGGAGTATACAAGGCTGAGAGAATCCCCACTGCCTCTATACGGAACAATTCACCGCAAGGCGGATTTATTAATAAATCTTTTTCATTTCAGAGGGCTTCACGCCGAATTTACGATAAAATTGCTGCGAAAAGGCACTGACATTGCTGTAACCGACCGCAATCGCGGCCTCGGTGACGTTGTTATCCTGATTGCGCAGCAGCTTCATGGCGTTGTCGAGACGAACCTGACGCAAATATTCGAAGACCGTGCTTCCGAAAAGCGCCTTGAATCCTTTTTTTAATTTGAAATCGTTAAGCCCCACTTGTCTGGACAATTCTAGCAAGGACGGAGGATCTACCATGCAAGCCTCCATAATCTCCCGTGCCGTATGTAACTTCCGGATGTCCTCTCTGGAGAATCCCGCAGGAATCGGCGCCAGATCAAACAGTTGGATCATAAATCGATTCAAGATCTCCAAGGCTGTCGCTTCCATCATTAAAGATGATCGATAACTGTTGTTTAGTTCCACAATCAAACTGTCAATCATCGTTCGTATCCGGCTATCCAGTTGAAAGACAATCGGCTTGAACACCTTTCGCCCCAATACCTGATTAAACGCAATCGGCTTGAAACTGCCCAGTTGTGCCGCTGCATAATTGAACAGAGATACCGGAATCCCCAGCGAAAAAGAAGTATACGGCTCCCCGGCCGGAGGATGAAACCACGCTTCGAAATCATGCATGAAAATGAGGGCACCCTGCCCAATCGATAACGAATAATCCATGCCGGAAATATCAACATGACGTTGACCAGACAAAGCAAATTGCAATTCCACGATGGGTGTCTCGGACGCAAAATACGTTGGATAAGGCTGATGATATTCAACCTGGGAATATAAAATCTCAATGCCACTGTATGTTGTCACTCTTTTGACCTTACCGCTACCCGCCTTGGGAGAGAGCAGATACGTGTGTTCATCTTGCTGACTGTAAGGCTCCTGGGTCAGGTAATGTTGGTATACTACGCCTAATGCATCATCCGTGCGCATAGGTATTCACCTCGCCTATATCTTGATCAGACTCGTCAATAAAAAAAGCCTGAATTAATTGATAATTATTCTCAATTAATTCTACCGCAATTTCTTCTTTTCGGCTAGTTGGAAAGACAACATGTTTTACATAACTTGCTGACTTCTCATATTTCTTTTTAACATTTCATCCCCATACTAAAACAATTGTACATGCCATCACACACGAAACGATAAAGGGGATCTGGAACATTGAAAAAGAGAAATCAATGGCTTGCCGTTCTGTCGATGACTGCCATTCTTACCGCAGGAGCCACTAGCTACACATCCATGATCCATGCCGCTGACGCAACTAAACCTGCCAATGATCATATCGTCCTGCGTACAGCCATCCAAAACATGCAGGGTACGGTCACATGGAACGGAAGCAGCCGCGGTGTTGATATCCAGATCGCAGATACTAAAGTACAAATTCCTGTAGGAACGTCCTCAGCCACCATCAACGGTGTGAAAATTCCTCTGGATAGTAAAAGCTATATCACCAATGGGACAACCTATGTATCTCCCCAAACGCTAAAATTAATCACGGATCAATTGATCCTGAAACAAAATAAAACCGGTTTTGAACGGACCGCATCCTTCCAGATGCCTGGTGGCAAAGCAGAAATATCAGCCTCTACACCAGATGGACAGCGCCTGCTCGTAACCGAGGCGGACAATGGCAGTATTTCCGTGCTGGACATCGCTGACTTGAAAAACATCAATGTATTGAAGACCGTCAGCTTCCATGACCTCTCCGCCCAAGCTGAAGTCACGAGCGTTACCGTGTCCAAAGATGGCAAATATGGTCTGGCTGTTATTCGTACAGGTGATACGGACCGTGAAGCAAACAAAGGATTGCTTGCCATTGTAGATCTGACAACCTACAAAACCGTCAAAACGTATGAACTTGGTATTGGTCCTGACTCGATTGCACTGTCACCTGACGGTCTGCATGCGGTGATCGCGATAGAGGATGAAGAGCTGAATAAAGCTGCCGATGAAATTGACTATGCCAACACCAAACGTCCGGGTAGCATAATGGTTGTATCTTTTGCTGGCGGGAACGTATTGGAGGGCGAGATCACTAACTTACCGGTATCTCTCGAAAATGTAGAAGGCGCCATCTATCCGCATGATCCACAACCCGAGTATGTTGCCATGAGTCTGGATAGCAAGACAGCAGCGATCACGTTACAGGAGAACAATGTCGTGGCCATCGTAGATCTGGAGACAAAAAAGATCAGCTCGATCTTCGCGCTTGGTACCACTTCACATCAAGCAGACCTGAAAGATGACGGTATCGTTCAGTTTAAAGAGACATTAACCGCTCGTTATGAACCGGATGGTATTGCTTTCTCGGCAGATGGTAAATACCTGCTGACAGCCAATGAAGGGGACTTGGGCAAGAATGAATTTGAGGATGGTGTAAAAGCAGGCGGACGTAATATTGCTGTCTGGGATCTACAAGGCCAGCGGATGTACGATAGCCAGAACCTCATTGACGGGGCAACCGCCATGGTTGGCTTGTACCCGGATGATCGCAGTCCCAACAAGGGAAGTGAAGTGGAGAATCTAACCGTTGCTACTGTAGATGGTACAACATATGCCGCGGTAGCTTCCGAACGGGCAGATGCCATTTTGTTCTTCGATCTTGCTGATCCGGTCAATCCGGACTATCTCGGTCTGATCCCTACAGCCGGAGAGTCGCCGGAGGGAATCCATCGGGTAAATGGACGTAACCTGTTTGTGAGTGCTGATGAAAGCACAGGAACACTTAGCTTTTTTGCCAAGAAATAGATCAAGTGTCCTTAGTATGCAAAGGCTGAATTGAACGTTTTCACGCTGTATTGAGCAGGAGGGGGCGAAGAGCCCCTATCCTCTCATACTGTTGTACACGCCACACTATTTCACATTTCCACAACTAGTGCTTCAAACAGTTAACGAGACTTTATATTTTCCAATTCCCGCCTGTTCCGCTCTACTTCCTCTTGTAACACTCGTACTTCCATCCTTAATGCGGATACTTCCTCTTTGACGCCAGACCTCTTCATCCCAAGATAGAAAACCAGATATAATACAAGACCAATCATAATAAAGAAAATTAATAGCGTTATAATCCCAGCAATACCAAAATTACTAACTCCATCCATAATGTACGTTTTCCTCTTTCCTATATCTTATTAATTTATATTTACAACAATACCATATTTAAGTATAACAAACAGTACAAAAAGCCAAGAGAGCATGCTCTCTTGGCTTTCATTATATCTATATATACCTTCCTATCCGGTGATCCTTATTCCCAGAAGAAACGACCTGCGAACACTTTTTCCGTCAACAGTTTGTACGTTTCTTCAGGCAATTCTTTTTTCATCTTCGCCATAACGGCTTCTTTGTCTTGATTATATTGTGTGGACATGCCAATCTCTGCCGTTGTATTGCTTGCATCCAGACGCATGATTGAGGCTTGGGCATCTTTCGTCCAAGGTGTCCATGCCGCCAGATCAGGGGACCCACCCGTACTTGGATTGCCTGTGTACAGGAACTGCTTCAGGTATGCTGCCATCGCGGTGGACAACTGATCACGTCCTGGTTTGTTCGTATCGCTAAAGTACCCCTCAGGGAAATAGGCAGCAATACCGTCTGCGTGCCCTGTATAGAAGTCCATGTCTGCACCATGTGGTGCGCCCAGTAATGTAAGCAAACGCTCAGAGATGACTCCAGGTTGTGTACCCCATGCAAAACGATACGCATATACCGGTGGCTGACCTGCTTCACTCGTCAATTGCTCCGCTACACGCTCTGCATTAAAGCCTGCATAAGCTTCGCTACCGTATTTCAACGCAGCAGCATATTGCTCCGCTTTGGTTTTATCGGTAAACAGAGTCTCATCAGCGATGGATGGAGCGAAGTTCGGATCACCAAAGGCAAAGCCAGAGAACTCCGTTTCCAAGCTGCCAAGCAATACAGGAACTTTTGTATAATTGCCGCTATTGATGGCGTCAAATCCTTCTTTTGGAATCACGCTACCATCCCGGAATAGATGCGGGAATGGTTCCATACGGATTGCGGTTGCACCAAATGCTGTGACCAGCTTGTCCGCAGGCAGTGCACGGAGGTAGCTCTCTAGCTGTGCCTGAGATTGCTTGCTAATCCATGCTTTTGCTTCTTCCGCGTTAGCCGCTTTCCCCTCTTGCACGAGCAGCTTCATGAGTACATCCTCAGATTTTTGTTCGCCTTCTTCCGGTGATGCTGTCGTCAATCCTCCGCTGAAAGCAACGGCTTTTTGATACAGTCCTTTGCTAAGTGGAGAGATCAGAGTTGCCAGCACATCACGTGCACCCGCAGATTGTCCGGCTAATGTCACATTGCCTGTATCTCCGCCAAACCCTTCAATATTATCCTGTACCCACTCTAGTGCACGGAATGCATCAAGCAGACCGTAGTTACCGGAGTCATCCAGGGCATTACCTGTTTTCAGCGCTGCATTCTCGAAGAATCCAAGGGCTCCCAAACGGTAGTTCACCGAGATAATGATGCTGTTGGTACTCCGTGCAAGCTGTTCACCCTGAAAATCTTTACCTGATCCGGTCATATTCCCGCCGCCGTGCAGGAACACCATCACCGGAAGTTTCGAACTCGTTGTGTCGGGACGCCAGATATTGAGATACAGCGAATCCTCGCTGCCTACAGTATTTTTACCAGAGATCTGCAAGCTGTTCGCTGCAAATTCCTTAGCCGATCTCGTTCCTGTCCATGCTTCCGGTTCTTGTGGAGCTTTCCAGCGCAGTTCACCTACCGGAGGTGCCGCGTAAGGAACACCGAGCCAGCCGAGCGTGCCATATTGCTCATAGGTTTTGCCATCAATCGCACCATATTTGGTCTGTTGCACCGTTTGAGGTTGGAACGCCCCAGCCTCTTTATGTTTCAACCAACTCTGCTCCAAGGTTCCACTGCCATTCTTGAGCTGCGTCTGCAAAGCCTGTGCGGTTGCCTCTGCCATCAGGCGATTAGTAAGTTGACTCGCTCCCTGCCCTTGAAGCGCCTTAATTCCTTTACCTGCCGCATAGGTGGAAGCTGCTCCTTGCTCATAATCCGTACCCGCTTCATATCCGAGCACCTTCAGTAACATTTCGGCATAACCTTCTGCTGTAAGGGGTGCGTTAGGATCAAACTTCTCCGTTCCTGTTACGATCTCAGCTACATACGGATGCTGCTTCAAGTATCCAACGACCGGTTGCAATACTTTGCCTGCCTGAGCCGCATCGTCATACGTTTCCGTTCCCTGATAGGCGAGTGCTTCTTTCTCCAATCCGGACAAACGCAAGTAAAGCACTGCGGCCTGAATGCGTGTAGCCTTTTTGTTCAGATAAGCCGCATTAACGCCTTGACCGCTGCCGCGAATAAGCTCGGATTGGATCAGTTTGTCCATCGCTGCTGAAGAAGAGGATGCTGTATTGCCTGCTGCATAAGCTGGTAGAGCGGATACACATAACCCCAGAATTGTTGCTACGGCAATCGAACGTTTAATGGTTTTCATGTCATAAATCTCCTCGCTGTCGAATAGTGTGTGATGGGATAATTTCATTGGAAATGTTCAGTTGAAATTCGTATCTAAGAATCAGTATTCCAATGTCTGGATGAGTCTATATCTCTATTTAGGAAAAATGATCTGCTGCGCTCCTTTCTTCTCAAAATATCTGCTACGGCGCTTGCGGTTATGCCATCAGGCATTTTTTTATATAAAAAAACCTGAACCGAAGGCAAACAGACATCGCTTTAGCGTGGTCTACTGCCCTCAATTCAGGTTTTGCCTGCAATCAGTAACAACCCTGAGGAATGAGGTTCACTCCATATGAAAATGTAAACGCAATCAATCGTTTGATGATGAATGAACCAACGAATGAACTGACACAGGTATTGCCCTAAACACGGTTACAATCCTGTTGTTATGGTGATGTTAGCACAGAATGAAAGCGTTCGCAATATTTTTTTTAATCATCTTTATATGATCTCTGACAGGGCTAACACTAAAAACCCGCATTCTCATGCGGGTCTAAACTTAACTTACATCATGATGATCTGGACTGCTAACTCTCAATCCATGGATATCTGCTGCCCTATCAACCTGTCGTTTACAGTGTACGTGCCAACTTTTCCAGCAGTTCTACCGCAGGGGCCAATACCGCTTCTTCAATATCAAATTCGGGATGATGATGCGGCGCAGGCAACTCGCTCCCAACAATCATATACGTAGCTTTGCCACCTTGCTCCTGTACTCGCCGGATCATATAACTGGCATCCTCACTGCCGAGAGAAGCACTATCCGATATGGCCTCGGCATGGGTGAACCCAGCGATGCCTTCTGCTTGCTGAACCGCAAGTTCTGCAAGTTCCATATCACATCCAATCGGAATAGCACTTCCAATCACCTCAACGGTAGCGGTCAGTTCATGCATGGCTGCGCTATGCTCAATGATGTGCCGCACGCGACGTTCCAGCTCCCGATTTGTTTCTTCACTCGTCGAGCGCGTCTCGATAACCATACGGGCATGCTCAGCAATAATATTGGCCCCTGTTCCACCTTCCAAAATACCTACATTGATCCGGGTATCTGCCGAGCTGAACCGGGGTAGTGCATGAATATTGAGCATGGCGGTCGCTGCGCCTAGCAGCGCGTTCCGTCCTTCCTCCGGTGAAGCCCCTGCATGGGAAGATACCCCGGTGAAGTGCGCTTCCAGCTTGGTCGTTGCCAGGAATCCGGCAGACGCACCTCTGATATGACCGGATGGCACACCGGTACCCAAGTGCATACAGAACAGGCGATCCACCTGTTCCAGCATTCCTTTTTCGACCATGGCATATGCTCCGCGCACACCTTCTTCGGCAGGCTGGAACAACAGCCGGATCTTGCCGGCAAACTTCCGGTTACTCAACCGTTCTGCAAGTGCTAGTCCAATCGTTGTATGTCCATCGTGTGCACAGGCGTGCATAATGCCTTCATGACTGGAACGAAATTGTGCCCCTTGCGGCGCATGTTGTTCCAACTTGCTCTCACGGATCGGCAGTGCATCCATGTCGAAGCGGAACGCCGTCGTTGGTCCCTCCTGCTCCCCTTGAAGTTCAGCGACAACGGCGGTGAATCCACCTCGCATCCGCTCCACGATTACGGGATCTGCACCTTCCCGGAGGGCACGCTGATATGCATCTTCCAACACTTCCGGTTTGGGCAGTCCACGCCGTGATGTGTCGTCGATCGCATCTTTTCCATATGTGACGCTATACCCCAGTTCCGTCAGCATCTGCACCACTTTGGTCGCAGTACGAAATTCCGTGAATCCCAGTTCAGGATGTTCATGCAGATCCCGGCGAAGCGCGATCATATCTATCATGTGTCATTCCCCTCTCTCCAACCTCTATCTATTTGATCATGCATACCGTTCCATACTACTCATTCAACGTTATGAGTCACTAAGCCTGCTCCTGATGATCTACTACAATCTTGCATTTACTCCCTGTTCCGTGGGTTATAATCTTTAATTATATACAGAACCCCTGGTATAACAAAACAGGCCATAGGTGAATTCACCTATGACCTGCTCTAATATGACGTGATTTGGAGCCACACTTATAGAATGACATCATCACTATTCCTGAAGCTTGCTCACTTGCTCAATCAGGCTATCCAGTCCCTTGTCGACCAGATACGGTCCATAATTCCAATAGTTGCGAGACACATTAATGATCCGATGATTTTTAATTGCAGGAATACTCTGATACACCGGCTCCTTGAATAGTTCCATCATCTGCTCCATCTCTTCATCGTCCATCTGGGTGAAGAAGTAGTCTGCAGGTTTATCCGCCAGCTTCTCCAATGAGAGCACGGTTCCACCATCTGCATAGGCTTTGTACTGTTCAGGCATATCAAATCCGAAATCCTGGTATATCAGCTTGCCCAATGTGCCGCCTTCTCCCCCAAGTAATACCTCCTTATTGTAGATGACGAAGGACATGGCCGTGGTTCCCGGTTCAATGTTGATGTTCAGTTCATCCCGAATCCCCTTCAACTTATCTTCAAAGGTAGCAATCCATTTCTCCGCTTCCTCTTTCCGATCCATAATCTCGCCCATCGTTCTCAGCGTGTTGATGACATCCGGGTCACCACCCCAGGCTACTGTAATCGTCGGCGCAATTTTCTCATAGGTGCCGATCACTTCCGTGCTTGTATAATCCGGTACGATAATCAGATCTGGCTCCAGATCCGATACCACTTCTACGTTCCCCGTTCCTGATCCGATATCCGGCACATTAGCCATCTCTTCCGGGTACAGATCAAGCGTTTCCTTATTCGCACCCGCCGGCTTCATTCCAAGTGGCAGCAAATACCCACCATATGTGATTACAACCGGTTTGGTAGACTGAGCTGGAATCTCAATCGTTCTCCCCGATGCGTCGGTATACATTTTGGTTGCAGGCAATGAAGCATCTTCATTTGCTGTTGACTGTGGATCAGCCCCTCCCCCGCAAGCTGCTAATAGCAGGGATAAACTAAATAATAAACTGACCGCCAACGTAGGCTTAAAACGAACATTCAAGTCATTCACGCTCCAAGTATTGTATTGATAATGATTATCGTTATTATCAATATAGCGTTGTCCGAGCTCTCCAGCAATGAACGATTCCGACTTCTTGTTGGTACGATTTGAACCTTTAGGAAGATGACTATGCATTTTATATTGAGCAGGGGTTTCTCCCATCATTCGTTTGAAGATTCGGCTAAAGTAGTACAGATCTTTATATCCGACGCTCTCAGCCACATCACGAATCTGAACATCTGTCTCTGTTAACAATACTTTGGCTCGGTTCATCCGGGTTTGGATGACGTAATCCATGGGGCTGCATCCGAATTTGCGCTTGAATACCCGTGCCAGATAGTGACTGCTGTAATGAAATTGGGCCGCCATATCCTCCATGGACACGGGATGCGCGTAGTGCTCTTGAATGTACGCTGCAATCTGCTCGGCCAATTCCGGAGGTTCTATCACCTGCTCAGCCGCCAGCTTCCATTGACGAAACTGTTCGTATACAAACTGATACAACAGTCCTGTGACCTGCAGCCTGTGCAGTTCTTCGCCGCTTGACCAGCATTCATGCATTCTCTCCATTATGGGAATTAGCGATAGTGGATAGGTTGCTGCAAAATGATACTGCTGCGTAGAAAATGCGTACTCCCGTTGTACGTTTTCCGCTCTCGATGGGTCGGTACCTGCAAAGCTTGGCTGGGGTTTATATAGAATTAGATAATATTCCAAAGGCATATCCAGACAATGGATATGTATAGTTGTGCCTTTGTCACCATGTAGAACCTGTGTCTGGTTGGACCTGAGCTTTTCTTTGCCCAAATGAATAATGGCCTCCCCTCTGACCATCAGCAAAAAAGCATGGGCTGGCAGAACATACGGCTTGAGCACCTGTCCCGGCTTCAAGACCAGATGACGAATGTCCATGAGCTTCACCTGATTTTCATTCCACCACTGAATGGCTTCTGACCATTCTTTCATTACAAACCACCTCAAAGCCGATCATTAGACGAGGGTCTTTCCCAAGCCCGATTTTCTCCTTAACATACAAGAGTGATCCTCATTTTGTCCAGTTTACCTGAATTCCACCACCCTTCATTAATCGTAAATTTTACATATAGTTAATCCATTTCATATATTGGTTTAGCAATTGTTGTATACACTGGGTTCTGGAGACAAAACAAACTATACATATATTCTAGGAGGATGCATTCATGTTAAACCGGTTTAATGTCCGTGCAGCCAAAATGATGCTCGCGGTGACAACGATTGTTACGGCTACACTCGGAGGAAGCAGTGCAGCGTGGGCTGTCGAAGACACGACCTCAACGACATCTGCATCACCGATTAAAAATGTCATTATACTCATTCCTGACGGCATGGCTAACGATGCGACTGCTTTGGCTCGTTGGTACAAAGGCTCGTCCCTAACACTGGACTCCATGGCAAGCGGCATGGTTCGTACACACTCCGCTGATGCGCCGATTGCGGACTCGGCTCCTGCCGGAACAGCTTTTGCAACAGGTTATAAATCGCATACCGGATTTGTCGGGGTACTGCCGGACAAGGCTACGATGCCTGGACAGAAAGCAATTGCGCCTGGAGATGCAAGAAAACCTGTTGCTTCCGTGCTGGAAGCATCCAAACTCGCCGGTAAAGCAACCGGAATTATAGCCACATCCGAGATTATGCACGCCACACCAGCGGACTTCTCTGCCCACTATCCGGACCGTAAAAACTATGATGCCCTCAGCAAACAACAAGTCTACAATGGCATGGATGTTGTGTTGGGTGGAGGTAGCAAATATCTTGAGCCAGCCGGACGTAAAGACGGCGAAAATCTGGTGTCTTCCATTAAGGCACTGGGTTACGATTACGTCACTACACCGGAGGCAATGAAAGCATCCGATTCAAATAAATTATGGGGTATGTTCGCACCCGCAGGCATGGCTTACAATATGGACCGTGATCCTGCCAAGCAGCCGAGCCTTGCCGAGATGACATCCAAAGCTATTGAAGTTCTGTCCAAAGACGAAGACGGCTTCTTCCTGATGGTCGAAGGCAGCAAAGTGGACTGGGCAGCTCATGCCAATGATCCGATTGGTATTATCAGTGACGTGCTGGCATTTGACGATGCCGTAAAGGTAGCCATGGATTTTGCCAAAGCGGATGGAGAGACTGCCGTTGTGGCTGTTACGGACCATGGTAATGGTGGACTCACCATTGGTAACAACGCAACTAGCGGCACATACGATAAAGAGCCGTTGTCCACATTTATCGGACCTTTGAAAAAGGCCAAGCTTACAGGCGAGGGCGTTGAAGCGAAGCTGAATGCGAAGCGTACGAACATCAAAGCAGTGATGAAACAATACTATGGCATTACGGACCTGACTTCCGAAGAGATTGCCACCATTAAAGCGGCCGAGCCAGGCAGTCTTAACTATGCAATCGGTCCAATGATTAGCAAACGTGCAGGGATCGGCTGGACAACCGGTGGTCATACAGGTGGAGATGTCGTGTTGTACACATATGCTCCGAACAATGACCGTCCATTCGGTGTGATTGACAACACGGATGTCGCCAAATATATGGCTCGTGTACTGGATCTGGATCTCGACAGCGTGAGCAAACAATTGTTTGTACCTGCCAAACAGGCATTTACAGCCAAAGGCGCGACGTACAAGCTGGACCTGACGGATGCCAAAAATCCGAAGATCCTCGTTACAAAAGGCAACACTAAGCTGGAACTGCAAATCTACAAAAATATTGCACTAGTAAACGGCAAAAAGACAGCCTTGGAAGGTGTCATTGTCTATAACGGTGTAGAAGCCTTTGTTCCACAGACAGCCGTTGATCTGATACAATAATTCGTTAGAGCTGCTGGAACGACTGGAGATTACACCATTTGGCTGCCGAATACTTCGGCAGCTATTTTGTTGTTTGCTGATAAGGAGTAGGTGCTTGTCCCCGCTTAACGTATAATGGACGTAATATTGATACATAGGATACAAATAAGGAGAGATTCACCCATGTTGATCAAATTAAACTGGATCACGCTGAGGGTCAGTAATTTGGAAGCTTCGCTCGGGTTCTATCACGACATGCTCGGACTTCCCATTCAGCGCAGATTCGAAAGCCGTGGACGGCAGATTGCCATGCTGGGCATGGAGAATGCAGCCAAGCTGGAACTGATTGAGGGTAGTGAATCCATTCTTAAACGTGAGGCTGGCGTGTCGATCGGTTATGAGGTAAGCTCGCTGGATGAAGCCATGGAACGACTGGCAGAGCTAAATGTCCCGATTTTACGTGGCCCCATCCAGCCCCATCCGCATCTGCGGTTTATTTACATTACAGATCCAGATGGCTTCGAGGTACAACTCGCAGAGCATACCTAATAGCCGAGTGTAACTAAGCATTAAGTGTGCGTATCACGATGACCAGTTGTGTGTGCATGTGTGAAGCTAAAACTGCATACATGCACACACTACCTCAAAATGTTGTGATATCGGTAAGCTTTATGTCTGTTTACAGCTTCATGCGGCGCATCAGCGGCACACCTACGCGATTCAACAACCGATCAAGCATTAGCCAGCACCAGCGTCTGCCCCAAGGAAGATGGCGCTCATATACAGCGGAATACTCGAAATCCGCCACAGCACCGCGATTGCGCTTGAACTGCGCAGCCCCGGCGCTCTCATGCAACAGATGGCCGTTCTCGCGAGCCTGTCCGATCAGACAGGCCGATAACATGCGGTATAGTCCAACAGACTGGGGCACCGCTGTGTCGTAACCGAACAGCGGCGTTGTCATAACTCCATTGCGGCAGAAATAACCCATGACCGCGTCCAGGCGCCCCTCTTTTCGCAGGCCATAGAGCCTGAGTGTTCCTGAAGCCATCGCAGCAGCAATGAACTGCTCGGTGAATTGCGGATTGTGATAGGAGTATTTTTCAAGGTATAACAGCTTGTACAACTCCACGATTCGCGGAATATCTGCATCTGTCATATCTGTTACGGATACGAGTTCGTATCCATGCTTGGCCAATAATTCGTAATCCCGCTTCAGCAACCAGCGCGACTTCGAGTTGCCAAAATTCGGATCATGCGCTCGGTACAGGTAGATTTGTCGGCTCGGAATCAATCGACACCCCGCTTCTGTTAGCCTCGCCGTCAGATCGGAATGAAGTCCCGGACACAAAGAGCGAAACACAATGACATGCTCAGGGTATCGCTCTTGTACCGCTGCAAGCAAACAAGCCGCCTGATCACCAGACATGGCTGGATACAGATTGGTGGACAACAACCAGTTGTTCACATGCGCGACTTTGTTGATCTGTGATCGCTTCATTCCCCAACCGATTAGACTGAGCAGCGCAGAAAGACCTTTTTCCAACATGGGCTTCTGCAACATGATCAATTCCTGCTTGGCGTAACTCACGTAATGCGTGTATGGCGAACAGACGTAAGCATTGTCATACTCTGTATCGTTCACTGTCACCGGAATAACGAGATCATCGATCCGGGCGAGCAGCAATGTCGTTTCCACGTTGGACATAAAGCTTCGGGACCCTTGCTGCATCATAGGTTCCAGATAAGCTCTGGCATATCTGCCGTCCTCCGTATTAGGCCAGTCCATGTCTTTGAACAAATGGTGATCATATAGACGCACGCGTTCAGCGCAGTTATCATTCCTAATCTCATATGTACGGTCATCGCAGGCCGAGCTGTCTTTCATTCCTTTATTCTTCAACCTTCTACTCCCCCATGAGGTAACATCTTCTCTTTAACTACCAAGTTCAGTTCAATGGCTACCCTATCCGGATAATTGCTCTGCAAGCTGACGATACACCGGTCCGTCTTCTCTCTGGTTGACCTCATCTTCATCCATCTCCAGCCAGTAGTCCGCATCCAGCAGTTCTGCCATATCCAGCCGCGTAATCTCTGCACATTCAGGATGTTCACATACTGCAATCATCGGTTCAGGACTGTCATCCCAGTTGTATCCGTTCACAATGGCATGCAGGAGTACAGCTGAATCCAGTGCACGGATTTGGGCAGTTGCCTTGTCTGAAGACTCCTCGTACAAAATTTCATCTACAATGCTTTGCTCCGCCTGGGTCAGCTTGAGTCTAACCGCACCTTTGGTATCCAGTAACATATCCGCTATGTCCGGATTACGTCTCGCTGCGTTCCAGGCACTGGCCTGAATTCCAAGGGGCGCGTCCAGTTTGACTCCATGTTCAATCAATAGCTGAATGGCTTCAATTTGCTTGAACTTCACAGCTTTTTTCAGGGCGGTATCCCCAAGCTTGTCCTCCACTTCCAAGTCCGGGCCAGATTCCAGAAGACACCGGATCGCTTCAGTCGGCATACGATTTGTCAAAAAGAGCATCAGCGGTGTACGTCCACGATCATCCTGTTCGTTGATATCCAATACACCGACGGCTGCTCTGACTTGTTCCACATCTTTGGATTTGCTAATCTCCAACCAATTCATGGTTCGTTCTCCTCCATCCTCTTCATACTCTACACATCACTGTATAGGAAAAAAATGCATGCATCAAGTTGTACTCTAGACGAAAAAAAGCCCGTCCAGTACGCCAAATACGCACCGACAGGCTCTCAACTATTCATTATTAAAGTTTATTCCCAACGGAAGTAGCCTGATGATCCGAGACTAACTCATTCAGGTCCACGATCAGTTGCTCCAGTTCTCCGAAGCTCTCCACCATCTTCTGTGTCAGGTTGCGCTGTTCTTCCATGCTTGCCAGAATCTCTTCTGTCGCTGCACTGGATTGCTCCGTTACACTCGAAATCTCGGAAACCTCATTCACAACTCTGGTGGAAGATTCCTTCATGGTAGCCGAACTAATCTCAATATCTGTCGCTTGATTCAATACATGCTGAGAGTTGCTGTTGATCGTACGGAACACTTCATCTGCCGTTTGCACACTGTCTCTTCCTTGCTGTAACGAAAGACGAATGCGTTCGAATCGATCCGTCAGTGCCTGCGTCTGTCCTTTCAATCGAGACAGAATGGTTGAAATATCACTGGCTGATTGACCCGAGTTCTCGGCTAGCTTGCGAACTTCCTCTGACACTACAGCAAAGCCGCGTCCATGCTCGCCTGCACGAGCCGCTTCAATGGCTGCATTGAGCGCGAGCAGGTTCGTCTGACTCGCAATATCCGCTATGCTGTTTAGCATAAGCGTCATGGATTCACTTTCCTCGTTGAACTTTCGCATGTCACTAGCTGTTGTATTGATCGTGTCATATAGCTCTTGCATCTGAATGTTCAGCTGGTCCATCTGTGTGCTTCCTGTTTGCGTGCTCGTTGCCATACTTGAAGACAACTCTTTCATCTGCTGGGAGTACGACGCAACGTCTTTGATATGCCGATCCGACACAGACAAAGATTCCGAAATCTCGGCTACACTGGTCGCCTGGAACTCAACACCTTTGGCAACTTCACTGAAACCAAGCGTCACCTCATTCGTGATAGAACCAGTCGCATCCACCTTTTGCTTCAACTGATCCGTATAACGAGACAAACCATCGACGGATTCCTTCACACGTTCCAGCATCGTTTCCACTCTTTGTTTCGAGCGCTCTACCTCATTCTGGCGTACTTCACTTTCATGGAAGAGCCTTTGATTCAGCTGTGAGACCAGCATCAGAATGGCCCCCGTGAGAGCGAATAGTCCCACATTAACGATATTGCCTATTAGCTCAACAGAGTCAACGGTATTCATAACAAATAACTGAAGAACACTGTTGACTAGTAATACCGAAAATCCAACCACAAAAAATTTCTTGTTAGGAAATAACAGTAGAACTGCGGTTATAACCAAACTTAAGGCAAAATTGACCGTTCCCCAACCGACATAGACTCCACATATTGTAAGTAATACAGTAATCAGCCATGGAATGAGATGAATATGTTTCTTTTTCGCATTAGCGTATGTAATCCAAACTACAAAGATCAGAGCTACTCCATTGGACACAAGTAACTTCGGCATCGTAAAGGCCAGCCCCATACCAATGGCAATAATAATCCACAAAATGATACCGATTAATTTGTTCCTTTTCCAAATAATTTCGTCCATACGATCCATGCATACCCCGTCCTTTTATGTAGGTTAATTGTGAGTTGTAGGGCCTTACTGTACTACTTCTATCAGTCTTTGGTCCTGCTTATGCGCAAATCGCAAATACGAAGCGCCTTAGCATAGTACATATTGACTTCACAAGTATGAAATCAGCGCTACTTTATGTATATCGGTATTCAACATTTAAAATGAATATGAATTGTAAAATGATATGTATGCATATCATTTTACAAACAAAAAGGCCTGTCTTATACGTTATGGCGTACAGAACAGGCCTTTTTGGTCATGATATGGATGGGCAGCAACTCTTATTTTCCGAATACAAGTGTGGTATTGGATGATCCTGCATACTTGGTGACGAACTCACGCGCGTAGCTGGCACTCTCTACCTGATAACTATAGTTGGAGCTTGGTCTCCAGTTCGTTTTAGGAGAAGTCGGGCTATTCAGAGCCGGCGTACTGCCCGTATCCGTAAACTCACCTTTTCCTTTGTCATCCAGGATGCCACCCTTTTCAGCGCCAGCACCAAAGTAGTTGTTTTCAGAATAAATACGTGCTTTTTCACCAATTGTGATGGCCTGATTAAAGTTGTTGGCATAGTTGTTTTTGAGATGGAAGTAACCATATCTTAAAAGTCCAGGACCACGTACATTTAAATTTTCGAAGTAATTATTAGACATCGTCACATGAGGTACGCCATTGTAACTGCTGTTACCATCATTCGGATGACCGAGGATAACACCATACTTATGGTTCGCAAATTTGGAATTGCTAATCGTAATGAAGTCAGCACGATCACCGATATACAGAAGTTTGTCCAGATCACTTCCGCCAGAGCTATAACTGTGGCCAGCGAACGTCACATGATCGATCCAGTAATTGGAGCCAGAAGTGATGTACACCTGGATATCATCATTGCCGTTGATATTCGCTGAATGTTGAAAGGTCAGGTTCTGAAAAATTACATTGCTTGAACTACTTGTAGATCTGAAATGAATATTCGTTAATGTATGTTTGTCAAAGGAACCTACCAGTGTCTTGTTCGCTCCAAATTCAACCTTTTGCAGAGAGGAAGAAGAAATATTCTGTTCAACAACGACAATTTTGGCTGTAGAGCCCGCCATATGTGTTCTCAGGTCATTAAGATTACTAACGTAAACCACCTGACCGTTCTTGCCACCTGTCGTGGCTGCCTTGGATACACCATTTTCATTCTTGGCACTACCTGCAAAACCGGTTAATCCGTTCGTACCTGTGTTTGAATAACTGGCCGCGCCATATGTAGACGGAGCCGTTGAGATCGTTAACAACAATAGAGTTACCGCGAGTAAAAGCAACGAAAACTTCTTCAAAATTTCACCATCCTTTATAATATTATCCTCGAAGACAACTCGATTATATCGTGTAACTTCGACTGTGACAATACAATGATTGCAAAAAGACAACAATTATCACTTTTATGCAACAGCAGATCAGATATAGTGAAAAATCAAAATCAGTCCTTTCTTGCACACAAAATAGAGCTGCTAATTAGCAGCTCTATAAACGAGTACTGTGAGATACAACTTGGACACTGACGAAAAACCATTCGCTTGCAGTTAATAATATCTCACGACTTCTGATAGTTGCGGCGGAAGGCGCCAGGTGTGATTCGTTCCAGCTTCTTGAAGATGGCTCCATAATAGCTGGTAGATTCGAAACCGACTTGACGAGCGATATCCTCCATCCCGCGCTGCACATTGCCAAGCAGCAGTTCCTTGCTCTTGTTGACCCTTACCTGGTTAACATAGCTGATGGGACGAATGCCTGTCGTCTTCTTGAACAAATGACAGAAATATTCCGGTGTGACACAGATCAATCCAGCCAGCGTTGGCAAAGTAATCTCTTCAGCATAATGCTGTTCAATATAGTCCAGAACCGGCTTTAATCGCTCATACTGTTGCCCGACGGTATCGCTGCCCTCAACAGATACGCGTTGAATAATCTCTGTCAATAAGGTATAGAGGACAGCGGAGCAGGCGTAATTGCTTAATGTCTGCTCTTGCGGTGTTAAGGCAGCTTGCAGCAACTCCCGCATGCGGGATAGAAGGTATTCAGGCGATGCAAGCGTGTATACACATGTGTCGACAATGCCCACGGTTTCAAGCAAGCTTGCTGACCCGCTGCCATCGAAAATGATCCAGTCGACTTCCCAGCTCTCGGATAACGCATAGTATTCATGCTTCTGTCCAGGGAACAACAGCATGCCCATACCTGGCTTGACGATATGTTCCGTATCACTTAGCTTGAGCTTGCCCACACCGCTGCGACATTGTATCCACTGATAATCCTGAATGCCTTGGTCTCGGCGTATGTGCTCCTGTTCATGATGCAGGCCGATGCCAAGCAAATAAAAAGGGAGCAGCTTGTCCCGGGCAGATAATACCGGGAAATTGCGATTGGGAAGAGGCATACGACTAAACTCTCCTATTATCTTAATATTGTTATATCATATTAATTTTTTAAGATATTCACTCCAATTAATATAGCATATAATCGCAATATATTGATAAATAAAGGAGAATACAGGATGACAATTAAGATAGGAATTGATTATTATCCAGAGCAATGGACACCGGAGTTATGGGAGAAAGATGCCGTACTTATGCAAGAGACGGGGGTTACAGTTGTGCGAATGGCGGAGTTCGCCTGGAGCCGAATGGAACCGACTGAGGGTAATTATCAGTTTGAATGGCTGGATGCGGCTATAGAAGTATTCGCTTCGCGTGGTATGGAAATTGTGTTATGCACCCCAACCAATACCCCGCCGAACTGGATGACAACCCGTTATCCGGATGTGCTACCCATGGATGAGCAACGCCACATCATCCGGCCAGGTGTGCGTGGACATCGTTGCAACAACAGCCCTTCCTTGAGAATGCTGGGCTCTAGATTTGTGGAAGCGATATCACAGCGCTACGGTAAACATCCCGCCGTCATCGGCTGGCAAATCGATAACGAGATGCACTACCAGGAGTGCCATTGTGATACATGCAATCGTGCATTTGTCGCTTGGCTGCAAAAGCGTTATTCCAATCTGGAGGAGTTGAACCGGGAGTGGGGTACGGTCGTCTGGAGTGGGGAGTACAGCAGCTGGGCTGAGGTAACAACGCCGCTTGGTGCCAGCAAACCGATGAATCCTTCTTATCTTCTGGAGTACAAGCGGTTTTGTTCCGACAGCGTAGGCTATCTGCTGGGATGGCAGCTTGAGATTTTACGTCGTAACTGCCCAGATCAATTCGTGACGCATAACATGTGGCAATATCCGAATAGTCTGGACTATTATGATATGCACAACGAATTAGACTTCGTCTCTGTCGATTATTATCCGAATGAGCTGTATCGCGATTATGGCGATCGGTTTCCAAGGAACGGAGCGCTCACGTTGGACTTGGTTCGCGGTATCAAACGCCGGAATTTCTGGGTAATGGAACAGCTCAGCGGAGCGCAGGGCGCCTGGATGCCGATTCAGCGCACCCCGTATCCTGGACTGATCCGAGCTCGCTCTTGGCAGACAATCGCTCGCGGTGCGGATATGGTCGTCCATTTCCGATGGCGGAGTGCTACCGTCGGAGCCGAACAATTCTGGCACGGGCTGATCGACCACAGCAATGTTCCTGGACGCAGGTTCAGGGAATTCGCGGAGCTTACTCGCGAGGTGAACCAGTTAGGAGAAATACTCGCCGACTCAACCATTGTTACCCAGGTTGCGATCCTGCATTCGCATGATCAGCATACGGCGCTTTCCCTTCAGCCGCAGGCGGAAGGGGGAATGCACTATATAGACAACTTGTCCTCTATGCATAATGCATTTTTGAAAATGGGCGTCGGTACAGACGTTATCAACTGGACTGAGGAGCTCGACGGGTACAAGCTGGTCATTGTCCCTTCCCTCTTCCTGTTAAGTGAAGAAGTAGCACAGCGACTGGAGAGTTTCGCAGCCAAGGGTGGCACGGTTGTTCTCACCAATCGGACTGGTGTGAAGAACATGAGGAATGTATGTGGGATGTTGCCTCTGCCGGGGCTACTGGCGGAAGCGGCGGGTGTTGTCGTAAGTGAATATGATGCCATCGGCAACAGTGAGCATCGCATACGGAACGCGGAGGGCAAGACATTCGCTGCGAAGCAATGGTGTGATCTACTGGAACTGCGAGGTGCAGAGCCAATCGCCTGGTATGACAACGACTTTTACGAGGGTGTACCGGCGGTTACTGTCAATAAGCTTGGTGAAGGTGAAGTGTATTATGTCGGCACTTGGCCGGAGCCATCGTATTTCTATCAGCTGTTTGAAGACATATTGAAGGAAAAGGAATTGGCGCCCAAAATCCAGTTGCCGGAAGGTGTCGAGCTATCGATTCGAACGAAGGGGGAGCAAAACTTCCTCTTCCTGATCAATCTGACAAATGAGCAACGAGAAATTACGCTGGACGTTCCTTATCGCAGCTTGTTGACCAGCGAAAGATTGGATCAGAAGTTGACTCTTCCAGCTCTGGGAGTAGACATTCTAACTGTATAAGATCAGTAGCTTGTCATATTTAAGAAGGGATGTCTCACAAGGCTTACGACCTTGAGGGACATCCCTTCTCTCACTAATCTCGAGCCTTCTTGTTACTACGTAGAAGTTTAATAGGTTCTAATAAACCGTAGGGAGTGCCTTGGTATTCTAATGTATAATCTTCATCTTCGGGATGGAATGACCACCAGTCAAGCCAGTTTGGATGGGCCTCCTGTTGATGAAGTGGACCGAACAGATTTCTTGGACTTCCAACAACTTCAACCACGACTTTATTCTGTTGATCCGTCAGGAGGGTAGGATCTATGTCAAACCATGCCTCGCATTTCCACGGAATGGTCTTACCTGTTGTGCCGTCCAACTGGATATCAAGGAGAACAGCCGCATATTTACCAAACTCCAATCTGTATCCGTTAACTGATTCGATACCCTTTTCAATCTCAAAATCATAGTTCATACTGCCACAATAGTAGGGATAGCCTTGTTTACGCCAGTCTCCGTAAGTTAGATTGTCAGGCTCACTCACTATTTTACGATTAGGGTCGACAGCAAAATCTCCAATAATATATGCATTCTCCAATTCCATATCGCTACAATAAGAGATCAGAACAGTTAACATATTGATGCCCTCATGCAATCCTGACAATTTAATTTTTTGCATACGCCGATCCAAATAATATCCTTCTGGCTCTTGATCCAAGCAGTTGCCATTAAGCTCAAAATCGAAACGATCTGCATCTTCAAATACCACAAATACATCATTCGCTGGCACATCGGCAACCACAAATGTAAACCTGAGTTCCAGCGGGGCTTCATTGCCCGGATGATCCTCATGAATCCAGAAGTACCTCTGCAGGTTTCCGTTGTGGAATACCTGACGCATACCCAGTCGTTCACGAATCATACGTTGGGCCCTCCACACCTCCATGGGCTCGGACCATGGTTCATTCCCCAGGCGAAACTGGCATTGATCAAGAATAAGCGCATTAGGCTCAGTTCTTTCAAACGAGACAGGTTGTAGCTCTGAGATGTACTCATTAATTATCTCAAACATGGTATGATCTTGATCCGACACCTGATTCACGTCAGGCACTTCATCGTTGATAACGGTTGCATTTGTCTCTTGATGGGTTGAAGTGGATGACACAATATACAGCCTGGACTGTGCTGGTCCGAATGTATCGCTGAAGCGTATTTTGCCATCTTTCTTATGAACTGGACGTGGAATCATTTCTCCAGACCAAGCATTCCATTCTTCCAGGTGTTGCCCTTCTGAGATACAGATTTCCACTTGATGGGTGTTATTCCGATCATTATTTACAATAAAAACAGTCGAGCCATGTTGCACCTGGCGGTGCATGTGCAGAAAATGCTTTGCTTCCATGCCATCCTTATCCTGAATGCTTACGGCACGTGATGTTTTCTCGTCCAACAGAGGCATCAGTTCAGCAGAATCTTTGAATTGAATATAGTGGCTATGCTTATATAGCTCATCCAAACGATGCAAATTTTCTGACCTGCCATCTACTAAGTAAGGCACTTCCCCAAATGCAGCAACAATACCCCCACTATCCATAAATGAAAGCAACACCTCAAGTGTTGAGGACATTACATTGTGGAGAGAAGGTAGAACAACGAGTGAATATTCTGCTTCACCCACGTATAGCAGGCCTTTCTCAGCTCTGGCGAACTCTTTCATTATAAGCTCATCACCCAGATCATAATCGACATGCCATTCAACCATACGGTTAACGAATTCGTTGAACGACTTATCGTAGTCTGTCAGCATCGATTCATTACCGGCTGTATTCTTCCATGAGGATATGTTCACATTTTGTCCCAGATGTGACCACACCGATGAGGCTGGATGAATCACAAGCACATTCCGAGTTAATTTCCCCTCACTTAAGACCGAGCCGAGTCTTGCATAATAATCCTCCATGCGCCGATTATGATTCCACCAGTTCATATGATAATTGAAGGATGGCGGATAATCCCGCTTACGACATCCTCTGAGTGAGTACCAGGATAGATGATGAGTCAATAGATTAATACCTAGAGCAAATTGCCAATCCCCGATCCATCTTCGACTCTCAAAAGTTAAATCCCAGCCTGTCACACCATAAGTTTCGGTGATTACTTGTTTCTTACCAAGCTGATTCGCAACACTGGACACCTGTTTGATCGTTAAATGTTCTTTTGTCTGCTCTCCCAGTGTATCAATGCCCGGTATGTGCAAATATCGATAATGAGACATCACTGAACCGTTATGACGAGTCTGTCCGACGATGCTACCTTCGGAATGAAAATGTCCAGTGAACTGAATGCCATGTTCTTGGCACCACTCCCCGATTTGTTTCGTATACGATTCGCTGAACGTTTCGGTCACGGTCAACCAGTAGTCATAACGTATTTGTGGAGAAAGAGTGCCTTGAAAAAAGAAGTATGGAAGCAACGTCCATATGGAATACCCTCTTCTGAGTTCGAACTCGTGCGCAAACACTTCGCTCCATGCAATCCAAGTCAATTCTGGTTCATTCATACGTTCGGCAAAACCTTGGATCGTCGGCTCATCGGTAAATATTCCCGGAACCGTTTTTCCGAATTCTTCTCCAACTGCTTCCCTGTAAGGTTCATAGTCGGTCTCAATAAATAACTTTACCGTCTCAGGATTCATGAGATCCGTGTAAGTGTCGCCATGACACCAATCGTTTTTATCAGCGATTCTTACACGGAAGATGAGATAGATCTCATCTTCCGCATGAAGAACCACTGTGAGCTCATTCTCTGCCAGTTGCCTCAGCTCCGTGATGCTTCCCCCTGTTATGATAGCATGATATATGGCAACAATGGATGTATCTTCTCGTTTAAAGGTACGGCTCATATCTAACGTCAGTGCCTTGGCACGTACCTTATCGCCGCCTTTACTCGCAACCATTCCACCACCCATTCCTGAGGAATATCGATCTTCATCGTACAACCAGGCAGAGATGCCTGACTCCTTCGCCTTAGCGACGCTATCCTTGATCCGATGCATAAACTCTTGGCTCAGATAGGGTGTTTCCAAGCCTTCACGCACATGCATCATAAAACCGCCCATGCCCTGTTCCTTGAAACCATCAATCTGGCGATTCAGCTCCTCCTGCTCCAACTTGTCGTTCCAAGCCCAGAATGGAACCGAACGAAACGAATGACCTGGATTTAAAAATGCACGCTTCAATATGTCCGGATTCATGTGTCACCTCACAATGTACAGATTGATTAACCGTATTATTTGTATTTCTGAACGCGTCAGCTACTCCACTTTCTATCTAATCTCTATCTTCCCAGTTTAGAATACGCTTTCATTATTTTGTGTATGTAGAGATACTATAGCACAAAGTGATATTACGGAAGACTGTTGTTGTGTTGATCATAAACAAAAAAAGTCGCTTAATAGCGACTTTCAATAGGACTACCCGAATTCTGTCTTGACTGCATTCAATGCAGCTGCAATCACTTGATGCATATCATAATATTGATACATTCCTAGACGTCCACCTAATATAACATGTGGTGATTGCTCTGCAAGTTTATGATATTTTCTATATTTTTCATTATTATTGTCGTCATTTAGAGGGTAGTAGGGTTCATCGCCTTTGCTCCAAGCTTGGGGATACTCTTTCGTTATGATTGTCTTGGACTGCTTGCCGAATTCAAAGTGTTTATGCTCTATAATTCGAGTGTATGGTGTTTCGGAATCGGTATAATTTACAACTGCGTTGCCTTGGAAGTTTTGCTGATCTACAGTCGTGGATTCGAATCGTAAACTTCGATATTCTAACTCACCGAATGTATAATCAAAAAATTGATCGATCATTCCTGTATACACCATTTTTGAGGAGCTTTTTAAATAGAATTCTTTGTTGGAAAAAAAGTCCTGATTTAGTTCTACCTCGATCCGTTCACTCGACAACATTTTTTCGATGATTTGGGTATACCCGCCAACGGGAATCCCCTGATATCGGTCATTAAAATAATTATTATCATACGTGAATCGGACAGGGACACGTTTAATAATAAAGGGAGGCAACTCTGTTGCTTTACGCCCCCATTGTTTTTCTGTATACCCCTTCACCAGTTTCTCATAAATATCCGTTCCAATTAATGAAATGGCTTGTTCTTCGAGATTTTTTGGATCTTTAATCGGTGTTTCCTTTATCTGTTCCGCAATCTTCAATTGGGCTTCATCAGGGGTAATCGTGCCCCATAACTGATTAAACGTATTCATATTAAAAGGTAAATTGTATATTTCACCTTTATAATTGGCGACAGGGCTGTTCGTATATCGATTGAACTCCGCAAATTGATTGATGTAGTCCCAGATTTCCTTACTATTGGTGTGGAAAATATGCGCCCCATATTTATGAACATGTATGTCCTCTATAGGTTCCGTATAGATATTACCGCCAATATGGTCTCTTTTTTCAATAACCTTTACTCGTTTTCCCCGTTTGGCTGCTTCATAAGCAAATGTACTGCCGAATAATCCGGAACCTATGACTAAATAATCGTACTGCATGTACACTCACCTTACCTTTCATTCGTGTATAAGAAAGCAATTGATATAAAATAACCTGTGGATTCTATACGTATCCACAGGTTTGAAGATGATAAACGTTGTATTATACTTTCAATTAAATCCCACAATCTTCTGTGATAATTTATAGGCAGCTACTGACATGGTGCGACCCAAATGACCCGGCATATTCATCAATCTTCCCATGGCTCCATACCGGATACTATTGTATAATTCAATATCTTTATCCTTCATGTACTTCCACAGTTCTTTTTTCGTTTTTAGATTTTCCTTCTTTCCTGAACGAATCAATAATATGGTAGAGATCACGGTTATTATTTCGAGATGGTTCAGCATATATTGACGAAGTTTCAGGCTTTTAATTTCTTCCATATTGATCTGATCGATCATGAGTTTATTTACTTTCAGCTGTTGGTCAATTCGTTCAATCATCACTTTTTCGTTGACGGATTGATCTTCTCTTCCAATGAAATAGCGGTAGAAATTGACATTTACATAATAGATGCGCTCCACTTTTTCCAGCGGTTGAAACACAAACAGATTATCCACATAAAATGTATGCTCTGGAAGTTTCAATTTGCATTCTTTCAATAGACTCGTGCGATAAATAATCGAGTGCATCAAGATATACTGACCTTTGCGAAAGGGTTTAATATCATCCCATGAGAAAATGCATCCTTCAGGAAAGTTTTTTCCGTACTCCATCACCTTTTTGTACTTTTTCCCTGTTTTCTCATAGACAAAATTACTTACAACCATGTCGACTGTTTTATCTTCCGCTACCAGCGTTTTTAGTGTTGCAAGTATTTCTTTGAAGGCACTCGGATCAATCCAATCATCACTGTCAACAACCTTTAAGAATAATCCAGTAGCAAAACTAATACCTGTATTGACCGCTCCACCGTGGCCTAAATTTTCTTGGTGTACGACTCTTACAATGGATGGATACTTCGCCTCATACTGATCTGCAATCCTTTGGGTACTATCGCTAGATCCATCGTTAACAATAATGACCTCAAGTTCTTCATCGTCAATTAGCAAGCTATCTATACACCGATCCATGTAATCCTGCGAGTTAAAACACGGTATTACGAAAGATAATAGTTTCATAACAAACCTCTTCTTAGTATCTTGTATTTATCCTATTGTTATCTTGTTTTTCTTCTCTTTAAATATGATTTTCAATATCGGGAAATATACCCAGAATGAAATGGCGGCATTAATAATCATGGTGATCAGATCCGCCGTTGTCTCACCCGATCTTCCAAATCGTTCGATAAAGAAGCTGTAGATCGGTTCCTTATACCACCCCTGAAGGGCTCCTGCACAAATGGTAATCAAAATATAAGCTACAAGATACCAAAACGCCGCTTTATAAATGTTCCCTTTGGATCGGAAGGTGATATTGCGTTGTGCAAAGAAATTAATGATCTGAGCAATAGCCAAGGTTAATTGGACAGCAATGAAGTAAGCTAGACCTCCACCTCCACCCGATGCAATTGAACCCGCTGGATAATTGAAAATATAGTAAACTGATCCGTCAAAATTATGACCTAGCGGAAAAAGTTGAAAAGTATAGGCTTCCATACTGCTTCCACTAAACATGGCCTTTAACACAGGCATAAGGACCATCTGAAAAACGGTGATGCCATTACTCAAGATTAGAAACATTAAAAATTCGGCTAACTTGGGATGCCTATCTCTATAATTGTTCCAGCGCAACCTGATTGCTTGCATACCGATCACTTCCTTCTAATTTCACGTTAAAGCTTAATTGGATAGGTTCAGTCTGATTGGAGGTGATGGTCAATATTCCCTCGCCAGCTGTTCCGTGTGTCTTGATATACGTACCACACATACCGCCCTCTGCGACGACACAGTCTGGTCCTACGATTTCTATCGCGCCTTCCGCTTTTAGAAATAAAGGTAAATGAGAGTAGGTTGCATTATTGTTATTGGCATCTACTACTCGAATACGAACTGACGCCATATCATACGTGTCAGCTTCGACTAATCCCGCAGCACTAACGGTGGTTTCCACATGAATACTCGCGTTAGATGATTTCACAACCTCTGCGACAACCTTTCCTTTTTTCACAGCTTCAAAACGATAGACAGGCGCTGAAGCTCCCCAATTCTCGATGTACTTGAAAAACAAACGATAGAAGGTGATCGGCGATACAAGGTGACGACACATGACCCATACTGCTTTAAAAATATACTTTACAGGTAATGCAGTCCCAAAGCGCTGGATAGCTAATAGGCTTTCTTTGATGGCATCTGCTTTCTTACGGGAATACTTCTCTCCTTCTTCAATCACGTTTCCTACGGTGTCATAGAATTCGATCGGTGGATGTGGTAAATAACGATACTTTTGGTTAACCGGTTCAAACTCCCGGATCATAATGTCATTCTTATACAGCCGGACTTGGTCCGCATTCGTGAAGATATAGTTTTCACCAACAGCGCCACCAGGGTAATCTCCGATATGCATATCTGAACCCACTTCCAGAACAGGAGCATCTTCTGAGAAACTGGCGTAGACTCTGGCAGCAAGCTTCGGGTTACGAAACATGTCCATCACGCCGTGATAACAAATGCGATCCCCAGATCCAAAATCACCATGAGTTTGATAATCAAACATACACCAGCCAAAAGAGCCTGCAATGTCTTCTCTTTTATACACTTCATTCAAGACATTGGCGTAACGCATAGCATGAGAAAGACGGCGAGAAGGCTCATCTGTTGCTTTTGTTGGGAACATATGACCATTAAATTCGGAGATCAAATACGCTTTGTTTTTACTCGGTGAAATCAACCACCTAGGTAGTAGCGCACCGTTCTTTCCAGTATGAGAAAAATCATTAAACCCATAGACATCTTCTAACAGATTACTTCTCCACAGGAAGCGAACTCCACTGGTCTGTCTGCTATGATCCAAACGGCGAGCGATTTCGTTGGTCTTTGTATATAGAACGTCATCATCTTGCGACTCATTCAATCGAACCCCCCACAGAATAATGGACGGGTGATTACGATACTGCAGAATCATTTCTTCCACATTTTCACAAACGATTTGTTTCCATTCTTCATCGTCTTTGATATGTTGCCAACCTGGTGTTTCGGTAAACACGAGCAAGCCTAAACGATCACATGCATCTAGAAAATACTTGGACTGAGGGTAGTGCGAGGTGCGAACTGCGTTAACATGTAGTTCTTCCTTTAATATTCGTGCATCCTCCACCTGCATTGACGCAGGCATGGCATAACCTACATACGGATAACTCTGGTGGCGATTCAGCCCGCGAATCTTATATTTTTCACCATTCAAATAAAATCCATCATAGCGAAAATCAATTTGGCGGAATCCGAAAAACACATTATATTCGTCGATTATTTCTCCATTATGCTTTTTAAGTGTTGCTGTCAACGAGTAAAGATAAGGAGTCTCCGGACTCCACACGTTGCTATCAGGAACATTAATCCTGCATTCTTTAAGTTCTGCCCCTGTTACATTCAGGGTTGTATGGGCAACTATCGTTTGCTGTTGATCTAACAAGCTTAATTCCACAACGTGTGTTGAATCAGGATGACTAATGGTAACGTCGATCAGTGCTTGGTTTTTCTCCGGTGTTCGAACAAAAACATCTTCTACATAACTTTCATTAGCAACTAACAACCATGCTTCACGATAGAGTCCACCGTAAGTCATGTAATCAATGACATGACCAAATGGCGGTACATTTGCATCTTCTCGTGTATTCAGACGAACGACAATTCGGTTCTCAGCTCCGTACACCAGTTTATCCGTTACTTCTACTCGAAAAGCAGTGTATCCGCCATTGTGAGTTGTTAGCTGCTCGCCATTGACAAATACTTCTGCTACGTGAGCGGCCCCGTCAAACTGAAGAAACAAACGCTGACCTTTCAGTGAATCCGGAACGATCAGATGACGTCTATAACCACAGATCATCTGACAAGCGCTCTCTTCCATGTAGTGTACAGGGACTTCTTTACAAGTATGGGGCAGCCTTACGGCTGTCCCCTCACCTGTAAAGTTGAAAAATTCATCAGTAATATTCTCTACAAAACTCCATCCATCACAGATACTAATTTTTCTCATTTATGTTTCTCCGCTTTCATTTTGAAGTATGAACCGTATGGTTTAACCCTTCGGACTTGGATTGTTTCATAAAACAAGAGATCAGTGCTGCAATGGTTCCAATCGCAAAGGCAATACCAAAGACCAGAACAGCTTGAGGATTCCCTCCAATAAAGTTAACTCCGTTCACAACATCTGATAATGTCGGGAACCCTAAATAGAAATGCATGGATAATGCCACTCCAAAAGAAACGGCTGGTAGAATAGGGGCAAAGAAATAGTTTTTAAGCAAAACCAGCAATTCTCCTAATACGCCAGCAATAATTAAACCAAAGGTGATGAAGGAAAAGGTGCGATCACCATGATTAACAATGAGAAACACAATGTTAGCTACCAGCATCAAACTTGCAGCCATAAATCCGATCCAAAAACCCAGTGTTCTGTCTTTAAATAAGACCATTTAGGTTAAACCCCCTTTATCCTTCTTGCATAGCCAGTTCTAATGAACAGGATTAAACTCAACAGCGTTAATGCACCAAGTGCATAATTTGTAACTTTCAAAAATGTTTGCCACCATGGTACAAAATCTTCTACTTCGGTTTCGGCGGATAGACCATTAATCAAAGTAGAATTAGCTAAGGAATAATAGAAGCCTTTATTCGCTCTTCTTAACTCCTGCAATACGTAACCATCCTTGTTACTTGCAAGGTATTTGTGAATTTCACTGGCACGGGCAGTATCCGCATTAAACGTATCTGTTCCAGCAACAAGTGATTCCACAGTTGGGATATTCGGGTTACCCTTAACTGAATCTGTAATCGTAACCCCTTTGAAGCCCCATTCATTTCTAAGCACTTGTGTCAGTGTTGCATGATCTGCATAGGCCAATCGTGCACCAATTCGCGAAAATGACATCATCGTACCAAGCGCTTCTCCTTTGGTGAAGGCACCCTCAAATGCTTTCAAAGGACCTTGACGATAGGATTGTTCAGTTGCAAATGTAGCTAACTCGCTTCTATTCGTCTCTTGATCATTGGCAACAAAGTGTTTAATGGCAGCGGTTAACCCCTTCGCTTGCATTGCTTCTGTCTGAACTGCACCCATGATATAGCTCAGAATGCTATCTTCAGAATAATATTCAAAGTTACGTCCACTAAACGGAGTCCGGTGTAGATTGGCTCCTGGTGACCACAGCTGTGTCGTTCCACTGAACAAGGCATCCTCTGCGATAAAATCACCACGTTCTGCTATGAGCTGTTGGTTCCATGTTGATGCTGCTACAATTTGACTAACATGTGCCGTAGACGGTTGACCATTATTAAATAAATAATTGGATTGGGCGCCTGAAGGTCCATCTGTATTTTTGTTGGCAGGTTTATTAATGGACTTCACAGCTGGTTGTCCAAAATTCTCCCCGATCGTTGCACTCAGCTCAGCAACTGTTAATTGACTCAAAAACGTATTCCATTTTTCATCATCATCAAACGGAACGTCCTTCATATCAACCAGTTTCAGCCCTGCATCTACACCTTGGGCAAAACTATCATATGCTGGGGCATCACTAGGCTTTTGATATTTTTCGTTATACAATACTTCTTTTAATTTATCGGTAGCCTCAACATCGGTGTATGCTTTAGGGTACGTGCCCCAGTCATTACGCGTTAAATACGTAACTGCATTTTCAGCGAAGTAATTATAATCAATATCTTCATATTGATTGGAAACCACTTCATCTGTTTGTTGAGATTTTGCGTAGGTCACGTTGTCCAAAGTTTCTAACGGTACAGAGACTGCTTTATTTGCATCTCCATCTACCACTGAACCATCAGCCAATAACAGCTTGCCTGCTACTGCTGCACCTTGCTTATTCGCCATCACATTATTGAGAGCGTCATGACTATCATTACCAATTGCAAAATAGTAGTCCCCTGGATCAAAGACATAGCTACCCTTCTTGCTGGGATCAGCCCCATTTTCAGCGTTCTCGTCATAGGTTGCAAATAAATAGTCATCAATGGTAACAGTGACATCTTCAGATTCACCTGCAGCCAGTTCACTCGTTTTCCCGAATCCAACTAACTGAATTGCCGATTTCTCTGCTTGCCCTTCTTCATATGGAAGTTGAGCATAGACCTGTACGACTGATTTGGACTTTCCTGTATAAGCTGATTCCTGAGGATAGCCCTCATTCGTCACCTTAACCTGAGCCGTTACTGTTTTGGCATTTCTGTCCCATTCAACCGAAGTTAACTGCTGAGTGAAATTAGCATAGCTCGTTCCATAACCAAATGGATATACCATTTCGTCAGCATAGCTCCAGCGTTCTAGATTAACAAAAGCACCTGCGCTGCTGTCCGCATTATTCAAACCCAAGACAGCATCGTGATATCTTGTTTCGTAGTACTTGTATCCTTGATAGATTCCCTCTGCCTGGATGATATAATGACCATTATCATTTGAATATTGAAAATCGCCTGCATTTCTTACCGCTGGTGCAGACAAGGAATCTGCTGCAAAGGTATCCACGAGTCTACCTGAAGGATCAGCCGCACCTACTAATACATTAGATACACCTGTAAAGCCTTTAAGACCCGGATTTCCGATCCACAGGGCAGCGTCGACTCCGTACTCCTGTTCTTCAAGCCAACCTAGTTCCATCGCATATGCACTATTGATAAGAACAACAATCTTCGAAAATTTTCCGCTATCCTTGATCATTTTCAATAGATCTTTTTCTGTGTTATGAAGTGCCAAGTAAGACATACCGTCTCTGTCGGTTGTCGCTAAGTCTTTACCTTCACCACCATCACGGGACAACATGACAATAGCCACATCATTGAAATTGTCTTGGTATGTTGCTTGCAAGTCACTGGTATAGAAGTTTTTGTCGACTTCACCAATGAACCAATCCGGAGATGCTTTTGCTCTAGCCACATCACTGTTCTTGTAAGCATCCAACAACTTGTCATTAATGGTGAATCCAGCTTCCTTCAAAGCGTTGTATAAATTAACCTGACGTTTCTCATCCATACCGGGTCCACCAGAGTTCCCGCTAAATACCGGATCTGCCGTCGCCCGACCAAACAAGGTAACACTACGTTCTTCAGCACGTAACGGCAGAGAGGATTGGTTATTTTTTAAGAGAACCGTTCCTTCTTCCATCGTTTGCACGTCATGTTTATCTGAATCAACTAACATCTCTGCTAGGCCCTGATCAGATAACTCATATTTGCTTTTATAATACATGGAGCTCTCATCAGCTTGGATCACAGGCGGAGTGATTTTAAGAAAAACATTCACTTGACCACTCCAACTCATTAGCAACTCCGTCATGAATAAACTAAAGGCTAAAAGGAATGCTGAAAGCGCGGTCAATCCGCGCCATAATTTTTTTTTGCTTTTCAATGCAGCTACCTCCTACAGAGTCCATTTATTTAACTTAATGTGTTGCTTCTGCGCTCTCTTTAAGTACCGTATAATCGAAGCTTGCTCTTGCAGGGTCAACAATGATAGAAGTTGCCGGGAATGATACAGATTCAAGGTACTGCTCTGCTGTTAAGGCTGCTCCTTCTCCACCAGCTGCTTGCCCCATTTCATCCGTCCATGCAAGTGTATTCAAATAGCCAATTGGGTTTGCACCTGCCGAGTATGAACTATTCACCATCACGGATGTAGGTTGGGATAATTCAAGTGTACGTAGCCCATCTTCGTCTTTTACCGTTACTGTCCCATAATATTTAGTGATGTCCGCTCCTCTAGGTACAACATCGTATTCGCCGCTATCTTCAAATAGCAAAGCTCCCGAAAAAGAAGTACCTGTGGATGTTAAGATGTACGTATTATCTGCAAATGTCTCAATGGATTGAACGCCGAAAGTGGCTCTTTTGAACGTATGTTCTGGGTAAGCACTTGTGAATGCAACATTAGTCGTAGACGCATAATACCCTGTAGGGTTATTGGATGCACCCGACTTTTCTCCATCTGTTCCACTTCCGCAAGCTGTTAATGCAACCAACATCATAACCATACAAATTGCTGTGAAGGCTGTTTTTGCTGTTCTTTTCCCCATGTTGCTATCCCCTTTTAATCAAGTATTTGTATACGCTTTCTCAAGCGCATATTCATTGTATGGGGTAACGCCGGTTGTTTGTGGTATTTGGCATAAACTCAAAGAATTAACGAAAATTCACGATTGGTTTTTTAGTTTATGAGGTTTTTTTTTAGTTTGCGCTGAGTTTTGGGTTGTATTATTGACAAAGAGATGCTTGCTTTCTATAGTGAACATACATTAGAGATAAAACTGAGGGGTGAATGATGATTATCAAAATCGCTATTGTAGAGGATGATATCAATCAAGCGCGTTTGTTAGAAAGTCATCTGACGAACTATAGTGCTGAAAAAGGACTTTCCTTCAATATTGTGCATTTCTCTCAAGCTGTTGCACTATTAGAGAATTACGAGTCCAATTTTGATATCATCTTTATGGATATTCAATTACCGTATATGAACGGAATGGATGCTGCGCGTAGTATCAGATTACTTGATAAAAAAGTAATTCTTATCTTCATCACCAATCTTACCCAATATGCTATTCAAGGATATGAAGTGGAAGCGCTTGATTATATGTTAAAGCCGGTGGAGTACTTTGATTTTGCCTTGAAAATGTCACGGGCCATGCAAAGGCTTAACGATAATCCCAAAGATGAAATACTTATCCCTTCGGACAAAGGAATGCTCAAAGTTTCTCCCAAAAGCATCCGCTATGTTGAAACGGAAGGGCATCATGTCATTTATCACTCGGTAGAAAATAGCTTCCGGCAGTATGCCACGATCTCATCTATCGAAAAAAAAATGCACGGGTATGATTTCTTCAGATGCAATAATTGTTACTTGGTCAATCTGGCGTATGTGCAAAGAGTACATGGATACACTGTTACATTAGATGGAGGCGTTGAGCTGCGGATCAGTCAGCCCAGAAAAAAAGCCTTTGTTAATAAACTAATGGAATATGTGAGAGAAAAAGATGAATAGTATGATTTCTGATTTTTTGGTTGTCTACTCCAAACAGATTATCATTCGATCGGCTAGTTTGATTGAATTTGTGTTTTGTATTTTCATTTTGACGCTGCCTTATCAAAAATCAAAAGGGTTTTGGTTAAAACTATGTATCATGGCTAACTTGGCGATTCCACTTCTATTGTTGGTATCTTATATGAATTATCATTATCCCTATCTATTTCCTGGAGTCATAAGTACTGTTGTCTATCTTTTCGTTTTGAGTGCTTTATGCTTACTATTTAAGGAAAACTTTTCAGAACTATTGTTTTGTCTCTGTGGCGGAATTGCGATCCAGATGATTGTAGGTCGGTTCTATGAAATATTCATTATTGTATTCAAACAAAATCCGTATGAAACACTTTCCCCCTTCAAGGAAATGGTTCCGTTACGGGATTGGTTAGTGTACTCCTTGACACATTGTATTTTTAGTATTTCCCTCGCTTTACTTTTTCGTCGAAACAAAGTCTATGAACACGATAGAAGTAACAAGGTTTTAATTGTTATTTTTTCATTGATCTTTATTTTCGTCACTGTAATCATTAACTCGTTAAGTCGTTCCTTCGAGGGTGAAAATAGTATCTTGGATTTCATCATTCGAATTTTTTCAATTCTGTATGCTTTACTTACGTTATTATTTCGCACAAGAATATTAGAAACCAGCAAACTAAAACAGGATTTATTAATCATGGATGAACTACTCTATGTGGAGAAAAAACAGTTTGATAATATGCGAAGTGAAATAGAACTGATTAATATGAAATGTCACGATCTCCGTCAACAATTGTCAAATATCAGTTATAAACTGACACATCAAGAACTCGAGTCATTGAATGCTGCTATTGAAGTCTATGATACATCGTTGAAAACCGGTAGTGATATCCTCGACGTAATTCTCTATAAAAAGCAGCTTTATTGTGAAAAAAATCAGATTCGAATGAGTTGCATGGCTGATGGCCGATGTTTATCATTTATTTCACCCACTCATCTATACTCCCTCTTAAGCAATGGAATAGAAAATGCACTGGAGGCTGTCCAATCCGTAACCCATGATAAGAAGCGAACGATCTCTATTGCAATTGGAAATGAAAGCGGTATCACATCTATTCATATCACCAACTACTTTAATAGTGACCTGATTATTAGAGATGATGTGATACAAACGAATAAGAAAAACACAGATCGTCATGGCTTTGGTATTAAGAGCATGCGTCATATTACGGAACAATACAACGGAACTTTAACGTTTCACACGGACGAAGATATTTTTTATCTTCATATTTATTTCCCTAGATACTAAACAGCAAAAAAACGATCAAGGTACCGAAAGTACTTTGATCGTTTGGCATGAAAACCTGACTAAAAACCTCGGCTAATACACCACCCAATTCGAATAAGAGTTATTCCAAGTAGTTCATCTTATTTGATTTTGATCCCCAGTTCATCATTCTTGGCTTCCTGTAAATCATCATAGACCTTATCTGGTTTGCCACGAAGTTTTAATATCATCGACTTCGGATTGTCCAACAGATTGCTGCTGAAAGAATACATCATTCCGTCTTCCGTTCCGCTCCCGCCTACCATGGATAACTTGGTCTGTTTCCCGTTTTTAGTGGTAGTTACAATCTCAAGAGGCTGAACGACTTCACTGATCGACAACTTCGTTTTGTAATCGATCTCTTGCTCCGGCTCAAAAACAATTCTAACCTGAGTCACAAGCGGTGATAATTCCACTTCGGACAACTTGACCTCATAACCCCCAACGGTAAAAGTACGATTAACGTTGATGATTTCCGTTTTGGGGATAGAGAACTTGGGATCCAGTGCAAAAGAAAGATTCATTTTTTTTGAATATTTATATTTTCGTTCCTTTTCCCCTTTTTCTGAATTTCCCACCACATCTGGAACAACGGAAGAAAGCTGGAATTGAAGATTCACTTGCTCAGGCAGTGGTTTATTTCGATTACGCTCAATTGTATTCCGGCCATAAATGGTATGTTTATCATTCGAAAAATGCATACCTCCTATATTTCCGTTATCAAGGACATAACCTGTTTTTGCATCCGTCATCTTGGTATTGACTATCGAATAAATCTCTTGCGAAGCATCCGTTCTGGCGGTATACAATACGGTTATCCTGTTCTCATCCGCCATAACCGCGTTCACGGTAAACTGATATATTCCTGATGTCACCGTCTGATCCACGAGTTGCACATAACCATTATTGAGCGTTGAAGTAATCGTTGCACGGTCCATATCCGAAGTTGCCAACTCACGAAAGGGTTCAAGTACTCCCCAGTGGGTTACAGGCTCAGTATGTGTTGCTGGTTGTTGCCCATAGCTCCCAAGTGGGCCCATAAGAAACCAACCTGCAGCCAGGACCGTGACCAGCACTGCCGCGATCCATTGGACACGAACGGTCCTACCTGATCTTCTTGTTCTGGCCTTCGCGAGACCACGTTGAATGGCAGCAGTCGTATCCGCCTTATTCCATTGCTGTTTCTCTCTTTTCACCTGATATGCATCTGCAAGAAGTGCTTTCTCCTCCGGGTTAGTGGTCATTCCAATCCCTCCTGTTCTTCATCAGCTTGCGCAACTGCTGGAGCCCCTTGTGCTGCCAGGTCTTGATCGTACCTTCCGGTTTGCCGAGGATCGAAGCGATATCCGTCAATGTCATGTCGTTATAATATTTCAGCAATAATACATGGCGATATTTCGGTTTCACCTTTTGCAAAAGAGATTCCATAGCGATTCGATTATCATCAACGCTAATCATCCAAGATGCCGGAATGCTGTCCTCCAGATCTTCCTTCGCCAGAGGTGTCGCCCGCTTGCGCCGCCTCTGCTCATCGATGCAGATATAGATCAGAATCCGAATGATCCACGACTTGAACGCCTTCTCATTGTTCAGCGTACGACGCTTGATCCAAGCCCGGCACGTCATCTCCTGTACCGCTTCCAGCGCATCTTGCCGGTTACGCAGATAACTGTAGGCAATGCTAATGAGCGTATCTTGATGTTCCATAATGGATTGCACAAATTCCGTCTCATCTTCGGTCTGTACATATATCCTCTGGTTCATCTCTGCTTTTGTTTCCACCCCGCATCCCTCCTTCTCTCTCTTTCTGTGGTATAAGACGGGTGAGTGAAGCAAACGGTTTTTAATATTAATTCATCAAAAAAAGCTCCGCCATCATCATGAGGGAGCTTGATTACATAGCACTTCGGCCGCCGGTATACTGATTACCTACACGCATGAACAATCCAAGATCATCTAACTTACAGATTACCCGTTACTTCGATCCCATCAGCCAATTGCAGATGCTTTCTCACCCAAGCCGTGAACTGATTCAAAAACATCCGTAATTCTGGCTCTGCAACCACCTGTTGATCCAACTCTGATAAAATCCCCACCCACACTTCCTTTGTAATCGGATTCTCCCAGCAGGAATCAAGTGCCTTCAGCTCTTCTCCAGTTCGCGGGTCAGTTAATGGAAAGGCGCGATCTAATGCAGGACGAATGTAGTCAAAGTCTTCATGATATATGAACAGCATGTTTTCCATCTCTACTTCGACCGATTCTTGTATGTATAAAGGGGATAACACGAAACCTACATTCCGCTGTGGACCCTGATACTGATATATGAGCGCAGGAATTGTTCTCTTTGATTTTTTAGCCATATATGCTCCTCCTGTTTCAGGCAAATCTCCTACCGATCAGAGCTCAAACCAGATTAAATCGCTGTCAAATTGTCTGGTTTCTCGCTCCATCTGTTGCATCCAGCTCCGCGCCTCTTCACCCCAGATATGAAACAAACAGTAGATATACGACTCCCCATCCACAATCTCTTCTAACCCGGAAGCCTCTTCTATCCACACCTCAAGGGCTCTAGGCCAGGAAGGATCTTCACGTTTCAATACAAATCCGTTGGGTTGGTGTTCCAAACTATACACTTCGGTAAATTTTAATGAACTTGCCAAACGCTTCACAACTTCAGGTAAAATCGCAGGCTGCGTTGTTCTGATCCCATATTCCCAGCCCATATGTACAACCTCCTTCAGACTTCGTTCGCTCCAGATAATTGCTTTTGTTCATGCATTTGATGGATCGAACGATCCAACCATAATTCATACCAGTCCAGAAAATGTAGTCGATTCGTATTGCCACCATAGTGATCGGGGTGAATTCCAGTTTGGTTCGCCCGATCATCAATCCAGATCTCTCCGTAGGAAGTACCCTTCACGATCAGGTTGATTGAAATTCCGCAGCCGTAATCACTGATGCGCAGCATGCCTGCCGACCATTTCGGATCAAGATATTCATGTTCCAGCGCTTCCCATTCCTCTTCTTCTTTACTGTCATCGAACCAGTCATAGTTCCAGTTCCATGCTCCCGTGAATTGAAAAGGGTCCGAGATCGCATTCAGCTCATCATCATAACCAAGCACAGCATATACGCCGTCATCCGGGTTCTCCAGACCATAATAAGGTCCTGCACCACCCGTTCCCATATGAAGAAGCCATGCCTTATACTCCTCCGGCAACTTAATTTGCCATTTCTGTTCAAATTGCGTGATATCCTCCTGCGTCCACACAGGCTCCAATTCATATTCATGGTTTTCTGCACCAAACAGGTCCAAATCCGGGTCCAGACTTCGGAGAGTGATCAACTTTTCACGCATACGTTCCAGTTGTACATTGTGCATGGCCTACTTTCCTCCTTTGCTACTCCATTACGTTTGTTCCACGGGGTACCCGCGTTGCTGCAACTCATCCAGTGCTGCTGCCACATCTCGTTCAGGGCACAACTGCTTGATCAGACTGGCAGTCACCGGTTTTTCTTCATATACTTCAGCTACGGCTTCCAAAGGCAGATCCAGCAAGTCGTAGTACCCTTTTGCCCAATCAACGTAATCGTCCGAGTTCTTCTCTATATATCCAAGTAAAAATTCTGCACCACCTCTGGCGTCCGCTTCGTCTTCCTCGGCCATCGCCTGCTGAATCCAGTTACCAACCTTCCACTGCAAGTCGTCCCCTTCCTGCCACAGGCAAAAGGTCACATCCTCCATATCCAACGTTTCCTCATGATCTCGCAGTACAGCCATCAACGTCTTAGGCACTTCATCGTACATGCCTGGGTAGATCTCACCATCCTCACGAGCATGCGGGCTCAAAGGTGACTCATGATCAAATCCCTTGATCAACGTGCCTGAGTTCGTAAACAAGACATGCAGATGATCACTTGCGCCGTTATTGATGCTTCCCCATGCCACACCTGGCTGAAGTTCAGCTTCATAATGATGCACGCGTAACCATTCTTCCTCCGAAAAGATGATATCCAATGCAGCAAGTATTCTCATCCGTTTACGCAGGGTATCTGCATTCATCATGGTTGTGTCGTTCCAATCCTGCATATGAAATGCCTCCTGTTCACATATGTACACTACATCCGAATTAATTCATCCAAGGTGTTATTTCCCTGTATACTTGGTGTCATGACAATCGCGATCCGACTGGCTTCTCTGGAGACGATACACGCATAATTTCCGGGCTTTAACTGAAACAGAACCCCTTCACACGTCTCATCCGGCTCCAATTCACCGCCACTGACATCATCTGCTGCTCCTAGATAGACGTTGCCCGACGGAACTTGCAAATGATACACTTTTCCAAGTTCTGCTACACGTCCTGGATCTACATCTACCTCTACATCCTCCAGGCTCCATTCCACCTCATACACTCCATCCGCACCCAAGTTAAGGAACAGACAATGGCCTGCATTCACCTCAGCCAGCTCGTCCGCCGGAATGGACCACCAATCCGAAGTATCCTGGGCACGATGCTTTAACGCCGCCAGATCATACAAGCACATTGTTGCCGTATCTGTAACCATTTGAAATGTCCCTCGCATATTCAACCGTCCCTTCTGTCTGATTCAGGTCTGAGCTCAGAAATATATTCCATCATTATATCAAGCCGGGTACACGTGTAAAAGGAACCCATGGACCATCTCTGCTTTCGCAACTCTTCATTTATCGCTCCAAACGGTCGATATAAGCATAACTGACTTTTTTGAACCTGATGGAGGAAGCCATGTCAATTAACAATAGAAAAGAACCCTTTCGCTACACATTGAAGGAACCGATCAGCTTTGAGATCTATATTCTCAGTATCAATGGAGTCAATGCACCACCCAAGCCCATTCAGGCCGAGCTGTGTGATATCAGTCGATCCGGCTGTCAACTGTCATTTCCGCTGTCCCTTCCTGTAGAGAATAACGATATTCGAATTGGAATGAATATGTTGCTCTTTGAAGACCCTCTATATATGGAAGGTACTCTCCGCTGGGGTCACGAAAAAAATACCTCATGGCACTATGGTGTTCAACTCGAAATGCAGGATGGAAACCAGGACCGTCTCTCCCGAGAGATGCGAATGCTTGCAGGACAAGGAAAAATTATTGTGAAATAGTGGAATAGCCTGATAACAAAACAAAAAAAACAGCCCAAGCGAATTGGACTGTTGCATTATTTAGACTCTTTATGCCGCTTTACTAGCTGTCACTGGTTGTTCCATTTTGGACCAGTTCACTGTTTTTTCAAGTAATAATGATACCAACACTCCCATCACGAGACCATTGCTTATAATGGGAATGAGATACATGGGCAACGTTTGAAAGGCTTCTGCAGGAATGTTCATTACAGCAACTCCAGTAAGTACCGGCAACGCTACACGATAGATCGTTTTCGAATTAAACGTCGTACCTTCAAGCGTTCTTAATGCCGTGCCGAACATCTGCAGATAGGCCACGAACAGAACAGCACTTCCGACGCTTGGTGGTATTTGTGCAAAAAAGGCTGTAACCGAAGGTGTAAGACCCATCATACATAACATACCCGCTCCAATAATAAAGGCAGCACGGCGCAGAATGCGAGTGCTCTCTAGGAACCCGATTGAAGATGCAAATAAACCAAAGGGCAGCACACCCACACAGGCTGACAGCATCGTGAACAGACCCGTTAGCGCGTATGAGCGCCGATATTGACGGCTTGTCGTCTCTGCCCGATATAGCTTCTCGACTGTGCTTAAGGTGGTGATCGAATTCGTCATATTAACCAGTCCCACAAAGAAAGCAGTAATGACGATGCCCGGTTCCCATCTGGGTGCTCCCCATGGAAACAGCGTGAGGCCTGTTGTTGTCTGATTCGGCTGTCCACTATGCTGTCCAGGGAACAATAGACTATAAGCGATCCAGCCTGCCACAATGCCAATCAAGATTGCGTAGTTCCCCAGTTTCCCCCTGCCCTTCAATTGAATCCATGCCACCAGAAATGCAATGACAACGGATAATGCGGCGACAGGCAGATCGAAGCGGCCAAACTCCGTATATCCAATCATACCTTTAAAAAAATTCATGGTTAATTGAATCGTCATCAGAAATAGCATGGCACTCTTCACCATAGGTGTGAACAGCTTTTGCAGCACTCGCGCTGCCCCCAGCCAGCCCAGAATCATCATTGTCAGTCCCGCTAACAGAAAACCTGCAGCCAGCCCACCACCAATACGCTCCAGACTCATACCGGCCGATGAAGCAGATACCGTCAAGCTTAGTGTTAATCCCCACCATAATCCTGACGGACCATCCATGACCGCATATCGGTGACCGAATACAGCTTGAAGAATACACACTGCTCCGGTAAGTATAAATGCGTGCTGCATCGAGGCAGCGATCGCATCCGGGGACAGCTGAAAATTATGTCCAATCGATAACGGAACAACAACGGTATTGGTAAACAGAAAGAAAAACCACTGTATGCCCGCCAAAATCAGTGAAGATATGTCCTTCATATTCTTTTGTGAAAACTGCTCTAGATGTCTGTTCATTCGTTAGGAATATCCTTTCACTGTTCTGTATCATAAATGTATAAGTCGCTTCAGACTTGGGTTAATAGTCGTTCCATTTCGGTATATTGATGCTTGCGCGCATGTGCAAGCGGTGTAATCCCGTCCCGATCCGCGATCTTTGGATCTGCACCATATCGCAAAAGCAAAGCGACAATTTCCTGATGACGTACTCCACCATCTCCCAGAATGACCGCTTCCAGCAACGCTGTCCAACCCAGATTGTTAATATGATTCACATCCACATCGCTGCGTGTCAGCAGCAGCTCGACGATGTTCACATGGCCACGATCCGCTGCAGGAATAAGGGCTGTACCGCCGAAACGATTGGTTAACCTTGTATCTGCACCTGCTGTAATCGCCAATTCCACCATGTCATACATTCCCTCTGCACTCGCGTATAACAGCGGGTTATCCAATCGGGCATCCTGAAGGTTAATGTCCGCTCCGGCGTCAACCAGCATTCTTGCCGTGTCTATCTTGTTACCATGTACTGCAGCCATCAGAGCTGTTCTCCCTGATGCATCCTGTTCATTCAATCGGCTACCCTGTGCAATAAATCGAATGACCTCATCGGTATGCCCTGCGTGAGCGGCATCATGTATTGTTCTAACCAAGTTGCTTCATCCTCCAATTCAAGGTCTTTCTCGTGCAGTAATATTCATATAGAAACCGTGCCCTGTTAGTCAGGTATGCAAATCTAATGTATGGTAACATAAGATCGTAGTATATTAAAAATACATGTTTTGTTGGCTTTCCATACGAATTACATATACATTGCAGGCAAAGGAGACAATCACTTGGATATCAAACAATGTCGCTATTTCATTGCCATTGCCGAGGAGAAACAGATTACAGCGGCTGCTCGAAGACTGCACATGGCTCAACCACCTTTAAGCCAGCAGCTTAAGCTAATGGAGGAAGAGCTTGGCGTAATTTTGTTTGAACGCAAAGGGCGCATGATGGAACTAACGCAGGCGGGTCGCAGCTTCTATGATTATGCGGTTACCTTGACCAAGTATATGGAGGAAGCTGTAATGGAGATGCAAAGTTTCCGTCACGGCATACGGGGTAAACTTACCATCGGCATCAATACCATATCGGATCGCCTGATCCCGCAAGCACTTCAGCAGTTCCGCACAACCCACCCACAGGTTACCTATAAAATTCAGCAAAATGAATCTGCGCAATTATGCCGATTACTGGAAGATGGCAAAGTTGAACTCGCCTGTGTACGCATGCCTGTCCAGACCGAACGCTATGAGGTGCTGCACCTGCCCCAGGAGCCCCTTTTCTATATTTCTTCAACACCGTTGGATAGCCCGAAGGAGATGGTTCTAGGGGCGGAGATAGGGACTTATTTTGAGCAGCTTACGGGTATTCCTCTGCTGCTTCCAAGTACAGAAGGACTCGGTATGTTTGAGCTGATTCTGGACAAGTTCCGGGAGAATCAGGTCACGCCCTCCATCATGGGCGAGTGCTCTGACATTAATATGTTGCTGGAGCTGGTCCGACTCGGCTTCTCCAGTTCAATCGTGCCTCACACGGTGCTGCAGCTATATCAAGATCATCCTTTCCACGTATACCGCATTCAAGATCAGCATTCCACGGTTGGCTCGGCGCTAGTCTGGCTGCAGAACCGATATCTGTCCAAGCCTGCACAACACTTTGTGCAATTGGTTCAGGGGATGCTTCCCGTGGTCTAAAAATTTATAAGCAAAAAAAACAGCAGCTTTACCGGATTACATTCCGGTAAAGCTGCTGTTTCGTTCTTATGATTAAACTTTAGCTGTGAACAACAAGTCTTTTTCTTTGATCGTAGTGCGACCAGCAGACTCAATGGACTCATATTGATGCATGTTCGTAATAATGACTGGTGTAATCGTTGTGTAACCGGCTTTTTCGATCTGTTCCCGGTCGAACTCCATCAGTACATCACCTACGGCAACCTTCGCACCTGCTTGAACTTTAGGAGAGAAGAACTGACCTTTCAGCTTCACGGTATCAATCCCGATATGAATCAACATCTCTGCGCCTGTATCACTTACCAGACCAATGGCATGTCCACTCTTCGATAACGAGAACACAGTTCCGTTGATCGGAGAAACAACGCGGCCTTCAGTTGGTTGAATCGCGAATCCTTTACCCATAATCTCTTCAGAGAATGCAGGGTCTGGCACTTCGCTCAGCGGTTTAACTTCACCAGTGATCGGGCTGAATACTTGCTCATCTTGTGCTTTTACTTCTTCAGTTACAGTAGAAGCAGAAGTTGTTGCTGGTGTTACAGGCTCAGCTGCTGGTGCAGCTACTGGCTCCGATGCATTTTCTTCTTGGAAGCCCAAGAAATACGTAATGATCGCTGCTGCTACGATGGCAATCAAACCACCAACCAGAGCATAAATCAATGTGCTAATTGCTGGACTGACAAATGCCGCAATACTCGGCAGACCCGCAAGTCCTGTAATAACATACGATTTAACATTGAAGATCCCCATAAATGCACCAGCAATTGCACCCCCGCTGAGAGCTGCGATAAATGGTTTTTTAAACTTCATGTTGATACCATACATCGCTGGTTCCGTGATCCCCATAATAGCCGTAAGACCTGTGGAGTAAGCAAGCGATTTGGTTTTAGCATTTTTCGATCTGAGACCCACACCAAATGCTGCACCACCTTGTGCCAAGTTAGCTGCAAACATCAGTGGAATAATAAAGTCGTAACCCAGTGTTGTCATTGAACCTACAACGATTGGCAACAACGCATAGTGCATACCTGTAATGATCAGCAGTGACATCGTACCACCAATCAGAATACTTGCGAAGATGGACATGTTGTCGAACAACCACGAGATACCACCAGACAAACCATTACCAAGAACAGTACCGAGTGGTCCAACCGTCATCAACGTCAGTGGAACCATAATTAACAGGGTAACTGTTGGAACAATGAGTAACTTAAGTGAAGCATGTATAACACGATCAACGGCTTTCTCCACATATGAAGCAATCCAAACGGCCAGAACAATCGGAATAACGGTAGAAGAATACGTTGCCGCTATGACTGTAATCCCCATAAACGATGAGTTGTGACCATCGGCCAGCAATGCTGTAATGGTCGGGTGCATAATGCCGGCAGCAAGCGCCGCAGCAATATACATATTACTACCCAGTTTACGTGCAGCACTAATCGCCAGAATGATTGGCAGGAAGTAGAATGCACCGTCACCGATTGCAGACAAAATGATGTAGGTCGAGCTGGTATCGGACAACCATCCAACTGCGACAAGGATAGCCACGATCCCTTTGATCATACCTGCACCCGTAATCGCAGGCAGGATTGGTGTAAACATACCTGAGATAAAGTCGAACAGCGCACTTATTGGATTTCTCTTTTTCTTTTCTCCAGTTGAAGCGCTTGATGATGCATTATCTGCGTTTGGGGATTTGGACATGTTGCCAACTAATGCGTTATACACGATAGGTACATCGTTACCGATGATAACCTGGAACTGTCCACCGTTCTCCATGACACCCATAACGCCTGGTGTATTTTTCAGCGTCGCTTTGTCCGCTTTTTTGTTGTCATTCAGGTTAAATCTGAGTCTTGTCATACAGTGTGTAACTTGATCGATGTTCTCTTCGCCACCAACAAGTTTCAAAATATCCTTGGACAATTGTTGTGTATCCATTGTGTTTTGCTCCTTTTATGTGTAATGAAGGTTAAAAAAAAACCTAAACACTGAATAATGACAAAGCAGATAAGCTTATCATTATTCAACGTTTAGGTTTTGCCTTTTTAGCAGTAACAATCCCAAATTTATTCGATTGTTTGTTCATTTCTGACAACTCGTTCAATATGAATCGTCAGATACAATATCTCTTCCTTGGACAACACCCGATTATAGATCTTACGAGTATAGTCACTGATCCTTACTGCACATGCATGTGCTTCCGGATACTGCTTGCTCACCAAGTCATGAAGCGGATTATCTTCTTCTTTATCTTCAATCGCCATTCCTTGCAACACACGTTGGGCAAAGAACTTCAGATGAGTTAAAAATCGATAATAACTCAATGAATCTTCATCAAGCTCGATTACAAAACTACGTCTTACAATGTTAAGTATGTCCTTAACGATATTCGTAATGCTGATGGTTTCCCTCATCTCACCGTTCATCTGGGCATTAACCAGATGCATCGCAATGAATGCGCATTCGTCTTCGGGAAGCAGGACACCTAACGTTTCCTCAATAATCTGTAGCGCCTTGAGTCCAATGGCATATTCCTTCCGGTACATGCGCTTGATCTCCCAAAACAGTGCGTTACGGATCTGCAATCCTTGACGATGTCGATCAATGGCAAAATGAATATGATCCGTCAGTGAAATGTAGATGCTTTCATGCAGCTTCTCACCTAACACCGTCTCGGCATAACGGATAATCTCATCCGAGCACTCGACATATTCAACCGGGATATCAGACAGAAGTGTTTTGAGTTTCTGTGATACTTCCTTACTTTCAAGCGAGAATATTTTTTCGACGAGACTCTCGTCTATCGATTCACCAGTATGCTTTTTGAAGGCAATTCCACGTCCCATAACGACCAGTTCGTTTCCTCCCGGATCAATTACGGTAACTACGTTGTTGTTCAGCACCTTCTCAATTTTCATTTCTTCACATCACCTTGCACCGTCAAAGTAGTAAAAGGCAAAACCAAAGCAGGTCACGAAATATGCCCTGCTTCTGGTTTTGCCTGATTGAACAGTAACAATCCAGTATTCATTAGCCTTAGGCCCATCTTACCATATAATTATCCATATGACAATGTTTTTGTGAAAGCGGTTAATGTGCGTTAATGTGACATAAGAAGGTACTTGTACAACTATGCTTGAAGAACTAGTATTTACTCGTTGTTGTTCTTAAGACTTGCGCCATTCGTACCAATAACTTCTTTGTACCAGTGGAATGATTTTTTCTTGTAACGATCCAGTGTTCCTGAACCATCATTGTTGCGGTCTACATAGATGAAGCCATAACGTTTCTTCATCTCTGCTGTTGAAGCACTTACCAGGTCAATACAGCCCCATGACGTATAACCCATCACTTCTACGCCATCCTCAAGAGCTTCACCCACCTGTACCAGATGGTCATTCAAGTATTGAATACGGTAATCATCGTTCACCGTTTTATTGCCATTTTCGTCGGTAATCAGCTCATCCACTGCACCCAGACCATTTTCGACAATAAACAATGGTTTTTGATAACGGTCCCAGTATTTATTCAAGGTTACGCGCAGTCCTTGCGGATCGATCTGCCAGCCCCACTCACTCGCTTTGAGATAAGGGTTTTGTACACCTGCGAACAGGTTTCCTTTTCCTTCGATACGTTTCTCGGGATCACCTGTCTCACAGATACTTACATAGTAACTGAACGAGATAAAGTCTACGGTATGCTTCAGAATTTCAGCATCGCCATCTTCAAACTTAATATTGATATTATTCGCTTTGAAATAACGATTAATGTATTTCGGATAGTAACCACGTGCATGGATATCAGCAAAGATATCATTGCGCTGTTCAGCATGCATCGCTGCAACCACATCATCCGGATTCGGAGTCAGCGGATACGTAGGCATGCTCAGTACCATACAGCCGATTTTGGCTTCAGGCATAATTTCATGTCCCAGTTTAACAGCCAAGGCACTAGCTACCAATTCATGATGAATCGCTTGGTACAGATCCTGTTTGGACAGTTCTGCTTTTGGCGTGTAGATTCCACCGCTCATGAATGGCTCTTCCAGAATAGAGTTAATTTCGTTGAACGTCAGCCAGTATTTTACTTTGCCTTTGAAACGATTAAACAGCACTGTTACATAGCGCTCGTAGAAATCGATCATTTTACGGTTAACCCAGCCATCATACGTTTTGGACAAATGCAGCGGTGTCTCATAGTGAGAGATCGTTACGAGTGGTTCAATGCCGTATTTGTGGCACTCATCGAACAGGTCATCATAAAATTGCAGACCTTTCTCATTCGGCTCCAATTCATCGCCTTTAGGGAAGATACGGGACCAAGCGATGGATGTACGGAATACTTTGAAGCCCATTTCAGCAAACAGTTTAACATCCTCTTTGTAGCGGTTGTAGAAATCGATACCGATCAGTTTCAGGTTATCTTCTGTAGGTGCTTCCGTTCTAGGCGTTGTAATCCCGTGTGGCATTACGTCTTGGACAGACAGGCCTTTGCCATCTGTATTATAAGCTCCTTCAAGTTGGTTGGCTGCTACAGCGCCGCCCCATAGGAAATCCTTCGGAAATGGTGTTGTCATGTCAATCATTCCTCTCTAATTAACGGTATTTTCATTCTTTGTCTAAACGCATTACTCTATCCTTTGCCGACAGGAAAAAGCGGACAATCTCCAACTAAAAGGGCCATCAGGAATATTAGATTCCTTCCATGCCAACTTTCGTGTTAGGTTTTGCCCGCTTTTTATGCGGTAACAATCCTGGAAAGGAGAGAACTACAGTTGCTCACCATTGCTGGAGATTACGTTTTTGTACCAGTCGAATGAATCTTTTTTGGAACGTTTGAGTGTTCCGTTACCTTCGTCATCCAGATCCACGTAGATGAAACCATAACGTTTGGACATTTCGGAAGTGGACATGCTCACAAGGTCAATCGGGCCCCATGCTGTAAATCCAATCAGATCCACACCGTCTTTGATCGCTTCTTTCATTTGTTCGATGTGTTTTTTCAGGTAATCCACACGATAGGAGTCATGGATCGAACCGTCTTCTTCAACACGGTCATATGCACCCAGACCATTTTCTACGATGAACAATGGTTTCTGGTAACGATCCCAGAAGTTGTTCAGCGTTACGCGCAGACCGATCGGATCAATCTCCCAGCCCCAGTCGGACGCTTCCAGATAAGGGTTTTTCACGCCGCCAGTCAGGTTACCCGATGTTTCTTCCTTGTCTGCGGATGCAGATTTGGTTACGGACATGTAGTAACTGAAGGAGATGAAATCAACGGTATTGTTCAGCAAGATCTCATCATCGCCTGCTTCTTTTTGAATAACGATGTCGTTTTCTTCAAAATAACGAGCCATGTAGTTCGGGTATTTACCACGAGCATGCATGTCCGTGAAGAAGAGGTTAATCTGATTCTCGTGTTGAGCCAGACGAACATCTACCGGATTACATGTTGCCGCATAAGTTTCCATACGAGCAAGCATACAACCCACTTGGGAACCAGGCATAATCTCGTGAGCAAGCTTCGTTACCAATGCACTTGCTACAAATTGGTGATGCAGTGCTTGATAAGTGGTTTGCAGCTTGTTGTCCACTTTATCGATCAGAATGCCGCCGCCAGTGTACGGGCTGAACAGCATTACGTTAATTTCATTAAACGTCAGCCAGTATTTCACTTTATTTTTATAACGGTTGAACACCGTTTCTGCATATCGAACATAGTGCTGGATTACTTCACGGCCAGCCCAGCCGTTATATTTTTGCGTCAAGCCAAGCGGTGTCTCATAGTGAGACAATGTAACGAGCGGCTCGATGCCATATTTCAACAATTCGTCGAATACTTCATCGTAGAATTTCAAGCCTGCTTCATTCGGCTCTTGATCATAACCGTTCGGGAAAATACGTGCCCAGTGAATGGACAAACGGAATACTTTGAAGCCCATTTCAGCAAACAATGCAATATCTTCTCTAAAGTGATGGTAGAAATCGATACCAAAACGTTTCGGGAAACGTTCTTCGATTTTGCCGGAGAGGATCTCTTCAATTCGGGAAGAGGAAATTTCCATGGCATGTCCGCCTGTACGCTTCTCTTTTGGAACATGAGCGATCATGTCCGCTGTGGAGAGGCCTTTGCCGTCCTTATCGAATGCACCCTCCAATTGATTGGCAGCTGTAGCGCCGCCCCATAGGAAGTTTTCGGGGAATCCTTTTTTTGCCGTGGTCATGAACAACAACCTCTTTTCGAAATTTATTTTGGTTTTTCCAGGTTAAAAACTGTAATTCAGAGCAGAAAACAAGAAAAACCTAAACTCAAGGTAAAATAGCACCAAAAAAAGGGGCCTTCATTTCACCATCAGTTTAGGTTTTGCCTGTCTTCACAGTTACAATCCATCAAAAGATGTTATTGCATATTCTGTTGTGTTTGCTCTTGTAATGTAAGCGTAACATATCTATTTTGCAAAATCAACTTCACGATTAGTAGCGTCCATTGGCAGGACTTTGGTCCTCATCAAGGAATGCACCGTGAATCATCACAAAAAAGTGATTTTCAACAAATTAGGTGTGCAATCCAGCACAGAAGCTGTTTCAATTGCCAGCCGAATGTCTTATGTATAGAAGACCCCTATAGATTCCTATAGGTAGTATATGAGAACGTTTGTGCCACAATTTAGAAAGCAGGCAACATGTAGAGAGAGAAAAACACACACATTTCAGGAGGGTAATATGACAATTCCAAAAAAAGTTTCTTTATTCGCCATGCTCATCATGATTATGCTGGTTGCAGCCGCTTGCGGTGACAAAGCAGATAACACAGCCGCAACAGAAGAGCCTACCCCGACAGAAACAACGACGGGTACTGATTCTGAACCAGCGAATACAGAAGAAACAGAGAACACAGAACCAGCAAGCGAAGAGTCCAAGGAAACTGATAATTCCAAAGACGTTGAGCTGGGGACTACAGAAAAAGGTTCTTACACCAATGATTATTTTGGCGTATCGCTGAAATTCCCGGAAGCATGGGAGTTCCAGGATGCTGCAGGCATGAATGAGCTGACAAGTGCTTCATCCGAGGCGATTGCTGGTGATGATGAAACAAAGAAAAAACAAATTGAACTGTCTCAGACCAAAACATTGAATCTGCTTATGGCTTCAAAGTATCCATTAGATGCAGGCCAAGTTGGTCCTTCCGCAATTGCGGTTGCTGAGAAAGTAAGCTTGCTGCAAGGTATTCGTACAGGTAAAGACTACCTGGTAGCAACCAAAAAATTCATGGAAGATAGCCAGTTCCCTTACGATTACAAAGAAATGACAACGGAAACCATCGGTGGTAAAGAGATGGATCTCATGCAAATCACGATGGATGCAGGTGACGGTACAACCGTTACCCAGGACTACTATAGTACGATTATTGAAGGGTATGCTTTCAACTTCATCTTCACTTACATGGATGATGAGACCAAAGCTGAGATTGATACCATCAAAAAATCGGTCCAATTCAAATAATCGCTTTCGATGACTGCTATTATACAAAACACATATAACACAACCCCGATAACGATCTATGGAGATCATCGTCGGGGTTCTTTTGTAGTTACAAAGCGCTATATTCCTTTAGCTAGATATGGCTACCCAGTGTCCTTCCTTGACTTCTACCCACTTGGAATGTTCCAGATTATAACGGTCCTCTACTTCAACATTTTCTCTTGTTGTTTCTTTTACAACATGTCTCTTTTTCTTCGCTTCTACCGCCGGATCAGGTACAGGAATAGCAGAAAGCAACGCCTTGGTGTAGGCATGTTGCGGGTTAGAATACAGTTCTTCGCTCTCTGCAAGCTCCACAATTTTCCCATTATACATGACAGCCACTCGATCACTGATATGTTTGACCATGGACAAGTCATGCGCGATAAAGAGATACGTCAAGCCCAGTCGCTGTTGCAACTCTTCAAGCAATTGTACGATCTGTGCTTGTATCGACACATCCAGTGCAGACAATGGCTCGTCACATACGATGAATTCCGGCTCCACAGCCAGAGCTCGCGCAATACCAATCCGCTGTCTCTGTCCACCCGAAAATTCATGTGGATAACGCTGCGCATGGGTGGGATCAAGACCTACCATCTCCAGTAATTCCTCCACCCGCTTCTCCCGCTGAGCGGCATTACCTGCAAGTTGATGGATATCAAGCGCTTCTCCAATGATATCCATAATCCTCATTTTGGGATTCAGAGATGCATAGGGGTCTTGGAAAATAATCTGCATATGTCTGCGCATCGTTTTCATCTCCGAAGCCGACAGACGATTAAGCGGAACTCCCTTAAACAGTACATCTCCACCCGTTGGCTCATGCAATCGTAGAATGGCACGGCCCGTGGTTGATTTTCCGCTGCCGGATTCCCCTACAACGCCAAGCGTCTCTCCTTGACGAATATGGAAACTGATATCATTCACGGCCTTTAAGATATTGCCTTTCCCCAGATTGAAATGTTGTCTGAGTGATTTCACCTCAAGCAACGGCTGATCATCCTCCAGATCTCTCGGGACCAATAATACCGGTTTTGGCTTTTTCTTCTGATCCAAACGTGGTAATGCATTCAGGAGTCTGATGGTATACGGGTGCTTGGGATTAGCAAAAATCTCTGTCGTTGTCCCGGTTTCCACAATCTGTCCTTCCTTCATAACTACAACCCGATCACACATGCCTGCCACTACGCCCAGATCATGCGTGATCAGGATAATCGATGTGCCCAGTTGGTCCTGCATATCTTTCATCAAATTCAGAATCTGAGCTTGAATCGTAACGTCCAGTGCGGTTGTCGGCTCATCGGCAATGAGCAATTCAGGACGACAAGCAAGTGCAATACCGATCATGACCCGCTGACGCATGCCTCCGGAGAATTCGTGCGGATATTGGTTGTAGCGTATTTCGCTGCGAGTTATCCCCACCCGCTCCATCATGGCAATCGCCTGCTTCTTGGCTTCCCTTTTGGACACCTTCTGGTGTTTGATCAGACTCTCGGAGATCTGTTTACCTACTTTAATGGTCGGATTAAGGGAACTCATCGGGTCCTGAAAGATCATGCCAATATCACGCCCACGAATGCTCTCCATCTCTTTCTGCGTTTTATTGGCCAGGTCGACCCCTTTAAATAGAATCTCTCCATTTTTCATCTGCGAAGGCGGCGATGCAAGTAGCCTCATAATGGAGCGTGCTGTTACACTTTTTCCGCTGCCCGATTCTCCTACAATGCCCAGCGTCTCGCCTTTTCGTACTTCAAAACTCACTTCTCGCACTGCCTGAAACTCACTCTCTCCAGAGTGAAAAGAGACAGATAAATCATTAACTTTCAGTAAAGGTTCCATGCCATCACCAGCTCTCATCCATATTTCACATTTACTCATCTCATATGTATACCATTTAATTCCTTGACAATTGTTTAGACCCTAAATAATATATACTATATCAATCGGAATAATGCAATTTAAACCTGAATGAAAGGAGGCACGCTTGGTTTGAATCTTGCAAAAAGCAGCAGACTCTCGCGGTTGGTACACAATTTAAGTTTTATTTATGGCAAAATGCTGCTTCATCCTTCCTACCGATATGTTCTGTTCATTCTTGGATTACCGATCAATTTGGTCGTATTTCTAATTTGGCGTTCGAATCGAAAAAATGACGGCTGGGTAGCTGCCAGGCAGGCGGCTGAGCAAGAACTGCTCGCTTCTTCCTACAGGAACAAGCTTAAGTTGGAAGTGGAAGATCAGCTGCGTCGCAAACATCGTTTTTTCCAGCAGCAGGTCAGTGAGGTAGAATTCACACGTCAGACCGAGGAATGGTTGGAAGAAAGTGTTCAGACAGAGTTGAAGGAGCGGACGTCCCGCATACTTCTGGAACAAGGAAATCAACGACTTACACTGGCCGATACGTTCCACACCCTTATCGACAAACCATGGTTTTTCGCGATATCCATTATTCCAGGCTGTCTGATGTATAGCATTCTGTTTTTGTATGGCAATCCTTATCTAAAGTACATATTTGAAAGAATACTGATGACGGTATTCGTCATTCTGGGCGTAGCAACACTCGTATTTACGATTTTGTATCTGTCTCCGTTTAACCCGGCAGCTAACATTCTCGGAGAGACAGCAACGCAGGAACAGATTGCAGCATTCAATCAGGTGTATGGCTTGGATCAGCCTTATCTTACACAGCTCTGGAACAATATTAAGGGAGTTGCTCTCTTCGATCTTGGCAAGTCTTTTGCGGGAAATGAAGATGTCACAGCAACGATCGCAAGGAAGTTTCCGATCACATTGACCCTCGCGGTCATCTCCCTGCTATTAGCACTTGTCATTGCATTGCCCATCGGTATCATCTCAGCGATTAAGCCTAATTCATGGTTCGATTATACGTTTATGTTTATCGCTCTGATTGGATTATCGATCCCGAATTTCTGGCAAGGACTTATTTTTATTCTGAACTTTTCGATCAAATTGCAGTGGCTTCCCGCTACCTTCAACCCGCAAAATTGGCTATCGATCATTATGCCAACCATTGTGCTGGGCACGGGACTCACGGCTGCGGTGGCACGTATGACTCGATCTTCCACACTGGAAGTCATTCATGAAGATTATGTGATGACCGCCCGCGCCAAGGGGTTAAGCGAACGTCAGGTCATGCTGAAACACGCTGTACGTAATGCATTGATCCCAATCGTAACTGTGGTTGGACTTCAATTCGGTGCCATGCTGGGCGGGGCAGCGGTAACGGAGAAAGTGTTTAATATCAGCGGTCTCGGCAGCTATATTGTGGATAAGCAATTTATCCCCGATATTCCGAGTATCATGGGCGGAGTAATCTACACCGCAATTACGATCTCCATTATCAATGTAGCGGTTGATCTGCTGTACGCTTTTATTGATCCAAGAGTGCGTTCCAAGATGAAACAATATTAAAGCAGGTGTACTATGACGACAAAATCCTTAACACAAGAAATGCGTTTCCGGCTTAAGTCTTCTCGAGAATACAGTCAGGCAAGCTTTGCCTGGATCACGTCCCTTCTCTTGACTGCATTATTGCTGTTCAACAGTTATGACTGGAGCGGGCAGACGTTCAAACCATTTCTGCTAACGATACTTGGGATCTATACATTCTTCACACTGGTCCAAAGTGTTATCACCTTTCGGATTCGAAAAGACTTGATCCGTACCGGTACGGTCTCTGCCCTGACTCGCAGGTTAGCCTGGGTTCAGCTACTTGCTATCATTTCAGGCAATATATTTATCGTAACGGCAGCCTTTCATCTGATTCGAAAATCCAGGAACGTGGAGTATACCTTTGCGGTGTACATGCTGTTAACCCAGCTGTTCGTGATCGGTGTATCGGCGTTAAATGTTTTCAAACCCTATGTGGCTGACAACTTCCTGCCAGCCATGGCGGTGCTGATATTCATTCTGGTCATCGACCTGGTCATACTGCTTATCGTATCCCGATACAATGCGACCTCTATCCTCCCTCGCTGGATGATCGGTGTCAGTGTAGTACTAATTCTTACCTCGATCACAGGTAATGTATTTGCACTATTGCTCGGCATTTCCATTATCGGACGAATTCGCAGACAGGGGAAACAAAAATCAAACTTCTGGAACGATCTGTGGGAGCGCCTTGCTCCGAATATGACTGCCATGTCCGGTTTGTTTTTTATCATTTTTCTGTTCTCGATATCGATCTGCAGTTTCTTTACCTTTGACTACAGTATGGCTGTGGAAAATAACTACTCGGCTCTGCTTCAACCGCCTTCCCTTGCGTATCCATTGGGAACGGATGACTTCGGACGATGTTTATTTTCCCGGATTGTATTCGGTGCCCGGATCTCCTTGATCGTAGGTTGCATGTCAACCATCATTCCTGTGTTGATCGGCGGAGTCCTCGGAGCATTCTCCGGCTTCTACGGAAGGCATACGGATAACATCATCATGCGGCTGCTCGATATTCTCTATGCAATTCCGGGTATTCTGCTCGCCATTGCCATTATTGCGGCGTTCGGAGCCAATACGGTCAATCTCATTCTGGCGCTGAGTCTGGGTTCGATTCCAACGTATGCCCGTACCATGAGAGCCAGTGTACTCTATGTATCTACATTTGAATTCGTGGAAGCTGCACGTGCACTGGGGTACAACAATCGTACGATTATTTTCAAACACATTATTCCTAACTCGCTTGCGCCCATGATTATCAAATCCACACTCACGATCGGTGGAGCGGTTATCGCTACCAGCAGCTTGAGTTATCTGGGACTCGGTGTAGAGCCGCATATTCCAGAATGGGGTAACATTCTGAAGCTCGGCAGTACATACCTGGAGACCCACTCTTATCTGGCGATTTATCCAGGCTTGGCTATTATTCTACTGGTTCTTTCGTTTAACTTTCTCGGTGACGGCCTGCGTGATGCGCTTGATCCCAAGCTGGAGAAAGCATAAACGAATCGTTGAACGGATACAGAAAAAAGAATTCACACGAATCAATTTCATAACTCACTAAAAATGGATTTCTGTAACTAGATATAGACAAATTGAATCGTTTTGATCTATATCTAGCCCTGATTGAAGCAGCTAAAGGTATTATGAAATTGATTCACACATCACACATTCAAGATATGGAGGGTAATCCCATGAAAAAACGTACACTAATCTCATTGCTATTAATTCTCGTCATTGTGATTTCCGGCTGCAGTGTAAAAACGAAAACCGAATCCCAGGCGGAGACCGCACCAGCGGACACAACAGAAACTGCACAAAAACCGGCAGACATTGAACTGCTCGCCATGAGTTCTTCCGAAAATGATGTAAACATTGTGCGCGACCAGCTGACTAAAAACGGCTTCAATGTGAAACTGAACCTGCAGCCAGATTACGGCAGCTTCAAATCCCAGCAGGATGCAGGGAATTATGACATTGCCTTGTCCAGCTGGACAACGGTAACGGGAAATCCCGATTATGCAGTGCGTTCCCTTTTCAAAACAGGTGGAGATTACAGTATCCTTGCCGATGGGGAGATTGATAAACTCATTGATCAGGCCGCTACTCAAACTCCAGATGAGTACAAAGACACGTACAAACAATTGGAAGATCGCTTGGTAACGGATCAGGCGTATATCGCTCCTTTGTACATTTCCCTGAAAAGTCAGGCTGTGAACAAAGACATTCTGAATGTCGACACCGTTCGTCTCTCCAAATCCCGCGCCATGGCTTGGGAACCGATTGAGTTCAAGGACAGCTCCAAAAATGCCACAGACCCGTTGATTCTGACGCAAAGTGCATCCGTACTGACTTCCCTTGATCCCATCAAAGGAAACGACGGCTCCATCAACCAGTTGAACACCAATATGTATGTACGTCTCGTTAACTTGACAGATGACGATCAGCTGACAGCAGATGGATCACTGTCCCATAACTTCAGTATTGCTGAAGGAAATTCGGACTACTACTTCATTCTCAGAGACGATATCAACTTTGCGAAGATTGATAACAAAAAAGCTGTAGATACAGGAGAACGTGTCGGTGCAGATGATGTGATCTTCTCCCTGGATCGTGCTAAAAATAAAGATTCCGTTCCGGATCACCGGACGTACAGTTTGCATGAACACATCAAAGAAGCTGAGGTTGTAACGGATCTGAGTGCATTGCAATCTGTTAAACAATCCAGCGGTAATGGAACCATCCTGGAAGAATTGGAACAAGGCTTGGGTAGTAAAATTACAGAACTCGTGACTGACAAAACCAAAGCAGATAATAGTGCAGGGAAATATCAGGTCGTTAAACTGACAACAACTGAACCTTTCCCGCAAGTACTGAACTACCTGGCTCACCAATCTGCTGGGATCGTGTCCAAAAAACAGGTGGAGAGCATCAACACGTATGATGTGGCTTCCTTTGACGTCAACAAAGATATTCCTTACGGTGACCAGAACACGGTGACTGAAGGCGCAGCATACAATAACACCCTTTACACGAGTGGCCCTTATATTTTGTCTTATAAAAATGACTATGAAGGTGTATTCTTGAAAAACCCGGCCTACCGTAAAGGTACGGAAGATGAGCCGAAAATCGCTCAGGTTAACGTCCGATTCATCTCGGATGCAGATAGCGCCCTCTCTGCTCTTCGCAGCAGTGAAATCCACTTATACTACGGTGTACCTGAAACCAAGTATGACATCATTGAAAATGACAGCAAACTGAAACTGCAAAGTCTCCCAAGTAACGCTGTCTCCTATCTGTTGTTCAACACGGCCAATCGTGAAGTTGCCAAGAGCAGTGACTTGAGAAAAGCCGTGCTGTACTCCATCAATCAAGATGAGATTTTGAGTTTCTACAAGAACAACAAACTCAAAGCATACTCTACAGTAAGCCCGCTCGTTCAGACCGGGAATGAATTGAAAGCTGATCCTGCAAAAGTAAAAGAATTCTTGAACAATTATAACGCTTCCAAGTAAACGTATAACAAAAAAAAGGTTGTCACCAGGATCATCTATTTGATCCTGATGGCAACCTTTTTTTATTCTTCCAGCACACGGCAATCGGCCATAACATCGGGATAATTTCGCATGCTGTCCGCATCAGTAATTTTGCGAATAACTCTGCACGGTACGCCTGCTGCAAAAGAATGCGGTGGAATATCACGAGTCACCACGCTACCTGCTCCGATCACACAGCCGTCTCCAATCGTTACGCCCCCGCATACTGTAACGTTTGCCGAGATCCATACATCGTTACCAATCGTGACCGGTTTGGCATAACATAGCGCCTTCACATCACCGTTCTGGTCCACCATCTGTCTCCGCTCGCTGGCAATCATGGGGTGAATGGGGGTAACAATCGTAACGTTGGGTCCAAAACTGGTATAGTCCCCGATCGTCACTTGCGCGTCATCTTGTATCGTCAGATTGTAATTACCGAAGAAGTGATCGCCTATTCGGGTATGCACACCATAATGAAAGAAGATGGGGCCTTGCATGAATCCGCCTTCTCCAATCTCTCCCAGTAACTGTTGCAATATCTGATTCCTTTCCTCAGTCTGTTCTTCAAAGGTCTGACTGTAACGCTGACTGAGATTATGGGCTCGCCTTTTGATGGCCTTTAATTCCGGATCACTTGGACTGAACAATACGCCCTTCATGATTCTCTCTTCTTCACGCATCATGAATCCTCCTCTACAAGAGTTAGCTTATAAAATAAAACCCACAGACATGGCCTGTGGGTTATAAGGCTTCTGATAGAATGCCTGACTTCAACGCCTGAAGCACCATTCTTCGTAACCCAGCATCAAAATCATGTTGGAACGAGTCCTGATGTACAATCTCGGGCAACGACGGCATGGGGTGATCCTTCCCGTACTGTTTCCACGCCATATCCAGCTCTTCTCTCTCCACCCGTTCCTGATAAATGACAATCTGGTGAGGGGCAACGACGGCATTAATCGTTTGCAGGATGTGACATACGTTCACTACAAAATCATCTTTGCTCATGTCACGGTGCCAATCAGGTGAATAAGGAAGATACTTGATCTCACCAAACATCCCGTTTTTCCCACGGATCATCTGTCCATTCAACATCATGCCCATACCCGGCGGGTATCGGTTCGGAAAATAAATTCCCGCTACACTCCGTTCCTTCATATCCGCATGCTGTGCACAGTATCCGCTAATCGCTGCATTCACATCATTCTCCACGAGAACGTTCAGTTGGAACTCGCTCTCGATCTCCCGTATCAGATGTGAATGGATAAGCTCTTCATGACTGCTCACCGTGATGTCCCCATCCACGGCTTGCCCCGGAATACCGATGCCGATCATATCAATGGAGGGATACTCTTTAATGAAACGCGCGATAAGTTGCAACATATGCTGTTTATCAAAAGCAGGCAAGATGCCCTCTTCCTTCAGCACAACCTTATTCTCCAGATTCATGACCGTTGCCGAAATTAACTCCTGACCTTTCATCTCTTTGATGTAAAGAACCAAAGCAAGCTTGAAATTATAATTATATCGATATGCCTGAGCAGGACGACCACCGTTAGACGGAACCACTTTATCCTGGAACAACTCTCCGCCATCACATAATTCCTGAATCAGCGCATTAATGGTAACAACACTAAGATTGGTTAGTGAAGCTAATTGCGGTTTGGTCGCCGTTTCCATCTGCTGCATGACTTCACGCACATTATTCAAATTGATGTATTTCATCATTGTAGCGTTGGCCTTTTTCATAACCCTCTCGTTTCTACTCTGGTTCAATTGAGCCAAAGCAATGGTATGCATGTCATTCACACCATATCATAACATAATGCCTTACTCGAACACATGAGTTCCATCGTGCTGGCAAAGGATCGAAATCGGCAGAGCTGCTTTGTTCACTCAAACAAATCATCCATCGACTTCACAGGTTTCACTTCCATCGGTTGCTTTGACAAGGCCATACTTGCATAGGTACCTGCCCAAATTATAACTGCCATAATAACGTAGACCATCCATACTTACCTCCCTGTTTCATGCGGATTATGATTTTGCGATACTTATCACATGTGACTATTCTTATAGTTATTAAACATACTTTATAAAGTGTGTTACGTAAGTATGCGAGGATAATAGTTCTTTGTCAATATGATATATCCGATTCCCTTTCAGTCCAAGAAAGATCGGAACGCATTACTACAACAACATGTATCATCTCGATGCCCATAAAAAATAACTGCCGAAAGAATCATTCAGCGATTCCGTTGGCAGCCATTTGTTCAACAAGCGAGCAGTTTATTGCGAATAGATTCGCTGTACCCCGGGCAATAAGGTCACAACTTGAATACCCACTCCCCATGCAAAATAGACCAAGTGAATGATAGAGACATCCTGAATCCAGTACACCTGTGCCATAATCCAGATGATGAGAGAAAAGCCCGTATACAAGGAAAAGGTCCAAGCCCAGTAACGGTCAGAATAGAAATTCAGTCTCTCACCTAGCCCCCAATGAATGTAGCGGAAGAGCGAGATAGCAATCATTATGGGCATCACGCCAAGAACCAACAATAGGATGATTCCTGGGAACAAAAAACTGGCAAACGGAGAATGCTTCAACAAAGATGCGGGCAAATTCACCATACTTCCGGATGGGTCTATGATTAAAATGACGCCTCCAACAATCGCCCCAATCCCCAGCATTCCATGCATCAACATGAGTAACCACGATCTGCCTATACGCTGCTTCATCATGAATTGCTCCTTCCGTTCTCTCGTTTCTCAACCTCATATATGGAGGATTATGCTCAAACCCTCTAGTACCATTCTCACACATGCCGCGTATTGTTCCTGTGCTTCTTTTCACTATATTGATCTCGAAAATCATTCGTAATGGAAAAACTTGATAAAAGAACGTACGTTCGGTATAATGAGATTATCCTGAATAAGCGAGAGGCAGATATGGACGACAAATTTATTAAAGAATTACGCGAGATTAGTCGGGATGACAGACGAAGATCGGAATTTATGATCCAAGGTTTGAAGGAAACACTGCAAGAACGCAAAGAAGAAGGCATACTCAAGCGCTGGATACGGCGTAAGAAAACAGAAAAAAAAATCTCTCAAAGATTTAATCAAGATCCTCACTCGGATCAAAAGTAACAACATAAAAAGGAGGCGGAATACGCCTCCCTTGCTATTTACATATGTGAATCATTTAGACTTTGTTAGTTGTGACTTAACCCATAAGTTTGCCAAAGCACACATTTATGCTTCTAAATAAATCAAATCCTAGCTGAACTTGGTTCCTGATAAGCTTACTTGCCTGTTGCCAGTTAGCTAAATGAAAAAAGAGCAGCCTGCCAACCTGCAGTCTGCCCCGTGCTTTATGAACTAACGTTTCCCGTTAGCTTATAAGTAAGGGTCTCTATAGCTCTTTTACCATCTTCACAACTTCAATTTCATAATTTAAATGCTTATAGAAATTTACGGCACGAAGGTTATTGTTAAAGACATTCAGTATAAGCTGTCGATAGCCTTTTTGCCTTGACCACTCTTCTGCTTTGGTCATGAGTCCCTTGCCGACCCCTTTTCCTTCTCCTTGTGGAGAAACCGCAATCGCCACAATATAACCTTGTTCTATATCGTTCAATTTATCTTTTTGCGGCTGTACTTCAAGGAAACCCAGTAGCTCTCCTGTTTCATCTTCCGCCACAAAAATCTCCGTACCAGGAGAAAGATTGTCTACTGATTCTTGGGCTAGGCTGAGCTGTGATTCTTCCATTTTGTCTGGATCACGCCAGCTCATCAGCTCAAAGTCCATAAATCGTAAAGCCAGACTTACAATGAAATCTTTATCGGACTCTTGAAAAGCTCTAATCTGCATACACTTACCCCTTATATATAATATAAATTATGGAATATCTGTTCTAATCTTAAAATTAATGTCGTTATTTCTCCCAAAGCTCGACCAGTCGACCTTCAGGAACTTCATTCAAAATAAACTTTCCAAATTCACTAATCTCTTTTTTCTTTGCAAGAAGTACACTAATCTGTTCGAGATGCTCCATAGTCTGGTTTAGATTATGTACTTGGAAATTTAACATCACTTGTTGTTCTGTTGGAAAATAACTGTCATTCTCGATAAAGAAAGAAAAGATCGTCTCATTTCCTAATTGGGTTTTATCACAGTCCCATTCCAATTTTCTATGTCAATCTTCAACACCTCACTGTACCTTTTTTTATAACTTCAAGATTCTTAGTTCTCCAAAATACTCCTCCGAAACCTTATATCATCGTATCTAACTCCTGTCTATCATCAAATTTTTAGCTATCCGATTACATTAAATATTCGAGGTTTAAATTAAAATACCTTTTTCAACTATTCTGCCCGTTAGTTGAAAGACAGCCGACTATTTAGCCGGCTGTCTGCTTGAGTATCATTCTGAGTTCTGTGCCGGATTTATCTATTTCAGCTTTTGATCTAGCTAGTTTTACGGCAAAATGGCAAAAGACCGGACTGGGAAACCAGAAGCTTTCTCCGCTTTGGGTACAATATTGAAAATAACAGCGCCCTTGGCCGGCACCTGATCCAGATTCGTTAACAGCTCAACTTGATATGTATCCTGGGCAAGTACATAATATTCTGCCAGAAGTGCTCCATTCTTCTGATAATCCACGGCTGAATCCGTGTCAAAGGTTTCGTGGCCAATGGCCTTTATTTTTCGTTCCTCAAATAAAAACATAAGCGCACTAACTGACCATCCCGGTGCATGACTGTTGCCCTCATCATCCTTGTTATCAAATGCTTCATGGCTGGGCCAACGTTTGCTCCAGTCGGTACGTAAGGCTACGAAACTTCCAGCCTCTATCACACCATGCTCTCTTTCAAATTCAAGAATGTGCTCCACATCCAGTGTGAAATCCGGATTGTTCTGAACTTCAGCGGACTGGTCAATGACCACAAGCGGTAGTACAAGCTCCTTTAAACCCAATTCATCGAGATAGCGGGTATCCCGAACGAAGTGAATCGGCGCATCAAGATGCGTCCCGTACTGACCCGGGAACCTGAAGCTCTGGGCAAAGAAACCTTGATCGTGATCAAACAATGTATCGAATTGTGCTGCTTCAAATGCTGAAAAATGTGGAGAGTCTGGTCCAAATGTATGGGTCAGATCCACCCACTTCTTTTCTTTTAACAACTGAATGGCTTGAATGAGTTCGTTGGACATCCTAATCACCTCATGCACAGAATGGAATAAATTTCTCCTATTATATCTTATTCCACTACAATTGGGGAGAAGTCCCTATATTGGTTGGCAGGGTCATGTCCCAATCTCACTTTTTCTATTGGCATATCTGTTAATTATCAAATTTATAAACTTCACTGACCGTAGTTGTCAGTGAAGTTTATTTATAATACAAGAGTAATCCATTCAATCATGAAAACAAAAGGAGCATGTATGATGCAAACGAAGAACGTATATCTATATGTATTTGATACGATGGCAGACTGGGAGGTAGGATATTTAACTGCTGAATTGAACTCGGGAAGGTATTTCAGGAAAGAGTTCAAGCCTTTACAGGTCGTAACCGTAGGTGTAGATAAACATCCGGTAACTACCATGGGCGGATTGAACATCCTTCCTCATATTTCTATTGATGAATGTACATTGAAAGGTGACGACGTCATCATTCTTCCAGGAGGAAACACCTGGATGGACACCATCCATGACCCCCTATTGAAAAAAGTTACTGCCTCTATAGAAGAAGGTACGGTTATTGCCGCCATATGTGGTGCTACCGTTGGACTTGCAAAAATGGGGTTACTGAACTCCAAGCAGCATACAAGCAATGATTTAGAATACCTGAAGATGATATGTCCTAACTATACTGGAGAAACATATTATGAAACGGAGCCAGCAGTAACCGATGGAAATGTAGTTACTGCATCAGGCATAGCTCCGTTAGAATTTACGATGCATGTACTGAAGAGACTGGATGTTTTTGCACCAGAAACATTACAGGCCTGGTACAATCTGTATCAGACTCATCAGCCAAAATACTTCTACGAGTTAATGAATTCTATTGCACCTGAATAACAAGTTTCCCTCGGGTATGATGGGTTTCACTCTTCTTATGTGCTTCCCTTACTCCCTGTTGAGTTAGCGGGTACGTTCCATCAATAATCGATTTGAGCTTACCTTCCGCAACCAGTTCAGCCAACTGATCCAGTTGATCCCCTTTGGGCTCCATCATGAAGACGTTGGCTGTTACTCCAGCCTCCTTGGCAAGCTTCTCATCCGGTTGTTCCACCAAGGATACCAGATGCCCACCAGACTTCACCACCTTGAAGCTGTCGCGCTGAATGTCGCCGCCCATCGTGTCCAGTACAACATCATAACCGGAGAGAATCTCCGAGAAATCTTCTTTTTTATAATTGATAAAAAGATCCACACCCAACGAGCGAAGCAATGCTTCGTTCGATTCACTCGCCGTGGACGCCACTTCAGCGCCGAGGGACTTGGCAATCTGAATGGCATATGTTCCCACACCACCTGCGCCAGCATGGATGAGCACCTTCTGTCCTTTGGCTAACCGTCCATGATCCACAAGGGCCTGCCAGGCCGTCATCGCAGCCAGCGGGATCGCTGCCGCTTCCTCGAAACTCAGTTTCTCCGGTATACGGGCAATAATATCCGCATCGACAGCAACATATTCTGCATAGGTCCCGAATTGACGCGGACGCGCAAACACCCGATCACCTTCTCTGAACCTGATGACATTCGAGCCAACTTCAGCCACCGTGCCAGCAACATCGCCACCCAAAATCAACGGAAAATTCTCCGCTGCCTCTTTCATATCGCCTTGTCTGATTTTGAAGTCCACCGGGTTCACCGACGTGGCATGCGTTCGAATTAGCACCTGATTCACTCCACACGCCGGCTTGGCTACTTCCTGTTCCTTCAATTGTTCCGCTCCACCAAATTCCTCAATCACAATTGCTTTCATTAGAGATCCCAGCCTTTCCATTGGATTATCGTTATGCTCTCTCCCTTCATTACCCTTTCCCGGCGATCACTTGACCTATTCATTCAAGAATTCAAAGAAGGTGGTGCTCACATTTCAGTTCAAGAACCATGATATAATGTCGATTATCGATTAGGTTTAACCTTTACCCAATAACTAAACAAGCGAGGTAACACGATGGAAGTAGAAGTCAGTACATTACATTCATTTTCGGACAAGGTTCTTGGCGGAAACCCCGCAGGCGTTGTTCTACAAGCAGCGCATTTATCTGAATCCCAGATGCAGGAGATTGCCAGACAAGTCGGTTTTTCAGAGACAGCATTTGTTATGCCGTCGGATCAGGCTGATTTCAAAGTGCGTTACTTCACCCCAAGTGATGAAGTCGATCTATGCGGGCATGCAACAATTGCTTTATTTTATCTAATGAAGACACAGCAGCTCGTTGATGTTGGTACATATACATTAGAGACACTGGCGGGAATTCTTGAGGTTGTTATCGAAATCAATGGAGAAGTCTATCTGTCTCAGACGCTGCCGGAGTTTGGGAAGATCGTGGATCGACAGCAGATTGCCGATTCGTTACGTATTTCTATGGCGGATCTGAATGCCGAACTACCTGTACAGATCGTATCTACCGGACTACCCGATATCCTGATAGCCGTTAAAGATAATGATGTTCTGACCAAAATCGACCCTGACTTCCAGCGTATCACTGAAATATGTAAGGCTCATCATGCCGTAGGTTATCACGTGTTTACACTCGAATCAGATGATATGGACGTTCTGGCAGAATGCCGTAATTTTGCACCGCTTTATGATATACCGGAAGAGAGCGCAACGGGCACATCCAATGGTGCAATGCTCTGTTATTTATCCCAGTACAACCAGCTTACATATCCTCATCTTCACACGTACACGATTAGACAAGGGTATACCATGAACCGCCCCTCCGAGATCCGAGCCAGATTAACGCTGGGCAGCTCTAATGAAATCACTCAGATTCAGGTTGGCGGTAGCGCCGTTCATATCGAAAATATCCTAATTCACCTCCCATAGTGGGAGGTGTTTTCCAAAAATCGTAGCACCGCCGCCTCCAATTGCTTCAGCCCTGGTTGCTCTATCGGGAAGTGGCCTGAACCCTCCAAGATCACACATTCCTTGTCCACCACCAGACGATCAAAAAAAGATTGGCTGAACCGGATCGGTGTCATGGGGTCCAATTCAGGGTGAACCAACAGGACCGGACACTGGCTGAACTGTTCCGGGCTTACCTCCGGCTCCTTATTAAGGAATGTCCTTAATAGTTCCAACGGAATACGTGTGGCTGCCGCTTGTAGATCATTCATTATAAGCCGGGTTAAGTCCTTGTTATTGGTAATCAGTTGCATCCGGGATACCTGCTTGACCGAAATGCGTACGTGATCCAGTGGACCGGGGAACAGATCCATCATACGTTTTCCCACACGGCTCACCAGACGATTCGGCGCAAGCTGATCGCGCATTTTCGGATTACTGGTGTCTACAAATGTAGTTGCGATCAAACCCTTAACACGCTTGCTGCGTGCACTGGTGTGATAGGCAAGCATACCTCCGATGCTACTTCCCAATACAACGATTGGCTTGCCGTCATTCTGGTATTCCCGTTCGATGAGTGAAACAAGCAGCTCTATCCATAGTTCGTAGTTGATACGTGTACCAGACATTGCATAACTTAACCCATACGGCGGAAGATCTGGCGATACCACCTCGTATCCATGTCGCTGCAACATGCGGGCATACGGGGCGAGCAACCTGCCATTGCCTCCCGCACCGTGTATAAACAAAATTTTGATCGAAGACTCAGGCGCAGGTAATCGATCAATATGTAGATGAACCCCATTCGATTCCCACCATTCTTCTTCAGGAGCTGAATGATCTTCCAGCCTGACTTCTTCCGGGAAAAAATCCTGATACTGTTTCCAATAGGGATGTGTTATCTGATAGGAAGGCAAACTTTTTTTCATGCGATACATTCTCCTCTTTTCGTATACAAAAAAAGCCGTACAATGTACGACTTTTCGTTATAAACCGTCTATGACCATACTTCTTTATTATAACACCTTCATATATCTGTCAATCGGGAAATTGTACATTACCCGGTACGATATATGCACCACCCGATCCATCATTAGGCAGAGCCGGGATCGTGTCATTCAATATCTGACCGCGAATATCGGTAATACGAACGTTCAGTTTTTCTTTGCCTAGTCCAGTTCCGAGGAAATGATTATAGTCCTGCTTTTCAAGATTGAGCCACGTACCATCCTTCTGTTTCACTTCGAACTTCAGCACCGGATACTTATGATTGCGGACCTGAATGGCTGCCCACCACTGACTGCTGCCTTCCTTGATCCGATAGGAGACGTTGCCTTGAATTGGAGCTTTGACCACTTTCCAGCTGATATTGATTTTGCCTGCCTTCGGGTCACCGATCAGGTTAAAGGCATTCGGCGAGAGATCCAGCGCTCCACTAGCGCCCTCTGGATAGAGGTCTGTTACATAGACGGTTGTTTTGCCTTTAGGTCCCTGTACTTCAAGATAGGCCCCCGCCAATGCAGCTTTGACGCCATTATAATTGAGCTGGAATGGATTAAGTGCAGTGATCTTCATGTCTGCCGGGATGGGATCAAGCAACACTGCACCTCCTGAGTAGCCTGAGCCCGTATACGTCGCGTAACCCTGATATGTATCATTCCATGCAGCAGATGCAGGTAAAGCAAATAATACGAGACTGAGCAATAACCCTGTACCGGCCCATTTTAACCGTTGAAATCTACTTTTCTTGTTCATCAACTATTCCTCCTCGTCCGTTCTCGTGTAAATGGTTAGTTCAACTACTAGATTTGAATATAGCATTATTTTACATAATAACTGTTTATTTTCAATCCATTTCTACCAAATCGCATCCAAAGTCCTGCCTCAGGACTTGAACATTCACGACCACGCACAAGATATGGATACATACCATAAATTGGTGAAATGAGTATTATAACAAGGTTGTACTGGGTCAATTCCCAATAAAAAAAACGCCACACCCTGGAGTGATTTCTCTCTCCAAAAGGTGTGACGCCCTATTAAACACTACGGTCAGAATTCCCGATCTGTCTAAGGACAGCCAGTGTTCGACTAACCCGTTTCCCTTCGTTTCATCCGCTTCCTTAGACGCTCATACTGAGCATAGATCCGCGGAGATTCTTTGGTTAGGATAGGTCCCAGCACAGCCAGAATTAACACATATAATACGGCAAACGATTGGATGGACGCCATCAGTCCTCCGGCCTTGCCGATGTTCGCCATGATAATGGAGAATTCGCCCCGGGAGACCAGGGTAAAGCCCACATTCAACGAGGCCTTTGGACTCATTCCAGCCAATCTGCCAGCGATCATGCCTGCACCATAGTTACTGGCGATCGTCAGAATAACAGCAATAATCGTCATGCCCACAGCTCCGCCAAGTGATGACGGCTCAATGGTCAGGCCAAAGCTGAAGAAGAAAATCGCACCAAAAAAATCTTTGAAAGGCATGATCTGATGCTCAATCCGACTCACATGTCTTGATTCGCCCAACACAAGCCCCATCATCAAAGCCCCGATTGCTTCGGCTACATGAAGTGTCTCCGAGAAACCTGCCACCAGGAAGAGCAGTGTCATGACAGTAAGCAGAAATAACTCCGATGATTTAATGTTCAGTGCCTTATCAATATATTTGATGCTTTTCCTGCCGATGATCAGGAAAAGCACAATGAACAGCAACGCAGATAGGGACACCAGCAGGACACTCAAGAATGAAGTTGCCCCGCTGAGCACAAGTCCGGTCAGAATCGAGATATGAATCGCGATGAACAAATCATCAAACATGATCATACCCATAATAATCTCTGTCTCCGGGTTCGCTGTGCGTTTCAGATCTACGAGCACTTTAGCCACGATGGCTGTAGAAGAACTGGTCATGATGCCACATACAACGAGTGTCTCCTGGAGCGGCAGATTCATGAACCAGCCCAGTAGCAGACCCGAGACAAAATTAAGGCCTACATAGAACATGCCCCCGGTCAGAATGGCTTTGCCAGACTTTAATAGACGGGAGACGGAGAATTCCAGACCCAGATAAAATAACAAAAACAAAATGCCAAGTCTGCCCATAAATTCAATAAAGGTCGAACTTTCGATAAAACGTAAATCCACAATCCCGATCTGTGGTGCATGTGGTCCTACAGCCATACCAATCAGTATATAGAAAGGAATGACCGAAAAACGTAATCGTGAAGATATCAGCCCCGTAAGTGTAATCAGCGCAACGGCAATTCCCACTTCGAATATGAGCATATCCATAGGCTAAGTCCGTCCATCAGTCAACAATTGTTTGAGCTGTTTGATCTGATTCCGTTCACCGGCAACCACAACTGTAGCTCCAGCGGTAAAAACGTAATCCGGACCGGGATTAAATTGCTTTTCCCTGTCCTTAGTCACAACAGCCAGAATAACGGCCCCCGTAGCCTGCCGAATATCCAGTTCCCCAATCGTCATGCCTATGCTTGCCGCGTGAGGCTCAATTCGGAGCCATTCAATTAAGAGCCCTTCAAGCATCACTTCACGTTCATTCTGAAACTGAGGTTTGTAGGTCATACCACCAACGATAGCGGCAACCGCACGGGCTTCATCATCGTCCAAGGTAACCAGAGATACCATATCACCCAGCTCTTCAGGCGTATCCCCTGACTCCATATGGAACAGGTCACGTCGCTCGTCGTTATGAATCACAATGACCAGGTGCTCACCACTGCGGGTATGCAGCCAATATTTACGTCCAATCCCTGGCAGGTCTGTCTCTTTAAAGTGCATGATCTGCACCCCCTAAGGCCAACCCGTTCAAGGTTTCGCTCTTCAGCTCAATTCCCGTGATGCGTATCCTCATCGAGCCTGATGGCGTATGAACAGACCGCACTTCCCCTTTACTGCCAAGCAGTAATTGACTCCCTACCGGGGAGAGAAAAGAAATACGCCCCTCATCCGGATCCGTATCATCTGGCATGACAATCATGAACGAATCGGACGTATGAAAATCGATGTATTCAAAATCAATATGGCTGCCGATCAATACAGCCGAGTCCAGATCTTCATCAGGACCGAGGAGCAGTTTTTCCACATAGTGCGTATACGCCAACAGCTGTTTTTCCAACTGTATTCGCTCCGGATCACGCACGTCGAAATAGGCGTCGAGAAATGTTCTTTTCTCTTCACCCAATGTAAATAGCTGGCTCACCAGCTTCTCTCTGCAATTTTGGCGGGAAGTCCTATGGTTCATAATAGATTTCACCCCCTATACAAGCCTTGTTCTCCATGTTGATTGGCATGTTTCTCTTCATCATCTTGTTTTCCTCCTTTGTATTGTTAAAAGCCCCCTGAATACGAGACCTTCTTACCATCTTACCAAAACTAATATATTAATCCAGTATATTCGGCTAACTTGCTGTTTTATTCTTATTAGTGGTCATATCTTCCATTTGATAACTTCATTCTTCACATCAGATGGTAGATCCATAGAACATTTTAATTACTGCATAAAAAACATTTTATGGATTTCCATCTCGTATTTTTATTTGCTTTCCTGTATATTTAACTACAAACTTTTATGCAATTTATGCAAATAAGCATCTACAGACTTTAACACAATAAAGGAGTGCATTGAAAAAGTGTCCACGATAACAAAAGAAACTACAGAGTCAGCTCAAGTTACTGCCGCAGAATATGTTCATTCCGTCTATGAGTCGGTTGTCGCGAGAAATCCGCACGAAGACGAGTTCCATCAGGCTGTCAAAGAAATCCTGGATTCCCTTATTCCTGTCATTGAAGCACATCCCAAATATAAGAACCATAGTCTGCTGGAACAGCTTGTCGAACCCGAACGTGTAATCACATTCCGTGTCCCGTGGGTAGATGATCAGGGCAAAGTTCAGGTTAACCGTGGATTCCGGGTACAGTTCAACAGTGCCATTGGTCCGTACAAAGGCGGACTTCGCTTCCACCCTTCCGTATACTCGGGCATCATCAAGTTCCTCGGCTTCGAACAGATTTTCAAAAATGCGTTGACCGGACTGCCTATTGGTGGTGGTAAAGGTGGTTCTGACTTCGATCCCAAAGGAAAATCAGATCTGGAAGTGATGCGTTTCACGCAAAGCTTCATGACAGAGCTGTACAAATATATTGGTTCCGATACCGATGTACCCGCAGGTGACATTGGTGTAGGCGCAAGGGAAATCGGTTACATGTTCGGCCAATACAAACGTATCCATGGCGGGCATGAGGCAGGCGTTTTGACAGGTAAAGGTCTGCTGTACGGAGGAAGCTTGGCACGTAAAGAAGCGACTGGCTTCGGCTGTGTGTACTTTGTGAAGGAGATGCTGCAATCCAAAGGGCTCAGCTTCAAGGACAGCACAGTCGTTGTCTCTGGCTCAGGCAATGTATCCATCTATGCCATACAGAAGGCACAGGAGCTTGGAGCTACAGTCGTGGCGTGTAGTGACTCAGGTGGCTACATACACGATCCACAAGGCATCAACCTGGATACCGTGAAACGTCTGAAAGAGGTTGATCGTCTGCGCATCAGCGAATACATCAAAGAACACCCGCATGCTACATTTACCGAAGGCTGTGAAGGCATCTGGTCTATTCCTTGTGATATTGCTCTTCCGTGCGCGACACAAAACGAGATCGATGAAGAAGCTGCGGCCCTGCTGGTCAAAGGTGGCGTAAAAGCCATTGGCGAAGGTGCGAATATGCCTTCCACCCTGGCTGCCATTGACGTCTTCCACGGTGCAGGCGTACTGTTCGGTCCAGCCAAAGCGGCGAATGCCGGCGGTGTAGCCGTGTCTGCTCTTGAAATGTCACAGAACAGCATGCGGTTGTCCTGGTCATTTGAAGAAGTAGACGCAAAGCTGCATGACATCATGAAGAACATCTACACCAGCTGTGTAGAAGCTGCTGAAGAATATGGCTGTGAAGGCAACCTCGTAGCCGGAGCGAATATCGCCGGTTTCCTCAAGGTAGCCGATTCCATGATCGCTCAAGGTGTAGTTTAATTTAAATACAGAATAATATGGAGAAATTCCTGAATAACGGAAGGATTCTCCACGATCAAAGGGCGTTCCCATGTAATTTGGGAAACGTCCTTTTTCCTTATCATCAATTGATCTAATCCCAGGGCAATGGTAAAGTGGTACTGACGTAATTTCATCTATGTGTACTATTATAAGGAAGTGTTTACATTGTCTAACCAACCATTTGCCAGCACTGCGAGTCCTCATCTTAGCGCAGACTGTGAGCAATGTTTTGGCCTGTGCTGTGTTGCCTTGCCCTATGGCAAGTCATCTGACTTTGCTTTTGATAAAGCCAGCGGCACACCCTGTCCCAATCTGCGCACGGACAATCGCTGCGGTATCCATACCCAGCTTCGGCAGAAAGGGTTCAAAGGCTGCACGGTATACGACTGTTTCGGAGCTGGACAGAAGCTGTCCCAAGTGACCTACGCGGGCAAAGATTGGCGTGATCATCCAGAGACTGCAAACGAGATGTTCGATTGTCTGCCTGCCTTGCGACAACTTCACGAGTTGCTCAGTTATATGAAGGAAATGATGATGAGACCGGAGACGTCATTCCTTCACTCGGCATTTGGTGAGTTATATGAGGAGATTGAGCACTTGAGCAATCTGGAGCCTGCGGCTCTTCTCCTTCTGGACATCGCCAATTATCGGTCCAGTGTGAATCAACTGCTGGTTCAGGCGAGTGAAATGGTACGCGCGAATGTTCCACCCACCGCTCATGGACAAGGGAAGTCGAAGAAGAGTAAAAAACGTACCGGAAGTGACTTTTTTGGTGCCAATTTAAAAGGGGCTGACCTGCGGGGCGCAAGCTTCCGGGGGGCTTTAATGATCGCGGCCGACCTCCGAAATGCAGATACACGAAATGCGGATTGGATTGGCGCAGACTTGCGGGATACGGATCTGGGCGATGCAGACCTGAGAGGTGGCATCTTCCTGACGCAATCGCAGATTAATGCAGCCAAAGGTAATGTGAATACCAAGTTGCCGGATCATCTTAACATTCCCTCACACTGGGTGTAGGGTGCCATTTCCGCAAGAGCATGAGCAGGAATATAACCAGCAATGTACCTTGCTAATTCATACGAATGTATGAAACGTATACAGAAAAAAAACAGCTCGTCCTATATATCCAAGGACGAGCTGTTTGTTATACAAATCACAGGAATGAATCAGAATTATAACAAGTCGCGGCGAAGATCTTCAGCCGATTTCGGAGACAAGTGACCGAGCGGAATATCAAATACCGTTTTCGCTCCCTTATGTCCTTCCACGCTCAAGCGTTGCGCTGCTCTCGCATACGCCACAAGTACGCTTGCTGTAAATTCAGGATTGCTGTCGAGTTTCAGACCAAATTCAATAATTTGCTTTTGACCGGCACCTGTAACCCCACTGCGAATCACAAATCCACCATGCGGCATACCTTCATGCTCGGATTTCAATTCTTCTTCGCTAATGAACGTTACTGTTGTATCGTAATCTGCAAAATAGTTAGGCATCGACACAATCGTCTCACGGATCTCATCTTGATTAGCACCATCTTCTGCTACCACATAACATTGACGCAGATGCTTCTCACGTGTAGACAGCTCTGGTGTCTCCCCTGCACGAATGCGATTGATCACCTCTTCAACAGGTACAGTATACTGTACGCCCGCCTTAACGCCTGGAACACGACGAATAGCATCCGAGTGACCTTGGCTCACACCTTTGCCCCAGAACGTGTACTCTTTTCCTTCTGGCAGGATAGACTGTGCAAGCAGACGGTTCATGGAGAACAAACCTGGGTCCCAACCTGTGGAAATGACACTTACGTGACCGCCTTGCTCTGCCGCAGCATTAACTTCCTTGTAGAATTCAGGAATCTTAGCATGTGTATCGAAGCTATCTACCGTATTGAACAACTTGGCGATGGCTGGTGTCTGCTCTGGAAGGTCGGTTGCAGAACCACCACAGAGGATCATAACATCAACCTTGCCTATGTATTGCTCCGCTGCAGAGATATGCTCAAAACGTACTTCTGTGCTTTCAGCGACCATCTGCTCCGGATTACGACGTGTAAACACAGCAATCAGTTCCAGATCCTCGTTCTGGGAAATGGCTTTCTCTACACCTTTACCCAAGTTACCGTAACCAACAATACCCACTCTAATCATGTTCAATCCTCTCCTGTCTTCTTCTATAGTTGTCTATTACTTCTTGTATAATGATATAACATACCATGTAACTTGTCAGGTTTCCAGTTCGAATAAAAAATACCTTACAGCGGTGCAGCAATAATGCGGCTCCGTATGCAAGGTATTATGGCGTTCATTCGTTATTATTGGTAGATAGAAAGTAGGTAAGAACAATGCACCTAATCTTCTGCTTAAGATTCTGTCCAGGTCAACGTCAGTTCAATGACGCCTTCCTGCCCCGCCAATGTTCCACCAATTAGGGACCAGACATCCTGCGTCTCCGGGTCGGTTCCCTGAATAATAATATTTTTGTCATCGATCGTCTGACCTGCATCCGTTAACTTTTTGGCGTTAAAGTAATCTTTATACAGCTGGGATACGGTTTTCATATCTTGTTCAGTGGAGAAAATCACCATGGCTGATTGCTTGCCTTCATTCTCACCGGAGTTAGCTAAACGAATCGTTGCATCTTCCGGTAGGGGGAAGTCACTTGGCAAGTTCTCTGGCAACTCACTGTTTCCAGCAGCAGCTTGCTCACCGCTATCTGAATCTGAGTCGGCTGGCGCAGTCGTACCCTCCGTCTCGGTCACTCCACTTGTTGTTGCTTCGCTCGTTCCTTCATTCGTGGCTTGTTCACCAGTTCCGGAGGAAACTTCGGTATCCACCTTCTCAGTATCACCTGTCGGTTCGTCAGCCGCGCTACTGCAAGCACTTAAGGCCACTACCATCGCCAATGCCGCACAAGCCATTAAAACCTTCTTTTTCTTCATCATCAATAATCACTCCTTCTTCTTAGTTTAATATGCTACTCACGTTCGTACGTCTGGATAACGGGCACCGCATCGACGTTATTCTTGACCCATATGACAGATACAGATAATACACTCAATGACAATAGACAACTGGCTACGAGTATGGACAGGAATCGGGTGACAACTCTAATCTTTTTCATCCATCCCTCCTCCTCATCCTGTTCATCATGTGTTTGCGGAATCATGTTACTCATAGGTCACTGGACGGTGTCACTAATTTCATGATCTCGGCGACGACAATATCCGGCTGACTTTTGTGGATACTGTGTTTCGCGTGTGGAACCGTCAGCTGTGTTCCGTGTCTTGACCATGAAGCAAAATCCGTTTGATCGGTCTGCCATGCCTGACTGTCCTCATCCGACTCCTCCGAACCGGCTGTCAGGATTGTCAAGGGGAAGTCGAACTTCGTTTTGTTCTCAAGCACACACGCTGCATTCGTTCTGGAATTCCGAACCTCATCCATGACATTGTCATTGTACGCATGTCTCAGCGTGGATATCGTGATGGCCTTTTTCATCGTTTCCGTTACCAGTTTCGGGTCAATGACCAGAGATGCCATCATGCGATCCGATTGCAGCAACGTTCGTGCGATGCCTGTTTTCACCAGAAAACGGGACCAATCCATCATCCATTCTGGTGTATCCAGGTCCGTACGACTGTAATACTCTGGGCTGCCACCATCGATCATGACCATGCCTGCCACCTCATCAGGATACCTTTGTGCAAACCGCAGTGTCTCCAGCGCACCCATGGAGTGACCGACCATGATGTAAGGTGGACGTTGACCGGATGTTCGCAGCAATTGGTGAATCTCTTCCGAGATGGTGTCGACATCACGAGGTTCATCCGTATAATCGCTGTATCCATACCCGAACCGATCATATACCGCAATTTTCACCTGTGATTTCAACTTGTCATATAGCGGACTGAAATCCACATACGGATTGGGCGTACCCCAGCCTGAGGCAAATACCACCGTTACCTCTCCTTTGCCAGCAGTGTAGAGATGCATGTTGCGACCACTCACTTCATAATACTTGCCTGGCGGGGGATAGGACTTCATATCCTGCGTGGATTGATAAGCCTCATACGCCGTTCCCGTCAGCAGCAAAAGCCCTGCGGCGAGCATTATGCCTCCCAGCACTTTCAACCCTTTCCGTAACCCCTTCTTCATCTTCTCTACCCCTTACCCCAAAGGTTCATCTATATATGTATGCTTCAATCGTACCCAAGAAATAGCGGGATTGAAACAATCCCGAGTCCAGTTCTTTCCCCAACCAAAGTCCAGTGTCCCTCCCCTACCTGTGACGCAAAAAAACTGCAAATCTCCCATTCAGGAAACTTGCAGTTCATCTATACCTGTATTCTAAAACTCTTACCTCAATCTATCTCACAATGATCCTTACCTATAGTTGCAACGTAAGACCCACCGGGCAATGATCACTGCCCATCACGTGGCAGTCGATATGCGCATCTGCCACCTTAGGTGCCAATTGATTGGATACGAGAAAATAATCAATGCGCCAGCCCACGTTCCGTTCTCTAACCTTCGGCATATAAGACCACCAGCTGTATACATCCGTACGATCCGGATACAAATGACGGAAGCTGTCTACATACCCGGAAGCAAGCAAATCAGTCATCTTGCCACGCTCTTCAAGGGTAAATCCGGAATTGCCCAGATTGGGCTTCGGATTCTTCAGGTCAATCTCCTGATGAGCCACATTCAGGTCACCACAGACGATAACCGGCTTAGTCTGCTCCAATTGCAGAATGTACCACCGGAATCGATCCTCCCATTCCAGACGATAAGGCAGCCGGGTCAGATCCCGCTTCGCGTTAGGGGTATAGACGTTCACCAGATAAAACTCATCATATTCCAGTGTAATCATCCGTCCTTCCGGCTCGCTGTCCTCCTCCATCCCGTAACGAACGGATAAAGGTTTAATTCGGCTAAATACAGCCGTACCGGAATATCCTTTTTTGATCGCATAATTCCAATATTGATAAACATCTTCCCCCAGGTCCATCTCAATCTGTCCGGCTTGTAATTTGGTCTCCTGAAGGCAGAAAATATCCGCCTGAGTCTCTTGATAATAATCCATGAATCCTTTGGTAACACATGCCCTTAAGCCATTCACATTCCAGGACACCAGCTTCATATCCTCATCTCCTCACATCTCTCCAATATAGCATGGGCTCATTCAGAGGGACAAGCCTTACGGCTCTGGAATGAGATGGAGTCATTGGAATCCTTGTGGGCTAGCTTGCCTATATTTCGCTTCGTAACTTAGAGAACACCGCAAGGTCAATATATCTGCCTTTCTCAAACTCATGCTGCCGCAGTACACCCTCTTGTTGAAAACCAAGCTTGTGCAGCAGGCGGATTGACGACTCGTTCACCGGTTCAACCTTCGCTTCGATCTTGTTGAGTTGCATGCTCGTGAATCCAAAATGCAGCACAGCATCGGCCACTTCCGTCATAACACCACTGCCCCAGAAAGAGGAACACAAGTCGTATCCAATCTCTGCACGGTTATGTACATCTTCGTAGTTCAAGAACCCACAGGTTCCGATCACTTTACGAGTTTCACGGTCTTCAATCATCCAGCGTAAACCCGTATGTTCCTGGAAAATCTTCGCATACCAGTTCATCTCACCCTGTGCATCTTCCACGGATTCAAAGGGAGTGAATGGCATATATTGAACCACAGCTTCATCCGAATATAACGCCAACAAGTCGTGGCTGTCCCCAGCCTCTGCTGATCGAAGGATGAATCGTTCTGTCTGAATTAGTGGAAACAGATCAAATCTAAATTGCTCACTCATGCGAGGTCTCCTTTGCAACATTCATTGTAGAAGTCCATTTTACTATTAATATGTTCTATTAACATCTCTCTCTTCTCTATAAGCTGTTCTATTGACTATTAAAAGTGGGGAGACTACATTATGCTTTAGAAGATTAACATTGGAAATAGACTAGGAGGCGGAACCATGACCACAAAATCATATGACGTTATTATCGTAGGAACCGGCTCCATGGGCATGAGTGCGGGTTATTATCTAGCGCGCAGTGGATGTAAAACTTTACTGATTGATGCCTTTGATCCTCCGCACACGGAAGGAAGCCATCACGGAGATACCAGACTGATGCGCCATGTGTACAGTGGTGGGCCTGACTATATTGCCATGGCACTGCTTGCACAGGAGTTATGGCACGAACTGGAGGAAACAACTGGCCACCAACTGTTTGTTCCTTCTGGTGTATTGAATGTGGTTGATCCGGAGATTCATTCCTTCCACAACCGATTGAGCCATGCAGATGATGCAGGCATTCGGTATGAAACGTTACATGCAGCCGAGGTGATGAAACGCTGGCCAGGTATTACAGTACCTGAACATTACGAGGGTATGTATGAGCCTGATGCGGGTTATTTGTATAGTGAACGCTGCATACGTGCCTTTCGCAAGGCAGGTGAGGATCAAGGTGCCACCTTGTTAACTCACACTCGTGTGGAGCATATCGAATACGGACCACATTCCGTGGCAGTTCAGACTTCAGGTGGCGAGACATACCATGCGAATCAAATCATCCTGAGCGCTGGTGCCTGGTTTCAGACGTTAAAACCTTTCGTGGATCTCCCGATCCAGGCTGTGCGTAAAACGGTTGGATGGTTTGATGCACCAGAAGCCTTATACGGCGAGGCACACTTCCCCGGTTTTACACTGGCAGGAAAAGAAGGTACATATTATGGATTTCCAAGCATTGGCGGAACAGGACTGAAGATGGGTCGTCATGATACGGGTCAGGTGTGGACACCAGGAAGTACAATGGCTCCTTTTGGTACGGAAGAAACGGACGAGGGGGATCTGCGCAGGCTGCTCGAACTTCATATGCCTCAGGCAGCTGGAGCATTGAAACGTGGTAGTGTGTGCAAGTATGAATTCACTTCGGATGAAGACTTTATTATCGACCGACACCCTGCCCATGAACGTGTGTGGCTCGCAGGCGGTTTCTCCGGTCACGGCTTCAAGTTCGCAAGTGCCATTGGGCAGATTCTATCCGACTTGGTGCAAACAGGACATACGGATCAGGATATTGGAAGGTTTGCATTATCACGTTTTCGTTAAAAATATATCGTGGGTAACGTGCTTTCTTAGATGGTGCATTCTGTTTTGAACACTGCACCATCTAAAAAGAAGCATTCTATAAAGAAATTAATTTATAGTAAAGTAGTATAAGATTACTTGTCATAGTTTTATCTGCTCTTGAACCATGAAGATAATTAAATATATATCCGTTTTATATCATTAATCCACTAATTCCCATTCCTCCTCCAAAAATTCAACCTTCCCTTTTATTTTAAAAGATCCTTCAACATCAAAAAAACTTTTTACCTGACTTGGCCTGGATTGAGGTTGGGTCATAGTCTATATAAAAAATTCTATCTCTTAGTAAGGCCATCTGTAACTTGAAAGAATCTGGCTGAACTGCTTCACTCTCGTATCCTTAACCGAACGCTTTAGCTGACCTCGGATTAATAAATTTATAATTCTATATTTTTTTAATAAAAAATGCACATTATTACATTTATGTGTGATAACCTGGTATTTATTGTTTAATGGATATTAGTCCTTGAATACCCATTAAATTAGGAGGGATACGCTTGAAAAAGAAAGTTTTAATCTCAACAGATGAACTTTATAGATCTACCAGCATAATATCAATAAAAATCTGGTCAGCTTCAGCGTATGTAAATCATACGTTGAATTAAACTAATGATGAAGAATAAAAAATATACTAAAACCGTTGCTCTTGTCGTTATATTTCTTGTTATTCTATCTGTCATTCTTCTTATTAATAGAAACCTCAATAATAAAGAAGCCAATGACGAGAACTCAAATTACTATGATAGCTTTGTTTCAAGTGTTCAGACGTTAAATCAGACTCTGGCTAAAATTGATGAAAATAAAAAAACGGATCAACTTGCTGTACTTATGTTTGATGCATACGCGTCTATTATTTTTGTAAATGATCGACTCGAACTTCTAAAAAATAATACTTCTAATCCACTTGATGTAGATTCTTTAAAAAATGATCTCTCACTACTACAAAATTATTATGAACCTCTTGTACGAAATCAAATATCAAATGAACATGAAATGGACTTCCAAACTCATAATAAATTAATGGAACAGATTCATTTGTTCCATAACGAATTACCAAAAAAATACGAGAATTCTAAAAAATTTGTTCAGCAATTTAATAATGCAGCAGGACACATTAAATCTATAGTTAATTGATGCAATCACAAGCTCTCGAGTTGAAGTAATGTTGTGTAGTTAAAAATCTGTATCGTTTTGTATGAAAGCCGTTGATTTCAACTAATTATTGATGAAGCCCCGCCAAACCTTATTTAGGTTAGCGGGGCTTTATCAACTTATTTGTGAAACTATTAATATTACTTTATATGACGGATTGTCAAACCAAGTGCGACAGTTCTTCTGCGAAAGATTCGTGAGCGGTCTTCCAACCCAAGCATTTTCGTG
>NZ_JABBEA010000009.1 GCF_012912005.1 Paenibacillus sp. SZ31
GGGATGTAGCTCAGCTTGGTAGAGCACCTGGTTTGGGACCAGGGGGTCGCATGTTCAAATCGTGTCATCCCGATTTTATGTTTATGCGGGTGTAGTTCAATGGTAGAACTTTAGCCTTCCAAGCTAATAGCGTGGGTTCGATTCCCATCACCCGCTTACATAATGAAGAAGCCTTTGCAGATGCAGAGGCTTTTTTATTTTTACACAGAGTAACAAATATTTTCATGTAGAATACAGTGCAGGTTTACTTAAAAAGAGCCAAGACCCCTTTGCAATCCAAATAGGGAGGTCTTGGCTCTTCTGTTTACCTCTGTGAATGAGATGCTGCTAAGAGACAGCAGCTACTGTTACGTAACGTGACCGCAATTTAACGTTCGTTGTGGTCCGTTACTCTTTTACGCATGCCAGCTAAACCAAGCAGTCCCAGCAAACCGAGCCATCCCCAGCTCATACCATTGTCACGGTTAGTTGTCGTGGCATTAGCACGTACACTGTTGGTACGGTAGTCGCCATTGTTGCGGTAGTTTCCATCCATGTTCATGTTGGTGTTTGTACGATCCAGGTAGTTGTTGTTCTGATAAGACTGGACACGTGAGCCTGTTGTATCCTCTCCTTTGGTCATATGACCATCAGCAGCAGCAGGGCCAGCCATCGCGGCTACCAGAAGCACGGAAGCAATAATTGTAGTACCTTTCTTCATCATTTGGGTTCCTCCTTTTTGGTAAGAGCTATAAATTAATCTGCCCAAGAAGGCAAGGACAATATGTAGAAATGGTCTGTTAAGATATCCCTTTGAGTCCAGTTGGTTCACAACATACATAAGAAACTCCTCTAATAAGCAGACTGTAGTGGGAAGAAAATTATAATTACATCTTTAATTTATTGCGTCACTGTGGTAAAGTATACAAAAGCTTGCTTTGCCGGTCATGTTTCTTTGTATATCATCTGTTCTCAAACAATGAAATTATGCGGTTTAACCTTACAATCAGGTACGTGGGATCATATCTAAAAGAACTGTATAATTATGAATTTTTTAGAATAGGTATGAGACATTTGAGTTATTTAAAGTACGTGAAAAAGGTATCATACGACAGCATATGATCATTAATTGAAGCAGAACAAGAAAATGAATAAAAAAGCGTGTTTTTGTGCTGTAAATCGGGGATAAACCCCATTTTTTCTAGTAGAAAAATAAAGATTTTCGTGCCATTTTATTGTATGATGTTATGAAGGTGTCAAATTTACGTGTACGAATGGAACGATCAGATGGGAGGATAAGCATGACTGAAACTATGGTAACCGCCAGCAAAAGCCAATCCAACAACCTGCTTCGGCGAGACGTGCGGTTCCTGGGCAATATACTCGGGGAAGTTCTTGTCCATCAAGGCGGCACGGAGCTTCTAGATATCGTTGAGAAGATTCGGGAAACGAGCAAATCGTTGCGTGCAGAATTTTTGCCAGAACTCTATGCAGAGTTCAAAACGATGATCCAGGAATTAGACTCGGACAATCGTCATCAGGTTATTCGGGCTTTCGCTATTTATTTTCAATTAGTTAATATTGCTGAACAAAACCATCGGATCCGGCGTAAACGGGATTATGAACGTTCTGCAGGGGACGCTGTGCAGCCAGGATCGATTGAAAAAGCAGTACAAGATCTTAAGGAACGTGGATTGTCTCATACAGAGGTGGAAGAGATTCTTGACGATTTGTCGCTTGAACTCGTTATGACAGCTCACCCAACCGAAGCCATGCGCCGGGTTATTCTGGACATCCACAAACGGATATCCGAAGATGTCATGCTACTTGATAATCCTACGCTGACGTTGCGTGAACGTGAACAGTTGCGAGAGAAGCTGCTGAACGAGGTTATTACCCTCTGGCAAACCGATGAACTTCGCGACCGCAAACCGACTGTACTCGATGAAGTGCGGAACGGGATGTATTACTTTCATGAAACGTTGTTCCACGTACTTCCGGATGTATATCAGGAGTTGGAACGCTGCCTGAACAAATTTTATCCTGACCATGACTGGCATGTGCCGACGTATTTGCGGTTCGGTTCCTGGATCGGTGGAGACCGGGATGGAAATCCTTCGGTAACTTCAGATGTAACATGGCAGACACTGTTGATGCAACGCAAGCTGGCTTTGCGTGAGTACCAACGGATTATGATTGAACTTATGGGCCATCTCAGCTTCAGCACGAACATCATCCATGTATCGGATGAGCTGGTGCAGTCGATTGAGCAGGACCGTAATTATGTTACATTGAAAAAAGTGGATATCTGGCGTAATGAAAAAGAGCCATACCGCATCAAATTGGCCTATATGATTGCCAAGTTGAACAATGTACTGGATGAGAACAAATTAGGTCAGCCTGACCGTTATCATAGCGCTCAGGATTTGATTGATGATCTGATGATCATTGATCGAAGTCTGCGCCATCATTTTGCCGATTACGTAGCGGATACGACTATTCGCAAAATGATTCGTCAAGTCGAGTTATTTGGTTTCCATACCGCAGCATTGGATGTGCGTCAGCACAGTAAGGAACATGAAAATGCGATGTCAGAGATTTTGGCGAAAATGAACATTGTAGAAGATTATGCACGTCTGACAGAAGACGGTAAAATCGATCTGCTTGCTCGTTTGCTGGATGATCCGCGTCCGCTTACTTCTCCTTACCACCAATACACGGAAGGAACCAAAGAGTGCCTGGATGTCTTCCGTACCATTAAGCGTGCCCAGAACGAATTTGGGACCGGCTGTATCACAAGTTACCTGATCAGTATGACGCAGGGCGCAAGTGATTTGCTGGAGGTTATGGTATTTGCCAAGGAAGTGGGCTTATTCACCAAAGGTCACAACGGTGACGTTGTATCTACACTTCAAGCGGTACCACTGTTTGAAACGATTGATGATCTACATGCGGCTTCGGAAATTATGGAGAAGCTGTTCAACCTTCCTGTATACCGCGCAAGCGTAAGAGGACGGAATGAACTGCATGAAATCATGCTTGGTTATTCAGACAGTAACAAGGATGGCGGAGTGGTTACAGCCAACTGGGAACTGCGCGTAGCAATGAATGCGATCACGGCTGTAGGTAATGAACACGGCGTTAAGCTGAAGTTCTTCCATGGACGTGGCGGGGCTCTGGGACGTGGCGGCATGCCGCTCAACCGCAGTATTCTTGCTCAACCACCGCATACCATTGGTGGAGGTATCAAGATCACGGAGCAGGGAGAGGTTATTTCTTCCCGTTATTCCCTTCAGGGGATTGCATACCGCAGTCTGGAGCAAGCAACTTCGGCTTTGATTACAGCAGCACTTAATGGTCTTGAGCCACAAGAGTCCGAGTCCGAGCGTCATTGGGACAGCATCATCAAAGAGATTTCGGAAGTATCCCTGACGAAATATCAGGATCTGATTTTCCGTGATCCAGACTTCTTCACCTTCTTTAAAGAATCAACGCCGCTTCCGGAGGTTGGAGAGCTGAATATTGGTTCCCGTCCATCCAAGCGTAAAAATAGCGATAAGTTTGAAGATCTGAGAGCGATCCCTTGGGTATTTGCATGGACTCAAAGTCGTTATCTGCTACCGGCATGGTATGCGGCAGGAACAGGACTGCAAAGTTACTATCAGGATAAAGAGGAAAATCTGGTTGTCCTGAAAGAAATGTATGCAAGCTTCCCATTCTTCCGTACGCTGATTGATACAGTTCAGATGGCCGTAGCCAAGGCAGACCTTGTGATTGCCAAAGAGTATTCAGCAATGACTTCGAACAAAGAAGCCCGTGATCGTATATACGGTCAGATCGAAGCCGAGTTCAAGCTCACAAAAGAGCTGATTTTAAAAATTACCGGAGAAGCTGAAATTCTGGATGATGTACCGGTTATTCAAGAATCCATTCGTCTTCGTAACCCATATGTAGATCCGTTGTCCTACATGCAGGTTCAACTTTTGAGCGAGCTCAGAGATATGCGTGAACGTGGTGAAGACGATACGGAGCTGCTTAGAGAAGTGTTGTTGACTATCAACGGCATTGCTGCAGGGCTACGTAATACAGGTTGATTATTGAATTGATGCATATGAATGATTCATATGTAACAAAGTACTCATTACTTTGTTAACTAAAAAGCTCCATTCTCTGCTCTACGGAGTGAGAGATGAAACGGGACTCCTGCGGGAGTTCCCGTTTTTACTGTTTTTGGCGGATATTTGTCATACAGTCTTGATTTTTGACCAAAGTTGATTTACGATTTGATTGGTGAATTACAAGTGTGGACGGGTATCAGAAGACGGAAGACCCATCAGCATGTCTGGGGGAATAAGGGTGGACAATTTGGAGAATAGGCTTGTGAAACTGGTGCTCAAGGGCGACCAGAGAGCCTTTGCAGAAATCGTTGAACTATATAAGGACAAGCTGTTTCATTTGGCATACCGGATGCTGAACAATCGTCATGAAGCTGAAGACGTTGTGCAGGAGACGTTTTTGCGTGTGTTTCGTAATATGGAGAAGTACGATCCGAACCAGAAGTTCTCAACCTGGATCTACCGGATCGCGACCAATCTGTGTATTGACCGACTGCGCAGAAAGAAACCTTCATACTCTTTGGATGCTGAACTAAATGATCAGGAAGGATCTGATGGTTACGCGATGCTCCCGAGTGATGATCGTACACCGGAAAGTGAAGCGCTCCTGTCAGAAACGCAGACACTCATTCGTGAGGCCATTGACAGTTTGCCAGCCAAGTATAAGTCCGTTATGATTCTGAGATATTTACAGGACTTGTCGCTACAGGAAATCAGCGATGTGACAGGTATGCCCGTAACAACGATCAAGACACGCGTTCATCGGGGCCGTGATTTTCTACGTAAAAAATTGGAGTATAAGTTATAAATGTTAAACGCCTTTAAATCTGGGCGAAATTAATTGAAACATATCCGAAACGGATGCGTATGTAATGTATGCAAGTCTTATGTGTGCTTTTTAATGGCTCATGGACTAAGTGATTTAAGAAAGGATTGGCTCTCATATGGATTGCAACTCGGCCGTCTCTTTAATGCATGAATGTTTGGATGAGTCGTTGTCCCCGGCCCAGAAGGTTGAACTGAAAAGTCACCTTGTGATCTGTCCGGATTGTCGCATGCGCTTTAAAGAGTTGGAACAGACGGAAATGCTACTCTTTGCCATGAAACACTATTCACCGTCTGCCTCTGATGAGCTGACCAATCGAATTATGAATGCTCTGCCCCAGCCCAAGAGACAGCAAGCATGGCTCAAATGGGTCACAGGACATCCCGCGCTGACGGCGGCAGCCTTCTTTTTGGTCGTGATGCTCTTTAGCGCCTTGAATTTCTGGAATCAGAACAACGAAATGGTCGTTAAGGGAAATAATCTGGACCAGATCGTGATTCAGGGTAACACGGTTATTGTTCCTGAAGGTAAGTCAATTGCTGGCGATCTTACGATAGAAAATGGAACTGCACAAGTATATGGTGATGTGAACGGCAATCTGACGGTTATCGACGGACAACTGTTTCAGGCTTCAACAGCGCATATTTCAGGTCAGGTGAAAAGTATTGATCAGGCGCTGGACTGGTTCTGGTACAAAATAACCAATATGGTAAATGAAGTGGCTTATCGCTAGAACAGGGTAAAATCTTCAATGGTATATACCAAGCAGGGTACCTCCAGAGTGCATGGGGTACTCTTTTTTTATACGTAAACTTTGTAATTCATGGTAAATGTGATGTTTATGTGCAGTTTGAGACTGCCGTAACTTGCAACCTGAACGTTAACGTTATAACCTAGATACTAAAGAGAACATACTACTACATATAGATACGCATTTTGCATAAATCAAATGATGCAAAAATGCGGAGACAAAGGATTATATAAAATCCTAATGGGTTAATATGAGATCAGGGTTTACTCATCAATGGGGATAGCGGGGGCTGGCTTATGAATTATTTTGCTGACTTAACGTGGACAGAGTCCATTAAGGACGTTATCGATATATTGATCGTTACCTATATTATGTACAAACTGATTCTGCTTGTGCGGGGTACGCGTGCGGTTCAGCTCCTAAAGGGCATTCTGTTCCTTGTGCTGATCTGGGCATTAAGTACGTGGCTAAACCTGTATACGCTCAAATGGTTGATGAACCAGATGTTTACGTTTGGTGTCGTTGCGGTGTTCATTATCTTTCAGCCGGAACTGCGCCGTGGTCTGGAGCAATTGGGACGCGGTAAGCTGTTTGGACGTTCAGCGGCAGCGAGTGATGAAGAATTAACGGTGTTAATTGGTGAGATTATTAAGTCTGTTAATTATTTGTCACGGCGTAAAATTGGCGCATTGGTCGTATTTGAACGCGAAACGGGTCTGAACGATTACACGGAATCGGGCATTAAGATGCACTCTCTGGTCAGCTCCGAGCTGATGATTAACATTTTTATTCCAAATACACCGCTCCATGATGGAGCGGTCATTATACAGGGAAAACAGATTTCGGCGGCAGCCTGTTATTTGCCATTATCAGAAAATCCGTTTATCAGTAAAGAATTAGGAACACGCCACCGTGCAGCAATCGGGATTACCGAAGTTGCAGATGCGATCTGTTTGGTTGTCTCGGAGGAGACAGGACAGGTATCGCTGGCGATGAATGGACAGGTCGTTCGTGATATTAAGGAAGAATCGCTGATTGCCAAACTGTATGAGGAGTTGCGCCCTACATCCAATCTGAAAAAGAATGGCTGGACAACCTTCTGGAAACGGAAGGGAGGACGTAACAATGGATAAGTGGTTTAACAATAATAACTTTGCCAAAATACTTGCACTTGCGGTGAGTCTGCTGCTCTGGTTCATGATTCATCTGGATGAAGTACCGACCACTCCTACGATTACGACAGGCACAACCAACAAGGTTGTGGAACGTACAGTGCCTGTTCAACCTTATGGATTAGACAGCAACAACTATGTGCTTACTTCATTAAGTACGGATGAGGTCCGGCTGGAGATCAAAGGACAGCGCTCAATGCTAACATCGATTTTTACCAATGACGATTATAAGGTAATGGTCGATCTGAGTCAGGTGAAAGATGGGTCCAATACACTGCCGCTGGTACCTGATCTGCCTTCCGGGGTAGAAGTGGTCAGCATGGAACCTTCCATGGTTACGGTGAATGTAGAAAAATTGGGCACCAAATCTTTCAATGTGAATATTGTACCCGAAGGGGAACCATCCGCCGGATACAGCGCTGGAACGCCTGTAATTGAACCTTCAGCACCGGTTAAGGTAACTCTGCCCGAAGGGCAACTTGAGGCTGTAGCGAAGGTCCAGGGCATTGTGAGCGTGAAAGATGCCAAGGAAGATGTCATACAGAAAAAAGTGAAGCTTCAGGCATACGATGCTGAAGGCAAGGTCCTTGAAAATGCGATTATAACGCCTCAGACGGTTGAAGTCCGTGTTCCGGTCAATCAGCCCTATACATCTGTACCCTTAAGAATCAAATATTCGGGACAGCTGCCGGAAGGCCTGGTACTCTCCACGGTAGAGCCAAGCGTGAAAGAAGTCTCGGTTTATGGATCAGAGGATGCGCTTGCGGGTATACAGTCCTACGACCAAGTAACCCTTGATCTTACACAGTTTGATCAGTCAGGTACGTCGACAGTTAACGTGGACTTGACGCCGCCTTCCGGTTTTGAGAAAATCGAGCCTAGTTCGATTCAGATTAAGGTAACCATATCCCCATTTGATGAGGCAGAGGAGACGACCAAAGTCTTTCCGAACGTCCCCATTACGCTTACAGGTCCAGGGAACGGGCTGGAAGGTACGCTGGTTACGCCTAAGAGTGGCGGTCTGAACCTCACACTTACAGGCTCAGCAAGTATGCTTGAGGGTCTGAGTAGTGATGATCTCACGTTGACTGGGGATCTTGCTGGACTTGCGGTCGGAACGCATGAGATCAAGCTTGAAGCTGACCTGCCCCGTTTTGCCAAGCTGGATGAATCATCCAATGCTCTGAGTGCGACGGTCAAAATTAGCGAAAAGGCTGAAGATACCACGACCACTCCTGGCGAAGAACCGACGGACGAGGGAACGGTAGCACCTGACCCTACACCAGCCGAGGTTGAAAATGGGGAAACAGAGCCTGTTCCTGATGAAGAAGAAACGGAATCGAATACGGATAATCAGGATCAGGGCCAACAGGGGAGTACCACCAATCGTGTGAATTTAAATAACAATAACAGCGGTACTGGTAGTAAAAGTGGCTCGAATCCATAAACGTTCTAATTCTAAAATTCTTAAAAAATAATAATAGTGCTCGTATATGATGCGAATAGAAGGAGTTAAATCATGGGGAAATATTTTGGTACAGACGGTGTAAGAGGGGTTGCCAATAAAGAGTTAACGGCAGAGCTGGCTTACAGCATTGGACGTTGTGGTGGTTACGTGCTTGCAGGTGGTGTGGAAAGACCGAAAGTGGTTATCGGCATGGATACTCGTATCTCGGGATTGATGTTGGAATCCGCACTGGTTGCAGGTCTGTTGTCCATTGGCGCTGATGTGATTCGTCTGGGCGTTGTATCCACTCCGGGAGTGGCGTATATTTCACGTTTGTTGAAAGCTGACGCGGGCGTGATGATCTCGGCTTCCCACAATCCGGTTGAGGATAACGGAATTAAGTTCTTTGGCGGAGATGGCTTCAAGCTGTCTGATGAAACAGAGAACCGTATTGAAGAGCTGATGGATGCGGAGACAGATCAATTGCCACGGCCAGTTGGTGGCGGTCTGGGTACCGTAACGACGGACGAAGAGTCTCGTTATCGTTACCTCGACTTCTTGAAAACAACTGTAAATGAGTCGTTCTCTGGACTTAAAATTGTTTTGGACTGTGCAAACGGAGCAGCTTATGAGCTGGCACCGAAATTGTTCAGTGAACTTGGTGCAGAAGTCATTGCCATTGGCGCTGAGCCTAACGGCCTGAATATCAATGAGCAATGTGGATCAACTCACCCAGAGAACCTGAAACAAGAAGTGCTCAAACATGGAGCGGATCTGGGTCTTGCTTTTGACGGAGATGCGGATCGTCTGATTGCTATTGATGAGACAGGCGCTGAGGTGGATGGAGACTTCATTCTGTGTATTTGTGGTGATGCGATGAATCGTGCAGGCAAGTTGAAGGACAGTACTGTTGTATCGACCGTTATGAGTAACATCGGATTCTACAAAGCAACGGAGAAACTTGCACTGAAAACAGCAAAAACTGCAGTAGGTGACCGTTATGTGATGGAGGAAATGCGTCGCGGCGGTTACAACTTGGGCGGAGAGCAGTCTGGCCATGTTATTTTCCTGGATTACAATACAACCGGAGACGGTATGCTGACTGCGATTCAACTCGTAGATACGCTCAAGGCTTCTGGTAAAAAACTGAGTGAACTTAAAGCGCTCATGACCCAGTACCCACAAGTATTGGTCAATGTGCGTGTTGAAGATAAGAGCAAATACGAAGGAAATTCTGCGATCGAGCAAGCTATTGCTACAGTAGAGCAACAACTCGGCGATAATGGACGTGTACTCGTTCGTGCTTCAGGTACTGAATCCCTGATCCGTGTTATGGCGGAAGGACCAGATAAAGACGAACTTGAACAATTTGTGTCTCAGATCGTAGATGTAGTGCAAAAAGAACTGGTATAGGACTGGAAGAAATCCCTTCTGCATACGGTTCTATAAGGGAATTGTTGTGTAGAAAGGGTATATTATAACAGGATTTAGGACTTATTCATGAATATTCCTGCGTCCCGGCCTGATGAGACCATGGGTCCGTTTATCCGGTCGGGATTGTGGGTAAATATGCTGAAATTGTCACAGGTACTTTGCTCCATTGCAAAATGGACGTGACGTGCATATAATGAGTGGAGTCGTCATTCAGACACAGAAAGTGAGGGACGTAAGGTTACAGTTACACAAGCGCCAGAGCTTGGAGTTGCGCGGGAAGATGTTGATCAGGATTTCTTCTAGGTTGAAGAACGGCTGATTAACATCAACGGCAATCAAGCTGACGAGGTGGAGGTGTTCGGATTGTTCGGCGGGGACCTCCCGGTGAAGCACCAGAGCCGTAAACCGGATTGCGGAAAATGGATAGGTGACTGTCCACACAACGCGCCGGTGTAGGTGCAAGAGTTAAACTAAAATTCAAATGAATGTGCGTGAAGAGCGTAAACAGTACGCGGACGGGAAAATGATGTACATTCATGATTGCATTCATAACAGCTTATGATGACTGCGGGGCGACACGAGGTCGCTCTAATCATTGATAATTGAATAGGTAACAAGTATTCATGAAACGTTAGGCAATCACTCATTTTTCCGATATGCCGCCTCTGCCTGTTTCTCTTCGTGACACAGTATTCATATATAAACGGAGGAAATAAATTATGTGCGGTATTGTTGGATATATTGGTAATAAGAACACTCAATCGGTATTGGTCGAAGGGTTGAAGAAACTCGAGTATCGTGGGTATGATTCTGCAGGTATCGCGGTATTCACACCGGAAGGTCTGCAAATCACGAAAGCTCTCGGTCGTCTTGCGAATCTTGAAGCCAAGCTGGATGGTGCACCACTGGTAGGTAATGCCGGAATCGGACACACACGTTGGGCAACTCATGGTAAACCATCGGATGAGAACTCTCATCCACACACGGATGGCAGCCAGAAGTTCTCTGTTGTGCATAACGGTATTATTGAGAACTACCTGGATCTGAAGGACGAATTGATGGCTCAAGGTCATACGTTCACTTCCGAGACAGATACTGAGGTTATCTCTCACCTGATCGCACGTGAATACAATGGTGATATCGTTAAAACAGTGCAAAAAGTGATCACGTTGTTGCGTGGTGCATTCGCACTGGGTGTATTGACAGAGCATGAGCCTGAAAAACTCGTAGCTGTGCGTCAAGCAAGCCCATTGATTATTGGTATTGGTGAAGGCGAGAACTTCATTGGTTCCGATATCCCAGCAATTCTGGAACATACACGTAACGTGTACATTCTGAATGATGGTGAAATGGCTGTATTGACACATGATGCTGTCGAATTGATGACGATTGAAGGCAACTTTATTTCTCGGGAAATGATTCGTGTCGATTGGGATGCTGTAACCGCAGAAAAAGGCGGATTCGAGCACTTCATGCTGAAAGAAATTCATGAGCAACCAAAAGCATATCGTGATACAATGCTGGGTCGCATCGATAACGAAGGTAAAAAAGTTCAACTTCCTGAGTTGAAAATGACTGAAGAACAAATTAAAAATATCCGTAACGTTCAAATCATTGCATGTGGTACAGCGTACCATGCAGGTCTGGTTGGACGTACAGTGATTGAGCAATTGGTGCGTATTCCGGTTGAAACAGATGTGGCTTCCGAGTACCGTTACCGTTCCCCAATCGTGCACAAAGATACACTCGTAATCGTAGTGAGCCAATCCGGTGAAACTGCCGATACGCTTGCTGCATTGCGCGAAGCACAATCCAATGGCGCACATGTACTGGCAATCACGAACGTAGTGGGCAGCTCCATTGCACGTGATGCAGATGATGTTATCGCAACATTGGCAGGTCCTGAAATTGCAGTAGCTTCTACCAAAGCGTATACTTCGCAGTTGATCGCGTTCAACTTGCTTGGTCTGTACCTTGCACAAGTTCGTGGTACTCAATCTGCAGAACAGATTGAACACACGCTGGCAGCGATGCAAGCATTGCCTGAGCAAGTGGAATCCATGTTGGAGCAAGCCGAAGCAATCAAAGGATATGCAGAGCAAATCTCCAAACATGAACATCTCTTCTTCATCGGTCGTGGTCTTGACTATGCAGTAGCTCAAGAAGGATCGTTGAAGCTGAAAGAGATCTCTTATATTCACTCCGAGGCGTATGCTGCGGGTGAGTTGAAACACGGTACGCTTGCATTGATCGAAGATGGTATCCCTGTTATTGCTCTGGCAACGCAGGAGAACGTACTTGAGAAAACAGTGAGCAACATTAAAGAAGTGAAAGCACGTGGCGCGGATGTGCTGGCAATTACGTACGAAGAGCACGTAACAACTCTGTTGAAATCCGTAGACCAAGCGTTTGCGATTCCTAAGACGCTGCCTTTGCTTAGCCCGGCTCTGTCTGTAGTTGCGCTGCAATTGCTGGCATACTATGCTTCCCTGGCACTGGGTCATGATGTAGATAAACCACGTAACCTTGCGAAAAGCGTAACGGTTGAGTAAGGGATTCTGTACAAATCACTTCGTATATTAATGTTCAGTTACATTATAGTTGGTAAATGGACATTATAGTTGGTAAGTGAAATGACGATCAAGATTATTAAAATCAATAACTTGTAGAGTAATATTAAACAGTCCTGATGATTAAATGTCATCAGGACTGTTCTTTAATTTGTAGGGGGTTGTTAATTTGTCCACCATTGGAGAACGAATTAGAAGCATCCGGAAGCTACATAAGTATAATCAAACGGAGTTCGCAGTAATCATTGGGATTTCTCAGGGGACACTGAGTGAGTTGGAACTAGATAAATATAAACCTTCGTTAGACATTGTTATGGCACTTCACGATCAATTTAAAACAGATCTCTATTGGTTAGTTTATGGACTTGACCAAGTCAGTGATGTAACTGTCAGTAAAGGCCATGGAGATAGTGAAGTCAGGCTTATTTCAGAATATAGGAATTTAAAACCAAGTGACCAGGATGAAATTAGAGACTTTATTAAGCTGAAAATACATCGATATCATTTAAAGTAATGATTATTAAGGCGTTACATTTCAACTAAATAATATAGTGTAAAAGGGTAGTGCTGAGTGAAATAATCAGACACTATCCTTGTTTATTGTCAGGCATCAATAAGTTGCTTATTGAAAAGGTGAAATTCTCCTTATCATCAGTACACACACAATATATTGTGGTATAATGTATTGTCGACACTATAATTAGTGTGTAAAACAAATTTTAGGAGGGGAATCATGAAACTATCTGATCATTTCAAGCAACTACTTGGGGATATCTCATTAAATCCTGCTCGGGTAGACAGAATCGATAGTGCATATGAAACTTGGAATAATATTCTAGAGAATGATGATGAGATTAAGGAGAAGTATCTTGATTTTTTTCTTCAAGGTTCTTATGCTACTAAAACTTCAATTAGACCTCAGAAGCAGGGAGAAGAATTTGATGTTGATGTTGTCCTAAAGCTTGATTTAGCCGAAGATATAACTCCTAAAGACGCATTAGATTGGCTTGTTAAACGTATGAAAACAAATGAGAGTTACAAAGATAAAATCAAGGCAAGAGATCGTTGTGTTCGTATCAATTATGCTGGTGATTTTCATATGGACATCGTCTTAGCTAAGACGTCAGATAACGACCACATTTTAATACCTAGTAAAAAAGAGGGCGAGTGGAAGAAGACTAATCCCGAAGGGTTTCAAGAATGGTGTAGAGATGTTCACTATGATCATAATGAACAATTTAGGAAAATCACAAAATTACTCAGGTATTGGAGAGATCATAAGGTAGGTAAACAAACAGCTCCGAAATCGATATTATTAACGACTTTGATCGGAAATAGTATGGTTGGGAAGAATTCTGTAGCCGAAAGCTTGTTAGAGACCATAAAGCAAATACTTATTGATATTGATTCGTATATTCAACTTGATGATACTGTTTTTATTGAAAATCCTTCGTTAACTGAAGAAAATTTGGCAAGGGATTGGGATAAGGAAAAACTTGATAAATTCAAGAAAAAGCTTTCTACTTTAAAAGATGACGTTCAGGATGCTTATGATGAGAGTAACAAAGCTGAGAGTATTAAAAAGTGGCAAGCTATCTTTGATAAATTCCCGACAGAGCTCAATGAAGCATCTGCAATGGCAACTAGAATTAATACGGGAGCTGTTCTAGTAAATACAAGTGGTCTATTAAACACAGAAGAGGGGATTAACTCACCGAAGCACCGTTTCTTTGGGGTGAACTTAAAATGATAAAGAAACGAAAAAAGAGAATTCCACCTAGACGCGTACACTCATTAAACTTAGCTTTACAAAACTTCTGGATAAAAAAGTTCTTTCCTCAGTTCGAATATCAAGATGACGCCAAACAGTGGAGTGGCAGATTAATATCCACGCATATGCAGCAAACCTATTCAGTCAAAATTGTTTATAAATCTGAATACCCTCAAGTGTTTATTACACATCCGCAAATTATAAAAAATAGCCCGCATACATACGATGATAATTCTTTGTGTCTGTATTATCCACCAGATAAGAGTTATAAAAAGGATAAACTAATTGCAAAGACGATTATTCCTTGGACCTGTGAGTGGCTATATTACTATGAAATCTGGTTAGAGACAGGAGTTTGGTGGGGACCTGAGGCTCCCCATAGCATTCATTCATCCAAAGGAGAAAAGATTTTAAGAAAAATCGGTAGGGGGCTGTGATGTGGACTGGGAGCAAATTAAGAGTAATGGTTGGATACCACGTGACGGGAAAAACTTACGCATATTATCTCTTGATGGGGGCGGCATTAGAGGAATATTCCCTGCAAGATATCTAGCGAAATTTGAGAAAGAGACAGGCATGCCCGTCAATCAATACTTTGACATGATCGTAGGAACATCGACCGGGGGAATATTGGCACTAGGGCTCTCTATTGGGATACCAGCAGAAGAGTTAGTCACATTTTATGTATCTAATGCGCAAAACATTTTCAAGAAAAGAATGTTTAGTATGAGAGGTATATTGACTAACCAATATAAGAATACGGGGTTACGTGAAAAGCTGGCAGAGGTATTTAAAGATAACAAGATGATTGATGCTCAAACCATGCTATGTATTCCGTCCGTTGAGCATAGTAGGGCCTCGCCCAAAGTATTCAAAACTCCACACTGTCAGCACTTGTTTAATGACGCTCAATATCTGATGTCAGATGTTGCTTTAGCAACTTCAGCTGCACCAACATATTTTCCCGCAGTTTCGATTGACGGCAATGATTGTAAAATTGATGGAGGACTCTGGGCTAATAATCCGGCTTTAGTGGGTATAGCTGAAGCTTTTGTTCTTGGTTATGATGTGAGTACTATAAGAATGCTATCATTGGGGACAGGATCTCATATCTATAACGTGAATAATAAGATAGCGGAGAAGAGTTCACTCATTAGGTATCGAGATCGAATTGTGGATCTTACTATGCAACTGCAAACGACAAGTGCAGCATACACTGCCGGCCATTTATTAAATGAGAATATACATCGTGTTGATTTTCAATTGAAGCAACCGATGAGGTTATCTGAAACTAAGTTATCTAAACTAAATGAATTACAACACGAGGCAGATACTCAATTTATAAGTTCTTATATGAAAGTCAGCTCATTGTTTTTACACAGTGCCACTAAATCAGTTGGGTAGTATTTTGGATGATGGAATGCTACTCAGTTAATCAGTTATAGGAAAAAATTAAATTAAATTAAATACCCCATTAAGAGCGTTTACAATGTGAATGCTCTTTTAATGTGTTTAAAAAAATGAAATTAGTTAATACATGATTCTAACTTGGCGAAAAGGGGTGGTGGAGGTGCCTTTCAAAGCTTTGGAGGAGTTTGTAGAAAACTTACAGTACAGCAAAATGGTAAAACTAAAAAAATGTATAGATATACTTCGAGTATCTATTGGAAATGATCAAAACAAACTGGGGTTAAAGCGAATGGAGTGGACTTAACTAGGGATTGTAGGTACATTTAGTTCAATTTATGTATATGAAAAACGCAATAAGGAATTAATGGAGTGCTTTGACAATCATGGTGTATTAGGTCAGGTTATGAACATTAAATGGAGAGAGCTGCTACCATATGAACAGTTGCTCATTTCGGGCTTTTGTAAACCGAAAGAGCCTTATATAAGATTCACCCCAAAAAGAATCAAGAATGAGTTTTTTTTTGATTCTGATGTATACAAGTCAAAATTAGCGAACCAATCGATTCACTCCCAGTTAATTGAGTGGAAATCTAATAAACGGCTGTACACCTGTTTATTTAGTTTGTGGGAAAACAACCGTAGACGAGCATTAAAAGGATTATTGGAACAAGAAAAACAAAAAGAGGACTTGTCAGTCGGCAGTATATCTTTGATTCAGTCCGATCCGGAGATAAGCTCTGTACACGTGCAAAAATATCTGGGAAATGAACCACTTATAAGTCGCGGTCGTGTGGATATGTCGAAAGTAAAAGAGTACGCGGCAAGAGGTTTTTTTTCTCTACCTGAGATTCAACAGCATCAGAAAATATCAGATGTAAGAACCGCATATAGCTTAAAGGAACTTACCAGAGAGCGGAGGTTAGTCGCTCATATGCATCAGAAACAATTTTTATATTCAAAGTTAAGTCGAGAATCTAACTCGTAATGGAAAGACGTCCGGAAATTCAATCAAGCCTGAAATGCGTAATATGCTCAAGAATATATTTGGAGCGTAGACAAGTTAATACCTTATCAAAAGACGTTGTCATTGTGCATGACAACGTCTTTTGATATCTGTACAATAGTAAGTTGATTTTCATGTAAGTTCTAAAAGTTCATTTGTATAACTGGCTTTAAAACTTAGGGAATGTTTTTACTGTTCGTAAAATCCTAGCAAGTTCAAGATAATTATTGGATTTAGAGAACACAAACATCTCAATATTTTGTCTCCACACCCAGACACCAAGAGGAAGAAGAAGAGCGAATAAAATTAAAGAAACGATCTGATCCATTGCCTCCCAATTCAAGTTCTTGCTGACTGTCTCATTCCAGAAGGGAAAGATGAAAGCTGTAAAAATAGCAAAAGGAACCCATCCATTTTTTTTAATTGTTTCCCCTTCAATGGAATAATAAGCAATGAGATCATCTAGTGCATTATAATCGTAATCATTGTTCTTCAGATAATAGTAAACTTGATCACATCGAATAGAGAAGAGTACCTCTCGATCCAGCTTAAATTTACTCTTACCAATCATAAAAGCTAAATCCTTGTACTGCGATTTGATATGTATACGAGAAGACGAAATTGTAGCTAACATACAACAAAGAGAAATAACCAATAAAGCAACCATAGTTATTCCGTACATAGGGCTTAGATCTGTGTTCCAAAAAGCTATTAAAACCCCAGAAACGACGAGCAAAATAATACTAGCTGCTAGTGAGAGTAGAAAAATACCTTCAAACCATGTTGCACGCTTATTGAGTAGCTTATTTTGCAATGTAACATCTTCGAAGCAAATCTTGTACAATTCTTTTTTTAATTTTTGATCTTGAACTGAGTGTCTATACATCTCTATCAACTCTCCTTTATATACCTTATCGGAGGAAGATAATATAAAAATTACTGTTGGGATGAAAGCGAAATAAAAATACTTTAATCGATATGGCGATAATTTTGTATATATTATCCGTATACGGATATAAAGATAGTAACAAAGGCTAGGGGAGGATGGGGGATGGATGATAGAGTTATGGACCAGGAACAGTTCGCAATAGTCACAATACAAGGAATCTGTTTCCGAAATCAATACTACTCTTGTAGAGAAGCATTGAAGGAACGCTGGTACGAGAAAGCGATGATTAAGGGCTGGATGATAACTATTTCTAAATACAATGTACATGAAGACAAACTGATTCTAAGAGCTAGTCAAAACAAACCTGATATTATTTGTAGTCGTATTAATGATGTAGAAGTCAATACTAAGAATAGGGAGGCATACTTTACACAAATGCAACAACTCAAGAGGATGCCACGAAGAAAAAGGCGTAGAAAGGATCGTAACAAGCTATAGATGTGAGGAGAATATATCTAACTTGCCCATTAGACAAGTTTTTACAAAAAGAGTTAAAAATTCTATTTATCTGTGATATGATGAGGAAAATATACACCATTAGAGGGACACATAACATCAAAGTTATGTGTCTTTTTTTAAGGAGAGTGTGAGAATTGTCAGTTAATAAGACTCACGTTAATCGATTGAAGGATGGACGAGGACAAGGTAGAGGTGAACAGTATGTTCCTTTCATCCAAGCGAATGACAATAAAGTAGCTTCAGAGGGATGGCTTACCCGTACTTTAGGGTGGCACTCTAATCGGATACACCACACACTCTCAAATTATGAATATCAGTATTTACTTGTTCAGGATTGGTCTGATCAAGTCGTAGATATTAGGGAGCAATACCCTCTAACACCCATTGAAGCTACTCAGAAAATTGCAGCTAGGCTGAATATCAAACATCCTCAACATAAAGGAGAGGATGTAGTTATGTCCACTGATTTTATGCTTACTACGATGAGTGTACATGGTGAGCTTCAGGAGCATCCACGTACCATCAAACCTATTAATAAACTGAACAAAAGAACTTTGGAACTATTCGAGATTGAGCGCCAGTACTATAAAGAGTTGAATTTAGAGTGGAAAGTTGTTTTTGATGTTGGGAGGCCTATTTCATTCATACGAAACATTGATTGGTTATACGACGCGAAGCGATTGGAAGGTAGGCCGGGTATGGATCTTGAAGTGGTTAACATGTTAGCAGAACCTCTACTGTATAAACTTCAATCTCTCAGTCGGACAATGTCGATAAGTAAAAAGTGTCTTAACTGTGATAATCAACTGGGTGTAGAACCTGGGACATCGATGTTTATGATAAAACACATGTTAGCTAATAAGAAATGGACAACTTCAATGATGGAACCTATACGAGAGAGTGCTCCTCTTCAAATTGAACGTTCAAAAAGTAAATAGGTGGTGTAAATCGTGATCTATATTAACTCTGTTGTTGCTTTTCAAAAGTGTATTTCTGATGACCATGAGGAGATCTCTCTTGAACGAGTTCTCTGGATTTCTCCTGATCAATCATACGTGGTATTAGTAAACATAGATGATAAGCGTAAATTACAATTACCCTATTTTCGAGATTATGGAGAACTGCTTCGTTTACTTGAGATGGAGGAAGCGAGTATTTCCTCTTATGAACCGGATCTATTGTTTTTAAATCCTACTGATGAGTATTTAAACAAATATGGAGCTGAGAGAGACCAAAAATTTGAATTAATAAAATCTATTGCTAATAAAGAACCAGAAATTTTCTGGAGCAAATCAAGGGGGAAGTTAATTAGAAGTGAGTCAGATCGAACAGGAAAACCACAGAAAACAATATATTTACTACTGAAAAGGTATTGGTTCTATGGGAAATCAATTAATGGTTTATTACATGACTATAACGATGTAGGGGTCACTGGAGACAAGAGAACAATAAACATAAAGACAGGGCCAAAAACAGAAGACCACAACTTTATTGTGACAGCTAAAGATAAAGAAATATTTAAGTCTGCTATACAAAAATATCATTCTTCATTGAAAATGAATTTAACTGCTACGCACAAACATATGTGTGAAGAGCATTATAATGAAGGATTCTATAGAAAGCATGAAGTTAAGGTCCCTATTATAAATATGACTAATTGTCCATCTATAAAGCAATTCAGATATTGGTATCAAAAAGAGTATAACAAAAAAAGTCGTTTGGCCGCTAAAGTAGGGAACCGAAAAGCAGAGATAAGAGCGAGAGCTTTACTGGGTTCACCTACTGAGGAAATTCATAATCCGGGAGCATTATATGAAACGGATTCTACACCTGCTGATGTACTTTTACTTTCTTCTGATTATCTTACAGTCATTGGGAGACCTCATGTTTATTTTGTCAAAGATGTAATGAGTCGTTTAATTGCGGGCATGCATATATCTAAAACGAATTCCTGGGTAGAAAGTATGATGGCGTTAGAAAATGCTTCTACGGATAAGGTGGAGTTTTGTGCTAAATATGGAGTGAGCATTCATGAAGAGAATTGGCCATCTAAACATCTTCCTCAAAAGATCGTAGGGGATCGTGGAGAGATGAAGAGCAGGAACTCGAATAATTTAGTGAATTTGAATGTTCGCTTAGCTAATCCTCCTTCTTACCGAGCAGATCTGAAACCATATATCGAACAGCAATTCAGAAACTTTTGTGGGCGTGTGAAAGAACTGATACCCGGAGCGGTCCATAAGGAACATCGTGAAAGAGGAGAACTTGATCCTTCCAAAAAGAGTGTCTATACTTTCGAGGTATTTACCAAGATCGTTATTTTATTTGGCGTATGGTTAAAATATGTGTTTGAACAATCTGCCTTAGCTGCAACTGATGATTCTACTGTTGAATGGTTGGAGAATTCAATGGTAATTCAGGAAGACGACAATTTCTCCCGAATCCTTAAAGAGTTGGTCTGGGGAGAGAACCAAGATGAGAATGACACGAAGCGAAATATTTTAGATTCTAGGATTAAGAAATTAGAGTCTTTTTCGCAGCTGAATCAGTTGTTATTGGAAGAGTATAAGAAAGAACTTAAAAGTATATGTTAAGAGTAAAAGCATTTAATAGATAAAATCTAGCTTAAAAGCTGATTCATACATGTAAGTATGGCCTTAGACTAAGCAAGAAGAAATTATGTAGCGACATACTTCCAACCAATGTTAGAACACAAACAGAGCATAGAAAAAGCACACTGGTAATTTTCCAGTGTGCTTTTTGATCATGTTACAACAAAGTAGTTTTGCTTAATAATATGCAATTTTGCATATTTATATATGTTAATATGCGAAAATGCATAAAGTTATATTGTAAAAAGTTTCTAAACAATTTATAATAAGCTTAGCTACTTAATTGGTAGTTTAAATACTTATAATTTATACAAGGGGTGGGAAGATTGTTTGACTTAAAAGGTTTTCGAGAGAACACATTGAAGATGACACAGACCGAGTTTGCCACACTGCTCGATGTTAGACAGGATTATATCTCCCGTTTGGAACAATCGACTGAACAGACACCGCTTCAGATCCTGATCAAAATCGCAAATGTCACAGGAACGACGATCGATGAGTTGGTTAATTTTAAACGTTTAGATCCCGAGCCGTTAACAGTTAACAACACTTGGCGCACAGCAGAATTCACGAAGCGAAATATCGTGGACTATTTGGAAATGAGGGGGGCGGACTACCGCAGACGGTGGGGCGATACATACAATATCAAAATGGCAGAACTACGTAAGAAGATAGACCATATTATCTCTAAGCCTCGCTTAGCTATTGTTGGTCACTCTGATGTAGGCAAGAGCCGCCTTATTAATTCGCTTCTAGGTACTGAGAAGATGCCGACCTCTTGGACCCCAACAACAGCAATAAACGTATATATCAAGCATATTCAGGACAGACCGTCCTATATGGAAGAAGAAGCTTGGATTTTCCGTGCAGCTCCCGAGTTTAGCAATATTGCACCTTGGGACGAACGCCGTCTACATGATGAAAAATATTGTCGGGGATGGAAGCTAACAGGAGGAAGCGCGGAAATTCTTAAGAAATATGGTACCCGCCAAGGTGAGGAATATGGCAGTCAAGAAGCCGGTGCAGCCGTAATATTCGTGGACTCCGACTTTCTGAGAAACTGTGATATCGTCGATCTGCCGGGATTCGGTACCGGAGACCGTGTAGAGGACGATGTAATGGCTTTCGAGGGCAAGAAGAATGCAGATATACTTATCTATATGTCCATTGCAAACGGATTCATGCGTGAGGGAGACATAGACTATCTTAAGGAATCTCTTATGTCCCTCCAACCTGTGGAGCAGGCTGCAACGAACGAAATCAGCCCGCTTGCTAACCTGTTTGTTATTGCTTCGCAGGCTCATACCGTAGATCGCGGTAATCCCGATTCATTGTCGAGTATCCTCGACAAAGGCTGTGAACGGTTCTTGCAATCGTTACCGGAAAAAGTGCTTGAGATAAGGGAGAAAACGACAGGACACCATTATGACGAAGCGGTCATTCGAAGCAGATTCTTCACCTATACTACTGACATCCCGATGCTAAGAAAAGCCTTTGAAAATGATTTACGTGCGCTCATTGAGCATATTCCTAACGTAATCAATGAAAAGGCGAAAGCGTACATCCGCACGCAAATCGAGAATTATGATCAAGAAGTCGATCAGAGGATACATGAGTTTGAGGAGATTCTTGAGCATCGTGAAGGATATGAGAGGATGCTCTCCGAAATTGATGCCAAAGAACCAGAAAGGGTAAATGACAATCAAAACCGTAGGCAAGAAGTGTTAAAAGTAATTAATACGCTCAATGCCTCTTCAATTCATACTTTTACTGACAAGTATGGAGCTCTTATCTCCGCAGATAGTATCGTGTCAATTATTAAATCCAAAGGACTGAAAAAAAAGAAGGAGGATATCCAGATCCTAATCAGTTATCTGGGATCGACGCTGCAAAGTCAGATGCAGGGGATCTTGGCCGGAGAATCTGAGAAACTGACTATAGAAATCAATGACTATCTGGAGCACTTTCAGAATGAAGTAAGGAAACGACGGTTGAAAGCTAGGCTGGATGATATCAACTTTAACTTTGATGCCACAAAGTCCTTTGCCGCAGGGTTAGTCGGGTTGACTAATTTGAGTGGTCTGGCTGTGTGGGCTACCTCTTTAGGCCATCTTGGAACATATATTCTTGTTGCCCAAGGGGTAAGCTTACTATCTGCGCTAGGAATATCCGTAGGAGGAACATTTGTAGGAGGAGCAACTGCCATTTCGATGTTTGGTGGACCAGTTGCTATCGGAATTACGATTGCCGTCTTGACAGCTTTGTCGGTATATTCACTTGTCAATGGCGGATGGGATAAGAGTCTGGCCAAAAAGATTGTAAATGAATACGATGCCAAGAAAGCATTATTGAAATACAAAGATGTCATCGAGAAATATTGGGACGATACGGCGGAGGCTTTCAATCAGGCAGCCGATTCCTTAGATGATGAGTGGACAGCCTATTTGGCGCAGCTCCAGGAAATTGTGGAGTCTGCCGATATCGGTGATATCGAACGTAAGATCCAAGCACATAAGGAGTATAAGCTTTTTTTAAATGAAATCCCGTTGTAGAAGACTTGAGAAATTCAATCGTAATACAGAAGAATCGAATATGATTAGACGGGATGTGTTTAGTTTGGATCAAGTGACTTTGTTTGAAGAGAAGGTGGCTTCCAATGAAATCTGGGATGCACACACGATCATCAAAAATTTGTATAACCGTAATGTGGGAGATACTGATCTCTTCCAACGCTACTTCAACTTTTGCTGTATGGTTGCTGGTTGGGACATTGAGCTAGACACTAGAAATTATTTTCTCGATGAGGCTAGTACCGCATTGATTGTACATGCAGAAAATACGACCATAGACGCAAAGCAATTGGCTGTTATTAAAGCTTGTCGTGAGGGGTTAGATATCATTCGTGGGGAGCTCTCTGCTATACAAAACGCTCTTGTGCAAAAATATGCAAGGGAGACGCAAGCAAAAAACAATGCTACATTAAAGGATCTAGCTGAATTAAAAGGCGAGCTTTCTCGCGCTAGTAATCAAGAGGCTTTTGATAGAGTGTTGCTCACATTAACTGAAATTGAGAACCAGCTTGTAAAGGAGGAACTGACTGAAGATCAAAATTCGCTCTATGACCGTATGACTAAAGAATATTCTGCCCTTATCAGCGACAAGCTGACCAAGTTAGCTATAGCGTCTAACACCGAATATAACCGCAATGCAGTCAAAGAATTCAAATTTGTATTTGATTCTTTCCAGAAAAATGAAAGTATGTATACCCGGAGCATAGAAAAGTTGGATATACTGGTCTCTAGTCGCCTCTTCGCCTTTGATCCGGCACGTCTGTTTAATGAGACTTTGGTCTACTACAATCATATTTATTCTTATATCTTCTGCAAACTGGATGAGGACGGCAAGTTTAGGCTAACGCAGATTTCCATCGACAAAGAGAAATTGCTCCGTTAAAGGGGGTTCATATCATGCAGATCTTGGGAAACAAGGGCTTAGTCAGACAGACCCTCGCGGGTGGCAGCCAGCTTTCAAGTATGCCCATCGTAAATACCGGTCTGTTCACTGCTGGTATTCAATCTGTCCAGACGTTTTCAACCATTACAACGACTGGGGAGTTTAATCAGCAGTTCCATAGTATTTTTAACAAGCTTAACATTAGCCGTCAGAAAAATCAGCAACAGGTCTATGACCTGTTAGCAATGGATTCCCACGTTAAGAATACGTTAAGGAAGAAAGGTGTTGCTCTTGCATGGAAGTACGAACAAGCTGAGATTCTAATGGGTGGAAAAGGAACGACAAAATGGTCGCCAAAACAGAGGCAGGAGATTCTAACAGCTGGCAAAGTTCACCGTGCAGAAGGACACCATATCAACAATGTGGCTAAACACTTGGAAAATCAGGCTAATCCGGACAATATTCGTTTTGCTAAGAATAAAGCCGCGCACAAAGCCATGCATGGCGGGGATTTCCGGAATCAGACAACCGGTGAACCTATTGACCGTAATAAGCGATTGAAGCAGGCCAATTACAAGCGTGTAGCCAAAAACGAGTTGTATGGTATTGGAATGGTCGCCACGATAGGTCTGGGAGTCGGTTTTACCATTGGGTTTACCGTCAAACTAGCACAGTCAGGACTTTCGATTGAGAATGTCAAAGTTGCCGCAGCAGCGGGAGCTAAGATGGGAGTAGAAAGTACATTCCTCGGTGTAATGAACCACCTTCTCGTAAGAGGCATAGGCGAAGCAGCTAAGAGTGCCCTTCAAGGTGTAGCTAAAAATATAGGATTGATGGTCACAGAAAATCTGTCCCGAATGTGCAAAATGGCTGTGACAGGAGGGATGGCAATTACCTTATTTTCAGTGTACCAGTTCTGCAAGCTAAAGCTAATGGGTTATGGAACCAAAGAGAGCCTAATCAGGGTCGGAAGATCCGCTACTTATTCCTTGACAATTCTGGTATTATCAATCATTGCCCAAGGCTTATGGGGAGGGTGTGCAGGTACAGTTGTATCTGTAGGAATTGGCTTCTCGGTTATGGTCTTCAAATTTGGACAAGCGCGATACACTAAAGATCTGGTTGAGCGGCTGCGGATATATACGATTCAGAAGTACGAACCCCTCATGTAGAAGCACTATTATCTCTATAGTGATGCATCCTTCTAAGGTGGAGGTTCGCAAAACATAAGAATATCGGAGGTCTTAATGGAAACAAACCTGCCTGAGGTCGAATTAAACCTTTTTAATAGTGAAAAATTAAGCTCTAATATTAAAGGATTTTTATGTAACATAAGAAATTGGGAGCTAAAGAAAACAAAAATAAAAAAAGATGGAAGTGCATCTATAAAAAACATTTCAAAACACAGAGTAGTTCAAAGATTATTTCCGTGTCCAGTTATTCTTATTGAATTGCAAAATGATTTTTCTGTATTGGAATTCAGGCTCGGCCAAGGAGGCTATAGCTTTGAGAAGCAGATTTCTAATGAATCTATTCTTCAAAAGCTTCAAGGTGCAGGTGAAACATGGCATGAAACGTTTGATCAACATCAATCAATTGTCTGGATTGTTGTAAGTAAGACAGAACTTTTCAACCTAAGATATATATATTCGAAGCTAGAACAAGCAGTCGAATCTTATGCTATTGATGAGATGAGGATGCTTCAGCAAATTCGTGATGAAGCCTTAAATGACATTGGTTACCATTCTGTTCAGTTGAATAGGGCAACAGGAGAACCAGATATACGAATACAAGCTACTTCTCGAACATATAACGATTACGATGTACCAAGAGCATTAACGTCTGAAGATCTGGTTCAGGACATGATGAACTATTCTAAATTATCAAATTTATGTCCTTCCAATATTAATGATGTGATGCAGAGAGCAAGACTCTTATACGTTCATGGTTATAGCGAATGGGAGTTTCTAACTATGGCTGTACATTATGCGGTATTGTCGCTTGAAGCTTCATTGAGGTTGCTCTATGATTCCTGGCTTGGATCAGATCCGGTAGTAGTAGAGGGCAAAATAGACGAAGCCTCTGTTTGCGCTAAATTGGAACCGTCAAGAGATACTATATTGAAATGGTCTAATCAGCAAAATGTTCTTAATGTTAAGGTTAAAGGATGGATACTCCCTCGCTCTAAGTCTAATCTGACTAACCATGCCGTTCATATTGGAGCTTTGACACAGTGGGAGAGGGATAGAATTGATTATTTCTTGTGGTTACGTGATACCTTGTCTCACCCGACAGAAACCTTTACTGAGTGGATTAATTGGAGTAGACATTGTATCGGTGAGGTTTGTCTTTATATCAATCAAATGTGGACCCGATTTCTTGTTGGTATGCCGAATAACTTTTCAATTGTGTAAACAAAGTTAGCCTCACATGAAAAAAAAGTTTTGTAATGGAATTTATTTAATCGGGAGGAACTATGGACATAGACTTTAATATACTAAAAAATGCTCTAACCAGTGGGGATTCTGAGACTGCGGCAGAGATAATCTATGAAATATATCTTCAACATAGTAGTAATGTAATGAAACCAATACTTTTAGCTGATTGTCTACCAGAGCCACTCCAAAGAGATTTTGATAATAAATACGATATACTAAAAACATTTATTTCTGCATGTCATCATGTGGGGCAAATGCTAGATGAGAACAATAATGATAGCACAAGTTTTATGGTTCAGTATATGGACACCATTCAAACCATTTTTGAACTATATAAACACAACAAGAGTAATACAATAGTACTTGAGGATACAGAGCTTCTCAAATTACCTATACCAACAACTATTCATATGTTATGCGTTTTTTTAGAAAATCAACAAAGACTTTCAGAAATTGAGTATGCAGCAATTATAAAAGAGTCAAAGAATATTGATCTTTACTCACGGAATATTGCTCACGTTGATACAGGGAATGGAAAATCCTCAATTGAGTCTACTCTTGAAGCAGGAATCGAAATGACTAACACACTCATTCCTTATTTATTCTATAAAGGAAAAAAGATTCTGGGAAAAGATTTGGAATTTGTTGATGATGTATCTCCATATGATATCCCACAAATAGAAAAAATGAGTCTACTCGCGTTACATCGAGGGATGATGAACCACTTGTGGGAGTTGGTGAAATATAGAGAGTGGGGATACTCTATGCAGCATAGCGTTGAAGATGAAAAGTATATGTATTACGAGCCAATGGACGAAGAATATTTAAAACTTGAATTAACTGCGATGATTCGATATAGCTATAAGGATCAACTGGATTTTTTTAAGAGAGAAAGCCGATATAAGAGTTTGATACATAAACTTATTCCTTTGGAAAGTGATCTTGCGAAATCCATTGATCTCAGTAATCCCGGATCTTTGTTTTGCTTAGACGCTAAAAAGGTAATGAGTTTGGTTGAAGTTTATCAGAAGATAAACAGTAGCGCTGTTAAATCTTTTGAGTTTATAGATGAAGATTTTTGGGTTCAAAAAACTATCGGTATAAATAGGAACATAAGTTTTGATAATTATTTTTTGCTTATTTCCTATCTTCAAGCACTTGGATCTGTATATAGTGAGAAAACTCACGAGAATTTTGATGATTTTAATCGTGAAGGTTACAGATATCTTGCCCCTAGAATAGAAAAAGAATTATTTGTTTCGAATTTCACTGAAATGTTTGGTATAAATCATGAAATCGTAAGTGAGCTAATCAATATGCTGATATTTCAGCCTAAGGAGAATAAAGATGATTATTCAGATTTATTTTCGCAACCTTTAGTTTACATAGGGAAAAGGGAAATTATCTTTGTACCCGCTTTAATTAAACAGTTAAACTTACCTCGAATGATTGAACAGCAATTCGGTATTTGGAAAATAGATGATGCTTATAAAGGTAAAGCACTTGAAAACTATATAAATATAGCACTCTCAATTAATTCGAGTCTTAACGTAAACGTTGGAGGATTAAAGATAGAGGATGCTTTTGATGGTAAGTCTGCTGAATTTGACTTCATTGCGACTTTTGGAGACCACATCCTACTGATTGAGATGAAATGTCTTCGCAGACCTTACTCTCCTAAAGAAATTTTTCAAATTGAGCACGAAGTTAATTATGGTATTGAGCAAGTGAAAAGACGAGCATTGGTCTTGCAAGAGGATTGGAATAAAATTAGACAGGTAGCTACGATTGATTTACCAATTCATCCACCTGACCCAATGAAAATAATTAAGGTCGTATGTTTGAATATTTTCAATTTTACAGCTAAAGAGAGGGATGGTGTTATTATCACAGATGCCTCCTCCCTTACTAAATATTTTGTGAACCCTACTGTGGAACAATTTGAGATTAGTGAAACAAGAAAAAAAATAGGAGAGTATTCCCTTTGGAAAAAGGAATACCCCACTCCTTCAGAATTCAAAGAATTCCTTCTAAAACCTCATACAATCGCAGATATTTACGATAGTTTAGAACCCGATCTGAGATCATTAATGTTAATCGATAATACTAATCATCCAATAGGTTTCCTAGATTTTTCTCTCACCGGTAACCCGATTGATCTTTCGAACAAAAAAGTAAAGCCTGTACGAGAAAGCTCAACTAGTATAGAGAATGCTAATCCTTTAAGAATACAGCCCTATAAAGGAAAAAGAAAAAAGAAGATAAAACAACAAAAACAGTCTAGGAAAAATAATAGAAAAAAAATGAATTAACGACTTGTCTAGCGATGATCGTCATTGTTGACATTTCTAACTCTGTATTTTGACTTTATTTAGATGGTTTCCAACTTTCTTTTTAGTTTAATTAATGGTTCCAGACTATTTATTTTTCGTGTTTATCACCAACTAAGGAAAATCCAATAAGATCAATGAAAATGGTTCCACACAAAACGTCATTTCTTCTTTGAAAATAGAAAGGATTTAACAGACGAATTCCCGGAAGAAGTTCAGAAATGGCTGGATATTGCGGTGGAATTGATCAAGCAACGCGAGTGTGGCTAAAAAAATGAAAAATCTTCCATGTATGAAACTTATTATACAATTGAATGGTTAGAAAACTCAGTAGCACTTCAGGTATGAGACAACTTCTCTGTAAACTTTTCAGAATTGTATAGTGATGTTGGGGATATTTGGGGAGAAGGAAAAAAGAAAATGAAAGGAAACGAAAGATTATAGAATCCAGGATTGGGAAACTAGAGTCTTTTTCAGAGTTGAACGAATTGTTATTGGGTGAGTATAGGGACGAACTTAAGAGTATGAGTAAGGATACAGCGAGTAAGTAATATCAGTAAACTTATCTGTTGATTAAAAGCTCTGTAAAATATTTCACATCGGTAACGAATAATGATGTATATAAGTATCAGTTACTGAAGAATTGGATTAAAATGTTGTTTTCGTTAAAAGAGAGATGAGTATGTCGTTTCTCAATGAAGCACCTAATTTAGCGTATTTATTTAATGGAAAAATTGTATTATTATGGGTTTACCAACTATAATGTAACTTTTCAATATGGAATAATTTTATTTACCAACTATAATGGCATTGTAATTTGAGTCAAAACGCTGAAAAAGTGCTATAATACGCGATTTTTCATTTACCAACTATAATGTCACTGAACAATTAAATGAATAAATTCTAATGGTAAGCCGTGCTGATTTCAGGTGTTTGATACTGATTTCACTCGGCTTTTTTATTTCCTAACAATTGATTGTATGTATCTGTTTTTTCTTGCGGTTATATCGATCTTTTTACATTTCCATGTCTTTATATTGACGTGATGTGATGTTCGTCGATAAAATTTTGAACCACCTAACAAAATAATGGATAATGCGAAATCATCTCTTAACAAATTTGGCTAATGAGTAGATACGCTTAAAAATAACGTAGATATAAATGGATTTTATTTAGGGATGAATTAGGGAGGTATTTGGAAATTATTGTCGAACTTATCAAGTGGTGGTACATTACCATGTGGATCTAAATTCTCAATTTGAGGTGAAGTAATGAACATTAGTAAAATACATATTAAAAATTTTAGATTATTAAAGGATACTACTCTTGATATGAACAGAGACATGTCGATTTTAATTGGTAGAAATAATAGTGGTAAAACCTCTTTTCTGTGTTTATTTGAAAAATTCTATTCACAGATTCATTTCAACTATAATGATTTTTCTTTGTCACTACGGGACGAAATAAAAGAAATTGATAGCAGTACTGATTTTAGTGAATTATCTATTCAAATGATATTGGAAATTGAGTACAACGAAGAGGATGATTTGGAGTATATTTCTGAATTCATTCTAGACTTAGAACCAGATATTAATACTGTGAAAATAGTATTTGAATGTTCAATTAATAGTACAAAACTTTTAAGAGATCTTACTAACTTGAGTGACAATGATAGAGAGAAGTTTATAATAAAAAATATTGATAACTATCTAGATCAAAATATCTATGTTTTTGAAGATACTGATGATTTGAGAAGTGTTAATAAACATAGGTTAGTGAAAAAAGAAATTAGGTCTATTAAAAATTTAATAAACTTTCAAATAATTCATGCTAAACGGGATGTCTCTAGTTCTGAGGAGAATAGACAAAGTAAAAAGGCGCTATCAATGTTAACAACAAAATTCTTTAACAATAGAAACAAAAACTTAACTGATGATTTTACAAAAATTAATGAGTTGATGATTGAGATGGATGGTAAGCTCAATTTGAATTATGATACTTTCTTTAAATCATTTCTAGAAAACTCGAAAGAATTCTTAAATATACAAAATTTACAAGTTGTTTCAAATGTACAATCAAAAGAGTTACTGGAGAACTCGTCGCAGGTTGTTTACGGAATAGATAATAATTATTTGCCTGAACACTTAAATGGTTTAGGTTACATGAATATTTTGTATTTATTATTAACTATAGAGATAAAAAAAGACAATTTCATTACTGACCAATGTGATATCAATTTACTATTTATTGAAGAACCTGAAGCACACACGCACCCTCAAATGCAATACATTTTTGCAAAGAAGATTAAAGATATTTTGTCAGATATCAAAAATCTCCAAACCGTGATCAGCACTCATTCAGCACACATAGTATCACAATGTGACTTCAAAGACATTAGATATATGTTGAGAAAAGAACATTTTAACAAATATGAAAATATCATAATAAAAAATTTTTATAACGAATTAAGCGAGAAATATGAAGATAAGCAAGATTTCAGATTTTTAGAACAGTATTTAACTCTTCAATCGGCAGAATTATTCTTTGCAAATAAAATTATATTTATTGAAGGTACTTCAGAAAAAATGTTGTTTCCGTATTTTATGAATCAATTTGATAAAGGGCAAATTTCAGAAGATGAATCATATGTACCGTTAAATTCACAAAATATATCTATTTTAGAAGTAGGTGCTAATGCAAAATCATTTCATCATTTTCTCGATTTTCTTGATATAAAGACTCTAATAGTAACAGACATCGATACAACAGAAAAGAATGAAGTGATTGATAAAAACAGTAAAAATAAAATCGTATACAGAGCCTGTGAAGTTTTAAAAGGACAAAATACAAGTAATTATACCTTGAAACATTTTTTTGAAGCACCTGAGGATATTGAATCTATTGAGTTTGAAGACTGGATTAACAAGTTAAAAAGAGAAAAATTAACAAATAACAATATAAATATTAAAATAGTATATCAGCAATCGGAGCGAGGGTATCAAGGAAGAAGTTTCGAGGATGCTTTTATTAACTGTAATTTAGATACTATTAAGAAAAACAAAACAAAATTACAAGGGTTAAAGAATAAGGGGGAAATAGATGGAATTACAAATATTTATGAATTGACTGAAGAAATACTTGAAAAAAAATCTAATTTTGCTTCTTCATTATTGTATCTCGCTTTAACTGAAAAAGAAGTTGAATGGGTTATTCCCGCGTATATTAAAGGAGGCCTACAATGGATAGCAGCCAATTAACACCATTCATAAAAATTAAAAAATGTATTGATGAAAACCAAAACTTTGTATTACAAGGTGGTGCAGGGAGTGGAAAAACGGAAACATTAAAACAGACTTTAGAATTCGTATCTGAACATCATCCAGAGAAAAAAATTGCTTGCATAACACATACTAACCTTGCTGCTAGTGAAATAAAATCAAGGGCAGGTGATAAATATACTATTAGCACAATTCACTCTTTTTTGAATACCTTAACAAAAGACTATAAAAAAAATATAAAAAAAGTAATTCCTTTAATTTTCAAATTAGAAATATTTGTACGGAAAGATATTGTGCATTACGAAGACATTAAACAACAAAACAAAGAGGAATATCTTAGATATAAAAAGCTGTACAATAAGTATGCTTCTAAATTATTTACAGTTACTAAAGATACAGTGAATAAGGTTGAAGGAAAGAGAGAGTACGACAAAACTCCAGAACAGTTTAATGAAATATTGAATAAAAAAATTGATGAATTGAATATTAAAATATCCAAACATATAGAAGAGAGTGAACATAGTAGTATCAAGTATAATGAAACTAGTTTTGATAATTATAAAGAGCTAACTTATGGTCATGATAGTTTACTTGAAATTACATATTTGCTTTGCATGAATTACAAATATTTAGGACGAATAATACAAGATAAATATGATTTTATATTCATTGATGAATATCAAGACACTAACAAAAAAATTATTGATATATTTTTGAAGCTATTACCATCTAACAAAAAAACACTTATAGGATTATTTGGTGATTCCATGCAGGCTATTTATGAAGATGGTGTGGGTGATGTTGAAGAGTATATAAACGAAGGGCACTTAATTAAAATTGAAAAACAAGACAATTTCAGATGCTCTGAACAAGTTGTTAAATTTATAAATCGACTGAGATTTGATAAATTACAACAGAAGGTAGCTTTCAAAGTTGATACAGAGTCAAATTTTGAAAGAATAGAAAATAGACAAGGTAGTGTTAAGCTTTACTATGGCATATATGACAATAAACCGAATGTATTTAGTGAAGCTGATGTCAAAGAAGATTATATGAAGGCTTTAAATATGTTAATTGATGAAGCAAACAAAGATCAGAAAGATTTCAGGAATCTCATGTTAACCAATAAATCTATTTCAGTTAAGGCAGGCTTTGAAAATCTTTATGATACTTTCAGTAGAAGGTATTCTGATCCGAAGGATACTATAGACAAACATCTACAATCTTTGCAACTATCCGAATTGTTTGATCTTTGTGATGCCTATGAATTAAAGAATTATAACTTTGTGCTATCTAATATTCAGAAGCATGGATATTCTGTTAGAAAGATGGCAGATAAGATAAAGATCAAAGAAAATTTCGATCAGATTATAAAATCGGACAAAAGCGCAATGGAAACTTTGAAATTAGCCTTTGAATCAAGAATTCTAAAATGCAGCGATAAATTTTCTGAATACGTGCACAGAAAAGATACGTTTTTAAATGAGCTTAAACAAAATAAAGAATACTTAGTATTCAAACATTTTTATATAACAGGAGATAATACTTATGCGAAAATGAGTAAGGTATTATCTTCTTTGGAAGAAGATGAGTTTAAGGAGCTAGAGAAAAAAGTATTAAAAGAAACTTTTTACATTGAATTGTTTTCACAAAAAATAAAATTTACGGAAATCTATAATTATTTTAATTATATGAATGAGAACACACAGTTTATTACAATGCATAAAACGAAAGGCTCAGGTATTGATAATGTTTTAGTTGTATTAGATGAATATTTTTGGAATGTTTATGATTTTAAATCGATTTTTTCTGCTTCTCTTGATGATAAGAAAAAACATAAAAGTCAAAAACTTATATATGTTGCGTGTTCGAGAGCAAAAGTTAATTTGGCTTGTGTGAAGCTTATTTCCAGCGATGAAGAAGAGCATATACTGAAATACTTTGAAGAATCAGTAAAGGTTGAATTGAAACAAGAACAAGTGCAAGTTTAATTTTACTTATTCCTTTATAGAGAACTAGATATTAAAAAAATCATATAATTGTGTGGGAAATTGCTTGATGCTTTCGCACTACTGAATAGTGAGGTTAAAGTGACATAAACAGAGAATAACTCGATCGCCATACATTCACCCTCCTCAGCATTCAGAATTTGAGTGATAATAAAAAATATTCAATTTATTTATAATTAAATATATGTGAGGAGTGTTTTAATTGAGTTTTACTAAAAAAAGGTTTTCCGAAAGTTTATCAGTCATAACAGAATTTAAAGATGATTATTTTACATGTAAAAATATTACGCCATCAGCATTGACATCTTTAACTTTAGCAATGAAAGGTTTTTTTGAAACATATAATACTCTCCATAGTTTTAATTACAACTTAGATAACTTCTCAGAGTTACAAGAGAAACAATTTTGTGAATTTACTGATTATCATGAGAATTACATGCAAGTCATTATTCACTTTCATCATTTCATAGAATTAATTATTAAGGATGCATTGAGATTTCATAGTGAAAATCTCGCCAACAATTTACGAGATAGTAAAGTAAAAGAGGGTGGATTGCTTCAGTTCTTGCGAGATGGAAGAGATATTGGTGATATAAATTTCACGGACAAGTCAGTTGAATATGATAAATCTTTAAATAGAGCACTGGCACTACCAAACAGCTCATTGCAGGGGATTTTAATTCAGCATAAAGAAGCCTTAGAAGAGATCAATACATTAAGGAACATGTTGTTACACCGAGGAGCACGTTTTTTACTTTATAAACAACTAGATGAATTCGTTGTTAGAATGATTCTTCCGCTAGTTCAAGATATACTTTATAAATGTGAAGAACTATGGGATGGTGAAGAAATAAGAGAATATTGGTGTTATGATAACGATTATAGCGATATTGATCCAATAGAAGAGCTAACTAATATGTCAAAAGAGGAAGTAATTGATCATAAAGCTATTGCGTTTTATAAAGCAGTTGGATCAGCACTTTACCAAAAGCCAGTTGGTAATCTTCTGAGAAGTATTTATGAAGAAGATTTAATTAAACAAATTTACGATATACAAGATAAATCGAAAAAAACTTGTTTTGTATGTAGCAATGATACTCTTTTCCTTTATCCTGATATAGATTACTCTTCTACTCATAAACTCAATAAAGGGGAGCATTATTTTAAATCTAATAAAGCAGTTTGCACTGAATGTGGGCTAAGACTTTATAAGGATGTAAATGAACCAGCGGATTATGGTATAAATGAGGATGAAGGACGTATTTGGGAATACACGCACTTAATAGAGATAAATTAAATGTGTTCGGATGTTCTTAATTATATTTTAATATACAGCTAATAAACGATAAAAGAGACTTTAGCTTCCACTAATGAGATGGAGTCGAAAAAGGGGGCCTGATGACAGTTGTCATCGGGCCCCCTTTTTCGACTTTTATGTAAAGGTGAAATTCAGTTTTCACGAGATATTTTGCAGAGGTTCTGATTTAATTAGATATAATGGAGTACAGACCGTCTTGTAAACGTAGCCTACCAGACTGCCCCATTTCAACCTTAATCTCAGTGGCGAATACACCAGGCTTACGCCCATCTGGGAACCAAGGCATCTGTTTATCAATGACAATAAACATGCCTTCTGCGTCACCCGTGGGGGAGAATTTCTTTCCGTCTCCAGCAAAGGGTTCAAGTTGATAATGCCCATTCAACGTGCTCATCGTCTCAGGAACATCATCGACAGGCAGGCCGATTTCACTAATGCAAAGCAAATGCTTCGCTTCGAAAGTTTCATCGACTGCATTATCGAGTGAGTGGTGAGAGATGAATTCCATCAAGTTGCCGCTCGGATCATAGAAATAGATGGCTGTTGCATCCCAGTAAGGGAAATAGAATTCATCCTGTCCATCTTTGGAAAGCAACGGAATGTTACGGTCTTGGGCCCACCTTTTCGTATCAGCAAGTTTATTCGTTGGAATCGTAAACGCTACATGATAGTATGGCTTCTCTTGCTCTGGCGCCTTCTTGAAAGAAAGGATCGACTCTCCGGCACGGAATGAAACGAATGTTGTACGATCCTCCACAAGCTCCAACTCCAGTACTGTACCGTAAAACCCCTTTATGGCCTCGATCTGATGTGTCAACAAACCCACTTCTCTTATTCTCATTTCAATATCTCTCCTTCTAAACTCACCTTTGATTGAAATATTCGATCGTCTTTTCAATAAATGCCTTAGCCGATTGCGTCAGGTAGCGGTCAGACCGATGGATGATCTCAAAGTGTCGGTATGGCGGATCGTCTGTAATGCGAATACAGCGTAATGAGGGTTCATTCATGGCTTGGATCAGAGGATAAGGCAGCAGTGTTCCTCCGACGTTGGCTTTGACCAGGCTAATGATAGAGGTTGCCGAACTGGTCTCCATGATGGTGTTTAGGGTGAATCCATATTTACGGCAATAACCGTCGACTAATTCTCTGCCCGTAAATCCTTCGGGAAACATCACCGTTTGAATATCACGCAGTTCCTGGATTCCAATCGTGCTGCGTTCAGCCCAATCATGATTCTCGGAAACGACCAGTACATACTCTTCACTGCACAAAGGAATGCGTACAAGCCGATCATCAGGGGCAGACGTGATCTCGATGCCGATGTCGACTTCATTTTCCAACACTTGATTCACGACATAGATCGAAGAAATCACCTTCAATTGCACTTTGGGGAATCGGGCATGAAAATCAACGAGCAGTGGAGTGAGACGGTAATCCAAATCGGATGGAAGAACACCAATGACTAATCGACCTCGCTGATCATTACGGAATTCAGCTAGCGCATCTTGGGTATTCTGTAAATGCCGGATCATCTGTACACAGTGCTCCAGAAACAGAGACCCTGCCTGGGTCATCACAATCTTTTTGCCAACACGGTCAAATAAAGGAACACCAAGTTCATCCTCCAACCCACGTATTTGTTGACTCAACGTAGGTTGAGATATGCCAAGTTTCTCAGCTGCCCGGGTAAAATGAAGCTCCTCACACACCATAATAAAGTTTTCCATTTGACGAATCTCCATGAATTCACCTCTAATCATTGGTTTTAGTAATCATTTTAATAGAAACAATAGTATTGTTCAATCATTATATTGAATCTATACTTAGTCAGTGTACCAACCCAAGATCCTTTCGCTGCCCAATAAGATCTTGGTAAATGTATCGATACTACTACCATGAGGTGATCCATAATGAAACTTTTCTATATTGTATTCGCGCTTATCCTGGCTTCACTGAACTTGAGACCACCCATTACATCCATTTCTCCGCTAATGAGCACCATACAGCATGATCTGGGTTTGAGCGGTATGACCGCCAGTCTGTTAACTACACTACCGGTATTATGTATGGGCATATTCGCTCCGTTCTCCGTAAGAATAAGTAGAAGGTGGGGGAATGAAGGTGCCATTGTGCTGGCTTTAATCCTTATTGGGTTAGGTACGGGATTACGATTTTTCGTGGGTGCAACCCCGTTAATGATGTTCACTTCTTTTCTGTCGGGTGTAGGGATTGCATTGGCAGGGCCGCTGTTGTCCAGCTTCATTAAGCAGTATTTTCCTAACCGAGTGGCAGCTATGGTAGGCATCTACTCTACAGCGATGGTGATGGGGGCCAGCATTAGCGTGGGACTATCGGTTCCGCTCCAGCATGCGCTGGGTGGATCTTGGAAAGGGTCTTTAGCCACGTGGGCATTACTCGCAGTCATTGCATTACCGATCTGGTTGAAATTGGCCTATTCTGCGCGCACAGAGCGACAATCCGGTAAAACTACGGCTGTAGTTCATTCACCACTTCCGGTGAAGAACAGGCGTGCCTGGGTGCTGACACTGTTCTTCGGATTGATGGCAGCTATATTCTATTCACTAACCGCTTGGCTTGCGCCAGCCATTCAAAGCCAGGGATACAGTCAAGAGACCGCAGGCAACATCCAAACGTTATTTACATTGATATCACTGCCATCTACGTTATTCATTCCCATGCTTGTACACCGGTACCAAAGACGTGTCTTCTGGCTTGTTGGATGTGCGATGTTGGAGTTAATAGGTGTCCTGATGCTGAACCTCTCTGTCAGTCCGTGGCTCGCGGCGATCCCACTCGGTATTGGCGCAGGTGGACTGTTCCCGATTGCACTCATGTTGCCGATTGATGAGACGAACAATGCTCAGGAAGCAAGTAGCTGGTCCGCTATGACTCAATCTGGTGGCTATATCTTGGGAGCACTGGGGCCGCTTGCGATTGGTTGGCTCCACGATCTGACAGGCAGTTTCGTGCAAGCGTTCTATGGTTTGGCTATCATCATCGTGTTGCAGATTATCGTTCAATTGGCTATTGGCAATAAGAAAAGCTCAAAAGTTGTTGGCCATGAGCAGGAGCTAAAAGGCATGTAAAGTAAAATGGATATAGAAATATGATCTTTATACATGATCTAACAAGTCCATATAGTACTGCCGTAATGATTCTTTTAACGTGTCCGGTTCCATGATCTTAATGGATTTGCCGAATCCTGTGAGGTACCGAGTGATGAAATCAATTTCATGAGGCTCATACGAACCGACAAGAAGCATTTGTGCCGATTCACTTCCCGGTTCATTGACGTGCATGATCTGCATAGATGGAAAATGTTCTTGCTGGAATAGCTCCATCCCGGCATCATCAATCAGGCATTTGAATGGAATTGCTTGTTCAGATGGTTTCCATAAAGATTGGACATCCTGTGAATAGAGTTCCTTTACATGAGTTAAAGGTTCAATCTCCGATGTTTCAGCTGAAGTGATCCGGTCGCAGCGGAACACTCGGTATGCTTGTTTATTCAGATCATAGGCCTGGCAATACCAGTAGCCCCTCTTGGCATAGAGCGCGATGGGTTGAATGGTACGGATGGTGAAGCTTGATGTGCGAGATGGTGAATCCGATGTCTCAGGATCAGAAAGGTTGACAGGAGACGGCCCTGTATCAGGTGATCTCCGTTGATCAGGATACGTAATCAGGATCACTATATTTTGCACTGCAGCCATTAACAGAAACTCCAAATGCTCGCTATCGCGAATCTGCTCCGTATGTCGGAAGGAAACCCGGTGTTGAATATTCTCAATATCCTGTCGTTGCTTGTCGGATAATGCGCTCATAAATTTCTCATGAATAGTACGGAAAGAGACCTGAAAGGGCAAGCTGGAGAAGCTGCGGAGGGCCTGCATCGCAAAATAAAGGGCATGAAGCTCCCCCGTGTTAAACGAAATGGGAGGCAGCTGCATCTGTTGTAGCAGTCGATATCCGCCGTAGCGTCCATATTCGACATAGATGGGCGCACCCAACTCTTCCAATGAAGCGATATCTCTTAACGCGGTTCGCTTGGAGATCTGGAACTCCTGCATAAGATCTTGCAGGGTGAACTGTTGTTTTTGATTAATATAGCGCAGCATCTGGTTCATGCGTTCTAATTTTTTCATATCGAAACCTCTTAATGGTGCCATAGATTGGCACCTTTCGTAGTTATAGTGATAAGTGTAATCCAATAGGAACAAGGAGGCAATATAATGAATTTTGAAATCATACCATTTTTGTCGATGAACGGGGATGCGGCGGCAGCCATTGCTTTTTATGAGGAGTTTCTGGGCGCCAAGGTGATATTCAAGAAAAGTTATAAAGAGATGAAGGAGATGAACCCGGGCTTCGAGTACCCTGCCGGTCAAGATGAATATATTACACATTCGGTACTAGAGATTGGGGTCAACAAGATCATGATTGCGGAAGAAGCAATGGACACGGAGAGAGCATGGCAGCTGGGAAACAGCACATCATTATGTATCCAATCCAAGGATAAATCTACAATCGATCAATTGTATCATTCTTTGGTGCAACATGAGGGTGTGAAAGTACTGGTACCTTACGAGCAAAATGAATTCAGCCCAGGATACGGCATTGTGCGGGACCCGTTTGGTATTGCGATTCAACTGTGTGTGACGGTGCATGATTTTTAGAATGAGGTGAGGAGCCGTTTCATTCATTTATGCCTCAAGTGAACATTCATCACTAAAGCTTCACTTCAGTAGTCCCATAGATTAGGTATAATCTTCAGTAGAGGTTTGGACAACAGAGCAGGGTGTCTGAGCAGAGAGGGGCTGGGGGTTGAAGTGAGGAAACAAGGCGCTATTGGCAAAGAGAGCAGGCTTCGTCTCCTGGAGGCAGCAGCAGAGGAGTTTGCATTGAGTGGGTTCTATCAGACCAAAATAAGTTCAATTGTTGCTCGGGCTGGGTTAACACAACCTGCATTCTATCTGTACTTTGAGAGCAAAGAAGCAGCTTTTGCGGAGCTGGTGGCAGATTTTCGTAATGGCCTCAGTCAGGCAGTGCGCGATAGTCATATCGGGCCGGGAAAGAATAGGGAGGACCTCAAGGAAGCGGTCGTGGCCTCGTTGGAGCAGATCTACCGATTCCTAGGACGGAATCCCGCATTGACCCGAATTGGATTGTATCTGTCCCCGGAGTCCGTGGGCATCAAGGCTGAGATTGCCGGGCTCATGGAACAAAATCTGATTGAAGAACAGCAAGCCGGATATTATCGGCAGGATCTCGATGCGATTTTCTTCGCGGAATGTCTACTTGCTATCATTGAACGCTTAACCCTGATTAAGCTGTTGCCTGGTCGCGAAACGCCTTCGCAGTTGGCACGGCAGACGCAGGATCTCTTTTTCTACGGCATATTGGACATGCAGCAGCGAAGCTAAATGAGTTCAATAGGAAGAGCCAGACCCGGATTATCGGAGTCTGGCTCTTATTATATATGAAGCTATATGGCACTCGCAGCGTAAAAACCAGAACGAACGGCAGTACCTACTTTGCCAATCTTCACACAATCGCCCATGAGGCTGGTCTTGGTTCCGAACTTGGCTCGGATCAGCTCAGCGATCGTTGTATTCTTTCTCATCCCAAAGGCGTTAATGATCGTATCTGCTTCAATGAACACTTTGGAACCATCAGCTTTCTCTGCATGTAACCCATTAGCCTCAAAGGAGAGGACCTTGTGTCCACCGAGAATGGTCACTCCGTAGCTATCGAGCATAGGCATCAGTGCTGCACGGTTAATGTACATCACATCTTGCCCCGCTTCCGGGCGCATCTCGATGATGGTGACTTTTTTGCCTTCCATAGCCAGCTCAAGTCCCAGATCGCAACCTGTTAAACCCCCACCAGTAATGACAATATGTTCGCCGCGCACAAGTTCTTTTTGTAAATGGGCCTCAATGGCTCCCACGACATTATCGTTATCGATTCCAGGGATTGGAGGCACAAGAGGTACTGCTCCTGCACCGATGAAAATATGATCAGCTGCTTCAAGTGCCGGATCATCCGGCTTGACCTCATGATTTAACTTCACTTTCACGTGAAGCTGGGTTAACTGCCGCTCATACCAGCCAATCAGGGCGCGCAACTGGCCTTTGAATTCCGGGGTTGCTGCACTGGTGACCTGTCCACCGACAGTGGCTTTTTTTTCATACAGTGTAACCTCATGGCCTTTGAGTGCTGCTACACGTGCTGCTTCCAGACCGGATGGTCCACCGCCTACAACAACGACCTTCTTGGCAGTCTCCGCCTTGTGAATCGCAAAACGTTTCTCGTTCGCTGCCTGAATGTTAACTGCACAGCTGATTTTGGTATTCCGTTCGATAATCCGACCGATGCATTCCTCGTTACAACGAATACAAGGACGAATATCCTCCCGCACATTATCCCGCAGTTTGTTTGGAAGCTCGGCATCGGCAATCAATGCGCGACCAAACATGACGAAGTCAGCATTCCCGGATTCGATTAAGCGGACAGCACTCTCCGGTGTATGGCTCCCCGAGTTCAAGATGGGAATGTTCACAACCTGACGAGCAGGTTCACACATATAATCCATACAAGCATCACCCAAGTAAGCTGGCGGGAAAATGTAATCAATTCTTTCGTAGGAACCTGCATCTATATCAACGGCATCTACGCCAGCACGTTCGAGAATCTGCAACATCTCCAGACTGTCCTCTACCGTACGTCCGCCTTCAAAGCGATGATCCAGTGCCATCCGGAACAAAATGGGCATGTCTGGACCCACAGCTTGGCGGATCGCCTGTACGATCTCAACGGCGAATCGCATGCGTTTCTCTGTCGTGCCGCCATATTCATCTTCACGTTTGTTCCAGATCGGTGACATAAACTGATCGATCAAATAACCGGCGTGGGCATGAATTTCGATCCCATCAAAGCCCGCCCTTTTCAATCTGGCTGCCGAATCGGCGAATTGCTCCATAATGGTCTGTATTTCTTCCACCGTAAGTGGATGGCACAGAACTTCCGGATTATAGATGGCAGGGATGGCTGAAGCCGATACGGGAGGTTTCCCTGAACGGTCGGGTAGGGCGTTGCGTCCGGTGCCGCAGCTGAGCTGAGCAATAATCTTGGTGCCATAACGTTGGACTGCATCGACCAGATCCGTGAGCAATGGAATGACATAATCCTTCTCCACAATGCCTTCCAACACGCCCTGAGCTAGATCTTCGGTCAAAAATTGGGCACCAAGGATGATCATACCCGCGCCGCCTTTGGCGCGTTCCTCATAATAATCGATCTCTTCCAGAGAGATGCGACCATCAGGGCTAGCTGAATTGGTCCCCATAGGGGACATGACAATTCGATTATTTACTTCCATCGTTCCGATGCGGAATGGGGTGAACAGCTTTTCATAAGGATGATTCATGTGTGTGTCCTCCTGTTGTTGGTAAGTATTGGATGAATTGAATAGACAGAAATATTGGATAGTAACATAGGTTACTCGCGAGTAATATAAGTGATAAACCCATCGTAAACGTTCAACGACAAATTATAAGTGAAAAAAATCACAATCAATTCATGTTATCTACATTTATGGAGCAGAGTATAGGTTACGAATCATCTGGAATAACAGAGGGACTTGCTCTTGGCGATGCAATACAAAAGTGTATGCTACTATGCTTTGTGTTACGATACGTACAAGTAGACGCGATCGGAAGGATGTTCTGTCACTACATGATTAATCACAGTTACGTTTAACGGATGGGGATAAGCTATTGAGTCGCACACGTTTTATTACATTTATTATAGGTGTCGTTGCCTTGTTTATCGCACTGAATGTACTCTCGTTTCTGGAGGAAGAGCATGCTCCGAAGGCGCATGAAGGGGTACTGGATCTGCGTCAGGTCGGAGGTTTGCAAGAGGGCGATATCGCCCTTAATGGAGAGTGGCTGTTTTATCCGGGGCAGTTGCTGGATGGAACAGAGAAGACGAGCGCTCATGAATATATCGCTACCGTTCCTGGCAATTGGCGGTCGGCCATTGAACCTTATCTTCACAAGGGGGCGTTCGGGTATGGGACGTATCGTTTGAAAATATTGCTGGATGCCGAAGGAGAATCTGCACAGCAGATTGCCTTGCGTGTTCCCTTAATTCGTACATCCCACACGTTGTTTGTCAACGGGGTGCAGATTGGTTCGAACGGAGTTGTCTCGACAAGCGCCGGACAATATCGTCCCCAAGTAGAGCCCTATATCTCACATACGGAGATAAGCGGTTCCGAAGTGAATATTGATGTGCAGGTAGCCAATTATGATTTTGCGAATAGCGGGGGAATGATTGAACCCATTCAAATAGGCAGTATGGATGCTATATACCAATCGCAGCAGAGGAATGTGGCTTTCGAATTTGGTATTCTGGTTGTATTTGGTTTTCTGAGTATGATTTTTGGATTTATGCATTATCAGTCACCGCGAAGCGGCTGGATCTATATGTCCCTTTTTTTCATTAGCATGATGGTCACCAGCTCGTATCAGGGAACCAGATTATTATTCTGGCTATGGCCTGACCTTACATATGCTACGGGCTTCATTGTATATTTTCTGTCGATCGTCGGCCTTACGTTCTGGATGTTTATGTTTGTCGCCTGTCAATTGGAAACGGTAATTAGACGTTGGGTGAGATACGCGGTGTACATTTTCAATGCGGCATTCATTATTTTGCTATTGATATTGCCGATTGACATGGTGTCACATCTGGTCGTGGTACTAGTGATCCAAAATGTGGCCGTGTATAGTTACTCTTTAGTGATCCTGCTTCGGAGTTTCCGAGGTGGCGATCCAGTTGCTGGACATCGGTTTTTGGCCTTTTTTATGTTTGCCGCACATAGCTGGTCCAACGTCTTATTGCAGCTCGGTCTCACCCACATGGGTGACTGGTACTTTATTCAGGTCTTTCTCTTCTCGGGTTTGTTTATCCTGATGTTTGTGCAGCAATTTGTACTGACTTATAGACGCTTGAAGCGACTATCCCTTGAGATGAAGCGTGTCGAGCGGTTCAAGAATGAATTCATGGCGAATATCTCGGATCAAATGAAGACTCCACTTCAGGCTCTGATTAGTATCGCTGATGCACGGCTTCAATCAGACCATCACCTTACAGCTGACCAGAGACAGGATCTGCAATTGCTTACATCGATGGGGTGGATGATGCGCAGCATGGTGGATGATATACTCGACTTCTCGCAAATTCGTGAGCAGCAAATATATTTGACGATCCGGTCCGTTGATTTCTATGCATTAGTGGATGAAGTGGTGGAACGTGTCCGATATATGGTATATGACCATTCCATAGTAATTACAAGCCATGTGGACAAGACATTGCCACGAGTAGCTGCCGATGAGCAACGCTTGCATCAGATTCTGGCAGGTGTGCTCCAGCATAGCTTGAAGGTTACCGTTACAGGTACCATCCAGGTTGAAGCTTCAGTAGTGAACGGGATGGTTGAAGTTCGTGTCCATATGCAGGGGGGCGCCATTTCATTGGAGCAGATCGCGCTTACCCGTGCGTTGTTCGAATCCAGGCTGGATCAGGATCATGCACATATGCATCACAATTCGGATGCTCCAGGGTTATATCTGGTCAAAGCTCTAACAGAATTGCATCATGGGAAGGTATATGTACCCGACAGTGAATCTGGAGTAATGGATATTATACTTACGCTACCGTTAAGTGCAGATTCGTCCAGAGATGAAACACAAGCTCTATTGTCGTCTATGGTTGAGCAGAAGGCGGCAGTTCAGTTGGTTGATAACCGTATTCTGAATATGTCATTGAACCGAAGTAATCGATTTATATCCAGTGTGTACCATATTATGATTATTGATGATGATGCGCTGAATTTGAATCTGCTACTGCCTATTCTGAATCTGGATGATTATCGTGTGACTGTGGTGAGAAATCCGGAAGAAATCATGCAGGGCATGCATCCATTGGATGAAATGGATCTGATTATCGTAAACCGCACGCTGTCTGGCATATCAGGTACCGTTATATGTGGCAAAATCCGTGAACAGTTCACCATGTTTGAACTACCCATTCTGTTACTGATCTCTGCATGGCAAGGGGATCGCGCGCTGGAAGCCGGATTAGCCGGGGCTAATGATTTTCTGCGCAAACCGGTGGAAGGTTCCGAACTTCGTGTCCGTGTACGTACCTTGCTACAGATGAAACGTTCCGTTGCTGAACGCATTCGCATGGAGCTGGCCTTTCTACAGGCGCAGATCAAGCCGCATTTTCTGTTCAATACTCTGAATTCCATTGCAGCACTAAGCAAAAGCAAACCTGCACAGATGAATGAACTGCTCAATGAATTGGGGAATTACCTGCGGGAAAGCTTCCGCTTTGACAACACGAATCCACTGACGCCTTTCGATCGGGAGTTAAAATTGGTGCAGTCCTATCTACATATTGAAAAGGTAAGATTTGACGATTGGCTGGACTTTAAGATTGAAGTGTTGACCTCAACAAACTTCCGAGTCCCTCCGCTGACCATTCAACCCTTGGTGGAGAATGCCGTACGTCATGGTATTATGCGACGTGCTGAGGGGGGACGTATTCTGATTCGGGTTACGCGGGATGAACAATTCATCCTGATTACGGTGAAGGATGACGGGGTAGGCATGCCGACGGAAACACTGGAACGGATTATGGAGGGGCCAACGGTCGAAGGTGGAATCGGCATCCGAAATATTGAGCGTCGACTCAAACAGCTATTCGGATGGGGACTGCTCATACATAGTTCCCTCGAACAGGGAACCGAGATTCAAGTCCGGCTTCCAATAGAAAAGGTGGGATTTCATGAAAGCGATACTGGTGGATGATGAACCGCTCGCGTTGAATCATCTTGCGGAGGAACTGGAGCGTATTAGCGATCTGGACATTATCGGGAAATACCGCAGTCCCAGACAGGCTCTCGAGCATATCGTACAGGTTCGACCGAATGTCGTTTTTCTGGATATCGAGATGCCTGAAATGAGCGGGATTGAACTGGCTGAGCGTATTCTGCAACAACTTCCAGCGACCAAAATTGTGTTTGTCACGGTATATGATGAATATGCAGTCAAGGCGTTTGAACTCAATTCACTGGATTATCTGCTGAAACCATTGCAGACAGAGCGGCTGGAGAAGACGATTCATCGATTGTTGCTAACGTCTGATCCTACCGAACGATTCCCGGATTCGCAGGTTATGCTTCATTGCCTTGGTCCACTGCAGTTTGAAAAGGCGGGGAGCCCGCCCATCACCATAAGATGGAAGACATTCAAAGCCCAGGAACTCTTCTCGTTCCTGCTGCAATATCGAGATAAACCTGTTCGCAAGCAGGTGCTGCTTGAACAGTTGTGGCCTGAGATTGAATGGAAACGCGGAGTAACCCAGCTCTACACAGCCATCTATCAGATTCGCAAACAACTACAGTCGGAGCAGGTTAATATCCAGATTTCCAACCTCGATGAAGGATATATGCTGCAATTGAACGGGGCATCCCTGGATATGGACACGTGGGAGAAAAGGGTAGCAGAAGCGCCTGCCGTTACAGCGTTAACGATGGATCTTCATTTACAGATTTCGTCTCTCTACAAAGGTCCATATCTGGGGGAAACAACGTATCTGTGGGCCGAAATGGAGCGACGCCGACTGCGCAATCTCTGGCTTCGCCATGAGAAGCAAATCGCTGATTATTATATCGGTGCCCGGCAGGATGAAGATGCGGTTGCACATTATCTCAAAATACAGCGCATGTTGCCTGATGAGGAAAATATATATGTGGTTTTGATGAACCTGTATCATCGACTCGGTGATCGACGTTCGGTCGAGGTTCAGTATAGCCAGTTATGCCGTATGTTGAGTCAGGAAATGGACATGCTGCCTCATCCGGCTGTTCAGGAATGGTTCGAAAGCTGGAAATCCAATCGTTCAACCTAAGCCTACTTGTCCTTGCAAGTGGGTTTTTTTATGGTCCACTGCTTTCGAAAGTTATTTTGACTGGGACTTATGGTTCAGGTTTCAGAAATGTTTCAAATCGATGTTCTATAATGAAATAAGTAACATGTAGAGAGAGGCATCGATAATGGAACATACACTGGAACACAGTATTCAACATGGCATGGGTTCACATGATAACGTACTTGTCCTGATTTCATATTTGATTGCTGTTGCGGCTTCGTATAACGTTCTGGACCTCACGAGCAGAATTAACAAAGCCAGCGGTAGAAGTCGTTGGTTATGGCTATGTTTTGGCGCAATTGTCATGGGGATGGGCATCTGGTCCATGCATTTTGTCGGCATGATGGCGATGTCACTGCCATTCCCCGTTTCTTATGATCTTGTCATTGTGCTGATCTCCGTGGCTGTAGCCATTGTGGCATCTTTGGTGGCGTTACTGGTGGTCTCTCGGCAGAGACTATCACTGTTACAGTTATTGGGCGGTGCCTGTCTGTTTGCTCTCGGTATCGTGTTGATGCATTATATCGGGATGTATGCGATGCAGGTGGAGATTCGATACGATGCCATGTATGTCGTGTTATCGGTCGTGATTGCGTGTGCTGCTTCAATTACAGCCCTGTGGTTATCGTTATATTTTCTTAAATCGGGTACACGTCATGATGTCTGGAAAAAGGTTGGAAGTGCCCTCATTATGGGAGGGGCCATTGCGGGCATGCATTATACAGGTATGATGGCAGTGCATATTGAATCGGACATGCCCCCGAACAGGGTCATATCTTCATTAAACATGCTTTTGGACCAGAAGCGTCTGGCCTATTTTATTTCCATGGGTACGTTATTTACGCTGGGATTGTCGCTTGTTAGTCTGTACATATCAAGACTGTTTTCCAAACAGGAGTCGGAGAAGAAAGAGAATGAAAAATGGTATAAATCGCTCTACGAGCATAATCAGGATGGTATTATTTCCATCGATCTTCACATGCGAATTGTTGGAATTAATCCGGCAGCAGCCCGAATTGGTGGCATTAAGGAGAAACAATTAAAAGATCAATCCGTAAGTGCCCTTTTAACCATGGTTGTGGAGGAGGATCGGGAACGCATCAGGCATATGTTCGGACGTGCTACGGATGGTGAAGAGATGAAGTACGAGACTGTCATCTATAGCACCAATCAGGAACGGGTTGAACTTGGCGTTGTGCTCGCACCCGTCATTGTAGATAAGCAGGTGGTGGGAAATTATATCATCATGAAGGACATCACGGACGAAAAACGTGTAAAGGTGAGAAACTATCACCTGGCTTTTCACGATGAATTGACTGGACTGCCCAATCGCAGAATGTTTAATCAGAGGTTATCGGAAACGATGGAGTCGCATCGTTATGAGCAAAAGCAGTTTGCCGTCATGGTTCTTGATCTTGACCGATTCAAAGTTATTAATGACTCACTTGGACACATCTATGGAGATCTGTTTCTGCAGGAGATGAGCCGACGGATTAAGGATGAACTGAATGGTGAGGATGTAACGGTTGCCCGAATGGGTGGAGATGAGTTTGCAATTCTTGTTCATCAGTACACTAATCTTGGAGATATCACCCGCTTGGCGGAACGCATCATTCAGGCGATTGCGAAGCCCTGTTATCTAAAAGAGAGCGAGTTTTATGTTACGGGCAGCATTGGTATCGCCGTATTTCCGGACCATGGGCAAGATGCTGTAGAACTGCTGCAGCATGCAGATACGGCCATGTATGAAGTGAAAAAAAATGGCAAGAACGGATATCAGTTCTTCTCTGCCGCATTGCATCATGAGTTGCGGGAACGAATGATTTTGGAGAATGACCTTAGAAAAGCATTGGATCGAGGGGAATTCGTGTTACATTACCAACCTCAGATTCAGACAAGTGAAGTCAGCATGATTGGTGTCGAAGCCTTGGTACGGTGGAATCATCCGACCCGTGGATTATTGTATCCCGGCACGTTCATCTCGGTTGCAGAAGAGACGGGTATGATTATTGAGCTGGGTAATCGGGTGCTCCGGGAAGCTTGTGTTCAGATGCGGAATTGGCATGATGCAGGGGGACCTTTGATTCCGGTATCCGTGAATCTGTCCTCTCAGCAATTCCATCAATCCAATCTGGTGGAACAGGTTCGTCAGATTCTATTTGAAACGGGTTTGAGCCCGCAGTATCTGGAATTGGAAATCACGGAAAGCATGATGATGGATGCGATCGCTTCCATTGAAATTCTGAATCAATTAACCGAGCTTGGAATCCGGATCAGCTTGGACGATTTTGGAACAGGGTACAGTTCATTTAGTTATCTAAAAATGTTTCCGATTCACAAAGTGAAAATTGACCGCTCTTTTATCCAGGACATTGCGGTTAATCATAGCGATAGAGCCATTGTTTCGACTATGATTACAATGGCGAAACAATTGAATATGGATGTCATTGCAGAAGGCATTGAAACGAAGGGACAACTGGATATTCTGACCGAGCAGGATTGCAATGAGGTACAGGGGTACTACTACAGCAAGCCATTGCCAGCGGATGAGGTGGAGCAGATTTTCTTTTTGCCCCAGCGGTCGGGTAACGTATTGACGTTCTGAAAGATGACACATATAAAATAAACGGCAACAGGTGATCCAAAGTTCTGCAAATCGGGTATCAATAGTAGAGTCATTTAGAACCTGATGGATACATATGTTGTTATGCTCGTTGTTTTGCTGGTAAAAGGCTGTTTATTATGGAATGAACTGTGGGGGTTATCAAGTGCCTATATTAGATATGGAAAAGAAAGATGTTGTCACCGATGCACTGGTTATCAAGGCGATGGAGAAAAGTCTGGCTATCATTCGATTCGATCTGGATCGACGGGTAACGTATGTGAATGAAGTCTTTGCCCAGACGATGGGATATTCCGTAGATGAGATGTATGGCATGAAGCATCAGCAGTTATGCTTCGGCCATTTTGTGAACACCCCGGACTATGACGCTTTTTGGAATAGCATATTTAATGGTGTTAGCTTCCAGGACAAGGTTGAACGCAAGGATGCAAAGGGAAATTCCGTATGGCTTGAGGCGACCTATATGCCGGTCTTTGATGAGAAGAATCAAAAAATACTGGGTGTCTCCAAAATCGCCACTAACATTACCAATCGTCAGAACAATATCTCAGTCGTGGTGAATGAATTGAAAAGCATGTCTCATGAGCTAAATGGGCAGGCAGATGTAGGGATTGAACGCAGCCAGGAATTAATGTCCAGCATCTCCTATATCTCAGAGGTGTCAGCTTCTAACCGTGCAACGTTGACTCATTTGCAGGAACAGGCTGGATCGATTCAAGGAGTGGTTCGAACGATACGCGAGATTTCATCACAGACGCAGCTGCTTGCGTTAAATGCTGCCATTGAGGCTGCACATGCAGGAGAATTCGGACGAGGATTCGATATCGTGGCCAAGGAAGTAAAGAAACTGTCCGCAATGGTGGAAAGTTCGATTAATGAGATTAGAGATAGTGTGACTGGAATAACGAAGGAGATTAGTAATATCACAGGCGGTACAAAAAAGGTAGAGCAATATGTCGAGCAGAGCCAGAAGCGGATTGAGATCGCTTTGAATGATTTTACGGCCATTGCTGCCTCAGCTCACTTGCTGGATGCCAAAGCAGAGCATGTGACCAGAATCGTATAATAATATATTGCAGATAGCGGTTCCTTATACAGGAACCGTTTTTTTGTCGTTCTGTACATAAAAAAACGGGAATTATTGTGATCAAACGGGGACACAATACTTGGGAATACCTGCAGCTTCGTCATGCAGAGAAATGTTGGGGTGGGAACATGTGGTCAACAATTGTGTCCTACGTGCCGGAAAGTCCCATATGGATTCAGGCATTCTTGGTCTTTATCATTCCGATTGGCATTACCTTGACCATGCGCTGGATCAATGCTGCCATTAAGCGTGGAAGCTTCTCTCGTTCGAAGCAACCGTCCATATCCTCGAAGGATATCTCGCCAGCAGCGGCAGGGCAGGGTCAGGGAACCGAAACAGGTAACTATGCCAATATTAAATTAACTGAAAAGTACAATACAAATCTGACTAGTGTAAAAGAAAGCTTTGGACTCAATTCAGATGTGCATATTCGAGAATTTACCATTAGGGGTACGAATACACGGGCTGCGGTCATATATACCGAAGGCCTGGTAGATCAGGACTTAGTTGATGATCATTTAATTACACCATTGATGTTAGAAGGTATTCCTCTGCTTAAGCAGGAGGGTTTCCTTCATCCGGACAACGCACACTTACTGTCGGCATACCTGCAAAATCAATTGCTTCCAGTCAGTTTGGTTGAGGAAACCAAGTCTCTCCAAGAGCTCGCAGTTGGCGTGCTTTTTGGTAAAAATGCACTGTTGGTTGATGGTTTGCCAGGTGCTTTATTGATTGGAGCACATAAGATCAAAACACGAGGTATGAATGAACCCTTGTCAGAGGGATTGCTTCGTGGACCACGTATTGGTTTTACAGAGCAATTAAGCGATAACACAGGCATTCTGCGTCGTTATGGTACGGATCAGAGTCTTTTTATTCGAAAGTATGAAGTAGGTTCGCGGATCAAAAAAGATTTGGCGATAGCCTATATTCAGGATATTGCCGATCCCAATCTCGTGGCTGAAGTCTGCAAACGAATTGAAGAGATGGACATGGATTCGATGCTGGAATCTGGATATGTGGAACAACTCATTGAAGACAGTACCCTGAGTCCTTTTCAGCAGGTACTGAATACGGAAAGACCTGACCGGGTCATTGGCGCTTTGCTGGAAGGTCGGGTGGCTATTTTATTGGATGGAACGCCATTTGTGCTGGTTGTACCCGTGACCTTCAGCATGTTGCTACAATCTCCCGAAGATTACTATGAACGCTGGATTCCTGGAACCTTTTTGCGAATGTTGCGTTTTATGGCCGCCATGCTGGCATTACTTGCTCCTGCACTGTATATCTCGTTTATCTCGTTTCATCCGGGACTTATCCCGACCAAGCTGGTATTGACGATTATTGAAACGCGTACGGGAGTACCGTTTCCTTCGATCATTGAAGTACTGATCATGGAACTTTCGATTGAGATTCTGAGGGAGGCCGGAATCCGGTTGCCTAAGCCGATTGCGCCCGCGATGGGGATCGTCGGAGGTTTGATTATTGGGCAAGCAGCGGTACAGGCGGGTATCATAAGCCAATTCCTGGTCATTGTCGTTGCGGTTACAGCCATCTCATCCTTTACGATTCCTGTCTATAGTGCAGGGTTAACGTTGCGGATTCTGCGATTTGCCGCCATGTTTAGTGCAGCTATACTTGGACTGTATGGCGTAGTTATGTTCTTCCTGCTTGTGTGTACACATTTGGCTCGACTTTCGAGCTTTGGCGTGCCCTATGTTGCCCCAGCGGTTCCTTATCACTTGAATGAATGGAAGGATTTCGTTATCCGTGCTCCGTTAAATATGATGAGGTTGCGTCCCAAGATGACAAATCCGATAGATAAGGATCGAAAAAAATAATTAAATTGCATCTACAGAAGGACTGGAGGTGAACTAAAGTGAGTGACTCCCAAGGAAAGCTAACCACGACGCAGGCCGTTGTAATTATTGTCAATTACATGCTCGGTGCCGGGATATTGACGTTACCTCGAACGACCAGCAAGGCTGTCGGAACACCAGATGTCTGGATTTCCATCATCCTGTCTGGACTGATTATTACTGGTATCGGAATCATTATGGTTACCCTGTGTCGCAGATTTCCGGGGAAAACCGTGTTCCAGTTCACCCGTGAAATTACGGGGAGCTGGATCGCTTACATACTGGGCGGTGCCATGATTATGTATTTCATGGTCATTGCCGCTTTCGAAATAAGAGTCATGGCTGATGTGACAGGAATGTATCTACTCGAACGCACCCCCACTTGGCCGATTGTGATGGTCTTCATGTGGATCGGTATATATATGATCTCAGGTGGACTTGGTGTCATTGTTCGTGTGTTTGAGATCATTCTGCCGATTACGATCATTATATTTGTCATTGAAATTCTACTTAGTAACCAGCTATTCGAGATTGGTAATCTGAGACCTGTGCTCGGAGATGGGATTATGCCTGTTTTCAAAGGACTGAAGCCTTCACTACTGTCATATACGGGATATGAGGTGATGTTAATCATGACTGCCTATATGAAAAATCCGAAGAAGAGCAATAAGGCGATGAGTTGGGGGATACTCGTATCCACCATTATTTATTTGATCACGGTTGTGATGGTTATAGGCAGTTTATCGCTCGATGGGATCAAAACTCGAACCTGGCCAACGCTGGATTTGGTAAGAAGTTTCGAGATTCAAGGTCTGATATTTGAGCGATTTGAGTCTTTGTTGCTTGTTATCTGGATTATGCAAATTTTTTCGACAACAGCGATTACACATTACTGTGCTTCGGTGGGCATTCGTGACTTGTTTCGCACCAAAAAAATCAAAGGCATTATGTACGGTCTGCTTCCGTTTATTTATTTGACGGCAATGATGCCCAAAACGGTGGACGATACCTTTGCACTCGGGGATATGCTGGGCAATGCATCTGTATTTTTATTTGGTATTTTACCTCTGGTGTTACTGTTAATAAGTCTGATTCGCAAAAAAGGAGGCAAGCATGCATGATTCCATTCCGTATGTTCTTACGTGTAGCCTCTGCCTTATGCATTCTGTTGTTGATATCCGGATGCTGGAGCAGCCGGGAGGTAGAGGATCTAAGTCTCTATGTCGGTCTTGGGATTGATGTCGGTAAAGAGACCCAATTTGAGAAAGATATTGCTGATCAGGGGGGAACATATCCAAAGAAGAACTATGTGACCGCTACGGTGCAGATTGCTCCAGGTTTCTCCAACAGTAAATCGAGTCAGCAATCCGGTTCGCCTTCTTCCGGCAAAACATCCTATTCCAATGAACAGCTTACTGGAGATTCCTTGTTGCAAATCTTTCGTCAGTTTGCGTTAAGGCGGGATCGGCCTCTCATCGGACATCATCTGAAGGTTATCGTCGTCTCCAAGGACATTGCCAAAAAATATGGTTTGGACCAACTGCTTGATTTTGTCCTCCGAGATAATGATATACGTCCCAACTGTCTCGTACTGATAAGTCATCATCGTGCGGTAGATGTGCTGTCTTCGCAGGACCCTTCTCGAATTCCAGCTTTCTATCTCACAGGGATCACGAACAATTCGTATCTATCCAACAAAGTCCTGGAACCAGTGTTGTTATCCAAGCTAGACGCCCAAATGCAGTCCGGTTCCAGCTTCCTGCTCCAGAATGTATTGAATTCGGATGGAGAGGACAAGTTCTCCGGAGGCAGCATATTCGATGGGAAAACGACCAAATTCCTCGGAGAACTTAGTCAAACGGATCTGGAAGGTTTATCGTGGCTCAAGCCCAAAGAACAAGGAGGGGTCTTGAAGACACACAACAAACAGGGATTCACCGTTGTATATGAAATTAAGAAGAAAAAAGTGAAAATCATTCCCAAGGTGGTTGGCAATGATATTTCATTCGATGTGAAGATTGAATCCCAAGGCTGGCTGATGGAGGACTGGCGTGCTCCCGAGGAAGAGGAAAAAGGTGCTTACCTCAGAGAGTTGGAAAAGGAATTTTCTGATCTGGCCGAACAACAGATTCGACAGGTGTTATACAAAATTCAGCATACCTATAAAGCTGATGTGGCGGATTTTCGAGATAGCTTGCGTATCAAAGAACCAAAAACATGGAAGAAGATCAAAGATGATTGGGACCAAATCTTTAGCACTGTGCCGATTACGTATGATGTAAAGATCACCATCACCAATCCGGGGTCTTCCACCGAATAGTGTAGAGTGGGACATTTATTATTTAAATGTTGACACATTCATGATAGATCGCTATATTAGTAAAAAATCATTTTCTTATCCAGAGAGGTGGAGGGACTGGCCCTTAGAAACCTCAGCAACAGATCTGAAGGATACTGTGCTAATTCCAGCGGGTGAAAGCCTGATAGATAGGAGCGTTTGTTTTTATTTGTCAGTAACGGCGCACTCTTTAGGAAGAGTGGGTCTTTTTTGTTTTTTCTGGATGAAGAAGTAGGGGAGCAGCAGGTATGGAGAACAACAACGACAAAGGGCATTTTCAGCGGAAAATGCAGGCACGGCACGTAGTCATGCTCTCTCTCGGTGGAGTGATTGGAACGGGTTTATTCCTCAGTTCGGGTTACACGATTCAACAGGCGGGACCAATGGGAACCATTTTGTCTTATCTGATCGGAGCGATCGTTGTATATCTGGTAATGCTCTGTCTCGGTGAACTGTCTGTTCACATGCCAGAGACGGGAGCATTTCATAGTTATGCAGCCAAATATATTGGCCCAGCAACAGGCTACACGGTGGCTTGGTTGTATTGGTTAACTTGGACTGTTGCGCTTGGCTCCGAATTTACAGCCGCGGGACTGTTGATGCAGCGATGGTTTCCATCGGTAAATGTTTGGATATGGAGTGCGCTCTTTGCACTAATGATCTTCCTGTTCAATGCCTTAACGGTGAAATTATTTGCGGAATCCGAGTTCTGGTTCTCATCTGTCAAAGTAGTGACTATCGTAGTCTTTATTATTATCGGTGGCGCAGCCATGTTCGGATTCATTCCGATGGCGGATGCTGAACCGGCTCCGTTTCTATCAAATATTACCGCATCCGGGTGGTTCCCTCATGGAGCTACAGCGATACTGATGACTATGCTTGCTGTAAACTTTGCATTCTCCGGTACCGAGTTAATCGGCATTGCTGCCGGTGAGACGGAGAATCCGGAGAAGACGATACCGAAAGCGATTCATACAACGCTGTGGCGTTTGGTTATTTTCTTCATCGGAACGATTGTTATCTTGTCTGCCTTGCTACCTATGTCGGATGCCAGTGTACTGGAAAGTCCGTTTGTAGCAGTAATGGAGCGAGTGGGAGTTCCCTATGCAGCAGACATTATGAACTTTGTTATTCTGACGGCGATTCTCTCTGCTGCCAATTCAGGCCTGTATGCTTCGTCGCGGATGCTCTGGTCTCTGGCTGATAAAAAAACGATCTCTCCATGGTTTGCCAAATTGACCAAACAGGGTGTGCCATTGAATGCACTTCTGATCAGTATGGTTGGTGGTGCGCTGGCTTTGCTGTCCAGTATCATTGCGCCAGGTACCGTGTATATCACACTGGTTTCCATTTCAGGTCTGGCTGTCGTCGCGGTATGGATGAGCATCAGCGCTTCCCAGTACATGTTCCGCAGACAGTATATCCGGGAAGGAAATGCGGTCAAAGATTTGGTCTACCGCACACCGCTGTACCCGGCTGTACCAATTATTTCATTTATATTATGTCTGGCTTCATGCATAGGTATTGCTTTTGACCCGACACAGCGAATTGCACTGTATTGTGGGGTTCCATTTATCGCAGTGTGTTACGCCGCTTATTATCTGACAGAACGTGCGAACAAGAAAAGAGGACAATTACATGACGCAAGCACAACAGACTAATCCCATAGAACAGATCCTTCGTGAACATCCGGTCATGATTCTGGATGGAGCGTTGGCAACCGAACTCGAACAGCATGGATGTGATCTGGATGATCCACTATGGTCTGCTCGTGTGTTGCTTGAGAATCCGGATGTTATTGTTCAGGTCCATGCAGATTATTTTCGATCAGGAGCCGACTGTGCGATTACATCCAGTTATCAGGCGACGGTGGATGGCTTCAGCATGAGAGGAATCGATGAACAGGCAGCACTTGAACTGATTCGCAAGACGGTGGAACTGGCTGCACAGGCGAGAGATGACGTATGGGCAGAAGTGCAGAGTGGTTTAGTAGGGAGAGAAAGTTCGACAGGTCAGCTTGTAGAAGCTCCTTCGGTACGTGCCGAGACGGTGGAGAACGAGGAGCATATAACAGATCGTACAGTAGATCGCGAAGGAGATTATCTTCTTCGTCCACGTCCAATCATTGTCGGGTCCGTTGGGCCATATGGCGCCTATCTGGCGGATGGTTCGGAGTATGTGGGACATTACGGGGTATCGGATGAGACGCTGTCCGTATTTCACCGTCCGCGTATGGCGGCGTTGATTGAAGCGGGGGCTGACATTTTGGCGTTTGAGACCATTCCTTCGTTGCAGGAAGCACGGGTGCTGGTTGATTTACTGAAGGAGTTTCCTCATGCGTATGCTTGGCTATCTTTTTCTTTAAAAGACGGGACAAGCATCAGCGAGGGTACACCACTTGAGGTATGTGCACAGACGTTTGGCTCCGAGCCGCAGGTTGCTGCAATTGGCCTGAACTGTGCTCCGATGGAAGTGGTGACGGAAGCCGTAGGTATTCTCAGCCGTGCCAGTGACAAACCTGTTATTGTGTATCCGAACTCGGGAGAAGTATACGATGCAGCAACGAAGACGTGGAGCGGACAGGGGACCTGTGGTAGCATGAGCGATGCTTCGGAGCAGTGGGTTGCTGCGGGCGCGCAGATTATTGGCGGCTGTTGCCGCACTACGCCACATCAGATTGGTGAACTTGCGAAGAAGTGGCGGAGTTAAAAGACTTGAAATAGAGTTGTACACCGAAAAGCTAGAGATACAACCAAATATAAAGAAGCCCTCACGACCCATTACTGGATTGGTGAGGGCTTCTTCAGTGTGATTTAGCGTTAACATCAACATGAGGACATTCCTCTTCTGATGCTTCTGATTATGCTATTTAATTAACTGAGTGCTAACTAAGGTCCGACCTTCGTCGCTCATGATGTACAGGCCCGTTGTGTTATTTAAAAATAGAAATTCCTTTTCAAGATCAAATTCGCTTTTCTTGTAGGTGAACAAAACCTTCAGATTGCTTGTGTCCATAATAACAAGTTCGTCATTGCCATTCTTTTTTGCTGTAAACATAAAACTTGTACCATCAACTGCCATATGAAGAGGCATCCAATAGCTGTTATAGGTGGTTGGTATCGGCAGATATGCCTTCTCAGAGATTAACTTACCTGCAGATGAATATAACTTAATTCGTTTATTTTTAGCATCCACAAACAAAAAACGATCCTTTAATGCAACAATTTCTGTTGAATAATCAATATAAGGAAGTTTTTTTGTCCATCTGATTTTCCCCGCACTGTTGTATGCTTTTATCGTCATAATTTTTTTGTGAATACTATAATGCAACAATGTATCATCGGATAGACCCATAATCTGGTTATACCCTTTTCCACCAGCAATCGTTTTTATTTTTTTTCCTGTGGTCAGGCTGCTCATGTAGAAATCGGGATGATCATTAAATTTTTTGCCGATGATCATATTTCCTGTAATCTGTTCAATAAAATATGGAACCTTGAAATTTCGGCTTAAATTTCCGTTGATATCGTAATAGTAGAGTGTACTGCTTTTTAAATCACCAGAGTCCGCAACCACATACAAACTTCCATTCTCTCTTGGATAGGCTGACTCAGGCCCGTAGTATCTCAAAAAATCTTCTGGCGGCCCGGGCAGAGGTGCTGTCCAACGGATTTCACCTGTGGCTATATGCTTGGCACTTACTTGATTATCGGCAAAAATAAACATATATCCATCATCGGAAAGTTTGTATTCGTTGTCCGTTGGAATGGACCAGAGGAGTTTCCCTGTTTTGGCATCCACACTGTCGATATAATAATCATTATTCTTGCCTGCTTTAGTTACGAGCAGACTTTCATTCCCCATGGCGTCCGTAACACTCTTCATTGAATATGAGCTTGTTGCGCTCTGTCCGCCGTTGGTAATATCATATCCCCATTGGAATTGCAGCAGATCTTTAGCCAGAGCTGGCTCGGATGGGATCGCAAGGAAGATGCATAGGCTGGCTATAAGCCAATAGTTGATTCGTTTTAAACTCATGATTGGTAGACTCCTTATGTAATGTTCTCTGGATTATGGAAGTAACTGATACTTTCTTATCGTTTGCCCGTCGGAAGGTATGAAAAATAGTTCATTTTGCTTGTTGAGGAACAGTTCATCTCGATTAAACCGTACATCGTTCCAATCGTTCTGCGACACCCGATAGAGTTCTCTCAGATTATTTGAATCTCTAATCACGAGTTCTATTCCTTGTTCCGTGTATTGGATGTACATAAAACTCTGTAAATCGATGGCCATTTTCAGAGGGCTATTTGGCTCACCTTGCATGTAGAAGGGATTTTCATTGACTCCTGTAATGAATTTTCCATCCGAACTCATAAGCATGATATTGCCTGCGGTTTGTTCCAGATACAGCACACGATCATGGATGATAAATATCTCGGGAGGCCCCTTTTTAAAAGAAAAATCATACTTCCATTTCAAAGCTCCCGTAGGCGAGTACGCCCTCAACTCAAGTTCACGGTTATTGATAAACTTCCGGGTTATTAGGGTTCCATCGTCCGTAACCCTATTCCCGTAGGGCAAGGTTGTTTCATTGGTCAGCACCGTTAGCTTCTTCCCTGTAGAAAGATCAAAAACGTGAGTATACGGACTTTTGTTGCCCGGTTGACCTAAAATAAAATTGCCTTCTATTGTGTAGTGTTGCATATAGGGGAGAATGAACTTTTTGCTTCGTTTTCCCTTTTCATCATAATAATAAAGAGTTGCATATTTGTTTTTGTGATAAGTGAAAGAATAAGCTGTTCCGTTTTTGGTGAAATCTGAAGACCGACCTTCACGAAAGTAAGGGTTTATTGAGGACCATATCGGTTTACCGGTTGTCAGATCCGAGACCGTAATAATATCATCAAATCTTCTTTCATAGTCATCAGTTTCAGCGGGCTTGAAAGTATACATGTAACCATCACTGGTTAACCAATAGTCGAATTCTGGCTTGGACCATCGGATGTCTCCGGTTTCACCATTAATATTCTCCACGTATGTGAGCTCCTCGTTCACTACCTTTCTCACCAAAATGTTTAGGTTGCCGGACGAATCCAGTCTGAAGTAATGCGGAGTAAATCCATCCCCCCATTGGCCAGAATCGACCTGCTTGACCCATTCAAGCTGTGGCACGGTCTTGGCTTTAGCTGACGCTGAGGGTTTGTCTACTGACAACAATCCTAGACTCAGGATGCTGATCAACAAACAAAATCGAATACAAAACCATTTCAAAATAAACAGCTCCTTAAGAAAGATCGAGGTCAAACTTAATCTGGACCTACCGTTTCATTTTTAATATCCTGCACTAACCGTATGATTTCCGCAACACCTAGTAACAATAGTCCTGCTACAATGCCGTTCATCATAACTGGAAGAGCCAAAGACCATTGAAAGCCATTGAACTCATTTTGCCCAACGAGGATACCGGCAATAATGGATAGAATGACGCTAATCCAAGCGATCCACTTCAACAATTTACTCGTTTTATTTTTGTTGTACAAAGAAATTAACTCCTTTACCATAGTATGCCATTAAGTCTATCATATCTATCATTGCTAGGTATATAGGACTATTTTTGTGTCGGATTTAGAGTTTTGTTGAAATATATTGTCATGTGTTTTAATGATTGTCTTCTACATGTTATTCAATGACAAGAATGCGCGGGGATGCCTGACGAATCACCTTGGATGATCTCCAGGAGCCAAAAGCTGCTGCAAGGATACTCAGACAAGAGAAAAGTATAATCCCCCACCAATTCAGAACCAACGGGATTTGTACAATACCATATCCGGAGAGTACCTTTTCAAGCAACATTGGAAGAAGGTACACGCCAGCAATAACGCCAAACATCGAACCGATCAGGGATAACAATACGACTCCGAGTGTAATAGAGGACCGAATACTGCCGGATGTCATACCAATCGATTTGTAGATACCGTACGTCTTATTTTCTTTGCGAATGCTGATCCGGCAGGTACTGAAGATGATCATAAATGTAACTATGAGGAATAGTAGACCGATCAGGGTCATGGGATATATGAGAATGTTTGCTGCTTCTGTATAAACAGAATCCAGCAGCGTTTTTTGCGTGACGATGGAAGCAGAGTCTTTGAACCGCTCATTTAGCTGGGCTGCAATTGCCCCTGCTTGTGAAGGATCGATGACATTAATAAATGCAACATCTACATCTCCGTAATCCAGATTCACGCTTCGAACCGCTTGAGCTGTGATTCTTCCGGATACCGACATGTTGGAGATCGCTTGATAGATACCCGAGATGATGAACGTACGCTTTTCTCCCTCAATGTAGATATCGATAAGGTCTCCCAGATCCTTGTTTAACATCTTGGCAGCACTGACCCCGATTGAAATCTCATTTTCTCGTTCAGGGTTATTTCCTCTCAATGTCTCGAAGCCGAAATCCTCATAGCTTCCATCCAACACGCCTAAATAAAGGCTAATAGACTGACTAGCTATATTGCGCGAGGAAATATCTGAGGGAATAACTCCGGTGATGTTCCCTTGCCAGCCCACATTTTTGATGCGAGGGTCTTCTTCCAATACGTTTTGCAGCTCTGCTCTGGGAAATGTTGTTTTGTTCACCACCACAGCAGCAATGTTTGCATTGTCATAACCCCATTTAGCTGCAGTCTGATCGATTCCGGTAATGCTGCTCAGCACAACATATCCGAAGACAAGCACGGAAGCAGCTGCGGACGTCAGCAGTATTATTAAAACAGAGCTTTTGCTGTTTTTGATCAGACTGCGCAGGCCGATTACTAAAGAGATAGGCAGTCGACCAAACGAGCCCGCATTTGCGAGCGGTGAATTCATTCGTCGCGCCATGCGTACATTGTCGCTCTCCGACATACCGTACCGAATGGCCTGAACAGGCTCGATCATACGAGCTTTTCTGGCGTATAACACGACAAATGCAATAACCAAGACGAGTAACAGCAGCCCTACAACAATAGCAGCTCCAATGCCCTCAATTGGAAGATCACCCTGGCCAGTCCGCAGGGACGATACGGAGATGTTGATGATGAATTTGGAGACGAATACGCTAAGTACCAGCCCGGGAAGAACAGCGATGATGGACAGCAGGGCATATTGAATGACGTAGGTACCAATGGTGACCCGGGAAGTGAGTCCCAGCGATTTAAGGATACCTATCGTTTTGTAGTTGGCCAGAATGGCATCGGATATGGTGAAGCCAATCGTAATGAGGGCAATAATCATCATGACGGCCCCTAAGAAAATCATAATGAACCCGACGATCTGATTGATGATCAGATAAAAGGATGAGATACTTTCAAATTCCATTTTGGTTTCCAGAAATGGGGCACCCGTCTCGCTTGTATACCGATCCCAGTAGCTGGAGTTCGTACTGTAATCATCAAAATGGATGCCCATCATGTGAATATCTTTTCCTGCAAGCGTACTAAAATCATTTTGGTAATCCATACTATTCATCCAAATTCTTGCCGTATTGGTGAACGGTGCTCCATAAGGAACATCCACAACAATAGCTGAGACTGCGAGGTCAAGTGTGGTAGATCCAGTTTTGAATTGAATGGTATCACCGACAGCGATGTTATAGCCATTCGCCATGGAAGTTGGGATCCATACGCTTCCTTGTTCAGGAGCCGAATGCTGTGTACCACTTGCAAATACAAGTTCATCTACACTCCACGGAGGAGGCGGGGTATTCATCATGTACAGATAAAGGTTAGGGATGTCAGTGCCGCCAAAAGTGATGCCCGACAAGATGCGGTAAGTAAGCAAAGGTGAGACTTGAACACCGTTCTGGGCAGCCCACCAGTCATGCACAGTTGGGGGATCATTCAGTCCTTTGTCGAACGTCAAGATCTGATGGGACCCGTTGGTCCGACTATGCATTTCCTTGAACTGGTTACCCGTATTGGCCAGAATGATGACAGATGTGGACACCAGTAGTGTAGACAGCAAAATAAGCAAGGTGATAAACAAATTTTGGATTTTATTTTTACTCAGATACGACAAGCTAAGTTTAAACATGACCGCCATCGTTATTCCTTCCCCGTAACTAAAGCGAAGATGATCGCTTCACGATCTTGAATTTGATGATCGTCATAGGTATTGAACTCAAGGATTCCGCCTATCTTGCCGTCCTGAATGTAGATCAGGCGATCTGCCCGGCAGGCGGCTTTAATATCATGCGTAACCATAACTACGGACTGTCCTTTTCGATGGATAGCCGTGAGGATATCCAGAACGGCTGTGCCGTGTTCCAGGTTCAGGCTTCCGGTCGGTTCGTCCGCAAAGATGATATCTGGCGAGTTGATCAAAGCCCGTGCAATGGCTGCTCGTTGCTGTTGTCCTCCGGAAGTTTGGGAGGGGAGGCGGTTACGCTGTCCATCAATATCCATGGCATTCATCAGCTCAGCAGCCCTGGATTGGATGTCCTTCTTTTTGTTTCCAGCGATATATCCCGGTAAAGCAATGTTCTCTTTGATGGAAAGGTCCGGGACCAGATTGATGCTCTGATAGATATAACCGATTCGGCGGGTGCGGAAGTGGGACATTTCTCCTTCACTGTAAGCGTCAATCCGTTGGTCACGAAAATAAACCTCACCTGTTGTGATCTGATCCAGTCCGCTTAGCAGATATAAAAGAGTTGATTTGCCAGAGCCAGAGTTACCCATGATCACCGTGAATTCCCCTTCATAGATATCGAGATCGACATTACGGATGGCATGATGTTGCTCACTTCCGCTGTTGTACGTCTTGCACAGATTCTGTGCATGGATAATCACTTTTTTGGACAAGTCGAATCACTCCCGAGTGCAGTATAGGATTCATTCTAGAGGAGAGATGTTGAGGAAGCCTTATCAAATAATGAATAAAGTATTACAGGCAAACGGATTGAAGCGGAAGTTAAAGGCATTTGATAAAATAGCCACGCCAGTGTGGCTTAGCAGATGGGCAGGTAGAACCGGAAGGTCGTACCTTGTCCTTCTTTACTAGTGAAGGAAATATGGCCTCCATGTGCTTCAATAATGCTTTGGCAGATAGAAAGTCCCAGTCCCGTGCCTTCCTGAACACGTTGGTCTGTATGACTCACTTGGCCTCTGAAATAACGTTGGAAAACAAACGGCATATCCTGTACACGTATGCCCTGACCCGAATCGGCGATGGTCACTTTCAGGTGCCCGGATTCCAGTTCAATGGCTATACGTATCGTGTCTCCCGGAGCTGTATGTTTGAGGGCATTGGCGACAAGATTGGAGATGACTTGTTCAATTCGAGTAGTGTCGATAGCGATTAATACATTGGGAATGTGGTTGGGCTTGAGCCCGTCATAGATGAGGCCTCTTGTGAGTATCACATGCTCAATAGGTTTCAACATGGCGTCGAGTACAGGACCACTGTACATTTCACGGGGTTCCACTGATATCTGCCCCAGTTCCTGAAGTGCATGAACCAGCAGGTCCTCCACAAGTCGGGCTGTTTTATCCGTATGGGTTCGCATGACTCCCATGTATTCCATTAGCGTCTCCTGATCGTTGCATAGTCCTTCCTCAATAGCTTCTATGTATGCTTTTATCGTGGTAATCGGTGTCTTAATATCATGAGATATATTGGTGATGAGTTCCTTTTGTGCTTGTTCCTGCTGGATGCGTAGCTCGTGCATATGTTTGATTTCTGTACGCATCAGGTCAAACATGGCATACACTTCGCCCAGCTCATCGGTCCGGTTGTACTGAATCTTTTCTTCATAATTTCCTTTGAGGATGGATTCCGCATGCAGCTTTAATTGATGGATGGGAGAGAGGAGCTGCTTGTTCAGTTTTCGTTTCATCCAGAATAGAAATAAGCTCAGAATCAGTGACAGGAGCATGAGTGCGCTAATCCATATCACCGGAAAAGTCATCGATTGCTGAACCGTAACCATGGCTTGGGGGATGGAAAAGATGGCATTGCCGATCTGACTTCCCACGGGTCCGTCCATCACGGGAAACGCAATATCAAGGGATTCGTTACCGTCCGCAGCCTGCGCGGCATGATGCAGATCATAATGAAGAGCTGAACGCAGGTTAACTTGAGTTCCTTCAGAGGTAGGGACGGAGGACAGAGTTACTGTTCCATCCAAGTTCACATAGGTAAGCAGAACCCCACTTTCGCTGGCGATGGCCCGTATATCTTCATGAATATTTTGTTCACCCAGAAGCTGATGATTTTGCTCCAAAGCGAGCAAAATTGGATTGATCTTGAGGCGAACCTGATTCATGGACAGGTTGGATTGTTCAGAATTTCGATTTTGGAATAGCATTATCGACAGCGCGAGGATACTTAAAACCATAATAATCAGAAGGCCAAGTGTTGTTAACAACCAGCGTCTGGACCAGATGTTCAATGACATGTGGGTGCCTCCAATCTCGCTTATTCATAATTGAATTTGTAACCGACACCCCATACCGTCTTCAGAACGGTCGGATGTGAGGCATCTGCCTCGATCTTTTCTCGTAGTCTGCGAATGTATACGGTTACGGTGTTTTCATCCCCATAGGTTGCATATCCCCAGATGGCGTCGAGTAACTGGGCTTTGGAGAAAACTTGATTCTTATGGCTTGCCAGATAATGAAGTAATTCGAATTCCTTGGCAGACAGGGAAACTTCCGATCCGTTCACTGTAACTTTATAGGCTTTTTTATCAATCACAAGGTTTCCAAGACGCAGTAGATCTGTTCTGTCCTGATCCAATGTCATGCTGTCATAACGTCTAAAGTGGGCATTGATCCGTGCTAACAGTTCGCTCAGAGAGAAAGGTTTGGTCATATAATCGTCTGCTCCAAAACCAAGGCCAAGTACCTTATCGGTATCACTACCTCTGGCACTTAGAATGAGAATGGGGATATTATTACGCCGTCTAATCTCTCGGCACACCTCGATTCCGTCCATGTCTGGAAGCATAATGTCCAGAATGATGTAATCCGGTTGAATAAGCTCCATGATCTGAAGTCCATCTTGACCAGTCGCTGCCACGGCGGCTTCATATTGATTTTTGGTCAGATAATCTCGGAGAATGCGTGAAATATCCGGTTCATCCTCGATGATGAGGACTTTGCGCTGGTGGGTTAACATATGTATCGCTCCAGTATTAGAGTATCTATATAAGATGTTTGGTTGGTTGAAACTGTAAGAAAATCTATGGTTTTAACTATACAGGTTTGATGTGGATGAGTCATGAGGGAGGTGAGTAAGTTACTATAATGTGTAGAAAATAAAACTCAAGAGCCTTCTCTTTTTACTCGCGGCTGATGAACTAAGCCAAATAGTTGAACGAGAGGCCCTCCAGTATTATCAATCATTCAATCTATCTTCCTTCGAATCCCGCAGGTGAAGTTTTAACTTTTTTTCCACTTGTTGCTTTGACTTTTGATTTGTTTTTAAACATTGTAGGATCAATATCAAACATACTAATTGCAAGTTGATTACCACCATGAACGTGTGCGATTAACTTGTCATGCCCTTTAAAAGGAGCATAAGCTGCGGAACCACCGAACTCACCTGTATTAGCTAAAATGACAGGTTGGTACATATGATAGTTTAAAGCTGTAATCATGTTATCAAAAGTATCTACATCTTGATTTAGTGCAGAAATAACATACATATCAGAAATATCTCGGAGATCCGCGGCTTGCTCAAGGTCAGTAGAATCATAACAAATGGCACCTGCTACTCGAATCCTTCTGTTTCCTGATTTTTGAAACTCTACTAGTAACTGATAAGGGCGGTGTCCTTGAATCTCCATGGACTCTTCATAAACAGTCATATTTTTTTTACCTTGCCATACGGTAACATCAGGGTCATCGTCAGAGTATAGAATCCATATAGCTTGGTTAACCAATACTTTATCTGTAGTTCTTTCTTGAAAGCAAACACCTGCGAATATACTAGCTTTAGTCTGTCTTGATAATCTTTTTAGATAATCGATATCATCTGCGTGAACCGAAAGTTCTGGGAAAACAATGAGATCAACAGCATTTGCAGCTTCTCGTTTATTAACGACTGAATTTGATGATGCAGCTTGCCATGCAGCTAAATGTTTATTTACTAGATGGCAAACATCAGCGATATGTCCACGGTGTTTCCTCCTAAATTCAGGTGTCCAGTAAATGGGGTTTTTCAAATTGAAATCTGACATGTTAGGAAGTAGAGATTGAACAATAACAGCCCTAAATTGATTATCTTCTTCTCTCTTTTTGTTGATAACTGGTAACACATACACTGGAGTATTTGAAAGCTTACCGTAAAGCTGCTGTTGTGTCTTTTTTCGACCTTTTATAATCTTCATTAATTCGACGCGTGTGGGTGCTTCACTAAAGTTTTTAAGGTGTCTATCGAAATAATGAATACCAGGCCACTGAAGCATGCGAAGAAGGAGTTCACTTAGCCAAGGTGATAGGGGTAATGGTTCTGTGAAAACACCTTGAGCAAACACAGACATACCAAAACGTCGGGTAAACCATGTTGATTTCAATCCTTTGTAGCCGTAAGAGATCGAATGATCTTGTCTAATCAAATATGAGTGTGTTGTAAAGTCATATTCTCCAGTAATACAAGAGCGTATAATGCTTCCTAGATTATAGAGCCAAAAGTACTCTTCTTTGACCCAAGGCTTATCATATAAACGATCTAATGAAAGTGTAGAATTACTACTACTGGAAAGTGTGAGAGTAAAAGAATCCTTTATACTCGGATTTTGTATAGAATCAAATTGCTTGAACTTAATTTGTACATCTTCAAGTGAAAGTCCGCTTTTAGAATTCAATCTATTATAGAAGGTAGGATCTAATAATTTTTCAATTAAAATCAGCAGTGCATTCTCCTGTTGGAAAGGATTATCGGGACTACTGATAATAGTTGCTAGGTTATAACTAGTTTTATTTGTTGATTTTTGTGACAATACTTTTTTGATATTGTCTCTGTAAGCGATAGAAGAAAGCTCTGGTGCTTCGTTCAGTACCTCTTTTTCTATTTTAATATGTTTGAAAACTTCATGCACCAAATCGGGTCGATTTATGGATAAAACCTTTAATGTTGTGATTTTTAAATCCATGCTCAATAAGTTGTAGAATTCAGAAATCCAAAGTGCAAATCTAGTCACATTTGGTTTGAGTTGTTGCACGACTAGACTTGTCACAAGTCGATCTTCAATTTTCTGTATATCTACAGGTTCAATAGTTTCATAAAGCAAAGACTGATGAAGAGCAACATAATGTTCCATTGCTTTTAGACTTTCCCAGTTTTTAAATGCATATGGTTGATCCAGTGAAGCTAGATATAGTGCAGCCTGCTGGTTTAGGTACCATGAGCATTGAGTAGCATTTTTTAATATTTTTCGAGCAAAAAGAGCGAGTGTCTCGCGAAATGCTTGAACATCTATATTTTGCGGATAGTCCTGTTTATGGCGATATCCTATCCAAACTGCACTTGAACATAGGAGATCGGCTGCTACATATTCCATTGCAAATTTATGTTTTTTTTCATTGTTATTAATTAAAAAAGAAAAAGGAAGAATAAATATTTTAGATTCTAGAGCATCAATAACTAAACTTAAAAGAGACGGGTCGGGATAGAGATCTAGTCCGAATTTAAGTAAAGAGGAAAGAGCTGGATTCCTTGACCAAATGGAAATCAATTTGCGTGAATATAGTTCAAGATCATGATCAATACTTGCAACATTTCCACTTGTCTGTTGCGATGTATTCACAAAATCTTCTTCAGGAATGTTAATTCCTTTCTGTGTTCTCAGAGCATCAACTAGTCGCTTTGCAGCGAAACGTTTAAGTGTATCTGAGTTGACATCTACGTTTAATACAGAGATTCTTGATAGAGCGAGAGTATTGAAACTGTTTTTTGGCTTCTCATCAAGGTGTTCCGAAAGCTGCAATAGACTATCTAAATCACTTATGATCTGTCTAATTGAGTCTATATCAGGAGTACCACTGATTACATTTTGAAGCATATTCATACGAGCTGACAACTCATTTTGGCTAGATATCTCCTGATAGCTTTGAATTTTTGTTTTGTCTTCATTGATGCACAGGGGTTCACTATGTTTAGTAACTTTCATTGAACTGAGATGTGTAGATAGACATAAGCCGACTTCCTTAGTAATTACGCTTATGAGTTCTTGAGGCAATATATCATCGCTTGCTTCAATAACTAAACGCATGTCATCTACATATCTACAATAATCCCGAATTCTAATCTTGTTTGATAAGTTTTCAGTTTTAATTTCTTTATGTAAAAGTTCACCAACTTTTTTATCGAATCCCATCATATATATATTTGAGAAAAATCCTCCAGCTACAAGACCCTGAGGCAAGCCTTCTGGTAAACTTTCAATCTCAAATATTTCCATTGATTTCATTTTATCATCAGGATCCCATTTCCATGAGAATATGTTCTTGAGACTTTTCCAGAATGAATTGTCATTTCTTAAAGAAAGATCAGTAATTTGGTATTTAGAAGCATAATCCTCGTATAAACGCTTTGTTTCGTTAATCAAAGCTGTTCTGTCTATTCGATCATAGAATTTCTTAAGATCAAGCGTAATTACATACTGCTTCATACTAGGTTGTGCTATTGAATTATAGTACTGGCACATAAATTTTGGCCTTTTTAAGAATTGTTGATAGTCTTCATAGTACATTCGATAACTTTTAGAATTTCCCCAGCCAAATGTTGCCTTGTTTTTTCCGTCCATAGAATCCCAGTGACAGTGCAGACGATTTCCATAACTAAAAACACTTTGTTCTTGTGCTTCGACGAAATTATCACCGTCAGTAGGTCCCTGTAGAGTTTCAATTGCATCAGCCAAGCACAACATTGCTGCCGTAGCAATGGATTGGTCCCGAATTCCTATGTGTGCTAACGGGCGTAGACTAAAGTCCTCTTCAATATCAATATCTAAATCTGAAGTCTTATCTGTAGGTTTCCAGTAAACATTCCCATCTTTAGGAAACTCCCAAGTAGAGGTTTTGGGCGCAGGTACCAGCATTAAATTATCGGGTTTGTACACATCAGTTTCTAGTTGCTCTGCCCAAAGAGTAAGATTTTTTTCCAAAGTAATAGTTGATAGATCAAGTTCTAACACATCTGCATACCAGTTATGTCGCCTGATGTAACTGTGAGATTTTTTCCAAGCTTGCGCTAAGATAACAGGATCGACTAAGTATTCTTTTCGTGGAGATAAGGCCAGGTACTTTTCATTAATGATTGTCATATAATTCCTCCATGCTTATTTGTTAAAGGCAGATAAATTTGTTCATTTACATTAATTATTTATATTTGTAAAAGATGCGGCTTGATTTTCATTATACTATATTGAAAAATAGTCTATAAAAATGGTTTAAGAAAGAGAAGGTACTTAGAAATTAATAAAGTGATTGAAAAGCACATAATCAAAAATTATAAGCACGTCATACATGCTCCAGATCATCGATCGGCTCATGCTGCTTCGATTTGAGATATTCCGCCGGAGACACACCAAAGTGCGCCCGGAATACCCGATGGAAATAGGAATAGCTTGCAAAACCGCAGGATTCGGCAATATGCTCCAGTGTCATTTCACTGTATTTCATACGTTCCAGTGCTGCATTCAGACGGATCTCAATCGCGTATTGAATCATGGTCTGGTTGTAGTGCTCCTTGAATAAACGGACTGCACGTGACAGGCTGAGTCCGGCATAACGTGCGGCTTCTTCAAGTTTAAAGGTAACCGTGGCATGCTCCTCAATAAAGCGTTTTAACTTTAGCGCAGAGGAAACTGCCCGATCCGTCTGAATATTCTCGGTGATTGCCCGGTCGATATATAGACATAATCCGCGTAGTAACGCATCCTTTAGCTCCGCATTTTCCTCAAGAGGTCCACGACGCTTCTCCAGTAGCATATTTCGCCATAGGCTGATCAGCTTATCATCCAGTCCAATTCGGCTTACGGTAGCTCGTTGCTGCCGTTTCCACCAGTGATCGATCCAGCTGCCTTCGCAGAATAGATAATAATCTCCACTGGACAAACGTCCTTCCTTATGTGGTTCATCGACCACGAGATGATAGTCGTCGCCAGGCTTCAAGAGTAACAAATCCCCGCTGGTCATCCTGAATTCTTCATCCTGTACATATACTTTGCACGAGCCTTCGGTCTGCAGGCGGAACAGATAAGTTTGCAGCTCGCCCTTCATATTATGAGTGAACGCCTTATAGTGGTATGAGTAGTCACAGATCAGCACAGATGTCTCTAATGTATCCAAAGATGAAATCCCCCAATATGTTCATCCTTTTACATCATAAGTTTAACTTAACATTTACACGAAAACGGAGAGGACAGAAAGAACCTGAAGAAACGAAGTGTTCGCCTTTATCTCCGGATTTTATCCTTTTGAAAAGGAAATCAAGAAAATCTGGGGATAACAGCGATCGGAAGGTTGTTCTGTCATCGGAGTGCCAGTGTAAATATCTTCAGTTGAAATTATCTACATTCAATAGATGCAAAATGATGGAAATAAAATTTGATCAGATAGTTCATGTTCTGACTATATTGTATATGTTCATTCTAGCCTGTTTTGCGTTAGGATGATACCAGATAGAGCAATGAAAGCAAATTTGAGAACAGAGGTGTATCCTACATGAAGAAACTTAATATTGGTTTGCAATTGTTTACACTCCGTGATGAAACTGCAGCAGATTTTCGTGGTACGTTGCGTAAAGTAGCTGCCCTTGGATATGAAGGCGTGGAGTTTGCCGGATATGGTGACATTCCAGCCGAAGAAATGAAAGCGCTACTAGATGAACTTGGACTGAAAGGATTCAGCAGCCACGTTTCACTACATGCGATGCGTGAAGACTTGCAAAAACAGATCGATTACCTAAAAACAATTGGTGCACAATATATCATTTGCCCTTACCTAATGCCAGAAGATCGTCCTGAGAATGAAGAAGGCTGGACCAAGCTGTTCGCTGAGTTACAACAATATGGAGCTGAAGCGGCGAAGCAAGGATTGATCTTCGGATACCATAACCATGACTTTGAATTCCACGGCCAGGTTGGCGATGCCAATGCCTTTGATGCCATGTTCGCTCAAACATCACCGGAAGCGGTAAAAGTGGAAATGGACGTATGTTGGGTACAATTTGCGGGACAAAATCCGATCGAGTATATTAAACAATATGCGGGTCGTTTGCCGCTGCTTCATCTGAAGGACTTCAGCAAAGACGAACAGGGCCAGATGAAAACACTGGAACTGGGACAAGGTTCAGTTGACCTGCCAGCTGTTATTGAAGGCGCTACGAATGCAGGCGTGGAGTGGTTGATCGTGGAGCAAGACGTATGTCAGAATCCTCCACTTGAGAGCGTATCCAATAGCTACAACTGGCTGAAGCAGAACTATTTGAACCAATTCTAATGGACCATCGAACCATGAAAAATGCTAATCTATTTGTCAAAGGAGACTTATGTACATGAGTAAAATTAAAGTTGCTGTATTCGGCTGTGGAGCCATTGCCGAGCGCAGACATATCCCAGAGTACGCTGCCAATGAGAACGTAGAGCTTGTCGCTTTTGCCGATCCAATTGTGGAGCGTGCGGAGAAGATGGCCGAGACTTATGGAGGTAAAGCGTACTCCAGTTACGAAGAATTGCTTGCAAACGAAACGGTTGATGCCGTTAGTGTGTGTACACCGAACTATCTGCATGCACCAATGGCGATTGCTGCTGCAAATGCAGGCAAGCATGTATTGGTTGAGAAACCAATGGCAGTATCCACTGAAGAAGGCGAGCAAATGATCGAAGCTGCTAAGAAAAATGGCGTGTATCTGATGGTTGGACACAACCAGCGCCTAATGCCTCCTCACGTGAAAGCAAAAGAAATTCTCGACTCCGGCAGACTGGGAAAAGTCCTGAATTTCCGTACTTCCTTCGGTCACCCGGGCCCGGAAGCATGGAGTGTGGACGGAGCGGAAAGCTGGTTCTTCCGTAAAGAAGAAGCGATTATGGGCGCCATGGGCGACCTGGGCGTGCACAAATCAGACTTCATCCGTTACTTGCTGGATGATGAAGTATCTGAAGTGGCTGGTTTCATCAGCACACTGCACAAGGAAGGCACTAAAGTTGACGACAACGCGACTTGCTTGCTGCGCATGAAGAGTGGAGCGATCGGAACGCTGGTAGCGAGCTGGACACAATACAGAGCCGGAGACAACAGTACAGTTCTATGGTGCGAGAATGGTGTTATGAAGATCGGAACAGTCGAAGGCGATGAAGTTATTGTTGAGCTGACCAATGGTACAGTTGAGACGTACAAAGTCGGAGCCATGGCTACCAACGAGAAACAAGTGCCGAGTGGCGTAATTGATGCTTTTGTAGAGTCGATTGTGACCCAAACACCTCCAGCGATTTCTGGAGAAGAGGGCTTGCGTTCCCTGCAAGTTATCTTGGCAGCTTTCGAATCCGAGAAGACAGGTCAGATCATTAAGCTGTAATTCAACCGAATGACAGTGCAATTTCTAACATTTTATATGTACTAATCTATGATATAAGGGACTTATCTCAGAGAAGTGTTCTGGGGTAAGTCCTTCTCTATTTCTTCCCAGGCAAGTGTGGGAAAGTGAACAGTGTATATGGTAATTCGTGCAACAAGGTTAAAACATCTGATCGCTTGTGCAGAACAGAAAGAGGCTGACATTTCACGCTATCGCGGAATATCAGCCTCTTGGAGTCATTAAATTAAATGATAGAATGTTTAACTTTCTTTAGATGCCAGCTGGCACATTACTGCCCAGATCCAGCCATGCGATTTCAGCTGGAGTCAGCGTGATACGTGACCCTTCGTCACAGGAGAGCAGTTCTGCCTGATTCTGGGCTCCGATCAGCGCACAGGTTGGGAACGTCTGATTCAATACATAAGCAAGCGCAATCTGGATTGGTGTTGTTTTCTTGGAATTCGCCAATTGTTCAGCCCGGCGCAACCGTTCCCAGTTGCCATCACTGTAGAATACACGCACCAGATCTTCGTTATCCCGAACTTCAGGTGTGAATCGTCCAGTGAAGAAACCACGCGCTTGGGAGGACCAGGATAGCAATGGAAGCTTGGTTTGATCATGCCATGCCAGCGTCTCTGCATCTGCTGATACACAGCCTTCCCAGAAAGGTTCGTTTGCTTTGGCGAGACTGAGATTCGGACTGCTGAAGGTGAAGCCCTTCAGGCCATTCGCCGCAGCGTACGCATTGGCTTCCTCCAGGCGCTGCCAGGTCCAGTTGGAGGCACCGATCGCGCCGATTTTGCCGGAATCAATGTGTTCGTTCAGTGCTTCGAGAATAACACTGACTGGGGTATTGGGATCATCCCGGTGCAAGGCATACATCTCTACGTGATCTGTCTGCAGACGCTCCAGACTTTCCAACAAGTCACTACGGATGGAAGCAGCGTTAACACGTGGTCCATTCTGGTCATGATGCGCGCCTTTGGTGAGAATGACGATCTGGTCGCGGTTACCACGTTCCTTCATATAACGACCAAGGACTTCTTCACTCTGTCCACCACAATAGATATGTGCTGTATCTACAGTGTTACCGCCAATGGATAGAAATGCATCCATATTCGTAGCTGCTTTATCGTAGGCATCATGCACGAAATAATCGGTTCCTTTAATCAATCTGGAGACGGGTTTAACTGCACCAGCAATTTCGATATATTCCATAAGTCAGTTCATCCTCTCGATTATAGTGTAATTCGTGTACGTTGTTCCGCTGAACGAAGGCAAGCTTCCAGTACTTTCATATTAGCTACCGCATCGGAAGGAGCGAAGCGCAGATCTTTGCCCTGAAGTACGGCACGTGCCATATCATCTCCCTGCAAAGAGTAGTGGTTCACTTGTTGGACTTCAATCTCTCTGCGTTCACCGCCAGCCGTTACATAGAAGTTCGAACTGTTGTCTTGCTGGCTGACAAATGCGGAAGGGACTTCAATAATGCCCTCGGACCCCAGTACCTCCAGCGTGTTGCGGAAGGCTGCCCACATGCTGCTGTCAAACGTCACGCCAACGTGATTATCGAATTCCAGCAGTCCGGATGCCATCATATCGACTTGATCATGCTGCGGGGAGAACATGCCAATCACGGTAGCTGCACTTGGTTCTTGACCAAGCAACAGACGTGCTACGCTGATGGAATAACATCCGATATCATACAGTGCACCGCCGCCCCAATCCCGCCGAAAGCGGACATTGCCGGATGCATTGGAATTATTGAACGAAAATGTACTATGAATACCGCGGATCTCACCGATCTCACCGCTGGCGATGATATCCCTGATCTGCTCGTAACGTGGATGATGGCGGTACATGAATGCTTCAGCCAGCTGCACACCTGCATCTGCACAAGCTTGAACCATTTCCTGAGCTTCCTGCTCAGTCAGAGCCAGTGGTTTTTCGCACAAAATATGTTTGCCTGCCTCAGCGGCCCGGATCGTCCATTCCCGATGCAGATGATTCGGTAGCGGGATATATACGGCATCGATGGAATCATCTGCGAGCAAAGCTTCATAACTGCCATAAGCCTTGTCGATCCCCAGTTGCTTGGCCGTCTGCTTGGCTTTATCTTCGTCCCGACTGGCGATCGCGGTTACTTCATTTAACTCGGATTGCTGCAAGCCTGGAATGACAGATTCTACAGCAATGCTAGCGCTACCAAGAATGCCCCAACGCAATTTTTGAACTGAATTCATGTGTTGTATCCTCCTGTGTATAAATGTATATTGTGATTATAAGGAATAGATGAATGAATTAAAATGATAATATATTGAAGTTAGTTAACACAATATTGTTCAGTAAGGAGAAGTCGTTATGATGAGGCAAACCGTATTGCTAACCCTGCAGGATATTCCATATTTTTGTTACCCGGAATCGGTCGGACATTATATGGAACATCCCCAGCATTCCGTATTACGGGAGGCAGGTGTACTGAACAATTTTAATATTCACTATGTCGCTGCAGGCAAGGGATACGTGGAAGTGGACGGGGTGGTGCATGAGCTTCGTGCAGGTCAGGCCGTGCTTTATTTCCCGCAGCAACAACAGCATTATTATAGCAGTGATGATGATCCATGGGATGTACGATGGGTTCATTTTTATGGTGAACGTCTGCATGATTATATGATTGAGCGGGGGTTACATCGTAATCTGCTGTGGACGCTACGGCAGCGTAACTCATGGGAAGAAGCTCATCTGGCTTTGCTGACTGAAGCGGAACAGAACACCATGCTGCGTCCTGCTCAGCTATCCACACTGACCTATGCCGTACTCGCTGAGTTCGTGCAACATGCGGTACCTTTAAAGAGCACACGCACCACAAGTAAGGCGGAGAGTCGGGTTCTTGCACTGCTTCCGCAGATGCAGCAGGAGGCCTGCCAACCTTTCCTTTTACAGGACTGGGCGGATCTCGCAGGTGTGAGTTCGTATTATTTTTGCAAAATGTTCAAGAGTGCTGTGGAGATGACACCTATGGAGTTTATCACTCGTTCACGGCTACAGATGGCAAAGCAATGGTTGCTGGAAAGGCCTGCGGCCAACATTGGACAGATCGCTGAGGAAGCGGGGTATCCCAATGCCAGTTATTTTAACCGCCAGTTCATGGCCCATGAGGGGATGACACCTACGGATTACCGCGGATTGTATCACAATTAACCCAGATCCTTTCGATGTTGCCAATGCATAAAGTGCAGCGGTTTGACAGAGAGCTTAATCAAGTCTATTATGGATAAATTAAATCCGTGTATAATGAGGTGCCCTCATGAAATATTCAAAAGCGACAAATTATGCTTTGCATACGATGCTTCATCTTGTAAGCACTGCCCCCGAACAGCTGGTTAGTGTACACCAACTTGCAGAACTGCAGAAGGTGTCACCAACCTATCTGTCCAAAATACTGACCAAATTGGTTAAGGCGGGCATGATCGAATCTACATCCGGTGCCAATGGTGGCTATCGGCTTAGTCGTAAAAATCCTGATCCTTCTTTTCTGGAGATCATTCATGCGATTGAAGGTCAGGCGTCTCTGTTCGAATGTTCCCAGAATCATAACGCAGGTTGTTTGATCCAGCAGGTGATGGTGCAGGCAGAAGAAGAGATGGAAAGTTTTTTGAACAATAAGAAAATGTCAGAACTGGCTTCTCAGATGAAGGGTGCACATTCCCTGTAACTTGCACTAGAAGTGAAGTTTCGATGGAAGCTGTTAACTCGTCTGGCACATAGGTATATCCAGATCTTTCCCCAACCTCGTGAGAGGTAAGGAAAGATTTTTTTGTATTGTAGGTATTTTGTTGCATGGGGACGCTCCAAGAGTAAGTGAAATGGTAAGTATTCAAACGTATAATATGTCGTTGTACCTAATAGATGTCGAATGGTACAATAAGGAAGGTATAGTTGCATACATATTCGATCCAATCTTATATCACATTTTACATCTATGGAGGGACAACACATGAGCCAATCAACGATTACAGGACTGGAACAATTGCTCGCATTGGAAAACATTCGGAACACCAAGGCGCGCTATTGCCGCTATATTGATACCAAACAATGGGATACCTTGGGTGACGTGTTCGCTCCGGATGCAATCGCCGATTTCAGTACAGAAGGCAATCCGATTCCGGTATTAACAGGCCGTGATACGATCGTACAAGTATTCCGTGATCTGGTGGATGTTGCCGTAACCGTGCACCATGTACATAGCGCCGAAGTTGAATTTGTATCCGAGAACGAAGCGAAGGTCATCTCCCCAATGGAAGATTGGGTAACGTTCCCGGAGGGCAATGAGAACAAATCGTTCCACGGATTTGGGCACTACCACGAGACTTTTGTCAAAATCGATGGCCAGTGGTACATCAAACATACGAGTCTGAAACGTCTTCGTCTGGACCTGTTTGAATAGTATAATCCGTATAGAAGAATAGAGAAGTTGGTAAACAATAGAATAATAGCCCCGAAGAGCGTGATGAACGCATCCTTGGGGCTTTTTTGTGTTTGTGGGAGAGGGGCAGCTGACAGATGCATAGAAAATGGGATAGAAAAAAGCCAGGTTCAGAACCCGAGGGTCCCTTCCTGACTTCTTTTGGTTAAATGAGATGTTAGATCCGGCTACTTGTTTCCGTGACTTTCCGTGACTGCATTCTCAGATACACCTGAGAGAAAATAACCGATGCGAGTGCGACCACAGTCATTCCCCAGAAAATATTGGTGTACGCTGAGGACAGCGGCATATTTTGCATCGCCGTCAATGCTACACCAGTAACAGCAACACTGAAAGCACCGCTGAAGAATTGACTGAGTTGGAACAGCCCCATACCTGCACCCACCTGATCCATGGTCAGATTGCCTGACAATTCATTGGACACGCTGGTGGTCAGGGAAGAGAAGCCAACGCTGAGCAGGACATAGACAGCCATAATGGCGTAGATGTTATTGTCTGCAAATAAGGCGAATAGCCCGGCAGCTGCCAGTAGCAGCCATGGTGCAAATTTCAATAGCAACGTATTGCCGTGTCGGTCAATCATGCGGCCGATGCGGTTGGAGAGCAGCATAGACACGACTGCACCCGGGAAGATGACAAGCCCGGATTGAGCAGGTGTCAGCCCATACAGATGCGCCAGAATCTGCGGTAACAGGAACAACGTTGAGAAGTTATTGATGTAGGATACAATCCCCAGCGAGCTGAGCATCATATATTTTTTGTCTTTGAACAAAGCAGGTTGGACAAATGGATCTGCCGCGCGCCGAATTCGGAGCCAGAACAGAAGCAGTGCAGCAGCACCGATGACAAGCGTGAACCACTGACGGGAAGTCAGGAATAACAGCACACCGGTAGTACCGATGGCGAGAAGAATGGCACCCAGCAGGTCAAATGAACCTTTTTGCGGTGTTTCCCGCGGGAGCAGTTTGAAGAATACAGGAATCAAGAATAACGTTAGTCCTGTAACGATAAACAGATCGTGCCATCCCAGAAATTGTGTAATACTTCCGCCGATGACGGGACCGAGCCCAAGACCCAGTGAACTGGCGGACATGATGACAGCCATCGATTTACCCCGGCGATCATTCGGAATGTACCGGGTAATCAGCACAATGGCAAGCCCCGGAACCGATGCAGCACCCGCAGCCTGAATCAGACGTGCAATGAGCAATATGATGAAGTGATTACTGAAGAATCCTAGAACGGATGCAGCACCAAGTAAAGTCAGCCCAGTCGTGAATAATGTACGGATAGGTATGAAATCGGATAGACGTGAGAACGTAATCGAGGAAATGGCAAAGACAATGGAATACCCTGTAACAATCCAAGATGAAGCGACGGATGTAAGCATAAATTCGGCTGCAATTTTAGGCAAAGCCAGATTAAACATCATTGTATTCATAACAACGAGTACAACGGTGAATCCGAGCAAGCTTACAATTAAACCTTCCTGTATTCCGGTCCGTTCCCCTGATGATGCGGTTGCGGTGTTGTTCATAAAAACCTCCTAAAGTGATGTGTATTTCGCAACATTTCAGAAACGGTGTGTAACATTTGCAAAATGTAGTATGATGTTAATCCCGTGCCTGACAGCAGGGGATACATAACGAAATCATTAAAGTTCGATTAGTGTCGAACATTAGAAATATATCATGGATCTGTGTTAAAATACAATGGATAGTCTGAAAAAAGGAGACTACAGTATGAAAATTTTACACCATCCACAAGTATCAGATATTGAACTTTCCTCCGTATTGTATGCATTAAGCGACCCGACCCGTCTTGGGATTGTTGCGGAAGCAGCGAGAAGCGGGGAGCAGCCGTGCAGTCATTTTCATGCACCTGTTGTGAAGTCAACGATGTCGCACCACATTCGGACCCTGCGGGAAGCTGGAGTTATTCGGGTCAGAGTGCAGGGCACACAGCATTTTCTCACCCTGCGGTCCGAAGATCTGGAAACACGCTTTCCAGGACTCTTGCAACCATTATTGCAGGCCGCGGCTCAGACGAGCACAGATCTTTCCTAAATGTTGTCCTTTCTTCAGGTCGAAGAGGGGACATTTTTATTTTCTGAATTGAAAAAAAACCTAAACAAGTTAATCATTTAGGGGATTACGGTTTAAGATCAATTAACTTCAATTCGAGAAGTTACACTCAACGTGGCGGGGTAACCATGCTGACTACATTCTCAAATTCCGCCTGCCAGTCGCTCTTGATGATGCTACCGATGTAACCATCGGGTCGAATAAGTATCAGTGTGTCGCTGTTAATGCCGTAGATGTCAGTCAGTTTTTGGGTGGTGTCGTTGATAACATTCTGTTCGGCTTCATTACCAGTACTGACGATGTATCTGTGCAATTCGGCACCACTATCCGGCCAGATCAGGTCAGGGAGGATATGAGCGGCATTGGCTCCAAAAGCAAGCAATGTGAATTGTGGTCCACGGAGAATTTCAAAAAGTCGTCTTACCCCGCCTGGGCCGATGCATGGAGCATCGGGTGCTCGATCTCCGACCTGAAGTGACTTGGTCGCTGATGCATTCTCAGAGCTAAGTTGACCACCATGATACGATAGTGTGAGCTGACGTTCTTCGTCACCGCGTTTGAGACTGGCGAGACGTTTATTATCGAGCTTGGCATACAACTCGCTGGATTTTCCAAGAACGCGTGCGGCTATTGGTTGACGTTCGGCTTCGTAACTGTCAAGCAGGCGATCAGGTGCACCAGCAATGACCTGACCTATCTTCCAACCGAGGTTGTAAGCATCCTGTACACCGGTATTGAGTCCTTGCGCACCGGCTGGAGTATGAACGTGGGCCGCATCGCCTGCAAGGAAGATTCGGCCTGACCGATAATACTCAGCAAGTCGTACGTTGGGTCGGAATACGGAACTCCAGGTAATATCGTAGAGTCGTAAACCAGTGAGCTTGTGGAACTGAGCGGCAAGTACAGCCTCGTTCAGGTCTGGGTTCTCGTCTGTTCCCAACCTGATCATGACCTGGAACTGTTCGGAGTGAGGCAATGGGCATGCTCCGACAAATTTACCTTTTGTGCGTGGCCACATATGCCAACGATTGCGAGACAAGCCATCGATGGTTCCGTCGATGATAAGCATACGATCCGATTCGTTGGTCTCTCCGACAAATCGAATTCCAACACCTTTACGAACGGTGCTTGAACCACCGTCTGCCCCCACCAGAAATCTGCTGCGAATCTTCTCCCCTGAAGAGAGCGTCACCGTCACACCATCGGTATCCTGTTCAAAAGAATCTACCGCGTTGTTAAATTCAATATTTAGCCCCTGACGTTCGAGTAGGCGGTGCAGGATGGCATCCGTACGGTGTTGAGCCAGCAGAAGAATATTCGGATAAGGTAAATCCGGTGTAGGTTTATTTCGCTGTTGCATGCGCCATGGCACAGTGATCGGCCCGAGATGAATACCTGCGAGAGGATAAGTGCTTCCCTCCGCATGAGCATCACTCAGCACGCCGAGGTCCTCCAAAACCTCCTGGGTTCGCGGCTGTACTCCCTTGGCACGAGAACCTTTGAAGGCGTGGGGAGCCTTGTCGACCAGTCGGACACGAAGGCCGCGGCGCAAAAGATCTGCTGCTAATGTAGAGCCGGTCGGGCCAGCGCCTGCAACCAATACGTCAATATCGTAATCTTCCCTCGATGGACTCACATTTGGTTGATGCTTCTCTTGAGCTGGATTGGATCGTATATCTGTCATTTGTAATGTTCCTCTCTTAATTGGGTCTAAAATAATTTTTGATTCTCATCACTAACAGACTATGATGCTCACAACTTATTGTTTCTGAGAAACAATAAGTTTCCTTGCAACAATAGTAGTTTAAATTCTGTTCTTTTGTCAATATTGTTTCCTAGGAAACTTTAATTGTAGACCTGTCCTTGATATACTGAGATGAAGTTCATTAGTGTTGGAGGAAAAAGGATGATCAAGCCATCAGATAATCACAATAAAGAGCACTTAATCAATGAAGTGCTGGAAGCTGTGAAAGATATACAGATTAAATTCCAAGCGGAAGATGACGAAGAGAAGGAGTGGCTACTCCAGAATAGCCCTAATCCGGAAGTTCAGGAGTTAGTCGAAGAAATGACAGTTACCATGCTGCATGTGCTGGATGCCATTGGAACACTTGAGCCTGTAAATGGCATAACCATTTCGAAGCAATTCGGCTTTTCCAAAGGCACGGTTTCGAAAATCACCAAAAGGCTGGTACAGAAAAATATCATTCTGCCTGAATACCTGCCTGATAATAAAAAAGAAGTATTGTTTCGCATGACAGAACGGGGTCAAGACATCTATCGTTTACATCAAGCCATGCATCAACAAATTGATCTTGGCGCAAATCGTTTTTTGCAGCGATATACCGAAGAAGAATTGCAGTTCTTAGTGCATGCTCTCCGTGAAACCGCGCAGGCCTCATGGTTCCATTCGGAAAAAGATGGGCCATCCATCGTTTCTAGTGAGGGGATGCCCTATGCCGATGAAGCTTCAAGCGATAACGATAATGAGAATACGGAAGCAGTGACCATTAACGAGGAAATGAATGAAATTATAGGGATGCTTGATATGCTGAATTCCCGTGATTTGAAGAAGGCCAAGGCCGTTCTTGAGGATGTTTTTTTTACGAAATATGAGGATTAGCGTACGTAAGCTGCTGAGTATGCTCATATTCATCTCGGCATGTGACGTCGTTTTGGAAAAGAGATAAACGCTATAAAACCGGACAGGCCGTGGCCTATCCGGTTTATTTGCATTGAATGTAAATGCAGATCAGGTCATGTAATTCACGCTAATCATAACTTTTACAAGAAAAAATAACCAAAATTTTAATTTTGGGGTAATCCAAATCCCCTCTTGTTCCGAATATTATATTAGATGGTCTTTTTTGGATGATGGATATTTAAGGACAACAGGGGGCGGGAGTATGGTACATAATCCGGAAACCATTCAGGAATGTATCGAACATGCACGGCAAAGACTCTACCAGATTGCAAATCAATACCCGGAACTGTGGCATCCGGAGGTTATTCGCCAATCCATGGTGCTGGATGAGTTAATTAATGAGTATAACAACGCAACTCGCGGGAGAACAATCGCGAATCAACTGAAATCATAACCTTCTGAACAAAGAATTTCATGTAGGGATTCCTTGTGTTTGCCTTACTCTTTTACCGCCCCCAGCACAATCCCCTTCACGAAGAAACGCTGCAAGAACGGATAGACGAGCAGGATTGGCAGAGCGCCAATAAAGATCTGAGCCGCGTTAACCGTACGCTGAGACATGTTCTGAAGCTGCGTTGCATCCACGTTCATATTAGAGAAATCCTGCTGAACGATAATGGTCTGCATTAACGTGGCGAGTGGATATTTGGAAGCATCATTCATATAGATCAACCCGTCAAACCAGGAATTCCATTGACCTACCATGGTGAATAAGGAGATCGTGGCAATGGCGGGCATGGAAACAGGCAGATAGATTTTGAACAGGGTTGTGATATGGTTGGCTCCATCGATAAATGCGGCTTCTTCCAGCTCTTTTGGCACGTTGCGGAAAAAGTTCATCATGAGAATCAGGTTCCAGACAGCCACCGCTCCCGGCAAAATGAGAGCCCACATCGTATTCATCAATCCAAGCTTCTGGATCAAAATATAGGATGGAATCAATCCCCCGCTAAACAGCATCGTGAAGATGAAAAACCACGCATATAACGAACGTCCTTTAAAGTGCAGACTCTCCTTGGATAACGGATAAGCCGTTAGGAAAACAAGTGTCATACTGAGCAGTGTGCCAAGAACGGTACGTTGAACTGAAATCCAAAGCGCACTGAGAAAGTTACTGTTACCAAATGTTTTGGTATAGGCAGCCACCGTAAAATCAATCGGCCAAAGTGTCACCAGATTGGCGGATGCTGCCGCTTTACCACTGAAGGAAACCGCCAGAATATGGACCAGCGGCAGGATGCACAGGATCGAGACGGCCGCGATAAATATCAGGTTGAAGCCATTGAATATACGGTACCCGGTTGTTTTGTGATACACCTTGATTCCTCCTCAAAAAATACGGTAATTGGCGATTTTGTACGCCATCCGGTACGCAGAGATGACCAGGAACATCGCGACAAATGATTTGAATAGTCCAACGGCGGTTGCAAAGCTCATTTTGCCATTCAGAATCCCCATCCGGTAGACAAAGGTATCGATAATATCGCCTTTTTCATATACCAGCGGATTGTACAGGTTGAAGATCTGGTCAAAGCCTGCATTCAGGATATTGCCCAGCGATAACGTACCTACCACGATAATCATCGGCACGAGTGCAGGCAGGGTAATGTGTAATGTCTGTCTAAGTCGTGTTGCCCCATCTACCTCCGAAGCCTCATACAATGCCGGGTTAATACCCGCAAGTGCTGCTAGAAATACAATCGTTCCGAATCCAAACTCCTTCCACACATCACTGACAACTACCGTTACACGGAACCAGTCGCCATCCCCCAAAAAAAAGATCGGTTCAACGCCAGCCGCCGCTAACACCTGGTTTACCAGCCCACCTTCCGGTGATAACATGTCGAGTAATATACCACCAAGAACAACCCAGGACAGGAAATGGGGCAGATACACCAAGGTTTGTGAGAAACGTTTGAACGTGGAGTTCCGAACCTCATTCAGCAAAATGGCGAACACCACGGGGGCCACAAGTCCGGCCACAATTTTCATGGAAGCAATCAGTACCGTGTTCCAGATGACCTGAACGCTGTCGGGATATTCGAACATGAACCTGAAGTTGTCCCAGCCTACCCATTTGGAGCCAGTGAATCCTAGCCACGGTTTGAAATCTTGAAAAGCAATGATAATGCCGCCCATGGGCACATAGGCGAACAGTAATGTAAGCAGTACAGCAGGCAGCAGCATTAGATGCAGCGGCCACGTGCGTTTGAAATTCCAGCGGGTACGTTTGCGTGGATGGGGTGTCATTTTTCGCACCGGCGTATTGGTTGTTAACGGTTGTTCCATAGCCATCAGGGTCCCTCCTTTATCTCGTCCAGCTCCGGCATGATGAGGCGAGCAAGCCTCTGCACAGAGTGGAGCAACTGAATTATAGCAACGGCAAAGGGCGGACTATAGAACAACATTTCAATGCGGATGTTGAAATATTAACTTGTTGATGGAAACAGAGGTTTTCAAGTCACAGGAAAACGGGAGAACATAAAATCATATAGAAATGTAAGGGTTTTCAATATAAAATAGGACTTCGGTGTAGAACGACTTCAAATTCAGAGACAGGGTGAAACGATGAAATTCACAGTATTTGCGAAGACGGTCATTCTCTTAATCTGCCTGCTCGTACCCATTCTGCTGCTTTATACATACGCCAATCAGGCAAATGTGGATATGGTCGTTGAAGAGAAGCAGCAATCGAGTCTGAACCAGTTCAATTATTTCAGTTCCCAGGTAGATAAAAATATCGAGCAGCTCTCACTGTATGGTCTGACATTGCTGCGAGATCCGAGTATCCTGCACTACCGTTACATGACGGATTCAACCAGCCAATATGAGAAGAACAGCATCTATCTGGATATTCTCGACAAATTATCGTTGTACCAGTCCACCAGCCGCTGGAAGAACGATATTACCATTGTGCTGCCACAAGCAGAACTTGTGTTATCCACCATGTCCAGCCGGACGGTCTACGATGAGAAGATGTTGACGTTCCCGCAACCGGGCCAATGGCAGCTGGAGCAGGGGAGTTTTACCTACTTTTTCACGGATAACTACGAGTGGAATGAAAAACCGGTGAACACAGGCGTGCGAACGGTGATGGAGATTAATTTTGACCCGATGAACATGGTTGCCATGTTGGATGATTTCAAAGAGACACAGGGCGGAGATCCCTTCTTGCTGGTACCAGGTAACGATCCGTTGTTGAACCGTACGGCGGACCCCGAATTGGTCGAAGCGATCATGCGTGATATGCCTTTTAACTGCCCGGAGAGGGAAGGCAATCATCAATTGGAGGTGGGCGGTAAACAATATCTGGTCAGTTACGTGCACTCCAAACAACTGCAAGCAGTATACGTGAACCCTGTGGTATTGGATGATTTGTTAACCCCGATGGACAAGAGCCGAAATATGTTTATTACCTCCATTCTGTTACTGCTTGTGCTGAGTATCGGGGCTGCACTGCTTTTGTATCGAAAAGTTCAGGTGCCCATCCATCGTTTGATGAGAGGGTTGCAACAGATTCGCAAAGGCCAGCTGTCCACACGGATTCCGGTCGATCACTCTCGTGATGAATTCGCGTATCTCACCCAGAGCTTCAACCATATGGCAGAGCAGATTCAGGAACTGATCGAGAAGGTATACGAGGAACGTATTCGCTCGCGGGAAGCAACATTGAAACATCTGCAATCACAGATCAATCCGCATTTCCTGTACAATTGCCTGTTTTATATCAAAAATATGACCCAGCTCGGCAACCGTGAAGCCGTTATTGCCATGTCGCTAAGTCTGGGAGACTACTATCGCTACATTACGCGGGGCGAGAATGATATGACGACAGTAGAGGAAGAAATCCGGCTGCTGGACCATTATTTGTCCATTCAACAGATGCGGACCAACCGGCTGACCTACGAGATTGCCGTACCGCAGCAACTGATGTTGCTTCACATTCCGCGACTGCTCATTCAACCCATCGTAGAGAATGCGGTGATCCACGGCATTGAGCCGATGGAGGGTAGTGGGCATGTCGTCGTAACGGGGATGGCGGTACCCGAACATATTGAGGGACGAAAATATACAAGATATAGCCTGTTTGTAGACAATGACGGTGTCACGCTGACAGCGGAAGAGATTGCGGAATTGGAACGGGAGATCAATGAACCGATGGGTGAGGAGATTGGAACAGGCACGTGGAATGTGCACCAGCGTCTTGTTACGCGATATGGGCTGTCGTCGGGGCTTCATTTTGGAGCGATTCCCTATGGTGGGCTTAGTGTAGAAATTCGATGGTTTGAGGAGGAACAACCGCATGATGAATCTGATGGTCGTGGATGATGAACATTCAGCAGTAGAGTCGATCGCTGTCTCGATACCGTGGAGAGAACACGGGATTGGTCAGGTATTCAAAGCCTATTCTGTCAAAGAAGCCTTGGAACATATGGCATCACATCAGGTCCATATTATTATCACGGATATCCGAATGCCGGGTATGTCCGGTCTGGATCTGGTCAGTCTTATCCGCCAAAAGTGGGAACAGACCAAATGTATTATTTTATCGGGGCATGCTTCCTTCGATTATGCGAAGCAGGCGCTCAAACACGGGACAGTCAGTTATCTGCTCAAGCCGGTCCGGGATGAAGAACTGATCGAATCCGTACAGCAGGCCGCAGTACAGATTCGCCTGGAGGGTGAGAAACAATTGCTGCATCAGCGGGCCATGTATTCGGTGAGGGAACATCTGCCCGAGAAGCGGGCGGAGCTGATGAAGGATGTACTTTTAGGGCATAAATTTGCGGATGCTGAACTCGAAGGCAAGCTAGAGCAATTTGAGATCGGTTTCCGTCCACAGGATAAAATGCAACTGTTGCTCATCCGGTATGATGACCATCAACCCACACATAAAGCGTTTCGATTGATGAAGTACGCCATCTCAAATGTGGTGGAAGAGATCTACGGCAGTACCTATCACCTCTGTCATACGGATGACGCCTACGATGATCTGGTCTTCATGGCTAGTCCCAAACAAACCCAAGCCGAACCGGAAATGCTAATGGGCCGACTTGGAGAGCGGTTGATCCACAGTGTGAGGCAGTATCTGAACGCGACCATTTCCCTATCTGTTAGTCGTGTGGGGCGTTTCCCAGATCAGGTGCCGCAGCTATATCATCAGGCCGTGAGTGCACTTCGCAAGCAGGTCGAGGCGGGCAAAGGATTACATCTGAATGCGGCGGCAGGAACCAATGGGGCCACGTTGAAGTCTCTTGCAGCGCTGTATGAACCACCGGGTCTAACGACGTTACTGGAAGCCGGGCGCATGGAGGATGCACACCGTAAGATTGATCAGATCTTTGCCGAACTGTCGAACAGTGTGTTCCCGGAGCATGTGTATGTGGCTTTTCATTATTTGGCGGCGGCATTTTCCTATATGGCTCATCGGGAAGGAAGGCAGTTGGCCGAAGTGCTTGGTGAGCAGTATCAGCAGTTGCTCAAAGACGGCTATGGTATCTCGCTGCGTAGTCTGGAAACGTGGACTCGGTCTGTAATACAGCAGTGGGCAGAGAGTGTGAGCGATGCGGGACAGGATGCCGGATCAACGCTGATCCGGCAGGTGCAGCAATGGATCGACCAACATCTGGGCGAGGATCTATCGTTGCAGGTCATTGCCGGAGAGGTGCATCTGCACCCGGTATATCTGTCGAAAATGTACAAACAATCCACAGGTGAAGGCATTAGTGATTATATTATCCGTTCCAGAATGGAACGTGCGGTCCATTTGCTCAAGCATACGGCGATGAAGATCTATGAAGTTGGTCAGGAAGTGGGGTACAACAACACCCCTTATTTCATTCAGGTGTTCCGTAAACATTATGGACTGACCCCGCAAGATTTTCGGAACGGTTAACAAATCAATATGAACATTGAAATTGTGATATATGTTTGCCTCCCCGGCTGCACTATCCTTTTCATGTAAGGTGCATAATGCCACATGCAGAGGTGCGTTTGGCACATAAGGGTATCCAAGTTACCTGAGGAGGGGTTAGTTTATGTATAGAAAAATGATGACGGCATTGCTCGCAATCACGATGGTTGCCGTAACGGCATGTAGTTCGGGGGCCAAGGAAGAACCAACGAAGGAAGCCGCTACACCACTTGCTCTGCAAGACGGGAAGTATGAACCGGCGGTACAGATGAGTTATTTGCGGGCCTGGAATGATGATACGAAGTTCAAGAACGGGGAGACGGCACAAAACAATGTGCATACCAAATGGGCCAAGGAACGACTTGGCATCGATTTGACCACACCGTGGGCCGTATCGGTGACCAATGATGCATTTTACACGAAATTGCGCTTGTCCCTGTCGGCTAACGAGGAACTGCCGGATATCGTCTCCATTCGGGGAGACTACAATCTGGTAAGGGAATTAATCGAGTCCGGCAAATTTGCCAATGCTGGCGAGTTATTTGACCAATATGCTTCGGACACATGGAAACAGGCATCTGAATCGGCACCGGAGGAATGGTATCCATACATGTATGAGGGCGAGCGTTATGGCATTCCAATCTTTGATTATGCCTACAATGGTGATTCGGTCATGTTCATTCGGGAAGACTGGTTGAAGAAGCTGGGACTGGAAGAACCAAAAACCATGGATGAGCTGGTTACGGTCATGGATGCTTTTACGAATCAGGACCCGGATGGGAACGGCAAGAAAGATACGTATGGTTTGACTGTCGGCATGAAGAATGCGCTCAATACCTGGATGACGGAATCCGGCTGGATTTTCGGCATGTACAACACGATGCCTGGACAGTGGAATGATGCCGGAGACGGAACACTGCAATATGGCTCCATTCAGCCAGGTGTGAAGGAAGGCCTTGCGACGATGAAAGATTGGCTGTCCAAAGGTTACCTGCCCAAAGAAGCGGGCGTATATGACGAGATCAAGGCAGCAGAACTGTTCACCGCAGGTAAAGCAGGCATTATCGTTGGGCCACACTGGATGCCAAACTGGCCGATTGATGATGTGAAGAAAAATGTGGACGGTGCCACGTACAAGGCCATTGCATTACCTACTGGGCCAACAGGCGAGAGCCACCAACATGGATCTGGTGCAAGTAACGGGGTGGTACTGATTAACAAAGACATGGCGAACCCGGAGATTTTCTTCACGTATCAAAATTATCTGTTCGACAACTTTGCCAATCCAGAAGTGGGCAGCGAGTTCGAACATGGATTTGCGCAAGGATATGACTATGACATCGTGGACGGCAAAGTCGTTGGTGAAGCTGAAGTGAAGGACGGTGTATCACCACTCAAATATACGATTACGTATGATGGTGCACGGATCCCGAATCTGATGATGGATACGCTGGCGGAACTTGCGAAGGGCAAAGAGCCGGAGACCCCTTTTGAGAAAAATACGAAGATTGCCAACAAACCGGAAGTATTTACGGCCGCTGAAGTGGTCGTTGCGAATAAAGATAACGCGATTAAGAACAAATTCACGGGAGCACCAACCGAGACGATGAAAATGAAGAAGGACGCGATCGACAAGCTGGAGAAGGATACGTTCAGCAAGATCATCTATGGTCAGGTGGGCATTGAGGAATTTGATGCGTTTGTGACGAAGTGGAAGTCCATGGGCGGCGATGATATTACAGCCGAAGTGAACGAGTGGTATAAGACAGTAAATTAATTTACAAAGCAGGGGAGAACTGATGAGTTCATCAGTCTACCCTGCTTTTTTTGTCTCGAATAACATTTATGGAAAAATAGAGCCTTTGGAGTTATAACTATTAATCTATATCGTACAGATCGATTATGACTCGCAACGGACAAAGGTAACGTTTTTTCCTAGAATCACATTCTCAACCTTCCATCCGGCATTTAACCAGGATAGTGCCTGTGTATGATTATTGGAATTATTCACCCACCATTGTTCGCGATTATACGCTGTAGGGGGTAACTTAAATCCAAGAATCTCCTCAAGCTCTGCGTATGTAAGGGTGATTGAAACTTGATTCAAATAGTTTTCTAAGGGGAAGTATTTGCTGTAGCTCATTTAGTCGGACCTCCTAAAAAGGAATACAATGATTATACAACGTGGGGATGATGATAGCGAGAGCATACATAGATGTGAAAGCGATCCGTAGATCTCCTTGACTAGCAAACAACCGTGCGTAAGCCTTATTGTTCCGATTGTACGTGAGAGAGTAAAATAATAGGTAATATACGAACGTTAATACGTATTTATAACATAGATACCTCGGACTAATCCGGGATGAATAGAGGTTCAAGTGTGGTTGATGAACATCATAAGATGCATGGGAAGGCAGGAGATTAGATGAGTACACTTTATGATCAGGCGATGGAAGAGATGATGACGACGCTCCATGAATGGTTTGATGAACAGGAAAAGCGGGATGACTTGGAAAGTGTTGTGAAGCGAACTACGCTGCAAATGGGCATTTTCAATGATATTGTACTGGATTACAAACCTGGACGGACCACGGTAGACAGCCTGGATCTGGGTTTGGATGATGATGTGCAATCGAAGCAGGCAGAAGCTTTTACCGAGGAACAGGTACGGAACGAGATCGGGCCTAAGCTTGTAGAGGTTGTTCAGGGAAGATTGGACAAGCTGGCAGATACTCCGTTGATTGACTACCGCTTCACCTTGCGAGGGAAATTCCCAACAACCGAAGGTAAGCTGCAACTGACTTTATTGGAATGGATAAACGAAGAGAAAAGAAAGCTGCTCCTTGATCGTATTCATACCTATGTAGACAAGAATCTGGAGAACAGTACATATCCAACGAAGCCATTGGAATCCTTCTTTTTGACGAGTCATCTGCTCGATCCAAAGCTGTTCTCGGAGTTGGATGTAGCATGGACGATCAGGCAGTATGATCGGATTCAAGAGTTGAATCAGGGGCGTCCGGAGGCACTTGCGGAACATCGTGGTGAGATAACTCGTGCGGTGACGGCATGGGCAGAGAATCAGTTTTTGCCACAGTATTATGATGTACAGTCTTCGCCTTATCGTACCAATGAGTATTCACTAAAACCAGGAGCAATGCTGGAGTCGAACGTTGAGACACAGGCAGGCAAACATTCGGACGAGCATGAGAAGGCGCAAACAGCCGGGACTCAACCAATCGATCTGCTGTTATACGCGGCGGTCATGATTCTACGTTTTGAGCCGAGTTATAGCAAACCCAAAGGTCTGACTTTCTTGGAGCTCGCGAAGCAACTCGGTAGCAAACGTGCGGCACGTATGATGACAGAAGGTAGCGGGACGTATGCGAAGGACGATATTCATGTGAAAACGGAAGAAGTGGAATGCAAAGCGAATGATGTATTTGCTCTGATGACCATTCACATTCGTAAGGAAGAGGCTGGTGCCTATCAGCAGGCACTTACCTTTATTATTCATTTATTGAAGCAGGGCTTTCCGAAAAGTTATAAGATCAAGCTCAAATCTACCGTAAAGCAGTATTTGCCGATCAAAGGGCTCGCGAAGTCGGATACCCACCGATTCTTTGCCAATGCACTGGAGTACCCGGAGTTGCATCCACTTCTGGAAGAGTATGCACGTGAGGCTATCCAGGAGTTTGAGTTCTACGAAGATACCGAGGGGGAGAAAAGCTGTATGCCGGGCAGTTATGCAACCTTTGGATTGGGGCTCGTGGATGAGCGATATTTCCCGCTGGTTAAACATTACATGGGTGAAGTGGATGATGAGCATCATTTGATTCAGGATAAGTTCATTGCGGCATTTGTAGAACAACAGGGTGTAACGGCTCAATCCATACCTGCGTTAGTCGCCAGCTTGCGTCGTTCGACCGATAGTCTGAAGCTGAAGATTCAACCCGAACTGGAGAATGAGGAAATACTCGAACTGTTGGTTAGACAGATTCAAAAACTTGAGCATTATGAAGCGGAACGTGTACTCTATCCAATCTTTGGCAAGGTGGAGAAGCTCTCAACGCTTGCTCGCAAAGCGGAGGGAAGACGGAAGGAATTATTGCTGGAACTGTTGCAGGCTGCAGGGAAGTGAAAATGTAAACAACACAAGTAAGTTTGCTGTTCCAGCCAGTAAATTATTTTAGTGAAGAGAAAGTGTATAAGGAAAGGTGGGGGAAGTTGTGGAGGCATTGAGACGAGACATGTGGCAGGCGTTGAATGCTCAGGACAAAGAGGCTTGGATGCGTAAGCTTGTTCGTCAGTTACCAGACGGTATGGTATATGAGGGGCTCGAGACATTTGAACGATTCGGTCAGCGGATGGAGACGGCTGTATTTACGGAGGATGGGCTGAGATTTGTGTTTGTGCCTGGGGATCAAGTAACACTCGGCTGGGATCGTTGGCAGCATGGAATGAACGAAGAGACATCAGCCGACCTGCATGAAACAGTCAGTGAGTATGGTGTGGAGGACGTGGATTCGTTTCTGGCGAGTCAGATGTCACCTGTGAGAGAAGTGGTTATTGGGCCAATGCTCGTGGAATGTGAACTGATCTCGCTTGGCTGGATTGAAGTGTCTGAGGAGGAAGCACATGCGCAAGAAGATCCTGATTTCCCGTCAGCACTGGAGCAGTTTAAGCAGTCGGAAATACGTGAATATGAATTGCATCAACAATTTCGTCTGATTCGCCAAAGTGAGAATGAAGTCCGAATTCTGTGGTTCAACGAAGGAATAGAACTGGAAGACGTTGTGAGGGAGGAAGCTGCGGCGGGCTTTGGTTTGCTGACTGAAGACGAATGGGAGTATATCTATGGTGGAGGTTGTCGTACGTTATTTCCCTGGGGTGACAGCTTCGACTATACGATGAGATTGAAGCACTTTGGAAGTCTGGAAGGCGTGGATGAAATTGTGGATGGATCGGTAGAGATGGCCTCTTCATGGGGTGAAGAAAAGGATGATCGTCCTTATGATCTGGAATTGCCGAATTTTTTCGGAGTGCAATTTGCGGGTGATCCCTACAAGTATGAGCTTACGCTCGATTCGGCTGGAGACGTGATGCCCAAAGGCGGAGACGGTGGGAGCCTGATATGTGGTGGAACAGGGCCGTTGGTCGGGTTCTTGCCTGCTGCTTCGGTCTATTATCGAGACGTTAATGCCAGTGAACTCGAATGGGAGGATTTGATGGATGCGATGGTTTATCGCAGGGTTATTCGTTTGGCTGAACTAAAGGTTTGATGGGTTAACCGAAACAGCTATTAAGCGGTAGCATCCCATACGTAGAAATAGATTTAGTGAATTCTAAAGTGACAGCTGACAGATAAATGATACATTCGTCTCTGTCCTTTGGGATGTTCCATTAGGAGCAGAAGATGGAAGAAAAAGTAATGAATATTTAGATCAAAAGTTCTATACTTAACGAGTCTCAACCAAATTCATTACACAGAGAAGGAGTTAAGTATGTCCAGAGTATCCAAATGGCTCATCGTCAGTTTAGTTTCAATTTTTATACTTAGCATGTCGGAATTCACAGTCTCAGCGTCCACTTCAATAGTTCAAATCGCACAGAACGCAGAGCGATCCATTTCATCCAAAGATCGGGTGCAACATAACATTCGTTTTGCAATAAGAGGCACGGAGGTGGCCGTGACTACGCTTCGAACAAGTTTTGATACTGGTGAAATCAAAGAAAATGAGTACCATTTTACCGTTCCAGCTATCCTTCCTAGGATACATACCGGTCTGACGACAACTTCCCATCACTATGATCCTATTGTTAGTGACACACCAGCAGGATTAAAAGGATACATAACTTATTATGCCACGGATGATAAGCAACATTATTACGTTTTGTATGAATATGACTATAGCTCGAACACACTTCGCAAGGTCCATGAGGGCGAAAACCGTATCCACTTGGAACCACAAATCGGAATATATTATACGATCTATGAGAAAAACGTACCTAAATCCAACTACTATTCCATGGTCACAGGAAAAAAAGTATACACTCGCGGAAAGCTTTTGCTGGAAAGGGATTTTACAGATACCAAATATGTGGTATCACCGATTCCACAAACCCGTAATTTTGGGGTTTATTGCACAGATACTTTAGATTGTCACTACCTTGAATATGGCGGTATAAAGGGGAAGAAGGCCAAAGTAAGCGACTTGTGGATGAAGCCCGACCAGAAGACAGGCTTGTCTACTAAAGCTTTTCAGGTAAGTGCAGATGTTCATCTAAATGTTTCTCAAGGCAACACGAGGGATCGGAAATCAGACTGGACTGTGGTTGTAACCAAAAATGGCAAAAAAACTACACTGATTAAAGAGCGAGTGGGCTATGTGCAATCATTTATCTCACCCGAAAGAAAAACATTGGTTCTGGTCACAGAGAGCGGTCTGGATAGTAAAATGGAGTCGTCCAAGGTACAAGTTTATGATCTGAAGACCCTTAAACGGATTCGTTCCTATGATTCTCCTTATCGCGCTCGTACCGAAAGTATCCAGTGGATTACTGAGGATGAGTATATTATTGAACAGTACTTTTCCAATCCGGGCTCTTATCCGCCATCCTTATATGTTATTTCAGAAAATAAACATCTTAAATTGAATTATAGTACGTACAGTGATTGGAAAAAATATTGGAATTCTTTTCAGTTCTCTAATGTGTTTTTCCCGATGGAACCTGTAGCTATTAAGTCTGATCAGGGTGTATTGGAGTATAAAGGGCAGCCCACCTTCTATATGGAAGGGCAGCATTATGTTCCTTTAGAAGAATTCACTAAAGCATTTCATATTCAATATAATCTTGGCAAGGATCGGATCACCTTCACTCGTGGACAGCGTTCTTCCAGTGTGAATCAACCTTCAAAACAATTGTTGACGCTATACAATCAGACCTTTATTCCTTTGGGTCAGTGGAGTAAGGACTTGGGGCTTAAAGTATCGGAGACAAAAGCAAGTGGTTACAACAAACAATTAATCATGAGCGATGAAGAAAAGGGTACTGATCTAGCAATGGCACCTAGAACTCTTCCGTTTTATGCAAAGGCACTGCGAATAGATCGGGTTGGAGATGTGTACAAATTAGATCCAGTAAACACAAGACCGTTGGAATCAGCTGTGCCAGACCGAATTGATGGTGTAGTGCTGAATTTTGATCGAACATTGACCATTTCCTCCTCTAAAGATTCAATTACAGAGTTGCTGTTCACCAATCCAGACTACACTTCGGTGCTCGGGAAAGTATCTTTAAGGGACATACCTGAGAGGAAGTGGGGATTTAGCACAGCCAAGATTCCAGAAAACATGTTACAAGATGGCGTGCTTAATATGATTTTTCCCGTGAAAGAAGGAAAATCAACGCTGGTGTACTCCTTGAAGCTTCCAGAACCATTTGATAAAAATAAATTCTAAAGATTCAAAACAAACACACATCAAATCAGCCCAAGCTTATATAGTGGGACCGAAATGATGTGTGTTTATTTTTTTGTTTATTTCACTTTTTGTACGGAGACCGCCATTTGCTCCAGTTGAGTGTGAGTCAATTGGTTATTCGGTGAGCTGAGTGTTACATAACGATCATCCAGCTTGAATGTGAGCATATCCGTTTGATCTGGTGTATACCATTTGGCTGATACGCCATTAGGTAGTTTTACCGTTTTACCATCATAGCTGAACGAGTAATCTTTAGGGGATACCGTTACATTCATACGATTGAAAACAAAGTTTACACCATCACCGCCCGCACCTACGCTTTTGAACGTATCTCCGGCAACCATATGTTGTGGGGCATAGGCTGTTGTGAACCCGTCAAACTTCGCAAATGCTTTGCGAATGTTATCCAATTGTTGTTTGCTATAGTTCACATCTGCGAATGCAGTGATCCCTTGATCGTTGTTGCTATTTGCTTTCTGAACAGAGACAGCGACTTGTTGCAGCTGGGCTTGACTCAGCTTATGATCCGGCGTGCTAAGGGTAACGTAACGATCATCCAATTGGAACGTGAGCATGCCCGTTTGATCTGGTGTGTACCATTTGGCGATCACGCCATTGGACAGTTTCACGTCTTTGCTCGTATAGCCGTCCGAATAATCTCTTGGAGACACATCCACTTTCATATGATTGAAGACAAAGCTGACTCCGTCGCCACCCGCACCTACACTTTTGAACGTGTCACCTGCAATCATCTGCTGAGGTGCATAAGCTGTCTCGAAACCATCGAATTGTGCAAAAGCCTTTTGAATGGCCTCTTTTTGTGCTGCGCTATACGTTACATTCGTCATGGCTGATGGATTGCTTGTTGCTTGGCCAATAATGACCTGTCCTTTTTTGCCGTCATAGGATACAGGCACATGCAGTGCATCGGCAAGCGCTCGTACGGGCAGGTAAGTAGAGTTGTTATAAGTAATTGGCGCAAGTTTGTTGCCATTGCCATCCGTTGGTGAGTAAGCCGCGCCATCGACATTAAAGCTGATTCCATGGTTAAGGTATGCAGAGATTTTCTCCAACTGCGTTCCGGCGAATACGCCCGTTGCTCCTGTTAATGTCATGCCCAGCACCATCATCGTTGCTACGGATTTCTTCATGTTTTTTTTCATCATATATCTCTCCTTCAAGTTGGGGGTTGTTATGTTTTTATGGGCTCGCTGTCCCTTATGGCTTTATATTAAACCCCGAACATATCGAGAATAATTCTGAATTATCTCCAACTTGTAAACATGTGCATGTAGACAGGAGACTAGCATCTGTCTGTTGAATAGATCGCTTAGGATCAGGAAACGAGGTGAAGGCATGACAATTATTCATTACGTGGCAGTTCATTATGATATTGGGAATATTGTAGGATTTAATGCTATAGAACACGGTAATAGTTCTAAAGCGATGCTGATCGAGTCGACACAAGGTAAGTTCGTTTTACGTAAACTGAGGAACGAACAACAGGCGTGGATTGAGTATGAAATGGTTCAGGCATTGGCATCGGTAAACATTTCACCATCCATGGTACAGACAAAATACAAGATTCCGTATATTACATATAATAATGAGATTTATAATTTGCAGATCTACATAGAGGATTTGCTTCCGCGTTCCCAAAGTAACATTGACTTTGTTCGGTTAGGTCAGGTGATCGGCCTTTTTCATCGTATGACGAATCATATTAAGGTTGCTGGTATGGAAGATCGTTTCGAGTTATCTCAATTATGGCGTGAGGTTTCCAATGTAGTGTTAGCCTCGTCATCTGAACAAATTCGTACGTTAGCCCAGCTTACAGAGGAGTGTCTGGAATATCGCAAGACGAACCATTCAGTCATTCATGGGGATCTGGGCATGTGGAATTTGTTGTTTACAAAAGAGTCCATCTACATTATTGATTTCGGTGAAGTAAGAATGGACGATCATCATTTCGATCTGGCAGCTGTACTGATTTCTACAATTCCCTCGTCAACACATAGGCAAGAACTTGGAAAGATTATGGCTGACTTTGAAGATGGTTATGTGCAGGAGAATGCTGATTTTAACAGGAAGCAGCTTTACGAACGGTTACAAGTATGGATGTTACGCGGATTTTTGGCAGTAATCAGGGAGAGGGGAGGTGGCCCCTCAACCATTGGATATGTAGAACGAAACCTGAAGTTGCTTGGCATGGTTGAGAGTATTCTTTGCTGAATCGAAACATTTTAGTTAAAAAGATAAAGGATTAGTCCGCCAAAACCAAGTACAATCGCACCAACGTATACATAGGAAAGTTTGCTGAGGTTTTGCTTTGTGCGGCGATCATAGTCGGGATTACTGGTCTGATTGGCTTTGGAGTTTCCGATGATCATGGTAGCAATGCCTCCAAATAAGGCGATACCCACAATTAAAACATAAGGCAACCAGGTCATGAATGGACCCCCTTCACGAGTGATATGATTCTCTTCATTGTACTTCAGGATAACCTTTGATGTAAGCTTTAACTGAGAAATAAAGGGAAATGAAGTGCCTATCTTACAGAAGGTATGTAGTCTCGGATCGGAAAGATCACTACAATTTTATATTTTTTTAATTCTAAAAAACCTTGATACAACAGGCATTCGCAGCTTTCTTTACTGAAGGATGCGAATTTTTTTTGCCCACAGAGTGATCCAGAATAGAGAACCCTGCGTTACACCCTATGAAGACGACGACGAGGAAAGAAATTATACACAAAACATAATCGAGGAGTGAATACGTAATGAAAATGAAAATGAAGAAGTTTATCGCACCTGTACTTAGCTTGACACTATTGATGCCGGGGATCGCTGGAGCAGCTTCCGCACCACAGACACCGATGACCATGATGAAAGCATCCGTGAACACACCTGCGGCTGACCTGAGAGCGAACCTGGACCACCTGTTGTCCGAGCACTTTGCACTCGCAGTAACCGCAATGGCTAAAGCATATGATGGAGCAAAAGACGCAGACGCAGCTTACAAAGCACTCGACCAAAATGCACTGGATATGCAACCGGCAATCGCTTCCCTATATGGTGATGCAGGTGCCAAAGAATTCGAACGCATCTTCCGCGCTCATAACAAATACACAGATGATCTTGTAAAAGCAACCAAAATGGGTAACCAGGCTGGCATCAAACAAGCACAGGATAACATCAACGGATTCGTGGAAGAGTTCTCCACATTCCTGAGCACAGCAACCGAAGGCAAATTGCCAAAAGCAGCAGCCAAACAGGCGCTGAAAGTACATGAAGATCTCGTGCAAAAAGTATTCGATGAGTATGTAGCTGGAGATTATGCTGATGCATACAAGGCTTACCGTGAAGGGTTCAAAGAAATGTTCGACGTAAGTAAAGCACTCTCCACGGCCATTACTACACAAATGCCTGAGAAATTCGAAAATACCAAAGCGGATACAAAAGCAGCTGATCTGAGATCTGCACTCAACCACCTGGCTTCCGAGCACTTTGCGCTCTCGGCTCTGCAAATGCAAGAGGAATTCGATGGACGCACAGCAGCTTCCAACGCATTGGTTACAGCTGAAGCTGGAAACACAGCTGACTTCAAAGCAGCAATTGCTTCCGTTTACGGTAACGACGGTGCCAATGCTTTCGAGAAAATTTGGGTAACGAACCACGTTAACGCACAAAGCGACTATGTAAAAGCTGTTAAAAACAACGATGCTACCGCTCGTGCAGCAGTAGAGAAACGTATTGATGGGTTTACAACAGAGTTCGCTACATTCCTGGATTCTGCAACAGCTGGCAATCTGCCAAAAGCAGCAGGACAACAAGCTCTGACAACGCATGAAAATCAAGTACAAAACGTATTGGATCAATATGCAGCAGGTAACTATGATGCTTCTTACACAACGAATCGCGAAGGCTTCAAAGTGATGTTCGGTGTAGGTCAAGCTCTGGGTAACGCCATCGTGACTCAATTCAATGACAAATTCCAAGAGCCAACAACACCTGCACCAGCGCCAGTAATGACAACGGTGTGGATGCAATTGAACAGCAAAATGCTGAAAATTAACGACAAAACAACCAACATGGACACAACACCAGTACTTTGGAAAAACACAACATACATTCCACTGCGTTTCCTGAGTGAAGGTATTGGTGCAACAGTGAAATGGGACAAAAAAGCACAACAAGTAACGGTAATGGCTGGCGATGATACCCTTGAATTCTGGGTGAACAACAACGTTATGGAAGTGAACGGCGTGAAGAAAAACGTGGGTGCAACTGTATTTGTAAACAAAGATGGACGTACGCAAGTACCCCTGCGTTTCATTGCTGAACTTCTGAACTGGGACGTGAAATGGGCACAAAAAGATGGTTCCATTACGCTGACTAAATCGATGTAATACAAAGATCTTCATATGAATTAAGCAAAAGAGCTGCCCCATACGGCAGCTTTTTTGCATTCACCCAAAAGTTCCAAATATTTGGTATAATCAACGAGTAATGACCTACATAACAGCTTGAATAGCCGATGGAGTCTAGAATGAGGTATGATAATTTGGCATAAGCAAAATGAAGAGGGGGACAGAGGAATGAGTACATCATCAAAATCGGAGCGTCCAGCGAAAAGTGTGGATACCCGGTTATTTGTTGCCTGGGCCGTTTCCGTTATTGCAACAGGGGGCAGTCTCTATTTCAGTGAGATCAAGGGCTTTCTTCCATGTGATCTGTGCTGGTACCAGCGCATATTCATGTATCCACTAACGATTTTGCTGGGCATTGCCTACTTTAAGGATGACGTGGGCATCACGAAATACGTACTCCCACTTAGTTTTATCGGTGGCGGCATTTCGTTATATCATGTAACGATTCAGCGTATTTTTTCGGCTACAGGCAATGCCGTGGCATGCGGTAAGGTTCCATGTTATACCGACTATTTGAACTGGTTTGGTTTTATCACCATCCCATTACTGGCACTGATTGCATTTATTATCATCATCGTGATGCTGTGGGGTATCGGCAAAACACCAAAATCTTCTTAATAAGAAAGGATAGATGGTGATGAGCGGACAAGCTCGTTGGTTCATGCCCTTTCTGGTGCTAATCCTTTTGGTCGCTGGCTGCTCCTATGAGGAACAGTCTGCTTCCGGTGAGATGCCGGAGATGATCCGGGTGAAACTCATGATGCCGGATAAGGCGAAAGTGAATGAAGAGGTCGCCTTGCAGATCAAGCTGACACAGGGAGAGCAACCTGTAAATGATGCGGATCATGTACAGTTTCAGGTATGGAATGAACAGGATGAACCCGAAGCACCTTCATTTGATCAAGGAATGATGAGTGCCGAAGAGCTTGAATCTCGGGGAGCGACGAAGGCTGTATCTATAGGCGATGGTATATATGAAGTAAAACATGCGTTTCAGGAACCCGGAGTGTATGTCGTTCAGGCCCATGTAACCTCAGGAGCGATGCATACCATGCCTCGAACAAAGGTAACCGTAGAATAGTCATTTGTAGTCACCCGATGAATATACCGTACAACTCCATTCGTGTTGCATATAGGGTATATTCACCTGGTGTTTTAATGTACTTATATTGGCCTCATTTATCGAGTTTTCGTTCATATATTCAACCTTGACCTTGAAGTATACTTCAAGGTTTATTCTTTTTTTATCAAGAATATTGGAGGCTGAATAATGAGAATTTTAGAATGGGTTTTAGTATTGGTAACCGTAGCTGCTACGTTACTCATGCTGGTGTTTCCGAAGCGCAGGGCAATGACAGTGGGTATACTTTCAGTTCTGGTCCTGGCAGTATTTCTGCATGGCTTAATCAATTCATTTCGCGTGCAGATGATACTAACGTATCTTGTTGGATTTGTATTATTCATAATGTTAATTATTCAACTCATGAAATCATACCGCAGTGGCCGTTATGTTCAGAGCGCGCAGAAATCCAACCGTCGTTCATGGATTAAGATGACGCTGGCATCGATTCTGGTTCTGGCTTTCAGTGCGGGTTCAATCATACTGACTTGGCTGTTACCTGTCTTTACGATGCCTGAACCTACCGGCACATCTGCGATTGGCACGTTCTCTCAACACCTGGTGGACGAATCTCGTGAAGAGACCAAAACACCCGAGGCTGGAGACAAGCGTGAACTTATGATTAATGTGTGGTACCCAGTAGATCAAAAGGCCGCTCAAGGGCTGCCACTGGAGCATTACTCGAGTGAACTGGGAGAAGCGATTAGTCTGGTGTTTGGCATTCCGTCTCAGGTGTTCAGTTATCTGGATACCATTCCAACACATGTGGTGCAAGGAGCTGAGATGTCCACCGTCCAGAGCAAGTATCCGGTACTGCTATTCTCACCGGGTATCCGCTCAGCCCGTTTTCAGAGTATGACAATGATTGAGGAGCTGGTAAGTCACGGTTATATTGTGGTGGGTATAGATCACCCGTATACGTCAGCACGAGTGACTTTCCCTGACGGACGTGCAGTCTCCTATGAGGCCGACCCTGATTTTGCAACGTCAGAGGAATTGTATCAATATAATGTAGAAGGCATAGGTATCCGTGCAGCTGATGCAAGATTTGTGCTTGATAAGCTTACCCAGTGGAATTCACATGACCCGAATCAATTGATCGAAGGCAAGCTTGATTTGGATCATGTAAGCATCATGGGTCACTCCTATGGTGGGGCAACGACAGCGGAAGCACTGGCGCAGGATGAGCGATTCCAAGCAGGACTTAGTCTGGAAGGCGGATTCTGGGGAAAAGTATCCACGACAGCCCTGAAACAGCCGTTTATGTATATCATGTCGGGTGGAACGGCCAAAAGCTTCGATCCGAATGCTTCGTCCAAAGATAAAGTGTTTTACCCCGAGTTTGAGCCGGATCTGGATCGAGTGATGACGAGCAGTCTGAATGATACCTATTATCTGACGGTGGAGAATTTCTTCCATCAGAGCTTTACGGATATTTCGTTAATTTCACCAAAAATGTTTGCCAGAGGCATGACGCCAGAACATAATGTGAATATAACAAGATCTTATACGTTGGCATTCTTTGACCGTTATCTCAAAGGGGAAGAGCAGCCGTTGCTGCAAGGGTCTTCGGCGAAATTCCCCGAGGCCACCTATGATGCCCAATATACCAAGATACGCAACGAACAAGCACAATGAATCCACAGAAAGGTGGAGGGGTAGGCATGGAAACCATGACAAGAGGAACGTTGGCCAAACGTACTGGTGTGAGTATGGCAACCCTCCGTTATTATGAGGATAGCGGGATTTTGCCTGCTCCCCGTCGTTCCTCCAACGGATATCGGGTGTATACCGAGGATTATTTGGTCAAAATTAAGTTCATTAAGGATGCCCAGCTGTTGGGTTACTCCTTAAAGGAAATACAAGAGACCCTGCAACTTCTCAGCCAGGAAGATATGGAGAGTGATACGCTGAAAACCCTCGTCTCTGACCGAATCGCTGATATTCAGAAGCATATCGATCACCTGGAACAAATGCAGATTCATCTGGCCAGATTGCTCAAGACGCCAGAAGATGATATCCACAACTATATTGAGTCGTTCAGGGTGATAAAAAAAGAGCCGTAATCACGGCTCTTTTTCTGTTTAGGAGAAAACAAGCATTAACTAACGAGCAGGGAATTGGAAGTTTTAAACGAATACATAGTGAAGTTTTCCAAAATATAGTGGTTAACGAAATTTCAACATTCCAATAATGAAACTGTGTACATGAAGGCGCGGGGGCGATCAAGTCATCTCTTCACGATATGTGTTTATTTGTACAGGCCAATCTGAATGAAGATCATCCGCCAGCCTCTGCAATACAACAAAGTCACATTCCTGTAATGATTGGAGATTCGACCCATCATTACGCTTGGTTTAGTGATCATATCTCAGATCAGAATATACTCTGGCATGACGGTAGCACATTTGGTTTCTCCAGTTATTTGGCTATAAATAAGCAACAGGGGATAGGCGTCGTGTTATTGTCCAATTATTGTTTTGGATCAGCCTCTATTGTGGATGAGTATCTGGATGCGATATTCAAGTTTATAACTAAAAAAGACCTTTATCTCCTCATGCCGCTAGACCCTGTGGGTAATAAAATACTGGAAGCCATGATGCAGAGATAAACGCAGAAGTGTTATTAGAGTAATGGAAATGAGGAACAAAATTTAACACCTCGAACAGAGAGCCCTGAGGATGTACTTCGGGTGCTCTCTGTTCGAGGTTTCTTTTAGTTCTATCTTCATGATCTCAATCATGACATACCCGCTTCACGCAGAAAATGATGCACAATCTCCGTCTGATACTTGATACGGGTCGCGCGTTTCAGACTCCAACAGGTCTCCACCGTAACAGAACGAGCTTGCAATAGCCTTGAAGCCGCTGTACGGGCAGATCCCGGTAATTCATGCTGCTTGAGGTTAAAATGACGATCACGAATCGAAATCGACCGATTCATACGTTCGATAATTCTTCGGCAAGCCGGAATTGTCCGACTGCCGGGATTGGTAATCAGCGTCTGTCCGAGCACTCGCGAACTAAGCTGCGATAGGCCGTTGGCTTCATGCAGATCGAGAAACCAATCGGCCCGATGTTCACGGGCCAGCTGAAAAACCGCCGCAGCCAATGGATGCTTGGACTTGCCCGACATACGGCGTGGAAACGTACGATTCAGATCTGGCTTGCCTCTGATTTTCTTTGCGTAGGCTTTTTGGTTCACGCGTGGCACGATAATCAGCAGCCCTCGCTGAATGACACGACGACCCGTCGCACAATCATCTGCGAGCTTTTGTGCAGCGGCCATACTCGCCGTTTCATTCCCGTGAACCCCGGATGTAATGAACATCACCGGTCCCGGCATCATGCCACGTACGATGTAATAGGGAGTAGCGTGTGCGCTGGATGCTGCCAGTACATGTTTGGTCACAAGCATGACGCTTCACCTCCGCTATTACAGTACGTCATGTCCCTCTTTCATGTAACGGCAGAAGAACAGGTCTTGATCCAATTTCATCACAAAAGGGCCAATTAATAGACCCGATGAATGATATCTTCAAAATCGGGTTCTTTCATCTCTACATCTTCAATCTGACCCCATTGCTCCAACTGTTTCAGAATGTCCATTGTGCTCCATTCCTTCCGGTTCACCTCAATGGTGACGATCTGTCCTTCCACTGTTGTAATCTGTATCGCGGACGATATAACATCCGGGATGTGAAACGCTCCCCGGAACGTTACCCGAATCAACGTAGGAAGTCCGATGGTTTCGCGAAGCGATGAGATTGTACCGTCATATGTCAGTTGACCATGGTTAATCACCATGACCCGGCTGCATAACTGCTCAATGTCGTCCATATCATGTGTGGTCAACAGAATCGTTTTGCCAAACGTTTCATTTAATGTACGTAGAAATTGGCGAATGTTCCGCTTTGCGTTCACATCCAGTCCGATCGTCGGTTCATCGAGAAAAAGCAATTCCGGATCATGCAGCATGGAAGCTGCGAGATCCGCACGCATGCGTTGTCCAAGCGAAAGCTTGCGGACAGGCGTGGTCCAGAACGATTCAAGGTCCAGCAGCTCGGCGAACTGGGACAGCCGTTTCTTTTTATCCTCGGCACGCACGCCGTACATCTCGGCCAGAATATCATATGAATCTTTCACGGGCAGATCCCACCAGAGCTGGCTGCGCTGTCCAAACACAACGCCCAGTCGACCAACGGTTCTGCGCCTGTCCTGATGTGGATTCATACCGTCAAGCCTTACTTCACCCGAGGTTGGGTGCAGGATACCTGTCAACATTTTGATCGTAGTAGACTTGCCAGCCCCGTTCGGACCGATGTAACCCACAAACTCACCTGGGCCGATATCAAAACTGATATCGCGTACCGCTTCCTTGGACACATATTCACGTGAAAATAACGTACGTAATCCAGAGAAACGTCCTTCGCGAATAACAGGAGTTTTAAATTCCTTTTGCAGATGCCGTGCTGTGATCATGTTCATGATTCGTTTCGCCTCCTTAGCTACCTGTACTTTGATATTTGGTCATACCGAATTGCCAGAAACGCAGACTTGCAGCCAAGCTCAGTACGGCAACCGCCGCAACAACTACAAGGACCCACGCTCCTCCTTCACCACGCAGCAGGTAGAGTGACGGAATGTAGTTGACGAATCCTACCGGAATCACCGTTAGCAGAATGCCAGACATCCATTTGGGATATAACGTTAGCGGATATTGGGCAGCCGTTCGTGCTGCATCTTCCGTGATCGTCTGTAATTCCTCGATGCGGGTGGTCCAGAATCCGAGTGTAGCGGTAGCGAGTCCGATGGAAAAGAGAATGACTGCCCCCGTCAGGATAATGAACAGGGAGAATGGAATGGCAGTCCAGCCGATCTGTCCGCTGTGCATCATGCCTGCCAAAGACCAGCAGAGAATGAACCCACCTTGCAAGACTTCCCCAGCCATAATGCGAAAGTTTTGCGGAAGCAGTGCCAGCAATACGGGCATGGGACGGGTTAACAGTTGATCAAGCTCACCGCCCACCAAATATTTTTCCAGATGGTGAACTTCGTTGCCGAATGTGCGGTACAGTGTTTTGGATAACGTCATGATGGCGAAGAGATAACCGATCTCATGGAGTGACCAGCCTTTAATCGCTCCGAATTTGTGCAGCACGAGAGCAACCATCAGAAACTCGGAGATCTGAATTAAAGCGGCGAGTACGGAACCCATGATGAAATTGAACTTGTATTGCATCCGGCTGCGGATGCTTGTTCGAATGAGCATTTTATATAAATTGAACCAGGAAGTTCGTTTCATCCGCCTTGCACCTCCACTTTACGACGTAACACTTGGGTGATTGCAAGACAGATCAACGTCATGAAGACACACCAAAGCAAGGTTCCCCATAGTAAGGAGCCATCTTCGAAACCAAGGTAGATTCGGGTAGGTACATAGAGTAGGAAAGGGTAGGGTGATAGCCAGGCAAGTTGTTGAAGCCAGTCAGGTAGCCATTCCAGCGGAATGAAGAAACCGGCCAGCAGATTCATCATGGCGTGATTGCCCCAGTGAAGCCAGGAAGACTCCGTGGTCCACATCGACGTAGCACCAATGATGTAGTTCATGCAGATGGACAAGTAGGCGGCGCTGGCAAGACCAAGTGCGGCATAGAACAGTGTTGAAACGTCTGAAGGCCAATCCAGGGAAAAGACAATGGAGAAGAGCAGGTAGATCGGAATACTTTTGTACACGAACTGGTAGGCGATCTGCCCCCATTCGCGTGCCATCAGGTGGGTGAACAGATGAACCGGCCTCATCAGATCCAGTGCAATCTGCCCTGTCCTGACGGTTAAGGGGATACCCAATCCGTTCGTGAGAAAACCCGAGATCCAGAGAGAGGATTGCGTGAACGCAATGTAACTGATCATCCCCTGTGTCCCGTATTCCCCGAGCGTGTGGTCGGCCCCGATGCCGATCCAAAGGCAGGCGTACATGTAACCGAACATGGCGCTAGCCAGGTTATGTACCATGTGTGCCCCTCGGTATTGCAGATTCCGGGAGTAGGCTTTGGAAGCCAGCGTGAAATAAAGCATGTGACACCTCCGATAAGTGGATTGAACGGCATTTCCGTTCACTTCAGTCAAGGCGAAAAAAGAGAGAAGGACAACAGCATACCAATTTATTCCTTCACAGGCAAGACATTTTTTTAGCTAAAAATGGAATTAATAGGGTTGTTCATGATTGCGCCACAAGACAACGGTATGTCCGTTCCTTTATAATTGAGAGGTAGTATCGCAAACGTTTACAATATGAAATATTCAAATTTTAAATAAACCGCCGGGCTTGTGCCTGACGATTGAGGATACAGAACGAACAATCCGGCAAGAGAGAAGGATGTCATGAAGAAAATTGCATGGGTCACCGATAGTACCAGTACACTGGATCCCGTTTTTGCGGAGCAAAATCATATCTACATCGTACCGCTGCGCATCGTATTTGGAGAAGAATGTTACCGGGAAACCGATGACATCACATCTGAAATGTTCTATGAGAAACTTGCGGAGGCTTCACGTGCGAGCAGTTCGCAGCCACCCATTGGCGAGTTCATTGAACTGTATGAGTCGCTCAAAGACAAGTACGATGAGATTATTACGATTCATTGCTCTACTGCACTTAGCGGAACGCTGCATACTTCTATGCAGGCTGCAGAGATTGCAGGAGTGACGGTGACCGCAATTGATTCAAAGGCAGGTGCCTATCCTCACCGTGAGATGATTATGCAAGGACTAGAATGGCAGAAACAGGGATGTTCGGCTGCCGAGATCAAAGTAAATATTGAACAGATGATTGATAACATGTCTTTTTACCTCATACCGGCCAGTCTTCAGCATCTTCACCGCAGTGGGCGGGTGTCGGGCACACAGCTGATCATCAGTCAACTGCTCAAGATCCATCTGTTGCTTCGATTCGAAGAGGGCAAAGTGGTTGTGAATGAGAAGATTCGCACGTTCAAGCGGACGAAAGAGCGCATGCTGGATATGCTCAAGCTGGATGTGGAGAAAGTAAAGCATGTGTGCATAATGCATGCAAACAATCAGGAAGAAGCTGTCACAATCAAAAAACAGATTGCTGCTCTGCTGCCTAGATTAAAGACCGAAATCATGCCGTTTATTCCTGTGGTGAGTATCCATGCAGGTGCAGGAACCATTGGACTGTGCTGGATACACAGCGAGAACGGATATAGAGATTAGACGCACAAGCCTTCATCTATAGTCGCTCATAGACCTGGCAGGAAACACACTTTATACCAAAGTGGTGCTCCTGTCGGGTTTTTTCGTATGTCATTGCCAATTCAAACAAACTGTGAGGTAATAAAGAAAAATGTTCATGTTGGAGGGGAACTTGTGTCAAGTCAACGCTTATTACTTGTTGAAGATGATCGTTCAATTAGTGAGATGGTCGGACCTTATCTGGAAAAAGAGGGATACGACGTCACGTATGCATATGACGGATTAGAAGCAGAGCGTCAGTTCAGCCAATCACAACCTGGGTATGACCTGGTTATTTTGGATTTGATGCTGCCCCGCAAGAGTGGGATGGATGTGCTGCAGACCATTCGGGCGGTCAGTTTGGTGCCTGTGCTTATTCTGTCTGCGAAGGATGGGGAGGTGGACAAAGCACTGGGTCTGGGTTTTGGCGCTGACGATTATTTGAGCAAACCCTTCTCATTAATCGAGCTGACTGCCCGTATTAAAGCTGCGATTCGCCGCGCCAATTATACCGCACAGCCTGTGGCTGAAGTGACTAAAGATCAGCGTATTCACCTCGGAGGACTTGTGGTCGACATGGAGACATACGAGGTGGAGCGTGAAGGTACACCCGTCAAGCTGACCTCCAAGGAATTTGGCATTCTGAAGCTATTGGTTACTCATCCCGGCAAAGTGTTCACGAAGGCCCAAATCTACGCTTCGGTCTGGAATGATCATTATTATGGAGACGAAAATATCATTAACGTACATATGCGTCGTCTGCGTGAAAAATTGGAGGTGGACCCTTCGGCTCCCCAGTATATCAAGACACTCTGGGGCATCGGATATAAGCTGGAGGCGGAGCAGACATGACACTGATTTTTGCCAGTACAACAGTTATTCTAGTCATTGTGGTCATTGGAATGTGGATGAGATTGCGGAAACGCAGCCAACACCTGTCTTATATTCACGAGAAAATATCCGCTATTTTGGATCAAGGCACCTTTGAGCGTTTGCTTGTATTCAACAGTGATGATCAAGTTAGCCAACTTCTGAAAGACATGAACCAGCTGCTGGACCATGCGCACCGTGCGACGGCCGGTTATGCGAACCAGGAGAAGGAGATGCGCAATATGCTCTCCAACATCTCGCATGATCTGAAAACGCCGCTTACGGTTGTGCTGGGCTATAGTGAGACCTTGCTGCACAGTCCATCATTGACCGATCAGGAACGAAAGATTATGACGGAGAAAATACAAGATAAGGCGCAGGAAGTGCTACGTCTGATTCATTCCTTTTTCGATCTGGCGAAGCTGGAATCTGGAGACACTGAGCTAGTGCTTAGTCGAGTTAATATAAGCGAATTATGCCGGTTGAAGATGATCTCCTTTTATGAAATGTTGACCAATCTCGGGTTGCATGTGCAGTTGGAGATACCTGACGGGGATATCTTCGTGCAAGCGAATGAAGAAGCAATGGACCGTGTGTTGGATAATCTCATTACCAATGGGATGAAGTATGGAGCAGAGGGTAAGGTGCTGGGGCTAACGCTCGAACATTCGACAGGTGGACCTGTGACGCTACAAATCTGGGACCAAGGGAAGGGAATTCCTGAAAGTGAGCATAGCCGTGTGTTCGAACGTATGTATACACTGGAGGATTCTCGCAATCGACTCTATCAGGGCAGCGGCCTTGGGCTGACGATCACGAAGCGGCTAGTTGAGCGGATGGGTGGAAGTATTCATTTACATAGTGTGCCACATCAACGGACTGTATTTTCGGTTACCTTAAAGGCCAGGTAGAGCCTGTTTTGGCATTTTCGGTCAAGCTTAAGGTTTTTGTAAGATTTGATTAATAAAAAAGCAGACTTTTCTCTTTACAATACAGATATAGGAACCCGGACAGGGGACGTAAAGGAGAACAAGACGATGACTTATATCGCACGAACGATAGATGTGACCAAAGTATATGAAGGGGTCGAGGTTGTATCCAACGTCAATATGAGTATTAAGCAAGGTGAGATCTATGGGTTTCTCGGTCCGAATGGTGCAGGCAAAACAACCATCATGAAGATGCTGACCAATCTGATTAAACCAACAACAGGAGAGATTGAACTGTTTGGGGAGAAGCTTACACCTACGTCCTATGAAGTGTTGAAACGAATGGGCAGCATTATTGAATATCCTTTTTTCTATGATAGGCTGTCTGCTCGCGAGAATCTGGAGCTTCATTGTGAATACATGGGATTTCACAACAAAAAGATCATCGACAACACGATGGAAACGGTAGGGCTGAAGGATACGGGCAAGAAACCGGTCAAGGACTTCTCCCTGGGTATGAAACAGAGGCTGGGATTGGCTCGTGCACTCATAACCACACCAGAACTGCTCATTTTGGATGAACCGATCAACGGATTGGACCCTGTAGGGATCCGGGAGATGCGAGATTTGTTCAAGCGCCTTAGCAATGAGTATCGCATTACCCTGTTGGTCTCTAGTCACATTCTTGGCGAGATAGAACAGATTGCTGACACGGTTGGTGTCATTCGCGGCGGTCGCTTGGTGGAGGAAGTATCGATGGAGAGCATTCGTGGAAGTCAAAATGAGTACATCGAGTTACAGGCGGTAGATATCCGCAAAGCGACTTATGTCATTGAACACCAGCTTGGTTTGAGTAATTATAAACTGGTCGATGACCAAACGTTACGAATCTATGATCCGGGAATCATTCCATCGGAACTGAACACCAAGCTGATTCAACACGGCATTGAGATCGAATCGATATCCAAACGGGCTCATTCCCTGGAAGAACACTTCATGAAGTTGGTAAAAGGGGATGAAGACGTTGCTTAAACTAATCAGACTTGAGATGCGGAAGCACCGCTTTGCACGTAATTTTGCAGGTGCAGGTATTGCCAACATAGCCATTCTTCTTTTCCTGATTATGATTGGATTCATGGATGTGGGAGCAGAAGATTATGCCTATGCCGATTACCAGACCGCCTTTATAATTATCGATACATTTGTGAGAGCGACCTTCATCATATTTGCAGGAGCTTTATTATCCAAGCTGGTGATCAGTGAGTATCGAAATAAAACCATGAACGTCATGTTCACCTATCCCATCCAGCGTCATAAAATCATCGCGGCCAAATTGGTTATTGTGTTTGGTTTTACATTTGTGATGATTATGGTTACCGATTTGTTGATGGGTTCACTGCTGTTGATTGTTAATCAATTCTACTCCTTCATTCCTGAATCACTGAGCAATCGGGATATGTTGGGACTTCTGGTGAAGTACAGTATCAGTTCTTTATCGGCTGCGTGTATGGCACTCATTCCCCTATTCTTCGGTATGCGTAAGCATTCTGTTACAGCGACAATGGTCTCGTCCATTTTGCTAGTTTCGATTGTCTGCTCCGGATTCAACGGGTCGGAAGTTTCCATTCATTCGCTTATTGTTATCCCGCTGACCCTTGGAGCTGTAGGTATATGGATTGCTTCGATGTCCATGGTTCGTTTGGAGACCAAAGATGTGAATTGATTCATTCGGAAAACCATGCTCTGTGTGGCTTCAGATGCCATTGACATCCGCTCGTACAAGGGATAGGATAATGTCAACTGAGACACAAAGGAGAATGCAACTACCATGACGATTCCAAAGACATTAACAATAGCTGGTTCGGATACGAGCGGCGGTGCAGGGATTCAAGCGGATTTGAAAACTTTTCAGGAGCTGGGTGTGTATGGCATGACCGTACTGACTACGGTTGTGGCAATGGAGCCCGATACATGGGATCACCAGGTCTTTCCTGTGGAATTAAATGTAGTAGAAGCTCAGCTTCGCACTGTTCTTGATGGCATCGGTTTTGATGCAATGAAGACAGGTATGCTCGGTTCTGTAGATATTATTGAACTGGTAGCGAAGCATATTCGCCGCAGTGGTCTGCCACAGATCGTGATCGATCCGGTAATGGTCTGCAAAGGTACGGACGAAGTACTGCAACCGGAAAATACGGAAGCGATGATCGAATTCCTGTTGCCAGGTGCCGATCTGGTTACACCTAATCTGTTCGAAGCATCCCAACTGGCGAAGAGTGGACCGATTCGCTCTAAAGAACAGATGGAAGCAGCGGCAGCAGCAATTCATGCTCATGGCTCAAAGCATGTCCTGATCAAAGACCGAGGTGTGATTAACCCGGGTAAAGCAATGGATCTACTCTATGATGGAACCAACTACGAATGGTTTGAAGCCGATGTTGTCGGCTCCGGATATACGCATGGTGCGGGCTGCACGACATCTGCGGCGATTACCGCAGGACTGGCTCGTGGTCTTTCAGTGAAAGAGGCTGTTCGTGAAGGTAAAGCATTCGTGACCAAAGCGATTGCTGGCGGATTCCCGCTGAACCGTTTTGTTGGCCCGACACTGCATGTGGCACACCGTCTGGAGCACCAACGCTAAGTGTTACCAGTGAGCGCGCAATAGCGTATCATTTCTGGATAACACACTTCGATTTCATTCAAGTAGCTGTCAATGAGCAGGAGATTGCTCGTTGATGGCTTCTTTTTTGTGCGAATTTTGATAAAAATTAGTAACTTTTGGCTTATATTAATCGTATATATCATGGGGTTCATTCCAAAACATGTCTGGACACATGAACGACACATGGAATAGGTATGTTATCATCAGAAATCGAAAAGGAGATTCGGCCATGATCAGAACAGTGCTTCTGGTGGAAGATGAAAGCCGCATTCGTGAGATTGTGGCCGATTATTTCATAAAAGAACAATGGAACGTCATAGAAGCAGAACATGGAGTACAGGCATTGGAACTATTGGCTCTGCATGAGGTGGATCTGGTTATTCTGGATGTTTTGATGCCTGAAATGGATGGATGGACATTATGCGGGCATATTCGCTCCCAATCCACCGTACCTATTATCATGCTGACTGCAAGGTCCGAGGATGACGATAAAATTCATGGATTCCAGCTCGGAGTAGATGATTATGTCACGAAGCCATTCAGTCCACGTGTGCTGGTTGCACGTGCGGAGACATTAATGAAGCGGGTTGAAGGGTCATTTGGACGAGAGCAGGGTGTGATTCGCTTCGGACAGGTAACCCTTGATCCATGGGCTCGGCGACTGGAGAAGGACGGCATTGAAGTGGAGCTTGCGCCGAAAGAGTATGATCTGTTGCTCTATTTGGTACGAAATGCAGGTATTGTATTGTCCCGGGATGCCATCCTGAATCGGATATGGGGATTTGATTTTGAAGGGGATTCACGTGTTGTGGATACTCACATTAAGAAGCTGCGCAGCAAATTGGGTGATGAAGCCAAGTGCATTCGGACTGTGATTGGCACAGGATATCGTTTCGAGGCAGAAGCATGAGAAGAAATGGCGTAACGATGAAGCTTTTCTTGGTCATGGCAGGATGTCTGGTTCTCCTATACGGAACGACGGTATTAGCCCAGTTGGTCTGGTTTCCCGACTTCTATCAGCATCAGAAGGTTAGCAGTATGAAGAAAAAGCTGTCCAAGTTCGAACAGCAATATTCCAATGGACATTGGAATGATTTGCAGCTTGCTAAGGAAACCGGGAAATTTATGCGTCAGAATCAGTCCCATCTGGTCATTCTGACGAATACCGGAAGACTGGTTAATGACCCGTTCCACATTACGCTGCTTCAGGAGGACGGGAGTCACGTGAAGGTGTCCTTGTCCTTGTTTATCAATAGTGAGAATGCAGGCTGGATTACATCCCATTTGAAATATGGGCAGGAGTTGACGGTGAGAGGCCCGGCAAGCGAATCCATGGTCTACCCATTCAAAATCCAGGATGCCAATTCTGCCGCATGGGGAACAGAAAGCTTTCAGGAATCAATTGAACCGGTAAAGGAATGGTCAGGCGTATTGACCGAGGTAGTTCTTCCTAATCTGGCAACGTGGAGTCAGAGACAGGGACTGCTGGTGCAGGCACTGGATAGCCGGTTCCCTTTGTCCACGGAAGACCAACTTGCTTTGGCGAATGGCAAAATGCTCAATGAAGAATGGACGGATAGTTGGAGCGGTGTTCGGAACGTCATCACCATTGCTCCAGTGCATCGTTCCGGGCCCGAGCAACAACTGATCTTCTCGCTTACCTCTCTACAGGAGATGAGGGAAGCGAACGAGGCAACACGTTTGTTCTATGGGTATTTTGGTATTGGCGCATTTATATTGATTCTGTTACTGGCATTGCTTCTGTCTCGAATCGTAACAAAGCCGCTGCTGGCTCTGAACCATGTCGCCAAGAAAATGTCTACGCTGGATTTCACGGTGAAATCACCCATCCGGCGTAATGACGAAATCGGTAGTCTGTCCAATAGTCTGAATGCATTATCAGGGACCTTGGGTCAGACATTGGAAGAGCTGAGGCAGGCCAACACGCAGATGCGTACGGATATGGAAATGAAGCAGCAGATTGAACAGCGTCAACGCAAGTTTTTTGCCGATGCATCACATGAACTCAAGACACCAATCAGCATTATTAAGGGTTATTCCGAAGGGCTGAAGGATGGCGTGAGTGAGAGCAAGCGGGAGCGTTACATTGAGATCATCGCCGATGAGACGATCAAAATGGAAACGATGGTTGAAGAGATGTTGGATCTGGTGCGACTGGAATCTTCTGCGGTTCAGTTGAATACGGATGCTGTTGCACTGGCTGACATGATTGAAGATATCGCTGGCCGTCTGGGTCCGCAGCTGAAGGACAAAGGATTGGATGTGGTGCTTGTATCCACAACAGAGCAGACGGTGGAGGGTGACCGGAGCAAGCTGGAGCAAGTTATTTTCAATATCATGATGAATGCTATACGTCATGCGATACCACATACCGATATAACTATTGAGATCAGTAGACGCGACGGTTTGGTTCACATTTCCATTGAGAACAAGGGCGAGCAGATTGCTGAAGCTGAGCGGCAGTTTATATGGGAGAGGTTCTATCGGGTCGAGCGTTCACGTAATCGCAAAATGGGGGGAACCGGGCTCGGCTTGGCCATTGCGAAGCAGATACTTGATCTGCATGGATGCAATTATGGAGTGGAGAATACACCGGATGGAGTCCGTTTTTATATTATTTTTCCTAAAGCCTAGTACGAAAGGGAGTCAAATCTTATGAAGTCTTTACCATCGATTTTAACCTTGGGGAATCTGAGTTCAGGCATGCTGGCAGTCATTATGGCTATTCATGGTGAATTCGCCCTGGCTGTGATGATGATATGGGTAGCGATGTTCTTTGATCTGTTTGATGGGTTTGCGGCCCGCAAATTGCATTGTGAGGGTGAGTTCGGCAAAGCCCTAGATTCGCTTGCAGATGTAGTTTCGTTCGGAACAGCTCCTGTGCTGATTCTGTACCTAAATTCCATGAATGAAGTGAGCGTGCTGGGAATGGCACTGACTGCATTGTTTCCGGTATGCGGTGCATTACGACTCGCTCGTTATAATTGTCAGAAGACAGCAAGCAGTGGTTTTGTCGGGATGCCGATTACATTTGCAGGGGGGCTGATGTCCTTTTTCGCACTTTGGAGTCCTTATTTCACGCATGGTGTAGCTTATCTTGTCATTATTGTACTATCTGGTCTCATGGTGAGCCAAATCCGATTCCCATCACTAAAACAAGTGCTAGCCTCTCATGAGAAGGATATTGTGGAACCGAAATAAGGAGCGAGTCAGTATGGAATTTGCTAAAGAATTTATTGGTCAATATGGATATTTCGCAATATACGGACTACTGGCTCTTGGTGTCATTGGCATGCCGATTCCGGATGAGGTGATGATGACGTTTGTCGGATATCTCGCCTCTATCTCGGTATTGAACTATTCCGTATCCATCGCCGTCAGTTTCGGTGGCGCATTTACCGGGGGACTGCTCAGCTATATGATCGGCAAGAAGGCGGGCAGGCCGCTGGTTGAAAAATACGGCAAGTGGGTCGGCGTCAACGCCAAACGATTCAGCAGGGTGGAGTCGTGGTTCCTCAAATATGGATATTGGTCCATCATCCTGGGTTACTTCATTCCAGGCATTCGTCATCTAATGTGCTGTTTCTCCGGGATTAGCAAGATGGCAATGGGCAGGTACGTTCTCGTATCGGGCATTGGTGCATTTGTATGGTGTGTTGTCTTTATCTCGATTGGTTTTTATGTCGGTGTGTTAACTTAAAATGGGACAGCCTGTTGCAACAACGGGCAAAGATCGAAGACCTCTTGAGTGTAAGGTGGTCTTTTTTTGTTTTTTACGAGTTTAGCGAACTTGAGTGAGTAACGGGTACGGACGGCTAATTTTGTGAAAATACAAAAAGCCGCTCTGACCATTTCCAACCTTCGCGTTGAAGGAAAGAATGGATCAAAGCGGCGTGTGCTTCACGACCAACATATTGCATATCTAAATCAAGTATAGCTTTAAAAGCAGAATGATTTCAATACCTTTCAATTAACTACAGTTACCCACTTAAATGAGATTCTTCAATTCCTCGTTCAACTCGCTTTTCCCCTTTTTGGCGAGCAAAGGTGATTTTGAGGAGTGGTGGAGTGACCAGTGTAGTTACAATGACCATGATCACGACGCTCGTGAAGTATTCCGGATCAAGTAATCCGGAAGCAAGTCCGGTTGAAGCGATAATGAGCGCAACCTCACCTCTTGAAATCATTCCTGAGCCAATGGCTAATGAAGATGCCATATTAAATCCGGTCAGTCGTGCACCGGCTCCTCCACCGATAAGTTTGGTTACAATGGCGATGAGGCTTATAACGATAATAAACCAAATCTGTGAACCTACACCATCAAAGGTGACATTTAAGCCGATACTGACAAAAAACACCGGAACAAAAATTCCGTAGGCAATCGGTTCCAGTTTTGTTTCGACTTCATGTTTGAAGTTAGTTTGAGAGATGGCGATACCAGCGGCAAATGCACCAATGATTCCAGCAACACCCATCCACTCTGCAAAGTAGGAGAATCCGAAACAAATGATTAGTCCCGCAGTAATGACGGTTTCGGTTACCTTCAGTGGTGCCATCCACTTCATGATGCGTGGAACAAGGAACCAGCTGGCAGCGATGATGATCACAAAGAATAACAGCTTTTTACCAATGAGCAGAGTGATTGAAGTGTCTCCTCCACCTGTACCTAACAAGCTCATCATAACGGCGAGAATAACGACGACCAGGACATCATCGACGACAGCTGCACCAAGGATTGTTGTACCCTCACGAGAGCTGAGTTGATCCATGTCTTTCAGTGTCTGAACCGATATACTGACGGATGTGGCACAGAATAAAAGTCCGAAGAAAAGCGCGTGTGTCTGCGACATGCCGAAAGCCAAGGCTGAACCGTATCCCCCGACAAAAGGTAAAATAACACCACCGACGGCCACAGCAAAGGCAGCCTTCCAGTTTTTTTTCAATTGCTCCAGATCGGTTTCCAGTCCGGCGATGAACATCAACAACAGTACCCCGATCTCGGCCATATAATGCACGAAATCACTTTGTTGAACCCAACCGAGCAGCGCAGGTCCGAGGATGACACCGACAATCAGTTTCCCCAATACCGAAGGTTGACCCAGTCTCACGGACAGATCTCCGGCAAGTTTGGTAAAGATCAAAATAAGTGCAAGAACCAATATAAATTCCATAGCTGAACTCCTCTCCGGCAGTAGCGTCAATAGGTTAACCTGTCCAAGGGTGAAGCATGCCCAACCAAGCTTTAAACCAATAAAAAGGCATGGAACCACTTCTAGAAGTGCCTTTCCATGCCATAAAAAACAAAGAGGGGCCCTTGGTGACAGGCTCCTCCGTTTTGAACGCGTATGTGATTAATTGCGTTAATTATACCACAAATGAAGGATTCGGTAAATGGGAGCCGGATCGGATTTGATTGAAAATGGCCGCAAAGGGGCATTTTATAGGGGAGTGCAGCGGTTTTTGTTCAGAGTGTTGTCACTTAACAGCCCGGAATTGCCGAGATATAATGATATAGAACATAGAAGTAGGATATGAGGAGGATTTTGCATTGGGCAAAAATAACAAAGGGGAGCCGAACATTCCATCCCCGACGAGCAATAAAAATTTCGCAGGCATCATTATCACGATTTCCATTCTTGCTAATGTCATTATTTTATTGTTGTTCTTCGCACCATCGATTGGCTACAAAGGTGATGTAACCTTTGATATTACGGTGTTGCCACGGTTTAATGCCGTGTTTAACAGCTTTACCTTCATCTTCCTGCTCGCAGCGCTTATTGCTATTATCAAGCGGAATGTGAAGCTGCACAAACGATTTATTCTTGCTGCATTCTCAACGACACTTTTATTCCTCGTGACATATCTGACGTTTCATTATCTTTCACCAGAGACGTCCAAATACGGCGGCGAGGGCATCATTCGGTCCATCTATTTCTTCATTCTGATCACCCATAGTCTACTGGCAGCCCTCATTGTTCCATTGGCGTTGTTCACACTCGTGTGGGGTTGGACGAATCAATTGAAGAAACACCGCAAAATTGCACGTTGGACTATGCCAATCTGGCTGTATGTCAGCTCTACAGGTGTCGTAGTATACCTGATGATGGCACCCTATTATTAATGTGATGAAGCATATCTAGTTGGATTTACGGGTAATGTTTCCATGGAAGGAGGTTCACGTTTATGTACAGAGTTGTTTTGATTCGCCATGGACAGAGCATGTGGAATGTGGAGAATCGATTTACCGGTTGGACAGATGTGGATCTGACGACGGATGGTTACGCAGAAGCTCGTAAAGCAGGGAAGATCATGAAGGAACAGGGGTTTGATTTTGATTACGCCTATGCATCTGTGCTGAAACGTTCTATTCGAACACTCGATATTGCGCTGGATGAGATGGACCTCATGTGGATTCCCATTACGAAGACCTGGAAGCTGAATGAACGCCATTATGGTGCACTGCAAGGACTGAACAAACAGCAGACTGCCTTGAAGTATGGCGAAGACCAAGTGAAGGAATGGAGACGCTCCGTTAGCGTATCTCCTCCCGCTTTGGACGAAACCGATGATCGATATGTGCAGGATCTGGACAAGTACAAGCGGCTCGATTGCACGATCCCGTTTACGGAGAATCTGATGGATACATCGAAGCGTGTATTGGATTACTGGAATGCGGAGATTAAACCGATGGTGTCAGCTGGCAAAAGAGTGCTGATCTCTGCGCATGGTAATACGCTCCGTTCACTCGTCATGCATCTGGACCAATTGTCCGAAGCAGACGTGATGGCGCTCAACATCCCGACAGGCATTCCGCTTGTCTATGAGTTGGATGAAGATCTGCATCCGATCGGCCACTTCTATCTGACAGCGGATGGTTCGACCTACAAACATGAAGAAATGACTCATGTCGCAACGCCATCCGATTAATGGAAATGGACGTATGTCTTGATTGTACGAAAAAAACATAATTATTTATCTCGTTCGGTTGATGTTTCAACAGGACGATTGGAAGATGACCGCTGAATTTTAATTCGGAGGTCATCTTTTTTTTCTGCGATCAAGCTTGTACTTCGTTTCGTTTTGCTCCCACAGGGTAATGGTCAAACAAGACACGATGTACATTTATCCTGAAGGAGGAGAAGCACATGTCTAAAAGAAGAGGAATAATTATGACGGCCCTTGGGGCAGGCGTGACTTATCTGATGAGGAACAAACAAGCAAGAGATAAGCTGTTTAGCACCGTCTCGGGTATGATGAAAAGCTCCAATTCGTCGAATGGAAGAAGTAAAACCAGACCACGCGTGGAAGTGAAATAGATTTCGATAGTTCGCCTATCGATTGAATTTAAAAATGATCATGAGAGACCTGGAGATGAAGTCGTTCCAGGTTTTTTTTGTGCAATCGAAAGCTACCTTTTGCTTTTGGTGAGGCATGCGATTTTTACCAATAAGAATGATACAATGGATACTTGCAGAACGTATGGAAGGAGATGCACATATGAAAAAAAATCGTCTGGGCACATCCGAACTGATGGTGTCTGAGATTGGGCTGGGCTGTATGTCGCTCGGAACCAATATGGAGCCCGCTCTAGGTCTGATTCATGAGGCTCTGGATCACGGGGTTAATCTGCTGGATACAGCCGATCTGTATGACGAAGGGCGTAATGAAGAAATTGTAGGACAAGCTATTAAGGGACGTCGGGACCAAGTCATTGTGGCGACCAAAGTAGGTAATCGTCGTATTCCCGGCAAAGAGGGCTGGTCGTGGGACCCGTCCAAAGCCTATATCAAGCAGGCTGTACATGAAAGTCTGAATCGGCTGCAGACCGATTATATCGACCTGTATCAGCTGCATGGCGGAACCTTGGACGACCCCATCGAAGAGACGATCGAAGCGTTTGAGGAGTTGAAGAAAGAAGGACTCATCCGGTATTACGGTATCTCTTCCATTCGTCCCAATGTAATTCGGGAATATGTGGAGAGGGCTTCCATCGTCAGTGTGATGAACCAGCACAGTGTTGCTGACCGCAGAGCGGAAGAAGAGGTGCTACCTTTATTGGAACAAAAGGGGATCAGCGTAATTGCCCGTGGACCTGTGGCTAGCGGTGTGCTCGCCGATTCCGGATCTGCCAAGGCAGATAAAGGTTATCTGGACTATACGGCAGAGCAACTATACACCATTCGGCAAGGGCTAAGTCGTCTGGTCACGGATCAACGCAGCATGGCTCAGACAGCTATTCGCTACGCGTTATCCCATCCTGCCGTAGCAGCAGTTGTCCCTGGTGCCAGTTCAAGAGACCAGTTGCTGCACAATATCGCCGCTTCGAATTCACCCGCGCTCACAGCTGCGGAAATTCAGGAAATACGGGAGCTAAGTCCCGCTAATCTGTACAAGCAGCATCGATAACGCCAATAAGCCTATTTTCAATTGTAACTATACGAGGTACAATGAAGATCAGTCCAAAAAAGAACAACCAAAGGAGAGAAGACATATGGAAAGAATTCAAAGTGAACAACAATATCTTGATACAATTAACTCTGATGGTTTTACCGTCATTAAATTTGATACAACCTGGTGTCCGGATTGCAAAAACCTGGATCGTTTTATCGGGGATGTTATCGACCAGCATACGGATAAAACCTTCTATGCCCTGGATGCAGAAAAGTTCCAGCCGTTTGCCGAAGAGAATGGCGTACGCGGCATTCCAAGCCTGCTCGTTTTCCAGAACGGCAAGAAAATCGCACATCTGCACAGCAAATGGGCGAAAACACCTGCTCAAATCTCCGAGTACCTGGAGACGCTTGAATCCAAAGTTTAAGCATACGAAGACCCCTTCTTGTCCCGCGACAAGAAGGGGTTTTTCTGTTTCAATCCAGCCCGGATGATGTGCATACGAATAAGTGAAACTGAGGAACAGCGTTTGTTTAGAATTTGTTCAGTTCACCCATGTATACTGGTAGAACAAACTGAATATTTGGAGTGAACAAGATTCGTATGAAGAATGAAATTTTTGAAGAAATGCACCAATTAAGTCACAATGATGACCGAAGATACCGATTATTGATGATCGGAGTGAAGCAGTTGCTGCAGGAACAAAAGGAGAATAGATATAAACTGCTTGAGAGATTAAAGTATCGGAAGAAACACCGGAACATTCAAGTGAAAGAGTGGTACTAAGCCAGACTGCTTTTTAGAAGTGAATATGAATCTGGTTGTCCATGATACATAGTATACCTCGTAGGTATCATCAATGACCCACCCGAGCAAAGAAGGAAGTAATGAAGAATAAGACTTCTTCTAATTACAGATATTCCTGTCTCTGAAGCAGTAACAGAATCATGAAGCAACAGAAGCATAGCTCAGGATATAAAATATGGCGGCCGCGTTCCGAAGGGAACGTGAGGCCGCCATTGGTTTTACCTGTCTAATAATTTGATTTGTAGTGATTACATCAAAATAATAAAGAAGACAGCTGCCAAGACGAAGCGATATACAGCGAAGACGGTCAGGCTCAATTTTTTCAAAATGGACAAGAACGTCTTGATCGCCAGCATGGCGACGATGAACGCAGCGATGAATCCAATCGCGAAGATCGGGAAATCACTGCCGTTCAGGTGATCGATACTCTTGTACAGGTCATATCCAGTAGCACCAATCATAATCGGCACAGACACGAGGAATGTGAACTCGGCGGCGGCTACACGGCTTACCCCTGCAAAGAGACCACCTGAGATCGTTGACCCGGAACGGGAGAAGCCTGGCCACAACGCCAAGATCTGAAATAGTCCTACCACGAATGCCTGTTTGTAGGAAATATCATCGACATCATGGGTAGTAATCCGTGCACTCTTGCGACTCCAGCGTTCGGCTACAATCATCAATATACCACCAATTACGAGGCTGTACAGCACTGTCTCCGGACCAAATAAATGTGCTTTGATCCAGTCGCGGAATACAAGTCCGATGACTACGGCAGGAACCATCGCCAGGAAGATATGTCCCAGATTGAGGCGGCGGGAATACGACCTTGTCCCACCGGTGAAGCGGAACATATCAATGAATTTGTTCCAGTACAGTACTACAACAGCAAGTACAGCTCCGAGTTGAACAACCACCTCAAACGTTTTGACTGACTCGTTGTCCTCCGATAAACCCAGCAAGTGGGCAGTCAGAATCATGTGTCCAGTAGAGGACACGGGCAAAAACTCAGTCAAACCTTCGATGATGCCCATAATAATGGATGATATAATGTCCAATTCTCTTCCTCCTTGAAATGCAGGTGACAGCACAGGCTGTCCTGCTTGACCATGCCTGTTCATCTGAACAAGACTATCACCTATTATGATCACAAATGCACTCAACTTCAACTTATGCTTGTAACCATTTGTTTAAAACTATATTGACAAAAACCTAGTTATCCCATAGGATATTAATTAACTGACTGACTGATCAATCGGGAGGGTTACATGAATGACCAAAATTAACAGTTTGGAACCCGGTGAAGAACGCCGGGACCAGATAATTCGCATAGCGATGGAGCGGTTTGCGACTCAAGGCTACCATCAGACGAAAATTTCCGATATCGTCCGTGAAGCTGGTGTTGCGCAAGGAACGTTCTACTGGCACTTCAAGAGTAAAGAAGCCATTGCTTCGGAGATTGTATTAACGGGCAAGGAGAAGTTGCTTGAGGCAATTGGGCAAGGTTACCGCAAGGATGCCGGATCAATAGAGGATATGGTGAAAGCATCGGAAAGGCTGTTCACCGACATGTTTTCCTTTGCTGCAAAGAATCGTTATTTTATGGAGTTGCTGCTCAAAGGCATCGTGACCGAAGAATCCGTACAACGTCTGGTCGAGGAGACACGTAATGGCGTCGAGACAGCGTTCCGTCACAATATGGAACGTGCCATCGAACTCGGCATGTTGCCTCAGGACATGGATGTGCCGCTTCGGGCTGCATTGTTGGTTAGCATGATTGAGGGTATGATATCGCGCTGGTTGTTCGGCTCTGATGAGTTGCACAGCAAGTTCTCAGCCATGACAGCTTCATCGCTGGCAGCTGAAGCAGCAAGTTTTGAGTTTTACGGACTCCTGGGCACATAAGATTCACATGATTAAGCAAGTAACAGGGAATAATGGGTACAACTGCGGTTTAATGACAACGAAGTAACCCAATGTACATCAAGAGATGAATATACGAATGAGAGGAAGTTAATGTAATGAACAACACATATGGATCGAAAACTCGTAAAGGCTGGTCTTTGACAGCGATTCTGCTGATGACCGTGCTGGTACTTAGCGCTTGTGGAAGTAAAGCAACAGACAATGGAGGCACGAACGGTGCACAGGCAAGCAATGAACTGGAGCAGATCAAGTCTGCTGGCGTTATCAAAGTGGGCATGATGGGCACATACGCACCATACAACTTCCTGAACGATAAGAAAGAAATGGATGGCTACGATGCTGATATCGCACGTGAGGTTGCGAAGCGTCTGGGTGTAGAGGTTGAATTTGTATCCCAGGAGTTCTCCGGTCTGACACCAAGTCTGCAAGCCAAAAAGCTGGATGCCATCATCAGCCAGATGACCATTACCGATGATCGTAAGAAAGTACTGGATTTCAGTGATCCGTATATTACGAACCAAGTTAAAATCATTGTCAAAGAAGACAATAACGATATTACCAAGCTGGAAGATTTCAAAGGTAAAACGATTGGCGTAGGTCTGGGTACGAATGATGAATCATACTTGCGTAATGAAGTGTTGCCGAAAGTGGGCGACTTCACGATTAAAACCTATGACGATGTCATCTCTTCACTTAAAGACCTGAATGCTGGGCGGATTGATGCAACAATCAACAACATGTACGCACTGAAACCGATTGTGGATGCCAACGGATTAAATATCAAAGCTGTAGGTGAAGCGATTAAAAGTGACCAAGCAGGAATTGCTGTACGCAAAGACAACCCGGAACTCGTAGATGCACTGAATGATGCTCTCAAAGGCATGAAAGATGATGGCACGTACGATACCATTTTCAAAAAATGGTTTGGTGAAGAGCCTGCGCAATAATGAACCTGCAAGGCGAAGGGAAGATTTGACCCATGGAACTGGTATTTGAGAATATCCCCTTCTTTCTGAAGGGGGCTTATTATACGCTGTATGTAACTGTGATCTCCATGTTTTTTGCCTTTATCATCGGCGTGCTCGTTGCTATTGCTCGTCTGAAGGGACCGATGTGGCTTAGGTTGATTGCAAGGTTTTATGTATCCATCATGCGGGGAACCCCGCTGCTGGTGCAATTATTCGTTATTTATTACGGATTGGTCGATTATGGAGTGACCTTGGGATCGCTCACCGCAGCATGTCTGGGACTGAGTCTGAATGCAGGTGCATTTCTGTCGGAGACGTTCCGTGGAGCCATTCAGGCTGTGCCTAAAGGACAGACGGAAGCTGCATACGCAACGGGAATGACCCCGGCTCAAGCGATGAGACGCATTATCTTCCCTCAGGCTGTGCGCATTGCGATTCCTCCGATGGGTAACACCTTTATTGGCATGTTGAAGGAAACATCACTTGTGGCGGCGATTGGTGTTACCGAGTTATTACGGTCAGCACAACTGCTGGTATCACAATATGCATTGAATATGCCGTTTTATCTGGCCATCGGTGTGATCTACTGGATTATGAGTATCGGCTTCTCGGCCATTCTGGAACAAGTGGAGCGCCGGTTGGCCCGGGCTTACTGATGGGAGGAGAGAAGCGATGATTACAACAACCGGACTTACCAAACGTTTTCAAAAGAATGAAGTACTTACGAACATCGATCTGCATGTCGATGCCAAAGATATTGTTGTATTGCTTGGCCCAAGTGGTTCCGGCAAGAGTACCTTGCTGCGCTGCCTGAATGGACTGGAAGAGTTGTCCGGAGGACAGATTGAAGTGAACGGTGTGGTGGTCAACAGCGCTGATTCGCTGCGTGTCCAGCGTGCCCGAGTATTGGAGATTCGTCGCCAGACCGGCATGGTCTTCCAGCAGTTCAATCTGTATCCGCACAAGACGGTGCTGGGCAATGTGATGGAAGGTCTCGTTACGGTGAAAAAAATCAAACGTGACGAAGCGGCTGAACGCGGCCGGATTCTGCTGGATCGGGTTGGGCTGTCTGACAAGCAGGATGCGTATCCATCCCGATTGTCCGGTGGACAACAGCAGCGAGTCGCCATTGCACGTGCACTCGCTATGGAGCCGGAAGTAATGTTGTTTGATGAGCCTACTTCAGCTCTTGATCCTGAATTGGTCGGAGAGGTGCTTTCCGTCATGAAGGAGCTGGCAGAGGAAGGCATGACGATGCTCGTCGTGACACATGAATTGAAGTTTGCCCGTAATGTGGCGAACAAAATCGTCTTTATGGCAGACGGATCGATTGTGGAAGAAGCAAGTCCACAGGCGTTCTTTGAACAGCCAAAGCAAGAACGCACCCGCCGTTTCTTGCAACAGATTACTGAATTCTGATAAAGATAACAGCGATCGGAAGAACGAACGTACCCGGAGCGGGTATTTAAGGTCGTGACGATATCAGTTCAACTAAACTTTTTGCACAAGAACGGAGAGGACAGAAGAAACCTGAAGAAGCGGAGCGTGCGCCTTTATCCCCTGATTTTCCCCTTGAAGAAGGGAATCAAAAAAATCTGGGGATAACAGCGATCGGAAGGTTATTCTGTCATCGGAGTGGCAAGTGCAAACCTTTTTCGCTTGAACTTAAACTATTGTAAGAAAGAAGGATAACATCATGAATGTAACAACCGTATGGAAAGGCAAACGCGCGTTTACTTCCGAAGGACCCTCTGGCTACGCCGTTGGTATGGATGCCACTGCTGCTTATGGTGGTGACAGCAAGGGTGCGACCCCGATGGAGTTATTACTGGCAGGTCTCGGCGGCTGTATGGGAATCGATATTACGATGATTCTGGACGCTTTCCTGGACAAAATTGAATCGATTGAGATTGAAGCGCAAGGCACACGTAGCGAAGAGATGCCAAAAGGTTTCACATCCATTGATCTGATCTTCAAAGTCGATGGAGATATCCCGGATTATCGCATCTGGAAAGCCATCCAAATGGCCGAAGAGAAATATTGTGCAGTCTCCGCTTCGCTGAGCGCCGATATTCATCCAAAACTGATCCTGAATGGGGTAAGCACACCTCGTCCTTAACAGCATATGAGTAAATCTTATACTGAGTAGGCGCTTCCAATCGTGGGAGTGCCTTTTTTGGTGTTTCTAACCCATCAACAGTTCGTAAGTAAAGTCAGGCTGGATGGGGTCTGACATTTGGCGGTGCGGCTACACTGTTGCAGACCGCACTTGCTCAAGCTACGGGCGAACAGGGTGTGGATCTCGTCATGCCGATTAATACAACCGTTTGGAATCTGGCTATTGCCCTTGGGGGAATGGTGGGAGGTGTTCTTCTGAATCAATGGGGAGCTTCGTCATTTAACTGGGCCATCTTGGTTTTATCACTGGTGGCTTTGATTGTTGCATGGCGCGCCAAAGGGTATGGATTTCGCCCATCTAGGAGTCACTAAACTTCTGTCAGCAGAAATAATTCGGTAAGCCCGGTCGCCATCTTAATGGCGGCCTCTTCTGTTAGAGGTTAGATGACAATCCGAATTTTCGCGGTTATGTGGTATGATGAATTAAAAGGACAGGACATCCTGATCCTGCTCTTTATATGTAAGCGCTTATACAGACGACGGAAGGTGCAGACATGTTTAAAAGGTTAATACGAACCACGAATAATCTCAAATTAAAGCATAAATTGCTCATTTCCTATGTATTGGTTGTCATGATTCCGGTCCTGATTGTCGGTCTGGCGGTGACCAGTTATTTTCGCCAGCAAGCCCTGGATAACGCGATTGGGCAGACGATCATCAATGTGGACAAAATCAAGAGCCAGACGGCAACCATGCTGCGTGTGCCAACCGACATATCCAACCTTTTAATGTTTAATGCGGATCTCAAGGAGATCGTGAATAAACGTTACGAGAGTGTTGTGCAGCTGACTTCGGCTTATCTCGCATACAAAGATTTTCAAGAATACAGGCGTCTGTACCGTGAAGTTGCCGGCATTCGGTTTTACTCGACCAATCCGACACTGATCAACAACCTCGAATTCATCCCGGTAGACAAGCAGACCGAAGAGAGTTACTGGTATCAGCAGGCATTGAAAACGACCAGCATCGGGTGGTTTTACATTCCAGACAAGGGAGATAATCCTGTACACAAGCTTAGCCTGGTACGCAAAGTACCTTTTGCCGAATATCGGACTGAGGGTGTGCTGATGATTGTGATCAATCAGGATGAGCTGAATGGATTGTTGCGTCAAGAGCAGTTCGAGACGTTGATTACGGACGAGCAGGGCTATGTGGTTGCAGCCAAGAATACCGAGCTGGTCGGTAAAACGCTGAACGAACTTGATTTTGGCGTCGATCTGCAGAATCAGGCAAAAGGTACCATAGAAGCTGACTTTCAGGGGGAACCCTCCAACATTGTTATTGATGAACTGGGCCCTGGATCGAGCATGAACAGCCTGAAGGTTATTTCGGTTTTTGCCACCAAAAATATAGTCAAAGACGCCAACACCGTCAGCCTGATTGGTATGATTTTTATTATCCTTGTGCTGGTTATTGCCCTATTATTCGTATATATCATCTCGTTCCTTACTTCGAACCGATTGCTGCGGCTGAGTAAACATCTCAATAAGCTTGCATTAGGCGACCTGAACGTGACTTCGAGAATTGATGGCAACGATGAGATCGGACAACTGTCACGACAGTTTAACTATATGGTGAAAAGTATCAATGAACTCATGACGCAGGTGGTAGAAGCGACCGAACAGAACAATCAATTGGAAATTGCCCAGAAAGAGATTAAACTGAAAATGATGGCGAGCCAGATCAATCCTCATTTCTTGTTTAATGCTTTGGAGTCCATCCGCATGAAAGCGCATATTAAGGGAGAAGCAGAGATTGCCAACATTGTCAGGCTGCTGGGCAAGCTGATGCGTAAGAGTCTGGAGATTGGCAGTGGAAAAACAACCTTCCGGGCTGAACTTGAGATGGTACGTTCCTATTTGGAAATTCAGAAATTTCGTTACGGCGACCGACTTGCGTTCCAGATCCATATCGATCCCGAGGTGGAGAAGATGTACATTCCGCCTTTGATTATTCAACCTCTGGTTGAGAATGCGATTGTTCATGGTCTGGAGAACAAAGAGGGTACAGTTCGTGTGAATATAAGTATTCGTTTAGTAGAGAACATTGTGCAGATCCGTGTGGATGACGATGGTGCAGGCATAACGCCAGAACGACTGGCTGAGGTAATGCAGTTCATCTGTGGACCAGAGGAACAGGAGAAGAGCCGGATCGGCATGCGTAATGTACATCAACGCTTAACACTGACGTACGGGGAGCCATATGGATTGCAGATTACGAGTGTATATGGGGAAGGAACAGAGGTTTCTTTCACTTTGCCAGCAGGAGGGGACCAACATGTATAAAGTATTTTTGGTGGATGACGAACCGAGCATACGTGAGGGACTGACTACCATTATCGAGTGGGAAAAATACGGATTTCAGGTTATCGCTACAGCTGCCAGCGGGCGTGAGGCCATCTCCCGGTTTGAGGAATTGGAGCCTGATCTGACGATTATTGATATTCGCATGCCCGGGATGACCGGGCTGGATGTTATTGAAGAAGTGCGCCGGAATCATCCGGATTCGCACTTTTTGATATTGAGCGGATATGCAGATTTTGATTATGCCAAAAAAGCCATCAGTTTCGGTGTGGATGGTTATCTGCTCAAACCTGTGGATGAGGAAGAGATTATTGGCGAGTTGGAGCGTATTGCTACGATCCTGACACGTGAACGGGAGACGATGGCACGTCATGCAGGTGAGGATACCGTCTACAGGGAGCATCAGATTGAGGCTTTGCTCTTTGACAGTCTGGAGGGTGCGGGCAGCATGGAAGATGATAGCCTGGGTCTGCACTGGCCTCACTATCAGATTGTGCTGCTTGAGATACATTCGGCGCCAGATCTGCAACGGGGCAGTGTTATGAAACGCAAACTGATTGAAGCTTTTGACCAGAAAGATCGAGGCATCGTATTCTCATTCCATTCCGGTCTGGGTCTGTTAAGTAAGGAAACGATCACATCCGAGTCATCTGCAAGGAATCTATATGTTGAGCTGGAAGGGCTACTGGGAGAATGGGATATTCACATGTATGGTGCTGCAGGAGAACCAGTACATTCCACGGCTGAGATTGCGCGGTCATACACGCAGGCCAATCGCACACTTGGGGAACGATTTTTGTTCACGGAGCAGCGCATTATTCTATGGAATGAAGGTAGCGAAAGCGAAGACGTTAGTGAGCCAAGGGTCGAAGCTGTAGATGGAACGCATGAACCAGATGAGGAAGAACTCGCGGACAAGCTGTATTATGCCTTGGATATCCGCAGTAGTGAATCAGTCATGCGAGTACTAGGTGAGATGGAAGAGCGTCTGGTTCCATATCATCGTACAGAGCAAGCCATTAAGACGGCGTTCTCACAGGTGTTTTCCCTGGCAATCAACAAGCTCGCAGCGACGAATCAACATATGCACTCCATTATGCAAGAACATTCGGTTCTGATTAACGAAGTCTATCACCAATTCACGATGCCTGATCTCAAAGTGATGACGGCTGAACACTTGAATCGACTTATTCAACGTATGGGTGGAGGAAGCAAGGATACTGTACTGAAACAGATGATTGAATTTATCCAGCGTAATCCTGGTGAAAATCTCAAACTCGAAGTACTGGCAGAAGTGTTTAACTATAACAGCAGTTACCTCGGCAAGTTGTTCAAGAATCATACAGGAGAGTACTTCAATGTATTTCTGGACAAGGTGCGTATGGAGAAAGCCAAGGAATTGCTGGATGAAGGACTGAAGGTCCATCAGGTCGCGGCGAGAGTGGGATATGCGAACGTAGACTATTTCCACGGTAAGTTCAAGAAGTATGTAGGGGAATCCCCATCCGCTTACAAACAAGCAAGAACACAATCCCTTGCCAAAGACTCAGCTACTGATATAAACGAAGAATAAGTACGAAGTGCTGGGCTTTGCCCATGCTCATTTTATAAAACGTTTTCGGATTTTCTGGACGTACTCCAGATTCATCATATTGTCCATGCACTTCCCATGATAAGCAATGGTCACGGAATGCTTCACATCTTAGACTGGATTTACAAGATTCCAGATGAGGGGATGGCTATACGATATGAATTTGTCTGATATAGGTGCTGTACGTCATACATTGAACTTAAATGGAACATGGCAGTTTCGTTTGGAACTGGAGTCTGATAAACTCGTTGAACAAAAGATAGTTCCGCCTTCACTACGTGAGGACACAGTCTGGGAAGCCATTCAGATTCCCGGTTCATGGGAAGAGCAAGGATATGGAGATGAGCCTGAATACGAAAGACTAGATACCTGGACCAAGGTACGTGAGTATGAAGGCTCAGCCTGGTATGCTCAGGATATTCATGTTCCATCAGACGATTCTGACTGCCAGTATGTATTCAGATTGGAAGGGGTCCGCTGGACCACAAATCTTTGGATCAATGGGCAGTATGCCGGACAGCAAGATAGTCTGGTGAATCAACAGCAGTGGGAAGTTACCTCTCTGGTGAAGCAGGGAGAACTGAATCGGATAGAGATCCGCGTGGATAATACGATGAAACTTCCGCTGGCTGGCAGCCATATTCATTCATTGCATACAGCCACAGCCTGGGGTGGAATCACGGGTGGTGTTTATCTGAACATTCTGCCCCCATGCCGAGTACAGACGTTACGCATTCAACCAGATGCTGAAAATGGAGCCATTCTGGTTGATTGTACTGTAAGCGCTCCCGCGAATGGATTGGCTAAAGCAATGCAATTGCATGTGGATATCCAGCATCCGGACGGCACATGGCTTGATCGTTACAGTTGTCATGTGGAGCTGAGTGGTCCTGCGCATATTGATATAAATTCAGTAGTTCCAGCTAGGAACAACGCAGTAATAGACCAGTGGCGATTGGAACTAGGGGCAGAGGTATCTATCGCAAGATGGTCGGATGAATCCCCTGAATTATACAGAGCAGTGATCCGTCTGCATGACGGTGAACAGGAACTGGATCAGGTGCAACATTCATTTGGTGTACGCTCTTTTGTTGCAAACGGGAAGCAACTTGAATTGAATGGAACGCCGGTGTATCTTCGCGGGTACGTTGATTGCTGTATCTTTCCACTGACGGGTTATCCCGTCTGGGATAAGGAGCATTATCTTCAACAGTTTCGAGTCGCCAGATCATACGGATTCAACCATGTCCGTCTGCATGGGTGGAGTGCGCCAGAACCATTCTGGGACGCAGCTGATGAAGAGGGCATGCTGGTGCAAGCAGAACTTCCACATTGGTCTCGTTTCTTTGAGCAACCGGATCATCCTGCGCCAGCGGAAGTGTTGTCCTATCTGACACAAGAACTGGACGGGTTACTCCAATCGCTGCACAGACATCCTTCATTCGTCATGTTCTCCATGGGGAATGAACTGATTGGTCCGAATGGCCATCCTGAACTCAATGCCTTGGTATCGAGGGCAAGGGATATGGACCCGACCCGGTTATATACGGACAATACAGGTTTTGGACAGCTTCCGGCGCATGGGCGGGAAGGAGATTATTATATTCAGTCGTTGAACTGGCATCCCCCACTGGAGTCCACTATATCAGCTGTACCGGATACCTCGCTGGATTATAATGCGGTTACCCGACTCGCGGAGCATCCTGTTATTGGACACGAACATGCACAGTTCACCATGTATGTGCGGCCCCAAGAGCGAGCCAAGTATACTGGCGTTCTGCGCCCCAGTTGGTTAGGACCGATCGAAGAATCGTTGTCTAACAAAGGAATGATGACGGACCTGGAGCATTTTCAACAGGCCAGCGGTACACATCTGGTGCGTTCCTTAAAAGAAGCCATGGAGCGGATTCGACGAACACCGGACGCTGCGGGCGTGCAGCTGCTGGACATCCGCGATTTTCCGGGTCAGGGACATGCTACGACGGGCATTCTGGACGTATTCTGGGACGACAAAGGCATTACAACACCTGAAGAATTCATGCGGTTCAATGCGGATATGGTCCTGTTGTTAAGCTGTAAGGAGCGTACATTCTACGCAGGAGAACCTATTCATGTCGATGTACGCATCTCTCACTATGGGAAAGATCCGCTTGAGGGCGCATCCATACTGTGGAAGTTGATTAGCGATGATGTGATACTTACCGAAGGAGAATGGAAAACCGGAGATATCCAATGTGGGTCCGTCATTTCATTGGGAAGCATCGTCACTACTGCACCTCGTGAAGCAGCAGCAGCTTTTCGGATCGAGGCAGAGTTACGATCAGGCGATTCGGAGAGACATGTAGCCAATGTATGGCATGGCTGGTCTTTTCCTTTTTATCAATCCCATCCGGGTTCGAAGCGTATTTGGAATACCGTAGCAGAGTTGCAGCCATTCCTGGATGAAGCGCATGATGATTGCGTAGATCACATCGATGGATTTCGTTTGTTGAAAAATCGGGAGATTGACTTGGTTATCGTTCAATCGTTAACACCCAATGTCGTTGATTATGTGGTCAACGGGGGAAGTGTGTGGTTACAGCCAACTGCAGAAGGGCTATATGATTCAGTGGATACCAAGTACCTGCCTGTATTCTGGAATTACCTCATGTTCGCTACACAGCCTGGTGCAACGATGGGCATGTTTTTGAGGGATCAGGTACCACTATTGGGCTCCTTCCCGCATGATGGGGCATCAGACTGGCATTGGTATCACCTGGTGAACGGTACACCAGCGATATGTTTGGATACGTTGCACGGGGTAGAGCCGCTGATTGAAGTAGTGGACCATTTCCATCGGGCCAAACGACTTGCTTATGCCTTTGAAGCAAAAGTAGGAAAGGGCAGGATATTGGTATCCACACTTCCTTTTACTAACCTGTCTTTAATGAAGCGTCCAGAAGTCGCCTACTTATTTCAGGAGATCCTTTCATATCTGCATGGAGATCACTATCAACCGGAAACCTCCATATCTGTTGCGCAACTGCTCGGGATCGCTAAACTGCAAACGATTCAATTTACATTGTAATTCACAAGGACCTGAAAGGGTCCTTTTTGCGTGCTGTTTCGTTGAAGTAAACGATTACTATAAAACGTTTTCGATATTTACCATTTAAGATAGATATCTACCTTTATATTACTTTTATTGCAGTATGAAGTAGGAAATATCACTGATTTTAACTAATTAATGTCTGATTATATATGTCTATATCTAATTTCTATATGATTTTCTCTAAAATCCAGATGGTATTTTGAAAACGCTCTATCGAGTATGATTATTTTATAAAACAGAGGAGGGGGAACGGAGATGGAAACGCTAACAAAAAAATCCGCTTCCGCGAACAGAAGCAGTGACCCCAAACCGCCTTTAAAGAATCGGCGGAACGGAATTTGGGACAGAATGAAGCAGCAGAAATATCTCTATCTCATGTCATTGCCATTCGTAGCTTGGGTTTTCGTATTTAACTATCTGCCACTATGGGGATGGACGATGGCTTTCCAAAACTATAAACCTGCCAGATCATTTGGTGATCAAGAGTGGGTTGGCTTTAAACACTTTGTAGAGCTGTTCAGTGATGATCGTTTCTATCTGGTACTTCGGAATACGCTTGCAATGAGCTTGATGGGACTAGTTGTTGGTTTTATCGTGCCGATTTTCTTCGCTATTCTCTTAAATGAAATGAAAGGCATGTTCTTCAAGCGTGCCGTGCAAACGGTATCATATCTGCCTCACTTTGTATCCTGGGTCGTTGTAGCCGGGATCATTACGAAGATGCTCTCCACCGATGGAGGGATTATCAACGATCTCTTGGTAGGACTGAACATTATTGATCAGCCGATCCAATTCATGGCCAAGGGTAACTTGTTCTGGTACATTGTAACCGCTTCAGATATGTGGAAAGAAACCGGTTGGAATGCCATCATCTATCTGGCGGCGATTACAGGTATCGACAATGAGCTGTATGAAGCTTCCCGTGTAGATGGAGCCAACCGCTGGAGACAGATGTGGCATATTACGCTGCCTGGAATCCGGACCACGATTTCTGTACTTTTCATCATGTCGATTGGGCATCTGATCAGTATCGGTTTCGAGAAGCAGTTCTTGCTTGGCAACAGTCTGGTCACAGACTACTCGGAAGTACTTGATCTATACGCGCTCAATTATGGTTTGAATATGGGACGATTCTCATATGGTACAGCCATAGGTATATTCAACTCCGTTGTCAGTATCATCCTCTTGTTTACTGCGAACGGCTTGTTCAAAAAATTCACAAAAGAAAGCATCATGTAGGGAGGGGACGACATTATGGCGAACAAAGCATTCAATGCTACTCGGGGCGATAAACTGTTCGATATATTCAACATCCTCGCGATGACCATGGTGCTGGTTGTAACACTTTATCCATTCCTTAACGTACTAGCTATCTCACTCAATAACTCGACAGATACAGTACGTGGCGGAATTTACTTGTGGCCTCGCGAATTCACATTACAGAACTACAAAACGATTTTCCAATATGATGGATTGCTACAAGGTTTGCAGATCTCCATTCTGCGTACACTTGTAGGTACCGTGCTTGGATTGATCAGCTCCTCTATGATCGCCTTTACACTGAGCAGACCTGATTTTGGACTTAGAAAATTTGTTTCCACAACGCTCGCGCTCACGATGTATTTCTCCGGTGGTCTGATTCCGGTATACATTCTGATGCGTGACTTGAACCTGATTGGTACATTCTGGGTATATGTATTGCCTGGCATGATCAGTGCATTTAACGTATTCATCATCCGTTCATTCATTGATGGCCTGCCATACTCATTGCAGGAATCCGCGAAGCTGGACGGAGCGAATGACTTTACAATCTATTACAGAATCATCTTGCCACTGTGTAAACCAGTGCTTGCTACCATCGCATTGTTCCTGGCTGTAGGTCAATGGAATGCATGGTTCGATACGTACCTGTATAATGGTTCAAAGGCACATCTGACCACGCTCCAATATGAGCTGATGAAAGTATTGCAAAGTACGCAGCAAGGCTCAGGTGCTGGACGAAATGCGAATGATATGGCGCAGCAAATGACACAGATTTCACCGGAATCGATCAAAATGGCGATTACGATCGTTGTAACGGTTCCAATCCTCATTGTATATCCATTCCTTCAAAAGTACTTTGTTGGCGGTATGACATTGGGCGCAGTAAAAGGTTAAACAAGTGGGTACAGGCTGCCACATAGAGCGGCCGTACATCTACAAATGAAGCATCAGGATACCCGAAGCGCAGCCATGTGGTCTGCGCTTCACCGTATAGGGCTGCGGCGTGGTATTCATGAGGCTATAGACAGGGACAAAAAAGTCCCGGACAAAACAGACATATGAAACAGGGAGGATTACCATTATGGCAAGTTCCAAAATGAAGATTGCACTGGCTCCAGTGCTTGCGATGTCTTTGCTCGCAGGTTGCGGTGGAGGAAGTGGCGGTGATACGTCCTTTAAGGATACAAGCGCAGAGACAACTCCACTTACGTTCGATTTCTTTAGTGTCGATCCCAGTCCGAACTGGAATGGCATGAAGGATGAAATCGGCAAAGTCCTTACAGAAAAAACAGGGATAACCCTTAACGGTGAATTTGCCGTTAGTGGTGGTCAAGATAAAATATCCTTAATGGCAGCGAGCGGAGACTATCCGGATATCGTGTCACCCAAAGGAGAACTCAGCAAACTGGTGGATGCCGGGGCAATGCTCGATCTGACAGATCTGATCGACCAATATGCTCCCAATCTGAAGAAGCTGTATGGTAATTACATGGACCGGTTGAAATACAGTAATGAAGATCAGGCTATTTATGTGCTGCCGACGTATTATGCGGTAGACCAGAAGTACTTTGATGCAGGTGGTGGATTTGGCATTCAGCATCGTGTACTGAAAGAACTCGGATACCCGGAAGTACGTACACTTCAGGATTACGAGAATGTATTGAAGGCGTACAAAGAGAAACACCCAACGATTGATGGTCAGCCAACCATCCCGTTAACACTGGACGCGGATGATTGGAGAATCATGATTACCGTAACGAACCCTGCCTTCCAGGCAACAGGTGCACCGGATGACGGTGAATACTACATCGATCCAGAGACGTATGAAGCAAGTCTGCATTACAAACGTCCAGAGGAAAAAGAGTACTTCCGCTGGTTGAACCATATGTATAATACTGGATTGCTTGATCAGGACAGCTTCATCCAAAAAACAGACCAATACAAATCCAAAATTGCAAGTGGACGTGTTCTGGGTGTCATTGACCAGGATTGGGGATATTCCGATGCAGAAAATGCATTGAAATCCGCAGGCAAGACGGAAGCAACGTATTCACACTTCCCGGTAACCCTGTCAGAGGATATCAAGGATCATTCCTTCCAAGATCCTGGTTTTGTATCCGGTTGGGGTGTAGGGATTACGACAACGAATCCTGATCCGGTTCGTACGATTAAATTCTTCGATTACCTGGCTTCTGAAGAAGGGCAAGTGCTGATGAACTGGGGAATTGAAGGAAAACAGTATGAAGTGAAGGACGGCAAACGTGTGATTCCTGCCGACATTCAGGACCAGAAAACCAATAATGCAGCCGTATTCCAGAAAGAAACGGGTATCGGACTGTACACCAATATGTCCGGTCACTATGGAGACGGTGTGAAGGATTCAACGGATAACTACTACACTACGAATTTCCCTGAACAGATCGTAGCAGCATATTCCGATGCAGAGAAAGAAACACTCAAAGCGTATGGTGCTACTACGTGGAAAGACCTGTTCCCAAGTGAAGATGAGTTCCCAATCAAACCATGGGGAGCAGCATACAATCTGCCAACACCAGGTGACTCTAACTACAACGTCATCTTCAAGAAAACACAGGATATCATCCGGAAACGTATACCGGAAGCCATTCTGAGTACTCCTGAACAGTTCGATGCCATCTATGACGGCATGATTGCAGAAGTGAACCAAGCAGGAGCAGAGGATATGGAAAAACAATACACTGAGCTTGTCCAAAACCGTGTTCAATTGTGGAGCGGCGAAGAAGCTAAATAAGCAGGTGTTTAGTCAGATTCAAACGGAGAAAGAACCCGGGAAACCGGGTTCTTTTATATATCTAAAACGTTTTCCAAAAAACGTTTTCAATTTTGTATATTCGCTATTGACAAGGACTATGGGAGCGATTATTATTCAATTATGAAAGCACTTACATTTACTTGTACATCAGGGGAAACGACATACAACCTGTCCAATTTGTTCAAAGGCAACTGAGAGGTTGACGAGTGAACTAAAGTGTTGGAAGATCCATTCGCCGTCATAAAGAAAGCGCTTTTAATGTTAGATAAACAAAAATGTTACATTCGTTTCATCTGGTCACGGTATGTGCAGGTCAGCCTGTTATACAAATATACAGCTTCATTATATCCATAAGGGGGATTACACATGAAGGGCAAAACACCAAAAACATTCGCAATGCTTCTGTTAGCCAGTGCTCTTGCAATTACAGCAGGATGCAGCGGCAGTGGAGGAGGAACTACCGCTTCAGAAAAGCCGGTTGATTCTGGAGATACGACCACCCCGGTAACCTTTACATTCTTTGGTGCAGATGCAAGTCCAAGCTGGAATAACATGAAAGATGCAGTGGGCCAAGAGATCACCAAACAAACAGGTGTTACCATTGAAGCAGAGTATGATGTGAATAATGGTGGCGACCAAAAGATTCCTTTGATGGCTGCCAGCGGTGATTACCCTGATATTATCTTTCCTAAAGGTAACTTGTCGAAGCTAGTGGATGCAGGCGCAATGCTGGACCTGACTGACTTGATTGAAGAACATGCACCAAACCTGAAAAAAATCTATGGTGAGCAGATGAATCGTTTGAAATACAGTCTGGATGATCAGGCGATCTATGCTATTCCAACGAATATGGGTGTAGATAACGTTGCATTTGATGCAGGTGGCGGTTTCGAAATTCAGCAAAGAGTATTGAAGGAGCTGGGATATCCTGAAGTGAAAACACTTGAGGATTACGAAAACGTTCTTAGAACGTATTATGAAAAACATCCAACAATCGATGGTCAACCAACCATTCCGCTGACATTGAATGCAGATGACTGGAAGATCATGATCACAGTAACGAACCCTGCCTTCCAGGCAACAGGTGGACCGGATGATGGTGAATATTACATTAACCCTGAAACGTATGAAGCAATGCTTCACTACAAACGTCCTGAGGAAAAAGAGTATTTCCGTTGGTTGAACAAAATGTATAATGAAGGACTGCTCGACAAAGATACTTTTGTCCAAAAGGATGATCAATACAAATCCAAAATTGCAAGTGGTCGTGTACTCGGTCTGATTGACCAGGACTGGAACTATGGTGAAGCTGAAAATGCTCTCAAAGCAGCGGGCAAAGATGACGCCACATATGCTCACTTCTCCGTGTCCCTGAACAAGGACATTGTGGATCATACGTTCCAACCAACCGGATTTGATGGTTATGGTATCGGGATCACAACTTCAGCCAAAGATCCGGTTCGTATCATCAAATTTATGGATTGGCTCGCTTCCGATGAAGGTCAAGTATTGAGAAACTGGGGTGTTGAAGGCGAACACTACAACGTAGAAGATGGCAAACGTATCATTCCTGACGAAGTTCAGGAGCGCAAAACGAATGACAACTCGAACTTCACCAAAGAAACGGGAGTTGGATTGTACAACATTTTCAGCGCAAGATACGGTGATGGGGTAAAAGATGCTACAGACAACTTCTACACAACGAACTTCCCTGAACAGATCCAAGCAAGTTACACACCAGCAGAGAAGGAAACGTTGAAAGCATATGGTATTACAACTTGGAAAGATTTCTATCCTTCTGAAGATGAACTGAAGCTGAAAGATTGGGGCGCAGCATATAACATGCCTGTACCTTCCGACACGGATTACAACGTAACTTTCCAGAAAACGCAGGATATCATCCGTAAACGGATTCCGGAAGCCATCCTTGCCAAACCTGAGAACTTCGACAGCGTATATGACAGTCTCCTGGCTGAACTCGATAAAGCGGGTGCAGTTGAAATGGAGAAACAATATACGGTTTGGATCAAAGAACGTGTTGCGCTGTGGACTGGAAAAGATGTGAAATAAGATTGAAAACAAGGCATAAAAGCCAATGGTTTTCATTTCAAAAAAAGCCCTTGAGAAAGGGCTTTTTTTGTTGTTGACGTAGGGTGGTGGATAGCATATAATCTATCATGTAAGCACTTTCAGTAAGCGTTTTATAGTTATTACGAAAACGTTTTATGCTTGTTAGCAGAATGTTTTATCGCTTAAACAAATGGAGACGCTAGCTTTACAAAAAGCCATAATGGACTGTATCGAAAGCGCATTCAAAAAAAGTGGTATCCTCAGGCATAAGCCTGTTATACAGATAAAACCTTCATAAATAATAGGGGGAACTAGACAATGAGAGGCAAAATGAAAGGTAATACACCCAAGACGTTTGCAATGTTGATGCTCGCAAGTGCAATGTTGGTCACAGCTGGTTGTGGGAATTCGGGAACCAAAGAGACTTCGGAGTCCAGCGGAACCGAACCGATCACAGTTACATTCTTCGGGGCGGATGCTAGTCCAACCTGGAACAAGATGCAAGATGCTGTTGGTAAAAAGATTACGGAGCAAACTGGCGTTACCATTGAAGCAGAGTATGATGTAAACGATGGTGGTAACCAGAAGATTGCGCTTATGGCTGCTAGTGGTGACTTTCCTGATATGATCTATCCTAAAGGTAACTTATCTAAGCTTGTGGATGCAGGTGCGATGCTGGATCTCACGGATCTGATTGAGGAGCATGCTCCCAATCTGAAAAAAATCTATGGAGAACAGATGAACCGTTTGAAATACAGTCTTGAAGATCAAGCGATATATACCATTCCAACCAATATGGGTGTCGATAATGTTACGTTTGACGCTACAGGTGGATTCGAAATTCAGCAAAGAGTATTGAAAGAGCTTGGGTACCCTGAAGTGAAGACACTTGAGGATTACGAGAACGTACTCAGAGCATATTATGAAAAACATCCAACGATTGATGGTCAGCCAACCATTCCATTGACATTGAATGCAGATGACTGGAAGATCATGATTACGGTAACGAATCCAGCTTTCCAGGCAACAGGTGCACCGGATGATGGTGAATATTACATTGACCCTGAAACGTATGAAGCAAAACTACACTACAAACGTCCAGAGGAAAGAGAATATTTCCGTTGGTTGAACAAAATGTACAATGAAGGCCTGTTGGACAAAGATGCATTTGTTCAAAAGGATGACCAATATAAGTCTAAAATTGCAAGTGGCCGTGTACTCGGTCTGATTGACCAAGAGTGGAATTATCAAGAAGCGGAGAACGCACTTAAATCATCGGGCAAAGATGACGCCACATATGCTCACTTCTCTGTATCACTTAACGATGAAATTGTGGATCACACGTTCCAACCAGCCGGATTTGACGGTTATGGCATCGGGATCACAACTTCTGCCAAAGATCCAGTGCGTATCATCAAATTCATGGATTGGCTTGCTTCCGATGAAGGCCAGGTATTGAGAAACTGGGGTCTTGAAGGCGAACACTACAACGTAGAAGATGGTCAACGCGTTATCCCAGATGAAGTTCAAGATCGAAAAACAAATGACAACTCCAATTTCAGCAAGGAAACAGGAATTGGAATGTATAATGTATTTAGTGCAAGATACGGTGACGGTGTGAAAGATTCTACCGATAACTACTACACAACGAACTTCCCTGAGCAGATTGTAGCTGGTTACACAGCTGCTGAGAAAGAAACACTGAAAGCTTACGGGATTACGACATGGAAAGAGTTCTATCCGGCTGAAGAAGATCTGCCAGTTAAGGATTGGGGCGCAGCGTATAACATGTCCGTACCTTCCGGTACAGACTATGAAGTAACTTTCCAGAAAACGCAGGATATCATCCGCAAACGGATTCCGGAAGCTGTTCTGACTACACCAGCAAACTTTGATGCAACCTATGATGCTTTACTGGCTGATTTGGACAAAGCGGGTGCAGTTGAAATGGAGAAACAATTTACGGTTTGGGTTAAGGAACGTGTCTCTCTGTGGACAGGAAAAGACGTAAAATAATATGGATTGTCTGCAATCCATGGTTACACAAGGAAAGGCCCTACATGGGGCCTTTTTTTTGTGGATGTTGTGATGATTTGCATTGACGCAAATTTTGAAATCACATATAATTTTCTTATTGTAAGCACTTACCGAAAACGTTTTATGTCACCGAGAATAATACAGCTTATTTAGGAACAGGAGCTAATCATGTCCCAACACAACAACCAAACTAAAATCAATCGTCTATGGTATCGACAACCGGCAAAACGCTGGGAAGAAGCATTGCCCATCGGAAACGGCCGTCTTGGAGGCATGGTGTACGGTGGCGCAGCAGATGAACGAATTCAGCTCAATGAAGATACATTATGGTCAGGATTTCCTCGGGATACGATTCAATACAGTAGTCAGCGGTATTTGAAACAGACACGTGAGTTGATTATGGCTGGGCAGTATGGCGAAGCCGAGGATTTATTGAACCGTGAAATGCTGGGTCGTGATGTGGAGGCCTATCAGCCGATGGGTCACTTCCTATTACACCATGAGGGTCTGGATGATCTTTCGTATGATTCATTTGAGCGTGAGCTTGATCTGGAATCAGGTATTGCCACCACGGCGTATTCTTGGGAAGGAACTCGTTATGTACGTGAAGTATATTCCAGCGCTTCGGATGATCTGATGGTCTGCACATTGACTGCTGATCGGAAGGGTGCTGTGAATGTAAGTATTACGCTAGACAGTCCCCATCCTTATCAGCTTCAGACTTCGGGAGATGCACTCACCATGTTCAGTCGGTGCCCAAGTCATGTGGAGTCCAATTACTTCAGGGATCACCCGGAATCCGTTATCTATGAGGAGGATCGGGGAACCGCTTATGCTGTGCGTGTGGCAGTTACGGCAACAGGCGAGCAGGCCAAGGTCACCAATCTGGAAGGCAAGCTGCATATTCAGGGTGCTGATCAGGTTGTTTTCCATCTGGCGGCGGCTACGTCTTTTGAAAGTTACGATGTGTTGCCTGTGAAGGACAACCTGGTGCTGGAAAAGGAATGCAGGGATACGATCTCCAAAGCAATCGCACATGGTACGGAAGCCCTTCGTGAACGACATGTAGAAGATCATAACGCTTTGTTTAACAGAGTCTCTATTGATCTCGGTGTATCGGCTAACGCCGAATTGCCTACGGATGAGCGGCTTCAGGCCTATCAGGCAGGGGATCAAGACCCTGGGCTGGAGGCACTTTATTTTCAATATGGAAGATATCTGTTAATGGCGAGTTCGCGCCCGGGAAGCCAGCCTGCCAATCTGCAGGGAATATGGAACCATCAGGTGGAGCCGCCATGGCACAGTGATTACACGATCAACATCAACACCGAAATGAACTACTGGCCGGCAGAAGTGTGCAATCTCAGTGAATGTCATGAGCCATTGTTTGATATGCTGACGGATCTCAGTGATACAGGACGCCGAACAGCGCGGATTCTGTATGGAGCTCGTGGATGGACTGCCCATCATAACGTGGATATCTGGAGAACCTCGACACCGACAGGCGGTGATGCAAGCTGGGCTTTCTGGCCGATGGGTGGCGTGTGGCTGACCTCGCATCTATGGGAGCATTACCAATTTACCGGGGATCAGCGTTTTCTTGAGGAACGTGCATATCCGATCATGAAAGAGGCTGCACTCTTCTGTCTCGACTGGCTGGTGGAAGGAGCAGACGGTTATCTGGTGACGATCCCATCCACATCACCCGAGAACAAGTTCCTTACGGAAACTGGAGAGGCACGCAGTATATCCATGGCTTCAACGATGGATATGAGCTTGATTCGTGAACTGTTCAGCCGCTGTATTGAGGCCTCGAAGCAACTAAATATAGATGAGTCGTTGGCAAGCGAGTGGAGTGAGGCTCTGGGCAAACTCTATCCATTCCGAATTGGGAGCGAAGGACAATTGCTGGAGTGGTTTAAGGATTTTGCCGAATCCGAGCCAGGGCATCGTCACGTCTCCCATCTGTATGGACTGTATCCGGGAGAGCAGATCAATCGAGTGCACACACCGGAACTTGTGGAAGCTGCAAGGGTATCGCTTGAACGTCGTATTTCACAAGGGGGCGGGCATACAGGATGGAGCTGTGCATGGTTGATCAACCTGTATGCACGACTGTTGGATAGCAGCCAGGCACATCAGTTTGTGCGTACGTTGCTGGCCCGATCCACACATCCGAATCTGTTTGACGATCATCCGCCGTTCCAGATCGATGGTAACTTTGGAGGCACGGCTGGTATGGCCGAGATGTTGTTGCAGAGTCACTTGAACGAGTTACATTTACTTCCGGCATTGCCTGACCTCTGGACTCAAGGGCGTGTGGAAGGGCTTCGTGCAAGAGGTGGCTATACAGTGGGCATAACATGGGCGGACAACAAGCTTGTGTCAGCGGTCATCAAGGCAGACCGAAGTGACTCGCTGACCATTCGCAGTGCTCATCCGCTGCGTGTAGAAGGAAATGAACAAGCCAAGGCAGAGCTTACGCCTCAGGGCGATTATGTAATTATTTTAACCATGACCGCAGGACAGACGATCCGCGTGTCATCATGAGACGGAGGAGTAAACCATGACCATTTTTAAATTTCCGCAAGATTTTCGCTGGGGTACAGCAACAGCTTCCTATCAAATAGAAGGAGCGGCACAGGAAGGTGGACGTGGAGTATCCATCTGGGATACGTTTGCACGCACTCCTGGCAAAGTATATAACGGAGATAATGGAGATGTCGCGTGTGATAGTTACCATCGGTATGAGGAAGACATCGAACTGATGAAGAAACTCGGGATTAATACATACCGGTTCTCCATTGCCTGGCCGCGTATTATTCCTGACGGAGATGGTGAGATCAATCGGGAAGGTCTGGACTTCTACCATCGCTTCGTGGATGCATTGATCGAGGCTGGAATTGAACCGTTCCTCACACTGTATCACTGGGATCTTCCGCAAACGCTGGAGGATGACGGAGGCTGGGGCAATCGCAGAACTGTGGATGCTTTTGTGAAATATGCTGAAGTGATCTTCAAAGAATTCTCTGGCAAAATCAACTTCTGGCTGACATTCAACGAACCATGGTGTATCGCGTTCCTGTCGAACCTTCTTGGGATTCATGCGCCAGGAAACAAAGACCTGCAAACGTCAATCAATGTGGCTCATGGATTGCTGGTTGCTCACGGTAAAGCCGTTCAATCCTTCCGTCGCTTGGGTATAACCGGACAGATCGGTATTGCTCCGAACGTATGCTGGGCTGAGCCGTACAGCAAATCTCCTGAGGACCAGGCTGCGTGTGATCGATCAATCGCGCTCAATACCGATTGGTTCCTCGACCCGATCTACAAAGGCTCCTATCCGCAGTTTATGGTGGACTGGTTCGCAGAAGCGGGAGCTACCGTGCCAATACAGGAAGGTGACATGGAGATTATCTCGCAACCGATCGATCTACTGGGCATTAACTACTACACCATGGGGATCAATCGTTTCAATCCGGAAGCAGGTGCTCTGCAGTCGGAAGAAGTCGATATGGGATTGACCAAAACCGATATTGGCTGGCCCGTGGAATCACGCGGTTTGTATGAATTCATGCACTACTTGCAGAAGTACGGCAATGTGGATGTATATATCACGGAGAATGGTGCCTGCATCAATGATGATCTGGAGAATGGCAAAATTAATGATGATCGCCGGATTGCATATTATGAACAGCACTTGGCTCAGATACACCGCATCATTAATGACGGCATTAACCTGAAAGGGTACATGGCATGGTCACTCATGGATAATTTCGAATGGGCAGAAGGCTACCGGATGCGTTTCGGTCTCGTTCATATGGATTATCGTTCACTTGTGAGAACGCCGAAGGAGAGCTATTACTGGTATCAGAATGTCATTAAGAATAATTGGCTGGAAACACGGAACGAACATAATCCCCAATAGAATGGGTGGCAGCTTTTAAGCGAAAAGCAAGCAGGTCCTGATTATACATGGATATCTTATTCAAAAAGAGAAAGACGGTAGCATTGGAGTATTCCGATGTGCCGTCTTTTTTGTGTTTTATTACAGGTGAAAATGATGAGATCATAAAGGTTTGATCAGGTCAAGTGTAGTTCCTGTTATGAAGAGGCTATTTTTGGGTTATAAGAAGTAAGGAAGAAACGAATAATGTTTTGTCAACGGGTGAATTTAAAATAAAGTGTCCAAATTGCGAAGAAAATTTGAACATTTGTTGACTAAAAATCATACTGATGTGGTATATTGGTATAAGGAAAGCACTTACAAAAAGGGAAAAGGAAGTGTTTACTATGGCATCGAAGACAGCAATGGTTAGCCAATTGGAGCGCAAAGACAAAAATATGCGGCGCGCCGTCTTGACGATGACAGTTCTGGCATGGGTCGCACTCATTACGGGAGTGGTCATGTGTCTGATCAATCTGAATGATTTTAATGATCGTAATCTTGGCTTGATGGTCGGTATTGGATTCCTTGTAGGTAGTGTGTTTATCTACGTTATTGCCAAAGCGATAGGCCTTGTTCATACACGCCGGGAAGACGAAGGCGCCGATTGATTATAATCCTGCGTTAATTCGTTCATAATAAGACTGGATAAGTACCCGGAATCCAGTCAATAAAGCCCTTTGCGGATTCGTTGACACTGTTCAACGGGACTGCAAAGGGTTTTATTCTGTGACTTGATGTGTAAAGATTACAATAAGCAAATATCAACCACGCAAGCGATTTGTGAGAAAAAATTCACACATTTAAGGTGTAAAATCGACAAATTTGTTAACAAGAACAAAAAAGTTGTTCATTTCTGATATCTTTAGTAGGAAGAGAGTAGTATACTGATTTTTCAGTATGAGCGAATTTAAGGAGAGGGGATCAAAATGAACAAGAAACCTAGGTCGCTAATCCGGATTATCATTCCGGTTGTCCTGACGTTGGTTACAATTGCATTGATTGTCTGGCCAATGCTGGCAGGCGGGCAGTACGTTGTTCTGGATCCGAAGGGGCCGATTGGCGCTTCGCAGAGAGATTTGATTGTCATCTCGACAATTTTGTGTGCTGTCATCATTGTGCCAGTACTCATTTTGTCTGCCGTAATCGTATGGCGTTACCGCGACAAGCCGGATAACAAAGCTGCTTATGAGCCTAACTGGTCTCATAGTACGAAGGCGGAGGCAATCTGGTGGACGGTTCCAATTATCATTATTGGACTGCTTGCCATTGTTACTGTTCGTTACACGTATGATCTGGAGCCTTCGAAGCCGTTGGCTCACGAGAAAGCACCAATTACGATCCAAGTGTCTTCACTGGATTGGAAATGGCTGTTTATGTATCCTGAGCAAGGGATTGCAACGGTCAACACGCTGAATATTCCGGCAGACCGGCCCGTGAAATTTGAACTCACTGCGGATTCACCGATGAACTCATTCTGGATTCCGCAACTTGGAGGACAGATTTATACGATGTCGGGTATGGCGATGACCTTGTATCTGCAGGCAGATCATGAAGGTAAGTACTGGGGGTCAGGCGCTAACTTCACAGGTGAGCATTTTGGAGAAATGCGTTTTGATGTGAATGCTACATCGGACGAAGATTTTGACAAATGGGTAGCTGAAGTGAAACAAAGTTCCCAGGAATTGACCACAGAAGGTTACAATGCACTGGCTGAACCAGGAACAAGCAATGTTGCTTATTATTCTGCCTTCCCAGAAGGATTGTTCCAAAATATTGTGACCAAGTATGTAGTAGATGGTCAAAGTGCTCACAGTAAGCATGGAACTTCAAGCGAAGCTTCTGGAGCCATTCAAAATGCAACTGATACGTCCAATCAAGACGAGGACAAGAGTGCTAACTAAAGATTCGAAAGGAGGCCCCCAATGTTAGAGGGACTTAAAGAGTTTGCATCGGAGTTTTTCGTAACCGGCGATCCGCTCATTTATGGTGCGATGGTTTCCATCGGGATTACAATGATTGCGATCGTGGCGGTGCTAACTTATTTCAAAAAATGGGGCTGGCTCTGGCGTAACTGGTTAACGACTGTCGATCACAAGAAGATCGGTATCATGTATATCATCGCTTCCATTATCATGTTGTTCCGTGGTGGTGTGGATGCGCTAATGATGCGCCTTCAGCTGGCTATGCCTAACAATGAATTTCTAAATCCTGAACACTATAATCAGGTCTTCACAACTCACGGTACGATCATGATCTTGTTCATGGCGATGCCATTTATGTTTGGTCTATTTAACGTTATCGTACCACTACAGATCGGAGCAAGAGACGTTGCGTTCCCGTTCCTGAATTCACTCAGCTTCTGGCTGTTCTTCTTGGGCGCAATGCTGTTTAACCTGTCTTTCGTTATCGGTGGTTCACCGGATGCAGGATGGCTGAGTTATCCGCCTCTATCGGAGCTGTCACACAGTCCGGGGGTAGGACAGAACTTCTATATATGGGGTATACAGATATCAGGTATCGGTTCCCTAGCTACGGGTATCAACTTCCTGGTTACCATCATTAAAATGCGTGCGCCAGGCATGAGATGGATGAAATTGCCGATGTTCACATGGTCGGTATTCTCCACTTGTATTATCATCTTGTTTGCTTTCCCAATCTTGACCGTGACACTTGCATTGCTATTCCTCGACAGGTTTGCCGGGGCGCATTTCTTCACACTTGATTTGGGCGGTAACCCAATGATGTATATCAACTTGATCTGGATGTGGGGTCACCCTGAGGTATACATTGTCGTCTTGCCGGCATTCGGTGTGTTCTCCGAGATTGTAAGTACCTTCTCTCGGAAAAAACTGTTTGGTTACAAGTCGATGGTATTTGCAATGTTAATCATCAGCTTCCTGTCCTTCTTCACATGGGCGCATCACTTCTTTACGATGGGTTCCGGAGCGGACGTGAATGCATTCTTCGCCGTTACCACGATGTTGATTGCTATTCCAACAGGAGTTAAGATATTTAACTGGCTGTTTACCATGTATCGAGGAAGGATACGCATGGCGACTCCGATGATGTGGACACTTGCCTTTATCCCGTGCTTTATTGTTGGGGGTATGACAGGCGTTCTGTTATCCGTTGCTCCTGCTGACTTCCAGTTCCATAACAGTTACTTCCTGATTGCCCACTTCCACCAAGTATTGATCGGTGGTGTAGTATTCGGATACTTCGCAGGTCTGTACTACTGGTGGCCTAAAATGTTCGGTTTCCAACTTCCAGAGAAACTGGGCAAATGGGCATTCTGGACTTGGAATATTGGTTTCTATGTCTGCTTCATGCCGCAGTACGCTGTCGGTTTGATGGGTATGACACGTCGTCTGAGCACATACGGCTGGGATACTGGCTGGTGGGAACTGAACTTCGTATCCACAATCGGGGCATTCCTGATGGGTGTCGGGTTCCTGTTCCAAGTTGCACAAATCGCAGACGGTATTCGCAAATATAAAACACTCAAAGCTTCCGCCGATCCATGGGATGGTCGTACGCTCGAGTGGTCGATTCCTTCACCAGCTCCTGAATATAACTTCGCTATTACACCGCGCGGAGATGATATTGATGAGTGGTGGGAAGAGAAAGAACGTCGTGCCAAAGGCATCTATCCGCCTGAGCAACCGCTTGAGCCGATTCATATGCCGAAGAACTCTGCAATTCCGTTCATCATGTCTTCCTTCTGGTTCGTTGCCGGTTTCGGCTTCGTATTCGGCTGGCTGTGGATGGCGATTCTCGGACTTGCTGGCGTAGGCATATGCATGATCGCCCGTTCATTCTCTTACGATACGGATTATTACATTCCGGTCGACGAAATTAAGCGTACCGAAGCGTCGTTAAGGGGGTCGGTATAGATGGCTCAAGCAGCCGCTAAGCACGGTGAGAATCATGCACATGGTCACGACCATGGACATCATGATCCACAGGAAATGAAAATTCTCGGATTCTGGTTTTTCCTGATTTCCGACGTTATCCTGTTCTCCGTATTGTTCGCAACCTTCATTGTGTTGCGTGATAATACGGCGGGCGGACCGATTTTGTCTGAATTGATCAAAATGCCTGGCGTTATCGCCGAGACATTTATCTTGCTCACAAGTTCATTTACGAGCGGCCTTGCCGTTCTGGCAATGAACCAGGGTAAAGTAAAACAATTAATCAGTTGGTTGGCTGTTACAGCCGTTCTGGGTGCAAGCTTTATCGCACTGGAAGTATATGAGTTTATTGAGTTGATTCACGAAGGGTTTAGCTTCACAACGAGTGCTGCTTCTGGCGCATTCTTCACCCTTGTGGGTACTCACGGACTTCACGTATCGCTTGGTCTGATCTGGATGATTGGACTCATGTTCCAACTGAAAAAACGTGGTATTACTGATGTTACTCGCGGTAAAATCAACGTTATCAGCTTGTACTGGCACTTCTTGGACGTCGTATGGATTTTCCTCCTGTCGATCGTCTATCTCATGGGGGTGATGTAGATGTCAGGGCACAACTCACATGATTCCCACGGTCATGAGCAACATGGTTCACTGAAGTCTTATGTCATCGGCTTCATTCTGTCCGTCGTTCTGACAATCATTCCACTTGTGGTGGTTCTCAACGGTATGATGGAAAGAACAGGAACACTCATTGTTGTTCTTGGTACAGCAGCACTTCAATTCGTGGTTCAACTCTTCTTCTTCATGCATATTCGTGAAACAGAGAAACCACGCTGGAATGTTATGGCTCTTATCTTCGGTTTGCTGATCATGATGACTATCGTGATTGGTTCGATCTGGATCATGCTTAACAACGCTGTTGCACATTAATATGTAGATTAAAGAGATCTCCCGGTCTGTCTTACAGACTGCGGAGATCTTTTTTTGTTCTCTTTTAAGAAATAAACATCATTAATGATTAATTATATAAATGTTTTTGAAAATAAAGGTACACAAAAGATACATAATGAACTAAAATGAACTTATATGAACATTATTCAACATCAATCTCAACCAACTCAAATGACGAAAGGAATGTATTAATAATGGAAAATCGCTATGCTGCACACCCCAATGAAGTGAAAACGTATGATACATCTCGCCTACGTGAGGAATTTTTAATGGAGCAACTGTTCGCAACTGATGAATTGGTAACGGTATATTCTCATGTGGATCGTTATATTGTGGGAACGGCTGTACCTGAGAGCAAGGATATTACCCTTGAGGTGAACCTGAAGGATATCGGAACGAACTTTTTCCTGGAGCGTCGTGAAATCGGTATCATTAATGTAGGTGGTCATGGAACAGTAACAGCGGATGGACAAGGCTATGAGATTGGGGCAAAGGAATGTCTCTACATCGGTAGAGGTGTGAAGGAAGTCGTGTTCACGAGCAGTGACAAGGCTCAACCTGCCCAATTCTATTTTGTATCCACACCAGCTCACCACACCTATCCAACAGTTAAAGCAACGCAAGAACAAGCTCAGCCGAATCATCTGGGCAGCATCGAAACGTCCAATGAGCGTACGATCTATCGTTACATTCATCAAGGAGAAGGTGGAATTCAAAGTTGTCAGTTGGTAATGGGCATTACCGAACTCGACAAGGGTAACATGTGGAATACGATGCCTGCACATACCCATAATCGCCGTTCCGAAGTATACTTGTACTGGAATCTGCCTGAAGACGGCGTTGTGTTCCACATGATGGGCGAACCGAACGAAACGCGTCATCTGGTTGTACGTGATCGTCAGGCAATCATCTCGCCAAGCTGGTCCATTCACAGTGGTGTGGGTACAAGCAATTACACATTCTGTTGGGCGATGGCTGGTGAGAACCAGACGTTCGAAGATATGGACGGCGTAGCGATGAAAGACCTGAAATAATAAATTACAGATGTCTGAGTTAATTTGACAGAGTAGACACTATAACGGAGGGGACAGAAAGAACCTGAAGAAGCGAAGCGTGCGCCTTTATCACCAAATTTCTCCCTTTAAATAAGGGATTAAAGAAAATTTGGGGATAAGAGTGATCGGAAGGTTTTCTGTACCCGAAGTGTACGTGTGAAACTGTTATTCATTTAACTCAGGTAGTATAGGAAGTTGATTATGATGAATCCATTGAAAAGACATGAAAAAATTATGGAGGCTCTGCTGGAGCGCCAGGAAGTAACCGTCAGTGATCTAAGTGAGCTGTTGCAGGTGACGGGGAAGACTGTACGAGAGGATCTCGACAAGTTGGAGAGTATGGGGCTGCTCGTACGTGTCCATGGCGGGGCTATGCTGGCTCAGAATGACCAGTATGGCATCTTGAATAGCCGTGGAGTCACAGAGAAGCACCATCCAGAGAAGACGGAGATTGCTGAACGTGCCCTTGCTTACATTCGACCTGGAGATATCGTTGCTCTCGATGGTGGCAGCACCACGCTGGAGATGGCCAAACGGCTCGACAATCAGCCCATTACGGTAGTGACTAATGATCTGTTCATCATTGCGGAGCTAACCAAGAAGGAGCAGGTGCGGCTGGTTGTGCCTGGCGGGGCTCGTGTACGGAATATGTTGGTTGGGGATGACACGGCTGCGTTTATATCCAGTCTGAACATCCATAAAGCCTTTATATCCACGACAGCCCTTCATCCGGAATTTGGGCTATCGATCTACACGGGAGATCTGGTTCCTTTGAAAAAAGCAATGATATCTGCCTCGCAGCAGGTATATGGCGTTGTGGATCATTATAAATTCGGACAATTTGCACTTCGGACTTTTGCCCAGTGTTCGGAACTGGACTACATTATCAGTGACAGTCGTCTGGATGAAGAGACGGCTGCCTTATATGAGCAGAGCGGTGTCACAGTGGATTATCAAAGTTAACCTCATTCATAATTCATGGGATTAAAGAACGGACGGATCTATTGTTTGCATATCAAACCATGCGGAGGAATCATTCATGAACCCATTTGATTTAAGAGGACAAGTTGCACTAGTTACAGGTACATCGGGCGGACTGGGACAAGGGATGGCCATTGGTCTGGCAGAAGCGGGTGCTGATGTGGTGCTGGTCTCTTATTCCAAGCCTGCGGAAACGGCAAGTGCGATTGAAGCCCTTGGGCGCAAAGCCTATGTGATTGAAGCGGATTTAAGTCGTGAAGATGAGTTGTCGGCTGTGTTCGAGCAGGCGCTTGCATTCCAGGGCAGAATTGACATTCTCGTTAACAATGCCGGAATCATTCGCCGCACACCTGCGGCTGATCATGCAGGACAGGACTGGCACGATGTGATTGGCCTGAACCTGAACACTGTATTTTTCCTAAGCCAATTGGCTGGCAGACATATGATTGAACGCGGAAGCGGCAAAATCATTAATATTGCATCCATGTTGTCCTATCAAGGCGGGATCAATGTGCCGGGTTATACGGCAAGTAAACATGGCGTTGCTGGTTTAACCAAAGCGCTCGCTAATGAGTGGGCAGGCAAGGGTATTCAGATTAACGGTATCGCACCTGGTTATATGGAAACGGATAATACAACCCAAATTCGTGCAGATGAGAATCGTTACCGGGATATCACAGCCCGCATTCCTGCTGGACGTTGGGGTACTCCTGAAGATCTGAAAGGACCCGTTGTCTTTCTGGCATCTGCCGCTTCGGATTATCTGAATGGTCATGTGCTGAATGTCGATGGCGGCTGGATGGCACGTTAATCGCTTGATAATCGGATTAGTATAAGGAGGCAGTGAGATGAAACTTGGTATTCTGGCACATACATTTGGCAAGCAGCCTACAGCACAGCTTGCGCAGACGATTGCGGATAACGGATTCAATTCCGTACAACTGGCGCTTGCCAAAGCATTATCCGATGTGGACTCATCGAATGGCAAACTGAGCCCGGGGCTGGCGAATGAGATTGGAGATCAATTTGCACAGCGCGGGGTAAAGATTGCGGTACTAGGCTGTTATATTAATCCGATTGACCCTGATCCGGTAACAAGGCGTGCGGACATTGATCGATTCAAGGAGCATCTGCGTTATGCCCGGGATTTTGGTTGCAGCATGGTGGCAACGGAGACCGGGGGCTTGGACACCTATCAGGATACACATCCGGATGGATATGAAGAGAAGGCATGGAGTGTGCTGAAAGAAACGGTTGAGGAGTTGGCTGAGGAAGCGGAGAAGTGGGGTGTGCATGCGGCGATTGAGCCTGTATCTACCCATACCCTTCATACCCATGAACATATGACACGGTTGTTTGAAGAGGTTCCTTCATCCAATCTGGGAATGCTATTCGACCCGTGCAATCTGATCAAACAACCACATGCAGCAGATCAAGGGGCTTTCTTGCGCGAGGTGATGGAATCGCTGTATCAGCGCATGATTGTGATCCATGCCAAAGATGTAGCCTTTGATGCACAGGGAGAGAAGTTCAATCCTGTACCTGGGGCGGGCATACTGGATTACCCGTTATTTTTTGAATTGCTAAAAACGTATAAGCCACATATTGATATTTCACTTGAAGGTGTAACTGCGGAGGAAGCTGTGCCTGCGGCCAAACATTTGCGTGAAGTATGGAGTGCAGTTCGAGTTTAAGTAAAAGCCTAGATATGGTATTGCATACCGAAGCCAAAGTAGCTGAAAAACCTTTGCGAGGGCAAAGGTTTTTTTGGTACAGAAATCGATAATTTACATATTGAATATTTCTTATCGGAAAAATCGGAAATAATTCTTTTCAAATGCGACATCTTGTGAGAGAATATGGAAAACAAACGCCACCATGCGAATACATCAGGGACTCAGAGAACGTATATACCAAGGGAGGATTCAGATTTATGTCAAACGAACGTGAGCTTTCATTTGAAACATTGGCAATTCATGCAGGCCAGGAGATTGATCCAACTACCAACGCACGAGCTGTGCCCTTGTATCAGACAACATCCTATGGATTCAAGGACACCGAGCATGCCGCTAATCTGTTTGGTTTGAAAGAGTTTGGCAACATCTATACCCGTCTGATGAATCCAACAACCGACGTGTTCGAGCAACGCATTGCGGCGTTGGAAGGCGGAGCCGGGGCGCTTGCTACAGCTTCGGGTCAGGCAGCTATTACGTTTTCACTTCTGAATATTGCCGGTGCTGGTGATGAGATCGTCTCTTCGGCGAGTTTGTATGGAGGTACGTACAATCTGTTCTCGACTACGTTGCCGAAACTGGGTCTGGACGTAAAATTTGTGGATTCCAGTGATCCTGAGAATTTCCGGGCAGCCATTACGGAGAAAACGAAAGCATTGTATGCCGAAACAATCGGTAATCCGAAGGGGAATGTACTGGATATTGAAGCGGTGGCAGCCATCGCCCATGAACATGGAATTCCTTTGATCGTGGATAATACGTTCCCGAGTCCGTACCTGCTTCGTCCCATCGAACATGGCGCAGATATTGTCGTTCACTCTGCAACGAAATTTATTGGCGGTCATGGTACATCCATTGGTGGCGTTATCGTGGATAGCGGAAAATTTGACTGGAAAGCAAGTGGCAAGTTCCCTGGATTGACGGAGCCGGATTCCAGTTATAACGGTGTGGTATATACGGAAGCGGTTGGACCGATTGCTTATATTATCAAAGCTCGGGTACAGCTATTGCGTGACTTGGGTGCAACGATCTCTCCATTCAACTCATGGTTGCTGCTGCAAGGACTGGAGACATTGCATTTGCGCGTAGAACGTCATAGTAGCAATGCTCTGGCTGTTGCGGAATTCCTTGAGAAACATGAGGATGTGTCTTGGGTAAGTTATGCAGGTCTGCCGAGCCATGGTTCTTACGAGCTTGCACAGAAGTATCTGCCAAGAGGGCAAGGTGCCATTCTGACCTTTGGAATCAAAGGTGGTGCGGACGCGGGTCGCAAATTGATTGAAAGTGTCAAACTGTTCTCTCACCTTGCGAACGTGGGCGACTCCAAGTCATTGATCATTCACCCGGCAAGCACAACTCACGCGCAGTTGACTGAAGATGAACAGACCGCAGCAGGAGTTAATCCGGAATTGATTCGTCTGTCTGTAGGTACGGAGAACATTCAAGACATTATCTATGATCTGGAGCAAGCCATCAAAGCAAGTCAGGGAGCAAGTGTAGGCGCGTAAATGGCATTGAGTGGATGTGCGAACAATCACTTAAGCGATAGGCCATAAACAGGTCAAACGAATATCCATAGATGGTTAAAGCCGTTGTCCTCAGAGACAGCGGCTTTTTGTCTTTTTGAACATGCATTTATGAGTAAGCAATCGAAAAAAGCCCATTTACAAATGTGGATCACAGGCATATACTGGTTAAAAGTTGTATTGAGTAAAAATAATTGCATAATTGCAAAAATGATTATCATTCTCATTAGAGATTATTTCAAAATCATTCACAAAACCATGCTGCTGCGGGATTCCCGCAGCAGCATGTGTCATTTTTAGGGCATTAACAATGGCTCTCATTCTCAATACAACTTCATTTTTGGGAGCGGAATTCAGTAGACTCGTCATCCGCAAACCTACCATTCGAAAGGAACGTGATTCATATGCAAGCGATCCATCAACCACTACACAGACAGAAGCAAGCGGAACAGCGCTCATTCCAAACACCAGGCCCAAACCGGGGACGTAAGCCTGATTTTCGAGCTATGTTTCAGAATAAAGAGATGCAATCTGCATTGGGCAGCGGGCTGTTGATGCTGATTGCCTGGGGAACTGCACCGTATTTTGGTACCTTATCGATCATGCTCTACATTGTGGCCTATGCCGTTGGTGGTTGGACCAAAGCGAAGGAAGGTATTGAGACACTGGTGAAGGACCGTGATCTGGATGTAAACCTGCTGATGATTGCCGCATCCCTCGGGGCAGCAGCCATTGGTTACTGGAACGAAGGCGCGATGCTGATCTTTATTTTTGCACTCAGTGGTGCATTGGAAAGTTACGCGACAGAGCGCAGTCATAAAGATATCTCATCTTTACTGGCGCTCAAGCCAGAGACTGCACTGCGTATTGAGGATGGACAGATGAACCTCGTGGCTATTGATGATCTGCAGCCGGGTGATCTGCTGTTGGTCAAACCGGGAGAACTCATTCCAGCAGATGGTGTCGTGTACCGGGGGAGTTCTTTTATCAATCAGTCATCCATCACCGGAGAATCCCTGCCTGTGGACAAAGTTGCGGGGGATGAAGTCTATGCAGGTACGGTAAACGGGGAGGGTGCAATATACGTAGAGGTCACAAAATCGGCTGAAGGGTCACTGTTTGGCAAAATCATTAAAATGGTGGAGGAAGCGCAGGCGGAAGTGCCGGATTCTCAGCGTTTCATGGAGCGGTTTGAAGGAATTTACGCACGTATTGTTGTAGGGGTGACCTTACTTGTCATTGCAGGAACTCCACTGCTGCTTGGCTGGACATGGAATGAGGCATTTTACAAAGCGATGGTATTTCTGGTGGTTGCTTCGCCTTGTGCATTGGTGTCTTCCATCATGCCTGTCATGCTGTCCGCGATGTCCAGCAGCGCCCGCCGTGGCATTCTTTTCAAGGGAGGTGCCCATATGGAGAATATGGCTCGAACGCGGGTCGTGGCTTTTGACAAGACAGGTATATTGACCATGGGCACCCCGCAAGTGACCGATATTATTACGGCTGAACATGTAGATCGCGTCCAGCTGTTAGGTGCAATAGCGGCGATTGAGAACCTCTCCATGCATCCTTTGGCTCGTGCCATCGTAGATCAGGCGAACAAGGAGAACATCACACTTCAGGAAGCGGAGCACGTACAGGCTTTAACAGGCTGGGGCATCGAAGGAAATGTAAACAATGTGGTCTGGAGCATTGGCAAAACAGATGTAATGGAATCGATGCAGTCAGAGGAGATGAAAGACAGCAACGTTGATCCAGATGAGCATGGTGCTAACCATGTGAAGGCATCTTCTGAGTGGGGCGTTGTACGCTCCCGTCTTGAGGGGGAGGGCAAAACCGTATCCGTTGTTATGGCTGATGGTGAATTAGTCGGGCTGATCGCGATGCGGGACACGGTACGGCCACAGGCAGCAGCTGCAGTGAAAAAGCTTGAAGCGATGGATGTTAAAGTTGCCATGTTAACAGGTGATCGGGCCAGATCTGCTTCTGTGATTGCGCGTGAAACAGGAGTAAGCATGATCTATGCAGACTTGCTGCCTGGAGATAAAGTGAAGCAGGTACAGGCACTTCGCAAACAGTATGGTCCGGTTCTGATGGTAGGGGATGGTGTCAATGATGCACCCGCCCTTGCGGCAGCTACTGTGGGTATGGGGATGGGATTGTCCGGCAGCGGAACTGCACTGGAGGTCGCCGATGCGGTATTAATGAACGATAACATTGAAGAGATCGCTTGGGTGATTGGGCAGGCTCGTCGAGCACAGCGCACGGTGAAACAAAATATGTTTTTTGCCATCACCGTTATTCTGGCCTTAATTGCGGGTAACTTCCTCCAAGACGTAGCATTGCCTCTGGGTGTGATAGGTCATGAAGGAAGTACAATTCTGGTTATTCTGAATGGGCTTAGACTGCTACGGTAATCAGATATGGAGAGGAAAATGGTTAATTGGTTTTGCTGGTAGCATGCGGCTGGTTGAACGGCTCACGTTTGAACCTTGGGTCAGCGGGTAATGATTCGAAGAGATGATTCGATACTAAGGGAGCTGTGAAATATGGGACGTTATGTACAAGTGGAACCGAATGTAAAAGTATATGTTGAAGATATTGGTGAAGGAACCCCGGTTGTCTTTTTGCACGGCTGGCCTGTTAATTATAAAATGTTTGAATATCAGTTGAACGTACTTCCGAACCATGGCATTCGTGCCATTGCGATAGATTTTAGAGGATATGGCTTATCGGATAAGCCTTCCACAGGGTATGATTATGATCGCATGGCAGACGATGTTCGTGCCGTTATTGATGATCTGGAGCTGACAGACGCGGTACTCGCAGGGTTCTCCATGGGTGGAGCGATTGCAGTACATTATATGGCTCGCCATAAGGGACATGGTGTATCCAAGCTGGCCTTGTTATCTGCGGCAGCACCTGTGTTCACACAGCGCGAAGGATATCCGTATGGATTGACTCCGGAGCAGCTGAACGAGCAGATTATTGAGCCGATCTTCGCAGATCGTCCGAAGTTGCTGGAGACGTTTGGCGGCATGTTCTTCGCGAAGGAACACAGCCAGCCATTCATGGATTGGTTCCATGCACTGGGCATGGAGGCTTCATCCTCTGGTACCATTCACAGTGCAATTGCGTTGCGGGATGAGGACTTGCGTGATGAACTGAGTTCGATTCAGGTGCCGACAGCTATTTTGCACGGGAAAAAGGATGAGATCTGTCCGTTCGAATTCGCTGAGCAGATGCACCAAGGCATCGCTTCATCGCAATTGATTGCTTTTGAAGAGAGTGGGCATGGCGCATTCTATGATGAATTGGAGAAATTCAATTCGGAACTGATCCGATTTATTCAATCCTGATCAAGTGGGTGCATAATGCCCCATACAGACAATCCCAGTAATTTCATGGAATCTTCATTTGTGGCTAAACAAAGAACCCGGTCGACAGTCTTGGACTGTTCGCTCGGGTTCTTTATGTTGTGCTTATAAGGGTGTCTTATTAGTTGTACTGTAAGTATACATTCTGAAATCAGAACAGTTCGGTCAAACCGATCATCGTGATGAGTCCGAGTAAAAACGAGATGGTCGCCACACGTGCATTGCCATCACCGTGACTCTCGGGAATGAGTTCCTTATAGACGATGAACATCATCGCACCGGCTGCAAAAGCCAGACCATAAGGGACAAGACCGGATACGAGACTACTTAAGGTGTAACCAATCATAGCTGTAATAATCTCTACCGCTCCGGTCAGGGTGGCAATACCCAGCGCTTTGAAGCGGCCAATGTTCTGGTTCACGAGAAAGAGGGCCACCAGGAATCCTTCCGGCGCATTCTGCAATCCGATGGAGAAGGCAATGAGATTGCCCAGGTTCTCATCCGAGCTTGCATAGCTGACTCCAACCGATAACCCTTCTGGCAAGTTATGCATGGTGATGGCTGCAATAATCATGAAAGCTTTGGCTTCAATTTTAAAAGGCATTTTCTCGGGGTTCTCCAGATCGACGTGTGGAATCTTCATCTCCAGCACCAGTAGCACCAGGCTACCAAGCATAATACCAAATGCGAGTACAAAGAGGTTTGATTGGCCAAGCGCTTCGGGAATGAGATTATACACCGAGGCCGAGGTCATAATACCTGCGGCGTATGCCAGCAGGATATCACGCAGACGGTGCGATATCTTGCGCATAAATAGAATCGGTACGGCCCCTAGGCCGGTAGACATGGCTGATATAAAACTGCCAATGAGTGCATCGTTCATGCTTCCATTTTCCCTCCTGATGAAGACTTCTTCATAATCGCTGCCGAGCATTGACACCGTACATAAAAGAGATCATAATGAACAACAGATTAGAATGATTATAAATTAGAATTCCGTTTCTGCATAGGGCAATTGTCATTACACAGGCAGGTCTTGTGGACATGATGTAGGCTTTTCGTTCTAGTGTATGCAAAAGCATAAGCTTTTGATGCCGGAGGGCCTAACCTTTTTGTAGAACCCGGGGGAGGAACTATACATGTATAAATCAATTATTATTGGAACAGGCCCTGCAGGGCTGACAGCAGCAATCTATCTGGCACGTGCTAACTTGAACCCGCTCGTTATTGAAGGTCCACAACCTGGTGGTCAATTGACAACAACGACTGAAGTGGAGAACTTCCCAGGTTTCCCTGATGGTATTATGGGTCCTGAACTGATGGATAACATGCGTAAACAAGCGGAGCGCTTCGGTGCTGAATTCCGCACAGGCTGGGTGAACAACATCGACATGAGCGAGCGTCCATTCAAGATTCAAGTTGAAGGTATGGGTGAACTCGTATCCGAAACATTGATTCTGTCTACAGGCGCATCTGCTAAATACCTGGGTATTCCCGGGGAAGAAACGAATGTGGGCCGCGGTGTCAGCACATGTGCAACATGTGATGGATTCTTCTTCCGTAACAAAGAGATCATCGTCATCGGCGGTGGCGACTCTGCCCTTGAGGAAGCAAGCTTCCTGTCCCGTTTCGGTTCCAAAGTAACCCTGGTACACCGTCGTGAAGAACTGCGTGGCTCCAAAATTATGCAGGATCGTGCACGCAGCAACGAAAAAGTAGAGATGGCTTTGAACCGTACACCACTCGAAGTACTTGCTGGCGACAACGGCGTAACAGGTCTGAAAGTGTTGAACAACGAGACAGGTGAAGAAGAAGTGATCCCGGCAAGCGGCGTATTCGTAGCCATTGGTCACACACCGAACACTGGATTCCTCGGCGGTCAAGTTACAACGGACGAACACGGTTATATCCTGACTACACCGGGTACATCCGAGACAAACATCCCAGGCGTATTCGCATGTGGTGACGTTCAGGATACACGTTACAAACAAGCGATTACAGCTGCAGGTAGCGGATGTATGGCTGCCATGGACACAGAGAAATACATTGAAAGCTTGGAGCACAGCGCAGTTGTTCTTTAATAGAATGAGCTGATTCCAACCAAACGATAGATTAATAAAAAAACATATGAGGTGAATTAAACATGGAAAACGTAATTCTATATACATCAACGAACTGCCCGAACTGCAAATCCGTAAAAACGTTCTTGGCTGACAAAGGCATCGCTTATGAAGAGCGCAACATCGAAACTAGCGACGAATTTGCACAACAAGTATGGGACATGGGTGTACGTGCCGTGCCTTTGACTGTTATTGGTGAACACCGCATCCTGGGTATGAACAAAACCCAATTCGCTAAAGCATTGGACGCTTAAATCAGGCTGATCATCTGAATCATCATGTGATGAAAGAGAGATTCGATTCATATGCAATTCCGGTTTTCGCGAGCCGTTAGGATATAGAAAGAACCGTACCCGATTGGGTACGGTTTTTTGTGCGTTTTCGCTGAGTGAATCGGACGGATTGCTATCTGCTCGCAAGCATAATTCGGAATTGTCCAATATACAGAAGTGCGATATCCTTTTCTTAAGTCGCAGAGCACAATTGAGGTGAACAAGCAGCATGATTATAGATCAGCAGGAGCATTTTCGCTTCTGGGAACAGGCGAGTATACGAGATATCCATGTTGAAAGAGTTACCCTTGCAAAGGGGGAAAGAACATTATTCACGGTACAGTTGAGCAGTTTTTTCTGTATGAAAAGAGGGAACGTGCTGGTACTGCTCAATCAGAAGACCTATTCCATCAATCCTTTTGAGATTATTCATGCACCTCCCAAAAGTCTGTTTGAAGTTAACGCAGGTTCAGACGGAGCGGAGTATATATTGATTTCGTATAAAGCTGAACGGGGACCATCGTACGGCGATGAGCCGATGTTTGTAGACGAACGTAGATATCCAACTCACGTTACATACCGCGTGATACTAACGCAGCCAATGATGTTATATGAGATTGCAGATCGTATGTTAGAGGTCCAGCAGCAGGAGGCACTTTCGGTATCACTTCAACTCAAAGCATCGTTCTATCAATGGGTTTATTACCTGGTGGAGCAGTACTATCTACAGCCTCTGGTTGTAAAAGTAAGCAGCCCCGTTGAGTTGGTCATACAGACTCTGGAGTACCTGTTGCAGAACTATGCAAAACCGCATACGTTGGACTCTTTGGCGGCAGCAATGGGGCGGAGTCCGGGCCATCTCTCGAATTGTTTCAAACAAGTGCTTAATCGTGGACCGATTGACTGTCTAATCCGTTTGCGTATGCAAAAAGCATGCAAGCTATTGGCCGAAACAAAGCTTCCCTTACGAATGATTGCGTCGGCTATTGGGTATCAGGATGCGTACTATTTCAGCAATGCCTTCAAAAAGTATATGGGAATTTCCCCGCAGAAGTATCGTAAGCAATGCGTAGAGGAAGATGTTACATCTTCAGCAGGAAGAAATTATATTGTTGGCTCTTCAGGTCCATGTTATATTCCTTCATATGATAATGATAATTATTATCAATATTTAGATGGAGGGTCTGATGAAATGTTAAGAAATATAAAGAGAGTCCCAATGGCTTTGCTGATGGCTTTTGGGTTGCTGTTAAGTGCATGTAGTGGCGGTTCTTCAGGGAATACAGGGGCTGCAACAGGAGATGGAAGTACAGCTCAATCGGAAGCACCAGCTTCCCAAGTAAACAGTTCAAGCGAAAATAATACAAATGAAAACGTCCAAGCGACGACACGTAAAGTGAACACATCCATGGGTGAGGTGGAAGTGCCAGCTAATCCGGAGCGTGTCGTAACGGACTTCTTTTTGGGGCATATTCTGGCATTGAACGTTAAGCCCGTCGGTAGTAATGGTCTGTTCATGCAAAATCCGTATTTGGAGGGACAAGTCTCCGGTATTGAGGATGTTTCGGACAATCTGGAAGCAATCACGGGTCTGAATCCGGATCTAATTGTTACAGGGGATGCTAAAAGTTACGAGGCTTATTCCAAAATTGCACCAACCGTCTATCTGGAAAACTCGGCACCGGTTCGTGATCAGGTTAAGGAACTTGGCGTCATACTTGGCAAAGAGGCGGAAGCATCAGCATGGCTTGTCCAGTTTGAAAAGAATCTGGCTTCAGCCAAGGACCGTTTGAGCGGCATTATCAAAGAGGGAGAAACTGCTACGGTCTTTGACGGGGGAATTGTTAAGAACATTTCACTCTACGGTAATGCGTATACAGGCAGAGGTATCCATGGTGAATTGGATATTCCCATGAACGAAAATGTAAAAAGCGAAATTGATCCGAACGTGGGTTGGGCTACAATCTCAAGCGAGATTGTGGAGAAATATGCCGGTGATCGTGTGTTTATGGCCGTAGATGCCAAAGCGGAATCATTTGACTATGCGAGCGATCCGCTGTGGGGAACGTTAGACGCAGTCAAAAACAATGAGTTGTACGAAATTGATGGCTATAAATTTTACTTTTCAGATCCAATTTCCGTCATGGGTCAGATTCAGGATATTGTCGACATGATGGAAGAACGCGCTCTGGAGAAATCTAAAAAGTAGTGATCTAATACAGGTAATGTGAAAAATCCCCTTACTGCTGTAATTAGGAGCACATGGTAACATGAACTCCAGGAATTACTGCGAAAGGGGATTTTGCATTTAATTAAACTATTTTATCTAGAAAAAAATACTCATGAAAGTCTGAAATACAACATACACCAGCAATCCTGACAGCATGTACATGAAACCAGCCTTCTTTTTGCTCTGAAACAATCGGAGTATGCCAAGGCTGAACAGGGGCGCAAGCACAATCAGGAACAGGAGTACGGTGACAAACATTTGCGCCGAGATATCTGAAGTATCCACGTAGGTCACGCTTTTTTCACTCCGTTTCGTTATCGGAATTAACACAGCTGCATTCACATAGCCATGACAAAAATCACATAACCCCATTATACATCTGGATTTCTTTAACAAAAAGGGAGGAAATGGGGCAAAATGATGTCAATTTTCATCTGTTATTAGACGGAAACCCTTATTCTTCCTAGAAATTGGGAAATCGCAGAGTAAGCGGCACCAACACGGGTGGAACGGCTACCTAGAGCTGCCCACTCAATCTGCAAACTGCGGCGGTGATAAGGTAACGTACGCTCCTCAACAACTTGTTTTAACGCCGTTTCAATCCAGGGACCTGCTTCAGAGAGCGGGCCACCAATGATAATGCGTTCCGGGTTGAAACTGTTCACGATGTTGGTAATGCCAATCCCCAGTTTGCGCCCGATTGTGTCGTATAATGCCTGAACAGCCTCGTCGCCTTGCTCCGCATAATGAATAAGCTCTCGTGTGGTATGAGCAGGTAAGTTTAGCTGATGATCCGGATGCTCGTAGGCTTTTTCCGATGCATATAACTCCCAGCATCCACGATTACCGCAGGAGCAGGGCAGACCTTCCGCTTCAATGGACATATGGCCGGTTTCCCCAGCATAGCCCCACGCTCCTTTGTATAATTCACCATCTACCATGATGCCTGAACCAATTCCCATGCCTGCACTGATATAGATCATATGACGAACACCGATGCCTGCTCCAAAATTCAACTCTCCATGAGCGCCAGCATTGGCTTCATTATCGATAGTTACAGGTAGTTCAAATTCTTCTTCAAGCATGGAGCGCAGTGCTACCTTTTCCCACCCCAAGTTGGGTGCAAACAGGACCGTTCCTGCCTCATCGACCATGCCGGGCACACCGATGCCAATACCAATGACACCATGAGGGGAAGGAGGAGCTGCTTCAATGAGTTGCTTTGCCGCCAATTTTAACTGCTCCAGTACAGAGGATACATCATGATGTTCCAAGATAACGGCATACTCTGTGATGACGTGACCTTCCAGATCCGTAAGTACACCTTTCAAGTGGGTCACACTGAGTTCCAGTCCAACAGCATATCCCGATGTCCCTCGAAACAGTAACATGAGTGGTTTGCGTCCGCCACTGGATTCTCCAGGGCCAATCTCCTCCAAGAGTTCATCGTTAATCAGATCGGCTACAAGGTTGGAAACCGTTGCTTTGTTGAGGCCTGTTAGTTCAGACACGCGCGCGCGGGAAAGAGGGGCATGCCGCCGGATCGTATCCAGGACGATCGACTTATTTATTTTTTTGACCAGCATCTGGTCTCCGGTAATTTTCATATGATTAAGGCACTCCTATTCTTCTGATAAAAGGGTTCTGACCCACATCCGAAACAAGTTATTCGACTATTATAGCGTAAACAAACAGGCAAAAAACATTTTTATTTTTACTTTGTTTAACCAATAGACAAAGTATTATCGATGTGATAGGATAACGGTGTAAACGATTTCTTTAAAACTATTGAGGAGGCATTTTACACATGGCCTATTTTGAATCCGTTAATAAAATTACATTCGAAGGTAAAGATTCCAAGAATCCATTTGCTTTTAAACATTATAATCCGGAAGAAGTGGTAGCCGGCAAATCGATGGAAGAACATTTCCGTTTCGGTATGGCTTACTGGCATACATTAACTGCAGGCGGCAGTGACCCGTTTGGTGCGGAGACAGCTGTTCGTTCATGGGATAAATACTCAGGTCTGGACCTCGCGAAAGTTCGCGTGGAAGCGGCATTTGAATTTTTGGAAAAAATGAATCTTCCATACTTCTGTTTCCACGATGTGGACATCGCACCAGAAGGCAACAACCTGCGTGAATTCTACAGCAACATCGATACCATCGTTGGTCTGATTGAAGATCACATGAAATCCAGTGGCAAAAAACTGCTCTGGAACACAGCAAACATGTTCTCGAACCCACGCTTCATGTTCGGTGCAGCTTCCACTTGTAACGCAGACGTGTACGCTCACGCTGCAGCACAAATCAAGAAAGGTCTGGAAGTCGGTAAACGTCTGGGCGCTGAAAACTATGTATTCTGGGGCGGTCGTGAAGGTTACGACACATTGTTGAACACAGACATGCAACTGGAGCAAGACAACATTGCTCGCATGTTCCATATGGCTGTAGACTACGCGAAGGAAATTGGTTTTGACGCACAATTCCTGATCGAGCCTAAACCAAAAGAGCCAACGAAACACCAATATGATTATGATGCAGCAACTTCGATTGCTTTCTTGCAAAAATACGGTTTGGACAAACACTTCAAACTCAACCTGGAAGCGAACCATGCTACATTGGCTGGTCATACATTTGATCACGAAATCCGTGTTGCTCGTACAAACGGCATGCTCGGTTCCCTCGATGCGAACCAAGGTGATATGCTGATCGGTTGGGATACGGATGAGTTCCCGGTTGATATGTACGATGCTACATTGACGATGTATGAAGTATTGAAAAACGGCGGTATCGGCCGTGGTGGTGTGAACTTTGACGCGAAAGTACGTCGTGGTTCCTTCGAAGCAGACGATCTGTTCTTGGCACACATCGCAGGTATGGATACGTATGCAAAAGGTCTGAAAGTGGCAGCAAAACTGATCGAAGATCGCGTATTCGATGACTTTATCGAAAAACGTTACAGCAGCTTCAGCGAAGGCATTGGCGCAGATGTAGTTGCAGGTAAAGCAACACTGGCTTCCCTTGCTGAGTACGCGTTGAATAACGAAAACCCACGCAAAAATCAATCCGGACGTCAGGAATTGCTGAGAGCACAACTCAACCAGTACATCCTGGCTGACTAATAACGGATTAGGCAGGGTTGGTGCACGCCGACCACTGATGGTTACTCATACGTGGTTGGACATTAGTAACCAAGTCTGCCTTGCACAAGCTTGTACCACGGAACGCCTGAACAAGCATGACATTCGGACCGTCCCCGACTTTCCCTTGGGAAGACGGGGACGGTTTTTGATTAAACAAATAACGCGGTTTTTAAATTTTTGATATAAATGAATAATTTGCATGCTAAACGAAGTGAGCAGAAAGGACCCGAGGAAGCGAAGCGGTCGCATTTATCCCCGGATTTCACCCTTGCTAAAGGGTATAAAAGAAATCCGGGGGTAACGGCGATCCAAGGGTTTTCTGATCACGAAGTGACCTCATGCTAAACAAGCTTCATTTATACAACCATGTTAAGAAACGAGGGATATATATGAGTTACGTCATTGGCGTCGATCTAGGAACCAGTGCGGTCAAAACCGTACTGGTTAATCGTGAAGGAAAAGTGGCATTTGAAGCATCCGAGGCATACCCGTTGTACCAGCCCAAGGCTGGATACAGTGAGCAAAATCCCGAAGATTGGGTAGAGCAGACGATTGTTTCCCTGCGCAAATTGCTGGAAGTCTCTGGCGTGCAGCCTTCGGAAATCGAAGGCTTGAGCTTCTCAGGCCAGATGCACGGACTGGTATTGGTGGATGCTGAAGGCAAACCGCTGCGGAATGCAATCCTGTGGAACGATACACGTACTACGGCTCAGTGCCGCCGCATCGATAAAGTGCTGGATGGCAAGCTGTTAAGTATTGCCCGGAACCGTGCACTTGAAGGTTTTACCTTGCCGAAAATTCTGTGGGTTCAGGAGAACGAGCCTGAATTGTTACAGCAAGCATCTTTGTTCCTGTTGCCAAAAGACTATGTGCGTTACCGTCTGACAGGGGATTACGCCATGGATTACTCCGATGCAGCGGGTACCTTGCTGCTGGACGTTGCAGGCAAGCAGTGGAGCAACGAGATTGCAGAAGCATTCGAGCTGCCGATCTCCCTTTGTCCACGTCTAGTGGAATCGTTTGAGGAAGTGGGCACATTGCTGCCTGAGATTGCGGATCAAACGGGTCTGGCGGCTGCGACGAAAGTATATGCAGGCGGTGCGGATAATGCGTGCGGTGCCATTGGCGCAGGCATTCTGAGTGAAGGACAGACGATGTGCAGCATCGGAACGTCCGGGGTTGTGCTTTCCTACGAAGAGCGCAAAGATCTCGATTTTGAAGGCAAAGTGCACTTTTTTAACCACGGAGAGAAAGATGCCTTCTATATTATGGGGGTAACGCTTGCGGCAGGATACAGCCTGTCCTGGTTCAAGGATACATTTGCAGCGGACAAATCATTTGATGTGCTCTTGCAGGGCATTGATCAGGTGCCGGCGGGCAGCAACGGATTGTTGTTCACACCTTATATCGTTGGGGAGCGTACACCTCACCCGGATGCGAATATTCGCGGTAGCTTTATCGGTATGGATGCGGGGCACAAGCTGGAGCACTTTGGACGCGCGGTAATGGAGGGCATTACGTTCTCACTGCGTGAGTCGATTGATATTCTGCGCGGTGCAGGTAAAACCGTGAATGAAGTCATCTCCATTGGTGGGGGTGCCAAAAATGAAGCATGGTTGCAGATGCAGGCGGACGTCTTCAACGCAACAATTGTGAAGCTGGAGAGCGAACAGGGTCCTGCGATGGGTGCAGCGATGCTGGCCGCTTATGGCTGTGGCTGGTTCCCGTCCTTGCAGGAATGTGCAACGGCGTTTATTCGTCCAGCGAAATCCTATGAGCCGAACCCGGAAACGGTTGCGGTGTATGATGGCCTGTTCGCACTCTATCAGGAAGTCTACGGACAGACACGTAGTCTGAATGATCGTCTGGCAGCGTACCGTTAATTCATTTATCGCACTACATTAATCTTGTTATTACATTAAGAAAGCATCCGCGCAAGCGGGTGCTTTTTTTGTCGTTCATTCGGATTAATCCCATGAAAGGTTTTCTTGGCCTGCATATCCGCATTCCAGCTCTGCATAGATTGGAAATAGAGGATTGTGATTCGTCCAGGCATCGTATGTTCGATAATTTACTAGGTAGAAGCTTGAGCATGGGGGTGAAGCTTTGGATGAACATGAGGAGCATGGAAGACCACATATCACCTTGTCGATGATCGTTCGTAATGAGGAGAATCGATATCTCAGGCAGGCTTTGGAGACACATCGTCCCTGGATTGATCGTGCGGTAATCATTGATGACGGAAGCACGGACGGAACGGTCGCGCTGTGCCGGGAACTTCTGGATGGTATTCCACTCGTATTAGTGCAGAATGCTGCTTCACGTTTTGCAGATGAGGTAAGCCTGAGAAAACAACAATGGGAAGAGACAGTGGCGACTGAACCGGAATGGATTTTAAATCTGGATGCAGATGAGATTCTAACCCGTGACTTTGGGGCTGTACGCGATCTGTTGCTCAGTGGACATGAAGATGCCATCTATTTCAGATTGTTTGATATGTGGAGTGAGACACATTACCGGGAAGATGAGTTCTGGCAGGCGCATGCCTATTATCGGCCATTTTTGATTCGGTATCACCCGGGTATGAGCTATGAATGGAAGGAAACACCCCAGCATTGTGGTCGTTTTCCTTTAACGATTCAGCATTGGTCCTATGGCTGTCATGCTCCCCGGGTGAAGCACTATGGTTGGGCGCGGGAAGAAGACCGTATTCGCAAATATGATCGCTATCAAGCACTGGACCCTGAAGCAAGATACGGCTGGAAAGAACAGTACGAATCGATATTGGATCAAGAGCCACGACTGTTGTTATGGTCCGAGAATGGAGAGGGGGAGTAAGCACGTTGAAGAAAGAACAGGTACGCAAATCGCAGGAAACCCGTCAATCGGAAAAACTTGAAGAGCCTGGTCAGGAAAAAATCCTCATCGCCAGCCCTGTTCGCCAGACCGCTGCGGTGCTCCGTGAATTTCTGGATTCTCTATATGCACTGGAACGAACAACGGTGAAGACGGACTATCTGTTTGTAGACGATAACGAGGAAGAAGCCGCATCGAATATATTGCGTGAATTTGTGCTTCAGCATGAAGGGACGGTTATTCATGCAGATGAACTTGATGGCGACAGTCCTCACAACAAAGGGGTATACAACAAGGATGAGGGAGGCCACTATTGGCAGGATGAGCAGATTTGGCGTGTAGCCGGTTTGAAAAATCGTATATTGCAATATGCACGCGACAATCACTACGATGCGGTATTCCTGATTGATTCTGACTTGGTGCTGCATCCGCGGACGCTGGAGCAACTCGTATCGAGTGGCAAAGACATTGTATCCAATATCTTTTGGACACGATGGCAGCCGGGGGCTAGGGAAATGCCGCAGGTATGGCTGCAGGATGAGTATGCCTTGTATCGCCGCGGCGGCAAATCATCAGCCGGGAACGAGGCGGAAGACGAGGGGGCGCAAACGACTGCTTTTCTGAATCAGCTACGTTTCCCGGGTTGCTACGAAGTTGGAGGGCTGGGGGCATGCACGCTCATTCGCAAAAATGTTTTGGCAGCAGGGGTTTCCTATGACCAGATTCCGAATGTATCCTTCTGGGGCGAAGATCGTCATTTCTGCATCCGTGCTCAGGCACTGGGTTTTCGTTTGTTCGTGGATACACATCTTCCGGCCTATCACATCTATCGTCTGTCTGAGCTACCGGGCGTATCTGCCTTTAACCGCAGGGCCAGACGAGGCGAAGAGACGATCAGTATTACGCTGTGTATGATTGTGAAAAATGAAGAAGCTTCCCTCGCCAGATGTCTGGACTCGGTCAACGGTATTGCCGATGAGATTGTAATCGTTGATACTGGATCAACGGATCGTACCCGTCAGATCGCTTCCAGATATACGGATCGTATCGTTGATTTTGAATGGGTGGACGACTTTGCAGCAGCACGCAACTTTGCCTTCGATCAAGCAAAGAGTGAATATATTCTATGGCTGGATGCCGACGATGTGTTCGAACCGGAAGATCGGGCGAAACTGATCGCCTTGAAACGTTCGCTGGACCCGGATATTGATAGTGTCACGATGGATTACAATCTGTCATTCACAGCAGACGGCAAGGTCGCCTACAGCCTGCGCCGGAATCGTCTGGTGCGTCGAGATCGGCAATTTCGCTGGATTGGCGCCGTGCATGAATATCTGGCTGTAGCGGGCAATCTGCTGCATAGTGATGTGGCGGTTACCCACAAGAAAGACAAAGAATATACCGATCGGAATCTACGGATCTATCGCAAAAGGGAGCAGGCCGGAGAGGACTTCCCACCGCGCGACTTGTATTATTTCGGCAATGAATTAAAGGACCATGGACAACATGAGGATGCAGTGAAGTACTATGAGAAGTTTCTGGATACCGGGCTGGGTTGGGTAGAAGATCAGATCGCTGCTTGCCAGAAAATTGCCGATTGTGAAGCCGCACGTGAACGTCCGGAACAGGAAGTAACGGCGCTGTTCCGATCGTTTGCCTATGATTTGCCAAGAGCCGAGATCTGCTGTCGATTGGGTGGTTATTTTGTCGATCGTGAAGATTATCGCAAAGCTCTGTTCTGGTACGAACAGGCGACTCGGGCTGTACGTCCGGATGATCCTATGGTGGTGCTGAATGAAGCAGCGTGGACCTGGATGCCACATCTGCAACTATGTGTGTGTTATGACCGGATGGGTAACCGTGCCAAGGCCCGGGAACATAATGATATCGCACTTGCCTATCATCCAACACATCCAAGCATGTTATATAACGATCGTTACTTTAAAGATTTGGAGAAGGATAACGTATTGGAAAATGCTTAGCATTTCCGATCAAAATGGATACCTCTTTTGTGGAATTGAGTGGGTGAATCAGCCCATGTTCCATGAAGAGGTTTTTTTACGTTGTGATAAAAGTACATCATAGAGTTGGTGACAGACGCATTCACTTCGGAAATGGATTAATGTATTTCATCCAGGGGAGGATATGCTTTACAATAATAGTAACGGAAAAGCGGTGAACATGATTGCCTGTCTTCGGCTGCCGAATTGATGAAGCAAGGGGAACTGGATATGAATCTGACGGAAGTATTATTGGAGTCGAGGCTGGTCGCGATTGTGCGTGGCATTAGCCGTGAAGCGGCAGTAACAGCTGGACAAGGCATGACGAGTGGTGGAATCCGACTGATGGAGGTCACACTGAATACGCCTGGAGCACATGATATTATTGCAGATTGGCGTGAGCGGCATGAAGGGAAGGCTTATGTTGGAGCGGGTACGGTACTGAATGTACAGATGGCCAAGGAAGCGGTCGCTGCAGGCGCACAATTTTTGGTGTCCCCCAATGTCGATCTGTCTGTCATTGAATATGCTGTAGAACATGGTGTCGAGATCTGGCCTGGAGCCATGACACCCACGGAGATTGTCGCTGCCCATGAAGCGGGAGCACAAGTGGTGAAGCTGTTTCCAATGGCGAGTCTGGGCCTTCCGTATCTGCGGGAGATCAAAGCCCCACTGAATCATATTCCACTGCTGGCAACAGGTGGTGCCACACTGGAGAATATTGCTGATTATTATGCAGCAGGCGCTGCGGCAGTCGGTCTGGGAAGTGCACTTGTGCCACGAGAGGCTCTTGCTGCAGGAGATCATGAGCAGATTGCAGCCTGCGCACAGAAATTTGTGGAAGCAGCGAAGGTATAGGCACAGGCGACGGACGAGAGTTACGTAGATTTGGGTATATATATGAAGGTGGCTTTTAGAACTATTTTAGATCAATCGTTATCATAAATACCGATGTCGTTTAACGTGCCGTTCATTCTATTGTCTTATGATGGATGTATGCCAGAATTCGGAGAGGAGAGATGCCCTGTGAAAGCTAAAACAATGATTGGCGGCATGCTTGCCGTGGCCGCAGTAACGGCAGGTGGATTATGGAAGGCGGCTGTGAAGAGCCAGACACCCAAGAAGATTCCAATCACCCTGACGCCTCCAATGCCATTTGAGGATGTGACCTTTGACAGTGGGGGCGGTCGAGTGCATGGCTGGTTCATCCCGGCCAGAGCTGACATTCCGAAACCATGGCCGCTCGTTATTATTGCCCATGGCTGGGGCTCCAATCGCTCCCGTGTTCTTCGTTACGCACGTCCGATCTGGGAAGCAGGATACGCCCTGTTTATGTATGATGTTCGCAGTCACGGGGCCAGTGATCAGGTTCGTGCTGCATCTGCCTATTTGTTCCGGGATGATCTGCTGGCAGCACTGCAGTATACGACTGCACGACCAGAGATTGATGCGGATGCCATTGGTGTGCTTGGACATTCTTTGGGTGGACTGGGTACGATTCTTGCGGTGACAGAAGGCATTCCTGTATCAGCAGTGATTACGGACTCGATGCCATCGCAATTTGAGGTAATCGTCAGTTCGGAGCTGAGACGTCGGCGTCTGCCCCTCTTTCCACTGGCTCAGTTAATTCCGAGAATCTGGTTCTGGCGATTGGGTGAATCTCTCAAATCCTATCGTCAGCGTGATCCGGTGATGATGCTTAATGAACGGCGCAGGGGGATGCAACTGCCGATGCTTATGGTGCACTCCAAGGGAGATAATTTCATTCCCCCGAGTGAGCTAGAATATTTTATGTCCAAAGCCGATCCGCCTGTGGAACATCTATGGGTCAATAGCGGAGGACACAGTTGTTCCGAGGAAGACCCTGTCTTTTGGGATACGGTTATTCCATTCTTGCAAACCCATGTCCAAGGTCGTTCTAAGTCGAACGATTCCACGATTGTGAGCAGTTAAACCAGATAGAATCAGGCCTACATAAGAGTGCGGGCTAACAGAGAAAACGCCAACGTGGTTGGCGTTTTTTTTGCTGTTATGAACAATATGCAGAAATTCACATTTGTAAAATTGCCGGGAAAACGACCATTAAAAAGGAAGCTTATGGTATCATAGAATAGACTGGCAATATTCATGCGAGGTTATTTGCTATGCTTCTTTGTATGAAATTGAAGGGAGAGGTCCAGATTTGAGTTTGAATTGGAAGTTTAATGTACGTTTCAAAATGTTCGCAACCAAAGCAACAACGGCAGCGATGGCAACACTTCTACTTGCTTCGCAAACACCAGGTTTTGCAGGCAGCGCATCAGCCGCGAGAGCTGAACAGGTGACCGAAGCGACAACGGGGGATAATGAACAACTAGATGCAACGAGCAATGACGTGCCTGAGGGAGCAAAAATCTCATCCAGGCAAGCCAGTGAAAATATACTGAAGCTATTTCCTTTGTTAAAGAAAGCAAAAATCTCATCTGCACGATTCGATTCACCTAATTCTTATCCACCACCAGACTACAAGGCATGGGAGATTGGGTTCCAGATCACACAAGGCAATCATACGTCAGGATTCAATGCAACTGTACATGCAGGCACAGGGGAAGTGTTAAGTGTACATTTGCCGTCGGATGTCATGGATAAGCATATCTCGGAATCGGATGTGAAGCTAACCAAAGCTGAAGCCGAAGAGAAGGCCGTGGCACTGTTGTACCAAGCGATTCCAGGTCTGAAGGACACGGAGTATGCTCCGCTTGGAGATCTGTATTCTTCCATTGAACAACAGTCATTGTTCGGCAGAACAGAGTACCGATATGCTTACCAGTTAAAACATGACGGATTGTTATCTGACGCAGAGACAGTCTACATAAATGTGGATGAAAGTGGTTTGGTGACAGGTTACTCACGAGGTACTACCGCAGCTAAGTATCCTTCATCGAAACCGGCAGCTTCAGAAGAGAAAGCCAGACAGCAGTTTGAAGAACAGTTCGATGTGGAGCTAGCTTATATCTCCAAAGACCGACTGTCTTCCAAACAGGGCCAGCAGTATTACCTTGGCTACACACCGAAAAATATCAGTATCGTTCCGATTGAAGCCAATACGTTGGAACGGATTAATACTTTAACAGGTAAAGCTGTAGATGAAGATTCTTTACAGCAGAATACGAAGTTGAAAGGTGATGCGAATCCTTTTGTCCCGGCTAAGGGTACGAGGTTAAATGTACAGCAGGCCGCCAATCGGGTGGCAACGAACTTTGATATTCCGAAAGGTTACAAGCTGGAGCATAGCCAGTTGAGTAAGGGATTGTACACAAGTCCGAACAATCAGGTATGGAGTCTGAGCTGGAGCGATCGAAGTGCCAATATGTCCTATATGTTCATGCGGGATATCTCAGCACAGGTAGATGCAGTTACAGGACAGATCTACAGCTATACAATGATGCAACGAATGGGACCGGAGATGGAGCAGGAGAAGTCAACTGAAGAGAAGGCAGGCAAACTGGTAACCCGGAAGCAGGCTGAGAAACTGGCGATGAACACGGTTATTGCGCTAGTTCCAGATGCAACGGAGCAGTTCCGGTTGGCTAACGTTATTGAGATAGACGATGCCCGCACCTTTATGTTCCAACGGTATCTGAACGGAATTCCGGTTAAGGATGATACGGCACAAGTACAGGTGTTGAACAACGGAACAGTTAACGAATTCTATACGCGTATTGCCGCTACGCCTGAACAACTGCCAGCAGAGAAAGAGCCAGCTATCAGTTACGATGAGGCAAAGGCAATCTATCTGGAAGAGTTCAAGCTGGTTCTGGCGTATTCGCGTTACGGTGGATGGGGTACGAACAGCGGTGAAATCATACCGGTGGGAGTTAACCTGGCTTATATGCCTACACGAGATGATCATTCGATCTACGGCAACTATGAAGTGCTGGATGCTAACACAGGAGAATGGACGTTGTTATACGGGGACACAAGCTCTGTAGCCAAGGCCGATCCCACGGATATTTCCGGCCATGTGGCCGAAGCAGCTCTTCGTAATATGATGCAGCATGGCGTGTTGCTTGCGGATGAGCAGGGACGTGTATTCCCGGATCGTGTGATCACCCGAGGTGACTGGTTTAACTATTTGGCAAGAGCGATTAACCCGAATATGGATCTCTACTATAGTGGGGACGGAGATGACAAGCTGTACGCTGATGTGACGCCTGACAGCCCGTATTATAAGGCAGTTCGGGCATTAATTGATCAGCGCTGGCTTGCCGGAGCGGACCCTGAACAGAATCTGAATCCACAAGAAGAGATGACACGTGAAGAATTGGCAGTGCTGCTTGTACGTATTTTACGCTATGAGAAACTGGCCGGATTCTACACGTTGCCATCGGATCTTCCCAATATTGCGGATGCCAGTGCCATTACGAGCAAGGGAGCGGTTTCCCTGAGTTTGAAGCTGGGCTTGCTTCCTTCGATTGAAGGACGATTCATGCCTGCACGCAAAGTGACGGTAGCTGAAGCATCACAGGTATTGGAACGGCTTGCCAAGCTTCAAGGCAAGACAGATACGTTTATGAGTGGTAATCGGCTGTATTAGACGAGGAATGACGCATATCGTGCCCGTGTGAATCATAGGATGAAGATAACGGGTAATCGTGATTCATTGAACTGAAGATCAAAGGGACCTTCCATAGAAGGTCTCTTTTGATTTGCTTTGACAAAACTAGAAGAATGACGACAGAGCCTTTTGTGATACAATAGGGCGTGAGAACTTTGCAAAGAGGGGTGGGTTCCTTTCATGGGTAAGAACGGGAAACGAATGTTCACCATATTGCTGGCAGGCTGTCTGATTGCTGTAGCGTTACCACGTACGGTTGATCTGGATCAGCTGTATGCTGCATCGGGTACATCAGATATATCTACGGCTACGGATCTGCGCCAGACCTTGCTTACGGCAATGTCACAGCGAACGGAGGAACTTGTTTTTACATACAAAGGCAATGTGAAAGGCCTCAAAAAACAATTGCAAACCTCCATCGATGAGGCAATGAAGAGTGACCCCTATATTCAATATACCGTTAAAAGTTATGCATTTAATTATAAAGGTTCCAATGTGTCGGCCGAAGTACATGTGACGCTCTCCTACCGGGAGACCAAGGAACAGACCGATTATGTGAATCGTAAAGTCACGAACGTGTTGAAAGAAATCATCAAACCCGGCATGACAGATCATGAGAAGGTCAAGGTCATCCATGATTGGATTGTGCTTAACCTTTCCTATGATACTTCTCTGAAGAAATATACGGCCTACGATGGGCTTGTTACAGGTAGTACGGTCTGTCAGGGATATTCACTACTGGCTTATCGGATGCTGGAGCGAGTGGGAATCGATAACCGGATTGTGGAAGGCACAGCAGGTGGACAGCTTCATGCCTGGAATATCGTGAACCTGGACGGCAAGTGGTATCACATGGATACGACTTGGGATGATCCTACTCCTGACCGCAAAGGGAAGGTAAGCCACAGCTATTATTTGCTGAGTGATGATGAGATGGCACGTGACCATATCTGGACAGGCAAAAGCAAGTACCCTGCTGCGCCAGCCCCGTATCGTGAAGCTTTATTGAAGCTGGTGAAGGCCGGAGATAGCAAAAAGGCTGCCTATCAGAAGCTGTACCATGCTCTGGATTATTCCTTGTATGATGAACAGGATGCGGTGAAAGGCCATGCTGCGCTGAAGACCAAGGTTCAAAGTACACTGAAGGAAGGCGGAACCTCGCTCACATTCAGATACAAGGGCACTGAGACTGGGCTGATTGAAGATTTGCAGGATTTGTACCAGCTTGGCATGAAATCGATATCCTATTATGTGTCCAAGATGGAAGGTACCACGGATCTGCGTGTGAAAATTAACTGGACACTATAACCATTGTTTTGAACAGGACGCTCCGCTTGAGGAGCGTCCTTTTTTGCGTTCAATGGCGAAGGTTTATATGTTGTCTATTTTTTGTATATGTCGCTTTGCTATTCTAATCTTCGGCGTATGCCAACATTACGCAAGAGGAGGATATGTAAAAAATGAGGAAAAAAGTGAGCATAGTGATCATTGCTCTGTTGCTGGTCACGCAAATGATGCAGGGTTGGATATTGACACCAACAATGCATGCTCAGGATGAATTGACTAATTTGCCAGCCAGTGCAATGAGCGATACAGCTTCAGAAGAAGGCACCACAGGTTCGGGAGAGGTGAACAACGTTGACGTTGCTGCCACTCCGGAAGAAGAGGAGGAGGGAAACCTTAACCTAAGCAGTTTCGCCATGGCAGCTGCAGGCCCGGTGGTCACAGAGCATTTGATTACCAGTGTACAAATGTACAATCAAGTACCGGGATACGACGGGAATGGTACGATCGAAATAAAAGGTGATAAGATCGAGGATATTCGTCCACGTATTCAGGACGAGGTGGCTGTAATCTTTACATGGGGACTTGCGGATGAGACTCATAACTATAGCGATGGTTCTACGTATACCTTTAATTTGCCCGATAAATTCATCATTGGATCGCAGCTCAAGGGCAATCTGGATGGTGGTGTTGGGGAGTATGTGGTGAATACAGATGGCACAATCGTCTTTACCTTTAATGAACTCATCGAGCATGCGAAGCTGGAAGGCAACTTCTATGTGTGGATCAAGTTCGATGAGAGCAAGATGGAAGATGGCTTGAAACAAAAGATAGACTTTAATTCCGTTGGGCAAGGTATCATTGATGTACACTTTGCCAATACAGCCACAGATAAATTAAAGAAATCGGGGAGCGCAAACAAAAACAACTTCAACTCCGATGAAATTAAATGGACAGTAGATTTTAACCAAGGCGAGAAGGCTATGAAAAATGCTGCTCTTGCAGATACATTGCCAGCAGACCTGGAACTCAAGGGTAATATCGAAATTCGCGAATTGGAAGTGCAATTGAACGGATCTGTAAAAGAAGGTCCAGTGGTTCAGACGGAATCTGCGTTTCCTGTTCAACTGGGAGACACAGATAAGGCCTATCGTGTGACCTACACGACGAGTGTTAAAGCGCCAACCGTCGCACCGTTCACCAACGTGGTGTACCAAAATCAGGTTGCGCTTACAGCGGATCAGAGTGAGTACAATGAAACCGACATTGGTCGGGTTAGCGTGAGCTTTAATGAGCCCTTGAACAAGTCAGGGCAAGATAGTGCGTATGATCCGGTGACACAGACGATCACATGGAAAGTGCAATACAACTACAATCAGCAAGAAATCGTACAAGCGAATGCATGGATTGAAGACCGCTTTGATACGGCAAAACAGAAGCTGATTAACGACTCTGTCAAAGTGTATCAAGTGGACATTAATGCAAGCGGAGCGGCTTCGAATCGAACGCTGATCAATCCGAATGAATATACACTTGAAGCGATGAATACAGGCTTCGACGCCGGCTTCAGGTTACATTTTAAGAACAGCATTACAAAGGCCTATGAGATTGAATATGATACACAATCCATTCATCGTGTTTATACGAACGACACGATTACGAACACAGTGAATATGTATGATGGTACTTCGAAAGAAGGCAAAAGAGACATTCAGGAAGTTATTTTTGCAAAGAGCGTAAAAAGTGAAAACTTCAACACAAAAGAAATCGAATGGCAGATTGTGTTGAACCATGATTTGCAGGACATGACGGATATCGTCATTACGGACAATTACGAAGGCAAACATATGAAACTCATTCCGGGCAGTCTTCAAGTGAGTGGTGTGAACAAAGATGACTTCGAACTGATTCCAGACCAGGCTGACCTAACGTATGAAAAAGGATTCTCACTTCGCTTGAGGGACGGTGTCACGCTTAGTACGGAGCATGTTATTACTTATAAGACAAGCTTTGATCCGACAGCAGGTATGCCAACGAATAATGAATATCGCAACTCGGCTACGATCGATTGGGAAGAGTCTGATGTAGCACAGACTTCGATTAGCAAATTTGCTGTGGTCAAACCCCAAGAGTACACCATTCAAAATGGTAACAAGAAGGGCGAATACAGCGCCAAAGACAAAACGATCACTTGGACAATTGATGTAAACTACAACTTGTTCGATATTCAGGATGCAATCCTTAAGGATGCCTACACGGGTAACCAATCTTTTGTAGACGGTTCATTGAAGGTTCATGAGCTGGTGTTGCAGGGAGAAAATAATGTTACTGCAATAGGTAGCGAGGTTGCGCTGACAGCTGGACAATTCCAGCTGAACCCGGACGGTAAAGGTTTTGCATTGGATCTGGGTAACATCGGCAAAGCAGCTTATCGTATTCAGTACCAAACAAGCCTGGATGGACCTTATTCCGTTGAAGGCGCATATGCCAATCAGGCTGTTCTAACGGACGGTGAGGGCGGCGAAGTACGCTTTAATAGATCAGCAAGCGTCACGCCAGCTCACGGTGGTGTGTATGTACAAAAAGCAGGTCAACAGATCGGTTCAACAGATAAAGCATCATGGACGGTAAATATCAATCCAAGCCAATCCTATATTCCAGCGGGTACTCAACTAACAGATACCCTGTCGGAGAACCAAATTTTATTGGCTGATTCATTGAAATTATATGCAACCAATTTACCTGCCAACAATTCAGGCAATATATCCACCAAAGCTGGACTTGTTGATCCGGCTGATTATGAATTGGTCGTAGAGGGCAATACATTTACCTTCACCTTCAAGAAAGATATCCATACTGCATTCATTTTGGAATATCAGTCCTATATTAACGCCGATAATGGCGCTCGAATTGAGAATAAGGTTGAGTTCGCAGGCCAGTCTTCCTCAGTGGTAGGCGAAGGTAATCAGGCGGGCATCAAAGTTTCATTGGCTGGAGCGGGTGGAGGAGCGTCCACAGGTTTGGGCAAAATAAGAATTCACAAAGTCAGTGATACAGGGCTTCCACTGGAAGGGGCAATATTCGCAATCTATAATGCGTCTGGAACTACGCTCCTGGAAACATTAAAACCAACGGATGAGAACGGAGTGGTAGAAAGCTCCAGAAACTATCGATTGAACAATCTGACGAATGGCTTGCCTTACAAGTTAAAAGAACTGTCTGCACCGGCAGGATACTTGGTTGATCCTGAGTATGGCGCTGCTTCAGGCAAAACAATTGAATTCAAGGATGCGGATATCGCCTTTGAAATTGAAAATAAAAAGATTCGTCAAGGCTTTGAATTAACCAAGGTAGATACGGTGGACTCCTCCAAGACACTTAAGGGTGCAACTTTCGAATTGTACTCCAAGGATGGCGCAACGCGAGAGAAAATCGATGAGTTAACGACAGGGGAAGATGGGAAGATCGCCAAAGGTGGACTTTTGCCAGGGGATTATGAGCTGGTAGAAGTCGAAGCACCCGAGTTTTATCAGTTGGATGCTACCCCGATCGCCTTCACCATTGTAGAGAACCAGACTCAGATTATTACATTGACGAAGTCTAATATGATGGGGACGGGGGGGAAACTTGTCGTTACCAAAGTAAATGCCAAGGATCAGTCCGTATTAAGCGGAATTGAATTCGAACTGCATGATAATTCCAATAGGGTCGTTGATACTAAAGTAACGGACCTGAACGGGGTTATTGAATTTGATAACTTGGCCTATGGTTCATATACATTGGTAGAAACCAAGGCAGAAGGTTTTGTGATTGAACAGCCCGAGACGGTTGTATCTATTACCAAACCGGAAACCCAATTGACCATTGCAAATAAAGAAAATGATCGTTCTGTAAAATTGATTAAATACAACGCGGGTCGAACACAGCATCTTCAAGGAGCTGTATTTGAATTACGTGCCCAAACTGCATTGATGGACGCAAATGGGAATTGGGAGTTCCACAAGGTAACAGGTCTAGATGAAGCTACACTGACAACCAATCAACAAGGTGAAATTGTACTTGAAGACTTGGATATCAATAAATATCAGTTGGTTGAAATAAAAGCGCCTAATGGATATATCTTGGACACAACACCAGTACCATTTGAAATTACGAACATACAAACCGAAGCTGTAGTTGTAGAAAAAACAAATCAGGTTATCCCAGTATCAGGTGGATCGAGTGGACCTTATAATCCGGGAACACCTACTACGGGTGTAACACCAGACCCGGAAAAACCAGTAACACCGGAACCAGGAACGCCAGGACCGTCGGTTCCAGGCACGGTTGTTACTGAACCTACTGAACCTACTGAACCTGTAGAACCTGACGACGGAACCGAAATTCCAACAGATGAAGATAACGGAGTAGCTCCTCCTTCACCTGACGTTTCGAACGGTGATAACACTGCACCTCCAGCTGGGGATACAGAGACACAGGATGGAGATAGTGCATTGGCACCTCCTGCTGGAACGGACGCAGATGGGTCACAGGGGACTGGGAATTCTACATCACAGCAGGCCGGAAACTCTGGATCAGAGGGAATGCTGCCGCAGACAGGTGAAAAGAGCACATTGGCTTTCACTGTTACAGGCATGATGCTGATGGCATTAGGTAGTGCGGGATACGCCTACTTCAGACGTAGACAATCGTTTCAACGCTAGATCGCAGCACGTAATGCAGAAACAGATCATATTCAGATAAAAATACCCTCTAGCTTTCACAACGGTGACTCAGAGTCACCGTGTGAATATACTAGAGGGTGTTTTATTGGCTAAAACCTTAGGGAGGATCAAAATCCGGCAACATCCGGATTCACTTCAATGGCTCTTACAATTAGCCGATGTGTTGGATTGATGAGTGGATCACAGGTGATCAAGGTGAGGACTTGTCCGAGCCCCGGGTCTTCCAATACAGACAAGTCATTCGGCTCCACAACGGAGATCTGATCTACCTTGTACCGGATAATCGTTCGATCTGCCAGAGTGACCTCCATTGAATCACCAATCTGGAGTTCCCCCAGGCGATTGAACAGTCGTCCTTTTTTGTGGGCGCGATGAGCGGCTATGGCTGCATTACCTTTGTTTCCAATGCTGGTAGTTTCCACAAGATGGGTTGCAGCTACCTTCATATGGTCTTCCGTTGCACCCTCCAGAATCGGTAAGTGCACATCAATCTTGTCAATCGATAGTACCCCCAACGTATCCGAAGAGGCTTCCTGCACTGTACCTGTATTGTCAGCAGTCGGCTCGGTAGAAGCTGCATCCTGTATACCTTGTTCGAAGGAGTGATTCAGCTTAGACAAGCCGTTTTGCAACTGCTCCAGATCGTTCATGACCTGGGTTTGCTGCCAGTCATAATACGTTTCCCGCAGGAAAGGCAAGCTGATGATCAGAACGCCCAGCAGGATGAGCAGGATAGAGAATTTTTTCATTATGCATCAACTCCCGTTGTCCAAGAAAAATAATGTACCTTTCTCTATTGTACTTACCGACCTATACAAAATATGGACAGGGACGAAAGGGCATAGAGGAATGTTCATAGGGGAGAGCCGTCCCAAAATAAAATATCCCCGTATCACCACGGGAATGTTTTATTATATGGAGTCGGATCGAATCAGCTGTATAAGTTAAACTAACCATTTACATGAGAACGTAGAGGACAGAAATAGCGTGAAGAAGCGAAGCTAAAAGCTTTCTGCAAGAAAGCTACTTCGTAAGCATACGCTTCGCCTTTATCCCCAGATTTTCACCTTTGTAAAAGTGAATCAAAAAATCTGGGGATAACAGTGATCGGAAGTTTATTCTGTCATCGAAGTGGCAAGTGTAAAACTGCTTTGTTAGTACTTATCAGCTGGTGAATCGGTAGGTGTAAAATCACATTCCTGTAGAGGCACCACTTTGGTCTTCTTGATCCATTTGTAACCGAGCCACAATACCAGGAACAGCGGTACGCTCAAGTAAGCGACGATGGCTCCACTCCAGTCGATCTGGTCACCCGTGAATGCCTGGTAGTTCTGTCCGATGATCACGACGATACACAGGACAAAAGCGAAGATCGGCCCAAACGGGAACCAACGTGCCCGGTAAGGCAGATCACTCAGGTCTCTGCCTTGTGCAACGTATGCACGGCGGAAGCGATAATGACTTATGGCGATTCCAAGCCAAGTGATAAATCCGCACATCCCGGATGCATTCAGCAACCAGGTATATACAATGCCATCGCCGAACAGGGAAGCCAAGAATGCCAACATACCAACGGCTGTCGTGAGCAACAGGGCATTCATGGGAATACCCTTTTTGTTCAACTTGCCGAGGAAGCGAGGGGCTTTACCATCTCGGGCAAGGGCGTAGAGAACCCGGCTAGAGGCATACATACCTGAGTTACCAGCAGAGAGTACGGAAGTTAGGATGACGGCATTCATGACGGAAGCCGCAATGGCGAGTCCAGCTTTCTCAAACACTAACGTGAACGGGCTAACCCCGATATTTTCCAAATCACCTTTGAGCAGGTTCGGATGAGTATACGGGATGATCAGACTGATCACGGTAATCGCCAAAATGTAAAAAATCAGAATGCGCCAGAATACCTGACGAATCGCACGGGGAACATTCTCGCGCGGGTTTTCACTTTCACCCGCGGCTACACCGATAAGCTCTGTACCTTGGAATGAGAATCCAGCAGCCATGAATACACCAAGCACGGCGAAGAATCCGCCATGAATAGGCGCATCACCGATGGTGAAGTTACTGAAACCAACCGCTTCTCCGCCTATAATACCGAAGATCATGAGCACGCCAACGGCCAGGAAGATGATAACGGTAGCTACTTTGATAATGGCGAACCAGTATTCGGACTCCCCGTAGCCTTTGACCGACAGGATGTTCAAGGCAAAGATCAGCACGAGGAATAACAAGCTCCATAACATGGATGAACTGTCGGGGAACCAGTATTTAATGAGTACTGTAGCGGCAGCAAGTTCTGCTGCAATGGTTACCGCCCAGTTGTACCAGAAGTTCCAGCCCATGGCGAATCCGAGGGCGGGATCGACAAAACGTGCGGCATACGTATTAAATGAACCGGAGTCCGGCATAAAGGTAGCAAGCTCACCAAGGCTGGTCATTAGGAAATAGACCATGATACCCACAGCCGCATAGGCAATTAAAGCTCCACCAGGGCCTGCGGTTGAGATGGCGGTACCACTTGCGAGGAACAGCCCCGTACCAATGGAGCCACCGAGGGCGATCATCGTCATATGGCGTGCGCGTAATCCTTTTTTCAGGGAAGGTCCAGTTGTTGTTGGGTTACTACGGTCTTGCATGGAAACACTCCTTCATTCGATATACTGATGTTTGCAATACTTGACTTCATAAACAAAAAAGACCACAGGCATCAGCCTGCGGTCTCTATATTCAATGTCCGCACCATGTCCCAGATGATTAAGATAGCTCAACACAGAAGAATTCATACCTCCATAAGAGGAAAAGTACTTCCGTGACAGTTCTGCGCCTTTCGACAGCAGCCCCAGCCCAGCGGACCGTATAAGGAACGTCCAGTGAGCTTCGGCGGGTACACCTTTCGGCTGATCTCATAAGCGGCTCCTTAGCGCCTCCATCAGCGTACTGATCGCACCCGCGACCTCTACCTCACCATCAATGGATGAGGTGTATCTATTGTCTATGAAATTATAATCAACACAACTTAACACGATGTGTCCTGTTTAGTAAACAGACAATCAGTATAACGCGCATGGTTTTCCAGTGCAATAACAATAGTTGGATGTGAGGTCTGAGGGACGACTACTCCTCTTTTTTGTTACGGTCAGCCATCTGCTGCCATACCGTTCCAGCAGCTTGTTCGCCCGATTCGATCCGCTCCAGAGCCATCTTGGCCTGTAGGCTGACTTCAAATTCGGGATCATCGGCTGCAACTCGCAAGGCTTGTTCTGCTTCTTCTGTTCCGACCTCATATAGAAAACGAGCTGCACGCCAGCGTACAAGTTTACTTTTATCGGATAACGTTGCTGTCATGGCTGGAGTGGCGGCAGGATCACCGATATCCGACAAGGTATCCCCCGCAGTACGGCGTACCGCAGGAGAACTGTCTTGGAGTGCTTCATACAGCAATTCCATCGCTTCCGGTGTACGAATGTCACCCAGGTATACCACGGCCAAGCGGCGGATCTGCATTTTGTTGTCATGCAGAGCATGTGCTACGAGGGGCAGTCTTTCGGTGGTAGGCTCCATGCCGTCAAAAGCCGCATAGCGAACATTCCAGTCCTCGTTTCGCAGAGCCTCTTCAAGTTCGGCTCCATCCAATTCACGACGGCGCTCGACGAACTCTTCTGATTTGGTACCATGTTCAATGGCCTGTTGGATGACCTGCTCCAGTCGTTCTGGCGGATAAGCAGCTTCTAATTCCTGCTCGACTTCACGAGCAATATCAGGCAATTCACCATATCGAACACCGTAATCGCTCAGTTTGCGTTCTTTGATCATCGTCGCACTGGCGACTTCCGTCACGGCTTTGACAAAGCGGTCCGACAACGAGATTCGTTCTTCCTTGACCCCGGCCTTGACCCGGATCTGCATCGGTACGCCTCGGAAGAATTGCACGAATACCTGTGCTTCTCCGAAGTGCTCGCCTGAACCATCTTCGGATTCAATCCAGTCCAGATCAATGCCTTGCTGTCCAAGGCGATTTTGGACTTCCCCCAAAATGACGGACCAGTCTGCATTGCCTTTACGGTCAAGTGCTACAAAGTCTGTTGTGTGGAATACACTCTTTACGCCGGGAATATGAAGCATCTGGCGAATGAACGCCGGAGCGGATCGTTCGTTGTCCAGTGTATATGTTTTGCGAATTCCGTCCTCCAGACGTTCATCGAGATGCAGCATCATCGTATTTGGACTCGGTGTTGGTTCAATGGAAACAATATTCATCAGTGTAACCTCCTATAATACCAGATTCATCCTTAACTTCCCGTAAGTTAAATCACACGGGTATTTCTCTATTTTACATCAATGTGTGGAATCTGCGAAATCATCGAGACACAAAGTGCACGAGAATAACACTTTATGTGAAGAAGTACGAAATTTGTTAACACTTCTTTCATGTTCACGCACAAACATTTTTAAACGAAAATTGGCACAATAATAAGAAGAAACAACTGGAGGTTATACCTATGGAACCCATTACCGTGCTTTCGGATGGAAAACGTCGTATTGCATATGAAAATATTATTCAATTGTTTAGGGAATGGATGGCTGATGCACCATCCGGTTCAATAATAGAAACACACCGGGGAAGTTGGGAAAACTCCCGTTATTGTATTGTTGATTATCAGATTGCGGAAGAAGCAGTGTCAGCGGCAAATGCTATTCGGGCTTTTATGCCGCAGATTCCGTTGTTGGTCATTACGGATTTTAAATCGCTGATTCGGAAGCGACACCTGCAACTGATTACAGGTACAGGTGAGATGAAGATGATTCTTTGGAACGAGCAAGAACCAGATCAGCTGATCAAAGACATGGAGCAGTGGTTGCATCCCTCTGTATATGAATCACAAATAGCCATACCTCCCATCTTATCCATGAGATAAGAGAGGGATATGGCCAAAGGTTTTTAACTTTAATGTTACGATCGAATTAGATCACATATTTGTAGCCTGTTCCCCACACCGTTTTGATATAACGGGGGTTCTTGGGATCAGGCTCAATTTTTTTACGCAGGCTTGAGATATGAACATCAATGGTACGATCCAGATAGGCACGTTCGGAGCCTTTGATCCGATCCATCAGCTCATTGCGGGTGAACACTTTACCCGGATTCCGGTACAATTCCTTCATTATTTCAAACTCAATATGAGTGACCTCGATCTCAACGCCATCCACAAACAGGGTTCTTCTGTACTCATTTACATTCACATGTCCAGTAACCTCGGCCTGCTTGTCTTCTTTAGCTGGTTTATCCTGATAGGAAATGATGGATCTGCGTAGCAGCGCTTTAATTCTGGCGTCCAGCTCTTTGAGGCTGAATGGCTTACACAGAAAGTCATCCGCACCATTATGTAAAGCACGAAGTCGATCATTCAGCATCGTGCTTGCTGAGATCATTAGAATCGGCACAGTGGAGTGCTGGCGAAAGGCTTCTACAAGAGCATTCCCATCCGTTTCAGGAAGCATCAGGTCTGTTACAACAATGTCTGGCTGGAATTGTGGGAACAGTTGAAGTGCCTCGCGGGCATGATGAACCCGTTCCGTGATGTATCCTTCCTCCTCAAGAAAGAAAGCAATCATGTCAGCCAGATTTTTCTCATCTTCTATAAGAAGTACTTTGATCGTCATAGAGTCACACTCCTGGTGAAAATAATGTGTTAAGAAAATACTAAAAAAAAGCTGTGATTTGCTAAGAAATACTGCAAAAAATTTAATGTTTCTATTCCAGAATATAGGATGTATATGTAGATGGAAAGCATGCTTTTTAGATGAACTTCAATATTTTAGCATGAATGCAGTTTGTTTGCCGAGCGATCAGAATTTCCCAAATCTACATCAAGTGCTAATTACAGTATAATAGATCAGAACGATTTGAGGGGAAAAAAAGTAGATTGTATCCGCTGAAGTTTATGGGGGGAACCAACGTTGTTGTTAAATATAGAACAAAAAAATAACCTCGAGGGCAGTTGCTTATGGATCGTATAAAGGCAAGCCAACTGCTGGAGTGGGTCGTGCTGAAGCTGAGGATACCCTGGATTGGAACCAGTATTCTGATCATTCTTGGCTCACTAAGTACTATTTTTCCACTTACTTTATTCTATGGTGTACAGTTTATGGTTGGCAGCGCAGCAGCACTCATCGCTCTTCGTTTACATGGGGCTATCTATGGATTTGTCACCCTTACAGTCATCCATCTGCTGAATACCACCGTTGTTGGCTTCGAGCCGCGGAACTTAACGGTAATGATTGCGCATTTCATTGAACTGATCTGGATGCTCGGTTGGCAGTTGCGTTGGAAGAATGGCAGCTTAATCAAGGCTAATGCTGTCTTCTGGGTAGTGATGCTACTTCCAGTCATCTATTGCGGACATTATCTACTGGGACTGAATATTGAAGATTTGAAGTATGAGTATATGTATATTGCCGTGATTGGCATGGTGAATGCGCTGATCGCGGGTATTGTGGTGGATTTCTGGATTACTACGGGTGAGCACAAATCAAAGCGCACAGGAACCATTCCACTCACAAGAATTGCATTTAAATACGTAGTCGCCTTCGTAGTGTTTGTTTCTCTCCTATTGTTATCCGCAGATAGTCGCAGACAATTGAGTCAAATGAATGATGCCATTATACGTGATATGAAACATGCAGCAAATGCTGTTGTCCAGGATCTGGACGAACAGTATGTTACCTCGGAGAATATGGATCAGAACATGGCGCGGTATCATCATCTTTTGGGTGTGAATGTGATTTTGCTGAATCGGAATGATACAGTCGTCGCTTCTGGTTTGAATACACTGCAGGCTGGCGAGTATCTGGACATGGATAAATACAGTCTCCTTAAGTCGAAAGATAACCTTATTCTGTTAAGCTCCGAGAATATCCATTACAGCGATGTATTGAATCACTGGAAACAGGCATCTTTCATCTATGAAGCGGAGATGACAGTTGTAACACCTTATAGGGTATTCATTGAGACCGGCTCAGCCAAGTATTATCCCCGAATAGAATCGATCTACCTGTCAACGTTGCAATCCCTGTTCATCATCATCGTTGCTTCCATGATTGTGGCGGCTCCTCTGAGCAGTAAGGTCGTTAGTCCACTCTTAAGACTAACCAGGATGACAGGTTCTCTTCCGAGGTTGTTGTTTCGAAATGGGAAGATGGAATGGCCAACGAGCCATGTAACCGAAGTGCAGATTCTTATTGGTAATTTGCGTAAAATGGCTGATGTACTGCTAGAACAATTCGAACAGATTCGTCACGATAAGTTAACGCTGGAGGACAGGGTCATAGAGCGGACCAAGGAACTCAAGAATAGTGAAGAAGTCAAACGTGCGATTATTGAATCATCGATTGATGCGATTATCGCTGTGGACTCCAATGGAATCATCGTTGAGTTTAATCCGGAGGCCGAAAGAATGTTTGGATTGCTTCGGGAAGAAGTGATCCTAATGAAGGAAGCACCGTCTCTTTTTCAAGGGGCAAGCTGCATGGAGATTAAGACATTGTTGGAGCGATTCGAATATGTTGAAGGCAAGAGATACACGATCGTAGATGAAATTTCAGGTATTCGCCGGGATGGTTCCGTCTTTCCGATTGAGTACAAAATTGTTGAAATTCAGCTCGGCAAGAATGAGACGTTATATAACCTGTTTATTAAGGATATTACGGAGCGAACAAGAGCAGAAGAAGACCGTGTACGTCATGCCCTTGCACTGGAAAAGCTGAATTCGGAGCTATTACATGAAAAAATTGCCATCCAGGAACAGCGGGATATCAGCGAGCAATTTATAGAATCCGTTCGGGAAGGGCTCGTCATGTCAGATCGATCAGGCACGATAACCATCGTCAACCGAAGGATAGAAGAGATGTTTGGTCTGGGTAATTTCCTGGGTAGATCCATTGAAGATTTGGCTCAGGCGATTGATACGATGGTATTGACCGATAACTTCAATCTGTTGGAACAGACGAAAGCGTTCCTGGATGGAGAAACGGCATTTATCGAGACTGAATTTATTTTTAACAATGTGGAGAAAAGTGTATTTTCCTTGTACATGAAGCAGATGGATGTCCCGGGTAAAAATCATGGATTCTTGCTGGTCTTCCGTGACCGGACAGGAGAAGAGCGGCTGGATCGGATGAAAAATGAGCTGATTAGCGTGGTATCTCATGAACTTCGAACACCTGTAGCCACCATTATGGGATATGTGGAACTCATGATGATGTATGACCTTCCGGCAGCTCAAAGGCAGGAATTCATGCAGACCATCTCCTCAGAGGGCATGCGGCTGAGCAGTTTGCTGGATGATGTGCTTGATATTCAGCGCCTCGACAATGAAGGTATGGCCTACCATATGACCTATGTACCGCTAGTTGAACTGGTAGAAGGCGTAGTTGATCAATGGAATATGAAGTCCGTTCAGCGAATCCATGTGCATACGTTTAATGGGGACTTTTTTGCTTATGCTGACCAGAACAGGATGGTTCAAGTTCTTCATAATCTGGTGGGTAATGCGGTCAAATACTCACCGGGAGCCGATCGGATTGATGTTACGTTATGGGAAGAAGAGGAATGGTTATGTATCGACGTGCGTGATTACGGTATAGGTATTGACGAGAAAGAGAAGGACATGTTGTTCAACAAATTCTATCGTGTGGATAATTCGGATCATCGACAGATTGGTGGAACAGGAATCGGGTTGTACATTTCCCGCAAAATTGTAGAGGATCACAACGGTACACTGTCCTTCATATCTGCACCCGACAAAGGAAGCACGTTCAAGGTTCGACTGCCGAAACAGGATGTGCTGCTCTAAACATAATGATTAGGAATGAAGAAGCCTTTACCTTTTGGCGCGCAAGCGTGATGAGAGGTAAAGGCTTTTTTTTGTTTTTTCAATGTCCCGGATAAAAAAACCTATTCTTTTGCACACTGTATATAGAGCCATAATTTGCATCCCATGCCAAAGGAGGACGGCAGCTATATGTTCCGTAAACAAGAGAAAACACTCATCATCGTGTGTCTGGTCGCAGCTGTGGTTGTACTGTATGCCGTGGTGAAAAGCATCATTCGAATCATGAGTTATTGAGATACACGTTCAAGCAGAGTGATCTGCTGTCGTACATAAACGATTATGTGAAAGAGGAGTGTAACCATGTCATCCCTGGATCCTGTTTTGCTCAGCCGGATACTGACCGGTCTTACCCTGTTTGTGCATATTATTTTTGCCTCCATCGGTGTAGGCGTTCCCCTCATGATTGCCTTGGCCGAATGGCGAGGGCTACGAACCAATGATATGCATTACACCTTGCTGGCACGCCGTTGGGCGCGAGGCTTTGTCATTACCGTTGCCGTGGGTGTCGTTACAGGCACCTCCATCGGTTTACAGCTCAGTCTGCTGTGGCCGATGTTTATGCGGGTAGCGGGTCAGGCGATAGCCCTGCCACTGTTTATGGAGACGTTTGCCTTTTTTATCGAGGCGATCTTTCTTGGGATTTACCTCTATACGTGGGATCGTTTCAAAAAGAAATATACGCATATGCTGCTGTTGATACCAGTCGCACTGGGATCATCGGCCTCTGCGATTTTCATTACGACGGTGAATTCCTTCATGAACCAGCCTCAGGGATTCACCTTGATTAATGGCATCATGAAGGACATCCACCCGATTGCTGCGATGTTAAATCCGGCGACGCCAACCAAGGTATCTCATGTACTCGCCTCATCCTACACCCTGAGTGCAGGTATCCTGGCGGGGATAGCCGCCTTCAGTTTGCTCCGGGGAAGGGACCATGTGTATTACAAAAAAGCACTGAAACTCACGACGGTGTCTGCACTCGTATTTGCGATCAGTACCGTCATGATCGGAGACTCCTCTGGTAAATTTCTGGCGAAATATCAGCCGGAGAAGCTGGCTGCCGCAGAATGGCATTTTAAGACAATGAAGAAGGCACCGCTCGTCTATGGCGGTATTCTGGATGAGAATAATGAAGTGAAATACGCCATTGAGATTCCCTATGCCCTTAGCATTTTGGCGGGTAATCGTCCAGATACGGAAGTGAAAGGTCTCGAAGAGTATCCTGCGGATCTAAGACCACCGCTGTCCATACATTATATGTTCGACCTGAAGGTCACAACCGGAGTGATCATCCTGATGATTCCTGTGTTATATGTACTGCGGCGCTGGTTGCCAGGACGTAAGCCATATCCCAAATGGCTACTGCTTGGTATTGTCTTGCTGGGGCCACTGGCCATGATTGCGATCGAACTTGGGTGGATGTTCGCTGAGGTCGGCAGGCAGCCCTGGATCTTACGCGGGTATATGAAGGTATCGGAAGCTGCAACGACGTCAACATCGGTAGGGTGGATGCTGGTATTGTTCATCTTGTTGTATCTAATCCTGTGTTTCTCGTGCATTCGGGTACTCAGCAAGTTGTTCCGTAACAAGGAAGCAGAGAAGGAACTGGAGTCTCTGGGGCTTGAAGGAGGGATCGTGCATTGAGTTTCGAAATTGCAGGCATTGCGATATTGTGGACCTTTTTGTTCGGATATCTGATCGTGGCTTCGATTGATTTCGGTGCAGGTTTTTTCAGCTTTTACAGCATATTGACCGGGCATGAGAACAAAATTCATAACATCATTCAGCGCTACCTGTCTCCCGTGTGGGAAGTGACGAATGTGTTTCTGATCTTTTTTGTGGTCGGACTGGTCGGATTTTATCCGGACAGCGCCTTTTATTACGGGACAGCTTTGCTGGTTCCGGGTTCCCTAGCCATTGTACTGCTTGCCATCCGGGGCGTGTATTACGCCTACAATACCTATGGCAACCATGGGCAGAACAGCCGGATCTACATGGCATTGTATGGAGCGACGGGATTGCTGATTCCAGCCGTGTTCTCCACCATTTTGGCGATATCCGAAGGCGGGATCATTGAAGAGGTGGGCGATCAGGTGTTTTTTCGTTGGCGTGAATTCTTGACGAATCCTTATACCTGGTCAGTTGTATTGCTTGCACTGGTTAGTGTGCTGTACATCTCGGCGATGTTTCTTTCCTACTATGCAAAGCGAGCTGGGGATGAGCCGGCCTTTGAGGTCCTTCGAGAGTACGCGCTGCTCTGGAGCTTGCCGACTATTTTCGCGAGCTTTCTGGCTTTTCTGCAGATTAACAAACAGAATCCCGCACACTTTGAGCAGATGGTGAATATTTCATGGATGTTCATCGCTTCGTTTATATGTTTTGTCATTGCGGTGTCGCTGGTGTGGAAACGCAGATATCTGGGCTGGTGCTTTATCGCTGTCATGCTTCAGTTTGCCTTTGCCTGGTATGGTTACGGGCGATCTCACCTTCCGTATATCCTTTATCCCTACATTAATATTTACGACAGCTTTACGAATCGCACGATGGGGATTGCGCTGATTACGGCGTTCAGCCTGGGGCTGCTTGTGCTCATTCCTTCGCTTGTGCTGATTATGAAGCTGTTCCTGTTTGATGCCAATTATGTACGCGGTAATTCTGGTAAAAAGAAAGGATGAGTCTGTTCATGGTCCTTACTGAGGGAGTCACGGGGATACCTGGTATAACCGGATTGAGCTTTTTTGAGACATTCACCATTATGTATGCCCCACCACTCATTATTATCGCTGCGATTGCCTTTCTGTTCGTGTATCTGGGCGTATGCAAAAATCCGCAGGATTGATTGGTTGGTACGTGCATTCCCATTTAGGGTAATCAGTTGTTAAGAAATGAGGAAGGGAGGAGGGCCCTTTCATGCCTAAAATCCGTTATAACAACATTGATAATGTAAGTACGGACAAAACGCTGAAGGAATTCAAGCAATGGAGGGAGCAACGGCGGAGCAAAGTGAAGGACTATTCCTACACCGTGCCCAAACACCCGCCTGAACTGGATTATCTGCATGCCAATCGGGATGACACGAGTATTACCTGGATTGGTCACTCCACGTTTTTCATTCAATATTATGGATTGAACATCGTGACTGACCCGGTGTGGGCCGAAAAAATGGGATTTCAACGAAGGCTCGGTGCCCCTGGCATTCCGATTCAGGACATTCCACCTTTGGATGTCATTCTCATATCCCATTCCCACTATGATCATCTGCATCTGGCTTCCTTGCGTAAGCTGATTACAGCCAAGACGTTGCTGATCGTACCCGATGGTCTGAAGCGCAAAATGATTCGCAAAGGGTTCCATCGCTGCCAGGAGATGAAGTGGTGGGATCATATGACACTTGGCGGAGTCAAAATAACTTTTGTGCCGGCACAGCACTGGACGCGCCGAACGCTATTCGATACCAATACGTCCCATTGGGGAGGTTATGTATTGGAACAGAGCCATCTGGCTACGACTTCAGCAGCGGAAAGTGCTGCAACAACGAGTGATCCGTACCAATCATCCGCGGAATCAGGGAAGAACGAAACAGCTAAAGAATCTGGCGGCCCGCCTGTGTTGTATTTTGTGGGTGATACAGGTTACTTCCAGGGCTTCAAAACGATTGGAGAGCGCTTTGACATTGGTGTTACCCTGATGCCAATCGGTGCCTACGATCCAGAATGGTTCATGACTTCTCAGCATGTGACACCAGAAGAAGCGCTGCAAGGATTCGTTGAATCCGGTTCCCAGCTCATGGTGCCGATGCATTACGGCACATTCAAGCTGGCGGATGATACACCCAAGGAAGCACTGGATCGACTGGAAGTCGAACGTGAGCGGCTTGGTATCGGCAAAGAGCGGATTCGGGTGCTTGGTCATGGCGAGACGCTTCGCATCCACCACGAGGAAGGTAAACAGGACTAGGGCATATCTCAAAACTCGCTGAAGTGCATCTTTTACCGCCTTTTCGCCCCCTGCTGCGTCACTCTCCCTTGACGTGCCCCGGCACGCCTGCGGAAAACTTCCTTGCTTGGAGCGAAAATTCAGCAAAATCTGCTTCCTTCGGAGTTTTCAGACACGCCCTAACAAAAGTGAGCCAAATATGTTAATGTAGGGGTATGCCTGCATGAACAGTATATTTACCAAATCTTTAATAAGTAAAAAGCGGCCAATTTTCGAATTTGCCGCTTTTTTGTGTTATAATATGGTGCCAGAATAGGCATCGGGATATTGAATCCATGATTTACGCAACTTGCTATTCATGCAGTATGCAGATTAACCAATAAAGGATGGTATGCTTAATGATCAGTACAAGCGGCATCACGCTCCGCTACGGAAAACGTGCACTTTTTGAAGATGTAAATATCAAATTCACGCCAGGAAACTGTTACGGCCTGATCGGCGCCAACGGAGCCGGCAAATCAACATTCTTGAAAATTTTGTCCGGTGAAATTGAATCCAACTCGGGAGAGGTGCACATCACCCCGGGCGAACGTATGGCCGTTTTGAAGCAAAACCACTTCGAATATGATGAGTATCCGGTTCTCGAAACCGTAATTATGGGTCATAGTCGTCTCTATGCCATTATGAAAGAAAAAGATACGCTGTATGCCAAAGCGGATTTCACGGAAGAAGATGGCCTGCGTGCAGGTGAGCTTGAAGGTGAATTTGCCGAGTTGAATGGCTGGGATGCTGAGCCGGATGCAGCGGCACTCCTGATCGGTCTTGGTATCGATCGTGATATGCATGAGAAGAAAATCGTTGAACTGAGCGGAAACGAAAAAGTTCGTGTTCTGCTTGCACAAGCCTTGTTTGGTCGTCCAAACAACCTGTTGCTCGATGAGCCTACCAACCACTTGGATCTCGAATCCATTCAATGGCTGGAGAACTTCTTGATGGACTATGAAGGTACTGTTATTGTCGTATCCCATGACCGTCACTTCCTGAACAAAGTATGTACACACATTGCGGATATCGACTTTGGTAAAATCCAGTTGTACGTAGGTAACTACGATTTCTGGTACGAATCCAGTCAATTGGCACTTGCTTTGCAGCGTGATGCTAACAAGAAAAAAGAAGAAAAGATTAAAGACTTGCAAGCCTTTATTCAACGCTTCTCGGCGAATGCCTCGAAATCGAAGCAGGCGACTTCCCGTAAGAAACAGCTCGACAAAATCACGCTGGATGACCTTCGTCCTTCGAACCGTAAATATCCGTTTATCAACTTCAAGCCTGAGCGTGAAGCGGGTAAACAATTATTGACCGTAGATCGCATCAGCAAATCGGTTGATGGTGTGAACATGCTGAATGATATCAGCTTTGTGGTGAACAAAGGCGATAAAATTGCATTTGTTGGACCGAACGGGAATGCCAAGTCACTATTGTTTGATATTCTTATGGGTGAAACGGAATTGGATAGCGGCGAATTCACTTGGGGCGTAACTACAACTCAAGCTTATTTCCCGAAAGACAACTCCCAATATTTTGACGGTGTAGACATGACTCTCGTCGATTGGCTCCGTCAATATTCCAAAGATCAGGATGAAACGTATCTACGTGGATTCTTGGGACGTATGCTGTTCTCAGGTGAGGAATCCCTGAAAAAGGCAAGTGTACTCTCCGGGGGCGAGAAAGTTCGCTGTATGCTCGCGAAAATGATGCAGACTGGTGCGAACGCATTGATTCTGGATGAGCCTACGAACCACTTAGATCTCGAATCCATTACAGCATTGAACAATGGTATGATTGATTTTGACGGCACCATGCTGTTTACATCCCATGACCATCAGTTTATTCAAACTATCTCTAACCGGATTATCGAAATTACGCCGACGGGCATCATTGATCGCCAAATGAGCTATGACGAATATCTGGAAAGTGATGAAATCAAAGAACTGCGCAAAAAAATGTATCCGGTAGAAGCTTAAACTAAGTCTGATCTACAGGCACATTATGCATAGGAACATAAAAGAACCGCAAGCCTCTGTGAAGAGGGCTTGCGGTTCTTTTTGCAATCAATGGGTTTCTCTATGGTCCTAAGACCTAAGATCCACCAGTACGGCGACGTTGGTTGTTAGGCTTCTTGTTGTTTTGACTCTTCATCGCTTTCGGTCCGCCTTCAAAGTAGGCGCTGGATTGGTTACCGGAATTTGCTTGTTCTTTCTTTTGCGCCAGCTTCTGGCGTATAGCATCCTGCAAACTGACCTTTTTCGGTTCGTTATTTTCGCTCATCGTTATTTCCCTCCCGGTCTTACAGTAAGCCGTCCAGATTGGACGGGATGTACCTATTTTATACGTTTTACAAAAGCCCCACAAGGGCAACCTGATAAAATGCTCAAATCCCTTGGGTTTTACCGGGGCCAACATTCTTTCTCATCACCTACAGCTCTGCCATCTGGCAACTTTGTTTCGGCTTTCCTACAGCAATGCAGCCTGGCAACACTGTTTCTGTAGACCCACACGCTATGCATTTGGTAACATGGAAAAACCGTAATACGAAACGTAAAAGGAGTGTCGCCCGGTTTGAACGCTTATGAAGAAATACGAAAAGGGGAGCGAGGGGCTTGGGTTAGCATCGTAGCCTATCTCGTCTTGTCCGCCTTTAAGCTGATCTGTGGATATTTATTTGCTTCCAGCGCTTTGCTGGCGGATGGTTTTAATAACCTTACGGATATTGTGGCGTCCATTGCAGTTTTGATCGGGCTTCGGATCTCACAGAAACCACCTGATTCGGATCATGCCTATGGTCATTTTAGAGCGGAAACTGTTGCTGCTTTGGTGGCTTCATTTATTATGGCTATGGTTGGTCTGCAAGTGTTGGTTGAAGCCGTTCGTTCCTGGTATGAAGGAGCCTTTGTTGCTCCTAACCTGTGGGCAGCAGCAGTGGCTGTGGTCTGTGCGTTAGTTATGTTGGGCGTATACCGTTACAATCACCGTCTGGCTAAACAAATTAACAGTCAGGCTCTGATGGCTGCGGCCAAAGATAATCGCTCGGATGCCTGGGTCAGCATAGGCGCTGCAGTTGGGATTATAGGTGCGCAGTTTGGACTTCCTTGGCTGGATAAAGTAGCTGCGATTGCTGTAGGACTGTTGATCTGCAAGACGGCTTGGGAGATTTTCCGCGATTCCACACATCGCCTTACGGATGGATTTGATCAGAAAGAACTGACGGATCTTAGATCCTCTGTGGCTCGGGTTCCCGGCGTTGAGATGATCAAGGATGTGAAGGCACGTGTGCATGGCAGTCATGTACTTGTGGATGTGGTTATTGAAGTGGACGGAGGCCTAAGCCTGATTGAAGGCCATCAGATCTGTGACCGAGTGGAAGAGCGGTTGAAGCGATCACATAACATCATGCATGTACATGTACATGTGGAACCGAAGATGGATGAGGTCACGGGAAACCCTTGAACAGGGCGTGAACATGTTGGAAAATTAAAAGAGGACAGCTGCGATTATACGCGCTGTCCTCTTTACTTATCGTTAGAACGATTATACGATATTATTGAATGGCAACGTGGATCCAAGCTTTACCTTTCCACGTATACACTTGCACCCATTCACCGCCGTCGAATCCGTCTACCACTTCACCTGTTGTATCGATGATTTGGGAGCCCAGTGCGCCGATTGGTTTACCGTTAGGTGCATCATAGAACCAAGTGCGCTCCAGAAGATTCAGCAACATCGTAGGTACCAGTACTTCATCGCCTGGTTTTACAAGTGGCTCTTCAAACATTTTGTCATCTGTAGTCGTAGCTGGAGTTTCAGTTTCAGTTTCCGTTGTAGTTGAAGTGCCTTCTGTGGCTGTCGTTTCTGTTGTTGTACCTGTTACCGTCTCGGTAGTACCTTCTACTGTTTCTACAGCAGGTTTGTTCACTTCAACAGCCGGAGTTGTTGTCGTCGTAGCTTCTGTTCCTGTTTCCGGAGTCACTGTTCCAGTAACCGCTTCCTCAGCACCAGCAGCGGCAGCCATCGAACCCATCAACGTTAATGCAGCGGCAAAACTTACGATTTTTTTCATTTGTATTTCCTCCTCGGTTTGTTATGTAATTTGTTGTCCTGTGTTAAAAGTAACCAAGCAAGCTACCCTATGAATCACAAATTATAACAATATTTTCTTGCATTCTCCAGTGTCAACTGGCGCATATGTGGGTATATAGCAAGCCTGTAAATATCATACTTCGGTGGGATAAAACCGGGTTGGATATCTCAAAAAAGTCCTGTTTTTAGGGATTCAGTGGGCGAGCGGATGGAATAAAGCAGGAGGGAGTGCAATACATAATATAGAAAAGTTGACCTATGCCTGAACGCACAAAAGCCAATCGGCTTGGTAGCACGATCGGCTTTTGTATGTATTCGTTATTCAGCATTCAGTCATAACAGAGACTGAGGTTATCGCATTCGGCTGCGTCCTGTAATGAGGGAGATTACGAACAGTACTACAAAGATGAAGAAGAGTACTTTAGCGATTGAAGCAGCTGCTTCAACAATACCGAAGAATCCGAAAATACCTGCTACCAGTGCAATAATTAGAAATAATACAGACCATTTCAACATGAGGTTTCATCCTTTCGTTTACTTAATTGTGGAGTGAGTTGTGTTCACCTCACCGCCTTGTGTAGTCTAACTTTAACCGGGGGCTATCCGGTTGAAACATTGGTTTTTTTTCCAACCGCGGGCATAGTTGAAGTAAACTGTTATTTTGTTTCGTCCGGGAAATCGCCGGGTAACTATAGCAATAACAAACTGATGCACATATGGAAAGAGAGGTTCTTCTATGATCTATCAAATTAGCGTGGCCCTGATTGCAGTGGCATTTGCAGTACTGGTTTTCTTTTTAATTCGTACCTTGAAATCCGCCCAAGGTTCTTTGGACAATGTCTCACAGACATTACAGGAGGTGCAGAAGACCATTGATGAACTTAGTTATGAAGTGAAGCAGACGGTAAGACATGCCAATGATATTACGGTGGATGTACAGCACAAAATGAAAAAAATCGATCCTGTTATGGAATCTGTTGAGAATCTGGGAGAAGTGTTGAATGAAGTGACGGCAGCAGCCAAACAAGTCTCCACGACGCTGATGGCGAAATTTCAGACCAAACGTAACAACACTGAACAGACCAAGCATGCTGAATCGGTTCATGTAACTGCACCGCCTGCTACATCAACGGATCGTACCCTGCAATCCTATGAAGCTACATATAATGGTGAAGCTAAGGGCGGGAAAAACTGGATGAAGTATATTGATGTTGCAGCGAATGTATGGCAACGGATGCGTAAATAACATGATCGCTTTGTAATCCAAAAAGAAACCTTCAGAGCGGTGATGAACCTGATGAAAGGGTGAGAATCATGATGAAACTACTGCTTGTGATGTTTAGCGTAATTTCTCCCTTTTCCGTTCAACCGGTAGCGGTACCCGCTGCTCACGATATGCAATGGACGGCAATGGAAGAGAAGGCGTCAGAGGTGACTCTGGCTGTTGATCGATCCGAGACTTTCCAGCATTTTCGGACTCTGAATGGCGTTTCTCTGGATGACAGCATGAACGAATTGTTGGCCAAGAAGGGCCAGCCGGTGCATAAGAAGGAAGATCCTTATCTGGGGTGCCCTGAATATCACTTTCAAGATGTGAAGATTGGCTTGTGTGAAGATACAGATGTTATTCATTATGTGCATATCGATGCATCTGAGGATCACATCAAGTTAAACGGAAAGAGAATCGAGATGAATATTGAAGCGATCCATCAAGCTTTAGGCAAACCCTATTATGTGGCTGAGGACGGAGAAGTATTTCTCCGTGGAGACCAGGCGTTAAAGGTATATATGAAGTCAGGCTCTAGCCAGATCGATGGTATTGATCTTTTTGATGACACGGTTTCCTAGGATTGGTTATTACCAAATCGTTTCAACCCCATATAGTATGGTTATATACTAAGTAGCTCGATATAGAAGATTAAATCAGAGGAGAGTGGAAACGATGAATTCAACCAATGCGCAAGCTTATGCAAAAGTGGTAGAAAACGGAGTCCAGGCGGTAGAAGCGGTGAAAGAATTGCAGATTACCGGATACCTTGCTGATCATATCTTTGTTCTCGCCCATGAGAAGGATCGTACAGATCGAATTGCCGATACAGCTGATGCCAAAGAAATTGGCATTAAGGAAGAAGGCGTATTTGATTCCTTGGCGAATCTGTTCCGCTCACGTGGTGATGAACTCCGGGCCAAAATTGTATCGATGGGCTTTACCGAAGCCGAGGCCGACTTCTACGAGAGTGAGCTCGACAAGGGTAAAGTGCTTGTTATTGCTAAAAAGAAAGATTAACCGATATACATCGCAAGTTGAAGCTTGCTGAACATGGACGAGCTTCTGAATCACTTCTGTAAATGCTTAATCAAAAACATAGATAAGGAATGGGGCTTTCCCCATTCCTTATCTATGTTTTTGCAAGTTTGGAAGCGGGATCAGGACGCTGCAAAAACAGGGTAAATAGCGGGGTATTTCCCCTGCGATGGTGCCATTTACTGATAAAGGATGTTCAAAAAGTCCGCGTTTAAGATTATAGTTATGCTAGGAATTATTATGTCTACTGCCGTTTTGTATGCAAAATTTGTATAATCAACGTTCGTTTTAACCTAATAAGAATCGACAAACCCGGACGCCACAGATAAGGAGATATCAATGAGAATACTTATTGTTGACGACAATCCGACGAATGTCATTATCATTCGAGAAATTCTGAAAAAAGAAAACTATCGTGACATTGTAACGGCGAGTTCCGCCATGGAAATGTTTGAAGTTTTGGGAATTGGGGAGGAAAGCAACGAACCTCGTCCAAGACCGTCGGATATTGACCTGATTTTGCTAGATATGATGATGCCTGAGATGGATGGCATCGAAGCCTGCAGTATTGTGCAGAAATTTGAAAATCTGAAGGATATACCGATTATTATGGTGACTGCAATCGGTGACTCCAAGAAACTTGCCGAAGCATTGGATGCAGGCGCATCCGATTATGTGACCAAACCGATTAACAAAGTCGAACTGATGGCCAGAATTCGACTCGCGCTTCGTTTGAAACAGGAGAAGGATTGGCATAAAGAGCGTGATCAACGTATTCAGGATGAACTGAAGCTGGCAGCAATGGTCCAAAATGCCGTATTAAGTCCGGCAATCCGGGACCCGTTGTTTCAAGTGCATGCCATCTATAAACCTTCATTCGAACTTGCAGGTGACCTCTATTCATGGTATCCACTTGGGGAAGGCCGCTACGGAGTACTCTTGCTCGACATGATGGGACATGGAATATCTTCATCCCTGTTTACCATGTTTATTGCTTCTGTGTTGAAAGATACGGTTACCACCTATGTCGATCCAGAGAAGGTCATTCAGGAGCTGAACCGCCGCTTTAACCAGCTCCATCTGGAGAAACAATTGGTGCAGTATTATTTCACGGCAATCTATCTGGTCGTTGATACACGGATGAAGCGTATTGATTATGTTAACGCAGGACATCCACCTGCTTTATTTTTCCGAAACGACGGCAGTGTGACTACATTTGACAGCGTCTGCTGTCCAGTTGGTTTATTTGACAAAATGGACATTGAACCACAAACGATTCATTACGAGGGTGACGGGCATATTGCACTCTATACGGATGGATTATTAGAAGCTGTTCAGGGCGGGCAAGAGGAACAACACGAATTCCTGGTCGAAAAACTGACCGGCTCACATCAGTGGAATGAAGCTGCCATGCAGGCACTATTTTTCGACGACGAAATTCCCCAGGAACGGGATGATGATAAATGTTTGGTCTGGATTACTTTGGATAAAGGGGCGGAGGCTGAATGAAGATCAGGAATAAACTGCTGATTGGCTTTACCGCTCTGATGGCCATTTTGATCGTACTCACGTTTGTGAGCTATGAACGGCTGAACAGCAGTAATCAGCAGATTGATCAGATGTATCAGGAGCGTTATCTCAAAGTAAGATACACATCTGCTGCACGTGGAGAGGTTAATGACATTGCCAAAGTGCTGGCTAACTTGTTATTGAATCCGAATAACTCAATTAGTGCAGCTGACGGTGACTTGAAGGAGATGAAGGATCGGGGGGACGGTTACCTCGTAGAAGTAAGAAACCGGGCGGACAGTGCGCCTGAGCATCAACTGGTGGATCGTGTAAATGCCGCATGGAATGCTTATACAGCCTATGCTACGAGACAGATTAGCCTGATGTCCCAGAATCGGGTAGAAGATGCGAATAACTACCGCAATTCAACAGGACTTGCGGTGCAAAAAGAAGCTGTGGATAGTTTGAATGCTCTTTCCCGCTACCAGGACCAAGAGATTGATACGGAGATTAAGGACGCTAACGCAGCGTATACGAGAGCGGTACAGATCACCATAAGTATCATGATTGCCGGATTGTTGCTGGCTCTGGGTGTCATTATGTGGGTACTGCCGAGTATTACGCGGGGTCTAAACACCGTATCCATGATGATCACCAGTTTTGGCAAAGGGCGCTATCGTACAATCAGACGCATTCAGGTCAAGTCGACGGACGAGATTGGTCAGATTGCCACTGTGTTCAAAGATGTATCGAGCGATCTGGAAGAAAAACTGGAAGTTGAGAAAGCCTATGTGCAGGCTCAACAGGATCAGAACTGGATGAGTTCGAACATCGCAAGAGTTCCTGAGCTGCTTCGGGGCATTGGTTCCATTCGACAAATCTCCCAGATGTTTATCAGTGAGTTTACCCCCGTGCTTGGTGCTCAGTTGGGTGTTGTATACCTCATTGATGAGGAGAAACATCCCGACGAGCTGAGACGCTACGGTGCATATGCATTTGAGGAGAACGAAGACGTTGGTAAAGAAATGTACCGGATTGGTGAAGGCCTGATTGGTCAAGCTGCGCTGGATATGACACCAATAGTTTTGGAAAATACGCCGGAAGATTACGTGCATATTGGTTCAGCCTCAGGTTCAACACGTGCTGCGGGCATTATGATCTATCCTGTTGTATTTGAAGATGAACTGATTGGTGTAGTTGAACTGGCTTCCTTTGAAGGGTTCAATGAACTTCATAAACAATTGTTCGCTCAACTGATCATGAACTTGGGCGTAATTTTGAACAACGTTCGACGTCGTTTGCGTGTGGAGGAGCTGCTTCGTGAATCTCAAGCACTGACTGAAGAACTGCAAGTTCAATCGGAAGAATTGCAGACACAGCAAGAAGAGTTGCGTCGTTCCAATGAGAATTTGGAGGAGCAGACAGAGGCGCTTAAACGTTCCGAAGAATTGCTGCAACGTCAGCAGGAAGAGCTGGAGCATTTCAATACCGAGCTTATTGCGAAGACGCGGGCGCTTGAAGAGCAAGTGCGTGAAGTCGAAGAGAAGAATGACGAAATTGAGAAAACGAAGACACAGTTGGAACAGCAAGCTACACAGCTGTCGATGACAAGCAAGTACAAGTCTGAATTTTTGGCGAATATGTCGCATGAACTTCGTACACCACTTAACAGTTTGCTTATTCTGTCCCAGTTATTGTCGGAGAACAAGGGTGGAAATCTGACTGACAAGCAACAGGAATATGCACAAACCATTTACATGTCGGGTGCCGATTTACTGAAGATGATTGATGAGATTCTGGATCTCTCCAAAGTGGACGCAGGCAAGATGGATATCAATTATGAGACGGTTCGAATGGAAGAGCTGACCAGCTTTGTTCAGCAAAACTTTGGACCGATGGCGAATAAAAAAGAATTGAACTTGAACATCGAGTTCGACAACGATTTACCGGAATGGGTATATACCGACAGTCATCGCGTCAAACAGATTTTGCGGAATTTGTTGTCGAACGCGTTCAAGTTTACCAATCGTGGTTCGGTCAGTCTGATTGGACGACGGATGAAACCGGAAGAACTGCCGGGTTACATGAATACCAATCAGGAATATCTCGGATTTACTGTAAAAGACACCGGCATCGGTATTCCATCGGACAAGACGGATCTGATCTTTGAAGCGTTCCAGCAAGTGGATGGGACTACAAGTCGCAAATACGGCGGAACTGGTCTGGGATTGTCCATTAGCAGAGAACTGGCACGATTGCTTGGTGGTGCAATACAGGTGGAATCATCCGAGGGGGAAGGCAGCTGCTTCACTTTGTACCTGCCGGATAATCATGAAGAGGAAGTTCTGGCCGGTGAAGGTGCTTCAAGAGAAGCGGCAGTATCCTCAGAGGCGCTTTATGAACAGTCCATGGAAACACGGACCATGCTTTCAAGCCATCAGTCCATTCTCTCTCCTGATCCGGAGCGAAGCGTGGGTACGGACCTATCTCCTACCCATACGCCTGAAGTGACGCAGATCGAAGATGATCGGGAGAATCTGATGGAAGGTGACAAAATCCTTCTCATTATTGAGGATGACGTGAACTTTGCACATATTTTGATGGATATGGCCAGAGGAAGAGGATTCAAGGCACTTGTTGCCCTGCAGGGGGATAAAGGACTTGAAATGGCTCGTCAATATCTCCCGGATGCGATTATCCTGGATATTCAATTGCCGGTTATGGATGGTTGGACCATTCTGGGCGAGCTGAAGAGCAGTTCGGCAACACGCCACATCCCGGTACATGTGATTTCGGTCATTGATGATATGAAGCAAGGTCTGATGATGGGCGCTATTGCGTATCTGAAAAAACCTTCCAGTAAGGATTCACTGGATAAAGCTTTCTCGCATATCAAATCCTATACCGAGAATCAGTTGAAACGACTGTTGATTGTGGAAGATGATGAGATTCAGCGTAAAGCCATTATTGAATTGATTGGTCATGACGATGTGGCAATCACGGCAGTATCCACAGGCAGTGAAGCTTTGAATGAATTACACACCCAGCGTTATGATTGCATGGTACTGGATCTAATGTTAACGGATATGACCGGGTTCGAGTTGCTCGACCAGATTCGGGATGATGAATATCTGAACGATTTGCCGATTATAATTTATACAGGCAAAGAACTGGATTCCAAGGAAGAAATGAAGCTTCGTAAATATGCGGAATCCATCATTATCAAGGATGTGAAGTCACCGGAACGTTTGCTGGATGAAACGACATTGTTCCTGCATCGGGTAGAAGCCAATTTGCCGGAAGACAAGCGTCGAATCTTACAGAAGCTGCACAACAAGGAAACATTGTTTGAAGGTAAGAAAATATTGCTTGTAGATGACGATATTCGTAATGTATTTGCCCTTTCAAGTGTCCTTGAAGGCTATCGCATGGATGTAACCTTTGCAGAGAATGGCCGTGAGGCTCTGGAGATTCTGGAGAAAAATCCGGAAATTGATCTGGTACTGATGGACATGATGATGCCAGAAATGGACGGTTACGAAGCGATGACACGAATCAGACAGATCCCGGAGTTTGAAAAATTGCCGATTATTGCGCTTACGGCCAAAGCCATGAAAGAGGATCGAGGCAAATGTATTGAGGCTGGAGCTTCTGATTATGTGAAAAAACCGATCCAGACGGATCAATTATTATCCTTAATGCGCGTATGGTTGTATTCGTAAGTTCATTATTCGTAAGTACATTGTTTGGGTAATGAAAGACAATACGACGAATACGCAAGTAACAAATGAAGAAGTGGAGAGAATTTATGACACCGTGGGAACCTACCGAGACGGGGACAGATTTGGTCCGTATGCCGCAAGATGAAGAGCGCGAGCTGATCGAGATTGAGTTGCTGTTGGAAGGCATGCACCGTTTATATGGATATGATTTTAGAAACTATGCACTGCCATCCCTGAAACGAAGAATCTGGCATCATGCACATGCCGAAGGTGTTAAGAGCATATCCGGCTTGCAGGAGCGTGTGCTTCATGACCGTTCCGCGTTTGAACGTTTTGTACAGAATTTGTCCATCCCTGTGACGGAAATGTTTCGAGATCCCTCGCTTTTCCGAATGTTTCGGGAACAGATTATTCCTATTCTGAGAACCTATCCGTATATCCGAATATGGCATGCGGGTTGCTCTACGGGAGAGGAAGTCTATTCCATGGCCATCATGTTGCATGAGGAAGGGCTGTATGACAAGGCAAGAATCTACGCAACGGATATGAATGATCGCTCATTGCAGCAGGCCAAAGAAGGCGTCTACGGTATTGAGAAAATGAAACTGTTTACTACAAATTATTTGGAGGCAGGGGGTACCAGAGCCTTCTCCGAGTACTATACAGCGAAATATAATTCGGTGATATTTCATCCTTTTCTAAGGAAAAACATCATATTCGCCGAGCACAATCTGGCAACAGACCGGTCATTTAATGAGTTTAATGTTATCTTTTGCCGCAATGTCATGATTTATTTCAATGATGAACTGCGGAACCATGTGCATGGGCTGTTTCACGAGAGCTTGAGCCACTTTGGTATTCTGGTTCTGGGGTCTAAAGAATCGATACATTTTACAGAGTTCAGTGATACCTATGAGCCATTAGACCGGACCGAAAAAATATACCGGAAGATCAAATAGGGGGTTAGGGTTAGCCATGGGGCTCAATGAACCAATCCATATATTATTGGTAGATGACCGCCCTGAGAACTTGCTTGCTCTTGAAGCGGTTCTGGAATCGGAACAATATAAACTCGTTAAGGCAACTTCCGGAGAAGAGGCACTCCGCTGTCTGCTAAAAGACGAATTTGCGGTTATCGTACTTGATGTACAGATGCCTGGGATGGACGGAATTGAGACAGCAAAGTTAATTAAGGCACGGGACAAGTCCAAGGATGTGCCGATCATATTCATCTCTGCGAATAGCAGAGAGGCTGAGCATTTGTTTGCGGGATATTCAGCCGGGGCCATTGATTACATGGTTAAGCCATTTATTCCTCAGATTTTGAAATCGAAGATCGAGGGCTTTGTGGAGATGTTTATCACCAATAAACGATTGAAGACACAGACCATGCTGCTTCACCAGAAGACACAGGAACTGGAGAAGATGAACCAACAACTCATTCAAGCCAAGGAAGAAGCGGAAATTGCAGCCAATGCGAAGACTGAATTTCTGGCGATGATGAGCCATGAGATTCGCACACCGATGAACGGAGTTATCGGCATGGTGGATCTGCTGATGGAGACGGAATTGAAGGACGATCAGAAGGAGTACGCAGACATCGTTCGTCGCAGTGCGGATGCACTCGTCACGGTCATTAACGACATTCTTGACTTCACCAAGATGGAATCCGGCAAAATGGAACTTGAAGAGCATCCTTTTGAACTTGTCTCCTGTATTCGGGAAGTGCTGGGATTGTTTGCTGCCGAAGCAGGCAAAAAGAATCTGGAACTGGATTATTTCCTGGAAGATTCGGTCCCTGAATTGATTTACGGAGATATGGCAAGGCTACGCCAAGTTCTCTTGAATCTCATTGCTAATGCGATCAAATTCACTGACCAGGGTGGGGTATATCTGATCGTGTCAGTGAATGAGGAGAAGGATGGACAAATGGCGTTGGAGTTTGCTGTTAAGGACACTGGAATAGGCATTGCATCAGACAAAGTTGACCGCCTGTTCCAGCCGTTTTCTCAGCTTGATACATCCATGACACGCAAGTATGGCGGAACAGGCCTGGGCCTGGCGATCTGCAAGACGCTGGTCGAAATGATGGGTGGACAGATCTATCTCGACACCACAGAGCAACGGGGAGCAACATTTGTATTTACGATTCAGGCGAAACGTTATGTAGAAACAGAACTGGTCCAGAGGAACGGGGAAGAGAAGCTGACGGATGTGAAGAACGAGAATAAATATCCCACCGTATTAATTGTGGATGATCATCCCATTAACCAAAAGCTGATGGCGATTATGCTCAGTAAGCTTGGGTTGCTCTCGGACATCGCTGAAGATGGACAGAGCGCACTGGACATGGTCCTGAGCAGCCGTTATCCCTATGACTATGTGTTCATGGATCTGCAGATGCCTGTTATGGACGGTCTGGAGTGCACACGGCGGATACGAGAGAGCCTGTCCCCGTCTACTCAGCCGATCATTATAGCGATGACGGCTAATGTTATGGAAGGTATTCAGCAACGTTGTATTGCCGCAGGCATGGATGATTATATTAGTAAACCAGTGAAAATGGGCAATGTAAAACAAAAAATAGCCCAGTTTCAAAAACAACGACAAATGTTAAACTCAGGCCCATCTGCCATGAATCATGCCAATTGAAACATTTGCCAAACTTCTTTTTGTTTCACTCGTGCTGAAGTTGGGTTATTAGGTAAGGAAACCATTGATCAGGAGAGAGATGTCTAATGAATACAAATAAGAATGAAAAATTCAATGCAAGAACTGAAACACAGGATGGCGTGTGCACGGTGTATTTGACTGGCGAACTGGATTTGTCGGTTGCTCCTGACTTCCGTTTGGTAATGGAGCCGCTCGTGGATAACAAGGAACAAGATCTTTTGATTAACATGAAAGAATTGAAGTATATCGATAGTACAGGGATTGGTATCCTGTTATCTGTTTTGAAGGCAAGACATGGAATGGAAGCTCGTTTTGAAGTACAGGAAGTTCCTGCGCAAATTCAGAAACTTTTTGACATGACGGGCATCGCCAAATTCTTTGTCACACAGAAGAATTCCCAATAGGAAAGGATCGAAAAAGGAATGAATGCAGAAGTTCAAAGAGTCACCCTTAATCTACCGGCGACAGCTGATTACGTTGATATTGTAAGACTCAATCTTTATGGAGTAGCATCCAAAATGGGATTCTCTTATGAAGACATTGAGGATATGAAAGTTGCTGTATCCGAGGCCTGTAACAACTCTGTACTGTATGCCTACTCACACGAAGGCGGCATGGTAGAAGTCGTATTTGAAGTGGATGGCGAAACACTGTCCATTACTGTCAAAGACGAAGGTGCCAGCTTCGAGAATATGAACCCTGCTGTGTCACGTGCCGGTCTTCACGACAAAGAACTGACAGAAGCACAGATTGGTGGGCTTGGGTTCTACCTGATGCAAGCCTTGATGGACGATGTCAGCGTGGAAAGTGAGACGGGCAAAGGTACGAAGGTAGTACTCGTAAAACGTCTTGCAAGAAGTGAGGAGAAAGTATGAATGAAAAAGTGACTCCCCCAGAGTCCATGTCTGAAGCTATAGGTTTGATCTGGGAATACCAGCAGACCCAAGATAATGAAATTGCAACAGTTCTCATCCGTAAATATGAACCGATGGTAAAGATGGCAGCAGGTAAAATTGCTCGGAATCGCCCCGATCTATACGAAGACTTGTATCAGACCGGGCAGATGGCATTGATTCGTTTGCTCAAGCAATACGATATCAACCTGGGTATTCCGTTTGAACCATATGCCATGAAGAGCATGATCGGTCATATGAAGAACTATTTGCGAGACAAATCCTGGTATATTCAGGTGCCCCGGAGGATTAAGGAAAAGGGTGCACTTGTGCAACATGCCATTGATGAGTTAACCGTGAAGCTGGAGCGCTCACCTGGTGTGAACGAGATTGCTGAATACCTTGATTTGACCGCGGAAGAGACGATTGAAGTTCTGGCTGGTCGGGAATGTTATCACTATGTGTCACTGGATTCTCCGTTATCTCAGGATGACAGTGCAGCGACATTGGGTGAGCTGATCAGTGCAGATGTGAATGACTTCGATTCAGTCGAAAAACGGATGGACTTGCAACAGGCATTGGGACAATTGAAGGAACAAGAACAGAAGGTACTTATTCTAGCATTCCAAGATGGCCAATCTCAGCGGGCAATTGCCCAGAAGCTTGGTGTTTCACAGATGAGTGTATCGCGCATTCAGAAGCGAGCTACAGAGAAGCTGAAACAGATTATGTCGAATGCTTCAATGTTATGATAAAAGAATCCCTGATGTTGTTGAGTACGGCATAAAAAAGGACACGTAATTGCACTGAAATGCATACGTGTCCTTTTTGGGATCGAAAAGATGGGTATGCAATGAACGAACATAAGTGCAGGAGTGGATATGGTGATTGTGGATCAAATAAAGCTGGTAGCTCGCCGCGACAAGTTATCTTGCACGGACCATTGGCAATGGTGGGATTGGGTCGCACCTGACCCGGATAGCATGAACGATGCTTTGGAGGAGCTGACAGCGGCATTTCCGGATATGCAGTATTGGCTTCATAAAATTCCTGAAGTCGAATCGAATTATTTGTCCGTCCGTTTCGTGAATGGTACAGAGCCCGTCATATTTGGCTCCTTGTTGTATGCGATCAAGAATGAGAGAGACGACAAACGCCAAGATAATCAGATGTTTTTCTATGTCGATCGCAATAACCTGGTTACCTTGAATATGGATGACAATACACGATGTATTATGAAGACGGATGAACGTGCTCATATGTTACAGCAATGTAGTGAGGCCAGGGACGGGATGTTTGTACTTTTTCGAGCTATACTGCATTACTACCATGTGGGGATGGATCATTTTGAGATGAACCTGCGTGATCTGGAACGTAAGATGGAATCCCGTAATGCTCGCACCTTGATGGACCAGATTCTCGCTGCCCGATTTGAACTGTTGTACTGGAGCAATCTGTTTATACCCTACTCGGAACTGATGGCTGCTGCCCATGAGGCTTACCTCGATGAAATAAATGAAAATCGATACTTCAAGCAGCTTCAACATCGAGTAGAGCGGATGGAACGTTTGTTTAGTCACTACGAGAAAGAGATCGATACGTTAATCTCGATTGATAATGCGATCTCCGGTGTACGTGGTAATGAAATCATGAAGACACTGACCATCGTTACCGCTGTGTTCATACCCGCCACGGCAGCTGGTGCGATATGGGGGATGAACTTTGAAAACCTACCTTTTATCGACAAATCCTGGGGAGTTATACTGGTCCTTGTCGTCATTATCTTAAGCATGATCAGCATGTATGTATGGCTGATGATGAAAGGATGGACAGGGGATCTATTGAAAGTGAAGTCCTCTCAGTCTTCTGCCGAAGAAGGACAGAGCAGAGGAGCGACCGAAAAGCGTAAGAATTGACCTGCTCTGCTAATTCATTTTAGTTTTTGTAATCTTCAATATAACCAAGCAAGTCAGCGATATATTGTCCCACAATCGGCATATTGACGAATTGACTGAGAATGAACGCCAGCAAACCCAGAACCACAAAGGTACCTACGGTTAGACCAAGTCCACGTGCCATTCCCGCTGTAAAGTTCGTAATAATCCGCTTTTTGGGACTGCTATAATTCTCAATAATATCCTTGATCTGTGCTCTCTCCAGACTATCCGCAATCTGATCCAGACGTGTGTTCAATCGCTTTACCTCATGCCGCAATTCAAAAGGATGCTCGCTTGTATCATACTGCTGCGCCGGTGTTCCTCCCGTAATTGGAGTATTGCCGTTGATTGTAACTTTACTCATGTTTCTTCCCCCTCAACTCGCATTGGATAAAAAATAGCCAGCTGGAGTGCAGCTGGCTATTGGTCACTCGATCTGTATAGCCTTACAGGCTAGTCGAGTTAAGTTCTTTACGTGCATCTTCCTTCGCTTCCACGGAAGCGGCAGCTACTTCCTCAGATGCACGGGAAGCTTCGTTAGCCACATCAGCGGACGCTTTTCTCACAGAGTCCATGACATCATTGCGGCCTTGATTTACCGTTTTCGCAATATCAGAAGTTTTGGAAGAGACCGTTTTAGCCAGTTCAGAGGCTTTATCACCTACAACGGTTGCCACTTCTTTGGTGCGGTCAGTAACGATGCCCACTTTCTCGGAAAGGTCACCACGCAATTCACGTCCTGGTTTAGGGGCAAAGAGTAGTGCTGCAGCTGCTCCCAGCAAACCCCCGATGAAAATTCCTTTGGCGAAAGTCGAACCAGTCTGTACAGGATATTGCTCTTCTGCTTTATTCATGTCTAATCACTCCTTCTTCAAATTAAGAAACAAATACGAAACAACGAACACCTTGTTGCCCGAATCAGGCAGCCTGTCTTAGCAGTCTGGACACAAGCCCCAGCAAGAAAACAAAGAGCGCTGTACCAATGATGGCAGGAATAATGGCAAAGTTACCGATAACCGGTCCCCAGTTACCAAGCAAAAGTGCTCCCAGCCAGGCTCCGGCAAATCCGGCAATCATTGCACCGATGATGCCTCCAGGCATGTTGTGACCGGCAAGTGCATCTCCGATCAAACCGATGATGACTGCCATCACAATGCTGATAATGATGCCCCACATAACAACCGCCTCCTTTAAACTTGATGTAGGATGTTGTCTGTTCGCGTTTGCTTACTTCGTATATAAACGCCGTGCAACCCTGTGAAACAATAAAAATGAGGATGAATGAACTGGAAATTAGAGGGATTCATTCTTTAATGGGCTAGTTTAATGCCTTTAATCATGCAGAAGATCCATGCCAAACCAGCGGCAAATCCCGTAAATACATCCGTAGGATAATGAACACCCAGCATGATGCGGCTGATGCCGATCAAGAAAATAAAACTGATGCCGCATAGAACAGGTATCCATACACCGGAAGTGGTATGCCGTTGTCGTTCAATAGCCCAGATTACAAATAGCATGCCGTAGAAGCCCATAGAGATCATTGCGTGTCCGCTAGGGAAGCTGTACCCGTGAACGACCAGCAGATGATCCAGTTCAGGCCTGCTTCGTCTGAAAAATTCCTTCAATAACGTGTTCAGAATCCACATCATGGCAAAACTCCCCAAGATCGCATATCCATATATAACAAACCTTGGGCTGCGTTGCATGAACAAAAGAAGAGCAAAACCTCCAGCAGCAACAGCAGAGATCTTGAATGAGCCCAGTGCAGTTATGAATGCAGTGTAAGAGAATAGATGAAGACGTGAATCCGAATTCAGATAAAATAATTGCTGAACTTGATCATCCAAACGAATAATAACATCAGCACCCAACCAGGCTCCCAGACCAGCCAGGATAAATACGACCGAAGCGCTGATAGCCATTCCAGCCAAACCCCAGTTGAGGAGTGGACGTAACGACGTGTCGGGAGTTGAACTGAATGAGGCTGGTGAATACGTTTTGTGCGTCATAGTGAGTTTCTCCTTCAGTAGTTGTAGTAGATGAACATAGATTGATAAAGCTATACCCGAAATACCTGTCGAAAAAACTGTAAAAACGTCGCTTTTGTACTATACTATTTAAGATATCCCATGCGGCGTCGTGACGCAAAGCAGAGATGAATTCGGGAGCACAAAGGAGAGAACTCGCATGGAGAGTGCCTTGTTAATTAAAGAATACCGTGCAGGCGTTATGGAATGCGCCCACTACGGACACATAAGTATTACGGATGAGCATGGTCGAATCGTATACTCGGCTGGTGATCCTCATTTTAGAGCGTTCACTCGCTCATCTGCCAAACCTTTTCAAGCTATTCCAGGAATTCGGGCAGGAATTGCGATTCACTATGGCCTCTCAGCACAGGAGATTGCGATCATGTCTTCTTCGCATCGTTCGGAACCGGAACATATCCGGGTGCTGGAGCAGCTATCTGGTAAAATCGGATTAGGAGAAGAATGCCTGATCTGTGCGCCGAGTTATCCGCTTAATGAAGAAAGCCGCAATGAATGGTTACGTGCACAAGGGGAGAAACGTCGCATTTTGCACAACTGCTCCGGCAAACATCTGGGAATCCTGGGATACAGTCAGATGAAGCAGGTCGATCTGGGCAGTTACGCTGAACCGGATCATCCGGTGCAACGTGAAATTCTCGAAACGTTTGCCGACCTGGCAGGCATTCAGGAAAAAGAGATTGAACTTGGGACGGATGGCTGCGGCTTTCCGGTATTTTCTTTGCCGTTGTCAGCATTGTCGAACGCCTATCTGAAGCTCGCTTGTCCGGATCTTATCGCTGATCCTTCCACAAGAACAGCTGTAGAGACGATTACATCGGCCATGAATGAACATCCGTTAATGGTAGGTGGCACGGAGCGTGTAGATTCAGTGCTGCTGGAAGACGATAACATTGTAGCGAAGGGTGGATTCAAGGGGGTCTTCGGATTTGGTCTGAAAAAAGAACGATTGGGAATCACCTTCAAGGTGCTTGATGGTTCTGAGGAAGAGTGGGCTTTCATTGCCCAATCCATTCTGAAACAAATTGGTTATTCCAATGAAAGAACCATTGCACGATTGGCTGAAGTCTTCCCTTCGGACATCCGAAATGACGCAGGTACCTTTGTGGGTCATGCAGATAGTGAGTTCCTTCTGCACTCACTTGAAGATAGCGTATAACCTTAAGAAGGGGCGTGATTAGAGTTGCCGGACCCCGGGTAAAGATGACATACCAACTGGTATTCATCTATACAATTCATATACACGCATGGACTGCCGCGGTAATGTGGCAGCTCTAAATTCTTGGAGGTGGATGAACATGATTAAAGTGGTGACATCGGAAGAAAGGCACACGTCGGATCGAGGTTGGATACACAGTGAATTCAGCTTTTCCTTTGCGGATTATGATGATCCGAGCAACGCCCATTTTGGCTGTTTGCTGGCTCATAATGACAACACGCTGATGCCGCAAGAAGGCTTTAAGAAACATCCACATCATGATCTTGAACTTGTTAGTTATGTCATCTCAGGCACACTCAAGCATACGGATAGTATGGGAACAGAACAATTGCTTGAACCGGGAACGGTCCAGGTTATGAGTGCGGGAACGGGAGTGGAACATTCCGAGACCAATCCGTCAGCGGATGAATCGGTACGTTTTCTCCAGATGTGGTTTTTGCCATCGGAGCGTATGCTGAAACCTTCCTATACGAATCGGAGGGTAGAGCCGCAGGAGCATTTGAATCGTCTATGTCCGATTGTATCAGGACAAGGAGGCGAGGGAACCGAGGGCGCATTGCCTATTTCCCAGGATGTAACCTGTTACCTGTCCCATTTGGAATCCGGGAAGAAGTTGATGTACCCGCAACACGAAGATCGGCGTACACATCTTTTCCTGATCAGTGGACATGTGGAGATTCATTGTTCGGACGGCAACTTCAACCTCAAGCCGGGGGATGCTGCGCGAATTCGTAAAAGCTGTGATCTGCAAATGACGAGCACAGGCAGTGAACCTGCCGAATTTGTTCTAGTTGACCTGCCTTAATAATCATGTGTATCTAGTAAGGATAGTCGTTAAATATAAAATGCGAAAAAGGACCTGTTCCCACGTTGTTGTGGAAGACAGGTCCTTTTTTGGCTTAGGATTTACGAAGGTTACCCAGTTCCGAAGCGACAGCTTCCACTTCAGAGATACTGAGATGTTCCTTGCTCAAAATCATTTCATACAGATCAAACAGATCTTCATATTTCTCAAGTGGGAATGACGAAGCTTGCATCGCGGCACCGCTTGCCATCCGAAGTTTGGTTTTGATCGCTTCAATCATATATTCCATATTGGCTGCTGTTGCTTGTGTTAAATCCATCGTTAACTTCATCCCTTCCGTATCGGAAACTCTTGTTATTGTATCATGATTGGAAGCGCTCAGGCCAATGCTTTTGCGGGGAAACGATGCATCGGTTACAATGATGGATACAACAACAGGGGTCAATGGAGACCTGAGTGCACTGGAGGGAATACAGCTTGGCAGCGTATAAGCGAGAAATGGTTCGCCATCAAGGAAGGGAAGTCCGTAAAGGTTTGCCTGGAGAGGATCTGGTCTTATTTTTCAAAAACATCGTTCAACTTCATTCTCCAGATGAAATCACGTTTGTCTGCATCGGTACCGATCGTTCCACCGGGGATGCTCTGGGTCCACTGACAGGAAGTTTACTGCAAGAGAGTGGAGTGGGTAACGTGATTGGCACGCTGTCTTCCCCTTGTGATGCAGATACGCTGGAGAAGAAATTGGCACTTATTCCGGCACACCATGCCATCATAGCGATTGATGCATGTCTGGGTCCAAAGAATGCTGTAGGTACATACTATCTTTCGAATAACCCACTCATTCCTGCTCAATCAGTTGGGGGCCAGTTGCCCCCTGTCGGACAATACAGTGTAGCAGCTGTGGTTAATGCCAATGGACCAAGACCCTATTCCATATTGCAAATGACCTCGCTTCACTTGGTTATGGGGATGTCACGAACGATTGCAGACGCCGCGATTGAAGCATGGAAATGGAGACAAACGTTTCATTTATGATACGCAGGCTTAATAATATACAACCTGAATTATTTAATTCGCGCAGAGAGAGGGATTCATAATGGAAAAAGTGATGTGTGATGGAACGACGATTTGTTATGCCGAGCAAGGTAAGGGAGAAGCACTCATTTTACTCCACGGATACTGTGGTAGTTCATCCTATTGGGATGAGGTCGTACCCGAGCTGGCACGCAGCTATCGCTGTATCGTACCTGACCTGCGTGGACATGGAAAAACAGATGCACCTGTAGGAAGTTATACGATCGAACAGATGGGCAACGATGTGTTACAGCTGATGGATGAGCTGAACGTGGAAAAGGCGGTCCTTCTGGGACACTCCATGGGGGGATATATTGCGCTTTCGATCGCACAACACCACCCGGAGCGTTTGAATGCATTTGGTCTGATTCATTCCACAGCCTATCCGGACAGTGAAGAAGCCAAGGAGAAACGCCTTCGCGCTGTATCCACCATTCAAACCGAAGGTATCGTGAATTTTGTAGATGGACTGGTTCCCGGCTTGTTTGCACCGGAACATGTAGAATCGTTATCCAAGCAAGTAACACGTGTAAAAGAGATTGGTTACCAGACAGCCCCTCAAGGTGCTGTTGGCGCTGCACTTGCTATGCGAGAACGCCCGGATCGCCGTGATGTGTTGTCAGCCACACCATTACCTGTATTGCTGGTTGCGGGAGAGAAGGACGCTGTTATCCCGCCAGAACGCACATTTACAAGTGACAAGCCACATATTGTGCAAGCCGTGATTGCGGGTGCGGGTCATATGAGCATGTATGAAGCTCCTGAAGAATTAATTCAGGTCATTAAACAATTTATGGATGGATTATCAAAGTAATTGATGAAGTGATTTATGTTGATATCATATAAAATATAGTTTGGTTTCTGGATGACTCTACCCTCTTATGGGGGAGGAGTAACCAGTTCCATTCCAACCGAACCCCTGCAATGTCCCTTTTGGATAGGCAGGGGTTTAGTGTGTTCATGGCCAGAGATTAGACGCGCGCGTCTTGTTTTGGCTTTTTGTCATGGCATGAATTAAAATAACTATAAAGGGACGATATCAGGGCGAATGGATGTACAGGGTCGAATGATGAGGGGGCATACAGCATGTTCAGAAAAGATTATCTGCTCCGCATGATGGAGGAAATGACAGAAGCAATTGGCAAAGTGTTCACGCTCAAACAGCAGCGTAAGCACACCGAGGCATTGTCCGAACTGGATGAGCTGATGCGCAGGCAGTTTGGATTGAACCTATCTCTACTGAACTCATTGCCAGCGGAGGATGTTATTGAAATGTTCCGTTTTCGCGGAATGATTGAAGTGGACAATCTACAGCAAGCCGCCAGGCTAATTGAAGAAGAGGCATATATTTATCAAGAAAAGGCCAGAGTGGAAGGCATCGACGATCAGGAGAGAATGGACGCAGAGGATGAGGCCCTCATTCGATTGATGAGATCACTTCATTTTTACCTGTATGCATTGAATCATGGCGCTAATCCCAAGTTATTGGACGCACCGGAACGGGTGGAGGGTGTGCTGGGGCTTACGAAAGAATATGAACTTCCTGCTCGAACCGAAAGACAGCTTGCCCTGTATCGTGAACAACAAGGGCGTTACGACCAGGCAGAGAATAGTTGGTACAGGCTGCTACAGCTTGATGGTGAATTCCCGGTGAGCTACCGAGATGATGTACAGGCGTTCTATGAAAGGTTGAGCCAACTCACGGACGAACAACTGGAGCAGGGCGGTCTGCCACGGAACGAAGTTGAAGAGGGACTAGCTGAACTAAATCGTCAAGAGATGAACTCATAAAATATGGATTGGATGAAGGCTTGTTACCTGCCTTTACTTGGAGAGGGAACGGAATTGTGGTATGGTAACGGTTGACCAAACCAAACCGAAAGTGAGATGTACCCCGTGGATTCATTGCGAAAGCTTATACAAGACATCTTTGAACAGAATTCGCTGATTACAGCGACCTGGAGCCAGCTGCGCAGACGGGACAATGTCTCGTATACCAAAGTGCAAGTCAAGCCGGTGACACTGAAGAATCAGCTGCATTATCAATTTGCATTTCATTATAACAACAAAGTGCTGCACGAGAATTTGACTCCGGCTGAAGCGGCTGAGCGCATGACTTTGCTGTGCGAAGAGACGTTTCGTCAAGGCCTGCTCTGTACGACCGAGGCAGACTATCAAATTTTGATCAGCAAAAAATATAAAGTATCCATTCTGACCAAATCTGCTTCCAAGACTGCGGTGGATCTGTCGCATAATCGCAAGAAGCAATATGTATTGGAAGAAGGCGTACCTGTATCGTTCCTCGTTGAACTTGGTATCATGAACGAAGAAGGTCGTGTGCTCGCCCGTAAGTATGATAAGTTCAGACAGATTAACCGTTTCCTCGAAATGGTGCAGGATGTTATTCCGCATCTGCCTGAGGGACGTCCACTGACCATCGTTGATTTTGGTTGTGGCAAGTCTTATCTTACCTTTGCGTTATATCATTATCTGTCTGTACAACAACGCCGTTCACTCAAGATTATTGGGTTGGACTTAAAGGCAGATGTAATTGAACACTGTAATGATCTGGCTAATCGATTGCATTATGGCGATCTGAAGTTTCTGGTTGGAGACATCGCGGACTACGATGAATTGAACGAAGTGGATATGGTTGTCACGCTGCATGCCTGTGATACAGCTACCGATGCTGCTTTGGAGAAGGCGGTTCGTTGGGGGGCTTCTGTTATTTTGTCTGTTCCTTGCTGTCAGCATGAACTGTTTGACCAAGTAGAAGCTTCCGTGATGAATCCATTGTTGTCCCATGGCATCCTCAAGGAACGTTTTTCCGCACTGGCTACGGATGGGATTCGTGCCAAGTTGCTTGATCTGATGGGATACAAGACACAATTACTTGAATTCATCGATATGGAGAATACGCCTAAAAACATATTGATTCGTGCTGTTCGCGGTCAGGCTGGCGAAGTGACGGAGATGTGGAATGAATATACGGCTTTCCGTGATTTCATTCATGCCGATCCCTATTTGGAACGGGCTTGTGCAGATTTGCTTCCTGGCGATGGCAAGCAGGCCAGCGGGAAATCAAAATCGAGCAAAGAAACCGTTCAGGATTCCGCAAATTGCGACCTTTGCTAAGTGTGCCAATAGCAATACAGGGACATACTGCAATTAGGGTCCTTGAATGTAAAATGATATTCAATGCACATACTTCGTAGCAATCAACATTATAACTGTCAGATGTATATCAGGCAGAAGGACCCGTTATCGGGATCTTCTGTCTTTTTGTTATGCATGTGGAGCGGTGGAAGGAGGGTGGAAGCGGATGATGAAGAGGACAATAATGGATAAGGAAGTTGTAAGGCATAGACGAGGGGATGTGGCGAACGAGAAAATGGTGGATCGGGCGTTTGACAGGTCCTATCATGCAGATGGTACAGAATATGTAGATAACAGAGACTTGTATAATGGGGAAAGTGGGGGAAGTAGAGACAGTACATATCATAGGAAAGATACATACAACAAAGATGATACATATCGTTTAAATGGAGCTATCCAAACTGAGAGGTCAGGTCGTTTTTCTCGGATTTTGAGGTGTGAACGTAACTTAGGTTCGGGGTGGACTGTTGGGTTGGGCATAGTCGTAATTGTCTTGCTACTCGCAGGGTGTCTGAGTCGTGGACTGTACTATTCAGCCGATCTGTACCCTGTCATTCTGATCGCAGCAGGAAGCACCTTGATCATGGTTGTGCTATTTCTTGCAGTTTTTCATCCAGAGAAAGAGAAAGGGCAAACGAGAAAACAAGTACCCCTGTCAACGGTACATTGGCTAGGGAACAATGAACGAATGGTTGGGCGAATGATTCGAATCCCAGGAATATTGCGGGTGTTGTGGCCGCTGGGGATGATGACATGTTTTGGGGTACATGCGTGGGCAGGCTCGGTGAGTAAACAGGGCAGCATGGATGAGATGCTGCGGTGGAGCCTGCTTGCGATGTTTACTCTGCTCACCGCAATACTGGCTGCGCGCACGAATGGTGCGCGTTGGTTAGCCTGCGGTTGGCAGATGGCAGGCGGCTTGCTTGTGCTAAGCGGCATCTTCGCCGTGTGCGGGATATTGCCGCTGCCCTTCGGGGTGATGCGGACTGCTGACCCCGAGATCAGCTCCGCCGGAGCAAGGCTCGGCGGATTATTGCAGTACCCTAATGCGTACGGTGCCGTTGTCGGCATGTACGCAGTGGAGCGGCTGATAGCCGCCGCGCGAGTTATAGCCCGGCCAGTGTCGGCCGGGCGACTCATCGCGGCAATGCTGCCGCTTATGCCCGCGCAAGCCGCGCTCCTGCTGAGCGAGTCGCGCGGCGCTTGGCTGGCGACCGGCTGTGCCGCGGTCACCGCCTTCGCTTTGCAGCGGCGCGGTGCCCGCCTGCCGCTGCTTCTGGCCACGGCCGCGCCACTAGCGTGCGCGGCCTGGCTGTACCGCCAGCTGGCTGCTGCACAGCTGGCGCCTGCACCCGTGCCCGGCCTGCTGGCACTGGCCGGGGCATGGGCAGCTGCGCTGCTCGGCACGCTGCTGCTGTGCCGCCTGTGGCACAGCGACGCCGTCAAGGCCCGCGCCGCTGCCCTGACGGCCACCGTGCTGGCGGGAGCCGCCGCCGCACTCATGGCCGTTGCCTCCACCGCCGATCGCCTCGCAGCTGGTGTCGGCACGGGGGTGTCCCGCCTACAGATGTGGCGGGACGCCCTACAGTTGTGGACCGAGGCTGCATGGCTTGGCCACGGGGGGGATACATGGCGCAACATGTTCCGCGCCATTCAATCCTCGCCTTATGTCGGAGGCGAGGTTCACAACGGCTTGCTCGATCTCGCCCTGGACACGGGCATGATCGGCATCCTGCTTGTCGCAGGGTGGTTTCTCATCACCCTGCGAAGCATCTTTCATTTTGCACCGCAGCTCACGCCCTCCATGCTTATTTTTGGCCTGCATGGGGCAATGGACTTTGACTGGAGCTTCACACTATTCTGGATGCTCTTCATCTGGCTCGGGGCATGGGCAGACGCATTGAAGACGGAAGCAGAGGGAGTCAAACGATCCGGGGGAATTGCTCAATACACCTCCTCCAGATCCAAATCCAGATCCAAAGCTCGTTTCTTCCCATACGTACCAGCGCAATCCCGTCCATCATCTTTCCCGATGCGTTCCTTCTTTCATATTCTTCAGCGAGTAACTGTTCGGGTAATCAGGGTATCGACAGTGATGATCATTCTTTTCTGGCTTGGTGGAACAGTGTGGCTGACCTCCCGATACGTTGTAGCAGAAGTGCAATACCGCCAGGCGATGTCTGAACCGGAAGGCACTTCAACACAGAAGGTACATCTTATGGCTGCCTTTCAATCGAACCCGAATCGACCGGATATACTGATTTCCCTTGCGCGAACCCTCCCGGGACGAGAAGCAGAATCAATCCTTCTGAACGGCCTGTCCTATTCCCCAGTGCACCCTCAGATTTACATCGAACTGGGACGATTGGTGGCCCAATTCGGCGAGGGACAGCAGGCTGGAAAATATTTTGCACAAGCGATCGCATTGAATCGGTATGATAGCATCGGCCAATCTGCGGCTTTGTATTGGATGGAGCAGGCAGCGCGGCGGGAATGGGAGGCAGGATTCACAGATCGAGCTCAACAGACTGCCGCCGCTGGTGTACAGATGTATGAACGTTATCGGCTGCTGGCTGAGGAGGTGGAAGCAGGCAACGTTCGCAATGATCGTCGTTTTGTACTGGAAGAACATGCTCTAGATTATGGAGAGAACCTACGCAGGCTTGCTTCCGCTTATGTTTCTTCTCTTCTGTTTACTCCAGAGTTGACCAAGCGGAGCCCTTGAATCACTGCTGGATCTTGACGCTTACCCAGGCGATATAATAATGGGTGTCAGCGTCTAAAAAGTCTGGGAGTCCAAGCAGGCTGCTTCAGGCGGATGGGTATACGATTTTTTGAGGAACACAGGACGTCTTATATCGCCTCTAGCTCCTCCTTTTAAATTGTAAGGTCCATCAGACACGTTATTTCCCGAAACTCCCTAACAAAGACCCTATAAAAAACCAAAAATTCCGATATAACGTGTCTCAGATTCCTTAGATTTCTAAGAGTGTTTCAAATCCTTGAATAAGAAGCCTCAGATTCGTTACCACTCGTGGGCTTGAGAATGAGTATGAGAATCTACATGCTGTTTATGCTCATACTCCCCGTGGTGGTCGGCTCCAGGCTCTGCTCCAACCGCAAGCCAGAGGACAACCCCGAATTCCACCCAGAGCCAAGCTTTTCGTTGTGGCATATTTACAGACGATACCCGCCAAATGCATGCTGAAACGCATCTTTTAATGGCTCAACATCCACTTCCCATAGCGCAGCGATCTCTGCACTGACATCCGTGTTCCACCACTCACATAATTTTTTGCGGTTGTCGCGATTCTCTCCGATCCAGAGCAGATTCGTAATCACCTTACCGTAATAACATTCTTCCGCCTGCTTCATCCGTTCGGGGGAGACATACACTTTCAGCCGTTTGGCTGTTCGATACAGTTCCTTGCTGCATGCTCTGCGAATCCCCCTGGCGGAAGGAAGGTTTTGACCAGATTGCGTATGTTTGACCGGTGGAGAACCGGGTATTGACTTGTGTGACATCTTTTCACTCTCCTCTCCCCATACCATATGCGAACCGCTGCGAACGGGACACTATCCCAGCCTTGTGAAGTAGCAACGTCCACAGCCCTGTGATAAAATAGGGACGAACATCCATGGTGCGGAGGGGCACCGCCAATCAGGATGGAGAAAGAGGGTTGAGATGGACTTTATTCATAACCTTGTCGGCCAATTGTTCGATTGGATTCAAAGTCTTGGTTACTTTGGAATCATGCTTGGATTAATGATGGAAGTCATCCCGAGCGAAATTGTGCTGGCGTATGGAGGTTTTCTCGTTTCACAAGGTAATATCAACTTCTTCGGTGCTATGATTTTCGGAACAATCGGCGGTGTGATTGCCCAATTATTTATTTACTGGATTGGCCGTTATGGCGGCAGACCTGTGCTTGAACGCTATGGTAAATACATACTCATCCAGAAAAAACACATCGACCATTCCGAAGAGTGGTTCCGTAAGTATGGTACAGGTGTCATTTTCACGGCGCGTTTTGTTCCAGTGGTAAGACATGCAATCTCCATCCCGGCTGGCATCACGAAAATGCACGCAGGCAAATTCATCTTGCTTACTACACTAGCTGTTATACCTTGGACTGCATTGTTTATATATTTAGGGATGATTCTTGGAGATCAATGGAAGCATATTGATGAGAAAGCGGCACCCTATGTTATGCCTATTTTGCTGGTCGCTCTCGCCCTTATGATCGTTTATGTACTTATTAAATGGATGAATGCTCGTAAAAAGAAAGGAAGTGTCTAGTCATGGGTAAACCCAACTTGTCTCACAAATTCGGTAAAGGTCTGCCACCGAAAGATTTTATCGAAAGTATGACCAAGAACCAAAGTGAATTCCAGGCCAACTATGATAGCTTTACTTGGTCGAACGAAGAGGATCGTGAGTTCTTTGAGAGCCTGAACCATCGCGATGATCTGCGTGTGTTAATTCTGGCTGCTGACTGGTGCGGGGATGTTGTCCGTAATATTCCGGTTGTGTTCCAGGCACTTGAAATCTCAGGAATTCCAACAGAAGTTCTGATTATGGAGAACCATCCGGAAGTGATGGATGAATTCCTGACGATGGGTGGCCGTTCCGTGCCAGTCGTTATTTTCGCAGATACAGGTGGCCATGTGTTGGGTCAGTGGGGACCTCGTCCACAGCATGTGCAGGAAGTTATGGTTGAATTCAAACGCCTTAACCCGGATCGTGAAGCAGCCGATTATCAAGAAAATTTGGCTGTAGCGCGTCAAGAGATAGGTAAACGTTATGGGGAAGGAACGGAGTCACATGCAACCATTATCCGTGAGTTGCGTGAACTGATTTCGGGTTACTAAGCCGATATGCTTAACATTCGCACGTTTACACTAGGCCCGCTTCAGACCAATGCGTATCTTCTACAAGGAGATGACCCGGGTAAAGCTGTCATTATTGATCCGGGCATGAATCCAGGGCCGCTACTTAAGGCGATTCAAGACTTGGAGATCGAAGCCATTCTCCTGACTCATGCTCACTTTGATCATATGGGTGGGGTAGATGAGATCCGTAAATTGAAGGGATGTCCCGTTTATCTTCATGATTTGGAGAGTGACTGGCTGACAACCCCGAAATTAAATGGATCTTTGAATTGGCCGCAGGCGACACCACCGCTTTCGACAGATCCTGCTGAATATGCCATGGACGAAGGGCAGAAGCTGAATCTGATTGGACATACGTTTAAAGTGTTCCATACACCTGGACATTCACCAGGCAGTGTAAGTTTGCTTTGTGATAACGATCTGTTTGCCGGTGATGTGCTGTTCCGCATGGGTGTGGGCAGAACGGACCTGACAGGAGGGCGTGAACGGGATCTGATTGATTCAATCCAGAACAAGCTTTACACCTTTGCTGATGAAGTGAAAGTATATCCAGGTCATGGTCCCAAAACGACCATTGGTTATGAGAAACAGAACAATCCTTACGTGTCCGCAAGATAATCCGACATGATATGTGAAGAAAGTCTGGACAAGTGACAACTTTTTCATTAGAATAGCAATTAGTTGTTACAAGCGTTAAGGCATCATCTAACTGAAGCATTACCAAGAAACACCCAACCTCGCGAAGCACGCAGACTGTGGTCTATACCCGGTTTGCGTTCTTTTTTTGTTTTCAGCCCCTTTTTCATCACAGAATCAGCCTGTTTTACCCTACATAGAGATGCAAGATGTGCTTCATCACAAGACAGTTTGAGACCAATAGCAAGTTAGCAGCAAGTACAGATTGATTTAGAAAAAAGAATTTAAGAAATAGTAGATCATGAGAGCGGGGAATATCAAAGTGGAGAAAACAAGAGTTATTCCGTTGAATCAGCGTGTCGAGTATCCGATTGAAGAAAACCGTCGCATATTGGAAAGTGGGAAAAGAGAAACGGGTACTGAGCGAGCTTTAATACATAACCCTGGCGTGACCAATGAAGTGATGAAGTCACAGCAGAATATGTGGACAAGCCGTGTTTTAAGAAACGGAGCCCGCAACCAACCGTGGTTCGACAAGCTGCAAGATTACCGGAATCAAGTCTGATTGCCCGAGAAATTGTCGGGTTTAATTTTTTTTTTTTGATTCCATTGAACGTTTCTGCAGAGCCTGTCGTATTAACTCCAGATTAAACGGGAAGCAGATGATGATCATGATAAAGGCAGCTGAACTCGAAGAGGTACGCAGAGCAGTATCGGGAGACGATGGTTCAGGGCATATGGATCTTTCAGGACGCAGGTAAACGTGGACGTTTTCCTTGGTTATGGGGATTATGGGGAATCACAGGATTTCCCACGCCGCTCATTATATACTGTTTTGTCGTGATTCGATCACAGCGCAAACCAGGTGCACGAAAGCAGAAATAGCATCATTTTAAATATGGAAAAAAAGATTTTGCACAAATATGTTGTTTAATTCTAGTATTCCTAGACATCGTTATTCTTTTCTAGTAGACTATACAAATAAATATTAAGATAGACTACCAGGAGGTTAGACGATGCTGCGATTAGGAGAGAAGGTTGTCATCGTCGCGGATGCGTTTGAGCAGAATCTTCCTGTGGGGGAATATGGTTTCATCATCGCTTATGACCGGAATCCGGACAATGCGTTCGATTACGTGCTTCGAGTGCCGCAGGTGAACCGGAACTTTTTTGTTCCATCCGGCGACGTCGATCTGGAAGAGGTTCTGCTGAAGCAGGAAGCTGAGCGGGTCGAGCGAGAAGCGTTGATAGATTACGCCCTTGCGACACACAATGAGAAGCTGTTTCATCATCTGATGAACGGAGATTTTCAAGCTGTGGAAGAGGAAGAGGAAACCGCGAACGATGTTATGTCACAGGCGGATTTTATAAAGCAGGTTAATCTGCGTGCATGGATTTAGAATTTTAAGAGTCGGCTGATGCCGGCTCTTTTTTATTTTATAAGATCGTTTTTAGCTTCCCAGAAGTCAGTCGGGTCATTTGCATTGAATTGTCGAACTATCTCACCTATAATGAAAAAAGTTATCTTGAGACTTTAGCCCGTTAAACGAGCGATTCGTTTCAGGTCGTTTCGGGAATCAGAACGAATGAAGGAGGCATCCGCTAATGAGTATTTCGAATAATGACGTTCAGCATGTGGCCAAGCTGGCCCGGCTCAACTTGACTGCTGAAGAAGAACAGACCCTGACAGGTCAGCTGAACGCGATTTTAAAATATGCAGAAAAGCTGAATGAGCTGGATACAGAAGACATCGAGCCCACCACTCACGTTCTGCACGTAAGCAATGTCATGCGTGATGATGAGACCAAAGAAAGCCTGTCGATTGAACAGGTGATGCGCAATGCACCGGAAGAAGAAGACGGGCAGTTTAAAGTGCCTGCTGTAATGGAATAACGGATATCCGGAAGGAGGACAAAAACTGTGAGTTTATTTGAACAATCGTTGCCTGAGTTACATAACAAGCTGCATGCCAAAGAGCTGTCGGTCAGCGATCTGGTGGATCAGGCGTATCAGAACATTGGTGCGCATGACGATAAAGTTAAGGCGTATTTGGCACTGGATGAAGAACAAGCACGCGCTCGTGCACGTCAACTGGATGATCGTCTGGTGAGCGGCGAGGAGAAAGGTTTGCTTTTCGGCCTGCCTGTAGGTATTAAGGATAACATCGTTACAAACGGACTGCGCACAACGTGTGGTAGCCAGTTTCTTCGTAATTTCGACCCGGTGTATGATGCGACAGTTGTCGAGAAATTGAAAGCTGCCGACACCGTAACTATTGGTAAACTCAACATGGACGAATTCGCCATGGGCGGCTCCAATGAGAATTCAAGTTTCTCCCCTGTGCGTAATCCATGGGCACTTGATCGTGTTCCAGGAGGTTCCAGCGGTGGTTCGGCAGCAGCTGTAGCTGCGGGAGAAGCATACTTCACGCTTGGATCAGATACAGGTGGCTCCATCAGACAGCCTGCTTCGTATTGCGGTGTTGTTGGATTGAAGCCGACGTACGGACTTGTTTCCCGCTTTGGATTGGTTGCATTTGCATCATCCCTGGATCAGATTGGTCCTTTGACGAAAAATGTTGAAGATTCTGCTTATGTATTGCAAGCTATTGCTGGTTATGACGCCAAAGATTCGACATCTGCAAAAGTAGAGATTCCGGATTATTTGAGCGGACTGACAGGTGATGTCAAAGGGCTTCGCATTGCCGTTCCGAAGGAATACATCGGTGAAGGCGTCGATCCACAAGTGAAAGAGACAGTTCTGTCTGCATTGAAAGTTCTCGAAGGACTCGGGGCAACATGGGAAGAAGTATCCCTTCCGCATACCGAATATGCAGTGGCTACGTATTACCTGCTTGCATCTTCAGAGGCTTCTTCCAACTTGGCTAGATTTGATGGCGTGCGTTATGGCGTGCGTGCTGACAATCCGGATAACTTGCTGGATCTGTATCATCAGTCTCGCAGCCAAGGCTTTGGTCCCGAAGTGAAACGACGTATCATGCTCGGAACGTATGCACTCAGCTCGGGTTACTATGATGCCTATTATCTGAAAGCACAGAAAGTGCGTACATTGATCAAACAGGATTTCGACAATGTATTTGCCAAATATGATGTGATTATCGGACCAACTGCGCCAACTACAGCGTTCAAACTGGGTTCACAGGTGGATGATCCACTTACGATGTATCTGAACGATATTTTGACGATTCCCGTTAACCTGGCTGGTGTACCTGCTGTTAGCATTCCATGTGGATTCTCGGATGGATTGCCTGTTGGCCTGCAGATTATCGGTAAAGCCTTTGATGAAACAACCGTATTGCGTGTAGCGCATGCGTTTGAACAAAATACAGAATTCCATAAGCAGCGTCCGCAGCTGTAGACTGCCCGGAACGGAGGAATATAGAAATGTCCGCATCTAAATATGAAACGGTCGTTGGACTTGAAGTCCACGTGGAGTTGCATACGAACTCCAAAATTTTCTGTGGCTGCTCCACAGCTTTTGGAGCTCCGCCGAACACGCATACCTGCCCAGTCTGTCTCGGACATCCAGGCGTACTGCCTGTACTGAATCGTCAGGCGGTAGACTACGCAATGAAGGCAGCGATGGCCCTGAATTGTACGATCGCTGATGTCAGCAAGTTTGACCGTAAAAACTACTTTTACCCCGATTCACCAAAGGCCTACCAGATCTCGCAATTCGATCAACCGATTGGTGAGAACGGCTGGATTGATATCGAAGTGAATGGTGAAACGAAACGAATCGGCATCACGCGTCTTCACTTGGAGGAAGATGCAGGGAAGCTCACGCATATCGATGGCGGATACGCTTCTTTGGTGGACTTTAACCGTGTCGGTACGCCACTCGTTGAGATTGTATCCGAACCTGAGATTTCTTCTCCGGAAGAGGCGCGTGCGTATCTTGAAAAAATGCGTGCGATCATGCAGTACTGTGATGTGTCGGATGTGAAGATGGAAGAAGGATCACTGCGTTGTGACGCCAACATCAGTTTGCGTCCACATGGGCAGGAGAAGCTGGGAACAAGAGCCGAGCTGAAGAACATGAACTCCTTCCGTGGTGTCCAGCGTGGTCTGGAATATGAACAATATCGTCAGGCTGAAATTCTGGATGATGGCGGTGAAGTGGTTCAGGAGACGCGTCGCTGGGACGAAGCTCAAGGGAAAACACTGTCGATGCGTGGCAAGGAACAAGCGCATGACTATCGTTATTTCCCGGACCCGGATCTGGTGAATTTGCATATTGACGAAGCCTGGAAAGAGCGGATCAGAGCTACCATACCTGAGCTTCCAGACGAGCGCAAGGCACGTTACACGGCTGATTATGGATTGCCTAGCTATGATGCAGAGGTTATTACCTCCTCCAAAGCTGTGGCAGATCTTTTTGAAGATAGTCTGAAATACACTCAGGATGCGAAGTCCGTATCCAACTGGATCATGGGCGACTTGCTGGGGTACCTGAATACGAGCAACCTTGAAGTGACTCAAGTTCCACTGACAGGTCAAGGCTTGGGTGAGATGATTGGCTTGCTTGAGAAGGGCACAATCAACAGCAAAATCGCCAAAACGGTATTCAAGGAAATGCTGGAGAGCGGCAAGCTTCCACAGCAGATCGTTGAAGAGAAGGGTCTTGTGCAGATTAGTGATGAAGGTGCCATTCTTGCCATTGTTGAGCAGGTTGTGGCGAATAATCCTCAATCGGTGGAAGACTATAAAGCCGGTAAACAGAAAGCTATTGGCTTCCTCGTTGGTCAGGTTATGAAAGAAAGCAAAGGCAAGGCGAATCCCGCCCTGGCCAACCAACTGCTTGCAGATGTACTGAACCGCTAATCCTTCCGGTTAGGCCGGACAGAAAGAGGCTCGTCCCTGTGACAGCCTCTTTTTGTTATTATGGACACAAATGTATTTCGGACGGGGGAACGGATTTGAACATTCAACCATTGTCACTGAGTGATCTGGAGATGTTGGGGCAGTTATGGAGACTACAACATGTTGCCTATCGATTAGAAGCCGAGATCATCGGATTTCAGGAAATTCCTCCTTTGATGGATACGATGGAGACACTTCGGGATTGTGGAGAGAGCTTTTATGGTTGTATCCATGATGACGGGGAGCTTATCGGGGCTGTCGCTGTAGCAGAGGAAGAGGAGAACACACTGACCATTACACGAATGATGGTGCACCCGGATCACTTTCGCAAGGGAATTGCTGCATCTTTGATGACGTATGTGTTGGAACAGCATGCGGATCTTCCACGCTATATCGTCTCCACAGGAACGCTGAATCAACCCGCTGTGAATCTGTATACCCAATTCGGTTTTAAGCCCGTGGAAGTCACACAGATTGCACCTGGAGTGGAATTAACGACTTTTCACAAGAATAAACTTTAATCATATTAACAACTTCGAGGAGGAATACCGACTTTGGGCGATCCCTGGTTCATTGATGAGTGGCACATTTTATTACGATTATTACTGGCCATGCTGCTTGGAGGGCTCGTAGGATTAGAGCGGGAACGGTCCAATCATGCCGCCGGTTTGCGTACCCATATTCTGGTATGTCTTGGTTCTGCACTGATTATGATGTTGTCTGTTTATGGCTTTAAAGATTTTGCTAATGAATTAAACGTAAGGATCGATCCAGCGCGTCTGGCTACTGCTGTAATTACTGGTGTCGGATTCCTGGGAGCAGGGACAATTCTCTTTACGGGAAAATCCATTACCGGACTGACTACAGCAGCTTCAATCTGGGTTGTTGCAGCCATTGGGCTCGCAGCAGGTGCGGGATTCTTTTTTGCCTCTATCGTATCCACCGTTCTGGTATTGCTTAACCTCTGGGTATTTAACAAATTAGAGTTAAGGTATCTACGAGGGAACAAACTGCATGTCGTTACACTTCATACCTTGTCAGAACCCGGTTTTCTGGAACAATTGTCTTCATGTATGGAGCAGGAGAAGATCAAAATTCGTAAAATTACGGTGAATGAACAGGACCTGGCTTATGCAGAGATGATATCGGTTGAACGCAAAATTGAGATTGTGCTGCATGTGCAGGTACCTCATGATTTCAAAACAGTAGGCCTGGTATCCAAGTTAAGACAGTGGGAACACGTGACCAAAGTGTCGATCGAATAAATGAAATAGAACCCTCCCCAGGCCAGCAGTGCCGGAGGGTTTTTGGTCATATCCATATTTCTTCCAGTTACTCTCCTTGCTCTTTAGGGTACTATCTAACCAAATGCATGAAGAGCGGAAGGTCAGTTCAGAAGAGAGGAGTATGTTATGAAACGGAGACGTCAATCGAACAAAAAAACCAGTACAGTTCAGACCAAACCTGTCAGGAATCGGACTCATAAATTTATTGCAGGGTTATTGAGTGCCATTATTCCAGGCTTGGGCCATATTTATCTGAGATTATACATGAGAGGTTTGACCTTTATGCTGCTTGTTTTGCTTGATCTGTCAGCAGTGTTGTACTTCTCATCCATTGGTATACAGATCAATGTGCCATTGCTCATCTTGCTGGCTTTATGTATTCCGGTTATTTACTTTTACAATGTATATGATGTGCTACAATCTGCGGATTGGGTCATGATGCGTAGACGTAGAGCAGTAACCCAGGCAACTTCGGACAAGCCGATATCCAATGAACGTTCTACACGAGATGCAATGATGGTCTGGGAGAGAGGCATATCGTTCGGATTACTTCTGATTGTGGGAGGGTCTTTGATGGTGTTGTTCTTCCGTAAACCACGCTGGTTCCAAGAGATCCTCGCCATGTATGGCGGGTATTCCTTTGCGATTCTTATGATCGTAGGAGGATTGCTTCTGTTCGGGCGTGAGTTCTGGGTTATGTTGAACAAGAAAAAAATGTAGTTGAAACGATACAAGGGGGGAACGTGATGAACCGTAAAGTCCGGGTTGGCCGCTATACGGCTGCCGCCTTAATCATAGCGGTCGGTGTGCTGTTGATTTTGGATAAACGGTGGGGAACTGACTATGTATATGAGATGGTGGACTGGTGGCCATTTTTGCTCGTTGTTTTAGGCGTGGAATATATTGTGCTGTTCCTGTGGACACGCAGAAGAAAAAAGGTGCAATCGAATAATCCAAGTAATCCTGATGACCCCATAAAAGTACGTTTCAGACCCGATGCCAAAGGTATTCTGGCCTCATTGATTTTGGCGGCTTCTGTATTTATCGTTACGGAACAGGATCACTACATGCACTTATGGAATAGAGTGAGTCTAAATCTCGGAGCGGCTTCCATGGACTACAGTCAAGCTGCAGGATATATGGAGGATAAGGGCACGATTCGTGTACCTGTTGGTATGGATACGTCAGATCTTGTGGTCGAAGGTGTGAACGGGGATATCTCGGTGCAACGGGGAGACACGGAGGAGATTGAAGTACGAACAGTTATCTGGGTAGATCAGACGACGGAAGTACAGGCGAAGGCCGTAGCGGATGCTTCTTTTGTGGAGACCGATGGTACGAAAGTAATTCATATCAAAGCTACAGGCAAGACGTATGGAGAAAATGAAAAAACGCAGCCACGGATGAATATCACCATAACGATTCCGGATGATCGTCGCTTTAATCTGGATATTCGAACTTCCAATGGGGCCATATTGTTAAACCGTCCGGAAGCCATTAGTACCATATTTGCCGAAACGGGTAACGGACGGATCCGGATTACCAATGCCGTTGGAGATATTTCAGGCAAAACGTTAAACGGAGATGTCATCGTAGCTAATGCCATTGGTAATGTAGACCTTGATAGTAACCGTGGAGACATGAAAGCCCGCGGCGTTTCCGGTGATGTCGAACTGACCACACAAGTGGGGAGTATCAGTATTGCAGACTCTGTTGGCGAATTCACGGCAGAGACACGTAACGGCAATATTACGCTGGATGGTGCCAACCTGGGAATCAAGGCTCAATCGCTCAATGGCAGTATTAACATCGTATCTGCCAAAGTCGGAGGTGACTGGGATGTGTACAGTGCTGTAGGTGCCATTAACGTGCTACTGCCTGATCGGGGCGACTACAGTCTTGCTGGTTCCAGCAGTTATGGAGATTTAATTACGGATTTGCCTTTCAAAGTACAGAATAAAACGATAGAAGGCCAGCTCGGTGAGGGCGAGTACAGGGTGAAAATTGAAGGCAACAGTGATCTCACCATTCAGAGCAACCCGGCCGTGTCTACGCCTGAAATAGTTACACCGGAGTCTGAAGATGAAGCTGAGAATCTGGAACAGACAACCGAAGACGAAGCAAATTCCCAGGAGGATTCTACAGAGGTTCCTTGACCGCCGCGTTGACAATAAACTTGTAATCGCCGTACAATAAATGTACACTGGCAAGATTACACGACACGAAAGATGTGTTGTCGTTGTTAATGGCCGGGAATCAACTCTGTACAAGGAGCCAGCAATATACTCTTCAACAGAGAATGAATGAAAGGTAAGGCGGTGGGTTTTATGGCAACACGTGTCCAACATGCGTTGGAGCATCTGAAAACGACTGGTGTCCGTATTACACCCCAGCGTCATGCCATATTGAACTATCTGATGGAATCCATGGGGCATCCGACAGCCGATGAAATTTACCGAGCCCTTGAACCCCAATTTCCCAGTATGAGCGTGGCGACGGTATATAACAATTTGAAGATGTTTCTGGAAGCTGGCATGGTCCGGGAATTGACATACGGAGATAATTCAAGCCGCTTCGATGCCAATGTGACGGATCATTATCATGTTATCTGTGATCAATGCGGCAAGATTGAAGACTTCAGCTATCCTTCACTCAAAAGTGTAGAGCTTCAAGCGGAATCTAGTACGGGTTTTGAAGTACACGGTCACCGATTGGAAGTATATGGCGTTTGTAAAAGTTGCAGGGATTAAGAGAGTTGAATTACAATATTAGCGTGTAGAATTCAGTATGGATTCTTCGCGCTTTTTTTTTAGCATTTATGCAAAATGCTCATTTCTATAACAACTTATGCGCACATCCTTAAGATTCAGCATAATTAACGGAGGTAGACGTTTTTGGGTAGAAAAAGCAGATATACAGGTCAGAAGCGACGTTCATTTTGGCCCGGTTTTCTCGGGGTTTGTCTGATCGCTGGGGGTGCTTACTGGCTTATAACGAATGTATGGTTGAATCAGACTCATGAAGACCCCGATTGGGTAGGGAGAAACCAGCCTATTTTTGTGGATGGGCAACTGATGGACGGAGAGGCTTCGGGTACAGGAGATCAACTCAAGTTACCTGTGAAGGTGCTGCAAGAGGCGATTGATGAGGGCATACGTTATGAACCAGAGTCGGGAGATATCATTATTGCCTCCCCTCAGCGAGTTCTTCATATGAAAGAGGGTAGCACACAAGCAGAACTGAATCATAAAGATTATCCTATGACGGTTAAGCCAGAGGTTAAGGATGGAGAAGCATACATTCCGCTCAAACCTTTGAAGGAAGTATACGGCATAGCTATACAGGAAGATTCGGTAACAGGTGCTGTGCTGCTGATGCGCGGAGGAGACACGATACAATATGCAGAGATTGATACGTTGTCATCCAAAGCGGACAAAACGGTGCCGTTGTATAAACGTGGGGGAGAATCCTCACCAATCATTGCCGATATGGAAAAGAATGCCCGAGTACGTGTATGGCAGACGGGGGAAGAACAGAGTTTTGTTCAACTCGATAATGGATATGCCGGATACGTAGGTAATGATTATATTGGGCTCACCGAGAAAAAGAAGGTGGACATGCCCAAGTATACGCTGACTGCAGCAGAGAAGAAGTGGCAGAATAAACCGGTAAACCTGGTTTGGGAAGCCGTGTATAATCGTCAGCCTGATGTGGACTCTATCGGTAAAATGCCTGGTGTGAATGTGGTTAGCCCCACATGGTTTCATATTACGGATGGACAAGGCACTGTGAAAAGCAAGGGAAACCAAGCTTATGTGAACTGGGCCCACCGTTCCGGTATGGAAGTATGGGGACTTATGGATAACAGCTTTGACCCGGACATTACCAAAGAAGCCGTAGCTTCTTATGAGACACGAACTCATATTATCGAGCAGATGTTAGAGTATGCACAGACGTATCAGTTGGACGGTATCAACATCGACTTTGAGAACGTGTATACAGATGACGGGCCGAATATTACGCAATTTGTGCGTGAGATCAAGGCGATGGCACGCATACATGGATTGATGTTATCAATCGATGTAACACCAAAATCCAACAGTGAGATGTGGTCTGCCTTTCTGGATCGCCGTTCATTAGGTTCTTTTGCAGACTATGTTATTGTGATGGCCTATGATGAACATTGGGCGGCTAGTCCCAAGGCGGGTTCGGTAGCGTCCCTTCCATGGACTGAGGCTTCCATGAGACGCATACTTGAGGAGGATGAAGTACCTTCTAACAAGTTGATCATGGCGGTTCCACTCTATACCCGGATCTGGACGGAAGAGACGAACGATCAAGGGGAGGTTAAGGTGTCTTCCAAAGCGGTAGGCATGAATACCATTGTAGATCTGATTCAAGAAAAGAAACTCAAGCCCGAACTGGATCAGGCAAGTGGACAGAACTACGTGGAATATGAAGAAGACGGAGCTACCAAGAAAATATGGATCGAAGATGCCGTGTCCCTTCAGGCGCGTGTGGATTTGATTGCTTCGTTGAAGCTGGGCGGAGTAGCGGCGTGGAATCGCAGTTTTGCCAATGCTTCTGCGTGGGAGATATTGAAGCAGGCTGGTTACCAGAAATAAAATCCTTTGGCTCCGGTATTGAATCAACGCTTTCCTTGTTTTACTTCGTAGATTCAAAAGATGTTCCCGTTTGATACCATCATACGTGCAATCTAAGTTTTATTGGCCGTAGGACTTATAACTTAACTTCATATCTTAGCTAGTTATAACAGTAACAAGGGTGACATTTATAAACCAAAGTCAAAAAAGGTCCGGTAGACATACCGGGCCTTTTTTTGTTCTTCAATGAAATTAAGGTGAAAGACATCTAGCGGTTGGAGATCAATTCGTACTACCCTTCGGTGGGGGGGACTGTTGTAGAAGGCGCTTTCACTTGTTGACTGGTCGTATTGGCCTTATTAGGGTCAAGGGTGAGGATGGTATGACAGAACATACAACGATCCGTCTTGCCCAGCATTTTGGTTAACTTCCCGCATTCCGGGCAGTCGACTTGTACAGCGCTGGTAGAGAGCATGCCAGCCCAGAAATAGATGGCGAGGCTGGCCATCATGGCAATCAGTCCGATGACAAGTCCTACAGCTGCGAATACCTTGCCTGCATGTCCCCAGAATACAATCCCGGCTGTTCCCAGTATCATTAGGCCCATACCTAGCATGGTCAGCAGTAATCCCCAAGTGCGAAAAGCATTAATTTTTGCTGATTTAAAAATCATGAAAAATGCTCCTATCGTATGAGTAGTATCGGACCTGGAAAAGAAGGAAACTTCAGTCTGGATGTAGAATTACATTATAACTGACTTGGCGCTTATCTGCCATGAAATGTATGGAGGGAATCGTGGAATTAAAGAACCTTGCTTTTTTGTCCGAACAGTCGGAAGAGACGGGGGCAGTTGGGGCTATCGCTTATTCCCACCCGGGAGAGCGATTCCACGGCTCCCTAGTTCAAGATTTTGAATTATTAGTACTTGTTGTTCATAATGATGACCAATTGAAGTCGACGGTAGGACATTACAGATATGGTGATCTTCGTTATCAAATGATCTATGCGAGCCGTCATGAGTTACAGAGTAGTGTCGTTACCGGGAATCATAATAATCTCACCCAGTGTCTGATTGAAGGTGAGATTATCTGGGAAGCGGACAGCACCTTAAGTGATTTACGAGAAGAACTGTCGTCCTTTGGGACAGAATTGCGTGAACAGAAGCTGCTTCATGAATTCACCAGTTTCTTGAGAATGTATGTGGAGGCCAAGCGTCATATCCAGGAAGGGCATGTTGTAGACGCCTACTACAATGTATTAGAGGCTCTGGGAAACTGGGCAAGAATTGTATTGATTGAACAGGGGATATACCCGGATCATGCCGTCTGGACTCATGTACAGAATCTGGATCGTGCTTTGTGGAAACTGTATCAGGAGCTTACCGTAAGCTCCGAGACGCTGGAGCAGCGAGTAGAGCTTGTCCTGCTTGCCTGTGAGTTTTCCGTAATGTCCAAAATGAGTGAATGTTCAGAACTGCTGCTGCGTGTGTTAAGAAGTCGCAAGGAGCCGTGGAGCATGAATGAACTTGTTCATCATCCGCAGTTAAGATTTGTTCGAGAAGATCTGCCTTTGGTTATACGCAAGCTGGTCTTTCGTTCTATTGTAAAAGAATCTGCAGGATGGCCATCGATCGGAGGAGAGGGCCGAGAAATTCGGTATTGGATTGAGGCATAATCTTCTCCAATAGCTTGGCATTATATGGATCACATAAGGGAGGGGAAACCTTCCTTTTTTGTTTGTTTAATAATTTATAAAAAAATGTTGACTCTCATTCGTGATATATGATACATTATATTTCGTTCCTCAAACGAGCTTATCGCCAACAAACGATAAATTCTTCAGAGGAAAAGTGGAGAACTAAAGCTTCAAAAAAAGAAAACAAAAAAAGTTCTTGACGAAAACAAACGAAATGTGTTACATTATTTAAGTCGCCGCCGAAACTTGGTTGAGACGAAAGAAGAGTAAAACAAATCGTGTTTGATCTTTGAAAACTGAACAACGAGTGAGTAAACATTCTGCTTGCAGAATGAACGCGAAAGTTTGAGACAAGCCTTGGTTTGAATCGACTGGAGCACAAATGAGATTTTTAATCTCGTCAGATTCAAAATGAGCTTATCGCTCTTTTCAATACTTT